>JADJMH010000001.1 GCA_016709675.1 Candidatus Accumulibacter proximus
CAGCCTCCGAACCCGCCGCGTCCTGACGGCGAGGCGATTACCCGGAAAAGCGGGCTCGCTCAGGCTCTCTTCCTGTCCTTTTCCCAGGCCTTTCCTTTGCCTTGCGGCGACTCGCATCGACCTCGGGCGGACGATAGACAAGAACCGGGATACTGGAATGGGTCAGCACCCCATGGGTTTCACTGCCGAGCAACAGCGACGACAGGCCGCCGCGACCGTGCTTGGACAAGAAGATCAGGTCGCAATCGTTGTCCTCAACGACGATGACGATGGCTTCCCACGGCGTTTCGCTGACCACCGCAGGCGTCACACTCGACTCCGCCTCCTTGCAGAGCTTCTTGATGAAACCCAGATGCTCCTTGGATTTCCCCTCTGACCCCGAAACCAGCCGGAGAGGTCAAGCACCGCCCAGGCTCCGCAGATTGCCGATGTTTTCGGTGTTTGGCGCCCGGCCTCGCGTACAAGGCCGTGATTGTCGCGTTAGCCGCCTTGGCAAAGACACCGCTCGTTCCGCGGTGTCCCGCGACGAGTTGGCTACCATCGGTCAGCAGCAGGATATGCTGAAACATTCTTGTTCTCCCACAGGTTGGCGCCATCTCTGGACCTCGGACGCGCGCCTGATATGGCCAAACCGCCCATTGGCGGCGAATCTGACCTCCGGAGAAGACCCCAAGAAGCAGCGCCGCCCGGCACCTGACTGGAGGGGCAGCCATGCCCTCACGCGCCACCGAAGCCGACGTAGCAACGTTCCTGAACAGCCTCTGATCCACACGTCGGCCAGCCTGTTCCTGCATGCCATCAACTCCTAGTCAGGTATAGCGCAGTCTCAACGCCAGCACCTTGGCGACGGCCTCGACCAGATGGCAGGCAAGACGCTTGTATGTTCCTCCTGAACTTTTCGAACTGATCGCACGCTTCTGTACGTACAGTTCCGTCGCTTCGAGCGCGGTCTGCATCGTTGAGTAGAGTCATCACCGACAGGAAGAAAGCCATACCGCCGAAGAAGTCACCGCGTCCGTAGGTCGGGGCATGATGGTCTACCGCCTCGCCGGCGGTCGGCAGGAAGATGCGGACGGCACCCTTGCGGATCAGGTACAACTCGTTTGCCGGTCGCCAAACGAGTACACCTTCTCGTCTTTCGCTATCGAACGTCGCCGGGACGAATCTCGAGGTCGTCCAGCGTCTCTTCCTTGTGGTCCTTGAAGAGTTCGAGATCGTTCAGTTCAAGCGCAGTGACCCGGGACTCCTGCGCCGGTCTACAACCGAGGATCTGGTCTTCGATCCACTCAAGGGCGCCATCAGGTTCGGAAAAACACCTTGACGAGATCGGTCATGGTCGTCAGTTTCCATCTGATCGAAGAACTCGGCGGCGATGTTGCTAGCCATTGGGCGGGCTATGCGACAGATTGCTGAAAATCAGGAAGGCGTCACGTTCGATCAGCGAATCTCCAGATCTGGCTCAACAGGTGCCTGACCGTGACGTCAAGACGACTGCACACGTCGCATGTCGAGTACGACATACCTGCGCTTGCCGAGTTCTAGTTCAAGCGCCGTGCCACGGCTGATCCTTGAGACCGGGGGCAGACCACCCTGCAACTCGAGGATGACCGTCTGCGGGCCCTGCTTTTCCAGCACGGCCATATCCTGGCGCAGGCGCACCCGCTTCGAGAACCGGCTGCCGCCATCCAGCTTGCGACGAATCACGGTGCTGCTCAGTTGTTCGCAGATGAACAGGAACATCGCCGGGGCGATACCGACACCGGAGGGCAGCAATCGGGCTGTAACCGACCGCCACGGCCACCAGCCACGATGACGATGAAGTCGAGCATGGTCCTGGCGACTCCAGCAGATGAAAGCTGTGCCGGTCGATCATGCGGACGCCGACGACAATCAGGATCGGCCAGCGCCCGACCGAGATCAGGCGATGAAAGTTCAGGGCAAGAAATGCGACGAACGACAGCACGCCCTCGATGACCCGGAACGCGGGTCTGACCCCACTCGCCAGATTGACCAGCGTTGCCCCATCTGGCCCGCGCCCGGCATACCGCCGGCACAGGCCAAGCCACATTGCCGAGACCCTACGCGATCAGCTCGCGATTGGAATCATGGCGACTGCGGGTCAGGGCATCGAGAGCGACGACCGTCTTCAGGGTATCAGTAGACAGCAACACCGCGAGGGTGAACGCCGTACCAAGCAGGCTGCCGATCTAGCTCAACGGGTTCGCCGATCTCCTGCCAACGGCCGGTGATCGCATCGGGCAATAGCTTGATGCCGTACCGCCCAGTGGACCGATGATCAGCTTGTTGCCTTCGATGACCAGCGACTCGTCATCGAGGCAGCCGGTACGTCAGCACACCGCCCAACAGGCCAGAATAGCCCTCCGGCACGACGCGCGTGACCAACGGTGCGCCGACCATCGGCGGCCGTCACGGCGCCGATGGCACGCGCTGCCACTACCACAACTCCGGCGCGATCGGGCGCGCCACCCACGGTGACACCCGGAACACCGAGGAATTCCGGGATCTGGCTACCAGTGATGATCAGCCCAACACCGGTGAGATAACCGCTGACGACGGGAAACGGGATGTGCCGATGAGGCTGCCGATGCCGCCGAAACCCAGGAGCAGTTGAACCCGCCGGAAACCAGATAATGCGGTCAACATCAGGTACGATCGACGGCGCGGCGACACCGTACTGTACGAGTTCCAATAGCAAAAGCCGAGCCAACTGCCGCGGCCGGGGCACACGGGGCTGTGATCAGACGGTTGGTACCACCCTGCGCGGGCGCCACCGGCCGGGCAGTCGCCCGAAAGTCCCGGCCAGCGGGCCGAAGACCCGGCGTAAGCCGGGCCGATGGCGGCACATAGATGGTGACGCCGAACGCGATCGCCGACGGCAGGGCGACCAACATCGCGGCCATGCCACCCCAGAAATCACCGACAAGCTTGTCATTCTTGAACCTAATTGCAAGTTCCACCGGCCGCTGCCCTCATTCAGTGTCCAACGCAAATGGCTCGCAGCAGGCCGCGCGGCCTGCTGCGAGCACCCGTGATACCGGCAAAGCGACCCCGCCGGCTGCGTGACCCGGGCCGTGTGCGACGCCAGAACGATTGGCTTGTTTTTGCAAGAAAGGCCGAGGCCGGGCAGGTAACAGCCCGGCGACCTGCGAAAGCGAAGCGAAGCGGCGCGAACGCGGCGGGACAAGACGAGCCGCTGGCGCGGGGCTGGCGAACAGTCAGTGCGAATCTCCGCGCGAACCGCGGCAGGCCTGCTGTGCGACTGGCCCAGTTCAAGGTCGATGCCTTCCTTGGTCGGCGACGCGGTCGATTTCTTCGACGGTTGCGCGAGCGACAGCTGTAACTTGAGGTCCAGACTTTGATCGGCGAAAGCTTTTTGAGAAGTTGCATCGACAGACGATCCGACTGGTTCTCGTACCAGCTCACGCTCTCCGTCGATCGACGACGCTTGTTCCCAGCACAGCAGGATGGACGATAGCTCTCGACCAACGCATCACGGCCGCGCAGACCTCGTCGGTCGGTTTCCTGCGTCCGGAACCAGGGACGCTGGAACGCTGCGGCCGGGACCGAAAGCCCGACTCAACGGCGAAACCGGTGATCTGCCGCCCGCATGTCCCCGAGCAAACGGCTGACGCCGGTCGCTGGGTCGACCATCGCCCAAACCACCTCGCCGAGTACCGAGCTTGCCGAATCTCGGTCTGAGCTTGCTGCAACTCGTCGAGCGTGCGCATGCGCTCTGCGATCCGTTTCGCCTGGCGCCAGCATCCCCGTCAGGCCCGGTTTGCAGATAAACGTCGACCGCTTCCCTGAAAATCGCCGTCGCACCCGCTATTGCATCCAGATACGCCGTCGGGATCGCCTTCGATCGACCGCGAAATTACGGGCCTCTCTGCCGCTTGCATTGAGTTTCCACAATGACTTCTCTGCATGAAGTAAAAAACTGGAGCCGACCCGCCTGGAGGACGCTCCCCAAGCCGCCAGCGCTTCTTGAAAATCGCATAAATACCTTATATCAACAAATAGCAATTGCCGTGACAGACTGCGCACGACTGTCCCGCGCTTGACCGGTCAGCAAACTGGCAGAGAGTTGCCGTGACCAGCCCTTGAGAATGCGTTTCCGCCGTCGGCAAGCTCGTGAGCGATGCCGGCGAGAACGCCATGCAGCTCGTACAGCCACAGCGCGGGGCCCCGGAGAGCCTGAGCTCGCATCCGGACGCCTGGTGGTGCGCCGGTTCTCCCCCTGGTCGATCCCCTGAAAGGCCAGGCTACGATAGGCTTCCCAAGGCGCTCTCCTGCTACCAGTCGCGGCATCAGCAGAGGCCTCGGCAGCCGGCGAGCCGTCGGGCCAGCTGGGCGTAGCCGTGCTGCAGGCTCTCGATCGCGTGTTGAATGATCAGTATCATCTGCCAGGCTACCTCATCGCGAGTTGACCGCAGGTGATCGAGACTGCGGGCGATCTGGAACAGGCCCGCTGCGGACCGATCTGCGCTTGCATACTCAATCAAGCACAAAGCGTGCCACATCCAAAGCAAATCGATTTGTCGCATAAAAGCAATGCCCTGGAAGAGAACAGGAGGCGCAGGAGCGACCTTGCGGGGGTGCAACAAAACGCACTTCAATACCGACCGCAATCCTGGAAGGTGATCAAATTCGGCATTGAATACAGCCGGTTAGGCGACCTGTGCAGGAGCGGCGTCAGACCGCGAAGCGTTACACCATGATGCCGGCGAGAGGTATGGCGCGCGCCCACACCGAGGCAAACCAGAGCCGCACGGCAAACAAAAAGCGCGTTGAGACGACCGCGCAGAGTGGCGGCAAGCGCCGGCCGACATCAGCGGTGAAGAATTGTGCAGCAGCAAAAACGCCGTTATTCCCGCGCCAGCGGAATAACGGCGAGCCTTGCAGTGGCAAACAGCGTCGCTACTTCTCAGGCGGTCACCTGAGAAAAGCAAGACCGACCCGTCTCGCCTGCCTGGCATGGGCAGAATTCATTGCGTCCGCCACGGCGCCGCCTGAAGGTGGAAGTCGCCCAGCAAGGCTTCGAGTTCCGGTAGCAGCCTTTCGGTCTGCCCTGCCAACCAACAGCACAAGGCTTCCCCCTGCGAGCCGGGAAGCGCTTCGGCGGTCAGTTCGCCGGCCACCGCCAGGTCGTTCAAGCGGCCGAGCATTTCCTGCAAGCCACTCGCCGACTGGTGGTAGTTGCGCAGCGAATCGCCGGGAAAGAGCGGCGCGAAGAATTCGAGCGCGTAACGTAACCGCTTGTAGGCGACGCGAAGACGGTGGCGGGCTGGCGCATCGCCGCCCGCAGCCTCTGCGGCCAGCTGGCCGACCTGCGCGGCGCGCTTGTCGAGACACCGTGGGGCAAAGGCTTCGAGCCGACGCGCCTTGCCCTCGGGAAGCGCCAGCACGGCAGCCGCGAACTCAAGCAGCAGGCGAGAATAGTCGACCGACTTGAGCGCAACGCGTGCCGCCGTCCGATTGACCACGCAGCGTTTTCGCGCGTACTGCGACAGACGGATAATCTCGTCGCCCTCCGGGAACGCCAGGAGGATGGACGGCAAGGTTTCGGCAAGAAACACATCCCAGTTACGCGTCTCACCGAGTTGCCTGGCCAATGCCTGCCAGAGCGGGTCGAAGCTGGCGACGAACTCCTGTGGCAAGCTCGGCTTCCAGACGCGGATCGCCGAGCGCAGACGGCGAATCGCCACCCTCGCCTGATGCACGAACTCCGGGTTGTCGCTCTCGCACAGGCCGTGCTCGTTACTCTGCAGATGAGTGAGACAGGCCAGCGCAACGGTGCGGAACCCGGCAACAGCCGTCATCCCGCCGTTTGTCTCGATCGGCAGCGCCTTGACCGGCTGCAGGGATTCGTCCAGCCGCACACGGTGGCCAGATGGAAGCTTGCCGGCAGCTTCCGGGCGGCGGCGACAACCCGGGCGGCAGTTCCGCGACGGCGGGAAAACCGATCGGCAAGCAAGGGATGCTTCAGCCGCCGGCTGGCAACTCCAGGCGTTGGCGAAAGGTTGAGTTCGGTTTCAATACCCATCTGACAAGCTCCTGAGAATCGGACTGGAAACCAGTCACGTCAACATGCCCCTGACCAGACTGGTGGCGATCCAGGATCGGTCGGAGGAGTCCTTACATTCTCACATCAAGCACAAGTCATGCCAGGTATATCTCCCATGGATACTTCCTTAAATTCAATCGGATAGCGCCGATCGTCGCAGTGCTTTGGCGGTCGCGGCGGGTGTAACAAAACGAATCGGGATTGCCCCCCAGGGCCCGTCTCGCCTGCGGATTACGTCTGAGAAACAGTGTCTTACGGCCGATTGCCGGGACGCTGCACAGCGCAGAAACGTTACACCTGCGAGCGGTATGATCAGCAGTCTGATGGTTGCCGGCAGTCAGGCGCAGAAGCGCATACCCAGCCGCGCCTGCGCCACACCGCCTGCGTGCCGTGCCTTGGCAGGCAGCCGATGCAGACTCCCATGGTCACCATCCCCGCGCCTGACGGCCAATGAGATGCACTGCCCCAAGAAAAACGGGGAAGGACCTTGCCGGTCGCCTCCCCGAATTCGAGCCGTCTGCTGCGGACTTCAGCAGAGCTTGACGACGATGTCCAGCAGCGTGCTGTTGCAGACGTTCAAGCGGGAGCCGGCGCTCAGAAGCTGGTTGTAGATTTCCTTGCGGCGGAAGATATTCTGGAAATCGGTATCGTTGAACAGTTCTGCGAGGGCGCGTCGGTGGCATCGCGTCAGGTTGCGCACCGCCTTGTCCGACTTTTCGGCGTCGGCGCGGCCGAGCTTCGGATCGGTCCCCAGACGGCCATAACCCGCGGCCACTGCCTCCGCCCCGTCCTTCAGATAGACTGCCATCTCCAGGCAATACTTGTCGGCCTTCAAGGCCAGGACATTGGCGTCCATCTCGGCGACCACCGTCTTGCAACTGTTGATGATCTCGTCGAGGTTGATGATTGCCCTGTGCAGGTCTTCACGGTCGATCGGCGTCGAGAAGGCTTCGTTGAGCAGCGTCAGGTTGCGGACCTTGAGCCGATCCCCCTCGTGCTCGGCGTCGATCACCCGCTTGGCGACGTCCGGGCTGCCGGAGCCCATGTAGTCGACCAGTAGCGCGGCACTGAGACCTACCTGTGCGCTCTGTTCGGCGAGCAGGGCAAAAAAGTTCGGCACTTTCGGAAAGACGCGGTGCAGAATCCGGCGAGTGAAGGAGGGTGACGCAGTGCTAGCGGTCGACATGTTTAGGCCTTTCCGAGAAAGAGATTAACGAGAGCGAAAGTCTGAATGGCAACCAGTGCCGAACCCGGAATCGTGATGACCCAGGTGATGGCAATGTCCTTGGCCTTCTTCCAGCGAACGGCCTTCGGCCGCTCCGAAGACCCGATGCCCATGATCGACGTGCCAACCACGTGGGTGGTCGATACCGGAGCACCGATCGCCGATGCGGTCATGATCACCAGCGCCGAGGTCAGCTGCGAACTAAGGGCGTGAATGGGGCGTACGCGGTAGATGGCGAAACCGAGCGTGCGGACGATCCGCCAACCGCCGGAGAGGATGCCAAGGGTAATCGCAATGGCGCAGGCCAGCATCACCCAGAAGGGAACTTCAAAGGTTGGGATGAAACCACCCAGCAGCAGGGCCAGCGTCAGCATACCCATGCTCTTCTGTGCGTCGTTGGCGCCATGCGAGAAGGCCAAACCGGCCGCCGTGACAAACTGGGCGTAGCGCAGCCCGGTATTGGCCGACGGTTTGGCGGCGAACAAGGCTATATTCATCAGGCGCAGGACCAGAAAACCGACCCAGAACCCGAGCAATGGGGAGACGATCAGGCTGGCCAGCACCTTCACGATTCCGGTCACCTGGCCATGCATCAATTGCGAGAAACCCCAGACCACGTTGTCCAGGCCAGCCGAGACGACGACGGCGCCGATCAGCCCGCCGACCAGTGCGTGCGACGAAGACGACGGAATGCCGAAATACCAGGTGGCCAGATTCCACACGATGGCACCCACCAGGCCACTGATCAGGATTGCCAGCGAAAGGACGGCCTGGACATCGCCCAGGGTGACGAACTTGCCGATGGTATTGGCCACAGCCGTCCCGCCGAGCAAGGGGCCGAGGAACTCGAAGGTACCGACGATGATCACCGCCTGCACGGGCGTCATCGCGCGCGAAGCGATAATCGTCGCCACGATGTTGGCTGCATCATGGAAGCCGTTGGTATAGTCAAAAAATAGAACGATGGCGACGGTCAAGATCGTCAGAATCAATAGTGTGCTCATGAAGCGGCCCTGTGGTTGTGGTCGTGTGTTGAAGCGCGACTCTCAAGAAGATCCAGATGCGGCGAAACTCGCCTGCCGGGATCCGACTGGATCGTTGCCTGCATGTTTTTGCGACTCCTGTTGTTCCTCCTTCTCAAGGCCAGCCCCGGCAGGCCCAGCCCATCGACGAGCGGCTGCGCGCAAGCGAACGTGCGTCCCTTTGCGGCGCTCGACCGTCGTTCCCGCAGGGGCCCTGACCGATCAGATAATGACGCGAGGCCTGCCAGCCGTCGGCACTCGGTAGCCGACAGAAATTCCGTTCGCCGTTTGCAGGCACATGACATCCCCCCGGATATCGGATTTACCCATGTTTGAATTGGCGCGACGAAGCCATCGCCGATGGCCAGCGGCCAAAGCGCCAGGTCACGGGCATCCTATGGAAGAAAGCATCATTCATGCCAGAATTGACAGACGATGCACAGGCTCCGGAAAGCAGGCGCCTGGCGCCCATCACCACCACCAGGGCAGCCGCCAAGGGGTGTAACAGAATGTACGGCCTTTCACCCGCATGTCTTGTCCGTAGACATGCAGCCCTTTTATATCAGTGGATTACTTTCTTGTATGCGGCCGATCGGAATGACAACATGTAACACCGGGGTTGGCCGATCGACCTGGCAAACCGGGCGGGCGCAGACTCAGGACTCCGGCTGCATCGCCCGCCGCGCCAGGCGCCTGTTGAGTGCCGGCCGTGACAGTCCGAGCAACGTCGCGGCAACGCCCTGGTTCCCCTTGGCGCGTTTCAGCGCCTCCCTGACCATTGCCTCCTCGACCTCGTCGAGGGTGGGGAAGCGCCCTGGAATCACGATCGGCAGGCCGTCGGACGGTTCGGCCGCGTGCTCCTCGGCACCCGTCTTCTGCTGTTTCTGGATAGCCTGGCGGAAGCTGTCCATCGCCAGCACCGACCCCCCGCGATGCAGCGCCATGGCGTTGAACACCATCGCCCGCAGTTCGCGGACGTTGCCGGGGAAATGATAGTTGGAGAGCAGCGTGACGAGCTCGTTCGACGGCTCTGGCGCGGGCTTGTTGATCGCTGCCGCCGCCTCGTCAAGGAAGTGCTGCAGCAACAGCGGGATGTCTTCCTTGTGCTGGCGCAGCGGCGGCACTTCAACCTGATGCACGGACAGACGAAAGAAAAGGTCCGAGCGAAAATGGTTCTGACGCATCATCTGGGCGAGATTGCAGTTGGTCGCGCAGACGACGCGCGCATCACTCGGGCGAGCGACATCCGATCCGAGCGGAAAGTACATGTGCTCCTGGAGCAGGCGCAGCAGTTTGACCTGCGACGCCATCGACAGATCGCCGATCTCGTCCAGGAACAGCGTGCCGCCGGCGGCCTGGGCGATCAGACCGGCACGCGACTGGTCGGCACCGGTGAAGGCACCTTTCTTGTGGCCGAACAGGGTATCCGAAAAGAGCGTGTCATCAAGGCCGGCGACATTGACCTGCACGAACTGTCCGCTCAAGCCGCTGAGCTTGTGCAGCGCGTGCGCGAACATTTCCTTGCCAGCGCCGGTCTCGCCGGAGATCAGCACCGGTTCGGCGGAAACGGCAACCGCTTCGAGATACTGGAAAAGTGCTCTCATCTTGCGGCTGTTGGTGACGATGCCGGCAAAGGCCTCGTTGTTCTGCAGACAATCCGACAGCAGATAGCGCTTCAGCACCCCCATCTGCCGCCGCAACGAGTGTACCTCGAGGGCATGGCGAACACTGGCCACCAGACGGCTTTCCTCGACCGGCTTGACCAGATAGTCGAAAGCGCCTTCCTTCATGCTGCGGACGGCGGTTTCCACATCGAGTGCTGCGGTCATGACGATCACCGGTACTTCCGGGTAGAGGTGAACGATGTCCGGCAACAGCTTGTTGCCGGTGATATGCGGCATGAAGAGATCGAGCAGGACAGCACTGGCCGGCTGCCGCTCGAGTGCGGCCAGCAGTTCCCGGCTGTCGCTCACCATCTCGACCTTGGCCACACCGGCACTGTGCAGCACTGCTGCGGTGGCGTGCAGGACCGACTCCTCGTCATCGACCAGGAAAACAGGCAGACTGGCAAAGGGTTTTTCTTTCATTCACTCCTCCATGGCGATCGGCAGATCGATACTGACCGTCGTGCCGCAGTCGCTGTTCGGCTCGAAGCGCAATGCCCCGCCGTGTTTTTCGACGATCGACGACGAGATGGAGAGGCCCAGCCCGGTACCGCCGCTTTCGGCCTTGGTCGTGAAGAAGGGTTCGCCGATCTGCGCCATCACGTCCTCGGCAATTCCTTTTCCCTGATCCACGACTTCGACGATGATCCGGTTGCTGGCACTGTCCAGCCTCGCTGAAACCTTGACCGACCGGCTGCGCTCGGGCAGCGACTCCAGGGCATTGACGATCACGTTGATGAACACCTGTTCCAGCTGCTGCACATTCCCCCGCACCGTCGGCAGCACCTCGGGCAGGTCCAGGACAAAGCGATCGGTGTGCTTGCGAATGCGGGTTTCAAGCAGCGTTGCCACGGCCTGCAGCACTTTCCCGATATCTGCCAGCTCGTCCATGTGCCCCCGGTCCTGTTTGCCGAGATGCTTCAGGTTATCGACGATCTTCTGAATGCGTTTGCCGTTCTGGCCAATGTCGTTCATGCCGCGCGAGATGACCTCCCGCGCCTGCGCGAAGCTCAGGCCGGCAAGCAGGAACGATCCCTGCTCCTGCTCATACTCACCGAGAATCGGCAACGCATCCTGCCAGATCCGGGCCAGCAGCGAAGCATTCGCCAGAATTGCGTGATTGGGATTGTTGATTTCGTGCGCGATGCCGGCCGAAAGCACGCCCAGTGAGGCCAGGCGCGAGCTGCGGATAGCCTGCCATTGCAGCTTGCGGTTCTCGGTAATATCGGTGACCACCACCATGGCCGCCATCACCGCCGCCTCCGAACTGATCGGCACCATCCGGACTTCCCACCAGGTGGCATCGATCGACCGGTACTGGAAATGCTCGATTCGCCCACTCGCGAAGACATGTCGGAGCCTCTGCAGGTATCCAGACCGAACGTCCGGCGGCAGAATCAGTTCTGATCGCTTCTCGCCGGTGCCACCTGCCGGATACGGCAGGGGCCGGTTGGTAAGCAGGATGTTGGCCTCACCATCGACGGTAAAGATCAGGTCGGGCGAGTGGTTGAACAGCGTACGCAACTTGGCCTCGGAGTCGCGCAAGGCGTCTTCCGCCAGCTTGTGCTCGGTGATGTCCTCCAGAAAGCCGACGATGCGACTCAGCTCGCCGCCCGTTTCGCGCACCGGAAATCCGCAGACGCGCAGCCAGCGCCGGCCACGGTCGCCACTCAACACCGGCAGGACGACGGTAAAACGGCCGCCCTCAACGCGCAGCTGGCTGATCGCCTCGACCAGCGTACGCCGGTCGTCGGCTTCGAAGACATCGAGCATCAGTGCCGGCGCGGGACTGTTGAGCCTGGCCTCGCGCCCGGCAATCTGCCGGAACGCAGGGCCGATGTACTCGAGCCGCGTCGCGTCGGCATTGATCGCCCAGAAAACGACATCGACCGTTTCCGCCAACTGGCGAAACAGCTCCTCGCGCTCGTAGATCGTCTGCGTCAACTGAATTCGATTGTCCAGCTCGCGCCGACTGCGCACCAGGTAGAAACTGAGCAGGGCGGTAAACAGGATGCCGCCGAGCAGCACCGACCAATGCGCCTTGGTAAACGCTTCTGCGCTACGGAAGGTATGGGTGGCGACGCAAGTGACCAACCATGTACGGTCGCCGACGGGAATGCTGACCACCATCCGCGGCTGATCCTCGTCCCCTGCCGGCATCAGACCGCCGGCGGTGGCGGCGGCGCGCGGCTCGAGGCGACTGGCGTAGAAGTGGAGAAATTGCGCATCAGCACCCGCCGAGTCGTCACGCACCAGCACCTCGACGCCGCGCGGCTCGAGCAGGCTGATGGCGACGTGAACCAGTTTCTCGATGTCGTACACGCCGATCACGAAGCCAAGGGGATCGGGTCGTTTGCCGGGCGCAGCCGCCGAAACAGCGCCACGCGCGGCACCCGGGGCATAGACCGGCAGCGCCGCGTAGATGACGGACACCGCTTCCTTGCCCGCCCGTGCGAGCTTCATTCGTCCACTGACCGCGACATTGCCGGTCTCGCGCGCCCGCTGGAAGAGTGCCGCGAGTTCGCTGATCGCGTTCAGCTCGACGCCCTGCATGCTTCCGGGGCCAGCACGCGACGCGGAAAGCAGTACCGGCACGCGCAACTCGCCCGCAGCCCACCCGTGGTCGGCCCGTGTGGCAGCGGTCGGCGCCGGCTGCCGGCCGGGTGCCGTTCCAGGCAATGGCTGCCGCGGCGAAGTCAGCAGTGGGGCCCACAACAGACTGTCGATATACGGTCGGCGTTTGAGCACCGAGTCGGTGAAAACCAGGAAATCCTGCTCGTCGATTCCCTGCGCCGCATGGAACAGCCCCCGGATTTCCAGCAGCGCATCCAGGCCCTGGTCAACCACCGCCCGCAGGGACTGGATGCGGTCCCCTGCGGCCCACTCGAACTCCTTGAGGTGGCTGGTCTGCAGCTCCTGCCGCACATTCCATGACGAGAGGCAGGTCAACAGCACTCCACCGATCGCCACGGCATAGGCGGCGGCATACTTTCGCAGATTGGCAAACATGGGCGGCCATTGGAAGGTTGCTGTACAGGGCTTCACCGGCGCAACTGCCACCACCGCCATTACCCGATCCAACTGAGCTTAGCAGAAACAGCGGCCGCCATGGGTCAAAAGTGACCAGCTTGGGGATAACCGGTTCGGGTCAGGATCCTCCGCCACCCTGGCCCGCTCCATGCCTCGGTTCGCGCTGCTGGCGATGCCGGTGCGCATCGTCATGAACCTGCTCTCAGGCAGCAACACGCCCTTTGACAGCATGCCCGTCCCCGTACAGACAATCATGAGGTTCTCACCGTCGACCCACTTCGTCGCTC
The DNA here is from genome assembly GCA_016709675.1 of Candidatus Accumulibacter proximus. Classification (GTDB taxonomy): domain Bacteria; phylum Pseudomonadota; class Gammaproteobacteria; order Burkholderiales; family Rhodocyclaceae; genus Accumulibacter; species Accumulibacter proximus. Next base: position 13,314 of record JADJMH010000001.1, read on the forward strand.
GTGCCCAGGCGATCCTGTTCAGGCATGGCGGCCTTGCGGCTGGATGGAAGGAATTCCGGGCCACGGCGGTCAATGACGCCGTGCTCTTCACCGCCCCCCCGCCGCGATTTCGCAAGACAGTCAGCGAAATGGAGGGCTGAACGGCTGCCCCTTCAGCCTTTCCAGTTCAGGCGCCGTACGCGGCAAGGTCAAGGGGGCGCCTACCGCGCCCCCTGCACATCCTTTGCTCCGTCAGCCGACTGGCCCGCTGGGTCGCGGGCCAGCCGACTATGCTCGCCGGCTACGCGAACAGCAATGCAGGATCAACCGTGGCTTGGCCGACCAGACCGGCAGCGTCATTCGCCGCGACAGCGAAGTACACATCGGTCATGTCTACCAGCCTGCCATCGGACATGGTGGCACTGCCCTGCTCCAGATGCAGGTTGCCATTGGCGTCCATGAAGGCGTCTGCCGAATAGTCCAGATCCAGGCTCGCCACACCGGCTTCGGCAAGACTCATCAACTCGCCAGCGTCGGTCTGATGGTTGCCGTTGGCATCGCGCCAGACGGACAGATCGATGTAACCGGCGTCACTCGCGTCGACAACCCCATCGCCGTTGCTGTCGAAACCAGCCAGCTTGGCATAGCCATCTCCCTGCTTGCTACCACCGAACAGTTCGGAGATGCTGTCGATCTTGCCGTTACCGTCGCCGTCCACCGCCAGGAAGCCGTCGCCGGCCGAGGCCCAGCCGGATTGCACTGCCCGGCCGTTGCCGAACAGGTCGAAGCTGCCCCGGGCATCGGCCAGGGCGACAGTCTGCACACCGTCGCCGTCCAGGTCCACCACCAGCGGGGTGACGAACGAGTCCCTGGCGACCACTTGCAGGTCTTGCACCTTGACGTAATCGTTGGTCTCGCCGTTCTTCGCCGCAACGATCAGGACATTGCCGGAGACGCCACCGGCGTTGATGTCGGCGGTACGCGCCGAGCTGCCGCCGGTGTTGACCTCGGTAAAGCCCATGCTTGTAAGCACGGCATTGCTCATCGCGGTGATGGGCGCAGTGCTGTTGCCGATCCAGACCGAGATGTCGCTATCGTTGTAGACATAGCCCAGGCCGATCTTGTCCACCGTCACCGCAGACGAGAACTGGTAAACGATGTAGTTGTCGCGGCCATTGTTGTCCATGGTGTGGGTGTTGCCGCTGCCGCTGCCCTCGCCGCTGTCCGTCACCCCGTGGCCACCGCTGTAGGCACCCAGCCAGGCCTTGGCCCAGGTCTGGGTGGTGCCCTGGGTACGGCTCCAGGCGCTGGCGTTCACCGTGACGCCGTCCACCGTGTAGCTGCGGGTGTTGCCATCCGTGCCGTCGGAGGCGGTACTGCCGTTGAAGTTGAAGCTCAGGTTCTTGACGTTGGGCGCAAAGCCGGCATCCCAGCTGATGTCGTTTTCACCGGCTACCAGGGTGGTGACGGCGGTCATGCCGCTGGCGTCCACGTCGGAGTCCACCGTGTCGTCGCTGCCCTGGTTGGCCTTGGTGAAGCTCTGGTAACCGGTGGGCTTGACCACCTGGATCTTGTAGTCGCCCGGATTCAAGTTGCCGAAGCGGTAGAACCCGTTCGTGTCGGTGGTGGTGGAGACCACCACGGTACCGGCGGTGCTCAGCAGTCTGACGGTCACGCCGGCGACGCCGAGTTCACCCGTGTCCTGGATGCCGTCGCCATCGGTGTCGCACCAGACGAGATTGCCGATGGATGCCTTCAGTACCGGCGCCTGGACGCTGTAATGGCTGAGGTCGGAGTCGCTCAGGCCGCCCGCGGTGACCGTGGCCTTGTTGGCGTACACGCCACCGGCCTCCACCGCCTGGAACACCAGCTGCTCGATCTTGAAGTAGTCGGCGCTGTGACCATCGTCGCGGGCGGCAAGGATGAGCACGTTGCCCTGAACGTTGCCGGCGTTGAAGTCGGCCCAGCGGGTGCTGGCCGAGCCGGTATCGTTGAACTCCTTCAGGCTCATGCCCGAGAGCACCGCGTTGCTCATGCTGGTAATGGGCGCCGTGGAGGAGCCGACATAGACGGTCATGTCGCTGTCGCCGACCACATACCCAAGGAACGCCCTGTCGACCACCACGTTCTGCGAGAACTGGAATACGACATAGTTGTCGCGGCCGTTATTGTCCACCGTGTGGGTATCGCCGCTTCCGCTTTCGCTGCTGTCGGTGACCCCCAGGCCGCCGCCGTAGGAACCGAGCCAAGCCTTCTGCCAGGTGTCGGTGCCCTTGGTGCGGCTCCAGGCGTTGGCGTCGACGGTCACGCCGCCGGCCGTGTAGCTGCGGGTGTTGCCGTCGGTGCCGTCGGTGGCGCTGCTGCCGGAGAAGTCGATGGTGGCGGCCGTGCCCAGACCACCCAGGGACTGGACCGTACCGGTGGCCTTGTACAGCCAGGACTCGCCCGCCTCGAGGACATTGTCGCCATCGTCACCGGACTGGTAGATGATCTTGCCGTTGGCGATGGACATGTCGTCGGCCGTGTTCGCCGACGTGCCGTTGTCGTCGACGATGGCGATGTCGGCCTTGGCGAAGTTGGTGTTGCCGGTGTTGGTGACCTTGTAGGTCCAGGTCACCGTCGAGCCCGTGGTCAGGATCGGCACACCCGCGCCGTTGGGTGCGTCCTCGTTGTCGTAATCCGGCGCGACAGGGTTCGCGTTGGGCGATCCGTTGGTCTTCTTCTCGATGTCGATGCCAGGCACCGCTGGCGCCGGATTCTTGTAGTGGCTGCGGTCGGAGTCGCTCGGTGCGCCTGGAGCCGCCACGGTGGCGAGGTTGGAGTACACCCCCGGCGTGGGCGGCAGCTTGAGCGTGACATTCTGGATCTTGAAGTTGTCCTCGGGTGTGGTGTCGGTCGTATCGGCAGCCACCACCAGCACGTTGCCGGCCAGGTTGCCCCCGTTGATGTCGAGCAGGCGAGGCGTGGTCAGCGTCGTCGTGTTGACTTCGGTGAAGCCCAGCGCACTGAGCACCGCGTCACTGAGCGTGACGCCGGCCGTGAACGCGTCGGTACGCGTGCCGATCCACACCTGGGCATCACTGTCGTCTACCACGTAACCCAGGTAGGCGGAGTCGACGACGACGCTCTGGTTGAACGCGAACACCACGTAGTTGTCGCGCCCCCCGAGGTTGTCCACCGTATGGGTGTTGCCGCTGCCATCGCCCTCGCTGTTGTCGGTGACACCCAGGCCACCTCCGTAACTCCCGAGGTAGGCCGCTGACCAGGCACCGTTGGCCTTGTCGCGGCTGAAGGCACTGACCTTGGCCGACACGGCGCCCGAGGTGAACGTGCGTACGTTGCCGTCGGTGTCGTCAAGCGCGCTGTTGCCCGACAGGTCCATCGTGACCGTGCTGCCCGCGCTCGCCAGGTTCTGCACCACGCCCGTCGCCTTGTACAGCCACACCTCGCCCGGCGAAAGCACGTTGTCGCCACCGTCTCCCGACAGGTAAGTGATCTTGCCGTTGGCGATGGACATGTCGTCGGCGGTGTTCGCCGACGTGCCGTTGTCGTCGACGATGGCGATGTCGGCCTTGGCGAAGTTGGTGTTGCCGGTGTTGGTGACCTTGTAGGTCCAGGTCACCGTCGAGCCCGCGGTCAGGATCGGCACACCCGCGCCGTTGGGCGCGTCCTCGTTGTCGTAATCCGGCGCGACAGGGTTCGCGTTGGGCGTTCCGTTGGTCTTCTTCTCGATGTCGATGCCGGGGGTCGACTTGATCTCACCAAAATTGTTCTCGACGCTGTTCGCGCCCGAGCCCAGCGTGATGCCGCTGAGCACGTCGTTGACCGCGTTGCTGCCGCCCGTGCTGCCCACGGTGTCCTTGCCGTCGATGAAGCCCGCCGGCTGCGCTCCGCTCACCGTGTAGGTGCCCGGCGCCAGGTTGATGAACTGGTAGCACCCATTCGCGTCTGTCGTGACCGTGGCCGTCACCGGCTGACCCAATCCGTTCGTGCCCGTGAGCGTCAGCACCACGCCCGCGATGGCCGGCTCGCTGTTGCGCACACCGTCTTTGCCCACGTCCTTGTACATAACCCGACAGCTTGGCCGGTGCGTACCCCCGCGTCCAGCGTCGGGTTGTGCTCGCCTTGGGCCAGCGTGACGATCTGCGTCTTGCCGGTGGTGACATCGGCGTCGGAGTCGACGGTGTCGAAGCCGTTGGCGCCCACGTTCTGGCCCCTAGAACACCGTGCCCGCCGGCGCACTGAACTGCACCTGGTACTGCTGGCCCGGGGTCAGCCCGGCAAAGTTGTAGATGCCATCCGCACCCGTCGTGGTGGTCGCCGTGGTGTCGCCGATGCCGTTGATCAGCCCGTCCGCCCCGCCGCCGATCAGCGTGACAGTGGCGCCGACGATGCCGACCTCACCGGTCGTCTGCTTGCCGTCGCCGTTGGTGTCGGTCCACAGCCGGTCGCCCAGGCTGGCGGTGACGATCTCACCAAAATTGTTCTCGACACTGTTCGCGCCCGAGCCCAGCGTGATGCCGCTGAGCACGTCGTTGACCGCGTTGCTGCCGCCCGTGCTGCCCACGGTGTCCTTGCCGTCGATGAAGCCCGCCGGCTGCGCTTCGCTCACCGTGTAGGTGCCCGGCGCCAGGTTGATGAACTGGTAGAACCCATTCGCGTCTGTCGTGGCCGTGGCCGTCACCGGCTGACCCAATCCGTTCGTGCCCGTGAGCGTCAGCACCACGCCAGCGATGGCCGGCTCGCTGTTGCGCACACCGTCGTTGCCCACGTCCTTTTTCACATAACCCGACAGCTTGGCCGGTGCGTACACCCCCGCGTCCAGCGTCGGGTTGTGCTCGCCTTGGGCCAGCGTGACGATCTGCGTCTTGCCGGTGGTGACATCGGCGTCGGAGTCGACGGTGTCGAAGCCGTTGGCGCCCACGTTCTGGCCCAGGAACACCGTGCCCGCCGGCGCACTGAACTGCACCTGGTACTGCTGGCCGGGGGTCAGCCCGGCAAAGTTGTAGATGCCATCCGCACCCGTCGTGGTGGTCGCCGTGGTGTCGCCGATGCCGTTGATCAGCCCGTCCGCCCCGCCGCCGATCAGCGTGACAGTGGCGCCGACGATGCCGACCTCACCGGTCGTCTGCTTGCCGTCGCCGTTGGTGTCGGTCCCAGCCGGTCGCCCAGGCTGGCGGTGACGATCTCACCAAAATTGTTCTCGACGCTGTTCGCGCCCGAGCCCAGCGTGATGCCGCTGAGCACGTCGTTGACCGCGTTGCTGCCGCCCGTGCTGCCCACGGTGTCCTTGCCGTCGATGAAGCCCGCCGGCTGCGCTTCGCTCACCGTGTAGGTGCCCGGCGCCAGGTTGATGAACTGGTAGAACCCATTCGCGTCTGTCGTGGCCGTGGCCGTCACCGGCTGACCCAATCCGTTCGTGCCCGTGAGCGTCAGCACCACGCCAGCGATGGCCGGCTCGCTGTTGCGCACACCGTCGTTGCCCACGTCCTTGTATACATAACCCGACAGCTTGGCCGGTGCGTACCCCCCGCGTCCAGCGTCGGGTTGTGCTCGCCTTGGGCCAGCGTGACGATCTGCGTCTTGCCGGTGGTGACATCGGCGTCCGGAGTCGACGGTGTCGAAGCCGTTGGCGCCCACGTTCTGGCCCGTGAACACCGTGCCCGCCGGCGCACTGAACTGCACCTGGTACTGCTGGCCCGGGGTCAGCCCGGCAAAGTTGTAGATGCCATCCGCACCCGTCGTGGTGGTCGCCGTGGTGTCGCCGATGCCGTTGATCAGCCCGTCCGCCCCGCCGCCGATCAGCGTGACAGTGGCGCCGACGATGCCGACCTCACCGGTCGTCTGCTTGCCGTCGCCGTTGGTGTCGGTCCAGCCGGTCGCCCAGGCTGGCGGTGACGATCTCACCAAAATTGTTCTCGACGCTGTTCGCGCCCGAGCCCAGCGTGATGCCGCTGAGCACGTCGTTGACCGCGTTGCTGCCGCCCGTGCTGCCCACGGTGTCCTTGCCGTCGATGAAGCCCGCCGGCTGCGCCGCTCACCGTGTAGGTGCCCGGCGCCAGGTTGATGAACTGGTAGAACCCATTCGCGTCTGTCGTGGCCGTGGCCGTCACCGGCTGACCCAATCCGTTCGTGCCCGTGAGCGTCAGCACCACGCCAGCGATGGCCGGCTCGCTGTTGCGCACACCGTCGTTGCCCACGTCCTTGTGTCACCTAACCCGACAGCTTGGCCGGTGCGTACCCCCGCGTCCAGCGTCGGGTTGTGCTCGCCTTGGGCCAGCGTGACGATCTGCGTCTTGCCGGTGGTGACATCGGCGTCGGGTCGACGGTGTCGAAGCCGTTGGCGCCCACGTTCTGGCCCGTGAACACCGTGCCCGCCGGCGCACTGAACTGCACCTGGTACTGCTGGCCCGGGGTCAGCCCGGCAAAGTTGTAGATGCCATCCGCACCCGTCGTGGTGGTCGCCGTGGTGTCGCCGATGCCGTTGATCAGCCCGTCCGCCCCGCCGCCGATCAGCGTGACAGTGGCGCCGACGATGCCGACCTCACCGGTCGTCTGCTTGCCGTCGCCGTTGGTGTCGGTCCCTGCCGGTCGCCCAGGCTGGCGGTGACGATCTCACCAAAATTGTTCTCGACGCTGTTCGCGCCCGAGCCCAGCGTGATGCCGCTGAGCACGTCGTTGACCGCGTTGCTGCCGCCCGTGCTGCCCACGGTGTCCTTGCCGTCGATGAAGCCCGCCGGCTGCGCTTCGCTCACCGTGTAGGTGCCCGGCGCCAGGTTGATGAACTGGTAGAACCCATTCGCGTCTGTCGTGGCCGTGGCCGTCACCGGCTGACCCAATCCGTTCGTGCCCGTGAGCGTCAGCACCACGCCAGCGATGGCCGGCTCGCTGTTGCGCACACCGTCGTTGCCCACGTCCTTGTACACATAACCCGACAGCTTGGCCGGTGCGTACACCCCCGCGTCCAGCGTCGGGTTGTGCTCGCCTTGGGCCAGCGTGACGATCTGCGTCTTGCCGGTGGTGACATCGGCGTCGGAGTCGACGGTGTCGAAGCCGTTGGCGCCCACGTTCTGGCCCGTGACACCGTGCCCGCCGGCGCACTGAACTGCACCTGGTACTGCTGGCCCGGGGTCAGCCCGGCAAAGTTGTAGATGCCATCCGCACCCGTCGTGGTGGTCGCCGTGGTGTCGCCGATGCCGTTGATCAGCCCGTCCGCCCCGCCGCCGATCAGCGTGACAGTGGCGCCGACGATGCCGACCTCACCGGTCGTCTGCTTGCCGTCGCCGTTGGTGTCGGTCCACAGCCGGTCGCCCAGGCTGGCGGTGACGATCTCACCAAAATTGTTCTCGACGCTGTTCGCGCCCGAGCCCAGCGTGATGCCGCTGAGCACGTCGTTGACCGCGTTGCTGCCGCCCGTGCTGCCCACGGTGTCCTTGCCGTCGATGAAGCCCGCCGGCTGCGCCGCTCACCGTGTAGGTGCCCGGCGCCAGGTTGATGAACTGGTAGAACCCATTCGCGTCTGTCGTGGCCGTGGCCGTCACCGGCTGACCCAATCCGTTCGTGCCCGTGAGCGTCAGCACCACGCCAGCGATGGCCGGCTCGCTGTTGCGCACACCGTCGTTGCCCACGTCCTTGTACACATAACCCGACAGCTTGGCCGGTGCGTACCCCCGCGTCCAGCGTCGGGTTGTGCTCGCCTCGGGCCAGCGTGACGATCTGCGTCTTGCCGGTGGTGACATCGGCGTCAGGTCGACGGTGTCGAAGCCGTTGGCGCCCACGTTCTGGCCCGTGAACACCGTGCCCGCCGGCGCACTGAACTGCACCTGGTACTGCTGGCCCGGGGTCAGCCCGGCAAAGTTGTAGATGCCATCCGCACCCGTCGTGGTGGTCGCCGTGGTGTCGCCGATGCCGTTGATCAGCCCGTCCGCCCCGCCGCCGATCAGCGTGACAGTGGCGCCGACGATGCCGACCTCACCGGTCGTCTGCTTGCCGTCGCCGTTGGTGTCGGTCCTGGCCGGTCGCCCAGGCTGGCGGTGACGATCTCACCAAAATTGTTCTCGACACTGTTCGCGCCCGGCCCAGCGTGATGCCGCTGAGCACGTCGTTGACCGCGTTGCTGCCGCCCGTGCTGCCCACGGTGTCCTTGCCGTCGATGAAGCCCGCCGGCTGCGCCGCTCACCGTGTAGGTGCCCGGCGCCAGGTTGATGAACTGGTAGAACCCATTCGCGTCTGTCGTGGCCGTGGCCGTCACCGGCTGACCCAATCCGTTCGTGCCCGTGAGCGTCAGCACCACGCCAGCGATGGCCGGCTCGCTGTTGCGCACACCGTCGTTGCCCACGTCCTTGTACACATAACCCGACAGCTTGGCCGGTGCGTACACCCCCGCGTCCAGCGTCGGGTTGTGCTCGCCTTGGGCCAGCGTGACGATCTGCGTCTTGCCGGTGGTGACATCGGCGTCGGAGTCGACGGTGTCGAAGCCGTTGGCGCCCACGTTCTGGCCCGTGAACACCGTGCCCGCCGGCGCACTGAACTGCACCTGGTACTGCTGGCCCGGGGTCAGCCCGGCAAAGTTGTAGATGCCATCCGCACCCGTCGTGGTGGTCGCCGTGGTGTCGCCGATGCCGTTGATCAGCCCGTCCGCCCCGCCGCCGATCAGCGTGACAGTGGCGCCGACGATGCCGACCTCACCGGTCGTCTGCTTGCCGTCGCCGTTGGTGTCGGTCCTAGCCGGTCGCCCAGGCTGGCGGTGACGATCTCACCAAAATTGTTCTCGACGCTGTTCGCGCCCGAGCCCAGCGTGATGCCGCTGAGCACGTCGTTGACCGCGTTGCTGCCGCCCGTGCTGCCCACGGTGCACCCCCGCGTCCAGCGTCGGGTTGTGCTCGCCTTGGGCCAGCGTGACGATCTGCGTCTTGCCGGTGGTGACATCGGCGTCGGAGTCGACGGTGTCGAAGCCGTTGGCGCCCACGTTCTGGCCCGTGAACACCGTGCCCGCCGGCGCACTGAACTGCACCTGGTACTGCTGGCCCGGGGTCAGCCCGGCAAAGTTGTAGATGCCATCCGCACCCGTCGTGGTGGTCGCCGTGGTGTCGCCGATGCCGTTGATCAGCCCGTCCGCCCCGCCGCCGATCAGCGTGACAGTGGCGCCGACGATGCCGACCTCACCGGTCGTCTGCTTGCCGTCGCCGTTGGTGTCGGTCCACAGCCGGTCGCCCAGGCTGGCGCGCTCCGGCAGCACCCGCACGAGGTAGTCCTCGACCTCGCCGTTGGTCGCGTTGTTGGTGGCCGTCAGGCCGGTGTCGGTGCTGATCCGGAAGCGCGCACCGAGGTCCTGACCGACAACCGCGCCGGTGGGCACGTTGAAGGTCAGCGCCGCGTTGCCGCTGAAGCCGTTGGCCACCGCCGCCGTCGCGGTCTCGTTGGCGTCGAGAAAGTCGCCGTCGTAGTTCCAGTCAACGAAGCCGTACAGCGTCGCGGCGCTGCCGATGCTGTTGTTGACGTTGACGTTGAAGGTCGTGCTCTGGCCGGCGATGATCGACGCCGGAAGCGTCACACCCGTCTCGTCGTCCGTGCCGGGCGCAACCGTGGAGTCGTCCCCGGTCGCCGTGGCGTTGGGCTGTGCGGCCACCTCCGCATCGGTGTTCGTCGCGCCCATGCGCAGGGTCTGGTCGGGAATAACGTGGTACGCCCCCAGTACGCTGCCGTATGTCGACGAGGGCAGGTCACCGAAGTCGCGCAGCTGATAACCAAAGTCCTGCAGCAGATTGACCTCTCCGGGCGTGAGGACCTCGGTCGACATACTATCGTTGCCGCCATCCGGGTCGACCGTGTTGACGAATCCGACGCCCGTCAGCGTCGTGGTATCCACCTGAACCTTGTAAGTGATACCGGGGCCGGCGTTGGGCCCGGCAAGAAGCGGGCCGAAGAAGTAGTAGCCGGTTTCAACGTCGGAAGTATCCGGGTTGTCGCCGGTCACCGTGCTGCCGATGACCACGAAGCCCCCTGGACCGGAACCATCCACGTCGGCCAGTAGGTTGACCGTCACACCGTTCATGCCCTCGCCCGAATCGGGCAGCGAATTGCTGTTGCGATCGAAGAAGACGGTATCGCCGATACCCGCTGTCTTGACCTCGATGATGGTCGGCTGATAGGTCGGCTGCGTCCCGCCCGGAGAAAGGATCACTCCGATATCTTGACCGGCTTGCGACACGAAGTTAGCGCCATTGGCGACAGCCAAAGCCTCAAGCTGATTAGCCCTCCCCTGATCGTACGAACCGAGCGAAGCCGTCGCCGCGGAGGTTATTGTGTCGTCCAGCAATTGCCAAATTGCCAACTGTACATCGCCCAATGTGTACGTTGTGCCTGCGTACAGGTAGCCGCCGCCAACGACGTTGCCAGCTTCGATGACGTTGTTGAAGAGCCAGTTGATTTCCTGCAAGCTGCTGAGGTAGGGCATAGGATTCTGCGAGACACCATTCGGAAGCACTCCGCCCGGAACAGCCCCATAGCTTGAATAGACATTAACGCTATAAAGCGTACTCGCGTCAGCAACGATATTCTTGTCGGTCCGAATGCACCAGGCGTCATAGAAGCCATCAAGCAGGCCGCCATTGCTGATGGTGGCGTTGAAATAGCTGGGTAAGCCTTCAACGGGGCCACCCACCCGCTCCGAACGATTGAGAAGTTCGGTCGCTGTGGCTGGAAGCGATTGGTTGAAAACCGTGAATGAGGTGGCCATGACTAGATCTCCGTTGAGCAAGGTGCGGTAATCATCTGACTGGTGAAGGTCGGGTTCGAACAGCAATCACAGGCCACCTGAAAAGCAAGATTCATGCCCTAGATTGCATGTGACTGCTATAATAAGCACTCGCGTGGTCCTGCGACCGCCAGGCGACCTGAACTGTAAAATTTTCCGACACCCTGACGCTTCACGGCCGGCAAACAGCCGCAAGATGCGACCTCCCACGGCAGGCGGAACAGGCATTGGCGAGGAACCGGGATCAGCAGGCACACGCCTCGCCGACCGGTGTCGTCCGCCGTGTATGGACGATGTCTTGGCGCGGCCGGGAACGCCGTCCGGCACGCTTCGTTCCGATCGCCAGTCGCTGGATCACCCGTGGAGGCAACGGGGACGCTTGACATGATCAAGGCAGCCAGGACGATTTCACTCGGGTACCGGGAGGCGTCGACCCCCTTTTCGTACCCGGGCAACGATAACCAGCCCTGGGGCTATTCGGTCGATCTGTGCACCCGGGTGCTGGCAGCGATCGTCAGACAGCTGGCTATTGACGAACGGCCGACAGTCAGCGGGTGTCTGGTTCGTGCCGCTGGTGGTCCTCGTCGACGAGGTCCCGGTCGGCATGCCAGGCTGCACGCCCGACCAGAGGCATGATGATGAACAGCCTGTTGGCCGGCTTGGCGTTCCTGCCACGCCTGCCACTGTGGCTTCTTGCGGCGGGCCGATCAGCCCAGGCTTGCAAGGACCCGCGCAGCGAGTGAGGCCCAGACTCGCTGCCAGAAGCTGACCGCCGCAAGCAGCGCTTGACTCGGAAGCGCTCTCGCTTACAATCCGGGCGGAAGTCACCACTCGGCGCTTGGCGCCGTGTCTATTCGATGCCGAGGCCAGGCTGCAGCGCTGCTGCTGGTGAAGCGGCAGTTTTTCCTTGCTGAAAAGGGGAGGTTTTGGAATGAATGGTCTTCTGCTGCTCTTGGGACGCACCGCCGGCATCGGCGGCCTGCTCCTGTGCGTCTTTGCTGCCGTGGTACGCCTGCAGGGAACTTCTATATGGGCGGCTTTCAGTTGACGACTTTCCTCCAGGCGGGCATTGGCGCAATCGTTGTCGGCTGCTTTTTCCTGTTGTGGGCACTGACCGCGTCGGGCAAGACGGTCAGTGCGGTTCGATCGCCGGACTGATCGTCTGCGAACTTGCAGAAGTCGCAGGAAGCATGAACGAGTGCACATTCTCGCTGATCATCGTCAGGCATCATTCGTCCTGCGAGCAACGCGACAGGTATCGGCTGCTGGCCATGCCGAGGGAGTAACATGGTTTCCAGGGAAGCGTGTCGATGACGAAGAACCTCCAGCAACGCCCCGAACTCGAAGAGGCGCTGCTGTCCTTTCGCCGGGCCTTCCTGACCGTCGGCGCTTTCAGCTTCTTCATCAATCTGCTGATGCTCACACCGGCCATCTACATGCTCCAGATCTACGACCGCGCGCTGGGGAGCAGCAACGTCACGACGTTGCTGATGCTCACCCTGATTATGCTCGGCTTGTTTGCATTGATGTCCCTGCTCGAATGGATCAGGTCGATGGTTCTCGTGCGCGTCGGGGCGCGGCTTGATCTCGACGTCAATACCCGGGTCTTCAACGCCACTTTCGAACGTAACCTCCGGCAAGCCGGCCAGAATCCTGCGCAAGCGCTGAATGATCTTTCGTCGATGCGGCAGACGCTGACCGGTGCCGGCCTGATCGCCCTGACGGACGCACCATGGATGCCGATCTATCTGATCGTGATCTTCATGCTGCACGTGCAACTGGGCGTCTTCGCGCTGATCGGCGTGCTGTTGCTGGTGGCACTGGCGGTAGTCAACGAGCGCATTTCGGCCGCACCGCTGGCGGAAGCGCAGAAGCTTGCGATGGCGGCCAGCACGCAGGCCAACAACCATCTGCGCAATGCCGAAGTGATCGAAGCCATGGGCATGCTACCGGCGATCCGTCGGCGCTGGTTCCAGTTGCACCAGAAGTTCCTGATGCAGCAGGCGCTGGCGAGTGATCGCGCCGGCGTACTGAACGCCTTGACCCGCTTCGCGCGCATCTCGATGCAGTCGCTGGCGCTGGGTTATGGCGCGCTGCTGGCGATCCATGGCGAGATCACTCCGGGCATGATGATTGCCGGGTCAATCCTCGTTGGGCGGGCGCTGGCGCCGGTCGAAGTATTGATTGCCAACTGGAAGCAACTGGTTTCAGCACGCGCTGCCTACCAGCGCCTGACCGAACTCCTGCGCATCTATCCTGCACGTGTCGCCGGGATGCCCTTGCCGAGGCCGCTGGGTGACGTGCGGGTCGACGGCGCTGCGACGGCCGCGCCGGGGAGCAAGGTGCTGATTCTCAGGAACGTGAATTTCAGCCTCAAGGCAGGAGAGGTGGTGGCAGTGATCGGCCCCAGTGCGTCCGGCAAATCCACCCTGGCGCGCATGCTGGTTGGCATCTGGCCCGCGCTGGCCGGTTCCGTCCGCCTCGATGGTGCGGACATATTCGCCTGGAACAAGGACGAACTCGGTCCCTACCTGGGTTACTTGCCGCAGGACATCGAGCTGTTTGACGGCACGGTGGCCGAGAACATCGCTCGCTTCGGCGAGGTCGATTCGGACCAGGTTCTGGCGGCAGCACAGGCCGCGGGTGTCCACGAACTGATCCTGCTGCTTCCCAAGGGCTATGACACGCCGCTTGGCGACGCGGGTAGCGCCCTCTCGGGTGGCCAGAAGCAACGGATCGGCCTGGCGCGAGCCCTGTACGGTGACCCCGCGCTGATCGTCCTCGATGAGCCGAATTCCAACCTGGACGATCAGGGCGAGGCAGCTCTGGCCGAAACGATCCGACGCCTGAAGGCGAAGCGGCGTACGGTGGTCATCATTACCCATCGATTGACCACGCTGGCGGTGGCCGACAGCATTCTGGTCATGCACGAGGGAACGGTGAAGGTGCATGGTCCACGCGACCAGGTGTTGGCCGCCATTCGATCGGGGAATGCGCCGACGGCGGCTGGTCGCACAGAGAACGCGGCTCGTCCGGCGCCACCGGTGGCGGTCCCCGGCAGCTTTTCCGTGGCACCGATTGTCGGCGCCTGATTTGCGAGCCGGGAGCATGGCGATCAATCTGTTTAAGCGAAAGAAGGCAAGCGACAGCGGCCTCCGCGAGGTCAGTGATGTCGGTGATGTCAGTGATGTCAGCGACAGGAAGACAGCGGCAATAGCGGGCGTCGATATCAATCATGCACGTGCTTCCCGGCTCGGTTGGCTAGTGCTGGCCATCGGCTTCGGCGGCTTTCTGTTGTGGGCTGCCCTGGCGCCGCTCGACCAAGGAGTGCCGGCCAGTGGTCAGGTGGTGGTGACCGGTAACCGCAAGACGGTACAGAATCTGGGGCCCGGAATGGTTCAGGCCATCCTGGTCAAGGACGGCGATGAGGTCAAGGGCGGCGATGTGCTCGTGCGACTGGACCCAACCCAGGCCCGCTCGCAGTATGAAGTGGCTCGCAGTCAGTGGTTCGTGGTCAAGGCAGCCGAGGCAAGACTGCTGGCCGACGCCCAGGGGAGTTCGGAAATCGTCTTTCCCGACGAACTGCTGAAGGAGAAGGACGATCCGCGAGCAGCCAGTGCGATGGCCGTCCAGAGACAATTGCTGCGCTCCCGGCAGGCGGGCCTGGCCGCCGAACTCGGGGCGATGAAGAACATGCTGGCCGGCCTCCAGTCGTCTGCCAGAGGACTCGAGGCTACCCGGCGCGCCAAGGAGGAGCAAACCAGGTTGCTGCTCGAGGAACTGAAGGGACTGCGGGACCTCGCCGCCGATGGCTATTTGCCACGCAATCGCCTGTCGGAGCAGGAACGTCTTCTGGCCCAGCTCAGTGGCGCCATTTCCGAGGATCTGGGGAACCTGGGCCGCACGCAGCAAAGCATCGGCGAGGTCAGGATGCGCATGGTGGCGCGCCAGCAGGAGTATGACAAGGAGGTCGACAGCGGGCTGGCTGAAGTCCAGAAGGAAGCCACTGCGCTGGATAGCCGTCTCACCGGACTGGCTTTTGAACTGGCCAACACCGAGGTGCGCGCCCCGTCCGAAGGCATCATCGTCGGCTTGAGCATTCATACCGTCGGCGGCGTGTTGGCGCAGGGTACCCCGCTGATGGACGTGGTGCCGAAGAACGAACCATTACGCATCGAGGTGCAGATTCCGACGACGTTGATCGACAAGGTCCGTCTGGGTTTGCCGGTCGACATCACTTTTCCGGCGTTCAACCAGCGAACCACGCCGCAGATTCCGGGCGAGTTTGTCCAGGTGGCTGCCGACGCGACGACCGATCCGCAGGCGAAGGTCCCGCCGTTCTATCGTGGTCAGGTGGTGGTGACCGAGGCCGGCATGAAAAAACTGAAGATGCACGAAATCAAGGCTGGAATGCCCGCCGAGGTGTTCATCAAGACCGGCGAGCGGACGATGCTGAACTATCTGTTCAAGCCGATGCTCGATCGGATGAAGTCGGCCCTGACTGAGGAGTGAGCATGAAGCGCTGGGCTGTCAGGCTGGCCGGCTGGCCGCTGGCGCTGTTGTCTTCGGCGGTGCTCGCTGCCGGTCTGATGGACGCCTATCAAGCGGCTCGGCAGAACGATCCAACGTTTCGTGCGGCGCGCTACGAACGCGAGGCCGGTCAGTACGCGATCGCCATCGGTCGCGCCGGCTTGCTGCCCAACGTGGCGATCACCGGATCCTATTCGCAGAACAGGGGCGAGCGAGAGTCGACGCGGGTCGACCTGAGCCAGGATCTTGATTATCGGGAGCAGGCGGCGGCGATCGTCCTGCGGCAACCGTTGTTCAACTACGACAGTTTTGTGCGCTACCAGCAAGGAAGCATCCAGGCCGCTTTCAGTGATGCCGTCTTCGACCGCAAGGAGGCGGAACTGGCGGTGAAGCTTGCCAGTGCGTACTTTGACGCGCTGTTCTCGATGGAGAGACTGGCCCTGACCGATGCCGAGATCTCCGCCTACCAGGCGCAGCGCGAACTGGCCGAGCGGCGCCGTAAAGGCGGCGAAGGGACGCTGACCGAGGTCGCCGAAGCAGAGTCCAGGCTGCAGCTTGCCCGTGCCGGACGCGCCGATGCGCTCGACCGCCTGTCGGTCGCGATGCTGCGACTGGAAAGCATGACCGGTAAGCCGATGGCTCCCCTCTGGCCCCTCCGCCCGGAGTTCTCGCCCAATGGCGTGCAGCCCGGGCGTATCGAGGAATGGTCGACGCTGGCGCAGGACAACAACGCAGAGATTCGTTCCCGGCGCAAGGCGTACGAGTTTGCCAGCCTGGAGGTCGACCGTAACCGCGCCGGCCACTATCCGCAGCTCGACCTGGTCGCCCGGGCTTCGCGGGCAGAGAACGAAACGATCTCGACGCTCAACCAGAAGGACTCGATCAATGCCGTCGGGGTGCAGCTCAACGTTCCGCTGTTTGCCGGCGGCCGGGTCAGCGCGCTGACCGGCCAGGCGGTCGCGAATCGTGAGCGCGCTCAGGCTGAACTGGACGCGGCGCTGAATGAGGTGCTGATCGAGGTTAGGCGGCAGTTCATGGCGGTCGAGACTGGTGGCAACCGGATTGCCGCCTACGAGAAGGCGGTCGATGCCAGCGCAGTGGCGGTTGAAGGCACGATGCGCGGCATGAAGGCAGGGATCCGGACCAACACCGACGTGCTCGACGCCGAACGGGTGATGTTCGTTGCCAGGCGTGACCTGGCGCAGGCGCGTTACGAGTATCTGGCCAATGTACTACAGCTCAAGGCAGCCGCCGGCGTCCTGTCGGAAAAGGATGTCGCCGAGATCGCGACCTTGCTTCTGCCGCCAAAGGACTAGCAATCCAGTCATCCAACGGTGCCAACATTGCGGCGCCAAGCGGCGGAAGCATCGCGCCGGTAGGCGCAGGTGCTATCGATCGGGCGCCGTACGCGGCAAGGTCAAGATGAAGGTAGCGCCGTGCCCGGGCGAACTCTCGACCTCGATGGTCCCGCCCAGCACACCGGTGACCAGATTGTAGGCAATGTAAAGCCCCAGCCCGCTGCCGCCCTGCCCCAGACGGCTGGTGAAGAACGGCTCGAAAAGACGATGGAGCGTCTCGGTCGGGATACCCGCCCCGTTGTCCACACAGCGCAAGACCACCTGTGTTTCGCCAACAGCCTGCGCCTGCAGCTCGATGCAACCCTGCTCGATACCAACAAAGCCGTGCGTCAGGGAGTTGGCGACCAGATTGGTGATGACCTGTTCGAGCGGCCCGGGATAACTGTCCATTTCCAGTCCGGCGGGGATGTCGAGTTCGATCTGGTGCTTTGTTCGTTTGAACATCAGGCGTAGCGTGACGAGCATCTCCTCGACCGTCCGGCGCAGGTCAAACGAGCGACGGCGAGCGCTGCTCTGGTCCACTGCCACCTGCTTGAAATGGCCGACCAGATCGGCGGCGCGGGCGCTGCTGCGCTCCAGCAGCTCGACTGCCTCGCGACCCCGGTTGAGAAATCCGTCCATCTGCGAACGCCGCAGCTTGCCCGCCTCGAACGCAGCGGCGAACTCGCGGAACTGCTCGCTGAGCAGGCTGGCAACAATGCGCGTGTTACCGAGTGGCGTATTCAGCTCGTGTGCCACGCCGGCGACCAGATTACCCAGCGTGTCAGCGCCATTCTCAAAGTCCGGTAAACCTGGCGGTTTGAAAGTCGTGTTTTTTCTTCGTTGATTTTCTTCGATGGCTTTCATTTCAATGGTTTTCTAAGTTTTCTTCCGCAGTTTTCGTCTTCTTCGTTCCTGGCTTTCCCGTCGTTCGGAATCCTTGTATTGCACCTCGGCGCGCGCTTTGGCGTTGCATGATGCGCGGCAAGGAGGTGAGCGATGGCACACCACGAGCCACCCAACTGTCTGTTTTGCGGCGAAATCTTCCAAGCCGATGCGCGCAACGCGGCGCGCCAGAAATATTGCTCTAAACCGCCCTGCCGCAGGGCGAGCCAGGCAGCGAGTCGCCGCGCCTGGCTGGAGAAGCCGAAGAACCAGGACTACTTCCGCGGACCGGAAAATGTCGTTCGCGTACAGCTATGGCGGGCGGCCCACCCGGGATACTGGCGACGATCGCGGAAGGAAAGCGAGGCCGAGCGGGAAACGGCGCTTGCGTTACAAGATGTCTGCCCGGCCCAAGCGCTTGAAATCGCTGACGATTTGCAGAAAGGGCAGAAACTGCGTTACAAGATGTCTGGCGTGCTCAACCCGCTGTTTTGATGGGCTTTATTGCCCGTTTACCGGTAGCACGTTGCAGATGACATAGCCAGGAGCACCCGGCAGCGTTAAAACTGGGACATGACATTTGGCTGGAAGGACTGGTAATGACCCTCAAACGAGGCTCTGTCCGCAACGGATCCGAACGATCCCCGGCAATTAGTTGGATCGACCACCGCCTGGTCCGCGAACGCTATCTCGATCGCTGTGATCCGCCGGCGGCCGCGCTCTATCTGTTCCTGGTGACCGTCGCCGATGTCCGGGTTGAGTTACTACTGGATGCCACGCTGACTCGTTGCCTGTCATGGCGTCCGTCCCCTGAGTCAGGCCCGCGAGGGGCTCACGCGGACTCATCGCCATCACGCCGCTCTACCAGGTCCGGCTTGGATGGGCCCGCGCGTTCAGCGCGCGAACTCGCGGCGGACGAAATCGCTTTGATGGCTGCGGGCCGTCCTGGGCGGACCAGATCAATTACGAGATGTACTGCAAGATCAAGGATTGCCACGATCGGCAGCAACTGACCATCGCCCAACCGCCCGCGCCCTCGATCTGCATCCCGACACCGTGGCCAAGGGTGGGCTGCCCGCAGTTCCATGCCCGGCAGTCGGCGCCGCGCAGCGTCGCTCGACCTTCAAGAACCGCATCATTCGCCTGCTGGAAACCCACCCACAGCCACAGATCTACCAGCGCCTGCGCGAGAAGGTTCGCGGGGGCTACACGATGGTCAAGACCACGTCCAGGTCCGGCCGGGCGCCGACAAGCCTTCCTGCTGGTCTTTGCCCGGCGAATGCGCCCAGGGACTGGGGTGAATACGGCACGATCGCCTCGGTTCACGCGGCGACTGTCCTCTTCGTCAGGGCTGTGCCAGCCGCCTGAGTATGTCGAATTCACCGCCGCAAACCATGGAACATTTCCCGCCGCCCACGAGACGCCTTTGCCGCGGGGCTGGTCGCTTATGATCGACAACCTCAAGTCGGCCGTCCCTCCCGTGTCGTCGGGAAGCGCCGGCGTTCAATCCCCGCTATGTCGATTTCGCTCGGC
This sequence comes from Candidatus Accumulibacter proximus, assembly GCA_016709675.1. Lineage (GTDB taxonomy): Bacteria > Pseudomonadota > Gammaproteobacteria > Burkholderiales > Rhodocyclaceae > Accumulibacter > Accumulibacter proximus. The sequence continues at coordinate 32,334 of JADJMH010000001.1, forward strand.
ATGGGGTTTGGCATCTCGCCCTGCAACGTCGCGAAGGGCAACGAAGGACGCGTCGAAAACGGGGTGGGCTATGTCAAAAAAAATTTCCTGAACGGTCTGGACCTGCTTGACTTAGCGGGTCATCCGGCCGCTGAGGTCTGGCTGGCGACCATCGCCAATGTCCGCATCCATGGAACGCACCAGCGACCCGGACCGGTTCAAGGACGAGCAAGCGCTGCTGCAGCCCCTCAATCCGATGCCCTACGATATCGGTCGCATCCAGAGCCAGCGCGTGAAGCAGTTCCTGTCGCGCTCGACACCAATCACTATTCGGTACCGGCCGAGTTGGCGAGTCAGCGCGTGACGCTGAAAGCTTACCCGGATGGGTGCATTTACCACCAGGACCAGCTCGTTGCGCGCCATGTCCGCAGCACGATCGGCGTAGGATATCGAGGACCCCGATCCCGAAGGCGCGCTCGCCCAACGGCGCAACGCGGGAGCAGCGCTTGGTGTTCCTGAGCCTGTCGCGGGATGCTCAGGCCTATCTCGAAGGCATCGAGCACGCCGCGTCAATCCGCGCCATCACCTCCGCAAGATCGTCGCCCTGAGCGAAATCACGGCGTCGACGCCGTTGATCGGGCCATCCAGGACGGTATGGCGTTCGCCGCCTACAGTTGCGAGTACGTCGCCAACATCCTGGAGATGCAGCCCGCGAAACCCCGAGCCGGGGCGCTGTCTCACCCCCGCCAGGATCTCCTGGACACAGATCGCCCCCCGATCTCTCCCCCTACGAAAGGCATGGCGATGGGGCGACCGACGCCTCGCTGCCAACAGCCAGGCTACCACCGATGCGCTACGCGCCAGTTGGTGAGCCTCAAACTGTCCCATCTGCTCAACGCTTGCCCTGGCCCAGCAGCAGGCGCCGAGCAGGGTCGCACGTCGACTATCTGCGCACTGATCGAAGGCGAGGCGCATGCCCGCAAGACCGCAGTATTGCGACGGGTGGGGCTGGCCCGCTTTCCGGTGGTCAAGACCCTCGATCTGTTCGAGTGGAGCTGGCCGACCAAAATCAACCGACCCCAGATTCAGAATCTCTTCCGACGCGCTTCATCGAGGACAAGGGCAAGGATCTTCATTGCCAACGTCGGCCTGGGCAAAGTCATCTCGATCGCGCTGGCGCACACCGCGCCTGCGCGGCTACTCGGTGTTGTTCGACCGCCGTCGATATCATCACTCGCTCTCCGCCGCCCAGGCGCAGGGCGCCCGTGAACTGCGCAAGTATCTGCAGCCGCGGCCGTGGTCGACGAACCGGCTACCTTCCCATCGACAAGCACGGCGCCGCGCTCTTCCAGATCATCAGCGAACGCTATGGCGTGGCGCCTTGATCATCACCAGCAATCGCCTACAAGCATTGGCCGGAAATCTTCACCACGACAGCACCCTCAGCGCTCCTGGATCGGCTGCTCCATCATGCCGAAACCGTCCTCATCGAGGGCAAAGCTATCATGAAAGAGCAGATCGAGACATGACCAGCACCACCTGACACCTCCCTCGACCGTTCTGACGGTCACCAAATCGGGAAAAGAATGACGGACCACGTCGGACGGTCACGAACCGGCCGGCCGCTCAAAGGTGACGGCCATGACGGACAAGAGCGCAGCGGCCCAGCGGATGCGCGACAAGAGAACGGCCATCGACGCCACGGCGAGAGACGGACGCGCCCGCTGGACTTCGGGGCGGGTTGGCACCGAGCCGGCGCCTTTGTGCCCGTCGGGCATGGCTTGCTTTCGGCCAGAGGTACGGCTTCGTGACGGTCACGCAATGGCGCAGCCTGATGGAAAACGACGAAGCCAGCACGCCCTACGTCGACACCGCGCGCCGTCCATGCACTCGCAAACAGTTACCGCACGCTCGCCCCAGGTCGAGCTTGGCCACGCGGCCGAACATGCGCTTCAGCGCTGCACAGGCGCCCGAAAGGTCCGAGCAAACTGCCCTTTGCACAGACTCCCACTCGCTCATCCATTACGAATTTCAAACCGCCCATTTCAACCGAAATTCACGCCGCCGCTCACAGCGCGGCCAGCTTTTCCGCCTGGACGAGCTGCATCATCGCCTGCCGCAACTCGGCAGTCCGCTCGCCCACCATTTCCTCAAGGCGTTCTCGGTGACGCTCGAGTTCCTCCTCGGCGCGCTTGCGCTCGGTGATGTCCGAGCCGACGCTGAAGACCTCCACCACCCGGCCCCAGTCATCGAAAACCACCTTGTTGGTCCACGAAACCCACACCCGCTCGCCACCGCGACGCATGTTCAGGTTCACCCGGCGTTCAAACTCTTCAGGATGCAGGCAGATCGTCTCCATCAGCGGCCTGAGATCGCTGCCCTGGCTTGCCGTCGGCGGCACGATGCTCCCGACCAACTGCCGGCCCAGTAGCTCCTCCTCCGAATAGCCGAAGAACTTGAGGCCAAACTCGTTGATGAAGGTGATCACACCCTCCGGGGTCCAGCGCAGGATGATGCTGTTGGCGTTCTCGACGAGTTCGCGGTACTTGAGTTCGCTTTCAAGCAGCGCCTGCTCGGCGCGCTTGCGTTCAGTAATGTCGTTCACCAGCACGAGTTCTGCCGGCCGCCCCTCGAAAGAGAGGGCGTGCGAAATGATCTCCACGTCAACCAGGGTGCCGTCTTGCCGGCGATGTCGCCAGAAGCCACCGTAATCGCCCCTCTCCTCGACGGCGACGATGTCCTCGCTCAGCAGCGGGCTGTCTTCGTCCGGGTTGAGGTCCATGATGGTCATATCCCGAAACTCGCTGCGGGAAAACCCGTAGCTGGCTACGGCGGCATCATTGACCGTCAGGAATGCCCGGGTTTCCGCATCCAATACCCACATCGCATGCGGATTGCTGTCAAACAGCAGTCGGTAGCGCGCCTCGCTTTCCTGCAGTGCCCTGTCCGTCCGGTCGCGCTCGAGCCGCATCCGCAGCACCGAGATGCCGAAGGCCAGATCGCCGGCGAGTTCGCTCAACAGAGCGACCTCGTCGCCGTCGAAGGCGTCCTCTGCCGAGGCGTAAATGCTCAGGGCGCCCAGCGTCTGTTCTCCGACGATCAGCGGCAAGGCGCACAAGGCGGCGTAGCCACGTTCGACTGCCTCGGCACGCCAGGGCGCGAAGCATGGATCGGCAGCCACGTTCGGGATCACGCAGGGGCGGCCGGTACGAATGGCCGTCCCATTGGCGCCGCGCCCACGCTCTGCCTCCGCCCAGGTGGTGTTCAGGCCCTCCAGATAGCCTGCTTCATGGCCGGCGTGTGCCATCGGCCGCACCGTGCGCTGCTCATCGTGCTCGGCGTAACCGACCCAGGCCATCCGGTAGCCGCCGACCTCGACGACGATGCGGCAGATGGTGCTCAGCAACTCGCTTTCGTCGCTTGCGCGAATCAGCGCCTGATTACATTCGCTGATCATCCGCAACTGCCGGTTGGCCCGACGAAGCGCCTCCTCGGCGCAACTGCGCTCGGTGATGTCTACCGCGACACCGATCACCTTGAGCGAACCGTCGACCGCCCGCACCGGATTGAAATAGGTGTCGAAGAAGGTGTCGCCGAAGCGAGAGACGAATTGCAGCGCCTCGCCACCTAGCGCGCGCCGCGCCTGGGCAGCAATCTCCGGGTGATCGCGATAAAGCGCGAACACGGACTGGCCGACCGCCTCGCCGGGCGCCAGGCCGGCACTCGCCAGACCTTTGCCTTCGCTGAGTTCGAACACCCCCTCCTGATCGAACTGAAAAATCACCACTGGCGCGTTGCTGATCAACGACCGGTAGCGCGCCTCGCTGGTCGCCAGGTCGCGCTCACGCTGGCGAATGGCCAGCGACATGCGATCGAGATCGCCGGCCAGGCTGTCGAATTCCCTGATCTGCGACAACGGCCAGGATTGACCATAGTTGCCCTCGGCAATGGCATGCGCTTGCGCCGCATAGCGGCCTATTCGCCGCGCAAAGCCGCGCGCCAGCAGCAGGGTGGCGCTGGTCGCCAGCAGCAGCGCGGCCAGCGCGCCGGCAGCGAGAGCCCACAAGGTGGACTCGAACGGCTGCAGGGCGTCGCTTCGCGGCTGTGCGACGAGTACCGTCCAGCCGAGCTGCGGCACGCTGACCAGCGTTGCGATGAACCTCTCGCCTTCCAGTTCGAGCTCATGGCTCACGAACCGCCCGCGCAAGGCATCGCCGACGATCGGCAGGTGACCGAGGTTGAGCTGCTGACCGCCGAGTCGACGGTGCGAATCCGCGATGATCTGGCCCTGGCGATCGAGGATCATGGTCAACATCCCCGCTTCGGCCAGCAGGTGACCGATGAACTCGGCGAGCCGGTCAATGGCCACTTCGCCGACCAGTACCTGATCGCCCACCGGAATCGCCAGACTGACTGTCAGCCGGCCGCTGACAGCCGACAGAAAAACGTCCGACCACACCGGCGCCTGCCGCTGGCGCGCTTCGCGCAAAACAGCCCAGCGCGAGAGGTCGACCGCCAGCAGGTCTTCCCGCAGGCGCCGCTGTCCCGGCGGCAGGCCAACCGCGTACACGGAGTCGGCCGCGTCCGCGACATAAATCGCCGCGAATACCTCGCCGGATCCCACGTGCGCATCGAGAATCGGTTCAAACCAGAATGACGCCGGCTGTAAACCTCGCTGCTGCAGATACCCGGCGACAGCGGACAACTCGCGCCCGGCACTGCGCAGGTGCACCTCAACCTGACCGGAGATGGCGCGAGCCAGGGCCTGGTGACGCGTTTCGATCTCCGCCAGCACCTGCGGCAGCAGCACCCACAGGAGCAGCGCGGCAACCAGCAGCAACGGCAGCATGCCTGCCAGCAGGAAGCGCAGCGCCAGCCATGGCCGAAGGGGCTTTGCCCAGGACATCGATTTACCAGACCATCACGGACGGTTCATTGGACGCGCCCCCCCTGCTCAATGTCCGAGCGCGGGAAAGAGCTTGATCAAACCATCGGCCATCACCTCGACGGCGATCGCTGCGAGGATCAGGCCCATCAGGCGGGTCATCACATTGATGCCGGTCTGGCCCATGAACCGGCCGATGCGACCAGCCGCCGACAGCGCCACCCAGGTTGCCAGGCCGATGACCAGCCCATAGATGACGAGTACCCCGAGTTCCCAGAAATGTCGCGCCTTTTCGGCATAGATCACCACCGTCGAGATCGAGGCCGGACCGGTCAACAGGGGGATAGTCAGTGGCACAACGGCGATGCTGGCCCCCGAATCGGCACGGCTGGCGCCGTCGTCGACGTCCTGTCCGCTTGATTCAGCCGGCTGCGCATTGAGCATGTGCATGGCGCTGATCAGCAGCAGCAAACCGCCGCCAACCTCGAACGAGGCCAGCGAGATGCCGAAGAACTGCAGCACCTTGAGGCCCGCCAGAGCACTGGTGGCGATGACGACAAAAGCCGTTAACGAGGCGACGCGAATCGTTTTCGCGCGCTGCGCGAGACTGAAATTGCGCGTGAAATGAATGAAGAACGGGATGACGCCGATCGGGTTGACGATCGCGAGCAGCGTGATCAGCGGTTTGATCGGGAAATCCATGGCCTCCAGAGCGCCCGAATGGCGACCCGGCAACGGTTGAAAAGCCCTAGTCTAACGCGATCGACCACGCTCTGCCTGCGCTGGAGTGCGCTCTCGCGGCGCCGATGCCGGCCGGCGGCAGCGGCTTGGGAGTAGAATCGGCGCCTTCTCCTCTGCTGAAGCCCTGCAATGCAATCCCTGTGGATGGTCCTGGCCAGCCTGCTGTTCGCCTGCATGGGCGTCTGTGTCAAGTTGGCAGCCGCCACCCATTCGGCGGTGGAGATCGTCTTCTACCGCAGCTTTCTCTCGCTGATCCTGATGTATGCCCTGGTTCGCCTGCGCGGCGTATCGCTCAGGACGCCGCACTGGCGCTGGCAGGTCAGCCGCGGCGTGGTCGGTTTCTCGGCGCTGTTTGCCTATTTCTGGGCAATCACGCTGCTGCCGCTGGCCACCGCGGTGACCCTCAACTACACGTCGGCCATCTTCCTGGCAATCTGCCTGGCACTGGCCGGCCAGCGCCTGACTGGCGGGATTCTCGGCGCCCTGACACTCGGCCTGGCGGGGGTCGGCCTGCTCCTCAAGCCGACGCTGCACGCCGACCAACTGGTCGGTGGCCTGATTGGCCTGAGTTCCGGGGTGCTCGCCGGCATGGCGTATTTCAGCGTTCGCGAACTGGGCTCGCGCGGCGAACCGGAGACGCGCACGGTCTTCTATTTTTCGCTCGTGTCGTCGATATGCGGCAGCTTCTGGCTGCTGATTTCCGACATCCACCCGGTCGACCTGCACAGCGGGGCGCTGTTGCTCGGCGTCGCGGCTTTCGCCACCGCCGCCCAGTTGGCGATGACCCGCGCCTACGCCGGCAGCAGGACCTTGATGGCGGCAGCGCTGGCCTACAGTACCGTCATCTTTGCCAGCCTCTTCGGCATGCTGATCTGGCACGAAACGCACGATCTCTGGTCGTGGCTGGCAGTCGCGCTGATCGTCCTGTCGGGATTGGCGGCGACGCACTTCTCGCCGGTGACGCCAGCTCGGAGACCGTGACGCCCCACTCCTATGATTGATCACAAAAGGTTGGGTATGGGTTGAGGATGTACGGCAACTCAACGTACATAGTCAACAACAAGGAGACGAAGTAATCCCCATCGTCCTGACGATGGCGGTGATCGCTGGCCCGCCAGGCGATCTCGGCCAAGCTCAAACCACGGGGAAAAGGCGCGCCAGGTGAGCGTCGTAAATCATCTGCGCGGCCTCGATACAGCGCGTGTTGCCAGTAGCAAGCAGGTCGGCGTAGATCAGCACCGGCGCCACCAGGTCGGGCCGGCCGACAGTGGACAGGGTCTGGCCCCAGAACGGCTTGCGCAGTTCGACCAGGTGTTCGTAGGCCACGGGACCGGCAACCTCGAGGTGCTCGTGGGCAATCAGACGCGCCGGCAACTTGTCGCCGTAGATCGTCAGCATGCCGGGTAGAGGGTCGCAACCGAGCAGCGCCGCCGCCGGCTCGCCGCCCCAACGCGCGTGCGCCGGGTTCAGCTGCCAGTCCGGCCAGGCTGCGAAATGCTCGGCAAGAAAACGGCCGATCAGGGTCTTCCCGCGCAAGCCGAGCGCGTAAGCCTGTGCCCACTCGTCGAGCAGCCGTTTGCTCGCCTTCAGGCGCCGCTGCCGGTCGACGACGACCAGCGATCCGTCCTGTTGCAGGTCGGCCAGCACAGTCGTCATCACCCCCAGAGCGACGTCTGCCGCGGCGGCGATCGCCCGATACGGCGCGGCGGCCAGCGGCGGATCGCAGAGCAGCGCGAAAAGAACTTTCAGCCGGCTCGTGGTGAAGCCCTTGCTTGCCCGCAGGGCGATCTGCTTGTGGTCCAGTTTGCGCCCGGTCACGTAGACGAAGAGTCCGCCACCCTCAAGGTAGGCATTGCCCGCCGCATCGGCAAATGGCTGCTCCCGGGCGCGGAGCTGGTTGGCCAGTGGCAGTGTCACATAGTCGGTGAGCAGTAGCAGCTGCGGCCCGCCGGCATCGGCCGGCTGGCGCAACTGGGTCACCACGGCGCCCAGAGTGCTCGGCGTCAGCCGACGTTTGACCGCCGCGGCGTAGTCGACGCGGCAGCGGCCCTGGCTCACGCGCAGCAAGGCATTCGACCGCCCGTGGGTCGCCGACAGGCGTTCTGCGTCCACCGAGACGATCAGGCTATGCGCGCGCAATGCTTGTGCGGCCTGTTCGAGAAGTGCGCTTTCGTCATATGGGTTCATTCAGGCCTTGGTCGCAATTGGTGTGAACAGGCGCGAATTATGAACGCCGGCTGCCCGATCTTCAAGCGACGGGTACGCCGGGGGCGAGCACGGACGCCAGCCATGCCATAGCTGCTGCAACCCGACGAACAGGGGAACCCAAATGGGCCGGCCGGTCTTGTCGAAGCGGACCCGCCCGGATCCAATGGCTTCCAGCAACCCCAGCCCACGGCCGCGAACGAGGTGACTCTGCCCCGGCGCCAGGAAAATATCGCCGGCTTCGCCTTCGACGGTCAGCCAGACCAGGCCGGCAGTACAGGTAATGCGCACACCACGGGCAGAGAGCAGACGAATCGGCGCATTGTCGGTGAGGCAGAGTTCGCTCTTGTCGAAATCGAGGTTCATGACTGTTCTCCCGGTATTGATATGGCGCAGTGTAAGGCGTGAAAGATTCGTGATACAGTCACAGACTAACGAAATTGTTATGAGTACAGTTGTCTTTGTTGCAGACTGTACCCTTCAGATTGAGCGACAACTGTGCTGGTGGGAAGTATGGAAAGCGAACTCCTGCGTTACGAGCGGCTGGCAGAGGATCTGAGCGGCGTCATCGTCGCCGGCAACCTGCGGCCCGGCGAGCGCCTGCCGTCGGTAAGGCGGCTGTCGCGCGAGCGGCGGCTCTCCATTTCCACCGTACTGCAAGCGCTGCATCAGCTGGAGGACCGGGGTCTCGTCGAAGCACGGCCGCAGTCAGGGTACTTCGTGCGCCATGCCGCGGCGCGGCGCGCCCAACCCAGCGCCCGCTCGACCCCCGAGGGGCCGGTCCCGGTCGATGTCAGCCAGCGCCTGATGCGTGTTCTGCAGACCAGCATTCTGCCGGGGGTCGCGCCACTCGCGGCGGCTCTGCCCGCGTCCAGCCTGATGCCACTGGCCGCTTTACAGCGACTCTACGGCGGTGTCGCGCGACGCCATCCGCGGCTGCTCGAAGCCAGCAGCCATATCAACATGGACGAACCGGCACTGGTCCGCCAGCTGGTCCTGCGGTCCCTTGGCTGGGCCGGACCGCTGGCGGCGGACGAACTGGTGATCACCAATTCCTGCACCGAGGCCCTCAGCCTCTCCCTGCGGGCCGTCACCAGCCCGGGCGATACGGTCGCCGTCGAATCGCCCGGCTACTACCTGATGCTGCAACTGCTCGAAACCCTCGGCCTCAAGGCACTCGAAATACCCACCGATCCGCGCAGCGGCATGTCGATCGAGGCCCTCGATCTGGCGACTCGCGAAAGCCGGGTCGCTGCCTGCCTGCTGGTGGCCAACGCCAGCAACCCGCTCGGCAGCATCATGCCCGACGAGAACAAGCGCCGGCTCGCCAGGCTGACTGCAGAACGAGGCGTGGCAGTGATCGAAGACGACATCTACGGCGATCTCCACTTCGGCCGCGAGCGCCCCTGGCCGATCAAGGCTTTCGACACTGCCGGCAACGTCATGCTTTGCACGTCCTTTTCCAAGAGCCTTTCGCCTGCGTTGCGCATCGGCTTCGTCGCCGCCGGTCGCTACCGGTCGCAGGTCGCCCTGCAGAAGACGATCACCAGCGGCGGCACCAATCCGCTCACCCAGGTGGTCCTTGCCGAGTACCTCGAATCAGGGGCCTGTCAACGCCACCTGCACGGGCTGCGGCGCAGCTACGAACGGCAGGTCGCTGCCATGCGGGCGGCGGTCGCCAGGCACTTCCCAGTCGCCACGCGCATCACCGAACCGCAGGGTGGCTTCGTCCTGTGGGTCGAACTGCCCGAGGAAGTGGACACCACCGCGCTCCACGACCGCGCCATCACTGCCGGCGTCAGCTATGTGCCCGGAGAACTCTTCTCGGCCAGCGGCATGTATCGGAACTGCCTCCGGCTCAACTGCGGCAACCCGCACACCCCCGACATCGAGGACGCCGTGCGGCGCCTCGGCAAGTTGATAACTGCCTGACTGCTGGCACCAGCCGCCATCAGGCGTCGATCGGCACCGCCAGGAACGCGGTGCTCGCCTCGAGTCTTGCCGCCAGCCCTTCGAGCGCCGGGTACTGGCCCGTCGGCCATTCGTGTGGCAACACGTGGCGGACGAAGCCGATCCCGGCGACCGTACTGATGTCGGCCTGCGTCAGGCGGCCGGCGACCAGGAAATCGCCGCTCAGGCGTTCTTCGAGCATGCCGAATGCTTGATTCATCTGGTCGCGCAGGCGGCTGCTCCACTCCGGCCACTGCCTTTCGGGCGGCCGCTTGCGCTCGTACTCGATGGCCACCGCCTTTTCGGTGGCGACCATGGCCAGCGCCATCGCCTGCTGCACATGTCGCCGTCCGCGGCCGCCGCGCGGAGTCAGCGGCGAAGTACCGCGTTCGGTGGCCAGTTCGTCGAGGTAGTCGAGCAGATAGGCGCTCTCGTAAAGCTTTTCCCCATTCGGCAGCGTCAGCATCGGCACCTTGAACAGCGGATTGAGCGGACGCATGGCGTCCATGTGCCGGAACACCGACAGCGAGACATGCTCGTAGGGGATTCCGTAGAACTGCATCGTGACCGCCACCCGGCGAACGAAAGGTGAATCGTAGAGCCCGAGAAGCTGGTGCTCCCGGCTGTTCGTCGCATCGATCATGTCCAGTCTCCTTTGGTCAGGCTTCGTGCAGCCACATCGAAGCAGGCGTGCATGATTGCACATCGGGCAAGCTCGCGCATCACGCCTGGCGAAAGCGGCCTCGTCAGCCGGTCTGACTTGCCAGCGCTTGACCTAGCCTTTGCCTATTTCGGCGCCGAGCAGTAGCCGACAGGAGCAAAGTGCAATGCCCTCGACGAGCCCACTGCGCGGGCAACGGCGAGCAAAAGCATTGAACTCAGGCTTGCTGGCTGCCCTGGCCTATTCGGCCCGTTCAAACAGGGCGAGATGCAGGGTGTGAAAGAAAGGACTGCGGGCGAAATCCTTGACAAGCCTGAAGCCATGGTCGCGGAAATACGCCTCGACTTCAGCGCGAGACGTCGCCAGTTTCTGCGAGGCCCTGCCGCCGAGGCGTGACCGCAGGCGACGCTTCAGTGACGTGACCGACAACGGGCTGAAATAGGAGAGCGCAACATAGCTGCCAGCCACGCGACACAATTCGGCAATGGCTTTCTGACGAATCGCCGGCGTTGGGAAATGATGGAACAGGCGAAAACAGATGATCGTGTCAAACTGGCGATTGCTGTAGGTCAGCGCCTCAATATCCTGCTGGTCGACGGGACACTCCAGGCGATTCTCCCGGACGCAGCGACGGGCAATCTCCAGCATCGCCTCGGAATGATCGGCGCAGCTCACCTGATAGCTGTTCCTGGCCAGATATACGCTGACCCTGCCGCCACCACACGGCAGGTCGAGAATCCGATGGGTTTTCGGAACCAATCGAAAGACCCTGTCGATCAGGGCGATTTCGGCGGCCTGCTGGCGGGGCGGGCGATCTTTGTACGCCAGCGCCATCGGTATGTCATATTTGATCTTGCCGCGATAGCCCACAACTTGCTGCATGAAAAAGTCTCCTTGCTGTAATGATCGGCCCCGAGATGGATCAGTGCGTATCGTTGTCTCGTTGCAGATTCTGAGCCGCTGCTCTGAAGGTGACCTTAAAGCGACCTTGCCAATCCTCTAGAGACGAATCGAAACGGCAGATCAGGCAATTGACCATCGCATCCGTCATGGATCTGGATCTGTTCCTGCGGCTGTTCATTCCGCCGATCCTTTTTTCGACCCCTGGGATGTTGCCACGTCGGATTTCGCTCGCTTGCTGAAGCCGGTCTGCCGCTGGCTCTGGTCCTGGTCGTTCTGACCGTGGTGCCAGCCGGCCATGTCATGCCCCGGCTGATTCCGAGCATGCCGCTAGCGGTCGCCTTCACGCTCGGCGTCATCGTCTCGCCGACCGATGCCTTCGCCACCGCCGAGTTGCTGCCCTCGCCCGGGGTTAGGTCGGAGCGACAGCCCCCTTCAGGCGGCGAACTGCAGCGCGGCAAGCCGCGCGTACAGTCCCCCACGCCCGACCAGTGCCGCGTGCGTGCCAGCGTCGATCAGCCGCCCATGGTCGAGCACGATGATCCGGTCGGCGCGTTGCACGGTGGCCAGCCGATGGGCGATGACGATCGTCGTCCGGCCGGCCATCGCGGCTTCCAGTGCCGCCTGCACGACGCGCTCGCTCTCGGCGTCGAGGCTGCTGGTCGCTTCGTCGAGCAGCAGCAGCGGCGCATCCTTGAGGATCGCACGAGCAATGGCGATGCGCTGGCGCTGGCCGCCGGACAGGCGGACGCCGCGCTCGCCGACGAAAGTGGCGTAGCCCTCGGGCAAGCGCCGAACGAATTCATCGACGAAGGCCGCGCCTGCGGCGGCGCGGATTTCCTCGGCCGAGGCGCCGGGTTTGCCGTAGCCGATGTTGTCGGCGATGCTGCCCGAGAAGATCACCGCCTCCTGCGGCACGACCGCGACGCGCGCGCGCAGATCGGCGAGGCGCGAGCGCCGCAGGTCGATGCCATCGATCAGGATGGCGCCGTCGCCGACATCGTAGAAGCGCTGCAGCAACTGGAAGACGGTCGTCTTGCCGGCACCCGATGGCCCGACCAGAGCCACCGTCTGCCCGGCCTCGATGGTGAAATCGAGTCCTTGCAGCACGGTCTGGGCCGGGCGGGACGGATAGGCAAAACCCACCGTCTTGAAACAGACCTGCAGGCCACCGGCCGGCACCGGCAGGGCGATCGGCAGCGCCGGTTCGGCAATCGGTGAGCGCACATCGAGCAACTCCATCAGTCTCTCGGTGGCCCCCGAGGCGCGCAGCAGATCGCCCCACACCTCGGCCAGCACCGCCACACTGCCGGCGACGATCATCACGTAGAGCGCCGTCTGGCTCAGCTCGCCAGCGCTGATCTCGCCGGCAAGCACGGCCAGGACGCCGCCGTACATGCCGTAGAGCAGCGAGCCGAAGACGCCGATGATGACGAAGGCGGTCAGCGCCGAACGCGTCCCGCTGCGCCGGACCGAGGCAGCGAAGGCCTGTTCGTTGGCGGCCGAAAAACGCGTCGCTTCGGCGCTCTCCTGGGTGTAGCTCTGTACCACTGGCATGGCGTTGAGGATCTCGCCGGCAATACCGCTGGTATCGGCCAGTCGATCCTGGCTGGCGCGCGACAGCTTGCGCACGCGGCGACCGATGATCGCCGCCGGCAGCACGACCAGGACGACGATGCCGGCGACGATCAGCATCAGCCGCGGGGTCGTGGTGAGCAGCATGGTCAGCCCGCCGGCGAGCAGGACGATGTTGCGCAGGCCCATGCTGACACTGGAACCGACGGCGTTGTGGATCACCGTCGTGTCGGTCGTCAGCCGTGACAGCACCTCGCCGGTCTTCAGGGTCTCGAAGAACTGCGGGCTCTGCCGCAGCACATGCGCATAGACCGCCTGCCGCAGATCGCTGGTCACCCTTTCGCCGATCCAGCTCACCATGTAGAAGCGCGCCGCCGTGGCTAGGCCCAGCACCACCGCGACGCCGAACAGGAGGCCGAAGTGGGCGCGGATCGAGACCAGTCGCTCAGCCAGTTCGCCATCGGCCGGGCGCGCCAGCCCACCGTCCACCAGCAGTTTCACCGCTTGTGGCAGCGCCAGCGTCGCGCCCGCGGCGAGGAGCAGGAACAGCAGGGCCAGCGCGACCTGCCCGCGGTAGCGCGCGACATAGGGCAGCAGCGCGCGCAGCGGCCGCAGCTTGCGCGTCGGCGCCTGGCGCTGGGCGCTGCCGCCGTTGGCCTGAACAGATCCGATCACCGCCGACGCGCCGGCAGAGTCGCGGCTCAAGCGATCAGTCCGCGCAGAACTCCCCAGGCGCCACCGAGCCCGAGGGCGCCGAAAGCGAGCATCGAGAGCAGGAAACCACCACCCCGCGTCTGCGGAGCTCGCGCATAGGCCAGGGCGTACCAGATCCTGCCGGCCAGCCACAAGGCACCGAGCGCTGTCGCCCAGTCGCTCGACAGGTTGACGGCGAACACCCACAGCGCCGGCAGGAAGAGCACCGCGTTTTCAAGGGTGTTCATCTGGATGCGATAGGCGATCTCGAACTGCGGATGACCGCTGGTCGCCGGCGCCTTGATGGCGAACCTGACCCGGCAGCGGCCGACGTAGGCAGCGCAGACAAAGAGCAACAGCGAGGTCGCAAGGGTGACCAGTGCGGGGCCAGGATAGTTTTGCATGGCGTCAATTCGTGTAGGCGGTTAGCTGACAAAGGCAGCAAAAGGGAACCGGAAATCAGTACTCGGTCAAGGTCATCAGGATGTCGGCGTACCAGGCGCAATTCAGGCCCAGGGCTTCATCGAGTTTCAGGTCGCGGCTGCCGACGTCGAGCCGGGCCGAATGGACGCCGAGCAGCAGCCATGGCAGATCGCCACGCTCCCGGTCCTGGCCGTAAACCCGCATGACCACCGGCGCGCCGCTGGTCCCGCGATGCGTGCGCGCATCGGTGAGGAAATAACCCTCGCCCTTGAAGCGCAGGCCGAATGACGATGCCAGCAGCGCCTGCCGCACCACCGGCATGTGGTGCAGGGTATCGTGAAAACCGAGCGGGAACCCCACCACCAGCAGCGAGCTGCCGACCTCGACCGGGTCCAGGCGGCCAGGCAGATGGTCTGGCGTGAAGGCGCGGTAGAGCGTTCTTGGCGGCAGCGCCGCGCGCTCGATCTCGATCACCGCCACGTCGATGTCGCCGGACTTGTCCTGACCCTGGCGCCAGAGGCTCGTGCCGTCGCCATAGAGTGGAATCGAAAACCCGGTCGATTCGGCCAGGTTATCGGCGTCGGTGTGCAGCTCGATCTCGATACGGTTGGGGAAATGCAGGCTCGGCTTGTCGCGCAGCACGTGGCGGCTGGTGACCAGGAACAGCCGCTCGCCGCGCGCGAAGAAAAAGCCGCTGGCGTTGGTCAGCGCCCGCCGCTCCTCGAAAGTACAGATGCGCGCGGCGGTGAGAAGAATGGTGTCGATCATCGGATGGGGGGGAGCGTGGGGTCGTTTGAACGGGTTGCGGTCCTGCCAGCCGCTATTCTGCGGCAAAGCCTGCTCGATCGGTGCCGATTTCAGCTGATCGGCGCTGCGGCTGAGCCCCACGGTGGGCGGAAGGTGGACAAGCACGCCGGAGAGCGGCCGATCTGGCCGTGCAGACGCTACTGACCATAGACACCAAAAGCTTGCATACCGGATACGCAAGGAGGTGGGTTTGCTAGAATGCCCCACCTACCAGCCGGTTACGTCGCTCGCCATGGCTTCCGCAGACAACCCCATCCTGAACTCCCCTTACGACGAGCCGGCGCGACACTACGCCACCGACACCCAGGGCAACCTGAACTATCGGGACATCCGCCCCGGCCGCCGCATCTTTACCCCGGACGTGCCGCAGGTGCCGATCGGCCAGCAGAACCAGGGTAGCGTCTTCGACCTCAACGATTTCCCGACGGAGTATAGCGAACACCTTATCAACCGGCTGCGCGACGAGCTGCGCACCTGGCGGGAATCCGGCTATCGCGGCGTCACCAGCCGCGTGACGCGGGACCTGCTCAGCGACTGGTTTGCCAACCCCGAGCGGGCTGCGCACCAGAAGCTGTTTTTCGCCCAGCAGGAAGCGGTCGAAGCGGCGATCTGGCTCAACGAAGTGGCGGAAAAATCGAACACGGGCACGCATCTCCAGAACCAGTTGCGGCAACGACAGGCCACTGCCAGCGACGACACAGCGAGCCAACTGCCACGGATTGCCTTCAAGATGGCCACCGGCAGCGGCAAGACAGTGGTCATGGCCTGCCTGATCCTCTATCACTACCTCAACCGGCGCGAGTACCGCAACGACACCCGCTACGTCGACTACTTCCTGGTCCTCGCACCGGGCATCACCATCCGCGACCGCCTCAATGTCCTGTTGCCGGACCAGCGCGGCGACACGCCATTCGCGGCCGGCGACTACTATCGACAGCGTTATCTGGTGCCGCCGGCTTACCAGCACGCCCTCGGCGAACTTGGCCATCGCCTGATCATCACCAACTATCACGAGTTTCTGCCGCGCATTCTCGGCGGCAACAAGCGCACGCCTTTCGACGGCAAGCTCGGCGAAGACGGCAGGAAAGTGGAAAGCCGAGAGGACGAAAATCAGGTGCTGCGCCGCGTGCTGGGCAGCTTCAAGGCCGGGCGCCGGCTGCTGGTAGTCAATGACGAAGCGCACCACTGTTACCTGCCGCGCGCCAAGGGCCGGGACAGCGAACTCGACAATTCGGCAACCGAGAATGAACGCGCCGCCGTCTGGTTCTCCGGCCTGCGCGCCTGCGCCAGGCGCTTTCAACTGCGTGTCGTCTACGACCTGTCGGCGACGCCCTACTATCTTTCCGGCTCGGGTTTTCCGGCGTACTCGCTGTTTCCCTGGGTGGTCAGCGATTTTGGCCTGATCGAAGCGATCGAAGCCGGGCTGGTCAAGATTCCCTTCCTGCCGATCGACGACAGCAGCCAGGCGATCGACGAGCCGGTCCTGAAAAACCTCTACGAAAACTGCAAGGCAGAACTGCCGCGCAAAGGGCAGCGCACGCAGCGTCGCGAGGCGCAGGAAACCTCCGTCGGCGAAGCGGCGCCCAACTTGCCGGCGCTCGTCAGGCAGGCGCTCGACCAGTTCTACGCCCACTACGAGGAATACGAACGCGGTCTGCGCCGGCGGGGCGAGCTCAAGGCCGACCTGTTTACCGCGCCGCCGGTGTTCATCGTCGTCTGCGGCAACACCACCGTTTCGCGCGAAGTGTTCAAGGAGATCGCCGGCTACGAACGCGTTGATGAGAGCGGCCAGACGAACGTCGTTCCCGGCCGTTTCCCGCTCTTCGCCAATTTCGACCGCGACACCGGTCGCCCACTCGCACGCCCGCCGACACTGCTCATCGACAGCGATGCCCTCGAACACTCCGGCCAGATCGACGAGGGCTTCAAGAAGGTTTTCGCTCCCGAGATCGAACGCTTCAAGCGCGAATACCGCCTGCGCCACCCGGAGCGCGGCGTCGACAGCCTGACCGACGCCGAACTGCTGCGCGAAGTGGTCAACACCGTCGGCAAGGCCGACACCCTCGGTGCGCACGTTCGCTGCGTGGTCTCGGTCGCCATGCTCAGCGAAGGCTGGGACGCCAACACCGTCACCCATGTCATGGGCCTGCGCGCCTTTGGTTCGCAACTGCTCTGCGAACAGGTCGCCGGCCGGGCGCTGCGCCGCCGCTACTACTTCACCGACCCGAAGACCGGCAAGTTCCCGCCCGAGTACGCGCACATCATCGGCATCCCCTTCAAGCTTTTCAAGGCCGGCCAGAGCAGCCACGTAGACCCGCCGGAGTACGCCACGCTGCGTGCGCTGCGCGAACGGGACAGTCTCGAAATCCGCTTCCCCAACCTCGTCGGCTACCGCCTGCAGACCGACAGCGACCGCCTCGCCGCCGACTTCACCGGCACGCCCGACTATCGCCTCGATACCACCCGCCTGCCTCTGGAAACCACTCTCGGCACCGCCGTCTCCGAAGATCGCCAGACGATGCGCCTCAAGCTCGACGAACTGCGCGACCAGACGGTGATCTACAAGCTGACCCGCGACTACCTGCGCCGCATCCATGGCGACGACGCGCAGCGGGCTGACCTGCGTCTCTTCCAGCAGGTCAGGCGTATCGTCGAGCGCTGGTACGACGAGAAGCTGAAGGTCGTCGGCGAAGACGACCCGATCTTCAAGCGCCTGGTGATCTACGAAGACCCGCAGCCAGTGGTCGAGAGCATCAACCGCGGCATCGTGGCGCATGCCACCGAAAGCGAGCGCGTGCTGCCCATCCTCAACCACTACAACCCGCAGGGCAGCACGCGGCACGTCTTCGGCCAAACCAGCCGGAAGACCTGGCCAACGAAGAAAAGCCACGTCAATCTGGTCGTCGCCGACACCGACAGCTGGGAGCAGATCGCCGCCAAGACGCTGGAAAAGATCGAGGCGGTCGAAAGCTACGTCAAGAACGCCTTCCTCGGCTTCCACATTCCCTACATCAGCGGCGGCAAGGAGCGTACCTACCTGCCCGACTATCTGATCCGTCTACGCACGCCGAAGCTGCGCACCGCCCAACTCATCCTCGAAATCACCGGCTTCAACCAGGACAAGGAACTCAAGCGCTGGGCCGTGCGCGAACGCTGGCTGCCAGCGGTCAACAACGCGCGCAGCCAGCTCGGTCTGCCGCCGTGGTACTTCGAGGAGATTACGGACATTGATGACATCAAGCCGGCACTGACCCAGGCCATCCGGCGGATCGTCAGTGAAATCGATGCCGCCCCCGATACGCTGGGCGAAGCCCTGCGTCTGCTGGCCACTCTGCCCGATGATTTCTACCTCGAGGGCCGGGAAGATCCGCCGCTCTTTGAACAACGCGAGCCCTTCGAATGACTCCCCGCTATCTTCTCGACACCAACATCTGCATCGCCTACAAGAAAGGCAAGCCCGGGGTACCGGAGCGCATCGACGCCTTGCCGCCGGGTCAGGCGGTCATGTCGGTCATCACCTGGGGCGAACTGATGCTCGGCGTCGAGAAATCACAACACCGGACGCGCTCGCTGGAAATTCTCGCCAGGGTGCGCGAGATAATCCCGGTGATTGGCGTCGACGAGCGCGTGGGCACACGCTACGGTGCGATCCGCGGGGATCTGGAGAAAGCCGGCCGGATCATCGGCCCCAACGACCTGTGGATCGCCGCCCACGCGCAAACCCTGGGCATCGCGCTGGTCACCAACAACACCGGCGAGTTTAACCGCGTCGGCGGCCTGACGCTCGAAGACTGGACCACGCCATGACCGACAAGAAAATCGACAGCCTCAAGCACGCGAACGCCAAACGCACGCGCATTCCGAGCCAGGAGGAAGCCGGCTGCGAGCAGGGAAGCCCCGCAGCCCGCAAGACCGAGGCCACCTGGCCGCTCAATCCGGTGACGCAGCGTGGCCAGGACCCGGAACTTTACTGGCTGGAGAAATACGGCGCCGCTGATCGCGACGAGCACCTCGAAGTCGACATCCGCTCGCTCTACCGCAGCGAACACATTGCCCCGGAGAAACTGATCCAGCGCCTGTACGCGCTGCGTCGCGAAACTGACCACCAGGCCGACTTCTTCGTCGACGAACTGTTCGCCAACTACAAGGACATCGACGAACTCGACAAGCCGCAGAGCTATTACCAGCACGCCGACCGCTGGGCCAACCGCCTGATCCAGGGCGACAGCCTGATGGTCATGGCCAGCCTGCTCGAACGCGAGGGAATGAAGGGCCAGGTGCAGATGATCTACATCGACCCTCCCTACGGCATCAAGTACAACTCGAACTGGCAGATTCGCCTCAACGACCGCAACGTCAAGGACGGTGACGACGCCAGCCTATCCGGCGAACCTGAAGTGATCAAGGCCTTTCGCGATACCTGGGAGCTGGGCATTCACTCGTACCTCAGCTATCTGCGCGATCGGCTGCTGGTGGTGAAGGAGTTGCTGACCGAAAGTGGCTCGTGCTTCGTGCAGATCAGCGACGAGAATGTGCATCTGGTTCGTTGCCTGATGGATGAGGTGTTCGGAAGTGAGAATTTCTGCGGATTAATGTCCTTTAAGAAGACAACATCAGCCTCGACTAATCTGCTCGCGAGTGTATCGGATTACATAATCTGGTATGCAAAGTTTCGTGATGCAGTGAAGTATCGTCAGCTTTACCTTGACAAGAAGCCAGGCGAGGCTGGCGCATCTCAATATACGTGGGTTCAGTATCCGGATGGCACTCGCAAGAATTTGGGTTTGGATGCCAGCGGTGCAAGTCTGCCAGACGGAGTCGTTCTGTTTGCACACGACAACATTACGTCTCAAAGGCCTGCGCAGGGTAGGGACGTCCGATCTTTTGTGTTCCAAGGCAAGGCATACTCCCCAGGTAACGGAACATTCAAGACGGACCTAGGCGGACTGGAGAAGCTAGCGGCAGCCAATCGGCTAATGGCGTTAGGTAACACCTTGCGTTTCGTTCGACATTTTGATGACTTTCCCGTATCGCCCCTCACGAATTTGTGGAGTGATACAGTGACCTCAGGTTTCTCGGACGCCAAGATTTACGTGGTTCAAACGCATCAACTTGCAATTCAGCGTTGCACCCTGATGACCACCGACCCCGGCGACCTCGTCCTCGACCCCACCTGCGGCTCCGGCACGACAGCCCACGTCGCCGAGCAATGGGGCCGCCGCTGGATCACCACCGACACATCGCGCGTCGCGCTGAACATCGCCAAGACCCGCCTGATGACCGCCAGCTACCCCTGGTACACGCTGCAGGACGAAAAGAAGGGCCTGCCGCGCGAGCATTGGGATCTGCGGCACGGTTTCCTCTACAAGACCGTGCAGCGCATCACGCTCGGCTCGCTGGCCAACGACGAGCCGCCCGAGGAAGTGACGCTCTACGACCAGCCGGCGGTCGATCGAGGCAAGCTGCGCGTCGCCGGCCCGTTCACCGTCGAGACGCTGCAGAGCTACGAGCCGCTGGCGCCGGAAGACGTTGAGGAAGCGAGTCTCGACCACGACCGGATGGAGGCTTTCCAGGAGCGCGTCTTCGAGCACCTGAAAGCCGCCGGCGTGAAGAACGGCGCGCGCAACGAGATGGCGGTCTTCGCCCGCGTCGATACGCTGCCCGACAGCGCGCTGCACGCCGAAGGCTATTACGATACCGCCGAGGGCGAACAGAAGGCTTACATCCACCTTGGTCCGCAGTTCGCCCCGGTCAGCCGGCAGGCGGTCAACGACGCGGTGAAGGCCTGTCGCGCGCGCGGCGACGCGCAATGGCTGCTGATTCTCGGCTTCGCTTTCGAGTCCGACGTCGAGAGCTCGCTGCAGACGCAGCGCGCTGGCAGTTTCCGCGTCGACAAGGTGCGCATGCACGACGACCTGCTGCAGGCCGGCCTGACCAAGAAGGACAGGAAGGCCGCGACCTTCGTCACCATCGGCGAGCCGGACATCGCCCTCCTGCGCGACGACGAGACGATCCGCGTCGAAATCCGTGGTCTCGATCTCTACGATCCCATCCGCGACGAGGTCAGGGCCCGCTCCGTGGCCGACATCGCCTACTGGATGGTCGACGACGACTACGACGGCTCCAGCTTCATGGTCCGCCAGGTGTTCTTCTGCGGCGGCGACCAGGACGAATTCGACAAGTGGAAGCGCGGCCTGTCCGACGTGGCGAAGACGCGCACCCGCAAGAAACTCGAAAATACCCTGAAGATCGAAATCGACGACGAAGCCTTCGACCGCCTCTACGGCTTCGTTTCCCACCCCATTCCTTTCCGGGCCGGCAGGCGCGTGGCGGTGCGAGTGGTCAGCCAGTTCGGCGAGGAGTCGACCAAGGTATTGCAGCCATGAACACACCCGCGACCATGCCGCGCGAACGCCTGCGCCTGAAAATCACCCTCGAACGTTTCCGGCCGGCGATCTGGCGCCGCGTCGAGGTCGACGACGACCTCAGCTTCCTGGAGTTGCACCGGGTCATCCAGTTGGCGATGGGCTGGGACGATGCTCATCTGCATGAATTCCGCGTCGCCGGCCTCCGGATACGATTGCCGGGTGACTGGGACAGCATGTTCGACGACGAGTTGTCGGCGCTTCCCGAAGACACCACAAAGCTCGGCATGTGGCTGTCGGGTCAGCGGAAGTTCCGTTACTGGTACGACTTCGGTGATGACTGGTGGCACAGCATCGCCATCGAGAAGCGGCTGCCGGCCGACCCGGCCGCGCCGCGCGCCGTGCTGCTTGCCGGCAAGGGGGCGTGTCCGCCCGAGGACTGCGGCGGCGTCTATGGCTATGCAAATCTGCTGGACATCCTCAGCGATCCGAACAACGAGGAGTACGAAGACATCAGGGAGTGGCTGGGTGACGATTTTGACCCGAATGTGTTCGACTTCGCCGCCCACGCCCGAAGAGTTGCCGCCATTGGATAAGAGCCAGGGCCAGAAGCCAGGCCCGACCGACCCAACCGTGGCGAAGTAGAATCCGGCTTCGTTGTCACACCCTCCACGCCGAAACTCACCGTGAAAATTCTCGAATACACCGGCCTTGACACTTCGCGCGTCAAGGCCAGCTACCGCAAGGTGGCTGATGCCATCGCCCGCAACGACTTTCGCGCCGCACAGGTCAAGAAGCTGGTCAATCTCAGCCACGGCAGGTTCTACCGTGCCCGGCTCGACGACGCCGACCGGCTGCTGTTCTCGCTGGTTCGCCACGGCGACGAGGTCTGCGCGCTGATGCTGGAAGTGATCGCCAATCACGACTACGACAAGTCGCGCTTTCTGCGCGGCGCGGCGATCGATGAGAGCCGGATCCTGGACATCGACGCCGACGAGGCGATCGCTGAAGCCCTGCCGGTGCGCTACCTGCACCCGGAGCGGACGGCAATCCACCTGCTCGACAAGGCGATCTCCTTCGACGATACGCAGGAGGCGATCTATCGCCAGCCGGCACCGTTGATCGTCGTCGGTAGCGCCGGCAGCGGCAAGACCGCGCTGACCCTCGAGAAACTCAAGCACGCCGAAGGCGAGGTGCTCTACGTCACGCACTCGAGCTACCTCGCCCAGAGTGCCCGCGACCTCTATTACGCCAACGGCTTCGAGCACAGCGGCCAGGAGGCCGTTTTCCTCTCCTACCGCGAGTTCGTCGAGTCGATCCGCGTGCCACCGGGCCGCGAGGCGAGCTGGCGCGACTTCGCCGGCTGGTTCGGACGCATGCGGCAGACGTTCCGGGAGTTCGACGGGCATCAGGTGTTTGAAGAGATCCGCGGCGTGCTCGCGGCCGGCGCCGGCGGCGTCCTCTCGCGCGATGACTATCTGGCGCTCGGCGTGCGCCAGTCGATCTTTCCGGTCGATCTGCGCGACCGGCTCTACGACCTGTTCGAGAAGTACCGCGGCTGGCTCGCCGAAGCGAAGCTCTACGACCTCAACCTCGTTGCCCAGGACTGGCATGCCCTGGCGGCACCGCGCTACGACTTTGTGGTCGTCGACGAGGTGCAGGACATCACCACGGTGCAACTGGCGCTGGTCCTCAGGACCTTGAAGAGGCCGGGCCACTTCCTGCTCTGCGGCGATTCGAACCAGATCGTCCATCCCAACTTCTTTTCCTGGAGCCAGGTCAAGAGCCTGTTCTGGAAAGACCCGAAGCTGGCCGAGCGGCAGGAACTGCGCGTGCTGACGGCCAACTTCCGCAATGGGCTCGAGGCCACCCGTGTCGCCAACCAGTTGCTGAAGATCAAGCACCGTCGCTTCGGCTCGATCGACCGCGAGAGCAACTTCCTCGTGCAGGCGGTCGGCGGCGAGGCCGGACAGGTCGCGCTGATGCCTGACAAGGACGCCAGCAAGCGCGAGCTCGACCAGAAGATTCGCCAATCGACGCAGTTCGCCGTGCTGGTGATGCGCGACGAGGACAAGGCCGAAGCGAGGAAGCACTTCGCGACGCCGCTGCTGTTCTCGATCCATGAAGCGAAGGGACTCGAATACGACAACATCGTCCTCTACCGCTTCATCTCCGACCACCGCGCCGAGTTCAGCGAGATCGTCGACGGGGTCGAGCCGACCGATCTGGCCGCAGATACCCTCGACTACCGGCGGGCGAAAGACAAGAGCGACAAGTCGCTCGAGGTTTACAAGTTCTTCGTCAATGCCCTCTACGTGGCGCTGACACGCGCGATCAGCAATGTTTACGTGATCGAGTCGGATACCGGCCATCCGCTGTTCGGGCTGCTCGAGATGAGCCTCGGGCAGGTCAAGGTCGACGCCAGGCAATCGACCCTGGAGGACTGGCAGAAGGAAGCGCGCAAGCTCGAACTGCAGGGCAAGCAGGAACAGGCCGAAGCGATCCGCCGCACGATCCTCAAGCAGACGCCGGTTCCCTGGCCGGTGTTTGGCGAGGCGAAGGTGCTTGAACTGCTGGTCAAGGTGTTCCGCGAGCAGGTCCCTGGCGCAAAGATGAAGCAGCAGCTCTACGAATACGCGACCTGCCATGACGAACCGCAACTCGCCGAATGGCTGGCCTCAGAAGCGAAGTTCGACCAGGCGGCGAACTTTGTGCAGCAACGCGCGACCTTCGGACGAAAGACCTACGTTCCCTACTTCGCCAACCATTTCAAGGATATCCTGAAGCAGTGCGAGCAGTACGGGATCGAGCATCGGCTGCCGATGAACCTGACGCCGCTGATGGCCGCGGCGGCGGCCGGCAACGTACCGCTGGTCGAGGCGCTGCTCGAACGCGGCGCCGACCGCGACGCCGTCGACCACTATGGCTACAACGCGCTGCACTGGGCGTTGCGCGAGGGGTTCCGCGAGGCGAAGTTCGCCCGCGGCCCACTCGCTGCGCTTTACGAACAGCTCGCCCCGGCGAGCATCGACGTCAATACCGGCGAACGCCTGGTTCGCCTCGACCGGCACCTGTCCGAGTACTTCCTCTTCCAGACGCTATGGGTCCTCTTCAAGTCCCGCTTCACCCACCGCCAGCGCCGCACCAACGGCGCTTTCGAGTCCCAGGCCATTCTCGACGCCTGGCAGTTTCTGCCGGCCAATATCGTCCGTCCGGAACGTAACAGGCGCCAGCATCTTTCCAGCGTCCTTGCGCGCAACGAAATCGACCGCGACTACGCGTACAACCGGGCGCTGTTCAAGCGCGCCAGCCAGGGCTGGTACCAGCTCAACCCCAACCTCGCGGTCCGTCGGCGCCAGGGCGACGAGGAGACATGGACGCCAGCCTGTGCCGCGCTCAACCTGCCGCTGATCAACGAGTTTTCCCGGCTGAACGATTGGGGATGGCCGGAGACGATTCCGAAGGTCATCAACCGCTTTCTCGTCCAGTCGGGCCTGCCCGGATGGCGCGTGCCGATCGCTGCCGAGCGCGCCGTCGCGCGTGCGCAGGCACTCGAGGAACAACGCCTGGCCGAAGCACGAGCGCTGCAGGCGCAACGCGAGGCAGAGCAGGCAGCCGCGGCGCAAAAGCCGATCCGTTGGGGAGGGCCGCAGGCAAAACGGCTCGAGATCGAACGTATCCGGCGCGAAATCGAGGCGCGCAAGAAGCGCTGACCGGACGGCTTCGCGGCGCCGAACCGGTGCCGGTACGGCAGGCGGCGGCAGGCTGCTGACGGTCAGCGCTAGCGGCGCAGGGCGGTCACTGCGGACAACCGCTGCATGCCCGATCCGCAAGCCTCAGCGAATCCTCCATCACGCCGACGGCGACATCGCTTGGCTCCTGCCGGGTCTGGCCGGACGCGGCGAGAAGCGCCTGCAGCCTGTCCTGCCGGGCCTCGTCGCCAAGCGCCGCCAGGCTGGCAACCTGCCGATAGAACTGCGGCAGATCGTGATTCTGTCTCGCGAGCAGCACCTCGAAGGCGGGCACCAGCTCGCTATAAAGCGAGAGCGAGGCGAATGTGGCGTTGTTCGGATCGTCGCCAAAGAACGCGTCGTAGCCTGCGTAACCGCCCCAGACGACCTTCAGCCCGGCGTAGTCGCGCCGCAGCGTGGCGAGCAGCCCGGCCTTGGCGACACGCAGCTCGCTGAGCGAACGTGGGCTCTCATAGAGCGCCTGAAACCGCTTGCCGTAGTCGCGCAGCAGCGCCATGAAAGCGGCCTTGCGCGCGCGCTGCACGGCGAAGGCGGCGCGCTGTTCCGGCGTCGCGTGCCGCGCCAGCCAGCGCCGCAGGCCTTCGTTCTCCACCGCCGTGGCGAAGGATTCGTTGAACCGCGTATCGCCTGCGACAAAGACGAGCTGATGGGCCAGCTCGTGAAACACCGTCCGCGCGACGTCCAGCGGACCGAAGCGCAGGAAGGTATTCAGCACCGGGTCGTCGAAATAGCCGAGCGTGGAGTAGGCGGGCACACCGCCGACGAAGGTTTCGTAACCCTGCTGGCGCAGTTCCGCAGCCAACTGTTCGGCGTCCCGCCGGTCGTAGTAGCCACGGTAGCTGACGCAGCCGACCACCAGCAGGCACCAGCGCCTGGCGTGCAGAGAAAACTCGGGCGCAGCGAACACGTTCCAGACGACGTAAGGACGGCCGAGGTCGGCGTAGGCGCGGTAGCTGTCGTTATCGGGCAGGCCCAGCTCGCGGCTGGCAAAGTCGCGTATGGCCTGCACCTCCGCCAGTTGCTGCCGCAGTCGCGGGTCGCTCGCCGGGTCGACGATGAGGTCGCTGATCGGGATTGCAGCTCGCATGACCTCGAGGTGTCCGCTGATCGCCTGGGCGTAGTACCCGAGGTGGCTGCAGCCGGTCAGCAGCGCGGCCAGCAGCAGCGGCAGGTGCCAATCACGGAGCCTGTTCATCATGGCGGAAACGGCCGCTTTCGAGGAACGCGGCGATCTGCGCCGCGCAGTGCCGCGAGGCGAGCATCTCCGAGTGCGCCACCGGCAGGGCGATGAAGTCGGCGGCGCCCGGCAACCGCGTCTCCGCCAGGGCCACCACGCCGTCGTTGGGCAGCGGCAAGCCGGGTACCAGGCGACCCAGGCCAACGCGACGCGTCCCAGCGAGTACCCCGATCGCCACGGCCGGTCGTGGCGCACTGGCCACGGCGCCAGAGGTGTGCGACAGCCATTGCATGATCGAGCGCCCAAGCAGTGCTGGCACTCCCGGCACCGTAGCCAATCGTCGCGCGCAGTGGCTGCCCAGACAGGGGGTGCCAAGGAGCACCGCCCGGCGCAGGCGCGGATCCGGCGTTTGCGCCAGCATCTCCAGGATGACGAGACCGCCGAGACTGTGTCCGACCAGATGGATGTCCGCCGCGCTCGTTGCCGCGATCAGGCGGAGCAGGCCATCGGCGTTCTCCGCCAGGCTTGCACGCACGCTCGGATAGCCGAAACGCAGCGTGCGGTAGCCGCGGTGCTGCAGCCAGTGGGCATGCAGGCTGAAAACGGCGGCCGGGGTCCACAAGCCGTGCACCAGGATCACCGTTGCCGGCGTCGGGTGATGCTCAGGCGTCGCGACGGCATGCAGCTGTCGTTGCTGGGCAACAGGGGAATCGTTGGTGATATTTGCTTCTTCCACGAAAAAGGAAAAGCCAGGAAATCCTTCGGCGTAGCTTCAAGTATAGGCTTCCCCATTAGCCTGCAGGGAGAAGAGAGGCAAGCAGGGAAGGTGCCGACCACTTCGGCCACGCTCCTCCATCGAGCCGCTGCCTCAGCTCCACATCCGCTTGAACGGCAAGCCGCATACCCATCGCCTTCAGGATGGCGGTAAAGCTACGCAGTTCAGGGTTGCCTTGCGGCGGGCGGGTGCAATAGAGCGTTGCACAAGCGTTCGCTTGTGCAACATTGGGATGTGATAGGTCTTGATATGGCTTAGTTGATGATATATATCTTGATTCATTACAGGAGGCACCATGTCACATATCGCCAAGCTGTTCAAGAATGGCAGCAGTCAGGCGGTCCGCCTGCCTGCCGAATACCGTTTCGCTAGCACCGAGGTCTATATCCGGCGCGACCCGGAGACGGGTAACGTTATCCTTTCCCGCAAGCCGACAACGTGGGACGGATTTCTTGCTGCGCTCAAGGTTGCCAACAAGCTCTCCTGTACCTTCATCGTCGAAGTCAGGGCCAACGACTTGCTGGACCCTTCCGCCGGTACTGGCACGTTACCACAAGAATGGAACCCGCCAACGGCAGGTCGACGCTCCAGCCCACCGGCCCGTCCCTGGCGTACAGATCCCGCTCCCGCAATTCTCTACAGAATTACCGTATGAGCTGTGCAGCCTTCGCGACAAGTATCCCGAGCAGGTCGAAGCGTGGTGCGCTGCGGCCGACGTGATCGACCGCCGCACGGTCGCCGCGGCATGGGCGACGAACTCAAGGCCAAGAAGGAGTCGGCGGAAGCGCAAGGGTCAGCGCGACGCAGAGCTGGCCGCTGGCACTCGCCGGAGACCAGAACGTGGAGCCAGAGGCGCGCATGAAGCGCTGGTGGATTGACCGCCAGTCGTTGCCGTCTTTTCTCGAGCAGGCGCTCAACGATACCGGCGCGATGGCAGTGCCACTTATGACCAGTGGCAGCGCCATGCCCGAAAAGTCGCACACGACCCGGTTGATTACGCCATCTCGCTCGTGCAGTGGTGCTACGGCGGTTCGGCGAATGCCCTGATCGATCCTTAGCGGATGCAAGTCAGGGGGGACGAGCCGATTCCAGCTGCCGGCGGGCCGATCCTGCTCTTTCTGCACGGCACCGCATCGAGTTGCGCCGGTAGCTTCGGTAAGCTGTGGGCGCTGGAGAGCCGCGCGGGCAAGGTGGCCCGCGAGCGCTTGCAGGCGCGTTACGGCGAGGCCGATCGATGTCAAGTGCTTCGTGCGCGTCGCGTGTCCGGCATCTGGCCGCATCGAGCGGTGGCTTTCGGTACTCGATTTCCTGGCCGAAAAAACCACCGGCAACGGCTTGGTCGCCGATGGGGTGGACTTCCTGCTGGCGGTGGTCGAGAAGCGGACCGATCCGTGCACCCTGCCGGGGATCGAGGCGATGATGCCGGGCTCGGCGCTGACGCGCCAGCTGCAGCAACCACCACTCATCTGCCATGCCAACCGCACGGTCATCGCCGGGGACATCGAGGGAGAATCGCTGTGGTAAGAGATAAAGATCGTTGCCACCGACTGGTTCTAGGGCCAGAGAAGGACGCCCGCTTCCGCAAGGATCAGGGGCCGGATGTCAATCACTTCAGCTATTTCGCCAATGCGCGCAGCGTGCGCGGGCTGATCGACGATTTCTACGGCCCGCTGCTTGAGTTCCTCGCCCGGACCCACCGCGTCGAGTTCTTTGCCTACGACTGGCAGCTGTCGGTTCGCGAGGCGGCAGCGAAGCTCGCTGCCAAACTCGACACAGGCCAAGCTGTCGCTGCTGGACATCACCCAGGACACCGACCAGATCGCCGATCTGGTGCGCGACTATCCTGGGCTACTGGAGCTGCTCCCCTTCGCACCGCAAGATCCCGATCTTGCTGATCTGAATCGCTGGAAGAACATCAAGGCGACCACCCGGGCGCGCTGGCAGACGGCCCCGGACGACAAGCTGGGCAGCGCCCGGCGCACCTGGCAGCTGCTGCCCGATGCCGCTCCCGATCCCCGTTACATGTGCAACGCCGCCGGTTGCCGGCCCGTGACCGTGGTCGACTACCAGTTCGCCGACTACGACCAGCCATGGCTGGCCGGCCGCAAACGCATCGCCTTTCTCGCCACCGGGGAAGGCGACGGGACGGCGACCTGAGTTATGCGTGCTACGCGGTGCTGGTCGGCCACTATCTCGGCGACACCATTGTCAGCGCCGAGGCAGTGCTCGATCGTCAGCTGGACGGCGCCCTGTCGCGCCGCCTCGACCTGGGCGTCTATCCAGGGTCGAGCGGTCAGCATGCCCTGTTTTTCAACAAGTGGCCGAGCGTGAAGCCCCGCGTTGCGATAGTGGTCAGCCTCGGCCAGGTCGGCGAGCTGACCTCAGCCTTGCGCGAAGTGCGTGCGGGCAGCGCCGCGATCTCCTGCCTCCCGGTGGGCACTGGCGCCGACGGCATGACGGTGCGCGACGCGCTCGAGGCGATCCTGCGTGGGGCGATTGCTGCCAACCGGCGGCTGGTTGACACGCAGATGGACGAGCAGGTGACGATCGACAAGATCGAGTTCATCGAGCTCTACGAGCATGTGGCGATTGCCGCTTGCGAGGCCCTGCAGGCCTTGCTGCGCGATGGGCAACTGGCAAGCGCTGTCAGGGCAAGCCCAAGCTAGCCGGAATCCGGGTCTCAGGCGCGAGACCAGCTTGCCATTCTGCTGCAGCGCATCCCGCAGCCCGGGCGCGAGGCCTGGCTGGCACGCGCTGACGTCGCCCCGCGCTCGGCTTCGCCTCGGGCGAGGCCCAGGAGCGGCTGAACCTCCTGGGGAGCGCGTTCAAGCGACTGGCACTCGTCGAGACCAATCCCGAACGTCGCCACCCGGCGCAGGGCGGTACCCCGGGCCGCCTTGCTGACTCTCCGGAGAAACGGGGCGGCGGGTGGCCGCACTCGCCGGGCGTGCGCTGCCCGGCGAGTGCGGCGCTCACTTCCAGTCGCCGCGCATGCCGGCGACGATCGCCTGCAAATGCTCGGGAGTTGCTGCTGCCGGCGCCACCGGTACGCCGACCGTCAGCGCGATTGCCGAGAAGATGCCGCGCCGCAGCGGCTTGCTCATCGCCGGCCCGTCCTTGCGGCTGAAGAAACTGCCCCACAGGCCCTGCAGCGCCATCGGAATCACCGGCGCCGGCGTGCGCTTGACAATCCGCTGCACGCCCGGCCGGAAGGGGTAGATCTCGCCGGTATCGGTAATCCGCCCTTCGGGAAAGATCGCCACCAGTTCCCCCGCCTCGAGCGCCTTTGCCACCTCCTCAAAAGCGGCCTCCATCATCGCCGCATCCTCCCTGGCCGGCGCGATCGGGATGGCGTGCATGTGGCGGAAGACGAAGCTGATCAGCGGCGTGCGATAGATGCGGTAATCCATGACAAAACGGATCGGCCGCCGGCTGGCGGCGGCAATCACCAGCGGATCGACAAAGCTGACGTGATTGCAGACCAGCACCGCCGCGCCCTCTTCCGGAATGTTCTCCAGGCCGCTCTGCCGCAAGCGATACACCGAGTGGATAAGCAGCCAGGCAATGAAGCGCAACATGAACTCCGGCACCAGACTGTAGATGTACACCGCCACCGCCGCATTGCAGACGGCGGCGACACCAAACAGCACCGGAATCGACAGACCATCGGCAAGCAGTCCGGCCGCCGCCAGCGAACCGACGACCATGAACAGCGCGTTCAGAATGTTGTTGGCGGCGATGATTCGCGCCCGCTGTTCGGCTGCGCTGCGCAACTGGATCAGCGCATACAGCGGCACGATGAAAAAACCGCCAAACACGCCAAGCGCAAGAAGATCGAAGAGTACGCGCCAGATCTCGTGCAGGGTGAGCAGGCTGGGCAGCGGCAGCGGCGCCCCTGCGGGCAGTAGATCGGGAGAAGCAAAGGCGAGATCGATGCCGAACAGCGTCAGACCGATCGAACCGAAAGGCACCAGACCAATTTCGACGTGCCCGGCCGACAGGCGCTCGCAGAGGAGTGATCCCAGACCGATGCCGACCGTGAACACGGCCAGCAGCAGCGTCACCGAGCTCTCGCTGCCCCCGAGAACGTTCTTCGCGTAGGCCGGGAACTGCGCCAGGAATAGAGCGCCGTAGAGCCAGAACCAGGAAATGCCGAGGATCGACAGAAAGACCGTGCGGTTCTGGCGTGCAAAACCGATGTTGCGCCAGGTTTCGGACAGCGGATTGAGGCTGACGACCAGTTGCGGCGCCGGCGCCGGCGCCGCCGGGATGCCACGACTGAACAGATAGCCAAACCCCGCGATCAACAGGCCGGCATAAGCCACCCAGGTCGGATGCCCGGCCGCGCCGGCGAGCAGGCCGCCGGCCAGCGTGCCGATCAGGATGGCGACGAAGGTGCCGGCCTCGACCAGCGCGTTGCCACCAACCAGCTCGTTCTCATGCAGATGCTGCGGCAGGATGGCGTACTTGACCGGCCCGAACAGCGTCGAATGCAGGCCCAGCAGAAACAGCGCCGTGAGCAGAACCGCCAGGCTGTGCATCGAGAAGCCGAGCAAGGCGACCCCCATGATGACGATCTCGAGCAGCTTGACCAGCCGCGCCAGCTTCGCCTTGTCGTACTTGTCTGCCAGTTGCCCGGCGGTGGCCGAGAACAGAAAGAACGGCAGGATGAAAATTCCCGCTGCCAGATTGGTCAACACCTCGGGCGCCAGCGCGGTCCAGCTCGCCGCCTGAAAGGTGAGCAGCACGATCAGCGCATTCTTGAACAGGTTGTCGTTGAAGGCGCCAAGGAACTGGGTGGCGAAGAAGGGTGCAAAGCGACGGGCCTTGAGCAGATCAAACTGGGAACTCATGCAGTCTTCCTAAAGTTGGTTGAATCCCAAGCAATACATGGATTCTAGCTTGCTCGAATGCAGATGTAGCCTCAAATGTACCGCCATCGGCACCGGTGGACTGGCAGGAGGGTGGAACGGACCGGCCTCAAACTTGATGCTGTAGGGCCAAGGCTCGGCTGGTGCCCCCACCGCAGCGCCTGGCCCGCGCCAAGATCCAGCCGCAGGGGACGCGCGCAGGGCGCCGAAACGGGGCGGTGATCCCGGTCCGGTCCGGCCCCGGCCGCCACCCCGACTACCCGCCTTCGACGCCCCCCGCTGGATCATGACCGGCAGAAATGCCCTGTGGCCACCGCGGATCGAAAATCACCCCGGTTCAGCTGAGCAGACCGCGCTCCTCAATGAAGTCAATGATCTCCGCCAGCCCCTGCCCGGTCTTCATGTTGCTGAAAACAAACGGCCGCTCACGACGCATTCTTCGGCTGTCTCGTTCCATCACCTCCAGCGATGCACCCACCATCGGCGCGAGGTCGGTCTTGTTGATCACCAGCAGGTCGGACCGGGTGATCCCCGGCCCACCCTTGCGCGGAATCTTGTCGCCGGCGGCGACGTCGATGACGTAGATCGTCAGGTCGGAGAGCTCCGGGCTGAAGGAGGCCGCAAGGTTGTCGCCGCCCGATTCAACGAAGACGATCTCGATATCCGGGAAGGCCGTGGTCAACCGGGCGACGGCTTCAAGGTTGATCGAGGCATCCTCGCGGATCGCGGTGTGCGGGCAACCGCCGGTCTCGACGCCGAGGATTCGCTCCTGCGGCAGCGCGGCATTCTGCACCAGGAACTTGGCGTCTTCGGCGGTGTAGATGTCGTTGGTCACCACGCCGAGGCTGTATTTCTCGCGCAGGGCAAGGCACAGCGCCAGGGTGAGTGCGGTCTTGCCGGAGCCGACCGGGCCTCCGATGCCGATGCGCAGGGCGGGTCTTTGGGTCATCCGGGGTTCGCGTTCTGTCATGATCGAAAAAGTCTCGAATATTGCGTTTCGTGCCGGCTTGAAGCCAGCGCCAGGCCGGGGGCGAAGTTGCTCCATTCCGCTTCGGGGAGTGCGAGCGCCCGCTGCACCACCGCCGGAATGCGGCCACCGAGCGCCAGCAGTGCCCGCTGCCCGGCGGTCTGACCAAGCGGGACGGCCTTCAACGCGGCCATCACCTGGTTTTCGCACCAGGACCATAGATAGGCGGCCAGGGAGTCAGCCAGCGGGATCTTCCAGACGGCCGCCGCCAGCGCCCAGCCGGTCGGGAAAGTCACTTCGGGCAGGGCATCAAGAGCTGGCGGCATGGAAAAATCGTCCAGATCGTGCAGCAGCCGGCGCAGCGAATAGCCCATCTGCACCGTCTCGGCGCGCAGCTCGGACGACTCGCGGCTGGCCAGGAATTCGGCGTTGAGGCGCTCGACTTCGCCGAAGTCAGCGGCAGCCCAGGCGCGCTGCAGGGAGGCGGCGAGCGGCGCTTCGAAGCGGCCGACGCCTTCCTCGAGCAGACCACCGATCCATTGCTCGGCAGTCGCCTGATCGCGCACCAGCCCCGCCTCGACGGCCCATTCGAGGCCCTGCGAATAGGTGTAGGCTCCCACCGGCAGCGCCGGGCTGGCGAGCTGCAGCAGGCGAGGCAGCGCGAGACTCACTTGAACTCGTGAATCTTCGCCGGCGAGCGATGCGGGCCGTGACCCGGGTCGTGCGGATCAGCCGCCCGCCCGCCCGTCGTCGGCCGGTAGTCGTGGCCACGCCCGTCCGCCGCGCCGTGCTCGTGCGCCGCCGCACCATAGGCCCCGCCCTCGGGATCGAACGGCGCCTCGACCTCGCTGACCGTACAACCGAGACCGACCAGCATTTCGCCAAGCACGTGATCGCGCTGCAAGCGGAGGAAGCGATCGCCAAGCTGCACCGGCACGTGCCGGTTGCCCAGATGATAGGCGGCGCGAATCAACTGAAAGGTGTCACGGGCGCGAACTTCGAGCAGCGCCTCGGGGGCGGCCTCGACCTCGATCACACGTCCGTTACCGGTCAGCAGGCGGTCGCCGTGCCGCAGCACGGTCCCGGCGGGAAAGACGTAGCCGAGTTCCTCGCCGCTGGCCAGAAGCACGCGCTGGCGGCTCTTGCGACGCGCGTCGTACGGCAGCACCAGACGATCGCTGGCTGGCGTCTCGCCCGCGGCCAATGAGTTGGCGAAGGATTCGGCGAACAGCATGCGCGGCTCAGAACAGGAAGTAACGCTGCGCCATCGGCAGCACGCTCGCCGGTTCGCAGACCAGCAACTCGCCGTCGGCACGCACGGCATAGGTTTCGGGGTCGACGTCGATTCTCGGCGTCGCACCGTTGTGGATCATGTCCGACTTGCGCAGTCCGCGCGTCTGGCGGACGGCATGCAGCGGCTTGGCGAGCCGCAGCGCCGCGAGCTCGGGATTGTCGAGCGCTGCCTGCGAGACAAAGGTGACCGAGGTCTTGAGCGCCTGACCGAAGGCACCGAACATTGGCCGGTAATGCACCGGCTGCGGCGTCGGGATCGAGGCGTTGGCGTCGCCCATCGCCGCGGCGGCGATCATGCCACCCTTGAGGATCAGGGACGGCTTTACGCCGAAGAAGGCCGGCTTCCAGAGCGCCAGGTCGGCAAGCTTGCCGACCTCGATCGAGCCGACGAGGTGGCTGATGCCGTGCGTGATCGCCGGATTGATCGTGTACTTGGCAAGGTAGCGCTTGACGCGGAAGTTGTCGTTGGCCTTCGCCTGCTCGCTGGCAACCGGCGGCGCCAGGTGGCCTCGCTGCAGCTTCATCTTGTGCGCCGTCTGCCAGGTGCGGATGAGCACTTCGCCGACGCGGCCCATTGCCTGCGAATCCGACGACATCATCGACAGTGCGCCGAGGTCGTGCAGGATGTCTTCAGCGGCGATCGTCTCGCGCCGGATGCGGCTCTCGGCGAAGGCGACGTCCTCGGGAATCGCCGGGTCGAGGTGGTGGCAGACCATCAGCATGTCGAGGTGCTCGTCGATGGTGTTCACCGTATACGGTCGCGTCGGATTGGTCGACGAGGGCAGGACGTTGGCCTCGCCGACCGCGCGCAGGATGTCGGGCGCGTGCCCGCCGCCGGCGCCCTCGGTATGGAAGGTGTGGATCGTGCGGCCCTTGAAGGCGGCGAGCGTCGTTTCGACGAAGCCCGACTCGTTGAGCGTGTCGGTGTGGATCGCCACCTGCACGTCGAGCTCTTCGGCCACCGCCAGGCAGTTGTCGATCGCCGCCGGCGTCGTTCCCCAGTCCTCGTGCAGCTTGAGCCCGATGGCGCCGGCGCGCACCTGCTCGCGCAGGGGTTCGGGCAGCGAGACGTTGCCCTTGCCGAAGAAGCCGAGGTTCATCGGAAACGCGTCGGCGGCCTCCAGCATGCGCTGGATGTGCCACGGCCCCGGCGTACAGGTGGTGGCGTAGGTGCCCGTGGCCGGCCCGGTGCCGCCGCCGAGCATCGTGGTGATCCCCGACATCAGCGCTTCGTCGATCTGCTGCGGACAGATGAAATGGATGTGGCTGTCGATGCCGCCGGCGGTGACGATCATCCCCTCGCCGGCGATGATCTCGGTGCTGCCGCCAATGGCGATCGTCACCCCGGGCTGGATGTCCGGATTGCCGGCCTTGCCAATGCCGGCGATGCGTCCGCCCTTGATGGCGATGTCGGCCTTGACGATTCCCCAGTGGTCGACGACCAGCGCGTTGGTGATCACCGTATCGGCGACATCGGCCGCCAACCGCTGCCCCTGCCCCATGCCGTCGCGAATGACCTTGCCGCCGCCAAACTTGACCTCCTCACCGTAGACGGTGAGATCATCCTCGACGGTGATCCACAGCTCGGTGTCGGCGAGGCGCACGCGGTCGCCGACGGTCGGGCCGAACATCTCGGCGTAGGCCTGGCGCGAGATCCTGGCGCTCATTGGCGGTTCCTCATTGCAGTTTCCCCATGACCAGACCGTTGAAGCCATAGACCCTGCGCGCGCCGGCCAGCGCGACCAGCTGCACGCTGCGCGTCTGACCGGGTTCGAAGCGCACCGCGGTGCCGGCCGGGATATCCAGCCGGTAGCCGTGCGCCGCGGCGCGGTCGAAAGCCAGCGCGACATTGGTTTCGGCAAAGTGGTAATGCGAACCAACCTGGATCGGCCGGTCGCCGGTATTGGCGACGCTCAGCCGGATCGTTTGACGACCGGCGTTGAGCTCGATCTCGCCGGCTTCAATCTGCATTTCTCCGGGAATCATGATCTGCCTCCTCAAATGATCGGGTGATGCACGGTGACCAGCTTGGTGCCGTCCGGGAAGGTCGCTTCGACCTGGATGTCGTGGATCATTTCCGGCACCCCTTCCATCACCTCGTCACGCGTCAACAGGGTGGTGCCGTAGCTCATCAGCTCGGCCACCGTCCGTCCATCGCGCGCACCTTCGACGATCGCCGCGCTGATGAAGGCCACCGCTTCCGGGTAGTTGAGCTTCAGGCCCCGCGCGCGGCGCCGTTCGGCGACCAGCGCGGCGGTAAAGATCAGCAGCTTGTCCTTTTCTCTTGGCGTCAGTTCCATCCCTCTCCCTCAGGTATTCACGCATTCATGCGTTCAGGTACTCCAGATGCGCGGCGGCACGGCTTGCCTGCCCAATACGGCCGGGCGCAAGAGCTTCCAGACCTCGCCCAACCAGGCGCGCGCCGGCTCGACTCCGGGCGCCAGACAGCGCACCAGCAGCACGTCGGGCAATGCCGTCACCCCGGTCTGCAGACCCTCCGCCGCCGCGACCTCCCGGCTGACCGCGAGCCATTCGCGCTCGACCGCCCTGCCGGCGATCAGCAGCGTCGCACTCACCGGCAGGCCGGCCAGTCCCGCCGCCGCCGCCAGCCAGGGCGAACCGCCGCGCAGACAGCCGCGCTCGATCCACAACGGCCGCCCTTCCCTTTCGATGCGCGTCGCCAGGTCAAGTTGGCCGTAGCTGAAGCGTTCGCCGGCGGCGGTTCGCCCCAGGCAGAGGATTTCCCAGCCACAGTACACGGCACCAGCGGCCAGTTCGACCCGCGTCTGCATTTCTGCCTCGGCACCGTCGAAAACGATCGCCTCCTGCGGCAGCCACTCGACAATACCCCGCTCGGCCACGCACACGCGCAAGGATTGGCGGGCGCGCCGGCCACCCGAACGATACCACTTGCCGGCACCCGGTGTCGTCAACTGCGCGTGCGCACCCGGCCCTGCGGCCAGCACGATTTCCAGACGGTCACCGCCGGCGATGCCGCCCGGCGGATGCAGGACGATCGCCTGGCAGACCGCCGGCCCCTCCGGGTAAAGCGCCTTCTGAACGCGCAGCGGCCCGTGGTGTTGGCAGTGGGCCAGTACCGTCCGCTCGCCTCGCCGTTCGAAGCCCAGCGTCAGACGGGCCTGCCAGCCCGGCCGTGCCGCTTCCTCGACCGCCCGCGCGGTGCTCGCACAGCCCAGGCCGCCAGGCCCCTCGCTTGTTTTCATGTCCTCACCGCGTCCGCAGTTGATGAACCCGCCCCGTTGCATGACCAGGTACTGACCGACCACTCGACGGGCGAAGTCATACTACTGTTCGACCAGCGGGATCACCATGTCGCCGCTTTGCACAACCGCCCGGATCGGACGTTCGACAGCCTCGATGATCGGCGGCACGATCGACCGCTTGCGCGAGCCCGAACCACTTGACGTCAGCTGGGGCGCCATCCGCTCCAACGGCTGCGGGCGCCTGGCGCCCGCGGGCTTCGTGCCACGGCCCGTGGTCGAGGACATCCTCGGCAAGGGGAATGCCGCGGCGTCCTGCTGGGTGACGATTCATACGCGGCGGCGGTCGTCGCCGCACTCGTTGGGCTGCGTGACAACGCCGGGGTTCATGCAGGCAATCGACGGCGAGGTCAGTGTTTATGGCGGGCAGCGGCAGGTCGACGGAACCTCATTCCCCGCCGAGTGCACTCGCTCAATCCGCCCACAGCCCCCCCAGCGCGAAGCTGATGGCCGCGAAAGGTGGCTGCGAAACGGCCGCGTCATCTTCGAGAACGGCAAGCAACAGCCATTGGCCGTCGCGGTTCTCGAAGACCTCCAGGATACGCAGATCGGGATCGACGAGCCAGGCGTGTTTCACCCCCTGCGCGGCGTAGATCGGCAACTTTTCCGCACGGTCGACGCGCGCCGTCGCGGGCGACAGGATCTCGCACACCCAGTCGGGAGCGAGATCGAACCAGGCAGTCTCGGGTAATCTCGGCAGGCGTTCGCGCCGCCAGCCGGCAATGTCGGGAACGAGGACGTGCTGAGCGAGGTGGAGTTCGGGTTCGTCGAGTATCCACCAACCGCCCGGACCATTGCGCGCTTGGTCGAACGGACCGCCCAACTCGAAGCCAAGCGAAGAATACGCCCGGGCATGCCGCGGGGCCGGCCTGGGATGCGTGACCAGACGACCGTCGATGATCTCGCCGACAACGTTTTCCGGCAGATCGAAAAGGTCTGCGTACGCAGCGGGTCTCTCTTGCGGCAGTCCCATGGCGGCTTCCGATCATGAACCGACCACAGTGTAGCGCGTATCGATCGCCCCGGCAAAATACTACGGGGCCGGCACGAGGGGGATCCGGGACCGGAAGCTCCGGCAAGCGTGCATCGGCGATGCGTGCCACGGCGCCGATGTCTCGGCGGCTGGTCGCAGTCGGACTGGCCGGGTGATCGGTGCACCGCCGCTGGCATCACTTCGCTGGCGGCGCCGAGCGGCATGCCGGCGCCGGCGCTGCCGAACGTCTCCGTCAGCGGCAGCGTGCCGCGTCGCCAACCGCCAAGCGCACCGTCAGACGGCGAGCGCCGCCAGCACCCCGTCCTTCTCCATGTCGTCACCCCGCCCGCGCATGATGATTTCGCCTCGCTCCATGACCAGATACTGGTCAGCCAGCGAGCGAGCGAAGTCGTAATACTGCTCGACGAGCAGGATCGCCATCTCACCGCTTGCCGCCAGCGAGCGGATCGCACGCTCGATGTCCTTGATGATCGACGGCTGGATGCCCTCGGTCGGCTCGTCGAGGATCAGCAGTTTCGGTCCCATGGCCAGCGCCCGGCCGATCGCCAGCTGCTGCTGCTGCCCACCCGAGAGGTCGCCGCCGCGCCGGCGCAGCATCTGTCGCAGCACCGGGAACATCTCGAAAATCCGCTCGGGTACCGGCGTGCGACCGGGACAGGCGGCGAGGCCCATCAGCAGGTTCTCCTGCACCGTCAGGCGCGGGAAGATCTCGCGTCCCTGCGGCACGTAGCCGATGCCGGCGCGGACGCGCTGATGTGATGCGCTGCGTGTGAGATCGTGACCGGCGAACTCGATGCTGCCACTGCGGGTTGGCAGCAGGCCCATCAGGGATTTCAGCAGGGTCGACTTGCCGACGCCGTTGCGGCCGAGAATCGCCGTCACCTTGCCGGCTTCGGCGGTGAAGCTGAGGTCCCGCAGGATGTGGCTGCCACCGTAGTACTGGTTGAGACTGTTTACCGTCAGCATGTTCGCTCTAGCGCCCCAGATAGACTTCAATCACCCGCGCATCGGCCTGCACTTC
Source organism: Candidatus Accumulibacter proximus (assembly GCA_016709675.1). Classification (GTDB taxonomy): domain Bacteria; phylum Pseudomonadota; class Gammaproteobacteria; order Burkholderiales; family Rhodocyclaceae; genus Accumulibacter; species Accumulibacter proximus. The sequence continues at coordinate 71,649 of JADJMH010000001.1, forward strand.
CTCGAGCGTGCCCTCGGCGAGGACGCTGCCTTCGTGCAGCACGGTCACCTTGCCGCCGAGCTGCTTGACGAAGGCCATGTCGTGCTCGACGACGACCAGCGAATGCTTGCCGGCCAGCGACAGGAAGAGTTCGCCGGTGCGCTCGGTTTCCTCGTCGGTCATGCCGGCCACCGGTTCGTCGAGCAGCAGCAGCTTCGGCTCCTGCATCAGCAGCATGCCGATCTCCAGCCATTGCTTCTGGCCGTGCGAGAGCAGACCGGCCTGGCGGTCGGCGTGCGCCGCGAGGCGAATCAGCTGCAGCGTCTCGACAATGCGGTCACCGGCCGCCGAGTCGAGCTGGGCAAAGAGGCTGCGCCAGACGCGCTTGTCGGTCTTCATCGCCAGTTCGAGGTTCTCGAACACCGTGTGGTTCTCGAAAATCGTCGGCTTCTGGAACTTGCGGCCGATGCCGATGTGCGCGATCTCGGGTTCGGAGAGCCGCGTCAGGTCAATGGTCTGGCCGAAGAAGACCGTCCCCTCGTCGGGCCGCGTCTTGCCGGTGATGACGTCCATCATCGTCGTCTTGCCGGCGCCGTTGGGGCCGATGATGCAGCGCAGCTCGCCGGCATCGATCGCCAGAGACAGCTTGTTCAAGGCCCGGAAGCCGTCGAAGCTGACCGTGATGTCTTCAAGATAGAGGATGACCTTGTGCGACAGGTCGAGCTGTCCAGGCTTGAGGATATGCCCCAGCTCGGCGGTACCGCTATCCCAGTCCGGGTTGTCCTCACCCTGCGGCTTCGGCATCAGGAGAGCGGCGGCGTTCATGCGCCGGCTCCCCTGGTGGTCGGCGCCAGCTCGCCACCGTCGCGCCGAAAGCCAGCGCGCAGCTTGAACCACAGGCCGACGACGCCCTGCGGCAGATAGAGCGTGGCGACGATGAACAGCGTGCCGAGGAAGAACAGCCAGTATTCGGGAAAGCTGACCGTAAACCAGCTCTTGGCGAGATTGACGATGAACGCGCCGATGACCGGACCGATCAGCGTGCCACGCCCGCCGACGGCAACCCAGATGGCGATCTCGATCGAATTGGCGACCGACATTTCGGACGGGTTGATGATTCCGACCTGCGGCACGTAGAGCGCCCCGGCGATGGCGCACAGCATCGCCGACAGGGTCCACACGAAGAGCTTGTACCACAGCGGGTTGTAGCCGATGAACATGACCCGCGATTCGGCGTCGCGGATCGCCGTCAGGACGCGGCCGACTTTCGAAGTCACCAGGTAGCGTGCCAGCAACAGTGTGCCGATCAGCGCCAGCGCCGAGAGGCCGAAGAGAACGACGCGCGTCTCCGGGGCGGTAATCGAATAGCCGAGGATGCGCTTGAAATCGGTGAAGCCGTTATTGCCACCGAAGCCGGTCTCGTTGCGGAAGAAAAGCAGCATCGCCGCGTAGGTCAGCGCCTGCGTGATGATCGAGAAATAGACGCCCTTGATGCGCGAACGGAAGGCAAAGTAACCGAAGACGAAAGCGATCAGCGCCGGGACGACGAGGACCAGCAGCGCCACCCAGAGAAAGCTGTCGCTGCCGGCCCAGAACCACGGCAACTCCTGCCAGTCGAGGAAGACCATGAAATCCGGCAGATCGCTCTGGTAGCTGCCGTCGCGCCCGATCTGGCGCATCAGGTACATGCCGAAGGCGTAGCCGCCGAGGGCGAAGAACAGCCCATGGCCGAGCGAGAGAATGCCGCCGTAGCCCCAGATCAGGTCCATCGCCACAGCGACAATCGCGTAGCAGAGGATCTTGCCGGTCAGGGTGATGAAGTACGTCGACAGGTGCAGCGGATGTTCGGGTGGCAATACCAGGTGCATGATCGGCACGGCAACCAGGGCAAAGGCAGCGAACAGGCCGACCAGCTGCCAACTGCGTGCATCGAAGCTGCGCCCGAGACGGACGATGAAAGGGGTTCTCAAGAACGTTCTCCCGGGCTCAGGATTCGACAAAGCGGCCCTTGAGGGCAAACAGGCCCTGCGGACGCTTCTGGATGAAGATGATGATGAACACGAGAACGACGATCTTGGCGACCACCGCGCCCGTCCAGCCTTCGAGGAACTTGGTGAACACGCCGAGACCAAGCGCCGCCCAGACCGCACCGGCAAGCTGCCCGACGCCGCCAAGCACGACGACCATGAACGAATCGACGATATAGCCCGTCCCCATGTCCGGACCGACGTTGGCGATCTGCGACAGAGCCACGCCACCGAGCCCGGCGATACCGGCGCCGAGACCGAAGGCCAGGGTGTCGATACGCCCGGTCGGCACGCCGACACAGCCAGCCATCGGCCGGTTCTGCGTCACCGCGCGGACGAACATCCCGAGGCGCGTGAGGTTGAGGATCGCCCACATCGCGGCCAGCACGGCAATCGAGAAGCCGACGATGATGATCCGGTTCCACGGCAGCATCAGGTTGGGCAGCAGCTCGATGCCACCGGCCATCCACACCGGGTTGGCCACTTCAACGTTCTGGGCACCGAACAGGGTCCGCGCCACCTGCATCAGGAACAGCGAAATGCCCCAGGTAGCGAGCAGCGTTTCCAGCGGGCGACCATAGAGATGGCGGATGACGAGACGTTCCATGAGCACGCCGACCAGCGCCGCAGCGAGGAATCCGACCGGGATCGCAGCCAGCAGGTACCAGTCAAGCGCCCCCGGCAGATAGGCCCGGAAGACGCTCTGCATGGCCCACGCCGAATAGGCGCCGACCATCAGCAGCTCGCCGTGCGCCATGTTGATGACGCCCATCACGCCGTAGGTGATCGCCAGGCCCAGTGCGGCGAGCAGCAGGATCGAGCCGAGCGAGATGCCGGTGAACGCGCGCCCGAGATTGTCGGCCCACGCCAGCCGCTGCTCGATCGAACGGATTGACGTGCCGGCCGCGGCACGGACTGCGCTGTCGGCTTCGAGCCAGTTGTCGCCGCGCTTCTCGGTCAGCGGTATGAGCAGCTGACGAACCCGGGGATCGCTGCTGTCGCCGAGCGTGCGCACCGCGTCAAGGCGGACGCCAGGGTCGGTCGAGCCGAGACTCGCCTGCGCATGGGCGAGTTGCAGCCGGGTCTTGATTTCGGGGTCGGTTTCGGCGGCCAACGCCTTGTCGAGCAGCGGCAGCATCTTCGCATCAGCGCTCAGCGTCACTTCCTGGGCGGCCTGCCAGCGCACGTCGCGCTCGCTGGAAAAGAGGCGCAGCGCGGCGAGCGCGGCTGACAGCTCACGGCGTACGCGGTTGTTGATGCCGATCGGTTCGACCGCCACCGGTGCCGGTTTGATCTCGCTATTGCTCGCGGCATCGAAGGCGCGCTCGCCGGCGACGATCACCAGCCGCTCGCCAGCCAGCGCCAGCGAGTTGTCGGCAAGCGCCTTGAGGACCGGCAGCGCCTCTTCCGGCGCAGCCTGGGCGAGCGCCGCGATGGCCGCGATCTTGGTATCAGAGTCTTCGGACGCCAGCGGCTTGAGCAGCGCCGGGTCAAGTGCCGCCAGGCACGAAGCGCTCAGGAGCCATCCGCAAAGCAGTAATCCTATGGTGCGCATGCTTCCTCCACGATCCGGGACAGGCGGCGAACCACCCGTCCCGGGATGAGCCCCGCTTACTTGCCTTCCGGCGCGTCCTTCTTCTTCTCGTTGCCAGCGATGAACGGGCTCCACGGCTGGGCGCGGATCGGGCCTTTGGTCTTCCACACCACGTCAAACTGGCCATCGGCCTTGATCTCGCCGATGAACACCGGCTTCCACAGGTGATGGTTGGTCTCATCCATCTTCAAGGTGTAGCCCGAAGGGGCGTTGAAGGTCTGGCCGGCCATCGCCGCGATCACCTTGTCGGTGTCGGTCGACTTGGCCTTCTCGACCGCCTGCTTCCACATGTGGATGCCGACGAAGGTGGCTTCCATCGGGTCGTTGGTGACAACCGTGCCGGCGTTTGGCAGCTTGTTCTTCTTGGCCCAGTCCTTGTACAGCTTGACGAACTTCTCGTTCTCGGGATTCTTCAGCGACATGAAGTAGTTCCATGCAGCCAGGTGGCCGACCAGCGGCTTGGCATCGACACCGCGCAGTTCTTCTTCGCCGACCGAGAAGGCGACGACCGGCACATCGGTGGCCTTCAGGCCGGCATTGCCGAGTTCCTTGTAGAAGGGCACGTTGGAGTCGCCGTTGATGGTCGAGACGACGGCGGTCTTCTTGCCTTCGGAAGAAAACTTCTTGATCTTGGCGATGATGGTCTGGTAATCGCTGTGCCCGAACGGCGTGTACTCTTCCATGATGTCGGCGTCGGCGACGCCCTTGGATTTCAGGAAAGCGCGCAGGATCTTGTTGGTCGTGCGCGGATAGACGTAGTCGGTACCGAGCAGCACGAAGCGCTTGGCTTCGCCGCCGTCCTTGCTCATCAGGTATTCAACAGCCGGGATCGCCTGCTGGTTTGGTGCAGCGCCGGTGTAGAAGACGTTCTTTTCAAGTTCCTCGCCCTCGTACTGCACCGGGTAAAAGAGGAGTCCGTTGAGTTCCTTGAAAACCGGCAGCACGGACTTGCGGGAAACCGAGGTCCAGCAGCCGAAAACCACGGCAACCTTGTCCTTGGACAGCAACTGGCGGGACTTTTCGGCAAACAGAGGCCAGTTGGATGCCGGGTCGACAACCACCGGTTCCAGCTTCTTGCCCATTACCCCACCGGACTTGTTGATTTCGGCAATGGTCATCAGTGCGGTTTCCTTGAGCGCCGTCTCGGAAATGGCCATGGTGCCGGAAAGCGAATGCAGAACACCGACTTTGATCGTCTCTGCGGCGAGTGCGTTGAGCGAACCGAGCCCGAACGCGGCAGTCACGGCGACAGCGGATAGGGTCTTCACGAAATTGCGACGTACCATCTGTTTGCTCCTCGAAGGTTAAGAACCGGGAAGAAATCTTCCTCCGGAGAGCACAAAGCAACCACCGTGCCAGCACATGACAAGAGGCGAAAAGGCCTTTGGCACGGCTTGTTGGCGATGGCGCCCCTGATCGCTGCCAGCTTTGCCGACGGCGCCCGCACCAGAGTGGGGCAGCGATCTTCAAGGGGCACCACGATGGGACAAGACCACCCAAAGAAAGTGGTCTAGCCGCTCATCGCAGGTTCAGAAGGCAGCAGGTGCTGTCAATTTGACGGGCGCAGGCCGGCCCGCTATCCTCGTTCGCATGGTTATCGAGTATCGACAGCGACACGACGGATTGACTCGCACCCGCTCCCACCTTCCCCCTCTGTTCCTCCGGCTGGTTCCAGCCGCCGCAGACGCGCCGTCGAATGCCCCCAGGCCGTTAGCCTGACATGCTGCCGGTCGATCTCTACGCCGCACCGCCCTCCCTGACCCGTTCGCTGGCCTGGGCCTTCGCCACGTCGCTGGTGGTGCACGCCGTGGTGCTGCTGCTTCCCGAGAAAGAGCCGGTGTCGCAACCGGTCGCGTCGTCTCGCTTCGAAGCCAGCCTGTCGCCCGGCCCACCGGCGGACACCCAGCCCACACCAGCGCGCCCACGCGAGACGGCAACGCGCGCTGCCCGAGCGCCGGCGAAACCGGCGACCCAGCCGGCGCCACGGCCACGGGTGATGACCGTGCCGAAACCCGCAAAGCCGGCGATCGCCGACAGCCGACAATGGTCGAGGGCGCAGAAGGAGGAAATGACACGCTTCCTCGACGAACTGGCGACCGAGGCCAAAGCAGCGCCCAAGCCGTCGCTGGCCCAGCGCTCGCTGGCTCAGGCCCGCGACCTCGGCCGGCAGCGGGCGCAGCAGGACGCCGAAGGCACCGCCCTGCTCGAACGACGCCCCAACACGCCGCCACCCGAGCCGTTCAGCCTCGATCTCTACGTGGACAGCGTCGTCCGCCGCCTCAACCGCAGCGCCGCCTTCGTCCGCAACGACCCGCGAAGCCGCGGCGTGAAGACGGCAGCCGTCCAGTTCCGGATCAACCCCGACGGCAGCCTGAAATCATTCAAGGTACTCAACGCGGGCGACCAGGAGAAGGAAATCGCCTTCATCCGATCGGTCGTCGAACGTTCGATCCCTTTCGGCCGCTTCCCGCCCGACATCGAGCGCGCCGCCCGCTCGCTGGGCATCACCATTTGCATCCAGCCCAGCCTTGGCGGTGGCTTCGGCTTCACCCGCATGGGCGATGGCCGCCCCTGCTGAACCGACAGGCATCTTGCCAGCGGCTGCCGTTCAAGCAGCGCTCGCCAGGGGTGCGGGCTGCGGGCTGCGTAAAGCGCATCCGATCTTGAATGCGCAGTTGCGGAAGGTAATCGCCGGATTGAGGGCGCGCTGCTCTGCTCATGGCGTCGATGCTTCCCTCCCAGCTCGGCAACATGAGCCTGCTGGACGACGCGATGATGAGTTTGTCTGGTAACGTGATCAGGCCGCTGGCCTACAACAAGGCGTGGCCATGGTGCTGGGGCAAGCTGAAGGACGGCCGGCATAATCTGAACGACACATCTCCGTCTGATTCCGCCCTGGCGCTCGGCCTCAGCACCTTCTCGTCTGGCTAGCCGCTCCAGCCCATCAGCGGTCACTGAGTTTTCGTGGTTCGGTGACGGCAACCGACCCGTTCCGGTCATTGGCCTTGTCGAACATCGGATGACCGATCCTGATCACTTTGCCGACATTGGCTCGATAAGGAAACGATCATCCGCATCTGGGCGAGCCAACATCGCCGCCACGTCTGATGAAAGCCCGTGCGCCCCCGCTCTGGGAGATGCAGGGCGCCACCATGGGCGAGGACGACCCCCAGGCTCAGTCGGCGCCCGAGCACGAATTCGACCAGCGCGTCGCCTGGTAGATGTGTTGGGGAGCGTGCAGGCGCACAAGCGCAAAGCGCGAAGCCAGACGAGCTGCCATTGCCCGTCAGACGAGCTGCTATTGCCCGTCGTGAGAGGACTCGTGTCTGCGGTCATCCGCCGGGGCGGACCGCCCCGGCGGATGACCGCAGACACTGAGCGATTGCATTACGGTGACAGTATACTATTTCATTCGCCGAATTCCTGGCTGTCACCGAACTCTCACCGAATTCTGCAGTTGAAAATGGCGTTGGTGCACTATTAGTAATTACTAATATTCCATAGAACTGCATTTCTCATTTTCGGCATGAACTCCCCCATTTCCCGTCCTTCGTCATGCAGCGGACGCAATTTGCCCTACCCGGACAGATTGCGGCATGCCCAGGTAGGTGAACGTGTTGATGATCGCCGCCCGGACGTGGGCTTCGTTGACCTGCCGTTCGAAGGTTCGGGAGTACAGGCTGTCGCCCAGTTGCTTCAGCCGGTACATCATGTTCTCGGCGATGCTGCGCCGGTGGTAGCCGCTATCGTTCTTCCAGCCGTCGAGTCCCTTGGCCTCGATTTCCTGGAGGATGGCGTCGCGCGGGTGGTCGTCTCCCCACGTGACCGCACCGTCGCGTGGCGGGATGGTGGCACGCGCGTCCCGCTCGGCGATCGCCGCATGGCAGCCGTGGCTGTCGTAGGCGCCATCGGCCGATACTTGGGCGATCTCGCCTTCGACCTGGTCGAGCAGGCCGGGCAAGATTTCACTGTCGCCCCAGGCGGTGGTGGTCACTTCAATGCCGATGATGTCCTTGGTGGCTTCGTCTACGGCCAGATGGACCTTGCGCCACGTGCGGCGCTTGCCCACCCCGTGCTGACGCACTTTCCATTCGCCTTCGCCGAAGATCTTCAGGCCGGTCGAATCAACCACCACGTGCGTCGGTCCCTGGCGCGGCCGGCGCGGGATCTTCACCGTAAGCTCACCGGCCCGTCGCGACATGTGGGTGTGGTCCGGCACCGGCAGGTCCAGGTGACACAGGCGCATCAGCGACTTGATCAGTCCTTCCGTGGCGCGGTAGGGCAACTGGAACAAGGCCTTGATCGTCAGGCACGTCTGAATGGCGGTCTCCGAGTACAGCCCCGGCTTGCCACGGCCAACCGGTGGCGGCGGCGTCCACTAATCCCGAATACTCGCGTCATCGAACCAGATCGTCAGATTGCCTCGATTGACCAGCGCCCGGTCGTACTCCGACCAGTTCGTCACCCGATACCGCTGCTTCAGACCCACCTCGCCAGTGTCCGGCTTCACTCTCATCGCCATGAACCACCTCCTCGGACTGTTCAGCCCGGCCAGGCCCGGGCTAATGCCAATATACTACACCAACGCCGTTGAAAATACTGTCACTGAATTCGCACACAGCGTCACCATCACCTGCGTAAACGGCGTCCGCTTGCCTTGGCTAGGCGATGTTCCCGCGCAGGAGATGTCCGATTCAGAGCATATACCTGCAGCTGTAGCAAGATTCCGCTTTTGTGCTTAGCTTACGTCATCTATACTCGGAATCAGCGCCTACAGCCCGCCGTTTTGTGGTCTACCGACTACGGGTTTACCGAATACTTGCTGGAAGACTATGAAAGTCCTTGCCAACCTTCTGTTCTTTGTCACCTTGTATCTGGTCTACCTAGTGCACGAGCGCGAGTCAGCGCCGACAGTTGCGCTGCTCGTGGCCGCAAGTGTGATAGGTGTAGTTGGAAAGATTGTGCAATTGAAGGGCAGATCTTGTCTCACTGCCTACCGAGACGCTCGCGCTCGTTTGATCTATGAACGCATCGCCAATGGCGAACAGGTGAACGGCGACACGTTCCTGTACTTGCGTCCGTTCCATTCCACCATGAATTTGACCGTCTCGAATCCACGCGCCCAATCGTCGGGAACTCTCGAATCGCTCGCCGAAGACCGCGTCGTCGAGTTGGAATCGGTACTCAGGACTTCGTTGGATCCGTTCGGCACGCTGGTGGGGCTGGGGCTTCCCGGGGAGAGCGAAGGTGCCGGCCGAATTCTCACCACCGAAGAGAATTGGCGTGCGGCCTTTCAGAAGTTAGCCGAAGCAGCCCGGCTACTCATTTTGCTTCCGTCAAGCCGACCGGGAACCCTTGAGGAAATCATCTACTTGCTGCGCAATGGACTGTTGGGCAAGACCCTCTTCATTATGCCGTCGAATACGATGAGTGCCTACGACGCCAAGAACGAGTGGACCAAAACCGCGAACACCCTATCCGAACTCGGTCTGCACCTTCCAGCCTATTCAGCTGAGGGGCGGATCCTTGCGTTTCGCGCTAATGGCGAAATTTTTGACAGCCCCATGGAGCTGTCATCGAAAGCGCGTCTCACCCCTGCAATCAGTGCCGCTGCGTCGTGGTTGGGATCTCGCTGCGTCGCAGCCCCATGTCGCAGCAGACGCACGACACGCCCTTGCCGGCGCCTGTGGCGTTCGCGCTCTATTTCATGCTGAGCGATTTGGCGACGACATTCCTGAAATTGGGATCGCCATGGGGACAAGGTCTGCTCGGAGCTCTGTTCGGACTGTTGATTTCTCGCTTCCTTCCCGTCGACCGATTCGCATTCCCGGTCCTGATTGCCTTGCTGACGGTTGCGTGCGACAGCCTCTTTGGCCAAGTAGGCAGGTACACGCCCAGCCTTTATCTGTACGTGCTGAGTAACGCAACCACTGGAATGGCGATCGCCTTTGCCACAGCTCTTTCGCTGCGACGCGGCGAAAGAGAGCCCACCGATCAACCACCCTGGACCCTCGTGTCGTTGGGGTATGCGCTTTTTCCGCTGATATCGCAGTGGGTGAGCATGCTCCTTGGCCAACTCGAACAGCACGTCTTTGGGGAGTCACGGGAAGTACCGGCGGACGCGTACTACGTGTACTGGTTCCTGGTAAGTCTCTGCGCCAGCGCGGCACCGGGGTGGTTGGTGGCAAGAGGGCTCGGCGCGGACAAGATTGCGTCAGAGTCCGACCCGGGGCCGGTGGTCGGGGTGGGATCGGCCGCTCTGGTCGCGTTGTTTGTGTTCGGTCTTGGAGATTCGCTCATGGACCTGCCAAGAAACCGGGCAATTGAGATCATCCTAGCGATCTCGACTGTGGCAAGCGGCTGTGTCGCGGCTCGGTATCTCTATACCGAAGCGGCAATTAGCAAGGCGAAGGCGGTGGGAATTAGCTCGATATGGTTGATCGCCGCCGCGATTGCCATAGCGGCCTGGCTGCTGCTCGCGCCGGAAGTCGGCAGCCCACTGGACTATGAACGTTTTCCGCCACCGCCGCCACCGCCGTTTGGGGGAGACATCGGCTACTACGACAACCCGAGCGACTTCTCCTTGTTCTACCTTGCCTGGAGTGCATTGGGAATCGGTGCAGCATGTTCGTTGGTCTCGTGCTTGCTGATGTCACCCGACATCCTGCGAGCAGTCAAGACCGCCACTGCGGTTGCAGTTGCGTTTCAGGTCGCTGCGATGCTGACACTACTGCTGGCCGGCCGAAACTTCGGTACCTTGGCGCTGGGCTGGGGCTGCTGCGCATACTTCTGCGCGCAATTGATGGAACGATTCCACCGAAGCGAGCGGTTCCTCGCGTAGCAGGCGTGCCGACCCGGGCACCCCAAGTGCTCACTCCAGCCTTGCCAGAAGCGCAACCGAGGCTGCTCTGCGGCTGCACCGAGCGGGCTGCCAATATGGATCACATGTTCGGGTCACAACTCCGGGGTCATCACAACTCCCGAGTCACATCACAACTCCGGGGTCACAACTCCGTAAGCGTCCAGCGGGCCCATCTACCAATCCAGTGCCAGTTGCCGCACCCTCTCGAGGTTTTCACGGGAGAGCGCGATGGGCAAGGCTGGAGAAGTGGCAGGGTATTGGCAAGGGCATGTAGCAGGTTGGCAGGCGAGTGGCGGTAGCCAGAAGGCCTATTGTGCGCGGAACGGGCTGAAGGCGAGATCACTGAGTTACTGGCACCGGCGTTTGGCGAAGGAGAGTGGAACGGTCGTTACCGCCGTGCCAGTGACTCTCGTTCCCGCGACGATAGCGCCTGTTGCACCCCATTCGGGGCCAAGCCTGTCGCTGTGCATGCAATTATCTAGCTGTTTCCCCAAAGCCTCCGGTTAAGTGCCGCATACAGTGTACCCTTGCCGGAAATGACCGACTGGCATGTCCGCTCAATCTCTTCAATTACTGCAGCCACTCTGGGGTTAATCGGATCAACATCAGCCAATCCTTGCACCTCATTACGGTGACATTGACATTGCGGTGACACGACATTGCGGTGACACACACATTGCGGTGACACACATTGCGGTGACAGTATACTTTTTTCATTCCGTCAGCAGCCCTAGACAATATACGGTCACCGAATTTGCGTCACCGAATTTGTCACCGTCACCGAATCTACTATTGACTATACTGTCACCTAATTCAGTGTCACCTAATTCAGTCACCTAATTCACACCTAATTCTCAGTCACCTAATTCTCAAGCTACCGCGTCGACTTCTGAATGGCGTGATGGTTTTCTGCGGCGAGCGCCTTTTGCGACGGCCGGAGGCAAGGCGACAAGTCGAGCGGGTGGGTTGAGTCGAAAGCGTTCGCGAAATTCGCCGCCGACCGGCCATCGCTAATCGACCTGCACGCGTCGGCTACCGAGATTTCAGGTGCTTGACCTGCAGCCGACAGAATGGCATCGCCGAGTCTGTCTCCGCTTTGGCCTAGGTGCTTCCGTCGGACGTCCGGCAGGTTCCGGAGGGAACCTGTCCTTCAGGCGTCCGGTTTGAAGTTGGACTGACGGGCGGCTTCTGGCCGGATGCCGACCTGCGCCATCCGACACCCACTGACTGCTTTCCGGAGCGTACCGGTCGGTCAGGCGAGGAAATCGACATCCTCAGCCGAATGACCGGTTACGGTTGATCGCCCTAGGTCGGGTTAAAGGGGCCGCGCTCGATCAATTGCAAACCCGTGAACCCAAAGGGAATCCTTCGGGCCGTCGGATTGAGGCAAGAGAGAGGTCTATATCCAGTTCGGGCCAGTAGAGATGTTCCGGCGCGGGCCACTCGACATGACATATTTGATCAATGGCGGCACGGCGAAACCAGGGAAATTGCTCAAATGAAAGGAGCAACTCTTCGTCGTTCAGCAGCAACCAAAACCCATGTTTTGAAACATGGGTAACTTCAGGCGATTTCCAGAGATAGAGGTACCGATAAACGACAGCCGTCATCCCCGCGAAAGCGGGGATCCACCGTTCGGCCCGATGTAGGATAGAGCCTGGACTGGATTCCCGCTTGCGCGGGAATGACGGAACTCCTGGACGGTTTGGGATGGCAATCCATGGAATTCGCCTCAGGTGTCGAAATGACTGTGCCAGGCATTTGTGACTGTTCCAATGCGAGTTACAAAGGTGAGTGCCATGTCTGCACTTTACCTGCATGAATTATAAAGATCCAGGTTCAGAATTGACTGGTGTTTCAACGCCGGGTGCTGCGCCATCCGGCAACTTCTCCAGAATCGCCTGCCAGCGAATCACGATCTCCGGGAAAATCGTCGGCGCGCGTTCGCCGGCCATGTCGGCGATTTCCGGGCCCCCGTATAGCCCGCCTTTCAAGGTGTACACCGTAACGACGCGGTCGACCGGGTGAACCAGCCAATATTCACGGACGCCGGCGCGTTCGTAGAGCGCGCGTTTGGTCAGGTGATCGTGGCGAGCGGTGGCGGGGGAGAGGACTTCGATGATCCAGTCCGGTGCGCCGCGGACATTGCGTTCGGTGATTTTTTCGGGGTCGCAGACGACCAGAATGTCGGGCTGCACGACGGTCGCGGCTTGCTCGTCGGCTTCATCCGATGCCGGTAGCAGAACGTCGACCGGAGCGATCAGGGCGCTGCAAGGGGTGCCGTCTAGCGCTTCATCAATCTGCCGGAATAACTGTCCGGCTAGCGCCTGGTGACTGATCGTCGGCGCCGGGGCCATGGCATAGGGCTTGCCGTTAATTAGTTCCCAGCGTTCGTCCTCCGGCCATTGCAGATAGTCGGCATAGGTGAAGCGATGTCCATCGGCTTTGGGCAGAGCCATGGCGGAAACTCCATTTGGGAGGCGGATGCTTGCATTGTGCGTTGCATCCGCCTGACGATCAATGTGGCATCCTAATCGTTTAGCCGCGTTGGCAGCACATCGCGCAGCAGTACGGCGGCGTCCCGGATCATCTTTTCGGTGGTTTCCCTGTCGACGCAGGCGTCGGTGACCGAGCAGCCGCACCTGAACTGCGCCAGGTCGGCCGGGATCGCCTGGTTGTCGGCCTCGATGTTGGATTCGACCATGACGCCGACCAGCGAGCAGTTGCCGCCGCGGATCTGATTGACCACGTCGGCCATCACCAGCGGTTGCAGTTCAGGATTCTTGAAGCTGTTGGCGTGCGAGCAGTCGACGACGATATTGGCCGGCAGTTTCGCCTTTTTCATCGCCTGTTCCGCCATCGATACCGACACCGTGTCGTAGTTCGGCCGCCCGTCGCCGCCGCGCAGAACGATGTGGCCGTAGCCGTTACCGGTGGTGCGGACCACCGCGACGCGGCCCTGGCCGTTGATGCCGAGGAAGGAATACGGCTTCGACGCCGACAGGATCGCGTTGATCGCCACCGCGAGGTCGCCGCTGGTGCCGTTCTTGAAGCCGACCGGCGTCGACAGCCCGGAGGACATCTCGCGATGCGTCGGCGATTCGGTCGTGCGGGCGCCGATCGCGGTCACGTGATAAGGTCGCCGAAATACTGCGGCGAGCTCGGGTCGAGCGCCTCGGTGCCGGTCGGCAGACCGATTTCTGCGATGTCGAGGAGGAACTGGCGGGCCTGCTCCATGCCGACGTCGACGCGGAAGGAATCGTCCATGAAGGATCGTTGATGTAGCCCTTCCAGCCCACCGTCGTGCGCGGCTTCTCGAAATAGACGCGCATGATGATCTGCAGCGTGTTGCCGACCTCGTCCGCCAGCCCCTTCAGGCGCCGCGCGTAGTCGATGCCGGCGACCGGGTCGTGGATCGAGCACGTGCCGACGACGACGAATAGGCGATGGTCGCGGCGGTCAAGGATGTCGCGCAACACCTGCCGGCCCTGCGTGACCGTGTCCGTCGGGGCGACCGAAATCGGCAGGCGGGCGTGGATTTCCTCCGGCATTGGCATCGCGTCGAAGGCGGTTACGTTGATGTTTTCGATGCTCTGTGTCGTCATGTTCAGCTCGTGAGCTGGCGAATCATGTCCTTGACCGCGGCCACCTTGTCGCCGAGGGCCGGGCAATGGCGCAAGAGCGCGATTTTATCCTGCCCGGCCAGCCTGTAGCTCCGGTTTTTCTGGATCAGCGCGATGATCCTCGCCGGGTCGACCGGCGGATTGCGGGAAAATTTCGGGCCGAACTGCAGCGTTACTTGGTCGGCGGTGGCGTCCAGCTATTGCACTCATAGCGGCTTGACCAGCAGCCGCAGGCGATGCATGGCGAGCAGCGACTGCGCTTGCAGCGGTAACTGGCCGAAGCGGTGCTCCTTGTCGATGACCACCAGCCCGAGGCGCTGGAATTTGACATCCTTGCCGAACAACTTGTGCGTGCCGATCATGATGTCGATCCGACGTCGAGACGCTGGCGCTGCGCATTTTCCTGAGCGTCGTGGAACAAGCCTCGCGCCGCGTCTGCCCGCCGGCGGGCTCCAGTTCCCGGATCGGCGCGGTGGCCTTCATCCACCGCTTTGGCGCGTTGCTCAATCCGCATGAGCACCTCGACTGCCTCGTCATCGAGGGCGTCTTTACGGCAAATGCTTCAGGAGCGGCGACGTTTCACGAAAGCGGTGCCCCCGACCAGAAGTTGCTCGACGAAGTCCACGCCAAGGTCCGCCATCGTCTGCTGCGCGCGCTGACGCGGCGCGGTGTGCTTGAGCCGGAAGACGCCGAGACGATGGCGGACTGGGAGCATGGTGGCGGCTTCTCACTCGATACTCACGCGGAGCTCGCCTACCATGGCTACCGGTATCACAGCACCTGATTCACCAGGCGATCGGCGCGGGTACGGGCGAGGCGTTTGAGAATGCGCTGCACCGGCAACGGGTAGGTGTCGGCGGCGTCCAGCGCGCTGTGGTGGTCAAGCCGGCGCGTGTGCGCCAGGATGCCTGCCAACTCGGTCTGGTGCTGGGCCAGCAAGCGGCGCTGCGGGTCGTGGATCAACAACCCGTTCTCGAGGTCCAGGCGCCAGGCGCGCGGATTGAGGTTGCTGCCGGTGATGAGCGCGTAATCGTCGTCAACCAAGAGGCCCTTCAGATGGAAAGTGTGGTTCTCGTGGCGCCAGAGATGCAGATCGAGCAGCCCGCGGTCGACGGCGTCCTGGTGCGCCTTGCAGAAACGGCGCAGGTTGGCTTCGTAGAGGTAAGGAAGGGCGCCAATCGTCGAGAAAGGCTGCTCCGGGGGAATGTAGAAATCATTGGCTGTCTTGTCGCCGACGACGATCGTCACCCGGCAGCGCTGCCTGATCTTCTCGTCGATGGCCCGCCGGACTGGCCCCGGGAGGTTGAAATAGGGGGTGAACAGCACCAGGCGCTGCTCGGCACGGTGGATCATCTGCAGGATGGCCGAGTTCAGCGCGTTGTCGCGACTGCCGAAACCCAGCAGGGGAGTGATTGCGACCTCGCCCTGGCCGACCACGCCCGAAGCGACGCCGTAGCGGCTTTTCGCGAGAACCCGGCGGAAGCTGATGATGGCGCTGCGCAGTGATCGTGTTTTCGGCCTCACGGCGGCGTCCACGCGACAGACAGCGGCGTTCGTCTGCAGGACACCGGTCATCAGGGCGGCCATGCTGTCGGCCAGTCGATCACTCTCGATCAGATGGTAGCGATCGAGGCGATAGCGATCAAACCGATGCAGGTAGACATCATTGATGCTGGCGCCGCTATAGAGAACGCTGTCGTCGATGATGAATCCCTTCAGGTGCATCACACCCATCCATTCCCGCGTCTGCACCGGCACGCCATGGATCGGGACACCAGGGCCGAGGCGGC
Organism: Candidatus Accumulibacter proximus; assembly: GCA_016709675.1. Classification (GTDB taxonomy): domain Bacteria; phylum Pseudomonadota; class Gammaproteobacteria; order Burkholderiales; family Rhodocyclaceae; genus Accumulibacter; species Accumulibacter proximus. Next base: position 87,524 of record JADJMH010000001.1, read on the forward strand.
CAGCCATCTCGCTGTACAGGGCGGCATTGCCGGAACTCGCAGCCTTGCCGATCAGCCCCCGCTGGGCGCGGTGCCAGTCCACGAAGACGGCAATCTGCAGACCCGGACACGCTGACCTGGCCGCATAAAGCGCCGCGAGGACCTCTCTGCCGGCTTCGTCATCCTGCAGGTAGAGCACCGCGATCAGAATTCGCCGCTTGGCGTTGGCGATGCGCTGGAGCAGCGTGGCGCGAAAATCGGCGGGGTCGGACAGAGTCCGAACGCGGTCGGCAGGTACCGGCACGCCCGCCAGAGCGTCCAGACTCGCCACCGACCGACGGCGGCCACGCAGGCTTTGCACCGCCGCAGCCAGGGCGGAGTTCATCATCGGAGGGAAGCCGGGAGTGGGTGCCGTGGCCAGGAGAACTGGCGGGTCGATGCCGGTGGCGAACCGGCGCTCTGTGGCGTGAAACCGCAAGCGCAGGCCATCGGCAGACTCTAGTTCCGCTTCCTGGGTGCGTCAGTATCGGGGGCGAGAAACATTCCCACCCCGACGATGATCAGCAGCACCGGCCACCAGGTGCGCAGCAACTGAGCAAAATCGACCTCCAGAAGGCCCAGGTTGATTGCCAGCGCCAGGATACCGATCAGAATCAGCGCGATGGCGCCAAGGTTTCCCCTCATTTCATTTCCTCCCGAGTCTGCCACACGAATGCGCTCCGCTGGCCGATAGGGCCAGGCACCTGGCAAGGCGCCGGCGACGGCAGCGGGCATCAAGGAACATACTGATCCAGGTAATCATTCACTGCCAGCATCCCCAGTTTGTGCACGTCGCGCGAAGACTCGAGGATCGTGCCCTGCTGCGGCGGGGAAAACCAGCGCGCCAGATGAGTCCTGAATTTTTCCATCAACACCGGAATTCCCTCGGTGCGCCGACGACAGTGGCCAAGCGGATACTCCGAGACGAGTTCTGCTGTCTGGCGACCGTCGGTGAAGAATATCTGCACAGCGTTGGCGATCGAGCGCTTGCCCGCATCCAGATAGTCAGCCGAAAACCGCGGCTCCTCGCGGACCTCCATCCTGGCACGCAGCAGGTCGATCCGCGGGTCTGCTGCCGCCTCGTCCTCGTAGTCCTCGGCGCTCAGCCGGCCCCTGATCAGCGCGACGGCGACCATGTATTGCAGACAGTGGTCGCGGTCGGCCGGATTGTGCAGCGGCCCCTTCTTGTCGATGATGCGCAACGCCGACTCGTGCGTGCGAATCACCACCCTGGCGATCGTGTCGAGCCGTCCGACCACCTGCGGATGCAGCTGCAGCGCGCACTCGACGGCCGTCTGAGCGTGGAACTCCGCCGGGTAACTGATCTTGAACAGCACATTCTCCATCACGTAGCTGCCATAGGGTCGCGACAGGCGGAAGGTCTGGCCCTTGAACAGGACGTCGTAGAAGCCCCAGGTCGGCGCGGTCAACACGGTCGGATAACCCATCTCGCCCTTCAGCGAAATGAGTGCCAGCAGCACGCCACGCGCGGTCGCATCGCCGGCCGCCCAGGACTTGCGTGAACCGGTGTTCGGTGCGTGACGATAGGTGCGCAGCGGCTGGCCATCAACCAGGGCCTGCGAGACGGCGTTGATGATCTGCTCGCGTCCACCGCCCATCAGCCAGGCGCATACCGCCGCCGTCGCCACCTTGACCAGTACCACGTGGTCGAGCCCGACGCGATTGAAGCTGTTCTCCAGTGCCAGCACGCCCTGGATCTCGTAGGCCTTGATCATCGCTTCGAGCACCTGGCGCATGCGCAGTGGCGCCTGTCCGCCGGCAAGGCGGGTCCGGGACAGCCAGTCGGCGGTGGCGAGGATGCCCCCGAGGTTGTCCGAAGGATGTCCCCACTCGGCCGCCAGCCAGGTGTCGTTGAAATCGAGCCAGCGAATCAGGGTGCCGGTATTGAAGGCGGCCAGCACCGGGTCGAGCTGCAACGCAGTGCCGGGAACTCTGGCGCCATGGGGTACGACGGTGCCCGGGACAATCGGTCCCAGCAGTTTGCTGCAGGCCGGATAGGCGAGCGCCTCGAGTCCACAGCCGAGGGCGTCGATCAGACAGTAGCGCGCCGTCTCGAAGGCTTCCCTCGAATCGACCTTGAAGTTCAGAACGTAATCGGCAATATCGACCAGGACCTGGTCGGGATCAGGGCGGGAGGCGGGAATTCGTGTACTCATAAGGCTTCTCTTCGTGCTCGGCGCTGCCGTCCAGGTACTCAGAAAGACACCGTCGCCAGATCGCCACATTACTCAGCTTCGTCGCGCCAGCGGAACAAACTCTTGCGGATCCGGCCCGATGTAGTTGGCCGAAGGACGAATCAGCTTACCATCGATGCGTTGTTCGATGACATGTGCTGACCAGCCGCTCGTCCGCGCGATGACAAACAGCGGCGTGAACATCGGCGTCGGTACGGCCAGCATGTGGTAGGCGACAGCCGAGAACCAGTCAACGTTGGGGAACATCCTCTTCTGCTCCCACATCACGGCCTCGATGCGACTGGCGATGTCGAACAGGACCATGTTGTCGCCGTCCGAGCACAATTGCTGGGCGACGGCACGGATCACCTTGTGGCGCGGATCGGCGATGGTATACAGCGGATGGCCGAAGCCGATGATGATCTCCTTGTTGTCAAGGCGACGGCGAATGTCCTGTTCGGCGTGCTCGGCGTCGTTATAGCGACTCTGAATCTCGAAAGCGACCTCGTTGGCACCACCATGCCGGCGGCCGCTCAGCGCCCCGATGGCGCCGCAGATCGCCGCGTAGAGATCCGCCCCGGTGCCGGTGATCGTGCGCGCGGCAAAGGTCGAGGCATTGAACTCGTGCTCGGCATAGAGCACCAGCGACCGGTCGAGGCTGCTCGCCTGCAGAGCCGACGGCGCCTTGCCGCGCAAGAGGTGCAGGAAGTGTGCGGCGATCGAGTCGTCATCGGTCTCGGTCTCGATACGGCGGCCGTTGTGCGACCAGTGATACCAGTAGAGCAGCATCGACCCGAAGCTGGCCATCAGGCGGTCGGCGATCTCGCGCGCCGCACCAGGGTTGTGATCCTGTGCCTCCGGCAGGATCGTGCCGAGCGCCGAACAGCCGCTGCGCAGCACATCCATCGGATGCGCCGAGGCGGGGAGATTCTCCAGCATCGGCCGCAGCCGCACCGGCAATCCACGCAAGGTCTTGAGTTTCTTCTTGTACTGATTGAGCTGGGTGAGACTGGGCAGGCGTCCGTAGAGCAACAGATAGGCCACCTCCTCGAAAGTGGCATGCTCGGCCAGGGCAATCACATCGTAACCGCGGTAGTACAGGTCGTTGCCAGCGCGCCCGACCGAGCAGATGGCCGTATCGCCGGCAACCACACCCGATAGCGCGACGGACTTCTTGACCTTGGGCAGCTCCCTTCCCTGAACCTCGTCCATGATCTCCCCTTGTCATTGAGCCGCCGGGCAGCGGAGGTCCCGTGCCCGATGCACGAGTATTCCCGAGTTTGGCAAACCAGGTCAACTGCACGGGTCAATTGCGCAGGTCAACTGCGGACGCCCGACGGGCTCCGATGAATGTTCCCGACTACCAACGCCTGATCACAGGTTGACAGCTCATCGCTTGGCGCTGGTCAAACCCTGCCCCTCTCCGGCATGCAGGTGCACCGGCGGCTTAAAGGCAAGCGAGCAGGCATGCTCGTGACCGATCAGGTACTTCGGCAGCAGCACAACTTCCACTTCGGTCACGCCCGCGTCAATCATCCCCAAACGCACGGCCGCCTCGCGCGACAGGTCGATCACCCGACTCCGATGTCCCATCCGGTCGTTGATCCTGACCACCACGCAACGGGCGGACAGGACACGGCGAACCGCCACCAGCGCCCCCATGGGAAAGCGATTGCTCGCCGCAGAGATGACATCATGAGCGTAACGCTCGCCGGAAGCAGTTTTCCGGCCGTGAAACGCTTTGCTGTAGAAGCTGGCTCTGCCGGAAACGATTTGCGGCACCTCCTGCAAAGGGCTGAGGGTGCCAAGAGAAGGAAAGGATTCACCGAGAGCGAGTCCGGAAACAAGCACGGAGAGCATTGCAAGTGCAAATCTCACAGCCGATCGCTCCTCAAGGTGGCCACCAGCAAGGGACGTCGTGCACGCTGCGCCGATCGGCAGGCCTCACCGTTCGACCGTTGCGAAGGAAGTGTTGACCAGACGCCGGGCAGCCTGGTGATGCCCTGCCGACCCGACGGCCGACGGCCCGGGGCCAGACACAGCGTCCTCGCCCGACAGATCGCCGCCGCCGAAGGCAACGACCGGCCAACCGATGACGAGAACACTTACAATGCCAACGATTGGTGAAACGGCTCGTGCAATCTGGCGCATGGAAAGGAAACCCTTCGGTGGCAATTGGCAATGATCAAGCGTGAAAAGTCCAAGGATAGCCTGCCCGCCGCCGCGCGCACAAGCCACCCGGCAATGGCGTTGCCCGCTGACACTCACCGCGGTCATCCGGCAACCTGCCCAGCAGGCCGCTGTGAGCGCGGAGCCGAATGAAGACTCACGTTCTTCCCGACTGGTTGCGCCGCCTGCTGATGCGCAGCGTCGCCCATCGCTACTATTCGCCGGTCGTGACGGCCATTGCCTTCGCATCGACGATCACCTTCAGCTTCCCCTTCGTCGCCGTGCTGATCCCGGCGGTGCTGCTGTCACCCCGGCGCTGGCGAACCCTCGGCCTCTTCTGCGGCCTTGCCAGCGGCCTCGGCGCCGCCGTTCTGGTCGAGATCTTCCAGTACCTGGGATCGGAGTTTGTCGTCGCGCGCTACCCCGAGCTGATGCAGATGCAAGCCTGGCAAACGACCAGCGACTGGTTGCAGGACTGGGGCCTGCTGGCCATGCTGATCATCGCCGGGTCACCGATGCCGCAGACCCCGGCCCTGCTCTTCTGTGCCCTGGCCGGCGTATCGACGCCGGGCATCCTGGTGGCCGTCGCGATCGGCAAGACGGTCAAGTATCTCTGTCTGGCCTGGGCCACGGCGCATTATCCGGCACGCTTCATCCGCTATAACTGACCCCTGCCTGCGACCGGCCAGGCGACGCCTGCACTGTGGGCCTGGACATCTGCCCAGTAGCTGGAACGTATCATCGGCCCACAGGCAGCGCCGGTGAAACCCATGGCCAGCGCCGCTTGCTCGTAGCTCTTGAAGGTCTCCGGATGAACGTAACGGGCAACCGGCAAGTGGTGGCCCGAAGGTGCAAGGTACTGGCCAATGGTGAGCATTTCGACCTCGTTGGCGCGCAGGTCGCGCAGAACATCAAGGATCTCCTCGTCGGTCTCGCCCAGACCAACCATCAGTCCCGATTTGGTCGGCACCTTCGGGTAGCGGGCCTTGAAACCTTTCATGAACGCCAGCGAATGCTCGTAGTCGGCACCGGGCCTCGCCTGCCGGTAGAGCCGGGGGACCGTTTCCAGGTTGTGGTTGAGAACGTCCGGCAGTGACTGCCCCAGCACATCGAGGGCGATATCCATGCGGCCACGAAAATCGGGAACCAGTGTCTCGATGGTGGTGCCCGGCGACCGCTGGCGCACGGCGGCGATGACGTCGACGAAATGCTGCGCACCCCCATCACGCAGGTCATCCCGGTCGACGCTGGTGATCACCACATAGCGCAGCTTGAGCCGGGCGACGCTGTCGGCCAGATTCGCCGGCTCGTTGTCATCGGGCGGCAGCGGCTTGCCATGACCGACGTCACAGAACGGGCAGCGGCGTGTGCAGATGTCGCCGAGGATCATGAAGGTCGCCGTACCACGCCCGAAGCACTCACCGATGTTGGGGCAGGCGGCTTCTTCACAGACGGTGTGCAGCTTCTGCTCGCGCAGCATCTGCTTGATCTCGCCGAAGCGACCTGCGTCATTGCCCGCCTTGACTCGGATCCACTCGGGTTTGCGCTGTGGCGCCTGGGGGACGATCTTGATCGGGATACGAGCGGTCTTCAGTTCGCCCTTTTCCTTCACCCCGGCGATCCTGCCTGGCGGTCGTGCCGCACCCTGACCCTTGTCCTGACTACTCTCCTGACTACTCATGGCTTGTGCTCCAGTTGTGCCGCGATCTGTTGGACCAGCGCCGCCGTGGCCTGTGCGGGCGTCAGCGAAATACCGAGATCCCGGGTCTGCGTCACCGGCAAGCCCGGGTAGCCGCAGGGATTGATCGCCGAGAAGGGCGACAAATCCATATCAACGTTCAGACTGACGCCGTGATAGCAGCAGTTCCTGCGGACCCGCAGACCGAGTGCCGCAACCTTGGCCGGGCCAACATAGACCCCTGGCGCACCACCGTGGCGCTCGGCTGCGACGCCATGCGCGGCGAGGAGGTCGATCACCGCCTGCTCGATGGCCGACACCAGTTCGCGCACTCTCAGCTTCCTTCTCCCCAAATCAAGAAGCAGGTAGATCACGACCTGGCCGGGGCCATGGTAAGTGATCTGCCCTCCCCGGTCAGTCTTCACCAGCGGCAGGCCCAGGTCCGCTAACAGGTGCTCCGGCTTGCCGGCCTGGCCAAGGGTGAACACCGGCGAATGCTCGCAACACCACAGTTCGTCGAGTGTTTGCTCGCGACGCGCAGCGGTGAAGGCGATCATCGCCTGCCAGGTCTGCCGATAGTCCGTCTGACCCAGGTTGCGGACCCGCAGCGGCAACTCACCCGGAGCCGAGAGCAAGACCTCTTCGCTGTCGCAGCCGTTCTCCCCACCCGTGACCACCTGCCCTGCGTCCTTCACAAGACCATCCTGACCAAGGGATGACTGGTCAGCTCCCGGTACAGCGCGTCCAGCTGCACCCGACTGGTGGCATTGATGGTGCAGGTGAGGCTCAGGTACCGGCCAGCGGTCGAGGAGCGCGTTTCCATTGTTGCCACGTCATAATCTGGTGCGTGCCGCAGCACGACCTCCAGGACACTCTGCACCAGGGCGTCCGTGGTCAGGCCGATGATCTTGAGCGGGAACGGACAAGGGAATTCGAGCAGGCTTTGGCTCTCGTCAGACATCGACGCCCCTGGTTGACTCATGACGACCGCACCAGCGCATCCCCGGCAGGCTACTTGAACCACAGACGAACGGTATCGACCATCCGGCCAACGATTCCGGCGACCGGTACCGCTTCAAGCGCCAGCACCGGGTAATCGCCGTACGGCTTGTCATCGACGCTGACCTTCAAGGTCGCGAGCACCTGCCCGAGCGCAACCGGCGCAATCAACGGCTGTTGCGAGACGAGTTCGGTCCTGATCTTTGGTCCGAAGCCCTTGGGGACCGCGATCACGAGGTCGTTGGCAAAGCCGAGCTTGACCGTGGCTTCCTTGCCTTTCCAGACCTTCAGGCTGGAGACCGCCTCGTTCTTCGCGTACAACTGCACGGCGTCGTAGAACTGGAAGCCGAAATTCAGCAGCTTGAGCGACTCCTGCGCGCGCGTGCTGTCCGATGCCGCGCCCAGGACCACCGACAGCAGGCGGCGTGACCCGCGCTTCGCCGACGAGACCAGACAATAGCCTGCTGCCTCGGTATGACCCGTCTTCAGACCATCGACGGTCGGGTCGATATACAGCAGGCGGTTGCGATTCGGCTGCGTGATGTTGTTGTAGCGGAACTCCTTCATCGAGTAGTACTTGGCATACTCCTCGGGGAAGTCGCGGATCAGGGCTGCAGCCAGGATCGCCAGGTCTTGCGCCGTGGTGTAGTGCTGTGGGTCAGGCAGGCCGCTGGAGTTGCGGAAACTCGACCCCTTCATGCCCAGTCGCTGAGCCTCGCGATTCATCATCTGCGCGAAGTTCTCCTCGTCACCGGCAATGGCTTCGGCCAGGGCGACACAGGCGTCGTTGCCTGACTGGACGATCATGCCCTTCAACAGGTCCTCAACCTTCACCTGGGTGCCGATCTGGATGAACATTCGCGACCCCCCGGTTTTCCAGGCCTTCTGGGAGACGGGCACGGTCTGGTCAAGCTTGATCGTGCCCTGCTTGATGGCCGCAAAGCTCAGGTAGGCCGTCATCAGCTTGGTCAGTGAAGCCGGCTCAAGGCGCTGGTCAGGCGACTGGGCAGCCAGTTGCTGCCCGGAAGCCATCTCGACGAGCAGCCAGGACTTTGCCGCCAACGCTGGTGGCGTGGGCAGTTGCTGAGCAAGAACGAGAACCGGAAGGCAGAGGAAAACGAGAAAGGACGATCGAAGCTTGAGCATGGCTGGATTCTTGGCAAAGCGGCGATTATAGCAAGCCATCCCGGCCCCGCCCGCAGGCCTTTCTACCCCCAGCCGCGCCCTGAGCAGCGCGCCGCAGGCTCCCCTTGCTCGTTGCCCTGGTTGCTACTTCTTCTGTTGCGGTTCCTGGGTAGTCGGCGCTTCGTCCTGTTTCGGGGCATCGCCCAGAACGGTCTTCAGGGGGCAGATCGAGAACGCCGGGCATTTCCTGCAGCCGGCGACAATAGCGATTGGGCACACGGTCATGATGATTCTCCTTCATTGGTCGCAACAGCAACAGAATACACGGCTTTCCCACGGGGCGCATGAACCGGTGAGTTCGGCCCCGCCTGGACGTTCCGTTGAGGGGCTTCAACCCGGGCGTCAGCCCTCCTCCCAGTACCCGAGTTCGTCGCGCGTGTTGATGTTCGCGAAGGCCTCGGCCTGGTCATCGAAAGCGACTTCGACCATCTTCTGCGCCGCCTGCCAGTGATCGGCCTTGCGCCCTCCACTGTCGAAAAACTCGGTCAGGGAAGGCAGAAGCTGACGTCGGCACAAACAGAACACCGGCTGTGGCCGATCAAGAGTTCGGACGACGGCAAGGTCGGCGCCCTGCACGGTCAGGGCCTGCAGCAGACGTACGACCAGATCGGTCGGCAGGAAGGGGGAGTCGCAGGGGGCGGTGGCGATCAGCGGATGCGTGGCCACCGTCAGCGCGGTGTGCAGTCCGGCCAGCGGGCCGGCGAAATCGGGAATCTGGTCGGCGACGACGCGATGGCCAAAAGTGGCGTAACGCTCGCCGTTCTGGTTGGCATTGATCAGCAGCTCATCAACCTGCGGGCCAAAGCGCTCGATCACCCAGGCGACCATCGGCCGACCGCGCAGCGCCTGCAAGCCTTTGTCGAGACCGCCCATGCGGCGGCCAAGGCCACCCGCCAGAATGACACCGGTAATCCTTGATCGATTCATCGACCGTATTCTACACGCCGCTGATACTGTACTTTTGTACAGCCTATTGATAGACTTGTTGGTGTTGTTGTGAATTCCGATCAATCCACCCTTACGGAGGAGTCACTCACCATGAATCGCATTCAGCAATGGTTTGAGCAAATTGCCGGGGTTTCTCGGCACGAGCGTCAGCGCTGGGCGCTGGCTCACGAGATTTTCGGCACCCAGCGCCTGGATATCTCAGCCTTGCAGAAGCCTGCCTGCTGGCGAAGGAAGTCGGCCAGCGCCGGCCCGCGGCGATCGGTCTGACGGGCTCGTAGACGGGAAAAAGCGTCACGTCCCCCTACTGCTGACGCAGAGGCTTCAGAAGGGAAGCGAGACCATTGTGGTCGAGCTCGTGCATCAGGGCCAGAAGCTGACCGAGCCTGCCCGGTGGGAAGCCCTGGCGGGCAACCCAGGTCAGGTAATTGCCTGGCAGGTCGGCGATCAGACGGCCCTTGTACTTGCCATAGGGCATGGTGCAGGTTACCAGCAGTTGCAGATCGTCGGCGTTCATCGCGTCATTGCGTTATCCCGAGGGACTGGCCGTCCCGATGAGCGAACTCTAGCACCAGGGACGGCCCCCCGGAGTGGCGATCGGCGACCAGACAGACCTGAGCCTGCCGCTCCTGGATCCCGTGCCGCGTCACTCACTCCGCTGGCAAGGCGAAGGCCAGCCCGCGCACTCCGCCACTGCACGCCAGGCCAGTTGAAGCCGGCTTGCTGTCGCTGCTCGTTTTTTTGCATAATGTGACCCTCTTGTGGGGAGTTGGCGGTGTTCAGCGACCCTGGGCGCCAGAAATCACCTAATTGGGGGAGACTTTGATGTCGTTGCTAGGTTCTAATCGTAACTTGCGGATTGCCCTTGCCACCGCTGCAACGGCCTTGTTGGCCGGGTGCTCGAATATGCAGATGGGGTCGCCCGACGCGAAGACGACGGCCACCGGTTCAGCGGCCGGCTCCACCACCGACAACGCGAGCAGCCAACTCGAGAAATGCAGCAGCTCTCTCGGCACAGTCGCCGTGGTTGAGGACACCCATGCGCCGTGGTACGGAATCCTCACCGGTCAGATGAAGCTGGGTTCGACCACCCCAGTCCTCAAGTTGCTGATCCAGCAATCCAACTGCTTTGTCGTCGTCGACCGTGGCCGCGCCATGAACAACATGATGCAGGAACGTGCCCTGGCAGATAGCGGCGAACTGCGCAAGGGGTCAAAGTTCGGCAAGGGCCAGATGGTATCGGCGGACTACTCGATGAGTCCATCAATCACCTTCAGCAACAACAATGCGGGAGGCATGGCCGGGGGCCTCGGCGGCTACAGCCGCAGCGCCGGGATCCTCGGTGCGATTGCCGGCAGCATGAACGTCAAGGAAGCCAGCACCCTGTTGACCCTGGTTGACAACCGTTCCGGCGTGCAGCTGGCCGCCGCCGAAGGCAGCGCCAAGAACATGGACTTTGGAGCTATGGGCGCCCTTTTCGGCGGCGCCGCCGGCGGAGTGGGCGGCGGCTATGCCAACACCGCAGAGGGCAAGGTAATCGTCGCGGCGTTCACCGACTCGTACAACAACATGGTGCGAGCGGTTCGCAACTACAAGGCACAAGAGATCCGGGGCGGGCTGGGTACCGGCGGCAATCTGGGTGTGCAAGGCGCTTCTGAAGCCCAGGGTTCGAAGAAGAAGGGCGGGAAATAGCCGGCTGTGACCCGAGCGAGGCGGGGCGGGCTGTCCCGCACCTGCCCCGCCAGAAGACGCAGGGACGACGGGCATTAGCCGCTAAGCGGCTGCTTGCGAGGTGGGGCCGGGCAGCCGACGACCCCCACGGTCGCGGCGCGGAGCCGAGCATTCACCGCTAGCGCGGCGGTTCGGTGACGAAGGCAATTCTCACCAGACCGGCTCGCTGCGCGTCAGCGAGCACCTCGGTCACCCGCTCGTAGCGTGTCCCGCGGTCGGCGCGCAGGTGCAGTTCCGGCTGCCCGCCGCGTGCGCCCAGTTCAGCCAGACGCGCCGCAAGCTCGCTGCGCTCGACCGCCTGACCGTCGATGAAAACCCTGCCCGATCCGTCGATCGCCACGGCGATCACCTGTGGTCGATCATCCAGCCTGCTCGCTTCGACTCGCGGCAGATCCACCGGAACCGCCTGGTGAAACAGTGGCGCGGTGATGATGAAGATCACCAGCAACACCAGCATCACGTCGACCAGCGGCGTGGTGTTGATTTCCGCCATCGGCTGACTGGCGCCACCGTTGTCGAATGAACCGAAAGCCATTTCCGCCCCCTTTCAGCCGCTGCGACTGACGCGCACGGCGCCAAGGTCAACCAACTTGTCACCTGGCCGGCCACGCAGGCCGGTCGTCAGGTAGGCGTGCAGGTCGTGCGCGAACCCGTCGAGCCGTGCGAGCGTCAACCGGTTCCCGCGGGCGCAGGCGTTGTAGGCAAGAACCGCCGGAATGGCAACAAACAGACCGGCCGCGGTCATGATCAGCGCCTCGCCAACCGGCCCCGCCACCTTGTCGAGGACCACCTGCGTCGCGCCGGAAAGCCCGACGAGTGCGTGGTAGATCCCCCAGACGGTCCCGAAAAGGCCAATGAAGGGGGCCGTAGAGCCCACCGAGGCCAGAAAGGTGAGCCCTGATTCGATGCTCGCCTGTGCTTCCACGATCTGACTGCGCAGCGAGCGCGTGACAAACTCGCTGACGCTGACCCCGGCACCGATCCCTCGATCGGCGTGCAGACGATGCAGTTCGGCGGCATTGGCACCGGCGATGGCCAGACTGGCGAGGATGCCGGTCCGGTCCTCGCGCCTGATCGCCTCGATCGCCGCCGGCAAACTCGGCGCGCCCCAGAACGAAGCCAGCGCGCGTGCATGGCAACGCCTCGCCTGCCAGACGCCATAAGCTTTCGCCGCAATCACGTACCAGCTCGCCACCGACAACACGGCGAGGAGAATCGCCACCGCGTGCGTCAGCCAATCGCCCTGCGCCCAGAAGTGGGCCAAACCTGTCTCCATTCGCATGCGGCTTTCCTGTTCAAGCTTCGAGAGCAAACTGCAATGGCACCAGCACCGAGGAATCGACCGTCTCAGATCCCTGTCTGGCGGGGATGAATCGCCATCGCTCGACGGCTGCCCGGGCGGCTTCATCCAGGCGCGAGAAGCCGCTTGATTGTTTGATTTCCACTGCCAGCGGCAGGCCCTGCGCACTCACCCTGACCCGCAGCACAACCCGCCCCTGTTCACCCAGACGCCGCGACGCCGCCGGATAAACCGGTTTTGGATTGTGCAGGTAATCGGCGTCATAGCGTGCTCCCACCAACGGCGCCGGTGGCGCCACCGGGAGCGACTCCTCCGACCTTGCCGCTGCCTGCGGCGCGACGGCGAACGAAGCCGGCGCTGGCGCCGAGGCGATTGCCGTCAACACCGGAGGCGGCGGCGACAACGCCTTCCGCTGCGGCGGTGCTGTCGGAGCAGGCCTGACCCGCGCGACTCTTGTCGGCGGATCGACCCTTGTCACTTCCTCGATCCTCGGCGCTACAGCGACCGGCTCAAGCACTCGCACGGTCAGTACCGGCAGAAATTCGGCAGCCTTTGGCGTCATGCCCGCCCCGTACATCAGCAACAGCCCCGCCAGGTGCAGGCCAATGACAGCCACAAGGAAGAGACCGGTCTGCCAGAATGGCTGCCGAGCAACCCTGGGTAATTCGTAGTACGCTGAGGCCGTGTGCACCAGGCTCGACGTTTCGCTCAAGTCTGTCTCGCGAGGATTGAAGATCTGATCTGTCAACAGCCCGCCATTCTATGCCGCATCAGCGCAATCCGGGTGCGTCATTTCGTCTCAGGTCAGGCCGCGCTACGGTTGACACACGCCAACAGGCGGCAAGCGGGCCCAAGCCAGGTTGCCAGCCCGCGTGGACTGCACGCATGCAGCCAACTCATCCGCCGATGCTTTCAAAGCCCGCAAAATCCTGCACAATGACGGCCTTTCTCCCAGGCCGCAGCAGTTTCGCGGCGGAAAGCGCTGACATGTCGCACCGCCGTGCGGTCGCCCTGATGGTACTGGTCACTCTGCTCTGGAGCATCGCCGGGGTGGTTTCGCGCCACCTCGATGCCGCCGCCAGCTTCGAGGTCACTTTCTGGCGCAGCCTGTTCAATGCGTTGGCCCTGAGCATCGCCCTGACCATCATGCGTGGCTCCGGGCTGTGGCATGGCCTGTTGACGGCAGCGTGGCCGGTGTGGTTCTCGGGCGTGTGCTGGGCGGTGATGTTTACCGCCTTCATGCTCGCGATCACGCTGACTACGGTCGCCAACGTGCTGGTGACGATGGCCGTCGGCCCCTTGATGACGGCCTTGTTCACACGGGTCTTCCTGCGTCACCGGCTGCCGGCCAGGACCTGGCTGGCGATCGCGTTGGCCGGCGCAGGCATCGCCTGGATGTTCGGGCAGGAGGCGCGGACCGGCCTGTCGCTGACCGGAACCGTGGTCGCAATGGCGGTACCCCTGGCCGCTGCGCTCAACTTCACAACCCTGCAACATGTCGGTCGTCGCCAGATCGATCAGGAGAAGAGGGTTCGCTACGACATGTTGCCTGCGGTGCTGATCGGCGCCATGCTGTCGGCCGCCTTTACCTTGCCGATGGCCTATCCCTTCCAGGCCTCGAGCCACGACCTGGGTCTGCTGGCCCTGCTCGGCGTCGTGCAACTGGCGATTCCCTGTCTGCTGGTGGTGCGCCTTTCGCGCGAGCTGCCGGCACCCGAAATCGCCCTGCTCGGTCTGCTCGAAGTGGTATTTGGCGTGACCTGGGCGTGGATCGGCGCCGGCGAGCAGCCGGCAGCCAGCACACTGACCGGTGGCGCCCTTGTCCTTGGCGCACTGGTGGTCAACGAGGCGCTGGCTCTGCTGGGTCCAGGCGGCAAGGTGCAGCCGGGAGCGGGGCGCTGAAGCTGGCATCGCCGGCGACTGGCAACCCTCATCGCGGCGACCCCGGCACGGGGTCAGGCCGCTTCCCTGCCGTGAGCGGACGCGCAAGCGACTTCCAGCTCTCCACCGATCACGCAGCCATGTAGCGGCCGGGCCGGTGGTTGATCGCCAGCGTCAGGTTCAAGGCGGCGGCACCGACCAGCGAGACAAGGATGCGGTCGGGTGGCAGCACGGTCAGCGACGCGGCGATGATCAGGACGTCGATAGCAAGCTGAAGGCCTGCACCATGGTCCGCCGGCCAGCGTCGAGCAGTTGTGCCAGGTACTGAAGGCACAGCACCACCGTATCCTGACCGGCACCAGCGATGATCGCCTGCCTGGCAGCTGCCCGCTCCATGGCCAACATGCCGGCCACCCGCGACTATACGGCATTTATCCTGAAAACCGCAGCGCGTCCGACCTCGGTCACGGTTCAGGAACTTCCTGACCACGATCGGAGACCAAGGACATGCTGCCGGATGTAGCCGCTACAATCGTGCCACGGCGATCGAAGCGCTGAAGCAGCAAAGCAGTAGACTGCGCCAAACAGGCAACGGGGGCAACCCGGCGCCTGCAGGCTGTCGCCCTGGCCTGAGATCAGTAACGCCAGGAACAGGATATCCTGGACACTCAAGCCAGCGACCACCCCTCCATTGAGAAAGGAAAGCGCATGTCTGCTCTGAACACCGACGCCCTCGACCGACTTTTCGTCCACGCACGGACACACAACGGTTTCACCTCCGAGCCAATCCCGGAGGCCACCCTGCGCCGCCTCTATGACCTGATGAAGTGGGGGCCGACCTCGATGAACTGTCAGCCGGCAAGGCTGGTTTTTGTCACTACTCCGGAAGGCAAGGCCCGGCTCGCGCCGGCGCTTTCCCCTGGCAACCTTGACAAGACGCTGGCCGCCCCGGTAACCGTAATCATCGCCACAGACAGCCGTTTCTACGAGCACCTGCCTACAATGTTCCCGGCTTATGACGCCAAGCCAATGTTCGAAGCCAACGCCGAACTCGCTGCCAGCACCGCTTTCCGAAACGGTACGCTGCAGGGTGGCTACCTGATCGTCGCCGCCCGCGCGCTCGGCCTCGACTGCGGCCCGATGTCCGGCTTTGACGCGGGCAAACTCAATGCCACCTTCTTCCCGGACGGACGCTGCCAGGCCAATTTCCTTTGCAACCTCGGTATAGGCGATCCCGCCAGTCTCCATCCACGTGGTCGACGGCTGAGCTTCGAGGAAGCCTGCCAGATCGCCTGACCGATCCGCATCGTCTGCCGCAACGGGTGGCCGAAACGTTTCAGCGCAATGCCCGTGCGCCTGCCGAAAGAGAATTCTTTCATGCGCAGCAAGCGGTTGTGGTAACCAGAGAGCAGCTCGTGGCCAACCTTGGTCGGCGACCTTGCGAGCAGTTCGCGGAAATGCGCAAGCGCTCCGCCGACGACCGACGTGTTGCCAAGAAACCGGCGGCTGCCGGTCGATGCCGTTCGACAGCCATTCGCTACTCCGGATATACTGCCAGCAAGGTTGCACGACCGGCGCCGTTGACGCCGGCGTCAGGCCCTCGGCCCGGTTGCGAGCAGGTGCAGACCACCACCTGACCTTAGCGAGGGTCCGTTCTACCAGCCAGGAGCGACAGGTGGACAAGCTTTCCAGCAAATTGCGGATCGGCGAAAAGATTGGCATCGGTTTTGCGCTCGTCGGCTTGCTGTTCGTCGGCGTCATCTGGCACGATCACCGGACCCTCCGATCGGTGTTGGGCGATTACCATCAACTCCATGCCGTTTTCGAAGTCCGCAAGTCGCTGGCGGTTGAGATCGAAATCGAGATGGCCGCCGCACGCGATGCGGAGAAGAGCTTTCTCATCCACCGCCAGGAACGTTTCGCCAGCGAAGTCGACCAGCGGCTGCAGAACCTGCACGAAAAGGTGACCGCGCTGGCGGCGGTTGATCAGCAGTCCCGACAGACAGCCGACGAGATCCAGAGACTGCTGAGGATCTATGAGGAGAGCTTCCATGCCGTGGCCGACGCCTGGCGGAGCATGGGTCTCGACGAGAACTCCGGGATCCAGGGCGCCTTCCGCGAGAAGATTCATCGTCTGCACGAACTCTCCGCCCAGTACAACGTAGACCGCCTGTACACCGTTCTGCTGCAGATTCGCCGTAGCGAGAAGGACCTGGCCCTGCGACAGGATCCGGCCTACCGCGAGCGTGTTCGGACCATGATCCCCGAGTTGCGTCAACTGATCGAGCGATCCGAACTGCCGGACACGGCCAAGCAGAAACTCCTGGCCGAGTTGACGATCTATGCAAAAACCTTCGAACCCTATGCCGAAAGCGCACTCAAGGCGAGCAGCGGCGGCGGAACGGGACCGTTCCGGGATGCGGCGCACCGCATCGAGGCAATTCTCGATGCCCACCGCGTCCCTAATCTGGAGACCAGCGTCCTCAAGCTGCGCCGCTGGGAGAAGGACTTCCTCCTTCGCGGCGGGGAGAACTATCCGTCGATGCTGGTGGAAACCGCCAGGACGATGCGCGCCCAGATCGCCGAATCTCCGCTGCCGGTTGCCGACAAGGCACTGCTCATCAGCCTACTGCGCGATTACCAGAGAAGTTTCCTGGTTCTGGTATCACAACGCGCGAGCATCGTGACGCTGACCCGTGAGATGGACGCTGCCGCCGACCAGGTCGCGCCGCTGATCACGGCCAACGTCGATCAGGCGAATCAGATGATGGCCGCCCGTGTCGGCGAAATAGCCGAGACCTCGCAGGCGAGCGTCCGGCTGGGCCTGATCGTCACCGCCTGTGCCATCGCTCTCGGCATCCTTGTGGCAGTATTCATCACCGCACGCATCGTTCGCCCGGTACGGCAGATGGCCGGGCTGCTCGACGATCTGGCCTACGGCACACCGACGGCACGGGTGCCGACGGTTCCGGGTGGACGCAACGAGATCAACGCCATGGGAGAATCACTGAATACGTTGCTCGATCACCGGGCGACCTTCCTTGGCTGGTGGAAGGCCTCAATGAATGAGCTGAACGCCCGACGCGACCTTGACAGCGCCACGAGCGAAGCGGCACGAGACGAAGCCATCACCGAACTGCGTGCGGCGAGCATCGCCAAGGTGCAGCAACTCAACGCCATTCGCGGCCGTCTGATGCTGCACGCCCGACGCATGGTCGACGTCGCGCAGCGCATTGGCTCTGCCAGTGGCATCCCGGCAGAAGACGCAAGAGCCCTTGAACATGCTGCCCAGGGCATGGAAACGCTGCTTGAAGTCCTCGCGGTGGAAGAAAACACCGCCATCCTGACTGACGACTAGTCCTGCGCCTCAGCGAAATCCAGACGCCACCATTCGGCCGTCCCTTGCCGCAACCCCTCCTCGGCTTGGGCTGCGCCGTGCCGGGGTTCCGACGACCATCCGCCCGGCTGCCTGCTCCTGACGAAGGAGCAATGTTATCCGAAAATCGAGCTTGCCCGCAGATCAGTCCACTGTCCCCCGAGCCGCCCTTCGATAGGCTTGAAGGTTGCTTTGTAGGCCATCTTCCGGCTGTCACGAATCCAGTAACCCAGATATAGGTACGGCAGTCGATTGGCAGCGCACTGGGCAATCTGCCAGACGATGTTGTAGGTACCGAAACTCGCCGACGGCAGATCCGGATCGTAGAAGGTGTATACGGACGACAGGCCGTCAGTGAGGACATCGACGATGCTGACCATGCGCAGAACGCCGTTGTCAGTGAATTCGATCAGCCGGGTGTCCACGCGGCTTTGCAGCAGGAAGTGGGTGTACTGCTCGTGACTGTCCTGATCCATACCACCACCCGCGTGCCTGGCTGACTGGTAGCGCAAGTAGAGCTGGTAGTGTTCGTCACGAAAGCAGAGCGGCAGTTCCTGCGCCTGCAAACCGGCGTGCATTCTGACGCTGCGGCGCTGGCTGCGCGTCGGCGCAAAGCGGTCGACCGGGACGCGTACCGGGATGCAGGCGTCGCACGCGTCGCACTTCGGCCGGTAGGTAAACACGCCACTGCGGCGAAAGCCGCTGCGTACGAGTTCGCCATAGACCTCGGCATTGATCAGATGGCTTGGCGTGGCAACCTGCGAGCGCGCTCTCTCGCCCGGCAGGTAGCTGCAGGTGTAGGGCGCCGTGGCATAGAACTGCAGCAGCGAGAATGGCAGATCAGAGTCGTTCAGTCGCGACATTGCCCCAGGTCCAACGTTGACTGGCGCCATCGGTCGGCCATCTGCCTGGCTGCCAGGCCTTGGCCACCAAAACGCGCAAGCGGGCCATGAATACGGCACGCGGGATCTCTCGTGCGCCGAGCGAGGCCAGGTGCGGGGTATTCATCTGACAATCTATCATGCCGAATCCTTCCTCTTCAAGGAAACGGGCGAGATGCGCGGCAGCGACCTTGGAGGCATCGGAAGCCCTCGAGAACATCGACTCACCGTAAAACATGCGGCCAATCGCCAGGCCGTAGAGGCCGCCAACAAGCCGTCCTTCCGTCCAGCTTTCCACCGAATGCGCTATCCCGAGCTGGAAAAGCTTCCAGTAGGCTTGCTGCATTTCCCGCGTGATCCAGGTACCATCCTGACCGGCACGCGGCACCTCGGCACAGGCCCGCATGACTGCTGGAAAGTCGCTGTCCAGCCTCACCTCAAAGTGACCCGAGCGCAGGCTGCGCCGCAGGGAGCGAGAGATTCTGAACTCGCCCGGAAAGAGCACCATACGTGGATCCGGACTCCACCAGAGAATCGGCTCACCGCTGGCGTACCAGGGAAAAATGCCGCGCTGGTAGGCATCGATCAGGCGCGCTGCCGACAGGTCACCACCGGCGCAGAGCAAGCCGTTCGGTTCGCGCAGCGCCAATTCAAGCGGCGGAAAGGGCTCCCCGCTGTCGAGCCACGGAATCATCGATGGAACCGGATCGCTTGTCCATTCGCCGGGAAGGCTCGGGTCGGCGTCTTGAAAGCAACGACGTGGTCGACGTCAAGCCGGATGCCGATTCTTTCGCCAATCGCGTGATTGTGATGCGACGGCACCAGCGAGAGCACTTCGACGCCGCTACCCAGGCGCAAGGTGTACAGGATCTCGGCGCCACGAAAGGCCTTGTGCCGGACCTCGGCGAGCAGGTCGCTGCGGTCGTCGTGGATGATATCGTCCGGTCGCAACAGCACGTCGACGCCGCAGTCCTTGCCGCAACCCTCGCAGCCCTGGCTGCACTCCAGCGGCAGGCGCGAGGCGAGGACACCCAGCTCGACTTCGACATTTTTGTCGTCGATCACCAGGCCGGGCAGGAACACACCCTGGCCGACGAAGTCGGCGACAAAACGGTTTGCGGGCTGGTGGTAGACCCGGTATGGGCTGTCCCACTGCTGGATCGTACCAGCCGCCATGACGCCGACCTCGTCGGCCATGGCAAAGGCTTCATGCTGGTCGTGGGTGACGAGCATGGCCGTGATGCCCTGGTTCTTGAGGATCTCGCGCACTTCCAGCGAAAGGCGCTCGCGCAGATCAACGTCCAGATTGGAGAAGGGTTCGTCGAGCAGGATCAGTTGCGGCCGAGGTGCCAACGCTCGTGCCAGCGCGACCCGCTGCTGCTGACCGCCCGAGAGTTCATGCGGATACCGGTCGCCCTGACCCCCCAGGCCCACCGTGGCCAGCAGCTCACCCACCCGGCGCCGACGCTCGCTGCCCGCAAGACCCGCCAGACCAAAACCGACGTTTGCCGCGACGGTCAGGTGCGGGAACAGGGCGTAGTCCTGAAACACCATACCGATGTGCCGCTGTTCCGGCGGCAGACGACGGCCAGCGCTGCTGACGGTGCGTCCCTGGACGCGAATCTCGCCAGCAGCAATCTCCTCGAAACCGGCAATGCAGCGCAACAGCGTCGTCTTGCCGCAAGCGGAGGGTCCGAGCAGACAGGCTATGCTGCCGGCCTCGACGCTAAGACTGACCCCATCGACCACGGTGTGCGATCCATAGCGCTGGACGATTCCTGCGAGTTCAAGGTGGGCCATCAATGTCTGTTCATCAACTGGTAGCGGTCAAAGGCATCTGCCTGCAGCCGCGGCGGCGACGATAAAGCGGCAGTACAAGAATACGACACTTGTCAATTATAATTCTCATTTACCCATCAGAACATGTTCAGCTCGCGCGTCAATCCCCTGCTCGTTGTTTCCGCCGCCGTCGGTGCCCTGGTCGGCCTGCCAGTGGTGAGCGTGCTCACCCACATCTTCAGCGGTGGCACCGGGACAACCTGGTCACATCTGGCGTCGACGGTGTTGCCGGACTACGTCGCAAATACGCTGGTTCTGTGCATCGCGGTCGGTCTCGGCGTGATCGTCATCGGGGTGGCCACGGCGTGGCTGACAGCCATGCATGATTTTCCGGGACGGGCTCTCTTCGAGTGGGCACTGGTGTTGCCGATGGCCATGCCGGCTTATGTTCTGGCGTATGTGTACACCGATTTCCTACAGTTTGTCGGCCCCCTGCAGAGCCTCCTGCGCGAGTCTTTCGGCTGGAGCAAGGCGGACTACTGGTTCCCCGAGGTTCGCAGCCTCGGCGGTGCGGTGACCATGTTCGTCTTCGTGCTCTACCCGTATGTCTATCTGTTGACCCGTACGGCCTTCATCGAACGCGCCGGCGGCATGCTTGAGGCCTCGCGCACGCTCGGGCTCGGGCCCTGGCGCAGCTTCTTCCGCGTCTCGCTGCCACTGGCCAGGCCGGCCGTCGCTGCCGGCGCGACACTGGCCCTGATGGAGACCCTTGCCGACTATGGAACGGTTTCCTATTTTGGCGTACAGACCTTCACGACCGGCATCTATCGCGCCTGGTTTTCGCTTGGCGATCGCATCGCGGCGGCACAGCTGGCGGCGGCGCTGCTGGCCTTTGTCATCGTCGTCCTGCTGATCGAATGGCGCTCGCGCGGTCGCGCGCGCTTTCACAATACCACCGGACGGCACCGGCCACCCGGGGGCCGTCGCTTGCCTGGCTGGCGCGGCTGGCTGGCCACGGCGGCCTGCACCCTGCCGCTGAGCATCGGCTTTCTGCTGCCAGCGTACCTTCTGTTGCGGCTGGCGCTGACCGACAGCGATACGCCCCTCGGCCCACATTTTGCCACGTTGGCGCGCAATAGCCTGCTGCTCGCTGCTCTGACGGCGATCATCGCCGTTACCCTGGCGGTGCTCCTCGCCTACGGCGCACGTCTGTCGAAAGGGCTGCTGGCGCCGGCACTCAATCGCCTGGTCGGCCTGGGCTACGCCGTACCCGGGTCGGTGATCGCCGTCGGCGTGCTGATTCCGGTTACGCGTCTTGATCACTGGCTGGCCCAGCAGTGGCAGCAGTGGTCTGGCGACAACCCAGGACTGCTGATTACCGGCGGCATCGCCGCCCTGGTCTATGCCTATCTCGTACGCTTCCTGGCGGTTGCCTTGCAGTCGGTCGGCACCAGCCTGACCAAGATCACGCGCAGCATGGACGACGCGGCGCGCAGTCTGGGTCTCGGCCAGGGCGCAACCCTGCGTCGGGTGCATCTGCCGATCCTGCGCGGCAGCCTGTTCACGGCCGGCCTGCTGGTATTCGTCGACGTGATGAAGGAGTTGCCAGCAACGCTGGTGATGCGTCCTTTCGATTTCGATACGCTGGCGACGCAGGCCTATACGCTGGCGTCCGACGAGCGACTCGCCGAAGCGGCAAGCGTCTCCCTGGCGATTGTGGCGGTCGGCCTGCTGCCTCTGGTGGTCCTCTCACGCGAGATGTCGCGTCGTCGCCGCTGACTTGGCCTGACCGCGGTAAAACGCGCCGGTTGCCCGGCAAGCCGCCGATCAACGATAAGCCGCGCGATCGAAGATGACCTGTGCCTTGGCGCGGTACATGGCCAACGATCCCACCGGCAGCGTATCCGCCTTGAACTTGCCGAGGGCCTGCAACGCAGGGTTGTCAAGCTTGATGCCAGCCACCACCGGCCATTCGTTGTTACCGTCGGCAAAATACCGTTGCGCCTCGTCGCTGGCCAGGTACTCGAGGAACCTGACAGCCGCCTCCTTGTGCGGCGCGTTCTTCAGCACGCCTCCTCCGGAGACGTTGATATGCGTTCCGCTGCCCTTCTGGTCAGGCCAGATAACGCCGATCTTGTCCATTGTCTTGCGGTCGTCGGCCTTGTCCGAACGCATCAGGCGCGCCAGATAGTAAGTATTGGCAACCGCCACCGTACACTCGCCAGCAGCTACGGCACGGATCTGGTCGGTGTCGCCCCCCTTTGGGGGACGAGCGAAGTTGGCAACCACGCCCTTCGCCCACTCCTCGGCTTTCGCCTCGCCCTGATGAGCAATGATCGAAGCCAGCAGCGACAGGTTGTACGGGTGTGACCCCGAGCGTGAGCAGATCTTGCCCTTCAGGCGAGGATTGGCGAGATCGCTGTAGTTCCTGAGTTCGTCAGGATTGACCGCGCCCTTGGCGTAGATGATGACGCGCGCCCGAAGCGAAAAGGAAAACCAGTCAGTAGTCCGCAGATGAGCCGGGACACGCGCCTCGAGAACGGCCGACCTGACCGGTGCCAGAAGGCCCATCTCGTGTGCTGCCGCCAGACGGGCGGCATCCACCGTCAGCAGGACATCCGCCGGGCTGTTGGCACCCTCGTTCCTGATCCGCTCGAGCAACTCGTCTTCCTTGCCTTCGATGCGCTTGATCGTGATTCCGGTCTGCCGCGCAAAGCCGCTGTACAGGGCTTCATCCGTCTGATAATGGCGAGCCGAATAGAGATTCAGCACCTTCTCCTCGGCCTGCGCGCTGGCCAGCGACGCACCGGCCATAGCAAGGGTACACAGCAAACGGGACAGTCTAAAGTCCATGGTCAGGTCTCCGGTCATAGGTGAGATTCAGTGTCATCACTGAATATGATAACAAGCAGCGCCACCCATGTAAATGCGAATCGTTCCTAATTGATGCAAAAAAGAAACGGCGCCATGCACCGCTTCTTTTCTTATGTGTTGATGGGTGTCCTTCTTCAGCGCGCCAGCAATCGACGCGCACCGTTGTAGCGCTGCATCCAGTAGCTCTGGCGCATGTCTTCGACGCGGATCTCGGCGCCCGTGCGCGGCGCATGCAGGAAGCGGTTGTCACCCAGATAAATGCCGACATGCGAGAACGCGCGGCGCATGGTATTGAAGAAAACGAGGTCGCCAGCCTTGAGTTCGTGACGGTCGATCACCGCCCCGACCTCGCTCTGTTCTCTGGCACTACGCGGCAACAGTATGCCGATCGCTTCCTTGAAAACAATCTGGACAAAACCGCTGCAGTCGAGGCCGGTATCCGGGTTGGTACCGCCGAAACGGTAGTTGATACCGATGAGTTCAAAGCCCTTGAGGATCAGATCCTGCGCGCTGCTGCTGTAGCGCTCCAGGAGTGAAGGCTCTTCAACCGTCTGCGGCTGCTCGCTGGCGTGGGCTGAACCGAACCATGAAATGGCAATCAGGGCGGCGCTAAAGAGGGGGCAGAGGATGTGTTTTCTAAGCATAGGGGCGGAATTTATGTGAAAAATGTCACAGTGTAAACCCTGTCCAACAACGTTTGCCAAAGAAAGGGGTTCAATGAACGATTGCAAGCCACTCACTTAACAACAAAACCTGCCTGAAGTCCCGCCCCGGCCTGATGGTGCACCGCACATGGGATTGCTCATTGGAAAACGGTATAGTCTGCCGCCCTGGCTTGTTTCCGTTCACGACCCGGCTTCGGCAGGCCACGGACGGTCTTCGCTGACGCTCAAACGTGCCGGGCTTTGTGTTTATAATCGGCGCTCGTTGATGACGCGGACGCTGATGACCGCAGTCGTTGAGCCAATCCGATCCACCGCATGGAGTGCACATGAGTCCCTTCAAGGCTTATCTGATCGAGGAACAGCAAGGCCTGGCGCGCGCCGGCTTTGTTACCATGGATGAGTCTCAACTGGACCCGGGCGAGGTAACCATCGAGGTCGCCTACTCCAGTGTGAATTACAAGGATGCACTGGCTGCCACCGGTATTGGCCGAATCATCCGCCGGCACCCCTGTATCGGTGGCATCGACCTGTCGGGAACGGTAGTCGGCAGCAGCGACTCACGCTTTCAGGTGGGCGAGGAAGTCATTGCGACAAGCTTCGATATCGGCGTCGCCCACCATGGCGGCTACGCCAAGTACGCCAGGGTACCCGCCCAATGGGTGGTTCCCTTGCCGGAGGGACTGTCACTGCATGCGGCCATGGCCCTCGGTACGGCCGGGTTTACGGCAGCGCTGGGTATCGTACGGATGGAAGAGAATGGTCTCAACCCGAGCAAGGGGCCACTCATCGTCACCGGTGCGACCGGCGGTGTCGGTAGCCTGGCGGTGGACATGCTGGCTGCGCGGGGCTATCAGGTCACTGCACTGACCGGCAAGGAAACCGAAGTCGATTATCTGAAGGGGCTCGGTGCGGCGGAGGTCATGTTCCGCTCGGCGCTGGATCCGGCGCGCGTCAGGCCGCTCGACAAGGCGCTCTGGGCGGGCGCCGTCGACAACCTTGGCGGCGACGTACTGTCCTGGATCGTCAGCACCATGAAACAGGGCGGAACGATCGCCAGCATCGGGCTGGCTGCCAGCCCCTTACTCAACACCACGGTCATGCCTTTCATCCTGCGCGGCGCCTGTCTGCTCGGGATTGATTCAGGTTACATAGGCGAACCCTATCGCAGCGGTATCTGGCAGCGTCTGGCGAGCGATCTGCGACCGCGGCACCTGTCCGCGTTGACGCGTACGATCGGTTTTGATGCTTTGCCCGGAGTTTTCGACGACTTCATCAAGAGCCGTGTCCGCGGCCGCGTCGTCGTCGATATTGCCGGCGCCTGAATTGCACCGGGGTTGATGATCGCGCGACTCGATGGACGACCCCAACCAACGGCCCCGTCTCCTGATTGTCGATGAATCGCGAATGGCGCGCTCGATCCTCATTAACAGCGTTCGTGATCAATACAGCTTCCGCGAGGGGGTTGATGGCGAAGCGGGTTGGCAGGCGCTGGTTCTCGACCACTCAATCCGATTGGTCATCTGCGCGCTGTCGCTGCCGATGCTTGATGGCAGCTCGGTGCTGGCCAGAGTTCGCTCGAAGAGATGTTACCCTTTCTCGAACTGCTGGAAAGGGAGTTGAAGTTGGGTCTGCCCCTGGCAGATATTCGAAAACGGGTGCTTGACCGAGAGCGGGAAGTCCAAGACACTCGGCAAGCCTAGTTGTCACTAGTGCAGGTGGTTCAATTTTTGGAGAGGGAGTCTCATGACGACAGTTCAAGAGTTTCACAAGAAATCAATCGAAGATCCGGACGCCTTCTGGGGTGAAGAAGCCAAACTGATCGACTGGCACAAACCGTTCACCCAGGTACTCGATTTCTCTCGCCCACCATTTGCCAAATGGTTCGTCGGTGGCGAAACCAACCTCTGCTACAACGCGGTCGACCGTCACGCCGCCAAACGCCCGAATGACCGTGCGCTGGTGTTCATCTCGACCGAGACCGACCAGGAAGTGGTCTATTCCTTCGCCGAACTCAAGCAGGAAGTCATGCGCATGGCAGCGATCATGCAGAGCCTTGGCGTCGGCAAGGGTGACCGCGTCCTGATCTACATGCCGATGATCGCCGAAGCGATGTTCGCGATGCTGGCCTGCGCCCGAATCGGTGCCATTCACTCGGTCGTCTTCGGCGGCTTTGCATCCGGTTCGCTTGCCACGCGCATCGACGACGCAACACCGAAACTCGTCGTTTCGTCGGACGCCGGTATGCGCGGCGGCAAGGCGGTGCCCTACAAGGGTCTGCTCGACGAAGCCATTTCCCTGGCGGAACACAAGCCGGGCAAGAGTGCTGATGATCGACCGTGGTCTCGACAAGGGTTTCAGCAAGGTCGCAGGTCGCGACGTCGACTACGCGACGCTGCGCGCCCAGTTCATGGACGCCGACGTGCCGGTCACCTGGCTGGAGTCCTCCGAGCCGTCCTACATCCTCTACACCTCAGGCACCACCGGCAAACCCAAGGGTGTGCAGCGCGATACCGGCGGCTATGCCGTTGCACTGGCTTCATCGATCAAACACATCTACTGCGGCAAGGAAGGCGAGACCTATTTCGCGACGTCCGACATCGGCTGGGTCGTCGGCCACTCGTACATTGTCTACGGTCCGCTGATCGCCGGCATGTGCACCATCATGTACGAGGGAACACCGCTACGCCCGGACCCCGGCATCTGGTGGCAGATCGTTGAGAAATACAAGGTCAACGTGATGTTCTCGGCACCCACCGCCGCGCGTGTGCTCAAGAAGCACGACACCGCGTACATGCACAAGTACGATCTGTCGAGCCTCAAGCACCTGTTCCTGGCCGGCGAGCCGCTCGATGAACCAACGCACAAGTGGATCATGGGCGAACTTGGCTTACCGGTGATCGACAACTACTGGCAGACCGAAACCGGCTGGCCGATCCTGTCGGCGATGCCCGGCGTCGAAAAAACCGAGATCCGCTTCGGCACACCGAGCTTCCCGGTCTACGGTTACAACCTCAAGATCTTCCGCGAGGACGGCACGATCTGCGACCCGGACGAGAAGGGCATTGTCGCCATCGTGCCGCCACTACCCCCCGGCTGCCTGAGCACGGTCTGGGGTGACGACGCACGCTTTGTCTCGACCTACTTCTCGCTGTTCCGCGAACCCCAGGTTTACTCGTCTTTCGACTGGGGGATCAAGGACAAGGACGGCTATCACTACATCCTTGGTCGCACCGACGACGTGATCAACGTTGCCGGCCACCGCCTGGGGACGCGCGAAATCGAGGAGGCCATCCAGGGTCATCCGGCGATTGCCGAAGTGGCCGTCGTCGGCGTCGCCGATCAGCTCAAGGGGCAGATGCCCATGGCGTTTGCTGTGGTCAAGAGCGCTGACAGCATCGCGACACCCGAGCTGGCAGCAGCGCTCGAGAAGGCCGTCATGAAGCAGGTGGACGACAGCCTTGGCGCGATTGCTCGCCCAAGCCGGGTGCACTTCCTGACCGTGCTGCCGAAGACCCGTTCCGGCAAGCTGCTGCGGCGCTCCATCCAGGCGCTCGCCGAAGGCCGCGACCCGGGCGATCTGACGACGATCGAAGACCCGACGGCTCTCGAACAACTGCAACGCGCACTGGGTACCAAGACCTGATCAAGGCAGGACAGCGACGGCGCGACTCGTCGCCCCGTCGTCAGCATTCGCCTGCCGCCTCAAGGGGCGGCAGGTTTTTTTGCAGTTGAGATCTTCCCGGTGTGCGTCACCAGTGGGACGTCAAGGAGATGTCGCCGACCTCCGGCCGGATGTCCGCCTCTTCGCGCGAGGAGCGGCCAGCCGTCCGCAACTTATCGAGCCTGGGTTACACTTCGCCGATGTGTGGACGTTATGCCCTTGAAGCCCCTCGCTCGCAGTTGTCCCAGCGCTTTGGCCTCGATGAGTGCGCCGAGTTTGCCGTTCGTTACAACATCGCCCCTGGCACCGACATTCCAGTTGTTCGCCAGTCGCCAAATGGCCAACGTGTTCTTCACCTGTTGCATTGGGGCCTGCTGCCGCACTGGGCGAAAGACCCGGCCATCGCCGCCCGGCTGATCAACGCCCGCGGCGAGTCGGTGGCGGAAAAGCCCTCGTTCCGCGACGCCTTCCGGCAGCGCCGCTGCCTGATTCCAGCCAGCGGCTTCTACGAATGGAAAAGCGCCACAACCGGGCCGCAGGCACGGCTCAAGCAGCCTTGCTACATCTCGCTGAAGTCCGGGGAAACGATGGCCATCGGCGGGCTCTGGGAGTCGTGGACCTCCCCGGCAGGCAAGCTCATTCCCAGTTGCTGCATCATCACCACCGCGGCCAATGAAATGATGCGTCCCATCCATGAGCGCATGCCCCTGATCGTCGCAGCCAGGGACTGGCAGGACTGGCTTGCGGCCCCCGCCGATCAGGTGATCGGTTTGATCCAGCCCTGCCCTGGTGACCAGCTGCAGGCCTGGACCGTCAACCGCCGCGTCGGCAAGGCAGCCGAGGAAGGCCCCGATCTGATCTTGGCGCTACCTGGTGAAGCGCCACCAACGGCTGCCGCCCCAGTCCGGTCAACGCGGACGAAACGCGCAGCGCAGTAGCCGCGTCCGCCAGTAGCTGCCCTTTTTGTAGCATAATCGTCCGCAGATTCTGGAATCGAGGCATTCTTGATCAACTTTGTCGACCCCGAACGCTACCACTCGATGAAGGCAACCGGCAAGCTGCCGTCGCCGAAGGGCGTTGCCTTTTCGATCATCAAGCTCTTGCAGCGGGATGATTTCCGGGTCGCCGATCTGGTGCAACTGGTCCAGTCCGACCCGGCCATCGCCGGGCGCCTGCTCAAGTTTGCCAATGCCGCTGCCTTTGGGCGCGCGCGGCCGATCGTCTCGCTGCAGCGCGCCATCGTTGCCCTTGGCGCCTTCCGGGTGCGCGATCTGGTGATTGGCCTCTCGGTGATGCACAGCCACACCGGCGGTCAATGCGCAACCTTTGATTACGGTGCGTTCTGGGGACACTCGCTGGCCACCGGCATTGCCTGCCAGGAACTCGCCCACTTCGCCCAGATTTCGAGCGAGGAACTGTTCACCGTCGGTCTGCTGGCGCGGGTGGGTGAACTGGCCATGGCCTCGCTCTACCCGGACGAATACGCCGAGGTACTGGTCAAGGCGAAGGAAATGCTGCACGACTTGGCGGCACTCGAGCGCGAATGCTTCGACATGGACCACCATCAACTCGGCGCCACGATGCTCGCCGAGTGGGGCTTGCCAGACATGCTGATTCAGGCCGCTTACCACCATGAACAGCCAGATGTCGCCGGCTTTCGGGACGGCTCACGGGTGCAGACCCTGACCCACTCGCTGAATTTCGCCCGCTCGCTGGCCGAGGTCTGCATGGCCGATGAAGAAGCGCGCTGGAGCCTCCTGCCCGGTCTCCTGACGCGTGCCGCCCGGCTCGGCATCAGCGGTGATGCACTCAACGACATGGTCGATCGCATGGTCCGGCGCTGGCGCGAATGGGGCGCCATGCTGCAGGTTCGCACGCAGGAGATACCCCCTTTCGCCGAGATTCTCGCCGCCAGTCCGCCCACCCGGCGCGTCAGCAGCGCCGGCCCCGAGCAGCACGGGCAGACCGCGTCGCCACGCCTGCATGTCCAACTGGTCGGCATCCCGGTGCCGGAATTGTCGACGCTGATGCAGCAGATCGAAAGTCTCGGTCATCTGCCGGTCCTGGTGGACAGCAGCGCTGACGGCCTCAAGCAGGCGATGCGTCAGCCCGCCCAGATCGTAATTGCCGATATGGCCATGCCAGGGCTCACGCCGGCAGTTTTCTGCCGTGCTCTTCGCCAGACACCTGCCGGCAAGGAGAGCTACGCGCTCCTGCTGGCTTCTCCCGGAAGCGAGGCCCACATTCTCGAAGCCATCGATGCTGGTGCCGACGACGTGCTCGTCAAACCACTGAGTATCCAGACCCTGCGCGTCCGCCTCAATACCGCAACGCGTATGCTGCTGCTGCGGGAAGAAATCCAGCGCGAACGCCGCGGCATCATGCGTTCGACAGACGAGTTTGCCGTCGCCCACAAGCGTCTCCTCCGGGAAGCCCTGACCGACGCCCTGACACAACTCCCCAACCGCCGCCACGGCCTCGATTTCCTGGCCTCGGAGTGGACCTTTGCCCACGCCAACGGGCTGCCGATGGCCTGCCTGCTGATGGATATCGACCATTTCAAGCGAATCAACGACAGCTACGGTCATGCCGCAGGCGATGCCGTCCTGCGGCAACTAGCCGACCTCCTCAAGCGCGCGTCACGCGTCGAGGACCTGGTCTTTCGCTATGGCGGCGAAGAATTTGCCGCCGTCCTGCCCAATGCCGGCGCGCGTGCCGCCGTCCAGATCGCCGACCGCATCCGCGCGCTGGTCGAACGCTACACCTTCCTCTGGGAGCGGCAGTCGATCCCGGTCACCCTCAGCATCGGCGTGGCCAACCTGAGCGGCGCGGACAAGGACAGCCAGGCGCTGATCGAGGCAGCGGATGCAGCGCTCTACCAGGCAAAGAGAAGTGGTCGCAACCGCGTCGTGGTCGCCGCCTGACCAGCGCGGCTGATTTGCCACCGGCCTGTTGCCACAGCGGCCGCTGCCACCCCCCACATTCCAGGCGAACGTGGACGCTGTCAGCGAAAGAGCGCGGCCGCGTGATGGCGCAGGTGATCGTCGATGAAACTGGCGATGAAGTAGTAGCTGTGATCGTAACCCGGATGCAGGCGTAGTCGCAGCGGATGGCCAACCGCGGCACAGGCCTGCCGCAGCAGTTCGGGCTGCAACTGCTCGGCAAGAAAAGCATCTGCTTCACCCTGGTCGACCAGCAAGGGCAGGCGTTCATCCGCCCTGGCAATCAGCGCGCAGGCGTCCCATGCTTGCCATGCCGCACGGTCTTCCCCCAGATAGTGCGAGAAGGCTTTCTGCCCCCAGGGGCTGCCGAGCGGGTGGCTGATCGGTGCCAGCGCCGACAGCGAACGATAACGACCAGGATTGCGCAGCGCACAGACCAAAGCGCCGTGGCCGCCCATCGAGTGGCCATAGATACCGCGGCGCGTGTCTACCGGCAGGCTCGCTTCGAGCAGCTCCGGCAGCTCGTGGACTACGTAGTCGTGCATCCGGTAATGCTCAACCCAGGGCGGCTGCGTCGCGTTCACGTAAAAACCGGCACCATGACCGAAATCCCAGGCGCCTGCCGGGTCACCCGGTACGCCGGCGCCGCGCGGACTGGTATCCGGCGCGACGAGGGCAATCCCGAGTTCGGCGGCGACACGCATCGCACCGGCCTTCTGCATGAAGTTCTCGTCGCTGCAGGTCAATCCCGAAAGCCAGTACAGCGTGGGCACGGTACCGCTTTCCACCTGCGGCGGCAGATACACGGCAAACACCATCGTGCAGCGCAGAGTCGACGAGTAATGGCGATAGCGCCGGTGCCAGCCGCCAAAGCAGCGATTGACGGCAATCTCTTCCAGCACTTGCGAGCCTCCGGCAAAAAAACATTCAGAACAGGATCACCGAGCGAATACTTTTCCCTTCGTGCATCAGCTCGAAGGCATGGTTGATGTCCTGCAGCCCCATGGTGTGCGTAATGAAGGTGTCGAGCGGAATCTCGCCGCGCTGCGCCCTCTCGACGTAGCCCGGCAGTTCCGTACGACCGCGCACGCCGCCGAAGGCCGAACCACGCCAGACACGACCGGTCACCAACTGGAACGGGCGCGTCGAGATCTCTTCGCCGGCACCGGCAACGCCAATGATCACCGACTCACCCCAGCCCTTGTGGCAACACTCGAGCGCCGAGCGCATCACCTTGACGTTGCCGATGCATTCGAACGAGTAATCAACTCCGCCGTCGGTCAGGTCGACGATCACTTCCTGGATTGGCCGGTCGTAATCTGCGGGGTTGATGCAGTCGGTGGCACCAAGCTGGCGAGCGATGGCAAACTTGGCCGGATTGACATCGATCGCGATGATTCGCGCCGCCTTCGCCATCACCGCTCCAATCACCGCGGAAAGACCGATGCCGCCGAGGCCGAAGATGGCCACCGTCGCCCCCGGTTCGACCCTGGCGGTGTTGATCACTGCGCCGATACCGGTCGTCACCCCGCAGCCGAGCAGACAGACCTTCTCCAGCGGCGCGTCCCGGGCGATCCTGGCGAGTGAAATTTCCGGCAACACCGTGTACTCGGAGAAGGTCGAGGTTCCCATGTAATGAAAGATCGGCTGGCCATTCAACGAGAAGCGACTGCTGCCGTCAGGCATCAAGCCCTTGCCCTGAGTAGCGCGAATCGCCTGACAGAGATTGGTCTTGCCCGACTTGCAGAACTTGCACTGGCCGCACTCGGGGGTGTACAAAGGAATCACATGATCGCCGACCGCCACCGACGTCACTCCGGAACCGACGGCTTCGACGATGCCGCCACCCTCATGGCCGAGAATGCTCGGGAAAATGCCCTCGGGATCGGCTCCCGACAGCGTGAATGCATCGGTATGGCAAACGCCCGTGGCGACGATGCGCACCAGAACCTCACCCTGCCGTGGCGGCTCGACATCGACTTCCGTGATTTCCAGAGGCTGCCTGGCAGCCCAGGCAACGGCAGCGCGCGCTTTGATCATCAGCGATTCTCCTCGAAGTTTGCGGCAAGAGGCGCCGCCAGCCAGCGCCAGCAGCAGGCCCTGACTAGACCGACAACAGCTCCGACATCAGTGCAGATCTCCCGGTTTCAGACGGGCCAGCCGGAACACCTCGATCCCCTCTTCCAGCAGCGCCTCATACTCCTCGGCGCTGGCCTCGCCGCGAATCGAGCGTTCTGGCGCCTCGACGTAGTGAATTCTTCGCGCCTCTTCGGCAAAGTCCGCGCCCACATCCTCGCAATTCGCCAGCAACATTTCCGTCAATTGCCGGAAAGCGGCGAGCGCGCCGGCGCGCATATCGATGACCGGTGCTTCCGCTACGGGCGTGGCTGCGACAGCGGGTGCCGGCGCAGAACCGCCAAGGTGCACCGCCGACGGTACGCGCCGAATCGCCAGCAACCCGCAATGCGGACAGGCGATCAGGCCGCTGGCGAGCTGGTCGTCGAAATCCTCCCGCGACTGAAACCAGCCCTCAAAGCGATGGTCGTGTTGGCAGGCAAGGTCGAAAATGATCATCGGGAACCAGGGCAGGAAAGTCACAGAGGCATGATGGTACCCGGAGCCGGGGTCGAACCGGCACAGCCGCAAGGCCGAGGGATTTTAAGTCCCTTGTGTCTACCTATTCCACCATCCGGGCAGGGCGCACCATTATACCTGCCCGGAAATGAAAGAAAGGGAAGTGCGTTGCGCACTTTCCCTTTCGGAATCTGGAGCGGGAAAAGAGTCTCGAACTCTCGACCTATACCTTGGCAAGGTATCGCTCTACCAACTGAGCTATTCCCGCATTGAAGTCCTGCCGCACTGCGCCCCGTCCCGATCCACCATCCGAAACCAGCCGCAGGCATCAGCGGCACGGATTATGCGCAGGCCGGCAAGCCCTGTCAATACTTACCGACGAAGTGGCAGCACGACGCGCACGGTGCCCAGATCTCCCGCATCGAAGAGTACCGCGAAACCGAGACGCCGCACGAACTTCAGCATCCGCCGGTTGGTGGCCAGCACCGTACCTTCCATCGTCATGAAGCCGCGCTCCCTGGCCGCGTCCATCAGCGCCGCCATCAGGATGCTGGCCACTCCCGAGCCATGCCAGGCATCCAGCAGGAAATCCACATCCCGGACGATCCTCTGGCTGGCCGCAATCGGCGCCATTCGCACGCCATCGGCGGACAGGATCAATGAACAATCGATGCCCGGGTGGTGAGCGCCGCCGCGGTCCGAACGCTGCTTATCGGTGAACGCGGGTCGGGTCGGCAGCCACAAGCGTATTGATGTCCTCGTCGATGAACGGCCAGAACGGATTGCTGCGCGAGCGGGTGAGCGAAGCGAGGGAAATGGTAACGGCGCCGTTCTCGCCACGTAGCAGCCACGAACCGATGCTCGGAATCCCGTCGCGACCGCTGCCCGGAATCAGTCCGTAGGCCGCATCATCTGGCGGAAAGGGCAAGGCCACGTGCCCGAGCGAAACCAGGTTCGGTGGCCAGACCAGGGTCGTCTCCCGAACGGTCTGCGTGCCATTCGGCAGGAAATGATGCACACTGACCTGGCTGGTTTGCGCATGGGCATTGGTGACAACATCCAGCGCATACCCCCGGACACCTTGCTCCAGGCGTTCAATCAACTGCCTGGCACCTGGCCGTTGCACGCTGTTCAGTGCCTGCTGCCGGTTGACATCGAACAGGACGAGTCGGTGCCCGCCTCCCTTCAATCGAGCATACAGCGTATCGACGACACCCCTTGCGCCAACCGTCGAATCGACCACCGACTGCCAGGTGACCACCGACGGCATCTGCGCAATGCGCCCCGATTCAGTCGCCCGCGCCAACGCCTGGTGCAATTCGCGCGTTGCCCGATTGACCTGGCGTGTCGCGTTCACCGGAAACGAGTTGAACTTGTAGGGATCGTACTCAACAGCAACCTCCTGCCAGCGGACCTTTTCCAGCAGCGGAATGGGAACAATGCTGAACAGGTCGATCACGTTTGCCAGGGTCGCGACCTTGGTCAGCTCGATCGCTGGCGAGACTAGCAGGACCCGGTCCGGTTTTCTCAGAGCGCCGTCTTCCAGAGAATCAAGCGAGTATTGCAGGGCCAGCGTGCCACCTGTCGAATTGCCGCCGACATAGAACAACTGCCCAGCCGAGGCGCGCGCTGCTACGTCGCGGGCAGCAATGCGCACCGCTGCCTTCCAGTCACGAGCGGTCATCTCAGTCATCATCGACGGCAGGGTGCCGTGCCCTGGCACACGCAAAACCGTCACCTCGAAGCCCCGTGCGTACAAGGATTCGGCTAGCGCCTTCATCGAATAGGGCGAATCGCTCAGGCCATGAATCAGCAACGCACTACCGACTGGCTGCGCCGGCGTCAGGCGGAACGAGCGGTTGTATGGCGCCCCTTCGACCAGAAGGCTCAGCCGGCCAGCGGGGTTGAACCGGCTATACACCAGTGCCTCGTCGCTGGCATCCCAGGTGGCCACCTTCTCCCGCAGTTCATCGAACAACTTCGCTTTGCGCAGCAGATAGCCTGCGAAGTCGATCTCGCCGTGTCGACGCGCATTGAACTCCTCGCGGAGTCGCTCGGTGTGCCAGGGTTGCAGCGAGGGCAGCGCACCCACCGCGTAGAGCGTGAACCCGAAGACGATTGCCAGGCAGGTGAGGCCCAGGAGCCATGTCAGGCGAAGCCCGAATCGCCAGAACCGCCTTCAACCGCTGCGATCCAGCGAAGCAAGGTGTTCATCGGTATACCGCCCTGCTGCCTGGCAGGTGATCGCCAGCGGGCTCGGGCGCGCTGCTTACCGAGAAATGCAGACACACCGAGGCGAGTCTGGCGAGTCGGGCGTTGATCTCGTTCATTGCACGCAAGCATCCTGACTTAGCCCCAGGAGAAAGCCCATGATCCACGGCATGAACCACTTCATCATCACCGCCGAGGACCGGGTGAAGACGCGGGACTACTACTGCGGCCTGCTCGCCCTACAGGAAGGGCATCGCCCCGACCTGGGCTTCCCGGGCGCGTGGGTCTACGCCGGCGGCGGGGCAGGCTGATGCCGACACGCTCGGTGGTGGCATCAGCCTGCCCTCGGGCACGATGCTGCGCCCGCCGACGTTGGCACCCGTCGAGGATGAACTGGCCGAATCGCGCGAAGTCGCGTGGCGCGGCCTGGATGCAACAGCCACTGACCTCCCGGCCAGTGCCGCTGAGTAACCAGGTGGCCTTCTGCTCCATGCCGGCCGGCAACCCGCCCCACCGGGCCATCAGGCGCCTGACCTGAGCCCGGCGGTACCCGTTTGGTGTGCCGCAGGTACCGCAACAGAACACCACGCTCACGATTCTTCCGACCGGGACAGTCGAGGCGCTTCAGCACGCGACTGATGTGCGCATACCGCCCGCTATCGTCGCTTGCCGCTGAGAACCCAATCGATGTGCTGGCGCTGAGAAATTGCTCAATCTGCTCAATCGTCGTCAGCCGTGCTTCGTTCCTTGCCTATCTGCTTGTCCAATGACTGCCATCGTGATATTCTGTATCTACACGTATCCACAGATGAGGTAGTTATGAGGCTGCAACTGGCGAAATGGGGCAACAGTCTGGCGGTTCGTCTGCCGGTGGAATGCACGCGCGCTGCCGGGCTGCGCGAGGGAGACACCGTTGAGGCGGAAGTGACGCCGATCGGCGAGATCAAGCTGACGCCAGTGCAGCCGTTCGACAAGGCGGCATTCATCAAGCGCCTGCGCAAGCTGCGGGCAAGCATGCCGATGACGACGACAACCGTTGAGATGATGCGCCAGGAGGAGCGTTATTGATGATCTATCTGGACACCAGTGCGGCGGTTCCGATGTTTGTCCCCGAGCCCGCGAGTCCCGCAATCGACGCCTGGTTTGAGTCTTGCACGGAGCCTTTGGTATCGTCTGACTGGATAGTGACGGAGTTTTCGAGCGCCTTGTCCATCAAGGTTCGCAAAGGGGAGATCAGCGCCAGGCAGGCACAGGCGGCATGGAAGGACTTTGACGCTTTCTGCAAGTCTGGATTGCGTTTGTTGCCGGTGAGTCGAAAAGCATTTTCGGCGGCTGCCGGGATGGCACGGAATCCGGCAAGCGGTTTGCGCTCCGGCGATGCCTTGCACCTGGCGATGGCGCTTGAAGCAGGCGTCAGCGGAATTGCGACGGCGGACGAGACGCTGGCGAGGAACGCGAAAACAAACGGATTGGCGGTAAGCCGGATTGCCTGACTGAAGGATAAGAAATCCAACGGCACCGACGAGAGTATATGAGCCTTCATCAAGCAGCGTCAATGTCGAATTGGGACCCGGAAGCCCGTGAAAAGTCCTCTGAATTCCGGCCGCTCAGTGTTTGCGGTCATCCGCCGGGGCGGTCCGCCCCGGCGGATGACCGCAAACACGAGTCCTCTCACGGCGGGCAGTGGCAGCTCGTCTGGCTTTGCGCTTGTGCGCCTGCACGCTCCCCAACACCTCTACCCGGCGACGCGCTGGTCGAATTCGTACTCAGGCGCCGACTGAGCCTGGGGGTCGTCCTCGCCCAGGGTGGCGCCCTGCATCTCCCAGAGCGGGGGCGCACGGGCTCTCATCAGTCGTGGCGGCGAGGTCGGTTCGCCCAGATGGGTCAGGATGTCGTACACGGCACCGGCGTCGGTGATGAAGGCGATGATTCGCATCCCGCCGCCGCAGCGTGGACAGACGAGCGGAAAGACCTCATAGATCCGCGCGAGCGTCGGAAATGCAGGAGGAGCAAACGAGGCGCATGCGGCCACCACTTCGAGCAAACTCGATGGTGGCCGGCCCCACGATCAGGAAGACGCTCGAACGGAAATAGCCAACGGCCCGCTTGTACTCCGTGGAGTGGAAGAGGCATGGGCGATAGAAATCCTCCACAGGCTCCGATTCGCCGGTTCGGTATTGGGTCGAGATGTGGAGTGCCGAAAGGCCCGTGTCGAGAGACATTCTCTTGCAGACGCGTTCTTCTTTTCAGTCGGGGGGTGGTTACTCATCCATTCGCTAGGATGGCAGCCACTGTGCTATGGAAAGCTGGATCATTCTCGCAGATGGAGGGGCTTGGCAACAACTGATTTCATGGCTTTCCCAGCCAGACGACAGTGTCTTGCGCCGCGGAAGTCCCGTGGGGATGGGACCGGAAATTCAGGGCGCAGGCTTTGCCCTGCTTTGACATTGCTGACTCCATAACGAAAACTCGATATGGAACGTACGTGACCGCGTCGCCGGATTTAGGCATGTCCGGTTCGGAATGTTGTCGCGCACCAGCGATCTCGGGGATGTTGCGAAGTCCTGTACCCTGATCGACGACAGTGCGTGCGGCGTGCATAGGCACGTTCGTTTCGATCCATCGGCAGTTATTGACATTTACCGATGTTATGAAACACTATGCCCGACATGGACACCACTGCCGAGAGGCTGATCGAACTGGCTCGATCCCGAGGAGTGATTCGCCCCTGTGATCTGGCACCGTTTGGAATTCCCCGGGTCTCCCTGACCCGTGCCGTCCGCCGCGGCCTGCTCGAGCGGATCGGGCGTGGGCTCTACGGCCTGCCCGGACGCGAGGTTTCGGCCCACGGTTTGCTGGCGGAAGTGGCGCGCAGGGTGCCCAAGGGCGTTGTTTGTCTGCTCTCGGCACTGCGTTTTCATGGCCTGACGACGCAGGCCCCGTTCGAGGTGTGGCTGGCGATCGAGAACAAGGCCCTCGCGCCGAAACTCGACTATCCGCCACTGCGCATCGTCCGTTTCTCCGGCGAGGCATTCACCGAGGGCGTGGAGGAACACGTCGTGGATAGCGTGACCATCCGTATCACCGGCGTTGCCAAGACCGTCGCCGACTGCTTCAAGTATCGGAACAAGATCGGTCTCGACGTCGCCCTGGAGGCGCTACGCGAGGCTTGGCACGAGAGGCGCATGAGCAGTGACGACATCTGGCGATACGCCAAGGTCTGCCGTGTGGCCAACGTAATGCGTCCTTACCTGGACAGCCTGACGTGAGCGTTCGGAACATCGGAGCTTCCATCCGGAACAGGCTGCTCAATAAGGCTCGTGCCGAGAACCTGGACTACAATCTGCTGCTGACCCGATATGCACTGGAGCGCATGCTCTACCGCCTGGGCATCTCGGAACAACGCGACCAGTTCGTGCTCAAGGGAGCATTGCTGTTCGATCTGTGGTTCGATGTGCCACACCGACCCACCCATGACGCCGATTTACTCGGTTTCGGGCCGGCTGAGATTCCACACATCGAGCAGGTCTTCCGGAGTATGTGCAGCATTGAGGTCGAGGACGGCATCGTGTTCCAGCCCGACTCGGTGAAGGCCACAGAGATCCGCAAGGAGGCCAACTACGCTGGCGTCCGGGTCACGCTGCTGGGGATGTTGGACAGCGCCCGCTGCCCGGTGCAGATCGATATCGGTTTTGGTGATGCCGTCGTGCCCGGCCCAGATGAGGTCCACTATCCGGTCATCCTCAGCGAGATGACCGGGCCACAACTCCGGGCCTATCCCCGCTACACCGTAGTGGCGGAAAAGCTGGAGGCGCTGACCTCACTTGGAATGCTCAATAGCCGGATGAAGGATTTCTTCGATCTGTGGGTACTGGCCAGGCATTCTGACTTCGATGGCCCGATCTTGTCGCGGGCGGTTGCGGCCACGTTCGAGCGTCGGCGCACTCCTATCCCCCATGGGGCGCCGATCGGCTTGAGCGACGAGTTCATCAACGACGCCCAGAAGAACAAGCAGTGGCAGGCGTTCCTGTGCAAGAATGCTCTTGATTCAATGCCGCTAGCGACGGTCATTGCCGATCTGCGGGAGTTTCTATTGCCGGTGTTGGCGTCAGTCGAGGCGAGTGGCAGCCACGATATGGCCTGGTGGTGCCGAGAAGGATGGCGGCAACTGACCGAGCACGAAGGATAAGAAATCCAACGGCACCGACGAGAGTATATGAGCCTTCAACAAGCAGCGTCAATGTCGAATTTGGACCCGGAAGCCCCTGAAAAGTCCTCTGAATTCCGCCCGCTCAGTGCCTGCGGTCATCCGCCAGGGCGGATGACCGCAGGCACGAGTCCTCTCACGACGGGCAATGGCAGCTCGTCTGGCTTCGAGCTTTGCGCTTGTGCGCCTGCACGCTCCCCAACACATCTACCAGGCGACGCGCTGGTCGAATTGGTACTCCGGCGCTGACTGAGCCTGCGCTTCGTCCTCGCCCATGGTGGCACCCTGCATCTCCCAGAGCGGGGGCGCACGGGCTCTCATCAGGCGTGGCGGCGAGGTCGGTTCGCCCAGATGGCTCAGGATCTCGCGCACGGCACCGGCGTCGGTGATGAAGGCGATGATTCGCATCTCGCCGCGCAGCGTGGACAGACGAGCGGAAAGACCTCATAGATCCGCGCGAGCAGCACCGCCCAGGCGTAGCAGGCGATGCGACGGTGGATCGCTTCCGCTTCCCCCGGTGCTTCCTCTGTCCCCTCGGACGACCGGCTTGGCGTGACGATTGGCGCAGCGGTCGAAGCGATTGACTCGGTCGCGTCTGCCGCCGGCGTACCGTCTGGCACGCCGGCGAGCGCAGTGACCTGCCCCCGCAGCGACGCGTTCGGTGCCAGCACCCCGTAGTAACCATGCCGATGTCGGCGCGGCGGCGGAATCAGCGCCGCCAGACGCTCGATCAGTTCGAGCGGTGTGCGCATCAGGCTGATGCTGCCGCCGGGACCCGGCTTGAGGCTCTCATAGACCAGGTGTTCGGCGTCGATTTCACGCAAGCGCTCCAGCGCGAAGGCCGGGCGAGCGCAATACCGCAGTAACCGTTCCAGGCCTGGGCGATCGGCGCCTTCGATGCGCACGCTGGCGTCGAGTGAGAAGCCGCCACCATGCGCCCAGTTTGCCATCGTCTCGGCGTCTTCCGGCTCAAGCACACCGCGTCGGGTCAGCGCGCGCAGCAGACGGCGGCGGACCTTGGCGTGGACTTCGTCGAGCAACTTCTGGTCGGAGCCACGGCTTTCATGAAAGGTCGCGGCTCCCGAGGTGTCAGCCTCGAAAACGCCCTCGATGACGAGGCAGTGGAAGTGCTCATGCGGATTGAGCAGCGCGCCAAAGCGGTGGATGAAGGCCACCGCGCCGATCCGGGAATCGGGGCCCGCAGCCGGGCAGGCGCGGCGCAAGGCTTGTTCCACGACGCTCAGAAAAATGCGCAGCGCCAGCGTTTCGATCGCCGGATCGTATTCGAGGTGATAACGCAGCCGCTTCGGAACCGACAACACCCACTGGCGGACCGGCAGTCGCGGAAAAACGTGGTCGGCCAGATGGGCGGCGGTTTCGACCATTCGCCGGGTGTTGCAAGCGGGACAGACACCACGGCCCTTGCACGAATGCACGCGTAGGCAATGAGAAAATCGTGACCGCACTCGGCGCATCGAGCGCGCGCAAAGCCATGCGCGAGAATGCCGCATTCGAGATACCGGCGGAACTCGCATTCGACATGGGCTGGGCCGGAAGCGCCCTGGCGGCTGTCGCAGGAGAGTTCGAGCCAGGTGGCGAGGTGCGTCTGCACGGTGCGATAGAGCACGGTACGTTCGGGCCGGCGACGGCCATCGACGGCAGTGCGAGCAGGGGGAGCAGGCGGCAGACACGGGGATACGAGTCGGGCAATCAAGAGGCAACAACTGTGCGCGCATACAGTTGTTGCCTCAATCCCTGCTGGCTGCGGGACGCGCGCCCTAGTCATGGGCGCAACCCTTTACCCCGAGCCTTCTGAAGGATAAAAGATAAGAAATCCCCTGAATTGGGGTCGCCAAGCCCCATAGAGGGGAACAAGCGTTGCCCTCAGTGTAGCGCGCTGATCCCCAGATCAGGTACCATAGTACCCATTATGGGGAACAAAGACTCTGTGTCGATTTCAGATGTGCTTTTCTCTGGAGGCCAGCAGCGGGTGCTTGGGCTGTTGTTTGGTCAACCGGACCGATCTTTCTACGCCAACGAAATTGCAAAGCTTGCCTTGACCGGGCGTGGCGCGCTGCAGCGTGAACTGGAACGAATGACCTCCTCCGGTCTGATCACCATGACTCCCATCGGCCGACAGAAACACTACCAGGCCAACCGGAATTCGCCGATCTTCACGGAACTCCGGGGGATCGTCCTCAAGACCTTCGGGCTGGCCGATGTCCTGCGTGCCGCCTTGTCCGAGTGTGCCGATCTGGTTCGTTGCGCCTTCATCTATGGTTCCGTGGCCAAGGGCACGGATACGGCGGTGAGCGACATCGACGTCATGGTCATCGCCGAGGGCTTGAGCTACAGTCATCTCTTCGAGGTGCTGGCCAAGGCAGAGGAGGTGCTGGGTCGCAAGGTGAACCCAACCCTCTACCCAGCGGAAGATTTCTCGAAGAAGCTACGTAGCGACAACCACTTCCTGACCCGCATCGTCCAGCAACCAAAGATCATGCTCATCGGCGACGACAATGACCTCCCCACGGGAAACTCTGCAGAATCTGGCGAAGATCGGCAAGCTCAAGGCTGAACCCCCTGATCAGGCCGAGTTCGACGGACTGCTCCGATCCGCCAGGAATAGACTGCCGGATGCACAGAACCCTGGACTGAACCCCGAAAGCCGCTTCAGCCTGGCCTACGAGGCAGCGCACAGTCTCGCTTTGGCGGCTCTGCGCTGGCATGGGTATCGATCGGAGAACCGCTATATCGTCTTCCAGCTTCTGGGCAGCACCGTGTCCTTACCTGCAGCCAAGTGGCGTTTCCTGGACAACTGCCACCAGAAGCGTAACCGTGCTCTCTACGATGGCGAATATGAAGAAGACGAGCCGTTGATCCGGGAACTGATTGCAGTTGCCAAGGAACTTCAGGCTGCGGTGGAGGCGCTGGGCCCAGTTGAAGCCTGATTGTTTCTGGCTGCTGCACGAGCCAGAAACAAGGAAATGGGCCCGGCTGTGAGCGGCGGCGTGAATTTCGGTTGAAATGGGCGGTTTGAAATTCGTAATGGATGAGCGAGTGGGAGTCTGTGCAAAGGGCAGTTTGCTCGGATCTTTCGGGCGCCCGTGCACCGCTGAAGCGCATGTTCGGCGGCTCGTGGCCAAGCATCGACCTGGGGCGAGCGTGCGGTAACTGTTCGCGGCGTGCTCGCCGGGCACGAAGATCGGCAGTAGCAGCTTGCCGCCGACCGCCCGGGCGGCTTCTTCGGCCTTGCTGCGGCCCGGGTTCACGCCCTGGGTGGTTTCCAGGTGCTTGTCGTCTTCGCCGGCGATCACGATCGGTTTGTCCGGGTACTTCTCGTGCAGTGCCTTGGCGACGGGCACCAGCTTCCCCGAGTCGAAGGCGGCGACCATCGCAAAGCCCAGCGTCTGCGACAGGCTGCCGGCGGTGGCGTAGCTTTCGCCGATGACCAGGACGGGTGCCTTGGCCAGTGCGTCGAGACCGCCGACGACATGGAAGCAGACTTCCTTGCGGCTGTCCTTGGCGAAGCGCTTCGTGCCGTCCTCCCGAATGTACTGCATCGTCCATTG
Organism: Candidatus Accumulibacter proximus; assembly: GCA_016709675.1. Lineage (GTDB taxonomy): Bacteria > Pseudomonadota > Gammaproteobacteria > Burkholderiales > Rhodocyclaceae > Accumulibacter > Accumulibacter proximus. The sequence continues at coordinate 130,364 of JADJMH010000001.1, forward strand.
CTTGTCGTCGACCTCGGTGGCCGGGATGTAGGTTTTCTGGACTTCGCGCTCGGTGAAGACGCCGGGCTGTGGTTCGATGCCCTCGGGTTTCATGTACGCGGTCGGCTCGATGACCGGCAGCAGCTTCGTCATCTGCCGGGCGACACGCTGCGCAGTCTGCTCGTGCAGCCGCTCTTGTTCGGCGGTTCTGGCTTGCAGTTTCTCGGCCGCCTCGGCGAGCATCCGGGCTTTCTGCTCGGGTTCGAACGTGTAGCCCTTCGACTTCCACTTCAGGTCGATGCCGGTCTTGTTGTTCTTGATGTAACCAGCCCGGTGGCCGTCCCGATGGCCGACATAGAAGCCCGACCCGGCTTTCTCGCTGTGTTTCTCGCCCTCGACGCTGATGCGGTGGTTCTGGCCGTCCATGATCGGGTGTTCGCCGCTCACGACGCAGCCGATCGAGCGCAGTGCCTCGGCGAACTCGTCCCTCGGCGTCATCGCCGGGCCTTGCTGAGCGGGAACCTTGTCGGGCTTCCAGTGCTTGAGCGTCGCCATATCGGCTTTCGGCCCGGCGTACCAGGACTTTGCGGCCTTGTCCCAGACGGCGCCGGCCGCCTTGGCGGCGACGCGTTCGCCGTAGGGAACGGCGAGATACTGGCGCGGCGGGGTGGCTGGCGACTGCTTAGGCAGGGCCTGAGGAACGGTCGTCGGTGTCCATCGGGCGAAGGGGGCTGGATCCACACCGGCCGGGACATACCAGGACTGTTCCTGACGATCCCAGCGCGCACCCAGCGCTTTCGCCTCGTCCTTCTGCGGGTAGGGAACGTCGATCCAGATCTTGCTGAACTGGCTGGCCTGGTCTACCTGACCGGCCTGGGTAGTCTGCTGCTCGCGTTCGTGTTCCGCGATCTGCCGTTGCAGGTCCTTGTCATTGAGGAGCGCGGCGACGTCGGCTGACTTGCGCGCTTCTCGGGCTGCGGCAATGTCCTCGTCGGTGCTTTTAGGGTCGCGGCGCACCCGTTCTTCCTCGATTCTCGCCAGCCGGGCCGCTTGCTCGTGCGGGTTGATCGGGTCGAGGCGGGGATCGGCAACTGCCGCTTCGCCATCGGTCGAGTTGAGCGCCGCGCTCGCGAGCACGGGGGTCTGCGTGAAGCTCTTCATGGCCGCCTCCTGATTCTCTGTGTTGCCCTCGTTACTGGATCACGGCGCCGGACGCCAGCAAGATGGCTTCGGCGCGCTCGACGGCGTGCCAGGTCTGTTCCCTGCGTTGCATCGGCGGCAGGCCGTCGATCTGCTCGGCGTTGAAGACGGTGGCGAAGAACACCCGCGGCTGTTCCAGCCGCACTTCCGCTTTGACCGGCCGGCCCTGGGCATCGAGGACGGGCTTGCCGCTCTCGTCGGTCCGGGTCTGCTCCTCGCTGAACTTCCAGTACTGGATGGCCGTACCGTGCTCGCCCTTACGCACCGCCAGCAGCGGCGGCCTGCTTGTAGGTCAGCCAGCGTTGATCGACACGGCCCTGGCTCATCAACTGGATGGCGTTGATGCCGCGGTAGCGCTTGCCGGTGGTCGGGTTGATCGGAAGCAGGGAAGCCGCCTCGCCCGGGAAAGGAGCAATCCTTACAAGTTAGCATATCAGCATATTTCGCGCCAAGCCTTGTGTCGGCCGTTCTCCTGCGGCAAAATGGCGCCGTAACACATTGTTTATAAAGGAGAATTGCATGACAGCCTGAATATGCCAACATACTTAGGAGGCTCTCCAAGTATCTGTTTTCACAAGAGTTACTCCAAGTGGCTCGCCTCGACCCCAAACACTTCACCCGCTGCCGTACCCTGACCCTGCCAACGGTCCTCAGTTTTCTGCTCTCCAGCGTCCACGCCGCCGTCCAGTCGGAACTCGATCAGTTCTTCGCCAACCTGCGCAATCGCGCCGACTCGGTCCGTGAGGTCACCGCTCAAGCCTTCTACCAGGCGCGTTACAAGATCAGTGCGCTGGTGTTCGGCGAGGTCAATCAGCACCTGATGGGACTGGTGGAGGAACACTTGCCGATCCCGCGCTGGAGAGGCTTGCGGGTGGTCGCGGCGGATGGCAGCGCGGTTCGCCTGACGATGATGAAGGACAACGTCCGGTCGATCGTCACGGGCATGGCTTTCGGCCTCTACCTGCCGGGAATCGAGCTGTTTCTGAACTTCCGCCTGCATGAGCCTTTGTCCGATGAGCGTCAGATGTTCTTCGAGGCGATCGATTGTCTGCGCTCCGACGATGTGCTCGTGATGGACCGCGGCTTTCCCTGTCGTTGGCTGGTGTCGGCGCTGACGGCACGTCGCATCCCCTTCTGCATCCGCTGCGATTTGTCGCGAGGATTCAAGGTGGTACGCGAGTTCCTGCAGTCCGGTCGAAGCGAGCAGGTCGTCGTCTTGCGCGCGCCCAATGCCCGCGATGCCAAGGACTATGAATGCCCGGCCACGCCGACCACGGTTCGCTTGGTGCGGGTAGCGACACCGAACGGACGGGTGCATGTGGTGATGACATCGCTCCTCGATCCAGTGACCTTTCCGGCCGCCGCGTTTGCCGAGCTGTACCACGGCCGCTGGCGAATCGAAGAGGCGTTCAAACGGATCAAGCACCGGCTGCAACTGGAGCATACCTCCGGATTGTCTTGGCATGCGGCGCGCCAAGATTTCGGCGCCAAGGCGGTCTTCGACAACCTCAATGCCCTGGCCGCCTATGTCGCCACCGATGCCCTCCTTGATCCCGGTTCCTCCTACAAGATCAACCGCACGTTGGAAATCGACAAGATCAAGCGACAGATCGGCCGTTGGCTCTTGGCTGCAACCGCCACCACTCGCCGCCTCAAGCCGATCCTCGAGGAAATCGCGTTGAACCTCCAGAAGTTCGTCCCTAATCGCTCCCAACCTCGAAAACCCCAGCCGAAACCGCACCTCTCTCACGCTTACAAGTAACAATGACAATAGGCTAACTTTCGAGGATTGGGGAAAGGAGGGGCTGTCCGACGGCCGCAACAGCAGGGCAGAGCGCCGCCACGTCGGGAAGGAGTAGAATTCGGCTCGTGACTACCCTGCTCGTCCTGACCAATCTGCCCGATCAAGCGGCTGCCGAAGCGCTGGCGGGGGAACTCGTCGAGACACGGCTGGCGGCCTGCGTCAATATCCTGGCGCCGTGCCGGTCGGTCTACCGCTGGCAAGGGGTGACCGAGACAGCCGACGAGGTGCCCTTGCTGATCAAGACGAGCCTCGAGCGATACGCGGTACTTGAAGCGGCGATCCGCCAGCACCACCCTTACGAGCTGCCGGAAATCATCGCGCTGCCGATCGTGCACGGACTGCCGGCGTATCTCGACTGGGTGGCCGCCGAAACGCGCCCCTCCGACTGACATCTGCAAGACTCCTGCCATGACCCGCTGGCTGTTCCCGCTTCTTTTCCTGTTTAGCGCCCTGCTGCACGCCGACGAGTTCCTCGACCCGGCCGTCGCCTTCAAGCCAAGCGTCCGCGCCCTCGACGGGCAAACGATCGAAGTGCGCTTCGCGATCGCCCCCGGCTACTATCTCTACCGCGACAAGTTCCGGTTCGCCGCCGATCCGGCGACGGTCCAGCTCGGCACCGCGATTCTGCCGCCGGGCAAGGAGAAACACGACGAGACCTTTGGCAAGGTCGAGGTTTATTACCAGGAGGCGGTCATCCGCCTGCCGGTCGAGCGCAACAGTTCGGGGCCGCTGCCGGTGACCCTCAAGGTGACTTCGCAGGGCTGCGCCGACGCTGGCATCTGCTATCCACCCCAACAGCAGAAGCTCAGCCTGGAGCTGCCGGATCCGGCGACGGCACCGCTCGCCACACCAGCGGGCAATGTCCCGGTGGCCGATGAATCGGGAAGGATTGCGCAGCTGTTCCGGCACGCCGGCTTCTGGCTGCTGGTCGGCAGCTTCTTCGGCTTCGGGCTGCTGCTCTCGCTGACGCCCTGTGTCTTCCCGATGATTCCGATTCTGTCGAGCATCATCGTCGGCTCCGGGCGAGACGGTCACGGCGTATCGCACACCCGCGGCTTCTCGCTCTCGCTGGCCTACGTGTTTGGCATGGCGATCACCTACGCCGCCGCCGGCATCGCTGCCGGGCTGACCGGCACGCTGCTCGCAGCAGCGCTGCAAAACCCCTGGGTGCTGGGCAGCTTTGCCGCCGTTTTCGTACTGCTGTCGCTGTCGATGTTCGGTTTCTACGAGCTCCAGCTGCCCGTCTTCCTGCAAAGCAAGGTCTCGGAAGAGGCCAGCCACCTCCACGGTGGTTCGTTGCCCGGGGTGGCGGCGATGGGCGCGCTGTCGGCAATCATCGTCGGCCCCTGCGTTGCCGCACCGCTGGCTGGCGCCCTGCTCTATATCGGTCAGACCGGCGATGCCGCACTCGGCGGCGCGGCGCTGTTCGCCATGGGGCTCGGCATGGGGGCGCCCTTGCTGGCGGTTGGCGTCTCCGCCGGTACGCTGCTGCCGAAGTCTGGCGCGTGGATGGAGGCGGTCAAGAAAGCCTTTGGCGTCATCCTGCTGGCAACCGCCGTCTGGCTCGTTTCGCCGGTAATTCCGGTGGTCGTGCAAATGCTGTCCTGGGCGCTGCTGCTGATCGTGCCGGCGATCTATCTGCACGCGCTCGATCCTCTGCCACCACACGCCAGAGGCTGGCAGCGTTTCTGGAAGGCAATCGGCATCGTCATGCTGCTGCTCGGTGCGGCGATTTTGCTCGGCACGCTGGCCGGCTCGCGCGACCCGCTGCAGCCGCTGTCGGTGCTGCGCAGCAGTGCTGCGAGCGGCGAAGCCAGACGACTGCCGTTCACCCGTGTGCGCTCGCTGGCCGAGCTCGAAAGCCGGATCGCCGCGGCCGGGCAGCCGGTGCTGCTCGACTTTTATGCTGACTGGTGCGTCTCGTGCAAGGAGATGGAGCGCTTCACTTTTGCCGACCCACGGGTGCAGGCGAGACTGGCCGGCTGGACGCTGCTGCAGGCCGACGTAACTGCCAACTCGGACGCCGACAAGGCGCTGCTGCAGCGTTTCAAACTCTACGGCCCGCCGGGAATCCTCTTTTTCGACCGCACCGGCAGGGAGGTCGAAGGCATCCGCGTGGTCGGCTTTCAGGACGCCGAAGCGTTTCTCGGGCTGTTGTCGCGGCTGAGCCAGCGGCTCTCATTGTAGTGCTCCGACCGACAGCGGCTTGCCCGCGACGAGCGGACGGGTTCCCGCTGGCAAACGGAATTCGGCATTGGGCGCCAGACTTTGCTCACCGACAAAGCCGGGGGGCCTGGCCTTGCCCCGTAGCGGCGAGTTCTGCGGCAAGGCGAAGACCAGCCCATCGGCATCGAGCAGCATGGCCCGGTCGATGCTCTGGTTGCCATCATGGCGACCAGGCGCCTGCGGCATGAAGGCGCCACGTCCGACGAGCAGGTTGTTGATGGCCCAGACCTCGCTCCCCGCTGGCAGCCGGTCGGACCAGACGCGCAGGAAGCGGCCGTCGACGGTGTCGTCGATCAGGGTGTTGTGCGCCAGGTACAGCGCGTTGACCGGCCAGTGCCGTCCCTCGGCGCCATAGGAAACGAGATCCCGGTTGTCGGTCGTCGCACTCTGACCGATGACGTTGCCGATCACCCAGGCAAGACCGCCATTGGGGAACTCCAGTTCGTACGAGGACCGGCCGCCCACACCGTCGACGAGCAGGTTGTAGAGGATCGAACTTTCGCGCGCGCGGGACTTGATCAGGTGCCCCCGAAAGCCCTGCTGCAGGCGGCTTCCACGGACGCTGAGGCGGGCGATGGTGCCGGCGTAGAGCAGGTGATGCAGGTCGCCGGCGTGCCTGGGTGCCTGGCCAAACTCGCTGTCTTCGACCTCGAGCACGGAGTCGGCGACATTGCCGGTCAGGATACCCATTTCGTTGTCGAAGAAAGCGCAGCGAACGATCCTCAGATGGCCGCGTTCGAAGCGGATCCCGGCGCCGTTGCCGTCCGGAACACGCGCTCCGCGGAATTCGATGTTCTCGATCAGCATATCGGCGTTGCGTACCACCCACAGCGCCTTGCCCTCGGCATGGTCACCGTCGGCCACTAAGACCGGTCGCTGGCCGCGGCCCCTGACCATCAGTCTGCTTTGCAGCCAGACCACGGCCTGTTGCCGGTACTCGCCCGGCAGAATCTCGATGGTATCGCCGTCACGCGCCAGGCGAGCGGCTTCCGTGATGCTTCGAATCCGCTCCTGCGGACCGACGACGAGGGTCCTGCCGTTCGCCATCGCGTTCGGCCGTTTCTTCTCCAGAGCCCGACCGGGGCCGGCAACCTGGTCGGCAGTTGGCGTCGCAGCGGCGTGGCTGGCTGCAGGCGTCCTGACCACCTCCAGCTGTCCATGCTCGTTGCGACGAATGGTGCCCAGCTCGGCGGGTGCCGGCGGCAGCGCGTCGGCCTGTGCCAGCCCGGCGCAGGCCAGGAAGGTCACCACCAGCCCGGCGGTGAAGAGTCTTGGGTCGCGCATCTCATTCCCTGTGGCAGTTGCCGCTGGCAGCCATGGCTCGGCAAGGCTGCCAAGGTCTGCCTGAAAGCGCGCAAAGGCGAGCGAAGCGACAACTACGACAGCTCGACCTGCGCGCCAAGCTCGACGACCCGGTTGGGCGGTATCTTGAAGAAGGCAGTGGCGGTATCGGCGTTGCGGAACATCCAGCTGAACAGGATCTGCCGCCAGTACGCCATGCGCGCACGCCCGGAGATCGGCATCGTGACGACAGTTTCACGGCCGAGGAAGAACGAGGTCTCCATCATGTCGAAGCGCAGTCCGAGATCGGCACACTGGTCCATCACCTGCGGCACGTTGGGGTCGTCCTTGAAACCGTAGCGAACAAACACCCGATGAAATCCCGCCGGCAGCGCCTCGACGCGCAAGCGCTCGTCATCGGGGACATGCGGCACGTCCTCGGCAACCACATTGAGCAACACGACCCGCTCGTGCAACACCTTGTTGTGGTACAGGTTGTGGAGCAGCGCACGCGGCACACCCTGCGGCTCGGCGGTCATGAAAATGCCGGTGCCATCGACCCGGTGCGGCCCGCCTGCCTCGAGACCGGCAATGAAGGCGTCGAGCGGTACCGAATCCTTCTGCAGCCGTTCGTAGAGCAGCTTGCGACCCAGTCGCCAGGTCGAGAGCAGCGTAAAGACCACCAAGCCCAGCGCCAGCGGGAACCAGCCGCCATCGAGGATCTTGATCACATTGGCCGAGAAAAAGGCGAAGTCGACGACGACGAAAAATACCAGAAAGAGAGCCGCGTGCGTCCAGCTCCACTTCCACAGCGCACGGACGACAACGAAGGCGAGGATGGTGTCGATCATCATCGTCAAGGTGACGGCGATGCCGTAGGCCGAAGCCAGGTTCGACGACGAGCGGAAACCGAGGACGACGATGATCACCGTCAACAGCAGCAGCCAGTTGATGTTCGGAACGTAAATCTGTCCCTTTTCCCGCTCCGAGGTGAAGTTGACCCGGATGCGTGGACAGTAGCCGAGTTGCATGGCCTGGCTGGTGAGCGAAAAGGCGCCGGAAATCACCGCCTGCGAGGCGATCACGGTGGCGATGGTGGCCAGGATGACCAGCGGGATCAGCAGGATCTCGCTCGGCACGAGCAGGAAGAAGGGGCTCTCGATCGCCTTAGGATCGTTGAGGATCAGCGCGCCCTGGCCAAGGTAGTTGAGATAGAGCAGCGGAAAGACGAAGGCGAACCAGGCCCACTTGATCGCCCGCCGGCCGAAATGCCCCATGTCGGCGTAAAGCGCTTCGCCGCCGGTGATTGCCAGCACCACCGACCCCAGCGCGAGAAAGGCCATCCCCTTGTGTTCAAAACCGAACGACAGCGCGTACCAGGGATTGATGGCGGCGAGCACCGACGGATACTGGATCACGTTCCACAGGCCGAGCGCGCCCAGGGTGGCAAACCAGAACATCATCAGCGGCCCGAACAGCGCCCCCACGGTTGCCGTGCCGTGCCGCTGAAAAGCAAAAAGCGCAACCAGAATGGCGACGGTGATCGGGAGAACGTAGGGCTTGAGCAGCGGCGTCGCCACTTCGAGGCCCTCGATCGCTGACAGGACCGACATCGCCGGCGTGATCACGGCGTCGCCGTAAAACAGGGCAGCGCCGAAAATGCCGAGGGCCGACATCATCCAGAGAATTCTCGGCGAGGCATTCGCTGTACGCAGCGCCAGGGCGGTCAGGGCCATGATGCCTCCCTCGCCCTTGTTGTCGGCGCGGGTGATGAACACGACATACTTAAGCGACACCGTGATCGTCAAGGCCCAGAACACCAGCGAGAGGATCCCCAAAACGTTGTCCGGGGTAACTGCCAGGGGATGGTGACCGCCGAAGACTTCCTTGACGGTGTAGAGTGGACTGGTGCCGATGTCGCCAAAGACCACCCCCATTGCCGCCAGTGCGGTCGCCGCGAGCCCCGACTTCTCGCCGTGCGGCGCATTCTCTGCTGTCATTTTTCCTCCCGGAATTGCACTCGATCGATGTCGCGAGCTATTTTTGTCTTGTTCCATGAGCAGGTCGCGCCATCAGGTATTTTCTCACAGAAGCGCACGCCGCACGTGAGCACGCACGGAAAGACTACAACTCGACCTGCGACCCAAGCTCGACGACCCGGTTCGGCGGTATCTTGAAGAAAGCGGTTGCGCTATCGGCGTTGCGGAACATCCAGTTGAACAGGATCTGCCGCCAGCGGGCCATGCGCGGCCCCGGGGAAAGAGGCAAGCGGACAACCGTCTCGCGGCCGAGGAAGAAAGATGTTTCCATCATGTCAAAGCACAGGTCCTGGTCGGCGCACAACGCCATGGCCCGCGGCAGATCGGGGTCGTCCTTGAAACCGTAACGGACGAACACCCGATAAAACCCTTCAGAGAGCACTTCGACGCGCGCGCGCTCCGCGTCGGGGATGTGTGGCACGTCTTCGGTAAGCACATTGAGCACCACCACACGCTGGTGCAAGACCCTGTTGTGATTCAGGTTGTGGAGCATGGCACGCGGCACACCTTCCGGGTGAGCGGTGAGGAACACCCCGGTGCCCCCGACCCGCTGCGGTCCGCCCGAAGCGATTCCGGCGATGAAGGCGTCGAGCGGTACAGAATGCTCCTTCTGTCTTGCGGACAGCAATCTGCGACCGCGCCGCCAGGTTGACAGCAGCACGAACACCGAGCAACCCACGGCCAGCGGAAACCAGCCGCCGTCGAAGATCTTGGTCACGTTAGCGGAAAAGAAAGCAAAATCGACAATGACGAAGAACACCAGGAACAGCGCAGCCAGCGGCCAGCTCCACTTCCACAGCGCACGGACGACGACAAAGGCGAGAATGGTGTCGATCATCATCGTCAGCGTGACGGCAATGCCATAGGCCGATGCCAGGTTCGACGACGAGCGGAAACCGAGGACGACAACGATCACGGTCAGCAGGAGCAGCCAGTTGATGTTCGGAACGTAGATCTGGCCCTTTTCACGCTCCGACGTGAAATTGACCTGGATCCGCGGGCAGTAGCCCAGCTGCATGGCCTGGCTGGTCAGCGAAAAGGCGCCGGAAATCACCGCTTGCGAGGCGATCACTGTGGCAACCGTGGCGAGGACGACCAGCGGGATCAGCAGCACCTCACTCGGCGCCATCAGGAAGAAGGGATTCTCGACTGCCTTCGGATCCTTGAGGATCAGCGCTCCCTGGCCAAGATAGTTGAGATAGAGCAGCGGAAAGACGAAAGCAAACCAGGCCCACTTGATCGCGCGGCGACCGAAATGGCCCATGTCGGCGTAGAGCGCTTCACCACCGGTAATCGCCAGCACCACCGAACCCAGCGCCAGAAAGGCCAGGCCCTGATGTTCGATGACAAACGCCCCGGCATACCAGGGATTGATTGCCGCCAGCACCAACGGATACTGGATCACGTTCCACAAGCCGAGCATACCGAGGGTCACGAACCAGAACATCATCACCGGGCCGAACAGCGCCCCGACGGCCGCCGTGCCGTGGCGCTGAAAAACGAACAGGAGGACCAGGATGCAGACAGTGATCGGCAAGACGTAGGGCTTGAGCAACGGCGTGGCAACGTGGAGCCCCTCGACCGCCGAGAGGACTGACATCGCCGGTGTGATCACCGCGTCGCCGTAAAAGAGTGCGGCACCGAAAATCCCCAGGGCCGACATCAGCCAGAGGACTCGCGGCGAGGCATTCGCCGTGCGCAGCGCCAGCGCAGTCAGGGCCATGATGCCGCCCTCGCCCTTGTTGTCGGCGCGCATGATGAACAGGACGTACTTGAGCGAAACCGTAATCGTCAGCGCCCAGAAGACCAGCGAGAGGATTCCCAGCACGTTGTCCGCAGTGACCGCCAGCGGATGGTGACCGCCAAACACTTCCTTGACCGTATACAGCGGACTGGTGCCGATGTCGCCAAAAACGACGCCCATCGCCGCCAGCGCGGTGCCTGCCAGACCGGCCTTATCGCCTTGCGACGAGTTCTCTGCTGCCATTGCCCCTCCGGTAATGCACCTGGCGTGCGTTCGTGCCTCGGTCCGACAAGCGCCCACGCAAGCGGCCGTCGTCGCACAGATGGGCTATCAAGGAACGTTCCTCGCGACGGAGGAGCGCAGCAGCCCGATTGCCATTGTCCGACCGAAACGGAAGCTCGGCAAGGACTGAACTCAGGCGTCGACTGGACAGACCGGAGGAGAGCGCCGCCATTGGCTTGTGCTGCAGGGGACATCAAGCTGTTTCGATGGCCCGGAAGCCTCCTTCGACAGCCCGTACGGGCTCGGCAGTGCTACAATCCGGACCCCGTTATGCCTCTGGTAATCAGGGAGTCTATGCCGTGAGCGACGAAAACAAGCTGCAGGTCCCTGAAATGCTGCACAAGCGCCTTGCCGACGTGCACCTCACGGAAGTGCGCTCCCTGCTCTCGCTGCAGAAACTGGTGGAAGACCTGGTGCGTGAGCAGGATATGCCGCACCAGGATCAGGTCGACGGGGAACTGCAGCAGCAGTATCGCAGCGAACTGCGGCAAAAGCTCAAGCGGATGCCGGCGCAGGAAGTCGCCTACATCCTCGAGTCGCTGGAGCCCAACGAACGCCTGGTGGTCTGGGATGAGGTCAAGGAAGGCGCGGACCCGATCCTGGCGCTGCTCTCCGACGACGTGCTCGAGGAGTTGATCGATGACAGCCACTACCGCAACGAGAAGACCGCCGTCACTGCGTTCGAACTGCAGGACGGACGGCTGCGCCAGATCTCGGTCAGCGGCCCGGAGGATCTGAGCAACGTCAAGCCGATCTGGGTGGACCTGATCGCCCCGACGAAAAAGATTCGCGCCTGGATGAGCAAGCTGTTCGACGTCGATCTACCCGACCCCGGCAACCTGACCGACATCGAGGCCAGCGCGCGCTTCTATGTGGACGAAGAGGGACATACCCATCTGCACTCGGACTTCCTGCTCGACACACGTGAGGGCTCACGCAACGTCCCGGTGGCGCTGATCCTCCAGAATGACGTCCTGTTCACGGTCCGCAGCGAGGAGCTACCGGTGTTTCGCCTGCAGCGGGCACGCGCGCGGACCCGACCCGGCTACGTCAGCAATGGCACGGACGTGTTGCTGGACCTCTACGCGGCCGACGTCGAATACTCGGCCAATGCGCTGGAAGATGTCTACGGCGAACTCGACCGAGTCGGCAGACAGGTGCTGCGCTCGCACACCACTGACCAGGAAGCATCAAGGATCCTGACTGCGATTTCCGAGGCAGAAGACCTCAACGGACGGACCCGCCGCAGCGTCCTCGACACCCGGCGGGCACTCTCCTTCCTGCTGCACGGCAAGTTCCTCTCCAAGACGCAAACCAACGACGTGCGCGAGATCCTGCGCGACATCGAATCCCTCGACGGCCACACTGCCTTCCTGTTCAACAAGATCAACTTCCTGATGGACGCCACCGACAGTGCGATCAACATCAACCAGAACAAGGACATCAAGCGGCTGACGGTGCTCAGCGTCATTTTCATGCCGATCAACGTGCTGGCCGGGATGGGCGGCATGTCCGAGTTCTCGATGATGACCGAGGGCATTCCCTGGCCGATCGCCTATTCGGCCATGGTCGTCGCCATGGTCGGCATAGGTACCCTGACCTACTTCGGGCTGAGGTTCTTCGAGCGGCGCCGGGCACGCAGCAGCCACCTGGCAAATCGCCGGACTGACTGATTCCGGCCTGGCGCGACTGTAGCGTTCGCTACCAGGCCTTGAAAACCGTTTCGGCGGCGGCAATGGTGGCGGCGATATCGGCCTCGCTGTGCGCTGCTGAAACAAAGCCGGCCTCAAAAGCCGATGGCGCAAAATAGTGGCCGGCATCGAGCATGGCATGGAAGAAGCGGTTGAACGCGAGCTTGTCGCATGCCATCACCTCGGCATAGCTCTGCGGGCAGGCAGCACGGAAATACAGCCCGAACATGCCGCCGATCGACCGCGCGGAGAACGCCACCCCATGCTTGTCCGCCGCGGCAACGAGTCCGTCGGTGAGTTGTCTGGTGCGCTGCGCCAGCAATTCGTGGATGCCGCCCGCCTGCAACAGTCTCAGCGTCGCCAGACCGGCAGCGACCGCGACTGGATTGCCCGACAGGGTCCCCGCCTGATACACCGGACCCAGCGGTGCGATCATGGCCATGATGCCGCGCCGGCCACCGAATGCGCCGACCGGCATGCCCCCGCCGATCACCTTGCCGAGCGTCGTCAGATCCGGAGTGACGCCATAGAGGCCCTGCGCACCCTGTGGGCCGACGCGGAAGCCGGTCATCACCTCGTCGAAGATCAGCACCGAGCCGTTGCCACTGCACAGCTCGCGCATCGTCTGCAGGAAAGCGGGCCGCGGGGCAATCAGGTTCATGTTGCCGGCCACTGCTTCGACAATGACGGCGGCGATCTGCGAACCATGCTTGGCAAAGGCGGCTTCGAGCCCGGCGCTGTCGTTATAGTCGAGGACCAGGGTGTGCCTGGCCAGATCGGCGGGCACACCACCGGAACTCGGATTGCCGAAAGTGAGCATTCCCGAGCCGGCCTTCACCAGCAGGCTGTCGGAGTGGCCGTGGTAGCAGCCCTCGAACTTGATCAGCAGATCACGCCCGGTGAAGCCGCGCGCCAACCGGATGGCACTCATCGTCGCCTCGGTCCCCGAACTCACCAGACGAACCATTTCGAGCGACGGCAGCAGTTCGCACAGCAGTTCGGCCATCTCGACCTCGCTTTCCGTCGGTGCGCCGAAGGACAGTCCCCTGGCCGCTGCCTCCTGCACCGCGGCGACCACCACCGGATGGGCGTGGCCGAGGATCAGTGGCCCCCAGGATCCGACATAGTCGATATAGCTCTTGCCATCGGCATCGGTGACGCGGGCGCCGGCGCCTGTAGCAAAGAAGCGCGGCGTACCGCCGACCGAACGAAAGGCCCGGACGGGCGAGTTCACGCCACCCGGAATGTGCTGCTGGGCGCGCTCAAAGAGCTGTTGATTGCGGGAATTCACGCGTCTCTTCCTCAAAAAGTTGGTGATAGGCCGCCGCGCGAGCGGCCACGTCAGGAGCCTCGAAGAGGTCACCGATCACCGCCAGCATGTCAGCGCCGGCAGCCAGCAGGGGCGCAGCGTTGTCTACGGTAATGCCGCCGATGGCACAGGCCGGCAGCCGCAGCTCGGAAGAGCAGCGCGCAAACAGCGACAGCGGCGCGCGCTGCGCCGAAGGCTTGGTCGACGAAGCATACACCGCGCCGAAGGCGACGTAATCGGCCCCCGCGGCAACCGCGGCGCGGGCACGTTCAAAGTCGGCGTAACACGAGGCTCCCAACAGGCGGCCAGGAGCAAGCGCTTGCCGTGCTGCCCGCAGATCACCATCAGCGGCTCCGAGATGCACGCCGTCGGCATCCACGGCAAGCGCCAGCGGAAGATCGTCATTGATCAGCAGGCACGCACCAAACTGCCTGCAGAGACCGAGCAGGGCACGCGCTGCTTCCGCGCGCCGCGTCTCGTCCGAACGCTTGTCCCGGTATTGGATGACCGCCGCGCCACCACTCAAGGCCGCCCCGACCCGAGCGAGCAGAGTCGCCGCCGACAGGCCGTCCGGTGTGATCGCGTAAAGGCCGCGCAGCCTGTGCCGAACGGGTTCAACCATCAAGAACGCCGCTGCCGGCACGCGTCGGGAAAAAGCGGTCCGGGATGAACTGACCCCTGCCGGGTCGGAAACCGGCGGCCAGCGACTGCCAGGTGTATTCCTGGGCAACCCGGACAGCGTCTTCCACCGCCAGACCAAGGGCCAGATGTGCAGCGATGGCCGAGGCAAGCGTGCAACCCGAACCATGGTAGCTGCCGGGCAGCCGGTCCCAGGCATCGCTGCGCACCAACCCGGAGCCCCGGCAATAAAGGCTATTCACCACCCGCACCGTCTCGTCATGGGTGCCGGTCAACAGGACATGGTCGCAGCCAAAGTCGAGCAGGCGCTGCGCGCATTCAGCCAGCGTTCGCTGGCGATCGTCGCCATCGTCGCCGCGCGCCAGACGACGGGCTTCGAGAGAATTTGGCGTCAGGATGGTCGTCAGTGGCATCAACCGCTCGCGCAGGCTCGCGATCATCGCCTCATCGGCCAGCTCGTCGCCACGCCCGGAGGCGAGCACGGGGTCGACAACCAACGGGATATCCGGGTAGTCGGCGACGACCCGGGCGATCACCGCGACATTCTCGACGCTGCCAAGGAGGCCGATCTTGAAAGCAGCAACCGACATGTCTGCCAGCAAGCGCCGCGCCTGATCCTCGACACAGTTTGCCGCGACTGCCGATACCCTGCCAACGCCGACGGTATCCTGCGCGGTCAGCGCCGTCACCACCGACAGGGGATGGCAACCGATCGACGAGATGGTCAGCAGATCGGCCTGCATTCCGGCACCCCCGGAGGGATCGCTGGCGGCGAAGGTGAGAACGAGGGGCGGCGGCAGTCGGGCAGGGCGTCGGTTCATCGGGGGCAAACTGGCGTCGGGGAATGGCTTCCTCGACAAACGCTTGGCAGCAGCGCAAGGGTTTGGCTAGAATCCGTCCATTTTTCCCACGATTCTAACCGAAAACCGATGACAACCGCGTACACTGCAAGCAACGAACCCTATCAGACCTGGATGTGCCTTACCTGTGGTTTTGTTTATGATGAGGCTGCCGGCCTGCCGGAAGAGGGCATCGCGCCAGGTACCCGCTGGCTGGATGTGCCGATAAACTGGACTTGTCCGGAATGCGGGGCGCGCAAGGAGGACTTTGAAATGGTCGAAATCTGAAGACAATGCGGTATAGTACCGGCAGCAGGAAATCATGTTACATCCGGGACTTCGATAGACTTCCATTAAGCAACGCCCCGGGACACTCTGGAGGAGAGAATTGGCTGAAGCTGCAAATTTGCGCGGCGTCAAGGTCATGGTCATCGACGACAGCAACACCATCCGGCGAAGTGCGGAAATCTTCCTGCTCCAGGCCGGCTGTCAGGTGCTGCTCGCAGAGGACGGCTTTGATGCGCTGGCAAAAGTTGCCGATCACCAGCCTGACGTCATTTTCTGCGACATCGTGATGCCGCGTCTGGACGGCTACCAGACCTGTGCCTTGATCAAGAAAAGTCAGCGCTTCCGCTCCACGCCAGTGATCATGCTGTCGTCCAAGGATGGCCTCTTTGACCGCGCACGTGCCAGTATGGTCGGCTCCGACCGCTATCTGACCAAGCCATTCACCAAGGACAGCCTGCTGCAAACGGTTGCAACTTTTGCACCGGCATCAGCCTGAAGGAACCGCAACTTGCTGAAAGGCTGCTGGGGAGGCTAAGAGGGCATGAGCATCACGAAGATCCTTATCGTTGACGATTCACCGACCGAACGCCATGTGCTGACGTCCTTGCTGACCCGCAACGGTTATCAGGTGATCGCCGCGCAGAGCGGCGAAGAGGGGATTGCGAAAGCCAAGAGCGAGTTGCCGGACCTTATCTTGATGGATGTCGTCATGCCCGGTCTCAATGGTTACCAGGCGACTCGAACCTTGACCCGCGATCCCGCGACGAAAAACATTCCGGTCATCGTCTGTACCACCAAGGGCCAGGAGACCGACAAGATCTGGGGCTTGCGCCAAGGGTGCCCAGGACTACCTGGTCAAGCCAGTCAACGGCCAGGAGTTGCTGGCCAAGATCGCAGCGCTCTAGACGGCAGCCAGGGCATGAGCAAGAAGATCCGCCTGCATGAATTCCAGTCCTACCTGGCGGCGCGGCTTGCCGGCACCAGCAGCCAGAGCGCCGCTGGTCTGCTGGGCGTTCAGGCGGGGCCAGACTACTGGCTGCTCGACCTGGCAGACTCGGGCGAGATCGTTCCGCTGACACCACTGGCCGAGGTGCCCTTGACCAAACCCTGGTTTGCGGGCATCGCCAACATTCGCGGCAACCTGCACTCGGTGGTTGACCTGTCAGCCTTTCTCGGCAAGGAAGTAACGCCCAGGAATACCAGCTCGCGACTGCTCCTGATTGGTACCCGTCATGGCAGCAATGCCGCCTTGCTGGTGAACCGGATGATCGGCCTGCGCAATGTCGAGGCCTTGAACCCCGAAACGGCGGCGCCGGCAGCACCCGCCTGGGCAGCCGAGGCCTATACGGATAACGAAGGACGCCGCTGGAGCAAACTCAAGGTACGAGAACTGCTGGCTGACGAGGCGTTCATGGACATTGGCGCTTGAGACGCTGCCGCATCAAGGAATCCTCGACAAGAGCGGTCTGCCTGGTCGAGGACGTGTAACCGGAGAAGGAAGATGACGCTCAAACTCAAGCTACCGGCTTTCCTGTCCCGGACCCCCGATCCGGCAGGCCAGACCGTTACGGCTCACACAGTACTGGATTCGGACCAGCCGGCAGGCCAGCGGAGAATGCCATTTCCGGCCGATCTGCTGAGCCAGTTCCCGGTTGCCAAGCAACTCCAGGTACTTGGTAGCTGTCTGGTGCTGGTCATGCTGCTGATTGCCATAGTGGTCTATCGCGACAACCGTCAGGCGACTTTCAACACGGCCTATATTGCGACAGCCGGCGATATGCGAATGCTTTCTCAACGCCTGGCAAAATCATCGAGCCTCGCCCTGCTGGGTGACCCGATCGCGTTCAAGCAATTGCGGGAATCGCGCGATAGCTTCGCCAGCAACCTTGAGCGACTGACGAGTGGCGGTGATCTCGCCACCAGCCGAGTGCCACCCTCCCCCGACCGTGTCCAGCCACAGCTGCAGGCACTGACCCAGATTTGGCAAAAAACCGACAACAACGCCTCTCGATTGCTCGAAATGGAGAAGAATCTGATCTCGCTCGGCAAGGACGTCGCCTTGATCAACGACAAGAATCCGCAGTTGCTCGACCTGTCGGAACACGTGGCAGCGCTCAAGCTGCAGAGCAGCGCCAGTGTCCGTGAGATTGCCGCAGCCAACCTGCTGGTGATGCTGACCCAGCGGATTGCGAAAAACGCCAGCGCACTGCTGCTTGGCGATGCGATCGACCCGGAAATTGCCTTCCTCCTGGGCAAGGACACGAACACCTTTCGCGACACGATACAGGCCCTGAGCAAGGGCAGTGACGCAATGCGCATCGGCGCGACGACTGACCCCGATACGAAACGGAAACTGGGCGAACTCGATGCCAGTTTTGGCGAGTATCGGGCTGCCGTTGGCGGCATCCTCGGCAACATGCAGAAACTCATCATCGCCAAACAGGCGGGTTCGCAGATCTTCCGTGACAGCGAAGAGCTGCTTGAGGTCACCGATGCCCTCGCCCAGGCGTATCAGACCAGCGGCATGAACCGGACCGCCTATGGCATCGTGCTGCTGGTCCTGATCGCACTGGCGGTTGCGCTGGTCGTTCTTCTCGCCAGAACCTACCTGACCGAGAGCCAGCGTCAGGCCGAACAGGCCGAACAGGGCCGGCGTGAAACCGAAGCGGTCAACCGCCAGAATCAGGACGCGATCCTGCGCCTGATGAACGAACTCGGCGATCTCGCCGATGGCGATCTGACCGTCACGGCAACGGTCTCCGAGGATATCACCGGTGCCATTGCCGACTCGATCAACTACACGATTGAAGAACTGCGCGTGCTCGTCGGGCGCATCAACGATGCGGCCGGACGGGTGACGCTGGCAACCGAAATTGCTCAGCAAACCTCCAACGAGTTGCTCGCTGCGGCAGAACGCCAGTCGGCCGAAATCAAGGCTGCTGGCCAGTCGGTGCTGAGCATGGCCGCTTCAATGACCACGGTGTCCGGCGACGCCAACCAGTCGGCAACCGTGGCACGTCAGTCCCTGGCTGCTGCCGGCAAGGGTGCGCGGGCAGTGGAAGACTCGATCAAGGGCATGAACAAGATCCGGGAGCAAATCCAGGAAACCTCAAAGCGGATCAAGCGTCTTGGCGAGTCATCACAGGAAATTGGCGAAATCGTCGAACTGATTTCCGACATCACCGAGCAGACCAACGTCCTGGCGCTCAATGCCGCCATTCAGGCAGCTTCTGCCGGCGAGGCCGGACGTGGCTTCACGGTCGTTGCCGAGGAAGTGCAGCGCCTGGCAGAACGTTCCGGCGAAGCGACAAAGCAAATTGGGGCGATCGTCAGGACCATCCAGACCGACACCCAGGACACGGTCTCGGCAATGGAAGAGTCGACCCGAGGCGTGGTGGAAGGAGCCAGGCTGTCCGATGCAGCTGGCCAGGCGCTGGCGGAGATTGGTGAGGTTTCCAGGGCGCTGACGGCGTTGATTGAAAACATCTCCGGTGCCACGAGGGAGGCAGCCGACTCGGCGACCAAAGTGGCGCGCAAGATGCAGGAAATATTGCTGGTTACCGGGCAAACGACCGCCGGCACGCAGAAAACAGCGACGGCAATTGGTGAACTGGCCGGTCTGGCGACCGAGCTGAAGGGTTCCGTGGCCGGCTTCAAGGTGATCTGAGCGCTGGATTGGAGAGACTGTCCCAGATGAACGCCCCGACAGACTTCGATATCGGCCCGCTGACCTGGGTCAAGGGCGAGATCGACCTCGCACTCGAGCGTGCCGACAGGGCGCTGCAGGCCTTTTCTGCCAGCGCTGCCGAGGGCGATGGCGATCTCACCCAGATCAGGTTTTCCCGCACCCACCTGCACGAGGTCGAGGGTGCCTTGACGATCGTCGGTCTGGACGGCGTGACCCAATGTGCCGAAGCACTGGAGTCCCTGCTTGAGGCAATCGAGAAACAGGAACAGCCTGCCGAACCGTCTTCGATCAGCCTGTCGCTAAGGGCGCTGGCCGCGCTGCGCCATTATCTTGACGATCTCATCAGCGGCCAGCCCAACCAGCCCCTGCGGCTATTGCCACTCTACCGCGAGGTGCAAGCGGCACGCGGCCAGCGACGCGTATTCCCGAGCGATCTCTTCTTTCCCGACCTCCGTGTGCGGCCACCACGTCGTTCCGGCCCGCCGGTCAAGCTCGCACGCCGCGAGTTTGATTACCGCCTCCGGCAGCATAGAGCACACTTCCAGCACGGTCTGTTGTCGTGGTTGCGTGCCCCGAAGGAGGGCGCTGGCGTACCTGAGATGCTCGACGCGGTCAAACGGATCGAGGCGATCCAGGAGACACCGTCGGCACGTGTCTTCTGGTGGGTCGCCACGGCTTTTCTGACCGCGCTCGGTGAACGCGCGCTGCCGGCAGATGCCGATGCCAGGCAGCTATGCAGCCGCATCGATCTGCAGACCCGCCGCCTGCTGGAGGGTTCGACCAACGTTGCCGAGCGCCTGATGCGCGATGCGCTGTATCTCGTCGGCAGCGCCAGCAGCAACCACCCCGCTGTGCGCCGGGTCAAGGACGCCTACCAGTTGGCCGCCTTGATACCAGGCGAGGTCAGCACTGCCCCGGTCGCGCAGGAGTCTCTCCGCCGCCGGTTGCGTGATGCGATCGCTGCCACCGAAGAGACATGGAACAGGTTCTGCGCCGGCAGCACGCAGGGCCTGCCGGCATTCCGGACGAATGCCACGGCGCTGTCAGCCCTGGGCGAGGAACTGGCGCACGCGGACTACTACCGCCTGTTGCAGGCCATTGCCGACGTGGCCAATTTCCTCGCCGAGACGCCTTCTCGCCACAGCGAGGCGCTGGCCATGGAAACCGCAACGGCCATCCTGCTCGCCCAGAACGCGCAGGAGAACATCCAGTACCTGGGCGACGGCTTTGCCCACCAGGTGGACGTCATGGCTGCCCGGATTCAGGACTGCATCAGCGGAAACCCACCCCAGCCCGGGTCAGAACTGCCATCGCTCGACGATATCTCCCGCCAGGCACAGGAAAAGATGCTCGTTGGCCAAGTCGCCAGGGAGATCAAGAGCAACCTTGCACAAGTCGAACAGGTTCTCGATTCGTTCTTCCGCGATGCCGACAAGCGCGCCGAACTGAATGGTCTGGAGGCCCCGCTGCGACAGGTCATCGGCGCCCTCACCATGATGCGGCATGACGGCGCGGTGACCGTGCTGCGCCGGTGTGCGAAAGATATCGAACGGTTCTCGAGGTCGGAATATGTCCCCTTTGGAGACTGACTTCGAAGGCGTTGCCGAGCAACTGTCGCTGGTCGGCTTCTTCGTCGATGCGATGCAGACCGGCGCAGCCGACTTCGACAGTTTTGTCAGCCAGATGAAAGCCGGTACAGCCCCGGCCGCCGTCGAGGACGAGACAGCAACAGTCGAGCAGGAGCTGGAGCAGCAAAAGCGTGAAGCACATGCCCTGCTGGTTGCACTCAAGGAACAGCCCGGTGATGCCGGTCTGCGTCGGGAGCTGCGGCAGAATCTGACGGCACTGCAGAAGGATGCCGACCTGGTAGCCGACAAGCAACTCGGGCAGCAAACCAAGAACGTCCTCTCGGCGCTGGCGGCTGGTGGCGACGCTGCCCGGCAGATTGACGCGGCGATGGCAACGCTCAAGCCGCAGCTGCCGGAAGCTCCCCCGCCCTCGGCAGAAACCATTCAGCTCGCGCAGGCCACCGCTGAGGAAGTCGACGCCGAGTTGCTGGGGATCTTCCTCGAAGAAGCCGACGAGGTGCTTGCCAACATTGACGCAAACCTGCAGCGGTTAAGGGCGCAGCCACACGACTCGGGCGTGCTGACCGTGATCCGTCGTTCGGCCCACACCCTAAAGGGCAGCGGCCGGATGGTCGGGCTCAAGGATCTCGGCGATACGGCGTGGTCGATAGAACAGGTTCTCAACATGTGGCTGCAGCAGGAACAGGAGGCCACGCCAGACCTCTTTGACCTGATCGGACAGGCGTACACCGTTTTTTCCGCCTGGATCGAGCACCTGAAGACTGGGCAAGGCCAGATACCCGATGTCGGGGGCATGGTCGCACTGGCCGATTCCTTGACACGCAGCAGTGAAACGCTCCTGCCGGCGCCCGTTGCCGCCGGGCAACCATCGGAGCGCGGCGCGGCGCCGACAATCGCCGAGTCGGCTGCCATCGCCAGCGCGGTCACCGTCACGCCGATTGCCGCTCCGCCGGCTGAGCAGATACACCTGCCGCCCGCGGGCCTTCCGATCGATCCCGAACTGGCCGAGATTTTCAAGGAAGAAGCGGCGGTTCACCTGGCCACCCTGGAGCGCGAGTTCGCGCTGCTTCAAGCAGACCCTGCCGGGCCGACCGCGCATGAAATGTACCGTGCCGCGCACACCCTGGCCGGCATCGCCGGCACGGTCGGCATCCCGGCGGTCAACTGCCTGAGCCTCACGCTCGAACACGCACTCCTGCGCCGCAACCAGGTTGCACAACGCGATAGCCTTGAAGCGCTTGAGACGATCCGTCAGACGATTGCCGCCCTCGCCTTGATGCTGGCGGACGTGGCACGCGAACATGAGCCCGAGGAATTCCCCACCCTGCTCAATGCACTCGGCACGCTTTACCCGGAGCCGGTCGTCGACCAGCAGGCAGCGCCGACGCCGGCCGAGCATACGGCGGAAGCAACGCAGCCAGAGCAGGCGGCAGCGATCAGCGGCGCAGAACGACCTGCCAGCCCGACCGGCGAGGCCGTTGCAGTCGACGTCCCGCAACTTCAGGATGAACTTGACGAGCAGTTGCTGCCCCTGTTCCTTGAAGAAGCGCTCGATCTCAACCAGAACATCGCCGCGCAGTTACACGCCTGGCGCAGCAATCCTGCCGATGGCGAACCGGTCCGCCGACTCGCACGTCTGTTCCATACGCTCAAGGGTAGCGCGCGCATGGCCGGCGCGATGAATCTCGGCGAGCTGACACACGCCATTGAAACCCGCATGCAGGAAGCGCAGGAAGCCGGTCGTGCGCCGCTCGAGCTGATCGACGACATCGACAATGCCTTCGACGTGATTGTCCAGATTGTCGAGCGGCTGCAGCGTGGCGAAACCTCCGATGCACCGGTCGAGATATCCGATCAAGCGGCTCTGGAACTGGCTGCCGAAACGCCTGCGCCGGTCACGCCCGTCGATCAGGTCGTCAGCGCCAGCCAGCCTGAACATGAAGGCGAGACGGACGCCGCAGCACAGCGGGCAACCCTGCGCGTACGCGCCGATCTGATCGACCGGCTGGTCAACGAAGCCGGCGAGTTGTCGATTGCGCGCTCGCGGATTGAAGGCGAGATGCGCGGCATCAAGGGCTCGCTGCTCGACCTGACCGAGAACGTGATCCGTCTGCGTCGGCAGTTGCGCGATATCGAGATCCAGGCCGAACTGCAGATGCAGTCGCGCACAGCCCAGACTGGAGAACAGCACGCCGATTTCGATCCGCTCGAGTTCGACCGCTTCACACGCTTCCAGGAACTGACGCGGATGATGGCCGAATCGGTCAATGACGTCGCTACCGTCCAGCAGAACCTGCTGAAGAACCTGGACGACGCCAACGCCGCCATCATCGCGCAAGCGCGTCTGAACCGCGAAGTGCAGCAGGAGTTGATGTCGGTGCGCATGGTGCCGTTCGGCAGCATCTCCGATCGCCTCTATCGCATCGTTCGTCAGGCGAGCAAGGAAATCGGCAAGCGCGCGAACCTTGAAATCAGTGGTGCGCAACTGGAGCTCGACCGAACGGTCCTGGACAAGATGCTGGCGCCGCTTGAACACATGCTGCGTAACGCAATCGCCCATGGCCTTGAAGACGCAGCGGTTCGCCTGAGCAAGGGCAAACCGGAAATTGGCGAGATCTCGCTCAAGCTGACACAGGAAGGCAACGAGATCATTCTGTCCTTCGCTGATGACGGCGCCGGCCTCGACGTCGACCGGCTGCGCGAACGCGGTTTGCTCGCCGGCCTGCTCAGCGAGGAGGAAGCCGCCGACCCAGAGCGCGTGGTGGATCTGATCTTTGCCCCCGGCATCTCGACTGCCAGCGAAGTCTCGCGCTTGTCTGGTCGTGGCATCGGAATGGATGTCCTCAAGAGCGAAGTGACCAGCCTTGGCGGCCGCATTGAAGTTGTCTCCAGCCCTGGCCAGGGGACCCACTTCCGGCTTTATCTGCCGCTCACCCTGGCGGTGACGAAAGCCCTGCTGGTCCGCTCGGGCAGCCGGGAATACGCGATTCCTTCGGCGATGATCGAACAGGTACTCGACCTCAAGGAGAACGGCCTGGCCCGCATACGCGAGGCCCGTGAGGCGGTGTGGACCGGGAATCACTATCCGTTCCACTACCTCCCGCACCTCCTCGGCGAGACCCAGGCGCTACCCGAGAAACATACTCAATACTGGGCTCTGCTGGTGCGCGGCGGAACCCACAGGATTGCGCTGCAAGTCGACGAATTGCTCGGCAATCAGGAAATCGTGGTCAAGAACATTGGCCCCCAACTTGCCCGTGTGATCGGCATCGACGGCGCGACGGTGCTCGGCAATGGTCAGGTCGTGCTGATCCTGAACCCGATTGCACTGGCCAGTCGCGACCGCCTGGCGCCCGCCGTTTCGCCGGTACCGACGGTACGGCAGCCGCGGGCGACCGACCGCACCACCGGCACTGTGCCGACGATCATGATCGTCGACGATTCGCTCACCGTGCGCAAGATCACCACTCGCCTACTGGCCCGCGAAGGCTACCAGGTGATGACCGCCAAGGATGGCGTCGATGCCCTCGAGCAACTCATCGCCCTTGTCCCGGACGTCATGCTGGTGGACATTGAGATGCCGCGCATGGACGGCTTCGAGCTGACCAGGAACATCCGCGCCGACAAGCGCCTGGGGACGGTTCCGATCATCATGATCACCTCGCGCACGGCTGACAAGCACCGGCAATACGCCCTCGAACTGGGCGTCAATCATTACCTCGGCAAACCCTATCAGGAAGACGAACTGCTGCGCCTGGTGAGCGGGCACGTCAGGGCACTTCGCCGCGCTTGACGACCGCATAGCGTTGCAGAGCTCTGAGCCGGGCCTGATCATGCTCGACCAGTGGCGGCGGTGTATCCCGACCGATACACACGCCGCAGGCGAGCTGCTCGGGCCAGCTCATTCGCCAAGGCGCATGAATGAACTTGTCCGGAACACCGGCCAGTTCCGGCAGGTAGCGGCGAATGAACCGTCCGCCCGGGTCAAAGCGTTCCGATTGCGTCACCGGGTTGAAGATGCGGAAATACGGCTGCGCATCGCAGCCGGTTGACGCTGCCCATTGCCAGCCGCCGTTGTTGGCCGACAGGTCGAAATCGTTGAGCTGACAGGCAAAGTAGGCCTCACCCTGCCGCCAGTCGATGCCCAGATCCTTGGTCAGAAACGAAGCGACCAGCATGCGCAGGCGGTTATGCATATAGCCAGTCCGGTTGATCTGCCGCATCGCTGCGTCGACCAGCGGATAGCCGGTGCAGCCGGTGGTCCAGGCGGCAAAGGCCTGCTCCGCCTGCGGTCCCTGTTCCCAGGCAATCGCATCGTACGCCGGCTTGAACGCGCACTCGGTCACGTGTGGAAAGCGGTCGAGAATCATGAAGTAAAAGTCGCGCCAGATCAGTTCGGCAAGCCAGGTTGCTGCCCCTTCGGCACCCTCTGCACCCTCGTTCAAGGCACCGGCGGCAATCGCTCGCGCCACCAGCTGACGAATCGACACCGTGCCGAAACGCAGATGAACCGAGAGATACGAAACGCCCTTCACGGCAGGGTAATCCCGCTGCTGCCTGTAGCGCGCCATGCGCCCCTGGAATTCGGCCAGCAACTGCCGGCCGCCGGACATCCCCGGCACGAATCCGAGCGACCGCAGATCACTGGCGGCAAAGCCGATCGCCGCCAGCGACGGCACGCCGCCAGCACCAGGCGTCGCAGCCAGGCAGCCGCCGGTGGACTGACATGGCTGCCAGTCGTCCTCCGTCAACCGTTTCAGCCAGGCCTTCCTGTACGGCGTAAACACCGTATAAGGCCGCCCGGCGCGCGTCAGCACCTCATCCCCGTCAAGCACTGCCTGATCCTTGAAAGACTCGAAGGCAATTCCGTCGGCGCTCAGCGCCGCCCTGACCGCAGCATCGCGCTGCTTGGCCTGCGGTTCGTAGTCGCGATTGACGAACACCGCCGAGACGCGCAGCTCCCTCGCCAGCAGCGGAATTTCGCTGCCTGCCCAGCCATGGCG
The DNA here is from genome assembly GCA_016709675.1 of Candidatus Accumulibacter proximus. Classification (GTDB taxonomy): domain Bacteria; phylum Pseudomonadota; class Gammaproteobacteria; order Burkholderiales; family Rhodocyclaceae; genus Accumulibacter; species Accumulibacter proximus. Next base: position 155,965 of record JADJMH010000001.1, read on the forward strand.
CACAATCATTGCCCCGCCGCGCGCGCGTAACGCCAGATCAAGCTCAACCAGTGACTCCCGGATGAATTCGACGCGTCGGTCCTCGGCTCGCGCAAGCCGATCAAGGATCTCGCGATCGAAGACGAAAGCACAATAGACGCGCCGCCCACGCCGCAGCGCCTCACCGAGGGCAGTGTGATCGTTATCACGCAGGTCGCGCCGAAACCAGACCAGAATCGAATTCATCGTGGATTACCTTTGTGTCAGCCGCCACCGCCCATTAAAATAAGACCATGCAAAGCATCAACCTGACGGACCATTTTCTCATCGCCATGCCGGCGATGGTCGACTCTTATTTTTCCAAGAGCCTGGTCTATATCGCGGAACATAACCCGCGTGGCGCGCTGGGCGTGATCGTCAATCGGCCGATCGACATGAGTCTGGGGACGCTGCTGGAGAAAATCGATGTTCCCCTCCAGGCCGAAGGCTTCGCCAATCTGCCCGTACTCTTTGGCGGACCGGTCCAGACCGACCGCGGCTTCGTCCTCCATCGACCGGTCGGCCAGTGGCAGTCGACGCTGGTCATCAACAAGCACGTCGGCCTCACCAGCTCGCGGGACATTCTGCAGGCGGTCGCCCGCGACGGCCAGCCACGCGACTTGATGGTGACGCTCGGCTACGCCGGCTGGGCTGCCGGTCAGCTCGAACACGAGCTGGTGCAGAATGCCTGGTTGACCGTGCCAGCGGAACTCCACATCCTTTTCAACTCACCTTATGAGGAAAGGCTGGCGTCGGCACTCGAACTGCTCGGCGTCAATCTCGCCAATCTTGCCGATGAAGCTGGGCATGCCTGAGCCCGGCAGCAGACCCGCAGGCACGGTGCTGGCCTTTGATTTTGGCGAGAAGCGCATAGGAGTAGCCGTTGGCGAGCTGCAACTGTTGCAGGCACACCCACTGACCACCATCCACGGCGAGGCGAACGCCGAGCGTTTCACCGCCATCGCTGCGCTGATCCAGGAATGGCACCCCGCCAGCCTGGTCGTCGGGCGTCCCCTCTCACTCGACGGTACGGCGCACGCCATGACCGCTCGCTGCACCCGCTTCGCCAATCAGCTGCGCGGCCGCTTCGGACTAAGCGTGGATTATGCCGAGGAGAGGCTCTCGTCGGCCGAAGCAGCGGAACGTCTGCTTGCCGCGGGACACCCCCCGCGCAGCGCGCGTCAGCACCTGGACGCTATCGCGGCCCAGCTGATCCTGCAAAGTCATTTTGACGGTCTTGCCGAGCAAGGCCATGGCCACCTCTCCCCTGGACCCGAACACCCTGATGACCGCGAAGACGATAGCCGCCATTGACCTCCCTGACGCCGACGCACAATGTGCCGAACTGGCGGAGCTGATCCGACCCCGACTGCAAGCGGACACGGTGCTGGTCGGCATCCACAGTGGCGGCGTCTGGGTGGCCAGGCGCCTGCGCGAGCTGCTGGGGCTGGCCAACGAAATCGGCCTGATCGACGTCTCTTTCTACCGCGACGACTACGGCGAAAGGGGCCTTCATGCGCGGGTCAAGCCGAGCTCGATTCCCTTTGACGTCGAAGGTCGGCCACTGATTCTGGTCGATGACGTGCTCTTCACCGGCCGGACGACGCGCGCGGCAATCAACGAATTGTTCGACTACGGACGTCCGGCCAGCATCCAGCTGGCCGTTCTGGCCGATCGGGGCCGGCGTCAGCTACCGATCTGCGCTGACTTCTGCCCCTGGCGAGTCGACCTCGACCCATCTCAGGAACTGATCCTCTCGGCGGAGGCCAACGGTCGCCTGCATTGGAGCGTGGCCGCGAGTGCATAATCCACAACTCAACACCAATGGCGAGCTGACCCACCTGCTATCGATCGAGGGCTTGCCCCGCGAAGTGATCAACCACATTCTCGACACCGCATCGAGCTTTCTCAAGGTGTCCCACCGCGACGTCAAGAAAGTGCCCTTGCTGCGCGGCAAGAGCGTCTTCAACGTCTTTTTCGAGAATTCGACGCGCACCCGCACCACCTTCGAGATCGCGGCCAAGCGTCTGTCCGCCGATGTGATCAACCTGGACGTCACCCGTTCCTCGACTGCCAAGGGCGAGACCCTGCTCGACACGGTGGACAACCTGGTCGCCATGCACGCCGACATGTTCGTCGTCCGGCATGCCGCAAGCGGTGCGCCGCACCTGATCGCCGACCACCTGCGACGCCTCCGGCGGAACGACGTGCACGTGGTCAATGCCGGCGACGGACGTCACGCCCATCCGACGCAGGGCCTGCTCGACATGTACACCATCCGTCACTACAAGAAGGACTTCGCCAACCTGGTGGTGGCGATAGTCGGCGATATCCTTCACTCACGCGTCGCCCGATCGGACATCCACGCGCTGACCACGCTCGGCGCCGCCGAGGTGCGCGCCGTTGGCCCGCAAACGTTGCTGCCAACAGCCGTCGAGAAAATGGGGGTGCGCGTCTGCCACGACCTGAGTGAGGGACTTCGCGATTGCGATGTGGTGATCATGCTGCGGCTGCAGAACGAGCGCATGAATGGCGCGCTGCTGCCTTCGGCGCGCGAGTACTTCCGCTGTTACGGCCTGTCGCCGGCGATGCTGGCGCTGGCCAAGCCTGACGCCATCGTGATGCACCCGGGGCCAATGAATCGTGGCGTCGAGATCGACTCCAACGTCGCCGACGGACCGCAGGCGGTGATCCTGCCGCAGGTCACCTTCGGCATTGCCGTCCGCATGGCAGTCATGGGCATTCTGGCGGGGAACTGAGCCATGAGCAAGCCACACCTCCATATCCGGAACGCCCGCCTGATCGATCCGAAAAACGGTCTTGATGCGCCGCTCGACCTGTTCGTTGCCGACGGCCGGATTGCCGCGATCGGCGAGCCGCCAGCAGGGTTTTCGCCGGAAAGAAGCATCAACGCGCTGGGCCTGATCGCCTGTCCCGGGCTCGTTGACCTATCCACTCGCCTCGGCGGCATCGAGCCCGAGCTCAGCGCCGCGGTCGCGGGTGGTGTGACTTCACTCGCCTGCCCACCCGACACCAAACCCCCACTCGACGAACCGGGGCTCGTCGAGCGCCTCGTCAGGCGAAGCGAGGCAACGGGGCTGGCGCGGGTCTATCCGATCGGAGCGCTCACCGAAGACCTGGCCGGTCTGCGGCTCGCGGAAATGAACGGTCTGGCGCGCGCTGGGTGCATCGCCTTCTCCCAGGCCAAGCAGGCCATCGTCGACACCCAGTCGCTACTGCGTGCCATGCAGTATGCGGCGACCTTTGGTTACGCGGTCCACCTGCGACCGCAGGATGATTTTCTCGCCCGCGAGGGTGTCGCGCACGACGGCGAAGTCGCCGCACGGCTTGGGCTGACCGGCATCCCCGTGTCTGCCGAAACCGTGGCCATCGCCACCGCCTTGCAATTGGCCGGAGAAACCGGCGTCCGCCTGCACCTTGCCCGCCTTTCGTCCGCCGCCGGCGTCGACCTGATCCGGGCAGCCAGACGGTCTGGCGTGGTGGTCAGCTGTGACGTTGCGATCCATCACTTGCATCTTTCGGAACAGGATATCGGCTACTTCGACAGTAATTCGCGCTTCGACCCACCGCTGCGCTCAGCGCGCGACCGTGAGGCGCTGCGCGCCGCCGTCACCGAAGGGCTGGCAGCGATCTGTTCGGACCACACCCCGGTCGATGCCGATGGCAAGCAACTGCCGTTTGCCGAAGCCCGGCCCGGCGCCACCGCCCTCGAGCTCCTGCTGCCACTGACGCTGCAGTTGGCTGCAGAAGAGAATACACACGCCGCGAGGAATGATCTGCGGTGGGAACTGCATGCGAACGTCCCGGCGACCGCTGGCCATGATCCGGATTGGGACCTGGTCGGGGGCGGCCCCAATGCCTGGCATGAGGGGCGGCTGCCGCTGGCCACCGCACTTGCTCGCGTCACCTGTGACCCGGCGGCCATTCTTGGCATCGACGCAGGTTCGCTGAGCGTCGGCAGCGCTGCCGATGTCTGCCTGTTTGACCCCGACGAGGTCTGGCGCGCCACGCCAGACACCCTGCGCAGCCAGGGCAAGAACACACCGTTCGTGGGTTGCGAAGTCAGGGGCCGGGTACGCATGACGCTGGTCGGCGGACGCATCGTCTTCGAGGCCTGAACCGGCGGGGGGGGGGCGGCGGGGGGGCGGGGGGGGGGGGGGCGGGGGCGGGGGGGGGGGGGGCGGGGGGTGGGGGGGGGTTGGGGGGGGGGGGGGGGGGGGGGGGGGGGGGGGGGGCGGGGGGTGGGGGGGGGGGGGGGGGGGGGGGGGCAGGGGGGGGGGGGGGGGGGGGCCGGGGGGGGGGGGGGGGGGGGCGGGCGGGGGGGGGGGGGGGGGGGGGGGGGGGGGGGGGGGGGGGGGGGGGGCGCGGGGGGGGGGGGGCGGCGGGGGGGGGGGGGCGTGATCGCGCCATCCGCTTCGCTTCGCGCAGCCACTCGAGCACGGCTCAGATGAACATCAGAACCAGTTGCGCGAGAACAATGGCAATCAACGGCGACAGGTCGATGCTACCGACCAGCGGCACGACCCGCTGGATTGGACGCAGGACAGGCCGGGTCAGCTGCGACAACGGCTGGCTCAAGGGCGAGTACGGACTGACCCACGACAGGATGGCCTGCACCAGCAGCGCGACGATCAGGAGGTAGATGCTGAGGCGCAAGGTGGCCAGCAGGCCGCGCCAGAGAAGCATCGGCAGCCAGGTGTCCGCCGCCCAGCCTTCGGCACCGCCGCGCAACAGCGACACCGCCAGAACGAAAATGACCTGCAGCAGGTAGGCCGGCAGGAGACTTGCCAGGTCAATGCCGTACCAGCCGGGCAGGACCTTGCGCAGGGGCCTGACCAGCCAGTTGGTCAACTCGACGACGAAAGTGCCAATCTGATTGTTGAAGGAAACCCGGCAGGCCTGCATGTAGAAACGCAGGAGCAGCGCCACGGTCAGAAAAGCGGTCAGTACATCGAGCAGGAACAAGCTGGCCTGTGCGATCATCAACCGTCCTGGCCCAGCAATTCACCCAATTCACGGCCGCGGGTATTGGCGGCAAGTACCCCGGCGATGAAGCCTTCCTTGACGCAGCGCTCCTGCATCGTGCGCAGTGCCGCCTCGGTGGTCCCCCCCTTCGAGGTCACGCGCTCGCGCAGCACACTGGCCGCTTCACCTGACTGTGCAGCCAGCTTGGCGGCACCGAGCACGGTATCGATCGACAACTGGCGGGCCTGCCCAGGCGTGATACCCAACTCGCCGGCCGCTTGCTGCAGGGCTTCAATGAACAGAAAGACGTAGGCCGGGCCACTGCCGGAGATCGCGGTGACCGCGTCCATCTTCTCCTCGTCGGCAATCCATAAGGTACTGCCGACCGCCTGCAGGATACGCTCGGCCCCCAGGCGTTCGGCCATCGACACCGCGGCCATCGCACACAGACCGGTGACGCCACAACCAATCAGCGCCGGGGTATTGGGCATTGCGCGCACGATCTTGCCGTAGCCCCCCAGCCAGCGAGAAACGTCGGCCAGCCGCAGGCCGGCTGCGATGCTGATGATCAGTTGCTGCTTGAGGTATGGCAACAGCGGCGAGCAGGCATCCCGCATCTGCTGCGGCTTGACCGACAGCAACAGCGCATCACAGTCAAGCGCCTGCGCGCTCGGCACTTCATAACAGCGGACCCCGTAGGCCAGCCGCAGCTTGGCACGCCCCTGCGCACCGACCTCGATGACCGCGATGTCGCTGGCTGCGAAACCGGTCTTCATCAGGCCGCCAATCAGTGCGTTGGCCATGTTGCCCCCGCCAAGGAAAGTGATCTTCATCTTCTCTCACCAAAAATTGCGGTGCCGATACGCACCAGCGTCGCCCCTTCGGCAATGGCTGCTTCAAGATCATGCGACATGCCCATCGAAAGAGTATCCAGCAACAAGCCATCGGCCTGCAATTGCTCGGAAAGTTCCCGCAAACCGCGAAAAGGGCCGCGCTGCACCATGTAGTCATCGCTCGGCGCCGGGATAGCCATCAGCCCACGCAGCCGCAGCCGCGGCAGCCGGGCCACCGCATGCGCCAGTGCTGGCACGGCGGCAGGCGAAACGCCGCCCTTGCTGGCTTCGTTGCTGACATTCACCTGCAGACAGACCGACAGCGGTGGCAGGGTCGCTGGCCGTTGTTCGGCAAGGCGCTGGGCAATTCGTAGTTGATCGATTGAATGCACCCAGTCGAAAGCCTCGGCAACCGAGCGCGTCTTGTTGGCCTGCAGCGAACCGATGAAATGCCAGTCAAGCCCCAGCACCCGCAACTCGGTAATCTTCGCCAGTCCCTCCTGCACATAGCTTTCGCCAAAAGCGCGCTGGCCGGCAGCTGCCAGCTCACGCAAGGCCGCCGCCGGCCAGGTCTTGCTCACCGCGAGCAGGCCAACATCAGCCGGGTCACGGCCGTACCGCCGCGCGGCGCCGGCGATGCGGGCGAGAACGGCTTGCAGCTTGGCAGGGAGTGTGGTCATAATCGAGCGTTGCGCGGATTTCAGGAGTATAGCACCGCGCCCTGCCTGTCGCCCAAGGACCGAACCGGATGGACATCACCGAACTGCTGGCTTTCAGTGTCAAGAACAAGGCCTCCGACCTCCACCTGTCGGCGGGGCTGCCACCGATCATCCGGGTGCACGGCGATGTACGGCGAATCAACCTGCCGGCCATGGAGCACAAGGACGTGCACGCCATGGTGTACGACATCATGAGCGACAGCCAGCGCAAGCAATATGAAGATACGCGTGAGTGCGATTTCTCGTTCGAAATTCCCAATCTGGCGCGTTTTCGCGTCAACGCCTTCGTCCAGAATCGAGGCGCCGGGGCGGTATTCCGGACCATTCCATCGAAGGTCCTGACGCTTGAAGAACTCAACTGCCCCAGGATCTTCAAGGACATCTCCGACTATCCACGCGGCATCGTTCTGGTCACCGGGCCGACCGGCTCAGGCAAGTCGACCACCCTGGCGGCAATGATCAATCACGTGAACGAGAATGCCTACAGCCACATTCTCACCGTCGAGGATCCGATCGAGTTTGTTCACCAGCCGAAGAAATGCCTGATCAACCAACGCGAAATCGGTCCCCATACCCTGTCATTCCAGAATGCGCTGCGCTCTGCGCTGCGTGAGGACCCGGACGTGATCCTGGTCGGCGAGATGCGCGACCTGGAAACCATCCGCCTGGCCCTCACTGGCGCCGAGACCGGCCACCTGGTCTTCGCCACCCTGCATACCTCGAGCGCTGCCAAGACAATCGACCGCATCATCGATGTCTTCCCGGCGGCGGAAAAGGAAATGGTCCGATCAATGCTCTCCGAATCGCTGCGCGCGGTGATCTCACAAACCCTGCTCAAGACCAAGGACGGACAGGGACGGGTCGCCGCCTACGAGATCCTGATCGGGACGCCGGCGATTCGCAACCTGATCCGCGAAAACAAGGTTGCACAGATGTATTCCTCGCTCCAGACCGGGCAGCAGTTCGGCATGCAGACGCTCGATCAGTGCCTGATCGAACTGGTCAAGCGCAATATCGTCTCGGCGCCCGAAGCGCGCGCCAAGGCCGCCAACAAAGATGCCTTCGCCGGCGTTTGAGCCAGGCTTGCGAAGAGGAGAACCCGGGTGGAAAATGATCAGGCACTGAAATTCATGCACGAGCTGCTGCGTCTGATGATGCAGAAGAACGGCTCCGACCTCTTCATCACCGCCAACTTTCCGCCGGCGATCAAGGTCGACGGCAAGGTGGTGCCGGTTTCCAACCAGACGCTCCTGCCGCAGCACTCCGCCGAACTCGCGCGCTCGATCATGAACGACCGTCAGGCCTCCGATTTCGAGGCCACCAAGGAATGCAACTTCGCCATCTCGCCCTCGGGCATCGGCCGCTTTCGCGTCAATGCGCTGGTCCAGCAGGGACGGGTCGCCGTCGTCTGCCGCACGATCAACCTGGTGGTGCCGACACTCGACGAACTCGGCTTGCCGCCGGTGCTCAAGGACATCGCGATGACCTTGCGCGGCCTGGTCATTTTTGTCGGCGGCACCGGCACCGGCAAGACCACCTCGCTGGCAGCGCTGGTTGACCACCGCAACCGCAATAGTCAGGGTCACATCATCACCATCGAAGACCCGATCGAATTCGTGCACGAGCACAAGAAATCGATCGTCACCCAGCGCGAGATCGGCGTCGATACCGACAGCTGGGAAGTCGCTCTGAAGAACACCCTGCGCCAGGCACCGAACGTGATCATGATGGGAGAAATCCGGGATCGCAAGACCATGGACTACGCCATCGCCTTTGCCGAGACCGGGCACCTCGCGCTCGCCACGCTGCATGCCAACAGCAGCAACCAGGCGATCGACCGGATCATCAACTTCTTCCCCGAGGACCGCCGCCACCAGTTGCTGATGGACCTCTCGCTCAACCTGCGGGCACTGGTCTCACAGCGCCTGCTGGCGAAGAAGGACGGCAAGGGACGGGTGCCGGCAATCGAGATCCTGCTCAACTCGCCCTTGATATCCGACCTGATCTTCAAAGGCCAGGTCAATGAAATCAAGGACGTGATGAAGCGCTCGCGCGAACTGGGCATGCAGACCTTCGACCAGGCGCTGTTCGATCTCTACGAGGCCGGCCAGATCACCTACGCCGATGCCTTGCGCAACGCTGACTCGCTCAACGACCTGCGACTGCAGATCAAGCTGCATGGCAAGGAAGCGAAGGACCGGGATCTGACCGCCGGCCTGGGTCACATGGAAATCATCTAGCCGCGTTTCCCAATTGACGCCCATCCGCCGCGGCCCAGGGTTGCGCTGCTGGCGCCTGTCCGCCCGTCCTTTTCCCCCGCCTGAACCGGGCTGCCAGTGACCGCCGCTTCCCCGTTTACCGCCGGACAGGGGCGCACTAGCGAAGCGATGCGGCGCTGCCGGAGCGGCGCATCGGGCGAGCGTCCGGTCGCTCGGTCGAAGTGCTGCTGCCGGTTTCAGTGTCGGCGCAGCCGCCGCTTTCGGCGTCATCAAAACAGACCTCGAAACGCGTCTGACTGTTCACTGCCACGCCCTCAATCTCGCCCGGACGAAAGCGCAGGTTGGCAAAGGCGGCAACCGCCGCTTCGTCGAAAACCGTCGGCAGATCGCTGCTGAGCACTTCGATTCCCTCGACCGCACCGCTGACACCCAGGAACACCCGCAACTGCACCCTGCCGCGACCGGTCCAGGCACTGCTCAGTCCATCCGGGAACTGCAATCGCGGCGCGTCCACCAGGACTGGCGGCACCGTCAGCTCGGCACGCGAGAAATACCAGCCAGCCAGCGGCGCATTGACCACCAGCGGCGCCAGCAGGTACGGCGGGATCTGGGCTGCCAGCCGACGCTGGCCCCGCGCCGCGACCAGCGCCGCAGCGTCCGGCGAACCCGCGGCGTGTGCGGCGGCCGGGCGACCCTGCAAACCCACCGCATCCTCCGCGCCCGACACGGTCGGCAAACTGGCCAGCGACGGCCCCTGGCCGCGAGCACCCCGCAGGGTCGCCGCCAATGCCGCCCGCCCAGCCACCGCCTCGCCGGCGCTGTCGGGGGTTCGCAACGGGACCGCCGACACCAGCAGATGCAGCCACAGCGACACCAGCAGCGCCCAGAGCAACCGCTCCCGCTGTCGCTGCGCCGCTGAAGTGCCAGAGTAGACCGCTGTCGAGAGAGTCATTGTTTGCGAGGACGATGCCGCACCCGGCCGAAACTGGATTCTACCGCCCGGCACCGCAGAGGCCCCGCCACTCATCCGCCACAGTGTGCCGTACATCGTCCGCTGCTTGCCCTGGCGCCACCCTCGTCTATCATTCGATCAGTCGCCGTCACGCTTTGAACGATGATTCCCCTTGCCCCTTGGGGTCAGGGGAATCCTGTGGAATGAAATGCCGTCTGCGCCATCCTCCCCGCCTCCGCCTCCCCCTTCCCCGTCTGGCGGCAGGCAAGCGCCGTCAAGGAATGCCATGAGAAAACTCAGCCCTCTGCCCGGAAGCTGCGGCTTCACTCTCATCGAACTGCTGATCGTCATCGCGCTGATCGGGATCCTGCTGGCCATCGGCGTGCCGAATTACCAGGAGTACATCCTTCGCAGCAAGTTGACTGACGCCAGCAGCTCGCTGTCACAACTGCGGGTCACGCTGGAACAGTATTTCCAGGACAACCGGAGTTACGACGCGAATCCAGCCGCCGTCACCGGCAATTGTCACCAGAACGTGATCGACGTGATGAACCGTCTCAACAGCCGGTATTTCACCTATGCCTGCACCGCGGACAATGCCGGACAGACTTTTGTGATCACTGCAACGGGCATCGCGGCAGGCGGCACCGAATCCTTCACCTACACGATTGACCAAGCCAACAACCGCCGAACGACTAGCCTGCCTGCAGGCCGGGGCAACACGCCCGCAAACTGCTGGCTGACTGCGAAGGGGCAGACGTGCTGACTCCGGCTGGTCCCGCCAGGGGCTTCACCCTGGTTGAAATGGTCGTCGTGGTGGCCATTCTCGGCATCCTGATCGGCCTCGGCGCAAGCAATTACAGCGCCTGGATCGCCAATTCCCGCATCCGCACGGCCGCCGAAACCCTTGCCAGTGGTCTGAGCGCCGCGCGCAATGAAGCAATCAAGCGTAACCGGCTGGTCCGCTTCCATCTGGTGAGCGATCTTGGTGCCGGGTGCACCCTGTCTTCGTCAGGAACCAGCTGGGTCGCCAGCCTGAATGACCCGACGACGACGGCCGGGGCAAAATGTGACATCGCCATTTCCGACACCGACGCGCCCTTCATCGTCGCCAAGAAATCGGCCGCCGAACAGGCCTCGCGCGTCACCATCGCGGCCCTGAACAGGGCTGGGGATGCAGCCGACACCATCGTGTTCAATGGCCTGGGCCGGGTGGCCAGCCGCAACACCGCCATGGAGCAGATCGCCATCGATTCGTCGGCGGTCGCCGGCGCGGAGACGCGGGAGCTGCGCATCGAAGTGACCGACGGTGGTCTGATCCGGCTGTGTGATCCGAGCATTGCAACCATTGGCGACACGCGCAGATGCGAACTACCGTAATCACCCCCAGGCAGCCCGGCCCGGCAAAGTCTCAGCGCGGGATCATGCTGCTCGAAGTACTGATCAGCATCGCCATCTTCTCGATCGGCGTCCTGGGCCTGATCGGGCTGCAGGCGGCAGCGATCAGGAATGCCGACGATGCCCGACAGCGTGCGGTCGCCGCCTTTTATGCGAATCAGCTGATCAGCCGCATGTGGACGGATGATCGTGCCAATCTGGCCAGCTATGCGCACCAGCCCCGCGGAACGATGTGCGACCCCGTTTCCGCCGACCCCTTTGCCGGCGCAGCCTCGGCCAATGCGAATGTCACCAACTGGCTTGCCGCCCTGCGGACCGAACTCAACGGCCTGACCTCGGCGGCCGTCGCCAGCAGCCTGCAGCAGATCACGGTCGATGCGGCGACCAATATCGTCACCGTGACCATGTGCTGGAAAAACCCGGAAGAGGCCGTCTACCACTTCTACACCACCGCAGCACAGATCCGAGGCTAGGCCATGGACAAGCGCACCTCCCTGCGGAAAAGTGATCTCGGCTTCTCGCTGGTCGAGCTGCTGGTCGCGACAGCCATCACCCTGGTCAGCCTGTTGATCATCGTGCAGGTCTTTTCGGTCTACGACGGCTGGAAGCGCACGACGACCGGCACCGCGCAGAGCCAGGAGAACGGCCTGCTGGCCGCATTTTCGATCGAAAGGGACCTGCGCAGTGCCGGCTTCGGCATGGTCGGGCTCGGTTGCTCGACGATCAATGCCTATAACGCCGGCCTTCTCGCCCCCCCCATCAGCGCAACCGGCCTTCCGGTCACCATCACGCAGGGCTCGCCGGTGGCCGGTACCGACCGAATCAGCATCCTCTACAGCTCGTCGCCTTTCGGCAATATTGCCGCCAGGCTGCAGGTGGACATGCCTGACTCGGACGGCACCCTGCGGGTGAACAACGGCGTCGGCTTCAATCAGGGCGACATGATCATCCTCTTCGAGCCGCCGAAAGACTGTTCCATCCTGCAGCTTTCCGAGAATGCGCAAGCAACCGGCGTGCCGAACGTCACCGGCCCCGGCAACGCATGGGATTTGCCACACGCCGACGTCGGTCCGAATGGCATTGCCTATCCATGGAATACGCCATCCAACCCGGCGAACATTCTGGTTCCTGCCGCCGGCTATACCCTCGCCGGCGGTGCCCAGGTGCTCAATCTCGGCCAGTTGGTCGACCGCAGCTATTATGTACAAAACAACATGCTGCGCATGGACGAGCGAAACCTGCTCGATGCCACCCTGACAACCTTTGATCTCATCCCCGGCGTGATCGGCCTGCGCGCGCGCTACGGCCGCGACACCACCGGCGACGGAGTGCTCGATGAACCCCTCGACAATGATACGGCGGGGCTGATCGCGGCAGGAGTCGTCGGCAACAACACCCTGGTCGCGGTGCAGATCAGCCTGATCGTTCGCAGCGGCAACTGGGAGAGAAACGAAGTCAGCCCGGCGACGATTGACTATTGGCCCGGTGAAACCCTCGCACTCGGCGCCGACGACCGGCACTACCGTTATCGCGTCTTTCAAACCGTCGTGCCCTTGAAGAACATGATATGGAACAACTGATCTCCCGGCGCTTGCCGGCACGACGAGCGCAGTCCGGCGTGGCATTGATCATGGTGCTGATCATGCTGACGGCGATGGCCATTGCCGGTGTCGCGCTGGTGCGCGTCGTTGACTCGGCCAACGTCATCTCGGGCAATTTCGCCTTCCGGCAATCGACGTTGAACATCGCCGATCTGGGGGTCGAGGCCGCCGCGGCAGAGTTGATCACTATTGCGATCGCCTCCAGAGACGAGGCTTTTCCGAAAAATTGCAACACCAACTGCCGCTACTTTCCGGTCAGGTCGATCAACCTACCCAACCTCAATTGCCGCAACGCGCCGTTTCCGCAGGGATGTGGGCTCGACGGCAAGGGCCTGCCGATCCGGGGAAATAGAACGGCCACCACCGACCCGCCCGAGCAGGCCATTAGTTGGGACGGCAATGATGTCCCCGGTGCACCGCGCGGCTACGCCATTCGTTACGTCATCGACCGGCAATGCGACGTCGCTTCGGCCAATCCAGGCCCTGATGAGTGCAGCAATGACACGCCCCTGACGCCCGTCAGCAAGAAGGCGGGAGGGCCCGGCCTCCCGGCTCCTGCCGGAATCATCTTCTACCGGGTGACCGTTCAGGTCACCGGCCCGCGGAACACACAGAGCCATGTCCAGGTATTTCTGAGCTACTGATCGGAGAACACCGCAATGAAAACAGCCCAAACCCGCTTCCAGAGCACCCTTCGGCATTGCCTGCTGCTCCTGGCGCTCGGGCTCGTACAGCCGCTGGCGCATGGCGCCGCGACCGACCTCGCCGACATCCCGATGGCGGTCAGCAATCAGGTCAAGGGAAATTTTCTGCTGATGCTCGACAACTCGCAATCGATGGATGCCTACATGGGTGGCGCTCTCCAGTCGGGTGACGACCCCGACACCCGCGGCAATATCGGCCGCGGCATCCTGCGCACCATGCTCGGCAACTACCGCACGACGTTCAACTGGGGCCTGATGAGCTTCGCCACCCGCGGCGCCGCGCTAACGGATATCTATGTTTACTACATGGGAGACGATAACGGCATGGTGTTAACCAGTGACTGTGTCGACGGCCGTTCCGCCAGCAACGGCAACCGGCGCTGCATCGCGAACCCACAACCGTGGAAAGACGGCCCCACACACGTCACCTACGATGTCAGTTCCGACGACCCGTGGATTCTAGACGCTCTCTACTGGACCCTGAACCTAACGCAGATCTGGGCTTTAAGCAACGGCTCCAACGTGTACACCCTGCATTCGAACCACCTGAATGGCATCACCAACTGGGCGGCGGGGGAGTTCGCCGCCCCCTTCTACGAGGGAGGGTTCACCGCGACAGATGCCGGCTACCTGCCTTCCGCCCCGACGGTGACCCGGCAACTCTTCCTGCGCCGCGGCTGGGGGTACAACTCTGGCATCACGGGTGGCGGACGCCTGGACGAACCGGTTGAGACGGACTCCGACACGCATTACGACGACCTGCGGACCAAGCTGGCAAGCGAAACCAATCAGGCGACGTCGGAGATCAAGAATGCTGCCGTCTTCACTCCCCTTGCAGGAACGCTGCGATCAGCCAAAGACTATTTCCTGGGCCAGAACGACTGGAACTCGACCGCTGTCAATACCAGCCCGATCAGCGCCTTCTGCCAGAAGAACTTCGTCATGCTGCTGACCGATGGCCTGCCCACCGGCAAAGCCGACGGCTCGCTCTACAACGCGGCCGATCGCACCGATACCAATGTGAACGGTGTATGGAATTTCGGTACCGCCGCCAACGATGCTTTCTCTGCCGTGACCAATCTGCGCACCGTCCCCTACCGCGGGTGCAACAACTGTGCGGCTGACTTCGACGTCCAGACTTACGTCATCGCCATGGGCGATACGGTCGCCAACGCGCAAGCCATCGCCGTGATGAATGAAATGGCAATCCGAGGAGGAACATCGAGGGCATTCTTCGCCAGCGATTCGGCTTCCCTGGATATCGCCATCTCGACGGCAGTCCGCGATGCGATCGACCGCGACGGCGCGGCAGCTGCGGTAGCCGTGGCCAACGCCAACGTCACCGCCGAGACCAGTGCCTTTCAGGCAGGTTACAATGCGGGGAACTGGAGCGGCGATCTGCAAAGCTACAAACTGGACCCCAACACCGGCACCCCGATCGTCGCGCAGCCTCTGTGGGTTCCCACGGCGCAGCAACAACTCGACGACCTGGCCAGCGACAACCGAAGGATTGTCAGCTACAGCGGCACCGCCGGGGCAGGCCAGGGAATTCCGTTCCGGCCCCACCCGCTGCCGCCCGACGCTGCGCCGGCCGCGCTCACCACGCTCAGCCTGTCACAGCAGAATTCCATCAGCGCCGTGAACGGTCCTGGAATCGTCAAGTACATTCGTGGTGACCGCAGCGGGGAAGGCACGACCTATCGCCAGCGTGCTCATGTCCTCGGCGATGTCGTCAACTCCGAGCCGGTGATTGTTGGCCCACCGTCCAACAACTACCATGACTCGACGGATCCGGGTTACCGCGCTTTCAAGGCCGCGCGGAGCGCACGACAGGAAATGGTTTTCCAGGGGGCCAACGATGGCATGTTGCATGCCTTCAACGCCTCCACCGGTGCCGAAGAGTGGGCTTATGTCCCAAACCTGGTCATCCCCAATCTGGCCAATCTTTCGCTGAGGCCGGGTTTCCGCCACAAATACTACGTTGATGGCACACCGACCGTTGCCGACGTGGATTTCAATCGCACCGGCGGAGTCCTCGACAACCCCGCCAGCGATTGGCGGACGCTGCTGGTGGGCGGGCTCAACAAGGGCGGCTACGGGTATTACGCACTCGATGTTTCGACTGACCCGCCAGCCACCGAAGCCGCCGCCGCTGCCAATGTCCTGTGGGAATTCCCGAACAGCGCGACGGCTGGCCAGGTGGTTGCCAACCTTGGCTACAGCTTCGGCAAGCCGATCATCGCCAAGACCGCAGACCAGGGCTGGGTCGTTCTGGTGACATCGGGCTACAACAACAGCCGTACGGTCAATGTCGGGGGATTCGACTTCACCGGCGACGGTTTTGGCCACCTGTTTGTGCTCAATGCCCAGACGGGAGCGCTGATCAAGGACATTCCAACCGGCGTCGGCAGCACCGCTTCGCCCAGCGGCCTGGCCGCCATCTCCGGCTACGTCGAAAGCGCCGACGCCGACAACACGGTCACCCAGGTGTACGGCGGCGACCTGAATGGCAATGTCTGGCGCTTTGACCTCACCGGCCCGGTTAACGGGGATAACAGCTGGAATGTCCGGCGGCTCGCGACGCTGGTGGACGCGGCCGGCAACGCCCAGCCGGTGACCACCGCCCCTGAGCTCACCAGCATTATCGAGAACAATCAGGTGTTCCGTTTTGTCTATGTCGGAACCGGGCGCTACCTGGCCGACAGTGATGTCGTCTCGGTTGCCACACAGACGCTGTACGGCCTGATTGACAATCGCTCGGACGCGCCAGCGATCGACCCGCTCCGTGAGAAACTGCAAGCACAGACATTGACGCTGGACGGCAACACACGTACCGCCACGGCAAACACGTTCGACCTCACCGGCGAGAATCCGAAGCGCGGGTGGTATGTTGACCTGCCGGCCAGTGGCGAACGAATCAATACCGATCCACAGCTCGCGCTGGGTACCCTGGTCTTCACGTCGAACATTCCCAGTGGTGTGCCATGCGTCCCGGGCGGTTCATCGTTTTTCAACCTGCTCGACTATCGCACGGGCGGCGCCCTGACCTACGGCAATCTGGGCTGGTCCTCCATCTCCCTGGGCGACGGGCTGGCGAGCCGGCCGGTGCTGATCCGGCTGCCTTCCGGAAAGGTAAGCGCGCTGATCCGCAAGTCCGATGGCACCACCATCGCCAAAGAGGTGCCAACAGCGCCAGTTGCGCCCGCCGTCCGACGCATATCCTGGCGCGAGCTTCCCGATCAACAGCCGTAGAAAGAGCACGATGAAGACATTTCCCTTTTACCTCGCCTTGATCCTTGCCGCCTCGCTCTGTGTGCCGAGTTCCTTTGCCATTGAAGCCAGGGGAGCAAGCGCCGGGGGTTCTGCCACGACCTCCGCCACCACGGCGGCCTCGGAGTCAGGAACGGTGACGAAAATTGATCTCAGCGCGGGTTACATTGTCCTCGCCAACGACCGCCGGTTCACCCTCCGCCCCGGCGCGGTCGCGGTTTACCGACAGGATAATCAACGCGTTCCCGGAAAACTGTCCGATGTCAAGGTGGGAAGCAAGGTCAGCCTGACGGTCAGCAAGGGTCCACACGGGGGGGCGTCGACGGTCACCGAACTGTGGCTTGCTCCTTGAGGACGGCGCCTCCGCCCAGTTCACTTCAACTCGATCGCCATCGGCTGGTGGCCAGACGGCACCCCTGGCCCAGCCTGAGCGCAACGGCACGAGCGTGTCGTTGACCGCCCTGCCCTTCCCCTCCCCAGGAGACGACTCGCGAAAAGCCGTTGAAGCCCGGATCGCCCAGGGGCGGCGCGCATGGAGCCAGGCGCTGTCCTTGCCAGATGATTGATGCTGCAGAATTCCAGAGGACGCTGATGAATATACGGAAGATTTCTCCGGCCCTGGCGCTGCTAGTGCTGTCAGACATCGGCATGGCCAGGTCGTTGCCGGATGATCCACTGGAACGTCGCTGCTGGCTGCAATTCACGGCCGACAGAACGTCAGTCAGCCTGTTCGCCGAATCCACTCCAGTGACCTTCTCGAACCTGAGGGACGAATTCCGCGTTCGCACGCCGTTCTGGGTGGAGTTCGGCATCCGCGGCATGGGCGTGATTCCCGCCGGCAACAAGCGCGAGGGAAGCGGCCATCACCATTTGTTGATCGACACTCCCCTGCCTGCAACCGTTTCCGAACCGATCCCCTTCTCGGAAAAGTACCGGCATTTCGGCAAGGGGCAGACAGCGGCCACGGTCGATCTTCCGCCGGGAGAGCACAGCCTGCGCCTTCTATTTGCCGATTACGATCACCGACCGTATTTCGTCTTCAGCCGCAAGATCAATATCAAGGTGGTCGCCAGCCGCCAGGGATCGACAAAGCCCAGGATTGACCCCGATCGCTTCAGCGAGACGTGCCAGGCGTGGTACGAGGATGAAGTTTCGACGCCACCGAGCGAAGCCAGAGCGGTCTATGTCAAGAATATCCGCGATGGCGAAACGGTCGACAGCCCGTTCCTGATCAAGCTTGGCGTGCTCGGTCTGGGCGTTGCGCCGGCGGGGACCTCGATCCCGGAAACCGGGTATTTCTCGTTGCATCTCAGAAGAAATCGGTCTCTGGTGACGACCGTTCGCTTGCACGACGGGCAGACCGAGACCGTCCTCGACCTGAGCCCTGGCGACTATGACGCCGAGGTCAGTTTCCTGGCCGGCAATGGCCAGATCTTGCTGCGCGATCAAATGAAGGTGATCGTTGGAGCCCGAACGCAATCAGCACGCAAGTGACTTGGCTGCTGTCCACCTGCCTTACTTACCTGTCATGCACGGCTGCCAGACGAGCATCGCCGTCGGCCGCGGTGATGATATGCTTCGTCCTGGCAGGAGAATCTCTCAGATGAAAACAGCCCTCTCGCGCAGCGCCGTCGTGACCATTTCCGTGCTGGTCATGGCCCTCGGCGCCTGTAGCCAAGAACCTGACGACGCGGCGGCAGGGAAGCCCTCTGCGGCGATCGTTGACGATGTCCCGACCGCAGCGTCGCCGCTGGCGACAGCCGCCATTCGCGGCGATCTGGCGAAGATCAAGGCGCTGCTCGAAGAAGGAGCGGAAATCGATGTCACCGACGCACTCGGCAGAACGGCCCTCCACATGGCGGCGTTCTACGGACGCACCAGGACAACGGAACTCCTTCTCGCCAGCGGTGCGACCATCGAAGCCAGGGACCGGATCGGCATGACGCCCCTGCATGCGGCAGTCCTTGCCGGTGGCAGGCACGAGGTGGAGCTTCTGCTTGACCGGAAGGCCGATCCGAATGCGCGGACCGACACCGGGCAAACCCCCCTCCACCTTGCCGCCGCGACCGGCCAGCCCAGGGTCACACGACTCCTCATCGAACGGGGTGCCGACCCGAAGAGCAAAGACAAGGATGGCAAAACCCCGATCTTCTACGCCTCGCGAAACAAGCATCCGATCACAACTGAAGCGCTGCAGCAATATGCCGCGAAGGGCGACTGACTGCGCCTGGTCACAAGGGCTGGCATCTGCCAGCGGGTCCGCTGGCGGTACCTCTGAGCAGAAGCACCGCCATGGCCTGTCTGCTCTGGATCAGGCCTTCTTGACGGCCTCGTCGCGCAGTTCGCGGCGCAGTATCTTGCCGACGTTGGTCTTCGGCAACTCGGCACGGAATTCGACCTGGCCAGGGACCTTGTAGCCGGTCAGGTGCTCCCGACAATGGACGATCAAGGCCTCCGCAGTGAGCGCCGGGTCCTTCTTCACAACGAAGATCTTCACTGCCTCTCCCGACTTGTCATGCGGCACGCCGACGGCAGCAACCTCCAGAACGCCGGGATGCTGGGCCACGACATCCTCGACTTCGTTCGGGTACACGTTGAAGCCCGAGACAAGAATCATGTCTTTCTTGCGGTCCACGATACGAACGAAACCGGTTTGGTCCATCACCGCGATATCGCCAGTCAGCAGAAAGCCGTCAGGCATGATGACCTTGGCTGTCTCTTCAGGACGGTTGTAATAACCCTTCATGACCTGCGGACCCCGGATGCAGAGTTCGCCGCGCTCGCCCAACGGTACGTCGACCCCCGCGTCGTTGCGAATGGCGACCTCGGTAGACGAGATCGGCACACCAATCGCGCCGGTATACGCGGGGATATCGAGCGGATTGATGGTCGCCGCCGGCGACGTTTCCGTCAGGCCATAGGCCTCGATGAGCGGCTTGCCGGTCACCTGCTTCCATCGTTCTGCGACCGCCCTCTGGACGGCCATCCCGCCGCCGAGCGTGACCTTGAGCTTGCTGAAATCGAGGGCACAAAAGGCGTCATTGTTCAGCATGGCGTTGAACAGCGTATTGACGCCAGTGATGACCGTGAAGGGATACTTGCCGAGTTCTGCGACAAAGCCAGGAATGTCGCGCGGATTGGTGATCAGCAGGTTGCTGGCGCCGATCTTGAAAAAGGTGAAGCAGTTCGCCGTCAAGGCGAAAATGTGGTAGAGGGGCAACGCCGTAACGACCATGTGCTGCTCATCCCCCAACGCCGGCTTGATCCAGGCGTGCGCTTGAGCCAGATTGGCCAGGATGTTGCGATGAATCAGCATGGCGCCTTTCGAGAGGCCCGTCGTTCCACCCGTGTACTGCAGAAAGGCCAGATCTTCCTGCTTGACCGCGACCGCCTTCAGCTCGGCTGACGCCCCCTTGGCGAGCGCGCTCCGGAAATTGACGGCGTGCGGCAGACTCCATGCCGGGACCATCTTCTTGACATACTTGACGACGAAATTGACGACCGCACCCTTCGGAAAGCCGAGCATGTCGCCTAGACGCGCGACCACGATGTGTTTCACCGGCGTTCTCGCCACGACCTGCTCCAGGGTGACGGCGAAGTTCTCGAGGATCACGATGGTGTCGGCGCCCGAATCCTTGAGTTGATGCTCCAGCTCGCGTGGCGTGTACAGCGGGTTGACATTCACCACCACATAGCCGGCGCGCAGGGCACCGAAAATACAGATGGGATACTGCAGCACATTCGGCATCATCAGAGCCACCCGGGCCCCCTGAGGCAACTTGATAACCGACTGCAGGTAAGCGGCAAAATCCCGCGACAGCTTGTCGAGTTCCGCGTAGGTGATCTCCACCCCCATGTTGATATACGCCACGCGGTCGCGATACTTTGCGACGCTTTTCTCAAACAGCTCGCCAAGCGACTGAAACTCGCTCAAATCAACCTCAGCGGGCACGCCCTCTTGATAGCTCTTCAGCCAGATCTTCTCCACCTGCTCTCCTCCTGAGTGACTTTCTCTGTATAAGAATCGGCGCCGCCACCGCCAGCCGTGTCGACGGCCTGCCGCTCGCTTCCCAACCACTGACCGAATGGTTGGCGCTACAGGCTTTATTCTAAATGATTTGTCGCTTCTACCAGCCGCGTTGACGCATTTTCAGCCGGTGCAAGCGAACCAGGGCCCGCCGGCGGAGACCAGGCACAGACTGTGCTCATGGCTTCCTTCTTTCACTTGGCCAGGCAACGCCCAGCCACGCCCTAGCGTTGGACGGCTGCCACGAAAAGCAGCGGAGGCGGCCGGCCAGACTCAACGCAGCAGGTACTTGAGCTTGTCCGGCTTGTTGTTCCAATCGTCGGCATCGGGCAGCGGTTCGGTCCGTTCAACGATGACCGGCCACGTCCGCGCCAACTCGGCGTTGAGCGCGATGAACCGACGCTGCGTTTCCGGCACATCGTCCTCGGCAAAGATGGCTTCGGCCGGACATTCCGGCACACAAAGCGTGCAATCGATGCACTCTTCAGGGTCGATCACCAGGAAGTTCGGACCCGCGTGGAAACAGTCCACGGGACAGACGTCAACACAGTCCGTAAACTTGCACTTGATACAGTTCTCAGTCACTACGTACGTCATCGTCACGCTTCTGCAGATTTGGACGCTGCAGACTATAGCGTATTTGGCGTCTCCGAGACAGACCCACGGCTTCCATTAATCGGATTTTTTCGCTAGCATTGCAAAGCTGGCCGGCCGGAGCACGGGCCAGACGCCATGCCACCCAATGCCGCCAGGCACTCCTTCCCAGACCCCGCAAGAGGCTTTTAGATGAGCGAACATATCCATCACGTTACGGACGACAGCTTTGGCAGCGAAGTGCTGCAATCGGTCGAGCCTGTTCTCGTCGATTACTGGGCCGAATGGTGCGGTCCATGCAAAATGATTGCACCACTGCTGGACGACATCGCCGTTGACTATGCCGGCCGTTTGAAGGTCGTCAAGTTGAATATCGACGACAATCAGAGAACGCCAGCCAGTTATGGCATCCGTGGCATCCCGACGCTGATGCTGTTCAAGAACGGCAACATCGAAGCCACCAAGGTCGGCGCGCTCTCGCGATCGCAACTGATCAGCTTCATTGACAACAACCTCTAAACTCGCTACGCTCCCAGCCTGAAGATTTCCTGGGTACATGGCCTGCCCCTAGTTCCCTGCGGGCCCGTACAACACCTTCAGGCACCCTCTCCCTTTAGCAGCACCCCTGCCGGCTTCACGGCCTCCCCGTGGCACGCGTCCGATTCGCGGCGGCGCGCAACACAGCGCGTTGGGTTCTTCCCTGTCGGGTTCTTCCCTGTCGGATTCTTTCCTTTTTCGTCTCCCGCACATGCACCTATCCGAACTCAAAGCACTCCATGTAAGCCAGCTTCTGGACATGGCCATCAACAACAATGTCGAGGGCGCCAACCGGCTGCGCAAGCACGAATTGATCTTTGCGCTGCTCAAGAATCAGGCCAGGAAAGGGGAGAGCATCTTCGGCGACGGAACGCTTGAAACACTCTCTGATGGCTTTGGCTTCCTCCGTTCGCCGGACACCTCGTATCTCGCCAGCACTGACGACATCTACGTCAGCCCAAGCCAGATCCGACGCTTCAACCTGCATACCGGCGACACCATCGAGGGCGAGATCCGAACACCGAAGGATGGCGAACGTTATTTTGCGCTGGTCAAGGTCGACCGGATCAACGGCGAAGCACCAGAGGCATCGAAGAACAAGATTCTCTTCGAGAACCTGACGCCCTTACACCCTGCCGAACATCTGCAACTCGAGCGTGACATCCGCGGCGAAGAGAACATTACCAGCCGCATCATCGACATCATCGCACCGATCGGCAAGGGCCAGCGCGGCCTGCTGGTGGCCAGCCCGAAAAGCGGCAAGACCGTGATGATGCAGCACATCGCGCACGCCATCACCACCAATCATCCGGACGTCACGGTCATCGTCCTCCTGATCGATGAACGCCCGGAGGAGGTCACGGAGATGACGCGCTCGGTGCGTGGTGAAGTCGTCGCATCGACCTTCGATGAACCGGCGACGCGCCACGTCCAGGTGGCCGAGATGGTCATCGAGAAAGCCAAGCGCCTGATCGAGCACAAGCGGGATGTTGTGATTCTACTTGACTCGATTACCCGTCTGGCGCGCGCCTACAATACCGTCCAGCCGGCGTCCGGCAAGGTGCTGACGGGTGGTGTCGATGCCAATGCGCTGCAGAAGCCAAAGCGCTTCTTCGGTGCTGCCCGCAACATCGAGGAAGGTGGTTCGCTGACCATCATCGCCACGGCGCTGATCGATACAGGCAGCCGGATGGACGATGTCATCTACGAAGAGTTCAAAGGCACGGGAAACATGGAAATCCACCTCGACCGCCGCATGGCCGAGAAACGCGTGTACCCGGCGATCAACGTCAATCGCTCCGGAACACGCCGCGAAGAACTCTTGCTGAAGCCGGATGTGCTGCAAAAGATGTGGGTTCTTCGCAAGCTGCTCTACAACATGGACGATCTCGAAGCGATGGAATTTCTGCTCGACAAGATCAAGGCAACCAAGAACAACGCGGAATTCTTCGATTCGATGCGCCGCTGATCACTCGGGCGGGTGTCTCAGGAAAGGCAAACCACAGCACCGGAATCCATCCTTCGCTGTCAACGCCACCGGAGCCCGGATTGCAGATGCTGCAGAAATCACCGATAATCGCGGTTTATCCAGACTCCTCATGTTTCGGGCGTCGCCTTGTCGCGGCGATTCGACAGATCTAACGCACAGGAAAAGCACCAGATGAAAGACAACATCCATCCTGCATACAACGAAATCGCGGTGACCTGCTCCTGCGGCAACACCTTCACCACCCGATCGACCATGAAGAAGCCGCTGCACGTCGAGGTTTGCTCGGCCTGCCATCCGTTCTATACGGGAAAGCAGAAGATCATCGACACGGCTGGCCGCGTCGAGAAATTCAACCAGAAATACGGCGCCATGCGGAAGCCGGCGTAGGTCGGCCGGCAGGGCCGACAGAAGAGGCAGCCCCACGGCTGCCTTTTTCGTTTCCGTCAACCGACGTTCAGGCGAATACTCTCCAGATGCCAGTTCAACCTGCGCAGAGCCGCTTCAAGGGGATTCCAATGCCACCCAGCGGCTGGACTCTGGCTGTCCTGCTCGCTCTCTACGTATTCACCGGGCTGATCGGCCACGACCCGTGGAAACACGATGACGCAATCAGCATCGGCGTGGTCCACGATATCCTCACGAGTGGCCAGTGGCTAACGCCAAGCCTCGCCGGCCGCCCCTATCCTGAATCTCCTCTCTACTACTGGGTAGCAGCAGCCTCCGGCTTTCTGTGGTCCTGGCTGTTGCCGTTGCACGAGGGCGCAAGACTGGCCAGCGGCTTGTTCACCCTGCTCGCCCTGGGCTTCATCCTGCTCGCTGCTCGCGAACTGCACGGTCGGGAGCAAGCGCCGGCTGCGCCCCTGCTGCTGGCCGGCAGCATCGGCTTCCTGTTCCACGCCCACGAAGCACAGCCCATGCTGGCCACGCTGACTGCACATACCGCCGCCTACTGGGGACTGACCCAGTTCCTTGGCAAGCGGCCACGGCACGGCGCTACCTGCTTCGGCGCGGCACTGGGGCTCAGCTTTCTTGCCAACGGCCTGGCAGCCATGCTGCCGCTGCTGCCGGTGGCAGCCTTTGTGGTCTGGCGATCCGACCATCGCCAACGTTCAGCGCTGCTGCTGCTTGGCTCGCTGCTGCTTGCCTGTGCGCTTGCCGGCGGTTGGCTGGCTGCGCTGTTCATCGCAGCCCCCGACTACTTCGCGGCATTCTGGCAGGGTGAGTTGGCCCAGCTCGGCGGCAGCGCCCGGCCCTTGCTCAGCTTGCAGCGCCTTCTGCTCATGCTGCCCTGGTATGCCTGGCCAGCCCTGCCTCTCGCCGGCTGGGCCCTCTGGGCGAAGCGCCGGCAGTTGGCAACCCCCCCGCTGGCCTTTCCAATCTTTGCCTTTCTGGTGACCTTAGTGCTGGTCAGCCTGTGGTTAGGGGCAGGCAGCGCGCCCGCCTTGTTGCTGCTTCCACCGCTGGTCCTGCTGGCCGTTCCCGGAGTTGCTTCCCTGCGACGCGGCGCGGCGAACGCTTTCGACTGGTTCGGCATGATGACCTTCAGCGTCTTTGCCCTGCTCGCCTGGATCGGCTGGTCGGCAATGGTCTTCGGCTGGCCGGAAAAGCTCGCGCGACAGGCCGTTCGACTGGCGCCCGGATTCGTTGCTCATTTCAGCATCCTGGCCGCCGGACTGGCGCTGCTCGGGACGTTGATCTGGTGCTGGTTGATTGTCACCAGCCCGCGCTCGCCAATGCGCGGGATCATGCACTGGATGGCCGGTCTGACGCTGTTCTGGCTGTTGATTGCGACGCTCTGGATGCCATGGATCGACTACGGGAAAAGCTATCGTCAGGTGGCTGCGTCCCTGGCCAGGGCCCTGCCCCTAAAGCACCGTTGCATCATCAACGTCAACGCCGCCAACTCGATTCTCGGCGCCCTGGATTATTTCGAGGATATACGGACCGTTGCAGCGAGATCCCCTGGCGCGAAGAACTGTGACCTGCTGCTCATGCAGGGTCCAACCAGAGACGGCGACGTCTCGACGGCTGCCGGCTGGGAAAAAATCTGGGAAGGAGGTCGCCCAGTCGACCGCCGTGCCAGCGAGAAGCTATACCTTTACCGGCGCGAAGCAAAAAGAGTCACCTCGTCCGGCAAGTGAGGCGGGCAGGAGCGCAGAGCAAGCAGCGCCGTCAAAGCCTGATGAAATGCTCGCGGTAATACTCCAACTCAGCAATCGACTCGCGGATGTCGGCAAGCGCGGTGTGCTCAGCCCGCTTGACAAAGCCCTTGGCGAGCCCGGGTTTCCAGCGGCGGCAGAGTTCCTTCAGCGTGCTGACATCGAGGTTTCGATAGTGAAACCAGGCTTCAAGCCGCGGCATGTACCTGGCCATGAAGCGCCGGTCCTGCCCAATCGAGTTGCCGCACATCGGACTGGCAGCCTGCGGCACGTAGGACTGCACGAAAGCCAACGCAGCCGCTTCAACAGCGACCTCGTCGAGCACTGACGCCCGGACCCGCTCGATCAGACCGGAGCGCGCATGCGTTGTCCGATTCCACTCATCCATCGCCGCAAGACAGGCATCCTCCTGGTGTACGGCCCACACCGGTGATTCGGCGACGGTCGTCAATTGGCTGTCGGTCACGACCATCGCCAGTTCGATGATGCGATCCCGATCAGGTTCCAGACCGGTCATTTCCATATCCAGCCACACGAGGTGATTGGCATCCTGTGCCATATAATCCGCCTGAACTCCAAAAACAGGATTGTGTCACAGACGCATGCTCAATACCTTCTCCTTCGCCTTCCTTGCCGCCCTGGTGTTGATGTGCGCCCTGCGCCTCTGGCTGGCGCAACGTCAGATTTCGCATGTCGTTGCTCATCGCGGGTGGGTACCCCCTGGTTTTGCCGATCGAATCGGCCTCGACGCCCATCAGAAGGCCGCCGACTATACCGTCGTTCGCACCCGCTTCGGCGCAGTAGGTCTGGTCGTCGAGGTGGCCGTTCTGCTCGCCTTCACGTTCGGCGGTGGCCTGCAGACATTGCATGAATTCTGGTCGGTACGGCTCGACGGCCTGACCTACGGCGTTGCAGTGATCTTCAGCGTCGCACTGATATCCGCCATCGTTGATCTACCCCTGGCCCTCTATCGTCAGTTTGTCATTGAGGCCAAATTCGGCTTCAACCGCATGACGGCAAAGATCTTTCTCAGCGATCTGCTGAAACAGGCGGTATTGGGCGTTGTTGTCGGCACACCAGTGCTGCTGGCCGTGCTCTGGCTGATGGACAGAATGGGGCAGCTATGGTGGCTCCACGTCTGGCTCTTCTGGTGCGCCTTCAATCTGCTGCTCCTGTTCATCTATCCAACCTGGATCGCGCCGCTCTTCAACAAGTTCGCGCCGCTCGACGATGCCCAGCTCAAAGCGCGCGTCGAGGCGCTGCTGGCCCGTTGCGGCTTCACCAGCTCAGGGTTCTTCGTGATGGACGGTTCGCGACGTTCACGCCACGGCAACGCCTACTTCACTGGCTTCGGCAAGACCAAGCGCATCGTCTTCTTCGATACGCTGCTCGGCCGTCTGCGCCCTGTCGAGGTCGAAGCCGTACTGGCGCACGAACTGGGGCACTTCAAGCACCGGCACGTGCTCAAGCGGATCGCGATGCTGTTCACCATTTCGCTCGGCTTTCTCGCTCTGCTCGGCCAGCTGATCGATGCCGAGTGGTTCTTCAACGGTCTCGGCCTTGCTACCCAGAATACCGCCCTGGGACTGATTCTCTTCTTCCTCGTCGGACCCGTTTTCACCTTCCTCCTGACGCCGCTCATGAGTCTGCTGTCCCGTCGCGATGAGTTCGAAGCCGACCGTTACGCGGCAGCACACGCCTCGGCAAGCGATCTTGTGACCGCGCTGGTGAAGCTCTATGAAGATAATGCCGCGACCTTGACCCCCGACCCGCTACACTCACTGTTCTATGATTCACATCCACCCGCTGCCCTGCGCATCGCCCGACTGCAGGGAACTTGACCACGCACCAGAACGATGCCAAACGATGATGACCGAACCGCAACTTGCCCGCGAACATTGTCGCCCGCTGCGTGGCCGCGAACACTCACTGGATCAATCACAGGCGTCTGTGCTGCTCGCCAGCCTGCCGGGCTGGCAGATTGTCGACCCGGGCCAGCTGCTGCAGAAAGAATTCACCTTTGCCAGCTACACGGCCACCCTGTTGTTCGTCAACACCGTGGCGGGCCTGGCTGAACGCGAAAACCATCACCCCGATCTGGAAGTCGGCTACGGCCGTGTCAAGGTCAGTTACTGCACGCACGACGTCGGCGGCCTGTCACGCAACGATTTCATCTGCGCCGCCAAGATCGAAGCATTGGCCGGGATTTGAGACTCGCAGGCACCGTTGTCGACGCCTATGGGCGCCAGTACCGCATCGAGTTGGCTGATGGAACGACGCTGCTCTGCGTTCCTCGCGGCAAGAAAAGCGAGCTGGTCTGCGGCGACCGGGTGACGATCCAGCGCACGAGCCCCGACCAGGGCGTCATCGGCGCGCTCGAAACCAGGCGAACCTTGCTCTATCGCTCGGACAATTTCAAACAGAAGCTGATTGCCGCCAACGTCACGCAGGTAATCATCGTTGTCGCTACCGAACCCTCATTCTCCGATGAGCTGATCACCCGCTGCATCGTCGCCGCCGAAAGTCAGGACATCAAGGTCCTCATCGTGCTTAATAAATGCGACCTTGGCGAACGGCTGGCTAGCGCCACGGCGGCGCTGGCGCCGTACGAGAAGCTGGGTTACCCGATCGTCAAGCTCGCCGCGCGCCGGAATGGCTCGCCTCTGTTGCCGTGGCTGGCCGAACAGACCAGCCTCCTAATCGGCCAATCAGGGATGGGCAAATCAACCCTGATCAACGCCCTGATCCCTGGCGCCGCTGCACCAACCCGCGAGATCTCGCGAGCCCTGCACACCGGCAAACACACCACCACGCATGCCAGCCTCTACCGTCCCAGCGCCGACTCGGCTCTGATTGACTCGCCAGGCCTGACCGAATTCGGTCTACGCCACCTGTCATCAGAGGAAATTACGCGCGCGTTTATCGAACTTCGGCCGCTGCTCGGCCATTGTCGCTTCCGCAACTGCCGACACGATATTGAACCAGACTGCAGCGTGCTTGCGGCAGTCCACCGAGGCGACATCGACCCGCGCCGCTATGCGGCGTTCCGCTCACTCTGCGCCGAAATCGGCTAACCCCACAGGAGTTTCGCATGAGCGACATCATCATTCGCCGCCAACACGGCAAAAGTCTCGCCGAGGCACGCGCGTCGGCTGAACACATGGCATCGGAATTGAACGAAGAGTTCGACCTGAGCTACCATTGGGACGGTGATGTCATGCGCTTCAAGCGACCTGGTGTCGCCGGTGACCTGTCGGTAGACGATCAGCAGGTTGCTCTCAATATTCGTCTTGGCTTCCTGCTGTTCGCGCTCAAGCCCACCATAGAACGCGAGATCCACAGGTTTTTCGACGAAAACTTCCCGAGCTGAAGAAAGCTACCCACAAAACCGGCAGGACCGGCGTCAGGTCGCTTTCAACTTTTCGATCAGGGCGATGTATTGCTGCATCGCGTCGGCAGCAGCCATCCCCTTGGTCGCTGCCCAGGCATCGTATTTGGCACGACCAACCATATCGGCAAAACCAGGACGCCGGCCTTCGACGTCGCCGTCGCTGGCCTGCTTGAAAAGCGCATAGAGCTTTAGCAAAGTGGCATTGTCCGGACGCTCGCGCAGGCTCTTGGAACTGGCAACGGCGGCCTCGAACTGGGCTTGCAGGTCACTCACGGTGGTTCCTCTGGTTGATGATCGGCTGAAATGCCTTGCTATTATATGGCCTTGCCATTCAATCCGGGAGCGCACACGATGACTTCGCGCCAGAGAATTTCTCACGTCGACACTGCTTGGCTGCGCATGGACCGGCCCGAGAACCTGATGCAGATTCTGGGTGTGATGGTTTTCAAGGGCCGCGTCGACGCCGAGCGCTTGAAGCGTACAATCGCCTGGCGCATGCTGCGCTACCAGCGCTTTCGGCAGATTGCTACGGAGGACTCCGATGCCTGGTGGTGGGTCGACGACCCCGACTTCGACATCGACGTGCACGTGCGCCACTCGTTTCTCCCGGCGCCTCGCGGCAAGCACGAACTGCAGAAGTTTGTCGCCGAAATGGCCAGCACGCCACTCAATCCGGCACGGCCGCGCTGGGAGTTCAACCTGCTCGAAACCGCCGACGGCAACTCGGCACTGGTCGTGCGCATCCATCATGCGATTGGCGACGGCATTGCCCTCCTTGGCGTCATCCAGTCGCTCACCGATGACCGGGCCGAGGCACCAGAGGACGGCGGCTTGCCAGCAACATCGCGAGCGAGCAGCCAGACCCCGGAACATGAAGGCGACCAAGACGACGCCTTCTGGCGCCTGGTCCTGGAGCCTCTGACGGACATCGCGTCCGCCTCGATACGCGTCGGTGGCCACCTCTGGGGACAATACCTTGGCCTGCGCAATGACCCGGCACGCCTTCGCGACTACGCCCGGGTGGCGAGTGCGGTTGCCCAGGAAGTCAGCCAGCTTGCCTTGATGCCCAACGACACGCCGACGCGCTACAAGGGCAAGCCTGGCACGGTCAAGCGCGTGGCCTGGTCGGAACCGCTCCTGCTGAGCGACATCAAGGCGGTCGGCAAGGCTCTCGGCTGCTCGGTCAACGACACCCTGCTCGCTTCGGTCGCCGGTGCTCTGCGCAGCTATCTGGTAGCCAAAGGTGATCATCTGGGCAGCGGTGCAATTCGCGCCATGGTACCGGTCAATCTGCGTCCGCCCGGGGAGATCGATGATCTCGGCAATCGCTTTGGCCTGGTCGCACTCGAACTGCCGATCGGCATCGCGAACCCGCTGGCCAGGCTGTACGCGACGCGGGCCCGGATGGCTGCGTTGAAGGGTTCGTATCAGGCGATGCTGACCTTCAGCATCCTTGGCGCTGCCGGCATGGCGCCAAAATTTGTCGAGGACCAGATTCTCAACCTGCTGACCAGCAAGACCACGGCGGTCATGACCAATGTCCCGGGTTTCCAGCAGCCTCGTTACTTCGCCGGCAGCGAGATCGACCAGCAGATGGTCTGGGTACCGCAAGCCGGCGACATCGGCATGGGCGTCAGCATCCTGTCCTACAATGGCAGAGTGCAGTTCGGGCTGATTACCGACCGGAACATGGTCGACGACCCCGAGCAGATCGTCAACCGATTGGCAGTTGAGTTCGACAAACTGCTCTGGCTGCTCCTGCTGGAGCCTTGGGACCGGCTAAGCGATCCTGACGCGGTAGCCGACGATCTTGCCGGCCAGCCGCCTCCCCGCGCAGCGAAGCGCCGCATGACTGGCGCACCCTGAGAGATTGCCACGGGCTGCGGCAATTCCCGTGAACACCTCGCCGGGCCATATCGCGCATCGATCTCAATGGCCCCCCGGCAGATGGAAAACCGCGCGTCAGTCGGCAAGTTCGGCCTTCGCCGCTTCGACGTCCAGACGTTCCATCGCGTCCATCGGCTGACAGGCTGCAGCTTCCCGATACAGCCGCTCGGCGTCCTTCATCTTCGCCTTGCCGAACATCAAGACCAAGGCGTTGGCATACTCGATACGGGCGATCGCGGAGTCGGGGATCAGTTCGAGAGCGGCTTCAAGCAGTTCCTTCCCGGTGTCTTTCTTGGCCCCGTAGGTAATTCCGCCAACCAGAGAGCCGACCTTGTCGATCACTTCTGCGTGATAGGCGCCAAGCGCGATGCGCGCGTCGGCGTGGCGAGACTCAAGTGCCAGCGCCTGCGTCAGGCTGTGTTTGATCTTGCCGCCCATGCCCTCGGCGAGCGCCTTGACCACTGAAATGCTCTGGCTGTAGCGACCAAGCGCAAAGGCATGGAGATACCAGGCATTCACATCAGCGGGCGTCTTTTCCTGCTGCTCTTCGCAGCGCTGCGCGACCTGCTTCAGCAGACTGCGTTTGCGCTCGTCGTCAGTCTCGAGATAACCGGCGTAGATCGTCGCCGCCTTGTTGGCCACGTTGTAACCAGCCAAGCCACAGGCCAGACCGGCCGCGACTGCCTGGCCAAAGTCACCGGCGTGATAACTCCGCCAGGCGTCCTGTACCTTCGGCTCCTCGGGGAAGGGCTCGCAATCGCCGCGATGCAGGCGTGCCCAGTTCTCTTGCAGCGCCCCGCCGGCATAATTGTATGCCTTGTCAGGATAGGGGAACTTTTTCCAGACCATTGATATTCTTCCTCCAGGTTCGTGAAGTATGGCCATGCCCACCAGGCTACGCCGGGAGGTACTCCTGCGACAGCCGCTCGAGCAGGCCTCTCGATTCACCCAACAGGAATGGCGAAACCATCGCCATCACCTGATAAACGCCGCGGCCAATACGGCCACTCTCTACCTTGCCGCGCGGATCGCACGCGTATTCGAAGGACAACCAGTAGCTCGCAATCACCGTCATGTTCGTCGCCAAAGCACGCAGTTCCTGAGTGCTGGCGCGCATCGCACCCGCCAGGACCAGCCCATCGCACAAGGTGGTCGCCGTCCGCACCTTGTGCGCCAGAATCTGCCTGAAATGAATCTCAAGCACACGATTGCGGGTCAACAGATCATTCAGGTCGCGGTAAAAGAAACGGTACTTCCAGATCTGTTCGAACAGAAGATGCAGGAACAGCCAGATATCCTCGACGTTGGCTGGCCGTCTGGTCGGCACTGCAAGGGTCTCCTCGATCTCCCGTTCGAAGACGGCAAAGATTGATTCGAGGATTTCGTCCTTGTTATGAAAATGATAATAGAGGTTGCCAGGACTGATGTTCATCTCGTCCGCAATGACCGTGGTCGTCACGTTCGGCTCACCGAAGTCATTGAACAGGCGCAGGCTCGTTTCGAGAATGCGTTCGCGCGTTCGCCGCTTTGGTTTCTTGTCCATCAACTGCCCGCCCTGATCTGTCAGCAGCGGCCAGCATATCACCGCCGGCCAGCGCAGGGAATCCTCGCAGCGGTGATCGGCAAGGCACCGTCTGGTAGGCGCAGCAGGATCAGGCTTTCTGTGCTTCCAGCCAGACTTCGAGATCGCGCAACGAAGCGTCAAGCGCGCTGGCGCTGGTCGCCAGATCCGGACGGCGCTTGTGTGACAACAACGAACGACTGTGGTCCTTGAGTACACCGAGGTTCAGTTCGATACCGTGACGAGCGAAGATCGGCCGCAGCTCATGGCGCCGCTGGTAGAGATCGCTGCGGGTCCGTTGATAGGCATGCTCGCATAAACGACTGCGGCCCCGATAGCTGAACACATTGGTGAAAAACATGTCCGCATCATCACGCGTGGGCTCGAACAGGACCACGTCCCTGCCCTGGAACTCGTGCCGATAGCGATCCATCCCGGTACGCATCCGCGAGTGGATGATGGCGCGAAAAGTTTGCGCCAGGACGACCGGCAGACCGCCGTCAACCAGATGCTCCGGCGCTGCTGTCCGGTTCTCGTGCAGCGGACGTTTGGCCGCCAGGCGTGAATCAAATGGCACCAGCGGGTTGATGCAGATCAGCAGCTCGGCACCCTGCTGCAGCGCAACCGAAGCATGCAGCGTCTTGATCAGAGCGCCATCGACAAAATATCGCTCGCCGATCTTCACCGGTGGAAACAGACCTGGCAAGGCAGCACTGGCCTGCACGGCGACAGAGATGGGGACATCCTCGTGCCCCTCGGAACCGAATGCGACCGACTCCCCGGTGTCAAGATCCGTCGCCACGATGAACAGCCGGTGCTTGAGCTGGCGAAAATCGTTGCTCCGCCCGCCGGTCGAAAAGAGTCTTCGCAGCAGCTGATCAATGCCTGAACTGTTGAAAACGCCGGCGGGAATGGCATGACTGAGACCCTGGAACGCCTCGAGCAGACGAAGGTGCCACGGATCCGAAAGGTACTGACGCAAGGAGGACCAGAACAACACCGGCACGGCAAGCGCACGTCGCAGGTATTCGCCGAAAGCCGGACGCAGAAGCATCTCGGGGTCGAATACCTCGTCGGTATCGTTTTCCACCAGCATGCGCGCCAACTTGTCAGGCCCCAGGCCATTGGCGACGGCAGCCGATATGAAGGCCCCAGAACTGACCCCGACATAGATGTCAAAGCCGGTGAAGTCCAACCCGTCGAGGGACTCGGCCAAAGCGGCCATCGCACCGACTTCGTAAATGCCACCCACCGGACCACCCCCCGCGAGTGCCAGCCCGATCCTCGCACGCTTCCTTGCAGCAACCATGGACCGCCATCCTTTTTCCTGTGGGACGTACCGCCTGCGGCAGGATCCAACGCCGTCTTGCTATGCCTCGTTGTCAGTAGATCGAAGTCACACCGACAGCGAAGAAAAGCCGCCTGTTAACCGGAATCGCTTGCCACGGCCAGCAGAAGCCCCCCCACCGGGAGGGCTTCGCACACTCGGCAACCCTGGTTGAAACCCTGCAGGCGCCGATGACGAGCTGTACCAAGCCGCGCCGGAGCCTACTCGCTCGGCTGTGGGATCGTATTCAGCACATCAGCCGGAGTTACCGGCGGAACCGGCTTGGCGGCAGCAGCTTTGACCGCAGGCCGGCGAGTCGCCGGTTTGGCTGCAGAGGCAGCGGGCTTGGCGGCAGCGGCCGCCGGCTTTGCCGCCGCCGGCTTTGCCCCCACCGGCTCGCCCGCGGTGGCCGCTTCTTTCACGGCCGCCTTGGCAACCACCTTGGGAGCAGCTTTCCCTTCGGTCAGTGCCTGCACGGCGGCGCTCAACTCGACGACGCGTTTGGACAGGCGATCGATATCGTGCTTGCTCGGTACGCCCAGGCTTCCGAGGGCACGCGCAACGCGATCCTCAAATACCTGCTCGAGGCGATCCCAGGTCCCCGCGGCTTTACCGGCGACTTGCGCAATCCGTTCGTCGGTCATCTTGCGGGTCTTCGACTGGATGCTCTCACCCTCCTTGACCAGCGCGTCGAACACCTTGCCGCCTTCCTCCTGCGCCTTGGCAAACGCGCCCAGCCCGGCGAGCCAGATCTGCTGGGCAGATTCCTTGATTGTCGACGCCAGCTGGTTCTCGTTCACACCACCAGCCAATTCTCTTAGTTTCTTGCCCATTTCCATCTCCTTCAACGTAGTCATCAATTAAGGTCAACAAGTTTTTTGCTTGCCCTGAGAGGCGAGTCTAGTGACAATATCTAGAGGACGCACACTAAAGACCCCGGCAAAGGTCTCGAGATGACGGCAGTCCTGCAAACAAGGACCACGGGAGAGGACAATGAACTACTTCGTTACCGGCGCTACGGGTTTCATCGGCAAGAGACTTGTCGCCAAACTGCTGGCAAGACCCGACGCGACCGTCTATTTTTTGACCCGCGCCGTTGAGCAGTCACACCTGCAGGAACTGTACGAGTACTGGGGTTGTGACGCCAGCCGCGCCATCCCGATCGTCGGCGACCTGACGCAGGCTGAACTGGGCGTTTCAAAAGCAGACATTCGCAAGTTGAAGGGCAAGATAGGGCACTTCTTTCACCTCGCCGCGATCTATGACCTCAAGGCGAGCGCCGAAGAGCAGCAGCGCGCCAACGTTGACGGCACGCGAAATACCGTGCGGCTGGCCGAGGAAATCGGTGCCGGACACTTCCACCTGGTCAGTTCAATTGCTTCTGCCGGCCTGTTCGAAGGGCTGTTTCGAGAAGACATGTTCGACGAAGCGGAAAACCTCGACAACCCCTACTTCCGCACCAAGCATGATTCCGAGGGCATCGTCCGCAAGGAGTGCAGGATTCCCTGGCGCATCTTCCGCCCGGCCATCGTCGTCGGCGACTCGCGCACCGGCGAAATGGACAAGATCGACGGCCCCTACTACTTCTTCAAGCTGATCCAGAAGATGCGCCGGATGTTCCCCTCCTGGATGCCGACGATCGGCATCGAAGGCGGGCGAATCAACGTTGTCCCGGTCGACTTCGTCGTCGCCGCCATGGACCACATCGCGCACCTCGAAAACGAAGACGGCAACTGCTTCCATCTGACCGATCCGACACCGATGCGCGTCGGCGATCTGCTCAACACCTTCGCGCGTGCGGCGCACGCGCCCGAGATGGCGATGCGTATCAATGCCGCCCTGCTCGGCTTCATTCCGCGCTCGATGCGCAAGGCGATGTTCGCCCTGACGCCGGTTCGCCGCATCCGCAGCGCCGTGATGAAGGATCTTGGCCTGCCAGACGACATCCTCGACTTCGTCAACTACCCGACCCGCTTCGACTGCCGGGAGACGCAACGCGTCCTGAAGGGCAGCGGCATCGCAGTGCCCGCGCTCGACAGCTACGCCTGGCGCCTGTGGGACTACTGGGAACGTCACCTCGACCCCGATCTGTTCATCGATCGCACCCTGCGCGGCCAGGTCGAGGGCAAGGTCGTACTGGTCACCGGCGGCTCGTCCGGCATCGGCAAGGCCACCATTCGCAAGCTGGCCGAGGCCGGCGCAATCGCCGTCACCATCGCTCGCGACGCGCAGGCGCTGGAAGAAGTCCGCAAGGAATTCGAAGCCGCAGGCCTTCGGCTGATCACGCACGCGGTCGACGTGGCTGATCCTCAGCAATGCGCATCCTTCATCAAGTTCATGAACGAAGAACACGGCGGCGTGGACATCCTGGTCAACAATGCCGGTCGCTCGATTCGCCGCGGCATCGAGAACTCCTTCGATCGTTTCCACGACTTCGAGCGGACGATGGAAGTCAACTACTTCGGTGCGCTGCGGCTGACGATGGGCTTCCTGCCGGCCATGATTGCCAAACGCAGGGGGCACGTGATCAATATCTCGTCAATCGGCGTCCTGACCAATGCGCCACGCTTCTCGGCCTATGTCGCCTCGAAGGCGGCGATGGACGCCTGGGCGCGCTGCGCCGCCTCCGAGTTTGCCGACCGCGGCATCGAATTCACGACCATCAACATGCCGCTGGTGAAGACCCCGATGATCGCGCCAACCAAGCTCTACGACCAGGTGCCAACGCTGTCCCCGGAAGATGCCGCCGATCTGGTCGTCGAAGCGATCATCCACAAACCGGTACGCATCGCCACGCGACTGGGCATTTTCGGCGCCCTGCTGCACTCGGTGACGCCAAAGGTGGCACAGATCACGATGAACACCTCCTTCCGGATGTTCCCCGACTCCAGTGCCGCGGCGCACAAGCAGCAGGAGCCGGCCCAGCAGACGGCTGACCAGGTTGCCTTTTCGCAGATGATGCGCGGGATTCATTTCTGACCAGCCGGCGGCGACCGGCTGACAGGTGGACCCGCACACTGCCGATCGGGCCGCGCCTGCGGTCCGGCTGAAAACCGCGCTTGTCCCTTTTCCCTGCCAAGACCCATGACCATACCCACCGAATGTCCCGCGCCAAGCCAGAACGCCCGCCAACTGCTGAAGGAATTGCAGGCGCTCTTCCCGGTCTTCCGCGACTGCATGCCACTGGCCATCGGCATCGACAAGCAGCTCCTCGGCCGGCTGCCCGGCCTCGATCGCAAGGCCCTGCGCATCGCGCTGGGGATACATACGCACTCGCTCCGCTACCTGAAAACGATGGAACGAGCGACCGTACGCGTCGACCTCGACGGCCAGCCGGCTGACGAAATTCCGCCAACACACCGCGCCCACGCAGCCCAGCTAATCAGGGAGCGACTCAGCAAGCAGGCAGAACAACGCAAGACACAGCGCGAAGCCGAGGCACTGGCTCGCCAACGCGCCGAGAAGCTCGACCAACTGGTCGAGAAGTTTGGCCGTACCCGCTAGACCGCCCGCCGGTCACAGAATTCAGCTCTTTGCGGCACGAATTCATGGACCACCTGCTCAAGGACAGCGCCACACTCGAGTTGTATGCCTGGCTGGACGAGGATGCCGAGTTGCCGGGCTGGGACATCCTGGTCGGCAACCCCTTTGGTCAATCGCTGCCTGAAGACCAGTTCACGACGGTTCAGAACTACTTTGCCGAGTATCATCTGGAGTACTTCCGCCAACGCCTCTATCGGCAGTTCCCGAGCCGCCTGCATGCCCTGCTGCTCTTCGCGACACGCGTCGACGCAGAGACCTTTCGCACCAAACATCCGGCCCGTGTGTTTGGCAAGACGCTCGCCCGGGCGCGCAGCCAGGGCGCCTAC
Organism: Candidatus Accumulibacter proximus; assembly: GCA_016709675.1. GTDB lineage: Bacteria > Pseudomonadota > Gammaproteobacteria > Burkholderiales > Rhodocyclaceae > Accumulibacter > Accumulibacter proximus. The sequence continues at coordinate 193,506 of JADJMH010000001.1, forward strand.
GTCTGCTCCTTTCACGATTCGAGCTGGCTCGACTACCTGCGGTTGCCGCATAGCCTCAACCTGTCGACGCTTGATGAAATCGCCAACCACTACTGGAACGGCGCCCTGGTCGAAGAAGTCGGGCTCACCTTCCTCAATGAACGCTGGCGAGAACCACCGGTCATCGAAGCCCTTTTTCAAGGCAAGCTTGAACCCGTCTCCACCCGCCCCGAGAGCGGCTGGCTGCCTGGCTTCCCTTAGAAACACCAGGGCCGACCCGCCATTCTCAACCAGGGGCCGCTCTCAAGCCCCTGCCCCGTCAACTGATCATCGTTGCTGCTTGCCGCCCGACCGGTCAACAGTTACAATCGCCGGCTCGCTTCGCCAAGCGAATAAGCACATTGATCAACCGGGCGCTGGCTCTATCAAACCGGGGCGGTGCCGCACCTAAGGAAAGAGAGTTTGACATGGCGATAGATGTTGCGAAAAAAGCGCAGATCATGACCGATTACCAGCGTGCGGCGGGTGATACCGGGTCTTCCGAAGTCCAAGTGGCCCTGCTGACTGCACGCATCAATGAACTGACCGGCCATTTCAAGGAACACAAGAAGGACAACCATTCGCGTCGCGGCCTGTTGCGCATGGTCAGCCGTCGCCGCAAGTTGTTGGACTATCTGAAGCGCACCAACGTTGACTCGTACCGCACCCTGATTCAGCGTCTCGGCCTGCGCAAATAAGCCTGCTTACCGAACCGCGCTGCGGTCGGCACATGCAGGCCACTGGAAAAGCCGTCAGCGGCCAGCCCCTCGCGGGCTGCGCCGCTGTTTCTGCTGCTGCGGCTTGGTTGGCAAATAAGCGCGTCGGTTGAATTGTCTGCCGGAGTTGTGGGCGGGCACGCGCCAGACTATTGAGAAAGGGAACAATGTTTAATATCGTCAAGAAAACCTTCGCCTACGGCGCCCATCAAGTGACACTCGAAACCGGCGAAATCGCGCGCCAGGCTGGCGGAGCTGTAATGGTCTCGATGGACGACACGGTCGTACTGGTCAGCGTGGTGGGCAACAAGACAGCCAAACCCGGTCAGGACTTCTTTCCATTAACCGTTGATTACATAGAGAAAACCTACGCTGCCGGGCGGATTCCCGGCGGCTTCTTCAAGCGCGAGGGCCGCCCCTCGGAAAAGGAAACGCTGACCTCGCGCCTGATCGACCGCCCTCTGCGCCCGCTATTCCCGGAAGGCTTCCATCACGAAGTTCAGATCGTCGCGATGGTGATGTCGCTCAACCCGGAAATCGATCCAGACATCCCGGCCTTGATCGGTGCCTCGGCAGCAGTGATGATCGCCGGTATCCCCTTTGACGGACCGATCGGCGCTGCGCGGGTCGGCTACATCGACGGTCAATACGTTCTCAATCCAAGCGCCACCCAACTGGCATCGAGTCAACTAAACCTGGTCGTCGCTGGCACCCAGGCGGCCGTGCTGATGGTTGAATCGGAAGCCATGGAACTGTCCGAGGAAGTCATGCTTGGCGCGGTTGTTTTCGGCCATCAGCAGATGCAGACGGCGATCGACGCGATCAACGAACTTGCCGACGAGGCTGGAAAGCCGGAATGGGACTGGGCACCGGCAGCGAGAAACGAAGCGGTGCACAACAAGGTCAATCAACTGGTCGAGGCCGAGCTGCAGGAAGCCTACCGGATCACCAGCAAGCAGCTGCGAACACAGCGGATCAAGGAGATCACCGCCTACGCGGTCGAAGCCATGACCGCCGATGACGATGCTCCCGACGCCAGTGCGGTACGCAAGATGGTCGACGACGTCGAAGCCCGCATCGTCCGTGGCCGCATCCTCGCCGGCGAGCCGCGAATCGACGGTCGCGACACGCGGACCGTCAGGCCGATTGCCATTCGCTCGGGGATACTGCCGCGGGCACATGGTTCGGCCCTGTTCACGCGTGGTGAGACGCAGGCCATTGTCGTCGCCACACTCGGTACCGGGCGTGACGAGCAGATCATCGACGCGCTGTCCGGCGAGTACCGCGAACGCTTCATGCTGCACTACAACTTTCCACCCTACGCAACCGGTGAATGCGGCCGCGTCGGCACGCCGAAGCGGCGCGAGATTGGACATGGCCGTCTGGCCAAGCGAGCCTTGCTTGGCGTACTGCCGTCGGCCGAGGACTTCTCTTACACCATCCGAGTCGTTTCCGAGATCACCGAATCGAATGGATCCAGCTCAATGGCCACCGTCTGCGGCGCATCGCTGGCACTGATGGATGCCGGCGTGCCGCTCAAGGCGCACGTGGCTGGCATCGCCATGGGTCTGATCAAGGAAGGCAATCGCGTTGCCGTGCTGACCGACATCCTCGGCGACGAGGATCACCTTGGCGACATGGACTTCAAGGTTGCCGGGACCGACTCAGGCGTCACCGCGCTGCAGATGGACATCAAGATCCAGGGGATCACCCGGGAGATCATGCAGGTTGCACTGGCCCAAGCCGGTGAAGCCCGCCAGCACATCCTGCAACAGATGCAGAATTCGATGTCCGGACACCGGGAAGAGGTATCGAGCTACGCTCCCCGCCTATACACGATGAAGATCAACCCGGAGAAGATTCGCGACGTGATCGGCAAGGGCGGGGCTGTGATTCGCGCCATCACCGAGGAAACGGGCACGACGATCGATATCAAGGACGATGGCACGATTACCATTGCGTCCGTCAGTGGTGATGCTGCCGATGCCGCCCGGGCGCGCATCGAGTCGATCACCGCCGATGTCGAGGTCGGCAAAGTCTATGATGGAACGGTCCTCAAGCTGCTTGACTTCGGCGCCATCGTCAGCATCCTGCCCGGCCGCGATGGCCTGTTGCACATTTCGCAGATTGCCAACGAGCGCGTCAACGCCGTTGCCGACTACCTCAAGGAAGGCCAGAAAGTTCGCGTCAAGGTTCTCGAAGCCGACGAGAAGGGTCGCGTGCGCCTGTCGATGAAAGCGCTGACGGCCGAAGAAGGCGGCGTTGTCGCCACCCCTGCATCGTCCCCGTCATAGGCGAAGGCCAACAGCCAAGAAAGGACGCCGCGGCGTCCTTTTTTTCTCCGCGGCCCGAGAAAGCGGGCCTGCTCAAGGCAAGCAGCCTATTTGGCAATCTGCTTTTCGCGTACCTCCTCGAGCGTCTTGCAGTCGATGCAGAGCATCGCGGTCGGCCGCGCTTCCAGACGCTTGATGCCGATCTCGACACCACAGGCGGCACAGTAGCCATAGTCGCCACTGTCGATGCGTGTGATGGTTTCCTCGATCTTCTTGATCAGCTTGCGCTCGCGGTCTCGGTTGCGCAGCTCGATCGCGATGTCGGTTTCCTGGCTCGCCCGGTCGTTGGGATCAGCGAAGACGGTCGCTTCATCCTTCATGGTATGCACTGTGCGCTCGATGTCTTCCATCAGTTCGAGCTTCAGAGCTTCCAGGATGCCACGAAAATGAGCCAGCTGATCGCTGTTCATATACTCCTCGCCCACTTGCGGTGCGTAGGGAGTGAAATGCTTGTAGAGCGACTCTTCAGCCATATTCGGAGATCCTGTTTTCGGTTGAAAAAAAGACGACTAAATATCAGAAACGGCAGCGTGTTGCAAGCAGCCGGTGGGAATACCGGATCTACCCAGGCCAGAAGGCTGCACCGACCATCATTGCGGCGAACAGCCCAGCCAGTACGTCCAGCGTCCAGTGCGCCCGTCACACGATCACCGCAGGGGTGAAGAAAAGGCGGCCAGCTGATCGCCCGGCCGGCATTTCCCCGCTCTGACAGGCGACGGATCACCGCCGATCGAGGTTCGCTTCGGCCTCGGCCACCGTTGAGTAGCTGTTCGCGGATATTCGCCGCTTCGCCAGCGCTTCGCCGAGTCGGGCGCGAAAAAAGGTATTCGAGGTAAATCGCGTCACATCGTGGTGGCAGGTTTCCATCAGTCCCTTGACCATGTCGATGTAGTCGTCGACCAGCTCGGGCAGGATCGAAAAACGATCGTAATTGACGATCGCGTACACCTTGTGCCCGAGCGGTGCGAGCCTCTCGGCGACCGCCTGCCGCACAAGCTCGATCTCGCCCTGGCTGCGGATGCTCAGGCCCTCGAAGTTGAGGAAGAGAATGTTCTTCCCTGCGTCGTAGGAAAGACGTTCGGCCAGCGGCATCTCCAGCATCTGCGGCCGAAGTTTCATCGGCTCTTGCCGGAAAATCCGGCTGTCCATCAGCGCCGGCGGCGTGCGCATCACCGGCACGAAATCCATCCGGTCGAGGATATCGGCCTGCAGATCGACGCCGGGCGCGATTTCAATCAGTTCGAGTCCCTCGGCACACAACCTAAAAACACAGCGTTCGGTGATGTACAGCACCGTCATTCCGCGTCGTTGTGCTTCTGGACCGCTGAAAGTCCGGTGCTCGACCTCCTGTACGAATTTTCTTGCCTTGCCGTCCTGAACAATCCGCAGCCGGCCCTCCTCGAGCGCTATCTCCAGATTGCCAGCCGTAAACGTACCGACGAAAACCACCTTCTTGGCGTTCTGCGAGATGTTGATGAAGCCACCGGCGCCGGCCAGGCGCGGGCCGAACTTCGAGACGTTCAGGTTACCCTGCTTGTCGGCCTGGGACCCCTTCCGGCATGCCGATGCCGAGATTGACCACCGCATTCGACCGCAGCTCCAGCGCAGCCCGCCGCACGATGATCTTGCGCTCGCTCATCGGCATCGACGGAATCGCCGACATCGGCACCCGGATCTCGCCGGCGAAAGCGGGACTGTACTGCTCGCCGAAAGTCTGCATGTGATACTCCGGCTTCTCGGCCACCACCACGCAATCGACCAGAATGCCCGGCACCTTGACCTGTCGCGGGTTGAGCGTGCCGCGTTCAGCGATCCGCTCGACCTGGACGATGACGACGCCGCCCGAGTTCCTCGCCGCCATCGCGATCGCCTGGGCCTCCAGCGTCAGCGCCTCCCTCTCCATGGTCACGTTGCCGTCCGGATCGGCGGTCGTGCCGCGGATGATGCCGACATTGATCGGGAAAGCCTTGTAGAAAAGATACCTCGCCGTCGATCTCCATCAGGCGAACGATATCGTCCGTCGTCATCGGGTTCAGCTTGCCGCCGCCAAAGCGTGGATCGACAAAGGTGACGAGACCGACGCGGGTAATCGTCCCGGGCTTGCCGGCGGCGATGTCACGAAAGAGGTGGGCGATCACCCCTTGCGGCAGGTTGTAAGCCTTGACGCGATTGGCCACTGCCAGTTGCTGCAGTTTCGGTACCAGCCCCCAGTGACCGCCGATGACACGACCGACCAGCCCATCGTGACCCAGGTGGTTGAGCCTGCGCTCCTTGCCGTCGCCCTGCCCGGCCGCATACACCAGTGTCAGGTCACGCGGGTGACCGAGCCCGTGCGGGTCTTCGTTCTCTCGTTCAAGAAACAGATCTTCGAGCGCAATGGCGATGTTCTCGGCGAAACCAATGCCGACGAAACCACCGGTGGCCACGGTGTCGCCGTCCTGAATCAGACGCACCGCGTCGCGGGCGGAGACGACCTTTCCGGTGTCAGAGGCGCGCAGCGACGAGGCCATCGGATGACTGGAATGAGGCATCACTTCTCTCCTGTAATGATCGGTTATTGATCGGTTTGAACAATGCCGCTGGGCAATCGTTTGCCGTAGCGGAAGAACGCCATCCACGGTCAGAAAAGGACGGCTCGCAGCAGTCGTCGAAGCGGCCTGACCCTTACCTGTCGGCTTGAGCCGACCCGATCTCGCTCCTGGGCGAAGCGGGCTCGGCTGCCCGCTGCCAGGGCCAGCGCCCTTCCAGCTCGACCTGCAAGGCCGTGCTCAGGAAAGTCCGGATCAGGACGATCAGGCCCAGGACGAGGACGCCTTCGAGTGTCGGCGCCACGGCCACGGTGCGGATGATGTCGGCAGCGACGAGAAACTCCAGCCCGAGCAGGATTCCTCGCCCGATGTCCTGCCGGAACTGCCGGTAGGGGTCGGCGCCCTGTCGACGATGGACAGCAAGGCGAGCGGTGGCGACCAGGGTGCCGAGGACAATCACCAGCACCCCGATTCCGTCGAACATCAAGCCGACTGTCTCGGCCAACTCGTTGAACCATGGCATCGAAGCTTCCTCCAGTCCCGTTCCTTTTCGGCCCGGGATATAGCGTTCGTCGGCCCGCCGAAAGCGCTTGCCGGCTGCCCGCCGTGTCAGTGGTTCAGAGGTAACGCGCTACGTCATCAAAATTGATCTTTTGCACAGACGGTAGTTCCGTGCGCGCGACGCGCGCCAGGACGAAGGCCCTGCGCATCGGTGGCGAACCACTGAGATGCGCCAGGGAGAAATCGACGTTGGCAGCCGGATCAGTGCTGCTTTCATCAAGCACCAGATTCATCGGGCTGAGTCGCAATTGCCTTGGCTCGAAGCGCAGACAACCTTGCGGGTTCTCGAGGACCGTCTGCAGGCATTCGAGTTCCGCCTCCAGTGCCGACTCGCCACCCCCGATCGCTTCCAGTTGTCGCTCGTTTTCCAGCAGCTCCGCCTCCAGTCTGGCCTGGTCGCTTGGCGCCGCCGGGGCTTCGCCGAACATTGACCCCAGGCCTGGTCCGTGTTGTTGCAGCAAGCGCAGACGCGCCCGAATCAGCGAACGATTCCCCTCCAGTTCCTGCCGTTCCACGCGCTCGGCGCCAATCTCGGCCAAGGCGTGGGCAACCAGATATTCGAAAACCTCGACACCAATGACACGGCGCAACAGGGACTGATCGCGGTCGCAAATGCGCGCTTTATGGTCCGAGAAACTGACGCTCGTCTGGGCCACATCGCGCTGTACCATGTTCCCGTGCAGCGCCATCCCGAAAACCCGCTGTTCGTTGAACGCCATGCCCAGGACCAGGTAAGCCTCGTCAATTTCCGGAAACTTGTCGAACAGCGTTCGCAGATTGTCCGAGCGGCCGAGGACCATGGGGATATCCGACGGTGCGACGAAAAACGCCCGCAAGGCCGGATCGGAAGACCAGACCGTCGACGAGACCGGTCGCACGGGTGGCAGTGCCTGGACCTGCGCGCGCAGGAAGGCGATCGTGGTCTCGACGGCAGGTGTCAGGCGTTGGTGGCAGTTCGAAAGCAGCTTGAGCCGAGGATTGGTCAGCGTGATCGCTTTGTCGACCGCCCAGCGAACCAACTCGTCGGAGGGCCGGTCGGGATCGAATTGACCTGACCGATTCTTGAACCAGTCGAGAATACCCATTTCGTCGTCCTCCAATCGAAGGGTTTGGCCACTTCATGGCGCAGCCGCTGACCGTCGGCGACCAGCCCCGCGGAAAGCAAGGCACCGTCGATGGGAATGCAGCCAGCGAACCCAGCGCGGGCCGCCCTGGCGACGCGAGTCCTCACTCTACGCCCGAGCCCCGGCTCTTGCAAGGTGAAGGAAACCGATACCGGGCAATCGACCCCGGCAGGCGCGTCTGATCGCGTACGGCACTACGACATCGCCCCGCGGCAATCCTGGCCACGCCGATCCGCCGGCGGAAACGGGGGGGAATAGGGCACAGGCTAGTCAGAGCCAAGCGGGAGCGGTCGACCCTCGGCCGGCCGGAATCAAGCAGCAAACCTCTGCGATAGGCAGCATTGGCCCAGCGTACAATAGCGACAATCTCTGGCTGTCCGATTCCAGGGAAACGCGATCATCTAGCGGCGAAGCGACATGACCCGACTCCGTGACCCCTCAATCGACCAGACGAGCGTGCCGACCGACGCGTGATCGCGGCGCCCGGCGGCGGCTTGTCAGCACACCACATCATGGACATCACCGTCGCTGCCGACTATGGCGGAGCGGGGCTTGGACAGGTGCTGATGACCGCGCTCATCGACGCGGCAAAAAGGCGCGGGCTCAAGGAGATGGACGGCTTCGTGCTGACGGTGAATCGCCCCATGCTGCAGGCTGGCCGCCCGCCTCGGATTTGTGCTCTCACCCGACCCAGAGGATCGATCAGTTATCGTCTGCCGCCTGCAGCTTGCAGCCGCGCCGTAGGGTTCCCAATGAGGTGCTTAACGTGCTCCGGGCTGGTCAACGAACCGTGCTCTGAGCGCCTGCTGTACAATGCTCAGGCAGCGGTCGGGCGTTTCCTGGCTCGGGACGAGAAGACGGGTAGCAGGCCAGGATAGCCGCCAGGCCGGGTGCGATGCGCACACGCAGACATCCGCCGTGACGCATCGTCTGGCAGCCACCGCCCGACCCGATCAACTGGATCCGACCACCTGATTAGGAGAGCAACACATGACAGCACTCGATACGACACAACTCAGCCCGACCGAGGCCTTCTTTCGCGACCTCGAGGAGAAAGTGAAAGGCCCGGCTGGCGCGCTCGAAGGCAAGAAGGCGCTGGTGATCGGAATCGCCAACAACCAGTCCATCGCCTACGGCTGCGCGCTCGCTTTCCGCGCGCTCGGCGCCAGCGTCGCGATGACCTACCTCAACGAAAAGAGCAAGCCGTACACCCAGGCACTCGCCGACCACCTGGGCGTCGACCCGGCGCTGTATCTCCCCTGCGACGTGCGCGTCCCCGGACAGCTCGAAGCGGTTTTCGCAGCGATCGAGAAAACCTGGGGCCACCTCGACATCGCCTTGCACTCGATTGCCTTCGCGCCACGCGAGGACCTGCATGGTCGCGTCACCGATTGCTCGCGCGACGGTTTCCTGATGGCGATGGACGTCTCCTGCCACTCGTTCATCCGCATGGCCAAACTCGCCGAGCCATTGATGATCGATGGCGGCTCGTTGTTCACCATGAGCTACTACGGCGCCGAGAAGGTGGTCGATCGCTACAACCTGATGGGCCCGGTCAAAGCCGCGCTGGAGGCGTCGGCACGTTACCTCGCCGCCGAACTGGGACCGAAGGGGATTCGGTGCACCGATCTCGCCCGGCCCGATCAGGACCCGCGCCGCCAGCGGCATCGATCGCTTCGACGAGTTGATGGACATCGCCGCGAAGCGCGCCCCGAGCCACATGCTGGCCACCATCGAGGATGTCGGCATGGCGACGGCCTTCCTCGCTTCCGACTACGCGAAGCTGATCACCGGCCAGACGATGCACATCGACGGCGGCTACCACGTCGTCGGCTGAAGCACCGGGTTCGGCCCCGGAGCGGAAGTTACAGGGCCAGCAGCTTGCGCGTGTGGCGGGCGATCATCAGCTCTTCGTTGGTCGGCACCACCCACGCTGAGGTCCGGCTGCCAGCGCTGCTGATGCGCGGGCCGCCCAGTTCGTTGGCACCCTCGTCGATCTCGATGCCCAACCAGCGCGCCTTTTCGCAAACGAGTTGCCGGATGCGCGCGCTGTTTTCGCCAATCCCGGCAGTGAATACCAGCGCGTCAAGACCGCCGAGCACGGCGGCCAGCGCGCCAAGCTCACGGCTGATGCGGTAGACGAAATGGTCGATAGCCAGCTTGGCGCGTGGTGCATCGCTGGCCAGCAGAACGCGCATGTCGTTGCCGATACCCGACAGGCCGAGCAGGCCGGAGCGCTTGTAGAGCAAATCCTCGATCTGTTTGGCGCTCATGCCCTCCTGCTGCAGCAGGTAGAGGACGATACCGGGGTCCATGTTGCCCGGCCGGGTTCCCATCAGCAGACCATCGAGCGCGGTGAAGCCCATCGAACTGCCGACACTCAGGCCACCGTGCAGCGCGCACATGCTGGCGCCGCTGCCGAGGTGGGCCACGACCACGCGCCCGCTGGCAATTTCCGGCGCGACACGCGGCAGGGTTGCCGCGATGTACTCGTAGGACAAACCATGGAAGCCATACCGCCGAATACCGCGCTCGAAGTATTCGTAAGGCAGACCATAGAACTGGGCGACCGTTTCCTGCGTCTGGTGGAAGGCGGTATCGAAGCAGGCGACCTGCGGCAACTCCGGCTGCGCCTCCTGCACGGCGCGAATCGCCGCCAGATTGTGCGGCTGATGCAGCGGCGCCAGCGGCACGAAGGTCTCCAGCCGGGTCATCGCCTCTGCCGTGAGCAGCAGCGGTGCCGAGTAATCGGGGCCGCCATGCACGACACGGTGCCCGACGCCGGTCAGAACACTGCCCTGGAAGCGCGAGCGCAGCAGTCCGGCAATCCGCTGCAGTGCCTGCGCATGGCTGGCCACCTCGCTCTTGTCCCACTGTTCCTCGGCGATCCGCTCGCCAGCGCCGTCCTTGACCTTGAGGCGTGGCGCAGTGCCCAGACCCTCGATCTGACCGACGGCGACAGCGCGCAGCTCACCCGCGGCAGGGAGCGCAAAGACCGAGAACTTCAGGCTCGACGAACCGGCATTGAGGACCAGAATTACCTTTTCCATTTCACGCTCCTCCCTTGATCGGGGGCTGGGCCGCCGCGGCAGTGGCCATCAGGACGGCGACCGCGCAGGATGCGAGCTTGGTGCGCCGGTTGTCGGCGCGGCTGGTGAGGATGATCGGCACCCGCGCACCGAGAACCACGCCGGCGCCATCGGCATTGCTCATGAAGGTCAGTTGCTTGGCAAGGATGTTGCCGGCGGCGAGATCCGGCACGACGACGATATCCGGATCACCGGCAACGGCCGAGTGGATCTTCTTGATCCTCGCTGCTTCCTTGCTGATCGCGTTGTCGAGGGCCAGCGGACCATCGAGAATGGCGCCGGTGATCTGGCCACGGTCAGCCATCTTGCACAGCGAGGCGGCGTCGGTCGTGCAGACCATGCGCGAATTGATTCCCTCGACGGCGCAGATGATCGCCACTTTCGGCTTGGCGATGCCCAGGACGTGCGCCAGATCGATCGCGTTCTGACAGATGTCGCGCTTGGTATCGAGGTCGGGGGCGATGTTGATCGCGGCGTCGGTGACGATCAGCGGCTTGTGATAGGTCGGCACGTCCATCAGGAAGGCGTGCGTGATGCGCCGCTCGGTACGCAGCCCGGTGTCGCGGCTGACGACTTCGGCCATCAGTTCATCGGTGTGCAGGCTGCCCTTCATCAACGCCGACGCCTTACCCAAGCGCACCAGTTCGACAGCCCGGAAAGCGGCGGCATGACTGTGCGGCACGTCCTCGATCTGCACACCGGCGAGGTCGAGACCGGCCTGGGTGGCGACCGCCTGCAGCCTGGCCAGCGGTCCGACCAGGATCGGCTCGATCAGCCCCTCGCGCTTCGCCTGCAGGGCAGCGCCAAGCGACGACTCGTCACAGGGATGCGCTACCGCCACCGGCACCGGCGGCAGTTGCTGGCAGCGTTCGACGAAGCGGGCGAAGTTGTCGTGACTCTGGATCGCCACCTTGGCCGCCTCGGGCCGCTCCATCGTGATCTTGACCTGTGGCGCGATGACCCGCGCCGTGCCGGTCATGACCGTCTGGCCGCGGGCATTGACGCCGCGACAGTCGAAAGTGACGCGGCGGCTTGCCACATCCTTGGCAGTGGCGGTGATCGAGATCGTGACCTTGTCGCCAATCGGCACCGATGCCAGGAACTCGAGATCCTGCCCCGAGTGTACCGTTCCCGGACCGGGAAGCTGGTTGCCAAGCAGTCCCGAAACCTGGGCACCCAGCCACATGCTTTGTGCGCCGAGGTCAGACGGGCCAAGCTGTCTGTCGAGTTCGCTGTCGAGTTGGGTCGGACTGATGTCGCCCGAAACAGCCGCGAAAAGCTGCACGTCACGCAGGGTCAGGGTATGAGTGATGCTTGCGCTGTCGCCGATATTGATTTCGTCGAAGCAACGATTCTGGAGGGTTTCTGATCTCATGATCTGCTCACTGGGATGATGGTGATGGTTCTTGACCGGCAACGGATCGCGCCTCGCGCCTCTCTGCTTATTATAGCGTCGCCGGTATGGTCGGCACCGGCAAATAGCCCTACCGAAAACGGGAATCCCGTGACCGATCAGGGTTGCTCCCGACCCAGCAGGTTTTGGCTTATCATGGCTTGCTTACCCACTCAGCTTGACCCTTCCCTGATACCAACCATTCACAGGTGACCACATGCACAAGACATTTTTTTCGCAAGTTGCTCATACATCCAGGCTGTTTCTGATTGCCGTCATCGCAACCCTGGTGGGCTCGGCCAACGCCATCGCGGCGGACCGTGCAGCGCTCGAACGGGATGCGCGTAATGCCTACCAGAAGCTGATCAGCCGGGTCAGTGGGGCAAAGGCCTTGTCCAGGGACGCGGTTGCCATCCTGGTGTTTCCAAAGATCACCAAGGCCGGTCTCGTCGTCGGCGGTCAGTACGGAGACGGCGTGCTCTTCAGGAGCGGTCAGGCAACGGGCTACTACAACACCGCCGGCGCTTCGTACGGACTGCAGGCCGGTGCGCAGCAATTCGGCTATGCCATGTTCTTCATGAACGAAAAATCATTGGCTGCCCTGAATCAGAACGATGGCTTCGAAGTCGGTGTTGGCCCCAGCGTCGTGGTGGTGGACCAGGGCATGGGCAAGTCGCTGACCACGACGACCGCGAAGGATGACATCTACGCCTTCATCTTCAGCCAGAAAGGCCTGATGGCCGGTATTGGCCTGCAGGGCAACAAGATCACCCGGCTGAACGACTGATCGGTGGCGGGCTTTCGTGGCCCGTTCCCGAAGTCTTCCCCCGAGAGGCCACCGTCAGATCGTTGCTCTTGTCGCGCCCGACACGGAACGGCAGGTGGGTGATGTTGTAGGTGACGTGAGACCCATCCCCGGTAATGGACTCGAACAACCACTGACCGTCCAACACGACCCCCACTCTCAAGTATTGCGCTGCTCGCATCAGCGCCGGCCGAAACGGCCGCGGCCCGATGGGCAACGCGTCAAAGGACGTAGAACAGGATCGCGAAGTAATGGGCCGCACTGCCGGCCAGCACGAACAGGTGCCAGACACCATGCGCGTGTCTGAGCCGAGTATCAAGAGCAAAGAAGATGATCCCGGTCGTGTAGAACACGCCGCCAACGGCGAGCCAGGCGAACCCTGCCGTGCCGAGAGCCTGTAGCAGCGGAACCATGGCCACCACCGCCGCCCAGCCCATCACGACGTAAATGACCACCGACAGGACTCGCGCCTCGCTCTTCAGCCACAACTCCTGCAGACCGCCAACCAGGGCCAGCCCCCACACCACCGCCAGCAGGGACCAGCCCCAGGGACCGCGCAGGGTGACCAGGCAGAACGGCGTGTAGCTGCCCGCAATCAGCAGATAGATGCTCTGGTGATCAAGCTTGCGCAGGATATCCTTGGCGCGCCCGCGAAAGCTGTGGTACAGGGAGGAGAAGCTGTACAGCAGCACCAGCGTGGCACCGTAGATCGAGACGCTGATGATCTTCCACGGGTCGCCACCCTGCGCCGCGAGCACCACCAGGACGGTCGAGCCGGCGACGGCGAGAACGGCCCCCACCAGATGCGTCCACGCGTTGAGTTTTTCCCCATAGTACATCGTAGAGCGTGGTCAACCCGGGGTCATTGGGCGGGCCGGCGGCTGCGCGCCGTTTCGAGGTGCTGGCAGAGGCGCTCGGCGCCTTCGAGCAGCCGCGGCGTGTGGCGCTGGATCAGATCGGGCGGCACAAAGAAGAGGTTGCCGCGGGCGACGGCAGTGATCGAGTTCCAACGCCGCCAGTCATCAAGCCACTCGGGGCGCGCCTCGTCCATGCCGCTGGCGACGATGGCCTCGGGGTTGGCGGCAATGACCGCTTCGACCGTCACCGTTGGCGCCATCGTCGATAGCTGGCCGAAGACGTTGTTGCCGCCGCACAGGTGGATGACATCGGAGATGATCTGCCTGCCGCCGACGGTCATCAGTGGCTGCTTCCAGATCTGGTAGAAAGTGCGGACCGATGGCCGGCTACCGTAGCGCTTGTGCAGGCCCGCCAGGCGCTGACGAAAGCTTTCGGCGGCGCGCCTGGCGACCGCTGCGCTGCCGGCCAGCACCCCGAGGCGCTCGATCTCGCCGGCCACGTCGGCGATCTGATTGGACTGCGAGAGGTAGATCGGAATCCCCAAGCCGCGCAGGCGGTCGAGGTGCGCCGCGGCGTTGCCGCTCTGCCAGGCAACGATCAGGTCTGGCCGCAACGCCGTGACTCGCTCGAGGTCGATCCGCGAGTAGCCGCCGACACGCGTGATCCGGCTCGCCGCCGGGGGGTACTCGCTGTACTCGACGGTGCCGACAATCCGCTCGCCGGCACCGGCAGCGAACAGCGTCTCGGTCAGGTGCGGCGCCAGGCTGACGATGCGTTTTGCTGGCTGCGCGAGGCGGATCGTCGCACCGGTGTCGTCGGCCACGCTGATCTCGGCCTGAACCGGCTGGCCAGCCGCCAGCAGCCAGACGATGAGGAGTTGCCTGAAGAGTGAGCAAAACATGTCAGTGAGTCCGCTTCGCCATTGCCCTGCGGCGCCGCCGCGCAGCGGGCTTGCCGGACAGACCATGCGCCGGAAACTGCCAGGGCAGTATCGGGCGCCCGGCCAGGTGCGCGTCAAGCACGGAGCAGCCCCCAGCAGAGCAGTACCGACAGCCACAGCCACAGGCTGCGGCGAACGAGCGCCAGCGCGCGCCCGATGTCCTCGGCTGACGCCGGCCGCCCCTCGCCGAGCAGCGGTCGCGACTCGACGCGACCGTGGTAGACCGCGGCACCACCGAGGGCAAGGCCGAGGCCGCCGGCCCCGGCGGCCATTACCGGACCAGCGTTCGGGCTCTTCCAGCCTGGCGCCTGCTGCCACCAACAGCGCAACGCCGTGCGCGTGCTGCCGCACAGGGCGTAGGACAGCGCGGTGAGACGGGCCGGGACAAGATTCAGCAGGTCGTCGACGCGCGCTGCAGCCCAGCCAAAGTCGGCAAAGCGCTGGTTGCGGTAACCCCACATCGCGTCGAGCGTGTTGGCCAGCCGGAAAAGAACAGCACCCGGTCCGCCGAGCAGCGCGAACCAGAACAGCGCACCGAAGATGGCATCGTTGCCGTTTTCCAGCGTCGATTCTATGCAGGCGCCCGCGACACCGGCGGCATCGAGGTCTGCGGTCTGGCGCGAGACCATCCAGCCGACGTGCTGGCGCGCTGCGACCAGGTCGGCACCCGCGAGATCATCGGCGACGCGCCGGGCGTGCTCGCCCAGGCTGCGCCCACCCAGCGCCAGATAGAGCAGGATGGCGTCGATGATCCCGCCGGGCAGACCCGGCGGGGTCGCCCAGAGAACCAGCGCCGGCAACGGCAGGACGAGCAGCGACCAGGCCAGCAAACCGCGCAGGTGACGCTGCTGCCCGGTGTTGAGGGTCCGCTCGCAGGCACTGGCGAGGACACCGAAACCGACCAGTGGATGCCAGCACCGCGGCTCGCCCAACAGTCGGTCAAGGCCGGCACCAGTCACCGCCGCCAGCGACAGAATGAGCGCCGTTGACGTTTCGGCAGCGAGCGGGAGTGAAGCGAACACGGTGGGCATGCGACGAGTGGGACGAAGAAACGGGACGAAGAAACCTGGATTCTACGATGACGAGTTCCCCACCCCAGCCTGTTGGTACAGGAAACCGCCAACCCTATTGGTCCCGCTCTTCGCCGCGGACCAGCAGCAGCGAAACCTGGCTCCTGCGCACCAGGCGCTCGGCGACACTGCCGACAAAGAAACGCTCGATGCCACGTCGCCCATGCGTGCCGACAATCAGCAGATCGGCCTGCCATTCCGTCGCCGCGTCGATCAGCATGTCCGACACATGCTTCTGCTCCGATTCGACGAGCATGATTTCGGCCTCGATCCCGGCCGCGCGCGCCGTTTCCGCCAGCCGGCCGAGAAGGCCCTGCGCGCCCAGACGCATGCGGGCCTCGGTCTTGCCGACGCTGTTCGGCAGCATCATCGCCACTTCGCGCTGCGCCAGGATCGTCTCGTCGATCGCATGGCAGATTGCCAATTGCGCACCGGTACTCCTGGCAAGTTCGACCGCCGCCGTCAGCACCTGACTGGTCATGAAGCTGTCGTCGACGGCAACCATGATTCGCTTGTACATAGTTCTCGGATCCCCGTTTGGCAAAGTTGTCAGACAACCGCAAGAATAGCACTCATCGCCCCACCCTGAGCAGCGCGACACTACTTGAGCGTGAGCGGCAGACCCGCCGCCACCAGCGTCACCCGTTCGCACACCGCCGCCACCCTTTGGTTCAGCCGCCCCTGCTCATCGGCAAACAACCGCGATACCGCGGCCAGCGGCACGATACCCCAACCGACCTCGTTCGAAACCAGGATGACCCGCCCGGGCAGTTGCGGCAGGAGGTCGATCAATGCCTGCGTCGCACCGGCCAGCCGCGGGCAGCGCAGTGGCTCTCCGGCTTCGGCCTGGCTGACCGCTTCGCCGGCAAAGAGAAGATTCGACAACCACAGCGTCAGGCAGTCAACCAGTAGGCAGACCTCGGGCGCTGCGTGCCGACGCAAGGCAGCGGCCAGATCGAGGGGCTCGACGACCAGTTCCCACTCCCGGCAGCGCCTCGCCTGATGGTGTTCGATGCGCCTTGACATCTCGGCGTCGAGCGCCTGCGCGGTCGCCACATAAACGACGTGCAGTCCGCTCTCGCTCGCCCGGCGCTCGGCCAGCAGGCTCTTGCCCGAACGCGCGCCGCCAATGATCAGTTCTCGCATGCCGCGAAGCTTAGCATGGCCGGTGATGGGTATAATCGGCGCCTTTGTTCCGGACAGGTCACCGCATGCACTTTTCCATCGCGCCAACCGCTGCCGTCCCCGGCCTGCTGGCCCGGATCGACGGCAAGACCAAGCCACCCGGTTCGCTTGGCCAGCTCGAACGCCTGGCACTGCAGATCGGCCAGGTGCAGCAGTCGCTGACGCCAAGCCTCGACCATCCTCGGCTACTCGTCTTCGCCGGCGACCACGGTGCCGCCCGCGCCGGCGTCTCCGCCTATCCGCAGGAGGTGACCTGGCAGATGGTCGAGAACTTCCTCTCCGGCGGCGCGGCAATCAACGTCTTCGCTCGCCTGAACGGCCTCGAACTGCAGGTCATCGACGCCGGCGTGGCGCACGACTTCGGCGCCCGCCGGGGTCTCATCGACGCCAAGATCGCTTTCGGGACGCGCAGCTACCTCGAGCAGGCCGCGATGAGCAGCGCTGAGCGCGACACCGCGCTGGTTCGTGGCGCGGCCATCGTTCACACCCTGGCCGATCAGGGCTGCCGGGTAATCGGCTTCGGCGAGATGGGAATCGGCAATACCGCCGCGGCCTCGCTGCTGACCCATCACCTGACCGGCACGCGATTGGCGGACTGCGTCGGACCAGGGACCGGTCTGGACGATGCCGGACTGGCGCGCAAGCAGGCACTGCTCGCGCAAGCGACGCAGCGGGCGGCGCTGTCGCCCGATGCCGATGCCTTGAGCGTACTTGCTGAATTCGGCGGCTTCGAAATCGCGATGATGAGCGGCGCCATGCTGGCCGCTGCCGAGCGGGGCCTGCTGCTGCTGATCGATGGCTTCATCGTCACCTCGGCGCTGCTCGTCGCCGCCCGTCTCGCACCCGCGATTTGCGACTACTGCGTCTTCTGCCATCGCTCTGCCGAACCCGGCCATCAGGCGCAGCTGCGCGCCCTGCATGCCGAACCGTTGCTCGATCTCGGCTTGCGCCTCGGCGAGGGAACCGGCGCCGCGCTCGCCTGGCCGCTGGTGCGCGCCGCTGCCGCTTTCCTCAACGAGATGGCCAGCTTCGCGTCAGCCGGTGTCAGCAGCCAATCCTGACCAGCTGCCCCGAACCCTTGCCCGGATCGTTGTCCAGTCAGCCAAATCAGTCCAATCGGTCCAAGCCGTATTCGCGACTCTTCCCATCACCAAAACACAGGAGCAAACATGCTGATCACCATGTCTCCCAACATCGTCGTGGACGAGACAGACCCTGGGTCGCCGTTCATACCGGGCGGGCGCCTGCGTCACAGCAGCATGGCCACGACGCTGCCGCAGGAGAGCGTTGCCAGGGTGCCTGACACCAGCGTCCAGGGCCCGAGCTGGACGATCTCGCGCCGACGTTCCGGCGCGATGGCGCACATGCCGCCGAGAAGAATCCCGAGGCTTCCGAGATTGGCGAAACCGCACAGGGCATAGGTCATGATGATCTTGCTGCGTGGCGCCAGCACGTCGGCCGAAAGCCGCGCCATGTCGAGGTAAGCGATCAACTCGTTGAGGACTGTTTTGGTCCCCAGCAGCGAGCCAGCAACTAAGGACTCGGCCCACGGAATACCGGCCATCCAGGCAAAGGGCGCCATCAGCCAGCCCAGCAGGCGCTGCAGGGACAAGGGGACACCGTCTACCGTCGGCAACAGGCCAAGCACCTGATTCGTCAGGCTCACCATCGCCACCAGGACAATCAACATGGCAGCGATGTTGATCAACAAGGTGGCGCCTTCGCCGGTGCCACGGGTAACCGCCTCCATGGTGCTGTGATCGGTCGGCGGCAGCTGCAGGTGCTGCCCCGTCGCCTTCCCTTCGGGGGGCACCAGAATGACTGCAAAGACGATGGCCGCGGGCGCGCTGATGAAGGAGGCCGCCAGGATATGACCCAGCGCGTCCGGGACCACGGGGCCGAGGATGCTGGCGTACAACGCCATCACCGTGCCTGCGACGCCGGCCATGCCTCCGCTAAGGATGATGAACATTTCGCCACGACTGACGCTGACCAGATAGGGACGGATCAGCAAGGGCGCTTCGACCATGCCAACGAACACATTGGCCGCAGTTGACATGCCGACCGCGCCGCCGACGCCAAGCGTTCTCTCGAGCAACACCGAGAAGCCCCTGACCAACCAGGGCAATACCCGCCAGTGGTACAGCACCGCCGACAGAGCACTCATCACCAGCACCACCGGCAGGGCCTGAAAAGCGAGAACAAAACTGCTTCCAGGGACGGTTTCTGTGTAGGGCAGCGACGCCCCGCCGAGGAAGCCAAACACCAGCCGGGTGCCTTCGCGGGTAGCTGCGGCAATGGCCAGCAACGCGTCGTTGCCTGCGGCAAAAATCTCGCGCGCGCCGGGCAAGCGGAAGATCAGCAGCGCCAGCGTCAGCTGCAGGCCGATTCCGCCAAGGACCGTTCGCCAGGGGATGGCGCCCCGTCTGGACGAGAGGGTGCACGCCAGGCCAAGGAGCAAGAGGTAGCCAACGACAGCCTGTAGAACCGGATTCACTGCTCGCTCCCAACAAACCCGGCCAAGACAAGGGTCACGGCAACAGCCTCGCCGGAGACTTTGCTCACCCTTGCGGTCTTCGTTGTCTGTCGGCCAGCGGCATCGCAACAGTCGATCGGCTTCTGCCGGCGCCTACTTTTCGGTCCGCGAGCGCCGTTCGACCGGCTTCCCCGCCCGCTCGAACTCGGGCCGGATTTGACTGGCACCTTGATAGCCCGGCTGGATGTCTGCTTCCGGCGTCGGCGGAACGTCGCGCGGCTGGACCGGCACCGCAAAAGCCGGCTGGTCCGGGGCAAAACGCGCGCCATAGTTGCGCTCGTAGCGATCGAGGAAGCGTCGCATCTGTTCGTAGTCCGAGCAGTCCCGGGGAGAAAGGCAAGGACCGAAAGAATCGAAAATGGTAGGCGGCACCACCGTACCGTAGTGAGCGAACCAGGAGCCGGCGATCACCTGGCCACCACCAGCATGGCTCGTAGCGGTGGCCTCAAGGGCCAGGCAGGCGACGACGGCGGCAAGGATGGAGTGGGTACGCACGGTACGTCAGTGTAACACCTGCCGAGATCGCCCTTGCCGGGAAGTGATCACCGCTCATCACCGCCGCCCGGGCGACCGGCCCGCCGGCTCCTGCTCGCGGGCGGCATGCCAAGCCAGCAGCGATCAGCCCCGCGTGATCGGGAGGCCGGGCGGATGCCCTACCACTGCCAAGTTCGCCGCCATGTCGCCCGGCTGGATCATTCGGTGATGATCGAGTGACAGCATAGCCAATTGCAGCCTCGCACAGATCAACAGCCGCCGCCCTCTACCCCGCCAGCGCCAACTCACCAACACGCCGAGTTAGGTATACTGTCACCGTATTACGAATTTCGGACCATCAGCCCTATTACGGTGACGCCCTACTACGGTGACAGTCTTTTCAATACCACTATCGATGGCACACTTGGACCGCCCAGCCGCTGCTGCGCCCCCCGGAAACCACGCCCCACACCCTCCCGTGCGGTACTCCACGCCCGGCTCGACCAGCACCGGGTCAAAGCGGTTGCGGTCATCCAGGATCACCGGCTCGACTTCGGCGCTGCACGTAGCCGCGAGCAATGGTTTCTCGCGGTTGCGGGGAAACGCCGCCGCGATAGCTCGCGTGAGAATGCTTGGCGCTCGGCGAAGACGCCATTCACTATACTGTTCCCTTTGTCCCCCGCCGCCCTCTACCCTTCCAGCGCCACCCCGCGAGGCGCCTCGCCGCGCCCAATGGCGTAATACTCCAGCCCGAGGCCGCGGACGAGGGCCGGGTCAAAGAGGTTGCGGCCGTCGAAGATCAGCGGCTGCTTGAGCAGCGCCCCCATCTGCTCGAAGTCCAGGCTCTTGAACTCGCTCCACTCGGTGACGATCAGCAGCGCATCGGCATCGCGCAGCGCGTCTGCCTCGTGGCTCGCGAAGGTCAGCCCCGGCAGGTCGCCAAACACCCGCCGCGCTTCGTCCATCGCCACCGGGTCGTACGCCCGGATCGCCGCGCCGCGGCGCACCAGCGAAGTGTCGCCTGACCCCATCCCGGCCTCGCCAAATTACGCTGTAGGAGCCCGATTCATCGGGCGATTTGAACTCGCGGGACGATTGAGAGGCTGTCCCTTGTTTCACAGGGCCCAGCGCGTGGATCGGCAAGCTTGCAGAAAAAACTGACCGCGAGGTGGAGATCCTCCCGGTCACCTCGACCGCGACCAACGATCCGCCGACCGTCGGCCAAAAGCTCCCAGAGATATGTATACTGTCCCCTTTTCTGTCCCCTTTTCAGCTCGCCGCCTCGACCGCGGTCAGCACGCGCAGGTCGATGCCCCCCTGTCGTGGCCTCGTGGCCGGTGCGGACCAGCGCCTTGACACCCTTGGGAAAGCACGACCCCCCGTAGCCGCTGCCGGCGTAGAGGTTGCGCGAAAACGGCGCGCAGATCGCCCGCATCAGCAACCTGCCGCGCTCGTCGTCGGCACCGATGATGATGCGGTCTGGGCGCATGAAATCCTTGACCGCGGCGCCTTCCTTGAGAAACTCCAGGTTGCTGACGACGGCGAAGTCCACGCTGACGCCGCGTTCGGCCAGCACCTCCTGCACTACGGCGCGCACCCGGTTGGCGGTGCCGACCGGCACCGTGCTCTTGTCGACGGTCACCTTGTCGTCGGTCATGTGCTGGCCGATGCTGCGCGCGGCGGCCAGCACATACTGGAGATCGGCCGAACCGTCCTCGTCGGGCGGCGTGCCGACGCCGATGAACTGCAGCGTCCCGTGATGAACCTCGGCGACGACGTCGGTGGTGAATCGCAGCCGGCCATCGGCCGCATTGCGCTTGAACATCTGTTCCAGACCGAATCTTCTCTTGTTTCAGAGAGTGGCGACGTCAGTCCTGACAGTGATAGGATGAAGCTTCAGCGAGTTGGCGGAGATCGCACATGACGGCGTTGAATAGCCCGCACGACCGCTTTTTCAAGGCGGTGTTCGGGCGGACCGAGGTGGCGGCGGAGTTCCTGGAACGTTATCTGCCGGCGGCAGCAGGACAGGCCCTGGACTGGAAGACCTTGCGCACTGCCAAGGATTCGTTTCTCGATCCGGAACTTGCGCTGCATCCCGCGGACCTGCTGTACACCGTCGATCTCCGCAGCGGCGGAACCGGCTATGTGCACGTGCTGTTCGAACACAAGAGCTACGTCGAGTCGCGAATCGGCCTGGACCTCCTGCGTTACCGCGTGCGGATCTGGGAACAATGGCTGAACGCCGGGAATTCCGGCCGCTTGCCGGTGATCGTGCCGGTCGTGGTCTATCACGGCACGGCGACCTGGCGCGTCAGCCGGCAATTCGCCGATGAGGTAGAAGACGCTCCGGCCCTGCGCGCCTATGTGCCGGCGTGTGTCTATCACCTGATCGACTTGAGCGGATACCGGGACGACGAGCTGCAGGGCGCGGTCATGCTGCATACGGCGCTGCTGACCCTGAAGTACATCTTCCGGAACGAGTTGAGCGAACGGCTGCCGGAAATCCTGGGACTGCTGCGGGACCTCGCGCAGAGCTCCATGGGGTTGGACTATGTCCGTACGCTTTTGCGGTACCTGGCGCAGGCGGCGAGCATCGACCGCTTGAGCGGTGACGAGTTGCGCCAGGTCGTGACAGAAACTTTGAGTGGTGGAGGTGAACTGATGCTGACGATTGCCGAGCAGTGGGAACAACAGGCGATGGAGAGAGGGATCGAAAAAGGGATCGAAAGGGGAATTGAAAAGGGAATCGAGCAGGGAATCGAGCAGGGAATCGAGCAAGGCGAAGCACGGCTGCTGAAGCAGTTGTTGACCTGGCGCTTCGGAGCCTTACCGGCCTGGGTCGAGAGCCAGCTCGCAGGCGCTGAACCGGAGCGCCTGGAGGCGTGGGCGAAGCGCGTGCTCGACGCACAGACCCTGGACGCCGTGTTCGTCGAACGATCCTGAACACCCACTGCTGCGACGGGTCGACCGCGTTCCTGTCCGCGGCGGCCCGCATGGATCACGCCAACTGGGCTATGGGGAAACCAGTGACCCTTGCGAATTCGGTGACCGCATTCGGTGACAGTATACTCAATGGCAAGCTCGGACAGCTCACACGCCGCCGCCCTCACCCCTCCAGCGCCACCTTCGCAACAACAACCCGCGGGGTAATTGATCACACCCCCCGCTGGCAGGACGGTCTGGGGTGGCTTGAAGCAACCTCAGGGCAGCGCTTGGCTGGCACGCCCCACATTACGCTGCAGGAGCCCGATTCATCGGGCGATTTGAACTGACCGTGAGGTGGAAATCCTCCCGGCCACGTCGACCGCGAGCAACAATCCGCCGACTGTCGGCCAGACGCACCCAGAGATACATATACTGTCCCTCAGTTACGCCTCAATTACGCCACCTTGCCACCGTCGGCAATGACAAGCTACCTCTGTCATTGCGAGGAGGCACCAGCCGATGCGGCAATCCATCGGAGAACTATCTAAGCCGCGTGGTGCGTTTCTTTTTCCAGGGCAGTGACGATCAGGCTATTCAAACTCACGCCGCGCCGCGCTGCTTCGATCGCGATTTGACGGTGTAGATCACGGCCAACCCTCACATTGAATGACCCCTTGAATGGCTGCTCCGGCGTAATGTTTTTTTCCTTACACATCGCCAGGTAATCATCCACCCCATCGTGAAAATCCTTGCGCAACTCTTCCGCGTTGCTGCCTTCATAGCTGATCAGCGCGCGGATAAACTGCACCTTGCCGAAAAAAATTCCATCTTCATCGCTATATTCAACCGACCCGGTATAACCCTTGAAATCCATAGTATTTTTCATAGCAAGCCCTCCTGTTTCAAAACATCCAGCACTTGGTCAATCTGATACGGCTTCAGCAGTGGCGACGGGTGCGGCTTATGCATGAATATCGGCGCAAAACGCTCATGCTCGAACTTGACTCGTGATCCGCTTCCGCCCTGATTGAGTACATATCCAAACCCTATCAACAGAGTGGCGATCTCCTGAAAAGGGAAATCTTTCGGGCGACTCTTAAGTTTCGCCAGCAACTTATCGTGTTTACCCATGCATACATCCTAACCAAACATTGCTAGCTCTAGCAACCATATTTAGTCGCACCGGGCGGCAATCCAGTTCCCCCTCAAACTGCCTTTGCCACGCGGCGCAACCGCCATCCGAATAAATCGCTGCCGCTCACACCCCACGCGTCTGGATTGCCGCGCTGGCGCTCGCAATGACGGCAAAACAAACAGCCGCAATCAATAACAAATCAACCCAGCAACCGCTCCAGCTCCGCAACGATTCGGCGTTGGTGCACTATTAGCTCGTTGGCCTTCTTGGTCGCAGCGTACAGGCTGACCGGATGATCGACGTTGTCGCGCTCGGCGAAGGGCATGCGCGTGTTGCCGCCGTAAACGCTCGAACTCGAGGCGTAGACCAGATGCTGAATCGCGTGCTGGCGGCAGCCTTCGAGGACGTTCACGAAGCCGACCAGATTGCTGTCGACGTAGGCGTTGGGGTTCAGCAGCGAGTAGCGCACACCGGCGTGGGCGGCCAGGTGGATCACCCGCTCGAAACCTTCGCTGGCGAAGAACGCAGCCATCGCCGCCCGGTCGGCGATGTCCCTCTCGATGAAGCGGAAATCGCCCTGCCCTGTGAGGCAGGCCAGGCGGGCGCGCTTGAGGCGAACGTCGTATTAGTCGTTGAGGTTGTCGATGCCGACGACCGTGTCACCGCGACGCAGGAGGCTCTGCGCGGTGTGCATGCCGATGAAACCGGCGCCGCCGGTGAGAAGGATTTTCAAGCTTGCTGAGTCCGATCAAACCGGTACCTTTACACCGCCGTGCGGCAAAAGGAAGTGGGTCTCCCCTATTTCTCAAGGAACAACCCGCACACGGGGCGGCGCATGACCTGGAATTAAGGATACTGTCCCCCTATTACGGACATAATCTTGCAGATTGATGATAGCGTTGATAATATGACAGGATGTATCGTCACAGAATCCTATCCGAACGGCTGCAAAAGCTCGTGGAAGCCTTTCCGGTCGTCGTCCTCAGTGGTGCCCGCCAGGTAGGCAAGACCACGCTGCTCCGCCACCTTTTTCCCAAGGTTGACTATGTGGTGTTCGACGCCAGCCTGGATGTCGAAAATGCGCGGCGGGAGCCCGATCTTTTTCTGCGCAACCATCCCGCACCGGTCATCCTGGATGAAATCCAGTATGCGCCCGAGGTAGTGGCAGCCATCAAGCGTCACGTCGACCGTGACCCCCATCGTGTGGGCCAATATCTGGTGACCGGATCGCAGCAGTGGCAGGTTCTGCGTTCCGTTTCGGAAAGCCTGGCCGGACGTGCAGCCTTCCTGGACCTCTACGGTTTCTCCCTGCAGGAAATCGCCAATTCACATACCGGCTGGCTAAGCCGCTGGCTGGAAGCGCCGGATGCCTTCTTCGACTGGAGCCGCCAGGCTGCACTTCACGAAACCAATCTGCCGTTATGGCTCTGGCGGGGAAGCCTGCCCCGCGCAACCGAAATCGACGAAGACCTGATACCGGACTTCTGGGCCGGCTACCACCGCACTTACGTCGAGCGAGATGCCAGGCTGGCCGGTGGCATCGAAGACTGGCAGGACTTTGGCCGCTTCGTTCGTCTGATGGGCGCGCTGACCGCCCAGGAAATCAACTACAGCCAGTTGGGCCGGGAAATCGGGATGACCCCGCAAACCGCCCGGCGTTGGTTGGGCATCATGGAAGGCACGTATCAGTGGTTTTCCCTCCCGGCCTTCTCGGGAAACCCCGCCAAGCGAGTCTCCTTGCGCCCCAAAGGACACCTCGCCGACACCGGCCTGGCCTGCCACCATGCGCAAATCTCCTCTCCCCGGGCCTTGACCGCCCACCCCCTGTTCGGCGCCTTGTTCGAAACGGCCATGGTCAGCGAACTGATCAAACAAGCGTCCCGGCTACCCACCCGCCCAACATTTCACCACTGGCGCGCCGCCGGCGGGGCCGAGGTCGACATCCTCCTGGAACGTGACGGCATGCTCTATCCCATTGAGATCAAGCTCACCGCCAACCCAAACCGGCGCATGGCAAAAGGTATCGAAGCCTTCCAGGCCGCACATGCCCATTTGAACTGTGGCCCGGGCGCACTCCTCTGCCCCGTGGAACAAACGCGCTGGGTCAGTGAAAACGTATTGGCAATACCGTGGAACCTGATTTGATGCGATGTCCGCGAATTCGGTGACGAATTCGGTGACAGTATACTCAATGGCAATCTCGGACAGCTCACACCTCGCCGCCCTCACCCCTCCAGCGCCACCTTCGCAACAACCACCCGCGGGGTAATTGGTCATACCCCCCGCTGACACGACGGGCTGGGGTGGATTGAAGCAACCTCAGGACAGCGCTTGGCGGGCACGCCCCACATTACGCTGTAGAGCCCGATTCATCGGGCGATTTGAACTTGCGGGACGACTGCGATGCTGTCCCTTGTTTCTCAGGGCCCAGCTCGTGGATCGGCACGCTTGCCAACCGAATTGATCGTCAGGCGCGGCTCCTCCCTGTCGCCTCGACCGCGAGCAACAATCCGCCGACGGTCGGCCAGAAGCACCCAGAGATAAATATACTGTCCCCTTTTCAGGGTCCCCACCACTACCAAGCCCGGCAACTTGCGGAAATCCTTGCCATTATTCGTCAATACGGCGTGCCCGTGACGCAAGGCCGTGGCCCCTATCAACGCATCATGGGCACCGACTGTTTCATGGCGCAGCACCTGCGCCACCATCTGCGCATGAACACGAGCGGTTTCAATGTCGACGGGCAAAACGGGCAAAGCGGACAACAGCCCCTCGACAAAAGCCAAGCGACGCGAACGAACATCCTCGTCCAAAGCCCGATGCACCCCGACCAGCAACTCAGAAGCGGTGAGCACGCTGATGAAGGCATTGCCATAGTCGAGATACCGCCCCAGATCGAGCCCAACTTTGCCACGCTCGGCGAGTACCAGGACATCAGTATCAATCAGGAGCCCCATGCATCAGGATCGACGGACTGCATCGTTCCCGCTTCATGAATATCCGCAAGGAACTGCGCAGCCTCATCGTCGGATAACCTGGGCAATTCAGAAATCAGCCTGTCCAACTGGGCTATGGGGTAGCCAGTGACCCGTGGCGGCGGACTCACATAGGCCACAAGGTCGTTGCCGCGTGTGACTTCCAGAGTCACGTGCTGGTATCGCACTTGATTCAGGAGCTCAGAAAAATTCTGGGCGAGGAAAGCGGCGGTAATTGACCGGGTTTGCATGAAGCGCCCTCAAGATGTCCAATCATCGATTGAGTATACTTCGCCGGCGACGACTCTGCATCACAAGCCCTTGCCCGAGACATTTTCGCTGTGCTGGCTTTCCAGATCCGAGAGTATTCTCAATTGAAGGCCCGAACCGCCCAGCCCCTGCTGCCGCCCTCTACCCTGCCAGCCCCGCCCCGCGAGGCGTCTCCCCTCGCCCGATGGCGTGATACTCAAGCCCGAGGCTGCGGACCAAGGCCGGGTTGAAGAGGTTGCGGCCGTCGAAGATCAGCGGCTGCTTGAGCAGCGCCCGCATCTGCTCGAAGTCCGGGCTCTTGAACGCGCGCCACTCGGTGACGATCAGCAGCGCATCGGCATCGCGCAGCGCGTCCGCCTGGTGGCTGGCGAAGCTCAGCCCCGGCAGGTCGCCGAACACCCGCCGCGCTTCGTCCATCGCCACCGGGTCGTACGCCCGGATCGCCGCGCCGCGGCGCAGCAGTTCGTGCACGATCACCTGACTCGGCGCTTCGCGCATGTCGTCGGTGTCCGGCTTGAAGGCCAGGCCCCAGAGGGCGAAGCGGCGTCCCTGCAGATCCTCGCTAAAACGGGCGACGACCTTGTCGACCAGCACCCGCTTCTGGGTCTCGTTCGCCGCCTCGACCGCAGTCAGCACCCGCAGGTCGATGCCCGTATCGTGGCCTCGTGGCCCGTGCGGACCAGCGTCTTCACATCGTTGGGAAAGCACGTGGTTGACCATTTCCGACAGGCAGGCGCCGGTGACCAGGCCGACCTGGCCAGCGGCAATAATCAGCGGCCGCGTCAGCAGCCCAGCGTACGCTCGAAGTCCGGAGCCTTGAAATCACTTCATTCGGTGGCGAATAACAGCGTATCCCCCTGGCGCAACGCGTAGGCCAGGTTGCGAGGGCTGGTGGTCAGTTGAGTGCACCGGCCCCGAGTTTTCTCTTGTTCAGAGTGGCGACGTCAGTCCTGACAGTGATAGGATGAAGCTTCAGCGAGTTGGCGGAGATCGCACATGACGGCGTTGAATAGCCCTCACGACCGCTTTTTCAAGGCGGTGTTCGGGCGGACCGAGGTAGCGGCGGAGTT
The DNA here is from genome assembly GCA_016709675.1 of Candidatus Accumulibacter proximus. Taxonomy (GTDB): domain Bacteria; phylum Pseudomonadota; class Gammaproteobacteria; order Burkholderiales; family Rhodocyclaceae; genus Accumulibacter; species Accumulibacter proximus. Next base: position 221,511 of record JADJMH010000001.1, read on the forward strand.
CCTGGAACGTTATCTGCCGGCGGCAGCCGGACAGGCACTGGACTGGAAGACCTTGCGCACGGCCAAGGATTCGTTTCTCGATCCGGAACTTGCGCTGCATCCCGCGGACCTGCTGTACACCGTTGATCTCTGCAGCGGCGGAACCGGCTATGTGCACGTGCTGTTCGAACACAAGAGCTACGTCGAGTCGCGAATCGGCCTGGACCTCCTGCGTTACCGCGTGCGGATCTGGGAACAATGGCTGAACGCCGGGAATTCCGGCCGCCTGCCCGTTGTCGTACCGGTCGTGGTCTATCACGGCACGGCGACCTGGCGCGTCAGCCGGCAATTCGCCGATGAGGTAGAAGACGCTCCGGCCCTGCGCGCCTATGTGCCGGCCTGTATCTATCACCTGATCGACTTGAGCGGATACCGGGACGACGAGCTGCAGGGTGCGGTCATGCTGCACACGGCGCTGCTGACCCTGAAGTACATCTTCCGGAACGAGTTGAGCGAGCGGCTGCCGGAAATTCTGGGACTGCTGCGGGACCTCGCGCAGAGCTCAATCGGGTTGGACTATGTCCGTACGCTTTTACGGTACCTGGCGCAGGCGGCGAGCATCGACCGCTTGAGCGGTGACGAGTTGCGCCAGGTAGTGACAGAAACTTTGAGTGGTGGAGGTGAACTGATGCTGACGATTGCCGAGCAATGGGAACAACAGGCGATGGAGAGAGGGATCGAAAAAGGGATCGAAAAAGGGATCGAAAGGGGAATTGAAAAGGGAATCGAGCAGGGAATCGAGCAGGGAATCAAGAAGGGAATCGAAAAGGGAATCGAGAAGGGAATCGAGCAAGGCGAAGCACGGCTGCTGAAGCAGTTGTTGACCTGGCGCTTCGGAGCCTTACCGCCCTGGGTCGAGAGCCAGCTCGCAGGCGCTGAACCGGAGCGCCTGGAGGCGTGGGCGAAGCACGTGCTCGACGCACAGACCCTGGACGCCGTGTTCGTCGAGCGATCCTGAACACCCCCTGCTGCGACGGGCCGACCGCATTCCTGTCCGCGGCGGCCCGAATGGATCACGCCAACTGGGCTATGGGGTAACCAGTGACCCTTGCGAATTGCTAATTCGGTGACGGTATACTCAATGGCAAGCTCGGACAGCTCACACGCCGCCGCCCTCACCCCTCCAGAGCCACCTTCGCAACAACAACCTGCGGGGTAATTGATCACCCCCCCGCCCCTCTGGCTAGACGGGCTGGGGTGGCTTGAAGGAACCTCAGGGCAGCGCTTGGCTGGCACGCCCCACATCACGCTGTAGGAGCCCGATTCATCGGGCGATTTGAACTGACCGTGAGCTGGAAATCCTCCCGGCCACGTCGACCGCGAGCAACAATCCGCCCACTGTCGGCCAGAAGCCTGCCAAGATAAATATACTGTCCCCGAATTACCGAGTATCCTCAATTGCAGGCTCGGACAGATCAGCCCCTGCCGCCGCCCTACCCCTCCAGCCCCACCCCCCCAGACGCCTCCCCTCGCCCGATCGCGTGATACTCCAGCCCCAGGCTGCGGACGAGGGCGGGGTCGAAGAGGTTGCGGCCGTCGAAGATCAGCGGCTGCTTGAGCAGCGCCCGCATCTGCTCGAAGTCCGGGCTCTTGAACTCGCGCCACTCGGTGACGATCAGCAGCGCATCGGCATCGCGTAGCGCGTCCGCCTGGTGGCTGGCGAAGCTCAGCCCTGGCAGGTCACCGAACACCCGCCGCGCTTCGTCCATCGCCACCGGGTCGTACGCCCGGATCGCCGCGCCGCGGCGCAGCAGTTCGTGCACGATCACCCGACTCGGCGCTTCGCGCATGTCGTCGGTGTCCGGCTTGAAGGCCAAGCCCCAGAGGGCGAAGCGGCGTCCCTGCAGATCCTCGCCGAAGCGCGCGACGACCTTGTCGACCAGCACCCGCCTGGCTATCGTTCGCCGCCTCGACCGCAGTCAGCACCCGCAGATCAACGCCCATGTCGTGGCCAGTGCGGACCAGCGCCTTCACATCCTTGGGAAAGCACGATCCGCCGTAGCCGGTACCGGCGTAGAGAAAGTGCGTGCCGATGCGCGGTTCGCTGCCGATGCCGCGGCGCACCAGCGAAGTGTCGCCTGACCCCATCCTAGCCTCGCCAAATTACGCTGTAGGAGCCCGATTCATCGGGCGATTTGAACTCGCGTGACGATTGAGAGGCTGTCCCTTGTTTCACAGGGCCCAGCGCGTGGATCGGCACGCTTGCAGAAAGAACTGACCGTGAGAGGGAGATCCTCCCGGTCACCTCGACCGCGAGCAACGATCCGCCGACCGTCGGCCAAAAGCCCCTAGAGATATGTGTACTGTCCCCGAATTACCTGCAACCTGCAACCTGCAACCTCAGGTCAACCACGGATCAACCAATTCGATGCCGCAGTCCACGAAATCCCTGGTGTTGCGCGTTGCCAGGCATGCCCCTCGAGAACGGACCACAGCGGCAATCATCGCGTCAAACTGGCTGATGGGCTTTCCCGCCTTCTTCCTCACTGCGGCAATCTCCGCGTAGACGTCGGCCGCGTCACGGTCAAAACTGAGCACCCGGCCGGCGAAATCCTCGGCGAAGATGGCCCGCACAGCCAGCAGCAGCGCATCCCGGCGTGCACCATCGGGTAACACACGGACCCCATAGAGAATCTCACCTTCCACCACGGTCGTAGTGAATAGCCCGGAACGCGGCTGCAGAGCAAGCCAACCGATCACTCTCCCGTGCGGTGCCGGCCGCATGCATTCGGACACCACATTGGTATCCAATACGATCATGCGCCCAAGTCCACGGCCGCGCGCATCGGCTCGCGCGCCGGCAGTTCCAGATCGACCTCACCCAGTGGCTCGATCCTGGCCCGAATTGCATCCACCAGGGATTGCCCGCTGGCGGGCTCGGCGGACAACGCCGTGCGCAGAATGTTCCGCGCCTCGTCCTCCATCGAGCGACCGTGCATGGCTGCTTGTACCCGCAACCTTGCCTTGAGCTGGTCATCGATGTTGCGAATCGTCATGGTCGCCATACGCCCCCCTCATACAAGCAATGACTGCATGTTAGTCATAGACATGATCAACAGCAACCATGCAAGGGCACATCCAACAATCCGGGTCCGTCATTCCGAAGAAGGCCGGAATCCAGAAAAGTCAACGAACGGAGCACCGGCCTTCGCCGGTGCGACGGGTTATTGGACGTACCACCCCACGTTCATTATTGCCTCTCGCCCCCAGACCTTGATCCCCGACACCCTGGATCGCCACGCCCCCATTGGGGCTCGCGATGACGAACCCTGCCGTCATTGCGAGCGTGACTAGGTGACAGCACCCTGATTGCAACCTCGCACAGCTCACCATCCACCGTCCGCTATCCCTCCAGCGCCAACGCCCCAACAACAATCGGCGAACTGGCGGTGCACCCCTTCGAGTTATATATACTGTCCCCGATTCCTAGGAAATCCTCCCGGCCACGTCGACCGCGAGCAACAATCCGCCGACTTTCGGCCAGAAGCACCCCCAGATAAATATACTGTCCCCGAATTCTCGAATTCTCGGCACAACGGGCTGGGGTGGCTTGAAGCAGCCTCTACCCACATTACGCTGTAGGAGCCCGATTCATCGGGCGATTCAGCCCCGCCCCGCGAGGCGCTTCCCCTCGCCCGATGGCGTGATACTCCAGCCCGAGGCTGCGGACGAGGGCGGGGTCGAAAAGGTTGCGGCCGTCGAAGATCAGCGGCTGCTTGAGCAGCGCCCGCATCTGCTCGAAGTCCGGGCTCTTGAACGCGCGCCACTCGGTGACGATCAGCAGTGCATCGGCATCGCGCAGCGCGTCCGCCTGGTGGCTGGCGAAGCTCAGCCCCGGCAGGTCGCCGAACACACGCCGCGCTTCGTCCATCGCCACCGGGTCGTACGCCCGGATCGCCGCGCCGCGGCGCAGCAGTTCGTGTACGATCACCCGACTCGGCGCTTCGCGCATGTCGTCGGTGTCCGGCTTGAAGGCCAGGCCCCAGAGGGCAAAGCTGCGCCCCTGCAGATTCTCGCCAAAACGGGCGACGACCTTGTCGACCAGCACCCGCTTCTGGCTATCGTTCGCCGCTTCTACCGCTGTCAGCACCCGCAGGTCGATGCCCATATCGTGGCCGGTGCGGACCAGCGCCTTGACATCCTTGGGAAAGCACGACCCGCCGTAGCCGGTGCCGGCGTAGAGAAAGTGCGTGCCGATGCGCGGGTCGCTGCCGATGCCGTGGCGCACCAGTTCGATGTCGGCGCCGACGCGCTCGGCCAGCCGCGCCAGTTCGTTCATGAAGCTGATGCGCGTCGCCAGCATGGCGTTGGCCGCGTACTTGGTGAGTTCGGCGCTGCGCGTATCCATCAGCAGCAGCTTGTCGCGGTTGCGGGAGAACGGCGCGTAGATCGCCCGCATCAGCAACCTGGCGCGCTCGTCGTCCGCGCCGATGATGATGCGGTCGGGGCGCATGAAGTCCTCGACCGCGGCGCCTTCCTTGAGAAACTCCGGGTTGCTGACGACGGCGAAGTCCACGCTGACGCCACGTTCCGCCAGCACCGCCTGCACCGCCGCGCGCACCCGGTCGGCGGTGCCGACCGGCACCGTGCTCTTGTCGACGATCACCTTGTAGTCGGTCATGTGCTGGCCGATGCTGCGCGCGGCGGCCAGCACGTACTGGAGATCGGCCGAACCGTCCTCGTCGGGCGGCGTGCCGACGCCGATGAACTGCAGCGTCCCGTGATGCACCGCGGCGGCGATGTCGGTGGTGAATTGCAGCCGGCCATCGGCGGCATTGCGCTTGACCATCTCTTCCAGACCGGGCTCATGGATCGGGATGCCGCCGCTGTTGAGGATCTCGATCTTGCGCTCGTCCACATCCAGACAGAGCACGTGGTTGCCCATTTCCGACAGGCAGGCGCCGGTGACCAGACCGACATAGCCGGTGCCAATAACGGTGACTTTCATGAGATGCTAACTTTCCTTTCAAACCTGGTAGTAGTGGCGATACCAATCGACAAAGCGCGCGATGCCTTCGGCCAGCGGCGTGCTCGGCGCGAAGTCGATCCACTGTTCGAGGGCGGCGGTGTCGGCGTAAGTGGCCGCCACATCGCCCGGCTGCATCGGCAGCAGGCGCTTCTCGGCCTGGCGCCCAAGCTGCTGCTCGATACAGCCGATGAAGTCCATCAACGGTACCGGTTGATGATTGCCGATGTTGAACACCCGGTACGGCGCATCACTGCTCGCCGGATCGGGGTTGGCGGCAGTGTAATCGGGATCGGGCGCCGGCACCCGGTCGTTCACCCGCAGCACGGCTTCGACGATGTCGTCCACGTAGGTGAAGTCGCGCTGCATGCGGCCGTGGTTGAAGACGTCGATCGGCCGACCTTCGAGGATCGCCCGGGTGAACAGGAAAGGCGCCATGTCGGGCCGGCCCCACGGGCCGTACACAGTGAAGAAACGCAGGCCGGTGGTCGGCAGACGATAGAGGTGGCTGTAGGTGTGCGCCATCAGCTCGTTGGCCTTCTTGGTCGCGGCGTACAGGCTGACCGGGTGATCGACGTTGTCGCGCTCGGCGAAGGGCATGCGCGTATTGCCGCCGTAAACGCTCGAACTCGAGGCGTAGACCAGATGCTGAATCGCGTGCTGGCGGCAGCCTTCGAGGACGTTCACGAAGCCCACCAGATTGCTATCGACGTAGGCGTTGGGGTTGAGCAGCGAGTAGCGCACACCGGCCTGGGCTGCCAGGTGGATCACCCGCTCGAAACCTTCACCGGCGAACAACGCGGCCATCGCCACCCGGTCGGCGATGTCCATCTCGATGAAGCGAAAATCGCCCTGCCCCGCCAGGCAGGCCAGGCGGGCGTGCTTGAGGCGAACGTCGTAGTAGTCGTTGAGGTTGTCGATGCCGACGACCGTGTCACCGCGACGCAGGAGGCTCTGCGCGGTGTGCATGCCGATGAAACCGGCCGCGCCGGTGAGGAGGATTTTCAAGCTTGCTGACTCCGATCAAACCGGTACCTTACACCGCCGTGCGGCAAAAGGAAGTGGGTCTCCCGATTTCTCAAGGAACAACCCGCACACGGGGCGGCGCATGGCGGGAGTTAAGTATACTGTCCCCCTATTATGCGCCCCACATTACACTGTAGGAGCCCGATTCATCGGGCGATTTGAACTCGCTGGCTGGACAATTCAGAGGCTGTCCCTTGTTCACAGGACGCGGCTCGTGGATCGGCAGGCCTGACGACCGAATTGACCGTCAGGCGCGGACCCTCCCTGTCGCCTCGACCGCAAGCAACATCGGCCGACGGTCGGCCAGAAGCCCCCAGAGATACATATACTGTCCCCGAAATAACGCCATTCACCTTAAGCCTGCCTTTGTCAAAATTACATGCAACATAAAAATCGGCGCGGATACGAACATCCGGCGCCACAAGCGCGTTGGTTGCTGCACCAGTCTGGGTAACCATTCAAGGCCTAAGCGCTGAAACATCGGGTGCGCGCGTTTAACCCGGCCGGTATAAAAATCAAATACAGCGCCAATCGCGCCGGCGAATTTGACATTCAAGCGTGCGCGATTTTCAAAAATCCACTTCTCCTGTTTTGGCGCGGTCATGCCTACCCACAAAACATCCGGCGCGGCGGCATTTACGGCTGAAATCATCTCGTTCATTTCTTCATCTGAATAAGTCGGTTTGAATGGGGGTGAATATGTACCAGCCACACGCACATTGCTGTAATCCCGCGCCATCCTGTCGCGGATTAACCTAAGAGTCTCTTCTGTCGCCCCCAGAAAAAACACACTCATCCCCGCAGCCTTGTTCATCCGCTGATGCAAACCGTGGAACACATCCGAGCCGGTTACTCGTTCCTTAATCCCACCGCCAAAAATACGTGAAGCCAACACCACCCCGGCACCATCCGGTACTAGCCAATTCGCATCATTGAGCGCTTGCGAAAACGTCTTGTCATCCAGCGCCATCGCATAAGAATGTGGATTCAAACATGCTAGCCATGCGCAAACGTTTGGCCTATCAAAGCCGCTTAGTGCTGCAAACACGTTGTCCGCGCATCCCTCCACCGTAAAAGAATCCACCACGTAACCCAGAATATTTTCCTTCATGCCGCCAACACCTCATCTCGCAGCGCGGGATACTTCCATCGCTTCTTCATAAATGGTCATCAACTGCGCGTAGTTCGCAGCTTCCGTGTATTTGGTTTCAAATTCGCGACGCGCACCTTGACCCAAACGTTCTAATAATCCCGGTGTTTCCCAGGCTGTGCGTACCACCTGCAACAAGGACGCTGGATTGCCCGGTTCAAACACCAGTCCGCTTTCACCTGCCTGAACAATGCTGGGCAGCGGCCCCAGGTTGGTAACAGCCGCTGGCGTACCAAAGGCAAAGGCTTCACGCACCACCATGGGGAAACCTTCAAAGCACTCTGATGGCAACACCTGCAAACAGGCGCCGGCAATCTGTGCCTGTGCCTCGGCAGCCGGCAACTGACCCAGAAAGCGAACCGTCAAACCCTGTGCTAACCGTTCCAGTTCCGGCCGCAAATCTCCGTCGCCGACCATCCGTAATTCCGGTGCACCCGCGCCCCAGGCCGCCCAGGCCCGCAACAAGCTCACCACCCCTTTTTCAGCCGTCAAACGACCGGCAAAAATCACATAGGGCTGGCGCTTGCTCCAGGGCAACACGGCGGGCATGCCCGGATAGAAATTCGGTTTGACATGGACCTTGTTCAGCGGCAACCCAGCATCCGCCATCCGCTGGCGCTGAAATTCAGACAACGCAATAAATCCATCCACTTGCCGCGACCAGGTGCCCATAAATCTGCGCAACCCCACCCCGAATGCCAACGGCAGCGTGGCAATGCGGCTGCCCCGGTAGCAACCATGCTGAATAGCAGGCCAAACGGAACGGCTATCCAGACAGTCAGTGCAGACATTGCCTGCCCGCATGGGGATGCCAGCCGGGCAATACACGCGATAGTTATGCAAGGTCAAAACCCGCGCCGCGCTGTCGCCTATGGCATGGAAAATGCCCGGTGAGATCAGGGGAAAAGTATTGTGCGCATGCACGACATCCGGCTTGAAGCGATCGACGACCCGCCGCACGGCCCAGGTCATCCAGGGGTTCCAGGGTGTGGCCAATGCACCCTTCACTGCCCCCCAGGCGCCTTGAGCGCGGATTTCATCGCTATGCCGGGTAAAGGTTTCTACCTGATGCCCACGCGCCTGCAACAAGCTTCGTTCTGCTTCAAACACCTGGTTCTCGCCGGAGGGTGCGGCAGAGCCATAAAAATTATGGACCAGCAGAATTCTCACGCACGCTCATCCGCAACTACGCGGTGCCAGTCGGCCAGAACCGTTTCCGTGATCGCATGCCAACTCAAACCAGTAATTGCCCTCCTCCGGGCGGCATTGGCATGGCGAGTCCAAGTGGTGGGATCCGCAGTCATAGCAATAACTGCATCGGCCATCGAACGCGCCATAGCATCTGAAGTAGTTGGGGTCAATTTCACGCCTGAATCGCCGTCGACAATCGCCCCAGGGCCTGCATTGTCCAAACAGATGACGGGTAGTCCCATGGCAAGTGCTTCGAAGATCGACCATGCACCACCTTCGCGGACAGATGGATGGAGCAATACATGTGCCTGATTTAGTTGCTCAAAGACCTGTTCTCGCGCCAATTGGCCAGCAAGAGAAACTTGATCCGCAATACCTAGTCTGACAGCGAGCGCTGAAAGCTCCATTGATTGTGGACCAGTCCCAAGGATATTGAGAATAGGGCGATAGCCCCGTTTGCCCAACTCGGCAAGCGTGTGTAGTGCCAGTTCGGTGTACTTCAGGGGGATCAATCGTCCCACGGTGACTAGCCGAAGTTCTTGCGAAAGCATCTCGGCCTTTGCGGCAATTCGGGCACTATCCGGGGCTTCGGGTACATCTGGTGCACCGGTTTCCAATAGCACTCGAGCTTTGTGCCGATAGCGCTCAGGGATTGCGGCGTATGTTGCGTGTGTGCGGGCAAATAACATGTCTGCTTGAGAGAAGGCAAGCCATGCCAAGGGATTAAGGCGGAAGGCGGCCATGACAAACAGACGACGCACGGACTCAGCTAGGCGCGGTCGCAAGGGCCAGGAACGAGTAATCACCGCTGGCGCGATATCGCCGCCGCCAAACGGCCCCCATATGAAGCGCCGCGCCACAATCCACGCAGGTGAAACCCCCCAGGCCACCCCGAAAGTCAAGTGATGGATCAAGTCAAATTCATTCTCTGCCTGCAGTCGCTTAATCAGCCTCAATGCGGTAATGTGCCAAAGCTGATGATAGGCCTGCACACCGATCACTCGCTTGATCATGCGCGTATAGCGGCCTAGATCGTGATAATGGAAGCTGATTTGTGCAGGGATTGTCGCCATCGCAGCGATAATGGCCGCTTCGTTATTTGCCCGTGTCAGCACATGAATTTCCGCATGAGGGGCAAGGTTCTGTGCCCAGTGCCAACCAACCCCAGGTTCAGACCCACGCCCCGGCTCACAAGCATACGCCAAGAGCAACACTTTCATCTTTCGCACCTACTCAACAATCGTTTTTTTGCCGCCTGCGCCAGCATACCGTAGAGCGCAGATGGTGCCAGAGGTGCGGCTCTCTTACCTTGCGGCACTACAAGCACAAGCCAGCCGGAAGTCATCAGCACCATCCGCCTAAAACCGCTCGGAGGTGTTGTGGCGATCAAGATGCGGCCCCGGAATGGTACGTCGAAAAGCCGTTTCATCGTCTCGGCCTCGGCGCCCCCGCCCTCTGCTTCGCTCGGCAGTAACACCACGCGGCCAACGGAATCAAGGACACGTCGTGCCAATCGAACAGACTGATGCCATGCCCGCCGTAGCCCAAGCGCCAGTAATGGTGCTTTCGCCCTTGCCTGTTGTCCGGAAATCAGAACAGAGAACCCCATGTAATCATTGAGTGCTAAAAGCGAATAGGCACGCGTCAATACCGCCTGAGGAAAATGCTTTGTCACCAGCGCGTTGTCGAATTCATCGTTCGTCCTCTTTCGGAGGCCTACCAATCGGGAGAATTGTTCGGTATCAATCACCCTTTTGGTCAGTCGCTTCTGCACTAGATATGCAAGAAGCATCTCTGGGGCTGGGGCAGGGAGGTCCTCGATCATCTCGACCCCTTTCAGTAGCAGATGACTTCGGACGCCATAGCAGCCAAGGCCCAAGTCATCGCACAGGATGTCAAACTTTACGAATATCGTCTCGTCCTCAGTAGGACCAAGGCGGCCAATAACGAAATAGACACTGTCTCCAAGGTCATACTGGATCATTTGAACCAACTGCCAATCAAGCCGAGTCTCTACACGCCCAATAATGGCCGTAAGTCTTCCCCAGGCTTGGCGATCAACCACCACGTCGATGTCATGGGTGAGGTGGCTGTGCGCTTTGATTTCCGATAGGAAGGCAAGTTGCCCGCCCTCGGCAAGAGTCGCCTCATACAAGGCGCAGCAAAACTCTTGCAAAACAGTATCTTTTTCCATCATGTGTTCTCTAATACAGGAATAAGTTGGGGCATTCGCATTGCCGCACTGGTTAACCAGTGGCGCCAACAGTGGTCTATCTGTGCTCTCTCCAGTCCGCCAACGTCGGCAAGACGTGCAGCAAAGGCTTTGGCATGCGCTTCAATATTGAGAATATCTTTCTCCCTCTTTACAAGCAGGGCAGGAGCAACAATGAACTGAAAAGCATCTGCAAAAGCCGGTGCCCAAGAGACGCTATGCTCCCAGTCAAAAACGAAAAGTCCCCCACCGTCGGGTTGCAGGTTCCAGGGCACGAAATCGCCATGACAGAAATAACCAGTGACAAAATGGCCATCAATCTCACGCCTTTCACGGCCGATGCGGGACATGGCGGCAAGAAACCGAATGATCGTAGTTTCTGATGCTGCCCTACCGAATCGCCAGTGACGTATGCGGTATTCCTGATATAGCGTTAGAGCAGCATCGGTTGAAACCAGGCCGACCAGTCTGGGGACAAATGCTGAAAGAGGCGACTGCGACAACGCCGACAACGCCGCTGCTTCATTATTGAGCGATGCACGGGCCGTCGGCGATGCCGCTACCTTGAGTATGGTGCTCGGGGGCAAATCCCCCATCGGCAGCACGACAGTCTTCCGGTTGGCATCCATTGTGCCAAGGTATAAGGCACAGTCCATTGCGTGTTGTCCAAAACGCTCTGGCAACTCAGCATGCACGGCGCCATTGGGGATGAAGTCGGATGACCGCGTAGCGATAAGCAGCGTGCGACCGCGCAACAACTCGAAGTTACCGACGCAAACAAGTGCTCGCGCCAACATCAACCCAAACCGCGCAACCCATCGTCCAGGTCGATGCAAGTTTAAAGCGACTAACGCATGCCGAGCCGTGGAGAGGGGCACGACAATACGCGGGTTGTGTGATGGAAGCAGACCGTATTCGCGAACCTTCGGAAAGGTTTCATACAAAACCCTGCGCCAACGCTTAGCCTGCGCCCGACTGACAAGCATACAGACCATCTGTGCGGCTGTAATATCACCGAGTGAGGGCATCGACTGGACGCCGCAGCGCACGCCATCCACCAGCAGAGCGTCGGCAGGTTGGCCATCCGCCTTCCACTCAGGGGCCGGCAATACCTCCCTCCAGAACCGCTCTTCCTCGTTCGTAAAACCATACAAGCGGACACGGCCGACATCCTGAATAGGCAACAGCCAGCGCCAACCGGTTCGGAAATCCCACTCAGTTCCATTATTATTTGGCACGATTACACACCCGCTTGGTCGCCACGATATCGGATCACCTTTGCAGGGACACCACCAACAATCGCAAATGGCGGGACATCTTTTGTGACCACCGCACCTGCGCCGATAACTGCCCCCCGCCCGATGGTAACGCCTGGAAGAATGATCACTCTTGTTCCAATCCAGACATCGTCGCCGATGGTAACAGCAAGAATTGGCAGAGCACCCTGAAGATTAACTGGAACATAAGGGTCCTCAAACGCATGCGCACTAGTCATAATTATTACGTCTGGCCCCATAACAACATCACAGCCAATCGTCACGTTATTCCCGAGACGGCAGTTATGGCCAAGCTGTGCACGATCACCAATTACAAGACCTACGCCCGCGCCAAACTGTGCATTGTGTTTAACAATGACAGATTGCCCAACCGAAACGCCGATACGTCTGACCAGCATCCGGCGAAAGGCGTAGCCGAATTTCCACCCCGGCATCGGTTGAGTAGGAAACCAACGGGCAAGACCGTAATAAAGAACCAGGCTAATTGTTTTAAGAATTTTCATCTCTTGTTTGTTTCAACACTTATGTGGTTACGCGGCAAAAGTGGTGCTTCGCTAGGATGTTCAATCGGCAGCCTGCCCTGTAATAAGTTGAATACTGCCTGCAATGCCTTATCCCGCGTCTCATCAATGGTTGTGTCCGTGGAAATCAGGACCGCACGCGGCTCCTGGCTTGCGAATTTCCGAAGTGCATCCACCTGGCGTCGGGTTTCTTCAAGCGACAGTTCCTGCTTGCGCGCAGCGATCACCTCGGGGCTGCCATGCAAACAAATAATCAGGTCCGGCTTGGGTGCCAGGGCAGCAAACCAGCCCACCACGCGGCTCGACAACCCGATGCGAAAGCGGCGTGGGTCCAGGGCCATGTCATAGGCGTAGCGATCAAAAATCACCACGGTGGGCTGCTGGGCGATCTTAGGGCGCGTCCACAACCAGTAACCGATTAGGTAATCGAGCGTGAGATAGGTCAATCGCAACAGGGAACCCAGTTTACCGGAGGGTGTGGAGCCGTGTGGTTCCAGCACGGAACTCACAGGCACCTCCTTCTTGCCCTTCAAACGTGATAACGGGGGGAGTACAGTGGGGCGCAGGTGCTGCACAACCACTGGGATCTGTGTCGCGTCATTAAGGGCGAGCAAAATAGCGCTGATGAGAGTTGATTTACCAACACCATCAACCCCGAGGATCGCCACAACGATGCCTGATGGTCTTAAACACCGGCGCGCTTTGGTCTGTTCGCATTCACCCATGGCCTGGCGCCAGATTGCGCAAGTCTTGCGCGAATTGAGTCATCACGTTGGTGTTGTCCATGTTCTCAACCCTGTGCCGTGCGGCAGTGCCCATCTCTTTTAGATTTGTCTGCTCAGACAGCGCACGCTCTAGCACAGTAGTCAGAGCGCCAGATTGGATGGGATCCACAATCCAGCCATTCATTCCCTGTTGCACGAGTTCCCGTGCGCCGTTGAATGGAGTGGTCACAACCGCACAACCACAGGCCATGGCCTCAACAACCGTCAGGCTAAAGAGGTCTTCCAGGGTAGGCAACACAAAAAGATCCGCACTGCTTAGAAGATTCCGAACCATGTCATAGGGAATTTGGCCAATAATCCGCACTTCATCCAATTTGTGATCGTGGATGTAATTAGCTACCTGTTCCCGCAATGGCCCGTCACCTATTAAGTGCAACTGTGATCGCGATCTAGTTTCGGCTGCCAATTCATTCCATGCCTGAAGTAGACCCATTACCCCTTTGCGCGGTATCAGTTGGCCTACAAACAAGACGGTCCGGGCTTCACTACCGTTATCATATTTATCAGTCGATGCATTCATTGTGTATTTGGGCAGAAAACTGCTCATGTCCAGGCTCCATGAACTGCGCACAACGCCTTTCGAGATTCTGATTTGCCTTAGGAACTGCTTGGCATCCTCGCTGAAGGCAAACCAGCAATCAGCACGGCGATAAATCAATCCTTTGATCCAACGTGTAAAGTGGCCAAGATTGCGTGTTGCATGCGGAGTGTCCTCCACCGTGATTGCGACTCTAATATTGAAAAACCATCTATACGGCAAAGACAGCAATAATTGCGTTGCGTTGCAAACTACAAGCACATCAGGCCGGTAACGCCACAGCCAATAAGGCAAATTCCAAGGAATCAGTCTATTGCCATGGATTTGATAACCGTGATCATCCCTTTTGCTAACAGTTTTCCTCACTTTGCTTCCCAGAACACGCACGCTGACGCCTTCTATTGTTGCTGGCTGCCAGCCCGGACGATGAGCAAAGCCTTCACGCTCCAATAGTAGGGTCAGGTCAAGGTTGTTATTTTGTGCAAGAACCCTCAGCCGTTCTGTCCAATAAGGTGATTGTACAGGCTGTATAAAACAAACTCTCAAAGGTGGATTAGCGAGGGGTGGGGATAGTGCGGGATAATTCATGACACCTACCTTTTAGGAGCAAAGTTTAATGCTATTTATCGAGCCAATTAATTACTTGGGCAGCACGGCCGTATTCATCGTGCCCCTCATCATTCACTCGTCGATGACCCGCTGCCGCTATTTGCGCTCGATCTGATTCGTGTGATAAGTATAAAATCACCTTATCAACTAATTCATTAGTTGAGCTCCAGAATACCGCCTCCACACCTTCTCGAAACAATTCCTGTAGCTGTGGGGTGCGGGGTGCCATCAATAAGCTGCCGCAAGCCGGAATCTCAAAACAACGACGGGTATATACGTCACCATGCCTTTTTGAAAGAAAGGCTAGAGCTATCCTAGCATTGGACAATGCACTCACATATGCATCACCCCACAACCTCTCTATTTTTTGCTGTGAGATCCAGTGGTGCCTTTTCTGGACTGACTGCCAACCCGGACCTCGCACCTGCACATCCACACCCGCTTCATGCAATGCCAATAACGCATCCATTCGATCATCCGGCTCGTAATGGCCAACATATATGACGTCTGTCTTTTGCATGCCGCGCAAAGGGCGGTGAAGGTCACGGATAAAGGAGGGAAGCAGCAACTCTACTCGTTGCGCACCATGTGCTAGAGCCTCTTCTACGTTGTTAGGGCGATACACGGCAGTCACATGGGCATGCCGCAGACCTGAAAGAAAATGCCTACACTTCAGCCGGTCCTTAAAATTAGTGAAAGGATTGTCGTTGTGATAAACGACTATTGTTGAATTCGGCAGTTCAGAACGCAGACGTGAAAGTGTCAAGGGCAGAATATCGATACACCGCCAGAGAAAGATCATGTCGGGCCTAACTTCCTTCGCGGCTTGCAGCAACGCGTCGTTGACGGGCTTGAGGCTCCGGGCTGGGCGAAGGCGGCCAAGCAGGGACGAGTCAGCCGGCATACCCTGCACATCACCGGTGCGAAACGGCAAGACTTCCCAGCCATGCCAGACAAACCCCCGCGCCAGCGCCTCTTCGTAGATGTCCTAGGCCCAGTTGCCCGCTAATATCACACGCTGTTTCACTCTTACACCCCACGAGTTGCTGAGGTAAGCGTGCGATTAGCCTTTTCTATAGGCAGCAGTGCCAACGACAAGAATATCCAGAGTAGCGGGCTGACCAGCAATTTGTTGTTGTGTGTCATCGAATAAAGAAAGTCAAGTATGATCACACTACCTAGAAAAATACGCATAGGCATTGAAGTTGAAGAATTTATCAATTTGAGTACTTGATAATATACCGACATCAAAAAGAATATACCTATCAGGCCGTAGTAGCGTAAATAATACCCGAGTTGATTATGATGTGTTGGGGTCTTCATCTCTGGCGTATATTGAACAACCGCATTGCGATCGGCATGACGAAAATAAACGTCCCATGCCTGCTCAGGAGAAATGCCGAACAATGGAGACTCATTCAATACCCCCAACGTCATGTACCAATTGGTCCAGAACCGATGAGTGTCGCTTTCGTCGATTTCTTTGGCAAGATAAGGGAAATAATCAGACGCCAGGTTTTGCATAACCCAAGCCATTCCAAGCGCCAGGGTCAACATCGGGACGAGTTTCATGGCAGATTGCAAACGAGAATTGGCGAATATAAGATAGCTGATTACTATTGCTGGAATCAAACCAATCAATGCCGCTCTTGTCTGGCTGAGTAACAATCCAAGAATACCTAGAATGCCATAATGGATTCGGTCTTTGCGCGGTTGGGCAAGAAACCCACCATATACCAGCAATATCAGAATCACCATTTGCATAGAAAATGCAATGGTATTGTATGTGGCACCAGTAACTCGTCCATATGTATCGATCAACTCCTCCCTTGCCAGATTGCTACCAATAATACCAATATTCGGAACGATATCCCCTAGCGCATAATGCAACCCGGATACTTGCATCGCGGCGAAAGCAATACTGATTAGCAGAAAGCGTCTGTACCATATCACCATACTAAATGGTTTATTGCGCTCCACAAATGCTGGCAGCAAGAAAATGATCAATACATAAGATAAGAGTTTTACGCCAACCTCATACAACGAGACGCCCCGGATGAAATCTATAAAAGACATATAAGCAATAAACCATGCGCTGACTCCCATCAGCCGGCTCAATCGATTTCCAGTCAACAGGGTGAAGCGAGGCATTCCATGGTTACGCATATGCATTGCTATTAACAGTGCCATGGCCAATGTTTGCAAACGGATGCTTGGATCAATAAAATAAAAATCGGATAGCAGAACAACCGACATCAAAACAAATATTTTTAATGCATTCATGGCGGGTTAATAATTATTGTCACTTATTACTTATTGACGAAAGACTTCCACAGATGAACCATCTCGCGCCGCAAAGAAGAACTTATTACACATAGCACGAAAAAATAGATGGCCGTTAGAGACAGGCTGGACAATACAAATTGCGGCCAGCTATCGGCTGTGGGACAAGATAGAAAAGCCAATCCTATGGCGGCGATAGTTAGCAGTCCTTCAGTCAGTATGCCAAATGTTACCTTACCTCGCCATTGCATACGGCGCCAGATCGACCACGGGAAATACCATGCCATGGTGAATAGTTGAACGACAATGTGGGCCACTGCAATTCCCAGCAAACCCCACCACATTGCGCCTGCTATCAGGGCTGGAATCAGCAGGAGACTATATGCCCATTCGGCCAGACTGTTGCGACGGATGTCACCCAGGCTGAACCCTATGGTTCCTGTCGAGTTCGTCCAGACCCTCATCCAGAACAATAGAGCCAGCGCCATTGCCACCTCAGGACCGGCAAAGTTTGTTGACCCCACCCAGAGACGAACAAAGTCACCGTTTAGGCTGATCAAGCCTGCCAGAACCCATCCAGACAACCATAAAATCCACCGCAACATTCGCTCGATGTGTTGAGCTAGCCTGTCAGTTGACGCGTTGGCCGAAAGATAAGCCAGCGTGGGTCGAAAGGCTGCTATGGGTTGGTTGATGAGATTCTCTGCCTGTCTTGGCACGGTCGCCGTAAGAGAATAAATAGCCACTTGATCCGCCCCAATCAAACGAGCTATCAAAACGCCATCAAGGTTGCCAGTGATGATCTTGCCAAGGCGCGCGCCAAAGCTATAGGCAAACAATCCAAGAAATTCACTCAGTCGCGCGAAATGAAGTTGAGCGGCAACAAGTTTCGTTCTGTAAGCCACCGCCAAGAAAATAGCCGCACCGGCAAGCATCAGTAATGCCGCGGAAAATTCGGCCATGGGAAGCGCCAGCAAGCCATAGTCACATGTGAAAAGTATCACCACCATGCCGATCTTAATAATCCCACCCAAGGTGACTAGCAGGCCTGCTACAAAACTATTGTGCATACCCTGAATTACGCCAATGAAAGCAAAAGCGAGGATCATTGTTGCAGTGCTAGCTACTGCCAAGCGGAATGCCGAAATGAGCTGTGTATTGTTTACACTTTTAATGCCAAACCAACTGATAACCTCTGGAGATAAATAATACCCCAGGGAAAGTACAGTTATGGCCACTAATAATGAGATGCTGAATCCCGCAACTACATACCCTATTAAAGCTTTCCTATTGCCCTCACCTAGGCTATGAGAGACCTTCTGAATTAGAAGGTTCGCAATACCTGGATCCATTGCAGCAAACCAGGTGGCAAAAGATCCGACTGCTAGCCAAGCACCATATTCATGAATGGATAGATGGGATAAGTAAAACGGAACCAGCAAAATTCCGCTAGCGACAGACAGGAATAAATTAAGATATTTAAATAAAATATTCGTGCGAAGCGAGCTACGTAATAAAATTGTCATTGATCAGCTTTTGGAGCTATTGTTTTTGCGCGCTGCTTTAGATGGCGAAGTAATTGCATGGCAGGTCGTTGAACGGTATATGTGATGCTGGTTGCTATGGCTATCGAGGCAGTTGCTGCTAGAAGCCATGGAATCCCATGGAGTCCAAGGAGTGTAAAATATCGGCAATGTTTCACGAATGATAATGTAGCCGAGGTTTTGATGTATGAGGTACAGGGAATACGGTATTGTGCCTAAGAAAAGTAATGGTTTATTGGCAAGCCAAAAAAGGTAACACTGCACCATGAAGTAAAATACATTTATCAGTGTTAAGATGATCGTTGATTCCAATGGGGTGTTGTCACTTGTTACTCGTAAAAGTATCAACAAGCCCAATGCGGAATCAATTATTTGAAGTTTGCCATTTGAGAATCTGAGATATGCCAGTATGCCTGCGCAGAAATATGGGATCCATTCCCGGATGAGCATGTTCTTGATTGCTTTGAAGATAAAGCTCCCATCTCATCCAATTGCTGTGGCCACCGGCAAGGCGGTGGCAGAAAGCAGCATCCACATTAGCAAAATAGATCGAAGATTTTTCAGTGCGCCAGCCAGCAATGGAGCTGCCATCCAGAAATAAAAAAACAGTTCTTTTTCCAGAGTCCGGTAAACTTCATCCACCATCGGTGTTCGCAATATACTTGGCAACATTGTGGCATTGGCGGGCAAGTCTGAGATTTCAACAGAACGTCCAGGCAAACCAAACAAAAGTGCAATAAGAAACGTAACACACATCACAGCCCAGGAGGCAGGGTAAAGGCGAGAAAAGCGGGCAATAGCAAAATCCTGTAAGCCCTTGAAACCGCTCCGCACTTTGCTTAGGCTCATGAAAATGAGAAAGCCGCTGATCATGAAGAACAGCTCCGCACCGAATCGTCCCAAATAGGGTTCCACGGGACTTCCTTCGGGATACCCGTATATCCGGTCGTAACGACTTGTAATGGTAAACAACGACCGCAAGCGCTGCCAACCCTCTGAGAGCGTCAAGTTGACGAACACGGTTTATTGGATGAATATTATTGTGTTTTTAGTTGATTGATTGTTTTGATAAACTCTACATACCTGCTTGCCACCGATTGAATGCCAACAGTTTCTCTATTAATTCCTGCCGATATCTGTTCTTTTTTTGCAACAATATCCTGCATGCCTTTTACAATTAGATCTTGCCGAGGTTTTGGCGGCTTGTATAATTCCACTTCTTTGAATTCAAAATCATTGTCCACCTCAAGCACTATGCCCCCGTTTGTCAATTCTACCAATTCTCTTGTTCCACCTTGATTTGTACAAAGAACAGGCAATGCAGATGCCAGAGCCTCGACGACAGTGTTCGGGCAATGATCTAACCAACTAAAAAATAAATATATATCTGCTGTTCGATACCATTGAGGCAGTTCTGATGGATCAATGTGTCCAATTATTCGTGCACCTAAAGGAAGGTGCTCTATTTCTTTATCAACCTCCCCAAGTATTAGTAGATGAGCAGGCTTTTTTGTCACCTGACAAAAAGCTTCAAATCCTTCTATTACTGAATCAAGTCTTTTGTGCTTACGCCATTTTGCAGATGTGAGAAAAACCAGTTCTTCTGGTTTGATTCCAAGGGCTGATCGTAAATTAGTTCCAACAGGCTTAAAAGCATTTAGGTCTACACCGTTTGGTATAATAATTGAAGGCGAATTCGGTAGTGAGTGGAATGATGAAATCAACCTCTTGTCAAATGCCGATTGAAATATCAATCCTGACGATTTATCGATCCCTTTGAATATCGGAAGATTTCTTTTATTTAACTCGTCGTTACCCAATGTTAAATCAAATGCAATTCCGTCGAGTCTTAATACATATGGCTTGCGCCATGGATTTCGTATTACATTTGCACACACCAATATATCCACTCTTGGATCAAAGAAATGGCTAGTTATAGCTAGGCCATCTTCACATACCGCATCTTTTAACCTTCGCATAAATATAGTAGGGCCACCACCGCCCCGCGCTAATGGAAATCCAATGCGTAACTTATTCATATATTAATCCAATTTTAAAACCACATAAAATAATTAGCTTTTCTGGTTATAGTTTCTATACCACGCCGCCCAATTCCCGATCCCGACGGCCAGATCGGTCTTGAGCTCGAAACCGACATCGCGCTTCAGCGCATCGATATTGGCGTAAGTCGTGACCACATCGCCGGGGTGCATCGGCAGGAAGTTCTTTTTCGCTGCCTGGTCGATTGCGTCTTCAATCGTTTTGATAAAGGTCATCAGTTCATCCGGCTGATTAGTGTCGCGCGTGGCGCGGAAGTTGAGCGGCTTGTGGGTGAGGTAATCCTCGATCTCGACATCGACGATGGGTGAAACCTTGCGGTTCAGCATCTCGATCTTTTCCGGGACGATGTAGAGCGCCACCACTTCATTGGTAACCAATCACCCCCCTACCGAGACGGCGGGCAAAGGCGGCATCGGTAGTCCTTGGCGGCCGGCCTGAAGGGCAGCGGTGAGGTAATCCCAAGCGGACGCCTTCCTTGCGCGACAAGTATCGATGATGCTGGCGAGCAGCGCAAACGCTCGAGTCCCTTGCTCGCTGCGGGTACCGAAGCTCAGGCGACGAGCAATGACCCAGTGGCGCAACAGACGTTCGGCCGCATTGTTGGTGAGCGGGAGGCTGGGGTCGAGCAGCGGCCGGATGATCGCTTCCCAATCGTTGAGCATCTCCCGGCAAAACTCGCCGAGTTTGACGAAGGGACTGTGTTACCGTGAAAGAACACCCTCCGGAAGGTGAGCGAATCTCAGGCACCTGATGCCATCAAGAGCAGCTCGAAGGTTGAGAGGCTCAGGCGGGGCGGCTGGGATAAAGCTGTGCTTCTTGAGCATTTTCAACCAGCGAGGAGCATTAGGATAACAGGGACAGTATATGAAATACCTTCCAGCGCAGGGCCCACTCAATAACCTCAGCTGACCTCGGTCATGGCGCGAGGCGGCGCTGTCAGCAATTGGGGCGGCGCCAGGAAGCCCTCATTCCCGCGCAAGCGCTAACGCACTTCGTATAACCCGTTTCCATACGGCCATGCCTGAAAGAACAAGCCGATAGACCAGGCAACTACTCGCTTGTGCGGGAATGACGAGCAGTGTCACCCTCGCCAGCCAAGAATTTACACACTCTCGGTCCTCTCCGGCAAAGTACGCGGGCGCGCCCCGGTTATACGGCGGCGAACTTGACGAACTGGACGACGAACTGGACGACGAACTGTCGACCGCTGTATGGCGCGCCAGTGGCAATGACGAAGTCGTGTGGGTGGTCCTGCGACATCGCAACCGGTTGGGGTGTGCTGCCCCCTTGCTACTGTGGGCGCTGATCGAAGACTTCGTCCAGGGACTCGGCATCGAGCACCTTGATCGCCCATTCTTCCAGCTGATCGACATCGGCGGTGGTCAGCCGAACCTGGACCGCATCGGGGAGCGCGCCAAAGCGACGCGCGAGCAGGCGCTTCAGGTGGGCAGCCTCGCCTTCCTGAAGCGCCTTTCTCGACTCCGAAGCGTTCTGCAGAGGTGACGTAAGGCATGATGACCTTCCTTTCCAGTGTGTAGACTTCCTGCAGCAGCCGTTGCTCAAGGTCTGTCGGCAGCCGCAACAGCCAGTCGATGACTCCGAACAGGCCGATGATGCGCTGCTTGTCCCAATTGCGTTCGTAGAGCAGCTTGGCCAGCCGCCGCTTTGCCGCATAGCGCTGTTCGGGGTCACCCTTTGTGCGCCGGGTAAGAAGGTGGGATGCGGTGACCAGAGCGAAGGGGTTGGGGTCTTCGAGCAGGGATTCGGTCTGGTTGGCGTAGTCGAGGAGCTTGACCACGGGAAAGCGGACGAGAATAAAAGGGACAGTATATGAAATACCCTCGCTGGATTCGTCTCAAGGGTGCGAGTGATTCTGCCCTGTTGAAAGCGGTTGGAAAATCGATACAGCAGCAGCGGACAGCGGCCTGCATGCAGTGCGCCAACAAAAGGGGGCACCGGGTCATTCAGTTCGATCCGGGGTCCTCGCCCAAGTGCAGGGCAACCCGACTGATCCGCCCTGCATTGTAGTGGATGCCTTGTTGTCGCATCGCTTGCGCGGTTTCATGGAATGACGGGATCAGGCCAGCCGACTTGGCTTTGGCAAGCACACCGAGCGTGCCTGTCACGTTAAGCCCAAGATACTCGGCGATGCGGCGGCCCAGGCGCTCGTCGATGATCACTCTGTGCGCGGCGTACGTCCTCGCCAGGATGATGGTTTGCTTTTCTCCGCGATCCAGTTCGAGGAGGACGGGTAATCCCGATGTCGCTTCATCTACTACGGGGATGACCCAATCCAGTGATCTCAAAGCGGGAACAACTATTCGTCCGCCGTCAGCGCATTCGCCGATGACCGATTCTGCAACGTGCACCGTGCCGAACAACTGCGGCAAGAGATGCAACTGGCCGATGCTGGCGAGTGCAATAAACGCGTGGTATTGAAAAAAACGATCACAGCAAGGAAATCTCTCTGAGAAAGTCGTCATCGTTGTCTTCCAACAGGTTTGCGCCACCTGTCTGCATCGCTTTCAAGAGGAAATGGGCGCGCGGAATGCCAAGCCAGTTTGCTGCCATGCCAGACGACAAGCGACCCTCGCGAAACAAGGCCATCGCAGCCTCCCCCTTGACCAATTCGGCAAATTGGTCTGCGTCCAGGTGCAAACCCAACAAGATTTCCCGTGGGCACTCTATTTCAATGGTGCTTTGCATGGCAATCCGCCTTCGCTAATAGGGCTAATAAGGGGACAGTATATGTATTTCCCGCAGACTACCAACGACCTGAAAACCTGCACTGGCCCCGGCGGCTCTCCTTCATGCGCCGACATGCTCGGCACGATCGGGAGCTTCTGGCTGGCGCCTGGCGGCTGGGTCGCCCGTTGCGCCGAGCAGTCCCCTCAGTGGAGCCAACGGCGGGCCTCGTGTGCCGCTGCAGACAGGGTCGCCCATGGGCTTTCTGGGCGATGGTTGCCGACCAGGAAAACACGCCTGAGGCTGGCGTGTTGCGGACTTGGCAGACGATTGGACAATTGCCCTGCGGTGCGGGCTCGCTACACCGCCGCGGGGGGCTGCGGAAGCCTTTGGCTGCCTGGTGAAGTGACGGTGCCGGGTGGCGGCTGGTCGCTATGCGTGTCTTCAGGCATCCGGTCGCCAGGCATCATTGAGGACTTCTTTTTCATCGGTCAGGGACAGGCGTCGGGAAGGCCACTCATTTGGTTCATTCGCCTGATGCGTCGCCAGAGGCCTGATTCGCCCGAGGCCTTATTCGCCCGATGAATCGGGCTCCTACGGGGGTGGATGGGTGGTCCATGGGCTCTCTGCTTGCGCTGCGCGAGGAGGGGCTTTTTGCGGCCCTGACGCGAATCGCGTTGCTCTGGCCGGCTACATGGTCGCAGATGGCTGGCAAGAAGGGGACAGCTGGGCCGCGTTCGGGTCTTTCTGCAACGTCGATACGAGCGTGGCAGGCGGGTGATTCTGCTTGGTCAGCCCCGCAACCTGGGCGCGATCAGCGGCCTCAACGGAGCAGATGCCCGGCGAGTTCGGCATACAGGGGAAACTTGTCATCCATGGAAATGAGTGTGGCGTCGTGCGTCAGTGCCGTGGCGATAATCAGTCGGTCTTGGGGATCGCGATGGTGTTCGGGTAGCTGAACGGCAATGCGGGCAATGCGTGCGGTGATCGGCAACAGCGTGATGCCCGAACCATCGAGGGCTTTTTCGAACCATGCCTCTTCCGCACATGGCAGGTCGATTCGGCCATGATGCGCCAACCAGGCGACTTCAAAGCAGGAAATGGCAGAAACACCAACCGACTCAGCGCTTTCAATACGCGCGGTCCAGGCCGATTGGAGACGCATCTGATCCGCGTTGATCCACCAGAGCCAGATGTGTGTGTCGAGAACGATCATCGAGGCAAGTCCCAATCGCTTTCGGGAACGCTGCCGAGAATGTCGCCATTGATTTGAACTCGGCCGGCAATGTGCGGGTGTGGGCGCCGACGAACCGCAACGGGTTCATCGGCAGTGAGGACAATGATTTCGACGCGGCGATTATTGAAGGCATCGGGCAGTTCAATCAGCACATGCCGATCCTTGACCTGCTCAAATAGTCGTTCTACTTGCATGTGATGCTCTCCACACGTAAGGGAATAAAAGAAACAGTATATAAAATAGCTTCTAGCGCAGGGCCCCCAGGGCGTCGGAGTTGGCGGTGTATTCGGGTTCCTCGAGGCTCACCGCCACGTGGCTTTGGGCGGCCAGGTTGTAGATCTCGTTGGGCCACATCTGCTGGATGATGCGGATGAGGCTGGAGGAGTCCGTGAGGTCGCCGTGGTGCAGGATGAACTTGCGCCCGGTCTCGTGGGGGTCCTGGTAGAGGTGGTCGATGCGATCGGTGTTGGTTTCTGGTGACAATAAAAGGGGACAGTATAGAAAACTCTCAAGAGAACAGAGCTGGACAAGTCTCAATGTTCATCATCCTCAGCGCTGCCGCCGCAAGCGGTCTTCCCGGTGGATGATCCAGCCGCTGCGGCGCAAATCAAGTCCAGGCGCCTGGCAATGCGCGCTGTTTGCCGGGTCACCAACCCGCTTGGCCTGGATGAAGGGGCGATGACCTCGCCGGCCTTGGCCTCGGCCTGGTTGACGGTGACGGCGGCGACGATGCTAACTTCGTCAAAGGCGATTTCCAGGAATGGACGGACCGGCCACGGCTGCGCGCTGCCGCCCCGTTGAAGTGATAGGCGTTCCGTTGGCAACAAGCTCCACTGCCTGGGATTCGGGGATGTCTTTTTGTGCCAGTCACCTCAGCGGCTGTGAAAAACTGGTGCGGCGCCAGGCAGCCGTCTTGCCGGCAACAACCGGAACCGACCCACTTGTCCGGTTGGTCAAGTGGTCAGTAATCCTTGAAGACCTCTTCCAGCGTGGTGGCGTCAAGGATGTTTTCGGCCCACTGTTCCAGTTGTTCGACGGTGGCGGCCTGCAGCCGAGCCAGTGTCTCCGCGCTGTGCGGGCCGAAGCGGCGGGTGAGTTGGCGTTCGAGGAGGGCAGACTCCCATTGCTGCATGCCTTGCTGAATGCCTTTCTCAATGCCGATACGTTCTACCGAGGCGATGTAGGGCATGGTTGGGTTCCTCTCGCAGATCCAGAAACACGGCTGTTTCAAGTGCATGGCCAAGGTGGCTTTGCGTGATCGGTCAAAGATCGGGATCAGCCCGGTGTCGACCGGTGCCGTTGGCGGATCACGCTCCGAGGCCCCACGGGTTGGCGATAAACCGAATTGCTGTCGGGCGGACGCGAACTATTGCGGGAGTGCTGGTTCAATCGGTCCGGCGCGTCCTTGAGATCGGCCACCAGGCGCTCCGCCAACCGCCGCAACGCCTCTTCACCAAGCCGCGACAGAGCATCGCGGTCGAGTTGGCGAAGATCGTGGTCGGTCAGATGTATGGCAACACGGGCTGGGCCGGGGTCAACGACGCTTAGTCCAATACACCTCACGCTCAGACCCAACGCAACCGCAACTGGTCTCTCGGATTACATCGGTAACATGTTGAGGAAAAAGGCTTGCGCAGTTTGTCTGATCGCCGCCGGACAGCAGACGCCCGGCACAAAGCGGTCACGAACGGCGGCGTCCGTCCGCAGGCACCGCTGAGGGGGCTGGTGGCCAATCTGCGGGGGTGGAGGGGTGAACGGAGCACATCGCAGTAGTTGGCCAGCAATTGCTTGGTATCCTTCGGCGGGCAATAGCCGCATCAGCCGAACGAGGGATTATTTAACTTGAGGGTTCATTCCTTACTTGCCGAACGAAGTTTTCTTGCCTTATCGGCGAGGGAGGCAACTGTTTCTTCTAGCCATTGATTTCTGCGCCATTCGGTGTAATCAAGCCGTTCCCGGTTGATCAGTGCGATAAATCGCTCGGCTTCGACGGGGCCAAGGGTTTTGATGAGCGTCGCTACACCTTCATGGCGAATTTCTGTATCAGTTCTCATGGCTTGTGTCCTGTTGCGTTTTTATGAAATCTACGGGGTCAATGACACAAATGCGTGGTTCGACAACCATTTTTTTCAGTAGTTGCTTGTCTGTCGTGAGTAGGAAGGTTGCACCAGCGGTGATTGCGCTTGCGACATGGAGCGCATCCATGGGTTTGGCACCAATACTGGCGAATTCTTCTGCCAGAGATTCAATTTGTGGTGTCACTTCCATGTCGATTACCGCGAGTGGTTTCCATCCATTGATGACCTTGCTCCTTTCGATATCAGCATTTGCGGTGTTTTCCAAATCCAGCACTGCTGACCAGACAAGGGCGATTTTCCCTTCTCTTACGGATTGCTGGATGTCGAGCTTGGCTTCAGTCTGCAACCGGACAAGCAATTGACTCTGATCGTCGAATGGGCGGTTGAAGCAGCAGATATCGAGATAAATCAGTGTGACTGCTAGTTTAGTGTCCATGCTAGAGATTCTGCGGGAATATCAGGTTCGGAATAAAAGGGACAGTATATTAAATACCTTCCAGAGACGCGCCCACTCAATAACCTCAGCTGACCTGGTCATGGTGCGAATCCGCGCTGTCAACAATTGGGGCAGAGCCACGAAGCCCTCACTCCCGCGCAAGCGCCAACACACTTCGTATGACCCGTTTCCATACCGCCATGCCTGAAAGAACAAGCCGACAGACGAGGCAACTTCTCGCCTGTGCGGGGATGACGACCAGTGTCACGCTCGCCAGCCAGGAATTCACACGCTCTCGGTCCTTACCGGCAAAATACACGGGCGCGCCCCGGTTATACGGCGGCGAACTTGACGACCTGGACGACGAACTGCCGACCACTGTATGGCGCGCCGGCGACAATGACGAAGTCGTGAAGGTGGTCCTGCGACATCGCAACCGGTTGGGGTGTGCTGCCCCCTTGCTACTGTGGGCGCTGATCGAAGACTTCGTCCAGGGACTCGGCATCGAGCACCTTGATCGCCCATTCTTCCAGCTGATCGACATCGGCGGTGGTCAGCCGAACCTGGACCGCATCGGGGAGCGCGCCAAAGCGACGCGCGAGCAGGCGCTTCAGGAGGGCAGCCTCGCCTTCCTGCCGGCCTTCCTGCCGGCCTTCCTGCCGGCCTTCCTGCCGGCCTTCCCGCCGGCCTTTCTCGACTCCGAAGCGTTCTGCAGAGGTGACGTAAGGCATGATGACCTTCCTTTCCAGTGTGTAGACTTCCTGCAGCAGCCGTTGCTCAAGGTCTGTCGGCAGCCGCATCAGCCAGTCGATGACCCCGAACAGATCGATGATGCGCTGCTTGTCCCAATTGCGTTCGTAGAGCAGCTTGGCCAGCCGCCATTTTGCCGCATAGCGCTGTTCCGGGTCACCCTTTGTGCGCCGGGTAAGAAGGTGAGCAGCGGTGACCAGTGCGAAGGGGTTGGGGTCTTCGAGCAGGGATTCGGTCTGGTTGGCGTAGTCGAGGAGCTTGACCACGGGAAAGCGGATGCCGACCTCGCAGCCGAACAGTTGATAGCCAAACCCGTCCGGCTTCCAGTTTTCACGTTCGTCGGCCAGCACGGCCAGACTGGCAACCGGACGGCGGTAGCGGTCGTAGAGCCGGTAGTTGTAGGTGAACAGGCGCTCGGGGAAGTCGGCATCGTGCTGGCCCTGGACTTCGACGTGGATGTGGACCCATTGCTCACCTGCGTCCCGTGTCGCGACCTGCACAAGACAGTCCACCAGGCGCTTGCCGAGCTGGGCGTCCTGCACCACCTGGGCGAGTTCCTGGTCCAGGAAGACGTGCGGCTGCTGCCAGTCGATCTCGCCGTGGGCTCGCGGGAAGTAGAAGGCCATGAACTCCGGGAAGTAGCGCGTCAACGCGTCTTTCCACGGGGTGTCGTAGTCGTCGCTGGGTAGGGTCGGTTTTTCCATCGGTCTGTGCTTGGCAGAGATGGGCAATTAAAGAAACAGTGTATGAAATACCTTCCCAAAAGCGCCCACTCGATAACCTCCACTGGGATAAGGGGACAGTCTCCTTGTTTCCGCAAGAGCAGAAACGCATTGGCGCCGCCCTTCCCGGCCTCCGTTCTTGCCCACCTTGGACCCCTAGTCTGCCCCAAAAATCTCGGCAAAGAACACCTCCTTGTCCAGATCTCTTTGCCATGCTCTGTGTCGTTCCACAGACTCCGGACGGCCTTCGCGGCTTAGGGTGAGAAAGCGGGTGGCCTCCATGATCCCCAAATTTTCGATCAAGACATCGGTCGCTTGACGGATCAGTCGTTCTTCGGTCATCAGTGTTTCGCTACTCATGGTTCCTCCTGAGCAATGAATTCGAGCGGGCTCATCGCGTAAATTGGCAATTCGGCGTGTGCGCAACGCCTCAGTAGTTTGTCATCGCAAGTAATGAAATAACTCGCCACCTGTTCTGCGAAAGCGACGTGGGCTGCATCGGCGATGCCAAATCCGCTGCCGATCAAGGCCTCGGCGCGATGGCGAGCTTGGGAAAGATCGTATTCGCACGATTTGGACAACCGGCTCAGCAGTCTTTCCATCTCAAGCCGCTCGCTGGTCTCCTTGATCGCCTCAACCTCCTTGACATGGGCTGGCGATACCACGGCACGATAAAGCCCGGTTTCGATGCGTCTCAGAATCAGGAACACCGCATCAGTTTCAAGGCGTATGCGAAGCTGATTCTGGTCATCAAATGGGCGGCAAAGGACGCAGACATCAAGGTAGAGGGTCTTCATGGGAGGAGCGGTAAAAAAGGGGACAGTATATTAAATACCTTCCAGAGACGCGCCCACTCAATAACCTCAGCTGACCTCGGTCATGGCGCGGGGCCGCGGGGGCTGCAAGAATTGGGGCGGCGCCAGCAAACCCTCATTCCCGCGCAAGCGCGAACGCAGTTCGTACAACCAGTTTTCCTCAAAAACAATCAGATAAACCAGTTGGATTTCCGCGTGAGTGCTGAGCGATCCATCGCCATGAGCGTATCGAAGTCGTGCGCCAGCCAATGATCCTGACCACGACAGCATGCCTGCTCCTGCCTGGCTGACGGTTGATCCATTGCCGTGCAGCCGCCACCGTACCTTCGCTGGTACTGCGCAAGCCTTTGTCCGCATGGTAACGTGACGGCGCCGGGGATCGGCTACTCGCGATGCGTGTCTTCAGGCATCCGGTCGCCAGGCATCATTGAGGACTTCTTCTTCCATCGCCCACGGACAGGCGTCGGGAAAGCAATCGAGGCCGGTTTCGCCAAGCGCGTGAGCCACTCATTCGCCTCATTCGCCCGATGAATCGGGCTCCTACGGGATGCTGGCGTGGCTCGGTGGCCCTTGGGCTATCTCCTGGTGCAGCGCGAGTGTTCCGGCCGCACCATCGGTGCCCGGACGTTCCATGATGAGCATTCAGCCACGCTACCGCCATGCCCGAATGTCTCAGCATTCAGCAAGTTGAGCTCACAGGCCACGACCAGTGACCACGGTCCATCGCGCCTCCGGCTTCGCCGCGTGGGCCGCAATGGTGAGGCCGACCAGGCAGCGTGGTCAACTCGTCGTTAGCCCGGGGCCGCGACCATCCTGGACCGTTTGGCAAACAAGCAGCCGCATTTTCCCGCTGAGTCAGCGGACTGAACAGGAAATAGTTCCTCCTTTCCCGAAAGCATGGTCGAAGATGGCTGGCAAGAAAGGGCCAGCTGGGCCGCCTTCGGGTCTTTCTGCAACGTGGATAGAGCGTGTGGCAGGCGGGTGATTCTGGCTGGTGAGGCCCTCGACCAGGACGCGACCGGCGGTCTCAATGGCGCAGATGCCCGGCGAGTTCGGCATGCAGTGGAAGCTTGTCATCCCTGGAAACGGGTGTGGCGCCGTGCGTCAGTGCCGTGGCGACAATCAGTCGGTCTTGGGGCGCGATGGTGTTCGGGAAGCTGAACGGCAATGCGGGCGTTGCGGGCGGTGGTCGGCAACAAAGAGTATCTGGCCCAGTCGATTGGCGGCAGGCCGGTCTATCCGGCGCTTGCTCAGCAATACACTCAAGAACTCGTTGATGACCTGGACGCTGATCACCGGCCGGCGCCGGAGGATCTCAAAGCAGCGCTGGCGCTTGTCGGAGTCTTCGTCCAACGAGTAAACGGCAATATTGGTATCAGCGAAGAACCTTGCGGTCATAGCACTCGTCCCGATGGTATTGTCCCGACCAAGCGCACGCGTGCTTCTCAAATTCCGCCCAATCCGCCGCCTCGTCGCCCTCGGCGAACTCAGCCGTCCGGTGTTTCGACTTCAGGTAACCCACAAAGTCGAGCACTTCACGCACCTCAGCTTCGGGAAGGCTACGCACTTGCTCGATAACCAGTTCTGCCACGCTGTTCATGTGACCTACCTCACCATGCACATCTTTTGAGCTTAACCACTTCCGTCGGGTTCTTCAGCCCAGCAGCTTTGAGCATGCCGAGTTCTTTGGCGGCGGCGTTGACGGAGTCTCTGACTGAATATTGTACGCCGGTGGCAATGACGAAGCCTTTGGGCTGGATTGCCGCCAGCAGAGGCGGCATCCTGCAAAGCCCGGATTTCTCGAACGAAGGTCTCCGGGTGATCGACACTGGAATAAACGGGCCCGTATATGAAATACCTTCCAACGCAGGGCCCACTCAACAACCTCAGCTGACCTCGCTCATGGCGCGAGGTTTTGCGGGTTGTCAAGACGTCCGCCGTCCGCGCATTCGCCGATGACCGATTCTGCAACGTGCACCGTGCCGAACAACTGCGGCAAGAGATGCAACTGGCCGATGCTGGCGAGTGCAATAAACGGCGTGGTATTGGAAAAAACGATCACAGCAAGGAAATCTCTGAGAAAGTCGTCATCGTTGTCTTCCAACAGGTTTGCGCCACCTGTCTGCATCGCTTTCAAGAGGAAATGGGCGCGCGGAATGCCAAGCCAGTTTGCTGCCATGCCAGACGACAAGCGACCCTCGCGAAACAAGGCCATCGCGGCTTCCTCCTTGACCAATTCGGCAAATTGGTCTGCGTCCAGGTGCAAACCCAACAAGATTTCCCGTGGGCACTCTATTTCAATGGTGCTTTGCATGGCAATCCGCCTTCGCTAATAAGGCTAATAAGGGGACAGTATATGTATTTCCCGCAGACTACCAACGACCTGAAAACCTGCACTGGCCCCGGCGGCTCTCCTTCATGCGCAGACATGCTCGGCACGATCGGGAGCTTCTGGCTGGCGCCTGGCGGCTGGGTCGCCCGTTGCGCCGAGCAGTCCCCTCAGTGGAGCCGGCGGCGGGCCTCGTGTGCCGCTGCAGACAGGGTCGCCCATGGGCTTTCTGGGCGATGGTTGCCGACCAGGAAAACACGCCTGAGGCTGGCGTGTTGCGGGCTTGGCAGACGATTGGACAATCGCCCTGCGGTGCGGGCTCGCTACACCGCCGCGGGGGGCTGCGGAAGCCTTTGGCTGCCTGGTGAAGTGACGGCGCCGGGTGGCGGCTGGTCGCTATGCGTGTCTTCAGGCATCCGGTCGCCAGGCATCATTGAGGACTTCTTTTTCATCGGTCAGGGACAGGCGTGGGGAAGGCCATCGAGGCCGGTTTCGCCAAGCGCTTGAGCCACTCATTGGCCTTATTCGCCCGATGAATCGGGCTCCTACAGGGTGCTGGCGTGGCTCGGTGGTCCATGGGCTATCTCATGGCGCTGCGCGAGGAGGGGCTTTTCGCAACTGGCTCCCCGCCGTTCCGGCTGATATCGCCACTTGAGCAGATATGCCAGAAGAAGCGACAGCCGGCTCGCAGGGTCGCGCTGTTCGCTCTCGCCACCACGGCGGCGGTGCGGGCTGTCGTGAGTTGGGGGGTCAAGCTGCTTCCAGTTCCCGGAGGGGCATCTTGCTCAGAATCAATCGGCTGATATCCGCGTGCTTGCTGGCATGTTGGACATCAATGCCAACCAGCCCGCGGTTTTCGTCAAGATCAAGCACAACGCCATCTGCAACCTCATCGCTGTCTTTGCTTGGGTTTTCGTTCAGGTGGATGTACAGCGATCCGTTTCTGGATCATAGGAGAGTCTCATGGCTTGAATCTCCTGTCGGGGAACGCGTTGTGAAGGGTAGCACCGTCTTCCAAGGTCACCGCCCGCAGATACCTGCCCAGCTCCGGAACGAATATCCAGTGGCGGATTCGCTGGTCCTCGGGCTGGACTTCCTTGCGCACGGGGTGGTCCAGCGCTTCTTTGCACCATTCGAGGCGAAGGTATGAACGTTTTTATCAACACGTATGGGGTGTTGGGTGGTCGGGGAATCTGGCATGCAGCGTTGCCGTCTACTCGTAGTAGTCCATGGCCTTGTCGCCATGCTTCTTGATGAGTTCGTCGTGCTCGGCGGATTTGAGGTCTTCGCGGACCACTTCGGCGACGAGTTCGTCAAAGCTGATTGCGGGAGTCCAGCCGAGTTTGGCTTTGGCGAGCTCGCCGAGCAGGGTTCCGACTTCGGTGTGCCTCATTAAAGGGACACCCAGGTAACGATCATTGCCAATCTGGAAACCATGGTTCTACTCGAGTGCGGCCAGCGCTAGCTCGGGTGCCTTGTCCAACACTTTGAACAATGCCTTTGCCGCACCGGCCGGGGAGCGTTTGCCTTGTTCCCAATTGCGGATGGTCTCGACAGAGACATCAATACGCCGCGCAAACTCGACCTGGCTGAGACCAAGGCGCGTTCTGACCCGGCGTGCGTACCGGGCCGCATCCAGCCTGGCTTCGGATTCATCCGCCGCGCGCTGTCCAGCGATGCTCTCTTCAGTCGTAGCGTCCACACGTGCCGGGTCGATACGCCCAAGTGTCAGCCCACCTGCAGAGACGGCATCAATCGTCACTCGAACTGTTTTCATAGTACCTAACCTCACGCTGGTTGGCCTTGCGTGCCGAAATGATGCGCATGGCGTCATGACGAGGGGTGTAAACCACCACAAACAATCGCTGCTCGATCACACCGATCACCCGATAGCGTTCCTCGCCATAGCTGTATCTGGTATCGGCCTGCACCATTCGATCGGGATCAAAGAACACCTGCGCCGCGTAAGCAAAATCAAAACCTCGCTCTCTGAAGCACAAGTCGCTCTTTGCTTCATCCCACTCAAAATTCATAGCTGCAGTATAGTTCATTGGCCGACCCCTGGCAGAGTCGGAGCGATAAGGGGGACAGTATAGGAAATACCTCCCGAAGAGGAGTCAACCTGGAAACTTGAGCTGGCCGCAGCAACATGGTCTGCAGGCCCCAGCAGCCGCAGCATCACTCCTCGACGGATCGTCGTTGCTCGCGTCATACCGCTCGCGCACTTGTTTCATCCAGTAGCCAATCGCGGGCTGCAACGACGGTCACGCCGGCAGGAACTTCCAGCACGGCCGATTGGCCCGCGTGATCTGCACCCTGCTGGCGCGTAGGAACTCCGAGGCGGCATCCTGCAAGGCCCGGATTTCTCGAACGGATGTCTCCGGGTGATCCACACTGGCGCAGATCTGAATCAGCTCTCCGTGGCCATCGAGATGGATCAGGTAGCTGTGCAGGGTGTCTTTGCCGACAGCAATGCCTTGAGATTTCAGGTCGATTTAGAATTTGTTGATACTGAAGGTTCCCGCCGCGCTGCCGAGCAACTGGCACACCCGCCAACGCAACACGAGGGGTTGGGAAATCGCGTGACGCTCGAATACATCACGCAGCAGAACGACGTGGACCGCGCCTTGGTTGGCCTTGTCCGAGGCCTCAGGCCACTGCAGTCATGTTGCAGTTCTCATACAGTCGTGCCGGCGAGAGCTCCAGGCCGTTCGGCCAGCATAAAGCGCCCATATCGACAAACAGGAGCTTGAAGAAGTTCTCATCGCGCAGCGCTTCTATCAGCGTTCCGTGGCGTTGTAACAAACTTGTACCGTCAAAGATCCCTTCTTTATTGTCAGAGAAGACAAGTGCAACTTGATAGTTGCCAAGATAGCGTGCCGTAATCACCTTAATCATCGTGGTCTGCTCCAGCTATACGTTGCAACGATTCAAATCTCTGCGCGCGCTCCCAGTTCGTCATCAACTCATCTTGATGCCGCAGGCACCATTCCTTGACGAGGGCCGCAGCTTTCCTTGGTAGCCGCCCTTCGCTGATCTCGCCCGTTCGAATTTCGACAAAAGCCTCGAATCCCTGGTACTCGACGTGAATATGGGGCGGCGGATGGTCATCATGCCACATACGAACGATGATGCCGAAGAAGACTGACAGTATAGGCATGGGAGCCTACCGCGAATAAAAGGGACCACGAATAAAGGGGACAGTATGTGCAATACCCTCGCTGGATTCGTCTCAAGGGTGCGAGTGATTCTGCCCTGTTGAAAGCGGTTGGAAAATCGATACAGCAGCAGCGGACAGCGGCCTGCATGCAGTGCGCCAACAAAAGGGGGCACCGGGTCATTCAGTTCGATCCGGGGTCCTCGCCCAAGTGCAGGGCAACCCGACTGATCAGCCCTGCATTGTAGTGGATGCCTTGTTGTCGCATCGCTTGCGCGGCTTCATGGAATGACGGGATCAGGCCAGCCGACTTGGCTTTGGCAAGCACACCGAGCGTGCCTGTCACGTTAAGCCCAAGATACTCGGCGATGCGGCGGCCCAGGCGCGCGTCGATGATCACTCTGTGCGCGGCGTACTTCCTCGCCAGGATGATGGTTTGCTTTTCTCCGCGATCCAGTTCGAGGAGGACGGGTAATCCCGATGTCGCTTCATCTACTACCGGGATGACCCAATCCAGTGATCTCCAAGCGGGAACAACTATTCGTCCGCCGTCAGCGCATTCGCCGATGAGCGATTCTGCAACGTGCACCGTGCCGAACAACTGCGGCAAGAGATGCAACTGGCCGATGCTGGCGAGTGCAATAAACGGCGTGGTATTGGAAAAAACGATCACAGCAAGGAAATCTCTCTGAGAAAGTCGTCATCGTTGTCTTCCAACAGGTTTGCGCCACCTGTCTGCATCGCTTTCAAGAGGAAATGGGCGCGCGGAATGCCAAGCCAGTTTGCTGCCATGCCAGACGACAAGCGACCCTCGCGAAACAAGGCCATCGCGGCTTCCTCCTTGACCAATTCGGCAAATTGGTCTGCGTCCAGGTGCAAACCCAACAAGATTTCCCGTGGGCACTCTATTTCAATGGTGCTTTGCATGGCAATCCGCCTTCGCTAATAAGGCTAATAAGGTAGAGTCGAGATGTGGCGCGGTGGCGATAGGTTCGGCTTGTCTGTTTCCGTCCCTTTCGTCTGACGGTGCCCAAGTAGCCTTGCCGTAACCCCGTTTCCACATCCCGCTCATCGAACCGGACAGGCGCTTCTCGCGCATCCGGCTCTCGGACAAGACATCATGGCTTGAATCTCCTGTCGGCAAAGGCGTCGTGAAGGGTCGTACCGTCTTCCAGCATGAGAATTGGGATTGACGGGCAAGGGCTGTGAGATAGAGGACTTGCCATCAATTGAGCACGCGAACTCCATGCACTGTGATCGGCTTTCCAGAGACATGCGAATAAAGCACATCAGGACAAAGATCTGCGCCGTTTGGCCAGACGACCGTTCCCAGTTCATGGTTGAGAGTGACCTGGTGAAAGTAGCTGTCATCAAGTAGCGGCGAAAATACACCGGTGTATTGCCCTATCACTTGGTCCAGGTTGACCACACCGTGCAAGCCGTCAGCAAAGGTCAGTTCAAGATGCCTTGCGTGCAGAGGCTGAACATCGATGATGTCGATCATGAACATGGTTTACTCCAGTGGGTCAATCTTCCTGAGCTCTGCCTGTTGGCGGGCCAATTCCCAGTCGACCATGAGTTCTTCCTGATGACGACTGGCCCATTCCATTACCAACCCAATGGTTTTGGGAGGCAACTTTCCCGCCAGCACGGAAAGGGTCTCGATTGCGATTTCCACTTGGGCGTCACCATAGCGAGCATGAAAATGCGGTGGATTATGCTCGTTGTAGTACATGGCAATGATAATTCCGAGAAAGCGGCTTATCTCAGGCATCACTGACTCCTCATCAATCAACGGCACAGCATATGAAATTCCTTTCAGCGCAAAGCCTTCTCACCAACTTCAGCTGACCTCGGTCATGGTGCGAATCCGCGCTGTCAACAATTGGGGCAGAGCCACGAAGCCCTCACTCCCGCGCAAGCGCCAACACACTTCGTATGACCCGTTTCCATACCGCCATGCCTGAAAGAACAAGCCGACAGACGAGGCAACTTCTCGCCTGTGCGGGGATGACGACCAGTGTCACGCTCGCCAGCCAGGAATTCACGCGCTCGCGGTCCTCACCGGCGAAGTACACGGGCGCGCCCCGGTCTTGCGGCGGCGAACTTGACGAACTGGACGGCGAACTGCCGACCGCTGTATGGCGCGCCAGTGGCAACGACGAAGTCGTGAGGGTGGTCCTGCGACATCGCAACCGGTTGGGGTGTGCTGCCCACTTGCTACTGTGGGCGCTGATCGAAGACTTCGTCCAGGGACTCGGCATCGAGCACCTTGATAGCCCATTCTTCGAGCTGATCGACATCCGCGGTGGTCAGCCGAACCTGGACCGCATCGGGGAGCGCGCCAAAGCGACGCGCCAGCAGGCGCTTCAGGAGGGCAGCCTCGCCTTCCTGCCGGCCTTCCTGCCGGCCTTCCTGCCGGCCTTCCTGCCGGCCTTCCTGCCGGCCTTCCTGCCGGCCTTTCTCGACTCCGAAGCGTTCTGCAGAGGTGACGTAAGGCATGATGACCTTCCTTTCCAGTGTGTAGACTTCCTGCAGCAGCCGTTGCTCAAGATCTGTCGGCAGCCGCATCAGCCAGTCGATGACCCCGAACAGATCGATGATGCGCTGCTTGTCCCAATTGCGCTCGTAGAGCAGCTTGGCCAGCCGCCATTTTGCCGCATAGCGCTGTTCCGGGTCACCCTTTGTGCGCCGGGTGAGAAGGTGAGCAGCGGTGACCAGTGCGAAGGGATTGGGGTCTTCGAGCAGGGATTCGGTCTGGTTGGCGTAGTCGAGGAGCTTGACTACGGGAAAGCGGATGCCGACCTCGCAGCCGAACAGTTGATAGCCAAACCCGTTCGGCTTCCAGTTTTCACGTTCGTCGGCCAGCACGGCCAGGCTTGCAACCGGACGACGGTAGCGGTCGTAGAGGCGGTAGTTGTAGGTGAACAGGCGCTCGGGGAAGTCGGCATCCGGCTGGCCCTGGACTTCGACGTGGATGTAGACCCATTGCTCACCTCCGTCCCGCGTCGCGACCTGCACCAGACAGTCAACCAGACGCTTGCCGAGCTGCGCGTCCTGCACCACCTGGGCGAGTTCCTGTTCCAGGAAAATGTGCGGCTGCTGCCAGTCGATCTCGCCGTGGGCTCGGGGGAAGTAGAAGGCCATGAACTCCGGGAAATAGCGCGTCAGCGCGTCTTTCCACGGGGTGTCGTAGTCGTCGCTGGGTAGGGTCGGTTTTTCCATCGGAATACAAGGGACGAATACAAGGGACAGTATATGAAATACCTTCCAGCGCAGGGCCCACTCACCAACCTAAGCTGACCTCGGTCATGGCGCGAGGTGTCGGGGGCTGTCGAGAATTGGGGCGGCGCTCGGAAGCCCTCGTTCCCCAGCTCGGGCGTCATTTGCCTCGGAGGCCTTGGCATCGCTCGTTCCCGCATGCTCACGGAGCGGTCCCTCGCCATGGGCGTGTCGAAGCCGTGCGCCAGCCAATGATCCTGACTACGAAAGCACGCCTGCGGCTGGTGTCTTCCTGCCTTGCTGACGGTTGATCAATTGCCCTGCCCGGGCGGGTGCTGCGCAAGCCTTTGTCCGCCTGGTGACGCGATGGCGCCGGGGAGCGGCTGGTCGCAATGCGTGTCTTCAGGCACCCGGTAGCCAGTCATCATTGAGGACTTCTTCTTCCATCGCCCACGGACAGGCGTCGGGAAAGCAATCAAGGCCGGTTTCCCCAACCGCCCGGGCCACTCATTCGCCTCATTCGCCCGATGAATCGGGCTCCTACGGGATGCTTGCATGGCTTGGTGGCCCATGGGCTATCTCCTGGCGCTGCGCGAGGATGGCCTTTTCCCAGCCCTGACGCGAATGGCTTTGCCCCGGGGGCAAGCTGGAATCCTGTTCGTATAGCTAAGGCGATTTCCAGAGATAGAGGTACCGATAAACGACAGCCGTCATCCCCGCGAAAGCGGGGATCCACCTTGGCCCGATGTGACGAGCCTGGACTGGATTCCCGCTTGCGCGGGAATGACGGAACTCCTGGACGGTTTGGGATGGCAATCCATGGAATTCGCCTAACGGCTCTCGCAAACAGTCAGATGACGAAGATAGTTTCCCACTTGCTCGGCTATGACGGCGGCTATGACGCTCGCCGGCCAGGAATTCACCAGATCTCTGCGCAAGAAAGAGGGCCAACCGAAACGCCTCTGGCGTCTTCTCTCTGGCGTCTTGCTGCCGGTTGGGGAGCAGTCAGCAGGCGTTCAGGCACGCTACCGCCGTGCCGGAATGCTTGAGCATTCAGCCAAACTGGATTGCCGACGGGGTCGGCGGCGGCTGGCCTGGCGGCCGGTTGCCCGGTTCTGCTGGCCAGCCCGTTGCCAGGGGCGGCAACTATACCGCACCAACCTTTGCGCGGACCATCGAATTTTGCCACGCTGTCGCTGGGCGGAGTAGGCACTATTTCCTCATCCGGTGCTCTGGCCGGCTGTCCGGCAAGCGAAAAACGGGGACAGTATAGGAAATACCTTCCGGAGACGAGCCCCGTCAATAGCCTCAGCTGACCTCGGTCATGGCGAGAGGCGGTGCTGTCAACAATTGGGGCGGCGGCAGGAAGCCCTCATTCCCACGCAAGCACTAACGCATTTCGTATAACCAGTTTCCCTCAAGAACAATCAGAAAAAAACCAGGTGGAGTGCCGCGTGCTCGCAAAGCGGTCCGCGGCCATGGGCGTGTCGAAGCCGTGCGCCAGCCAATGATCCTGACTACGAAAGCACGCCTGCGGCTGGTGTCTTTCTGCCTTGCTGACGGTTGATCAATTGCCCTGCAGCCGCCGCCGTACCTTCGCGGGTACGGCGCAAGCCTTTGTCCGCCTGGTGACGTGACGGCGCCGGGGAGCGGCTGGTCGCAATCGTGTCTTCAGGCATCCGGTCGCCAGTGATCATTGGGGACTTCTTCTTCCATCGGTCAGGGACAGGCGTCGGGAAGGCCATCGAGGCCGGTTTCGCCAAGCGCTTGAGCCACTCATTCGCCTCATTCGCCCGATGAATCGGGCTCCTACGGGATGCTGGCGTGGCTTGGTGGTCGATAGACAATCTCCTGGCACTGCGCGAGGAGGGTCTTTTCCCAACTGGCTCCCCGCCGTTCCGGCCGATATCGCCACCGGAGCAGATGGGCCATAGGAACCGTCATCCGGCTCGCAGGTGCGCGCTGTTCGCTTTTGCCCACATCCTCAATCTCCTCCGCAAGGTGGTCGCGGTCGAGCAATTCGAAGCGCCCGGCACGAAGTAGCCGGGCCTGCTCGCTCGCCCATGCCACGACATGGGTTTCGTAACGGGTGCTCACGGCGACCTCCTTGAAGAATTTCCTACGGTCGACTCTACCCGCGTAGCCCGCCGGGCACGGCTGTGGGCGGCCTCGCAGGCTGCTCCCTGCGCTGCCCAGCGTATCGGGCAAGATGCCAGGTGCAGCGCGAGTGTTCCGGCCACACCATCGGTACCTGGACGTTCCATGATGAGCATTCAGCCACGCTACCGCCATGCCCGAATGTCTCAGCATTCAGCAAGTTGAACTCACAGACCACAACCAGTGACCACGCTCCAGTTCCCCTCGGGCTTCGCCAAGTGGCTCATGATGGTGAGGCCGACCAGGCAGCGTGGTCCATTCGTCGTTGGCCAGGGGCCGCGACCGTCCTGGACCGTTTGGCAAACAAGCAGACGCATCTTCCCGCTGAGTCAGCGGACTGAACAGGAAATAAGTCCCCATTTCCCGAAAGGATGGTCGAAGGTGGCTGGCAGGAAGGGGACAGCTGGGCCGCCTTCGGGTCTTTCTGCAAGGTCGATTCGGCCATGATGCGCCAACCAGGCGACTTCAAAGCAGGAAATGGCAGAAACACCGACCGGCTCAGCGCTTTCAATACGCGCGGTCCAGGCCGATTGGCGAGGTATCTGATCCCCATTGATCAATCAGAGCCAGATGTGTGTGTCGAGAACGATCATCGAGGCAAGTCCCAATCGCTTTCGGGAACGCTGCCGAGAATGTCGCCATTGATTTGGACCCGGCGGACAATGTGCGTGGGGGGCGCCGATGAACCGGAACCGGTTCATCGGCGGTGAGGACAATGATTTCGACGCGGCCATTATTGAAGGCATCGGGCAGTTCAATCAGCACACGCCGATCCTTGACCTGCTCAAATAGTCGTTCTACTTGCATGTGATGCTCGCCACACGCAAGGCAAAAAGGGGACAGTATAGGTATTTCCAGCAGACTACCAACGACCTGAACAACGACGCTGGCCCCGGCAGGTCTCGTTCATCGGCCGACAGGCTCGGCACGATCGGGAGCTTCTTGCTTGCGCCTGGCGGTTGGGATGTCCGTTGCGCCGAGCAGTCCCCTCAGTGTAGCGGGCGGTGGGCTCGCTACACCGGCGCGGGTGCTGCGGAAGTCTTGGTCCGCCTGGTGACGCGACGGCGCCGGGGGTCGGCTGGTCGCGATGGTTGTCTTCAGGCTTTTGGTAGTCAGGCATCATTGAGGACTTCTTCTTCCATCAGTCAGGGACAGGCGTCGGGCAGGCCATCGAGGCCGGTTGTGCCAACCGCCTGAGCCACTCATTCGCCCTATTCCCCCGATGAATCGGGCTCCTACGGGATGCTGGCGTGGCTCGGTGAAAAGAATAAGGCGATTTCCAGAGATAGAGGTACCGATAAACGACAGCCGTCATCCCCGCGAAACCGGGGATCCACCGTTCGGCCCGATGCAGGACAGAGCCTGGACTGGATTCCCGCTTGCGCGGGAATGACGGAACTCCTGGACGGTTTGGGATGGCAATCCATGGAATTCGCCGACAGAATAAAAGGGACAGTATAGTAAATACCTTCCAGAGACGCGCCCACTCAATAACGTCAGCTGACCTCGGTCATGGCGCGAGGCCGCGCTGTCAACAATTGGGACGGAGCCAGGAAGTCGTCATTCCCGCGCAAGCGCTAACGCACTTCGCATAACCCGTTTCCATACCGCCAGGCCTCAGTGTCACCCTCGCCAGCCAGGAATTCACACGCTCTCGGCCCTCACCGGCAAAGTACACGGGCGCGCCCCGGTCATACGGCGGCGAACTTGACGACCTCGACGACGAACTGCCGACCGCTGTATGGCGCGTCGGTGGCAATGACGAAGTCGTGTGGGTGGTCCTGCGACATCGCAACCGGTTGGGGTGTGCTGCCCCCTTGCTACTGTGGGCGCTGATCGAAGACTTCGTCCAGGGACTCGGCATCGAGCACCTTGATCGCCCATTCTTCCAGCTGATCGACATCGGCGGTGGTCAGCCGAACCTGGACCGCATCGGGGAGCGCGCCAAAGCGACGCGCCAGCTGGCGCTTCAGGAGAGCAGCCTCGCCTTCCTGCCGGCCTTCCTGCCGGCCTTTCTCGACTCCGCAGCGTTCTGCAGAGGTAACGTAAGGCATGATGACCTTCCTTTCCAGTGTGTAGACTTCGTGCAGCAGCCTTTGCTCAAGGTCTGTCGGCAACTGCATCAGCCAGTCAATGACCCCGAACAGATCGATGATGCGCTGCTTGTCCCAGTTGCGTTCGTAGAGCAGCTTGGCCAGCCGCCATTTTGCCGCATAGCGCTGTTCCGGGTCACCCTTTGTGCGCCGGGTAAAAAGATGGGCGGCGGTGACCAGAGCGAAGGGATTGGGGTCTTCGAGCAGGGATTCGGTCTGGTTGGCGTAGTCCAGGAGCTTGACCACGGGAAAGCGGATGCCGACCTCGCAGCCGAATAGTTGATAGCCAAACCCGTTCGGCTTCCAGTTTTCACGTTCGGAATACAAGGGACGAATACAAGGGACAATACAAGGGACAGTATATGAAATACCTTCCAGCGCAGGGCCCACTCAACAACCTCAGCTGACCTCGCTCATGGCGCGAGGCGGCGCTGTCAGCAATTGGGGCGGCGCTCGGAAGCCCTCGTTCGCGCATGCTCACGGAGTGATCCCTCGCCATGGGCGTGTCGAAGCCGTGCGCCAGCCAATGATCCTGACTACGAAAGCACGCCTGCGGCTGGTGTCTTCCTGCCTTGCTGACGGTTGATCAATTGCCCTGCCCTCGCGGGTGCTGCGCAAGCCTTTGTCCGCCTGGTGACGCGATGGCGCCGGGGAGCGGCTGGTCGCAATGCGTGTCTTCAGGCATCCGGTAGCCAGTCATCATTGAGGACTTCTTCTTCCATCGCCCACGGACAGGCGTCGGGAAAGCAATCAAGGCCGGTTTCCCCAACCGCCTGAGCAACAGCCTTGGCCCACACCATCTCAAGCCATCGCGTTTCCTGCAGCTTGGGGGTGAGGCTTGGGGCGTCACTCAGTCCATAGGCAATCTCCTTGCGCTGGGCGAGGATGGTCTTTTCCCAACTGGCTCCCCGCCGCTCCGGCTGATATCGCCACTTGAGCAGATGGGCCATAAGAACTGACATGCGGGTCGCAAGTTCGCGCTGTTCGCTCTTGCCCACGTCTTCAATTTCCTCCGCGATGTGGTCGCGGTCGAGCAGCTCGAACCGCCCGGCACGGAGAAGGCTGGCCTGCTCGTTTGCCCATGCCACGACATCGGTTTCGTACCTGGTGCTCATATCGACCTCCCTCAACTATGGCCTGGGCAAAAAAAGGACAGTATGGGAAATACCTTCCAAAGACGAGCCCACTCAGTAATCTCAGCTGACCTCGGTCATGGCGCGAGGCCGCGCTGTCAACAATTGGGGCGGCGGCGGGTGGCCTGGCAGCCGGCTGCCCGGTTCTACTGGCCAGCCCTTTGCCAGGGGCGGCAACTATACCGCACCGACCTTTCGGCGGACCATCGAATGGTTCCTCCTGAGCAATGAATTCGAGCGGGCTCATCGCGTGAATTGGCAATTCGGCGTGTGCGCAGCGCCTCAGTAGTTTGTCATCGCAAGTAGTGAAACAATTCGCCACCTGTTCTGCAAAGGCTACGTAGGCTGCATCGGCGATGCCAAATCCGCTGCCGATCAAGGCCTCGGCGCGATGGCGAGCTTGTAGCAACGGGGACAGCAAAAATTCCCTCGCTGGATTCCAGGTGTACCTGCGGCGGCTGCCAGTCTATCTCGGCATCGGCTGGCGGGAAGGAGAACCCCATGGACTCCAGGAGGTAGCGCGTCAGCGCGTCTTTCCACTGGGAGTCGCAGTCATCGTTTGACGGAACACTGGCTTTCCATGGGGGCCGCTTGTTCAGGAACTGACGGATTGTTGTTCAACATGGATGTGCGAGAGGACCGCAGGCTGAATGCTGCTCCCGCCACCACGCGCGGTGAAGCGAAAAAGGGGACAGTATCAGAAATACACTCCGGAGGAGAACCAACCCGGGAACCGCAGCCGGCCTTCCGATGCCCTGCCCAGCGCCTTATGCCCAGCCGCGTTGCTCAGCTTCTGCGATCAATGCGTTCGTGGTGACGATCAGCGCAGGAACGAAAGCATGGCCGGTCAGCAAGGCGCTGGTGAGTACTTCCGGGTCTCCGATGTATTCGTGAACCACCTGGTTCC
Organism: Candidatus Accumulibacter proximus; assembly: GCA_016709675.1. Taxonomy (GTDB): domain Bacteria; phylum Pseudomonadota; class Gammaproteobacteria; order Burkholderiales; family Rhodocyclaceae; genus Accumulibacter; species Accumulibacter proximus. The sequence continues at coordinate 265,434 of JADJMH010000001.1, forward strand.
TGATCCTGCGCATGGCCATCCATTCATCCGCTGAGCCGAGTAGACCCAGGCGTTGTGCACGGTCGATTGTCTATGGCGGCAGTGGCCTTTTCCCCCAGAGCACGCAGCAGAAGGGGCAAGAGCCTGTCCCCCAGGGTAGCCTGCAGCGGCCAAGTCTGCTGGCGAAGGCTTCAACGCGCTCGGCCAGATCAGGGTATCTATCGAGTTGTGCAACAGTTTGCGAGGTGAACGGGGCGGCAAAGAGGCGCAGGTCTGTCGTATCGAGATGCGTGCATTCCTTGCGGACGACCCTGATCAGGAATCGCAGGCGTTCAGCCAGGCTGCAATCCAGGCTCATATCAATGCCCCTTCGCGAAAGGCGACGTCATGGATGGGCAGGCGCCGCAGGTTTGGGGCGCTGATCAGTACGTCGACCCTTCGCCCCTGCAAGGTGCGCGAGACCTTGCCTGACAGTCGGGCGGCCAGAAGAGCGGGGGTTGCCACGGGGTCGTCCGACTCGATCATGAGGTCGAGATCGCCACCGCGCGCGGCGTCGTCAAGCCGGGAGCCAAAGCACGGAACCCTCTCGCCCGCAACTTGCCGGGCAAGAGCGCGGATGATTTGAATTTGCTGCGGGGTCAGGCGCATGACGATAAGGGACACAGTTGGAATCGCCCGGTGAATCGGGCTCCTACGGAATATGCGGAATATGGCAGGGCGGGGGCCGATTCCTCGGGTGACCTTTGGCTGATGCGCGTCGGCGGATCAGTACACCTCGGCAGCCAGCAGCGGCGTTCCTGCGCGGTCTTTTGGCGATAGCGTCGGTTCGCCGTCCAACGGCCAGCGGATGCCGATTTCGGGATCGTTCCACTGGATGCAGCGCTCGTCCTCCGGGGAGTAATAGGCTGTGGTCTTGTAGCAGAAGTCTGCCAAGTCGGACAGCACGAGAAAGCCATGCGCAAAACCGGGCGGTATCCACAGCATGCGCTGGTTTTCGGCCGACAGCTCGACCCCTTCCCAACGTCCGAAAGTGGGCGACGGGCTACGGAGATCCACCGCCACATCGAAGACGGCGCCCCGGGTCACCCGCACCAGCTTGCCCTGGGGCTGCCGCAACTGGTAGTGCAGGCCGCGCAGCACGCCTTTCGCGGAACGGGACTGGTTGTCCTGCACGAAATCCAGACTCAGGCCAAGATCGGCGAAGGTCCTTCGGTTCCAGCTCTCCAGGAAGAAGCCACGGGCGTCGCCAAAAACCCTGGGTTCGATGATCAGGACGTCGGAGATTGAGGTCGGGACAAGTTTCATGGGCAGCGCCAAGGCAAGGAAAGTGGAGGTTTCAAGGGCGGCATTCGGCAACGAGGACTCTTTGCTTCAGCGATCACGACTCACCGACCGCGTCATTCCCTGAGCAATCCGAGAAGGTACTGCCCGTACAGGTTCTTCTTCATCGGCTCAGCGAGCGCTTCCAGCTGCGTGGCGGTGATGTATTCCTCCCTGAAGGCAATTTCCTCGGGGCAGGCGATCTTGAGCCCCTGCCGCTTTTCGATGGTTTCGATGAACATGCTCGCTGCCAGCAGGGATTCATGGGTGCCGGTGTCGAGCCAGGCGTGGCCGCGGCCCATCATGGAGACACTGAGCGCACCCCAGTCCAGGTACTGGCGGTTGACATCGGTGATTTCCAGCTCGCCGCGGGCCGAGGGCTTGAGGTTGCGGGCCACATCGACCACCCGGTTGTCGTAGAAATAGAGGCCGGTGACTGCGTAATGGGATTTTGGCGCAGCCGGCTTCTCCTCAAGACTGACCGCGCAGCCGGACTTGTCGAACTCGACGACGCCATAGCGCTCGGGGTCATGGACGCGATAGGCGAAGACGGTGGCGCCGCTCTCCTGGGCGCTGGCCGACCGCAGATCGTTGGCAAGTTCGTGGCCGTAGAAGATGTTGTCGCCGAGCACCAGGGCCGACGTTCCGTTGCCGATGAAGTCGGCGCCGATGATGAACGCCTGCGCCAGCCCATCGGGACTTGGTTGCACCGCGTACCGGATACTCAGCCCCCACTGCTGGCCATCGCCGAGCAATTGCTCGAAGCGAGGCGTGTCCTGCGGCGTGGAGATGATCAGGATGTCGCGGATTCCCGCCAGCATCAGCGTGGTCAGCGGGTAATAGATCATCGGCTTGTCGTAGATCGGCAGCAGCTGCTTCGAAACCGCCAGGGTGGCGGGATAGAGGCGCGTGCCGGACCCCCCCGCAAGGATGATGCCTTTGCGCTGGCAATGGCGGACAGACGATGAGGAAAAGGTGGTCATCAATGACTCGCAGTGGGTTGTGTAGGTTGTGTGGGTTGTATCGCTTGAAGCTGGCGTGCCGGCAGGCGGATGAGCGATTGCGCCATGGCGCGCTGCCGGCGGGTCACCGGGGCGGACTGGTTCAGGCGGCGCGGAAGTCCGCATAGGCCCTGGCCAGTCCTTCGGCCAGGCCGACGGTGGGGCGACACCCGAGGGCGCGCAGGCGGGAGACGTCCATCAGTTTTCTTGGCGTGCCGTCCGGTTTGCTGGCGTCGAAGTCGATGCGACCGCGGTAGCCGATGACGCCGGCGACGGTGGTCGCGAGTTCGCGGATGGTGATGTCCTGGCCCGTGCCGACGTTGATGTGCGAGAGCATCGGCTGGGTGTGGGCAGCATAAATGGCCGGGTCGAGGTTCATGACGTGCACGCTGGCGGCGGCCATGTCGTCGACGTAGAGGAATTCCCGCCTGGGTGTGCCGGTGCCCCAGAGCGTCAGGCACGGCTCGAGCTGGCCGGTGCAGGTGTCGTGGAGCTGGCGTTTGAGGTCTTCGGGAATGGCGCCGTGTCTGGCTTCGTCGCCTTCGATCGCCGGCCAGTCGTGGTCGGCGGCGAGCCTGGCCAGGTGCAGCTTGCGGATCATCGCCGGAATGACGTGGCTGTTCTGCAGGTCGTAGTTGTCGCCGGGGCCATAGAGGTTGGTCGGCATGACGCTGCGGTAGTCGGTGCCGTACTGGCGGTTGTAGCTCTCGCAGAGTTTGATGCCGGCGATCTTGGCGATGGCGTAGGCTTCGTTGGTCGGTTCGAGGGTGCCGGTGAGCAGCGCGTCTTCCGCCAGGGGCTGCGGCGCGAGGCGGGGGTAGATGCAGCTTGATCCGAGGAAGAGCAGCTTCTGCACGCCGTGGGTGTAGGCGGCGTGAATGATGTTGGCCTCGATCATCAGGTTTTCATAGATGAACTCGGCCGGGTAGCTGTTGTTGGCGTGAATGCCGCCCACTTTGGCGGCAGCCAGGTAAACCTGGTCGGGACGCTCTGCGGCAAAGAAGGCATTGACGGCGGACTGATTGGTGAGGTCGAGTTCGGCGTGGCTGCGGGTGACGATCTCGGGCGCGGAACCAGGGTTGCCGCCGGCGAGGCTCCGCGTTGGCAGATTGCGCAGTTGGCGCACGATGGCGGAACCGACCATGCCGCGGTGGCCGGCGACGTATATCCGGGGTTCAGTCATGCTGGCCATCCGTCATTCGTGATGGTCGAAGGTCTGGAAGCCGGCGAGCTTGACCAGGGCGTCGCGCCGAGCCGAACTGTAGTCGGCGACGACCATCTCCTTGACCAGCTCGTGCAGGCTGGTGGTCGGCGTCCAGCCGAGTTTTTCGCGCGCCTTGCCCGGGTCGCCGAGCAGCGTTTCGACCTCGGTCGGTCGGAAGTAGCGCGGGTCTACGCGAACGATGACATCGCCCGGCTTGACCTTGGCCCGATCGCCGGTGACTGTATCGACGATGCCGACTTCATCGACGCCCTCACCGGCGAAGCGCAGGCTGATGCCGAGTTCGGCAGCGGCGAACTCGACGAACTGGCGGACGCTGTATTGCACGCCGGTGGCGATGACGAAGTCTTCGGGATGGTCCTGCTGCAGCATCAGCCATTGCATTTCGACGTAGTCGCGGGCGTGGCCCCAGTCGCGCAGGGCGCTGAGGTTGCCGAGATAGAGGCAGTCCTGCAGGCCCAGCGCGATGCGGGCGATGGCGCGGGTGATCTTGCGGGTGACGAAGGTTTCGCCGCGGACCGGGCTTTCGTGGTTGAAGAGGATGCCGTTGCAGGCGTAGATGCCGTAGGCCTCGCGGTAGTTGACGGTGATCCAGTAGGCGTAGAGCTTGGCGACGGCGTAGGGGCTGCGCGGGTAGAAGGGGGTGGTTTCCTTCTGCGGGCTTTCCTGGACGAGGCCGTAGAGTTCCGAGGTGCTGGCCTGGTAGAAGCGGCTTTTCTTTTCCAGGCCGAGGATGCGGATCGCTTCGAGCATGCGCAGGGCGCCGACGCCGTCGGCGTTGGCGGTGTATTCGGGCTCTTCAAAGCTGACCGCGACGTGGCTTTGCGCGGCAAGGTTGTAGATTTCGTCCGGCTGCACCTGCTGGATGATGCGGATCAGGCTGGTCGAGTCGGTGAGGTCGCCGTGGTGGAGGATGAAACGGCGATCCTTTTCGTGCGGGTCCTGGTACAGGTGGTCGATGCGGTCGGTGTTGAACAGCGATGAGCGGCGCTTGATGCCGTGCACCTCGTAGCCCTTGGCGAGCAGGAGTTCGGCCAGGTAGGCGCCGTCCTGGCCGGTGACACCGGTGATCAGGGCAACTTTTCTTGGGGGAGTGTTGACGGGCTGGGTCATGGCGTGTGGCTCGGTGAGAATGGTGCGGTGGCTGGAGCAGTGGTTGAAAGGGCGGGGCGGCGGCGGTCATCGCCGGCGGGTCAGGTCAGCGCCGAAGGGTCAGGCACGCTACCGCCATGCCCGAATGGTTGCGCATTCAGCACATGGCAGGGCTCTGCCGGCGGGGCTCTCCCGCCGAGTGGCGGCGGCGGCCTCCCGCACAGCGTCGGCGCCGTGTTGTCTGCTGCCGTTGGCGGGCCGTGGCCAGCGACGGTCTTGGTCAAGTCAGAGCGGTTGCGCGGCACGGGTCATCCGCGGGGCTGCGCGACGCGCTTCTTCCCCTGCGTTCCTGCTCGGCCAGTTCGGCGCGCATGTCTTCGATCTCGATTCTGAGGATGCGCAGGTGCGCCTGTTCTGCTGGGGTCATGATGGTCGTTCAAATCGTGAACACGAATGATAGGGGAAGTCCCCGGCAGCGGCAATGTGGTAGGAGCCCGATGAATCGGGCTCCTACATCGGATACCGGTCACGGGACGATGACTTCGATGTTCGGGTGGCACTGCCTGATCGCGGCGGCGAGGGCCTGCTTGGCACCGGCGTCACCGTGCACCAGGCGGACCTGCCGTGGCTTGTGGCGCATGCGGCCGATGAAGTTGAGCAGGTCCTTCTGGTCGGCATGGGCGGAGTAGCCGCCGAGGGTGTGGATGCCGGCGCGGATGGGGTAGCGCTGACCGTCGAGGTCGACATGGCCGCCCTTCGGGCCATACTGCTGGATTTGCCTGCCCGGCGTGCCGGCCGCCTGGTAGCCGATGAGCAGGACATCGTGGCGCGGGTCGCCGAGCATCGCCTTGAGGTAGTTGACGATGCGGCCGCCGCTGCACATGCCACTGGCGGCGATGACGATCGCCGGGCGCGCGGTGCGCGCCAGGTACTCGACGGCCCCCAGGTGGGTGGCGTGGTCGTCGATGGTGGTGAGCTGTTCGAAGGCCAGCGGGTGGCGTCCGGCGGCCAGTTTGCGCCGGGCTTCGCTGTCCCAGTGCTCGCGCAGTTGGCCATAGCCGGCGGTGAAATCCGCCGCCAGCGGCGAGTCCACGATGATGTCGAGGTCGTCCCAGGTGACGCCCGGAGCGGCGGGACGCTGGCGGTTGCGGTGGATGATCTCTTCCAGCTCGTAGAGCAGTTCCTGGGTGCGGCCGATGCTGAAGGCGGGGATGAGCAGGCTGCCCTTGTTGCCGAAGCAGCGTTCGCAGAGGGCCTGCAGGCGCTGACGGCGATCCTTGCGGCTTTCGTGGGTGCGGTCGCCGTAGGTACTTTCGAGGACGACGACGTCGGCGCCGTAGGGCGATCGGGGCGCTGGCAGCAAGGGGGTGTAGGGGGCGCCGAGGTCACCGGAGAAGACGACGCGCTGTGTCTCCTGGCCCCGCCTGAGATCGAATTCGACATAGGCCGAGCCGAGGATGTGGCCCGCCGGCGACAGCCGGACGCGCAGCGCGACTTCGCCGCTGATGATCGTGCGCCATTGTTTGTACGGTACGGCGATGGTCTGCTGGCGGATCTGCTTGAGAAAGCCGCCGATCAGCGCCTGGTCGCGGGTGAAACCGACCTTCAGTGCATCTTCGAGCACCAGCGGCAGCAGCGCCGCAGAGGCCTGGCTGCAGACGATCGGCCCGCGATAGCCGGCCGCCAGCAGCCTGGGGATGCGCCCGACATGGTCGATGTGCACGTGGGTAACGACCAGCGCGCGCACCCGATCGATGGGGAAAGTGATGTCCAGGCGTTCGGCCCCGGCGCCTTCGCGCGAGGTTTCCGCGCCCTGAAACAGGCCGCAGTCCACCAGCACGGATTGCCCGTCGGGCAGGCTGAGCTGGTGGCAGGAGCCGGTGACGCCGTCAACGGCGCCGTGATGGCTTATTCTGGCTGCAAGGGTCGAGGTCATGGTCGGTGTCGGTGGTGCGAGATCAGGTACCCGGCTGGCTGCCGGACGGCGCGGCAGTCACGAGGCGAGCGTCGGGGAGCAAAGGCGCATTCGCGGCGGTTCAGGCCAGGGTCAGGTGGCCGATCGGTATGGCCACGGGTTTTTCGCGGCCCAGGAGGCTGAGGAGCACCGTCACCCGTTCTTCGGCCACAGCGGAAACGATGCCGGACATGCCCTTGAGGGGGCCGTCAGCGATCGCCACGCTGTCACCGGCCTGAAAGGGAAGCAGCTTGTCATCCAGCGCCCTTGCCTGGTGTTCAGCCAGCGAGCGAATCGCCTCCAGCGTGGCTTCATCGAGCGTCGCGGGGACGTTACCGAAGGTCACCAGTCCGGTCACGCCGGGGGTGCTGCGGATGGGGGCGATGCTTTGCCCGGGGCGGCCGCAGCGGACAAAGCCGTAGCGCGGGAACATCACCTGCTGCTTCTTCGTCCAGCCATCCCTGCTCTTCTGCCATTGCGTCAGCAAGGGCAGAAAGACCTCGTAACCCTGCTCCTCGAGCTTGCGCAGCGCGAACGCTTCTCGCCGCGGCTTGGTGAGGCAGACGTACCACGGGATGGATGGGGGCGGGGTGGAAGACACGGGCGCACAGTATCCCCGGATCCGGCTGCGGCCGTCAAGGGACTTCCTCGCTGCCGCTGGCCACCACCCGTAGCCGGGGGGCTGGGGCATGCGGCAGGTGCAGCATCAGCAAATCGCTGCCGAGCAGGGTGACATGGCCCTGCCGGCGATTGTCCCCGGTATCGCTGTACTCGAAGCGATAGACGCGCCGCAGGCGCAGGCGGCCCTCGTCATCACGCGCCGGGCGCAGCCCGCCGAGCGCCACGGTATCATCGAGCAGGAGCAGGTTTTCGGCCGCACAGGCGGCACGCGCAGCGGCCATCGCCGCCGCACGTGCCTGGAAGCTGTCGAACCAGAACCAGGCGAGGGCAAGCAGAACGAGCAGGCTGATCGTTTCCATCCACGGCATGACGTGTTCCCCAATGGTCAGTCGGTCAAACCGGCACCAGACAGCGCTTCACCTGGCTGACGCAGGCGGCGAGCAATGACCAGGCCAGGCGCCAGGGGCCGCGACCCATTCGTGCCTGCCGCCCGTTAGCGCCCGACCCGACCAGCACCGCGGCCTGTAACATTTGCTAACGCAATCGCGAGCGGCAAATGCGTTTCCGGATGCCCGGGTCGCACGAGATTGCTGCCAGGCTGGCTATACTAGCGAAAAATGGCTTACACGACACCTTCAGCACTTTCGCGGCACACCCGGACGCCCCCCCGCCGACTCGCCATCGCCACGCTCCTGGCGGCACTTGCCGGCGAGCTGCAGGCTTTCGAAGTGGCCGATCCCTTCGCCACCGGCGCGCTCACCCCGCCGCCGCCGGCCCTGATCATCGATGGCGCCGCCCTGCCCTGCCAGCCGCTGGCGGCCGACGTCCCTTACGGCGTGCTGGAAGTCGTCGACCTCGCGCTGTGCCTCAATCCGACCACACGCGAGGTCTGGTCTGCGGCGCGGCTGCAGGCGGCGCAGGTCGGTCTGGCGCAAGCCGATTTCCTGCCGGCCCTCGACGGCCGCGTCGCCGGCAGCCGGGTGAGGGTCGATGCGCGAAGCGCCAACCAGAGCAACGCCGCACTGACGCTCTCCTGGCTGCTGTTCGACTTCGGCGCCCGTTCGGCCAACCTCGAAGTCGCGCGACAGTTGATGAGCGCCGCCGTCTCGACGCTCGACGCGACCGTCCAGAATGTCTTCCTCGAGGCGCTGCGAGCCTACTACAATGCCCAGGCGGCCCGTGCGGCCGTGACAGCCGCCCGCGAATCGGAAAAGGCCAGCCGGGAAAGTCTCTCGGCGGCCGAGGTCCGCTACCAGGTCGGCACCGGCACCCCGGCCGACCGCCTGCAGGCACAGACCGCCTGGTCGCAGGCGACGCTCACCCGCATCCGGGCCGAGGGCGTGCAACGCAACACGCTCGGCCGCCTGGCCAACGTCATGGGTCTCGACGCCAACCGGCCGCTGCTACTCGACGACATCCCGGCGGCCAGCCCGGAAGCGAGCTTCGAGGGTGACGTTGCGGCACTGATCGCCGAAGCGCGCGAGCGCCGCCCTGACCTCCAGGCTGCCGAAGCCGAACTGAAAGCGGCACAGTCGGGCGTCGATTACGCGCGCGCCGCCGGTCTGCCGACGCTGTCGCTGAGCGCCGGCCCGAAATGGGAAGACCTCGGGGGCGCCTCGGCCAACAGCAACTCGATCGGGCTGGTGGTGAACCTGCCGCTGTTCTCCGGCTTCAGCACCACCTACAGCGTGCGCGCCGCCGAAGCGCGCACCGAGGTCCAGGCCGCCCGCCGCGACAACGTCCGCCAGCAGGTGGCGCTCGACGTCTGGGAGGCCTACCAGAACCTGACGACGGCCACCCAGACGATACGCACCAGCGCCGACCTGCTGGCCAGCGCCGAGCAGTCCGAGCGCGTCGCGCTCGGACGCTACAAGGCCGGCGTCGGCAACATTCTCGACGTCCTCAACGCCCAGAGCGCGCGATCGGCACCCTCGATAGCCGCCTGCTGGCGCTCAGCGCTGGCCAGAAAGTCCGCAAGCCATGAACATCCCGCGCCAGAAATCCGCTCTCGCCCTCCTCCTGATCACACTGGCTGCCGGTGGTGCCTATTGGTACCGCCAGAGCAGCGAACAGTCGCTTGAACAGCGCTACAAGGTGCAGACCATCGAACGGGGTGACCTTACGCAGACCGTCTCGGCCAACGGGACGCTCAACCCGGTGGTGCTGGTCAATGTCGGCACGCAGGTTTCCGGCACGGTGACCCGGCTGTATGTCGACTTCAACGACCAGGTCGAGAAGGGCCAGGCGCTGCTCGAACTCGACGACCGGCTGCTCGCCGCGCAGGCGCGGCAGTCGGCGGCCAACGTGGTCAATGTACGCGCCGCGCTCGATCTGGCGCGCGCCACGGAAGCGCGCATGAAGGCCCTGTTCGAACAGGAATATATCTCGCGGCAGGAACTCGAACAGGCGATCCAGACGCGCCGCTCGAGCGAAGCGCAGCTCGCACAGGCGACGGCGGCGGCCGAGAAGGATCAGGTCAACCTGCGTTACACGACGATCCGCTCGCCGGTGTCGGGCGTCGTCGTCGACCGCGTCGTCGATCTCGGACAGACGGTTGCTGCCAGCCTGCAGACGCCAACCTTGATCAAGATCGCGCAGGACCTCTCGGAGATGCGCATCGATTCGAGTTTTGCCGAGGCCGACATCGGCAGCATCCGCGAGGGGCAGAAGGTCCGATTCACCGTCGACGCCTTCCCCAACCGCAGCTTCCAGGGGCAGGTGCAGCAGATTCGCCTCAACCCGACGACGCAGCAGAACGTCGTCACCTACAACGTGCGGGTGTCGCTTTCGAACCCCGATCATATCCTGCTGCCCGGCATGACCGCCTACGTCAGCATCGGTGTCGCCAGCCGCCAGGACGCCTTGCTGGTGCCCAACGCGGCGCTGCGTTTCAAGCCCAGCGAGACCAGCGGCAGCAACGGCGACAAGCCGGCTGGCGGCCCGGGTGCGGCGAGTGGCAGCGGCGGCGCCAGCGAGGCCAGGGGCAAGGGCAAGAAGCGCGACACCGCCAGCGGCACGGTCTACGTGATCGACCAGGGCGAGCTGAAGCCGGTGAGTGTTCAGCTCGGGATCACCGACAGCCGCAATACGGAGGTGCTCGGCGGCGAGTTGAAAGCCGGCGACAAGGTCATCATCGGCGAGAATATTGCGGGCAACGGCGGCAAACCGAGCAGTGTCGGGATGAGATTGTTCTGATGGCCGAGGCGATCATTCGCGTCGCCGGCCTCGGCAAATCCTACCTCACCGCCGCCGGGCCATTTCCGGCGCTGCGAGGGGTCGATCTGGTGATCGAGGCCGGTGAATTCGTGGCCATCATGGGCCCCTCGGGTTCCGGCAAGTCGACCTTCATGAACCTGCTCGGCTGCCTCGATACGCCGAGCAGCGGCGACTACTTCCTGGTCGGTCGCAACGCCGCCCAACTCGGCAAGGACGAACTGGCGGCGCTGCGCAACCGGACCATCGGCTTCGTCTTCCAGGGCTTCAACCTGTTGCCGCGGATGACGCTCGAGGACAACGTCGCCCTGCCGCTGGTCTATGCCGGCTTCGAGCGCGAGGCGCGGCGGGCGCGGGCACGACTGGAACTGGGCCGGGTCGGCCTCGGCGATTACGCGGCTTCGCTGCCGAGCCGCATCTCGGGCGGCCAGCAGCAACGGGTGGCGATCGCACGCGCACTGGTCAACTCGCCGCAACTGATCCTCGCCGACGAACCCACCGGCAACCTCGACAGCCATACCAGCGAAGAGATCATGGCCCTGTTCGCTGAACTCAACCGCGAGGGAATCACCATCGTGCTGGTGACACACGAGGCCGACATCGCCGCCTATGCCCGGCGACAGGTGCGTTTCCGCGACGGCCTGATCGTCAGCGACCTGCCGACGCCGGCGCCAGCGCCGCCGCCGCATGCTGAAGGCGATGCTCGGCGAGGCCTGGCACGCGATGGGCGCCAACCGCATGCGCACCATCCTGACCATGCTCGGGATGGTCATCGGCGTCGGCTCGGTGGTGCTGATGATGGCCATCGGCCAGGGCGCGCAGTATGCGGTGGCGCAAACCATCAGCAGCATGGGCAGCAATCTGTACATCCTGATCTCCGGGTCGACGAGCACCGGCGGCCTGCGCAGCGGGGGGTGGCGGGGGCCCGACGCTGACCGTCGCCGACGCCGAGGCGATCGCCGAGCTCGATGGGGTGGCGAACGTTGCGCCGGTGCACCAGGGCACCCAGCAACTGGTCTATGGCTCGAACAACTGGAGCGCGACGGTGGTCGGCACGACGCCCGCCTACCTCGATGCGCGCGCCTGGACGATCGCCAGCGGCTACGCCTTCGGCGACTCGGACGTCCGCTCGGCGACCCGCGTGGCGCTGATTGGCCAGACCGCCGCCGACAACCTGTTTGGCGTCGACGATCCGCTTGGCAAGACCATCCGCATCCGCCAGAGTCCTTTCGTGATCATCGGCGTGCTCGGCAAGAAGGGGCAGAACCTCGATGGACGCGACCAGGACGATACCCTGATCATTCCGCTGACCACCGCCCAGCGCAAGGTTTTCGGTACGCCCTTTGCGGGTTCGGTACGCCTGATCATGGTCCAGGCGACTTCGGCCGAGGCGATGCCTGCGGTCGAGAAGAAGCATGACCGCCCTGCTCCGCCAGCGGCATCGCCTGCGCGAAGGGCAGGACAATGACTTCTATCTGCGCAACCTCGCCGCCGCGGCCGACTCGGCGGCCGAAACCACGCGCGTGATGTCGGTCCTGCTCGGCGCCATCGCCTCGGTCTCGCTGCTCGTCGGCGGCATCGGGATCATGAACATCATGCTCGTCTCGGTGACCGAACGAACGCGCGAGATCGGCATCCGCATGGCGATCGGCGCCCGCCAGAAGGACATCCTCGCCCAGTTTCTGCTCGAAGCGCTGATGATCTCGGTCGCCGGCTGCCTGATCGGCCTCGTCCTCGGCATCGCCAGCGCGCTGCTCACCAACGCCGTCACCGACATGGTGATCGTCATTTCCGGCGGCTCGATCCTGGTTGCCTTTGGCGTCGCCGCGGGGATCGGCATCTTCTTCGGTTATTATCCGGCGCACCGGGCATCCGGCCTCGATCCGATCGAGGCGCTACGCCATCAATAGCCGGCCAAGCTACAATTGCCTCATCCGCCAACCCCACCGCGAGACCCATCCCATGCCCATCTTCGCCCTCGGCGCCCGGCGCCCGCAGCTCGACCCGCACAGCTGGGTCGCCCCGACGGCGATCGTCATCGGCGACGTCCGGCTGGCCAGAAACGCCTCGATCTGGTGGAACGCCACGCTGCGCGGCGACAACGACCCGATCAGCATCGGCGAGAACAGCAACATCCAGGACAACTGCGTGCTGCATACCGATGAAGGCGTGCCGCTGACGATCGGCCGCGACGTCACCGTCGGCCATCTGGTGATGCTGCACGGCTGCACGGTCGGCGACGGCAGCGCTGATCGGCATCGGCTCGGTCATCCTCAACCGGGCGGTGATCGGCAAGGGCTGCATCGTCGGCGCCAACACGCTGATCCCCGAAGGCAAGGTCTTCCCGGACCGCGTGCTGATCGTCGGCTCGCCCGGCAAGGTGGTTCGCCAGCTCAGCGAGGAAGAAGTCGCCCGCCTCCCGCACAGCGCGGAACACTATGTCGCCAACTGGCAGCGCTATCAGCGCGAACTCGAGGCTTTGTAGCGGCGGCGCGGCAGCGCTTTTGCAGGGGCGCAGAGCGCTTGTCATTTTTTGCCTGGCGACCGCAATACTTGCGCCATTCCCGCGCAAGCGGGAATCCACTTCGTCATCTGATTGATGATTGCAGTATCCTCCGCCAACCCGAGCACAAGGAAATCGCATGCAGGCTTTTCAGGACTACTACCCGGAGAACGTTGCCCATTGCTACGGCTGCGGCCGCCTCAATGAGCACGGCCACCAGATCAAGACGTACTGGGAGGGCGACGAGACCGTCACCCGCTTCCAGCCCAGGCCCGAGCACACGGCGATTCCCGGCTTTGTCTATGGCGGCCTGCTGGCCTCGCTGATCGACTGCCATGGCACCAGCACGGCAGCTGCGGCGATGTATCGCGCCGAGAACCGGTCAATGGACAGCCTGCCGGCCTTCCGCTTCGTCACCGGGTCGCTGCAGGTCAGCTATCTGAAGCCGACGCCGCTCGGCCCGGTGTTCAAATCCGCGGCAGGATGAAGGGAATCAAGGGCCGCGAGGTCGTCGTCGAAGCGACGGTCTACGCCGATGGCGTCGCTACGGCGCGCGGCGAAGTCGTTGCCCTGCAGATGCCGGAGACCTTTGCCAGCCAGTGAGGTCGGGCGCTGTCGGTCCGGCCCGGGCCGGGGCCGCCACCCTCAGACCAGCAGCGGTGGCCGCAGCCGGGCGACCAGGCGTTCGGCCGGCTCGATGATCTCGCTGCCGAAGATGCGCTGCAGGTGCGCCCGGTCGCGGTAGCGGACGACGGGCTGCAGGACGGATTCACGGCGCAGGATATGATCGGACACCGGATACTCGCGCTGTGAGTCCTCGATCAAGGGAATGACCGGTACCGACGGATGCGCCGGCACAATGGCCTGCAACTCGGCGGGGACGCTCTTCGGGTCGGAGAGGTCAGCAATGATGAACCGCGAGACGCCGGCGAAGCGCAGCACGGATTCGATCAGGTCGCGCTCGGGAGCCTTCTCGAAATCGAAGAGGATGGGCACGTAGCCGCGGTCGAGTTGCGTCAGGGCACGGCGAATGTCGTCAAGCACAGCCTTGCGCTCGTCGGTGAAGCGCCCGAGGATCAGCACGCAGACTTGCGCCATGTCGGAGAGCTGGCGCTGGTAGGACTCCGCGTCGTGCCGGGACGCACGCCGCTGGGTACGCAGGGCGGTTGCGGCATGCGCGGCTACGGCGGCCTCGCGACGCTCGTCATCGCCGCTGCGCGCGGCCGGCGGAAGAGCACCGAAGACTCGGCCGGCATGTGAGACCATGAAACGGCCCCAGTCGCACGGGCCACCAGCTGCGCGAGCCGTCCATGACGTGCAGGCGCGCCCACGACACCGCCTCGTTCACCGACAAGCCAAGCGCCAGCGAACGGTACAGCCTTTCGGCGAAGTGCAGCGCAGCGAGGTTGCTGACCAGGCCTTGCACGCCCACCAGGCAGCCAATGCCGGCGCGCAGGAAATGCTGTGCCACCGGCCAGTAGCCGCTGTTGCAGGCGTTGAGCATCACGCAGCGGACGCCGGCGTGCTTGAGCAGTGGCGCCAGGCGCTCGACGCGGTTCCAGCCGGCAGCCGCGCAGCCGTCCTCGAAGCGGCCGCCGAGTATCTGCTCGTCGGTGGCTTGCGCAACCGCCGGATTGACCAGCGCGACCAGGCTGGCCTGGCTGCCGTCGATGTCGACATGGCCGGCGTAGTGGAAGAAGTCGCAGCCGCGCGCCAGTTGCGCTTGCACGCCATCGGCATCGTCGGCCCAGACCGAGTCGATTTCGACCAGGTCGGACAGCGGCGCAAGCGAGCGCTTGAGGCTGCGAAACTCCTGCTTGACACCCCAGCCATCGGTGGTCGCTTCCACAGCGTGCCGACGAAAAGCCACGCCGCTTTCGCGCCGCCGCCGCGGGGCGCGAAAGCAGCGTCGGTGGCTCGCGCACCAGCGACAGCCGGCTGTCCATCAGCAGGAAGCCACTGCGCGGCCGCGCCGGGTCGGTCACGTCGGGACGGTAGAGATACTCCCAGGGCAGGTCGATCAACCTGTCGGCGAGGCACAGCCGCAGGCGCAGCCCTGTGCCGGGCAAGGCGCCCAGGGCACGCAGGCTGTCGACCAGCAGCGCCCAGACCGGCGGTGGCAGCAGCCAGCGCGCTAGTTCGCGGCCGAGTGTCGCCGCCGTTGCCCAGTCCGCCTGCAAAGGCAGGCGATAGGCCCGGGTGTCGAAATCGCCAATGCGCACGAACACCGGCGCGCGCATGCCACCGACCGGCGATGAATGGGCGATTACACCAACGGAATACCCCTCCAGCCACGCGCGGATGGAGAAGTCGACGAAGCGCTGTGCGGGTTCGGAGGCTGGTCTCGCCCGGGTACGGGGCGAGCGACCAGCCGGGGTCAGCGCGGCGCCCATGGCGGCGGCGTGCGGGACGGCAGACTGGCTGGCATCGGGGTCCGGGACATTTCGCTCGCAGCATGCGCGGAAGCGGCAATCCGTGTCAAGCCAGACAGTGCTTGCCGATAATGAAGGCTGCGTGCCGCAGCGTCAGGCCGGGAGCGGTCGTCGATGCCGACCCTCCCGGTACCCTCGGGGAGTTAAATATACTGTCCCCTGTAATGCGCGTCTCCCCGTAATGCCGGGGTCACCGATCGAGATCGTGCTCGCCGCAGAGCCGCAGCATCTCTCGGGCGTCGAATCGCGCAGCCGCACCGCTGCAGCCCAGTCGTCACCAGTCGGGCACGGCAGCGACCTGAGTGCGAAGCTCACTCGCCCCGCCGCGGCATCCAGGTGCGATCCCGCAGGAACGGCACGCGTCCCGCGCAGGCCGCCCACCAGCACCGGCACGCCGGCCCGTGCCGAGGCGACGAAGGCGCCCATGCGAAACGGCTTGAGGCCGGCTTCCCGCGAAAAGGTGCCCTCCGGGAAAATCACCATCTTCTGACCTCGCCGGAGAGCGGCGACGATTTCGTCCACGTCCTCGACACTGCGTGAAGCCTCGAAACGTTCCACAAACAAGGTGCCGAGCGCACGCAGGAAAGCGTGCACGACCACCTGCTCGACGAACTCGCGCTTGGCGACAAAGGCGTAGGCCTGGCTTGGCGGCAGGGCCGCGCAAAGAGCCAGGGCATCAAGATAACTGCAATGGTTGACCAGTAACAGATGCGGCACGGTCGGCAAGTCTCCCGCTGCTGTCGTCGGTACAGGCATGCCCGCCAGCCAGAGGAAGAGCCGCGCTGCACGATGAACGATGCGACGACCTATCGCCGGCGCGCGCAGGGCGATAACGAGGAGCATCACCGGTACGGCAAGGAGCAGGAAAACCGTCCAGCACCACAGCCCATAGGCCCGCCTGCCCAGACGCGCCGCGGCGTCGGCAAGGCGTGCGCGCCAGGCGGCCACGACAAGCCGCAACATCTGCTGTCGGTCCGGCATGACACGGGCACCGATCAAGCCACGCTCGAAGGCATCGCGCGAGGCATTGCGCCGAATCTTGCCGCTCGATGTCTTGAGGACGGAATTTGGTGGCGCCAGCACAACCTCGTCCGCCGGCATGCCGATGGCCTCGACGGCCACCTCATTGATCTTCTGCCGCAGCGACTCGCGTCGGGCCGGGTCGTCCTCGCGCGTTTCAGCCAGAACCACCAGACGTTCCATGGCATTCACCGGGTCCCTGCTGGCGAACACCGCCACACACCCCCTGCGCACGCCGGCCAGGTTGCCGACCGCCTGTTCAAGTTCATACGGATAGAGGTTGCGGCCGCCGCGGATGATCAAGTCCTTGACCCGGCCCGTCAGATAGATCTCGCCTGCGACGGTGTACGCGAAATCGCCGGAGTCCAGCCAGCCATCGCGAAACAGCGCCTGCGTCGCCAGCGGGTTGCGATAGTAGCCGGAGGTGGCAGACGGCCCGCGAAACTGCAGCTGACCGACGCGCCGGTCCGGTAGCTCGTCGCCGGCTTCGTCAACCACACGGATCTCGTGCCGTGGCAGAACCCGACCACAGGCCGGGACCTGCATTGCATCGACATCGTCGCTGGCCGCCGGCAGCGCACATTTCCTGTCGACCAAGGCTTGGCGCTGGATCAGGTCGATGCGCGGGCCACGCCCAAGCGGGGGAAAGGCCAGCCCGACCGAGCACTCGGCAAGGCCATAGACCGGTGTGATCGCCTCGGGTCGCAGGCCGTAGGGCGCAAAGCGCTCGGCAAAGGCCTGCAGTGTGGCCGGACTCACCGGTTCGGCGCCGTTGAGCGCCAGCCGCCAGGACGAGAGATCGAGACCTTCGAGGTCGGCGTCGGCGAGCTTCCTCGCGCACAGATCGTAGGCAAAGTTGGGTGCCGGGGAGAGCGTGCCTCGATGGTGCGAAATCGCGCGCAACCAGCGCGCGGGCCGTGACAGAAAGGCCAGCGGTGACATCAGCACCAGCCGCATGCCGAAGTAAAGCGAGCCAAACCAGGCGCCAATCAGTCCCATGTCGTGATAGAGCGGTAGCCAGGAAACGAATACGTCGTCGCTGCAAACGCCGACCGCCTCGCCCATCGCCCGTAGATTGGCCAGCAGGTTGGCGTGGGTGAGCACGACGCCCTTGGGATCGCCGGTACTGCCCGAGGTGTATTGCAGGAAAGCGATGTCCTCGGGCGCCGCCCGGTAAAGCAGGGTCATCGGTTCGCTGGCGAGATCCTCGGGGGTCAGCACCTCGGTCAGGGTCGGCGCCTCGGCGCGCAGGAGTGCGGCCACACCCTTCGCTTGCGGCACGGTAATGATGAACACCGTTTCGGCGTTGGCCAGGATACGCGCGTGCCGGCGCAGGTGATCCTCAATCTGCGCCAGCCGCGCGGGAGGATAGATCGGTACGGGAATGCCACCAGCGAGCATGACGCCGAAAAAGCTGGTCAGATAGTCACTGCCGGTGGGCAGCATCAGGGCCACGGCCTGACGCGGCAGCAAGCCGCGCGATACCAGTCCGGTGGCAACACGCCGCGCCTGGTCCAACAACTGGCGATAAGTGATGGTATCGGCACGAAACTCGCCCTCCTGGTCGCCGCCATAGAGCAGCACATGCGGACGTTGTGGAGTACGCTCCGCATGCCACTCAAGAACCTCGACCAGCGTCTCTGCCTGTCCGGGAATGCTGATCGGGCCGCTGCTGATGCCGAGGTCGGGGTCAATCGCCGCAAAGCGCTCGGCACCAGCGCGGTCGATGAATCGCAGCAGATCCTGCGGCGTTTCGGCCTCGGCGAGCGCAGCCTCGGGCAGAGACTTGCCGAACTCGCTGCCGACACGCAGCAGGAGTTCGACCCGTGCCAGACTGTCGAGACCCAGATCACGCTCCAGATGGCTGGACATGCTCACCCGTCCAACTCGCCCCGGGCGAGTCTCCTCGACCATCACCGCGACCACGCGCAGCAATCGTGCCGGGTTCTCCGGCGACGGCTCACCAGCGCCCGCCTGATGCGCGATGACGTCAGGACGCATCGGAGCTCTGACCAAGGTCGATCGCAGCAGTCGGGCAGGGGGCGGCGCAGAAAGTACATTCGCGGACCAAGAAATCAAGCGCGCGAAAACCACCATCACCTTGGCCAATGATCCGTTTGGGCACGCGACAATCGCCACGCAGAAGACGCCGCGCGGGGACGGAAGGCAACCAGGGCTCGGGGGAGCGGACGAGGGGGGAAGGGGGGCGGGCGGCCGGGGCGGGGGCCCCGGCCCCGGGGGCGGCCCGTGGGGGGGGGCCGGGGGTGGCACCGCGCGGGGGCCAGGAGGGTTCAGCCTGGCTGGGCGGCTGCGTCCAACAAGGTCTGTCACCGCCTGAGCCGGATCAGGTCGGGTCGGCCAGCACGAAGTCAATCCGCCCGGTTTCAAGGTTGGCCCGCACCAGCCTTACCTGCAAACGGTCACCGAGGCGATAGCGTCTGCCGGTCCGCTCGCCGAGCATCAGGTGCTTGACGCTGTCGAACGCGAAGTATTCCTCGCCAAGTTCCGAAACATGCACCAGACCCTCGACATACACCTCGTCCAGTGCGACGAAGATGCCAAAGGGCACCACCGCTGCGATGGTTCCGGCAAAAGTCTCACCGATTCGGTCAAGCATGTAGTAGCACTTCAACCAGTTGCTGACATCGCGCGTCGCCTCGTCTGCACGGCGCTCGGTCATCGAGCAGTGCAGCCCAATGTCGTCCCACTTGCCCGGCGTGTAGTGCGTCCCCGTCAGCACTGCCTTTATCGCGCGATGGACCAGCAGATCAGGGTAGCGACGGATCGGCGACGTGAAGTGGGTGTAGTGTTCGTACGACAAACCGAAATGCCCCACGTTGTCCGGGCTGTACATGGCCTGGCGCAGGGAGCGAAGCATCACCGTCTGCAGCAGCTGGGCATCGGGACGGGTCTTGATGCTGTCCAGCAACAGCGCATAGTCCCTGGCGGTCGGTTCGTCACCGCCACCGAGGCCGAGGCCGAACTCCTTGAGGAAGTTGCGCAGAGCCTCGAGCTTCTCCGCGGTCGGACCTTCGTGAATCCGGTACAGGCACGGCTGCCGCCTGCTCCGGAGAAAATCCGAAGCACAGACATTGGCAGCCAGCATGCATTCCTCGATCAGACGGTGCGCGTCGTTGCGGTACACCGGAACGATGTTCTCGATCTTCCCCTGCTCGTTGAACAGCATCATCGTCTCGATCGTTTCGAAGTCGATGGCGCCGCGTTTTCCGCGTGCCTCGCCAAGCACCTTGAACAGGTCGTAGAGCGTCTGCACCTGCGGTTGCAGCCTGCGGTGGACCTCGCCCTCCGGCGGCGTGGCGCCTGAGAGCCAGTTCCACACCTGATCATAGGTCAGCCGCGCATGCGAGCGGAAAACCGCTGGATAAAAGCGGTAGTCGGTGATCTCGCCGTGATCGTCGACCGTCATGTCACAGACCATCGCCAGGCGATCGACATCGGGATTCAGGAACACAGACCGTTGGAGAGCTTCTCCGGCAGCATCGGTATCACCCGGCGAGGGAAATAGACCGAATTGCCACGCTCCCGGGCCTCGCGATCGAGCGCCGTTCCCGGCTGGACGTAGTGACTGACGTCGGCAATCGCCACCACCAGCCGCCAGCCATGGCCCTGTTTTTCGGCGAAAACCGCGTCGTCGAAGTCTCGCGCCGTCTCGCCGTCGATGGTCACCAGCGGCAAGGCCCGTAAGTCCGCGCGGCCTTGCCACTGCTGTGGCTCGAGAATGTCCGGCAGGACAGCGGCCTCGGCCAGCGCACCGCTGGAAAACTCGAACGGCAACTCGTGCTTGCGCAACGCAATTTCGATTTCCATGCCGGGGTCGGCGTAGTTGCCCAACACCTCGACGATGCGCCCGATCGGTTTTGAGTGCCGGTCCGGCTGTTCGATGATCTCGACGGTCACCACCTCGCCCGCGCGAGCGCTGACCGCCCCGCCCGGGGCGACCAGAATGTCCTGGTTGATCCGCCGATTTTCAGGGACGACAACCGTGATTCCGTGCTCCAGCAGGACGCGGCCAACGACCCTGCTGTTGGCCCGTTCCAGCACTTCGACGATGACTCCCTCACGCCGCCCGCGGCGGTCAATCCCGACGACGCGCGCCAGCGCGCGATCGCGATGCAGGACCTTGGTCATCTGCCGGGCTTCGAGAAACAGGTCGTCGCTGCCGTCGTCGGGAATCAGAAAACCATAGCCGTCCGGATGGCCCTCGATGCGCCCGGCGATCAGGCTGGCGCGCTCGGGCAGGATGTAGGAGCCCTTGCGGTTGCGCAGCAACTGCGCCTCGCGCTCCATTGCCCGCAAGCGACGCTGAAACGTCTCCAGCTCGATTTTCTGGACATCAAGCAGTACGCAGAGATCGTCGAAAGCGACGGGTTTGCCCTGTTCCTGCAGAATCTGCAGGATGTATTCGCGCGACGGCAGGGGCTGCTCGTAGCGCTTGAGCTCACGCTCGACGTACGGGTCGCGCCGGCGGATAGCCGACAGTTTCATGATTGACATTTCCTCATGTTCCTATAGAATTCGGCCTTCGCTGGAAATGCCCAGGTGGCGAAATTGGTAGACGCGCTAGGTTCAGGTCCTAGTGGTGGCAACACCGTGGAGGTTCGATTCCTCTCTTGGGCACCAGCAAAAAAAGTAATGCCCTGATGATTAATCAGGGCTTTTTCTTTTTCCGCACGCGACTCGTCAATTTCTTCAGGCACCGACCGCTGCAGCGTCGGATCCTTGATCGGCCTGCCTCCATTGTACGCCAACAGACGGGTCCTTGCCGGCAATCTGTCATCCCACCGCCTGTCGCTACCCGGCCCCGGCCACGCTGCGGCCCGTCCTGCGAAACCGCCCACCCTGAAGACGCCAGCGCGTGGTCCTTGATCCCGACAACTGCCAGCCCGCCCATGCTCGCGGCCTGTCCGGGAAAGGATCGGGACCAGCCGGTCCTTTCTGCGACGCCAAAGGCACCGACTACGACCGGCGAAACGATTCCAGCAATTTTCGTGGCACTAGCCAACACGCACGAAAATATGGATACTACGCTGCCGGAAGCTCGCCAGCAGCGACCTGGTGCAAGAATGAGAATTAGTTCTACCTCAGACACTGTTAGGAATCCCGATGACGATACGACCGGATTTGATTGAAGGCTGCGCGCCAAGCGCGCCAAGCTGACCGAAAACGTCAGTCCCGAGAAGCTGGAAGCGCTGCACGCCAAAGGTTTGTTGTCGGCTCGCGAGCGGCTTGAGACGCTCTTTGATGAGGGTACTTTCCAGGAACTTGGCCTCTACGCTGCGCACGCGGCGACCGCCTTTGGCATGGCGGGACGCGTTCTACCGGCGGACGGCGTGATCGCTGGCAGCGGCTACGTGGGCCCGGGACAGGTGGCCGCTTTCAGCCAGGACTTCAGCGTCGTTGCCGGCACGCTCGGCAAGATGCAGGCGAGAAAGATCACGCGAATCATGCGCCATGCCCTCAAGACCGGCGTGCCACTGGTCGCCTTCAAGGATTCCGGCGGCGCACGCATTCAGGAGGGAGTCGATGCCCTGTCCGGCTACGGCGACGTGTTCTACGCCAATGTCCTGCTCTCGGGTGTGGTGCCGCAGATCGCCGTGATCTGTGGTCCCTGTGCGGGCGGTGCTGCCTACTCGCCGGCGCTGATGGACTTCGTGATCATGACGCGCCATAACGCGCACATGTTCCTGACCGGCCCGGAGGTGATCAAGGCGGTGACCGGCCGCGCGACCACGAGGGCCGAAGTCGGCAGCGCCGAGATGCACTCGACGGTCAGCGGCAACGCCCACTTCGTGGCTGAGGACGACCGGCATGCCATCACCTGGTGAAGCAGATACTCTCCTATCTGCCGGCGAACAATACCGAGGACCCGCCGCATGACCTGTCGGTGCCGATCGAGGAGATGGAAGACCCCGGGATCAACAACTGCATCCCGGACAGCCCATCCGAACCGCTGGATATGTATGCGGTCATTCGCCGGGTGGTGGACAACGGCGAGCTGCTCGAGGTGCATGCCGGCTTTGCCCGCAATGTCATTGTCGGCTTCGCCCGCATCAGCGGTGTCGTGGTCGGCCTGGTCGCCAACCAGCCGATGGTCATGGCCGGCGCGCTGGATCTCAATGCCGCCGATAAGGTGGCCCGCTTTGTCCGGACCTGCAACATCTTCAACGTGCCGTTGGTCACCCTGGTCGATGTTCCGGGCTTCCTGCCGGGAGTCGAACAGGAGCGTGGTGGCATCATCCGTCATGGCGCGAAAATGCTCTCCGCCTACGGCTCGTGTACCGCACCGAAGATCACGGTGATCCTGCGCAAGGCCTACGGCGGCTCGTATCTCGCGATGTGCAGCCAGGAAATGGGGGCGGACATGGTTTACGCCTGGCCGACCGCCGAGATTGCGGTGATGGGCGCCGAAGCCGCCGTCAAGATCCTCTATCGCAAGGAACTCGAGCAGGCCGAGGATCGCCAGGCGAGGGCGGCTGAGCTGGCGCAGGAATACCGTGACGAGTTCGCCTCGCCCTACGTTTCTGCGAGCAACTTCTACATCACCGACGTCATCGAGCCGCAGGACACGCGCTGGATGGTCGCCCTCGCGCTGCGCAAGATCCTCGACAAGCGCGAACTCAGGCCGGCGAAGAAGCACGGCAACATTCCGATGTAATCGGCAACGGAAGGAAAGAACCATGGTAACTGCCGCCATCATCCAGGCATTCCAGGTCACGGCATCGCCATCGTCATCTCGCTGCTGGTTGCCGTAGTGATCAAGGTGCTGGTGTACCTGACCGCCCGGATCGAAAAAGCCAAGCCCGTGGATATGCCGACGGGAACGGTGTGCCCGATCGGGCCGGGCGTTCCCGACGAGGACGTGGCGGCGCTGTCAGCGGCCATCTTCGCCGCCATGGGACCGCATCGCATACTTCACATCGCACCCTCAAGCCATGGCTGGGCGAGCGGCGGACGCGCCGCCCAGCATTCATCACATACGCCGGGGCCCGCGGGCCGTGGCCCCAGATAACAGGAGCAAGACATGCCCAGACAATTCAAGGTGACGGTCAACGGACGCGAATACGATGTAGCCGTTCTCGAACTGACAGCCGGCCAGGCACCGCAATCACCAGGTCCAGTAGCCGCCGCGGTGGCCGCCGCCGGTAGCGCAACCAGCGCGGCGCCGGCGGCGGCCGCGCCGCAGCAGCAAGCCACGGCCGCCGCCGGTGCAGGCGATGAAGTCGCCGGGATGGGTGGCGTGGTGGTCGAAGTTGATGTAAAGGTTGGCCAGACGGTCGCAGTCGGCGATCGGCTGCTGGTACTCGAAGCGATGAAGATGAAGACACCGGTCGTTGCCAGTCGCGCAGGACATGTGACCCGTGTCCTGGTATCGCCAGGAGACCCGGTGGAGGGCGGTCAGGCGCTGGTGACCATCGCCTGAGCTGGGCCAACAGGCGGGAGCAAGCTCCTGCCGTCTGCAACTCGATGCGCCGGCGGGCCGTTGCTGCGCTCGCCTGGCGCGAGGACTGAAGCGTATGGAAGGCATTCATTTTCTCGATCTGTTCCAGGGCATTGCCACGCTCGTGGCCTCCGAGCCGAAGATCATGTTCGGTCGCATCTTCCTGATGTTGCTTGGCTTCCTACTGATTTATCTGGGCTCCAAGAACATTCTCGAGCCCTTGCTGATGATCCCGATGGGCTTGGGAATGTCGGCGGTGAACGCTGGCGTGATGTTTCTCGACGGCAGGAAAATGGGGACGCTGTTCGTCGACCCGCTGCTGTCCGATCCGATCGATCTGATCAACATCATGCAAATCGACTGGCTGCAACCGATCTACACGCTGACCTTCAGCAACGGCCTGATTGCCTGCCTGGTCTTCATGGGCATCGGCGTCCTGCTCGATGTGGGTTATGTGATGGCAAGGCCCTTCCAGAGCATGTTCATCGCGCTGTTCGCCGAGCTGGGGACCATCGCCGTCTTCCCGATCGCCATCTGGCTGGGCCTCAATCCGGGCCAGTCCGCGGCCGTCGCCACCATCGGCGGCGCCGACGGCCCGATGGTCCTGTTCGCCTCACTGATCCTGGCCAAGGACCTGTTCGTCCCGATCACCGTCGTCGGCTACCTCTATCTCGGCCTGACCTATGGCGCCTACCCGTATCTGATCAAGTGGCTGGTACCCAAACACATCGGGGGATCAGCATGGCCGCCGACCGCGGACCGAAGATCAGCCGTTCGCAGAAACTGACCTTCGCGGTGATCGCCTGTACGCTGCTGTGCCTGCTGTTTCCGGTCGCGGCGCCGCTGTTCTTCTCTCTGTTCCTTGGCGTCGCGGTTCGCGAAAGCGGCATTGAACCCTTTACCAAGCTGCTCGGCGAAGTCTTCCTTTACGGCGCGACTTTTTTCCTCGGCCTGACGCTGGGTATTCTCTGCGAAGCCAATACCCTGCTCGAACCGACGGTCCTCAAGCTGCTGCTCTTGGGCATGCTGGCCTTGACCATCTCGGCCCTCGGCGGCCTGCTTGGTGGCTACATCCTTTATTTCTGGACGGGCGGCAAATTCAACCCGATCATCGGCATTGCCGGGGTCAGTTGCGTACCGACCACCGCCAAGATCGTCCAGAAGGTTGCCAGCTCGGCAAACGCTGCCGCAATCGTCATGCCGCAGGCGCTCGGAGCGAACATCAGTGGTGTGATCACCACCGCCATCATTGCGGCAACCTATGTCGCGTTGCTGCGCTAATCGCGGAAAGACGGGGCCCGTGGGACAGAGTCTGTCGGCTGGATGCCGACACCAGGGCTCATCGTCTGATGCGAACAAACTGAGCCGCGGCTTGTCTGCGAGGCAGCGGTAGTCCGCCGGGGGTTACTTCTCGGCGTCTCTCGTCTGCTTTCCGGCATCGGAAGGAAAGCCGGGAAGCGGGATGCTGGTAAACAGGGTGCGGGTCTGGGTCTTTAGCTGGTCCTGCATCTGATTGAGCATCTTCCGGCTCTGCTCCATATAGGTAGCCATCATCGTCTGCATCGCCGGACCCTGGAAATTCATGAACTGCGACCACATGTCGTTCTGCATCTGGGTGCTGTTTTCGCCGTAGAGCTGCTGCGACTGGTCCTGCAGCTTTTTCTGGAAATCAACGAAGGACTTGATGTTGGTTTCCAGATACTTGCCCAGCATTCCCTGCATCGCGTGACCGTAAAAGCGGATCATCTGCGCGAGCAGGTCAGTTGTGAACAACGGGATACCAGCCGCCTCCTCCTCGAGGATGATCTGGAGCAGAATGCTTCGCGTAATGTCTTCGCTGGTCTTGGCGTCCAGCACATTGAAGTCCTCCCGGGAAAGCACGAGGTCCTTGACGTCGCTCAAGGTGATGTAGGCGCTCGTCTTGGTGTCGTAAAGACGACGGTTCGGGTATTTCTTGATCAGTCGCGGCTGCTCGGGCATGACGACCCTTCCTCCATGTACAGATGACTCGGCGAGCGCTGCTCGACGCTCTTTGGTGCAATGCAGCACAATTATACGCCAGCCAAAAAAAACAGGCCCCTATTGGAGCCTGTTCTGACCTCCCTGAAGCAAAAACCTGCCCTTACTGATAGTACAGACCGCCACAGATGTTCATCGTCGAACCCGTCATGAAGCCGGCGATGTCCGAAGCGAGATAGGCACAGGCACCACCGATCTCTTCCGGCTTGGCCAGCCGCTTCATCGGCACCGTGTCGATGATGCCCTGCAGGATCTCCGGCTTGATCGCCATCACCATCGGCGTCGCCACGTAACCGGGGCAAATCGCGTTGACCGTCACCCCCTTGGCTGCCAGTTCGGCGGCCAGCGCCTTGGTGAAGCCGATCACACCCGCCTTGGCGGCCGAGTAGTTGGTCTGGCCGGCCTGACCCTTGAGGCCGTTGAGCGACGAGATGTTGATGATCCGGCCCCAGCCGCGCTCCGCCATCTTCGACGAAACCTGCTTGGTCATGTTGAAGAGGCTATTCAGGTTGGTTGAAATCACGGCATTCCACTGCGCCAACTCCATGCGTGCGAACATCTTGTCACGGGTAATACCGGCGTTGTTGACCAGAATGTCGATGGGACCCGCCTTCGCTTCGGCCTCGGCAGCCAGGGCGACACACGAATCGTAGTCGGAAACGTCACCGGCAACACAGATGAAGTCGTTGAAACCAGCTTCCGCCATGGCCTTTGTCCACTCTGCCGGCTTGTCAAACTCCGGATGGTAAGCGGCGACCACCTTGTGGCCAGCCTTGGCCAGTTCCTGGCAGATGGCCGTGCCGATTCCACCCATAGCACCTGTAACCAAAGCAACACGTTGCGTCATAGCTCTTTCCTTTTCTGTTGACGATTGAAACAATTGACGGCATTACGCCGCCAGCATTACAACACCTGCCGACAACCCGGGACCTTGACTTCGGCGCCCCCCCCCTGCAGAAGCACTGTTTGCCACCCATCCTGCGACACAGCCGGCGCTGACCGGGATCCCCCGTCAAGGATCACAGGCCCGATCCAATCAACGCAGCCAATTAACAATTCTGCATTGCACCATCAGTGCTGTCAATGGCAAAGTGCCCAACACCCAGCTCCCGGACCCGGCGAGCTCATGGTCATAATGCCCGCCCGGCCGCCCATGCCGGGTCGCCTCGACGGTATAATGTCATCATGCATATCGTCGTGATCGCCTGGCTGTACGTGACCGTGTTGATGGCCCTGACTGAAACCAGTGTCGTCGCGGGCGTCCTGTCGCTGGTCTTCTACGGGCTGCTGCCGACAGCGCTGCTCCTCTGGCTTTTCGGTGGCCCGGCACGACGCCGCGCCGCCTGCCGTGCAGCGCAGGCGAATTCCCGGACAGGGAGCGCAGGGGACGAAGCGCGTACACCGTGACTACTCCGCAGACAGCCAGATCAGCGAGGCCATGCGGCCGGTGACGCCATCGCGGCGGTAAGAAAAGAAGCGTGCCTCCTGCTCCACCGTGCAGTAACCGCCACCGTGAATGGCCTCGACACCGAGACGGCACAGGCGTTGGCGCGCGAGCAGGTAGATGTCGGCCAGCCATCCGCCCAGCGGCGCAGTGGCGCGCCGTCCGTTTTTCGCCCGCCGATTGTCCCCAGCGCGGTCCCCTGCAGGCATCGGCACCGGCTTGAACGCTGCTGCCGCCTCCTGATTCGCGTCAACGAACGCCGTCCGCACCTCGTCTCCGACTTCAAAGGCCAGTGGGCCGATGGCTGGCCCCAGATAGGCCAGCAGCCCTGGGCTGGGAACGCCCATGGCGGCGACGGTCTGCTCCAGGATCCCTGCCTGCAGACCGCGCCAGCCAGCGTGCACGGCAGCAACGACCGTACCAGCTCGGTCACAGAGCAAGACCGGCAGACAATCTGCGGTCATCACTGCGCAGACGACGCCAGGATCGCGTGAAAAAGCACCGTCGGCAACCACAACCTGCGCCGAGCGGCCAGCGGCAGCTGCATCGATGACCGTCGTACCATGCACCTGCTGCAGCCAACAGGGCGGCGCCGGCAGGCAGCGATCAAGCCGCTGACGATTGCGGGCCACCGCCGACGGATCGTCACCCACGTGGTCCCCGAGATTGAGCCTCGCGAACGGATCATCACTCACCCCCCCTTGGCGGGTCGTGATCAGACTGCGCACGCTCGCCGGCGCCGGCCAGTCGGGAACGATCCAGTTCGGGTTCAAGGGGCAAGGTTCAAAGGCGTTGGCCAGGATTGTCGCGTCACTGCTCGCTCAGGTCATCGTCGTCAGTGTCGTCGCAGCCAATCTCGATCACTTCAGCATTCTCTTCCCAGAGTTCACCGTCCTCGTCGTCGGCGTCGGCCGCCTCGCCACCATGCGCTGAAAGTGCCTCCAGTCGCAGCGTCCTGATCAGCGCCGACATATCCTCCGGCAAGCCCGATTCCCAGACCATCGCTCGGCCAGTCAGCGGATGAGTCAGCGCCAGACGCCAGGCGTGCAGCGCCTGGCGAGAAAACCGCGGTCCCCGCGGCACGCGGCTGGCACCGCCACCGTAGGCGGGGTCGCCCACCAAGGGGTGTCCGACCGCGGTCATGTGAACGCGTATCTGGTGAGTCCGCCCGGTTTCAAGGGCGCATTCGATCAGCGTGCAGGCGACGAACTGCTCGAGGAACCGGTAGTGTGTGCGCGCCGGCTTGCCCGTTTTTACCACGGCCATTCTCGTACGCAGGGTCGGATGCCGGCCGATTGGCGCATCAACGGTTCCTGAGCGGTCGATTATGCCGCGCGCCAGCGCCCGATAGTGGCGCTGGACGCTGCGCGCCTGCAGTTGCCGCACCAGATCGGTCTGCGCCTCTAGTGTCTTGGCGACGACCATCAGGCCGCTGGTATCCTTGTCGAGGCGGTGGACAATACCGGCCCGAGGCACTTTGTCGAGCTGCGGCGCATGAAACAGCAAGGCGTTGAGCAAGGTGCCGCTCCAGTTGCCACTGCCCGGATGAACAACCAGACCGGCCGGCTTGTCGATGACGATCAGGCTGTCATCCTCAAACACCACCTGCAGGGGAATATTCTCCGGGACAGACGATTCTGCACGTTCATCGCTTGCCTCGGCGAGCTGGATGGTTTCGCCGGCCCAGAGTTTGTGTCGCGGCTCAACGATCGGCGCCCCACCCACAGCAACCCTGCCCTCGCGTATCCAGCCCTGCAGGCGGCTACGCGAATGCCGCGCGAGCAGGCGCGCAAGTACCAGATCAAGCCGTTGCCCGCTGGAATCTGCCGGCACGATCAGGGCAATTTGAGGGTTTGCGCTATAATCGCCGGGCCCGATATCCTGCCCTGGCGCATCCGCCGGCGATTTTCTTTTCTGTGGATCTCTCATCATGCGTAGTTTAGCGGTTATCGCAACGCTTTTTGTCGTCTCGCTGATCGCGGGCTGTGGTCTTCTCCCGGAAAGCAAGGATGAGACCATCGGCTGGTCGGCCAACAAGCTTTACGCGGAGGCCAAGGACGCCCTCAACGAAGGTGCCTACGCCAGGTCGATCAAGTACTTTGAGAAACTCGAATCGCGTTATCCCTACGGCCGCTACGCACAGCAGGCGCAGATCGACATCGCCTACGCCTACTGGAAAGACCAGGAGCCAGCTTCGGCGATTGCCGCCTGCGATCGCTTCATCAAGCTGCATCCGAACCATCCCAATGTCGACTACGTCTACTACCTGCGAGGGCTGATCAACTTCAATGAGGACCTGGGGCTGCTCGGGACCATCAGCAATCAGGATATGACGGAGCGCGACCCCAAGGGCGCCCGGGAATCGTTTGACGCCTTCCGGGAACTGGTCACGCGCTTTCCAGACAGCAAATACACGCCTGATGCGATCCTGCGCATGAAGTATCTGGTCAATGCCCTGGCCTCGCTCGAACTGCATGTCGCCCGCTATTACATGAAACGCGGCGCCTATCTGGCGGCAGCGAACCGAGCCCAGTACGCCGTCTTGAACTATCCGCAGGCGCCCGCGACCGAAGAAGCGCTGTTCATCATGGTCAAGGCCTATGACTCGCTCGGCCTCACCGATCTGCGTGACGACGCCGAACGCGTGATGCGCAAGAACTTTCCCAACAGTGCGTACTATGTTCGCGGCCTCGAGCGCCAGGAGGCGTGGTGGAAACTCTGGTAGGACTGCTGTCCCGCCGCCTCTGCAGCGGCACCCGATGCTGCCCGATTTACGCTGCCGACCCCTTCAGACCGACTGCTTGATGGCCAGCACCGCCTGGTTGCGCAGGGTTCTCAGCAAGGACAGTTCCTTTTCCGAGATGACGATCTCGCCTGCCAGGGCGTGGTCGGCATAGATCATGGCCACCGCATTCCCCTTGATGCAGAGCGGAAAGACGACGAAAGTCTCGGCGGCCACCGCCTTGCGGAACCACTCCGGGATGCGCGCCGAGATCTTCGGGTCATTGGTATCTCTGATCAGGATATCAACGTCGTTGGCAAGCGCGGCATGAAAGATATCCGGCGCAAAAACGAGTGAAAACCTGAAACGCCTGGCGATCTCCAGCGCATCGGGACCAAAGCCGAAGCGACCCAGCATCGAATTGCTGCGCGCTTCACGGATACACAGGATGACGCGCTTGAATCCTTTCGCCCGGTAGATCGTTTCGAGCGTGATACGCAGAACGTCGTTCAGCTTGAAGTCGCTGACCAAGGCATTGCTCACCTCCTGTATGCCGGCCAACAGAATCACTTCGCTGGCGACTGCAGCAGTCACGGAAACGGCTTCAACACCATGCTCGACCACCGGGTCGCCCGCTGCCGCTGGAAAGCCACCCGAAAGCACGGTGCCGTTCAACCCATCATCACCGGCCGGCGTCGCCTCGACCATGGACGAACCGCTCTTGGCTCCTCCCCAGGCCCTGATCTGCCTGCCAAAGCGCGTCTGCTGCAGATTCAGGTGAATACTGCGGGCAAACTGCGCCATCTGTTCAAGCGACTTGTCCAGAGATCTGCGCAGCTGCTGCTCGTCGAGGGCGATGGCCTCGCCGAAGCGCGTCGCGATCGTACGCAGTTCCTTCTGCTGCCGCTCGGCTGCCGTATCAGCGATCACCGTGCACAACTCGTTCGACAGCGCCGAGAGAACGCGCAAGCGATCCTCAGGGTTGAGCGGGCGACGAATACTGCCCGCCGGAAGCCGGCGCATGCTGTTGACGATCAGCCTCGGAAATCCCCAGGCCTGGGCAATGCCGACGCCAAGGTCTTCGAAAGATATCCCCAGCACCTGCAGCGCGGCAGCCTCTTCGAGCAGCCTTTCTGCAACAGTGCGCGTCTGATTTCGGCGCTTTCTTCGGGAAAGTAATACTGGCTCAGCAGACGGCCCAGGTTGTGGAACATTGAGCAGATGAACACCTGCTCGATGTCCTGGCGAGAGGATCCGCTGCTGCCAATTTCCCTGGCCAGCACACCCGCCAGATTGGCACGCAGGAACTCGTCCTTGAGCTGAGTGGCATTATCCTTGTGCTGCAGGTGCTCGAGGAGAAGCACCGTGATGGCAATACTGCGCACTGCATCGAGGCCGAGAACGACCACGGCGCGCGAGACGGTACTGATGTTGCCACCACCTGCCTGCTGGTAGTAGACCGAGTTGACCATCCGCAGGAGCTTGTTGGTCAGCGAGAAATCCTTGAGGATCGCGTTCGACACTTCGGAAATGCTCTGATTCTCCGAGGCCGTAATCCGGTTGATCGCCCCGACCGACTCCGACAGAGCCGGAAAGTCGCTCTTGTGTCGCATCCGCCGCAGCAGGAAGTCGATCGTGCTCTGCCTGGAATCGGTGGCAGCCGCCGCGGTTTCCGGTTCAAGGTAGTCGTCGAGCGCCTCTCGCATCTGCGCCGCGGATTCGTATCGGCTCTCCGGATCACGCGCCAGCGCCCGATGCAGGAGATGCACCAGGCGCTCGTCAAACAGGCTGCTGATTGCCGGCGTGAGCCGGATGTCCTCGCTGCTGATGCGCTTCATCACCTGCTGAACGTGACTGCCCGGAACCGCGCGCTCACCGGTCAGCAACTCGTAAAAGACCAGGCCGGCAGAAAAAATGTCGGACCGCTCGCTGCTCACGCGCTGCGAGATGTACTCCGGCGCCATGTAGGCGGGCGTCCCGGTCAGCTGTCCGCCGTCGTTCGCCACCGCCTCAACACGCGCTGCGATACCAAAGTCCATCACCCGCGGCACCCCCTCGTCGTCGATCAGAATGTTGCTCGGCTTGAGGTCACGATGAATGATTCCCGCCGCATGCGCGTGGGTGATCGCATCGAGGATCGGCTGCATGATCGCGATCGCCCGGGTCGGCGTCAGTGCGCCGCCGGCCTTCAGGTACTCGGCAAGATTCTTGCCCGGCACATACTGGAAAACAAGGTAGAGCTCCCCCCGCTCCTCGGCCGCCTCGAAGATCGGAACGATGCTCGGGTGGCGCAACTGGCTGACCATCCGCGCCTCTGCCAGCAACTGGCGGTTCTGCGATGCATCCGGGCGAGCGAAGTGCACCGTCTTGATCGCCACCTGCCGCTGCAGATGCGGATCACGCGCGAGATAAACGATGCTTTGGGCGCCACGACCCAGTTCCCGAATGATCTCGAAACGCCCAACGTGCTTGCTCATGTCTCTTCCTCTGCCGGCGCATCCTCGGCCGCTACGAGGTCTTCAAGATCACCCAGCCGCAGCTGTGCTTCGATCACCGGCAGGGCTTCAACCCCTTTCAGCTTGCGCTCGATCTGTCGCGTCCGGACTCCCGCCGATTCGATGCTCCTACTTGCCTGCTCAAGCTTGCGACGGGTTACCTCAAGGGCCTCGCCGAACTTGCCAAACTCGGTCTTGACCGCACCCAGAACCGCCCACACCTCGGACGAGCGGCGCTCGATGGCCAGCGTGCGGAAACCCATCTGCAGACTGTTGAGCAGGGCGGCCAGCGTCGTCGGCCCGGCGATGCAGATTCTCAGATCGCGCTGCAGGCCGTCAACCAGCCCCGGTCGCCGCAGGGCTTCAGCGTACAGACCCTCGGTCGGCAGATACAGGATCGCAAAATCCGTCGTATACGGCGGCTCGACGTACTTGTCTCGAATCTTTCTCGCCTCGTCGCGCAGGCGCACTTCCAGCGCCTTGATCGCCGTCTCGAGCGCCGCCGGATCGGCTCGCTCCTGCGCCTCGAGCAGGCGCTGATAGTCTTCGAGCGGGAACTTTGCATCGATCGGCAGCCACACCGGCCGTTGTTCGTCTTCGCCCATCGCCAGCCCGGGCAGACGTATGGCAAACTCCACCCGATCGAGACTGTCTGGCCGTGTTGCCACGTTCTTGGCGTACTGCTCGGCGGTCAGCAGTTGATCCAGCAGCGCCTCCAGCTGCACCTCACCCCAGGTACCGCGCGTCTTGACGTTGGTCAGAACCCGCTTCAGGTCACCAACGCCGGTCGCCAGCGTCTGCATCTCGCCAAGCCCTCGATGGACCTGTTCGAGGCGATCGCTGACCAGCTTGAAGGAGTCACCAAGCCGCTGCTCGAGCGTCGCATGCAGCTTTTCATCGACCGTTCGACGCATCTCTTCGAGCTTGAGCGCATTGTCGCTCTGCATCGCGGCGAGCCGTGCCTCAAGGGCCAGCCGCAGGCTCTCGAAACGCTGCTCATTGCTGTTGGTCAGGCGCGACAGTTGCTGCGCAAAGGACTCCAGTTGCTGCGCCTGCAATTTGCCGAGCTGGGCCAGTTGCGCGGCAAGTGTCTGTGCCAGGCGGCTCAGCGACAGCGACTGCTCCTCCCGGTCGCTGCGCGCGGCGTTTGCCGCCTCCTGCCGTCCCCGGGCTAGTTCCTGGCGCAGTTCGCGCTCGAATCGATCAAGACCTCCCTGGATGTCGCGCCAGCGTGCGTCAAGCATTGCGCGCGCCAGCCCGGCGCGTACCAGCACCAGAGCCTGCAGCGCAATCACCACGATGCCAATCGCCAGCGCGACATACAGCAGGCCGCCCTCAGTCATGCGCCGCCTCTTTCAGGTAAAGGCTTGATCGACCGACAACTGCCAGGAGGTCCTATTTCAAGGACATGACCACCCGGCTTTCCTTGCCCGGTGCGGCCGATTCCGACTTGCCGTCTGACGCTGCGAGCTTCGCCGGCAGCAGGAACAGACGTTCTGCGGGAACTTCATGCGCAACCAGCCAGTCAAGCACGGCTTTTGCCCGCCGATCGGCAAGATGACGCAGGTCCTCCTCATCGACGGTGGAGTTGGCCAGGATCAGCTTCTCCATTTCCTCTACCGGCAGCCCCTTCACCAAGCCAATCAGATTGCGCGGCTTGGGGAATTTTTCGGCGCGGTAGACCTGCTCAAGCAGGACCGGGTACTCTTTCGAGCTGACCTCGACAGCGTCCGCCGAGCCGCTCTCGACGGCCTTCTTCGTCAGCTCCTCCCGTTTCAACGCCCGCACCTTGCGCTCCAGACGAGTACGTTTCAATCCCTCGGGGTCGCTCTCAGGGTCAGCATGCCCTTCGATTTCAAGTCTCAGCGCTGGTCGGTCGATCAACGCCCTGGCCAGATTCTCCAGGCGCTGCTGCGCCGGCTGCGTGATGGCCGCCCGTCCGGCATCGAATTCGATTTGCGACAGATCCTCGCCGCCGGCAAAGACCGACCCCAGCAAGGCAAAGGGCGAGGTCACTGCCTTGACCAGCAGGTTGACGATCACCTTGACGACCAAGCCGCCGACACTGAACTCAGGATCATCTAGCGAACCGGCAATCGGCAGATTGATGTCGATCTCGCCCTTCAAGTTCTTGAGCAAGGCCACAGCAAGCGTCACCGGCAGCTTGGTGGCGTCGGGGCTCTCGACCGCCTCGCCGAAGGTGAGCTGATCAAGAAACACCCGGTTCTCGGCGACCAGCTGCCTGTTCTCGATCTTGTACTTGACGAACAGCGACAACTTGCCTTTCTCGATCGCATAGCCGGCATACTTTGCCGAGTACGGCGACAGCGAGGTCATCTCGATGCCCTTGATATCGGCCTGCAGGTCGAGATAGGGGACAGCCGACAGCGGGTTGAGTCGCCCGCTGACGTTCAGCGGCGCGATATTGTCATAAGTGCCGCGCAGCTCGAGAGTCGCGACGCTATCAGCCGCCGATGACAGCCCGCTGATGGTGCCACCGATTTTCTTCAGATTCGCCGAGTAATTCGGCTTGATGAAATTGTCGCTGAATCTGATATCGCCACCCTGCAGCGTGATCTTTCCGATCTTTACCGGCAGCGGCGACTTGCCGGCGGCAGCCACCGGTGCGACGGCCTTGCCGTCCCCGGCAACCACCGCTGGCGCCCCTGCAGCCGGCGCCGCTTCGCTCTGGCGAACAATTTGCAGCAGGTTGAGCTTGCCTTCACGATTGATGATCACACGGGCAAAGAAATCGGCCAACGCCACTTCGCCGATCGACACCGAATCGGGATTCAGACGCAGGTCGAGCTTGGCCAGATAAAGGGACTTCCACTTCAGGAAATCGGCAGAATTGAGCTTGTCGACCGCGTGGAAATCGCCCACCGTCACCTGCCCGGTGAAACCCCCGCTCAGCCCCGCGCGATCTGCTGCCGTCGCCGTGGGCGCCTGACGCAACTGGACGGCACCATCCAGCGCCACTTGGCCACGTGTGACATCGATGTTCAAGTGCTCGGTAAAGTAAGGCTGCAGCGGCAGCAGTTGCAGGGCCTTGACCGCCACCTTGAGGTCTGCATCAAACGGGAAGGCCTGGATACTACCACCCGCCTCGATCTCGCCCTTTCCATTCAGCCTGAAACGAGTCGTCAGCTTGGCGATACTGCCGGCCTTGGTGGACAGATTCTCGGCGTCGACGTTCATCCCTTCAATCGTGTGCGTCGCCGCCGGCGACACGGCAGCATCCTCGAAGCGCAGCCCGATGTCTTCGCCATGAAACTTGCCGACGGTCACCTTCCAGGGAGCCGCGGCATCCTTCTGCGAGGCCGCGACAACGCGCAAGGCAGGGGGCTGCACAAAGTCGATGCTGCCGTCAGCAGCGCGCCGGATCAGCAGCCCGCCGCCACGCCCGGACAGTTCATCGATCACCACCTCGCGCTGCGCGAGGTCGAGCCGTCCTCCCTTGACCGACACAGCGCTGCCCTTGAGCCACGGCTCGGCCTGCAAGCGCCACGCCGCATCGAACTCGGCCGGTGGGCCACCCTTGCTGGTGAGCTTTCGCACGCCGAGATCAAGCCCTTCGATGCTCGCGGTGAACGGCTTGCCATGCGACTCGTCCAGCCAACGCAGAGCGCCGCCCGTCACCTTCAGCTCGCCCAGCGACCACTCTGGCGGCGGAGACTTGTCCAGCCCCTTCGCCTTCGGCGCCGCAGTACCACTGGCGGCGAATTCCTTGCTGAAGAACTCGATCCAGTTGATCGTTCCCTGCCGACTGACCCGCGCATGAATCGCCGGAGAATCGACTGACACGCGGTCGATCACGAACCGCTGCCGCAGCGGATCCAGCGTACCGATGAGCAGATCCAGACGCTTGAGAGAAACCAGTGGCGCCCCGGAAGTATCGCTGACCTCCACATCCTTGATCACCAGGCTGCCCGACAGTGCCAGCGCCGGCTGGCTGTCGGCCTGCCGGCGGAAGCTGAGCGTCAGGTCACTATCGAGCCCGCCGGAAACCCACTGGATGGGCAAGCGTATCGGCAGGTAATCAAGATACTTGCCCAGTTGCACGTCACGAAAATCAAGCGCCAGTTGGCTTTCCATGGCCTCGGCGAAAGGTCTGCTCCTGCCCTGGACGATCAGCGGCGAACCGTTGATCGACGCAGAGAACGCAGGCTCGACGAAGATCTCGGTGGCCGACGGCAAGCTGGAGACAAAAGGCAAGGCAATGGTGACATCGCTGATGACGTGCTTTTCGCCAAGCAACTGGTCGTCGAAGTCGATCCGGGCGCCGCTGATCTGGATGTTGTTGAGCGAAAACGCCGGCGTCGGGTCGTCGGACGATGGCCTGGCCAGGAACTCGTCGATCAGATCAGAGAAGTTGAAGCGTCCGTCGGGCAGGCGGACGACCCGCAACGCCGGACCGACGAGCTTCAGCTCGCTGATCACCGGCCCGCCACGAAAGATTGAACTGGACTCGACGTTGAAATACAACTGGTCAAAGCCCGCCACCTTCTCGCTCCCGCCCTTCTCCTGGACCGCAAGGCCGTCAACTTGCACCGACAGAGTGTAGGGGTTTATGCTGATGCCTTCGACGGTTACCGGCCGCTGCAAGGCCTTGGCAAGCTGTTCGACGAGGATCGATTTGACGACCGGTGGCAGAACCAGAAAGCCGAGCACGCCGATGACGAGCAACACCAGCGCGATGCGCAGCCCGTATTTCTTGATGCTCATGGAGGCAGTCGCCCCGGATGCAGCGGTTGTTTCAGTCATGGCAACGGACCACAGGCTGGCTGGGGAAAGCGTCAATTTAGCACGAAGAGGCCTTGCCCGCACTCGCTTGCCGACCGACGACGGATGGCGAGGCCGATACCGGATTGCCGCCAGCCGTCTGCCGCCGCTGACTCCAACCACTTCCCAGCAACACGGACAATGAATGCGTCGTTGCCGCCCAGGGTCGTCATCGTCGATGACAACGACCTCATGCGAACGCTGCTGCGCGGCATCCTGCGCGATAACGAATACCAGGTCGTCGGCGAAGCGAAGAACGGGATCGGCGCTCTCGAACTCACCGAACGCCTGCGGCCTGACATCATCTGCATGGATGTGATCATGCCCGAGATGGGTGGCCTCGAAGCGCTGCAGGCGATCAAGGCCATGCACCCCGAAATCATCGTCGTGATGCTTACCGGCAGTCCAACCGTCAAGAACGTCCGCGAATCGATTCAGGGCGGCGCCAGTGGCCTGATCATCAAGCCGTTCAACCCCGGCAAGGTGCTCGACACCGTCAGCCGAGCCTGGCAGTCAGCCAGGCGACCAGCCGCGCCGCAGCAAGCGCTCTGAAGCAGCCTTCAGAAGCCGTTCTTCCACTCGCGCAACGCCGCAAACACCGCCACCTCATCCGCCGCTGCAGGCACCCTGCGGCGTGCTGATGCTGCCACTTCCGGTTCGCCGCAACGCAGGAAGGGGTTGCTCGCCTTTTCAATCGCCATCGTCGACGGCACCGTCGCCAAGCCTCTGGCGCGAGCCCGCGCGACCTCGTCCACCCGGCTTTGCAGCTGCAGATTGCCCGGCTCGACCGCCAGTGCAAAGCGCAGATTCGCCTCGGTGTATTCGTGTGCGCAATAAACCGCCGTGTCATCCGGCAGCGCCGCCAGCCGCGCCAGCGAATCGGCCATCAGCGCGGCCGTCCCCTCGAATAGACGACCACAGCCGCCGGCGAACAAGGTATCGCCACAGAACACGCAGCCTGCGCCATAATACGCAATGTGCCCGAGCGTATGTCCGGGCACCGCGATCACCTGAAACTCGACGTCACAGGCCGCGATGCGTACCGTCTCGCCGCCAGATAGAGGCCTGCTGAGGCCGGCAATCGACTCCGCCGCCGGACCAAAGACCTCGGCCGGATGGTGCGCCAGCAACTCCGCCACCCCACCCTGATGATCGGCATGGTGATGGGTGACAAGAATGCTGGTCAGCGACAGCCCTTCCCGGTCAAGCACATCCAGCACCGGGCGCGCATCGCCGGGGTCGACGACGGCCGCTGATGCGCCTTTGCGCAGCAGCCAGATGTAGTTATCCTTGAAGGCTGGAATACGGATGACGTTGAACATTGGTGAATTTTGGAAGAACTGCAGAAAATGTCAATTCCTGGCCTCGACGCCTGGCTGCAAAGCCCCCAAGGGCGCTATGTCATGGCCTGGGAGCAAGCCAGGATCGATGCCGTGGTGGCCGACCTTTTCGGCTACCATGCGCTCCAGCTGGGTCTGCCGCAACGCGAACTGCTGCTCCACAACCGCATCCCGCTGCGCCAGGTGGTCAGCGACTCAGGCACGGTTGACGTCCTCTGCGACCTGCGTCAACTGCCCTTCGCCGCGCACAGCATCGATCTGGTGGTAATGGCGCACGCGCTCGAATTCCATGACGACCCGCACCAGATTCTGCGCGAGGTCGAACGTATACTGATTCCCGAAGGGGAACTGATCATTACGGGTTTCAACCCGATCTCGATGTGGGGCCTGCGCCAACGGCTTCCCAACTGCCCTGGCGACTTCCCCTGGCATGGTCAGTATCTCTCGGTGCGACGTCTCAAGGACTGGCTGCAACTGCTGGGGTTCGAGGTTGAACGCGGCAGCTTTGGCTGTTACTCGCCGCCGTGTACCCACGAACGCTGGCTACAGCGCTGGCACTTCATGGAAAGCGCCGGTGATCGCTGGTGGACCTTTGCCGGCGGCGTTTACCTGTTGCGCGCGATCAAACGCGTCCATGGCATGCGCCTCATACTGCCCAGCTGGAAACAGCAGCGGTCGCCGCGAAAGGCACTGTCCGCTGTCAGCAAAAAGGAGGCTCCGCATGAGCGATGAAGAAGTCGTCACCATCCACGCCGACGGCGGCTGCCGAGGTAACCCGGGACCCGGCGGCTGGGGAGCGCTGCTGCAAGCAGGAGACCGCGAGAAAGAGCTCTGGGGAAGCGAACCGGCCACCACCAACAACCGGATGGAACTCACTGCGGCCATACGCGCACTCGAAGCGCTCAAGAAACCCTCAACAGTTCATCTGCATACCGACTCGCAGTACCTGCAGAAAGGCATCAGCGAGTGGATTCGCAACTGGAAGCGCAACGGCTGGCGCACCGCCAGCAAGCAGCCGGTGAAGAACGCCGACCTCTGGCAGCGTCTTGACGAGTTGGCTGCCCGGCACCAGATCAAATGGTGCTGGGTCAAGGGTCACGCAGGACACGCCGGCAACGAAAGGGCCGATGCTCTGGCCAATCGCGCCATGGACGAACTGCAGCGCACCCGCGACTGCCAATAGCTCAAGCAACGGAAAGCGCCCATGCGCCAGATCTTCCTCGATACTGAAACGACCGGCCTGGAGCACAAGCTGGGGCACCGCATCATCGAAATCGCCGGTGTCGAGATGCGCAACCGGCGATTGACCAGCCGGCACTTCCACAGCTATCTGAACCCGGAACGAGAGATTGACACCGGCGCCCTCTCGGTGCATGGAATCAGCCGCGAGTTTCTCCTCGACAAACCGCGTTTTGCCGACATCGCTGCCGAATTTCTCGACTTCGTACGCGGGGCCGAACTGGTCATCCACAACGCCCCCTTCGACATTGGCTTCCTCAACGCCGAGCTCGCTCTGCTCGACATGGCCCCGGTCGACACGGTCTGCCACGGCGTCAGCGATACGCTGCGCATGGCCAAGGAGCTTCACCCCGGCAAGAAGAACAACCTCAACGCACTCTGCGAACGCTACGGGGTCGACAACTCGCACCGCACCCTGCATGGCGCCTTGCTCGATGCGGAGATTCTGGCCGAGGTCTATCTCGCGATGACCCGTGGTCAGGAAAGCCTGATCATCGACCTAGGTGACGAAAACCCTGGCGGGATCGAGGCGGCGCGAAAAACGTCCTGCAGCAGCCAACGCCAAACACAGATCGTCAGGCGCGCCAGCCCGGAAGAACTTGCCGAACACGGGCAGGTATTGGCCGCCATCGACCAGGCGAGCAAGGGCAAGTGTCTGTGGCTGCATGGCGACACCGGCAGCTGATTCGACGCAGGGCGATTGCCAGCACCGCGCAACCCCATACCGGCCGAGGGTGCGCCGCCCACACCACAGCCTTGCGCAGCGCGCGCCGCGCGACCGGCATCGGCAGAGAGCTGTTCGTGCGAGCAAGTACCGTGAATCAGCTGTCGCCGGGTGTCTCGGGCGCCCGCCTTGGCCGTCGAACGTGTCGTTTCGGCGGCCGCGCGTCGGGCGAGCGCGCATCAGGCTGAGCCTCCGACCCTGCTTCAGGTCTGGCAGCGGGCGGCCGTGGGCCAGGAGGCCTGGGTCCGCTCTTCCGTTGTTCCGGACGCCGACCGTTGCCGGGTGCACCCTGGCGCCGCTCCTGTTGCCGATCGGGCTGTCTGTCCAAAGGCCTGTCCGACTCACGGTTTCCCGGAGCGAGCGTGATCTCGATCTCGATGATTTCATCCCACTGCTCGTCGGTGCGATCGCGCTCGGGGATGCTGAGAAGTTCGCGGAGCCGACGCCGCGGATCCAGAGGGGGCGTTTCATTCATGTTGCCATTATGACTCACACAATGGCTGTCGTTCAACAAGCATGAACGTTACGGGGGTCAAGACGGCCACTAACCAGCCGCAGGCGGCCTGAAACAGCCCCGGTGGCGGGAAAAACCAATCGCGATGGTGCGGCACAAGAGCAGTCTCTGAAAAAGGCCCGCCGCGAGGCGGGCCTTTTAATTCCCCGACACCCCGGAGTAACCCAAGGATCGGCGGACTCGATGATGCCGGTCACCGCGGCAGGAGAACCAGCCAATGATCAGTGCTGAGCCCGCAGGCTGGCAGCAAAAGTGGTCTGCAGAACTTCCGGAAACTGGAAGCGTGCGAGGGTGTTGTGAATATCTGCCTCGTTAATGCCGCCACTGCCATCCTGAAAGCGAATGCCGAGCGGTCGGCCGTTGGCGGCCAAGGTGGCGAAAGCAAAGCGCCAGCGCTGCGCTTCGGCGAGCCGCTCACGCAGCTCGTTTTCATTGCTGATCTCCACGCCCGCCTGCTTAAGTGAATCAAGGAACTGGTCAAAAGACTCGCTGCTTAAACTACCCATTATGTTCTCCTGTCGAAGTCTACTTGCGTGCCACCCATGGGGCGAATAACGCTCGCTCCGGATAGCGGTTGACAAGAGTCATCAAGAAAGCAGATTCCTTGAAGACGTCGGCTTTTCGCAGTTGGTCTGCTGCTGTCGGGAAACAGTGAGATTGAGTTCTTCCAGCAGGTCCTCGGCCAGACTGATCCGGGATTCGACTTCGGCAAGACGTTCTCGCATGGCTGAATCTCCGGCGCTGGATCAGCCCGGCTCGACTTCGAGGCGGTTGATGAGCGGGATCAAGGCATCGACGGGATACACCAGCGGAATCATCAAGTCGTCAACGCGGGTGAACACGCCGACCTGATCCAAATTGGCGCTGAACAGCACATGGTGATTGGCGATGCCATCGACGTTGAGCCAAAGAGTGTCTTGGCGATCGATCGGCGTATGACCAACGATGAAAGGGGTGCCCTTGTCGAGTTGCAGCGCGCGCCGAAAGTGCTTGACATCACTCCGACCGTAACCCTGAGGCCTGCTCGGCCGGCGCAGGCGATTGTTGATCAGTTCGAGGATCAGCGACGGATGACGGTGAATATTCACCAGCATCTCCTTGCTGACCTTGGTCGTGGGTGCTGCGGCGTGGCAAGCGACAAAGTCCCGCGAAGCGACCACGTAGGGTAACCGCCGGTAAAACTCCTCCATGGCTTTGAGGTAAGCGGCACCCCGCCGCTCGCTGAGTTCCTTCGCCCACAGCAGGCCCTGCGGAATCCCGTCCTTCGACATGTCCTCGGAAAACGAATCGTGGTTGCCACGAATATAGAATACCTGCGCCGGAAAACACAGCTTGAGCTTGAAGATCAGGTCCATCAGCAGCATCGAGCTGTCCATCTCCCTGAGTTGCCCGTCTACTTCTGAATGCACCGCATCGCCAAGAATGACCAGGGCGGCCGTGCCTTCATCGAGCGCATCGAGAAAAGCGTTCTGGCTCAAGACCGTCAGCAGATTGTCGATCTGGGCATGCATGTCTGCGACCAGAATCGGGGTGAGTGCCTGCGGCAGCACGAGCAATCCGCCGGGCAAACCGCGGTCGTCGGTGGCGCGATAAACCTCCCTCCGGAGCACATCATTGACCGCTTCGATGAGTCGCAAAGCGTCGTCTCTGGGCAATAGCTCGATCGGACCGCCAAAAATTTCGCGTAGCCGTCGGAACTTGCTTTCGCGGCTCCACACTTCTTTGGCGGGTGCCGGTCCAATCGAGGTGCCAACGTCGCTCAAGTTGCGAAATATCAAGGCGTCACGGCCATAGATGACCACCAGGTGTTGCTCGTCGACAGCAGCGGGGTAGTCGAACAACGCTTGCTGGACCTCGTCGCCCGAACCCAGGGACAGCCATGACTTGGGTGACAGGCGTAGAAAGCCGTTGATCCGGCGACGATGGGCGCTCGGGTCGACGATGATGAAGCTGTTCAGCCTAACCAGTTCACCGTTCTCGTTGAGTCGCGTCTCCGGGTAGAGATGAAGCCGTTTGTCGTTGAAACCGAGCGAAATCTCGATCGGCTGGCCATCGAGAGGAACACGCACCTTGGTACTTCCCAGCCGGTACGCGTCGGCCAGCTTGAGGTTATGTTCCCAACCGAAGCCCAATCGGGCAAGAGCCGCTCGCAGCCACACCAACAGGCTCGACAGCTTGAACCAACGTCGCGCGGCAATCCGCTTCACGGCGGCGATTGTGGTTCGCGGAAACGGCGCGGACGGCCGTCCATCCCCTCGCGGAGATACACCTTGAATCCCTGCTGGTGAAGATGCTCGGCAACGCGGCGAAATACGTCAAGTTGGGCAGCACAGATCTCCAGACTGAGTTGCGCATCGACCGGGTGGGTGCTGTGGCGCGCGCGCTCGGTACGGCGCTCAAAGACCACCTCCGCAGGGGGCAGGAGAAACTCAAACACATAACGGCGATACCAATCGACCGAAAAGAAATAGCGCTTGCGAGGCGGCAGCACGATACGATCGAAATCGACGGGAGGCAGCGGATCGCGATCCAGAAACTCGGCATCAAAAACCGACACCGCGTTGGGCAGGCCCCGAAACGGTAGGCCCAGATGAATCTCGCGCGGGCGCACGGACAGGATTTCGGATCGCCACCAGTGCTTTCTGCCAAGGTCCAGGTAGCCCTCCTCCGACCAGCCACCCAGACGCACGATCAAGGTACTCTTGCCGGCACCGGGAGGGCCGGTCACCAGGATCTGGCCAAACCGGATGTCGCCCGGAAAATCGATTCCCTTGAAATGCTGCAGCGCTTCGATGGGCTGCGTTGATAGCTCTGACATGGCTGCAGGCACAAGCAATCAGTGAAGGGTGGCCGGCGAGGTGAAGCCGGAGACGAGAGACGCGGTCATTTCAGGAAAAAGCTGTTCTCAGGCAATGGAAAATGATGGCTCCGAGGAGAGCCCCGACGGGAACGGTGATGAACCACGAGGCGATGATGCCACCGACCACCCGCAGATCGAGGGCGCCGATACCGCGAGCGATACCGACACCCATCACCGCGCCGACGGCGATGTGGGTAGTGGACACCGGCAGCCCCAAGCCGGAAGCCGCCACGGTCACGAACGCGGCAGCGACGGTTGCACAATAGGCACGGGTTGGAGTCAGCTCGGTAATCTTGTGGCCAACAGTAGCCATCACCTTGTAGCCGTAGGTCACCAGGCCAGCAACAATGCCGAGACTACCGATGAACAATATGGACGGGGTGATGGCCGAGCTTGCGGATACCTGCCCCGTCACGATGATCTGAATCACCACAGCCATCGGGCCAATGCCGTTGGCCACCTCGTTGGAACCGTGCGCAAAAGCCATCGCCGCGCCGGTGAACACCATCTGCGGAATGAACAGCCTCTCGACGCTGGCAAATTGGGAGACTCTGTCGGCGTAATCATCGAGCGTGATGCGGTTCATCATCAGC
The DNA here is from genome assembly GCA_016709675.1 of Candidatus Accumulibacter proximus. Classification (GTDB taxonomy): domain Bacteria; phylum Pseudomonadota; class Gammaproteobacteria; order Burkholderiales; family Rhodocyclaceae; genus Accumulibacter; species Accumulibacter proximus. The sequence continues at coordinate 309,982 of JADJMH010000001.1, forward strand.
CTCACGGCAACGCCCAGGAGGACGCCAATCGCGACCGCGAGGGTCTGACCCTCAACGCCGCCAAGATGAATGTTTACGTGTTTGAGCCCCTTGCTGATGGTGATCAGCGAGACGATCCAGCCGACCAGGAAGGCATATACCGGGCCCCATTGTCGCGCCTTGGCGATGGGATCCTCGGTATTGAAGATCAGCTTGCGGATGCTCATGGTCAGCAGCAAGGCGACGGCACCGCCCAGAATCGGCGAGAGGAACCAGCTGGCGACGATTTCGCCCATCATGTCCCACTGCACCGCGTCAATGCCCAGTGCCGCGACGCCTGCTCCGCATACGGCGCCAACGATCGTATGGCTGGTCGCTACTGGCCACCCGCGCATGCTGGCGAGAATCAACCAAGTGCCCGCTGCCAGCAAAGCGCCAATCATGGCAAAGGCCAGGAGTTGCGGCACCTGCTCGAAGAGCCTGGCATCGATGATGCCGGTCGAGATCGTGTCCGCCACTTCGCCACCGGCCAGATAGGCCCCGCAAAACGCCATGATTGCCGCCAGGACGAGCGCGTGCCTGACGGTAATCGCCCCCGAACCAACCGAAGTGCCCATGGCAACGGCAACGCCGTTGGCACCGATTCCCCAGGTCATGTAGAGGCCGCCGGCAACGGCTAGAACATAGAAAAGGGTTTGATGCTGCTCGATGATTTCCATTCGCCCGACCTTAGCAGTGGATCCCTTCAGTGAAGACACCGGCACAGTAACCGCAATCGCGATGACCGACGCCGAGAACGGGGTTGCTCACGTCGCAGACTCTTGGTGATCAACGGGCGACCAGCAGACGAACCCTATCGCCAACTTTCTCCGCGTAGTCAGCCAGATTGCCAACCCACTGGATCAACTGGTACCAGAACATCACCGACACCGGCTTCAGGTTGTCTTCCTGCGAAAACAGGGCACGGGCAAGCGCCATCCCCATTACGTCAGTATCACTCTCCATGTTGCCCAGTTCGACGACCAGGTCATCGACGCCACTCGCTTCACGTCCACGGAAGCCGGTCTCCTGCAGCTCTTGGAGCCTTTCGATTATCGCCTGCGCCTGCCGGCAAGTATCGATGCAACGGCATACCAGTCGCATCAGCGGCTCCGCCATGCCGGCGTGCACCTCCATCTTACGCTCCACCAGCAGCCCGGCAATGTCCTGCGCGGCATCGGCGATGGCATCCTGCATCGCCAGCAGTTCCAGCAGATCCTGCCGGTCGACTGCCAGAAGCCGGCTTCTCGGCAAACGGTCACACACTTCGTTCCTCATCGAGTCAGCCTCACGCTCCTTGACGAAGATCGCGTTCTTGCGTTCTTCCAGCTGCTCCTGATCATCGTCAATCAGCGCCTGAAACAAGGGCTGCACTTCCTCGACGCATTCGATAACGATCCGCATATGCTGGTGCAGAGGCTTGAATGGCGACTTTCCAAACAGAGCTGCCATCGGGTTGCTGGATAACATAGGCATCCTCCGCTGAGGCGAGTAAGAAGATCCTGGAAGAGAAACGGCGAAACGTCACCGCTGGGACCTGGCGGCGCTCAGTGCCGGGAGATCAGGCAGAGGTTTCCCTCTGTGCTTGCCGGACGAATTGTATTCCGAAGTTCCGTCTTTGGGCTGTCGAAAGCGGCAGCGACGCCAAAGAGTCCAACCGCCAGCATGACGGGATGACGAAGCTATCGGCACCCGCCCCTCGCCGTTGTTGCCTGAGCGCACCAGTCAAACTGGACGACGGTAGCGGGCGAATCGGCGCTTGCCACCCGGGATGCCGCGGTGCGCTGCCCTTTGGCACAGTGGTACAATCCGGCAACCGCCTCAAGCTGCTCCCGTCGAAAACAATAATCCCGCCCGTTTAGCTCCCTCGAGGACCCTATCGCCATGCACCACCCTCTTCTCTGTTACCTTCGTCCGGGGATGGCCCTGGTCCTGATGTCTGCCGTTGGGCCAGCCTGGGCCGCGAATACGCTCCCCGACGGCCCGGTCCTTCTTGGCATCCCGGTCGATTTCATCCTCTTCGCCCTGACCCTGCTGGGCGTCGCCCTGTTCCATCATTACACCCTGCAGGTGGCACTCACCGGGCTGACGACGATCACCACATACAAGCTGCTGTTCACCGGCTTCACCTTTGGCACCGGGCTTGGTGGACTGGGGTTGCACCTGCAACATGAATGGGTGATGCTCAGCAATCTGCTCGGCCTGCTGCTGGGCTTTGCCCTGCTCGCCCGCCATTTCGAGGAAAGCCGCGTGCCGGATGCCTTGCCGCGCTATTTGCCGGATGGTTGGCAGGGGGGCTTTGTCCTGCTGGTCATGATCTTCGTCCTCTCAAGCTTTCTCGACAACATCGCCGCCGCGCTGATCGGCGGCACCATTGCCCGAATCGTCTTCCGCCACCGCATCCACATCGGCTATCTGGCGGCGATCGTCGCCGCCTCGAATGCCGGCGGGTCGGGAAGCGTGGTTGGCGACACAACGACGACGATGATGTGGATCGATGGCGTCAACCCGCTCGACGTCACCCATGCCTATGTCGCCGCCGGGGTGGCGCTGCTTTTCTGTGGCATTCCGGCAGCCCTGCAGCAGCATCGTTACGCGCCGATCGTCGCGCACTCCGGCGAGGACGCTCGTGTCGACTGGGCGCGGGTGGCGATCGTTGCCTTCATCCTGCTCGCCGCCATTATCACCAACGTGACGGTCAACGTGCTCTTTCCCGAGATCTCCGATCGCTTTCCCTTCCTCGGCGCTGCGGTGTGGGTGGCGCTGCTGCTGGCGACGCCGTTGCGCCGACCGGAGTGGAGCCTGTTGCCCGAGGCCTTCAAGGGCAGCATTTTCCTGCTCTCGCTGGTGCTCTGCGCTTCGATGATGCCGGTCGAGAAGCTCCCTGCAGCTTCCTGGCAGACGGCGATGGGGTTGGGCTTCGTCTCGGCAGTGTTCGACAACATTCCGCTCACCGCACTGGCGCTCGCCCAGGGCGGCTACGATTGGGGCTTCCTCGCCTATGCCGTGGGTTTCGGGGGATCGATGATCTGGTTCGGCTCCTCGGCTGGGGTTGCTCTGTCAAGCATGTTCCCGGAGGCGCGATCGGCAGGGCGCTGGCTGCTGCACGGCTGGCACGTCACCTTGGCCTACGTGGTGGGATTCTTCGCCCTGCTGCTCATCCTCGGCTGGCATCCCCATGCGACGCACAAGGCCGAAGCAATTGACGCAGTCAAGCCGACGATTGTCGCTGTCGGAGAGGCGCGGGCAGACGATCGGCCGGCACCAGACCTCAATCCGCATCGACCCACTTGACCATCCGATCACTTCAGGGAGAACAGAACATGCTCAAGGCACTTATCCCGGTCGACGCTTCCGAAACGGCACTGCGCGCGGTCGATCATTTCATCAGCCTGGTGCAAGGTCGCGAACCAATGGAGGTCTGCCTGCTTCATGTGCGCGAGCCAGTCGATGCATGGGAAATCCGGCGGGTGCTGACCGCCGACGAGATCGCCGCGCTGCAGCGCTCGGAGGGCGAGGATGTTTTGCAAGCGGCCAGGCAACGGCTCGACGCGGCCGGCATTCCCTACACCGCCGAAGTCCTGATTGGAGAAGTCGGCGCGACCATCGCCCGGCACGCCGAAGAGACTGGCTGCGACAAGATCATCATGGGCAGCCGCGGAGAAAGCGCGATCAGCGGCTTGTTGCTCGGTTCGGTGACGACCAAGGTCATCCACTTCGCACATGTGCCGGTAACGGTCGTCAAGTAGGTCGGCTGGGCGCGCCAGAGAACCTCAGGCTTTCTCTGGCCTTACCCGGACGGATGACGAAACGTTCGCTGGTGCTCATGTCGGCTTTTCAGTGATGATATCCTTCCGGCGCCCCCCCGGGGACCCCGGGCTCTGTCGGCGACAACGTCGTTTCAGTGCGCATTCGCTGGCGCCACGACGATGGGTACTGCGTCGCCTTGCGACACTCTTGGCCCTTCCTTGGGGCTCCAACCGATGACCAGCAGCATCGCGAAGAAGCCTACGACGTAGGCAATCGGGATATGCCAGCCGTGCCGCAGCCATTTGCCCACTGACCTCGCTTCGGGAAAGAGATTGGCCACCGCCACTCCGGCCGACGAGCCGAACCACAGCATCGACCCTCCGTAGCCAACGGCAAAGGCGAGGAAACCCCAGTCGTAGCCACCCTGTTTCAAGGCCAGCGCGGTGAGCGGAATGTTGTCGAATACCGACGAAACGAAACCCAGCCCCAGCGTCGTCTGCCACGATGCCATCGGCAACCTCTCGACCGGCATCATCGACGCGCAGGTGACCAGCGCGAGAAGAAAGACGGTTCCCTTGACGGCTTCCGGAACCAGGCTCCACTCTGGTTTGCGCAGCGGCACGGCGAGCAGCAGAGCCACCCACACCGCCACCCCGAGGAAGGGGAAATGGTCGGCCAGTTCCGGGAACTTGATGTTCACCGTGACATTCGTGACAATCGCCGCCACCAGCATGAAGAGCACGACGCCGACTCGCGCCCAATCGACGTGATGCCCGGCATGCAGGTGGCGCACGATCGGCTGGTGCGAATTCTGCTGCAGAGCGGCGGGGATGCCGAAGACCAGCAGCGCCACCGCAGACGCAACGTAGGCCGGCGCCACTTCGAGCGGGCTGATGCCGGCAATCCAGATCATCGTCGTCGTCGTGTCGCCGACGACGCTTCCCGCGCCACCGGCATTCGACGCGGCGACGATGGCCGCCAGGTAACCGAGATGCAGGCGGCGCTTGAAGACACTGGCGGCAACCGTGCCGCCGATCAGCGCCGCCGCGATGTTGTCGAGGAAGCCCGAGAGAACAAAGATGATCACCAGCAAGACGAACGGGCCGAGCCAGCTTGCGGGCAGCAGCTTCGGCAGCACCTCTGGCACACCGCTGTCCTCGAAGTGGCGTGCCAGGAGGGCAAAGCCGACCAGCAAGCAAAAGAGATTGACCAGCAGAACCCACTCGTGCGCCATGTGTGCGGCGAAGCCGGCGATGCCTTCACCCGTCTTGAAGCCAGTGACCGTGATCTTGTACAGCGCAATCACCGCCAGACCGCCCAGCGCCACCTTCAGCACATGGTGATGGAACAGCGCCACACCGAGGAGCGTCGCGGCGAACAGGATGAAGTCCAGCGGGATACCGAAAATCTCGGGGCCGTCGGCGGCTCGGGCCGGGGGGGGCACGCACAACAGCCAAGGCACCGCCAGAAAGCGAATAACCGGCAAGCTCCAGACTCTATCCAGCATCACATTGCTCCTCTCCGGACGCAGGTCTTGTGGTACCGTTGGTGCGGACTATTGATTATGCCATAGTCGGCCCTATGGCATTCGAAGCATGGTCCGTGCTAGAAAGAGACCTTATTCAGCCAACCCATCTGACGGAGGAATTCGCCATGCGCAAAGCGCTTGTCCCAGTAGACGGCTCAGCCGCCGCTCACCGTGCGGTACGGCACATCGTGTGTCTGGCCAGCATTTTTCCGTCGATCGAAGCCGTTCTGCTCAACGTCCAGCTGGAAGTCGATGAATGGCGGGTCCGCCGGGTCCTGAAAAAAGAAGAAATAGAGGCCATGGAGGAAAGCAGGGGGGGCGACACCCTGCAGCAGGACCGCGAAGTGCTCAAGGCTGCCGGCGTTCGCTTTACGCCGGTGGTCGAGATCGGCCCCGCCGCCGAGACCATCGCCAAGATTGCCCGGGAACGGGGTTGCGATGGGATCGTCATGGGAACCCGCGGGCTGGGGGCGGTCTCCAGCGTATTGCTGGGCTCGGTAAGCAGTCGGGTCCTCCAGTTCAGCCATCTGCCGGTGACGCTGGTCAAATAGGATGAATGCACGGAATTTTGGGGCACAGCGCCGCCCAGCCTCGGCTTGCGATTTGGCTGCTCGCACAACGACCGAAGCCCTGCGGGACCATCGCTTGATGACGGCGCGCGCCAGCAACGAAAACGCCCCTCTTGCCGGGGCGTTCGGTTGTGGCAGGCGAGAGAGCAGTACGAAACGGGCCAGGCAAGCGACCCGGTCAGTCCCCGAAAATCAGGTGGCGATCGACAACCATGGGGAACGCGACAAACGACGGGTGCTGACGCTCCAGCTTGCTACCGACCTGGCTGCCTCTCAGGCATTCTGCAGCAGAATCTCTTCCAGCGTCTGAGCCGATTTCTTGCTGGCGCGCAGCACCTTCTCCTGCAGCGCATAGAACTGCCGCATGCGCATCGCCCGCAAGGCGGCAGCGTCATCGCCCTCAGCGTCGAACAAAGCCTTGATCGCTTTGTACATCACCGCAACCGACTTCTCTTCGATACGTTCGATTTCGAGGCACAGGTTGACCGTCTCCTCATTGCGCTGCCTTTCCTTCAGCGAGGCAATGGCCCGCGTCAGTCGACTACAGGCGTCAACGGTCATCGCCGCCAATTCGTGCGACTCCCTGCTCGCCTCGGTCACGTTGTAGATGCTGACCGCCTGCGCGACATCCTGCACCGCGTTCATCACGTTGTCGATGTCCAGGGTCAGCGCGTAGACCTGGTCACGATTGAGCGGCGTGACGAAGGACTTGTGCAGCATCGTCATCAGGTCGTTCTTGATCTGATCCGAGCTGGCCTCGTTCATGTTGATTTCCTCGATCAGCGCCGCCACGTCCTGCTTGCTGACCCCCAGACTGCTGACCAGGCGCAGCATGGCATTGGCGCCGGCCAGCACTCGCTCGCTGTGTGCCGCGAGCAACTCAAAAAACTCGGACCGCTTCGGTAACATGGGTAACTCCCTTGATTGACTGTAATGACGACTAGTGACTGATTCTGCTGGCGCGTGTCAACGGACGCCCCGTTGCCGGGTCGTCCGTTCGGCGAGCGCTTCGGCTTACAGGAACTTGGTGCCGATATACCAGAAGATCGCAGCGATCAGGCCCGAGGCCGGAATCGTCAGCACCCAGGCAACCAGCAAGTTCGCGGTGATCGCCCAGCGCACCGCCTTGACGTCGGTGGCCGCGCCGACGCCGATGATCGCACCGGTGATGGTATGCGTCGTCGACACCGGAATGCCGCCCAGCGTCGCCAGCCCCAGCGTGATGGCACCGCCCATCGAGGCACACGAACCGCTGATCGCATTGAGCTTGGTGATCTTGGTCCCCATCGTCTTGACGATTCGCCAGCCACCGAGGTAGGTTCCCCAGGCAATCGCGAAGTAGCACGAGTAGATCACCCAGGTCGGCAAGGTCGCCACGTCCTTCGTCGCCACGCCGGCAGTGATCATCAGCAGCCAGATGATGCCGATCGTCTTTTGCGCGTCGTTGCCGCCGTGGCCCAGGCTGTACGCGGCAGCGGCGAACAACTGCCCGCCCTTGAAAAACTTCCCGGCCTGATACGGCGAGGTGCCGCGGAAGATCCAGGCAACCAGGACCATCAGCAGCCCCCCGATGATCACCCCGACCAGTGGCGAAATGATAATGAAAGCGAGGATCTTGCCAAAACCCTCCCAGACAATCGGCGCCCCCGAACCCGCCTTGGCCACCGTCGCTCCGACCAGGCCGCCGACCAGCGCGTGCGAGGACGACGATGGAATGCCGTAGTACCAGGTGATGATGTTCCAGGCCAAGGCGCCGATCAAGGCCCCGAAAATCACGTAGTAATCGACGAAGCTCGGGTCAACGGTCCCCTTGCCGATCGTCGCCGCGACCTTGAGCTGAAACACCCACAGGGCGGCAAAGTTGAAGAACGCGGCGAACAACACCGCCTGTTTCGGGGTCAGGGCACCCGTCGCGACGATCGTCGAGATGGAGTTCGCGCCATCGTGAAACCCGTTCATGAAGTCGAACGCCAGCGCGATTGCTATCAGCAGCGCCAGCGTCCAGATGCTCATATTTAGGCCTTCCATTTTCGGCTACCTCTCAGGAGTTTTCGATCAGGATCTCTTCGATCATCTTGGCCGCATCCTGACAGCGATCGAGGACCCCTTCCTGAAGCGAGTAGAACTCCCGCATCTTCATCGTCTGCCAGACGTTGGCACCTTCCTGGAACAGTGCCGTGATCGCCCTGTGCTGCACCTTGTCGGCCTTCGACTCGATTTCCTCGATTTCCTTGCACAGGTTGAGCGTCTCCGCACTACGGGCCTTGTCGCCCAAGGCAGCCACCGCGCGGTTCAGACGGATACAGGCGTCGGCACTCAGCGAAGCCATCTCGCGCGCTTCGACCGTCGACTGCTTAATGCTGTACATGCCCACCGCATTGGCAACGCTCTGCAGGACGTTCAGGGTCATGTCGAGGTCGCTGATCAGCGAATGAATCTGGTCCCGGTTGATTGGCGTCGTGAAAGACTGGTGCAGACGCTCGATGACCTTGTTCTTGATCTGGTCCCCACTGTGCTCGTGTTCATTGACTTCGGCGACCAGCGCGGCAAGGTTTGTACCAGCATCACCCAAGCCGTTGACCAGACGCAGCGTCGCGTTGGCCCCGGCAACGACCTGTTCGGAATGCGCTGCGAGAAGTTCAAAGAATTCCTTGCGTTGCGGCATCAGACTGCTAAACATACGACCTCCCTTGGTTATCTGCCCTTGCGAGCACCACTCAGTTAAGACTGCCCACGCCGATCGATTGTCGGCGCCACGTCAGCTACTACAAAAAATCAAGTGCGGCAATGGACGACGTCCCGAAGGAAAAAGCAGCGCCTTGCCAGCAAGGCACTCAGAACATCCATTGCCTCCAATATCCACCCCGATCTCGACCCCAATCAGCCTTTCTTCTTGCCTTTCGATACGGTCGAGAGGGCGGCCAGCAACTCCTTCATCTGCTCGAGCCTCTGCTCGGCAAACAGGCGGACGCCTGCACGCAGGATGTCGGACTTGCTCGCGGCCCAACCCGCAGCCTTCGATAGTTCGGCGCGCACGGCCTCGATCGCGGCTTCTTCGCTCTTCAGTAGCTCAACCGTATAGCGGACGAGTTTGTCGCCCTTTTCCTTGGCCACTTTTTCGAGCTTCTCGACGGCTTCCTCGATCTCCGCCTTGACGGCCTTCTTGCCCGTGGGCTCCTTTGCCGGGACTGGTTCGGTTGCGGCAACCTCGGCCTTGGCCGCCTTCTCGGGCGCAGCGGCCGCTGCTGTCTTCTTGCTGACCGCCTTCGCTGCCGGCGTGGCGCCGGCCGCCGGGGGCCTTTTTCGCAGCAGCCTTCTTGCCGGCGGCCTTCGGTGCCCGTCGGCAGCCGGTGCGGCCGGTCGTCACCTCGGCGGCCGGCTTGGCGGCTGCCTGCCTTCGGCTGCGGCAGGCTTGGCGGCCACGGTCTTGGCAGGCGACTTGCGCGCCGGTGCAGCGGCAACGGGAGCTTCGACTTCGCGCGCAGCAACAGCCTCCGGCTCGGGCGGGGCGACCAGGGGAACGTCGGTTGCCACCAGACGCTCGCCGAGCGACTCGTCTTCTTTTTTCAGGCTGGCGCGCAAAGCGGTCTTGTTGCTGCTGGTACGTGTAGGTGTCGTCATCAGGTGTCTCCCAGTTGTTTAAGAACGGCTGCGATCAGCTTGCGAACCTCCTCCTGTGCGGCCTCAGCGGCAGGGCCAAGCTGAAAGACGGATGCCCCGATCACCGCACTCTGCGCGTAAGCGTTTCGCTGGCAGAGCATAGCATCGAGGATCGGTAAGGTAAATTCATGCAGCAATTCCAGCACATCCGTTGCCAGCGCCGTGTTTTGCACACGATTGGGGAGAATGCAACCGTGCAGGCGATGGCTTTGCTCCATGCGATTGAGGATCAATCGTTCGACGGCCAGAGTCGACCACAGGTCGGTCGGGCTCGGCACCGCCGGGATCAACGCCAAGTGCGCCACCGCGAGCGCTGCGAGAGTCGAAGGATGGTAGATCGATGGTGGGGTGTCGAGGACGACGTAATCAGCCTCCTGCTGCAGTTCCGCGACATGCTTGATCAGTTCCAGACCGGACATCTTGCGCACATCGAGCTGCAGATCGGAATCCAGCAGAGGTGCCGACTCGGCCCAGCGAAATGCGCTTTCCTGCGGATCCAGGTCTACCAGCAGCACCGAAGCACCAATGGCGTGGAACCCTCCCCCCAGCTGCATGGCCACCGTGGTCTTTCCCGCCCCGCCTTTCTGTGAGACGACAGCGATGACCCGACCTAGTGACATTGACATGACACTTGCCTTTTTGGGAGCTTGTTGATGGGAACCGCCATAACTGATTATTATCCCACTGAAAAAAAAACGGACAAGGTGAATTGGACTTCAAAAGGGCCATGAAATGGGCCATTTTTTGCCAAACACCCCGGTTTCTGACTTAAGTCAACGAATGCCGGCGGCACAGCCAGTCATAACCGAGCAGGAAGGACCGCAAGCCCGGTAGGCGAGACGGGAATCCGTTGGCAGCAAGGCGTGGCTGGTGAGCAGCCTGTGGCTCGCTCAGCCGTCAGCGAGAATGTTGAGGGTCCTGGCCCTGAACACGGCTTCACGGCGGCTCGACGCGCGTAGCTTGCGGTAGATGTTCTGGGTATGGCGCTTCACCGTCGCCCGTGAAATGCACAGCTCCTCGGAAATCTCGACGTTGCTCAGCCTGACCGCGAGCAGTTTGAGGATCTTCAACTCGCGCCGGGTGAGGTCGGCGCCCACTTGCTGCCGACCTGCACTCACCAGCCAGTCGTCGTTGAACGCTGAGAGAACCTGAGCGACGTAGCGCTCATTGCCCTTGCCGGGTTCCAGGCGCTTGAGGGGTTGCAGTAGTTCCTGCCCGAGATCGACGAACAGCCGGATGAAGCCCCCGGGCTGCGCGAGATCCACGGCACGACCCAGCCGATCACAGGCTGCGCCTTGTTCACCCAGCGCAAACTGCAGTATGGCTTGCAGGGCAAGCACCTCGATCAGGAAACGAACGTTATGTCGGGCAGTGAGTTCAGCCTCCAACAGCTGCAGGAGACGAGCAGCCTGCTCCCGACTCTCGACAGTTCCTTCGGCGATCCACACCCTGGCCAGCGTCAGGTGAGGGGCATTGAAGAAGTGATAAACGAACTGGACCGGCCCCGGATCGAAGTTCCGAGCCCACTCCCGCGCCTCATCGATGCGCCCCTGACGCAGTGCGAGCTCCGCTTGCCAGGCCTGCGCACGAAACAGTGCCGGCGAATCGCCGTTGCGCAGCAGATGCTCGCAGACCGCATCGACAATCTCGCGCGCCCGGTCGGCCTGCCCCAGCGCCTGATAGACCGCTGCCAGGACAAATGAGATTTCGGTCCGGTAGCCGAGACGCGGCGCCTGCTGCGGCGCGAGTGCCGGCAGCAGCGTCGCCTCCGCCAGTGCCAGCTCGTTGCGTTGATACTGGACAAGTGCGTGAAAGTACCGCCCAAGACCAAGGCTGCCGCCGCTGCCGAAGTCGGTCTCCGTCAACCTATAGTGCCGGTTGGCAGTCCACTGCAGCGCAGACAGATCGGCCGCCATCCAGCCGAGGAAACACAGGGTCGCCACCAGTGGCGCCTGAGACGTGTCGACCGGCCCCGCTGCACGCGCCAGCACTTGATCAATCCACTGCCGCGCGCCGACCAGGTCGCCGCTCATCTGCCGTGCGCCGGCAACCACCACCTGAGCGGTGACACGTGCCTGCGTGCAGTCAGCAGGCAAGCGCTGCAGTGCCCGTTCGGCATACGCCATGGCACGATCGGCCTGCCCCTCGAGGTAGCTCTGCAGACTGCGTAGCGCCAGGACGCTGCCGCAGACCGAATCGAGAACGGATAACTCCAGGACCCCGGCAGCGCTCTCGAGGAGCACCTCGATTCGATCCAGGACTGCCGGGGTTTCAAGTTGGCGCCCCTGGTGATGAATCGACCAGGCTTTCAGCAGCAGCATTTCGGGGTCGTTCTCGATCGTGTCCGGTGGCAGCAAGTGAAGGCAGCGCTCGAGCCGATGGCGCTGCGCCCGGTCAAGGAGCCCGCCTTGATGACGCCCCAGAAGCCGCGCAGCGGCAACCGCACCATGACCGGCGAGCGCCTGCGGGATCGCTTCTTCAAGCAGCAACTGCGATTCCAGCCAGCTCGCCGCCCGCCAGTGCAGTTCCGCGATCTCAGCCGCTGCATACTGTTTGGCAAGCTGACGCTGCAAGAACTCCTGAAACAGCCGATGGTAGCGATACCACTCAAGTTTGTCTTCAAGGGCAATGCCCAGGATTGCGCCGCTCGCCACCAGCTGGATGAACCCCTGGCCGTCAAGCTGTCCTTCAGCCCTCCCGGCCGGCGCGAGCAGCGCATCGCACAAGGGCACGCAAAAGCGGTCGAGGATCGAGGTCCTGAGCAGACAGTCACGCGCCGTATCGGACTGCTGTGAAAGCACTTCTTCGGCGAAATACTGTTCCACCTGCGGCGTAGCACCACTGAAGCCCCGCCCGAGTTCCTCAATGGTCACGCCCTGCCGCAGCGCCAGGGCCGCGAGACGAACACCAACCGGCCACCCCTCGCTGCGATGCTGCAAGGTCTCCAGAGGTGCGCCGGCAAGCGTACGCCCGGCACAGCGTTGAATCAGAATGGCCGTCTCGCGCGCACTGAATTGAAGGTCGCGCATGCGAACCTCGCCCAACGCCTCGCGCGCGCGCAGCGCTCCGAGTGCAAGGGGGGGATCGTGACGAGTGATCACCACCAGATGCAGCCCATCCGACGGATGCGCCAGCAAGCGGTCGAGCAAGGCGTGCGTCTGTGACGACAGGATACGGTGGAAGTCGTCAAGCACCAACACAAGTGGTGCGGACAGATCTTCCAGATCGTTGCTCAGACGACCGGCAAGAGCCACCAGCGACGGCGGCTGCCCGGCGTTGAGGTAGTCAAGCGTGTCAACGCAGGCATTGGCAAACACCGTCCGCACAGCGGCAACAAAGTAGTTGACGAAAACGGCCAGATCACTGTCTTCCGCGTCGAGCGACAGCCAGGCAGACAGACCATCACGGCCAGCGAGCCAGTGAGCAATGAGAGAAGTCTTGCCATACCCGGCGGGCGCCGCTACCAGGGTCAACGGCAGCATGCTGCCCTCTTCCAGCCGGGTCAGCAACTCGCTGCGCGCAACGAAGTCACCGGGGATCCGGGGACGGTGCAGCTTGTTGCGGATGATCTGGACAGACGGCATCTCAACCTGTTCCGGCGGCCGCCAACTGGACTGAACGGCACCGCGTAAACTGAAAGAACGCGATGATACGGCAGGCAAAGAGAAGTGCGTACTCATTCCGCAACTGATTCGCTGCTCGGCTCGCCGGCTTGTCGCAAGAGCAGCGGGAGGATGCGCCGTCCCTTAGCGCTTCGCCGTGTCGAGCAATCTTTCGATCTGCGCGTCCTTGTCCCGCCAGAGTTGCTGCATCCACTGCTGGAAAGCCTCGCGAACTGCCGGGTCTCCGGCATAGTCGCCGGTCGCCAGATGCCTGGGCACCGGCAGGGTTTGCACGCGAACCCGTACGCGCTGCATCCTGCCACAGAGGAACTGCCAGAAATTGGGCGCCCCATCGGGATAGACGATGGTCACGTCGAGAATCGCGTGGAACTTGTCGCCCATCACATTCAGCGCCAGCGCGATACCGCCGGCTTTGGGCTTCAGCAGATGGCGATAGGGCGACTGTTGCTGCCGATGTTTGGCCGGCGTGAAGCGGGTACCCTCGCAGAAGTTCATGACACTGGTCGGGATCAGCGAAAACCTCTGGCAGGCCAGCCGGGTTGCTTCCTGGTCCCTGCCGCGCAGCTCCGGACGCGCCTTGAGAACTTCTTCACTGTGTCGACGCATGAAGGGAAAGTCGAGTGCCCACCAGGCCAGCCCCATCACCGGCACCCAAATCAGCTGCTGCTTGAGGAAGAACTTGAGCAGCGGAATGCGCCGCGTCAGGAGATGTTGCAGCACCAGGATATCGGCCCACGATTGATGATTGCAGTTGACCAGATACCAGCCGCGCGGATCGAGATCTTCGATGCCCTCGACATCCCAGCTTGCTTTCTGGGTGAGCGCCATCCAGCCGCTGTTGCACGCTATCCACGCATCGGCAACGCGGACCAGCAGCGGGTCGAGGCGCAGGCGGACAGCCGTGAACGGCAGAATCAGCTTGAGCATGGCCAGCAACAGGAGAAGGGGCACCCAGCTGAAACTGTTGAGCGCCAGCAGCAGGGAAGCGATCAGGCCAATCAGCGGCGCGGGGAGAGAATTCAGCATGGCTTGACAGGTGTGCCCGCTACTCGTCGGTTTCCGCACCCGCCGGCAAGTCCTCGCTCGCCGGCGGCAACGCCTCGTGCCGGACCCGTTCGGCGGCCAGCATGACACTGCGCGTACCCGGTGTCTCCAGACTGATGCGGCCGAGCAGACCATCGCGGTAGTCCTGTAGCAGCACTTTCGCCGCCTTCTCGATATCGGCTTCACCACCACGCCTGCGCAGCCCGCGCCGCCTAGCGATTCCCTCGATCACCGCGACGGCGTCGATGTCGACACGGGCCGCAACCGGCAGGCCGTAGCGCTTCGCCAGCAGCGCCGGGTAGCGAGCGAGCAGCAGGCCGGCAAGAAAGATGGCCACCTCGTCGTCGATCATCGCGTTGCGACCGACGGCATTGCTGGCCGCGAGCATCAGGCCGTCACTCGGATGCTCGATCTTCGGCCACAGCAACCCGGGGGTATCGGTGATCGAATGCCGGACGTCGAGCTGCGAAGTCTGCTGCGACCGGGTCACCGCCGGTTCATCGCCGACCTTGGCCAGCTTGCGCTTGAGGACGACATTCATCAGCGTCGATTTGCCGACGTTCGGGATGCCCATGATCATCATCCGCAACGGCTTGGTGTTTTCCTTGCGATGCGGCGCCAGGGTCTGGCAGAGCGCGGGGAGGCGTGCCAGGTCGCCGGGCTTCTTGCACGACACGGCCAACGCACGTACCCCGTCCTGGCGGTCATAGTGCTCGATCCACGCCTGCGTGATCAACGGGTCGGCCAGATCGGCCTTGTTGAGCACCTTCAGGCAGGGACGCTGGCGCTGCAGGCGGAGGTCGTGCACCATCGGGTTGGTGCTGGCCCCGGGTAGACGCGCGTCGACGACCTCGATGACGACGTCGATCGAAGCCATCGTCTCGGCGGCTTTCTTGCGCGCCGCAGTCATGTGTCCCGGGTACCACTGAATGGCCATGAAAGGTCCGGCTGGCTGAAAGCTGACATTATCCCACCTGCAGCGCCGATCCGGCTGCTCCTCCTGCGGCCACAACAGCCGGCAAAGCGCTAGAATGCAGCCATCTTCCCCACCAGCGTCAGGAAATCCTTGTCGGCGATCCCCGAAATCAGGCCGGAACAGTCGATCGAGCTGCTCAAGGAGCTGCACATCCTGACCCGCGACGGCAAGCTCAACCAGGATAGCCGGCGCAAGTTGAAGCAGGTCAACCACCTCTTTCACTTCATCGAGCCACTGCTCGCCGAACTCGCCGCGGCCGGTGGCAGCCTGACTCTGGCCGATCACGGCGCGGGCAAATCCTACCTTGGCTTCATCCTCTACGATCTCTACTTCAAGCACCGGGACGCCGGCCACATCTACGGCATCGAGGCGCGTGCGGAACTCGTCCAGCACTCGCGTGACCTGGCCAGCCGACTCGGCTTCACGCGCATGACCTTCCTCGGCCTGCGCGTCGAAAACGCGATCGAATCGGCGGCGCTGCCGGGGCAGGTCGACGTCGTCACCGCGCTGCATGCCTGCGATACCGCGACCGACGACGCGATCCGTTTCGCCCTGCACAAGCGGGCACGGTTCATCGTCCTCGTCCCCTGCTGCCAGGCGGAGGTCGCCAGTGTGCTGCGCCGCAAGAAGAACGAATCCTTCGCCAGGACGCCGCTGTCGGAGCTCTGGCGGCACCCGATCCACACCCGCGAATTCGGCAGCCAGGTCACCAACGCCCTGCGCTGCCTGCAACTCGAAGCGCACGGCTACCAGGTGACGGTCACCGAACTCGTCGGCTGGGAGCACTCGCTGAAAAACGAGCTGATCATCGCCAGGCACACCGGCACCGCGCACAACAACGCCGCGACCCGGCTCGAATGGATCCTGCACGAACTGAATCTCGACGAGCTGCAGGCTCGTTTCATCTATTGACCCGGCAGCCGATGCGCATTCCCCCTGCGGCATTGAGCGGGCGAACAGGCAGACAAGGAAGTCGAATGGAAAAGTGGATCACGCGCGGCGCGGCCGCGATCGTCGCGGCCGGCAGTACGGCCATGTTCTGGACCTTCGGCATCTTTCTTGCGGTACCGTGGCGAGAGAGCCGGATGCTGTCGCTCAACGCGGTCGAGCTGCAGGTACTCGGCATCCCGCTGGTCGGCGGCCTGCTCGTCGCCTGGGGTGCGCTGCACATTCTCGCGCTGGCGGACCGGCAGGAAAACGCCGGCCTGTACCGAAGCCTGTGCGTCGCGCTGGTGATCGGCTCGCTGCTGGCGGTGTACGGCGGCATGTCGTGGAGCAGCGCGCGCATCGCCTGACACTGGCGGCTGTTGAGGAAAAAAGTCACGCCAGCAGGGTTCGGCCCGAACTACAATCAGTCCCAGTTGAGCGTCCGCCCAAACCGGCACCTCGCTCTGATGGCAACACGATTCTCATGGGATGGTGATCCGAATGAAGGTCCAGAAGAAAGTTCAAAAGGCAGTCTTCCCGGTCGCCGGTCTCGGCACGCGTTTCCTGCCGGCGACCAAGGCCAGCCCGAAGGAAATGCTGGCAGTGGTGGACAAGCCGCTGATCCAGTATGCGGTTGAAGAAGCCTACGCGGCCGGAATCCGGGAAATGATCTTCGTCACCGGCCGCAACAAGCGCGCGATCGAGGATCACTTCGACACCGCCTACGAACTCGAGGCCGAACTCACCGCCGCGGGCAAGAACGAACTGATGGCGCTGGTCCATTCGATCAAGCCGGACGACATGGATTGTGTCTATGTACGCCAGCCGCGGGCGCTGGGCCTCGGCCACGCCGTTCTCTGCGCCGAACGGCTGGTACGCGGCGAGCCATTTGCGGTGCTGCTGGCCGACGACCTGATGATCGGTGAGCCGCCGATCATGCAACAGATGACCGAACTGTTCGCCGAGCGTCAGTGCAGCATCCTGGCGGTGCAGGAGGTGCCGAGGAATCAGACCAACCGCTACGGCATCGTCAAGGGCAAGCCCCTGTCCTCCGATCTGGTCAACATCGACGGCCTGATCGAAAAGCCACACCCGAGCGTCGCGCCCTCCAATCTCGCGGTCGCCGGCCGCTACGTGCTCACCCCAGCGGTGTTTGACCTGATCCGCGAGCAACCGCGTGGTGCTGGCGGGGAAATCCAGCTGACCGACGGCATCGCTGCGCTGCTGGCCAGCGAACAGGTACTGGCCTATCGCTATCACGGCAAACGCTACGACTGCGGCAGCAAGCTCGGCCTGATGCAGGCCAGCGTTGTCCTCGGGGAAGTTCACCCTGAACTCGGCCGCGAATTTTCCGCCTGGCTGAGGGACCGGCAAAAGCTCGCGCAGGCAATCGGCGTATAGATTTCATCCGCCGGCCGGTCCTCGGCTGGCGATCGGTCACGGATCCCCGACCCACTGCCGTCCGCCGCGTCGGGCTTGTCGCAGCGCCATCCCGTGCTATAGTTGCAGCCCCTTGTTGGCCGGACGATCTCCGCTTGACGCTTCGTTTCGACGTTCTCATCATTGGCAGCGGCCTGGCGGGACAAGCCGCGGCGCTTCGGCTTGCGCGCAGCCGCAAGGTAGCGCTGATCAGCAAGCGCACCCTGGAGGACAGCGCGTCCAGTTGGGCGCAGGGCGGCATCGCAGCCGTGCTGGACAACCGCGACTCGATCGAAGCGCATATCCGCGACACGATCACCGCTGGCGCTTTTCTCAATGACGCACGCGCCACACGCTTTGTCATCGAGAACGGTCGGCGCGCGGTCGACTGGCTCATTGAACAGGGCGTTCCCTTCACGCGTGACGAAGGGGGTTACCACCTTGCCCGCGAGGGTGGTCACAGCGCTCGTCGCGTGATCCACGTCGCTGACACCACCGGCCTGGCGGTGCAGAACACCCTGACCAGCCTGATTCGTCGACAACCAAACATCACTGTCCTCGAAAACCACATCGCGGTCGATCTGATTACGGGAGAAAAGCTCGGGCTGGATGAGCAGCGCTGTCATGGGGCCTACGTGCTCGACAGCGTCAGCGGTGAGGTATTGACGCTGGGCGCCAGAAACACCCTGATCGCTGCCGGCGGCGCCGGGAAAGTCTATCTCTACACGACAAACCCGGACACTTCCACCGGCGACGGGATCGCGATGGCGTGGCGTGCTGGCTGCCGGGTGGCGAACATGGAATTCATCCAGTTTCATCCGACCTGCCTCTACCACCCGCAGGCGAAATCCTTCCTGATCTCCGAGGCGGTGCGCGGCGAAGGCGGACGCCTGCTGCTGCCCGACGGCAGCCGTTTCATGCCCCGCCACGACCCACGTGGCGAACTCGCGCCACGCGACGTGGTGGCCCGGGCCATCGACTTCGAGATGAAGAAGCGCGGGCTGGACTGCGTCTATCTCGACATCTCGCATAAACCGGCGGATTTTCTCGCCGAACACTTTCCGAACATTCTGGCGCGCTGCCTTGAACTGGGCATCGACATTACCCGCCAGGCGATCCCGGTCGTCCCGGCCGCACACTATACCTGTGGCGGCGTCGTCAGCGACCTGCGTGCACGCACCGATATCGCGGGTCTCTACGTCGCTGGCGAAGCTTCCTGCACCGGCTTGCACGGCGCCAATCGGCTGGCCAGCAACTCGCTGCTCGAATGCCTGGTATTCGCCGAAGCGGCGGCCAGCGACATCCTGCAACAGCCCGCAGGCAATCTGCCGCCGCTGCCAGCGTGGGACGCCAGCCGCGTCAGCGACCCCGATGAGGAGATTGTCATCGCTCACAACTGGGATGAGCTGCGACGCTTCATGTGGGACTACGTCGGCATCGTCCGTACGACCAAGCGGCTGCAACGGGCACAGAACCGGATCCGCCTGCTGGCACGCGAAATCGACGAGTTCTATTCGCATTTCAGGGTCAGCCACGATCTGATCGAACTGCGCAACCTGGTGGTGACCGCTGACCTGATCATCCGCTGCGCGCTACGCCGCCACGAGAGCCGCGGGCTTCACTTCAGCCGCAATTATCCCGAAACGCTGCCAAGCGCGCGCAACACGGTGGTCAGACGCCGTCCGCGGCGCGGCCCCCAGGATTAGCCAGCCAACGCAGCCATAGGCGCAGCAGCCGGAACTGCTCTGCCGGCATGCTGTCGCGCAATAGCGCGAGACTGCGCAGCCGACCCTGGCCGACCTCCCGTACGCGGAGAACGATCAACCAGGAAAAAACTGCGGCGTCTGGCTGCACCGTGACCGACACGAAATCGCCACCCGGCGAGAGAAACCAGAGTTCACCGTTCTCACCCAGGCGCAGTCCGACGATCGTCGACGGTTGCAGCGTGCGCCATGCCGACAGCACGACAAGCGCCATCAGCGGGTATCGGGCCACTGCCGGCCAGGGCGCCAGGCACAAGCTGCCGGCAGCCAGAATATGTAGCAGGACCAGAAGCCAGGACAGGAGGTGCGAGCGGCGTAATCCGATATGAACCGGAATATTCACCAGCCCCTGCACCTTGTCCCGACGCGGATCTAGATTCGCCTGAAGGCAACCGTGGCGTTGGTGCCGCCAAAACCGAAAGAGTTCGAGATCCCGACATCGATCTTCAACTCCCGCGCTTCATTGGCGCAATAGTCAAGATCGCAGGACTCGTCCTGATTGAAGATGTTGATGGTCGGCGGCGAAACCTGATGGTGGATCGCCAGCACCGTGAACAACGCCTCGATACCTCCCGCAGCGCCCAACAGATGGCCGGTCATCGACTTGGTCGAATTGACCACCAGCTTGTACGCATGGTCGCCAAACGCGCGCTTGACGGCCACCGTCTCGGCCTTGTCGCCCAGCGGGGTCGACGTCCCATGCGCATTGACGTACTGCACTTCGTCCGCATTCAACCCGGCATTACGCAGGGCGTTGGTCATGCAGCGCGCCGCGCCCTCACCGTCCTCGCATGGCGCAGTCATGTGATGGGCATCGGCACTCATGCCGAAGCCTGCCAGTTCGCAGTAGATCCGGGCGCCACGCGCCTTCGCATGCTCGTACTCCTCAAGCACCAAGACACCCGCACCTTCGCCGAGCACAAAGCCGTCGCGATCCCGGTCCCAGGGGCGGCTTGCAGTCTGCGGGTCGTCGTTGCGCGTCGATAGCGCACGCGGCGCACAGAAGCCCCCCAAGCCAAGCCTGGAGACGCACCCTTCAGCGCCGCCGGCAATCATTATGTCGGCATCACCGTACTCGATCAGACGCCCGGCATCACCAATGCTGTGCGTTCCGGTCGAACAAGCGCTGACCAGCGAGATGTTGGGACCCTTGTAGCCGAACATGATCGACAGGTTACCGGAGATCATGTTGATGATCGAACCGGGAACAAAGAAGGGCGATACCTTGCGCACGCCACCGGCGGCGAAGTCGTCGCAGGTGCTTTCAATCATCGGCAGACCGCCAATCCCGGAGCCGATCGACACGCCGATCCGCTCTGGTGCGGCTGGCTGCCCGTCAAGCCCCGCATCCCGCATGGCCTCGATTCCAGCTGCCAAGCCGTAATGGATGAATACGTCCATCCGGCGCGCCTCTTTCAGCGACAGATATTGACCGACATCGAAACCCCGCACTTCTCCGGCGATCCGCACCGGAAAGGCAGAGGCGTCAAAACGAGTGATCGGACCAATCCCCGAACGTCCGGCCAGAATGTTGTGCCAGGCTTCGGTAACCGAATTACCGACCGGAGAAACGATACCGAGGCCAGTGATGACTACTCTGCGACGTGCCAACTTGAACTCCGACGATCAGGACATGCGTAAACGGAAGCTTCCTTTTTCCATCACTCCCTGCCGAACACGGTCACCGCGGGGACCTGTCTGCAGGGACCCTGGCCAGTCAGCTACTTCTTGTGAGCGGTCACGTAATCGATGGCCTGCTGCACAGTGGTGATCTTTTCGGCTTCGTCGTCAGGGATCTCGCACTCGAACTCTTCTTCCAGCGCCATCACCAGCTCAACCGTGTCAAGCGAATCAGCGCCCAGATCATCGACAAACGACGACTCATTCTTTATGTCTGCCTCATTGACACCGAGTTGCTCGGCGACGATCTTCTTGACACGCTGCTCAATATTTTCCATCAATAGGTTCCTTCCCAAGGTTCAAATGTAAAACAAAACGCGCCATTCTAACAAAATGACCGCAACTTACCAATTTTCACACCTCATCATGATCACCCGCGCGAGACCGCCTGTTCGTCAGCCCATGAACATGCCGCCGTTAACATGAATCGTCGTTCCAGTGACATAGGCCGCCCCGGCTGAAGCGAGAAACGCCACCGCCGCGGCCACATCCCGCGGAGACCCGAGGCGACCGAGGGGAACGTTCGCCAGCAACGCATCCCTCTGCTTGTCGTCGAGCGCCTTCGTCATGTCGGTATCGATCAAGCCGGGAGCGACACAATTGACCGTGATGTTGCGACTGCCAAGTTCTCGCGCCAGTGCTCGGCTCATGCCGGTGACCCCTGCCTTGGCTGCACAGTAATTTACCTGACCCGGGTTCCCTGCGTGACCCACGACCGACGTCACGTTGATGATCCGACCGTGCCTGGCTTTCATCATGCCGCGCAGGACCGCCCGGGAAAGCCGGAAGACGGCTTTCAGATCGGTATCGATGACCGTGTCCCAATCGTCGTCCTTGAGACGCATGGCCAGGTTATCGCACGTAATGCCTGCGTTATTGACCAGCACCGTTACCGCGCCATAGGCCTTCTCGATATGGCGGATCAGCGCATCGACCTGGCTCGCATCGCGCACTTCGAGGACGCAGCCCTCGCCAGTGCTCCCCGCATCGCTCAAGAACGCAGAGATTTTCGCGGCGCCCGCGGGGCTGGTGGCCGTCCCGATCACGGTCGCACCCAGCGTGGCCAGTTCGAGCGCGATGGCCTGACCGATGCCCCGCGAGGCACCCGTGACGAGTGCAATTTGTCCATTCAGCATTGCCCTGGCTCCAGGTTGGCAACGGTGGCGTCAATCGACGCCAGATCAGCCAGTGCAACACTCGCCAGGCCGTCGGCACAGCGCTTGGTGAGACCCGCGAGGACCTTGCCCGGTCCGCACTCGACCACCGTCGTGATGTCCATCGCCGCCATCTTGCGAATGGTTTCCACCCAGCGTACCGGCGAGTAGGCCTGGCGAACCAGCGCATCCTTGATCCTCTCGGGGTCGGACTGAATGGCCACGTCGGCGTTGTTGATCACCGGGATCTGCGGCACGGCAAAACTCAACTGCGCCAGACGGGCGGCCAGCTTGTCCGCCGCCGGCCGGATCAGCGAGGAGTGGAAGGGTGCCGAAACCGGCAGCAGCAAGGCGCGCTTGGCGCCACGCGCCTTGCACGCTTCACAGGCGCGCTCAACCGCGGCCTTGCTCCCGGCAATGACGGTCTGCCCGGGTCCATTGAAATTGACCGGTTCAACGACCCCGCCACCACCAACTGCGGCCTCGGCCTCGGCACAGGCTTCAGCAATCCTGTCGTCGTCGAGGCCAAGAATGGCCGCCATCGCACCGGTACCTGCCGGCACAGCTTCCTGCATCGCAGCCGCGCGCAGGCGAACCAGCGGCACCGCATCGGTGAAGGCAATGACGCCGGCGGCAACCAGTGCGGAGTACTCGCCAAGGCTGTGCCCGGCAAGTACCGCGGGGATCTTGCCACCCCTGTCGAGCCACAGGCGATAGACCGCAACACCAGCGGTCAGCATCATGGGCTGGGTGTTGACCGTCTGCGCCAGCGCTTCAGCCGGCCCCTCCGCAAGCAATTGCCAGAGGTCCTGGCCGAGCACTGCCGAGGCTTCGTCGAAGGTGGCTCGAACAACCGCAGAGTCGCCATAGGCCGCCATCATGCCCACCGATTGCGACCCCTGACCTGGAAAAACGAACGCGAACGCCATGATGACTCCCTTCAGAACTCGAACAGGACTGCGCCCCAGGTGAAACCGCCGCCAACGCCTTCAAGCAGGACTTTCTGCCCGGCCTGAATACGCTGGTCGCGAACGGCCTCGTCGAGGGCGAGCGGAATCGAGGCAGCAGACGTATTACCGTGCCGATCAACGGTCACGATGACCTTGTCCATCGGCAGCTTCATCCTCCTGGCGGTGGCCTCGAGGATGCGCGTGTTGGCCTGGTGAGGAATCACCCAGTCGAGGTCTGAAGACGGAATGCCGGCAGCCTTGCAGCACTCCTCGCCAACCTCGGCAAGAACGCGAACGGCAAACTTGAACACTGCCTGTCCGTCCATGCGCAGGAAGGGATCGCCTGTCACCTGGCCGCGGCAGATGCTGCCAGGCACCGACAGAATGCCGTGGTGTGCACCGTCGGCATGCAGCGCAGTCGACAGAATTCCCGGCCGTTCGGAAGCCTCCACCACAACCGCGCCGGCACCATCGCCGAAAAGGACGCAGGTGGCACGATCAGACCAGTCGAGAATGCGCGAAAACACCTCGGATCCAACCACCAGGGCCCGCTTGTGGCTACCTGAGCGGATGAACTTGTCAGCAATCGTCAGCGCATAGACAAAACCGCTGCACACCGCCTGGACATCGAAGGCCGTTGCACCATGATTGCCCAACTTGCTCTGCAGCAGGCAGGCGGTGCTTGGGAAAATGAAATCCGGCGTCGACGTCGCGACAATGATCAGGTCGACATCGGATGCTTCGAGCCCGGCCGCGACCAATGCCCGACGGCTGGCCTCGAGGCCCAGATCGCTGGCTGTCTGGCCGTCCTCGGCGAGGTGACGGAAACTGATGCCGGTCCGACTGGTGATCCACTCATCGCTGGTTTCGATGCCGCGACGCGCGAGGTCATCGTTGCTGACGGCCTGACCGGGCAGAAAACTGCCGATCCCGGTAATTCGGGCGAACATGCTATGCGATCTCCTGAAGCGGTTGTTGTTGCGCCATCCGTTCACTGATCCTTGCCAGAACACCACTTCGGGCCTCTTCGGCAGCTCGCTGCAGGGCGCAGGTAAAGGCCAGAGCATCCGCCGAGCCATGGCTCTTGACAACGATGCCCTTCAGGCCGAGCAAGGTGGCCCCGTTGTACTGCCGATGGTCCACCCGCTTCTTGAACCGCCTGAGCACCGGCATGGCTACCACGGCCGCCAGCTTGGTGAACAGACTGTGGCGGAATTCCTGGCGCAGGAAAGTGGCCAGCAATTGCGCCAGGCCTTCCGAAGCCTTCAGCGCGACATTACCGACAAAGCCATCGCAAACGATGACGTCGGCCTCGCCTTTGTAGAGTCCGTCACCTTCGACGTTACCGACAAAATTCAGGTCGGAGTCCCAAAGCAGTTCGGCTGCGCGCTTGACCACGTCATTGCCCTTGATCTCTTCCTCACCGATGTTCAATATGCCGACCGTTGGTCGATCGCGGTGTTCAATCGCAGAGACCAGGGAAGCGCCCATGATCCCGAACTGCAGCAGGTGCCCCGGACTGCAATCGACGTTGGCACCCAGGTCAAGCACGTGCGTGTGGCCGGCAAGCGTCGGCAGAACTGCGCAGATCGCCGGGCGGTCGATGCCGGGCAGCGTCTTCAGGACAAAGCGCGAAATGGCCATCAGCGCGCCCGTATTGCCCGCCGAGACGCAGGCATCCGCCTCGCCCTGCTTGACCAGATTGATGGCGACCCGCATCGAAGAGTCCTTCTTGCCGCGGATCGCCAACGCTGGCGACTCATCCATTGTCACCACTTCCGTGGCATGACGAACGGCGACGCGGCCGACGGCTGCGTCGCCAAGCAAGGGCCGAATGCGCTCGGTCAGACCAACCAGGATCACTCGCACGTCGGCATGATCACGCACGAAACCAAGCGCAGCCGGCACAGTCACCGAGGGACCGTGGTCCCCCCCCATGCAGTCTATGGCGACGGTAATGGTCATCAGCTGACAGACAAAAGAAAAGGCAGGCAGCTCACCATCCGGGGAAGCTACCTGCCCAATCCAGAGAAATCACTCGCCTGAATCCTTGACCACCTTCTTGCCCCGATAAAAACCCGAAGGGCTGATGTGATGCCGTAGATGGACTTCGCCAGTCGTCGGCTCGACAGCCAGCGGCGCGGTGCGCAACGAATCGTGCGCACGATGCATGCCACGCTTGGATGGGGATTTCTTGTTCTGTTGAACAGCCATAACTGACTCCTAGAATCAAATTCACTAAGCCTTGCCGTGCAACCCGGCCAGGACTGAAAACGGTGACACTGCCGCCGACCCCTGCCTGCTGCCCGGCAGCGCGCAGTCGTCGTGACGCGGTGCCGTCGGCAGCGCCAGGAGGATTTCATCCTCGATCAGAGCGGCCACATCGAGTTCTCGCTGATTGGGGAGGAAATCCCTGGAGTCATCCTCCAGTTCCTCCTGCGTCAGGTCGCCGTCGCTTTCGACGAATTCAAGCAGACTATGCAGATCCAGCCGATACTCGATCGCCTCGAGGCAGCGCTGGCAACATAATGCCAACACCCCATCGACCTCCAGCAGCAACTGTGAGCGCCTGCCCGGC
Organism: Candidatus Accumulibacter proximus; assembly: GCA_016709675.1. Taxonomy (GTDB): domain Bacteria; phylum Pseudomonadota; class Gammaproteobacteria; order Burkholderiales; family Rhodocyclaceae; genus Accumulibacter; species Accumulibacter proximus. The sequence continues at coordinate 335,621 of JADJMH010000001.1, forward strand.
CCCATCCTGCCCACGGCCCGATAAGCCAGACAACCGGCGGAATCGGTCAACAAATCAGACAATCGCGTCAGCGTCGCGATGGGCAACTCGCCTTGCAGCGAGCCTCCCTCACGTCCAAAAGCCAAGCTGTCAATAACAACGCGTCGCGACATAAGGGGCGCATGATATTATTTTCGGCTTTTGAAGTCAAAGCAGCGACACGGCAAAACAAGGCATATCCTGCTTCTTTCCGCTTCACCGATGTCTTTGCGCTGCAATTCACTCTCAGATGACCACACCGCCGCTGATTCTCGCCTCGACCTCCCCGTTCCGACGGCAGCTGCTGGCCCGCCTCGGCTTGCCGTTTGAAACGGCAAACCCGGCGGTTGACGAGGCGCTGCTGCCGGGCGAAGCACCCACAGCGGGCGCCCTCCGTCTCTCGGAGGCAAAAGCCCGTGCTGTCGTCAGCCGGCACCCCGATGCCTTGATCATTGGCAGCGACCAGGTGGCCTGCCTTGACGGTCATGTTTTCGGCAAACCCGGAACGTACGAGAACGCCATGCGCCAGTTGCAGACGATGCGGGGACGCAGTGTCAACTTCTTCACCGGTCTGTGTCTGCTCAACGCGAGAAGTGGCAAGGCACATCGGCGCGGCGTACCGACGCTGGTCACCTTCCGCGACCTGACAGACGATGAAATAGCGGGCTACCTGCGCCAGGAACAACCTTACAACTGCGCAGGCAGCGCAAAGTCGGAGGGACTGGGAATCGCCTTGATTGCCCGGATCGATGGCGAAGACCCCAACGCTCTGATCGGACTGCCGCTCATCGCGCTCTGCGATCTGCTGCGACTCGAAAAGGTGTCCGTCATCCGACCATCCCCTTAGCGCCCTCGTGGCAAGTCCCTCATGACGGCAGGTCGGATCTATCTGATCCCTGTTCCGCTCGGCCAGGTTCGTCCGATCGCCACCTTGCCGGGGCCGGTGATTGAGTGCGCGCGAAGGCTCACGCACTTCGTCGCCGAAAACGCGAAGACCGCCCGCGCCTTCCTCAAGGCCCTGCCTTGCGACTCGCCGCTGCAACAGATCACGATTCGCGAACTTAACGAACACACCCCGGCCAGCGGCTTGCCCCGACTACTGGCACCAGCACTGTCCGGAACCGACCTCGGCCTGATCTCTGAAGCTGGCTGCCCGGCGATTGCCGACCCTGGCGCCGCCCTCGTTGCGCTGGCCCATCAGCAGGGCGTGCAGGTCGTTCCGATGGTCGGCCCGTCCTCGATTCTGCTCGCCCTGATGGGTTCCGGACTGAGTGGCCAGAGCTTCGCCTTTCACGGCTACCTGCCAAGCGAGGCCCCGGAAAGGGAAAAGCGCCTGCGAGAACTGGAGAAGGAATCGCGCCAGCGGCAACGGACGCAGATCTTCATCGAAACGCCCTACCGCAACCGCCAGATGCTGGAGTCGCTGGTGAATACTTGTGCGCCAGGCACGCGCATCTGTATTGCCACGGATCTGACGCTGGCAGATGAGCAGATCACCACTCGCCCGGTTGCAGACTGGCGGCGCCAGCAGCTACCCGAGATCAACCGCCGACCGACGGTCTTCCTGCTGCAGGCCTAGCGACCAGGTGACGCGTCGCCGGTCATCACCGAAACAGCAGCCGGCCGGCGCCAAGCAGGGAACCCGCGACACCGTCCGTCGAATCGGCACGGAACCGCCTGGCAAACCGCTCGGCGATATTCTCCTTGATCGTGAATTCGACGATCCTGTCGGCCTTGATCACGTCGCGCGCCACCGAGCCGACGGTACCAAAACCGTCGGCAAGACCCAGGCCAACACTCTGACTGCCGGTCCACATCAGGCCACTGAACAACTCCGGCGTATCTTTCAGCCTGTCACCGCGCCCGCGCCGAACGACGTCGATGAACTGCTCGTGAATCTCGCGCAGCAAGACCTGGGCGTGCGCCTTCTGCTTCGCGTCCTGCGGCGAGAATGGGTCAAGGAAACCCTTGTTGTCGCCGGCAGTCAGTAGCCGGCGTTCTATACCGAGCTTCTCCATTGCGCCGGTGAAGCCGAAAGCGTCCATCAGGACACCGATCGAACCGACGATACTCGCCTTGTCTACGAAGATCTTGTCCGCCGCAGCGGCGATGTAGTAACCGCCGGAAGCGCAGACATCCTCGACCACTGCGTAGAGCGGGATCTGAGGGTGCTTGGTACGCAGCCGACGAATCTCGTCGTGCACAATGCCTGCCTGGACTGGACTACCGCCGGGGCTGTTGACCCGCAGGATGACGCCGGCCGTCCGCTTGTCGGCAAAAGCCTCTTCCAGCGCATCGTTGATATTCTGCGCGCTGGCTTCCCCCTGCGCCTCGATCGTGCCATGCAGATGGACGACCGCAGTGTGCCTGGCATCGGCCAGCTGCTCGGAGCCGCCCCAATCAACCACCATGACCAGCACCGCAACCAGATAGGACAAGCCGGCCAGCTTGAAAAAAATGCCCCACCGCCGCTTTGCCCGTTGCTCCCGCAACGCCGCAAAGGCGACCTTTTCCAGTAACTGCCGTTCCCAAGGTGGTTCGTTTTCAGGGGTACTCAAGATTTCTGCTCGCTCGGGGTGAAATGAATCTCGCCATCACGTTCTTCGACGGGTAGCGGCGTCAGGCCTCTGCCGTTGCAGCGGCCCCCCAGACAGCGGCCGTCTTGCGGCGAGTAAATCGCGCCATGTGTCGCGCACATCAAGTATAACTTGGAATCATCGAAGAACTCGTTCTCCTGCCAGTCGAGTTCCACCGGAACATGCCCACAGCGATTGAGGTAAGCAAACGCACGACCCTGAAAACGCACCGCAAACGCCGCTTCTTCCGTGCCACGCCAGTCAACGGTAAAGCGGACCCCTGGACCACCGTCAGTCAGATCGGCGGCGCGACAGATCAGGCGTGCGTTCGTAACCATTCGGACAGTTCCTCCAGTCCCTGCATGAGAGCCAGCGGCCGCCGCGCATCCAGCGCCGCCGCCGGATGCGCGCCATAAGTCACGGCCAGGCAGGAAACGCCAGCATTATTGGCCATTTCCAGATCGTGCGTCGTATCGCCAATCATCAGCGCGCGCCCCGGGCCAACCGCCAACTCTTCGAGCAGCTCCTCGAGCATCTGGGGATGCGGCTTGGAAAAACACTCGTCGGCACAGCGCGAAGCGTGGAAATACTTGCCCAACCCGCTCAACTGCAGGGCGCGGTCCAGGCCGTGCCGGCTCTTGCCGGTCGCCACCGCGAGCAGGAAGCCCGCCGCCGATAGCTCGGCAATCAACTCCTCAACTCCGTCAAACAACTGCAACTCGTGGTCGTGCGACAGGTAGTGATGGCGGTAGCGTTCAACCATCTCCGGATACCGATCTTCAGACAAACCAGGCAGGGCGTGCCGGAGGGCGTCACGCAGGCCAAGCCCAATCACGTGCCGCGCGCGTTCATCCGGCGGAGCGGGCAAACCAAGGTCACTGCAGGCGGCCTGGATGGCACCGACGATGGCGCCCGCCGAATCGAGCAGCGTGCCATCCCAGTCGAACACCAGCAGTTCAAATCGTCGCGCCATAATCCTGCCTTTCCTGCGCCGAAATACCCTGCACGAAGCCATTCAACGCCACCGGCAACGCCGCCTCGACGACCAGCTCGCTGCCGTCCAGCGGATTCGCCAAGCGCATCCTGTGGGCGTGCAGGAACATGCGCTTCAGCCCTTCTCTGGCCAGCGCCTTGTTCAACATGAAGTCGCCGTACTTCTCGTCACCGGCGATCGGATACCCGAGATGCGCGAGATGGACGCGAATCTGGTGCGTTCGTCCGGTTCTCAGCTCGGCTTCGAGAAGACTGAAGCGTTCCCAGCGCGCCAGCAGCCTGAAGATCGTGTGCGCCGCCTTGCCCTCCTCCGAAACGCGGACTCGGCGCTCACCGGAGGCCTGCAGATACTTGAGCAATGGTAGCCGAACATGACGCAGCGGATCCATCCAGCGACCGGAAACCAGGACCAGGTAGCGCTTGTCGGCTCCGCGCCCGCCGCCGGCAGCGCCTTCACGGAACATCTCGTGCAGGGCAAGCAGCGCCGAGCGTTTCTTGCCCAGCAACAGAATCCCCGAAGTTTCGCGATCAAGCCGGTGCGCAAGCTCGAGAAATCGCGCCTGCGGCCGCTGCCGACGCAGCGCCTCGATGACGCCGAAGTTCTCGCCACTACCCCCGTGCACGGCGATGCCGGCCGGCTTGTCAACCACCAGCAAGCCCTCGTCTTCATAGACCACCGGCAGATGCACCTTCAGTTCGGCGCCGGCGACAACTTCCTGTTCGACGCGGGCCACCCGCAACGGCGGAATACGCAGCATGTCGCCGCTCTGCAGCCGATAGGAAACCTCCGCCCGCCGGCCATTCACTCGCACCTGACCACTACGCACGATGCTGTAGAGGTGGCTCTTGGGGACACCCTTGCATTGCCTCAGCAGCAGGTTATCGAGCCGCTGCCCCTGCTCATTCTCGGTGATTAGCTGGTGGGTGACAGAGTTTTTGCTAACTTCGGCCATTTTGAATATACTTCACTTGATTTGCGTCTTGAGTTGAAAGAGGCGCTGACCCGTGAGACCGTCGAGCGACGCCGATTCTGAAGTTCTTGCGACGCCCTTTGCGGCAGGCCTCAGCCGCCTCGCTTGCGCCAATCTGCGCAAGATCACTGAACGTCAATCACCTGGTTAAGTACGCTCACCACAAAGTAGCGATACTACTTGAACTGCGCGCGCCTAGCACCTGTGGAGCGGCCCAGGCAGATTCCCGAGCCCTTGTATTTCAAGGCCCGACGAGCAATCGAGTCGGCGAGATTCCCTATTGGTTGGAGTACCGGAAAGCCTCTCAGGCGTCCCGCCGAAAACTGATCTGTTGCTGCCTGAACAAGGCTCCGCCCCTGTGAAAGCGCGCGGGAGCCCAATCTATGAAACGCATGCTCTTTAACGCAACGCAGGCCGAGGAACTCCGCGTTGCCATTGTTGACGGTCAGAAGCTCATTGACCTGGACATTGAATCGGCCAACAAGGAACAAAAAAAGAGCAACATTTATAAAGCGGTCATTACTCGCCTGGAGCCGAGCCTGGAAGCGGCGTTTGTCGATTACGGGGCGGAGCGGCATGGCTTTCTGCCCTTCAAGGAAGTCTCCCGCGCCTTCTTCCAGCCCGGCGTCGACGCGGGTCGCGCGACGATCAAGGAAGCCCTGCGCGAAGGCCAGGAACTGATCGTCCAGGTCGACAAGGACGAACGTGGCAACAAGGGCGCCGCGCTGACGACCTTTGTCAGCCTCGCCGGCCGATACCTGGTCCTGATGCCGAACAACCCGCGCGGCGGCGGCGTCTCGCGCCGCGTCGAAGGCAACGAGAGGACCGAACTACGTGAAGTGATGGATCAGCTGGAAGTGCCACAGGGCATGAGTCTGATCGCCCGCACGGCAGCGATCGGGCGCAGTGCCGAAGAACTGCAATGGGACCTCAATTACCTCCTGCAATTGTGGAAAGCCATCGAAAGTGCAGCCCAGCAGCAAAAAGGAGCTTTCCTGATCTACCAGGAGGGTAGCCTGGTCATCCGCGCCATCCGCGATTACTTCCAGCCCGACATTGGCGAAATCCTGATCGATACCGACGAGGTCTTCGAGCAGGCACAGCAGTTCATGGAACATGTGATGCCGGGGACCGTCAATCGCATCAAGCGCTACCGCGACGATGTCCCCCTGTTCTCTCGCTTCCAGATCGAGCATCAGATCGAATCCGCCTACTCACGTCAGGTCAGCCTCCCTTCGGGTGGCGCAATCGTCATCGACCATACCGAGGCACTGGTGTCGGTCGATGTCAATTCAGGCCGCTCGACACGCGGCGCCGACATCGAGGAGACGGCGCTGAAGACCAATCTCGAAGCCGCCGAAGAAGTCGCCCGGCAGTTGCGCCTGCGAGATCTGGGTGGCCTGATCATCATCGACTTCATCGACATGGAGAATCAGCGCAATCAGCGCGAAGTCGAAAACCGCGTCCGCGAGGCGTTACGGTTTGACCGCGCACGCGTCCAGACGGGCAAGATCAGCCGCTTCGGCCTGCTTGAGCTGTCGCGCCAGCGCCTGCGTCCGGCGCTCGCTGAAACCAGCTACATCCCCTGCCCACGTTGTTCGGGTACCGGCCACATCCGCAGCACTGAATCCGCCGCCCTGCATATCCTGCGTATCCTCGAAGAAGAAGCGATGAAGGACAACACGGCCGCTGTTCATGCGCAGGTGCCGGTTGACGTCGCGACCTTTCTGCTCAACGAGAAACGGGCCGATGTCCAGGCGGTCGAACTCCGGCACAAGGTCACCATCCTCCTGATTCCCAATATCCACCTGGAAACGCCCCAGCACACCTTTGTCCGCCTGCGGCAGGACGAAGCCGGCCCGGAGAGTCTGCCGCCGGCGTCCTACCGGATGGTCGCACTGCCTACGGAGGATGAGAGCAAGGACATCTCACCAGTGGGTGACACAAGAACACCACGAGCGGAAGCGGCAATCAAGGGCGTGACGTCATCGCAACCGGCACCGATCGTCGCCGACAAACCAGCGGCGGACGCCGCAACGCCGGACACGGCGGCCAGCCGCTTTCTGAGGAGGATCGTTTCGTGGTTCCGCCACAAGGACGTAGCCAAACCCGCTGCCGAGTCCCCGTCAGTGCCACGCGCACCTGCCCGTGACGCGATGCGCGACCCGCGCCGGGGCGGTGTTCGCGGCCCTCGCCGCGACCAGACCCGTGAGCTGCCAGAGACGCGCGGCAGCCGAGTGCAGAACGAAGCGCCACAGACCGCGGCACCGGCTCGCGGCGAGGCGCAGAAACCTCGCGAACCCCGCGAGCCGCGTGAACTCAGGGACGGCGCGGGAGCCTTCTGTCGCGCGCGAGCCGCGTCGCCCGCGCGCCGAGCGCAAACCACAAACGCCCGCACCCGCGGTCGAGGACAACGCCGTCCTTCCACCGGTTCCTGCCCCCGCAGCAGTTCCGGCAAACCTGCCGGAGCAGACCAGCGAAGAGTCCGCCAACACCCCCCGTCGCCGCGGACGTCGGGGCGGCCGCCGCGAGCGCGGCGAGAGGACCGAGACCCCGCTGCTGGCTCGGAGTGGCGCGACGGCTGCAGTGGCTGACGTGAGCAGCGGCGACCAGGTGGAAAATCTGACCGTCGCGCCGGCCGCAGCCAGCCCTGGGGAAGACAACGCGCCGCCGGTTGCCACGACGCTGCCGGGCGCCGCCAGCGTGACGACCCCGCCAGCACTTGCCGCTTCGGTCCCGCCTGCCGCCGCTTCTGACGAAGCTCAAGGTACAGTTGCAGGCAACGCGCCGCTCGTCCTGACCGAACCACCGACGGTGGTCGAACTGCCGGTAACCCGGGAAGCCGAGGCACCCGTCGCTCTATCGGCCGCCACCGAAACCCCGGTGGCATCCGACGCCCCGCCTGTGATCGAAGCGCCGACCGCCGAAGCACCGACAAGCGTCGAAGCTGCAGCAGTTGTCGACCAACCCCCGCAACTGGAAGCTGGCCAGGCCGTCGATCCCGCAGCCACCAGCACGCCATCGATCACCGTTCAGCAATCGCTCGAGGAGAGCGGACTGATGATGGTGGAAACGAACCGGGACAAGGTCCAGCCGTTGCCTCTGGCAGCCGACAACGGCAAGCCGGCGCCCGCCCCGCGCCGCAGGCGAGCCCCGGTGGCCATACCAGACGAGCCGCTGGTGATGGTTGAAACACGCAAGTAGGCTGGAGAGTTCCGAGGGCCCGGTCTCTGCCGCGCAGAACACCACGCGGCAAGTCGACGAGGCCCTCGGCTCGCGCACAAAGAACCATGCAGTCTGATCACCGTAATCCAGGAGAAGCCGATGAAACTGTCTCTCGTCGTCTCGTTGTTTGCGCTGCTCTCTGCGCTGCCGGGTCCGGATGTCGCCCATGCCCAAGGCAAAGGGCAATCCCCCGCCGAATACCGCGTTGGCGACCGGCTGACTACCGACAAGGCGAGCTCGCAGGCCTACCGTCAGATCGAATGGGACGATCTGATCCCGAAGGGCTGGGACCCGATGGCGGCATTCAAGGGGCTCGACCTCGCCCGCCTCAAGGACAGTGACCCGAAAGCCCAGGAAGCGCTCGAAAAAATGAGATCGGCCTGGGATCAGGCGCCGGTCGAAACGGCACTGAATGGACAACGAGTACGCATTGCCGGTTTTGTCGTTCCTCTCGAGCGCAAGGGAGAACAGATCCTCGAGTTCCTGCTGGTGCCGTACTTCGGCGCCTGCATCCATGTGCCGCCCCCGCCAGCCAACCAGATCATTCACGTCGTCCCCGAAAAACCCGTCACCGGCATGCGCACCATGGACGCAATGTGGGTCAGTGGCACGCTCAAACTCGATCGTTCCGAAACCGGCATGGGTGTTTCTGGGTACCGTCTTCGCGGCGAAGCCCTCGCCCCCTACACACGGCCCAAGACCTGAGAGGCTGGCCCCCACGCCACCTCTTCCGAGAAGACCTGTCAGGCTACCGTCGGCACTGACTGTCGAGCAGCAGTTTCAGGCAGCGCTTCGCAAACCCTCGCCGCTCACTGTCTGCCGCAAAACATCGTTGAAGCCCTGCCCGATCCTGCCAAGCGCCTGCAACTGCAGGACGAGTTTCTCCTCGACATGCTGCAATTCCGTGATGCGCTCTTCGAGCGTATCGCTCGCCTGGTGGATCCGCTTGATGCTCTCGAGACGGCGTTTGAGCTGAATCTGGTGCTCGCGGAACTGAATCTCCATCGGCGCCATGATCGCCTTCAGCCATGACCCGGCATCGCGGTTGGCGCGCTCGAACACCTTGCGCACCTGCACTGCCACCTCGCCAAAGAAGCGCTGCGTCAGTTGACCCTTTTCGTGGGTCAGCAACTGGAACATGGTGTTGATGTGAGTGCTGCACCAGTGATCAAGGCGGTCGATCTCCCGCTCGTAGCGCATCAGCGAAAAGCCGATCGGCGCACCCAGCTTGAGGCCATGTTCAACGGCGAACTTCTTGTAGATCGCCTCCATCATGGTCATGATTTCCGTGACCTCGCCCTGGGACCGGGAAAGGTTGCCGCGAGCGGCATCAAAGAAATGCATCATCGCTTCGGATAGCGTCGTCGAAAAGGTGGCGTGGACCATCGCCTCACGCGTGCTGCTGCTCAGCAAACCCAGCGCATCGACGCCCAGGTGACCAAACAGGTTATTGGTCAGTTGCGAAAGAACGCTGCGCACGGCGTAGTAGCGCTGCAGACCGGCTTCGAACTCCTCCTTCTCGACCCGCACCTTGCCCATCATGTACTCGACGACGCCCTTGTTCTTGCCACGCAGTTCGGTGAGTTCGGTAACCTGCTCGCGCAAACCGGCAAGCCGTGACTCAAGAAGGCTGTGCGTGCGCTGGTAGCAGTCGGAAAACTCGGCGTCTGTATTGTCGCGGACGATCTCCTGCTTGGCCGGAATCAACTGGTCGGAAAGAGCATGCTCGAGTTCCGCCAAACGACTGCGCCTGAGCAATTCGCCATCATCGTTGATCTTGGCAACCAGCGCTTTCTGCGCCGAAACCGGAAAAATCTGGTCCTCAGGCAGATTGAGCGTCCACGCGCAAGTATCAACCTGCCTGGCAATCTCGGCGTCGATTTCTGCCGCTGACTTGAGTTCGTCCCACAAGCTGTCGATCTTGTTGAGAACGACAATACGACCCTTCTTGCGCCCACCCATGGTGCCGATATGTTCGCGCCAGACGGTCAGATCAGACTGCGTGACACCTGCGTCGGCAGCCAGAATGAACAGCACGGCATGCGCGTTGGGTAGCAGTGACAGTGTCAATTCGGGTTCGGTGCCGATCGCGTTCAAACCAGGTGTATCGAGAATGACCAGTCCTTGCTCGAGTAGAGGATGTGGAAAGTTGATCACCGCATGGCGCCAGCGCGGGATCTCGACGGCACCGTCGGCGTCAACCCTGAAGACTGCTGATTCACCGTCACCGACGGCAAAACCGAGGTTCTCGGCAGTTGCCCGATCGACGCGGATGACGTCACTCACATGGCGCAGTGCGTCCTGCATGGCCTCGGCCGAACTGGTGTCGATCGGCACAATTTGCCACTCGGCGGCAAAACGCTTGTACTCGCTGATGCTGGCGTTGGATTCGCGACTCTCGATAGGCAGTAACTCGATCGACGGGGCTTTGGCCTTGTCGAACATCAACTCGGTCGGGCACATCGTCGTGCGGCCGGCTGTCGAGGGCAGAATGCGGTTGCCGTAACCGGCAAAGAAGATGGCGTTGATCAGTTCCGACTTGCCGCGCGAGAACTCGGCGACGAATGCCACATGCAGGCGGTCCTCGCGCAGCTTCTCGAGCAGCTGGACGATACGGCGGTCGGTCTGGGCGTCAGTCAGTTCATTTTCGACCAGCCATTCAGCAAACTCCCCGAGAACCCCCGAGATCTGCGCGCGCCATTGGCTGTAGGCGGCAAAATGTTGAGCAAGCGTCATGTCAGGTTCCAGCGCAAGGCAGCAAATTCCACTCTATCACAAACTCTCGCTCAATCAGAAACATGGGACAACCGTTCAACGCTGACAATGGGGACAGTAGAAAGTCGACCGACCGGCCTGACGGATGACGCGTACGGGTCGGGCGCAGCCAGGACACGACTCGCCCGCACGACCATATACGGCGCATGAAACCTGGAAACAGCCTGCACCACCATCGCTATGCACGTAGTCGCGTACCGTACTGCCACCAGCAGCGATTGCCGCCATCAGGGTTGCGTGGATGGCGTCGGCGAGAACATCATAGCGCTCACGACTGATCCTGTTTGCCTTGCGTAGCGGGGAAATGCCCGCCTGATGCAGGCTTTCCGCAGCATAGATGTTGCCAATGCCAACCACCAGCCGCGCATCCATCAGCAATGGTTTGATCGGCGCCCGGCGAACACGCATCGCGCTGCACAGCCAGGCACCATTGAAGCCGTCCGATAGCGGCTCAATGCCCAGACTGGCCAGCGCGGGATGCTCTTCGACCTTGGCACCCTCGTACCAGAGCAACGCCCCGAAGCGGCGGGGATCCCGCAGGCGGAGAACGGTCTGAGCGAACACCAGGTCGACGTGGTCATGCTGCCCGGCGGGCGTAGCCAGTGGTACCAGCCGCAAACTGCCGGACATGCCCAGGTGAAGCAGCAACCAGCCGCCCCCGAGCGTACTCTGACAGTCAAACAGGAGATACTTGCCGCGCCGCAGGATGGCGTCTACCCGCAGGCCAGCAAGTCGTGCACCGAGCCCAGCCGGAATCTCGTGACGAAGTCTCGGCGTGCGCACCACCGCGCCGACGATATATTGTTGAGACAGGTAGGGAAGCAATCCTTGACGGCTCACTTCAACTTCCGGGAGTTCTGGCATTGCTGCTACCGCGAAAAGTCCATAACATGCGCGAACGGATTATGACGCAAACTCCCCAGGCAGATCCGGCAACTGTTTGCCGCAGGCAAGGAAACCATGAAACCGATCAAGATGACCCTCCTCTGCGCTGCGCTGGCGCTGGCCTTCGGCCTGCCGGCGCTGGCCGCTGGCGAAGAAGTGGCAGCCAAGAAGCCCAGGGCGACGACGCGTGAGTCAAGAGCCGCCAGGCCCGAGGTGACCCCCGACATCAAGGACTACAGCGAGCTGAGCGGACAGGTGGTCTATCAGGTCCTGCTTGCCGAAATGGCCCTGCAGCGAGGCAAGACAGAATTCGCCAGCCAGGCCTACGCCGACCTGGCCGTGCGCACCCGCGACCCGGCAATCCTGCAACGGGCCATAGAAGTGGCTGGTCACGCGCGTCGTCTTGATCTGGTGCTCGAACTCGCACGCCTGTGGGTTGAGGTCGAGCCCGATTCCCAGCGCGCCCAGCAAGTCCTGATCGGCGTTCTGGTCATGTCCAATCAACTGGATGGCCTGGCGCCGCAATTGATTCGCATGCTTGAGGCAGACAAGGAGGCGCTGCCTGCCAACCTCCTGGCGCTCAATCGGATGTTTGCCCGCAGCCCGGATCGCCAAGCGGTTCTGCGCTTGATCAGTCAGGTGTGCAAGGCATTTTTCGGTCTCGCCGAAGCGCATTACGCTGTCGCGGTGGCTGCCAGCGCTGCGGACCAGCAGGAACAGGCACTCGCCGAAGCGCGCCAAGCGCTCGAGCAACGCCCGGAGTGGGAGGCAGCAGCCCTGCTGGAAGCGCAAATCCTCGGAACAAAGTCTCCCGCCAAGGCCATCAAATCGCTGCAACGTTTTCTCGAACGTAATCCCGGTGCGCGCGACGCTCAACTGCAACTGGCCCGAGTTCTGGTGACTGAAAAGCGTTACAGCGAGGCCAGGCGTCTATTCGAAGAGCTGCTGCTCGCCTACCCGAATAATCCCGACGTGGTTTTCCCCGTGGCCATCCTGGCACTGCAGGAAAACGATACGGCACTCGCCGAGAAGCAGCTCAAACACCTCGTGACGCTTGATTTCCAACAAAAGAGTGCGCCCTATTACTACCTTGGTCAGATTGCCGAGGGGGGCAAGCGTAGTGACGACGCGTTGGCCTATTACCAGCAGGTTGGTCCTGGCGAGTACTATCTCCCGGCGCAGGTCCGTAGCGCCGCCATCCGCTCACGTTCGGGAAAGCTCGACGAGGCAAGAAAGCAGCTCCGCGCGGCGGCCGACAAGAGCCCGGAACTCGGCGTCCAGCTGTCCATTGCCGAGGCGGCCCTGTTGCGCGATGCCAAAGAGACCGAAGCAGCGCTCGAGCTGCTGGAGCAGGAACTCGGCAAACAACCGGAGCAGCCCGAATTGCTCTACGAGTCTGCGCTGCTGGCGGAAAAGCTCGGACGGGTCGAACTGATGGAAAGCCGCCTGCGCAAGCTGATCGAGCTGCAGCCGGACAGTGCACAGGCTTACAACGCACTCGGCTACTCTTACGCCGATCGCAACACACGACTGCCCGAGGCACGTCAGCTGATCGAAAAGGCGCTCCAGTTGGCACCGAACGACCCCTTCATTCTCGACAGCATGGGCTGGGTGCTGTACCGGCAAGGTGATCTCGAGGGGGCGCTGGGCTACCTCCAGCGCGCCCACAGCCAGCGAGCCGACCCGGAGATCGCAGCGCACATCGGGGAAGTGTTGTGGATGCTGGGGCGCAAGGAAGAGGCGAGGCTCACCCTGCGCGAGGCGCAGAAGAAGGACCCGTCGAACGAGGTTCTGACGGAAGCGATCAAGAGATTCGCCCCCTGAGCCAGCAGCCCCCGCACCTTGCCAACCGCTTGAAGCGCCACCGCTCGCGCCTGTACTTAGTCGGCGTGCTCTTGCTGACTGCCTGCGCGACACCGCCACCGCCGGCCAGCATCCCGATGCCTATCGCCGCAGAGCGCAATGGCCTCGACGCCTTTGTCCTTGGCGGCCGCTTCTCGATTCGCCACGACGGCAAGAGCTACGTTGGTCAGCTTACTTGGCGCCATGATGGCGCCCGCGACGAGTTGCTGCTTTCGTCGCCGTTTGGGCAGGGTCTGGCTGAAATCGTCAGCGACACTGGCGGCGCCCGGCTAACCAGCAGTGACGGTCGATCACAAACGGCAGCCAGTGCCGACGAGCTGTTGCAGTCGGCACTGGCTTATCCATTGTCCCTGAGCCAGTTGCTCGGCTGGCTGCGCGGCTGGAGCCCTGCTGACGGCAAGATCGCGCGTGACGCCCTGGGACGCCCGCTGCACCTCAGTCACGAGGACTGGCGGATCGACTACGACTACGACAGCGATGACCCACAGGCACTGCCCGGCCGCCTGTTTGTCGAGCGCGAAGGCGGCTTCACGCTGCGCCTGCGCATCGACGAGTGGCAGCAACTGCCTGGCGGGACCTCCAGCGACGCAACCAGATGAGATCCAACTGTGGCGCCTGGGGCTGGAACAGCGTCTACCCGGCGCCAGCCAAGCTCAACCTTTTTCTGCACGTCATTGGCCGGCGCGCCGATGGTTACCACTTGCTGCAAACCGTGTTTCGCTTTCTCGAACATGGCGACCGACTGCGCTTTTCGCCGCGGGCTGACGGCTCGATCAACCTGACTACGCCGCTTCCGGGGGTAGCGGCGGAGCAGGATCTGACCGTGCGCGCCGCCCGTCTGTTGCAGACGGCGACCGCGTGCCGGGCGGGTGTCGACATCCACATCGAAAAACGTCTGCCACTCGGCGGTGGCCTCGGCGGCGGCAGCTCGGATGCGGCAACCGTACTGCTGGCACTCAACCATCTCTGGCAACTTCACTTGCCTCGCTGGCACCTGCAGGAACTGGGCCTTGCTCTCGGGGCCGACGTGCCGGTGTTCATTTTCGGGCACAACGCCTTTGCCGAGGGTATCGGCGAACGACTGCAAGCGGTCGAACTGCCGCCGCGCTGGTATGTAGTCCTCGAACCACCACTACACGTTCCAACAGCCGCCATTTTTGGCGCGCCAGAGCTGAAGCGCGATTCGCCACCAATTGAACCCGAGGCCTGGCGCCCGGAAGTCGGCGGCAATGACCTCGAAGCGGTGGCCTGCGCGCGCTTTCCTTCAATTGCCCGGCACATTGCCTGCCTGTCAACCCTGGCGCCGTCCCCTGCCCGCATGACTGGTTCAGGCGCTTGCGTCTTCGCCGAGTTCGCCGGCCGCGAAGAGGCTGAAGCCGCCTTGCGGCAACTGCCCGACGGGATACGTGGCTGGGCGACGGCGGGTCTGGACCGGCATCCCCTGCTCGAGCTGGCGGACTGACTGGACAAGCCCGACTACCCTGATTGTTGTTCGTGGCGCTTTTTTTCCTGATGAATCCCCAGTATAATCCTCGCCTCGTTCGCCATCCAGGCGATGCGAGCGACCGCTGGGGAGTGGCCAAGTTGGTTAAGGCACCGGATTTTGATTCCGGCATTCGAAGGTTCGAATCCTTCCTCCCCAGCCACTCAATCTCTGTCAAAGCGGGCAGGCGGCCTCACCTGCCCGTCTTGCTTTATACGGCGCCGGTGCTTCCGGCGCCACGGGAAGCGCACCATGGCCTATGACAGCCTGATGGTATTCACCGGCAATGCCAACCCTGCCCTGGCTGCCGACGTCGTCAAGCGTCTCAACATCTCGCTCGGCCGCGCCCGCGTCGGGCGCTTTTCCGACGGTGAAATCAGCGTCGAGATTCAGGAGCACGTGCGCGGGATGGACGTGTTCATTCTCCAATCGACCTGTGCGCCAGCCAACGAAAACCTGATGGAGCTGCTGGTGATGGTCGACGCGCTCAAGCGCGCCTCGGCGGCCCGGATCACTGCCGCCATCCCCTACTTCGGCTATGCGCGCCAGGATCGTCGCGTGCGCTCGGCGCGAGTGCCGATCGCCGCCAAGCTGGTGGCCGACCTCCTCACCGCTGCGGGCGTGCACCGGGTGTTGACCATGGACCTCCACACCGAGCAGATTCAGGGTTTCTTCAACATCCCGGTGGACAACATCTACTCGCTGCCGATCATGCTCGGCGACGTCTGGAAGCGGGACTTCGACCACCTGATGGTCGTTTCACCTGACGTCGGCGGTGTCGTCCGGGCGCGGGCGCTGGCCAAGCGGCTCGAGTGCGACCTGGCGATCATCGACAAGCGCCGCCCGAAAGCCAACGTTTCCGAGGTGATGAACATCATCGGCGAAGTTGAAGGACGGACCTGCGTGATCATGGACGACCTGGTCGACACCGCCGGCACCCTCTGCAAGGCAGCAACCGCACTCAAGGAACATGGCGCACGGCAAGTACTGTCCTATTGCGTCCATCCGGTTCTTTCGGGGAATGCCGTCGAGCGTATCAACAACTCCGATCTCGACGAACTGGTGGTGACCGACACCATTCCACTGCGCGACGACGCACAGAATTCCCCCCGCATTCGCCAGTTGTCGGTGGCCGAGGTAATGGCCGAAACCATTCGCCGGATCAGCAACGAGGATTCCGTTTCCTCACTATTCATCGAGTAGGGCGCCTGTCGTCTGCCACACTGATTTTCTCAACCCCTCGCCTGGTCGCGGGCGGGGTTTGTTTCACACCAGGAGTCGTCCATGAAGTTTCAAGTTGAAGCGCGCAAGCGCATCTTGCAGGGGTCCGGAGCGAGCCGCCGCCTGCGTCGTCAGAAAAGGGTACCGGCCATCGTTTACGGCGGCGCGGCTGGTCCGCAGGCGATCGACATCGATCACAACGAAATCCTGCTTAACCTCGGCAAGGAAGCTTTCCACGCTTCCGTCCTGACGCTGAATATCGACGGCGTTGCAGAAAGCGTTGTCCTGCGGGACTCGCAGCGCCACCCCTGGAAACCGCTGATCCTGCACTGCGATTTCCAGCGCGTCGATGCCCAGCATGCCATTCACCAGCGGGTACCACTGCACTTCATCAACGCCGACATCGCACCGGGCGTCAAGATCAGCGGCGGCAACGTCTCGCACACGCACAACGACATCGAAGTGAGCTGCCTGCCGCAGGACCTGCCAGCGTACATCGAAGTCGACCTCCAGAACCTCGAAGCGGGCCACTCGATCCACGCTTCCGAACTGGTCTTCCCGGCTGGCGTCAAGCCAGTAGTGCACGGCGACGATTACGTCGTGGTGTCGATCCCGGCCAAGAAGGCTCCTGCCGAGGCCGAGGAGGGCGAAGCGGCGGCCGGCTGAACCCGCCCGCCATACAGCAGGCCGCCGTCCGGCATCCGCTGCCGGCGGCGGCTTGTTTTTGTCGCAGGGCAATCGATGTCATGTCATCACCTCGCCTGATCGTCGGCCTCGGTAACCCCGGCGGCGAATACGCAGACAACCGGCACAATGTCGGCTTCTGGTTCATTGACCAGCTCGCACGCCGCTTGCAGGTTCCGCTGACGCCGCAAGGAAAGTTCCTTGGCCGGGTCGGTCGCCACGAAGATCTGTGGCTCTTGCAGCCGATGACTTACATGAACCTCTCCGGGCAGGCGGTCGCCGCCCTGGCCCGCTTCTACAAGATCGCCGCCGAAGAAACACTGGTCGTGCATGATGACCTGGATCTGCCGCCGGGGGCCATCCGGCTCAAGCAGGGCGGCGGCAACGGTGGCCACAACGGTTTGAAGGACATCCAGGCCCGCCTGGCAACACCCGATTTCTGGCGGCTGCGGCTGGGAATCGGCCATCCGGGCGAGCGCGCCGAAGTCATCAATTACGTCCTCAAGGCGCCGCGGCGCGAAGAGCAGGAGCTGATCGACCCGGCCATCGACCGCTGCCTGCTCGCCTGGCCCTTGCTCGCCGCCGGCGATTACGCAGCCGCCCAACGGCAACTGCACCTCAAGACCATCTAATGATCGGAATCTGCGCATGAGCCTCCAATGCGGTATCGTCGGCCTGCCGAACGTCGGCAAGTCCACCCTCTTCAATGCCCTGACCAAGGCCGGCATCGCCGCCGAGAACTATCCCTTCTGCACCATCGAACCCAACGTCGGCATTGTCGAAGTGCCCGATCCCCGCCTGCAGCAGATCTCGGCCATCGTCAAACCGCAGCGCATCCAGCCGGCGATCGTCGAGTTCGTCGATATCGCCGGCCTGGTTGCCGGCGCCTCGAAGGGCGAAGGCCTGGGCAACCAGTTCCTGGCCAATATTCGTGAAACTGACGCCATCGTCAGCGTCGTCCGCTGCTTCGAGGACGACAACGTCGTCCATGTCTCGGGGCGCGTCGACCCGCTGGCCGATATCGAAACGATCCTCACCGAACTGGCGCTGGCCGACCTGGCCGCGGTCGAGCGCACGCTCAATCGCGAGAGCAAGAAAGCCCGCGCCGGCGACAAGGACGCCCAGAAGCTGGTTGCGGTGCTCGAACGCCTGCTGCCCCATCTCAACGAAGGCAGGCCCGCGCGCACGCTGCCGATGTCGGCCGACGAGAAGGCGCTGCTCAAACCGCTCTGCATGCTGACCATCAAGCCGATGATGTACGTCGGCAACGTGCTCGAAGACGGTTTCCAGAACAACCCCCACCTCGACCGTCTGCGCCAGCACGCCACCACCGAAGGCGCGCCGGTGGTCGCCCTGTGCGCCAAGATCGAAGCCGAACTCGCCGATCTGGACGACGAAGACAAAGCCGTCTTCCTCGCCGACCTCGGGCTTGAAGAACCCGGGCTGAACCGCCTGATCCGCGCCGCCTATCAGTTGCTTGGCCTGCAGACCTACTTCACGGCGGGCGTCAAGGAGGTCCGGGCGTGGACCATCCACGTCGGCGATACCGCACCGCAGGCCGCCGGCGTCATCCACACCGACTTCGAACGAGGTTTCATCCGCGCGCAAACGATCGCCCTCGCCGACTTCCTCGCCTACAAGGGCGAACAGGGTGCCAGGGAAGCCGGCAAGATGCGCGCCGAAGGCAAGGAGTACGTGGTCAAGGACGGCGACGTATTGAATTTTCTGTTCAACGTCTAGCCGGGCTGGCCCACCTCACCCGGCGCAACGCCACCACACGCAGCCGACGATCGGTCCCTCGTCGTTCCCGTGCTCGCATCGCCGACCGACCGATTCTTCCCCGGCTACAGATCGCGCGGACGATAGTAACTGGCGAATCGAGGCAGGCCGCGAGCGGTCAGTTCACGATAGCGGAAGGTGATCAGGCTGCCTATCGGTGGTGGCTGGCGCCGGTCGGCGTCGCTGAAGCCGCTGCCCAGCAGGAACTCGACGCCATCGTCCGTACGCACCCGCAGGGCGCCCAGCATCCCGGCATACTTGCCGCGGCCGGGCTGATGGCCGATCACCGTCGCCTCGGCATCCCGCCACAGCTTGAGCTTCAGCAGTACATCGCTGCGGCCGGTGACGTACAGGGCGTCAGCGCGATGCAGCATCAGGCCCTCACCGCCGGCCCGGGACACCCGTAGGAGCTTCTCGTCGAGCGCCTGCCGGGAGCCGAACTCCCATTGCTCTACGGCCTGCAACCAGGGCAGCGCCAGCGTCGTCGTCAGCTTGCGCAAGGCCAGCGCCCGCTGGCGAAACGTGCCGGGCGCCTGCGGCAGTTCGAAGACCAGATAGCGCACCTGCCGCCACTGCTCGTCGTCCGGCGTTTGCCGACGCACGATCCCGGAAAGCCGTTCGAACTCCCCGCGCCCGATCCACAACTCGCCGTCGAGCGGCTGCGGCGGCAAGGGAGCGACAAACCAGGCCGGCGCATGGATCGGATGACCGTTGCGCGTGCGCAGCGCCTGCCCGTCCCAGTAAGCGCGCACGCCGTCAAGTTTCTCGCTGACCAGGTAGAGCGCGACATCGGCCTGACCCTGTTCGGTTTCTGCCAGCAACAAAGGCAACGGCTCCACTGCCGACAACGGCAACGCCGGGCTGACCAGAGCGGCCCAGGCCAGCGCCTGAACGACCGGATTCCAACGCATTCCCTTTCTCCTCCCTGTACGCCTGCTGAGCGATCGTCAGACTGCCCCTTCCACTTGAAAACCACCTGCCTCAGATCGGCGCCGGTGACAGCGGCACCTTCGACTCCGCCCGCGCCACCTCACGCACGAATCGCGGGACGAGATAACCGGGCAGGCGCGCCAGCATCGCTGCCCGCAGCAAGTGAACCCGCTCTTCCGCCACCTCGAAATGCGTGGCACCAGCCACGTGATCGAGCAGATGCAGGTAATAAGGCAGCACACCGATGGCGAACAAGCGCTCCGACAGTTCCGTCAGCGCTTCCACCTCGTCATTGATGCCGGCCAGCAGCACCGCCTGATTGAGCAAGGCGATCCCGGCATGGCGCAAGGGCCGCAGCGCGGTGGCAAGCGAATCACCGAGTTCCTGTGCGTGGTTGGCGTGAAGCACCAGGCTCACCTGCAGGCGGGAGTCGGCAAGCATCGCGACCAGCGCCGGCGTGATGCGCTGCGGCACGACCACCGGCAAACGGCTGTGAATACGCAGACGACTGACGCTGGGGATCGCCTCGATCTGGCTGATCAGCCACTGCAGATGTCGATCCGGCACCGACAGCGGATCACCGCCGGACAGGATCACTTCCCTTATCGAGTCATCGCTGCGTATGTAATCAAAGGCTTGTGACCAGTCCGCGCGCGACGGCTGGTTGGCGGCGTAAGCGAAGTGGCGGCGGAAGCAGTAGCGACAATGAATCGCGCAATGGCTGGTGACGATCAGCAACACACGACCGTGGTACTTGTGGATCAGCCCTGGCACCTTGTTCGCTTCAGCCTCTGCCAGCGGGTCGTGGCCAAAGCCGGGCAACACCCGACGCTCGGCCATTACCGGCAGCACCTGCCTGAGCAAAGGGTCGTCTGCCTGGCCGGGCTGCATGCGCGCGACAAACGCTCGCGGCACGCGCAGCGGAAAGGCCTGGCGACGGTCGATGGCCAACGCCTGCGGCGTGAGGTCGAGCAGCGCCAACAGCTCGTCACTGTCGGTGATCACCTTCTGCAGCGCCAGTTGCCAGGGTTCAGCGTGCGCATCTTGGGCCTGCCAATTGGCCGGGCTTCGCGCTATCATGGCGGCCTTCATTTTGTCGACTGTCTCACGAGGGGATGCAATGGCAAGCTATTCTACCAACGAATTCAAATCGGGCCTGAAAGTCATGCTGGATGGTGACCCCTGCATCATCCTCGAGAACGAATTCGTCAAACCGGGCAAGGGCCAGGCCTTCAACCGCGTCAAGCTGCGCAACCTGAAAACCAACCGTGTCTGGGAAAAGACCTACAAGTCCGGCGACTCGCTGGAAGGGGCCGATGTTTTTGACCGCGACATGCAGTACCTCTACAACGACGGCGAGTTCTTCCATTTCATGGAACCGGAGAACTTCGAGCAGCACCAGGCCAGCAGCAGCACTGTCGGCGACGCGGCGCTCTGGCTCAGAGAGCAGGATACCTGCACCGTCACCCTGTACAACGGCGCCCCGCTGGCCGTCACCCCACCCAACTTCGTCGAACTCGAAATCATCGAGACCGAGCCGGGTGTACGGGGTGACACAGCAACCGGCGGCACCAAACCGGCGCGCCTCTCCACCGGCGCGACGGTCAAGGTTCCGCTGTTCGTCAATCAGGGCGAGATCGTCAAGTGCGACACGCGCTCGGGTGAGTATGTATCGCGTGTAAAGGCGTAAGCGGTCGCGTCACCGAGGCCTCCCCCAGCCGGACCCGCCGTGGCAAGCGAGGCTGCGAGGCCCATCATGCCAGCACTCGCCTGGCAACCCAGCGCCTCACTTGCCAACCTGCGCCAGCGCGCGCAGATCCTGGCGCAGATTCGTGCCTACTTTGCCTCGCAGGGTGTGCTTGAAGTGGAAACACCACAGCTCTGCCCTGCCACCGTCACCGACCCGCACCTGAGCAGCATTGGCGTCCCCGGCTACGGTTACCTGCAGACCTCGCCGGAATACGCCATGAAGCGCCTGCTGGCGGCGAGCAGTGGCTCGATCTACCAGATCGCCAGGGTCTTCCGCGCCGGGGAAGTGGGGCGACGGCACAACCCCGAGTTCACCCTGCTCGAGTGGTATCGGCTGGGCTTCACGCCCGATCAACTGATCGAAGAAGTGGCGGCCATCGCGTGCATCGCGCTCGGTGAAACGGCAACCGTGCGCCACCGCTATCGCGACCTCTTTCGTGCGCATCTCGATCTGGATCCCTTTCGCTGCCCCATCGCTGCCCTCAGCGCAGCGGCCAGGAGGCATCTCGACCTGGCATTCGCCGATGCCGACCGCGACACCTGGCTCGAGCTGTTGATGAGTCACGTCATCGAACCGAAACTCGGCATCGACGAGTTGAGCTTCGTAGTGGATTATCCGCCGTCACAGGCCGCACTCGCCCGGCTGCGGGTGGACGCCGAAGGCCAGAAGGTGGCATCGCGTTTCGAGCTTTATCATCGTGGCGTCGAACTGGCCAACGGCTATCACGAACTGCTTGATGCTGACGAACAGCGCGCCCGCTTTGCAGCGGATTTGCGCGAACGCGAAAGGCTTGGGCTGCCGGCAATCCCGCTGGACCGCCATTTCCTGGCAGCGCTTGAATTCGGCCTGCCGGATTGCAGCGGCGTGGCGCTCGGACTGGACCGCCTGGTCATGCTCGCCGTCGGCGCCGCTTCGCTGCCCGAGGTGATGGCATTCCCGGTTTCGCGGCTAAACTGTCCATTGTAGTTATAATGGACACATCAACCCGACCGAGACATACGACCATGAAAGTCATGACAGCCCGCGATGCCAAGAATCACTTCGGCGAGTTTCTCGATGCCGCACGCCGAGAACCCGTCGTCGTTACCAGGAATGACCGGCCGGTCGGCATCATGATCTCGGTCGAGGATGCCGCGGATACGTTTTTTTCAGACTTCTTCATCGACAAGGAGTCGGAATACGACGAGTGGCTCTTCGGCAAGGTCAGCAAGACCATGGAACGTGTCGCTACGGGCAAGACCGGATTGCTTGAGCACTCCGACGCAATGTCGCTCCTGAAAGACCGACTCGCAGCGCGTCGCCAGAAAACGACATAGCGATGAGGATTGTCTGGACGGACGAGGCGCTCGGCGACCTCGAGGAAATTCTCGTCTATTACTATCTCGAAGCGAGCCCGCGTACCGCTGCAGCGGTGGAACGGCGCATCATCGCCGAAATCGAATCGCTCCCGCCATTCCCCGAGCGGATACGCGACAGCGACCGCGTGCCGGGGGCACGCGAACTGGTCGTGAGCAAACTCCCGTACGTGGTGTTTGTCCAGGTTTGTGAAGACTCGGCCGTCGTTCTCAACGTGGTTCACACAGCGAGAAAATTCCCTAACTGACCGCAACCTTGTCGTCGTGCAATCAGAAACCTGATTAGGGCAGTGATTGGTTACATGCAAACTGGGCATTTCTTCCGCCAACTTTGCGCGCTTTCTTGCCGCCGGCCACACGTGGGGGGGCGGTCGCAATGAATGATTGCTTTCAAGAGCCTCGACCGTCGGCGCAGGGTCGGTTGCCGACAGCAAACCACGAAAACTCAGTGGCCGCTTGGGGTCCTGGAGCCGCCCGCTCGATGGGAAACCGCCGACGCCGAGCAACAACGGCCGGATCAGACTGGAAGCAGTCGTTCAGATTTTTTAGGGCAATGGCTGCAACCGACCCAGAACGGCCTGATGATGTCTTCATGGGCTACGGCAGGTTACTGATCCTAAACCTGCCACTCACCTGAACTATTCATCCGACAGCAATTCGGCCATTCCGCACGGTCGTGCTTGAGGCCGTCTCGGTCCGCAATGGGAAGGTCAACTGCCGGACACGGGGTCGTTTCGCCGAGCGGCAGCTTACCGATTCGCGCTACTTTCGAATCCGACCCGTTGCGGTCGGTCAAGCATTTAGAAAGCAGACAATCAACGAGGTTGTAGAAAAGACTCTGTTAATAGCCGCATTCCGCTGTAAGCCAAATGGAATGGGCGTGTCCGCCCATAGTAGTGTTGGTTGATGAATTTTCGTGGTCCGCAAAGGGCGGCGTTCGGTGATAATGTAGCCGACATGGCAAGCCACATCTACATCATCCAGGACGGACGCAACTCCAAGATCGGCATCACGAGCGACTTGAAGAAGCGGATCGACTCCTACAAGACGCACAACCCGAACTTCCTGCTCTTCCGTGCCTTCGAGACCAACGCGGCGAACGCCAAGCGGATCGAGCGGGCCATCATCGCCGCGTTCAAGGACGAGGCCGTCGGCGAGGGCAAGGAGTGGTTCGCCGTCGCCCCCGAGACCGTCGAACGCTGCGTGCTCGCGTTCATGCCCGCGGATGCCGAAGCCCATCCGCCGTCGGCCCACGAGATACCGCTGACAGGCGAGGCACGGCGAACGCTGTCGGGACTGCGGGCCGCACTGGACACCGCCGGATCGGTGGCTGGCAACGACGAGGCCCATCGGCTCTGGAAGCTGCGGCTGGACTGGAACGAACGGTTCGGCGGCGATCCGGCGAAGGCCGGCTCCGCCGGAGCGAAGAAGGCGAAGGCGGAGATCGCCGAACTCGACGCGATGGTGTCGGCACGCGGCGACGCGATCCGAGCCGGCAAGAATCGGCTGGCCGAGTTGTTCGCGGACGCCGCACGTCTGGGGTTGCCCTCCCATCGTGTTCCCGAGGGGGCGGTGCGGACGGGCGACCTCGGGGTCGATTGGCAGCATTGCGATCCCGCCTCCGACTCGGTTCGCAAAATCGTCCGCGAAGGTCTGCGTCTACCGCTGGACGACCACACCAAGCGCCACTACCACCTGTCCCGCCTCGCCTCCAACAGTTGGGCCGCGATCTGCACCGCCCGCGTCTCGCAACCGTGGCTGCCGCAGTTTGACGACGCCGAGGCGTGGGAGCGTATGGCCTCCGTCGCCAAAGACCTAGGATGGATTTGCTCGACGCACGACGATTGGAGCTGGCACGATCCGGGACGGACGGGGCTGATCCTGTGGCAGCCGAAGACGCCGGTCCGCACGCAGCTCGAACAGTGGGACGGCTCGTTCCGCAAGTGGGTCGTCGAACGCCGGAAGGCCCTGCTGATGGAGGCCAAGGGCCACAAGGATTTCGCCAAGGTCATCGACGACCTCGCCGGCGACGAGATGTTCCCCTTGGCCGTCCGCGACTGGGACGAGTTGGTCGAGACCTACTTCGACCGATACTGGGAGCTCGATATGCCGGAGCGATTCAAGGCCGCGTATCGAGTTCTATGGGAGAAGTGGGTGGGGTGCTTGGTATAGGGGAATGCCTGCTTAGGAGTAAAGGCATCAATGGCAGCAACTGGCCGATATGCCCCTCCAAGCATGTAGCCCTTGAGCGGCCGCCCGTCGCGTCGCCCCCCCCGCGACGAGCGGCCGAGCCACTGTCAGATCTCGATTTGCTCAGAGATCTCCAAGGCATCATCGACCTCGATGCCGAGGTAACGGACTGTCGGCTCCAGTTTGGAATGCCCGAGTAGTAGTTGCACGGCCCGCAGGTTCTTGGTCCGCTTGTAGATCAGTGGCGCTTTAGTTCGCCGCATCGAATGCGGGCCGTAGGCCGCTGGATCCAGACCGGCCGACGTCACCCATTGATCGACGATCCTGGCGTATTGCGGCGTGGAGACATGTGGCGAGTCTTGTAGCCGGCTTGGAAACAGGAAGTCTTCCGCCTTCAATTTTGCCTTTTCGATCCATGTCGCCACCGTCGTTCGCGTTGGCTCGGTCAGTTCGAACTGGACTGGCCGCTGCGTCTTCCTCTGGACGACCATCGCGCGCGACAGCACTTGGCTGCCGTGGGTTACATCGCGAACACGGAGGTTGACGAGGTCACATCCGCGCAATTTGCTGTCGATCGCGAGATTGAACATTGCCAGATCGCGCACTTGGTGCGCGTTCTGAAGGTGAATGCGGATCGCCCAGATGTCCTTGGGCTTCAGCGGCGCCTTCTGACCCACCAACTTTCCCTTGTTCCATGGTTCCCGATGCTCGTACGATTCCATCACGATTCTCCTTCGCTGTTGATCGAAACTTGATTGTTGCCGGTTGGCTGCGTCTCCCGAATCCTCGTCATTGCGAAAACGGCCCTCTACCGATGAACTACTCCGAAATACTGGCGCAGTTGAAGGCGGCTTCCGCCTTCGACCTCTATCGACTACGCGCGGCGATCGATCGCACGCTTGACGAGCCGGCGTGGATGCTCGCGGTCCAGGCGCGGCTGAGTGTCGGGCAAACCATTGAGTACTTTGACCCCCAGGCCAACGCCTCACATACCGGACAGCTTCTGGAGTTGCGGCGCAAGCAGGGCGTAGTGCTCGATAAGGCGACCGGTCAGCAGTGGCTGATCTCCTATGCCGCAATCAATCTTGATGGTGCCGACGTCGATATCCGGGAAAGACCACGGCAGGGGCTCGGTCGCAATGAGGTGGCCCTAGGTGATCGCGTGAGCTTTGTCGGCCGCGATCATAAGGAGCGCAGCGGTCGCGTCATCCGGCTCAACGACAAGACGGTGACCATCAAGTCCGAGCATCAGCAATGGCGAGTCTCCTACAGCCTCTTGCATAGGGTGCTCGACTCCGATGCGAACGTCGTCGACGGTGTCGAGATTCTTGGCCCGTCGGTGGGGCGGGCGAGCTCCGAGAGTCGCTGACGGGCGTCCTATGCGGGCGGCAGCGAGATCAGACATTCACGCGGCGGCGGCAGGTTACCGGCGTGGTTTCATGCGCGCGCTGTCGGCCGATGTGGACGGTGCTCTGTCGTGGCGACAGCGTTAGCAAGGTGATTGATTGCTGACATTGGCACTGTCACCGGGCTATCAGATAGCCGCCGTGTTTGCAGTAATAGCGGATTCTCAGCGGAAAATAGCTTCTGAACGCTTGATGTAGCTCAGGAAGTTGATCCAGCGAACTTGGACAGCCTGCAGCGAGCAAACAGCGGGCATCCGACAGTTCTCCAGTTTCTTAGGCGGAATTGGTTGCCACCCTTCATCCGTGACCAGTTCTTTGCCGACTACGTAAGCCGTTGCGATGATGAAAATGTCGTTTTCGCCGACGCCACCGCCATATTTGTCGCCGACGATACCGAGAACGTTCTTGATACGCAGGGACTCTTGAAGGATAGCGTTGTTGATCTCGTGCGTTTGCAGATCAGCATCCCGTAACCATTGCCAGCAGTCCGGTGAATTGACCTGCACCTCGCCCAAGGCGATGGACGGCATCATGATCGTTGTCTCATTGATGCGCTCGGCTACCCACTCCCAGAGTCCCGGGAATTGCTGAAGAGGGTAGTTATCCCAAGCGTAGATGATCGACGACGCGTCAAACACCTGCATAGTGCCGTTCCAGTAGGCGGACGTCCTTGATCTTCAAATTATCCAAGTAGCTGCAAGCCGTACTGAGACTGATTCGCTTGCCGTTCAGGGCATCAAGTACAGTGCGGACATATACTTCACCGAATACGTGTTTTGGTTCCCTGTGCCGGTAGGCGCGATTGCCGCCGTCCTTGTCCTCGGCCCGTTGCTCGTTTCTCCACTGGCGATAAGCTGCATAAAGCTGTCGCGGCAATCGCCGGCTATCCATCAACCGACGCAGGATGACCTCGCTGCTGACGCCCCAACATTTACGATGCTCAGTGAGCCAGTCATCGTAGAGCGCGACATCATCAGGCCGCTCCTGGTCGAAGATTGCTGGCAAGAAGTCATCGGGGATCAGCAAATAACCCGCAAAGGCGTTGGCTTCCTGCTCTTGGCCACCGCGTGCGTGCATGTCCTCATCATCATCGATGGAGCTGCTGCGGTGGAGCAAAAGATGACCCAACTCGTGCATCAGGGTGAAAACTTGCTGAGCATCAGCCGCCTGTTTCTTGACGACAATGGCCGGACATTCGGGGTCGTAGAGAGAAAAGCCAAGGATCGGACTTTCCTTCGCGATCTGCCATTTTCCGTTGTAGCCGTTGCTGCGGAACACAAGCAGGCCTTGAGCCTCAATCGCCCGGCGATAGCTCTCGAAGTTGTTACTTGGTTCGAGTTCAAGCCACGCCCGAGCCGCCGCCGCCGCTTGCTTCGGGGTTAGCCCATCCAGTTGCGGAGGGGCAAAGTGCGGATAGTTCCCATCAACAACTTCGTCGCGAAGAGTCAGGTATATCGTCCGCTGGTGCTCAACACGCTCGATTAGCGCCTTGATTCTGGCAGATAGCTCGGGCTTTTGATTCGCCAAGGTACGGAACTGTGCGGAGTGGACTGTCGCATCGTTGACCGGGCCTTGTTCAAGGAAGAACAGCACGCCCCTACCGAAGTACTCGGCAACCTTCCGCAGTTGATTGAACGTCAGGCTAGGCTCTCCAGCCAATAGCTTGTCAAAGTTGGCCATGGCGATGTCGGTCGCAGAGGCGCACTCCTCCACGCTGATGCCGCGATCGGCGCAGCACCACAAAAACCTGTTCGGATTGATCCCGGCAATACGTTCCATAGCCGAATTATGCCATGCTGAAAAAACTCCAGCTCAATGGCCGCTGACTACCGTACAGCAGGCATTGAGAGCGAGAGGCCTGTCTGGCCGCTAAGGCCGACCAGCTGCCCGACAGCCTTCCGACCTGAACGGCAGGTATCTGATGAGTTACCCGCCCTTCAAACGCATCTGCCCATGGGGGACGCTACGGCCGCTCCTGGCCCATTGCCGACGGACGCCATCCTACACGTAGTGACTGCTTTCCGCGGCGTAGCGGTCAATCAGGTGAAAAGATTGACATCCCATACCAAGTGACCGGTTACGGTTGATCGCCCCGGATCACCGTCAGCTTTTGGAGAAGAACCACCGCCGTCTGCTGATGACCGAAAGCCGTCGTCTCGAATAATTCCCGATAGCAGCCGTTCGAAATTTCAAGCAGTGTATCCAACGTCTGCCTTATGGCAAGACTAAAACCAGGACAGACCAACTGTCCAACTGAGCGCGCTTGCGTCGATCGCGCTCTCGATTCTCCGCAATCTTTGTCCGCCACTTCTGTGTATTGGTCTTCGACTCAAACCGTCAAGCTGGCACTCGCGGTGGGCAAGTTCCGTTAGACGCGTGCGACATAGACGGCGCTCTATCGGTATGCCAATTCATCGGATGGTGCTCTTGAAATCACTGATGTGAGAACCACTCCTGACCCGCAGAAAACGGCCCCCGCCGCACAGTTGTAACTGCATGGTCGGGGGCCATGGACTTGCCACCTATTCTCTAAGAACTACACCGTCACCGTATCCGCCACCTCGCTGAACTCCTTGATCTGGTCGAAGTTCATGTAGCGATAGACGTCCGCCGCCTTGGCATTGACCGCCTGCACCTGCTCGAGATACTCGGCCGGGGTCGGGATCCGGCCCATCAGCGCGCAGACGGCGGCGAGTTCGGCCGAGCCGAGATAGACGTTGGTGTCGATGCCGAGACGGTTCGGGAAGTTGCGCGTCGAGGTCGACATCGCCGTGCTGCCCTTGCGGATCTGTGCCTGGTTGCCCATGCACAGCGAGCAGCCGGGCATTTCCATGCGCGCGCCGGACTTGCCGAGGATCGCGTAGTAGCCTTCCTCGTTGAGGATCATCGCGTCCATCTTGGTCGGCGGCGCGATCCACAGGCGGGTCGGGATGTCGGTCTTGCCTTCGAGGACCTTGCCGGCGGCGCGGAAGTGGCCGATGTTGGTCATGCACGAGCCGATGAAGACTTCGTCGATCTTGGTGCCGGAGACTGCGGAGAGCAGCTTGACGTCGTCCGGATCGTTCGGGCAGGCGACCAGCGGCTCCAGCACGTCGGCGAGGTCGATCTCGATCACCGCCGCATACTGCGCGTCGGCGTCGGCCTTGAGCAGCTCGGGCTTGGCGATCCAGGCTTCCATCGCCTTGATGCGGCGGCCGAGGGTGCGCGCATCGGAATAGCCGTTGGCGATCATCCACTTCATCAGCGTGATGTTCGAGCGCATGTACTCGATGATCGGTTCCTTGTTCAGCGCCACCGCGCAGGCGGCGGCGGAACGCTCGGCAGCGGCGTCGGAGAGTTCGAAGGCCTGTTCGACCTTGAGATCCGGCAGCCCTTCGATTTCGAGGATGCGGCCGGAGAAGATGTTCTTCTTGCCCTTCTTCTCGACGGTCAGCAGGCCGGCCTGGATGGCGTAGTAGGGAATCGCGTTGACCAGGTCGCGCAGCGTGACGCCGCGCTTGCCGGCTTCGGCGAGCGAGCCCTTGAAGCGCACCAGCACCGATTCCGGCATGTCGAGCGGCATGACGCCGGTGGCGGCGGCGAAGGCGACCAGGCCGGAGCCGGCCGGGAACGAGATGCCGATCGGGAAGCGCGTGTGCGAGTCGCCGCCGGTGCCGACGGTGTCGGGCAGCAGCAGGCGGTTGAGCCAGGAGTGGATGACGCCGTCGCCGGGACGCAGCGCGACGCCGCCACGGGTGCTGATGAACGACGGCAGTTCGCGGTGCATGCGCACGTCGACCAGCTTCGGATAGGCGGCGGTGTGGCAGAAGGACTGCATCACCATGTCGGCCGAGAAGCCGAGGCAGGCCAGATCCTTCAGTTCGTCGCGCGTCATCGGGCCGGTGGTGTCCTGCGAGCCGACGGTGGTCATCCGCGGTTCGCAGTAGGTACCGGGCAGAACGCCCTTGCCTTCGGGCAAGCCACAGGCGCGGCCAACCATTTTCTGCGCCAGCGAGTAACCCTTGCCCGGATCGGCAGGATTCTGCGGCAGGGTGAACAGCGTGGACGGCGGCAGGCCGAGCGCCTCGCGTGCCCGGGTGGTCAGCCCGCGGCCGACGATCAGCGGGATGCGGCCACCGGCGCGCACCTCGTCGAGGATCACCGGCGTTTTCAGTTGCGACTCGGCGATCACGGCACCGTTCTTGAGCGCGGTGACCTTCGAGGTGGCGGCATCGATCCGCAGTTCGATCTCGTCGCCCATGTCCATCTGGCCGCAATCGATCTCGACCGGCAGCGCGCCGGCGTCTTCCATGGTGTTGAAGAAGATCGGGGCGATCTTCGAGCCGAGGCAGACGCCACCAAAACGCTTGTTCGGGACGTAGGGAATGTCCTCGCCGGTGAACCACAGGACCGAGTTGGTCGCCGACTTGCGCGACGAACCGGTGCCGACGACGTCGCCGACGTAGGCGATCAGATTGCCTTTGCTGGCGAGCGCTTCGAGTTGCTTGATCGGACCACGCTCACCCGGCTTGTCGGGATCGATTCCCGGCCGCGCGTTCTTGAGCATGGCCAGCGCGTGCAGCGGGATGTCCGGGCGCGACCAGGCGTCGGGGGCCGGCGACAGGTCGTCGGTGTTGGTTTCGCCGGTCACCTTGAAGACGGTCAGCTTCTGCGACGCGGGCACCTGCGGCCGCGAGGTGAACCACTCGCCATCGGCCCAGCTCTGCAGCACGGCCTTGGCGTTGGCGTTGCCCTGGTCGGCGAGTTCCTTGACGTCATGGAAGAAATCGAACACCAGCAGCGTCTTCTTGAGGCCTTCGGCGGCGATCGTGCCGGTCGGGCCGGCGAGCAGGTCGATCAACGGCTTGACGTTGTAACCGCCGAGCATGGTGCCGAGCAACTCGGTCGCCTTTTCCTTCGAGACCAGTGCGCAGGTCTCCTCGCCCTTTGCGACCCGGGCCAGGAACTCGGCCTTGACCTTGGCCGCGTCGTCAACCCCGGCCGGCACACGGTAGGTGATCAGCTCAAGCAGATTGGCCTCCTCGCCTGCCGGCGGGCTTGTTCAGCAGTCCGACCAGCGCCTGGGTCTGCTGGGCAGTCAGCGGCAAAGGCGGAATACCAAGCGCAGCGCGCTCGGCAACATGGGCACGATAGGATTCCAGCACGGCGACGTCCTTTCTCAGAGGTAGTTCAGCAGCAAAAGCATCATTGTACTGCAAGGGCAGAAGGCCGGCAGCGGCAAGAACCAAAGCTTGACCAAGATGGGCTGACATCGGTGCGCTGCCTTGTCTATAATGCGCGAATGGACATCCCCGCCACTCTGCTCTATACCATCATCAGCGCCATTGCTGAGGCAGCGTTGACACCTTCTCCCGAACCGCAGATACCGTACGAAAACTCGGCTGTTGCGCGCTCGCTCCCCGAGGAGGCCAAACAGGGAGTCATGCAGCCACCGGCCGGCGACGGTTTCCTGACGATCAACGGACGGCAATGGCCGCTCGCCCCGGCCGCCCAGATCCGCAGCCGGCAGAACCTGCTCGTGATGCCGATGACGATTCAGAACCCGGTCGATGTCGTCTATCTGACCGATGCTTCCGGCGCAATCTATCGCGTCTGGATGCTGACGCCGAGCGAAGCGTCGGTCTCGCGCCGACACTAAGACAACCAGGGAAAAGATGGCCAAGAAACTGTTCATCCGCACCTTCGGGTGCCAGATGAACGAGTACGATTCGGACAAGATGGCCGACGTACTCGCTGCCGCCGAAGAAATTGTCAAGACCGATACCCCTGACGACGCGGACATCATTCTCTTCAATACCTGCTCGGTGCGGGAAAAGGCGCAGGAGCGGGTTTTCCACGACCTCGGACGGGTACGCCTGCTGAAGCTCGCCAATCCTGACCTGGTGATTGGCGTCGGTGGCTGCGTGGCGAGCCAGGAGGGGGCGGCGATCGTCGCGCGCGCACCGTACGTCGATGTCGTCTTCGGCCCGCAGACCCTGCATCGCCTGCCGCAGTTGATTGCCGACCGTCGTCGCCTGGGCAAATCACAGGTCGATATCTCATTCCCGGAGATCGAGAAGTTCGACCATCTGCCGCCAGCGCGAGTCGAAGGCGCCTCCGCCTTTGTCTCGATCATGGAGGGCTGCAGCAAGTTCTGTTCCTTCTGCATCGTTCCCTACACCCGCGGCGAAGAGGTGTCGCGTCCCTTCGACGACGTCCTGACCGAAGTGGCGGGTCTGGCCGCACAAGGCGTCCAGGAGGTGACCCTGCTCGGTCAGAACGTCAATGCCTACCGTGGCGCGATGGCCGGCAGCGGGCAAGCGCTGGCTGGCGACGAAGCGGCCGACCTGGCGCTGCTGATCGAATATATCGCGGAGATTCCGGGCATCGAGCGCATCCGCTACACCACCTCGCACCCACGCGAGGTGTCGCCGCGTCTGATCGACGTGTATGCGCGGGTGCCGAAGCTGGTGTCGCATCTTCACCTGCCCGTGCAGTCGGGATCCGACCGCGTCCTGGCAGCGATGAAACGCGGCTACACGGCGCTCGAATACAAGAGCCTGGTGCGCAAGCTGCGTGCTGCGCGTCCCGACCTGTCGCTGTCTTCCGATTTCATCGTCGGTTTTCCCGGTGAGACGGACGACGATTTCGAGAAAACCATGAAGCTGATCGACGATGTCGGCTTCGACGCCTCGTTTTCCTTCCTCTACAGCGCCCGTCCCGGGACGCCGGCGGCCGAACTCAGCGACGAGACGCCGCAAGCGGTCAAGCTCGAACGTCTGCTGCGCCTGCAGAAACGCATCGACGAACTGGCGCAGGCCGTTTCCCTGGCCATGGTCGGCAGCGTGCAACGCGTGATGGTCGAAGGCATGTCAAAGAAAAACCGCAACGAACTGGCCGGGCGCACCGACAACAACCGCGTCGTCAATTTCGCCGATGATGCTGCCGAGCACACGGCGCAGCTCAATCGCTTTCTCGACGTGCGCATCACCTCGGCCATGCCGCACTCGCTGCGCGGCGAAGTCGTGAACCAACCCACATTCGTGAACCGACCCACATGACTGCAAACACCGCCATTGCGAAAAGCCGGGCCACCGAACTGTTGCTGTCGCCGGTCAACAACAAACAGCTCGCCAACCTGTGCGGCGCCCTCGACGAGAATCTGCGCCAGATCGAAACCGCGCTCGATGTCTCGATTGCCCGCCGCGGCGAGCGCTTTACGCTGCGCGGCGAAGCGACGCAAACGGCGCGCGCCTCCGAGGCCCTGCAACAGTTCTACGCCCAGGCCAAGGACACGCTGTCGGTTGATGAGATCCAGCTCGGCCTGATCGAACTGCTCAACCGACCAGTGCGCAGCATTTCGTCCGGCGGCGGTGTCTCGCCGGCGCTGATGACCCGCAAGAGCGAACTACATGGCCGCACGCCGCGACAGATCGAATACCTCAAGCACATCCAGGAGCACGACATCACCTTCGGTACCGGCCCCGCCGGTACCGGCAAGACCTACCTTGCCGTGGCTTCGGCGGTAGACGCCTTCGAGCGCGAGCTGGTGCAGCGCATCGTGCTCACCCGGCCGGCCGTCGAAGCCGGTGAACGCCTCGGTTTCCTGCCTGGCGATCTGGCGCAGAAGGTCGACCCCTACCTGCGGCCGCTCTACGATGCGCTCTACGACCTGATGGGCTTCGAGCGCGTAGGCAAGCTCTTCGAGCGCGGGGCCATCGAGATTGCGCCGCTGGCCTACATGCGTGGCCGTACCCTCAACCACGCCTTCATCATCCTTGACGAAGCGCAGAACACGACGCCCGAGCAGATGAAGATGTTCCTCACCCGCATCGGCATCGGCGCCAAGGCCGTGGTCACCGGCGACGTGACCCAGATCGACCTGCAGCGCGGCCAGAAGAGCGGCCTGATCGAGGCACGCCAGATTCTCAGGGAGGTGCGCGGCATCGCCTTCACCGAGTTCCTCAAGGAAGACGTCGTACGCCACCCGCTGGTGGCGCGTATCGTCTCAGCCTACGAAGCGCATACCGCTGCGCTGGAAGCGCGCGAAGCCGCCGCCAGGCCAACCAGACATGGCGAGGGGTAAGCAGCGACTGAAGGTCAGCGTGCAACGCGCCGGTGACTGGCCAGGTCTCCCCCGCAAGTCGCAGGTCCGTACCTGGGCACGCGCCGCGGCCCACGCGGCCAGCGGCGGACAGATCACCGTACGTTTCGTCGACGACGCCGAAGGCCGCCGCCTGAACCGCGACTACCGGGCCAGGGACTACGCCACCAACGTGCTCTCGTTTCCCTACCAGCAGCAACCCTTGCTCAGCGGTGACCTCGTGCTGTGCGCGCCGGTCGTCGCACGCGAGGCAACCGCCCAGGGGCAGTCGCTTGAGGCACATTACGCCCATCTGATCGTCCACGGCATGCTCCATCTGCAGGGCCATGACCATGAAGTGGGTGGACAGGAAGCCCGCGAAATGGAAGACCACGAGCGCCGGGTACTGGCGGCGCTGGGCTATCCAGACCCCTACCGGGATTATGAATGAAGAGCAGGGCGCCAGATGAGCCCATGGCCGGACTCTTCCCGGCCTCGGCTGCGCTGTTGCGGTTCCCCGGAAGTCCGGCACGCCGACTTTCGGGGCGGGCGTGCGGTCTGCCGTGGCGCTCCTAGCGGCGACGGCGGAGCGGGACGCCAGCGAGGGCCAGACCGAGCAGTGCGAGGGTCCCCGGCTCGGGAATCTGTGCTTTCAGGGCGACGCCGTCGTTGATGCATTCCTCCAGGAAATGCGCAGTGAACTCGCCGCGCGGCAAGGCCGAGAGGTCGACCGAGAAGCCGAAGACATGCAAACCGACTGGGCCAAAGCGAGCAAAGTCGAGGCCCAGATCGTCGCGAAGCTCAGATGCGTTCAGCTCGTCGAGGCCCGACAGCCAGGTGCCCGCCGTGATGTTCGCATACATCTTGCCGCCGCCGAGGTACTCGAGGACTTTCTCGGGCGTATCCAGGTCTCCCATGGCGTTCGTCTTCCCCCAGCCGAAAGCGTAGTATTGCTCGAGTGAGTCGTAGCCCCGGTTGTCACTGGAAAAGCTGGCCACTTCCAGGTTGGAAAACAGTCCAAGCGTGGGGTTGAGTTTGCCAGGCAGGTTGCCGAGCGAGTCATTGGCGCTGGAGAAGCGAATGGCGAACACGCCTGGATCGGAGAACGCACCTTTGTTGTCGAGATCCCAGCCCGAGAAATTCAGAAACAGGTCGCCATACGCAACGCTGCCATTCGGCGCATCGCGCACGCTTACACCGGCCAGCGGCATGCTGCCGTTGATGGCGAAGTAGCCGGTCATACCGATCTGGCGGAAAGCGAGGCCGTATTGTTCATAGGAGGAACCGGCCTTGGGCGAACCATCAACGAACGAGTCGATGGCGTAGTTCCAGCCATTGTAGAGGGTACCGGCGTTGGCGTTCGACGCACCGATTGCCAGAGCGACAAGGCAGCCCAACAGGGCTGCTCCGAAACGCCCGCCAACGGGGGTACTGGAGGGTGGGTTCGAGGAACCACCGGTCTTGCGAAGGGTTGTTTTCATGGTAAGATTCTTTCGCTAGTCAGTTGTAAGGTTAGTTGCAGGGTCGAGGTATCCAGGCTGCACAGGTGAGGCAATGACCGCGAATCATTGCCTCACTGACTGGTCAGGCGACGTGTATCTGCTTCTGGAGCCGGGCCGGGCGGCAAGAGGTTCCTCGAAGCGTTGAAGGCGAATCAAGAAACCTGACTTGACTTCAGGCGGCAGTGTCTCGCGGCGAGCCGGCAGGGCGTTATGAACTACGTCACGGGGTCCGTGCTCTTTTCGCAAGCCGGCAGGTTTGGCAGTAGCTGAGGGGTTGACGGATCCGGTGTCGTTTCTGGACGGCGAAAAGCCGGCACCTGCCGTCCCTGGTTGTCGAGCAACGCGTTGCTGGTTGCCGCTCCGAGGGCGAGACTGACCATGCCTCGTCGTCTGCCGCGCCGGCAGCAAACGGCCTTTTTGACGAGGCTGACGGCGAGGAAGCTATTTCTGCCGAGGAACTCCTTGCACGACTCCGTCGTGAGAATGATCGAGCTCTCTCCATCACAGTTCGAAGCACTGATGGAGTCTCCGTATGGACCTTGCACGGCCGGGAGCAAGGTCGCAAGCCAGCCAGAGGAGCCGCTCGCACTCTTGTCGCCATCGCCAGCACAAGATCCCAAGACCCTGCTGGCAGTCACTGAAGGCCAGTTTCTTCAAGATCCCCATGGATAACCAGCGAACCAGCAACAAACCCCGTTTCCTCGAGCAACTCTCCTCGCTCCTGATGCGCGAGCCCGAGGATCGCGAACAACTCGTCGAACTGCTGCACTCGGCGCACCAGCGCAAGCTGCTCGATGCCGACGCCCTGGGCATCATCAAAGGCGCGCTGGCGGCATCGGAGATGAGCGTCCGTGACGTCATGGTGCCGCGGCCGCTGATGGAGGTGGTCGACATCCACGATTCTCTGGCGGAGGTCATCGCCCGGGTCAACACCACCGCCCACTCGCGTTTTCCAGTCATCAACGGCAGCTCGGACAATGTGCTCGGCATCCTGCTCGCCAAGGACCTGCTGCGGGTTGGGCGCGACGAGGCCTTCGCGCTGAGTGACTGGGTGCGACCGGCGGTGTTCATCCCGGAGTTCAAGCGCCTCGACGTCTTGCTGCGCGAGTTTCGCGTCTCGCGCAATCACATGGCG
Source organism: Candidatus Accumulibacter proximus (assembly GCA_016709675.1). Taxonomy (GTDB): domain Bacteria; phylum Pseudomonadota; class Gammaproteobacteria; order Burkholderiales; family Rhodocyclaceae; genus Accumulibacter; species Accumulibacter proximus. Next base: position 372,424 of record JADJMH010000001.1, read on the forward strand.
ATCGTCATCGACGAATACGCCGGCATTGCCGGCCTGATCACCATCGAGGATGTACTCGAACAGATCGTCGGCGAAATCGAGGACGAATACGATTTTGACGAAGCCGACGACAACATCCAGCGCGATCCGAATGGTCGCTATCGCGTCAAGGCGCATACCGAGGTGGCGGACTTCAACAACGCATTTGGCACCGACTTCAGCGACGAGAAATGCAACACGGTCGGTGGCCTGATCCTCAACCATCTTGGCCGCGTACCACAGGTCAATGAGACGATCGTCATTGAAGGAATGGGTTTCCTGGTCTTGCGCGCTGACAGCCGCCGTATCTACACCCTGGTCGTCGCCGGCAAGCCGGCGACAGGCGATCCTGCATAAGACCCTCCGCTGGCGCTGCCTCGGCGCGCTGTTGCTCGGCGCCGCGGGCGTCGCCGGCTTCGCACCGCTCGGCTGTTTTCCGCTCAACTGGCTGAGCCTCGGCGGGCTCTTCGCGCTACTCATCGCCGAGGCCAACGGCGATCGGCGGCCGTGGCACGGGGCGCTGATTGGCGCGAGCCATGCTTTCGGGCTGTTCCTCACCGGCGTTTCCTGGATTTATGTCAGCCTGAGCGTCTTTGGCGGCATGCCGGCAGCGGTGGCCGGCCTGGCGACGCTCCTCTTCTGCGCCGTTCTCGCGCTCTTTGCGGCGCTCGCCGGGGCACTATTCGTGCGCCTCGCCGCTGCCGACTGGCTGCGTCGCACGCTGCTCTTTGCCGCCCTCTGGGTGCTCGCCGAGTGCCTGCGCGCCTGGGCTTTCACCGGCTTTCCCTGGCTGGCCGCCGGCTACTCGCAAACACCGCCGAGTCCGCTCGCCGGCTATGCGCCGCTGCTCGGCGTCCATGGCGTGTCGTTCTTTTCCGTGCTGCTCGGGGGACTGATTTTCGAGGTTGGCAGGCGCTGGCTGTCTACCGAAGCCTGCGGCGCCGGCGGCTGGCGGCGCTGGTGTCCGGTCCTGCCGCTGCTTGCCATCGCCGCGATCCTGGTCACCGGCGATCGCCTCCGCGAGTTGCGCTGGACGGAGGCGCACGGCGAACCGCTGTCAGTCGCCCTGCTGCAGGGGAACGTTGCGCAGGAAATGAAATGGCGGCCCGAGCGCTTCGCCGATTCACTGCGCATCTATTACCGGCTGGCGCTGGAGAATCCGGCGCAGCTGACGGTCCTGCCAGAGACCGCCCTGCCCGCGTTCCTTGACCAGATTCCGGCGGAGTATCTCGACGCCTTGCAGCAACTGGCGCTGCGCCGCGAGGGTGACCTGCTGCTCGGAATCCCGGTCGCCGAGGGCAGGCGATACTTCAATGCGGCGATCAGCCTGGGTGCCTCGGGTCGCCAGCGCTACGACAAAGTGCACCTGGTGCCTTTCGGCGAGTTTGTACCGCCGGGCTTTGCCTGGTTCATGGCGATGGCCAACATCCCGATGTCCGACTTCACCGCCGGTTCGCCTGCTCAGCCGCCGCTGCGCCTCGCCGGCCAGCGTGTCGGCGTGAACATCTGCTACGAAGACGCCTTTGGCGAGGAAATCATCGCTGCCCTGCCGGCCGCAACGCTGCTGGTGAACGTTTCCAACGTCGCTTGGTTCGGCGACTCGCTGGCACCGGCCCAACACCTCCAGATCGCCCAGATGCGCGCCCTGGAAACCGGCCGCCCGATGCTGCGCGCCACCAATACCGGCATGACCGCCATCGTCGACGTCGACGGCCGCGTGCTCTCGGTATTGCCGCCCTTCACCCGCGGCGCGCTGGTCAGCGAAGTGCGTGGCCATTCCGGGTCAACACCTTACATCCGGTGGGGCAACTGGCCGGTCATCGCTCTCACCCTGCTGCTGATTCCCCTGGCGCAGCGCCCCCCGGCGGTAGGGCGAACGGCGTGAGCCGCCGACGAGGGGCGCGATGACAGCAGCGAGTCCTTGACCCGCTGTCAGTAACGGCGGAGACTGGCCAGAGTCCATTCGCCGTCTGGCATGCGACTTCATAACAATATTGCTGAGAGGAGACGACCTCATGTACAAGACACTGACCGTTGCTGTCACTCTGTCGTTGACCGGCGCCTGTGCCCTCGCCGAACCACCCGCGGCAAATCCCGTCGGTATCGACCGCACGGACTACAAGTGGAACGTGCAGGACAATCCGGAGAAGGTCAAGGCCCTGAGGCTCGAGGGTGATGTCAAGGCGGGCGAGGCCGACTACAAGGCTTACTGTGAGGCCTGCCACCTGCCGCAGGGCGTCGGCAATCCACATGGCGCCATTCCACAGTTGGCAGGCCAGCACCCGACCGTAATCATCAAGCAGCTGACTGACATTCGATCCGGGTTACGCGACAACCCGACGATGTATCCTTTTGCCAGGAAGCTGGCTGACGCGCAGGCACTGGCGAACGTCGCAGCGTACATTGGCACGTTCTGCGTTCCGCGTGATTCCGGCAGGTATGACGGCCCCGATGCGCCCAAACTGATGGCCTCTGGCAAGGTGCTGTACGAGAGGGAATGTATTCAATGCCACCAGCCAAACGGAGACGGCAACAGAGAAAAATTCTACCCCGTGATCGCCGGTCAGCATTACCAGTACTTGCTGCGCCAGATGATCGAAATCCGTGCTGGCAGGCGCGGCAACAGCCACCCGGACATGGTCAGGGTCATCGCAAAGTACGACGATGCGCAGCTCGTCGCCATCGCCGCCTATCAGGCGACGCTGGTCACGCAGCAACGGCAATGGACCACCCAGCCACGATTCTGCAAGGCATCCTGAACGCGCCGAACGCGGCCAGGTCTTCTCCGTCAAGGGGGGGCTGCCCAGCCCCCCGTCCCAGCGGGGAATACGGATCGGGTCGGCCGCACCCCACCGCAGTCCGCCGCAGTTTGCGGGTAAATGCTTGACCCGGTAGTGGGCACCGACGATACTGCCCTGGCATGCTGTTTCGATGCCCGTTCTTAAAAAACTCAGGAGGAGACAATCATGAAGAAGATGGGACTGACCGTTGCTGTCTCAATCGCACTACTCCCCGCCCTCGCGGTGGCCCAGCCGCCGGCTGAAAAAAAGCCAAGCATCGAAGTCCGCAACTACCCGGGCAACACGGCGTCCACCGAAAGGGACGAGGCGCTCAAGCTGAAGGGCAATGTCAAGGCAGGTCAGGCAGCTTACCAGGAGTACTGCGAAGCCTGCCACCTGCCAACCGGCGGCGGCAATCCCGATGGCAGCATCCCGCAACTGGCGGGCCAGCACAGCACCGTCGTCATCAAGCAACTGGCCGACATTCGCTCCGGACTGCGCTACAACCCGACGATGTACCCGTTCGCCAGAAAGCTGGCCAACCCGCAGGCGCTGGCGAACGTCGCGGCTTACATTCAAACCCTTTGCATCCCGGTTGGTTCCGGCAAGTATGCCGGTCCTGACGCGGCCGAGATGCTGGCGGGGGGCAAGCTGCTCTACGAGAAGCAATGCAGCCAATGCCACCAACCGAACGGCGAGGGTGCCAAGGACCAGTTCTACCCGGTGCTCGCTGGCCAGCACTATGGCTATCTGCTGCGCCAGATGACTGATATCCGTGATGGCAAGCGCGCCAACGCCCACCCGGAGATGGTGCAGGTGGCCAAGAACTACAACTATGACCAGTTGCTCGCCATCTCCGCCTATCAGGCAAGCCTGACTACCCCGAAGTCGATGCTGATGACCCCGGGATCGATGTGCAAGACGGGCGCCGGCAAGAAACTCTGAGCCTGCCGGCCGGGTCCCCGCCCTTGATGGTACTGGAAACGGCGGGCCGGCTTCCGCGAAGCCTGCCGGAGGTGATTTCTCAACTGGCTGCGAGTTGCCCAACGGGGATGGTCTGAAGCAGGTTCTTGTGGGCCGAGAAACCAAGTAAAATCCTGGCTTCTCGTCCTGTCCGACAATCTCCCATGCCTACGTTTCAGGAAGTCATACTGCGTCTCCAGGAGTTCTGGGACAAACAGGGCTGCGCGCTGCTGCAGCCTTACGACATCGAAGTCGGTGCCGGCACCTTTCACACGGCGACTTTCCTGCGCGCAATCGGCCCCGAACCCTGGAATGCCGCCTACGTGCAGCCGTCACGCCGGCCGAAGGACGGGCGCTACGGCGAAAACCCGAACCGCCTGCAGCATTACTACCAGTACCAGGTGGTACTGAAACCGTCACCGGCCAACATCCAGGATCTCTATCTCGACTCGCTGCGCGCACTCGGGATCGATACCAGCCAGCACGACATCCGCTTTGTCGAGGACGACTGGGAGAGCCCGACACTCGGCGCCTGGGGACTCGGCTGGGAAGTCTGGCTCGACGGCATGGAGGTGACGCAATTCACCTACTTCCAGGAGGTCGGCTCGCTGCCCTGCAAACCGGTACTCGGCGAGATCACCTACGGCATCGAACGACTGGCGATGTATCTGCAAGGGGTGGAGAACGTTTTCGACCTGGTCTGGGCCCAGGGGCCGGGCTACCGGGTGACCTACGGCGACGTCTATCACCAGAACGAAGTCGAGCAATCGAAATACAACTTCGAACATTCCAATGTCGACCTGCTGTTCCGCCATTTCGGCGAACACGAATCCGAAGCCCGGCGCCTGATCGCCGCCGGCCTCGCGCTGCCGGGCTATGAGATGGTGATGAAGTGCTCGCACACCTTCAATCTGCTCGACGCGCGCGGCGCCATTTCGGTCACCGAGCGTGCCGCCTACATCGGCCGGGTGCGTACCCTGGCGCGCGAAGTGGCGCAGGCCTATCACGATTCCCGCCAGGCGCTCGGTTTTCCGATGTGCAAGGTGGGCGCGGCTGTGGGGACCTACTGAGATGAACGATACCGTCCTGATCGAGCTGCGCAGCGAAGAGTTGCCACCGAAATCGCTCAAGCCGCTGTCCGAAGCGTTCGCCGAGAGCGTCTTTTCCGCCCTCAGGGCGCAGGAGTTCGTAGCCGCGGACAGTGTGTGCACGCCCTACGCCACTCCCCGGCGGCTCGCTCTTACGATCACCGGTGTTGCCGACCGGCAACCCGACCGCGTGCTGGAAAAGAAGGGCCCGGCAGTTGCCGGTGCGCTCGACGCCGCCGGCAAACCGACCAGGGCCCTCGAAGGCTTCATGCGCGCAGCCGGCGTGACTTTCGCCCAACTGCACAGGGCATCTGACGGCAAGGGCGAGTACTTTGTTGCCCGACGCGAAAAGAATGGCGAGGAACTCGCGGCGCACCTGGCCGAAATCGTGGCGCAGGCGCTGCGCAAGCTGCCGATTCCGAAAGTCATGCGCTGGGGCGACTCCGAGCACCAGTTCGTGCGTCCAGTGCACGGCCTGATCCTCCTGCACGGCGACCGGGTCGTTGCCGGCGAGGTGCTCGGGTTGCCGAGTGGCCGGACGACGATGGGTCACCGCTTCCTGTCGACCGGCGAGATCCGCATTGGTCACCCGGACGAGTATGTTGCCCGCCTGGCCGCGGGCAAGGTCATTGCCTCGTTTGCCGAGCGGCGGGCATCGATCGCCGCGCAGCTCGACGCCGCAGCCAGGAAACTCCAGGCGACCCTGAATCCTGCCGCGGGCCTGCTCGACGAAGTGACCGCACTAGTCGAATGGCCGGCGGTCTATGTCGGCGAGTTCGAGCACGAATACCTCGAGGTGCCGCAGGAGTGCCTGATCCTGACCATGCAGCAGAACCAGAAGTACTTCCCGCTGCTCGACCAGGGCGGGAAGCTGCTGAACAAGTTCCTGATCGTCTCCAACATGCAGATCGACGACCCGGCGAACATCATCCGTGGCAATGAGCGAGTGGTGCGTCCACGGCTCTCGGACGCGCGCTTCTTCTACGACCAGGATCGCAAGAACGGCTTTGCCAACCGGGTCGTTCGCCTCGGCGCAGTGGTCTATCACCACAAGCTCGGCTCGCTGGGCGACCGCGCCCAGCGCCTGGGCCGCATCGCGCGCCACGTCGCGGAAAGACTCGGCGCCGAAGCGCACCTTGCAGAGCGGGCAGCGCTGTTCTCGAAAATCGACCTGCTGACCGACATGGTCGGCGAATTCCCCGAGTTGCAGGGAATCATGGGCCGCTACTACCTGCTGCACGAAGGCGGCCTGCCGGTGGTCGCCGACGCCATTCAACAGCACTACCAGCCGCGCTTCGCCGGCGACGCCCTGCCCCAAGGCAACGTTGCCTGTGCCGCGGCGCTGGCCGACAAGCTCGACGCACTGGTCGGCTTCTTCGGCATCGGCCAACTGCCGACCGGCGACAAGGATCCGTTCGGCCTGCGGCGCGCTGCGCTCGGTGTCCTGCGCATCCTGATGGAAACGCCGCTGCCACTCGACCTCGGCGAACTGATCGTCGACGCAAAGAATGCGCTGCTGATGCAGGGCATCCCGCTCGAAGCGGTCGATGAACCCTTGCTGGGTTTCATGCTGGACCGCCTGCGCGGCATGCTGAAGGATGCCGGCCATTCGGTCGACGTGATCGAAGCCGTCGTGGCACAACGGCCGACACGCATCGACCTGGTTCCTGCCCGGCTGGCCGCGGTGAGCGAGTTCCAGCGACTGCCCGAAGCCCTCGCACTGGCGGCTGCCAACAAGCGTATCGGCAACATCCTGAAGAAAGCGCCAGAGGATCTGCCCGAACCCGACATTGCCCTACTCGAGGAAGAAGCAGAGAAAGCCCTCTTCCAGCGTGTCGTCCTGATGGCGCCGCTGGTCAGGTCACATGTCGCCAACGAAGACTACGCCGATGCCCTCAAGGTGCTCGCCTCGGTGCGCAGCGAGGTCGACCGCTTCTTCGACGAGGTGATGGTCAACGTCCATGAACCGCTGCTGCGCGGCAACCGCCTGGGCCTCCTGCAAGCGCTTTACGCCCAGCTCAACGCGGTCGCCGACATTTCGAAGCTGGCCGTATGAAACTCGTCATTCTCGACCGCGACGGCGTCATCAACTACGACTCCAAGCAGTTCATCAAGTCGCCAGCGGAATGGCGACCCATCCCCGGCAGTCTCGAGGCCATCGCCAAGCTCAACCAGGCCGGGTACCGGGTGGTCGTGGCGACCAACCAGTCCGGCATCGGTCGCGGCCTGTTCGACATGGATACGCTGAATGCCATCCACGACAAGATGCACCGCGCCGTACTGGCGGCCGGCGGACGCATCGACGCGATCTTCTACTGCCCGCACGCGGTCGACGCCGGCTGTCATTGCCGCAAACCACAAACCGGCATGTTCGAGCGCATTGCCAACTGCTTCAATATTGATCTGCCCGGCACGCCGGCAGTGGGTGATTCACTGCGCGACCTGCAGGCCGCCGCCGCGGTCGGGGCAAAGCCGCTGCTGGTGATGACCGGCAAGGGAACGCTGACGCAGGCCGAAGGCGGCCTGCCGGAAGACACACTGGTCTTTGCCGATCTCGCGGCTGCAGCCGACCACATCGTGCTCGCGTGATGGCGGCCTTGCGCACGTCTTTCTTCATGCTGCTGGTCGGGCTGTGGACGATCCCTTTTGGCGTCCTGGTCACCCTGGCGATCATCTTTCCGATGCCGACGCGGTACCGCATCATCGCGCACTGGCGAAACGGTTTCATGGCCCTCTGCCGCTACGTGCTCGGCATCCGCTACCGCGTCCTCGGACGCGAGAACATGCCGGCGGAGCCTGCGGTCGTCATGGCCAAGCACCAGTCGGCATGGGAGACGGTCGGGCTGCAGGAAGTCTTCCCGCCACTGGTTTTCGTCCTCAAGAAGGAACTGCTGCGTGTACCCTTCTTCGGCTGGGGCCTGGCGGCGATGAAGATGATCTCGATCGACCGAGCCGCAGCCAAGGATGCGCTGAAGCAGGTCTTCGACCAGGGGCGCGAGCGCCTGTCTGCCGGCTACTGGGTGGTGATCTTCCCCGAAGGAACCCGCGTCGCTCCCGGTGAGACCGCTCGTTACAAACCCGGTGGTGCGCACCTCGCCGTGCGTAGTGGCGCCAAGATCGTGCCAGTGGCGCACAACGCCGGCGAATTCTGGCGCAAGGACCGCTTCACCATCGCCCCCGGCCTGATCACCGTCAGTATCGGGCCACCAATCGATCCAACCGGCAAGACCGCAGCGAAAATCAATACCCTCGCCGCCGCCTGGATCGAGGCCGAAATGCAGCGCCTGTCGCCCCACCGCTACCCGGCCGCGGCCGATGCCGTACCTGCCTGAGGCGCTGGTCTCGGGCGAGCAGCCGCTGGCGGCTGGCGAAACCGCGCGCACCATCGAACTTGGCGAGCGCACCGTCTCCTATGTGCTGCGTCGGGCAAGACGGCGAACCATCGGGCTAACGATCGATCATCGTGGCTTGCGCGTCGGCGCGCCACCGCGCGCCACGCTGCGCGAGGTCGAGTCGCTGATCCGGCAGCACGGCGAGTGGGTCGGCAGGAAGCTCGACGAGTGGCGCGCCCGCCGTCAGCCGGAGCCGCTGCGGATCGTCGACGGCGTCCAGTTGCCGATGCTCGGTCGACCGCTGACGATCCGCCTCGCCCTCGGCGGCAATCGCTGCGTCTGGAACCTGCAGACTTCCGGGCAGACGCTGACCCTCTGCCTGCGTTCGCCGGCGGAAGCATCCAGGCTGCTCGAAAAAGCATTGCGAGAACGCGCCCGCAACTTGTTCATCGAGCGTCTTGCCGATCACGCGCCACGACTCGGCGTTGATCCGCCCCCTCTCTCACTGTCGGCTGCCCGCACGCGTTGGGGTAGTTGCAGCCGCCGCAGCGGCATTCGCCTGAACTGGCGGCTGATCCACTTTCCGCTGCCGGTGATCGACTACGTCGTGGTCCATGAACTGGCGCATCTGCACGAAATGAACCACAGCCCGCGCTTCTGGGCGATCGTCTCTGGCGCCTGCCCGAATCACCAAGCGTTGCGGGTTGAATTGCAGGGACTGGGCAAGACGCTTCCAAGCCTCGTGTGAGAGGCATGCACCGACTGCGCCGAATACTGACCACCGTGGTCAATCATGACGCTCGGCACGATCGGTGGGCCACTGCCCTCCATTCAAGGCTCGTTTGCGGTACCCACTACAGCGAACGCACGGCATGGAACATGCCGGGGTCGTCTGGGTCCCTGTGCAATGCGAAGCCGAGTTGGTGGGCGAACTTGATCATGTTGTTGTTGGCGGCAAGGATGAAGGCTTCCATCTTCCGCATGCCGCGCGCCCTGGCCGCGTCGATCAATTCCAGCATCAGGATGCCGGCGACGCCGCTGCCCTGCCATTCATCGTCTATGGCAATGGCGAACTCGCATTCGTCGCCACTCGGTCCGGCGACATAGCGCGCCACGCCGATCTCGACGTCCTGCCCGTCGCGCTGGATGATGGCCACGAGGGCCAGGTGCCGTACGTAGTCGATCTCGGTCAGGTACTTCAACTTGCCGGGTGGCAGTTCCTTCAGTGTGGACATGAAGCGCTTGTAGCGCGAGTCGGCGGAAAGATGCTGCACGAACTCCTGCTCCAACGGCTTGTCTTCGGCGCGGATCGGGCGGATGGTGACCGGGCTGCCGTCGAAAAGGTAACGCTTGCGGACGAGTTCGGCTGGATAGTCGGCCACGAGTCACTCCTCCGGGGCGGCCGGGATCTTCTCGGCCAGGTAGGCGACGATGCCATCCAGGGTCACAACCTTACCGTAGTCGGTTTCGGGGATATTCACCCCCAGTTTTTCGTGGATGGTCTCCAGCACGTTGAGCCAGTCCATGGAATCGAGGTCGATCTGGGTGCGCAGGGGCTTGTCGGGGATGATCCGCGCCGGATCGACTTCCGGGGCCAATCGCCTGACGATGGCGAGAACTTCCGTGCGGATTTGTTCGTGCTTCTGAGTCATCTTTCCTCCCCTTGCGCCAGCGTCGAACTGTCGCCTTCGGGCAGTCCGAGTTCCCTTGCCTTGAGGAGCCGGCGCATGATTTTTCCACTACGAGTATGTGGCAGTGCCGGCGCGAATGCAATTTCCTTCGGTGCCACGGCTGCGCCGAGACGCCGACGCGCGTGGGCCATCAACGCGAGGCGCAGGTCTTCGCTTGGTTCGATGTCGCGCTTGAGCACGACAAAAGCCTTAATCACTTCCCCGGCCAGCTCATCCGGTTTGCCGATGACGCCCGCCTCGGCAACCGTCGGGTGCTCCATCAACACGCTCTCCACCTCGAACGAGCCGATCAGATGGCCGGATGACTTGATCACGTCGTCGCTGCGGCCGACAAACCAGTAGTAGCCATCGACATCACGCCGCACCAGATCGCCGGTGAGATAAAGATTGCCGGCAAAGCACTCGCGGTAGCGGGCCGGCTGGTCGAGATAGCCGCGAAACATCGACGGCCAGCCGGTTTCCAGCGCCAGTTCGCCGATCGTATCGGGCGCCTCGATCACCGTGACAGGTTCACCCTCCTGGTGGCGGACGACATGGGCGGCAATGCCCGGCAGGGGGCGACCCATCGAGCCCGGCTTGATGTCCTGGGCGGCGGTGTTGCCAATCATGATGCCACCAGTTTCGCTCTGCCACCAGTTGTCGTGGATCGGTCGCCCGAGGACATCCTGTCCCCACCACACCGCTTCCGGGTTGAGCGCCTCGCCCACGCTGGCAATGAAGCGCAAGCCGGGAAAACGGTGCCCGGCAAACAGTTCGGGGCCGGCCTTCATCAGCAGCCGGATCGCCGTCGGCGCGGTGTACCAGACATTGATCCGCTCGCTTTCGAGAATGTGCACCCAGCGCAGTGGGTCGAAGTCGGCCCCATCGACGATGCAGGTGGCGCCGATGACCAGAGGCGCGACGATGCCGTACGAGGTGCCGGTCACCCAGCCCGGATCGGCCGTGCACCAGAACACGTCATCCGGATGCAGGTCGAGGGCGATCCGCGCCGTGGCGTAGTGCGTCAGGACGGCGCCGTGGACGTGGATGGCCCCCTTCGGCAGGCCGGTCGTGCCGCTGGTGAAATGCAGCAGGGCCGGGTCTTCGGGGCCAGTTGGCACCAGCGCCGGGGTTTCCGGGGCGGCGCGCAACAGGGTATGCACGTCCAGCGTGTCCGCAATGGTGCCGGCGCCGAGATCGTCGATCAGCAGGACATGCCTGAGGGAGGGGAGTTCGGCGCGCAGTGCGGCGACTTTGCGTTGATAGGCGCTGGCCGTCGTCACCAGCACTTTGCCGGCCGCCTGGGCGATGCGGCTGCGAATCGGCTCGGGCCCGAAGGACAGAAAAAGCGGCGAGACCACGGCGCCGATCTTGAGCGCACCGAGTACGGCGACGTAAAGCTCGCAGATGCGGCCGCACAGCACGAAAACGCAGTCCCCTTTCTGCACGTTCAGCGATTTGAGGGTGTTCCCGAAGCGGTCAGTGAGGCCGGCGAGTTCGCGATAGCTGACGTTGCGGGTGCTGCCATCCGCCCCCAGAAACCGGAAGGCAGTTTTCTCGGCACGGGCGGAACGGGCATGGCGGTCGACAGCCAGATGGGCAATGTTGATGGTGCCATCGGAGGATTCGCCGAGCTCGCGGCTGATCAGTGCCCATGAAAACGTGGCGCCATTTGCTGTCGAGGGCGAATCAACAGGCAACTTGCGAATCAGCGGTGGTCTCATCGGTGCACCCATGACGGAAACCATGCCATGGTATTCTCATTCGGGGCTGCATGTTCCGCGTTCATGCGTCTCAAGCGCGCCTCGAATGGGGGCAGGCTTGGACAGTCTTGCAGCCGGCAGCCACCGTCCGGCCGGTTCCGGCAGCAGTTGGCCGAGATCGACCCGGAGCAGCAGCCAGTCGGCAACCTCGCAGATGACGCGGTCGTCAATATCCAATCCATCGGGCGGGCGCCCAACTCCGCCTCAATAGCCTACCGTTTCGACGAGGCGCATGGCTTGGATAGTGCAAGCATGGAGGTCGGTCGCTCGCAGCCTCGTCCGTCACGCCAGCGCTGCCGTAGCACCCGCCAGAAGACAGCGGCCGGGCTTGAGACAGTCACCGTACTGCCTCTGTACTTCCGCTTGGGGTCGGTGGCAGCCAGTGGCCCAAGAAATCTGAACGACTGCTTCCAGTCTGATCCGGCGGCCGTTGATGCTCGGCCTCAGCGGTTTCTCATCGAACGGGCCGCTCCAGGACCACAAGCGGCCGCTGAATTCCATTTCGAAACTGTCGACTTGGCGGAAAGCTTACGGCGCTATTTGGACGCAATGATTCCCGGTGGTGGCCAAGTGCCTTCGCCGAGCGGGAAGATCGACGGTGGCGTTTCCGTCGGCCAATACAGCCGCATGACGACGAACATGGGGCCGTTCGGTGACGGCAGCCAATTCGATTCCTTTGCCTTGCCGGGCGAATCCTTCTGGATGTACAGCGTGAGCGACCCGTCCTTGTTCTTCTTCATTCCTGGAAGCATCGGTGAGTTGATCAGATAGCGGCCGATCGCGTTCTTGACCAACAACTGACTTGTGCCGTCGTACATCGTGATCGACCAGAACGCATTCACGGGCGGCAGCTTGCCCGGCGCAAAAGTGAGCGTATAAGTGTGCTTGCTGCTGTCGAGCGGTTCCCCGGCGGCGTCCACCCGAGTCATGGGATACGTCGCCTCGACGGCGTCGAGGCCGTAAATGCCGGCGCGGGCACCGACCGCGCGCAGCAACCAGTTGCCATCGAAGTAGGACCGGTCCCCTTGGGCCGAACCGACATTCCAGCCGTTGATGTTCTTGCCGAAGTTGGCCACAGCGTGGTCGACTTTCGCGTCGCCTTCCTTCATTCCCTGCAGCACGGCAGCCTTGTGCTCTGGAGAAAGGTCCTTGAAATCGAACGTTCTGCCGGGACCGACGCCGATGCTGGCGAGCTTGGCGCGAATCTCATTCTCTTCCGGGCCGGGAGGCCCGAACGCCAGCACGAAATTGAGATAGTCGAAGAAGTTGGCCTTCAGCATCGCATCGTCGATCTTCGGAAAATCGATCGCGGGTGCAGCCGCCGGCGGCGGCTGCTTGAGGAACGCAGACAGTGGCTGCGCCTTGTAGCCGGCCTGGACCTTGGCCACGCCGGGGAGATCGGCCGGGCTGAAGAGCTGGGTCCGGAAGATGACGATTGACTGCTGTGTTGAAGAACGGAATACCTTCTTGATTCCCGCCGGGGTTTCGCCTTTCCAGTCGGGGCCCACAATCAGAAAATCGCCGGCTTCCGGACCTGTCGTTCGCGTACCGATGAAGCCGTAATTGAACGTATTGCCGTCGCACAGGTGCAAGGAGTAATAACGCGATTTCGGCACTGCCGGGACGGACACCACCATAGGTTCGGCGCGCAAATCCACCCAGAGAAGACAATAGGGCGTGTCGCTGTTGGGAGTGACGACGGCCGTGTTCTCGTGCGTGAAAACGTTGGCCTCGCAGTGGATCTGGTTGAACGGCGCCTTGAACTGTCCGGAGTCGCGGTTCACCGCGAACGCGTTCATCACCGCATAGTTCATCACCAGCGGTAATCCGTAGATGAAACCCTCCTCGGCGATTGCCTTGGTTTGCTCGATGGTGGGTGCGGCAACACTCTTCACGACGTCTTTCGTGACTTCCTTCTTTTCGGCCTGGACGACGGGCTCATCCTTCTTGCCGCAACCTGCAATCAAAGTGGCGGTGAAGGCGCACAAAGCGAGCGTGTGGAGGAATGGCCTCGATATTGATTTCATCTTGGGTGTCTCCTGGGCGTGAGCATTTTTCGGCGACCGGGTCGAGCGTGCCGCCGAAAACATAACAGAATCGCGCCCGGTTCGCCAGCGCGATTCGTCCAGATCAACCCCTTCGGCGCGCGCATCGCGGAGCCTCCACGGCCTGGCTTCGGTGTCCGCCCCCGGAAAATTTGAATGACCGGAGAGAGTCGAAAGAACGAGTTCGCCGGCAGGGAAAGCGGTCGTAGGACGCGATCCCCAGTTGTACGGGGGGTTATCGACGTATTGCCGCCGGCGTCTGACCACTGGCCCACGGTCGGCTGTGGCCGACGACTTGTCGGTGATCAGTCGTCATGAACGGCGGCTCCACTCAGTCACCAGACTGCCTAAGGCGGATAGCAGTAACGGCAAGGTAAGGCATTTAATTCGACCGTGGCCCCTGTTAGCTTTGCTTTAGCTCTTTATGGTGTAGCTCTTGTCCCCAGAGAAGAAAGATATACAATTTAGGCCTGTATATCTTCAATCGAAGGAAACATCATGCAAATTGCCAAATGGGGAAACAGCCTGGCCGTCCGGCTGCCAGCAGCGGTGATCGAAGCCTTGCAGCTCAAAGCCGGAGACGACATCGAAATCCATGTCGTGGGTGAGCGGCAACTCGACGTGCAGCGCGCTACGCCACCGCGCGAGTTGCTGGCGCGCCTGCGGCAATATCGCGGGCGCCTGCCCGCCGGTTTCAAATTCGACCGGCTCGAAGCACATGAGCGTTCCTGAGCATTTTTTCGACACCAACATCCTGCTCTATCTTCTTTCGGGTGATGATGCCAAGGCCGACGCGGCGGAAGCGTTGATTGGCGAGGGGGGGCACCTCAGCGTGCAGGTGCTCAACGAATTCGCCTCGGTTGCTACGCGCAAGCTCGACATGACCCACGCCGAAGTACGCGACGTCCTGGCGCCCATCCGTGCGATGTGTCAGGTTCATGCGCTGACCGAGGTCACGCATGAACTGGGCGTGCACCTCGCGGAGCGCTATCGCCTGTCCATCTACGACGGCATGATCGCCGCCGCCGCACTGGACGCCGGCTGCACGACGCTGTTTTCCGAGGACATGCAGGATGGTCTGCTCATCGAGCGGTCGCTGCGGATTCGGAATCCGTTTCGCGTGACTTGAGGTCCGACGGATCATGGCTGCATAGGCGCGGCGCATCAGCTGGCCTTCCAGCCGTTACGCTGCTCGTCAATACGGCGTGCAATTTCTTCTGCATCGATCTTGGGTAAATTGCGCAACGCCGGTGACTGCAGCAGTTCCAGCATCGCGTCAGCGGTTTTCTCCCTCCCCCCGAGAGAGGCAGCGCGTCAGCGTCCATTCGGCCGGGGATGTCGATTTCCTCTCCTGCATTCAGGCGACCTCCCAGCCGCAGATGGTTCCGCTGGCGTCAGCGCCTACGAGGATATGGTGCTCCGGATGCCAACACAAACCCGTGACTTCGTCCTCGAGTACGGCGAAGCCAATCGGCTTCCCGTGCTTTCGCGGCTCCCAGAGCAACACCGAGCTGTCCTGGCTGCCGCAGGCGATGACGTTTGCGTCGGGGCTCCAGGCCAGCGAGACCAGCGAACCCTTCCACGCCAGATGGCGGTTCTTCGCTCCTGCGACGAAGGGCAGAATGTGCACGCCTCCGTAGCAAGTCGCTGCGAGACCGCTACCGTCGGAGCGCCACGCAAGCGCGGTCACCGTGCTCGCGAGCGGCTCGGTCTCGACGAGCCGTTCTCCCTCGGGCATCCATACACAGAGCTTTTTTCCCGAGGCCGTCGCAATTCGACCGCCTGCCGGAGCCCACGCGACGTGCTCGACCCAGGCGCCGCCACCTCCCGGTAGCTCGCGCAACAGAGAGCCCTCTGCCGACCAGACTTTCGCCACTGCATCCTGCCCGCATGTGGCGAAGCAGCGCCCGTCAGGCGAGATGCTGACGCCGAGAACACTTCCTGCGTGCGCTGCTGCGATCGCGAAGCTCTCCTCGCCCGTCGTTAGCTCGAAGCCGACCACCCGCCCGTCGCCGAGGCCCGCGATGCAGACACCCCCGTCTCGCGCGACTTCGAGCGCCGACACGTAGTCGCCCATCACGAGGCGAAACCTCGGCCGGAGCTCGGCCGTGCCGTGAGTGGAATCCCCGGTTACGCTAGGCATCGCTCGAACCCCCGCGTGAGCTCGTCGCGATCGAGCTTCCGGCCGATGAAGACCAGATCACTGGCTCGCGGCTCCATGCCCCAAGGGCGATCCTCTCGCCCATCGAAGAGCATGTGCACGCCCTGAAAGACAAAGCGGCTGGGCGAACCCTTGATGTTCAGGATGCCTTTCATGCGGAAGATGTCCGTTCCCTTATCCCGCAGCAACTGCGATACCCACTGGCTGAGTCGATCACCGTCAATCTCTCCCTCGATGTGGATCCCGACCGAGGTCACCTGATCATCGTGCGAGTGTCCGGCCGCGAAGGCCTGCTCGCCGCTTGGCCGAACGGCGACGCCGTCGCGGAGCAACTGCAACTGGAATTCGGACGGCAAATGCTGCGTGTACAACGCGATGCGCCCCCCGCGCGGCACTAGAAGCTCGAACCGCTTGGCGCCTGCGGAATCGAGTTTCAGCCGCACGGGCTCGGGCGCCCCGATCTCGATGCGACCACCCGGTAAGGCCGGACGCGCCGCTTCAGACCAGCTGCGTGCGGCGTGTTCAGCGTCACCCCGCGAACCCGCCTGCTAAAGTGGCAAAGGGCAAAGGGGCAAGGGCAAACAAGGGCAAAGCAAACAAAGGCAAAGAGGGCAAAGGGGCCTGGGTCGAATTATCTTGACGAGATAAGTACCTCCGTCCCTGTCCTGCCCGACAACCCAAACACCGCAGAAGTTTGTCGATCAATCTATTGGTATAAAAGTCTGGGCCGGACAGCGGCAATGCAGCATGAAGCGGTCGGATGGCTTCTATATGTCATGATGCCGCTGAGGGTCGGTTGCCGACAGCAAACCACGAAAACTCAGTGGCTGCTTGTGGTCCTGGAGCGGCCAGCTCGATGGGAAACCGCCGAGGCCGAGCATCAACGGCCGGATCAGACTGGAAGCAGTCGCTCAGATTTTTTGGGCCACCGGCTGCAACCGACCCGGGGCAGACGGTGGAGGCTCTTGAAAGCAGTCCTTCACCGAACCACCGGACAACGCGAAAACGGCCGTTCGGCTTTCAGCGGTGCTGTTCTCGCCTGACCGGCTGCTACCTGCGGGAAGCGGTCAGTGGGTGTAGGATGGCGTCGGTCCGCACTCGGCCAGGAGCGGCCGTAGCTGCCCCGAAAAATCGAGCTGCCCGAACGGCTGGTAACTGATCAGAAACCGGCCGCTCGGCCCTGCAGTAGGTCGGCCCGCTCGTCGGCCTTTGCCGACATTGAGAGGCACCGGATGCTACGTCAGCAGCGCACCAAATAGCAGACCGTGGTGTCGTTTGCTTACCAAACGACAGCTAAGTCGAAGTAGCGAATGCGCACAAACAAGAACGTCATGCCGACATGTTTATTGTGCCAATGGATAGTCACCACTGTTAATATCAGCTGCACGAATGAAGGATAGGATAGGTGCGCATGGATGAACTCGGGTTCGACTTCACCGACGCTCTTGCTTGGTTTCCACACGAACACGACCACCCCTACGTCCTAGTTCGTATTACCGAGCAGAGCGTCGCTGAGCTTGTGGCAACGATGGGCGTGCCGTTGAGGCGTTGTTACGTCACCGACGTGGCGCTTGATCAGGCGGTAGCGCAACACGGCGTAACGCGAGATGTGGTTCTGCGTTCCGTGCTACCGGATGCCGGATCTGTTATGTCTGGCGACTTCGGCGAAATACTCACGTTTTTTACCAAGCAGCCAGAGAACTCCCGGCGACTGCCATCGGCGCGAAAAAGTGGCGTCTTAAACAGGATCGGACCAAGCCCGCGCCGAAGTCCGATGTGATTCACTTCGTCATGCCGAATCGGCCTCTTCCAAGCGCGGCAGATGTTGTCTTATGTTCCGAGGTCAAGGCTAAGGCAACCGCCGGGAGCTCAACGCCTATTGCCGACGCGATCGTCGATTGCAAGAAGGACCGTACCAGTCGTTTGTCCAGCACGTTGGTTTGGCTGCGCGAGCGCGCAATGACGACTGACCTAGGCGACATCAATATCCCTCTGCTAAATCGGTTCATCGATGCCGTGGACTATCCCCCAGCTTCAAAACGTTTTCGCGCTGTAGCGGTCATCTGTAATGCCTTGTTGGATGATGAATTGGTGGCGGCACCGGCCATTCCTGATCCTGAGTTCACACTCGTCGTGATTGGCGTGCCAGACTTGCGCACCACCTACACGGCAGTGTTCGCCGCAGCCATTAAGTCGGTAGCCTAGTCGTGCGCGCCTCTTTGCAACGATGGATCAACGATGCCGATACAGCACGGCACCTGCGTCATTTCCAGTATGCGCAAGTCCCGATCGAGCTGGCCCACGTCGGCAATCGATTGGACGACTACTACACTTCCCTTGTAGGTGAGCTCTTCAGAAACCTGTGCACGCCAGATGTTCCTAGCTCAGACTGGGCACAGTTGGGCAACGCATTCCTCCAGTTCTCGATAGAAACGACCGAAGCGCTGTTGCGCAATCTCGGCATATCGAGAGAGGATTCTGCCCTATTCGCGGCTGCCGCTTTCTACTTTGGCAACTTTCCGGCCTCGGCATGTCTCGCCATGCGCCAATCCACAAGGCCTGTCGACCCAGCGGGATTACGCGCAGCCTGCTTCGACTTCCTCGCACGGCCACCCGTATTGGAATCCGATTTGGCACGGTCGCTGCAGAGTGCGCTCAAGGAAGGCGCGGTTGCACAGATTGCGGAGCGACTTGAGCTATCGCGAGTCAGGGCTCGAGTAGCGTTGGATGAAGGTCCCGAGTCTTGGATCGTGGCAAAGCTGATTAGTCACCTCCTCGATCGCTTCAGCCATACCAACCTGCGAGCGATCCTCCCGCAGGGAGAACAAGTGATCTGGACGCCGCTGGTTCGGTCTTTGGTGGATCGGCAACCTTCAACGTGGGAGTTCTTCCCTTCCCAGATTCAGGCGATCCAGGGCGGTCTACTGACTAGCGCCGACAGCTACGCGATGCAGATGCCAACTGGTGCGGGAAAAACCACGCTGTGCGAAACGCTGCTGTATTGGCACTTGTCCGTTCATCCCGACGATGCGGCCATCCTTCTGGTCCCGTTCCGCTCGTTGGCCTCTGAACTACGCGGCACCTTGGTGCGACGCCTTAACTCCATGGGTTTGCACGCTCGCTGTGCCTACGGCGGAACTGTGCCGACCGGTGATGAGGTCCACGGGCTGGATCAGATCCGGGCCATGGTGGCGACGCCAGAATCGCTCTCGGGAATTCTAAGTGCTGACCCAATGTTTTCGCGGCGAATCTCTCTGGTGATCTGCGACGAAGGCCATTTACTGGATAGCGATGGACGCGGCATTGGGCTGGAACTATTGCTGGCCCGCATGATGTCTCGCCTTGAACAACCGCCTCGGTTCGTGTTCGTATCGGCAATCGTGCCCAACATCGAGGAAATCAATACCTGGCTTGGAGGTGACGACAACACGGTCATTAGAAGCACATATCGACCGGCAACGGCAGAGTTCGCGCTATTGCAGCCAACAGGTGCCGGCACGAACATGGTCATCAGCTTAAATATGCATCCCCACGAGGCGGTAGAGCGGAGATTCACCATCGACGATTTCTTGAATCGCGACAGTTTTCTCTTCCGAAGTCCACAGACCGGACGTGTAAACACCTACGGGTTTTCGTCCATCAAGACCCAGGCTGTTGCAGCTGCGAGGAAGGTGCTCCCCATGGGCACGGCTGCCATCTTCGCTGCCAACAAACGCGGCAATCAAGGTGCGGTTGGTCTAGCTGAGGAACTTGTCGATCAATTATCCCGGCCCTTAACGCTTCCTGAGCCACTTGCCTATGCTCGACAAGACAACCTGCAGCGTTGCTTGGCTTACTTGGAAGGTGAATACGGTGCTGCTTGGATTGGCACGCAATCGGTTCGCCACGGCGTAGTCCTCCACCACGGCGACATTCCCCAGGAAACTCGGGAGGTGCTGGAAGGGCTTGTCAGAGACGGAGACGTTCGCTTGGTCATCTGCACGAGCACGCTCGCCGAAGGTATCAACCTCCCCATTCGAAGCCTAATCCTTTATTCCGTTGAACGCCGCAGCAGGGCCGGTCAGGCGGAAGCCATGCTCGCGCGCGACATTAAGAACCTAGTCGGTCGCGCCGGGCGTGCAGGAGCCAACACCAAGGGACTCGTCATATGTGCCAACCCTGGTCAATGGCATCTCGTGCAGCCGGTGGCCACAGAAGGCGCTGGAGAGCCAGTGCGCGGCTCCCTACGGAATCTGATTAGCCGTCTGAGCGGCTTTCTCGCTCAACGCGGAATCGCACTCAGCAACGATTTGTTGGAGCAAAACACCATCATTCACCCAGTGATCGATGGCATCGATTCAACGCTCATCGAACTAATATCCGACGAATTTGGTGAGGAGGTTTTCGTTGCCCATGCACGGCAGCTAGCCGAACAAACCTTCGCCGCCCGGCAGTTACAGCCAGCACAGGCCGATCTATTGCGGAGCGTTTTTGAATTACGGGCACGTCGCCTCATTGCGCTAAGGCAAACCGGACAGCTAACCTGGGTACGCCAAACGGGTGCAAGGGTACGGCTTCTTGAGTCTGTGGAGCAAAACTTGCTGCCGTCACGAGAGCGCTGGCAGGACCCAATTGATCCCCTTGACGATGGATTGCGCACGGCAATTTTGGAGTGGGCATGGATCCACCGCGAGCTCTTGGAAGGTATTGTGCAGACCTTTCGCCCAAACGGAGATGATCCTGAATTGGCGAAGGCCGCCTTCTTCGAGATGGTACGGCGCTGGATGGCAGGAACCTCCTTTGTGGACATGGCTCAGCAGTTGCAGCTGGAGATGGATGATCTGCTTGCGATTCACACCCGAGTTATAACGTTCGGGCTTCAAACCTTGGTCGAACAGGGTATTAGTCTTCTCACGCGTCGCCTGCAGGCCGACGGGATCGAGATCGCATCTGGCGTCACCAGTTTTGCCGATCACCTTCGCTTTGGGGTGCCCAACGTGGCAGGGTGCACGCTAGCATCGGCCGGAGTTCGTCATCGCAAGGCCTATGTCGCGTTGGGCACTGCTATCCAAGAGCAAGGCCTCTTTCCTGATCCAGCCACGATCAAGAACCAGGCATTGGAAACATTGCGCCAGAATGCGGGCGCGTGGAGCGAGCATCTGGGGGAACTGGTCTACGGCAACACCCTGAAGGATCTCTCATAGACCGGCTGTCGTGCTTACTTCCTTGCTTCCGACCCACTCTGCGTCGGGAGGTGACTTTGTCGAGTCGGGAAGCTGGGATTTATTGCAGAACGAGAGGCCGGTAATCGATACAATGCTGTCGGCTACAGGTGAGCGCGCGAACGGCGGGATTGGCCGAGGTGCTGACAGGGTCAGTTTTCATCGAACGGCGGCTTGAAGATCAGTAAGCTGCCAGAGGACTTGAAAACGTCATCAGTCTCTTCTGGGTCGGTTGCCGACAGCAAACCACGAAAGCTCAGCGGCCGCTTGTGGTCATGGAGCGGCCAGATCGATGGGAAACCGCCGAGGCCGAGCATCAACGGCCGGATCAGACTGGAAGCAGTCGCTCACATTTTTTAGGCCACCGGCTGCCACCGACCCACATCTGCCGTTTACCACTCCGGGGCCTCCGCCGGCAGGTAACGGGGTCGAGAAGTCGTTCCGTGAATCACCCAGCGATAGCGCCTCGGCCGGAGCGCTCGTTCTGGGCGGCGATGCGAATCGTCACCTATCGGCCATGACTTTCCGGGGCGATTCAACGCGAGCGTAGGTTCCATCCAGCAACTGCTGATAGTCTTCCTTAGTGAAGGCAGGGGCCGCCAAGAGATTCTGCGCCAACTTGCGCTTGCGCTCCATCAGCAACTGCAGCTGGACATCGAAACTGTATTCCTCGGCCTCGGGCAACACCGCAAGAGGGTAATAGATGTGCACAGGGCGAGTCTGGCCGATTCGATACACACGATCCGAGCACTGATCCTCAACCGCTGGATTCCACCAGCGCGACAAATGAATGACGTGGTTGGCTGCGGTCAGGGTAATGCCAACCCCGCCGGCCTTCGGCGAGAGAAGCATGACGTCGAATCCCCTTTCGCGCTGAAAGGCATCGACCCTCGTCTGCCGCGCCTCGGTGCCGACTTCACCGTTGATCACCATGGGAAGCTTGGCCAAACCATAGCGGCGCTTGAGCAGCATTGGGAGCTGGTTCGCTTCCTGCAGGTCAAGGGACTCAAGGAATACCAACGCCTTTTCGTTCCGTTCCACAACCTTGTCCAGCACCTGCATCGCGGCGCACATACGCGCCGATTGCCCGATGTCGAGATCCTGCCCACTGCCCGAGTCGCTTTCAGCCAGCATCGGATGAAGGGAAATTCTTCGTAGGGCGTGAATCATCCCGAGCGTTCCTTGCGGCCCCGCAAGTTCGCGGGTGGCGAGTGCGCGCTGATAGGCCTCAAGCTGCCGCGCGGGCATCGGGACTCGAATTACGTGCTCGTGCTTTGCGGGCAATCCATCAAGCTTGTCCGTTTTCAAACGCCTCAGCAGAAGCTTCGGGCGCTCCTCGCTGCTGCCCTGTTCATCCTGCCAAACCATGTGACGCAGGGTCTGGACATCGGAATCTGGCGATTCGTACCGTGCGCTAAAGTCCTTGAGATCCAACAACGCGCCCGGCTGAACAGCATCGGCAATGCACCACAGATCCGCCAGGCGGTTCTCGACCGGAGTGCCGGTCATCGCCACAGTAAATTCGGTATTGAGACCTTTGACGGCATGGGTCATGCGCGCCTTGGGAGATTTGATCTTCTGAGCTTCATCGAGAATGACCGCGGCGAAGGGGATGGCGCCGAAACTCAACTGATAGTCGGAAACTGCCTCGTAGTTCGCCAGGACAACGTCTCCGCCGACCAATCGAGCCGTATCGAGCCCCGCCGTCCCATCCAGGTGTCGCCCTCGTCGCAACGCCTTCAGATGTTCGCCATACGCCCGGACAATGGTGCCAAGCCCCGGAGTCAGCAAATGAACGTCGATTTCCTGTTCCCAGTTCCGCAGCAGCCCGACCGGAGCGACGATCAATAAGGGCCTTCGTTCAACAGCACCGTCCTCGATCATCTCGCGAAGCCAAGCGCAGAACGCCAACGCCTGATAGGTCTTCCCGAGTCCCATGTCGTCGCACAGCATCGCGCCCCGGCTGCCTTCAACCCAATGACGCTGAAGCCATTCAATGCCGGCGCATTGATGAGGCTTGGGGGAAGTCTTCAAGCCACCAGGCAGACCCGGCCTCCCAAACCGGCCCGCGGTCGTCGACCGTGTGAAGGACGCGTCCTCGAAGTTGGTCTCGATGATCAGGACGTTCTTGACCGGCAGCGGGTGGGTATTACCGTCGGTTCTGCTTCCATCGTACCGACGCACGGCATCGTGCAACCGCTCCAATGCGTTCAGATTCGCAGCTGTCGCGGGAACCTCGACGCCGCCAATCGATGCGGTCTGTTGCCCCGCGGCAAGCGCATCCCGCATGTCGTTGAGACCGCTTTCGAGGGCCGCACGCTCCAACGGCACGTCAACGCCGTTCAAGCGTATTCCAGACGACACCGGCGCACTCCAGTCCTGCGAGGGAATTTTGATCCACGGTAGCGCAGGCTCGGACCACGCCCCCAGATCCAGAACTCTGTCTGCGTAGCGCTCGGTTTCAATGAAGACAGTCGGCGCAGACTCATCCAACCCCATGAGCTCGCGTATCACCGCCTCCGGATGCATCGCTGCGCGCTTGCGCTGCTCCGCGGGAGCCTGGCGGAGTTTCCTCACCGTGGCCAATGTCTTTTGCAGCGCTTCGTCGGCCACGACGTACAGGCCTTGGCTGAGAGGAAACGCCGACGCGCCCTCGCGCAGTTGATCGAGTCGCTTGGCGAACAACGGCTCATCAACTTCGGGGAGCGCTCGGACGTGCTCGAGCTTATCGCCCTCATCTGCAGCACGCGTGGTAAGCAGTACAGGGTCAAGTTGCATCTCACCCCGTTCGTCGGTCACCAGCGAAAAAGTAAGCCCACTAGCCGACACCACCCGGAACGACCGGAGAAAGGAATCCGAAATCGCTTCCACTCGGGTTTCACCGAGCGTCTCACGAATGCGTGCCCAGCAACGAAACTGATCGTCGAGCGCCGCATCCGGAATCGCCGAAAACTCGTCGACCAGGCGGAGAGCATGAAAAATCGGCGCCGGAATTCTGTAGGTCTTGCCGCCCGAGGCAAGCCAAGGGCCATCGCGCGTTACATCTCTTGCCGCAATTGCCTTGCCGGGCTGCAGCCAGCGCACGGCAATTGCCGCCCCCGGTTTGCCCATGGCACCGGAAAGCCGCACATCAAACGGAAACGGGGCATTGGGCGGTAACCCCAGGTCGACGGCCACCGCTTCTGGCCAGGCGACCAGCTGCTCGGCTGGAACAACGAGAGAGTCAGGCCCCACATGCTCCGGAAACTCCTCGGCAAACGCACTGATCGCAGCTGCGGTATGAATCGGCTGGTTTGCCAGCCATTCATCAAGTCCGTTCTCTAGGGTCCAGGCGGCACCGGCACGAGTAAGTTCAACCTTCATAGAATGTCTCGGTCACCGAGATACAAGCGGGTAAAACTACGGATGAAATCGCGCGCCTTTCGTTGCCATGAACCGGACTCGGAGTGGACATGGCGAAGCTCGGGGTTTTTGTTCTGGCCAAAGTGGAAGTCCAACGAGGTGTGCATTCTCAAGTCATGCGCGTGGTACCGGGCGCGATAGAACGTTGGTGCCCCGGTGCTCCCCTCGCGGTAGGCCCGCAAACTGCCGTTATGACTCCATTCGGTAAAGATCAGATCACCGATCCGCAGCAGCAGCACCGACTGATTCGAGGCAGTTCCGCCATCGAGTACCCCGTACCGCATGGCAAGATCGCTCGACACGTCCCCGATCACCTTCTTGGCATCGGGGCCAAGAACGAGCCAAGCATCCTCCACATACCCCGCGTCATAGTAGGCCATCCAAAACTTCTGCCGGTAGCGCCAAATATCGTCGGCCGTGCGTTCGAGGATGCGCATGAAGCTGCGCAGGGAATCTCCTGCCAGCCAACGCATCAGCACGCTTACCGCGTCCTCAGCTACGCCATGCCACTGATAACTGGCATGCGAAGTCACCCGAGGATCCCCGTACTGTGAAACGAAAAGCCGCGCCAGCGTGGAACGGTGGAGATCCGGAGGCATCCCTCGACGCCACGGTCTAAGCAGGGCCTCCGCAAACCTCACCCGCTGCGCTGTCTTGACCACTCGTGCGGGCATCCTGTGCTGCTCCAGCTCCAGCAAACGAGAAACCACCGCCCACTCACGCAGCCGCTCGGGGTTCACTTGGAGTGCCGAGGCGAACACCTCCCCGCCAAGAGCGCTGCCGAAGAAACCGTCCCAAAGAAGAAGCTCTTGCATCGTTTCACTCAGCCCCTTGGCTCCGAGCAAGAACTCCTGGGCGAGACGGTTCGGAGCCTGCTTCGGATCGAAGAACGACCTGCTCCGTTGCAAGTGCTGCAATCGTTCCGCGAGTGCCCCTCCCGCCGCGTCGATCACGATGCAGAGCTTCGATGCGAAGTCCAGGAACTTCGCATCGCCTGAATCAAAGGCTTCACAGTAGGTATACAGCAGCGGAAGTAACCAGCGGCGCGCTCGACGGCCTCCGCCCGCAAAGGCTTCCGGCAGCACTTCGGTCCAATACTGTTTCAGCAACTGGGGGTGCACATCGGGCAGGGGCGGTTCGCCTTTGACCCAATAGGCAAAGGGCAGTTTCCGCAGTTCGACTCTTGATAGCCCTCGGTATTGCTCATGCCGTGCACGTTCGAACGTCACGCGCAGGCGCTTTCCGATCTCTTCCATCGGAGGCGGCGGCGTCACCGAGACGCCTCCCATGTCGCGAGCGACTTTTTCAAGGGAGGGAAAGGTCTTAGGCAGAGTCGCAAACAACACGATCAGCGCACCACTTGTTCTTCGAGCGCCATCAATTCGCCGAGCACCTCACCGATCGGGCGATACGTCAGCACAATCCGAAGATCGACGCGACGATTTCGCCCGGCAGAAGGATCGGTCCCTCTGAGGGGGCGCGTGTCCGCATAGGCGCTGTAGGAAAACAACGGCTGCCCGGCTTTGTTCCGGTAAGCGTCGAGCGCACTTCCCACGACAAGGGCCGCCTGCACGGCGCGTGCCCTGTCGAGAGACAGATTGATATTGTCGTAGCCGTTCCGTCTCAACGGACGACTGTCGGTGTGTCCCTCGATAAAAATCGTCTCGATTTGATGCCCCCCGCGGTTATCGGGGCAGTTGCGGCTATGGGCCAATTCACTGGCCACAAAACACGGCAACACGCCGGTGAGTCCCTGAGACGCAAGCGCCAATGCCCCCCTCCCCTGTGGCGTCAATTCCGCGCTCCCCAGAGCAAACAGCACATCCTCGGGCAGTGAAATCACGCCACTTTCGGGATCCACGCGGATTCCAGGCAGCGCTGCTTCAATACCCTTCCCGATGGCCGTGGTCACGATCCCTCGGGGATCCCCTGCGCGGAGAATCGCGGCGCGCTGATCTTCCACCACCTGTTGTTGCCGACGCTGCTCAAGCGCAAGAACGACCACCAAGATGATGAACACGAATAGCAGCCCGATCATCAGATCGGACGCAGACGCTAGGTATCCGCCGTCAGACTCAGTCTGCGTTTCGCCCGCGGACGCCCCGTTCCCATGAAAATTCCACATCGCTTACGCTGCAGCCATACGGGGAGAAAGGATTTCACCGAGTTCCTCGATCGACTCCTCGAGTCCGACCACCCCCTTGTCAAGGCTACCAATGGCCTTCGCAAGATGCTGATCCATCGTCCGGTGGAGCTCGGCAACCTCGTTGGAGTATTCGGTTACGCCCTCGAGCATCGACGCCACGGTGCTCTTCAACGCGGCGGCCGTTTCAACAACGGTTTCCTTTAGCTCTTGGCCCATTGCCTCTTGCAACGATGCAACTCGTTTCGAGTACTCGTCGACCCCCTTCGCAATTTGCGCGGCAGCGCCCTGCAAATTCACGACCGAGGCCTCGATGTTGTCCTTCATGCGCTCCATGGTTCGCTCAGAGCTTGCGATGGATTCATTCAAGACTGTCGCGACCCGCTCGACCGCTCCGAGTGTCTGAGGCATTGCGTCCTTGACGGCCTGAATCACGCCACGCTGTTCATGCGAAAGTTCTTCAATGCCATCGAGGGCGTTGAGGACGGCACCTGCGACACGTTCGAGCCCCTGCATCGCTTCACCCAGCCCAGTCGACACCCCGTCGAGTTTCCCGATTGCTCCATCCATGCTCGCCAAGGCTCCACGGAAGAAGTCCGCGCCCTGTTCGCCGAGTTTTGCAGCGTCGGAAATTGATACGTCGAGATCGTTCAAGGCAACCTTCAGCGATTGCGCCGCAGCCTCAAGATTGGCTGCACCAGTGCCTAGGCCAGCAGCAACCGCCTCAACTCGCGCGACCAGATCGGTTCCCGCGCGATCCAGCGCCGCGACGGCAGTTTCCGCTCCACGACCAATTGCATCGCCAGCACCGTCCAGTCGGCTCGACAGTGCAACCAAGGTCTCACGCAACTGCGTCATTTCGCTGTCGGTAGCCTTCTTCAGCGTGGCGCTGAAGTCCTCAATCATGCGCTCCAGCGCTTCCTGATTCATTGTCCCGATCTTGTCGCTCAGCCCTTCAATGGCAACGACCAGCTTGGACGTCATGGCCTCCATCTGCGGACTGAACGCTTTCGTGATTGCGCCCGCAAGCGATACCGCAAGGTCGGTCTCGAAGCGCTTAAAGGTTCCCGTTTGCTCGCGCGATTCGTTCAGCAATTCCTCCGTCAGCGCCCCCAAGTCGGTCGAAACCTCAAGGTGCTTCGTGCTGCTCTGATGAATATCCCGTGTCGCATTGAGCTGGGCGAACATCACCATCTCGCCCCCACTTACCGGCAAGAGGACTCCAAGACGTTCGAGCACCAGTTCAATCTGCCGATTGAGTTCTGCCATCTTCCGCTTGGATGCGAACGTCCAGCAAATGGACGCAATCAGGCCAGCCAGAGAGGTCAGGAATTTCGCACCGGCAGTACTCAGCAGGCCTCGCGTCGCGTTCAAAAGATCGGCTTGCTGCCCCGCCTGTTCCCCTAACGCGGAGGTTGCGTGGGTCAACGCGACCGTCAAAAAGAAGAAGGTAAAAGCCAGACCGACGCCAACGAGAAGATTGGGGACTGCCTCTGCAAGCGGCAAGTTCATCTGATGTGCCAGCAGTCGCTGCGCAGACCAAATGTCACGGGGAGCACCGAACATCACGTGAATACGTTGCCCGCCGTGCGGCAGCGCGATTACACGCCCGGTAGTTTCCTGCCAGGCCGGCCGAAGTGCGGGGTTGTCCTTCACCGCTTCCTTGGCTCGCTCATTTGCCGCTGGCCACATATCGGCCTGCGTGGAGAGTGCCTCGGTCAGCTTGCGCAGCCCCTGCACAAGAACGGCAATGCGCGGGCTGAACCACCCCCAGTAGCCCAGAGCCGCTGAAACCACTATGCCTACGGCTATTACCCCGACAACATTGGCATGCCCACTCGCGATCTGTAACCAGCTGCTCACTTGGCTCTCCCCGTTTTACCTCATTTACCGCACTTCAACTTGGCGCCACCCCGCCACGCAGATCGGTGGAATATACCTTTCAGGTAGTACTCTTGTGTAACTATACGACCAACAGGATCCCGAATGACATTGCCTATTTTGCGCCGAGGAGAGATCGCATCCGACGAGACTCAGAAGACCCTCATCGTCCACCGCGTGCGTGTGCACACGGCGTTTCCATGTATCGCCCCCGAGGTTTTGTAGACTCCCTTGAGGAGTGCTTTGCTTCTCTAAGCGGATAGATTTCTGAGTGGAGTCAAGTGCCAGCTTTGGCCTAGGAGTTCGCATCGGCTGTCCGGCAGGTCTCCTAGCATAGCCGTCGCTTGAGCGGCGGCTATGCCCGATGGGCGACCGGCAGACGTTGGCCGACTGCCGACCGACGCCATCCAAAACCCACCGGCGGCTTCCCGACGCGTAGCGGTCGGTCAGGCGAGGAAACCAGCATCCCCAGCCGAATGACCGGTTACCGTTGATCGCCCCAGGTCAACGGCGGCTTCGGGGAAGTGGCGCCACCGTCTCTTCCTGGCCGGTAGCCGACCGACACCAGCCTGCACGCAATGACCGCTCCCGCTTCAAAGCTGCCGGTCAGGCAAGAATAACACCGATGAAAATCGAGGGGCGGCTTCCGTGTTGTCGGGGGTGCGGTGAATGGATGCTTGCAAGCGCCTCGAGCGTCTGCTCTGGGTCGGTCGCTGTCTGTGGTCGGAAAGGTCAGAACGACTGCTCTCATGTGCGATGCGGCCGTTGGCCCTCGGCCTCTGCAGTTGCTGGTCCGGCTGGCTGCTCCCGAGCATAAGCGGCCACTGAACTTTCGTGGTTCGGTGACGGCAACCGGCCAAGAGCGGATGGCGAGGAAACTACTTCCATGGCGGACATTCGATCGAAAACCTCTATCGGTCTACCATGGCATCCGGAGCGACGGAGAGCAGGACCGAAAGTGCCTGCCAATGGTTTGCAGGCGCAATCTCCCGCTCATCCGCGCGCCAAGTCAGGAAGGCAGAGACCTTAGCAGCAGCCACCTCCCGCGGATGCCGACGCGGAGGCCGAGGCCTTCGCACACTGAATCCCTGACGACGGGATCCGACGTTTCGGGCGGCTTCATAACTGTTACGATTGCATCTGCAAGGCGGATTTGCGAGGTGGGCATGCGCGGTTCTCCTGACGGGTTGATGGGTGTGCAAGAGCCATGGACGGGGTCACCCGTGCATCCTCGTACATGCGGAACGATCTGCAGACTAGCCAAAATCACGCCAATGCATTGATTTGTTGAGGACTATGCATCGCCATTCAGCCCCGTACATGTCACCCTTGCAAAATGAACCACAGCCCGCAGTTCTGAACGATCGTTGCGCGACTGTGTCCCGATTACCGGGCAGCACGCGCAAAACTGAAACGGCGCGTCGCCCATTGTCCACGCTGGTAAGGAAATGGCATGAGAATCCTGCATACGATGCTGCGAGTCGGCGATCTCGGTCGCTCGCTGGCCTTTTACACCGAAGTCCTCGGCATGCGTGAATTGCGGCGCACGGACTACCCGACAGGTCGCTTCACGCTGGCCTTTGTGGGCTACGGCCCGGAATCCGATGGGGCGGTTCTTGAGCTGACGCACAACTGGGATACGTCGTCCTACGACATCGGCAGCGGCTTCGGTCATGTGGCGATCGAGGTCCCCGACGCCTACGCCGCTTGCGAGCAGATCAAGGCGCGCGGCGGCAAGGTCGTGCGCGAGGCCGGGCCGATGAAACACGGCACGACGGTGATCGCCTTCGTCGAGGATCCCGACGGCTACAAGATCGAGCTGATCCAGAAAAAGGCCTGAAACGGGGAATTCTCATCGATTACTTCAGGGATCCGCGAATAGTCAGCCTGGCGTAAGAGGAAGCCTGCAGAATCGTGCCCCAGCCCATTCTGCAACCGGCGTAGCACAGGCTTCAGCAGCCGGCGACCGGCTCCTGCGGAGCCACGCGTCACCCCGGGCGAGACTCTTTCAACCTGTTCCAACCACCGTACAACGACGCCATGACGCTCCACCGCCGCGCAAGCTCCGCCCAACGCCTCGCCGCGTCTCTGGTCGTCGTGCTGGCCCTGCTGGCGGCCGGTGACGCCCCTGCCGCCCTGGCAATTGCGCTCAATTCCGCCGACGGCACGATCAGCCTGATCGACACGGAAACCTACGCCGTCACCGGCAAGGCGAACGTGTGCAAGGAGCCGCATCACCTGATGCCGACGCCCGACGACAAGTCGGTGATCGTCGCCTGTGCCGCCGCCAACCAGCTGGTCTTCTTCGACCCGCACACCGGTCAGGAGCAGAAGCGCATCCGCGACATTTCGGACCCCTATCAGCTCGGCTACTCGCCGAACCGCAAATGGTTCGTCGCCACTTCGCTGCGTCTGGACCGGGTCGATATCTATGATCCGCAGGACTTCCGGCTCATCGCCCGCCTGCCGGCACCGAAGACCCCTTCGCATATGGCGTTTGACGATGCCAGCCAGTTTGTCTTCGTGACCCTGCAGGACTCGAACGAGGTGATGGCGATCAGCCTGCCGACGCAGAAGATCGCCTGGGTCATGCCGGTCGCCGCGACGCCGGCGGGAATCGTCATGGCTCCCGACAACCGCCATCTGCTGGTCGCCTGCATGGGCGAAGGCGTCGTCGAGGTGATTGACTGGCGCTACCGGCAGAGTGTCAGGAAGGTGGCCACCGCCCCTGCGGCCCACAATCTGCAGCCAAAGGGTGACGGACGGCATTTCTACGTTTCGAACCGCTCGGTCGATGGCAGCATCTCGCTGCTCGATACGCAGACCATGGCGGTAGTGGGCAAGTACGAGGTGCCAGGCGGCCCGGACGACATTATGGTACGTGGCGACGGCAAGGAACTCTGGGCCACCGCCCGCTTCGCCCGCAAGGTGCAGGTCATCGACCTCGCCACCGGTACGCTCAAGCGGTCGATACCGGTCGGCAGTTCGCCGCATGGGGTCTTCTTCCTCAATCACGCGGGTCTCAGATGAACGCCTTGATCAGCCACCTGGGGCTTGGCCTGAGCCTGCTGACCGCTTGCGCAACCGCACTCGCCACGCCTGCCGCGACGCCCTCTGCTGCCTGCAAGGGAATGCTCTACCTGACCTTCGACACCGGCAACATGCGCCACGCCGACCTGATCGCCGAGACGCTGGCCAGGCACGGCGTCAAGGCGACCTTCTTTCTCGCCCAGGAAAGGACCCTTCGCGGCGACCATGCACTCGACGCCAGTTGGGCGCCTTACTGGCAGGCGCGCGTCGCCGAAGGCCACGCTTTTGGCAGCCACACCTGGCGGCACGGCAGTTTCCGTGAGGACATCGGCAACCAGGTCCGCTACCGGCTGCCGGACGGTGGCAGCGAAAGCATGGACGCGCGCGCCGTCTGCGCAGAGTTGCAGCGCCCGGATACGCGCTTCCAGGAGTTGACCGGCCGTCGGCTCGATCCCCTCTGGCGCGCTCCCGGCGGTCGCACGACGCCGAACACGCTGGCCGCCGCGCAGGCCTGTGGCTACCGCCATGTCGGCTGGGCGGCAGCGGGTTTCCTGGGTGATGAACTGCCCTCCGAGACCTACCCCAACTCGCTACTGCTGAAGCGCGCCCTCGATCGTCTGAAGGATGGCGACATCATCATGGCCCATCTCGGCATCTGGTCGCGCAAGGATCCCTTTGCGCCGATGCTGGACCCCTTGATCGCCGGCCTGAAAGGCAAGGGCTTCTGCTTTGCGGCGCGGCGCGCGCAGCCATGATCGACACCCTGGTTGAAGCCTTTGTCGCCCTTCAGGGTTGGCTGCTCGATCGCCTGATCCAGCCGCCACTGCTGGCCATGGGGTTGGGCAGCTACCTGGAGATGGCCTTCGACGGCATCGAGTTCTTCCTCTGCGGGGTCCTGCAGATCAGCGCCGCCTACCTCCTGCTGCGCCCCCTGGAGGCCCTGCGGCCGATCGAGGTCTGGCGGGACCGCCAAGCGGTGCGGGTGGACGTACTCTATTCGCTACTCGACCGGCTGGGCATCATACCGCTCCTCGTCTTTGCCCTGCTGGCGCCCCTGTTCGCGAGCGTCGACAGCTGGCTACGCTTCAACGACATCATCCCGCCACAACTCGAAGACCTCTTTCCTCCGCTGGAGACGCGGCCACTGCTCAGTTTCGTGATCTATCTCCTGATCCTGGACTTCACCGAATACTGGCGCCACCGCCTGTCGCACCGTTTTCGCTGGTGGTGGGCGCTGCACGCGATCCACCACAGTCAGCGCCAGATGACGCTGTGGACCGACAGCCGCAACCATCTGCTCGACGACCTGATTGGCGGCTTCTGGTTTGCTGTCGTCGCGCTGCTCGTCGGCGTACCGCCGGGACATTTCATCGGCCTGCTGATCGTCGTCAAGACGATAGAGAACCTGTCGCATGTCAATGCCCGGCTTTCGTTCGGACGCCTTGGCGAATTGCTGCTGGTCAGCCCGCGTTACCATCGCTGGCACCATGCACTCGATCTCCCGGTCGGCCGCCAGTACCGCTACGGCTGCAATTTCGCGGTTCTCTTTCCGGTCTGGGATCAACTCTTCGCCACCCAGTATTCCGGACAGTCGATGCCCGCCTGCGGTCTCAGGCACGGGCCAATCCCCGAGTCTGCGGCGCGAAGCGGCTTCTGGCGACAGCAATACGAGGGACTTTGCGCGCTGGCGGCGGCTTTCCGCCCGCATTCACGCCAGGTGCAGCAGACCGGCCCGACCAACGATTACGGACAGCCAGACAGCCATGCTCGATGAAGCCCGCGCCTTCGCGCTGACAGCCCATGGCAGCCAGATGTATGGCGACCGGCCCTATGCCTTCCATCTCGAAGCGGTCGTCAGCCTGTTGTCGGGCTACGGCACCGACGCTCAGATCGTCGGCTATCTCCACGACGTGATCGAGGACACTCGGGTCACCGAGGACGAGGTTCTGGCGCGCTTTGGACAACGGATTGCCGAGTGCGTCAGCCTGCTCACCGACTCCCCCGGCGCCAGCCGCGCCGAGCGGAAGGCCGGCACCTACGCCAGGCTGGCAACGGTCGCTGGCGCCGCCGAGCTGGCACTGGTGGTCAAAGCCGCCGACCGCCTGGCCAACGTCAGAAGCTGCCTGATCGATCAGTACCATGGTCTGTTGGAGGTGTACCGCAAGGAGCACCCCAGCTTCCGGCGCGCCGCATACCGCGAGGGCCTCTGTGAGCCCCTGTGGCGCGAACTTGATGCCTTGCTGAACGGAGAGTGACAGATGTTTGAAATCCAGAATTACGCCAGCTTCGTTGCTGCCATCATCGTCTTCCAGTTGATCCCTGGTCCCGGTACTCTGGCCATTCTCAATGCCACGGCGCGCAATGGCATCGGCGCCGGGCTGGGCGCAGTCGTCGGTACGCTGCTGGGTGACATGGTCTATATGGTCGCCGCGATCGTCGGTCTGGCCGCGCTGATGAATGCCCACCCCGCACTTTTCCAGGGCTTGCAGTGGTTCGGCGCCGCCTACCTCGGCTGGATGGGACTGCAACTCCTGTTCAGGCCCGTCGCCGCCGCCAGTGCCGCAGAGGAAGCAAGGAAAAGCGGCTGGGTGTACTTCCGGCAGGCCTTTGCCGTCAGTCTCACCAATCCCAAGGTCATGCTCTTCTTTGTCGCCTTCTTTCCGCTCTTCCTGGACGCCAGCGCCTCGTCGCTGACGCTGGCGGTGATGATGGCGCACGTGACCATCCTCAGTTTTCTCTACCAGGCGGGCCTGGTCCTCGTTGGCAACGTGGTGGCGCGCAAACTGTCGTCGCTGCCGTTCGCGCGCAAGCTGGCGACGCGCCTGGCAGGCGGTGCACTGCTCGGGTTTGGTGTCAAGCTGGCGCTGGACAATCGCTGACGCAGGCTCGGCGAGCCATGCTATTGCCTGGCGAGGGCCGGCCGCTGGTCGATTGAGGTCTGGTCTGCGACCAGAACCAGCCCCCTCGGTACAACCGAAAACGATGTCGGTCAGGGTGTCGCAGCGGAAGCACATCGCCGACGCCTGGAGTACAATAGCGCCCTCTTGCAACTTGATGATTTTACCGAGGTTTCTGAGTGCTCGTCGCCAACAACATCACCATGCAGTTCGGGGCCAAGCCCCTTTTTGAAAACGTCTCGGTCAAGTTTGGCGAAGGCTATCGCTACGGACTGATCGGCGCCAACGGCTCCGGCAAGTCGACCTTCATGAAAATCCTCGCCGGCGAACTCGAGCCGACCGCCGGCAACATCTCGAAAGACCCGCACGAGCGCCTGGCCTACCTGCGCCAGGACCAGTTCGCCTTCGAGCAGCAGCGCGTCATCGATGTAGTGATGATGGGACACGAGCAGATGTGGGCCTGCATGCTCGAGAAGGACGCGATCTACGCCAACCTCGACGCCAGCGAGGACGACTACATGCACGCCGCCGACCTCGAAGCCCGGTTCGCCGAATACGGCGGCTACACCGCCGAGGCTCGCGCCGGCGAACTGCTGCTCGGCGTCGGCATCCCGGCAGAACAGCACTTTGGCCCGATGAGCGATGTCGCACCGGGCTGGAAGCTGCGCGTCCTGCTGATCCAGGCGCTGTTTGCCGACCCTGAAATCCTGCTGCTCGACGAGCCGACCAACAACCTCGACATTGCCACCATCCGCTGGCTGGAAAACGCAATCAACGAGCGCAACAGCACGATGGTCATCATTTCTCACGATCGCCACTTCCTCAATCAGGTGTGTACGCACATGGCCGACCTGGATTACGGCAAGATCGCCGTCTATCCAGGCAACTACGACGATTTCATGGAAGCTTCGACGCAGGCGCGCGAGCGCCAGCAGAGCGCCAACGCGAAAGCCAAGGAACGGATTGCCGAGCTGCAGAATTTCGTCCGCCGCTTCTCGGCCAACGCCTCGAAAGCCAAACAGGCGACTTCCCGCCTGAAGCTGATCGACAAACTCAAACCGGAAGACGTCAAGCCCTCGTCTCGCCAGTATCCCTGGATCCGTTTCGAGTTCGACGAGAAGGAAAAGCTGCATCGCCAGGCGGTCGAAATCCAGAACCTGAGCTTCGGCTATCACGGCAGCGAGCAGAAGATCTTCAGCAAGCTGGACCTGTCGATCAATGGCGGCGACCGTCTGGCGGTGATCGGTGAAAACGGCGTCGGCAAGACCACCCTGCTGAAGCTGCTGATGGGCGAGTTGCAGCCGCAACGCGGCAGCATCAAGTGGGCGGAAAAGGCACGCCCCGGCTACTATGCCCAGGATCACGCCCAGGATTTCAACAGTGATGTCAGTCTGGCCGACTGGATCGCCGGCTACGCACGCGACGGCACCAGCGACGGGGATGACCTGTCAACGCTGATCCGCGGCACGCTCGGACGCCTCCTGTTCTCGGGCAACGAAGCGCAGAAGGCGGTCAAGGTGATCTCGGGTGGGGAGCAGGGCCGGATGATTTTCGGCAAGCTGATGCTGATGCGGCCGAACGTCCTGGTCCTTGATGAACCCACCAACCACCTCGACATGGAATCGATCGAGTCGCTCAATACCGCGCTCGAGAAGTTCAAGGGCACGCTGATCTTCGTCTCGCACGACCGCGAATTCGTCTCGTCGCTGGCCACCCGCATCCTCGAAATCGGCAGCGACGGCAAGGTCGTCAACTACCTCGGCAATTACGAAGAGTACCTGGCGAGCCAGGGCATCACCTGAAATGGAGCGCCTGGCGTGGGATCTGGCTCGGCGGCAGCCAGTAGCCCCTGGCTGAGCGCTTGTGAACTTTTTTGGCTGGCAAGCGTGATATTGGCCGTCATTCCCGCGCAAGCGGGAATCCACTTGGTTTATCTGATTGTTTTTGAGAGAAATTGGTTATATGAACCCGATTCCCGCTTGCGCGGGAATGACGGTTTCTTGGCGCGGCATCAATCTTGAACAGCCTCTGACAGGACGCCGGCGGCCAACCTGGCCCCTCTGGAAAGCCCAGGGGTGCGATCAGTTGCCGGCGCCGGGCGCTGGTGCCCCCGCTTGTTTGGCGGCCTTTTTCGCCTCGCGCTCGGCGTCCTGCCGGGCTCGCTTCTCCAGTTTGGCTTGCCTCCTGGCCTGTTCGGCGGCCGCCTTCTGGCGTCCTTCTTCAGCCTGCCGGGCCTTTTCCGCAAGCTTCTGCTGACGCTCACTCGCCTTCGCTGCTTCCTCGGCACGGAAGCGATCGGCACTCGCCTTCTGCTCGGCCTCGCGCACCGGCTGATCGGCCAGTCGTTGCGCTTCCTCGGCCTCGACATCACGCCGCCGCGCCTCACGCTCGAAATCCCGCGCCGGCTGGTCCAGTCTGCGCGCTTCGACGATCGTCGCCGTATAGCGCTTCTTGGCGTCTGCCAGACAGTCGTTGACCAGAAACTTGCTGTAGCAAGCATTCTGCTCGGCCAAGTGGCGACGCTCGGCTTCGTCGCGCATCGCCGCCGCCCGCGCCCGCTGCGCACTCGCCTGTTCGAGTGTCTGCGGTATCTCTGGCGCCGGCGCCGGCTCTTCAGCCCAGGCCGCGCCACTCATCGACAGCGAAACAAGCAACCATGCACCCACGCGCATTGAATCCTCCTTTTCTCTTGCCAGGCCTCTAGCCACCCGACATCCCGGCAGAGGACGAGGCGACCGCCGGCCTTCGACGCCGCGGCCGCGGCGTCCAGGTGGCGCTCGGCGGCCATTCACGCGGCGCCATTCTGCGGCAATTCGACTGCAGGTGAAACTCTTATTGCTCCACCAGCCATGAGCTGCGGTTTCCGGGTCCACTTGCGGCAACGCCGCACCCACGCCGGCGGATGACAAACGCCTCGTGATGGAAAGTCAGCCGGGTGCTGGCGCAACGTGCCATGCAGGTGTGGTCACCGGCAAGCTGACCCGTCGTCGATGCGCGTGCTGGCACCGTTGGCCGCTTTCTTCCAGTAGCCCAACGGCCAAAATCGAGATTGACAGCTGCTGATGGCGGTACACATACTCGCAGTGGTGCCATTAAATATCCTGCCCCGGGAAAAACGAAATGAAGATGCAGCAAGTCGGCCGCACATTCACGGTGCTGCTGGTGCTCTGGGCATTCTTCGGCGTTGCCGCTTTCGCCGCCGACTGGTCACTCGTAGTCGTCAGCATCGAGTTCAACGGCGCCAAGGTCACCCAGGCCACCCTGCAGATCACACCACCACAGCAAGCCAATGCGCAAAGCCGCGAAGTCAGGGAAGGCGAACGCTTTGCCGTCGGCACCGTCATCGCCGCCCCGGCACGCACCACGCTGCTGCTCGAGAGCAGCAACGCCAACCGCCTGCGGCTCCTGCCCGGCAGCCGCATTCGCGTGCTGGCCGGAAGCGAGATCGGCGAGGAATTCGGCCAGGAAGACGGGCAGAGCTTCTTCGACGTGAAACGCGCGCTCAACTTTTTCAACGTGCGCCACGGCCGTTTCCAGGCCATCGTCAAAGGCAGCCGCTACAGCGTCACTGTGGTACCCGGGAAAGAGATCACCTTTGCCGTGGAACAAGGCGCCGTGCGCATCGACCGGGAAGGCAGACTCAGGATCGACGAAGGCAACAAGGAAGGCACGATCACCATCTCCGAAACGCTCAAGGCCGGCGAAAGCAAGACCTTCCGGCTCGATATCGACGAATACCTCGCACGCTTCAAACACTACGGAGAAGCCGAAGCCTACTACCGCAAGAATCTTGAAGCCGACCGGCTGAGTGGCGACCTCGAGCGCATCGAACTCGGCTTGAATCAGATGGGGATCCTGCTTGACACGCTGAGCAGGTACCGTGAGTCCATCCCCTACTTTGATGAGTATTGGCAAAGTGTACTCAAACGCCACCCCGACGGCGTGCACTCGGACATTGCCAGGAGCCTCAACAACCTCGGGAAGGCCTATTGGGCTCTGGGTGGCACGGCCAACCTCGAGCGCGCCATCGCGTATCACGAAGAGAGCCTGGGCGTCGTGCGTCAGCTCTACCCCGGCGGCGTGCATGCGGGCATTGCCGCGAACCTCAACAACCTCGGGCTTGCCTACGAGGCTCTGGGTGATACGGCGAACCTCGAGCGGGCCATCGGATATTTCCAGGAGAGTCTCAAGATCCAGCGCCAGC
Source organism: Candidatus Accumulibacter proximus (assembly GCA_016709675.1). Classification (GTDB taxonomy): domain Bacteria; phylum Pseudomonadota; class Gammaproteobacteria; order Burkholderiales; family Rhodocyclaceae; genus Accumulibacter; species Accumulibacter proximus. The sequence goes on from JADJMH010000001.1 coordinate 411,002, forward strand.
TCTACCCCGGTGGCGTTCATGCGGACATTGCCAGGTGCCTCAACAACCTCGCGACTGGCTACCGGGAGCTGGGCGGCAAGGCCAACCTCGAGCGGGCCATCGAGTATCACGAGGAGAGCCTCAAAATCCAGCGTCAGCTCTACCCCGGTGGCGTGCATGAGGGCATTGCTGGGAGCCTCACCTTCCTCGGGAATGCCTACTGGGCTCTGGGTGGCACGGCCAACCTCGAGCGGGCCATCGGTTATCACGAGGAGAGCCTCAAAATCCGGCGCCAGCTCTTCCCCGGCGGGGTACATGCGCACGTTGCCGGAAGCCTCAACAACCTCGGGCTTGTCTACGCTGATCTGGGCGGCAGGGCCAACCTCGAGCAGGCCATCGGTTATCACGAGGAGAGCCTCAGGATCGAGCGCCAGATCTTCCCCGACGGCGTACATGATCGCATTGCAACGAGCCTCAACAACCTCGGGAATGCCTACTGGAAACTGGGTGGCACGGCCAGCCTCGAGCGGACCATCGGGTATCACGAGGAGAGCCTAAAAATCCGGCGCCAGCTCTTCCCCCGCGGCGTGCATGCGGACATTGCCGCGAGCCTCGGCAACCTCGGGAATGCCTACGCGGCTCTGGGCGGCACGGCCAACATCGAGCGGGCCATCGGGTATTTCGAGGAGAGCCTGAAGATCGAGCGTCAGCTCTACCCCAACGGCGTGCATGCGGACATTGGCACGAACCTCGACAACCTCGGGGTTGCCTACGGGGCTCTGGGGGGCACGGCCAACATCGAGCGGGCCATCGGGTATCACGAGGAGAGCCTCAAAATCCAGCGCCAGCTCTTTCCAGGTGGGGTGCATCCGAGCATCGCCAACAGCCTCAACAACCTCGCGAGTGCCTACGGGGCTCTGGGCGGCACGGCCAACCTCGAGCGGGCCATCGGGTATTTCGAAGAGAGCCTCAAGATCCAGCGCCAGCTCTTCCCCGGTGGCGTGCATGAGGGCATTGCCGCGAGCCTCGGCAACCTCGGGAAAGCCTATTGGAAACTGGGTGGCACGGCCAACCTCAAGCGGGCCATCGGGCATTTCGAGGAGAGCCTGAAGATCGAGCGGCAGCTCTACCCCGGCAGCGTCCATGCGGACATTGCCACGAACCTCAACAACCTCGGGAATGCCTACTGGAATCTGGGCGGCACGGCCGACCTTGAGCGGGCCATCGGGTATTTCGAGGAGGGCCTGAAGATCGAGCGTCAGCTCTACCCCGACGCCGTGCACGCGGGGAATGCCGCGAGCCTATACTCGCTACTAACAGTCAAGCGTTTTCTTGTTGGCCAATATGCTGAGGCCCTGCGCGATGCACGTGAATCGCTGGAATTCTTGCCCAACGACCTTTCGGCCCGCATCAATGAAGCCACTGCACTGTTGCTGATGGACCGCGAAGCCGAAGCGCTGGCGATTTATACTCAGTACCGCGATCGGTGGGTGAGCTTCAGGGCAACCTTCCGCGAAGCAGTGCTGTCTTACTTCGCCGCTTTGCGAGCGCTAGGCGTGAATCACCCGGGAATGGCCAAGGTCGAGGCACTTTATGGCCAGCCTGCGGTCACGCCTGATCGGGCAAAGCCCTGAGCGGAAGCCAGCCAATGGAGCGATTTATCCCCGCCTGGTCACGTCATGTCCTGCTTGGCGTGGCGGGCTTCCTGCTGTTGCTTTTCCTGTTCCAGTGGGATGTGATGCACGAACTCGATTCGCGGCTGGCAACGCAGTTGCAGGCCGGCAAGGTGGCGTTCAGCCAGGAGATCGTGCTGGTGGATGTCCCCAGGGACAGTGGCATTCCGGAGTTTCGCGCGCGGCTTGGCAGCATGCTGCAGGGAATCGCGGCGCAACCGGCAAATCTGCCGCGCGTCGTGGGGCTGGACATCTGGTTCGACGCCGACACGCCCGGTCACGAGCCAGTGCTGGCGGGAATCAGGGCCCTGCAGGCGCAGAAAGTGCCGGTGGTCGGTGCCGTCAACATTTACAGGGAAAACAGCGACGGCTTTGAAGCCGACTACGACAAGCGTCACATCATCGTGCTGTATGGGCAAATGGACGGCGTCGGTCACAACGCGATCAACAAGCCGCACGGGACCGGCGCGTGGGCCTTTTACGTGCCATGTCCAAAGGAGCCGTGGCCGATGGCCATGGCCGTCTGGCTGGCGGGGCGGCAGGCCCTATGCGAGCGCAGGGACGGCGCCGAACGCCGCATACCGCTCGGCGCAGGCCTGCTCGAAAGCCAGCAGCAACAGGTGCTGGACTTTGACCAGGACTGCCCGCTTGGCTGGCGTCAGCACGGCGGCGAATGCCTGAGGGTGTTGCCCGAGTTGCGTAACCGGATCGTGCTGGTCGGGCGTCTTGCGGACGACCCCAGTCCCTACGCCGGCCGGCCCGGCCCTGAAATAGTGGCCTGGGCGGTCACTGACCTGCTTGGCTCCGGGCATACGGCCGATGAAAGGAGTCTATTGAACAGTCCGCTCCTACATTTGTCGCTGGCGCTGTTGACGACCGGCGTCGCCCTGCTGCTCTTCATTGGCCTCTTGCGCTTCATCCGTCGCTGGCGCTTGAATGCCTGGCGCATTGCGGCGGTGGCGGCTGGCGTGGCCCTGCTCCTGCCACTCGGTCTGGTCGGCCTGGCGCGCCTGCTGGGGCACGACTTCAGCCAGATTCTGCTGCCCGTGCTCAGCATGCTGTTGACGCTGGCACTCGCCACGCATTACCAGGGCAGGACCGCTCTGGCGACGGAGGAGGCGCGCAAGGCGCTGCCCGACATGGATTTCGCCGCCTACGACGTTTTCGTCAGCTACCGGCATAGCCATCGTGACTGGGTGGAAGGCACGATCAAGCCCCTGCTCGAGTCGATCCGGCGCGTCGACGGCAGCACGCTGAGCCTTTTTCTTGATTCGGAGGGAATCCACTCCGGTGATAACTGGGCGAGCCGGCTCGGGCGCGTCATTCATGAATCGCGGGTGTTTCTCGCCGTGTTGACGCCGGACTACTTCGAGCCCAATGCCAACGGGCGCAGAGTGTGCGAATGGGAGATGGAGCAGGCCTTGCAACGGCATGCGGAAAACGCGATGACGATCCTGCCGGTGTTTCATGCCGGCTATGACCCCGAGCAGAACACGCCCGCGACGCTGCCGCACCTGCGACCTATCCAGGGTCCGTTCAGCACAGCCCCTGACTGGGCAGAAAAAGTACGCCGACGAATTCTCGATGCGCTGGACAAGGAGAGATGAAGCCGCGGCCAATCGGCGGTGATGGCTTGATCGGCGTTGCTGTGGAGAAAGTCACCTTGCCGGGGCCAAGTGCCAGGCAACGCGATGCCAAGTGCGCCAGTGGCGGCGCGCAATTCCTGATCGGACGTCGCAAATGGAAACCCGATCCGGTCCACCAGTTCGAGGCATGCCGCGTCGTAGACTGCGGGCCGAAGTCGCGTGGCCAGTTGGGAAGTGACTGACCCTACCTGCCTGGCCGTCTGCTCATGAATGGGATCAGCTTCGCAGACAATCGGATCGACCATCGCCAGAATAAGGCTGCCGTCATTGGTGCGCATTCGCGACTTCACTGTTACGACCATAAGGAGTGCGCCGTCTCATCAGCACCGACTATCGTCAAAAGAGCCAAAATGACTGCCTTTGGGAAATTCATCACCGACAGGGTTGTCAGTGACCCAAAATTCAATCCGACCCTGGCCCCTTTACCGTTACTTTACCGGCCCTTTTACCTCTTTTACCCTCTTACTCTGAAAGCTCCGATGATCCAGGCCCAGCACACCTCCTGCCGTTCACTTTCGCCATGGCTGGCCATCGTTCCTGCCGTGGTGCTACTGGTACTGGTACTGGTCGACACCTCTGCCGTCGACTTTGCAGTCGCAGGCTGGTTCTATACCGCGGGCGATGGCTTCATTGGCAAGCACGTATGGGTACTCGAAGACTTCATGCACGACTTCCTGAAAAAAGCGGTGATGGCTTTTGCGCTGCTGGCGCTGCTTGCCTGGATGGTCAGCTTCAGCCGTCGCCAATGGCAGCAGTGGCGCCTGCCGCTCGGCTACCTGGTACTGGCGATAGGCCTTTCCGCCGGCATTGTCACCCCCCTCAAGGACCTCACCGGGGTTCAGTGCCCATGGGATATCAAGGAATTTGGTGGCCCCTACACCTACGTGCATATTCTCGACCGGAAGCCGGAAGCTGAACCCAGAGGCAGGTGCTGGCCAGCCGGCCACGCGGCCACCGGCTTCTCCCTGTTCGCGCTGTTTTTCTTCCTTCGCGACCGACGCCCGCAACTCGCTCGACGCGTCCTCGTCGGGGTGCTGACATTCGGCAGCCTCCTGGCGCTGGGCCGGATGATCCAGGGCGCGCACTTCCTCTCGCACTCCATTGCCACCGGCCTGCTTGCCTGGTTGATCTGCCTGGCCTGCTATCGCGCGCTCCTCTACCACAAGGGTTCACGGCCGGTCAAGGCGGCTGCACAGGAGGTCTGAGGACGGCAGCGAGGACCGGGAAGGCAAGTGGTCACGAGAGCAAAAGCCGACGCTCAGTTGCATCCTTTCATCCTGATTCGTCAGCAAGCCCACGCAGGTCGCCACAAAGAAAGACCAGACTGGGGAGCGCTGGCCAGCGCCTTGCGAAAGCGGTCTTCCTGCGCTTTTTTCCGCAAGATTTCCGGGGTTTCTCACCGCTGAAGACACTCGGCGACGGTTTCGGCAATCAGGACGTCCGCCGGGATGCCCAGGCTGCGGTGCAGCCTGCGGATCATTGCCAAGGTCAAGGGACGCTTGCGGTTCAGGACTTCGTACACACGGTTGCTCTTGCCAATGATGGGCTCGAGATCTTTGACCGACAGACCACTTTGCTCCATCCGGAATTTGATGGCCTCGACCGGGCCGGGAGCAGCGATGGGAACGTGTCTGGCCTCGTAGACCTGCACCAGCGTGGCCAGGATGTCCAAACGATCCCCCTCCGGCGTGCCCAGATCCGGATCGGAATCCATCAAGGCTGCGATCTCCTTCAGGGCTGCCTTATAGTCTGCTTCGGTGTGGATGGGTCGAATGTCCATGTTTTCCTCCGTGGCTGTTCAGGCCATTTCAACGGTTTCTGCGTCTACGGCGTCGTACTCCTTGTGGGTGCCGACAAACTTCACGTAGACGATCTGCAACCTGTAGGCAATCGCCACGATTAGCCGGTAGTCATTGCCTTTGATGTTGAAGACGACACGACGGTTCTTCAGCACGCTGGCGCTGCGGTAATACGCCTTGATGTCTGCGGGCTGGGTCCAGGACGCATTCGTTGCCTCCTCGTACCAAGCCTTCAGCGGTTGCTCGGCATCGGGATGGCGTTCCCAGAAATCGCGAAGGGTAGACACGGCAATCACGACATCATTGAGAGCTTAGTCCCAATGTGGGACTTGTGCAACTCCGCAGCCCTGACGCATGCCTCAGCCGAACCGGGTCCGTTTGCCGGTAACGCCCGCTTTCGCCGCCAAAGCGGTCAGATGGCGATTGCCCAGCGGTCACGATGACGGAGAACGAGGCTGCTGTAAACGATCGGCCAGGAACCACATCCGGCTGTTGGGGATCAGCATGGATCACCCGGAACGTCTGCTGACCGTGCGGAATGGACCGTCCTTCGCCGTCACCTGCAGACAGGTGGGGTAGGCCTGCCCTCTGATGACCAGGGTTGCCCGGTCACCTTTCGACCAGAACGAGCTCGTCGCGTCGTCGACGGCGACGTATCTGGCCCCCGATGCGGCTTCGACCTGACGCATGGCGAAGGTCTCGCCGCCGACACTCAGTTGCATCCTCCCCCAAACCCCCCGGGGGGGGCCCGGGGGGGGGGGGGCCGGCCGCGGCCCCCGCCGGCCCCCCCCCCGCCCCGGGGGGGGCGCGCGGGGGCCCCCCCCCGCGCCCCCCCCCCCCCGGCGGCGCGGGGGGCGGGGGGGGGCCCCCCCGGGGGGGGGGGGGGCGGGGGGGGCCCCCCCGGCCCCCCCCCCGGGGTCAAGTTGTTGCACCCAGCCGCCCCGGCAAGCCTTCCATCAGCAGCGAAAGCCAGGGTCAGTTCGGAACCGGCCAGGAGGCTCACCACTGCCTGCTTGCCGTTGTTGTGGCCGGTCACCCGCCAGGAGGTCGCGGCAAGATCCCGCGGCTGCGCGCTCAGAGTGGCCAATTCCCTGCCGCCGGCATCCAGCAGCACCAGCTGTCTCGCTTCCTCGCGACATGCGCTGGTCTGGGTCAGGGCGCGGGTAAAGGGCTCGGCCGGCCGCATGAGCAGTTCGGGACAAGCCATCTTGGTCGACGCCACGCCAGGTTCTCGCCGACATTGAATTTCTCTCCGGCATCGCTATAGGTGCCGCTGTAGCGACTGCAGCCATCGCTGCCGTGAACCCTGCCGTCGGAGAAAACGTTCGATGATCTGACGGCTTGCCCGTGACATCCTCGCGATGAGGAGCGGGCTGTCCTGATCGAAGAAATGCAGCGCGGTCGCGTCATCGCCGGCGAGCGCAGCGCCCGATGCGGCAGCCCAGAAAACATTGTGGCAGTTCGTCGCTGACTCGTGGCTGAACAGAAACAGCATCGACTCGGCGATCAGGCCGGTTTCTTCGGCGAGCTCGCGTACCGCTGCCTGCAGTCGTGACTCCTCCGGGTTGATGCCGCCGCCTGGCAGCAGCACGAGTCCGCCCCGGTTTTCCACCAGCAGGATGCGTTGATCGACTTCGACGATGATGGTGGCTCTCTGTCGCTTCATGTTCGCTTTCGCTCGCCTGCCAAGCGGGTCGGGGGACCCGTCTAGGCCGGGACCGCTGATCAGGAGTCGGGGAAGGTACCGCATTTCCGCCCTTTCTGCAGCACTGCCGGCGCAGCGCCGCGATTGCGCCGGGATTGCCCCGGCTTGACCTCGTCAGGCCGGGCGATTCCCGGCAACGCGCCTGCCGGCCAGGCAGGCGCACGCCCTCCCGCTCAAAGGAGAGATGACCTAGACCATCGCCAGCCCGTTGCTTTCAACCGCGACCAGCGCCTTTGCCTGATGGAAGTCGCTCGCCCGGCCGCTGGCATAGAGGCAGCAGGCCAGCTGGTTGGCGATCGGCAGGGGCAGCGAGACCTCGCCGGCCAGGACTCGGCGTATCCAGGCAACCGTTGCCTGGGCGTCGCAGTTCTCGGGCAGTTGCGGCAAATTCCTGAGGCTGTCATGCTCGGCTTCGAAGAGGATGTCGCTGACGCCGCCGTGAATGTGCTCGATCGTCGGGCGGCGCTTCGGATTGGCGAAGGGTTCGCCTTCGGTACCGCGCAGCAGCAGCGCGTGCGCCCCGACGCTGGTCAGCACGGTGCGCATGCTGACCAGGTAGTCAGGGTGAGTCGCTGCCGCCAGCAGCAGGGCGTCGCCCTGGAAGGGATCGAGCATCTTGACGAGGCTGTGCGCGCTGTTGCGCAGCCCAAGGCGGCTACGCAAGGCGAGCTGTCGGTCGAGACCCGGCGAAAGCAGCGGCAACGGCAGGTAGGCGAGGCCGTGCTGATCCATCAGAAGCTGCGCCTCCTGCAGGCTGCTGCTGGGCTGCAGGCCATACTCGCGCAGGACCTGCTCGCTGGTGACACGTCCGTAGTCGTCGCCGAGGCCATGCAGCAGCACCGGCACGCCGTAGCGTTGCAGCAGCAGCGCCAGCAGCGGCGTCAGATTGGCGGTCCGGCGCGCGCCGTTGTACGTCGGAATGACCACCGGGCGGATGCGTCCGCCCGGGCGACGCAGGGTTGGCAAACGCTCATGCGCCGCGGCAAGAAAGCCGAGCATTTCGTCCACCGTCTCGGTCTTCATGCGCAGCGCGATGATGATCGCGCCCAGTTCGAGGTCTGGAACGGATCCATCGAGCATCGCCGCGTAGAGGTCCTGCGCTTCTGCCCGTGACATGTCGCGCGCGCCCGTCGCGCCACGACCGATCTCCCTGATATAAGCAGCGAAATTCATCCCCTCTCCTGGTATCGTCAGACCACCGCTGCGTCGTCGGCGGACAGTGCCCGATTTGAAATCACCCGCCCAACCGCCGGCAGGCGCGAGCTACGGACGGCAGCGCATTTCCAGCTCTCACGCAGCAGCGTCCGGTGGTAGACAGCTGCTGGCGGCGACCGGTACCTACACGCATTCCTGTCGATTCGTTCGCTGTCGGCCCTCGGCAGGCAATGGACACTACAGCAGAATAGATGATTTTCCCTTTCCGGGGTCGTGGCGATGGCTCCTGAGTGTGCATAGCAACAGGCGTGCCATGCCCATGAATCGGCAACCTGGCGGGATTGACGGCGGTTCTGACGCGACTTGCGCCTTATCGTGGTGCGCGCTGGTGGCCGATCGCCTCAATGCGGGGCGCTGCGAGCAGCACCCTGCCAGTGCCCGGAGGAAAACAGGCCATGGCCCGGAGGGCGAGCCAGTTTCGCATCCACTGCAGTCGAATGCGGGCATGACCATCGATGAGAAGCGCTGCCAGAAGACTCTTGCCAGAAAGCGCAAGGGCCCACCGGGCCGAAGGCCGCTGCGGCCACCTCGCGAAGGGCTCTCGTCGGCGCCAGCGGCTGACCTACCGATACACGATTTGCGATCTGTTGTGCCAGGTTGACGCCAGCGACCCGAGCAGCCGACTGGTCGGGCGCTTGCTCAATCCTTCGCGCCTGGCGCGGTGGCTGCGCGAGAAGCTGTTGCCGCGTTGAAGCGGGGTCAACACGATCCGGCAGCCGGGGTGGGCAATCCGCCGCCGGCTCAGGCGCCGATTGAAGCGGGATTCGGACAACCTTTCAGGGGCTTCCGGCACCGAATGCGAGGTTGACGCCGCACGTTGGGTTTCCTATCCTTTGGATCGTGACTCATCCACTCCCGATGGCACGGCTTGCTTTTCCGGTCCTGGCTGCGCAGCACCGGACCAGGTCGCGAGGATAAGTCGCGGGGAACGGTTGAATTTCATTGCTTTCGCGTCGGTGTGGGCGGCGTCGAGAGGCAGTAGCAAGCAGTGACAACCAGCCTATCGGTCAGAAAGTGGCCAATAGTCGGCAGAAAACTGCTTCGCATCTGCGCCAAGACCCGCCGGGCGAAAGACGATACGAATCTGGTTGTTGGCGCTTGTGTTTTGGACATTTCGAGGGAGAACGGGAATGATCAACAGCATCGCATTCGGCAGCCTGCGTGCCAGACGGCCAATCATTGGCGCCACCGTGCTTTGGCTGCTGCTCGGGTTTTCAGGAGCCGTATCGGCCACCCCCACCGACCCCGCCAGCTTGGGGGAACTGTTCCACGGTCCAACAAAGACGTTTACCAGGGACGGTCTTGTATTCTCGAACTTCGCCCCGGTACTGGCCAAGACATTCCCGGCGGGCCAGGATCTGGCGAATCTGATCATCATGAACCCGCTGGTGCTCTTGAATGCTCAGTTCCTGGACTTCACGCAAGGCGACTTTTCCCATGGCTGGGGTAACGCCAAGGTTGCCGATCCCGACAACATCGGTCTTGTTGTTCTGGACAACAATGCCGCGACAGCGGGTGTGGATCCCGGCTTCAGGCTGAACAGTGCCACTGAATGGACGGTGACTGCGGGCACGATAGCGTCCGGCCAGCTTTCCGCCTTTGCCTATGACGTCAAGAAAACCGGGGTTGCGAAGATCAACAGTGCCGACATCAAACAGATTTCGACTATCGATGCCGTCGGACCCGACATCTTTTCCCCGTCCTCTTTCGAGTTGCCCGATGTAGCAGGCGGCTTCGCACTTCAATTCATCATGGATCTGAACAGCAACGACATTCTGAGTGCCATCCTGAACGTCACGGGGGACCTCGGTGTGCGGTTGTCGCCAACCGAGGTCAAGCGGTCCAGCCAGTTTGACAGCTGGTCCGGTTTCACGGGCCGGGACGCCATCCGCGTAGTCAACGTGATCGGCGTCGGGGCGAGTTCGGGCGGCGGCTTCACCATGAATGCCCTGGAGCAACGCATCGATCCTCCCCCACCCCAGATCCCTCAACCCGGCACGCTGCTCCTGGTCAGCATCGGGCTCGTGGGCCTGGGTTGTCTGCGACGGCGCAGCTCCGCGACCAGTGAGTCCTCAAGCTGACTGCGGACAGGATTTTGGGGTGGTTCCTGTCTCCTGGTTTCCCGGGACAGGACCTTGCCCAGCCCCGAGCCGGGCAGGTTGCAAGTAAGAGGGGCCACCGCCAACGGCAAGATTCCTGATCACTTCGTCAGCGCACCATCGGCTGCTGGCGGCTAGCCACCAAGGATCGCCCACCGACCTCAAAGCTCTGTTGCGGAGCACCTGACGGCAATCCGCTGCGCGCCGCAGGAGCATTCTGTCGCTGGTCAATCCGGCTACCGGAAAAAAGAAGGGCCACCGTCGCCGATGGCCCCTGCTCAGCCGAACGAGCCGCGCCTTCAGCCGATCTTGAACATCAGCGATTCAGCGCCGGAGTTGAGTGCGACAGTGATCGGCAACTGGTGGGTAGTCGGCCCCCAGAACTGGCGCGGACCGGGTGAGGAGAAGAGGTCCTTCGCCGCCCATTCGTCGCGCCGCGAGACGAAGTAGCGCATGGCCGGTGAATCCATCTTGACCAATGCCTTTTCGATCACGAACTCGTCCTTGCCATGGCGGCGCTCGATGTTGAGCAGGCCGGCAAGCGGGATCGCCTGGGGCGTGCCGCCACTGGTCAGGCCGGTGATCGTCGCCATGTAGCCGGTGCGGCCATCGAGGATCAGCGAGCCGGCGGTCAGCCCGAGGTTGTAGGTGTAGGCGGCATCGAACAGGGTCGGGGCGCCGCAACGGCCTTCGTAGCCGAGGAAGTGGCTGTGCGCGGCAAACGGCACCTGCGGATCCAGTTCCCTGACCCGCCGTTTGGCCATGTCGATCAGCAACTGCTCGGTGGGGATCAGCGAGACCTGCAGATTGCCGTGCGAGTCGCGCTCAGCGAGCAGCATGTTCACGATGTAGTGCGGCAGCGAGGCCAGCAGATGGGCGTTGTCGGGGCTGAGCCTGCTCTCGATGAAAGCCGGCTTCGCCTCATCGGCCAGCGCGGCGAACTCGGCCACGTTGTGCGCCAGGACGTCGTTGAGTTCGGCGATCATCGCGTTCATTTCCGGGATGAACTCGATCAGGCCTTCCGGCGCCAGCAATACGCCGTAGTTCATTCCCCGGTGCGAACGCTCGACGATGACCTGCGCCACGCGGTCGATGATGCTTGCCAGCGATTCGCGATTGGTGGCGATTTCTTCCGAGATCAGGGCGATCGCCGGCTTGGTCTGCAGCGCAACCTCGAGTGCGACGTGCGAAGCCGAACGCCCCATCAGCTTGACGAAGTGCCAGTACTTCAGCGAGGAGCTGGTGTCCTGCAGGATGTTGCCAACCATCTCGCTGTAGATGCGGGTGGCGGTATCGAAGCCGAAGGAAATCGACAGCAGGTCGCCGACCTGGAGGTCACCGTCGATGGTTTTCGGGACGCCGATCACCTGCACGCCCGAGCCATCGGCCTTGACGCCGGTGAACAGCGATTCGGCGAGCACGGCCGCGTTGGTGTTGGAATCGTCACCACCGACGACAACAATCGCGTCGAGCTGATGCTTGATGCAGGTTTCGCGGACCTGCGCGAACTGTTCGTCACTCTTGATCTTGGTCCGGTCCGAGCCCAGGAAGTCGAAGCCGCCGGTGTTGATGATGAAGTCGACGTTGGCGTCGGTGATCTCGAACAGCGAGCCCTTGAGCAGGCCTTTCGGGCCGGCCTTGACGCCGAAGAGCGTGTTGCCGGCGCCGAGAACGCGCTTGAGACCGCAGACCACGTTGTGGCCGCCGGCGGCGGGGCCACCCGAAAACAGCACTGCTACGCGCTTGCCCTGCACCCGGGCGCTGCTGGCACCGGCAGAAGTGAGGACGACATTGCCGGATGCGGCCACGGTTTGCGGGAACTGCGCGCGCACGCCGTCGCTGTCCTTGGTACTCAACACGCGATTGGTGTTGCTGAAGCTGACCGGCTGCGGGTTGCTCGACGAGCCGAACGCGGCACAGACCGGGAGGGAATTCTGGCGTACGGCGGTTTCGAAAATCGATTTGTGTGCTTCGGTGTTGATTAGCTGCTCTACCAGGGTGCTCATGGTTTGATCCTCGGTGTACAAAAATTGGGTGTTGTGGAAACAGGCCGGGCCCAGCGCAGCCCGGAGTTGCGGGCAAGGCGTGACGCGTGCGGCCGCATGACCAGCGCTCGACCATCCGTCAGCGGCGCGTGGCGAGCCGCGGCAAAGCTTGCTTCGCTTTGCGGGAGTTTAGGGCTGGCCCAGGCTGGCGCCATTTGATCCGTCCTTCGCAGACACAAAAAAGGGCCAGCCCAGACCTGAGCCAGCCCGTCTTGATGCCCCGCCGGTCAATTACCCCAGCGTGCCGATGTTGTTCAGATCGGCAAACGCCTGCTTCAGCCTGGCGCGGAAAGCGTCTTCACCCTTGCGCAGCCAGGCGCGTGGGTCGTAGAACTTCTTGTTCGGCTTGTCGTCACCTTCCGGGTTGCCAATCTGGCCTTGCAGATAGCCTTCGTTCTTCTTGTAGAAGCCCATCACGCCATCCCAGAACGCCCACTGCAGGTCGGTGTCGATGTTCATCTTGACCACGCCGTAGGAGATCGCCTCGCGGATTTCCTCGAGCGTCGACCCGGAACCGCCATGGAAGACGAAGTTGACGGGTTGTGGCTTGGTGCCGAATTTCTTCTGCACGTATTCCTGCGAGTTCTTGAGGATGATCGGCTGCAACTTGACGTTGCCGGGTTTGTAAACGCCGTGGACATTGCCAAAGGAGGCGGCGATGGTAAACCGGTCGCTGACTTTGGAGAGTTCCTCGTAGGCCTGCGAGACGTCTTCCGGCTGTGTGTACAGCTTCGAGCTATCCACGCCGGAATTGTCCACGCCATCTTCTTCACCACCGGTGACGCCGAGTTCGATCTCGAGCGTCATTCCCATCTTGCTCATCCGTTCGAGATACCGCTTGCAGATCTCGATGTTCTCTTCAATCGGCTCTTCCGACAGGTCGAGCATGTGCGAGCTGTACAGCGGCTTGCCGTGCGTCTTGAAGTACTTCTCGCCGGCGTCGAGCAGGCCGTCGATCCACGGCAGCAGTTTCTTGGCCGCGTGGTCGGTGTGCAGGATGATCGTCGCGCCATACAGCTCGGCGAGCTGGTGGATGTGATGCGCGCCCGAGATGCCACCGGCGATGCAGGAGCGCTGATTGGTGTTGTCTAGGCCCTTGCCGGCAAAGAACTGCGCGCCACCGTTGGAGAACTGGATGATCGCCGGGGAGTTCAGCTCCTTGGCCGTCTCCATGACCGCGTTCACCGTGCTGGTGTTGATGACGTTCACCGCCGGCAGCGCGAAATGCTTGGCCTTGGCCAGTTCGAAAATTGCTTGCAACTCGTCGCCAGTGGCGACGCCAGGTTTGATTTGTGTTGCACTCATGATTGATTTTTCCACATTCAGTTGATCGAGAGGGTCGAGAAGATCGAGAAGCGAGGGCAAAACGGACGCCGAAACGCCCGATTCAGTGGAAGTATCTCCGGCGTGCAGCGACTCGTCAAGCACCGTCTGCTTTATGTTGGCGGAAACGCGGAACGCGGCTAGATTGGCACCGAAACGGGGCGTGGAAGGACGCGTCCGGAGCTTACCGGCGGGTACCGGAAGCGGCACTGCATGGCTGCCGGTCGATGGCCTTAGCCGGGGAAAGGAAAGCGGCAGCCATCAACCTGCGTGCGCCTACGCATTTCATCGAGAGGTAGATCGCTGCGCAGCACCAGCAAGAGCTGTTAACATGAGGCTTGTCCTCCGCTAGACGGCAAATCAGAGGAAGCCCCATGGGCTGCGCTGCGGCCCACTCTGATCAAACCGATCGCCCACGCTTGAAGAACACGATAGCGCAGCCATTGCAGCAGGAGGTACAGCGTCCATTTTCGGCGCCGGCGTACATCAACCGGATCAAGGAGCAGCGTGATGAAAGTCTTTGGCGAAGAACGTATCAACACCTATTTCTCCAACAGCCAAACTGCTCCCGCCGTCGCCGCCCTGTCTGGCGGCGGCTACGTGGTGACCTGGGCTTCAACGGGGCAGGACGGCAGCGGCGACGGCATTTACAGCCAGCGCCTCGATGCCAATGGCGTCGGCATCGGACTCGAGTTCCAGGTGAACACCACCAGCGACAATACCCAAACCGACCCGGCGATCGCTGGCCTGTCGGACGGTGGCTTCCTGATCGTGTGGACGGATTACCGCCGCGACGAAAGCAGCTACGGCGTCTTCGCCCAGCGCTATGATGCCGGCGCCGTGCCTCAAGGGGTCGAGTTCCAGATCAACACCTACACGGCCTATGACCAGGGACCAGCCAGCATCGACTCCTACAACGGTGGTTTCGTCGTCACCTGGTATTCGCATTTCCAGGACGGCAGCGGTTACGGCGTCTACAACCAGCGCTACGACAACCTCGGCAACAAGGTCGGCGTCGAGACCAAGGTCAATACCACCACCACTGGCAGCCAGTACGAACCTGATGTCGCGACCCATGCCGATGGCAGATACGTGGTCGTTTGGGGCTCGGACGGTACGGACGGGAGCGGTGCCGGCGTTTACGCGCAGCGTTTCGACAACGCCGGAGTCGCGGCCGGTACCGAGTTCCGCGTCAATACCAACACCGTGCCCAACCAGTACGAACCACGCGTCGCGACCCTTTCCGGGGGCGGCTTTGTCGTCGTCTGGCGCGACGACAACCGCGACGGCAGCAGCGCAGGAGTTTATGCGCAGCGTTACGACGCGGCCGGCGGCAAGCTCGGCGTCGAGTTCCAGATCAACGAATCCACAGTCGGCGGGCAGTACCAACCCGACGTGATCGGCCTGTCCGCGGGCGGTTTTGTCGTGTCCTGGCACAACGACAACTACGATGTCGGAGCTGCCGGGAGCTATCAAGATGTCTATGTGCGCGAGTACGACAGCGCGGGCAATGCGCTGACCGGCCAGATCAAGGGCAACACCCCGACGCCTGGCCAGACGTCACAGTCAGAGCCGGTGCTGGCCAGCCTGGGCAATGGCGACTACGCTCTGGTATGGACTTCGGGCGGTGGCCAGGACGGCAGCGATAGTGGCATCTATCAGCAGCTGTTCGGCAATGCCGCTCATTTCACTCGCCAGGCCAGCCCCGAACTCAGCGATTTCGGCGGCACCATCAATTTCGGCGAAAACGCCGTCAACGCCAGCCTGCAGGTTCTCGACGCAGCCGTCAGCCTCGTTGACAGCGACTCGGCCAATTTTGGCGGTGGCAAGATCGACCTCTACTACGTCACCGGTGGCAGTGCCGAGGACCAGCTCGGCGTCGTGAACCAGGGCAATGCCCCGGGCGAGATCGGCGTCGCCGGCAACACCGTGAGCTACGGCGGCACGGCCATCGGCACGATCAGCGGCGGCGTCAATGGCGCCAATCTGACCATCACCCTCAACAACGACGCCACCGTCAGTGCCGTCGAAGCGCTGATCCAGAAGCTGGGCTACGGCGACAACAACAACAGCCCCACTGCCACACGCGAACTCAGCATCCACGTCACCGACGGCGATGGCGGTTCCACCTTCGGCGGTGTGGTCACGGTCAACGTGACGCGCGAACTCGACGGTACACCTTTGGCGTATGGCGAAACGCAGGTCAATACCTTTGCCACGAACAACGATCTGACCCACCCGGAAGTGGCGCCGCTGAGCGGTGGCGGCTACGTCGTCGTCTGGACCTCGTACGGGCAGGACGGCTCGACCTTTGGCATTTACGCGCAGCGCCACAACGCCAGTGGCGTTGCCGTCGGGCCGGAGCTCAAGGTCAAGACGGTCACCGCCAACACGCAGTACGGTGCGCACGTCGCGGGTCTGTCAGATGGTGGCTTCGTGGTCATCTGGCAGGACGGCGCCGCCGACGGCAGCGGCGGCGGGGTCTACGGTCAGCGCTATGATGCCGGCGCCGTGCCGCAAGGGGTCGAGTTCCAGATCAACACCTACACGGCCTATGACCAGGGACCAGCCAGCATCGACTCCTACAACGGTGGTTTCGTCGTCACCTGGTATTCGCATTTCCAGGACGGCAGCGGTTACGGCGTCTACAACCAGCGCTACGACAACCTCGGCAACAAGGTCGGCGTCGAGACCAAGGTCGATACCACCACCACTGGCAGCCCGCACGAACCTGATGTCGCGACCCATGCCGATGGCAGATACGTGGTCGTTTGGGGCTCGGACGGTACGGACGGGAGCGGTGCCGGCGTTTACGCGCAGCGTTTCGACAACGCCGGAGTCGCGGCCGGTAGCGAGTTCCACGTCAATACCAACACCGTGCCCAACCAGCACGAACCACGCGTCGCGACCCTCTCCGGGGGCGGTTTCGTCGTCGTCTGGCGCGACGACAACCGGGACGGCAGCAGCGCCGGCGTCTACGCGCAGCGCTACGACAACACGGGCGCCAAGGCCGGCAGTGAGTTCCTGATCAACGAATCAACCACTGGCGGCCAGTACATGCCATCGGTCACCGGCCTGTCCACGGACGGCTTCATCGTCAGCTGGTACAACGACAACTACGACGTCAACGGCACTGGCACCACCAGCGATGCCTACATCCGCGAATACGATGCCGCGGGCAACGCCATCGACGGCCAGCGTAAGCTGTTGTCGGACACCAACGACACCGAGTACCAGCCTTCGATCGCCGACCTCGGCTATGGCAACTATGTGGTGGTCTATGCCGACTACGACATCGGCGGCACGAACACCTTCGAGATCCGTCAGCAGCTCTTCGGCGATACCGCCGAACTGCCTCGCCAGGCCAACCCGGTGCTCGACGAGGTGCGGGCCACGCTCGTCCTCGGCGCCGCCGAGGCAATTAATGCGCAAATCATCGACGCCGATGTGCAGGAGCAGGACAGCGATTCCGCGAACTTCGACACCGGCACGCTGTGGGTCTACTTCACCTCGGGCAGTGTCGCGGCCGATACCCTGGCCATCAACAACCAGGGCAACAGTCTGTTCCAGATCGGCGTGGCTGATAACAACGTCAGCTTCAGCGGCACGCTCATCGGTACCTTTGCCGGCGGCAGCGGTGGCGCGCCGCTGGTGGTCACTCTTAACGCCAACGCGACCCCTGAGGCGACTCGCTATCTGGTGCAGAACATCACTTTCAAGTACGACGCCGACGTCGCGCCAGCCGGCACCACCACCCGCAGTGTCGCCTTCCGACTGTTCGACGGCGACGGCGGCGCCTCGCCGCCGGCCAGCACCATCATCACCATCCAGCCGGCTGCCCCCGCCGCAGCGCTGAGCCTGACCGACCTCGATTCGAGCGTGACACTGGCGGAGTCGGCAGCGCAACGGGGCATCGTGCTCGATACTGCCGTGCAGCTCGACGCCGGCGCGGCCGGCTTCAACGGCGGCACCCTGGCGGTGACGTATCTGTCCAACACCGAACGACCCGAGGATCAGCTCTCGATCCGCAACGAAGGCACCGGCACGAATCAGGTCGGATTCAATGCGTTCACCCTCGACGTCAGCTTCGAGGGCGTCGTCATCGGCACCGTCGCCACTGCCGACAACGGCCTCAACGGCGACCAGCTGCTGGTCACCTTCAACGCCTTCGCCAGCGCACAGTCGATCGAGCGCGTGATCGAGAACCTGACTTACCGCAACAGCTCCAGCGACCCGGTGGCAAGCCGCTTGGCGGCGATCGTGCTCAGCGACGGCGACGGGGGTTCGTCGGTGGCGAGCACCGTGGAGATCAACGTCACCCCCGAGGCCGATGGCGGCATTCCGCTGTTCACTGCCGAGCACGTCAACACCTATACCACCAGCACCCAGAGCTTGCCGGCGATGGCCAAACTGGCCGACGGTGGCTACGTGACGATGTGGCAATCCAGCGAGCAGGATGGCTGGGGTTACGGCATTTTCGGCCAGCGTTTTGCCGGCGACGGCACTCGCGTCGGCAACGAGTTCCGTGTCAGCGACTACACGCCCAACGACCAGACCGACGTAGCCGTGGCCGGCCTGAAGGATGGAGGTTTCGTCGCCGTCTATCGCGACCAATCGCGCGATGCATCCGGCGCCGCCGTCATCGGCCAGCGCTTCGACGTCAACGGCGTCCGCGTCGGCAGCGAGTTCGTCGTCAATACCAGCACCGACGGCAACCAGTACCAGCCGGCGATCACATCTCTGGCCGACGGCGGCTTCGCCGTCGCCTGGTCTTCGGAGGGCTGGCGCGACAACGAATGCTACGACGTCTTCTTCCAGCGCTACAACGCCGCTGGCCAGGCGGTCGGCGTGGAGACGCGCGCCAACACGCCGATTGTCGGCCAGACCACCGCCCAGCAATGGGAGCCGAGCATCATCCAGCTCGGCAGCGGCGACATCGTCGTCGCCTGGCGTAGCGAAAACGGGCAGGATGGTAACGTCTACGGGGTCTACGCGCAGCGCTTCAGCAGCGACGACGCTCCCATCGGCAGCGAGTTCCGGCTCAACGTCCGCGCCAACAACTACCAGCACGATCCGCACCTGACTGCCACCGCCAGCGGCTTCGTCGCGGTGTGGGCCTCGGTCTACCAGGATGGCAGCGGGGACGGCGTGTATGCGCAGCTATACGACAACAGTGGCAACCCGACCTCGGGTGAGTTCCGGGTCAACGAAACATCCTCTTCCGACCAACTGGAAAACTCGGTCGCTTCGCTGGCCAATGGCGGCTTCGTTGTCACCTGGCGCGACGCCAACGCGAACCACATCTTCAGTCAGCAGTTCGATGCTGTGGGCAACCGCATCGACGGCGCGACCCAGTTGGACGCCACGACCGGCAGCAACCAGAACCCCGTTGTGGTCGGCCTCAACAACGGCAACTTCGTAGTCAGCTGGTTCGGCTACTCCGACGCCAGCCACTTCGACATTTTCCAACGCATCGTCGGCAATCCGGCCGACTTCCCGCGTCAGGTGGCGCCGGTCATCGTCGACCTGACGTCCAGCGTCACCTACCTTGAAAACCAGGTCAACGACGCACCACAACTGATTGACCCGGGCGTCGGACTGCTGGACCCGGATTCCGCCGACTTCGCCGGCGGCCAGCTGAACGTAAACTATGTCACGCCCTACGGCAACCCCAACCAGCTCGACATTCCGGGGATCGATGCCCAGGATCAACTGGGTATCCGTAACGAGGGCAACGGCGTCGACCAGATCGGCGTGTCGGGCAACAACGTCACTTACAACTTCGGCGACGGAGCTGGCACAGTCGTGATCGGCACCATCCAGTCCGACGGCGTCAACGGCAGGCCGCTGACCGTGCTGTTCAACAACAAGGCCACCCGCGAGGTGGCCGAAGCGCTGATCGAGAACCTGACGTATCAGAACTTCCTGTCCAATCCGGAACTCAGCCGTACGATTTCGCTGAACCTCTCGGACGGCGACGGGGGCGTCACCGCGCCGAAGGCGATCACCATCAACATTACCTCGCAGCCAAACGGGGCGGTGCCTTTCGGCGCCGAGAAAGTGGTGAACACCACCACCCCCGGCACGCAGAGCGAGCCGGCCATCGCCTACCTGTCCAGCGGCAGCTACGTCGTGGTATGGAGCGACGAGAATGCCGCCGACGGCGGTGGCTCGGGCGTCTTCGCGCGCGTCTTCGACAGCAGCGACAACCCGCTCGGCAATCAATTCCAGATCAACAGCACCACCGCCAACACCCAACATGAACCCAAGGTGATCGGCCTGGATGGCGGCGGCTTCACCGTGGTCTGGGCGAGTCTCAGTCAGATCAGCCCTTCGTCAAGCTACGACATCGTCGCACGCCAGTTCAGCAACACCGGCACGCCGACCAGCGCAGAACTGGTGGTGAACAACCCGGCGGCGGTCAACGTCAACTACGAACAGTCCATGCCCGACATCGCCGCCCTGCACAACGGCGGCTTCGTGGCGGTGTGGTACGGCGCCCAAGACGAAAACAGCAACAACCCCTACGCAATCTGGGGCCAGCGTTTCAGCAGCGCCGGCGCCAAGGACGGCAGCGTCTTCCATGTCAACGCCAGCAGCGGCTTCGAGGACAGCTCCCAGGACAGCCCTTCTGTCGCCACCCTGGCCGATGGCCGCTTCGTCGTCATTTGGCATTCCGACAGTTGGGACGGCGCCAGTGCCGACGTCTTTGGCCAGCGCTTCAATGCCGACGGCAGCAAGGATGGTGCCGAGTTCCGTGCCAATACCTATACCGCCGGCGCTCAATACCAGCACGACGTCGCCGCCCTGAACGACGGCGGCTACATGGTGGTCTGGGGTGCACGGGATGTCACCGGCGTGAACGTGTACGGGCAGCGTTATGACGCAACCGGCGCCGCTGTTGGCGGCGAGTTCCGGGTCAACTATACGGTCAGCGGCACACAGTACCAGCCTTCGGTGGCCTCGCTGGTCAACGGCGGCTTCGTCGTCAGCTGGACCGATGGCAACAAGATCTGGCTGCAGCAGTACGACGCTTCCGGTCGCAAGGTAGACAGCGAGCAAGTGGTCAATCCTGACGCCAATTACGTTTACAGCGCGACGCCCGAGCTGATTTCGACGCCGGACGGCGGCTTCATTACCACCTACAGCGGCTACAAATACGACAACAGCACCTACGACATCTTTCTGCAGCGCTACAGCAACTCGGCGCCAAATGTCCAGAACGTGTCGGTGATTGGTCCCGAGGACACCCCCATTATCCTCGCCGAAGCACTGTTCTCTGCCGGCTTCAGCGACCCGGAAGGCCAGGCCCTGGCGGCAATCAAGATCGTCACCCTCCCGGCCTCGGGCACCCTCAAGTTGAACGGCGTTAACGCGGTGCCGGGCCAGATCATCGGCATCGCCGATCTGGCAGGCAACAAACTGACCTACCTGGGCAACCTGAACTACAACGGTCCCGACCAGTTCCGCTGGACTGGCAGCGACGGCAGCGTCTTTGCCAACGGCTCGGTGCTCACCAACATCACCGTCAATAACGTCAACGATCCGCCCGGGCTGGAAGCTGGGGTCAACGGCGGGGCGCAGGAAGGCGTTTTCTTCACTCGCGGCCTCACGCTCAGCGATCCGGACGTCGGCGACAGCCATCTGATCACCGTGAGTTGGGACGACGGCAACGGCAACACCGGCAGTTACCAGACCGCTGTCAGCACCAACCACAACCCGAGCCTGGGGCTGACCCTGCCCGACAACGGCACCTACACGGTGACCGTCAAGAGCGACGACCTGCAAGGCCAGGCCAACAGCGTCGAGACCGACAGCTTCGTGGTCAACGTCGCCAACGTCGATCCGACCATCGGACTCACCGGCAACAACACTGTCGAGCAGGGCCTGGTGTATACGCTCACCCTGGGCGCGGTGGTCGACCCCGGGGCCGACACCGAGACCGACTACGTCGTCGACTGGGGCGACGGTACGACACAGTCCGTGAGCGTAGCGCAACTACCCGCGAACCGGCAGCTGACGCACACCTACGCCAGTGCAGCCAACCGTAGCATTGCCGTTTCGGTCACCGACGAAGATGGCACCTTCCCCGCCGGCACCAAGCCCATCGTCGTCACACATCCAGGCGAAGTGATCGTCGTCAACGCCGGCGCCGACACCAATGCCAGCGAAGGCACGCTGTTCAGCCACATCGTGACCTTTAGCGATCCGGCCGACCAGGATCCCGTGGGCCGCCAGGTCAGCGTGGACTGGAGCGACGGTACGCCAGTGGAGAATTTCAACATCGGTGGCGGAGTATTCAGCTTCAGCATCAGCCATGTCTTCGCCGACAACCGGGTGACGTCGTTCGAGGTCAGCGTCACGGTCAACGATTCGGGCGCGCAGCAGGTGTCCGACAGCTACCTGGTGACCGTCAACGATGTCGCGCCGATCGTGGAGGTCAGCGGCACCGACACCAGCAACGAGGGCGCGGTATACCCGCTGACGGTGGGTGCGGTCGTTGACCCGGGTATCGACACGCCGACGCTGTATCGCATCAACTGGGGCGACGGGAGTCCGCTCACCGAGTACTCGCCAGCCGAATACGCTACCCTGCTCGCCGGGGGGGGCACCGTCAATCACGTCTTCGCCGATGGCGGCGATGGCGGCACCAACCGCACGGTCACCCTGCAGGTGCTCGACGAGGACGGCACGCATAGCGCTGGCACGAAGTCGATCACCGTCAACAACGTCGCTCCGACAGCGTCGATAACCGGTGCCGACCGCGTCAATGAAGCCAGCCTGTACAGCATCAACCTCGGTGCGGTGAGCGACCCGGGCGCCGACACGCGCACGGCTTACAGCATCGACTGGGGTGACGGCAGCAGCACCGTGCTGACCCCGGCGCAGTACGCCGCAGGCAGCGCCACTCACACCTACGGCGACGGTGGCACGCCGCGTACGATCAGCGTCAGCGCCACCGACGAAGATGGCACCTTCCTGCTCGGCAGCCAAACGGTGACCGTGAACAATCTGCCCGCGGCACCTACCGATATCTTTTTGAGCGCATCGCGAGTCAACGAGAATGCCGCCGACGGCAGCCTGATTGGCATGCTGGCGGCCCTCGACCCCGATTTGGGTGATACCCAGACATTCCAGTTGCTCGACAACGCCGGAGGCCGCTTTGTGCTGGTTGACAACCAGTTGCTGGTGGCAGATGTCCGCTTGCTGGATTACGAAACCGCCATCGCTCACACCATTCGGGTCCGGGCAACCGACAACACTGGACTCAGCTACGACAAGATGCTGAGCATCGACCTCAACGACGTCAATGAGCAACCGACATCAGTCGAGCTGACTTCGAGTGGCATTTATGAAATGGGTGCTGATGGTGAACTGGTGGGCACCCTGAGTACAGTCGATCCCGATAGCGACGATCACTACAGCTACCTGCTGCTGAACGACGCCGGCGGTCGCTTCGCCCTGCACGGTAGCGAGGTCCGGGTCGCCAGGGCCAGCCTGCTCGACTTCGAGACCGAGCCGAAACCGACAATTCGGGTTCGCTCCACCGACCAGGGCGGTTTGAGTATCGATCAGGATTTGACCATCGCGGTCAGGAATGTGGATGGCGATCTGGTGGTGAGCCAGGTGTCGACCCGCTACCCGACGGTCGCGGCGAATACCGGGTTGCCGATCGAAATTGTCTGGACCGCCATCAACCAGGGCGAAGCCGCGCTCAACGATTCCTGGGATGACCTGGTTTATCTCGACGATCCAGACACCCCTGAACTCGACCGATTGCTTGGCCCCTTCGCTTTCAGCAGTACGCTAGAACCGAACACCCCGATCCAGCGCGTTCAGTCGGTGCAGATCCCCCTCGATGCCGTCGGCGAATATCGTTTCGTCGTGGTGACCGACGCCTACCAGCGCGTGCCGGAAGGAGGGCCCGGCGAATCCAATAATGTGACCAGTTCGAATCCGCCCATTCATTTCACTCAGCCGCCGACACCCAACCTGGTGGTCGACAGCGTTACCGCACCACCCTCCGCCTACCAGGGCAACGCCATCACCGTGCAATGGGTGGTCAAGAACACCGGCACCAGCCCGACCTCATCGCCAACCTGGACCGATGCGATCTGGCTTTCGACCGATGACCAGCTTGACGAGAGGGATGCCAGTACCGACATACGGCTCGGATCTGTGCAGAACCCCAGTTATCTGAGTATTGGAGAGTCTTATCTGGGCCAGGGGACCTTCGCCCTGCCGGACAACGTGCAGGGCAATTTCCACGTCCTGGTGCAGACCGATGCGGACAAAGCCCTGCTCGAATTGGGACACGAGAACGACAATCTGTGGGCCAGTCCGGCTGTAGCCGTCCAACCCGTCCCCCTCGGACAGCAATCCGATCTGCAGGTCGAAGGTGCCAGCGCCCCCGCGCAGGCGTTTTCCGGTCAGATCATGACTGTGCGCTACACCGTGAGCAATGTCGGAAATGCTGGGATCCAGTCAACGGTCTACGGCGGAGTTGGTGAAGTCGCCACGTACTGGACCATTCCTTGGGTTGTACAGGTCTATATCTCAAGGGACAGCGCGCTGGATGGTAGCGACCCCCTTCTAGGCACTCAGGAAAAGGTATTCCGTTGGCAGGCCGGCGAACTTCCACCCTGGCCCTTGCTACCCCAAGTCAATCACCAGAATCCGTTCACCACCAGCATGGATGTGGTGTTGCCGACCGGCTATTCAGGAGATGCCTATGTCTTTGTCCGGCTGACTCCTGGACCAGGGGTCAGCAATCTATTTGATTCCAACGACACGGACTTCGATAGCCAGCCGACCCGGGTTCGCCTGACTCCGCCACCGGATTTGCAGCCACTGTCGGTCAGCGCAATCGGGCCGGCGGTGGCCGGCCATACCCTTGATGTCAGCTTCACGGTGGCCAACATCGGCCTCACCGTACCGCCCAACAACGGCTGGTTCGACACCGTTTACCTGTCGAGCGACACCACGCTGGACGTCAACGACATCAAGCTGAGCCCGCAGGATCTGTATCACACCGGGTCGCTCAACATTGGCGCGCAGTATGCCGAGACCTTCACCGCCACCTTGCCCAACGGCATTGCAGGGACGTGGCACCTGATCGCCAGTGCCGACAATCTCGACAGCGTCTTTGAGCTGGATAACGCCAACAACGTCCTAGTTTCCGAACCGATCACCGTTGTCTCCACACCCGCCGACCTGGTGGTCAGCGCCATCAGCGCGCCGGCGACGGCACTGGCGGGTGGCGGTTTGCGTGTCGAGTGGACGGTCACCAACCAGGGCAGCGGCGACAGCATCGTCAATGCCTGGACGGACACGATTGTTTTGTCCAGCGACGCGGTCCTTGGCAATGCGGATGACCGCTTTCTGGCCGTGCACGAACATCGTGGCGTGCTGAATGCTGGCGGGCACTATGTCGCCAGCGAGCTCGTCAACTTGCCTGTCGATTTTTCCGGGAGCTATCAGGTTTTCGTCTCGACCGATCTCGAACAGAAGGGCCACGATGGAGGAGAGGTCTACGAAGGAGCACAGGAGGGCAATAACACGGGTGTTCCCACCGCGGTACAGGTACAACCGTGGCCTGCTGATATCGAGGTTTCCGCAGTGTCCGCTCCGGCCACGGTCGACTCCGGGCAGATCATGACCGTCTACTACACCGTGACCAATCTCGGGCCAGGCTCGACTCCCAGCGACTATTTGTACGACCAAATCATCCTGTCGCAGGACGCCATAGTGGGCAACGCCGACGACCTCATCCTCGAAAAAGGGTTCCTCCACTTCGGCAATCTGGCAGCCTACGGCCAGTACCGTGGATCCCTCCCGGTTGCCCTGCCCATAGACCTGCAGGGCAACTACTGGACCTTCGTTCGCACGTCGGATACCCTCGGTGAAGTGGCGGAAGGTGGCCAGATCGCGAATAACGTGTCGGTCAGCGCAGCACCGACAACGGTGGTTCTGAGTCCAGTTCCGGATCTGATCATGCGCAGCCTGCAGCTTAGTGGTGACGCGATCAGTGGCCAGAACATGATACTCAACTGGGAAGTCGCCAATCAAAGCGTTGCCGAGACACGACCAGGCTGGACTCAGAGTTTCTTCCTGTCGCTCGACCCGATTCTTGATCGGGACAGCGACGTCTACCTGGGCTATGCCGACTCCAGCGCCGTGCTGGCGGCGAACGGCACCGCGTCGCTGGGTGACACCTTCCGGATCCCCAAGGGGGTCGCTGGGCAGTACTACCTGTTCGGCGTCGTCGATAGCAGCGATGGAGTTTATGAACGCGGCGGCGAGAGCAACAACGTGGCGCGTGCCAGCCAGCCGATCCAAATCGCCTTGCCGCCGCCCGTCGACCTGACCACCACCGACATCGTCATGCCCGTGAATGCGACTGTCGGTAACGCGACCAATATTCGCTATAGCGTCTCGAACCTCAGCAGCAACACCGTCACCGGGACTTGGCACGATGCCGTCTATTTCTCCAGGGACCGGGTCTGGGACGTCAGTGACCTGCTGCTTGCCCGGGTGGAGGTCAATGGTCCACTGGATGGCGCCACTTCCTATACCCGAACCGCCACCGCAACCATGCCGGGCATCATCTCTGGCGACTACTACGTCATCGTCCGTAGCGACATCCGTAATGAGCTCACCGAGAACAACGAAAGCAACAACCTGAAGGTTTCGGACACCACCGTGCATGTCGATGTCCCAGTCCTTACCCTCGGGACTCCAGTCACCTCCACCCTGCTGGCCAATCGCTTTTACGCCGACCCCCAACCTGGGCAGGCTTTCTACCGGGTCGACGTCACCGCCGGGGAAACCCTCAGGTTCACCTACGATAGCCAGTCTCACAGCGACAGCGAGTTGTACGTGAGCTATGGTCACATGCCAAGCCGGGCTGCCTTCGACTATCGCAACACCGCGCTCCACTCGCCGGACCAGAGCGTGGTGATCGCCAACGCCCGCGCGGGCAGCTATTACGTGATGGCGTACAGTCCGGACGGCAATCTGATCGACGCAGGGCTCGGCGGTGCGCCACGATACACTCCCGCACCTTATACCCTCACTGCCGATACCTTACCGTTCTCGATCACCGACGTCGGCACGCATGCCGGCAGCAACAAGGGCCAGGTCACCATCCGCATCGACGGCGCCAGATTCACCGCACAAACAGAGGCACAGTTGGTTGGTGCCGACGGCGTGGCGCATACCGCCAAACGGGTGATCTGGAAAGACAGCACAGAGGTGTGGGCCACTTTCGACTTGCGAGGCCTGGCGACCGGTGCCTACGACGTCAAGCTCCAGGAAGGCGCCCAGACCGCTCTGTTGACTTCCGCATTCACCGTAGACACCGGTCCCCTCGGCCGCGTCGAATATGGCATGGACGCCCCGTCTGGGGTACGCCGCGGTACGGTCGGCACGGTGATCGTCCACTACAAGAACGTCGGCGAAACAGACGTCAGCGCGCCTTTGCTCAACATCGTCGGCAGCGATGATGTATTGCTGAAGCTGCCCGAGGATGCGGATTTCAGCGGCGGCGGCCGGCAATTCCTGGCAATCAACAGCGAAGGCCCGGCGGGCGTTCTCAGCCCGGGGCCCCCCGGGGGGGGCCCCTTGTGGCTGTGGCTCGTGGGGGGGGGGGGGGGGGGGGGGGGGGGGGGGGGGGGGGGGGGGGGGGGGGGGGGGGGGGGGGGGGGGGGGGGGGGGGGGGGGGGGGGGGGGGGGGGGGGGGGGGGGGGGGGGGGGGGGGGGGGGGGGGGGGGGGGGGGGGGGGGGGGGGGGGGGGGGGGGGGGGGGGGGGGGGGGGGGGGGGGGGGGGGGGGGGGCGGGGGGGGGGGGGGGGGGGGGGGGGGGGGGGGGGGGGGGGGGGGGGGGGGGGGGGGGGGGGGGGGGGGGGGGGGGGGGGGGGGGGGGGGGGGGGGGGGGGGGGGGGGGGGGGGGGGGGGGGGGGGGGGGGGGGGGGGGGGGGGGGGGGGGGGCGGCGGGGGGGGGGGGGGGGGGGGGGGGGGGGGGGGGGGGGGGGGGGGGGGGGGGGGGGGGGGGGGGGGGGGGGGGGGGCCCGCCCGGGGGGGGGCGCCGCGGGGGGGGGGGGGGCCCCGGGGGGGGGGGGGGGGGGGGGGGGGGGCGGGGGGCGGGCGGGGGGCGGGGGGGTGGGGGGGGGGGGGGGGGGGGGGCGCGGGGGGGGGGGGGGGGGGGGGGGGCGGGGGGGGGGGGGGGGGGGGGGGGGGGGGGGTGGGGGGGGGGGGGGGGGGGGGGGGGGCCGGCCCGGGGGGGGGGGGGGGGGGGGGGGGGGGGGGGGGGGGGGGGGGGGGGGGGGCGGGCGCGGGGGGGGGGCGCCGCGGGCGGGGCGGGGGGGGGGGGGGGGGGGGGGGGGGGGGGGGGGGGCGGGGGGGGGGCGGGGGGCGGGGGGGGGGGGGGGGGGGGGGGGGGCCGGGCGGGCGGGCGGGCGGGGGGCCCCCGCGGGCCCCGGGGGGGGCCGCCCCCCCGGCCCCCCCCCCCGGCCCCCCCCGCCCCCCCCCCGGCGGCCCCCCCCGGCGGCCCCCCCCCGCCCCGGGCGCCCCCGCGGGGCCCCCCCGGCCGCCGGCCGCGGGGCGGGGGGGGGGGCCGGCGGGGGGGGGGGGCCGGGGGGGGGGGCGGGCCGGGACGGGGCGGGGGCGGGGGGGGGGGGGGGGGGGGGCGGGGGGGGGCGGGGGGGCGGGGGGGGGGGGAGGGGGGGGGGGGGCGGGGGGGGGGGGGGGGGGGGGGGGGGCGGGGTCGGGATTGCCCCGGTGCCGGGGGCAGCATCCAGTTCTATTTCTTCCCTGTGAACCCACCACCCACCTTCACCCTCGGCGTCTCAAGCCTGAAACCGGACCAGGCGATGGACTGGAATACCTCCCTGGAAAGCAGCCGACCTGCCGATATCGACGACGCCTCCTGGGCCCAGATCAAGGCCAACCTGATCCAGCAACTGGGCACTACCACCACGGACTACGAGAACGCCCTGGCCGAGGACGCCACGCGTCTGGATCAGCTCGAAGGCCGCAGCAACGACGTCAGCAAGCTCTTCGGCATGGAATTCGCCGCGGCAACCGCCAACGGCGCCTTGCTGCGTCCGGCGGGTACCGGCGCGCTGGGTATTGGCCGCAGCTTCGACTGGGATATCACCGCCACCCGGCAGGCCAATGGCGATGTCATCGTCAAGCTGGGCAGCAGCCAGGGCACCTTTACTCACCAGGCCGATGGCAGCTACCGGGGCACCGGCACCGCGACGCTCGTCGTGACGGGCGGCGCCTTCGTCCTGCATCAGCAGGATGGTACCAAAACCGTCTTCAACCCCGATGGCACTTTCCACACCATTACCGACAGCAACGGCAATCAGATCCTGGCCAGCTACACGGGTGGCCGTTTGAGCGAGGTCGCCGCCAGCAATGGCAATAGCCTGAGCTTCGCCTATAACGCCGCCGGACGCCTGACCAGCGTCACCGACCAGGCCGGGCGTGTCATCACCTATGCCTACGACGCCGGTAACACATGGCTGACCGATGTCACCACGGCGAATGGCACCACCCATTACGAGGTCATCACGGCACCTGGCCCCGCGCAGGGCATGGTCAGTGCCGTCACCCTGGCCGATGGCTCGGTGCAGCATTTCGCTTACGACACCCAGGGCCGGCTCAGCCAGTACAGCGCCGGCTCGGTCACCTATACTTACGCCTACGACAGCAGCAACGGCGTCACCGTCACCGACGCGACCGGTGCGGTGACCCACCTGCTGCTCAACGATCGCGGCCAGGTCGGCCAGGTCGAGGATGCCCTGGGCCATGTCAGCCAGTTGCGCTACGACGCCGACGGCAACCTCAGCAGCATCGTCAACCCAGACGGCACGACCAGCAGCCTCGCCTACGACGCCAACGGCAACCCGGTGTCGGTGCAGGACGCCCTCGGCGGCCAGGTGAAGTTCAGCTACGAGAGCGGTTTCGGCAAGCTGGTCGGTATGACCGACCAGCGCGGCAACGCCATCGATTATGGCTACGACACCCACGGCAACCTCAACAGGATTGCCTATGCCGACGGCAGCAGCGAAACCTACACCTACGATGCCCAGGGCCACCTCACCGGTTCCATCAATCGCGGCGGCGACAGCATCGGCTACACCTACGATGCCCAGGGCCAGTTGCTGCAGAAGACCCTTGCCGACGGCAGTACCGCCACCTACACGTGGGATGCGCGCGGCAACCTGACCAGTGCCGCCGACGCCGACAGCCACACCACCTACCAGTACGACGCCGCCGACCACCTGATCAAGGTCACCGACACCGCCGGCCGTTTCCTCAGCTACAGCTACGACGCGGCAGGCCATCGCATCCAGATGGCCGACCAGGCGGGTCACATCACCAACTACGGCTACGACAGCGACGGCCGGTTGGCCCAGCTCAGCGACGGCGCCGGCAACCTCATTGCCCGCTACACCTACGACAATACGGGTCGCCTGGCGCGCGGTGACAATGGCAACGGCACCTACACCACCTACCAGTACGATACCGCCGGCCAGCTCACCCACCTGGTGAACTTCAAGGCCGATGGCAGCGTCAACTCACGCTTCGACTACGCTTACGACGCCCAGGGCCAGCGTACCGATGTCGCGACTCTCGACGGCAACACCCATTACGACTACGACGCCGTCGGCCAGCTCACCCGAGTCACCCTGCCGGATGGACGCCACATCGACTACCGCTACGATGCCGCCGGCAACCGCATCTCGGTCACCGACAACGGCGTAACCGACAGCTACGTCGCCAACAACCTGAATCAATACACCCAGGCCGGCAACGTAGCCTTCACCTACGATGCCAACGGTAACCTGCATACCAGGTCCGCCGGCGGCATCACCACGACTTACGGCTATGACGCCGAAAATCGCCTGACCAGTGTCACTACGCCAACCGGGTCCTGGACCTATGAATACGATGCGCTGGGCAACCGCACTGCCAGTGTGCACAACGGCGCGCGCACCGAATATCAGCTCGACCCGACCGGGATGGTGAATGTGGCGGCCGAATATGACGCTGCCGGCAACCAGATAGCCGCCTATACCTACGGGCTGGGGTTGGAAAGACAGAGCAGCGCGGCGAATGGCAGCAGTTATTACGACTTCGATGCGATTGGGTCTACGGCCGGCTTGACCAATGGCAACGGGGCCTACGTCGACCAATACCGCTATCTGCCTTTTGGGGAGAATCTGACCACCACCGAAACCGTCGCCAATCCATTTGAATATGTGGGCCAGTGGGGGGTGATGGGTGAGGGAAATGGGTTGAATTTTATGAGGGCGAGATTCTATAACGCTCTAGATGGTCGTTTTACTCAAATAGATCCATTAGGCCTTAATGGGGGAGATACAAACCTATATCGCTATGTCAATAATGAACCAGCGAATATTATTGATCCGTCCGGACAATTATTTTTTATCCCTTTTGCCGCAGCAGTGGTCGTTACCGGTGTTGGGGTAGCGCTGAACTTCCTTACTGCCGCACCGATGTATGTCGCTTTGAGGGCGCAAACGGAGGGGCGGGATAAAATCCTATTAGGCAACCTAGAAGATGCTAACTCGAATAAACTACACCTGTTGCCCCAACTTAACCAGAACCTCAATACAGCTGCGCAATTCACGGTGTTAGGTGAGCAGATTACATCTGGGTATAAGACCGTAAAGAGTACGCCCAAGGACATTGGCCACGTACTCAGCGGGAGTTACAATTCAACGAACCTTGGCGACTTTGGCAACAACCTGCGGTCTTTTTTCAAAAAGGCATTTGACCCCTCTCTTTCAGATTATTTGGCCGATCGGGCCGACCGGTTCTGGAACTTCGTAAACAAAACAATGCGCGTGATCGGCGCCATCGACCCAAACGACATCCTCGGCCCGGATGGTTACGGCAACCAACACTGGGTAACCGCCAAGGAAGCACTGCCCTACACCGTTCGTTTCGAGAACCTGGCCACCGCCACCGCTCCGGCCCAGCAGGTCACCGTCACCCTGCCGTTGGACTCTGATGTGGACGTCAACAGCTTCCGCCTGGGTGACTTCGGCTGGGGCGAGCTCGACATCCATGTCCCGGATGGCGTCGCCTTCTACATGAACCGCATCGACCTGACGGCCAGCAAGGGCTATCTGGTCGATGTGGTCGCCGGAATCGACGTGCAGAGCCATGAGGTGTTCTGGACTCTCACCGCCATCGACCCGAACACCGGCGAGATACCGGACAACCCCACCGTCGGTTTCCTGCCCCCGAATGATGCCGACGGCGCCGGCGAGGGTTACGTGAACTTCACCGTCAAGCCCGGGAAGAGTGCCGGCACGGGGGCTGTCATCGACGCCAAGGCCACCATCGTCTTCGACATCAACGAGCCCATCGACACACCGGCCATCTTCAACACCGTCGATTCCCGGCTGCCCTCCAGCCAGATGGATGCCGCCGGCGCCAGCGGAACGCCCGCAACACGCACGGTAAACACCACCCAGTTCGAGGTGCACTGGAGTGGCAACGACACCGGCTCGGGCCTGGCTGGCTACACCGTTTACGTGTCGGACAACGGCGGCGCTTACGCCCCCTGGCTGGAAAACACGACGCGGACCCACGCCGCCTACCTGGGCCAACCCGGCCATACCTACGCCTTCTACACGCTGTCCAGGGACAACGCAGGCAATGTCGAGGCTGCGCCTGGCGAAGCCGATCTCGTCGTGCGTGTGGCGGCGCTCACCGGCAACAACGCCCCCGTCGTCGCCAACCGGATTGCCGATCAGGCCGCCAACGCGAGTTCCGTTTTCCGCTTTGCGTTGGCGCCGGACACCTTCACCGACATGGATGCCGGCGATCGCCTGAGTTACGCGGCGGCACTGACCGATGACTCGGCCTTGCCGACCTGGCTGCACTTCGATGCCGCAACGGCCACCTTCAGTGGCACCCCGGTCAGTGGCGACGTCGGGTCGCTCGACGTCAGGGTCACCGCCACCGACATGTCCGGGGCTGCGGTCTCCGACACCTTCGTCGTCACGGTGAGCAAGGCGGCACCCACACTCGCCCTCAGCGGTGTTGCCGCGACCAACGAAGGGGCGGCCTACACGCTCCACATCGTCGGCAATGTCGGCGGAGGTGCCGCCGATCGGCTCTCCTGCGACATCGACTGGGGCGACGGCAGCACGCAGAATCTTACAGCGGCGCAGCTCGCCACCCTTTTGGACAACGTCACCCACACCTATACCGACGATGAGGATGGCCCGGTCAACGCCACGCATCGTACGATTCGGGTCACCGTCAGCGACGAAGACGGCGGCAGTTCGCTGCAGAACAAGGTGGTCACGGTCAACAACGTCGCGCCGACGGCGTCGATTAGCGGTGCCGACAGCGTCAATGAGGCCGCGACCTACACACTGAATGTGGGCGCGATCAACGACCCCGGTACCGACACCCGTTCCAGCTACGCAATCCATTGGGGCGATGGGAGCACTGACAACTTCACCCCCGCGCAATGGGCGGCGGCGGGTGGCAGCTTCACCCACATCTACGGTGACGGCGTTGGTGACGTCTCTCGCACCATCTCGCTGGACCTGGTGGACGAAGATGGCAGCTATCTCTCCGTCGCGACCCAGAACATCACTGTCAAGAATGTCGCCACACCACCGGCCATCATCCACCTGGGCAATGCTACGGGTATCGTCAACGGCGCCGATCCCAATGGCTGGGCGACGTCCTGGACGGATCCCGACGTGGCGATCAGCCACAAGGCAGACTACGTCAGCAATCTCGAACTGTGGAGTCCGGTGACGCTGAACGCACTGAGGGCGGGGGCGCTGTCGGGTGGTGACCTGTATGGCGGCAATCTCGGAGTGAGCGGCCGTAATCTGGCAACCAGCGGTAACCGCCAGGAGATCCAGGGCGCTGAAGCCTTGCGCTTCGATCTGGCTGACCCGGCCAACAAGGTCACCCTCAACCTGAGTAGGTTCTTCCAGGACGATGACCGCAACCTGCTCAACCAGAACGAGGCCGGCCGGCTGCAAGCACTCGATGACGCGGGCAACGTGGTAAAAGAGTTGACGTTCACCGCGATCAGCCACGGTCGGCAGAACATGACCCTGACCCTGACCCTGGACGGTGACGCTGTCTTCAGCAGCCTGGTCCTCAGCGCGGGTGCCTATGACGACCAGCACCAGTTCGTCTTCGGCGCCTACGTCAACGATGGCGGCGCCACGGTCGATCCGTATAGGGACTTCGCCGGCCGGCTGCATGGCAGCGACTTCCTAGTGCATGACATCGAGTTCGAAGTGCCGGTGTTGGGTGGACCTGTGGTGCCATGACCCTGGCGATATCGACCCACCGGTAGGCAGGCCTAGCCGGCTCACCGAGTCTGCCGATTTTCTTTATAGCCGGGTCAGACGGAATTTATGACAATATGATTTTAAGTCATATGTGCTCAGGCACAAATTTTGTTTCGATTCCCCCATAGCCCGACTACCTCACCGGATCGAGGAAATCAAACAGTCGATGAGTTTCTCGGCGCGAACCTTCGCCCGCTTGGCCGTCGACATCGTCGTCGCCCTAACGGTCACTGCAGTTGCGGCCACCCCGGATGATGAAAGAAGATGCGGGTTGGGAAGCGGCGGGTAGAGGTCCGGACCGACCGCCGAAGTCGCCGGGGTGCACATTTCACAGCCAGCCCTCCACCTTGCTGCGCGCAGGCACCCCACCGGCATGCACCACCTGCCCGTCGATCACCACACCGGGCGTGGACATCACGCCGTAGCTCATGATCTCCGGCAGGTTTTCGACCTTTTCGAGTGAGATCTCCACACCCTTCTCCCTGGCAACCGCTTCGACGAGGGCGACGGTCGTGCGACAGTTGGCGCAGCCGGTACCGAGGACCTTGATGCTTTTCATGCGACTTCCCTTTTCATGATGAAGATATGAATCACAGCAGCCAGTTGAAAATGTAGCCGACCAGCAGAATGCCGGTTGCCACGACACCGGCGAAGGTTGCTATCAGGGTCGGCCTGAGCGCTTTCCGCAGAATGATCATCTCGGGCGCCGAAAGCGCGATCACGGCCATCATGAAGGCGAGGACCGTACCGAGGGCCGCGCCTTTGCCGATCAGGGCTTCGACAATCGGAATGATTCCCGCGGCGTTGGTATACATCGGCACCCCGAGCAGAACGGCAGCGGGTACGGCCCACCAGACATCGCGGCCCATGAACGAGGCCATGAAATCCTCTGGCACATAGCCGTGGATGCCGGCACCCAGGGCGATCCCCGCCAGAACGTAGGGCCATACCTTGCCGACAATCTCGCGCACATGCGCACCGCCGGCCTGCAGACGTTCGAGCCAGGAAAGCTGCTCACCGGCCACCTGGGTCACCTGGCCGGCCAGGATCTTCTGCACCCAGTCCTCGAGGTGATGTTCCATCCTCAGCTTGCCGATCACCAGGCCGGCGACGATGGCCACCAGCAACCCCATGCCGAGGTAGAGAGCGGCGACCTTCCAGCCAAACATGCCGAAGAGCAGCACCAAGGCAATTTCGTTGACCATCGGCGCCGAGATCAAGAAGGAGAAGGTCACCCCCAGCGGCACACCTGCCGAGAGAAAACCGATGAACAGGGGCACCGCCGAGCACGAGCAGAACGGTGTAACGATGCCCAGGGTGGCTGCCAGGACGTTGCCGATGCCTTCCCGCTTGCCGGAAAGCAGCGCCCGGGTACGCTCCGGCGAAAAGAAAGTCTGGATGATGCCCATGACGAAGACGATTCCGGTCAGCAGCAGCAGCACCTTGGGCGTGTCGTAGAAGAAGAAATGGACGGCTTCGCCGAAGTGCGTCCCACGGGAAAGGCCGATGGCGCTGACAACGGCGTCGGCAAAAGCGGTGAGCTGGCTGTAGGCAGCTATCCAGAGCACGCCGCCCAAGCCAATGCCAATCAGCCAGCGGTTGAGCTTGGTGTTTGCGGTCTTGTCGATCGCCGAAACGTTCATGCGGTCACTCCACGGGACTTCGCCACTGTACTTGACGATGTCGGCCAGCCAGTCATGCGACGAGAGCCGCTCAAAGCATCGATTTGCCCTGGGCAAGAACCGTGTCGCAGATCTGCTTCGTGACCTTCTTCTTCATGCTGCTCAGGTCGAACTGACTGCCATTGCTGTCGCTCAGGACGCCCTTGGCACCGCTGCTGTAGCCACTGTCGGAGGAGGAAGATCCACCCGGCAGTTTGCTCATCAGCGAGTTCTTGACCGAGGCTGCGTCCTTTCCGCCGAGATAATTGTTCTTGATGCAGAACTCCAGCAGACCTGCGACGTTGCTTGCACTGCCAGAGGTGAGGGACTGCCCGGAAAGCGCGCCGCCGACGCCACCCAGGTTGCCGAGCCCACCGGATACGCCGCTGCCTTCCCCCTGTTTCATCAGGTCGCCAAGCTGGGCTTGTGCGGCCGCAAAGGGCAACAGACCGACGATCAGGATACCTGCGGTTGCGATGCGACAAGTGCGTGCGTTCATGCTCGACCTCCTTCTGGTTGGCTGGAAGAGTCCGCTACCGGACTGTGGTGTAGTGCATTGCTGACGGACAGCCAGTCGTTCCTGGCTGCGTGCAGACCTCAATGGCGTGATGATACGCTGGCTCAGGTGACTCTTGGACATCCTGCCCCGTTTGGCAACGCCCGAGGCAATTTCGACCGCCTGGCACCGCCCGGTGCCTGTGTCTTGTTCGCGCGCGCTGATCTGGCGTCGGTCAATGACCCACCGAATGGCAGAAAGGATCAGCGGGTGGCATTACGCGCAAGACGCGCCAGGCGGACGTCCACGCTCACCGACAGCGCCGTCAACGCCGCGGCCTGCGCACGGCGCTCGGCGCTGGCGCGGTAGAGATGCGGCGTCATTGCCAGCAGATCGGCAATCGTCTCGCTGCCGGAGAGGTCGAGGCGGTAGCGGACGCTTTCGTTGGACACGCAGGTAAAGCCCTCCGGCTCCCGGACGTCGGCAGTACGCCCCGGCTTCAGCGTGGAGTAGATGATTTCGCGCAGCTCCCGCAGATGGTCCGGCCCGGCATCAAGCTGCAACAGCTGGCCGCCCGGCTTGAGCACACGCGCAAACTCGGCATGGACCGGAAAGCCGAAAAGGCACAGCACCCGATCAAGCGTGCCCGGCTGCACTGGCAGGTTTGCGTTGCTGCCGACGACCCAGGTAGACTGCCGATCCTGTTTCGCTGCCGACAGGACCACCCACTTGGAGATATCGAGCCCGAGCAGCGCAAGCGTTTGTCCGTCGCGCGTCGCAGCTGCCAGCTGACGCAGGTAGTAACCCTCCCCGCAACCGGCATCAAGGCAACTGGCAGTTGCCATCGGAGGCAGGTCCGCCAGTGCCGCCTGGCTTACTGCAGCGGCGATCGCCTGGTAATGACCGGCATTGAGGAAGCGCCGGCGGGCAGCAACCATCAGCTTGCTGTCGCCCGGGTCGCGCGAGCGCTTTTGCTGTACCGGAAGCAGGTGGGTATAGCCCTCACGGGCGATGTCAAAGCCATGACCGGCGGCGCAGCGCCACATCGACCCGTTGCTGCGCAGAGGGCCGCCGTCGAGGGGGCAGGCAAGCGCCTGAAATGG
Organism: Candidatus Accumulibacter proximus; assembly: GCA_016709675.1. Lineage (GTDB taxonomy): Bacteria > Pseudomonadota > Gammaproteobacteria > Burkholderiales > Rhodocyclaceae > Accumulibacter > Accumulibacter proximus. Next base: position 448,114 of record JADJMH010000001.1, read on the forward strand.
GGTGATGGGCATGAGCTGTGCGTCCTCGATGGGTGACCAGTTGCGCTTCTCCGGCAGGATACGCAAGCGGACCCGGGAGATGAACCTGGTACACCGGATCGTTGCCCGGAAGGTGACATGCCCGATTCTACCCCCGGCCAAAGCGCGCTGGAATGCCGGCTTCCTGCCTGCGTCCACCTTCGAGCAGGCGGATACTGGCGGCCAGTTCAGGTCATTGATGGCGAATCTGAATCGTGTTTCCGCGCGTCGTGTCGATCCAAAGAAGCTACCGTTCCGCCTTGCCACACACCGCAGCCTGCAGGCGCAAGCCGTCCTGAGCAACGGTCGCGACTTCGCCAACAAGAGATCGTGAAGTCGCTTGTGCGAGCACCACGGCAGAGGACATAATGACTCCATGACCTTGCGCAATGCCATCGCCCTCCTTGTCAGCTTCTGCATCCTGTTTGCCCCGGCGGTGGGCAATGCGGCATTGGTCGCGGCCGCTTCGGCCCATCATGAGGTGCAAGAAGTCATCTCTCAGGTTCCCGACTGCCATGAAGCGGTGCCGCCAAGCCATGGCCATGAACGCCCACCAATGTCTCCGGCGGAGAGTGACAACGCCTGCCAGAAGGCGTTGCATGCCTGCTGTATCGGCGTGGCCGCGGCACTGCCGGTGCAGGCATTGGTGCATGCCTTCCATGACGCCAGCGAACAGATTTCCTTTGTGCCAACGCTGCGCCTGCTCTTCAGGACCGAGAGCATCTACAGGCCACCGCGGCTGAACTCCTGAGTCCCCATCACCTGCTCTGCAGGATTCGTGCCCTGGCCCTGCGCTACCGACAGGGCACGCATTGACTATCAGACTATCAGGAGTTTCAAATGAACATGACCCATTACATGGAGCTGTTGGCGACCAATCAACCCTGGAATCTCATCCTCTTCATGGCCATCCCGATCATTCTCGCCGAGACCGTGGCGATTACCGAGCTGTACATCCTCTATACGCGCAAGCTGGAAGGATGGGTTCGCCACCTGAACCGGGCGGCAGGCATCGTCGTCGGTCTGTATTTCCTTGGCATCATTGCCTATCTGCTGGTCACCGCCGTCGCACCCATCACCAGGGCGGGCGAATGGCGGACAATCATCGACGTCGTCGCCGTCGGCACCTACCTGATCGGCGGAATTCCGCTGATTCTCATTGCCCTGCAAGATCTCGGGCTGTTGCATGCCAAGCTCACCGCCGAGCAAAGGTTGGGATGGCACGCGTCCTACGTTGCCGTCTTCCTCGTCTTTGCCCATGTGGCAATGATTGCCGGCATGACCGACCCTGGTCTGTTGGGCTACAAGGGCCAGCCTGACGCAGTTCATGGCATGCAGATGCCGCAAGGCGCGCCAGGACATCAGGAGGCTGGCCACCTGAAGCACTGATGGGATCAGGAACCGCGCAGCCACCTGCGGGTGTTCCGGACGCTGAGCTGCGCAAACGGCCCCAGGAGTAGCCCTAGAGGAGCCGCAGAGGAGCCGTCGCCCGCCATTGGGCGACGGTGTCGACGACCGGCGGCAAGGTTGATGGCGCTTTCGGCCCGAGCCAGCAGCGCCGCTCGGCAAGCCGGAACGGCCATCGCGGAAACCTTGTACGCCGGGAGTCGCGCGTCTCGATGCCGCGCCTGACCGGCGCCTGCATCTGCCCACCCGCGGCAACGAATGGTTTAGCCCCGCTGCCGGATGGTCCTGACGCGGTGGCACTCGGCATGCCGGTCGTTGCCGGGCAACGGTGCCGGGTCGCACGCTGCAAAGGCAGACGATTGTCGATCCACCCCGCCCGAGGCATACTGGCGTACCTGCCCGACGCTCCGCGCCAGTCGCAGACGCGCAGCGCAGCAACCACCGAAACGGCCACCGATGACGCTCCTCGACGACACCACCCGGCACGAATTCATCACCCTGCTCTCGCCGATCCTCGCCCGCGAAGACCGGCGCCGCGAGCTGCTGGCGCTGGCGCTCGGCGCCGACAGTCCTGCGCTGCGGCAGATCGGCGAGAACGAATGGCGAAGCCCGCCCGAGGCCTTCGTCCTGCGGCTGGTCGACGCGCTGGCGCGCAGCGGCGACGCTGGTCGGCCGACGTTCGCCAGCCTGCTCGACTTCGCGCGAGAGCGGGTGACCGACGACCAGCGGCCGCGGGTCGCTGCGCTCGCGGCGATGCTCGCCGCGACGACCTCGACCGCAGCCACCGCCGCAACGCCGCTGCACCTGCGCGTCTTCCTCGCCTCACCGGGCGACGTCAGCCAGGAGCGTCGCCTGGCGCGGCAGCTACTCGAACAGATCCCCTACGACCCGCTGCTGCGCGGCCAGCTGACGATCGAGACCGTCGCCTGGGATCAGCCCGGCGGCGGCACGCCGATGCTGGCGACCATGACGCCGCAGGCGGCGATCGCCGCCAGATTGCCGCAGCCTTCGCAATGCGACATCGTCGTCGTCATCGTCTGGGCGCGGATGGGAACGCCGCTGCCCGCCGACCAGTACCGCAAACCCGACGGCAGCCCGTACCTCTCGGGCACCGAGTGGGAATACCTAGACGGCTGGAAGCTGCCGAGCGCTGCGGGCGGCCGCGGATCGTCGTCTATCGCCGCACCGAAAAATGCCTGCTCGACCCGGACGACGCCGATTTCGACGACAGAAAGCGCCAGCACGACCAGGTCAAGGCTTTCTTCGCCACGTTCCGCAACCCGGACGGGTCGATCCGCCGAGGCGTGAACGAGTATGCCGCCCCCGCAGACTTCGAGCTCACCCTCGCCCTGCACCTGAAATCGGAAATCCACACGCTGCTGCAGGAGCGACCCGCCGCAGCGACCCGCTCGCCGTCCAGCCCGCCGTCCGCAGCGACCCCCGCAGCGCCGCTCTGGCCGGGATCGCCCTTCCCCGGCCTGCGCGCCTTCACCCCGGCCGACGCGCCGATCTTCTGCGGCCGCGGCCGCGAGACCGACCAGCTCGTTCGCCGCCTCGCCGACGGCGGCCGCTTCATCGCCGTCGTCGGCGCTTCGGGGTCGGGCAAGTCGTCGCTGGTCGCCGCCGGACTGCTCCCGCAGCTCGCCGCCAACGCCATCGAGGGCAGTAAAGGCTGGCTGCTGCCGCAGGTGGTGCCGGCCGGCGCGGCAGACCGCTGGCAGTGGTCGGGGCTGCGCTTCACGCCCGGCGAACTCGGCGACGACCCCTTCGTGGCGCTCGCCGCCCGGCTGGCGCCGCTTTTGCCGGAGGAGATCACGCCCGGCAAGCTGGCCAGGCAGCTCGCGCGGGATCCGGCCAGCTTCGCGCTCGCAGCCGCGAGCCTCCTCGCCACGCGGCCGGGCTGGGCCGAGATCCTCGTCTTCATCGACCAGTTCGAGGAACTGCTCACCGTCGTCGCCGAAGACCGCCGCGAGCCCTTCGTCGAACTGCTCGCGGCGGCGGCCGCAACGCCACGGCTGCGGCTGGTGGTCACCATGCGCGCCGATTTCCATCCGCGCTGGCTGGCCTGGCCGCGGCTACCGGCAGCGCTCTGCACCGAGGCATTCTCGGTCCGCGCCCCGGGCCTCGCGGCGCTGTTCGCGATGATCACCGCGCCGGCGGCGCGCGCCGGGCTCGAACTCGAAGAGGGGCTGGCGGCGCGCATCCTCGAGGAGACCGGCAGCGATGCCGGCGCGCTCGCGCTGCTCGCCTTCGCGCTGCACGAGCTGTACGAGGCGAGGGACGCCAACGGCCACCTGACGCACACCGCCTACGACGGCTTCGGCGGCGTCCGCGGCGCGATCAGCCGGCGCGCCGAAACGACCTGGCAGGCGCTGCCGGCGGATGCGCAGGCGCTGCTGCAGCCGGTTTTCGCTGAACTCGTCGAGGTCGACGAACGCGGTGTCGCCACCCGCCGGCGGCTGCCGCGTTCGCGCCTCGCCGTCTCGCTCACCGCCAGCGAAGCCGCCGAGACGCTGCTCGCTGCCTTCGTCGATGCGCGGCTGCTGGTCAGCAGCCAGAGCGCGGCCGGAGCCGTCGTCGAAGTCGCGCACGAGGCGTTGTTACGCGAGTGGCCGCGGCTGCGTGACTGGATCGGCGAACGCGTCGACGACCTGCGCGCCCTGCGGCAGGCCGAGACGGCAGCCGCCGAATGGCAGCGCAGCGGTGGCCAGGCCAGCTATCTCTGGCCGGACGAGCGCCTGCCTCCCGTGCTCGAAGCGCTGGCACAGCTGGGCAAGGACCGGGCGGACCTCGCCGAGCCGGCGCGCTCTTTCCTGCGGCTGGAAGCCGAGCGCCTGCTCGCCGAAATCACCGACCGGGTGACGACGCACGACCGCCGCGCGTGGATCGGCGACCGGCTGGCGAGCATCGGCGATCCCCGACCCGGCGTCGGCCTGCTGCCCAATGGCGCGCCCGACATCGACTGGTGCGAGATCCCGGCCGGGACAGTGGAGCTCGAAGGCGGTCACGGCGAGTTCGACGTCGCGCGCTTCCATATCGCCCGCTACCCGCTGACCTGGTGGCAATACCAGGCTTTCCTCGCCGACCCGCAGGGCTACGCCGACCGCAAGCGCTGGTGGCAGGGGCTGCAGCGCAAGGACTCATCGGGAGAGCAGTTTCGGCCGATCGGCAACTGCCCGGCCGACAGGGTTTCGTGGTTCGACGCCGTCGCCTATTGCCGCTGGGCGAGCGCCCGGCTGGGTTTCGAGGTACGGCTGCCGAGCGACGCCGAGTGGCAGCAGGCGGCTACCGGCGGTCAGCGCGGCAACACTTATCCCTGGGGGTCCGACTGGCGCGAAGGCTGTGCGAACACCTGGGAGAGCCGGCTCCGCCGAACCACCGCAGTCGGCATGTACCCTGCGGATGCCTCGGTTGCTGGCGTCCTCGACCTGGCCGGAAACGTCCGGGAGTGGTGCCTCAGCCAGTACGAAGATCCTCACCGAACGCTGGTCGGTACCGATGCCCGGCGCGTGGTGCGCGGCGGCTCCTGGACCAGCAACCGCCACGTCGCGTGGTGCGCCTACCGCTACGACTACGACCCGGGCGACCGCAACAGCTACCTGGGCTTTCGGGTGTCGTGTGTCTCCCCCATCCTGAAGCGCTGACCACTGGTTCTCTGATCTCTGTGATCTCTGCTTCACTGGCCCCCTGAAACGCCGCGCAGTGGCGTTTCAGGGGCGCGAAGCGCCCCGCGCGCCAAAAAAACGAGGGGGGTAACTGCCGGGCGGTCGGCCAAATCCGGGTGACCTGGCCACCCGACGCCTTTGCGTTGCTGCCGGCATCGATGGCGAGCAGCCAACGGTCGGAACTGGCTGCCAGCCTCAGCTGAACCAGGCCGGACGTAGCACGTAGGTTGTGCTGAGGAACGAAGCCCAACAGATGCAAGGTACTGGCGACGCCGGGCTGCGGCTCCACGCTGTCGGGCTTCGCCCGACGGCTGTGCTGCTGGCCTTGGGCGTTGAGCTTCGCGGGCTCAGCCCAACCTACGGGTCAGGAGCCACCCCCAGGCACCATCCGCGTCCGCACGCTGCGCTTGCCCGGCGTCCCGCGATCGCCGATCGCCGCCCACTCCGCCGCAGGCTTTCCTGGCGGCGGCCGCATCGTGAACCGCAGGCCGCGAAAGACGTGCTTGCGCAGCCCCCACGAGTCGGCGTAGCGGATGTGGTTCACCTAGCCCCTGACGCTGGCGTCGAACTCGCCGAAACTGATCCGTCCGGCGAGGTAGTCGTCGAGACGCTCGCCGAGGTGGTCGGCGGTGGCGCGGACCTTGCGTGCCTTGACCAGCCGGTGCGTCGGATAAACGACAAAGCCCAGCCAGGGGATGCCGCAGTACGTCGGCAGTACCTGCGCCTCGCGCGCATGGATCGTCAAGCGCAACTGCGCCAAGCGGTCGACGAGCGCGCGCTTCCAGGCCCACAGTTCGCGCTTGCTGTCGCTGAACAGTGCGAAGTCGTCCACGTAGCGCAGGTAGGCGGAGCAGCGCAGTTCACGCGTGACGAACTGGTCGAACGGGTGCAGGTAGCAATTCGACCAGAACTGCGAGCTCAGATTGCCGATCGGCAGTCCGCGCGGGCGGCAGGCAGCGAGCAGGTCGTCGCCCGGAAAATCTGCAGGAAGCGCTGTTCGAGGCGCAGAGCCAGCGCGGCGCGCCACGGCTCGACGCGCTGCGCCGCGCCGATACGGCGCTCAACCACCTGCGCCTGTACCTGCGCCTGGCGTGGGACTGGCGCTGGCTCAACGCCGGCCAGTACGAGCACGTCCGCGCCATCGTCGCCGAGATCGGCCGCCTGCTCGGCGGCTGGCTGAAGCAGAGCGCACGCTGATGGAGGGCGAGGCGCCTCGGGCCTTACGCCCAGGCGGCGCATCTCTTCTTTAGGTGCCCGACGGCGCGCGCCCCGTGGAGCAATCCGTGCGGACGGGACCAGCCCGCGCCATCCACAGCGCGTTCGCCTCGGCCAGCCAACCGTGGTCGACGGGCATTTCCGGCCCGGCCCTCGCGGGCCGGGTTTTTTGAAAGCCTGCTCGATGTGGGAGACACACACCAACCGCAACCCCAGGTCGCCGTCGCGGGCGCCCGGGTCGAGGTCGAGGCGGTAGGCGCAGCGCGCGCCGTCGCGGGGGAAGAACCAGGAGCCGCCGCGCACCACGCGCCGGGCATCGGCCCTATCCGGACTTTCCCTCCGCGAATCGGCCGCGTAAGGGTACGACTCGTAGGCGGTAGTCGTCCATTCCCAGACGTTGCCGCTGAGATCGGCGAGTCCTTGCGGCGTGTCGCCGGCCGGAAAGACACCGATCGACGTCGTGCCGCGAACGTGGCTCTCGAAGCTGTTGCAGCGGCTGGCGTCGAAGTCGTCTCCCCAGGCGTAGCGCCGGCCTTCGCGCCCCCGCGCCGCCGCTTCCCATTCGGCTTCGCTCGGCAGACGCCAGAGCTGGCCGGTTTGCGCCGACAGCCACGCGCAGTAGGCGCGTGCTTCGTACCAGCATACTCCGACGACCGGCTGCGACGCGTCGTTGTACGCCGGGTCGTTCCAGTAGCTGGGCTCGCTTTGTCTGCCAGCGGGATACCGGGCTTCGAGCAGCGTCTCGAACTCGTCCTCGGACATCCGCCGGATTTGCTCCCAGTCTTCGGCCAGTTTCGACGTGATGCGCCCGTCCCGCAGCAGTTCGCCGATTCGCTGCGGGTTGTCGCGCAACGTCTGCCAGTTTGCCCGCCATTGCTGCTTCGGGCCTTCGGCAGTTCCCTCACCGCGCCGCCAGCGCTGCCCGGCGTCGTCTTGCCACCAGCGCTCGTCCTCGTGGCCGCCGGCTTCGACGAACAGCCGCCACTCGGCGTTGCTGACCGGGAAGCGCGCGATGTGGAAGGTCACCACGTCCACCTCGTGCGCCGGCAACTTGCCGGCATACAGCTCTTCGTCGCTGCCGATCCAGTAGCGCCCTGGCTCGATCGTCAGCAGCGGCGGCAGCAGGAAGTCGCCATCGGGGCCGCGGCCTGGCTCGAAACGCGGGTCACCGAGTGCGCCGAGCGCACGCGCGGCGGCGATGCGGGCACGCAGGTCGGCTTCGGGGTCGCGGCTGCGCGCGACCAGCGCCTGCTGCAGGCGCTTGCGCAGGGCGTCGGAGATGGTGGCGGCGACGTCGGGCTGCGCAGCGCAGCGGCCGGCCAGCGGCAGGTTGACGTCGACCAGGGTGCTGACGAAAGCCTCGGGCCCGCGCGCCATTGCCGCAGCAAGGACGAAGGTTTCCTCCCAGCCGGTGGCCGGCGCTGCCGGCAGCGGGTCGGAGTCGGCCAGTCCCGCCAGCACCGCCGGCAGGCCCGGGCTGATCTCGTCGGCGCGCCAGGCGCTAACGACGAGTTCGGGCTGCGGCTTGCCGGCGAGAGAGCGCGCGGCGAAGTACTCCTGCAGCAGTTGGTGGACGTAGAAGACGTCGTCCCACTGTTCGTCGAGCACCTGCAGCGAAACGCCGGCGTGCAGCAGATCGTCGCCGTGCTGCTTGCCGCGTTCGCCGCCGAGCAGCTCGACAGCGTCGTCCCACGGCACGCGCAGGCGCGAGGCTTCGCCGGGCGCGCGGCGCGCCTGCAGGTCGTAGGCAAAGCGGCTCAGCGCCGGCAGCAGGGTGCCGCGCTCGGGCAGATCGGTGGCGTTGCGCCAGGCGCGCTGGGCGAGGCGTTCGTGGTCGCGCTTGTCGAGCAGCGCGCCGGGGCAGAACAGCGGGTTGCCGGCCGTGATCTCGCGCTGTACGGCCTGGCGGACGAAGCCGGTGAACAGCGCTGCCCGGCCCTCGAGCGCCGGACCGCCGGCACCGGCCTGGCCGAGCAGCAGCTTGAGGTAGAACGGGGAGCGGAAAAGGTCGAGCTGCGGTGTGCCGCGCAGTTGCTGCCACAGCGCCGGGCCGTGCTCGGCGTCGTAAACGGCGAGAAATTCCTCGACCTGCGAATCGCCGAGTTGCTCGATCCGCACGTGCGGCACCGGCGCCTCGGGCGTCGATAGGCTGGCGCTGTAGTCGAGGCTACGGCACGAGAACAGTACCCGCGTGCCGGCCGGCAGTTCGCCGACGAAGTCGCGCCAGAGCCCAATGCGCTCGCGATAGTCGGTGTCGTCGCTGTGCGGCAGTTCGTTGACGGCGTCGAGGAGGAGGACCAGCCGGCCGCTCGCGAGCAGTTCGCCGAAGGGCGGCAGTTGCGGGTAGCGCCGGCTCCATTCCTGCGCCAGCCAGTCACGCGGCAAGGGCGGCGCTTCGCCGGGCCGGGCCGGGCGGTAGCGGTTGAGCGGGACGAGGAAGCTCAGGCGAGTGGTTTCGCCTGCCGGCGCGCGCAGCGCATCGACGGCGAGGTCGAGTTCGAGCCGGCGCAGCAGCGTGCTCTTGCCGCAGCCGGGCGGACCGAGCAGTACCGCCGCCGGCTCGCCGGCCTCCGCCAGCACTTCGCGCAGGTCGTCGAAGCTCTGCTGCTGCGCTTGCCAGCGCGTCCCCTGCGCTTCCGGGCCCTGGTCGAGCAGCAGCGTCAGCCGCGTGAAGCGCTTGTCGAGCGCGTACTGCGGCTGCGACCACTCGGCGATGCGCGCCAGGCGGTACTCGTCGAGCGTGCGCGGCGAGTGGCGGAGGATCTCCTGCAGCGTGCGCTCGTCCACAGCGGGAACGCTCTGTTCGCCGAGCAGCGCAGCGCGAAAAGCCTGCAGCGGCGAAGCGCTGGGAGTCGCTGCCGGGCGCGCGGGGAAGGGGCCAGTCGCTGCCGGGCGCGCGGGGAAACCGGGCGCCGCCGCGCGCTGCCCTGACGCCTGGCCGGGAAAACGAGGCGGCAGAGACGGTTTGAGGCGCTCGCTGCGGAGGTGGGCGAGCAGCGTCTGTTTCGCCCCTGCCTCGTCGCAACCGACGAGATCGATGTAGGCGATCGCGCGCAGCAGTCCTTCGGGCTGGCATTCGCCGACGCGCACCGGCAGCAGGGTCGCACAGGCGCCGGTGGGGTCCTGCACCAAGGCAACGGCCCACTCGGGCTGGGTGAATTGCGCGGCGAGGTAGTTGTCCGAGACGACGGCGATGGTGCGCCAGGTGGTGCGCGCCGCGTGATCCATTTCGAGGACGAAGTTACCGCCGGCCTGGAAGTCCCAAGCCTGAATGATCGTGCTGTAACCGGCGTCTTCGAGCTGCCAGGCGATCCACTCTGCCCAGTCCTTATCGGCTTGGTTATAGCTGACGAAGAAGTCCTTCTTCGTCCGCGTTGCACGCGGGAGGATGTCGTCCATGGCTCGCTGTGGGTGCCGGCAGGTGCGGGAGGCTGGCTTGTGGGCTGGTTTTCGTTTAGGCGCAGTGAGGATGCTAACCGAAAACACTGCCCGGCGGCGCGGCGCGGCCAAGCCTCGCTGCGCGAGCGGCGGATTCCTCGCCAGGCGTCGTCACGCCGGGAAAGCCGAAGCCTGCGGCCGACCAGCCGAAGGCCTGATCATTCTCCCGGCAGCGCTCGCCTCACGCCATACCAGCCAGGGCGACTGACAGCGCGCCGGCAACGCAGGCTGCCGGGTATGATGACGCCAATGAGCGATTCGCCCGAGATCACGCCAGACGCCCTACCCTTCCAGCCGCGCTGCCTGTCGATCGACCTCGAAGTCGGCCTGCGCAGTGGGCGTATCCGGCAACTGGCGGCGCTGCGCGGCGACAGCGGCGAGAGCCTGCGGTTCGACGGTGGCGACCTGGCCGGCGCGCTCGGCCGTCTCGATGCGCTGGCCGATGGCTGCAGCTTCGTGCTCGGCCACAACTTCATCCACTTCGACGGGCCACACCTTGCCGCAGCCCAGCCTGGGCTGCGCCTCCTGGCGTTGCCGGTGGTCGATACGCTGTGGCTCAACCCGCTGGCCTTCCCGCGCCACCCCTACCACCACCTGGTCAAGCATTACCAGGACGGGGGGCTGAGGCGCGGCCAGCTCAACGACCCGCTGCTCGACGCGCAGCTGACGCTCGATCTGTTCCACGACCAGTACCAGGCGCTGCAGCAGCGGCAACAGGAAGCACCCGAACTGCTGCTCGCCTGGCACTGGCTGACGACGCTCGATCAGCGGGTTGCCGGACTGAACGCCTGCTTCACGACGCTGCGGCGCCAGCTCCGCCCGAGCGACGCCGCGGCGCGCCAGGCGATCGCCCGCCTGCTCGACGGCAAGGGCTGCCGGACGCAGGCGATGCAGGTCGTGGACGATGCGGCGCAGAGCAACTGGTCGCTGGCTTACGCGCTCGCCTGGCTGTCGGTCGCCGGCGGCAACTCGGTGCTGCCGCCGTGGGTGCGGCATCGGTTCCCCGGCGCCGGCGTGCTGATCCGGCGCCTGCGCGACCAGGCCTGCGGCCGGCCCGATTGCGCCTGGTGCAGCGAGCACCACGACGCGAGCCGGGAACTGACTCGCTGGTTCGGCTTCACCGGTTTCCGCCCGGAACCGGCTGGCGCCGACGGCCGCCCGCTGCAGCAGCGCATCGTCGAAGCGGCGCAGCGCGGCGAACACCTGCTGGCCATCCTGCCGACCGGCACCGGCAAGTCGCTGTGCTACCAGATCCCGGCGCTGTCACGCTTTGAAAAGACCGGCGCCCTGACGGTCGTCATCTCGCCGCTGGTCGCCCTGATGGCCGACCAGGTGGCAGGGCTGCGGGCACGTGGCATCGACAGCTGCCTGGCGATCAACGGCCTGCTGTCGATGCCCGAGCGAGCCGACGCGCTCGACCGCGTCCGCCTCGGCGACGCCGGCATCCTGATCATCTCGCCCGAGCAGTTGCGCAATTCGACGCTGCGCAAGGTGCTCGCGCAGCGCGAGATCGGCGCCTGGGTGCTCGACGAGGCGCATTGCCTGTCGAAGTGGGGGCACGATTTTCGGCCCGACTACCGCTACGTCGGGCGCTTCATCCGCGAGAAAGCCGGCGACGGCCCGGTGCCGCCGGTGCTGTGCCTGACGGCGACCGCCAAACCGGACGTGGTCGCCGACATCGTCGCCCACTTTGCCGAGAAGGTGGGCGTCGACCTGCGCTGCTTCGACGGCGGCGCGAGCCGCAGCAACCTCGACTTCGCGGTATTGCCGACGACGCCGGCGGAAAAGCTGGCGCACATCCACCAGCTGCTGGCGGCCGAACTGCCGGCTGACGGACCTGGCGGCGCCATCGTCTACTGCGCGACGCGCCGAAACAGCGAGGAAGTGTCGGCCTTCCTGACGCAGAAGGGCCTGCTGGCGGCGTACTTCCATGCCCGGCTGCCACCGGAAAGCAAGAAGAACGTGCAGGAGGCGTTCATCCGCGGCGACCTGCGGGTGATTGCCGCGACCAACGCCTTCGGCATGGGGATCGACAAGCCCGACGTGCGCCTGGTGATCCATGCCGACATTCCCGGCTCGCTCGAGAATTACCTGCAGGAGGCCGGCCGCGCGGGCCGCGACCAGCAGGCGGCGCGCTGCGTCCTGCTCTACTCGCCGGAGGACGTCGAACGCCAGTTCGGCATGTCGGCACGCTCGCGGCTCAGCCGCAAGGAAATCCAGGCGATCCTGCGCTCGCTGCGCCAGCTCGACCGCAAGAAGCGCAAGGACGGCGAGGTGATCGCGACGCCCGGCGAAATCCTCGCCGAAGACGAAGAAGGCGGCTTCGAACGCGACAGCGCCACCGATGATACGCGCGTGCGAACCGCCGTCTGCTGGCTCGAGGAAGCACGCCTGCTGAGCCGCGAAGAGAATCAGGTGCAGGTTTTCCCGTCATCGCTGCGCGTCGGTTCGCTCGACGAGGCGCGCCAGCGACTGGCGCGCGCGTCGCTGCAGGGCGATTACCAGCGGCAGTTGCTGGCGCTGGTCGGGGCGCTGATCGGCGCTCCGGCCGACGAGGGGCTGTCGACCGACGAGCTGATGGGCGTCACCGGACTGGGCTCGGAGAAGCTGCGGTCTGCCCTGCACGATCTCGAGCGCCTGGGGATAGCGAGCAACGACACGATGTTGACGGCTTACTTGCAGGTCGGCGTCGAAAACTCGTCTGCGCAACGCCTCGAACGAAGCGCGCGGCTTGAAGTCGCGCTGATCGACCTGCTGCGCGAGAACGCGCCCGACCTGGTGCGTGGCGAGAGCTCGCTGCTGCACCTGCGGCGGCTGAGCCAGGGCCTGCAGGACGCGGGCCACCCCGGCGCTTTGCCGGTACGGCTGCGCCAGCTGCTCGCCAGCCTCGCCGGCGACGGCCGCAATGACGAAGGCGGGCTTGGCAGCATTGCCCTGCGGCGGATCGACGCCGAAACGGTTGCGCTCCGCCTGCAGCGCGACTGGTCGGCGTTGGCCAGGACCGCGCAATTGCGGCGCACCGCCGCCGCGCATCTGCTCGGCCACCTGCTCGCCTGCCTGCCAGCGGGCGCACGCGGCACCGACCTGCTCGCCGAAACGACGCTTGGCCGCCTGCTGGCCGCAGTCGACGCCGACCTGGTTCTCAAGGCGGAGGTCAGGGAGACGTCGCGGCTGCTTGACCGCGCACTGCTCTGGCTGCACGAGCAGGAAGTGATCCGCCTCAACAAGGGACTGGCGGTCTTCCGCCCGGCGATGACCATCCGCCTCGACGCCGACTGGAAGCGGCAGTTTCGGCAACCCGACTTCGCGCCTCTGAAGTTGCACTACGACGAACAGGTGGTGCAGATTCACGTCATGGCTGAGTACGTGCAGCGCGGCCTGCAGGCGATGGCCGATGCCCTGCGCCTGACGCTCGACTATTTCCGCCTGCCGCGTGACGCCTTCATGCAGCGCTGGTTACCCGACCGGGAGCAGGAACTGGCGCGGCAGACGACGCCGGAATCCTGGCGCCGGATCGTCGAAGCCCTGGCCAACCCGGTGCAGCAGAGTATCGTCGCCGACGATCGCGAGAACAGCAACGTACTGGTCCTCGCCGGCCCCGGCTCGGGCAAGACGCGCGTCCTGGTGCACCGCATCGCCTACCTGGTGCGGGTGCGCCGCGAGAACCCGCGCGGCATCGTCGCACTGGCCTACAACCGGCATGCCGCGGCGCAGATTCGGCAGCGCCTCGGCGATCTGATCGGCGACGACGCGCGTGCGGTCAGCGTCCTCACCTGCGATGCCCTGGCCATGCGGCTGGTCGGCGCGAGCTTCGTTGGCCGCGACAGGCTGCTGACCAACGAGAGCTTCGCGGCCGTGCTGGACGACATCCGCCGCCAGGCGATCGCGCTGCTGCGCGGCGATCAACTGCCGCCAGATCAGGCCGACGAACAGCGCGACCGCCTGCTGGGCGGCTTCCGCTGGATTCTTGTCGACGAGTACCAGGACATCGGGCCGCAGCAGTACGAACTGATCGGCGCCCTCGCCGGACGCAGCCGGAGCGACGAGGACACACGCCTGAATCTCTTCGCGGTGGGCGACGATGACCAGAACATCTACGCCTTCAGCGGCGCCTCGGTCGAGTTCATCCGCCGCTTCGAGGCCGACTATGCCGCCCGCGCCGTGCATCTGGTCGACAACTACCGCGCGACGGCGCACCTGATCGATGCTGCCAACCGGCTGATCGCGCCGGCGGCAAACCGCATGAAGGCGGCGCAACCGATCCGCATCGACCGTGCACGCCGGCAGCTGCCGCCCGGCGGCGCATGGGCGAAGATCGACCCGCTGGCAAAGGGCCGCGTCCAGATCCTGCCGGTCGGTCATGACGCGCGGACGCAGGCGGTGGCCGTGCTCGGCGAGTTGCAGCGCCTGGCCGGCCTGAGCACGGACTGGGATTGGGCGCGCTGTGCGGTGATTGCCCGCGAATGGCAATGGCTGCAGCCGCTGCGCAGCTTCTGCGAACTGCACGGCATCCCGGTGCAGATGGCGCGGGAGGAAAGCGCCCAGTTCTGGCGCCAGCGCGAAACGCAGTGGCTGCTCGACTGGCTGCACGACGACGCGCGCAGCCTGGTCAATGGTCCGGCGATCGCTGCCGCACTGGCCGGGCAACCTGCCAGCCCGCTGCGCGCGATGCTCGATGAGGCCGTCGCCGAATACACGCGCGAAGCGGGCGCCGCCGACCTGCCCCGCGAGCACTTCATCGAGTGGCTGGCCGAATGGGGACGCGAAGCGCGCCGCCGACAAACCGGCTTGCTGCTGCTGACCGCGCACCGCGCCAAGGGGCTCGAATTCGATCATGTCGCCGTACTCGACGGCGGCTGGCTGACAGGCCGCGACCGTCGGGACGGCGGCGCCGACCCCGACGCCGAGCGCCGGCTGTACTACGTCGCGATGACCCGCGCCCGGCTGACTCTGCTGCTGGCGCGATTCGATCGCGGACAACGCCTCCTCGATCAGCTGCCGGCAGCGCCCTCCCTGCTGCGCCGTACGGCGAGCGAACTGCCGCCACCGGCCCCCGAACTATCGTGGTGCTACCGGCAACTGAACCCCGGCGAGGTTGACCTCGGCTTTGCCGGCCGGCAGGCGCCGGGACGACCGGTGCATCGCGCCATCGCCGCGCTGGCGCCCGGCACGGTGCTGCACCTGCAGCAGGCAGGCCGGCGCTGGCTGTTGGGCGATGGGCAGGGCAATCCGGTCGGCCGGCTCGCCGCCAGCTACACGCCACCGGCCGGCATGGACTGCGTTGCGGCACGCGTAGCCGCAATCATCGTCCGCGACCGGGCCGACAGCGAACCGGAATACCTCGCCCGCGTTCGCTGCCAGCGCTGGGAAGTCGTCCTGCCGGAACTGGTCTTCGCGCCGGCAATACGTCAGGCATAGGCAGCAGGCATTTCACGCACGAGAATTTCTTTTCACAATGCGGAAAGAAATCGGCAACCCGCTGTTTCGCCGGACTAAAAAATACATCTTATGTCTTATATAAGACTGTTGCCTACAAGACAAAAGCCCTCTATACTTCGTGCCATTGGTCGCCCCGAGTTGGTGCCTGCAATGCTTCCGAATTCGACTCGCCGGTGTCACCATGGTCCCAACCGCACTTCATAATTTTTCGTGAGGAAAAACATGAGCACTAAAGAGCAACAGATCGCCGAACTGGAAAAAGACTGGGCCGAAAACCCCCGCTGGAAGGGAATCAAGCGCGGCTACTCGGCTGCCGATGTCGTCCGCCTGCGCGGCTCGTTCCCGATCGAATACACCGTCGCCCGCCGCGGCGCCGAAAAGCTCTGGAATCTGGTCAATAACGAACCCTACGTCAACTGCCTCGGTGCGCTGACCGGCGGTCAGGCGATGCAGCAGGTCAAGGCCGGCGTCAAGGCAATCTATCTCTCGGGCTGGCAGGTCGCTGCCGACAACAACTCCTACGCCGCGATGTACCCCGACCAGTCGCTGTATCCGGTGGATTCGGTACCCAAGGTGGTCGAGCGCATCAACAACTCGTTCCGCCGCGCCGACGAAATCCAGTACTCGAAGGACATCAATCCGGGCGACAAGGGCTACGTCGACTACTTCGCGCCGATCGTGGCTGACGCTGAAGCCGGTTTCGGTGGCGTGCTGAACGCTTTCGAACTGATGAAGGCGATGATCCGCGCCGGCGCCGCCGGGGTGCACTGGGAAGACCAGTTGGCTTCGGTCAAGAAGTGCGGCCACATGGGCGGCAAGGTCCTGGTGCCGACGCAGGAAGCCGTCCAGAAGCTGATCGCCGCCCGCTTCGCCGCCGATGTCTGCGGTGTGCCGACGCTGGTCATCGCCCGCACCGACGCCGAAGCCGCCGACCTGCTGACCTCCGACTGCGACGCCAATGACACGCCTTTCGTCACCGGCGAACGCACCTCCGAAGGCTTCTACAAGACGCGCAAGGGTCTGCAGCAGGCGATCTCGCGCGCCGTCGCCTACGCCGAATACGCCGACCTCGTCTGGTGTGAAACCGGCACGCCGGATCTCGAATTCGCGCGTCAATTCGCGGAAGCCGTGCGTGCCAAGCACCCCGGCAAGATGCTGGCCTACAACTGCTCGCCGTCGTTCAACTGGAAGAAGAACCTCGACGACGCGACGATCGCCCGGTTCCAGAAGGATCTCGGCGCGATGGGCTACAAGTACCAGTTCATCACCCTCGCCGGCATCCACAACATGTGGTACCACATGTTCGACCTGGCGCAGGACTACGTCGCCCGTGGCATGACCGCCTACGTCGAGAAAGTCCAGGAGCCGGAATTCGCGGCGCGCGATCGGGGCTACACCTTCGTCTCGCACCAGCAGGAAGTCGGTACCGGCTACTTCGACGAAGTCACCACCGTCATCCAGGGCGGCCACTCGTCGGTGACCGCGCTGACCGGTTCGACCGAAGAAGAGCAGTTCCACTGAGCGATCAGGCAATCCCGGAAAGCCGCGCCAAGGCGCGGCTTTTTTTTCGGTTATGCGTTTTTCGTGATCGATAAGCTTCGGCGGTTCGAGGTGGCGACATGACGATAAACCGTCTTTCGTGATGCTATACACGCTGGCGTTGTCTGCTGCGACCACGAGAGGTGAGATTAGTCGGCTTCGACGCTGACACCGAGGTAGGACGCAGACATGGAAGAGCAATGGCCGCAGCCGGCCATCAGCTGACGGCGGTGGTCCTTCTCCAAAGCCGACGTTGCGCTCCCGCAATCAACCGTAAGCGGCCATTCGGCTGGGGCTGTCAGTTGTGTCGCCTGACCGACTGCTACATTTCGGACAACAGTCAGTGGGTGTAGCATGGCGTCGGTCGGCAACCGGCCACAAGCGGCCGCTCAGATGGCCTCTCCACTGCGGACGTTCGAACCCATTTGACATCGCTCTCCTCAATCCATAAGCTGTAGTGCAAATAGCGGATGCGCTCGCGCAACTGGTCGAGCACCCTTGTAGCTTTCAGGGGAGCAAGGGAAGCCGTGCTGTGTTTCACGATTCATTTAGTACTGGATAACACAACAGTACTTACGTCGAAAAGCCGCGCTACAAGGCCCTTTGGGGGCGCCGTGTGGCGCCGAGTTATACAGCACGCACCGGAGTTGGGGCGCAAGGCTGTCTCCCCATAACAAAGTTAGGCCTGTGATCGAAGCGACATGGACTACGACGTCTTTATCAGTCACGCCAGCGAAGACAAGGATGCTGTCGCGCGGCCTCTCGCCCGCCATCTTGAAGATATGGGCCTTCGGGTCTGGATTGACGAGTGCGAACTCACCTTGGGGGATAGCCTCCGCCGAAAGATTGACTTTGGACTGGCGAAGTCCACGTACGGCGTCGTAGTGCTAAGCCCGGCGTTCTTTGGCAAAGAATGGCCGAATAAGGAGTTGGATGGTTTGGTCGCTCGCGAGGACGGGAGCGGAAAAGTGGTGCTCCCGATCTGGCACAACGTCAACGCGAGCGATGTACTGAGGTTTTCGCCATTGCTCGCGTCGAAGATTGCCGTGTCGACCACCCGTGGATTGCCTCACGTTGCTGCCAGCGTCTACTCGGCCGTTCAGCGCGCACCGGGGGAGACGAACGACTCAAGCGCAAAGCTCGCCCTCGTTGAGTCGGAGTCGCTTGAACGAGTCAGACGTGACATGTTGACCGCTGATTCGTCGCGTGATTTGCGTCGATCCAGCTATGAGTTGGAGGGACACCTAGCGCGATACCCCTACTCCGTCGAGGCTAGAGAGCTTCAAGATCAGCTTACGATGGGTCTGCAGCGTGCCGAACGATACGAAAGTCCGGCTGCGACGTGTGCGCCGTCCGTGGGCAGTGCTCCTTCGGCAAAAGCCAACTTTCGATTCGGTCGCCTACTCTTCGCCGTCGCAGTTGTGGTGGCCGCCCTCTACGTGGCCCTTCATTACTTTGGCGTGGTATGAATCCTGCGCTCCAGGACCGCCGTCAGAGGCCTAACGAATGAGGTCAGATCGTGCGAGCGAAGCGAAGCCACGATCTGAACCGTTTGTTGCGCGAGCCCGATACTTGAGACCCGTTCGGTTGAACGGCTACTTTTCAGAAGCCTGAGCGTCCGCATCGGGTCGGCTGCCGCCAGCAAACCACGAAGACTCAGGACGACAATAGGGGACAGACCACGGTTATGCACGGAAGACAACCCAACTCACGATAGACCTTTCAGGTACGCCGCATGTTCAAGTTCGAATGGGACTATCAGAAGGCAACGAGCAATTTGCAAAAGCATGGCGTATCGTTCGACGAAGCCGTCATTGTATTTGCAGACGATCAAGCGCTAACTTTTGCAGACACCGATCACTTTGAGTCTGAAGACCGAAGCCGAACCTATGGCATGTCAAATAAGGAGCGGCTCCTCGTGGTGGTTCACACGGAGCGCCGAAACAATGTTCGAATCATCAGCGCACGAAAGGCGACCAGATATGAAAAAGGCATTTACGAGCACGGCTGATCAAGAGGTCCCTGAACTGAAACGTAAGCAACTCGGGGTTGGCGTACGCGGAAAGTACTTCAAAAGCTTCACGCAGGGAAGCAACGTCGTTGTTCTGCAGCCCGAGATTCAGAAGGCATTTCCCACATCCGAGGCGGTTAACAAAGCCTTGGCAAACATGCTGGCCTTTGCGCAAGAGACACAGGGCCTAACCCGGCGCTCAAGCGGGACGCGCCAAAAGCGGCGCGCCCCTTAGCTTTACGTTAGCCCGCCTATGTCGTCGCTCGAGATAAAGGGGCCAGGTTCGGAGATAAAGATAAGAAGATAGAGAAAAAGGGGGCCACGTTCGCATTAAATGCCTTAGCTTGCCGTTACTGCTATCCGTCTTAGGCAGTCTGGTTTATACAACGACGCGATGCGAAAAAAGATTCGAGAACCGATAAAGGACCTCGAACAAGCCGCTTTCGTCAACCGTGGTGGCAAAGGAAGTCACCGGAACTTCGTTCACCCAAAACTGACGAGGCCGCTTGTAATTTCAGGCCAGCTTGGTGCGGATGCTCGGCGTTACCAAGCGAGAGCAGTCAATATGGCCACAGAGGATTCAACTAAATGAGCGAACGTGCCCGTTACGTGAAAATCGTGGAGTGGTCTGATGAAGATCAGTGCTTTGTCGGTAGTTGTCCTGGTCTGTTTTATGGCGGCTGTCATGGCAGCGATGAAAAGCAGGTCTTCGCGGAACTCTGCGAGATCGTCGAGGAAACCCTGGATCTGTATGCACAAGACGGTAAATCTTTGCCACCTACAACAGCAGGCAAAGACTACGCTAATAAAATGCTCAGTTTCCCCTAACTTTGCGGTCCTTTGGACGCTGAGCGATAAAGCCGCGCAGCGCGAGTGACCGCCACGCTGAACGTCTGCTTTCCTCGGCACTGTCGGTCGGTTATTTGTCGATCACAGCCACTACACGGTTGAAGACTAACGCACTTCTCATCGGAGAGCGGAATCACAAATGAAACCCTCTGAAGCACTGCAAAGGCATCGAGGCGAGATTCGCCGGATAGTGGAAGCCAACGACGCCAGAAATCCTCGTGTCTTTGGGTCCGTGGTTCATGGCGACGACACTGACGACAGCGACCTGGATCTGCTGGTGGACCCCATTGACGGTAAGACGTCGCTGATCAGCTTGGTCAGAATCAAGCGAGAAGTCGAAGCGCTGCTTGGTGTCAGGACCGACGTGCTTACGCCAATGGCACTGCACGAGCGCTTTCGACAGAACGTGCTTCGGGAGGCTGTATCCGTATGACCCGCAAACCTCGCAGGCTGCCCGAGCGCATTCGGGACATGCTGGAGGCTATCAGCAATATTGAATCCGACATTGGCAAAATGAGCAAGGATGAGTTTCTGGCCGATGGCAAGACGCAGCGAGCCGTCATCGAAGGCCTGATCGTCATCGGGGAGGCAGGCAACACGATCATGCAGCTTGACTCGTCGCCACAGGAAGCGCACTCAGCACTGTGGCAACAGTTCAGGGATGCCTACGAAATGCGGATCATCCTGACGCACGAGTATTTCCGCGTCGATGCCTCAGTGGTCTGGACAACGGTTCAGGACCATCTGCCAGTGCTCAAGGCACAGTTGATCGAATCTGGCTTGGGAGACAACAGCCCCTCGCCGCCTGGACCTCGAACCTAATGGCGTCGCCTGACCTGCTTGAACAGTTCGCTCTGCTCGCGGCATGACGGCCGACGTCGAAAAGGTCCAGGAGCCAGTCCAGGAGCCGGAATTCGCGGCCCGCGATCGTGGCTACAGCTTCGTCTCGCATCCGCAGGAAGTGGGTACCGCCTACTTCGACGAAGTCACCACCGTCATCCAGGGCGGCACCTCGTCGGTGACCGCGCTGACCGGTTCGACGGAAGAAGAGCGGTTCCACTGAGCGATCAGGCAATACCGCAGGCTTGAGCTGACGACATGACAGCAAACCGCGTTTCGTGATCCTACTTCACACGCCGATGTGGTCTGCTCACGCCATGATAGGTCATTGATCGGCTGCGGCGCTGAGACCGAAACAGTACTCCGACATGGAAGGGCAATGGCAGCACCCCGATGAGGACTCGCCTACGCTTGTTGAAGTTCATGCTCCCGGGAATGTAAAATCAAACCATACACAATAACAAGGGTATATGGTAGTCATGAAAACACCTTCACTTCTCTGCAACCTGCGAATCCGCGCCCAATTCTCACTGCTCATCGGTACGATATTCGTTTTCTTTGCAGTGGCGCTAGCTGTTGCCATTCTGAGTATTGGGGAGACTGCAGGCCGGTTTTCCAATTTCGTCGATAAGGACCAGGCGGAACTGCTCTCGTACACGGAGATGTACGCACAAGGTCTGCAGATGGGGCAAGCCCTACGCAATATACAGCTTGAACCGGAGAACAAAAAGGGTTTCGACAATTTCTCGAAAGCCTCTGCTGATTTCACCAAGTCTTTTCAAACGGCCCAAGCCTTGGCGGCAAACAACGCGAAATCCACTGAAGCGCTGCAAAAAATAGCGAGCCTACGAGAGAAACAGCGGCAGATTCAGGAGAAGATTGTCAGTCTTGCGGCAGCCAAAGACCTTCCCACTGCGAGAGAACTGACGATTGCGGAGGAAACACCGGCGTGGCGCGAGATCAGGCAACTGATCGTCGACAATATTCAGTCATCGCATTCCATGGCGGCTAAATCGCGCTCGCAGGTTGTCAACTCCGCCGCCCATGCGCAGCGACTCTCCGTTTTGTTGGCTGTTGCCGCGGTGGTGGCAGGGATGTTGTTGTCGTTCTTCATCGTGCGGCGGATCAATCGAGCCCTGAACGATGCTCTGGCCATTGCGGAACTCGTGGCGGAGGGCAAGCTGAACAACGTCATCGAAGTCGCATCGCGTGATGAGATCGGGGAACTGCTGCAGGCGCTTGACAAGATGCAACATAAACTCCAGACAGTGCTGCAGGAGGTCGATGACTGCGGCCGCAACATGGAACAGTCTGCTTTCCAGGTGGCAGCGATATCGAATGAAATCGCCGAAGTCAGCAAACAGCAGGAATGCCGCTCTGATGAGGTTAGCAAGGCGATGCAACACGTGCATCAGATATCTGCAGGCGTCCAGGTGCAAGCCATCGACGCAGCGAATCGCTCGGATGATGTCGAGAAGCTGGCGAGGGAAGGGATTGAAAACGTGCGCCAGAACATTGCTTCAATGGAGGCAACCACTCGCCAGGTTGGCCACGCATCGGGCGAAATCCAGGAACTGGAACGGTTCGCCCAGATGATCCACAGCATCGTGAACGTCATCAAGGAGATTGCAGGCCAAACCAACTTGCTTGCACTCAACGCAGCCATCGAAGCGGCCAGGGCTGGAGAATCCGGTCGTGGATTTGCCGTGGTGGCGGATGAAGTGCGTAAACTGGCAGAGCGTACGACCCAGTCTGCCTCGGAAGTCAGCCAGATCATCGAACAGTTGTCAGGGAAAATTCAGCAAGTGGTGGTATCGATGGACGTCGTTGTTGAAAAGGTGGGCGTTACGCAGGAAGAGGCGCGCACCATGGCACAGACCATCGAAGGCATTGCGATTACCTCGGTCGAGACGGTCAAGTCAAACCAGGGGATATCCCAGGCCAGCCAACAACAAGTGGACCATTTCGGGTTGCTGGAGTCGCGGCAGGATGATCTGTTCAAGATTTTGCGCGCCAACGGGATGAAGGTGCAGACGACGGCGGCCATTGGCGAGGATCTTCGCGTCGTTGCCGGCCGACTGAACGACATCATGGACGGCTTCACGTTCACGGGAGGGCAGACGATCAGCGCCGCACAGCATGAGAAACGGCGTGTGCCGCGAGCGCAAAATAGCCTGCGCGTGAAAGTGGTCTGCGGAACGACAGAAACTGAAGCGGTCGCGAGTGACTTCTCGATGAACGGCCTTCGCCTGAGGATCGTTGACGCGGTGCCTCAAAATGAACCGCTTGAGCTACAGCTCTATTTGCCGAACGAAGACTTGGACGCATACCGGAAGCAGGAGCCTTTGCGAGTGAGCGCGCGCGTCGCCTGGCAAAGGAAAGATGCTGACGGATTCCTGTGCGGGGTTGAGTTCACGGATCTTGATTCAACAAGGGCCAACCAACTGAAAAACTGCTTCAGTTTTTACAAGAAGAATCCCGAGTTCATCGCCGGAGAGCCTCCCGTATCGTATAGCGCGTTTGCACCTATTCAGCATTGAAGTATCAGCCATTACAAGTACGGGTGGCTTGGGCCAGCGGAGACGAGGCGTTTCTGTTCGCATCACTCTTGGCCAACTCAACGCGGCCGACTTGTCTCGATGGTTGGTCGCAACGGCGCCAGCGGACTGGTGAGCTCGAACTTGTTGTGGACGGCAGGTCAAGGTCGGAGGTGGCACGGTGATTCCTCTTTCGGGCTGGCAGGTCGCTGCCGATAACCACTCGTCCGCTGCGATTTACCCGAACCAGTCGCAGTATTCGGTCGATCAGGCACAAAAAGCGGTCCAGCGCATCAACAATTCGTTCCGCCACGCGTGACAAGGCTGCCACCAGAGCCGCATTTCCCGCCTGCCCGCCCGGTCCGCCTCGCCGGCCGTATATAATGCGTGGTTCATCCATCACGCGAGCAGAGTCCTCATCATGGAAGCCGAACAACTCAACACCATTGCAAACCGGCTCGCCGACCTCGGTCAGCGGGCCACCGAGCTGCGGAGGTATCTTTGACTACGATCAGAAAGCTGATCAGTTAAAGGCCGTCGAGCGCGAACTCGAGGACCCGAAGGTCTGGGACAACGCCGAACGCGCGCAGGAACTTGGCCGCCAGAAGCGGTCGCTGGAAAATGTCGTGCTGACGCTGAACCGGGTTGGCGATGGCCTGCGCGATGCCGGCGAACTGTTCGAGATGGCTCGCGAGGAAGACGACGACGAGACGCTGCAGGCGGTGATTGCCGATGTCGAAGGCATCGAGAAAGAGGTTTCCGGACTTGAATTCCGGCGCATGTTCAACAACCCGGCCGACCCGCTGAACTGCTTCGTCGACATCCAGGCCGGCGCCGGCGGCACCGAAGCGCAGGACTGGGCGGCGATGCTGCTGCGCATGTACCTGCGCTACGCCGAACGCAAGGGCTACGCGGTCGAAGTGCTCGAAGAATCCGAAGGCGAGGTCGCCGGCATCAAGACGGCGAGCATCAAGCTCTCCGGCGACTACGCCTACGGCATGCTGCGCTCGGAGACCGGCATCCACCGCCTGGTACGCAAGTCGCCATTCGACTCGAACGCCCGCCGCCACACCAGCTTCTGCTCGGTGACGGCCTACCCCGAGATCGACGATTCCTTCGAGGTCGACATCAACCCGGCTGATCTGCGCATCGACACCTACCGCGCTTCGGGCGCTGGCGGCCAGCACATCAACAAGACCGACTCGGCGGTACGCATCACGCACCTGCCGACCAATATCGTCGTCCAGTGCCAGAATGACCGCTCGCAGCACCGCAACCGCGCCGAAGCGATGGCGATGCTGAAGTCGCGCATCTACGAGGCCGAGATGCGCAAGCGCCAGGCCGAGCAGCAGAAACTCGAGGACGCCAAGTCGGACATCGGCTGGGGCCACCAGATACGTTCCTACGTGCTCGACCAGTCGCGGATCAAGGATCTGCGCACCAATGTCGAAGTCGGCAATACCCAGGGCGTGCTCGACGGCGACCTCGACCAGTTCATCGAAGCCAGCCTGAAACAGGGCGTGTGACCCATCAAGCGCCTGCCCAACCCGCCCCAGGCACCAATCGCGAGAAGCCCACTCATCATGTCCCAGACAGATACCCATCCCGATGCGTCTTTGCCGCAGCAGGACGAAAACCACATCATCGCCGAACGCCGCGCCAAGCTCGCCGAATGGCGGCAGGGTGGCCACGCCTACCCGAATGACTTCGCGCGCGAGAATACCGCCGGCAAGATCAACGATCTCTACGACGCCAAGACCCTCGAGGAACTCGCCGAGGTGCGAGTCGAAGTCCGGGTCGCCGGCCGCATCATGCTCAAGCGGGTCATGGGCAAGGCGTCGTTCGTCACCCTGCAGGATCTCTCCGGCCGCCTCCAGGCCTACGTCAGCCGCGACCACGTCGGCGAGGAAACCTACGCGACGTTCAAGCGCTGGGACATGGGCGACATCGTCGGCGTGGTCGGCACGCTTTTTCGCACACGCACCGGCGAACTGACCGTCGACTGCTCGGAAATCCGCCTGCTCGCCAAGTCGCTGCGACCGCTGCCGGAGAAGTTCCACGGGCTGACCGACCAAGAACAGAAGTACCGCATGCGCTACGTCGACCTGATCACCAACGAACAATCACGCTTCACCTTCGCCGTGCGCAGCCGGATCGTCCAGTCGATCCGCAACTACATGGTGAAGCACGGCTTCCTCGAAGTCGAGACGCCGATGATGCACCCGATCCCCGGCGGCGCCACCGCCAGACCCTTCGCGACCCACCACAACGCGCTGGACATGGAGTTGTTCCTGCGCATCGCGCCCGAGTTGTACCTCAAGCGGCTGGTCGTCGGCGGGCTCGAAAAGGTCTTCGAGATCAACCGCAACTTCCGCAATGAAGGCATCAGTCCGCGTCACAACCCCGAGTTCACGATGATGGAGTTCTACGAGGCGTACTCGGAGTACCACCAGATGATGGACTTCACCGAAGGCTTGCTGCGCCAGAGCGCACGCGAGGCGCTGGCCAGCGAAGTATTCGAGTACCAGGGCCGCCCGCTGGATTTCGCCAAGCCCTTTGCCCGCTTGACGATCTGCGAAGCGATTCGCCGGTCTCACCCCGGCTTCACCGTCGCGCAACTGAACGACGCTGCCTGGCTGCGCGCCAAGCTGACGGCGATGAAGGTCGAGGTGAGTGCCCAAGCCGGTCTTGGTGCGCTGCAACTGATGCTCTTCGAAGAGACGACCGAAGCCGAGCTCTGGGATCCGACCTTCATCATCGATTACCCGGCCGAGGTCAGCCCGCTGGCCCGCCGCAGTGACAGCCACCCCGACATCGCCGAGCGCTTCGAGCTGTTCATCGCCGGCCGCGAGATCGCCAACGGTTTCTCCGAACTCAACGATCCCGAAGATCAGGCGGCGCGCTTCCTCGAACAGGCGAAAGCCAAGGAGGCGGGTGACGAGGAAGCGATGTACTACGACGCCGATTACGTTCGGGCGCTCGAATACGGCCTGCCGCCCACCGCCGGCTGCGGCATCGGCATCGACCGCCTGGTGATGCTGCTCACCGACTCGGCGAACATCCGCGACGTGATTCTCTTCCCGCAGATGCGGCCGGAGTAGGCGAGAGTCGTAACGACAGCAGCGACAGCAGCGATCGCAGCGGCAGGCCTGGCCAGCGTGGCCACCGGCGCATGAACCACGCGATCGTCATCGGCGCCGGCCTGGCCGGCAGCAGCGCCGCCGAACGGCTGGCCGCACGCGGCTGGACGATCACGCTGATCGACCGTGCGTCAGCGCCCGGCCAGGGCGCATCCGGCAATCTCGCCGGCGTCCTGCGCCCCCTGCCCTCACTCGACAACAATCGGCTGGCGCGACTGACCGCTGCCGGCTTCCGCCATGCCCGCAAACATCTCGCCGCGCTGACCGCCGCCCGCCTGCCGCTGCGCTGGGGACAGACCGGCGTGCTGCATCTGGCGCGTGACGATCGGCACGCCACCACGCAGCAGCAGGTGGCGGCGACGCAGCAGCCCGCTGCCGGCGAGTTCTGTTTCGTCGACCGCGAACGCGCCAGGCAACTCGCCGGCTGGCCCGTCGCCAGTGGCGGCTGGTGGTTTCCCGACGGCGGCTGGGTCGACCCGGCATCGCTGTGTCGGGCCAATCTGGCACGACACGCGGCGGCGATCACCGCGCACTACGGCTGCGAAGTGGCGCAAATCGAGCGCCACGCAGACCTCTGGCAGGCGTACGACGCCGGCGGCACAGTCATCGCGGCAGCGCCTGTGCTGATCCTGGCCAACGCCAGTGACGCCAAACGTTTCGCCCCCGCCGCGCACCTGCCGTTGCGCGCGGCGCGCGGGCAGGTTTCGCACCTGCCGGCGGCCAGTGGTTCACCGCCCGGTATCGTCGTCTGCCGCCTCGGCTACGTGACACCGGCAATCGATGGCCTACGCTGCGCCGGCGCCACCTTTGCCGTCGATGACGAGCAAACCGAACTGCGCGATGCCGACCATGCCGAAAACCTCGCCAGACTCGATTTCATCCTGCCGGGCTACAGCAAGGCCATCGGCCGGGGAGAACTCGCTGGCCGGGTCGGCTTTCGGCCGCTGTCACCGGATCGTCTGCCGATGATCGGGGCCGTTGCCGACGCCGCCGCGATTGATCCGGCGCGCCCTTCGCGACCGCTCGCCGAGATGCCACGTCTGCCGGGTCTTTACCTGGTCAACGGCTTTGGCGCCCGTGGCATCGTCTGGTCAGCGCTGGCCGGCGAACTGCTCGCCTGCCTGATCACCGGCGCGCCGCTCCCAGTCGCCGAAGATTTGGTCGGCGCGGTCGATCCGGGCCGCTTCCTGATGCGCGGGCGCAACCGACGACTACGCGGTGACGGCTAGATCTCGCCAACCGGCAGCGCCGTCTTGTTCACCACCCGCCGCAGAACAAAGCTCGAATGAACACCGGTCACCCCCTTGATACCGGTGATCCGGTTGAGCAGCAGTTCCTGGTAGGCATCCATGTCCTTGACCACCACCTTGAGCTGGTAGTCGGCTGACTGGCCGGTGATCAGCAGACACTCCATCACCTCCGGGATTTCGCTGATCGCCGCTTCAAGGTGGCTGAAACGCTCCGGGGTGTGCTGGTCCATGGAAATGTGGATCAGCGCCATCAGCGACAATCCCAGCGCTTTCGGATCCACCAGCGCCCGGTAGCCGGTAATCAGCCCCGCTTCCTCGAGCGCGCGCACCCGGCGCAGGCAGGGCGATGGCGACAGGCCGATACGGTCGGCCAGTTCCTGGTTACTGATGCGGCCCTCCTGCTGCAGGACCTGCAAAATCAGCCGGTCAAAGCGGTCGAGTTGCATGTGATTGCCTCAAGTTTTTCCATGTTGAACTTTTTGTTGTTGGTAATCGATATTCTACGCAATTTCCTGCCAATCTTGGTCGCTGTTTGACACAACAACGCAAGCACCTGCCGGCTGCTCCGGCGTAGCATGTGGCTCATCCGGAACATTCAGGACTACACCTCAGGAGCCCCGACAATGTTGAACGATCCATCGATCAAGTACACCCCCTTCCCTGCCATCAGGCTCGCTGACCGCCAGTGGCCGAATCGTACACTCAGCGCCGCGCCAGTCTGGATGAGTACCGACCTGCGCGACGGTAACCAGGCGCTGTTCGAGCCGATGAACGCCGAGCGCAAGATGCGGCTGTTCCACACGCTCTGCGACATTGGCTTCAAGGAAATCGAGGTTGCCTTTCCGTCGGCGTCGCAGACCGACTTCGATTTCGTCCGCCAGCTGATCGAGGGGGGTCATGTCCCCGACGACGTGACGATCGAGGTACTGACGCAAGCGCGCGAGCAGCTCATCCGGCGCACCATCGAATCGCTCAAGGGGGCACGGCGGGCGATCGTTCATGTCTATAACGCCACGTCCAGGCCGTTTCGCGAGAACGTGTTCGGGATGAGCAAGGCGGAAGTGGTGGATATGGCGGTTGCCGGCGTTCGGCTGATCAGGCAGTTGACGGCCGAACAGCCGGAAACCGAATGGGTGCTCGAATACAGTCCGGAGACCTTCACCGCGACCGAACTCGACTTTGCTCTCGAGGTCTGCGATGCAGTGACCGCCGCCTGGGGGGCGACGCCCGACGACAAGGTGATCCTCAACCTGCCGACGACGGTCGAAGTGACGACGCCCAACGTCTATGCCGACCAGATCGAGTGGATGCACCGCCACCTCGCCCGCCGCGACAGCGTCATCCTCAGCGTCCATCCGCACAATGACCGCGGCACGGCAGTGGCCGCCGCGGAGTTGGCGATGATGGCCGGCGCCGAGCGCGTCGAAGGCTGCCTGTTCGGCAACGGCGAACGGACCGGCAACGTCGACCTCGTCACCCTGGCGCTCAATCTTTACACCCAGGGAGTCCACCCGGGCCTCGACTTTTCGGACATCAACGCCGTCGCACGCACTGTCGAGTACTGCAGCCGCTTACCGATCCACCCGCGCCATCCCTATGTCGGCGACCTGGTGTTCACGGCATTTTCCGGATCGCACCAGGACGCGATCCGGAAAGGCTTTGCCGTGCAGCAGGCGGATGCGCTCTGGCACGTCCCCTACCTGCCGATCGACCCGGCCGACGTCGGCCGCAACTACGATTCGGTGATCCGGGTCAACAGCCAGTCCGGCAAGGGCGGCGTTGCCTATCTGCTCGAGGCGGAATACGGCATCGTCCTGCCGCGTCGATTGCAGGTCGAATTCTCCCGCGTCGTCCAGGGTCACACCGATCACCATGGCGGCGAGATCACAGCCGCCGAGATCTGGCAGCTCTTCTCTCGAACCTATCTCGGCAGCGAGCATCCCGTGCGCTACCTCGAACACCATCTCTTCGAGCATGGCAATGCCCAGGGAATCCGCCTGAGCGTCGAGATCGACGGCAGGGTCCACCTGCTGGCCGGCGAAGGCAATGGTCCGATCGACGCAGCAGTGCATGCGTTGCGCGCCGTCGGCCGGGTCGTGCAGGTGCGCAGCTACGAAGAACGCTCGCTGGCCAGCGGCGGCAAAGGCAGCGACGCGCATGCCTGCGCCTTCCTGGAGGTCACGCCGGCCACCGGTTCTGGCGAATGTTACGGCGTCGGGATCGATGCGAACATCGTCACTGCGTCGATCCGGGCGCTGGTCAACGGCGTCAATCGGCTGGCGGCGGAGGCGGTCGCGGCAGACGAAACACGCGCTGCCTGATCAGCCCGCAGCGCGACCCGGACCGCATCGCTCTCTGATCAAGTTGCGCACGGACTTCTCGCGCCTCTTACAGCAGGATCCTGATGAGGCAAGCGATCACGACCAGCTCACCCAGGCCAGAACCGTCGCCAGGATGACGGGCTGAAGGTGGGCTGCAACGATCGTCATCTGCAGCGCGGGCACGAGCTGGGCCGGCTCATGGGCATGCGCGGAGAGAATCCGGCCAGCCTTGATGGCAGGCAGCAGGGCCAGCAGGGAAGCCAGGGTGAGAGGCGGCAATTGGCGTGTGCCGACCAGGCCGACCATGGCCAGCGCCGACAGGAGCAGGATCAGCCAATATCCCCGTGCAGCCACGGCCGGATCGAGGCGCGCCACCCAGTGTCGCTTCCCGGTCAGGATATCTGCCGCCCGGTCGGGAAACTGGTTGATATAAAGGATATTGGTCACCAGCAAGGCATAGGGTAGGCCAAGCAACCAGGGCCTGGGAGAGATCGCGCCACGCTGCACGAAGTCGGCACCGGCGACGATCAGCAGGAAGCCAGCTGCGACGCATGGTTCGCCCAGGCCTCGGCTGCTCAACTTCAGCGGCGGCGCGGAATAGGCACAGCCAATCAGCAGCCCGGCCAGTCCGATCCCGAACAGGCCGCCCCCCCGGATTGCGATCAGCCACAGCCCACCGGCGATGACCCCGCCGAACAGGAGCAGCGCGTAGGCGAGCATCTGGCGCGGTGACATCACTCCGTTCTGGATGAAGCGGGAGCCGCCGGTAAACGGAAACAGGCGGTCCACATTGACCGCATCGCTACCGTTGAGGTGGTCACAGTAGTCGTTGAAGACGTTGACCCCGGCCTGGGTGGCCACGGCCAGGAAACCCGTCAACAAGGCGAGAGGCCAGGAGAAGGCAGTATCGAGGGCGCTGGCGAAGCCCAGCAGGCACCCAGCCAGGGCGATGCTCAGGAAAGCCGGCCGCGTAGCCAACAGGTAGCGCCGCAACGGGTTGGCCAGGGCTTGCGGTGTCGGCTCCAGGGGAGTGGCCTCGACCTTGCTCATACGGTTCTCGCGGGCTGGCGCCGCCATGGCAGGAGTCTCGCTGATGGTATGGGTGATTCTCCTTCACAACCCGGGCAGACCAGAAACATGCGCTCGAGCTTGAGCTGCAGCCATTCACCCCGGGGCCACCGGACACCGTCGCACTGCCGTCAGAATCCCGCGCAGGATGTCGATCGGCGCCGGCGGGCAACCGGCGACCGTGACATCAACCGGGATGACGTTGGCGACGCGACCGCAGCTCGCGTAGCTCTCGCCGAAGATGCCGCCGTTGCATCCGCAGTCGCCCACCGCCACCACCAGCTTCGGTGCCGGCGTCGCGTCATAGGTCCGCTGCAGAGCCAGCGCCATGTTGCGCGAGACCGGCCCGGTGACCAACAGCAGGTCGGCGTGGCGCGGACTGGCGACGAACCGGATGCCGAGACCCTCGATATTGTAGTAGGGATTGTTGAGCGCGTTGATCTCGAGTTCGCAGCCATTGCACGAGCCGGCGTCGACCTGGCGAATGCTCAGCGCCTGGCCAAGAATGGTGAGCAGTTCGTGCTGGATGCGCGCGCCTTCGCCGCGCGCGGCAGCGTTGCCTTCAGGCGGCGCTTCGCTGCAGATGCCCTGGCGTGTGATCTGTCGGAGAATGCGCCACATCAGAGGTCGTGTCCTGCATAGCTGAGGTTGAAGGACTTGTTGATCAGCGGAAAGTCCGGGACGATGTTGCCGATCACCGCGTGCTCGAGTACCGGCCAGTTCTGCCAGGAAGGATCGTGAAGGTGACAGCGGCGGATGGCGTTGGCTCCGCCCTCGCCGTCCCATAGCAGGGCGACGAAGATTTCGCCGCGCCAGCCCTCGACCCAGCCGGCGCCGCACGCCGTCTTCGGCGGCAGCCGCAATGCGCTGCGCGTCTCACCCTCGCCGAGCTGCGCAAGCAACAGGCGCAGCAGGCGCAGGGACTCCTGAATTTCGTCGAAACGGACTGCCACCCGAGCAGCGACGTCGCCGTTGCGTTGCGTCGATATCTTCACCGCCAATCGGTCATAGGGTGGCCAGGGCTGATCGCAGCGCAGATCGGTGGCTTGGCCACTGGCGCGACCGGCGAGGCCGGTCAGGCCGAGGCAAGCGGCCAACTCCGGCGTCACGCGACCGGTGGTCATGAAGCGATCCTGCAGGCCGGCATGCTCGTCATAGATCTGGCGCAACACCTGCACCTCGCGCTCGATCAGGTCGCACTGGCGCGCCAGCCGGTCGGAGGTAGCCTGGTCGATGTCCGCGGCCACGCCGCCAGGAACGATGCAGTCCATCATCAGGCGGTGACCAAGAGCGTCCCTGGCCAGCCGCAGCCAGTCTTCCCTGAGGCGGGAGAACTGCGCCAGGCCGAAGGCAAAGGCGGCATCGTTGCCGAGCGCACCGAGGTCGCCGAGGTGGTTGGCCACCCGCTCACGCTCCAGCAGCAGGGCGCGCAGCGAAGTGGCCCGTTCGGAAACCCGGCAGCCGGCCAGCGACTCGAGAGCCATGCACCAGGCCCAGGCGTAAGCCACCGTCGAGTCCCCCGAGACCCGCCCGGCCAGGCGATACGCTTCGAGCGGCGGCAGTTCGGTGAAGCGCTGTTCGATCCCCTTGTGCTTGTAGCCCAGGCGTTGCTCCAGGCGCAGCACCTTCTCGCCGACGACCGAAAAGCGGAAATGCCCAGGCTCGATGATCCCCGCGTGCACCGGTCCGACCGGAATTTCGTGGACACCGTCACCTTCGACCCGAACGAAGGCGTAGTCGCTGACTTCTCCCGCCACCTCGGCATTCTTTTCCTGCGCCTCGTGGCGCAAGGGAAAGCAGCCCGCTGGCCAGGCTCCGTGATTGAGCCACGGCCTTTGGTCAGCGGCGCCTTCGGCGGTCACCCCCAGCAGATCGGCAGCGGCCCGCTGCATGCGCGCCGCGCTGGGAAAGAGTGGCGCAAGATCCGGGTAGCTCGCATGCCTCTCGCCGAGAGGCAGCTCGAGCCAGAGGAGGCCTTCGCGAACGACATACGCGGCCGAGACGACGAAGCTGCCGGCAGCACCGCGCGTGCAGTCGGACGCCCAGAGCGCCAGCAGGCGCCCGCCCTGCTCGGACACGCCGCGTGCCAGCACGCGCCAGGTTTCGGCGCGGACCGTCGCGCGCCAGATCGGCAGCGGCGCCGGCAATCGTTCGCAGTCCAGGCTGAAGCCGGCAATCCGCATCGACTCAACCTCCCATCATCTGCGCCGCCTGGCGATACCAGGCGTCGAGGTAAGGCGGAATATACAGGCCCAGCATCAGGCCGAGACCGAGGTGGGCAAAGACCGGGACCAGCGCCGGTGGGTGGCGCAACGGCTTGACCGAGGTGTCGCCGAAGACCATCGGCTGCACACGGCTGAAGACCGAGGCGAAGGCAACGCCCAGCGCCAGCAGCAGGAAGGGTGTGGCCCACGGCTGCTCGCGGATGGCAGTGGTGAGAATCAGGAATTCGCTCGCGAAAACCCCGAAAGGTGGCATGCCAAGGATGGCCAGCGAGCCGAGCATCAGACCCCAGCCGACCGTCGGGCTGACCTTGATCAGGCCGCGGATGTCAGCCATGTTCTGTGTTCCGGCCTTCTGCGTCGCATGGCCGACGGCAAAGAAAATGCCCGACTTGATTAGCGAATGCACCGTCATATGCAGCAGGCCGGCATAGTTGGCGATCGGGCCACCCATGCCGAAAGCGAAGGTGATCAGCCCCATGTGTTCGATCGACGAATAGGCGAACATGCGCTTGACGTCCTTCTGCCGCGACAGGAAGAACGCGGCCACAACCACCGACAGCAATCCGAAAGCCATCATCAACTGTCCGGCGAGGTGGCTCTGCAGCGCGCCATCGGTCAACACCTTGCAACGCAACAGAGCATAGACGGCGACATTGAGCAACAGGCCCGAAAGCACCGCCGACACCGGCGTCGGTCCTTCGGCATGGGCATCGGGCAACCAGTTGTGCATCGGCACCAGGCCGACCTTGGTGCCATAGCCGATGAACAGGAAGGCAAAGGCCAGAGTGATGATGCCCGGATCGAGCCGGGCCTTGACCGCGTCGAGATTGGTCCAGAGCAAGGCGCCACCTTCGAGGCCGATTACCTTTTCCGCTGCCATGTAGAGCAGCACGGTGCCGAACAGGGCCTGCGCGATGCCGACGCCGCAGAGAATGAAGTATTTCCACGCGGCCTCGAGGCTCGCCGGGGTCCGGTAGACGCTGACCAGCAGGACGGTGGTCAGCGTCGCCGCTTCCATGGCGACCCACAGGATGCCCAGGTTGTTGGTCGTCAGCGCGATCAGCATGGTGAAGCTGAACAACTGGTACATGCTGTGGTAGAGGCGCATGCGATTCGGGGTCATCTTGCCGTGGTCGCGCTCGACGCGCATGTAGGGCCGCGAGAAGATCGCCGTGGTCAGACCGACGAAGGCGGTCAGGGTGACCAGGAACACGTTCAGGGGATCGATGTAGAACTCGCGCGACCAGGCGAACAGCGGGCCACCGGAGATCACCTCGACGGTCAACACGCAGGTGGCGACGAAGGTCCCCAGGCTGAAGGCGACGTTGACCTCGCGCGCGCTGTCGCGCTGCCCAATCAGGGCCAGAACCACGCTGCCGAGCAACGGAATGCCGAGGACGAAAAACAGTGTTTCCAGTTCAGTCCTCCTTGAGCTTTTCGAGGTGGCTGATGTCGAGGCTGTCGAACTCTTCCCGGATATGGAACATGAACACGCCGAGAATCAGGATGCCGACCAGCACGTCGAGGGCAATACCGAGCTCGACAACCATCGGCATACCGTAAGTCGCCGAGGTGGCGGCAAAGAACAGACCGTTTTCCATCGACAGGAAGCCGATCACCTGCGGCACCGCCTTCGAGCGGGTAATCATCATCATGAACGAGAGCAGAACGCAGGCCAGCGCAATGCCCAGCGTGCCCCGAGCGACGCTGACCGAGAGCTTGGAGATCGGCAGCGCCAGGTTGAAGGCGAAGATGACCAGGGCGATGCCAATGACCATGGTCATCGGAATGTTGATCAGGGTCTCGACGTCCCAGCGCACGTCGAGGCGATTGATGACCCGATAGAGCAGCAACGGGATCAGGATCACCTTCAAGGCCAGCGTGATGCCTGCCGAAACGTAGAGGTGTGGCTGGTGCGTGGCGTAGCCAACCAGCACCGTCGCCGCGACCAGGGTCATTCCCTGGGCCGTAAACAGGTGAATCAGGGACAGGATTCGCCGCTGCGAAATCATCGCGAACGACAGCATCAGCAGGATTGCCGCAAGGAGATTGATCGACTGGCCGACGAGTTCGGTCATCTCATGCGGCCAGGAGAATGTGGACAAGCATGCCGATGACCGCGAGCAAAAAGGCGGTGGCCAGGTATTCCGGCACGCGAAAGATGCGCATCTTGGCGCTCAGTGTCTCGAGCAGCGCCAGCAGAGCGCCACCAATTGCCAGCTTGAGGATCAGCGCCGGCATCGCCAGCAGCAGCGCCAGCGGCGCCTCGGCCTCGGCAACCCCCCAGGGGAAAAACAAGGCCAGGCCGATGCACGAATAGGCGAAGAGCTTCAGGCTGGCGGCCCACTCGAGCAGGGCCAGGTGCCGACCCGAATACTCAAGGATCAGCGCTTCGTGAATCATGGTCAGTTCAAGGTGGGTCGCCGGGTTGTCCACCGGCACACGCGCGTTTTCGGCCAGCGAGACCATGGTGAAAGCGACGCCGGCGAGGGCCAGGCTGGGATGGATTCCCAGGTCGCGATGCGCCAGCGTCTCGACGATGGTGGTCAGCGAGGTCGATTTGGAGATCAGCGACGCCGAGAACAGCACCATCAGCAGCGCCGGTTCGGCGAGAAAGCCGATCAGCATCTCCCGTCGGGCGCCAAGCGTGCCGAAAGAGGTACCGACATCCATCGCCGCCAGCGAGATGAACACCCGCGCCAGGGCAAACAGGCCGACCAGGGCAATCGCGTCGGCGGCCGGCGATAACGGCAGGTCGGTCGACAGGGTCGGTATGATCGCGCTCGCCAGCGCCATGCAGCCAAAAACGATGTACGGCGCACCGCGGAACAGCGGTGACGCGTGCTCGGCAATCACGGATTCCTTGTTGAACAGCTTGTGCAGCATCCGATACGGCTGCAAGAGTCCGGGTGCCGACCTGTTCTGCAACCAGGCGCGCCACTGATTGATCCAGCCGCTGAGCAGCGGCGCCAGCAACAGCGCTGCGACGATCTCCAGCAGTTGCGAGAAGACGCCCAGCCAGGTCATTGTTTCACCACCACCAGCACGGTAATCAAGGTCGCAAAGCTGTAGAGCAGGTACACCGCAATCCGCCCCTGCTGCATCAGGCCGATGACGCCGGCCAGGCGCTCGACGGCGCGAGCCAGCGGCAAGTAGAGCCAGTGCCAGAAGTGATCGCCCACGCTGACGCGATAGCGGGGCTCGACGTCGAACGGCGTCGGCAGTTCGCGCTGCATGCGAAAAAAGGGCTCGAAAATCTGCCGGATTGGCTGCCCGAAGCCCTCGGCGGTATCCTGCATGCGGGCGTTCTGCCATGGGTAGCCGCAGTCCCAGGGCGCTGCGCGTCGCAGCCGGCCGTGGTATAGCGTGCGCACGAGGACAAAGGCAAGCGCGAAGCTGGCCGCGACGCCAAGCAGGAAGATCGCCGGCCCATAACTCGCGCGCTCAATCGCCACTGGTACCAGCAGCCAGCCCCCGGCAGCAACCCCATCGGCCATCCCGGCGCCGATCAATGACCGTGTGACCGGATCGATCAGCGCAATGACCTGCACCGGAAACAGGCCGAGCAGCACGCAACCGCCGACCAGCCAGGCCATGCCGATCCGTTCCCAGCCGCTGGCGTCACGCGCCAGGCCAAGCTTCTCCTCGCGCGGCTGGCCTAAGAAGATGATCCCGAAAAACTTGACCATGGTATAGCCGGCGAGCGCGGCGATCAGCGCAATCAGCGCCGCCACCACCGGGATCAACATGTTGAGGAAGGCACTCGGCAAGGCCGGAGAGAACAGAAAGCTCTGCAGCAGCAACCACTCCGAGACGAAGCCCGCCAGTGGGGGCAAGCCGGCGCTGGCGAGAACGCCGACCAGCATGGCCCACGCCACCCAGGGCATGGTGCGGATCAGACCACCCAGCTTGCCAAGGTTGCGCTCGCTGGTGGCATGCAGGACCGCGCCCGTGCCGACGAAAAGCAGGCTCTTGAAGAAGGCATGACCCGCGACGTGGTAGAGCACGGCGGTCAGCGCCAGTGCCGCCATCGGCTGCATGCCGTAGGCGGAGAACAACACCGCCAGGCCGATGGCGGCGAACAGCAGACCAATGTTTTCGATCGACGAATAGGCCAGCAGGCGCTTCATATCGACCTGCACGGCGGCGAAAACGACCCCGAACAAGGCGGTTGCCAGGCCGACCACCAGCAGCAACAGGCCCCACCACCAGAGCGGCGTATCGAGCAGGTCAAAGAAGACCCGTAACACACCATAGATGGCGGTCTTCAGCATCACCCCGCTCATCAGCGCCGAGACCGGCGAGGGGGCAGCCGGATGTGCCTCGGGCAGCCAGACATGCAGCGGCAGGATGCCGGCCTTGGCGCCAAAGCCGAACAGCGCCAGCAGAAAAGCCAGCGACGCCCAGAACGGTGAGAGCTGCTGCGCACGCATGCTGGCGAAGGTGTAGTCGCCGGTATTGGCCTGCAGCACGCCGAAGCAGAGCAGGATGCCGATGGCGCCGATGTGCGCGATGAGCAGGTAGAGGTAGCCGGCACGCTGGATTTCGACGATGCGATGGTTGGCAGTGACGAGAAAGAACGAGGACAGCGCCATCGTCTCCCACATCACCATGAAGGCGTAGGCGTCATCAGCCAGCACCACGAGCGCCATGCTGGCGAGGAAGAGATGGTATTCGAAGGCGAGCAGGCCGGGCGGCGTGCCTTCCCCCTTGCGAAAGTAGCCGGCGGCGAACGCGGATATACCGGCCGAAACACTGCCGATTACGATCAGAAAGAACGCCGACAGGCTGTCCAGGCGAAAATGGAAGGGCAGGTCGGGTAGTCCGATCGGGAGTACCGCGACCTCGGGCGAGTTCAACGCCGCACTCAGGGCAATACCCGCCAGGACCAGCCCGAAGGCGCCGCCAAGCGGAAACAGCACCCTGGCCACCAGCGTCAGCCGGCGCAAGGCAAGAACGCCGGCCACGCCAATCAGCAGCCAGGCGCCAACCACCAGCAGCACCCAGTCAATATGGACCCACTGCGCCGCAGCGGGCAGCCAGCGGGTGATCACAAGCGGCAGCCCCCGCGAGGCCGGTTCACGCCGCCAGGGCGATCGGATCCGCGGGCAGAAAGCCCTTTGCCGCAAGACGCGAGGACCATACGATTCAGACCTCCGCAAAACCGTGTGCAGTCAATGAACAAGGCACTTGAAAAGTGCCCGGAGCCGGGCGAGACTAGGCGTGTCGACCTGCGTTTTGCTCCTGTTTTAATTTACAGGTAATTGTATTAGTTCCTGATAATATTGCAATGATAATCTGATTCACATCTAATGTCCCCATATGGAAAATCGCACTTCACGCCTGACCATCCTCATCGACCCACGCAAGAAACAGATCTTTGAAGAGATCTGCGCGTCTCACGACCTGACGCCGTCCCAGGTCGTGCGCAAGTTGATTCGTCAATACATCATCGAGAATGCTGGCGACCGGCCACTGCCGGACTGGCTTCGGGGGCGATCGACGACCGAGCGGGAGAGCTGATCCGGCTCTGATCCGTTGCCGCCCAGCGCCCGGAAAGCGGTTGAGCACAGGCAGAGGAGTTCGTACTTGTCCAGCGCTCGAAGCTTACCGACGACATTGATCGCAGCGAGCGAATTGCCGGTCCGACACCGGCAATTCGAGGTGCTAAGATTCGCCCGTACAAAGACACTGCGCCAATCACCAAGGAGAACCTGCATGAAACTCGAAACCCTCGCTGTCCACGCCGGCTACAGCCCTGAACCGACGACCAAGGCGGTCGCCGTACCGATTTACCAGACGACCTCGTATTCCTTCGACAGCACCCAGCACGGAGCCGACCTGTTCGACCTCAAGGTCGCCGGCAACATCTACACCCGCATCATGAATCCGACCCAGGATGTCCTTGAAAAGCGCGTCGCTGCGATGGAAGGCGGGATCGGCGGCCTGGCCCTGGCCTCGGGCCAGGCGGCGATTACCTACGCGATCATGACCATCGCCGAAGCCGGCGACAACATCGTCTCGGCATCGACACTCTATGGCGGCACCTACAACCTGTTCGCCCACACGCTGCCCCAATACGGGATCGAAGTGCGCTTTGCCAACCATGCCGACCCGGCCAGCTTTGAAAGGCTGATCAACGGCAAGACCAAGGCGCTGTATTGCGAATCGGTCGGCAACCCGCTTGGCAACGTCACCGACTTCGAGCAACTGGCCGAGATAGCACACCGGCACGGCGTGCCTTTGATCGTCGACAACACCGTTCCCTCACCCTATCTGTGCCGCCCCTTCGAGCACGGTGCCGACATCGTCGTGCACTCGCTGACCAAGTACATCGGGGGTCATGGCAACTCGATTGGCGGCATGATTGTCGACAGCGGTCGTTTCCCCTGGGCCGAGCACAAGCTGAAGTTCAGGCGCCTGAACGAGCCGGACGTCTCCTACCATGGCGTCGTCTATACCGAGGCCCTGGGCCCGGCCGCCTTTATCGGTCGCGCGCGCGTGGTGCCCCTGCGCAACATGGGCGCAGCCATCTCGCCGTTCAACAGCTTCCTGATTCTGCAAGGCCTGGAGACGCTGCCGCTGCGCATGGACCGCATCTGCACCAACAGCGAAAGGATCGCCGACTACCTGCGGGGCCACGCCAAGGTGGCGTGGGTCAATTACGCCGGTTTGCCCGACCATCCAGACCACGCACTGGTGCAGAAATACATGGACGGCAAGGCTTCCGGCATTCTCACCTTCGGTGTCAAGGGCACCGACTGCGGTGGTTCGGAGGCTGGCGCCCGCTTCCAGGACGCGCTGCAGTTGTTCACCCGTCTGGTCAATATCGGCGACGCCAAGTCTCTTGCCTGTCACCCGGCGTCGACCACGCACCGCCAACTGGCGCCGGCCGAGCTGGCAAAGGCCGGTGTCTCCGAGGAGATGATTCGCCTCTCGGTCGGCATCGAGCACATCGACGACCTGATCGCCGACCTGGAGCAGGCGCTGGCTGCCGCGTGATCCGCGCCACCCGGTCCGAAAGGCACCACCATGGCGGGTGCCTTTCGCCGTGCACCAGCCGCCCTTTTGGGCTACGATACGCGGACATTTTGGTGCCTGTCAGCTGATGCCCGATAGCCAGACCCGCCTGCCGCTCGTCGATCTGCGTGCCGATGACCTCGAGATCGAACATTACGCTGCGCTGCTCGACAGCCTCGGCATCGGGCTGCTCTCCTTCGCCGCTGACGGATCAGTGCATCTGCGCAATAGCCGCGCCAGCGACCTGCTCGGCGACACGCCGACAATCTGGGAAGACGAGAACGGGCAACAGCTGACCGACGACCAGCGCCTCGAAATGCAGGTCCTACATACGCGGCAGGCCGTCCACCAGCGAGCCATGGGGATCCGGAATCCTCCCTCGGGCACGCAGACCTGGTGCAAGGGTAGCGCCTTTCCGGTGTTTTCCGACGATGGCAAGCTGCGGCGCGTTCTGCTGATCCTGGCCGATCTGAGACAGCACGGCCGGATGGCCAGCGATAGACAGCAACTACCAACGCACGATCCATTGACCGAGGTCTTCAATCAGCGCTATATCCAGCTTCTGCTCGACGATGAGGTTCGCCGGGCTCGGCGATATGGCACGCCTTTCGCCCTCGCCCTGATGGCCATCGACCGCCTTGGCGATTTCAGCCAGGCGGATGCGATCCATGCGGAGCCACGTGTGCTGGCCAAGGTCGGCCAACTGATGTGCGAGAACTTGCGTCAATTCGACATGATTGGCCGCTTCGGCAGCGACCAGTTCCTGCTGATTCTGCCCAATGTGCGCGTCAGCGAGGCGATGTTCGGTCTCGAACGCCTGCGTGAACTGGTCGAAGCAAGCCATTGGACCGGCAGCGAGCCTTTGCTGACGATCAGCGGCGGAGTCACCGAATACACGGGCGAGGATACGCCAGTGCTGATCGAACACGTCGCATCCCTGCTGACAGCCGCTTGCGAAGCGGGCCACAACCGGCTGTGCGTCAACATGGACATGTTCTGACAAGACTTCCTCTCGGCGTCTGCAGGCCATTCGGACGCGCGGCGACCACTTCGCCGGCACGGCGACGACCTACCCGAGGCAAAGCTCGAGTGATCCACAAGCGACGGAACGATCCCTGGCTTCAGCAGCGCACAACAATAAGCTTGTCACGATCTCTCGTTTGGTGTGCAATGCCGGTTCCAATCGTTCCGACATTGAGCAAAGATGGCCGAAAGCAAGAAATACGAAGTCGCGGTCAGCGCGGTTCCGCAATACATCGCCGAGCAGTCGGATCCGGTGCGAGACAATTACGTCTTCGCCTACACGATCACCATCGAGAACGTCGGCACGGTACCTGCGCAGTTGATCTCGCGTCACTGGGTGATCACCGATGCCAGCGGTGAGGTACAGGAGGTGCGCGGCCTGGGAGTCGTCGGCCGGCAGCCGCTATTGCAGCCGGGCGAGAAGTTCGTCTACACCAGCGGCTGCCAGATTGACACACCCGTTGGCACGATGCGCGGCAGCTACCAGCTGACGGCCGTGGATGGACGGCAGTTTGAGGCGGAAATCCCCGCCTTCACGCTGGCGGTGCCACACGTCCTGCATTGATGCCCGGCATTGAGCCTCAAGCACAGTTACACGCTGATCTCCCCGTTCTACGACGCGGCGCTGACCGCAGCAACCCGCGCACAGCGCGCGAGAAGCCTCGCTGGCTTGCCGTCGACGCCCGCGCGCGTGCTGCTGAGCGGTGTTGGCACCGGCCTCGATCTGCCACTCCTGCCGCAGCAACACAGCTACACCGGGATCGACCTCACCCATGCCATGCTGCGTCGGGCCATGCCACGCGCTGCCCAGCTCGATTTTTGCTGTGTTCAGGGTGATGCGCAGCGTCTGCCTTTTGCTGACCGAAGTTTCGACCACGTCATCCTGCACCTGATCCTCGCCGTGCTGCCGAATCCCTTCGCCTGCCTCGAAGAGACGGCACGTGTGCTGGTCCCCGGCGGTAGCGTCCTGATCTTCGACAAGTTCCTCCAGACCGGGCAGTGGGCACCACTGCGGCGACTGGTCAATCCCATGGTCCGGCGGGTTGCGACACGACTCGACGTGGTGTTTGAGGAGTTGCTCGACAAGACGCCGCAATTGGTCATGGAGAGCGACCAGCCGGCTCTGGCGGCCGGCTGGTTCAGGCTGATTCGCCTGAAACGCGTCTAGCTGCGATAGTCCGCGTTGATCTTGACGTAATCGTACGAGAGATCGCAGGTATAGACGGTCGCCCTGGCCTGGCCGCGTCCCAGGCTGACGCGAACGCCGATCTCCGCCTGCTGCATGATCGCGGCACCATCCTCCTCGCGGTAGGACGCCGCCCGACCACCGCCTTCGGCGACCAGAATCTCGGTTCCGGCGCTACTCAGCCAGACGCTAACACGATCCACATCGAGAGCGTCAATGCGCGCGTAACCAATCGCCGCCAGGATGCGCCCGAGATTGGGATCGGAAGCGAAGAAAGCGGTCTTGACCAGCGGCGAATGCGCAATGGCATAGCCGACACACTTGCATTCCTGGTGATCCCGACCACCCTCGACAGCAATGGTGATGAACTTGCTGGCGCCTTCACCGTCACGAATGATGGCCTGCGCCAGTTCCATCGCCACGGCGAACACTGCCTGGCTGAACTCCTGGTAGCCGGGCGCGGCCGAGTCGGCGAACTCGACGCCCGCCTGACCGGTGGCGATCAGGATGAAGGAATCATTGGTCGAGGTATCCCCGTCAACGGTGATGCAGTTGAACGACGCATCGGCTGCTTGCACCAGGAGTTCCTGCAGCAGCGGCGTAGCGACGCCGGCGTCGGTGGCGACGAAACCGAGCATGGTTGCCATGTTCGGCCGAATCATTCCGGCACCCTTGCTGATGCCGGTGATGGTGACCCATCGGCCATCGATCTCGATGCGCCGCGAGGCGGCCTTGGCGACCGTATCGGTGGTCATGATCGCATGCGCGGCGGCGTGCCAGTTATCGGCTCGGAGATCGGCGACACACCGGGGAAGTCCGGCAAACAGCCGGTCGACCGGCAAGGGTTCGAGGATGACGCCGGTCGAAAAGGGCAGCACCTGCCGGTCGTCAATGCCCAGCAGTTGGCTGACAGCAGCACAGGTCTCTACCGCCGCCTGCCAGCCGTGCTCGCCGGTGCCGGCATTGGCCACGCCGGTGTTGATCACCAAGGCGCGAACGTCGTTGCCAAGTTCCAGGTGCCGACGGCAGACCTGCACGGGGGCAGCGCAAAAGCGGTTGGCGGTGAACACGCCAGCGACGCGACACCCCGCTGCAAGTGACAGCAGGGTCAGATCACGCCGATCAGCCTTGCGGATTCCGGCCTCGGCCACACCGAGGCGGACGCCATCGACCGGATACAGGTCCAGCGCGGAGGGGGTACGGTAATTGACGGGCATTGCAACCTCGCGAGCAGAGACAGGCTGGCGCTGAGCATGAAGGCGGGCCGGGACACCCTGGCAGGCAGCCGGCGCCGGGAGAGCGCACCCCGATTGCCTGGCTCACGCCGGACGACTGCGACACTACGACAGCTTGCCATGGCAGTACTTGTACTTCTTGCCCGAACCGCAGGGACACGGGTCATTCCGGCCGACCTTCGGGCCCGCATGCACTGGCTTCTGAGTGGCGGCTGTGGCCGCCGCTGTGTCAGCCAGTCCCAGGGCCTCGTCATAGTCGGCATGGTGGTAGCGGACATTCTGCACCTCGGCGTGCGGCGCCGTTTCCTCGACATCCTGAGCGCGCACCTGCACAGTCATCAGCATCCGCGTCACGTCGAGGCGGACGCTGTCGAGCAGACGCTCGAACAACTCGAAAGCTTCGCGCTTGTACTCCTGCTTCGGGTTCTTCTGCGCGTAACCGCGCAGATGTATCCCCTGCCGCAGGTGATCAAGCGCCGCCAGGTGCTCGCGCCAGTGCGTGTCCAGACTCTGCAACATCACGTTGCGCTCGAACGGGTGAAACACTTCAGCGCCGACCAGCCCGACCTTCTCGGCATAGGCGGCTGCAGCCGCGTCGACGATCCGCCGCAGCATGTCCTGGTCGCCCAGATTCGGTTCATTCTTCGACCACTCGACAATCGGCAGCTGGAGCTGGAGTTCTCCCGCAAGTGCTCTTTCCAAACCGGGCAGGTCCCACTGTTCCTCGACGCTGTCGGCCGGCACATACAGCCGGAAAGTGTCGTGCAAGACGCCCTCGCGCATGGCGGTCACGGTTTCGGAGATATCGTCGGTCTCCAGCAACTCGTTGCGCTGCGTATAGATGACCTTGCGCTGATCGTTGGCGACGTCATCGTATTCGAGGAGCTGTTTGCGAATGTCGAAGTTGCGTGCCTCGACCTTGCGCTGCGCCGATTCAAGCGAACGCGAGACGAGCGGATGCTCGATGGGCTCGCCCTCGGGCATTTTCAGGCGCTCCATGATCGATTTCAGG
This sequence comes from Candidatus Accumulibacter proximus, assembly GCA_016709675.1. Classification (GTDB taxonomy): domain Bacteria; phylum Pseudomonadota; class Gammaproteobacteria; order Burkholderiales; family Rhodocyclaceae; genus Accumulibacter; species Accumulibacter proximus. The sequence goes on from JADJMH010000001.1 coordinate 492,552, forward strand.
CGATCACCGGCAAAGATGCGCAACAGCGAATCATCGAGGGCAAGATAGAAACGTGACGATCCGGGATCGCCCTGGCGGCCCGAACGGCCGCGGAGCTGGTTGTCGATCCGCCGGGACTCGTGTCGTTCCGAGCCGATGATATGCAGCCCGCCTGCGGCGACGACCCGGTCGTGCAGTTTCTGCCACTCGCTACGGATCGCGGCGATCTGCGCCTCGCTGTCGGCAGCGGCCAGCGATTCGTCGTCACGGAGTTGCGAAATATGCTTTTCAATGCTGCCGCCGAGCACGATGTCGGTCCCGCGGCCGGCCATGTTGGTGGCGATGGTGATCATTCCCGGCCGACCGGCCTCACGGACGATCTCGGCTTCGCGCGCATGCTGCTTGGCATTGAGTACCTGATGCGGCAGCTTTTCGTGGTCGAGCAGAGCCGAGAGAAGCTCGGAGTTCTCGATCGACGTCGTGCCAACCAGGACGGGCTGGCCACGCTCGCGACAGCCGCGGATATCGGCGACGATCGCCGCGTGCTTTTCCTTCGCCGTGCGGAAAACCTGGTCGTTGTTGTCGGTTCGCCGCATCGGCTGGTTGGTCGGGATGACCACCGTCTCAAGACCATAGATCTGCTGAAATTCGTACGCCTCGGTATCCGCCGTGCCGGTCATCCCCGACAGCTTGCCGTACATTCGGAAGTAGTTCTGGAAAGTGATCGATGCCAGCGTCTGGTTCTCGTTCTGGATCTTCACCCCTTCCTTGGCTTCGACCGCCTGGTGCAGGCCATCGGACCAGCGGCGGCCCGACATCAGCCGACCGGTGAACTCGTCGACGATGATTACCTCGCCCTTCTGCACCACGTACTGCTGGTCCCGGAGGAACAGGTTGTGGGCGCGCAAGGCGGCGTACAGATGGTGGATCATCAGGATGTTGGAGGCGTCGTACAGACTGCCGCCGTCGGGGAGCAAGCCAGCGCTCGCCAGCAGTTCTTCCGCGTGCTCGTGACCGGCTTCGGTCATCAGAATCTGATGGCCTTTCTCGTCCACCCAGTAATCTCCAGGACCTTCTTCTTCCTGGCAGCGCTGCAGCAGGGGAGCGACCTTGTTCATGCGCACGTAGAGGTCGGTGTGGTCTTCGGCCTGGCCCGAGATGATCAGCGGCGTACGCGCTTCGTCGATCAGGATCGAGTCGACCTCGTCGACGATGGCGAAGCTGAGCTTGCGCTGTACCCGCTCACTGCTGGAGTAGACCATGTTGTCGCGCAGGTAATCGAAACCGAACTCGTTGTTGGTACCGTAGGTGATGTCGGCTGCGTAGGCCGCCTGTTTGTCCTCGTGCGCCATTTGCGACAGATTGACGCCGACGGTGAGGCCGAGAAAGCGATGCAGGCGCCCCATCCACTCGGCGTCGCGATTGGCCAGGTAGTCGTTGACCGTGACCACGTGGACGCCGTTGCCGGAGAGCGCGTTGAGGTAGGAGGCCAGCGTTGCCACCAGTGTCTTGCCCTCGCCGGTCCGCATCTCGGCAATCTTGCCATCGTGCAATACCATGCCGCCGATCAACTGAACATCAAAGTGACGCATGCCGAGCGCGCGCTTGCCTGCCTCGCGAACGACGGCAAAAGCCTCCGGCAGCAGCGCATCCAGCGTTTCGCCGTTGGCGACCCGGGCCTTGAATTCAGCGGTCTTGCCGCGCAGCGCTTCGTCAGACAGCGCGCTGATTCCCGCCTCCAAGGCGTTGATCTTGCGCACAACCTGCGTGTACTGCTTGATCAGCCGGTCGTTGCGGCTGCCGAAAATCTTCTTGAGTAGGCCGGAAATCATTCTGGGAACGGTAGAGGAAGTTGCGAAGTTGATATAAGGACCCGAGCCAGCAAACGGAGCCGCTTCTCTTCCGCTTTGGTGAAAAGCTGGAGGTCGGTTCGTACCGGGCCATCGAACCGGCAGGATGACGGGATTTGCACCATCACGCGGCGCGCGGCATGGATACTACCTTCAAGACTCGATTGACGCAATTCTGGCGTCGCCAGGGGCCACAATCCAGGTCATCTGTCCGCTTTTCCGCAAATGATCTGCCCACTGGGCGCGTACTCCGGCGGAGCGAGATCAGATGGGCGACATCGCCAGCAGATACCCGGAGTGCAGCGAGTGCAGGACGCGCCAGGTGAACGGGATGACGGTTCCGGGCACCGTGCTGCAGCAGAGTAGTCGCCCGACAATGACCAAGCCGCTATACTACCGCGCGTGCCTCCGCGCTTGCTCTCCCGCGGCGGGAAGCAGAAGCGAACCGAGTGATCCCTGCCGCCACCCACTTGATCCCATGACCAACACCAGCAGCCCGCAGCCCACCCGTCCGACAACGGCTAGTCCGTGCCCGAGTTGTCAGGCACCGATGGCGGTTCATCGCTTCAAGCGCCAGCTCAATGGCGAGATCACCCTGGATATCTGCTTTCCCTGCCAGGGTCTCTGGTTTGACGAGCACGAGAGCGCCCAGCTGGCTCCGGCCGGGGTACTCGAGCTATTCCGGCTGCTGCACCAACACCACGGCGACCTGCGCCAACCCTGGCCCGGCGGACTGCGCTGCCCGCGCTGCCGCGAGCCGCTGCTCAACTGCCTCGACAGCACGCGCGCGGGTCGCTTCGCCTACAACCGCTGCCCGCAACGCCACGGTCGCTTCAGCGCCTTCGCTGCGTTCATGATTGAAAAAGGCTTCGTTCGCCAGCTCAACGGCGCCGAAGTCGAGGATCTGGCGCGCAAGGTGCAGACCATTCGCTGCTCCGGTTGCGGCGCGCCGGTCGATATCCGCCGCGACCACGTGTGTACCCACTGTCGTTCGCCAATCGTCATTCTCGATCCCGACGCCGTCCAGAACGCCCTCGCAGACTTCGGCCAGAGGGCCAGCCGCCAGGCGCACGTTGACCCGCAGGCCATCGCCGACGCGCTGATTGCCAACGAGCGCGCCAAGAAGCCACCGCTGGCCGGACAAAAACGCAACGGTATCCTGGAGGCTGACCTCTCGGACCTGGTGCTTGGCGGCATCGAAGCGGTCTGGCAGTTGCTCAAGCGTTAGATCGATTACCCGATCAATCTGGTTGATCGCACACGCATCTGTCACTTCACCTTTAGTTACGTTGTCGTTCCATGGTCCAATTCAACCCAGCAGTGGAGAGCATCACGATGTTCAACGGAATCCTGATCACCAGGGACGACACCGGTTACCGGGCCCAGGTCCAGCCAATCGACGAGGCTGTCCTGTCGGAGGGCGACGTCACGGTAAGCGTCGAGTGGAGCACGCTCAATTACAAGGATGGTCTGGCGATCACCGGCAAGGCGCCGGTCGTGCGCCGCTTTCCGATGGTGCCCGGCATTGATTTTGCCGGCACGGTGATCGCAAGCAGCAATCCGGCCTGGCAGGTGGATGATCGTGTGCTGTTGAATGGCTGGGGCGTCGGCGAGACGCATTGCGGCGGCCTGGCCGAACTGGCGCGGGTGAAGGGTGAATGGCTGGTCGCACTGCCGGGCACTTTCACGGCGCGCCAGGCGATGGCGATTGGCACCGCCGGCTACACCGCCATGCTCTGCGTCCTGGCGCTGGAAAAACACGGCATCAGCCCAAAGACGGTGAAATCCTTGTCACCGGGGCCAATGGCGGCGTCGGCAGCGTGGCCATCGCCCTGCTGGCCAAACTCGGCTACCAGGTGGTGGCCTCGACCGGCCGTGTCTCGGAGGGCGAACACCTGAAGGCACTCGGCGCCGCGGAGGTGATCGATCGCCAGGTCCTTGCCGCTCCCGGGAAACCGATCGGCAAGGAACGCTGGGCCGGGGTCATCGACACCGTCGGTAGCCATACGCTGGCCAATGCCTGCGCGACCACCAAGTACCGCGGTGCGGTGGCCGCGTGTGGTCTGGCCGGTGGCATGGACTTCCCGGCAACCGTGGCGCCTTTCATCCTGCGCGGCGTGACCCTCTACGGCATCGACAGCGTCATGGCGCCGCTGGCGGTACGCCACGAGGCCTGGGCGCGCCTTGGCCAGGACCTCGACATCGTCAGGCTTGAGCGCATCACGTGTGAAATCGGCCTGTCCGAAGCCATCGAGGTGGCTGCCCAGTTACTCGATGGCAAGGTGCGCGGGCGGGTCGTCGTCGATGTGCAGGGCGGGCGGTCTCCTTCGTGACCTGAAGTCCGTTTCTGCGACGACCGGAGGGGCGTTCCTGGCGGTCTTGTCGCCAGGACTGCCCTCCACGCCAATGGCGGCACGTCTTGGCGGCATCCGGTCCCCAGAGGAGGAGTAGACGGGCTCCCACGCCAACCGCTCCTCTGCCGGCCTAGTTCGCCGAGCGGGATGCCATCGGCCCCATCGGGCCAATGTAACGGCGTGCGAGGACAATATTGTCGAAATACAGATGCTGGTCGTATGGTGACGGGGCCGTACCGCCATGGTAGACATTGAGCCAGACCGTCTCGATTCGGACTTGCTCGACCGTTCTCAGCCTGACATTCTGACGCTCCATTACCAGACGCCCATCCACCCAGACCCGAAATAGAGCCGTCGGCTGCATTCGGACGATTCAGGCGCACCTGCTGCTCGATGCAATACCAGCGATTGCGCTGCAATGCTGCCCCCGGCCAGATCCAATGGTCCCCGAAGTAGCCCTTCATGTCGGCATGATAAGCATAGGTCTCCAACTGTGTAAGTCCGTGCATCGGATGATCCGAGGAAAAAGCGCTCAGGAAGGCCCCGCGCAAGGACCAACCATTGGTCCCATCCGAGCGTCTGCCGCCCCAGCCCGCCTTGCCATAGGTGCCAGCCAAACCAGGTAGCTTTCCTCCTTCGACCTGAGGGTCCCAATCGTCGCCAAGGCGAATGTAGTAGCGGAAGAATAGTTCGTCTGGCTCACCGCCAAGTTCCTTCAGGTAGAGCCGAAGATCGACGCCGTAATTGCTGCCTTTCTTCATGTTGACGCTGAGTGCCTTGTTCCCCAGCGGTTCAAAGCGGTTGGGCCAGTCCTCGCTGACCGCGCTGGCTTCTCCAGCTGATCCTCTCGCCCAGCGAGATCGCCAGTCACGCCACTCATCGAATCCGGCGGCAAACACCACGTCGGTATGGCGTTCGATTCCCTTGTCACCAGGATAATCCTTGGCTAGCCCGTGCTGCAGCGGCGATTCTGGAAACGATGGCACCGCCGTTTCAAAGACCCCGATGCGCATCGCACCACCTCCGGGAGGAGCGGCACTCGACAGAACGAGCTGGGCGCGCACGACACTCCCTGGCGAGATTGCCCGAGGAAGCCGAAACTCAAGGACGGCAGCCACGTTCCCCATTACCTGCAGCTTGTCGCTACGCCCCAGCGAACCGTAAGTCGAGCAATCAATATGCGTATCCGCCGAAGGCTTGAGCATCTGCCGGCTGCCGCCCGCCAGTTCGAGAACAAGCAGCGGCCAATCGGCTGGACTCTTTGCTTCACGGCTGTGGAAGCTGGCGTAGCCACTTCCAGCCGACACCGCACGCAGCGAAAAGGTCCCTTTGCGAACACCTGCTTCTGCCCACTTGCGCACCAATGCGGTGACGTCAAAGGTTGCTCCGTAGGGACCAGGTGCCGTGTCGGCATAGGCTTGGTCACCAAAGCGCTTTCCGCGAGCATCGCGCCAGTCACCCCCGGGGCGCTCCCAAGGCAGAACACCGCCCAAGAAACTGGAACAGGAGGTTCCGTTGTCACCTTCATAAAGTCCCCGGCGCTCGGAGAGTTCGCGCATCGTTACTGAAGCGGTTTCGACGCTGTCATCAGCGACGGCGGCCGCAGCCAGAACCACCATGATCCAGCAAAGGAAACGCCTGACAGCCTGAACAACCGAAGATGAATGGGAAGAGGATTTCACTCGGGGTCACCTTATTCGCAAGAGTACCGTACTTCGAACGGGCGGTCAGAGGCGCGCACGGGGAGACACCTGGCCGGCCGCCGCACGAGCCAACGCCCTGCCCACCCAGATCATGCCCGTGCACGCATCTTCCGAGGTCGACGATTGCTTTGTCAAGGTGCGCCGCATTTCTCGTGCATTTGCACGTGGCCCTTGAGGCGGATAATACCGCCTGTCGAATAGCGTCAGGCCGACTGGCGTCACTGGCACCGGGCGGTGACCATCGAGGGTGATATCCTGCACAGTGGATGCCGGTGCTTTTGGCGTAGCATCGCTTCCGCCGACAAGCCACCATGAACCCCGTTACAACTTATTGCCGGTGCCAGCGCCCTCCTACGCCACGCCCAGTGCCTGCTGACCTTGCCGGCACCGACGAGCCTCCCCCACTCAACCCACCGCCGCCAGAAGACATCTCATGACAGACCGACTTTCCGGCCAGCTTGACCTGACCAGCCTTTTCGATCCGCATACTGCGCCTGTGGTTGTCCGCTCGCTTGACTTGCGGACTGACGATGTCGCCCGCGACAGCGATGCCCTCTGCGCGGTGATCGGCTCCCCCGCGGTCCAGCCAGACAGTGCTGCCGACGCTTCGCGAACGCCTGGATACGCCTCGGAAATCCTCAAGGCCTGGCATACGAGCGGGACAGACCTCCCTTCCCGCCTCAGCGGCACCTACGCCCTAGCGATTGTCGACACGCGGCGCCAATGCGTCTTCCTGGCTGTTGACCGCTTCGCCATCGAGACGCTGTGTTATCGCAGCGACGGCAAGACACTCGCTTTCTCCGATCGTGCCGACTGCGTTCAGGGGCGTGGCGATGAACTTGATCCGCAGGCGATCTTCGATTACCTCTATTTCCACATGATCCCCGCACCGCGCACGATCTTCCGCCAGGTGCGCCGGCTACCGGCAGCGCATAGCCTGCTGATCGACCGAAATGGTGTGCATGAGACCCGCCACTGGCCCCTGCTTTTCGACGAGCAACACCGCCAGCCCTTCGCTGCCGCGCGTGACACCTTCCGCAACCTGATCCGCGACAGCGTTACCGAAGAGGTCGCCGGCCACGAACGCGTCGGTGCCTTCCTGTCTGGTGGCACCGATAGCTCGACCGTGGCAGGGATGCTCTGCCAGATCACAGGCAAGCCAGCACCTGCCTACTCGATCGGCTTCGACGCCGAAGGGTACGACGAAATGGAGTACGCGCGTCTTGCCGCCAGGCACTTTGGCTGCGAACACCATGAGTATTACGTTACACCGGCTGATCTGGTAGCCAGCATTCCGGCGGTCGCGCAGCATCACGATCAGCCCTTCGGCAACTCTTCCGCCCTGCCGGCCTATTACTGCGCCAGGATCGCGCAGGCCGACGGCTGCACCAAGATGCTCGCCGGCGATGGCGGCGACGAACTGTTCGGCGGCAACACCCGCTACGCGGCGCAGCGGGTATTCGAGTATTACCACAGCCTGCCGCAGAGCGTCAGGCGACTGATCGAGCCGATGTGTACAGACGGCAGCCCCTTGCGGAAAATCCCGGGCCTCAGGCAGGCGACCGGCTATGTCCGCCATTCACGCGTTCCGATGCCGGATCGCCTGCAGAGCTTCAACCTGATCATGCAACTCGATCCGGCGAAGGTGCTCACCGCTGACTTTCTTGCCCAGATCGACGTCGGCGAGCCGACCAGACACATGCAGGCCACCTGGAACGAGTGCCAGGCGCCGAGCCTGATCAATCGTATGCTCGCCTACGACTGGCGCTACACGCTGGCCGACAGTGACCTGCCAAAAGTGCGCGGCGCGACCCGTATGGCCGGAATCGAGGTCGGCTATCCCTTGCTGTCCGACCGCCTGACCGACTTTTCGATGGCCCTGCCGCCCGACTGGAAACTGCGCCGCTTCAAACTGCGCTGGTTCTTCAAGGAGGCACTACGCGGCTTCCTGCCCGACGAGATCCTGACCAAGAAGAAGAAGGGCTTCGGCCTGCCGTTTGGCGTCTGGGCGACCCGCACCCCGGCGCTGAAACAACTCGCCGAGGACTCGCTCGACACCCTCGCCAAGCGGGGAATCGTCCGCCCCGACTTCATTCAGAAGCTGATCACCGAGCACCTGCCCGAACACCCCGGCTATTACGGCGAAATGGTGTGGATCCTGACCATGCTCGAACAATGGCTGCGTGGCCAGGAAGCGAGGGAGAACAGGCCACCGAGCGGCAATCCCCTGCGTCGCCAGCTCGCCTGGCGCGATTGGCGAAGAAAGCACCGGCAAGCGGACATTTCACGGCCAAAGCGATTGTCGTTAAAATCCGCTTCCCTACACCGCCCCTCCCGCCAAAGAAATGACTGATTCCTGCCTCTCGCCGAACTGATCAGCCGATCCGCAGCTCGCCAGCCGGACGCCGTCGCCCTCACCTACGGCAAACAGTCGATGAGCTATGGCCTGCTGCAGCATCGATCGCCGTTTCGTCGGCGGCCTGGTCGGCCTCGGGCTGCAACGCGGCGAGCGGGTCGCGATCTACCTCGAAAAGCGCCTCGAAACGGTCATCGCCAGCTTTGGCGCCACCGCCGCCGGCTGCGTCTTCGTGCCGCTCAACCCATTGCTCAAGGCCGAGCAGGTCGCCTACATCCTGCGCGACTGCAATGTGCGAGCGCTGATCACGTCCCCTGAACGCCTGCCGCTGCTGGCCTCGGTTCTGCCCTCCTGCCACGACCTGCGGCACGTGATCGTGGTCAATGCCGACCCGCTTCCCGCCAGCGGCGGTCCGCTCGCCTGCCTGCGCTGGGACGATCTGCTGCAGGCCAGCGAGCAGAGCGGCCACCGGGTGATCGACACCGACATGGCGGCGATTCTTTATACCTCCGGCAGTACCGGCAAACCGAAAGGGGTCGTGCTCTCGCACCGCAACATGGTCGCCGGCGCCAAGAGCGTCGCCAGCTACCTGGAAAACAGGGCGGACGACACCCTGCTCGCGGCCCTGCCCCTGTCCTTCGACGCCGGCTTCAGCCAGCTCACCACCGCCTTCCACGCCGGCGCGCGCGTGGTGCTGCTCAACTACCTGTTGCCGCAGGACGTGCTCAAGGCGCTGGCGCGCGAGCAGGTCACGGGACTCACGGCGGTGCCGCCGCTGTACATTCAGCTCTCCCAACTCGAATGGCCGGCGGCCATCGGCGAACATCTGCGCTATTTCGCCAATACCGGCGGGCGCATGCCGCGCGAGACGCTGGCCGCGCTGCGCACACGCCTGCCGAAGAGCAAGCCCTTCCTGATGTACGGTCTGACCGAAGCCTTCCGCTCGACCTACCTGCCGCCGGACGAGGTCGACCGGCGACCCGACTCGATCGGCAAGGCGATCCCCAACGCCGAGATCCTGGTCTTGCGCGAAGACGGCTCGCCCTGCGCGGCCAACGAACCCGGCGAACTCGTCCACCGCGGCGCACTGGTCGGCATGGGCTACTGGAACGACCACGAAAAAACCGCCGAACGCTACAAGCCGCTGCCCGCGAGCACGCCGGGCCGCGACGCCGGCCTGGTGCTGCCCGAGATCGCGGTGTTCTCCGGCGACACGGTGCGCATCGATGAGGAGGGCTACCTCTATTTCATCGGTCGCCGTGACGAAATGATGAAGACCTCGGGCTACCGGGTCAGCCCGACCGAGGTCGAGGAGGTGCTCTACGCGACCCGCCTGGTCGGCCACCCCACGCTCGGCCAAGCCATCCAGGTGATCGCCACCCCGCCGGGCGGCAGCCTCGATACCGCCGAACTGCTCGCCGAATGCCGCCAGCCGGATGCCCGCCTACATGGTACCGGCTGGCATCATCGTCCGGCAAGGCCCCCTGCCGCGCAACCCCAATGGCAAGATAGACCGCAAGGCGCTGGCCAGCGAATTCCTCGCCAGCGCTCCGGGAAGCCGGCGCCGCGATGTCAACCGCGCGGAAGCCGGATGAACAACGAACGGCGCCCCGACCCACGCCGATGAGCCAGTTTCCGGTCGAGGATGGCGAGCTGGTCATCGGCGGCATGCCGCTCTCGCGACTCGCCGCGCGCGTCGGGCAAACCCCTTTTTACGCCTACGACCGCTCCTTGCTCACGCGGCGGGTCGCCGAACTGCGGCGGCCCTGCCCGCTCCCGTGAAGCTGCACTACGCGATGAAGGCCAACCCGATGCCGGCGCTGGTCTGCCACATGGCCGGCCTGGTCGATGGCATCGACGTGGCATCGGCTGGCGAGCTGAAGGTCGCCCTCGACGCTGGTGCCGACCCGCGCGAGATCAGCTTTGCCGGCCCCGGCAAGCAGCTGGCCGAGTTGCGGCAGGCCGTCGCTGCCGGCATCCTGATCAACGTCGAGTCGTTTCGCGAGGTCGCCGAGCTGGCCAGGATCAGCCACGAGACGGGCTGCCCGGCGCGTGTCGCCGTGCGCGTCAATCCGGATTTCGAACTGAAGAGTTCAGGAATGAAGATGGGTGGGGGCGCCAAACAGTTTGGCGTAGATGCCGAGCAGGTGCCCGAACTGCTGGCCGAGATCGGCCGCAGCGGCATGGCCTTTGAAGGCTTCCACCTCTTCGCCGGCTCACAGAACCTGAAACCTGAAGCCATCGTGGAAGCACAGGGCAAGAGCTATGAACTCGCCTTGCGCCTCGCCCAATCCGCGCCGTCACCGGTGCGCTTCCTCAATCTCGGCGGCGGCTTCGGCATCCCCTACTTCCCGGGCGAACAACCGCTCGACCTGGCGCCGATCGGTGCCAACCTCGCGATCATCGTCGAGCGCGCCGCGCGCGAGTTACCCGAGGCCGAACTGGTGATCGAACTTGGACGCTACCTGGTGGGTGAGGCCGGCCTCTACGTCACGCGCATCCTTGACCGCAAGACCTCGCGTGGCCAGACCTTCCTGGTCACCGACGGTGGCCTGCACCACCATCTGTCGGCATCGGGCAATTTCGGCCAGGTGATCCGCAAGAACTACCCGGTCGCCATCGGCAACCGGATGACGGGCGACAGGCGTGAAGCGGTATCGGTCGTCGGCCCGCTGTGCACGCCGCTCGATCTGCTGGCTGACCGGATGGAATCTTCCTGAGGCACAAACCGGGGATCTCATGGTAGTTTTTCAATCAGGCGCCTATGGCTTTACGGCAAGCCCACAGGCTTTTCTTGGACATCCGGCTTGCGTCGAGGTCCTGGTCTAAGCACCAACGCTACCGGCAAACACACAATCTGAACGATCGATCACGCAAGTGCCTTTGAATGATCTATTCCCCGGGGCAGATACCGTTCGATGAGACCGTCGGTTCTGGACCGCCTACGCACAACCTATCGCGAGATGGGATTCCTCAAGTCTCTGCTCTACTTGGCTGATCGTGTATTGCGCAAGCTCAATCCCAGATGTGGTATTTACCTCTATCAATTTGTCGCGCAACCGCTAGCCGAAAAGCCGCGACTGTCACCCAGCCGAGGAAAGTCGTACAGCTTTCAACTGTTGGGCGCACCGGAACCAGTGCTCAATGCCCTGGGCCGACCCGCTTATGTCATTGCGCAGCGCTTTGCACAAGGCGCCCAGTGTCTCGTTGCATTGAAAGACCATTGCCTAGTGGGCTGCATCTGGTTTGGATGAGCACTATGCCGAAGACGAGGTTCGAGCCGACTACTGGTTACCGGTGGAAGACGGCTGTGTCTGGGATTTTGACGTTTTCATCACCGAGCAGGAGCGCCTGGGCTTCCTGTTTCCAAAGCTTTGGGACACCTTCGACGCCCTCTTGAAAGCGAGGAGCGTTGCCTGGACACTGAGCCGAATCAATGGCTTCAACCAGCGCTCGCTGGCTTCTCACAGAAAACTGGGCGCTACCGATTGTGGCTGGGCCCTGTTTATGCGCCTGGGCACTCTTGAGATGATGGCGAGCAATCTGCGACCCTACTTGCACGCTGGATTATGGAAACGGCCGGTATTTCGCCTCAGAGTCCCGGCCAAGAATGGCTAAGCTTTTCTGTTTCAGCGCTTGGATGCACAACCACGGCGGGTAATACGGCCGCTTCAGGGCTTTGGTGCCAGGGCGCAACAAATTTCGTGAACGCCGCATCAGTTCACTGAATCCACAAAGCTCTGCTTCAAACTCGAGATCATGCACACACTCGCCGTCGGTCAGACGACTGAGCCCCAGCAGGCGCGCCCGGAAAGTTGAGACCTTGCGCAGTTGTCGTAGCGCTAACAATGCCGAGCCGCTCAAGAATAGGCCACACTTTCGGGCTCCAGGCGCCGCTCGGGTAACAAAAGTGCTGTAGCTTGCGGCTGGCAATTCGCTCGAGCCGCCGGCGGTTCTCGGTGATCTCCGCAGTAACGACCGCAAGGTCGTCCGTGACCAACCTGTGTCGATGAGTATGTAGCTGGATGTCGATCCCTTGGCGAGCTATCTCAGTCGCTTCGGCGGGCGTCATGAGGTGGAACTGGCGCGGATGCACCATATCCTCCAGGTGAATGCCGAGTTGCAGGGTGATTTGCCCAAGCAAGTCAAATGCCTCCTGACCGTTAAGTCTGCGGGCATACCCTTGCAGAATGTCGCAAGCGGCGTCGCGGCCTGAGACGGTGTCGAGGCGGAATTTTCCGCCCAGAGCGGGATCCAGCGACGTAAGGTCCAGTGTCTTGGCGCCACCTTGGCTCAAAACGAACTGCAGCGCAACGTCGAAGACGGGGAACTGGCGCTCGCAATAATAGGATGTAAGATAGATCGTCGCCGGCAGGCCCAGCCGGACAAGCTCCGGCGCCATTTCGAGATAGCTGCCGTACCAGCCCGTCGTCAATCGTGATCACGGTGGCGCAGTCGGGCAGCGTGCCGTCCGCCAGGCCCTTCACAGCATCGTCGAGAGACAGCACAGGCAGCGAAAGCCGCTGGAGCAATGCCAGCCGTGAGCGAAAGGTCGCAGCGCTCGCGAAGAGGTATTTTGAGAAATGGCCGCCACTCATCCACACGCCGTGATAGCAGAGGATACGCAGACCACGCCGTGTGAGGCGCCTACTCAGGAGAAAAACCCGGCGTGCTTGGCAAGCCAGAATACCGCCAACTTGAGGCGCGCCCCAAACGACCTTGTCATTGAAAAAAGCCCTCCCCTTCGCGCCCTTGATTCGCCCTGCTCCATGCCAGCACATCCCCGCGCAGCCAGACCCGCAGATAAACAGCTGGGAGGTAGCGCGCCTGCTCGAACAATACCCGGCGAGTTGCCGACTTCGCCAGCGCGCCGGATTCACCGTGTGAGTCAAAAGCGGAGAAGAAAAACTTCGCACCCGCCTGTTCGGGTACGTCCCGCAGATAAGCGAGATGAGGACTGATAGCGGGCAAGTTCGGATCGAGGAACCAGCTCGCGCTGGTCACCCCTCTGACGCGGGGGTTAGCAGCCAGCAAATCCGCGAGGCGGTGATACGAGTCGCGCCAGCCCTCTGGGTTGAAGTCGTGAAGGGCGGCGGGTGAGCATGCAGACAAAAGAACGGTCTGAAGCCGCCAGCTCCGGACAAGCATCAACCAAGCTGCCGACACAGCGCTGCTCATACCAGTGGCAAACAACGGGCGGCGCGGCACAGTCGCGTCCGGCTCGACGAACTCGGCGCCGATCGGGATGAATCGGTGGGTCAGCAGAGCAAAATCCTTGGCAAAGGGGTCAACATCGAAGTCGTAGAAGGAAGCATCGCAACACCCGAGCTGAGCACGAATCCGCACGAGCTCCCGCGGGTATAGCCCCTTGACCGAATCAGGCAGGGTTACGCGGGAGTCGTCGAGGCTGAAGCGATCGAGCAGGATTGCCGTCAGGTAACGAAGGTACTGCGCCGCCGTCAGCGCATTCCGAGCGCGCAGGCGCCGATGCGCATCCAGCAACGGCAGGCTGACGCTCTTGTACGGCGCAGGCTGAGCATTCGAATCCCCAAGCTTCACGAAATCGTCGGGATTCATCTCTCCGAGCACCAGCGGATCCGTACGGCTGATCTCCGAGCGAATGTCAGCGCAGGTCATGGCTCGGCACCGACTGGCTGCAACAACAAGCTTCGCCCCGCCCTTCACCCGCCCCTCAGAACATCGTCAAGCTTCGGCCCGAGCGATGAGGTACGCGCGAAGACAAGTCCAATCGGCGCGCTGGTCGATATTACAACGCAGAAATCAAACCAAGTGCGGGTCGCTATGTAGACCGCCGAGTTTTCCAGTCGGAGGCGCATACTATGAGATTCGCTCCTTGTTGTCACCATGCTGTTGAGAAGAGGATAGAGTGGCGGGGACTCTCCGCCAGATCGGGTGACAATCGGAAAAATTGGCTAGACACCCTAGGAGAACCAAGAATGCGACGCGGTACTGACGATTGGGCAGTGTATCAGAGGCCCCCAAATCTGTACGGAGCCCGCGGTCAAGAGCAACATCCAATTGTCGTTTGGTCGCCAGCAGTGACAACAACCGTCGCGAAGCCTTGGCACGAAACGTGAGCGTTCGACTGGCAAGTTCATTAGTGGTGCAGTTGCTTTAGCAGTTGCTCGAGCCGCTCGGTATGCCGCAGCAACGTGGCCTCGTTGCTAAGCATTGGCGGCCGCTGCGCGGCCTTTAGCATCTGCTCCGTAGCGCGATCGATGTCAGCGGCGGACGAGTCCGGGGACAGTGGTAACGACCAGCGGTCTGACCACAACTGACTACTCCTGAGAACCTGCTTGACAGTGTTCTTCCAGCGTGTCCTTGGATCTAGGCGTGAGCTTTGGTCACAGAGCGCCTGGACGCGGCTCGGCTCATAACGGAACCCCACAGTCGAGAGCCAGTCCTGCCACTTGAAAGCCAGCACATTTTCACTACAAGCCACGGGAATCCAAGGGATACGCAAGGCATCTGCCACTATGGCACCGTGCATTGCCTCGCACAGCACGGTTTCGCAGTCCTCCATGGCCGCCAGAACGGTATCCACGTCACCGTGACAGCTAATGCAGAGAATACCTAAGCGCGCGCACACCTGCTCCCAGTCGAATTGATCAATCGTCTCTCCGGTTGGTATGAACCCAAAGCGATGGCCAGGGCGGCGCGTACGCGGCGGTCGTACCGTACGAACAAGAACTGCGGGGTCGGTGATAGCCCGGTCGAGCGGCAAGCCGAGTTCTCTTGCGCTATCAGGGCCGCGTACAGCGTGAAAGACGAACGTCTCATCGACGTGTGGTCGCCGCCCGTAACCACACCCGCTACCGAAAATGTGCTTGCGTGGTCTCTTGGGAAGCCGATGATTGATCAGCGTACCGATTCCAACGAAGATCTCTTCAGGATTGTCATCGAACAAGGTAGCCTGGCTGCGGCCATAGCCACGGGTTAAGGTCATCGCCAAAGTTACGCTTGGGATCCTTAAAATAGTAGAGTTGCATCTCGATATCGCCTTAGCGGTAATGGTTGGTGGCTCAGGAATCTTGCAGCGTCTGCTGGCTTCGGGTTCTTAGCAGTTCAAGCAACTGTGCCTCAGGGCCCGGGGGGCGGCCGGCCAGTTGCCAGGACAGGAACACCATGGTGAAACTGACCAACGCCGATGGAACAGCCAATGCGAGGTGTAGGCTGCAGCCAAAGTATCATCCGTGTTGGGCCATGCCTGCTGCAACAACATGAGGGTGACGGGCCACTGAAAGAGCCCCCAGTAGAGGTCGCCAGGTCACTGCTACTCTCTGCCGCCAGCCGAGTTGCAGCAGACGCTCTATCAGCAGCATTCCCAAGGGGAGGGCCACAAGCAGCGCGCCCAGCACAGCCCAAGCCATTCCGGCAGCCCCAGAACCTGTGTACGCAGACAACCCCAACAGCCCGCATAACACTAGAGCCTCGGTGCCCCTGACCAGCACGCCCCATTTCGGCACACCTAGCACATTGAAAATAGACATGTTGGTCGCCTGAAAAACCGATATTGCACCATAAAGCCCAGTACCTGTACCAAGGGATGGCAGCGAACCACTTAGCCCCCAATAGCACGCGGACGATAGGTTCGGCAAGTAAGATGATCGACAGCCCGGCTGGTAGGCTAAAGCATTAGTACCGTACCTTGCACAAGCAGGAAGCTGCGTGCAAGCTCCGCTCTGTCATGAGCCACTGCTGCGTAACCAGGGAAAACGGCGCGCATGATGGGAAAGATCAACTCGCTGGTGGGCAACGTGGCGATCTCACGCGAAACACGAAAGATCCCAAGCACCTGTGCAGTGAGGTAGCGGCCAATCAGGAAATCTGGAACGCGCTGGATGACAAAATCAATAATGCTCCCTAGCAAGATCCAACGCGAAAAACGCAGCAGCGAACGCAACTGCGATAGATCCCAGCGTGGTCGGTAGGGATGAAGCATATAACTCCAAGGCCGTCCCGACAATGCGTGACGTGACAATGCCGGCCAGCAGTGCCCAAAAGCTGCGCAGATAGTAGGCCAGCATGACCGTTACGACAAAGGCCACGAGCCTTTTCGTAAACATCAACTGGAAATCGCGGACGAAATTGAATTCTTTTCGGAAGTTGACGATGCCAATGTTGTCGAAACCTTGGACAAGACCTACGGCCCCAAGTATCAGGGCACAGGGATCAGGCGGGCCTCTTTGAAGAAGTCTGCCGCCGGCCATGCCAGCGCCGTCAGCATCAGAGCAGTCGCAACGCCATAGCAAACCGAAAGCGTCCAGGCGCTATCGTACTGGCTACGAGTCGCGTTGCTGTCGCGGATCAGCGCCAAATCGAAACCAAACTGCCCCCCCATCTCGACGAAAGCGAACACAGACATCGCCATCGCCATCACGCCGAAATCTTCAGGCACCAGCAGGCGCGCAAGAATGATCGTGGACACCAAACCAATCGCGCGATCACTTAGGCGCATTGCCATCATCCACGCGGCACCGACCGCAACTTTTCGACCGATCACCTGCATCATCAACCCCGACCCGCGCGCCGAAGCACGTCGTTAATAATGAGAGTCATACGGTTGAGTGGCGCAAGAGCGCCGAGTCCAGATCGCATCAAATTCATGTCTGCCTTTCAAACCATCGTATTGCTCTGGCGTGCCAAGCATGCCAAAAACGCAAATCCTGAGCGAGAACTCCGGAAAATTGATTCACTGCTAGCAAACGTCTAATAATTCCTCGGACTAGGTTTGTCGTTTTCGGCATGAACTCCCTATTTCCGCCCGAAAGAACTCCGTCGAGGAAGGCAAAAAACCCGCCGCCTCAAGTCCAAGGTCAGAATTTAGTCATCACATCGCCAATTAGGGTTGAACTCTTGTTGACAAATAGAATGTCCACCTGAACGAGGACTCCATCACCGCGCCGCGAGATGTCAAAAATATCGTAGGCACGAAAGCCGTGCCCATCCATCCATCCTACTACCTCAGCCAACAACGGACTGCCTTGGTTATACGGCCAAAGGCTCACCTCCATCAGCACGAACTGGCAAGTCAACAGGGCGGACGCTGCGCCCTTGAGGACTTCCAGCTCGTAACCTTGCACATCGAGCTTGATAAGGTCCGGTGGAGGCATTCGGTGTTGGCGGATCAAATCGTCCAGGGTCACTACCGGCAACGTCACGACATGTCTAGGGACGTTCGAGTTCTCCGCAAGCACTGACGACCCCGTCCCTCCTAAGCCATCGTCGAGCACCACAAACGCGGCATCTTTCAAGCCCGGCGGACCGAGTAATGAGCTGGCAACCACAACGCCCCGTCTTGCTTGCAAACGCAGTCAGGGCTTCTGCATGCCGTTGCTGTGGTTCAATCATCAAGACCCTTGCATCCGGAAAAACCCTCTCAACAACCGCGTCCAATGGCCGACGCATGCACCGGCATCGATCACTGAATGCAACAAGACGCCACGCGCGCGAAGCGCTAACAACCCCGACAGCATGCTAGGCACTCCCAAAGCAGTGCAGCTGTGATACCACCCCTCATCAGTCGCCAAACGATGCGCTGTACGAAGCAGCACTCTCGAAACTCGGTCTCTCACCAACCGCAGGAATTCGCTCATGGACACACTCCTTCAATGGTCTTCGTCGGAACTTTTCTGGTCGTAAGTGAAGTCAAGGTGATTGCCACAAATAGTCATACCGTCGAGGCTGGGCGGATCAAGATGTCCCACTTGGGTAGGAACGGGTTTCGTTCCAGCCGGAACTCGACAGTTTGCAGAGCATCCTTGGCCACCGTGACTCCTTTCTCGTAGACCGTTCGCCTCAGTTCGACGACGGAATGAATGCCTTTCCAGGTCATGGTCTTGGCCCACTCCAGCATCGTTGGGGTATCGGTCAGTTTGGCGCCGTTCCAGTGCTTTTCCAGGATTCCCCAGCAACCCTCCACCGGATTGTATTTGCTGTGGATAGTAGAGGAGGCGGATGGACTTGCCGATGTGATGGGCTAACTCGACCATGCGTTTGAGAAATTGCGTGCGCCGGCCATTGCTCTCCGGCCCGTTGTCGGCCTTGATTTGGATGTGTGTGACGCGAGCACCCACCTCGGGGTTTCACGCTTCCACCAGGCGTAGAGACTGTCGATGATGAAATCGCTGGTCTTCGCCGAGCTCCCGACGGACAGATGAAGGGAGCCACTGTCTTCGTTGACGACACCAAACGGCGTGTTTTTTCTCGCACCGCATGTCGTGGTCGGCAGCCCGGTTGTCACCCCGGGTCATGCCACCGCGCGAGTAGTCGCCAATATTCACTGTCGCCTTGCAGTCCATGCTCAGGCGCATGACGACTTCGTCTTGGCAATCACGGTCACGTTCCCCGATATTGGCTGAAATAGCGTCGGTTTCAGGGACATTTTCTTGGCCTTGAGTACCGGACGCAACCGGTACCCGTTTCGGTTCAACACTTCCGACATGCCGCTTCGGGAAGGCAGTACCTCGTCGGCAAATCCCAGCGCTCGCAACTGCTTGATGGCTTCCTCGGCCGTCAAGCGAGTGAACGAGAAGGTCGTGTGAAAAGTCGACTCCTGTTGGGCATGACTCTCCGCCAGTTTCCACAGTACGTCCGCCACCTCCGGGTACTTCTCGCACAATGTCGCACCGCAAAACGCGTGGTGCCCCACACAAACGATGCCAGGGCGTTTCTCATGCAGACCAAGCCGCACGGCCTGCCGACTCCATCCGAAAAGGTCCTCTGCCCGCCGCGCGCTGCCACTACAGTGCTTCAACGCCATCTCCGCCTGGAATGCCCTACGCTCCGACCCCGTCATCCTGCTCGATGCAAGCCGGATACCTTCAAGACGACTGGCTTCCAGAGAAACTTTCTCTTCAGTTACCGTGGCGACCCTCATCAGGGGCTCCTACAATCTGAGAACTGACTCGGAATAGCGCACACAACGAATTGGAGAATATGGGATATCACCCAAATTCTCCAAGTTGTCAGGGTGAGGTATAGCCGATCGTGAGTTTTGGCCTGAGGAGGGGATCGGTGGAGAATTCCCTCGTGTAAAACCGTTTTTAGGTTGTTGTTTCCAGTTACCGGGACAAGTCGCCAGCCATAATTTGGCTGGCCTGTTGCCATTTGCTGGACGCTGGCGGTGACATCAATCTCCAGCCATCCAGGGCTTGATCCAATACTGGCCTCCCCATCGGCCGTGCTGAAGTAGTCGCTCGTCGGGTTGTTTCCCCCAGGGGAGCTCCATGCAACACCGGTCAGGCGCTGCTCCCATGTTGCCTCTGCTTCATCCCAATCAACCAGCATACGATGGGCGCGGTAAGTATGATCGTACGAAGAAAGCTTATACATGCTCAACCTTGCAAATTGAATAGTAGCCCCATCGGGCACGGGACCACCATCGGATTCGAAGATCGAAAACCGAATCAACTTCGTATAGCGAAAGGAATCAGACAACAATTGGGTCCGGAAACCAAAGTTTATTGTTGAATGATTGGTGGAAAGATACGTGTCACTCGTTCCTGTGTAGCCGTTAATCCCATCCTGCAGGTTCAGCGTGCCTCCTGGAAGCGTATTGATAACGGACACGAAAACTGGCATCGAACTTGCACTCGCACCCAAGTTATCATGAGCAACCGCCGTGAACCTATAGGGACCCACGAGGCTAGCTGACCAAGGAATAGTGTAAGGTGATGTAGGTGAGAGAGACTCACCGATCTTGTCGTTTCCCGCGAAGAACTCAACCTTGGAGACCGATCCGTCGATATCCCCTGCAACAGCACTAATGCTGATGAACGCGCCCAACTGAATGCTTGCTCCCTCGACCGGGTGAGAAAGGCTAACGGTGGGCGGCTCGTTGACTGTAGAAACCGTTATGGTAACGGGGAAGATACCGTCACAGCCCGCGATTGTCGGTGGATCTCGCTGTCAGGGTGTAGCTACCAACGGGCGGCTTGGCCCAGGTGAACTGGTAAGGTTCGGCCGAGTTCTCTCCTAGCTTATTCGAACCTTCCATGAACTCCACCTTTGTTACCGCTCCATCGAAATCTGAGGCATTGGCCGTCAACATGACATCACCGCCGAACGCGATGGTCGCACCATTGACGGGCGCTGTCAGACTCACGGCCGGCAATTGGTTAGCGCCGGTGGCGGGCTTAGATACCAGGGCCTCGGCACTCGGTTGTCATAGTCGGATGAGGCCCATGATCTTGACTCGGAAGTCGTCATCCCAGGCGGCTGCCTTGCGCTTCAGGCGCAAGCTGGTTTTCTTTTGGTCGGTGGTATCCAGCCGAATCAGATTGAGGACGATCTTCTTCAAGAGGGAAAGATTCTGTGGGGCGTTGTCTTTACGTACGGTGCTGGCATCCTCGCCGAAGCTGACGTCGAGGACCCAGTGAAGTCGATTCTCCACGGCCCAATGGCCTCGCACGGCGACGGCAAGTTGTTCGGCGGTCAACTCGCGAGAGCTGATGTAATAGCGCCGCTCGAAGTTCGATTCATCGTCGCCGACCTTGCGCAGGGAGTCGACCAGACCGATCGTCTTGCACTTGGGCCAATCGGCCACGTCAACGGTCCCTTCTGCGGGAAGTACCGAGGCGATTTGGCCGACAATCCGACCACGAGACTTGTGGGCTTGGCGGTGGCGGTCGACTACGGGCGATTGAGATTGGTCAATGAAATCAGTCTGGATCGCTTCCAGCAGCGCCGGTTGATTGCCTTTGACCGCGAGCAGGTAGTCAGCGCCCTGGTCGGTGATCTGACGGGCGATATTCCTCTGGCACCCCATGGCGTCAATGGTGACGAGCAAGCCCTTGATCTGCAGTGCCTGGAGCAGTTCCGGGATGGCGGTAATCTCATTACTCTTGGCGGCGACCTTTTCCCTGGCCGAGAACGACGCCCAGTTCCGTAGCGAAGGCACTGACCATGTGAATGGCGGTCTCACCGCCGCTGCCCGACCCACGCACGGTCTTGCCATCGACCGCAATGCCGCCATTGAGGGCTCCGACCACCTCAGCTACCCAGCGGCGAAATGCCACCTCGAATTGCTTCGGGTCCAGCGCTCGGAAGATCCTCAGAAACGTCTTCTCGGACGGGACGCCATTCTTGAGCGGCAGGAACTGACGCAGCCAATCCTCCTTCTTGTGCGCCCAATAGGCGATGTCTTCCACGGTGTCACAATCGGAGAGCACAGCGGCCATGGCAATCACCAGAATCTCCACAAAATCATGCAGCGTCCCATTGCTGGGTTTGCGTGGGTCGTCTACTTCCCTCAAGCAACACATCAGGCTGGCTCCTTTCGTTACACTCATTTCGGTCGCCCAAAAGACGAGAGTAGACCTGATTCCAGAGGGGTTTACAAGCTCCTGTCATAAGCCTATGAATGTTAACGATTTTCCACTTGCCGTGTATGACGAAGAAAACTATGCTATCCGAGTGCCGAGACCCTGGCTTGTATACCACACGTCGCCAGAAAACTTGTTTCCTAATCCAACGAAGACACCAAGGTTCGATACGTACTTCCATTTACCCAGAATACCTGAACCAAAGTCCTTGCCGTCAGGCACCAAGGAGGAACCAGTTGGCGCCGGCTCTAGCGACACGGCCCAACCTGATGGTGATGGCGTTGGCGGGGGTGTGATCGCCCACACGCGACCATCGCCGCACCATAGCAGGTAATTGCGTAGAACCGGATTGAAGTCAAGACCACAGCGCTTTAATGTAATGCTGTTCTGCTTTAATAGGGGCAGGAGTTCCGCCGCCGGATCCATGAGATCGACGAGAACCTCATAGTTATTAGCACCTGGCGTTGCCGTATCCCAATAGTAGAAACGCGCATCTCCTCCGGTTCGAAAGAAAATTCTTTGCGCCGAATCGAACGCGCACGACGTTGACCCCCGCAGACCCCGGTAGCCCCCAATTCGCTCCCAAGTATCCATCGTGGGGTTACTGGCATCTGCGACAACGTATCGGTAGAGATTCCGCGCTGTGCCACCCACATAAGCCGCCACGTGGACCGCATCCCGACCCTCCTCGGCTGCGTAAGCAGTGCATCCGTCGACGTGGTTGGCGGGAAGAGGTGCGCCGGAGAGATTGATCGTGTGATCACGGTTCTGCCACATTTCACCACCAACCACTTCGGGATAGTAGCCCGCTGTTTGCACGTGGGAACCAGTAGTTCCACCCACCTTGCTCGGATCGGCACGATTGGGATCGAAGAAATACGGACCCGTAGTTCTGCTCGTCGTCGCTGTGGTCTGTCGTCTGTATGGGCCGCCGCTGTTATAGCCAGCGCCGCCCAAAACCAGCAGCCGGTCGACGATCGGCAGAAAAATGTTATTGTCGTAGGTATGAGCCGAGACCGGGGCAGCATCCGCCCCATCAACCGCGATGTAGTTGCCCAAGACGTCTTTCATCCACTGGCTGGGTAGGGACGCCCTTTCCCACATGCGCGTACTTGCACGCCAGCGATAAACGTCATTTCCCGAATAGTTGGCATGACCGCCACCATAGATCCAAAGCTCAGCCCGATTCGTGTCCCACGCAAAGCTGCCCCAAGACGAAATGATGCGACTTGGATCGTGTGCACCCGCCGGACGCAGGTCTGGTGGGGTCCAGACATCGGAATAATTGTTCAAGTTGACTCTCTTCCAATTGCCCTCCGGCAAGGATGAAATAACAGCCATTATCTCGGTCAAGTCCGGGGCGACAGCATTTTCGCGAATCGAGTGATCCAGAAAATTAGATTCACCTTGCGCTGCGAGAAAACTGGAATAAAAGAGCTGGCAGAACCAGCCACCAACGCACTGGTCGCAAGAACCCCGCCAATTTAGAGGAGAAAAATTTGTTGGTCATCTCTACTTCCTTATCGTGACTGAACCTATAAAGAAGACTCAGCTCAATTCGCGGGTACTAGCCCTTGCGACCTCTACACCAATTTTGGGGCAGGGCTTACGAAATTGGCGTTGTCTATAATAGACTAAGTTTCGTTCCGACTACATTTTGGAGCCTACCCTTACGCACAACGTCAAGTTCATCCAGCAACATCGCGCCTTGACTTGATAGTCTGGGTTGGTATCCGGTTAGGCAGCAGACACAATTTTCCCTGCCCGGACAGATTGCGGCCAGGACATGCCTTCGCTGACCTGCCGTTCGAAGGTTCGGGGTACAGGCCTGGCGCCCAGTTGCTTGGGCCGGTACAGCATGTTCTCAGCGATGCTGCGCCGGTAGCCACTATCGTTCTTCCAGCCGTCGAGTCCCTTGGCCTCGACTCCTGGACGATGGCGTCGCGCGTGTGGGCGTCTCCCCATGTCACCGCAGCATCGCGTGACGGGAGGGTGGCACGTGCGTCCCGCTCGGCGATCGCCGCATGGCAGCCGTGGCTGTCGTAGGCACCATCGGCCGAGACCTGCGAAACCTCCCCCTCGACCTGGTCGAGCAGGCCGGGCAAGTTTTCGCTGTCGCACCAGGCGGTGGTGGCCACTTCAACTCCGATGGTGTTCTTGGTGCTCTCGTCTACGGCCAGATGGACCTTGCGCCACGGACGGCGCTTGCCGACCCCGTGCTGACGCACCCTTCCACAGTCAGCTTTGCACAGCCGACCGGCTCTGGCGGCGCGAAGCGCTGCTTCACGCAACCCCGCCTCCGCCCATTCACCCTCACCGAGGATCTTCAGGCCGGTCGAATCAACCACCACGTGCGTCGGTCCCTTGCGCAGCCGACGCGGGATCTTCACCGAAATCTCAGCATCCCCTCGCAACGGGTGGGTGTGATCCGGCAACCGCAGGTCCAGGTGACACAGGCGCATCAGCGGATTGATCAATCGTGCCGTCGCGCGGCGGGGCAACTGGAACAAGGTCCGGTCATACTCCGGCCAGTTCGTCACCCGGTACCGCTGCTTAATGCTCACCTCGCCAGTATCCGGCTTCACTCGTATTGCCACGACCCACCTCCTCGGACCGCCAAGCCCGGACTAATCCCAATATACTAGACGGACGCTTTTCTCTGACATCAGTTCACTCCCCCTGTTTAACGCCTCTTTTGAATCCATCATTGCTGGCCGTCTCTTTTTCAGATCCGGGCACGCTCGTACCAAACTTAACGCCATCAGGCGAAGGCTCCTTTACCTTGGGAGAAATGGCTGATGGATCGCCGCCAAGTGACGATAGAGTTCACCAAAGTCCGGGAACTTGGACTGTACTCCAAACCCGCTTTCACGAGCAGTCTTGCTTCGGATCTCTTACCCACTTTAACAAGATACTCAGCCCAACTTGAATAAGCCGGCCAGTAATCAGGCTTCAATGCCCGGGCCTCGGCAAAGGATTTATTAGCGTCCCTGGGCAGCGAGAGCAGAAGTTGCACATCTCCCCTCTTTGTAAGGATCTCCGGTAACAAAACAAACTTCCTATCAACTATACTTGCATTTCTAATTACAAAACTGTAATCATTAACAGCAGTAGATAGGAGATGCTGTCTTTGTTGCCGCGGCGTGCTGCTACGTAGCGCTCGCTGCACGTTAATCTGGCCCCAGCAGTAATGGTGGATGGCATCAAACGCGGGCCCCATTCGTGCGCGCCACTGTTTGCTTTCCGGCTTACCAGAACCCCAAAATGTCTGGGCATAAGGGCAATAGGGAGGACTTAGGCCATCTCCTCGGAAGTAATCTCATTGGGAGGAAGAGCGATAGCCGTGATCGGGATGGACATCAAAACTAATGAGCCCACCATAAGCCGAATAAAAGAGAGCGGAAGAAATTATCCAAACTAGCCGTCCAGTCATAATCTGTCCTATATTTCCGTTGTGGACGAGTGACGGCGCCACAAAAACCGCAGGTTCATGAAACCAGATCATTTTCAAGCATGCCGGTTTATTCGGCGCGACCAACGATTAAACGTGCAAGACCGCGAACCGCATTTCTCGCATTCGAGGCCAAGCTGTTCTTGAAGGAATATGCGGGCAAGCTTACTGAGGATGCGGCAATTGACTGATAACGCGCGATGTATTGAAGCTTCAGCACTCGGAGGTCATAGTTCGCCAGCACGATCTCTCTGCCGCGCTGCCCAAGGGCTGACAGTGATGCCCGATCCCTATCGCGAATCGCCTCGGTGAGAGCACCGGACCTAGTCACGTCGATAAATATCCCCTCCTTGACAATTGCACGCTGATTACGGTGATTTGTACAGACTACGGGCAAGCCCATGGCCATTGCCTCGATGTGAACTATCCCGAAGGTTTCAAAAACAGAACCAAGAGTAAATAGATTTGCTGCAGCATACAACTTGGGCAGGTCTCGGTGTTCTACGGTCGTAAAAATTATCCGATTACCCATCAACTGTTTGCCGAGGTCCATGATTTCAGGGGTGTCTTTTGTTTCCTGGCCTACAATCAGCAGGTAAGCGTCCTTAACTGCAGCGACCTCCCTGACGACATAATCCATGCGCTTGTGGCCATACGAGACCGCGCCGACACTAATCACGACAAATGCATCCTTCGGAATACCTTGCTGGACTCGAAAATCAGAAATTACTTCCGGGTGAAATACATTGACATCCACCCCATGCGGGATGAGAAACGACTTGCCTTTGGCACTGTAAGACAGGTTCAGCTCGGTATGCTCCTGAACAAAATCGCAGCGAGGCAAATCTCTGGCCGGAATTGCACCTCCATTCGAAAACAAAATTTTCGGCGTAGCCCGGAAAAGATGACGATTATCGTAAATAATGTTGCAGACTTCACGCTCCAGGCAATGAATGACATCGAATTCACCTTCAAGTAGCGCCTCAAGCGCCGCGTAAGCAAAGGTCTCGCCCTCTATCCTGCAACGTTCCTGTGCCTTGGCTGATGCGGCCCACTTCGGGGAAGCCACGACGTGAATGTGATTGAGACAGGATGCGTTGCGCGGAATGTTGTCGACCACACGCTCTCCCGGCGCACTTTCACCGCCGCCTTTGAAGAGCGTGATGTCCACCGAACCGCTCAGAAGGGTGAAAAGATCCCGAGCGAACACTTCATGTCCCCGATAGACATTACCCAACCCAGAACATAGCAGTGCAACTTTCATGATTTATTCCATTCAGACCAAATATACGACCAGCACGGATCACGCACTGATTACTGGTTATCCACCGCCGGCCAAAGAGCCTGCCAGAATTTTCAGGAGCGTTTTCCAACCCACTGGATTACATGGATCAGTTCGCAAAGCCATCAGGGCTGCCTGCCTAGCACGGCCAGAGTTGCCAACACGAAGGTGGGCACACGCCAAGTCGGTCCAGGTTTTCGCCAAGGCACGGTTTACCGCCGATTTTTTTGCCGCGGCCCCATTTGGTGAACTATAGCCCCAGCGGCTCAACGCACGATTAACTACCAGAAATCGATAGTTTCTTTCCGGAACTGACTTGGTGATGCTTGAGGGATGCATCCGGTACAGGGCATACGGCGCTGCTACACGCAGGATTTGGGTGACGCGCGACGCGCGCAGCCACAGGTCATAGTCTTCGCCGCGTGGCAAGGCAGGGTCAAAGTAGCCAACCTCCAAAAAAACCGAACGTTGTGCCAATACCGTAGATGTCCACACCACGCAATCCAGCAATAACTGGGGATATATCCAACCGGATGCGCCTGACCAGCGGTTAACCTCTCCCGCCTGCCTTTGCAGTGCGTCGAGGTACTCCAGCTCGGGTATTGGATCGCTGCTGGTCCAGACCTCCCAAGCCGTGTAACACATCCGGGCATCAGGGATAGCTTTGAGAAGGTCCATTTGCGCTTGAAGCTTGCCAGGCAGCCAAATGTCGTCTGCATCCAGGAAGGCAATCCAGGCACCTCGCGCGCACGAGATGCCTTTGTTGCGTGCTGCGGCAACGCCCCGGTTTTCTTGCCGTACCAGTCTGACCCCGGGAAAGCTGTCGCGCACGAGCTCTGCCGATCCGTCCGATGAGCCGTCGTCAACCACCACGATTTCCAGATCGGGCCAATCTTGCGCCAACACCGAGCGAATCGCAGCGGCAATGTACTTTTCTGCATTAAAGCAGGGAATCACCACGGAGATTCTTGCAGTGTCGGACATCCGCATAGCTGGTCGTGGTCAAACCACGACATCGCGTGGGGCGACACATGCCCGGCTCAGTCCGTCGCAGATCAAATTATTTCGCATATCCTCTCTCATGAGTCTAAGCTGCGATCTGTCCCGCCCGCAGCTGCGAGCTTTGCCACAGATTCTGTACGAGTCGTGCCCCGAAGCGAAATCGGGTTTTATCCCATGGCGTGAAGCGGGGCAGTTGCATGCGATCGGATTGGGCATCAGCCACGCCCCACGCAGTCGTCACCGCGGCATCGAAACCCAACCCACGAAGGATGTCGGCGTCTGCGGCGCGATAGTCGACATTCGGTTTGCCATTGGGGTAAGCAAAGAAACCGACACGTTCCTGCAGTAGGGTCTCGAGCAATTGCTTGCTGTTACTTATCTCCTGGTTCACTTCCGCAGCATCCAGTCGGGCAAGAATCGGGTGCGTGACGGTGTGCGCCAATCAACATGCCAGCGCGGCGCATAGCCCTGACCTGCTCCGAAGTCAGCATCAGATCGCTGGGCAGGCTGGCACCGGCTGCTGAAGCGACGTAATCAACCGCCTTGCGACGTGCCAATGGCTCCCGATACTTAACCTCGTTCAGGATACTGATGATCGCTTGCCGCCTGGCCACTTCTGAATTCAATTCGTGCACTCCCAGCCCCTCTGGAGAAAGGTCCAGCCGTAGCTTACCGCAATGGCGAACAGCCTCGACTACGGTGTCGTTCCACATCCGCCCACCATCAAGATAACCCGTTGCGATGAAGAACGTGGCTGTCAGGCCATGATCTCGGAGAATCGGCATCGCGACCGTGCAGTTATCGGCATATCCGTCATCAAAGGTTATGGTTGCAGCTCTGGCAGGCAGCGTCTTTTCATTCATCCGGGCTACCGCTTGGTCAAGGGGCAGCACATTAAACCACCCCTTCAACCATCTGACTATCCGCGCGAACTCGAGCGCATCGAGATCCCAGTTCCGGATGCGGTCCGGTCGCGCATGCACGCGATGAAAAATCAGGCTCGAGAGTCGCCCACCGGACCCGCCAGGGGAAAGCGCATGAGCCAAAGTTTTCACAATCATGTCGGTCAACGCGGCGGCACATGCGGCGCCAAGACGGCACTGGATCGCTCCCTGACGCCAAGGACGCTCGCTGACGCCGACCCCGCGCTTTCCCCTCAGCCAGCGCTGGGTGACGACAAGCACCACCATGATGTTGAAAGGCAGGTCGAAATAGGCCAACTGGAGGAAGGCACCGCCCGCCAGATAGCCAACCAGGGAAACTTGGCACATGCCGGCAAGGGTATGAGCCCACGCCGCATCAGGCCGCTTCCGGAACAGGAACAAGCCAACGTAGCCATGCTCGCCCAGCATCGAGAAGTAAATGCTGTGCGCTACCGGCGCACCCACCTTCTCCGCCGGCGCGTACAGCGCGTAGTTGATCGGGTTATAGAGGTCAAAGCCACCGCCCAGGGGACGGTTATTGGCCACATTGATGCAGAAACGCCAGGCTCCAAGTCGGTTCTGCGCGGAAGAGTCCTGCTCGTAAGTCTCGATCGTCCGCATACGCTCTTCCCATGCCTGTGACATCACGGCAAACATCCCGGCGGCGGCGATCGCGATCGCGATTCCGTGTAAAACCTTACGATCCGACCGATACCACAGCACCATGGTCATGGCCAGGATCGCCAGGAATCCTCCGCGCGACTGTGACCCCAGGGCAGAGATCGCGCAGAGTATCATCAGCCCCAGCAAACCGAGTTGCACCAAGCGCCGGGTCGTGACAATCCGCAGGTAATTGATCAACGGGATGATCATGATGGTGGCAACGGCAAGGGCGTTGTTTTCCTCGATGAAGCCGCCCGGGGGCCCCCAGACCCGACTGCCACCGCCGGTCAGGATGGTATGGATGCCCCCCTTGAAGCCGTAAAAGCCTATCGAGAGAACGATGATCCAGATAAACACGTCAATATGCTTGCGAGACTGCAAGGCCACCACCGCCACGGCGGTCATTACCTGGATCTTCAGGACTTTGTTGAGTTGCGCTGCCGAACCAAAAGGATCGATGGCAAAGATGGTTGTCAGACACATCCACATAACCAGGAGGACAAGTACTATGACCGGCGGCGTCCATGCCATCCGCAGCTTGTCACGCGTGACGAGCATCGAGAGCAGCGCCGCACCGGCGGCTACGGCGGCAATCGGCGCGTCGTGAATGAAACCAAAGGCCAGCTTGTGCGGATTCATCACGCTGATCCACGTCCACAGCATGACGGCTATCCAGGTATGGCGAAGCGCGAACGGCAGGGTTCCAACGACGATGCCCAGGATTAGCAGATCACGCATTGCCGGCTTCTTTGATGCCGACAGACGGCCGGACGTGACTGACGACGTAACGAAACTTCCCGGAGGCTTCGCTGGCGATAATGCCCACCTTCTCTACCCGAATATCAACCGTCCGGCCCAACCGCGCCTTGAAATCGCGTACGATGCGCTCCTCCGACAGCCGGTCGAAAAGCGGGCCGGCCACGACCTTGACGAGAGTCTGGTCAACCGAAACCTGCTCGATCCTGAAACTCTCCACTCCCGGCAGATCACGCACCGTGTAGATCAGCGCGAGGCCATGCATGACGGTGCCGTCCTGCGCCACGACAAAGTCGGTGCTGC
The DNA here is from genome assembly GCA_016709675.1 of Candidatus Accumulibacter proximus. Classification (GTDB taxonomy): domain Bacteria; phylum Pseudomonadota; class Gammaproteobacteria; order Burkholderiales; family Rhodocyclaceae; genus Accumulibacter; species Accumulibacter proximus. Next base: position 522,520 of record JADJMH010000001.1, read on the forward strand.
GCCCCTGAATATCTTGCAGGACGGGCAGACCGCGACCACAGGAACAGGTCTGCTTACCCAGCACACCGATGTCACCCGTCCGATAACGGACGAACGGAAAATCCGCCGTTGCCAGGTGCGTAACCACAATTTCGCCGGGCTCACCTAGCGATGTCTGCTTGCCGTCCGGCCCTACGGTTTCGACAATCAGGTCTTCGGCACTGATATGCAGGCTACCGGCAGGGCACTGGTGCGCGATGAACCCCGCATCGCGGGCACCATAGCCATTGGCCACAGGACAGCCAAAACCTCGCTGATGACTACCCGCTGCTCATCGTAAAGCCTCTCCGACGTAACGAAAGCCACCCGGATACCCAGCCTGCTCATATCCAGGTTCTTCTGTCGAGCGTGACTGGCGATCAGCGACAGGCTCGAGGGGTAACCAAATAGCATCGCCGGTCGCTTGACTCGAATGGTGTCGACGAAGCGATCGAGATTCGCCGGCGACATCTCGAAGGCTGGCAAGAGGTGGCTGCGCATCAGGCCATCGCGGAAACGCCGGATTCGATCCTGCGCGCCAAGCTCAATCGGGCTGCCCCAGATTACCAATTCACGGTCACCGATATCGACATCCCACCAGCGCGTGGCGCGCCACTTGGCGGCTACGTCGTGGCTCTTGCGGTCCTTGCCCATGTAGAAGATCAACGGTTCGCCGGAGGAACCGCCGGTGTTGTAGCGCGTCAACGGGCCATGGCCATCGGCCTTGAGGCGCTCGACATTGGCGCGTATAGCAGGCTTGTCGAGCAGCGGCAATGCGGCCAAATCCTCCGTCGTACGTACCGACTGCGGATCGAAGCCGACACGCCCGAACAGGTCTCGGTAATAAGGAACCCTCGTCCCGATCTCTGCCAGGAACCCGCGCAGTCGAACCATGCGATCGTCCGCCAGTCGATCAGCGGACCACCACTGGCTTTCCTCCAGCCTCTTGAGCACGGCCACCGAACTGTGCCCTTTGAGGCGCTCATGCAACGGAAACAGGCAATGCGAACACAGGGCTGTGTACAAGCTCAATGGCTTCTCCTAGCTACAAGCGGGCGGCTGCAAGTCATCATCTTAGCCACCGTGGCAGTCACTCGGCTCGATCGGGCTTGCGCAGAGTGACCATGATCCAGCCACGCAGGAAGCGCAGGCTGTTGAAACGGCTGATCAGCTTCTCGTAACACGTGCCGAGGAAAAAGAGTGCGCCATTGAACATCAGGTAGTTGGGGTATTGGCTAAGGTACTCGAAGGACTCCACCTTGAACCCTGCAGAATCCGCCAGACGTTCCACATCGGCACGGGTATTGGTTCGAAAGGCGGTTGGAAAGGTATCCTCCTCTGCCCTTCCTTCTACTTTCCTGACGATCCGGGCGTGGAAATGATTAGGCACCAGGCGCGCCACCAGAGTGCCGTAGTCCCACATGTTGGCGGTCAGAAAGATGACCGCCCCGCCCGGACGCAGAATGCGCTCGAACTCCCTGAGACCGCTTCGGGGTCCGTGAGATGCTCGAAGACGCTTCGTGACATGATGAGATCCACACTGGCATCAGGCAGGGTATTGCCGACAGGTCCGCGTTATAGGTGTCAATCCCGTCAGGGACGTCGCTGAAGCTGACCAACTCGATGCCGATCAAGCGACGTGCGCGGCCAAGATACTTTCTCAGGACAGGGACGGTACGACCACAACCGGCGTCGAGCAAGACGGACTCGGGGGTCAACAGGCGACCGACGTGTTCCTCGTACGCGCGATACGGATGCAAGCTATTGGCGTAATACTTACGCAGCAGTGTTTCGGAAAGGGCTGTCATAGCGGTTTTCCATGGATAGAACAGATCACTGGCTTCTAATCCTCGCCAACGTCTTGAGACTGAATTGACCAGCATGGACCGGCTGGTCTCCAGGCGACCACGCCCGCCTTATAATGATGCGGCTGGCCATGGCCGCTTGATTGCTGAACGCCAGGCCGGGATTCAAGGATTCCTCCTTGTCGCAGCGACTCGACGATAAGCCCCAAGCCACTGCCTTCGTACCTGCTGCCAAGCATAGATTTTCGCTTGTTCAAGACCCGCCTGCCTGAGAGTGGCAGCCAGCCCTGGCTCCTGCAGTATCCGGAGCACTTCGCTCTTCATCGCCTCGTGGTCACGGATCGGCACCAAGAGGCCGGAAACCCCGTGCTCGACCAGGTCGGGGATCCCGCCCGCGCAGGTACTGACCACCGGCACGCCGCTGGCGAAAGCCTCGATGATCGAGATCGGCATGTTGTCGACCGTGCTCGGGTTGAGCAAACAATCCGCCGAGGCGTAGAGCGCGGGGATATCGGCGTTGGCGATACGACCCGCGAAGCAGACGCTGTCCTGCAGACCGAGTTGGGAAACCAGCGCCTGCAAACGCGAGAGCTCCGGCCCACTGCCAGCAAGCGTCAGCCGCGCCCGCGGAAAGGCAGACCGAACACCTGCGAAGGCGCGGATGGCGGTCGGCATGTCGTAGATCGGTTCCAGATTGCGAGTGACCACCAGGTGGGGCGCATCGCCGAAGGACCGTTGGGGTGCCGGCGCAAAACGTGACAAATCGATAATGTTCGGGATTACTTCGGCAGTCAGCCCATGGCGGGCAAAAACCCGGAGCAGAAAGGTCGAGGGGGTCACCCGCAGCGCTGCCCGGCCAAGCGCGCGCAGCACATGCCGCGGTGCGGCAGTGAAGAACTCGTCGGCATTGCCACCCCGATAGTTGATGATGACGGGCGTTTTCCGCAGACGAGCAATCCACAAAGCGGGGGCCGCCAACAAATGCCAGGCCCAGCCCGAGTTCGCCAGAACATGCATCACTCCCGCCCGTCCAGCAGCCTGCCAAAGCTGCCACAGATACGGCAACAGACGAAAGCCCGCACGCAGTACCGGCAGGCGGCCAACCCAGACTGGCCAATAGGGAGGGTTGGTGCGTACCAGTTCGACCTGGATTCCTTCTTCCCGCAACAGGCGGACGATCTGTTCGCATTGATTCGCCATGCCTCCGGAAGGCGGCGGCAATGGCCCGACGATGCAGATGGCCGGCCAGGCTTGACTGGCGCCAGGAGTTGGCAGCACCTGGTCAACCACGGCGCTCATCTTTCGCTCCCGCGTCGCCAGGCGCCGCCTGCTGTTCCGCCAACCGGCAAGAGAAAGCAACAGGGCCAGCACAGCCATGACGCTCAATATCCCGACGAACCAAAGATGGATCCGCAGTCGGTGAATGGCCGCAAGCTGCCGCTGGTTATCGGGCTCCGCGAGAATCCTGATGCCTGGGAGACGCCCTGGGCAATGCCGCCGAGTTGTTCGAGCGAGCGCGAGAATGACCCAAACGCGCGGACCAGCAACGCCCGGTCATAGGAAAAGACATTGTTTCCCCAAACCATGGACCATTCCGCGAGACCTCTACGGTAGTAGTCCCACGCCTTGGCTTCGATCGCGTACCCAGGCCGTGCGCCAGGATGCAAAGGGCAAGCGAGGTGGGCTTTTCGCGCAGGGTCTGGCGAAATTCCAGCGCCGACAGCGGCACGCCCGCTTCGCCGACGAAGTAATAGTTGTTGAAGCTATCGACCAGTTGCCAGCGCCCAAGCTGGCGGTTCCAGATCTCCAGCCAGATGTGGCCGTGCCCGCCGAAACCGTCAAAAGAGAAAGCCCAGGCCCGCACCGGGATACCTGCGGCAATCGCCAACGCGGTGAATACGCGCACGAAATCGCCGCAATAACCCTCGCCCTTGCCGACGATGCGACGATAGCTATCCACGAGATCCGACTGGATCGCGCCACCCGAGAGCACAGGGCTCGATCCGAGCAGATGGCGGCTGATGGCGAGCGCACGATCCCAGTCCGAGGGCATTGCCTTCAACCCAAGGCGGTCGACCACCTCGGCGAATACCGGATAGGGTTGGGCGCGCTCAAGCAGGAAATCCGCGGGCAAGGTGGCTGGCGTCCAGTCAAGGCCGCCGTCAGGACTGTCGACCAGCAGCAGTGCGTGACGCATGCGAACGACTTCGGTCGAACTCGTCAGGTACGGCGCCAGAGACAGCAGCGACAGCAACAGCACGAGCAGGCTGATCCAGAGGCCTCGACGCCAGAACCGGGTGGGATCGGACATGCTACGGCTTCCTACCAGCATAGCCCCTCAACCCGCGCCGGAATCGCCGCCGGGTCAGGTAGCCTGACGAGATCAAGCAGCACCTGTTCCGGGCGGCACAGGCTGGCCAGCCTGTCGGCGACCTCCGGCCCAGAGAGACCAATCACCAACACCTCGGATTCGGCAATGACTTCCTCGATCTCCGAGCGCATCATCTGCCCGATGTGCGGCAGATGCTTCTCGATGAAGCTGCGGTTCGCCCCCAACAGGCTTGCCAGATGGACCTCGGGGTCGTAAATGGAGAGCTGCATGCCCTTACCGATCAACTGCTCGGCAAGGGTCACCAGGGGGCTCTCGCGCAGGTCGTCGGTCCCGGTCTTGAAAGACAGGCCGATAAAGCCGATTCTCCGTTTGCCCAACGCCAGCAGTTTGTGCAGCGCCAAGTCCAGATGGTGACGGTTTGACTGCATGATGCCGCCCAGCATTGGGACTTCGACGTCGTGGATCTTCGCCAGGTAGGTGGTCGCTCGCAGGTCCTTTGGCAAGCAGGAACCACCGAAGGCAAATCCTGGCCTGAGATAGGCAGTTGAGATGTTGAGCTGCGTGTCCTGGCAGACCAGATCCATGACCTCGAAGGCATCAACGCCGAGCGCGTCGCAAAGGCGGGCGGTTTCGTTGGCGAAAGTGATCTTGAGGGCATGGAAGTTGTTGCAGCAGTATTTCATCATCTCGGCCGAACGGACCGAGGTTTCGATGAAACGACAGGGCAGCTTGCCAAACAACTCGCGCAGGCGCTCGGCCGGAAAGGAGTGATTGGCGCCGACGACGGTAAACGGCGGCTTGTCGTAATCGCGAATCGACGAGCCTTCGCGCAGAAACTCGGGCTGGAAGCAGAGAAAAAAACCCTCGCCGTCCTTCTTTCCCGACTTCGCTTCGATGATCGGCCGCAGTACGTCCTCGACCGTACCCGGCACCAGCGTCGAGCGGAAGACAACAATGTGCGGCGTGCTCTTGCCGGCAATTGCGCTACCCATCTCTTCCGCCAGACGCAGAATCGCTCCCTGATCCTGGCTGCCGTTGGCCGCCGACGGCGTACCGACGCAAACCAGGGAAATCTCGCTGTCGAGCACCGCGCGCTGCGCATCGATGGTCACTGCGACACGGCCGCTGGCGGCGGCCAGAGCCATGAGCTCGACCATGCCTTCCTCGACTACCGGTGTCTTGCCGGCCATGATCAAGTCGAGCTTGGCGGCGTCGATATCAACGCCAATCACCTCGTGCCCATCGCGCGACAGACAGGCCAGCGACACCGCACCGACGTAACCCAAGCCGAAGATGCTTACTTTCATGCGATTTTTCCTTTGCTTTGCGAGAAGTTCTTGATGCAGCGATCGATGATCCGATCGAGTCTTGCCATCGAGTGCGGCCAGGCATGGTTGCTCAGCATGCGCTGCCTGCCGGCGAGCGCGAGGCGCTGCCGTTCGGTTGGCTTGTCCAGGACCCGTAGGATGGCATCAGAATATTCTTCTACACTGTCGGCAACAAGGAAATGTGTCACAGGCTCAGCGTCGACGCCACCGGCAGCGATCCGGCTGGTCACCACCGGCACGCCCATCGCCATCGCCTCGAGAATCTTGTTCTGCGTGCCGCGGGCGATGTTGAGCGGCGCCACCATCAGCGCCGACTGGCGGACGAAGGGACGTACATCCGGCACCGACCCGGTGACGGTAACGCCCGGCAGGTCGCCCAGCTTGCGCATCGCGGGCGAGGGGTCGGCACCAATGATCAACAACTTGATCTGCGGGCGGCGTGTTCTTAGAACGGGCCAGATCTGCGCGCAGAAGCGCGCCATGCACTCCTGATTCGGGTAGTAGTCCATCCGGCCGATGAAGCTCAGCGTATCCGCATCGTGGGGCTCGCCCGACGGGCAGAAGAACTGGGCGTCGACGCCGTTCGGAAACCAGTCGGTGGCCACCCCGGTTTGATAGCCTTCGAGCGTTTCCCACTCGGCACGCGTGGTCGCCGTACAGAGGTCGAAGCGCCTAGCCAGCCGCTTCTCGGCCGCCAGCACCTTGTTGCCTTCCAGGCGATAGCCGAGGGACAGCGGGAATGGCTTGTAGTTCGCATACTCGAGCCACTTCTGCGAATCCATGTCACCAAAGTCGAGGATCTTCGGTACATCTCGCACGTGCTCGACGTACTGCGCGACGGACGAGCAGTGAACAAAGATCAGGTCCCATTTTTCGGTACTCAACAGCCGGTCAACGCGCTGCTTGAGTGACGGCGAATAGAAATAGCCCATCGACGACGGCGTCGGCAGCGGCAGGCGAGCGACCATCCGCAGCGTCTGCACCGGGTCGGAGACCTGCCCCATCTCGAAGCGTGCGCAGTGCGGTGCTATCCCCCGCCCTTCCTCGGCTTCCTGCTGGGAGCGCGCGAGCGAACAGACGGTCACCCGATGACCACTGGCAGTGAGGTGGCGAATCATGTTGAAGGGGCGGATCTTGCCGCCCCGCTTGGGCGGAAATGGAAAGCGGTGGCAAAGGTAAAGGATGTTCATGCGACATAGCCCTTGAGTTCGTCGGCGACATCCGCAGGGTCGCGATGATCGAGATAGATCCGGCTCCAGATTTCCAGGTTCATCAGCGCCAGCAGGCTGTCGGTACCGTCAATGCGGCTGGCTTCGTGGTCTGCCACCAACTGGTCAACCCGCGAATGATGAAACAGGCCACGCGACTTCACCACCTCGGCCGCCAGGAGTCGCCGCAACATGGGTGACAGTTCGCGCTTGAGCCAGGCACCCATCGGCGTGCCGAAGCCGCGCTTCTTGCGATTGAGGATGTCGTCAGGCAGCAGATCCGCCAGAGACGCCTTCATCAGGTGCTTGAGCCGGCCATGGCGCACCTTGACCGACAACGGCATGGCCGCTGCGAGTTCGACCAGTTCGTGATCGAGCAGGGGCACTCGGCATTCGAGCGAGACGGCCATGCTCATCTTGTCGGTGAGCAGCAACAGATCGTCAGGCAACTGCGTTTCGGCATCGACGGCGAACATCCGGTTCAGTTCATCCTCGTTGCCGGCCGCCGCAAATGCCCGCTCCAGGGGATCGGCGCCCGCTCCCCCTGGCTCGATCAGGAGGGCAGCGACGGCCCGCCGGTCGAGGACCTGCAGGTAGCTGCGATACCGTTCGTCGGCCGTCATGTCGGCTGATGCCAGGAAGCCCTTGGCCAGGCGCAAGGTGTTGAGCACGCCCGAATGACGGTCGACCGGCAGGTGCCTGGCAGCAAAGCCGGCGGCACGTCGCAGCCATTGCGGCAGGCGGCGATAGCGCAAGGCGTAATGCCCGCCAAGGTAGCGGCGATAGCCGCCGAAGAGCTCGTCTCCGCCAACGCCGGAGAGAATCACTTTGACATCCTGGCGGGCGAACTCGGAGACCAGAAAGGTGGTGATGAACGCGGTATCGGACAAAGGCTCATCCATGTGCCACAACAGTTTGGGCAATAACGCGACGACATCGGGCCGAACGAGAATCTCGCGATGTTGTGTGGAGAACAATTTGGCAACCCGACGGGCATAAGGCAACTCGTTATACAGCGTCTCCGCTTCGCCACCGGCGAAACCGATGGCGTAGGTGCGTATCGGCTGCTGCGAGTGGCGAGCCATCAGACCGACGACAGCACTCGAATCGACGCCTCCCGAGAGAAAGGCACCGATCGGTACGTCGCTGACCATCTGCATGCGGACTGATTCCTCGAGTTGAACCCGCACGCGCTCGCTCCACTCGCGCTCGGAGACGCCTTGCGTCATCCGCTCGGGCAAGCGCCAGTAGCGCCACTCGCGCACCTGACCGTCCTCGATGGCCAGCAGGGTGGCCGGTGGTAACTTGCGGATTCCCCGGAAGATGCAGCCTGGGGCAGCGACGTAGCCCAGGTGCAGGTAATCGGCGACGACCTGTCGGTCGAGCTCAGCGCTGACCCCAGGCAAGGCAAGCAACGCCTTCGCTTCGGTGGCAAAAGCAAGCCGCTGCCGATCCTGCAGCACGTACAAGGGCTTCACGCCGAGCCGGTCGCGGCCGATCAGCAGCCGCCGCCGACGCGCGTCCCAGAGCGCGAAGTCGAACATGCCGTTCAACCTGTGAATGAAGTCGTCGCCCTCGGCGTCGTAGAGATGCAACAGCACTTCACAGTCGGAACCGGTCTTGAAGTGATAGCCCTTGGCCTGCAGTTCGCCACGCAGCTCGCGGAAATTGTAGATCTCGCCGTTGCACACCAGCCACAGCGTTTCGTCGGCGTTCGACAGCGGCTGGTGGCCGCCCGCGAGGTCGATAATCGACAGCCGGCGCATGGCGATGCCGCAGGGGCCATCGACATGACTACCCTCGTCGTCGGGACCACGATGCCGCGTGCGATCGCCCATGGCCGAGAGAATACCGGGCTCGACGCTCAGCCCGTCAAAACGATAGATGCCGTGAATACCACACACGATGAGGCCTCTGGATCAGATGAATGGGCTGCGGTCATGTCGGGCCAGAGCCCGGCGGTAGACCTCGCGATAGCGCGCCACACTGCTGGCCCAGGTTCTCTCGACCTCGACAAAGCGGCGCGCCTGCTCACGGAGCTTGGGCCAAGACGGGCGTCGGACGAGCACATCGTCGATTGCCCGAGCGAGAGCAGCGGCGTCGCCGGCGCGGAACAGGAAGCCGGTTTCACCGTGGCGAATCAACTCGCGGTGCCCGCCGACATCAGAGGCGACAAGCATCCGTCCTTGCGCCATGGCTTCAAGCGGCTTGAGCGGCGTGACCAGTTCGGTCAGCCGGATCGGCAGACGCGGGTAGGCGAGGACGTCGATCAGTTCGTAATAACGTTGCACTTCGGCGTGCGGTACCCGACCGGTAAAAATCACGCGCTCCTGCAAACCAGCCGCAACCGCTTGCGCTCGCAGATTACTCTCCTGCGGTCCGCCGCCGACCAGCAGCAGCCGCAGCTGCGGATGCCGTGGGAGCATCTGGCGGGCGGCCTCGATCAGGAGGTCAAGCCCTTCATAGCCATAAAAGGAACCGGCAAAGCCAACGACCGTCGCGCCATTGAGTCCCAACGAACGGCGAAGTTCGGCATCCGGCTCGGTGTCTAGACGGAACAGGCCCACGTCTACGGCGTTCGGGATCACCGTGATGCGCTCCGGCGGGACGCCGCGGATGGCGATGTCCCCACGCAGGCCCTCACAGATCGTCGTCACCTGATCGGCGTGACGGAGAGCGAGGCTCTCAAGGGACCGCGAGGTGCGGTAGCGCAGACTGCCTTCCTGCGTCGTGCCATGATCTACCGCCGCGTCTTCCCAGGAGGCGCGCATTTCATAGACCACCGGCAAACGCTGGCGACGCCCAACCCAGAGACTCGGCAGAGCATTGAGAACCGGCGAATGGGCGTGAATCAAATCCGGTTTCGTCATCAGCACGACCTCCCGCAGGCGAGCGGCAGTCAGTCGCATCTGACTGAGCAGGCCGTTGCCCCCGGCATTCGGTGTACGATGAAAAATCCAGCCATCGACCTCCTCCTCAAGGCTTGTCCCGAAACCCTGCTTCGGAGTCGTCAGATGAACGGTCTGCCAGCCCAAAGCGCGTTGCTCGCGCAGAATGGCCAGTGTACGAAAGCTGTAGCCACTGTGCAGCGGCAAGGAATGGTCAAGGACATGCAGAATACGCAGGCTCATCTTGCCGCTTCTGCCCCGGGAAGGATGGCCACGGTCGGTGCGTCGAGCACATTGCGCAGGAAGGCTTCGAACATCAGCAGCGTCCACAAGGGTGAACTGTAATCGCTCGCTCCCGACTGATGGGCATCGACGAGATGGCGCAGGTAATCCTGATTGAACCAGCCGGTCGCCGCCAGGCGCGGGCCAAGCACCGCCTGGCGAACGCGTTCCCTGAGGGGGCCGCGGAACCAGCGGGCGAGCGGCACGGCAAAACCCATCTTCGGACGAAAGAGGATATCCTCCGACAGGCGCGGCTTCATCGCCTCTTTCAGGAGGAATTTGCCTTCCTGGCCGCGCACCTTGAGCGATGAGGGCAACGTCGCCATCCATTCGACCAGTTCGTGATCCATCAGCGGCTCACGCACCTCGAGCGAGTGCGCCATGCTGGCGCGGTCGACCTTGGTGTTGATGTCGCCTACCAGGTAGGTCTTGAGGTCAAGGTACTGGATCAAGGCCAGGGGGTCGTCAGTGCCCGCGCGCTCCGCATGATACCGAAAGACCTCCTGCGCACTGTAGCCGTCGATCTCACTCTGGAAACGATCCGTAAAGAGCTTGGTTCGCATTGGGCCACGCAGGATCGAGACGGAATGGAAGTAGGCCTCGACGGAGGTACGCCCCATGCCTTCAAACGTCGTCTTGGCGCGAAACATGCGCGGCGCCCAGTCCGCCTTCGGAAAGACGCGGCCGAGCAGGCCAAACAGCGGTCGGCGAACACCATGCGGCAGAGCTGAACGCAGTCGTTCTTCCATCAGGTGCAGGCGATAACGGCGATAACCGCCAAAAGTCTCGTCACCGCCATCGCCCGAGAGGGCCACCGTCACATGTTTTCGTGCCAGTTGACAGACCCGGTAGGTCGGGATCGCCGAGCTGTCGGCATAGGGTTCGTCGTAGAGTCTGGCCAGCGTGTCGATCAGATCGAAGTCGTCGCTGGCGACCAGGTCGCAGTGATGGTTGGTTCGATAGCGGTCAGCGACCGTCTGGGCGAACGTGGACTCGTTGAAAGCCGGGTCATCAAACGCGATCGAACAGGTGTTGACCGGCTCGGCCGAGAGCCCCGCCATCAGGGCAACGACGGCGCTGGAATCGACGCCGCCGGAGAGGAACGCGCCGAGCGGCACTTCCGAGATCATCCGCAGGCGAATCGACTCGCCGAGCTTCTCGTCCAGCTGCGCGCAGGCTTCGGTCAGCGAGCAGCGGCTATCGAGACTGAAACGTACGTCCCAGTACTCCCGCGGCTCGGGCACCCGCAGCCCGCGACGCAGCGTCAAGGTGTGGGCTGGCGGCAGCTTTCTGGCCTGACGGAAGATCGTCCTCGGCTCGGCCACGTAGCCGAGCGCGAAGTATTCCTCCACTGCGAGCGGATCGATGTCTCGTGCCAGTCCGCCATGCGCCAGCAGCGACTTGAGCTCGGAGCCGAAGATAAAGGTTCCGCCGGGCAGCAGCGCGTAGTAGAGCGGTTTGACAGCCAGCCGGTCGCGCGCCAGAAAGAGGGTTTCGCGGTTGCGGTCCCACAGGGCAAAGGCGAACATGCCGCGAAAACGGCGAACGCAATCCTCGCCCCAGGCCTCCCAGGCATGGACGATGACCTCGGTGTCGCTGCGCGTATGGAAGACGTGGCCAAGCGCCAGCAACTCGGGAATGAGTTCCTGGTAATTGTAGATCTCGCCGTTGAACACCACGCAAACGCTCTGATCCTCGTTGTAGAGTGGTTGCTGGCCGGTGGACAGGTCGATGATCGAGAGCCGCCGATGACCCAGGCCAACACCAGGTTCAAGGTGCAGGCCCCCTTCATCGGGGCCACGGTGGTGCTGCGATTCGTTCATCCGCGTAAGCACGGCGCGATCAATGTCACATCGGCCACGGGTATCGAATATTCCGGTAATGCCGCACATAAATCTGTCTTTGTTCCCTTCTTGAAGTCGCGCGTTGGCCTACGGATGGACCAATGCATTACGACCCGGCATTCGGCTCCGGGACTTGAGCAGTCGATCGTAGAGATCCTGGTAACCCTGAGTCATGGCTTCAAGGCTGAAGCGACGCTCGACGACCGCCCTCCCGGCCGCTCCCGCTGCCCTCGCCCATCGGGGTTCGATCGCGTAGGCTGCGATCTTCTGCGCCATCGCATCTACATCGGCAGGCTTAACCAACTCCCCGGTCCGACCGGATTCAACCAATTCACCGTTGCCGCCGACGTCAGTGGCTATCACTGGCAGGGCACTGGCCATCGCTTCCAGGATGGTGTTCGATACGCCTTCAGCAAGCGAGGGCAGTACGAAGCAATCCAGTCTGCGCAGGATCTCGGGCACATCGTCGCGCTCGCCCGGCAGCCACGCCAATTCGGCCACGCCCGCCTGATCGAGCAAAGCCTGCGCTTGCGCACGCAGTGGCCCGTTGCCAATCATCACGAGTCGCAGACGGCTCGCCAACTGGGGAAATGTCTTCAACACCCGGATGAAGGCCTCTGCCAGGGCTGTCTGATTCTTGACGACCTGCATGCGCCCGACGGTACCGATTAAGCAGCACATGGGATCGGAAAATGGGCAGCCGGCAATCGGCTGACGGGTCTCGGCCGGTGAAAAACGTAGGGTATCGACTCCGTTGTAGATTTGGGACACCTTCCTGGGCAATATGCCGACTCGCGATGTCAAATACTGCTCGAGATCGCGCGACAGCGCTATGTAATGCGTCACGAACGGCCGGTAGCAACGACGCAGCCACTGATATTTCCTGTTCGAACCGTCGAGATCGCCCACATCACGGCCGTGCTCGCCATGGATGCGCACCGGCACACCCGCCGCCCAGGCCGGAAGGACCACTTCCAGGGCGGCGAGATTGCGACTGTGCACGATCACCGGGCGCAACTCCCTGAAAAGGCGAAACAACCGGGGATAGAGCCAGAACGCGTGTCCCGGCGCTTTCTTCAGCGCAAAAAATTGCACGTCGTCACGCCCTATGCGTCGCCGGAAATCGGTGATCTCGGTCAGGGCAATCACGACATGGCGATATGTATCTGCGGGCATGTGATTGATGAGATTGACCACGCCGTTCTCGAGGCCGCCAACGTCGAATCGATAGACCACATGGGCAATGAGCGGACGCAGGTCGCGCACTTTCGTCACCGTAAATCGGCCGTCTGCCGCAGCGCGGTTTCAATCACCTCGCCGGCCGCATCGGCAAAGGCAGCGAGTATCGCCTCCGCTTCGCCAGGCTGGGTCTGCCGCGCGTACAGTATGATCACTGCCGAATCGTCCCCCCGGCCGGTCAGCCGAGAAAATGCCGTATACGCCTTCGCCAGAACATCGCTGGAGGTCCAGCGCCCGTTAATCCAGTACCACTGCCAGACGACCATCTGCGTGCTGCCCGGTCCCCGCAGACTTGTCGTTCGAATCTTGACTGGCTGCTGGTTGAAGGAGATTTCTCGCGTGCCGCCGCCGATTCTCGACCATACCCGATCGTCACTGGTGACCAGAACATTCGATGAAGTGACCAGTTTGTGCTGCTGGTCCTGATTGCGGTAGTAGGCCACAAAAAGTCCTGCCTGCTGCCCGTCCTTCTGATGGATCACTTGCTTACTCGCCGCGTAGTTCTCGAACCTTGGCGACCAGTCGTACAAGCCTTCGCGAGTTTCATGCCAGCCGACGATCGGCCCAAGGGGAGAAATCTGACTGACCGGCTGCGCCGTTTGTTGATCGATCTGCCTTTGCGCGAGCGGCCATAGTGCCGCCACCAGAACGGTGACAACAGCTGCGACCACCACCGAGGCAACGGCTGGCATGCCACCAACGGTCACCCCACTCGTCGACAACGATGTGGGTACCACGTCCGGCTCGTCCTCCCGCCAGCGCGCCCCAATCCAGAACATGGCCAGGATCACGACGCCGAAGAATACCCAGCCGTAGATCAGATGGTCGACGCCGACAGCCAGCCTGTTGCCGGACAAATGGCCAAGCATCACGATCATGTAAGCACGCAACCAATTGGCGATGATCGGCACAATGATCGAAACGCCGACAAACAGCAGTCGCCGCTTCAAGGAGGAATAGGTGAGATAAGCGAAGAGCGTTCCTACGGTGACCGAGGCAATAAGATAGCGGACCCCGCTACACGCCTCGACAACCGACCAACTGCCCGAGGGAATCACCAGGTTCTGCCCTTCGCTGAACACCGGAACTCCGGTGAGGCGTAACCCAAACACAGTGGCGTGTGCCGTCCATTCCATCAGCTTGGGCTGGGTGAAGTCACCGAAAGGAACGGCGAAGAGCAGAAAGAACAGCGGGAAGGCGATGCGGCGCGCGACCGTCCAGCCAAGCACCGCCGGCACGGCGAAGATCAGCATCGCTGTCAGCGCAAACTGGGAAAGCGCATTGACTGCGGCCAGTTCGCCAAGCAACCAACCAAAGCCGGCGCCAGCCAATAGCAGGACGGCGAGAAAGCTGCCTCTGGGCGCCAGTACGGCAATCCTTGAGCGCACCCGCCAGATTAACCAGAGCGTGATCGGTGGCACGATCATCCCGTGCGCATAGGTGTCGGAGCGCCCCCAGATCGCCGCCATGTCGAGCGCAGTTTCGCGGAAAAGCGCCAGGATCATCAGCAGGGTCAGCGCCAGCGTGGGTACGGCGATGCGCCAGGCGGGGCTGGTGGAAGACAATGTCGGGCTCGCGGCAGCGTGGTTCATGGACTTGCTTTCGGCAAACAGGTGTGGTCAGCAACGATCAATTCCGCGCGATCAACGCCGGACAAAATCGTCCCCAGGCTCACTCAACCCAGGTTGCGCACAATGAACGGCCCAAGCCAGTTGGCCAGACCGATCGGCAGCCGCCGCCAGGTGTTGATCAGCAGACGGTATTTGGCATTCGAAGGGTTGTTCTGCGGGATGGCTTCACGGCGATACAGGCAATACTCGTAGAACAGCGGCTGCGGCTCGAAACCCCAGTTCTTCTTGAAAGAATACGAGCCGGTGCCCTGCTTGCTGCGGCCGTAGTCGAAAACCTTGATGCCGCGCTCGCACGAGCGACGCATCAGCTCCCAGTATTTGAAGTCGTTGGCCGCCAGTTCGCGCGCCGACAGCGCGTCACCGGCGTAATAGGGCAGTACCTCATCGCGAAAATAGAAGCTCAGGACGCTGCTCAGCGAACGCCCGGAGCCGTCCACAACGGTCAGCACCTGACAGTCGTCGGCGAAGACCCGCTGCAGCGCGTCGAAATAGCGCCGCGGAAAGGCCGGTGTCCCATGCCGGTGGACGTTGTCGGCATAGAGGGCAAAGAAGCGGCCAGGTTCGCTGCGCAGTCCGTTCTTGATTCCCTTGCGCACCATCGCCCGCTGTTTGCGCGGGATGGCCTGCATGTTGGCCTCCACCTCGGGCGCAATCTCCTTGCGAAAACTGACGTAAAGCGCCTGCGTCGGCCATTCCGGGTGACGTTGCCGCAGATTGCGCATTTCCAGGTGATCGACGCGAAGACGCCCAGCCGTTGCCTGCGCTTCCCGCTCCAACGCTTCGACCGCTGCCGGAGTGCTGGCTGCCACACCGCCATAGACAGCAAACGGCAGCGAGGCCAGCGAGTTCCCGAAGAGCCGGCTTTTCACCTGGGCCAGCGGCAAAACGCCTTCGACCACACCAGCACGCTCGGCGTAGAGGAAATGCGTTGCATGACCGAAAACCTCACGCAGGATCCTCTGCCATCCCGATCTGTGGAAAAAAGTGGCTTCCGGACACGCCTGGACGAAGGCATCCCAGCGCGCCACCGCAACCGGATCATCGTGATCCAGGCGCTTGATAACCAGTGGCGCGCTCGCCGCAGCCAGCCGGGTCACTTCCTCAATGGTCGTTCTCATGGTTTCACCACCGCCGCCGATACATCCGCACCGAGAAACACCTCGTCCATCCGCCCCCAGTTGAAATCGGCAAGTAGTCGCTTCAGCCGGCCTTCGGTGTGCCGCAGATTGACATAGTGGCGAAAACGCGTCTTGGCACTGATACCGGCGACGCGTGGCTGCGCGGCATCGATTTCCCAGGGATGGAAATAGAAGATCGCCGGCTGACCATCGAGCTGGTTGACCTTCTGCAGCAGCCAGCGGGACAGCGCATACGGCAGCAACCGGAAGTAGCCGCCACCGCTGGCCGGCCAGTTCCGATCGAAAAAGCGGGCCGTTGTCACCGGCAGTTCCAGCAAGCCGCAGTTCACCCGATGGGCGAAGCGTGGCGCGCCGGGCATACCGTAGTGATCATGGCGAATCGGATAGATACTCGAACTGTAGCAATAACCGGCCTCTGGAGACAGTCGAAAGCCCAGAGATTCGCTTCGCCAATCGAAAAGCTCGGCGCCCGGTAGCCTCTGACCTGCTGACCCGAGAGATCCTCGAGGAGCTTCTTGGCGCGTCCCACGTCCGCAGAAAAATCGGCTTCGTTCAGGTCGCTGGCACGCTGATGACCATAGCCGTGGCTTGCCAGTTCGTGACCGGCATCAACAATGCAGCGCACGAGATGCGGATAACGTTCGGCGATCCAGCCGAGCGTAAAAAAGGTGGCCCGCGTCTGTTGTTCTTCGAGCATCAGAAGAATCCGCTCAACGTTAGCCTCGACCCGGCACTCGCGCAGATGCCACTGATCGCGCGGGATGTAGGGTGCGAGCGCGGAGACTTGGAAGTAGTCTTCGACATCGATCGTCAGGGCGTTGGTGATCGGCTGGCAGGGCATCTGACGCGACTCTCCGCGGCTAACGGCCGTGCTGCTCGTGGCGAGCGATCAGCCACGATGCGAGATCAGACGCGATTCGCTCTGCCGCCCGTCCATCCCAGAACTCGGGAACGCGGCCGGTCTTGCCGGCACCAGACAGAATCTCGTCGACACCCCTGCGAATCGCCGCTGGATCACAGCCGACGAGGGTGTTGGTTCCCTGCTCGACGGTGATCGGGCGTTCGGTGTTCTCTCGTATCGTCAGACAGGGCACGCCGAGTGCCGTCGTTTCCTCCTGCAGCCCGCCGGAATCGGAGAGCACAAGCCTGGCGCCGGCCAACAGGCCAAGGATCTCCAGATAACCCTGCGGCGGCAACAGGATGATGCGCCTGGTGCTCAGTAATCCGCCGAGACCGAAACGTTCAACGTTGGCACGCGTGCGTGGATGCAGGGCAAAAACAAGCGGGACCTTCTCTGCGACTTCACGCAGCACGCTCAGGAGTGGTGCCAGCTTCTCCGCATGATCGACATTGGACGGTCGGTGGAGAGTGACCACACCATAACCCTGGGGATCGTCGAGAATACCAGGATCGACACCGGCCGCCTGCAGGGTGACTGCCGGTGGATGGGCCAACGCGCGATTCGCCAGCAGAGAGTCGATCATCACGTTGCCGACGAAGCACATCCGTTCATTGGCAATGCCTTCGCGCGCGAGGTTGGCGTGTGCGCTGCGCTCGGTGGTATACAGTCGGTCAGCAATCTGATCGGTGAGCACCCGGTTGATTTCCTCCGGCATCAGGCGATCGTAGCTGCGCAAGCCGGCCTCGACATGCACGACGGGCACCTCCTTTTTGGTGCAGACCAGAGCGCATGCCAACGTCGAATTCACGTCGCCAACGACCAGCACGCAGGATGGTCGATGGGCATCCAACACCAGTTCGAAACGCCGCATCACCTCCGCCGTCTGCACGGCGTGTGTGCCGGAGCCGACCTCGAGGTTGATGTCCGGATGCGGCAGGCGAAGATCGGCAAACAAGCGGTCGTTCATATCCTTGTCGTAGTGCTGCCCGGTGTGCACGAGCAGCGTCGGCAGTGCCGGATGATGGCCACCGAAAGCCCGCAGGATCGGCGCCATCTTCATGAAATTGGGGCGTGCGCCGACGACGCAGATCACCGGCCCCAGGTTGTTGGGCCATGCCTCATTAACCAAGACTGCTTCCCTTCATTGTTTTGCCCGCACCGCATCGACCAGTTGCTGCAGCAAGGACAACAGCGCTGCATTGTTGCGTTCGAGACGTACCATGCTGCGCTCGATTCGGATCAAGCGCTGCTCGGACTGTCCCGTTCTCAGATCGGCAATCACCCTTGAGGCCTGATCCGCCGTGCTGGGATCCACTGCCAGCCGCGACAGGTCGATGTCCAGAACGCCGCTGTCGGTCAGTTGCGGGTTGATGGGCGCCTGGCCACCATCGATGCTCTTGCTCGAAGTGACCGGCGAAGTGGACTGGGTCTCCTCGCTAAGCTCTCTCGCGACCTCCTCGACGTCCACTCGCGTAAACTCACTCTTACCGCTCAGGAAGCCCGACAATAGAAGGCGATCGCAGTGCGCGTTGATGCGCCGGGGCAGACCACCGCTGGCCTCAAAGAGTGCCTCGAAAGCGCCCGCGTCAAAACGTGGCGAGCCTCTTGATCCGGCGCATTTGAGCCGGTGTTCGATGTAGGCCTGTGTTTCGTCCTGGTCCATCGGACCAATGTGACAGGCGGCAATCACGCGCTGCCGCAACTGCTGCATCTGCGGGCTTTGCATGATTTTCCGGAACTCCGGCTGGCCGATCAGGAAACTCTGCAACAGGGCCTGGGTGCCGAACTGGAAGTTTGACAGCATGCGCAGCTCTTCAATCGCACGCGGCGTCAGGTTCTGTGCCTCGTCAACAATCAGCAGACAACGCTTGCCCTGACGGGTGACATCGACCATAAAGGCCTCGAGGCCAAGCAGCATTTCCGACTTGCCAACATTCCGGGTCCCGACACCGAAGGCCCCGGCAATCATGCGCAAGGTATCGTCCGCGTCGAGCTGTGTACTGACCAGCTGGGCGGCCACGACCTTCTCTGAATCAAGGTCGTTGAGCAGCCCCCGCACGATCGTTGTCTTGCCCGCACCCACCTCCCCGGTGACGACGATGAAACCTTCGTTCTGGTTCAGGCCATACTCCAGATAGGCCATCGCACGCCGATGTTGCTTGCTGCCGAAGTAGAACGAGGGGTCAGGGTTAAGCTGAAAAGGCTTGCAGGTCAAGCCATAGAATGACTCGTACATGATGGTCAATCAGAAACTGTGCGAAAGTACGCCGGTCAGCGCGCTCTCCGTGTAGTCCGCGTTGATTCCGCCGTCGGAGATCACGTGCCGGGCACCGATGTTGGCTTGCGTCTTGGGCGAGAGCTGTGTGGTGAAGAAAAGATAGGCGCCCTGCGTCTTGGTGTCCACCGCATTGGTGCCTTTCGCAAGACTGCGCTGCTCGTTAAGCGACAGGGACAGCGAGGAGCGACCAGTCAGTTGATGCCCCCAGATGACGCCGAAACCGCGCTGAGTCACTTCATTCGCCAGTGAATAGTCATCGGTCAGCCCGCTGACCACACCCAGCGGCTGTTGCTGACTCTCGGTGGCACTGAAAGTGAGCGTATTCCGGGCACCCAGAAGAGCGTACGACAGCTGCTGCAATTTCTGCAGGGTTGGGCGGTTGGTCAGGGCACCGTTGACGACGGTTCCGTCTGCCGGGACGCCTCTGCCTTGCAGGACCTGATTGACCTGCGCCCTGATCGCATCAGGCGCAAGCCCGGGATTGCTGGCAGCGATGATCGCGTAGAAGGCGTCGTAGTTGCTGCCCTGCCCGGTATTGCCGACGCCTACCGGCTGATACGAGACATCCCTGCTCGCCGTATAGCTGAGCAATGAGCGCGGCATCCGGTGGCTGAAGGCCACCACGTAGCCGTTGCCGAAGAAACGCCGCGTCATGCGCGCATCGAGCTTGGTCCGCGGGCTCGGCGTCCAGATGAAACCGTAACCCGAATCGCTGTAGGTCTCATCCTCCAGGCTGACCAGATTGTTCGTCTCGCGCCCGGCAATCAGTGAGAACTGGAACTGCGGTGTCAGGCGGTACGACAGGGTCAGTTGATAGCGCGTATCGTTCCGATCCCGACCAATGTCATACTGGACGCTGTTGCTGCTGGCGTCGAGCGACCAACTGAGAGGACCCCAACGGGTATTGCCATTGATCCGGCCCAGCCACTGGCTCGTGGTCGTGTCAGACACCGCCGACGAATCAGCGCTGGTTGTACTCGCCGTGTAGCGCAGCAAGTACTCGGTGGACGACAGGAGGCGCCCTCTGATGTACGGCGAGATCGAGTAGTACGCGGTCTCGGTCTGGTTATTGTTGATGTTGGCATCGGAGGGCGAAGTTTGCCCAAACGCCGAAATCAACTGCTGTGAAATCGTTCCGCTCGCGTCGATGAAAAACCAGTTTTCGATGGCTTCGAGCGTACCGACGGCATTCAACGCATTCTGCAGATTGTTCTGCGACGACTCCCGCGCATAGAGGTTCTGGGTAAGTCCGTAGTTCAAACGCAAGCTGGCGCGGGCCCCCTGGCCTTCGATCGAGATTCCCGGCGTTATGCCGGTCACCAGATCACTCGTCCTGTTCGTGGATGTGAGAAAGAGATTGTTGGTCAGGGTCTCGTTGACCGCGATGCTCGGCGTAATCCGCCAGCTCTCGGCATGCGCTTCCAATGCGACGCTCATCACGGCACAACCCAGCCAGGAGGTCGACAGCTGAACGCGCCGACGACAGGTCAGGCGGTCATTGCCAGGCCCAGCCTGATCAAGTTTCCAAGGCGTCAAGCGCTGCCCGGTCCATGCCTCACAGCCCATGGGCTCAAGCACCTTTTTCACCATAGCCATAGCCATAGCCATAGCCATAGCCGTAGCCATAACCATAGCCATCCTGGGTCGACGTCCGCGCCTGATTGAGCAACATCAGCTTCACCGCGCAGGCGTCAATGGCTGACAGGGCGTGCTTGACGTCACTGCGTGCCGTACTTTCGGCCCTTACCACGACGACCACCTGCCCCATATGGGTCGCCAGCACTCTTGATTCGGTGGTCATCAGGAGCGGCGGTGAATCGAAGATGATGATCCGGTCCGGATAGCGATTGGCCATCTCGTCCAGCAGACGGATCATCGCGTCACTGGCCAGGAGTTCGGTGGCGCGCGCGTGCTGGGTACCACTGGGCAGGAGGCTCAGTTTATCGACGTTGGTTCGCATCAGCACCTGCGACAGCGCAACCGACTCGTCAGTCAGCACGTCGAGCAGCCCGGGCCCCGGCGGCAGCCCGAGCATCTTGAGCATGGACGGCTTCGGTAGATCCGCATCGACCAGCATCACTGTGTTGTCGAGTTCCATGGCGATGCTCATCGCAAGGTTTATCGCGGTGTAGGACTTGCCCTCGCCTGATACCGCACTCGTCACCATGATCAGGTTGCCCCGCTTGATCGGCGCAGCCCCCTTCCCCATCGCGTTGGCGATCAAGGGGCGCTTGATGACCCGATACTGATCGGCGATCCGGGATCGCGGCGCATCCGGGCTGATCAGACCGGCGGCCGAAAGCGCATTCAGATCCAGCTCGACGGTGCGAGACACCGCAGCGGACGGAATGGTCTTCCCTGCCGACGAACGCTCTTGGGGCGACGCAGGCGCCGTCCGGGCTGGAGGCTGGGTGGGAATGCTGGCGTCGGAAGCCGGCGCCTCGCCGCTAGCCGCCGGACTGTGGACCTCGATACCCGCCTTGCGCAGTTGTTCCAGACGCTTCGCCGCTTGTTCAATGAGGCTCATCAGTTTTCCTCAGGCAGTACGCATGGAAAGAAGAAAGAAGGCGAGAAGTCCCGCACCATAGGCGCCGACGAACGAAATGCAGGCGGCTGCAAAGCGCAGCAAATCCTTCTTCTCGCGGCGTTTCGTCGCCTCGTCGGCGAGCAACGACACGGTTCCGAGAAGGGGCAGGCCGGAGGCTTCCCGCAAGGAGCGGGCGTCGAAGAACACCGGTCTTAGCTGACTGGCCGCGAAGGAGACCGCCACGCCGGCAGCCAGGGCCAGGAACAGGGTGAGCGGCAAAAACAGGGCGCGATTTGGAGCGACTGGCTTGGGCGAAACCCGCGGTGGGTCGATCAGGCGAAAATCCACCCCTGCGACCTCTTCGATCGCGCTTCCCATGTTCGCCTGTTCGCGCCGCTGCACCAGCTGTTCGTAGTTCTTCCTGTTGATGTCATAGTCGCGATTGAGCTGTGAAAACTCGGCCTCGATTTGGGGCACCATATTGACTGAAGCTCTCAGCCGCTCGTAACGAGATTGGTATTCTGCTACCCGGGTTTGCAGAGCCGCGACTCTCGCCTCTGTCTCGGAGAGCGAAACCCTCAATTGCTGATGCACGGGGTTCGTGGTCACCGAAGACGCGGGGTTGGTCAGTGCAGTCTTCCGCCGGGCAACGATCACCTGTCTCTTCTGGTCTTCCAGCTCCTTGATCAGGCGGCGCGCACTGACGACGTCCGGATGCTTGTCGGTGTAGCGCTGCAGCATGGCATCCAGATTGCGCTGCTGAGCGTCGATCCGAGCGTCGATTTCGGGAACCGACACACCGGCAATCGGCTCCGGACCAGCATCCGGAAGGAGAACCGGCTCTTCACCGAGGATCTGGCGCTTGAGCGCCTCACGGGAATGCTCCGCCTCACGCAACTCGAGGCGACTCTGCTCAAGAGCCCCGGCAGTCGCGCTCATCTGGGCAAAATGATCCTTGCCCTCGGTATTCTGGGCCGTCAGATTGCGCATCTTGAATTCCTTGAGGCGCGCCTCGGCCGCCTCAAGTTTCTTCTCGTAACCTGCGATCTCCTGGTCCAGAAACTTCCGGGCCGCTTCGGTATCCTTGCGGGCGACGCCAAGATTTGATTCGACAAAGATCGACACCAGCGATTGCACTACCCTCTTGGCGTGCTCCGGCTGGCTGTCCCGATAGGTCACGGTATAGATATTGTCACGCGACGTATTATTGATCTTCAGCGAGGATATCAGCCTGTCGACAAGAGCGTCCTTGTCCTTTTTTGACTCGATCTTGAGGTCGAGATCTGCCATGCGGATCAACTTCTCCACGTTCGGTCGGGTGATCAGGGTGCGGCTCAACAACATGACCTGTTGATCCACATTGGGCATCGTGACCATCCCGCTCATCAGCGGTTTGAGGATCGACTGGGTATCGACATAAACACGCGCCGACGCCTCGTATTGGTCAGGGATGACCAACACCGCCACCGCGCTTGCCAGGCCGACGACCCAGGCGACGATAATCCCCAGCCAGCGACGCTGCCACATTCCACGCAGGATCGTCAACGCCTGTCGAATCAGTTCATCCATCGGATTCAGACTTTATCAGTAGGGTTTCAGGAGCAGCCCGTTGCGATCTGCAGCGCGACGGAGCGTGTCATACCACGGCAAGAAACAGATCAGAACCAACTCTGCGGAATGATCAGCACGTCGCCTGGCTTCATATCCACGTTGGCGGAGATGTCACCACGCCGAATGAGGTCCGTCAGGCGAACGCTGTACTGTTGTTTGCTACCTTCTGCAGTAGCACGCATGACTGTCGCCCCGTTGCCATCGGCAAAATCCGTCAGACCACCGACGGCGATCATCACGTCGAGGAGCGTCATGTTCTGTCTGTACGGAAGTGCCTGCGGCTTGGCGGCTTCGCCGATAACCCGGATCTGCTCGCTTTGTGTGCCCACGAAACCGGTGACGATGACCGTCACGACCGGATCACGGATATACGTTCCGAGGACCTTCTCCATGTCTCGCGCCAGATCGGTGGGCGTCTTGCCCATCGCTGGAACGTCCTCAACCAGCGGTCCGGTAATCAGCCCATCCGGACGCACGGGCACTGACATCGAAAGCTCCGGGTTACGCCAGACGATGACCTGCACGTTATCGCCGGGTCCAATGATGTAGCGATAGTCCTCTGAAGCTGCGGACGCTGGCGCCGGCGGATGGGAAGCACAGCCAGCAGCAAGCACGCCGACCAAGCCCAGCAAGACCCAACGAAACGCGACATCAATCACAGTCTGCAAGCGTGTAACCATATTGCTCTCCTAAATTAGTCGCCAGCCTGGAAACGAACCACGACAAGTTGCAGGACCATTGTGCTGACGGGTCCCGTAACGCGCGCCAGAGTATAGTGGAATTCTCCTTGAGGACGAAAGGTACAGGTCCGGCGCCACCGCCGTTCCATCCCTCTTGCCCTACCCAACAGCTGTCTTGCTGTTCCGCCACCGTCACAAGCACTTGGCCCACTGCAGAATAATGGCTACACCGACCTGCCTAAGAGAAATAACGCACATTTTCCGCCTTCCTTTAGCCCGCGCGGCACGAAAGGCAATAGACACGATAACATATTTATATAAGCGCTTATTCAACTCACCCATCAGGCTCACTGACGAGACCAGGCCTGACGCACCTCGCACCCTTGCTGCTACAATCTGATCAATCACTTCGGTCACTTATGAAGCTTGCCAGCTGGAACGTCAACTCACTGAAAGTCCGCCTGCCGCACCTGCTCACTTGGCTCGCGCGGGAGCAACCTGGCGTAGTCTGTCTTCAGGAAACGAAACTTGAAGATCACGGCTTCCCCAGGCAGGAGATCGAGGCCGCCGGTTATCACGTCGCTTTCTCCGGGCAGAAGACTTACAACGGCGTTGCCCTCCTGGCACGAGAACGGCCGACGGAGATTGTGGTCGGCAACCCACTCTACCCTGATGAACAGAAGCGCCTTCTGACCGCGACAATCAAGGGTGTCAGTGTCGTCTGTGCCTACGTCCCCAATGGCCAGGCAGTCGGCAGCGACAAATACGCCTACAAGCTCGAATGGCTGGATGGACTCGCCAAGTGGGTCAGCGAGCGACTTGCCGCCAATCCACAACTGGTCGTGGCGGGCGACTTCAATATCGCGCCAGACGACCAGGACGTGTACGATCCGGACGCATGGGCCGGGCAGATCCTTTGTTCAGACCTCGAGCGAGCAGCCTTCCGGCGCTTGTTGAGCCTTGGCCTGAAAGACAGCTTTCGGCTGTTCGACCAGCCAGCGAAGAGCTTCTCATGGTGGGACTACCGAATGCTCGGCTTCCAGAAAAACCGGGGGCTGCGAATCGATCACATCCTGCTCTCCGAGACACTCGCGGCGCGCTGCGAGGCAGCCCGGATCAGCCGGGAAGTGCGCAAGCTTGAGCGCCCCTCGGACCACGCACCGGTCACAGCGGAACTGGCTGATTGATGCACAGTCTCCCGGGAAACCTGCCAGAATCAGTGCTGATGCTCTACCCGGCACTGCGTTCGCTGCCGACGGAGCAGCTGGCCGCGATCTGCCGGACTACGTCCTTACTCAAACTCCCGGCGGGCACCCAGGTGTTTACGGAAAAACAGAACTGCCTGGGGTTCCCGCTGATTCTCGCCGGCACGATCAAGGTAGTGAAGAACACCGCTGCCGGCCGCGAGTTGCTTCTCTACCGTGTTGAGCCGGGCGGCTCGTGCATTATTACCTCGAGCTGTCTGCTAGCTCACAGCCCCTATTCAGCCCGCGGCATCGCCGAAACACCCCTCTCGCTGCTGCTTTTGCCAATTCCCCTATTCGAGAAACTGATCGCCGAAAACGGCTTGTTCCGCGACTTCGTCTTCCACCTCTTTGGCGACCGCATCGCGGAGCTATTGCAACTGGTCGAGGAAGTCGCGTTTCACCGCCTAGACCAGCGTCTTGCCAAACTGTTGCTCGCCAAGGGCGTAGCCGTCCATGCCACGCACCAGTCTTTGGCCGAAGAACTGGGTAGCGTGCGAGAGATCGTCAGCCGCTTGCTCAGTGGCTTCGCCGCCCAGGGACTGGTTGCACTCGGCCGCGAGCAGATCACCGTTATCGACCGGGACAAGTTGAAGCAGCTGGCGGGCTTTGGCCGCTGAGATGCGGCGCTTTGCGCTATGTGACCTGAGTTACATACACGGCCAGGGCAGTTCGCTAATCTGGCACCGTTACTTGAACATCTTACGGAGCCCATCATGAAAACAAACGTCGGTGGAATCGACAAAATCCTGCGTATCGTCGTCGGCATCGCCCTGATCGCCATGGCCGCCCTGGGAGTGGTCGGCGCCTGGGGCTGGATCGGAGTAGTCCCCTTGCTGACCGGCCTGCTTGGCACGTGCCCGGCGTACTCGCTGCTCGGCATGAACACCTGCCCACTAAAGAAGAACACCTGAAATACGTGCTCGCAGGTCAACGGCGTGCCGCCACGGCACGCCGTTTCTATTTCAGACTATTGGCCAGCAGAACGTAGTCATCGACGGAAAGTTCCTCGGCCCGACAGCTTGGCGCAAGCCCGAGGCCCTCCAGTTGAGAGTCCTCGACCAGGCCCTTGAGACTGTTGCGCAGCATCTTGCGACGCTGCGCAAAGGCTGTCGACACCAAGGCGGCGAACTGCCTTTCGTCACGCGCTGACAGGTCTGCGGCTAAGCGAGGAATCAGGCGGACGACAGCCGAATCGACCTTGGGTGGGGGATCAAAAGCCTCAGGCGGCACATTCAGCAGACGTTCCATCACGAACCGGTATTGCAGCATCACCGACAAGCGGCCAAATTCGCCACTACCGGGGGCAGCAACCATGCGCTCGACCACTTCTTTCTGCAACATGAAGTGCATATCGCAGACGCTGTTGCCAAAGCTGGCGAGATGAAAAAGCAGCGGCGTCGAGATGTTGTAGGGAAGATTGCCGACAATCCGCAGGCCGGCACCCGAATCACCGGCCAGATGACCGAAATCGAACAACAGGGCATCGCCGGCGTGGATCGTCAACTTGGCCGGTGAATACTCTCGCCGCAGCCGGGCAATGATGTCGCGATCGATCTCGACGACCTGCAGGTGATCGAGGCGCTGCACCAGCGGGCGGGTCAAGGCGCCAAGCCCCGGCCCGATCTCCACCACCTGGTCGCCCGGCTGCACCGCCAGCAGCTCGACAATCTCGGCGATGACCTGCCGATCGACCAGGAAATGCTGGCCGAAGCGCTTGCGCGCGACGTGTGGCCGCATGCGCTCAGTTCTCGCGGCTGACAGGGTTGGCGCGCTCCGCCATCTCGATTGCCTGCTCAATGGCCGCGAACAGGCTACCCGGATCCGCCTGGCCGGTCCCCGCAAGTTCCAGCGCCGTGCCATGATCAACCGAGGTGCGAATGATCGGCAGGCCAAGCGTGACGTTGATGCCGTGACCAAAACTCGCGTACTTGAGCGCGGTCAGGCCCTGATCGTGGTACATCGCCAGAACACAATCGCCACGTGCCAGCACCGGCGGTGAGAACATCGTATCGGCCGGCAACGGCCCGAGCAGCGTCATGCCCTCGGCACGCAAACGATCGAGCACCGGGATGATGACGTCGATCTCCTCGCGCCCGAGGTAGCCCCCCTCGCCGGCGTGCGGATTAAGGCCAGCAACCAGGATGCGTGGACGAGTGATGCCGTATTTCTGCCCCATATCAGAATGCAGGATACGCAGCGTTTCTTCGACGGCCGCCTGTGTCACGGCCGCCGGCACGTCCTTGAGTGGCAGATGGGTCGTCACCAGAGCGACCCGCAGCCCGCCTCCGGCGAGCATCATCACCACCCGACGCGTTCCCGTCCGCTCGGCCAGGTATTCCGTATGACCGGTGAAAGGCATGCCGGCGTCGTTGATCACCCCCTTGTGTACGGGTGCGGTGACCATTGCGGCAAACTCTCCGGACTGGCAACCGGCCAGCGCGCGATCGAGCAAGCCGAGCACCTGGCGCGCATTGGCAGGATCCAGGCGACCGGGATAGGCCTTGGCCGCCAGGGGTAGATGGAGAACGTCAAGCGTACCTGGCTGCAAGGGCAGCGACGGGTTCCAGTTGCGCAGCGTGCCGGCGGTCAACTGCAGCGACGACGCTCTCTCGGCAAGCAGGGGAAGATCACCTAGGACAACGATCCGGGCAGGAAACTGTGCCTGGCGAACAGGATCCATCAAATGCAGGCAGATCTCCGGACCCACCCCGGCGGGTTCGCCGACCGTGACCGCAATCGTTGGCGATGACTGCATACACTCAACCCTCCTCGAGTCGAATCTCCACATAGGCCCGGTCGCGTGCCTGGCGTAGCCAGTCCTGGTAGGCCTCGTCGCGCTTGCGTTCGCGGAGCGTCTGACGGGCAGCCGCCCGTTGTCGCTCGGTCGACACATCCTGGACCCGACGCTCGATCACCTCGATCAGGTGAAAACCAAATGGTGATTGCACTGGCTGGCTGACTTCGCCTGGCGCGAGCAGATTCATCGCCCGCTCGAACTCCGGCACCGTGTCACCGGGATAAATCCAGCCAAGATCACCGCCTTTTGCCGCAGACCCGTCCTGCGAGAAAAACTTGGCCAGATCGGCAAAGCTTTCGCCGTGCCTGATCCGCTCACGCAAGCCCTCGATCTTGTGGCGAGCCTCCGGCTCTGATACGACCTCGTTGACCTTGATCAGGATATGCCGCGCGTGCGTCTGCTCGATCGCCTGTGCCAAACCGCCGCCGCGCTTGGCCAGCAGCTTTATCACGTGAAAGCCGTTCGAACTGCGAAGGACCGGCGACACCTCGCCGACCTTGAGCTGAAGACTTGCCTCGGCAAACATGGCTGGCAGACGATCGAGCGAACGCCAGCCCAGATTGCCTCCTTTCATGCCGTCGGGTGCGTCTGAATAAGCGGCCGCAAGCTGCGCAAAGTCCTCACCTTTGCGCAAACGGTCCAATACCTGCTCGGCTTTGGCCCGGAGCTTCTGAATCTGCTCGGGGCTCGCTGACTCTGGCGCCCGCAGCAGGATATGAGCCAGTTGATACTCCTCCCCTGCTGTGCCTTGTACCGACACTGTGGCCAGATAATTGTCGATCTCGCCGTCAGAAATGAAAATCTTGCTCTCGACCTCGCGCTCACGCAGCCGGCCAATGGTCATCTCGGCACGAATTTCCTCGCGAAAGCTGGCAAAAGAAACGCCGTCTTTTTCGAGCGCTGCCCGAAACTGGGCAAGCGACATCTTGTTGCCGGCCGCAATGCGCTGCAGCGCCTGCTCCAGCTGGACATCGTCGACGCGCAAACCCATGTCGCGCGCCAACTGTAACTGGACCTTGTCCATCACCAGACGTTCGAGCACCTGCTTTTCGAGCACATCGCGCGGTGGCGGCGTCATCCCCTGTCGCTGCAACTGGCCCAGCGCAGAGTGAAGTCGCGAACGCAATTCATGAAAAGTAATCACTTCATCGTTGACGACGGCAACGATGCGATCGACCGCGACCGGCTGGCCGGATGGCCGGGGCTGCGCCGCCGCCAGCCCGACCAGGCAGACTGAGACAAGCACGGTGCGAAATAAGAGCATCATTCTGTGACCTACCATTCAGCCAGACCCTGGTCCATCATCGCCGGACCGACGGCGTATCCCGGAATCCTGCGCTGAAGGAGACTCAAGGGGTTTGAGCCAACGCTCGCCAGGCCATTCAATTGCAGTTGCACGAAGAACTGAGTCGTCGAGTCGGCCTCGGTCGTCTGCACGCGATGGGCCACCGTACGTAGCGCCCAGCAACCCGCGTTATACTCGAGCCCCCCGATGATCTCGATCGGCTGATTCTGCAGAAACGAGTAATTGTAGCGACCAACCGCCTGCCAACGACCGCTAAGCGGCCACTGGCCGGAAACATCCACTTGTTTGATCGGAATCGCGGCGTCGGTGTTGTAACTATAGGTGGCATTGACCACCTTGCCTGGCGCCGGCAGATAACGCGCGCCGAGAGAGTAGCGCTCGAACTGCTGATCACCCGGATCATATTGCAGGGCGGCGTCCGCATACACGCTTGGCCATACCTGGCCGCTGAAACCGGCCAGGAAATCCGATTTGTCCCACTTGCGATTGGTGGTACCGGGAAGCGTGACCTTGTCGTCCGAAAAGTACAGTCGCTGGCCAAACATTGCCCGCATGATCTCCGCACCGCTGGACGGATCGATCAGGCGAGAACCGAGAGCGGCGGTCAACTGGTTCGCATTGTTGATGCGATCCCAGCCGGAAAACTGGTTGTCGGCAAATATCTGTGCAAAGTTGAAGTCAGCCAAAGCCGTGTCGAAAATCGGGATGTCGTTCTGGTTCTTGTACGGGATGTTCAGGTAGAACAGTCGTGGCTCAAGGGTCTGCGTGTAGTCGCGACCAAACCAGTTACTTGATCGCTCGAAGGTCATCCCTGAATCGACACTGAAAATCGGCAGCGTGCGGCTGATTGAATCGGGACGAACGTCACCCGAAGTGGGATAGGACAACGCGTAGTGGGTGAGGTTTACGCCCAGCCGTGGCGTCACGTACCACCCTGGCGTGACATAGGGCAGCGAGATCTCTGGCTGGAGAACGGTCCTCTGTCCTTCCAACTTGCTTGGGATGATCACCTGTCCAGCGACCTTGGTGGCGCCAGCGCTGACGAAATTGGTGTACTGCCCAAAGAAGGCGCTGTCCGTGAAGAACAGGTCCGGCTGCCGCGCGTTCACCGTGATCTGCGGCAACAAACGATATGGCTGAGCGATGAGATTCTGGGGATCAGGCTGCAAAGTCTGGAAAGACTGCACATTGGCGGTCGCCGTCCACCACCCCGCACCACCGTAGCTCAGCACACCCTGCTGCAGAAGTTGGGTCTTCGCGGTACTGGTAATCTGACTTGACAAATCGGTGTAGTAGTCGTTATCCGACACCCGGCTGTAGTTGATTGAGCCAGAAAAGCCGTTGGCTGTGGTCTGGATGTGGCTCAGAGCCACCCCCCAGCGGTCAATGCCGGCCTCCCGGTCATTCGGAAGGTACTCGACGGTTGCGCTGCTGTTGTAGAACCCACCAAAGGCCGCGTTGAGATAGCGAACCTCGCCGCCCATCTGCAACCCGCGTTTCGTGAGCAACCGGGGCGTGAAGGTCGCGTCCATGTTCGGCGCGATGTTCCAGTAGTACGGCACCGAAATCATGAAGCCGCTGTTGTTGCTCGAGCCATAGGTCGGCATCAGGAAACCCGACCTGCGCTCATCGTTGAGCGCAAAGGACATCCACGGCGAATAGAGGATTGGCACACCGAGAAAACGAACGGTAGTCTCCTTGCCAGTTCCGACATCGTTGTCGTAATCGAGCTTGAGATCGCTGGCACTGAGGTACCAGTCGTCGTTACCGGGCTTGCAGGTGGTGTAGGTGGCAGCCGTCATGCGAACCTGATTCTCTCCTTCAAGATCGATGCGCTCTGCCTCACCACGTGCCTCCGTGACCTCGCCGACCGCCTTGTCTGAACTCTTCAACTTGGTCTGCCCGGGCTTGATGGCCAACACGCGTGGCGCGGCAAAACCAGTCGAGGTTTCGGCATCCGGCTGCGCCGCGGCCCAGGACGGGTCGGACAGCTCGCCAGCTTGCGCCCGGGCGGCAGCCGACGACTGCCGTTTCATGAAGTACGAAGCCTGGTCGAAAAACCCGACCTGGTCTTCGAGCTTCAGGCGACCCCGGGTACCTAGAAGGAGGTCATCCCCCTGCTGGAGGCGAACGTTGCCGATCGCCTCAACCTCGTCGTCGATCGGCCAGTAGGTCAGACGGTCGGCGGTCAACAGCGTACCAGCCTTGCGCAATTCCCCATCATCCTCGGCCAGAACCTCCCGGCCGACGAGGCCAGAAATGCGCTGTGCGCTCAAAAAAACCGGGCGCGGGGCCTCGCTCTCGATTGGCAACGGCACTATCGCCTTGGCCATCCGCAGGGCAAGGGGTGGCCCATCGGGGACGGGCACGGCGAGTGGCGCCGGCGCCGGTGGCTGGCCGGCAGGTTTGGCCACGGGAACCGCGCTCTCCGTACGTGTGCTGCGAACGGCGGCAGAGGGCTGCGGCAAACCCTGGGGCACGGCCGACGGTCTTGCATCCTCGGCCACCCGGCGCGCCGGCGGAGTGACTTCCGGCGCTGGATGCTCTGCGGGAGGCGATACGGGCGCCACCGATCTATCGGCAGTCGACTCTCGCCGCCTGGAATCAGTCTGGACATCTGGGTTCGGGGCCGTCGCGGCAGGCATCGGCCGCGTTTCAATCACAGGCGCATCAACCGCCCTGGCCTCGGCGGCAGGTCGGTCAAGGGGATCCTTGGCCGGCGACGTGACCGGCTTCACTGGTGGCAAGCCAAGCAAACCAGGATCGACCCGGAAGGGTGCCAGACTCTGCCCGCAAGCCTCGCCAGCAAGGCTCGCCGCAAGGGTTCCGGCAAAACCGCAGCAGACCATCAGAGTCAGCGGCTTGCGTCGATAAGGAAACTTCATTCCGGCGTGATCAGTGGAAGGTACGATGGGTAGTTACTTCGGTCGGCGCGTTGGAGCGCGGTCGGATGCTAAAATCTGGCCATTCTAGCATCAACGTTTAAGGAGAAGCGGCATGCCGCGCACCGCCCTGCTGGGTCACTGGGTCCGGGAGCTTTTCGAGCCAGATTTCCCCGATCGCGATTTTCGCCTTGAACCCGCCTCGGCCGACGCCAGTTTCAGGCGTTACTTTCGGCTCACGCTGCCGGATGGAACAACGCGCATCGTCATGGACGCACCGCCCGACAAGGAAGAGTGTCGTCCGTTTCTGAAGGTCGCCGCCCTGTTTCGGGAGGCAGGCGTACATGTACCCGTGGTTCTGGCCGAGAATCTCGAGCAAGGCTTCCTGCTGCTTTCCGACCTCGGCAACACGACCTACCTGACAGCACTGAAAGACCGGAACCTGGCGCCGCAACTGTACGGCGACGCCAACAGCGCGCTGCTTGCCCTGCAGATCGCCAGCCGGCCAGGAGTCCTGCCAGAATACGACTACGCCCTGCTGAGCCGCGAACTCGCACTCTTTCCCGACTGGTACCTGGCACACCATCTTGGTCTGACGCCGGACAAGGCGACGCAAGACACGCTGCACCGGGTCTTTTCGGAAATCCTGACCAACAACCTGAAGCAGCCGCAGGTCTTCGTCCATCGCGACTACCACTCGCGCAACCTGATGGTCATCGGGGACAATGCGCCGACCTTCCCGACCAACCCGGGAATCCTGGATTTTCAGGACGCCGTTTACGGCCCGATAAGCTACGACCTCGTGTCGCTCTATCGCGACGCCTACATCCAGTGGTCAGAAGAGCAGGAGCTCGACTACGTGATCCGGTATTGGGAAGCGGCCCGACGGGCGAGTTTACCGGTTCACGCCGACTTTCATGACTTCTACCGCGACTATGAATGGATGGGCGCGCAGCGCCAACTCAAGGTGCTGGGTATCTTCGCCCGCCTTTGCCACCGCGACGGCAAGGACGATTACCTCAAGGACATGCCGCGTGTGCTGAGCTATCTACGGCGGACCTGCCAGCGCTACGCCGAACTGCGGCCGCTCGCGCGGCTGCTTGACGGACTCGACGAGCAGCGGCAGGTCGAAGTCGGCTATACCTTCTGATGAAAGCGATGATTCTTGCTGCCGGCCGCGGTGAGCGCCTGCGGCCACTGACCGATGTGACGCCAAAACCCCTGCTTCGCGCTGGCGGCAAGGCCCTGATCGTGTGGCACCTGGAACGACTGGCAGCAGCGGGCTGGCACGACGTCGTGATCAATCACGCCCACCTCGGGAAACAGATCGAAGCAACACTGGGCAATGGCAGCTCATTTGGCCTCAGCATCACGTACTCCGGGGAACCTGTCGGGGCCCTGGAGACGGCAGGTGGTATCGCCGCCGCACTGCCCTTGCTCGGGTCGCAGCCTTTTCTGGCGGTAAACGGCGACATCTGGTGCGACTGGGATTTCGCGCGCGCGCGCTATGTGGCGCAGGCTCGCGACCAACGACGTGCCCACCTGGTGCTGGTCACCAACCCGCGGCACCATCGCGGGGGCGATTTCCGCCTCGCCGGTGACACCATGCTGAGCGCTGGCGAAACTACCTGCAACACTGTCACCTACGCTGGCATCGGCGTCTTCTGGCCGGAGTTTTTTGCTGCCGTTCCCGCGGGCGCGGTGATGAAGCTGCGGCCGCTGCTCGATGATGGCATTTCCCGCCGAATCGTTACCGGGGAATTGCATCGCGGCCGCTGGGTCGACGTCGGCACGCCAGAACGCCTCGCTGAACTCGACAGGGAACTTGCGCATGCGTCACCAGCCTTATTCTAGCCGCCGCCAACAGCTCCAGGCGGAACTCGGTGACGGCGTCGCCATCATCCCGACTGCGCCAGAGCGTCTGCGCAACCGTGACGCGCACTACCCCTATCGCTTCGACAGCTACTTCTGGTATCTGACCGGTTTCCCCGAACCGGAGGCGACGATAGTGTTGATCGGCGGCAAGGAACCGAGGTCGATCCTGTTCTGCCGCGAGAGGGACGAGGCACGCGAAATCTGGGACGGCTTCCGCTATGGACCCGAAACCGCCGCAGACGCCTTCGGCTTTTCGGAAGCTCATCCGATGGCCATGCTCGAACAGAAGCTGCCCGAGTTGATCGCCAACCGCAGCGTCCTGTGGCACTCGCTCGGCCACGATGCCGACTGGGACCGCCGGATCGCCAGCGCGTTGAATGCCGTGCGTGCCGAAAGCCGCAACGGCATACGGGCACCGGGCGAAATCCGCGATCTGCGCGGCCTTCTCGACCAGATGCGATTGACCAAGGACTTGCACGAGATCGCGATCATGCGTCGCGCGGCCGACATTGCTTCGGCCGGCCACGCCCGCGCCATGCGCGCCTGCCGGCCAGGCATGGCGGAATACGAACTCGAAGCCGAACTGAGCTACGAGTTCCGCCGGCGAGGCGCCGCCGGACATGCCTACACACCGATCGTCGCCGGCGGAGCCAATGCCTGCATCCTGCACTATGTCGAGAACAACCGGTTGCTGGCCGGGCATTCGTTGGTGCTGATCGACGCCGGCTGCGAGCTCGACGGCTACGCCTCTGACATTACCCGCACCTTCCCGGTCAGCGGCCGCTTCAGCCCGGAGCAGCGCGAGATCTACGAAATCGTCCTCGCCGCGCAGCAGGCCGCGATTGACGCGGTGCGTCCCGGTGCCTCGTTCATGGACTATCACCAGGCGGCACTGCGTGTTCTTTCGCAGGGCCTGATCGACCTCAAGCTGATCACCGGCAGCGTCGACGGGGCCATCGAGAGTGAAGCCTACAAGCCCTGGTACATGCACCGCACCGGCCACTGGCTGGGCCTCGATGTTCATGACGTGGGCGAGTACCGGACCGGCAGCGAGGACAGCGCCTGGGTCAAGCTGGTTCCCGGCATGACGCTGACGGTCGAACCGGGCCTTTACTTCCGCCCGGACACGAACGTACCGCAGCACCTACATGGTATCGGTGTGCGCATCGAGGATGATGTGCTGGTCCGAGCCGATGGCTGCATGGTATACACCAGCGCACCCAAGACGGTTGCCGAAATCGAAGAAGTGATGTGCCATGACTGATACCCTCCACTCGGTGGACATCGCCATCGTTGGCGCTGGCCCGGTTGGCATGGCACTCGCACTGGCCTTGGCCGGAGGTCCTTACAGCGTCCTGCTGATCGACAGCCGCCAGCGCGGTGCGTCGGCCGGGGACCCGCGCGCCCTGGCGCTGTCGCACGGAACCCGCCAGCTCCTCGAACGGCTCGGCGCCTGGAACAGCCCCCTTGCCACGCCGATCCAGACCATTCATGTCTCGCAGCGCGGCGGCTTTGGCCGCACGCTGATCGACGCCACGGACTACGGCATTCCGGCGCTCGGCTACGTGATGCGTTACCGTGATCTCGCGGCGACCCTTGATCAACGCATGGCAACCTCACGACGGCTGAGCAACTGCACGGTCGTCAAGATCTTGGCCAACCGCGATGCTGCCGACATCACGCTCGGCGATGGTGGCGAGAAGCGAAGCATCGCCGCCCGCCTGGTCGTTCATGCCGAGGGTACGCCGGGCAACGACGCAGGGGTTCGGGTGTGCGATTACCGACAGCACGCCTTGGTCGCCGAAGTCCGCCCACTCGCCGGGCACGCTCACCGCGCCTGGGAGCGCTTCACGCCAGACGGGCCACTCGCGCTGCTACCACTTGCTCAGGACTACTCGGTCGTGTTTACGATGCCTCCCGACAAGGCCAGCGAGCACATCAAGCTAGACGAGCAAGCGTTTCTCGCCGCCCTGCGAATACAGTTCGGCAGCCGCATGGACTTGTTGCCAGCGGCCCGCGCGCCAGTTTCCCGCTGGCGCTTCGCGTCCGCCGGCAACTCACCGTCCAGCGTCAGGTGTGGATCGGCAACGCCGCGCAAAGCCTGCACCCGGTTTCTGGGCAGGGTTTCAACCTCGGCCTGCGCGACGCCTGGGAGCTGGCCGAAGCCCTGCTCACACGCGCCGGCGGCGACCCTGGCGACGCGGCCGCCCTCGCCTTCTACACTCAGGGACGCCGGATCGACCGCGTCGGCAGCATGGGCTTCACCGATGGCATCGTGCGTCTCTTCTCCAATGATCTGGGCCCGTTGCAGGTCGCTCGCGGGCTAGGCCTGCTCAGCCTTGACCTGCTGCCACCGTTACGTCATTTCGTCGCTCGGCGCATGATCTGGGGAGCGCGGGCCTGGCCTTAGCCCATTGCTTGCTGCCGGAAGATCTGGTCGCCTGCTGACCCGCCGAGCAAACCGCGCCAGCTGCCGGGACGCACGACACGACCGCCGCCATGTTTCGCTTTGTTGCCGATTCGGCTAGACTTGCCCGCTTACTCAGCGCTTTGCCCACATTCGTGACGACCCCATGCCACTAGCCAACAAGACACGCCAACTGATCGAGTTCAAGGGAACCACCCTGCCAGTCGTCGTGGTCACCGTGCGCTCCTTGCACCCGGAGGCTCTGGCCGAAGCAGCCAGCGCGCTCTTCGGTGACGATGAGTTTTTCGACGGCGATGCGGCATTGCTTGAATTATCGCAGATCGTAGACGTTCCGGAGCCCGACTGGCGGCGACTGAAGCAGGTCTTGAAATCGCATGGCCTCAACGTCATTGGCGTCCGTGGCGGCAGCGAAGAGCTCCGCTATGGCGCAGCCTTTGCCGGCTTGCCGACCTATGCTGCCGGTGAACGTTCAGCCCCCCCGACCACCGCTTGCCAAGCAGCTCCTTCGCCGCTGCCCGAAAAAGCCGATTTGATAAGCGCGGCGGCACCCCCGACCGTGGTAGCCGCTGCCACCGCACCAACCGTCTTCATTGAGCGGCCGCTACGCTCCGGACAGCAGGTTTACGCGCGCGGTGGCGACCTCGTCGTATTGGCCGCGGTCAATGCCGGGGCCGAAGTCATCGCCGACGGCAACATCCACATCTACGCGCCCCTGCACGGGCGGGCGCTGGCTGGCGCCAGCGGCGCTGCCGACGCGCGAATTGTCTGCACCCGCTTCGATGCCGAACTAGTTTCGGTGGCTGGTCTGTACCGGACCTTTGACAATGGCGTCCCGGTGGAAATGGCCGGCAGACCGGTACAGGTCAGGCTATCCGCCACCCCCGGGGAGGAAACCGGAAAACTCATCGTCGAACCGCTCCAGACCGATTAGCGACGTTGCTGGTCTGGCACTGATCAGCAAGCATCAGGGGCAATTCAACAGCGAGCCGATTCTGCAGTTAGAATCTCGTCTTTATATTTGCGGGGAAACATCCGTGACACGTATCGTCGTCGTAACGTCCGGCAAGGGTGGGGTCGGCAAGACCACCACCAGCGCCAGCTTCGCGTCGGGCCTCGCCCTGCGTGGTTACAAAACCGCCGTCATCGATTTCGATGTTGGCCTGCGCAACCTTGATCTCATAATGGGCTGCGAACGCCGCGTCGTTTATGACCTCGTCAATGTCCTCAATGGCGAAGCAACACTCCACCAGGCGCTGATCAAGGACAAGCACTGCGACAACGGCAATCTTTTCGTGCTGCCCGCTTCGCAAACCCGCGACAAGGATGCGCTAACCGAAGAGGGTGTGGAGAAGGTTCTCAAGGAACTTGAACACATGGGTTTCGACTACGTCGTCTGCGATTCACCGGCAGGCATCGAGCGTGGCGCGGTCATGGCCCTGACTTTTGCCGACGAGGCACTGGTCGTCAGCAACCCGGAGGTTTCCTCGGTACGCGACTCAGACCGCATTCTCGGCATCATCCAGGCCAAGTCGCGACGCGCGCTACTCGGTGGCGAACCCGTCAAGGAGCACCTCCTGATCACCCGCTATTCACCGAAGCGCGTCAACGACGGTGAGATGCTGTCGTACAAGGACGTGCAGGAGATACTCCGCGTACCGATCATCGGCGTGATTCCCGAGTCCGAGGCGGTGCTGCAATCCTCGAATGCCGGCACACCGGCGATCCATCTTGCTGACTCCGACGTCGCCGGCGCCTACCTCGACGTGGTTGGCCGCTTTCTCGGCGAAACCATCCCACTCCGCTTCGTCGACTACGAGAAGCCTGGCCTGTTCAAGCGACTGTTCGGGGGTAAATGAGCATGTCCCTGTTCTCCCTGATCTTCGGCAGCAAGCCCAAGACGGCAGCGATTGCAAAGGAACGTCTGCAACTGATCATTGCCCACGAGCGCAATGGCAGCACCAGTACGCCGGATTTCCTGCCGGCCTTGCAGCAGGAGCTGATGGCCGTTATTTCGAAATACGTGTCGGTGAACCCCGAAGACATCAAGGTGTCAATCGAGAAACAAGGCAACTTCGAGGTGCTGGAGGTGAATATCGTCATGCCTGAGGCGAGCAGCAGGCTTTGATGCGGCAGTCGCCCCCGGAGTGACCGCGGCGGGATAACCAGGAATGCAGCTCGCCCCCCCTTCTCGCTTCAACGACCGACCGCCACGAGCAACGAGGGAGTCTCAGGCCCAGGAAGGGCGGCAAGAACTGGCTGTTTCTGGCGGCCGCATTCGGGGTAAAATCCTCGCCTTGCCCCGCCTGCCAGGCACCCAACCGCCATGGAATTTCTCGGTTTTTCGCTTCGCAACCAGTTGTTCGTCGCTCCGATGGCGGGCGTCACCGATCGCCCATTCAGGCAACTGTGCAAGAAAATGGGCGCCGCCCTTGCAGTCTCAGAGATGGTGACTTCAAACTCGTTGCTCTATGGCAGCGCGAAGACGCGACGGCGCGCCAACCACGAGGGAGAGGTGGCACCGATCGCCGTCCAGATCGCCGGCGCCAATCCGTCGATGATGGCTGATGCGGCGCGCTACAACGTCGACCGGGGAGCGCAGATCATCGACATCAATATGGGCTGCCCGGCGAGGAAGATCTGCAACGTGATGGCGGGCTCTGCCCTGCTCCGCGATGAGTCGCTGGTCCGACAGATTCTTGACGCGGTTGTTCATGCCGTACCGAATACCCCGGTGACGCTGAAGATCCGCACCGGCTGGGACAAGGACCACCGCAACGCCCTGAGCATCCTGAAGATCGCCGAGCAGTCCGGAATCAGGGCGCTGGCCATGCACGGGCGCACGCGCGCCTGCGGCTACAGCGGCCAGGCCGAATACGACACGATTCGGTCGGTCAAGGCCCAGGCAGGCATCCCTGTCATCGCCAACGGCGACATCGGTTCTCCGGAAAAGGCAAAACAGGTTCTTGACATCACCCATGCCGACGCAGTGATGATCGGCCGTGCGGCCCAGGGGCGTCCCTGGCTCTTCCGTGAGATCGAGCACTTCCTGAAAACCGGAACCTATCTGCCCCCACCACGGGTCAGTGAAATTCACCAGGTATTGCTCGATCATCTCGAGGATCTCTACCTTTTCTACGGTTTCGAAACCGGAGTAGGCATCGGCAGGAAACACATCTCCTGGTACACCAGGGGACTGGTCGGCTCAGCGGCGTTCCGCGGCCAGGTAAATCACTTGCCGACCGTCGACCGGCAAAGGCAGGCGGTGAACGATTTTTTCTCTGCCCTCGGCGAGCGCCACGAGCGTCTGCCCTATCTCGCTCCGGACCCGGACACCACCACCCCTGGCCATGCCAGTCTTGAGGACCTCGCCGCATGATTCGAGATCACCATGACGATGACGACATCGCGACTTGCGTCTGCAAGGCGCTTGAAAACTACTTTCAGAGGCTGGAGGGCGAGAAGCCGGTAGCCGTTTATGAGATGGTGATCAGGAGCGTTGAACGGCCAATGCTTGAAGTCGTTCTCAAACAGGCTGGCGGCAACCAGACACTCGCAGCCGAAATCCTCGGCATCAATCGCAACACGCTGCGCAAGAAACTGGCCGACCACAAACTGATCGCCTGAACCGACTGCTTACCTCATCTCTCAACGTTGCCTTGATTACCTCCCCACCATGAAAATCCGCCAAGCCCTGCTCAGCCTCTCGAACAAGAGTGGCGCACTCGAATTTGCCCGGGGCCTCGTCGCCCATGACGTGAAGCTCCTATCAACCGGCGGCACCGCCAGCCTGCTCCGCAACGCCGGCCTGCCGGTCACCGAAGTGGGCGATTACACCGACTTTCCTGAAATTCTCGACGGTCGCGTCAAGACACTGCATCCCCGAGTGCACGCGGGCATCCTGGCGCGTCGCGATCTACCCGAGCATATGAGCACCATTGAGCAACACGGTATTCCGACCATCGATCTGGTCTGCGTGAATCTCTACCCCTTCCGCGAGACCGTCGCCAAAGCCGAGGTCACGCTGGCCGACGCAATCGAGAACATCGACATCGGTGGTCCGGCGATGGTCCGTTCGTCGGCCAAGAACTACCCCGGGGTAGCGGTCGTCACCGACCCGGGAGACTACCCCGCGCTACTCGCGGAGATGACGGCCAACAGTGGCGAGCTAAGCCTGTGCACACGTTTCGCGCTGGCCAAGAAGGCGTTTGTGCACACCGCGCGTTACGACGCAGCGATCGCCAACTGGCTGACTTCACTCGATGAAGCGAACCAGCCGGGGTTATTCCCGGGCCAACTGCAACTTGCTTTCGATCGCGTCGAGACGCTGCGTTATGGTGAGAATCCGCATCAACAGGCCGCGTTCTACCGCGACCCGACGCCGCTTGCGGGCTCGATCGCCAACTACCGGCAGTTGCAGGGCAAGGAACTCTCCTACAACAACATCGCCGATGCCGACGCGGCCTGGGAATGCGTCAAGACCTTCGAGACCCCGGCCTGCGTGATCATCAAACACGCCAATCCCTGCGGCGTCGCGGTCGATCTAAGTTTGCTGTCAGCTTACGAGAAAGCCTTCCAGACCGATTCGACCTCGGCCTTTGGCGGCATCATCGCCTTCAACGGTACGGTCGACGCCGAAGTTGTCGCGGCGATGAATGCGCGCAAGCATTTCGTTGAAGTTCTGCTGGCACCGGCGTTCAGCGACGCTGCCAGAGAAATGCTCGCCACCAAGCAGAACCTGCGCGTCCTCGAACTGCCCCTGGCCAGGGTCTATCATGCGTTTGAAATGAAGCGCGTCGGTGGTGGACTGCTGGTGCAGACACCTGACCACTTCAATGTCCAGGCCTCAGACCTCAGGCAGGTGAGCAAGGTGGCGCCGACCGATGCCCAAATCGAGGATCTCCTCTTCGCCTACCGCGTTGCCAAGTTCGTCAAGTCCAATGCAATCGTATTCTGCGGCCGAGGCATGACGCTGGGCGTTGGTGCCGGCCAGATGAGCCGGGTTGATTCGACCCGTATCGCAGCCAGCAAGGCAAAGAGTGCCGGCCTCGACCTGGCGGGCTCCTGCGTCGCCTCCGATGCTTTCTTCCCCTTCCGCGACGGGCTCGATGTCGTGGCTGCAGCCGGCGCCAAGGCGGTCATCCAGCCCGGCGGCTCGCTGCGTGACGAGGAAGTGATCGGTGCCGCCGACGAGCATGGCCTGGCGATGGTCTTCACCGGCACCAGGCACTTCCGACACTGAGCTGGTCGGCCGACCGTGCACGCCGGCAAGGGCACGCTGCAATGCTTTGGCCTGACGAGTTGTCACGGCTATCGCGGATGGGCTTTTTTGGGTAAGCGCTGCTGCGCACCCGTGAACGAACTGGTGCTGAAAGGATCCCAATGAAGTTACTCGTCATCGGCTCTGGCGGTCGCGAACACGCTCTCGCCTGGCGCCTGGCAAGAACACCGGGGCTGCAGAAGGTCTTTGTCGCACCCGGCAATGCTGGCACAGCACGCGAGCGCGAACTCGAGAACCTTGACCTCAGCGACCCGGAAGCCCTCGCCGACTTCGCCATCAGGGAAAAAATCCAGCTCACCGTCGTCGGCCCGGAAGCGCCGCTCGCCGCCGGCATTGTCAACCTGTTTCGCGCCCGCGGTCTGAAGATCTTCGGCCCCACCAGGGAAGCCGCTCAACTCGAGAGTTCGAAGGATTTCGCCAAGCGGTTCATGGTCAGGCACAACATCCCGACCGCTCGCTTTGCGACCTTCTCCGATCGCGCCTCCGCCCACGCCTACGTCGCCCAGCAGGGGGCGCCGATTGTCATCAAGGCCGATGGTCTGGCCGCTGGCAAAGGCGTCGTCGTCGCTGGCAGCCTGAACGAGGCGTACGCGGCGATTGACCACATGCTGCCAGCCAGCAACCGAGGCGCCGCGAAGCACGCAACGCCGTCTAGGGTAGTGATTGAAGAGTTCCTCGAAGGCGAAGAGGCCAGTTTCATCGTCATGGTCGACGGCAAGAATGCACTTCCTCTAGCCTCGAGCCAGGATCACAAGCGCATCGGCGATGGCGACACCGGCCCCAACACCGGCGGCATGGGCGCTTACTCGCCAGCGCCGGTGGTCACGCCGGAGGTTCACGCCCGCGCCATGCGCGAGATCATCCTGCCGACGGTCCGCGGCATGGCGGCCGATGGCATCCCCTATACCGGCTTCCTCTACGCTGGCCTGATGATCGGCAAGGACGGATCGGTCAAGACAGTCGAGTTCAATTGCCGCCTTGGCGACCCCGAAACCCAGCCGATCATGATGCGCATGAAATCTGACCTGCTGACCCTGTTGGAGCACGCAGTGGCAGGCCGACTCAACCTGGTTGAGGCCAGCTGGGATCGTCGCGTTGCCCTCGGCGTCGTGCTGGCCGCAGCCAATTACCCCGGCACCCCGCGCACCGGTGACGCGATCAGCGGCCTGCCGCAGAACAGTGATGACAGTCACGTCTTCCATGCCGGTACGCGTGAGCAGGATGACCAAATCGTCACTTCCGGCGGCCGCGTGCTATGCGTGACGACGCTCTCGGACAATATCCGACAGGCCCAGAAGCGCGCCTACGATCTCATTGCCGGCATTCACTATGATGGCATGCAGTATCGACGCGACATCGGCCAACGCGCGGTCAACCGATGAGCAAGACAAGCGACGGCCAGGCGTGCCCTTCGCTGCACAGGCAGTAGCTTGTCAGCGATGATCGATTCCGCCCGTCTCAGGCACTACTTTACCAACCTGCAGACGCGCATCGTCAGCGCGGCCGAAGCGGTCGAAGGTAGCACTGGCTCGACCTTCCGCGTGGACCATTGGGAGAAGGAGGCAGGTGCGCCAATCGCCGGTAGCGGATGCACCTGCATCCTTGAAGGTGGCCGTGTTTTCGAACGCGGCGGCGTCGCTTTTTCGCAGGTCAGCGGCGTCGAACTGCCTGCTTCAGCGACCGCCAAACGCCCCGAACTGGCGGGGCGCGCTTTCGCTGCCATGGGCGTTTCGCTGGTGCTGCACCCGGAAAACCCCTACTGCCCGACCGCGCACATGAACGTGCGGGCACTGATCACGACCAGGGCTGATGCCGAACCCGCATGGTGGTTCGGCGGCGGCATGGACCTGACGCCCTACTACCCCTTTGCCGAAGACATCCGGCATTTCCATGCCACCTGTAAGCAGGCACTGCGACCCTTTGGCGATGACACCCACGCTCGCTACAAGAGGTGGTGCGACGAGTACTTCTTCCTCAAGCATCGCAACGAGCCACGGGGTGTCGGTGGCGTATTCTTCGATGATCTGAACGAGGGTGGCTTTGAGCGCTGCTTCGCCCTGACCAGAGCCGTCGGGGATGCGTTCGCCGACGCCTATCTGCCGCTGATCGAAAGGCGGCAGGCGATACCCTACGGCGAACGAGAACGCGACTTTCAGGCCTACCGACGGGGTCGTTATGTCGAGTTCAATCTGGTCTGGGATCGTGGCACTCTGTTCGGGCTGCAATCGGGCGGGCGTACCGAGTCGGTCCTGATGTCGCTACCGCCAATAGTCAAGTGGCGCTACGATTGGCAACCCGCAGCCGGCACTGCGGAAGCTGCGCTCTACGAAATGCTGACGCCGCGCGACTGGGCCTAGCCGCCTAGCCCTGCCCTTTACCCGCTTCGTGATGGGCCGTCAAGCAGGCTGCTCGGCAGCCGCCCGGTAATGCAGCAACGCCTCACTCGAGCGCTCGGTCTGATCGAGGAGACGCGCCAGCTCGAGCCTTGCTTCGCGCTGTTCGGCCAGCGACAGCGAAGCTTCAAGGTAGCTTTGCGCTTTGCCCCATAAACATTGAGCCAGGCAGAGACGACCCAGCGTAAGGAACAGACCGGGGTCCGCGGGATGCTCGAGTAGCCATGCTTCGGCTTGTGCGATACACGAAATCAGACCAGGTCCGCGTAGTCGGCCGTAAAGGCTGATCAATGCCGAATCCCATTGCACACCGAGCTGTCCTTCAATCAGGTGTTGGGCCTGAGCATGGGCGCCCTTGTCGAGCAAGGCCTCGGCCAGGAGTCTTGCCAGGCGTGGGCTGTTCTCCCTTGTCGGCAGTTGCTGCAGGTAGTCGAGAAGTTGTCCGGCATCACCCCGCAGGCGGATGTTCTCCAGATGGGCCTTGAGCTTGATTTCCTGCGCCAGTTCCGGTGCCACACCATCGCGCTTCTCGAGCAGGCGTACCAGGCGTAGCACCTCCTGCCAGCGGGCACAACCCTGCTGCGCGCGTAGTTCGAGCCGAAGCGCTGCGATGTGGCGGCCAGAAAGTACCTGCAAACGCTGTAGTGTCGTCGCGGCCTCCTCGAAATCTTGGCCATCGAGGTGCATTTCGGCTTCGAGCATCAGTCGTGCCGGTTCCATCCGTGGATCATCACGGCTGGCACGATCAAGCCATGCCTTTTCCTTCTCCACCTCGCCAAGGTGCTGTGCGGCGCGCGCCGCGAGCAGCGC
This sequence comes from Candidatus Accumulibacter proximus, assembly GCA_016709675.1. Taxonomy (GTDB): domain Bacteria; phylum Pseudomonadota; class Gammaproteobacteria; order Burkholderiales; family Rhodocyclaceae; genus Accumulibacter; species Accumulibacter proximus. The sequence goes on from JADJMH010000001.1 coordinate 567,247, forward strand.
AGCCAGACCCGGCGTATGGTTGGCGGCGTGCGCCTCACCCGCTTTCTTCAAAGCCTGACTGAAACGCCCTTCGAAGAGCAAGCGCACGGCATCCTGGAAAGCCACCGCAGCTCTCTCGGCACGGCGGCGTTCGCGAAACAGCCGGACACGGTTTGGCAGCGACATGGTCAGTACGGCAGCACGAAGGAGACCGTAGAGCAGCACAAAGGTCAGTACAAGCAGAACAATCCCCATATTGAGGGAAATCTCCGCGCGGTACGGCGGCAAGACCAGCAAGAGATAACCCTCATTAAAGCGTGCTGCCAGGGAAATGCCGACCGCAAGTGCGCACAGCGCCAACAGCCAGAGCAAGCGCCTCACTTGCGGTCCTTGCCAAGCTTGAAGGTCCTGATCGCCGCCAAACTTTCATTGAGCGTCGGTAATTCGATGTTGATTTCCGTCGATGTCAGTTGCTGCAAAGCGGCCTGAGCTGTCTGAAGCGAGGCATGCTGTGAGTCGAAATAGCGATCCATCCAGGCCTGAGCATGCTTCAGCTCACTGCGAAAAGTCGATTGATCCCGTGCCAGCAAGGCCAGACGCGCATTGAGCAGACGCAACTTGAGATTCTCGCGCAGGAAGAAAGCCTGCCCAGGCGCTAGCAGTGCCGGCTCGTCACGATCAAGACGCTGGATTCTGATCAGACCCTTGACCTCCCGCCAGAACTCGCTGGTTAGCCGCTGCCAAAATTCCACGCTGGCTGCCGCGGCAGCCACATTATCTCGAGGACCCGTTGTGTTAAGCCGCGGCCGCGCTTCGACTGCCATGGGCAGGCTATCGATGGCATTGATGACACTTTCCAGGCGCAGGTTCATGCCTGGCATATCGACCAGCGGCAAGGCCCGCAAGCGATCAAGGTCGCGGACCAGAATCTTGCGTAGACTGACGAACTGTGGTCGGTTACTGCCCGCCAAGCGCGCATCCGCGGTCTGCAGGGCAAGCACCGCACCTTGCACATTTCCGGCCAGCTGCAACTGCTGCGCGGCCAGCAAGACCCCTTGCTCGACCTCAGCCAGAGCCCACTCGTCGCGGTTGCGCGCCAGATCCTGGTAAAGATCCTCAAGCATTGCCTGCTGGCCTTGTGACTCAGAAATTCTCGCCTCGAGTGCTCCGAGTCTGCCCAGCACAGCGGCCAGCTGCTCCTGCGCCTGCCTCGCCAGCGCACGGCTTTCGACGCTCACCGAATCGCTCTCGGCCAAACGGCGAGCGAGCTCCTGCTGCGTGTCAGCCAGCTTGATTCGGGTTTCCGCCCACTGCCAGCCAGCCAGCCCGAGGGCCAGCACGACTACCAGCAACCAAGGGTTGCGCCAGCCAGGGCTTGTTGTCCTGTTGACGGGTGCGGGAAACGGTGCCTGCGCAAGAGCGGGCCGCGAGTCACGTTCTTCGTTCATCATCGCCGCCAATTATATGTGCACAGAGCGGCGATGATCCCGGCATCGCCCGGCCCGCCCAGGATCACCCGCTGCAAGGCAAGTTCCTTCGCGAGATCGGCAATGCGCTGATGCGGGACGAAAACCGGCGTGCTCCGCAGACATACGCGCGTCCTCTCATCGAGCAGATCGACCAGATTGCGCAAACCTTCGCTCGAAGAAATCGTCAGTGCGTCCAGCCAGCCATAGCGCCACAGGGCCACGAGTGGTGCCGCGTCAGGCGGTGCCGAGCGCAGGTAGCAGCTAACGCAATCGACTTCGGCGCCACGTTCGCGCAGCTGATCGGCCAGTAGTTCCCGACCTCCGTTGCCGCGAAGAATGAGTACCCGCCTGCCGGCGACGGATGCTCGTTGCATTTCCGGAAGCTCCAGCACGGCCTCTGAGTCAAAGCGAGCGGCGGGCACCAGTGTGTCCGCAAGCCCGTAGCTGGCGAGCAACCCGACCGTACTCTGGCCGATCGCAACTGGTCGCAGACTTCGCGGCCACGTCCGGCTGGCAAGTATGTCTGGCAGGCTGAAGGCGACCGCATTTGGGCTGATGAAGATGGCCAGCGAGTACGTTTCGAGATTGGCGATCACCGAGCACAATGGACCGTAGTCGGCAACAGGAGATATCTCGAGCAAGGGAAAGACCACCGCCTCGCCACCTTGCTCGACGATCAAACCGGCCAGTTTTGACGCCTGCGCGCGCGGGCGCGTCACAACGATCTTCCTGCCGCGCAAGAGCTGCGTCATTGGCCGGTTGAAAGCTTCTCCAGAACGACATCGGCCCCTTGATCACGCAGCATCTGGGCAAGTGCACGGCCAATCGACTCGTCGTCTTCCGCCGCTCCACGCAGGTCGCCAGCAATGACCTGCCGTCCATCCGGCGTCGCGATGAAGCCGCGGAGCCAGAGACGATCGTTCTCGAGCAACGCATAGGCAGCCAGCGGAACCTGGCAGCTCCCACCGAGCGCACGAGAGAAGGCGCGCTCGGCGCGAACGCAGTGAGCACTGTCACGATCGTTGAGCGGTGTCGTCAGCGTAAGGACCTCCGCACGCGCCGAGCAAACCTCGATTCCGAGCACACCCTGGCCCGGTGCCGGCAGCGACTGCTCGGGCGTCATCACGGATCGGATCCGCGCCGCCAGGCCAAGCCGAATCAGACCGGCGGCAGCGAGTATGATTGCATCGTACTCACCGGCATCGAGCTTTCTGAGCCGCGTATCAAGGTTGCCGCGCAGACTCCGGATCACGAGGTGCGGATGGCCGGCGCGCAGAATGGCTTCACGGCGCAGGCTGGACGTACCGACTACGGCCTTTGGCGGTAGCTCGTCGAGCCCGGCAAAGCGATTGGAAACAAAGGCATCGCAGGGATTCTCACGCGTCGTGATGGCCGCCAGGACGAAACCCTCCGGCATCTCCATCGGCACGTCTTTCATCGAATGCACTGCGAGATCCGCACGCCCCTCCTGCATCGCCAGTTCGAGCTCCTTGATGAACAGGCCCTTGCCGCCGATCGCCGACAGTGGGCGGTCGAGGATCTGATCACCGCGCGTGGTCATGCCAAGAATCTCGACTTCAATCCACGGGTATGATTCCGCCAGACGACTCCGAACGTATTCCGCCTGCCAAAGTGCAAGACGTGATTCTCGGGAGACGATGACGATACGCGACTTAGCTGCAGTTGCAGAAATCAATACCTGATTCCAGTAAGAGTGGAAGCACACCTGCCATACAAGCGTCAAATGCGAGCCATATCGGCATTGAAGAAGCGAAACTTGTGGGCGCAATCTTATCATGCCCGCTGGCTCTGCTCGCTGCCCTCGATCGACTTGTTCGCTGCAGCGGCGTTGCGTGATACCTGCCATCGATGGTCGCCACACCTGGGCTGACGACTCCAGCCAACAGTGATTGGCCGCGACACGTGCTGCGGCACCACACACCGCCCGTTGTTGTTCAGGAAGCCGCCTGACGCACGTAAGACTTCACCAGCGGCCACTGCCGACGACTTACCGGAAGTCGGTCCGGAATATCGCGCAACATGACCTGCCACTGAGTCTCGGCATCGTCGGACGGGCTCTTCTCAAAACCAGAAATCGCGTCCTTGGCTGCCAGCACACTGCGGTGCAAACGGATGAACTGCTCGCCAAACTCCTGTTCGAGATGCGTCAGCGATTCGTCGAGGAGGAATTCACGATCACGTGTGCGCGCCGTCACGTACTTCAGATCCGCCTTGAAGTAAAGGATCTCAGGCACTGGAATCAGCAGCAGACGACCACGTTCGTGGCAGGAGAGATGGGTACGCGCAGCCTGCTGCCGCTGCACAAGCTGCGTTGATGTCAGCGGACGATTTTGTCGGGCCTTCTGCAGCGCAGCCAGCAGACGCTGCGCACGCACCGGTTTCAACAGATAATCGATCGCATTTACTTCGAAGGCCTGCACCGCGTAGGCATCAAAGGCGGTAACGAAAATCACCGCTGGCGGATACTCCAGCGCCGACAGATGCCGGGCAAGTTCGATGCCGTCCATCTTCGGCATCCGGATGTCGACCAGCGCCACATCAACCCGTCGACCCGCGATCGCATCCAGAGCGAGCAAGCCGTTCCCTGCCTCCGCAAGGACTTCGGTCGGCAAAACCAGGGCCATATCGGCCAGCAGGTCGCGCAGGCGTGCACGTGCCGGGGCCTCGTCGTCGACGATCATCACCGACAGGACCGAGTTCGCTACTGCGGCAATCATGGCCGATGGCCCCGGCAAGGCAACACGATGTGTACCCGATACTCGTGCCGGCCGCCAGCCAACAGCACCTCACCCGTATCGAGTCGAGCTTCGAGATCGTAGCAGAGTGCCAGCCGCTCACGGAGGTTGTCGAGTGCCATGTGGTTGCCACGCTGCTGATCGGCGCTGGTGCTGTAGGGATTAGCCAGATCCATGTGCAGGGCATCACCGCGACGCATCAAACAAATGCGGATAGTGCCACTGTCTGCTGCCGGCTCGATGCCGTGATAGACAGCGTTCTCCAGCAGTGGCTGCAGCAATAGCGGCGGCACCTTGAGATCGAGAGGGAGATCAACCATGTCCCATTGCACGTTCAGTCGATCGCCAAGACGGAGCTTTTCGAGGTCAAGATACTGCCGACACAAAGCAATCTCGTCGGCCAGAGGTACCAGTTCGCGAGGGTCACGCATGAGTGCGCGAAAAAGTTCGGCCAACTCCTCAAGCGCGTTCTCGGCACGCCGCGGGTCCTGGCGAATCAGGGAGACCACTGCATTCAGGCTATTGAACAGGAAATGCGGCCGGATACGTGCGGTGAGCCATTGCAGTCGGGCTTCGGCAAGCGCCGGCGACAAGGCACTGACGCGCATGGCAAGGTAGGAAAGCATGAAGGCCGCCGTTATCCCGCCAAGCAGACCGGCTCGCATCAGGCGCTGCCAATCAGCCTCGTCCAAGGTCAGTGCACCCGACAGGTCCGACAACAGGACCGCGGACCCTGCCGCCAGGAGTAACACCGCCGCCCGCCCGATCCAGACGGCCGGGCGCCGCAACAACTTGCCGAGCACGGCGAGCAGGGCTAGATTGAAAAACAGCAAGGGTTGCACCCATGCGGCCATGCGAATGTAATGCTGCACGCTGTCACCAAGCCTGTCGCTCTGAACCAGCGCTGCGACCAGTGCCAGCAGGTTTACGCCGAGCAGAATACGGAGCATAACTCCGACATTACGGAAATCGGGCAGAGGCTGACCGGCCAGGTTTTGCTTTATACTTGCCATGACTCGAAGTGGCGCCTGTACAAGGTTCTACGAGTGATTTTAGCCCAGGAACCTGTCCCCATATGAGCCAATCCGATTCTTCCCAATACACTTGGGCCGGCCGCTTCTCAGAGCCAATGTCTGATCTCGTCAAGCGCTACACGGCCTCGCTGAGCTTTGATCAGCGCATGTGGCGTCAGGACATCCGGGCATCGCTGGCCCACGCCACGATGCTGGCCAAGCAGGGCATCATCACCGCCGACGATCTGACCGATATCGAGCGTGGCATGGCGCAGGTGGCGCATGAAATCGAAGCCGGTCACTTCATCTGGTCGCTCGACCTGGAAGACGTGCATCTGAACATAGAGAAGCGCCTGACAACACTCGTCGGCGATGCTGGCAAGCGTCTGCATACCGGTCGCTCACGCAATGACCAGGTGGCCACTGATATTCGTCTGTATCTCCGCGACGCGATCGACGACATCGCCATCTTGCTTGACGAGTTCCAGTCCAGGCTGCTCGATCTGGCCACCCGGGAGGCGGCCACACCACTGCCAGGCTTCACGCACCTCCAGGTCGCGCAGCCGATCACCTTCGGCCATCACCTGCTGGCCTATTTCGAGATGTCGCGGCGTGACGGCGAGCGCTTCGCCGACTGTCGCCGACGCACCAACCGTCTTCCTCTCGGCGCCGCAGCACTGGCCGGCACGACCTATCCAATTGATCGCCAGATGGTCGCCGAGCTGCTGGGTTTCGACGGCGTTTGTGAAAACTCGCTGGATGCCGTTTCCGATCGGGACTTTGCGATCGAGTTCTGTGCCGCCAGCGCGCTGACAATGATGCATCTCTCGCGCCTGTCGGAAGAACTGGTGCTGTGGATGAATCCGCGTTTTGGTTTCATCAAGCTCGCCGACCGATTCTGCACTGGCAGCTCGATCATGCCCCAGAAAAAGAATCCGGATGTTCCCGAATTAGCCCGCGGCAAGACCGGTCGGGTGTACGGTGATCTGATGGCGTTACTGACGCTGATGAAAGGCCAGCCTCTCGCCTACAACAAGGACAACCAGGAAGACAAGGAGCCGTTGTTCGACGCCATCGACACGGTCACTGACACGCTGCGTATCTTTGTCGAAATGATTCCCGGCATCACCGCCCACGCGGAGAACATGCGCGACGCTCTCCGGCAAGGCTTTGCCACCGCAACCGACCTTGCTGACTATCTGACCCGCAAGGGCTTACCCTTCCGTGACGCCCACGAAACTGTCGGCTTGGCCGTGCGCCGCGCCGAGCAACTGGGCCTGGACCTGGCGCAGCTTTCGCTCGCGGAATTGCAGCAATTTTCGCCATTGATCGGTGAGGATGTCTTTGCCGTCCTGACCGTGGAAGGGGCCTTGGCTGCGCGCAATCACCTGGGTGCTACAGCGCCGAAGCAGGTCGTCGCGGCAATAGCCCGCGCCCGTCGTCGGTAGCCTTTCCGCAACATGGAAAGTATGGAGAAGGTCGGCAAGTACGAGCTTGTCCGTGAAATCGGCCGCGGTGCAACTTCCATAGTTTACCTCGGCAGCGACCCCTTTACGCAGCGAGCGGTAGCAGTCAAAGTGGCGTTTCCCGGCATTCTGAAAGATTCCAGACGGGGCCGGCTGTACACACATCTGTTTCTCAATGAGGCTGCGCTGATTGGCAAGCTATCGCATCCGCACGTCGTTCAGACGTATGACGCGGTGGTCGACGACCATCTCTGCTACATCGTGATGGAGTATGTCGCAGGTGGCACTTTGGAGACAGCCTGCTCGGCCGGCAGACTGCTGCCCGTCGAGCGCGTCGTTGAGATCATATTCAAGTGCTCGCGAGCGCTCGATTTTGCTTTTCGGGCTGGCATCACCCATCGTGACATCAAGCCCGCTAACATCCTCTTCGCGAGCACGAATCCCAACGACGACGACATCAAGATCTCTGATTTTGGCGCGGCGATCATCGGCTCTCCAGACCACACGCTAGTTCTCGGAATTGGATCACCAGCGTATATGTCGCCGCAACAGGTCAAGGACCAGGCACTCGACCACCAGACCGACATCTATTCTCTTGGTGTTGTCATGTATCAGTTGCTGACCGGACAACTGCCGTTTCAGGCTCGTAACAGTTACGACCTGATCTACCAGATCATCAACGCGGAACCACGCAGGCCTTCGGCACTACGCAAGGATATTCCAGCATCACTCGACGCCATCGTTGCGCGGGCGATGAGCAAGAAGCTCGAAAGCCGTTACACCAGCTGGACGGAATTTTCACATGATCTGGCGCAGGTCTTTCGCAGCAACAGATTCAACCTGCCGGCCGACCAGATGGCTGATTTCGAGAAATTCGACACGCTGCGCTCTTTCACCTTCTTCGCGGACTTTTCTGATGTCGAGATTTGGGAGGTCGTGCGGTTCTCTCAGTGGAGCCGGGTTTCGCCCGGCACGGTGATAATCACGGACGGCATCGCGGGCGATTGCTTCTATTTTCTGGCAGAAGGTGAACTGAAGGTACTCAAAAACGGGCTGATTCTTGACTTGCTGACTTCCGGCGAGTGTTTCGGTGAAATGGCGGTGATTGGCAAGACACTGTCGAGACGTGGCGCTGATATCATCGCGTTGACCGATGCCCAGCTCGTGAAGGTCACGGGCAGCGCGTTGCAGGATTCTTCCGAAAGCTGTCGAATGCACTTCTACCAGTCTTTCCTCGCCGTCCTCAGCGCGCGCCTGACGTCGGCAAACGTTCGTCTCGTGTCCTTCTGAGGTGTTCGTGTCAGCCGCCTTCCCGAGCAATCATCCAACTGTCAGTGGCCGCACCAAGGCGCGACACCGTTCGGGCCCATGAGGGCTTGCCGTTGGTAGCTTGTGCGGACAACGCCGGTAGACGCATCGAACAGCACGTCAAAACGAGCGAGCTGATTCCATGAGTCGCAGAATTGCCACTCCCAGACCAGTTCGTCGCGCGCTTTGAAGTAATTGGTCCACTGCGGTACTGGCGGGCCGAGCAGACGAAGCACCGACTCCTTGTCGCTCTTCCCCGGCTCGATACGCGCGAAGTGTTCCATATTCAGCACGCGATCAATCCGCAGCAGCCGTCCACTCGGATCAATGAAGACCATAAACGTCTGGGCGGCTGCTGGCCCGCGCGGATAGGCCAGTTGCTCGCTGCCATCAGGATCCTTCCAGCTCAGTGCCGGGCTACCCATCACGGCGATCACCTCGGGCAGGGTCGCCACTCCCGGTTGTAGCCCCCAGCCACTATAGCCAGCACAAGCCATCAGCAAGAACCCGGAGACCAGGACCAACAGGTATTGCCGCAGCGACCGACGACCGTTCATCTGTTCCCTCCGTCATCCAATATGGCCACCCAGATTATCGCGAAAAACATCACCGGTGTCCAAGAGCTTGCGCTGAATCCTTCGCCTGATATATATTAGCGTTTTCTGATTATCGAAGCGGAGGCGTAGTGAGCAAGTCCTTTACCCTGATCACACACGATGTCTCGAAAGCGCTCGGGACCCTGCGCAATGATATCCCGGCAACGATGCAGGGTTTCAATGCGATGGCCAAGGCGGCACTCGCTCCCGGCGCGCTGTCAGCCATAGACAAGGAATTGATTGCCCTGGCAATCGGCGTCTCCAGCCGTTGCGACGCCTGCATCGCCTTTCATGTCAAGGCCCTGATTCGTCTGGGCGTGAGCCGTGAACAACTGATGGAGACACTTGCCGTGTGCACCTATATGGGTGGCGGACCATCGCTCATGCATGCTGCCGAAGCCGTGCGGGCGTACGAAGAAATGACTGCCGGCAAGACCCCACCAGAGATCAACGCGCGATAGAGGTAGGTCGAAGTCATCGCGGCGAGCGACCGCCCCGGTGTAGGCGCGTCATCTCCGCTGACGGGGCTGCAGCACGGCAATCAGCCCGACCAAACCCGTAATGGTGAGTCTGTCGTCTGCCAAGCAGCCGTCAGCCAGCGGGGGACACGCGGGGGCGATCAGTTCGGATCGGCGAGACCTTCAAGCAATTTCTGCAACTCTCCATCCTCATACATCTCGCGCATGATGTCGCAACCACCGACGAATTCTCCCCGCACATAAAGCTGAGGGATCGTTGGCCAGTTGGCATACTCCTTGATGCCGCTGCGGATCTCCGGATTCTCCAGCACGTTCACGCTCAGGAAACTCGACACCCCACAGGCTCTCAGAATCTGCACAGTGACCGCAGAGAAACCACATTGCGGAAATTGCGGGGTCCCCTTCATGTAGAGAACGACCGGGTTGGCCGTCACCTGCTCCTTTATCAGGTGTTGCACATCCATCACAGAACCTCGTAGTTGCTATAGTTGATAAAATCAATCGGAGATAGTCTACCTTTGATGACACCCCTCGTCAACGCAGGCAGCCGCCGCTGACTCGTTCGACGCCGGACAGGTCGAGCCAGGAGGCCACGTCACTCAGCCCTGCCGCGTGCAGTAAATCGCGCACTGCGGCTGCCTGATCGTACCCGTGCTCGATCAGCATCCAGCCACCCGGCCGAAGATGCCTGGCGGCGTTACCGACGATCACGCGAATACAGGCTAGACCGTCGCCACCAACCACGCCATCAGTCAGCGCCGTCTGTGGCTCAAAAGGCAGACCGTTCTGCTGCAGGTGCGGATCACCATCGATCACATAAGGGGGGTTGGCAACAATCAGATCAAAACGCTCCCCCCCCAGCGGTGAATACCAGTCACCGAGCAGGAAGCGGACGTCGGCCGTATGCCGCCGGGCATTGACGCTCGCCACTTCAAGTGCCCCCGAGCAAACGTCGACCGCGGTGATCGTGGCCTCTGGGAGCAAGCGCTCGAGGGTTATCGCCAGGACACCAGAGCCGGTGCCGAGATCGACAATATTCGGTGCGGGCAGCTGTCGCCCCTTTTCCACCGCAAGATTGACCAGCAGCTCCGTTTCGGGACGTGGAATCAAGACGGCGGGGGTAACCATGAACTCAAGGCCGTAGAAACCCGCCGAGCGAAGCAAATAAGCCAGAGGCTCGCCACCAGCTCGACGTTTGACGAGCGCGTCGAGTCGCGCCAGCAGATCAGCCGATAGTGGGCGAGTCGGATGGGCAATCAGATCAGCGTGGGTACAACCGGCAACGTTCTCGACAAGCAGGCGGGCGTCAAGCCGATCAATGCGCTGGCTGGCCGCGCGCCAGGCCTCTGCGATACTGGTCATGCGCCGATTCAGCGATCAGCGAAAACCATCGGCAAGAAGTCGCCTCGCCGGACAAGATGCAACACGGCATGAATCCTTGACCATGCCATCACTCGCTCTCGGCTAGCATCGCGAGTTGATCAGCCTGATATTCCTCCGTCAGGGCAGCGATCAACTCGTCAAGGTCGCCGTCGAGGATGGCCTCGATCTTGTACAAGGTCAGGTTGATGCGATGGTCGGTGACTCGCCCTTGTGGGAAGTTGTAGGTCCGAATTCGCTCGGAACGGTCGCCACTGCCGATCAGATTCCGGCGCGCCGAGGCGATACTCGCGTGTTGCTCACGCTCCTGCATGTCCCTGATTCGCGCGACCAGGACTGACAACGCCTGCGCCTTGTTCTTGTGTTGCGAGCGATCATCCTGACATTCGACGACGATGCCGGTCGGCAGGTGCGTGATGCGCACAGCCGAGTCGGTCTTGTTGATGTGCTGCCCACCGGCACCCGACGCCCGGTAAGTATCAACCCGAATCTCTGTCGGGTTGATCTGTACGTCGTCAAGCGCATCGGCCTCAGGCATGACCGCGATCGTGCAGGCCGAGGTATGGATACGACCTTGTGTCTCGGTGTCCGGAACACGTTGTACGCGATGACCGCCAGACTCGAACTTGAGCCTCGAGTAAACGCCGTTGCCGATGATGCGTGCGATCACTTCGCGATACCCTCCGAGGTCTGAGACGCTGGCTGAAACGACTTCCACCTGCCAGCGTCGGCGCTCGGCGTATCGGGTGTACATCCGGAACAGACTGCCGGCAAATAGCGCCGATTCGTCACCACCCGTACCCGCCCGAATTTCAAGGAAGACATTTCGATCGTCTTTGACATCCTTCGGCAACAGCAGCTTCTGCAGATTGGCCTCAATCTCGGGCAGGCGCTCCCTGGCCAGGGCGACTTCTGCCTCAGCCAACTCCCTCATTTCCGGATCGGCCAGCATCTCGAGCCCCGACGACAGGTCGTTCTGCGTTTGCCGCCAGGCCTGGTAAAGTGCAACCACCGGACCAAGCTCCGCGTGTTCGCGTGACAGTTTGCGATATTCACCCATATCGCGTGTAGCTTGGCCACTGGCCAGCATCCGGTCGAGTTCGTCGAGACGGCCGACGAGATGCTCAAGTTTGTCGCGAATGCTCGGGTTCATTGAAGAGTCGGTTCAAGCCGGAAGTCTGGAGGAAAACACTTCGCGAGACGAGGTCAGGCGACGATCACCACTACTCGCCAAGGTGCGGATCCAGATGCAAGTGGAACAGCTGTGCCACGACGGACTGCAACTCATCTCGGTCGCTGCCGGCCCGGGTCAACGCCTGTGTCGGTGCGTGGAGAAACTTGTTGGTCAGCCGGTGCGAGAACTGGTCCAGCACGCGTGCCGGGTCTTCGCCTTTGGCCAGCAACCGCAGCGCGAGCTCGATTTCATGCCGCCGCGCTCGCTCGGCAGCATCCCGAAGCGAGCGAATCACCGGCACTGTACCACGCGTAGCGAGCCAGCGCAGAAATGCCTCGACACGCTCAGCAATGATCGCTTCGGCATCGACGACCGCTGCCTGGCGTGACTCGAGGCCGGACTCGACTACATGCGCAAGATCATCGATCGTATAGAGAAAGACATCATCCATGTCGCCAACCTCACGCTCGATGTCGCGCGGAACAGCCAGATCGACCATGAACATCGGGCGATGGCGGCGCAGTTTGATGGCGCGCTCGGCCATCCCCAGACCAATGATCGGCAGCGGACTGGCCGTACACGAAACGACGATATCGAAGTGCGACAATCGCTCGCCGAGTTCCTCGAGCCTGATTGCCGTGCCGCCAAGACGATCTGCCAGCGCGCGGCCACGCTCGACCGTTCGATTGGCGATGACCACCTGCTTAGGCTGCTGGGCCACGAAATGCCTCGCACACAGGTCGATCATCTCGCCCGCGCCAATGAGCAGAATCCTCTGATCGGCAATGCGCTCGAAGATGCGCCCTGCCAAACGCACAGCGGCAGCCGCCATGGAAACGATATTGGCACCGATTGCCGTCGTCGAGCGCACCGCCTTGGCTGCAGCAAAGGAGTGTTGAAAAAGCTTGTGCAAAGTGGTGCCAAGCGTGCCAGCCTCGTCGGCAGCACGAACCGCTTCTTTCATCTGACCAAGGATTTGGGGCTCGCCGAGAACCATCGAATCAAGCCCACTGGCAACACGGAAAGCGTGGCGAATGGCGTCGCGTTCTGGATAGCTGTAAAGGTATGGCTCGATCTCGTGGCGGGCCAGGCCATGATATTCAGCCAGCCAGTGCGTTGCCGCCTCCGGCACATCGGTAGCAACATAGACTTCGGTCCGATTGCACGTGGAGAGAATCGCTGCCTCGTGAACCGGCTTACAGCGCGTCAGGTCAGTCAGTGCCTCGGGCACCCGTTCAGCGTGAAAAGCCACCTGCTCACGAACCGAAAGGGGCGCTGTGTGGTGGTTGATGCCCAGGGTGAACAGCGGCATTCTTCGAAGACAGTAGGCAAGGGGTGGCAAGTCGGCCGACGATTATATCACTGGCACCACCAGGCCCTTGAGAGCGATATTCTGCCGCCACCAGCGAGTCAGGCGACACCCCGGCCCCCGGGGGGGGGGAGCACCCAAAAAAAAGCCACGGCGCGCCGTGGCTGATCGTCGGCCAAAGAATCACCCGCGAGCAGCCAGCCGGCCGCCCGCTGATGCACTCTCCATCCAGCGTTTGATGCGATTGGCGTCGCCGATACGAGTCTGCTTGCCCGCCGAGTCAAGCAGGACAATGACCACTGGTTTGTCGGCAACCTGCGCCTGCATCACCAGGCACTTACCCGCTTCCCGAATGTAGCCCGTCTTCGACAACCCGATCGCCCAAGTCGGACTGCTGACCAACTGATTGGTATTATGGAAGTCAAGCTCACGCCCTTTCACTTCGACGCGCGCTCCGGGGGTTGTCGAGAACTCGCGAATCAGGGGATAGCGATGTGCAGCAGCAACCATGCGAGCCAGGTCATGCGCCGTGGATACGTTGTTGCTGCTGAGGCCGGTCGGGTCTTCAAAACGCGTGTCTTTCATGCCGAGGGACAGAGCCTTGCGATTCATCGCCGCGACAAAGGCCTGCAGGCCTCCGGGATAGTGACGACCGAGTGCGTTGGCCGCACGATTTTCCGAGGACATCAGCGCCAGCAAGAGAGCAGTTTCGCGAGTGATCTCAGCGCCGACGCCGAGGCGCGAGCGACTGCCGCGGAGATAATCCACATCCTCGTCGCCAATCGTGATCGGGGCCTGCAGATTGGGGAGACTGTCAAGAACAACCATCGCCGTCATCACCTTGGTGATCGAAGCGATCGGTACGACGGCGTTGGCGTTCTTCTCATAAAGCAGCTCGCCACCTTCCCCGCCAATCACCAGTGCTGATCCCGACTGAACAGCCAACTTCCCGGGTTCCTGCCAGATGTCGACATTAGGGGCGAGATCCTTGGTCAAATTCCGCTTCTGTACCGCGTGCGTCAAAGCGCTGGTCGCTGGTACCGGGGTGTACGCGACGTTTCGCGCTAGGGTTGTAGGTTTGGCCTTCGCTGGCCCGGCTACCGCGTTGTTCTTCTGGGCCAGCCGTACGGCCTCGCCTTTGGCAGCTACCGGCTTAACTTTCCCCTTTGCTACCACCGGAATGCCCGTCTCCTTCTCCGATTGAACCCTACCGCCCTTGCTCAGTTTGGCGTTGCTCGCTATCGGAGTGGCCGTACCCTTCTTGGCTACCGGCGCGACCTTGCTCTTCGGTGCTGCCTGAGCGCCCCTGCCGTTCTGGGATTCAGCCCTGCCCTTAGCCCTCTCCACTGCCTCTGCAGCCCCCATCGCGAACATCGTCGTGCCCACGACAGAAAACCCCAGCACCAGTGCCATCAGCGTCATTCGCATCACAAGCCTCCTGCGCAATTCAATTTTTCCCAATTCTACAACAGGCCATAATCGGAACACCATAGGTGATGCAAAATAAGAAGATAGAGACACTATCTTATCTATCACATGATGTAACCGCCCCGGATCAAGAAAGCCTGTGAGGCTGCTCGGCGACGCGCGGGATCAACGTAGGCGAGACCAATCGGCGCGCTGCCGCCACGCGTAGAAACGTCGTCAGCGCTCATTCATCAGTTTGTCAACCACCGTCAGCGCGGTCATGTTAACAATCCGCCGCACCGTCGCTGTAGAAGTCAGAATGTGCACGGGTTGGGCAGCGCCCAGAAGAATCGGTCCAATCGTCAGGTTGTCACCGGAAGCGATCTTCAGCAGATTGAACGAGATGTTGGCGGCATCCAGCGTGGGCATGATCAAGAGGTTGGCCTGCCCTTTCAGGCGAGCGTCGCTTGGAAACACCCGCTGCCGGATGTGATCGTCGAGCGCTGCATCCCCGTGCATCTCGCCCTCGACCTCGAGCCGTGGCGCACGCTCCTTGAGCAACCGCAGTGCCTCGCGCATTTTCAGTGCAGTTGGCGTGTTCTCGGAACCAAACGACGAGTGCGACAAGAGGGCGACTTTCGGTGTGACGCCAAAACGACGGACCTCGTCGGCAGCGAGCAGCGTCATGTCCACCAGTTGCTCTGCCGATGGATCGTAGTTGATGTAGGTGTCTGCCAGGAAAAGTGTGCGATCGGGCAGTACCAGAAGACTCATCGCATACAGGTTGCGGACTCCCGGCGCCAGACCGATAACATGCTCGACATACTCGCGATGCACATCGTGGCGCCCAAAAGTGCCGCAGATCAGCCCATCTGCGTCGCCCATGCGCACCATCATGGCGCCAAACAGCGAGGCGCGGCGCCTGACTTCGCGCCTGGCAAATTCGACCGAGACACCCTTGCGCTCCATCAAATGGCGGTACTCCCGCCAGTAGGGCTCGAAATGCTCGTCGAAGAACTCGTTGTTGTCCGCATAGACGATGTCGAAGTCGGTCCCCGGGCTGACTCTCAGGTTGAGAGCTTCGAGTTTGCGCGTGATCTCACCTGGATGGCCGATCAGAATCGGTTTCGCTATTCCTTCATCGACGATGACTTGTATTGCACGCAGCACTCGATCGTCCTCCCCTTCAGCAAAAACAATCCGCCTTGGCGCCTGCTTGGCCTGAGAGAAGACCGGCTTCATGATCAAGCCGAAGTGATAGACGAACTCGTCCAGACTGTCCCGATAGGCCTCAATATCCTTGATTGGCCTGCTGGCGACCCCGGAGTCCATTGCTGCCTCGGCAACCGCCGGCGCTATCTTGCCGATTAGCCGGGGATCAAAGGGGTTGGGAATCAGGTACTCCGGGCCGAAGTTGGCGTGTTTTTCGCCATACGCCTGGACCGCAACTTCCGATTGCTCGACCCGTGCCAACTCGGAGATCGCCTTGACGGCGGCCAACTTCATCGCCTCCGTAATGGTAGTGGCCCCGACATCGAGTGCCCCGCGAAAAATGAAGGGGAAGCACAACACGTTGTTGACCTGATTCGGGTAGTCGGAACGGCCCGTGGCGATGATCGCGTCGTCACGCACTGCCTTGACATCTTCAGGCCTGATTTCCGGATTGGGATTGGCCAGAGCCATAATCAACGGCGAGGGCGCCATCCTGGCCACCATCTCCTTCTTGAGGACGCCACCAGCCGACAACCCGAGGAAGACGTCGGCTCCTGCGATGACCTCATTGAGGGTCCGGGCGTCGGTCTGCTTCGCGTACCGCCCCTTGATCTCATCCATATCCTCGACGCGCCCCTGGTAAACGAGCCCCTTGATGTCGGTCACCCAGATGTTATCGACCGGAATGCCCAGCATCACCAGCAAGTCGAGGCAGGCGAGTGCGGCAGCTCCGGCGCCCGAGGTCACCAGCTTGACCTGGTCAAGTTGCTTGCCTTGAAGGAAGAGACCGTTGAGGATTGCTGCACCAACAACGATTGCGGTACCGTGCTGGTCGTCATGAAAAACCGGAATCCTCATCCGTTCACGCAGCTTCTTCTCGACGTAGAAGCACTCCGGCGCCTTGATGTCTTCGAGGTTGATGCCGCCAAAGGTCGGTTCCAGGGAGGCGATGATCTCGACCAGGCGGTCGGGGTCGCGTTGCTCGATTTCGAGGTCGAACACGTCGATATTGGCAAACTTCTTGAACAGCACCGCCTTGCCTTCCATTACTGGTTTGGCGGCCAGCGGGCCGATCGCGCCCAGGCCGAGGACCGCCGTGCCATTGGTAATGACGCCGACCAGATTGGCCCGCGAAGTGAGCGTGCTCACTTCGCCCGGCAAAGCAGCAATCTCTTCGCAGGCAGCAGCCACGCCGGGGGAGTAGGCCATCGACAGGTCATACTGGTTCGCCAGTTGTTTGGTCGGCTGTATCGACACCTTGCCGGGCTTTGGATTGCGGTGGTAGAACAGGGCGGCCGTACGTAACTGGTCTTTTTCTTTGTTCATTCTTCACTCCCCTTGCGACTATCGGGCGATGGCAGATGCGCCGGTTCGCCGCCGGTCAAGTAATGACCTCTCATGACCAGCACCAAGGCCTTTCACCACAACGACACTTCTTGTGAACCGTGAGCGTCAGCCGGACCTGTGGCATAATTACACAAACTCTCACAGACTTGTAGCACCAACGCCTAGCATGCTGTATCAGACCCCTGCACGAGGCTTGTTTATCGCCAGCCGCGACCGACGCGTCGCACCCGACTGGGCTGGAAAGACAATTTCGGCTCCCGGCCCTTTTGCTTTCGCTCTGCGCGCGCCGCTCCACGGTAACTTCCGCTTCTCTACCTTCCTTCGAGAGTGATTGCCATGAACCAGACTGTTTCCATCAATGCCCCCGACTACGTCAAACATGAACGCCTGAAAAAATGGGTTGCCGAAATCGCGGCACTCACCGAGCCTGCCCAGGTTGTCTGGGCCGACGGTTCGCAGGAAGAATACGACCGTCTCTGCGCCGAGCTGGTCGAGGCAGGGACCTTCATCAAGCTCAAGAAGCGCAAGAACTCGTTCCTCGCCTTTTCGGATCCTTCGGACGTTGCCCGTGTCGAAGACCGCACCTACATCTGTTCCGAGAAAAAGGAAGACGCCGGTCCGACCAATAACTGGGAAGACCCGGCCAAGATGCGCGGAATCCTCAGCGGCCTGTTCAAAGGTTGCATGAAGGGTCGGACGATGTACGTCATCCCGTTCTCGATGGGTCCCATCGGCTCGCCGATCGCCCAGATCGGCATCGAGATCACCGACAGCGCCTACGTCGTGGTCAACATGCGCATCATGACCCGTATGGGCAAGGATGTATTCCCGGTCCTCGGTACCGACGGCGTCTTCGTTCCGTGCGTGCACTCCATCGGTGCACCAAAGGAACCCGGCCAGAAAGATCCGCGCTGGCCGTGCAACCCGACCACCAAGTACATCGTTCATTACCCCGAAACGCGTGAAATCTGGTCCTATGGTTCGGGCTACGGCGGTAATGCGCTGCTCGGCAAGAAGTGCCTGGCCCTGCGCATCGCCTCCAACATGGCGCGTGACGATGGCTGGATGGCCGAACACATGCTGATCCTCGGCGTCGAATCTCCTGCCGGCGACAAGCATTACGTCGCCGCCGCCTTCCCGTCCGCCTGCGGCAAGACCAACTTCGCGATGCTGGTGCCGCCGCAGAGCCTGAGCGGCTGGAAGATCACCACCATCGGCGACGACATTGCCTGGATCAAGCCGCGCAAGGACAAGGACGGCGTCACCCGCCTCTATGCGATCAACCCTGAAGCTGGCTTCTTCGGAGTCGCCCCCGGCACCAACGACAAGACCAACTTCAATGCCATGGCCTCGCTCGCCGAGAACACCATCTTCACCAACGTCGCACTGACCGACGACGGCGATGTCTGGTGGGAAGGCATGGGCCCGGCACCGGCGCACGCGATCGACTGGCAGGGCAACGACTGGACGCCGGAGATTGCCAAGGAGAAAGGCACCAAGGCCGCTCACCCGAACTCCCGCTTCACCGCTCCGGCTGCGCAGTGTCCGTGCATCGACGACCAGTGGCAGAGCACGGAAGGTGTTCCCATCTCGGCCTTCCTGTTCGGCGGCCGTCGTGCCTCGACCGTGCCGCTGGTCTGCCAGACTCGTGACTGGGAGCACGGCGTCTACGCTGCCGCCACCCTTGGTTCAGAAACCACTGCCGCCGCCTTTGGTCAGCAAGGCGTCGTTCGTCGCGACCCCTTCGCGATGCTGCCTTTCTGCGGCTACAACATGGCCGACTACTACAGCCACTGGCTGAAGATGGGCAAGGCAACCGACAAACCGGTGCCAATCTTCATGGTCAACTGGTTCCGCATGAACGAGAAGGGCGAGTTCGCTTGGCCGGGCTTCGGTGACAATGCGCGCGTCCTCAAGTGGATCATCCAGCGCTGCGAAGGCAAAGTTTCCGCCAGGGAGACCACTCTCGGCTGGATGCCCAACTACGAGGACCTCGACTGGTCCGGCAGCGACTTCTCCAAGGAAGAATTTGCCGGCGTCACCAGCCTCGACAAGCAGGCCTGGCTGAGCGAACTCGAAGGAGTGAAGGACTGGTTCGGAAAGATGGGCGACAAGCTGCCTGCCAAACTGGCGGACGTCCGCGACAAGTTCGAGAAGGAATTCCAGGCAGCCTGAGCTTTCTCTGCAACCAAGGAGGCCGCCTTCGGGCGGCCTTTTTTCGCCCAACGTTCACCCTGTCGTTAAACTGTCTGCTTCGCCACAACCGTGATCACTGAACCATGCCCATTTTTCCTGCCAGTCGCCTCTCCGACATAGCCCCCTTCCACGTCATGGAGTTGATGGCACGCGCCAGGGCACTCGAAGCCGAGGGTCGAAACATCATTCACATGGAAGTCGGTGAACCGGATTTCCCGACGCCCGAGCCAATAATCGCTGCCGCCCGGGCCAGCATCGAAAGCGGCCGCGTCTTCTACACGCCAGCGCTCGGTCTGCCCGAGTTGCGCCGTGCAATCGCCGACTTCTACCAAACACGCTACGGAGTCAGCATCCCCGCAGCACGTATTGCGGTGACTGCCGGCGCCTCCGGCGCCCTGCTGCTGGCCTTGGCCTGCCTCACCGAACCAGGCAGCGAATGGCTGCTCGCCGACCCTGGCTACCCGTGTAATCGTCATTTCATCCGGAGCTTTGAAGGTATCCCCAAGAGTATTCCGGTGGGCCCGGAAAGCAACTTTCAGCCCACCCCGGCAACACTCGAGGCACACTGGACGGAACGCTCGGCCGGGGCTCTGCTCGCCTCGCCGGCCAACCCTACCGGGACCATGCTTGGCAACGAACAACTGGCAGCCATCACCGAATTTGTTCGGCAACACCAGGGGCAACTGATCGTAGATGAGATCTACCATGGGCTAACCTATGACTGCGACGCTCAGACGGCCCTGCATTTTGGTGATGATATCTTCGTCGTGCAAAGCTTCTCCAAGTATTTCAACATGACTGGCTGGCGACTGGGCTGGCTGGTTGTCCCCGAACGCTTCGCCCGCGACATTGAGAAGCTGGCCCAGAATCTGTTCATCTCACCATCGACGCCGGCGCAGCACGCCGCGCTTGCCGCCTTCACGCCGGCGACCATCAACATCCTTGAAGCAAGGCGCAGCGAGTTCCAGCAACGGCGGGATTTCCTGGCACCTGCTCTCGAGGCTCTGGGTTTCCGTATCGCTGCGAAACCGGAAGGCGCCTTCTACCTCTACGCCAATTGCAGCGAATTGACCTTCAGCAGTGATCGTTTCGCTCGCGACCTCCTCGATACGGCAGGAGTCGCTGCCACGCCCGGCCTCGATTTCGGCAACAATGCGCCGGAAAAACATCTGCGGTTCGCCTATACGACCAATGTTGAGAGGCTTGCCGAAGCGGTCGACAGAATCCGCCGCTTTCTCGGCTAAAGCTTGTCTAGTGGTCGCTTGAATGGCACTCGATCGACATGCCGCAGCGCTCAGCGCAAAGCCCCGGGCAGCTTCCCCATCGCCCGGAGGCGCTGCCAGTCGAAACCTGGACCCGGGTCAGTCTTTCGCCCTGGAGAGATATCACTGTGGCCAACCACCGCCTCAATCGGGTAGTACGCGCACAGTCGTCGGAGCAGGTCCACGAGGCTGACGTACTGCACCCCCTCGAATGGCAACTCGTCACAGCCCTCCAGTTCGATACCGAGCGAAAAATCGTTGCAGCGCGGTCGCCCCTGCCAGGAAGAGACGCCGGCATGCCAGGCGCGCTGGCGGCAGGAGACAAACTGGATCAGCTGACCACCTCGGCGCACAAGAAAATGGGCCGAGACCAGCAGAGTGCTGATCTTCGCAAAATAGGGATCAGCAGCCGGATCAAGCCGGTTGGTGAACAACTGCACGATCCCATCACCACCGAACTGCCCGGGCGGCAGGCTGATCGCATGAACGACGATCAGCGAGACAAGCTCGCCCGGCGGCCGTTCATCGTGGTTGGGCGAACGGACACGCTGTACGCCTGCGAGCCATCCGTCATCCCTGATCCCTGGGTCAACAGCATTAGGCGACGAATTCACTCCTCGATTCCGAGCCGTTCAATGCGATAGCGTAGCGAACGAAAGCTGACGCCAAGCAGCCTAGCCGCGGCGGTCCTATTGAAGGCAGTCTTGGCCAATGCTTCGAGGATTGCCTGCTTCTCAAGGCGGTTCAGGTAGTCGTCGAGTGTTTCACCCTCCCGGCCTTGGCTATCGGTGACAACCACTGCCGGCGCAAGCTGCAGATCGTCGAAAACCACGGTATCGTCGTTGCACAGCGCCGTAGCCCGCTCGAGGATGTTTTCGAGTTCCCGCACATTCCCAGGAAAGCTATACGCTTCCAGCGCTTTCATTGCCCGCCGATCAAGGCGTGGAGGATGTGCTCCGCAGAGGCGAACCAGCAGAGCCTCTACGAGGGGTTCAACATCCTCGCGGCGCTCTCGCAGCGGCGGCATCTTGAGTTCGATGACGTTAACGCGGTAATAGAGATCCTGGCGAAAGGTCCCGGCATCCACACAGTCCTTCAGCAACTGGTGGGTCGCCGAGATGATGCGCACGTCGACAGACTCTTCGACCGTGCTACCGACCTTGCGTACCTTCTTTTCCTGAATGGCCCGCAGCAACTTGACCTGCATCACCAGTGGCAGATCAGCCACCTCATCGAGGAACAGGGTCCCCCCTTGCGCAGCCTGGAAGAAGCCGTCACGCTCGCTATCCGCACCGGTAAAGGCACCCTTGCGATAACCAAAGAACTCGCTCTCCATCAGGTTGTCGGGAATTGCGCCACAGTTCACTGGAATGAAGGGCGCTGCGCGGCGCGCACTCTGGTCGTGAATCAGGCGCGCCGCCAGCTCCTTTCCAGTACCGGATTCACCGGAGATGTAGACAGGCGCCTGGCTACGAGCGAGTTTGTCGATCGTTTCTCGGACGTGTTCAATTGCGGGCGAGTGCCCGATCAGTTGTGTCGCGCTGCCGGCTGGTTGGGTACCGTCCGCCACTCCACTCCGACGAGGCAGGTTTATCGCCGACTTGATCAGGCTGCGCAATTGCTCGAGCGCGACCGGCTTGGCCAGATAGTCAAAAGCGCCAGCCTTGAGCGCAGCGACCGCGTTCTGAGCATTGCCGAAGGCAGTGATCACCGCCACCGGCGTCTCGCCGTAACGCTCCGCAATCAGCCGTACGATCTCCAACCCTTCGCCATCAGGGAGGCGCATATCGGTCAGACATAGTTGGTAGCGCTGCTGTTCGAGCAGCTGGCGCGCCTGCGCCACACTTGCCGCGCAGTCGGCCGAGAGCCCCATGCGAGCTACAGTCAGATCGAGCAGCTCGCGAATATCGGCCTCATCGTCGATCACCAGCACACGTGCCAGATCGCCCCGCGGACGACGTTCCGCCTTGCCTGTTAACACCCGACAGCCCTCCCCAAGACACGAAAATCGGCACCCGGCCCTGGGGCTTGCAGTTCGAGTTCTGCGCCATTCGCGTCACACAGCTCGCGGGCGATATAGAGACCCAGACCAGTACCCCGATGATGTGTGGTGAAGAAGGGCTCGAAGATCTGTTCCCGCCACTCGTCGCCCACGCCTTCGCCATCGTCGATCACATGCAGTTCCACCTGACCATCGACCTTCGCATTACAGACCAACATGCGAACGCTTCCAGCCAAGACCTGCGAGTGACGCAGCGCGTTGCTCAACAGATTCCACAGAACCTGATGGAAATGCGAACGATCGAAACACAAAGTAGCCAGGCCCGAGAACTCAAGCCGGATCACATCGGCCGGCACGTGCTCCTTGCCCAGGTATTGTTCGACAAAGGCAGGCAGCATTTGTCGCAGGTCGATCAATTCACGGTAAACACGATCCCGACGCCCCAGCTCCAGGACGTCACTCACGATGCGCTCCAGGCGTTGGCTATTGTCCAGGACAATGCGCAACAGGCGTTCATGCAGCTCGCCGCGTCGCTCTTCTCGCATCAACTCGCCGGCATGACTTATGGCCGAAAGCGGATTACGGATCTCATGCGCAATGCTGGCAGTCAGACGCCCAAGCGCCGCCAGTTTGATTTGCTGCGCCTGCTCCCGAAGGCGACTCATATTCTCCAGAAAGACAAGGACATCGCTCTCCGTGCTGGCTGTGCAAACAAACCGCGCGCACAGCTGCATGTTGTTCGCCGCCACCTGTACCAACATGGCCTCTTCCCCGCCGTCCCGACACCAATCGGCGAAGCCCCGCGCTAGCTCCGGCGAACACTCGGACAGCAAGGCCTCGCTCCCGCCATTTGATCCTAGTAGCTGCCTGGCACGTGGATTGCTTTGTTTTACCCGGCCGTCTCGGCTGAGCACGAGGACGCCGTCCTGCATCTCCTCAATCACCCGCTGGTTGATCACCGTCTGGTTATTCAGGGCAATGCCACGCTGACGCGCCAGTACCTCGTTGGCGATCACCCGACGTGCCAACAGGCGGGCAAAGATGCCAACCGCAAAGAACCCGGCGCAGAACAGCCCGGCATGAAAGAATCCGGCTGCGTCGAACTCATGCTGCAGTGCCCGGTAGGACTGCTCGAACAGAATCGAGAGTGTGGTCATGGCCGCATAGAACAGCACCAGGCGTCCTTCGCCGACTAGGCCAGCGCCAGCCAGCGTCACCAACAGCATCGACCCAAAACCGCTGCCCAGGCCGCCACCGACGTGAATCAGCAGAGTCATCACTACGACGTCGACCAGCACGCTCGCGGTCAACTGCATGCTGTAGCGCTGGCGATGACGATAAGCCAAGACGACCGCCAGCACGGTACTCGCCAGGTATAAGCCGGTCAGAGTCAGATGCGGCAAACCCTGATGCGGAATCGATCCTGGAAAAGCTGACGGGTACAACAGCGCGGCGAAGAAAAGTAGCGTCGCAAGCGCGCAGCGGTATAGGCTAAAGTAACGGAGTGACTTCCAATGTGTCTCGGAAACGCTCACTGCAGCAGCCACCTTGGTCAACATGGCCGGTCAGGTGTCCTCGGACTGGGCTTGACGCAGATGAGCAGCACAGCAGTAATAACGATGATTGGCCAGAATGCTCTCACTTACTGGCTGATTGACACCACAGTAAGCACACTCCACCATCCGCTCGGCGTCCCGGGCGCGCTGCGCAGCGGTGCCTCGATCCGTTCGCGCCTTTCTCCAAGCCCACCATACAACAAGCACCAGCCCCGCCAAGAATAGGTATTTGGTCATTTCCACAAAGTCCCGCAGAGTGCTCAAGCATAGCAGAAGCCAGCGGTACAGCGTGTCGTCCGAAGGATTGGGGCAAGCAAGGTGAAAGGGAATCCGCAAGACAAAGGCCAGCCCTTGCAGAATCAATTGAGGAAAACAGGAGGAGCAACGGTTGGTCGGGGCGAGAGGATTCGAACCTCCGACTCCTGCGTCCCGAACGCAGTACTCTACCAGGCTGAGCTACGCCCCGACCGAAGCGACAACGGAGCTAATGGGTCCTAGCAACCGCGAAGAGACATAATTCTAACAAGGAATCCCTGTATTGAGAAGCCGGTACCACATCCAGCGCGACGGCAGCGCGCTGTGCCTCGATCGCAGCCTTCTGTTTCGCATATTCAAGCGCCCCGGTCCCACGAATCGCCGCTAGGACCTCGGGCAAATCATCGCGGCCGCCATTTTGTATTGCGCGCCGGACACTAGCCGCCTGGTCTGCACTCCCGTTTTTCAGCACGAAGATCAGCGGCAGTGTTGGCTTGCCTTCAGCCAGATCGTCACCCAGATGTTTGCCTGTCTCCACCTCGGCACCCGAATAGTCAAGCACGTCGTCAATCAGCTGAAACGCAGTCCCCAGGTGCGCGCCGTAGACAGCCATCGCCTGCTCGATAGCCGGATTGGCACCGCCAATGATCGCACCAACTTGCGCCGCGGCCTCAAACAGCTTCGCCGTTTTGTAGCGAATGACCTGCAAGTAACCCGTCTCATCGAGATCTGGGTCGTGGCAGTTCATCAGTTGCAGCACCTCGCCCTCGGCAATCACGTTCGTCGCATCTGACAAGACCCGCATGATGCGCATATCATTGACCGCAACCATCATCTGAAAGGCGCGCGAATACAGGAAGTCGCCAACCAGCACGCTGGCCGAGTCGCCGAATATCGCATTGGCGGTCTGTCGGCCGCGCCGTAGGTCCGAAGCATCGACTACATCATCATGCAGCAAGGTGGCTGTGTGGATGAACTCAATCACTGCCGCCAGTTCGTGATGATGCGTACCGCGATAACCCAGCGCGCCGGCAGAGAGCAGGACCAGTGCCGGGCGAAGCCTCTTGCCACCGCTCTGGACGATGTACTCGGCCACCCGCCGCACCAGAACAACATCGGAATGCAAGCGCTGGCGGATTACCGCGTCGACGGCCTTCATATCCGACTCGATCAGGTTGTAGAACTGCTGGCTTCTCACAACACGGCACCTTGGCGCAAAAATTGGGAATCTTAGGCGCCGGCATGCCCTGCGTCAAGCAAGAGCAAGGTATTCTCGATAGCATCCCAAAGCCTTTGACGAGACCATGAAAAGCACGTATCATCCGCGGTCCTTCGCTTCATTTTTGTCTAGCTATTTGGAGTCCAACATGTACGCGGTCATCAAAACCGGGGGCAAGCAGTATCGAGTTGTCAGCGGCGAAAAATTGAAAATAGAACAGATACCGGCAGCAGTTGGCGCAGAAGTCATGCTCGACCAGGTCCTCATGGTCGGCGAAGGCGATGCCGTGCAGGTCGGCACGCCCACCGTCGTCGGCGCCACGGTAAGAGCAACTGTGCTTTCACAGGGCCGCCACGACAAGGTCCGGATATTCAAGATGCGTCGTCGGAAGCACTCGCGGAAGCATCAGGGACATCGCCAGAATTACACCGAGATTCGCGTCGACGTCATTGCCGGTGGCGCCGCGCTTGACCTTTCCGTCTGATTTCAGAGGAGTCTGACTCATGGCACATAAGAAAGCAGGCGGCAGCGTACGCAACGGCCGCGACTCCGAAGCAAAGCGTCTTGGCGTCAAGCGCTACGGTGGTCAACTGGTTCGCGCCGGCAACATCATCGTCCGCCAGCGCGGTACCGCCTACCATCCTGGCGAGAACATGGGCATCGGCAAGGACCACACGCTATTCGCGCTGGTAGACGGTCACGTACAGTTCGCGATCAAGGGCGCGATGAACCGGCGTACGGTGAGCATCCTTCCGTTAGTCATCTGATAGCCAGAGCGCTGGCATGCTGAGGCAAGCCAGTCCCGTGCGAAGCCCTATCCTTGCAGGTAGGGCTTTTTGCTTTCCCATCTTGAAATGAGGAAGACATCCGGTCATGAAATTCATCGACGAGGCGAAAATTCTTGTTGCCGCCGGTGACGGAGGTAATGGGGTCGCCTCGTTCCGGCGCGAGAAATATGAACCCGAGGGTGGCCCCGACGGCGGCGATGGCGGACATGGCGGCAGCGTACATGTCCTCGCGGACCGCAATGTCAACACCCTGATCGAATACCGCTACGTTCACAGATTTCGGGCCAAGCGTGGCGAGAACGGTGCTTCCAGTGACTGCTACGGGAAGCGCGGGAAAGACCTGACGCTACGCGTCCCGGTCGGTACGGTCATCGCCGATGTCAACACCAACGAAATAATCGCCGACCTCGATGCGGACGGGAAGAAAGTGCTGCTTGCCAAAGGTGGCCGAGGCGGTCTGGGCAACGTTCATTTCAAGTCCAGCGTCAATCGCACCCCACGCCAGTTCACCCGCGGCGAGCCTGGAGAGCAACGTGACCTGCGGCTTGAACTTCGGCTGCTTGCCGATGTCGGCCTGCTGGGCCTGCCCAACGCCGGCAAGAGTACCTTCCTGCGGGCCGTCTCGGCAGCCCGCCCCAAGGTTGCGGACTATCCCTTCACGACAATCGAACCCCACCTCGGTGTCGTACGCGTGGACTGTTCTAGGAGCTTTGTCATCGCCGACATCCCCGGATTGATTGACGGAGCCGCAGAAGGCGCCGGCCTTGGCACCCGCTTCCTCAAGCACCTGGCCCGCACGCGACTGCTGCTGCACATTGTAGATCTCGCCCCGCCAGACCCCGAGGCCGACCCCGCCCGCGATGTACTCACCGTAGCTCGTGAACTGGAAAAGTACGATCCGGAACTCGCCAGAAAGCCGCGCTGGCTGGTTCTGAACAAACTGGACCTCCTACCGGAGGAAGAACGCGAGGCGCGCATCGCGAACTTTCTGCAAGCGTGCGGAGCAGACACCCAGGCCGATCCGAGCTTCCGCATCTGTGCCATCAGCGGCGACGGCTGTCGCGAACTGACGCAGAAGCTGCAGGAGGCTCTGGACAGGCTACCACGTGCGGAGGTGTCGCCCACAGCAACAGCCGCTGCAGCTGACGCACCTTTTCCGGAAGATCTGTTCGAAGACGAGGTGCGGCCGTGAAAATGACGACCACTCGTACCGCTTCTGCCCACCGGCTGGTTATCAAGGTTGGCTCCGCCTTGGTCACCAGCAACGGCGAAGGCCTTGATCTCGTGGCCATAAGCGATTGGGCAAGACAGATCGCAGAGTTGCGCGAAACCGGCAAGCAAGCCATTCTAGTCTCTTCTGGAGCGATCGCCTGCGGCCTGCAACGCCTCGGCTGGCGAAAGCGCCCAAGCGCCGTGCACGAACTGCAGGCGGCAGCAGCCGTCGGCCAGATGGGCCTGGCTCAGGTCTATGAAAGGGCCTTTGCCCGTTACCACCTGCATACCGCACAGATCCTCCTTACCCATGACGATCTTGCCGACCGCAAGCGCTACCTCAATGCACGCTCGACCCTGAGCACGCTCCTGCAATTCGGCGTTGTCCCCATCATCAACGAAAACGACACCGTCGTCACCGATGAAATCAAGTTTGGTGACAATGACACCCTCGGCGCGCTGGTAGCCAACCTCGTTGAAGCCGACTGCCTGATCATTCTCACCGACCAGCAGGGGCTCTTTACGGCCGATCCACGCAAAAATCCGGGGGCCACGCTGATCAGCGAAGCGCAGGCGGGACTTCCCGCTCTCGAGGCGATGGCCGGTGGTGTCGGCACACAATTCGGTAAGGGCGGGATGATTACCAAGGTCGTCGCGGCCAAGCGCGCGGCACGAAGCGGCGCCCATACGGTCATCGCCAGCGGGCACGTGAGCGACGTCATACTGCGCCTGGCGCGCGGAGAACCACTTGGCACACTACTGGTGTCGGAAACGCAACCGCTCACGGCTCGCAAGCAATGGCTCGCTGACCACCTCCAGCTTAATGGCAAGCTGATTCTCGATAGCGGCGCCATAAGGGCCCTGAAGGAAGGGAAAAGCCTCCTGCCAATTGGTGTGCTGATGGTCCAGGGTGATTTTGAACGCGGCGCAGCAGTGGCCTGCGTCTCGAGCGAAGGCGAGGAGGTTGCCCGCGGCCTAACAAACTACGGCAGCAGCGATTCACGACGCATTGCGCGCCACGCCAGCCAGGATATTGAAGAGATCCTCGGCTATATTGACGAACCGGAGATCATCCATCGCGACAACCTGATTCTGACCTGAAGGCCCCTCGGATTGCAGCACGTGGTGCTGCGTCAGCGCGACGATTCGGCCAGTTTCTGATAGACAAAAGCGGTCAGTGCAATCGCAACATCATTGGGCAGACCAGCGAACTGAACACCATGCAAGATCTCGCCGAAGTCGTCCCCGGACACGTAGCGGATAGTCGCGTCAATTGATGCCAGGAACTCGATCTCCCGGATGTCCACGCGAAACTTGATCGACAGCAGATCGCCCTTGTTCCCGAGCCTGGCCTTGGCCGACAGCATGGCGCCGCTGACGCTGATGTTGGTCAGCATGGCGGCCGTGGTAACCGTCCTGGTATCGTCCTGGATGGCAACGGCACAGATGATTCTGACCGGCACTCTTTCGCCGGTTCGCACCATCAAACCGCGTACTTGCGAGGGATAACTGAGATGCAAGTGCGGAAAAGGAATGTTCGACGATCTCAGAACACTCGCGGTAAACGCATAGGCATTCCTGCCAGCGAAAAAGCGGACCACGAAAGCCTGCCCTTCGCGCACGAAACAGAGCCTTCCGTCCACTTCCGGCATCGTCACCATAACACTCCTGCCTTTGAGATAGCCAATCAGCTTGACGTAGTACCTGCTTTCCGCCTGATCAGTCTGTGCCTGGATCTGAAACGGGTCACCGATCGCCAGCTTGATCTCGTCGAGGGGTACGATCCGCTCGCCAGATGAATCGCTGGAGGCGCCATCTCCAGCATCGCGTCCATCGCGCCGAAAACCGATGTTCGCACTGCCCCCCTGGCGCTCACGGTACAGCCCCTTTTCAATCAATGCATCGACTTGCGATTGAGTTTCCAGGACGAAGCCCTGCTTCAGCAGAAGATTCCCATGGTTGTCATAAACCGCCCATGGGAGAGGCGTCCCGAGACCAATATCGCTTCTCCGCACCGCGATGTGGCGGGTTTCCGGCGTCATTGTCGACCCTGAATTTTATCGTCTGACAAAAAACCGAAAGGTCTCCCCGCGCAGCAAATACCTTTTGTCATCACTGCTGCGGCTGCTGAACCAGCATCTCCGGTTTCGACATCCTCCGCTGCGCCCCGTAGCCGACGACACCGGACCCTGGCCCACTATCCTGGCGGTTAGCAACAGCGGCAACTCTGGACTCCGATTATGATACTCTGGAACCGGCGTCAATACTCTTTCCCAGGATCACCGCAACGCTGCAGACCCCAAGTTCCTGGTCAAACCATGACATGCTCCATGCTATGCTTCGTCCCTCCCTATACGCTCCCTCTGCAGGAAGCTCGATTCCAGGCGACAACATGAACGATCAGCAGAAGACCTCGGTTCACCTGCCCTTCTCCGATAAGTACACCGATTCGCATTCGCAGGAATACTTCCAGAAGCACAACGAGAAGAAGCTCTCTGACCGAATGGAACATCGCATGGCGCAGCGTGCCCTGGCCCTTGCCGGGCATCCGTCATCGGTGCTGGACCTACCCTGCGGTACGGGACGGTTCTGGTCGATGTTGGCGCAGGATCCGAAGCGAGAGCTGCTGGCCGCCGATTACAGCGAGGCCATGCTGGAGGTCGCCAGAAAAACGCGTGACCCGGCGTTGGTGGGGCGCTTTCGTTTGCTGCAATGTTCTGCCTTTGAAATCACCCTGCCTGACGACAGCGTCGATTGCATCTTCTCCATCCGCCTGATGCATCACATCGGCGAATCGAGCAATCGCGTCGCAATGCTCAGGGAATTCCACCGCGTCAGCCGGGACACTGTCGTGCTGTCACTGTGGGTCAATGGCAATTACAAGGCTTGGCGCCGTCGCAAGCTGGAAGCTGCGCGCCGGCAACGGGGAGAAAAAAGCGACAACCGTTTCATCGTGCCGCGCGCGCAGTTTGAACAGGAGTGCCGCCAGGCCGGCTTCGAAGTCGTCGGTCACGTCGACTTTCTGCCACGCCTTTTCATGTGGCGTGCGTATGTGCTGCGCAAGAAATCGATCTAGGCGCCAGCTGGCAACACAGCTACCGGTTTGCCGGTGAAAGCGCGCGATCTGTTGCCCGATGAGATGGCGCGCCAGCTGCTGACCGTCAGCGGGCTCGCGAGCTTTGATGCGCTCTGGTCGCTGCGTGCCGACTGGCACGAAGCCCCGAACGAGCGGCGCGGTGGCTGGAGCGGCGTCAGTCGCCACCAGCTGGCCGACGGTACCGCCATCTTCGTGAAGCGACAGGAAAACCACCTCTGCCGGACTCTATACCACCCGTTCCGCGGCATCCCGACTTTCTATCGCGAGTATCAGAACATCCTGCGCCTGCATCGGCATGATATCGGTACGGTTGAGACGCTCTACTATGGCGACAGGCTCGAAACCGCGCACTGGCGTGCCATTCTGGTGACGCGGGCGCTTGACAGCTTCATGAGCCTCGATGAATGGAACGCCATGGCCGTGCGCCATGAGAAACCGGAGCGCCAATCCTTGATTGCTGCCACTGCCTACGCCTGCGCTCGGCTCCATCATCATCGCCTGCAGCATAGTTCCCTGTACGGCAAACATGTGTTTGTGCGCCGGACCCCGGGGGTGGGCAGCGCTTATCAGGAGAGCGATGTGCGCTTCATTGATCTGGAAAAGCTGCGCAAGCGCGTCAGCCTTGAGCGTGTGAGTGCCCATGATCTGGACCAACTGATGCGACACACGAACGGCTGGAGTGATGAAGACTGGAGCATGTTCCGTTCCGCCTACCGGCAACGCCTTGCTGCCTTGAAAGGTTAGTCGTCAATCCTCGGTCTGGTTGGCGAGTCTTTCGCGTCCCGATTGATGATGCCGAAGGGAGCCGGCTTGCCGTGTCAGTGCTCCACTCTGGTATTGTCAATACCGCTTGCGCCAATCAGCGCCATCAACTCGCACTTCTCGCCCAGACGACCGTGGCGATGCCGGCGAAGGTCATCACAACCGACCCTGCAACATGCGCTGCGACGATAGCCAGAGCCCAGAGAACTCTCCCCTGTTGGAGCAATGTCGTCAGCTCCGCTGAAAAGGTTGAGAACGTGGTAAGCCCGCCGCAGAAACCAGTAATCACCAGGAGGCGCCATTCCGGCGAGAGCGCTGCGAACAGGGCGAAGAAAGCAATCGCGAGGCCAATCACGTACGCACCGATCAAATTGGCGACCAGCGTGCCGGGCGGGATGGTCGGGAAGATCGCGTTGAGCTTGATGCCAAGTTGCCAGCGTAACAAAGAACCCAGCACGGCACCGACGGAGATGGCAAGAATCGATTTCCACATACATCTGCCCTGAGGACATGTCATACGTGTGGGCAGTCTGAGCAAAAAACCTCCAAAGCTCGGCCCGGAACCATACATGCGATTAGCCGGAAACCGGCGATTGACAGAGGATTTCTGACTCCCAAAAACTCAATATAACACCGGAACGTGCTTTCTGAATAGTCGCTCCTGGCGCGACAGAGGTTCCCGCCAGAGTGCCAACAGGCCATAGAATCGAATGCCGCCTTTGGGCTTGTGCTACGGCCACAAGAAATCGAAATCAGCCACTCCAGACAGCTTGAGAGTAAACTGGATCACTGGCCGGCCAGCGTGCGCCAACCCCACCCGCCGCGCCCCCGCAGGACCAATGCGAGTGCCCCTGGCAGCGATCTTCAGGCACGCCTTCGACAGCTCAGAGCACGCGTTCAATTGGCAAAGGCTTCATCAATGCAGCGGACGATATTCGACACCCCCGTCATCAATTCCTGCATGCACTGGCTGTCCCGGCTGCTGTTGTGGCTGACTGGATGGCACGTCGAAGGGGTCGCACCGACTGCGCCGAAGTATGTGCTGATTGCAGCACCACATACCAGCAATTGGGATTTCCCTTTGACCATGATGGTATGCTTTGCCTTGCGGCTGAATATTTGCTGGATGGGAAAAGCGAGCCTCTTCCCTCCCATAGTTGGTGGTGTCGTGGCCTGGCTGGGCGGCATCCCGGTGCATCGAGAGCGCGCAGGAAATCTGGTGCAGAGCATGGTCAATGCGTTGGACTGCAAGTCCCGAATGGCGATAGTTGTTTCCCCGGAAGGAACGCGAAGTAACGTCATCCATTGGAAGAGCGGGTTCTACTACATCGCGCTTGGCGCTGATGTTCCTATCGCCCTGGGCTATCTGGATTTCAAGGGCAAGGTGGCTGGCATCGGCCGCCTGCTTCAGCCGTCAGGCAACATTGCCGCAGATATGGCTGAGATCCGGGGATTCTACGCTGACATCACCGGCAAGAACCCTTAGTGCCCTGGGGACCAGTTGCCGACAATCCGCGGTTCAATGACGCTCGGATGATGCGCCGCAGCAGTGCGCACTCGAGTTCCTCGTTCGCCTGCCGGTCATAGATGTAGCAGCAGGTGTGCACTAGTTCCTTCCGTGTTCAGCGCGCAATCGACGATACTTCAAACAGAGGTCACAATTGCGCCTTCGCCTTTTGAGCCTCAGCCTCGGCGTAAGCAGCGGGCGCCAAGGCGACTTGATAAGCCGCTGGGCGACCTGCCCCGTCTCTCGGGCGCGAGAGACGGGTTAACAGGAGGTTGAAATGAAAGTCCTGATGGTAATGGAAGGCAATCACCGTGCTTTGCGGATCGAACCGGAAGACGAGGAAGGGCGAGCTCTGCTGGCGGCCTACGGCGTGATGGGGACGTACCAGGCGAAGCTTGGAGCTACGGCCGGTCTATTAAACGTATCGGCGGCGCCGACTTGCGCGAGCTACGAGAAAGAACCTGCAGAACTCGACTGAAATCCCTCGGCCGCGAGATACCCGCCGTGGTCAAGATGGAGGAATAGACGCCTGCCGGTAAATGAGGGTTTGGGCTTCCCTCAAGGGGAAGGGAGCCGGGGTCTATCGCAGACTTGCCACTGTGAGGGAGCAAGCGTGACCGGAAGTATCTCGGGAGCAGCAAGGGCAGGCCAATCATCGATGACGGCGGGGACTCGGGCCGCACAGTGACGGTCGCCACCCGTGCGGGAACGACATTCGGGCTGCGTGTTACACTCCCAAGTCAGCCTCTCCCGCCACCGCGCGCCCACGAATGTCAACCGCCAGCAAGCCGACCGTCTTCTCCCTGAGCATCTATTTCCGCCTGCTCGGCTATCTTCGACCGCTGCTCGGCCTGTTCGCGGTCAGCCTCCTTGGCTACCTGATGTTCGCCTCATCACAACCGATGATGGCCGGGATTCTGAAGTACTTCGTTGATGGATTAAGCGCCACCAGCGGCGTCACACAGCAGGCACCTCCCCTGCTTGGCGATCTGCAGCTGGTCTACGCGGTACCCCTGCTGCTCGTCATTGTCGTCAGCTGGCAGGGGATTGGCTCTTTCCTCGGAAACTACTATCTGGCCAGAGTCTCTCTGGGCCTCATCGACGACTTGCGGCGTGCTCTATTCGACAGCCTGCTGCGGCTGCCGAATGGCTATTTTGACCAGCACAACTCGGGACATCTGATCTCGCGCATCACCTACGACGTGACCATGGTCACCGGAGCGGCAACCGAGGCAATCAAGGTGGTCATTCGGGAGGGAATGACCATCATCTTCCTGTTCGCCTATCTGCTTTGGATGAACTGGCAACTCACCCTGTTACTGGTCGCAATCCTGCCCATCATCGGCCTCATGGTGAGCAGTGCAAGCCGCAAGTTTCGCAAACAAAGCAGGAAGATACAGGTCGCAATGGGCGACCTCACCCATGTCGCCTCGGAGACCATCCAGGGCTACCGGGTAGTGCGCAGTTTCGGTGGCGAGGAATACGAATCGGCACGCTTTCGAGCAGCAAGCGCCGACAACACGGCCAAGCAGTTGCGCATGGTCAGGACCGCCGCAACCTACACCCCTGCGCTTCAGTTTGTCACCTTCAGCGCGATGGCGGTGCTGCTCGTCCTCGTTCTCCTGCTACGCGGCGATGCTTCGGCCGGCGACCTGGTGGCTTACATCACTGCGGCTGGAATGCTTCCCAAGCCGATTCGCCAGCTTTCCGAAGTCAGCGCAACGATTCAGAAGGGGCTGGCGGGCGCCGAGAGCATCTTTGCCCAGCTCGATGAGACGCCAGAACCGGATCATGGCATCATTGAACGGGATCACGTCAGCGGCCACCTGCAAGTGAAGGAACTTTCCTTCGTCTATCCGGGCAGTACGCAACCGGTCCTGGACAGGGTCAGCTTCGCGGTAAGGCCCGGGCAAATGCTTGCCCTCGTCGGTCGTTCCGGCAGCGGCAAGTCGACGCTGGCCAGTCTGATTCCCCGCTTCTACAATCACGATTCCGGCCAGATTCTGATCGACGGCGTCGACGTCGAGGACTACACCTTGCGCAACCTGCGCCGGCACATCGCGCTGGTCACGCAGCAGGTCGTGCTTTTCAACGACACTATCGCCAGCAACATCGCCTACGGCGACCTGTCCAGGGCGCCGCGGGAGGCGGTCGTAGCAGCGGCAGAAGCGGCCTTTGCCCGCGAGTTCATCGACCGCCTGCCAGCTGGCTTCGACACTGTGGTTGGCGAGAACGGTGTCATGCTCTCCGGTGGGCAGCGCCAGCGTCTGGCAATTGCCCGTGCACTGCTCAAGGATGCGCCCATCCTGATTCTCGACGAGGCGACGTCAGCGCTCGACACAGAATCCGAACGCCATATCCAGAGCGCCCTCGACCGGGTGATGGCCGGACGGACGACACTGGTCATCGCGCACCGCTTGTCGACCATCGAGAGAGCCGATCTGATCCTGGTCATGGATCATGGACGCATCGTCGAACGGGGCACCCACGCCGGCCTGCTGGCGGCCAACGGTCACTACACGCGACTGCACGCGATGCAGTTCCGAGAGACAGAGGGCAACGAGGCAGCTACGGCAGGCTGAACCCCCCGGAACAAAACGACCACGACCGTCTGGCAGCGGGAAATCAAGCCGCCGGTAGCCGATCGTCGAGCCAACGATGGAGCCTGGACCCGGCCGGCCAGTTGCGCAGCAGGCGTGCCCGGTCGCGCTGCCAGGCGCGCGCATGGGCAGCCAGCGATCGATGCTGGACGACAGCGTCAAGATCAATGAGCAAGACCTGCCCCGAGTGCCAGAGGAGATTCGTCGCCTTCATGTCACCATGGCTGATACGCGCCCTGTGCATCGACTCGAACAGATTGAGAATTGCCCGTCCCACTTCGTCGGACGGTTCGCGGTCGGCAGAAAGGTGGCTCAGCAGATTCGTCCCCGGGCAGAATTCGCTGACCAGCCAGGCGCGCCGGCGCAGCGGCCCAAGGCGTTCCTCGATCAGCGCCAAGGGTGCCGGCGTCGGAATGCCGAGAAACTGCAACCGGTGCGCTTCGCGCCACGAATGCCAAGCCCGGCTCGGACGCAACGCGCGGCCCAGTGCGTGACTCAAGCTCTTGAGGTTGTAGCGCTTGATCAGTAGCACGCGGTCGCCGATGACAGCCCTGGCCACCGTGCAGGTCCCACCATCCTTGAACGCAACGCCAGCGCTGATTGCACCATCAGGTGAAACCAGCACCGATGCGAGTGACTCGGCTTCCCGACGACGAACCACAGAAAAGCGAGTCGCACTGCGCTCGACTGCGAAAAGCGTGCAGTCACGGACGGTCTTGCTGAGAAAATCCTGCAAACGCCAGGCTCTGACGCGCGCGATCTGTTCGCGCAAGGCGGGCAAGTCAAGCGGCGCACGGCAGGATCCGGCCGTATAGGACGACAGCAGTGCTGCCTGTCCATCCCATTCAGTGGGCAATTGCGCTAGCAGAACAGCCAGATTGGCACTCGCACGCGATTGCGTCAGCGCCTGTCCGCGACTGATGACGCGTACCGAATCACCGTCGATAACGAACAATTGGCCTTCATGGAACAGGAAGTTGCCAAGGTGCAGGTCTTCCTGAATCAAGCCCGCGGCGTGCAGACGGCCAAGCACGGCCATTGCTGGGCCCAGTATGGCAAGCGCTTGGCTATCCCCTGACGGGTGAGCAGCGACGCGCGCCCAGGATTCGGCCGCACTCTCGGCCGGATCAAGAAAGGTCGTCAACAGCGCGTATCCTCCCCCGGCCATCGGCATTGCAGCAACCAGTCCGGGGGTTGGTACGCCGGCCAGGGCGAGCGCCTCAAGACCCGCCCGTTCCTGCTGCCAGTGCTTTTCGCAGCGACGTCCAACGAAAAGCTTGGCCAAAACCCGACCGCCCTCCAACTCCGCCTCGCCAACCAACCGCTTCCCTGGCAGTAACCGCAGCAACCGCAGCATGCTGAGCTGACGTCCGTCAGCGAGCGCCACCCGGAAAGGCAAAGCCGGATAACGGCCAGCTGCCCGAAGGCTACGAGCAACGGTGAGCGTAGCCAGTGCCATCATCCGCCACACCGTATTCTGGCTGCCAAGACAGTAAGCCCAATCTACTCTCGTCCATCGAAAAACCTGACGATCCTGCCGATCCTCTTGCGATCCTCATCAGTCACCCGGCTGTGGCGCGCGTAATCCAGATAGAAGCGCAGGCGCTGACTACGGGACAACCAGTGCCTGGCCAGCTTGTCGAGACAGGCGAGGTCCTTGACGATCCGGTAGTCAAGAACCACGCCGCGGTAGTAACCGCCGCTTGGGCAGTCGATCAGGTAGACCGTCGGTAAAGCTCCGCCATCGACCAGAAGATTGCGCCATTTCAGATCATTGTGCGCGAAGCGCGCCGTGTGCAGCGTGCGCGTGATGTTGGCAATCTGTCGCGAGACCTGCACAACCCAATCGCGATCGCGCAGTCGAGGATCCTGGACATGGGTCATCTGCGCGAGATCAATCGTGCCGGGAATTTCCTCGGTCACCAGCGCGCCGCGGATGAAACCACCGCAACGACGTTCCAGGCCATAGGCGACCACCGTCGCAGTGGGTATTCCCCAGGCCCGAAAGGCGAGAAGGTTCTGCCATTCGGCACGCACCCGCGGCGGACCGAGCCAGCGGCGCGTGCCGAACCAGCGGCGGAAGCGGTTCTTGCCGGTGCCGCTGTAGCGCTTAACGTAATAGCGTTTGCCACCGGCATTGACGCGTAGCACCCGGCTCAGTGAATCGTGCGCAATAAGCTCGCCCTCGAGCGAGAACACGCGATCAATGTCACCGAACAGGGCTGCAGCCAAGCTCGAGGAGAATTCCGGATTCAGGCGCCAATAGATCACGT
The DNA here is from genome assembly GCA_016709675.1 of Candidatus Accumulibacter proximus. GTDB lineage: Bacteria > Pseudomonadota > Gammaproteobacteria > Burkholderiales > Rhodocyclaceae > Accumulibacter > Accumulibacter proximus. The sequence continues at coordinate 604,871 of JADJMH010000001.1, forward strand.
CATTTCACCGGCAGCGGACTTGCGTGCGAAACGTGTCTGCAAACGCAGCGCTTCATTGGCCAGTCGAGAAAGCAGCGGCGTCTCTTCGCCGAGAACATGTCGCAGCGGCCGACCAAAATACACCGCCAGGAAGCGCAGCAGGTCACGGCTCGTCAGGCCGATGTCGAGCACCGAGAAATACAGGGCGGCGAGATCCTTGTTGCGCCAGCGGCGGGGTGTTCTGGCTCTGACCTGCGCCCGATGGAGGTCGATCAGCGACAATCTGAGCCTCTCTGCTGTCGGCGGCGGATCGAGATGGAGAAGAAAATGACAGATATAAAAATCACGATGATTGACGCCGCCCGCGTGCATTCGCCTCGCCATCTCGGCTACCCGGGTGATCAGCGCGCGTTTCAGGAGAACGGGCGGGGGGCGTGTTGCCCAGTCAAGTGAATAGTCCTCGAGACTCACGGTGGGCGCCAGTTCTTCGGTCACCAGGAACGAACTCAGGCGCGCCGGGTTGTGGCCGCGCCGGCCATAGGCAACGCCGCGCATGCTGTCGACACCGAGTTCGCCCAGCCGCAGGATCGCCCGCCACTCATTCTGAGCACCGAGAACAGGCAGGCGCCGAGAGAGGAGATTCTTGAGAATCTCCGCCCAGCCGATGCCGTGATGAATCTTCACGAAATAGCCTCGCCCTGCGACCTCAGCGCGCAAGGTGCGGCGCCCCTCCAGTTCTCGGAAAACCTCGCCTTCGAGTGTTTCGACAGCGACGAAGGGATCCTTTCCGGCCCACAACGAACGCCAGGGCTCGTCGAGAACAAGCTCGTCAGAGCTCATTGCCGCTCTCTCAGAATCACGTCTGCCGCACGCTCGGCATTGCTGTAAATGTCGGCATGCCCCGCATATGTCAGCCCATTGGCGCGCCAAAGCTGACGTGCCCGCTCGTCAGCCAGCATCAAGGCCAACGAGGCATCAAGGCGCGCTTGCTCGAAGGGCTCCGGGACAACCACGCCGGCATCGGCATCAGCAATGTGATGAGCATAACCGCAGACAGCGGTGGCAAGCACCGGCAAGCCGGCGACCACCGCTTCGAGCAGCACCGTGCCGGTGTTCTCGTTGTAAGCGGGATGGATCAGCAGATCAGCGCCAAGCAGGAAACGCAGAATATCGCTGCGTCCGCTCAGAATGCTGACGCGATCGGCAATCCCCAGGGCTTGCGCCTGGGCACGGAACGGCTTCGGATCGTCATCACCGATGGCGATCAGTCGGCAACGATCGCCAAGAGCCGGCGGCAAGGCAGCGAGCGCCTTCAGACTACGGTCCAGCCCTTTCGTCTTGAAGCCCGAACCGATCTGCAACAACAGCAGATCGGTCGCATCCAGAGCGAACTCCCGACGGAATGCAGCCCGGATTTCGGAAGCATTGGCCGGTGCCCGCCGGTCCAGAGCTATTCCTGGCGGCAGCAGGTGAAAGCGCTGGTCGGCGGTCTGATAGTACTTCTGGAACAGCGGCTTCTGCAAAGGCGAAATCATCAGGATCCCGGTTCGGCTATGCGCCCCGAAAACTGCACGCTCGTAAGCGGCGAAATGGCGATAGCGCCCGGATATGCGGTATAGAGGGTTGCGCAGCGTGCGCGCCTTGTCTTCATAGCAGGGGTCGGCGGCAAAATAAACGTCCAAGCCAGGCATCTTGTTGAAGCCCACGACCCGGTCGGCAGGATTTCTTGCCAAATGATTCCTGACCCAGTTACTGAACTTCGCATAGCGGCGCTGATTGGTCAACGCTCTCACCGGCACCAGCACGACATCGAAGCCCTCTGGGATCTCTCCACGCCACTCCAGTGTGTATACCCGAACGGCACTGCCACGCGCCTGGCAGGCGAGCGCGATGCGCAGAAAATCCCGCTGCAGGCCGCCGAAGGGAAAGAACTTGTAGAGACAGAAGGCGATCTGCATCAATGAAGTCCAGCGCCGACGCTAGGCGACGAGCGCGGATAAGCCGAGTCACTCAAGCCTTGTCCTCATGTTCCGGGACAGGCACTGCCCGACCCCGCCCCTTGTAGCGGTTGTAACCCCATAGATACTGCGCTGGACATTGGCGAACCAGTTGCTCGATCTCGTGATTGATCTGCTGCGCACGCTCCTCGATGCTACCGCGGATCGGCTGCGTCGGCTCCTGCAGGCGAAAACGGTAACCCGCGCCAGCGGGCAAGCGCTCCGCCCAGACCATGATCACGGCGGCCCCGCTAGCGGTTAGTCGCGCGGCCAGAGTCATCGTATACGCCGGTTTGCCAAAAAAATCGAGCCAGCGTCCTTCGCCTGCCTTGGGTGCCTGGTCGGGCAGCATGCCAACCGCTTCGCCTTTCCTGAGTGCCTTGAGCAGGCTGCGCACGCCGGACAAATCGGCGGCGGCCAGATGGAGTTGTGGTCGCGCCCGGCCAGCTTCGATCAGCGCCTGTAGCCAGGCTTGGCGAGGCTGCCGGTAAAGAACAGTGATCGGTGCATGCGTAGACAGATACTGTGCGGTAATCTCGAAGCAACCGAGGTGCGGCGTCAGATAGAGGATTCCCTTGCCATTGCGGGACGCTGCCTCGACCAGTTCCCAGCCCGACACCTCGACGACACGAGCAGCCGTCTCGCCAAGCGGCCGCAGCCAGATCTTTGCCAATTCGAGTGCGCCCTTGCCGGCTTCACCGATAGCCATCGCCCGTACCCGCCTGGCTTCCGCTTCACCGAGCGCCAACCCCATGTTTTCGCGCATATGCCGGCGGTAGGTGGCTGACAGCAGCCAGGCCAGCCAGCCAAGCAGCGCGCCAAGCGCATGCAGCCACGCGAGCGGCAAACAGCTAAGAATGCGGGACAGGGTGATCACGCAGCAATCCGTTCGTGAAAAAGTTGGCACAGGGCGATCAGAAGTTTTGACCAGCCGAACGAAGAAAAACTATAATTATCCATCCGCCGAGTTAATCAAGACAACTTGCAGGGCGGAGGGAGCCACAGACCGGCCCCAAATACTGCTAAAGCGTCGTCTGCTCGAACCCCGAAGCCGGCCACGCTACCGTTTCGGGGTTTTTTTTGGAGCAGACTTAGCGTGAGCAAAGAGTACCTATTCACTTCGGAATCCGTTTCCGAGGGCCATCCGGACAAGGTTGCCGACCAGATATCGGATGCCATTCTCGACGCCATCCTGGCCGACGATCCGCCCGCGCGCGTCGCCTGCGAAACCCTGGTATCGACCGGGCTGGTGGTGATATCGGGTGAAATCACCACCAAAGCACACATCAACTATCGCGAAATCGCACAGGAAGCCGTTCGTCGCATCGGCTATGACAACTCCGAAATCGGTTTCGACTACAAGAGCTGCGCCATTCTGACAGCAATCAACCGTCAATCGCCGGATATTGCGCAAGGGGTGAACGAGGGCCAGGGTATCGATCTCGACCAGGGTGCGGGCGACCAGGGACTGATGTTTGGCTACGCCTGCAACGAAACCCCGGCGCTGATGCCACTACCGATTCATTATGCGCACCGGATCATGCAACGCCAGGCCGAGGTACGCCGCGACGGCCGCCTGCCCTGGTTGCGCCCGGACGCGAAAAGCCAGCTGACCGTCAGGTATCTTGATGGCAAGCCAGTGTCGATCGACACCATTGTCGTTTCGACGCAACATGATCCGGACGTATCACACACCCAGATCTCCGAAGCCATCATCGAGGAGGTCATCAAGCCAGTACTTCCCCAGCACTTATTGACCACCAACACCCGCTACCTGGTCAACCCGACAGGGCGTTTCGTGGTCGGTGGCCCCCACGGAGACTGCGGTCTGACCGGCCGCAAGATCATCGTGGACACCTATGGTGGCGCCGCAAGGCACGGTGGTGGCGCCTTCTCGGGCAAGGACCCGTCCAAGGTCGACCGCTCGGCTGCCTATGCTGCGCGCTACGTGGCCAAGAACATCGTCGCTGCGGGTCTGGCCGACCGCTGCGAAGTGCAGGTGGCGTACGCTATCGGCGTTGCCCGACCTGTCTCGCTGATGGTCAACACCTTCGGCACCGGTAGCGTCAGCGACGAAGTGATCGTCGAACTGATCGGCAAGCACTTTGACCTGCGTCCGAAGGGCATCATTCAGTCACTCGACCTGTTGCGCCCGATTTACCGCAAGACAGCCGCCTACGGGCATTTCGGCCGCGACGAACCCGAGTTCACCTGGGAGGCCACTGACAAGGCAGCGGCGCTGCGGGCAGCCGCCGGTCTCTAGTCTCATCCCTGTATCAGGGGAGCAAGAGGCCCGCCATGACCCTTGCTCCCCCGCTTTTCCTCGGGACAGGTGTAGACTACCGGTTGCCGAACTAGGCTCAGCGGCCACGAGATCGAGATGCTCAAGCGAATCAACGTTCAACAGCTTGCTGTTGGCATGTACGTCAAAGAGTTCTGCGGTTCCTGGATGGAGCACCCATTCTGGCGCCCGTCTTTCGTCATCACCGACCCGAAGGACATCGATAGCGTCCGGGCAAGCAGCGTCAAGGAGGTGTGGATCGATTGCGCGAAGGGCCTCGATGTGGCAGGCGACGACCCGGTTGTCTTGGTTGCCGAATCCGAGGCCCAAGTCGATGCCGACTTGGGCAGCGTTGCCCGCCTGGAGCGCCAGACCGAGCGTGTTCCGAGTTCGGCCGAATTCGCCCGTGCTGCCAAGATCGTCGCACAATCTCGACGAGCCGTCACCTCGATGTTCGAGGAAGCCCGCATGGGCAAGGCCGTCGACGCAACTGGCGCGCAACGTCTCGTCGAAGAAATATCCGACTCGGTGAGCCGTAACCCCGGGGCCCTGATCAGCTTGGCACGCCTGAAAACTGCCGACGATTACACTTATATGCATTCGGTGGCCGTGTGCGCCCTGATGGTTGCCCTCGCCCGGCAGCTTGCCCTTGACGAAGAACACACGCGCTCGGCCGGAATGGCCGGCCTGCTGCACGACCTCGGCAAGGCGGCGATGCCGAGCGACGTTCTCAACAAACCAGGCAAACTGACCGACGAGGAGTTCGCGATCATCAAGTCGCACCCTCAGGCAGGGCATCGGATGTTGCTCCAGGGGAGCGGTGCCGACGCCATTGCGCTGGACGTGGTCCTCCATCACCACGAAAAGGTAGACGGTTCAGGCTACCCGGAGCGACTGAAGGGCGACGAGATCAGCCTCTCTGCCAAGATGGGCGCGGTCTGCGACGTCTACGATGCGATCACCTCCAACCGGCCCTACAAGGCGGGCTGGTGCCCGGCCGAATCACTTCGCAAGATGGCCGAGTGGAGCAAGGGGCATTTCGACCCACGGGTGTTTCAGGCCTTTGTCAAGAGCGTCGGCATCTACCCGATCGGCTCACTGGTGCTGCTCAGCTGTGGACGACTGGGCGTTGTCACGGAGCAGGGCGACAAATCGCTGCTCACCCCCCGCGTCAAGGTCTTCTTCTCGACGCGGGCCAATGCACGCATCCGGCCGGAAGTCGTTGACCTTGCACAACCCGGCTGTCAGCAGCAGATTGTAAGCCGCGAGGAACCAGCGAAATGGAGCTTCCCTGACCTCAACGAGATCTGGTCCGGTTTGCCCGATCTGCCCGGCTGACTTGTCAGCCGGGTCGGTTGTCACCCCCAAACCGTTCCCGTGGCACCGATTTGCACCCCAGTCCGGTCGTCGTCTTCCGACTCGGCCAAGGGTGCGCCACTTCAGAGCGTCACGCTGCGGTCGCCGCTCACGAAACCCAGCAGGGGTTCGCTGATGCCCTTGCCGAGAGCAATGACCTTGAAGAGCTCTCCCATTTCAGCCGGAGAAACCAGCTTTTGCACGGCGTTGGCGAGCGGCAGGTAGCGAAGCGAGTCGGCTACCGGCGTTCTGGCCAGGATCTCCGTCAGCCCGCAGTTGAAGAGAAAGCTCGACTGCGTCGTGTAACCCAGCAACTCAAGGCCCGCCTCACATCCCGCTTCAACGATGGCCGTGAAATCGACGTGCAGCGTAATATCCTGCAAGCCTGGCAAGTAGAAGGGCTCCCCATGCGCGTGATGGCGATAGTGGCACATCAGCGTCCCGGCGCAACGCTGCGGATGGTAAAACTCGCGGCGCGGAAAGCCATAGTCGATCAACAGTAGCGCGCCGCGTCCGAGAACCGCGGCCCACTGGGCAACCCATGCCGGAGCAGCAAGGGAGATTTCACTAAGGTAACCCGGCACAATCTCGCATTCGGTGGCCAGCGCCTGGGCACGTTCCAGCAAATGGCCTCTGGCTGGCCGATCGCGCCAGGCAAAGTGTCCGTTGTCTACGGTGACACCACGCTCTGCAATTGCCCCCCCGTTCCAGAGCACCAGATGTGCCGGCATCGCGTCGAGTACCTCGTTGGCCAGCACCAGGCCATCGAAGTGGTCAGGCAATCGGTCGAGCCAGAGCACTCGTGGCACGAGGTGGGGAGCCCGGAGGACAATGGTTGCGCGCTGCCGCGCCCGCAACTCACCGGACAGTTCGAGGATCGCGTAACGTTCAGGGAGCACGCCGTGCAGTTCCAGTTCGAGCAGCAGGTCAGTGGCAAGTTGCCCGCTCCCCGCGCCGACCTCGACGATCTGCAGAGCGCTTAGCTCCAGCAACTGCGCAACCTGCGCGCCAAGAGTCTGAGCGAAGGCGGGGCAGAGTTCCGGAGCGGTAACGAAATCTCCCTCAGCGCCGAATTTCTGTGCGCCGCCAGAATAGTAGCCCATACTTGGCGTGTAAAGCGCAAGGTCCATAAAGCGATCAAAGCCGATCCAGCCGTCGGCAGCACTTATACAGGCTGAAATGTGGCGGCTCAGCGCTGCGCTGAAGGCAAGCGCATCGGCCGTGGGGGGAGGCAGCGATGCGGCGGCCTGCTGGGATCGAGTCAGCATTTCAACGACCCCTGACGCCGGCACCTGGGTTGATAGGCGCCACGGGGATGTCGGCAACGATACGCCGACATTCGGCTTGAGAATGACCAACAGCGAAAGTCGCCTGGCGAGGGAAAGGCCCCGACCGACCTGTGCCGGCGGTGAACAACGGGCGCCCCTTCACGACTCGATAGCTCGGCAGCACGCACTCATTCCTCGCAGCGCTCGAAGCAAACCTGTCCGTACATTTCAGGGTGTGTGGTAGCCAGCCAGTGCTCAGCTTCCGATTCGGCACGCTCCCAGGTCGCAGCGCGCAAGCCCACCAACTGCTTACGGCCGTCCTCGCCCAGCCATTCCAGTGTATAGCTATGAAAACCGCCGCGCCTTTGCAGGAAGATCTTGCGCTTCAAGGTCGGCGACTCGCGCCGCAACTCGGCAGCCAGGCCGCCTGCCAACCGCAACCTGTACACGGGTCCCAGACCCTGGTGCTGAACGACGTATGCCTGAGTCTCGGTGGTTTCCTCGATAATCAGCCACTCGGCGCAGGCTTCGATGATCGCGCCCTGTGGCTGACCGGTTTCGTCGCGAACGATCTCGGCCTCGACCGCGTGAACTTGCTCCGCGCCTTCGAGTAGTTCGTGCCAGGGTAAGCCGTGCCGTGTAGGCGGCGGAAACGGCAGAGCGTATTTTCCCTGGCGAATGCGGGCGAAGAGCGAAGACTTCCTGATGTCTTCCACGTCAATTGACGGGAAGGCTGAACGCGGTAGCGAACGGAATTTGCCTGCGCCCATGTAACCGACATTCCAAAGCGTTCGCAGCCATTCGGCCGTATCGAGAGCAATCTGGACCAGCTGCTCGTCCAGTTCACCCTCAGCGTGATCGAGCGGGCCACGGGCGCCTGGAGCTGCCAACGATTCAGCTTCTTGGGCGCGCGCGCGCAGGGCCTCATGCAGCAGTGTGCTGACCCATTCCGCATCGGCCGCATTGAGTTGAGCGACGCGCTCGGCAAGCACCATGAGTTCGTCAGCGCCGAGCGGACCATTCTGGTTTGGCATGACTCGTTCTCCTACCTTAACATGACGACAGTTTACCGTGGCGCCAGTGGAAAGGACTGCTTTTCAGGAAACCAGGACAATAATCCGTTAAAATCAGATCCTTGTTGTTGCCATGCGAGTCCCGGAAATGAGCGGAAGAACGATCTTGGTAACCGGCGCTGCCAGACGACTGGGCAGCGCAATTGCCCGTGAGATGCATGCGACGGGAGCCAATGTCATGGTGCACTACAATCAGGCATCTGACGCGGCCAAGGCTCTGGTTGCCGAGCTAAACACCTTCAGACCCGGCACGGCAGCTTGTCTGCAGGCCGATCTGCGAGAAATCGAGGCCTTGCCAGGGCTTGTGACCGGCACGGTGGACCGTTTCGGGCGGCTGGACGCTTTGGTTAACAACGCATCGAGCTTCTTCGCCACGCCGTTGGGTAAGATCGACCTCGCGGCGTGGGATAACCTCATCGGCAGCAATCTCAAAGCGCCTCTGTTTCTGACCCAGGCAGCCGCGCCGCACCTGCTCGCCGCCCGCGGCGCGGTGGTCAACATCACTGATATTCATGCTGAACGACCGCTTGCCGGCTATCCGCTGTACTGCGCCGCAAAAGCGGGCCTGCTGGGCCTGACGCGTGCCCTCGCCATCGAGCTGGCACCGCTGGTACGAGTGAACGCCGTCGCACCAGGGCCGATTCTTTGGCCGGAAGGCGACGTCTTTGACCGCAGTGCGCAGGTACAGATCGTCGCGCATACCTTGCTGGAACGTGCGGGCTGTCCGCAGGACGTCGCCCGCGCGGTACACTACCTGCTTGAAGATGCAACGTACGTGACCGGACAGGTGATCAATGTCGATGGCGGTCGCACCGCTCACTTGTGAACCATTGCGCCACTGGAGAGGCCCCGTTGGAACCGTCGAACACCCTGCTGCGCCTAAGAAAGCGCCTGGAGAACAAGGCCGGTAAGGCAATTGCCGACTACAACATGATCGAGGAGGGTGACACCGTTCTGGTCTGCATTTCCGGCGGCAAGGATTCGTATACCCTATTGACCCTGCTAATCGCTTTGAGCGAGCGTGCGCCGGTCGATTTCCGTCTGATCGCGATGAATCTCGACCAGAAGCAGCCGGGGTTCCCTGCCGACGTGCTACCGAGCTACCTGGCGAAGATCGGTGTCGAGCACCGCATCATCGAGCAGGACACCTACTCGGTCGTCAAGAACATGATCCCGCAGGGGAAGACCACCTGCTCCCTCTGTTCCCGCCTGCGTCGCGGCGTCATCTATCGGACGGCAAAAGAAGTCGGTGCCAACAAGATAGCCCTTGGTCACCACCGTGACGACATTGTCCATACGCTCTTTCTCAATCTCTTTTTTGGCGGTCAACTCAAGGCGATGCCGCCCAAACTGGTCACCGACGACGGCGCCCATGTCGTCATCCGACCGCTTGCCTACTGCAACGAAATAGATATCGCGCGGTTCGCGCGCGGCATGGACTACCCGATCATCCCGTGCAATCTCTGCGGCTCGCAGGACAATCTGCAGCGCCAGAAGGTACGAGAAATGATGGCTGACTGGGACCGGCGCTACCCGGGACGAACTGAAGCGGTGTTTTCTGCGCTGCAGAGGGTCATTCCCTCCCACTTGGCCGACAATACCTTATTCGACTTCAAGGGTCTCCGTTCTGGTGCAGATCTCAGAGAGAAGAACTCATGAGCAGCACGGAAAAGATGCTTTCTGTGTTGTTTGCTGCCGTTACCGGGAGTTCGCAGCTGTTTGGCAAACTTCGCGGGACTGAGGCCCTGCACGCCGTTGACCGGTGCATGAAGCGCATGGCGCGTGGTATCGACGGCTTTCATGGCCGACTCGTCAGAACCGGGAGAGATGACTTGACGGCGCTCTTCGGCAACGCCAACGAAGCTTGTCAGGCGGCGGTCGCCATGCAGCGGCGTACGGCCGACCTGCCACCTGTATCCGGCATCGATCTGGCAGTCCGTGTCGGTTTCCATCACGGCCCGGTCATCGAGGATGGCGGTGAAATCCTTGGTGATTGTGTCAACACCGCCGAGTGGCTGGCTGGCCTGGCTGCGCCCGGGCAGATTTTGATCAGCGCTACCACCCAGGCTTCATTATCCGCACATTTACAGTCGTCGACGCGCCTCCTGGAGAGCACATTGAGCAAGGATCTGCTCGCGGAACGGCAGGTTTTTGAAGTGCTCTGGCCAGAGCCGAAAACGGAAGCTCCCAGAGTGGTCATTGAATCGCCCGCACCCGCCAGAGAACGCGAACTGCGGCTTTGCATCCGTTATGGGCATTTTGTGAAACTGCTCGACAAGCACCGAACGAGCGTGGTCATGGGTCGTGATGCGGGCTGCGAGATCGCGGTCCACAATCGGCGCGCCTCGCGCAGTCACGCTCGGATTGAGCGGCGAGGCGGACACTTCGTTCTCATCGACATCAGCACCAATGGCACCTTCGTCACCGTCAACGGCGAGCAGGAGCTATATTTGCGACACGATCAGTTTGTCTTGCGCGGCAGCGGGGTCATTTCGTTTGCTGCCTCAGCGGGTAGTACTGCAGCAGACATCGCCGAGTTCGAGCACCTTTGAGCAAGAAACGGGAGTCCGGCCCGAACTGCCCGTATTTCCCGCCCTGTGCCTCACGGCGGCAAGGCGCGAGCGAGTACCAGTAACGAGACCTGCGCCGCGCCGTGCAACTTGACTGTCCGAGCCAGCTCGTCCAACGAGGCACCGGTAGTCATCACGTCGTCAATCAAGAGCAATCGCCTGCCGGTGAAATCTGATGAACAGTGGAAGGCCCCACGAACGTTTCTTTCTCGTTCGCGCCAGGGCAGATTAGCCTGAGCAACGGTGTGACGAACCCGGCTGCAACTGCGAAAGTCGACGGGCGTTTGCCACGCCTTGGCGACGGGACGTGCCAGCTCGAGCGCCTGGTTAAAGCCTCTTTCCTGAAGGCGCAACGGGTGCAGGGGCAAGGGGATGATCAGATCCGCCTCGGCACTTTCGCCCAGCAGCGCAAGCTGCCGACCAAAGTAGCGTGCGAGGCCCAGACGATGGCCATACTTGAACGACTGAATCAGCTTGTCAATTGGAAAACCATAACAAAAGGCGGCGAAGGTCGCATCGTAGTGTGGTGGCTTGGCGAGACATCGACCACACACTTCGCCTTGTGGTGTCGGCAGAGCACAAGTTGGACAGCGCGGCGCAGGCAGCCATGGCAGCTCGCGCTCGCAGGCCTCACAGAGGAGACTGGTACCACTTCCTGCACCACACAGCAGGCAGTCCTGCGTTAGCAGCCGCGCGCACGATCTGCGGACCAGTCGGGCGGTTTGCGTTAGAATTGGCAACTTGAGAGTGCTCGTCGCGAATCCATAGCGTCGGGCCTCAAATCACCCCAACCCCTAGGTTTAGAACTCATGAACGCAATTCCTCAAGCCACCACGCTCACTCGCGAAGATACCGCACCAGCCCGCGCAGCCCGCTGGACGGTCAGCGAAGTCGAAGCGCTCTACCAACTGCCCCTGATGGATCTGATCTTCCGTGCGCAGCAGGTGCACCGCGAAAACTTCGACGCCAACGAGATTCAACGCTCAACGCTGCTCTCCGTCAAGACCGGCGGCTGTTCCGAAGATTGCGGCTATTGCTCGCAGGCTGCGCGCTACAACACTGAAACCGAGCGCGAAACCCTGCTACCGCTCGACGAAGTGCTTGCTGCAGCCCAGGCAGCCAAGGATAAGGGCGCCTCGCGCTTCTGCATGGGCGCAGCCTGGCGTGGGCCCAAGGACAAAGACCTGGCGAAAGTCAGTGAGATGATTCGCGCCGTGAAGGGACTTGGTCTGCAAACCTGCGTCACCCTGGGAATGCTGAAGGAAGGCCAGGCCAGCGAACTTAAGGAAGCCGGGCTCGACTATTACAACCACAACCTCGATACCGATGCCTCTTTCTATGGACAGGTGATCACCACCCACAAGCACGCTGACCGCATCGACACCCTTGGTCAGGTGCGCGAAGCGGGCATCAAGGTCTGCTCCGGCGGAATCATTGGCATGGGAGAGTCACGCAGGAACCGCGCTGCGCTGATCGTGCAGCTCGCCAACCTCAATCCGCCGCCGGAATCAGTACCAATCAACAATCTGGTACCGATTCCAGGCACCCCCCTGGCTGATGTTGCGCCCATTGACAATTTCGAGTTCGTGCGCACGATTGCTGCCGCACGCATCACCATGCCAGAAAGCTTCGTGCGGCTGTCGGCCGGTCGGCAGGCAATGTCCGAAGAACTGCAGGCGCTATGCTTTCTGGCCGGCGCCAATTCGATCTTTTACGGTGACAAACTGCTGACCACCAGCAACCCGGAAGCCGATCGTGACGAAGCGCTATTTGAGAAGCTCGGGCTACGGCCAATCTGAACCTTGATGAAGGCGCCGGCGCAGTTCGTTGATCAGCGCCAGGTCCGCCGGAATTTCGCGCGTGCAGCATCGACCTATGATCAGGTGTCGGTCCTGCAGCGCGAAGTCGGCAGTCGCATGCTCGAACGCCTCGACTACGTGCGCATCGAGCCCCAACGTGTGCTTGATCTCGGTTGCGGCACCGGCGCCAGTCTCACCTCTCTCCAGGAACGCTACCCAAAGGCCACCTTGCTGGGGGTCGATCTCAGCGACCCCATGCTGCGCGCAGGCCAAGCACAACGCTCACGCTTGCGCTGGTTACTGCCGTTTCTCCGCGGCCAGCGGCCACTGCTGCTGGCCGCCGATGCGAGCGCCCTGCCCTTCAGTTCCCAGTCAATCGATCTGCTGTGGTCGAACCTGATGCTGCACTGGCTTGACGATCCGCTGCCGGCTTTCGGTGAAGTGTACCGGCTGCTCAAACACGATGGCCTGCTGATGTTCTCGACTTTGGGACCGGACACGCTCAAGGAACTGCGGGCCAGTTTTGCCGATGGCTATCTCCACACCCAGCGCTTCACCGACATGCATGACTACGGCGACATGCTTGTCGCGTGTGGCTTTGCCGACCCGGTAATGGATGCCGAGGTTCTGACCATGACCTACGCCAGCTTTGACGACCTGCTTAGCGATCTGCGCCGGAGCGGCTCGGCGTGCGCAATGCGGGCGCGGCGGCATGGCTTGATGGGGCGTTCGGCGTGGGTTGAAGCACGCGCTGCCTATGAGCAGTTAGCGCGCGCAGGTCGCTTGCCGGCCACGATTGAAGTCGTTTACGGACACGCATGGAAAGGGCAGCCGAAAAAGACAGCCGATGGGCGGGCAATCGTCCGTTTCGATCCCAAACAGCGCAGCCGCTGAGCAAGATGCCAGGGGCAGGACGCCGGCCCACCTGCCCCCTGACCCTTGAACCGGCTAAAGAAAAAACTCCTCCAGCCGCACAAAAACCTCGTGTTCGGCACCGTGCCGACGTACCGCCAGCACATCCTCGAGCTTCTCCACCTGCTTCACCATCTGGTCGAGACGCTCGTCTTCGTTGACCAACAGCCAGATGCGACTGGTCTCACCGCTACCCACCGGCATGACCAGAATGCCTTCAACGTTGTACGCCCGGCGTGAAAACAGGCCAACGACGTGCGACATGACACCCGGGTGATTGTTGACGTCCAGTTCGAGCACGGTATGCGCCAGCGCCTGGTTTTCCGTTCGTGTAAGCGAGTTCATCATTCAGCCCCCGATCATTTCCTTGTTCGCCGCACCTGGCGGCACCATCGGCAAAACCTGTTCATGCATGGCAATGCTGACGTGGATCAGCATGGGGCCGCGGGTCGACAACGCGGCGGCTAGTGCCGCCCGTGGATCAATCTCCGCATCGAGGTCGACGGCAGGCACGCCGAAACCCTCGGCAACCCGGATGAAGTCGGGCATACCCTTGAATTTCGAAGCATAGATCCGCTCGCCGTAGAACATCGTCTGTTGTTGAAAGACCAGCCCCAGCGACGAGTTGTTCATCAGCACGATCTTCACGTTGACGTTCTCCTCGGCAGCAGTGACCAGTTCCTGCACATTCATAAGAATGCTGCCATCGCCGGTAAAGCAGACCACCGTCCGTTCCGGTTCGGCCAACGCCGCGCCGATCGCTGCCGGCATGCCGAAACCCATCGTGCCGAGACCGCCCGAAGTCAGCCACTGCCTCGGGCGCCGCAGGGGATACGCTTGCGCGACCCACATCTGGTGCTGACCGACATCGGTGGTGATCGTCGCCTCATCGTCAAGGCAATCGGCAACCGCCCGGATCAGTCCGTAGGGCGTGCGGGGATCATCGACCCCCGGCATGCGTAGCGGCTGCGCCGCCTTCAGACTGGCTACTCGCGCCAGCCAGGCCTCGCGCAGCGGCGACTCGATCTTCGGCAGCAGCACCTGCAGCACCGTCTGCACGTCACCGGCGATGCCAATATGCGCGGTCTTGATCTTGTCGAGTTCGGACGGATCGATGTCGATGTGGATGATCTTCGCCTGAGGGCAGAAACCCGCCACCTTGCCGGTCGCGCGGTCGTCGAAGCGGGCACCGACGGCGATCAGCAGATCACATTCGTCGAGCGCGAGGTTGGTACAACGCGCCCCATGCATGCCCAGCATGCCCAGCGACAAATCGTGATCGACCGCCATTGCGCCGAGCGCCATCAGGGTCATGACCGTCGGCAGCCTGGCTTTTTCGGCCAGCGCCACAGCGGTTCTTGAAGCGCCCGAATGCACCACACCACCGCCGAGGTAAAGGATCGGCTTCACTGCCTGGTTGATCATCGCCGCGGCACGCTCGACCAGTTCGGCGGCTGGCGGCGGGATGACATCGGCACAGCCCGGCGCGGGCCATTCGTCGACCTCCACGAGCTGGTTTTGCACATCCTTCGGAATGTCAACCAGCACCGGGCCGGGCCGACCCGAGGCGGCAATGCGGAAGGCGCGCGGAACGATGTCCAGAAGCTGGTCGGCCGAGCTGACCAGGAAATTGTGTTTGGTGATCGGGATGCTCAGGCCGTAGGTGTCTACCTCCTGAAAGGCATCGGTACCGATCATCGCCCGCGGCACCTGGCCGGTGATCGCGACCAGCGGGATCGAATCCAGTTTGGCGTCGGCAACCGCCGTCAGCAGATTGGTCGCACCGGGACCGGAGGACGCCATGCATACCGCCGGCACACCGGTGACGCGCGCCATCCCCTGCGCCATGAAGCCGCCACCCTGCTCGTGCCGGGCCAGCACATGATGTATCAGAGTGGACTTCGAGAGGGCGTCGTAGATCGGCAGGATCGCGCCGCCGGGAATGCCGGCCAGCGTACGAACGCCCTGCCGCTCGAGCAGGCGCACAACAATCTGTGCTCCGGTGAGGGTTTCGGGGGTTTGTTGGGGCAAGGGAGTCTCCTAAGAATAGAACTGCCGCCATCGTCGTCGCCAGGCGGCGGTCCAGAAAGACAAAACCCCCACTCGGCTTGCACCGGCGGGGGTTTCTGGAATCTGCTGTCGTTTGCTGCGTTTCGACTTATCTTCTTTCGACCCTCGACGGTTCGTCAGGTCCTACGCTTACCGCGCATACTACAGCGACCAGCAGGGCTCGGCCCGCATCGACACCTGCAGCGCGCGCCACAGCAAGTCGAAGTGCATTGAGGTCGTAGGAACAGCGCATCGTCGTCAAGTCAAAGTCAAAGGCGTCAAGCCACGATTAGAACCGAGAGGAGCGATAATTGCAAGCTCAATGATGCGCCGACGGGAAGCCACTGCCCCGGTGGCGTGGCTATGGAAGTTCATCAAGCCCGAACATGCTCAGATGTTCAGTCCCACCCCAGGTTTCCAGGCGCCATGAGTCGCCGCAGACACTCACCCAATTGATCCCGGCGTTCGGAATCAGGAAGTCACGTGGACTTGACAAGGGGTTGCCACGGACCAGGCGGTTCACAATGTCGAGGACCCCACCGTGAGTAACCACGACGATCACCTGCCCGAAATGTTCGATGGCCAACTGCCTCAGCCCGGCGCTCACGCGCTCGTACAATTGCTGCAGACTCTCACCGCCAAAGGGAATCACGAACTCCGGGTCACGCGTCTCGAACGAGTGGTAGTCCGCCGGATATCTAGCCCGCGATTCGTCGTAGGTCAGCCCTTCGAACAGCCCGTAGCGCCGCTCGCGGAACGCCGGCCGGAATCTCGGCAGCAGATTCAGGCTGACAGCGAGACGCTCGGCGGTCTGCCTGGCACGCAGCAGGTCACTGCTGTACAGGGCGGTCACTGGCTGTCCAGCCAGCCAGTCTGCCGCGGCCTGCGCCTGCACCAGACCAGCGGCATTGAGTCCGATGTCGATCTGTCCCTGGATGCGCTTCTCAGCATTCCAGGTCGTTTCGCCATGCCGCACAAGACAAATTCGGGTTGCTTCCATAGCTACGGTTCGACAGATTCGGTGGACCCACGGCGAGCCAGCGACGTCCTCTGGCGCTCGCCAATATGGCGGACAGACCAGGAGATTCTTGGCAGGTCAGCACAACGCGGATTTTAAGCCATCCCGGGGCCTTCCTACCTTCGGCATAAAGGACTTCCTGCGCTATTTTCAGGTGGGGCGATGATTCGTGTGATAGCATTCTGCTTGGCGGGTCTCCCCGCATCGCAGGATGGTGAACCTGGTCAGGTCCGGAAGGAAGCAGCCACAGCCGTCTGATGTGAGTGCCGGGGGTAAGGCTCGCCACCTTCGCTTCCACCATGTTCCTGGCAGCAGATTGCATTTCGCCAACCTTTCTCCAGCGCAGCCTGTCGGCGCGCCCCCAGCCCCGGCCCCGGTGATCAGCAATGCGAAACTCCGGTGGAGCAGGTAACGCCATCTGCTAGAATCCGCTCATGAGTTACCAAGTCCTGGCGCGCAAGTGGCGCCCGAGAACGTTTGCCAGCCTGGTAGGTCAGGAACACGTTGTCAAGGCACTGACGCACGCCTTGACGGCACAGCGCCTGCACCATGCCTATCTGTTTACCGGCACCCGCGGGGTTGGCAAGACGACCCTGGCGCGCATTCTGGCCAAGGCGCTCAACTGCGAGGCCGGTGTCACCGCCACTCCCTGCGGCATCTGCTCGGCCTGCCGGGAGATCGACGCCGGACGTTTTGTCGATCTGCTCGAGGTTGACGCGGCGACCAATACCAAGGTCGACGAAATGCGGCAGCTTCTCGAGAATGCCGTCTACGCGCCAACGCGCGGCCGTTTCAAGGTCTACGTCATCGACGAGGTCCACATGCTCTCGAATTCGGCCTTCAACGCCATGTTGAAGACCCTCGAGGAGCCCCCCGAGCACGTGAAATTCATTCTGGCGACCACCGACCCGCAGAAAATCCCGGTAACCGTGCTGTCGCGCTGCCTGCAGTTCAATCTCAAGCAGATGACGCAGCCGCTGATCGCTGGTCATCTCAGGCACATCCTCGAAGTCGAGGCGATCAGCGCCGAGGTTGGCGCCCTGCATCTGCTGGCGCGCTCGGCAGCGGGCAGCATGCGCGATGCCCTGTCGCTGCTCGACCAGGCAATTGCCCATGGTTCGGGCAAGGTCGAGGAGGCGCAGGTACGCGAAATGCTTGGCGCAGTCGATCTTGACCACCTGTTCTCGGTCACCGATGCCCTGCTCGCGGGGGATGCTGTAGCCATGCTGCGGGTAGCCGATGAGATGGCGGCACGCAGCCTTTCGTTTGATACGGCGCTCCAGGAAATGGCCAGCCTGTTTACTCGTCTGCAGGTTGCCCAGATCGCGCCACAAGCGATCGCCGACGACCTGCCGGAGCGCGAACGCCTGCTGGACATAGCCTCCAGACTCGACCCGGAGTTCGTTCAACTGGCCTACCAGATCGCCGTGCACGGCCGCCATGAGCTGCCGTTGGCACCTGATGAGCAGGCCGGCTTTATCATGACGCTGCTGCGGCTGTACGCCTTCCGCCCGGTCCTCGACGACGATTCGGAGGCGCGGGGGCCACCAGCAACCGCAACGCGGCGCGCAACGCCTGCCCCATCTGCCGGCCAAACGGCCCTTACGCCTGCGGCGACGCCCGCAGCAGCCGCGCAGCCAGCGGCGCGTAGCGCCGCCAACCCTGGCTCGGTGCCGACCGACTGGAATGGCATTCTGACTGCTCTCAGGGTCAGCGGTATGGCACGCGAGCTGGCGCAGCACTGCGAGTTGCGGGATCTGGCCGGAGCACGGATCGTCCTTCGACTGTCACCGACGCATCGCCACCTCCTGATGAAACCCGCGCAGGACAAGCTGGAGCAGGCACTGACCGAGCATTTTGCCCGGCCACTACAGCTCGCGATCGAACTCGAAGAGGGCACCGGAGATACACCGGCCGCCGCCGCCCAGCGAGGCCGCCGCGAGCGTATGGATCGTGCCATCGCATCGGTAGAGCAGGATGGCTTCGTACGTGAAATCATCGAGATGTTCGACGCCACCCTGGTCGAATCTTCCATAAAACCCGTGTAGTTCTTTAGTTCAGTTCGAGGCAAGCAAGATGATGAAAGGCGGAATCGCCGGCCTGATGAAACAGGCCCAGCAGATGCAGGAAAACATGAAAAAGGCCCAGGAGCAGCTCGCACAGCTCGAAGTCGAGGGGCAATCGGGTGCCGGCATGGTCAAGGTGCTGATGACCTGCGCCCATAGCGTTCGCCGAGTGACCATCGACCCTTCGGTAATGGACGACAGGGAGATGCTCGAGGATCTGGTTGCGGCCGCCTTGAACGATGCCATGCGGCGTGCCGAGGAGGCCTCTCAGGAACGCATGGCCGGCTTTTCCGCGGGGCTTAACCTGCCAGCTGGATTCAAGATGCCGTTCTGATGAGCACCCCGTCAAGCCTCGAGGCATTGATCGAGGCTTTGCGCTGCCTGCCGGGAGTTGGTCCAAAATCGGCGCAGCGAATGGCTTACCACCTGATGCAGCACAATCGGCCTGGCGCCCAGCGTCTGGCGGACGCGCTGGGGCTCGCGCTCGCTGCGCTACGTCATTGTCAGCGCTGCAATACGTTCACCGAGTCAGAAATCTGCGCCCGCTGCCTGTCGTCCAAACGTGAACCCAGCCTGCTGTGTGTCGTAGAGACACCGGTCGACATGAACATGCTCGAGCAAACCCATGCTTACTCGGGCCTTTACTACGTGCTGATGGGTCGGGTGTCGCCGCTCGACGGTATCGGGCCAGGCGAGCTTCACCTTGAGCGCCTGCTGGCTCGCGCCTGTGACGGTGTGGTGCGTGAGGTAATCATCGCCACCAACTACACCAATGAAGGTGAAGCAACCGCTCATTACCTGTCCGAAATGCTGCGGAGCCGCGGCGTCACCGTATCGCGCATCGCGCGCGGGGTACCGGTCGGCGGCGAACTGGAATACGTCGATGCGGGAACGCTGGCGCAGGCGCTGCGTGAGCGTCGACCGCTTGCTGTGTAAGCCTTTCGGGAGGCTCGGGATTCTCTCTGTATTGAGATTGACGTATAATGCTCAAGTTTAGTTCGTACCAACTTTTCATCACGTCCTAGGGATCAGCGCTATGAGCAATGAGTGCAAAGTGGACAGCGGAAGGCGGCGACTGGTCGTCGCCACTGCTGCGGTCGGCGGGGTGGGGGCGATAGCTGCGCTCGTGCCTTTCCTCTCCAGCATGCTGCCGTCCGAGCGGGCCAAGGCAGCCGGCGCGCCGGTTGAGGTCGAGATCGGCACCCTTGAGCCCGGCCAGATGATGACAGTCGAGTGGCGAGGCAAGCCGGTATGGATCATCAACCGCACGCCGCAAATGCTGGAAACCCTGCCCAAGCTCAATGACTCGATGGCCGATCCGAAGTCCGAGAAGAACATGCAGCCTGATTATTGCAGGAACGAGGTGCGCTCGATCAAGCCCGAGATCATGGTCGCCGTGGGCATCTGCACCCATCTCGGCTGTTCACCCTCGGCCAAGTTCAAGCCCGGAGCCGACGAAGGCATGGACAGCAACTGGTTGGGCGGTTTCCTTTGCCCATGCCACGGGTCCACCTTCGACTTCGCCGGCCGCGTCTTCAAGAACAAGCCGGCACCGGACAACCTCGAGGTGCCGCCGCATATGTACCTGTCCGAGAAGCGTATTCTCATCGGCGAAGACAAGAAGGGGGCTTAAGCAATGGCGTCCAATACCAATTTCGAAAAGTACAAGTCTGACGGTAGCCTCCAGGGCAATCTGCTCGAGTGGTTTGATGCCCGCTTCCCCGCGACTTCAATGTGGCGCGGGCACCTGTCCGAGTACTATGCTCCGAAGAACTTCAACTTCTGGTACTTTTTCGGCTCGCTGGCGATGCTGGTGCTGGTCATCCAGATCCTCACCGGTATCTTCCTCGTCATGCACTACAAGCCCGATGCCTCGCTCAACGCGAATGGCATTCCAGTCGCTTTTGCCAGCGTCGAGTACATCATGCGCGATGTCCCCTGGGGCTGGTTGATCCGCTACATGCATTCAACAGGCGCTTCGGCATTCTTCGTCGTCGTCTACCTGCACATGTTCCGTGGCCTGCTGTACGGCTCATATCGCCAGCCGCGCGAACTGGTCTGGATCTTCGGCACGCTGATCTTCCTGTGTCTGATGGCCGAAGCCTTCATGGGCTATCTGCTGCCCTGGGGACAGATGTCCTTCTGGGGCGCGCAGGTGATCGTAAACCTGTTCTCGGCGATTCCGCTGATCGGTGAGCCGCTGTCGATCTGGATTCGTGGCGACTTCGTCGTCGGCGACGCGACGCTCAACCGCTTTTTTGCCTTCCATGTCATCGCCGTGCCCCTGGTACTGCTCGGCCTCGTCGCCGCGCACATTCTGGCGCTGCACGAAGTTGGCTCGAACAACCCGGACGGCGTCGAGATCAAGAAGCGCAAGGACGTCCATGGCATCCCGCTCGACGGCATCCCCTTCCACCCCTACTACTCCGTAAAGGACATCGTCGGCGTGGTGGTGTTCCTGATGGTCTTCTCGATCATAGTCTTCTTCGCGCCCGAAGGCGGCGGCTATTTCCTCGAGTACAACAACTTCCTGCCAGCGGATCCACTCAAGACGCCGCCACATATTGCGCCGGTCTGGTACTTCACGCCCTACTACTCCCTGCTCCGCGCCATGGTCTGGCCGCTGTTCGGGATCGACGCCAAGTTCTGGGGCGTGGTAGCGATGGGTGCCGGGGTCGTGATTCTGGCCTTTCTGCCTTGGCTGGACCGGAGCCCGGTCAAATCGATCCGTTATCGCGGCCCAATCTTCAAGACCTTGCTGACCCTGTTCGTCATCTCGTTCTTCCTCCTAGGCTTCCTTGGCACACAACCGCCGTCTTACGCCTTCTTCGGCGTCATCCCGAGCGCCCCCGTGGCGCAGGTACTGAGCGCGTACTACTTCCTCTACTTTTTGACCATGCCCTGGTGGTCGAGGATCGACAAGTACAAGCCGGAACCTGATCGCGTGACGATGTAAAGGAATGCACAAAATGAAAAAACTGCTTACAGCATTGCTCTTTGCCCCGGCTGTCGCCCTGGCCGCCGGCGCAGCTGTTCATCTCGACAAAGCGCCTGATGTGCAGAACGACAAAGCTGCCCTGCAAAGCGGCGCCAGAACCTTCGTCAACTATTGCCTCAACTGCCATGGCGCCAGCTTCGTCCGTTACAACCGCCTGACCGAACTTGGCCTCACCGAACATCAGGTCAAGGAGAACCTGCTGTTCACCGCGGACAAGATCGGCGAGCCGATGCGCGTTGCGGCCCGCGCAGGCGAACAGAAAGTCTGGTTTGGTGCGGCGCCTCCCGACCTGTCACTGATCGCGCGGGCACGTGCCTCGGCGGACGGCAGTGGCGCCGACTGGCTGTATACCTACCTGCGCTCCTTCTATGTGGACGAAAAGCGTCCCACCGGCTGGAACAATACCGTCTTCGAGAACGTTGGCATGCCGCACGTCCTGTGGCAGTTGCAGGGTGCGCAGGTGCTCAACAAAGAACACAAACTTGAACTGGCCGTCCCCGGAATGCTTTCGCCTGCCGAATACGACAAGGTCGTGGGTGACCTGGTCGGGTTCATGGTCTGGCTCGCCGAGCCCGATGCAGGCTTCCGCAAGCGGCTCGGTTTTGGCGTTCTGGCTTTCCTCGTTGTTCTCTTTGGCTTCGCCTACGCGATGAAGAAGCAGTTCTGGAAAGACATCAAGTAACCGCAGCACAAACGCCGGGTTTCAAGCCGCGGCATCGCCGGTGAGGGCGCGAAATGCGCCCGCAGCCGCCGCGATGCCGATTCGTTTTTGAGGGTATTGATCATGATGAATCTCTATTCGGGAACCACCTGCCCGTTCAGTCACCGTTGCCGCATAGTGCTTTACGAAAAGGGGATGGATTTCCAGGTGATCGATGTCGATCTCTTCGCCAAACCCGAAGACATCGCCATCATCAACCCCTATGGCCGGGTCCCGGTGCTCGTGGAACGTGACCTCATTCTCTATGAGCCGAATATCATCAACGAGTATATCGACGAACGCTTCCCGCACCCGCAGTTGATGCCGGCTGATCCGATCATGCGGGCGCGCGCGCGCCAACTGCTGATCACGATGGAACGTGAGGTTTTCTCTTACATCGAAGCCCTCGAAAAGAACAGCAAGGCAGCCGATCGCTCCCGTCAACAGATTCGTGACCGGCTGACCGAAATGGCACCTGTATTCGTCAAGCAGAAGCACATGCTCGGCGAAGAGTTTTCCATGCTCGATGTCGCCATCGCCCCGCTACTCTGGCGGCTCGACCATTACGGTATCGAACTGTCGAGAGTCGCGGCACCCTTGATGAAGTACGGCGAGCGAATTTTCAGCCGCCAGGGCTTCATCGATGCGCTGACGCCCTCAGAAAAGGCGATGCGCAAGTAGATATCTCGGCCATGGCTGTCGCTTGTGGATGACAGGGCCCATGCCCTGCGCCATGACGTCTTGAGGGAGCAAACGTGGACCTTCCGTCGACCAAACCATACCTGATTCGCGCCATTCACCAATGGTGCTGCGACAACGGTTTCACCCCCTACCTCGCAGTGGCTGTCGATGCCCGCACGCGCGTACCGCGCGAACATGTCCGTGACGGCCAGATCGTCCTCAACGTCGGCTACGAGGCGACCGCCCATCTCAGCATGGACAACGACAGCATCAGTTTCCAGGCCCGTTTCGGAGGTGTCGCACGCGACATCTCGATCCCGATGGGCAATGTGTCGGCCATCTATGCGCGCGAAAACGGCGCTGGCATGGCCTTCGAACCGGAGAGCGAGGCCGCTTCCGCAGCGACGGAGAGCCCTGCGTCCGAGGCCAACCAGGACGACGGGCCCGAGCCGCCCAAGCCACTACCGCCCAGGGGCCGCCCGTCGTTGCAACGCGTCAAGTGATCGATACTTTCTTTCTTTGACGACAGGGGGCCGATTCGATATACTGCCGACCTCGTTGGCCAAGTAGCTCAGTTGGTAGAGCAGCGGACTGAAAATCCGCGTGTCCGTGGTTCGATTCCGCGCTTGGCCACCAAACTCTCTGTTCATGAGCAAAGCCCACCGATGAGGTGGGCTTTTCTTTGTCGGCAAGACCACACCCGGAGGACCGGCAGAGGCAGTCCGCGCGCTTGCCCGTTACAGCCGACGCTGGCGGAGGTGAGCGCTGCCGCAAGTTTTTCTCGCAGCACTTGGACCCCGCGGAACACTGATGACGATCCCCTGATGACGGTCCGCCAATGCGGCTAACTGCGCCGGGAACCCGACCCTCTGATGGCAACGCTTCTGTGGAGTTCGGCCAATCGCAACTGGAACTGGAACTCGTCGATCGAAATCTCGGCGAGTTCGGGCAGTCGACGCTCGGGCTGACGGCGACGGTCTGGCAGTCGTCGGAACTGGCCGGCATCGCTCTCGCGCCTGTCATGGCCGCTGCGCAGCTCAAGCTCGCTTTTACTTGGTTTCATTGAAGTTGAATTTCTGACAGTTCGTGGGTGGCGAAGGCAAGATACTCCCAACCGACCCAAGGTTCCGTGGACAACTTCACATTGACGGCAATCAATGCAGCCATCGAAGCCGCCCACGCCAGCAGTTAAAGCCCCAACCAACCCGACGGTCGCGCCCCACCAAGGTGGTCGAAGGCGTGAATGAGTCGCTTCGATGCCTTGCTTTGCCACTGGTCATCGGCTTCCTGCCCCAGTTGCTCGGCCGCGGCGGCATCAGCAAGAAAGCCCCGGGTCTCCCCAAGACTGCTGTCGCCTTGAGCCCGCCAGCCATTCGGCAGGCAGCCAGCGAGCTTCAGGTCGCCGGCGTGGCGGCATACGAGACGGGCTGAAGGTCGGCGGGATATGCCTGGTGACACCGGCTTGATGCGCAACGATCGCAAGCGCTGGCAAGGCCGCGCTATGCCAGCTGCCGGTACTTCCCCCACGCGCTCCAACTGAAGACCAGAAGGCCCAGCCAGATGAGGCCGAAGCTGAGCAGTTGGGCAACCCGCATCGGCTCGCCGAAGAGCCAGATCGCGGTCACGAACTGCAACGTCGGGTTGATGTACATGAGCATGCCGACGGTTGCCAGATCGAGGCGCTGGGTGGCAGCCGCAAAGGCCAACAACGGCAGGGCAGTGAGCGCGCCGGCGGCAACCAGCAAGGCAGTGGTCGTCAAGTCATGGCCGGCAAACCACATCGCCTGCCCGTTCTGCGACTGCCACCAGGCATACAGCCCGCACACCGGCAGCATGGCCAGAGTTTCCAGCCATAGGCCGGAGACGGCATCAACCGGCAAACGCTTGCGCACCAGGCCGTAGGTGCCGAACGTCCCGGCCAGGATCAGCGACAGCCAGGGCAGACTGCCGATGGCGAAGACCTCATTGGCAATCGCCGCCAAAGCCAGGGCGACCGAAAGCCATTCCAGCCGGTTCAGCCGCTCCTTGAGCACCACCAGGCCCAGCACCACGTTGACCAGCGGCGTCAGGAAATAGCCCAGGCTGGAGGCAACCACCTGCTGGTTGGCGACGGCCCACAGGAACACCAGCCAGTTGGTGCCAATCAGCGACGCGGCAATGACCAGCATCAGCAACTGCCGCCAGCTCCCGAAAACTACTGCAACCTTGTGCCACTGCCGACGCAGCGAGAGCAACAGGCCAACGAACAGGCAGGCCCAGGCGGCGCGGTTGCTCAGGACGTCCATCGGCGAAACGTGCGCGAGCTGGCGGAAGAACAGCGGAAAGAATCCCCACATGCCATAGGCGAGCAGGCCGAAACCGACGCCGGCCAGTTGGCGGCTGGTGTTCAATTGCGCAGGCTTTCGAGCGCCGCCGAGCGGTAGTCACGTCGATAGAGCACCAGCAGAATCAGCAACGCGAGGACGGCGAGCAGTAGCGGACTGAACAGCCAGCCGCTGCACATGGCACTCGATACCCGGCTTAAGGCAGGATCGGCGCAGTGAAGCGCTCGTCGCTGGTCAGCGTGTTGAGGAAGGCGACGAGCTGGCCGATCTCCTTCTCGGAAAGCTTGCGGTCGATCAGCAGACCACTCTTGTTCGCATCCGCCTTGCCGCCCGACGCCATATAGCGCACTGCCCCCTCGAGGCTGCCGACGCTGCCATCATGGAAGTAGGGGCCGGCGATGCCGACCGAACGCAGCGACGGCGTCTTGAACGCCGACAGGTCCTTCGCATCCTTGGTCACCGCCTGCCGGCCGGGATCCGGATTGGTCTTGCCGGCTTCGAGGCCAACGTTGTGAAACAGAGTGTCGCTGTAAAGCGGCGGCGTGTGGCAGGCGGCGCAGCCCGCCTTGCCGACGAACAGCTCATGACCCGCCACCGCATCAGCCGACACGGCCGTCGTGTCGCCGGCGACATGGCGGTCCCAGGGCGCCTCGCCGCTGTTGAGCGTGCGCAGGAACGCGGCGAGCGCCTTGGGAATGTTGTCCGCGTCCGGTGCGGCGCCGAAGACCTTCTGGAACCCGGCCTGGTAGCCGGGAACGGCAGCGATCACGGCGGCGGCCTTGACCGGGTCGGCACCTATCTGAGCCTTCCAGGCGGCGGTGATCTGACCTTCCAGCGTCTTGGCGCGACCATCCCAGTACCATGACGTGTAATAGCCGGTGTTATAGACGCTGGGCGTGTGACGCGTGTTCATGCCGCCGCCAACCTTGCGCGACAGCGGCAGACCGTCGGTCCAGCCGAGGTGCCGGTAGTGGCAGCCCTGACAGGCCATGCTGCCATCGCCCGAAAGGCGTGGATCAAAGAACAGCTGCTTGCCGAGCGCGGCCTTTTCCGGCGTCGTCGGGTTGTCGGCAGGATCAGGTGGTGCCGGCAGGGCTGAAGAGCGGGCGTAGCCGGCGCCGCCTTGCGACACGGTCACACAGCCCAGCCCAGCGACGGCAACACCGGCGGCAAGCAAGCAGGCTCGGAGTGGCTTTCTCATTTCTTTGTCTCCTCCTCGGTTGATCACATGAAACAGAGTAACACCGGCCAAGGCCGAAGCGCAAAGACCAGGCTACACGTGCAATTCGGGCACGATTCCTCCGCCTCTCCACCAAACTTCTATTCCCACGCTTGGAGTTCAGGAAGAGACCACACGGAATTCAACCCAGCCACGACCAGATTGAGGCGACCGGGGACAAGCGCAAGCTGACGACTTGACCCTTGCTCTTGCCTAGGGTTGCAGATCGACATGGCTCAAACCGTCGTCCGCTTGACCTTGGCCGCCTGGCGCTGACTTTCGTTCGCCTCTGCCAGGCACCGCCGGGCATGGGTCGCGCAACTGCCACATTCGCTGGTAACGCCCAGATCGCGCCGCAGGTCTTTCAAGTTGCGTGCGCCAGCCTCTGCAGCTTCGCGGATCTGGCGGTCGGTGACGGCCATGCAGACGCAGACGTACAAGAAAATTCTCCAGAAAGAGAGGGAATCGCAGCTCTGGCCAGCGAGCGGGCGGTCACGCGCAGGCGCTTTCCTTTCAGTCGCCGGCCGGATCGATGTGTGCCTGCAGATAGTTTGCCAGCGTCAGGTCGTCAATCAGGCTGTGCTGCGTCTCCAGCCAGTCGATGGCTTCTTCGCAGTGCTCCAGCAGGTCTTCCAGCAGGTCGCGGCTGACGTAGTCCTGCAGCTCTTCACACAGTGCAATACTCTCGATCAGCAGCGAGCGCTGGAGCTCGCGCTCGTACTTGAGATCGCACTGCAGACATTCGACGACGTTTTCGCCAATCAGCAGCTTGCCAAGGCTCTGCAGGTTGGGCAGGCCCTCGAGAAAGAGGACGCGATCGATCAGTTTGTCGGCTTCCTTCATGACCCGGATGGACTGCTTGTAGCGGTAGTCGTTGAGCTTCTCCAGGCCCCAGTGGCGGAACAGGCGGGCGTGCAGGAAGTACTGGTTGATCGCCGTCAGTTCGTTTTTCAGCACCTTGTTCAGGGCGCCGATAATTCTCTTGTCACCTTTCATCGCTGCGCCTCTCTATGCCGGGTTGCCAGAGTCGATCTGGCTCTGTTGATAGTTCTTGAGGCCGACCAGTTCGATCAGGCGAAGCTGCTTTTCGAGGTAGTAGGCGTGATCCATCTCGGTGTCTTCGAGTTGAACGGCGAGCATGTCGCGGGTGACGTAATCCTGGGCCTTCTCGCAGGCAGCCATCGCCTTCTTCAGCTCGCCGACGACATGGTATTCGTAGTCGAGATCCGACTGGAGCATCTCCGGGACGGTCGAGCCGATCTTGAGCACGCTCCGCTTGCTCATGTCGGGCGTACCTTCGAGGAAAAGAATCCGCTGGATGATCGCCAGGGCGTGCTGTCGCTCGTGCTCGGATTCGTGCAGCGCCTTTTCGGCCAGTCGGGTGAAGCCCTTGTCCGCATACATTTCGCCGTGGATGAGGTACTGGTCGACGGCGGACAATTCCCCAGCCAGAAGGGCGTTCAGGATGTTGATGATTTTTTCGTCGCTCTTCATGAGGCTCTCCGAAAACTGTTGAAAACAATGATTGAAACCGAATGACTGGCTGAAAAACTGTCAACCGGCCGGCAGCGGGCAGTCGAGCCATTGACCGCCATCCCTGCCAGTCCCGTCCCAATTGACAGCAGACGCCGCGGCCAGTTCAACCTCATCGGCCGGCCTTCCTGGCCATTGGCAAACAGCGGTCGACGCGTTTCCGCGACGGGACCGCGCTCAAAAGCCTTCCCACATCTTCTGCAGGCGTTTGCTCGAGACCGGCACCGGCGTCCGCAGCTCCTGGGCAAACAACTGGACGCGCAATTCCTCGAGCAGCCAGCGAAACTGCTCGAGTTGCGGATCGTTGACGCCCTGCCTGGCGAGCACACTGGCGCGGCGCTCGTAATTGGCCCATAGCGGCGCCAGCTCGGCCAGCAGGCGCGCATCACGCGCCGCGCCGGGCGCACCGCCCGCTTTCAGCTTGTCGAGACGCAGCGCAATCGCCTGCAGGTAGCGCGGATAGTGCTGCAGACGCTCGAAAGGCGTCTCGATGATGAAGCGCTGGTTGAGCAGCCGCGCCAGTTGGCCATTGATATCCTGCACCGTCGCGGCAAAGGCCTTGAACGCCGGCAGCTTCTTCTGCAGCGCCTGCCAATCGCTGAGCACCTGCCCGACCAGGCGGCAGATCTCCTGCGCCAGCAGGCCGACCCGCGGCTTGGCCTCGAGGCAGCGCGCGCGAAAAGTCGCCGCATCGGTCGGCCAGGGCTCGACCAGGCAGGCGCGCGCGCAGCTCAGGTCGATCAACTGCCGCCGCAGTTCATCGAGCGTGCCGAGCGCCATGAACTGCATCGCCATCTGGTTGAGCCCCGGCAGGTTCTTCTCCAGATACTTGAGCTGTTCGCGGAACTGCAGCATGAACAGGCGCAGCAACCCCGCCCGGTGTACCTGCTGCGCCTCGGCCGGCGTATCGTAGACACGCAGCGAAACGCTGTCGCCGTCGTCGACCAGACCGGGGTAGCCGAGCACCCGCTGACCGCCACCCACGCTCACCTCCATCAGCTCGGGCAGTTCGCCAAAGGTCCAGTCGCGCATTCCCGCATACTCGCCCGGCGTTTCGTGCAGCTCCGAAAACTCGTGCCGGGCTTCACGCCCCCACTCGGCGCGCAGTTCGTTCAGGTTGCGGCTCATCCCCAGCTGCCGCCCGTTCTCGTCGAGCAGGCGAAAGTTGAACGACAGGTGCGCCGGCAAGGCGTCGGGGCGAAAGGCGTCAGGGGTAATCTCCCAGCCGCGTGCGTTGAGCCCGCGCGACTGGAGGACGAAGTGAATCAGCGCCAGCACCAATGACTTGTCCGAAGGCGGCACCTGCGCGACGAATTCGGCGGCGAACTCGGGCACCGGCACCAGCTTGGCGCGCAGCCGCTGCGGCAGCGTCTTCACCAGTTGCCCCACCTTCTCCTTGAGCAGGCCGGGCACCAGCCACTCGCAGCGTGCGGCCGGAATCTGGTTCAACTGCGCCAGCGGCACGGTCAGCGTCACGCCATCGCGCGGACTGCCGGGCTCGAAGTGGTAGGCCAGCTCGTAATCGACACCGGCGAGCCGCAGCTGGTGCGGAAAGGCCTCGCTGGTCACGCCGGCGGCCTCGTGCCGCATCAGGTCTTCGCGCTGCAGGTAGAGCAGACGCGGCGTCTCGCGCTCGGCCTCGCGCCGCCACTTGTCGAAGGCTGCGCCGCTGTAGAGATCCGGCGGGATCAGACGGTCATAGAAGGCAAAAATCAGCTCGTCGTCGACCAGCACGTCGGGCCGGCGCGACTTGTGCTCGAGCGTTTCGATGTCGAGCATCAGCTGCTGGTTGTGCGTGTAGAAACCCCAACGACGCTCGAACTCCTCGCTGACCTCGCCGCCGACCAGCGCCTGGCGGATGAAAATCTCGCGCGCCGCCGGCGGATTCAGCGGCCCGAAGTTCACCCGCCGGCGCGCATCGACGACGATGCCGTAGAGCGTGATGCGCTCGAAAGCGATCGCCTGCATCGCCTTCTTTTCCCAGTGCGGGTCGAACCAGCTGCGCTTGAGGAGATGCGCGCCGACGCGTTCGAGCCACTCGGGCTCGATGCGCGCGACGCAGCGCGCGAAAAGGCGCGTGGTCTCGCTGATCTCGGCAGCGACAATCCACTTGCCGGCTTTCTTCTGCAGCGCCGAGCCCGGATGGATCAGGAACTTGATGCCGCGCGCGCCGAGGTAATGCGCCGACTCTTCCGACTTGCAACCGAGGTTGCCGAGCAGCCCGGCGAGCAACGCACGATGGATGGCGTCGTAGGTCGCCGGCAAGGCGTTCTCGCGCCATTGATGCTCGGCGGCCAGCGCGTGCAACTGGCTGTGGATGTCGCGCCACTCGCGCATGCGCAGCGCCGAGAGGAAATTCTCGTGGCACGCCTCGACCAGCTTGCGCTGTGACTTGCGGTGTTCGACCTCGGCCTGATACCAGTCCCAGAGCCTGAGCCAGGAAAGAAACTCCGACTTCTCGTCGGCGAACCTGCGGTGCGCGGCGTCGGCCGTCCCCTGCCGCTCCTGCGGCCGCTCGCGCGGATCCTGCACCGACAGTGCGGCGGCGATCACCAGCACCTCGCGCAGGCAGCCCTCGTCGCGTGCGGCGACGATCATCCGCCCCAGCCGCGGATCGAGCGGCATCTTCGCCAGTTCCTGGCCGGTCGGCGTCAGCGCATGTTCGGCGGTGACCGCGCCCAGTTCGAGCAGCAACTGGTAACCGTCGCTGATCGCCTTGCGCGGCGGGGCCTCGAGGAAAGGAAACTCCTCGATGTCGCCAAGGCGCAGCGCCTTCATGCGCAGGATCACCCCCGCCAGCGACGAGCGCACGATCTCCGGATCGGCGTACGCCGGCCGCAGGGCGAAATCCTGCTCGTCGTAAAGCCGGATGCACACCCCCGCCGCGACCCGCCCGCAACGCCCGGAACGCTGGTTGGCCGAAGCCTGCGCGACCTTCTCGATCTGCAGCTGCTCGACCTTGTTGCGGTAGGAATAGCGCTTGACGCGCGCCAGCCCTGAATCGACGACGTAGCGGATTCCCGGCACGGTCAGCGAGGTCTCGGCGACGTTGGTCGCCAGCACGATGCGGCGGCCGACGTGCGGCCGGAAAATGCGGCTCTGCTCCTCGGCGGACAGGCGGGCAAACAGCGGCAGGATCTCGGTGTGCGGCGGGTGATGCTTGCGCAGCACTTCGGCCGCGTCGCGGATCTCGCGCTCGCCAGGCAGAAAGACCAGCACGTCGCCCGGCCCGACACGATGCAGTTCGTCGCAGGCGTCGGCAATCGCGTCGTACAGATCGCGCTCGTCGTCCGGTGCGGCGTTACTCGCCGCATTGGCCGTCGCGTCGCCTGGCGCCTTCTGCAGCGGACGATAACGCACTTCGACCGGATACAGCCGGCCCGACACCTCGATCACCGGCGCGCCACCGAAATGCTGCGAAAAGCGCTCGGCATCGATCGTCGCCGAAGTGATGATCAGCTTCAGGTCGCGCCGCTTCGGTAGCAGCTGCTTGAGGTAGCCGAGCAGGAAGTCGATGTTCAGGCTGCGCTCGTGCGCCTCGTCGATGATCAGTGTGTCATATTGTTCGAGCCAGGGGTCGCCCTGCGTCTCGGCAAGGAGGATGCCGTCGGTCATCAACTTGATGAACGCATCGGGCGCCGTACGGTCGCTGAAGCGGATCTTGTAGCCGACCAGGCGGCCGAACTCGCTCTGCAGTTCCTGCGCGATGCGCATCGCCGTCGCGCGCGCGGCGATGCGCCGCGGCTGCGTGTGACCGATCAGGCCAGTCGTTCCACGGCCCAGTTCAAGACAGATTTTCGGGATCTGGGTCGTCTTGCCGGAGCCGGTTTCGCCACAGACGATGACCACGGGGTGCTTCGCGATCAGCGCGGCGATTTCGTCGCGACGGGCGTTGACCGGCAGGTCGTCGGCGAACTCGGGCTGCGGCAGGCGCGCGCGGCGGGCCGCGACGGCCGCGCGCGATCTGCCGAGGAGCTCGTCGCGCTGCGCCTGCAGCGCATCGCGCTTGCTGCCGAAAACGTGCCGCAGGTCGCGCGCCATCGACCGCAAACGGCGCTGATCGAGTGCCAGGCAGTCAGCGAAGGGGTCAGCCGGCAGGGGTGGCATTCGCGCTTGCGGAGAAGGGGAGCGGACTGAGGATCATCGGTCGAGGAAAATGGGCAACAGTAGCCAGACCTGTGCCGCAAGGACCCATCGTCGCGCCTGGCACATCGGCATCCGGGCGTGGCGGTCTCGCAGCGTCGCAGGTTTGGTCAGGCCGCAAGCCGTAAGCCAACAGCCCGCGCCAGGAACGTCCGGTTACGCTGCGCTGACCCGACCTGCGAAGGTGGCCGCGCATGGCCGTGAAGAGTCCCACCAACACATTCTACCCCAGTGTGTCGAGTGGACTCCGAACCCCTCGCCCCCCGCGTTTGAGCACGTGCGTGT
The DNA here is from genome assembly GCA_016709675.1 of Candidatus Accumulibacter proximus. Lineage (GTDB taxonomy): Bacteria > Pseudomonadota > Gammaproteobacteria > Burkholderiales > Rhodocyclaceae > Accumulibacter > Accumulibacter proximus. Next base: position 637,122 of record JADJMH010000001.1, read on the forward strand.
AGATCATTGTCGTGCTCACATCGGCGTGGCCCAGCAGTTCCTGCACCGTGCGGATGTCGTAGCCGGTATCGAGCAGCGATGTGGCGAACGAATGGCGTAGGGTGTGCGGCGTGGCCAGCTTGGTGATGCCCGCCGCGATCACGGCCTTCTTCATGGCCCGCTGCAGCAGCTTTTCGTCGACATGATGGCGGCGCTCCAGCCCGCTGCGCGGATCGATCGAGTAACTCCCGGATGGGAAAACATACTGCCAACTCCAGGTCTGGTTGGCCGCCGGATACTTACGTTCGAGTGCAAACGGCAAGTACACGCCGGCTTTCCCCTGTCGCAGATCGTCCTCGAAGATCCGTCTGCGACGGACCAGATGCTCGCGCAGATCCGCTATCAGCGCTTCCGGCAGCATCGTTACGCGATCCTTGGCTCCCTTGCCGTCGCGAACCAGTATCTCCCGCTGCTCGAAATCGAGATCCTTCACCCGCAAGCGAACGCATTCCATCAGGCGCATGCCGCTGCCGTAGAGCAAACGGGCGAGCAGCGCGTACACTCACTGCATCCGGTCGAGAACGCGTTGCACCTCGTTGCCCGACAGCACCACCGGCAAGCGCGCCGGCCGCTTGGCTCGCACCAGGCCGTCGAGCCACGGCAGGTCAACGCCCAGGACCTCCCGGTAAAGGAACAACAAGGCCGACAGCGCCTGGTTCTGGGTCGCCGCGGCCACCCGGCCTTCCACGGCCAGGTGCGTGAGAAAGGCCTCGACTTCGTCCGCGCCCATTTCTCGCGGATGGCGCTTATGGTGGAAGAGAATGAATCGCCTGGCCCATTGAACATACTGTCCTTCGGTTCGGATACTATAGTGCTTCAGCCGGATGCGGTCGCGAAGCTGATCGAGCAGCCTGGGTTCCGAAGGTGTGTTTTTCGTCCCATCAGGCGTGTTCATCGTCGGCACCTTTCAAGAAATCAAGAGGATACAAAGGATGAACCGTAGTATACGCCTTTTACTGTACGTTTATACACCCTTTTAGGTGTCTACTTCACGTTGAACTAAAGCGCTCCGCGCTGGTGTAGGCACCCCACCGCCCTTGTCTTTTCTTGCTGTCGCTCCGTGAGTTCGCTCTCCCTCTCACCCTGACTGTCTGACGGCTCAACGCCTCGCTTCCCAACTCGCTGGCAAATCCTCGATCCTCCTGGCTGCGGGGGACGTCCCCGCAGCAACCGAGGAGATAGTCATGAGTGAGCTGCGTGAACGAATGAGCAACGCCATGTGCCTGCGGGGAATGGCGGCACGGACCCAGGAAGCCTACATCGGAGCGCTGGTCGAACTGGCGAAGTACTACCAGCGATCGCCGGCGGACTTGCGTGTCGAGGAAGTCCAGGCCTACCTGCTGCACCTGATTCGCGACAAGAAGCTCGCCTACGCGAGCGTCAATCACAACCTCGTGCGCCTTCCGCTTCCTCTATCGGCGGGTGCTCGGTCGCCCGGAAGCCGGTTTCGACATCCCGATGGCCAAGGTACCCCAGCGCCTGCCGCAGATCCTCTCGCGCGAGGAAGTCGCGCGCCTGATCGACTCGGCGAGAACCCTGCGCGGGCGAACGCTATTGATGACCAGTGTCCTTTCGGCAACGCTGCGAAACCCCGGTCGCGGCGGCTGATCCGCGGCCAGGGCCACGGGTGGCGCGCGGCTCCACGGTCGCGCGCAGGCAACCCGCAGCGGCAACCCTGGGTTCGCTGCGGCTCTGGACGCTGGAGGTTGTCACGCTGCCGAGTTAGTCCGGCGGAGGTTCGGTACGCTGCGCCTCGGCGCGTGCAAAGGCTTCGGTGTAGTTCCAGGGCATCCAGGCCACCGGATCGAGCGCCACCTTTGCCGCGTGGCGCTGCAGGGAAACGAGGTAGTGAAACGGCTCGATCTTGTGGAGTTCGGCCGTGTGGATCAGGGTCATGAACAGATCGCCGACGCGCGCGCCGTTCAACGTCCGATAGAAGAGCGCGTTCTTCCGATGCAGAATGGCCTTTTTCAGTATGCGTTCGGTGATGTTGTTGTCGAGTGGGGCGCCCGGCACGCGCAGAAACAGGCTCAGTTTCTCCCAGTGGTTCTGCATGTATGAGATCGCCTGGCCGAGTCCCGAGTGGGGCTCCACGGTGTGCTCCGCGAACTGTCTGGCCATCCAGTCTTGCAGCGCCTTCATCCGTGGGCCACTTTCCTTCTGGTGCAGGAGCAGGCGCTCGGCGGGCGAGAGGCCCTGGCGCTTGGCCTGCGCGTCGGTGTGGAAGACGGCGCGCAGCGTGTGCAGGACAAAGGCCACTTCTTCCGGAAAGGCCTCGACCACATCGACGTAGTTGCGTCGCGCATGCGGAATACACGAGGCGGCCAGCGTCGAATGATCGCCCGGCCGGTTGCGCGTCGAGGCATCGGACATGTGGATCGGCGGATCGGTCACTTCCCGCAGATCGAGTACTTCGGCAAGGTGCTCGCCCGCATGACAGGGCCCGGTTTTGAACAAGGCGATCAGACCATTGGGCGTCCGGCGACGACACCGGAAGTGAACACGCCAGTGCGATCGGCGGACGCGCCTGCCGGTAGCGCTTCGGCGCGCGCCTCTTGCGTCAGGGTCAGGATGCGCATCGTCGTGTCATCGTTGCCAAACCACGGTTCCTTGGGCTGCCTGCCGTGCCAGTTCGTCGAAGACCGGGATGAGGGGGGGCGGCAGCGGCGGCCACGACTTCCCATTGCGTGCCGACCGGCATCGGGATGGCCAAACCCTGTTCCAGCCGCTCGATGCGGTGGAACGGCAGACCGCAGCCGTATTTGAGGAGCGCGATCATCGCCGCGGCGGTGTCGTCGTACTTTGCCTTGCCAACGCCTGGCGGGGGTCGGCGGTAAACACGGTGCCACACAAGCCGCAACGCAGCCGTTCGAGTTCGTAGACCTTCGCGAGTAGCGGCGCGACGCCGGTGATACGAACCAGGACCGCTGGCTCTCCTCGTTGCCCATACACCCGACCGGTACACCCGGCGACGGGACACGGATCGCCGTGCCGTAACGTCGCATGCGGTACGGCAATATGCGGCGCTCGCGGATAATCGGCCGCCCCATTCCTTCCGTGCCCTGGGCGCTTCTTCTTGGGCTCGGCTACCGTGGCGTCCGAAGTCGCCTGGCCGGCGGCTTTCTCGTCGCCGCCTTCCGCCGATGGACGGGTCGCCGTGTCCGCTGGCGGCGTGTCGCCCTTCTCCGCTTCCCCGAGCACATTGGCCGTGCTCTCGGTCGGCGCGCCGAAGAGAATCCGCCGTAGCCGTGCCAGCGTGGTTTCCTTCGTCTCGAGTTCGGCGGTGATCCGCGCGAGGGTGCCCACCGCTGCCTTCAGCGTCGCCTGTTCGGCCTCGGTCAGCGGTCTGGCTCCGCTCTGCTCGACGATGGCCTCGATCTCCTGCACCGGGATGGCCATCCGCTGCGGCGGGTTGTGTTCAGGCCGCTTCCGGTGGGATGCCCGCTGCCGGCTCCGGCTCATGGCCGTACGCCAACGAGCTGGCCGAAGTCCCTCCGCAGCCGCTTCCGGGAACGCTTCGAGCTATGGCGGGGGGTCCATGCGGCCACTGACCGCGGCGGCGCGGCTGCTCGCAACCTCCGCGGCGCGGAACTCCCGTCTGCCGTAAGCCCAGCTTGGCGAACTCGCCAGCTGCATTCTCAGTCCTCCAGCAGTGACCCTTTCTACCCAAGGTATTCTGCCAAAGACCGGCGACAATGTCTAGTCCTTTCGCGAAAGGTCATCTTCGGTATCCCCGTTGCGGTGGGTGACGACCAGCTTTCGGAAGTTCTGTTTGCGGGCTGCGCTCGCGAAGGTCAGGCGACCGCTCGCCACTCCGGGATTCCGCCGGCCGCGGCGTAGTCGCCTCCCGAGAGCAGGACCGCCAAGGCGTGCGGCGCGAGGAGCTTCCCCGGTGACGCCTGCGGCCAGAAGCGGTAGTGCCCCTGCGACAGCCGCTTTTGACAGAGCCAGAAGCCTTGCCCGTCATAGACCAGGAGTTTGACCGCCGTGCGCCGGCGATTGCAGAAAACGAACACGCCGCCGCTGAACGGGTCTTGGGCCAGTTTCTGCCGCACACGTCGGGCGAGACCGTCGATGCCGCACCGAAAATCCGCTGGCTCGGCAGCGACCCAGACACGCAGGCGCGCGTTCAGCGCGAGCATGGTTGGACCTGCCAGAGGCTACGCGCGACCTCGGCGAGGTGGCTACTGGCCGCTGGCGGCAGTTCGATGCGCAGCGCACGGCCCGCCCGGTCGGTGAGAACCAGGACGCAAACGGGTGGCGCCAGCGGCAGGCCGAGATCGAGTTCGACGAAACTCGATGACACGGGCGCGCTGCGCGCGTCTTCGGCGGCGTTCCTGGCGGTCAGGCGGTGCTTCAGGCTCTTGTAGTCGAGCTTCAGGGCGACGGCAACCTGGGCGATGCCGTACCGCTCGGCGAGTTCGGTCGCTTGCGACCACAGCTCCTCCGGAATGCGAGCACTGCGGCGGCGGGTGCTCCGCCATTGGGCAAGCGCTGCGGCGGTTTCGGCCAGTTGCGGGGCGGTTGCAGGTAAAGACGGTGACATTGGTAGGCCTCTCGAACGGTCGTTACGGGCCTACCAAGGTACCAGCCCAGCGCAGGGATTTCACGCAGCATTGCCGAAAGGACACGATGACCACCTACGCCGCCGGCTTGCGGGTCTCGGAAGTCTGCGCCCTGCAGGTGGGGGACATCGAGAGCGCCGCCGATCGCATGTGCCTCAAGGTGCGCCAGGGCAAAGGCGGCAAGGATCGTTACACGCTGCTGTCGCCGCACCTGCTCGCCGCCTTGCGCACCTACTGGCGCGACACCCGGCCGCGGCTCTGGTTGTTCGCCAACCGGGCCGGCACCGGCCCGATGGAAATCCAGACCGCCCAGCGGATTTACTATGCGGCACGCAACGCCGCGGGCATCGCCCCCGAAGGCGGCATCCACGGTCTTCGCCACGCCTTCGCCACGCACCTCCTCGAAGCCGGCGTCGATCTCTACAGCATCGGTCGGCTCCTCGGCCATGGTCATCTGTCGACCACCTCGCGCTATCTGCATCTGGCACGCTCAAAGCTGACCGGCAACCCCTCGCCCCTGGACCTGCTCGACCCGCCCAGTTAAGCCACCGCCAGTGACCCTGGCCGAGGTCTTCCGCTGGCACGGGCCGGCGTACCTCGCCAAGCACGCTTTGTCGTCGGCCAAGACCAAGGTCTGGCGGGCGATCGTCGCCTGTCGCACGGCCATCCTCGGCGGCCACGTCGAGACCTGTGACGACTGCGGCGTGACGCGACACGTCTATCACTCGTGCCGCAACCGCCACTGCCCGCAGTGCCAGACCCGAGCCAAGGAGCACTGGCTGGCGAAACGGCGCCAGGAGCTGCTGCCGGTGCCGTACTTCCACCTCGTGTTCACTCCCTGCCGCACGCGCTGCATGCGCTGATCGGACAACGCCCGCGGGTGATCCACGAGGTCCTCTTTGGTGCCGCGTCGGCCACCCTCAGCGAATTCGGCGCCAATCCCCGCTGGCTGGGCGGCAAGCTGGCGTTCTCGTTGGTCCTGCACACCTGGAAGCAGGACCTCGGGCGGCATGTGCATGTGCACGCCCTGGTCGCCGGCGGGGCGTTGACGCCCGAGGGCGAATGGAAGTCGCCGAAGCGCGGCTTCCTGTTTCCGGTTCGTGCGCTGTCAACAGTCTTTCGCGGCAAGTTCATCGCGGCGTTGAGTGAAGCCCGAGGCTCAGGGCAGCCGCTGGTGGCAGAGCTGGCCGACAAGAAGGTCTGGCGGGCTCTGCGCCAGCAGTTGCTGGCGCACGACTGGGTGGTCCCAGGAAACAGCCGCTCGGCGGCCCGGAGCAGGTCCTCGAATACCTGGGTCGCTACACGCATCGGGTGGCGATCTCGAACGAGCGTCTGGTCGGGATGGACGAGACGACCGTCCGTTTCCGCGTGCGCGCCACGCCGGGCAAGCGCGTGCTCAGCGTGCCGGCGGAGGAGTTCATCGAGCACTTCCTGCTCCATGTGCTCCCCAGCGGTTTCAAGCGGATTCGCCACTACGGCCTGCTGGCCCCGGCGGCGAAGGCGACGAGGCTGGCGCTGGCACGACAGGCCTTGTCGGTACCCCCACCCGATCCGGTGATCAAGGCGACGGTGGAGGACTTCCTGCAGCGCGTCGGCCGCGCCGAGTGGTCGCGCTGTCCCCACTGCCACGAAGGACGGTTCGTGCCGACGGCGGCGATTCCGCCCCTGCGTCAGGCGACGCCGCAGAGCGCATCGGTTCGCGGACCCCCCATGAAAGCGGCCAGCGCTTGGCGAGGGGCTTTCCCGTGTGCTCAATGGCAGTTCCGGCCGCCAGGAGATGCCTCGTCGGCAGCGTGCCGAAGTCACGATTCTGGCGCTGCGCTCTGTTTGCCAGAGCGCCCTGTTCGTTCCTGTCACGCCCTCGCGAACAGCAAGAAGCGGCTCGGCTGCCTCTCGCCAACCCGTCTGACCCATGCCCGCGGCTTGACCCGGGGTGCGGGACGCTTACAATCCCCATAAGTACCGCCGTCGAGGCGCTTCAGTCCAACGAGGTTTATCTGCCGCGGATACGCCAGCGGCAAGGCCGGACGCTTTCGGCGCGGCAGATAAACGCTATTCCTGCGACACGAAGTCGCTTGTAAGAGTTGTTCCAACTTAAATGAAGGGAACCACCGATGTCACTCGGTGAATCTAGGAGTCTGAATAAAGAGCGACTCTGACAATGTAACGAAGCGCCGCAAGGTGCGGGAGATAAATCGTGAGAGGCATATCCCTCTGGCAGCCACAGCTGGAATAGTGCTAGATAATTGGTACGGTGAAAACATTTGAATCTGCGTTAAGGATCGTCATTTATAGCAAGCGGAAGTGGCTACTACGCTTGAACCAAAAGGTAATGAAGGTGGGAGTGACGTCTGGATAGTACGTCCTCGTGACCCATAAGCCTTCCGGTCCACAGCAGGCACCTAACCCGATGTACTTTTGCAAGTGGAACGTGGAAACCCCGTATTGCTCCCTTCGGGGACAGCTGACTGCAAAGTCTGCTTATGGCTGTGCGGGCATAGGATTGAGGAAAAAGCGAACGCTGCTCTGTAATGGGGTGGATAGGGGTTGAAACATGACCCCACGCGAAAGCGGGCAGACTTCCTCTTGGTCTCTCTTCACGAGAGAGTTTGAATAACGATCTGAACGGAGGGAAAGCAGATGAGCGCAGAAACACGGGCGTGCACCCTTCGACGTGACGTGGCCCAGTATCGATTGGGTAAAGGTTCAACGTTTCGTAAGAAGGCTGCAGACGCGTATCGTGAAGGCAACACAGGCCGGCAGACACAACCAGGCGAAAGCCCTCCAGTGGCTGCTGACCCACTCGTTCAGCGGCAAGGCATTAGCCGTCAAGCGCGTGACTGAAAATAAAGGCAAGAACACCCCCGGTGTCGATAAAGTCATCTGGAAGACACCGGAGGCAAAGATCAACGCGATGGCGTCGTTGAAGCGACGGGGTTATTCGCCGCTTCCGCTTCGGAGAGTATGGATTCCGAAGAAAATGGCAAGACGAGGCCGCTCGGCATCCCGGTCATGAAATGCCGCGCCATGCAAGCGCTCCATCTGCTGGCGCTGGAACCGATTTCTGAAACCACCGCCGACCGGAATTCGTACGGATTCCGGCCGCAACGCTCAACCGCTGATGCCGGAGCACAATGTTTTACTTCTTTGGCACTAAAGGCGAGTGCGGAATGGGTGCTAGAAGCCGATATCCAAGGCTGTTTCGATCAAATCAGCCACGACTGGATGATCGCCAACATCCCAACGGACAAGGCGGTTCTCAAGAAATGGCTCAAGGCGGGATTCGTGTATCAAAACGAACGCTTCCCCACTGACGCCGGCACTCCACAAGGGGGGATTATCTCGCCGGTGTTGGCGAACATGACGCTTGATGGCCTCGAGGCAATGCTCAGAGGGAAATTTCCGAAAGCAAAACGCCCGCGCCTCAAGATGAACATGGTGCGTTACGCGGACGACTTCATCATTACCGGCCACTCGAAAGGGTGGCTGGAGCGTGAGGTTAAGCCCGCGGTGGTCGAATTTCTGACGCAACGCGGATTAGTGCTATCGCCCGAAAAGACCAAAATAACGCACATCAACGAGGGGTTTGACTTCCTCGGATGGAATATTCGCAAATATAACGGCAAGCTGCTGACGAAGCCGTCGAAAGCGAACATCAAAGCGCATCTTGATAAAATCCGTGAAGTCATCAAGGGTAACAAGACGGCAAAACAGGCAAATCTGATCAGGCTGCTCAATCCTGTTTTGCGGGGATGGGCGAATTATCACAGCCATGTCGTCGCCAAGAAAACCTTTGCTCGGATTGATGCCAATGTCTGGTCAATGCTATGGCGATGGGCGGCAAGAAGGCATCCGGAGAAAGGTGCTCGGTGGGTCAAGGACAGATACTTCAAGACCCGAGGCACCCGAAGCTGGGTATTTGCCGCAACAGAAGAAAAAGAGGATGGAACGAAAAGGGAACTTACCTTGCTGCTAGAGTCGGATACGCCGATAAGACGGCATGTCAAGATCAAAGCTGACGCGAACCCGCATGACCGCCAATGGGAACAGTACTTCGAGGCCCGATGGGGCAAGAAAATGCTGTATTCAGTGTGCGGTCGCAGGAAGTTTTACCGCGTCTGGCAAAGGCAAGACGGCCTGTGTTCGGTCTGTCAAAATTCCATCACGACGAGCACTCCCTGGGGTGTTCGCCACATCGTGAAACGGACGGATGGCGGATCGGATGCCGCAAGCAACCTTCAGATGCAACATCTCAGTTGCCGTAGAAACCTGTAGTATGCCCGAATGAAAGTTGTGAAACCGGGTATCGAAAGATGCCTTTGTAGAGGCTTGAGCCGTGTGTGCTGAAAGGTGCAAGCACGGTTCTTAGGGGGCCGGGCGCGGGCAACCGTGTTCGGCTACCCGACGTTAGGCCGCAAATGACACCACCCCCGGACTCTCCCGCTGTGCCAAATCCCCTACCAAATCCGAACGTTGGTTTGGCGGCGCCGACCATCGAAGCAAGTCAGCCAGTGTCAAGGCAGTTCACACCGCCGGCACTGGGAGAAACAATCACAGTCGATGGTAAGTACTACTTCATCGGCCAACTCATAGGTAAGGGCGCGTTTGGCGAGGCATACGAGTGCACCGATGAATGGAGTAACGATCTAGTCGCAAAAATCTTGGTTCCCAAGAATCAGACATACGATGAGGTCAAGGAGAACTGGTTGCAAGAACTGCACAAACTCATGCACTTGCGCCACCCGAACATTACGTTCATTCACCAGGCGTTCGAATACAAGGACACTTTCTATCTAATTATCGAGCGCTGCACTATGACGCTAGAAGCGATCATCAGTGACCCCAAGCTCAACCACGAACTCTGGGTTCCTTACGTTGCAAGGGACATTCTCCAAGCTCTGGACTACGTTCACCTATTGGGGTACGTCCACAAGGACATTCATGCGGGCAACGTCTTTGTCGCCCAGAGTTTTGATCGCATGGTCCCAACCAAGGACCCGGTTTGGTCCTTCAAGGTCGGCGATCTCGGAATATCACGATTGGAAACCGACATTCGTGTCTTCAACACTCTGCTTGCGCAGTGGATGATTCCGCCAGAGGCCTTGGACCCCGCCACGTTTGGCGCGGTCTCTCGTTCTACGGACATTTACCACGCAGCCTTGCTCTTGCTGGCCCTAATGAATGGCGGTACTCCATCATTTACGCCGGATGAAGTGCTCGCAGGCGCCCCGCGGAAGCTCGCTGAGAGCCTTCCCTCAAAGTTCGCGCCGGTGGTCGCACGGGCGCTACGGCGTCACACGAACGCGCGGACTCCTACCGCCATGCAGTTCTGGCGCGAACTTTCCTCGGTAACCAGCAGTGCGGCCTAATCGGGTAGCCGGAGGTTTCTCTCCTCCGGCCCCCACACCACCCACCGTGCGGGTCCGCAGTGGGCGGTTCAACGAGTTGGCGCGCTCGACGAAGTGACTTGAGCCGAGTAGCCCTGGGCCTTGCACCACAGGCGATGACAAAGCACTGACAAATACAAAGGGGCCAGGGTCAATTAAAAGCCCAACTTTTCATTCAACCCGGACTGGCGCGATAAAACCGCGCGAGCCGGTTAATTCAGACGTTGGGCCCTTCAGGCCAAAGCCATGACATACTCGGGCGCATGAAAGTTAGCGACATATTGGCTGTGCTCCGTAACGACGGGTGGCTCTTGGTCGCAACCAGAGGGAGTCATCGCCAGTTTAAACACCCGATCAAACCCGGTCGCGTCACCGTCGCTGGTAAGCCAAGTGACGATCTGGCCCCTGGAACACTCAACAGCATTCTGAAGCAGGCCTCACTGAAAGGTTGAAATCATGCGCTATGCGATTGTTATCGAAAAAGCCGAAAGCAATTTCTCCGGGTATGTACCGGACCTGCCAGGTTGTGTCGCCACTGGAGCCACTGTAGAGGAAACTGAAAACGAGCTGCTTTTGGCAATCCAATTCCATCTCGATGGCCTTCGTGAGGATGGTCTTGCCCTCCTGCTGCAGAAAGCATCGTGGAGTATATGTTTATCCCCGCCCAACCCTTCGCTCCAGGGGACGCGCCGCAAGCGGCGCGTCCCTGAGCTCCAACGTTGGGCGGCTTGATCGGACCCTTATGACCATACTAGATTGGCTCCCATCCATCAGCACTGCGGCCGGTTTAGGGATCGTCGGCTGGTTGCTGCGGAACTGGATCATCACGCGACTCACGAAGAGTGTTGGATTTGAGTTCGATCGAAAGCTAGAACTGCTGAAAGCGGAGCATCGCGCAAGCGAGGAAAGGCTGCGCGCAGATCTACGGGCAAAGGAAACTGAAATCGCTACGCTACGTGCTAGCGCAATGACGGCCCTTTCAAATCGTCAAATCGCTTTAGACAAGCGCCGGCTCGACGCAGTAGATCAGCTTTGGGCATCTGTCCTCTCAATGAATAAGGCGCGCGGCATATCGCTGATGATGTCGATGCTTAAGTTTGAGGCAGTAGCTGAGCGCGCCGAGAGAGACCCAAAGATGCGTGAGTTCCTACAAACAATCGGCGCTGGTTTCAATATCGCCACCGATCTAAACCTTGATGAAGCGTCAAAAGCTCGCCCGTTCGTGTCACCGCTTGCGTGGGCGATTTTTATAGCAATGGCCGCTATCGTTTCAAATGGCATCATGCGGTGGTTCGTCGCGCAAGGCGGTCTTGGCGCCAAGGATTTTTCCGACCATGGCGCACTGACAAATATGGTTAAGGCTGCTCTCCCCGAGTACTCCAACTACGTCGATGAGCATGGCGTTCTCGGCCTCCACCACCTCGTTGAGAAGCTTGAGTTAAAGCTGATGGATGAATTCAGGCTCATGATGAGTGGCGCAGAGGCTGATCGAGCTAGTGTTCAGCAAGCCGCTGAAATCATGAAGTACTCGGAGGCTCTAGCGAAGGAATCCACCGCAATTGCCGCCCAACCATTCATTGCAGCCGACGCGCTGCAGCGCGCGGCTGAATGACACGTTGGGGGTCTCAGTAATGTCGGATGACTCTGGAGTTCCCGCCGAGTACAAAGACATGGATGCGCTGTTTCGGGCAATCGGCTTTGTCGTCGTTCAGTGGGGCCAGGCGGAGCAATCTCTTGATCTGCTCGTCGCCGCCTTATTCCAAGAATGTGGCGGGAAACGCCTTGCAAAAAAGAACCGCATGCCTGTCATGCTCGCGCCAAAGCTCGAATTCGTGCGCAAGTGCGTATCCCAACTTCCCAAGTTAGCCCCGTTCAACGAAGAAGGTCTCGCGCTGGTTGGTGCGTTTGACCGTCTCAGCCAGAAACGCCACGATCTTATTCATGGCGCGGTTGCGAGCCTTTCGCCAGTGGGCGACGCATTTTCTTTCGTTAAGCTCGATGTCAAAGACAACTTCCATCATGCTCGGGAGGTTCGGCTTCAAGCGTCGGAATTTCCAGCTTTGACGAAGGATCTCGTGCGCCTCGGCGCGGATGCCACCGCTTTAGCACGCAAGGTGTGGGATCAATGCGTGAAACCCACGTGAAGCGCTACCCCCCAACCCTTCATTGCAGGGGACGCTCCGCCGGCAAGCCGGCTGAGTGTGGTCACCTGATTTGATGGTTCGATGTTCGTGTTTGGTGATGGGCATTTGTGGGGTAGGCAGGATGCGCAACGCCGGCAAAAGGAGCCGGCGTTGTCTATGTTGGAGTTGCTGAGGGAGTAGTCAGAACGGTATGTCGTCGGGAGGGGTCACGGGAGGGGATTTGCTATTGGCGGCGTCCTGTAGCGCGTAGAAGCGACAAATCTGTACGCCATAGTGAGAGGAAAGGGGCCAGGGTCGATTTAGCTGGCAGAACTTGCTATCCTCAACGACACGCCCCGTCGCCCCCGCATTCATCTCCCAGGTCTTCCCCTGCACGTCGTTCAGCGGGGACATAACCGCGACGCCTGCTTCTTCGCTGAGGAAGATTACCTCGCCTACCGCGAATGGCTGGGCGAGGCGTGCAAAGCCACCGGCTGCGCGCTGCACGCCTACGTCCAGATGACCAACCATGTGCATCCTCTTGCTGTCTCCGCCGGAATCCGAGGCTGTCTCCCGGCTGATCATTTCGCTGGGCCGGCGCTACGTGCAGTACATCAACAAGACGTACCGTCGCACCGGCACCTTGTGGGACAGCCGCTACAAGTCTTCTCTGGTGCAGGCCGATGCCTGGTGGGTCAACGCGGACAATGCCCGGCATTCACCGTTTGCGCGTTCGTCAATCATTTGCTCACCGGTCATTGCCGGTTACCTCCAAAACAACAAAGGGGCCAGGCTCGATTTAACTGGCAGAACCTGCTATCCTCAACGACATGCCCCGTCGCCCCCGCATTCATCTCCCAGGTCTTCCCCTGCACGTCGTTCAGCGGGGACATAACCGCGACGCCTGCTTCTTCGCTGAGGAAGACTACCTCGCCTACCGCGAATGGCTGGGCGAGGCTTGCAAGGCCACCGGCTGCGCGCTGCACGCCTACGTCCAGATGACCAACCACGTGCACCTCTTGCTGTCTCCGCCGGAATCCGAGGCTGTCTCCCGGCTGATGATTTCGCTGGGCCGGCGCTACGTGCAGTACATCAACAAGACGTACCGTCGCACCGGCACCTTGTGGGACAGCCGCTACAAGTCTTCTCTGGTGCAGGCCGATGCCTATCTACTTCTTTGTCAGCGCTATATCGAACGCAATCCCGTGCGCGCAGCGATGGTCGATGACCCGGCGCATTATCGCTGGAGCAGTTATCGGGCGAACGGACTGGGGCAACCTGACTCATTGCTGACGTCGCATGTGGTGTATTCCAGTCTGGGGGCAAACGAGGCTGACCGGCTGGCGAACTATCGCTCCTTGTTCAGCCCGGAGCTGGATACCGACGCAATCAGCGACATCCGCATGGCCCTGGATCAGGGGCAGCCGCTCGGGGATGCGCGGTTTATCGACAGTATCGAACGGGCCACTGGACAGCGGCGCGAAATTCGCCCGCGGGGTCGGCCACGGAAGGCAACGCTTGAAGAAACGGGACCACAGGACCAGATGTCACTCGATGTGTGAGCCCCTTTTTCCTTTGATATGTGAGCCTGGCCCGTTTTCATCGGTCCTGCGTCGGATGACGCCGCAGAGTGCATCGGTTCGCGCACCCCCATGAAAACGGTCAGCGCTTGGGGAGGGGCTTTCCGGTGTGCTCAATGGCAGTTTCGGCCGCCAGGAGATGCCTCGTCGGCAGCGTGGCGAAGTGACGATTCTGGCGCTGCGGTCTGTTTGCCAGAGCGCCCTGTTCGTTCCTGTCACCTCCTCGCGAACAGCAGGAAGCCGCTCGTCTGCCTCTGGCCAACCCGTCTGACCCCTGCCCGTGGCTTGACCCGAAGCACCGGACGCTTACAATCCCCATAAGTACCGCCGTCGAGGCGCTTCAGTCCAACGAGGTTTATCTGCCGCGGATACGCCAGCGGCTAGGCCGGGTGCTTTCGGCGCGGCCGATAAACGCTATTCGTTATGCCTACTGATGCCCATTCACCCCCTATTCTTGGAGATAACTGTGGCCGCTGAACAAATTCATAAGCTTGCAGATGTGTTTGGAACATCTCGTGATGTCCCAAAGACTTACGTTGAGCGGCCCGGTGTAGATGATCGATTTCTCAACGACATCACCCGTGACAAACATATCGTCATTCACGGCGCATCCAAACAAGGAAAGACTTGCTTACGCAAGTACCACCTCAGCGAAAGTGACTACGTCGTGATCCAATGTACGCGCGACTCGTCAAAGGCGTCACTCTACGAAATGCTCTTAAAGCATGCCGGAATCAAATGCGAAGTGAGCGAAAGCAAGACGTTGAGTGGGTCCAGAAAGCTACATGCTACAGTCAGCGCCGAAGGAAAGATTCCGCTTATTGCGGAAGGTGCAGTGGAAGGCGAGTTCGAACACGAAAAAGGCCACGAGAAAGTCACAGAGGTTAAGGATTTTGAAATCGACCCAGAAGATGCGAATGACGTTGTTCGAGTCCTAAAAGCCGCCAACTTCACCAAGTACGTTGTCGTCGAAGACTTTCATTATCTAGACGAGGATGTTCAGCAGTCTCTTGCCTTTGATCTCAAGGTGTTTCATGAGATATCTCATATCGTGTTCATCGTCGTTGGCGTCTGGCTCGAAGCAAACAAACTGACGCTCTATAACGGTGACCTCTCTGGGCGCATCGCAACAATAAATGCTGACCACTGGGAAGCAGCCAGCCTTCGCGAGGTAATCGACGCCGGCGCTGCACTGCTCAATATCTCAATTGCCGAACCAGTCCAGAAGCTTATCGTTGATGGCTGCCAAGGCAATGTCGGCTTGCTCCAAGAAGTCTGCTACCGCCTCTGTGAAAAGTACGGGATCTGGAAAACTCAGGATGAGACAGCCAGCCTTGGGACCGAAGCAGATGTAAACGACATGCTTCGCGCCGTTGCTGACGAACAAGCCGCACGATACAGAAATTTCCTCGCTAGGTTTTCGGAAGGGCTGGGTGAAACACAGCTTGGGATGTACAAGTGGATTGGTTATGCAGTAATCGCTGCCTCGCCCGACGAACTACGACGAGGATTGCGCCCTAACACCATTTTTCATCGAATTCGTCCGAATCATCCTGCCGGTGACTCACTGCAGCACAACAACGTTATCCAGGCGCTGGAACGAGTTGGAAAGGTGCAGTTCAAGCACAAATTGCAACCACTAATATTTGATTTCAGCAACGGAGAACTTGTTGTAGTCGATGCCAACTTTCTGGTATTTCTGCAAACCCACTCACCCGATGAGCTTCTTGAATATCTTGGGTTTGAGCCGCAAGTCAAAGGGCAGGCATAATCGGGTAAGGGCCGGCGTCTAACCGGCCCTTCCCACACCACCCGGCATGCGGGTCCGCACCGGGCGGTTCATGAACAGGGCGCACACGACGTTCTCAAGCGTACCCGTGAGCCTTCATCCAAGATTCCGGATACTCCCAGACCTTGTGCCCTCAACCAATCGTTCGTCATCCCGACTTGCGTCGCCTTTGACCGAGACAGGTGCCAGTAGCTCTTGCCGCTGACTCCCGTCAAGATCGCCGTCCGCCGGTCGACCCCCAGCGCCAGAAGGTGGCTGATCTTCGTGCGACACAGACGCCACTGTTTCCAGTAGCACATGCGCACACGTCGGCGTAGCCATTCATCCAGTCCGGGAATCGGTCGGTAATACTCCGAGATGCCAAAGTAGCCCATCCAGCCGCGCAGGTACTGCCCGAGTTTCTCGAACCGATGTTGCATCGAAACTCCCCAGCTTCGCCCCGTCAGTTCCCGGAGGCGGTGCTTGAAGTCGGCGAAGGCGGCATCCGACCAGCGCAGTTTGTTCTTCCTGAAGGTGAATCCCAGAAAGACGCACTGCTCGATCTTTGCCACCTGGCTCTTCTTCTCGTTGACCGGCAGTTTGAGTTGCCGGCCGAGGTAGGCGGTGAGACTGGCCTTGACGCGCTGGCCGGCCCGTTCGCTCTTGACCAGAACCATGAGGTCGTCGGCGTACCGCGCAAAGCGGTGGCCTCGCCCTTCCAGAGTCCGATCCAGATCGTCAAGCAGGATGTTGGCCAGCAGCGGCGAGAGGGGTCCGCCTTGCGGCGTTCCCAACTCGCTGGGTTGAAGCGTGGAACCCATCATGACACCCGCCCGCAGGTAGCGGCCGATGAGGGGCCAGCAACCGCTTGTCGCTTACCTTTCGGCCCTCGGGCCATCAGGATGTCGTGATCGACGTTGTCGAAAAATTTCGCCAAGTCAAGGTCAACGGCGATGCGATAACCGGCCTTGAGGTCGGATCTGACCTGCTTGAGTGCGCCGTGGGCGGAGCGTCCGGGCCGAAACCCATAGCTCGATTCGGAGAATTCCGGATCGAAGATCGGTGTCATGATTTGAGCGATGGCTTGCTGGACGACCCTGTCAACAACGGTCGGGATGCCCAGCGCGCGTTCGCCACCACTGGGCTTCGGGATAGTCACCCGTCGCACCGCTTGTGGCTGATAGCGACCCTCGCTCAGGGTCTGGCGGATGGCCGGCCAGTGCTCACAGGCATACGCCGGGAAGTCCTCAATGCGCAGTCCGTCGATTCCCGGTGCGCCGCGGTTGGATTTCACTCGACGCCACGCCTGTTTCAGGTTGGCCGGTGAGAGTACGGCTTCCATCAAGTCCTTCCCCATACAAACTTCCTTCGGGGCGTCGTGCAAGGCTGGCTGGGCAAGATCACGCCGATCCTGGCTCCCCGGTCGGGTTCGTTGTCGGGTTCGAGTAACTCACGGCTCCTCCTTTGCTGTTCATGTTCGGCCCTTCGCGTTACCTTTCGGTGCAGCTACTATGGCCTCTGCTGACTCCTGATCAGTCACGCCGGCGATTGCTCGCCGTCGCGCTATGGCCTTCGCTTCGCTCACTGCCTGTTCGCTCGTCTGCGGCCGGCAGCCTGCCGCAACGCCCGGATCATTCTGTTGAGCAGCGATCCCCACTGCTTTTGCGAAACGTCGGCAATCGCTTGCCGATCAGGTCTCCCCAGGTAAGAACGCGATGTTTCCGTGCCAAGCGCTGCATTTACCTTGTCCGCCGTATCCGATGGGCTTCGTCATGGGGTGCCAACTCGCCCGCAGACCAGGCCTTCTATGCAGTTTCTGTCCGTCGCCTCGCACTTTTGCGCTCCGGCTTCCTCCAGACAAGTCCTCGGACCTTGCCCTTGCCTTCGGCTAGTGGTTATCATTGATCCAATATGTCGAATCAATCCCGGTACTCCCACAGGGACTACCCATCATCGCGCCCATGCTGGGCGCCACACCCTGACCACCGGACGCTGCGCGATAAAGCCGCGCAGCGCCGGTGACCTCCACGTTGGGCTTCACAATAACTTTCTTGGGGAGGTATATGCATAGAATTATTTTGATGGTGTTGTTGGCTATTGTGAGCAGTAACGTGCTGGCGGAATGGAAAGAGGTTGGTGTCGATGCTACCTCACAAGTCACCACCTACGCCGATCCATCGACTATTCACAAGGCTGGCAACAGGGTGCAAATGTGGCATCTGTTTGACTTTAAAACGACTGCTGAGGCATACAGATCCTTAAAGGTACAAAGTGAATACGATTGCATACAAAAACAAAGTCGAAGCCTTTATACCTCTTCACACAAGGGAAACATGGGCAAAGGTGAAGTGATTGGTGTTGAACCTGATCCTGGTGATTGGAGACCCATCCCGCTTGGTAGTCCCAAGGAATATCTGTTTTATATCGCATGTAAGCGATAGCAGTATTTCAACAATACTAGGGGCGGCGCAGAATCGCGCCGCCCCCTAGCTCCATGCTGTGCATAATGAAGAGGAAATTAGAATGGCAGCAAAAATAATTAAGCTTGTAGCCCCAAACAATCTTCCAATCGTTGGAGTCCGCTTGGAAGATGGTGCTGTCTGTGAGTGCGTATATTCTTACGACAATGTAAGTTTATTGGGTGAAATGGTGCTTCAAAATAATGGCGGCGCGAACATCTTAAAACGAGATGGAGACAGTGTCCTTGTTGACTCTGCCGGAAATGAATGGCGCTCATCTGACATCGAGTATGACTCCATCCTGAGGAGCTAATCCCATGTCTCAAACACCACCTTTCCACGTACTCTGCCCAAGCAAGAAAGAGGAAAGGGGCCAGGGTCGATTTAGCTGGCAGAACTTGCTATCCTCAACGACACACGCACCGTCGCCCCCGCATTCATCTCCCAGGTCTTCCCCTGCACGTCGTTCAGCGGGGACATAACCGCGACGCCTGCTTCTTCGCCGAGGACGACTACCTCGCCTACCGCGAATGGCTGGGCGAGGCTTGCAAAGCCACCGGCTGCGCGCTGCACGCCTACGTCCAGATGACCAACCACATGCACCTCTTGCTGTCTCCGCCGGAATCCGAGGCTGTCTCCCGGCTGATGATTTCGCTGGGCCGGCGCCGCGTGCAGTACATCAACAAGACGTACCGTCGCACCGGCACCTTGTGGGACAGCCGCTACAAGTCTTCTCTGGTGCAGGCCGATGCCTGGTGGGCCAACGCGGACAATGCCCGGCATTCACCGTTTGCACGTTCGTCAATCATTTGCTCTCCGGTCATTGCCGGTTACCTCCAGCGGCGGGCACCTCCGGACAGCGCGCATGGCATTGACAAAATGTAGCCGTGCGGCTACAGTGGTTGTATGATTGAAATTCGCAAAACCGTCCTCTTCGCTGAATGGCTTGACGACTTGCGCGATCTCCAGGCGAGAGCGCGCGTCCAAGCAAGGACCGAACGGCTCGCCGCTGGAAACCCCGGAGATGTCGAGCCAGTTGGCGAAGGTGTCTCGGAGTTGCGAATCAAGTACGGTCCGGGTTACCGGGTTACCGGGTGTATTTCGAGAAGCAAGAGCGAGAGCTGATTTTTCTGCTGGCTGGTGGAGACAAGACTACCCAAGCCAAGGACATCAAGACTGCATTGCGCCTCGCACGTAATCTTTCGGAGCAGCAACCATGACCAAGACCGTTACCACTCGCTATGACGTCGCCGAACACCTCAGAACCCCGGAGGAAATGGCCGCTTATCTTGAAGCCTGCCTTGAAGAAGCTAACGGGGATGCTGCATTCATTGCCAAAGCACTTGGCGATATTGCTCGCGCCAAGGGTATGTCACAGGTTGCGCGCGATGCCGGGCTGTCTCGCGAAAGTCTTTACAAAGCGCTTTCCGGTGATCGTAGCCCTGGCTTCGACACCATCCTTAAAGTCATCGGTGCACTTGGGCTGAAGTTGCATGCCGAAGCTGGAACGAGCAAAGATAGGTCGTGCGACGCCACCATCTGATCCGTCTGTTGGACGAGCCCGGTCGGGAGCGCGGGGCGCGCCCTCTACAAGTATCTTTTTTGAATTTGCCCCGAAGGCATGAGCGCCGGCGGTCCGCGAGCGGGGAGTTTCGGCGCGCTGCTGCATGCTCTGAGAAAACCCTGTTGGCGACTGGTAGGGGTTGGAGGAGGAACTGCGCGGGCCCTCTGGCGTCTACATTTTGCCGCTTATGGAACAACTTGGCCTCTGTGAGCTGGCGCACAACGCCAGGAACAATCGCAGGCGAGCTCGGTGATGTTCAACCCACGCTTCCAGGCGACGTCCCCCCGAGGCTCTGGCCTTGCTGGCGGACAGCCCTTGATGCTGGCCATAATGTGCGTAGTGAGTGATCGAGCCGACGTAAGTAAATGGGGGAATCCAATGTCTGACATGATTCTGTTGGGTACGCGCAAGGGCACCATCATCTTCGACCGGATCCATTCCAGCTGGCGTCCGCGCCCCATTGCGCATGCGGGGATTCCCGTTTGTTACGCGGCGCGCGATCCGCGTGATGGCACGCTGTGGGCCAGTCTGGATCATGGCCACTGGGGGCCGAAGCTGGCACGTTCGCGTGACGGCGGCGCAACCTGGGAGGATTTGACATCGATAAAGTATCCCGCGGGCGCACGCTACATCGTCAAGTACCTGCCTACCCCGGATTTCGATCCGGCCGCACCGTCCGCCCGGCCCGAGTATGCCGATGCGAGCATCTACAAGATCTGGACCATTGCCTTTGGCCCTGCCAGCCAGCCGGGCAGGCTGTATGCCGGTACGATCCCTGGTGGGTTGTTCGTCAGTGACGATGGCGGCGATAGCTGGGAACTCAACCGACCGCTGTGGAACCACGAGAGTCGCGGAGGCGATTTATTCGCCGGCGATGCGACGACTGAAAACCGTTGGCATGGCACGCCTGCGAGCATCGATTACGGCGTGTTCGAACCCGGCATTCATTCCATCCTGGTCGATCCGCGCGATGCGGATCATGTCCATGTCGCGGTATCGACCGCCGGTGTCATCGAGACCACCGATGGCGGACGAACCTGGGCGGCTCGTAATCGCGGCATGTTGATGGACTATCTTCCGAACGCGGCTGCGGACTGGGGCCACGACCCGCACTTCGTGGCCGGCTGCCCCGGGCAGCCGGATCATCTCTGGCAGCAAAACCACTGCGGTGTTTTCTACAGTGACGACGCGGCCCGCAGCTGGAAGAAAGTCAGCATGCCCGCTGCGGGTGTGCATTTCGGTTTTCCCATCGCAGCGGATGCCAATGATGGGCGTACGGCCTGGGTCGTGCCGGCACGCGCGGATTCGGAACGTATGGCGATCGATGGCGGCCTGTTCGTTGCCCGGACAACCGATGGCGGGCAGTCATGGCAAGCTCTCCGACAAGGTCTGCCGCAGGAGAATGCCTACGACATTGTCTTGCGGCATGGCCTCGATGTGGCGGGTGATCGTTTATGCTTTGGTAGCTCGACGGGGAATGTCTATGTGTCGGAAGACCGTGGCGAATCCTGGCAATGCCTCGGCAACAATCTGCCACCGGTGTATTCAGTACGATTCGGCTGAACGCCCCATGCCTGTTGTTCAGATGACGCAACATCTCTACCGGTTCTTCCCGCAACTGGCAAACCGGACGATTACGGTGCCCGCCGGGTCAATCGCAGACGTTTTGCGCGCCGTCAACGAGATGGCCCCGGGCTTTGCCGATTACGTGCTCGACGAACATGGAGCGTTGCGTCGGCATGTGACGCTCTGCATCGATGACACGATCGTGATTGACCGAAAAACGCTCTCGGATCGTGTCCCCGAAAGCGGGACGGTTTACATTTTCCAGGCCTTGAGCGGAGGCTAGAAACCAACTCGGACGTAGCCCTGGCCGGCCGATCACAGCGTCTTCAGATACTCCACCAGGGCCTCCTTCTCGGCCGCCGATAACTGGCTACCGAACTCGTGTCCCTGGTTGCCACCGCCCTTGCTGCCGGTGTCGAGCCGGGTACCGATGCGCTGCGCCTCCGGGGTGTCGGTGACAAAGCCGACCTTGATCGGATCGTAAACGTCGTAGCCACGCCAGGAGGGGGAAAGGGGCCAGGCTCGATTTAACTGACAGAACTTGCTATCCTCAACGACATGCCCCGTCGCCCCCGCATCCATCTCCCCGGTCTTCCCCTGCACGTCGTTCAGCGGGGACATAACCGCGACGCCTGCTTCTTCGCTGCGAATGGCTGGGCGAGGCGTGCAAAGCCACCGGCTGCGCGCTGCACGCCTACGTCCAGATGACCAACCACGTGCACCTCTTGCTGTCTCCGCCGGAATCCGAGGCGGTCTCCCGGCTGATGATTTCGCTGGGCCGGCGCTACGTGCAGTACATCAACAAGACGTACCGTCGCGCCGGCACCCTGTGGGACAGCCGCTACAAGTCTTCCCTGGTGCAGGCCGATGCCTATCTACTTCTTTGTCAGCGCTATATCGAACTCAATCCCGTGCGCGCAGCGATGGTCGATGACCCGGCGCATTATCGCTGGAGCAGTTAGGCGATTTCCAGAGATAGAGGTACCGATAAACGACAGCCGTCATCTCCGCGAAAGCGGCGATCCACCGTTCGGCCCGATGTAGGACAGAGCCTGGACTGGATTCCCGCTTGCGCGGGAATGACGGAACTCCTGGACGGTTTGGGGTGGCAATCCATGGAATTCGCCTTATCGGGCGAACGGACTGGGGCAACCTGACTCATTGCTGACTCCGCATGCGGTGTATTCCAGTCTGGCGGCAAACGAGGCTGACCGGCTGGCGAACTATCGGTCCTTGTTCCGCCCGGAGCTGGATACCGACGCAATCAGCGACATCCGCATGGCCCTGGATCAGGGGCAGCCGCTCGGGGATGCGCGGTTTGTCGACAGTATCGAACGGGCCACTGGACAGCGGCGCGAAATTCGCCCGCGGGGTCGGCCGCGGAAGGCAATGCTTGAAGAAGCGGGACCACAGGACCAGATGTCACTTGATGTGTGAGCCAGGCCCCGTTTTGCTCGGTTTTGCTCCGCGCAGGGTGTGATGCCGCCGCTCATGTCAAACGTTGGGCAGCATTCTCTCTATGTTCAAAGTTGATTACACTCTGGCCTTCATGACCTTGTAAAAGGAGCCGAGCGGAACGGTATGTACCTACCTCAGCATTTTGAAGAAACGCGGGCGGAAGAGCTTCACCGCGTGATCCGCGAGCACCCGCTCGGGGTGCTCGTAGTCAATGGGCCGCGCGGCCTCGATGCAAATCATCTGCCTTTCGAGTTAAGGCCGGATGACGGCGAGCGCGGACATCTGCTCGCTCATGTCGCGCGCGCCAATCCCTTGTGGCAGGAGGCGAAAGATGGCGACGAAGCGCTCGTGATCTTTCGTGCTGCCAGTGCCTATATCTCACCCAACTGGTATCCGAGCAAGCACGAGTTTCACCGGCAAGTACCAACTTGGAACTACCAAGCGGTGCACGTTCACGGAAGGATCAAGATTCGCGATGACGAAAGGTTCGTGCGTGGTGTCGTGGCCCGCCTCACGCGGGTGAATGAGGCGCGCACCGGGTCCAACCAGCCCTGGAAGATGACCGATTCATCAAGGGAGTATATCGATCAGATGTTGTCAGCCATTGTGGGCATCGAGATCGAGATCACCCAGCTGGTCGGGAAGTGGAAGCTTAGCCAGAACCGCGAGGAGCGAGATCGCATCAACGCCGCCGGGGAGTTGCGTCAGCGCGGCGACCACGTCACCTCCGCGGCGATGCTGGCTGCTTCAGGCAATGGCAGCTGATGCCACCCGCTGAGCGTCGGCGTTGGACGTAAGGTCTGCCCGAGTCATGAACCTTCGCATCCACCCCCAGGCCCCCGCTGCCCGCTCACGATCGCGCGAGCGCGCCAGAACGAAGGCGTCAGCGAGTCCATATCGTCGCCGTCGCTACCCAGTCTGCCTACTGGGACGCGGCAAAGCAGTCACGCTTCAGTGAAACACATGCCGAGCGCGTCGGATCTTGAGGAGGGCTGTTTATGGCTGGTCTGGAAGCACACTATTCTGCCGGTGATATCGAGGCACGAATCCTGGCGGCCATCCGCGCCGCCGGATTGAATCCCGAGCAACGGCTGCTACCCGAGGAACTGGGGGCGCTTGACCATTTCCACACCGGCGGAGTCCGCGCTTCCCGCGAGTTGCTGGCACTGGCGCAGATTCGGGCCGAAGATCGCGTGCTCGACATTGGCGCCGGGCTGGCCGGTCCCGCCCGGCTACTCGCTTCCGCGCTCGGCTGTCGCGTCGACTGCCTCGAAATGTCGCCCGATTTCTGCGCCGGTGCGGTACTGCTGAATCGGCTGACGGGCCTTGACGAGCGAATCGTAGTGCACGAAGGCAACGCTCTCGGCCTGCCTTTTCCAGACGATTCGTTTGATGTGGTCTGGATGCAGAACGTCGGCATGAACATCGCGGACAAGCAGACGCTCTACGGGGAGATCTGCCGCGTCCTCAAGCCAGGCGGCCGGTACGCCTTCCAGGAAATAGCCGCCGGCAGAGCGGCGACGTCCTATTTTCCGCTTCCGTGGGCCACCGACCCGGCCGACAGCTTCCTGGTCTCGGCCGAAGAGATTCGCTCGCTGCTCGGGGAGCGCGGGTTTGCCGCTGAACGGTTCGAGGATACCAGCGAAGCCCACTTGAACATGGCTGCCGCAGACGCTGCACCCAGCCCGCTAACTTTGGGGGTGTACGTCGACAATCTCGCGCAAAAGGCAGGCAACGCGCGGCGCAGTCTTCAGGAGGGCCAGATCCGCCTGGTCAGAGCTGTCTTCCGGGCGAAATGAGTCAGCGCGCCGCGGCCGGCACGCCCGAAACCTCATCCGCAGCCACGGCGCGCTGCGCTGATCCAGCCCCTCGCCGGCCGATCACAGCGTCTTCAGATACTCCACCAGAGCCTCCTTCTCGGCCGCCGATAACTGGCTGCCGAACTCGTGTCCCTGGTTGCCGCCGCCCTTGCTGCCGGTGTCGAGCCGGGTACCGATGCGCTGCGCCTCCGGGGTGTCGGTGACAAAGCCGACCTTGATCTGGTCGTACAGGTCGTAGCCACGCCAGAACACCGTCGGGCGAGCAGCTGCGGGTTCGAGCAGGTCGCGCAGCGTCGGCACCGAACCGTTGTGCAGGTAGGGTGCCTTGAGCCAGATGCCGTCGAGGAAGGGAACGATATAGCCCTGCAGATCTTCCTCGACCAGGCCGCGCCGTTCCAGGCCCATCTCCTTGACGACCTGATTGGCCTTGATCGCGGCGCCCTTGTTCCAGGAATCGAGGCGGCCGCGGTCGGTGCCGACGTCAGCCAGTGGCAGCGGCCGGCCGGTCAGCTCGCTGGCATGGCAGGCGGCGCAGTTGGCGTCGAACAGCACCTTGCCGCTGTCTGCCCTGGCGGCGTCAATGGGGAAGGGATACTTCGGCGGCGGCAGCTCCGAGAGGTAGCCGTGCAGCCACTTGACCTGGCCGACGAAGTCCTCCTTGCTGGCCGGGGCGGCGCCGAGCAGGCCGAGAGCCGAGTCCATGATCACCGAGTAGGCGTCGTGGCTGTCGCCGGCGTAGTTCATGCGGTGGCCCCGCTCCCAGACGTACTTCTTGAGGTTCCACAGCGACGGCATGTCGGTGGGACCGAAGGTGTCGTCCATCGGCGCGCGGATCATGAAGTACTTGGTGAGGTTCATGGCGTCGTCGCGGCCGCGGCCCCAGTCCGGGAAATCCGGGCGGTAGATCCAGGCGAACTGTGCTTCGCGCTCGAGCAGGCGCTTCTTGGTGATCGGAATGATCAGGAAGCGGTAGAGCAGCTTGTCGATCAGGTCGAGCTCGGTGACACGGTTGATTTCGGCCATCAGGATGTCGGCGTTGAAGCGTGGATCCTTGGCGCAGTCGATCAGATAGCGGAAGAAGCCCTCGACGT
This sequence comes from Candidatus Accumulibacter proximus, assembly GCA_016709675.1. Taxonomy (GTDB): domain Bacteria; phylum Pseudomonadota; class Gammaproteobacteria; order Burkholderiales; family Rhodocyclaceae; genus Accumulibacter; species Accumulibacter proximus. Next base: position 662,542 of record JADJMH010000001.1, read on the forward strand.
TGGTGGTGTGCGCGGGGCCACCGACGACCAGCACCGGGTTGGCTTCGGACGACACGCGGTAGCTGGTGGTGTGGCAGACGGCGCAGTTGTTGGCCACGCGCGGGAAGCCGATGGTCTTCTTGGTGAAGCCCACCGGCAACTCCTGGCCTTGCTCCCACGGCACGCCCAGGGCAGCGTAGCCGCCGGGAATGACCTTGCCGTCCTGGGTCAGCTTTTCGGGAAAGATTCGCGGCAGGACGTAGAAAATCCAGTAGGGCACGCCGGCGTCGTGCTCGGCGCCGATTGAGCCGTACTTGAAGCGCATTTCCGGCGTGGCGGTCACCCAGTCGGGCTGCGGATACTCACGGAAACCGCGCTGGTAGCCGATGATCGCACCGACGATGCCGACCACGATGACGACGACGGCAATGACTCGGAACCAGGTCTTGCGGGAAGCGTAGCTCATGATCCGGTCCTCAGAAGGTTTTCAGGAATTCGAGCAGGGCAGTCTTTTCAGCGGCGCTGAGTTCGGTGCCGTAGGGCTTGCCTTCGTGCCCGACGTTGGCATTGCCGGGTAATGCGGTGTCGAAGCGGAAGAAGTGGCGGCCGCCGGCTTCGGCCTGATCAGAAACGAAGCCGACCTGGACCGGGTCGTAGACGTCGTTGCCGCGATAGAAGGCGGTGGGCCGGCTCGCCGCCGGCTCGAGCAGGGCACGCAGGCTGGGCACCGAGCCGTTGTGCAGGTAGGGCGCCCGCAGCCAGAGGCCGTCGAGCGGCAGGTTGGCGTAACCGTGGGTCTTCTGGAAATGCGTGAAGCGCCACGGGTAGCCGGCGTACAGCGTGGCCTGGTTCACCGCCAGGGTATGGGTGTAGGAATCGAGCCGACGGCGGTCGGTGCCGATTTCCACCAGCGGCGTGACCTGGCCGACGTACTCACCGCTGAAATCGCTGCCGGATGCGCCGTGGCAGGCAGCGCAGTATTCCTGGTAGATCGGGGCACCGCTTGCCGCCAGCTTCTCGTCGATCGGGAAGAACTGGCCGAAGGCCGGCGGCGTGACATCCATGATCCACGCCTCGACGCGAGCGATACGCGCGAGGTCGATCGTTGGCGGCGTCGTGCCAGTGCCGAAGGCGGCGCTCTTGTTGCGCTCTTCGACCGTGGTGTTGTTGCCATCCCAGTGCAGCTGCATCTCGCGCGGCTCCTTGCGCTGACGCTGGCGCCAGAGCGAGGGAAAATCGGCCGGCGCGTCGAATTCCCTGGGGTCGAGGTGCGCCATCGGGAAGTTGAAGATGACCTTTGCCGAATTGAAGGTGTCGACCCGCCCAGGACCCCACTCGTGCTGATCGAAGACCCACTGGAAGCGCCCGGCCAGCGCGAGTACGCGGTCGCGCATGATGGCGATCGCCAGCGGGTAGACCAGATAGCGGTCGAGCAGATCAAGTTCGCCGCCCTGGCGCTCGATTTCGGGCAGGATGTATTCCTTGGCGAATTTTGGATCGGCAGCGCAGCGGAAGAAGAACTCCTCGAAGCCCTTCATGTTGAAGGTGGCAGCCGGCATGCCGAGGACGATGGTCGACGGCTGCCCGGCGGCGGTGCGTACCGTACTGGTGTGGCAGACGGCGCAGTTGACGAAGACGCGGTCGATGCCCTGGTAACGCCGCTGTGAGGTGCCGATCGGCAGAGCGCGGTCGCTGCCGTCGGCATTCCTTTCGTAGACCATGCCCAGCGACTGGTAGCCCTTGCCGGGCAGGTACTGCGGGCAGACGTCCGGCAGGACGCGCCAGATCCAGTACGGGAATCCCATTTCGTGTTCGCCGCCGGTCGAGCCGTACTTGAAGTGCTCGACCGGAGTGTCGTAGTCGACCGGCACGTCGCCGCCGAAGCGTATCGCCAGCCACGCCACGAGGATGGCCGGGATGGCCACGATGACCAGCAGCAGGATCAGGAAGCGCCGCTTCCAGCGGCTTTCCATCGGGGTTTGCACGTCATTCATCGGATTTCCCTCCTCCTTGGCTGATTCATTGCGGCGGCAGACAGGATCGCAAGGCTTCATAGCCCGCGCTCAGCATCGAGCTGAGCTGAGGTGCCTGGCCAGTTTCGGCGCGCAACCAGCCCTCCACCTGCGCCAGCAACGCCGCCCGTACCGGACTGCTACGCCAGGCTTGCGGGGTGCTGGCAAAAGCCGGTAACACGCTTTCCGGCGGCATCGGCGTCTTTTCGCGCTGTTCGGGGAGCAGGTCGGCCATCGCCAGGCGCACGTAGAGCCGCGGCGCGCAGTGGCGCAGTCGGGTGACCACTTGGGCCGGGCTGCCCTGGAGAAAATTCGGCGGAAAAGTCTCGGCTGTCTGGTGACAGGCGGCGCAGTAGGGCTGGAAGCTGCGCTGCGCCCTGTCATTGGCAGCCGTCGGCGGCATTGCGGCGGCGGCTGGCTCAGCGGGGGCGACGGCAGGTACTTCAAGCTGCGGTGGCGGCAGCGCGCGCGCCGCCTGGCAGCACCCTGTGCCGCCGCGCGCGCCCGCAGCAATGCCCAGCTCGCCGAACAGCGCCGCGAAGAGCGGCTCGCGCGGGAAGGGTGCCGGTGCGAAAAGCGCCGCCGCCTGCGGCCCGCTGACCAGGCGGTCGACGGCCTGCTGGACGATGGCGAAATCCTGGCGGACTTCGATCGTGACCTCGCCGTGATCGCTGCCGGCAGGGCGCCGGACCTCGATGACGGCGATGGCGTTGCCAGCAGCGGTGCGCGCTGCACGGCCGTCCACAAACGGCTGCAGTTTCATCACGGCGGGCGTCGCGCGGCCAGCGGGGCGCAGTCTGGCGGCGTTCACCGCCGTACCGTCGGCCAGCGTCAGTCGCGTCAGCTCGCCATCAACGCTTCGCCCGGCCTGCCAGGCGAGCGTTCCTTCGAGCAGCGTGCCGCCGGGCGCGGCGCAGCGCAGCGAGGCACGCGACGCTGCTTTGCTCGCCGCGAAGCGACAGGGTGCCGTGACGCGCACGACCGGCACCGTCGCCGGCCGCGCCAGCGCCGCGTCGAGCTGAGCCCGGTCGGTGGCGGCGACAAACTCGCTGAGTCCGGCTACCAGCTTGCGCAGCGCGTCGGGCGCATCGGCCCGCCAGACTTCGCGTGATGGTCGTGGCAGCAGCGGGTCGAAAGGCACGGCGACGTGCGAAAAGGCCACTCGGGCGGCGCTGTCAGCCGGCCAGTGGCGCATGCCCTGCAGGGGATTGCGGTTGGCGATGTCGGGATTGCCGATCGCCAGCCCGCCCGGCCAGCGACGGCGAGCTTCGGCGCGCAGCGGCGCGGCCACCGCCTGCTCGAAGTCCGCATCGGCTTTCCAGCTCTGGCCACCGGCGAGCGCGTGGCGCAGGGTGGCGGCGAACAGACCGGCGCGGCAGCGATGGCCGCTGACATCGTTGCCGCCACAGCCTTCCTGCCAGAGCCGCTGGGTCAGCGCAAAGCCGTTTGCCCGCTCGCTGGCGTTGTCGATGGCGTAAGGGACGTCGACCCCACGCTCGACAGGGATGCCGTAGAACCGGCGGCCGCTGGCGAGCAACAAGGCAGCGACCTGCGGATTGGCGTTACTTTCGTCCCACAGCGCGCGCGAGAAGATCGGCGCGCCGTTCTGGTGGCAGGCGAAGCACAGCGTGCGGGGGGCGTAAACCACCTTCGGCCTGCCGCCCGCCCGGTAGTCCTTGACCAGCTGGAACTCGAAGCGACCGGCGGCCTCGTTGTAACTGATGACTTCGAGCACCGCCGACTTCTCCTGATAGCCGAGGTAGAGGCGATCCTTGAGCAGCGGCGCGCCGAACGCCGCCGGTGATGCGTCGACGGCGACGACCACCCGCGGGTAAGCGAAGTAGTCGGGCGCGGCAGCGGTCCGCTGCAGGGAGCGACCGAGCGGGATCAGCACGCGCTTGGCCGGTGGCAGCGGGCTGGCCGGCGCGCGCTGCAGTTGTGCGTCGAGCCTGGCGAGCAGGGCCTCGAAGGGGAACGGCAGTTCGATTTCCGCCTGCCCGCCGCGCTGCACGGCGAACAGCCGGTCGAACAGCGAGCGCCCGACGCCGGGCAGGTTCTCACCGGGTAGCGCCGGGTCAACCACCCAGGTCGGCGCCGGGGCCCCAGCCGCCTGGGCAGGGCTTGCCTGGCCGCAGGTGAAACCCAGCAGCAGCGCCGGCAGGAGCAGCAGGACCCGGGGCCGGCTCATCGGGGACTTTCATTGCCAGCCGGCCAGCACGCACCGATCAGGAAGCCGCGGCCGCGAGCGTCCGCGTTTGTGTCCCTGGCCAGCATTCTTCCTGCACCTTGCCGGTCTTGACGAAGTCCTCCCTCGCCTTGTCGTCGGTAGTCCGGTCGTGGAGGGTGAAATTGAGGGCAAAACCGCGGTCCAGATAGGCACGGCCAAGGTAGAAGCCCGGCCGGATCATGCGAATCTCGTCGCGCACGCGCAGGCCTCGACGACCGGCGAGGTAATCCGGCTTTTCCTGGTAGCCGGCGATTTCATCGCTGAAGAAGTAATCGATGATGATCGATTCCCGTCGGGCATCGAGCAGACTCTGGCCGCAGTACAGCTTGGCAGGGAACAGCAGCCAGGTCTCCTTGCCGCCATAGTTCATCTTTTTTGGCTCGCCTTCGACCAGACCTGCCTTCTTCAGCAGCGACAGATCCTCGATGCGATTGCGCAACACCCGCTCGTCACGGAAGAAGACCTTGCCGCGCCAGAGGGTTTCGCCGACTTCCTCGATCACCAGCCCCTTGAGGTGCAGCGCGGTACCGGCGAAACCGCCGACGATTTCCGACAACCGGAATTTGCCGCTCTCGCCGCGCGGCAGAAGGATGCGGCCATCGAAGGCGCCGTCGGGGATCGGCCCGGCAGTCAGGCGGGCGTAGAGCTGGTCGAGCTGCTCCTGGTCGAGCTTCGCCAGGTAATCTGGGGTGATTTTCGCCAGTTCGGCCGTTGCAATCGGATATTTGTAATCCACCTGGGCCAGGTCCATCTTCGACTGGTGGCTCTTGTCGTAGGGGGCGAAGCCGATCTTGGGTGGCTCCGGCTTGCTGCACGCGGCCAGGGTGAGGGCGAGAGCGGCAGGGACGAGGGCACCGGTACGCAGCAGAGAAATCTTGGGCAGTCTCATGTCTATTCTCCGGGTGGCCTCAGAGCGTGGCCAGGAAGGCAGTCAGCGCCTTTTTGTCCGCTTCGGAAAGATCTTCGCCAAAACGATGGCCCTCGTTCTCGATCTCCTGCGTGCAGGTCTGGTAGTTGGCTCTGATGAAGTCGCGCCGCTCGCGCAGGATGTCGACGAAACGCGATGGCTGCTTGAGGATCTCGTCGGCCATCGCCTGCAGTACCGGCACCTGATCCTTCTTGCCGGCCGCTTCGAGTTTCGCCGGATCGCGCCTGGCGAGAAACAGGTCGCCGACCAGTTGCTTGTGCGTCAACCCGTTGAGGAAACCGGCGCTGGTACCCGCCGGGACCTTCACCTGGCCGAAGCCGAACAGTGGCTTTTCGGTCGTGCCGTCGAGCGGCCGGATGCCGACGTCGATCAGCAGGTCGGCGTTGGTCAGTGTGCGCTTGAAGCCCCTTTCCCTGGGGTGCAGCAGCTCGAACATCGAACGTTTGTAGAGCTCGAAGCGTCCCTCGACGCTGGGGTCGTAGCGCAGGCAGTCGGGCTGTTGATCGAGCGGCTTGCCGCTGGCGTCGACATAGCGGGCGCGGTGGAAGTCGTTGGCCTTGTTGGCAGGCTTACCGCAGATCTCGGGACCGATGGCATTGTTGTGCATGAATGGCGCCGTCGCCCAGACATTGACCAGCGAAATGTTGCGGTAATAGCCGCGACCGCCGTCCTTGAGTTCGTTGCGCTCGGGAATGTCGGCGACCAGCGGCTGCTTGCGCAGAGTGTCGGAAGCGTACTCCATGTACAGGTGGCCGGCCTTGTGGTTCGAGTGCAGCGCCCGGCAGCGGAAAGTGCCGACCTCGGTGACCGGCGTTGGCTGATCGTTGCCGAGAAAATCGACACGCACCTGGCGTGGGTGCTGCGGGTTGGCAGCCGCAAAGTCACGGTTCCTGAACGGCCCGCCTTCGCTTTCCGGGATGCTGGAATGGCAGCGCGCGCAGTTCTCCGCGAACACCGTTTGCCCGCGCGTGACAGCGCCTTTGCCGAACTCCTGTTCCAGCTCGAAGACGAAATCGGCGCGGCTGTAGCTCGCAGCCGGACTCGCCGCCTGACGGGCCATCGCCCGGGCGGCAGCCAGGTCGGTCTGGTCCGACTCGGCGGAAGCGAAGAAATCCAGCAGATTCTGCAGGCGATCCTCGATCGCCCGGAAGTTCGGGCAATCGCGCCGGCACTGCCCGATGTTGAACGGCGTCTGGCCAAAGCCGCGCTGCTCCGGGTCAACCTGGCGCATGTCGGAGAAGTGATTGACCCAGCACTGCTCGGAGCACGAGCCGATGTTGAAATAGACACGCTGGATCGCTTCGTGCGCGCCGATCGAATCCTCACCACCCTTGAGGATGCGGTGCACGCCGGGCAGCACGACTTTCTGGCCGCCGAGGTTGACCACCGTCGTGTCGTCCTCACGCGTGCTCTTCTGCCAGCACTTGCCGTTGCGGCCCGGTTCGCACCAGCACTTGTCCTCGTCCTTCTCGGCGCCACAGGAGTTGGCCTTGCGCCACTTGGTGACGATTTCGCCCTTGAATACGGGCCGCTGGGCCACATTGATCAGGGCGTTGATCGTACCCGGGTTGTTGATCTGGTCGTGCGAGATCGCCGAGGTGTCGGTGACGCCCGGCCGGGCATGGGCAAACATCTGGTATTCCAGGCTGCTGATCGGCATCCCCGACCCCAGCAACTCGGACATGCGGGTGTACTGGTTGCCGATCAGGCCCTTGATGTTCTCCCACTTCGGATGCGCCGGATCCGCCGGCGGGTTGAGCGGGTCAAAGGCAATATGGCACGAGCCACAGGAGGTGCCGATCAGGAAGGGCGGCTCGACCGAGGCGTCGGCCAGCTTGCTCACCCGCTGATCCGATTCGATGCCGCTGGTCGCGGCGAGCGTCCGGCTGTAGCCGGACCACGTCGCCGTGCCGCCGTTGAGCTGCGTCCACTTGGCGGCGTCAAAGCGCGGATTGGGAAACTTGCGGATGCCCAGCGCACCGGTCGAGGTGCCAAATTTCAGGTCGCAGGCCGAGTGTCGCTGGTCGGCCTTGCCACCCTGGCTATGCGGATCGTCGGCGTCCAGCGCCGCATCCTTCAGGCTGCAGGCGGGATCGACGTAGCCCGGTTTGCCGACGTACTTGAGCAACACATCGTCACCGGGGCACCAGTCGAAGCCGTAGGTCTCGTCGACCGAGCGGGCCGGGCAGTCGGGCTCGCCGGGCTTGCAGCAGGCCGGATCGTTGATGATTCCCCAGGCCCAGAAGCGATCATCGCGCTGGTCGGCGCGCAGCACGCGGAACCAGTCGACCAGCACGCCGATGCGCTGCTGGAAGGTATAGGTATGAAAGCGGTCGTTGCCGGCAGTGGCCTTGAACCAGATCAGCCGGCCGACGCACTCGGACTCGTTCAGTCCCTCACGGGCGCAGGCCTCGTGGTAGGGGGCGTCCTGATCGACGCTGGACGCTTCGGGAAGCGCCTGCCCGGACGCGACGACAGCGGCAGCGGGGGTGCTCTGGGCATAGGCGTCACCTGCCGTTCGCTCGTGAAAGACGCCAACGCCGGCGCCGACCATGACCAATACCGCCACCGCGGCAAGCAGAGCACGTTTCATGTCTTCCCTCCTGATGTCCAGGCCCATCCAGGGTCCGCGGTGTTGTCAATTCTTGTTTGCCTGCGCGACGCTTCCCGGTGGCCACGTTAGCCTCGTGATACTGAGAACAGGCTTGAACCGGGGCGGTTCCATAGAGTTGCTGAATGCGGGATTCGCAGATCATTCACCGGGTGAATGTGGCTGCCGGATGATCCGAGGTCACCTTCCTGGTATCGATCGCGAACGCACCTGGCGGCCAGAATGCGAGGGCGACGATCCCCCGCAGCAGCCTTCCGCCTGCGGCATGCTAGAATCGCGCCCCGATCCAGCCCCGACCCCCGGCGATGTCCGCGATATCCGTGCTGAACCCCCCGCAACGTGAAGCAATCCGCTACCTCGACGGGCCCCTGCTGGTCCTCGCCGGTGCCGGCTCGGGCAAGACGCGCGTGATCACCGAGAAGATCGTCTACCTGATCGAGTCCTGCGGCTTCAGCCCGAGCAATATCGCAGCGATCACCTTCACCAACAAGGCGGCGCGCGAAATGCAGGCGAGGGTGAGCAGGCTACTTGCCGGCAAACCTTCGCAAGGCCTGACGATCTCGACCTTTCACGCTCTCGGGGTGCGTATCCTGCGCGAGGAGGCCGGCAGCATCGGCTACAAACCCGGTTTTTCGATCCTCGACTCGACCGACTGCTTCGGTATCGTTTCGGAGCTGGCCGGCAGTGTCGACAAGGCCACCATACGCAAGCTGCAGTGGCTGATCTCGAACTGGAAGAGCGCCCTCGTCTCGCCGGACGAGGCGCGGAAAAATGCGCAGAACGACAGCGAAGCCCTCGCCGCCAACGCTTTCGCCAGCTATGCGGCGACTTTGAGGGCGTACCAGGCGGTCGACTTTGACGATCTGATCGCGATCCCCGTGGCGCTCTTCGAGAACCAGCCCACCATCCGCGACAAATGGCAAAACCGCCTGCGCTATCTGCTGATCGATGAATACCAGGATACCAATGTCAGCCAGTACCAGCTGCTCAGGCTCCTGGCGGGACCGCGCGCCGCGTTCACCGCAGTCGGCGATGACGATCAGGCGATCTATGGCTGGCGCGGTGCCGATATCGCCAATCTGCGTGGGCTGCCGCGCGACTACCCGAACCTCAAGGTGATCAAGCTCGAACAGAACTACCGCTCGACAATCCGCATCCTCAAGGCGGCCAACGCCCTGATCTCGCACAACGAGAAGCTGTTCGACAAGAAGCTCTGGTCAGAGTTGGGCCACGGTGATCCGATCACCGTCCACACCTGCCCGGACAAGGAAAGGGAGGCCGAGGCGGTGGTCATGAAGCTGCAGGCCCACCGCTTCGAGCATCAGGGACAGTTCCGGGATTATGCGATCCTCTATCGCGGCAATTTCCAGGCGCGCGCGATCGAGCAGTTCCTGCGCAACCAGCGCATCCCCTACCTCTTGTCGGGCGGGCAGTCCTTTTTCGACAAGGCCGAGATCAAGGACATCACTTCCTACCTGCGCCTGCTGGCGAACAACGACGATGACCCGGCTTTCATCCGTGCCGTCAGTACGCCCCGGCGAGGCGTCGGTACCGGCACGTTGCAGGCGCTGGGCAGCTATGCTGGCGAACGCCGGATCTCGCTCTTCGCTGCCGCCTTCGAGCAAGGCTTTGCAGCGCGCGTCCAGACACGCCAACTAGCCCCCCTGCTCGAGTTCTGCGAGTTCGTCAAACGCCTGCAAGCGCGCGCCGGCAGAGAGCCGGCAGCACAGGTGATGGCCGATCTGCTCACCGCCATCGCTTACGAGGCTTGGTTGTACGATCAGGACGAAGCGCGGACCGCTCGGGTCAAGTGGCGAAATGTTCAGGAGTTCTGCGACTGGTTGAGCCGCAAGGGCGAGGAGGAGCAGAAGACCTTGATCGACCTCACCCAGACCATTGCCCTGATCAACATGCTCGACCGGGAGGATAGCGAGGTCGACGCCGTGCAACTGTCGACGCTGCACGCCGCCAAGGGACTGGAGTTCAAACACGTTTTCCTGATCGGCGTCGAGGAAGGCGTTCTGCCACACCGGGAAGCGCAGACTGACAGCCGCATCGAAGAGGAACGCCGGCTGATGTACGTCGGCATCACCCGTGCGCAGCGCTCGCTGCACCTGAGCTACGCGGAGAAGCGTCAGCAGGGTCGCGAAGTGATCCCCTGCGAGGCGTCGCGCTTCATTGCCGAGATGGGTAGCGATGACCTGCGCTTCTCTGGCGGCAAGGCCGAGAGCCCGCCGGACAGGGCGATCAATGCAGATCGCTTCTCTGCGCTCAAGGCGATGCTTGGCAAAGTGAAGTAAGTCCCGAGCGGCGTTCGGGTCACGCCCGGTTACGGCACATTACACAACTGTTGACATCCCCTCGGTCAGTCGCCGCGTTGATGGTAGCAAGGCCGCAAGGAAACGACAGAATCCAACAAAACGGCCGAGCGAAACAAACCCACTCATCAACGAAAGGAAATCACCATGTTCAAGAAGATCATCGCCATCGCCATCGCTGCTGCCTTTGGTTCCGCCGCTTTCGCGCAAGCTCCGGCGACCAGCCCGGCCAAGCCAATGGAAGCCAGCAAGCCAGCCGCCACAGCGCCGGCCGCGGTAGCCCCGACGACGGCTGCGGCACCGGCCGCAGTCACGCCAGCCAAGCCGGAAGTCAAAGCGGAAACAACCAAGGTGGAGGCGCCAAGCCGAAGGCCGTGAAGGTTTCCAGCAAGCCGGAGAGCAAGGGCAGCGAGGCCAAGAAGACCGAAGCTCCTGCCGCCACCGCGAGCACCACGCCCGGTGCCGGCAGCACCCCTGCCACAGCCCCGGCTCCGACCAAGTAAGCTGCGCTAGATGCAGCACCTTCGGGATAGCCTCCCGAAGGGCAGCAAAAAGCGGCCGTAAGGCCGCTTTTCTTCTTCCGGGCAAACACGACTTACTTGGCGAGACCGACCAGGTGCTCTACGGCAGCCTTGATCTCGGCAGCGGTCAAGTCGGCACCGCCGCCCTTGGGCGGCATCGCCCCCTTGCCATTGGTGACGCTGTTGATCAGCACCGCGGTGCCGGTGGCTATACGTGGCGCCCAGGCCGCCTTGTCACCCGCTTTCGGCGCACCGGCGGCGCCACTCGCGTGGCAGGCCATGCACACCGAGTTATAGACTGTCGCGCCGTCACGCGGCTTGCCATCCGATTTGGCTGCTGGCGCCTTGGCCAGTTCGAGCCTGGCGACTGGCTGAATGCGAGCTTCGGCCTCATCGGTACTGCCGGTCTTGACGCTTGCCTTGCCGAGCATCGAAAGCGGCCAGATGACAACGATCAGGACGATTGCGATGACGATGGTGATCATCAGGATCATCCGCGAAGAGTTTTGCTGTTGAGCCATACCAAATCCTTGATGGTGAACGGGTTAAGTAACGAATTGTACCGCCGTTTCGCGGCGCTCAAAAGCACCGGAGTGGACTACCCCGAGCAAACCGGTTAAGCTTCGGACCCTGCACGCGCCCGTAGCTCAGTTGGATAGAGTACTGCCCTCCGAAGGCAGGGGTCGGACGTTCGAATCGTCTCGGGCGTGCCAAGTCTCCGTCTCGCTGCCGACAGTCCGCCTGATGGCCGATAGGGAGACGCGCTGATGTCCAGCGGCGTCGAAATTGGCCGGATCCAGCCAGCGTGCAAAGACCCCAGCCAGGGCCGGCCATTCCTTGTCGATCACGGAATACCAGACTGTATCCCGATTGCGTCCCTTCACCACCGTCGCCTGACGAAAGATGCCCTCGAACGACAGACCAAGGCGTTGAGCTGCGGCGCGTGAAGGCGCATTGAGCGCATCGCATTTCCACTCGCAGCGTCGATAGCCCAGTTCGAAAGCATGTGTGAACAGCAAAAACATGGCTTCCGTGGCGGCTGGCGTGCGCTGCAGGGGTGGTGAGAAATTGAGGTGACCGACTTCGATCGACCCGCTTTCGGGAGGATCCGCAAGTAGCTTGCGACGCCTAGTGCGGCGTTCGATGCTCGCTCGATGATGGCATAGAAGAGCGGGTCGTGACCACTGCAGCTATTTTCAATCCATGATTGGTAAGCCTCGAGACTCTCGAAGGGACCATACGGCAGGTAGGTCCAGTTTCTCCCATCAACGTCGAGGGCATTTGCCGCATGCAGGCTGGCCGCATGCCGCCCGGCACGTAGTGGTTCGAGGCGGACAAGACGCCCCTCCAGTACCACGCCTGACGGGGCTATCGGAACTTTCCAGTCGGCAAGCAATTCGCCGACCGGCTGGCCAAACTGGTTCGGGAAAGAAATGCCGCTCACTATCCGCGCGCCGGCTCGGGCAACGCCGCCTCCCTGATCGGCAGATTCAACAGCGCGGCCGCTGTTGCCAGGACGATGTCGGCGTACCACATCCAGGCGTAGTCACCGAACTGCGTCAGCGCAAGGCCACCAAGATAAGCCCCCAGAAAGCCCCCGATCTGGTGGGAGAGCAGGGACACGCCAAACAGCGTGCCAAGATAGCGGACGCCAAAAAGCTTGCCGACAATGGCGGCAGTCGGCGGCACGGTGGCCAACCAGGTGAACCCCAACCCGGCGGCAAAGATGTAGAAGGTGAGATCGGTCTTCGGCGCCAGCAGGTAGATAGCGACCATCACCGCGCGCGAGGCATACATCCAGAACAGGACATACTTGCTGCGATAGCGGGCAACACAGGAACCAGCATAAAGGCTGCCGGCGATGTTCGACAGGCCGATGATTGCCAGCGCCCAGCTCGCGACCGCGGTCGGCAGACCGCAGAGATCCACCTCGCCCGGCAGATGGGTGACCAGAAAGGCAATGTGGAAGCCACAGGTGAAGAAGCCCAGATTCAGGAACTGGTAGCTGCGATCAGCCATCGCTTCCTGCACACTCTGCCAGATCCCCGCGTCACGGCTGGCGTTTTTTGGCGAGTGTTCGACCGGTTGCGACAGGACCCGCACCAGCGGCAAGGCTGCCAGCGTCATCACCGCCAGGGACCACATGGCCCCCATCCAGCCGAAAAGCTGAATCAGCGTCTGCAGGATCGGCGCGAAGACGAACTGCCCGAACGAACCACCGGCATTGATGACGCCGGAAGCGGCAGCGCGCGCTTCGAGCGGCAGGCGCTGGCTCGAAGCGCCGATCAGCACGGAGAAGCTGCCAGCTCCGGAACCGATCGCCGATAGCAGGCCAAGCGAAAGGATCAGGCCCCACGTACTGCTCATGAACGGTGTCAGCGCACTCCCCAGAGCCAGCAACAATAGCCCGGCGAACAGCACGCGAGCCGGCCCGTAGCGGTCGGCGGCGGCACCAGCAAAGGGTTGTACGGCACCCCAGGTGAATTGCCCGATGGCCATCGCCAGACTGATCGACGCGACGCCAAGCCCGGTGCTCGTGTTGAGCGGTGACAGGAAGAGGCCGAGCGATTGCCGGGCACCCATGGTCACCATCAGGATGCCCGCGGCGGAAAGCGTAATCGCCCAGACGGCAGGCTTGTTGAGGGTGCGGAACATGATTCTGGCCTTGGCCGCGCGAGCAGCCTGCGTAAAAGTCCGGATTGTAGTCCGAGTTCATGCGCCAAGTAGCGGCGCAGAGATCTGATCCCCTGCTGCTGCAAGCAAGTAACCTCCGGGGCGGATCTCAGCGCCGGGAAAGCCAGCGTTCTCGACGCCAGGAAGGCTTGTTGCCCGAGCCGCACCCGGCAGCCGTGACAATCCGTCAGAGATTGCAGAACAGCATGTCAAACTCGACGTCATTGTCGCAATGACGCGGCCGATGATCGCTGTCGGGACGGGTAAACCGAATGTTCAGCGCGTACTTGTTGGCACTGATTTCTGGAATGTAGGGATCGTGCAGCTTGAGCGAAATGCGCACCATCTGCGAACTGCTGCCACCAAGCATCAACTGGAAGGCGCCGCCGATGGCCACGTGATGCTCGGCCCGGCCACTGCCGCGCAACAGGCGCAACACGATGCGCAGCGCGTCACGCAACGGCAACAGAGGCTGCAGCCAGCCCAGCAAAGCATCGCGCCGGACATCGGGAGCCTGGTGCCGCCAATAATGGTATGAAGGAAGATCGAACTCACAAACGCCACCGGGAATGCTGGCACGGCTCTTGATGCTCATCAGCCAGTCGTTGTCGCGCAGGTGCTGGCCGATCTTCCCGGCCATGCCAAGCAGCGCCGCAGACGCGTGTTCGATCTCGTAAAGAGCGCCGGAAAGCGCCGCTTCGGAAATCTCCGGGTTGTTCCGAAAAACCAGCAGGCTCTGGCGTTGCCGCTCGAGTTCCTGAATCAGATCCATCTTCAGGTCGGCACGACCGGCGACATCAAGGATCTCGAACAGGGTCATCAGAACCACATGATGCTCCTGCGACCCATCCCGCTCCATGAAACAGCTCGCCTTGTGGAACAAATCCTCCAGACGCAACAGCGTGCGTATGCGTTCATTGAAGGGATATTCGTATGTGATCACACGGCCGCCAGGGTCGGAAACGGGAATTTTCTATGATTCTGAATCATTTGCAGCAAAACCTCAACGGCCAGCATGAGGTTTGGCTCTGGCCAGATCAAGATAACGCTGGTGCAGACTTTCGACCTGCGGCATGAGGGCTTCCAGCCCGCCCTCGTTGAGCACCATATCGTCCGCCACCGCCCGCCGATCGGCCCGCGAAGCCTGCGTTGCCATGATCGCCTTGACGTCCTCGGCGGCAAGACCGCTACGCGCCATGACGCGTGAAATCTGCACCGACTCATCGCAGTCTACGACCAGCACTCGATCCGCACGCTCACGATAGCTGCCCGTTTCGACCAGCAAGGGGACCACCAGCAGGACGTAGGGGGCATTCGTGGCAGCCTCGCAGCGGGCCTCGCTCTGCTGTCGGATCAACGGATGCAGGATGGCTTCGAGTCTTGTCCGGGCGGCGCGGTCGGAGAAAACCACGGCGCGCATCGCAGCCCTGTCCAGACCACCGTCCGGACGCAGCACAGCGGCGCCAAAAGCAGCAGCAATCGTGGCCATGGCGGCGCCCTGTGGACCGGTCAGTTCATGGGCAATGGCATCCGTATCCACCAGCGCTGCACCACGCTCGGCAAAGAGATCGGCAACCGTGGTCTTGCCGCTGCCGATGCCGCCGGTCAGACCAACAATCAAGCTCATGGCATCGCCTCGGCCTTGGCCCGGCAGCCCCCCGGACTGGCCTTCGGCAGCAGCGAGACAACCGCCTGACGCAACGCTTCAGCCTGCCCTTCGGGGCCATGGATTTCGAGTACGGCCAAGGCCGGTTTTCCCGTACGCTCGCCCATTTTGGCAGACTTGACACCCTTGGCGCGCAACGCTTCGAGTCCGGCGCTTGCGGCTTCCGCGGTGCGGTAGGTGCCAAGCGATATGGCCAGCTGGTTGGGGCCACTGGCCTGGACGACGAAGTAATCCTCGACCCCCAGTTCCTTCAGTTCTGCCGTCTTCTTGCTTACCTCCTCCTTGTTGGCGAGCGGCGGGACGAAGACCCAGTAACCGGTGTTCTCGGACACCGTGCGCCGTGTCACCTTGAAGGCGGCAAATTTCTCGCTCAACAGGCGCTCGACCTGGTCCGCATCGGCGCTGGCCAGATCGCTCCATGATTGACACCTGTCAGCACCCTTCCTGTCACTGGCTTTTTCCGCCTCCTGTCTGGTGTTGCCTGCACCCGGCGGCTCGCCGCGCGAAACGACCAGCACCTGGTCGGCAAGCAGTTGCTGCTCGGCTCGGCGCGCGTCCGGACTGGCTGGCGTGCCAAGGTAGCCCCGGGTCCAGACAAAGAAAAGCAGGTTGACCAGGACGAGAAGGAAAACGGCAAGCCGCATCGAGGCCATCATCCGACCTTGGGCAGATGTTCCAGGGAGGCCCGAATGGCCTCGGCCGGGTACTCGAAGTCCTCCAGTTCACCGGCAAAATAGCGGTCGTAGGCAGCCATGTCGAAGTGACCGTGCCCGGTGAGATTGAAGAAGATCGTCCGCGCTTCGCCACTCTGTTTGCAGCGGAGCGCTTCGTCGATTGCCGCCCGAATCGCGTGATTGGACTCCGGCGCAGCAATGATGCCTTCTGCGCGAGCAAACATGATGCCGGCTTCAAAGGTCGCCAACTGCGCAACGGCCACGGCCTCAACCAGGCCTTCATGGTAGAGCTGTGAAACCAGCGGGGAATCACCGTGATAGCGCAGCCCCCCGGCGTGAATACCCGGCGGCATGAAATCATGACCGAGCGTGTACATCTTCATCAGCGGTGTAAAGCCGGAGGCGTCGCCAAAGTCGTAGGCGTAGCAACCCTTGGTCAGCGTCGGGCAGGAAGTCGGCTCGACGGCAACCAGTCGCGTTAACTTGCCGTTTCGACCACCGGCTGCGTTGTCGGCGAGGAAAGGAAATGCCACCCCGGCAAACGACGAACCACCACCGCAGGGCGCAAAAATGACATCGGGCCAATCGCCGGCCTTCGCGAACTGCTTCTTGGCTTCCTGGCCAATGATCGTCTGGTGCAGTGCCACGTGATTGAGCACCGAGCCCAATGCGTAACTGGTGTCCGCCCGCGAAGCTGCCTCCTCAACGGCTTCGGAAATGGCGATGCCGAGCGAACCCTGGCTCTCGGGATCCGTGCCAAGCAGATCACGGCCAGTCTGAGTCATGTTCGACGGGCTGGCGAACACTTCGGCGCCCCATGTCTGCATCATCGAGCGGCGAAAGGGCTTCTGCTGGTAGCTGATCTTGACCATATAGACGCGCACCTCGAGGCCAAACATCTGGCCGGCAAAGGCCATCGAACAACCCCACTGCCCTGCTCCGGTCTCGGTCGTGATGCGTTTGATACCCGCCTGCTGGTTGTAGAAAGCCTGCGGCACGGCGGTATTGGGCTTGTGCGAACCAGCTGGCGAAACGCCTTCGTACTTGTAGTAGATCCTGGCCGGGGTGCCGAGCACTTCTTCCAGCCGCCGGGCACGAATCAGCGGTGACGGACGCCACAGCCGATAGACCTCGCGCACCCGCTCCGGGATCGGAATCCAGCGCTCAGCCGACATTTCCTGCTCGATGATCGCCATCGGAAAGATCATCCCCATTTGCTCCGGCGACACCGGTTTGCCGTCCGGGCCTAGCGGTGGCAACGGCGGACTGGGCATGTCGGCAACAACGTTGTACCAATGGGTTGGGATATCGGACTCTTCAAGCGTGATGCGAAGCGATTCCACACGGCCTCCCTGCATTTATTGTCGATATGAGGCTCGAAGTATACCCCGTGATCCTGTCGCTAATCACTTGCACCAGAGGGTTGCAAGACCTCGGCAAGGTTCGCAACACCTCGTTCCAGTTCGCGTCGGACCAATCGCCCGGGAGCAAAGGCGCCGATCAATCGTTGGCACGCTTTGCGTGCTGCCGTGCTGTTGTCCTGGCTGAAATTGCAGACATAGAGGTCAAGCGTCACCGCCCTCGCTTCCGGCCAGGTATGCACGGCGAGATGTGACTCAGCGAGGACCACGGCACCAGTCGCACCAGCCGGCGCCAGTTCGCTGCCGAACTGGTGAAATACCAGGCCGACTGGCGTCAGTCCTGGCTCGGAACAAATCGCCAGACAGAGCTCACGCAGCGCTCCGACGTCGGCCAGCAGCCGCGGGTCGCAGCTGCACTCGTAAAGTTCAGCAGTCAGATGCAATCCATGCATGGCAGATCCCCAGCTTTCGGCAAACCGGCAGATCAGCCGCCAGATCCGGATCTCTGGGACAGGGACGACCAGCGACCAGCGACCGTCGACGGCCAGCTGCGGCCGAGGGCGGAAACCGCTGCAGACCGGCCTGCCGTCCTGGTGCGATCGACTCGATGCTGCGCCAGTGATTGAATGGGCCCGACGCCACGGCTTCGCTCAGCCCTTCGGAACGAAGTTGGTGCTCGTCCCCGTCACCACTCCGTCATCATTGAAATGAACGTTGAAGTACCACTCCATGCCCGGCTCGACCTTCGTCTTCCAATCCCAGACGGTCTCCTGCTTCAACGGGAAGCGGACCTGGTGAGCTGGCTGGCCGAGCAGGTAGCGCACCTGGTCCTTGGTCATGCCCCGCCTGACCCTGTTGAAGTTTTCTTCGGTCAGGACCTGCCGAATCTCTCGCAGAACGTGGTCGGGGCCGATGACGAGCATATAGTTGACCACTCCCTCCGGCGTACGCGGATACTCCCAGATGCGTGTACCATCGACATCCCGCCACTCGAAGCTTGGATTACCCATGATCTGTCGCACGTCGTCGATGGTGCTGCTGCCCGGCCTGAGCTTGCTCAGCCGGTCCACATCGCAGGCGGACACCGCGATAGCGATCAGACCAGGCAGGAGAATACCGGCGAGAAGTCTACCGAACATGTCTTTCCGTACTCCACTCACTGTAGCTCGCAGCCAAGCCAGCAGTATAGACGAAGGTGGAACAAGGAGTCGCTTGAGGCCCATCGAATCCTGCAGATCTCCCGCACACTGGCCTGCCGGCCGGTTGCCTGACTTGTGTCGCCTGGTCGGCAACCATTTCAAGGCCCGCCGCCACGCCGGCCAGCCGGCCAGCGTAGATGGCGAACAAACAGGCGACGCATGTTGAACCCCGGCCATCACAGCTACCCGCCGGTCACCGTGGCCTGGAGCGTATGGGGGCTGGGTGCGCTGCTCTACCTGATCGGCTTTTACCAGCGGGTCGCACCGGCGGTAATGACCGACCAGCTGATGAGCGAGTTTGCCATTGGCGCGACCGAACTGGGCAACCTCTCGGCGTTCTATTTCTACTCCTATGTGGCGATGCAGATTCCGACCGGGATCCTCGCCGATCGCTGGGGACCTCGCCGGCTGCTGACGGCAGGCGCAGCGGTGGCGGCCATCGGCACGGCCCTGTTTGCTGTCGCGGCCGATCTGTGGTGGGCCAACGCCGGGCGTCTGCTGATCGGCGCTTCGGTCGCCGTGGCCTTTGTCTCGATGCTGAAGCTGGCGACGCACTGGTTTGCACCGCGCCAGTTTGCTCTGGCCTCGGGCCTGGCCCTGCTGTTCGGCGTCGTTGGCGGCGTGATCGCCGGCGTACCCCTGGGCATGCTGATCGAGGCCTGGGGCTGGCGCCCGGTGATGGGCGCCTCGGCGGCCATCACCGCCCTGCTCTCCGTGACCATCTGGCTGCGCGTCCGCGATGATCCGCACGACCTGGCCTACCTCAGCCACGCCCCGGCAACGGCCACTGGCAAGACCCCCACACCGATCCTGCGCGGGATGGCCGAGGTGCTCTCCTACCGCAATATCTGGATTCTGCTGGTCACGCCGATTGGCATTGCCGGCGCGGTCCTCACCTTTGCCGGGCTGTGGGGCGTGCCCTATCTTCGGCAGGTGCATGGCCTCGAGACCAGGGCTGCGGCCACGATCACCTCGCTACTGTTGATCGCCTGGGCAGTTGGCGGCCCTGTGCTCGGCGCACTGTCCGAACGCATGGGCCGCCGCCGGCCACTCTACGTGGCGACCACGGCGGCAGCGCTGGCCGGCTGGGCGGTCATCATATTCCTGCCAATACCCGTCTGGCTGATGATCGTGACCTTGCTGTTGACCGGGTTCTTCTCGGGAAACCTGATCATCGGCTTCGCCTTCGCCAAGGAATCGGTGCCCGCGCGCCTGATGGGCACCGCCTCGGGAATCTGCAACATGGGACCGCTGCTCGGCGGCATGTTGCTGCAACCGACCGTCGGCTGGGTTCTTGACCGCAACTGGCTAGGTGCCACGGCCGCTGGCGCCCGCATTTACGATGCCACCGCTTATCAGGCGGGATTCAGCCTGATGGCCGCCTGCCTCGTCGTCTCCCTGTGCCTGATCCCGTTTGCCAGAGAGACTTACGGCAGGCAGACGGGATGAAGCTCAGACAGGCTTCGCCGCGGCTTGGTCACGACAGATAGCAGAACGGCCCAACATCAGGCGATCCCTGCCAGCCCAGACCCCCCAGCGAGGCACGTCAATCCCTGGCGAAGCGGCGGTACTGGACGGCTTCAGCGACATGCTGCGCCTCGATAGTGTCGCTACCAGTGATGTCGGCAATCGTGCGAGCAACCTTGAGCAGACGATGGAAAGCACGCGCCGAAAGGTCGAAGCGGCTGATGGCATGTTTCAGGAGTGCCGCTGCAGCTGCCTGGGGCTGGCAGTACTGGTCGATCTCTTTGGTCGTCAGGCGAGCATTGGCCTTTCCCTGTCGCGAGGTCTGTCTCTCCCGAGCCAGGGTCACACGCGCACGGACGCTGGCCGACGCTTCGCCGTCGGGCGCCTGCTGCAGCACTTCGGCAGGCACCACCGGCACCTCGATCTGCAGATCAATGCGGTCAAGCAGCGGGCCGGAGATCCGGCGGCGATAACGCAACACCTGGTCTGGCGTACACCGGCAACGTCCGCGGGCATCGCCGTGATAGCCACAGGGGCAAGGGTTCATCGCCGCGACCAGCTGGAATTGCGCTGGGAACTCCGCTTGCCGGGCAGCGCGTGAGATGTGAATGCAGCCCGAGTCAAGGGGTTCGCGCAGCGCTTCGAGCACCCGGCGATCGAACTCGGGAATCTCGTCGAGGAAGAGAACACCCTGATGGGCCAGCGAGATCTCGCCGGGACGCGGCACGCTGCCGCCGCCGACCAGTGCTGCCGAGGAAGCTGTATGGTGCGGCGCACGATACGGATGGCGGCGAAACGCCTCGGGGCGAAACTGCCCCGCCAGCGACAACACCGCCGCCGATTCCAGCGCTGCGGCGAGTGTCATGGGCGGCAACAGGCCGGGAAGCCGACTGGCGAGCATCGACTTGCCGGTACCCGGGGGGCCCGCAAGCAAGATCGAATGCGCCCCCGCGGCAGCTATTTCGAGCGCGCGCTTGGCCTGCACCTGGCCACGCACCTCGGCGAGGTCCGGGTAGTCGCCGGTCTCATCCGTGACCTGGTCCGCCGCCAGGCATTCGGCCAGAGTACCCCGTCCGGTGAGATGCGCGCAAACCTCGAGCAAGCTACTGGCCGTAAGCACCTGCACCTTGCTCGCCAGCGCCGCCTCGCGGGCGCTGCTGGCCGGCAGTACAAAACTGCGCCCCATGCCGCCCGCGGCAAGGACCATCGCCAGCGCACCACGGATCGGTCGCAACTCGCCAGAAAGCGACAGTTCGCCGGCAAATTCATGGCCAGCCAGAGCCTTGCTCGGGATCTGGCCCGAGGCAGCGAGAATGCCGAGTGCGATCGGCAGGTCGAAACGGCCCGATTCCTTCGGCAGATCGGCTGGCGCCAGGTTGACCGTGATGCGCTTGCGGGGGAATTCGAAACCGGCGTTCTGTAGCGCCGCCCGCACCCGGTCACGCGCTTCCTTGACTTCGGTGTCGGGCAAGCCGACCAGGGTGACGTTGGGCAAGCCACCCGCCAGATGCACCTCGACTGCAACTTCCGGCGCAGCAAGCCCGTCGAGGCCGCGGCTATGGACAATCGCGAGAGTCATTGCAGGAAATTGCGCAACCGGGCCGCCGCCAGCAATCCGGACGCCGGCTGGCGCTCGAACGCCTGCGCCTGACGCTCAGACCAACTGGTCCGGCGGTTCCGGTCGATTCTCCAGGCGGTCAAGCCGCGCTTCAAGCGCCTTCAGTTTCTCCCTGGTGCGCTGAAGGACCTGCGTCTGGATATCGAACTCTTCACGACCGACCAGATCGAGCTTGGCAAAGGCATTGGCCAGCAGTGCGCGGGCGTTTTTCTCGATGTCGGCCGCTGGACTGGCGGCAATGATGCTGCTCAGACGCGCACCGAGCTCTTCAAACATTTTGGGGTCAAGCATGGTGATCACCGAATGGCGCAGAGGGTTGAAAGGCGAGAGGAGTTTAGCACAGACGCGTTCGTGAACATGTGGCGCACCACTTCGGTGCAATTCCCGCCATATCTGCGCAATCGCAGTGCGGCACCCTCGCTGAATTCGTGCTCTGATTGGGCAAATTATTGTTTTATTGAACCAATCTCTCCTGGCACACAACGTGCTTTGATCTAGGCAGCACTTCGTTTTTTCCTTCATTCTTTCAACCAGGGAGGCATCAATTGGATGCCACCTGACATGGAGAGCAACATGAAACTGGTAACCGCCATCATCAAGCCCTTCAAGCTTGACGAAGTACGGGAAGCGCTGTCGGCAATCGGCGTGCAGGGCATCACAGTGACCGAAGTCAAGGGCTTCGGGCGTCAGAAGGGTCACACCGAACTATATCGCGGCGCCGAGTACGTCGTCGATTTCCTGCCCAAGGTGAAGGTCGAAGCAGCGATCACCGATGCACTTCTCGAGCAGGTGATCGAGGCCATCGAAAAGTCCGCCAGCACCGGCAAGATCGGCGACGGGAAGATCTTCATCTCGGCGATTGAACAAGTCATTCGGATTCGCACCGGCGAAACCGGTGAAGAAGCACTCTGAGGAGAAACCCATGAAGCGCGTATTCGCCATCCTCGCCCTGCTCGGCGCCGTCAGCATCGGCGCGCCGGCCTGGGCGGAAGAGAAACCTGCAGCTCCGACTGCGACCACGTCGGCGGCTATCGCACCAGCCGCTGCCACCACCGCCAGTGCTGAACCGGCACCGACCGCACCGGCACTGGTTGCCAACAAGGGCGACAACGCCTGGATCATGACCAGCGCAGCGCTGGTCATCCTGATGTCGATCCCCGGACTGGCGCTGTTCTACGGTGGCCTGGTTCGTACCAAGAACATGCTCTCGGTGCTGATGCAGGTCTTCATCACCTTCTCGCTGATCAGCGTGCTTTGGGTCGTCTACGGCTACTCCCTGGCCTTTACCGAAGGCGGTGGCTTCTTTGGCGTGCTCGACAAGATCTTCCTCAAGGGAATCACTCCCGAATCGGTCGCGGCAACCTTCTCCAAGGGGGTGGTCGTCTCCGAGCTGGCCTACGTCATCTTCCAGGGTGCCTTTGCAGCAATCACCTGCGGCCTCATCGTCGGCGCCTTCGCCGAACGGGCAAAATTCGCTGCCATCCTGGTGTTCATGGTGATCTGGTTCACGCTCTCCTACCTGCCGATGGCACACATGGTGTGGTACTGGGCCGGGCCGGATGCCTACGTAGACGCGGCGGCTGGCGAGGCGGCAGGCAAGACGGCCGGCTTCCTGTTTCAGAAGGGCGCCCTCGACTTCGCCGGCGGCACTGTCGTACACATCAATGCTGCGGTCGCCGGCCTGATCGGCGCAATCGTCATCGGCAAGCGGATTGGCTACGGTCGGGAATCAATGGCTCCGCACAGCCTGACTTTCACGATGATCGGTGCTTCCCTGCTGTGGTTTGGCTGGTTCGGTTTCAACGCCGGCTCGGCCCTCGAAGCAAGCGGTGGTGCCGCGCTGGCGATGGTCAATACATGGGTGGCAACTGCTTGTGCTGCGATGTCCTGGATGCTGGCGGAATGGATGCTGAAGGGCAAGCCGTCGATGCTCGGCGCGGCTTCGGGTGCGGTGGCAGGCCTGGTGGCAATCACCCCGGCGGCAGGCTTCGTTGGCGTCGTTGGCGCCATCGTCATCGGCTTGCTGGCAGGCGTGATCTGTCTATGGGGCGTCAATGGCCTGAAGCGAATGCTTGGAGCTGACGATTCGCTCGACGTCTTCGGCGTGCATGGCGTCGGCGGCATTCTCGGCGCAATCCTGACGGGCATCTTCGCAGATCCTGCGCTGGGCGGGACCGGCGTCTATGACTACGTAGCTAACGCGGTCGGCAGCTACGACATGGGCGCACAGGTGATCAGCCAGTTGTGGGGGGTCGGCACCGTGATCGTCTGGTCTGGCATCGTTTCCCTGGTGGCGTTCAAACTGGTCGACATGATCATCGGTCTGCGAGTCCCGGAAGAAGAAGAACGCGAAGGTCTCGACATCACGTCGCACGGCGAATCAGCCTACCACTACTGAGTCTCGCGGTCTCTCCAGCACAGTCTCTCCCCCTTAGGGCGCCCTCGCGGCGCCCTCTTTTTTCTCCGGGGGAAATGGCATGGTCAATTCAGGAGATGCGCCGACATCGACCAGAAGCAACCTGGAGGCATCTCGCCAAGTGGTGTTGTGCGATATGACCCTGGCTTTGGCTTGAAAGGCGTGCAGGTCAGCGTCAGGGCAAGAATGGGTGGCAAGCGGGTAAGCCAACGGGATGCAGAGGCGCTCGCTTGCCTTGACAGTCCTGATGCCCTTGCCTATACTTCGCTGTTTTTCAGGGTTGGTAGCTCAGTCGGTAGAGCAGTGGACTTTTAATCCATTGGTCGTGGGTTCGAATCCCACCCGACCCACCAGTCAACGAGTGTCTTCTGCTTCTGTCGTTGGTTGCTTCGGGGGGCGTTAGCTCAGTTGGTAGAGCAGCGGACTCTTAATCCGTAGGTCCAGAGTTCGAGTCTCTGACGCCCCACCATGCACAAGGTACCATGGATCGGATCGCCTCCTGGCCGCCCCCGTCGGATCGCATGAAAATCGTCCGACCGTGGACGCTCCATTGACGGGAGGAAGGTCTCTCAGCAATGCTCAGGGAGCATCGATTGGCCAAGAACTCTCGGCCCGGCGAACATCACCAACATCACCGCTTGGCTCAATCCAGCAATCCCGCCGTCCATCTTGCTTCTGGCGCAAGTCGACTAGGGCTTCGCTTCCTGTGCCATGAGCTCGCGGAGGAAGCGCACGGGAATTGCAAAGCTGATTCCCGATGGCTTGCTGAGGACCGATTCCTTGCTCTCCTTGACGAAGACCATGTTAATGATGCCGATGACCTCGCCCCGACTCGTCTCATACAGGGGGCCGCCACTGTTGCCGGGATAGGCCGTCGCGTCCAGCTGGTAGATATCGAAGCTACCACTCCTGATCTGCTGGACGACCCTCGCATTGAGCTGGCGCGCATTCGCACCTGGCAAGACAATCGGCGTAATCGCCGAGATGATGCCGCGGTGCGTCACTGGCGACAGGCCCAGCGCGCCGCCAATCGGGAAACCGGTAAACGCAACGGACTGCCCTTCCCGGACCGGTTCAGACTCATGCAGAGTCAGAGGCGGCAACGCCTGACCTTCGACACGTAGCAGCGCAAGATCGTGCGCCCTGTCGACCGTCAGGACCCTGGCCGGCCGCTGCTGCACGCCGGAAGAAGTCGAACGTGTTGTCGCGATGGCAAGTCGCTCTCCGGCAGCCTCATCCAGGGCTTGCTGAATCACATGCGCACTGGTTGCCACTTGGCGCCCGTCCCCGACGACGAAGCCCGTACCCCGCATCACGAACTGGGGGCTGCGCGTCTGCTGATAGGTTCCGATGGCCACCACCGATGGCCTGACGCGCTCGATCGTCTCGGGCAGTTCTGCCAAGGCGGGACTGGCCGCCAACAGGGAACTGGCCAGCAGGAATCTCCTGGTGGCCACCCACCCGGCCACCGCTATGAACCCCTGGTCAGGCGAATGCGTGGTAACTCCGGGGAAGGCGTGGTCACCTTCGCGTCGTAGGGATGATCGTCTCGCCTGAAGAGGCTGACGATCCGCTTGACGTAGCCACGGGTTTCGGCGTAAGGCGGCACCCCCCGATAGCGATTCACCGCCCCCTCTCCAGCATTGTAGGCAGCCGCCACAAGGCTAACGTCTCCTTCAAAATAGGCCAGCAACCAGCGCAGATAGGCCAGACCGCCACGCAGGTTCTGCTCCGGATCGAAGGGCTTCTTGACATTGAACCGTGCCGAGGTGTCAGGAATCAACTGCATCAGTCCCTGTGCATTCTTATTTGACAACGCCGCCGGGTTGAAGTTGGATTCGGTCCGGATGACGGCCAGAGCCAGACGCGGGCTGACGCCGTATTCAGGTGCAAGCTGGTGCACCAAACTGAGAACCATTTTCTGAGCTTCGTTGATCGGCACCATCACATCCTGCCCATCGTCGGCAGGAAGCACGCCGCGCATGCATTCCGGCGTGTCCGACGCTGGGTCACCAACAAAACGCTGCATCTTCTGGGACTGAGGGTGCCCCTGTTTCGCGGCCAGGTTGAAGAAGTAGGCCGCGCGCGCATCGTCGCGCTCGAGGCCTCGCCCATTGGCGTACATCCACCCGAGGCTGAATTGTGCCTCGGGATCGCCGGCACGGGCGCCATCACAATAAAGCTTGGCTGCCCGCACCGGATCCCTGGGCACGCCTTCGCCATGTTCGTAGGCCAGAGCCTCCTTGCGCAGAAGCAGCAGACGCTCGGCATCTGACTCCCGGGGAGACTCCCCGGCAACGGCAACCGGAAAGGACGCCGTGGCCAAGCTCAGCAGTCCGCAAAAGACCAGTGCGCCACGGCGC
The DNA here is from genome assembly GCA_016709675.1 of Candidatus Accumulibacter proximus. Lineage (GTDB taxonomy): Bacteria > Pseudomonadota > Gammaproteobacteria > Burkholderiales > Rhodocyclaceae > Accumulibacter > Accumulibacter proximus. The sequence goes on from JADJMH010000001.1 coordinate 688,575, forward strand.
ATCGGGGCCGGACATTGAAAGCAGGAAGGTTTCATCAACAAACTCCGTCGGCTACGCTGAAGCGGGAGACATACCATGCCATCGACGCCCGCACCCCCTCTTCCAGCCTATGGCTTGGGGCATAGTGGAGGAGGCGCCTGGCTTTGGCAATATCGGCCTGTGAGTGACGAACGTCGCCCGGCCGAAAATCTCCGTACGTGGGCCGCAGGTTACGCACCTCAGGCCGGCATTCGGCCAGAGCGTCGCGCAGGATCTCGAACAAACGATTGAGCGAGGTCCGATCATCCACAGCGACGTTGTAGACCTGATTGACCGCCGCCGGATCGTCGGTCGTTGCGGCCAGCAGGTTCGCCTGCACGGCATTGTCCACGAAGCAGAAGTCTCGACTGGTCTCACCGTCCCCGTTGATCGTCACCTGTCCGCCCAGCAGCATGGCCCGGGTCCAGCGCGGAATCACCGCAGCATACGCGCCTTCAGGGTCCTGGCGGGCGCCGAAGACATTGAAATAGCGGAGGCCAATCGACGGAAAGGCGTAGCAACGCGCAAACACCTCGGCATACAGCTCGTTCACCAGCTTGGTGACGGCATAGGGTGATAGCGGCCGCCCAATACGGTCCTCAACCTTGGGAAGAGCCTCATGGTCACCGTAGGTCGAACTCGAGGCAGCATAGACGAAGCGTTTCACACCGGCATCGCGAGCCGCGACGAGCATGTTGAGAAAGCCGTCCACGTTGGCGGCGTTGGTCGCCTGCGGATTGGCCAGTGAGCGCGGAACAGAACCCAGGGCCGCCTGATGAAGCACGAAATCTACGCCATGGCAAGCCTCCCGGCAGGCGTCAGGGTCGCGGATGTCGGCTTCGATGAAACTGTGGCGCAGCCATTGTTCTGGTGCCACCAGCGATCGCACCTCGTCAAGATTGCGCCGATGACCGGTAGCGAAGTTGTCGAGCCCGACCACCGTCTGGCCAAGTCGGAGCAAGGTCTCCACCAGATGCGAGCCGATAAAGCCGGCACTTCCCGTTACCAGCCAGCGCACCGGCTGCACCTGCAGCCGCTGGCCGAGCGCAGCCAGGAAGGGCGGAGAGGCTGAACTCAGAGACGCCACACGGTCACCCCTTGCGCGACCAAAGAAGCCTCGTTGAACATGCTTTTCACGTCCGTGAACACACCGTTCTTCTGCAGTTTTCCGACGTAATCGGCCAGTGGACGCTCCTTGAACTGGCGATGGGAAACGGCTGCCACAATCGCGGCTGCAACCGGCAGCTGCTCCCACGCTGTCAATTCAACGCCGTATTCATGCCGGGCCTCACCGGCGTCGGCAACCGGCTCATGCACCAGCACCCGAGCACCATAGGACTCCAGCTCCCGGATCACGTCGATGACGCGAGAGTTGCGCAGATCCGGACAGTCTTCCTTGAAAGTCAACCCGAGCACGATTATCGGTGCATCCTTGACCTGCCAGCCATTACGGATCAACTGTTTGACCGTCTGTTCGGCAATGAACTTGCCCATGCCGTCGTTGATTCGGCGGCCGGCGTTGATCACTTCCGGGTGGTAGCCGAGCATCTCTGCCTTGTGCGTCAGATAGTAGGGATCAACGCCAATGCAGTGGCCACCGACCAGGCCAGGGCGGAAAGGAAGGAAGTTCCACTTGCTACCCGCTGCTTCCAGGACCTCCACCGTGTCAATACCGATACGGTCGAAGATGATCGCCAGCTCGTTCATCAAGGCGATATTCAGATCCCGCTGAGTGTTCTCGATAACCTTGGCGGCCTCGGCCACCTTGATGCTCGAGGCGGGATACACGCCGGCCGTGATCACGCTGCCATACACCTGCCTGACGCGCTCCAGTGTTTCCGATGTGTCGCCGGAAACGACCTTGACGATTTTCGTCAGCGTCCGTTCCTTGTCGCCCGGATTGATCCGCTCGGGTGAGTAACCAACGAAGAAGTCCTCTTTCCATTTCATTCCGGAGTACTTCTCGATAATCGGAATGCACACTTCCTCGGTTGCACCGGGGTAAACCGTGGACTCGAAAACGACCGTTGCGCCACGCTTCAGGTTCCTGCCGACCGCTTCCGATGAGCCGATCAGCGGTCCAAAATCCGGTTGATGAGCCTCGTCGACGGGTGTCGGCACGGCAACGATCACGAAGTCCGCTTCAGCCAGTGCAGCGGCATCCGAACCCACCTCCAGATGAACCGCGGCCTTCAGCTCGGCACTACTCACCTCGCCAGTCGGATCGACGTGCTGCCGATAGTGCGCCACCTTGCTTGCCGACAGATCGTAACCGATGGTGCGCTGCCGCTTGCCGAACTCGACAGCAAGCGGCAGACCAACATAACCCAGACCAACCACAGCAACAATAGTCATCTATTTCCCATCCCGTAACGTTGATTTTTCCTGAACCACCCCGGCCGCCTACAGGCCCTTCTGCAACTCCGCGACCGCCGCCTGCGCCGGAAACTTGTCACCCAGCTTCGCCAGTTGATCGAGCTGAATCCTGGCCTCGCCCTTCTGCCCGACCTTGATCAGCGCCCTGGCGTAATTGAGCCGAATCTGCGATGCCTGCGGCGCCAGTTCAAGCGCTTTCTTGAACAACTCCACGGCGCGTGCGCTGTCGCCCTTTTCAACCAGGATAACAGCCAGCGTGTCCATCACCGCCGGTTGATCGGGCGCCAGTTTGTTCGCCTTCTCGGCATAATCAATGGCCTTGGGATCCTTGAGCTGACCAGCAACCCACGCCAGATTATTGAGCACCGCCGCATTGTCCGGCTGCGCTTCGAGCAACACGCGGTAATGCCTGACGGCACCGGCGTAGTCCTTGCGGGCGGTCGCCTGTTCGGCCAGATAGAGGCGGAAGCGGGCGTCCTTGGCATGCTCCTTGAGCCACGCTTCGGCAAACTTGTCGGCCTCCGCATTGTTGCCACCCGCAAGCAGCGCCGAATGCAACTTGGCCGCCAGCTCGGCGCCCCCGACTTCCTTGAGCCCGGCGCGATAAGCGGCTGCGGCATCGCCCCATGCTTTCTTCGAGGCATGCGCGTCGCCCTCGAAAACGTAGCCGATAGCCTCCTTGGGCCTCTGTCTTTGCACGTCACGAGCAACATCGAGCGCTTCCTTGGTGCGACCGGCGTCAAGTTCAAGCATCATGATCCCGCGCTGTGCATCCAGTGAGTCCGGCTTGACCTTGAGTGCTTTCTGCAGATTCTGCAGTGCAGCCTCCTTGTTCTTCGCCGCCACTTCAATTTCGGCCATGCGCAGATAGGGCAGCGGAGAATCCGGCTTGATCGCGACCAGCTTGCCGTAGGTGGCCAGTGCCTGGTTCAAGTCGCCGGCAGCCTGCTGGGCGCGTCCCGCAGCATCGAGGATCTCCGGCCGTTCTGGCAGCGCTGCAAGCGCCTCCTGGCCCGCGGCAAGGGCACTCTTGGTCTCGTTCTTGCTCAGGTACAGGCCAATCAATCGCAAACGTGGGGCCGGGTCAGTCGGGCTTGCGGTCACCGCCTTGCCGATCAGCGCCGCAACTTCTTCGGTGGTTCCCCCAGCTTTCGCCCGCAGTTCGGCAAGAGCCAGAAGCGCCTGCACGTTCTTCGGGTCCTTGACCAGCACGGCCTCGAAACGCTTCCGGGCTTCCTCGGGTTTTTTCTCGACCAGGTCCAGATTGGCCAGATTGACTGCAGCCGGAAAATAGGCCGCGTTCAAGGCCAGCGCCTTTTCAAAGCTCTTCCGCGCCCCGGCGATGTCGCGCTTGCCAAGCAGCGCCGTACCCCGCAGGTTGTGCGTCAAGGGATCGTCGGGCTGCTTTTTCTCCAGAGCCGCGATTGCCTTCAGCGCCGCATCGATCTCCCGCCGCTGCAGGTGGGCTGCGATCAGGGCCAGATCCGCCCGGTTGCCGGGGTCCGCCGCCGCAACCTGTTCCAGGTCACGAAACGCGGCATCACTATCGCCTCTTGCCATACTGACCATCGCCAACGAGGTGCGCTTGCCCGGATTCTTGGGATCGAGCGCGGCTGCCCGCGCAAAATACGTCCCGGCCTTGTCGATCTGGCCGTTCTGCAGAAACACCTGTCCCGCCAGGGCGAGCATGTTCGAATCCTTGTCGATCTTGTCAAGGACCGGTTCCAGGATACCCAATGCCTTGCCTGGCTGGGAATTCTGCAGGTAGCTGGCGATCAGGACGCGGCGTGCGACACCGAGCGGCGGGGTCTGCGGCAGTGCCTTGAGCAGGTAGGTCTCGGCCTGTGGAAAGGCCTTCAATTCGTACTCGATCAGGCCCGCCAGTTGTAGACCGAGAGGATTGTCCGGAACAGCCCGGAGCATCAGGAGTATGGCGTCCCTGGCAGCCGCATACTCCTTCTTCTGATAGGCGAGCATGGCCGCCAGGTAATGCGTCTGGGGATGATTGGCAGCAATCTGTTTCATCGACGCAAGCTGCGCGCCGGCATCATCGATCTTGCCCTCCGCCAGCAGCTGGCGAATGATCGCTGCATGCGCGGCGAGATAGTCCGGCTTGATTTCCAGTGCCTTCCGATAGGCAAGCATGGCGCCCGCAGCATCCCCCTGGGCAGACAAGAGATCACCCTTGATCTGCCAGGCGTCATGCAGCCCGGGTGATTTCTCGAGGGCCCTGTCGAGCAGCGCCACGGCCCCCGGCAGATCACCGCGGCCGGCTTTCATCCGCGCCTCGCCGATCAATGCCGGGGGGTTGCCTGGTTCCGCGGCCAGTGACGCGGCATAAGCGGCCTCAGCCTGATCCGGCTTGCCCTGCATCACGTAGGCCTGACCAATCGAGGTCTGCAATGCCGACTTTGCCGCCGGCGTCGTGAGCTCGGCTTTGGCCAACTCGCCTGTCACTTTCTCGGGCTGGCCCAGCATCAACAGGGTGCGTGCCAGCAAGGGAACCACCTCATCGGCCGGGTAATTCAGATCCTTCGCCTTGCGCAACTCGACCTCGGCGCCCGTGGGATCGCTTCCTTCAAGCAGCGCCTTGGCGAGCAGAAAACGTGCCTCGGCAAGTTGTGGGTCCTTCTGCAAGGCGTTCTTCAGCTGGATGACGGCAGTCTTGTGGTCGTTTTTCAGCAGAGATTCCTTTGCCGAAGACAGCAGGGCTGTCGGGTTCTCTCCGCCGCAGCCGATCAGGAGAAGAGTGACCAGCAATGCTGAAGCGGTCGCCTGGCGCAGCGTGTGCATCGAGTTACGTGTATTCATGAGGATCCCCACGGAGTCGAAAAAGTGTTGTCCGAAACAAACCTTATTTCAGCCCAAACCTGTGCATCATATCGTACAGCGTTGGCCGGCTGACACCGAGCAACTCGGCCGCCCTGACGACGTTGCCGTCGGCGCGCGCCAGAGCGGTAATGATGACCCGCCTTTCCGCTTCATCACGCGCTTGCCGCAGGTCCAGCACAGCTGGGTCAGTCTGTTCTCCGCCCAGAAAGCCGATCTCCTCGGCGGTGATCTGATTGCCGTCGGCCATGATCACCGCCCGCTTGATGCAGTTTTCCAGCTCGCGAACGTTGCCTGGCCAAGTGTGCGATTCTATCGTCCGCAGGGCGTCTTCGCGCAAGGTCATCGCACCCCGGTTGTTGTCAGCAGCAAACCGCCTGACAAAGGCGTGCGCCAGCAAGGAAACATCTCCGAGGCGGGCGCGCAAGGGCGGAATGTTCACGACAATTTCCGCCAGGCGATAGTACAGATCCTCCCGGAAACGTCCCTCGGAAATCAGATACTGGAGATTTTGATGCGTCGCACAGACGATCCGGACGTTGACTGGAATCTCCTGCCGTCCGCCGATCCGTTCAATCACCCGCTCCTGCAGAAAACGAAGCAGTTTGGCCTGCAAGGCATGCGGCAAGTCGCCGATCTCGTCTAGCATCAGCGTGCCGTTGTTTGCTGTCTCAATCTTGCCTGGAGTGGTCTTGGCAGCTCCGGTGAAAGCGCCTTTCTCGTAACCAAAGAGCTCGCTCTCGAGCAGATTGTCCGGGATTGCGGCACAGTTGATCGCGATGAAGCGTTCGCGGCGCCTCTGCGACGACTCATGAACACCCCGCGCCAGAAGTTCCTTGCCGGTTCCGCTTTCACCCAGCAGGAGCACCGTCGCGTCGGTGACCGCAACCCGCTCAATCGTGCGACAGACACGCAGCAGCTCGGGGTCGCGGGTGATCAGGCCGGCCAGCACATCCGGCTGATGCATCGACTGCAGCCGCTCGTTCTCCTTCTGCAATTCATGGAGGCGTTGGGCGCGTTCTATTGTCAGACCAAGCATTTCGATCTCGAACGGCTTGGCAAAAAAATCATAAGCGCCGAGAGCAACTGCGCGCAGCGCGTTGACGCGATCGTTCTGACCGGTCAGGACGATTATCTTGGTGTCCGGTGCGAGAGCCAGGATCTCCTCGAGCAGCTTGAAACCTTCGGAAACGGAATCGGCGTCAGGCGGCAAACCCAGGTCCATCGTCACCACCGGCGGCTGGTAGCGACGCACCAGTTGCAGCGCGCTCTCACGGTCATCCGCCGTGAGCGCCTCATACTGGTCAAACGCCCAGCGAATCTGTTTCTGCAGCGCTCGGTCGTCCTCGACGATCAGCAGAAGAGGCAATTTCTGTGCACTCATGCCGATTCCTTCGACAAGCCAGGGGACTCGACTCCGCTGCCCGCGTCAAACAATGGCAACAGCAGATCCACCTGCGTTCCGACGTCGACGGCGCTATCCACCGACAGCTTGCCTCCCAGTTCATGAACATACTGGAAGCTCTCGTAGGCACCAATACCCATTCCCGTCGGCTTGGTCGTCTGGAAAGGCTTGAACAGGCGCTCGCGAACAAACTCGGGGCTCATCCCGCGCCCGGTATCGCCCACCTCGACGAGGGCATGTGCCCCTTGCCGGGCCAGCCTGACCCAAACGCGACCACCGTGCTCCGTGGCATCCAGCGCGTTCTGCACCAGATGGCCGACCACGCGCTCAATCCGGTCTTCGTGCCCACGGGCAATCAGCCGTTCCTCGATACTCAGCTCCACATCCCTCCCCTGACCGGACTTGGCGGACTGAATCCGCCGCACTACGTCAGCCAGGTCAATACCGCGCGGCCCATCAAGCGGTGTTGCCCCTTCGCGTAGTTGCATCATCAGCTTTCGCATACGCTCGACAGAATGATTGACCGTCATCAGCATGTCTTGCTGAAATTCCGGATTCTCACGATGGCGTTCAGCGTTCTTGAGCATCAGTGACAGTTGAGCAACGATATTCTTCAAGTCATGTACGACAAAAGCGGACATACGGTTGAAGGAATCGAACTTCCGGACCTCGAGGAGGGCCTCGCTGGCCTGCATCTGACCGAGAAACGCCCCGGCCTGCCGTGCCGCTGTCTTCAAGAGGTCGTTAATCTCCCAGTTGACGTCGATTCTGGTGCGGGCCGTCGCCAGGACGACAAAGGCGATCAGTTCGCTGCCGGTGGTCAGCGGAACAACCAGCCATGCATTCGGAACCTCGACCAGCCAGGACGGAAGTTCCAGCCCATCATAGCGGCGCGGCAACGAGCGATACTCTTCCAGGTTGATCACCCAGCCGCTGTCGAGCAAGAAACGGCAGAGGGGGCTGCCGACATCCTCAGTCGCCGGCGAAGCCGGCATGTTCCAGAAAGCTGCCTGCGCAAAAAAGCGCCCCGAGGGGTCCTTCAGCCACAGCGCGCCACTCGGACTCTCGACCATGTCGGCCAAGCCACGCACGACATGTCGCCCCATCCCGGCGAAGCCTCCCTGAGAAGACAGTGTCTGCGTAAATCGCAACCATTCCTCACGATAGTCGTAGCGGTAACTGAAAAAATGCTTGCCGACCTGCACCCTCAACCTGGCCCTCATCGAACCGGAAACGGTCAGAGCAGCGAGAACCAGCAAGGCGGCAAAGAGCAGCGCCATCTGCAGGGCCCGCCCCCATTCGCCACCGAAGAAGCGGACATAGTAACCGGCCGCCGCCATGAAAAGGAGATAGGTGCCCACGATCAGCAGTGTCGCCGAGTGCAGGACAGCACGTTGCGACATGACCAGCCTTCTCTTCCAGTCATGGCTTCGGATCGCTGACAAGGCCACCAGCGGCAAGCCCATGGCATGCGCAAAACCGCGAACGCTGAAGGCGTCCGCATCAATGCGGTTGAACAGGAGTGCGTCTGAGTACAGATACATGTCGAACAGGAAGACTCCTCCGAGCCCAAGACACAATGGCTTGATACTCCAGCGAAAGTCAGGTGAGACATTGCGGAAGAGGCGCTCGACCAACACCAGGCCGTACACACTCATCGCCAGTGAAACAAACAAGGCCACTCGTTGCGACGGCAGGACGAGGTCGACACCCAGGACGAGCATGACTTGCGCGGTGAAACCAACCAAGACCAGCAGCAGCGCGAAGCCGCTCAGCCAGCTCGCAGGTTCTGACGAAGACTCGCCCTCGGTGGAGTCCGGCTTCATCAGGACGAGGAGAAAGAAATACCATCCGCCGAAACGCAGTACGTCAGCCAGCAGGCTGCCGGCGAGGAACACCACCTGGCCGGTCAGCGCAAAGGCCAGGCTCAGCATACCCCACAGCGCGCACAGGCTGACGGCAAGGAACATGGCTCGACTGCGACCGCCAGCTCGCCAGCCGGATAGAAGGTAAAGTGTGAGCAGCGCCGCCAACACGCCAGCCAGCCCGTAGCTCCACACTGTGACCATTGCCATCTTGCTGTCTATCACCGCCCACAATCCTCGCGTATCCTCGCACCCCGATAAACCGCAGGCCACAGAGGATTTCTCACCGGGCCCCCTTGCCAGTCAAGACCACACCGACCGTCTGGAACAGAATCAGGATATCCAGGAAAAGGGTGTGGTTCTTGACGTAATACAGATCGTATTGCAGCTTGTGCACGGAGTCTTCGAACGTTGAACCGTATTGGTAACGCACCTGCGCCCAGCCGGTCAGCCCTGGCTTGACACTGTGCCGTACGGCGTAGAACGGGATGTCACGCGTCAACTGGTCAACAAAATACGGGCGCTCAGGGCGAGGTCCGACCAGGCTCATATCCCCCGCCAGCACATTGTACAATTGCGGCAGTTCGTCGATGCGCAACTTGCGAATGAGCCGACCAACCCGCGTCACACGATCATCGTCCAGTGTCGCCCAGCGAGGTTTGCCGTCGCTCTCGGCGTCGTTGAACATGCTGCGAAACTTGATGACCTTGAACAGACGGCCATCGAGACCAACCCGTTCCTGCCGATAGAAGATCGAAAGCCCATCTTCCAGGACGATCAGAATCGCCGTGAGCATCATTACCGGCAAGGAAAGCAACAGCAGGGCAGACGCCACCACGACATCAAACAGCCGCTTGACACTCGTCCGCCGCCAATTCTGCCGGAAGCCCTCGCCAAATATCATCCAGCCGACGCGCAGCGAATCGAGACGGAGTTGCCCCAGAGCACGTTCGAAGTAGCTCGCCAGATCGAGTACCCGGACACCGGACAGCTTGCAGTCAAGCAGTTCGCGCAAGGGCAGTGCACCGCCGCGACGCTCCCGGACGGCCACGATGATCTCGTCAACCCTCAGGGATTGCGCCGTGTCGGAGAGGGACATCTCCTGGGACAGGACAACCTGCACCGGAACGACAATCTCCGTTTCAGTAGCGCAAGGATAATAACCGACGATCTGAATATCCGGATCCGACTTGCGCAACACGCGGCCCACGTTCTCGGCTTCCTCACCGACGCCAAAAACCAGCACGCGGTGACTGAGAATGGAGCCAGACCGGCTGTGTGCCGAGTGGACGCGACGAAGCAGTGTCGTAAACAGCGCCGCCAGCCCGGACAGTAACAGGAAGTTCCGATCGATCTCGGCCACCGAAAGCAGATAGAACACCCCATACGCCAGCGGAATGGCGAGGTAAAGGGACAACACGGCGCGTGCTCTAGTCTCCTCCCGCGTACGGCTATGCACTCGCTGATAGATCCCCAGCCAAGTGTTGAAAACGACCATTGTCAGCGCAAAGATCACGGCATAGAAGGCGACTTTCTCAAGTTCGAGGTGGCCGCCACCGCCAATCCACATCGCGGCAAGAATGACGCAGACGACCGGGAACATCAGGTCGACGGCAACCTGGGCAATAGTCTTCCGATGAAACCAATGATTGAACACCTTGATCACGATAGACCCCTTGCAAGCACGAACCTGGAAACTTCTCGTTAATGAACGATGCTCGGCGAACTCCCCGAAACTCAAGATACCGAGCAAACGCTACAGGACGAAGGCTATCAGTGCAGATGGACGGCGACTGTGAACTAATGCACAAGCAGCGACTGATACCTCACCAGGGAAGACGTCCTGCTCTCCAGGGAATCCAGACACTGCTGGGGCGACAAGAGACAAGCACTTGATACAATTGGATATCATATCAACAGATAGCCCGATCGACGGACTTATGCCGATATTATACGCTGAGCAGTAACCCTCAGTGCATGTCGAAGGATGTGGACGGCGCCTTGAGGAGGCCTGTAGAAGCTCGACGATTGAGGAATAGAGCACAGCATAGCAACAGGTAGAACAGGAAAGCAGACCGCGGCATGTCCAGCAGACTCGAGAACACTCCGACGACAAGGCAGGCAAGCAGTGCCGAGAGCAGATAAGGTGCGAGGACGCGAGCGCTTCCGGGACCCCGCAGCAGATTGGCGAAAGCCATTGCCAGGAGCGCCAGCAGTAGAGAAAGTCCGACGACTCCCTGATCAATCAGTACCTCAAGGAAGAGACTATCGATGTGCCAGGACAGGAAGTCATGGCGACTGGAAAAGAACCACTGCGACATGCCTTCGGAAAAGCCCCCGTTAGCCAACAGTTGCCCGCCCCTCGCATCGACAACGCTCAGGTTGTCGACATCGATGAAGGCCGCCGGCCCCAGCGAGCGCAAGTCAAAGAATCCGAGCACGGGTACCGGCCATCCCCCGGACAATCCCTCTTGCCCAATGAGTGACAACGACACATGGCGCCATCCCTCGCTCCCAGCCAACTTGATCACGGCAGGCTGCGTACACGACGCAGCATAAAGCAGATGTTTATGGCACAAGCCGACGCTCAGCATCGCCGGCTGCACCGTCCGCACGTCCAGGGCCACTGTATAAGTACCGAGGAAAGGTGCAGGCACACGCTGCAACAGCTCGAATGCCCCGCCAGGCCGCAAACCTTGCCGAGGACCGAGGACGCGCAAATGGGTCGCGTTGCCTTCCTCGACGAGACGCAGGCGACCAGGCATCTGGCGCCGTGGTACAGCCTGCGAATAGTTTGCCGGGAAACGTCCGAGGCCCCGTCCGAACAGAAACTCCGACGGGCCGCGCAACAGGCTCAGGCCCTCCCGCCAGTGCTGCAGGCGCCCACCCAGATCGCGCTCGCCAGCCGAGAGCCTGCTGCCCATGAAGTCTCCGGTTCCCAGAACGGCGAGGACCTCGATGAGTAGAACGACCCCCAACACCCGGTTTCCGCACACCCGCCAGGGCTCCGCCGCCAGTGTCACGAGTGCAGGTCCCCGCTCCATCGCAGAGACCCGGCGCCGCCGCCAAGGCGCTGCCAGCAGCCAGGCGAGCACCATCAGCGAAATTGCAATAGCCAGATAGACACCACGCGAAAAGGTTGTCAGACAAGCGTACGTGGCAATCACCGCCAGCGATGCAGCGAGCGCCCAGAGCCATTGGAAGCGCGCCTGGACCACCGCGTAAACGGCAAAAGGGGCAGCCAGGGCCAGAAAGCCATCGAGCCCTGCGCCACCCACATGCATTTCCCAGAACAGCGCCGTGCTGCGATAGTGCGTGGAAAAATCCAGCAATCCCGGAAACCCAGCGCGTTCCCAGAGGACCGACAGAGCCACGCAGCCCAGCCCTGTTGCCACGCCGGCTGCGAGGCTTCGCTCGGCAAGCCGCGGCCGGCGCGCCAATAGGCTGGCCAGCGACGGCAGGAGCAAGAGAACCAACAGGAAACTCTTGGCAACACGCAGGCTGTTCAGCGGCTCTTCATAACCCTGAAACCACCCCAGGGGAAAGCCACCCGCATCGGCAAGACCACGGACCATGGCAGACAGATACGATACCGTCAGCAGGCCCAGCCCAATCCACGCCAAGCGGACCCGCCCTGCGCACAAGAGCCACCCCAAGGCACGACGGCTATCCTCTTGCGGCTGCTTGCCGGAAGCATCCGCTGCCATGACTGCACGGTCGCTGACCACATCCGGCCGGTAGCCACGCGGGCCGACCGACGGGCTCGCCAGGCACTGCGGCTGAGCGGGCTCTCCGGCGATGGTACGCGGTCGCTGTGCTCGCCAGCATCGACTGGTCGCCATTTGCGCCTGGCAGCCTGCCGCCGCACCAAGCGCGAGCAGATCAAACTCCTCGATACCGATCCAGCCGGTCCAGGCGGAGAACCCGGCCACCGGCAGCAGCGCGGGTAGAGCGAACAGCCAGAGGGCCGGACACAGCCACACCGCGATGCACCAAACGACAAAAACTGGCGTCAACCATGCTGCCCAGAGCGGATGATGTAGCGCAATGAAAGTACCGAACAGAACCGCGAGGATAGCCAACGCACCGCATAACCCCGTCACGACCACCTCCCACAACGGCCTCCCTTCTGCCACCAACTCGCATCCCCCGACCTGACTTGTGCCCGTACTTGCGCCCGCGCGGTGCTCCTGGAAACCATCTGCCGACGCGATGCCGGCCCCCTTTCAGCGCACAGGATGCCAACCTCGGCAACCCTCGCGCCCGCCATCACCGTAATGGCTATCAGTCCCGCCCAATGGCGCTGGATTCTGTCGGTCGTGCCCGATTCTGTCAATCAACCGGCATCTCGCTGGCTGGCCAACGCTTGCCAGGCAGCCAGGTTTCAGTAGCGTGCTCTGCCAGACCCACGCCAAGCAACGTCGGTCGCTGCCAGGTCCGGCAGCAGTCACTTGCCAGGCACACCGTTATGGCGTCTAATCACTGCGCAACCATGCCTTGACGATCTGCGCTTGCGAGCACTCTGCCCGCCCCCTGGCAGCACCGTCACGCGCTGGCGGACGCAGGAACGGGAAATGTTTTCGCTCGAATGGTGGCACTGGATCGTACTCGGACTAGCTCTGACGATGGCCGAAATGGACATCCCGGGCAAACGCCTCCCCTACGGAGAGCTTCAATGAACGCAGGCTGGATCGTTTTTGGCATCTGTATCGTTTTCGTCCTCGCAGCCGCAATTCCCCTGCTCAGAGATCGCGGTGCCGGCAGGAACCCGCCCGTGCCGCGCAAGGAGACGCTGCACGACTGGCGAAACCACGAGTAGCCCGGCAGTCCCCGACGGACGGACATCACCCGCCGTGCCCCCGACTTCTCGGCTGACCTGCGACACTGCGCCTCAAGTGGGAAAGGCCGACTTGAGCGTCTCCCGGATCTCGGCCAGAATGCCCTCGTGACCGCTATGCTGCTGCTCTGTCATCGACGGGAAAGCAGGCCAGCCATGGTCGAACCACTCCAGACCGGCAAATTGGCAAGAACCGGTGATTCGTCCATCTTCCTTCTCCCCTGTCAGAAAACTGCCAAGGTAACAGACGTACCGGAGATCACTCCAGGGCCTTGCTCGCGCACACCCCGCACAACACGTCGATTGCTCTGCGCGAGCGTCGTCAGGCCCGGCCAATATGTGGCAAACTCGCTCTCGCTGCTGGCGCGTGCCGGCACCTGATCAGCGTAAGGAGAGAGGGAATGACCATGACCAGATACGGTTTCGTCGCCTCGGGCGGCGGCTATCGAAGCTTCTACACCGAAGGCGCGCTGGTCTGGCTGAAGCGAAACAACGTGCCTTTGGTGCACATCGCCTCGACCAGTTCCGGCAACAACATTGTCGTCGACTTTCTGCTCTGGGACTGGCAGAGCGAGGAGTTGCCGCCGGTCCTAAGCCAAACGCTCAGGCTCAACGTGACCGACATTGTTCATGTCTTCTCCAACTTTCTCGGTTTGCGTCCGCCGTTGCTCCCGACCGGCACGCATCTATTCACCGTTGACAAGGACAGCTGCCGCAAGTCGCTCCTGCTCGATGACCCGCGACGCCGCCAGTTGCTGGCCGAGCACCTAAAGACCTTGCGTTGGGATATTCGCGCCACCAACCTGAGCCAGCGACAGGGGCGTTTCTTCAACGTAAACGAGATTCTGGGCAGCATCGACGACGCCAGTCTCGACGCATTCATGAACGCCTTCCTTGCCGGCATCACCACCATCCCCTATTTCAAGGCGATCATCATCGATGGCGACTATTACATCGAGGGCGGCTATCTCGACAACACGCCGCTGCGCACCCTGTTCGAAGATGATGAGGTGGACGAGATCATCGCCGTCGACTTCACCGACTACGACTATCACCGCGAACTTGACAAGCTCTACCACGCCAAGTCGTTCACCCTGCCGATCAACAGTATCGATACCCACCTTCTCGTCAGCGACATGCAACTCACGCTGCCCAACACCCGCATCTTCACGCAAGCGACCCTGATCAACGAAATGCTCAAGACGATGGGCAAACAGAGCGCCGAGGTTGGCGGCAAGCGCTATTACGCCAAGCCGCTGCACGTGCTGCGACCCAAGGATCTCGAGAGTATGACGATCTCACTCAAGGACAGCAGCAACCAGAAGCGTTACTTCGAGCTTGGCCAACAGGAAGCAGCGGCGATGTTCCAGAGTTCCTGACCAAGGCGACCGGTAGCGTGTCGCGTCACAGCACCGCTACTGCACCACCACGGCAACTGCTCAGCAGGTCCCAATCCTGCTCGTACAGGGTCGTACGCACATCGAGCAAGGCAAGCAGCGTGTGGAACAGATGGTCGTGGCTCGCCGGCTTCGCGGCGCGGCGCTGCACACAGTCAACATCGATCGCCCCGGTCTGGCGAAAGCCCTCCGAGAACCACATCAGCATCGGTACGCTCTTCTGTTCCGCCGGGGCAATCGCATACGGCATGCCGTGCAGGAACAGGTTGTTCTCGCCCAGTGACTCGCCGTGGTCGGAAACATAGACGACTGCCGAGTCCACCTTGTCGGCCTGCGCCTGCAGCTTGGCGATCAGAGTCGCCAGAATATGGTCCGTATACAGCAGCGCATTGTCGAATGCGTTGACGATCTGTTCGCGGGAGCAGCGGTTCAGATCGTCGTCTTCGCACGCCGGCTGGAAACGCGAGAAGGCTGGCGGATAGCGGCGATAGTATGACGGGCCGTGGTTACCGAGCTCGTGGAGCACCAACAACTGGGTGCCGCTGGCGCCGGCGAGCCGCTCGTCAAGGCCGTGCAGGAGCCCCGCGTCGAAGCAGTGCCCGCCGACGCAGAGCCCCGGCGGGTTGAGTGACGCGACCGAGTCGTTGGCCAGACCCTCACAAACCCCCTTGCAGCCCGATTGGTTGTCGCGCCAATGCACGCCCACGCCAGCGTGCGCCAGCACATGCAGCAGGGACTCGCTCCCACTGATCCGCGCTTCGTCATAATCGCGCCGTCCGACCGGAGCAAACATGCACGGAACCGACACCTCGGTGTTGGTGCCGCAGCTTGTAACCTGCGCGAAATTGATCACGGGCAACTGGGCGAGTTCGGGCGTCGTCTGCCGCGCGTAGCCGTTCAGTCCCCAGTTGGCCGCACGAGCCGTCTCGCCGACCACCAGCACGACGACCATCGGCTTGCGGCGTGTGGCCCAGCCCGGCCCGGGCGTGGCGTCCAGCCCGATCGCCCGGCGCGGCGCTGCCGCACCGCGGGCATCAGCCGCCGTCACACTGGCCAGCGACCACAGGTAGTTGGCCGGCGTGATCAGATAGCGCACCTCCTTGTGGTTCCGCATCAATGACGAAAACGGCTTGAAGACCACCATCAGCGCCGCCGCCGCTGCCGCAGCCGCCAGCAGCAGCAGCCCCAAGCGAATTCCCGTTGCGCGCAGCCGCGGTCGCTGGACGATCTCCACCCGCCACAGCAACATCAACGGCAACACCGCGTAAACCAGCAATTGCGGCAGCAGACCCCAGGAGAGCAACTCGCGCGCCTCTGCCACGTCGGTCCGGATGGCATTGCGCAGCATCGACGGGTCCAGGTAGACACCGTAGGCTTGCATGAAATGCGAGGCAATGGCAGTGGTCACGATCAGCAGCGTCAGCAGCGGCTTGACCGTCCAGCGGTTGGCGACCAGCGCCAGCAGGAAGAAATGCACCGCCACCAAGAGGACGCCCAGGGCGAGCACAAAACTCCATGTCTGGACGTCGGACAAGGCGCGTTCCTTTAGCGCCGCACCAAAAAAAGCCCGGTTGGCCGTCAGTACCCAGAAGACGCTTGCCACCAACAACAACTGCTCGACGGTCGCGGGCACAGTGAAGCGCTCGCGGCAAGTGGATGCATCGCTGCCCGGCAGCAAGTAGGACACGGAGAGAGGCGTGATCATGGAAACGATTCTGCACCGACAGGCTGAAGCCGGCCTTAAGCAGCCTGGCTGCTCACGGCCTTGACCGAGCGGCGAAGCCTGGCATCGGGGATGCTCAATCTTCGGTACAATCGGCAGCCTTTCGCTGTCAAGGACCTGTCAGACAACCCATGCGACTGCTGCTGATCGAAGACGATGAGATCCTCGGTGAGGGACTGCGTGACTATTTGAGCGCCGATGAGCACCGCGTGGACTGGTGCCGCAGCCTGCGAGAGGTTGCAGGCTACTGCGGCGAGCCGTATGACGCGCTGCTAGTCGACTGGCAATTGCCCGACGGCTCCGGCCTCGACTGGCTGCGCCACCGGCGCTGTGGGGGCGACAGCACCCCGGCACTGATGCTTACGGCGCGCGACCTGCTCACCGACCGCATCTGCGGCCTGGACAGCGGGGCCGATGACTACCTGGTCAAGCCTTTTGCTCCCGAAGAGTTGACGGCCCGGCTGCGAGCCGTCTGCCGGCGCAGCGCCGGCAACACCGGCCCCCGGCTGCGCGTCGGTCAGGTCGAGATCGACTTGGCCGCACGCAGTGCTTATCTGGCGGGGCAGCGCGTCGAGTTGACGGCGCGGGAGTGGGCGATACTCGAGGCGCTGCTGCTACGGGCTGGCCGCATTGTCACCAAGCCTGACCTCGAACGACTGGTCCTCGGCTTCGACGCCGAATGGGCAAGCAACGCCGTCGAGGTCCATGTCGCGGGCCTGCGGCGCAAGCTCGGCCGTGAGATCGTGGAAACGATACGCGGGCTCGGCTACCGAATCGGTGGTCAGCCGTGAGCAAGAGCTTGCCGTCAATCCGGACGCGCCTGGCGCAAGCGCTGGTCGGCTGGTCGCTACTGTGGACTGTGGCGGTGTCGATGGCGGTCTGGCTGGCCGTGCAGAACGAAGTAGACGAACTGCTCGACGATACCCTGCAGGCGGCGGCGGAGGTACTGAGCGGGCCACTTTCGAACAACCCCCAGGCCGAATCTCTTCCGGCTGACCATGACGCGGGGAGCGAACACCCTCCACCCTTGCCAAGCGGCCGGTTCGCCTGGCAAGTGGTGCGCTACGCCGCCAACAGCAGAGCAGAGGTCTTGATGCGGTCGCCGGCGGCGCCGACGAGCGCGCTGCGCGACAGCCCGTCTCCCGCCTTTGGCGATGCCCCCGGTTGGCGCGTTTTCGGTATGTCCCTGGCCGATGGCAGACATTGGCTCTACGTTGCGCAGAGTCACGAAGAGCGCCACGAAGCACAGCTTGAGGTCGCTTTCAGCGCGGCCCTCGCGACTCTGGCCGTCGCCCTGCTCGCCCACCTGTGGCTGCGCGCCCGCGTGCGCCACGAGTTGTTGCCCTTGCAGCGCCTCGCGCAGCACCTCCGTGCGCACGATCCGGCAAGCACCGGCGCGACGCTCGGGAAGGCCGAGCGTCAGGAGCTGCAGCCGGTGCACGCGGCGATCGACGCACTCGCCGAACGCCTCGCCCGCCGTCTGGCCCAGGAGCGTGCCTTCACGTCGCACGCAGCACACGCGCTACGTACGCCGCTGGCAGGGATTGACGCGCAGCTCGCAGTGGCATTGCGCGAATGCCCGCCTGCATTGCAGCCACGCCTGCAGCGTGTACGCACCGCCGCTGGCCGCCTGCAGCGCGTCGTGGCGGCACTGCTGACGCTGTTTCGCAGCGGCGCCGAGTTGCAGCGCCAACCTCTCGATGTCGCGGCACTGATCTCCCGCCTGCCAGTCGAAGGACTGACGATTGAGGTGCAGGTGCCACAGGCACTCAGCGCCGACGCCGACCTGTTGGCAGCGGCGCTGCTCAATCTGTTCGACAACTCGCTGCGCAATAGCGCCACCCAAGTGACGGTTTCTACTCCCACCGCAACCACGCTACGATTGGATGACAACGGTCCAGGCGTCAGCGCCGGGCGACGAAGCGAACTGCAGAGGGCGCTCGCCGCCCAGGCCTACGAGGGCAGCACTGGACTGGGCCTGATGCTCGCTGATCTGATCGCACGTGCGCACGGCGGCGTAGTGCTCATTCCCGACGTGAGCCGGGGCTTCGCCGTCGAATTGCGACTCGGCTACTGAGGATATTGAATCGTGCGCGACCTGCCTTACGGCACAGCCACCGAAATCCTGCCCGAAAACTTCCTGAGACCAAGGGGCATCAGCCAATAGCGGCTGGCAAAGGAAACTGGCATTCCGCAACGGCGCATCGGAGAGACCGCTGCTGACCGTCATCTTGGGCGGCCGATCGCGAGACTCAGCCCGGAACCGCCAATGATCAACATACCGACAATCGCCGGCAGATCGGGCAGGTGGTCGAAGACCAGCCAGCCCAGCAGCGTCGCCCAGACGAGCTGGATGTAGAGCAGCGGCGAGAGCAGCGAGGCCGGCGTTTCACGGAAAGCGCGGATCAGCAGCAGATGGCCGAGGCCGCCGTAGACGCCAAGCGAGACGACGAGCAACCCCTGGCCAAAGCTGGGCAACCGGCCATCCCAGAAGACCGGCACGGCCGGCGACATCACCAGTGTGCCGAGCAGCGCAGTGTGGAACAACAGACGCATCGGTGGCTCGGTGGCCACCAGCTTACGAGTCAGGATCTGGTAGGCGGCGTAACACAGTGCCGCGCCAAGCGAGCAGGCGACACCGGCCGCGGCCAGGTTGCCCCCGGGCCGAGCGATCAGCAGGACGCCGGCAAAGCCAGCGACGGTCGCCAGCCAGGTACGCAACCGAACCTGTTCGCCGAGCAGCGGGCCGGCGAACAGCGCCACCAGCAAGGGCGCGACGAAGACCAGCGCCGTCGTTTCGGCAAGTGGCAGGGTGTACAGGGCGAGTTGCCCGAGCAGGGTGACGCCGGCCAGCGTCACCCCGCGCAGCGCCATCAACCACGGTCGGCGAGTGAGAACTATGCCGCGCCCCTGACTCGGGAGAATCGTCAACACCATGATCAGCAGGTGCACCAGATAGCGTGCCCAGACCAGCAGCGGCACGGCCAGGAAAGCACTCAGGTGTTTCGCCGTCGCGTCCAGTGCCGAGAAAAGGAACAGCGCACAGAGACAGCGCAGGACACTCCCTGTCCGGAGCGACGCGACGGCCTGACTATCTGCCATGCGCGATCCAGCGGTTGAAGCAGGAGCGCGCGCTGTCGATGATCTCGCCGGCGGTCAGTCCGACCGGCCCGCAGCCAGCCGCAACCCGTTCGTCGGCGGCAAGTCCGTGCAGGTGTACGCCGGCCAGCAGGGCCTCCAGCGCCGGCCAGCCTTGGGCAAGCAGAGCCACGATGAAGCCGCTGAGGACGTCGCCAGTGCCGGCGGTGGCGAGGCCGGGATTACCGGTGGTGTTCACGAACCAGCGGCCATCGGGCGTGGCGACAACGCTGCCACAACCCTTGACGACCACCACCGCCTGGTAACGGGCCGCCAGCTGCAGCGCCGCACTGCCTCGGTCGGCCTGGACAAGGGCCGTATCGCAGCCGAGCAGGCGTGCCGCCTCGGTCGGATGCGGCGTCAGCAGCGTTGCCGCCTGGCGGATGCTGCGTGCAACGACTGCCTGCTGCAAGCGTTGCTCACCGGCCAACAGGTTCAGCGCGTCGGCATCGAGCAACAGCGGCATGTCAAGCGAACAGGAGTTCTCCAGCAGAGCGAGCGCTTCGTCGCTGCCGCCCATCCCCGGTCCGCAGGCGAGAGCACTGAGGCCGGCAGCCAACAGCTCCCCGGATTGGCGCAGCATCAGTTCGGGCTGGACCGGGTCGATCGCCGGCGCCTGCCGGTCGAGCAGGCCGACATAGACCCGACCGGCGCCAAGTCTGAGCGCGGCGCGACCGGCGAGGAAAGCAGCTCCGACCATGCCGCTCGCACCACCGAGAATGCCGGCGCTGCCATGACTGCCCTTGTGGCTGTTCCGCGCGCGTGGGCGCAGGAAATCGACCAGAAGGTCGCTGCCGATGGTTCGCGCCGAGGCTCTCGTCAGGCGCTCGGCATCGAGGTCGAGCGTGGCAACCGAGATCGTGCCGCAATGGTCCGGGCCATCACCCGTAAACAGGCCGGGCTTGCCGGCGATGAAGGTGATGGTGTGACTGGCGCGTATCGTCGTGCCGCAAAGTCTGCCGGTATCGGCGTCGAGGCCACTCGGGCAGTCGAGGGCAAGCAGCGGACAGCGATCGCGGACGGCCAGCGCATTGGCGGCCAGCACGAGTTCGCCGTAACGATCGTTGATCGGACGCTGCAGGCCAATACCGAAGAGACCGTCGACAATCAGCGCCCAGCGCTGACCGGACGGGATGCTGTCGAGCACGCTGCCGCCATCGTCAACGAAGCGCTTGTAGGCTGCCGCCGCATCCTTCGGCAAGCGACCGGGCTCACCGGCGAAGACAAGGTTGACCGCGAAGCGACGTTCGCGCAGATGGCGAGCGGCCACCAAGGCGTCGCCACCGTTGTTCCCCGGCCCGGCCAGGATTAATAGTGATGCGCCCTGCAGACGGCACAACGAGGTGGCCAGATCGGCGGCCGCCAGCCCGGCGCGTTGCATCAGTGGCTGGTCGGCGGCGACAGCTTCGATGGTCCGCAGGTCGGCGCCGCGGTAAAGTGGTTCTGATCGGATACCTGTTTTCATTGCCGGCTCCCAGTCCAGGAGATGATCGAAAATTCGCTCCGATTCTAGCCCACCTGCACCGCAACCGGACGATTCGACCACCGTGGCGGGCGTCCTGGCAACGTTTGCCGGCGGGGCGGATCAGGACGCGGCACGTGGGCAGTTCCCGGGCGTCGGCTATAATCGCGCCATTCCTCACTTCAACGCAGATCTGCCTGCCTTCTCTGCAGCCCGCCATGGCCGACATTCTGTTTCTCCGCGGTGCCCCCGCTTTTTCGTCTTTCCGTCTGCAGGCCTTGCGGCAACGCGTTGCGCTTGCCGTAACGGGCGCACACCTGGGCGCCGCCGAGTTCTGGCATTTTGTCGCCACCAGACAGCCACTGACCCCAGCGGAACGTCAGCAGCTCTCGACACTACTCGAAGAACGCGCCGCAGGAGAAGGTCAACGCGGCGAATTGTTCCTCGTCACACCGCGCTTCGGAACGATCTCACCGTGGTCGTCAAAGGCAAGCGACATCGCCAGCAACAGCGGCCTGCAGGCGGTCGAACGCATTGAACGCGGCATTGCCTTCTGGCTCGATCACAGACAGGGCAAACTTTCGCCGGCCGAGCGGGGCAGCATCGCCGCGCTGCTGCACGATCGCATGCTGGAAACCGTGCTCGAAAGCTTTGCGCGCACAGCGGATCTGTTCCGCCACCTCGCTCCCAAACCGCTGACCAGCATCGATCTGCTGACCGGCGGTCGCAGCGAACTGATCGCAGCGAACCTGCGGCTGGGCCTGGCGTTGTCGGAGGACGAGGTCGATTACCTTGTCGATCTGTTCCTCAAGGCGCAGCGCAACCCGACCGACGTCGAGTTGATGATGTTCGCGCAGGCCAATTCCGAGCACTGCCGGCACAAGATTTTCAACGCCTCCTGGATAGTCGACGGACAGCCGCGCGGCGAAACTTTGTTCGGCATGATCCGTGAGACGCACCAGGCGCATCCGGCGGGCACCGTCGTTGCCTATGCCGACAATTCATCGGTCATCGAAGGTGCCTGCGTGCCGCGCTTCCATCCTGGTCCCGATGGCCGTTACGTCTATCACGAAGAACTGACGCACATCCTGGCCAAGGTCGAGACGCACAATCACCCGACGGCGATCTCGCCTTTTCCAGGGGCGGCGACCGGATCCGGCGGCGAGATCCGCGATGAAGGCGCCACCGGCCGCGGCTCGAAGCCAAAAGCCGGGCTGTGCGGGTTCTCGGTCTCCAACCTCAACATCCCCGATTTCCTGCAGCCATGGGAACTGGCGAGCAGTGCCTATGGCCGCCCGGCGCGCATCGCTTCGCCGCTGGCAATCATGCTCGAGGGGCCGATCGGCGCCGCCGCCTTCAACAACGAGTTCGGCCGCCCGAACCTGGCAGGGTATTTCCGCACCTACGAGCAGTTCACCGGCAGCGGCGCCGGTGAACTGCTGCGCGGCTACCACAAGCCGATCATGCTCGCCGGCGGCGTCGGCAACATCGCTGCCAACCAGTCGTTCAAAGCCGCCACGCTGCCCCCAGGCACGCTGCTCGTCCAGATCGGTGGCCCGGGCATGCTGATCGGCCTCGGCGGCGGCGCCGCCAGCTCGATGACGACCGGCAGCAACACCGCCGATCTCGACTTTGCTTCGGTGCAGCGCGGCAATCCCGAGATCCAGCGGCGCGCGCAGGAGGTTATTGACCGCTGCTGGCAGATGGGCGCACCCGACGGCAACGGGTCGATTGCCGGCGACGGCAATCCGATCCTGTCGCTGCACGACGTCGGCGCCGGCGGCATCTCGAATGCCCTGCCTGAACTGGCGCACGGCGCCGGCAGCGGCGCCCGCTTCGAGCTGCGCGCGGTGCACATCGAGGAGCCCGGCATGTCGCCCGCCGAGATCTGGTGCAATGAAGCGCAGGAACGCTACGTGCTGGCGATTGCGCCGAGCCGTCTCGACGAGTTCGCGGCCATTTGCGAGCGCGAGCGTTGCCCCTTCTCTGTCGTCGGCGCGACCACCCGAGAAACTCGCCTGGTGGTGGCCGACAGTCATTTCGACAACCATCCCGTCGACATGGACATGGACGCGCTGCTTGGCAAGCCGCCGCGCATGACGCGGGTGGCAGGGCATCTGCCACCCTTGAGCGTCCTCTTCGATGTCACGGCGGTGGATCTGAAGGAAGCCGCCTATCGCGTGCTGCGCCTGCCAGCAGTGGCCGACAAGACTTTCCTGATCAGCATCGGCGACCGCAGCGTCGGCGGCCTGACCGCCCGCGACCAGATGGTCGGACCCTGGCAAGTACCCTGTGCCGACGTCGCGGTGACGCTGATGGCTTTTCACGGTTACCTCGGCGAGGCCTTCGCAGTCGGCGAACGGACACCACTGGCAGTCCTCGACGCAGCGGCCTCGGGCCGCATGGCGGTTGGTGAGGCGCTGACCAATATCGTCGCCGCCGACATCGCGACACTTGGCGAGGTCAAACTGTCGGCCAACTGGATGGCTGCCGCCGGCTTCCCCGGTGAGGATGCGCGCCTCTTCGACACCGTACGGGCTGTATCCGATCTGTGCCAGAGTATTGGTGTCTCGATCCCGGTCGGCAAGGATTCCTTGTCGATGCGCACGGCCTGGCAGGAGGCCGCTGGCGGCGAAGGTACTCGCCAGAAGCAGGTGGTTTCGCCGCTGTCGCTGATCGTTACCGGCTTCGCGCCGGTACGGGATGCCCGCCGTACACTGACGCCGCAACTGGTGCTCGACGCGGGGGAAACCGACCTGCTGCTGATCGATCTCGCCACCGGCCGAAATCGTCTCGGCGGTTCGGCGCTGGCACAGGTGTATGGCGCCACGGGCAACGACGCGCCCGATGTCGACGATCCCACCTGCCTGCCCGCGTTCTTCGGCGCGCTACGACAGCTCGCCGACGACGACCTGCTGCTCGCCTACCACGACCGATCTGACGGAGGGCTGTTCACGACCATTTGCGAAATGGCTTTTGCCGCGCACTGCGGCGTTTCGATCGACAGCGACGGCCTCTGCTATGACGCCTTGAGCAATGACGTCGACGGCAACGAGAAGCGGCCCGACCTGCTCGGGGGCCGCTCGTTCGAGCTGCTGATGCGCGCCCTGTTCAACGAGGAACTCGGCGCCGTTGTGCAGATTCGCCGTGCCGAGCGTAGCCGGGTGATGAGCGTCCTGCGCGCTGCCGGTTTAGGAGCGTGCACACAGTTCATCGGTGCTCCCAACCCGTGGGACCGTATCCGCATCATCCGCAACGCCAGGGCGGTACTCGACGAGAAGCGCGTCGATCTGCAGCGCGCCTGGTCGGCAACGAGCTTTCACATGCAGCAACTGCGCGACAACCCGGAATGCGCCCGCGAGGAGTATGACGGAATCCTCGATACCGCAGACCCGGGCCTGTCGGTGACTCTGCGCTTCGACCCGACCGAAGACGTCGCGGCTCCGTTCATCAATACCGGCAGCCGACCAAGGGTGGCGATTCTGCGCGAGCAGGGCGTCAACGGGCACGTCGAGATGGCTGCGGCTTTTGATCGCGCCGGCTTTGCCGCGATCGACGTGCACATGAGCGATATTCTGAGCGGCCGTCTCTCGCTCGCCGAATTCTCGGGCGCCGTCGCCTGTGGCGGCTTTTCCTATGGCGATGTGCTCGGAGCAGGTCAGGGCTGGGCAAAGACGATTCTCTTCAACGAGCGCGCCAAGGACCGCTTTGCCGCCTTTTTCGCACGCCCGGACACCTTTGCCCTTGGCGTCTGCAACGGCTGCCAGATGATGAGCGTGCTCAAGGACATGATCCCCGGCGCCGAAGCCTGGCCGCGCTTTGAGCGCAACCGCGTCGAGCAGTTCGAGGCACGTTTCTCGTTGGTCGAGCTGCCCGAGTCACCGTCGGTCTTCTTCGCCGGCATGGCCGGCAGCCGCCTGCCGGTGGTGGTCTCGCACGGTGAGGGACGCGCCGTCTTTGCGACGGCAGCGCAACAGGCGAGTGCCCTGGTGGCGATGCGCTACGTCAACCATGGCGGCCAGCCGAGCGAGGTCTATCCGTACAACCCGAATGGATCACCGGCCGGCGTTACCGGGTTTACGACGGCCGACGGCCGCTTTTCGATCATGATGCCGCACCCCGAGCGCGTCTTCCGCAGCGTCCAGATGTCGTGGCACCCGGCTGACTGGCGCGCGCTCGGCTGGCACGATTCACCCTGGCTGCGGATGTTCCGCAATGCACGGCGGTGGGTCGCGTAGCGTGGGAGCGAAATGGTTGCTGCGTCATCGGCAATCGCTGGCAGCAAAAAAAACGCCGGAAGTCCGGCGCCTTCTTGTCCGTTCGGCCATCGGGCCCCCACTCCCTACTGGATTTTCGCCTTGCTGCGCAGATCAGTCACGAATTTCTGAATCTGCTCCTGCTGCAGGCGCTGCGCGATCTGCGGCTTGATCTGGTCGAAGGGAGGCGGAGTCAGCGGACGGCTGTCTTCAAGCAGGATCACGTGGTATCCGAAATCGGTCTTGACCGGCGTTTCGGTGTACTTGCCCTTGCTCAGAGACGTGACCGCGTCGCCAAATGGCTTCACGTAGGCGGCCGTGCTGCTCCAGCCGAGATCACCACCCTTGTCCCGCGAGCCAGGATCCTTGGACTGCTTGGCCAGGTCATCAAACTTGGCACCCTTCTTCAGATTGGTGATGATCGCCTTGGCATCGTCTTCCTTTTCGACCAGGATGTGACGCACTTTGTACTCGGTGTTGCCCATCTGGCTCTTCATCCGGTCATAGGCGGCCTTGATCTGCTCGTCGCTGATCGGATGCTTCTTGACGTAATCCTGAACGAACGCACGGATGAAAATCGCCTGCCGCGCCAGATCGGCCTGTGCGGCCACCTCGGGTTTCTTGTCGAGGCCCATCTTCTTCGCTTCCTGGACCAGCAACTCGCGACGGATCAGTTCTTCACGAACCGCGTTCTTCAATTCCGGGCTGTCGGGAGCACCCTGCGCCTGCTGCTCAGCGACAAAGGCGTTGGCGACGGTCTGGGAAATGGCGACGCCGTTCACCGTGGCGACGGCGCCACCGGAGCCACCGGAGGCCTTCTGGGCAACCGCCGGAAGCGAGATCAGCGCGCCAAGCAGCAGTGCGCTGGCCAGTCTTGATGGATTGTGCATGTCTGGTTTTCCTTCTATTGGGGTTGGTTGGGGTAGAGCGGGTTGGATCAGGAAGCAATCGACACCGTTTACGGGACTTCCGCAGGGGTTAGCGCCTGGATGCTCAGGGCGTGAATCCGCGTGTGCATGAGGTCACCTAACGCGTCGATAACCCGGCGGTGACGGGCGAGACGCGCCTGGCCAGCAAAAACGGGTGCAACGATCAGCAGGCGGTAGTGTCTGCCGCCACCTCTGGCGCCTGCGTGGCCGGCATGCCTGGCCGAGTCGTCGATCAGTTCCAGACGGATCGGCGCCAGGACTCCCAGTCGCTGGTGGATGATCGCGGCCACGTCTGCAGCATCCACCTCGGCCGGAGTATCACTCACGCCAGCAGCACTTTCTTGAACGGCTTGACAGTCACCCTAGCGTAGACGCCAGCAGCGACGTAGGGGTCGGCGTCGGCCCAGGTGCTCGCCGCTTCGAGGGAAGCAAATTCGGCGACGATCAGGCTGCCCGTGAAACCGGCCGGTCCGGGGTCTGGTGAATCGATGGCTGGAAACGGACCGGCCAGCAGCAACCTGCCTTCGTCCTGCAACGCCTTGAGACGCTCGACATGCGCCGGCCGGGCAGCGAGCCGCCGGGCCAGAGAATCCGGATGATCTTCGCCGACGATGGCATAGAGCATCATTTGCTCTCCTCGATATACTTCGACAGCACCAGCCCCTGCGCGAGCACGAAGACCAGCATCAGCCCCATGCCACCAAAGAGCTTGAAGTTGACCCAGTCATCAGTCGAAAAGTTGAAGGCGACGAACAGGTTCGCGCCACCCATGAAGACGAAGAAACCGATCCATGACCAGTTGAGCTTTGTCCAGGCGACTTCCGGCAACTCCATCTGTTCGGCCAGCAACGTCCGCATCAGGTTCTTCTTGAGGAGCAAGGTGCCGCCGAGCAGCGCCGCAGCGAATGCCCAGTAGAGCACGGTCGGCTTCCATTTGATGAAGTTCTCGTCATGCAGGAGCAGGGTCATGCCACCAAAAACGGTGATGATCACCAGGCTGACCCAGAGCATGGTGTCGATCTTTCGCCCTTTGAACCAAAGCCAGCCGATCTGCGCAAAAGTGGCGCCGATGGCCACGGCGGTTGCGACGTAGATGTCGAAAACCTTGTAGGCGACGAAGAAAAGGATGACGGGGAAGAGGTCAAAAAGAAATTTCATGGCAGGCGCCGTGGAAGAACGGCGGGATTATGGCCGATTTGCCCGACTGCTGTCCACGCTGCATCTTCGCCGGCAGGGGTCGTCGGCGACAGCGCGGGAACGCCGACGCGATCCTGCCGGACGCCCAGCGACGCCTGGCAGGACGAGAAGAGCCCTATTCGATCGCCGCCCAACTCGGATCCGGATTGAAGGTACGAAGCCTCGCCACTGCCGCCTCGGTGTTCTTGCCGAGGTTCTTCTGGAAAACCCTGCCGTCGTGATTGACGATGAAGGTCATCACCCCCGAGACGCCGTACTTGGCTGGATAGGCGACGACCGCAAAACCTCCGATCATCCGGTCATCAAGCAGGTAGCCGTAGGCGCCGCCCGGGGCATCCCTGCCCTGCCCGGTCAGCATCCGGTAACGATAGCCGTGATAGGGCTGCGGCTGGCCCCCGCCGTAGTAGCCTTCGCGCGTCGCTGCGACAAGCAGCGGCCCCAACGGGCTTGGCGGCTGGTCTGCCTCGACCGGCCAGAACAGGCCATCGCGCGCGCCCTCGCTGGAGACAAAACGCCGCGCATAGTCGTTCCAACCGTTACCGTCGAGATCCTTGGCGGCATACTCGCGCTGCGCATCGACCACCGCCAGCAGGGTCTGTATCGTGTCGAGCTCGTTCCGCCCGATACGCCGGTTCAGGATTTCCTCACGCCCGGCAGCCGCATCAAAGAACCATCGCTCGCCCTTGCGCACCAGCGGCGCCGGAAACGACCAGTCATCGTCCCCTACCAGCAGGACGGCGCGACCATCGCTCAAGGGGCTGATGGCGTGTTTGCGGTCATAGGCGGCAAGAAATCGCTGCCACTCCGCACGATCGGCGACCGGGTCGCCGCTCGCCAGCCAGCTACGCGATGCCGGGCCAACCACGGCCAGCAAGGCCTGCCGATCCTGCGCGCGAACCGCCTCAGCCAGCGCGCTGGCGGCGTCTTCGGGGGTGGCATAGCCCTGCTGAGCAACGCTGCGTGTCGCCGGTGACGGCTGCGCGGCGTCGATCGCTGGCGCCATCGTGATCAACACGGCCATGGCGAGCGTCTTCATCATGTACATGAACTTCATCGTATTCTTCTCCGGAGAAAATGGGAAACGGTTCAAGCTAGCGGCCACGGCCACCGCCACCGCCGCGTCCGCCGCCGCCGAAGCCACCACCGCCACCACGGCCACCGCCCCCGCCACCGCCAAAGCTTGCGCCACCACCTCCCCGACTCGATCCACCGCCAAAGCTCGCGCCACCACCACCCCGGCTGCCCCCCATATCTGCCCGGCTGGCGCTGCCACGCTGGCTGGCCTCACGTGTCGAAGCACCATTGCCAACCCCGGAAAAACCGCCGCCACCACGACTGCCGGCATCCGCCCGCGCGCCACCTCCGTCGAAACCGCGCCCCGACGCAGCACCACCACGATCGGCACCCTGCATGCGATTGCCCGCTTCAGCGCGGCCGCCATCGCCACGGCCAGCATCACCGCGACCGGCTTCGCCACGGCCACCAAGATTCTCCCGCGCCCCGCGATCCGCATCTCTGACCCGATCGTTCAGCTGGCTGCGATCCATGTCCTTGAGCTCCGAACGTCCGCTCTCGGCGCGGCCACGAAACTGCTCACGTGCCTGGCTAGCCTGGGCATTACCGCCGCGGTTGTACTGGCGAGCAACGTTCTGATCCCGATAGGCGACACCGCCGCGATGCGCCGCATTGTGGTTCCAGTTCTTGTTGCTGATATTGGTGCGATTGAACGAGTTGTAGCGATTGACGTCGATATCGACGTTGCCGCGCCCCCATCCCCAGTTGGCGGAGCCCCAGAGCGCTGCACCGACAAGGGCACCGGTCGCGAAGGCAAGACCCGGAGGATAGACGTAGGCCGGCGGGTACACGTAATACGGCGGGGTCGGATACCACCAGCTGCCATACACCACGGTCGGGTTGTACGTCGGCACATACACCACCTCTGGCTTCGGCGATTCGACGACGTAGATCTTCTGACTGCCCTGTACCTCGGTCCTGACCACCTGCTGCTCCGTGGTCTTCAGATTGCCTGTCGCGTCAGCTCTGGCACGCAGGCCCTGTACCGTGTCCATCACGTCCTGCTGCTGGGCCAGAAAAGCGTCACCCAACTTTTGCATCCAGTCAAGATTGTCGTTCATCTGCTGCAACACCTGTGGCACCGCGGTCAGCGACTTGACAGCAGGATCCCAGTCCTGCTTCGCCATGGCATCCTCGAGCGCTTTCCCGCTGACTTTGGGATTGGCCTTCGCCCAGCGCGCCGCCTCGACAACTTCCAGCGGATAGGTGGAGGCCATCAGAACCTGCGCCAGCAGCGCATCAGGGTACAGCGCAATCGGCGCCAGCAACCGGTCAAGCTCCTGCTGCGAGAAGGTCTTTGCCGCCGGGCTGGCCGAGGCCGCAGCCGCGACCGACGTCGATGGGGGTTGTTGCGCCAGCGCGGGCGACAGGGCGAAAATGAGTGCCGTCAGTAGCGCACCGGGTCGGGAACAGGCTGATTTCATCAAGCATCCTCGGACACGAAAAAAGGACTCACGAACAAACCCGCCCGCGGCCAAAGACCCACTTCGGGCAGCAACCGGCCAAGTAATACGGCACCTAGCCAAAAGCATAGACCCCCGGCCAGCGATCTGGCAAGACTATTTCCACAACGGAGAGGGCCGCCCCGGCGAAGCCGCCAGCGACTAGCTAGTCAGGCTGCCGCCTGCAGCTACTCGCGTGGTCGCTTGTCGACGACGCGCCGCGCCTTGCCGAGCGAACGCTCGATCCCCCCGATATCGGCGATGCGCACTTCAGTCGAAATGCCGATAAGAGACTTGATGTGCCGCTGCAGCGCGTGCGCGACGTATTCCTTGTCCACCGTCGGCAGATAGCGAAACTCGCGCTTGAGCTCGACATTGACGGCTACCGAGTCTAGGTGACCGTCACGCCAGACTTCAATCAGGTAATGCGGGGACAGCTTCGGCTGCTTGAGAATCAGTTCCTCGATCTGCGAAGGGAAAACATTGACGCCGCGAATGATCAGCATGTCGTCCGAGCGGCCAGTGATCTTGTCGATGCGCCGCATCGAGCGCGCAGTAGGCGGCAACAGGCAGGTCAGGTCACGCGTGCGGTAGCGGATCATCGGTAGCGCTTGCTTGGTGAGCGAAGTGAACACCAGTTCGCCGTGGCGCCCGTCGGGAAGTACCTCGCCGGTCGCCGGATCGATCACCTCGGGGTAGAAGTGGTCTTCCCAGATCACCGGGCCATCCTTGCTCTCAACGCACTCGCTGGCAACACCGGGACCGATGACCTCCGACAGCCCGTAGAGATCGATCGCGTCGATGGCGAAACTGCCCTCGATCTCGAGGCGCATCTGCTGCGTCCAGGGTTCGGCGCCAAACAGTCCGACACGCAACCCGGTCGACGTGGGATCGATCCGCTGACGCTTGAATTCGTCTGCCAGATTGAGCAGATACGACGGGGTGACCATGATGATGTCGGGCTGGAAGTCGGTGATCAGTTGCACCTGCTTCTCGGTCTGCCCGCCGGACATCGGGATCACCGTGCACCCCAGACGCTCGGCGCCGTAGTGGGCGCCGAGACCGCCGGTAAACAGGCCGTAACCGTAGCCGATATGAACCATGTCGCCGCGTCGTCCGCCGGCGGCGTGGATCGAACGCGCCATCAGCGTTGCCCACATGTCGATATCGTCCTGCGTGTAGCCGACGACCGTCGGTTGTCCGGTCGTGCCCGACGATGCATGCACCCGCACGACCTGATCGCGCGGCACAGCGAACATCTTGAACGGGTAGTTCTGGCGCAGGTCGTCCTTGGTCGTGAAAGGAAACTTGCGCAGATCATCGAGCGTCTTCAGATCGTCGGGGTGGGCGCCGTGGGCATCGAACTTCTGCCGGTAGTGCTCGACGTTCTCATACGCGTGACGCAGCGACCAGCGCAGGCGCTCGATCTGCAGGGCCGAAATCTCGTCGCGGCTGGCGGTTTCAATCGGTTCGTAGGCGTTATCGTGGGCATTGACACGGCTGGCTGCGACCATCTGGCTGATCTCCCGGCTTGGCAAAAGTCGAAACCCTAGACCATGTGCGGTTATCTTTCAATAAGCCGGGTCGCGATAAGGCGATTTTTTCTCCGCCAGGGCGGGAAAAGAACCCCGCAACGGGCACGAGGCAGCCCGCACTGCCGGAAAAATCGGGTAGGCTGGGCGGCCTTCCTCACTGTCGCCGGCCCGATGCTCGCCCACCAGTCCCGCCTGATCCTCGCGCACGCGACGCCGATGCTGCTTGCCCAGTTGAGCTCGATGGGCATGATGATCATCGACACCGCCCTGCTCGGCCACTACGGCACCGACGATCTGGCGGCGGTGGCGGTTGGCGGCGGCATCTACATCTCGGTGGTTTTTGCCCTGGCCGGCATTCTGCAGGCCATCGCACCGACCGTCGCCCATCTGCATGGCGCCAGCCGCGACCGCGAGATCGCCGGCATCCTGCAACAGGCACTGTGGCTTGCACTGCTGCTGGCCATGCCGGGCGTGCTGATCCTGCTCCACCCCGAGCCGCTGCTGGCACTGTCGCGGATCGACCCGGTGGTCGAAAGCAAGGCACGCGCCTACCTCGCGCTGCTCGCGCTGGGCCTGCCGGCGATCCTGCTCTACCGGACCTTCCACGCCTTCTGCAACGCCCTCGGCCAGCCGCGTCCGCTGTTGCTGATCAGCCTCGGCAACACGCTGCTGCACGGACTGCTCGCCTCGCTGCTGGTGACCGGCGCCTGGGGTGGCAAAGCACTCGGTGTCCTCGGCTGCGGTCTGTCGAATGTCGCGGTCAGTTGCTTCTCGCTGCTCTGTGCGGTTGCTTACCTGCGCTTTGGCACGGCCCTGCGGCCTTATCGCCTGTTCACCGGCTGGCAGCGGCCGCGTCGCAAACCACTGGGCCAGTTGCTGCGGCTCGGCCTGCCAATGGGTTTCTCGCATTTCGTCGAGATTTCGTCATTCACGCTGATGGCCTTGTTCGTCGCGCAACTCGGCGCCACGGTCGTCGCCGGCCACCGCATCGTCGCCAACCTGGCGGCGATCTGCTACATGCTGCCGCTGGCGCTGGGTATCGCCACCCTGGCGCAAGTCGGGCAAGCCGCCGGCGCGCGCGACTGGCAGCGAGCGGAGCGGTCGATCGGCGCCGGCCTGCTCCTCGCCGGCTGTCTGTCGACGCTGCTCGGCCTGTTGTTGTGGCTGATCGCTGCACCGCTGACTGCCGTCTACACCGACGATCCCGGGGTACAGGCGGTAGCCGTGGGGCTCCTCGGCTACGTCGCCTTGTACCAACTTTTCGACGCCGTGCAGACGATTGCCGCGCACGCACTGCGCGGCTACCGGATCACCTTCGCGCCGATGTTCGTGCATGTCGTCTGCTTCTGGGGGGTCGGCCTGTTCGGCGGCTGGTGGCTGGCCTTTCACGCCCGCCAGCCGATGGGCGCCGCCGGCTTCTGGCTGGCCTCGGTCGGCAGCCTGGTGCTGGCATCCGCACTGCTCGGCGCGCTGCTCCGGCGCGCCATGCAGGCGATGAAACAATAGACGCCAGCCAAGCGTCTCCAGGCGTACCATTTCTACTCAGGGCGCCAAAAAGAAGAGACAATGGTGAGCAATCCCTGGACGCGCAAGAGCATGGCCGTGATTTCGAATCCTCCACCCAGTAGCTGCCGGCGACGGAGACGCAGTCGAGAACAGTTTCCGTTGTTCCTCGCGGGCGCATGCCTGGTCACTGCGGTGACGGGCTTTCCCGCCGAGGACTTCATTTATGTCGTGCAGCCCGGCGACAACCCCTGGAATCTGACCCACCGCTATCTCAAGAGCATGAGCTACTGGCCGCGGATCCAGGACTACAACCGTATTACCGACCCCACTTCAATCCGGCCCGGCACGAAATGGCTCGTCCCGCCGCGCTGGATGCGGGGCAGAATGGTTTCCCTGGCGGGCAAGGCTGATGGACTGCGCGATGGGCGGTAGGGAACAAACAACAAGCTCCCAGCAGGAAGACATGAGCCAGATCGAACAACTACGGATCAGCGGCCAGCTCCCCAGCCCGAAAGGCGTGGCACTGGCGATCATGAAGATCAGTCGCCGCGAAGATGCGACGCTCGACGAGTTGGCAAGGGTGGTACAGACCGACCCCGCCCTGTCCAGCCGCCTGTTGCGCCTGGCCAATGCCGCCGCATGCGCTGGCCGGCCAGTGGCGTCCATCCGGGAGGCCGTGCTGCGCCTGGGCATGTCGGCCGTCATCCAGCTGGCCATGGGGTTCTCTCTGGTCGACCAGTATCTCAGCGGCGCGTGCCCCGCCTTCGACTACCCGGGTTTCTGGTCTCATTCGCTGTTCATGGCGGTGGCCAGTCGGGAGTTGGGCCGCACGGTACGGGTTTCCTCGCCCGACGAACTGTTCGCCTGTGGTCTGCTGGCGCAAATTGGCACGCTGGCGCTGGTCACGGCCTACCCCGCCGACTACGCGGCCCTGACGACAGTACCGCGCCACGGTGTGGCGCTCCTGGAACTGGAGCGCGAACGTCTGGGGATAGACCGCACTGAATTGACGGCCGCCATCATGGCCGATTGCGGCATCCCCAAGAGCCTTGCCGAGCCCGTCTACTATCACGAGTCCCCGGAGACCTCTGGCTTTTTGGCAGGATCCCGGCCTGACCAACTGGCGCATCTGTTTTTCCAGGCCCGCCGCATGGCGGATCTCGGTGGCTCACCAGCGGCGGAGCGCCACAGCGGCATCTCTGAAGTGATGCGCCTGGGCAGCAGGATCGGCCTCGATGCGACGGCCATTGGCGAGGTCTTCGATCGGGTGGTGAGCCAATGGCAGGAATGGTCCGAGCTGCTGAAACTGCCGGCGACCCCGCTGCCGTCCTTCGAAGCCATGGCCAACGCCCCGCTCCCGCGCCCGGAGCAGGAAACAGACACCAGCGCCGCCCGCAAGCGGGTGCTGCTGGTCGAGGACGAACCGACCAGCCGCATGCTGACCGAGGCGTTGCTCTCGCACGTCCTCGACTGCACCGTCTTCACCGCCGAGAATGGTCGTGATGCCCTGGCGGTTGCCGTCGAGATGCTGCCGCAGATCGTCATCACCGACTGGCTGATGCCGATCATGGACGGCCTCGAGTTCTGCCGCGCGCTGCGCGACACCGACTGGGGCCAGTCGATGTACGTCATCATGCTGACCGGCGAGGAAACCGACGAGAAGATCATCGAAGCCTTCGAGGCGGGGGTGGACGATTACGTCATCAAACCGATAAGCCCCCGCGCCCTGAGCGCCCGCATGCGCGCCGCGCAGCATTACACCAAGCTCCTCGAGGCTTGGGAGAACGACCGCGCGCAGCTCAAGCAGTTCGCCGCCGAACTGGCGGTCAGCAACCGCCGCCTGGAGCATGCTGCAATGACCGACCTGTTGACCGGGCTGCCCAACCGGCGCGCCGGGATGGAAGCGCTGCAGCGCTTCTGGAACGCCTCGCAGCGGACCGGCCAGCCGGTGGCGGCGCTGATGATCGATGTCGATCATTTCAAGTCGATCAACGACCAGCACGGACATGCCATCGGCGACCAAGTCCTGCAGGCGGTCGCCCGCGCCATCCAGGCGGCGGCCCGCAAGGACGACAGCGTCAGCCGCATCGGCGGCGAGGAGTTCCTGCTGGTGTGCCACGATGCCGACCCCCGCGCCGCCCTGCTGGCAGCCGAGCGGCTGCGCCGGATGGTGCGTGAACTGCGGATCACGGTCGCCAACGTCCAGGTTCAGAGTTCGGTCAGCATCGGTGTCGCCAACCGCGAGAACGGCATGGTGGAGCCCGACGACATGCTGCGCGCCGCCGACAAGGCGCTCTACGCCGCCAAGAAGGCCGGCCGCAACCGCGTCTGCCTGTTTGCCGGCGGCAAGACGCATTGCGCCAACAGCAACGCCGCCTGAGTACCGGCCGCGAGCCCGGACGGTCGGCGAACGGCCGCTCCTCGCGGCGGCTGCGGAACGGATCAGGCACCGGCATGGCGCCGGCGGACGCTCAACCGGTGGCCGTCAGCTGGCGGCGAAAATCGTGCCCGCGGCCCGACCGCAGCAGCGCGCTGAAGTCCTCGGCCGGCAACGGCCGGGAAAACAGGAAGCCCTGCTGGAGCGGGCAGCCGTTGGCGAGCAGGAAACTCGCCTGTGCGCTGGTTTCGACACCCTCGGCAAGGACACGCATGCCGAAGCGGCAACCGAGCTCGATGATCGACAGAACGATTGCCGCATCCTTGCTGTCACCGCTGGCATCGGTGACGAACGAGCGATCGATCTTCAACTCGTCGAGCGGAAAACGCTTCAGGTAGCTCAACGACGAGTAGCCGGTGCCGAAATCGTCCAGCGACAGGCCGAAACCCTGCTCGCGCAAGCGGTCGAGCACGGAGATCGTTCGTTCGCTGTCGACCATCAGCAGCGACTCGGTGAGTTCCAGCACGATCTGCCGCGGCTCGACTCCGGCGCGCTGCACGATGCCGACGAGCCGGTCGACGATGTCGGGCTGCAGGAAGCTCGGGCTGGCAAGGTTGACGGACACGCTGACGGTCTCGATCCCGGCGTCGGCCCAGGCCCGCAGGTGGCGTGCGGCCGCGGCAACGACCCAGTCGCCGAGCGCGACGATGAGTCCGCACTCTTCCGCCAACGGAATGAAGTGCAGCGGCCCGAGGAGGCCGTGCCGCGGGTGTTGCCAGCGCAGCAGAGCCTCGGCACCGATCATGCGACCACTCGCCACATCGACCTTCGGCTGGAAGTACAGTCGCAGCCCTTCGCCGACGATCGCTTGCCGCAGGTTGCTTTCGAGCTCCAGCTTGGCGCTGGCGGCAGCGTTCATCTCGTCGGCAAAGAAGCGGCTGCTCGCCGGCCCGGCCGTCTTGGCGGCATACAGGGCCTGCTCGGCGTGACGCCAGAGGCTTTCGGCGGAATCGCCATCGCGCGGATGGACGGCGATGCCGATGCACGCCGTCAGCACCAGTTCCCGGCCGGCGACCGTCATCGGCTGCGCCACCGCCTGCAGCAGGCGCTCGGCATAGAGCGCTGCGTGCTCCGGCATCACCAGGTCGACGAGCAGCAGCGCAAACGAGTCCCCACCGATGCGCGCCACCGTCGCGTTGGCCCGCATCGGTGGTTTCAGGTTCTGCGCCTCACGGCTACTGACGAAGCGCTGCAGGCGTTCGGCGACGCCGCACAGAAGGCGGTCGCCGCTGGCGTCGCCAAGCGCGTCGTTGAAGCTCTTGAAGTGATCGAGATCGATGTGGACGATCGCGCACGCACTCGCGACGCGCTGCGCGCGCTCGAGTTCCAGCGTCACCAGTTCGTTGAACAACTGCCGGTTGGCAAGCCCGGTCAATTGATCGTGCAACGCCAGGTGCTCGATCCGGCGCTGCGCCTGCACCAGTTCGCTGATGTCCTGGGTGATCCCTTCCAGCTTGACGATCTGGCCGGCAGCGTCGCGGATGGCAATCGCTTCCTCGAACACCTCGACCAGCGAACCATCGCCGCGTCGCAGGCCATAGGTCGCCTGGTA
The DNA here is from genome assembly GCA_016709675.1 of Candidatus Accumulibacter proximus. Taxonomy (GTDB): domain Bacteria; phylum Pseudomonadota; class Gammaproteobacteria; order Burkholderiales; family Rhodocyclaceae; genus Accumulibacter; species Accumulibacter proximus. Next base: position 725,553 of record JADJMH010000001.1, read on the forward strand.
GGGCGTTCCCTCGCTCATCAGCCGCTGCCGCGCCGCCGCGACGACCGCACGGTCGCTGCGCCGCACCCGCTCGAGAAAACGCGCCGGCATGCTGCTACCGGTCAGTTCGATGTCGTCGAAGATTCGCCGCAACTGCTCGGAACAACTGAAGCGTGCCTGCGCCAGCGACCACTCCCAGCTTCCCATCCTCGCCAGCCGCTGCGCGCGCTCGAGGCTCTCGCGGCCATGCCGCACGGCCGCCTGCGCACGCGCCGCACGCAAGCCGTAACGCACGCGCTGGGTCAGCAGCAGCCAGTTGATCGGCTTGGTGACGAAATCGGTGGCGCCAGCCGCGTACGCGCGCTCGATCGACTCGGTGTCGTTGAGCCCGGTGAGCATCATGATCGGCAGCCACTGCCCGCGCGGACTGCCGCGGATCGCCCGGCAGACGTCGTAGCCGTCGATGCCGGGCATCACCACGTCGAGCAGCAGCAGGTCGAACTCCTGCTCTTCGACGAGGCACAGCGCGGCATCGCCATCGCCCGCCTCGCTGACCGTGAAGCCGGCGTGCTGCAGCGACTCGGCGGCCAGCATGCGGATCATCTCGTCGTCGTCGACGAGCAGAAGGTGTCCCTGGTCGGTCAGCGTCGTCATGCGACCTTCTCTCCTGCAACCGCCGTTGCGCCGCGATGCTGCGCCAGCGCCTCGGCAAACTGCACATGCGCGGCGCGCAACACCGCCGGCCAGTCGCCGGCCGGCTGGCCGCCGGCACGCAGCAGCATCTCGAGCTGATGCGCCTGCTCGGCCAGCGCCAGCGCCGACCGTCGCAGTCGACGACTGGCAGCGTGCGCGGCCCGCTGCAGCGTCGGCAGGTCGCCCTGCCGGCTGGCGGTATCGCTCTCGTCGAGCATCTGCCGCGTGTTGCGGTTGAACAGGTCGAGCACCCGCGCGGCGAAACCCGGGTTGCTGCCGTCGGCGACCATCGGCAGCGACTGCACGACGCTGGCGTCGAAGATCAGCGCCGCCCGCCTCTCGCCGTGCCGCGCCGGCTCGTCGGCTGGCCCCGCCAGCGTCGCCACTGCGGCTTCCGCCGGCGCCGCCCGCGGCTGCAGGTGACGCCGCAGCGCCGCGGCAAGCTGTTCGCGCGTCACCGGCTTGGCGACATGGTCGTCCATGCCGGCCGCCAGGCACTGCTCGCGGTCGCCGGCCAGCGCGTTCGCCGTCAGGGCGATGATCGGCACCGCCGTCCGGCCACCCTCCTGCTCGTCGCGGCGGATGGCGCGACTCGCCGTGTAGCCGTCCATCATCGGCATCTGGCAATCCGGCGACCACCGCCTGCGCACCATCCTCCGCCAGTTCGACCTGGCAGCCGAGACTGTGCAGGATCGCCGCCGCGATCTCGCGGTTGACGGCGTTGTCTTCGGCGACCAGGACCCGCGTCCCCGCCAGGCCGCCGTCCAGCACGGGTCCCTGCTCGCCCGCCAGCGGACCGGCGTGGCGCACGGCACGCTGCCGGAACCAGAAGGTCGAGCCGCGTCCTTCCTCGCTCTCGAAACCGACCTCACCACCCATCTGCTGCGCCAGTTCGCGGATGATCACCAGCCCAAGTCCGGTACCACCGAAGCGGCGCGTCGTCGAATTGTCGGCCTGCGAGAACGGCGCAAACAGCTTCGCCGCCGCCGCCGGCGCGATGCCGACGCCGGTGTCGCTCACCGCGTAGCACAGCCGGCACTCGCCAGCGTCGACGGCCGCCGCACCGGCATCGCATTCACAGGTCAGCGAGACAGCGATCGTGCCGCGCTCGGTGAACTTGACCGCGTTGGTCAGCAGGTTGCTGACGATCTGCCGGATGCGGAACGGGTCGCCGAGCACCGCCGGCGGCACGTCGGCACCGACGACGACCGTCAGCAGCACCCCCTTCGCCGACGCCGCGTGCATGAACGGCTGCGCCACCTCCTCGACCAGCCGCTGCGGGCTGAACGCGATGTTCTCCAGATCGAGCCGCCCGGACTCGATCTTCGACAGGTCGAGAACGTTGTTCAAGAGGTGCAGCAGCGACTCCGCCGACTGCCGCAGCGTCCCGAGATAGTGCCGCTGCTGCTCGGCCAGCGGCGTGTCGAGCAGCAAATCGGCCATGCCGATGACGCCGTTCATCGGCGTCCGGATCTCGTGACTCATGTTGGCGAGAAACAGCGACTTGGCTTCGCTCGCCACCTCGGCCTGCAACTTGGCGCGGGCCAGCTCGCGCGCGCTCTCTTCGACCGCGATCCGCTGCCGCACCTGCTCCCTGGCCGCCGCCAGTTGCTCGCGCGCAGCGCGCAGAACGATCAACCCGTAGACCGGCGCAATGAACGCCAGGGTATAGCCATACCTATCACCCTGCAGCAGCGAGACGATGATCGTCGCCAGCAACGGCGGCACCAGCCACAGCATCAGCGCGCTGCGCACGAGGGTCAGGAACAACGCGGCGACGGTCAGCGAAGCCAGGATGACGATCAGGACCAGTGCGGCCGCCTGCGGCGGGACCTGCGGGTAGAGCACGGCGACGGCCAGCACGTTGTTCGCCGCCAGCAGGCCGGTCATGCCGAGGAAAGACCAGCGCGCCCGGCAACAACCGGCCGCCGTCGCCGAGAGTTGCGGCCACTTGCGGTACAGCAGACGGCGCCAGACGGCGCCGACGATCGCCACGAACAGGATCAGCAGGCCCAGCGGCAGCCCAAGATGGACCGCACTGAGCGTGGCGACGATCGCTTGGCCGAAGACCATCGCCACCGCCGAGGCATTGGCCTTGCCGATCGCGCTGCCGGTCAACTCCAGCTCAACCCGGTGGCCCTGGTCGACCACTGTCTCCGTGCCGTCGTCGGGCGGCATCGCTTCACTGCTCATCGCCGCGGGAATCCTCATCGTGCCTCGGGAACGGGTCATGGCAACAAGCCCGGCTCACGGCGACCGGCGGTCGCCAACAAGACCCCCTCACTGCCGGCCGGGCTGCGCCCGCATGATACGACAAGGCGGCAACCAGCGCGGAACCCTGCCATCGCCACGGGTTCAACGACCCTCCCCGGCCACGGCTGCCACCGCGGCGCGATGCTGCGCCAGCGCCTCGGCAAACTGCACATGCGCGGCGCGCAACACCGCCGGCCAGTCGCCGGCCGGCTGGCCGCCGGCACGCAGCAGCATCTCGAGCTGATGCGCCTGCTCGGCCAGCGCCAGCGCGCCGACCGTCGCACTCGACGACTTCAGCGTGTGCGCCGCCCGCTGCAGCGTCGGCAGGTCGCCCTGCCGGCTGGCGGTGTCGATCTCGTCGAGCATCTGCCGCGTGTTGCGGTTGAACAGGTCGAGCACCCGCGCGGCGAAACCCGGGTTGCTGCCGTCGGCGACCATCGGCAGCGACTGCACGACGCTGGCGTCGAAGATCAGCGCCGCCCCTCGCCATGCCGCGCCGGCTCGCGGCTGGCCCCGCCAGCGCCGCCACTGCGGTTCCGCGGCGCCGCGTCGGCTGCAGGTGCCGCCAGCGCCGCGGCAAGCTGTCGCCGCGTCACCGGCTTGGCGACATGGTCGTCCATGCCGGCCGCCAGGCACTGCTCGCGGTCGCCGGCCAGCGCGTTCGCCGTCAGGGCGATGATCGGCACCGCCGCCCGGCCGCTCGCCTGCTCGTCGCGGCGGATGGCGCGGCTCGCCGTGTAGCCGTCCATCACCGGCATCTGGCAATCCATCAGGATCGCGTCATGGCCGCCGGCGCGCGCGGCGACCACCGCCTGCGCACCATCCTCCGCCAGTTCGACCTGGCAGCCGAGACTGTGCAGGATCGCCGCCGCGATCTCGCGGTTGACGGCGTTGTCCTCGGCGACCAGGACCCGCGTCCCCGCCAGGCCGCCGTCCAGCACGGGTCCCTGCTCGCCCGCCAGCGGACCGGCGTGGCGCACGGCACGCTGCCGGAACCAGAAGGTCGAGCCGCGTCCTTCCTCGCTCTCGAAACCGACCTCACCACCCATCTGCTGCGCCAGTTCGCGGATGATCACCAGCCCAAGTCCGGTACCGCCAAACTGGCGGGTCGTCGAATTGTCGGCCTGCGAGAACGGCGCAAACAGCTTCTCGCCGCCGCCGCGCGCGATGCCAATGCCGGTGTCGCTCACCGCGTAGCACAGCCAGCACTCGCCGGCGTCGCCGGCCGCCGCGACGGCATCGCATTCACAGGTCAGCGAGACAGCGATCGTGCCGCGCTCGGTGAACTTGACCGCGTTGGTCAGCAGGTTGCTGACGATCTGCCGGATGCGGAACGGGTCGCCGAGCACCGCCGGCGGCACGTCGGCACCGACGACGACCGTCAGCAGCACCCCCTTCGCCGACGCCACGTGCATGAACGGCTGCGCCACCTCCTCGACCAGCCGCAGCGGGCTGAACGCGATGTTCTCCAGCTCGAGCCGCCCGGACTCGATCTTCGACAGGTCGAGAACGTTGTTCAAGAGGTGCAGCAGCGATTCCGCCGACTGCCGCAGCGTCCCGAGATAGTGTCGCTGCTGCTCGACCAGCGGCGTGTCAAGCAGCAGATCGGCCATGCCGATGACGCCGTTCATCGGCGTCCGGATCTCATGACTCATGTTGGCGAGAAAGCGCGACTTGGCGACGTTCGCCGCCTCGGCCTCATCCTTGGCCAGCCGCAGCTGTGCGGTGCGACGATCGATCTGCTCCTCGAGCGTCGCCCGGTGCTGGCGCAGCTCGTCGTCACGCGCCTCGATCTCGCCGAGCATGCGGTTGAAGCCGGTGACCAGTTCGCCGACTTCGTCGCGGCGGTCGGGCAAGGACACGCGCAGCGAGTAATCGCGCTCGCCCGCCACCTGCCGCATGGCCTGCGTCAGTGCGCCGATCGGCTCCGAGACGGAGCGCTGCAGGCGCGCCGCGAGCACCAGCGCGCCAGCGAATGCAACGACGGCACCGGCCAGAACGACCAGCATTCGTTGCGCGATGTCCGACCACATCGGCGTCAGATCGGATTCGATCGCCAGCGTACCGATGACCTCGTTGCCCTGCCGGATCGGGTACTCGATGCGCAGCGTCGCTCCCCAGTAGGAACCGATCACCTGCGGTTCCGGAGCACCCGGCTGGCGCGACGCCATCGCCGCCGCTGCCGGCGGATGGTGCGCGAACACCTGCCCGGCAGGCAGGGTGATCGCCGCCTGGATGAACTCCGGACGAACGCGCAGGCCGGCAAGTGCCTCCGCCGCCGTGCGCGCGTCGTCGAAGGCGATCGCCGGCGCGGTGCTGGCGGCCAGCACTTCGGCCATGCCGGTCAGCTTGGCGAGTTCGGCCTCGCGGTTGTCCTCGATCTCGGAAATGGCGAACAGCAGCGTGCTGATCAGCAGGCCGGCACCCGCCGTCAGCGCGATCATCAGCATCAGCTTGCGCCGCAGAGGCAGATCGCCAAGGCGCAGCATCAATTCCTTCCCTTCGCTTCAGCAAGGTTGCGCGCCAGTTTCAGCAGGTTCGAGCTGGCCTTGAGCTGTGCCTGATCGAGCGCCAGGCGATTGACCTCGAACTGCAGGCGTCCGTCACCGCGGACGATGCCGATCGCGCCACCGGCATCGATGAAGGCATCGGCATCGCTGACCGTCAACAGCGGCTGGCCGGCAACCGCGCGCAGCACCAGCGCCAGCCGCCGGGCCTCCGACTCGGCAATGAACAGCACCTGGCACGGGCGTGCCTCGTCGGCGCTGGTCAGGCGACGGACGGCAATCGGCCGTCCCTGGACCTGGCGGCCCTCGAGCGCGTTCAATGCCGTCGCCACCTCATCGCGGCCGAGCACACAGAGCAGCAGCGGCGCGTCACGGGCGGCGAAAACCCGCTCCGGCCACTCGACGTAACGCGCGAAGTTGAGCACGAAGGCGGCTTTCGCCTGCGCCTCGCTGACTGCCGCCTGCGCTGCCACCTCGGTGACGGTGACGAGAGCGCAGGCGAGCGCCAGCAGCCCGCTGCGAAGGAAGGAGTGCACGCTCAGGCCCCTAGAACTGCCACCTGGCCTTCAGGTAGTAGCCGCGCTGAATCTCCAGATTGCGTGATGGCAACAGGCTCGCGACCGACTCCGGATGCTGGCCGTCGAGCAGGTTCTGGCCGACCAGCGACAGCTCGAAATCACGCGTCGGCCGCCAGGCGTAGCGCAGATCGAGCGTCGTGTAGGCCGGAACGTATAGCGACGAACCGGAAGTGCCGAGTTTGCCGACATGGCGCAGCCAGAGATCGAAATGCTGCCGCGCCGAGAGGGACATCGACGAACGCAACGACCACTGGTGTTGTGGATCGGCGTCGTTGAGCGCCTGTGCGCTGGCCAGCGACGCCGGATCGCTGGTTGTCGACGAGGCGCTCAGGTCGAGGTACGAGTAGATTGGCTGGATTCGCCACCAGGGCAACGGGTACCAATCGACGGCGATCTCGACGCCATGCGTGCGCGCCTTGTTAATGTTCTCCGCGCTCACGGTCTGTAACAGATGAGGCGGCGGTGGCGCCAGCGCCAACCGCGGCGAACCGAAACTCACCTGCCCGGCGAGATCGTCGTAAAGGTTGTAGAACAGCGCGACATCGGCCGACAACGCCGGTCCGAACTGGCGCCGGTAGCCAATTTCGTAGCCGGTCACCGTCTCATTGCCAAGATTGTTGGGTGGAGCGTTACGGATCAGGATCGGCAAGGGAGTCGGGTTGCCGGGGGAGCCCGCCGGGATGACGGCGGCGTCGACCTCCGCGCCCAGCTCGGCACGGGATGGAATGCGCACGGCACGTGACGCCGAAGCCCAAAGAGACTGGTTCTCGGTCGGCGTCCAGATCACCCGCGCGTTGGGTTGCGGTGCGAAGCCGGAAAAGCTGTTGTCCTCGAGGCGCAGGCCGAGCAGCAGGCGCAGCGTGTCGGGCACGAGCGTGATCTCGTCCTGGATGAAGGCGCTGGCGAGGCTGAAGCTCTCCTGCTGCGGCTGGATGTTGATCATCCCGGTGGAACTGATGTCATCGCGCGAATAGCGGTAACCAAGACCCCAGATCAGGTCATGCCGCTCGCCGAAGAGAACGCGATGCTGGAAGTCGAGGTCGACAGTCGTGCGTCGTTCCCTGACTGCTCCCGGGATCTCCAGTTCGCCCGAGGCGACGTAGGCCTGCAGTGCGGCTTCCGAGCCGCCGGGCGGGGTCCATTCGTCGCGCGCCATGAGAAAGCCACCTTGCGCCCTCTGGCGAACGTCGGTAGGGGTCACGCCCCACCGCGAGCCGATGTTCGGGACCAGCCACGTATCACCCGAATCCCCATAATGCGCCTGCCCACTGACCGTCAGCCGGTGACCGCCGCCCATCATCCAGTCGCCGCGGAAACCGGCGCGACCGGCGCTCCAGTCATCGTTCGCCGTCCGTCCTTGCGGCGTCACCGACTCGTCGCGCGCGAAACCCTTGCCCCAGACCCGCAGGTGCCCGTCGCCCACCGCCATCCCGTGGCGAAACGAGGCAAAGGCCCTTTCCTCGCTGCCGGCACCGGCGACCAGCAGGCTGCCCTGGGTGTCGCGCGCCCGCCGCGTGATGATGTTGATCACCCCGTTGACCGCGTTCGCACCCCACATCGCCGCGCCCGGCCCGCGAATCACTTCGATGCGCTCGATGTCTTCGAGCAGCGTGTCCTCGACCTCCCACAAAACACCGGAGAAGAGCTGCGAGTACATGCTGCGGCCATCCATCAGCACGAGCAGCTTGTTGCTGAAGCGCCTGTTGAAGCCGCGTACGCTGACCGCCCAGCGGTTGTTCCCCAGGCGTGCGACGTTGACCCCCGGTGCCAGGCGCAGGGCTTCGGGAATACTGGTCGCTCCCGAACGCTCGATGTCCTCGCGACTGATGACGTAGACCGCTGCCGCGACGTCGTTGAGCCGTTGCGACTTGCGCGCCGCGCTGGTGATCTCGACGTTGAGCAGGTCCTCGAGGCTCATGTCGACCGCAGCGGCTGCATCCGGCGCCGCCGGTTCCTCCGCCAGGAGGGGTGAGCTCAGGCACGAGGCCGTCAGCAGCAAGCCCAGACGAATCGTCGGCCAGCTTGTCAATTGCAGCATCATTCATTCCTCCAACCAAGAAAAGCGTCGAGCGGCCCCTGCGAACGGAACATCGCCCGCCAGCATCGCCTTGCGGGAGGTCTCGTACCGGCTGTCCGGCCAGCGCGGCAGTTGGCTCCCCCGTTCGCCACGCATCCTACAACGGCTCTTGCTGCCATGAACTTTAGCCCTTTCTCCCCGTACTGCCTGGAGCTGCGTCTCCCCGACGACGCGCCGCCGCCCGGTGCCGCAACGGCCTAAAGCTCTTTCGTCGGCTGTCGTCAACGTGCTAGTGTCGCCAGTTTTGGACATTACTGCTTACGGGGTTTCTCATGCTGCGCCGCTTCCGCAACTTGCCGATCGCTGTCAAACTCAATCTCGTCCAGGCTGCGGTACTGCTGGTCATCATTTTCGCTGCAGCCGTGTGGACTGCCTGGCACCTACGGCAGCAACTGGAACGGACCGCCCTGCACAATCTGCAGCAGACCAATCGCCTGGCAGTATCAATGCTCGAAGCCTACGATCGCAGCCTGCGCAACGACATCGAGCGCAGTGGCCGCGTTTTCGCCGGCGTCTTCGACGAGCCACTGGAACTGGCCGAGGGAGGCGCGGCGCCGCGTCTGCTGGAGCGGGGTACGCCGCTCAACGATCGTTTTGATGTCGTCGACGCCTTCACGGCGAAAGCCGGCACCGTGGCGACGATTTTTGTTCGCCAGGGTGACGATTTCCTGCGCACGGCCACTTCACTGAAAAAGGAAGATGGCTCCCGTGCCAGCGGAACCGTGCTCGGCCCGGACCATCCAGCGCGCCAGTCGATCCTCGCAGGGAATTCCTACACCGGCAAGGCATCACTGTTCGGCAGGGATTACATGACCCACTACACGCCGGCACGCGATGCGGCCGGCAAGGTGGTCGGGATCTTTTTCGTCGGACTTGAGTTTTCCGAAGGGCTCAAGGCACTGAAGCAGAATCTTCTGGCCATCAAGGTCGGCGAGACCGGTCATGTCTACGCGCTGGATGCCGGCCGCCAGAAGGGCGTGTTCACTGTGCATCCCACCCGGGAAGGGACCAACGTACTGACCAGCAAGGATAGTCGGGGCTTCGAGTTTGTCCGCGAAATGCTCGACAGGAAGTCCGGCACCGTTCGCTACGATTGGGCCAGCCCCGGCGAAGCGCAGCCACGCGAGAGGATGACCGTTTTCGACCACTACCCGGGCTGGGACTGGGTCGTCGCCTCCGGCAGCTATACGGACGAGATCAGCCGCGAGGCAGACAGCGCCGTACGCAATATCGCCTTGATGTCGCTGGCGATCATCGTCGCCGCGCTGGTCAGCGGATTTGTGGCGACTCGCGTGTGGGTCACGCGGCCGCTGCAGGAGGTGATGGGCGAGGCCGACCGGATCGCCGCTGGCGACCTGACGGGCCATCTGACTGTCGACCATGCCGACGAGGTCGGCCGCCTGAAACAGGCCATCGGCAAGATGGCCGAGCACCTGAAGACAACCATCGGCGAAGTTCGCGGCACGTCGGGAACTATGCTCGAGCACTCGCTGGCGCTGGTGGCTTCCGCCGAACAGGTCAGCCAAAGCTCGCAGGTGCAGAGCAACGCCGCCACCGGCATGGCGGCTTCGGTCGACGAGATGAGCGTCAGCATCGACCAGGTGGTGCAACATGCGCATGATGCGCAGCGCATCTCGGGCGCTTCCGGGCAGGTGGCCAGTCAGGGCGCCGAGGTGATCACTGGCATTCAGGACGGTGCGCGCGCGGCCGTCGCCCAGATGGAAGAGGGTGTCGGAAGAGTCGAGCAGGGTGGTGTGCTGGCTAACCGGGCGGGCCAGGCGATCGGTGAAATCGACGTCAGCACACGGCGGGGCGGCCCCCGGGCACCCGGGGGCCACCAGGGAACGAACCACACCACACGCCGGGAAAACCCCCCCCCCGCGCGCCTTGACCAGGCGCTCGGTCGTTTTCGCGTCGGCTGATCAACTGTGCCCTCAAGGTTCCGGCGAATACGCCGTTAATCATCCGGTGAGTTATCGACAACAATTCCGTCACTGCGGACTTCCGGTACGGCTGTACTTCATCAAGGACGAGCAGGCAGGGGCACGATGAAGCGCGTGCCGCAGATCCTCGGGAGCCCGGCCGGGCGGCGGTCGGTCTTGTACCGCCCGTTCGCTGCGCAGGCGACGCCCAGTCATCCATGGAGATCCATGCATGCTTAGCCGCCTGCTCACGCATTGGTTGCGGACCGGGTCACTTACCGAGAAGCTGCGGCGGATCAACCTGGTGACGACGGGCGGCGCTTCCGTGATCGCCATTCTGCTGCTGACCACCTACGGCTACTGGAGCCTGAGCAGCCAGTTGCTCGAAGATAGCCAGGTGAAAACGCAACTGATCGGCCGCAACAGCGCTTCGGCGCTGTTGTTCGACGACGCCAAAGCGGCTGGCGACTTGCTCAACTCTCTCGAGGCGGACGCGCAGGTGCTGCAGGCGGCGCTGTGGGACCGGGCAGGCCAACGACTGACAAGCTATCGCTCGGCGCTCCAGCCGGCCGACGAATTGGTCAGCCCCCCCAGCCTTGGATACACCCTGGGCCTTTCGGTGCTCGACGTCGCACAGCTCGTCAGCGTCGATGGGAGGCCAGTCGGAACCGTCGCCCTCCGCCTCGATCTGAGCCAGCTCTACCAGCGCCTGCTCTCGAATGCACTGGCCTTCGCACTGGTGATCCTGATTGCGCTCGCCTTGTCGCATCGCCTGCTGGCGCGCTTCAACAGGGCGATCACCGCGCCCATTTCCAGCCTGGTGAGCGTCATGGCCAGGATCTCGCAACAAGGCGACTACGCGGTCCGCGCGCCGGTCGAGTCGAACGACGAGATCGGGGACCTCGCCAAAGGCTTCAACGTCATGCTCGAAGAAATCGAGGATCGCGACCGCCATCTGGCCGCGCACCGCGACGAGCTGGAGCAGGAGGTCGAGGCGCGAACCGCCGACTTGCGCCAATCCCGGGATCTCGCCGAAGCCGGCAGCCGGGCGAAGAGCGAGTTCCTGGCGACCATGAGCCACGAGATCCGCACCCCAATGAACGGCATCCTGGGCATGACCGAAATGCTGCGCCACACGGCGCTGAACCTGCAGCAGCAGCGTTTTGCCGACGCCGTTTACCAGTCCGGCGAGCATCTCCTGACCCTCATCAACGACATCCTCGACTTCTCGAAGATCGAGGCCGGCAAGCTCGATATCGAATGCATCCACTTCAACCTCCGGCAGCTGGTCGAGGACCTCGGCTGCCTGTTCGCCCAACCCGCCGAAGCGAAAGGGCTCGAAATGATCTGCAGCGTGCCGCACGATCTCCCGGTGGCGGTCAGCGGCGACCCGGTGCGCGTGCGCCAGATCCTCACCAACCTGATGAACAACGCCGTCAAATTCACCAGCCGCGGCGATATCGTCATCCGCGTCAGGCTGCTCGACGAAACTCCGCAGCAGGCGTGTTTCCGCTTCGAGGTCCAGGATAGCGGCATCGGCATCAGCGAGGAAGCACAAGCCCGGTTGTTCAACGCCTTTGTCCAGGCCGACAGTTCGACAACCCGGCGTTTTGGCGGCACCGGCCTCGGGCTGGTGATCGCCAAGCGCCTGATCGAGATGATGCATGGGCAGATCGGCCTGCACAGCGAGGCCGGCCGCGGGACGCTGTTCTGGTTCGAGATCCCGCTGCGCAAGCAGAACCCCGATGCACGTTCGGTGATGAACATGGCCGAGCGCCTCAACGGACTGCGCGTATTGGTCGTCGATGACAACGCCACCAACCGGGAAATCCTCGCCCACCAGCTCGCCGGCTGGTCGATGCACTACACCGGCGCCGCTGAAGGGCAGCAGGCGCTGCAGGACCTCGATCAGACCGCTGAACGGCCCTTCGATCTGGCGATCCTCGATCTGCACATGCCCGGCATGGACGGCTTTGAACTGGCACGCGCGATCCGCCGTGATGCGCGCTGGGCCAGAATGCCGCTGGTCATGCTCTCATCAGTCAGTGTCGGCGCCGATCATCCGGATCGGCGGAACGCGCCGATCGACTACTACCTGACCAAACCGGTACGTCAGTCCGACCTCTGCGACGCGATCGCCACCGCCCTGTCGCGCGAGACCCCGACGCCGGCCAGCGCACCGCCATCGCCAGGGCCGGTACCGCATGCCGGGGCCCTGCCGGCCCGACTCGGCGGGCGGGTTCTGGTCGCCGAGGACAACCCGGTCAATCAGGCGGTCGCCGGCGCCATGCTCGAATCGCTCGGAGTGTCTTACCGCTTTGCCGATAGCGGCCAGATCGCGCTCGATCGCGTCTTGCATGAGCCTTTCGACCTCGTCCTGATGGATTGCCAGATGCCCGAGATGGACGGTTTCGAGGCCACCGTGCAAATCCGCGCCCGACAGCGCGAGGGACTGCTGCGCCAGCGGCTGCCGATCGTCGCGCTGACCGCCAATGCCGTCGCGGGCGACCGCGAGCGCTGCCTGGCGGCCGGCATGGACGACTACCTGAGCAAACCGTTCACCCGCGAGGGCCTGCTGTGCGTGCTGCAGCGCTGGCTGCCGCAGCCGTCAGCCGCAACGGTGAAAGCCACGGCCGATGCGTCCGCCCGCTCCACACCCACGGCTTCCGGCTCGCCGCTGCTGCACGAAGTGGCAACCGCGGCGATCGACGAGCCGATCAACCCACGGGCCCTCGACGCCATTCGCCATTTGCCCGGGCCCAATGGCGCGTTGCTCGTCCAGAAGGTGATCGGCGCCTATCTGGCCGACACCCCGGCACGCTTCGCGCAACTGCGGGCGGCCACCGACGCCGGCGATGCCGACGCCTTGCGCAAGGCCGCGCATGCGCTGAAGTCGAGCAGCGCCAACGTTGGCGCCGATCCCCTGGCCGCACTGTACAAGGAACTCGAAACGCTCGGTCGCCAGGGCACCGTCGACGGGGCGGGAACGCTGCTGGCGGCTGCCGAAGCGGAACTGGCGCGCGTTCTCACCGTGCTGGCGGCGACACTCGTCTCGTGCCCCGAGAAAGCACTTGCCGGAACCGCCGCGGCTGCCCGACCGAAGTCGCCGTCGAACGGAGAATCCGAGTCGATGGACCGCGTTCACAGGTGTAGTTTACGGGCAATCCAGGTCGCCGATACGCGTGCGCGGGCGGCCTCAGGCTTGAAGGCGATGGACGGCACAATTGGTTGATCATTGGAGGAGAGGAACATCATGGACAAGCGCAGGCAATACTCACTACTCGTGGCAGTCTTGTTTTTCCTGATCGGTCGCGCCGCTGCGGCAAGCGGTGAGGAAATCAGGATCGGCGGCGGTGGCGCGGCGCTGCTCGCCGTTTTCCAGCCGATCAAGCCGCACTTCGAGAAAGCGACCGGCATCACCCTGATCAATCTGCAGTCGTCTCCGAAGGGCGGACTGCTCAACCTCATCGAGGGCCGGGTCGACATCACCGCCGCTGCACACTCGCTGGAGGGCCTGATCGCGGCACTACGGGCAGATGGTGTCGTTTTCGACCCGGCCGCCCTGGTCGCGCACGAGGTCGGAATCAACCGGATCGCGCTTTTCGTGCACCCGAGCAACCGGGTCGGCGGGCTCTCCAGGGAGCAGCTCAAGGGCGTCTTTACCGGCAGGATCACCAACTGGAAGGAAGTCGGCGGCGACGATCGGGATATCCTGGTCGTCTGGGGTCGCGGAACGCCCGGCCAGAATGCCGACTTCGCCCGCCGCGTGCTCGACGGCGAGAGCGTGACCCCGCGCGCACTTGAAACGACCAACTATGTGGAGATCAGGGAAACGATCGCCGCCACGCCGGAGGCGATCGGCATCGATCCAATCAGCGTCGCCAACCCAACGGTCAAGCTGGTCGGCAGCGACGCGCCGTTGACCACCCCGATCATCAGCATCACCATCGGCCAGCCCTCCGCCAAGGTACGCAGACTCCTCGATTACATCAAGGGCGAAGGCAAAGCGTACCTACTTCATTGAGCCGACACCGGCCCCCTGCGTTCGCGCCGCCAACCAGTCATTGACAGCCCGCCGATGCAAGTCAAGACCAAGCTGCTCGCCTCTGGAGTGACCCTCCTCATCGGGATCGCCGTAATCAGCGGCGTGAGTCTGCTGGGAATGCGCTTCATCGAGGGCCAACTCGCGATTCTGACCGAGCGCTCGACACCGCAGCAGTTGAAGAGACTCAGACTACAGCACAGCCTCGAGCAGCACGCCGACCGTCTGCTCAGGCTGGCGAGCGTCCAGACTGCAGACGAGTTGGCTTCCGCCCGCGCTGACGCCGAGCAGAGTGCTGCCGAGTTCTCCCGGCTGGAGAGCGACCTGGCGGGATTCCCCGGGCTTCGCTCGACAGGCGGTAGCCGCGCCAGCGCGGTGTGGCTGACAACGACAACCGCGGAGATGATCGAGTCCGCCACCGAACGCCTGCACGCCAAGCAGGCGGCTGGCGCCGGCGAAGCGGCGGTGACAACCCGGCTCCAGGAGATCGACCGCCGCCTCGACGAGCTCAACCGATCTCTGAACGCCTTGACGGCACGGCAGCTTCTCGCGGCAAGCGACAGAGCACGGGCGATCACCGCCGACCTGATGGCGATGACCGTCGTCCGTGATGTGTTGAAGGACATGGTCGCCGCCATCGCCGAAATACGGCGGGCCGACAGCAGGCAGGCCCTGCTGATCGCCCGCAGCAGGCTGGATACGTCCTTCCGCAAGTTCGCCAAGGAGCGGCTCGTGAGCGATACGGACACTCGCCTGCGGCCGCTGATCAAGCTGGTCACCGAGATCAGGCAGTTGGCTGGTGACCCTGCGGGGGCCGTCGAACTGAAGGCCGCATTGCTCGCCCGGCCTGGCGACGACGCGCTGAGCGGGAGTTACGAGCGGCGCATGCAAGAGATCGAAAGCCGCATGAACGTCGCGGTGGCGACCATCGGCCAAGAGATCACGCTCGCCGAGGCACACCATACCCACGAGGATCTGGGCTACGACGTTTCGCTGCGACAGTCGATCGCGGCCAGCGATACGCTTGCCCTGAACGCTCAGTGGCTATCGCTGAGCCGCGAAATCGGCACGATCGCTCGAGAAACGCTTGCGGCGGGTACGATTGTCGAACTGGATCAAGCCTCCCGGCGGATCGAGCAGGCTTTCACTGCCAGTGCGTCAATCCATCGCAAGCTCCGGGAAACGCTGGGCGATCGCTCCGCGGCTGATCTGAAGCGGCTAAACGACATCGCTGAGGCCGTGTCCGGGGTCAAGCAACTGCTGCTCGCCAAGGACGGCGTCGTCGACCGCTTGCGTCAGAGTCTGCGGGTTCGCGAGAAGTCTGAAGAACTCAATGAGCGCCTGCGGATGATGGTCGCCGAGCAAAGGGAAAAGGGCCGCCAAGGAATTGCGTCGGTGCAGACGGAACAGGAAGGGGCGGTGCGCGCGGTGAGAGAGACGATCGAGCGCAGTGTCTTCACCGTCATCACAACCGGCCTGAGCGTCCTGATCCTGGCCGTTGTCGGCGGCGTGCTGATCATCAGGGCGATAACGCAGCCGGTTTCCAGACTCGTCGGCATCATGTCCCAGGTGTCACAAGAGGGCGACTACGCGACCCGGGCGGCGATCGAGTCGAACGACGAGATCAGTGACCTCGCCAGGGGCTTCAACGTCATGCTCGACGAGATCGAGGATCGCGACCGCCATCTGGCCGCGCACCGCGACGCGCTGGAGCAGGAGGTCGAGGCGCGTACCGCCGAATTGCGCCAGGCGAAGGACCAGGCCGAAGCCGGCAGTCGGGCCAAGAGCGAGTTCCTGGCGACGATGAGCCACGAGATTCGCACGCCGATGAACGGGATTCTCGGCATGAGCGAGCTGCTGAGGCACACCGCGCTGAGCGCCGAGCAGCGGCGCTTTGCCGACGCCGTGCACCAGTCCGGCGAGCATCTGCTGAGCATCATCAACGACGTGCTCGACTTCTCCAAGATCGAAGCCGGCAAGTTGCAGATCGAAGACATCGATTTCGACCTGAGGCAACTGCTCGAAGACCTCGCCGGCATATTCGGCCAGCCCGCCCAGGCCAAGGGACTGGAGCTGATCTGCAGCGTTCCCGACGATCTGCCGGTGGCCGTCAGCGGCGACCCGGTGCGCATGCGCCAGATACTGACCAACCTGGTGAGCAACGCCGTCAAATTCACCAGCCAGGGCGAAGTCGTCATCCGCGTCAAGCTGCTCGACGACAGTCCGCGGCTGGCGCGTTACCGCTTCGAGCTCGAGGACAGCGGCATCGGCATCAGCGAGGAAGAGCAGGCGCGGCTATTCAGTGCCTTCGTCCAGGCCGACAGCTCGACCACCCGGCGCTACGGCGGCAGCGGCCTGGGGCTGGCGATCGCCAAACGCCTGGTCGAACTGATGGACGGACAGATCGGCCTGCACAGCGAAGCCGGGCGCGGCACGCTGTTCTGGTTCGAGATTCCGCTGCGCAAACAGGACCCTGAAATGCGTCCCGCGCTTCCCCGTGCTGAGCGCTTCCGGGGCCTGCGCGTATTGCTCGTCGATGACAACGCCAGCAGCCGCGCAATGCTTGCCCATCAGATCAAAGCCTGGGGAATGCACTGCACCGGCGCCGGCGCCGGGCCGCAGGCGCTGCGCGAACTTAACCAGGACGCCGGGCAGCCCTTCGATCTGGCGATCCTCGACATGCAGATGCCCGACATGGACGGCTTCGAACTGGCGCGCGCCATCAAGGCCACGGCGCGCGGGGCCAGACTGCCGCTGATCATGCTCGCCTCGGCCAGTGTCGGCGCCGATCATCCGGATCGGCGCAACGCGGGGATCAACCGCACCCTGAACAAGCCGGTGCGGCAGTCCGACCTGCACGACGCCATCGCCACCGCCCTGAGGCCCCGGCCGCCGACCCCGGCCGATGCGTGGCCGACATCCGCGGCAACGGCCTCAGCGAGTCTCCCGCTGGCTTCCGAGGCGACCGCGATGCCGCTGACGGCGACGCCGTGGTCGCATGCCGAAGACGCGCCGCCCGGATTCGGCGGGCGGGTGCTGGTCGTCGAGGACAATCCGGTCAATCAGCAAGTGGCCGCCGCGATGCTCGAATCGCTCGGGGTGGCCCACGTCCTGGCCGACAACGGCAGGATTGCGCTCGATCGCGTGCGGCAGGAGCACTTCGACCTGGTCCTGATGGACTGCCAGATGCCCGAAATGGACGGCTTCGAGGCCACCGCGCAAGTCCGCGCCCGGCAGCGCGAAGGCCTGCTGCCCGGCAAACTGTCGATCGTTGCGCTGACCGCCAACGCCGTCGAAGGCGACCGCGAGCGCTGCCTGGCGGCCGGCATGGACGATTATCTGAGCAAGCCCTTCACGCGCGAGCGGCTGACCGCCGCCCTGGCGCGCTGGCTGCCGGTGGCGGCGGAGCAGGCGGCGGAACCTCGGCCGGCGTCGATGCCGTTGGCGACGGCGCCCGGCCCGGCACCGGCCGGGGCCCCCGCCGCGACGTCCGGCGGGCCGATCAATCCGAACGCGCTGGACGCCATTCGCAAACTCGGGGGACCCGGGAACGCGTCGCTGGTGAACAAGGTGATCGATGCCTATCTGGCGGACACCCCGCCGCGTTTCGCGCAGCTACGGGCCGACGCCGGTGATGCCGAAGCCCTGCGCCAGGCCGCGCACGCGCTGAAGTCGAGCAGCGCCAATGTCGGCGCCGAGCAACTGGCGGCGCTGTGCAAGGAACTGGAGATGCTCGGCCGCGGCGGCGGCGGCGACGGCGTGCGGCCGCTGGTGGCGCGGGCCGAAGCGGAAGTCGCGCGCGTCGTCGGGGCATTGTCTGCGCGGCGTGAAAGGGGAGGCTGAGGAGTGGCTGCTACTCGCGAGGGCGCGTCGCGAAAAGCGCTGTGGGGGAATGCTGGTCGAGTGATGGGCCGGCAAGCACTGGCGGTTGAGCGGTCTGCCCTCGTGCGCCAGGGCGCCTTTGCGCGAGCGTTTCGGCTGCCAGCCGCAGCCATGGCGGACCCCGGGAAGCACGGCTCATGAGCCAAGCGGAAAAGCAGCTCAGCGACCTGGAAGCCATGGTGTTTGCCGAGCAGATCGCGCTGGTTTACCGGCTGCTACCGCACACGCTGGCGATGTCGGTGATCGGCTCGACACTGATTCTGCTTCTGCTCTGGTCATCCGTACCGCGTACCGTGCTGATCGGCTGGTACCTGCTGCATCATGCGGTCACCCTGGGCCGCTATCTGCTGATTCTGGCCTATCGACGCGCTTGCCCGGCGCCGGCGGCTGCTCCCGACTGGGCTCGTCGACTCGTGATCTCCACGACGGCAGCCGGACTGGTCTGGGCAGCCTGCGGCACGGTCCTCTTTCCGGCCGCTGGGGGCCCCTTCCAGTTCTTCGTCGGGATGTATCTGTTCGCTGTTGCCGCTACCGGCATGTTCACGCTGTCAGCCTATTTCCGGTCATACGTGCCCCTGGGCGGATTGACTCTGGTGCCTATGGCATTGTGGCTGCTGAGCACCGGTATCCATGAGTTGCAGGTCAGCGGAACGGTGACTTTCCTGTTCCTGTACATCGTCTTCTCGAACGCACGGCGCTTCGAAAAAATGACCATCGATGCGATTCGCCTTCGCCTCGAACTGAGCGAGGCGAAGGAGGCGGCCGAGGCGGCAAGCAAGGCCAAATCGCAGTTTCTCGCCAACATGAGCCATGAAATCCGCACACCGATGAACGGAGTGCTGGGCATCGCCGAAATCCTGCTCGCCGCGCCGCTCGAGGAGCAACAGCGCAGGCAGCTCGAGACCCTCTATCGCTCGGGGCAGAGCCTGCTCGACGTGATCAATGACGTCCTCGACTTTTCCAAGATTGAAGTGGGCAAGCTGGAACTGCGGGCGAACGACTTCGACCTGCGAGCCATGCTGCGCGAACTGATCGATTCTTTTGCCGCCACGGCCGGCGGCAAGGGCCTCGTGCTGTCCCTGCATGTCGACGATGACGTGCCGAGCGGCCTGCATGGCGACATGCCGCGCCTGCGCCAGGTGCTCACCAACCTGGTCGGCAACGCCATCAAGTTCACCGAGTCGGGTGGGGTCTCGGTGTCGGTCGGATGCCTCGACGGCCGGCGCATGCGCTTTGCCGTTCAGGACACGGGAATCGGTATCGCGGACGCCGATACCGCGCTCATCTTCGACGCGTTTTCGCAGGCCGATGGGTCGCACACGCGCCGGTATGGCGGCACCGGTTTGGGCCTGGCGATCTCCAGGCAGATCGTCACCCTGATGGGCGGGAAAATCGGGGTCGACAGCAAGCCGCAACAGGGTTCGACGTTCTGGCTGGAACTGCCGTACGAGCCCGCCCGGCAGGCTCTGGCCGAGCCGGCAGCGGACCGGCTCGGGACAACGGCGTTGGGCCTGCACGGACATGTGCTGCTGGTCGAAGACAACCCCGTCAACCAATTCGTCGCGCGTACTTTCCTGGAGGACATGGGCTTGCAGGTCGGTGTGGCCGACAACGGCAGGATTGCGCTCGATCGCGTCGGGCAGGAGCGCTTCGACCTGGTCCTGATGGACTGCCAGATGCCCGAAATGGACGGCTTCGAGGCCAGCGCGCAGATCCGCGCCCGGCAGCGCGAAGGCCTGCTGCCCGGCAAACTGCCGATCGTTGCGCTGACCGCCAACGCCGTCGAAGGCGACCGCGAGCGCTGCCTGGCGGCCGGCATGGACGATTACCTGAGCAAGCCATTCACGCGGGAGCAGTTGGCGTTGGTGCTGCTGCGCTGGCTGCCAGGGTCTGCGGACCTGCCGGCGGACACCGGGTCGGCGCGCTCGGCGCCGGATGCCGTGCCCGGCTTGCTGCCGCCATACGCAGCGGCGGCGGATACCGCTGGAGCGATCAATCCACTCGCGCTGGACGCCATTCGCAATCTCGCGGGACCCAGGAGCGCGTCGTTGGCGAACGACATCATCGCCGCCTATCTGGCGGATGCCCCGCCGCGTTTCGCGCAACTGCGGGCCGCCGCCGATGCCGGCGACGCCGAAGCCCTGCGCCAGGCCGCGCATGCGCTGAAGTCGAGCAGCGCCAATGTTGGCGCCGAGCAACTGGCGGCACTTTGCAGCGAACTGGAGCGGCTCGGCCGCGGTGGTGATGGCGACGGCGTGGGGCCCCTTGTGGCGCGCGCCGAAGCGGAAGTCGCGCGCGTCGTCGGGGCGCTAACTGCACAACCTGCCCGGAGAGCATGACAAGTGGCAGCCACCGAGGAACGCGGCGCGACTGGCGCGGTCAGGCAATCCGCACGATCTGCTTCAACTGCGAGGCCATTCGCTCGAACCAGAAACCGAGGCCGTGACGGCGCGGGGCCTGGAGTTCGAGCGCGAACACCAGCGGGACGGACGCACCGTGCGGGGGAAGGCGGCTTGCCATTTCCGATCCAAGGCCGACCGGATTCAAACTCACTTCACAGTTGCTGAAACCGGCGCGCCCGGTCAAGGACCGACAGGCTGCCATGCGGCCTCGGCGGCCAAAGGCCGCAGCCAGCGGCACAGCACTCGCTCGAGTTGGATCCGGGTGTAGGGCTTGGCGAGATAGTCGTCCATGCCCGCGGCCAGGCACTGGTCGCGATCGCCATCCATGGCGTTGGCCGTCAGGGCGATCACGGGGAGGCGTCCTCGCCCGTCCTGCGCCTCGCGTTGGCGCAGGATTGCCGTCGCCTGGTAGCCGTCCAGGACCGGCATTTGACAGTCCATCAGAACGATGTCGAAAGCCTGGGCCGCCGTCAGCAGCAGTGCCTCCTGGCCATTATTGGCGACTTCAACAGCCAGACCGAGACTGGCGAGCATGGCCTCGGCCACCACCTGGTTGACGATGTTGTCCTCAGCCAGCAGAACCCTGCCGCGCAGTGTCGCGCTCCGCGGCAGCTGCGCTTCCGGGTCGGCAGCCGCCGGCACCGCGGGCGCCAACCCGGGTCCGGTCGTCAATGATGACGCAATCGCCTCGCGCAATTGCGCTTGGCGAATCGGTTTGTCCGCGCAGCGCAGTCTGGCTGCCTGCTGCGGCTCGCCGGCCGTGGCGGCGTCATGACAGCCCAGCATGATCAGCGGGGTCGTGGCCAGCACCTGACTGGCCTGGATGGCCTGAACGAGTTGCAGGCCATCATCCATCAGGGGCATGTGCCTGTCCATGATGACCAGCTCGAAAGGCGCACCCGCGCTGACCGCGCCGTGCATCGCCCGCAGCGCCTCCTCGCCGCTCGCAGCGCAGGTCACGGCCATTCCCCAGCCCGCAAGCTGTGTCTTCAGGATATCCAGACACGTCGGATTGTCATCGACCGCCAACACCCGCACGCCGTCGAGCCCGGGAAACAGGGCAGGGGCCGCGTCCGCGTCGGGGACCTCGGGCAGCATCAGGTCGACCCAGAACCTGGTGCCTCTGCCCAGTTGGCTCTCAAGGCCAATCTGGCCACCCATCAGCTCGACGAGGCGCCGACAAATGGCCAGCCCGAGGCCGGTGCCACCGAACTGGCGAGTTGTCGAGCCATCGGCCTGGGCAAAGCGCTCGAACACCTTCTCGCGGGCCTCGGGCGCGATGCCCACGCCGGTGTCTTCGACGCTCAAGTAGACGCGGCTGGCGCCCTTCGCCTCGGAGGCCAGGGTCGCCCGCACGACGACCTCGCCCTGGCTGGTGAACTTGACGGCATTGTTGATCAGGTTGATCAACACCTGGCGCAGGCGGAACGGGTCACCGCGAAGCGTCAGCGTCCGGTCGGGAGGCAGCAGCTGGGTGGCCAGTTCGAGGCCCTTTTTTTCGGCTGTCTGCGCAAACATGGCCGCCGCATCTTCCACCGTCTTGCCAAGATCGAACTCCACCGCTTCCAGTTCCACGTGCCCTGACTCGATCTTGGAGAAATCGAGAATGTCGTTGATGATGCCCAGCAGATGTTGTCCGGAGCGCAGCACGGAATCGGCGTAGTGCTGCTGGGTGCGGTCCAGCCGGGTGTCGAGCAGCAATTCCGTCATACCCAGCACGCCGTTCATCGGGGTGCGAATCTCGTGGCTCATGGTCGCCAGGAATTGGCTCTTGGCCTGGCTGGCGGCCTCGGCGGCCTGTTGCGCCCGATTCGCGGCGTCGATCATGTGGCGCAGTTCCGCGTTGATACGTTCGAGTTCGCGCACTTGCGCGTCGACACTCCGTTGCAGGGCGATGTTTCGCTCGAACAGCGAGTAGGAACTGCCGGTATCGTTGACGCTGCGCTCGACGCGGTCCATCAACACCTTGTTGATCTTGCGCTGCGCCGCGAGGTCTCGCTCGAACTGGGCAATCCGCGCCTCCAGAGCGCTTGTGTCGCGCATGCGGTCTATTCCCCCAAGGCGATTCCGGTCAGGGTCTGGTTGACATGGATGCCGTTCACCTGCTCGCCATAGGTCGAGAAGCCGACGAAATCGACGCCGCTCAGAACCTTCCCGGCGGCCTCGGTCAGGCCTTTCTGCTGCAGTTCCAGCCGGCGCAGGATGCAGTCACAGCCGAGTATCAGCTTCAGCGTGGGAAGCTGCCGGCGCAAGCGGGCAAGTGTCTCGCCAAGGCTTTCGACCAACTGCTTGCCGCGCCCAACCGTTAGCACCAGACCATTGTCGATGGCGCAGAAGAAGGTCAGGCTGCCGTCCGGATTCACCTTCTGGATCGAGCGGACGTAGTATTCGCCACCGATCTGCAGCATCACCGGATGCGCAGCGAAAATCTGCGGACTGAGTCCGGCGATTTCCAAGCCGACGGCCTTGGCGTATTCGGCCGCGGCCGGGCCGCCATTGATTTCCGTCACCGTTCGTGTGGCGCAATCACTCTCGGTGATGACCAGGCGGGCTTCCGTCGGTTCGAAGTGCTGGGTCTGAAACAGAACAAAGGGCAGGCTGGTCTCGAACAGGGTCAGGACGGCCGCATTGGTGTGAAAACGCCCCTCGAAGTAGACATGGGTTTTCGCGAACAACAAATCGTCACCGGCCGAGCCGCCGAACAGCGGCAAGCCGGAGAGCGCCTCGTTCAAGGTGGCGACTGCCTGCTCCTCGAGCATCGACAGACCATCCACCAAGAGCAGGCTGAACATCTTGCGCGCATCGAAATCGCTGCCCAGTTTCAGTTCGGACCGCAGTTCCTTGGCCAGGTTTTCGCCCTGGCGCAGGTCGAACGAGGTGAGCGGCGAAATCAGTTTCGGGTGGGCAAACAGTTGCGGCGAATCCAGGCTGACACCCACCAGCGTCCCCTCGACGTAGCCGGCGTTCGAGGTGATTTCGCCCGCCGTGGTGCAACCGATCACCGGACACCGAAACACACCCTCCAGGGCGCTTTCGATGGCGTTCAGGTCATATTTTGACGAGATGAAAAGGATCACGAGACTGGCGCCCGCCTGGTGGATGGCCCGATAGACATCCTGGACGGCCTGCACGGGATCGGGCGAAACGGAGGCGCCGCGCCTTACAGTTAGCATGGACATGGATTGAATCGCCTTGAAAGGACAGGATAGGTAACAGCATAACGAGTATAGGTATCGCCATCAAGCTCAAGCGCCGTCAATGGGTAGCGTGCAAATGAAAGTGGTGGACGCCGCAGCCGGCTGGCTGTGCAAAGCCAACCGTGGGCCGCGCAGTGGACGTCAGGAGCGGGCCTTCAATTCGCGTTTAGTTGCGGCCGCTGCCCTTAACGCCGATGATGCCGGCGTTAGCCTCCACTGAAATCTCACTTTCGCGTGTTTCATCATCAGCGGGTGTCTCTCACTGCCGTGCGCGTTAGTGCAACATTCGGCAGCGTCCTTGGGCGCCGGCAGGCCGTGGATCCGGTCAGCCGGCAATGCCTGTTTGCGAATCAAGCCCGCAAGCTTTCCTCCCTCTTTCCCGCTAGAATTGCGACCTTGCTGTCATGCCCTTTCCTTGAACCCTCTGTAGGATCTTCGGGAGACCTGTTCATGTTCACCAGATCCATAGCCACTCTCGCAACCGTCCTCACCCTTGTCATCGCGCCCGCTATTGCCGACGAGATTAGACCCGCGACGCCGACCAGCGTCAAGGGCGCCCGGATCGTCACTGTCGAAGAAGCCAAGGGCCTGCTCGACAAGAAAGCCGCGAGCTTCTTCGATACGCGCAGCCCGCTCAACTTCGGCAAGGGCCACCTGCCCGGCGCCACCCTGCTTCCCTACAAGGAGAAAAGCCAGTTCGCGGCGGACTTCGATGCCACGCAGGATTCGTTCGATCTCGCCCGGCTGCCCGCCGACAAGAACGCCATGATCGTCATCCACAGCGACGGACCCTCGGGCTGGAAGTCCTACAAGGCCACCGTGTTTGCCGTCAAGGCGGGTTACCGGAACGTGCTCTGGATGCGCGACGGCTATGCCGGATGGACGGCCAAGGGCCTGCCGGTCGAGCAGTAAGCCGAGGCCCGGCCAGTGACCGCTGGAAGACTTCGCTTCCGTACCCGGCTGATCGTTGCCGGGTGCCTTGCGCTCGCCATCGTGATAACGCTGGCGACGACCGGCGCGGTTAGCTACAGCCTCATGCTGCGCAGCGCGGCGATGGCCGCCGCCGCCGCCGAGGCATCGATCAACTTGCAACTGACCCTGCGCGCGATCGACGAGATCGTGCTGACTCAAGGCACCATTCCCGCCACGGAACTGGCCAGAAAGAGTATGCGCGACTTCGGCACGGCGTTTCCGAGGCTGATCGCGGCAACCCCTGACGCCGACCTGAGGGCGCAACTCGAGAGGGACCTCGAGCCCAGGTGGAAGGAATTTGGCCGCAAGGCCGAGGCTTTCAGCCGGATTCGTGGGTTGACCACTGAGGACGACGAAGCCATGGTGGTTTTCGGCAATCTGATCGCGGAGGGCAATCGACTGGGCGCGGATATCGAGCGTTGGCGAGCCGGCGCCAGCGAAGCTGCCGCGACCAAGCTACGCCTTCTGGCGGGGGTGGCAGTCGCAACCACCTCGCTGCTGGTGCTCGCGCTGCTGGCGCTGTTTCTGTGGACTTATCGTGGCATCGTGACGCCCATTTCCGGCCTCGTCGGCGTGATGGACAAGGTCGCGAAAGACGGCGACTACACGGCCCGTGTGCCGATCGAATCGAGCGACGAGATCGGCCAACTCGCCATGGGCTTCAACGCTATGCTCAAGCACGTGGACGATCGCGACCGCCACCTCGAGGTTCAGGCCGTGGAATTGCGTCAGGCGAAGGACCTGGCCGAAGCCGCCAGCCGGGCCAAGAGCGAGTTTCTGGCGACGATGAGCCACGAGATTCGCACGCCGATGAACGGCATTCTCGGCATGAGCGAGCTGCTGCGGCACACCGCGCTGAGCGCCGAGCAGCGGCGCTTCGCCGACGCCGTGCACCAGTCCGGCGAGCATCTGCTGAGCATCATCAACGACGTGCTCGACTTCTCAAGATCGAAGCCGGCAAGTTGCAGATCGAAGACATCGATTTCGACCTGAGGCAACTGCTCGAAGACCTCGCCGGCATATTCGGCCAGCCCGCCCAGGCCAAGGGACTGGAGCTGATCTGCAGCGTTCCCGACGATCTGCCGGTGGCCGTCAGCGGCGACCCGGTGCGCATGCGCCAGATACTGACCAACCTGGTGAGCAACGCCGTCAAATTCACCAGCCAGGGCGAAGTCGTGATCCGCCTCAAGCTGGTCGACGACAGTCCGCGGCTGGCGCGTTACCGCTTCGAGGTCCAGGACGCCGGCATCGGCATCGGCGAGGAAGAGCAGGCGCGGCTATTCAGTGCCTTCGCCCAGGCCGACAGCTCGACCACCCGGCGCTACGGCGGCAGCGGCCTGGGGCTGGCGATCGCCAAACGCCTGGTCGAACTGATGGACGGGCAGATCGGCCTGCACAGCGAAGCCGGGCGCGGCACGCTGTTCTGGTTCGAGATTCCGCTGCAAAAGCAGGCCGCCGATGCGCCGCCGGTGCGCCAGTCTGACCTCCACGACGCCATCGCCACCGCCCTGAGGCCCCGGCCGCAGACCCCGGCCGCTGCCGCGCCGACTGCCGCACCGGCCTCGGCGAATTTCGCGCCGACTTCCGAGGCGACCGCGACGCCGCCGACGGCGATGCCGTGGTCAGATGCCGAAGACGCGTGCGGATTCGGCGGGCGGGTGCTGGTCGTCGAGGACAACCCGGTCAATCAGGCGGTGGCCGCCGCCATGCTCGAATCGCTCGGTGTGGTCCACGCCCTGGTCGACAACGGCAGGTTCGCGCTCGATCGCCTGCGACAGGAGCGCTTCGATCTGATCCTGATGGATTGCCAGATGCCCGAAATGGATGGCTTCCAAACCACCGCGCAGATCCGCGCCCGGCAGCGCGAGGGATTGCTGCGTCAGCTGCTGCCGATCGTCGCGCTGACCGCCAACGCCGTCGAGGGCGACCGCGAGCGCTGCCTGGCGGCCGGCATGGACGATTATCTGAGCAAGCCCGTCACGCGCGAGCGGCTGGCCGCCACCCTGGCGCGCTGGCTGCCGCGGCCCGAGCCGGCACCGGCGAACGTACCGGCCGGCCCGTCGGCGCTTGCACCGCTGCCCGGCAAAGAAGTCGTGGCAGCCAGCGAAGATCCGATCAATCCGCGGGCGCTCGACGCCATCCGCAATCTCCCCGGGCCCAACGGCGCCCTGCTGGTGCAGAAGGTGATCGGCGCCTATCTGGCCGACACGCCGCCGCGTTTCGCGCAACTACGAGCGGCGGTCACCGCCGGCGATGCCAAAGCGCTGCGCAAGACCGCACATGCGCTGAAGTCGAGCAGCGCTAATGTCGGCGCCGAGGCACTGGCTGCGCTATGCAAGGCACTCGAAATGCTCGGCCGCCAGAGCACCGTCGATGGCGCGATGGAACTGCTGAAGGATTTAGAATCCGAGTTGCCCCGCGTGCTCGCGACGCTGCAGACCATGATCAACCGGAGTTCCAATAATGCAATCGCCTGAGTCGTCCCGAAGTCCTACCGCGCTGATCGTCGACGACGACCACGTGATGCGCCTGCTCGAACAGGAAACGCTGGTCCAGTTCAAGTTCGACGTTCACGAAGCAGCGGATGGCGAAGAAGCGCTCCGGCTACTGGACCAATTCGTCCCGGACCTGGTGCTGCTCGATGTCGACATGCCCGGGATGGACGGCTTCGAGGTCTGCCGGCAGATCCGCAAGCGCTGGGACATGACCGACATGCCGTTGATCATGGTCACCGGCATGGACGATCTGGGGTCGATCAACGAGGCCTACGAATCGGGCGCCAACGACTTCATCTCGAAACCCATCAACTGGCCCATTCTCGGGCACCGGGCTCGCTATGTTCTGCGCTCGGCGCAGGCGGCGCGCGAGTTGCGTGAGCTGCAAGAGAAACAGGCCGCGATTGTGCAGGCCATGCCCGACATGATCTTCCTGCTCGACTGGCAAGGGACCTACCTGGACTACAAGGCGGGCTACGGCAGCACGCCCTACAAGGGCACGGACGAGTTCCTCAATCGCAAACTGTCAGACGTCCTGCCAGCCGAGGTCGCGGACCTTCTGCTGCAGGCCATCGAACTTGCTTTGCTGCGCGGCCACCTCCAGTCAGTGGTGTACAAGCTGCCAATGCCGGATGGCATCCATCATTATGAGGCGAGGGTCGCGCCGAGCGGGGTAGACAAGGTCGTCGTCGTGGTGCGTGACGTCACGCTCGAGAAGCTCAACGAGGACAAGATCCGTCGCCTGGCGTACTTCGACACCTTGACCGGGATGCCGAATCGTCAGAGCTTTCTCGAACGTCTCGACGGTGAGTTGTTACGTGCGCGGCGGGAGCGCCACCAAGTGGCCCTGCTATTCCTCGATCTCGACGGTTTCAAGCGCGTCAATGACACCCTCGGCCACGCCGCCGGCGACTTTCTATTGCGGGCGGTGGCCGACCGCCTGAAGGAGAAGTTGCGCGGCAGCGACTTCGTCGCCAGGCCTGCGCTGGACGAGATCAGTGTGCATTTCGCCCGCCTTGGCGGCGATGAATTCACTGTCGTGCTCCCCGATCTCGATATCGATAACGGGCAGGTCGTCACAGTGATCGCCAATCGCATGCAGGCACTGCTCAGCCGCCCATTCCAGATCAACCAGCAGGAGGTCACGATCACCTCGAGCATCGGCATTGCCCGCTTTCCCGGCGACGGCGACGATGCTGCCACCCTGCTCAAACACGCGGATACGGCGATGTATCACGCCAAAGCCCAGGGCCGCGACAACTGGCAGCTCTACGACAAGACGCTGACCAGCGACGCGATCAAGCGCCTGGCGCTGGAGAACGACATTCGCAAGGGACTTGAGCGCGACGAGTTTCGGCTGTTCTACCAGCCGCAGGTTCTCGCCGCGGACGGCACGATCGTCGGTGTCGAGGCGCTGATCCGCTGGCAGCACCCCGAACACGGCTTGGTGTCTCCAGGCGACTTCATTCCGGTCGCCGAGGAGAGCGGCCTGATCGTCCCGATGGGGAAATGGGTCATCCAGACCGCCTGCCGCCAAGTCATGGCGTGGCAGCAGCATGGGGTGGTCGCCCCCCGGGTGGCGGTGAATGTGTCGGCCCGCCAGGTGCGCGCCTCGGACTTCATCGGCCACGTCACCGCAATCATTGACGAGACAGGCATCCGCGCGGAGCAGCTCGAGTTGGAACTTACCGAGAGCATTCTGATGGACCCCGACACCCGCCGCATCGAGGGGCTTTCCCGCCTGCGTGCGCAGGGGGTGCATTTCTCGATCGACGACTTCGGCACCGGCTATTCGTCCCTGTCCTACGTCAAGCGCTTCCCGATCAGCATGCTGAAGATCGATCAGAGCTTTGTCCGCGGTCTGCCGGGTAATGCCAACGATGTCGGAATCATCACCGCGATCATCGCCATGGCTCAGAGCCTTGATCTCGAAGTGATTGCCGAGGGCGTGGAAAATCGCGCGCAGGCCGATCACCTGCGGGAGGCCAAATGTGGCAAGCTACAGGGCTATCTGTTCAGCCGGCCGCTGCCACCCGATGAAGCCGAGTGCCTGCTGCGCCAGGGCCGCATTGCTCTGCCGCAGCAGGGTCTTGAGTAATGACCCGGCCGAAGGGGGAACTGAGTCGCACGAACAAGAACAGGTACACCACAGATGGAGACCACAAGATGAGGTATCACCACAACACGGCGCAGAGCGCCGAGTACCTGCGACTCGCGTTGAAGCGCATGGCCCTGCAGGAAGCCGGCCTGCATCCGGTGAGCTATGCCATCTGGTACGAGTACGTGGCAGGCATCAACCCGGCCTTGCAGGCCGAGATTGATGCCTTGCTCATCGGCAATGCGCGCCTGAACGACGAAACCACCTACACGCTGTATGGCAGGCACGTCGCTGACTTCGATGCGAAAACAGCCTTGCGCATCGGCGACAGCGTCAGCCATCTCGTCGACCAGGTGTCCGAATCGGCGGCACAGGCTGGAGATCAGGCGTCGCGCTTCGGCAGTTCGCTGGAGCACTGGAGCGATGGGCTGGTACGCTGGCCGGGAGCCACCGGGACGCTGGCGCCCGGCATCGAGGACATCCTGCGCGGCACCCAAGAAATGCAGCAAGCCATCAGCGCACTGCAGACGCGACTCGAGGACAGTACGCGCGAAGCGCAGCAGCTCCGGCACGAGGTCGCGCGCGCGCGCGAGGAGGCGCTGATCGATGCCCTGACCGGATTGACCAATCGCAAGGGCTTCGATCTGGCACTGGCAGCGTGCCTGGAGGAGGCAAACCCGGAAGTGCCCGGGCCGTGCCTGCTGATGATCGACCTCGACCACTTCAAGCGGCTCAACGACACCCTGGGGCATGTCTTTGGCGACCGGGTTCTGACCAGCATCGGCCAGACTCTGCGGGCAAATGTCAAGGGCAAGGACACCGCGGCACGCTATGGCGGTGAAGAGTTCGCCGTGATTCTGCCGCAAACACCACGCGGCGGTGCCGTTGGCCTGGCCGAGGCGTTGCGTGCGATGGTCGCCGCCAGCCGGGTCAAACGCAGCGGTGACAAGGAAGCCCTGATCGGCAACATCACGGTTTCGATCGGTGTCGCCGACTATTCTGCCGGTGAGTCCGCCATGGACTTCGTGAACCGCGCCGATCGAGCGCTCTACGCCGCCAAGATGCAGGGGCGCAATCGGGTCAGCCTCGCCCAGCGCCCGCAGTCGGAGTCAGTCAAGTGAGGGACAGAACGGGACGCGTTCGTCGTGGCTGACAGAGACCCGATCGACCAGCTAGCGAGGGATGCCCTGATCCCGATGACAGGCCTGCTGTCGCTGCTGATGCCGGGCAGCGCGACGGTCGGTTTCGCCATCAAGGGGCTTGACGGACGCTACCGTCTCGCCAACCGGGCGATCGAACGACTGCTGTGCCGCGATGGCGAACGCCTTGCCGGAAAATCGGAAGAGGATCTGCTGCCGCTGCCTGCCTGCCGACTGCTCGCCGAATCCGACCGGCGCATCATTGCCGGCGAAGCAGCGGCATCGGTCCAGATCGATCTCGCGGTCGACGGTCGGAACAGCCAGTGCCTGTGGCTCAAGCTGCCGGTCCTCGGACTTGACCGCAAGCTGCAGGCGATTGCTTCGTTGATTGACGAAGCGTCGCCGCAGCCAGGTTTCGTGGCCATGCAGCAGACACTCGCTCGGCTGCAGCAAAGCAACCGGGAACTGCAACGGATGGTGGCTGAACTGGAACAGGTGGCCAGCACCGACAAGCTGACCGGCGCCTGGAACCGGCACCGGCTCGAAGAGGGCGTGCGCAGCGAAATGGATCGCCTGAACAGGTATCAACACCCGCTGAGCCTGCTGATCCTCGACATCGACTGCTTCAAGCCGATCAACGACCAGCACGGTCATGCTGCCGGCGACGCCGTTCTGAAGCGCCTGACGACGCTGCTGCAGGCAAAACTGCGCAGCGCGGATTCCCTGGCCCGCTGGGGCGGTGAGGAATTCGTCGTCCTGTGCCCCAACACCGGACGCTCAACGGCCGCAATGCTTGCCGAAAGACTGCGCCGCGACGTCGCCATGGCGATGTTTCCGGAAGCCGGAGCGGTCACGGTGAGCATCGGAGTCGCCGAATGCGAACCCGGCGAGAGCTGGGAGCAGTGGTTTGAGCGCGCCGACGAAGCGCTCTTCCGGGCCAAGACCGGGGGCCGCAACCAGGTCCAGGTGGCACCGGAAACACCGCCACGCGTCTGCCCGGAACAGTACGTGGTCGCGAATTTCGTTCAGCTGGTCTGGCATTCGGCATACGAATGCGGCAACGAACTCGTCGATCGCGGTCACCGCCAGCTTTTCGCGCACGCCAACGAACTGCTGTCGGCAATTCTCTCCGAACGTGCCGTGGAACAGGTGAACGCGATTGTCGATCGCCTCATCGCCGACATCCTGCAGCACTTCTGCGACGAGGAGGCGGTAATCGTCGCCGCCGGCTTCCCGAGCGCCGCCGAGCACATCGTTCTGCACCGCGCGCTGGTCGATCAGGCGCTGAAACTGACCGAGGCGTACCGCACCGGCACGAAGGGGGTCGGTGACGTCTTCCAGTTTCTCGCTTATGACGTGGTCACCAAGCACATGCTCGGCGCAGACCGCGTGTTCTTCGACACCCTGCGACCGCAAGCGGGGGCCGCGGGCCGGGCAGGCAAGCCGCTGTCAACCCGGAGCACGCCGCCGCAACGGCAGAGCACTCCGGCAATGCCAGACTCGCTGGCGTGAGCAGGGAGCCGAGGCAGGACGGCACGAGCGCCGCCGTATGGGGCCGCTAGCCGCAGGAAAGAAAACCGGGCCATGCGGCCCGGTTGCCAGACGGGGAGAATCGCCCGACGCCTATTTGCTGACCGCCGCCTTGGCCTTGTCGGCAGCCTCCTTGGTGGCATCCGCCGCTTCCTTGGTCGCATCGGCGGCCTTGACGACCATTTCCTTGCCCGCCTCCTTGGTCGCTGCCATGGCGTCCTTACCGGCCTCCTTGGTGGCTTCAGCCGCGGCGCCAACTGCTTCGCTGGCCTTCTTGGCCGCTTCGTCGGCTTTCTGCTTCGCTTCGCTGGCGAGACGCGCGGCCTCGGCTTTGGCGGCTTCGGCTTTCTTCGCGTCATCGCCACAGGCAGCAAGGCCAATCGCCAGGAGGGCGGAAACAACGAGCAGGCGGATTTTCATGATTTGGAACTCCAGTAGAGGATTGATCGGAGAAATGCCAACCGTTGCGCGGTCGGACAACTCTCCACGGAAAGCCCTGCCACGATCAACCACTTGCTTGACAGCGGGCTCGCGACCGCCTCCGCGAATTCGCGCTATCACAACACATTCGCCTGCACGAGTAAACCCACTGCCCGGCGACAGCTGCCGCGACGCCCATCGCCGACCCGCAGGCCGGGTCATGCGGCCGCTGCCACCGATTGTGGCGGCAACCGCCAGCAACGGCTGCAGTGATCTGTATGACTTCCGGCCCTCACCCCCTTGACCCAGCACTGCGCGCCATCTTGAGCACGGTCATCGCCGGTAACGGGGTTCCGGCGGCAGCGATCGACTCGGTGACCGAGATCAGTGGCGGTTCGATCTCGCGCGCGCTCCTCGTCGAGAGCGCCGGACGGCGCTGCTTCGTCAAGCTGAATGACGTTAGTCTGACCGGGATGTTCGCCGCCGAGGCCGACGGCCTGGGCGCACTGGCTGCCTGTTCGGCGCTGCGCGTACCGCGCGTCTTCGGACACGGCGTCTGCGGTCGGCAGGCCTACCTGGTGCTTGAGTATCTCCCCCTGCAACCCTTGCGCGAAAGCCGTCAGGCCAGCGAAGCCGGACGCTCGCTGGCCGCACTGCACCGCATTCGGGGCCCCCAGTTCGGCTGGCAGCGCGACAACTTCATCGGCAGCAGCCCTCAGTACAACACGCAGCAGCGGACCTGGGCCCTGTTCTTCGCCCGCCAGCGGCTCCTGCCACAGCTCGCAATGGCGCGGGGCCACGGCCACCACGGCAAGCTGATCGCCAGCGGCGAGCGACTGGCGGAGAAGCTACCGGCGCTGTTCGTCGACCATCAGCCGCAACCGAGCCTGTTGCACGGCGATCTGTGGTCCGGTAACGCTGCGGCCGATGAATCGGGAACCCTGACTCTGTTCGATCCGGCTGTCTATTTCGGCGATCGCGAGGCGGATCTGGCGATGACCGAACTGTTTGGCGGTTTTCCCGACAGCTTTTACGCCGCCTACCGCGAGGCCTGGCCGCTTGCCGACGGATTCGAGCAGCGCAAGGTGCTGTACAACCTTTACCATGTGCTCAATCACCTGAATCTGTTCGGCAGCGGCTATCTGCACCAGGCCGAGCGGATGATCGCCAGGCTGCTGGCCGAGCTCGGCGGCTGAAGTCTGGCCCGAATGACTGCCCGCCCGGGCTGAGTGACGGTGAATGCTTTGTTGCCGCCAGAGGTGTAAATTACAGCCTTGCGCCAAGCCGTTTCCGTTCCTGCCTGAAGGCCACTGCTGAAAGCGCCGGCCGATGGCGACCTCGGGCGCCGGCAAAGCCTGGGCGCAAGTCGAAACCAGGACGCTCCTGCCGTGCGTATTCATTCCCTGACTGTCGAACAGGCGCTGGCCAGCCTGAACACTTCGGCCGCTGGCCTCGACAGCGGTGAGGCGGCGCGCCGGCTCGGCGAATTTGGTCCCAACCTTCTCGAGGAGGTCGAGCAACAGCACCTGCTGCTGCGCTTCGCGCAGGAGTTCACCCACTTCTTCGCGATCATTCTCTGGATCGGCGCTGGCCTGTCGTTCGTCGCCGAGTATTTCGACCCCGGCCAGGGGATGGCCCGCCTGGGGGTAGCCATCGTCGGTGTGATCGTCATCAACGGCGTCTTCTCCTTCTGGCAGGAGTACAAGGCCGAGCGGGCGGTGGCGGCACTGCGCCAGTTGCTGCCGCAGAAGGTCAAGGCGCTGCGCGCCGGCGAGATCGCCGGTTTTCTCGCCAGTGAATTGGTACCGGGCGACATCGTGCTGCTCGAAGAAGGCGATTTCGTACCGGCCGACTGCCGGCTGACCGAAGTCTTCGGGTTGCGCGTCAATCTGTCGACGGTAACCGGCGAATCGCTCGCCAAGGCACGCACCGCCGAGCCAAGCAACGAGGAGTCGCCACTGCAGGCAAGAAACATTGTTCTCGCCGGCACCTCGGTCGTTTCCGGGCAGGCGCGCGCGGTCGTCTACGCCACCGGCATGCACACCGAGTTCGGCCGCATCGCCCACCTGACGCAAACCGCCGGCGAAAGCAGTTCGCCGCTGCAGCGCGAGATTGCCCGCCTGTCACGGATCGTCGCCTGCCTGGCTACCGGCATGGGTGCGCTGCTGTTCCTGGTCGGACAGGCAATGGGTCTGCCGACCTTGGAAAATCTGCTCTTCGCCATCGGCATCATTGTTGCCAACGTCCCGGAGGGACTGCTGCCGACCGTTACCCTGTCGCTGGCCATGGCCACCCAGCGAATGGCCAGGCGTAACGCGCTGGTACGCCACCTGCCAGCAGTCGAGGCGCTCGGTTCGACCACGGTGATCTGCAGCGACAAGACCGGCACCTTGACCCAGAACCGGATGTCGGTCCAGCAACTGTGGGTCGGCGGCGCGTTCATGCCACGCGCCGACCTGGCGAAGCGGGCGCATGTGGTCCACGATCACCGTGCCCTGTTCGTCAATGCAGCGCTTTGCCACAACCTGAAGGAGGTCGATGAACAGGGTCAGCAGACCCAGCGTGGCGATCCGATGGAGATCGCACTGGCCGAGCTCGGCCGCGAGCTGGCCGGTGACCTTGCCGACTACAGGCGCGTTGAGGAGATTCCGTTCGATACCGACCGCAAACGCATGTCGGTGATCTGCGAAACGCCGCAGGGCCGCATGCTCTACTGCAAGGGCGCCCTCGAGACGGTGCTCGCCGGCTGCCGCTTCATCCAGTTCGATGCCGGCCTGGCACCGCTCGATCCGGCTGCCCGCACCCGCCTGCTGGCGGCGCAGGACGAGATGGCCGGAGGTGGTCTGCGCGTTCTCGCCTTTGCGCACCGGGCCATCGACGAGGCCGGCGTACCCGACGACGAGCAGGGGATGATTCTCGCCGGGCTGATCGGCCTCGAAGATCCGCCACGCGCCGAGGTACCCGAGGCGATCGCGCGCTGCAAGGACGCCGGCATCAGGATCATCATGGTCACCGGCGACCATCCGCGCACCGGTCTGGCGATTGCCCGCCAGATCGGCCTGGTCAGGAGCGAGGTGCCGGTGGTGATCAGCGGCGAGCAACTGCGCCTGATGTCGCCAACCCAACTGCAACTGGCACTAGATGCGCCCGAGATCCTGTTCGCCCGCGTCGCAGCAGAGCAGAAGATGCGGATCGTCGAGGCGCTCAAGAACAAGGGTGAAATCGTCGCCGTTACCGGCGACGGGGTCAATGACGCACCAGCGCTGAAAGCCGCCGACATCGGCATTGCCATGGGAATCAGCGGCACCGACGTGGCGAAGGAAGCCGCCGACCTGATCCTGCTCGACGACAACTTCGCCAGCATCGTTGCTGCGATCGAGGAAGGGCGTGCGGTTTTCGAGAACATCCGCAAGTTCCTGACCTACATTCTCAGTTCGAACATTCCCGAGTTGGTGCCCTTTTTGGCCTTCGTCTTGTTCCGCATCCCGCTGGCGCTGACCATCATCCAGATCCTGGCCGTCGACCTCGGTACCGACATGTTGCCAGCACTCGCCCTGGGCGCCGAGAAACCCGATCCGGAAGTCATGAAGCGCCCGCCGCGCGCGCGCAGTGAGAGGCTGCTGTCGTGGGGAATGCTCGCGCGCGCCTACCTGTTCCTCGGCGTACTCGAAGCGACCGCGGCGATGTTCGCCTTCTTCTTCGTCCTTGATGCCGCCGGCTGGCAATACGGTCAGTTTTTCGACCGCGCCGACCCTCTCTATCTACAGGCGACTTCAGCCTGCCTGGCAACGATCGTCGTCATGCAGATGATCAATCTCTATCTCTGCCGCCACCCGCGCCGCTCTTCCCTGAGCTACGGCTTCGCCGGCAATCGCTACCTGCAGTTCGGCATCATGGCCGAACTGGCCGTGATTCTCTTCATTCTGTACACGCCGGCCGGCAACTGGCTTTTCGGCACGGTGCCGATCAGCCACGCGACCTGGCTGCTGGCCATCGGCTGCGCAGCGCTGATGTGGACACTCGAAGAGCTGCGCAAGGCCTTGCTGCGGCGAACCACCAGGGGCTGAACGATGCGCAAGACACTGCCGCCACTAATCCAGGCACTACTTGATCCGGCACGCTATCCCGATCCGGCGGGCCGGGTCGAACTCATCGAAACACACGCTTCCTGGCTCTTGCTGGCGGGTGACTTTGCCTACAAGATCAAGAAGCCGGTCATCCTGCCTTTTCTCGACTATGGCACGCTCGACCAGCGGCGGCTCTGTTGCGAGGCCGAACTACGCCTCAACCGCCGCTTTGCGCCGCAGCTCTATCTCTCGGTGGTGCCCATCGTCGGCTCACCGCAGGACCCGCAGATCGGCGGCGCCGGCACCGCCATCGAGTTTGCAGTGAGAATGCATCGTTTCGCCGAGGCCGGCAGGCTCGACCATTTGTGTGCGCGCGGCCAGTTACGGTGGCAGCAGGTATCGGATCTCGCCACCACGGTTGCCGCTTTTCACGATGGCGCGACCATTGCAGCCTTGCCAGCGCGTTTCGGCGAACCCGCGCAGGTGCTGGCGCCCGCACTCGAGAACTTCGACGAACTCCCGGCGCTGCTGCCCGACGCCGAAGAGCAGCGACGACTGGCTCGGCTGGCCACATGGACGCGCGGCGAATTCGACCGCCTGGCGCCGCGCTTCGCCGCCCGCAAGGCAGCAGGATACGTGCGCGAGTGTCACGGCGACCTGCATCTCGGTAACTTGGTGCTGATCGACGGACGGGTAACGCTCTTCGACTGCATCGAGTTCAGCGAAGACCTGCGCTGGATCGACGTCGCCAGCGAGATCGCCTTCCTCTACGTTGACCTCCTCGATCAGCGTCAGCCGGGCCTCGCCTGCTGGCTGCTGAACGAATGGCTTGCCCGCACGGGTGACCACGATGCAGTGCAAGTGCTGCGCTTCTATGCGGTCTACCGGGCGCTCGTGCGGGCCAAGGTGGCAGCAATCCGGGCCAGACAGGCAAATGCCGATCTCGAACAGGCGCAGGACTATCTCTCACTTGCCGAGCGCCTGACCTCACCGCCGGCGCCGCGTCTGATCATCACCCATGGCGTCGCCGGCTGCGGCAAGAGCCGCGCCTCACGGCGGCTGCTACTGGGCGATCAGGCGGCAGCAACGCTGCGCCTGCGCTCGGATGTTGAACGCAGACGCCTGTTTGGCATCGCAGCAGGGACCCACAGCGACTCGCCCATCAACGGCGGCATCTATGCCCGGGAGGCCAGCGAACTCACCTACCAGCGGCTACACGAACTGGCACGGGAGCTGCTCGCCGCTGGCTGGTCGGTGATCGTAGACGCAGCCTTCCTCCAACGCTACCGGCGCGATGCCTTTCGCGCCCTGGCTGCGCGGGTGGGAGTCCCTTTTTTCATCGTCGCGCCACAGGCCACGCCGGCGCAATTGCGTGCCCGAGTCTACCGCCGGCTGGCGAAAGGCCACGACGCCTCGGAAGCAACCCTGCCGGTCCTTGAACAGCAGTTGGCCCGGATCGAAGCACTCGGTCCGGACGAACGCGTGTACCTTTTCCCGCACCAATTGAACTGATCCCACCCACGCTGCGGTGTCCGCCGTCGAGTTGTGTCGGAAAATTTTACACCGCGATCCGCCGATCGGCCACCATGTCACGCTAATTCTCTGGTTTAATGTGAAACGTGATCGCTAGAAAAAATCGGCATATTTTTTGCTTTAACGATGCTTGTATGGTTGGCAGATCTAATGGCGGTTGTACCGCCGACAACCTGCGATAGAATCATCGCAGAGGATCTGTTTTTTTGTTGAGCGACAGGCTATCTGCAGCGGGCTATTCCACACCCCGTGCAGCCGCACGCGAGTGTCCGCGTGGAGCGCCCAAACGGCCCCCTGCCGCCTGTCCGCAGGTTCAGCTAATCATTGATACAGGTTGCAAGTGCGTGTTGAGGATCGTGACTGCTTTTTCTATTGCTCAAAGCGATAAACAGTGCCAGGCGATTGCTTACCTCGAGGCAAGAGTCCACCGCGTCGGCTTATGGTGTAGAACCGCGGACAGCTTGGCCTCTTCGCGTCTCGCACAGGGTGGGACAGTGCTATGAATATTCTGAATAACTGGAAGATGCTCGATTTGGTCACCCGTGACGGCGAGCCTCTGGTGTGCATCGAAGGGCGCGTGTATGGCAGCAATCCACGCTTCCCTACCTCATCACACATCCGGACATCACCGGTCACTGACTACAGCCTAAACTCCAATTCGATGGTAATCATGACTAAGCGGGGCTCGGAGTATCTCCTGGGCAAGCCAGATCCGTCACAGGCCTTTGCGCAACAGCGTTTGATGAGGCGCCTCTCCCGACTGACCCAGACATCAGCACCGAGTTTCAACGAGCTTGAATCGCAACTGACAGGCTTCGAAGAGAGCAACCCGAGCAATGCGCATGAAACGGCCAAGGAGGGCTAAGCAATCTCTACCTGTCAATCCGTCTGATTGCGGGCCGAAGAAGCTTCACCGATCAAGAAATGACGGCGGGGGCCGAAGCCCCCGCCGATAGCCATTCTGTTTATTGGACGGCTACGTCCTCAGCAGGCCTTAAGCGGCCAGTGCGAAACGCTCATCGTTGGCGTTTATGGATTTGCTCGGATTACGTCCGTCGCCTTTCGGGTCGCCTGCTCGCCCTCTGTCACCCTGTCGAAACCAGTGCACCCCGCAGGGGTGGAGGTGGCGGGAATCGAACCCGCGTCCAGAACGCTTCCGGTTTGCCGGAATTACGACCATGTGAAGCATTATGGGTGCAGCAGGACCAGAATTCAATACTTTCCCGGTGATTATCGCGGCTCGGCGGCTGCGAAGAACGGCTGCGACCAGGAAAAACTCACGGCATGGTCAGACCTGCATGTTCATCACGTCATGATAGGCCGAGACGAGTTTGTTGCGCACCTGGATCATCTCCTGAAAAGAAATGTTGGCCTTTTGCAGCTCAATCATGACCTCATGTAGGTTCTCGGTGGTGTTGCCGGCGGCAAAACTTGCCGCCATGGCTTCCGCCTGCTGCTGCGTTTGATTAACCTGTGCGATCGAAGTCTGCAATACCTGGGCGAAGTCTGTGGCAGCGGCCGGGATGATCGGCGGGTCACCAGCACGACCACTGGCGACCGCCGAACTCGCTCGCAACATGCTCAACATCTGATCAATACCCTTGCTGTCCATTCACGCCTCCATGCACTGCCTGATTCAGATATTAGCAAACACCATGCCATGTCAGCTATCGAGCTGGCAGGCGTATCAGCCGTCAAGAAATCCCGCCAAGCGATACTGTCGCAACTTGTAACGCAGGGTCCGCTCGGGTATCCCCAGACGCTGCCCAGCCAGCTTTCGCGAGCCACCCGCTGCCGCGAGCGTCTCCAGTATGTGTTCGCGCTCGACATCCCTCAGCTCGTCGGTACGTCGCGCACGGGCTGGCTCTGCGGCAGTGCTTGCCGAGCTCAGGGCGGGCAGCGGCTGCCCGTCAAGTCGAGGCGCCACCGCCAGATGCAGGGCATCAACCTCGACGATGTCACCTGGGGCAAGAATGACCGCACGCTGGATGATGTTCTCCAGCTCACGGACGTTACCTGGCCACGCATGGCGCTGCAGGGCCGCCTCGGCAGCAACGCACAGGCGCAAACCCGGCCGACCGGCGCGCGCCCCGTGTGCCGCCAGGAAGTGGCGCGCCAGCGGGACGATATCCTGGGCGCGCTGGCGCAGTGCCGGGATCAGCAGGGGAAAGACGTTGAGCCGGTAGAACAGGTCCTCGCGAAACAAGCCCTGCGCCACGGCGTCGGCAATGTCCCGATTGGACGTGGCAACGACGCGGATATTGAGGACGACCGCCTTCTTGCCACCGACCCGCTCCACTTCACGTTCCTGAAGAACGCGCAGCAGCTTGGCCTGCAGGCCAAACGGCATTTCGGTAATCTCGTCGAGCAACAGCGTACCATTCTGTGCCTGTTCAAACTTACCGGCCTGCGCGGTCTGGGCACCACTGAAGGCGCCTTTTTCATGGCCGAAGAGCGTCGCCTCAAGCAGGCTGTCGGGAATGGCCGCACAGTTGATGGCTACGAACGGGCCTTTGCACCTTGCCGAATGCTGGTGAATGTAGCGCGCAACCACCTCCTTGCCAACACCGCTCTCGCCGGTCAGCAGAACCGTCGCATCAGTCTGCGCGACCCGGCTCGCGAGGCTGAAAAGATTGCTGGTCACCGGATCGATGGCGATGACCCCGCCGGCATCAACCGGCTCGGGCAGGCGATAGCGCATCACGTGTTCGAGCAGGGCCTTCGGTTCGAAGGGCTTGAGCAGAAAGTCACAGGCGCCGGCCCGCATGGCTTCGACGGCGCGATTGACGTCGGCAAAAGCGGTCATCAGAACGACCGGAAGTTGTGGCAAACGGCTGCGAATTTCCTTGAGCAAGGCAATGCCATCGACCGGCAGCATCCGCACGTCACTGACGACCAGCGATACGGCGTGTCTGGTCAACAGTTGCAGCGCCTCGTCGCCGCCTGCCGCGGAAATCGTGGTCTGCCCTGCCAGTTCGAGGGTATCGCATACCGCTTCACGCAATGCGCAGTCGTCTTCCACCACCAGAATCGGCAATCCTTGTGCCATCGCTGCCATCTTTCCTCAGTGCTCTCGCCATACCGCCGCTTTGAGGGGTAGCAGGATCACGAACTCCGACCCTTCCCCCGGAAGCGAATTTACGTTGATGGTACCCCCGTGTGCACGCGCGATGCCCAGGGCGATGGCCAAGCCAAGGCCGGTGCCTTGCCCGCGAGTCGTAAAGAACGGCTCGAAAACGCGCGCCTGCACCTCGGGGGAAATCCCGGGACCCGTGTCGCGGACACCGATTCGCAACTGGCGATCGGAGGCCTCGGCGCCAAGGAACACCTTGCCACCCTCCGCACAGGCCTGCAGTGCATTCTCGAGCAGATTCACCAGCGCGCCCGCGAGGTCCTTGCGGCTGCCAATGAGACGCACGTCACCAGCGTTACAGGTGACGCGAAAGGCGACCCCCTTCTCCGAGAACAATGGCCTAACCGTCTCCGCTGCGTCGGCCAGCAGTTGCTCGGCAGGAATCATATCGCGGCCGATGCTGTCCCCGCGAGCAAATAGCAGCACTTCCTGGATCAGGCGCTCGAGGCGCTTGAGCTGTGCCGTGGTCTTGTCGGCAAAGCGGACGCGCGCAGCATCGGTGAGCTGCGCCTGCCCGAGATTGGCGCTGTAGAGCAATGCCGTCGCCAGAGGGGTCCGCAACTGGTGCGCCAGGGACGCCGCCATCTCGCCCATTGCCACCAAACGCTGGTTACGTTCCAGCTCGGCCTTGAGGCCGTGCGCCGCCGTTACATCATGGATCAGCAGGATGCGCCCCCCGGCCGAATCGAGCGGACTCTCGACGATGGCCAGGCGGCGCGCTTCAAGGCACCACTCACCAGGCGCCTCGGTCGCCACCAGCCTGGCTCTTACCAGCGCCGGCCAGGCTTCACCAATGACCGCCTGACCGAACATCTGGCGTGCCGCGGGGTTGGCTTCGCCAACCCGGCCCGCTCTGTCGAGCACCACGACCCCGGCCGGCAAGGCGTTGAGCAGCAGCGACAGACGTTCGGAAAGCGCTTCCTTCTCCTCGTACTGTCGACGCAGCTGCCCATTGGCGAGCGCCAGCTCAGTCGTCAGGGACTCGACACGGCCCTGTAGTTCCTGGTAGGCCTGGGTCAGCACCTGCGAAACCTGGTTGAAGGCGTCGAAAGCCCGTTGCAGTTCCTGGGCCTTGAGTTCCTGATCCGGTGCGGGTACGAGTTGACTCATCGAATGAAAAGTCCCGTGCAATTAACAGCTACAATAGCAGAGCAATTATCAGCCCTTTTTCGCTTCTTGCTTGCTTGATTGCAGGCTTTTCACCGTATCACAAGCATGGCGACAGCCGGAACCGAGACATCTGAGACCTTAGGCACGGGCACACCGCTGGATCGCGTTCGCGAGGCGCTGACGCGTCTGAGCAACAAGCAGAAAGTGGTGCTGATGGTCGCCATCGCCGCGGTCATTACCCTGCTCGTCGCCGCCGGCATCCTGCTCAGGCAAAGCGAGTTCAGGATACTGTTCTCCAACATCACCGAGCGGGACGGCGGCGCGATCATCGCCGCGCTCGAACAGATGAACGTTCCGTTCAGGTTCAATGACTCGGGCAGCGCCATTCTCGTTCCCTCCAGCAGAGTCCATGATATCCGTCTGCGCCTTGCCTCACAGGGACTGCCGAGAGGCGGAGCGGTCGGTTTCGAGCTGATGGAGAGCCAGAAGTTCGGCATCAGCCAGTTTGCCGAACAGCTCAATTACCAGCGTGGCCTGGAGGGTGAGCTATCGCGTACCATCCAGTCGATTGCTGCCGTCCAGGCGGCGCGCGTGCACCTGGCCATGCCAAAACCGAGTGTCTTCATGCGCGAGGAACAGAGGCCATCAGCCTCGGTGCTGCTCAATCTCTACCCTGGACGCTCGCTGGACCCGGCTCAGATCGCCGGCGTCCAGAATCTCGTTGCCGCCAGCGTGCCGCAACTGGCCGCATCGAGCGTCACTCTGCTCGATCAGAACGGTACGCTGCTGTCGCAGATGAAGAGCAAGCTCCTGGAAGCCGGCCTCGATCCGGCCCAGGTCAAATTCATCCACGAAGTCGAGGCGAGCATCATCAAGCGTGTTGAAGACATCCTCGCGCCGATCGTCGGCCCGGGCAATGCCCGTGTTCAGATCGCCGCCGACATCGACTTCTCGCAGAGCGAGCAGACGGCCGAAACGCATCGGCCAAACACTACGCCGCCGGACATCACTATCCGCAGCCAGCAGGTCAACGAAACGGCCAGCACCAGCCCCACAGCGCAGGGCGTTCCGGGTGCCCTCAGCAATCAGCCACCGGTACCGGCGACTGCCCCACTGACCCAGCCCGCGGTACCTGGCGTCGCGGCAACCGCGCCGGTTCAGCCGCTACCGGGGCAGATCAATGCGGCCGGGGTCCAGGCACCCATCGCCAGCGTCGGCCAGCCACTCAACACCAGCAAGAGTTCGACGATCAACTACGAAATCGACAAGACGATCCGGCACGTCCGACAGTCGGTCGGCACGATCAAGCGTTTGTCGGGTGCGGTGGTGGTCAATCAGCGCAAGGAAATCGGCAAGGACGGCAAGCCGACCAGCAAGCCGCTTCCAGATGCCGAGCTGAAGCAGATCAGCGATCTGGTCAAGGAGGCCATGGGCTTCAGCAAAGACCGTGGCGACACCATCTCCGTCGCCAACGCGCCATTCACGGCGCTTGAAAAGGACGAAGGATTGCCGCCATGGCGGGATCCTGAAATGGTCAACCTGGCCAGGGATTTGCTCAAGTACGGCGCAATTGCTGCGATCATCGCCTATCTGTTGCTCGGTGTCGTGCGCCCCCTGCTCAGGACAATGCTCGAATCACCTGCAGAAGGGGAGCGAACAGTCGGTGGCAAGATCGATCTGCTGAGCGAGGAAGAGGGAGAACAGGCCGCCACGACGCACGTCCCGACGCCCGCCGAGTTGCTCGAAAAGAAACTCGCCGCGGCGCGCGCCCTGGCGCAACAGGATCCGCAAATTGTCGCCAACATCATCAAGGAATGGATCGGCGCCAATGCCAACTGACGACGCCGTGGAAAAGAGCGCCATCCTGCTGATTGCTCTCGGTGAGGACTATGCCTCCGAGGTACTCAAACATCTCGGTCCAAAGGAGGTACAAAAGCTTGGCCACGCCATGGCTGCCCTCAAGTCGGTGCCGCGAACCCGCGTCGAAGAGGTCTTGACCGAGTTCCAGAAGTCAGCCGAAGAATCGGCCGCGGTGCACGTAGACACCGACGCCTACGTCCGTTCGGTCCTCACCAAAGCGCTCGGTGATGACAAGGCATCGAACCTGATCTCGCGCATCCTGCAACCCGGTGATACCAACGGTATCGAAGGCCTCAAGTGGATGGATGCCCCCACGGTCGCCGATCTGATCAAGAACGAACACCCGCAAATCATCGCCACGATTCTCGTGCACCTGGCTCACGATCATGCCAGCGAGATTCTGAACCAGTTCTCGGAACGGCTGCGCAACGACGTGGTCTTGCGCGTCGCCACGCTCGAAGGCATTCAACCGGAAGCCTTGAAGGAACTCAATGACGTGATGCTGCGCCTGCTCTCGGGCTCGGCGAACATGAAGAAGTCGGCCATGGGTGGTGTGCGAACCGTCGCCGAAATGCTCAATTTCATGGGCAGCGCGAATGAAACCGCGGTCCTCGATTCGATCCGTGAATACGATCCCGACCTGGCGCAGAAGATTCTCGACGAGATGTTCGTCTTCGAGAATCTGCTCGATCTCGACGACCGGGCCATCCAGCTGCTCTTGCGGGAAATACAGTCCGAGTCACTGATCCTGGCCATGAAAGGGGCCACGGAGCCACTGCGCGAGAAGAT
The DNA here is from genome assembly GCA_016709675.1 of Candidatus Accumulibacter proximus. Lineage (GTDB taxonomy): Bacteria > Pseudomonadota > Gammaproteobacteria > Burkholderiales > Rhodocyclaceae > Accumulibacter > Accumulibacter proximus. Next base: position 770,231 of record JADJMH010000001.1, read on the forward strand.
TTTCAGGAACATGTCGCAGCGCGCCTCGGAAATGCTACGGGAAGACCTCGATTCCCGCGGCCCGGTTCGCCTGTCGGAAGTTGAGTCCGAACAGAAGGAAATCCTCAAGATCGTCCGCCGTCTGGCTGACGAAGGGCAGATCGTGCTCGGCGGCGCGGGTGGCGAGGAAATGGTTTGACGGCGAAGGGCGCATGAGCAACTGGATTCCCAAGGAGAAGCTGACCGCCTATCAGCGCTGGGAAGTTGCTGCCTTCGATGAAGTGCAACGAGACGCAGAAGCATCGGCTCCTCAAGATCCGCCGCCGGAAAAAGCGCCCCCGGCGCTTGCCGCCGAACCGGCGAATGAACCGCCAGGGACGCCCGTAGTGCTGCCAACGGCCGCGGACATCGAGCGCATGTACGGCGAAGCCCACGATACAGGTTATGCCGCAGGCTACACCGAAGGTATCGCTGCCGCCAAGGCTGTGGTGGCAACCATCGCTACTCTGATGGACAGCCTGACACAAGCCCTGGCCGGCATTGAGCAGGGTGTGGCCGATCAGTTGCTGGCCCTGGCAATCGAAATTGCCAATCAGGTCTTGCGCCAGAGTCTGCGTTTGCAGCCGGAACTGCTCTTGCCGATTGTCAGGGAAGCCGTCACCACCCTGCAACCTCATCACGGACAGCCCCTGCTGTTCGTTCACCCCGATGACGCGACCCTGGTGCGGAAGCATCTGGGTGAGCAACTCTCGCACAGCAACTGGAGAATCATCGAAGACCGCCTGCTCACGGCTGGTGGCTGCCGCGTTGAGCTGGGCGCCAGCGAGGTCGACGCGACCCTGGAAACACGTTGGCGACGCGTTGTCGAAGCGATCGGCGTCAACCAGGAATGGCTAAAGTCAGGCCGTGAAGCGAATCCGCGATGACTGACGAAAGCGCGAACCAGCATCTCGCTGCCTGGCGCAACTTCCTTGATGGCTGCCGGCTAGCGGCCAGCCAGGTCAGCGCCCTGCTGCCGAGCGGCCACCTGACCCGCATCAATGGGCTGGTGATGGAGGCTGCGGGGCTCAAGGTGCCGCTGGGCAGTTCCTGCCGGATCATGCCGTTTGGCGGCTCGCCGATCGAAGCGGAAGTAGTTGGTTTCAACGGCGAGCGACTCTTCCTGATGCCCACGGAGGATGTCTACGGCCTGTCGCCGGGAGCCAGGGTGATCGCACTCGAAACACCCAGCCAGCCGCCGCGAATCGGTCTCCCGCCACCCGCACGCCGTCGCTCGATCGACCGCGCCAAACTCGTCCCGGTCGGCGAGTCGCTGCTCGGCCGCGTCCTCGATGGCGCTGGCCGCCCGCTGGACCGGCTGGGCCCGCTGCACGCCGGGTCACTTCGCCCACTCCATAGCCGACCGGTCAACCCGATGTCCCGCGCACAAATCGATCGGGCGCTCGATGTCGGTGTACGAGCCATCAATGCCCTCCTGTGTGTCGGCCGTGGACAGAGAATGGGGTTATTCGCCGGATCCGGCGTCGGCAAGAGCGTGCTGCTCGGCATGATGGCTCGCTATACGGCGGCTGAGGTCATCGTCGTCGGCCTGATCGGTGAGCGGGGGCGCGAAGTCAAGGAGTTCATCGAGCAGATCCTTGGTGAAGAAGGCCTGCGCCGGGCGGTCGTCGTTGCCGCCCCGGCCGACGTCAGCCCGCTCATGCGCCTGCAGGGAGCGGCCTACGCCACTTGTATCGCCGAGTATTTCCGCGATCGGGGCCGGCACGTCCTGCTGATCATGGACTCATTGACCCGCTACGCCATGGCGCAGCGCGAGATTGCCCTGGCCATCGGCGAGCCACCGGTCACTCGCGGCTACCCACCATCGGTTTTCGCACGGCTGCCCCAGCTCGTCGAGCGTGCTGGCAACGGCCGCGACGGCGGTGGTTCGATCACCGGCTTCTACACCGTGCTCGCAGAAGGTGACGACCAGCAGGATCCAATCGCCGATGCCGCAAGAGCAATCCTTGACGGCCACATCGTCCTGTCTCGGACGCTGGCCGATGCCGGCCACTATCCGGCAATCGACATTGAACAATCGATCTCCCGCGCCATGGTCAATCTGGTCAAGCCATCCCATCTGGAGAATATCCGCAGATTCAAGAGCCTGTTTTCGCGTTATCAACGCTCGCGCGATCTGATCAGCGTCGGGGCCTATGCCGCGGGGTCGGACCCGCAGCTCGACCAGGCAATTGCCATGTATCCGAAGTTCGAAGAACTGCTGCAACAGAAACTCAGCCAACGCGCGGTTTTCGATGCCAGCGTCGCGCATCTGCAGGCCTTGTTTGGCCCCGCCAGCTGATGACCCACGCTACGCTGAAATGCTGCTGTCTGCGCTGACCTGCTAGGCAAAACCTCCTTGGCCAGACCTTTTTCCCTGCAGACCGTGCTCGAGCTGATGCGCTGTCGCAACGACGAGGCAACACAGCGCCTCGCCAGCCTGATTGCCACCGAGGATGACGAAAAAAGGAAACTCGCCTTGCTGCTCCAGTATCGGGATGAATACACGACGCGTTTTCGACTGGCGGCTCAGAACGGGCTGGGGCAGCCAGAGTGGCGCAATTACCAGGACTTCCTCGACCGTCTCGATGCGGCAATCAAACAGCAGTATCAGTCTGTCAGCCTGCAGGCGACGCATACCGCCGCGGGCCAGGTAGAGTGGCAACGGCAGCGTGCCCGGCTGAAGGCTTTCGATACGCTTTCGGAACGTCACCGTGTCAGCGAAGCACGACTGGAACTGCGGCAGGAGCAAAAGATACAGGACGAGTTTGCTGCCCGCATGGGGGACCACGAGCAAGAACAGTGAACGAATGATGGCATGATGCTTGCTTATATCGCAGCAGTAGTTTCCAAACAGGATTAACCATGACCATCGCCATCGTTCCAGCGCTCGTCAAATCACCCACGCTGGCCACTCCCCGGGAGGGCATGGCCAGCAGCGCCGCGGCGGCGCCCGCTACGAGCATCCGTGCAGACTTTGCCAGCATACTGCTCGGCCTGCCAATCACTGTGAGCACGCCCGACCAGGAAGAGACGGCCAGCAGCGAGGCAGTCATTGCTGCTGGCGACCCACCGCTCCTGGCAACCCTCAGCCCCCTGTCGCCGAATCAGTCCAGCAACCTGCAAGCTGCTGTGGATCAGGAATTCGAGGTCTCCAGGCAGACGCCGACGGAGCCATTGCTGACCGCGACGTCCGGCAGAATCGCCAGAGAACCCTTGCCGGACGCCTTGCCGGAAACCTTGAAGATCGCGGCCAAGGCGGGAGATCACCAGCAGCAGTCGGCGACTACGGCATTGGCTACCGATGACCAACCGGCAAGATTTGCCGTTGCCGAATTCGCCGCCCCCCCCGCCGAGCGAATCGTAGCCAACAGGCCGGAAGCTGCCTCGCTGGCGAGCGCACTGAACACGCTGCCAAGCCCGCCGAGCCACGTCGTCAATGTGCCGAGGAGCGACGAAATCCCGCGCGACCTGCAAACGCCGCTACGTGACGCCGCTTGGGCGAGCGAGCTTGGTCAGAAACTGCTGTGGTTCGCAAGTCATGAAAAGCAACTCGCACAACTCACTCTGCATCCACCACAACTGGGTTCGATCGAGATCACGCTGAATCTGGACAAGGACGGCGCCAAGGCACATTTCGTCTCAGCTAGCGCGGACGTCCGTGGCGCTATCGAAACAGCCGCACCACGACTGCGCGAAATGTTTGCCAGCGCGGGAATTGAGCTCGGACAGGTCAGTGTCGGCAGCGAATCCCTCCGGCAGCAGCCCGAGGGTCGTCAAGAACCATCGCACCAGCCCCGCCCGCTGGCCGATAACGCTATACTTGGCAGCGATTCGGCCGGTGGTCTGCCGGCCCAGTCAATCTTCACACGTCACGGCCACGGCCTGATCGACATCTTTGCGTAGTTGCAAGGCGAACCGGATTGGCCGCAGCAAGCCGTAGTAACCAGGGAGAGAAACGCTGAATGGCCAAGGATGCGAAGCCCGCGGCAGAAGGTGCAGACGTTGCGCCAGCAAGGAAAAGCAAGAAACTGCTCATCATCATCTCGGTGCTGGTGCTGACGCTTGGCCTCGGGGGGCTAGGTGCTTTCTTCCTTCTCAGGCAGGCACCGGAGCATGAAGACGACGGCGATGAAGTCGCCGTTGAAAAGGCCAAACCGGTCAAGAAAAAAAAGGCAGACCGGGATGCACCGCCCGTCTATGTGGCCCTCGAAACATTCACGGTCAACCTCATACCAGAAAACGGCGACCAGTTTCTGCAGTTGATCCTTTCGGTCGAGGTCGACGACCCGCAGGTCGGGGACCAGCTCAAGCTCTACACGCCCAAGCTGCGCAACGACCTGACCCTGCTCCTGTCAAGTAAGAAGGCGTCGGAGCTGATCACCAAGGAAGGCAAGCAAATCCTCGCGCAGGAGATCAGGGACCAGATCAATGGTGTACTTGATCCCGGTGGCAAGGGCAAGAAGCGGGACGGGCCAATCAAGGAAGTCCTGTTCACCTCGTTCATCATTCAGTAAACTGGAATGAGCGCCGATTTCCTCTCTCAGGATGAAGTCGATGCCCTGCTCAAGGGCGTAAGCGGCGAAGCCGATGAACCAGAACCGGTTAGCGAGGCTGCCGACGGCCCTCGTTCCTACGATCTGGGGACTCAGGAGCGCATCGTCCGCGGGCGCATGCCCACGCTCGAACTCGTCAATGAGCGTTTTGCCCGCTACCTGCGAATCGGCCTGTTCAACTACATGCATCGAAGCGCCGAGATCTCGGTCGGTTCGATACGGGTACAAAAATACAGCGAGTTCACCCGCAACCTGGTGGTCCCGACCAACCTCAATCTCGTCGCCGCCAAGCCCCTGCGTGGCACGGCGCTATTTGTTTTTGATCCGAGCCTGGTATTCCTTGTTGTAGACAACATGTTTGGCGGCGATGGACGCTTTCACACGCGGGTGGAAGGCCGGGATTTCACCGCCACCGAGCAACGCATCATCCAGGGATTGCTGGGAGTCGTGTTCGCCGAGTACGCGCGCTCGTGGAAGCCGGTATATGATCTTTCCTTCGAGTACATCCGCTCGGAAATGAATTCACAATTTGCGAATATAGCGACCCCTTCCGAGATCGTCGTATCAACGACTTTCGCTGTCGAATTCGGCGGTTCGAGCGCCGATATGCACATCTGCTTCCCCTACTCAATGATCGAACCGATTCGCGACCTGCTCTACAGCGCCATGCAGAGCGATCGACTGTCAACCGACCGACGCTGGATCATCATGCTGCGCAAGCAACTGACCAACGCTGAAGTGGAGATCACGGCCAGACTGGCGACGGCGACGGTAAGTCTCCGTCACATTCTGACGATGAAAGTCGGCGACATCATTCCTCTCGACGTCCCTGAAAAAGTGGTTGCCATGGTCGATGACGTACCGCTGATGGAATGTCACTATGGGCAGCAAGGGGGGCAGTACGCGCTCAAGATAGACCGCTTCGTGGCGTCAGAGAACGCAGAGATCCCTGCTGGAGAGAGTGATGGCTAGCGAGAAAGATGATTTGGGAAATCCGGCGACCGACGATGTCGGCCTCGACGACGACTGGGCGGCGGCAATGGCCGAGCAGGCGATGGCTGAAACGGCGCCGTCGGCCAAGGCGCAGCCAGCCGACATCTTTCCGAGCTTCGATGAACCGGGCAGCAAGGCCTCGCTGATCAACGAACTCGACATGATCCTGGACATTCCGGTCCAGATTGCGGTCGAACTGGGACGCACCAGGATTACCATCAAGAATCTCCTGCAGCTGGCGCACGGCTCGGTCGTCGAACTGGACGCACTGGCAGGAGAACCCCTGAGCGTCTTTGTCAATGGCACCCTGATCGCGCAGGGGGAGGTCGTGGTCGTCAACGACAAGTTTGGCATTCGCCTGACAGATATCGTTACCCCCTCCGAACGGGCGCGAAAAATCGGGCATTGAGCGTCTGCGCCTTCGTCTAACGCGTTGCCGCGGATCACTCACGCCGTTTTGACCTTGTCCTCGCTTGCTTTATGATGTCGACCAGCACTTCAGCCTGGCCGACCCGCGTGATTCGACACTTCAAGCCCTGCAGTTGCATTAGCCTGCGCAGCGCGTACGGCCTCCTGTTCGCGCCGGTTTCGGGTTGCACCCTGGCGCAAGAGGGCGCCAGCGAAGCGGCGGGCATTTCTGCAAGCGCGATGCTACAGACCGTGCTCGGCGTGGCCGTGGTGATCAGCATTCTGTTTCTTGCCGCTTACTTGTTGCGCAAACTGAATAGTGGTCGTGGCTTTGGCAACAACGGCCCTCTGCGCGTCGTTGGCGGCCTGATGGTTGGCACGCGCGAGCGTATTGTGCTGGTCGAAATCGGGGACACCTGGATCGTTGTCGGACTGGTGCCAGGCCAGATCCGGACCCTGCACACACTGCCGAAGGGCGAGCTCAAACCCGGTAGCGACGGCGAGCGGCATTTTGCCCAATGGCTGAAGCAGATCACCGAACGAAAGAATGAAGATGGTTAGACTGGCCGGCTGGCTCGTCGTGCTTGGACTGGTCTCGCCATTGGCTGCCTGGGCACAGGCCGGTGGGCTGCCGATGGTCACCAGCACGCCGGGCGCCGGCGGCAGCCAGACCTACACCCTGTCGATCCAGACCCTGCTGACGCTGACCGCGCTCACTTTCGTTCCGGCAGCGCTACTGATGATGACCAGCTTCACACGAATCATCATCGTCCTCTCGCTGCTGCGGCATGCGCTGGGAACACAAACGGCGCCGCCGAATCAGGTGCTGCTTGGCCTCGCGCTGTTCCTGACGTTTTTCATCATGTCCCCGGTGCTCGACGCCGTCTACACCGAAGCCTATCTGCCCTTGTCGGAAGACAGGATCGGTTACCTCGAAGCGATCGAGCGGGGCGCGGTGCCGCTGCGAAAGTTCATGCTCAAACAGACGCGCGAGTCCGACATCGCGCTCTTTTCCCGCCTGACCAGAACTCCGAAGTTTCAGTCGGCGGACGACATTCCGATGCGCCTGCTGATCCCGGCTTTCGTCACCAGCGAGCTGAAAACCGCCTTCCAGATAGGCTTCATCATCTTCATACCTTTCCTGATCGTCGACATGGTCGTCGCCAGCGTGCTGATGTCGATGGGCATGATGATGATGTCGCCGGTCATGATTGCCTTGCCCTTCAAGCTGATGCTGTTCGTGCTCGTCGATGGCTGGCACCTGCTGGTCGGCTCCCTAGTCGCGAGCTTCGCCACGTGACACCCGAAGTGGTGATGGATATCGGGCGTCAGGCAGTTGAAATGACCCTCATGCTCTCGGCACCGCTACTGCTGGCAGCACTGGTGATCGGCCTGATCGTGAGCATCTTTCAAGCGGCCACCCAGATCAACGAGCAGACTCTGTCGTTCATCCCCAAGCTGGTGGGCATGCTGCTGATTCTTCTTCTGGCTGGTCCGTGGATGCTCCAGATAATCGTCGACTATGTCCGACGGCTGTTCGAGAGCATCCCGCAGATCATCGGCTGAACGCCCGATGATCAGCCTGACGTCCACCGAAATCAATGTGTGGGTGGTGGCATTTTTCTTCCCGCTCGCGCGCATCCTCGCCGTACTGGCCACGGCACCACCATTCAACAATCCCGCCCTGACCGCGCGTGTCCGGCTGCTGCTCGGTCTGGCAATCACCGTCGGCATCGCACCCGCACTCCCGCCAACATCTCCAATTGACCCCGCAACGGGGTTGGGCCTTCTGCTCCTCGCCCAGCAGATGCTGATCGGCTTCGCGATGGGCTTTGCCATGCGCCTGGTTTTCAGCGCCGTCGATATGGCCGGCAACCTGATCAGCCTGCAAATGGGTCTCGGCTTTGCCAGCTCGTACGACCCGCAGACTGCGGGTCAGACGGCAGTGATTTCTGAGTTCATGGGGCTTCTGGCGCTATTGGTGTTCATGGCCATCAACGGCCACCTGATGGTCATCGCCACCCTGACGCACAGCTTTACCGCCGTACCGGTCAGCCCGGCAGGCTTGCACGCCGACACCTGGTGGAAGCTGGCAAGCCTGGGTGGGGTCGTTTTTTCCTCGGGCCTGCTCCTCGCGCTACCGATAGTGGTCGCTTTGGTGATTACCAACCTCGCCCTTGCGGTTCTGAGCCGCGCGGCGCCGCAACTCAACCTGATTGCGATAGGCTTTCCGCTGACCATTGCGCTCGGCTTTGCCGGCCTGATGTTCGGGCTGCCATACCTGGGCGTCCCTTTGCAGCAATTGTTCGAATACGGACTTCAGGCGATGCTCGGGCCGTTTGCAACCAGCCCTCGCTAGGGCTGCCTGCCAGGGTCAGCTTGAACCATCTGAATCACGCCTTCTGCATAGCGATGTGTGAAGGGCGTGCTTGACTCAACGCCCTCGGAATAATCGAGAATCCGGTAGTCGAGAAAGCCACGTTCGCGCTGCAACTGCTGCGCCCGCCGCCGGAGAATCAACCTTGACTCGCCATCACCACCGGTACGAAAGCTCTTGGCCCGCATGGACAGGCGGTAGGTGACACGGTCAAGAATTCTCTCCTCCACTGTCCAGTTGGGTGCAAGAGGATCGTAGATGACATAGGCGACAATCGCTGCCCCAACGCCAAACTGGAGGTAGGCTGCGGGTCCCCCGTACTCACTCAGGGCATAAGCTACTGTCCCGACCAGGGCGGCCGCCTTGGCTGGCGCCAGGCTCACTGTCGGATTGGGCGACTGGGTAAACGCATGATCAGGCGCACTGTGGTCCGCAGGTGGCTGTACGTGCCAGTCCACGGTACCACAGGCGACGAGCAGCGGGGCCAGCACAAATCCAGCAACGGTCCGCATGAGAACCTTCTCTTTGATCAGATATAGTTGAAGAGACTCAGGCCGCTGATCTGGACAAAAGACTTCTGTGCCGCTTCAAGGCTGACCTGCTGCCGCGTGAAATCCGAGATCGCCTTGACGTAGTCCAGATCCTGAAGTTCCGACAGCATCTGCTGATACTGAATATCGACTGCAGCGGTGTTGCTGCTCAGGGCGTCGAGTTCCTGCATCCGCGCGCCGACGCTGGACTGTACGCGGCTCACGTTGGCCATCGCCTGATCAAGATCGGTCAAATGCCCTGCCAGCTGACCGGAAAACGCCGTCCTCGCCGCAGGCGAACCGATCGGCGCGTGCAGCAGGTCGATCAGGTCCTGCATGGTCTGAAAAACGCTCTTGTTGGTGCTCGGCGTGAACAAGTCGCTGCCCGTAACGTTGACTGCCATCTGCCGCGAGGCGCCGACCTGCAGCAATCGCTCGCCATCATCACCCGAATAGCTGACTGACGAAGTGCCGGGCGGGGCTGCAGGGCTGCGGACAAAGGGTTGAGTGTTCCCCTGGTAACCTGAAAACAGGTAATCTCCTTCGGCGCTGCGGCCATTGGCAATGCCCAGCATCTCCTCAAGACGCACCTCAAGTTCCGAAGCGATCGCCTGGCGGTCGCTGTCGGCGAGCACTGTGTTGCCGGCCTGAACGGCCCGCTCGCGAACGCTCTGGAGCACATCGGTCAGAGCGCTGAGCTGGCTGTCGACCAGGCCGAGACGATCACTCGCGTCACCCTGATTCTTGGCGTACTGGGCCGCCACCTTCTGGCTCTGTGTAACCGTCAGAGCTTGGGCCGCAGCGATGGGGTCGTCCGCCGGGGTCAGCATCCGACGTCCGCTGGATATCTGGTTCTGCAGCTTCAGGAGTTCATTCTGGTTCCGCTCGATTCCGAGCACACCGGATCCGTAAATCTGACTGGTACTGATACGCATGTAAGCCTCCCTAGCCAGCGGCTATCTGCAGAATGGTGTCAAAAAGGCTGGCGCCAATCTGCATCGCTTTCGCCGCCGCCTGATAGGCTTGTTGATAGCGGATCAAATTGGCCGCTTCCTCGTCGAGATTGACTCCCGAGAGGGATTCACGGCTCGACTGGGCCTGCGCCAGTATGGCCTGCTGTGCGTCGCTGGTGACCTGTAGCTGGCGCGTCTTGCTACCCGTTTCGCTGACCAACTGCGCGTACGCTTCCTGGAAGGATGCCGTTTTTCCAGACATCGTGTCCTGTATCTGGAGTTGGCCGAGAGCCAGCGCGTTACGCCCGTCGGCGACTGCCGCTGGATTGAGGTCGATGGAAAATTTGTCGCCATTGTTCGGCAGGCCAGCGATCGAGAAGCTGACCCCAGAGGGTGGGGCCGATCCAACAATGGTAATGGTCGCCCCACTCGTGTACGCGACAGTATCAGTGGGAGCCGCAATGGGCTGCGGTGCGTGGCCATCGATTGACACTCCCACGCCCGCCGGAAAACCCAGCAGATTGCCTGCCTGGTATTCAATGCTGATCGGAGTGGGTGGCTGCGCTGACAGCGTTTGGACAGCGGCTGTATAACCTTGTCCAACGCTGGCAGCCGAAATCGTCGCTGCGCCGGTATTGTTCGCTGCCGCGGCAGTGCGGATTGGCCCGGCAGCCGGGATCAGGCCCGGGTCGGCGGCCAGCACCCGGTTGACCGAGAGGTTGCGGGAAGCGTCGCGAGTTGGCTGGATAAGATAGCTCGCACCCGCCGGCGGGGCTGGGTCGGCTGGGTCGGCTGGGGCGAGAGTGAACCCCTGTGGATCGGCCGACAGCGCACTGTTTACCGCCGCAAGATTTGCCCCCGACCACTGCTTGTCGTCCGACAGACGAGTCAGCGTGGCATTGTTCCCGTCGGAAGTGAGCCGGTAATCACTCTTGCCGAGGTCGGTATAGAAGTTGCCGCTGAACGGCGGTGTGACGAAGGTCGCGCTCACCGGGGGGCTGCCGGCCGGGTTATTGGCGTTGGCAATCACCGCCGGCGCAGGAACCGAAAACAACTCCGGCGTAAAGCCAGCCGGCGAAAGCAGCGATCGGCCGAAAAGGTCCTGTCCGAGAGCGCTCTGAGCATTGAAAGTCAAGGCCAGGGAGGCGGCGTTGCGCCCCAGGTCACGGCTTGCCCGATCCAGGGACTCACTGCGAAACGCCAGCAGCCCACCCAAAGCCCCCCCGTTGAGCAGCTTTTCCGGCATCTCCTGAGTACCCGCCACGCTCTTCAGGGCTACCACCAGACGTGACGGGTCGGCCGGCGAGGATATTGTCGCAAGACCGACCGCCTGGGAACCAACCACCAGTTGCTGACCACTACCGATGAAGACGTTGACGCTGCCATCGCTGTTGCTCGTTGTTTTCGCCCTGATCACCTTGTTCAGTTCGAGGATCAACTGATCCCGGCTGTCCAGCAGATCGTTGGCCGGCTGGCCAGAGGCAGCCTGTGCGAGGCCGATTTGCTCGTTCAGGGAAGCAATCTGTTCGGCGTAGGAATTGATGTCGGCAACGCTTGCCCTGATTTCGCCATTGATGCCGTCATTCATCTGCGCGAGCTGGTCGCCCAGCGCCCGATAGCGAGCGCTCAGCGCCTGCGCCGTTGAAATCATCGCCTGGCGACTCGGCAAGTCCGCAGGATTGGCAGCAAGCTGCGCGACGCCGTCGAAGAAGTCCTGCAACGCTGGTGACAAGCCAGCTTTCGGATCAGCCAGCAGATTGTCGATCTGCCGGACTTGAGCGTAATAGCTGTCGAGTTCGCTCGCACTGCTCTGCGAACCAACCACCTGTTCGGTCAGGAAGCGGCTATAGACACGTTCGATCGTCGCCACTTGCGTGCCCTGCCCAAGAAAGCCAGCGCCGGTCAGCAGACCGGAAGTGCTCGTCTGAATGGTCCGCTGGCGGGTATACCCGGGGGTATTGGCGTTGGCGATGTTGTGCTCGGTGGTCTGCAGGCCGAGCTGAGCGGCGTACAAACCACTGACACCTGTACCGATGATTCCTGTGCCCATGGCGTCAGATCCTCGTTGCTTGTGCTATTGAAGTATAAACGGCAGCTTCAGCGATAGGTTTAGCCCTGATTCGAGGAATCAGTCCAGCAACTAGGCGCTCAAGGCCTGGCGCAGCGTCGTTCCGCCGATGATCCGTGCCAGTTTGTCGGCGTACATCGGGTCGGTCGCGTAGCCCGCCTGCTGCAGGGAACGAGCAAACTTCACACCATCCTGCTGGCCGATCACCTCGGCATAGCGGGAATGGCTGCTCAGCAGCCGCGCATAGTCGCGAAAGGCTTCGGCATAGGAGCCATAGGCGCGGAATTTTGCGCGCGTGGTCTGCGCCACGCCATTGACGAACTCGGTGGTAGGCACCTCGACGGTCGGCCCCGCCCAGCGACGGCCGGCCTTGATGCCAAACAAGTTGAAGCTGGGCGAGCCATCCGCAGTCCTGATCTCGCGCTTTCCCCAGCCACTCTCGAGCGCCGACTGGGCAACCAGAAAATGCGCCGGTATGCCCGTCGTCGACGCCGCTTCGACGGCGTGCGGCCAAACCCGATCGACAAATTCGCGTGGACGCGATGAGGCACCGCTCGTGACTTCTGGCGCAGCGGTGACGCCAATGGTTCGCTGCGCCCCGGCCGCAGCCCCACTGCTGGGGAGCCTCGCGTAGCGAGAGAGCAGCGACTGCTGTGCGACATCGAACGGAGACGGCGCTGCGGCGGCCGAGGCGCCGGTGGCCTGTCGCGCCAACTGCTTCTCGATCATCGCCGCGAAACCCATCGGTGCCTGCGAAGCGAGATCCTGCGCCATCTGTTGATCGCCGATCGCCGTGAAAAACCGGCTTTGCTCGCTGTCCAGCAGGCCACCGGCAGCCGTCGCATCACGCATGCTTTTCAACATCAAATGCAGCAGCATGCCCTCGAACTGTTGCGCCGCCTGTTTCACACCAGCCTGCGGGTCCTGCCTGAGCCGGGTGCGGAGATCACCAGCAACAGCGGGGTCGAGGACCAGACGAGAAGTACCGAGATCACTGGCTTTCATGAGAAATCCCTTGGCAGTTTCCAGGCGACATTGGCTCAGATGATCTCCAGCTCAGCGCGCAGCGCGCCCGCTGCCTTCATCGACTGCAGGATGGACAGCAAGTCCTGCGGCCCGGCGCCCAGCGCGTTGATTGCTTTCACCACGTCAGAGAGCTTGACTCCCGCTTTCAACTGGATCAGCGAGCCACCCCCCTGCTTGATATCGATCTCGCTCTGCGTGGTCGTCACTGTCTGTCCAGGAGCCAGCGTATTGGGCTGGCTCACTTTCTGCTCGGTACTGATCACTACCGAAAGACTGCCATGGGCAACCGCACAGGATTCGATGGTCACCGTCTGATTCATGACGACCGAGCCGGTCCGCGGATTGATGATCACTTTGGCGATGGTCTTTGCCGGACGCACTTCGAGATTCTCGATCCGTCCCAGGAAAGCCACCCGGAGATCGGCATCCTCGGGTGCAGCCACACGGATGAGTCTTCCGTCTACCGCCTGCGCGGTGCCCGGACCAATATCACGATTGATCACCTCGACCACCCGCTGGGTCGTACCAAAATCGGTCGTTCCCATCTCGTAATGGATGAACGGCCCCTGTCCAAGGGCTGTCGGAACCTCGCGCTCGACCGTGGCACCACCGACCACACGACCTGCCGAAAGATGGTTCACCACCACCTTGCTCCCACCGGCCGCGGCGCCAGCGCCGCCCACCAGGAGATTCCCTTGCGCCTGCGCGTAGATTTGACCATCGGCGCCTTTCAGGGGCGTCATCACCAGCGTCCCACCACGCAGGCTCTTGGCGTTGCCCATCGACGAAACAGTCACGTCGATCTGCTGCCCGACCCTGGCGAACGGAGGCAGATTGGCAGTCACCATCACGGCGGCGACGTTCTTGAGCTGGAGCGTTTGAGTGGTTGGCAAGGTGGTGCCGAGCTGCGCCAGCATGTTGATGATGCTTTGCTGAGTGAAGGGCGTCTGCGTCGTCTGGTCACCGCTACCGTCGAGACCGACGACCAGGCCATAACCAACGAGCTGGTTATTGCGCACCCCCTGCACCGACGCAAGGTCCTTGATCCGCTCCGCCGAGGCGGACGTACCAAACAGTGCCAGGGCAAAGCCGGCCATGATCGCTGCTCGACGCAGCCAGCTGCCGGCTTGACTGTATATGAACCGGGCCATTGCCTGATCTCCTAGAATGGCAGGAAGGTCAGGAAGAAGCGCGCCAGCCAGCCGATGACCTGTGCTTCGCTGATGGCACCACTCTCCTTGTATTCGATACGCGCATCCGCAACCTGCGACGACGCGATGGTGTTGCTCGCGTTGACGAAATAGGGATTGACGATACCGGAAAGACGGATGTACTCCTGTCCATGGCCAATCGCCACCTGCTTCTCGCCGGACACCAGCAGATTGCCGTTCGGCAGCACCTCGATGACCGTCACCGTAATGGTACCGGTGAACACATTGTTGGCCGCCGCGTCACCCTTGCCACTGCCAACGTTGCTGCTGCTTGCTTTCAGCTCGGTGAGTGTCTTGCCAGGCAGATTGAGGTTCGGCCCGACCGAGGCGTTGATGCTGCCAGTTTTGGAGACGTTGGTGTTCGACTTGGTCGCCGCCGACGTGTTCTCGGTAATCGTCACGGTGATCGTATCGCCGACATAGCGGGCGCGCCGGTCTTCAAACAACGTTCGCGATGCACCGGCCTGGTAAATGCTGCCAGTCGCCGCGAGACTGGCAGCCAGCGTCTCTGGTCGATGCTGTGGTCGGGCGCTCATCGGCTGATGCACGTTGGTTGGCGGGACCGTCGTGCAACCGGCCGCCAGCAGCAGCGCAGAAACCAGCAGCAGCGATTGGTTGACGGTCCACCCCTTACTCATCATCGACTCCCTAGAGCTGCGTCAGACGCGCCAGCATCTGATCAGAAGTCGACACCACCTTCGAGTTGAGTTCGTAAGCACGCTGCGTCTGAATCATCATCACCAGCTCCTGCGCCACGTTGACGTTTGACGCCTCGACATAATTCTGCACAACGACTCCGGAACCATTCGTTCCAGGCGTGTTGGGCGTCGGGGTGCCGCTCGATGCGGTCTCCAGGTAGAGATTCTCGCCGACACTCTGCAAGCCACCGTTGTTGATGAAGGTGGCCACCTGTATGGTCCCGATCTGCACTGTCGCGGCTGAATTGGGCTGGGTAATGCTGACCACGCCATCGGTGCCGACGGTAACCGTCAATGCGTTCTGTGGAATGGTAATCGCCGGCTGCAAGGGATAGCCGTTGGCCGTGACAATCTGCCCCTGGTTATCCTTCTGGAACGATCCGTCACGCGTATAGGCGCTTGTCCCATCCGGCAGCAACACCTCGAAAAAGCCGGCGCCGTCGATCGCCATGTCGAGGCTGTTGCCGGTCTGCTGCAGCGATCCCTGGGTGAAGATACGGCCGGTGGACACCGGTGTCGTCCCGAGGCCGATCTGCAAACCATCAGGAATCTGAGTCGTTTGTGACGACTGCGCGCCGGGCTGACGCAAGGTCTGATAGAGCAAGTCGGCGAAGATGCCACGTGCCTGCTTGAAGCCGTTGGTACTGACGTTCGCCAGATTGTTGGCAATGATGTCGATCTGTACCTGTTGGGCGTTGAGGCCGGTACTGGCTGTCCATAGCGAGCGAATCATGAGTGTCCTATCAGCGGTTCATCGTGAGAAGCTGGGTGGCCGCGCGCGCATTGGCATCGGCCGTCTGCAGCATCTTGATCTGCATCTCATACTGACGTGCCAGGCTGATCATCCTGACCATCGCGTCCACCGAGTTGACGTTGCTCCCCTCAAGAGCCTCCGGCGCGAGCTTCACGTTTTCGTCGGCAGCAGCCGCCACGCCGTTGCGGGTCCGGAACAGTCCGTCATCGCCACGCACCAGCTCGCTTTCCGGCGGATTGACCAGTTTGATTCGGCCCACTATGTTGGTATTGTTGATCGCTCCCGCGCCGAAGCGCGGAATGCTCGAAACCGTCCCGTCCGGTGCAATCTCGACGTTGTTGTCAGGCGGCAGCGCGATCGGTCCACCCTCCCCAAGGACGTTGAAGCCGGCGCTGGTCTGCAGCACACCGTTGGCGTCGGTCTTGAGGTTGCCGGCACGAGTATAGGCCTCGCCGCCGTCGCCTCCTTGAACGGCGATCCAGCCGGCACCCCGGACAGCGACGTCGAGAGGGCGGCCGGTGGTCATCACCGGTCCCTGTTCGAAGGCATTGGCCACCGACGCATTGGCAGTAAAAGCTCGCGTCGGCTGTCCCTGTCCGAGCACCGGCACGGCGCGGAATCTGTGCTCCATCGCGCGATAACCGATGGTGGTGGTATTGGCCAGATTCTGCGCAACGCCGGCCTGCTGCAGGAAAGCCTGCTTGGCGCCGCTCATTGCGGTATAGATCAAACGATCCATCCAGCCTCCGCTCCTGTTGTTCTGCCTGACCTGGCCATCTAGCCCAGGTTGATCAGGGTCTGCATGATCTGATCCTGGGTCTTGATCGTTTGTGCGTTGGCCTGGTAGTTGCGCTGTGCCGTGATCATGGCCACCAGCTCCCGGGTGAGGTCGACGTTCGAGTCCTCAACCGCGGCCGACTGGATCACGCCACGACTTCCTGACGCCGGGGCGCCGATCAGTTCCGGACCGGACACCGGGCTCGCACTCCACTGGTTGTTGCCGAGATTCAGCAGGCCGTTCGGGTCGGAAAAAGTGGCCAGCACCAGTTGGCCCATGTTGCGCGTCTGGCCATTGCTGTAACGCCCCTGCAGGATGCCGTCGCTGCCGACACCAACTCCCGTCAGATTGCCCGAGGTATAGCCACCCTGTGTCAGGCTATCGGCGGTCGAGGCACTTCCGAATTGGGTGCTACCGGTGAAATCCATCCTTCCCGGCCGCCATGGTGTGACCGCACCGTTGCTCAGGTTCCATTGCGGAAGCTGGGGTGGTGGCACCTGAGGAATCAGGGTACCCGTGTTAGTAAACCCCAGGGTTGCGAAATTGACCGCCCCGCCAACCGGATTGGCGCCATCCAGCGTCGCGTATACGAACCACTGATTGCCGGCGGGTGGCACGGCCGGAGGTTGCAGAACGTAATAGGTGCTTAGATTGTGCGACACGCCGAGTGTGTCGAACACCGTAAGCGCCGTCGCAAAATTGTACGACCCCGGTACGGCGGGATCAAACGCCACCAGGGGAGCCGTGTCGCGCGAGTCCAGATTGAGCACTGCGCCGAGGTCTCCGGCCAACGGATCACTGGTTGCCCGCGGCGGAATCTGGTTGGCTGACAATTGCAGCTCGACCGGACTGGACGCCGAGATCAGGCCATCCACACCCGCCGGATAGCCGGTCAGGCGAAGTTGCTGATCGTTGACGACGTAGCCCTCCTTGTCGAGGTGAAACTGCCCGTTACGCGTGTAGCTGATCGCCCCGTCGTCGCTCATGCGGAAGAAACCGCCGCCATTGATCGCCAGATCCATGGTGTTGTTGGTCGTCGTCAGATTTCCCTGGGAAAACTGCTGCTGGATCGCTGAAACGGCCACCCCAATGCCGACCTGGGATGCGCCAGCAATGCCCAGCGAAGCGGCGAAGACATCGGAGAAATTCGCGTTGGCACTCTTGAAACCGACCGTGCTTGCGTTGGCCACGTTATTGCCGATCACATCCAGCGCCGTTGCCGCGGCATCGAGACCACTCAAGCCCTGTTGGAAACTCATCCTTGCCCCCTAGTCCTGAAGAATCTGCTGAACTTTGTCAAAATCCACCCTGCCCAAGCCGCCGAGTTCAAGCTCGAAGCCGCTCTTGCCTCTCACCAAAGCAGAAACCATACCAATCTGCAGCGCTTCTGCGCTCACCTTTTCACCGCCGCGTGCGGCGTCCACGGTAAAGCCATAACTACCGGGCGGCATGACCAACCCGGCATCGCTCCGACCGTCCCAGACGAAGCTGAAGCTCCCGGCTTCGCGCGCACCGAGGTTCTGGCTTTGCACCACTGTACCGGCGGCATCGAGAATCTTCAGCGTCACACTGTCAGCTGGCCCTGCCAGGTTGACGCCCCCACCAGCCTGGCCATTGGCCAGGGACAGCCGCGAGCCAGCAACCAGAACGTTCCTGCCAATCAGGGCCGCTGCCTGCATCGCCTGGCCGTCGTTGTAGGTATTAAGCAAGGTTTCCAGCGTCGCGTTGAGTCGCTCGATACCGGTCACGGTATTGATCTGCGAGAGCTGGGTCGTGACCGCAGCGTTGTCGAGCGGGTTGAGCGGATCCTGGTTCTGCAACTGGGTCACCAGCAGCTTGAGAAAGCGATTCTGCACCTCTTCACTGGTCGCGGCCGAATCGATTGCCTTGCTCTTTGCCTGGGCGTTGAGCGCGGCGAAGCTGTCGCTGAGAGAACTGTTTGATTGAACGGCTGCCATGGGTTACTCCTCGAGCATTCGATTCCTACTGGCCGAGCGTCAGTGTCTTGAGCAGCAGCTGCTTGGCTGTGTTCATGACTTCGGCGTTGGTCTGGTAGGAGCGCGCCGCCGAGATCATGTTGGTCATCTCGTCGACCACGCTGACATTGGGCATCGCGACGTAGCCTTTTTCGTCTGCGGCAGGATTGCGTGGGTCATAAACCTGGCGTCCCGGAGCGCTGTCCTCGACAACCTGCTTCACCCGCACCCCTTGGGCTGCAGCATTGCCCATCGGCGTCGCCGCAAACACCACCTGTTTGGCGCGATAGGGCTTGCCGTCGGAGCTCACGACACTGTCAGCGTTCGCCAGGTTGCTGGCCACCGCGTTGAGGCGCATCGACTGCGCGGTCATGGCACTACCGGCCACGAGAAAGGTATTGAACAGGCTCATCCTCATTGCCCCTGTAGCGCGGACATCATGGTTCTGATCCTGCTGGTCAGGAAAGTCATCCCGGCCTCGTAGTAGAACGCGTTTTCAGCAAACTGAGCCCGCTCGAAATCCATTTCCACCGTATTGCCATCGGCACTGGGCTGCGTTGCCTGGCGATACAGCAGGTGCATCAGGCCAGAGTCCCCTGGGTTCATGCTCCCCGGAATATGGCGTGGGGAGGACGTAGCCAACACCACACCACCCTGGGCACGGCCGCTCAGCGCATTCTGCAGCGCCGCCGTGAAATCAAAGTCCCTGGCCTTGTAGCCCGGCGTATCGGCGTTGGCAATGTTTCCTGCCAGCACCTGCTGCCGATTGGCGCGCAGGGTCAGAGCCTGCTGTTGCATGTGGAGCGTGTTGTCGAGCTTGCTGACCACGATGACCTCTCCCTGCGCTGTAATGACAACCGATCAAGCAATAGACGTGCCATGGCACGACCTGGCCACCGGCAATCGATTCGACGTTGACAGGCCCAGACGCAAGACCGCAAGTTGCCGCCCTTCCGGCAAATCTTGCCGCCCGCCAGGCCGCATCGCTTGATCACTCACCGTCGTTCCCTCGCGCCAGCAAAGCAGATTGAGGCAGAATGTCGACATGAACGCTCATTCCACTTTCACTCGCCTCGCCAGACTGCCTCGGTGGGTCTCCGTGCTGTTTGCTGCGACGGCCAGCACCGTCTGCGCCCAGACCTCCTTGCCCGAAGCGCTCGACCAGTATCTGCGTATCCAGACTCAAGGATTGCCGGGCAAGGTGAGTTACAGCGTCGGACAGCTTGACCAACACGCTCAGCTTGCACCATGCAGCGCCTTCGAACCGTTTCTGCCGCAGGGCAGTCGACTCTGGGGCAGAACGACGGTCGGCGTCCGCTGTCTCGGGCCGGCCAGGTGGACGGTTTACGTTCCGGTACAGGTCAGGGTGACAGGAAGCTACCTGGTCACGGCACGCCAGTTGACACCGGGGCAGATCGTCAGCCCTGGCGATGTCCTGGCGCAGAGCGGGGACCTCGGCGCCCTGCCTGCCAGCGTCCTGACCGACCCGGCACAGGCCATCGGCAAGACTGTCAGGAACGGTGTCGCTGCTGGCCAGCCACTGCGCAGCGATCTGCTGACTGCCGCGTGGGCTGTGCAGCAAGGGCAAAGCGTAAGACTGCTATCGACGGGCCCTGGCTTCACCATCAGCAACGAAGGAAAGGCGCTGAACAATGCCATTGATGGGCAGATTGCTCAGGTGCGGACAGCTTCCGGTCAGGTCGTCAGCGGGGTAGCGCGTAGCGGTGGGGTGGTCGAAGTGACTTACTGACCTGACGCTGTTCATGAATCCAGGGCAAAAAATGTTAAAGTTGCAGCGTTGTTCGCCGATAGATGGATTGAGTACAACCGTTCAAAGGGCACGACCGTGAAGATCGACAGCACCACGACCACCGCCAGTACTTTCGGTGAGACACGCACTCGCACCACTGTCACGCAACCGGCAGCCGGTCCGGCGGCGGAGGTTCATCTGAGTGACTTGGCCGCACAACTGCAGCTTTCGGGAGATGCGCCGGCCTTTGATGCCAGCAGGGTTGCTGAAATCAGTCAGGCAATTGCCGAAGGCCGTTTCACGATCAATGCGGAGGCCATTGCTGAGCGCCTGATAGCCTCAGCCAGCGAACTCGTGGGTTCGCAAGAGCGCCCTTGATTGGCGAAATGTCGATGACGGAGGCGAGTGCCGAATTCTCGCACGCGGTCGAGGCCGAAGTCGCCGCGGTGCGACGCTTTGTCAGCCTGCTTGAGCGCGAGCAGAACATACTCAGCCATGGAGATGCCGATCAGTTGCTGGACCTGCTGCCGGAGAAGAACGGGCTTGCCGCGCAGCTGACCACTCTTGCCAACCAGCGCAACCAGGTGCTCGCCACAGAGGGGCTGACAGCCGATCCCGCGGGTGTTGCTGCTTGGTTTGCGGCCCACCCCACCGAGATCAGCGCTCACGCTGCCTGGTCGTTGTTACTGCCCCTCGCCAGACAGGCGCACGAACTGAATCGCGTCAATGGCCAGCTGATCCAGCTGCGCATGCAACACAACGCACGGGCACTCGAAGCCCTCTTGGGTAGCACCGACGCTCTCGGTCTGTATGGTCCGAACGGGCAGAACACCACTGCCAGCAGCCGCCGCATCAGCGACAACGCCTAGCACGTCGGGGTCAGCGGCGCCTCTCTGTAGGAACCGCTCCCTGCCCCTGGAGGTCAAGCTCTGTTCCCTTTTCGGGCACATCCGAGTCGATCAGAATCGTCACCCGCCGATTGCGTGCCCGCCCATCAGCCAGAACATTGGGCTCCACCGGGCGGGTCTCGGCATAACCAATCGCTGTCAGGCGCTCGGCGGCAACACCCGCATCGGCGAACAGGCGCAGAACCGTCGTCGCACGCACTGCAGAAAGCTCCCAGTTCGAAGGGAACTGAGCGTTCTTGATCGGAACGTTGTCCGTATGCCCTTCGATGGTAATCGGGAAATCAGAGGCGACCAGCACCTCGGCCACCGACTGCATCGCTTTTCCGAGTGCCGGCTGGAGCAAAGCCTGCCCTGGTGAAAAGAGGATGCTGTCGTTGATTTCTATGCTGACGCCACGGCTGGTTTCGAGGACGCGGACCTTCCCCTGTTCGATGAGCGGCGCCATCACTTCAAGAATATCCTTCGCCACGTGACGCATTTTCTCGCGCTGTTTCTGCTTGACCGCCTCCTTGCTCGCCAGACTGTTCGGCGCCGGCGGCGGCGGGGTCGGCACAACCATTGGCGTCTGGCCGGCACTATTGACGGGGACGTTGCGAAAGGCGCTAACCATCGAATTGCTCAGAATGCGGTACTTTCCCTCATTTACTGACGACAGGGCGTACATCACCACGAAGAAGGCAAACAGCAGGGTAATGAAGTCAGCGTACGACACCAGCCACCGTTCGTGATTGTCCCGCTCGTCTGCTCTGTTTCGACGTGCCATTGTTTAGAAGAGATAGCCTCGCAAGCGGCTTTCGATGATGCGGGGGTTGTCACCGTTGGCGATGCCCACCAGCCCGTCGACGAGCATTTCACGTTGCACAATCAGGCGATTGATGTGAGTCTTCAGTTTATTGGCTACTGGCAGATAGACCAGATTGGCCAAGCCAACCCCATAAATCGTGGCGACGAACGCCACTGCGATACCGGCACCCAGCTTCGATGGATCGGAAAGATTTTCCATCACGTGAATCAATCCCATCACGGCACCGAGAATACCGATGGTCGGCGAGTAGCCGCCGGCTGCCTCCCAGATGCGTGCCGACAGTTTCATTTCTTGTTCAAAGGTACTGATCTCAACCTCCATGACCTCGCGCAGTCTTTCCGGCTCTGCGCCATCGACCAGCAGCTGCAGACCCTTGCGTGTGAACTCGTCCTTCAGCTCGCTGACGATCGCGTCCAGTGCCAGCAAGCCCTCTCGCCTGGATACCTGGCTCCAGCTGGAGACCTGCTGGATCAATTGCAGATGATTCACCACCGGTGGATACCACATCCATTTCACCATCCGGACGCCGCGGACAAAAGTGGCGTAGGGGCTCTGCAGCATGACCGCACCAAGCGTACCACCAACGACGATCAGGAAAGCCGTCGGCTGCGACAGTGAACCGAGATGGCCTCCCTCCAGAATCTGACCGCCGATGATCGCCAGCAGACCGATCAGCAGGCCGATCACGCTTAGCCTATCCATGACGGCCAGCTTTCGTTGTTTCCTTGCCGCCACCGTCGAACAAACGGGCGCGCAGCCTCATCACCGCCTGGCTGTGCAGCTGACACACACGTGACTCGGTGACACCCATGACCTCTCCGATCTCGCGCAGATTGAGATCCTGTTCGTAGTAGAGCGCCATCATCAGGCGTTCCCGCTCTGGCAGGAGTTCAATCGCGTGAACCAGGCGTCGGCGAAGATTCTCGTCTTCGAGGATCTTCGCCGGATCTCCTCCTTCGTCCGCCAGGTGACGCTCAAGGAAATCCTCACCTCGCTCGGCAACCATGTCCTCCAGGTACACCAGCTGATGCCCACGAGCATCCTGCAGCATCTGCTGATAGTCGGCAAGAGCCATGCCCAGGGAGTCAGCAAGCTCCTTTTCGGTCGGTGCACGGCCGTTCTCCTGTTCAAGTTGCGCAATGGCGGTTTCGATACGCCGCGCGTTGCGGCGCAAGCTACGCGGCAACCAGTCGTTCTCGCGCAAGCCGTCGAGCATTGCACCACGCACGCGCTGCGCAGCATAGACCTCAAACTGAGCCCCCGCCTGCGCCTCAAAACGGCTGATTGCGTCAAGCAGGCCGAGCATTCCGTTCTGCACCAGATCGTCCACCTGCACGCTCGCCGGCAGGCGAGCCATCAAGTGACTGGCGATGCGCCTGACCAGCGGCGTGAAGCGCTGGACAAGCTGATCCTTGTTGAGCTGACCAGCAGCGTTGTACATTCGTCTTGGAGAAGCTATCAGGCGTAGATAGCGGTCGGGTTTATGCGTTGGCTCCAGTGTAGCAGCTGTTGCGCGAAATGTTCGAGCCCACCGATCTCTCCATGGTCGGCAGGCCAATTCAACATCTCATTGGCCACGATCTGATACGCCCTGGCCGCCGGTGAGTCGGGAAACAGGCCGGAAATCGGCTGACAAAGCCTGGACGCTTGTCGCAGACGCTCATCAACCGGCACGTATCCCGCATAATCGAGATGCGCAAGCTGGCGACTGCCCGCCACGCGGGCCATGTTGTCGAATATCGCCTGCGCCTCGCTGGCGATACGCGCCTGACTGACAAGAATTCGGAAATGCTTGCGTGCGTAACCCAGGCTGACTTTCTTGATCAACGCATAGGCATCGGTAATTGCCGCCCCATTCGGTGAAACAACAATCACGGTTTCGTGCGCGGCGAGACCGAGCGGGGAGAAACCAAGCGGATGATCCAGCGAGGTATCGACCAGAACGACGTCGGCCGCGGGCGCCATCTCGGCCAGGCATTCGAGCAGGATCCTTTGTTCGCCATCGTCGAGCCTCGCGAGCTGCTTGACCAACCTGGCCGCCGGCAGGACGCGGATTCCCGGTGCAACTGGCAGGAGCACGTCGGCGAGCACTTTTTCGCGGTCGACCACCTGCTGCAGATCGTGCACCGCAATGAGGCCGTAGAAGGCAGCAATGCCGTCGTCTGTATTTTCGTCCACCACCAGGACTTCTCTATCTTGGCGGGCCAGCGAGGCCGCCAGATTGGCCACCGAAACACTCTTGCCAACACCGGTGCTGCCGGCCACAAAGGTGACGATACTCAACCGCGGGCGCCCGAGGAGTCGACGCAGACCAGCTGCCTGGTCGCCGCGGAACTCAGCCACGCAGGCCTCCTCCTGCAGAGAGCGCACTGGTAGCGGTACTGGCGACCATCAGTCCGGGCTCGACACCGCCCAGACGATGGGGCGAAGTCTCGGGCAAGTCCTTGAAAGCACGATGCAGCAGATACGGTCGGTTCGGCAAATGCAAATCTTCCGGCACCCGCTGACCATTGGAAACATAGTACAGACGCAAGCCATGCCGGATGATCACGTCGAGCGAAGAGGCCAGACTCACTGCTTCATCGACCTTGGTCAGGACACAACCAGCCAGACCCATTCCGCTGTACGCTCTGACCACGTCATCGAGTGTGTCACCGCGACTGGTAGCCGGCAGGAGCAGCAGGGACTTGACGTCGCTGTCGCCAAACATGGCCACCTGTTCACTCACCATCCGATCCCTCTGGCTCATGCCCATGGTGTCGATCAGCACCATATGGGTGTGCTGCAGATCGCGCAGCGTTGCCCGCAGGTCTTTGCCGTCCCGGGCAAGGTGCACCGATACGCCGAGGAATGCGGCCATAGATTCGCAATTGCTCGTGGGCGCCTATCCGGTATCCGTCCGTGGTCACCAGAGCGAGCTTCCTCGCGCCGTGTCGGAGAACGCAGCGCGCAGCCAGCTTGGCGGTAGTGGTCGTTTTGCCCACCCCGGTCGGCCCTACCAGAGCATAGATGCCACCCTGGTCAACGATGTCGGTGTCGCTGTTGATGGTCAACATGGCACGCTCGGCAACGCCCTTGGCCCAGGCAAGCGCTTGCCCGGCATCCAAATCGCGCGGCAGATCGGTCAGCAGGTCGCGTGCGAACTGCGGCGAAAATCCAGCGTCAAGCATATGGCGAAGAGTCTCGGTCTTTGTCGGTTGCGCACGGGCTGCCTCGCCCCAGGCAAAGCCGGCCAGTTGCTGTTCGACGATCCTGCGCAGCGTACGAATCTCCTCCATCACTGCAGCGGGGACCACTTCGGCTGCCGGCTGCGGCGCAGCAACCACCTGCGGTGCAGGTCGTGCTGCCCGCGGCGGCAGTGAGCGAGCTGCACGGTATCCGCCGGGCTGCGCCAGAGCCTGGGCCGGGGCCGGGGCCGGCCGCTGTTCCGGCGCAGCTACTCGTAGCGGCGTCGATTCGGCCGACGGACTTGCCGCAGATTCCTTGCAACGCGGCGAAGTAGTTTCGCACTCCCGGGTCGGTACGATCATCTCCATGTCTCGCGCGGCAACCGCCATGATCTCGACGCCACCTGGAATGCCGCGATTGGAGAGAATGATCGCATCCGGTCCGAGCGTCTCTCTGACCTTGCGCAAGGCGTCTCGAGCTGTCGCAGCAATGAATTTCCTGACGTTCATGCTCTCTGTCCAATGATGGAAGTGACTTTGATGACTCTGTTTTCAGGTACTTCGGCGTGTGCCAGAACCTTCAGTTGGGAAATGCTTCGGCGCAAAAAGCGGGACAGCAGTGTTCTCAGGTTTCCCGGAACCAGCAAGACCGTTGGCAGGCCGATTTCCTCCTGCCGTTGCGCCGCGGCAACAGCCTCTCGTACTAAAGTGTCGGCAAGACCTGGCTCGATACCCATGCCATCACCGCCACCAGCAACCGCCTGCAAGAGGAGGCGCTCAAGCTGCGGATCCAGTGACATCACCTGCATCTCAGCGCCACCTGGATACAGATCCTGAAGAATCGAACGGCCGAGAGCCATCCGCACCTGCGCCGTCAGCACCTCCGGATCCTGGGAACGCGGCGCACCGTCGGTGAGGGTCTCCATGACGGTACGCATGTCGCGCAGGTGAACGCCCTCTTCGAGCAGATTGCGCAGCACTTTCTGGACCACGCCGAGTGACAGAGCCTTGGGCACCAAATCCTCGACCAGCTTTGGCATGTCCTTCGCCAGATGGTCGAGTAAGGCTTGCGTCTCCTGCCGCCCTAGGAGTTCGGCTGCGTGAGCGAGAATCAGATGGTTGAGGTGCGTCGCGGCGACCGTACTTGCATCGACAACCGTGTAACCGTAGGCCTGGGCCTGCTCCCGCAGCGCCGCGTCAATCCATACCGCCGGCAGGCCGAAGGCCGGATCCTTGGTTGCAGTACCTGCCACCTGACCGGCCACTCGGCCTGGATTGATCGCCAGCAGGCTCCCCGGAAAAACCTCTCCTTCACCGATGTCGACACCTTTCAGGAGAATCTTGTAGGCGTTGGGTTTCAGTTCCAGGTTATCGCGAATGTGGACCGGCGACACCAGAAAGCCCACTTCCTGGGCAAATTTCTTGCGTATGCCTCGGATGCGGCGCAGCAGCTCACCATCCTGCGACTTGTCGACCAAAGGTATCAGCCGATAGCCGACTTCCAGACCGAGAACGTCGAGCGGTGTGACGTCAGCCCAGGTGGCTTCCTGAGCTTCGCGGGTCGCGGCCGGTGCGACGGTGACCGCTACCGGCCGAGTGGCCGTCCGCTGGCGCTTGTCCATCTGCCAGGCGATGGCGGCCAAGCCACTCGCCAGTAGCAGGAAGACAAAGTTCGGCATACCTGGGATGAGCCCGAGCAAACCGATGATTGCTGCCGTCAGGTAGAGCAGCTTCGGATTGTTGAACAGTTGTGAGATGAACTGCTGCGACACGTCCTCGTCGTCGCCGACGCGCGTCACCACCATGCCTGCAGCAATGGAAATGATCAGCGCAGGAATCTGCGCCACCAAGCCATCGCCAATGGTCAGCAGGGTATAGGTTCTGGCCGCGGCGCCGATCTCCAGGTTGTGCTGAAGAACGCCGACGAAAAGACCGCCAATCACGTTGATCAACATGATCAGGATCCCGGCGACCGCGTCGCCGCGAACAAACTTCGACGCGCCGTCCATGGAACCAAAAAAGTCCGCTTCCTGGGCGATTGTCGCGCGGCGCTGGCGTGCCTCGTCCTCGCCGATCAGACCGGCATTGAGATCGGCATCGATCGCCATCTGCTTGCCCGGCATGGCGTCGAGGGTAAAGCGTGCAGCCACCTCGGCAACCCGTCCGGCACCCTTGGTAATGACCACGAAATTGATGATCACCAGGATCGTGAACACCACCAGTCCAACCGCATAGTTGCCGCCGACCAGGAAGTGTCCGAAAGCTTCAATCACCTGCCCGGCGGCGCCGGGCCCCGTATGCCCTTCAAGCAGGACGACCCGCGTCGAAGCAACGTTGAGCGATAGACGAAGCAGCGTGGTGACCAGCAGCACGGTCGGGAAAACGGAGAAATCCAGCGGCTTCATCACACTCATGGCGACCAGCATGACGATCACCGAAATCGCGATGTTGAAGGTAAAGAAGAGATCCAGAGCAAGAGGCGGCAGCGGCAGGACCATCATCGCCAGGATCAACAGGATCAGTACTGGCCCGGCCAGTTGCCGCTGGCCAAAGCGAACGAAAAGGTCCTGCAGCACCACCCCCGCGTTAGCCATGCGGTGCCTCCGGAAGGAGATCGTCCGGAACCTTGATCGCGCGCGGCGGCAGTGGATAGCAACCACCGTTCTGGCGCCAGAGGCTCAACTGATGGAGATAGGCCAGCACCTCGGCGACCGCCGCATAGAGCGTCGACGGGATTTCCTGATCGAGATCGACATGCCGATAGAGCGCACGCGCCAAGGGGGCAGCTTCGACGATGGGTACACTGTTGGCGGCGCCCAGCTGACGTATCTTGAGGGCGATCTCGCCCAGGCCCTTGGCCAGAACTTTCGGCGCCCCCATACCGCTCTTGTAGGCCAGGGCAACGGCACAATGGGTCGGGTTGGTCACAATGACATCGGCGGCCGGCACGGCGGCCATCATCCGCTTGCGCGCAGCCTCACGCTGCAATTGTCGGATACGGCCCTTGATCTCCGGGTCGCCTTCCAGTTCCTTGCCTTCCTGCTTGACTTCCTGACGACTCATCTTCAGTTTGTCGTGGTATTGCCAGATCTGGAAGGGCACGTCGACGGCAACAATCACCAGCATCGCCGAAACGATCGCAACGAAACTGAAATTGAGCAAATGGCCGGCACTCGACAGACCGACCGGAATCGATTGCGCAAACATTGCGAGCAGGTCACCACGTTCGCTCCACAGGACCCACGTTGCAATGCCACCCAGCAAGGACGCCTTCGCCACCGCCTTGACGAGTTCCACCAGCCCGTTCCAGGAAACGATGCGGGACATTCCCTGCAACGGATCCAGGCGGCTCGGATCGGGGCGCAGCGCCTTTGGGGAAAAGTTCCAGCTGCCAAGGAAGAAAGGCGACAGCAACGCGGCAGCCACCAGCGCAGCAAACAACGGGGTGAAGGTCAGCAAGGCGTCAATCGAGAGATCGGCCAGCCGAACCAGCATCAGCGACGGCTCCCGGGCCAGATTCTGGTCAACCACCAGGGCACGCCGGAAGATCTCCGACACCCGCTGCACCATCCAGGGGCCCATCAGCCAGAACGCCAGGGCGGCAACGATCAGAATCAGGAACGCCCCGATCTCCCGTGAACGCGGCACCTGGCCCTCCTCGCGTGCCTGTTCCAGACGCCTTGCTGACGCCGGTTCGGTTCGTTCGAGGTCGCTTTCCTCTGCCATTTCGAGCTTCCAGTTTACTCATTTTAATTATAAAAAAATCGTCGTTAAAATAGGAGATTATGGGTCTTTATTTAGACTGGTTCTCGGATAGTTGCATAGGAGCAACAGTTGTCGTGGCGCGACAAAAAAACAGGGGGCCGCAGCCCCCTGAGTAGCGATGGTAGCCCGGCGTTCAGGCAAGGAACTCCAGAGCCCGGGCGGGCGCTGGCCGCAGGTCGCGTTCGGGGTGTGCTGTCAGATCAGCGAGTAGTTCCTTCATGTCCAGGATCAGCACGATCTGCCCATTCGACAGCGTCGTCACCCCGGCCACCCCGCGCGGACGAAAATCGTCAAGCGCTTTGATCACCGCATCATCGCGGCCGGCGAAGTTGTCGACCGCGAGAATGAAGCTGCGCTCCGCCGTCTGCATCAGGACGCCGTACTCGGCTGGCTGCAGCTGCGGCCAGCCAAGCAGCCGCGACAGAGCGATCACTGGCAGGATCTCGCCGCGCACGACCAGGGTTTCCTTGCCGCCCACTTCCTGCATCCTCTCCTGATTGATCGGCAGGATCTCCCGAACCATGGAGAGCGGTAGGGCAAACGGTTGATCGCCCAGCAGGACGAGGAGGACGGGAAGAATCGCCAGCGTCAGCGGCAGCGAAATGACGAACACCGAGCCCTTGCCAGCCTCGGAACGGATCTCGATTGAACCGTTGAGTTTCTGGATGTTGGTTTTCACGACATCCATCCCGACACCCCGGCCGGAAACCGCCGAGGCCCGTGCCATCGTCGAGAAGCCGGGCAGGAAGATCAGATTGAGACTCTGCCGGTCATCCAGAGTATTCGCTTCCTCTTCGCTGATGATGCGCTTCTCGATCGCCTTCGCCCGAATGCGCTCTGGACTCATCCCACGTCCGTCGTCGGCGATCATCAATACGATGTGATCTCCCTCCTGGCGCGCTTCCAGGCGGACAACGCTCTTCACCGGCTTGCCTGTCGTCCGGCGCTCCTCGGCCGACTCGACACCATGGTCAACCGCATTACGAATCAAGTGAATGAGCGGATCGGCCAAATCCTCGATCATCGTCTTGTCCACTTCGGTCTCTTCACCCACCAGCGCCAGCTCGACGTCCTTGCCCAATTGCCTGGCCAGATCGCGCGCGATGCGCGGGTATTTCTGGAATAGCCGGCCGATCGGCTGCATGCGCGTCTTCATCACTGAGTTCTGCAGATCGGACACCAGCAGATCGAGTTGGCTGACGGCCTGATCAAGCGCCTGGAGTGTCTCCGCGTCGGTTCTGCCGGCAAGGATGTCAGCGCGCAGGCTCGTCAGTCGATTCTTCGTCAACCCGATCTCACCGGAAAGGTTGAGCACCTGATCCAGCCTCGCCGTATCAACCCGAATCGTCGTCTCGCGCGCGGCAGCTCTTTCCTCGACACGGCGACCGGTCGGTGCCCCGCTGACTGCAGCACCTGGCTTGTCGGTAACGCGGCGTCCCTCCGGCGGGAAATGCGGTTGCAGGTTGGCTAGATCCACCGCGCTGCCCGAATCAGCCTTGGCGACCGGCTCGGCTGGCGCCGATACCGCCACGGATCCGACACTCTGGCCGGTCACGGCGGCGTGTAACGCCTGCCAGTCCGGCCCCTCGCTGTGCGCAGCGGTAGCTGGCGAAGGGTCTGGCCCAGCTGGCGTTTCGCAGTCAGCCCCGCCAGTTGCTGCCGAGGCAGCCAGTCCGATTTGGCCACCGCCGGCGAGAGCAGCTCGCAGATTGGCAATCACTTCTGGCGAGGCCGGGTTGGGCTGCCGCCCCTGTGCGATCTCGCCAAACATGTTGCGGACACCCTGGGTTGCAGCCATGATGGTATCCATCAAACCGGGCGTCAGCGTCATTCCGGCGTTTCGCAGCCTGTCAAAGAGGCTTTCGGTCAGGTGGCAAAGCGTCACCAGCTCGCCCGCATTGAGAAAACCGGCGCCGCCCTTGATGGTGTGAAAGCCGCGGAAGATATCATTGAGCAGACGACGATCATCGGGACTCCGCTCGAGATCAACGAGTTTGTTGTCGACATCCGACAGGAGATCACCGGCTTCCTGCAGAAAATCCTGCAGCAGGTCTTCCATCCCGGCAAAATCGCTCATCTTGGGCCTCCTAGAATCCCAGGCTATCGAGCAGGTCGTCGACCTGCTGCTGCGTGGCAACCACGTCACTGCGGCCTTCCGGGTTGATCACCGGCCCGTTGAGCAGACTCATCACCGAATCGGTCCGCCGCTCGCCGGGCATCGTTTCAATCAGCACCCCCATCAGCTGCGCCTCCAGTTCCTGCGCCACATGAATGATCTTCTTGATTACCTGACCCGTCAGATCCTGGAAGTCCTGCGCCATCATGATCTCAAGCAGCTGCGCCTTGGTGGCTTCGGTCTTCCGAGGCAGACCCTGCTTGAGAAACGCACGCGTCTCCTCGGCCAGACCCTTGAATTCCTCAACGCCGATCTCATTCGCAAACAGCGCATCCCACTTTGCCGCCAGCGCAGCCGATCCCGCCTCAATCTCCTCCTGCAAGGGATTGGCTATGTCCGTCGCATTCAAAACCCGGCAGGCAGCCTGCTCTGTGAGGCTGGCGACATAGCTGAGCCTGTCCTTGGTATCCGGGATGGCAGCAACGGTGCTCTCGATGAGTTTATGGTAGCCCAGCTGGCCGAGCGTGTCATGCAACTGTCTGGCCATCTGGCCGACGCGCTGGAATACCCGGTCCTGACCCTGCCACTGGTCGCCGCCTGACGGAGACTCAGCGCTGCCTGCTGCCGTGCGCTGCGCGTCGACGACCGAATCGAACAGGCTCTGCAACTCGTCGCTGTCGTCGACCCCGTCCCCCTCGTGCAACTGCTGCAGCAGCGACGGGCAGGAAGACGCGGTCGGCGCCGGCATGGCAGTGGTGGCCATTCCCGAGGCAATGCTGTCGAACAGCGCTTCGAGTTCCCGGGAGTCACCAGACCTATCGGCATCGCTCATCTCAGCCACCCATCTTGTCGAAGATT
The DNA here is from genome assembly GCA_016709675.1 of Candidatus Accumulibacter proximus. Lineage (GTDB taxonomy): Bacteria > Pseudomonadota > Gammaproteobacteria > Burkholderiales > Rhodocyclaceae > Accumulibacter > Accumulibacter proximus. The sequence goes on from JADJMH010000001.1 coordinate 801,946, forward strand.
TTCTGCAGCTTCTCGGCCAGCGTCGCAGCAGTGAAAGGCTTGACGATGTAGCCACTGGCCCCGGCCTGGGCCGCAGCAATGATGTTCTCCTTCTTTGCCTCGGCCGTAATCATCATCACCGGCAGGTGCTTGAGCGCCGGCGTCTTGCGAATCGCCTGCAGCAGTTGCAAGCCATCCATGTTCGGCATGTTCCAGTCGGTGACGACAAACTCGAAGCTTCCATTCTGCAGCTTCTGTAAGGCGATTGCCCCGTCCTCAGCCTCCTCTACATTGGAGAAACCCAGTTCCTTGAGGAGATTCCTGACAATGCGTCGCATCGTCGAAAAATCGTCCACTACCAGAATTCTCATCTTCGGATCAGCCATTCTCTACTCCTGTTTATTCTCTCAGCGCTCAAGCAAGGGACGCAGGGTATCGGCAAGCACCTCCGCGTCGAACTTGGCGACATAAGCATCCACCCCCACCGCTTTGCCCATGGCATGATTGGCCTGTGACGACAGCGACGAGTGCATGACCACCGGAATGCCCGTGAAACGTAGGTCGCTCTTGATGTGCTTGGTCAGTACGTAGCCGTCCATCTCCGGCATTTCGGCATCAACCAGAATCAGGCGGATCTCGTCGCGAACGCACTTCCCGGTCTGCCCGGCATGGCTGGCGATTGCCTGAAGTCGGCTCCAGGCCTCCGCGCCATTGGTAGCATGCTTGTGCTTGACACCGAGCCTGTCGAGCACTTCGCCGATCTTCCGCCGGGCGACGATGGAATCATCAACAAAAAACAGACTCACGTCGGCATCGACGTTGGCTGGCGGGATATCGACGATCACCGCCTCCCCGAAGGCGTTGGCAAGAATCTGCTCGACGTCGAGAATCGACACCAGCTTGCCGTCATCCAGCTCGGTCACCGCCGTGATCAGGCCCTGGTTGGTAGACAACAGGCTTTCGGGTGCTTTCACCTTCTCCCAATCTACCCGGATGATTCGATCCACTTCATGTACCAGAAAGCCCAGGGTACGCTTGGAGTACTCGGCGACCATCATGGTCTTGCCATACTCGCGGGGTGGATCCCTGTGCTCCAGGAAGGAAATCAGCGACAGTACCGGGATGACGTTACCGCGCAGGGAGATCAGCCCTTCGACGCCGCGCGGCATGTTCGGCGTCTTGGTGATGTGCGGTGTCCTCCCGACTTCTCGCACCTTGAAAACGTTGATCCCGAAAGTCTCACGCGTTCCCAGGGAGAAGAGCAGAATCTCCATCTTGTTGGAACCAGCCAGCCGGGTTCGTGCGTCGACGCCCTCGAGCAGGTTTTTCCTTTCTGCCAGATCCATAGTATCGCTCCAGAGAGATCGCGAAATCAGGTCAACAGCGCTGTCGGAACCGCGTCCCGTCGCAGCCTTCGCGTCAGCGTCTCCGACAGGCGCTGCGGTTCGAACTTGGGCACATACTCATCGACGCCGACAGATTTGCCGAGCTGCTGATTTGACATCCCGGACAACGACGAATGCATGATGACCGGGACGTTCACAAAGCGCGGGTCGGACTTGATCTTCTTGGTCAGGATGTAGCCATCCATCTCGGGCATTTCAATATCGGTCAGCACCAGGCTGATCAGGTCAGCCACTTCTTGCCCGGATGCCTGTGCGTATGCAGCCATTTTTTCCAGTTCCAGCCAGGCTTCAAGGCCATTGATTGCGGCCACGTACTTTACCCCCATCGCCTCCAGAGTCCGTTGAATCTGCTTGCGCGCAACGGCCGAGTCATCAGCAAAGAACACCGTCAATTCAGGATTGTCCAGCGGCTTGATATTGCGGTACACGATCTCGTCGTCGTAGTTTGTCGTTTCCGAGAGAATTTTCTCCACATCCATCATCATCACCAGACGACCATCGGGCAATTCGGTGACCGCGGTCACCAGACCACCCATATCCGCGAGCAGCATGGCTGGCGGCACCCGCATCTGACTCCAGTCGAGACGCAGAATGGTGTCCACCCCCTCGACCAGGAAACCCTGCGTATGGCCAGCGTATTCGGTGACGATCATGATTGAACGTGGTGTGTCTGTGTCGACTCCCGCATAACGGGCGAGGTCAACGACAGGCACCAGAGCGCCCCGCAAGCTGACCATTCCCTCGACCGAGGGAGGCATTTCCGGTGCTGCCGTGATCGGCGGCGTACGCATCACCTCGCGAACCTTGAACACATTGATGCCGAAGGTCTCACGCCTGCCGGTGCGCGCATCAGTACCGAGCGAGAACAGGAGAATCTCCAGCTTGTTGGTCCCGGCCAGCTTGGTACGGGCATCAATGTTTCTCAGTAGATCCGACATTCCTCTTTCCCTCGCGCGAAGGCCATGGAGAGCTCTGGACGGCTGGCCGCTCTCATCTTAATCGAAACTGCGACGTCCCGGCTTTGATCGTCCACCGGCACACGAACAGGCCCGGACGGGGTCAGGTCGCGGTCCTGTAACCGATGCGGAAGCCACCCCAATGTCGCCCCTTGACGTAGATCGGCGCCGAGATGTCGTGCATGAGCTCACCCGTATCCCGGCGATAGGTCTGCAACAGAAAGGAGTGTTCATGATCCCCGCAGCGCTTGCCAACCGGGTCATCGAAGAGTCGTTTGGTGCGGTTGTTCAAGAAATCGACCTTCTCATCTCCGGTCAGCGGCTGCGAGAATATCCGGTTGTGGGTCGGCACATACCCGTTGCGGTCGATGCAGATGGCGTAGACGAGCCATTGGTGCTGGGCCAGCAAACCTTCCTGCAGCGGCGCCACGGATTGATCGGTGAAGTCGTCGAAGCGCGTCTTGAACTTTTGTGGCTTGGTGTTCGGAATCGGCTGATAGCGATCGTCAAACAGATCCCCGACGGCGATCCTGCCCGCGTCCACCGCCCGGTCGAAAACTTCGCCGACGGTCAGCGCCGCCTGCCTGACGATGGCCGGCATTCTGCCATGCGTGGCAACCGCCTGCTCGCCGGCCGGTCCAAGTTTGAAGACACTGCCGATCTCCTTGAGGTTCTCGGCCAGGCATTCCACGTGATCGACTGCAAGCAGTGTGTCTGCGGTGACCGCGTTGTTTGTTTCGGCCATCTCCCGAATCTTGTGCACGTGCTCTGCGATGCTTTGTCCGGTACGACTCTGCTGGGCGACGGCCGCTGCGATAGCGTCAACTTTCTCCATCGTTTCACGCGCGCCACGGTTGATCCGCTCCAGCGACTGAGCAGCCTGCCGGGCAAGCTCGGCACCCTTGCGGGCCTGCCCGCTGCCCGCCTCGATACTGACAATCGCACTCTGCGTCTCGCCCTGGATTGCCGCGATCATCTGACTGATTTCACCGGTCGCATGCGAGGTTCGTTCAGCCAGCTTGCGTACCTCGTCAGCGACGACGGCAAACCCACGTCCTTGGTCACCAGCCCGCGCCGCTTCGATCGCCGCGTTGAGGGCCAGCAGATTGGTCTGATCGGCAATCTCGCGAATCGTCTGCACAATGCCGCTGATCGCCTTCGAACGCTCGCCCAGCGCGCACACCACCTTCGCTGACTGGGTAACCGAGGCGGCAATCTGCTCCATCTCGGCCGAAGCACTGCGCACAATGGCCATTCCTTCGGTCGACAGGCTATTCGACGTCCCGGAAATTGCGGCTGTCTCGGTGGCATTCTGACTCACCTGGTTCAGGTTCTCGGTCAAAGCACCCATTTCGCCGACCGTTGCCAAGGCCGCGTCACGTTGCTGATTCGACCCCGAGGCCACACGATTGGCGTCGCCGATCAACTGTCGCGAGGCATTCCCGACCTCGATCGAGTTGAAAAGCAGCTTGCCGACAATGGTCGCGAAGCTTTCCATCAACCGATTGAAAGCACCGGCCACCGCCGCTACCTCGTCCTTCCCCTCAACGGCTGCTCGCCGGGTCAGATCGCCATCGGCGTACGTCCTAGCGATCACATTTCGCAGTGCCTCCAGGCGGCAAACCAGATGCCTCTCGACAAGCCAAGCCATCACGACGGCCACCAGCACCAGCGCACCCAAGGCCCCAAGCCAACCGTAGAGGCCCGCAGCGAATACGGTATTCGCCAGGTACCCAACCAACGCTGCGGCAGCTACCTGCAACAGCAGCGCGACACGAATTCTCCACGTCACTCCGCTCATCCCGTCCCCCTCATTATTATTGTCTCATCTCGATTGATCCTTCAACGGCCAAAACTGCCTCGGCTTTAGGTGAACCACCTCTGATTACTCGGCCAGCGGCTCGTAGATCGCCACCGGCATCGTGCGACCGCGTACCGTCACTTCGTCCAGTTGCCGGCAACGCCAATCGCCGAGTGCCTGACGCGTCGCGTCGCCGATGATTACGCCAGCACCGTATTGTGCCGACAGCCCCTCAAAGCGGGACGCCAGGTTGACCGCATCGCCGAGCACGGTGTACGCCCGCCGATGGCGCGACCCCATGTCGCCGACGACCATGGTGCCGGTGTTGATGCCGATGCCAATTCGCAGCGACGGCCAACCGCGCGCGGCAAAGCGCTGGTTGACGGCGCCCAGGGTGGCCTGCATCGCGAGGCCGGCGGCGACCGCATGCCGGGCATGCTGCGGATCGGCCAGCGGCGCGCCCCAGAAAGCCACAAGAGCATCACCGATGTACTTGTCAAGCGTACCCCGATGGGCGCGGATGACATCAGTCATGGCCGAAAAATACTCGTTGATCAGCTGCGCGAGTTCGTCGGGCGGCATCTGCTCGGCAAATGTCGTAAACCCGCGCACATCGGCAAAAAGCACCGTCAACTCGGCACTGCGGCCTTGCATGCTGTAGCGGGCCGGATCGCGGCTCATCTCCTCGACCAGTTCAGGCGGAACGTATTGGCCAAACAACTCCGCCAGGCGGCGCCTGGCACGAAATTCGAGATAAGCGCCGAAGAACAGATGCAGGGCCAGCATTGCCGCCACCAAGACGAGACCGCTCGCCATCGGCAATACCAGGTGGGCGACAGCCCAGGCAACGAGGTTGAGGCTTGTCACCAGCATCAGCGCCAACAGCGCCAAAGCGACCGCCCCGTGCGGCGAAACTCGGGGAAAGCCCAGCAGCAGGCCGATGCCGACGATCAACACCAGGCCGGCCTCCAGTACCGGGGCCTCAGCCGGCGAATGCGGCATGCTGCCGTCGAGCAGACCGGCCAGCAGGTTGGCATGTACCTCGACCCCCGGGAAGGCCTCGCCAACCGGCGTCACGCGCAGGTCGAGCAGACCCGGTGCGGTCGTGCCCAGCAGGACGACGCGGCCACGCAGACTGTCAGCGGGCAAGCGCCCAGCCAGCACATCAGCCGCCGAATGGTAACGAAAGCACCCGCGGCGCTCCGGAAGGGCAGCAGCACAGCCCCTGCTGATCGACCGCAATACGCAGCACGCCGCGCGCGGTCGGCAGTTCGATCGCCTCAAGTGCTCCCATGCCCGACTGCCAGCGAGCCCGGTCGGCGAAACGCAGTTGCAATCCATGATTACCCAGCAGCAGTTGCGCCATGACCAGCGACAGCGCCGCGTAAACTTCGCCATCATGCGCCGCCAGCAGAAAAGCACGCCGCGTCACTCCGTCGGAATCAAGCGGCGCACTGAGAAATCCGGCAGCGGTGGCGGCCTGCTGCAGAATCGCCAGGTTGCCCCCGTAGCCGGCCCATTGGGTAAGGCTTCGAGCCTGCGCAGCGAGCGCAGGTTCAATCGCGACCGGTGGCGGCAGTTGTCCACTACGCGCGGCGCCGGCGCCAGTCGATAGATGGAAACCCAGAATCACCGGATAGCGGCGCATGACCATCGCCAGACGGCGGTCGTAATCAAGCGCCGGTCGCAACGCCTGCAACGCCAACTGAAAGCCGGCATTCTGGCCCAGGGATCCGCGCGCCAAGACATCCAGCGTAGATAGCCCGGAACTCTCGTCGGCTTCGGCCAGAATGACGTCGAGGCCAAGCAGCAGCGCGCCGTATTGGCCACAAATACTGTCGACCAGGTCGGCCAGCCGCAACCGATTCCATGGCCAGCGGCCCAGTTCCGCCAGCGAACGCTCGTCAATATCGATGATGACGATGCGTTCGTCGACTTCTCCGCGCGCCAGCAACCGAACACGGAAGTCGTAAAGCAGCGCGTCCAGTCGCCGCAGTGGCACGATTTCCATGTAATCCAGGCTGTGCGCAAGCAGTACACCGAGCAGCGCCACGCCCAACCACTGTCGGAGACTGCCTGGCGCCAGCCAGCGCCCAAACGTTGCAGAAAACCTAACGAAGCTTGACTTCAACACGGCGGTTAAGCGGTTCTGCGACCTCGTCACCGGTGATCACGGCCGGATCGAGTTCGCCCCGGCCAACCACGCTGATCGCCTCCCGGGGAACGCCAGCACTGACCAACAACTCGCGCACCGCCGCTGCCCGCCGCAGCGACAACCGCATGTTGTCGGCAGCACTGCCCATTCGGTCAGTGTGCCCAATCACCACCGCCTCGCCGGCCGGAAAGTTGGCCAGAGCGGCGACAATGTTTGCCAGCATGGCCTGGGAGTCAGGCCGCAGCACGTCTTTCCCGGGCTTGAAATGAACCACGAAAATTCGTGGCCGCAACGGTTGCATGGCCAGCAGCCGGCCATAGGCGTCGTGCACCATGCCCGGGCTGGTCTTCTGCCGGGTCAACTGGCTGCCGGCGACATCGACCCCGGTGTAGGGCTCGGAGAGCACGACCTCGCCGGCGGCGGCAGTGATTGACAGCGCGCCGCTACGGCCATCCGGCCCCGGCAGCAAGACCACACGGTCGGAGATCTGCGCGCAGGCGGCAAGGCTCAGCGCAAGGACGCACAGCAACCCGTCAGTAGGTCTCACTCGCCTTCTCCGCGCGCTTCGACGATGAACTCGGTGCCACGGACACCCAGCACCACGGTTGGTGTCTGAAAACGCACGTTTTGTGGTGCCTGCTTGCCAATAAGACCGGTCACCACGCTCAGCGTGCCCTTGACCAGCGTGGTCAGCAAGTTTCCCTCCTGAGTCGCGGGATTGAACCGGAACTCGTTGATCAGCAGGGTACTGCGAGGCCCGGCGGTGAGCAACGTGTCATCAAACAGAGTGATACCCACCGAGCCATCGGCCCCAGTGCTAATCCGGTCCCCGACATACACGGTTGCACCCACCGGTAGCGACAGAACGTGCCCGGCGCGATCGATCGTCACGCCTCCTTCAGCGCGCTTGACTTTTCCGGCCGGTGCCCCGGCCTCAGCGGCAATGCCGACGGCGACGGGCCAGACAAAGCCCCAGCGTCAGTGCAAGATTTTTCATCATCACCGCCACCACTCCTGGCTTACAAGACGGACGGGTTCGCACCCAGCTGACCGCCAGCCCCCTCTGCGGTCTCTCAGGAACTGCCACGCGCGCCAGGGCCCTCGCACCCGCCCTGGCTCAGCAGCGCGATAAGGCAAGGTCAGAAGCACTTCCTGCAAGGCCTTCCATCGCTCGGCGGTTGGTCAGATTTCCCAACTGCGCGTTGTTGCCCAAGAGCGACAATGTAACCTGAGTCACGGCGCAGCGGCAATTCAATTTGCTGCCCACCTCTGACCGCCGATGAATCGACCGTCTTGAGTTTTGCCGCCCTATTCTGCATAGTTCGCGCTCTATTCAGCCAGCCGACACCGATGCCGCCACCGCCCGCACACGAAGCCGCACGCGCCATTGCCTAGAAAATCGCCGAGGAGATCGGCTGCCGCCCGCAGCAGGTGCTTGCTACCGCCAGCCTGCTCGACGAAGGGGCAACCGTACCGTTCGTCGCCCGCTACCGCAAGGAGGTTACCGGCGGTCTCGACGACATCCAGTTGCGCCTGCTCGACGAGCGCCTGACTTACTTGCGCGAGCTGGAAGAGCGGCGGCGCAGCATCCTCGCCTCGATCGAGGAACAAGGCAAGCTGACGCCCGAACTGGCCGCCGGCATCCACGCCGCCGACACCAAGCAGCGCCTCGAAGACCTTTACCTGCCCTACAAGCCGAAACGGCGCAGCAAGGCACAAATCGGGGCTTCGCCGACCTCAAGAGCGTGCTCGACGGCGCCCGCCAGATCCTGATGGAGCAGTTCTCCGAAGACGCCGAGCTGCTGGCCGAGCTGCGTGCCTACCTGGAAACGCACGGCTGCGTGAAATCAACGGTCATCCCAGGCAAGGAAAGCGAAGCCGGCAAGTTCCAGGACTACTTTGCCTACTCGGAGGCAATCCTCGCGATTCCCTCGCATCGTGCCCTGGCACTCTTCCGCGGCCGCAACGAGGGCCTGCTGCAACTGGCGCTGGTTCTCGACAGCGCGCCGGACGACAAGGCGGGCACTCCCCACCCCTGCGAGGCACGCATCGCGCGGCGCTTCGGCATCGTCGACCAGGGCCGGCCGGCCGACAGATGGCTCGCCGAGACAGTGCGCTGGAGCTGGCGAATCAAGGTATCGTTGCACCTTGAGCTGGAACTGATGAGCGCGCTGCGAGAGCGTGCGGAGGCCGAGGCGATCCGCGTTTTCGGCGCCAACCTGCACGACCTGCTGCTCGCCGCACCCGCCGGCAAGCATGCCACCATCGGTCTCGACCCCGGCCTGCGCACCGGCGTCAAGGTCGCCGTCGTCGATGCCACCGGCAAGCTGCTCGACACCGCCACGATCTACCCGCACGAACCGCGCCGGGACTGGGACGGCTCGCTGCATACCCTGGCCCTGTTGGCGCGCCGGCACCAGGTCGACCTGATCAGCATCGGCAACGGCACGGCATCGCGCGAAACCGATCGCCTGGCCGCTGATCTGATCCGCCAGCAGCCCGACCTGCGGCTAAGCAAAGTCGTCGTTTCCGAAGCCGGCGCCTCGGTCTATTCGGCCTCGGAATACGCCTCCCGGGAATTCCCGGAACTCGACGTCAGCCTGCGCGGTGCGGTGTCGATCGCCCGGGCATGGCGCCTTCCGCAATCGGCAGGCACTCAGGGAAGTGCCGCGCCTCGGTGAAAAGACTTTCGAACTCGCGGCTGGCTTCCTGCGCATCAACGACAGCGACAATCCGCTCGACCGCTCGGCCGTGCACCCCGAAGCCTACCCGCTCGTCGAACGTATTCTCGCCGATCTCAGGAAGGGAATTCGCGAGCTGATCGGCGATTCGCGAATCCTCAAGGCGCTGACGCCGGAAAAATTCATCGACGACAAGTTCGGCCTGCCGACCGTTCGCGACATCCTCAAGGAACTCGAAAAACCGGGCCGCGATCCGCGCCCGGAGTTCAGGACCGCCGCCTTCCGTGAAGGCGTCGAGTCCGTCAAGGATCTGCAACCGGGGATGATTCTCGAAGGCGTGGTCACCAACGTCGCCAACTTCGGCGCCTTTGTCGACATCGGCGTGCACCAGGACGGGCTGGTGCACATCTCGGCGATCGCCGACCGCTTTGTCAAGGACCCGCGCACGGTCGTCAAGGCTGGCGACGTGGTCAAGGTCAAGGTGCTCGAAGTTGACCTGCCGCGCCAGCGCATTGCGCTCAGCATGCGACTCGCCGACGAGTTGCCGAGCGCCCCGAAGATGGCTGCCGCACCCGGCCTCGGCCCGCGCCCGGCAACGCCAGCAGAGCCAGCCAGAGTCGACCAGCGCCATGGCCAGCGCCTTTGCCCGCCTGAAGCGCTGAACGGCGCGGCCGCCAGTGGCTACCACGCCCAACAGCTTTCCCCACCACTTCCACCGACACCCACTGAGCACGCCCCGAGACACCATGACCAAGGCCAACACCACCAGCCAGAACCGCAAGACTTCCGCCCGCAACGCCGCCGAAGCCGCGCCTCTCGCGCCAGCGAAAACCCGCTGACCTCCCGGTCGACGACTGGCAAAGAGCACTGCGTAGACAATTCGGTCGCGATCAACCTTTCACCCTCGAGAACCTCGGCGACGACCCGGTCTTCTCCGAATTCTCGGTATTCAACCCCGACAGCCGTCGCCGCTACCGGGTCGTCATTCGCGGCGCACAGGCCGGCGACAACCACTGCTCTTGTCCCGATTTCGCGACCAACGACCTCGGCACCTGCAAGCACATCGAATTCACCCTGGCGCAGATCAGCGCCCGACCAGGCGGCAAGAGAACCCTCGGCGCGGCTTCCAGGGATCGTTCAGCGAACTGTTCCTCGACTACGCGGGCAGCGGCGCGTCCGCCTGCGTCTGGGGAGCGATTTCCCCGCCGAGCTGCAGCCGGCCATGGGCCAGCTCTTCAGACACGCCGGCGGCTGGCAGCTGCCCCCGCAACGCTTCGCCGAGCTGCCCGCGTTCGTCGACAGCGTTCGCGCCGCCGGCCACGACCTGCGCTGCGCTGAGGACGCGCTGTCGTTCGTCGCCGAGGTCCGCGACGGCGAGATACGCCGGCAGGCGCTCACGACCGCCTACCCGCTGGGTGCCGACAGTCCTGAACTCAAGGCCCTGCTCAAGGTCGGGCTCTATCCCTACCAGCGCGAGGGCGCGTTGTTCGCGGCGCGCGCCGGCCGCTCCTGATCGGCGACGAAATGGGCCTCGGCAAGACGGTACAGGCGATCGCGGCCGTCGAAATCCTCGCCCGCCACTTTGCCGCCGAGCGCGTGCTGATCGTCTGCCCGACCTCGCTCAAGCACCAGTGGGAGCGCGAGATCGCCCGCTTCACCGAACGCCGCGCGACGGTCATCGGCGGCCTGCGCGCTGTCCGCCAGGCGCGCTACGCGCAGGACGACTTCTGCAAGATCACCAACTACGAAACGCTCGGCCGCGACCTCGACCTGATCCAGGCGTGGGCGCCGGACGTGGTGATCGTCGACGAAGCGCAGCGGATCAAGAACTGGAACACCATCGCCGCCCGCGCGCTGAAGCAGATCGACAGCCCCTACGCGGTGGTGCTCACCGGCACGCCGCTCGAGAACCGGCTCGAAGAGCTGATCTCGATCGTCCAGTTCGTCGATCAGCACCGCCTGGGGCCCACCTGGCGCCTGCTCGACGAACATCAGCAGCGCGATGAGCGCGGACGCGTCACCGGCTACCGCGATCTGCACCGGATCGGCGAGACGCTGGCGCCAATCCTGTTGCGCCGGCGCAAGGCCGAAGTACTGGACCAACTGCCCGAGCGCGTCGACAACACCCTGTTCATGCCGATGAGTCAGCTGCAGGCAGACCATCACGAAGAAAACCGCCTGACCGTTGCCCGCATCGTGCAGCGTTGGCGGCACACCGGTTTCCTCTCCGAAAAGGACCAGTTGCGTCTGCACTGTTCGCTGCAGAACATGCGCATGGCGTGCAACAGCAGCTTCCTGATCGACCACGAGACCGACGACGGCTACAAGGCCGACGAATTGCTGGCCCTGCTCGATGACATCCTGAGCGACCCACAGGCCAAGGTCGTCGTCTTCAGCCAGTGGCTGCGCACGCACGAGCTGATCATCCGCCGGCTCAGCCGCGCGGCTGGGAGCATGTCCTGTTCCACGGCGGCGTGCCGGGCGAAAAGCGTGGAGCACTCGTCGACCGTTTCAACAGTGATCCCGCCTGCAGACTGTTTCTCAGCACCGACGCCGGCGGCGTCGGTCTCAACCTGCAACACGCGGCGGCGGTGGTGATCAACATGGATCTACCATGGAATCCGGCAGTGCTCGAACAACGCATCGGTCGTGTGCACCGCCTGGGCCAGACGCGCGGCGTGCAGGTGATCAACTTCGTCGCCAAGGGAACCATCTCGGTGCTCGCGTTCAAGCAGTCCTTGTTTGCCGGCATCCTCGACGGCGGCGAGAGCGAGATCGTCCTGCAGGGCACACGTCTGTCGAAATTCATGGAAACCGTCGAACAGGTCTCCAGTGCCGCGGAAAGCACCGCCCCGATGGATGAGTCGAGCGAGGACACCTTGCCGCTCGATGCGGCGCCTGCAGCCGGCAGCGAGACAGAAGCCGACGGCGAGGCCGAATACCGGCAGTCGACGCCCGCGGTGAAGCGGGTCAGCCGCCCGTTGCCGAGGCCAGCACCAGGCTGAGCCACCGCCGCGCCACGCCGGCGAACTGTCAGCGGGAGGCGCGATCCCTGGGGCGCCGCTGCTCGCTGCCGGGGGCGCAGTTGCTGGGCGAGCTGACCGCAGCGTCAAGCGGCGAACGCGAGTCGCCCGGTGCAGACCACTCGACCACCGGCCAGCGCTACCCCAAGCTTCCCCGTCCCCGACCCGCAGACCGTCCAGCGCCTCGCCGAAGGGCTGCTGAGTCTGCTCGGCGGGAAAAAGTAGCTACGGCAGACGAGTTTGCCTTTGCCTGCAGCCACGACATCCATTTCATGTTGAACTCCGAGATTCAAAGTAATGGATGATGGCGGCTATCCGTTATCATCTGAGCCTCGGTCACCTGCATGGCTGGATTCATTGGGAACACAGCATGCTGGAACGCTGCCACGCCAACGTATATGTTTTCCGGATTGCCAAAGAAATTGTCAGGTTGTAGAGCATCGGCGTATGCCAGTACAACCGGTAACCAAGCTCCCAGCAGGTCTCTATCAGGGCCTGTGACTGCTCTGATGATCATTCCCAAGATAGAGTATGGGACGACAGCGTTGAATCGTCTGCTTCGCCCCAGCAGCACCTCCCGCCCATGCCCGACATCGGCCTGATCAGGCAGATCGACGCCAAATCTGCGGCATAGCTATCGAGCGTGGTCACTTCCACCTCGGCAGGCCAGGCCCTTCAGCAGCAAGACCTTCACTGCCTGAAGCTTCCGGCCTTTGCCGAAGTCCGCGGGCACGATCAATCGGCCACGTTTTCGCTACCGACGGCCATCGGCCGCGCTATTACTTCGCAGCAATTAACCGAGAGATCTGCACAGGTTCTGAAATACGACCGGCTGCGGCTCGAACGCATGCACCCTGGCGCCCGATGGCGCCTTCCGCAACCGGCAGGCACCGGGAAGTATCGCGCCCCCGGTGAAAAGACTTTCGAACTCGCGGCCGGCTTCCTGCGCATCAACGAAAGCGACAATCCGCTCGACCGCTCGGCCGTGCACCCCGAAGCCTACCCGCTGGTCGAACGTATTCTTGCCGATCTCGGGAAGGGTATTCGCGAGCTGATCGGCGATTCGCGAATCCTCAAGGCGCTGACGCCGGAGAAGTACATCGACGACAGGTTCGGCTTGCCGACGGTACGCGACATCCTGAGGGAACTCGAAAAGCCGGGCCGCGATCCCCGACCGGAGTTCAAGACCGCCGCCTTCCGTGAAGGCATCGAGGCCGTCAATGGACCTGCAGCCGGGAATGATCCTCGAAGGCGTGGTCACCAACGTCGCCAACTTCGGCGCCTTTGTTGACATCGGCGTCCCAGGACGGGCTGGTATCATCTCGGCGATCGCCGACCGCTTTGTCAAGGACCCGCGCACGGTCGTCAAGGCTGGCGACGTGGTCAGGGTCAAGGTAATCGAGGTTGACCTGCCGCGCCAGCGCATTGCGCTCAGCATGCGACTCGCCGACGAGTTGCCGAGTGCCCCGAAGATGGCTGCCGCACCGACCTCAGGCCCGCGCCCGGCAACGCCAGCAGAGCCAGCCAGAGTCGACCGGCGCCATGGCCAGTGCCTTTGCCCGCCTGAAACGCTGAACGGCGCGGCGCTCAGCCGCAGTGGCTACAATGGCGACCACAGCCCAGACAACGGGGACCGTTGACCCACCACTTCCGACCGACACCTACTGAGCAGGCCACGGAGACACCATGACCAAGGCACACACCACCAGCCAGAACCGCAAGACTTCTGCCCGCAGCACCACCGAGCCTCGCCTCTCCCGGCAGCGCAAGCCCGCCGACCTGCCGGTCGACGACTGGCAAAGGGCGCTGCGCCGGCAATTCGGCCGCGAGCAGCCATTCAGCTTTGAGAACCTCGGCGATGACCCGGTCTTCTCCGAATTCTCGGTCTTCAACCCGACAGCCGCGCCGCTACCGGGTGGCGATTCGCGGCGCACAAGCCGGCGACAACCACTGCTCGTGTCCCGACTTCGCGACCAACGATCTCGGCACCTGCAAGCACATCGAATTCACCCTGGCGCAGATCAGCGCCCGACCAGGCGGCAAGAGAACCCTCGAGCAGGGCTTCCAGGGATCGTTCAGCGAGCTGTTCCTCGACTACACGGGACAGCGACGCGTTCGCCTGCGTCTGGGGAGCGATTTCCCCACCGAACTGCAGCCGACCATGGGCCAGCTCTTCGAGGAGACCAGCGGCTGGCAACTGTCCCCACAGCGCTTCGTCGAGCTGCCCGCATTCGTCGACAGCGTTCGTGCCGCAGGCCACGACCTGCGTTGCGCTGAGGATGCGCTATCCTTCGTCGCCGAGGTCCGCGACGGCGAGATACGCCGGCAGACGCTCACGACCGCCTACCCGCTGGGTGCCGACAGTCCTGAACTCAAGGCACTGCTCAAGGTCGAGCTCTATCCCTACCAGCGTGAGGGCGCGTTGTTCGCGCGCGCGCCGGCCGCCCTGATCGGCGACGAGATGGGCCTCGGCAAGACGGTGCAGGCGATCGCGGCCATGGAAATCCTCGCCAGCCACTTTGCAGCCGAACGTGTGCGATCGTCTGCCCGACCTCGCTCAAGCATCAGTGGGAACGCGAAATCACCGTTTCACCGATCGACGCGCGACGGTCATCGGCGGTCTGCGCGCCGTCCGCCAGGCGCGCTACGCCCAGGCGACTTCTGCAAGATCGCCAACTACGAAACCGTCAGCCGCGACCTCGACCTGATCGAGGCCTGGGCACCGGACGTGGTCATCGTCGACGAAGCGCAGCGGATCAAGAACTGGAACACCATCGCGGCGCGCGCACTGAAGCGGATCGACAGCCCTTACGCCATCGTGCTCACCGGGACGCCGCTCGAAAACCGTCTCGAGGAGCTGATCTCGATCGTGCAGTTCGTCGACCAGCACCGGTTGGGGCCAACCTGGCGCCTGCTCGACGAACACCAGCAGCGGGACGAACGCGGCCGGGTCGTCGGCTACCGCGAGCTGCACCGGATTGGCCAGACGCTGGCGCCGATCAGTGTTGCGCCGACGCAAGTCCGAAGTGCTCGAACAACTGCCCGAACGTGTCGACAACACCCTGTTCATGCCGATGAGCTCCCTGCAGGCCGAACATCACGAGGAGAACCGCCAGACCGTCGCGCGCATCGTACAACGCTGGCGGCATACCGGCTTCCTCTCGGAAAAGGACCAGCTCCGTCTGCACTGCTCGCTGCAGAACATGCGCATGGCGTGCAACAGCAGCTTTCTCATCGACCACGAAACCGACGACGGCTACAAGGCCGACGAGCTGCTGACCCTGCTCGACGACCTCTTCGACGACCCGCAGGCCAAGGTCGTCGTCTTCAGCCAGTGGCTGCGCACGCACGAGCTGATCATGCGCCGGCTCAAGACGCGTGGCTGGGAACATGTCCTGTTCCACGGCGGCGTCCCCGGCGACAAGCGCGGCGCGCTCGTTGACCGCTTCAACAACGACCCCGCCTGCCGGGTGTTTCTGAGCACCGATGCCGGCGGCGTCGGACTCAACCTGCAACATGCGGCGGCGGTGGTCGTCAACATGGACCTACCCTGGAACCCGGCGGTACTCGAACAGCGCATCGGTCGCGTGCATCGACTGGGCCAGACACGCGGCGTGCAGGTGATCAATTTCGTGGCCCGGGGAACCATCGAGGAGGGCATGCTTTCCATACTGGCGTTCAAGCAATCCCTGTTCGCCGGCATCCTCGACGGCGGTGAAAGCGAAGTGGTCCTGCAGGGCACGCGGCTATCAAAATTCATGGAAACCGTCGAACAGGTCTCCGGCGCGGCAGAAGCGCGGCCCCGATGGACGAGCCGAGCGCGGACACCTTGCCGCTCGAGGCCACGGCAGCCGCAGGCAGCGAGACAGAAGCCGACGGCGAGGCCGAATACCCGCAGTCAGCGCCCGCTGGCGGAAGCGGGTCAGCCGCCCGTTGCCGAGGCCAGCACCGCGGCGCCGCAGCCACCAACGCCCCCCCGGCGGCAGCATCAGGGGCCGCCGATCCCTGGGCGCCGCTGCCGGCCGCCGGTGTGCAGTTGCTGGGCGAGCTGACCCGCGGCGTCAAGCGGCGAACGCGAGTCGCCCTGGGTGCAGACCGACTCGACCACCGGCCAGCGCTATCTCAAGCTTCCCGTCCCCGACCCGCAGACCGTCCAGCGCCTCGCCGAAGGGCTGTTGAGTCTGCTCGGCGGGAGAAAGTAGCTAAGGCAGCCGACGGCCTGCCCGGAGCCCACGACATCCGTAGGAGCCCGATTCATCGGGCGATTGATGGAACTGAGTCACGATCAGCGCAGCCTGGCGCCTCACGCGCTGATCGGGTTCATGCTACGGCGCTGGCCAAGCCTTCTGATCAATGAAATCTCGGACCAAGACTCCGAGTTTTCATGCTAACGGCCGCCATGCGATCGGCCCGCGACGTACTGAACCTGACACAGCTTTATGTCATCTGCCACGGCGTCGGCTCGCCCTGGCCGCTCAGCGAAGGCATCACCGCCGTCCCGGCGGGAAGTATCGCTGCCGCCCTGGGATCGAATGAGCCGCCTTGACCGAATGATGCGTACCGGGTAACCCGGGTCGCTTACAATACCGTAAAGCACCTGCCGCTGGCGCTCGGCCAGCGGCCAAAACCCGCATGTTCCGGGCGGCGCACAAACGCCGCAACTTGAATCTCACAGAGGTCTCGCAAACCATGACTGCCACCGCGACACTCACCATGGTCGATGAAGTACGGGTCGTCGTTCCTGACTCGCTGGATCTGATCACTCCCTACGTTCTGCTGGAACAACAGGACTGGTTTGAAGATGAGATCAAGTTCCTGCGGCACCTGCTGCAGCCAGGGCAAAAAGTCATCGACATCGGTGCCAACTACGGGTTTACGCTCTGTCCATGGCGAAGGCCGTCGGACCCACAGGAAGCGTCTGGGCTTTCGAACCGGCGTCCGGCACGGCAAGATTGCTGGCGGAAGGAATTGCCGTCAATGGCTTTACCCAGGTTTTCCTGGAACAGAGCGCCCTGTCCAGTCGCTGTGGCACAGCGCAATTGTCCCTGAACGAGAATTCCGAATTGAACGCACTGGTTCATGGTCAGCCATCAACCAGCGCTGTTGAGACGGTGCCGGTCCTGACCCCTCGACGACTGGATGAGAGGTCAGCACTGCCCGCCTATCGACTTCATGAAGATCGATGCGGAGGGTGAGGAGGCCAACATTCTGCGCGGAGGACAACGCTTTTTTGCCGAACTGTCACCGTTGGTCCAGTATGAGATCAAGGCCGGTGCAGACCTGCATATGGAACTCGTCCACGACTTTGCCGCCCTGGGCTATGACTCCTACCGGCTGGTCCCGGGACTGAACCTGCTGGTTCGCTTCGATGCCGAATCACCTCCGGATGGCTACCTGCTCAACCTGTTCTGCTGCAAGCCGGACCGTGCCGAACGGCTTGCAGCGCAGGGTTTCCTGGTGGCTCCTGCTGCCCAAGCCGGCAAACCACCTGCGGAACAGTTGCCGAACAGCGTGGAACGGCGCAGTGACTCCCCTGAATACGACTGGCGTCACACCATTGGCAAGCTACCGTACGGGGCTGAACTTGCCAGTCTGTGGGAACAGACAATGACCGCTGGCGGCAGCGCTGTGGTGGATCAAGCGCTGTCCTTCTACGCGATCAGTCAGGACTCGTCGCTGCCCCCTGCTGATCGCTGGGTTTCCCTGGAGGCCAGCTTCAGCCTGCTCAAGACCTTGTGCGAGAGCCAGCCGTCGCATCTGCGCCTGGCCAGCCTCGCACGCGTGGCGCGGGCCTTTGGCGCACGGTCGCTGGCCGTGTCGGCGCTCCAGCAGCTCGCCAACGCCATCTTCGAACATGGTCAGATCGATCCGGGGGAACCTTTTCTGGTACCCGGCGAACGATTCGACTCCATCTCTCCCGGTGACGGCATCGGAAACTGGGTTCTCGCCGCTGTCCTCGAAGAAATGGAACGGCTTGGCTCGTTTTCGTCGTTCTACACCGGGGTATCCGCCCAGCAGCGCCTGGAAATGATCCGCGCGCTGGGCTTTGGCAGCAGCGAAATGGCACGTCGCCTGCGCCTGTTGCAGAACCGTTTTGGACTACCAGCGTCATAGCTTGCCAGGCACCGCCAACGCCACGGCGTGGCGCCGACCCATCGCCGAACCGGCGTGGGCGCATCTGCTGACCCCGGACGCTTGACCCAGGGTTCTCGGCTGACCTGACCCGCGTCGAGCCAGTCGAGCGCGAGCGGACGCTTCCCAGACCTTGCCGTCAGGAATCCGGTTGCTCGATACCGTCAGTCAATTGATCGAGGTACTTGGCAGCGAAACTGCTTCCGGTTTTCTTGTCGAGCGTCAGCAGCACCAGATGGGCAAGATCGTAGGACTGCAGCAAATCGTGCGCAAGCACGGCATACTTCTTGAGCTTGGTTGCATCGAGAGCAGCCAGACTCATCCAGTCGCGTACGTAGAGAGCGTCCGACCATAGCGCCTGACGAACCCCCTGGTTGATGTTGCCATTGACAACAATCGGTTTGAACGAGCGGCTGCCAAAGCCGTTGAACGCGTGAAACTGAAACCCTGCGCCCCTGAGGAAAGAATCCACATCGGCGAACATCGGCTGTCCCTTGTACAGCTCGACGAACTCAACCTCGGTTTGTATCAGGACCGTGCCCGAAAGCGCGCGCAATCCGTTCTGGAAGACAGCCAGCTCGCTTCCCTGGACGTCAATCTTGACGAAGTCGACATCGGAGATCTCATCGATGTCGTCAAGTCGGGTGGTGCTGACCGGATGCTTGCCCACTGGCGTCACCAGCTCGGCGAGATTCTGGAACTTCTCGAGAAGTGGCGAGTTGGGTTCGTAAAGCGAGCCCGTCAACACCCAGTTGGTTTCATGAAAAATCGCTGATCGTCCATCGCCAACGAAGTATGGAAAAAAGCGATGCGGCTCGCCGTAACATTGGTTCAATCGTTCGCATTCCTCGCGGTTCGGCTCGAAGCCGATGATCTTCGCCCGGCCGGCATCAACCAGTGACTGATACGGTGGTCGTTCATTCAGCGCCGCCCCGATGTCAAGTATGTTGATCTTGAAATCCTCGGGGAAATAGTCCAATAGACTCCACATGTGACTTCTGCCTCCCTGTTCAACGATCGATTCCTGATAAGCACCCCGGCCCGGAACCCGGTTACCATCATAGCGCGAGGCGCGGCCGGTTGGCGCCAGAGTGACACCTTCGCTGGACAGAAAGCCATGACCAGCTGGCGCTCTTGCTTACCCGCCAAGCACACGGGGGCTCGCCTCCCCTTGCCGACAGATACTCCACAAAAGCCGGCTGCGCTCAGCCAGATCTTTCTCGGCGATCAGTCCAGCCGCAGCCGCCGGCCATATTTGAATTCGGTCAGCATGTTGGCATCCGTGATCACGGCCAGCGCGCGACCACTTTCAATCTCGACGTCGTGCACGCTGGCAAATGGCTTCGCCAACATGTCGTTCAACAGCGACCGGTCGGTGCTTCTCCGCAGGTCAAATGCCTCGGCGCCCAGGCGAAGTGCCGCCACACGGTCCACCGCCTGTGGAGGAACGGCCCAGAAGTCCTGTTCGGCAGCATAGACAAAGTTGGACCAGCGGTAGGCATGAGGAAAAACCGCCGCCGCCGTCGCCAGCGCGTCTGCTGAGCCGGTGGCATTGAAGGCAAAGATGCCACCCGGCGCCAGTCGCGATCTGGCGATCTCCATGAACTCCCTCGACAGCAGGTTGGTTATGTTTGCTCGCCAGTGGAAAGTCGTGTTCATCACAATCAGGTCAAACCGCTCTTCCGGATGTCGCCGCAGCCATCGGCGCCCGTCGTCGATATGCACCTGGACGCGCCGATCGTCGAGCAGCGGCGACAAGTGCGGATAAGCCGCGATCAGGGACAGGTAGCCCGGATTGATCTCGACCACATCCATTTGCGACAGCGACGGCAGCGTCGAAAGAATACGCGCCCAGGCGCCAGTGCTCAACCCGATGACCAGCACTTTGCGCGGTGCAGGATGCAGCGCGGCCAACAGATAGACACGGTCGACCCGATTGCTGTTCACCCGCAGATCGATGTTCGTTCTCCCGTCATACACATTGCCCCCATAGACCACATCGCCCCGTTCCTCGCCATCATCGACCACATGGATGATCCCATGCCGATTCTCGATGATTGTCTTGATGCGACCCGGCGCATGCCGGCTGGCCGCCACGACCAGAGTCCGATCGTCGGGATCGGCGGTCGCAATCACGCCGACGACAATCACTGGCGCAATCCACACGCAGCCCGGACAGCCGCGCCGCAGCGACACCAGGCCCATCACCAGCGTGGCGGTACCGACCAGGGTAAAGCCACTGCTCACTGAAACGTAGTCCAGCAAGACATAGCCGGTGAGCAAGGCGCCGAGTGTCGAGCCGACGATATTCAGGGCATAGACCCTGGCCACAGAGCGGCCGAGATACGAACCGCCGGCATCCGAGCCGAGATGGTGCGCGACCGGGAAGGCCATGGCTTTCAGCGCCGCGGACATATAGATCAGAACGCCCATGGTGACCGACAGCCACTCGCTGCCGGCAACCCGTGACACCCACCACGGAACCAGCAGGTCGAGCACCCCGCCTGCCAGCAGACACCACCCGACAGCGGTATCTGCCGACAGCGGCCAGCGCCCGCACAAGCGCTTCCCGGCGGTTGCGCCGGAGGCGACGCCAAACAGAAAGAGCGCGAGGACCAGGGCGAACGAATGCGGGACCCCTTGATGGGCAAACGTGACGACCCGAACCCACAGGATCTCCTGGCTCAGGCTCAGGAAACCGATGAAGAATGCGAGACTCCAGCCGAGTCGCTTCATCGGGCCTGCCTCAGACGCCAGAAACCGATGGCCACGACGGAGAAGTTGAGTGCCGCTGCCAAGTGGATCGATTGATCGAGACGCATGACATGGAACAGCCCGAACACCGTACTCAGGGCGCCCAGCGCCGCACCCAGGGTGTTGGCGCCGTAAAGATGGCCCGTGGCCATCCCGACGTTACCCCAATGGCGGACGGTATGGGCCACCAGGATCGGGAAAGTCGCCCCCATCAGCAGCGCCGGGCCAAGAACCAGCAGGAAGTTCACAGCGGCAATGACCGGCAGGGAAGCCAGGACAAAGACATCGCCAATCCAGCGCATCAAAGCAAAACTGATCAGTCCGTACAGTCCGATCCCAGCCTCGCAGCCACAGAACATGGCCAGTGCCCTGGTCGGCAGCCGATCCGCCAACCAGCCCCCGCAGAGTGCACCGCCGCCAAGACCGAGCATGAACGCCGAGACCACGATGGTCACCGATTCGAGGTCAGAACCGAAAGCGGCAAAGAGCACTCGCTGCCAGCTGACCTGATAGACCAGGCTGGCAAAACCGGAAACAAAGAACAGGCCGGTCAGGACGCTGACCGGGGCCGTGTTGGCAGCAGTTTCTTGCATATCGGGTCCCGACTGGCGAGATCAAAGTCGATCCCGTTCTGGGTGATGCGTGCGGCGGGGCGCCAGGCCGGGCTGAAGAGGCTCAAGGCAGGATCCTCATCCGGATAGCGGATGCTGGCTGCATCGAGCAGCGAGTGAAAAACGTTGCTGGTGGCAATCGGCGAAGCGGTCCGCGATCTGGCGGCGGCCACTTTTTCCGGAAAGGCTTCTGCGTAGCGCGCCGAAGGCCACCACAAGGCAGCCACACGAAAGTCGTACTCGTTGTCACGCCCGTGACCCGACTTGTCACACTCGCCGTCGAAGAGATTCTCGCCATGGTCGGCAATGTAGAACAACGTCGTCAGCGCGTCGACAGCGGACAGGTAGCCAATCACTTCGGCGAGGAAGAAATCCAGGTACAGCAAACTGTTGTCGTAGCTGTTGTTCAATTCCTCTTTCAGCGCCAACTGGTGCAGGCTGGGGTTCCGCACACCTTTGAGCGAAGGCCTGAAAACGTCCAGATCATCCGGGTAGCGATCGGCATAGTTGAAATGCCCGCCAAGGGTGTGCAGAACAACCAGCACCTTCTGCTCGCCACGGGCGAGGATTTCGGCCAGCGGTTTCAGCAGCGCGCCATCGAGGACACCGCCCGCCTGGTAGCCCAACGGATTGAGGAAGCGCACCTCGTGCGCCTCGGCAGCATGCAGCGCGATCGAGCTGTCGTGCGGACCGAGCGGGCTCTGCGTCGATAGCCAGTAGGTCCGAAAACCCGCTTCGCGGAAGGCCGAAATCAGGGAACGTTCCGGGAAGAACACCTTGTGGTCGACTGGCGACTTGCGCGTCAGCAGCAGTGGCACGGACATCCGCGTCGACGTCCAGGGAGAAAACGCATCCTTGAAACTGACCAGGCCCTCGATCGTCATCAGGCGAGGATTCGTCTCGCGGTGATAGGCATTCAACTGCCAACGATCCGGCCGCCCGGTTTCGCCAATCACCAGCACGTGTACCTCGCGGCCGGCGACGGATTCCTGGCGCGCTTGAAAACGGAAGTCCTCGAGCCTCTCCTTCGCTATGCTCAGCGCCCGACGCTGCTCCAGGTAGGCGAGGAAGCGGCCGGGAACGCCGACCGGATAGACTGGCAGCAGGTAGCCGAAGATCTGCGCTCGAAAATCATTCGCCAGATTGTCGTTCGGATCGAGCAGAGATGCCCGGAGGTTCTCTATCGGCAGCGAACGTGGCGGTCCATCCAGATCCACCAGTTCCGGCAGAGCCAGGGCAAGAGCACTCGCGCACAGCGCCCACCAGCGGGTGCGCCCCACCCAGGTGATTCGCCAGCGCCGCGCGCGCTGCAAGGCAAATACCGCCAGAGCGCCGCCCGCCAGGCTCAGCGCTGCGAGGCCGCCGGCGATCCCGGACAGGAAGGTGCTCGCTTCAGCGACATCGCTGTCGGCGATGACGCCGAGCAGATGGGTATCGCTGGGCCTGCCGAAATCCAGGATGTAGTAAGCCTCGAAGGGCGCCAGCGCCACCCAGGGCAGCAGCAGCAGAACACCGACCCAGAGTCTGCCGGCAAGAGACAGCAATAGCCCGACGGTCGCCAGTGCCGGCAAGAGGATTTCAACGACCAGCTTCCTTGGCGGGCTATCCACCGCCAGCCAGGCCAGATTGGGCGAGATCGCCACGACCACGACAACGAACAGGGCCCCCCAGAAGAAAGCCCGCGAAGACGTTTCCAGGTTTTCCGTGGCGGCTCCGAGCATTACCCTGACCTCCCGGCAAGGCACCACACTGACGTAGTGGTCAGATCAGTACCGGCTGCGCTCAGACGAGCGCAGTCCTCTCGGCACCCGACAGGGCGCTGTCCCACATCCGGAAATACACCTCCTCCAGCGAGCGAACGAAGCGCGGCATATCGAAGAGCGGGCAGCGGTTTCTCTGCTCGACCAGCTGCCTCCGCAGCGGACGCAGTCGCTCTGGGGTACGTGCGAGCGCCAGCGCCAATCGGTAGTACTCGTCGGTCGATCCGGCGATCAGCTCGTCGAGGCCTGCCGCGTGCAGCAGGCTGGCGCCAACGCGTCCCGGGAAAGTGTCGCCGAGCAGAGCGACCATCGGCACGCCTGCCCACAAGACATCGATTCCCGTCGAGTGCGAGTTGTACGGAAACGGGTCGAGCGCCAGATCCGCCAGTTGCAGGCGCGACAGATGATCTGCCTTTGACGCGACTCGCGGTGCGAAGATGACCCGTGCCGGATCGACGCCACGGGTCTCGGCTTCCTTCCGCAGGCGATCGTGAGCCGTACCTCCAGGCTGGCTCAACCACAGACAGCTATCGCCTGTCTCCAGCAGCAGCCGACACCAGATGTCGAAAACCTGCGGGTTGAATTTGTAGCTGTTGTTGAAGGAACAGAAAACCAGTCCCTCCTCGGGCAGCCCGGCATCCCTGCGCAACGGGGGAGCCGCCAGGGTGATCGTGCTGTCTGAGGGCAGATAGCAGTTCGGCAAGTGCGCGAGTCGTCTCGGTATAGCAGTGCGCGTGCGACAGGGCGTCACCACCGGGTCCCCCAGAAGATAGTCGGCCAGCTTCGGGTGACCGAGAGTCCCGGCATAGCCCAGCCAATTCACCTGCAGCGGCGCACAGCGCAGGGCCAGTGCCTCGGGCCGCCCATCTGCAGTCCAGCCGTGGAGATCAATCAGGATATCGACCTCGTCGGCACGAATGCGCTCGGCCGTCTCGATCACGCTGATATCCCGCAGATCGACAAAATGATCGAAGGCAGCGCGCAAGCGCTGCCGTATGTCGCTCTGATCATCGACCCCCAGTGAATAGCCGAACACCTCGACCCGCGCGCGATCGTGCAACTCGATGACCTGCGGCATGATCTGGCCAACCGGATGGTTGCGGTAATCGGCCGACAGGTAGCCAATCCGTAGCCGCGAGCGTCGAGCGGGTTCTACCTTGCGTGCGTCCAGGGCAGGGTCCGGTGCATCGAGAACGCTCGCCGGGATGTTGCCGCGCGCGTAGTTCGATGCGACGCTGCGCTGCTCTTCGGAAGTGATGCCAGGAAACGACAGGACGACAAAAGGATTATCGGTCAGCGAGCGATAGTCCGTGGTCAAGGACCTGAGGGTCAGCAGCCGCGCCTCCAGTTCGTCCCAGTCGCATCTCTTGAGGCTGGCGGAAAGGAGTTGGGACAGAATGGCGGCGTTGCTCTGGTCATTTTTCCACAGCTCGTTGAAGCACGTCCAGGCTTCGTCGTTGCGATTGCTGTTGAGCAGTACATTGGCCAGCTGCTCGATCGCCTGTACGTAATCACCCGGGTGACACTCAATGGCCTTGAGAAAGAAAGGAACGGCCTCGTCCCACTTGTGCATGCGCGAGAGAGCGACGCCGTAGTTTTTCAGCACCTCGGGATCGCCGGGCTTGATCTCGATTGAACGAGCGAAGCACTTGATCGATTCATCCCAGCGCATCAGCGCCGACAGGACGATCCCGAGGTTGTTGAGCGCTTCCGGGTCATCGGGATGGCGCTCGAGCGAATAACGGATCACCGGCAGCGCTTCGTCGTAACGGCCCTGACCGATTAGGGCGAAGCCAAGCGCCTTCAGCGCCAGCGGCTGCGTAGGCCGAGCGCCAAGAATGCGACGGGCCGCCGCTTCCACATCGGCGTGCCTGCCAGCCTCGACCAGGCGCATCAGCGCCAGGCAGTCCGCA
Source organism: Candidatus Accumulibacter proximus (assembly GCA_016709675.1). Taxonomy (GTDB): domain Bacteria; phylum Pseudomonadota; class Gammaproteobacteria; order Burkholderiales; family Rhodocyclaceae; genus Accumulibacter; species Accumulibacter proximus. Next base: position 827,117 of record JADJMH010000001.1, read on the forward strand.
TCCAGCGGAACACGCCGGGCAACTGCCGCGTGCGACTTTTTCCGGGTTGTCTTCATTGTCACGACTGCCCGACGGCACGCATGAAGGCCACCTCCAGGGACAGGCTCGGGCGCACTTCCACCACGACATGCCCGGCATGATGCAGGGCGTCGAGGCGCGCCCACAGCTCGGAGCGTGGCACTTCGCCAAGCCAGCGCCCGGAAAAATCCTCGCGCATCCCGGCCACCGCGACCTGGCCAAAGGTGCGCACCAGCACCATCTCCTGCTCACCCGTGAGTTCGGCCGGCGATCGAACCGCTCGCAACAGCCCTTCATGAATCAGCCCGAAGCGGTCGGCGAGCCTTTCGACGTCGTGCAGCACGTGCGACGTCAGGAAAAGTGTCCCGCCGCCGCGCTTGTATTCGGAAAGGATATCGACCACATCCCGCCGACCAATCGGGTCAAGACCGGACAGCGGCTCGTCGAGAATCAGCAGGCGCGGATTGATGCACAGCGCCTGGGCAATGGCCACGCGCTGCGTCATGCCTTTCGAGAACGAACGGATCGCCTTTGTCGCTACCTGCGCCAGGCCAAGGCGCTCCAGCCAGGCCAGACAGTGGCTTTCCTGGGCAGTCACCCTGACCCGATGCAGCCGCATGCCCATCGTGAGCAGTTCGAGTGGCGTCAGATAGTCGTAGAGATAGGGGTTCTCGGGCACATAGCCGAGGCCCAGGCGAGCACGTGGCTCCGTGACGGCTGTCCCGAATAGGCGGGCGCTTCCGCTCGTCGCTCCAATCAGCCCCATCAGGATCTTGATCGTCGTCGTCTTGCCGGCGCCGTTCGCGCCGATGAAGCCAAAGGCTTCGCCGGGCTCTACGGCCAGCGAAACGCCGCCAAGTGCAACGACCGCTGCCGACCGCCACCGCTTCCGGTAGTGTTTTTCAAGACCGTCAATGGCGATCGCGGGAACGCTCATTGCCCACCCGCAGCGACTGAATTCAGGATGGCCGACCGGCCGCATCGAGGCCGAAGCCAAAGCCCAGCGGGTCTTTCGGCAGTTCGGCGATCAAACCAGCGCTCACCAGTTCCTCCAGTTTCACACCCCTGCCCTGCCTGGCCCGGAAAAAGCGTCGCTGCGTCCTGCAGCGCCGCTAGGTCACGCAGACGACGGGCCCTGACCTGCAGGTAGTTGCGGAATGCCCCCGGCGGCGAGTTTGCCGCCATCGCGTCGACCATTGTCGCTGCATTGGCGGTCTGGTAACCCTTCTCGATCCAGATGGCGGCGAGATTCTGCAACGCCCACTCGTCCTGTTGATTGGTGACCCGCGGGACCCCCTTGAGCAGCCACTGCGCGCCTGTCGCCGGGTCCTTGCGAAAATGATAGAAGAGAAATCCGTAATGGAACAGCGGATACCAATCGAAAGTCCGCGCGTCCGAAGCCCGGCGCAGGACGTATTGTGCCGCATCCAGTTCGCCATTCCACGGCAGGATCGCCGCGCCAATGTAGTAATTGTCTTCATGCAACGGGTTGAACCACGCAATATCGCGCTGCAGCCTTGCCTGCACCGCGTAGTCCTCGCCATTCATCCGGCCGGTGTCGGCGACCAGCACGCGAAACCCCGCCAGATTGGCCGCCAGGTAGCGATCGCCGCCGGCCATCAGCACCTGCGCGAAGCGCGGCAGGGATATCAGCAGTTCCGGAGCAGCCGTCGGGCGAGCCAGGGCAGACAGACGGTACTGGGCATAACCGTAGCCGAGCACCGACAGCACACCCATGAACAGCGTCATGACGCTCAGCGAACGTCGCATCAGGAGAACTCTCGCCGCGAGAACAACAGGCTGGCAGCGACCAGAAGCAGGACGATGTACGCGACCGCCATCGACACCGACCAGAAAACCATTTCGGCGCCGGGCGCCAACTGATACATCGACCACTCCCGCCAATCGAGGCGCGAGAGATCCGGCACCAACCAGCGGATCCGGTCAACAATCGGGCTGTAGCTGGCGAGCAATTCCTGGTCACCGTCGGCGCCGCGCGCCAGGTAATCCATGGTCGCGCCAAGCGCCTTGCCGGCCACCGCGAAAGCGGCTCCCAGGGCGAGCGGCAACACTGAAACGGTGGACAGCGCCGCGATGCACAGGGCAAAAGCAGCCACCACGGCTGCGTCGAGGGCCAGGCCGGCGACGGTACTCCAGAAGGGCAGCCCCAGTGCCGGTGGAAACTCCTGGCCAAACCCCCCCACCACCATCACGGCGAGCAGCAGAAGCAGTCCAAGAACGTTTGCCGCCAGCAGCGAGAGGAGGAGGACGGCCGCAAAGCGCCCGGCCAGGAAGGCACCGCGCGACACCGGATAGGCCAGCGAAAAGAGGATCACCCGGCGATCGATCTCGCGCGCAACCAGTTCCTGCACCCAGAACAGGTTGAGCAGAACGAGCGAAAAGCGGATTCCCGAGAAGCCGACGTCGAGCGCGACGGTCTGCGGCTGCCGCGGCGAGAAAAAACCCGAAAGGTAGGCGATGCCGATCATCAGCATGCCAAGAAAAAAGACCGCGTGGAAACTTCTTCCCCGCAAGCCGGAACGTAGCCCGGAAAGGGCAAACTCGAGCATGATTACCCGTCAAAAAAAAGGGGCGCAGCCTGCGGCGCGCCCGCTTTCACGTCACAAGGTCGAAGGTCAGGAGCTCGGGGCGGCCGCTGCCCCGTTGAGATCAGTCTGGGCGCAGGCACCGCCAGCAGCAACGGGCCCCACATTCCCCGGCGAACCACCGCGCGGTCGAACCGCCAAATACTTTCTTGCCCCTTATCGATGCCGAACCCACGGCTGAAACCGGTTGCATCAGTCCGGTTCCATCCAGGAAGACATTCGCCGAACATTTCGTAGTGAACGCCGCCTTCACGAAATTGGTCCCGGAAGCAAATGACGCGCCGTCTCTGGCGCCGCCGCAGTCACAAACACGGTCACGGCATTGGCAGGCGAGGTCGACAGTGGCGATGGCGAGAACCGAACCCATGACAACATTTTTCATCTGATATTGCTCATGAGAGTCTCCAGTCGAGAGGGTTAATTGGACGTCGAGTTCCCGATTGCGGCGGTCAGCAGATTGCGCGCATCGGACTGCGCCGCCTTGTCTTCACCCTTCTTGGTGTACTCGGTGAACTGCGGGATCGCGATGGCGGCCAGAATACCGATGATCGCCACAACGATCATCAGCTCGATCAAGGTGAAACCCTTTTGCAGCTTCTTCATGGTGGTTGCTCCTTCCAGTGAATTCAACGGACAATCCGTTGAGTTAGATCTAGCACTTTCCATGCCAGGCTATTAACCAGGTGGAAAGCGCCTTTCCAGCCCCGCGGCCGGGCATTACCTCATTAGCGTCACCCGCCTGACAAAAGCGTCAGCCCACATGCCTGGCGGTCAGCCTGACCGACGCTTCTTGCCTAGAGGCACGATGCCAAAACGGCACCGGAGCAAACCGCAGTCGTTCCATGGTGACTCCCTGCCAAGGCTATGGGTTGAAGCCGGCACTGGTGGCAGCCGTCAGCAGGTTCCGCGCATCGCTCTGCGCCGCCTTGTCCTCGCCCTTCTTGACGTACTCCGAAAACTGCGGAACCGCGATGGCCGCCAGAATGCCGATGATCGCGACGACGATCATCAGCTCGATCAGCGTGAAACCTTTTTCCTGCTTGTTCATCCGATGTCAGTCCTTCTGGCCAAGGTGATGGAACATCCTCCGCATCAATAAGCAATTTTCGTGCCATCGACTGAACCCATCCGGAGCATTCCTCATTGGCACGCGGCCAACAGACATCTGACCGAACAGCCCGGCTTACCTGACTCGTGGCCATGGTCCTTCCGCGGAGGAGGTTTCTACGCAACGATTCGCTGCCTGACGGCCTGCCGCCGTCCACATGACCAGCCTACTTGACACAGACCGCGCGTACCTGCTTCAGGTCGGTGATGCCGGACAGGATTTTCTCGATGCCGTCCATCTTGAGTGTACGCATGCCCTCGTTGAGCGCCGTGGCGAGCAGTTCAGCGACGCGCGCCCGCTCCTGGATCTGCTGCTTGACCACATCGGTGCCACTCAGCAGTTCGTGCAGGCCGACACGTCCCTTGTAGCCACTGCCGGCACAGGCATCACAGCCGCACGCTCGATAGAGTGTGAAGCTGCCACCCCGCGCGTACCTTGCCAGCCATTCCTGGTGCACGCGCTCGGCAGCAGCCTGCGGGTCCGCCTGATATTCCTGCGTATGCGCCATTTCGGCGCAATGCTCGGAAAGCAGGTGTCGGATTTCGTCTGACGTCGGCTGGTAAGCCTCCTTGCACGATGGGCACAGGCGCCTGGCAAGCCGCTGGGCAAGGATGCCGAGGAGCGCGTCAGCAAAGTTGAAGGGATCCATGCCCATGTCGAGCAGGCGATTGATCGACTCGGGAGCGCTGTTGGTATGCAGGGTGGCGAAAACCAGGTGGCCGGTGAGTGAGGCTTCGATGCCGATCGACACGGTTTCCCGGTCGCGCATTTCACCGACCATGATCACGTCCGGGTCGGCGCGCAGGAAGGCCCGCATCACGGTCGCGAAGTCGAGCCCGGCCTTCTTGTTGACCTGCACCTGACGCAGGCCCCTCTGGGTGATTTCAACCGGGTCCTCGGCGGTCCAGATCTTGGTTTCCGGCCGGTTGATGTAGCTGAGAATGGAATGCAGGGTGGTCGTTTTCCCTGATCCGGTCGGGCCGCAGACGAAGAACAGCCCGTAGGGCTTGGCGATCAGGGCCTTCAGTCGCTCAAGGTTGTGCTCCGTGACACCGAGATCCGCAAGGGGATGGGTTCGCCGGCGGCGAGGATGCGTAGGACGACGTCCTCCATGCCGCCGGCGGTCGGGATTGTCGCCACCCGCAGCTCGATGTCCAACGGCCACCAGCGCTTGAACTTGATCTTGCCATCCTGCGGCCGGCGCTTTTCCGAGATATCGAGATCGGACATGATCTTGAGACGCGCGATCAGGGCACTTCGGTAGGATGGCGGGATCTCGATGTACGGCGCCAGGGCACCGTCCCGCCGGAAGCGGATGACCGTCTTTCCTTGCCAGGCCGTGGCTCGATGTGGATATCCGACGCGCCCTTCTGATAGGCCTCGACGATGATCTTGTTCCACCAGGCGAACGAGTTCGTTGTCCGCCGCAGCACTGAGTACCTCGGCACTGCTGCCGGGCACATCGCTCGCTTCATCGTCGTCGAGTCCGAACAAGAGGTCGCCGACAGAATCCATTTTCGACAGGTCGCCGAAAAACTGGTTGATCAGTTGCAGGAAATCCCGGTGGGTTGTGACGCGATAGGCTATCCGGCTCTTCGGAAAGATGTTGTTGACCGTCCGCGAGCCCCTGATCCGCTCCGGGTCGATGGTCACGACCACCAGGCCGTCGGCGCTCTCCTCAACCGGCAGCCAGTGATTTGCCTCTGCGTAATCCCGCTTGAGATGCTTCAACAGCTCCATCGGCCTGATGCGGTTCGGCAGGAAGGGGCTCATAGGGAACAGCAAAGAACTTTGACAGCGCGGCACCGATCGCTGGCAGTTTGACCTGAAATTCCTCCATCAGCACTTCTTCGAGATCGATGTTCCGCCGTGCCGAGCGCTGTGCCAGGTCAGTTGGCAGCCGAGAGGATGGCATCGCTGACCAGGGCATCGTATTTCGTTTTCAGCCCGGGGAGGGGTGCCTTCTGACGCTGCGCAAAAGCCACGGCCAGGGTCTGCGCCAGAGCCTGGATGCCCTCCTCGGCGACGGCCGGAACCCTGTAGTGCGACCGACGGACAATCCGTTGCACAACGCCAATCAAATGCCGTGCCAGGGTCCGGATCGCCCGGTGGCGCCGTGCTTGGCTGGCGACGCGGGTCGGGAGTAGCCGATATGCGTCATGTGCCTGACAAGAATTGTCAGCTGCGGGCGAGAACCGTTGGACTTCGGCAAGCATTGCCGACCCACTTGCAGGATGATAGAGCACCAGGACATCTCGCCAGCGAACATCGTCGCCAGGCTTTGTTTCTCCGCTGTCTCGGATCGCATCATGCCCTTGTTGGAAGCGATCTGAGTTCAGTCCGGGTTCCGCTGACAATCAACCGAGACAAGATGTTCTGCGGTGTCCGCCTGAGCAGACTTGTCTCAGTGGTTTTCAGGTCTGGAGAACTGTGGAAGTCGCAGATATCCTCAAGAACACCTGACTGCGACAACGATCATCAGTTGCGGTCAGGGTGGAAACCTTTTGCAACCTGTTCATGCGATTGGATTCTTTTCGGTCAGCACAACGGACAATGCGCTGCGTGACGTCAAGCAGATTCCTGCCAAAGATGCGGCGGAACCCCGCCGACTGGAGCTTGCCAGGGTCCTGATCAGAAGTCGAAGACCTGATTGTGGTGCAGCCTGCGCGGGGCGAAATCAGCCGCGCAGGCCTCGATTTCGGCCATTGTCAGCTCGATCTGGCTAGGCTTCAGATGACTGATATAGACCTGGGCATCGACCCGCAGCCTGTTCAACTCCTCTGCCAGCATGCTCGGGCACAGGTGTTTGGAGATCTCGGCAAGCTCCGCTCAGAGTTCGGGAAAGCGGTTTCGATCAGCAGGTAACGAAGATTCGCTATCCGATTGATCACCGGCCAGAAAGCGGCATTGACCGTTGTATCGCCGGTAAAAACCAGGCTGGCAGCCCCCGAGTCGAGCTGATAGCCAACCGCTGGCACCGTGTGCTCAGCCGGAAGTACGGTAATCGTTCGCTCACCCAACCGGACCGACTGCCCCAGAGCGATCGTCCGGTATTGCATGAGCGGCTGTTCGCGACTCGGAATGACCCTGAAATCCGGCCAGATGACCCAGTTGAAGATGTGCCTGCCAATGATGTCGAGCGTCGCAGCCGTGGCATGGACGGTCACCGGATTCGCACGCAGATCGCCGACAGAATCGATCAGCAAGGGCAACGAAGCAATGTGGTCAAGGTGCGAGTGGGTCAGGAAGACATGGTCGATGGTCGCCAGTTCGTCAAGCGACAGGTCAGCGACACCCGTCCCCGCGTCAATCAGGATGTCATTGTCGACGAGCATTGATGTGGTTCGCAGATGGCGCCCGCCAATCCCCCCGCTACAGCCCAGAATCCTGACTTTCATGGTGGTTCCTCCGGATTTCCACACTGCTGGCTGCTCATTGTCGCCAGAGCGGAAGACCAATGAGTGCCTCGCCCGACCAGAAGACGATTGCCCATCAGTTGTTCAGGAAGAATTCCATCTTCACGCCCGCAATCTCGATCACATCGTGGTTTTCCAGGCGCCGCGCCTGCGCGTCAACAACCTGGCCATTCAACTGCGGAAAATCCGACCCTTCGACGTGAGTAAGGAAGTAACCCTGTGGCCGCCGGGCAATCACCGCAACCTGACCACGCCGGCCGAGTGTCGTCAGCGTTTTTGTCAGTTGCAGTTGGTGGCCGGCATTGGAACCACTGAGCAACTGGATGGCTGCGCTCGGCAGGGCGGACGCCGTGGCAATACCCTGCGGCGCGCTGGCAGTCATCGCATCTCGGTCTCCGTAAACCACCTGCAGAGGTTCGGAGCGGAACGGCGTGCCCTTTTCGTACTCGGTTGCCTCTCCCGAGACAACGGTTTCGACAAGATACTTCATCTTGTACTTGCCAAACTCTATGACATCGCCGTCCTTCAGGAAATGTTTCTTGATCGGCTGACCGTTGACAAGGGTTCCATTGGTGCTGTTCAAGTCCTCCAGGAAGGAATCATTGAGGATGGTCACCACCGCCGCATGCTCGCCGCTGATCGCCATATTATCGATCTGGATGTCGTTGTGTGCCTTGCGGCCAATCGTCATGCGCTCCTTGCGCAGAGGGATTTCCTTGAGGACCAGACCATCCATGCTAAGTATCAGCTTTGCCATTGCCATCTTCGTCCTCAATTGAGCCATGACCAGAATTTGGACAAACCCCTCCGGCGACCGGAAACTCGCGCAAGACTTTGACCACAACCACCGAAATATTGTCGTCACCGCCGTTGTCGTTGGCCATCTGAATCAGTTGCGTCGCGGAAAGCTCGAGGTTGGCGCCGAACGTTTCCAATGCCTCCTGAATCTCCGCCTCATCGACCATGTCGTAGAGACCATCAGAACACAGCAGATAGACATCGCCCGCCCGGACAGAGTAAACATGAATCTCCGGTTCAACCTTATCATCGACGCCGACCGCTCGCGTCACAAGGTTTCTGTTGAGCGAATAACGCGCCTCTTCCGCCGACATCAGGCCCTGGTCAATCTGCTCCTGCAAGAAGGAGTGATCATGCGTGATGGCCATGAACTCCTCGCCACGCAGACGGTACAACCGCGAGTCGCCAACGTGCGCGACAACCACTCGGTCATCACAAAAGACGGCCGCCACGAGCGTGGTGCCCATGCCAACGAACTTTGCGTCATGCTCTGAAGCATTATAGATCGCCGAGTTCACCGCCTCGATCTGCTCCGCCAGGCAACGACTGGCGAACGGCTGTCCGGTCACGCGATCGGTTTCGTGCGCTGCGGTCGCCGCGAAAGCAGCTTCCAGCCGGGTTGCCAGGAGCGTCGTTGCCATTCGGCTGGCGACTTCGCCAGCGTTGTAGCCACCCATTCCGTCGGCCAGGATCGCCAGACCGTGACTGGCATCGGCAAACACCGAATCTTCATTCTTCGCCCGCACCAGTCCTGGGTCGGTACGAACGACAATTTCCAGAGCCCCCTTGAGACTGTTGGTCTCGATCATCCTGTGCTCCCGACACCAAGGCGTTCTGCCAATCTACCCACCATAAGGCAGTTCGACACCGAGCCCACGCTCACGAGCCAGCGCCTCCAGGCGAACAGCCAGTGCCAGATCCTGGACGGCCATGCCCTGCGACTCGAACACGGTGATCTCCTCAGCCGTCGAGCGCCCCGGCTGTCGCCCGCAGATCACGTCTCCGAGTTCGACCAACTGACGGGCGTGCAAACGGCCTTTTTCCAGCAACGGCAACAAATCGCCAGCCTCATGCAGCGCCGTTTCGACACTGTCGACGACGATCGGTGAGCAGCGCTTGAGGACGTCTTCACCCAGTTCGCGGCGAATCAGTGAATTGGAACCAGCGGCATTGATATGCGTCCCCGGCGACAGCCACTCAGCCGCAAACAGCGGCGTCGCCGAAGTCGTCACTGTGCTCACGATATCACTGCCCCGCACCACCTCTTCCGGCGAAGCCGCCGGTATGACCTCAAGCGCCAGACGTGCCGACATTCTCGTGCAAAAGGCCGCCAAGCGCTCGGCGCCGCGCGCGTAGACCTTTACCCGCAGCAGCGAACACACCGCCGCGATCGCCTCGATATGCCCCTCGGCCTGCCAGCCGGCACCAAACACGCCAGCCACCTGCGAGTCGGGCCTGGCCAGCCAGCGTGTCGCCACCCCTGACGCCGCGCCCGTACGCACCATGCCCAGACGATCGGCCTCGATCACCGCAAGCAGGCTGCCGCTCGACGCACGATAGAGGTGAACCAGGAAGCGCACACCGGATCGATTGCTCGTGTAGGCCTTGTAACCAATGACGTCGAGCTGCGGCAAGGCACCCTGCAGGATATGCAGCGTCGTCTGCGGCAGGCGCGTACGTTGCCTGGGCACGTCACAGGCAAACCCTGACGAGAGTGCACGGTGCGCAGACTCGACCGCCTCGAGCGCCATCGGCATGCTCAGCAGTTGTTTGACGTCTTCTTCACGAAGGAACAGTGGCATCTTTTCCTCACACCGCCAATGACACGACCAGCACGCATTCCTCGCCACAGCCTGACGAGGGCCAATACAAAATATCATACGATTCTACCGGCAAATGGCACCGGAGAAAGGTCACAGTTGACACTTCACAGGTAGCGGGCAGCAGGCGCAGCCGCCTTCGTCATGCTCATGCACTCCCGGAAGGGCATCTTCGCATCGTTCGGTTCATCGATCCCGCTGTCGTTGTCGCATGGTATCGAGCAGCGACAGCAGACGCGGGATCACGCCCATGCTGGGCGCACCAAACAAAAAAGCCCTGCCTAGGCAGGGCTTTCGGTATCGCTATACGATTACTTGGTGCCGATGAGTTCGATATCGACACGACGGTCGGGCTGCAGGCACTCGATGACTTTCTTGCTCTTCGGACCCGGGCACTGACCAGGCTTGGTCACCGGATTCTTTTCGCCCTTGCCTTCGGTGTAGACACGGTTGGCATCGATACCCTTGCTGACCACGTAGGTCTTGACCGCCGCGGCGCGCCGCTCGGACAGCTTCTGGTTGTAGGCATCGGAACCAAAGTGGTCGGTATGACCAACGGCAATGATCACTTCAAGCTTGATCGCCTTGGCCTTGGCAACCACTTCGTCCAGCTTCTTCTTGCCTTCCGGACGCAGCGTCGCCTTGTCGAAGTCGAACAGCGCGTCGGCGGAAACGGTGATCTTGTCACCCGTGGGCTTGGCGCCCGGTACGGCAGCAGCCCTGGGTGCTGGCGGCTCGCAAACTTCCTTGGGCAGCAGATCCTTGTCGCACTTGCAGCCAGCCGGGTCGTTGGCAGCAGCGGCCGGAGTCCAGAAACCGGTACGCCAGCAAAGGCCGGCGCCGCTCATTACGACTTCACCGCGTTGGTCAATCACGTACACACGATCCAGAGGAATCGAAGTCTGTGCCTGAGCGAGCGAGGCGCCGCCGCCGAAAGTGGCAGCGACGAGCAAGGCCATCATGGAGTTTTTTGCAGTTCTGTTCATCTAGGTTTCCCTCGTTAGTTGAAGCCTGCGGCAGTGGTCCGCATGGCCTGTTATGCCTCGTTGTTGACCGAACTCATCACGGACGAATTTTATTTTGCCACAAGAGGGCCAGTTTTATCAATCCGGTTTCGTTGTTTTCAATCAGTTGCCCGTTTTCGACTCGCATCCGGCCGGCCACCCACACCGCAGAAACATGCTCACGGCCTACCGCATAGGCAAGATGGGAAACGGGATCATAGCAGGGAGCAAGGGCTAGATCGTCGAGTCTGACGGCGCAGAGGTCGGCCGCCTTGCCCGGGGTCAGCGAGCCGATGCTCGCCTCGAGACCGAGCGCGCGAGCACCGCCAAGGGTCGCCATGTGCAGCACACGATGCGCGTTGATGGCGTCGGCGCGACCGGCTTCTTCCTTGGCGAGCAGGGCGGCCAGGCGCATTTCCTGAAAGAGGTCGAGCCGGTTGTTGCTGGCTGCACCGTCGGTGCCCAGGCCGATGTTGACTCCGCTTGCTGACAGTTGCGTGATCGGAGCAATGCCGCTGGCCAGCTTGAGATTGGAACTTGGACAATGGGCAACCGAGCAGCCGTGCCGAGCCAGCATTTCGATCTCGGGCGCGCTGAGGTGAACTGCATGCACAGCGATCAGAGCCGGACTGAGCAGACCGAGGCGGCGAAGGCGTTCAATCGGGCGCACCGCGAAACGCTGCAGGCTGTCATCGATTTCGTGGGCAGTTTCATGCAAATGGAGATGGATCGGCAGTTCGATCTGTTCGGCGAGCGTCAGCACGCGGGCAAAGCTCCGCTCACCGACGGTGTAGGGCGCATGCGGGGCAAGGCAGAAAGACAATAGCGGCTCGTCCAGCAGTTGGTCGCGAACCGCCAGGCCCTTGGCAAGATAGTCGTCCGCGTCGGCCGCATAGTTGCTCGGGAAATCGACCGTGATCAGGCCGATCGCGGCACGGATTCCCGAAGCGAGCACGGCGTCGGCTGCGGCCTTGGGAAAGAAATACATGTCGTTGAAACAGGTGATGCCGCCCCGCAGCATCTCGGCGCAGGCAAGCAGGGTGCCGTCATGGACAAACTGCGCCGAAACGTGCTGCGCCTCGGCCGGCCAGACGTGATTGTGCAGCCACTGCATCAGCGGCAGGTCATCGGCAAGACCACGCAGCAAGGTCATCGCCGCGTGAGTGTGCAGATTCACTAGCCCCGGAATCAGCACATGCTGGTCCAGACACTTGCGGCTGCGCGGCGAAAAACGGCCGGCCAACTCGCTTTGTGGCAGGAGGTCGATGATCCGGCCGTGATTGACCACCAGCGCATGGTTCTCGAGAACGACGCCGGGCGGGTCGACAGGAACCATCCAGCGCGCTTCGATCACCAGATCGACCGCCGGCACCGGGGTAGTCATTCCAAAGACATATCTGGAAGCCTAAAAAAAACCCCGCCGAAGCGGGGTTTTCTGACGCATTGCGGCTGGATTACTTGGTGCCGATGAGTTCGATATCGACACGACGGTCGGGCTGCAGGCACGCGATAACCGCCTTGGTCGCCTTCTTGCCCGGGCACTGATCAGGCTTGGTGACCGGATTCTTCGGACCCTTGCCTTCCGTGTAAATACGGTTGGCATCGACGCCCTTGCTCACCAGGTAGCTCTTCACCGCAGCGGCGCGGCGATCGGAGAGCTTCATGTTGTAAGCCACGGAACCGAAACGGTCGGTGTGACCGACGGCGAGGATCACTTCCAGCTTGATCTCCTTGGACTTGGCGGCCACTTCGTCGAGCCTCTTCTTGCCTTCCGGACGGAGTATCGCCTTGTCGAAGTCGAACAGCGCATCGGCAGCGATGGTGATCTTGTCACCCGTCGGCTTGGCCCCCGGTACGGCAGCAGCCCTGGGCGCGGCCGGCTCGCAGACTTCCTTGGGCAGCAGATCCTTGTCGCACTTGCAGCCCGCCGGGTCCTTGGCAGCCGCCGCCGGGGTCCAGAAACCGGTACGCCAGCAAAGGCCAGTGCCGCTGAGCACGACTTCACCACGTTGGTCGATCACGTAGACGCGATCACCAGCGGTTTGGGCTTGTGCAGCACCAGCCGCTGCAAACAGGCCGATAGAGGCCAGCAGGGTAGTAATGATTTTCGATTTCAAGATGTTCCTCCTCGATTAATCTCTGTTAGGTCCGAATGCGTGTAACGCGATGCGATTTTTGCGCAGTCGGGAGATTTAAGCATACAAACTTGATTTCCTTCAAGCATCGGACTCGCATTGTGTCGCTTTTATACAACGAACAGGCTCCGCCAGCGACGAGATTGCCGCAACGGGTGCCTCACCTGGACCGACGTAGCGACAGGAAGCCCAGCGCCGGACCGCGGTGCCTGGTTGTACGTGCGACAATCATCGCTGCGGCAGTGCAGACCGCTGAGTGGAAAAGGAGAGGGCCATGCACGCAATGAGTCTGGAGTCGATCGCGGCCATCCTGCGCGAAGCGGAGGAAATTGTCATCTTCTCCGGAGCAGGGCTTTCCGCCGACAGCGGCATTCCCACTTTCCGCGATGGGGCGACCGGCCTGTGGAACAACGTCGACCCTGACGAGGTCGCCAGCATTGCGGGATTCCTGCGCAATCCGCAGCGTGCCTGGAACTGGTTGCGGCAGTTGAAGGCGCTGGTGGATGAGCGGCGCCCGAATGCCGGGCATCAGGCCATCGCGCAGCTGGAGGAAATCTGCTCGGCAAAGCGGATGACCGTGATTACCCAGAATATCGACGGCTATCACGAGCGTGCCGGTAATGAACATGTCCTGGAGGTGCACGGCACCATCCACCGGCTACGCTGCCACCGACGGTGCGGCTTTGTCGCCAACTGGGAACAAAGCGCAACCAAACCTTATGCCTGCCCCACTTGCGGGGCGCCGGTGCGACCCGACCTGGTGATGTTTGGTGAGATGCTTGATGAAGCGGTTTTTGCCACGGCTGAAATACGCAGCCTCGGTGCCGACGTGTTCTTCTGTGTCGGCACCTCTTTTACTGTCCAACCCGCTGCCCGCCTGCCGGTATGGGCAAGACGTGCCGGCGCGGTGGTCGTCGAGGTCAATCCGCACCCGACGCCCTTCTCGGATGCGGCTGATTTTTCGATCCGCAGCGGTGCCTCGCAGTTCTTCGCTGCGCTCTGCAAGAAACTCGACATGAATGACTCGCCATGAAAAGCGCCAGAGCCAATCGTCAGGCTCATCGGAAGAGACGACCAATCGCGCCGGGGCGAAGGACCTATCGGCTATAATGCCGCCCTTTCGCTGCCCTGCCTGGCCCGGCTTGTGCAGACCAGACCACTTTCGCAGTCGAGTCCCGAGTCGCATTCCTTGTCATTAGCGCTTGCCCATTTGCCAGTAGCCAAAGGCGGTGAAAAGCTTCAGTTTCCCTCGTTCGCGGGTTCCGCCGACGCGCTTGTGATCGCCCACGCGGCGTCACGAAGCAGTGCTGGCGCCAAGCCGCAGATGCTCGCCGTACTCACCGCCAGCGCCGGTGATGCCCACCGTCTGCTGCAGGAAATTCCCTGGTTCGCCGCTAATCTGCGGGTACGCCTGCTCCCGGACTGGGAAACGCTACCCTATGACAGTTTTTCGCCGCACCATGATCTGGTTTCAGAGCGCCTGGCAACGCTCTATACGGTCATGCGGGAAGAGTGCGATGTACTGCTGGTACCCGCAGGCACTGCGGTGTACCGACTTGCACCGCCCGCCTATCTGGCAGCCTACACTTTCTTCCTCAAGCAGGGCGAGAAGCTCGATGCCGGACCATTCCGCGCCCAGCTGACGCTCGCAGGCTATGCGCATGTGACGCAGGTCGTCGCCCCTGGCGAGTACTCCATCCGCGGCGGCCTGGTCGATCTCTTCCCAATGGGCTCGCGGCTACCCTACCGCCTCGACCTCTTCGACAACGAAATCGAAAGCATCAAGACCTTCGACGTCGACAACCAGCGTACGCTCTATCCAGTGCCTGAGGTTCGGCTGCTGCCAGCGCGCGAGTTTCCGCTGGACGAGCAGGGAAGAACGCGCTTCCGTCAGCGCTTTCGCGAACTGTTCGAAGGTGACCCGGGTCGCTCGGCAATCTACAAGGACGTCTCGAACGGTATTCCGGCAGCCGGGATCGAGTACTGGCTACCTCTTTTTTTCGAGGCAACGGCCACCCTCTTTGATTACCTGCCCAGCGCCACCGTGCTCTGCCTCCACGGCAACGTAGCGGAAGCGATTCGCGCCTTTTGGCGCGAGGCGCAGTCACGCTACACCATGCTGTCCGGCGAGCGCTCCCGGCCACTACTGCCGCCAGCTGACCTCTTCCTGGCCGAAGAGCCTTTCTTCATCGCCGCCAGGGCCTATGCCCGAGCAAGCCTCACGGCCGGCAATGACGGCCCGGTGCAAAGTTTGCCGCCTCTGGCCGTTGACCGCCGCGCCGAAGACCCGCTCTGCCGCCTGAAAGCCTTTCTGAACGGATTTCCAGGCCGTGTCCTCCTGCTCGCGGAAAGCCCCGGTCGCCGCGAAACACTGTCCGGTCTGCTGATGGAATACGGACTGAAACCACTGGCCAGTGCGAGCTTCGCCGACTTCGTGGCCAGCGATAGCCCGCTCTCGCTGGCAGTTGGACCCGTTTGCGACGGCTTCCTGCTCGATCAACTGGCGATCATCACGGAGGCAGAACTCTACGCCGACAGTCCATCGCGTCGCGCGCGCCACGTGGCCCAGCGACGAACCTCGGCCGACAACTGGCTACGCGACCTCACCGAACTGAAGGTGGGTTCGCCGGTGGTTCATGAGCAGCATGGCATCGGACGTTACCAGGGCCTGATCCATCTTGATCTTGGCGAAGGCGAGATGGAGTTCCTCGAACTGCACTACGCTGGTGACGCCAGGCTGTACGTGCCGGTGTCACAGTTACATGTCATCTCGCGCTACTCCGGAGCTGACCCGGATAACGCGCCGCTGCACACGCTCGGCTCGCAACAATGGGACAAGGCCAAGCGTCGTGCCGCCCTGCAGGCGCGCGACACGGCGGCGGAGCTGCTTGCCCTGTACGCACTGCGAGCGGCGCGGCAGGGCCACGCATGCAAGTTCAAGACCCACGACTATGACGCCTTTGCTGATGGTTTCGGTTTTGAAGAGACGCAGGATCAGGCCACGGCCATTGCCGCGGTGATCGAGGACATGAAGTCGGGCCGACCGATGGACCGCCTGGTCTGCGGCGACGTCGGCTTCGGCAAGACCGAAGTCGCCTTGCGCGCCGCTTTCTGCGCCGTTGCCGGTGGCCGGCAGGTGGCCGTCCTGTGCCCGACCACGCTGCTCTGCGAACAGCATTTCCAGACCTTCAGCGACCGCTTTGCCGACTGGCCGGTCCGGATTGCAGAACTCTCGCGCTTCAAGACCGTCGGTGAGACGACGCAGGCGCTCAAGGAACTGGCCGACGGCAGACTCGACATCGTCATCGGAACGCACAAGCTGTTGCAGAAGGATGTCCATTTCAGCGGTCTCGGTCTGGTGGTGATCGATGAGGAACACCGCTTTGGCGTCCGCCAGAAGGAAGCGCTGAAGGCGCTACGCGCCGAGGTCGACGTGCTGACACTGACCGCGACGCCGATCCCTCGCACGCTCGCCATGTCGCTCGAAGGGCTGCGCGACTTTTCGGTCATCGCCACCGCACCACAGAAGCGCCTGGCGATCAAGACCTTCGTCAGCAGGTTCTCGGACGGCATCATCCGTGAAGCGCTGCTGCGCGAATTCAAGCGCGGCGGCCAGGTCTACTTCCTGCACAACGAGGTCGATACCATCGAGAACATGCGTGACAGGCTCGGCAAGCTACTGCCCGAAGCGCGTATCCTGGTTGGCCACGGGCAGATGAAGGAGCGCGATCTGGAGCGCGTGATGCGTGATTTCACGCAACAACGAGCCAATCTGCTGCTGTGCACGACGATCATCGAAACCGGCATCGACAACCCGCACGCCAATACGATCGTCATCAACCGCGCCGAGAAGTTCGGTCTGGCCCAGTTGCATCAGCTGCGCGGTCGGGTTGGCCGCTCGCATCACCAGGCCTACGCCTACCTGCTGACGCACGACGAGACGGCACTCAACAAGCAGGCCCGGCAGCGACTTGAGGCGATCCAGATGATGGACGAGCTCGGCGCCGGTTTTTACCTTGCCATGCACGATCTCGAAATTCGGGGTGCCGGCGAAGTGCTCGGAGCCAGCCAATCGGGCGAGATGCAGGAGGTCGGCTTCAACCTGTTTACCGAGATGCTGAAGCGCGCCGTTGCAGCGCTCAAGCAGGGCAAGGAACCCGACCTGACGCAACCGCTGGCGGTCACCACCGAAATCAAGCTGCATACCCCCGCCCTGCTCCCCGACGACTACGCGCCTGACGTCCACGAGAGGCTGACGCTCTACAAACGCCTGGCCGACTGCGGGCAGGCGAGCGAGCTTGCCGATCTGCAGGAAGAACTGGTCGATCGCTTTGGCGACCTGCCGCCACAAGCGCGGGCTCTGCTCGACAGCCACCGGCTGCGGCTGCTCTGCAAACCTCTCGGAATCAGCAAACTCGACGCCAACAGCGAACAGATCGTCGTGCAGTTCGAAACCAATCCACCGATCGACCCGATGCGGATCATCGATCTGATCCAGAAGGACCGCAACTTCCGCCTGGCGGGAGAAGACAGACTGGTTCTCAAACGCCAGTGCGCGACCCTTGCCGAGCGGGTCGCTGCGGTAAAGGACATTATTCATCAACTGACTCGCCAGGCGAAACCATGACTACCCTTGACATCGACAATATCAACGTCAGCGCCTTCGATCCGATGCCTTCGCCGGAGGAAATCCTCGCCCGGGTGCCGCTGCCGCCGATCGCCGCCGACGTCGTCATGCGCAGCCGCGAGGTTCTGCGCCACATCCTCGACCGCAGCGATCATCGACTGTTTGTCGTCGTTGGCCCGTGCTCGATCCACGACCCGGTGGCCGGAATCGACTATGCCCAGCGTCTGAAGGCGCTCGCTGACGAGGTCAGCCAGACGCTTTACCTGGTGATGCGGGTCTATTTTGAAAAGCCGCGGACGACGACCGGCTGGAAGGGGTACATCAATGACCCGGACATGGACGATTCCTTCCGTGTTGATCAGGGCATGTACAAGGCGCGCGAATTCCTCCTGCAACTCGCCGAACTCGGCCTACCCGCCGGCACCGAGGCCCTCGACCCGATTTCGCCGCAATACCTCGGCGATTTGATCTCCTGGACGGCGATTGGCGCCCGCACGACCGAATCGCAGACACACCGGGAGATATCGTCCGGCCTGTCGACCCCGGTCGGCTTCAAGAACGGCACCAACGGCGACGTCGGCATTGCCGTCAACGCCATCCTCTCGGCCGCACGGCCACATAGTTTTCTGGGCATCAATGGCCAGGGACGCACCTCGATCGTGCGTACGCGTGGCAACCGCTACGGTCACCTCGTTCTGCGCGGCGGCGATGGTCGGCCGAACTACGACACCGTCAGCGTACAGATAGCCGAGCAGGCGCTGCGCAGGGCCGGCCTGCCGACCAATATCGTGGTCGACTGCTCGCACGCCAACAGCTACAAGAAACAGGAGTGGCAGCCGCTGGTGATGGCCGATGTGGTGAATCAGGTCCGCCTCGGAAACCAGTCGCTGATCGGCATGATGATCGAGTCCAATATCGTCGCCGGCAACCAGTCAATCCCCGAAGATCTCTCGCAGCTCAGGTACGGTTGCTCGGTCACCGACGCCTGCGTCGACTGGCAGACCACCGAGAAGATGATCCGAGACGCTAGCCGCCTGCTGCGCGAGGTCCTGCCCGGTCGCGGCCGCTGACCACTACCGGCCGCTGCTCAGGCGGCGGAACGGCCCGCCACAGGACTTGGCGAGCACGCGACGTGCCCGTGTCTCCACCGCTTGCGAAATAGGTGGCGGGCCTGGTCGGGTCACGGATTCCGCCCAGCGCAGTATTGCTCGAAAGCGTCGACCGCCTTCTTGACTGAAACGAAGAAATCCCGCCGGCCGATCTCCTCGGAAAGGCCAACCCTGGCCAGCTCTTCAAGGAAAGGCCGCGGGGCGTCGGCAATCTTGACGTCAACGCCCTCGTCGGCGAGTTCGCGATGAAGCTCGGCAAAACGCTGCGCGGCGGTCACGTCCATGTCATGGATGGCCTGGGCGTCGATGATCAGCCACCTGACCGGCGGATCGGCTTCATCCACCAGCGTCCGGATACGCGTCATGACGTGCCGTGCATTGGCAAAGTTCAGCGGCGCATACAGCCGATAGACGAGCAGGCCCGGCACACTCTCCGCCTCGTCCTCATCACGACAATCGTGGAACTTTCCGTCGCTGACAAGCCGCCGGAGAATCGCGTCGCCGGGACGCGAGATCTCGACCAGCACCGAAATCAGCGACAGCAGCAAGCCGAGAATGATCCCCGGCACCACCCCGGCAATCAGGATCGCCAGAGTCACACCCAGAGCAATCCCGAACTCGACCCGATCGATCTTGTACAAACCCTTCAGGGACGCCACTTCCAGCATGCCGATGGCGGTCACGATCAGGATCGCACCCAGGGCAACCTTCGGCAGCAACGCGATCAGGCCAGTGAGAAAGAACAGGAACACCAGCAGACCCAGGGCGAGAATCAGTTGCGCAACCTGCGTCTTGCCGCCGACCGCATCGACGATCGATGTGCGCGACTGGCTGGCCGAAACCGGGAAACCCTGCCAGACCCCGGCCAGGATGTTCGCCGAGCCCAGCGCGACCAGTTCGCGGTTCGGGCGCACCTCGTAGCCATTCTTTTCGGCAAAGGTCTGCGCCAGAAGAATGCCATCCGAAAAAGCCAGGAAGGCGATCGCCACGGCAGCCGGCGCAAGGGCGGCGATATCGGCCCAGTGGAACGACGGAATCGTCAGGAACGGTATCCCCGAGGGGACTGTGCCCACCAGCGCTATCCCGTAGCTGCCGAGGTCAAGAGCGAAGGTCGCGACGATCGCCACCGCGCAGACCGCCAGTGCCCCCGGTATGCGCGGCAGCCAGCGCGCCAGTCCGACCAGCAGCCCAACTAGCAGCACGCCGAGCACGAAGGTCGGCACCTGCGTCTGGGGCAACTTCTCGATCACCGTGAACACGACTTCGAAAAATTCCTCACCCTCGGTCTTGATGCCGAACATCTTGCCCAACTGCGTCGCGATCAGAACCAGAGACGCGCCGTTGAGGTAACCGATCAGCACCGGACGCGACAGCAGGTCGGCAATGACGCCCAGCTTCAGGCGCGCCGCGAGCAGCAGTACGACTCCCGACAGGATGCTGAGGACCGCTGCCAGAACGACGATCCGCGCCGGGTCACCACCCGACAGCGGCAGGATCGCCGAACCAGCCAGCAGGCCGATGGCGGCGTCGGGGCCGGCGATGACGTGGCGTGAACTGGAAAACAGGGCGTAGCCGATGGCCGCCGCCAGCGCTGCGTAGAGACCGGCAATCGCCGGCAGATGCACCAGTTCGGCGTAGGCGATGACCGACGGAATCGACACGATACAGGCGGAAAGGCCGGCGATCGAATCCTTGCTCAGCCATGCCAGTCGGTATTCCTTCAGAGTGGTGATCAGCGGCACGCCAGACTGCAGGTGCTTGAAAATCCAGACCGGTCTCATGCGCGTAGCTCCAGACAAGAGGGGCGCAAACCGGCAACATGATGTTCTGGCCCCGTGGTTCAATTCATGGTCACATGACGATTGTGCAACAGCTATCATGCCAAACGCAAGACTCGATCCGATAATGATGCCGTCGTCAAACATGGCCAGTGATGGGAAACCTATCGCTTTTTCGAAAAAGGGTCAGAGAAACAACACCTGGCAGGCTCCCGGAGAGCGCTTTCGGCGAAAGCTAGGGCAATAATTGACCGATCGGCGTCGAAACGGATAGACCGACCGAGCCCCTACCGGTAAACTATCGTGCTGGACGTTCGCAGACGTCGCAACTCGAAGGGAATAACTGTTATGCAAATCAACGTCGAAACCAAGCCGGTTGCCTCTGTCGCCTACAACACCAGAAAAAAGCGACTGGTCGAAACGATTGAGCGGCTCTATCACCGCGAGGCCAAGGCGTCGCTGCAGAAGGTGATCTCCCGTTTACACCCCGCCGACATGGCCTCGATCCTCGATGAACTACCGCCAGCGCATGTGGTGGACGTCTTCTACGCCATCGCCGACACGGAGATGGCAGCCGAGGTCTTCAGCCAGTTGTCGCCCAGCTTGCGGACGGAGGTGATGACCGAGTCGCCAGTCGAAAAACTGGCTGCCGTCCTGAAACACCTGGCGCCTGACGACCTTGCCGACCTCGTCGGGGATCTGCCGGAGGACCAGCGCGAGCAACTGATGGCCTTGCTCGACCGGAAGAGCAAGGACGAACTCGAAAGCCTTCTGCAGTACGACCCCAGCAGTGCCGGCGGCATCATGACCACCGATTTTTTCTCGCTGCCACACACCCTGACCGTTGAAGAGGCGATCGAGAACATCCGCAGTCGTGAAGACGTCGAGATGGTCTTCTATCTTTATTTGACCGACGAGGCCGGTCGCCTGGTGGGCGTCGTATCCCTGCGGCAGTTGCTGCTGGCCCGGCCCGGCACCCCGCTGCACAAAGTGATGAACCGGCGCGTGATGAAGGTTACAACGGACGCTGATCAGACCACCGTCGCCATGCTGGTCGAAAAGTATCACCTGCTCGCCGTGCCGGTGGTGGACGAGGAGAATGTCCTGGTGGGCATGGTCACGGTGGATGACGTGATCGATGTCCTCGAAGAAGAAACGACGCGCGACATGCTGAAAATGGCAGGTACCAGCGAGTCGGAGACGCTCACCCACTCGGCCTTCAAGATTGCCGGAATACGCCTACCCTGGCTGCTCGCCGCATTCATCGGAGGGCTGGCCGCGACGGCGGTGATTGGCCGTTACGAAGCGATCCTTGGCGAGGTTCTGGTGCTGAGTGCCTTCCTGCCAGTGGTCATGGGCATGGCCGGCAACGTCGGAGTCCAGTCTGCCACCGTTGCCGTGCGGGGTCTGGCAACTGGCGCGATCGATGTCAGAGACACCGTGCCGCTGGTGCTCAAGGAATTGCGCGTCGGTCTGGTGCTCGGTGGCTTCTACGGTGTGATCCTGGCGCTCTACGGGTACCTGGTCCACAACAGTATCCAGCTTGGCGAGGTCGTCGGTCTGACCATTCTCGGCAACATGACCGGCGCCGCCTTGCTGGCGGTTCTCCTGCCAATGATCTTTCAGCGCATGAAGGTAGACCCGGCGGTCGCCACGGGACCCTTCGTCACCACAGCGATCGACATTCTGGGCGTCCTGAACTACTTCGTGATCGCCAGCTGGATTTACCAGCTGTAAGCAATCTGCAGCCTGGGGTGGTAGCGCCAACCGGAGGCCATCGTGACGCCCGCCAGCGCCACCGCCCGCGAGCTGTTCATGCACGCAGCCACGGTACCTGCTGCTGCTGGAACTGGTTGAGGAATTCTCTGAATTCGGGCAGCAGGGATTCGGACTTTGCCGCCAGCCAGTCCTCGATAACCGCACCCTTGCCACCGGGCAGCGCCTCGGCAGTCAGCTCCGCGGCAACCGCCAGATCGTTCAGACGACCCAGCAGCTCCTGCAAACACGTGGCTGAGCGGTGGTAATCAGCCAGCTGCGGACCAGCCAGGAGCGGAGTAAAGAACTCGACTGCATAGCGTAGCTGCTTGAACGCCACCCGCAAGCGGTGACGAGCTTCAACATCCGACCCCAGCGCATCCGCGGCGCGCTCATTGACCCGCCTGGCGCGCTTGTTGAGGCAGCGTGGGACGAAACTAGCTAACGGCCCGGCGCCAGCTTCCGGCAGCACCAGGAGAGCGGCGGTGAAGTCAACCAGCAGGCGCGAGTAGGTCGCCGATTTGAGCGCACGGATGCTGGCCCTGCGGCTTCTGGCGCAGCGCATCCGGGCATGACGGGAAAGCCGGTCGATCTCGCCCCTGCCGGGAAAGGCCTCAGCGAGCACAGGCAACGTTTCCGCCAGAAAGACATCCCAGTTGCGGGTATCACCAAGCTTTGTCGCCAGCTCCTGCCAAAGCGGATCGAAGCGGGCAACAAAGGCCTCTGGCAGCAGCGGCTCCCAGAGGCGGATCGCCGACCGCAGGCGACGGATGGCAACCCGCGCCTGATGAACGAACTCCGGCTCGTCACTCTGACAAACGCCGTTTTCGTTGCTTTGCAGGTGGTGGAGACAGGACAGGGCAATCAGGCGAAAGGCCTCGATGGTCGGCATGCTGGCCGAGGTGACGACCGGCAACGCCTTGGCCGCGGTGAGCGGCACATCGGCCAGCAGTCGGTAGGCACGTTCCGACTTGCTGCTTGTCTCCGGGTGCAGCGGCAGGCTGAACTGCAACTCGACCGCCACGTCGAACAGATCGCTGACCTCGCCGGCGAGCAGCTCCAGTTCGATCTCCCGAATGGTCTGGCGCTGACCCCGCGTATCGATCCAGCCGCGGTCGAGCGCCAGTTCGATGCGCACACCATGGCGCGGCTCCAGCAACCAGACATTTCGCCTGAAGTGTGTGGTGAATATCGGCTGCAGGTGGTCACGCAGCGACTCGAGCAGTTCGCGCACGCTCGCGTCATCGACGTGCGAAAAGTCGAACGCTCCAGGCTGTCCGGGAACCTCCCACTCGCTGCGTTGCGCCAGTCCCGCGGTGAGCATCGGAGCTGTCTTGACGGTGAGCAAGCACTGCCGCCCTTTCTGCCGGTGACGCACGACGATCCGTTCGCGCCGCAATCGCTTGTCCGCTGTGTCGTAGTAGGTATTGACCAGCAATTGCCGTTGCGGCTCAGCGCCGCCCAGGATGGCTTGCTTGGCCAGTTGGCCCACGGCACGCGCTGGGATGGACAGCTTGATTTCGGTTTCTGTGGCCATGACAACCCTCCTGCTGGGGACGACTAGTGCTCCCCGGGTAATTTAATCTTCCCTTGACGCCGGCCGGCGACCAAACCTCTTCCAGCGGGTGATTCTCCGGGCAGCACGGAAACCTAGATTAACACAGGAAGATTTCACTGCCGGCCGGGATGACGTCATCCACCTCTGGCGAACAATGGGTTACCATCGCCCGAAGATGATCCTGCCCAGACGCATTCAGCGCTTGACCACTGCCCGTGCCGCTCCACCACAACGATCTCGAACAAGTCTCTGCTCGAACTCTGGCTCATTACCACCAGCGCGCCGAGGAGTTTCGCAAGGGAACGTGCGACCACGACGTCACCCAGAACATCGCCGCGCTGCTGCGCCACCTCCGAGGGCAGGTACCGTTCACCATCCTCGACTTCGGCTGCGGCCCAGGCCGCGATCTGAAGACCTTTACCAGCCTCGGCCATATCGTCATCGGGCTGGATGGTGCCCGAGGTTTCGTCGAAATGGCACGCGCCGACAGCGGCTGCAGGGTCTGGCAGCAGGATTTCCTGCAGCTCGATCTCCCGGCAGCGTATTTCAATGGAATATTTGCCAATGCCTCGCTATTTCATGTGCCAACCCGGGAACTGCCGCGCGTTCTGCGACAGCTGCACGCCACCCTCAAGCCGCAGGGTGTACTGTTCTGCTCGAACCCACATGGCGACAATCACGAAGGCTGGAATGACGGACGCTACGCTGCCTACCATGACCTCGCAGCCTGGCGCCACCTGCTCTCCGCTGCCGGCTTCAGCGAACTCGAACACTATTATCGTCCCGCCGGCCTGCCACGTGCGCAGCAGCCATGGCTGGCCAGCGTCTGGCGCCAGGTCGCGCGATGAGCGACGATGACTGGCCCAAGCGAGCCACCAAGCCCCTTTCTCACCCTAGCCAGCATTCACCCCATGCCAAACAAACAGTTTTCCGGACGCCGCTCCGAACGCCGGGCCAGCCAGCGAATCGCCGAGGCGATTCTGGATTATGTCGGCCATACCCCGGCCACGACCGAACACAGAAAAGAGAGGCCGGAAAGTCGTGCCCGCACAATAGCCAGGACGGCCGCCAGGCAGGCGGCCGTGACGGCGGGCGGTCTGACGCTTCCCCCTGGCCCCCTGGGCTGGCTGACGCTGCTTCCCCAACTCCGTGCGCTGTGGAAGCTGCAGACACAGATGGTTGCAGATATCGCCGGTTGTTACGGCAGGACGGCCGAACTGGGCCGCGAGGAGATGCTCTATTGCCTCTTCCGGCATACCGACGCCCAGGCCGTCCGTGATCTGGTTGCCGGCATCGGCAAGCATTTTGTCGTCCATCGCGCCTCACGCCCGGAGGTCCAGGCAGTGGCCCTGAAGATCGCCTTGCACATTTCGCAACGCGTGATAGGGAAGGTGATTGCGCGCTGGATTCCCGTCTTCGGCGCACTCGGCGCCAGCGCCTACGCCTACCACGACACCTCGCAGGTCGCGCGCACGGCCATCGGTTTCTTTGCCGGCGTGATTGACGCCGAGGTGGAGGAGGAAGCCACTACCGACGACGCACACGGCAGAACGCTGGGGACTCCACGCTGAAACCATCGCCGGTCGAGCGGTCGCCAGAAACGGTCATTGACCCCAATCTGGCGAATTGCCCGGGCTGCTTGAGCAACGCTTGTTCAACCAACACCGCCAGCTTGTTAGAATGGCTGCGATCGATCAGCGACAAAGGCAGACGGCAAGGTGAGAGAAACCATCAGGTACCTGGAGGAATGGGCCAACCCATGGACGGTCGTCGTGGTGACGCTGCTCCTCCTCGGCGCACTATGGGCAATTGTCATTGTCTCAGCCGTCTCGGCGCGGCAGGCAAGCATCGTCGCCACCGGAGAGCGTCTGCAGCGCATGACGCATGCGGTTGAGGAGCAGACCAGACAGCAGCTTCGCCTGATCGACACCTTCCTCATGAGCTGCGAATCCTGGCTGTCCACGAACGCCAGCCGGAACCCGCGCAGCGACCCTGCCTTCCGGAAGTTGATCGAAGGTTTCCGCAGCCGAACCGGTGAGTCCATCGACGTCCAGCTGCTGACGGCGAACGGCGAAGTGTCGGACGTCCTGGGCAAGGCCAAAGGGCCGCCGGCAAATGTGGCTGAAAGCGAGTATTTCAGGGGTGCGCTGGCTAGCGCAGGGTTGTTCATCGGCAGCCCCGCGCCTAATCCGCCGACCGGCCACCATGGCTTGCCGGTTGCACTGCCTCTGCACAACCCCGCGCACGGTATCCGGATGTTGATCGCCATGATCGACCTGCCGCTGCTGACTAGGACGTACGACGAGCAACGGCAGAAGCCGCGTGGCGCAATCACTCTGCTCAGGCGCGACGGCACGATTCTCGCCAGGGCACCAGACGATCAGCAGCTGCCGGGCCGGTCATCGGCTAACGGGGAGCTTTTCCGTAAGCACCTGACCACGCAGTCGCGTGCCATCGTAATGCTCGACGACAAGGCTGATGCCCAGGCCAGGGAATTCATCAGCTTCTTGTCGATGCCTGATTACCCCTTGCTGATCATGGTCTCGGAAAACTACGACGACGCACTCGCCGCCTGGCTGCGACAGACCGTGTGGATCGTTCTACTGGCATTGGGCGTGACCGTACCGCTGTCCGTCATCGCCTATCGATCGCTCTGTCTGCTGCAGGCGCTGGCCAGCCAGAATGCGCAGTTGCAGAAGCTGGTAGACACCGACCAGCTGACCGGCGTCAGCAGCCGCCAGCACTTCGTCGAGACACTGCAGCAGGAACTCGAAGTCGCACAGCGGCAGCAGTCGCCTCTGGCCCTGGTGTTGTTCGACATCGACTTCTTCAAGCGGATAAACGACGGCTATGGCCATGCCGTGGGTGATCAGGTACTGGTCACCTTTGCCGAAGTGGCAACACGCTGTCTCCGGGGAAGGGACCTCCTGGGTCGGCTGGGCGGTAGCGAGTTCTCGATTCTCCTGCCCGAAACCGACCTTGGGAAAGCCCTCCTGATTGCCGAGCAGATTCGCTCGGAGGTCGCGACAATATCGATTCCAACGGAAAATGGCACCGTCCAGTTCACGGCCAGCGTCGGAGCAAGCGAAGCCTGTGCTACTGACCGGTCCACTGACGATCTCCTGAAGCGCACAGCCCAGGCACTTCACAATGCCAAGGCAGGCGGACACGATCGGATAGCGCTGGCCTGACAGTACGACCTGATTGAACGAGTTCACCCCGCAGCGGAGAGGGCCGAACGCCCCCCCCCGACGAGAGCGATTGACAGGAAGGCACGCCGCGCCGACCTATCGACCCTTCCAGTCGGCCTTGCGTTTGCCAATGAAAGCATCGATCCCCTCGCCGGCATCGTCGGTCATCATGTTGCAGGCCATCACCTCGGAAGCATACTGGTAAGCCGCTTCCAGCCCCATCTCAAGCTGTTTGTAGAACATCTGCTTACCCATGCCGATGGCGACCGAGGATTTGGCAATGATCGAGCGTGCCAGCTTGTCGACCTCGGCATCCAGGGCATCGGCGGCGACGACCCGATTGACCAGGCCTTGCTGCAGCGCCGTCCGGGCATCGATGAAGTCGCCGGTGAGCAGCATTTCCAACGCCTGCTTGCGACCGAGGTTGCGCGACAGCCCCACCCCCGGCGTCGCGCAGAACAGGCCGACGTTGATGCCGGAAGTGGCGAAGCGCGCGCTATCACCGGCAACCGCCAGATCGCACATCGACACCAACTGACAACCGGCTGCCGTGGCGATGCCGTGCACGCGAGCAATCACCGGCTGGGGCATCTGTGTCAGGGTCATCATCATCCTGCCACAGCGGCTGAACAGATCCTGCATGAAAGCCTTGTGGTGGTTGGCCCGCATCTCCTTGAGATCGTGTCCGGCACAGAAAGCCTTGCCGGCACCGGCAATGATCACGACACGAACTGCCGGGTCCGGAGCGATCGCATCCAGTTCCGCCTGCAGGGCGCCAATCATCGTCCGCGACAGGGCGTTGAACTGAGTGGCACGATTCAGCGTCAGGGTGACGATGCCGTCATGATCAGCGCGGACAACGTAGGGGGCATCCGGAATGGACATCGAGGTGTTCATCTTTCTCTCCTTGAATGAGTGATGCGAGTCATTGGTTTTCCCGGGCGGTCGACCGACAATGCCTCAGCCTGCTACTTTTCTCCAGATCGTTCAGCCATGTGGCTAGCTGCCGTCCAAGTTCTTCACTGGCCGCAACCAACGCCGTGACCCCGCCGCGAGCATCATCGGTCGCTGCCGGCTGCTCGCTGGCGACCCACCGTTCGGCGACGATCCGATGCCTGGCATCGAGCAGAGTGGCGTTGCCTTGCAGCATGGCACGACTGCGCTGGGGCGTATCGAATAGCTGAGAAAACTCATGTATTTCCAGGCGCAACACGCAACTGACCGCGGTCTGTCCGGTCACGGGAACGAGGCCCAGCTGTTGCCGCAGGCGCTGTGACAACAACAGTGCGGGTGGTCCCGCCCATCGGCTTCCCGCGTAGCTGCGCAACTTGAGCGGATTTTCATAGAGCAGGCGGTATTCGATACCCAGCGAGTCAAACCAGTACGGCGCCCTGATTTCGAGCGCCACGCTCGACCAGGGACCGCCCTCGGCCAGACGCTCCACTGGCGGCCCGAAGTCGTACACGGCGGCCGGCGGCGCGTTTCGCGCGCCACCGGCGCAGGCGGCGAGCAAGCACGCAGCGAGAATAATCAGTGGCCTGTTCATGGTGATCCCTCGTTGGCTGGGGGCGCGACAAAACCGGCCTCACCGGGTCCCGGGGCTAGCTGGGGGGGACCAAATACGAGGCTTTGCGGCGATTCTTCAAGCATCTGCAGCACCCGATTGAGCTGACGCGAACTCGCCGACAACTCGGCGCCAAGTTCATTGAGGCGCGGCGCGAGAGCGCCGATGCCAGCCGGCGAGGGATCACCGAGCAGCAGATCCAGCTTGTCGCTCACCGCCTGGAGACGAACCATCAGGAGACGAGCATCGCTCAGCAGGGGCGCTGCCTCGCCCGCCGCCCGCTCCGCATGGGCGAGTGTCGCCTTCAGCAACCGGAGATTCTCCGGAGCCAACAACTGTCGCAACTGTATTGCCACCTCGTTGCTGTTGTCGGTCGTCGTCTCAAGGTTGGCCAGGATCCTGGCCAACCGTTGGCGGTTCTCGCCGTCGAGGACCTGGTTCGCGCTGGCCAGAAAATCCCGTGCCTGACGCAAGGTCGCCCCGCCGACTTCCGACAACTCCTCGATCAGTGACGACTGCATGCCGATGCGTGGCGGCTCACCGTCATCAGCGCGCAGCGGCGTCGGGTCTTCTCCTTTGTCTTCCAGCAGGATATGGGCAATGCCGGTCACTCCCTGGTAGCCCAGCTTGGCGGTCGTCGCGCGGGTGACCGGCACGGTGCTGTCCACGCTGATTCGAATCAGGATATTCTGCCCATCCTTGGGGTCCAGTCCGATCGCCTGCACCTTGCCAACACGGATTCCTCGATAGCGCACCTGCCCCTGCAGACTGAGACCGGTGACGTTGTTTCGGGTAACCACGGTGTACTCGGTGGTCGCTTCGTGGTTGCCCCCGAACCACCAGATCGCGAGCGCCACCGATACCCCGAGAAGAAGCGTAAACAGTCCGGCTACCAGGGCATGCGCACGGTTTTCCATGGCTAGCTGGTGCCCTGTCTGACGGCTGCTGCACGCCCGGAACTGAAAAAGTTGCGGATGAATGGATGGTCAACGGCGGCCACTTCTGCTGCCGTACCACAGGCGACGATTCGCTGGTCGGCAAGAACGGCCAGGCGCGTGGCAAGGCCGGCCAGCGTCTCGGGGTCGTGCGTCACCATGACGACCGTGAAACCGAGTTCCCTCTGCAGCATCCTGAGCAGCTTGACGAAGTTTTCGCTGCGGTCCGGGTCGAGACCCGCGGTGGGCTCGTCGAGAACGAGCAGCTCAGGCTCCAGCGACAAGGCACGCGCCAGAGCGACCCGCTTGATCATGCCGCCAGACAACTCGGCGGGCATCAGCCGGGCGTGGCGGGCTTCAAGCTCGACCATGCCGAGTTTGAGCAATACGAGATCGGTGATCATCGCCTCGTCGAGAGTGTGTAGTTCCCGTAGGGGAAAAGCAATGTTGTCATGAACGGAGAGCGCCGAGAAAAGCGCCCCCTGCTGAAAGAGCATGCCGAAGCGACGGCGAAGACGACGACGACGTTCCGGATCGGCGTCGAGCACCGCCTCGCCAAAGAGTCTGACGGTCCCCTTGCTTGGCGCCAGCAAACCAACGATCTCACGCAGCAAGGTCGTCTTGCCACTGCCCGAGCCACCGACCAGACCAAGCATCTGGCCGACTTCGATGTCGAGGTCGATATCGCGGTGAATCACGACATCGTCAAACTCCGTA
The DNA here is from genome assembly GCA_016709675.1 of Candidatus Accumulibacter proximus. Lineage (GTDB taxonomy): Bacteria > Pseudomonadota > Gammaproteobacteria > Burkholderiales > Rhodocyclaceae > Accumulibacter > Accumulibacter proximus. The sequence goes on from JADJMH010000001.1 coordinate 857,256, forward strand.
CACAGGCCGCGGATCTCGACCACCGGTGCTGCTCTCCGGCAGACCCCAGGCAACGTGCTCATTCAGGGGAGCCCCAGATTGCGCGTCAATACCGCGAAGAGGGCATCAACCAGAATCACCATGGTGATCGAGGTTACCACCGAAGTGGTCGTGCGTGCCGACAGGCTTTCGGTATTCGGCTTGACTTTGAGACCGAAGTGGCAGGCGACGAGCGCAATCAGGACGCCGAAGACCACTCCCTTGCTCAAGCCAATCCAGACGTTGGCGACCGGTACCACCCTCGGCAGGGTATCGATGAAGAAACCGTAGGACAAACCCATCTGCAGTTTGGCCGAGACCATGCCGCCAATGATCCCGGCTGCCGAACACCAGACTACCAGCAACGGCATCGCCACGGCCAGCGCAAGCACCTTGGGCAGGACCAGACGCTGGCTTCGCGAGACACCCATCGTTGCCAGCGCATCGATCTCTTCGGTCACCCGCATGACCCCGATCTGGGCCGTCATTGCCGACCCCGAGCGACCGGCTACCAGGATGGCGACCAGCACCGGACCGAGTTCGCGCACAATGCTGATGCCGAGCAGATTGACGATGAAGATATCCGCGCCGAAGGTCCTCAGCTGCAGTGACGAAAGGTAGGAGAGAACGATGCCGATCAGAAAGCCGATCAATGCCGTCACCGGCAAGGCCTGGGCGCCGCTCTTGTAAAGGTTCGCCGAAAACTCGCGCCACGGAATGTCACGTGGGTGAACGCACAGATAGGCGACGTCCAGGACCAACTGGCCAATCAGGGCGACCATCGCCGCCAGATGCTTGCCCGCCGTCAAGGCCAGTCGACCGGGAACAGTGATCCAGGCCAGCGGCTCTGCCGATTTCTCTGGCTGACGGTCGGGAGCGATGGCTTCGACCCGCTCGAGCAGCAGTCGATGGCCGGAAGACACCGCCAAAGAGGCCGGCCACTGCCGCCCCCACGTGCGCCAGAGCAGGATCGCGCCGGCGCTGTCCAGGCGCGAGATCGACCTTAGGTCCCACCCCGGCTTGCTGATCGCCAAGTCACGCAGACGAAGTTCGAACCCCAAGATCGGCTGCGGCATGGTCGCCAGCGTCCAGTCACCGGCAAGCACGAGTTGCACCGTGTCGCCCTGCCTGACGGCTTCTATCGTGGCCACCGCCATTCCGACCTCAGAAGGCGTGGTTCGATCTGCTACGGGACCGTTCCGTTTCCTTGCTCACTCGCTCACTCCTCATCGGTTCAATGCCCGACCGGGTCGCTGCCTCGAACCACCACCGCGAGGCGTCGCGCCGCGTTCGCGGCCACTGCGTTATGCTTTTTCCAACAGATTCAAGCCGACCGCAGTCTCGTCCGGCACCGACCGAATACGCACCTTGATGCCGATACGGCGCCAGAGCAACGCCTCATCGGTCAATGCAGAAGCAGTCATCGGATTGGCGTTCGGCCAGCCCGGCGGAACATCAAGCTCAAAACCGACCGGCGACTCCCTGACGGACAGTTCGGGTAGCGGATGATCGTCCCGCGCACGATGCAGCAAGACCGCCAGGCGCAGGCAGAACACCAGGCGCCAGTTGGCGTCGCCGGCCGGCATCGATGCCAGCTTCTGCAGTTTGCCGCGCTGGCCAAGCACCAGCAGGGCCAGACGCGCCTGATCGCGCTTCGAGAAACCAGGCATGTCAGCATGCCCAATGATATAGGCCCCATGCTTGTGGAACTCGCTATGCGCCACCGAAAGGCCGATCTCATGCAACGAGACCGCCCAGCGCAGAAAGTGCACATCGTCCTCATGCTCCGGCAAATCCAGCTTGATCATCTGTCCGAGCAAGGCCACAGCGGTTCTCTCGACACGGATGACCTGCGCCTTGTCGACCTGGTAGCGACGCCGGAAGTGGACGACCGTGTCGTCGCGCGTGTCATGATGCTCGAAGCGCCCAAGCAGATCGTAGAGGACGCCCAGAGGCAACGCCCCATCGGAATGGCTCATGTGTTCGATGCCCAGTTCCGAGAACACCGCGGACATGATCGCGATGGCGCCAGGGAGAATCGTCAAGCGGTCGCTGCTCAGGCCCTTGAGCTCCAGCGCCTCGGCCGACCCAGCGCTGATTAGCAGTTGGCGCAGCTTCGCCAGACCTTCCCGGCTGATACCACGGACCCCCTCAGGATTGAGTTCGTTTGTTTCCAGGAGCGTGGCAATTTCCTGCGCGGAACCCGAGGAACCCACCGCCTCTTGCCAACCGAAACGCTGATAGTCGGCGGCAATCGCTTCAATCTCGCGTGCAGCCGACACTTCAGCAGCGTAGAAGCGCTTCTTGTCTACCTTGCCTTCGGCAAAGAAACGCTGTCGATAGCTGATGCCGCCCATGAACAGCGACTCCATGAGCAGCGGTTCGGTGCGCTCGCCGATGATGAACTCGGTGGACCCACCGCCGATATCGACCACCAGCCGCCGGTGAAGGGCCGAGGTCAGTGCATTTGCGGCACCAATGTAAATCAGGCGCGCCTCCTCACGACCACCGATGATCTCGATCGGAAAGCCCAGAGCCGCCTCTGCCTGCAGGAGGACCATGCGCGCGTTCCTCGCCACCCGCATCGCGTCGGTCGTCACTGCCCGCACCGTTTCCGGCTCGAAGCCGCGCAGTCGCTCACCAAAACGGCGCAAGGCGCTGATCGCGCGCTGTTGCGAAGCGTGATCCAGGAGCTTCTCCCGGGTCAGACCGGAGCCGAGCCGAACCGTCTCCTTGAGCGTATCGACCGGGTGAATGCGGTTACCTACGACGCGCCCAATCTGTAGGCGAAAACTGTTGGAGCCCAGATCGACCCCAGCAATCAGTTCGTAACTCATGGCTGTTGTTCCCCAATCGTACGGCGACAGACAATTTACAGCCCGCCCATTCTAACACTGCCGGCAGGCGCATTTATTGCCCTGCGCCAGACCGGTCAGCGCTGCCCGAGCAAGAAAAAGACGCGCGAATCGACCAGCAGACAAGCGATGGCTGTAATATGCTCGTTCCCGAATGCACCTTGCGGATCCATCACTTCTGACGGAACGAACCCATGAATATCGTCGCCACGACCAGCGAAACCCCTCCCCTCCAGACACCCACGGCCTTCCCGACGGAATACTTCCAGAATCGCGAGATGAGCCTGCTGGCCTTCAACAGGCGGGTGCTGGCGCAAGCAAAAAACCCTCGCACGCCGCTGCTTGAGCGCTTGCGTTTCCTGTGCATCGTAAGCAGCAATCTAGACGAGTTTTTCGAGATTCGGGAAGCCGGAATCAAGGAACAGCTGAAGCTGAATTCGGTTGCGATCACCACCGACGGCAAGACCGCCCGTGAGGTTTACCGCCTGGTCGGCGACGAAACCCACGCCATCGTCAAGGAACAGTACGCGCTGCTCAACGACGAGATCCTGCCGCAACTTGCCGCTGAGGGTATCCGCTTCCTCAAGCGCGCAGACTGGAACCCCGAGCAGCGCGAGTGGATCCGGGATTTCTTCTTCCGCGAAGTGATGCCGGTCATCACCCCGATCGGACTTGACCCGTCGCACCCGTTCCCACGTGTGCTCAACAAGAGCCTCAATTTCGCCGTTGAACTCGAAGGCCGCGACGCTTTCGGCCGCAGTTCCGGTGCCGCCATCGTGCAGGCGCCGCGCGTGCTGCCGCGCGTGATCCGGCTACCGCGAGAACTTGGCGAATCTGAGTACGCCTTCGTCTTCCTGTCCTCGATCCTGCACGAGTTTGTTCATGAACTGTTCTCCGGCATGAAGGTGCTCGGCTGCTACCAGTTCCGCGTCACGCGCAACAGCGACCTGTTTGTCGACGAGGAAGAGGTCAAGAACCTGCGCGCCAAGATCCAGGGCGAGTTGCCGCAGCGCCATTTCGGTGACGCCGTCCGGCTGGAAGTGGCCAACAGCTGCTCGGAAGCAATGACCCAGTTCCTGCTCGGACAGTTCAACCTCACCGAGACCGATCTTTATCGCGTCGCCGGGCCGGTCAATCTCGTTCGTCTGATGCAGGTACCCGACTGGGTCCTGCGCAACGATCTCAAGTTTCCGCCTTTTGCGCCGGGGATACCGAAGGCCCTGCAGAAATGTCACAGTATCTTTGACAGTATTCGCGCTGGCGACATCCTGCTGCACCATCCCTACCAGAGCTTCAACCCGGTCATCGAACTGCTCGAGCAGTCAGCGAACGACCCGCAGGTGGTGGCGATCAAGATGACCGTCTACCGCACGGGCACCGACTCGGTCTTGATGCAGTCGCTGCTGCGCGCAGCACAGAATGGCAAGGAAGTCACTGTGGTCGTTGAGCTGATGGCCCGCTTCGACGAGGAAGCCAATATCGGCTGGGCGACCAAGCTCGAGGAGGTCGGTGCGCACGTCGTCTACGGCGTCGTCGGTTACAAGACCCATGCCAAGATGCTGATGATCGTCCGCCGCGAGGAAGGGAAAGCCGGCAGCAGTGTCCTGCGTCGCTACTTGCACCTGGGTACCGGCAACTACCATCCAAAGACTGCTCGCCTGTACTCCGACTTCGGTCTTCTGACCTGCAATGAAGAGATCGGCGTCGATACCAACGAAGTCTTCAAGCAACTCACCGGCCTCGGTCGCGCGCAGACCTTGACACACCTGTGGCAAGCGCCGTTCACCTTGCAGCCGAACGTCGTCACAGCGATTCGAGCTGAAGCCGAAGCCGCGCGCGCCGGCAAACGTTCCAGAATCATCGCCAAGATGAACTCGCTGCTTGAACCGGAAATCATCGCCACCCTCTACGACGCCTCACAGGCCGGGGTCAAGATTGACCTGATCGTCCGCGGCGTCTGTGGTTTGCGCGCCGGGGTCAAGGGCTTGTCGGAAAATATCAGCGTCCGCTCGATCATCGGCCGGCAACTCGAACATCACCGGGTGTTCTATTTCTACGCGGGGGGCGAGGAGAAGGTCTACCTGTCGAGCGCCGACTGGATGGAGCGTAATTTCTTCCGTCGCATCGAACTGGCGTTCCCGGTGCTCGACCGCAAGCTGAAGCGGCGTGTCATCGCCGAAGGACTGCAGATCTATCTCACCGACAACACGCTGGCCTGGGAGCTCGGACCCGATGGCACCTACCACCAGCGGCGCGGGTCGCGTACCAGCCCGCATTCGTCGCAAGCCGAGCTGATCGAACTGCTGCAGGCCTGAGAATTGAACGGGGGCACCGTGTCCCCCTGTCGGCATCAGCGGATCCTGCCGTCAGGCGCGGCGCGCGCTGACCACGCCCTGGACTTCGTGCAGCAAGGCCAGGGTCCGATTGAGTTGTGGAACGCTGCCGACTTCGGCAGTGAAGCTCATGTGCGCGTTGCCCTGCCTGGACTGCGTATTGACTGCAATGACGTTGATCCTTTCGCGCGCAAGAACGTCGGATACGTCGCGCAGCAGACCCTGTCGGTCGTAGGCATCAATCACGATATCGACCGCAAAGACGCCATCAGTGCGGCTGCCCCAAGTCGTTTCGATCACCCGCTCGGGATGCATCGTCCGCATATTGGAAAAATTGCTGCAGTCGGCGCGGTGGACCGAGACACCCTTGCCGCGCGTGACGAAACCGACGATCGGATCCGGTGGAGCCGGCTTGCAGCAACCGGCGAGCTGCGTCAGCAAGCGATCGACGCCAACAATGAGGATGCCCTTGTCGGCGACATCGCTGTCCCGCTGCCGACGCACAGGCAGTTCGGCAAGCTCCTGGTCGTCGGCCGGCATCTCATTACCGCGTACCGCGACCTGCAGCTGGCGCAGGTTCAGCTTCGCTCGCGCAACGGCAATGAACAGGTCGTCGCTGCGGGCGAAGCCCAGCCGGGCAGCAAGATCATCGAGGTTGATGCCTGGCTGGCCCATCCGCTGCAATTCTCGGATCACCACGGCGCGCCCTTCGGCAAGCGTATCCTCCAGCGCCAGACTGGCGAACCACTGCCGGACCTTGAGCCGCGAACGAGGCGTAAACAGATAGGCCAGCGAAGGATTGAGCCAGTCCCGCGACGGCCCACCATGCTTGGCGACAATGATCTCGACGCGCTGGCCAGTGCTCAGCTGCGTATTGAGCGGCACCAGCGCGCCGTCCACCTTGGCGCCACGACAGCGGTGACCCAAATCGGTATGCACCCGGTAGGCGAAATCGACCGGCGTCGCACCGCGCGGCAGATCAACGACTCGACCCTGCGGCGTCAGAATGTAGACGGTCTCGTCGAATGCCGCCTGCTTGTAGTGCCTGACCCAGTCAGAGGAATCGGCCACTTCGTCCCGCCAGGTGAGCAACTGGCGCAACCAGGCGATCTTCTCGTCGTAGCGGTCTTCCGGCGTGGTGCCGCTGCCCTCCTTGTAGCGCCAGTGTGCGGCAACCCCCAACTCGGCATGGCTGTGCATCTCCCGGGTACGGATCTGCACCTCCAGCGAACGCCCATCGGGACAATGCACAGCCGTATGCAGCGAACGGTAGTCATTGCCTTTCGGATGCGCTATGTAATCGTCAAACTCCTTGGCAATCGGCGACCAGATGTGGTGGACGATGCCCAGCGCCGTGTAGCAGTCTTTCACTTCATCGAGGATGACACGCAAGGCGCGCACGTCGTAAACCTCCGAGAACCCGACGGCCTTCTTGCGCATCTTGTTCCAGATGCTGTAGATGTGTTTCGGTCGGCCGTACACCTCGGCATTGCTGACGCCGGCGGCCACCAGTTCAGCCTGCAGGCGGTCGATCGCTTCGGCGATGAACTGCTCGCGCTCGGTCCGCTTTTCGTCCAGCTGTTGGGCAATTTCCTTGTAGATCGCTGGATGCAGAAAGCGGAAAGAGAGGTCCTCGAGTTCCCACTTCAGCTCCCAGACACCGAGCCGGTTGGCCAGCGGCGAATACAACGCCAGCGTCTCGCGCGCCACCGGGACACGCAGCTCATCGGGTTCGGCAGCGTAATGGCGCAGGGTCTGTGTACGCGAGGCCAGGCGCAGCAGAACCACGCGGATGTCTTCGACCATGGCCAGCAGCATCTTGCGCAGCACTTCAATCTGCGCCTTCATCTCCTGTGGGTTTTCGTTACTGTCGACGGAATTGGCGACAAAGCCGCGGGTGATCGGCCGCAGGCGGTTCAGGCGGGAAATCCCGTCGACCAGCTGCGCGACGCCTGCGCCGAAGTCCCGCTCGATCAGCGCCAGCCCATGCTCGATCAGCGCCGGTACGGCAAAAAGCAGCGCCGCGAGCCGCGCAACGGCATCGAGCTTCAGCCCGGCGACGATCAGCGCCACCCCCAGCGCATGACCCCAGACATCCTCGCCACTGCCCAGACTGCGATCGCCGTAGGTCGAACGGGCAAAGTCGACGGCCAGCCGGATGCGGTCGATCTCGGCTGCCGAGAGGCCTTCACCGAGCGTCAGCAACGATTGTTCGAAGTCGCACTGCGCGGCGACCGAGTGAATGACCGAGACCATCCGTCCATTATAAAGTCTCGACTGCGCATCAGGCATAATGCCGCTTTCCCTGCCGGCTGCCGTTGATGCTCGCCCGCCTGCCACACCCCTATCTGCTGCTCGTGCTGACCACCCTGTTCTGGTCGGGCAACATGGTCGTCGGTCGCGCGATTCGCGACCAGGTCCCACCGTTTTCGCTCGCTTTCTGGCGCTGGGCGATCGCTCTCGCTCTGGTACTGCCGCTCGCCCTGCCCCACCTGCGCACACAGTGGCCACTGCTCCGACAGCACTGGCAGGCTGTGACCATCCTCGGCCTGCTCGGTATCGGCGGCTACAACACCCTGGCGTACATCGGGCTGCAGTACACCCCGGCGACCAACGCCGTCCTGCTCAACTCCTTTATCCCGATCGCCACCATCACGCTGTCGTGGATCTTCCTCAAGAAGCACTTGCTGGGAGTCGAGTGGTTCGGTGTCCTGCTTTCCTTCGTTGGCGTGACGTCCATCGTCTGTCGCGGTGACCTGAACACCCTGGCACAAATGAGCCTCAACGTCGGCGACCTCTGGATGCTCGCTGCCGTTTTCACCTGGGCGCTATATACGATCGGACTGCAGTGGCGACCACCCGACGTCCACCCGATGTTGCTGCTCGCTGCCTTTACGGTTGTTGGCCTGCTGGCACTTGCCCCCGGCTACGCCTGGGAAATCGTGCAGGGCCAGACGATCCAGGTATCGACCGATTCGCTGGCCGCCATTGCCTACACCGGAGTCTTTCCCGGTTTCCTCGGTTACGTCTTCTACAACCGCGCCGTCGGCGAAGTCGGAGCCAGCAAGGCCAGCCTGTTCATTCACCTGATGCCGGTCTTCGGGACCCTCCTTTCGGCCATCTTCCTTGCCGAGATACCGCAGGCTTATCACTACGCCGGCATCATCCTGATCTTCACCGGCATCTACCTGACCACGTCCTCGCTGCCGAGAGCGAAGACCCGATGATCGGCAGACTGTTCGACTGGTTGCGAAACCGGCGGGAGCCCTCCCCCGTACCCGACGCCCTGTGGCAGGCGGTCGTTTCGGCACTGCCTTTTCTTGCTGCGCTCACTGGCGAGGAGCAGGTCCGGCTGCGCCGGCTCGCCGAGGACTTTCTCGCCGAAAAGGAGTTCGCCGCCGCCGCCTGGCTCGAACTATCCGACGAGATCTGCCTTTCGATTGCCGCGCAGGGCTGCCTGCCGATCCTCAATCTCGGCCTCGACTACTACCGCGGCTGGGTCGGCGTCATCGTTTACGCCGACGAATTCATCATCCCGCGTAGCGTCGAAGACGAATTCGGCGTCGTCCATGAGTATCGGGAACTGGCCTCGGGCGAGGCCTGGGATGGCGGACCGCTGCTGATTTCGTGGCGCGACGCGCAGATGGCCGGCGCTGGTTACAACGTCGTCATCCATGAGTTCGCGCACAAGCTCGACATGCTCAATGGCGACGCGAACGGCATCCCGCCGCTGCACGCGGGAATTTCGCACACCGACTGGCAGCAGGTGCTACTCGCCAGCTACGACCATTTCTGTACCCTCGTCGGCCAGGCCGAGGACGGGGGTGAGGAAACCGCGTTTGACCCCTATGCCGCCGAGAATCCCGGCGAGTTCTTCGCCGTCATGAGCGAAGCGTTTTTCGAGACCCCGGACATCCTGCAGGCCGAATATCCGGCGCTCTACGGGAACCTGGCCGGATTCTACCAACAGGATCCCGCTTCCCGGCTGCTGCCATCAGGCGTCCAGCGGTAGTCGGCGGCGGTGGATCGCAAGACGGGGTTTCATCCGGCAATGGACTCTTCACCGAGCGTTGTCCGCTGACCAGGTAGTCCGAACCCTCCTTTGGCGCAATAACAAGGGCATGTGGGTTGCGGGTCAGTTCAGCATGCGAAACCGATTCCGAGTTCATGTGACCCCACCATCAAGCAGTCAAGTTCGCGTTCGGCGCTATGACAAGCTCATCGAAAGCTCGGACATCCATCTGCATCGTCTGCAGGTGTCGCTGGAGGAGGTGCTAATGCCATTGTTGTCTGACATAGTCAACTCACCAAAGTCACGCAAGCGTAGCTTGGCAGCGCTCTATCACCCGGACAAGTATTCCGACTTCGACGCCATGATCCAAGCACTGGCTACGAAACGCATGCAGGAGATCACTGAGGCACTCAAAGAGGCAGTCAAGCGCGGCAAGGAAGATGCCTAACCCGGCAGCTCTTCCGTGATCTTGTCGAAGTAGCCTCGTGCGCCCTCGATCGAGGTCCCACGGGTCTTCCGTGCGCGCGACGACTTCGCGCTGAGCCTCGCTCGGGTCCGGGTAGTGTTCGAGGATGGCGGGAGCGATGGTCACAGAAGCGCAGCCTTGCGAAAGCTCAACACCTCGTCGCGCCGGGCGAGATGATCAGATGGGCGAGCACCCTGAGGCCCACGGTGTCGGCCGCGAGCACGATCGCGCGAGTGAGCGTCTTGTCCTTTTCACTGGGTTGAACGTGGCCGTTAGGATGGTTGTGGGCAAGCACCAGCGAGACCGCTCCGCGCTTCAAGGCAGCCCCAACCACGCGGCGGAGCTACACGGGGTGGCTCGGTCGACTGTTGCTTCCTCAAGTCGGCCCACACCGTCAAGGAGCAGACGGTAGCTGCCATCGAGGTAGGCAACCTGGAACCTCCCTTGGCGCTCACCAGAATTGACCCGTTTCTGCTCACCAGACCGGACCCACTGCGCCAGCGGCGCAATCCGATGCCAGCCGAAGACGCGGTCCTGAAGGTATTGCCAGAAGGACAGTCGGTTCTTGCGGCAGGTTTTCTTGAGGCTGGCGAAGGTGTCGCGGCAGCGGCGGCCGGACTCGCTACGGGTCGAGCCGCTGATCTTGCGCTTCTTGACGTAGTCGCGGATATCCGACTCACTGAGGTTGTTGTGCAGGGGGAGCTCGGGACGCTGCAACACGCGCAGCAACT
>JADJMH010000002.1 GCA_016709675.1 Candidatus Accumulibacter proximus
AACAATCCCAATCACGCCATTCTCGCGAATGCTTCGCTGCTGGCACGATCTGGCAGGATGCGTTGCCGATTCCTCGGGGAGTATGAGCAGCAGGGATCGTTCCTGCTTGCCGGCTTGAACTTCGCGCAGGCGCGGGAATATCCTGCGCTGGCATGAACGACATTGGCCAGAACGGCAAACGCATTCAGAAAATCGTCGATAACCCGAAGCAACTCGGCAAACAGGACCGTGGGCACATGGACGAGTTCCAGCAGACATCGCTAAAGTGTTGCACGCCGGCAACGCTGCTTGAAACCCCCAGCTCGCAAGCACACCGATCACTTCATCCCGGATCGCCCTCCGAAGCGCCGCCAGCGGTGAGGGGAATGTGCTTAACTGGAACAGGTGTTCATCAACCGTGATCGTCATCGCCTGGAATCGCTGCCCGATCGCAACCGGTCGGTCAAGGCGTCGGCCAGGCTGGACAGCGCCAGCAGCCGGGTCATTGTCGAGGTCGATCAGGAAAAGGAATTGCCGAGGACGTGATGGCGGCAGGATCGGCGAACCTTCGTCACGACCAAGGCGGAAAGCGGTGGTACCGGGCTGGGGCCTCCAACTCGTCGATCGACCGTCGAAAACACGGTGGCATTGCGCTTCGAGCCGAACAGTGACCCCGGCACGACGGTGAGTATTGATCTGCTGATCGCCATGGATGAATGAATGAAAGAAAGTCCTTTGCCAGTTCGTTTCGTTTTCCTCGCTGATGACGAGGAGTCGGTCCCGGCATGCCACCGCCGCGGTGCTGCAGTGCCGGTGTGGCCAAGGTGGGAGATGGTGGAGGGCTACTGCCGGGAACTGCCGCCGGCACTGAACGGCAGCCGGCCGGTGCGGCGCTTCTCGATCTCTTCACGCCGCATATCACCGGCAGCACGCTGTTGCCGACACTGTTCACTCCTACCCGGAAGTGCCGGTGATCGTCACGACTGCAGCGCTTGATGTGGAAACCGCCGTCCGCAGCATGAAGGAAGGCGCCTTCGACTATCTCGTCAAGCCGGTCGAGGAAGCCGTCTGCGGCCAGCGTTCGCCACGCCCTCGGAGTGCACCCTACTGCGCGCAGATGGGTGCCAGCTACTATCTTCTTCGACACTGCCGGCAGAACAACGATGCCTTTGCCGGTATCTTGACCCAACAGTCGCAAGATGAGGGCGCTTTCCAGTATCTCGAAGCGGTTGCCGCTTCCGCCGAACCGGTGCTGATCTCCGGCGAGACCGGCGCCGGCAAGGAAATGTTCGCGCATGACCGCACAAGCTCAGCGGCCTGAGCGACAGTTCGTGAAAGGTCAATGTCGCCGGCCTTGACGTACACGCTCTTTCCGACACCCTGTTCGGCCACAAGAAAGTGCCTTCACCGGTGCTGACCAGTCGCGTGCCGGTCTGATCGCCCTAGCCGCCGGCGGGACACGCTGTTCCCGGATGGATCGGCGATTCGGTCGATGGCGTCGTCGGTCCAACTGTTGGCCTGCTCCAGGAGCATATGTACTTCCTGCTCGATCGATGTCGCTCGCCCGAGCGATGCGCGCGCCGCTTGCGCGACCAACTGCAACCTGTCCCAGATGATGCGTCAGAACCATTTTCGCTCGGATCTCTTCTTTCGCCTGTCCGTGCATCAGGTTGAAGTGCCGCCGCTGCGCCAGCACAAGGAGGACATCCCGTTGCTGCTGCAGCACTTCCTTGACGAGGCGGCAGCGGCAATCAACAAGCCCGCTCCAGAGCCATCGAACGAGCTCCTCACGCTGCTTGCCAACTATCATTTCCCCGGCAACGTCCGCGAGCTGCGGGCGATGGTCTTCAACGCCATGGCGCTGCATCGCGGGGGGGCGGTGCTGGCCATGGACAGCTTTCGCCAGGCCATCCAGAAGCAGCAGAAGATGGGCGCCGAGGAGCACGCCGCCGAACCGTCCGACGGCCTGCCGATCCTGATTCCCGGACGCTTTCCCACCCTCGACGAGGTCGAGGAGGCGATGGTCAGGGAGGCGCTGAAACGTGCCAAGGGGAACCAGGTGCTGCCGCGACGCTGTTCTCGACTCGTCGCGACCGGCGCTCAACAGGCGCCTGGCGCGGCGGGCGATACAGCCGGAGTCCTGAAGCTGCGCTCCCCCGGTTTGCCAGGTCGCTCGGCCCCCCGGTGTTACCTGTCGACATCCCGATCTGCCGTACACGTTATACGTAATGCATGGATATAACACGATAAAATGTCTGATGGCACGACGCCTGGGTGAAGAGACGGCCATTCTGTTACACCCCCTTGGCGGCTGCCGCCGTGGCGATGGCGGGCGGCCAGGCGCCTGTTTTCCAGGTCCGGTCCATCGTTTCCCAATTCTGGCACGAATGATGCTTTCTGAATCAGAATCAGACTACAAGTGACCTAGCGCTTTGGCCGACAGCGATTGCCGGTTGCCTGGGCGCGCCATTGATTCTGACGATCTGGACCGTCGCCATCGACCGCCCACGTGGTTGGCACCTCGATCATGGGCATCGGTTCTTCGGAACGACTGAAGGCTGTGCGCTGGACGAAAGCCAACGACATTTCCATCACCGGGGTCATCACGATTCCGGGCTCGGCACTGGTTACCATTCAGAGTTTCGCCCTAGTTAATCTCTTTTTCGGAAAGGCTTAAACATGTCGACCGCTAGCACTGCGTTACCCTCTTTTCCTCGCCGGATTCTGCGTCGCGTCTTCCCGAATGTGCCGAACTTCTTTGCCCTGCTCGCCGAACAGAGCGCGCAGGTCGGTCTCAGCGCCTCGCTGTTGGTCGACTACATGGCCTCCGGCAGCTCGGACATCGCCAAACGGGTCATCGATGCCGAGCACGAGGGAGATCGCCTCAAGGTTCGCAACCTGACGCTGCTCAACGAAGCCTTCTCGACACCGATCGACCGCGAAGACCTGCACCGGGCGATCATCAACCTCGACGAGATCATCAACAGTTGCAAGACCGTGGTCGCCGAGATGGACGCCAATGTACTGGCCTTGACGGCCGACAAGTATTGCCTTGAGATGGCGGTCCACCTGAAGGACGGGGCGGAGGCAGTGGCCGCGGGTTATGGCCGTTTGGGGACCGATGCGAAGCTGGGCCGCGCTGATGCCGAGAAGTCGGACAAGGCGGTGCGTAACCTGACGCGATGCCACCGACGCGCCCTCGCAGAGCTATTCAACGATACCGATTTCCAGCATATCTTCCGCCGGAAGGAAATCTACAACCAGCTTCTGAGCGCGGGCTCCAGCTTGAACGTCTGCAACAGCACGCTGCTGGACATCGTCGTCAAGCTCTGCTGAAGTCCCCACAAAGCGAATCGAATTCGGGGAGGCGACCGGCAAGGTTCTTCCCCGTTTTCTTGAGACAGTGCTTGTTATTGGCCGTCAGGCGCGGGGATGGTGACCATGGGAGTCTGCATCGGCTGCCCTGCCAGGCACGGCACGCAGGCGGGGTGGCGCAGGCGGCGGGCGGGGTGAGATGCGCTTCTGCGGCTGACTGCCGGCAATCATCAGACTGCTGATCATACCGCTCGCAGGTGTAACGTTTCTGCGCCGTGCAGCGTCCCGTCAACCGGCCGTAAGACACTGTTTCTCAGACGTAATCCGCAGGCGAGACGGGCCCTGGGGGGCAATCCCGATTCGTTTTGTTACACCCGCCGCGACCGCCAAAGCACTGCGACGATCGGCGCTATCCGATTGAATTTAATGAAGTATCCATGGGAAATATACCTGGCATGACTTGTGCTTGATGTGAGAATGTAAGGACTCCTCCGACCGATCCTGGATCGCCACCAGTCTGGTCAGGGGCATGTTGACGTGACTGGTTTCCAGTCCGATTCTCAGGAGCTTGTCAGATGGGTATTGAAACCGAACTCAACCTTTCGCCAACGCCTGGAGTTGCCAGCCGGCGGCTGAAGCATCCCTTGCTTGCCGATCGGTTTTCCGCCGTCGCGGAACTGCCGCCCGGGTTGTCGCCGCACCCGGAAGCTGCCGGCAAGCTTCCATCTGGCCACCGTGTGCGGCTGGACGAATCCCTGCAGCCGGTCAAGGCGCTGCCGATCGAGACAAACGGCGGGATGACGGCTGTTGCCGGGTTCCGCACCGTTGCGCTGGCCTGTCTCACTCATCTGCAGAGTAACGAGCACGGCCTGTGCGAGAGCGACAACCCGGAGTTCGTGCATCAGGCGAGGGTGGCGATTCGCCGTCTGCGATCGGCGATCCGCGTCTGGAAGCCGAGCTTGCCACAGGAGTTCGTCGCCAGCTTCGACCCGCTCTGGCAGGCATTGGCCAGGCAACTCGGTGAGACGCGTAACTGGGATGTTTCTTGCCGAAACCTTGCCGTCCATCCTCCTGGCGTTCCCGGAGGGCGACGAGATTATCCGTCTGTCGCAGTACGCGCGAAAACGCTGCGTGATCAATCGTGAGGCGGCACGCGTTGCGCTGAAGTCGGTCGACTATTCTCGCCTGCTGCTCGAGTTCGCGGCTGCCGTACTGGCGCTTCCCGAGGGCAAGGCGCGTCGGCTCGAAGCCTTTGCCCCACGTTGTCTCGACAAACGCGCCGCGCAGGTCGGCCAGCTGGCCGCAGAGGCTGCGGGCGGCGATGCGCCGGCCCGCCACCGTCTGCGTGTGGCCTACAAGCGGCTACGTTACGCGCTCGAATTCTTCGCGCCGCTCTTTCCCGGCGATTCGCTGCGCAACTACCACCAGTCGGCGAGTGGCCTGCAGGAACTGCTCGGCCGCTTGAACGACCTGGCGGTGGCCGGCGAACTGACCGCCGAAGCGCTTCCCGGCTCGCAGGGGGAAGCCTTGTGCTGTTGGTTGGCAGGGCAGACCGAAAGGCTGCTACCGGAACTCGAAGCCTTGCTGGGCGACTTCCACCTTCAGGCGGCGCCGTGGCGGACGCAATGAATTCTGCCCATGCCAGGCAGGCGAGACGGGTCGGTCTTGCTTTTGTCAGGTGACCGCCTGAGAAGTAGCGACGCTGTTTGCCACTGCAAGGCTCGCCGTTATTCCCGCTGGCGCGGGAATAACGGCGTTTTTGCTGCTGCACCAATTCTTCACCGCTGATGTCGGCGCGCGCTTGCCGCCACTCTGCTGCGGTCGTCTCAACGCGTTTCTTGTTTGCCGGGCGGCTCTGGTTTGCCTCGGTGTGGGCGCGCGCCATACCTCTCGCCGGCATCATGGTGTAACGCTTCGCGGTCTGACGCCGCTCCTGCACAGGTCGCCTAACCGGCTGTATTCAATGCCGAATTTGATCACCTTCCAGGATTACGGTCGGTATTGAAGTGCGTTTTGTTGCACCCCCGCAAGGTCGCTCCTGCGCCTCCTGTTCTCTTCCAGGGCATTGCTTTTATGCGACAAATCGATTTGCTTTAGATGTGGCACGCTTTGTGCTTGATTGAGTATGCAAGTGCAGAGCGATCGTCCTTGCAGATCGAAGAGCTTCTTGCAGATGACTATTCCACCAGGCCCGATAGAAGTAGAAGACAGGTGAATGCCGTGACAAACATCGCCCTTGCGCAAGTTGTGCGTAGAGTCCGCCCGCCAGTGCGCGCTGCCGAAATGCCTGATTTCTTCGCGATGATCAATCGGCAAGCGAAATTGGTGGTGAATCTGTCCCGGATCGTCGGCGAGGTGCTGCAGGGCAGGGAGTCCACCCATTCGCTGTGCCTGCTCGACCTGGAACAGCGTCGTGAGGAACTGCAGCGGCGCAATCAGGCGGCCGTCAGTTCGGTGCATGACCGGCATGCCCGACTTGACGAGATTGACTGGACCATGAATGCCCTGGATCGGTCCGCAGCGGGCCTGTTCCAGATCGCCCGCAGTCTCGATCACCTGCGGTCAACTCGCGATGAGGTGGCCTCGCAGATGATACTGATCATTCAACACGCGATCGAGAGCCTGCAGCATGGCTACGCCCAGCTGGCCGACGGCTCGCCGGCTGCCGAGTGCTCTGCTGATGCCGCAATTGGTAGCAAGGACGCCTTGGGAAGCTATCGTAGCCTGGCTTTTCAGGGGATCGACCAGGGGCAGGAACTGGCGCAATTCACCAGGCGTCCGGAGGCGAGCTCAGGCTCTCCGGGCCACGCGCTGTGGCTGTACGAGCTGCATGGCGTTCTCGCCGGCATCGCTCACGAGCTTGCCGACGCAGGAAGCATTCTCAAGGGCTGGTCACGGCAACTCTCTGCCAGTCTGCTTGACCGGTCTGCCGGAGCAGTCGTGCGCAGTCTGTCACGGCAATTGCTATTTAGTTGATATAAGGTATTTATGCGAATTTCAAGAAGCGCTGGCGGCTTGGGGGAGCGTGCTCCAGGCGGGTCGGGCTCCAGTTTTTTACTTCATGCAGGAGAAGTCATTGTGGAAACTCAAGTGCAAGCGGCAGAGAGGCCCGTAATTTCGCGGTCGATCGAAGGCGATCTCGACAGCTATCTGGATGCAATAGCGGGTGCGACGGCGATTTTCAGGGAAGCGGTCGACGTTTATCTGCAAACCGGGCCTGACGGGGGATGCTGGCGCCAGGCGAAACGGATCGCAGAGCACATGCGCACGCTCGACGAGCTGCAGCAGAAGCTCGAGACCGGGGTGCGTCCGGGCTCGGTACTCGGCGATGTAGTTCTGGCGATGGTCGACCCGGCGACCGGCGTCAGCCGTTTGCTCAAGGACATGCGGCGGCAGATCACCGGTTTCGCCATTGAGTCGGGCTTTTCCGGGCCCGGCCGCAGCGTTCCAGCGTCCCTGGTTCCGGACGTGCAGGAGCTGACCGACGAGGTCTGCGCGGCCGTGGATGCGCTGGTCGAGAGCTATCGTCCATCCCTGCTGTGCTGGGAACAACCGTCGTCGTTTGACGGAGAGCGGAGCGTGAGCTGGTACGAGAACCAGTCAGATCGTCTGTCGATGCAAGTTCTCAAGAAGCTCTTCGCCGATGACAGCCTGGACCTCAAGTTACAGCTGTCGCTCGCGCAACTCGTCGAAGAGATCGACCGCGTCGCCGACCAGGCCGAAGGCATTGACCTTGAACTTCGGGCCAGTCGCACAGCAGGCCTGCCCGCGGTTCGCGCAAGAGATTCGCACTGACTGTTCGCCAGCCCCGCGCCAGCGGCTCGTCTTGTCCCGCCGCGTTCGCGCGCTGCTTCGCTTCGCTTTCACAGGTCGCCGGGCCGTCACCTGCCCGGCTTCGGCCTTCTCTTGCAAGAGAAGCCAATCGTCCTGGCGTCGCACACGGCCTGGGTCACGTAGCCGGCCGGGGTCGCTTTTTGCTCGTATCACGGGTGCTCGCAGCAGGCCGATCGGCCTGCTGCGAGCCATTATGCGTTGGACACTGAATGAGGGCAGGGGCCAGTGGAACTTGCAATTAGGTTCAAGAATGACAAGCTTGTCGGCGATTTCTGGGGTGGCATGGCCGCGATGCTGGTCGCCCTGCCGTCGGCGATCGCGTTCGGCGTCACCATCTATGCCGCCATCGGCCCGGCTTACGCCGGCCTCGGCGCGCTGGCCGGGATTCTCGGTGCGACTGCCCTGGGGCTGGTGGCGCCCGCGCTGGGTGGTACCAACCGCCTGATCACAGCCCCGTGTGCCCCTGCCGCGGCAGTTCTCTCGGCCTTTGCCATTGAACTCGTACAGCACGGTGTCGCCGCGCCGTCGATCGTACTGATGCTGACCGCACTTGGTCTGGTTTCCGGGCTGGTTCAGCTGCTCCTGGGTTTCATGGGCATCGGCAGCCTCATCAAGTACATCCCGTTTCCCGTCGTCAGCGGTTATCTCACCGGTGTTGGGCTGATCATCATTGGTAGCCAGATCCCGAAATTCCTCGGTGTTCCGGGTGGCACCTCGTGGTGGCGCGCCCTGATCGCGCCGGAGTTGTGGCAGTGGCAGAGCGCGGCCATCGGCGCCGTGACAGCCGCCGTGATGGTCGGCGCACCGTTGCTCACGCGCGTCGTGCCGGCGGCCATTCTTGGCCTGTTGGCCGGTGTGCTGACGTACTTCGGGCTCGCCTCGATGGACGAGTCGCTGCTGGTCATCGAAGGCAACAAGCTGATCATCGGTCCACTGGGCGGTACGGCATCAAGCATGTTCGAGGCGATCACCGGCCGTTGGCAGGAAATCGGCGAACTCAAGTTGAGCCAGATCGGCAGCCTGCTTGGTACGGCGTTCACCCTCGCAGTATTGCTGTCTATTGACACCCTGAAGACGGCCGTCGTTCTCGATGCCCTGACCCGCAGTCGCCATGATTCCAATCGCGAGCTGATCGCGCAGGGTCTCGGCAATGTGGCTTCGGCCTGTGCCGGCGGTATGCCGGGCGCCGGCCAGATGGGGGCAACGCTGGTCAATCTGGCGAGTGGGGGTCAGACCCGCGTTTCCGGGGTCATCGAAGGCGTGCTGTCGCTCGTCGCATTTCTTGCCCTGGGAACTTTCATCGCCTGGATTCCGGTCGGGGCGCTGGCCGGGATCCTGATTGTCGTCGGCGTCCGCATGATCGACCGACACAGCTTTCATCTGCTGGAGTCGCCGTGGACCATGCTCGACTTCATCGTCATCGTGGCCGTGGTGGCTGTGGCGGTCGGTTACAGTCTGATTGCTGCCTCCGGTGTCGGCATTGCCCTGGCGATGTTCCTGTTCATTCGCGAACAACTGAGCAGCACCGTGATTCGTCGCAAGCTGGATGGCGGCAGCCGGTTCTCGAAGCGGGTGCGCCTGCGCCAGGATATGGCCGTGCTGGAAAAGCAGGGCTCGCAGACGGTCATCCTCGAGTTGCAGGGTGGTCTGTTCTTCGGTACCAAGGATCAGCTGTACACGGCGCTTGAACCAGAACTCGGCAAGCGCAGGTATGTCGTGCTCGACATGCGACGTGTGCAGTCAGTTGACGTCACGGCCGTGCACCTGTTGAGCCAGATTCGGGATTCGCTGATCGAACGTGACGCCTTCCTGATTTTCAGCAATCTGTCGCATAGCCTGCCCAATGGCCGCAATATCGCCGAGTTCTTCGATCAGATGGAACTGACAACCATGACCGAGCACGTCAAGGTGTTTTCCGAACTCGATGGCGCGCTCGAGTGGATCGAAGACCAGATCCTCGGCCAGGGACCGGCGCAGGAGTCCCAGGTCACTGCGCTTGAACTGAACGATCTCGAACTCTTCAAGGACCACAAGGAAGAGACGCTGGTCGACCTTGAGGCCTGTCTCGAGCGACGTTCGATAGCGAAAGACGAGAAGGTGTACTCGTTTGGCGACCCTGGCAACGAGTTGTACCTGATCCGCAAGGGTGCCGTCCGCATCACCCTGCCGACCGCCGGCGAGGCGGCAGACCATCATGCCCTGACCTACGGACGCGGTGACTTCTTCGGCGGCATGGCTTTCCTGTCGCAGATGACTCGCTTCAACGATGCGACCGCGCTCGAAGAGACGGAATTGTATGTGTTGCAGCGCGAGCAGTTCGAAAAGCTCAGGGAGGAACACAAGCGTCTTGCCTGCCATCTGGTCGAGGCCGTCGCCAAGGTGCTGGCGCTGAGATTGCGCTACTCCGACAAGGAGTTGATGGCCATGCAGGAATAGGCTGGCCGACGCGTGGATCAGAGGCTGTTCAGGGAACGTTGCTACGTCGGCTTCGGGGTGGCGCGGAGGGCATGGCTGCCACCTCCAGTCAGGTGCAGGGCTGGCCCTTAGCTGCTTCTTGGGGTCTTTTCGAGTCAGATTCGCCGTCAATGGGCGGTTTTTGGGCTATGATCAGGCGCGCGTCCGGCGGGTTCAGAGATGGCGCCAACCTGTGGGAGAACAAGAATGTTTCAGCATATCCTGCTGCCGACCGATGGTAGCCAACTGTCGCGGGACACCGCGGAACGAGCAGTATCTTTTGCCAAGGCGGCTAACGCGACAATCACGGCCTTGTACGCGAAGCCGCTCGGGAACACCGAGAACATTGGCAATCTGGTGGAGCCCGCGGTGCTTGACCGGCTGGTTTCGGGGTCAGAGGGGAAATCCAAGGAGTATCTGGGTTTCATCAAGAAGCTCTGCAAGGAGGCGGGAGTCGAGTGTACGACGCTGGCGGTGGTCAGTGAAACGCCGTGGGAAGCCATCGTCAATGTCGCCGAGGACAACGATTGCGACCTGATCTTCATGTCCAAGCACGGTCGCGGCGGTCTGTCGTCGCTGTTGCTTGGCAGTGAAACCTATCGGGTGCTGACCCATTCCAGTATCCCGGTTCTTGTCTATCGTCCGGCCGAGATCGATGCCAGTCGCCGCAAGGCAAAGGAAAAGGCCCGGGAAAAGGACAGGAAGAGAGCCTGAGCGAGCCCGTTTTTCCGGGTGGTCAGCCTCGCCGTCAGGACGCGGCGGGTTCGGAGGCTGTGATGAATTGGCGCGGTATGGAAGCGATGGCCAGCGCTACCCGCCGCCGATGACTCCTGGCTACTGGCAGCAGGCTTCTGCGGACCTTGCGCAAGATGACCTCATTCTGGCTGGTCTCGTCGAGCGCTTTGCTGGCAGCGCTCTCGTTTCGCGCGGCGCCCCCTTCGTGACGCTGCTGCGCTCGATCGTCGGGCAGCAGATCTCGGTGAAGGCCGCCGACAGCGTCTGGACGCGTTTGACCGCTGCCTTGCCCGAACCCACGCCGGCCGGGGTGCTGTCGCACGACCCGCAAACGCTGCGTGCCTGCGGTCTCTCCGTGCGCAAGGCCGAGTACGTCCTTGACCTCGCCCGGCATTTCGCGAACGGGCAGATGCACGTTGCTGACTGGTCGGTGATGAGCGATGCGGAGATCATCGCCGAGCTGACCAGCGTGCGCGGCATCGGCGTGTGGACCGCGGAGATGTTCCTGATCTTCAACCAGTTGCGGCCCGATGTTTTTCCGCTCGACGACATCGGTTTGCAGAAGGCGGTGGCCGTCCACTATTGCCAAGGCGAGCGTCCCGGGCGACGGCTGCTTGCCGAACACGGCGAACGCTGGCGTCCCTGGCGTTCGGTGGCGACCTGGTATCTCTGGCGCAGCCTCGATCCGGTGCCGGTCGAGTATTGACCACCCCCTGCACGTCAATGCTGGCAATGCCCACTGAACCGGCCGCCGGCCGTGGCACCTCCGGCGGGCGCCTCCCCGGCATGGAGAGCGTGTCCTGTCCGCTTCAGCAGCCGATTACCTTGAACTCGACTCGGCGGTCGAGGGCGTCGCTGGCGTCGTCAGCGCCGGTGCCGACCAGGTTCTCGCGCGAACCGGCACCGCTGACGATGGTGCGTTTGGCGAGTTCCGCTGCGACCGTTTCGAGACGGTCCTTGATGGCTTGCGCGCGCAGGACCGACAGCCTTTCGTTGAGCGGCTCGGGGCCGCTGCGGCTGGTGTGACCAACGATTTCCAGGCAGGCCTTGCTGTGCGCGCTGCGCTGCGCAATCTGCTTCAGCCACAGGGGGTAAGGGCCACTGATCTGTGCGTCCGCCCAGAACTGGGTGGAGCCGGGGCGGAAGAGGAACTTCACCGACAGTTGGCGGTTGGCCAGGCCGTAGTCGACGATTCGTGCGTAGGCCTGGATCGCTTCGTCGCGGCGCTTGAGTTTCCAGTTCGCCAGGTAGACGCCGTTGAATGCACGTAACTGCTCACCGCCGGGCGTGCGCAGCGCGCTTCGGTAGAGTTCGAGCGATTCCCGATAGCGCCGAGCGTTGTAGGCACTGGTTGCGTCGTTGATCAGCGCCGCCGCGAGGATCCGATCAGCGTAGACCGCGTTGATCGGATCGCCCGCCTTGCTTCCCTGGCAGGTCTTGATGTAGCCGTCGACGGCAGGGTCCCTGGTCCACGCCGGGCTGTCCGCGTCGAAGGGCAGCGGCGCCACGTCGACGCCATTGGGTCGCGCGCGGGCGACGCCTTTGGCGATGACCTTGCCGGTCTTCAGGTCGGCGAGGGCGAGACAGATGCGGAAGGCATCGCGTTCGCCGGTTGGCTGTCCGGCGCTGTTGTTGATCGGCGTGAAGGTTCCGACCAGTACCAGCGGTTGCTGGGCGAGGTTGGCCGTGGTGAAGGCCTCGACTTCGAAACGCGGGTGCTGGTGGCGCACGAGGTCGACGATCTTTTGCTCCATCGAGCGGGTGGCTGCCGACTGGGCACCGGTGACCCCGTCGACCAGCGGGTCGATCACCAGCGGCTGTCGCGCGCTGCTGCCCGTTGGCAGCTGCACCTTGCTGAACAGCTCGTTCGCTGCTTTCAGAACCGCGTCGTCGAAGGCGATTGGCGGTGGAGGAGGCACCGCTGGCGGCGGTGTTCCCGTCGGTCCGGCACTGCCCGGCGGCGACAGCTGGCAGGCGCTCAGTGCGATGGTGGCGGCGGTTATGGCCAGCCAGCGGGTCAGGGCCTTCGGGAGGCCGCTCATCCGGTTGGTGTCTTTCATGGTCTGCACTCCTTCTGGAAGAAAGCGCGGTCTTCGGCGGTCAGGGTATCGCCAAGGCCTTGGCGTTCGAGGATGTCGCGGCAGCGCGCCGGTCGAACGGTGCGGACGCTGGGTTGCGCTTCGGCGTGTGCGGGTTTGGCCACGGTGGTGGCCGTCGCCGCGGTTGCTACGGCCGTGGTCCTGGGCTTTGGCCGCAGCTCGCTGCCTGGGCTGCGCTTGTCGACCGGTGACTCGGCCGACGGCGCTGCGGTTGCGGGGGGCGCAGCGGGCACAGCGACCGGGGTGACGGGAGCGGGCGCTGGCGACTGATCTGGCGACGGTTGGCTCGGGCCAACGTTGGCGTGCTGCTGCGAAACCTCGCCAGTGTCGCTCCTCTGACCGTCCCAGACCCAGGCAGCTACCGCCAGCAGCACCGCCAGACCGCTGCCGGGGAGCACCCACTTGCGGGGACCACGGCTGCCAGCGCGCGCCGTCGAAGTCGCGGAGTCGGCCGCGCGACCTACGCCGGAGCGACGTCCGACCAGTGCCTCGACGCCTGCCACCAGGTGGCGGAAGCCCGGTTCGTCGGGCGAGCCATTCCAGTCGATCAGATCGGCCGCCTGGATTCCCCGGAAACCGAGCGGTGGCATGACCGGATCGATCAGGACCGGCACCAGCCTGGCACGGTTGCGGCCCTCCTCGGCCTCCTCGCTGACCCAGGAACTGGCGATCGAATGCTCTGACCACAGTACCACCATGCAGCCCATCTGGTTCAGCGAGGTCTCGATCACCTGCCGCCAGGTCATGCCGGCGGGGATCTTGCGGTCCCACCAGACACTGAAGCCGATGGACTCGAACTGGCTGGCGAGCTGGACGGCCTTCTCGCGGTCTTCGGTCGCATAACTCAGGAAAATATCGGCCATGCGGTACCCCGCCCGGTAAAGGTGATCAGACCATGCTACTGCAGCTCTCGTTCAGCTGGTCAGTTTTCTGCTGCCTCCTGGTGTGTCGCCGATGCCGCACGAATGATGGATCGCCATCAGGCCGGTTTCGCCGACGGTAGCTCTGCGCACGTGCAGGTAGTGGCCGGCGAGTACCAAGTAGCCACATCGCGAACAGGAACCTGCGCCGAAGGACCAGGCGGGACCACACCTTTCCCGTTCAGGCACAGAGGAAGTCACCGTACCTGACTGTCCATTGACCATGCGGCCAAGCGCGCGTTCCCCCGGTCACTGACTGAACTCCTTGTTCTTTCGCCATTGCGCCGCGACCTCGGGATACGTCCTGAGATAAGTGTTCACGGCTTCGCCGATGGTGGGAAAGAAGACTTCCGCGCCGAGCCGGGAGAAGAGCCCGAAGCGCTTGAGCTTGTCCTGGACCGGATCCTTCATCTCGGCAAAGCACAACTCGATGCCCGCCGCCTGCAAGGTCTCGTCGAGTTTGGCGACGATGTCGGCGGCGGTGACGTCCACGCTGGTGACCGGTTCCGCGGTCACCACCAGCCAGCGGACCGGCGTCGGTGAGGCGGCAACGGCGTCGAGGGCGCGCTCGTGGAACCACTCGGCGTTGGCGAAGAACAGCGGTGCCGCCCAGCGAAAGAGAACCAGGCCCGGAATCAGGCGCGCATCGGGGTAGCGCAAGATGTCGTGGTAGCCATTGACGCCCTTGACGCGACCGAGCACGGCCGAGTCCGGGCGCCAGCCATCCCAGAGGAACTCGATGACAGCCAGCAGGATCGCCAGGCCAATGCCCGGAATGGCGCCGAGGACGACGACCCCGATGCAGCAGACGATCGACAGCCAGAACTCCCAGCGCTGGATGCGGTAGATTCGCTGCAGGTCGGCAATTTCGAACAGACCGATCGCCGCGGCGATGACGACGGCGGCCAGGGCGGTGTTCGGCAGGTACTGCAGCAGGTTTGGCGCCAGCAACAGCAGCAGGGCAACGGCCAGAGCGCCGACGACACTGGTCAGTTGGGTTCGGGCGCCGGCGGCCTCGGCGACGGGTGTGCGCGACGAGCTGCTGCTGATCGGAAAGCCCTGGAAGAATCCGGTCGCCAGGTTGGCTGCCCCGAGCCCGACCATCTCCTGGTTCGGGTCCACGTGGCTGGCCGTCTTCTCGGCATAGGTCCGCGAGAGTACGCTGGTGTCGGCGAACGAGACGATGGCAACGGCAAAGCCGCCCATCAGCACGGGTACGACATCGGCAGGCGTGATCCAGGGGATGGCGAACGCCGGCAGGCCCTGCGGCAGCGAACCGAGAATCGACACGCCGTAGTTGTCGAGGCCGAGCGTCGCGACGAGGGCCGTGGCACCGATCACGGCGATCAGCACCCCCGGCAAGCGCTGGCTGCGTTTGAGGAGCATGATCAGCACCAGCGTGCCGCCACCGACCATGAGTGCGACCGCATTGGTCTTGCCGGCCAGCAGGGCCTGAACGAATGCCCAGACCTTGTGCAGTGGATCGTCGGCATCGACCGAGAAGCCGAAGAGCTTGGGCAGCTGGCTGATCAGCACGGTCAAGGCAATGCCGTTCATGTAGCCGTAGCGGATCGGTTTGGAGAGCAGCTCGGTGACGAAGCCGAGACGCGCGACGCCCGCCAGGATGCAGAGGACCCCCGAGACCACCGCCATCATGCTTGCCAGAGCGACAGCGCGCAGCGGGTCGCCGCCGGACAGCGGCAGGACGACGGCGAGGATCAGCGCCGCCAGCGACGAGTCCGGCCCCAATACCAGTATGCGGCTCGGGCCGAACAGCGCATAGGCGAGCAGCGGGATGATCGTGGCGTAGAGGCCGTAGATGCCCGGCACGCCCGAGGCGACGGCGTAGGCAATGCCGACCGGCACCAGCATGGTGGTCAGCACCAGACCGGCGGCGACGTCGTGACGCAGCCAGGCCAGCTGGTAGTGACTCAGGGTCTGCAGGCCTGGCAGCCACTTCCGCCAGCCGGTCGCTTCGGCGGCTCCGCGTCGCGCGGCGAGGCGGCCCGGTTCCGGAGGGGCAGGGCTGGCAGGTCTTGAATCACTCATGACGGTCTCCGCGTCGAGGACGGGCGGCAGGCGGGAGGCACCGGTGGAGGCCGTTGGCGGGTGCCCTGGTGGTCGGCACCACACGGTCCGGCACCAGCGGGCGCTACGGCTTCGGCGGGGTGCGCAGTTCGCGGCGCAGAATCTTGCCGATCGGCGACTTTGGCAGCGCGTCGCGGAACTCGATCTGGCGCGGGATCTTGTAACCGGTGAGATGGGCCTTGCAATGCTGGATCACCGCCTCGCTGGTGAGGTCAGGATCCTTCGGGACGATCACGACCTTCACCGCCTCGCCTGAGCGCTCGTCAGGCATGCCAATTGCACCGCATTCGAGCACGCCCGGATGCGACGCCACCACGTTCTCGATCTCGCTTGGATAGACGTTGAAACCCGAGACCAGGATCATGTCCTTCTTGCGATCGGTGATCGTGACGTAACCCCGATCATCCATGTGGCCGATGTCGCCGGTCCTCAGCCAGCCGTCCTCGCTCACCTTTGCCGTTTCCTCGGGATTGCCCCAGTAGCCCGCCATGACCTGTGGACCACGCACGCAGATCTCGCCGGTGTGCGCGTCGATGTCGTCATTGCCGTTCCACGGCGGCAGTGCCGTGAAGTGATCATTGCGGATCGATACCTCGGTGGACGAGAACGGCAGGCCGATCATGCCGTTCCATGGGGTATCGAGGGGCGAGGCACTGACTCCGGGCGACGCTTCGGTGAGGCCATAAGCTTCGGTGATGTAGCGCCCGGTGACTTCCTTCCAGCGCTCGGCGACCGACTTCTGCACCGCCGCTCCGCCACCGATCACCACTTTCAACGAGGAAAAGTCAAGGGCGCTGAACCCCGGTGTGTTCAACAGGCCGTTGAATAGCGTATTGACGCCACTCATGACGCTCCACTTCCACTGCGCGAGCTCGTGCACCAGTGCCGGCAGGTCGCGCGGGTTGGTGATCAGGACGCTCAGGCTACCCCACTTCATGAACGAGAGCGTCGATGTGAGGCAGAAAATGTGGTACATCGGCAGCGGTGCGATGACGATTTCGCTGCCTGCCGTGAAACTCCCCGAGATCCAGACGCCGGTCTGCTCGAGATTGGCGAGCATGTTGCGATGGGTGAGCATGGCGCCCTTCGAGACGCCGGTGGTGCCGCCGGTGTACTGCAGGAAGGCGATCTCGCTGGCGTTCATGCTGACCGGCGTGCAGCGCGCCGCTGCGCCGCGCGCGAGCGCTTCGCTGAACGGCAGGGTGCCGTCGATCCGCCAGTCGGGCACCATCTTCTTCACGTACTTGATCACAAAGTTGACGATCCAGCGCTTCGGGATCGGCAGCAGGTCGCCGATCTGTGTCGTGATGATGTGCTGCACCGGTGTCTTCTTCCAGACTTCTGCCAGTGTCGCGGCGAAGTTCTCGACGACGACGATGGCTTTGGTGCCGGAGTCCCTCAACTGGTGCTCAAGTTCTCTCGCCGTGTACAGGGGGTTGACGTTGACCACGACCATGCCGGCGCGCAGGATGCCGAACAGCGCCACCGGGTATTGCAGCAGGTTCGGCGACATGATGGCGACGCGTTCACCCTTGCCCATGCCCGGTAGTCCCTGCAGGAAAGCGGCAAAATCGCGCGACAGCTTGTCGAGCTCGGCGTAGCTGAGCGTGCGGCCGAGGCTGTGAAAAGCCGGTTTGTCGGCATACCTGGCGACGATTTCTTCGAACAGCTCCGGAATGGAGCGGTAACGGTCAGCGTCGATGTCGGCGGGTACGCCGGGCGGATAGTTTTTCAGCCAGATTCTGTCAGCCATTGCCGCCATCATCTTCTCCTGTCGTTTCGGTTCGGGCGCATCCGAGGGATCCGTGCCACAGCTGATCATGATACAAGGCCTGGCATCCGAAGTGTCTTGAGCTCCCGTGATTGATTGATGGTAACTTGCGCCGAATGGGCTCATTGAGGATTGCGATGACCGCGCCGGTGGCACAGAGTGCTACGGCCAGTGGTTACCTCATTCAGTTTGCGATGGCGCGAGAATGGACGCTGAAAACGCTGCCCGAGCCCAACGACCCACGCGTGACGCTGCGGGAGATCCCGGCACAAGTGGCAGCGAATGCCTGTCGCGGACGAGCTCGCACTTGCCGACCTCAGTGCGCTGTCGCTCACGCCACGGCTGCCATTGATGCCAGGCTGGAGCGCATCTTCTGCAGTGCTTTCGCTTCGACCTGGCGAATCCGCTCGGCGGATACACCGAATTCCGCTGCCAGATCGTGCAGGCTTGCGCGCTTTTCGTCCATCAGCCAGCGCGCCTCGACAATGCGGCGGCTGCGCGGATCGAGCATCGCCAGAGCGCCCTGCAATCCCTCGGTCTGCAGTCGGTCACGGGCACGCGCTTCGAGCACCTGCAGCGGTTCGGTCGCGTGGTCGGCAAGATAGTGGATCGGTGCAAATGCCTCGTCATCATCGCTCTCGCCGTCCAGCGCCAAGTCGTGGCCGGACATGCGAGTGTCCATCTCGATCACTTCATCGGGCTTTACGTTCAGGATGCGGGCGATTTCTCCGGCCTGCACCGAATCCAGACCGTCGCTGCCGGTTTTCATGCTGCGCAGGTTGAAAAACAGCTTGCGCTGCCCCTTGGTCGTTGCCACCTTGAGCATCCGCCAGTTCCTCACGACGTACTCGTGAATCTCCGCTTTGATGAAGTGGATGGCAAACGAAACCAGGCGAACCCCACGCTTCGGGTCGAAGCGCTTCACCGCCTTCATCAGCCCGATATTGCCTTCCTGGATCAGATCGGCGTGCGGCAAGCCATACCCCAAATAGCCACGGGCGATTGAAATCACCAGACGGAGGTGCGACAGAATCAATTGTCGCGCTGCTTCGAGATCATTCGTGCCACGATAACGGCTTGCCAGAAGAAATTCTTCGTCCCGCGTCAGTAGAGCAAACTGCCTCGCCGCCTGGATGTACGCATCAATACTACCGACAGCGGCAGCCATCGGTAAAGTCGGGGCTGACAACCCGGGAGGCGACTCGCGCAGGCTCGCCACTGGTCTACTGACCGTCGGCGAGATTGGGTCGGAAGAGGCCCATGCGACGGGCTTCGGGATAGGCATGCTCAGGGCGTCGGTGCGGCCCTGTCCATCGAGCGGGGTCCCTGCCTCCCACGCTTGCCAGACTGTGCACCGGAATGAAAGCCGTCGAAGGTCTTCTTCTGCTCGGGCGTCAGCACGGCGTAGAAGTCCTTGAGGGCGAGCACATGCTCCGTCATGCGTGACTGTTGCTCTTTCATCCGTTCAAGCATCCTGTCCGCCCGTTCCGGGGTCGTCAGCTTCGCCCAGTCGTCGGCCTTGCCGGGCTGCATTCTGGCCATCGGATGCTGGCTGTCCATCAGTTTTTTCCACGCGCCTTCCTGTTCGGGCGTCAGCTTGAGCGCGTCGTGGAGTTGCTGGTGATGTTGCGCCATGCGCTCGCCGCGGTATTCCCACGCGCCGCGCATCCCCGCTGGGCCACAGTCCTGTGGCGCAGCCACGACCGGTGCGGCAAGTGTACCGAGGCTCGAAGCCAGAAGGAGGGAAGAAGCGAAGGTACGATAGCTGGTCATGTGGATTCTCCTCTATTGATCATGGGGTCATCTGTCGGTCAAGCTGGCTGCTGCCTTATTCTTGCGCCTGCTTTACCAACTTTTTGATCCTAGACAATCGCCGGCAATCATTCTGTCTGCTACCGTACATAGCCGGCTGACGACGATCTGCTGTCGAACCGTGGCCTTGACGCAGAAGACATTGGACAACCCTCAGGAGGTCAGCAGCATGAACCAGAACAACCCCGTCAATCGCCGGATTGTCCTTGCTTCCCGGCCGGTCGGTGCACCGACCGCCGCGAACTTCCGCCTTGAGGAGTGCGACGTTCCCGTTCCCTCGCCCGGACAGGTGCTGACGCGCACCCTGTATCTGTCGCTTGACCCGTACATGCGTGGCCGCATGAGCGATGCGCCGTCCTACGCCGCGCCGCTGGCGCTCGGTGAGGTGATGGTCGGCGGCACCGTCGGCCGCGTGGCAGTCTCGCAGCACCCGGACTACCAGGCCGGCGACCTGGTGTTGGGCTACGGCGGCTGGCAGGACTATGCCCTCGCCAAGGGCGCTGATCTCACCCGGCTCGATACCCGGATGAGGCAGCCCTCGCTGGCGCTCGGCGTGCTCGGCATGCCCGGTTTTACAGCCTACATGGGCTTGCTCGATATTGGTCAGCCGAAAGCGGGGGAGACCGTGGTGGTCGCTGCGGCGAGTGGGGCGGTCGGCTCGGTGGTGGGCCAGCTCGCGCGCCTCAAAGGCTGCCGTGTGGTCGGTGTCGCCGGCGGTGTCGACAAGTGCCGCTTTGTCGTGGAGGAGTTGGGCTTCGATGCCTGCATCGACCGTCGCAGTGCCCATCTCCGGGAGCAACTGGCGGCTGCCTGCCCGAAAGGTATCGACGTCTACTTCGAGAATGTCGGCGGCGTGGTCTTCGACGCCGTCCTGCCGCTGTTGAACGTCAGTGCCCGGGTGCCGGTGTGCGGGCTGATTGCCCACTACAACGACACCGGTCTGCCGCCAGGGCCCGACCGCCTGGGGCTGCTGACCCGCACGCTGCTCACCAGACGCATCAGGATGCAGGGCTTCATCATCTTCGACGACTACGGCAATCGCTACGGCGAGTTCTTCAGTCAGATGAGCACCTGGCTGAAGGTGGGCAAGATCAAGTTCCGCGAAGACATCGTCGATGGCCTGGAGAACGCGCCGCAAGCCTTCATCGGACTGCTCGAAGGCCGCAATTTTGGCAAGCTGATCGTTCATGTGGGCTGCGACTGAGCGACCGCCCAGGGTGTGGTGCACATACAGCGCAAGCGGGATCCCATTGGCGTCGGTTATCATTGGAAGGACGTTGGAAAGAAGGCGCAAGCGGGAACATCCACTCTCCCACACCAAGGAACCCGTCATCGTGATTTCTCCGTCATGACACAGGGGCGCGCCGTCACTGGCGCTTGCTTTTCTGGCCGACGGTGCTGGCAGTGCTCGTTCTGTCGTTGATACCGCCGGGGCCGCGCCTGCCCGACACCGGTTGGGACAAGAGCAACCACCTACTGGCCTTTGCCGTCCTGGCCGTGCTGGGGCTTCGTTCGTATCCCGGCAGCAAGGGTGTGCTTCTTGTCGGTCTGTTGGCTTACGGTGGCGTGATCGAAGGACTGCAATCTCTCGCACCCGATCGTTTTGCTGAGTGGGCAGACCTGCTCGCCAATGCGTTAGGGCTGTTGTTCGGTTGGGGTCTGGGCTGGCATGGCGGCCTGCCTGAGGGGAGCGGCGGTCGCGAGGGGCATAACTGACTCGTCATTGCAGCAAAGTGACGGGTGCCTGTGCCTACCCGCCGAAGTGTTCAAGGCTCCAGGCGTTGAGAGATTGACCCAGTTGATGCGACCTTGCTGGTCAACGGCCAGATCTCCGCACCGCGGCGCGGCTCACGCGACGGTCGCACCAGCGCCTATCGCCGGCGTTGCCATGCGCAGCAGCTGGTCCACCGCGGCCTGCTCGCCACCGTCGATGTTCACCTGCGTCATGCGTGCGGGCACCTGTACGTTCGGCGAAGTGGCGGGGACGCGGCCGAGGCAGGCATTGATCGTCGTCTCCAGGAAGTCGAGGCGCGTGCTCTTATCCACCAGCAGTGCCACGCGCTGGGCGGGGACCAGGTCGAGCAGGGCCTGCAGCTCGAACACGCAGCCCTGATTGTCGGGACCGAAGTCGCGCAGGTCCATCGCCACCAGGTCGCTGCGCGCCATCAGCGCCAGCACCGCGGCACGCCAGGTGTCGTCGCCACAGAAGAGTTCGGTGACGCGCCAGCGCGCGTCGAAGTCGCAGCGCTCGTCGAGCGCGGCCAGCCGCTCCGGCACCGCTGCCGGTTCGAGGATGAAGCGCTCGCACAGCCGACCGGCGAGGAAGTCTAGGAATTCATCCGGGTCGATCGTGCTGCTGGCGAGATCCGGCGCGCCGATCATATGGATCGGGCCGGCGTAGCGCCAGCGCGAGCCCAGGAGGTCGAACAGGCGCTCGGCGTCGGCGCGGCGGCTGACCGCCTTGCCCTGGGCATCGTGACGGTTGAACACCCGCAGCAGCAACAGCCGTAGCGGCGCACGAGCGCGCGCCGCCCGTGCCGCCGGCCACATGCCGGCCAGTGTGATGGCCTTGTGCAGCACGAACACGCCCAGCCCCATCCAGCCCGTCGGGCCGATCGACTGCGTCAGGCTGAACGACAGCAGCACCGCCTGGAAGAGCCACAGCGTGTCGATCATCAGACTCTGGTCGGTGAGCCATTTGGCGGCATAGGCAGCGCGCAGCCGGCGGGCCACCCACCAGGCCAGCGGAGCCGAGGCGAGCATGCCGGCCAGCAGCACGGCCGCTAGCATCCACTGTGCGGGCAGGTGCACTGCGCTCAGCGCATGCACCACCGCGCTCATGCCCCTCGGCGTACTCGCCGCCAACATCGCCAGGGTGGCGCCGACCACGGCCACCAGCATCATCGCCAGGAGCGCCGGGCCGATGCTGCGCACGGCGCGGTTGAGGAACAGCAGCAGGAAAGGCGAGTACGACAGGCTCATCGCCCAGAAGACCATACCCTGAAAGAAGGCCGGCACGCTGACGCCGAACATCTGCAGCGGCGGCGTTTCGCCAAGTGCGATGCGGGTGCAGATGAGCAGCAGCACGCTGAAGTACGCGGCCAGGACCCAGCGCCTGCGGCGGCGATCGCCGTCCCAGAGCAGGCCCAGCGCCAGCACCGTGGGCCAGGCCCAGGTCCAGCTCATCACCGCCATGCGATTGAGGCTGGCTTCGCTGCCGTCGGCGCGCAGCTGCAGCCAGGCGGCGGCGAGGCCGAAGGCCAGCCCGGCGACGACGTGTACCACAGCGGCCCAACGTCGTGCGCTGGCAGCCGCGCGCGTTGCCAGCGTGGCTGCCGCTGCGCTCGCCGACGGCACCAGCGTCGCCAGGGACGGTTGGGCGGCAGCGCCGACGGTTGGCAGCGCCGAGGCTTTGCGGCCGGTTACTGACGCCATCAGTTCGGCGACGCGCCGCCGGTAGCGCCAGAGCAGCACCCAGCCCAGCAGCAGGGTGAGCAGCCCGGCGACGCCGACGGCCATGGCGAACATGCCGGGCCAACCCGAGCGGCCCAGGATCGGGTCATAGGGCGTGCGCTCCTGGAGCTGCGCGTAGAGCGCCAGGGCCTGGTCGCTGTACGAGGGAGTGTTGCCGGTGGCCGCGCCGAGTGCCCTCTGCAGCACATCCAGCCGGCCGAGCGTATCGATCAGGGCATACTGCGCCGGCAGGTCGCCGGGCTGCCGCTCGGCCAGCTGCCGCTGCACTGGCATCACGTCGGCCAGCACGGCGAAGGCGGCGGCGGTCTGGCCGCTGTCCTCGAGCACGATGGACAGTGTGCTGGCGGTCTGACCGATGTCGCGCAGTGCCTGTTGGGCCGCGGGCTGTGCCGCATCAGTACCGGCCTGGCGCACTGCCGCCTCGGCCAGCCGCATCGCCTCCTCGGCCGCGACCTGTGCGTCGCTGCCGCGCCCTTGCTGCCGGTGCAGCCAGGCCATCTGCTGCCAGGCGAAGACCTGCACGCGCTGCGCTTCGGGTGTCGCCGTGCTCTGCGCGGCGGCCAGGCTGCGCTGCAGCGCGGGCTCGCCCTGGGTACCGGCGAGCCAGGCCAGCACCAGCCAGTGCCAGGGGTCGGCGGGTTCGATCTCGGTCAGGCGCTGGTAGTCCACACGTGCCAGTCGGCCCAGGGGTTGGTCGGTACGCCCCAGCAGGCCACGGTAGGAGCTGGCACCGCAGCCCGGCTGCATGCGCTCGTGCAGCGCCGCCGGCAGCTCGCCCAGGCTGGCGGCGAGCCGCAGGCCGGTCGCCCCGCCGGGGGCGCTGTCGGCCAGGCGGGCGTTCGCACCCCGGGCGAACCCGTCGCGCTGCAGCTCGCCGAGAAGGCGGCGCACGCGCTCGGTTTCCGCGGGCGTGGTGGCTGCAGCCAGCAGCGCCTCGATCGCCAGGGACTGCTGTCGCAGCAGGTATTCGCGCATCGGAGCACCTTCGCTGCGGCGCACCGTACACAGGAATGGCAGGCGCGCCGCCAGCGGC
Organism: Candidatus Accumulibacter proximus; assembly: GCA_016709675.1. Classification (GTDB taxonomy): domain Bacteria; phylum Pseudomonadota; class Gammaproteobacteria; order Burkholderiales; family Rhodocyclaceae; genus Accumulibacter; species Accumulibacter proximus. The sequence goes on from JADJMH010000002.1 coordinate 23,515, forward strand.
TCGATGCGCTCGGCCAGCGTGCTGCGGGCACCGTCGGCCAGCGGCCGTAGCGAGGTCGCCGCGTCGGTGCCGGCGACTGCGGCCGACGCTGGCAGCAGCCACAGCCAGGCCACCAGCAGGCCGACCGGCACCGCCGGCGTGCGGTTCATGGTGCCGCCGTGACTGTTTGCCGGCACCCCGAGGTGGGACCGCCCGCTGCCCGTCGACGCCCTGCCGAATGAACCGAACACCCTTCGGTACCAGCGGGCAGCGTCTGCATGGTGGGCCCGGGCGGGCAGGCCGCGTATCGCAGCTTGGGTCTTGCAGCGCCAATCGGCCTGGCTCATCGGCTTCTCCCTGGCTATCAGTGCGGGCGGTCTGCGGTAGAGCCACCAGAGCGATGGCTAGGAAAACGGACAGCAAGTCCAGCCGGATAACAGCTGGAATGGGGGAACCTATCATCCAAGACGGGCTGGAGCAAGAGACCTGGCCAGCCTAAAGGACGCGGCGGCGAGGGGCCCATGCTGATCCGGCGCCGGGTGACCTGCGCGAAAAGTTGTTCCTTGAAATTGAATCTGCAGCCCTTACTGTGCTTTACTTGTTCAACCGCACGACGCCCCTACGTTCCATTCGCTGGCAGCGCAGGCCGTGCCCGGCCCTGCGCTGGTGGCGGACCGGCCTTGGACCGGAAATCAGGAAGATGATCAGGAGGAAGCACCATGCGCAGCAAGATCGTTACCGCCGACGAAGCGATCGCCCTGATTCGGGATGGCGATACGCTGGCCAGTACCGGGTTCGTCCAGACCGGTTTCGCCGAGGCCCTGCTGTCGGCACTCGAGCGCCGCTTCCTCGCCACCGGCAGCCCAAGGAACCTGGCGTTGTTCGCCGCCGCCGGCCAGGGTGATGGCAAGACCCTGGGGCTCAATCACCTGGGCCACGAAGGTCTGCTGCGCCGGGTGGTGGCGGGCCACTGGGGTCGCATGCCGAAGGTCGCGCAACTGGCACTCGACAACCGCATCCAGGCCTATAACCTGCCGCAGGGAATCATCTGCCAGCTCTTCCGGGACCTGGCCTCGGGCAAACCCGGCTCCTTTTCCAAGGTCGGACTCCACACTTTCGTCGATCCCCGCTACGGCGGCGGCCGGATCAACGCTGCCACTACCCGGGACATCGTCAATCTGGTCGAAGTTGATGGTGAGGAATGGCTGTTCTACAAGGTCGGCCAGGTCAACGTCGCGTTCGTGCGGGGTACCACGTCGGATACCTTCGGCAACATCACGATGGAGCGCGAAGCCCTCACCCTCAACAACCTCGCCATGGCGATGGCGGCCAAGAACAGCAACGGCATCGTGATCGCCCAGGTCGAGCGCATCGCCGAGCGCAGCGGGCTGCCGCCGCGGCAGGTCAAGATCCCCGGGATTCTGGTCGATTGCGTGGTGGTGGCGGAACCCGTCCAGCACATGCAGACCCTGGCGACCCAGTACAGCGCCGCCTACGCCGGCGAGTTCCGGGTTCCCAGCCCGAGCCTGGTATCGAGGCCGCTGACCGGGCGCAAGATCATCGCCCGCCGTGCGGCCTTCGAATTGCCGCCCAACGGCATCATCAACCTGGGGGTCGGGATGCCTGAAGGCGTCGCGGCGGTCGCCCAGGAGGAGCGGATCTCGCACCTGCTGACGCTGACCGTGGAATCCGGCCTGATCGGCGGGATTCCCTCGAGCGGCGGCAACTTCGGGACCGGCGTCAACATGGATGCGGTGATCGACGAGAATCAGCAGTTCGATTTCTACGACGGGGGCGGTCTCGACATGGCGTGTCTAGGCATGGCCGAGTGCGACGCCGCCGGCAACGTCGGCGTCAGCCGCTTCGGCGGCCGGCTGATGGGGGCCGGCGGCTTCATCAACATCAGCCAGAACGCCCGCCTGGTGGTCTTCGTCGGCACCTTCACCGGCAACGATCTCAAGGTCGAGGTGAGTGACGGCAAGCTGCGGATCATCGAGGAGGGCCGGCAGCGGAAGTTCGTCAAGCAGGTCGAGCAGATCACCTTCAATGGCCAGTACGCCTATGATCGCGGCAAGCCCGTCTATTACGTCACCGAGCGCTGCGTGTTCCGTCGGGTTCGCCGGGGTCTGGCGCTGATCGAGGTGGCGCCCGGCATCGAGGTCGACCGGGACATTCTGCCGTACATGGACTTCGAGCCGATCATCGGTGAATACGGCGAGATGGATGCGCGCATCTTCAATGCCAATCCGATGGGCCTGGAGGCTGAACTGCTCAATCTGTCGTTGCCGGAACGGGTCATCTATGATCCTGAGCGCAACATCCTGTTCCTCAATTTCGAGGGCATGCATGTCCGGGTGGTCGAGGACGTGAAGGCGATCTGGGACATCTGCGAGTTGCGCTGCCGGGCTGCCGGCAGGCGCGTCGGCGTGATCATCAATTACGACCGCTTCCGGATCAACCAGGACATGTACGACGCCTATGCCGAAATGGACCGCTACTTCCTGGCCAATTATTTCAGTCAGATCACCCGCTACGCCACCAGCGCGTTCCTGCGCGCCAAGCTGGGCGAGGCCTTCTCCGCGCGCAGCATCGCGCCGCATGTCTTCGAACGCCGCGAGGAGGCGCAGGCCTTCCTGGCCGGGCGCAGCGGCGAAGCCGGCCACCATGGCTGACCTGGAGCGCCGCTACCCATTGCCCAGTGCGATACCCTTCGCCACCATCTGATGCTCGCCACGGCGTGGCAGGAGAGCTGCTGGCGCCAGTTCGTGCGCAGACAGGGCAAGGGAGCCAGTCGGGCGTCGGCATCCTTTCACTCACCATTGCCATTCAACCACCGCAGCGCGACGCTCAGGCAGGTGTTCAGGGTGTGCCGGTCGAAGCCGCCGGGGAGGGCTGACAGCAGCCGGTCGCAGCCGGGCGCGTCGTCATTGTCGAAGCACTCGAGCAATGCCAAGAGGGTTCCCAGCACGCCACGGTGCTCCGAGAGAGCGAGTCGGACGTCGCGTTCGACGGCAATCTGCTCGAGGATTTCTGCGATCGGCAGGCCCAGCGCGACCGGCATCATCGACAGGATGCCGGTGATGAACGCCAGGTCGGCAAGTTTGCGATGGTCTCCCGGTGGACCCCGCTCGATCAGCAGCTCCATCATGCGCCCACGCAGTGCGGCAACCTGCAGCAGCGGCGAGCGGGCCGGGTCGCCACCGTTGCGGCCGGGTGCCAGCAGCAGGAGCGATAACCAGCGCTGCAACTGGCGCCGTCCGAACAGGGTGATGGCATGGCGCAGGGAAGTCACTGGCTGTGCCAGGCGGCTGCCGCGGCAGCCGATCGAGTTGACCACCCGCAGCAGGTTGAGCGTCAGCGCCGGTTCATGCTTGAAGGCGTCCTCGATGACCGCGGTATCGACGTCGCGGCCGACGAGGTTGACCAGGCGAATCAGCGCTGCCTGCGGGGCCGAGAGACGGCGGCCGCTGACGATTTCGGCCTGGGCGAAGTAGCGACCCTGGAAAAGCTCGAAGCCGAGGCTGCGACAGTGGTCCATCTGCTCGTGGCTGTCAACGCCCTGCGCCAGAAGCTTGATCGGCAACTGGCGCAGCGAGCCGGCGAGATTCCGCAACTGCTCCGGGCCAGCGGCGTTGACGTCGATCTTGATCACTTCGACCATCGGCAACAGCGGCCGGCTGCGGTCGTCGATGCCCCGGTAATCGGTCAACACCAGCGAGTAGCCGCGCCCGCGAAGATCCTGGCAGCGCGTCAGCGTCACCCTGTCGGGTACACCGTCGAGGATCAGTTCGAATGCGACGCCGCCCGGGGGCAGCAAGGTGATGGCATCCTGTTGCAGAAAGTCGGCATCGATACCGATAAAGGCGCGGGTATTGCCCAGCGCGCTCTGCATGCCGAGTTCGGAATAGGCGGCACAGAGCGCGGCCGCGTCAGGGTTGTCGCTGCGCTCGTCGCCGATGTCGCTGCTGCGGCGCAAGGACAACTGGTAACCGGCAAGCGCCTGCTGCCGGTCAAGGATCGGCTGGCGGAAGAGAAAGGCGTACTTCAGGGATTGCTCGGTCATCTTTGCTGGTCATGCCTTCCTGCGCTATCCCAAAGGTTTGGCGAATCAGAATGGCAGCACCAGACCGGGGCGCGCCGAGGTGAGTACGCGGCGAAAATCCGCTTGAATTCTTTCGAGTGCGTCACTGTTGTCGGCCTCGAATCTTAACACTACCACCGGGGTGGTGTTCGACGGACGTGCCAGGCCAAAGCCGTCAGCGTATTCGACGCGCAAACCGTCGATGGTGATGATTTCGCGCGCGCCCACGAAGTGCGCCTGACGCTGCAGTTGTTCGATCAGCGCGAAGGGCTCGCCTTCCTGCATGGCGATGTTCAGCTCGGGTGTCGAACTGCTGTCGGGCAGTGCTTTCAGCAGCACATTGGCGTCGGCCGCGCGCGCGAGCACCTCGAGCAGCCGTGCGCCGGCGTAAAGACCATCGTCAAAGCCGAACCAGCGTTCCGTGAAGAACACGTGGCCGCTCATTTCGCCAGCCAGCGGCGCACCGGTTTCCTTGAGCTTGGCCTTGACCAGCGCGTGGCCGGTCTTCCACATCAGCGGTTCGCCGCCGTGCTCGCGGATCCACGGCGCCAGCAGGCGGGTGCATTTGACGTCGTAGATGATCTGCTGGCCGGGGCAGCGGCTGAGGACGTCGGCGGCGAAGAGCATCAACTGACGATCCGGGTAGATGATTTCGCCGTCGCGGGTGACGACGCCGAGGCGGTCGCCATCGCCATCGAAAGCAAGCCCGAGTTCGGCGTCGGTCGCGCGCAGGGCGCGGATCACGTCCTGCAGGTTTTCGGGTTTCGATGGGTCGGGATGGTGATTCGGGAAGCTGCCGTCGACTTCGCAGAACAGTTCGACCAGCTCGCAGCCCAGCGCGCGGAAGAGTTGCGGGGCGATGCCGCCGGCCACGCCGTTGCCACAGTCGATGACGATCTTCATCGGCCGCGCCAGCCGGACGTCGCCGGTGATCCGCGCCAGGTAGGCTGGCCGGATGTCGGCACTGCTGGCCTGGCCGGCGCCGTGGCTGAGCCGGCCGGCATCCACGCGCTGCCTGATCGCCTGGATCGTTTCGCCGGCCAGTGTCTCGCCGCCGATGACCATTTTCAGCCCGTTGTAGTCGGGCGGATTGTGACTGCCGGTGACGGCGACACAGCTCTGGCAGCCCAGTTCGTGCGCCGCGAAGTAGACCACCGGCGTTGGCACGCAGCCGACATCGACGGTGTCGATACCGGCCCGGCGGATACCTTCCATCAGTGCTGCCGAGAGTTCAGGTCCTGACAGGCGTCCATCGCGGCCAACCGCGATCGCGCTCTGGCCGCGCTCAGCCGCCAGCGAACCCAGGCCGTGGCCGATTTGACGGACGATATCGGCGGTCAGCGTCGTGCCGACGATGCCGCGGATATCGTAGGCCTTGAAGATGGTGGCAGGCAGGGGAGCATTCATGTCAGACCTCGTGCTGGAAGTAGTTGAAGATACGCTGCGGCAGCCAGTCGAGTCGCCCCGGTAACCTGCCGGTGACAAAGCCGACGTGTCCGCCCTGGCGCGGGAATTCGAGTTGTACGCTGGCGGCGACCTGGCTGGGGGTAGGCAGCGCCTGGGCCGGCAGGAAAGGATCGTTCTGGGCGTTGAGAATCAGCGTCGGCAAACGGATGCCAGTCAGCCAGGGCTTGCTCGATGCTCGCCGCCAGTAGTCGTCGGCGCCGTTGAAACCATGCAGCGGTGCCGTGACGACGTCGTCGAATTCATACAGGTTGCTGGCCGCAGTCATGCGGCGTTCGTCGAAGATGCCGGGGTGGCGGCACAGTTTTGCGGCGGCGTTGCGCTTGAGGGTGTGCAGGAAATGCCGGGTGTAGACGCGGTTGAAACCGCGCGCCAGATGGTGCCCGCAGGCGGTGAGGTCGAGCGGCGCACTGATCGCGGCGGCCGCCTGCAAGTAGTCGCTGGTACTTGCTTCTCGCTCTCCCAGCCACTTGAGCAGGGCGTTGCCGCCGAGCGAGACGCCGACTGCGTAGCGTGGCATTGTCGGAAAAAGGGCTTGCAGGCGGCGCAGGATCCAGTCGATCTCGTCACTGTCGCCGGAATGGTAAGCACGCGGCAGGCGATTGCTCTCGCCCGAGCAGCCGCGGAAATTCACCACCACGCCAGACCAGCCGATGGCCGCAGCGGCGCCCATCAGGGTGATCGCGTAGTGGCTGCTCGAACTGCCTTCGAGCCCATGGAAAACGATCAGGAGGGGTCGTGACTCGCGGCGCTGCGGCGCTGGCGGCGCGTCGATCCAGTCGAGATCGATGAAGTCGCCATCCGGCGTTTCCCAGCGTTCGCGGTGGTAGGGCAGGGGATCGGGCTGGATCAGCAGCGGGTAGATGGTCTGGGCGTGCCCGCCGGGTAGCCAGCCGGGCGCGCGGTAGCTGGTCAATGCAGCGTCCGTGGTCCGCTGCGCTCGCTGGCTTCGCTGCTGTCGGCGACGTCCCGATCGGCTGCAGTCGAGGAGTGATGTGCGAGCAGCCGCCAGCCGCTGGCGCCACGCTGGAAGACGTTGGTCGCCAGCATCGGGCCCTGCGGTTTGCGCTCCTCGCCGATGTACAGGGTCTCGACGACGTTGTGCACCGACAGCAGCATGCCGTTCCAGCGAACCCCGCGCGACAGGCGTACCATCAGGCGCGGGTTATTGGCAAAGATGCCGCGCCAACTGTTGCGGATCGCCTCGGCTCCGGTCAGGCGCTGGCCAGTGGGGTGAATGCAGACGATCTCTTCGTCATCCGCCCAGACACTCATCAGTGCCACCAGATCGGCACGCGCGATGGCCTCGTAGAAGGCCGTTTCGACATCCTCAGGGGTGGCAAAAACGACAATCATGCAAGGGCCCTGGTCAGGCAGGCGTCACGCACGCGCTGCGGGTCGAGTTTGTTGAGGCAGTCGAGATGGCCCAGCGGACATTCGCGCTTGAAGCAGGGGCTGCAGTCAAGCTCAAGACTGAGGATCCTTGCCTTCTCCGAGAGCGGCGGCGTGAAGCCGGGGGACGACGAGCCATACAGCGCGATCAGCGGTCGTCCGAGGGCGGCGGCGACGTGCATCAGGCCGGAATCATTGCAGACGACAAACGACGCTGCCGCCAGTAGATCGATGGCCTCGGTCAGCGAGGTGGCACCGCAGAGGTTGAGCGGCAGGTTCGCCGGCTGTGCCTGGTCGACGATGTGTTCACCGATGGCCCGGTCTTTCGCTGAGCCGAGCAGCCACACCGCGTAGCCGGCTTTGGCCAGCGAATCGGCCAGGGCTGCGAAATGCCTTGTCGGCCAGCGCTTGGCCGGGCCGAATTCCGCGCCGGGACAGAAAACGGCCAGCTTCTCGGGGAGAGCAACGCCGAGAGCTGACAGCGTGTTGGTGCGTTGCTCGCTGCTGGATCTCAGCCGTGGCTGGGGGATTGGCCTGACGAGTGGCGCCCCTGGCGCCTCGGCGAGTTGCGCGAAGCGTTCGGCCATCTGTGGCAGCAGCGCCTTGTTCAGCGTGTGCCGGCGGTTGATCAGGCCGTAGCGGCTTTCGCCGACGAAGCCGATGCGCTCGGGAATGTCGGCAAAAAACGGGATCAGTGCCGACTTGAGCGAGTTGGGCAGCACGTAGGCACGCTGATAGCCGCGCTGTGCCAACTGCCGGGCCACACGCTGACGTGCCTTCAGTGACAGCTCGCCATGGGCGAAAGGACTATCGACGACCTGCGCAATCTCCGGCATGCGCTCGATGACCGGCGCCACCCAGCGGGGTGCGAGAGCATCGAGTTGCAGGCCCGGGATCCGTTCGTGCAGCCGGATGAAGAGTGCTTGCGCCAATACCGTGTCGCCGATCCAGGATGGGGCGACGATGAGAGCCTTCATGAGTGGCTGTTCAGCCGGCTACCCGCGTCGGGTGACGGTCAGTGGTGCCCCTTCGGCAGTTCACCCTTGAAGACGTAGTGGGCGCTGCAGTAGGGACAGACGACTTCTCCGCTGTGCGTCACGTCGAGAAAGACGCGCGGATGCCTTGCCCACAGCGGTGCATCCTTGGTCGGGCAGTGCAGCGGCAAGTCGTCAGCGGTGACCTCGATGGGTTTCTGCGGGGTGGTCTGGGACATGATTGTGGCAACCTTGCAGGCTGGAATTAGACGTAGGCGAGCCAGTCTTCATGCGCTGGCACGCGGCCGTTGACGCAGTCGAAGAACAGACTCTGGATTCTGGTCGTGATCGGGCCGCGGTGGCCGGGACCGATCTGGCGATTGTCGAGTTCGCGGATCGGCGTCACTTCAGCCGCCGTGCCGGTAAAGAAGGCCTCGTCGGCGCAATATACTTCGTCGCGCGTGATGCGTTTTTCGATCACCGGGATGCCCAGCTCGTCAGCCAGTTGCAGCACCGAGGCGCGGGTAATGCCCTCGAGGCAGGAGGTCAGATCCGGCGTGTACAGCTTGCCCTTCTTGACGATGAAGACGTTCTCGCCGGCACCTTCGGCAACGTAGCCGTCAACGTCGAGCAGCAGCGCCTCGTCGTAGCCATCGTGCGCCACCTCCTGGTGGGCGAGGATCGAGTTGGTGTAGGTGCCGACCGACTTCGAGCGGCACATATTGATGTTCACGTGATGCCGCGTGAAGGACGAAGTCTTGACACGGATACCTTTTTCCATCCCCTCGGCGCCGAGGTAGGCGCCCCACGGCCAGGCGGCCACCGCAACGTGCGTGCTCACCGCCGTGGCTGCGATCCCCATGGCCTCGGAGCCGTAGAAAGCGATCGGCCGGATGTAGCACGATTCGAGCTGGTTGGCGCGCACCACTTCCTTCTGCGCTTCGAGCAGGGTTTCCTTGTCGTAAGGCATCTTCATCTGGAAGATGTAGGCCGAGTTGAACAGGCGGTCGGTGTGTTCGTCGAGACGGAAAATGGCGGTGCCCTTTTCGGCCTTGTAGGCGCGGATGCCCTCGAAAACGCCCATGCCGTAGTGCAGGGTGTGCGTCAGCACGTGGGTGGTGGCCTGGCGCCATGGCACCAGCTTCCCGTCATACCAGATGAAGCCGTCGCGATCCGCCATGGACATGGCCTGCTCTCCCTTCGCCGGAAATCCTGAAGGGGAAATTCTAGCCGATTTCGCCCCCCGGTTGGCGGTAAAATGGCGCTTGGTCCTCAATTCAAGGCTTCTGCAATGGTCTGGAAACCCAATGTGACGGTCGCTTCGGTGCTCGAACGGGAGGGTCGCTTCCTGCTGGTCGAGGAGGAAACCGAGTACGGTATCTGCTATAACCAGCCGGCTGGCCACCTGGAGTGCGGCGAGTCGCTGATCGACGCCGTGATCCGCGAAACACTCGAAGAGACAGCCTATCGCCTGAATCCGCAGTACCTGGTCGGGATCTACAACTACCGCAACGAGGCGAGGGATGTGACCTATCTACGTTTCGCCTTCGGTGGCGAAATCAGCGCGCATGATCCCGGCCGGCCGCTCGACGAGGGCATCCTGGCGGCGCACTGGCTGACACTCGATGAAGTCCGGGCGCTGCAGGCGCAGCACCGCAGTCCACTGGTCCTGCGCTGCATCGAGGACTGGCTGGCAGGCAGGCGCTACCCGCTGGAACTGCTGCACCACGAGACATGCGCTGGCTGACGCTTTGTTTTTTCCTCTCTGCCGCGACGGCTGCCATCGCCGAAACCGCCGCGACGGTGACGGTGTGTTACGACTATGGTTGCCTGGTCGAGGAGGAGGTCAACTACGCCGCTGCACAGTTGGCCGAGGTACGGGCCCTGCTGGGCGCTGCCGGCAGTGCCGCCGAAGAACGCGACCGCCTGTCGCAGGCGGTCGGCTGGCTGCTCGGCTGGGCAGGCCAGCAGACACCGATTGTGGCTGACCGCGGCGGCAACGTTGCCGATTCTGGCGTCTATGGGCGGATGGACTGCATCGACCACGCGACCACAACGACGCGCCTGTTGCGGCTGCTCGAGAATCGGGGCTGGCTGCAGTTCCACCGGGTCCTGGAGCCGGTGCGACGCATCCGCTATCTGGTGGCGGTCCACTTCTCGGCACAGATCGAGGAGTTTGCACCGGCAGCCAACGAACCGCAACGGATCGCGGCAGAGCCGGATAACGCCGGCGAGCCGGCGCGTTTTGTGGTGGACAGCTGGTTTCGTGACAACGGTCAGCCGGCGGTGGTCCTGCCGCTGGCAAACTGGCTCGATGGCGAAGGTGAGGAAGAGACCGAAAGGGTGGCCGTGGTCGCCAGGCGGCCTGACGATGGCCAGCCAATCGAACGTTAGCAGGGGACGAAAATGAGCGAGGGACATACAGTGGTCGTCGGTTTGTCCGGTGGCGTCGATTCGGCGGTGGCGGCCCTGCTGCTCAAGCAGCAGGGCTGGCAGGTAATCGGCCTGTTCATGAAGAACTGGGAGGACGACGATACCGACGAGTACTGCGCGTCGCGTCAGGATCTGGTCGATGTGATGAGCGTTGCCGACACCCTCGGCATTGACGTTGAGGTGGTGAACTTCGCCAGCGAATACCGGGAGCGGGTTTTCGCCCATTTCCTCACCGAGTACGAAGCCGGCCGGACACCGAATCCGGATGTGCTCTGCAACTCGGAGATCAAGTTCAGCGTCTTCCTCGAGCACGCATTGAAGATCGGTGCCGACCGTATCGCCACCGGTCATTACGCCGGCGTGCGCGAGTTCCAGGGCGCCTGGCAATTGCTCAAGGCCGAGGACGGTACCAAGGACCAGAGCTACTTCCTTCACCGCCTCAACCAGCAGCAGTTGGCCAAGACGCTGTTCCCGCTGGCCGGGCTGTACAAGCGCGAGGTGCGCAGGATCGCCGAGGCAGCCGGCCTGCACGTCGCGCTGAAGAAGGATTCGACCGGCATCTGCTTCATCGGCGAGCGCCCGTTCAAGGAGTTCCTGATGCGCTATCTGCCGCCGAAGAAGGGCGAGATTCGTTGCCTCGACGACGACCGGGTACTCGGTGAGCACGATGGCGTTGCCTACCACACCATCGGCCAGCGCAAGGGCTTGCACATCGGCGGCGTCAAGGGCGGCAGGAGCGGCCCGGCTGGCGATCACGACGCCTGGTTCGTGGCCCGGAAGGACATCGCGAACAATGTCCTCTACGTCGTTCAGGGGCATACCCATCCGGCGCTGCTGGCTGACGAGCTGAGCGCCTGGGACCTGTCCTGGGTGGCCGGCGAGCCGCCGCATGCGCACTGGGTGTATACCGCCAGGACGCGCTACCGGCAGGCCGACGCCCCCTGCGAAATCGAGCGTGTTGGTGCCGACGCCTGCCTGATCCGCTTCGCCGAGCCACAATGGGCAGTCACGCCGGGACAGTCGGTGGTGGTCTACGAAAGCCGGGTCTGCCTTGGGGGGGGCGTGATCGCCTGAGGATTGCGATTCCTTCGCTGGGGCCGGGGCAGGACCCGTGTTGTCCGTGCGCTCGCGCTGTCCTCCGATGGCGAACCATCCTGGTTCGTCCTGCTGACGTGGCTTGCCGCTACGTGGCAAAGAATGATCGCCGGCCACGCCGAACTGGAACCTGCCATCAAGCCCGGCGGCAAGCGCACGGATTGAAACTTGCGGTCAGCCTTTCACCGAAGTCTCGGCAAGAACTGCTCGACGTCGGCGACTACATTGCCTAGAACAGCCAAGCATGCACCGGCTGGAGTATGCGATACTATTTTCGTGATGTGGCGATGATCCGCTCTGCCGCTTTCCTTCCTGCAGGGCAAGAGTCTCGCCAAATCCAGTCGTGGGAATGGCGCCGCTGCCGATCATCCGCGTGGCAAAAAGGCGGTGACTGGGGCATCGGCCGGGGACACCTTGCGTTCGCTTTCGGACAGGCCTATCGCCGTCTTTGCGGTTCTGATTGAATTGCGATTTTTAGTAAAGTATGCAATAAGCTGATCCCCATCGTGGTGTCGAAAGACAAGGCGGCAGTGCTCGTGCCAGGAGGGTTGGGCGTGCTTTTTGACGGTGATGGCTGCTGAGGGAGTGTGATGATCAGAAAACTGGTCTGGCGAGCACGAAGGCTGCTAAGCGGGACGTTGAGGAAGTGGTTCAACTTTCTCCCGCGAGAAAGCCGTTTTGCTGTTTACCGTAACTTTGTCGATTGTGATCCAGCGCCGGATGAACGTCTCGTACTGAAGATTGCCGAGACGCAAGAAGAACTCGAAGCGTGCTTCACCCTGCTCCACGATGCCTATGTCGGCAGCAAGTTCATGCGGCCGGATCCTTCCGGGATGCGGGTGACCATCTATCACGCCTTGCCGACAACCACGACCCTCTGTGCGAAGTATGACGGCGAGGTGGTTGGCACCCTGTCCCTGATCAGAGAGAGCGTCCTGGGTTTCCCTCTCCAGAGAATCTTCGACCTGACGGCACTGCGTGAGAAGAAGGGAAATATCGCCGAGGTGTCGGCGCTGGCGATCGACCGGCGTTTTCGCCGCACTGGCGGAACCATTCTGTTTCCGCTGATGAAATTCATGTACGAGTATTGCACGACCTTCTTTGATACCAGGCACTTGGTGATTGCGGTCAATCCCGGCCACATCGAGATGTACGAATCGCTGCTGTTCTTCAAGCGCCTGACTCAGAACGTGGTCGAGAATTACGATTTCGTCAATGGCGCGCCGGCGGTCGGCGCGACGCTCGACCTCACGACAGCGCAGGAGATCTTCAGAAAACACTATTCGTCCAAGCCGCCAAAGCGAAATCTCTATGCCTTTTTCACCGAGGTCAAGCTGCCCAACATCCACCTGCCACCACGCCGTTTCTTTACGACCAACGATCCAGTGCTGACGCCGGAGCTGCTCGACTATTTCTTCAATGTTCGCACCAGCGTCTTCAGCCAGTTGAGCGATCGGAAGAAGTGTCTTTTGCATACGATCTACGATTTGCCTGCGTACCGGGATGTTCTGCGGGCAATCTCCGAAGACACTCAGGATGACACGGGCCGCAGACGCCATCGGCGCTTTTCGGTCCGGTGTCCGGCGAGATTTTCTATCCGGGAGTCTGATGGGACCGAAAACAAGGTCGACCTCGAAGTCGTCCAGCTCTCACGCTACGGTTTTCAGGCGCACGCGCTGAAGACCGTTCCGATCAACGTCTGGGGCGAAATGAGGATTCAACTCGGACCCTCTGAAGTGTCGCGCATCAAGGTCGCGGCATCGAGGGGCTCAGAGACTGGCGTGTATGGCTTTCGGATGGGCGAACCGGACCTCATCTGGCGCAAGTTCGTCAATGCGCTATACAGAGGCAGCACGCAGGCAGACCTCGAGGACGCGACCCGTTTCATGACGGACAGGTGATGGGCTACTGCCGCCGCTCGCCGGTACGCTACCATGATCGCGGTTGCAGTCAGAAAGCGACATGGCGTCGTGTTTGCATGCGCTGCGGGCCGACCGGAGTCGCGGCGGTTGACGCCGCCGCCGGCGGGAAGATACTCTCTGTGGTGCTGCTGGATTTCCTGCCTTTTACTGCGACCCGTGAGGCTGTCATGGCTACTGACCTGTGTACGGCTTTCAATCAGTACTTCGAGTTGCTGCATGCAGACAGCGACCAGCTCCGCGAGGAGGTCTTCCGGCTGCGCTATCAGGTGTACATCGTGGAAACCGGTTTCGAGCGTTCCGAAGACCATCCCTGTGGGATCGAGAGGGATGCTTTCGACGAGCGCTCCGATCACTATCTGCTCAGGCATCGCGCCACCGGCGTTTACGCGGCCACCGCGCGGATGATCCTGCCGGATCTGTCCGACCCCTCGGCCACCTTTCCCATTGAGAGACACTGCGCGTTTTACGAGGGGTTGGGGATTCGTGATCCGGAGGCGAGGCGCCGTTTGGGAGAATTGTCGCGCTTCGCGGTTTCCAAAGCCTTCAAGAAGCGTATCGGTGAAGCCGGCAGCTTGATCGGCGTCTCGGAAGACGTGGATAGGTATTTCGAGCCGGACGAGCGCCGCGTCCTGCCGCACCTGTCCCTCGGGCTGTTTGCCGCCGAACTTCGAATCATGCATGAGCACGGCCTGACCGATGGCTACGCGGTGATCGAACCAGCGCTGTATCGACTCCTGGGCCACTTTGGCGCGACATTCAATCAGATCGGCCCGGCGGTCGATTACCATGGCAAACGAATTCCCTGTCTGGGCAACGTGAACGAAATCCTGCCGAACATCAAGCGTGTTGCGAGATCGGTCTGGGAACTCATGACCGATGCGGGCCGCTACACTTGCGGCACCGAGTGATGCTCGCCTGTGCGTCGCCGAACGACTGGCAACTGACGATCCTTCACCGTCCACGATGGTCTCCCAAACGTCGCCCACCTCCGTGCCCGTGCTGATCGACCTGAACGGCGAATTATTGCTCTGCCGGATTGCCCCTGGAATACACATGCAGGTCGAACTTCGATCTATACTTAGGTTTCCTGTTCTTCCACCAAACCGAAAGGGGAAAGCGTGAAACACCTTCCATGTCTGATCGCGAGTGCCTTGTTGACCTGCGCAGGGGTAGGTATTGCCCAAGCAGGATCACACTGTGAAACCTTTGCCGGAAAGTTGACGCTGATGCCGCTGGCGAACTGTGACAAGTTCCAACAGATCAAGCGAGTCGAGCGTATTTTTGAGGATGCCGTTTTCCTCTATGACTATGAACCGCCAGAAGGTGTGGATCCTCCACCTCCTCCGCTCTGTTTCGAGGGGATGATTTCCGGTTCTCTTGGCCAACGTCAGGTTACGGCCACCTCGCTTTCGGCCCTGACAGTCAATGCGTTTGCTCCGCCCTTGAAAGTGGGTCATGCGGTACAGTTGTTTACCGCGGCAAGCGTCGTGACTATCAGCAGCGCCGCCGAAACCGGCAAGAAAGCGAAGGAGCTAGGTTCCATCTTTCTTCGGGACATGGGCGTAAATTTCTTCCCACCCGGGGAATGGGTCGTCCCGTACTCCTCCTCTGAGCAACTGATCGGGGTCGGCGGCACGAGGGAATTTGCCCGGGCCAGCGTCTCGTTGCAGATTGAGGGGAACGAATTCGCAGGAGCGAATGTTTTCGGAACCGTGTGCCGGTAAGCGTTGGACTTGGACGCGGTGACGGACCGGCATTGGGCCGCGTTCCGCCACCGCGTCGCACTACCTTCTGGCATGTAGTGGATCACCCGGCCTCGCACTTCCTCGGCGGCAGGAAGAAACCCTTTGGCTGCCGAACGAGATGGGCCGCGACAGATCGCGTCAGCGCCCGCCACACGGGGTCCAAACGCCATCTAGGAAACATCGAAGTCAGATGGCCCTTGAATATGATCCGGTCGAATCCTTCAAGGACCCCCAGCAGTGACTCCCGGTGCTTTTCGGGGAAAATGTCCATGTCGCCTCCGTTGTCGTGCGGTGGTCTTCCAGGCCGTTGACCAAGAGCCCGTGCTGTTTCCTGGACTCTAGACAGGCTGGTGTCCGGGACAGCGGTGTCGGTTTTTTTTACACCTGTCGGATGAACGCTCGCAGAACATCGTCTCTGCGCTTGATTTCTTTATATAAAACAGAATGATGGGCCGTTTTTATGAAATCTGGCGCGAATCATGCTTTCCAACACAATTGGAGCTTCCTCGGTTTTTTTGGGACAGTTGACCAGCCCAGAGCTGGTTCGTCAGATGATTATGATTCGCGAGAAGAAAGCGTAGACCACGATTCTGTATCCGTTGGTAAGCGCTTGGCCAGTACCTTTATTCACTCAGGAGGGGCTTATGAAAAGTAGTTCGTTGGTGCGTGCACTGTGCCGTACCGTGATGACGCTGGCGGTAGTGGCTTCTGCCAGCTCGACGGCCGTCGCGTCGTATAGTCAGGTCGTTTTCTTCGGCGACAGCCTGTCAGATACCGGCAACCTTTACCAAGCGTCTGGGGTTCCGGTCTCGCCTCCCTACTACCAGGGCGGGTTCTCGAACGGCCCGTTGTGGACTACGACCCTCGCCGGCTATCTGGGGGGCTCGGCGGTGAATTCCTTTGCCGGTGGGACAAATTATGCGTGGGCTGGCGCCACCGTCTTCGACTATGGGCGGCCGACCCCCGAGCTTCCGCTGCAGCTTGGCCAGTATTTTGCTGCCCATGCCGCTGACCCGAACGCCCTGTACGTCATTCTCGGTGGCGGCAACGACATCAACGATGCTGGCAAGAATCCGGCAACGGCGGCCAGCAACGTTCAAGCGGCTGCCGTGGCCATCGACGGCATGGTCGATAGCCTCTATGGCGCGGGCGCGCGCAATATCCTCGTTGGCAACCTCCCCGACATCGGAAAGACACCGCTAGCTCTCTCGAAGGGACTTGCTGCGTCTGCCGGGGCAACCCAGCTGACCCTGCTCTTCAACGGCACTCTCGGGACCTTGCTGGCAAATGACCAACAGGTCCACACTGGCCTGAACCTCGATGTTCTGGACCTGTACGGCTTGTTCAACCAGGTACTTGCCAACCCCTTGGCGTATGGTTTCGATGATGTCGATACGGGTTGCAAGTCCGGCGAGCTGGGACTTCCCGGACAACTATGCGCCACGCCGAATACCTATCTCTTCTGGGATGACTTTCACCCTTCGGCACGCGCGCATAACTACATGGCCGATGCTGCGCTGCGTGCAGTTCCCGAACCGGGAGCGTTGCTGCTCGTCGCTTTAAGTCTGGCGGCCTTCCTGACTGTTCGGCCAGCGGCTGAGGGCAGGAGAACGTCGGCGGCCACCTGCTCCTGAGGCGATCGTGGCCACTCGTTCGGCGTGCAAGCGACGCAGTGCCGCCGAACGATTCCCTGAGCAGGTTCTACCCAGCCAGACTCCACCGTGCCGACGCCACGTCGGGTCGCCATTGCTGACCTGGCTGCGCGTCCTGCGCCACACCACAGGTGTTCTCTGCTCCTGCCCGAGGCACTCGCGAACCCGAGAACCAGTAGCCAAGGTCCCTGGCTCGCTGCTCGCCCTGGTCCTCTTCCTCATCGCCGGCGCGGCAACCGCCGAAACTGCCCGAGAAATCCAGGTGGTGCAGATCCGGCTCAGCATGTCGAATGCCTACCTTGTCAACGGTAGCAGCCGCCCTGTCCTGGTAGACTCGGGCAGCAGGAACGACCTGCCAAGGCTTGGCGAAGCCCTGGCGCGCGAAGGAGTGCGCGTGCAGGACCTCGCGGCGGTAATCCTCACCCATGGTCATGCGGACCACGCCGGCCTGGCGGCTGAAATTCGGCGCCGCAGTGGCGCCCTAGTGATCGCCGGGCGAGGTGACCGGTCAATGATGAATACCGGCGCCAACGACCCGGTGACCCCAACCAGCTTCGCCGCCAGAATGATCCTGTTGCTTCCCCTCGATGACCGTTACGAACCCTTCCAGGCGGATGTCGAGGTCGACGACGAGCTCGATCTCGCCGCTTTCGGCCTGCCTGGGCGGGTGCGGACGATGCCGGGGCACACCCCCGGATCACTGGTCGTCCTGCTTGACGATGGCCGCGCTTTTGTCGGCGACATGATTCTCGGTGGCTGGCTGAACGGTGCAGTGCTCCCGCAGCGGCCGAATGAGCATTACTTTCACATGGACGTGGCGAGAAACGGCGCCAACCGCGCTGCACTCGCCAGGCAGCCAATCCGCCAGTACCTTCTCGGGCACGGCGGTCCCGTGAGCCGCGAGTCGGTACGTGCAGCCTTCCGTCTGGACGGCGATTCTGGCGGTGAGGCAGCCGTCGCTGCGCCACTCAATCCCGCAATAAACGCTCGCGGTCAAGCCGTAGCGAACGACTGAACGGTTTTGACGAAACGCCAACGCGACAGAAAAAAAAGAACGGCTCATTCGGCCCACAGTGCGCCAGGCGCTCAAAATCCTCGGCAAGCCGCAGCGCGCTCTCGAACAGCGCAGGATCGGATGAAAACCGGTCATCCGCGCGTGCATACCAGCGAAAGATCACCGGCGTAAGCTCCGGTTGCAGGTGCAGGCCCTCCTTGGTCACGGTCAGCCACAGCCGCTGCAGGCTCATCCCCAGGCGCAGCCAATCCTGCGGATCGACCGGCGGTTTGGCGGGACGCAGGAGCAGATGCGCAGCACAAAAAACTGCGGGCAGAAAATCAAGCTCGACGCGGGGGATCACGGTGCCGAGCAGGTAACGATTGAAAAAGTGAACGCGCTCCCAGCTCTGCATGACCCATTCCATCAACCGCGCGGTCATTGGATCCACACCGACCGCCTGCTCGGGAATGCGATCGATGCTGAAACGAGCTCGCCATTCGATCACCTCCCGATGCACCGGGAACGCTTCCGGGCAGGTGAGTCGGATGCGTGCATTGCGCCAGAGCAGGGAAGCCACCTCAATTCGTTCGGCAAGCGACTCGAAACACTGAACGATCAGTCCGTCGCCGGCCGCGGCTTCGATCGCCGCGCGCTGGGTCGGAGTCAAACGAACGGTGCGCATGGGCCGGCGCTGGACGACTCTTTTCTCGATGTAGGGGAGCAGCGGGTCGGCAGGCAAGTCCGGCGCCGGCACGAAAAACACGTCATACACCGGGGAACGCCATTCCGGATCGGCCCGCACAGTCCAGGAAGTGGCCAAAGCGAAGCGTGTGGCCGCCACACGCAAGGTCTCGAGCAGCGCACCGTGGGCAATATGGCTGGCGCGGCCCTGATAGTCATAAAGAACATGTTCGCGCGTATCGTGGCCATAGATCCGCAAGTGTCGGTCGTCGACGATTGAAAAGCGCCAGGGCTGCGTATTATCTCCGCTAGGTGCCCAGCGTGCGAGGTCGATCAGAGCGAGCAAGGTCTCACGGTTCAATGTGCTCTTTCACCGGTATCGAATGGCCCATCTTCCTGAGCTGCGCCTTGACCAGCTTGATCATCAGGCGCTGCAGAGGATTTCGGTACCCGAAAGGCCGCCAGGTCCGAACGAAGCGCATGCGGTAGGCGTCGAACTGGCTGGCCCATGGAGCGAGTCTCACGTTACCGCGGCCGAGCACTACTTTCATAACCTCCACGCAAGTGACCCCGGCGCAAAGATGGCAGGCAGCAACGCTCGATGGCCCACGACGCTCCGCCAGGTTGACGCGTGTAGCGTCAGCAATGTAACCGCGCTGAAGCATGGCTGGTGACAGGCCAACGAGGAAGCGAATCGACATTTCCAATTCGTCAACGTCATCCCAGCCAAAGTAATCTTCGAACGGCATTCCGCCGGGGGCGAAAACGAGCATGGCTACACCCAAACCCAACGGTGCTGCAGTCACCACCGGAATTCCCTTGCGTTCACATGCAGCAAAGGTCATTCGACGTGCGTTGAAAGCAAAAAAGTCAAGGCCGTCCACATAGATGTCAACGCCGTCAAGGAAGCGATCGAGGGAGTCCGCTTGTACGCCACCAGGGAGAATGCGGAGATCGACATCGGGGTTTATCCCGCGCAGCATTCTGGCCATGACATAGGCTTTCGAGCACTTTAAGGACTCCATTGTGGCGCCAATCTGTCGATTGAAGTTGGCGAGTTCGAAGACGTCGAAGTCGGCGATCGAGAACCGGCCAATACCCTGGCGTGCTAGAGCAAGAAGATGAACTCCGCCAACACCACCTAGTCCAGCAATCGCAACGCGCGATCGACGCAGCTTTTCCTGCTCGGTTGCGGTCACCCAGCCAATATTTCTCGAAAACGCTTCATCGTAGTCAAACGTGTTCATGGCCTCCTGTCCTTCCGAACATCCCGTCCCGGCGCCATACCTTTCATGCTTCGGCAGGCTCTGGCGAATTAGGCTCTCTTTCTCTCGCCCGGGTGAGAGAGCAATTATAGGGAGAATAAGCGTCAGTTGGCCAAGAAAAGTGGGGGAGCGAGATCCGAGTGGACTTCGCTTGCGGCCACGGAGGCTTTGTAGGCGCTCTGTCGGGGATCGGACGCGCTGATGAAGCATCACGAGGCGATCGAGGCGCGCATGTTCGGGAAGGTACGCACGCTCTTCGCCTTGCCAGAGAGGATAACGCTGTATGTGACCTGAGCAAAACGTTCATCAAGGCGATCAGGATGGCGTCAAAGGGGTCTATCACATCACCTGCGTCGATGCGGTCAGCCAGTGGCAGGTCGAGGCCTGCGTGCAAGGAATCAGCGAGGCCTTTCTGTTGCCGGTGCTGGCTTTGATCATCGACCAGTTCCCGTTCGTCATTGTCGGCTTTCACTCCGACAACGGCTCCGAGTACATCAATCATCAGGTCGCGAGCCTGCTCGAGAAGCTGCGCATCGAGCAAACGAAATCCCGCTCGCGACAAAGTAACGACAACGCCCTGGCCGAGAGCAAGAATGCCAGCGTGGTGCGCAAGCACATGGGCTACGACCATATCCCGCAGGCCTATGCGAAGCCGATCAATGCGTTCTACCAGAAGACGTTCAATCTCTGGCTCAATCTGCACCGCCCGTGCCTGTTCGCGACCTTGATCACTAACCACAAGGGCAAGACCGTCAAGCGCTACAAGCCTCGGGATGTGAAGACGCCGCTCGAACGTGTGGCCCAGCTGACGCCACTGGGCCGGGTCACCTTCAAGCCAGGCATCACCTTGGAGGCCTTGCAGAGTCAGGCCAAGTTACAAACCGACCTGGCCGCCGCGCAGGCCATGCAATCCGCCAAGCGCCAACTCTTTGCCGGCTTCGTAAAACCCAAGTGCCGAGCCTGACACCTAGCCGCGACAACGCCAACCGAAAGCCTGCCGCGCTCCGCTTGCCAGACGGACGACTGGCTGCGCCATCTGCCCGCCGGAAGCCCTGCGGGCAGCAAAGCGTACAACCGGAATAAATATTCCTTTAACCCCCAGGATCAAAACCAACCCACCAGGATCATCTCAACGCCCTTCGGCGGAATCCGTTAGACTTCCCTTTTCAACCCCTCAACCCACATCACAGCGCCACCCACTCCGTCGCTCCTTCAGGCTCATACCTGAATTGGAAAATACTCGCACATTGAAGGGCAACGCGGCCCATCCGAAGGCCCGCGGCGGCCGATCGAAAGAGAAAGGCAGTGACTGTACGTCGGTGACGCTGGGTTTCGTGCTTCATGGCAGGGGCCTCAACCGGCGCTCGCAGACTTTCGCCAGCAACGTCTCCGAGCCCCGCAAGCTGGCGACGACGCCCCCGGACTTGCGGACTTCGGCAGGAGCACAAACCTTCAGGAACGCGGCCGTCGCCAGGGAAAGCTGGGGGACTTTCCGGCGGGATCCTCTCGATTCAGCGCCGCGTGACCACCGGCTTCCGCCTGCGCGACGGCCGCACTTCGAACACTCGAAAAGCTGCGGTCTCCGAGTCGGCTCTCGCGGCCATCTACAAGCCATTTCGGACTGCTAATAGGGCAGCAACGCTTCCGAGAGCACAGAGTTAGCCGAATCTCCTTGTCTGCGCATACCCAGGAGGTGCTGGAGAAACGGTGCCGACATCGATTCGGCGCCGGCACCAATCGTCACATCGTGTGCTTAAAGGCTCTGACGGCGACGGGAACCGACCAGACCGAGCAGGCCGAGACCGAGCAGCGCCAGTGAAGCGGGTTCGGGTACGGCGAGTCTGTACTGACCGTTATTCGAAATGAACACATCGGTCTGCTGATTGGGGATGATCGGTCCAGTAACGTCGGGATCGAAAGCTGAGTTGTAAAGAGTGATCAGGGAGTTAGGTACGTTGCCGCTTAGTGGGATGGCGTTCGTCGTCGCAAAACCGAAAACCAGCTCTCCAGGCGAGATAGGTGCAAGATCGTTCATGGCGGAGTCGAAGAAGTAACCACTGGTCATGGAAGTGGCTTGAAACACCAACGATACGACACCGTTTGGCAGCACCGAACTGGCTCCCAAGGTTGCGTCGCCATCCAGCAGATTAAAGGTAGCGATCGTCGTGGAGGCAGAGTTCTTGATGGTGAGCGTGCCGGTATTGAAGTCCAGCGTCCCACCCGTGGTCCCCGTTCCGGTACCGGTGAAGGTCGCGTTAAGTCCGGGAACTAAGTCCACCCCGCCCGAAATCGAGCCGCCGTCGGCCGAATTGGCTTGAAACAGCCCGGACTCATTGAAAGAAAACGTACTTGGGCCGGTGAACGTGTTCTTGGCGTATGCCGTGCCCACCAAGTCGAGGTAATCTTTAACCAGAAATGCGGCGTTCCCGCCAACGCCATCGGTATCAAGGTACCAGTTGGTCAAAGTGACGGCGCTAGCAGCACCAGACATAGCCACGGCGGAGGCTGCAGCGACCGCCACCAGGGACTTCTTAATTGATTTCATGTTCAGATCTCCGAAGGATTAAAGGCAAGGCGAGGTCGCCTCAGTTTCGTCAAAGCAAGCCTTGTGCCAGAATATTCTTTCGACCAAATAACCAACTGTTTAATAGAGGAAAAAGAGAGAGAGAGAGATCTGCGAGGGGATCCCGATGGCTGTTCTGGAGGGTGGGGTGTAAAATTTTCCGACACTCTCGCCCGCTGAGCGAACACGCGATGTAACGCCGGAGTGAAGTCTCCGGATCAAGTCCAGCTCTGGCTGTGAGCTTCCTCAATCGGTTCGCAACGCTCTCTGTTTCTCGCAGGTTGCGGCGGTCCGCGATGCGCCCGCGTGGGGTTAGTTGCTTTCCGAGTGGGTGTGGATCTTTTCGGCCACGGTATGGACGGGTCAAACCGCCTGGCAGGCGGTGTTGGCTCAGAGGCTGTGAATTTTTCACTTCTGCGCCACAGTCGGCGCGACCGGACGCTGGCGCCAGCCTGGGGCGAAATATGCGGAATGCATGTCTTGGCTAGCTGTTCGGCCTGGATCTACCCTTTTTCTGCGCTTTTCCCCCGATTATTATCCTGCCATTTTCGGTGCTGCGGACGTTCCGGTCCCTAGGCCGACCAGTTCGGGTGCGAGGGTGGCGGCACGCATCACGTTGTGCGCCATGGCGAACAGGAGCGCGACGCCCTTGACTCTCTTCAGACCGCGGACCACCAGGCGATTCAGGCCGCGGTTGCGCGCCAGCGCATTGACACATTCGGCCGTCGCCGCGCGATTCTTGTAGAGCGCCTTGGCCTCGTCGCTTTTCATACGTTCCCGCCATTGGGCCACCGCCGGGCTATCCTTGGCCTTTGGTTGGTGAACGTCCGTTTTCGGGTCCTTGGCTTTCGGCACCGGTGCGTAGACGGTGGTGCTTTCGGCGACTGCATCAATCTGCCCATGCCCCGGATAGCCGCCATCGACCAGCCAGTTCTCCGGCGTCTGACCGCAGCGTTCGCCGACTTGCTCGACCATCGGTGACAGCTGACCCTGGTCGGTACCGGCGGTCACGACCTCGACGCCGAAGACCACCTGGCTTTCGGCGTCGGTGGCGAACTGAAGGTTGTACGCCGGCCGAAATCCGCCATCACCCATCTTCATGATCGTCGCGTCGGCGTCGGTGGTCGAGCTCCGGGCCTCCTCCGGCTTCTTGCCTTGCTTCTGCTTGATCGCTGCCAGTTCCGGCTGCCGGGCCAGCGCAGCTTCAATGCGCGCCTCCCGTTCGCTCACCGCACGCAGCTGCGCCGCTTGCTTGCGCGCGCTCTCGCCCGCGGCATCGTCTGCCTGCTGCGCCTTGAGCATGGCGACCTGTTCTCGCGCCGCTTCCAGGCAGGCTTTCAGCCGCTCTTCCCGTCGGAACGAGGCGGCCCCGGCGCTGGCCCGTACCCGCATCCCGTCCTGCGCTGCCGTCTTGAACTTGACGACACCCGCGGCCATCAGGCTCGCCACGTGATCGGTCAGCAGTTCGTCCAGCGCATCGCCTTCTTGACTGCGGAAGTCGGCCAAGGTGTGGTAATTGACCTGTACGCCACCACAGATCCACCGGTACGCGTCATGCGTCTGCGTCAGTCGGGCGATCCCACGGGCATGGCCAACACCTTCCAGTGTGGCGTAGAGCCACAGAGCATACAGAATCTCAGGGGCGATCGCCGCTCGCCCCACGCCACCCTCCACCGCTTTGATGCCAGCGTACAGCCCGCTCAGGTCCTGCCGCTCTACGTAGCCCCAGACAATCCGCGCCCGGTGCCCAGGCGGGACCAGCGATTCGAGGTCGCTCGCCCGCAGTTCCAGTTGATTGCGGTTGGGCATCAGAACACGGGCCGAGGCCTTGGGCAGTACGGTTCTCGCAGGGCCTTCGTCGCTTGGGTTGGCCGGCAGCGTCGGTCCCTCGGCGAACATGGGTGGGGTCGTGGTCATGCGCAGGGTGCAGCGTAGGAAATGACTCCGTCATTATACAGGACGCGCCACGCTGGCGGGCGGATTTGGGAGAATATTTTCACAGCCTCTCAGTGAGTCGGATATCCGGGACCACGTCAAGAAACGCAAGATCAACGCAGCCCTGACGCATGACCCTGCCGAATTGTTAATTCGCGCCTCTATAAGGCCATTCGAGTGGCGGCACAATGAGGCCACCCGAATCGCGGCGCAATGAGGCCAGCGCAGTCGCGGCGTAATCAGGCCAGTAGAAGGTCAGTAAAGCCGGTTTCGGACTTCCAATTGCGTAACCTCTGGCAATTTTGCCGGGGGCAGGCGCAATGGCTAACAGGAAGTTCGAAATGTACGAGATACGACAAATCATCCAGCGCTTGAGACTGGGCGAGAGCAATCGCGCGGTCGCCCGATCGCAACGGGTCGGGCGCGACACGGTCGCGCAGCTACGAGACTCGCGGCCAGCCAGAACTGGCTGGATGCGACGGGCCCGATGCCTGACGATGCCACAATTGCCCTGCATTACCGGACCACTGGCAAAGGGGCAAACGAGGGTCCGATCAAGAATCCGAGCCATGTGTCGACGGTGGAGCCCTTTCGCGAGGACGTTCTGGCGTGGCACAGACAGGGCATCCAGGTCAGCAGCATCCGCCAGGCGCTGGCTCGCCAGCATGGCTACGACGGCAGTGTTCACGCCCTCTACCGGTTCATTCGGCGGGAGCCCCCGATGCGCCAGTGGCGACGGTGATGCTCGACTTTGCCGTCGGCGAACAGGCCCGGGTGGACTTTGGCTCAGGGCCGCTGATCACCGACCGGCACTCCGACGAAGTCTTCAAGACCTGGTTCTTCGTCATGACCCTGGCCTGGAGCCGACACCAGTACGCCGAGCTCGTTCGGAATCAGAGCGTCGAAACCTGGCTGGCCTGTCACCGTCACGCCTTCGAGTGGTTCAACGGCGTGCCGCGCAAGGTTCGCATCGATAACCCGAAATGCGCCATCACGCGCGCCTGCTACTACGAGCCGACGGTACAGCGCGCCTATGGCGAACCCGCTCTTGGCTACGCCTTCGTGATCGACCCCTGTCCGGTCGCGGACCCCGCCAAGAAGGGCCGCGTCGAGGCGGGCGTTAAGTATGTCAAGCGCAACTTCATGCCGCTGCGCGAGTTCCATAGCCTGGCGCACGCCAATGAGCAGTTGCAGACCTGGGTCCGGGACGAGGCGGGAAACCGGATACACGGTAGCACGCGCGAGCAGCCACTCAAGCGGTTCAATGAAACGGAACAGGCCCTCTTGCAGCCACTGCCCGCCATCGCCCCGGCGTGCCCGACCTGGGCCAAGGCGAAACTGCATGGCAACTGTCATGTCCAGTACGAGTATTGCCAGTATTCCGCGCCGTTTCGCCTGATCCACCAGACGCTCTGGCTGGAGATCACGCCGGATGCGCTGCGCATCTATCAGGAGCATGAGCTGGTCGCGATCCATCCGCGCCTGTTCAAGCGCGGGGACCATTCCACCGTACAGGATCACCTGCCACCCCATGCCCAGGCCTACTTCATGCGCGATCCGCAGTGGTGCCTGGCGCGGGCCATGACCATCGGGCCGGCCTGTCTGGCGGTCGTCGAGAGCCTGTTCGCCAACCGCGTGCTCGACCACCTGCGCGCCGCCCAGGGGCTCCTTCGACTCGGCGACCAGTTCGGACGCGGCCGACTGGACGCGGCCTGTAGTCGTGCGCTGAACTTTGGCACGCCAAGCTATCGCACGATCAAGCAGATCCTCAATACCGGGCTCGACCAGCAACCCGAGCTGACCGAGTCACCCGCGCTGGAAGCGCCTTATCTGGACGGGGGCCGCTTCAGCCGAAGTCCTGCCGACTCTCTACATTGAGCCGACACGCGGCCCCTCAATCCTCGCACCTTCATTCCCTGACGGAGTTCCCTCATGAATCCCATGCCCCAACTCGAACCTCTCCTCAAGCAACTGCGCCTGTCCGGCATCCTCGACTCACTCGACGCCAGAAACCGCCAGGCCATCGAGGCCAAACTGGCTTACACCGATTTCCTCGCGCTCCTGGTGCAAGACGAAATCGCCCGTCGCGATCAGCGCCAGTTCGCCCAGCGCCTGCGCAAGGCGCAGGTGGTCGGCGACAAGACCCTGGAACGTTTTGATTACACCCACAGTCCGTCGGTCAATCATGCCCTGATCGCCGAACTGGCAACCTGCCGATTCGTCACCGAACATTCACCCGTTCTGATCGCCGGCCCCACCGGGACCGGCAAGTCACATCTCGTTCAGTCGCTCTGTCATTGTGCGCTGCGCGCCGGCTATGAGGTGTTGTTCATTTCGCACACCAAACTGCTGGCCCAGCTCCAGGCTGCCCGAGCCACCGACACGTTTGAGCGCAAGCTACGGCAACTGGCGCGCATCGATGTCCTCGCCATCGATGACTTCGGCTTGCGTCCCATGCGCTCACCGCAGGATGAGGATTTCCACGATCTCATCGACGCACGCTACGAGCGGACCACCAGCTTGCTCACCAGCAATCTTCACTTCGACGAATGGGGTGCGGCATTTCCCAACAAGTTGATGGGGGCAGCAACGCTTGACCGCTTGCGCGACGGGGCCTATCGCATCGTCCTCGACGGCGAGACGCGGCGCAAGCCACGGCCGATGCCGGAAACGACCTCGGCCGCACGCATCCCGCCTGGCAAGGCGCCTGCACCCCTCCAGGCCGCCCGCTAGCACCCCCTCGCCCATCACCCCCTGGGGCGCTGCCCCAGACCCCGCACTCGCCGTGAGGCAGCCGCCGGGGATGAAAAAACTCCTCCCCGACAACTGCCTCCAGTGTCAGCGCCCTCCAGGCTGTCAAGGGGCTTTCGCGGCATAAACGCGAGAAGCACGCATTTATTCCACGGTCCCCTGGACACCCTTCCGGACGCCAGTCTCCGGGTTTGCTAAAAACCAAAAAACAGCGTAAAAACTCACCCGTCCGAAACCGCAAAAACGACGACTTCTACTGGCCGCATTACGCCGCGATTCGGTGGCCGCATTAGGCCGCGATTTGACACGAATCGAGGCTGTTTGCCGGTAGGGCCCGCTTTCGCCGCCTGCGCGGTCAGATGGCGGGTGGCAGAGCGGCGCTTGCGGCGCGGATGGTGTAGGGTCAATCAGGAGGCGATCGAGAAGTCGTTGGAGCTCCGGTCGGGTCGCCAGGCGAGCCTTTCCCGGCGCTGAGTGCGCCGCGCTTGGGAAGCGGTCTTGGGCAGGCCCGGACAAGGTCATGGGTGTAGATCTTAAATTGATAATACAATCAATACTTTACGACGCTATATTGTAACTTCTCAAAAAGCCCGGGCATGACCGTACACTGAATCAGGGATGCTTGCTTGCGGATGGTTCTGGACACAGCGCGCGAAATGTGATCCAATCCGCAGCATGAGCACGGAAACCCCACGGAAGCTTCCCGGTATCCCTGATATCCCCGCCGACCAAAGGACACCGGCGGTCGTGCGACTGCTGGAACTCTGCCATCGGCAGCAGGAACAGATTCAGGCGCTGCGCGATGAGGTGGCGCGGCTGAAGGGTCAAAAACCGAAACCCGTGATCAAGCCGTCAGCGCTGGAAGGCGAGCGCACCGAGAAGAAGCAAGGGCAGGCGCCGAAGCCTCACGGCAAACGCCACAAGACGGCAGAGCTCGAGATCCACGAGTCGGTCATGGTGCAGCCGGCGGAGACGATTCCGCCGAACAGTCGCTTCAAGGGCTACCAGGATTTTGTCGTACAGGAGCTCCGGATCGGGGTGCACAACACCCGCTATCGGCTGGAGCGCTGGGTCAGCCCCGAGGGCGTGAGCCTGATCGGCCAGTTGCCGGCCGAGATCGGCGGAGTGCATTTCGGCCCACAGCTGCGTACCTTCATCCTGTACCAGTACCCCCATGCGCATGTGACGCAGCCGCTCTTGCTTGAGCAACTGCGGGAGTGGCTCAGGCCGCGCTGGCCTACATGGCCGAGCACAAGCTGCCCTGCGCTCAACTCCAGGCACTCACCGCCCTGGCACCGGCGGCCTGGACGGGTCAAGCCGCCTGGCAGGCGGTGTTGGCTCAGCAGGGCATCACTGATCCGCGCCATGTCCGCACGGTCACCGAAGGTGCGTTGCTCGGTACCGTCGTCGAGCAGAGCGTCGCCCCCGATCTGGCGATCGTCAGCGATGACGCCGGGCAGTTCGATGTGCTGACTCATGCCCTGTGCTGGATCCATGCCGAACGGGTGCTGGCCAGACTGCTCGGCTTCAACGATCGGCAACGCGAGGCGCTGGCTTCGGTACGCAGCGAGCTGTGGGCGATCTACGATGCGCTCAAGGCGTACAAGGAAGCACCTGATGCGCTCACCGCAGCCGCGATCGAAGCCCGCTTCGAGACGCTCTGTGCCACCCGCACCGGCTATGCCAGCCTCGACCAGGCCCTGAAGCGAATGCGCCGCAACCAGGAAGAGTTGCTGCGCGTGTTGCAGCGTCCCGAGCTCCCCCTGCACAACAACCTCAGTGAGTCGGATATCCGCGACTACGTCAAGAAACGCAAGATCAGCGGCTCGACCCGTAGCGAGTCCGGCCGCCGCTGCCGCGACACCTTCGCCAGCCTCAAGAAGACCTGCCGCAAGAACCGACTGTCCTTCTGGCAATACCTTCAGGACCGCGTCTTGGGCTGGCATCGGATTGCGCCGCTGGCGCAGTGGATCTTCGAGGCCACGCCGACGGGGGCGACCGTTCCCGTACATGGCCCCTGAAGCAGCGCCCGCTCGCTATTGCGGGCGCATCTTCAGCACCGCGGAGCTCGACCAGATCCGGCGGCTGATCGCAGCCAATCCTGCCGCCTCGCGCGCCCAGTTGTCCCGGATGGTCTGTGGCGAGCTCGACTGGAAGCGTGAGGACGGGCGGCTCAAGGAGATGAGCTGCCGCGTGGCGATGCTGCGCATGCAGACCGACGGCTTGCTGCAACTGCCGCCGCCACGCAACGGGAATCACAACGGCAAACCCTGGCACCGTCGTACCGCGCAGGCCGAACCCGACGCGCCCCTCTGCGCCGATGGCCCGCGCGCCCTGGGGACACTGCAACTGCAGCGGGTCAGTCATCGCGCCGAATCGCAGCTGCACAACGAGTACATCGACCGTTACCACTACCTCGGCTATCAACCGCTGCCCGGTGCCCAACTGCGCTACTTCGTTCGCGCGGGCGGACGCCTCGTCGCCTTGCTCAGCTTCGGGGCCGCCGCCTGGAAGACCCAGCCGCGCGACCACTATATCGGCTGGACGCCTGCGCAACGCCAGAAGCACCTGCACCGGGTCGTGAACAATGCGCGATTCCTCATCCTGCCGTGGATCGAATGCAAGAATCTGGCCTCGTCCATCCTGGCTCGCGCTGCCCGGCAGATCACCACCGATTGGCCAATTCAATACGGTTACCGGCCGCTCTTGCTCGAAACCTTCGTCGAGCAAGACCGCTTTCGCGGCACCGCCTACCAGGCCGCCAACTGGCTCTGCCTCGGACAGACCACCGGCCGCGGCAAGCTCGATGTTCACCACCAAGCCCTGCTGCCGATCAAGACCGTCTGGGTCTATCCGCTCGACAGTCACTTCAGACGGGTACTCTGCGGGTGAGTGCGTCGTTCTGGCAATCATCCAAGCGCATACATGCCCGGGGTTTTTGAGAAGTTACAGACAGGCGATCCCGGTGGCGCTCCAAAATATACCCAACGCATATTTTGGGGCCATCTTCGCGGAAACTTCTCGCTTCGAACACGACTAATCGCCGAGATTGTTCGGAATAAACGCAATAACTCAAGGACTTGCTTATGGCATACATGAGAATCCTAAGTCCGACAGGCTGCTAGGCTCTCAGGCCCCTTGGCGCAGCGCCTCGACCACCGGCAGCCGCGATGCCCGCCGGGCAGGCATTGCGGCTGCCAGAACGGTAGCGACAAAGCCAATGCCGCCTGCACTCAAGACGTCCAAAGGAACTAGCCGAATAAACGCCGTATACCCGATGTTCGCATTAGGCGGTGGTGGCATCGGAATACCAATGGCAGAAGCGATCAAGGCTGTGAGGCAACCCAGTGCCATCCCCATGATCGCGCCAAACGATCCGAGAAAAATGCTTTCGGTCATGATCAACCGGAACACTGTTGCCGACCTGTCGCCCAGCGCCCGCAGGGTGCCGAATTCCCGCGTCCGCTCGAACAACGTCATGTTGACGCTATTCGCCACACTCAATAGCACCATCAGCAAGATGATCAGGCGCAGTACACCGAACTGGCGGTCGTAAAGCTGTAGGGTCTTGTCGTAAAAGTCTGACAGTTCTCGCCACGAAGCCACTTCGTACCCTTGGTCACCCAGCTTCTCGCGTATTGATGTAAGCGCAGCGTCCGTGTGTTCGGTCTTGTCAAGCAACACCACAATCAGGTGCGCCGAGGTAGTATCCATCAGGCTGCGGGCAGCAGACAACGGTATCCGGACAGCACGCGCATCGAAGTCCCTCGAAAAGCTTTGAAACACCCCAATCACCTGGAAATCCAGTGTGTTGATCGCCCCTTGTGCCAGACTTATGACCAGCTGCACCCGGTCGCCGGCTTTTAGACCGAGCGACTTGGCAACGCCTTGCCCAATAACAATGCCGTCCGTATCGGCATCAGCCAGTGGCCGCCCCTCAATGTAGCGCAAGTAGGTCCCCAGCCGGGCCTCTGCAGTCGGCTCTACACCTTCACCGATAATTCCAAGATCCCGTCTGCCGTTGTTGATCACGCCGGCAAAATTGAGACGGGCGAGCGTCGATTGGACGCTAGGTACCAGCGCGATTTTCTTCGTCAGATCGCCTGGACGGTTGATCAGGTAGGACTCCGGCGCACGCGCGCGGCCATCACGATACCCCTGACGCGACACCTGCAGGTGCCCACTCTGGGAATGGATAATCGCTTCACCCAACTGGACGAAGATGTCCTGCACGAAACCACCGGCCAGGATCAGCCCAGCCACACCCAGACCGATAGCCGCCAGGGTTGCGCCCGACCGCGTCCGGTGCCGGAACACGTTACGGATAGCAAGGGCCATGCTCTGGGAAAACGGCAACTTCATTGATTATGCCGCAATGAGTCGACGATGTTCATCCGGCTAGCCCTCCGGGCCGGCATTACGCTAGCCAGCAAAGTGGTAAGCAGCGCCAGCACAAGAGCCTCTCCGGCCAGCGCTGAACTCACCAGTATCTGTCCGACGTAGCCGCGCGCCATGCCGGGAGGTGGGGGCATCGGAATACCGATCATGGACACAAGTTGGGCAAGCAGGTAACCGATTAGGATACCCCCAAGCCCTCCCAACACGCCAATCAGAACGCCCTCGGCAATGAACATGCGCATCACCACCCGACGCCGCTGGCCGATGGCAAGGCTGGTCCCTACTTCCTGCGTTCGTTCTAGCACGCTCATGGTTTGGGTGTTGGAAATGGTCAGCACGATGATCAGGCCGATGATGAACTTGACGACGCTGACCTGCTTCGAAAAAAGGACCACCGTCTTGTTGTAGAAATCGGCCAGCGTGTTCCAGGGAACGAGTTCGAAACCGTCAGCCGGCAGTTTTGCCCGTAGTCTGCTAACGACCAAGTGGGTTTTCTCGGTCTCGTCGAGCAAGACGACCCACGAAGTCGAACCTTGAATCCGCATCAACTTACGGGCTAGCGTAATTGGCAAGCGGAGGGCGACATCATCATACTCCTTGCTGATCGTCGCAAAGGTGCCGGCAACGCTGACCTCGACCGCACTGGGGCTACCACTCGCGGTAGTCACCAGCAAAACGATTACCTCCCCTGTTTGCACCCCCAGATTTCGCGCCAGCCCTTCGCCGAGGAGCACTGATCGTTGCTCCGGTCCAGCGATGTCCACTCCCGTCTGGATGGTCACCCGACTGCTGATCGGTCGCTCCCGCTCGGGGTCTATTTCGTCACCAACAAACGCGATGGTTGCATCCCCGTGACTGGCCAAACCACTGAAGGCAAGGCGCGGCGTCACTGTGATCACTCCGGGCTCATCCTCGACAATTCTTTGCTCCGCAGACTGGGCCGGAAGCAGGAAGGCATACGGATCAGCAATGCCCTTCTCGAAGTAATCGGGGCGAACGATCTGGATGTGGCCCAGTTGCGAGAGAATCGTGGCCTCGCGCATGTCGTGGAATATCCACGCGATGAACCCCCCCGCCAGCAGGAAAGCGACGATTCCGCTGGCCACTGTGAGCACCGCCACCAACGATCGCTGGGTGTTGCGCCTGAGGTTGCGCGTCGCCAGACGAAAATCCGTAATCACGCCGATCATCGCACCAAACACTTCTGCAAGGGAAACACCTAAAGCGCAATCATACTTCAAACACCATCAAACGATACGGGTGCGGCGCTTTTGAGCCACGGTTCTTCTGCGATCACGCAGCCAATTTGATGTCTTCGTTCTGGGGTACCGACACATAGTTGCGCTGGCGCTCTTGGCAATGGTGAAAGGCCATGTATTCCTCGAAGTCACCGCTGGCACGACGTACGACGGTGCCAGGGTTTGCCGTTGTGATTCCCATTGCGTGGCGGCGGCGGTTGCAGCAGGCCGTCAGTCTGCATGCGCAGCATCGCCACGCGGCAGCTCATCTCCTTGAGCCGCCCGTCCTCGCGGCTCCAGCCGAGCTCGGCACAGACCAACCGGGACAACTGCGCGCGCGAGGCGGCAGGATTGGCTGCGATCAGCCGCCGGATCTGGTCGAGCTCCGCGGTGCTGAAGATGCGCCCGCAATAGCGAGCGGACGCCGCTTCAGGGGCCATGTACGGGAAGAGGCGCCGCCGTCCGGGTAGCCTCGAAGACCCACTGCGCCAGCGGCGCAATCCGATGCCAGCCGAAGACGCGGTCCTGAAGGTATTGCCAGAAGGACAGTCGGTTCTTGCGGCAGGTCTTCTTGAGGCTGGCGAAGGTATCGCGGCAGCGGCGGCCGGACTCGCTACGGGTCGAGCCGTTGATCTCAGCCCTGACGCATGACTAGCGAATCCCTGTGGTAGCAAGGCCTGGCGGCAACCGCAAAAAATAACTTTCGCAAAGGGGGCTAAACAGGCGTACGGGTTTCTGGCAGGATACGTGAAGGACAACAGGTCTGCGCTTGAGCCGGAGGATCCGTGGTGGAGGTCATGAATACGAGAGGTTGGGTGCACTGCGGTCGCGAATTCAGCGCCGCGGAGATTGCTGATCTCTGTGCGACCGTGGCATGGCTGCCGGGATTGCCGCGGCAGGAGTTGGCGGCGACGCTCTGCGAACATCTGGCTTGGTTCACCCTATCGGGCACACCGAAGATCCACGCTTGCCAAGAGTTCCTGGCGCGCTTGCAGGCGGCCGGGTTGCTGGTCCTGCCGCCCTTGCGGCCGGCGCGGCCCGTCCGTCGGGCAGCCCTCTCGCCAGCGGTGGAGCCGATTGACGAAGCACCGTCGAGGACGACACCATTCCCGATGACAACGCTCCAGTGCGCGCGGCACATCGCTATCTCACCAATCGCCCGGGGCAGTTCAACTATCGAGACGCGCTCAAGGCCGAGCTGCCAATAGGGTCGGGCGAAGTCGGAACTACCGTTACGTCATCCAGGACCGTCTCAAGCGGGCCGGCGCCTGGTGGAAACTCAAAAACGCCAAGCACATGCTGGCGCTACGCGTCTGCCGTGCCAACCAGGAGTGGGACAGCTATTGGCAGTCCAGACGACAACAGGCGGCCTGATACACAGTCGCACTTCCGATTGCACCCAACGCGCTGAGCTGCCCGGCCGAGATGTCGATCTGCCACTCCCGCAGTTGCTCAAGCAAGAGCGGCTGCGTCACATGCGCATGGTGGTACTGGTACAGGATGAAGGTACGCAGCTGTGGGCCGAAATGCACTCCGCCGATCTCGGCCGGCAACTGGCCGATCAGGCTCACGCCCTCGGGGCTGACCCAGCGCTCCAGCCGATAGCGGGTGTTGTGCACCCCGATCCGGAGCTCCTGTACGACAAAATCCTGGTAGCTCTTGAAGCGACGGTTCGGCGGAATCGTCTCTGCCGGCTGCACCATGACCGACTCGTGGATCTCAAGCTCTGCCGTCTTGTGGCGTTTGCCGTGAGGCTTCGGCGCCCGCCCTTGCTTCTTCTCGGTGCGCTCGCCCTCCAGCGCCGGGGGCTTGATCACGGGTTTCGGCTTTTGACCCTTCAGCCGCGCAACCTCATCGCGCAGCGCCTGAATCTGTTCCTGCTGCCGATGGCAGAGTTCCAGCAGCCGCACGACCGCCGGTGTCCTTTGGTCGGCGGGGATATCAGGGATACCGGGAAGCTTCCGTGGGGTCTCCGTGCTCATGCTGCGGATTGGATCACATTTCGCGCGCTGTGTCCAGAACCAGCCTTGTCCAACGTGGTATGAGCCTGAACGGGGATGGTATTTCCACCCAGGAATGAGCCTGAGCGAAAGAAATTGGGGGTGAAATGAGGTGTGGGTTGATCATCGCAAGGATGGTGATCGACATGAACGAAGCACGGCTGATGACGATCGAGCAGATCGAACAGTTTCTCAGCGCCAGCACGTTGATTGAGTTCTCGGCGGCAGGCGACAACGGCGAGCGGTATGGGCACATCAGTCGCGTCCTGACACGCTTTGACTACCCCGGTCGCAACAAGCGCGAGCGTGGCATACTGCTGAGGTACCTGCAGCACACCAGCGGTTACAGCCGGGCGCAGGTCACTCGCCTGGTGACCCGGTGGCAGCGTAACCGCCTGGCTGCCGTCCCCCTTGGTCAAGCGCTACCGTGCCCCTGCCGCGCCCTTTTGTGCGCAAGTATAACCGCCCTTGACGTGGAGTTGCTCGTCGAGATGGACCAGGCCCATGAAGACGTCTGCGGGCCGGCGATCGCGCACCTCCTGCAACGGGCCTACCGGGACTATGACGATCCCCGCTACGAGCGCCTGGCGACCCTGTCTGTCTCGCACCTGTACAACCTGCGCAAGAGCGCCGGCTATCAGGCCCAGCGCAGGAGCTTCACCAAGACCCGCCCGGTGTGCCACGCGATCGGCGTTCGCAAGGCCCCCGGCCCCGAGGGACGGGCTGGCTTCGTGCGCATCGATACGGTTCATCAGGGCGACCAGGACGGCGTCAAAGGTGTGTATCACATCACCTGTGTCGATGCGGTCAGCCAGTGGCAGGTCGAGGCGTGCGTGCAAGGCCTCAGCGAAGCCTTTTTGTTGCCCGTGCTGACTTTGATCATGGATCAGTTTCCGTTCGTCATTGCCGGCTTTCACTCCGACAACGGCTCCGAGTACATCAATCACAAGGTCGCGAAGCTGCTGGAGAAACTGCGCATCGAACAAACCAAGTCCCGCTCGCGGCACAGTAACGACAACGCCCTGGCCGAGAGCAAGAATGCCAGCGTGGTGCGCAAGCATATGGGCTACGACCATATCCCGCAGGCGTATGCAAAGCCAATCAACGCGTTCTACCAGCAAACCTTCAATCCCTGGCTCAATCTGCACCGCCCGTGCCTGTTTCCCACCTTGATCCGCAACGCCAAGGGCAAGCTCGTCAAGCGCTACAAGCATGAGGATGTGAAGACGCCCCTGGAGCGTTTGCTACTGTTGGACGCCGAGGGCCTGGTCACCTTCAAGCCGGGCATCACCCGGGACACCTTGAAGATTCAGGCCAAGTCGCAAACCGACCTGGCCGCCGCGCAGGCCATGCAACGCGCCAAACGCGAACTCTTTGCCAGCTTTGTCAAACCCAAGCGCCGAGCCTGACGCCTACCCGCGACGACGCCAACCGAAACCCTGCCGCGCTGCGCTTGCCAGACGGACGAATGGCTGCGCCATCTGCCCGCCGGAAGCCCTGCGGGCAGCAAAGCGTACAACCGGAATAAATATTCCCTTAACACCCAAGATCAAGAACAACCCCGCCAGGATCATCTCAACGCCCCTCGGACGAATCCGTTAGACTTCCCTTTTCAACCCTTCAACCCACGTCACAGCACCTCCCACTCCGTCGCTCCTTCAGGCTCATACCTGAACTGGAAAATACTGAACCATCCGCAAGCAAGCATCCCTGATTCAGTGTACGGTCATGCCCGGGCTTTTTGAGAAGTTACGATGCTCTACTCTAAGTCGTGGATTTTGCACACCGTGGGTTTCTTCTGGCGTTTTGTAGTGCCATAATCGTATGCCGTTTTGGCCGATCCCCTTGCTTTTGTTGTACGATCGTGGGCATGTTCATACGACAGACGAGAACCGGCAACAAGGCGACGGGTGAAAGCTACGTCACCTACCGACTGGTGCGCACCGAGCGCATCGGTGGCAAGGTCCGTCAGATCACGGTGTTGAACCTCGGCCGCCACTTTCCGATCAAGCAGGAAGACTGGCCGATCCTGTGCAGCCGCCTCGAGCAGTTGCTCAACCATACGCAGGCGCTGATCCTGCCTTTGGAATGTTCTGAATCGATCGAGCGCACGGCGCAGCGTTACCATGCGCAGCTGGTTGCTCGCGCACCGGTCATCGCGTCAGCGACGGAGGGTACGGCCGGATCGGCCGGCGAACCTCGCCCGCCTGCGGACTTCCAGGAAGTCGATGTGGACTCGCTGCAGATGACGCAACCCCGATCGGTGGGCGTCGAGCACGTCGGTCTGCATGCGGCAAGCGAGCTGGGTTTGATCGAGACGCTGAACGACCTGGGCGTCAATGGGGTGGTGCAGGCATCGATCCTGGGCAACCTGATCGGGAGAATGGGTCAGCCGGGGTCGGAACTGGCGACCTGGAACTGGCTGCAGCAGCACAGCGCCCTGGGCGAGTTGATCGACGTTGACTTCCTGTCGATGTCGCACATGTGCCTGTATCGCGCCTCGGACGTCCTGATGAAACATCGGGAGGTGATCGAGACGCGTTTGTTCAGCACCGCCCGGACGCTCTTTGATCTGCAGGAGACGGTCACCCTGTACGACCTGAGCAACACCTATTTCGAAGGCGAAGCCGAGCTGAATCGCAAGGCCAGGCGAGGACGTTCGAAGGAGAAGCGCAGCGACTGCCCGTTGGTGACGCTCGGTCTGGTGCTCGACGGCAGCGGCTTCGTCCGGCGCTCACAGACCTTCGCCGGCAACGTCTCCGAGCCCGGCACGCTGGCGTCCATGCTGGCCGGCCTGGGGACGCCGGCGGGAGCGCTGGTGGTGATGGATGCCGGCATTGCCACCGACGCCAACGTCGCCTGGCTGGTCGAGCACGGCTATCGCTATCTGGTCGTGCGTCGCGGGGGGATGCGGCAGTTCGATGCCACACGCTCGGTGAGCATCGAGACCGCTGGCGAGGAGTGGCTGCATCTGCAGAAGGAGCTGAGCCCGGATGGCCAGGAGCTCTGCCTGTATTGCCATTCGCCGAGCCGGCAACTCAAGGAAGAGGCCATGCTCGCGTTATCCTGTGGGCGTTTCGAGGCTGGCTTGCAGCAAATGAGCGATGGCCTGCAAAAGCCCCGCAGCGAAAAGGCCACGACAAGCTGCTGGAACGTCTCGGCCGACTCAAGCAGAAGAGCCGCGGCGCCAGCCAGCACTATCAGGTCAATCTCGTCACCGATCATTCCGGCAAGACGGTGACGGCGATCACCTGGCAGAAGGTGCCGGTTCCCGGCACGATGGCGACGCATCCCGGCGTCTATTGCCTGCGGACCAACGAACTCGCCTGGGATGAAGAGAAACTCTGGCGGACCTACACGATGCTGACCGACCTGGAGAGTGTGTTTCGCAGTCTGAAAAGCGAGCTCGGCTTGCGACCCATCTACCACCACAAGGAAGTGCGCTCGGA
Source organism: Candidatus Accumulibacter proximus (assembly GCA_016709675.1). GTDB lineage: Bacteria > Pseudomonadota > Gammaproteobacteria > Burkholderiales > Rhodocyclaceae > Accumulibacter > Accumulibacter proximus. The sequence continues at coordinate 61,529 of JADJMH010000002.1, forward strand.
CGGACATCTGTTCATCACCGTGCTCGCCTACCAGTGCGTTCAGTTCCTGCGCGTGAAACTCAAGGCCGCGGGAATCACCGACAGCTGGGCGACCCTGCGCGACATCCTCTCGGTGCAGCGCCGGGTGACCGCGACCTTCAATCAGCGCGACGGGCGATCCCTGCATGTGCGCAAAGCCACCGTCGCCGAACCCGACCTGCTGGCGATCTATCACGCGCTGGGCATCAGCGCCGCACCCGGAGGAACCAGAAAACTGATCAGCTGAATCAAAAATTATGGGCCTGTAGTGCCACTCGATGTTTTCTTGGCACGCAAGTAATTGATTCAGCGATAGGTTTTTCTTGACCCGTTAAACATGGGTTAACGAAGGCAGAACTCGGAGCCCCTTCCACAGCCTTTTCCTGTACCGATGGCAGACAGGAAGCGCGCTGCTGTGAGGGTATAGCCCGCGACTTCCGATCGGCCTGGACATCAGTTCTCCGACGGGGGGAATACGGCGGCAAGTTGCGGCGCGCTTATGGCGGTGTCGAACCAGGCCTCGATCTGCTCGATATTGGCTGCAGCGATCTGCTCGACAACGGCGGAAGGAATCGGGCCAAATCGATGGGCAAGCAGGCGTTGGAGCGCAAGGGCCTCGCCCGCGAGCTTTCCCTCTGCGATGGCCTGGGCCTTCCATAGATCAATATTCGTTTCCAGCATGTCGGTTCCTTTCAGAATGTCGTCCACGGCGGGCAGCTCGAGCCCGGGCATCTTCCGGCTTAGCCGGTACTGCATCCACTGCATCACCGCGCGGTCTATCGTCTGTTTGAACGGCGACTGCGCGACCGTCTGACCAAGATAGCGAATCGCTCGTTTCGCCTCTTCGGTGTCACGTGTGTGCTCGATGCGAAATATCGCGGCCATCACCCGTTGCAGCCCCTCCAGATACTCGGCAGTGAACCGTCCCTCATCCAGCAGCCAGAATCGCAATTTCGGCTGAAACTCCGTCAGCACTGCCGGGTGCGGCTGGATCAGGTCGAAGATCTCCGTGCTATGGTTCCAGCGCATGTCACCGTTGTAAATGACTATCGGTAACACCGGTGGCAGGCCGTCCGTCAGATCAATGGTCTTCCCCCGCACCAGATGGTCGTATAGCGCCGCGACGTATTGCATCATTCGTACCGGCATGCCCGGGTCGACCGCCGACTGAAACTCGAGCAACAGGTAGAGGTAGATCCGCTGCCCTTGCAGTTCGATCGACCACACCACGTCCTCTTCGCGCTTTTTCATCGCGGGCGTGATGAAGGTGCCGGTTTCCGGGCGCAGCGTGGCATAGTCCAGAAGTTCCGTCAGGCCCGGCGGGGCGAACACCTCCAGCAGCTCCCGCACCAGATCCGCGTGCGAAAAAAGGTATCGGTAGCCGGTATCGTGCAGGTGAACCATGGCCCTGATTGTAGTGCGTCAGCGAGCCGCTCGCAAACCGGACGGTAGCCGAACAGCCCTGACGCATGAACTCGCTGAATCGAATCCGTTTGTTGGCGCCGTCCAGCTGCCAGTGAAGGCGCAGGTACAGCTTGGACACTGTGCAAATTCGCCGCGACCCAGGTGTTCACGTTACCCCCTATGGTACGATTGCCTCGGCATTTTCGGGGGCTGCGATGGCGCACGCGGAAGATTCACTGATCAAGCTTCAGGACTTGGCCGGTTTTCTCGAAGAGGGGGCTTTTGACGACAACATGCAGCGGCTCGCTGCGCTGACCGCAAGCGTGCTCAATGCAGAGAGCTGCTCGCTGATGTTGCTCAGCGACGGCGAGCTGGAAAGCCCGCGCTTGCGCGTCTGCGGCAGCTTCGGGCCGTTGCCTGCGGTTGCGTACAGGGAGTCCATCGGCAACGGCGAGGGGATCGCGGGGCGGGTGATCGCCACCGGCAAGGCATTGCTGATTGAGGACATCCTGCGATCGGAGTTTGCGCAGTCGGCGCGGCGTGCAGATGATCCGCGCAAGAGCCTGCTCTGCTCGCCGGTCCCGATCAATGGCCGCATCATCGGCGTGCTGAACATCAGCGGACATCGGCAGGGACGTGCTTTCAGGATCGAGGATCTGCGCCTGCTAGAGGTGGTTTCGCTGTTTGTCGGCAAGGCCATTCAGGTAGTCCAGCTGCAGAACATCCTGAATTCACGCTTCGCCCAGTTGGCGTTGATGCAGGCCGCGGAAAAGGATGTTGGTAACGCTCTGGCGAGTGCGGTGCACAACCCGGACCAGGTGGCCAGGATTCTGGCCAAGTCCTTTTTCAAGGAAATGACTCGCGCTGGCTTCGGTTCCAGTCAGATCATCAACGCAGCCTCGGAGATCATCGCGCAACTGAGCAGCAGCCTCCGTCGCCACAGCCAGCGGTTTGACCGGGAAAGCGCGGATTTGCCTGGAGAAACAGCCGCGCGAAATGAGGCTGTGACCAAAGCGGCCAACTGAGGAAACCTGCCGGCCGAGGCGGTTATGCGCTTGTGTTCTTGAGACATGGGCTGGGTGGGGCGCGACCAAGCGGCAGCGAGAAGAAGAATGCACTGCCTCTCAGCGAGCGCGCCAGTTGAGGATCTGACGTCCCTGATGCTGACACTTGCTTGATCGAGGGTCCGGCGCGGAGTTACGGCGCCGGGTTCTGAGCGACGGCGTCGGGAGACCGCACGTTTTCGTCGGTGCGTACCGTCGGACTAGCCCTCGCGCGCCGCCCTGCGGCGCTCGTTGTCGGTGAGCAGGCGTTTGCGGATGCGGATGCTCTTGGGCGTGATTTCGACCAGTTCGTCGTCGTCGATGAACTCGACCGCCGACTCCAGCGTCAGCGCCACCGGGGGTACCAGGCGGACCGCCTCGTCGGTTCCCGAGGCGCGCACGTTGGTCAGTTGCTTGCCTTTGATCGGATTGACGACGAGGTCGTTCTCGCGGCTGTGGATGCCGATCACCATGCCCTCGTAGAGCTTGTCGCCGGGCACGGTGAACATCCGGCCACGATCCTGCAGTTTCCACAGCGCATAAGCCACGGCTTCACCCTTTTCGGCCGAAATCAGGACGCCGTTGCGGCGGCCTGGGATGTCGGCCTTGAGTGGTGCGTACTCGTCGAAAACGTGGCTCATCAGCCCGGTGCCGCGGGTCATGTTGAGGAACTCGCCCTGGAAGCCGATCAGGCCGCGTGCCGGGATCCGGTACTCGAGACGGACGCGGCCGCGCCCATCGGCAGACATGTCCTGCAGCTCGCCGCGACGATAGCCGAGCGCTTCCATGACGGCGCCCTGGTGCGACTCCTCGACGTCGAGCGTCAGCATTTCGTAAGGCTCGCATGGCTCGCCTTCAATCTCCTTGACGATCACCCGCGGGCGCCCGACCGCCAGTTCGTAGCCTTCGCGACGCATGGTTTCGAGCAGGATCGTCAGATGCAGTTCGCCACGCCCGGAGACCAGGAAACTGTCGGTGTCGGCCGTTTCCTCGACGCGCAGCGCCATGTTGGTCAGCAGTTCCTTGCGCAGGCGCTCGCCAATCTGACGGCTGGTGACGAACTTGCCTTCGGTGCCGGCGTAGGGCGAGTTGTTGACCATGAAGGTCATGTTCAGCGTCGGCTCGTCGATCCGCAGCATCGGCAGCGCTTCGGGCTTTTCGGTATCGGTGAGCGTGCAGCCGATCGACAGGTCGTCGATTCCCGTCACCAGCACGATGTCGCCGGCGACCGCTTCGTCGAGGGGTACCCGTTCAAGACCGCGGAAGCCGAACACCTGTCCCACTTTGGCCGTCTTTGGCGGGCCATGCTCGAACCTGCCTTCAGCGTCCGCCTGCCCGTACATCACGAGCACCTGCTGTGCCGGCTTCAGGCGCCCGCGCTGCAGGCGGCCGATGCCGATGCGCCCGACGTAGCTCGAGTAATCGAGTGCCGAGATCTGGAGTTGCAGCGGTCCGTCGATCTCGTCAGCGTGCGGTGGTGGAACGTGCTTGAGGATCGTCTCGAACATCGGTCGCATGTCGGGCGATGGCTGCGCCAGATCCAGCGTCGCGTAGCCGTTGATGGCCGAGGCGTAGATCACTGGGAAATCAAGCTGGTCGTCGTTCGCACCGAGCTTGTCGAAGAGGTCGAAAGTGTGGTCCACGACCCAGTCCGGCCGCGCGCCGTCACGGTCGATCTTGTTGACCACAACGATCGGCTGCAGTCCCAGGGCGAGGGCCTTCTTGGTCACGAAGCGGGTTTGCGGCATCGGACCTTCGACGGCGTCGACCAGCAGCAGGACCCCGTCAACCATCGAGAGCACACGTTCGACTTCGCCACCAAAGTCGGCGTGCCCCGGCGTGTCGACGATGTTGATATGGATGCCGGCATAGTCGACGGCCAGGTTCTTGGCCAGGATGGTGATGCCGCGCTCCTTCTCAAGCTCGTTCGAATCCATCATCCGCTCGGTGATGTGCTGGTGAGCGGAAAAGCTGCCCGCCTGGACCAGCAACTTGTCCACCAGCGTGGTTTTGCCATGGTCGACGTGAGCGATGATGGCGATGTTGCGGACGGCGCGGGACATATGCGGTCAAGCCTTTGAAGAAGGGCGGCTATTCTAGCACAGGCAGGGTGCCGCCTGTTGCGGCGCAAAAAGGCCGGACGCGGCTTCGGCCTAGGTGGCCTGCGCATGAAATCGGCCGTATCGAGTGCAGTTGAGCAGCTGATCGCGCAGTGCCAGCATCGAAATGCTTCCATCGCAGCAGGAACATGCAGGCGACCCACTGGTCGCGCTCGACCGATAGAAGGGCATCTTCGGCGGTGCAGCTGGTGCCCGAATCCGTCCGGGCCGCTGAGCCAGCCGGAAAGAAACATGAACAGGGCGCGAGTCGATTTCACGATCTCAGGGACGGATCGTGCTGGGGAACGGTATCCATGAGTTCGTAGAAAGGTCGCATAGCGTGCCAGCAAGGGTCCCGCCGGTCAGGATGCCTAGGGAGTCTGCTCCTGCAATGGGCTCTTCGCTGGACGGGGTGAATTTAACTGTGCAGGCCTGGGGGGGGCGGGCCGCGGGCGGGGGGGGGGGGGGGGGGGGGGGGGGGGGGGGCGAGCCCACTGTGCCGTTCAGCAGGAGCCTCGGGGTTGCTTCGCACAAAAATTGACAAACGCCCGACAGATAGAATTGGTGCGCGGCAGCAGACCTCGCCGCATTGTCGGAGGCCAGGGACCTGCAGGGAGGAGCCATGTTCAGCAGTGCAGACGCCGTGGGAAGCTGGTCCTCAGCACGTCGCTGGACGGTGTGAGTCAGGTCGAGCTTCGCTTGCTGGCGCGGCGCGGTGCCGCATGTCGGAGATCGGCCGCGAATCAGTCCGATGGTCCTGGCTGCGGTGCAAGGTTCTGGAAGGGCGAGCTCGGCGAGTACGCTTGCCTTGGCAGGTTTGACCGTGACCGGCCCGGCTTGACAAGGGCCGGGGCAGATGGCCAGTGGTCGGCAGACGGCAGCAGAGCATACGGTGATTGCCAGAACTGCATCGGCGGCGCACACTGCAGTACCTTTCCGTTAGCAAAGGCATTTTTGAGGGTAGTCAGATGACCGAAACGATTGTTGCTTTCCTGAGAGCCAATGCTGAGCAGCTCGATGTCGACATGGCCGAGGCGCTCAACATTCCGCTTGACGAACTGCGCCAGGAGGTCGCTCGGCTGGCTGCATCGGGAGACGTGATCTGTTGCCGGGTAACGCGCTTCATTGATGGCCGGAAGATCGAAGGCATCAGTTGCCGCCTGTCGTGTGATCCACCGACGCCGGCTCGTGGGCGGAAGCCGGGCGTGAAGAAGGAAGAGGATACGGAAGCCGGTCTGTTCTAGGGGCCTGTGTGGCGTGCGGCAGCGCTGAGCGGGTTGCCTGCGTTGCCCGCCGGGATTCCCCGACTGGCATTGACGCCGGTCAGAGCGCGCTCATCTGAGCAAATGCAGGTTGAAATGGCTCTTGATGAACTCCTGGAACTTTTCGACACCCTTGAGGGCGAGCTGTAGCCGGCCGAGTTCCATCATGTTCAGTCGCTCCAACGCGATGTAGTTATCGGGCTGGCGCCCTTCACGGACCGCTTCCACCTGTCCGCGCAGGCGCATCAGCACCAGGAAGTCGAAGCTCTCGGAAATGTTGGCGGCCATCTTCCTGTTCACCACCTTGTCCCTGACCAGTGCTTCCAGTCGCTGGTGGGTGCTGCCTTCGAGCTTGCCGGCCTGAATCGCCAGCGCCTTGACGCCCTCGGAGATGGCAAAGATCCCCGCCTTCTTGATCTCCAGCATGCCGGAGTGCTCGCCGGCACTCTCCCCCTTGATGCGGCCGAACCAGCCGATGGGCGGTGCGAAGCGCAGCGTGTTTTCGACCATGCGCATCAGGAACAGCTCGTCTCGCCGCACGTGGGAGTACAGTTGCGTCTTGAGTGCCTGTTCGAAAGAGGGGTCGCCGTAAATGGTGCGAATATCCACGAAGGTGCCACAACTGAGGACATGCTTCGGCGTCGGCACCTTTAGCCAGCGGTCAAGCTGATCTTGCCATTTGCTCAGGCTGCGCCGCCATTCCCTGTTGTTGGCCATGATTCCGCCGGGGCAGGGTGGTATGCCGATGGCGATCAGCGAATCGACCAGCGCCTGCGAAAACTCTTCGATCCTGTGGATCTCGTCGGGCCCCAGTTCGTCGCCATAGACAATGGCATTGTCCTGGTCGGTGAGCAGCGTCTGTTCTCCGCGCCCTTCGCTGCCGAGAACCACCAGCGCAAAGCGCGGCGGCAGGTCGGCAAAGCGGTCCTGGCGCAGCAGCGCGATCAGGCGCAAGAGGATCTGGTCATTGAGGTGGGCAATCATGCGCACCATGTCGCGAATGCTGCGCGTGCCGGTGCCTCCGTCGCTGAGATGCAGAACCAGGCCCTGGATGCGCGAGTACACTTCGCTCAGTTCGTCAAAGTTCCTCGCCTGCTCGATGTCGAGCACCAGTTGCTGCGGCGTATGCGACTGCAGGCGAATGATGTCGCTGTCGGTGATGATTCCGGAAAGCTTTCCCTTGCCATCGATCACCGCCAGGCGATGAATCCGCTCGCGCGACATCCGGTAGAGGGCTTCGTAAAGCAGGTCGTTCTCACCGATCACCGACAGCGGGCTGTTCATGATGGCCCGGACGACGAGTGTTGACGGATCTGTGCCGGCAGCGACGACCTTGTTGCGCAGGTCGCGGTCGGTCATGATGCCGTGCGGCAGCTTGTTTTCGCAGACCACGACGCTCGAAATGTTCTTCTCGCGCATGATCCTGACGACGTCAACCAGCGCGTCGTCAGCGCCGCAGGTGACCACCGTACGTTGGCAGAAATTCTTCACCGGGCGAAAGAACAGGCCTTCTTCAGCCATGATTGGCTACTCCTTGTGGTTCGATTGCTGTTGTGATGTGCTGACTACGATGGCTGGTCCGGATGTCGGAGCTTCTCCCGACCTCTGTCTCTGACGGGCGTGTCACTGTCGGACTGCTGGGTGCCTGTCTGCCGGTGCAGCGCTGCCTTGGCGAGCAGATGCGCCGTCACCGGTGCGGTAATGAAGAGGAAAAAGAGGATCGCCAGTTCGTGCAGGCTGATGCCTTCGTTTGCCCCGGTCGAGAAAAAGATCGCGGACGCGAGCAGCATCGCACCGACGCCGAGGGTGGTGGCCTTGGTCGGACCGTGCAGGCGGGTCAGGAAGTCGGGCAGGCGGGCGAGTCCGATCGAGCCAAGCAGGACGAACAGTGCGCCGAGCAGGATCAGGACCGCGACGGCTGATTCGGTCGCCGTGCTCACTCGATGATGTCTCCACGCAGGAGGAACTTGCACAGCGCGACGGTGCCGATGAAGCCCATCAGTGCGAGCAGCAGCGCGACCTCGAAGTAGGCGCTGCTGGCGGTGCGAATCCCGAACAGAACGAGCAGCGCGATGGTGTTGATGCTCAGGGTATCGAGTGCCAGGATGCGATCGGTGGTGTCCGGTCCACGCAGCAGTCGATACAGGTTGAGCGCCAGGGCGGCGCCGATGAGGACGAAGGCGATCTCGATGGCGGCATTCAGCATGCGAATATCTCCTTGAGGGGCAATTCATAACGATCCTTGATCTCGCGCACCAGCGCCTGCGGGTCAGGCGCGTCGAGCGCATGCACGAGCATGATCCAGCGTTGCTGGTCGACATCGATGGCCACTGTGCCCGGTGTCAGGGAGACGATGCTGCCGAGCAGCGTAGCGAGAAAGGGATCCCGCAGGTCGAGCGGTACCTCGACCAGGGCCGGTGACAGCCCGCACAGCGGGCCGATCACCTGCCGCGCGACGCGCCAGTTGGCGGTCACGATGTCGGTTGCAAAGACGGCAAGAAACCGGACCGCCCGCCATGGCCGGACCAGACGCGGCGGCTCCGGCCAGAAGGGCAGCGTCAGCAACGGGAGCACGATGGCCAGCAGGCCGCCGAGCACTAGCAGACCGAGTGATGCGGCGTTGGTGATCACCGCCCAGAGCAGAAAAACGGTGGCCGACAACAGCGGGCGGGGAAGGAGTCGGTGCATCAGCGTGTGGCCTTCCGGCCGGCGCCGAACGGTCCGAGCACGCTGGCGACGTACGCTCCCGGCGAATGCAGCTGGCTGGCGGCGCGTTCGGCGTACTCGGAGAGCGGGCTCGCCATCACGGCGAGCAGGGGTCCGGCAGCCACCAGCAACAAGGTGGCCGTCGCTCTTTGCCAAACGATCGCCGGGGCCGCTTCGGCCGCTACCCTGTACTTCCAGATCAGATAGCAGCCATCGCGTGCAAGCGCGATCATGACCATGAAACCGGCGGCCAATACGACCATCCAGATCGCTGCTCCGGCGCTGACCTCACGCAGTGTCGTCAGCAGCATCAGCTTGCCGACGAAGCCGGAGAAAGGCGGCAGCCCGGCGATCGTGATTGCCAGGACCAGGAAAGCGACTTTCAGCCAGGCGGCCTGCGGCGCTGGCCCGGCACTCAGGTGATCGGCGGCGCGGCCGCGCTGCTCGGCGATGACCCCGGCGAGCAGAAAAAATGCGGCGCCGGCGAGCGTCGATTGCACCAGGTAGTAGATCGCTGCCGCATCGACCTGTGCATTTGCCTGTGCCGGAGTGACCAGCAAGGTGCCGGCCGAGAGCAGGGTCAGCCAGGCAGCGAGCGCTCGCAGGCGCGCCGCAGCGACCACCCCCAGGGCCGCAAATACGACGGTGGCCAGTGCCAGTGTGGTCAGCCAGTTGTCGAGCAGGTCGGGCATCGCCGGTGCCAGGGCGATCGTCTGCACGCGCAGGATGGCGACGATGCCGACCTTGGTCATGATCGCAAACAGTGCCGCGACCGGCGCCCCGGCCGCGGTGTAGGTGTGCGGTAACCAGAACGACAGGGGTAACAGCCCGGCCTTGAGGGCGAAGACGGCAATCAGTAGGGCAAAGGACAGCCTGGCCAATGCCTGATCGTGTCCTGGCAGCGTCAGTCGATACGCCAGATCGGCGAGGTTGAGTGTGCCCAGCGTGCCGTAGAGCAGTCCCAGAGCGATCAGGAACAGCGCCGATCCGACCAGATTGAGGACCACGTAGCTGATGCCCGCGCGCGTTCTCGCCAGCCCGCCACCGTGCGCCAGCAGCGTGTACGAGGCGAGCAGCATGACCTCGAAGAAGACGAAGAGGTTGAACAGGTCGCCGGTCAGGAATGCGCCGGTGAGGCCGAAGATCTGCAACTGGAACAGCGGATGGAAGTGCAGCCCGCGTTCGTCAAAGCCGCTACTCGCGTAGAGCAGCGAGACGAAGCAGAGGACTGCGGTCAGCAGGGTCATCGCGGCGGCCAGCCGATCGAGCACCAGGACGATGCCGAAAGGGGCCGGCCAGTTGCCGAGGGCGTAGACGCGCAACTGGCCGTCGTCGGCGAGCAGGGTCAGCCAGGCCGTGATCAGGACCAGCAGCGTCGCGGCCGCCAGGCCGATCAGGCGCTGGCAGGCCAGTCGGCTGCACGCCATCTGCAGCAGGGCGGCGGCAAACGGGATCAGCAGCGGCAGGATCGGCGCATGCGTGGTCATGGTTCTTTGCGGGTGTCGACGTGATCGGAACCAGATTCCGCCAGGCCGCGTAAGGCCAGCATCGCCAGGTAGGCGGTCATGCCAAAGCCGATGACGATGGCCGTCAGCACCAGCGCCTGCGGCAGGGGGTCGGTGTAGGTGGCGCCGGCGCGAATCAGCGGCGGCGCGTCGAGCTGCAGGCGGCCGCTGGCAAACAGAAAGAGGTTGACGGCGTAGGAGAGCAGCGTCAGGCCGAGCAAGACCGGGAAGGTGCGCGCGCGCAGAATCAGGAATACACCACAGGTGGTCAGTGCGCCGATGGCGATGGCCAGCAGTCCTTCCATCAGACCTCCCTGGCCGAACTGTGCGTGCGCAGCGACAGCCCGCCGATTCCCGCGAGCACCGTCAGGACGACGGTCACCACCACGAAATAAACGCCGAGATCGAAGACCATGGCCGAAGCCAGTTCGATCTCGCCGATCAGGGGCAGGTGGACAGGGCCGTGCGCGCTGGTCAGGAAGGGGCGATCGAAGGGCCAGCTTGCGACGCCGATGCCCGCGGCCAGCAGGAGGCCGAACGAAAGCCACCGGGTCGGGTGGCCCGGCATGCGTGGCTGTGCGGAGGCGATGCCGTTCGCCAGGTATTGCATCACCAGTGCGACGCTGGTGATCAGGCCGGCGACAAAACCACCGCCTGGCAGGTTGTGGCCGCGCAGCAGGATGTACACCGAGACGGTCAGCGAAAAGGGCAGCAGCGGGCGCATCAGCATCGAGAGAAAGAGCGGGTGGGCATCTGTTGCCCAGCGGCGGCCATTGGCATCCGCTGGCGAGGCGTGCAGGATCAGACGGTCGAGCAGGGCATGCGCGGCCAGGGCAACCATCGCCAGCACGGTGATCTCGCCGAGCGTATCGAAGCCGCGAAAATCGACCAGGATGACATTGACGACGTTGGCGCCACCGCCGCCGGGAACCGCTTGCTGCAGATAGAATCCCGAGATCGTCTCGAACGGCGCGGCAAGCATCCTCAGGGTGATCAGCGAGAGACCGCCACCGGCGAGCAGCGCGAGCAGCAGGTCGCGGATCAGCCGCGGGGCGCTGCTCCTGGGAGCGCTGCCGGCCGGCAGATAGTAGAGCACCAGCAGCATCAGGATGATTGTCCCGGTTTCCACGGCGAACTGGGTCAGCGCCAGGTCGGGTGCCGACAGGCGGATGAAGGTCAGCGCGACGACCAGCCCGACGACGCTGACCAGGATGACCGCGAGCAGCCGCTGCCGGTAGAGCAGCGTGGCGCCCACCGTCCCGAGCAGCAGGGTGAGCAGGGCGCCGACCGCGGCCTCGTCAATCGGCTGGCCGGCCAGCCGGATGGTGGCAGCGGGCACGGAGAAGAACGCCCAGCCGCCGAGCAGGATGATGAAGCTGAAGAGCAGCGCGTTGTAGCGCTGCAAGGAGCCATTGTCCAGCGTTGCCACCGTCCACCGTGCGCCAGTGTTGAGCAGACGGTAGAAGCGCTCGAAGGCGGTACGCGGGTGCATCGGCGGCAACTCCGCCTGCCAGGCGAAGATGGGAGCGCGCAGCGCGTAGAGGATGATGCCGCCAGCCAGGGCCAGCGCGCTCATCAGCAGCGGTTGGTTGAAGCCGTGCCACAGAGCCAGTGCAAATTCGGGCAGCGGTGCCTGCAGGGTGGCGCCGGCTGCGGCAGCGAGCAGCGGCCCGACTGTCCAGCCGGGAAACAGGCCAACCAGCAGGCAAAGCAGTACCAGCAGCTCGATCGGCGCGCGCATCCAGCGTGGCGGCTCGTGCGGTTGGCGCGGCAGGTTGACCGGTTCGCCATTGAAGAAGACGTCGTGCACAAAACGCGACGAGTAGGCAACGGCGAGCATGCCGGCGATCGTGGCAAACAGCGGCAGCACCCAGGTGAGCGTTTCCAACTGCGGGTAACTGACCGTCTCGGCAAAGAACATCTCCTTGCTCAGGAAGCCGTTGAGCAGCGGTACGCCGGCCATCGATCCGGCTGCGATGATCGCCAGCGTGGCGGTGATCGGCATTCGCCGGAACATGCCATTGACCCGCCGCATGTCGCGTGTGCCGCATTCGTGGTCGATGACGCCGGCGGCCATGAACAGCGAGGCCTTGAAGATGGCGTGGTTGATGATGTGAAAGATGCCGGCGACTACCGACAGCGGTGTGTCGAGACCAAACAGCAGCGTGATCAGGCCCAGGTGGCTGATCGTCGAGTAGGCCAGCAGGCCCTTGATGTCGTTGCGGAACAGCGCGATCGCGGCGGCGTAGACGAGGGTTGCCGCGCCGGTGCCGCCGACCAGCCAGAACCACAGCTCGCTGCCGCCGAGCGCCGGGTAGAGGCGGGCGAGCAGGAAGACGCCGGCCTTGACCATCGTCGCCGAATGCAGATAGGCTGACACTGGCGTCGGTGCCGCCATCGCGCTGGGCAGCCAGAAATGGAAGGGAAACTGCGCCGACTTGGTGAATGCACCAAGCAGGATCAGGATCAGCGTCGGCGCGTAGAGCGCGTGCGCATGGATACGCTCGCCGGCGGCCAGGATCACCGACAACTCGTAACTGCCGGCGATATGGCCGAGCAGCAGGATGCCGGCCAGCAGCGCCAGGCCACCGCCGCCGGTGACCGCCAGGGCCATGCGGGCGCCGATGCGCGATTCGTACTTGTCGCTGCGGTAAGCGACGAGGAGGAACGACGAGAGGCTGGTGATTTCCCAGAAGATCAGCAGCAGGAGCAGGTTTTCAGACAGCACGATGCCCAGCATCGCCGCCATGAACAGTAGCAGGATCGAATAGAAACGCCCGAGACGATCACTGTCCGGCAGGTACCAGGCGGCATAGAGCACCACCAGCAGGCCGATGCCGCAGATCAGCAGGCAGAAAAGCAGCCCGAGGCCATCGAGGCGCAGGCTGATGTCGAGACCATAGGCGGGCAGCCAGGAGAGGCGGGCGAGCTCGGTGTGACCGGTGAAGGCCGCCGGTGCGAGTGGCAGCAGCAGCGCCAGGCAGGCGGCCATCACGGTCGCCGCGCCGACGGCTGCCGCCGTGCGCCCGAAACGCTGCAGCAGCAGGGGCAGCAGGCAGGCGCCGAAGGCGGTGGCAGGGATCGCTGCCAGCAGCAGGCTCGGGTTGAGGGAAGGCCCCATTGAGGAAGAATCAGTCCGGATCGTCGAGCAGAGGATTATAGCCGTCCTGGTCGGCAGCAACCGGCCAGAGTCGGCCGAGAGTCCACGCAAACGGCAAGTTTGTCATTATCCCGTAACATTGCGGGCGCAAGCTTGCCGCGTCCATCCTGCTTTCCGAAACGAGCCCAGCGCCATGAGTGATCATCTCAGCAAACAGTTCGATCTCGAACTCGAAAACGTTCGCACGCGCATCCTGCAGATGGGTGGTCTGGTCGAAAGACAACTGTTGGCGGCAGTCGACGCCTTCAGCACCGGCAATCTCGAGGAAATGCAGGGGGTGATCGACACCGACCGCGAAGTGGATGCCTACGAGGTCGGTATCGACGAGGACTGTACCCTGCTGATCGCGCGCCGACAACCGACGGCGCGCGACCTGCGCCTGGTGATGGCCATCTCGCGCATCGTCACCGACCTCGAGCGCATCGGCGACAAGGCCGCCAAGATCGCCAGAATGTCGCTGAAGCTGCATCAGTTCGGTGCCCAGCGTATCCCTCGCCTGTCCGATGTCTGCCATTGCGGGCGCCTTGCCACCGACATGCTGCAGGGGGCACTCGACTCGCTGGCGCGGATGGATATCGACGGTGCCCGCAAGGTGATTGGCGCCGACAAGGCGATCGACGCCGCTTTCAACGCGATCCTGCGGCAGCTGATCACTTACATGATGGAAGATCCGCGTACGATCAGCGAGGCGCTCGACATCATCTGGATTGCCAAGGCCATCGAACGGGTGGGGGATCACGCAACCAACATCGCCGAAAACGTGATCTACATCGTCAGCGGCATCGACATCCGGCATACCGCGGTGGCTGCCCAGAAAGCGGACGACGCATGATCCGAACGGCATCCAGCCTGCCGGTGGTCCTCGTCGTCGAGGACGACAAGGGCATTCAGGAGCTGCTGCGCTTCACGCTGGTCTGCGGTGGTTACCAGGCGCTCTGTGCGGACACTGCGAAGAAGCCGAGCGCCTGCTGCGTGAAACCTTGCCGGACATCGCGTTGATCGACTGGATGCTGCCGGGCAAGTCCGGTCTGGTGCTGACGCGCAAGCTGCGCAGTGAGCGACGGACACGCCACCTGCCGATCATCATCCTGACGGCGCGGGGCGAGGAAGCCGATCGCGTCGCCGGGCTCGAAGGTGGCGCCGATGACTATATCGTCAAGCCCTTCAGCCCCAAGGAGCTGATGGCGCGGTTGCAGGCGGTGTTGCGCCGCTGCACTCCGGAGTTCGTCAAGGGTACGCTGAGCGTCGGTCCGGTCGAGCTCGACACGGTCAGTTACGAGGCGCGTGTCGGTGGTCGGCGAATCACCTTGACGCCGACCGAGTTTCGCCTCCTGCGCTTTCTCATGGCCAACCCGGGACGCGTCTATTCGCGTCAGCAACTGCTTGACAACGTCTGGGGTGACCACGTCTATATCGAGGACCGCACGGTTGATATCCATATCCGGCGCCTGCGCGTTGCCCTTGGACCCGCTGCCGAGCAACTGGTCGAGACGGTTCGTGGTGCCGGTTACAAGCTGAGCTCTCCGCCAGAGCTGAACCAGACTGGGCCATGACCTCTGCGGGGCGGTGGTTCGCGCGCATCGTCCTGACGGGCGTCCTGCCGACCGTCTGCCTCGGCCTGTTCGCCTGGATCATGCATGGCCTGGCCTGGGGCTGGGCAGCTGCGGCGCTTGGCTTCATGCTCATGGTCATCGTGCAGAGCAGGCGCCTGGCGCATTTGGCGGCATGGATCGATTATCCGGACCGATCCAACTTCCCAGACTCCAACGGCGTCTGGGGTGAAGTGTTCCTCAAGCTGTCGCGCAAGCTGCGCCTTGACGCCCGGACGATCGACGAGGTCGAGGCCAGACTGAGGTCATTTTCCGATGCCATGGTCGCCGTTCCCGACGGCCTGGTGATCCTTGACGCCAGCCATCAGGTGCAGTGGAGCAATCGCGCCGCGGGCGAGCATCTGGGGGTTCGCCTGCCGCGCGATGCCGGGGCGATCATCGAGCAGCTGGTGCGCACGCCGGGCTTTGCCGATTACCTGCGCAGCCCGGATGGGAGCGCGCCGTTCATCCTCCAGTCACCGGCTGCGCGCACCCGGGTCTATGCCATCCGGGCCGTCCCGCTGGGGGAGCGCAGCACGCTGCTGGTCAGCCTCGACGTGACCGATGCGCGGCGGGTCGAGGCGATGCGTAGCACCTTCGTCGCCAACGTGTCGCATGAACTGCGCACGCCATTGACCGTGGTCAGCGGCTTTCTCGAACACTTCACCGATGACGCCGGGATGAGTGGCGACCAACGGCAGCATTTCGCTCGCCTGATGAGCGAACAGACGAAGCGGATGCTGAGCCTGGTTGACGACCTGTTGACCCTGTCGCGTCTGGAAGCCGAGGACGCGCCGGCGAGCGAAGAAGAGGTCGACATGGAAGAACTGCTGGCGCAGCTGTTGTCCGAAGGACAGAGCCTCAGTGCCGGCCGCCATCGCCTCGCCGTCGGCTGCAAGGGTCCAGCCTTGCGCGGCAACCGCAAGGAGCTGCACAGTGCCTTCAGCAATCTGGTGTCGAACGCCATCCGCTACACGCCGGCAGGCGGCGAGATTCGCATCCGATGGAAGCTGCGCGATGGCGCCGGCGTCTTCTCAGTGCGTGATTCAGGCGTCGGCATAGCCGCGGAACACCTGCCAAGGCTGACCGAGCGCTTCTATCGCGTCGATCGCGGCCGCTCACGCGAGACCGGCGGCACGGGTCTTGGCCTGGCGATCGTCAAGCATATCCTGCTGCGTCACCAGGCGACTCTGGTCATCGATTCGCAGCTTGGTGAGGGCAGCACTTTCCGCGCCGAGTTTCCGGGCTGGCGCTTGAAGCTGGCGGTCTGAAGGCTTCCAGAGACGCCGCGACTGGCGTCGCTGGCGCATTTCACCGTTCCTGCACGGGGCCAATGCGTGCGGCTCGCTGGATGGGCGTTGACCGGGGTTCTGTACTGCGGTATACGGCGGGATGTATGCAGCGTGACGGGAGTCGATCAGTCAAGCTCTGCCCAGTGTCGGTGGGCCCCAGGGCGGCTCCCGATCAATTCAGAAACCTTGAGGAGCGGTGATGGAACGGGAATCGATGGAGTATGACGTAGTGATCGTCGGGGCGGGTCCGGCGGGCTTGAGCGCGGCCATTCGGCTCAAGCAGTTGAATCCCGACCTGGCGGTCATGGTGCTGGAGAAAGGCTCGGAGGTCGGCGCTCACATCCTCTCCGGTGCGCTGTTCGAGACACGGGCGCTGGACGAACTGGTGCCCGACTGGCAGGCGCGGGGAGCACCACTGAAGACCCCGGTCAGCGAGGACCAGGTTTATCTCTACCGCAGCGAGACCTCGGCGGTGAGGTTGCCAAATTTCGCTGTTCCCGCGCCGATGCACAATGCGGGCAATTACATCATCAGCCTGGGCAGTCTCTGCCGCTGGCTCGCCGAGCAGGCCGAAGCGGCCGGTGTGGAAATCTTCCCGGGCTTTGCCGCGGCCGAAATCCTTTACCACGACGACGGTTCGGTCAAGGGAGTCGCTACCGGCGACATGGGCCGTGACAAGCACGGCGAGCCGAAAGACAGTTTCCAGCCGGGTCTGGAGTTGCACGCCAAGTACACGCTGTTTGCCGAAGGCGCGCGCGGCCAGCTCGGCAAGGAACTGATCGCGCGCTACGATCTGGCCGCGGGCGCGACTGCCCAGCACTATGGTCTCGGGATCAAGGAACTCTGGCAGATCGATCCGGCGAAGCACCGGCCGGGCCTGGTGGTCCACGGGGCGGGTTGGCCACTCAGCGAGCATGGCGCAACCGGGGGTTCTTTTCTCTATCATCTCGAGGACTGCCAGGTGGCGGTTGGTCTGATCGCTGATCTCAATTATGCCAATCCCTACCTTTCGCCCTTCGAAGAGTTTCAGCGCTTCAAGTTGCAGACCGGGATCAGACAGTATCTCGAAGGTGGCAAGCGCCTGAGCTATGGCGCGCGGGCGATCACCAAGGGCGGGCTCAACAGTCTGCCGAAGCAGACTTTCCCTGGCGGGCTCCTGCTGGGCTGCGACGCCGGGACGCTCAATTTCGCCAAGATCAAGGGCGCCCACACCGCGATGAAGTCCGGCATTCTGGCGGCGGAGACGGTCGGTGCCGCGCTGCAGGCAGGCGACGCGGGACGAGGCGATCTGGTGGCTTATGCGGCGGCCTTCAAGGGCTCCTGGCTCTACACCGAACTCTATCAGGCACGCAATTTCGGGCCGGCGCTGCACAAGTTCGGCACTTTCCTCGGTGGCGCATTCAACTGGCTGCAGCAGAACCTGTTCGGCGGGCGCATGTTCTTCACGCTCAAGGACAAGACCAGCGACCATCAGCAACTCGCGCCCGCTGCCCGCTTCCAGCCGATCGCTTACGCCAGGCCCGACGGTCAGCTGACGTTCGATCGTCTGTCATCGGTCTTCATATCGAACACCGCACACGAAGAAGAACAGCCCGTCCACCTGCAGTTGCTCGACAGCACGAAGGCGATTGCGATCAACTTCCGGGAATACGCCTCTCCCGAGCAGCGCTACTGCCCAGCCGGAGTGTATGAGATCGTCGAGGAGTCAGCCGGCCCGCGCCTGCAGATCAACGCCTCGAACTGCCTGCATTGCAAAACTTGCGACATCAAGGATCCGACGCAGAACATCCGCTGGGTCGCGCCCGAGGGTGGCGGCGGACCAAACTATCCCAATATGTGACCGACCTCAGCCGGCTGGTATTGCCTGCCGCGCAGCCCGGTGGCAGGGTGTATGGAATATTCGCTCAGCCCTTGGCACTATCCCGCCGTCTGGCGCCTGGCGCCTGCCGCATGTTGCGCCAGCGCCCAGCCGACATGCTCGCGCAGCAGCGCCGAGCCGTCGTCCTGGCGCGCCGCCAGTGCAGCGAGAATTGCGCCTGAAGTTGGCGCGTTGCCCAGCGCGACGGCGATATTCCTCAGCCAGCGGCGATGCCCGATCCGGCGAATCGCGCTGCCTGCCAGGCGGGCGTTGAATTGTTCCTCGTTCCAGGCGAAGAGTTCCGTCAGGGGAGCGGCGTCGAGGCCGCTGCGAACGGCGAAGTCGGGGTCACCGATGTGGGCGAAGCGGTTCCACGGACAGCACAACTGGCAGTCATCGCAGCCGTAAATCCGGTTGCCGACCAGGGGCCGGAGAGCGACCGGAATGGTACCCGGCAATTCGATCGTCAGGTACGAGATGCACAGGCGGGCGTCCACTTCGTAGGGAGCGACGATCGCCGCCGTCGGGCAGGCGTCGAGGCAGCGACGACAGTCACCGCAGTGATCGCCGATTGGCACGTCGGGAGGGAGTGGCAGGGTAGTATAGATCTCGCCGAGGAAATGCCACGAACCCTCGCGCGTCAGCGACAGGGTATGCTTACCGCGCCAGGCGATGCCCGAGCTGGCCGCGAACTCGGTTTCCATCACCGGTGCCGAATCCGAGAAAACACGGCAGGCAAACGGCTCGGTCGACCTCAGGGCCGCGGCTTCGTGACGCAGGCGGTCGGCCAGTTTCCGCAGACGGCTGCGGATCGTCTTGTGATAGTCGCGGCCGAGCGCGTAGCGGGAGATGTAGGCCAGTCCGCTGTCGGCGAGCACGTTCCGCGCATCGACGGCGTCGGGCCAGTAAGGCAGGCGGACCGAAATGACCGAACGTGCGCCGGGCAGCAGACCCTGTGGTGCGGCCCGCAGCGCAGCGTGTTTGGCCATATAATCCATCTCGCCGTGGCGGCCAAGTTCCAGCCAGCGCATGAGCCACGGTACGGCCGCTGAAACATCGACGCTGGCGATGCCGGTCGCGGCAAAGCCGAGTTCCTGTCCCCAGTCCCTGATCCTGCGCGCCATTTCGGCGTAATCGGTCTGCCCGCTCGTCACGCCTGCGCCGCTGCCTGTTTGGGAGTCCCCTTCGTGCATAGCTCTGATCATAACCAGTCCACCCTGACCCTGCACCTGCCCGATGAAGACGCGACCGCCAGTCTGGGGCAGCAACTGGCGCCATTGCTTGCTCCCGGCATGGTGCTCTGGTTCGACGGCGACCTTGGTGCTGGCAAGACCACCCTCGTACGCGCACTGTTGCGCGCGAGGGGCCACAGCGGGCCGGTGAAAAGCCCTACCTATACATTGGTTGAAATTTATGTGATTTCGAGGATATACTGGTATCACTTTGATTTCTATCGTTTCAACTTTCCAGAAGAGTTCTTGGATGCAGGGTTTGGCGAGTACTTCCGTGACGATGCCGTTTGCCTGGTCGAATGGCCCGAAAAGGCCGAGGGTTGCCTGCCGCCGGCTGACCTCATGGTTCGCTTCCGCTTTGCCGAAAACGGACGGGCGGTGGATGTCGTTGCGTGCAGTGAGGAGGGACAAAAATGTCTGAAAGCGCTCAGGAGCGGCTGGCCGGACGCCGCCGGCTGATCAAGTTGACCGGTGCGTCGCTTTTGCTGACGGTGAGTCCGCTGTCGCGAGCGGCTCCCAGCCGTAATTCGGGCGTCCTTGCGGTTCGTATCTGGCCGGCAGCAGACTACACGCGGGTAGCCATCGAGCACACCGCGCCCCTGAAATACACGCATTTCCTGGTGAGCAACCCGGAACGTCTGGTGGTCGACCTCGAAGGCATCGAGTTGAACAATGTCCTGGAGAGTCTGGCCAACAAGGTGGCGCCGAACGATCCCAACATCAGGCTGTTGCGAGCGGGTCGCTACAAACCCGGCGTCGTCCGCCTGGTCATGGAACTCAAGGGTGAGGTCAATCCGCAGGTCTTCGAGCTGCCGCCAGTGGGCGCTTACGGGCATCGACTGGTCCTCGACGTCTATCCCTTGAACCCGCCCGATCCGCTCCTCTCGCTACTTGACAACAAGGAGCCACCGCCGGCGGTGGTCGAGAGCAGACCGATCAGCAAGTCAGAGAGCCGTCCGCAGGAGAATCCGGAGATCAGGCGAGAGCCGAAATCCGAACCGGTCGCCGAACAGAAGCCGGTTGTCAAGCGGCCGGGCAAGCCAGTAGTCGATCGTCTGGTGACCATCACGCTCGACCCAGGGCACGGCGGTGAGGATCCGGGAGCCATTGGCCGGGGTGGCAGCTACGAGAAGAATGTGACGCTGGCCGTTGCCCGGCGTCTGAAGGCCAAGATCGAGGCCGAGCCAAACATGCGCGCCGTGTTGACCCGCGACTCGGATTTCTTCGTTCCACTGCATGCTCGGGTGCAGAAGGCACGGCGAATCCAGTCCGACCTGTTCGTTTCGATTCACGCCGACGCTTTTGTCCGGCCGGATGCGAACGGGTCTTCGGTCTTCGTTCTCTCCGAGAGTGGCGCCTCGAGTTCGGCTGCACGCTATCTGGCGCAGAAGGAAAACGCCGCCGATCTGATCGGCGGGGTGAATATCGACGTCAAGGATCCAGTCCTGGCGCGCACACTGCTGGACCTCTCGCAAACCGCGACGATCAACGACAGCCTGAAACTTGGCAAGGCGGTGCTTGGCGAACTCGGCGGCATCAACCGCTTGCACAAGGCCAGCGTCGAGCAAGCCGGATTCGCCGTTCTCAAGGCTCCCGACATCCCATCGATTCTGATCGAGACGGCCTTCATCTCGAACCCCGAGGAAGAGAAGCGGCTGAACGACGATGCCTACCAGGACAAGATGGCGGAGGCGATTTTTTCGGGAATCAGGAAGTACCTGGCCAAGAATCCGCCGCTGGCAAAGTCGACTCTGGCTAGACTGGACTAGCGGTCGGCCATGCGAAATAGAGGTTCCAAATATCGTATGGCGCTGCTAGAATTCCAGTCCTGCATGGCTTGCAAGAAAGCCGTGCCGCTGTAGCTCAGTCGGTAGAGCAGCGCATTCGTAATGCGAAGGTCGACAGTTCGATTCCGTCCAGCGGCACCAGTAAATCAAGCACTTAGGCCACTCTCCGGGATGGCCTTTTTGCTTTTTGGTGTTCCAGTAAGCTAATGATAAGCAGATTCGAGCAATCCGGATCAACGCCGGGCAAGAATCGCCGGTTGCGTTGATGGCTTTCTGCACGGCGGTCACCATCGCCGTCGGGGCGTTGCAACCCAGACTGCTTCCTCGCCAGCCGTCTTCTCGCGCGCAGCTTTCGGCTCGTCGGCTGCGGCAGTTTCCTCCTCCGCTATGATCTGATCAAGCGTTTGCTTGCGGAGTTCAAACGCAGGCTCGTCGGCCACTTGTGCCGGCGCTACGCCTTCTTGTCTTGACCGCTCTGCTCTTGGCTGCTCAGAGGGGCCAGGTCCGGCCGCCGCCGCTTGATCGCCTCGATTAGTCTCGCTTCCGCCACCAGTTGGTCGATTTCCTCGTCCGTCGTCGTCTTTGAGCCGGTCTGGCTCGGCGCCTTGGTTTGCTCCATCAATGCCTCCTGTACTTGCTTTGCTTCGGCGTCTGCGGCCATGTAGCGCAGCGTGTAAGTTGCCTGGTTCCAAGATTCGAGCGGCCGAAGTCCTCGGCCATTCACGTCCACGACGCGCACTGCATCAACAACGTCTTCAGAAATCAGGATATAGGACCGCTCGATGGAAGGATACGAAACCGAACGGTGCCAACGAGAGTATAGCCTTCATCAAGCAGCGCCGATCGCGGATTGGGTTCGAGGAACCCATGAAAGAGCCGGTTAGCTCAATTTCTGAACGTCTGCTTTCATCCGCGCAGGTGGTCGGCTAAGGGTCGCTGGCTGCCAGCGGCCTGAAAAATCTGAACGACTGCTTCCAGTCTAATCCGGCCGTTGATGCTCGGCCTCGGCGGTTTCCCATCGAGCTGGCCGCAGGGGGAACATAAGCGGCCACTGAGTTTTCCTGGTCGGCTGGCGGCAACCGACAGCGGCCTGTCGCGCCGCCAGAGGTCCAACGGCAGAAATCCGAGCGGAGCGGTCGCTCGCGGAGGCCGCTCACGGTCAGCGACTTCGTCGAAACTGACATTCAGTCAGCTAACCAGGTTGGTCAGGAATGCGCCGCTCACCCGCCGCCCATTCCACCTATCGCAGGTGTCTAGGAAAACCGGGGCGATTCAGGGTGAATTCAAAAATGTACCGCGTGGGTTTGGTAACATCTATGCTCTTAGATTTGCTTGGGCATCCAGCGCATGTGGAACGTAATGCATAGAAGAGCAGCGGCCTGATCTCTTCAAAGGAGGGGAACGTGACACCACCGACAGTGTCAAATGTTGAGAAGTTTGCTAAACTCCGTAGAGCACTAGCGGATATGGCTGGTAGCGCGAATACCTCAAGTAGAGGCTTTGCTGCACTCTTGCGCGAGTTTGGTTTTTGTCTTCGGCCACCTGGCGGGACGGGGCATGTTGTTGTTACCCATCCAGCATTTATGCTTGGCCCAGATGACGAAGCAAACTACAACGGCGAGCATGGTAAAGGGAATGCGATTAAGCGCCCATATATCAAGAAATTTCTGAAACTTGTTGATAGCAATAAAGAAGCCTTGGAAGGTTACTTAAAATGAACTTCGACCCGGACGTTTACACCATTACCATTCGCAAAGAAATAGTAGATGGTGAGGTTTACTATGTCGGTCGCGTTGCTGAATTCATGAATGTGACCGCCTATGAATACTCCCATGACGATGCGCTCACGATTATTCGCAATTCTCTTTGCGAGATTGCCGCGCAGGCGGCTGAAGCAGGACGTCAGCTTCCCTCTCCAATGGCCGAGTTTTGCTCTGAGCCACGTGGGCGACTGACGTTGCGGATGCCCCGCGCCCTTCACGCCAGATTGAATGCACAAGCCCTCGCTGACGATGTGAGCGCCAATCAGTTGGTTAACCTCGCCATTTCCGAATATCTGACGGGTTCAACAATTGCGGCGATGACCTCCTCCAAGATCTCGAGTGGGATTAACGAAGGTATGGCTCAACTTCGTTCTCTGCTTTGGAACTTTAATTTGGCAATACTCAGGGCCTCTAAGACCTTTGAACAACAAAATACGTATTCGCAGCCGGGTCTCTGGCTCTTGCGTACCAAGCCTGAGTGGCATAGAGACATGAGAGCGAAAGGGGGGATGCAATGATCCATGATTTGAATGCAAGATTGATCGGCATGCGTTTCACTAGCGTGGAAGCCGAGATGGGCCCTGGCAGCCACAGTAAGCAAGCTGGTGGTTCCATAGGTTCTGAAGTGAAAATGAGTTTAAGTGATCTTGTTGATGGCAAGAACACGGCCACGGTGACCATAGACGCCAAAGGAATCCCACAGGGAGCAACCGAAAGTGACTTTGCCTTTCGCATTGCAATTACAGGGATTGCACTCTGGGAGTGGTCGGGCGACATGCCCTCGCCAGAGCTTCTCCAGCAGGATGCCACCATTTATGAGCTTTGCTACGCCATCCATACGCTGATTGTTGGGGAAGTAACGCGACTGGCTCTGGGCCTTGGTTTCCCCGGGGTTACTCTTTCGTGGAACCCTCGGCCTGAGCCAGAACCTAAGGTGCAGAAAAAGCCACGTGCCTCTACTCCGCGAACCAAGAAAACTCCGGCTGCAGCAGCTAAAGTATAATCTTCACATTGCCCCAAAACGTGTTGCACTGAGGTGGCGCAAGAGTGCCGGTAGCCATCGGGAGGTCGAACTCTTGCCAAAGAACATGACTGAACAGGTTGAGCGGATGTGGCTCCGCGCTGTCTCGCCCCGAGCGACATAGCACCCGAACGGGCTCAAGCAAGCTACGGGGGACTCCACCGGGTGGGATCCACGCCACTGCCCCTGACCTGCTGCCTGCGGCTTCTTGGATCGAGGAAGTGAAGGTGGCTGTATACTCGACCCCTTCTCATTCGAGCGCTGCGTCATGTCAAAGCCGAAAAACATCGGTTTCGTTTCCCTGGGTTGCCCGAAGGCGCTGGTCGATTCCGAACAGATTCTCACCAAGCTGCGCGCCGAGGGCTATCTGATCTCTCCTTCGTACGAGGGCGCCGATCTGGTGGTGGTCAATACCTGCGGTTTCATCGATGCCGCCGTCGAGGAGTCGCTCGAGGCTATCGGCGAGGCTTTGCAGGAGAACGGCAGGGTGATCGTCACCGGTTGCCTGGGGGCCCGAGAAGCGGTGATCCGCAAGGCGCACCCGCAGGTGCTGGCGGTGACCGGGCCGCATGCCGCCGACGACGTGCTGCGGCACGTGCATGCGCACTTGCCGCAGCCGCATGACCCGTTTACCAGTCTGGTCCCGCCACAGGGGATCAAACTGACGCCGCAGCATTTTGCTTACCTCAAGATTTCCGAGGGCTGCAATCACAGTTGCACCTTCTGCATCATCCCTTCGATGCGCGGCCCGCTGGTCAGCCGACCGATCGGCGACGTGTTGCAGGAAGCCAGAACACTGGCCGAGTCGGGCGTGCGCGAGCTGCTGGTGATTTCCCAGGATACCAGTGCCTACGGTGTGGACCTGAAGTACCGGACCGGCTTTGTCGGTGGGCGTCCGCTGCGCACCCGGTTGCGCGAACTCTGCGAGGCGCTTGGCGAACTGGGAATCTGGGTGCGCCTGCATTACGTCTATCCGTATCCCAGCGTGGACGCGCTGGTGCCGCTGATGGCCGAGGGCCGGATTCTGCCCTATCTCGATGTCCCTTTTCAGCACGCCAGTCCGCGCATTCTGAAAGCCATGAAGCGTCCGGCGAGTGCCGAGGATAATCTTGAACGTCTGCGGGCGTGGCGGGCCGTCTGCCCCGAGATCACGGTGCGCAGCACCTTCATTACCGGATTCCCTGGCGAGACCGAAGGCGAGTTCGAGGAGTTGCTGAGGTTCATCGCCGAGGCTCGTCTTGATCGTGTCGGTTGCTTTGCCTATTCGCCGGTCGCGGGCGCGGCGGCCAACGCCCTGCCAGACTCGCTGCCGGAGGAAGTTCGCGAGGAACGCCGGCAGCGGCTGATGGCGTTGCAGGAAGATATTTCGGCGGAGCTGCTGGCGGCGAAGATCGGCCGCGAAATCGAGGTGCTGGTCGATGAGGTCGACGAGGAGGGAACGATCGCCCGTTCGCCAGCCGACGCACCGGAGATCGATGGGCTGGTCTTCGTCAATGACCATTTCGACGCCGAACCGGGTGATTTTCTGCGCGTCCGGGTGGTCGATGCCGACGAACACGATCTCTACGCCGAGGTCGCGGGTTGCGCTGCCTGAGCGGCCTCTCTGGCTCAATGAAAATTCCGACTGGCGGTCGGCAGGCTGCCGAGCAGGGCAGAAAGATCGACCAGGCGCTTGGCCACCAGATGGACGACCGTGCCTTCGCGCTGGACCTGCCCGAGGACGCCGAGCAGGCGGGCGCCGAGCAGTTCGCGGCGCTGCTGCTCGACCAGCCGGGAGTGCACGACGATATTGGCCAGCCCGGTTTCGTCTTCGAGGGTGACGAAAACAATGCCGCTGGCAGTGCCCGGCCGCTGGCGGCAGGTGACGATTCCGGCAGCGCGCATGAGCTGGCGGTCGGCTGCCTGCTGTAGCTGGCTGGCGGAAACGAAGCGCTGCGCAGCCAGGCGGGCGCGCAGCAGGCTCAGCGGGTGGCGACCGAGGGTGAGGCCGGTGCTGGCGTAGTCGGCAATCAGGTTTTCGGCCTCGGATGGTTCGGCGAGTTCTGCGGCGGCGGCAGAGGTCTCCGGTGGCTCGACGTTGCTCAGCAGATCGAGTTGTACGGCAACCCCGGCGACCGCCCAGGCGGCCTGCCGACGATGGCCGGCCAGGTTGGTCAGGGCGCTGGCCGCGGCGAGCAGATCGAGATCCCTGTGCGCCAGCCGCGCGCGCGTCGCGAGATCGGCGACGCTGGCAAAAGGGTGCTGCCGGCGGGCTTCGAGCAGGCGCAACATGGCGGCCTGTGAGAGGCCGCTGATGCTGGAAAGGCCCAGGCGAACGGCCGGACCGGCCGTCGCCGTGGCTGGCGCTAGGTTTTCGAGCTGCGCTTCCCAGCCGCTGTGCATGGCCGTTGCCGGTAGCACCGCGACGCCGTGCCGGCGTGCGTCCTGTACGAGTTGCGACGGCGAGTAGAAGCCCATCGGCTGGCTGTTGAGCAGCGCGCAGAGAAAGGCGGCCGGATGGTGGCGCTTGATCCAGGCCGAAACGTAGACCAGCAGGGCAAACGAGGCGGCGTGTGATTCCGGGAAGCCATATTCGCCGAAACCCCGGATCTGCGCGCAGATGCGCTGGGCGAATGATTCGTCGTGGCCGCGCTGGCGCATGCCGGCGATCAGTTTCTGTTCGAAGGGTTCGAGTCCACCCTTGCGCCGCCAGGCAGCCATCGCCCGGCGCAACTGATCGGCCTCACCGGGGGTGAAGCCGGCAGCGACGACGGCCAGCTGCATCACCTGTTCCTGGAAAATCGGCACACCGCAGGTGCGGCCGAGTACGGCGGCGATCTCCGGGCGCATCGCTTCGATCGCTTCCTTGCCGTGCCGGCGACGCAGGTAGGGATGGACCATGTCGCCCTGGATCGGACCCGGTCTGACGAGCGCCACCTCGATCACCAGATCGTAGAAGTGGCGGGGCCTGAGGCGCGGCAGCATGGCCATCTGCGCGCGCGATTCGATCTGGAAGACACCGACCGTGTCGGCGGCGCAGAGCATGTCGTAGACCAGCGGGTCTTCCGGTGGGATATCCTGCATGCGGTAGCCGATCAGGTCGAGCGCGCGATGGATCGCCGAGAGCATGCCGAGGGCCAGCACGTCGACCTTGAGCAATCCAAGCGCGTCGAGATCGTCCTTGTCCCACTGGATCACCGTACGTTCCGCCATCGCGGCATTTTCCACCGGCACCAGGCGGGCCAGCGGGCCGCGCGAGATGACGAAGCCGCCGACATGTTGCGACAGGTGGCGGGGAAAACCACGCAGGGCCTCGGCCAGCTGGAGCCATTTGGCGACGCGCGGTGCCGCCGGATCGAGACCGACGGCGCGCAGGCGATCGGGCAGTTGCCCGCGTTTGTCCCACCAAGCCAGCGAAGCGGTGAGGGCGTCGATCTGGCTGTTGCCAAAGCCGAGGACGCGGCCAACGTCGCGCAGGGCGCCGCGGGTACGGTAGGTCACCACCGCCGCGGCCAGTGCGGCGCGCTCGCGCCCGTACCTGGCATAGAGATACTGGATGACCTCCTCGCGTCGCGCATGTTCGAAATCGACGTCGATATCGGGTGGTTCGCCGCGCTCGCGGGAGATGAAGCGCTCGAAAAGGAGGTTCGAACGTGCCGGGTCGACTTCGGTGATGCCGAGGCTGTAGCAGACTGCCGAGTTGGCCGCCGAGCCGCGCCCCTGGCAAAGGATATTGCGGCTGCGGGCAAAATTGACGATGTCGTAGACCGTCAGGAAATAGGACTCGTAGGAGAGTTCAGCGATCAGGGCAAGTTCGTGTTCGACTCGTTCCCGCACACTCCCGGGTACGCTGCCGGAGTAACGCTGGCGCAGGCCCTTTTCCACCTCGGCGCGCAGGAAGGCAGGCGGCGTCTGACCGTCGGGGACCACTTCCTCGGGGTATTCGTAGTGCAGTTCGTCTAGCGAGAAATTGCAGCACGCGGCGATGCGCAGCGTTTCGGCCAGCAGGTCAGGTGGGTAGATCCTTGCCAGCCGCAGGCGGCTGCGCAGATGGCGCTCGCCGTTGGCAAAGAGTGCGTGGCCGGCGGCAAACAGCGTGCTGTTCAGGCGGATCGCGGTCAGCGTATCCTGCAAGGGGCGGCGCGCGCGAAGATGCATATGGACGTCGCCGGTGGCGACCGCCGGCAGGCCGCTCGCGGTGGCCAGTTCAAGCAGCATGGCGAGTCGCGCCGCGTCATTGACGCCCGCGTGCAGTTCGATGGCCAGCCAGGAACGGGCCGGAAAGTGCGTTGCCAGCCAGCGGCCCTCGTCCACGCTGGCGGCGGGACCAGGTATCCACAGTGCCAGGCAGTCCGGGACGGCGCCGCTGCCGCCGGCGATCTGGCCGGGTGCCTCCAGATCACCGCGGAGCAGACGGTATTCACCCTTGCGCGAGCGTCTGCGTGCCAGTGTGATCAGTGCCGAGAGGTTGCCGTAACCGGCGCGGTTCTGCGCCAGCAGGACCAGCCGGAAGCCTGATCCCTGTTGAGTGGCGAGGTGGAACTCGGCGCCGATGATCAGTTTCAGGCCGCATGCGCTGGCTGCCTTGTGCGCCCGCACGACTCCCGCCAACGAGGCCTCGTCGGTGATCGCCAGTGCGCTGTAACCGAGCAGCTGCGCACGCTCGACCAGTTCCTCGGGATGCGACGCGCCGCGCAGGAAGGAGAAGTTGGAGCAGCAGTGCAGTTCGGCGTAGAAGGGGAGGGCATCGGTCATGGCGCTATACTGTTCTTATTTACAGTATAGCGAGTAGTTGAGGAAAACCATGACCAGATTTTTCCTCAACTACCGTTACCGCCAATCAGCCGTGCTGACTACTGCTGTTTGAGGTCGAGCTGCGCCAGGTCGATCCGTTTCCGGTATCCACGGAAACGCAGCCACGCCTTTTGCGCCAGATGTCAGGTCAACAGGCCCGGCGGCATGCGCAACCAGTGCGAGCGCACATACAGCAGCCAGCGGCTGAGACTCGCCCAGCGGGAGGGATGATCCGGATGTCCGGGCAGTAACGCATGGTGGATCAGGTGATTCATGACTTGCCGGATTGGCCAGCGAGGCGCCGCGTCAGCAAGCGCCTGCAGCACGTCCGGCGGGACCGGCGTAGCAAGCAACTCCTGCGCATGATGCAGTCCGTAAAACAGCGGACGCTCGAAACCCAGCTCACGGGCTCGCGGCACCAGCGCCGCCCAGAAACCTGGCGCCTGCGCAAAATAACAGAGCAGATCATGGACATCGACCAGATCCCGAAGGCGCAGGCCCTCGTCAGGATCGCCCTCGAGAAACAGGTGGACCAGCGAGTGGAGGACCATGTCGGCGGGCGCGAGAACGTGCAGTCGCGGGTCGCCGAGCGGCCGAGCGGCCGCGAACAGCGGCGCCGGATCGGAACTGAGCCGGCTGGTCCTGGGCAGCAGCCGATGATGGATATCGATTTCGGTGCCCCGCTCCCGATGACGGAGCGGCGGAATCTCGTGCATCCAGACGCGATAGTAGCGGTCGTCGTAGGGGTCGATCTGCGTCCTGAACCAGCCGCGCTCGACCAGTCTGTTTTCGACTTCCTCGATCCGTTCCTCCGGGATCAGCAGGTCGACATCGGCAAAAATCCGCCCACGCGCCGGCGGGAGGCCTGCCAGGAGATAGCCGCTGCCTTTGAGCAGGATCAGCGCACCCCCGATCCCCTTGAGTGCCCAGAGAATGCGGTTCACTTCCCAGGACACCAGGGTCTTGCGATGCTCGATGACATTGCGCGCAGCCCGCAGATGCGCCGCGGCACGCGGCGGGATGTTTTCGAGCAGGCCTGCCCGGGACAGGTCGGACTCGATTCGGCCGAGCAGTCTGACACGCCGCGCCACGCGCAGGAGCAGTTCCCAGTCAGCGGGCGCCAGAGCGGGAAGTTTTTCGGGCGTCCTGAGGGCGTCGAGCAGGAGCCTTTGCGCCCGCCTGGTTTCGCTGGCTGCCTTAGCCATCGTCGCGAGACAGTTCGTCGAGGGCGGCGATCGCCTCGTCGAGATCGGAATAGCTCAGCGAGTAACAATCGCAGGCGCGGACCATATCCGCGACGAGCCGGAAGGCGGTTTCGTCGAGGACCTCGTAGTTGAAGGCGTTGGTTGCGACCATCAGGAACGCCTGGCTCTTCGCCATCGGTGCCAGCGAGAGCGGGGCATTGGCGATCCAGCGCGGGAAGACGAACCAGCGCGGCGGCGCCGGTTCCTGCATCCTCCGGATGCTGTCGGCCGGTGGCCGGACATGCGCGACCGTGCCCTTGCGCGTCCCGAGGAAGGAAGGGCCAATGATGGCTTCCGGTCTGAATCGTCGGATCACCTCGATGGATTCGTTCTTCAGCGGAATCAGCCGCGGCAGGGGGAGCAACATCCCGTCCTCGGGCCGCACCAGGCCGAATTCGTCCGACATGAGGCGCCACCCGGAGTGGATCAGCGCGGTACACAGCGTCGACTTGCCACCGCCGGGCGAGGCAGGGAACAGCATCGCACTGCCATTGCGCTCGACCCCCGCCGAATGAAGCATCAGCAGATGATGCGAACGCGTCGCCACGCACCAGTTGATGCCCCATTCGAGCGCGGGAAAGGCGTGGTCGACGGTATAGGGCGCGAAGGGGGATTGTCCGTCGATGGTGAAGGAAGCCTGGCGCCGAAACCATCGGCGCAGTCCGCGAGGACTGCCTATTCCTACATGAAAGTCGATAATCGCTGCCGCCTCGACCATGGGGTAGGGCTCGTAAAGCTGATGGGCGAGCGATGCGAAGGAAGGGAGGTTGGAGCGAATCCTGAGGTTGAAGGGACCGAACTGTACATCCAAACCGGCGCCGGTCAGCCGTCGTTCCAGTTCCTGACGACTCAGGTCACCGACGATCATTGCACGGCAATGGCTACGTCCGAGTCCTCGATGAGACCGAGTTCCTCGAGCCTCGTCGTGGCAAATTCGAACTGGTCAGCGCCAAGTTCACCCTGATTGATGCCTAGAGAATCTTCAGTCAGCTGCTTCAAAGCCTCGGCGGATAGCGGGCCTTTTTCCAGGGATCTCAAGATCAAGACGGTCGTCTCGTTGAAGACATGGGTCTCGGCAGAAGAAGTCTGATACAAAATGTAGACGTCATCCCAGCATTCCCCGAGCAAGCTTCGCCCCGCCTGCGTCTTGCTCAGGTACCGCGCCGACGAAGAGGTGATGCCAAAGCCTTCGGAGTTGTCTCGGCCGCCTGAGCCGCCAGCCGGCATCATTAAACACCGAGAGACCCGGCTGCTCTCCCGCTCAGAATAGCAACAGGCCCGGTTAACTGGACGACTGCACCGTTGCAGTTGTATGTCCGGGGGGTAGTCGCTGGTGATACTTCTACCAAAGACCCCTTTTCGATGACGGAGCTGATTTTCTGCCCATCAGAGCAACTGGCCGTATAAGTTACACAAACATCGTTTGGGGTTGCGGGTGGCACCAACTCGAACGGGTCAGTGCCATTCACTAATTGTACCGCCCCTGTGCACGAAGCCGCCGCCAGCGCCCCACTGCGCAAGGTCAACACCAGGGGCGCCAGGGCGGCAGCACCGCGAACCAACCGCCGGCGGCGCTGATCCATTGTCAAAGTCTTGTCCACCGCAGCGTCGTGACCGCTGGCGGGCACCTGGTCATTCGACTCGACTGCTTCGTCGGTTGCTTCCGTTCGTTTCATTTCCACTGCTCCCAAAGATTGCGACCTCAGGTCCCGCGTCTTAAAGCCCGAATCTGCGGTTCATTGTTCTGGTCACCACCTCGTCATCGCTACCAGTCTTCCTGGCGTTGGCTCTGCAGAGTGGTTCCGTTTCCGTATGTCTGTAGCCGATACATCATGGCGGCCATCAAGACCAGTTCTTGAGCGAAAAGAATATCATAGCTCTCATGGCGTCGAAAGTTTGCCGACTAGGTCACACTGTCGCCCCGGTATTCCAACCGCCGGTAGCGTGAGTGGCTCACACTTCGTCGCAGAGAAACGCTTAGCCAAGATATAAGCAAACTCTATGCCACATGTTTGTGAAAAAAAAAGTAAACAATAAAGCAACGGCTTGTCAGTGGCCCCTGGATTCTGGGACGAGCCGGAGGGACTCTGGTGTAAAAAAAACCGACACCTAAAGCCCCATCTTTCGACAAGACCCTGTCCGCTTTGCCTGCGCGGTCAGACTTTCAGGCGCTCCAGCAACTCGGTTTCGAGCTTGATGCGGCTCGCGGCGTTGCCGAGGTCACCGCCGCTGATCAGGAAGGTATCCTCGACCCGCTCGCCGAGCGTCGAAATCTTTGCCGTATGGAGGTTGGCCCCGTGCGCCGCCAATGTCATGGCGATGGTGTACAGCAGGCCGGGGCGATCAGTGGCGCTGACTGAGAGGACATAGTGCGAGCCTTTTTCGTCGGCCTCGATGGTGATCAGCGGTTGAATCGGAAAATGTCTGACCTGCCGCGAGATGCGTCCGCTGCCCGGCGCTTCCGGCGGACTCTGGCGACTGAGGCGTGCGGTGAGTTCGTGTTCGACGTAGCTGATCATTGTCCGGTCACTGCCGCGATCGCTGAGGTCGAGCAGCATGAAGCTGTCGAGCGCGTAGCCGTGGCGCGTGGTGTGGATCTTGGCGTCGACGATGGTGTAGCCGGCACGGGCAAAGAAGCCGACCAGGCGCGCAAACAGATCGCGCTGGTCGCGGGTGTAGATCATCACTTCGAGCCCTTCGCCCTGCGGGTTGACGCGTGCCTTGACCACCGGCCTGTCGACGCCGGTCCGATAGTGCAAGGCACGCGTGTGCCAGGCGATCTCCTCCGCGGAATGGCGCAGGAAATACACGGTATCAAGCTGTTTCCACAGGCGCTGGTGTACCGAGTCGGGAAGTGCGAAATAGCGCAGCAGGCGTAGTGCCTGCTGTTGCCGTTCCTCGATCAGTCCCTGTCTGACCGGTACCTGACCGCCGGCCAGCAGTGTTCGGCAGGTGCTCCGGAAGAGCTGCTCGAGGAGCTGTCCTTTCCAGGTGTTCCAGACTTTGGGACTGGTGCCGCGAATGTCGGCGACGGTTAGCAGATAGAGCGCCGACAGAT
Source organism: Candidatus Accumulibacter proximus (assembly GCA_016709675.1). Lineage (GTDB taxonomy): Bacteria > Pseudomonadota > Gammaproteobacteria > Burkholderiales > Rhodocyclaceae > Accumulibacter > Accumulibacter proximus. The sequence goes on from JADJMH010000002.1 coordinate 94,343, forward strand.
GACGTTCGTCGTGCACCATTGCGGCAAACGCGCCGACGACGTCGGGGTCGGAAATGTCCTGCTTCTGGGCGACGGTCGACATCAGCAGATGGCGCCGGACCAGCCAGACGATCAGTTCGCTGTCCTCTGCATCGACGCCATGCTCGGCGCAGAACTGGGCCGCATCGACGGCCCCCAGTTCCGAGTGGTCACCACCTCGCCCCTTGCCGATGTCGTGGAACAGCGCAGCGACGTAGAGCACCCAGGGGCGGGGAAAATCACTGATCAATTCGCTGCACAGGGGATACTCGTGTGCGAACTCGTCGGCAAGGAAGCGGCGCAGGTTGCGCAGGACCTGCAGGGTATGCTGGTCTACGGTATAGACATGAAACAGGTCGTGCTGCATCTGGCCGACAATCCTGCCGAAGTTGGGCAGGTAGCGACCGAGCAGCCCGAACTGGTTCATGCGTCGAATTTCGTGCAGCACGCCGCGCGGTTGCTTGAGGATTTCGAGAAAGCGGCGGCGATTGTCCGGGTCGCGGCGGAAGGCATCGTCAATCAGGGTGCGTGCGCGCCACAGGGCGCGCAGCGTCCGTGCCGCCATTCCCTGCAACTCGGGATGTTGCTGCATCAAGAGGAAGGCCTCGAGCAGGGCACCTGGGTGCTTCCTGAAGATCTCCTCGTCGACCACGTCGAGCAGGTCGTGCGTGTTCTGGAAGCGTTCGTTGATGGCCTGCGGCAGCAGATCCGGCGGCGGCGATATGGCAGCGCCGATGTTCAGCAGCAGTATCGTGTTGATCTGTGTGACTTCCTTCGCTGTCCGATAGTAACCCTGCATCAGTCGTTCGCTGGCTCGGCGGGTGGTGGTGGGAGCGAAGCCCAGTTGTGCCGCGAGCGAGGTCTGGTAGTCGAAGAGAAGGCGATCCTCGCGTCGGCCGACGTGCAGGTGCAGGCGGGTCCGCAGGCGCTGAAGGAAACCCAGGTTGCGCTTCAGTTGCGCTTCTTCTTCCGGGGTAATGAAGCCGTGCTGCGCGAGATCCTCCCAGGAGTCTCCGTAGCCCGCCGCGCGGGCAATCCAGAGGATCGTCTGGAGATCGCGCAATCCGCCCGGCGCTTCCTTGCAGTTGGGTTCGAGGCTGAACGGTGAATCCTGGAAGCGCCGGTGGCGCTCCTCCTGTTCCATCTGCTTGGCTTCGAAAAAGACCTGCCGATTCAGGCTTTCCTTAAGTTCCGCGCAGACCGCCTGGAAGGTTGCGCTGTTTCCGGCAAGCAGGCGTGCCTCGAGCAAGGCGGTCTGGATCGTGAGATCGTCGGCGGCACCGCGTGAACACTCTGCCACCGTACGCACACTGGGTGCGATCTCCAGCCCGATATCGTAAAAAAGGGCGACGGCCCGCTCGAGTTGGGCGGTCAGGATGTCGTCGGGCGGCTCCGGCAGGAGGAGCAGGATATCGACGTCGGAAGCAGGATAGAGTTCGCCGCGCCCGTAACCTCCGACGGCGATCAGTGACAGCGACCGCGGCAACTCCAGTCCGTGCCACAGATCGCAGAGGACCTCGTCGACCAGTTGGCAACGCTCACGTAGAAGTCGCGGCGCATCACCGTCACCAAGAAAGCGCTCGCGGACGGTGGCTTGACCTGACTGCAAACGTGACCGGCAGCGCACGACGAGCGTTTGCCGATCCACGGTGGCGGTGTTCGTGGCAGTCATCTGATCCACGCCGGTTGCGGCGGGGTGGCTTGCGATACGGTGAGGACCTCGTAGCCGGTGTCGGTCACCAGAATCGTATGCTCCCATTGCGCGGACAGGCTGTGATCCTTGGTGACGATCGTCCAGCCATCAGCCATGGTCCGGATGGCCATCCTGCCGGCATTGATCATTGGCTCGATGGTGAAGACCATGCCCGGTTCGAGCCGGACACCGGTATGCGGCCGGCCATAGTGAAGGACCTGTGGTTCTTCGTGGAAACTGGCGCCGATGCCGTGACCGCAGAACTCCCGGACCACCGAATAGCCTGATTTCTCTGCATGCTTCTGTATCGCGTTGCCAATGTCACCAAGTTGTGCGCCGGCCCTGACCTGGACGATACCCAGCCAGAGGCACTCGAAGGTGACTTCGCAGAGTCGCCGCGCCTGCACCGAGGTCTCGCCGACCTGAAACATGCGGCTGCTATCGCCATGGTAGCCGTCGCTGATCACCGTGACGTCCAGATTGACAATGTCGCCGTTCCGCAGCTGCCGGTCGCCGGGAACCCCATGACACACCTGGTGGTTGATCGAGGCGCAAATGGACTTGGGATAGGGCCGGTAGCCCGGTGGCGCATAGTTCAGCGGCGCCGGGATGCAGCCTTGAACATTGACGATGTAGTCATGACACAGCTGGTCAAGATAGCCGGTGGTGACGCCCGATTTCACATAGGGCGTGATGTAGTCGAGGACCTCGGCCGTCAGCCGACCGGCGACGCGCATTTTTTCGATTTCCTGAGGAGTCTTGATGGTAATGCTCATGCGTTGATGTCGGCGGCAAGGGGTGAGGAGCGAAGGATAAAGGAAGCCACTACCTTGGGCAATTTGCCCGATAGCTCACTGATTCACCCCTGGCAGGCGGGAATCCAGCTGGCCCCATGGTACCCGAATTGAAATTCTGTTGCTCTTGATGGTACTATCGCCGGGTTTTTGCTGGCGTGCGTCAGCGAAACTTGAAAGCGCGTCAATTTTGCTGCGCTGGGTGTGCCGACCAGGTACGTCCTATTACGCACATTCGCCTGTTCAAGGGTGCCTGCCGGGTTAAACAAGGCGGGCTGTAGGTGGGCGGATGGTGGTCCAACCCTGATATTGAGAGTAAAAATGTCTACAACAATGCGACAGATGCTTGAGGCCGGTGTTCATTTCGGCCATCAGACGCGATTCTGGAACCCCAAGATGGCGCCATATATCTTTGGCGCCCGCAGCAAGATTCACATCGTCAACCTTGAACAGACACTCGCCAAGTATAACGAAGCGATGACCTTTGTTCGCAAACTGTCTGCGAACAAGGGCACCATCCTGTTTGTTGGAACCAAGCGGCAGGCGCGCGAGATCATGGCCGAAGAAGCGACACGCTGCGCTTCTCCGTTTGTCGATCAGCGTTGGCTGGGCGGCATGCTGACGAACTTCAAGACCATCAAGCAGTCGCTCAAGCGCCTCAAGGAAATGGAGGCGATGTGTGACGATGGCTCCCTCGATCGTCTTGGCAAGAAGGAGGCGCTGATGTTAACCAGGGAACTCGACAAGATGCACAAGTCGATCGGTGGCATCAAGGAAATGGCCTCACTGCCCGATGCACTGTTCGTGATCGACGTGGGTTACCACAAGATTGCCATTACCGAGGCGAGCAAACTGGGCATCCCGGTGGTCGCCGTGGTCGATACCAACCATTCACCGGACGGCGTTGACTATGTGATTCCGGGTAACGACGACTCCTCGCGTGCCATCCGTCTGTATGCTCGTGGCGTCGCTGATGCGGTGCTTGAGGGGCGCAGCCAGTTTGTCGAAGAGATTCTTGAGGCCGTTTCCGGCGACGAGTTCATCGAGGAAGCTGGCGACGAATGATGGCCATCTGTCTGGTGGCGGGTCGCGCGCCGGGACCTGCCAGCGGCCAGCTTGTTGCCTGAATGGTGACCTTGTCTTGAACGTGTTTAGCCAGGCGCGGTGGCGACTTATCCCCGGGTCTGCAAGTGGAGAATGAAATGGCGGAAATTACCGCAAGTATGGTGAAAGAGCTGCGCGAAAGAACCGACGCGCCGATGATGGAGTGCAAGCGAGCGCTGACCGAGTCCGCTGGCGATCTGGCCAAGGCGGAGGAGATCCTGCGCGTCAAGCTGGGTTCCAAGGCCAGCAAGGCGGCCAGTCGCATTACGGCCGAGGGTGTCGTGGCGATTCACAGAGAGAGCGACGACAAGCTGGGTGCGCTCATCGAGATCAACTGCGAAACCGACTTCGTCGGCAAGAACGCGGAGTTCCTGAAGCTTGCCAGTGATTGCGCGGCGCTGGTTGCAACGCATGACCCAGCCGACGTCGCGGCCTTGTCTGCACTGCCGATGGGTGACGGCAGCGTCGAGTCGACTCGTACCGCTCTGGTCGGCAAGATTGGCGAGAACATGTCGATCCGTCGTTTTGTGCGCGTTGAAGCCCGGGGAAAGCTGGCCTCCTACGTGCACGGAGGGGCCAAGATCGGCGTCCTGGTGGATTACATTGGCGGTGACGATCAACTGGGCAAGGATCTGGCCATGCACATTGCTGCCGCCAAGCCGAAGGCGCTCGATTCGTCGGGCATCGCCGGCGATCTGATCGAGAGCGAACGGCGGATCGCGATCGAAAAAGCGAGGGAAGCAGGCAAGCCGGAAGCGATGATTGAAAAGATTGCCGAGGGCTCGGTGCAGAAGTTCCTGAACGAAGTGACGCTGCTTGGGCAGGTGTTTGTCAAAGCCGAAGATGGCAAGCAAACAATTGCCCAGTTGCTCAAGGCGAAGGGCGCTTCGGTTGCCGGTTTCACGCTGTTTGTGGTTGGCGAAGGCCTCGCCAAGCGATCGAATGACTTCGCTGCTGAAGTCGCTGCCCAGGCCGCGGCTGCCCAGAAGTAAGGGACAATGCCTGATCGACAAGACTTGATCGAAGGAGTCAGACGCCGATGTCCGACAGTTCACCAAGGTACAAGCGTATCCTGCTCAAGCTCTCTGGCGAGGCACTCATGGGTGCCGATGCCTATGGCATCAACCGGCAGACAATTACCGGCATCGTCTCGGAGATCAAGGCGGTCGTCGATATGGGTGTGCAGATCGGGGTAGTCATTGGTGGGGGCAACATCTTTCGGGGTGTTGCTCCCGCTGCCAGGGGCATGGATCGCGCCCAGGCGGACTACATGGGCATGCTGGCAACGGTGATGAATGGCTTGGCGCTGCACGATGCCATGCGATCCGCTGGCATGGTTTCGCGGGTTCAGTCGGCGCTGAACATCGAACAGGTGGTGGAACCGTACATTCGCGCCAAGGCGATCCGTTATCTGGAACAGGGACGAACGGTGATCTTTTCGGGCGGTACGGGTAACCCGTTCTTTACCACCGACACGGCGGCAGCATTGCGCGGCGCCGAGATCGGTGCTGAAATCGTACTCAAGGCGACGAAGGTCGATGGAATCTACTCCGCTGATCCGAAGAAGGATCCGCATGCCAGCCGCTACGACCGCATCAGTTTTGACGACGCGATCGCGCAGAGCTTGGCGGTCATGGATGCCACCGCCTTCGCACTGTGTCGTGACCAGAAGCTGCCGATCAACGTCTTCTCGATTTTCAAGCCGGGTGCGCTGCAGCGGGTGGCGATGGGCGAGAGCGAAGGCACGCTGGTCTATTGCTGACGGGAGATGGAGATGTCCATAGCAGATGTGAAAAAAACCGCTGAACACAAGATGCAGAGGTCGCTGGAGTCGCTGAAGGCTGACCTCGCCAAAGTGCGGACCGGGCGTGCGCATACCGGCCTGCTTGACCATGTTCAGGTCGAGTATTACGGCTCGCCAGTGCCAATCAATACAGTCGCCAATGTGACCCTGATTGATGCGCGTACCCTTGGTGTTCAGACTTGGGAAAAAGGCATGTTGGCAAAGGTCGAGAAGGCTATCCGTGACTCTGATCTGGGCCTCAATCCGGCTGCACAGGGGGATCTGATTCGCGTGCCGATGCCAGCGTTGACCGAAGAGCGGCGCCGTGACCTGATCAAGGTGGTGAAGGGCGAAGGTGAAGGGGCCAAGGTGGCGGTGCGTAACCTGCGACGGGACGCGATTGCGACGCTCAAAGAGATGCTCAAGGACAAGGCTTGCTCGGAGGACGAGGAGCGCCGTGCTCAGGACGAGATCCAGAAGTTGACGGACCGGTATGTTGCGGAGATCGACAAGCAACTCAGTCACAAGGAAACCGAGTTGATGGCCATCTAACGACGACCGGACGAGATCAGCAGGATGATGCACTTTACCAGTTCAACCCGGAATGTCCCAACCACGTCAGCGGTCCCGCGACACGTCGCAATCATCATGGACGGTAACGGACGCTGGGCCAAGAGCCACTCGTTGCCACGTTTTGCCGGGCATCACCGAGGGGTCGAGACAGTGCGTGCCACGGTCAAGAGGTGCCTCGAGTGCGGCATCGAATATCTGACGCTGTTCGCTTTCAGTTCCGAGAATTGGCGTCGGCCGCAGGAGGAAGTCAGGCTGCTCATGCAACTCTTCATACGCGCTCTGAAGCAAGAAGTGAAGAAGCTTGACCGAAATGGCGTACGCTTGCGGGTGGTTGGCGAACTGTCACGCTTTGAACCGGAACTGCAGGCACTGATCCATGCTTCCGAACAGCAGACGGCCGGCAACACTCGACTGGTGCTGACGATTGCCGCGAATTATGGTGGACGCTGGGATATCCTTCAGGCGGTCAGGCGCATGCTGATCAGCGACCCGGAAAAGGGTGGCGGTTGGGACGAAAGCGACCTTGCGCCGCATCTGGCCATGAGCTACGCGCCGGAGCCTGATCTTTTCATCCGTACCGGCGGGGAGCAGCGGATCAGCAACTTCCTGCTCTGGCAGCTAGCGTATTCCGAGTTGTACTTCACCGAAGTGCTGTGGCCCGAATTTGACGCGCTTGCCTTTGAGGCGGCGCTCGCCTCGTATCGGCTGCGCGAACGTCGCTTCGGGCGGACCAGCGAACAGCTGTCAACCGCTCCGCTTCCGACCGTATCACCGACGGATACCCGCCTAGATGCTTAGGACGCGGGTGATCACCGCGGTCTTCCTCTTTGCCGCTTTCTTCCTTGCCCTCTTTTACCTGTCACCGCTCGGTTGGCTGTTGTTTGTCACTGCCGTCGCCGCGGTCGCAGCCTGGGAGTGGGGAGGGCTGATGCACCTGAGTGGGGGACCCCGGATTGCGCTGGGCGCCCTGCTGGGCACTGCCTGCGCTGCCGTGGCTGTTGCCGAACCAGCGGCGGTTGGCCTGGGTACTGGGTTTTCAGAGGCGGCCTGGCGCCTGGGTGCGTATTTCTATCTACCGGCTGCCACCTTCTGGTTGTTGCTCGTACCGATCTGGCTGCGACGGCGCTGGCCTCTTGCCAACCCGGTTCTCGCTCTGGCAACCGGCGCGATGCTGCTGCTGCCGGTATGGCTGGCGCTTGTCCAGCTGCGGCAGGCGGGTCCGCTGGTTTTGCTGGCGATCATGGGCGTCGTCTGGCTGGCGGACATCGGAGCGTATTTTGCCGGCCGTCGCTTTGGCAAACACAAGCTGGCGCCCGGTATCAGCCCGGGCAAGACCTGGGAAGGTGCGATCGGTGGCACCGTCGCGGTCGTCGCTTATGGGTTCCTGCTGTCGTCGAAGCTGCCGCCGACTCTGGCGGGAAATCGTCTCCTGTTGCTGATGGTGCTGGTCCTGCTGACGGTGATCAGCATCCTTGGCGATCTCTTTGAGTCGCTGTTGAAGCGCCAGGCGGGCCTGAAAGATAGCAGCACTGTGCTGCCGGGTCATGGGGGTGTGCTTGACCGGATCGACAGCCTCACGTCGACGCTACCGCTGGTCGCCCTCGTCTGGCTGGTGACGCGGTCTTGATGGCTTCCGGCGTCGGTACGCAGCAACTCACGATCCTCGGGTCGACCGGTTCCATCGGTGTCAACACGTTGGATGTCGTGCGCCGTCACCCGCGACGTTATCGGGTGGTGGCGCTATGCGCGCACAGCCAGGTGGGTCGCCTGTTCGAACAATGCCTCGAGTTTCAGCCGCGTCATGCCGTCGTAGGCGATTCCTCTCTGGCGGCCGAGTTGGCTGCGCGTCTGGCCGTCGCAGGCTGTCCGACCGAAGTCTCGCACGGCCCCGAGGCGCTGCTGCGCATGGTGGAGTTGCCGGAAGTGGATACGGTGATGGCGGCCATCGTGGGCGCAGCGGGTTTGGCGCCCACTCTCGCGGCGGCCAACGCCGGCAAGAAAATCCTTCTTGCCAACAAGGAAGCCCTGGTCATGGCCGGCCCCGTTTTCATGCGCGCGGTGCGCGAGAGCGGCGCGACCCTGTTGCCGATTGACAGCGAACACAATGCCATTTTCCAGTCACTGCCAAGCAATTACTCCGGTAACGCCGCTGAAAGCGGCGTGCTGGGCCTGTCGCTGACCGCGTCGGGTGGACCCTTCCTCGGGATGGCTGTGTCGGACCTCGAGTCTGTCAGCCCTGAACAGGCCTGCGCTCATCCGAACTGGGTCATGGGGCGAAAAATATCGGTCGATTCTGCGACCATGATGAACAAGGGCCTGGAGGTGATCGAGGCGCACTGGCTGTTCAACGTCCCGGCTGACAGGATTCAGGTGATCATTCATCCGCAAAGCGTCATTCATTCGCTCGTTCAGTATGCCGATGGATCAGTGATCGCCGAGCTCGGCAATCCGGACATGCGGACGCCGATCGCCCACGCTCTGGCGTATCCGCAGCGGATCGCGGCCGGCGTCGAGCCGCTTGATTTATACCAGGTAGCGTCGCTGCACTTCGCGCGGCCCGACCTTGAGCGTTTTCCGTGTCTGGCCCTGGCTTATCGCGCCCTCGGTGAAGGGGGCAGTGCGCCGACGACCCTGAATGCTGCCAACGAGGTGGCGGTGCAGGCCTTTCTTGAGCGGCGTATCGGTTTCACCGCAATTCCCCTGGTCATCGCAGCAGTCATGGATCAGCTGCCGCTAGCCAAGCCGCTCGATTCACTCGCAGATGTCCTGGTTGCTGACCGGATGGCGAGGGAAACGGCCCAGCTGTGCATTGCGGCGAGGCATCCCGGATGAGCAGCTTTCTCTATTACCTTGTGGCTTTCGCCGTGGCTCTGGGAATCCTGGTTGTCGTCCATGAGTTCGGGCACTATCTCGCGGCGCGCTGGACCGGCGTCAAGGTCTTGCGCTTCTCGGTCGGCTTTGGTCGGCCCCTGTGGGAGCGGCGTCTGGGCCAGGATGGCACTGTGTGGGCCATTGCTGCCTTTCCGCTGGGTGGCTATGTCAAGATGCTCGACGAGCGTGAAGGTGAGGTAGCGCCCGAGGAGTTGCACCGGAGCTTCAACCGGCAGCCGGTGCAATGGCGGATGCTGATCGTTGCGGCGGGGCCGGCAGCCAACTTCGTCCTCGCGATCGTGCTCTACTGGGGGTTGTTCTGGTATGGCAGCGAAGAATTCAAGCCAGTTCTGGGCGTCCCGGCGATTGCGAGTCCAGCCGCCGTGGCGGGGCTGGAAGACGGTGACCTGGTCCGCCAGGTTGGCGGCGAGAAGGTGCAGACCTGGCAGGAGATGCGCTGGGTCCTGCTGCAGCGGGGCGTTGACCAGGATCAGATTGATCTCGAGGTGATCAACCTGCGCAACGAGATTTCGATTCGCCGCCTGGATGTCTCGGCCGTCCGAAGGTCGGGCTGGGAGGGTGACGCGCTTGAACGCCTCGGCTTCAGCATGTTCCGTCCCCGCCTGCCAGCAGTCATCGGCAAGGTCAACCCGAACAGTGCTGCCGACGCGGCGGGGCTGCGTCCGGGGGACGAAATCCTGACCATCGATGACCAGGAAGTCAGCAGCTGGGCTGACGTGGTGAGCGCTGTTCGCCAGTCGCCAGGCAAGCCACTGCTTCTGGAAGTCATGCGTCAGGGTGCGACAACTCAGATCCCGGTCACGCCGGCGGTCGTCGACGAAGAGGGGCGGGCAATCGGCCGCATCGGTGCATCGGTCAGCAATACCGGTCAGGCGCGCGCGCAGTTGATGACCACCGTCAGTTACGGCCCACTGCCGGCGCTGGGCAAAGCGGTTGTCGAGACCTGGGACAAGTCGGCGTTTACCCTGCGGATGATCGGCAAGATGATTACCGGCGAGGTTTCGTGGCGAAACATCAGCGGCCCGGTGACCATTGCGGATTACGCCGGCCAGTCGGCGAGGCTGGGCGTCGATTACTACCTCAAGTTCCTGGCGCTGGTGAGCATCAGCCTGGGCGTTCTCAACCTGCTGCCGATCCCGATTCTGGACGGCGGGCATTTGTTGTATTATCTCGTCGAAATCATCAAGCGTGGGCCAGTCTCCGAGCGAGCCATGGAAATTGGTCAGCAAATCGGCCTGACTCTCCTGCTCATGCTTATGGCGTTCGCCTTCTACAACGACATCAATCGATTGTTCTCCGGCTGAGCTTATGAAGAAAAACCTGCTTGCAGGTCTGATGGCGACCTTTTTTTTCTCCAGTGCGGCCGCCATGGAGCCGTTCACGGTCAAGGACATTCGCCTTGAGGGGATTCAACGTGTCGAGGCCGGGACGGTGTTCAGCTATCTGCCGGTCAAGGTTGGCGACACGATGACCGACGAAAAGGCCGCGCAGGCGATCAAGACCCTGTTTGCGACCGGCTTCTTCAAGGACGTAAGGATCGAGGTCGATAATGGGGTGGTCATTGTTGTGCTGGCGGAACGTCCCGCCATTGCGCAGATCGATTTCGTCGGTCTGAAGGAGTTCGACCAGGATCAGCTGATCAAGGGCCTGAAGGAAGTAGGCGTCGCGGTCTCGCGCACCTTTGACCGCGCCACGCTCGAAAAGGCCGAACAGGAGTTGAAGCGTCAGTATCTGTCGCGTGGCAGGTACGCTGCGACGATCACCACGACGATCACGCCGCTGGATCGTAACCGCGTGGCGATCAACTTCAATGTCGACGAAGGTGAGACGGCAAAGATCAAGCAGATCAATATCGTCGGAGTTCAGGCCTTCAGGGAGAAGGATCTGCTGGCCGTGCTGCAGCAGAAGACACCGACCTGGATCAGCTGGTATACCAAGAGTGACCAGTATTCGAAGCAGAAGCTGTCGGCCGACCTCGAGACGCTGCGATCCTATTACCTTGATCGTGGCTACCTGGAATTCAGCGTCGAGTCGACGCAGGTGTCGATCACGCCTGACAAAAAGGAAATCTACATCACGATCAGCATCAACGAAGGCGAGCGTTATCTCGTATCGTCGGTGAAGCTGGCTGGCGATCTGACGCTGCCCGAGGAGGAGTTCAGGAAGGCGGTCAAGATCAAGCCGGGGGAAGTCTTCTCGCGCGAAAAGCTCAACGAGAGTACCAAGGCCATCTCCGACAAGCTTGGCGCCCAGGGCTATGCGTTCGCCAACGTGAATGCCGCGCCGGAACTCGACAAGGAGAAGCGCCAGGTCGCGTTCACCATATTCGTCGATCCGGGCAAGCGGACCTATGTCCGTCGGGTCAATGTGACCGGCAACACGAAGACGCGCGACGAGGTGATTCGTCAGGAAATGCGTCAGATGGAAGGTGCCTGGTACGACGCCGACCGGGTCGCGGCGTCGCGTGAGCGGATCGACCGAACGAACTACTTTGCCGAAGTCAATGTGGAAACGCCGCCGGTGCCGGGGACCATCGATCAGGTCGATGTCAACGTCAACGTTGTCGAGAAGTCGACCGGCAACATCTCGATCGGTGCGGGCTACTCGAGTGCCGAGAAAGTGATTCTTTCCGGTTCGATCTCGCAATCCAACATCTTCGGCAGCGGCAAGTTCCTCTCCCTGCAGGTCAATACCGGCAAGTTGAACCGTACGCTCGGCATCAACTACACCAATCCCTATTTCACGGTGGATGGCATCAGCCAGGGTTTTGACCTTTACCACCGCAAGCTCAACCCGACCTCGCTCGGCTATGCCTTCGAGTCAACGTCAACCGGTGGTGGCATCCGTTTCGGTTTTCCGATTGACGAGAAGGAATCGCTCAATTTCGGCCTGGCGATCGATCAGACGACGATCGACATCACACCGATCACCATCGCGACGCCGATCCAGTACATCCAGTTTCAGGCGGAACACGGCGACTCGAACATCACGCTGCCGGCGACCGTGTCGTGGACCCGGGATACCAGGAACAGTGCCATTTATACGACCAGCGGCGGAGTCCAGAAGGCGGCTGTGGAGGTGGCCGTTCCCGGTGTCGACCTGACCTTTTATCGGCTGACCTACCAGAACCAACACTACTTCTCGCTGACCAAAGACCTGGTCCTCATGGTCAATGCCGAACTGGGTTACGCAGATGGCTTGCAGGGGCAGACCCTGCCGTTCTACAAGAATTTCTACGCCGGTGGCGTCGGCTCGGTTCGCGGCTATGACACCGCCAGCCTCGGTCCGGTGGATCCCCTGTATCCCGATACGCGACTCGGCGGGACCCGCAAGGCCGTGTTCAACGCCGAACTCTTGATGCCGTTCCCCGGCTTCGACAAGGCCTTGCGTCTTGGCCCCTTCTTCGATGCCGGCAACGTGTACACCGACAAGTACACCTTTGCGGACGAAGGGCTGCGCATGTCGGTGGGCTTGACGGCCGCCTGGATCTCGCCGCTGGGGCCATTGAAATTCAGTTACGGCCAGCCGATCAATGAGCAAAGTAATGATAAACTGCAAAAGTTTCAGTTCCAGATGGGGACGACCTTTTAATCCAGGAGAATTAGCTTGAAGAGAACGATTGCCACGCTGCTTGTGGCGCTGATGGCCTCGTTGCCGCTGTCTTACGCTTCGGCGGTGGAACAGCTGAAGATCGGTTACGTCAATACCCAGCGGCTTTTCCGGGACGCACCAGCGGCGGTGAGAGCTGCCAAGAAGATCGAGCAGGAGTTCTCCAAGCGTGACCAGGACTTGCAACGTCTGGCCAAGCAGGTTCAGGGCTTGCAGGAGTCGCTCGAAAAGGGCGGCCTGACCATGGCTGAATCGGAGCGCCGCGCCAAGGAGAAGGATCTCGCTGAACTGTCGAGAGAGTTCCAGCGCAAGCAACGCGAATTCCGCGAGGATTTGAACCTGCGCCAGAATGAAGAGAATGCTGCGATCATCGAGAAGGCCAACAAGGCGATCAAGCAGCTTGCCGATAGCGAGAAGTACGATCTGATCGTTCAGGATGTCGTTTGGGTCAGCCCGCGGCTCGACATGACCGACAAGGTCATCAAGGCGCTGTCGGATGCCAAGGACACGAAGTAATCGACGCCCCTTGACGGAGTTCATGTGCCAGGAGGTCTGCGTTAAACGAGATCGTCGCCCGCCTCGGCGGAGTCCTGTAGCGTGACGCAGACCGGTCGGCTGGTGATTGGTGGCGACGGCGAAATCGCTGGCATTGCCTCGATCGATCGTGGCGCGCTCGACGACACCCTGATCGGTGATGGCGGCAAGCTCGACAATCAGATTCAGATCGGCGACGGCCTCAGCATTGACGACCATGCCGCAATGGCCGGTTGCCTTGGCGTTGCCGGCAGCAGCCGCAGCGGCCGCTGGTGCACCGTCGGCGTGGCGGGCATGATCATCGGCCACCTGGAGCCTGGCGACGACGTAGGTATCTCCGCAGGCGCCATGGTCACCCGCAACGCATCCAGACCTGGTCAGTACAAAAGCATTTCCCCGATCGAGGCGCACAGTGAGTGGCTGCACAAAGCGCCGCAGATCAAGCGCCTCGCCAAACTTGCCGAGCGGGTTGCCGGGCTTGAGAAGAAACCTGGACTAATGGAGAAGACGTCTTGAATGCAATGGATATACACGAGATCATCGAGCATCTCCCGCATCGCTATCCCTTCCTGCTGGTGGATCGGGTGGTCGATTGCGAGCCAGGCAAGTCCATCCATGCCTACAAGAACGTGACGATCAACGAACCCTTTTTCGTTGGACACTTTCCGCATCACCCGGTGATGCCGGGGGTGCTGATCATGGAGGCTCTGGCGCAGGCTTGCGGCATCCTCTCGTTCAGGACCCTTGGCGAAAAGCCCGACCTGACTTCACTTTTCTACTTCGTCGGAATCGACAAGGCGCGCTTCAAGAAGACGGTGACCGCGGGTGACCAGTTGCACCTGCATGTCCGGATCCAGCGCCAGTTTCGCAATATCTGGAAGTTCGAAGCGGTGGCCTCTGTCGACGGGGAGACCGTCGCCGAGGCCGAGCTGATGTGCGCCAAGAGCAACCTCACCTGAGATCCGGGATACTGGGACCATGATTCATCCAAGTGCAATCATCCATCCCGGCGCGCGACTCGGCGTGAACGTTGAAGTCGGCGCTTTTTCGATCATCGGCGAGCATGTCGAGATTGGTGACAAGACGGTGATCGGGCCACATGTGGTGATCGCCGGCCGGACGCGAATCGGGTGCGACAATCGCATTTATCAGTTCTCGTCGCTGGGCGAGGCGCCGCAGGACAAGAAGTACGCTGGCGAGCCGACCTGCCTGGAGATTGGTGATCGCAACACGATTCGCGAGTTCTGCACCTTCAACGTCGGCACTGCCCAGGACGTGGGGATCACCCGCGTCGGCGACGACAACTGGATCATGGCCTATGTTCATATTGCGCATGATTGCCAGGTTGGCAACCGGACCATCTTTGCCAACAATGCGCAGTTGGCTGGCCATGTCCATGTCGACGACTGGGCGATCCTCGGTGGCTTCACCGGGGTTCACCAGTTCTGCCGAATTGGGGCACACACCATGACCGCCGCCGGATCAGTGGTCGTGCAGGACGTCCCTCCTTACGTGATGGCCGCCGGAAACACTGCCGGCCCCTACGGAATCAACGCCGAGGGGCTGAAGCGGCGGGGTTTTTCTCCCGAGGCCATGCTGGCTCTGAAACGTGCCTACCGGACGATCTACAAGTCGGGGCTGATGCTCGACGAGGCGCGAACCAAACTCAAGGAAGATGTCGTCGGACATCCGGAGATCCAGCCGCTGATCGACTTCATTACGGTGTCGAAGCGCGGCATCATTCGATGACCCCGGCGGTGGTCCGCATTGCCATGGTGGCTGGTGAGGCATCGGGCGACCTGCTCGCCAGCCAGCTGATGCAGGCACTGCGGGCCAGACTGCCGAACGCGGTGTTCTTCGGTGTGGGCGGTCCGAAGATGGCCGGTCTGGGCTTCGACGCCTGGCATCCGCTCGAGAAGCTGGCCGTCCGCGGTTACGTCGAAGTGCTCAGGCACTATCGCGAAATCCTCGGCATCCGGCGCGACCTCAAGCGTCGTCTACTGGCCGATCCACCGGACATCTTCATCGGCGTGGACGCGCCGGACTTCAACCTGGGTCTGGAAAAGGTGCTCAAGCAGCACGGTATTCCGACCATCCACTACGTCAGCCCATCGATCTGGGCCTGGCGCGGCGAGCGCATCCACAAGATTGGCGCCGCCGTATCACGCGTCCTGGCGCTTTTTCCCTTCGAGCCCGTGCTTTACGAAAAGCAGGGAATCCCGGTGAGCTACGTCGGCCATCCTCTGGCCGACATGCTGCCACTCGAGGATGGCCGCGAGGGGGCGCGGACGCTGCTCGGCCTGTCAGCGGAGGAACCGGTGTTCGCTCTCCTGCCGGGTAGTCGGCAATCCGAGTTGCAGTACATGTCGGAGCCCTTCATTGAGGCCGCTCGCAGGATACACGACGAGATCCCGGCGGCTGTCTTTCTCGTGCCGCTGGCGACTCGCGAGACGCGTGCGCTGTTCGAAAGCGCGCTGCATCGGTGCGCGGCGCAGCAACTGCCGATCCGTCTACTGTTTGGTCATGCGCATCAGGCGATGATGGCCGCCGACATCGTTTTGCTGGCGAGCGGGACGGCGACACTCGAGGCGGCTCTCCTGAAGCGACCGATGGTCATCGCGTACAAGGTGGCGCCGCTGTCCTATCGCCTGTGGCGGCGCATCGGTGGCTATCTGCCGTACGTTGGTCTGCCGAACATACTTTCCGGCCAGTTCGTGGTGCCGGAGTTTCTGCAGGACGATGCGACGCCCGAGAACCTTGCGCAGGCGCTGCTCAATCTCTACGCGGACAAAACAGTGTGCGCCCGGCTCAAGGAGGGATTCCGGCTCATGCATCTGCAACTGCGGCAGAATGCCGCCGAGAAGGCAGCGGCGGCGGTTCTCACCTGCCTGCCGGCGGCGCTGCGCGACCATGCCGGCCCTGCTGCAGGCTGAAGGACTGGTCTGCGGCGTTGACGAGGCCGGGCGTGGTCCGCTCGCCGGACCGGTTGTCGCCGCGGCGGTGATCCTCGACCCGGCCAGACCGATCGATGGCCTCAACGATTCCAAGCGGCTTTCCGCCAGGCGCCGTGCATTCCTTGCCGAGCAGATCCGGTGCAGCGCGCTGGCCTGGGCTGTGGCGGCAGCGAGCGTCGAGGAAATCGACCGGATCAATATCCTCCAGGCCAGCCTGCTGGCGATGCAGCGGGCAGTGACGGCTCTCGTCGACAAATATCGCTTCCTTCCCGTCGAGGTGCTGGTCGATGGCAATCGCTGCCCGGAACTGGCGTACCCGGTGGCGGCCATCATTGGCGGCGATGGCAAGATCGCCGCCATCGCGGCGGCGTCGATCCTCGCCAAGACCGTCCGCGACGACGGCATGCGCGAACTGCACGCCGCCTATCCGCAGTACGGTTTTGACCGCCACATGGGCTATCCGACCGCGCTTCACCTGCAGGCGCTGGGTGAACACGGCGCCAGTCCGCACCATCGTCGGAGCTTTGGCCCGGTCGCGCGGCTCAGCAAGCCATGAGACGGATCAACTCGCGCGAGAATCCGCATTACAGGGCATTGAAGAGACTCTCCGAGAGCGGTCGCGAGCGACGCAAGAGCGGTCGCGTGCTGCTCGACGGCATGCACCTGATCGAGGCCTACGGCCGGCACTGCGGGGCGCCCGAAGAGATACTGCTCAGCGACAGCGGCGCCGGCCGGCCGGAAATTGCTGGTTACCTGGCGGGTCTGCCAGCTGGCAGCCGCATGACCTCGCTTCCCGATACGCTGTTCGCTGACCTGGCCCTGGTCGATACGCCGAGCGGGATCATGGCCGTCGCCTCCTGGCCAAAGCCGGCGCGAGCCATCGATCACGCGACGGACACCGTCGTCCTCGACGGCATTCAAGACCCTGGCAACGTCGGCTCGATCCTGCGCAGCGCGGCGGCCGCCGGGTTTCGCCAGATTCTGCTGTCGGTTGATTGCGCTCAGGTCTGGTCGCCAAAGACGCTGCGGGCGGCGATGGGCGCTCATTTTCAGCTCGACATCCACGAAGGCTGCGACATGCCCGGTTTTCTCGGTGCCTATCGGGGACGCGCTGTGGCCACCGCTCTGGCAGCGTCCACCAGTCTCTATGCGGCCAGTCTGGAAGGACCGCTGGCCTGGGTCTTCGGCAGCGAAGGGCAGGGCGTACGCTCGCCAGCGCTGGCCGTCACCCGGCTGCAGCTGCGCATCCCGATGCCCGGCGCAACCGAGTCGCTGAATGTCGCTGCGGCGGCGGCGATCTGCCTGTTCGAGACGGTCAGGCGTCGCCAGGAGGTCGCCGGCTCGTTGGCAGAGGATCGGCGCTAGCGCCCGTGGCTGGTACGGGCAGGTGTTCAGCAAAACCTCGGCAGGCTATCATCGCGTCTTTCACAAGTCCCTTCCGACTGGAGTTCGCATGCGACCGATACTCAACTGGCTCCATGTGCTGGTCCTCGTGCTGCTGGCGCCGGGCCGGATCCTTGCCGCCGAGAGCGACCCACATGCGCTGGATCGGCAGGCGCTGATCAAGCTTTTCCGGGAGATGGAAGCCAGCATCAACGCTCAGGACGTCGAGCGAATGGTGGCGCAGATGCATCCGCAGGCAACGGTCACCTGGCTCAACGGTGAAGTCTCGCGCGGGCATGACGAGATCAGGGCCTACTATCACCGGATGGTCAAGGGTGAGCAGCGCTACCTCGATCGCTATCTCACCACCGCCAAGCTGGGTGCCCCGGCGCGCTTTTTCGGCAATGGCGAGATTGCCGTCGCTGACGGCACGATGGTGGACGAGTTCTTTCCGGTTGCCCGCGGGCCTTTCAGCCTGAACTCCAACTGGACGTCGACTTCGGCGAAGATCAACGGCCAGTGGCAGGTGGTCTCGATGCACCTGTCGTCCAACGTGTTTACCAACTCTTTGCTTGCTGAAGCGACCCAGGCCATCTGGTATGCCGGTGGTGGTGCAGCGATTGGCGGCCTTCTGCTGGGGTGGCTGCTGGGCAGGCGGCGGCGTTAGTCGCGTCTACTCAGGCGGACCAGCCGTAACGCAGCAGGTGGAAGAAGACCGGCGCCGAGAGAAAGAGCGAGTCGAGCCGGTCGAGCATTCCGCCATGGCCGGGAATCAGGCTGCTCCAGTCCTTGATTCCCCGCCTGCGCTTGGCGGCAGACATCGCGAGGCCCCCGAGGAAGCCGAGCAGCGTGATCAGCAAGGAGACCATCGCCGCTTCAGGAACGGTGAACGGCGTGATCGACGCCAGCCCGGCACCGAGCGCGCTGGCGCTCAGGATGCCGCCCAGGGTCCCCTCGATGGTTTTTGCCGGTGACAGTTGCGGGGCGATGGCGTGGCGACCGGCAAGCCTGCCCCACAGATACTGCAGCACGTCGCTCAACTGTACGACGAGCAGCAGGTAGACCAGCAGGTAGGCCGGGTTGTGGTCTGGCTGCCCGGACATCTGCAGCGTCAGCAGCGCCGGGACATACGAGATGCCGTACACGCAGCTGAGCAGGCCAAGCCGCAGCGAACGCGTTCGATCGAGGAAGTCGCGCAACTGGCCCGACAGCAGGCCGAGCATCGGCAGCACGAGCACGACACAGATCGGGACGAACAGGCCGTAGAGGAGATGGCTGCCGTTCCAGACCAGCAGGTACTGCAGCGGCAGGACGAGCAGATAGCTGCCGAGCAGCATGGCCTGCGGGATCCTGCCCGGCGGTTCCGCGGCGACGAATTCTCGTAGCGCCGCCAGCGAGGCGAGGGCAAACAGCAGTGTTACACCGATACGTCCGGCGAGAAGCGCCAGACCGACCAGGATGGCGATCACCCACCAGGCCCCGATGCGGCGGTTCAGATTATCGATGACCGCGTGCGGCTGACGCCTGGCGACGGCGATCCTCAGCACCTGCCCGACCAGTGAGGCCAGCACGAGAAGCGTGGCAATGCCGGCAATCAGCCGCCACGCCTCATCCTGCAGCGCCGGGAGCGGATAGACGGTCATCCGGACAGGCACGCGCGCAACAGGCAGCGCACGGCGAATGGCATCGAACCGTCGGCACGTTCGGCGAAGGATTCGGCGTCAAGATACCGACAAAGCGACGGCAACCAGCGCCAGCGAGGCCGCCGGCCAGAGCAGCCACAGCCTGGCACCGCCCGCGTCAGCCGCCCATGCGACCGGGGGCACGGAATTGTCGTGCCCTTGCAGGGTTACATCCTGGAGTCAGGTACCGCTCGCCTACCCTGGTCACTGGCGGCCGCAGGCGCGCCTGACTCCGACGGCGCTTCAGCGGGCGCCGGCACGAGAGCCGGCGAAAACAGCTTCATCACCCGGTCGTCGAAGTCCGGTGGAAACGCCCAGTAGCGGGTCCCTTGGGGCGCGTCCTGGGCGGTCAATCCGCGCCGCTGCGGTTCGGCGTTCAGCAGCAACAGCCCGAGCAGGTCGCTGCTGACCCATGGGTCCTCGTACCAGAAGGCATGGGAGTTCGGGGGAAGCTTGGGAATGGCATTGGGGTCCACCTTGATCAGGTCGAAGCCGAGGCTGCGCGAGGCCTCGAGCAGGAAGCCCGACTGCTCGGGATCGAGCTCGGTCGGGTCGGGTCGACCGATACGCGAGGCGCGGTGCACGATGGCCGCAACTCGCAGCGCCGAATCGTTGAGGTTCGCGGCGTTGCTCACGCCTTTGACAATATCCACGTACTTGCCCAATTCATTGATGAACTGCCGGGTGTCGATATCGGCAGCGGCAAAGTAGATGTGCTTGAGCCGCAGACGCTCGCGCAGCTGCTGCCGCGTTTCGCCCGGACGCGCCGATGTTCCGAGCAGCGCCAGCGCCGGGCTTACCACCTGCGCGCCGGCGCTGTACGCGAGCACATCGATAGCCGAAGCATCGGTGTGCTCGGCCAGCAGTTCGACCAACCGTGCGAACGGTTTCACCGAGGCCCTGGCGTTGCCGACGTCGGTGAAATACCTCAGCAACGACCCCGCAGAGGGCCACACGAACGCGAGGACGACGATGCGCCGGCCCGTGAAGTGGCGCAGCTGCGCCGCCTGGGCGGTCGCGCGCGGCATTGTGTTGTTGGAACCGTGGACATAGATGACCAGCTCGTTGTTGTCGGTGGCCGCCAGCGCC
Source organism: Candidatus Accumulibacter proximus (assembly GCA_016709675.1). Lineage (GTDB taxonomy): Bacteria > Pseudomonadota > Gammaproteobacteria > Burkholderiales > Rhodocyclaceae > Accumulibacter > Accumulibacter proximus. Next base: position 114,451 of record JADJMH010000002.1, read on the forward strand.
TTGTTGACCAGGGCAAAGAAAGCTTGCGCGTCGGGCGAGTTCGCCACGGTGTCGGTCGGGCCCAGGGATACGAGCGGTTCCAGCCAGTCGAGGCTGATGATCGGGCGTTGATCAGGGTCATCACTGGTGGAGAGCCGGTGCAGGGTCTCCCAGTCGAGCGTGTCGTCGCCGATGCGCACATGCGCCACCCCCATGCGCAGCCGCTCGCTTGGCAGGATGGTGTGGATCGGTTCGGGGGTCTCGACGATCGCGCCGCGGTTGGTGACATACAGCACGGGTACGTCGGTGCTGTGCGACTTCGGCCCGGCCGTCTTGAACGGATCGATCTCGCCTGTGCGAAAGCTCACCGGTGTGGGCATCAGCCGCACCGGCGACTGGCAGGCCGCGAGCAGCGTCGTGATAACCACTGCAGCCAGGAGCGCAAGCCCTCGGCCGGTGGTGCCGCGAGCAGCACGATCCGCGGACGAGCCTGCCACGCGAAGCTCGACGGGCTTCATGACCTGGCTGTGCCGGGAAAAACGTCGATGCAGGCGTCCTTCACTGCGGATGCTTCACAAGGCATGCCGTGGCGTCACGCACGATATCCATCAGCATCGTCCATTGCCCGACTTGTTTCGAATTTTCTGCATTTGCCACCCTTCCAGTGACGATGACACCCATGGAGCCCCGGAAGCTGAAATTCGCGGGGCACCTCAGGGCACTTGCGCCTGCACGCCCGCGCGGTTCGTGCCCCCAGGCGCGTCGACGTCCACCCATAACGGGCACGAGACATGAGAAACCGACAACTTGCATAAGGTTAGGAAATCCAACTCCAGCCAACGAGAGTTTATGAGCCTTCATCAAGCAGCGTCAATCTCGGATTTGGACTCGGCAGCCCCTGAAAAGTCGTCCGCATCCCACTCCCCTCAGTGCCTTGGGCCAGCCGGCCGACGGTCTCGATCATCGCCAGAATGTCTTCGACGCTGCGCTGGTTGAAGGCGTGCACCGCCACTCGGGCCTGCCAGAGCCAGCTAATGGGTGACCCCTATCTCATGACCCATCCCCGATGACCCGCACCCTCATCCCTGGGTAAAGAACCATCTGGACGATCATCCGGCGCGACGCCCCGGATGCCGTCGTGATGTCGCTCGCCACCTTCAACAGCCTCATGGAGACCGTCCATCTGTTGAAGTCGCCGGCCAATGCGGCGCACCGGCGGGCTCGATCGAGCAATACCGCCAAGGCAAGGTCAAGGCGCGCGACCTGGTGGATGCCTAGCCGCCTAGCTGGATCACTCCCGCAGCTGGTCGATCGGCAGGCCGATTGCGCAGGGTCGGCGATCGACCGAGCCGGGTTGATCAGGCAGCACCACCGGTTGTTTCCCGCCTCGGGTACTGTTGCTGCCACCGGCAAAGCAGATCAATGTGCGCGCGACCGAGAACGACTGAAGGACGCGCCCTCTGCACCTGCGCGACGGCTTCCGCGGCCGAGCTGGCCGTGCCAGTACGCAACAGGTACGCAGCGGCGACCAGCGCACTGCGGGCGAAACCCAGCGCGCAGCAGACCAGAACCGGTCCGGCCTGTCGATCTTCCGCAAGTGCCAGCACGGCCTGTTCGATCTGTGCCGGGCGCGGCATCACCAGATCGAGCATCGGCACCACCGTATGCCGAAGGCCCGGGGTTGGACACGGCAGTTCGGCGCAGAGATCGACGATTGCCGCCACCCCAAACTGCTTCAGCTCGCCCTGCGTTGGCAGTCGCCCGAGCAGGATTCCCGGTGCCACGGGATCGGCTGCGGCGAGCCGGCGGGTCCACCAGCGGGAGTTCAGCCAGGCACCAAGGAGATAGGGTGCAAACAGGCAGCGCAGGGCGAATGGCATCGAACCGTCGGCACGTTTGGCGAACGAGTCTCCGTCAAGAAACAGATAAGTGACGGCCACCAGCGCCAGCGAGCCCGCTGGCCAGAGCAGCCACAGCCAGGCACGGCCCGCGTCGGCCGCCAGCCAGCCAATGCCCAGCGCGGCGCTGGCGTAGGCCAATGCCAGTCGCCGCCGTGCTGCCTCGCGGCGCAGACGGGCATGGCGCAGCGGCGATGGGGCGTCGGTCGGGAACAGCCAGACGGCGAAACAGCCCAGCCAGAGGCCGGTCGGGATATCGAAGAAGTGGTGCTGCCAGGTGGTCAGCACCGAGACCCCGATCAACAGGGCAACGGCATGGACGACGCCATGCCAGGCGCGCGGCACGGCGCGCAGATAGGGTTCGAGAAGCACCACCAGCAGGGCAATGTGCAGCGATGGCGCCTGGTTGTAGGGTTGGTCGAAGCTCATCAGGAGATCGAACAGCCAGCCGAAGGCGCCGGTGACCTCGCCACGCTCGAACGTGCAGCGCAGAGGGAAGAGGAGAAAGCAGCTCACGGCGATCAGTTGGCAGGCCAGCAGGCGCCAGGCGTGGGTGTCCAGCTGACGCCGTGTCGAGCAGAGGAACAGCGAAACCCCGTAAAGCAGGTCGATCAGCCAGTAGGGCACGATGGTCCACGGCAGCAGCGGGATGTGGCGTTCCCAGGCGAAGAGGATGACGCCCACGTCGGAGCGCTGACCGCTGACCCAGGTCGCGAAGCCGTAGCTGGCGAAGAAGAAAGGGCCGAGGAGCAGCAGCCAGGCCAGCGCCCGCCGCCACGGACGGGCATCGACAGCCGCGTCGGCCCCGCTGCCGTCCGGGTTCAGAGCCGGCGGGCCAGCGAAACCGTGAACATGCCCCATTCGTCGATCCACTGCTCGATTTTCGCGAACCCCGCGGCCCGGACCAGTTCGTCCATCTCGGCCTGAGTCCGGCGTCGCATCACCCAGGCCCGCTGATCGCGGTGGCTGGTCAGCGTGCGCGCGATCAGCTCGATTTGCGGATGCCATGGTTGGCCAGTGTATATGAGGTAGCCACCGACGCTCATCGCCGCGGCCAGGCCGCGTAGCGAGCGGCCGACCAGCTCGTTGTCCGAGAACAGCTCGTAGAGGCCAGAAACCGTCACCAGGTTCGGCTTCGCAGCCGGCGTCCCGAGGGTCGCGAGGGCGGCCTCGTCAAAGGCATCGCCCTGCTCGAAGCGGGCGATGTCGTCGAGCCGCCTTTCGGCGATCAGGGCGCGGCCCTGAGCGACATTCAGCTCGCTGAGGTCACGCAGAACGATCGATTGCGGGCGCTCGGGCAGTTGCGCGACGGCGTCGAGCACGTAACGGCCATGGCCGGCGGCGACATCGGCGATGCGCAGCGTCTCGCCGGCGGCCAGCAGTTGCTCCGCTGCCGTGGCAACCGCGCGCAGCAGGTGCTCCCGGCGGACGCGAACGCCGCGCCAGCCGATCGAGTCGAGGTAGCCGCGATCGATCAGCCGGCCGATCAGCAGTGCACCGTTGGCCTGGTTGCGGTACACGTAGTCGAGGCTGCTGCCGGAATCGAAACCCGTCGCCAGCCCGATGCGGATGCCTTCGGAAAGGCGGCCGAGCGTGCGCATGGCCAGCCGGGTCACGGCGAAATTCAGTCGGCGCAGCGAGAAAGCCGGCAGCGGCTGAGTGAGGCGAAGCTCCTCGTCGCGGGTGTAGCCGTTGTGATGGGCCTGCAGCAGCGAGTCTGCCGGCGGTGGCTGAGCGAAGATGCGCTCGATGAAGGCACGCATCCGGTCGAGTGCGAGCTGTCGATCGCGTTCACCGAGCGTGTCGTGCAGGAAGCCGGGGAGCAAGTGACGTTCCTTGACCGGCGAGCCCAGCCGCTCGAAGAAGTGGTCCTGCGGCGCGCGCTGGACCACCCAGTCATTCTCCGAGATCAGCAGTTGCAGCGGCAGGCGGATGGCCTGCGCGTCAGCGACGACCCGGTCGGCGGCGTCGTAGAGGCCGAGCAGGACGCGCGCCGAGATCGCCCGGGTGACCAGGGGGTCCTCGTCATACGAGCGGATCCGTTCCGGATCCTGCGTCAGAAACTTGGCCTTGACGTACGAAGTGATGAAGAAATTGCCGAACAGGCGCTGGATCAGTGCCAGTCCCGGCCGTGCCAGGGGGACATAGAGTCTTACCTGGAAGGCGGGTGCGGTCAGCACCAGGCAACGGATCGGCGGTGCGTAGTCGTGTGCCCAGGTCGCGGCCAGGACGGCGCCGACGCTCTGGCCAATGACGGCCATGTGGCTGGGGGCGATGGCATGGGTGCTGCTGAGGTGGCGGACAAAGAAATCGAGGTCCCTGACCAGCGCGGCAAAGCTCGGACTATCGCCACGCGCTCCCGGCGACTGGCCGTGGCCACGTGCATCCCAGGCGAACATCGCGAAGTCATCGAGTGCGAGTTCGTCAACCACGTGCTGCAGTCGTCCCGAATGCTCATGACCGCGGTGCAGCAGCACGATCGCTCGCTCGACCGTTGCCGTTCCGGCCGGCGGCCAATAGCGGTAGAACAGGGTGCTGCCATCGTGGGTCGTGAATTGCCTTTCCTGTGCAAGCCGCATGTCTGAATTCTCCGCTGGGTGCTCCTATTGATCCGTGTGACCGCCGCCTTGCGCAATGCCATGCCTGACCCGGTTGACGATGGTCGGCAGCAGCAGCAGCGCGACGATCGTCAGGACAACGGGTAACCACGCTCCGGGAGCGATGCCGGCACCGAGCAGCAGTCCGAGCAGACCGAAAACCAGGGCACGATCACTCTTGCCCATCGGTCCATCGTTGCGGCGGTCGCTGCCGGCAACGATGCCCAGCAGTCCGGCCACCTCGGCCAGGTTGGACAGGAAGATGACGAGCAGGGTCGCCACGCTCGCGGCTTCGCTCAGCAAGGCAAACGGCAGGTAGAGCGCCGCATCGGCGACCAGGTCGGACAGTTCGTTGAGGTAGGCGCCGAGCGTCGAGCTCTGTCCGAACTCGCGCGCGAGCAGGCCGTCGATCGCATTGAGCGCCATGCGCAGCAGGCACCATAGCGGCAGCAGCAGAAACCACTGCAGCTGACCGGCATCGGCGGCGACCGCAAGTCCGGCCCCGAGTAAGACCGAAACGACACAGGTGCTCACCGTCACCTGGTTGGCGCTGACCCCGGCGCCATGCAGCGCGCGTACTGCCGGGCGCAGCAGGGACTGAAAACGCGGCTTCAAGGTATGGAGAGTCATCAGCGGATGGCACGAATGGTGGCAAGTGATGCTGAGAGTCGCCGTCTGGCACGGTTGCTACGGCCTTGACGACGGGGCGACACGCCCGGCCGCCGCATGTGCAGCGCGGTGGCTTTCCTTCCGGGTGAGTAAACGCCATGCCGCCCGAAGGCGGCATGGCCGGCTGACCCGTGGATTGCAGGCACCGGGATTCAGGCCTGGTCCCGGAATCGCCGGTCTATCTCAAAAGTCGAAACTATCTCAGAATTCAAAATCCTCCTCGTAGAACTCCAGTGCGCCGCGGGGAGCGGCAGCCCGGTCCTGCTCGCCCTTGCGCAGCTCGACGCGGCGAATCTTGCCCGAGATGGTCTTCGGCAGTTCGCCGAACTCGAGCCGCCGGACGCGCTTGTAAGGCGACAGACGGCTGCGCAGGAAGACGAAGATGTCGCGTGCCAGTTCGCGCCCCGGCTCATAGCCCGCGCGCAAGGTCAGGAAGGCCTTCGGCACTGCCAGCCGCAAGGCATCCGGACTCGGCACCACGGCCGCCTCGGCCACCGCGTCGTGCTCGATCAGCACGCTTTCCAGCTCGAACGGGCTGATGCGATAGTCCGAGGCCTTGAAGACGTCGTCGGCACGGCCGACGTAGGTGATGTAGCCGTCGGCATCGATGGCGGCCGTGTCGCCGGTGTGATAGAAGCCATCACGCATGACCTCGGCGGTTTTTTCGGCATCGTCATCGTAGGAGATCATCAGGCCGAGCGGGCGCGGCGACAGCGTCAGGCAGATCTCGCCTTCCTCGGCCACCTGCCCGTCGATATCGACCAGGCGCACCTGGTAGCCCGGCATCGGCCGTCCCATCGAGCCCAGCTTGACCGCCTGCCCGGGTGAGTTGCCCACCAGAGCCGTTGTTTCCGTCTGGCCGAAGCCGTCGCGCAGCGTAATGCCCCAGGCCGCCTTGACCTGGTCGATGACTTCCGGATTCAGTGGTTCGCCGGCGCCGATCAGTTCGCGAACGCGGACCGGATACTTGCGCAGGTCCTCCTGGATCAGCATCCGCCAGACAGTTGGCGGCGCGCAGAGGGTGGTCACCGAGCATCTGACCAGGGTGTCGAGGATCGACGCCGCGGCGAAGCGGACGTAGTTGTAGATGAAGATCGTGGCGCCGGCGTTCCAGGGAGCGAAGAAGCAGCTCCAGGCGTGCTTTGCCCAGCCGGCCGAGCTGATGTTCCAATGCACGTCGCCAGGCTGCAGTCCGATCCAGTACATGGTTGACAGATGCCCGACCGGATAGCTCTGCTGGCTGTGCAGAACCAGTTTGGGCTTCGAGGTGGTGCCGGAGGTGAAGTAGAGAAGCTGTGGATCGGTCGCCAGCGTCGGGCCCTCGGGCTGGAACTCGCTTGACCCCTGGTAGGCCTGTTCAAGCGCCTGCCAGCCAGCGACCGTGCCACCGACGGTGATTCGCGAATAGTTGCCGGTCAGACCACTGAACTTGTCGGCGTGCGTGTGGCCGATGATTACGTGGCGGATCTGACCGCGGTTCAGACGGTCAGCCAGATCGTCGGGAGCGAGCAGGGTGGTGGCCGGCGACAACACGGCGCCGAGCTTGATCGACGCCAGCATCGTGTCCCACAGTGGTACCTCGTTGCCGAGCATCATCAGGATGCGATCGCCGCGCCTGACGCCTTGCTGGCGAAGCCAGTTGGCCACCTGGTTCGAACGCTTCGACATTTCGGCAAACGACATCTTCTGTTCCGAGCCGTCTTCGTTGACCACCCACAGCGCCGGGCGGTCGTTGCCGGCGGCCATCACATCAAAATAATCCAGCGCCCAGTTGAATTCGGTGAGCTGTGGCCAGCGGAAATCGCGGTACGCCGTCTCGTAGTCGGTGCGATGTGCCAGAAGGAAATCGCGTGCCTCGACGAAGGCCGAATAAGACATTTCTGCTCCTTTCTTGTCGCTTGTCGATCAAATCACTGAACAGCCACCGAATGCACGGCTGCCTGAAAGGCAGCCCGAGTACCCGCGCGGCGTCTCTCCCCAGTGGGCCCTGACCTGCAGCAGCCACGCTCCATCGCACCACGATGGGTTCCGAAGTCTGTCCGCCTGCAACCGATCAGCCCCTGCCATGTATTGCAGGGCGCATTGTAAGGGACTTCTCGTGTGACCTGCCATCGGCCGGGGCAAGCGGAGGGGCCGGCGGGGTAAGCGGGGGGGGGGGGGGGGGGGACATTCGTCGCCGCTGCCAGACCCCGGCACCGACTGGTAGAATGCTGCCGATGAAAGTCCACGGCACTCCGACGCGAACGATCTGGCCCGTGGCCGGGGGCGACGCCGTCGAGATCATCGACCAGACAGCGCTGCCGCACCGCTATTGCGTCCTGCGGCTGCACAGCCTTGATGACGTAGCCCAAGCCATCCGCAGCATGCAGGTCCGCGGCGCGCCGCTGATCGGCGTCAGCGCCGCTTACGGCGTCGCCCTGGCGCTCGCGCGGCGGGCCGATGACGCAACGCTTGTCGCTGCCCTGCAGATTCTGGCCGCGACGCGCCCGACGGCGGTCAACCTGCACTGGGCGCTGGCGCGCCTGCAAGCCTGCCTGATGCCGCTCCCACCCTCGGCGCGTGCCGCCGCCGCGTGGCTCGAGGCAGGCCGGATTGCCGACGAGGACGTCGACCAGTGTCGCCGGATCGGCGCCCACGGCCTGCAGCGCCTGCTCTCGTCTCGTCCGGCAGACGGTCGGCTCGAGATCATGACCCACTGCAACGCTGGCTGGCTGGCCACCGTCGATTACGGTACGGCGCTGGCACCGGTCTATGCCGCTTTCGATGCGGGAATCGACATCCATGTCTGGGTTTCCGAAACCCGCCCACGCAATCAGGGACTATTGACCGCCTGGGAACTGCGGCAGCACGGCGTGCCGCATACCGTCATCGCCGACAACGCCGCCGGTCTGCTGCTGGCGCGGGGCACGATCGACGCGGTGATCGTCGGTGCCGACCGCATCGCCGCCAACGGCGACGTGGCCAACAAGGTCGGCACCTGGCTCAAGGCGCTGGCGGCGCGGGCAGCCGGCGTACCGTTCTACGTTGCCGCGCCGCGCTCGACGATCGACTTCGCCTGCGCGAGCGGCGGCGACATCCCGATCGAGGAGCGCGCCGCTGACGAGTTGCAGCTCGTCCATGGTTGCGATGCGGCGGGACATGCCGGCGTGTTGCGCCAGCTGCCGGCCGACGAAGCCGTCATCAACCCCGCCTTCGACGTCACACCGGCGAGCCTCGTCAGCGCGTTGATCAGCGAACGTGGCGCCTGCGCGGCAAGTCGCGAAGGGCTGCTGACGCTCTACCCGGAGGAGCGAGATGGCTGAGCTGCGGCAGCAGTTGATCGAGACGGCACGCCGCATGGCGATCGCCGGACTGAACCGGGGCACCGCCGGCAACCTCAGTGTGCGCCATGGAGAGGAGGGCGACCCGGGCTTCCTGATCACGCCCACGGGTATGGCCTACGATATCCTGGAGGCCGCAGACATCGTCTGCATGCGTCTCGACGGCAAAGCCGAAGGCCGCCGCAAGCCGTCGTCCGAGTGGCGTTTCCACCGCGACCTCTACGCTGCCCGTCCCGACGCCGGCGCCATCCTGCATGCGCACTCGCCGTTCGCCACCAGTCTCGCCTGTCTGCGCCGCGACATTCCGCCCTTCCACTACATGATTGCCCGCTTTGGTGGCGACAGTCTGCGCTGCGCCGCCTACGCGACCTTCGGCACGCAGGCGCTGTCCGATGCGGTGCTGCTGGCGATCGCCAACCGGCGCGCCTGCTTGCTGGCCAACCACGGCATGCTCGTGCTCGGCGATGACCTGGCGCAGGTGCTCGATCTCGGCAGCGAACTCGAGGCACTCTGCGAACAGTACTGGCGGGCCTGCCAGCTCGCTCCACCGGTGCTGCTCGATGCGCGCGAGATGGCGGCGGTCCTCGAAAAGTTCGCCGGCTACGGGCAGCAGGCCTGAGCCTGCTCGACGGCCGTTACCGGGAACCACGCATGTTGCGCATCAGCGAAATCCGTCTTCCCCTCGAGCATCCGCCGGCCGCGCTGCCGGCGGCGGTTGCCGCCCGCCTCGGCGTCGCCGAGGAGCACATCCGCGAACTCAGCGTTTTCCGGCGCAGTTGCGATGCGCGCAAGGCCGGTGCGCCGACCTTCATCTACAGCGTCGACGTCGCGTTGTCCGACGAGGCGGCTCTGCTCACCAGGTTCGCCAGTGACCCGCGGGTGCAGCCAACGCCGGACATGCGCTATCACTTCGTCGGACAGGCGCCGGTACCGCTGGCGACGCGACCGGTCGTCGTCGGCTTCGGCCCGGCCGGCATCTTCGCCGCGCTGGTTCTGGCGCAGAGCGGCTTCCGGCCGATCGTCCTCGAGCGCGGCAAGGCGGTCCGCGAGCGCACGCAGGATACCTGGGGGCTGTGGCGCAGGAAGGTTCTCGACCCCGAGTCGAACGTCCAGTTCGGCGAGGGCGGCGCCGGCACCTTTTCCGACGGCAAGCTCTACAGCCAGATCAAGGACCCGAAGCACTACGGCCGCAAGGTGCTCGAGGAATTCGTCAAGGCCGGCGCGCCGGCGGAGATCCTTTATGTCAGCAAACCGCACATCGGCACCTTCCGGCTGGTCGGCATGGTCGAACAGATGCGCCACGAGATCGAGCAACTCGGCGGCGAGATCCGCTTCCAGCAGCGGGTGACCGGGCTACAGATCGAAAGGGGGCAGGTGCGCGGTGTCACGCTCGCTTCCGGCGAGGAACTGTCTGCCGGGCACGTGATCCTGGCGCTCGGGCACAGCGCCCGCGACACCTTCGCCGTGCTGCATCGCGCCGGCGTCTTCATGGAGGCCAAACCCTTTTCGATCGGCTTCCGCATCGAACACCCGCAATCGCTGATCGACCGGGCACGTCTGGGGCCGCACGCCGGCAACCCGCTGCTCGGTGCCGCCGACTACAAGCTGGTCCATCACTGCCGGAACGGCCGCTCGGTGTACAGCTTCTGCATGTGCCCCGGGGGCACCGTGGTGGCCGCCACTTCCGAGCTCAACCGGGTGGTGACCAACGGCATGAGCCAGTACTCGCGCAACGAGCGCAACGCCAACGCCGGCATCGTCGTCGGTATCACGCCGCTCGATTACCCTGGCGGGCCGCTGGCCGGCATCGAGCTGCAGCGCGACCTCGAAGCGCGCGCCTTCGAGCTGGGCGGCAGGACCTACGAGGCGCCGGCGCAACTGGTCGGTGATTTTCTTGCCGGCCGGCCATCGACCGCGCTGGGCACGGTGGTCCCTTCGTACCAGCCCGGCGTTCGCCTGACCGATCTCGCCAGCGCCTTGCCGGACTACGCGATCGACGCGATCCGCGAGGCGCTGCCGGCCTTCGATCGCCAGCTCCGGGGCTTTGCGATGCCCGATGCGGTGCTCACCGGCGTCGAGACGCGCACCTCTTCGCCGCTGCGCATCACCCGCGGCAAGGATTGTCAGAGCGTCAACGTCAAGGGCCTGTACCCGGCCGGCGAAGGCGCCGGTTACGCCGGCGGCATCCTCTCGGCCGGCGTCGACGGCATCCGGGTTGCCGAGGCCGTGACGCGGGAGATGCTCAGGGTCGCGGCTGACCGGGTCTGAGCCAATCCTCACAAGTGAGCGAGATCCGGACTGCTGTGTGCCTCGTTCGCGCTGCCCGCGAAGTGACAGGAGCTACGCCATGTGGCGCGGCCGCTACGCGTCGGGAAGCCACCGGTGGGTTTTGGATGGCGTTAGTCGGCAGTCGGTCTGGAACTGCCGTTCCAAGCGCAGACGCATACCGGTCATTCGCCCCTCATGAATCTTGCAGTGCTGCTACCGCCGCCTCAACTGATGGGTTAACTCTCGCCGTATTCCACGCCACAGCAGTTGTCACAACACTCAAGTTTTCGGTCAAAGGGCGCACGACTACCGTCTCTGGTGCCATCTTCTTCATCGCCGCGGGAATCAGAGCCACACCCTGACCACAGCCGACAAAGGCAATCTGAGAGGCGACTGAACCCACTTCATGGACGATGCGCGGCGAAAAACCTGCATTGCGGCAAGCGGTCACCAAACTATCGAAGTAGCTGGGACTAACCCGACGATAGAACATCACGAAGTCCTCCTCCGCTAGCGAAACCAGTCGAATCCGCGATCTTGCAGCTAATGGATGCGCTCTGGGCAGCGCGACGGCCAAACGATCTTCACGCAACGGGATCGACTTGATGCCGGAGCCTAGATCACCTTCAAGGCGGGCAAAGGCCAAATCGATGTCCCCTGACTGAAGGAGTGGAACAGCTTCCACGCTGTCGATTTCCCGCATCGAGATGGTAACGTCAGGGTGCGTTGCTCTCATTCTCTCGATCAACGGCGGCAATACCTCGACCATGGAAGAGGTGATTGCGCCCACCCTCAGCATGCTGCGCTGCCCTGTTGTCGCTTCACGGACAGCAAGCTCCAACCGTTCCAACTGCTCGGAAAACTTCCTGACGGCAGGGAGAATGGCGGCACCTGCGGCCGTCAGCTTGGTTCCGCGCCGCGATCGTTCAAACAGCTTGACCTTGAGCGCCTGCTCAAGAGTTTGAATTTGGTCTGTCAGTGGTGGCTGGGACATGCCCAACCGTTTGGCTGCACGCCCGAAGTGCTGTTCCTCGGCAACGGCGAGAAACAACCACAGATGGCGGATGAGACGGAAGTTGATCATGGCAAACTGATATGTTCAAACTATCGTAGCATTTCCAAAGCAGTATTGGACATATCAATAGCCTCGGCCCACCATGCACTCCACTACTGATTTGAGGTTTCCATGCTTGATACCACCGCAGTCTTGTCTGCCTCCGTTGTTTGTCTGGCAGGAGTAATGAGTCCCGGCCCGAATTTCGTGGCAGTCACTCACCGGGCGATTTCATCCTCTCGGTCTGAAGCGGTTGCCATGGTCCTCGGCATCGCCATGGTCAATACGCTTTGGGCAACCATGGCTTTGTTTGGACTAAGCTTGCTGGTGACCTCCTTGCCGTGGCTGTTCTGGTCGATCAAGCTGATGGGGGCAGCCTATCTGGTCTGGTTCGGCATTCAACTCCTGAAGCAATCAGCCCATCCACCCAAGCCAAGAGAACTGTTGGCTTCACCATCATCGTTCCCTTCCGCCCTGCGTGATGGTATCGCGACCAATCTGGCAAACCCGAAGTCGATGGCGTTTTATGCTTCGGTGTTCTCTGGCGCGGTTCCGGCCGACCCATCTACGGAAACATTGCTGGCCATGATGGTGATGGTCGGTGTGCTTGCTGTCCTGTGGTATGGAAGCGTGGCGCTTGTCCTGTCTGCGGATCGAATGGCTCATTTGTATCGGCAAGGCAAGTCCGGTGTTGAGCGTACCTGCGGCTTGTTTCTGATCTTGCTCGGTGCGGGTCAAGGTCTGCTTTGACTTGAGCCGAATGGCTGTTCTGGGTCGATGGGAGCCGGTGGCCTACGAAATCTGAACGACTGCTTCCAGTCTGATCCGGCCGTTCGCGCTCGGATGCCGCAACTGCTCGTCTGGCTGGCCGCTCCAGACCACAAGCGGCCACTGGGTTCGCGTCGTTCGGTGACGGCAACCGACCCCTGTGCGCAGATCCCAACTATGCGCACACACCCCGGGAATCGCAGCGGCAGCCGCGGCTCAGGCGGGCGCTGCTGCGCATAGTTACAGCGTCTGCAGGAAACGCATGAGTGAATGCGGCGCCTGGTACCGACGTATCTTTGTGTCGGGTGCCTTCCAGCACAGCCAAGAGATGACCCAGAGCAGCGCTCAGCGTACGACGACCTCTCTGAACCGGGCCGGCGCAGCGGCATCGCGGCACGTGCCGATCAAGAAATTGGGCTACCAGTGCTTCGTCGATGCTTTGCAGGCGTAGTCGGCGACTGTGTATCCATTGTGCAAACTGGTTAACACTGCCGAAATACTGGAAAACGTGGTCGCTGCGCAGTCGCGGTTTGCCAGGTACAGCATGTACGCATCGATGTGCGGGGCGAGTGGCCCTTTGGCGAGCCAATCGATGCTGGAGTGCTCGGATGAACGTGTGTTTCCCATGGTGGTTTCCTGAAGTGGAACCACCACTGCACAGAATAGCGAAAACTATGTCCCGATTTACGCCGATCTACCTGGCCCAAGGCCGTGCCAGAACTGAATCGGCCAAGCTCTACTCTTCCAACCTGCGCATAGTTGGGATGTGCGCATAGGGGTCGCTATGGAGAGATTTACATAGCAACCCGTTCCGGTCATTGAACTTGACCAACTTCGGACGGTCGGTGCTACTCCGGCTCCGGACGTTCGCTGTGCATTAAGACGACCCTTGTTCCTCTGGGTGAGCCAACATCGCGGCTAAGCCCAGTGTCCCCCCGTGCGCCCCCGTTCTGGGAGACGCGAGGCACCACCATGATGGGCGAGGGTGACCCCCAAGGTTCAATCAGTACCGGGGTACGAAGTCGACCAGCGTATCGCCAGGAGGACGGACAAGACAGGGGTCGTGTTCTGTCACAGGACGACTCGCACCCGAAAGCTGAAGCCTGCGTAAATGCCGCCGGTCTTGGGTTTTCAGGTCATGTTTCTGCGTGGGAGAGTGACCGAACGAGAAGACGGCCCCCTGAACTGCTGGCGACCTTGGCACTGCAAGGCAGCATTGTCACCATCGATGCGATGGGCACGCAGCCGAACATTGCGCAGGCCATTCGTGACCGCGGTGCGGACTACCTCCTGGCCGTCAAGGACAATCAGCCCAAGCTGGCCGAATCGATCGACGACTTCTTCAGCGCTTTCGAGGCGGCACCCGCCAAGACGCCTCACCAGTTCCACGAAGTCGTCGAGAAGGATCATGGCCGGATCGAAGTGCGTCGCTGCTACGTCTTCAACCAGCTCGACTGTCTGCACGCCCCCGAGCGCTGGCCAGACCTGAAATCGTTTGCGGTGATCACCACCGAACGGACGATCAGAGGAAAAGCGACTTCGACTGAACGGCGCGTGTATCTCAGCAGCTTGCCACCTGACGCTCAGCGCATGAATCAGAGCGTCCGCCAGCACTGGCGTGTCGAGAACAGTCTGCATTGGTGCATGGACGTGGTCTTTGGCGACGACCAGACACCACCCCCCCCCCCCCCCCCCCCCCCCCCCCCACCACCCCCCCCCCCCCCCCCCCCCCCCCCCCCCCCCCCCCCCCCCCCCCCCCCCCCCCCCCCCCCCCCCCCCCCCCCCCCCCCCCCCCCCCCCCCCCCCCCCACCCCCCCCCCCCCCCCCCCCCCCCCCCCCCCCCCCCCCCCCCCCCCCCCCCCCCCCCCCCCCCCCCCCCCCCCCCCCCCCCCCCCCCCCCCCCCCCCCCCCCCCCCCCCCCCCCCCCCCCCCCCCCGGAGCGGGATAGCCAACCCCCACCCCAGCCCCCCCCCCGCCCCCCCTGCGGGCCCGTACCGATCATGCCGCTCACAACCTCGCTGTCGTGCGCCAGTTCGTCTTGAATCTCATCCGCCTCTCCCCGATCAAGCGCAAGGGCGGCCTCAAGGTTCAGCGCCTCATCGCTGCCACCTCCGATACCTTCCGCGCGGAACTGCTCGGTCTTGTATGAGATTCATGCGATTGCCCTGGCCACCTCGGCCATCCAGACGGCGTCCAGACCGTCTTCGAAGCCGTCGAAGGTGGCGGCAGCGAGGTCGAGCTGGTCGCACAGCACGACGACCAGGTCGCGCAGCTCAGCCACGCGCGGACTTCCTGCGCCTGCAGGCATCCGAGCAGTACTTCACGTCTTGCCAGTTCTTCGCCCAGCGGCGCCGCCAGCTCATCGTCAGGCCGCAGACCACACAAGGTTTCGTGGGTAACGCGGTCTTGTTGCCGCGAAAGCTTGATCTGTGCGGCGTCATCGGCGTACCCGGCAGACAGCGAGCGTGTTCACGCCTTCCTGGCCCAGGCACTGCAAAATCCCGCGCCCGCCACCTGCTTGCCGGCGAACAGCGTGCAGCCACCGAACCTGTCGGTGGTCTTGCCCTGGTAAAGGACGGCGTTGCCGCTGGTGGCGAGCACAGCGCCTCGGGCGGCCAGCGTCATCAGGAAGTCGTATCGGGGCAGGGGCAGATTCATGAAGGACTGCTCGATTGGGTTACGCGGTGCAACCACAGGGGAACAAGGAGTGATTGATGATCGTGTCAGTCCGTGACGGTTACGAATCCGTCCCGCCGGCCGAGGGCAAGCCCCAGGTCTAGATCCTTCTTCGCCGTACAGGCGTTGCGGAAGCTGGCGAACTCCTCGTCGCTCGTGGCGAGAAGGCGACCGGGACGGTGCCCGTGATCGATCAGACGCTTCATCAGGTGCATCTGTCGACCTGCTTGGCCGGGTAGACTGGCTCCTCGTTTCCGTCTCACGGCGGCGTTGGAAGCCGCAACGACGCGCCCGAACGCGCAGGGTATCTTTCCTGGGGCCGGTGTCGCTCTCGACGGCGCTGATATTCATGGCCGGCCGAGAATTCATGTTTTCCTGGGCAAGCTATCGAAAATGGTTGACAAGGCTGCTGGATATTCTTAATTTACATCCAACTTACCAAAGTGTCCAGGACAAAAAGGAGTGCCGCTGTGCGCGACGATGAAGCCCCATATTCAACCAGAGCCATATCAACGGGTTGGATTGGACCGTTCCGCCGATTGTACGGGGTTGTGGACGCTGACCACACGGCACCGAAAGATGGCGCGACTGGGCGCGTCAGCGCAGCTCCGCGCCATGATGTCCTGGACAAATTGATTGTCGCCCGGTCTCTGATTTCAGCACCCACTGCCGCCCGTGTTGGCGCAACGGGCAGATTGTTGCTGTCTGCTCTCGCCCTGGCGGTGAGCCTGGTGGCCGCGCCCGCTGCTATCGCAACCGATGCCTGCCCGATGATACTGAATCATCGCTTCCAGTCGCTGCAGGATCAGAAGTCGCAGTCACTTTGCCAGTGGCAGGGCAAGGTGTTGCTGGTGGTGAACACCGCCAGTTACTGTGATTTCACCTCGCAGTACGATGGGCTCGAAAGGCTCTATGCCCGGCTCAGGGAGCGTGGGCTGGTCGTTGTTGGTTTCCCGTCCAATGACTTCGGCGATCAGGAGCCCGGTAGCGACCGTGAGATTGCCGAGTTTTGCCGGCTGACCTACGGAGTGGATTTCCCGATGTTCGCCAAGACTACGGTGGTCGGCAAGCACGTCAATCCGCTTTACGCGCAACTCGCCAGGGCGACCGGGACGGAACCGCAATGGAATTTTCACAAGTACCTGATCGATCGCAGCGGCCAGCGAGTGTTGAGCTTCGGTAGTCGCGTCAAGCCCGAGGACAGAGCTTTGCTCGCAAGGATCGAAGAGTTCCTTGGCAAACGGTAACTAATGTCCGTCTGACCTCCGGCCTTGTTGCACCATGGAGATCACAAAATGAACGCCCCAGACAGGTTCTTCCTTCCCGACGTACAGGCCCGCGCCGACCTTCGCCTGTTGGCGAGTCACAAGGTTGGTGTCAAGGACCTGCGGTACCCGCTGGCGCTGCTTGCTCATTACCAAGAAACGCCATGGCTTGATTTGGATCGCCTTGCCCTGCCTGGCGCTGGCGCAACACTCTGGAGGTGTGTCGATGAAAACCTTGTGGCTGGCTTGCTTCGCCTGTGCTCTCCTCGGCCTTGGTGGCTGCAGTGGCGTGCCGGTCGAGCGCTACCGGGGCGAACAGCCGGTGCTTGATCTGTCCCGATACTTCGACGGCACGATTGACGGCTGGGGGATGTTTCAGGATCGTTCGGGCGAAGTGATCAAGCGGTTTCACGTGGTCATCGACGCCAGTTGGGAGAAGCGCGATGGGGTCGATATTGGTACGCTGGACGAGCATTTCTCGTGGTCGGATGGCAGCACCTCGCGCCGCGTATGGACAATTACCCGCCTCGACGCTGGACGTTACATTGGCCGCGCCGATGACGTGGTCGGCGAGGCGCAGGGGGAAGCCGCCGGCAACGCCCTGCGCTGGCGCTATGTGCTGGCCCTGCCGGTCGATGGCCGGGTGTGGAACGTCGACTTCGACGACTGGATGTTTCTGATCGACGACAAGGTAATGCTGAATCGTGCGGTAATGAGCAAGTTTGGCTTTCGTCTGGGTGAAGTCACGCTGAGTTTCACCAGACGCTGAGATGACTGATCCGCACATCGACGACTGATCGGACCAACGCGCGTGGCTGCTTGGCGCTTCGAGCGGCATCGGCGCCAACTTGGGCCGCTTGCTGCTGCGCGGCGCAAGGGTCGCGTCCTCGGCACGTAAGGCGCGCCCCTAACGGCAAGCGGTGGCCAGTGGCGCTCCATGTCGCGGGCATTTAGGCACATCATGGGTTTCTGGTCGTTAGCTGAGGACCAGCCCCAATAGTCATAACTGTCGAGGCACCCGTGATCATGAAAGTCGTGACTGTTTCCCGGCATTATGGAGCAGCTACCCCTAATCTCTCACGGTTTGCTGGCCTGACCCAGAAAGTTCGGCTCTACGGCGAGCGGCGACTGGCGACGGGTTGCGGCTGGTAGGGTGTCGGGCAGAGCGCTGCCGGAGTCGGTGATAGCGGATCGTCGTCGGGTGGCACCGGCAGGCCGGGGCATTGACAGGTATACGCGATGTCGGCGCCTACCCAAGCCTTCCACTCCTTGCGGCTCATGTTGCGCGGCAGCTTGGCGCACAACGCGTCGGCCCAGGATTCGGGAATTGACCAGATGCGTAGGAGTTCATCCCAGCCACCGGAGGCCATGCGCCGTCCGTCCTGACTGAAGGCTACGGCTAGTATTTCCTTGGTATGACTGTGAAGGGGCTGGCCAATGGTCCTGCCCGTAGTGGCGTCCCATAGACGTAGTGTTTTGTCTGCGCCACCGGAGACGATGCGCCGCCCGTCACCGCTGAATGCGGCGCTCCAGATCCAGCCTTCATGTCCCCAGAATGGCTCGCCGATCGCAGCTCCGGTGTCGGTCGCCCACAGGCGCAGGGTGCCGTCGCCACTGCTGGACAAGATGCGCCGCCCATCGGGGCTGAAGGTGACGCTGTTCACTTGCTTAGCATGCGCCTTAATCGGTTCCCCGAGGGACGCGCCCGTATCCGCGTCCCATAGGCGCAGGACTCCGTCGGAACCGCCGGAGACAATCCGCCGCTCTTTTGGGCTGAAGTCAACGCTCGATACCCATGAGGAAGTCACCTTAATCGGGTTAGCGACTGAGGCGCTGGTGGCGGTATCCCACAGGCGCAGGATTCCGTCTCCACCGCCGGAGGCAATGCGCTGCCCGTCGGGGCTGAAGGCGACGCACTTGACTCCTCCTTCATGTGCTTTGATCAGCTTCCAGACAGGTGCGCCGGTACTGCCGTTCCACAGGCGCAGGACTCCGTCGTTCGCGCCGGAGGCAATCCACCGCCCGTCAGCGCTGAATGCAGTGCTCTCAAATCCTCCCTTGTCCCGTTGACCCGGCTCGCCAACCAAGGCACCGGTGGTGGCGTCCCGCAGTTGAAGGGTCGAACCCGCGGAAACCATGCGCCGACCGTCAGGGCTGAAAGCGATGGCAGCCACCGGGCCGGTATCCACCCTGAGGGGGCTGCCGATATCTCGCCCCGTCCCGGTTTCCCAGAAGCGTAGGGTCTTGTCGGAACTTCCAGAGACGATGCTCTTGCCATCTGGGCCGAAGGCGGCGCTGACGATCGAGGCAGTATGTCCGCCGAGCGGTTCGCCGATTGGCGTGCCGGCGTCCGTGTCCCATAGGCGCAGGGTTTTATCGGAACTGCCGGAGACGATGCGCCGCCCGTCGGGGCTGAAGGCGGCGCTGTTGACCGATTTGGTATGTCCTTTGAGCGGCTCTCCGATCACCGCGCCGGTAGTGGCGTCCCACAGGCGCAGGGTGTTGTCGGCACTGGCGGAGACGATGCGGCGCCCGTCAGGGCTGAAGGCGGCGCTCATGACCCAGCCTGTATGCCCCTTCTTGAGCGGCTCGCCGATCGCCGCGCCGGTAGTGGCGTCCCGCAGGCGCAGGATCTCGAAACCGCCGGATACTATGCGCCGGCCGTCAGGGCTGAAGGCGACGCTGACCGAGCCGGAATGCCCTCTGAGCGGCTCGCCGATCGCCGCGCCGGTGGCGGCGTCCCACAGGCGCAGGGTGTCCGAACTGCCGGATACGATGCGCCGCCCGTCGGGGCTGAAGGCGACGCTGAGAACGGAGCGATCGTGTCCGATGAGGGGCTCGCCGATCATCATACTGGTGCTGGCGTCCCATAGGCGCAAGGTTCTGTCGGAACTGCCGGATACGATGCGCCGCCCGTCGGGACTGAAGGCGACGCTGACAACGGAGTCGCCGTGTCCGACGAGCCGCTCGCCGATCACCATACCGGTGGTGGCGTCCCACAACAGCAACGTCCCGTCCGCATGCCCGGTCACGACCTGCTGACGGTCGCGGCTCAAAGCCATGCTGGTGACTGGTTGTGACAACTCGCGCAGGTAGTGGAGTGGTGCGAAGCGCAAGTCCTCGTCTTGCAGCGCTCCGAAGACCGCTGCTGACGCGTACGATTTGTCCGGTGCGGCGAGTCGGTGCGCCGCCAACACCGTCAGGAGGCCTCTAACACTGCCGCCGGACCAACTCCCGCGAGTGAGCGCCGGGCCTTCGCCAGCCAGGCGAAGGATCGTGGCCTCTCGCAGGTTGTCGACAGCTCTATTCCGTTCGTCTTCCGCTTTGCGCAGGCTGGTTTCGGCCTGGCGCTTGGCCTGGCGCGCTTTTTCGCTTTCGCCCGTCGCCTGCGCGAGAGCGTCGTCGGTTTTCTTCTTTTCGTCGATCAGTTCCTCTTGCTTCTTCTCTACGTCGGCAAGTCGTTCGTCGGCGAGACGCTTCTGCTTCTCGGCTTCCTCCGTTGCCGCGTCGGCTATCACCTTCTGTTGCAGCGCTTGACGCGCGCGTTCTTTCGCGATGTCGGTCTGGTGCTTTGCCTCCAACATCGCCCAGACGGCGACCCCGAGCAAAACGACGAGCGCAGCCAGCGCAGCCCACAGCCAGCGCTGGAAGCGTGCCAGGCGGGCACGCGATTCTTCGGCCTGCCGCCGCGCCGCGGCTTCGGCCTCGGCGCGCTTGCGCTGTTCCTCGAACAGGGCTTCCGCACGTTCGGCTTCTTCGCGCAGGCGCTGTTCGGCTGCGGCCTGTTCGCGGCCGAGACGACGCTGCAGCGCGACGGCGGCGAGGCGGTCGTGCACCACTTCGATGCGGTCGCCGTCTACGAAGGGTTCCTTGCGCAGCAGACGGCGGTCGATCAGCGTGTCGAGGTCGGCCCTGCCGATGCCGGGCCGCTGCACGATCGACTTCAGCGGATAGGTCAGGCGAATGCCGTCGGGTGTGATCAGTTCGTTTTCGACGAAGGCGGTGAGTTCCGGCGCGATACCCAACAGTGCCTTGTCGTAGAAGCGCTCGATGATGCGGCCGCCGAGCTGTTCGAGGTTGCTGGCGTCGATCTGCGCCGCGCCGCTCGCCTGACGCTCGGAATTGAGGCCCGAGCAGACCAGGCTGAGCAGCGCCGGTTCAATCTGCGGCGCGCGCTGCAAGGCGCCATCGCTGGCAGTGCGGACGCCATCGTGCTGGCTGGCGACGAAGCGGACGATCTGTGCGGCGGCGTCGGCGCTGAGCAACGTGCCGCCGGTTTGCCGCGTCGCGGCGAGCGCCTGTTCCTCCCGCATCGGCAGCAAGCGGTAGCGGTTGGGGCCGAGGCGCGGAATCCGGTCGCACCAGCGTTCGAGTTCGGGCAGGTAGTCTTCGCGCAGGCTGAGGATGACGCGGTAGGGCTGGGCGTCGAGTTGCAGCCGATCGAGCAGGTCTTCGTCGGCGCCGATCGCCGCTTCGACGGCAGCGGGGATGCGGTTCTCGATCAGGTCGCCGAGGCTGCCGAAGTGGCGCTGCTGCCGTTCGGCGTTCTGCGCGCCGAGGGTGAAGATCTCCTCGAACTGGTCGAGGACGAAGACCGGCTGCCAGGCGTTGCCATCGGCGTCGCGCGCGGCGAGCGGCGGCGTGTGGAGCGCGAGCCAGAGTGCGTCGACCCGATCCGTCGACCTTGCTGGGCCAGTCGGATCACCCGGCGGCGCCAGAGCATGCGCAGCGCACTCCTCGACGAGGCGGGCGTGTATCTGGTCGAGCGCTGCCGGGGCATCGTCGCCGTGTTTGAGGCGAACGAGAACCGGCAGCAGACGCAGGTGGCGCAGGCGCGGAAACAGGCCCGCCTGCAGCAGCGAGGTCTTGCCGAGGCCGGACTTGCCAAACAGGACGCTCGCCGCACCCGAGAGTACGTGGCGTTCGAGCGCAGCGGCATCGTCGTCGCGACCGTTGAAGAACTCGGCGGCGCCTTCGCTGAAGGGGTCGAGCCAGGGCCAGGGATTTTCCCGGTTGATGTCGTGGGTGGCCATCGCTCAGCTTCTCCGGAAAACCGTGAAGCGGCTGCCGAGGTCGTCCTCGGCGCTGGCGTCGAACACGCCAGCGGGGGCGCGCAGCAGGTGCAGCTGGAAGAACCGTTCGCTCCCGTTTTCGCGGCCGATGCGCTGGTAATGGGCCCGGCTGCCGGGATCGGCGTCGATCAGCGTCGGCAGGAGGAAGGTGTCGGCTACCCGGCGCGCCCGGCTCAGGGCACTCGCCCATTCTTCCCAGAACACGCCTTCGCGACGCTGATCGGCCTCGCTGGAGAGCAGCGGCAGGAAGTAGTCGCACTCGGCGATCGCCTGGTCGATGCGCGTGGACCAGTCGTCGCCGCCGCGCAGTTTTTTCTTGTCGAGCCAGACGTCGCCGGCACCGAGTTCGAGCAGCCGGTCGGCGATGGCGCGGGCGGCGGCGCTGTTCTCCCTGGCATAGCTGACGAAGACCAGCGGTCCGTCGGCGGCTGCCGCAGGCCTTGCAGCAGATGCGCCGCGCGGCATGGGCTTGCCGGGGTGCTGGATCGCCTGCCAACGGCGGCTGAGTTCGGCGACGAAGTCGCTGGCGCTGCCGGGGAAAACCAGGCTGTTGGGGCTGAAGCGGGTGATGAAGGTGGTCAGCGCCGGGTCGCCGTCGTTTTCGGCCAGGAATTCGAGGGTCGATTTGGTCTGCAGCGAATCGTTGTTGGCCAGGCGCAGGAGCGAGCGACCTGCCCAGTCGGGAAGGCTGCAGCCGATCAGCAGCAGGTTGCTGGCGCGCAGCGAACCGAGGATGTTTCTGACCCGGCGCGCCTGCTCGGACTGGAGCCGGAACAGGTACTCGAGGACGTCGCCCTCATGGATGGCGAAGTCGAGCCGATTCTCGGCCGAGCCCAGCAGCTGGTAGCTGATCTTGCCGGCCGGCGTTGCCGGAATGTCGACCTCACGGCCGTTGGTGTCGGAACGGATGCCGTAGGCGAAAGCTTCGGCGCGCGCATCGACGGCTTGCAGCGCGCGCAGGAGCAGGTCGTCGCAGCTCAGGCTGACGAAGACGCTGAAGTCGTCGATGGCCGCCAGTTGCTGTAGCGGCAAAGGGATGGCGGAGGTGCTGGTGAGTCTGGCCAGAGCGCTGGCGACGGAGCGGCGGATCCTGTCCGGATTGATCTGCAGGCTACTCATCAGCCAGGCGACGTACTCGTGCAGAACCCAGGCCTGGTCACGCTGCGCGGCGAGCGGCAGGCCGTAGCGCTGGCTGAGGTCTTCCGCGATCAGAACGTCGAGTCTCTCGCTGTGCACTGCGCCGCTGGCATCGCTGACCTCGATCTCCACAAGATCGGGACCGATCACCGGAATCACCGTCCCCGCCTTGATCTCTTCGATCAGGCTGAACCAGTTGTCCTCGATATCCGGCGTGGCGGTGGCGGTCATCGTTGAGTGCCTGGACGATTGGGTGACAGGTGCCGGGTCATGAAGTGCTCAGCGAGGTATTCACCAGATCCACAGACAGCTTGTCGCTGGTTGCTTTGATGGCGGTTCCTCGGAACGAACGCCAGCCAACATTTTCCGTAGTTTACGCCACAATCCTGAAGCCAGTGGCCTCGAAAAACGGTCGCAGCTGATCATCTTTTTTCCTCAATTCGGCGATGCCGCAGTTCGACATTGACGATGCCGACCAGCAAATGCCGTCTGGTACGTGACCTATGAACCTTGCGATGTCAGCTTTCTTGGCGACAGACCTTGCTCAATCATTTCGGTTTCCAGCTTGATGCGCAGTATCAGCAGGCCACGCAACGTTTGCCGGGCCTTGTCGTCGGCCCAGGTCGTGTGTGGTTCTTCGAGGCAGGCGTGGATGGCCGGCTGGTCGGCCAGATCGACGCCGCAGATCGCCGCGTAATGGATGATTTCGTGATCAAGCTCGTTCATTTCGTGGCTATAGTTTTCGAAGCCGCTCATGGCAATGGCGTCCAGCGGCGAGCCGGCATGGTCCTCTCTGAGTGGGCGCGGGTGTCGACTCCGTTGCGATTCTGTTTCGTCATCATGCCTCCTCCTTGTTTGCTCGCCAGGTTGCCAGCCTGGTCCATGGCCTCGCGCAGGGGGGCCGGGAACTCCGGGCGCCAGGTCCGGCTTTCGCCAGCGCAAGGAAAAGCGCCCTTTGCAGCAACTCGCCGGCAGCGAATGTACCGCCGCGAAAGTTCGCTGCTGTCCCGGGCCCGATCCAGAACGGCGATCTGCACTCACCGCGCGCAGTCACCGTGCGATGCCACCCCTCTCGCCGATTATAGCGACCCTGGCGCTTCGGCGCGCAGCCAGCGAATCGAGAGACTGAAGCTGCCCACTTGCCGGTCGGCGATCATCAGGCCCACGCGGCGGATGCGCGCCGGGTCGAGCGGTGGCGCGTCGACCGGTCGGCCGCGATGGCGGGCAATGAAATCGGCGATGGCGAGTACGATCTCGCTCCACTGACCGGCAGGAGGCGAAAACACCGCCTGGTGATTGGGCCCGTCGAAGGCGTCGTCGGTGCGCAGATTCAGCTTGTAGCATCGACCATCGCCACGCACAGCCAGCCGGAAGGACAGCGCGCCAGGCGCCGAGTAATCGCCGGGGGCCGTACGTACCGAGGCGAAGCCACCGTTATTGGCCAGCGAGACGCTGCCCGTGAAGTCGGCATGGCCTGAGGGATCAAACAGCAGGTGACTGCTAGAGAGACCGCCCATCACGGCATCGTCGACCGCCGACCAGGCCAGGACACTGGTGGGGGTGTCAAGAGCGACCAGCAGCCGGCTGCTGGCGGCTGACGACCACCGCGCCTCAGGCATCGGGCCGATCCTGCCCGACCCAGATCAACTGGCCGATATCGAAACCCAGTTGCTTCGCTTTGGCCAGCAGTTGCTCACGAATCTCGGGAGGCAGGTGGCGCTCGCGGGAGAGTATCCACAGATAGTCACGGCTTGGCCCGACCACCAGCGACCAGCGGTACTCTTGTTCGTCGAGCGCCGCGATGTGGTAGCCGCCATAGAAGGGGCCGAAAAACGAGACCTTGAGCGAGCCCTGCGTTGCGTCGCCAGTCATCAACGCCTTGCCAACAGCTTCCTTCCAGGCGCCTTTTTCGGCGCTGTAGCCGCGGTTGACCACTTCGACGCTGCCGTCGGCCTGCAGGCGATACTGCGCCGACACGTCGCTGAGTCCGCGTTCGAAGGAATGGTCGAGGCGCGCGATCTCGTACCATTTGCCAAGGTAGCGGTCGAGCTGGAAGTGGCTGACCGGGGTGATGCCTTCCGGGACGCTGGTGCAGGCAGCGAGCAACAGCAGCGGCAAGCAGAGGAGCAGCTGACGAAGATGGCGCATGGTTGCAGGCTCGCTGATGGCGTGATGTGGCAACAGTATACTTGACTGCAGGTGAAAGCCGGTCCGTGCGCCAGCCTTGCCGCCATCGCTCCTGGTGGTGATTGCTGACAAAGGCCTAGCCCTGGTTGACGTGAAGACAGGGTTTCGCCTGCCGCCGCGTGCTAAAATTTCGTCCCCATGGAACTCCTGATCAACGGCGAAACCCGCCAATTCCCCTCGCCGCTGACGGTAGCCGAACTCGTGCTGGCCTTGAACCATGCCGGCAAGCGGATCGCCGTCGAACGTAACGGCGAAATCGTTCCGCGCGGCCGTCACGCCGAAACGATGCTGGCCAACGGCGATCGAATCGAGATCGTCGTTGCCGTCGGTGGCGGCTGAACCTCATCAACAGGCCGAAAGCGACCATGCAATCCTCCCCACATAGCCTGACGGTTGCCGGCAGAGCCTACCGTTCCCGTCTTCTTGTCGGGACCGGCAAGTACAAGGATTTCGCCGAAACGCGGGCGGTGATCGACGCCTCCGGCGCGGAAATCGTCACCGTTGCCATTCGTCGCACCAACATCGGCCAGAATGCCGGCGAGCCGAACCTGCTCGACGTGCTGCCACCGTCGCAATTCACCATCCTGCCCAATACCGCTGGCTGCTATACCGCGGCTGAGGCAGTGCGGACGCTGCGTCTGGCGCGCGAACTGCTCGATGGACACCCGCTGTGCAAGCTGGAAGTGCTGGGCGATCCGACCAACCTGTTCCCGAACATGCCGGAAACGCTCAAGGCGGCCGAGACGCTGGTCAAGGAGGGTTTCGCGGTGATGGTCTACTGCGCTGACGATCCGATCCAGGCGAAAATGCTTGAGGACATCGGCTGCGTTGCGGTGATGCCACTGGCCTCGCTGATCGGTTCCGGGATGGGCATCGTCAATCCCTGGAACCTGCGGCTGATCATCGATAACGCGAAAGTCCCGGTGCTGGTCGACGCGGGCGTCGGCACCGCCTCGGATGCGGCGATCGCCATGGAACTGGGTTGCGATGGCGTGCTGATGAACACCGCCATTGCCCACGCCCGCGATCCCTTGCTGATGGCCAGCGCGATGAAGAAGGCGGTCGAAGCGGGGCGCGAGGCGTTTCTCGCCGGGCGCATGCCGCGCAAGTACTACTCGGCCGACCCCTCCTCGCCGACGACCGGCTTGATCGGCTCGTAGGCATGGCTGGCCAGGAGACCGTGCACAGTGCCGGTCGCGCCGGGCACATCCGCAGTTTCGTGCGTCGCCAGGGGCGGGTGTCGAATGCCCAGCAGCGCTATCACGAAGAGATGATGGCCAGCATCGGCGTACCCTACCGCATGGCGCGGGTCGATCTCGATGCGCTGTTCGGCCGCGCGGCGCCGAGGATTGTCGAGATCGGTTTCGGCATGGGCGAGACTTCGGCAGCGATTGCCGCTGCACATCCGGAGAACGACTACCTCGGCATCGAGGTGCACACGCCGGGCGTCGGCAGCCTGTGCAAACTGGTTGCCGAACGGGGTCTGCAGAATCTGCGCATCATCCAGCACGACGCGGTCGAGGTGCTCCGCGACATGCTTGAGCCGGCTTCGCTCGCCGGGGTGCACCTCTTTTTTCCCGATCCCTGGCCGAAAAAGCGTCACCAGAAGCGGCGCCTGTTGCAGCCGGTTTTTCTTGCCTTGCTGGCTAGTCGCCTGCAGCCAGGGGGGTACATTCATTGCGCTACGGACTGGGAAGACTACGCGCAGCAGATGCTGGCCGTGCTGATGGCCGAGCACCTGCTGGAGAATACGGCGAGCGGCTACGCGCCGCGCCCCGACTATCGCCCGCTGACCAAGTTCGAACAGCGTGGCCTGCGACTCGGGCACGGTGTTTGGGATCTGGTCTTTCGCCGGCGGCAGGAGTCACTCCAGACGGAAAACAACCGGCAGGATCAGCTCGCGTGAGTGGACCCAGGTGACCTTGCCCATCGCGTAGGCGGCCTTGACGGCGGCCTGGTCGAGGATCGCATGGCCGCTGCTGGCGGCGATGCTCACGTCGCTGATGTGGCCGTCGTCGGAGACGCGCAGCAGCAGGCGGACTTCCCCTTCGAGGCCGCGTGCGACGGCGTCGGGCGGATAGTACACATGCTGCGACAGTTTGCGCTTGGCGGCTTCGACCTGGCGTTTCGCCGCCGCTTCGCTGAGGGGTGGCCCGGCGGAGGTGGCTGGTCGGGTCGCGGGAGGCGGTTTGACGGTGGGCGGGTCAGCGCTCAGGGTGTCCTTCAGCAGCGGCGCCTCGGCGCGCGGTGGCGTCTTCGCCGGCAGGCGCAGCGAGGCCGCGAGTGGTGGCTGTGCGGCGGGCGGGGCGGCGAACCTGACGGCGTCCCAGAACAGCACGACGGCGTGCAGGACGAGCGACAGGGCAAGGGCAAGGATCAGGCGAGACGGCATGGGCGTGACATTGTGAAGCAAAACCGGGGAGCCAGCACGGGAAGACTGCTGGCTTGCCGTAGAGTCGGAATGGAGGACGCGTGTGAGGCATTTTTTCGGAAAACTGGGCAGATGGGTGTTGCTCGCCAGCTGCCTGCTTGCTGCTCCGCTCTGGGCTGAGGTCCCGGACCCGATTACCTTCGGATATGCTGTCGAACGTGGCGACCTGCGCAAGGTCAAGCGCTGGCTCGACGACGGGCTGAGTCCGGAATACCAGGCGGCGCATATCGGTACCGGCCTGATGGTTGCCGCCTGGAATGGCAACATCGAGATGATGGCGCTGTTCGTTGAAAGGGGGGCCGACCTGCGGCGCAGCAATCGCAATGGCGAACAGGCCCTGCAACTGGCGGCCTGGGGCGGGCATCTGGAGGCAGTGAAATGGCTGCTGGAGCGTGGGGCTCCACTCGAGCGTGAGGACAAGCAGTGGGGAGCGTTGCATTACGCGGTCTTCAATGGCCATGAAAAGGTCGTCAGCGACCTGATGGCGCGGGGCGCCAACGTCAATGCGCGGGCGCCGAACGGCGCCACACCCCTGATGCTCGCCGCTCGCGAAGGGCACGAAGGGCTGGCGCGGGTGCTGCTTGAAGCGGGCGCCGATACTCGGTCGCAGAGCGATTGGGGTGATACGGCGTTGATCATGGCTATGCGCTACAACCACCTGCGTCTGGCCAAGATGATTTCATCGCCGGAGGAGTTTGCGATTGCAGTCAAGGCGCCGCCGGAGAGTTTCGGCGAAGCGACCCGCTCGGCCGTGGCACCGAGCCCGATCGAGACCCTCCTGCGAGAGATCCGCGCGGCAGAGGCCGAAGGGCGGCCAAGTGAGGAATTGCACCGGAAGCTGCGCGTTGCGGTCCATGACCTGCGGCGGGCCAGCTCGGTGCCGCTGGCGCAGCGCCCGATGCCGCGCCCGTATGTCCCGCGGTCGATGGTCATTACCGCCCGTCGTGCGCAGCCTGGTGCCGAGCGGGCGCAGTTGGTGGTCGACGGCGGCGCTGCCGCGCCAGTTGTCGCGGCGCAAGGCGCAGGCAGCTCGGCTGCCGCAGCCGGGAAGACGCCGAGCCAGATCGCCGCTGCGAAAGAGCGCAGCCTGGCGGCAGCGCGTGCGTCGGACTTGCTGAGGCAGATCCGCCTTGCCGAGGCGCAGGGGCGGCCAGCCGATGAACTTCGGCAACAGCTCTACCAGGTGGTCGAGGCGATGAAACAGTAACGGCTGCCCGGCCGCATTGCCTGCGGCGGCACCACCTGACCCGGGCCGCAAGGCTCAATTCCGGTCAACCAGGAAGCGCTGCAGTAATTGATTGAGAAAGCGCCGGCCGTGATCGCTTGGCGCGATGCGCTGTCCGTGGCGTTTGATCAGGCCTTCGCTTTCGGCCTGTCGCAGTTCGCTCTCGATGCTGATCAGGGGCAGAGAGGTGCGCAACTCGAACACCTGCGCGTCGAAACCCTGAACGAGACGCAGCGCGTTGAGCATGAACTCGAAAGGCAGTTCTTCGGCCTTGACGGCGAACTCCCCCTGTACCGGCGTGCCCGCGGCGACTTGCGCCAGGTATTGCTCCGGCCCCTTCCAGCGCATCTGGCGCAGAACGCGATCGTGCAAGGTCAGCTTGCTGTGGGCGCCTGCTCCGATACCCAGGTAGTCACCGAAATGCCAGTAGTTGAGGTTGTGCCGGCACTGCAGGCCGGCCTGTGCGAAAGCCGAGGTTTCGTAGTGCATGTAGCCGGCTTCGCTCAGCCTGGCCTCGATGGCATCCTGCATGTCGGCACAGAGGTCGGGTTCGGGCAGGGTCGGGGGGCTGGCCGCAAAGGCGGTGTTGGCTTCGATCGCCAATTGATAGCAGGACAGGTGTGCCGGCGCGAACGAGAGCGCGGCGTCGATGTCCTCGAGTGCCTCGGCAAGCGTCTGCCCGGGGAGGCCGTACATCAGATCCAGATTGAAATTCTCGAAGTGGCTGCCGGCAAGCTCGATGGCCTGCCTGGCTTCACGATCGTCGTGGATGCGGCCGATCGCCTTGAGGTGCCGCGGGTTGAAACTCTGGATGCCAAGCGACAGACGGTTAACGCCGGCGGTGCGAAAGGCGGCAAATTTTCCGGCTTCGACGGTTCCCGGATTGGCTTCCAGCGTGATTTCGGCCTCAGGCAAAAACGGCAGGCGACTGCGCAAGGCCGCCAGGAGCTGATCCAGTCCCTCGCCCGAGAGCAGGCTGGGGGTGCCGCCACCGAAAAAGACGCTATGCACCCGGCGACCCCAGACCAGCGGCAGTGCAGACTCCAGGTCGGCAATCAGGGCGGCGAGGTAGGCGCCTTCGCGGATCGCCGCCTGCTTTCGCGCAGCATCTTGGCCAGCCGGCAGCGCATGTGAGTTGAAGTCGCAATAGGGACACTTCTGCACGCACCACGGAACATGGACGTAAAGCGACAGCGGTGGCGGGTTGCGGAATTGTAGCTGGCTGAGGTTTGCCGGTGCTGACCGCCGGGGTAGCAGCGGAATGACCGTGCGCTGCCTGCCGCCCGCCATCAGCGCCGTGCTTGCAGGCGCTCGACGAGGCGGGCCAGCGCCTGACCGCGATGTGAACGGCGGTTTTTCTCCGTCGCGTCGAGTTCCGCCGCAGTCTGGTCAAGCTCGCGGATGTAGAACAGGGGATCGTAGCCAAAGCCCTCGTCACCGCGTGCTGCCGACAGAATTTCGCCGTCCCATTCGCCCTCGGCGATGATCGGTTGCGGGTCGTCGGCATGGCGAACAAGGACAATGACCGAAACGAAACGCGCCGCGCGGCGACAACTGTCACCAAGTTCAGCCAGCAGCTTCTGGTTGTTGCGCGCATCCGACCTGGGTTCGCCGGCGTAGCGTGCGGATTGCACGCCAGGTGCGCCGCCGAAAGCGTCGACACACAGGCCCGAGTCGTCAGCCAGCGCGGGCAGACCACTCAGCCGCGACGCGTGGCGGGCCTTGGTGAGGGCGTTTTCGACGAAGCTGCAGTGTGGTTCCTCGGCCTCGGGGATGCCCAGCTGGCCCTGCGGAACGAGTTCCCAGCCCAGCGGCGCGAGAATTGCGTCGAGTTCCTTCAATTTCTTGGCGTTGTTGGAAGCGAGGACAAGTTTCATTGGGCGAGTGCTGCTTGCTGGTGGTTGATCAGCTGGTTGATGCCTGCCTGTGCCAGATCGAGCAACTGATTCATTTGCGTGCGCGTGAAAGGCTCGCCTTCGGCCGTTCCCTGGACTTCGACAAGGCCTCCCGTGCCGGTCATCACGACGTTCATGTCGGTGTCGCAGTTGGCGTCTTCCGCATAGTCGAGGTCAAGGACAGGCAATCCCTCGTAGATCCCGACCGACACTGCGGCTACCTGATCACGAAGCGGGTTGCCGGCGATCCTGCCATTGCCCAGTAGTTGTGCGCAGGCATCGTTGAGTGCCAGCCAGGCGCCGGTGATCGCTGCGCAACGCGTGCCGCCGTCAGCCTGGAGAACGTCGCAATCGAGGGTGATCTGGCGCTCACCCAGGGCCTTGAGGTCGGTCACCGCACGTAGGGCGCGACCGATCAGGCGCTGGATTTCCTGAGTACGGCCGCTCTGCTTGCCTTTGGCTGCCTCACGTCCGGTGCGGGTGTGTGTCGAACGTGGCAGCATGCCGTATTCGGCGGTGACCCAGCCCTGTCCGCTGCCGCGCAGAAAGGGTGGCACGGACTCCTCGACGCTGGCCGTGCACAGCACCCGTGTATCGCCAAGTTCGATCAGCACCGAGCCTTCGGCGTGGCGTGTGAAGTGACGGGTGATTCGCAAGGGGCGCAGCTGCGACGGTTGGCGGAGGCTGGGGCGCATGCGAATTCCTATTTGGAGTACTTCTGGATGGTCGAGCGGATCTCTTCGATGGCGAGTTCGATCTCCTCTTCAGTGAGTTCGATCTTGCGGCTCGGGTGGCGCCCAAACTCGTCCAGTTTCGTGGTGACCGTGTCTCGTGGCATGGTCTTGGTCGAAATCAGGCCGCTGCCACCGCTGCTCTCATCGGCGTAGGTGTCTCCCCAACGTACGGCGATGATCGACAGGTTATCGGCATGTGGGCCACCGCGGGCTTCGGCCTCGTCAATCAGCGCCGGCACTGCACCCATCAGGTCGGCGGATTTCAGGGCGGTCGCCAGCATGTCGCCGGGCAGACCGCTCCAGACGCCGTCCGTGCAGAGGACCAGGACGTCTCCCGCTGTCAGTGTGGTCTTGCGCGAATACTCGATCTCGGGCGTTTGTTGACCACCCAGGCAACCGTAAATCTTGTTGCGGTCGGGGTGGACGGTCATCTGTTCTTCGCTGATTACTCCCTGATCGACCAGCAGTCTTACGCGCGAGTGGTCCCTGGTCTGCGCCAGCGCCTTGCCGTTACGCAGCAGATAGAGCCGCGAATCGCCGGAGTGTGCCCAGTAGGCGACGTTGTTCTGCACGATGCAGGCGACGCAGGTGGTACGCGGCGAATCCAGCAGGTGATGCTTGCCGGCAAAGTCGAGGATTCCACGATGGGCGTTGAGCATGCCCTTCTGCAGAAACATGAAGGGATCACGGAGTCGCGGCCTCGACTCATTCGGGAAAGCCTCGGTCAGGGTCTGCACCGCGATCTGGGCGGCCACTTCGCCGTAGTAGTGACCGCCCATGCCGTCGGCGACGACCATCAGCAAGGCTTCGCGCGAATAACAGTAGGCCACCCGGTCTTCGTTGTTTGCACGTTTGCCGGTGCGGGATTCCTGGTAGATGGTGAATTTCATGCGTCCCTGGTTCTCTTGAGTCTGCCGACCACCTGCTGCAGCAAGGTCGCTTTCTCCTGCGTTGGTGCTGGTGGCGGTAGTGGTGGCGCAACGACTGGCTCGGTAAGCGCTTTCTGCAGGGCGAAAACGCTTTGCGGACGATAGCGGTGATTCAGGCACAGGCACCAGTCGATTGTTTCGAGCAACTGGTCGGAATACTGTCCTTCCCAGCGGACCATCGCCGGTACCATTCGATCCTTATCCATGCGGTCGTTGGCCGGCTGTGGCGTGTTGCCTGAAATGCAGGCATACATCGAGGCGCCGACGCTGTAGATATCGCTCCATGGACCGAGCAAGTCCCGCTGGTGGTAATGCTCAGGGGAGGCGAAGCCTGGGGTGTACATCGGCTTCAGCATCGGTGTGTCGCAAGCCAGGGTCTGACGAGCAGCGCCGAAGTCGATCAGGACCGGGACGTGATTGTTGCGCATGTAGACGTTTGACGGCTTGATGTCGAGATGCAGCAGTCGGTGTGAATGGACCTCACGCAGGCCATTGAGCATCTTGGTAAATACGTTGCGAATGAAGTTTTCGGTTACCGCGGATCGGTTGCCCTGAATCAGCTCCTGCAGCGTGCGACCGTGCTCGTATTCCATGACCATGTAAACCGTCTCGTTGGCACGAAAGAAATTCAACACCCGGATTACGTTGGGGTGAGAAAGTCCGGCCAGCGCCCGACCCTCTTCGAAAAAGCACTTCAAGCCATAGCGGAAAGCCGGCAGGTGATCTTCGGAGATGATTGGCGTCGTTCCTCCCTCGCTGCGCAAGGCGAGGGTATTGGGCAGGTACTCCTTGATCGCGACTCGCTTTCCCTGGCTGTCGGTCGCGACGTAGACGATCGAAAAGCCACCTAGCGAAAGCTGGTGCTCGATGCAATAGTCGTCGAGTTGGAAACCGGCGGGAAGTGGGTGGTTCGCTTGTTGCGACATCCGGGTCAAGGCTATCATTGAGGTTTGCAGGCATTGTCCGGGTTTTCGGGGTGGGCTGTAAAGCCGCCTGCTGACCAGCACCAGTCCACACGTCAGGATTTCAATGATTTTCAGCATGACTGGCTATGCCGCCAGGACGCGCGCCGTCAAGGGTGGTGCATTGCACATCGAGTTGAAGAGCGTCAATTCGCGCTATCTCGATTGCGTTTTTCGCGTTGGTGACGAATTGCGCATCGCTGAGCCGGCGCTGCGTGAGCTCTTTGCCGCGCGGTTGGGGCGCGGCAAACTCGAATGTCGTGTGAGTTTCGTTTCCGCGCTCTGGAGTGGGCAGCCGCTGGCCCTGAACGCCGAGTTGCTTGAACGTCTCAACGACTTCGACACTCAGGTCCGCAAAGTGCTGCCGCTCGCCGCTCCGCTGGCAGTCAATGACGTGCTGCACTGGCCAGGTATCTTCGGCGATGATGCCGTGGATATCGGGACCGTGGTTCCTGCCTGTCTGGCGCTGGCCGGCGAGGCGCTCGCCGATTTTTCCGCCAGCCGGGCTCGCGAGGGAGAAAAACTCGCTGCGGTGATCATGCAACGGGTTAGCCATATGCGCGCTCTGGTGAGTGAAGTCGAGCCGCGTATCCCGGCGGCGCAGGCGGCGTTCAACGATAAGCTCAGACAGCGTCTGCTGGACGCACTGCAGGTGGTGGACGACGAGCGCATCCGACAGGAGGTGGCCGTCTTTACCGCCCGGATTGACGTTTCCGAGGAACTGGAGCGGCTATCGACTCATCTGGATGAGGTGGAGCGCGTACTCACGGCCGGGGGGGCTTGCGGCAAGCGCCTCGATTTCCTGATGCAGGAGCTCAATCGTGAAGCCAATACCCTTGGTTCCAAGTCGCTGGTCGCGGAAGTTTCCCGGGTAGCCATCGAGTTCAAGATCCTGATCGAACAGATGCGGGAGCAGGTGCAGAATCTGGAGTAGGCGATCCGCTGATCGCCGGGCAGCGCCTATTTGGTGATCACCGCGTTGCGCCCCGAGAACTGGTCACTCAGGCGAAACGCCGCATCACTGAAGTTGCCCAGCGGCTTTTCGGTGCAGTACCGATTGACGTACTGCTCGACCGTCCCGCTCGAGATGGCAGAGACCTGTTGGCTTGGGTTGGCGTAGTTGTGGCCGGTGAGGACACCGCGGACCCAGGAGACATAGAGCGCGCGCTGCTCTGCGTCGGCTTTCGAGGCGGACCAGGCACGGCAAGACATGTCTTCAAAGCCGACGATCTTGAGCGGCACGGCAGCGCCGACAGTCGGTGCTGCGATCGCGCCCAACAGCAAAGCGGTGGGCGGCATCAGCTTCCATCGGGACATTCAATTGCTCCTCGCCGGGTGAAGGTATCCAGTACGCAATTTTCGTCGCTAAAGCACAGCGAGTCCACGCCCGATCCTGGTCCGGGCGTACCGGGGCGCGGCAATTCCTTCCGGCCGTCTGCTGCCGGTCATGCTGATGGCGCTGGCACATCCCCGTGGCGGGCACCGGTGGCGCGGGTACAATGGAGGCTTGCCATTGACTGACCAGAATCCATGATCGGGCATCTTTACATCGTCACTGCGCCATCCGGCGCCGGCAAGACAACTCTGGTGAGGTTGTTGCTGGCGAACGATCCGGCAATCCGCGTGTCAGTTTCTCAGACTACGCGTTCGCCGCGCGCGGGCGAGACGGACGGTCAGGAGTACCATTTCGTTGGCGTGGATGACTTCCTCAAAAAGGTCCGCAATGATGACTTCCTCGAATGGGCAGAGGTGCACGGCAACTACTACGGCACTTCAAGAAGCGGCATCGAAACGGACCTGCTTGCCGGTCAGGACGTGCTGCTGGAGATTGACTGGCAGGGTGCGCAGCAGGTGCGGCAGGTGTTTCCGTCGGCCATCGGTGTTTTCATCCTGCCACCCTCGCTCGACGAACTTGAGCGTCGTCTTTGCGCGCGTGCTACGGATAGTTTGGAAACAATCGCCCGCCGTGTCGCAGCGGCGCACGAAGAGATGCGCCATGTGGCCGAATTCGACTATGTTATTATCAACGATGACCTGCAGCGCGCGCTGCAGGACCTGTTGGCCGTGGTGCGCGCCGAGCGCCTCCGTTACGCCGCGCAGCGCCAGCGCCATGCCATCCTGTTTGAAGCAACGACGCGCTGACTCTCCTGGGAGATTTGCATGGCAAGAGTGACCGTAGACGACTGTCTGCACCGTATTCCGAACCGTTTCCAGATGACCCTGGCAGCCACTTACCGCGCCCGTCAGATCACCGCTGGTGCCTCACCGCTGATTGATGCTGGCCGGGACAAGCCGACAGTGATTGCTCTGCGCGAAATTGCCGGCGGCAGGGTCGGCCTGGAAGTCCTCAATCGCGGTCAGGCCTGAGCTGGACCGGACAGGCAGTGCGTGATCATGGATCCGGTTACTGCTGAAAGCCTGACGGCAGAAATGCCGGTGGTTGACAACGTCCCTGAGCATCCTCATCCCGAGGACGATCCGGCTTACCGGGTCTTCATCGACAGCCTCGTCTACCTGCCGCCGGAGGAAATCGAGCGGGTCCGCGCGGCGTATCTGTTCAGCGAGGAGGCGCATCGCGGGCAGATGCGTTTGTCGGGAGAGCCCTACATCACCCACCCCCTGGCCGTGGCCGGCGCGATCGCCGAGTGGCAGATGGATGTCGAAGGGGTGGTCGCGGCGCTGTTGCACGACGTGATGGAGGATACGTCGGTTGGCAAGAGCGAGATTGCCGAACGTTTTGGCGGGCCGGTTGCGGATCTCGTCGACGGCTTGTCGAAGCTCGACAAAATCGAGTTCCAGTCCCACGAAGAGGCGCAGGCAGAGAACTTCCGCAAGATGCTGATGGCCATGGCGCGTGATTTGCGTGTGGTCTTGATCAAGCTTGCCGATCGTCATCACAACCTGCAGACGATGGCTGCCGTCCGCGCCGACAAGCGCCGCCGCATCGCGCGCGAAACGCTGGAGATTTACGCGCCGATCGCCAACCGGCTTGGTCTCAACAAGCTCTTCCGCGAGTTGCAGGATCTCTCGTTCCAGCTCATCTACCCAATGCGCGCGCGGGTCCTTGGTCGCGCGCTCAAGGCGGCGCGCGGCAACCGGCGCGAGCTGTTGTCGCGGATTCTCGAAGGCATCAAGGGCAGGCTGCGCGAGGCAGAGGTAGAGGCGCGGGTGTTCGGTCGCGAGAAGAGCCTGTATTCGATCTATCGCAAGATGCTGGACAAGCGGCTCTCCTTTTCGGAGGTGCTCGACGTATATGGTTTTCGCGTCCTGGTGAATGATGTGCCGACCGCCTACCTGGCCCTGGGTGCACTGCACGCGCTTTACAAACCGGTGCCGGGAAAGTTCAAGGACTACATCGCCATTCCCAAGCCCAATGGCTACCAGTCGCTGCATACGACAGTGATCGGTCCGCATGGCACGCCGTTCGAGTTGCAGATCCGCACTGAAGCGATGGATAACGTGGCACAGGAAGGTATCGCCTCGCACTGGCTGTACAAGGACAGCGAAGACTTCGGCGTCGATCTGCAGCAGAAAACCACCAAGTGGTTTCACTCGCTGCTCGACCTGCAGAGTGCGACCGGTGATTCGACCGAGTTTTTCGAGCACGTCAAGGTCGATCTGTTTCCGCACGAGATCTACGTGTTCACGCCGAAGGGCAAGATCATCGCCCTGCCACGCGGTGCGACGGCGGTCGACCTGGCCTACGCGGTTCACTCCGATATCGGCAATCACTGCGTTGCGGCACACGTCAATTTCAAGCCGATGTCCCTGGTCGGCGAGCTGACGAACGGTGACCGCGTCGAGATTGTGACCTCGGCCGACGCGCATCCCAGCCTGGACTGGCTCAGCTCGGTGAAGACCGGGCGGGCGCGCAGCAAGATCCGCCATTACCTGAAAGCCGCGCATCATGACGAATCGACGGCGCTCGGCGAGAAGATGCTGAATCAGGAGTTGCGGGCGCTGGGCGTGGCCGCTTCCGAGCTGCCGGTTTCCAGCTGGAAGAACGTGCTTCGCGACTCGGGCAACAAGTTGATCAAGGAAGTGTACACCGACATTGGCCTGGGTTTTCGCATGGCCGGGGTCGTCGCTCGTCGCCTGCTGGCACGCGAGGATACGCCGAAGCCGACCGACAAGTCCCCAGCCTCACTGGTCATTCGCGGTACCGAAGGCATGGCTGTCCAGTTCGCGCCCTGCTGCCAGCCGATTCCCGGTGATCCGATCATCGGCTCGATCTGGAAGGGCAAGGGTCTGGTCATCCATACGCATGATTGTCCTGCCATCCGCAAGGCGCGCAGCGCCAAACCCACCAAGTGGATTGACGTCGAGTGGGAGCCGGAGCCCGGCAAACTGTTCAGCGTTCGCCTGCTGATCATGGTGCAGAACACCGTTGGCGCTTTGGGGCGGATCGCCACCGAGATATCACGTTCGGGAACGAACATCGAGCATGTCAACATGGAAGAGAAGCGTCCCGGAGTGTATACGACGCTGCGTTTCACGGTGCAGGTCGCCAGTCGCACGGCCCTGGCGCGCCTGATGCGCAGTCTCCGCCGCATTCCGGAGGTGGTCCGCATTGCTCGGGATCAGGGGCTGACTGCTTGAAGGTTCTGGTGATCGGCGCCGGTGTCGTTGGCGTCACCAGTGCCTGGTACCTCGCCAGGGCAGGACATGAGGTGACGGTGCTTGATCGCCAGGCCGCCGCTGGGCTGGAAACGAGCTTTGCCAATGGTGGTCAGATTTCCGTCTCGCACGCCGAACCCTGGGCGAACCCGCGTGCCCCGCTGCGTGCTCTGGCCTGGATGCGGCGCGAGGATGCGCCGCTGCTGTTCCGTCTGCGCTGGGACGCTGCCTTGCTGGACTGGAGCCTGCGCTTCCTGCGCGAATGCACGGCCCGGCGAACGCGCGACAACATGCGCCAGATAGTTACCCTGGCCCTGTACAGTCGTCGCCAGTTGCAAGCGCTGCGGGCTGAAACCTCGCTTGCCTACGATCATCTCGAACGCGGCATCCTGCACGTCTACACCGATCGCAGCGAATTCTCGACCGCCATCGCAGCCGCCGCTGTGATGCGGGAGTTTGGTTGCGAGCGTCGAACGGTGACGGTCGATGAGTGTCTTGCCATCGAGCCGGCACTTGTGCCGGCGAGGCGGCTGCTGGTCGGCGGTGACTATACGGCCGCTGACGAGTCCGGCGATGCTCATCGCTTCACTCAACAGCTGGCCAGCCGGTGCGCGGCGCGAGGGGTCACCTTTCGCTACGGCATCACGGTCGATCGGCTGAGCCTCGTTGGTGGCCGCGTTGCCGGGGTGGTGGCGGCCGGCCAGGTGCATGCGGCCGATGCCTATGTCGCCGCCCTGGGCAGTTACACGCCGCTGTTGCTGCGCCCGCTCGGCCTGCGCTTGCCGGTCTATCCGGCGAAGGGTTATTCGGCCACGGTGCCGCTCGCCGCCGATAGTATCGCACCGACTGTCAGTCTCACCGACGATGGTCACAAGCTTGTCTTTTCGCGTCTTGGCCAACGCCTGCGAATCGCCGGTACGGCCGAATTCAATGGCTACAATACGGAACTCAATGGCGTGCGTTGCCGCGCCCTGATCCAGCGGGCGAACGAGCTTTTTCCGGCTTTGCGGCCGGCCGGCGAGACCGAGTTCTGGTGTGGGTTGCGTCCGGCAACGCCGTCCAACGTGCCGCTGATCGGCCGTTCCGCAGTCCCCAACCTATATATCAACACCGGCCACGGGACACTCGGCTGGACGATGGCCTGTGGCTCCGGTGCCGCACTGGCCGACATCGTCAGCGGCCGTTCGCCCGAGCCGCCCTTTCGCTTCCTTTGAGTCCGCGCAGGCGGTGCAGGAGACAGCATGAGCACAGTCCTTTACGAGCTGAGCGACCACGTCGCCACGCTCACCCTCAACCGGCCGCAGTCGCTCAACGCGCTCAACCTGGCGATGATCGATGATTTGCGCCAGACGAGCGCGCGCGCCGCCTTCGACCCGGCAGTGCGCGCAGTCGTCCTGCGCGGTGCCGGCGACCATTTCATGGCCGGTGGCGACCTGAAATGGTTTCGTGACCAGCTTGCCCTATCGCCGCAGGAACGGCAACTGCGCTTCGAGGAGATGATCGCCGCCGTGCATGCGTCGATCCTCAACCTCAAGGGGATGGGCAAGCCGGCAATCGCTGCTGTACATGGTGCGGTTGCCGGCTTCGGCATGTCGCTGATGATGGCCTGCGATCTAGTCGTCGCCGCCGACAACGCCTACTTCACTCTGGCCTACAGCAACATCGCGCTGTCGCCGGATGGCGGCGCCACCTGGTCCCTGCCACGACAGGTCGGCCTCAAGCAGGCGATGGAGATTGCCCTCCTGGGTGACCGCTTCGACGCCGCACGGGCACTCGATCTGGGTCTCGTCAATCGCGTCGTGCAGCTGTCGCAGCTGCCGGTCGAGACGCAGGCACTGGCGCAGCGGCTGGCCGCCGGGCCGGCGGCTGCGCTGGCGCGCACCAAAGCCTTGCTCAACCAGTCGCTGGCGGCTTCGCTGGAGACGCAGTTGCACGCCGAGCAGCGCGCTTTTGCCGCCTGTGGCGCCGACCCGGATTTCAAGGAGGGTCTGGCGGCTTTCTTCGAGCGTCGGCAGGCGTCGTACGATCGAGGCTGATGCCCTGCAATGCTGATTGACACCCATTGCCACCTCGCCGCCGCCGATTTCGCCGCGGATCGGGACGCGGTGGCGGCGGCCGCGCGAGCGGCCGGGGTCGCGAAAATCGTCGTTCCGGCTGTCGATGCGGCGAGCTTCGCCGAGGTGCGCGACTGTTGCGCGCGTCATGGCGGTTGCGCCCCCGCTTACGGCATTCATCCGCTTTACGTCCGCCATGCCGACGAGACCGACCTCGATGCATTGCGCGGGTGGCTGCAGCACGCTGCAGCGGGACCACAGCCGCCCGTCGCGCTAGGAGAGATCGGTCTCGACTTTTTCGTTGCCGAGCCGGATGTCGAGCGGCAGGAGCATTTCTTCGTCGAACAACTGAGAATTGCCCGTGACGCCGATCTGCCGGTGCTCCTGCACGTTCGTCGCGCAGTCGATCAGGTGCTCAAGTGTCTGCGCCGGATCCGCGTGCCGGGCGGCATCGCGCATGCCTTCAATGGCAGTCGCCAGCAGGCGGAAGAGTTCATCAGGCTCGGCTTCCGGCTCGGCTTCGGCGGTGCGCTGACCTACAGCGGGTCGACACGCATCCGCCAGTTGGCTGCATCGCTGCCGGTGGCATCGATCGTGCTCGAAACCGACGCTCCGGACATGCCTCCGGCCTGGCTGGCGGGGGGGCGCAACACGCCGCTGGAATTGCCACGGATCAACCAGGTGCTGGCGGAGTTGCGAGGCATCGACGCCGGCGATCTGGCCAGTGCGACCGCGGCCAACACCCTGTCCGTGCTGCCTCGGTTGCGTTCGCCCGATTGATCGGGTAGGGTACGGCCTGACGGCTTCGGGCTGCGCAGTTTCCGCGCCGCTCGGCGGGGAGGTCAGGGCAAGGGTAGGCCATCAGGACGGAACTTATCTGACCACCGCGTGACCAAGCGTGACCAAAACGGGAATCTTGTCCAGGCTTATCGGCTCCAGGGCCGTCTTGCCAAATGCGAACCTTCTCTTCCTCCATAATGAAAAACAGCTTCGATCCACCGGTCGCCACCTGCGTGGCTGTCAAGAAGGCCCTGCCGGCCGTTCCTCAGTATCTGCAAGCGCATTACTGGTGGGCCTACGTTCATCCGCGCGCGGTGCATGTTTTCGAGCGTCAGTGGCTGGTGAATCTGATCCTCTGGGGT
Source organism: Candidatus Accumulibacter proximus (assembly GCA_016709675.1). Taxonomy (GTDB): domain Bacteria; phylum Pseudomonadota; class Gammaproteobacteria; order Burkholderiales; family Rhodocyclaceae; genus Accumulibacter; species Accumulibacter proximus. The sequence goes on from JADJMH010000002.1 coordinate 155,330, forward strand.
AACTACAAGCGATTGTGCAACGCAGTGCTGCATGATTACGGCCACCATCTGCCCGGCCGCACGCTGCAGATCGCCTGTGCCTACGGGGATCTGACGCCGCGGCTGGTCGACTGTGTGGCGGCCGGGGGCTTGCTGGAGGTGGTCGATATCCTGCCGATCCAGTTGGAGAATCTGGCCAGCAAGCTTGGCGCTGACGCGCCATGCAAGCTGCATTGCATGGATTCGGCGGCGCTGGCTTTTGCCGGCGCGAGCTTTGATCGGGCCCTGCTGTTCTTTCTGCTGCACGAGCAGCCACAAGCGGTGCGCGAAAGGACGCTGGCCGAGGCGTTGCGAGTGGTCCGTCCCGGCGGTACGTTGACCATCGTCGACTATGCCCCGCCAAGCCGTTTCAACCCCCTGCGCTATTTCTGGAAGCCGGTTCTCGACCGGCTGGAACCCTTTGCCCGTGACCTCTTCAGTGAGGAGGTCGCTGCCTGGCTACCGAAAGACGGTCGCTTCGTCGCGGTCAGCAAGCAGCGTTTTTTTGGTGGCATGTATCAGATGTTGACGCTCAAGGTTGCTGAAAAAGGGAAAGATCAGCAGCCCGGCGATTAGATAATTACCCGGCCTCGACGCAGTCCGCTCGGCACGCGGCGGGGTCTTCTCGGATGTTGATCGCGACCGGCGATGTGCGGCGCGAGAAAGGATCAAGCGTGGAGATATACAAGGCAGATGTGGTGATCGTGGGCGGCGGCGGCGCAGGCCTGCGGGCGGCAATCGCCGTCGCAGAGTCTGATCCGGGGCTGAAGATTGCGCTGGTTTCGAAGGTCTATCCGATGCGCAGCCACACGGTGGCCGCCGAAGGCGGGTCGGCCGGTGTCAAGCAGGCGACCGACAGTCTGGAGTATCACTTCAACGACACCGTTCACGGCGGTGACTGGCTGTGTGAGCAGGACGTCGTCGACTACTTCGTGGCGCACTGCACGGAAGAATTGACCCAGTTGGAGCACTGGGGATGTCCATGGAGCCGGACGCCGGATGGCCATGTCAACGTCCGTGCTTTCGGCGGCATGAAGATCGAGCGGACCTGGTTCGCCGCCGACAAGACTGGCTTTCATATGCTGCACACGCTCTTCCAGACATCGATCAAGTATCCCTCGATCAAGCGCTTCGACGAGCATTTCTGCGTCGATCTCGTGGTCGAGGACGGCCGCGTTCATGGTGTCGTCGCGATCGAGATTGCTTCGGGAGAGTTCACTCTGGTCGAGGCGCGCTCGGTGGTCATCGCCACCGGCGGTGCTGGCCGGGTGTTCCGCGAGAACACCAACGGCGGCGTGGTCACCGGCGACGGCATGGCACTGGCCTATCGGCACGGCGTACCTCTGCGCGATATGGAGTTCGTCCAGTACCACCCGACCTGCATGCCTGGTACCGGTCTGCTGTTTACCGAGGCGTGTCGTGGTGAAGGCGGCTTCCTGGTGAACAAGGACGGCTACCGCTATCTGCAGGACTATGGTCTCGGACCAGCCGAGCCGACGCCGCGCAACAAGGCGATGGAACTTGGGCCTCGCGATCGACTCAGCCAGGCGTTCTGGTACGAGCAGCAGAAAGGCCGTACCATCGAAGGGCAGCACGGATCGGTGGTGCACCTCGACCTTCGCCATCTCGGCGAGGAGAAGCTGCGCGAGCGCCTGCCGCAGATCTACGAACTCGCCGAGCAGTTCATGGGCGTCGATCCGGCACGCGCGCCGATTCCGGTTCGGCCGGCGGTACATTACACGATGGGGGGAATCCTCGTCGACGGTCGCTGCGCTGCCCCTCTGCCGGGACTCTTCGCGGCCGGGGAATGCTCCAGCGTCGGTATTCACGGCGCCAACCGGCTGGGATCCAATTCGCTGTCCGAACTCCTCGTCTTCGGCAAGGTGGCAGGGGTGGAGGCTGCCCGCTTCGCCAAGTCGGTGGCGCCAGGGAATTCGGCGAACCTGCTCAAGCAGGCGCAGGCGGTCGAGCAGCGAGTTCTTGCCCTGAAGAAAAGAACCGGCGGCAGTGAACGTATCGCGACGCTGCGCAAGGAAATGGCGCAGACCATGGAGGACGGCTGCGGCATCTATCGCCTTGCGGAAACGATGCAGAAGACCTGCGACAAGCTCGACGAACTCAAGGCTCGCTTCAGGAACGTCAATCTCGAGGACAAGTCGAGCGTCTGGAACACCGAGTGGCTGCTGGCGATCGAGCTTGAGTACCAGCTCGACGTGGCGCAGACGATGGCGTATTCGGCGATCAACCGGCGCGAATCCCGTGGCGCCCATCAGCGGCTTGACGGATTCGAACAGCGCGATGATGTCAACTTCCTGAAACATTCGCAGGCGCACTATGTCGCCGGCGGCGCGCCGCGCATCGATTACGGTTCCGTCAAGATCACCAAGTCGCAGCCGGGCACCCGTGCCTACGGTGCTGCAGGCGAAAAGGCCGAGCAGGAAAGGAAGGCGTCCCATGTCTGAAACCCAGAAGACAATCGAGATCGAGGTTCTGCGCTATCACCCGGAGAAGGACAAGGAACCTCACCAGCAGGTTTTCGAGGTGCCATTCACCGACGACATGTCGGTCCTGCAGGGTGTGCAGTACATCAAGGATTACCTCGATGGCTCACTGAGCTTCCGCTGGTCGTGCCGGATGGCCATTTGCGGCAGTTGTGGCATGATGATCAACGGCATACCGAGCCTGTCGTGCCAGACTTTCCTGCGCGATTACTACCCGGCGCGGGTGCGGGTCGAAGCGCTGTCACATTTCCCGATCGAGCGTGATCTGGTGATCAGCATGGATGGCTTCATCGACAAGCTCGAGAGCATCCAGCCTTACATCATTCCGAAGGAACCGCGCACGCTGGCCGAGGGTGAGTATCTGCAGACGCCGGAGCAGCTCGCTGCCTACGAGCAGTTCAGCTCGTGCATCAACTGCCTGTTGTGCTACGCCGCCTGTCCGCAGTTCGGTCTCAACTCCAGCTTCATCGGACCGGCGGCGACCGCCCTGCTGCACCGCTACAACGTCGACTCGCGCGATGGTGGCAAGGCAGAACGCATGGAGCTGATCAACTCGGAAGAGGGCGTTTTCAACTGTACGGCGGTGGGTTACTGCTCTGAAGTCTGTCCGAAACATGTCGACCCGGCGAATGCGGTCAACCAGAACAAGACCAACGCCGCTGCCGACTATTTTCTTCGTTTTCTCAGCCCGAAGGGAGGTGCCAAGTGAGCGCGCGTCGTCCCTATGTTCGCTCGATGGACGGTTGGTGGCGGAAAAATCCGTTTTTTGTCGAGTACATGATTCACGAGGGCACAGCCCTCTTCGTCGCGGCCTACGCCGGGGTGTTGTTGACCGGGGTGTACCGCCTGTCGCAGGGTGAGGCGGCCTGGAATTCCTGGCTGGCTGCCTTGCAGAGCCCTTGGTACATAATCTTCCACCTTCTCGCTCTGGTCGCCCTGACCTACCATACCTACACCTGGTTCAAGATCATGCCGCGCACCATGCCGCCGCTGGTCATTGGCGGCAAGCGCCAGCCGGGATGGGTGATCACCGCCGGCGGTCTCGCGGCTGCCGCCGCGGCGTGTCTCGGTCTGCTCGCTCTGGTATGGGGGATGGCGCGATGAAAGCTCCTTTGAAACGTTCCAACGCACCGATCTTCTGGGCCCTGTTCGGAGCTGGCGGCATGCTTTCGGCGCTCCTCGGGCCGATGCTGGTGTTCATCACCGGTCTGGCCATTCCGCTCGGATTCCTTCTGCCAGCGGACACCATGAGCTACCCGCGCATGCTGGCCTTCGCCCAGAACTTCATTGGCAAGGGGTTCATCTTTGCGATCATTGCCCTTTTCCTTTGGCACGCCGCGCACCGTATCTTTCACAGCCTGCACGACATCGGCATCCACGCCGGTACCGGTGCCAAGCTGATCTGTTACGGTTCGGCCATGCTGGGAACACTGGTCGCCGCCTACGCCTTGTTGGCGATCGGCTTTTAGGCGATTAACACCGCCGTGACCTGATGCCCTGGCCAGCACGCCGCATCACTCGGCGTGCTGGCCTGTTGCCGTTGCATTTCCGAGGCTATCCCAAACCAAACCACGAGTGCGGTATGCTTGTCGGTTCAAGTCCGGTGCGTGCCGATCCAACCGATGTCGCGCGCATCCGGTGGCAACGGGCTGGCAACAAGGAGAAGCGATGGCCAAGCAGATCGTGGTTTGCATGGATGGTACCTGGAACGACCCCATTGAGCAGACCAATGTGTACCGATTATTCCAGATGCTGCCCGGCGAGGAGCAGCAGGTCGAGGAAAATGGACCGATCCGCTCGCATCTCGTCAAGAGCGCTGAGCAACTCGCCGCCTTCTATCTGGAAAGCATCGGTAACGGTGGACGGACTCAAGGACTGCTCGGCGGCACCCAGGGAATCGGTTTGCACGACAGCATGATCGACGCCTATCTGTTGATCTCTCAGGTCTATCAGCAGGGCGACAAGATATGGCTTTTTGGTTTCTCGCGTGGCGCCTGGGCCGCACGCAGTCTGGGGGCATTCATTGCCTACTCAGGCCTGATCCCGGCGGTCGATGCTGACAACGACGGAGCGGCCGACGAAGCGGAAAGGATCTGGCTGGGCTATAGGGAAGGTCGTGGCAAGAAGCGCGGTGACCGCTTCTGGAAGTATCACGACGAAATTCCGATTCGCATGATCGGGGTCTGGGATACCGTCGGCAAGTTGGGCGTGCCGCTATTCAGCGGCCTGCGCCTGGTCGACCGGGACGAACTTCGCTTCCTGGCATTCGGCAACCGCGAGCTCAGTCCGCGCGTCGAGCATGGTCGCCAGGCTCTGGCCATTGACGAGGAACGTGTCGACTTTCCACCGACGCTGTGGGGCGAGCGCGAAGGTATCAAGCAGGTCTGGTTCGCGGGCGCGCATGCCGATGTCGGGGGCGGCTACGAAAGCCACGGCCTCTCGGACATTGCTTTGGAATGGATGATGCAGGAGGTTAACAGTCTTGATGCCGGCCTGCGGCTCCTGCCCAGTCAACTGAGCCAGGCGCTGGCGCCCGACGGCCTGCAGGACAGGCACGACGAAACCCGTGGGCCGGTTTGGCGGACGCGCCCGAACGACAAACGCAAGATCCCCGACGATGCCGAACTCCATCCCAGCGTTCTGGAGCGGCTGCGGCAGAGGGCCGATTACCGGCCGAAGGCCCTTGAAGATGTGGTGGCTTGCGCCGATTTCTACCGGGACGACGAGCCGCGTCCCGAAGAACAGTTGCAGCAGGAGCGGGAAGCCCTGCCATTCCGCAAGCTGCCGGTGGATGGTTCGACGCGCTTCCCGGTCTATGCCCAAAAATGGTGGAACGCCTCCGGCGTCGAGGTTGACGTTGGCGAACGATATCGCATCGAGGCCAGTGGCACGTGGATCGACAAGGTAACCCCCGCGGGTGCCGACGGCTATCAGTCCAAGGCGTGGCTCAGTCACCTCACGGAAGGTAGCCGGCGCCTGGAAGAACGCCCATGGTTTTCACTGGTCGCGGCCATTCATCCTCGCCCCGACCTGGAGGCCAACAACCCTGACTCGGAGAACCTGCTCACCGGCCTGATAGAAAGCACCGTGCACGGCGTCGCGCGCATCGACGACGAAAGCAGTCTCGTCGCCACTCCGAACGGCTGTGAAATCGAGATCATCGAACCGGGCTTTCTGTACTTCTTTGCCAACGACTCGTCGTTTGCCTACGGCGATAACAGCGGTTTCCTGACCGTCGAGGTGACCCGGCTCCCGTGGCTCGCCGAACACCAGAAACCAGCGCCAACAGCTCAATCGGTTCCTGGCAGCCTTGAACTGAAGCTTTACTTCAGTCCAGGCACCTGCTCACTGGCGCCGCACATCGCCCTGCGCGAGGCCGGTCTCGACTTCGACCTCGTCCGCGTCGACATCCGCGAGCGAAGGCTGGCCGATGGCAGCGATCTTGACGCCATCAACCCCAAGGGCTACGTACCGGTACTCGAACTTGACGATGGCGTCTATCTGACTGAAGTCCTGGCCATCGTGCAATACATCGCCGACCGCATCCCCGAGAGTGGCCTGGCACCACGGCCCTACACGCTCGAGCGTTACCAGTTGCAGGAGTGGCTCGGTTTCATCAGTTCCGAACTGCACAAGGCCTTCGTCCCCCTGTTCAAACCGGATACGCCGGCGGACTACAAGCGTTGTGTCAGGGAAAACCTCGCCGCGCGGCTGGACTATGTCGCCGCTCGTCTGGAGGGCAGGAACTATTTGCTGGGCGACCAGTTCACCGTCGCCGACGGCTACCTGTTTACCGTCCTCGGCTGGGGCAGCGCGGTAGAGATCGACATTGGCCGGTGGCCGACGCTGCGAGCTTTCCAGGAGCGCGTCAGCCAACGCCAAAGTGTTCGCGATGCCTTGAAGGCAGAAGAGTGACCAGTCACCAGTCAGTGCGTGGCCTTCCTCCTCGCCAGACAAGCTCGAGAAGGTGTGTCAGAACCCGCGGGCGTCTCCAGCGACGCCCGGCCGGGACTGTCGATCACACGGTAAACGCTGATCAGCTCAATAGACTTCCGGCACGTACCTGACGGGAAGGCTGGCGGGTTCCTGGTAGTCGCCGGGCTTGCCCCGCTTGGGCAGGACGATCTTCGGCGCCTTGGGGACCTCGTAGGGGATGCTGCTCAGGATGTGCTTGATGATATTCAGGCGTACGCGCTTCTTGTCGTCGGAGCGCGCGGCGAACCAGGGTGCCCACTCGGTATGCGTCGCACTCAACATGTCGTCGCGGGCGCGTGAGTAGTCGTACCAACGGCTGTACGACTTGAGGTCCATCGGCGACAGCTTCCATTGCTTGCGCGGATCGGTGATGCGCGCTTCGAGCCGGCGCGTCTGCTCGTCCATGTCGACTTCCAGCCAGTACTTGAGCAGGATGATGTTGTTGAGCCCCGAAACCATCAACTTTTCGAACAGTGGTGCCCCCTTGAGGAAAGCCGCCACCTGCTCATCGCTGGCGAAGCCCATGACGCGTTCGACACCGGCGCGGTTGTACCAGCTCCGGTCGAAGATCACGACCTCGCCGGCTGCCGGCAGGTGCGGCAGGTAGCGCTGCACGTACATCTGGGTCTTCTCGCGATCGGTCGGTGCGGGCAGCGCGACGACGCGGAAAACGCGTGGACTGACGCGGCCGGTGATGGCCTTGATCGTGCCGCCCTTGCCAGCGCCGTCACGGCCTTCGAAGAGGATTACCACCTTGAGGCCCTTCTCGATCACCCATGATTGCAGATGCGCCAGCTCGGCTTCGAGCTTTTCGAGTTCCTTCAGGTAGGTACGGTTGGACATCTTTTTCGCCGGCGCTGCCGGGGTCTCGCTGTCGGTCTGCTCGACCGGCAGATCCGGGTTGGCCGCTTCCCTGACTTTGGCTTTCTTGTCCTGCTTGTCTTTCTTGCCTTTTTTGCTCATTGACGTCTCCTCTGGATACGCATTGATGGACTGCCCTTGCACGCCTGCCTTGCGGCAGCACGGCTATTGCGCGACGCCGGGGTCAGTCCGGGCCACTGCGTCGGTCACCTTCTCGGCTTCGTTCACCCAGCCGCCACCCATTGCCAGGTAAAGATTGATCACGGCCTGGAATTCGACCTGCTGCGTCTGTGTGTACTGCAGTTGAACATTGAACAGGCTGCGCTCAGCGTCGAGCACTTCGATGTAGCTGGTGTAGCCATTGTTGTAGCGCAGGCGCGCGGTAGCCGAGTACTGCTGCAGTGCCTCGACCTGGCGCTTCTGCACCTTGAGTTGTTCGCGCGTCCGGTCCTGGCTGATGAGCGAGTCGTTGACTTCGCGGAAGGCCTCCTGGATCGCCTTCTGGTAAGCAAACAGCGCCTGCTGCTGCGACGCTTCGGCAGCCTGCACCTGACCGGCAATCGCGCCAGCGGTGAAGATCGGCATGCTGATCGGCGAGCCGTAATTCCACACCTTGTTCTGGCTGTTGAACAGGTTGCTCAGGCTGGTGCTGGAGTAGCCGAAGAGGCCGGTCAGCGAGATCGTCGGGAAGTAGGCTGCTTTGGCGGCGCCAATCAGCGCGTTGGCAGCGACCAGATTCTGCTCGGCGCGCCGGATGTCGGGCCTGCGTTCAAGCAGATCCGACGGCAGGCCGGCAGGGATTGCCGGCAGGGCCAGCTGATCGATCGTCTTGCCACGCAGTATCGGGCCCGGGTTGCGGCCGAGCAGCACGCTCAGCCCGTTTTCCTGCTGGGCGATGGCTTTCTGCAGCGGCGGGATAGTGGCCAGGGCTTCCTCGTACTGCGACCGGTTCTGGCTCAGTTCGAGGACCGAAATGATGCCCCCTTCAAAGCGGAGCTTGAACAGCTCGTACGACTCGCCGCGACTCTTCGCCGTCTCCCTGGCAATCTCGAGCTGACGATCGAGGTTGCGCAGGTTGATGTAGGCGCCAGCGACACTGCCAACGAGCGAGAGGATGACGCCTCGCCGGCCCTCCTCACTGGCCAGGAGTTGGGCGCGCGCCGCCTCGGTCTGGCGGCGAATGCGGCCCCAGATGTCGATCTCCCAACTGGCGTTCAATACCGCGTTGTAGCTGTTGTAGGTCTGTCCGCTGCCGGCGCCGATCACTACCGCGCTAACGTCTCTCTGCCGCCTGGCGTCATAGCCGGCGCCTATCTGCGGGAAGAGGCCGGAACGAACGAATCCGTAGTTGCCGGCGAATTCCTCGACGCGCGCGGCAGCGATCATCAGATCCTTGTTTTCACGCAGCGCAGTCGTCACCAGATCGTTGAGCACCGGGTCATCCAGCTGCTCCCACCAGGCGGTGTTGGCGAGATCGCGGGCGTCCTGTTCGCTGAGGCGCCAGCCGGCAGGCGTGTCGACCGGCGGCCGAACGTAGTCGGGTCCGACCATGCAACCGCTGGCCAGCAACGCCAGCAAGGTGACGAGCAATGGCTTACGCATGGCGATCATCCTCCTTTCCCGCCGGCGTCTCGATCTTGCCGGCATCTCCCTCGCCAGACTCCTTATGGCGCACCCCAGTGGCTCCCTTGTGACTGATCTTTTCGACGACGTAGAAGGTCACCGGAATGATGAAGATGGCGATGCCGGTGGCCGCCAGCATGCCGCCGATCACTGCGCCCCCCATGACCTGCCGCGAAATGGCGCCGGCCCCACTGGCAATCGCCAGAGGAACGCAGCCGAGGATGAAGGCGAATGAGGTCATCAGGATCGGTCGCAGCCGCAGTTGCGCGCCCTTGAGCGTCGCCTCGGCGAGCGACAGCTCGCCCTTTTCGTACTCCATCTTGGCGAACTCGACGATCAGGATGGCGTTCTTGGCCGCCAGACCGATCAGCATCACCAGACCGATCTGCGCATAGACGTTGAGTTCCTGGCCGCGCAGCATTAGCGCAAAAAACGCGCCGGCGACCGCGATAGGCGTACCCAGCAGCACGGAGAAGGGGAGCGACCAGCTCTCGTACTGCGCCGCCAGGATGAGGAACACACAGAGCAGTGAGAAGCCGAAGATGACCGCTGGCGAGATGCCTTGCTGCGCTTTCTGCTCCTGGAACGACATTCCCGAGTAGTCGTAACCCATTTCGCTCGGCATCGTTTCGGCGAAAACCGCCTCGAGTGCGCGCATGACCTGCGTCGAACTGTAGCCGGGCGCCGCCGAGGCGTTGATCTGCGCACTGCGGTAAAGGTTGTAGCGCATCGTGAATTCCGGGCCGGAGATATTGCGGACCGATGTCAGCGCCGACAGCGGCACCGCCTCGCCCTTGCTGTTGCGCACGTAGAACTGCCCGACATTCTCGATGTTGGTGCGGTAGTCGCCCTCGGCCTGGACGTACACCTGCCACTGGCGTCCGAAGCGGTTGAAGTAGTTGATGAAGCCGCTGCCGAGGAAGCTCTGCAGCGTCTTGTAAACGTCGCTTAGGATGACGCCCTGTTTGAGCACCTTTTCCTGGTCGACGTCGATGAACAGTTGCGGAACGGTTGGCCTGAAGGTGGTTGAAACACTGGCGAGCTCCGGGCGCTTTCTCGCGGCTTCGAGGAACTTGGTGGTGTTCTCGGCGAGGAAGGCGATGTCCTTGCCAGCACGGTCCTGAAGAACGAAAGTGGCACCACCAGATGTGCCGACCCCCTGGATGGCCGGTGGCGGAAAGGCAAAGGCGATGGCGCCGGGGATGCCGCTGAGCCTCTTCGTCAGCTCGGCCTTGATCGCGGTGTACTGCTCCTCCGGCTTCTTACGTTCTGCCCAGTTCTTGAGCGTGACGAAGAAGAAGGCGCTGTAAGTATTTGTCACCTGGCTGAGCATGCTGTAGCCGACAACGGTGGTCGTGTATTCCACGCCGGGCACCTTCATGATCAGATCTTCAGCCTGAGCGGCAATTTCCGACGTGCGTTGCAGCGATGACGCATCGGGAAGCTGGACCGCTGCAAAGACGTAACCTTGATCTTCATCCGGGAGGAAGCCGGCGGGGACCAGCTTGCCAAAGAAGCCGGCGCTTGCCGTGACGCCGACCAGAAAGACGAGGCTGATCAGGCTTCTGCGGATGGCGATGCGGCAGATGCCGACATAGCCGCCGGTGACGCGGCCGAAGACGCCGTTGAACCAGTCGTAGAATTTCTGTAGCGGACCGCTTCCCTTGACCTTGGGTCTGAGCAGCAGCGCGCAGAGGGCGGGGCTCAGGGTCAGCGCGTTGAACGCCGAGATGATCACCGAGATGGCGATGGTGACCGCGAACTGCTGGTAGAGCTGGCCGGTAATCCCAGGAATGAAGGCGGTTGGCACGAAGACGGCGGCCAGGATGACGGCGATCGCGATTACCGGGCCGGTGACCTCCTCCATCGCTCTCAGCGTTGCGTCCTTCGGTGACAGGCCGTGCTCGATATGGTGTTCGACTGCTTCGACGACAACGATGGCATCATCGACCACGAGGCCGATGGCCAGCACCAGGCCGAACAGCGACAGCGTGTTGATCGAGAAGCCGAACATCGGGAACAGCATGAAGGTGCCGACCAGCGACACGGGCACCGCCAGCAAAGGAATCAGAGTGGCCCGCCAGCCCTGCAGGAAGACGAAAACGACGATCATTACCAGTACCAGCGCTTCGAACAGCGTGTGCTCAATCTCCTTGATCCCTTCGGTGACCGACAGCGTCGTGTCGAGGGCGATGACGTAATCGAGGTCGGGCGGGAAACTCTGCTTGATCTTCTCCATCAGCTTCTTGGCGCCGTCCGCTGCCTGGAGGGCGTTCGCGCCAGGCATCTGGTAAAGGGCGATGAGAGCAGCCGGCTTGCCGTTGAGCCGACCCTGCTGGCTGTAGGTCTGCGCACCGAGTTCGATGCGGGCGACATCACCGACGCGCACCAGCGATCCGTCGGGATTGGCACGCAGCACGATCTTGCCGAAATCCTCGACGTTCTCCAGCCGGCCCTGGGCGCGCACGGCATACGTGTATTCCTGACCCGGTGGCACCGGCTCGGCGCCGATCGTTCCGGCCGGGTTGACCGTGTTCTGGGCGTTGACCGCGTTGACGATCTCGGGAATCGTGATGTTCAGCTTGGCCAGCTGGTCGGGCCTGACCCACAGTCGCATCGCGTACTGGCCTGCGCCAAACACCGTGACGCTGGCGATTCCCTTGACCCGCGTCATCTGGTCGTTGATGTTGATGTAGGCGTAGTTGGCGAGGAAGATGTTGTCGTAGGTGCCGTTCGGCGAGTAAAGCCCGAACATGAGCAGCGGCGACGAGGTTGACTTGGCGACGGTGACGCCGTAGTTGCGCACGTCCGACGGCAGTTGCGCCTCGGCCTGGCCTTCGCGCATCTGGGCGAGCAACTGGTCGGTGTTGGCGTCGGTGCCAAGTGCGAAGTTGACATACAGTGTGGACTGGCCATTGTTGGCGTTGATCGAGTACATGTAGTCCATGTTGTCGACGCCGGACATCTGCTGCTCGATCGGGGTGGCGACCGCCTGTTCGACGGTCAGCGCGTCGGCGCCAGTGTACGTGCTACTGACCTGAATCTGCGGTGGAACGATGTTCGGGAACTGGGCGGTCGGCAGCCCGGACATGGCGACCAGACCGACGATGGTCATCAGGATCGAGATGACCATGGCGACAATCGGCCGATTGATGAAGAACTTGGACATGGCCGTTTACCCCTTGCTCGCCGGTGCAGGCGCTGCCGGTTTGTCCTCGGGCTTGGCCGCGGCGTCGGGCACAAAGGGTTTCGGATTGACGGTCATTCCCGGGCGGACCTTCTGGGTCCCCTCGGCGATCACCTGCTCGCCCGGCTGCAGGCCCTTGGTGATGATCCAGTCGCTGCCGATGCGCTCGCCAACCGTCACCGGCCGGATGTCGGCCTTGTTGTCGGCGCCGACCACGGCCACCAGGTACTTGCCCTGGATCTCGGTGACGGCGCGTTGCGGCACCAGCAGTGCGCCCTTGTCGACCGCCATCGTTGCCCGTACCTTGCCGTACTGGCCGGGGCGCAGCAGGTTGTCGGGATTGGGGAACAGGGCTGCGACCTTGAAGGTGCCGGTCGTCACATCGACCTGGCGGTTGAGCACGGAAGACTTGCCCGGGTGCGGGTAAAGGGAACCGTCCACCAGGAACAACTCAAGCGGGACATGATCCGGCCTCTTGCCCGCAGCGAGAGCCGCGTTGGCAATCTTGAGATACTCGCGCTCGCTGATGTTGAAATAGACCTTGATCGGATCAACGGTCGACACGGTGGTCAGTTCGGTCGGCATGCTCGGACTCAGCAGGTCGCCAATCTGCGCCTTGGCGATGCCGGCAATGCCGCTGACCGGCGAACTGATCTTCGTGAAGCCGAGATTGAGTTTCGCCGTCCGCAGGGAGGCCTCGGCGGCCTCGAGCTGTGCCTTGGCGGAAAGGTGGGCACCGGTGGCATCATCAAGGTCCTTCTGGCTGACCGCGTTCACGGCGGCCAACGGCTTGATGCGGTCCAGGTTGGCCTTGGTCGTCTCGAAACGCGCGGCCTGTTGAGCGCGCAGACCCTTGGCCTCATCTACGGCGGCCTCGAAAGTGCGCGGGTCGATCTCGAATAGTGGCTGACCCTGTTTCACCAGGTCGCCTTCGCGGTAATTCTGCCTGATCAGGTAACCGGTTACTTGTGGGCGGATGAGGGCATTGACGTTGCCGTCGAGCGAGCCGATCCATTCCATGTAAATGGGCACATCCTTCTGGGCAACGCTTACGACCTCGACAGTGGGCGTCGGGGGCGGGGGGACAGACTTGTCGCCGCACGCCGCGAGAGAAAAGATGGCAAACAGGGTCGTGGAAATCAGGATTGGCTTCATGTCATTTTCGTCCGACGCTATGCGATAGCCGACGATACTAACGTATCCGGTACGCGGGGACCATACATAAATGGACAGCCTGCGTTTCGTTGCACCCCCGGAACGTGCCAGGTCGAGACGTGCGGCTTACACCAGGATGCGCTACTTGGCGCAGCCCGCTCGCCATCGGGATGGGGTGGTGCCGCTCCAGCGCCGGAATGCCCGTGCGAAGGCGCTGGCATCCGCGTATTCGAGCATCACCGCGATTCTCTGGATGTCCGCATCCGTGTTCTCGAGCATCTGGCGGGCAATCTCGAAGCGCCCCTCATCCACAAGCGACTGGAAGCTGGTACCGCAGGCGCTCAGCCGGCGGCTCAAGGTGCGGCGGTGCAGCGAAAAGAATGCGGCAACCTGGTCCGCGTTTGCCTGACCGGCGATGAGCGCGGTTCTCAGTACGGCCAGCACCTGTTCCCGAAAGTCGCCGCGATGCGCCAACTCGAGCGCATCCATCTGTTCCTGCGCCCGGCGGCGCAACTCGGCATCCGCGGCCGCCAGTGGACGCTGCAGCCAGTCAGCCGGGAAGACGACCCCGTCATGCTCGGCATCGAAGCGCAGGGGCGCCCGGAAGAACTGCTGGAAGGGCCGCACATCATCCGGCCGGCGGTGGGCAAACAGGACCTCGACGGGTTTCCAGTCCGGGCCGCACAGGGCGCGCAGAATATTGAACATTGCTGCGACCGCCCCATCCCCAGTCTGGTCGGTCGCGTCGACCAGAGTCTCATAGATGCTGTAGCTCAGCATCGCCGTGCGGTCGTTCTCCGCAAGGGTCGTCACTGCACCTTGGACGTGATGATGAAGACAGCGCACAAGGCTGCGCAGCGCACTTCCCACGTCCGCCGAGTGTTGCACCAGCAGGCCCAACAGCCCGAGCGAGTGCAGGCCAGCCTGCTGACCGATCAGGAGCCCGAAGTGACGGCACCCGGTTCTGTCCACGCAAAGCTGGATGAGTTGGCTCCTTTGTGCGAATGAAATCCGGTTGTCCGGGTCGTCGAACAGTTCCGGTGGCACGCCCGCCGCGGCCAGCACCTCCGCCGGATTTGCGCCAAGATTTCGCAAAAGCTCGGGGATGACCCGCACGGAGCCGACACGAACACTTGCTTTCCGGCGCGGGCGCCGGGCCGACTCATGATCTGATCTGTTCAACTTCCGGTTTCCTGACTCCGTAGAGGTCAGGGTAAACAAGATTGTCAAGAAATGTCCAGCACAAGCAAGGGCAACATGGTTGAATTGACGGTGAAAGTCGCTCGACGAGCTGGCCAGCGAACTCGATCATCAATCCTTGAAACGGGGGAAGGAAACCATGGAATCCAGCAATGCGGGAACGAAAGTCGTCATCGTCGGCGGCGTGGCTGGTGGCGCCTCATGTGCCGCGCGCCTGCGCCGCCTGAACGAGAACGCCGAAATCCTCATGGTCGAACGCGGCCCGTATGTCTCGTACGCCAATTGCGGTCTGCCCTACCATGTCGGCGGCGTGATCGAGAAGGAGTCGAGTCTGCTGGTGGCGACCGCGGATACCTTCCGCTGCATGTTCAATATCGATGTCCGGACCAATTGCGAAGCGGTCCGTATCCTGCCCGACACCAGGACCATCGAACTGCGCGACGTGCTGACCGGCGAGGTGAGCAGCGAATCGTACGACAAGGTGGTGTTGTCGCCCGGCGCGCTGTCGGTTCGCCCGCCCCTGCCGGGGATCGACCTGCCGGGAATCTTCCAGGTGCGGACCGTACCGGATGCGCGGGCAATCCGCGAATGGATCGAGCGCGGGTCGCTGTTCCTCACCGGAATGGATAGATACGCCGGCTTCCAGACAGTGAAATCCAGGACCCGGGCAGTGGTCATCGGTGGCGGCTTCATCGGCCTGGAAACGGCGGAGAACCTCGTGCATCGCGGATTCGACGTCACCCTCGTCGAGATGCTCGACCAGCTTCTGGCGCCACTCGACCAGGACATGGCCCGAATTGTCGAAGGCTACGTCGAGCGGCATGGCATCCGGCTGGAGCTCAATGACGGCGTGGCCGGCTTCCAGCAGGCCGCCGATGGCGCACTCGAGGTCCACACGAAGTCCGGCAAGACTCACCCTGCCGACATCGTCATCCTCGCGCTCGGTGTTCGCCCGGATACCACGCTGGCCAGGACGGCCAGCCTCGAGATCGGGGAGCGCGGCGGAATCCGCGTCGACGAACAGATGCGCACCAGCAACCCGGATATTTTCGCGGTCGGCGACGTCGTCGAAGTCCGCGATTTCGTGACTGGCGAGTGGAGCCTGATTGCGCTGGCCGGCCCGGCCAACCGCCAGGGGCGAATTGCTGCCGATGTCATTGCCGGGCGCGCGTCACGCTTCCGTGGTACCCAGGGCACTTCGATCATCGGCCTCTTTGGCGCCGCCGCCGCCTGGGTAGGTGCCAGTGAAAAGACGCTGAAGCGCCTCGGTGACGACGACTATGAAAAAACCTATCTCTACCCGAATTCACATGCCGGCTACTACCCCGGTGCCACGCCGGTCCCGATGAAGGTGATGTTCAGGAAATCCGACGGCCGCCTCCTCGGTGCCCAGGCGGTGGGCATGGATGGTGTGGACAAGCGGATCAGCGCGCTGGCCATGGCGATTCAGATGGGTGCCACGATCTATGACCTTGAGGAGGCCGAGCTCTGCTATGCCCCGCAGTTCGGCAGCGCCAAGGATCCGGTGAACTTTGCCGGCATGGTCGCCGCCGACATCCTTCGCGGCGACATGCCGGTCGCGCATTGGGATGCGCTCGGGGACGGCGTCCTGCTCGACGTGCGGGAGATGTTCGAACTCGCGGTCGAAAGTGTGCCCGGGGCGATCCACATCCCGCTCGCGCAACTGCGCTCGCGCCTGGGTGAGTTGCCGCTTGACCGGAATATCCATGTCATCTGCCGCTCCGGGGGCCGGGCCTACTACGCGACGCGGGTATTGTTGCAGAACGGGTTCAACGCCAAGACGATTGCCGGCGGCATGCTGTCGCGTTATCACTCCCACCTGCTGCTGGACTGAGTGAGCGCCCAGTACTGGCGACTCGTTCTCCCAGCCCACGAATGATCGCGGACCCCGACTTGCCATTGAACATCTCGGTCAGCAGCAGATCTTCCGCGAGCGCCATTCCAGGCGAGGCCTGGACGCGACTCTGCCCGGCCGGCCACCCCTTTCTCAACGCCGATTTTCTGGCGATCGTTGAGCGGCACGGGGCGGCCGCCCCTGAGTCGGGCTGGACGGCTCGTCATCTGGTGGCCAGCGACGAGAGCGGTGCCGTCGTCGGCCTGCTGCCGCTGTACATCAAGAGCCACTCGCACGGCGACTTCATCTATGACTGGTCCTGGGCAGCGGCTTACCGGCAGCTCGGCCGCCAGTACTACCCGAAACTGATGAGCTGCCTGCCGCATACTCCGGTTGCCGGAACTCGCATCCTGGTCGCCGAAGGGCCCCACTCGGCAGCCATCAGGCAGGCGCTGGTCGAGGCTGCCAAGGCGCTGGCCAACCGTTACGCTGCTTCTTCGTGGCATGTGGCGCTGGCCACCGAGGCAGAAACCGACCGGCTGCGGAGCGAGGGGCTGCTGATCAGTCACGACGTCCAGTTTCACTGGCTCGATCCGGGCTGCGGCGACTTCGACGGCTATCTGGCGACTTTCAGTGCGGTCAAGCGCCGCAAGGTCCGCGCCGAACGGCGACGGGTCGCGGAGAGCGGGCTCTCGATCGAGACACGGCACGGGGATCAGATCGACGCCGCCGAATGGCCGCTGCTGCACGCACTTTACGCCAGCACTTTCGACCGGTTCGGCAATCACGCCGCTTTCTCGGCCGCCTGTTTCGCCGATCTGGCGGCCGCTTTGGGTCGTCGAATGGTCGCCTTCATCGCCCGTGATCGCGGACTGCCGGTCGCCGTGGCGATCTGTTTTCGCAGCGATGACGCGCTCTTCGGGCGCTACTGGGGTTCCTCCGGTAACTACCACAGCCTGCATTTTGAACTCTGCTTCTACCAGGGCATTGCCTATTGCCTGCGCGAGGGCCTGCGGCGCTTCGAGCCGGGAGCGGGCGGCGAGCACAAGCTGGCGCGCGGGTTCACGCCGACGGTCGTGCACTCCGCGCACTGGATCAGCGACCCCGGCATGCGACAGTTGCTCGCCCGTCACCTGGCGTTGCAGGGCGAGGCGGTTGCCGAGTATCGCGACGACGCGGCGGAGCATCTGCCTTTCCGGCGTGACGCCTCGCCATCGCAGGGAGGCTGAGGAGTCTTCAATTGCCGATCGGGCTTTTGCCCAAGCGCTCCCCTCGAGAGTCGTTGCAACTGTGCATCGACCGCCCAGAATCGGCGATTGACGGCGGCACTCCGCGTCATCTATCCTCCTCGAAAGCTGCTTGGACTTCCTATCCTTGGGTGGGCTACCGATTACTGGGGTAGTCGGATACGGGATCTACGGGGCCCCGGGTCGTGGGGAGTGAGACAGCGTATGACGGTTGCCGGGCGTTGACCGGCGACCTGCGAACAGGAGTCAGGCCATGAATCCCAGCACAACACCTTCCACCGGCTTCGACCCGCCACGGAGTCCGCCCGACTTTTCACTCGTCTTGGGCGGCCCGCTGTTCCAACTGCTGCGGGGCGCCCGTCTGGAGGACGATGCCGCCACGCTGGTCGGCCGGCGCATTGCTGCCTTCGTTCTGCTGACCTGGGTGCCGCTGCTGGTGGCGGCTGCCGTCGAGGGGCTGGCATGGGATGGGCGGGTGGCCGTACCGTTCCTGCGCGATGCCGCGGTGCATGCACGCTTCTTGGCAGCCCTGCCGCTGCTGGTCGTTGCGGAACTGGTCGTGCATCTGCGCATCCGTGGTGTAGTCGCGCAGTTCCTGGAGCGCGAGATCATTGCTGGAGCCGAGATCGCGCGGTTCGACGGCGCGATCCAGTCGGCGATGCGGCTGCGCAACTCGGTAACGGCCGAAGTGCTGATGATCGCGCTGGTGTATGGCCTCGCCATATCCGGCATCTGGCGCGAAACCATCGGGCTGGACGCGGCAACCTGGTATTCGCCCGTTGTCGGTCCCGGAGCTGAGTTCTCGGCGGCGGGCTGGTGGCTCGCCTATGTCAGTCTGCCGCTGTTCCAGTTCCTCCTGCTTCGCTGGTACTTCCGCCTGTTCGTCTGGGCGCGTTTCCTGTGGCAGGTTTCACGCCTTGATCTGCGCCTGCTGCCGACGCACTCCGATGGGGTCGCCGGCCTGGCATTCCTCGGCAACGTCTCACACGCGATGGCCCCGCTTGCCGCGGCGCATGGTGCGATGGTGGCCGGCGTGCTGGCCGATGCGATCTTCCACACGGGCGTGAAACTCACCGACTTCAGCGTCGAGGTGTTCATGGTGGTGGCGCTCATGCTGTGCCTGGTGGTCGGCCCGCTGCTGGTGTTCGCGCCCCGGCTCGCGGCGGCCAAGCGGGCCGGCAACCGCGCCTATGGTGCTCTGGCGCAGCGGCTGGCGCGCGAGTTCGACACCAAGTGGCAGCGCGGAGGCGCACCGGCTGGGCAGCCATTCGTCAGCAGCCCCGATATCTCGGCACTGGCCGATTACACCAACGCGCTGAACGTGGTGCGCACGATGCAGATCGTGCCGTTCACGCGCCAGGCGTTGCTGCAGCTTGCGGTGGCCACGCTGCTGCCGATCGCCCCCCTGCTGCTGACGATCATGCCGCTGGAGCAGCTGCTGAAACTGCTGCTGGGCGTGGTGGTGTAGGGCGCCGCCCCATAATGCCATATTCACCTTAGAATTCTGGGGACAATTCTGGGGACAGTATCTGTAACTCAAGGCCACGGCGGATGTCCGCTGCCCACTCGACTGCCGACCCCGGTCGGCGAAGCACCAGTGTCTGCCCTGGGTCGGTTGCCGTCAGCCCACCACCAACGAAGCAGTGACCGCTTATGGTTTGGCGCCGCCAGCCAGACGAGCCGTTGCTCGAACTGAGTGCGAACGGCCGGATAAGATTGACAACAGTGGTTTAGATTTCTCTGGCTACTGGCAGCCATCGGCCCGTGGCGGTCATTGAACTTCACCAACTTCGGACGGCCGGTGCAGTTCGTGCTGCGCACATTCGCTTTGCACGAAGGCGACCCTTGCTCCTCTGGGTAAGCCAACATGGCTGCCACGCCTGATGCCCGCCCGTGCGCCGCAGTTCTGGGAGAGCAAGGGCTACTGACCGGGACGGCCGGCGCAGAGCGGTGAGGCGTTGCGCCGTCAACTCGGACGACTTGTCGAAGGCGTTCCTCGCGTACGGCCAGCTCTGGAACGAGTTCATGTGGCCGCTCGTCCACGTCTACGCGCGCCAGAGGATCGGCGTGGCAAGACGGGGAGGAATGGCGAAGCCCGCCATCGCGCTGGCCGCATGCCTGGCGAGCGGTAGCGGGCGGCTGTAAAGCCCCCCGCACTCGCGTAGCCGAGACCAGACCGATGGTCTCGCTTGTCGGTGTGCAAGGCGGCATCGAGCAACTGGCAGACGAGGTTCTCATACGCTTCGGCGAGGGCTCACGAAGCGGCCAAGAGCGCCTTGGATATCCTATACTGATGCAGAATCTTTTCTAACAGAGGGTCGGCCAGATGTCCAAGAGCAAACTTGATGACCAGCAGGAAACCGCCACCGTGAACACCCAGGCCGCGCTTCTGTCTCCGCAAGAGCGGCGCGCACAAGGGAGTGCGCTGCGCGAAGCGGTGCCGCGCGAAGCGCAGGGCGGATGGAAACCACCCAAGAAGCGACGCGATCCGATTGAGGTGCTGGTTGCATCGAACGAGGGGCGAATGCCCGAACTGGTGCCGATCCGCTTTGGCCGGATGCTGCAGTCACCGTTCACCTTTTACCGGGGTTCGGCGGCAATCATGGCGGCCGACCTGGCGTCCACGCCGAACTCCGGTCTGCGGGTGCAGGCCTGCGGTGATGCACATCTGCTGAATTTCGGCGGCTTTGCCACGCCGGAGCGGCAGGTGGTCTTTGACGTCAACGACCTCGACGAGACGCTGCCCGCGCCCTGGGAGTGGGATCTCAAGCGCCTGGCGGCGAGCGTTGTCATCGCCGCGCAGTACCTGCAGCTGCACGAAAGCGAGGCAGCCCGCGCGGCGACGGCGACGGTACGCGCGTATCGCGAGCGGATGGCCGACTATTCGTCGATGCGCTCGCTCGATGTCTGGTACGACACCATTCCGCTGGCGCGCGCGATGGCCGAGATAGCCGGCGACGACGCCAAGATCAAGAAGCTCGCCGCCAGACGGCTCGCGAAGGCGCGCCAGCAAAGCGCGGTCGAGAACGTTTTCCTGAAACTCGCGGAGCAGCACGGCGCACTGCCGAAGATCAGGGACATTCCGCCGCTGATCTTTCATCCCAGCGAGGAACTGGCGCCGGGAATGCGGACGCAGTACCGCGAAGGACTGGCACGGTACCGCGAGTCGCTTCCCGAGCACGTGCGCGTGCTCTTCGACCGCTTCCACCTGTGCGACCTGGCGATCAAGGTCGTCGGCGTCGGCAGCGTCGGCACGCAATGCCTGGTCGCGCTGTTCATGGCCGCCGACAATGACCCACTCTTCCTGCAGATCAAGGAAGCACGGGCGTCGGTCCTCGAGCCCCATGCGGGTGCGAGCCTGCACGCCAATCACGGCCAGCGCGTGGTTGCCGGGCAGCGCCTGATGCAGGGGGCGAGCGACATGTTCCTCGGCTGGACGACCGGCAGCAATGGCCGCGACTACTACTTCAGGCAGTTGCGCGACGTCAAGATCAGCGCCATCGTTGAAGGATGGGATGTCGACCGTCTGGCCACCTACAGCCGGCTGTGCGCCCGCGCTCTGGCACGCGCGCACGCGCGCTCGGGCGACGCGGCGCTGATCGCCGGCTACATGGGTTCGAGTGCCACCTTCGACGACGCGATCTGCGAGTTTGCCGTCGAGTACAGCGACCAGAACCAGCGCGACTACCGTGCCTTCGTCAAGGCCGTACGTGAAGGGCGGCTCGAGGCGCAGGTGGAAGAAAGCCCATGAGTCCGGGGGCCACTCCGGAACCGGTGCGACCGACGCCTGCTCCGGCGCGGGAAACCCCGGTGGGCGGCTGGCGCGCGATTTTTCCGCCGGCGCAGTGGCTCGCTGCGTATCAGACGAAGTGGCTGGCGAACGACGCGATCGCGGGGGTGACCCTGGCGGCCTACGGCATCCCGGTTTCCCTCGCTTACGCCTCGCTCGCCGGGCTGCCGCCGCAATACGGCATCTACTGCTATCTGGTCGGCGGCCTGTTCTACGCGCTGTTCGGCTCGTCGCGCCAACTGGCGATCGGCCCCACCTCGGCGATCTCGATGCTGGTCGGCGTCACGGTCGCCGGCATGGCGCAGGGCGATCCGGGCCGCTGGGCGTCCATCGCGGCGCTGACGGCGCTGTGTATCGCCGTGATGTGCGTGCTGGCATGGCTGTTTCGCCTGAGTTCGCTGGTCAACTTCATCAGCGAAACCATCCTCCTTGGTTTCAAAGCGGGTGCGGCGCTGACCATCGCGATGACCCAGTTGCCCAAGCTGTTCGGGGTCCAGGGCGGTGGGCACGGCTTCTTCGAGTCGGTCGCCGTCCTCGCCGGCCAGCTCCCGGACACCAACCTTGCCGTTCTCGCTTTCGGTCTTGCCGCGCTCGCGGTGCTGCTACTGGGGGAGAAATTCCTGCCGGGGCGGCCGGTCGCGCTCTTCGTGGTGGTGATTTCGATTCTCGTGCTGTCGATGACCCCGCTGGGCCAACTCGGCTTCAAGATCGTCGGCGCCTTGCCGCAGGGCTTGCCCGACTTCAAACTGCCCGATTTGCGCGTACAAGATGTGGACGGGGTGATCCCGCTGGCGTTCGCGTGCCTGCTGCTGGCCTACGTGGAAAGCGTTTCCGCCGCCCGCGCTCTGGCGCAGGCGCGCGGCTACGAGATCGATCCGCGCCAGGAGTTGCTCGGCCTGGGTGCGGCGAATCTGGCTGCGGGCTTCTTCCAGGCCTACCCGGTGGCCGGCGGCCTGTCGCAGTCCTCGGTGAACGACAAGGCCGGCGCCAAAACGCCGCTCGCGCTCGTTTTCGCCTCGGTGACGATCGGCCTGTGCCTGCTGTACCTGACGGGGCTGCTTTACAACCTGCCCAACGTGGTTCTCGCGGCGATCGTGCTGGTTGCCGTCAAGGGGTTGGTCAATATCGGCGAACTGCGTCACCTGTGGCGGGTAAGCCGTTTCGAATTCGGCGTCTCGATGGTCGCTTTCGCCGGCGTGCTGCTGCTCGGTATCCTGAAGGGCGTGATTGTGGCGGTGCTCGTTTCGATGTTGTTGCTCATACGGCGTGCCGCGCACCCGCATGTGGCATTTCTCGGTCGTATCCCCGGCAGCCAGCGTGTTTACTCCGACATCGAGCGCAACGCGGACAACGAGGCCGTCCCGGGTACGCTGCTGTTTCGCGTCGAGGCGTCGCTGCTTTACTTCAACGTCGAGCACGTGCGTGACGCCGTCTGGCAGCGCATCCGCGTGACCCCGGGGCCGCTCAGCCTGGTGGTATGTGATCTGTCCACTTCGCCCACGGTCGATCTGGCAGGCGCCCGAATACTGGCAAAGCTGCATCAGGAACTCAAGGCGGCTGGAGTGCGCCTGCGGCTGGTGGCGGCGCATGCGGCGGCGCGCGACATCCTGCGCGCCGAAGGCCTGGAGGAAAGCATCGGTTACTTCGGCCGCAGGATCACGCTGGCTGACGTCATCGACGAGTTTCAGAGCCACACGGCAAGCAGCGTGGCTGCCGGCTGACCGCGCCGAAGGATAAGAAATTCAACGATACCGTCGCGACCATTCGAAGGCGTTCTTCGCGTAAGGCCAGATCCGGAACGAGTTCATCTGGCCGCTCGTCCAGGTCTGCGCGTGCCAGAGGATCGGCGTGGCAAGACGGGGAGGAATGGCGAAGCCGCCTTCGTGCAGCGCGCAGGCCGGGACGATGAAGGAAGGCCCCGCCCAGTGGCGAGGAGTTCTGATCCTGATATCGGCCCACGCTCGCTAACTCCAGCCTGCTGAATTGTCCGGGCGTAGACAATGATGAGGAACGCCCTTCCTGTCCGCCTGCTCTTGGCCCTGACCGCTTGTGGTTTGGCACCCACGCTGCCTGAGCCGCCGGCAGAATCAGCGAAGGCGGAGAAAGTCCCGCCCGGCGCCGACAACTCGGAATCCCTGCCGGTGTGTTCCCCGAAATACAGGAGTGCTGCCTTCGGGCATTGCTTCCCCGGCAGGTGGGCCCGGCAAGATCCTGGCGGCGTGGCGTTACGGTTCGGTCGACGTATTGCTTTCCGCCGATATCCTCGACGAGTAGCGACGCGTGCTGCCACGCATGGCACACCGCCATGGTTTGGCATCGGTGGAGATCAACGAGCTGGTCGATGCGCTTTCCATGCAAGTCGAAGTCATCGAACCGCTGCCAGGTCAGGAGCCGGACTTACGTGACTTCGATGATCGGCCCGTCCTGGGCACTTTGCTTGCCGTACTCAAGATATCGGGCGCCAACTACCTCATTACCTGTGACAAGGACTTGCTGGCGATATGGCTGAACGCTACCCGATCGTCGCTCCGGCGACGTTCCGGGCCACGCGTGCGAGCTTTGATTCGTCTGACGTTGCGGGCAACGCGGGGCGCGAATCCTATACCAGGCACGCGTCAATCGCGCGCAGGGCAGCGAGGCCTCCCGCAGCAATCGAGATGCCCTGGCCCGGCGGTAGCTCCGGCTCGGTTGGATTGATGCGGATCAACTGTCCCGGCAGCCGTTCCCCCAGTCTGCGTACGGTCGGGATATTGGTGCCGGCACCGACCTCGATGACCAGCAAGTGCCTGACCTGTTGCAGCCAGGCGTGCAGGCGCGCTTCCTGGGCTTCGCTGCTCGCAGCTAGCCACCCCCAGTCACCGAACATCAGGATGTTCGGCCGGGCGATTCCCCGGCAGCGGGGGCAGAGCGGAAATTCGGAGCGCAGCAGGCACGCTTCCTCGTCAAGCTGCGGCTGGAAGTCATCGGCAGGCCAGATGCCATCATGGCAACCGTCAAGGCACTGCAGATGATGGATCGAGCCGTGGCACTCGGCGATGCACTCTTCCGCGAAACCGGCTTTCTGGAACTGGCCGTCGACGTTGCTGGTGAACACGAATACACCCTGCGGCAGCTCCTTCGCCGATTCGGCGCAGGATCCGGAAGCCGTCGTGCGGGATGGTGTGCCGGTAGAGATTGAGCCGATGGCCATAGAAACCCCAGGCCAGGCGCGGATGCCTGGCGAAGGCGGCCGGATTGGCGATCTGCTCGAAGGCGATGCGCGCCCGGCCGAGCGCCGGGTACACGCCCCAGAAGCCCTGCGGTCCGCGGAAGTCAGGCAGGCCGGAATCGACGCCGATGCCGGCGCCGGCGGTGACCAGTAGCCCGTCGGCCTGGCGGATCAGCTCGGCGCAGCGCTGGTAATCGGCCGCCAATTACAGACCTCGTGCCCAGGCCGGCCGCAGCGGCGTCGCTTCCGGGTGGGCGATCGCCTGTCGCACCTGCAGCAGCAGGCGCTCCTTGTCGGCCCCGAGCGTCCCCTTGAGCACCAGCCAGTTTGACGCATGATCGCTGCGGAAGACCGTTCGTTCGAGCTCTAGATGTTCGAGGAAGCGCTCCATTTCGATGAACAGCTCGCGCTGGTCGAGCGGTCGCCAGCCCGGAAAGCCGGCGCGGAAACGTTCCTCGCCGAGCGGAAAGCTGACCACCAGCGTCGCCAGATATTCGGGTTGCGTCGCATTCGCCAGCCGCGCCGAGTTCTCGGCGTGGCGCAGCGAAAGCTGCGGGCCACCGAGGCCGTTCAGAATCATCACCGAGCGGGTGATGCCGGCGGCGCCGAGCTTGTCGAGCGCTTCGACGGTCGAGGCGAAGGTTTCGCCCTTGTTGACCCGTTCCAGCACTTCGTCATCGCCCGACTCGGCGCCGACGTAGGCGATCGACAATCCGGCGGCGGCCAGCTCGCTGAGTTCGTCGACCGATTTCCGGCGCAGGTTGCGTGGCAGGCAGTAGCTCGATACACGGCGCACTGCGGGCAGGTGAGCGCGGATGCCGTTGAGGATATTGAGCAGGCGACGCGTCGGCAGCACCAAGGCATCGCCGTCGGCCAGGAAGACCCGCCGGATTTCGTTGCCGAAGCGTTCGCCGGTGAGGCGGATACTTTCCAGGACCTCGGCTTCGTCGCGTGCCCGGAAATGTTTCTGCGGCGCTGTGTACATCTCGCAGAATGTGCAGTGATTCCACGAGCAACCGTCGGTCACCGGCAGGATCAGCGATTGTGCCTCGCTCGGTGGGCGGAAGACGGGTTCGACATAACGGATGGGAATGGCGTGCAGCATGTGACCGGCGGCTGTGGAGGCAGGATGAACGGACCAATATTAGCGCGCTTTTGGCTGCCGTTGCCTGCTTCCTTGCGGGCGAGGCCCGCTGGCTGCTGACAACGACTGCTCGCGCCGGGCAGGTCCAGCCCTTCTCGCGTTGCCACCCGCGGTCGGTGACCGCGCAAGGTGTCAGCGACGTCAGTTCTTGGCGGGTGTCCTCTCTGCGGGGGCACCCTCCGGCCCGTAGCGTACCAGGGCGTAATCTGCGCTGCGCACACCGTGCAGCAGCAGGTTGGTTTCGTCGGTGGAGATGCCAAGTGCCTGCAGGGTTTCCGCCGCCAGGCGCAGGCTCGCTTCGAGGGCCTCGGGGAAGGCCGTGTTGACCCCCGCCCGCAGCAGGGCGTCGCAGCTCACCAGGTCGCGGGCGCGGGCGACGATGGTCACCTGCGGCGCGTGCGAGCGGATCATTGCGGCGGCACGGACGGCGACCGCCTGGTCGTCGATCGTCAGGACGACCAGGTCGACCCGTTGCAGTGCTCCGGTGGCGAGCAGCTCCGGGTCACCGATATCTCCATAAAACAGGGGGTGCCCCTCGCTGCGCCACTTGGCGACCAGTACGGCATCGGTCTCGAAGGCGATGTAAGGGATGCCGCTGCTGGCCAGGATGGTACCCACCGTATGGCCGACGCGGCCGTAGCCGCCGATCACCACGCGCGCTTCGGATTCGTCGGCGTTCGTCGAGTAGCGAAAGCGTTCGTCAATGCCGCTCGCTTCTTCGACCCGTCGCATCGCCAGCCAGTTGCCGAGCTTGACCAGAACGGGTGTCAGCAGCATGGTCAGCGAGATCACCGCGACGGCCATCACGAAGATCCGATCGTCGATCACGCCGAGCGCCTTGGCAGCTCCGAAGACGACGAAACCGAACTCGCCACCCTGGGAAAGCATGAACGCCACGCGCCACGCCGTGCTCCGGCCAGTGCCGAAGATGATGCAGAGGACATAAAGCACGGCCACCTTGATGCTGATGATCGCCATGATATGCAAGGCGAACTGCAACGGGCGCTGCGCCAGCGCAGCGACGTCCACCGACATGCCGACGGCTACGAAGAACAGACTCATCAGCAAGCCCTTGTGCGGCTCCAGCGTGGCCTCGATCTGCAGGCTGTAGCGCGAGGTCGAGAGCATCATGCCCATCAGGAAGGCGCCCAGTGCCATCGACATCCCGGCAAGGTCCATTGCCCAGGCGGCAGCGAAGACAGCGGCCATGGCGGCGAGGAAGAACGCCTCGCGGTTGTTTTTTCTGGCCAGGTGGTCGAGCAGCCGTGGCACTAGGTAGCGGCCGGTGACGATCACCAGGCTGACCATCGCGATCGCTCCCGCGACCTGCTTTACCAGCGGCATCTCCCTGGGCAGCGGTCCGCTATCGGCGAGGATGGGCACCAGGGCGAGCAGCGGTACGACCGCGAGGTCCTGCATCAGCAGGATGGCGAAGGCGGTCTGGCCATGGCGGCTGGCAATCTCGCCCTGATCCCTGAGCATCTGGATGACGAAGGCGGTGGACGACAGCGCGAAGCTGGCGCCCACGAGCAGAGCGGCCGACCAGTTCGGCAGGAAGAGCTTCAGGTAAAGGGCGATGACCAGGGTCGAAACGACGATCTGCAGCGACCCGAGTCCGAACAGCGTTCGCCGTAGCTCCCACAGGCGGCGCGGCTTCATCTCCAGGCCGATCAGGAACAGCAGCAGCACGACGCCGAGTTCGGTGAAGTGCCGTACGTCATCCACCTGGGTGGTGACGAAGGGCCCCGGCGTATGCGGCCCGACGATGATGCCGGTGACCAGCAGGCCGAGAATCGAACCCAGACCGAAGTGCCGGAAGACGGCGACGGCGATCGAGGCAACGATGAGCAGCAGTACCGCGGAATAAACGAAGGATTTGGGGTCCATGATCACCTTGTCGACCGGTCGGAGGAAAGCGCGGTTCCTGATGGCCAGGGGAGGATTCCGGGAGGATCGCTCGCCGCCGACCTTGAGCAGACTGTCCATGCAGCGGCTCTGCCGATGGAGGCAGAAGACCAGAAGCAGAGTGCTGCCCTTATCGTATCCTGATTCGGCACCTGTTCACTCTGCGTCGACGAAAATGCAGTGCCTTGAGCCCCGCAATGCCGCCCGCCAGGTCTTCCGCCAGCCTTTGTTGGTAGGGGCAACGCCTCAGCAAGAACGGTTGCCCTGAGCTTCTTGGGCAACGCTCGACCTGTCAGCACGTCGACCGGAACGCCGAGGAGTTGCAGCTGTTCATGGCGGATGGCACTGGGCGAGGCGGGATTAGGATGGCTTTTTGCCCTTTTGAAGCTCATGGAATAAGATTTGGAACTGACGCTGCTTGGTGGGGGCTCATATGCTCTCAATGGTGCCGTTGGATTTCCTATACTTCGGAGGAACATCGAATGGTCGACAGGCTTGCTTTCGAGGATCGCCAAGGGATGAGCCCGGAATCCCTGCCAAAGGCGAGCCCCCGCCGGCTGGTTACAACGGGCCCGGCGCTTGCCCTTGCTGCCGTTGCCTCGGTCGTGCTGCTGGCGACCGGGCCGCTCCGTGCCCAAGGCGCGGCGGAGGCGCTGTTCATCGACGAGGCCGGACGGGTCGGCATCGGAACGAGCAAGCCGGAGACGAGGCTCGATGTGGACGGGAACGCCCGCATCAAGGGCACGCTCGAGGTCGCGGGGGACGCCCCAATCACCGGTGCGCTCGACGTCGGCGGAGACGGCAGAGTCGGAAAGACCCTCGACGTCGGCGGTAACGCCAGGATCAACGGCACGCTCGACGTCGCCGGGGACGCCCACACCAAGGGCTCGCTCCTTGTCGGCGGCGAGACCCCGATTTCGAGCCAATTCGATGCTCGCGGCAACGGCCACCTGGGGGGCAACCTCCACGTCGGGGGGGATGCCCGGGTCGATGGCATGCTGAACTCCCGCGCGCGCTACCAGAGGGACGACGAGCCGGAAGCGTCCTACGAGATCTCACCCCGCTATCATCTGTCGTTGACCGCGCGGAAGTACGCCGGCAGAACCAGGACCATCCCGATGGATACCTTGCTCGCCCTGTGCGCCGATGCGGACGGCTGCCAGATCCGGCTGGCCGCCACGCGTTGGTCCAGCGACGGTCAAACCGCAGGCGGGTCCGTCTTCTTCACCTTCTATTACTCTGCCGCTGACGGCAATTGGCGGGCGAGCGAAACGGCTGCGGCTGGTGCAACGGGCGTCGATGGCAATGGGACGACCGAGCATGCCTTCAACCTCTGGAATGCTTGCTTTCTTACGGACGGAAAATATGACAGGTTTGTGGACCAGGGCGACAAAGAAAAAGGCATGCAATTGCTGGTTTGGAACGGACAGGTGAATGCAAACCGCACTTGCGAGCTTACCATCATCGACTGAAGGCAACGAGAGCAACTGGCGTTACCGGTCGTGCCAATCGTCCTGTCGACTCTCTGTGTTCTCCGCGACCCTTGAGCAATGCTAAGATCAGCCATCTGTTCACCTTGGCTGGCCGCCTCGCGGATACCGTCAAAGGTCTTTCAAGGAGTTTCATCATGCAGCGCGCAAGAATACTGGTCGCCATCGGGCTGGCCGTCGCCCTGACCCCTTTGTCTCTGGCTCAGAGCCACCTGAAGCTGCCGAGCGGCCAGGATGACTATCGCGAGTTGATCGAGGAGGAGCGCAGCGGACCCTGCGAGCGCTGCGGCGTGGTGACGGCGATTCGCAGCCAGACGCACGAGGGACCGCGGCCGCGGAGTCCGGCGCCGGCGATCGCGCCCAGCCTGGTGACGGCGCCGATCATCGGGACTGGCACCGCCGTGGCCGACGCGCGCCACGCCAACGCGCCGGTGACCACCTACGTCATCACCGTACGCTATGAAGACGGCACCTTCGCTTTCATCGAGCAGTACGACGAGCCGGTGGTGAGCAAGGGTGACCGGGTGCGGGTGTTCGAGGGGCGCGTCGAACTGCGCCAGGACTGATTGGCCCGGACCTAGTCGAAGAAGGTCCGGGCGGTCTCGAAACGTTGCGCGTAGTAGCGGGCATCGAGATCGTCGATGCGCACCCGGCCGCTGCCTGACGGCGCGTGCACGAAACGCTTGTTGCCGATGTAGATGCCGACGTGCGAGAAAGGGGCGTTGCGGGTGTTGAAGAAGACCAGGTCGCCCGGACGCAGGCCGCCGCGCTCGATCGGGCGCCCGCGGCGGGCGATGTCGGCGGCGCTGCCGCTGACCTTGATGCCGGCCGCGCGGCCGTAGATGTATGACACCATGCCGCTGCAGTCGAGGCCGGCTTCAGGGTTCTTGCCACCGAAGCGGTAACCGGTGTCGATCAGGCCGATGGCAAAGATCACCACGTCGTGGGCTTTCTCGCTGGCCGCCGGGCGATCGGAAAGCTCCTGTGCCGGGCGCGCGGGCACCGGCGGCTTGCTTGCGCAGGCGGCCAGCAGCAGTGAGACGGTGCAGGCGATCAACAGGTGGACACGCATGGTGCACAGTATAAACTGCCGCTTTGGAGATTTCGGGGGGGGAACGTCATGCATCTTGCCGATCGGCGCCTGCTGCGCACGCAGTGTTACCTGGATGGTCGCTGGCTGACTGCCGATGATGGACGCAGCTTTGCCGTGAGCGACCCGGCGAGCGGCGGCAAGCTGGCCGAGGTGCCACTGATGACGGCGGCCGAGACGGCACGGGCGATCGCTGCCGCGGCGGCAGCCTTGCCGGCGTGGCAGGCAAGGACGGCGAAGGAGCGGGCGGCTGCGCTGCGCTGCTGGTACGACCTGATCGTCGCCAGCACCGAGGATCTGGCGCAACTGATTACCGCCGAATGTGGCAAGCCGATCGCCGAAGCGCGTGGTGAGGTCGCTTACGGCGCTTCCTTTGTCGAGTGGTTCGCCGAGGAGGGCAAACGCGTCTACGGCGAGTCGATCCCGAGCCCGGCAAGCGATCGACGCTTGCTGACCATCCGGCAGCCGGTCGGCGTTTGTGCCGCGATCACGCCGTGGAACTTCCCGCTGGCGATGATCACGCGCAAGGTCGCGCCGGCACTGGCGGCTGGTTGCACGGTGGTGGTCAAGCCGGCCGAGCAGACGCCGCTGACGGCGCTGGCGCTGGCGCTGCTGGCCGAGGATGCCGGTCTGCCGGCAGGCGTCTTCAATGTGCTGACCGGCGATCCGCTGGCAATCGGTGGCGCACTGACCGCCAGCCCGGTGGTGCGCAAGCTCTCGTTCACCGGTTCGACCGAGGTTGGCCGCCTGCTGATGGCGCAGTGCGCGCCGACGATCAAGAAACTCTCGCTCGAACTCGGCGGCAACGCACCGTTCATTGTTTTCGACGACGCGGATGTCGCGGCGGCGGTCGAGGGGGCGATCATTGCCAAGTATCGCAACACCGGCCAGACCTGTGTCTGCGCCAACCGGCTGCTGGTCCAGGACGGGGTTTACGACCGCTTTGTCGAGCAACTGGCCAGGCGCGTGCAGTCGCTCAAGGTCGGGCCGGGCAGCGAGGAAGGCGTCGCTCAGGGACCGCTGATCGACGCGGCGGCGCTGGCCAAGGTCGAGGCGCACATTGCTGACGCCGTGGGCAAGGGCGCGCGCGTACTCACTGGCGGCGGCCGCCACGTGCACGGCGGCACCTTCTTCGAGCCGACGGTGCTCGCCGACGTGACGCCGGCAATGCGGGTGGCGCGCGAGGAGACGTTCGGGCCGGTGGCGCCGGTGTTCCGCTTTGCCGAGGAGGCCGAGGCCGTCGCCATGGCCAACGACACCGAGTTCGGCCTCGCGGCCTATTTCTATGCGCGCGATATCGCGCGCTGCCTGCGCGTCGGCGAAGCGCTGGAATACGGCATGGTCGGCATCAATACCGGTCTGATCTCCAACGAGGTCGCGCCCTTTGGTGGCGTCAAGCAGTCCGGCATCGGCCGTGAAGGCTCCCGGCATGGCATCGACGAGTATCTCGAGATCAAGTACCTGTGCTTCAGCACGGTTTGAAGGCGCGAGCGGGGAACGGAATTGATCAAGCTGGTGATCTTGCTGATGGTGATCGGACTGATTGCCGCGGCAATCGTCTGGTGGCGTGCGCTGATCAGGCAGCGCGAAGGCTTCATCGATCGCTACCCTTACGCGAAGTTTCTTGACCGGCGTCTGGCCGCGCGTCGGCCTGAGCTGAGCGAGGCGCAGCGGGAGCTGGTATTCGATGGCTTGCGCGAGTATTTCCAGCTCTGCCGCGAATCCAGGAAACGCCTGGTGGCGATGCCTTCGCAGGTGGTCGATGATGCCTGGCACGAGTTCATCCTGTTCACCCGCCAGTATCAGCAGTTCTGCGAAAGCGGACTCGGTCGCTTCCTGCACCACACGCCTGCCGAAGCGATGCGCTCACCAACCGACGCTCAGGATGGCATCAAGCGCGCCTGGCGGCTGGCGTGCCAACGCGACGGGATCGATCCGAAAGCGCCGCAGTCGCTGCCGCTGCTTTTCGCGCTTGACGCGATGCTCGGCATTGCTGGTGGCTTCGTCTATCAGGTCGACTGCCTCGCGGCGGCGCAGGCCGGTGCCGGGACCGGCTTCTGCGCCGGCCATATCGGCTGCGGCGGCGGGTGTAGCGGCGGCGACGGCGACGGTTCGGCAGGCGACGGTTGCAGTGGCGGTGGTTGCGGCGGCGACTGACGTCGCCCGGCAGCGTGCCAGCAGGTTGGCCCATCGCGCCTGCCACATCAAGGAAGAAGTGATCAGGGCCTCCCGAGCAGGGTCCGGGTTCACGCCGTGCTGGTGCCGATGAGGGGTAGCAAGTACTCCCGCGCGTCGCCAAGGTGTGTCGTGGCAAGCGCACGCCGCTCGCTCTGGCGCGTGACGATGCCTTGACCCTGGCCACTGACCTCGTATAAATTCCGCGCGGCGAACCGCAGGGGAAGCTTTCGGGCATCAACCCGAGTTGCAGGCGGTGAGCACTCTTCGAGGACTACAGATGAAACCAGCCAACCACCGCCGAACCGCCATCCTGAAACTCGTCGCGCTTGCCTCATCGCCACTTTTTGCCACGTCCACTTCCTGGGCGAGAGAAGTGGTCAAGGAGATTGCTGCGCTCAAGCCCGGCGAGTTCACCTGGCATCCGGACCGTTCACCCAAGGGGGCGGTGGCGGTGGTCGTCTAGATTCCGCAACAGCGGGTGCACGTTTACCGCAACGGCATCCGGATTGCCGTTGCCACCTGTTCGACCGGCAAGCCGGGCCACGAGACGCCGACCGGCGTGTTCACCGTGCTCCAGAGGGACAAGGACCATCACTCGAAAACCTACAACAACGCCCCGATGCCCAACATGAATCGTCTGACCTGGGACGGGGTCGCGCTGCATGCCGGCAACCTTCCCGGCTATCCGGCCTCGCATGGCTGCGTCCGCCTGCCGATGGACTTCTCGGAAAAGCTCTGGGCAGTGACGCACATCGGCACGCCGGTGATCATCGCCGGTTCGCACAGCGATCCCTGGGAGTTGACGCATCCTGGCCTGGTGCTGGGCGCCGACGCCGGGGACGAGCTCGAGTTCGCCGTCAATAGCCTGACGGAGAAGCGTCATCCCGCCGACTGGGACGAGGCCGCCGAGTATCCCGTGACGACGGTCATCGCCTCGACGGCCGATCGCAAGATCGAGCTGATCGAGAACAGCAAACTGATCGCCGAGGGATCCGTGACCATCAAGGGCGAGCCCAAGGAAATCGGTTCGCATGTCTTCATCCTGCGGGGCACGGATGAGGTGGGCAAGGGGCTATCCTGGCACGCCATCAGCCATCACGAAAAGCCGGGCGTCAGTTATGCCGGCGGCAATCCGTCGGATGAAGTCGTGCCTGCCCGGCTGCAGGCCAGCGAAGCCTTCAGGGCGGCGATGAAGAAGAGCATGCATCCCGGTATGGTGCTGATCGTGACCGACAACCCCTTGCACCCCGATCGGCGGTCGGGCGAGGATTTCGTCATCATGTCGAGCTAACACTGTTCCTGAACATCATCCTCCCGGCGACCGACGAGTTCGCCGCCGCCGGTTTCGACGGGCTGGTCATTGGCCCCGGAACCTCGAGACCGGGCGATGCGCAGCTTGGCGTCGGCGATGAAGGCGCGACATGAGGTGCCGCGCAGGCAGGATCGCAGGAGCGCTGCGCACCGTAGTGTCACCGGTGAAGCATGGGCATGTCACGGCGGATTTTGTCCCTTGCTTGTCCATTTGCGGTATGGCTTGTCGCTTCGAAGGCGTTTACCATCCGGTCATGACCAAACCAGTGAGGTCCCGAAATGTCCGCAGATGACACCGCCAGCGTTCGGCGCTCGGCTCTGATCGTGATTGACGTCCAGGAATCTTTCCGCCACATGCCTTTCTGGTCGGAGAGCGATCTGTCCGACTTCAGGGCAGCCCTGCTCCGGCTTGACGCGGGCTGTCGCCAGCGCGGCGTGCCGGTGGTGCACATTTTTCACGTCGGTCAGGCGGGGCCGTTTGCCGAGGCATCAGGATACGTGCGGGCGCTCGACTGGCTGCCGGGTTCGCCTGCGGCATGCTTCTTCAAGCACGCGCACAACGCGTTCTCCGACACGGGTCTCGATCTGTGGCTGCGCCGCCGTTGTATCGATCACCTGATCGTCGCCGGCATCCGCACCGAACAATGCTGCGAGACGACGACACGGGTCGGCTGCGACATGGGCTACGCGATCGACTTCGTCAGCGAAGCCACGCTGACTTTCCCGATGACGCATCCGGCGAGCGGCCGCATCTACTCAACAGAGGAGATCAAGGCGCATAGCGAACTCGTGCTGGCCGGGCGCTTCGCGCGCATCGTCAGCGTCGACGACTGCCTGTCCGGCCTGGGAGACGACCATGCTTGAACTGCGCCCGAACTGCGAATGCTGCGATCGCGATCTGCCGCCCGGCTCGTCAGAAGCGATGATCTGCTCATTCGAATGTACCTTCTGCGCCGACTGCGCGACTACGATACTCGCCTGCCGTTGCCCGAACTGCGGCGGTGAACTGCTGCGGCGACCGATTCGCCCGGTGGACAAGCTGGCCACGTCTCCGGCTTCGACGCGGCGCGTTTTCCGGCCCTGCGCCAGCAATAGCCGGCTCGCCGGGCTGGTTGCGACCACGCCGGCCTGAAGCGCATGCGGCCAGTCGACCTGGTTCTGGCGCTGCTGGTGGTGGTCGTCTGGGGCCTCAACTTCGCGGTGATCAAGACCGGTGTCGCCGAGGTGCCTCCGCTCTTGCTCGGTGCCTTGCGCTTCCTGCTGGCGGCCTGTCCGGCGGTGTTCCTGCTGCGACCGCCGAAGGTGCCCTGGCGCCTTTACATGGCGTACGGGATGACCATTTCGGTCGGTCAGTTTGCCTTCCTGTTTTCGGCCATTCACCTCGGCATGCCCTCGGGGCTGGCGTCGCTGGTGCTGCAGTCGCAGGCTTTCTTCACCATGCTCTTCGCCGCACTTTGGCTGGGCGAAGGCTGGCGCTGCAGCCAGCTCGCGGGGCTTGTGCTGGCGACCTGTGGTCTGCTGTTGATCGGTTCGGCGCACGGTCTGTCGATGCCGCTGACGGGTTTTCTGCTGACCATCGCCGCCGCTTCAATGTGGGCCGCCGGCAATATCGTGACCCGCGCCGTTGCGCGCTGCGGTCCGATCAACCAGCTCGCCTTTGTCGTCTGGGCAAGTCTGGTGCCGCCGTTGCCATTTCTCGCGTTGTCCTTGCTGATCGAAGGGGAGCCGGCGATGGCCGAGGCGCTGACCGGTTTCAATTGGCGTTCGTTTGCCGCAGTGGCCTATCTCGCGTGGGCAGCCACGCTGCTCGGCTATGGCTTGTGGACGCGTCTCCTGTCGCGTTACCCGGCCAATCAGGTGGCGCCGTTCAGCCTCCTGGTGCCCGGTGGTCGGGTTGACGACCGGCTGGCTGGTGATCTTGACCGGCAATGCCTGGCGGGCCGGGTGGCATGGTTCGGCCGGCGGTGCGCTGCGGATGCTCGGGCTGGCGGGCAATCTGTTCGCGACTCGACTGCTGAGCCGGGGGGGCGCGGGGGGGGGGGGGGGGCCCCGGGGCGCGGCGAAGCAGGAGAACCCGAAGCGGCGGGGACTCGCGCGGCGCTGACCGGCAACTGTCGATCGGGCGCGTCGCCGAGCTGGCGGGTTTTGCCTCGGCGCGCGATTTTCGGCCCGTGGGGGGGGCGGCGGGGGGGGGGGGGGGGGGGGGGGGGCGGCGGGGGGGGGGGACTGCGGGCAGGCGCACGCAGCCGCACTGGGCGGCCTGCCGAGCGCCGGCCAGCGCGTCTGCAGCGCCGGGGCCAAGCTGCGACCGGCACATGTCCGGCGCGTCTGCGAGGCGGCGCCCCGCAGCGGTCCCTGGCACTGATGACCAGGGGCGAGAAGCAGGAACAGCAGGAACGATTCACGCTTGCACAGGCGTGATGCCGGGTAATATGCCCCGGATCCTTTTTACCCTGCGGCGGGGAACTCGCCGGGCCAGGCCAGGAAGTGCTACCCGATGAGACTACGCGATCTGAGTGACCTGATTCTGCTGGCCGCGCTGTGGGGTGGCTCCTTCCTGTTCATGCGCTATGCCGCGCCGGCGTTTGGTCCGCTGCCGCTGATCTGGCTGCGCGTCGCGATCGCTGCGGGGTGTCTGGCGCCCTTGCTGATCCTGCGTCGGCAAGGCAGGGCGCTACGCGAGCACGCCTTCGGTATCGCGCTGATGGGCGTTTTCGGATCGGCGCTGCCTTTCGTGCTGATTGCCTGGGCGATGTTGTCGATCACGGCGGGTTTGGCGTCGATACTCAATGCCACGGTACCGATCTTTACCGCGATGATCGGCGCGCTCTGGCTAGGCGAACGCCTCGGCATTTCTCGCGCTGCCGGTCTGGTCGTCGGTTTCGCCGGCGTGCTCTTGCTCGCCGCTGACCAGGCCGATTTCAAGCCTGGCGGCAGCGGCTGGGCGATCGTCGCCATGCTGTTGGCGACGCTGTCTTATGGCTTTGCGGCCAACCTGACCCGGCGTCTCCTGGGCGGCGTGCCGGCGCTGGTCAGCGCTGCCGGTTCGCAGATCGTCGCCGCCGTGCTCCTGCTGCCCTTTGCCGTCTGGTTCTGGCCGACCGTGCAGCCCGGCTTGATGGCCTGGTCGGCGGCCATCGTTCTCGGCGTCGGCTGCACCGCGCTCGCCTTTCTGCTTTTCTTCCGCCTGATTGCCAACGTCGGCGCTTCGCGCGCCGTGACGGTGACCTTCCTGATCCCGCTCTTCGGCGTCCTCTGGGGCAGCCTGTTCCTCGGCGAAAGGCTTGCTGCCGGCATGCTCGTCGGCGGCGTCATCGTCGTTCTGGGAACCGCGCTGGCGACCGGCGTGCTGCGTTGGCCGGCTCGCGCCTGAGCGAGAGGTATGGCGTCTGATCGTGGTTTCGCCGATGATCGACCTGGGGGCGAGAAAGGTCGCCGAGCACATCAGACGCCGTGCTGCCGGAACCACGCCTGCAGGCGGCGCCAGCCATCCTCCGCCTCGTCCTTGCGGTAGCTCGGTCGATAGTCCGCATGAAAGGCATGCGGCGCCTGGTCATAGACATGGATCGTCGACGCCTTGCTGGCCCGATTGGCGGTGCTGGCGAGCGCCTCGCTCATCTGGTCGACGGTTTCGATCGGGATGCCCTGATCGATTCCGCCGTAAAGCCCGAGCACCGGCGCGTTCAGCTTGCCGGCGATGTCGATCGGCTGCCTGGGGGTCAGTTCGCTGGCCTGGCCAACGATTCTGCCATACCAGGCGACGCCGGCCTTGAGCTGTGGATTGTGCGCGGCGTACAGCCAGGTAATCCGGCCGCCCCAGCAGAAGCCGGTGATCCCCAGGCGATTGACGTCACCAGCCTGGGCACCGGCCCAGGCGACGCAGGCATCGAGGTCGCTCATGACCTGCCCATCCGGGACCTTGCTGACCACCTTGCTCAAGAGTTCCGCCACGTTGCTGTACTGCCGCGGGTCACCCTGCCGCGCGAATAGCTCGGGCGCGATGGCCTGGTAACCGAGCTTGGCCAGACGACGACAGACATCCTTGATGTACTCATGGACACCGAAAATCTCCTGCACCACGAGGATGACCGGCCAGTTGCCGCCGCTTGCCGGTTGTGCGCGGTAGGCTGGAATCTCGCCGCCGGCGGCCGGAATCCTGACCTCGCCGGCAGTGAGGCCGACGCTATCGGTTGTGATGATGGTCTGAGCGGCAACCGGTTGCACCGCCAGGGCAAAACCAGCGCCGAGGGCGCTGACCATGAACTGGCGTCGGCTGAAGGGACTGGCGGGAACGAGGCTGTCAAAATCGCTGGTGCGGCTCACGGATGTCTCCTCTGATGGATACGGGTTTTGTGTATGATGCTACGAGACCGCGCCCTTTGACCATGGACGAAGCAATGAATTCAGTCGGAGTTGATCACCTCGCGGTCCGCCTGTCGTCACCTCCAGGAAAGGATGAATCATGACCAGCCCACCCTCACCAGCAGAAAAGCGGAAGGCTTCGGTTCCCAGGCGAAGCACCAAGAAGCCCGCTGCTGAAGCGACGACCGAGATTCGTCCGCCGGCAGAGCCCGGTCTCGTTGATCAGATGCGCGCCATGGCCGGCCGGTTGCTGGACATCAGTGCGACGACCGTCCTTGCGGGGCGGGCGATCGAGACTGCCGGCAAGGTGAGCCGGGCGCTGCAGGAGGGCCATCCGATCGATGCGGCAAGCGAGGTCGTGCGGGCGGTCTTGCCGAGCATGGCGGAACCGGCTGCCTGGGGCCGGACCGGTGCGGTACTCCGCGCCATGCGTGAGACGGCCGGCCTGACCATCGCCGAAGTCGGCGCGGCCATAGACCTCAAGGATCCGTCGCTGATCGAAGCGATCGAGAACGGCCGCATCGCCCTCTCTTTCGAGCTGATCCTGCGACTGGCGGCGGTCTTCGGTCGCAATGACCCGGTCGGCTTTGTCATGCGGCTGACGCGCAGTTCCAATCCGGAACTGTGGAAGAGCCTCGAAGGGCTGGGCGTCGGCAAGCTGGTGCTGCAGACGGTGCGCGAACATCAGTTCGTCAATGTCTATCGCAGTAATGACGATGCCCGTGCGCTCAGCGATGAGGAGTTCGCAGAGATTCTGAGTTTCACACAAGCGGCCTTCGAGATGGCGATGGCTCTACGCGCCCGGCATCGTGCTCAGTGCAGCATTGCCCCCGCCGACGACGACGAGTGAGCCTGCGGCGGAAGCGGCTTCTTCTGCGCCAGCCGGGAGTCGCACTTCAGCAATCTCATGATGTCCGTCACCCCGGCCGGTTTTGAGCTACCATGAGGCGCGAGTGGGGTTTCCCTGCTCGCTTGCCATACACCAGCGCTTCGTTTGCTGTGTGATAACTTGAAAAGGAGACTTACGATGCTGCGTCAATTAGCTGTGGTTTCAGCAATGGCTTTTCTCGGATCTGTCGGTACCGCGATCGCGGCGGAGTATGGGACGCCTGCCGAGGCGAAGGCCATGCTCGAAAAGGCCGTCGTTGCAGTGAAGGCCGACAAGGCCAAAGCGCTTGAGATGTTCACCAAGGGTGAAGGGGGCTTCAAGGATCGTGACCTGTATCCGTACTGCGGTGGGCCGGATGGAAACTTCACTGCTCATCCGACATTGGTCGGGAAGAGCCTGAAGGATCTCAAGGACAAGGCGGGCAAGCCGCTGGGCGCCGAAGTCTACGCGGCAGCCAAGGACGGCTCGATTGCGGAGGTTTCCTACATGTGGCCGCGTCCTGGCCAGACTGATCCGGTGGCCAAGGTCGTGTTCGTCACCAAGGTTGCCGACCAGGTGTGTGCCGTCGGTTATTACAAGTAGCTATCCTGGGGCCGGGCTGGCTGACGGATACCGCAGCGGTCCGGTAAGGAAGCCAAAAAAACCCCGCAGCCGCGGGGTTTTTTCTTGGCTGCCGCTCAATACACCTCAGGAATGAAGGTCTGGTCGGTGATCGGCGGGCGGACATAGCCGCCCTCATCCTGGCGGGGCGGCAGGACAATCGGCTGCGGGGTGAGGTCCTCGTAGTCGATCATGTTCAGCAGATGCGTGATGACGTTCAACCGGGCGCGCTTCTTGTCGTCACCGTCAACCACATACCACGGTGCCTGCTTGATGTCGGTGTGGGCGAACATGGCGTCTTTGGCTTTCGAGTATTCGACCCAGCGCGCGCGCGATTCCAGATCCATCGGGCTGAGCTTCCAGTGCTTTTCCGGATGAAAGATCCGCTTCTGGAAACGGCGCTCCTGCTCTTCGTTGCTGACCGAAAACCAGTACTTGATCAGGATGATGCCGCTACGGACGAGCATGCGCTCGAATTCTGGGCAGCTGCGCAGGAATTCCCGGTATTCGTCTTCAGTACAAAAGCCCATCACTCGCTCGACGCCCGCCCGGTTGTACCAGCTACGGTCGAAGAGGACCATTTCGCCGCCGGCCGGAAGGTGCTGGACGTAGCGCTGGAAGTACCACTGGCTCTGCTCTCTGTCGGTCGGTGCCGGCAACGCGGCAACGCGAGTCACACGCGGGCTGAGGCTCTCGGTAATGCGCTTGATGGTGCCGCCCTTGCCGGCTGCATCGCGCCCTTCAAACACGACGACTACTTTGAGCCTCTTGAACTTGATCCACTCCTGCAGTTTTACCAGCTCGATCTGCAGCTTCGACAGCGTCTCTTCGTAATCCTTGGTCTTCAGCGGTGGCTTGCGAGCAGGGTGGGCGACTTCATTCAGATTGACAATGCTCGGGGTGGCCTGCGGCGGTGCTACCGGCTTGCTTTTTTCCGCCTTCTGACCCTTGGTCTTCACGGCATCTTTCTTTAGCACAGTAGCTTTCTGCTCAGTGCTCTTTGCGGCTGCTTTCGCTGGTGGCTTGGGCTCGGCGTGGTCGGCGGCGGCGTTTTGCGGCGCCGCTGCCGGCTCCTCGGTCACGTTTTCAGTAGCGCCCCGTTTTTCCGGTACGACCTCTTCTTGCACGGCTTTGACTTCACTCATTGATGCCTCCTTGGTGTGGCTGAAAACTGCTGAGAGATGAAAGCGCCTCCTGGCGGGCTGGGTGCCAAGCGATGGCCCTGCTTGCCGACGATACTCGAACAGCGGTACGGGGTGCGCGGTAGCGTTCGACGTGGTCAGCCCCAGCGGGCTCGCCGGGTCGGATCATGGTTCGGTAAGGGACGCCGACGTGATGAATTTCTGGCACTGTGTTCCTCCTCCTTGCGCCGGAACTTGCGGGGACGGCAATTATCGTACTTTTTTCCGCAAAAATGAACAGCAATGCGCACAAAACGTGCGATCCCGGGAAAACACGAGTCTGCCTGCCGGCGGCGCCGAGGTGCCCGGCTGGGGCGCGAGTCTCAGAACCGATGAGGTGAATGGAGGCTGCCAGTCTCCGACGGGCATGCGTTTGGCAGTTGAAGGCCGCCAGCGCATGCCCTTGCTTGCCGGCCGTTGGCCGACGAAGTAGCTGCCCGAAATGGGGCCATCGATAGAAGTTGCAGGGTTCCCACCCCGGTCGACGAGGTTGCCCGGGGGGGCGCGATCAACGAAGCCGCCCTTGCTCTGGCGTGGCGGCTTCGTGATGGAGGTGGCTCTCAGGCCAGTTTGGCGAAGGCTTCAATCACTTCCCGAGGCGCTTGCACCATTTCGATCAGCACCCCTTCGCCGGCGATGGGAAATTCTGCGCTCGCCTTGGGATGCAGGAAAGTAATGTCAAAACCGGCTGCACCCTTGCGGATTCCGCCCGGCGCAAAGCGGACGCCGTTGGCGCTCAGCCATTCAACCGCCTTTGGCAGGTCATCGATCCACAGGCCGACGTGATTGAGCGGCGTCGCGTGCACTGCGGGTTTCTTTTCCGGGTCGACCGGCTGCATCAGGTCGACTTCGACCTTGAACGGCCCTTTACCCATGGCGACGATATCTTCATCGACGTTTTCGCGTTCGCTGACAAAATTGCCGGTGATCTCGAGGCCGAGCATGTCGACCCAGAGTTGCCGCAACTTCATCTTGTCCGGGCCACCGATGGCGATTTGCTGGATTCCGAGGACTTTGAATGGACGTTCGTTCATGTAGTGTGCTTTCGTCTAAGAGGAGCGGAGAAAACGTCCTGGCCGTGCATTCTCAGTCACGGGCAGAACGACGGATGGCGGCAGCGGCAGCAATCTCGCCGCTGCGGGAAAAAGCTTCGACATTGGTTTCGATAGTATCAGGGTCGTACAGATAATTCACCATCAGGCCGTAGGACTGCTCCCGGCCGCGCGCCGATGTGTCGGCCAGGTAATTCAGGCGTTCGATGCGCGCGCCGTTGCCGAGGTGAAAGCGGGCGACCGGGTCATAAGGCCTGCCGCCCTTGCCGGTGGCCAGCAGATAACGCGCAGCCAGGCGGGTCAGCCCGTGTTGCAGGGCGCGCGCCAGCCGCTCGTCATTCGCCCAGCGATCATCCGCAAGCAGCTTCGGCAGGTCGTCGGCGCCCTCTGGCGTTGGTGTTTCCGGCGCCAGATGGCGCTTGATCCGCTCGATATCGGCTTGGTTGAAGGCCTGCTGCCAGGCGTCAGGTGTTTTCTCTGACCAGCGCCGGAGCGAGGGCAGGGGGGACAGCGTGGCAAAGCTGATCAGTCGCGGGTAGTCGCGCTTGAGATCGTCCACGACGCGCTTGAGCAGGAAATTGCCGAATGACACTCCGCGCAAGCCGATCTGCGTGTTCGAGATCGAGTAGAAAATCGCCGTGCTGGCCCGTTGCGCATCGAATACAGGCGCATGTTCGTCGAGCAGCGTCTGAACATTGTCAGCGAGATGATCAGTCAGAGCAACCTCGACGAAGATCAGCGGTTCCATCGGCATCCGGGGATGGAAAAAGGCGTAGCAGCGACGATCGGAATCGAGGCGGTTCTTGAGATCGCTCCACGAGCGGATCTCATGCACTGCCTCGTACTCGATCAGTTTTTCGAGCAGCGCTGCCGGTGAACTCCAGGTGATTCGCTGCAGCTCGAGAAATCCGACGT
The DNA here is from genome assembly GCA_016709675.1 of Candidatus Accumulibacter proximus. Lineage (GTDB taxonomy): Bacteria > Pseudomonadota > Gammaproteobacteria > Burkholderiales > Rhodocyclaceae > Accumulibacter > Accumulibacter proximus. Next base: position 198,067 of record JADJMH010000002.1, read on the forward strand.
CAAACCAGGCGCTGAGCCGGGTCTCGAGTTCGCGGTCAAGCGAACGCAGCGCCGGATCCGTTTCGACATAGCGCAGCAGGTCAGCACGCAGGTCTACGAGGAACTTCACCCCTTGGGGCAGGGTATTGAATTGCGTCAGGATGCGCAGGCGGGACGAGCGCATGGCCTTGCGCAGCGCGGACTCGGCAGTCCACTGCGCATCGCTGCCGATCGCGGCCTGATACTCTGCATGCGCCTGGCAACCTGCTGCGGGTCGGGACCGAATTCGGTGGCGACAATACGCAGGAAAGTGGCTCGACCCTCGTCGTTGAGACGCAGGTAGGCTTCCGCCAGACGGCCGGCGCGCTGCCGTGCCGAGACTTCACCGCCGATGCCACTGGCGCATTCATGCAGCAGATCACGAACGCGGACCAGCCGTCTTCCTTCCAGGCCACGCGGAGCGCTACCCTCGGCGAGCAGCGTACGCACCCGGCGCAGCCCCCGCACAACCATGCCTTCAGCCATTGTTACCTCCTTCGTCGCGCGATTCGCCCGGCCAACGACGCTTTGATTCAGGTGCGTTGGCGATGCGCGTAAACGACAAAAATGATTCCGACGACAATCATCGGCAGCGACAGCCACTGCCCCATGCTCACCGTATATGAGAAGCCGAAAATCCCCGCATCCGGGGCGCGAAAGTACTCGGCGGCCCAACGCAGCAACCCGTAACCGATCAGGAAGACTCCCGAAATGGCAGCGCGCGGTCGCCTGCGGCTTGAGTACAACCACAGGAGAACGAACAGCGCGAAGCCTTCGAGCGCGGCCTGATAGAGCTGCGAAGGATGGCGCGGCAAGTCGTCCACCCAGGGAAAAACCATTGCCCATGGCAGGGACGGGTCAGCCACACGCCCCCACAGTTCACCGTTGATGAAATTGCCGATGCGTCCGGCGGCCAGGCCGAGCGGCACCAGCGGTGCGATGAAGTCGGTGATCTCGAGCCACGTGCGGCTGGTTTTCCGTGCGTACAGCCACATCGCGATCAGCACGCCGAGAAAACCCCCGTGAAACGACATCCCGCCGCGCCATACCGCCAGGATCTGCAGTGGATGCGCGAGGTAGTATGCCGGCTCATAGAACAGGACCTGGCCAAGCCGACCGCCGACGATCACGCCAAGGACACCGTAGAACAACAGGTCGTCGAGCTGCCGCGCCGTCCAGCCTGCCTGCGAGAGCTGCGGATGGGTCCGGATGCGGTAGCGGCCAAGCCACCAAAACTGCAGAAAGGCGAGCAGGTACATCAGCCCGTACCAGTGCACGCTCAGCGGACCGAGCGACAGTGCCACTGGGTCGAACTGCGGATGAGTCAACACGGCGCGAACACCCCGGGGGTTTCGGATAGAATTCACATTATAGCCCGTCGCTCACAGGGCCGTCCCCATTGGAGACCTGCCATGCCGCACTACCGTTCCCGTACCTCGACCCATGGTCGCAACATGGCCGGCGCGCGTGCGCTGTGGCGCGCGACGGGCATGAAGGATGGGGACTTCGGCAAACCGATCATTGCCGTGGTCAATTCCTTCACACAGTTTGTCCCCGGGCATGTGCACCTCAAGGATCTGGGCCAGCTGGTGGCGCGTGAGGTCGAGGCAGCCGGTGGCGTCGCCAAGGAATTCAACACCATCGCCATCGATGACGGCATCGCCATGGGGCACGACGGTATGCTGTATTCGCTGCCCTCGCGTGACCTGATCGCCGACTCGGTCGAATACATGGTCAATGCCCACTGTGCCGACGCCATGGTGTGTATCTCGAACTGTGACAAGATCACGCCGGGGATGCTGATGGCGGCGATGCGAGTCAACATCCCGACTGTCTTTGTTTCCGGTGGCCCGATGGAAGCAGGCAAGGTGACCTGGGGCGGCAAGGTGATTGCGGTCGACCTCGTCGATGCGATGGTCAAGGGCGGCGACAGCAATTGCTCCGACGAGGAAGTCGACACCTTCGAACGATCGGCATGCCCGACATGTGGGTCTTGTTCGGGCATGTTCACCGCCAATTCGATGAACTGCCTGACCGAAGCGCTGGGTTTTTCGCTGCCCGGTAACGGCAGTCTTCTGGCCACCCATGCCGATCGTCGGGGGCTGTTTCTGCAGGCTGGCCGCCAGATCGTCGAGCTCTGTCGCCGGTATTACGAGCACGATGATGCCTCGGTGTTGCCGCGTGCCATCGGCACTTTTGAAGCCTTCGAGAACGCGATGACGCTGGACGTGTCGATGGGCGGTTCGACGAACACCGTGTTGCATATCCTGGCGGCCGCGCAGGAGGGCGGGGTGGGCTTCACCATGGACGACATCGACCGTATCTCGCGTCAGGTCCCCTGCTTGGCCAAGGTAGCGCCGGCAACGCCTGACTACCATATGGAGGACGTACACCGCGCTGGCGGCATTTTTGCCATCCTCGGTGAACTCGACCGCGCCGGTCTGATTCATCGCGGCGTGCCGACGGTGCATGCGCGGACTCTCGGCGAGGCGATCGACACCTGGGATGTGATGCGCACGCAGGAGTCACAGGTGCGCCAGTTCTACATGGCGGCGCCGGGAGGTATTCCGACCCAGACGGCTTTCTCGCAGGGGCGGCGTTACCCTGAACTCGATCTGGATCGAGCACATGGCTGCATTCGCAGCCAGGCGAACGCTTACTCTCAGGATGGCGGCCTGGCCGTGCTCTACGGCAATATCGCGACCGACGGCTGCATTGTGAAGACCGCCGGCGTTGATGAAAGCATCTGGGTGTTTACCGGCAAGGCGCGCGTTTTCGAGAGCCAGGATGATGCCGTCCAGGCGATTCTCGGCGATCAGGTCACGGCCGGCGAGGTCGTGGTGATCCGCTACGAAGGTCCGAAGGGCGGGCCGGGCATGCAGGAGATGCTGTATCCCACCTCCTACCTCAAGTCGAAAGGGCTGGGCAAGGTCTGTGCATTGCTCACCGATGGCCGCTTCTCCGGCGGCACCTCCGGCCTGTCGATCGGGCACGTTTCCCCGGAAGCGGCTGAGGGGGGGGCGATCGGTCTGGTTGAAGAAGGCGACGTGATCGAGATCGATATCCCGGGGCGTCGCATTCATCTGGCCATTGCCGATGCCGAGCTTGCCAGGCGTCGTGCCAGGATGGACGCCAGGGCCGAGGCTGGCTGGCAGCCGGCGGTTGCGCGCCCGCGGATGGTTTCGCAGGCGCTGCGGGCCTACGCCCTGATGGCCACCTCGGCGGCGACCGGTGCGGTGCGAGATCTGGGGCAGTTGAAGCGGCGCTGAACCCGGGCAGCAGTCGCACGGTTTGCGGGGAAGCGTTGTCAACGATCGGCGGTGGACGAACGTTATTGAACGTTGTTGAACTTTGGTCGCGGGTGCTGCCGGCTGACGGGGTCAAGAGGCTTTTCAAGCTGGCCAAACTGAAATAGTATCGATATGTTGCAAACCCCTTATCTGAACGGAGCAAAAGCATGAAAGTGATCTACGCGTGCCTGCTGGCTGCCGCCGGCGTGATGTCTGCCGGCGCTGTCCAGGCTGATGAAGCCCTGGCCAAGTCCAAGAACTGCCTGTCTTGCCACGCTGTGGACAAGAAGGTTGTCGGTCCGTCGTACAAGGATGTGGCCAAGAAATACACCGCCAAGGATGAACCGATGCTCGCCAAGAAGGTGATCGAGGGCGGCAAGGGTGTCTGGGGTCCGGTGCCGATGCCGCCGAACCCTTCGGTCAAGCCCGACGAGGCGACCAAGCTGGTGAAGTGGATCCTCAGCCTGAAATAGACGTTGAAGCAAAGAAAGAACCGGCCGAGTGCCGGTTTTCCGTTTCAGGGAAAGGTGCCGGGCCATGATTCTGCCGACGCGGGCGTGACATGCCGGTTGACAAGGTCCTGATGTACTTGGACAATCGCCCGTTCGCTGGCCCGGTAACAAACACAATATTGGAGATAAAGTCTATGAACCACGTACGTATCCCTGGTGCACTTGTTGTTCTCGCCGCGTCCCTGGCGGTGGTCGGTTGTGGCAAGAAGGAAGAGCCCAAGGCGGCAGCACCCGCTGCGGCGCCTGTCGCCGCTGCTCCAGCGCCGGCAAAGCCGGAAATAATAGTCGTCAAGATTGGCCACGTTGCGCCGCTGACCGGCCCGATCGCCCACCTTGGCAAGGACAACGAAAACGGTGCCCGCCTGGCTATCGAAGACGCCAACGCGAAGAAGGTCGAAATCGGTGGCAAGGTTGTCCAGTTCGAGCTGCTCGGTGAGGACGATCAGGCTGACCCGAAGACCGGTACCGTCGTTGCCCAGAAGCTGGTCGACGCCAAGGTGGCTGGCGTCGTCGGTCACCTGAACTCGGGTACGACCATTCCCGCCTCGGCCATCTACAACCAAGCCGGCCTGCCGCAGATTTCGCCTTCGGCAACCAATCCGAAATACACTCAGCAGGGCTTCAATACCGCCTTCCGCGTGATGGCCAACGACATCCAGCAGGGCTCGGTGGTCGGCACCTACGCGGTCAAGGATCTGGGTGGCAAGAAGATCGCGATCATCGACGACCGTACTGCCTATGGTCAGGGTCTGGCTGATGAGGTCGAGAAGGCTGCCAAGGCAGCGGGTGCAACAGTCGTTGCGCGCGAGTTCACTACCGACAAGGCGACCGACTTCAAGGCGATTCTGACCAAGATCAAGGCGAAAAAGCCGGATGTGATCTTCCTTGGCGGCATGGATGCGGTGGGTGGGCCGATGCTCAAGCAGATCAAGGAGCTTGGCATCCAGGCGAAGTTCACCACCGGTGACGGCGGCTGCTCGCCCGAGCTGATCAAGCTTGCCGGGCCGGCATCCGAAGGCGTCATCTGCACGCAGGCCGGTCTGCCGCCCGAGAAGCTGCCGAACGGCCAGAAGTTCATGGAAGATTTCACCAAGAAGTATGGCCAGATCCAGATCTATTCGCCGTACAGCTACGATGCGGTGATGGTCCTGGTCGACGCGATGAAGCGGGCCAATTCCACAGACCCGGTCAAGTATCTGCCGGAAGTTGGCAAGACCTCGTACGACGGTGTTACCGGCAAGATCGAGTTCGACGAGAAGGGCGATATCAAAAACGGTGCGATTACCGTTTTCGAGATCAAGGACGGCAAGCTGGTGACGCTGAAGAGCGAAGGCGGGACCGCGCCGAAGTAAGGGCAGCCGCGCCAGCCGGCAGGGAGGGAGTGGCTCTAGCCATTCCCTCCGCTTTCCTGTATCCGCATCCGCTCAGTTTGAACCGGGCCTCGTAACTGCGTGGCTCCCTCCCTGGTGCCATGAGTCGGAACCTCTGGTTCGCCAACAGCGCCTCGTTGCGGAAAGCCTGACCATGGACACTCTCCTTCAGCAACTGATCAACGGACTTACTCTCGGTGCCGTCTACGCCCTCGTTGCGTTGGGTTACACCATGGTGTACGGGATCATCGGTCTGATCAACTTCGCCCACGGTGAGGTGGTGATGATCGGTACGATGGTAGCTTTCACGGTAATTGTTTCGCTCGCTGGCTCTGGCATGTCGCCGCTGCTGATTCTCGGCATCGGTTTGCTGGTGGCAGTTCTGGCTTGCATGATTCTGGGCTGGGCACTCGAGCGGGTTGCCTACCGGCCACTGCGGCATGCGCCAAGACTGACACCGCTGATCACGGCGATCGGCATGTCGATCGTCCTCCAGAATGTGGCGATGATCGTCTGGGGCCGAAATTACATCACCTTCCCGCCAATGATCAACAAGGAGATTTTCGAGGTCGGCGGCGCCAGTTTCACCAATGTACAGGTGGCGATCGTTTGTCTGGCGGCTCTGGTGATGCTCGGCCTCACCTACCTGGTCCAGCGCACCCGTATTGGCATGGCCATGCGGGCAACGGCGCAGAACCCGCACGTGGCCTTGCTGATGGGCGTTGACATCAACCGCGTCATCGCCATGGCTTTCATCATCGGCTCGGCATTGGGCGCACTGGCGGGTTGCATGGTCGGCTCTTACTACGAGATCGCTCATTACCAGATGGGCTTCATGCTTGGCCTCAAGGCGTTCACCGCAGCTGTGCTGGGCGGTATCGGCAACATGGCGGGCGCCATGGCCGGCGGCTTGCTGCTGGGCATCATCGAGGCGCTTGGTGCTGGCTATATCGGTGATCTGACTGGTGATTTCCTGGGTAGCCATTACCAGGACATCTTTGCCTTCGTGGTGTTGATCATCGTGCTGATGTTTCGTCCCTCGGGGTTGTTTGGCGAGCGCACTGGAGATCGCGCATGAACTTCCCGCGCAAGAAATTCCCACTCTGGCAGCAGCACTGGTTGGGACTGCTGCTGCTTGCCGCTGCCTTGCTTGCTGTCCCCTTCGTTGCCGCCCTGGGTGGCCAGGCCTGGGTGCGCATTGCCAATTTCGCGATCCTCTACGTCTTCCTGGCGCTGGGCCTGAATATCGTTGTCGGCTATGCCGGATTGCTCGACCTGGGTTACGTCGCCTTCTACGCCGTGGGCGCCTATGCCTACGCACTGCTGGCCTCGCCGCATTTCGGCATCCACCTGCCTTTCTGGGTAATCCTGCCCTTCGGTGCGGCTCTCGCCTGTCTCTTCGGTGTTCTCCTTGGGGCTCCGACGCTGAAACTTCGCGGGGACTACCTGGCAATCGTCACCCTCGGCTTCGGTGAGATCATTCGCATCTTCATGAACAATCTCAATGCGCCGATCAACATCACCAACGGCGCGCAGGGCATCACCCTGATCGATCCAATCAGGATCGGCGATTTCTCTTTTTCGCAGACCAGCACTATCCTGGGCGTCACCCTTTCGGGACCGCAGAAGTATTATTTCCTGCTGGTTGCGTTGGCCATCCTGGTGATCGTCGTCAATATGCGCTTGCAGGATTCACGCATTGGTCGCGCCTGGCAGGCGATTCGCGAGGACGAAGTGGCGGCCAAGGCCTGTGGCATCAATACCCGGAACATCAAGTTGCTCGCCTTTGCCATGGGTGCATCATTCGGTGGCATCGCCGGCGGTGTCTTTGCCGCCATGCAGGGTTTCGTCAGCCCCGAGAGCTTTTCGTTGATGGAATCGATCACGATTCTGGCCATGGTCGTCCTCGGCGGCATGGGGCACATCCCCGGAGTAATCCTTGGTGCCGTTCTGCTGACCGCGTTGCCTGAGGCGCTGCGCTATGGCATCGAACCCCTTCAGCAGGCCGCCTTCGGACGCATGATCATCGACCCAGAGAGCTTGCGAATGCTGGTCTTCGGTCTTGCCCTGGTACTGGTGATGCGCTTTCGTCCGGCGGGCCTGTGGCCTTCGTCGCTGCGCCGTCGTGAACTGGCCGAGGCGACGGATTGACCATGAGCCAGCAACCGGTTCTTCTCGAAGCGCACGAAGTCGCCAAGCATTTCGGCGGGGTAAAGGCCCTGCACGATGTTTCCCTGACCATTCGCCGGGGGGAGATCTATGGCCTGATCGGGCCGAATGGCGCCGGCAAGACGACTTTTTTCAATTGCCTGACCGGTCTCTACAGGAACGAGAGTGGCCATTTCGTCTTCGACGGCGCCAAACTGGAGGCCGACGCGCCACACAAGGCGGCCGAAGTCGGGATTGCCCGGACCTTTCAGAACATCCGTCTGTTTGGCAACATGACGGCAATCGAGAATGTCATGGTCGGACGCCACTTGCGGACGCATGCCGGCGTATTTGGTGCGGTCACCCGCAACTCGGCGACGCGGACTGAGGAGGCGGCGATCGCTCGCCGGGCAGAGGATCTGCTGCACTATGTGGGAATTCAGGAGCGGGCACATGACTATGCCCGGCACCTGTCCTACGGCGATCAGCGACGCCTGGAAATCGCCCGTGCATTGGCCACCGAACCAAAGCTGCTCGCCCTCGACGAGCCGGCCGCGGGCATGAACGGCACTGAAACCGAGGCCTTGCGGTTACTCGTTGAAGGCATCTGTCGGGATGGGGTGACCATATTGTTGATCGAGCACGACGTCAAACTGGTGATGGGCTTGTGCGGGCGGGTCGCGGTACTCGACTACGGCGAGAAAATCTGCGAGGACGTGCCGTCAGTCGTGCAGAGGGATTCCCGCGTGATCGAGGCCTACCTCGGCGGCTCGGTGGCCTGAAGGGAACGGATGAATCATGCTCGAGGTTAGCGGACTACGGGTTTCCTACGGAGGCATCCAGGCCGTTCGTGGCATTACCTTCCATGTCAACGAAGGCGAAATGGTCGCTCTGATCGGTGCCAACGGCGCCGGCAAGAGCAGCACCTTGCGCGCCCTTTCTCGATTGCTTGATCCGGCTGGCGGCAGCGTCCGTTATCGCGGCAAGGAACTTCTTGCCTTGCCGCCGCATGGCTTGGTGGCAGAAGGGATCGCGCTGGTGCCCGAGGGCAGGGGCGTCTTCCCGCGCATGACGAGTCTCGAGAACCTGTACATGGGTGCCTACGCGCGCAATGATAAGGCGGCCATTGCGCGCGACCTGGAGCATGTTCTCGGGCTCTTTCCCCGTCTCAAGGAGAGGGCACAGCAAGTTGCAGGAACGCTCTCGGGCGGGGAGCAGCAGATGCTGGCGATCGGCCGCGCATTGATGAGCAAGCCGCGCCTGCTGCTGCTCGACGAACCGTCGATGGGGCTGGCGCCGATCATGGTGCAGAAAATCTTCGAAGTGATTCGTACGGTCGCCAGTGAGGGTATGACCATTCTGCTCGTCGAACAGAATGCCAAGCTGGCGCTGGAGGTCAGTCAGCGTGGCTACGTCATGGAGAGCGGCGAGATTACGGTCACCGACGAATCAAACAAGCTGCTGGCTGACCCCAAGGTGCGTGCGGCGTATCTCGGCGAGTAGACTCCAGCGCTAGAACTCCATCGCGTCGGCAAAGCAAAGCGCCTGCATCTGGGCGCGGTTGAACTGGCTGGCCGTCAGGCCAAGCATGGCCGCCTGCTCGGCGATCATCTGGCCATCGTCTCGCTCGCTGGCCAGCGCCAGCTCCAGGAAAGCCTGATAGCGGCCGCCATTGCCAAGCAGGGCATCCGAGATTGGCTCAGGCAGGCGCATCGCATCGAGTACCTGTTCGATGCCGACGCCGAGCAGCGCGTCGAGCAAGGAGAAGGCGCCGGTGATGAACAGGTTGTCGTACTCTGATTTGTCGACCAGGCCGTTGGCCAGCAATTCCATCAGGCGGGCTCTGAACAGGGCCGTGTGCATCAAGGCGGGCGCCATCGGGTCCTTGCTTGCCGTCCCGAGCAACAGTGACAGCCAGCGGTTGAGCTTGTCGTAGCCGAGCATGTTGACTGCGTGCCGAAACGACTGGATCTCACAGGACAGGCCGAAACCGGCAGTATTGATGTAGCGCAAGAGCTTGTAGGAAATCGCGACGTCCTGCTTGAGAGCCGCTTCTATTTCCCGGATTTCGGCGTTGCTGCGGACCAGATTGAGCACCCGTACGATATTGGCCTGTCCAGGATTGAGCGTCTTTGCCGGTGCGCTGCTCGGTGACGTGAAAAACCATCCCGATGCGGCAGTCATTCCCGCATCCATGCAGGCGCGGAAATCTGCCGCCGTGTCGACATTGAAGGCGATGGCGATGCCCAGCGACCGGGTTCGCGCGGCGAGTAATTTGAGTTGGGCCAGGTTGAATCGCCGGGCGTCGAAGCCGATGAAACGGCACGGCACGCCGACTGTCATTGCCTGCGTCGCCTGAGGATCAAAGTGCACGCAGAGCGTCGGTTGCCAGGTCTGCAGCGCTGCGATCAGCTCGGCTCCCTGCTCGTTGACCAGACTGGCTGCCGGCAATTCGATGGTAGCGTTACCCGGTGCCGACCAGTCGAGCAGGCGGGCATCACAGCTGGCCGGGCCGCAACTGATGAACACCGGCTTTTCACCCGGTGGCCAGACGTCGGTCAGCCCGTCGAGAGCGCTGACTGCATCCCGCATCTCCCCCTGGTTTCCCAGGTGGAGCGTCAGTCGGGTGGCGATGATCCGGCTCTGGCGATTGACCAGAGGCTGGCGGGACATGAAGACTTCATTCATGCGGGGCAACCCTTGTGTTCGACTGTTGGCTGGCTTTCATCGCATCCAGGGTATCGGCAGCGTAGTCGAAGGAGTCGGCAAAGAATTCGTCTGCCGGCAACTGGCAGTGCCTGAGGAAATCCTGCCTGGCCGCGGCGACCATCGCCGGTGAGCCGCAGACGTAGGCCTGGTGGCCGGAAAGGTCAGGATGATCAGCGATTGCAGCCAGGTGCACGAGGCCGGTTCGTCCTGCCCAGTGTTCGTCTGCGGGCGACTCGGAGAGGACCGGAGTGAAACGAATGTGGGCATGCTGCAGGGGCCACTGTTCGGCAAGCCGGAGAAGGTAGAGATCGGCGAAAGCGCGCCCACCCCAATAGACATGCATGGGTCGTTCGTTTCCTTGCGCAAGCGCATGTTCCACGATCGCCTTGATCGGCGCAAAGCCGGTTCCACCGGCTACCAGCAGCATCGGCTTTGCGGAGTCCTCGCGCAGGAAGAAGCTGCCGTGCGGCCCGCGCAGGCGCAGGATGTCGCGTTCCTTCATGGTGCTGAAGAGGTGATCGGTGAACTGTCCGCCGGGTACGTGGCGGACATGGAGCTCGAGGCAGGCGTCGTCGTGCGGGGCGTTGGCCAGCGAGAAGGAGCGCCGCTTGCCGTCCTTGAGCAGAATATCGACATACTGGCCGGCGAGAAACTGCAGACGTTCATTGGCGGCCAGCTTGAGCTCGACGATCATCACTTCCGGTGCCGCACGGATCAGCCGGTGCACGCGTGCCGGCAGCGTCCTGATCGGCATGTCCGCGAGCGATCGAACCTCCCTGCTCTCGATGGACAGGTCGCTTCTGGCCATCGCACAACAGAGGAGGGCGAAACCGACCTGGCGGTCGGCTTCGCTGAGGACATCGAGCTGTGCCTTGCCGTGAGCGATCTCTCCGGCCAGCACTTGGCCCCGGCAAGCACCACAAACGCCGTCCCGGCAGCCATAGGGAAGGCTCAACCCCTGGCGCAGCGCGGCTTCGAGAATCGTCTCGTCAGGCTCGGCGTGAAAACTGTGCCGGCCAGGCTGAACAATGACCTGAAAACCCATGGACTCTCCACCGATGTCCTAATCCGGTAAAATTGCGCAGTGCAAAAACTACTGATCGTTGGTTGCGGTGATATCGCCCGCCGTATTCTGCCCCGTCTGCTTGGCCATTACCGCATCTTCGCGCTGGTCCGCGACCCGCAACAGTGCGCCTTTTGGCGTGAAAACGGCGCCCGCCCCGTGCTTGCCGACCTCGATCGGCCAGACAGCCTGCAGCGCATTGCCGGACTGGCTGACATTATCGTCCACCTGGCACCGCCCCCGGCTGCCGACAGGCGATCTATCACTGGCCATCAGGGCGATATCCGGACCCGCTGGTTGCTTGCCGCGCTGGCCCGCGGCCGGAGTCTACCACAGCGCATTGTGTATATAAGCACTAGCGGCGTCTATGGCGATTGCGCAGGGGCGCTGATCGACGAAACTCGCGCCCTGCGCCCGGCAACTGCCCGAGCCTGTCGCCGGGTTGATGCAGAGCGCCAGCTACGCGCCTTTGGCCGTCGTGGCGTCGTCGTCAGTATCCTGCGCGCGCCCGGGATCTATGCCGCCGACCGCCTGCCGCTCGACCGTTTGCGGCAGGGAACCCCGGCGCTGCGCGCGGTGGACGATGTCTATAGCAACCATATTCATGCCGACGACCTGGCGATGATGACCTGTGCCGCAATGCGCTACGGACGCAGCAACCGCACGTACAACGCGACCGACGATTCACAGATCAGGATGGCAGACTATTTCGATCTCGTTGCCGATCGTTTCCACCTGCCGAGGGTTCCTCGGCTGTCGCGCCACGAGGCGGAGCAACGGCTGTCGCCGTTGCAGTTATCGTTCATGAACGAATCCCGCCGACTGCTCAATCAACGGGTCAAGAAGGAACTTCGCGTCAGGCTGCGCTACCCTCGTGTCGATGATGGCATCGCAGCCGCCCTGACAGAAAGGAAAGACCGGTGCTCATAGTCAAGGTGTTGCATTTGTGGATGGTGGTCAGCTGGTTTGCCGGCCTCTTCTACCTGCCGCGTATCTTCGTCAATCTGGCGATGGTTCCTTCGGACAGCGTCGCCGAGCGTGACCGCCTGCTGCTGATGGCTGGCAAGCTCTATCGTTTCATGACGCCGATCGGGAGTCTCGCGGTCGCCCTGGGGTTATGGCTGTGGTTTGGCTTCGGCTTCGGCGGCGGCTGGCTGCACGCCAAGACGGCACTGGTCATGGTACTGGTAGCTTATCATGGCTACTGTGGTCGCCTGCTGCGCGACTTTCAAGCCGGGCGCAACGCACACAGCCACGTCTGGTATCGCTGGTTCAACGAAATGCCGGTGCTGGTGCTGCTGGCGGTGACCTACCTTGCCGTTCTCAAGCCGTTCTAGTCCACCTGCCGGGAGATCGATCGTGGAAACGTTTTTCGCTAGCTGCCCGCGCGGCCTCGAGCAACTGCTCGCCGAAGACCTCGCGGCGGCCGGTGCGCGCGACCTCAAGCAAATATTCGGCGGCGTACATTTTCTTGCTGACTGGCCGGCCTGCTACCGTGCCAACCTCCACTCGCGGATTGCCACGCGGATCCTCTGGCGCGTGGCGCATGCGCCCTATGGCAAGGAGGAGGACATCTATCGCCTGGCGCTGGACACCCCCTGGCCAAAGTGGTTCCTGGCCGAGCAGACCATCCGGGTTGACGTGACGGCCGTGAAAAGCCCTTTGAAGAGCGTCGACTTCGTCACCCTGCGCATCAAGGACGCCGTCTGTGATCGCTTCCGCCGTGACGGGGGGACTCGCCCAAGCGTCGATACGCGCCAGCCGGATGTCCGGGTGCACGGTTTCATCAACGGCGACCACTGCACGCTTTACCTTGACACCTCGGGCGCCCCGCTCTACCAGCGAGGCTTTCGCCAGAAGACCGTCGACGCGCCGCTGAAGGAAAACCTGGCCGCCGGCATACTGCGCCTGAGTGGCTGGCAGCCAGGCGTTGCGCTGCTCGACCCGATGTGCGGCAGCGGCACCTTCCTGATCGAGGCGGCCCAGATGGCTCTGCGCGTCGCGCCGGGCGCCAGACGTGATTTCGCGTTTCAGCGGCTGCGTCATTTCGATCCCACCGCCTGGAAGAGGTTGCTCGATGCAGCGCGTGCAGGCGAAGCAGCGGCTGCAGAGGCGGGAATTTTCGGTAGCGACATCTCGCCCATTGCCGTTCGCGCGACGCTGGCCAACCTTGACCGTGCCGGACTCCTGACTGCAGTCAAACTGAGCCCGGGCGACTTGCTCGACATCGATGCCCCCGCCGAGCGCGGCATTCTGGTGAGCAACCCGCCCTACGGTGAGCGCGTGTCAGACCATGACGAACTGGCCGAATTCTACCCCTTGCTCGGCAGCGCCCTGAAACGCCGCTTCGCCGGCTGGAGCTGCTACCTGATCAGCGCCGACACCCGCTTGCCGAAACTGGTCCGCCTGACTCCCAGCAGGAAGACCCCGCTGTTCAACGGGGCGCTGGAGTGCCGCCTATACGAGTTCCGGATGGTGGCAGGCAGCAACCGTACATTGCCGGCGTCATGACGAACGCGCAAGGGACTGGCTGGCGACGCAGCGGGTTCTGTCTGGATTTGGGCAGACGGCAGCGGAAGCGTTGGCGCTTATGTCCGTTTTGTTGCCGAAGGCCTCGGCTGGGCGGCGCCCTGGGGCAATGGCCGCAGCAGATGTTCCCGGGATCCGACGTCTTCCTCGATGCGCTGCGGCGTCAGGTGCCTGATGATCGTGACCCGCGCGACGAGGGTGCGACAGGCCAGGAGGCGGTTTGCCCCTCAGCCACTCGCTGCATTCCGGGGGTCGAGCTGGGCTGGTGCATGTTTCGAAGTGTCGGAAAACTTTACACTTTTTCATCACCATTAGACGATGCCACATAAACAATAGCAATAAATTAGATAGTTAAGTTAATGGGCACGCGTCTTGCTTGTGCCTGTTTGGCTGCCGCTCTTTAGATCGGTAGTAACCAGTTAATAAAGTCAGTAATCGAGTTTTCCACGAGGAGCTAATCATGCGTACTTTGCTGTCAATCTTGGCGTTGTTCTCCGCCTCCCTGCCCGCTTTCGGTATCGACCCGATCACTCCTGTACCGGAACCGGAATCACTTTCGCTGCTTGGTGTTGCTGCGGCTGCGATGCTGGTGGCGCTGCGCCGGAAGAAGTAGTCCCGGTGAAGGGGTGCCGTGGTTGGCACCCCCGCCTTCTGAAGGCGATGTGAACATCCCCAGGTGCCGATAAGGCACATTGGAGCCAGGGACCTCCACCCGGCAACCCTCAGCCCTGCAGCTCCCGCGGCAGTGCAAAGGTCACGTTTTCCTCCGCACCATCGACCTGGCCAACCTTCGCCGGGTCGCCAGCCGACAGTCGATCGACGACCTCCTGGACGAGAATTTCAGGTGCCGAGGCGCCAGCGGTGACGCCGATCCGACGGGCGCCGGTGAGCCAGGCGGGGTCGATCTGCTCGGCCTGGTCGACCAGGTAGGCGCGGCTGCCGATCAGTTCGGCGACCTCGCGCAGGCGATTCGAATTGGAGCTCGAGCGGCTGCCGACGACGATCACGACCTCGCTGGTCCGGGCCAGCCGTTTGACCGCATCCTGGCGGTTCTGCGTCGCGTAACAGATGTCGTCCTTCTTCGGGCCGATGATCTGCGGAAAGCGCTCCTGGAGGGCGGCGATCACCTGTGCTGCGTCGTCCATCGACAAGGTGGTCTGGGTGACGTAGGCCAGACGGGACGGGTGCGCGACTTCGAGTTGGCGGGCGTCGGCGACGGTCTCGACGAGATACATGCCGTCGGCACTCTGCCCCATGGTGCCCTCGACCTCTGGATGTCCCTTGTGGCCGATCATGACGATCTCGCGGCCCTCCCGGCGCATCCTCCCGACTTCGGCATGTACCTTGGTGACCAGCGGGCAGGTGGCGTCGAAGACCTTCAGGCCACGCGCCTTGGCCTCGCCGATCACCGCCCTCGAGACGCCATGCGCGCTGAAGATGACGATGCTGCCGGCGGGGACATCGGCCAGATGGTCGACGAAGATGGCGCCCCTGGCGCGCAGGTCATCGCAGACGAACCGGTTATGCACCACTTCATGGCGAACGTAGATCGGCGCGCCGAACTTTTCGATCGCGCGCTCGACGATGGCGATGGCGCGCTCGACGCCGGCGCAGAAGCCGCGGGGATTGGCGAGGGTGACGTGCATGTTGGGCCTCACATGATGGCGATGACTTCGACTTCGAAGCGGATCGGTTTGCCGGCGAGTGGATGGTTGAA
The DNA here is from genome assembly GCA_016709675.1 of Candidatus Accumulibacter proximus. Lineage (GTDB taxonomy): Bacteria > Pseudomonadota > Gammaproteobacteria > Burkholderiales > Rhodocyclaceae > Accumulibacter > Accumulibacter proximus. Next base: position 213,423 of record JADJMH010000002.1, read on the forward strand.
GTCGAACAGCGCGCTGGTGTCGTTCAGCTCGCGCAGGAAGCCGGCGAAGCTGGAGGCACCGCCGGGTGAGGTGAACTCGATCAGCGAGTTGACCCGGAGTTCGATCTCCGCTGGCAGCGCGCTGCGCGCGATCCGTTCGACGAGGCGCGGGTTGTGGCTGCCGAAGGCGTCCACTGCGTCGAGCTGGAAGACGTGGCGTTCGCCGGCGGGCAGTCCGAGCAGGCAGCCTTTCGAGCGTTTCGGCGAGCTGGCCGCTCCCCATCTGCAGGGTCGCCGGCGACAGGTCGAAGGTGCTGACGTACTCGGTGCCGTCGAGGTCGGCGAGGCGGTAATGCAGCGTCAGATAGCTGTCGGGTCCGACGGTGGCCTGGCCGAGTGGGGGCTGCGAGTCGCTGGGCGGGATGGGGTTCATGGGTCTATTCGCTCAAAATGCCTGGTCGCGGCCGTACGCCAACCATTCATGGCTGTTCCCCGCGCCTGCTGCGGGAGGAATCCGGCGCGGCGGGCTTGCTGGCGAACTGGTCCCAGACCATCAGCACGGCACCGACGCTGATTGCCGAGTCGGCGATGTTGAAGGCGGGCCAGTAGAACCCAGCAGCGTGCCATTGAATGAAGTCGACCACGGCACCGAAGCGCAGTCGGTCGATGACATTGCCGAGGGCGCCGCCGAGGATCAGCGTCAGCGCCAGCGAGAGCCGGAATTGGCCGCTGTGGCGCGGCAGGATGCTGACGATCCAGGCCGAGATGGCGAGCGCCAGGATGGTGAAGAACCAGCGCTGCCAGCCGCCGGCGTCGGAGAGGAAGCTGAACGCCGCGCCCGGGTTGAAGGTCAGCACCCAGTTGAAGAAGGGCGCGACGTAGATCGAATCACCCGGCTGCAGCCAGGCGAGCACCAGCCACTTGCTTACCTGGTCACAGACGACGATGATGCCGGCCAACCACAGCCAGCGGTCGATGTTACGCGAAGGCACGGGTTTCGCCCTCGCCATGCAGGTTGTCGATACAGCGGCCGCAGAGGCCGGGGTGATCGGGGTTGGCGCCGACGTCGGCGCGCACGTGCCAGCAGCGCTGGCATTTGGCGTGCGCCAGCGGACGACACTGCAAGCTGTCGATGGCGTCGCGAATGACCGCCGTCTGCGAGCAGATGAGGACAAAGCGCAGGTCGTCCCCCAGCGAGGCGAGCAGTTCGTATTTTTCACCATCGCAGTGCACACTCACCGCAGCCTGCAGCGACGAGCCGATGCCGCCGGCGATGCGCAGTTCTTCGAGGGCGCGCATGACTTCCGCCCGATAGCCGCGGATCCTGCGCCATCTTTCGAGCAGTTCGTCTTCCGCTGCCGGTGCCGGCAGCGGTTGCCAGGTCTGCAGCATCACCGATTGTTCGCCGTCGCCGGTCTGCAACTGCCAGATTTCTTCGGCCGTGAAGCAGAGAACCGGGGCCATCAGCTTGGTCAGGCACTGCAGGATGTGCCACAGCGCGGCCTGCGCCGAACGGCGAGCCGGCGAGCCGGCGGCCGTGGTGTACAGGCGGTCCTTGAGGATGTCGAGGTAGAAGCCGCCGAGATCCTCGGAGCAGAAGGTCTGCAGCGACTGGACGACGCGGTGGAACTCGAAGCGCTCGTAGTCGGCTTCGCACTGCGCCTGCAGTTGCCGGGTCATGGCCAGCGCGTAGCGGTCGATCTCCAGCCATTGCTCGACTGTCGGCATGTCGCGGGCAGGGTCGAAGTCCGAGGTGTTGGCGAGCAGGAAGCGCAGCGTGTTGCGGATGCGGCGGTAGGCCTCGACGACCCGCTTGAGAATCTCGTCCGAGATCGAGAGTTCGCCCGAGTAGTCGGTGGCGGCGACCCACAGGCGGAGGATTTCGGCGCCGAGTGTGTCGGCAATCTTCTGCGGCGCGATCACGTTGCCTTTCGACTTCGACATCTTCAGGCCCTTGCCGTCGACGACGAAGCCGTGCGTCAGTAGCGCCTTGTACGGCGCGCGGCCGTCCATGGCGCAGCCGATCAGCAGCGAACTCTGGAACCAGCCGCGATGCTGATCGGAGCCTTCGAGGTAGAGATCGGCCGGATACGCCAGTTCGCTTCGGTGTGAGCCGCGCAGGACGCTCGCATGCGTCGAGCCGGAGTCGAACCAGACGTCGAGGGTGTCGCTCATCTTGCGGTACTGGTCGGCTTCGGCGCCGAGCAGTTCGCGCGCGTCGAGCGCGAACCAGGCTTCGATGCCGGCCTTCTCGACCCGCTGGGCGACGGCTTCGACGAGTTCGGCAGTACGGGGATGCGGCGCGCCGGTTTCGCGATGCAGGAAGAAGGGCAGCGGCACGCCCCAGTTGCGCTGTCGCGAGACGCACCAGTCCGGGCGGGTACGCATCATCGCTTCGAGGCGTGCCCGGCCCCAGCTCGGGAAGAAGCGGGTCTCGTCGACGGCGCGTTCGGCGCACCAGCGCAGCGTCGGTTCCTCGTCAACCGGTTGCGCCGATGAAGACCCGGGCGGCGGTGGACGGTGGTCCATGCCGATGAACCATTGCGTCGTGGCGCGAAAAATGATCGGCGTCTTGTGGCGCCAGCAGTGTGGGTAGCTGTGCTGGATTTTCTCCGCCTTGAGCAGGTGACCATTGGCAGCGAGTTCCTGCAGCACCAGTGGGTTGGCCTCCCAGACCGATTTTCCGGCCAGTTCGCCAACCCCGAGCGCTGGCGTGCCGGCAACGAAGCGGCCGTCGTCGCCGACCGGGTTGTTGACCGGCAGGCCGTAGACCTTGCCGATCAGGTAGTCGTCGGTGCCGTGCGCCGGGGCGGTGTGCACCAGGCCGGTGCCCGCCTCCAGGGTGACGTGCCGGCCGCAGATGATCGCCACGTCCCGCCGCTGGAAGGGGTGTTTGAGCAACACCTGCTCGAGCGCTGCGCCGTTGGCGGAAGCGATCACCGTGCCGGCCAACGCGTAACGCTGCAGGCAGGCTGCGGCCAGTTCGCGGACGAGGATCAGCGCGCCTCGCGGCGTGTCGATCAGGTCATAGTGGAAATCCGGGTGGGCACAGACTGCTTCGTTCGCCGGCAGGGTCCATGGCGTCGTCGTCCAGATGACGGCGAAGGCCGGACCCCGCAGGTGGCTGAGGCCGAATGCCCTGGCCACCTTCTCGGCGTGATTGGGATGCACCTCGAAAGCCACGTCGATTGCCGACGAAGTCTTGTCTTCGTACTCGACCTCGGCTTCAGCCAGCGCCGAACTGCAGTCGAGACACCAGTTGACCGGTTTGAGCCCCTGGTAGAGGTAGCCCTTCGCGAGGATCGTGCCGAGCGTACGGATTTCATCGGCCTCGGTCTTGAAGTCCATCGTCAGGTAGGAATGGTCCCAGGCGCCGAGAATGCCCAGCCGGATGAAGTCCTTCTTCTGGCGCTCGATCTGCTCGCCGGCGAAGGCGCGGCACAACTCGCGTACGCGGTCGGCCGCGACGTGCTTGCCGTGCAGCTTTTCGATCTGATGCTCGATCGGCAGGCCGTGGCAGTCCCAGCCCGGAACGTAGGGCGCATCGAAACCGGCCAGCGTTCTGGCGCGGACGATGATGTCCTTGAGGATCTTGTTAACTGCGTGGCCGATGTGGATGTCACCGTTGGCGTAAGGCGGACCGTCGTGCAGAACGAAACGCGGGCGGCCCTGCGATGCCTCACGGATCCGTTCGTACAGCTTGCTCTGTTGCCAGGCGGCGACCCATTGCGGTTCGCGCCGGGCAAGGTCGCCGCGCATCGGAAACGGCGTATCGGTGAGATTGAGGGTTTTCTTGTAGTCGGCCATGGCGGTTCTCACAACTGGAAGTACGCTTTCACGGCGGCAACGTCGCTGGCGATCTGCGCCTTCAGGGCGTTGAAGTCCGGGAATTTCATTTCGTCCCGCAACTTGTGCAGGAAGCGGACGTTGAGATGGGCGCCGTAGATGTCGGCAGAGAAATCAAGCAGATGCACTTCAAGCAGCGCTCGTACGACCTGATGGGCGGTCGGGCGGTAGCCGAGGTTGGCGGCGCCCCGGTGCGGGCCGCCCGGCAGGCCCCTGACTTCGACTGCAAAGACGCCCTGCAGCGGTGGCCGCTCGTGCTTGATGCGGATGTTCGCCGTGTGGAAGCCAAGCTGGCGGCCGATCTTGTCGCCGTGCACGACGCGGCCATCGATCGAGTAGGGGCGGCCGAGCAGACGCGCCGCGTGTTCCAGTCGGCCAGCCTGGAGGGCGTCGCGGACCGCCGAGCTGGAGGCGCGCTCGCCGTCCACGGTGACGCTCGCCATGGCTTCGACCTGAAAGCCGAGACCGGCGCCGGCCTCGCGCAGCAGCGCGAAGTCGCCGGCCCGCCCGGCACCGAAGCGAAAATCATCGCCGACGATCAGTTGCCGTACGCGCAGCGCGCCGATCAGTATCCGTTCAATGAATTCTTCGGCGCTCAAGGCGGCGAAGCCCGCGTTGAAATGGCAGACGTGCGCGAGGTCCACCCCGTCGTCGGCGAGCAGTTCGAGTTTTTCACGCAGCGTGGACAGGCGCGGCGGCGCCGATTCCGGGGCGAAGAATTCGCGCGGATGGGGCTCGAAGGTGAGCACCGCCGCGGGCAGGCCGGCATTCGCCGCGGCCGCTGTCAGACGAGCGAGCAGCGCGCGATGGCCAAGATGTACGCCATCGAAGTTGCCTATGGTGAGGACGGTGGCACTGTGCGCTGTCGGCGAGAAACCGCGATAGACGATCATCGGGCGCGAGTGGGGACGGACAAAACGTGCGATTATAACCAGTTTCGTGCGCCGCCGTCCGGCGCCGGCCTCTTTTCCCATCTGCGGCAGGAATGAACATCGGCAATTGCTACCACTGTGGTCAGCCCATCCCGACCGGGGTCGACCTGGCGACCTCCATCGATGGCCAAGCACGCGCAATGTGCTGCGGTGGCTGTCAGGCGGTTGCGCAGGCGATTGTCGACCACGGGCTGGCCGACTACTACCGCAATCGCGATGCCCTGCCCAATGCCCCGCGCGAGGCGATGCCGGCGATCGTCGAAGGCCTGCAGCTCTATGATCACGCGGACTTCCAGAAGAGCTTCGTGCGGCTGCTCGGCGACGATCCTGAGCGCAGCGAGCGCGAGGCGTCGCTGATCCTCGAGGGAATTACCTGTTCGGCCTGCGTCTGGCTGAACGAGCAACATCTTTCGCGTCTCGCCGGGGTGACCTCGGTCGATATCAATTACGCGACCCGGCGTGCCCGGGTCCGCTGGGACGAGCGGCGAGTTCGGCTGTCCGAGATCCTGGCGGCGATTGTGGCGATCGGCTATCGCGCTTACCCCTACGACGCGGCGAAGACCGAGCAACTGGCACGCCAGGAGCGGCGCAGTGCGCTGTGGCGGGTGTTTGTCGCCGGTTTCGGCATGATGCAGGTGATGATGTACGCGGTACCGGTGTATCTGGCCGGTGACGGCGAGATGACGCCGGCGGTCGAACAGTTGATGCGCTGGGCGAGCCTGGCGCTGACGGCGCCGGTGGTCTTCTATTCGGCGGCGCCGTTTTTCCGCAACGCCTGGCGCGATCTCCTGCTGCGCCGGGCGGGAATGGATGTGCCGGTGGCGCTGGGCATCGGCGCCGCCTTTGCGGCCAGCGTCTGGGCGACGCTGACGGCCAGCGGCGAGGTCTATTTCGACTCGGTGACGATGTTCATCTTTTTCCTCTTGAGCGGGCGTTTCCTGGAAATGACCGCTCGCCAGCGAGCGGTCAGCGTCACCGAGGCGCTGGCCAGGCTGATGCCGGTGGTGGCGACCCGCCTTGCCGCCTACCCGGAGAGCCGCGACGGCGAGCAGGTACTGGCGGCCGACCTGCGGCCCGGAGAGGTGGTGCTGGTGCGGCCTGGCGAGACGATTCCGGCCGATGGTCTGGTCATTGAAGGGGTGAGCAGCGCCAACGAGGCGTTGCTCACCGGCGAGAGTGCGCCGGTTGGTAAGCGCCCGGGTGTGGCTGTGACTGGCGGTGCGGTCAATATCGAGAGTCCGCTTCTGGTCGAGGTGACGCAGGTGGGCGAGGGGACCCGGCTGTCGGCAATCGTCCGCCTGATGGAACGGGCGGAGACCGAGAAGCCGCGAGTCGTTGAGCTGGCGGACCGCATCGCCAGTCATTTCATCATAACGCTGTTGTTCCTCGCCGCGGCCGTGGCCGTCACCTGGTGGTTCATCGATCCCCGCCAGGTGCTGTGGATCACGGTTTCCGTGCTGGTCGTGACTTGCCCCTGCGCCTTGTCCCTGGCGACGCCGGTGGCGCTGACCGTGGCCAGCGGGGCGATGGCCAGGGCCGGTCTGCTGGTGACCCGCAGCCATGCGGTCGAGACCCTGGCGCGGGCCAGCCACTTCGTTTTCGACAAGACCGGCACACTGACCACCGGCGAGATGAAACTACTTGAAATCGTGCCGCTCGGCAAGCTGGACCAGGACGCCAGTCTGGTTCTGGCGGCGGCGCTCGAGCAAGCGTCGGAACATCCGATCGGCGCTGCCTTGCGGCAGGCAGCCGCGGGTCGGGTTCTGCCACTGGTTGATGCGCTGGTCAACGAGCCGGGCTGTGGTGTCAGTGCCGTGCAGGCGGGCCGCAGGGTGCGCCTTGGCCGTCCCGACCACGTTGTCGCCCTGCACGGCAAGCCGCTGCCGGAGTGCGCTCGGTCCCTGCCTGGCGACGGCGATACGGTGATCGGGCTCGGCGACGAGACCGGCTGGATCGCCCTCTTTCGCCTGGGCGACGATCCGCGACCGGAGGCAGCAGCGATGGTGTCCGCCTTGCGGGCGGCGGGACGGCAGGTGGCGCTGCTGACTGGCGACGCCGCACCGGCTGCTCGCCGTGTGGCGCTGGCATTGGGAATTGACGAAGTTGAGGCGAACGCTTCACCGCAGGCCAAGCACGACTACGTGCGTCGACTGCAGGCCGGCGGGGCCGTGGTGGCGATGGTCGGCGACGGCGTCAATGATGCGCCGGTGCTGGCGCAGGCGCAGGTGTCGGTGGCCATGGGCGGCGGTTCGCAGTTGGCGCGCACGCAGGCCGATCTGGTGCTGCTCTCGGAAAACCTCGATCACCTGCTGCGTGGCATTCTCGTCGCACGCCGTTCGCTGCGCGTGATCCGGCAGAACCTGTGGTGGTCGTTCGCCTATAATCTGGTCGTCCTGCCGCTGGCGATGAGCGGTTTCATCACCCCGTGGATGGCCGGCATCGGCATGTCGGGCAGTTCCCTGCTGGTGGTCGCGAATTCCTTGCGCTTGCAGACGCTTGCCCAACGCTGAGCGATCATGGAAACCTTGTACCTGCTGATTCCGATCTCCGTCGTGCTGGTCTTCCTGATCGGCATCGCCTTCTGGTGGTCGCTGCGCAGCGGCCAGTTCGACGATCTCGAAGGGCCGGCCTACCGCATTCTGATGGACGACGACCGCTCGTCACCGCCAACCGCAACGACGGATGCCGTCACTCCCGCCGAACCCGGATCCGACTCGGAGCGGAGCGGCGCCCGATCCAGTGCGTCGAATTTGCACGACTCTTGACGCAGGTCAAGACGATTCCTCTTGGTGCGGTGAAAATTGCCCAGCGGATGGCGTCAATGCGCTGGCATTTGGCGCGTGGCGGGTGTCAGGTCACTTCTCTGTTGGGGTTCGGGTGCGTTTCGGCGCACCCTTTTTTTGTCCATAAGGATTCGCCTGTGCTAACCGCGAGGAGCTTGATCTGTGTCAAATTTGACCTCCAGCGGTTAAAATAACATCTTGAAAGTTAGTGCTCAGAATAAGGGCATTCAGGGCGGTGAAAACCGGTTTTCTTGGTCACAAACGAGGTGAGTCCATGTCGGAAACTCAGTCAACATACAATTACAAGGTGGTGCGGCAGTTTGCCGTGATGACGGTCGTCTGGGGAATTGTCGGAATGCTGGTCGGCGTCATCATTGCCGCCCAGCTGGTCTGGCCGGAGCTCAATGTCGGCTGGCTGCATTTCGGCCGTCTGCGTCCATTGCACACCAACGCCGTAATCTTCGCCTTCGGCGGTAGCGCATTGTTCGCCACCTCGTATTACGTGGTGCAGCGCACCTGCCATACGCGAATCTTCTCCGATGGACTGGCTGCTTTCACCTTCTGGGGCTGGCAACTGGTCATCGTCCTGGCCGCCGTCACGCTGCCACTGGGTTTCACGTCGGGCAAGGAGTACGCCGAACTCGAGTGGCCGATCGACATCCTCATCACGCTGGTCTGGGTGGCGTATGCAGTGGTATTTTTCGGCACCATCGCCAAGCGCAAGGTGACGCACATTTATGTCGCCAACTGGTTCTATGGCGGATTCATCCTAGCCGTGGCGCTGCTGCATCTGGTCAATAGCGCAGCCATCCCGGTCTCGCTGACCAAGTCCTACTCGGCTTATGCCGGCGTACAGGACGCCATGGTGCAATGGTGGTACGGCCACAACGCCGTCGGCTTTTTCCTCACCGCCGGCTTCCTGGGCATGATGTACTACTTCGTGCCGAAGCAGGCCGAACGCCCGGTGTACTCGTACCGCCTGTCGGTGGTGCACTTCTGGGCGCTGATCTTCACCTACATGTGGGCCGGCCCGCACCACCTGCATTACACCGCACTGCCGGACTGGACGCAGTCGGTGGGCATGCTGTTCTCGCTGATCCTGCTGGCGCCATCGTGGGGTGGCATGATCAACGGCGTGATGACTCTTTCGGGTGCCTGGCACAAGCTGCGTGATGATCCGATCCTCAAGTTCCTGATTACCTCGCTGTCGTTCTACGGCATGTCGACCTTTGAAGGCCCGATGATGGCCATCAAGACGGTCAATGCGCTGTCGCACTACACCGACTGGACGGTCGGACACGTGCATTCGGGTGCACTGGGCTGGGTGGCGATGGTTTCGATCGGTTCCATCTATTACCTGTTGCCGCGCCTGTTTGGCAAGTCCGAGATGTTCAGTGTCAAGCTGATCACGGTACATTTCTGGGTGGCGACGATCGGTGTCGTTCTCTACATCGCCTCGATGTGGATTGCCGGTGTGATGCAGGGCCTGATGTGGCGGGCGGTCAACCTCGATGGCACGCTGACCTACAGCTTCGTCGAATCGGTCAAGGCTTCGTACCCGTTCTGGGCGATCCGTTTCCTCGGCGGGGTTCTTTTCCTCTGCGGCATGCTGATCATGGCCTACAACATGGTCAAGACGATTGCCGGTGGCCGGACCGTTAATGACGCACGCGTCCTGCTGCCCGCCGCTCACCACGCCTGACAGGGGAATGACATGAAACTTACGCAAGATGCAATTGAACGCAATGTCGGGCTGATGGTGGTGCTGACCCTGCTGGTGGTCAGCGTCGGCGGTCTGGTCGAAATCGTGCCGCTCTTTTTCCAGAAGTCCACGACCCAACCGGTGACCGGGCTCAAGCCCTACGATCCGGTTCGTCTGACCGGGCGTGATGTCTATATCCGCGAAGGCTGCTTCCTTTGCCACTCACAGATGATTCGTCCCTTCCGTGCGGAAACCGAGCGCTATGGGCATTATTCGGTTGCGGGTGAGTTCGTCTATGACCATCCGTTCCAGTGGGGCTCCAAGCGGACCGGCCCCGACCTGCATCGGGTCGGTGGGCGTTACTCGGACGAATGGCACCGCGCGCACCTGATCAATCCGCGTGACGTGGTTCCCGAGTCCAACATGCCTGCCTTTGCTTTCCTCGAGAAGGCGCCGGCCGATGCGAACAGCATCGAGAGCAAGATGCATGCTCTGCGCAAGGTCGGAGTTCCGTATACCGACGACGAAATCGCCGGGGCCAGAAAGCAGCTTGAAGGCAAGAGCGAACTTGATGCTCTCGTTGCCTACCTGCAGGGGATGGGCCTTGAAATGAAGAATGTGAAGTAGGCCATGGACATCAACGATCTGAGATCCATCGTTACCGTCGTTTCCCTGCTGACTTTCCTCGGGATCGTCTGGTGGGCTTACGGCGTGAAAGGCAACAAGAAGCGCTTCGAGGAAGCGGCCATGCTGCCGTTCAGCGATGAAGAGGCGGATCGGCTGGAACTGGGCCTGGATCGCAACGGACAAAGGAAAGCATCATGAACGATTTTGTGAATCAGTTTTGGAACTGGTACGTCATTCTTCTCGTGTTGGTCAGCATCATTGCCTGCGGCGTGCTGTTGTGGACGCAAAGCAGCCCGCCTGCCGGCAGCAAGGTCGACACCACGGGGCATGTGTGGGACGAGACGCTTGAGGAATACAACAATCCACTGCCCAAGTGGTGGATGTGGCTGTTCTATATCACGGTGATCTTCTCGCTCGTCTACGCCGTGCTCTATCCGACACTCGGCAGCTTCCCGGGGCTCCTCGGCTGGTCGTCGAGTGGCCAGTGGGCAAAGGAAATGGCGAGGTTCGAAGAGCAGACCAGGCCACTTTATGCCAATTACATGAAGACGGATGTCAAGGCGCTGGCTGCCGACAAGGAGGCCAACGAGACTGGTAAGCGCCTGTATCTGACCTATTGCATGCAGTGCCATGGCGCCGACGCACGCGGTTCGAAGGGCTTCCCGAATCTTGCTGACAACGACTGGCAGTGGGGTGGCGAGCCGGCGCAGATCGTCGAGACCATCAGCGCCGGCCGTATGGGAGTGATGCCGCCGCACGCTCAGCTCGGTGCCGAAACGATCAAGGATCTGGCTGCCTATGTGCGTTCGCTGTCCGGTCTGCCGGCTGATTCGGTACGCGTCGCCAAGGGGCAGGAGGCTTTCAACAGCGCCGGCTGCTCGGGCTGTCACGGGCCGGATGGCAAGGGCATGCATGCGCTGGGTGCGCCAAACCTGACCGACAAGGTGTGGCTCTATGGTAGTTCCGAGGCCACGATCATCGAGACCATCACCAAGGGCCGCAACAACCAGATGCCGGCCTGGAAAGAGTTCCAACAGGCACGGCTGGCATGAGCGGAACGTCCGGCTCGGATTTTCCGCTCGGCGTTACCATCCAATTCTGCCTTGGCTGATTCAGATCAAGTTCACTCTCGCACCAGAATGTAATATTAGAGTTTGCTGTAATTCTGAAATAGATTGGAGCCGAGATCATGGACCAGGCGGCCGCGAGCAAGGCCAAGGCAATACCCATCAACGTCGATACCTTGTACGAGAAGCACAAGACCGTCTACGTCCGCAGCGTCACAGGTTTTTTCAATAACTGGCGCTGGGCGATGGTCTTCTTTACCCAGGCTCTGTTCTATGGTCTGTGCTGGCTGGAGTGGGGTGGACGGCAGGCGGTACTCTTTCATATCGTTGAACGCAAGTTCTACATTTTCGGCCTGGTTTTCTGGCCGCAGGACGTCATCTATCTGGCGATTTTGCTGGTGATTTCCGCCTATGGACTTTTTCTGGTCACCGCCGTGGGTGGGCGACTCTTCTGCGGCTATGCGTGTCCGCAGACCGTCTATACCGAGATCCTGCTGTGGATCGAGCGCAAGATCGAGGGTGAGCGCCCCGCGCGCATGAAACTCGACGCGCAGCCGATGAATTCACGCAAGCTGCGGCTGAAGCTCATCAAGCATTCGCTGTGGCTGTTGATTGCTCTGTGGACAGGGATCACCTTTGTTGGCTATTTCACGCCGATCAAGGAACTGCTGGCGGCGATTGCTGCTTTCGATCTCGGCCCCTGGGAAGCTTTCTGGATCCTTTTCTACGCCGCGTTCCTTTACCTGATGGCGGGCTTCCTGCGCGAGCAGGTGTGCAAGTACATGTGTCCGTATGCCCGCTTCCAGGGCGTGATGTTCGACCCGGATACCCTGATCATCAGTTACGACCCCGAACGGGGGGAGCCGCGGGGATTGCGCAAAAAGGGATCCGTTGCGAAAGCGCAGCCACTCGGCGACTGTGTGGACTGCAGTATCTGTGTTCAGGTCTGCCCGACCGGCATCGATATCCGCAATGGCCTGCAGCTCGAATGCATTGCCTGCGCGGCATGCGTCGATGCCTGCGATCAGGTGATGGACAAGGTTGGCTCGCCGCGTGGCCTCATTCGCTACTCGACCGAGAATGCCCTAGCGAAACACTATACGGCAAAGGACATGTTTGCCCACCTGTTGCGCGCGAGAACGCTGCTGTACGCCAGCATTCTGCTGGCGATCATCGTTGCGGCCGCGTGGAGTCTTGCCCACCGCATACCCTTGAAGGTTGACGTTCTGCGTGACCGGTCGACCTTGTCGCGTGAGGCCGATGACGGGCGCATCGAGAACGTCTTCAGGCTGCACATCTCGAATACCGACGAAGCGACGCATCGCTATGCGATCACGGTCAGCGGCATTGACGGTATCGATATTGTCGGCGAACGTCTGGTGGAAGTGCCGTCGGCCTCGTCGACGACGGTCGCGCTGTCGGCGCGGGTCGAGCCTGGGGCGGGCAAGAAGGGTTCGAACCAGATCTTCTTCGACATCAGGGCCGAAGGTGACGACCAGATCGCAGTGCGCGAGAAAGCGAGCTTCTTCCTGCCATGAACAGCAAGCTGAATGCCCGCGCCCAGCCGTGGTACCGTGAGCCCTGGCCATGGCTGCTGATGCTGGGGCCGGTAGTGGTTATCCTGGCGGGTTTTGTGACCGCTTATCTGGCAGTCGTCAGCAATGACGGCCTGGTCGAGGACGACTACTACAAGCAGGGCCTGGCGGTGAACCAGCGTACGGCGCGCGCTCAGCGGGCTGCCGAGTTGGGCATCGAGGTCGAACTGCTGCTGGGCGGCACCGGTGACCGGGTTCGCGCGCTGCTGCGCGGCAAGGAAGGCTTCCACCTTCCGGAAGCGTTGAATCTGCGAATTGTGCATCCGACGCGCCCGGGTTTCGACCAGAAGGTGGTTCTACGTTCCGAGGGGGGCGGGGTCTATATAGGCGCGCTGGCGCCCCTGCAGGGCCGCTGGCATGTAACGCTCGAGGACGACAGGCAGGAGTGGCGACTGGCGGGTGATTGGCTGACCGAGTCGCCGGCGGTGTTGGGCTTGACGACATCGGCCAGGGCAGGGGGTGTTTTGCCGACAGATTCAGACGGGAGGTAAGAGATGGCTTGGGATCTTTTGTTTACGAGTGATTACGGTTTGTTCAGCTTGTTCGTGATCGTCTTCGTCATCGGTATGGCAGGGTGGTTTTCCTATTTCTTCAGCAAGAAGATGCGCGAAGACGAGGAGAAAGCCGGCAGATAGGCTGGCTTCCCGCCGTCTGCTGCTGGCGCTGACGGTATCGGTGCTGGCGCACGCGGGTCTCTTGTCGACCGCTTTCAGGGTTTCGCCGCTGCGTTTTGAACTGGCGGCAGCACCAGTTCAGGCCGTGCTTCAGGTCCCGCACCGGGTGATGCCGGTTGTCGCACAGCTGTCGGCCACAGGGGCTGCGGGTGACCGCCCAGCAGCCCCGCCAGAGGCGTCTCGGCAGCAGGTTCAACCGACACGACGCGCCGGGGTGCGTGAAGGCGTCCCTGAGCCGGCGCCGGTGGCCAACCCCGTTCCGGATCGGTCGTTGCTGTCCGACTCCACGGCTGCTCCCGGGGGTGGGCAGGCGGCGGCGCGTGAAGGCGTCGGTGCGGATGACCTGCGCCAGTATCGCGTGGCGCTGGCAATCGCCGCCCGCCGCTTAAAACGCTATCCACCACTGGCGCGTGAGCGTGGCTGGGAGGGAAGGGTTGAGGTGGCGGTGAGCGTGAGCGCATGGCAGCGCGGCCCGCAGTCTTCCCTGGTCCATTCAAGCGGACATGCTGCACTCGATGAGCAGGCACTGTCGATGATCGAGAAGGCTGCGGCGACCACGATGCTGCCAGAAAGTCTGAAGGGCAGGGACTTCCGCGTCCTGCTGCCGATCGAGTTCACCCTTGAAGATGATCAGTGATCGGTGCCACCGGACGCGGCAGGTCGTCTTCATGGAAAACAAAGCGGCCAGCCTTGCGGTCGGCGAAATAGGCCCGCAGGCACAGGGTGACGCTCTGGAAGGCCAGAGACTGCCATGGCAGGGTCTGCTCAGAGAACAGTTCGGTCTCCAGGGTTTCGAGGCCAGCGGCGAAGCTGGTATCGAGCAGTCGAGCCCGGTAGAACAGATGCACCTGGTTGATATGCGGCACGTTGACCAGCGAAAAGAGCTGCTGGATGTCGACCCGAGCACAGGCTTCTTCGAGTGTTTCTCGGATGGCGGCCTGGGTCGTCGACTCACCGTTCTCCATGAAGCCGGCCGGCAGGGTCCATAAGCCGTAACGTGGGGCAATTGAACGTCGGCACAGCAGGATCTGGTCCTGCCACTCGGCAATGCAGCCGACCACAAGCTTCGGGTTGAGGTAATGAATCGTCCCGCAGCGCTGGCAAACGTGACGTGGCAGGTTGTCGCCGTCGGGAACCAGCAGCTTGACCATGTCGCCGCATTCACTGCAGAAATTCATCCGTGGAGTTCCCTCAACCGTTGCCTGATTATCTGGCAAGTCTATATGATTCACACGGCGAGGGAATGCTCGAGATCGCCCTTTTCTCGCGACAGCCGGCTTGCCGTCTGTCGGAGATGCGGGTGGCGACCTGGGAGGGACCTCGCGCTGCCGTACCGGTGGCCGCGGCTTGGGGATTGTCCGCTGCCAGCGGTTCGCAATCTGGCTACAATGCGGGACAATGATCAAGTTCGGCCGGCGGCGTTGATGGAGCGCGCAATGACAAGGGGGGTCGGATGTTTCTGATTGTTGGGTACGTGATCATTCTGGCCTCGGCACTGGGAACCTACGCCGTGCACGGCAGCCTCGCGGCGTTGTGGGTGCCACTGGAGTATATTGCCATCGTCGGCCTGACGGTCGGCGGGTTCGTGGCATCCAACGACATCAAGATCATCAAATCGACGGTCGGTGCCTTGCCGGGAATATTCAAAGGCTCGAAGTTCACCAGGATCCTTTACGTCGATCTGCTGGCGATGCTCTTCGAGGTGCTGGTGAAGGTTCGCAAGGAAGGTCTGATGTCGATCGAGAACGACGTCGAGAACCCGCAAGAGAGCCCGATATTCACCAAGTATCCGGTGCTTTCCAGCGACCATCATGTGATGGAATTCATCACCGATTATCTGAGAATGATGGTTGGCGGCAACCTCAATGCCATCGAAATTGAAAGCCTGATGGATATCGAGATCGAGACGCACCACCACGAGGTCGAGACGCCTGGACACGTGGTCTCCAAGGTGGCTGACGCGGTGCCGGCTTTCGGTATCATTGTCGCGGTCATGGGGGTGGTGAACGTCATGGGCTCGGTCGGTGAGCCGCCGGCAGTACTGGGCAAGATGATCGGCGGGGCTCTGGTGGGTACCTTCCTCGGTATTCTTATTGCCTACGGTTTCGTCTCGCCGGTGGCCAACCTGCTTGAGCAGAAGGCGCAGGAAGGTTCAAAGATCTACCAGGTCATCAAGGTTGTGCTGCTGGCGTCAATGTCCGGTTATGCGCCACAAGTGGCGGTCGAGTTCGGGCGCAAGGCGCTGGTTGCCGGGGTGCGTCCGACTTTCCGTGAGCTCGAGGAAGAACTCAAGGCCCGCAAGGGCAAGTGAGCAGCGCTTGTGCGACCGATGGGGGACTGAATGAGCGACGACATACGGCCAATAGTCATCAAGCGCGTAAGAAAGGTGACGGGCGGTCACCACGGTGGCGCCTGGAAGATCGCCTATGCCGATTTCGTCACCGCGATGATGGCTTTTTTCCTGCTGATGTGGTTGCTGGGTTCCACCGCCAGCGGTGACCTGAAAGGGATCGCTGATTATTTTCAGAATCCGCTCAAGATCGCCTCGCAAGGGGGGTCGGGAACCGGCGACAGCTCGAGTGTTCTGAAGGGTGGCGGCAAGGACCTGACGCGCAGTGCCGGTCAGGTCAAGGGTGGCGACATCGATGCCAAGAGCAAGACCGTGAACCTCAAGGAGACCAACGCCGAACAGGCGCGCAAGGAGTTCGAGGAGCGCGAGAAGGTGGTGCTCGGCGAACTCAAGCAGAGCATTGAGCGGCTGATCGAGAGCAATCCCGCGCTCAAGCAGTTCAAGAACCAGCTCCTGATAGACATTACCAGCGAGGGTTTGCGGATTCAGATCGTCGATGAGCAGAATCGCCCGATGTTCGATACCAGTAGTGCCGAACTCAAGGCGTACACGCGCGTAATTCTGCGTGAGATCGGCAAGGCGCTGAATGCCGTACCGAACAAGTTGAGTCTGTCGGGTCACACCGACGCCGCACAGTTCGGCGGTGGTGACAAGGGTTTTTCAAACTGGGAGCTGTCGGCAAACCGCGCGAACGCTTCCCGGCGCGAGTTGATTTTGGGCGGGATGGATGAGCACAAGGTATTGCGCGTCGTGGGACTCGCTTCCACGGTGCTGTTCGACAAGAACGATCCGTTGAGCTCGATCAATCGGCGAATCAGTATCGTCGTCCTGAACAGACGGGCGGAAGAGTCCCTGTTGCAGGAAGACGGCAAGGCCGATGCGGTCGAGGTGGGTGGCCAGGGACTTGACGTCAAGAGCATTTCTCCGCAGACGAGTTCCAGCAGCAAGGATTGAAGAGAACGTTGCCGGCATCCAGGTGGTCAGATTCTTTTGTTGTTCATCGGCAGCCAGGCAGTGGCCGGGGATGGCGACCGGGCCGGATTTTCTGAGGCTTGCCAATCGGCTTGCCAATCGCATGGGAGCTTGAATCAGATGAGCAAGAGTGGTCTGCCTAGCTGCCTGTTGGCCGCTTCGGTGCTGATGGCGAGCGCCGGATCGGCCTCCGGGCTGGAGTTGGGAAGCAGCGAAGAAACCCGATATGGCGCCCATTTCGGTGCCGAGAAGTGGGTGGATTTTGTCGTCTACGCACCGGAGGCAACGGCGGTCGACCTCCTGCTGTACAGCGATCCGCGAGCACGGACGCCGAAGCATCGTGTGCGCATGATCCGTTCAGGCGACGACTGGAAAGTGCGGGTGCGCGGGGCAAACGTTGGCCACGGTCTGTTCTATATGTATCAGGCCAACGGCATGCGCGCGGTCTCGCCTGAACGGCCGTACGGCCCCCTGTTCAACCCCGCCTATGTGCTCAACGATCCCTATGCCTATCGCACCGACAACGTCAGGTACGATGCGTTCTTCAATCGCATTCCCTTCACCGATATGCAGGCTTCAGTCTATGCGGGCGGAGGCAAGAGTGCCGTCTACGACCATTCCCGGGATCGCTTTCCGGGGCACGTGAGGATTGCGCCCGAGGACCTCATCGTTTACGAGCTCCATGTCCAGGACTACACCGCGACGCTCGCAAACCTTCCAGCCAACCAGCGCGGCACCTATCTCGGCCTGACCCGGAGTGGACTTAGAACTCCTGGAGGTCTTGCCGCCGGAATCGACCACCTGGTTGAACTGGGGGTGAACGCTGTGGAGCTGATGCCGGTGATGGAATACGACGAGCAGACCGGCAATGAAAACGGACGCCTCAACCACTGGGGCTACATGACCACCAATTTTTTTGCGCCTGAAGCACGCTATGCCGCTCGCCCGGGTCACCAGGCGGTGGAGTTCAAACAGCTGGTCCGCGCCTTGCATGACAGAGGTATCGCCGTCTTCATGGACGTGGTCTATAACCACACCGGCGAGCAGGGCCCCTGGGTCGCTGACGGCCGCCTGGCGGCCAAGTGCTTCAACCTGATGTGTCTGGCAGCTGATCGGGTATACCGGGGGACGCCGGATAAACGCCATTATCTGAACAACACGGGTACCGGCAACGACCTCGATTTCTCCGGTCGCGAACGCTACAGCAAGCAACTGGTCAAGGATTCGCTGGCCTTGTGGCATGAGGTATACGGGATCGATGGTTTCCGCTTTGACCTGGCGAGAATCCTCGCCGAGGGTTCGGACGACGCTGCCGACTGGGTCGACAATGATCCGCGTTATGCCGCGGCGCACCTTCATGCCGAACCCTGGGACATGGGGGGCCAGTGGTGGGACTTCATGGACAGCAATGGCTGGAGTGCCGACAACAATCGCTGGGCCAAATGGCTGGGCCGCTACCGCGACAAGGTCCGCCGTTTCTCGCAGTCCGCACTCAAAGACCCGGGCGCCTTCAAGCAACTCATCGAGGGCTACGGGTCGGTGAGCGATGGCGAGGGGCCGGCTGCTTCAAGCCGGCCATGGCGTTCGGTCAACCTGGTCGCGGTTCATGACGGGTATACGCTGCGCGACTGTACCTGGTTCAACGATTCGGATGGTTCTCAGAACTGCTGGGACAGCAACCAGGACGAGGAAGAGCGACGCAAGCGGCAAAAACTGTTGCTCGGCGTGCTGTTGACCTCGCAAGGTGTGCCAGTGATCTTGCAGGGAGACGAGTTTGGCCAGACCAAGGCCGGCGCATCGTCACAGGAGGGGGCGCGCAACAGTTACAACTATGAGTCCAGCACGGGAGACCAGGCAGTCAACCGGGTCAACTGGATCGACTGGCGTCTCAAGGACAGTGACAACAGCGCCTCACCGACCGGCCCACGCTACGGTACCGAGCTCTTCGAGTGGACGCGCGGACTGATCTCGCTGCGCAAACAATGGAGCCATTTCCGCCGCAGTGAGTTCGCAGACTACGTTTCAGCTGCCCCTGACGATCGTGCAGGTCCGATCAACGATGGCAAGTATACCTATACGTGGGAGGGGCCGGCCAGTGGCGAACCGTCGCAACTGGCCGTGGTCTGGTGGGGCAAGGCCGGCGAGCCTGACCTGATGGTGGTCTATAACGAGCGCTGGGAGCCCTTCACGGTGAACAACCTGCGTGACTGGTCGCAGGGAAACTGGAAAATCCTTGGTCGCTCCTGGCTCGGGACCGGGCAGGATCTGTGTCGCCCGGGCAATTGGCAGAAGTCTTGTCCGGATGCGGGCGACATCATCACAGTCGCTGGCCGTTCGTTGGCGATTCTGATCAGCGACAACAATTGATCGGGCTATCGGAAGTGCCTCGCTGGCGCCCGATGGCGGCAGGCGCCGGCGGGCCGATGACGACGACCGGGCTGTCCTGTCGGGCAGCCCGGTTGAAAATCAGCCAGTCACCCCTGCGGCACAGTATCCACGAAGGCAGGTCGTTGCATCACCTTGTTGTACAGGCGAGCGAGGTTGGGGTGCTTAACCTGCCAGTCGATCTCGGGAAAACGGAAAACAAGGTAGCCGAGCGCGCAACCGACGGTCACATCGGCGAGCGAAAAATGGCTGCCCATGCACCAGCTGTGCTCGCCAAGTTGGCCCGACATGAACTCCAGACTGCGGATGATCTTGCCTTCCTGGCGTGCGATCCAGTCGGTACTCTGCTGGGCGGCAGGCCGCTTCCTCTCCAGGAAGACCAGCGCCGCCGCGTCGCAGACTCCGTCAGCCAGAGCTTCCCAACGCTTGACTTCGCAACGTTCGCGATTTGAGGCGGGCATCAGCTTGTTATTCGGAGCAACATTGTCGAGGTACTCGACGATTACCCGTGAATCGAACAGGACGGTGTCGTCGTCGAGGATCAGTACCGGGATTTTGCCGAGTGGATTGACGTTGGCCACCTCGTTGCCCGGTGTCCATGGAGAGTCGAGCTCGAAATCGTAATCAATCTTCTTTTCAGCCAGAACGACCCGAGCCTTGCGTACGTAGGGGCTGGTCAGTGATCCAATGAGCTTCATTTGCTTCCTGTCCTTAACCAAGTGCGCCAGATTATAGCATCGCGGCTGCAACGCGCTTAGGAGCATCTCTCACAGACAGGTAGAATAGCGATTGCCCCGAACACGCCTTGAGGATGTCGAGTATGCCCGATTCTGACCTTACCGCCCTTTCGCCTCTGGACGGTCGCTACGCCGTCAGGCTTGACGCACTGCGGCCGCAGTTTTCCGAATACGGGCTGATCAGGCGTCGCCTGCAGGTCGAAGTCGAGTGGCTCAAGGCGCTGGCTGCGGAGCCGCATTTCGTGGAGATCCCGGCTTTCTCGGCTGGCACGCTGGGCGAGCTCGATGGCTTGCTTACCGATTTCGGCCCGCTCCAGGCCGCCGAGGTGAAAGAGATCGAGGCGGTGACCAATCACGATGTAAAGGCTCTGGAGTACTGGATCAAGCGCCGACTGGCAAACAATGTCGAAGTGATGCGCGTCGCCGAGTTCATTCATTTTGCGTGTACCTCCGAGGATATCAACAACCTTGCCCACGCACTGATGCTGCAGGCGGCACGAGATGAAACGATGCTGCCGACCCTTGACCAGGTTCTCGCCCGTTTGCGGGCGCTTGCGCACGAGTTGGCCGATCTGCCGATGATGTCGCGCACGCATGGCCAGCCGGCAACGCCGACGACGCTCGGCAAGGAAATGGCCAACGTTGCCTATCGCCTTCGCCGTGCCCGGTCGGCGATTGCCGGGGTGAGGCTGCTGGGCAAGATCAACGGTGCGGTCGGCAACTACAATGCGCATCTGGTCGCCTATCCAGGCTACGATTGGGAGGGCTTTGCCAGACGCTTCGTCGAATCGCTGGGGCTCGAGTTCAATCCCTACACGATTCAGATCGAGCCGCACGACGCGATTGGCGAGTTGTTCGATGCCTTTGCGCGGGCGAATCTGGTCCTCCTCGACCTGAACCGCGATCTCTGGGGCTATATCTCGCTCGGTTTTTTCAGGCAGAAGGTCAAGGCCGGCGAGATCGGTTCATCGACCATGCCGCACAAGGTCAATCCGATCGACTTCGAGAACTCCGAGGGCAACCTCGGCCTGGCCAATGCCTTGTTGCGGCATCTCGCCGACAAGCTGCCGGTTTCGCGCTGGCAACGCGACCTCACCGATTCGACCGTGTTGCGCAATATGGGCGTCGCCCTCGGCTACACGCTGTTAGCCTACGACTCACTGTTGCGCGGGCTGAACAAGCTGGAAGCCGATGCCCAGCGCCTGCACGCTGATCTTGACGCCAACTGGGAGCTGCTTGCCGAACCGGTGCAGACTGTCATGCGCCGCTATGGCGTGGCGAATCCGTACGAGAAGTTGAAGGAACTGACGCGCGGCAAGCGCGTCTCGCGCGAGGACATGCGATGTTTCATCGAGTCACTTGAAATTCCGCCAGATGCGAGGAGCAAACTACTTGAATTGACGCCATCGGGGTATACCGGCATGGCCAGCCAACTGGCGAGGAGAATCTGATGGGCGGTCCAGAAACTGGTCGCGACACAGGCGAGCCGTTGGCAACTGGTACGGCGCCATCGGAGACGATCGTCTGTCCGAGTTGTGAGCGTCTGTTGCCAGTCGGCTTGCCTTACTGCCCGCATTGCTGCGGCGACGACGGGCGACGAGGAGCAATCGGCCGCGGGGCCATGTTCGGCTGGGTTTTCGGGTTCCTGGCGGGAGGTCTGGCGAGCGCTGCCTGGTCCTCGTTCATTGGCTCCGAACCAGCGGGCTGGACCGCGGTGCTGACGACTACGTTTACTTGCGCGGTCGTCGGGACGGTCGTCGGGATGGTGGTTAGTCGCAAGGGGTGATGAGTGGCGCAATTTGCCTAAAACCTGAACAAGTTGCCGGGAATCTCGCACCTCACTGCAGTCACGCTGCTCGACGTCGATGGCGAAGTGCTGGCAACGATCGAAAACAAGGCTGGCAGCCAGAGCTCTCTGACAGTTTGCAGTCATCTGGCAGAGACGCGAGCTGTCTAAAGTCAGTAGCCGTTGGCAGAACGCAGCAAGAAAGTGGAGAAGTGGTTCATTGATGTTGTCGTCAACCTGAATGGAGAGAAGAGATGAAGAAGGTCATTGCCACCCTGGTACTCACCAGTTTTGCCGGTACCGTTGTCGCTCAGCAGGGCTTGAAACCCGAAGAAATGATCAAGTTCCGCAAGGCTGGCTACAGCTTCATGGCTTGGAACATGGGCAAGATCAAGGCTAACCTTGAAGGGACTTACAACAAGGAGCAGGTCATTGCGGCGGCCAACGTGGTTGCGGCGACGGCCAATTCGGGCATGGGGGCGCTGTTCGCGACGGGTACCGAAAAGGACGTCGGTGGTCAGGCAACGCGTGTCAAGCCCGAGTTCTTCAAGGAGCAGGACAAGGTCAGGGAACTGGCGATGGCTTATATCAAGGAAGCCAACGAGTTGCAGAAGGTGGCCGCCACTGGCGACGCCGCTGCGGTCAAGGTGCAGTTTGGCAAGACTGGCGAGAGCTGCAAGGCCTGTCACGACAAGTACCGCAAGGATTGATCGCGATTCGCGTGGGTCAGCCTGCGCAGAACCGAGGCTGCCCGTGGGCCAGCCTTTAGGCGTTGCTGCTTACCACGCTGGCGTCGAGACGGGTGCCGAAGGTGCTGCTGGCAGCCAGGATCCCGAAGCGGCATAGACCGCAGCGAGAGCAATCAATAGGGCGATGACGAAGGCGATCGGGCCGCCGCCGGTCGCCGATGTGCCTTGGCCCGGCGCGACCTCCCGCCAGCCGGTGAGCATCGGTTTGAGGAGATTGTCCTTCCTCACGCGGGTGTAATAAAGGATTGCCGCCAAGTGCAGAACGACAAGGGCGATCAACGCATTGACCGACAGCTTGTGCAGGCCGGTCAGCCGGTCGCTCAAAGCTTTTCCGATCAGATCGTACAGCGGACCGCGGAAAGCGATGTCGTCGTTGCTGAACAGACCACTGGCGACCTGGAAGGCAAGCAGACCCAGCAGGCCGAAGACCGAGAGGGCTCCGAGTGGATTGTGCCCGACACCTTGCCATTGGCCGCGCAGGTAGGCAAGAACCGACGCCGGCGTCGGAAAGAAGCTGGCAAAGCGGGCATAGGTCGAGCCGACAATCCCCCAGACCAGGCGAAAGGTTAACAGACCGAGAATCGTCAGGCCGAATTTTCCGTGCCAGTCCATCGCATTACCCCCAATCTTGCCGCTGATGAAGGCGGCAAGCACCAGGATAGCCAGCGACCAGTGAAAGATGCGTGTCGGCAGATCCCAAAGCCGAATGCGCTGCGTATTCATGGAACTTCCTTCGCCAGGGTCAATTTCAGCCTGACGGCTGCTCGCCCGGTTCGTCTAGACGACCGCGCCATCCTCATTGGCACCTTCGATCTGCTTCTTCGGGCGGATGAACTGCTCGCGTGAAACACCGAGCCACATGACCAGCGGACTGGCTACCAGCACCGAGGAGTAGATGCCGAAACAGATACCGATGGTCAGTGCCAGCGAAAAGTAGTACAACGTTTCACCGCCGAAGACCAGCATCGACAGAACCATCATCTGCGTCGAGCCGTGCGTGATGATGGTGCGCGAAATGGTGCTGGTGATCGCGTGGTCGAGTACCTGCGGCGTCGTTAGGCCGCGAACCTTCCTGAAGGTCTCGCGCACGCGGTCGAAAACGACGACCGACTCGTTGACCGAGTAACCGAGCACGGCCAGCACCGCGGCGAGCACCGAGAGCGAGAACTCCCACTGGAAGAAGGCGAAGAAGCCGAGGATGATGACCACGTCGTGCAGGTTGGCGATGATCGCCGAAACCGAAAAGCGCCACTCGAAGCGGAAGGCCAGGTAAACGACGATACCGACGACAACCAGCAGTAGTGCCAGGGCCCCGTTTTCCGCCAGTTCCTTGCCCACCTGCGGGCCAACGAATTCCACCCGGCGCAGCGTGGCGCCAGGCGCTTCGGCAGCGAGGGCCTGCATCACCGATTCACCGATCCTCGCAGTGTTTTGCTCGGCCTTGAGGGGCAGGCGAATCAGGACGTCCTGGCTGGAGCCGAAATTCTGTACCGAGAAGTCGGAGTAGCCGGCCTTGCCGAGGCCCTCGCGGACTTTCTCCAGATTGGCTGCCTGCGCGTAGTTGATCTCGAGCAGCGTGCCGCCGGTGAACTCGACCGAGAGATGCAAACCGCGGCTGATGAGGAAGAACACCGCCAGCAGGAAAGTGAGCAGCGAGATGACGTTGAACACCACGGCATGGCGCATGAACGGGATGTCTTTTCCGATGCGGAAGAATTCCATCGTCGCGTTTCCTAGTTGGTGGCCGCGGAACTGGTGCTGGCCGGCTTCCAGACCTGGCCGATGGCCAGAGACTCGACCTTGCGGCGACGCCCGTAGATGAGGTTGATCATTGCGCGCGACACGACGACCGCCGAGAACAGGGACGTCAGAATCCCCAGGCAGTGCACGACCGCGAAGCCGCGCACGGGGCCTGAGCCAAAAACCAGCAGGGCTATGCCGGCAATCAGCGTCGTGATGTTGGAGTCGAGAATCGTGCCGAACGCGCGCTCGTAACCGGTGTGGATGGCCGCTTGCGGTGATGAGCCGTTGCGCAGTTCCTCGCGGATGCGCTCGTTGATCAGGACGTTGGCGTCGATCGCCATACCCAGCGTCAGTGCGATGGCGGCGATCCCCGGCAGGGTCAACGTCGCCTGCAGCAAGGAGAGCAGGGCCACCAGAAAGAGCAGATTGGACGCCAGGGCAATGACCGAGACCAGACCGAAGAGCCGGTAGTAGGCGATCATGAAGGCGGCAATCGCGGCAAAGCCCCACATCGTCGAATGAAATCCCTTCTGGATGTTGTCCGCGCCGAGACTGGGGCCAATCGTGCGTTCCTCGATGATCTCCATCGGCGCGGCCAGCGAACCGGCGCGCAGCAGCAGCGCCGTGTCGTGGGCCTCCATCGTGCTCATGCGGCCGGAGATCTGGACGCGACCGCCGCCGATCTCCGCGCGTATGACGGGCGCGGTAACAACTTCGCCCTTACCCTTCTCGATCAGCACGATGGCCATGCGTTTGCCGACGTTGTCGCGCGTGACGTCCTTGAAGATGCGCGCACCGGCCGAATCGAGCGTGAGGTGAACGGCTGGTTCGTTGGTCTGGTTGTCGAAGCCCGGTTGCGCGTCAGTCAGTCGGTCGCCGGTCAGCACCACCTGCTTCTTGACCAGCAGTGGCATGCCGCCGCGCTCGACATAGAGTTCAGTACCGAAGGGCACCTGGCCAGCCTGGGCCGCTTCGAGGGCGCCGGCAGTTTCCTCAACCATGCGGATTTCCAGCGTCGCGGTACGGCCGAGAATATCCTTGGCTTTGGCCGTGTCCTGCACACCCGGCAACTGGACGACGATGCGGTCGGCCCCCTGCTGGGCAATCACCGGCTCGGCAACGCCGAGTTCGTTTATCCGATTGTTCAACGTCGTCATGTTCTGCTTGATCGCGAACTCCTGGATGCGCTTGATCGCCTCGGGCTTGAGCGTGGCGACCAGTCGGAGGTCGTCGCCTTCTCCCTGGTCGACCAGGAGCAGGTCGGACTGGCTGTCTTCCAATACCACTCGGGCCTTGTTACGTGTCTCGTTGTCGCGGAAGCGAATGACCACCCGGTCGCCTTCACGGGTGATGCCGGCGTGACGCACCGTCTTGTCGCGTAGCAGGCTGCGCAGGTCACCGCTAATCGAGTCCAGGCGCTTGGTCAGTGCCCCCTTCATGTCCACCTGGAGCAGGAAATGTACCCCGCCGCGCAGATCGAGGCCGAGATACATCGGCAGGGCATGCAGACTGGTCAGCCATCGCGGTGAACTCGACAGCAGGTTGAGTGCAACGACGTACTGCGGGTCGCCTGCGTCGGGATTGAATTGCTTTTCCAGCAGATCCTTTGCCTGCAACTGGCTGTCCGTGGTTTGCAGGCGAACCTTGACGCCGTTGCTGTCAAGGAAGATGCCGTTGCTCTCGATCCCTGCCGTCTGCAGGACGCTCGCCACGCGTTCTCGCGTCTTCTCATCGATCTTCAGCGTCGCCTTGGCACTGGAAACCTGCACCGCTGGCGATTCGCCAAAGAAGTTCGGCAGGGTGTACACCAGGCCGAACAGCAAGGCAGCGGCGACGATGATGTACTTCCAGAGCGGATAACGATTCATGGATGCTTGCGGCCAGATGGCGCGGGTGCTGCTGATGACAGGCCACCCGCCAGGGGGTTAGAGTGCCTTTAAGGTGCCTTTGGGGAGAAGCACGGTGACAGCCTGCTTCTGAACCTGGATTTCGACGGTGTCGGCGACTTCGAGGCTGATGAAGTTGTCGCTGACCCGGGTAATGCGACCGGCAACACCGCCGCCAGTGACGACTTCGTCTCCCTTGGTCAGGGCTTCAATCAGTGCCTTGTGTTCCTTGGCGCGTTTCATTTGCGGCCGAATCATCAGGAAGTAGAGGACAACGAACATCAGAATGATCGGCAGCAACTGCATGAAGCCGCCCATCGGGTCGGCTGCGGCAGCGGCTTGTTGGGCGTGGGCGGTGCTGATCAGCACATCAGTCTCCTAAGACAGAATATTGGAAATGAGCCGGCGATTGTACCACCAGCGTCAGGACTCCTGAGCACGGATGCTGTCGAAGGAAGCGACCCGTTGCCGAAGGGTGCCGGCAGCAATGGCGAACAAGCACCAGCCGAGAACGGTCCAGTGACCGTCGATCAGGCCATCGGGCAGGTTCATGCTGCCGGGCTTCCCTGGCGTGGCTCAGCCGAGTTCCGCCTGCAGCGCCGGCAGGACTTCGAAAAGGTCACCGACCAGGCCATAATCGGCGACCTGGAAGATCGGTGCTTCGGCGTCCTTGTTGATCGCGACGATCACCTTGCTGTCCTTCATCCCGGCCAGGTGCTGTATGGCCCCGAAATGCCGACCGCGATGTAGAGCTGCGGCGCGACGATCTTCCCCGTCTGGCCGACCTGGTAGTCATTCGACACGTAACCGGCATCGACCGCCGCACGCGACGCGCCCAGGGCGGCGCCGAGTCTGTCGGCCAGCGGCTCGAGCAGGCGGTGAAAGTTTTCGCCGTTGCCCATGCCGCGACCGCCCGAGACGATGATCTTGGCAGCGGTCAGTTCGGGTCGCTCCGATTTGCTCAACTCGCGACCCACGAGCTTGTTCTGAGCGAGATCGGGGCCGGCGCCCAGGCTCTCGATGCGCGCGCTACCACCGTCGCCGGCCGCCTCGAAGGCCGTCGCCCGCACCGTGATGACCTTGACCGGGTCAGCCGACTGCACGGTGGCGACGACGTTGCCGGCATAGATCGGGCGGACGAAGGTGTCGGCCGATTCGACGCCGATGATCTCGGAGATCTGTGCCACATCGAGCAGCGCGGCCACGCGCGGCATGAAGTTCTTGCCGCTGGTCGTCGCTGCCGCAAGCAGGTGAGTATGGCTTGCCACATTGGCCACCACCAGCGCCGCCAGGTTCTCGGGTGACTGATCGGCGTAGTGCGGCGCGTCAGCGACCAGTACCTTGCTCACGCCGGTCAGCCCGGCAGCGGCATCGGCTGCCGCGGCACAAGCGCTGCCGGCCACCAGCAGGTGAATCTCCCCCCCGATCTTCGTCGCCGCGGTGACGGCGTTGCGTGTCGCCGCCTTGATCGAGGTATGGTCGTGTTCAGCAATAACGAGAATGGCCATGGTCAGATCACCTTTGCTTCAGTCTTGAGTTTCATCACCAGATCGGACGCATCAGCCACCTTGATGCCTGCCGTTCGCTTCGGCGGTTCGGCGACCTTGAGTGTCTTCAGACGCGGCGAGACATCGACACCCAGCGTCGCCGGGTTGGTCGTCTCGAGCGGCTTCTTCTTGGCTTTCATGATGTTCGGCAGCGTCGCGTAGCGCGGTTCGTTGAGCCGCAGGTCGACCGTCAGAACGGCTGGCAAGGGCACCTCGACGGTCTCCAGACCCCCGTCAATCTCGCGCGTGACGGTCGCCAGCTGCCCTGCGGTGACGATCTTCGAGGCAAAGGTCGCCTGCGGCCAGTTCATCAGGCCGGCCAGCATCTGTCCGGTCTGGTTGGCATCGTCATCGATCGCCTGCTTGCCGCACAGTACGATCTGGGGCTGCTCCTTCTCACATACCGCCTTGAGCAGCTTGGCGACCGCCAGCGGTTGCAGCTCGACATCGGTCTGGATCAGGATGCCACGGTCGGCACCAATCGCCATCGCCGTGCGCAGCGTCTCCTGGCAGTTGGCAATGCCCGCCGAAACAGCGATCACTTCCGTGGCGATACCGGCTTCCTTCAGACGCACCGCCTCCTCAACCGCAATCTCATCAAAAGGGTTCATCGACATCTTCACGTTCGCCAGATCAACGTCACTCGCGTCAGGCTTGACGCGCACCTTGACGTTGTAATCCACCACTCGTTTGACTGGAACGAGGATCTTCAATTTTCTCTCCTTTGCCACACTTCCGGATCAGTTCCAGAAAATCCTGTTTGCGCCAGCAGGTCGGCCGGGATGGCGTTCGGCCATGACAACTTCGATGGCCGTTCGCCGAGTTTCGAGCAGCCCACTCCCGGGCACGATCCGCTGGCGCTCCGCAAGGACCCTACTTTCCTGCCGCTTCGCGTTTCTGCCGCGAGGTGGGCATCAACGTCGCTTCGCCATCGATAACCACCTTGTCACCGACGGTGCACACGGTATCGAGTACCACCCGGCACTTTTCAGCGACCACTTCCTTCACCGTTAC
Source organism: Candidatus Accumulibacter proximus (assembly GCA_016709675.1). Lineage (GTDB taxonomy): Bacteria > Pseudomonadota > Gammaproteobacteria > Burkholderiales > Rhodocyclaceae > Accumulibacter > Accumulibacter proximus. Next base: position 241,797 of record JADJMH010000002.1, read on the forward strand.
CCTGGCATGGACAGTATCACCCGGACGTACTGGAGCGCGGAAGCGCAACGACTGGCTCATGTAAATCACGCCAGGACCGGGCAAACGATTGCCCAGCACCGCTGAAATCAGGCTCGCGGACAACATGCCGTGCGCGATGCGGCCGCCAAACATCGTGGTCTTGGCAAAGTCTTCATCCATATGAACTGCATTGACGTCGGTGGACACACCGGCGAACAGGACAAGGTCGGCGTCAGTAATGGTCTTGGCGATTTCTGCGCTCATGCCGACAGACAAGTCTTCTATGTCGTAACCGTTCTGGGGATTCATGAAAGTCCTTTCTCGTAATCATCAGCGCGGAAATGGCCGCGCCCAGGGAAAGTGGCGCTTGCCAATGCCTGCGCCACTGGATTCTGTTGGAGGTCTCGGGATACTGTGCGGTGGGTGCACTGCGGGGATCGTCGTCTGAACCGAACCATCTGAAGTATCCTTGACAGGTGCATCTCCGTCAAGCGCCCATGGTTATGCGACAAGGCGCCGACGATAAGGAATTGATCGGGTAACGGGGCATGGGAGCGGCTCAGCTGGTAACAATGACGACCTTGCCGGTAGACTTGCGGGTGACCACCTGATCGAGCGCCTCAACCGCCTGCTTCAACGGATAGGTCGCAGAGACGTGCGGCTTGATCGCACCCGCCAGATACCACTGAATCAGCGTCTGGAAACTCGCGGTCATCACTTGGGGGTTCAGCTCGGCGTAGGCGGGCCAGTTCACACCAATCACGTCCACATTCTTGACCAGCAGGTGATTGGCAGGGATCTGCGGCACGCTGCCGCCGGCAAAACCGATGACCAGGATGCGCCCTTCGAAGGCGATGCTGCGCAGTGAAGCGGTGAACAGATCGCCGCCAACCGGATCGTAGACCACGTCGGCCCCTTGGCCATCGGTCAACTCCTTGATCCTCGCCCGCACGTCCTCCTGGCTTGAATCAATCAGATGATCCGCGCCGTGTTCGCCGGCTACCTGCAGCTTGCCGGCGCTGCTGGCCGTCGCGATCACCGTCGCCCCCAGTTGCTTGCCGATAGCGACGGCGGTCAATCCGACGCCGCCCGATGCGCCGTGCACCACCAGTGTTTCCCCGGCCCGCAGCCGCGCGCGATGCGAGAGGGCGACATGCGAGGTGCCGAACACCACGGGAAAGGCCGCGCCGTGTTCCCACGACATCGCCGCCGGCATCGGTACGCAGCGCTTGCTGTCGGCAACAACCTGCTCGGCATAGCCGCCGTGAGGCGTGATGGCGATCACCCGATCGCCAGGCTCGATCCCGGTCACGCCTGCGCCCAGTTCGAGCACCTCACCGGAGACTTCAAAGCCGGGACTGAAGGGCGGCTGCGGTTGCCGCTGGTATTGGCCACGGGTGATCAGGCTGTCGGCGAAATTGACCCCGCAGGCGCGGACGCCGATGCGCACCTGGCCGGGACCGGGGCGCGGCTCTGCAACCTCGGCCAGGCGCAACCCATCTGGACCGACGAGTTCATGGCAGACGATGGCTTGCATGTCAGCGAGTCCTCCATCGTTGAAGAAAAAAGCCCTTCTCGGCCGCGAAGGATAAGAAGGGCTTGATGCCTATTCCCCCGCCCCGGGGCAGGGCGGGGTGGCGCGAAGCGCCTACTGGCCCGATCGAGCGCCGATTACTCGCCGATGATCTTGCGTACGACGTCGGTCATCGAGATCACGCCGACCGGCTTCTCCTTCTCGGTGACCACCAGGCGGTGCATCCGGCGACCCGTCATCAGGCTGACCGCATCGCTCAACAGCATGTCCGCATCGCAGGTTGCGCAACCGGGGGTCATGACCTCGCTGGCCAGCATCGAGCGTGCCTGATCGGGCGTCCGTCCCTGCCGTGCGAGCACCATGTCGGTTTGCGAGACGACGCCGATGGCCTTGCCTTCCGAATCCATCACCACCACGGCGTGAATCTCCTTGTCCACCATAATCTTGGCCACGGTGCCGATCGTATCGTCAGGCGTGCAGGAAATGATGCCCATGTGCATCAAGTCGCGCACTTTGCTGCCATCGTCGGCAATGGTCAGCGCCTCAGCTTCTTCTATACTTGGCAACGGCTCGGACATCGGGTACGGATGGGGTGTGGTATGCACGTCGCCCTTGGGCAGCGTTGGATGCACCATCGTCACTGCCGGCTTGCCGCTGGCGCCCAGGCCGAACTCGCTGGCGCCAATCAGCACTGACATGTTGCCGTGGGGGTGTTTGTTGTCGTGCATCAGCTGATGGGCAAGCGGCAATTCTTCATAGGTGAACGCTCGTGACAGGCATGGATCTAGCTGGCCACGCAGCGCCAGTTCGTTCATCTCGTTACATTGCACGGTATTGGCGAAATGCGAGCCTTGCAGCCGCTTCTGCCGCATCCACAGGTAGCGCAGATCGACCGTTGCATTATAGCCGGAGGTGCCGGCGCAGACGACGACCATGCCGCCGGTTTCGCAAACGAAAATCGACGTCGGGATGGTGGTTTCGCCAGGATGCTCGAAGACGATGTTCGGCGCGCGCTTCTCACCCAGAACTTCCCAGATCTTTGCACCGAAGGAGCGCACGCCCTTCAACCACTTGGCGTAGCCGGCGTTGTCCTTCCAGTGTGGCAACATCCCCCAGTGATCGAACTCATTGCGGTTGATGCAGCCTTTGGCCCCCAGCTTCATGCAGTAGTCAAACTTGTCCTCGCCTGACACCATGGCTACCGACGTTGCGCCGACAGCCTTGGCGATCTGAATCGCCATCGAGCCGAGACCGCCCGCGCCGCCCCAGATCAGGGCCACATCTCCCTTCTTGATCGAGCTGGCACCCCAGCCATGCAGCATTCGCCAGGCGGTCGCCGCGACCAGTGTATAGGCTGCCGCCTCTTCCCAGTTCATGTGCTTGGGCTTGGGCATGCACTGCTGGCCCTGCACTCGTGTGAATTGGGCAAAACTGCCGAAATTGGTTTCGTAACCCCATATCTTGAAAGACGGCGAATACATCGGATCGCCGCCCTTCTTGACCCACTCGCAGTTGCGACTGTAAGTGCCGCAATGCACCACCACTTCGTCACCGACCTTGACGTTGGTGACATCCTTGCCGACGGCGTAAACGATGCCGGACGCATCGCTGCCACCGATGTGGAAGTCCTCGGGTTCGCCGGCCTTGTTGCGAGCAGCGATCACATTGACCGGAATGCCCAGTCCGGCCCAGACGTTGTTGTAGTTGATGCCCGCGGCCATGACATAGACCAACACTTCGTCATCGGCGATCGACGGGGTATTGACCACTTCCTTCTGAAACGCCTCGGTGGGCTTGCCAAAGCGTTCCGGACGGATCAGCCAGGCATTCATTTTTTCCGGGACTTCGCCCAACGGAGGTCTGTTGCCCAATGCATAGAGTTGCGTACTCATGAAGATGCTCCTATCTGGTTGAGTTGCTCGATTATTTTCCCGAGGTGAATCGGGAAAGGATGTGCATTCGCATACTTTCGTACTCTGCAAACTGATTACAACGATTTTCGCTCAGGCGCTGACCGATGACGCTGTGACCACCGGCCAGTTCCAAGCCAAAAGTCCCGAATTCCTCTTTCAGCAGGCGCATGACCCAGGCGCTCTGATGACGGGAGCGCAGTTGTCCCAGCAAGCCGGCATCGACGAGGAAGCTGCGGTGCCTGTCGACATGATCAAGGAATGGCTTGATGCCGGCGTTCATGATGGCGCTCACCAGGCACACCGGGTAATCCCAACCCTCCCGGCGATCCGGCCGGGAAGCGCTGCGGCCAAGCTCGCTGGCGGTCTTGTGCGCCGGGGCGCCAAGGTCGGCCTTATTGACCGCAAAAATGTCCGGAATCTCGATGATTCCCGACTTGAGATACTGGATCGTATCGCCTGAGGCCGGTTGCGCCACGTAACAGACGGTGTCGCCGATCTCGGCAATATCGATTTCGGTCTGGCCGACGCCGACCGTTTCGATCACCACGATATCGAAACAGCCCAGCATCAGCCAACTCATCGGCCAGACCTCGGTCGCCACCCCACCCAGCTGACTACGATTGGCCAGTGAGCGGATGAACAGGCCTTCGTCGTAAGACGAGTTCTTGATGCGGATGCGGTCTCCGAGCAAGGCGCCACCGCCCAGCTCGGGGCGGCTCGACGGATCTACCGCCAGTACGCCGACCGTCCGGCCGGCGAGCCGCCACTCCCGGATCATCGCGGCGACGAGCGAGGACTTTCCGGCACCGGGCGGGCCGGTGACGCCGATCAGGTGGCCGCCGTTCAGCCAGCGCTCGCCCGACAGCGACGCCAGCAGCCGCGCCGAACGGTCACGCGCTGCCGCCAGCTTGCTATCGAGCAGATTCAGCCCGCTGGCAACCGCCGCACGCTCCCTGCGCAGTATCCCTGAAGCCAACTGCTCGGGGTCCGGAAGCTTGACCTCGGTCATGGTCGATCCGTCAATTCATTGCCGGAAGCCGTTCGAGGCCGTGGCTCTCCCGGATCACGTTGACCATATCCTCCATGATGGTATTGAGATTGAAATCCTTCGGTGTGTAGACGGCTCGCACGCCCAGAGCCGTCAGCTTTTCGGCATCCTCCGGCGGGATGATGCCACCGGCAATAACCGGCACACTTGCCAGATCCCGCAAGCGCAGTTCCTGTAGAACCGATTCCACCAGTTCCATATGGCTTCCCGAAAGGATCGACAGACCGACCATATGCACGCCTTCTTCCTGCGCCGCTTGGGCAATCTGTTGCGGCGTCAGCCGGATGCCGTCGTAGACGACCTCGAAACCGACATCCCTGGCCTTGACGGCGACCTGTTCCGCACCATTGGAGTGTCCGTCCAGCCCTGGTTTGCCGACCAGCAGTTTCAGGGGCCGCCCGAGGGCAGTGCCGGTGCTCGCCACCCTTGCGCGGAGATCGGTGACCTGATCCCGCTTGCCCAGCACTTCGCGGCTATCGATGGCAATGTCGATCCCGGTCGGCGGTCTGAACTCGCCGAACACCGCGCGCAGCGAATTGCCCCATTCGCCCGTGCTGACTCCCGCCAGGGCGCAGCGAATCGAACTCGGCATGATGTTTTCGCCGCTCCTGGCGGCGTCGGCAAGCCCCTGCAGGGCGGCGCGGACGTCGTCAGCATTGCGGTTTTTTCGCTGCGCCTGCAGCCGTTCGATCTGCTCGCGCTCGGCCGCCGGGTTGGTCTTCATGATCGCCCCCTCGCTGCCCGTGGTCAGCGGCGATTCAGCCGTTTCCTGGAAGCAGTTGACCCCGATGATCTTCAGATCGCCTGACTCGATGGCGCGCAAGCGGTTCATGTGGCTACCAACGAGTTCCCGCTTGATATAGCCCGATTCGATCGCAGCAATGATGCCGCCCTGGGCTTCGACGTTGTCGATTTCCCTCTGCGCACCTGCGATCAGTTCCTGGACCTTGGCGGCGATGACCGGCGATCCATCGAGAATATCGTCGTACTCAAGAAGGTCGGTTTCGAAAGCCATCACCTGTTGCATGCGCAGCGCCCATTGCTGATCCCAGGGGCGCGGCAAGCCCATCGCCTCGTTCCAGGCGGGGAGCTGAATGGCGCGGGCTCGGGCGCCTTTCGAGAGCACGACGGCCAACATTTCCAGCACGATTCGCTGGACATTGTTTTCCGGCTGCGGCTCGGTCAACCCCAGGGAGTTTACCTGCACGCCATAGCGGAACCGCCGCAGCCTGGGATCTTCAACCTTGTAGCGCGTCAGCGCCAGTTTGTCCCACATTTCTCCGAACGCCCTGAGCTTGCAGCACTCTTCGACGAAACGTATGCCTGCATTGACAAAGAAGGAGATACGTTCGACGACCTGGGGAAACGCCGCCGGCTCGATCTCGCCGGAAGCCTTCACCCGATCCAGCACGGCCATCGCCGTGCACAGGGCATAAGCCAGTTCCTGCACCGGTGTAGCCCCCGCCTCCTGCAGGTGGTAACTGCAGATATTGGTCGGGTTCCACTTTGGCACATGTTTGACCGTGTAGTTGATCGTATCGGCGATCAGGCGCATCGAGGGACCTGGCGGATAGATGTAGGTGCCGCGCGAGAGATACTCCTTGATGATATCGTTCTGGGTGGTACCGCTCAGTTTCTTCGCGTCGATGCCCCGGCGTTGCGCCAGGCCAATGTAAAGCGACAATAACCATGCCGCAGTCGCATTGATGGTCATCGACGTGTTCATCTGATCGAGCGGGATCTGATCGAACAACTGATCCATGTCCTCGATCGATGATATCGGCACGCCGACCTTGCCGACCTCCCCCCTTGCCAGCGGACTGTCGGCATCGTAGCCGGTCTGCGTCGGCAGATCGAAGGCCACCGACAACCCCGTCTGGCCCTTGGCGAGATTGGTTCGATAAAGCGCGTTGGAGGCCTTGGCCGAGCTGTGACCGCTATAGGTCCGCATCAACCAGGGCTGATCCCGTTTTTTCTGGACGGCAACCATGACTATCCCCTTTTCCGGATCAAGAGACGTCTCTCGATCTCAAAGATCTTCTGATCAATCTTCTCCTTGCCCATCTCCTTCTTGTCGTTTTCCTTGATGAACAAGTCCTCGCCATACTTGGCCAACGCGCTCGACGCACTGATGTTCTTGACGCCAATGAGCTGGAAACTCACGAGCCCGAACCTCGCGCCCAGCTCGCCCGGGGCATCCTCGGCAGCCAGCACGCGCGACAGGGCGGCAACCGTATCGCCGCTGACCGATGGCTGGGTGTGGTAGCCCTCGGTAAAACCGAGTTCCCAGAAGCTGTTCTCGCTTACGTCACGGCTGGCCAGTCCTTCCAGCCAAGCGAAAACCAGACCGCCATAAACGATCGGGTCGCCGCTCATCTTGCCCGACAGGCCGGCGCTGAAGATGCGGTCGAAATGCAGCGGATGCGTGTTGCCCACCGCATAGGTCAGTGGCAGATGCTCGTCGGTGATCGTTCGGCCGTTGGCATGGACGATGACCTCGCCGACCGTGAAATCCTCGAACCAGGAATTGGGACCGGTGAGACGCGACGGGAGCTCCGTCGGGAAGTCCGGCAGCAGGACCTCGGCATCCTTGACCCAGGGGAAGGCCGGCATCACCGCTGATGGCGGCAAGGGTGTGGTTGCCGGGCGGTCTCCCTGTCCTGCGACCATGATCTTTCTCTCGTACTGGAGGACGACTTCGTCATTCTGGTTGATGCCCAGTGTCCGGATGGTCACGATGCCCGGCTTGCCGGCACCGCGCTCCTTGCGGTCGATGACCTTGGTCAGCGACCGAATCGTATCCAGTGCATACACCGGCCGTAGGTATTGAGCGTCGTAATAGCCGAGATTGGCCATCGCCTTTTCGGAATCGTTTTGTACACCCAGCGAAAGAACGACGTTGAAAACCATCTGCGGCGACGCCACCAGACCGCAGAAGCCGCTGGCCCTGGCGAACTCCTCGTTGAGGTAGAGCGGATTGCATTGCATGTAGGTTCGTGCGAAAGCCTCCATCTGGGCAGCGAGGAAGGTGAAGCCGCGCGGGTGGACAAAAACCTGTCCCGGCACGAACTCCTCCAGATAACGGCCATAGTGCGGACAGCGGATGCTTGCCAGGTCCACCTTCACTTCCTTGGCCAATTCAGGCTGTGCTCGAAAACGAATTGCTTGCGACATGGAATCTCCCCTTTATTTCCGTGGCTATCCCGCGCGCTGTATCGGCGCGCATCGGGCTGGAGGCGGACCTACACAGCGTCAATCAGCGAGCGTGTGATGACCTTCAGAGCCAGCGTCTCCTCTGCCCCCTCGAAGATCGACAGCACGCGCGCATCGAGGAAGTACCGACTGACTGCTGTTTCCTCGGCGTAGCCCATGCCGCCGTGAATCTGCATCGCTTCGCGGGTGAGCCATTCGGCCGTCCGGCAGGTAAACAGCTTGACCATGCTGGCTTCCATCTGGCCCTGTCCCTGATCCATCAATCGACCCACGGCATAGGTGAATTGGCGGGAAATGGTCAACAGCGTTGCCATGCGCGCCAGCTTGACGAGCGTGAGCTGATAATCTCCGATGGGTTTGCCAAATGCCTTGCGCTCCTGCGAATAGGAAACCGCCTTTTCAAACGCCGCCTGCATGACGCCAATCGCCCGCGCGGCAGTTTGAATACGTCCGCCGGCAAATCCAGCCATCGTGAAGTAAAAGCCCTTGCCTTCGCCCTCCGGTCCGCCCACCAGATTCTCGTCCGGAACAAAGACGTGGTCGAAGAACACCTCGTACGAATGCATCCCGCGATAACCGATGGTCGCGATCGCCCGGCCAGTCAGCACACCGCCCTGCGGCTGACGGTATTCGAAATCGTGGCCGTCGTATGAGTCCTTCTCGACCAGAAACATGCTCAGGCCGCGGTGGCCAAGCGAACGGTCGGGATTGGATCGCGCCAGCACGAGGAGGACGCCAGCCTTGCCGGCCATCGTGCACCAGGTCTTGACGCCGTCGAGGATCCAGCCGCCTTCACACTTCGTCGCCTTCAGTCGCATCGCGGCGACGTCGGATCCGGTGTCGGGTTCGGTCACGGCAATCGCACACAAGGGGTCACCCATCGCCACCAGCGGCAGCCACTTCTGCCGCTGCTCCTCTGTTCCACCCTTGAGCAGGGAACGGCTGAGGATTTCCGGTCGAGTGATCAGACTACCCGCCCCGCCGAGCGAGCCGCGCGAAAGCTCCTCGGTGACCACGATCATGCCCATGTTGTCTTCATGATCGTCGCTTTGCAGGCCACCGTAGCGCTCGGGAATCGACAGACCAAAACAGCCCATTTCCGTCAATGGATCGAGAATCTCCTTCGGAATGATCCGGTCATGACGGTGAATCTCCTCCGCCAATGGCATCACCACGTTAGTGGCCAGTTTGCGGAACGAATCCTGCATCATCGTCGCATCGTCACTCAGCATATAGGCGCCACTCGCGCCATTCAACGCGATGACTTGCCTGCCCAGCGCTTCGAGATTGCCCGCGTCCAGTTGCGTCTGGCAGAACTGGTTGAGGGCCGATGACGACAAGGCTGCGACGTCCGCGTCGTTCAGACCAAAGCTCTGCGGCCGTGCCCGCAAGCGATTGTGAATGTTCTGCAAGGCCTCGGCGCAAAACACCAGGGCCATCCGCTCTTCCAGACAGGCGCCACCCCCTGTCTGGATTGCGGCCGCCTTGCCGGCATATTCCGCCGCGAAACGCGCGCCGGTCGATTCGGCCGCACACCAGGCCAGATCAAAGCTGGCCATCTGATGCGCGTCCAGCTTTTCGTTCGAGACTCCCTTGCCGCCGATGCTTTGCTGCTTGATCCAGTTCAACGACTTCCTGATCAGTGCATCGGCTGATTCGAGATGCTGCAACGCTCCCTGCATCCCGCTGTTGACCTCAGTCATGGCTCATCCCTTTCCTTCCAGCCAGTCGGCCGGTATTGTTTCCTGGTCCGATTACTTCCTGGTCCGATTATTGACGATGCGAACAAACGAGCGAGAACGCAATTCGTCCAGGGTGATCCCTGTGGCCAGAACCTCCTGTTCGGTGATTGCGCCGCAGGCCATGCCCCGCAGGAAGAAGTTCAGCAGGCCCTGGCCCGTCGCCGCGTCGTCGAAGGTATTGCCCACCAGCGTTGCCTGGGCAGCCTTGTTCAGAAATGCGTTCAGGCGCGCCGATGCATCCTGCAGACCGCTGAGGAAGAAGGTGTCGACCGCCGCATAACGCACAGGCAACTGACCGGGATTCAAGTCCCACCCCTGGTAGTAGGCGTGCCGCATCGAATGCATGATGTTGTCGTAATGAAGCTTCCAGGCGCCATGCACCACCGCGCGGTTTTCGTCCATCTGCTGGGGAGAAAGGGCAGCGTCCTTGGTCGCCTTGTGCGGTCCGATCGGCATGCTGGTGGTTGCGCCGTCGCTGATCGTGATGCCGGTGCCTGCCAGGCTGACCTGCAGCACATGGCGGGCAAAATCGCAGGCCGGATGGGTGTGGCTCTGGTGTGCCGCCGTGATGTTGCACGACGCCGTGTAATCGTAAGTCCCGAAAATCGCTGAACGGCAGCGGTGACCGCCAGCCGCCACCAGCAGCGGAACCGTGTTTTCGCCCTTGTGGTTGATGATCGACTGGGTGGTCTCGATCATGATCTCCATCCTGAGCGAATCCTTTGGAAAGCCAAGCCGGGCTTCCAGATTCTCCAGTACCTTCGCACAGGTGGAAACCTGAGTCGGCGTGGTGACCTTGGGGAGCGTGACGATGAAGTTCTGTGGCAGTTTGCCACCGGTTTTCTCGGCCAACCGGGTCAGGAAAATGTCCAGGGTACGAATCGAGCGAACCTTGCACTCATCCGAAAAGGTTTTCACGCGGATACCGATAAACGGTGAGAGCAGATTTTCGCTCATGCCTTTGGCCACCTCGTCGGCAGCCGCGACGGCATGTCCGTCTTCCTCGTCGTCCGGGCGATTGCCGTAGCCATCCTCGAAATCGATGCGGTTGTCCTCGATGGGTTCGCTTTGCAGCTTCTTCAGTACGCGGTTGTAGACCGTAAAGGCCAGCCAGGCGGCCGGCTTGATCTCGCGTACGTAGTCGGGATTCGTTTCCAGCGCACGCGTCAGACTCTCGATATAGATGGGGTTCGTCGGCAGGGCATCGGCGCCTGGCAGACCCAGCACACGGGCAAATACGTGGTAATTGGGCGCATAGGTGTCGAGCGTCTTGAGTGCAACTTCACCCAACTTGGCGGCGAACCCCGCCTTGAACAGATTGGCACCGCCGTAGACGGTATGAACGGGTTGCCTCTCAAAGGAATCGGCGGGATAGTGGGACTTGAAATCCACGTTGGAGTTGTGCAGTTCGCTGCAATAGGCATCAACTTCATCATGGGTCAGCGTGAGCTTCATATATTGCCTCCGTAATCATGGCTAAAAATGCACAGACATCCACTGGTTTGACGATCCATGCCCGCAACGGGCCGGGAGACCACCGACAATCGCGACTGGCGTTGGTGTAATGCGAAGGTGTTGCCGTGACCGGGCCTGGCTGAAAGAGATGGCCGGACGTGGCAATTGAGAGTGAAGCCGGACAAGGGGCGAGGTGCGATTGCAGAAAACGGGTGGGCGACAGACGGTTCCCCAGGAACCTTCCGGCGGCACGTGAGCGAAACCTACTTGCCCGCAGCCTTCATCGACACCATTCCGTCCTGACGCAAGCCGCAATCCGCCCGGGGAGGGCAACTTGCGCCTGCTGCATGGAGAAGGACGGCAAAAGGGGGTGTTCATGCCCAAAACGAGAAATCTAGACGAAGAGTATATTAACCGCCTCTGTCAGTCGGCCAGGGTCGTCGCGATTGATGTTTTGGCTCTTGATCCGCACCCCGTGCGTCGGGTGCGGGCAGCGGCTTATTAGCCCCGGCTTGACGCCGAAGCACACGAAATCCAACGGCACCGGGTAGAGTATAGGGGCCCCCATCTGGCGCTGTCAATCTCGGCGTCAGGACGGATTCGTTTATCCTGAGGATCCTGCAGGAGTTCGTCGGTTGATCCGGTCGCCATGGCCCGGCGGGCCAGCTTCTGGCCTTGTTGGCCTGCTGAAGCGGGCCGGCCACTACTGCTCTCGACGGCTCCTCGCCCGGTGGAAACTCGCTACCATTTCCGGCAGAGAGCCGTGTGCAATGGCCTCCCGCAGCTCCTGCATCAGCTCCTGATAGTAATGGAGGTTGTGCAGCGTAGCGAGATGAGCGCCGAGAATCTCGCCGACGCGGTTGAGGTGGTGCAGGTAGGCGCGCGAGAAATTTCGGCAGGTGTGGCACGAGCAGGTCTCGTCAAGCGGTCGCGGGTCCTGCTTGTGCTTTGCATTCCGGATGCGCACGTCGCCGTGGCGAGTGAACAGATGACCGTTGCGCGCGTTGCGCGTCGGCAGCACGCAGTCGAACATGTCAATCCCGAGCGTCACGGCAGCGACCAGATCCTCCGGTGTGCCAACACCCATCAGGTAACGCGGCTTCGACGGCGGCAGGCGCGGTGCGGTGTGCGCGAGGATGCGCGCCATGTCGCTCTTGGGCTCACCCACCGAAAGGCCGCCGATCGCCAAGCCGTCAAAGCCGATCTCGAGCAGCCCAGCCAGCGATTCGTCACGCAGCGCTTCGTACATGCCGCCCTGGACGATCCCGAACAAGGCGTTGCGGTTGTCCAGTTGGTCGTGTTGCCGGCGCGAGCGCTCAGCCCAGCGCAGCGACAGGCGCATCGATGCGCCCGCTTCAACCTGGGTGGCAGGGTAGGGGGTGCACTCGTCAAGGATCATCGCGATGTCGGAGTTGAGCACGTGCTGGATGCGCATCGACTCCTCCGGTGTGAGGAAAAGGCGGTCGCCGTTGATCGGCGACTGGAACCTGACTCCCTCCTCGCCAATCTTGCGCAGCGCACCGAGAGAAAAGACCTGAAATCCACCCGAATCGGTGAGTATCGGTCCGTTCCAGCTCATGAAGCGGTGTAGCCCACCATGCGCGGCGATGACCTCCAGACCTGGTCGCAACCACAGGTGGAAGGTGTTGCCAAGGCAGATCTGCGCGCCGGCTTCGATCAGGTCGCGTGGTGTCATCGCCTTGACCGTTCCATAGGTGCCGACCGGCATGAAAGCGGGGGTGTCGACACTGCCATGGGCAAGGGTGATTCGGCCTCGACGGGCCGCGCCATCGCTGGCGAGAAGTTCAAAGTTCATGGGTCGAAGGAGAGCGGGCAGGGGAAGGACCCGCGGCGTGTCGACAGCTTGGCTGCCGAGCAGGCTGGGTTTGCCACGGCGGCGGGTGGCAAGCGGCCACTGGTCAGGCCACTTCACTGATTACAGGAGCGCGTCGCGTCGCCGGCAAGCGCTTGCCGGGTGAGCGACGAGCACCCCTGGTGAGCCAGGGGTGCCTGTTCCTACACCGGCTTAGTCGACGTTGTCGATCGCTGCTTGTGCTGCCGCCAGTCGGGCAATTGGCACCCGGAACGGCGAGCAGCTGACATAGTCGAGGCCAACGCGATGGAAGAACTCGACCGAAGCCGGGTCGCCGCCATGCTCGCCACAGACGCCCAACTTGATGCCCGGGCGCGCCGACCGACCTTTTTCGACGGCCATCTTGACCAGCAGTCCGACACCTTTCTGGTCGATCGACTGGAAGGGATCACGCTCGTACATGCCGTCCTTCAGATAGCTCGGCAGGAACTTGCCGGAGTCGTCGCGGGAGAAACCCATGGTCATCTGCGTCAGGTCATTGGTGCCAAACGAGAAGAACTCGGCTTGCTGGCCGATGCTGTCGGCGATCAGGGCCGCGCGCGGTGTTTCGATCATGGTGCCGAGCAGGAAGTCAAGTTTCTCGCCACGTTCGGCGAACACTGCCGCTGCCGTCTGGCGGATGATCTTCGCCTGGGCGTTGAATTCACGGACGGTTCCGACCAGCGGGATCATGATTTCAGCCTTGACGTCGTAACCCTTGGCCTTCATGTTCAGGCCCGCCTCGAGGATGGCGCGGGTCTGCATTTCGGTGATTTCGGGGTAGGTGATGCCGAGGCGGCAGCCGCGATGGCCCATCATCGGGTTGAACTCGTGCAAGTCGTCGACCCGCATCTTGATCACGCCGAGCGGCACATTCATCTCGTGCGCCATGATTCGCTGGTTGTCTTCGTCGTGGGGAACGAACTCATGCAGCGGTGGGTCGAGCAGGCGGATGGTGACTGCCAGGCCGCTCATCTCGCGGAACAGGCCTTCGAAGTCGCCGCGCTGCATCGGCAGCAGCTTGGCCAATGCCCGACGGCGTCCGGCTTCATCCTCGGCGAGGATCATTTCGCGCACCGCCTTGATGCGGTCGCCCTCGAAGAACATGTGTTCGGTACGGCAGAGGCCGATACCCTTGGCGCCGAAGTTGCGCGCTGCCTTGGCATCGTCGGGGGTGTCGGCATTGGCGCGCACACCCAGCCGTTTGTAGCGGTCGGCGAGCTCCATCAGCGATCCGAAGTCGCCGGTGAGTTCGGCTTCCTTGGTCGGCACCTGGCCCAGGTAGACCTCGCCGGTTGAGCCGTCGAGCGAAAGCCATTCGCCTTCCTTGTAGGTTTCGCTGCCGACCGACATCGTGCGCGCGTGGTAATCGACATGCACCGCGCCGGCGCCGGAGACGCAGCACTTGCCCATGCCGCGCGCAACGACGGCCGCGTGCGAGGTCATGCCGCCGCGGGCGGTAAGGATTCCGTTGGCGACGCTCATGCCGCGCAGGTCCTCCGGCGAGGTCTCCTGGCGCACCAGGATCACCGTCTTGCCTTTCCTGACCCATTCTTCGGCTTCGTCGGCAAAGAAGACGATCTGTCCGGTCGCCGCACCCGGTGAAGCCGGCAGACCATGCGCGATCGAACGTGCCTTCTTGATCGCGGCCGGGTCAAAAACCGGGTGCAGGAGCTCGTTCAACCGCTCCGGGTTGACCCGGCGCAAGGCTTCCTTCTCGTCGATGATGCCCTGACGCAGCATTTCCATTGCAATCCGCACCATTGCCGAACCGGTGCGCTTGCCGTTGCGCGTCTGGAGCATCCACAGGCGGCCTTCCTGGATGGTGAACTCGACGTCCTGCATGTCGGCGTAATGCTTCTCCAGTTTGGTCTCGGCCTGCAGGAGCTGCTGGTAGATGTCGGGCATCAGTTCTTCCAGCGACGGGAACTTGCTGCGGCGATCGGCTTCGCTGACCAGGGCCAGCTGCGCCCAGCGGCGCGAACCCTCGAGCGTGACCTGTTGCGGTGTGCGGATGCCGGCGACGACGTCTTCACCCTGGGCATTGATCAGGAATTCACCGTTGAACAGGTCTTCGCCCGTACTTGCGTCACGGGTGAAGGCGACGCCGGTGCCGCTGTTGTCACCAAGATTGCCGAAGACCATGGCCTGGACGTTGACCGCCGTGCCCCAGGAATCCGGGATGTCGTTCAGTTCGCGATAGACTTTGGCGCGGTCGTTGTTCCAGCTCTGAAAGACCGCCATCACGGCACCCCAGAGTTGCTCCCAGGGATCGGTCGGGAACTCGCGGCCAACCCGCGCACGAATCAGGCCCTTGAAACGCAGGACAAGCTCTTTCAGGTCTTCGGTATCGAGATCGGTATCAAGCTGGACCCCCTTCTTCTCCTTGAGCATGTCGATGACCACTTCGAAGGGGTCGTGATCTTCCTTCGATACTGGCTTGAGGCCCATCACGACATCACCGTACATCTGCACGAAGCGGCGGTACGAGTCCCATGCGAAACGCTCGTTGTTGGCCTTGCGGGCCAGCCCGGCAACCGCCTCGTCATTGAGGCCGAGATTGAGGATGGTGTCCATCATGCCCGGCATCGACGCACGCGAGCCCGAACGTACGGACAGCAGCAGCGGATCCGAGGAGTCGCCGAACTTCTTGCCCATTTCCTGCTCGACGAAAGCAACACCTGCACGGACGTCGGCTTCAATCAGTTTGAACACCGCCTCCTTGCCCTGTTCGCTGTAGACGGTGCAGGCCTCGGTGCTGATCGTGAAGCCGGATGGTACCGCGATTCCCAGGCGGCACATTTCGGCCAGGTTGGCACCCTTGCCTCCCAGCAGATTCTTCATTTTGGCGTCGCCGTCAGTTCGAGCAGCACCGAATACGTAGACGTTCTTGGTTTCAGTTGACATACACACATACCTCGCAGGTGAGGGAACAAGGAAGGGACACTTCAAACGACACGTTTGAAGTGCCCCCAGAGTTGGTGGTCCGGAAATCCACACCGGCCCACGGTGTTTCGTGCTCCTGCCGGTACAACGGGTCAGGAGCGGCAGAGTTGGTCTTGCGGAGCGCTCAGATCTCCTCTGCCTCCATCTTGATCGCGCCGCATGGACATTCGGCGACGCACATGCCGCAGCCCTTGCAATAGTCGTAGTTGAACTCGAAGCGTTTGCCCGGGCCGAGCTTGATCACCGCATTGTCCGGGCAGACGCCGTAGCAGTTGTCGCACTCGAAGCAGTTGCCGCACGACAGGCAGCGCCGGGCTTCGAACAGAGCGTTACCCTCATCGAGTCCGCCCTGGACTTCATCGAAGGTTGACTGACGACGAATGATGTCGAGCATCGGCCGCACGGTCTTCGGTGCATCGGCGTAGTACCACGTGTTGAGGTTCTCGAAAACGGCGACCTCGCGTTGTGGCGGTGGCACGTGCTCCTCGCCACGCAACCAGGCATCGATATGTCGCGCGGCCTGTTTGCCGTGGCCAATGCCGACGGTGACGTTGCGCTCGGCCGGGACCATGTCGCCACCGGCAAAAATCCCCGGATGGCCGGTCATCATGTTGGTACCGACCTGTACCACGCCATCGCTGACCTGGAGCCCGGGGACGCCTTCGAGCAGCCCGAGGTCGACATCCTGGCCGAGTGCCAGCACCAGCGAGTCGGCCTCGATCGTCTCGAACTCGCCCGTCGGCTGCGGAAAGCCCTTGCTGTCGAGGGCCATCTTTTCAATCGTCAGAGAGGATTCGTGGGCCTGCTTGATGGTCGACAACCACTTGACCATGATGCCTTCCTGCAAGGCCTCCTCGACTTCGAAGTCATGTGCCGGCATCTTCTCGCGTGTCCGGCGATAGACGATCAGCGGCTCGGCGCCCATCCGCTTGGCGGTGCGCGCCACGTCGATGGCGGTGTTGCCGCCGCCGTAAACGACGACACGGCGGCCGAGCAATGGCTTGTCCTCCCCTTCCATGCTGCGCAGCAGCGAAATGGCGTCGATGATTTTTGCCGCGTCGCCGGCCGGGATCATCGCCCGCTTGCCGATGTGCGCACCGACGGCCAGGAAGGCGGCGTCGAACTTGCCGGCCTGCATCGTGTCGAGGATGTTCTCGACCTTGCTGTTCAATTTGACGTCAACGCCGAGGTCAACGACGCGCTGCATTTCCGCCTCGAGTATTTCACGCGGCAAGCGGTACTTGGGAATGCCGAAACGCATCATGCCGCCGAGCAGCGGGCCGGCCTCGTGGACAGTCACCCGGTGGCCGAGCCGGCGCAAGTGGTAGGCCGCCGACATGCCTGACGGGCCGGCGCCGACGACCAGGACATGCTTGCCGGAGTCGGTGGTCGGGGGTGTGAGTTTCCAGCCGCGCTTGAGCGCCTCGTCGCCGAGAAAATGCTCGACCGAATTGATGCCGACGGGTTCGTCAAGCTTGCCTCGATTGCAGGCGCCCTCGCAGGTGTGGTAGCAGACACGTCCCATGATAGCCGGGAAGGGGTTGTCCTTCGTCAGGTGCCGCCAGGCGCTTTCATAATCGCCGGATTCGGCATGGAACAGCCAGCCCTGAATGTCCTCGCCGGCGGGGCATTGCTTGTTGCAGGGTGGCAGCCGGTCCAGATATACCGGCCGTGACGTGCGCCACGAGCCGGTGTGGTTGGCCAGCGAAGAGCCGGGATCTAGGGTTATGGCAAAGGGTTTGTCCATCAGTTCGCCTCCTGGTCGAGCAGTCCGTACTTGCGAATGTTTTTGTCGGCCGCCGCCTGCAGGCGGGCGATCGTTGCCACTGCCGGCTTCTTGCCGAACAGGTGCGCGTAGCGCTTCTGCAGCTTCAGGTACTCTTCGACCGCCTGCGGCCGGCGAATCTTGAGGACGCCGGTGACTTCGCCGCGCTCTGCTTCGAAAACCGGAAAGATGCCGGTTTCCTTGGCCAGCCGGGCCAGCTTGATGGTGTCCTGCGAAGCTGCACCCCAGCCGAGCGGGCAGGGAACGAGAATGTGGATATAGCGGGCGCCGCGTATGCCCATGGCCTTGGTGACCTTGTACTCGAGGTCGCGCAGGTCGGCGACGGTGGCAGTGGCAACGTAAGGAATCTCGTGCGCCATGGCGATCGCCGGAACGAACTTGCCCTGGCCAAAGGCGTTACCAGGCTCGGGACCCACCGGCATGGTGGTCGCCGTGCGGGCTGCTGGCGGCGTCGCCGAGCTGCGCTGCACGCCGGTGTTCATGTAGCCGCCGTTGTCGTAGCAGATGTAGAGCACGTCATCATTGCGCTCGAACATTCCCGACAGACAGCCGAAGCCGATGTCGGTCGTGCCGCCGTCGCCGCCCTGGGCGACGACACGGACGTCGGCCATCTGGCCCTTGTGTCGCTTGACCTTGATCGCCGCGGCGATGCCGGTGGCAACTGCGGCGGTATTGCCGAAGAGCGAGTGAATCCATGGAATCTGCCACGAAGTTTCGGGGTAGGGGGTCGAAAAGACCTCCAGGCAACCGGTGGCATTGGCCGCAATCAGGCGACCGCTGGCAGCCTTCATTGCGGCATCGATAGCGTAGCGTGCGCCGAGGGCTTCACCACAACCCTGACAGGCGCGATGCCCCGAGTTGAGAGAGTTGGTACGTTCGACGTTGGCCTGGACGCTGCGCTCTTCGGGCGACAGCAGACGGTTGCCGACGGTGAAGGTGCCGGTTTGATAGAAGTGAACGGGTTGAAAGCTCATCTTGGGTCTCCTCAGCCAATGCGGGCGGCAACGACGCCGATATCACGCAGCATGCTTTCGGCTGCCGGACCCGAACGGCGCTTGGTGCGCTCGCGTTCGAGTTGTTTGTTGACCACGTTCCAGTCGAGATCGAGAAAGGTGAGGTGGCCAAGTTCGCCGCGAATTGCCTTGCCAAACAGCGCCAGCAGCGATTTCCGGGTGATCGCGCGTCCACCGAGGCCAGCGACGACCGTGTGTCCGTGCAGTTGCAGCCCCGACATTGCCATGCGCACATCGGTGGACAGAACGCCGCCAATGCCGACGGCCAGGCTCTTTTCCAGCACCACCACGCGCTGTGCGTTCTGCAGCGCGGCGCGAACGCTGTCCAGCGGGAACGGACGGTAGGAGGTGATTCCCAGGACGCCGATCCTTTCACCCGCCTGGCGCATCTCGTCGACGCTGTCCTTGATTGTCCCCAATACCGAGCCCATGGCGACGACGATGGTCTCGGCATCATCGGTCAGATACGAATGGGTCAGGCCGCCCGACTCGCGACCGAAGACCGCCTTGAACTGCTCGGCCAACTGCGGGATACGTTCGAGCGCCTGCATCTGCTTGGCGTGTGCCAGGTAACGCACCTCCGAGAAAGCCTCCGGGCCGACCATGGCGCCAATCGAGACCGGTTCCGTCGGGTCCAGCACCTGCCGGGGTTCGTAAGGCGGCAGGAAAGCGTCGACCTGCTCCTGGGTAGGCACGTCTACCCGTTCGTAAGCATGCGTCAGGATGAAGCCGTCCATGCAGACCATCACCGGCAGGCTGACTTCCTCAGCCAGTTTGAAGGCCTGGATGTGCAGATCGAGCGCCTCCTGGTTAGTCTCGGCGAACAATTGAATCCAGCCGCTGTCACGCTGCGATAGCG
This sequence comes from Candidatus Accumulibacter proximus, assembly GCA_016709675.1. Classification (GTDB taxonomy): domain Bacteria; phylum Pseudomonadota; class Gammaproteobacteria; order Burkholderiales; family Rhodocyclaceae; genus Accumulibacter; species Accumulibacter proximus. The sequence goes on from JADJMH010000002.1 coordinate 261,158, forward strand.
CATCGGTATGGTCGTTCCAGATGTTGATCGGTGCGCCGATGGCGCGGTTCGCCACGGTCATGACGATCGGCAGGCCCAGTCCGGAAGCGTTATAAACCGCTTCGGCCATGAACAGCAGGCCCTGCGACGCGGTGGCGGTGTAGGTCCGGGCACCGGTGGCCGACGAGCCGATGGCGACGCTCATCGCAGCGAATTCGGACTCGACGTTGATGAACTCGCAATCGGCGATTTCGCCAGCCTTGACCATCTCGCCCAGGCCTTCGACGATGTGCGTCTGCGGTGAAATCGGGTAGGCGCAGATGACCTCGGGCCGGCAAAGGCCGACCGCTTCGGCAACGGCGTGTGAACCTTCAGTCTGTTTAAGCATGTGCGGCCTCCTCCTGACGTGCTCTTTCGATCTCGTCGATGACGAACTGATAAGCTTCGCTGGCGGCAGCGGCATTGTTGCTGGCCACCTTGTCCGAGAACTTGGCGTTGATCGCCTTGACCACGGACTCGAGGCGGATGATGCCCGACGCGGCGGCAAAACCGGCCAGCAACGGTACGTTCGGCATCGGCCGGCCGACGTGCTTGCGGCTGAGGTCGGTGGCGGGGACCGTGCACAGCCTCTCCTTCGGCCAGTCACGGACGTAGTCACCGAGGCCCAGCTCGTCGAAGGTGCGGCTGGTGTTGATCAGGATGTAACCGCCCTTCTTGAGACCCGAGAAGACATCGACCTGGTAGAGCAGGGTCGGATCCTGAATGATCAGGGCATCGGGTTCCATGATCGGTTCGCGCAACCGGATCTCCTTGTCGGCGATGCGGCAGAAGGCGACGACAGGGGCACCGGTTCTTTCCGAACCGAAACTCGGGAAGGCTTGAGCGTGGCGGCCTTCCTCAAACGCAGCAATCGACAACATCTCGGCAGCTGTAACCACGCCTTGGCCGCCGCGACCGTGTATTCGGACCTGGAACATATTTCCTCCATTGTTTTACATCGTTCTATTGACGTTCGCGCAGCATAGCTGAGTTCGAGTCCGATGAAAACAACGATACCGCGGCGTATGGCGGAAGTTCTTGTGGCGGCAGTGGCTCCGGAGCGCGTCTTGTGGTAGCCAAGAGCGCGTCATGCGAGCGGCTCAGGGATTGCGCAGGTCGGCGACAAAAGGGTTGTCAGGGCCGATGCCTTCGACGTTCACCCCGTAGGCGGAGCGGAAGCTGGCGCCCCCGGTGCGGCGCGAGCTCCGCTTGATCTCGAAGGCACGCAGCCCGCCTTCGGCTTTCATCACCAGGTCTACTTCTGCCTGTGTACGCGAACGCCAGAAAAACAGCTCACAAGGTGAACCCAGGAGGAGGTTACGCTTGGCGATCTCGGCGACGACCCAGTTCTTCCAGACGGCACCGATGTCGGGCCGGAACTCGTCTGCAGCAAAGGCGTTGAGCAGGGCATTGCGAATACCGATGTGCAAGTCAATGGCTTGCGCAGTATGGCACATTTGTTGCGCTCAATCTGGTCCTGCACGTTTTGACCTGGTTCGGAGGAAGCCATGAAAGGAATGAACAACATAGCGGTGGTCCTGACGTCGGTTGGTCTGTTGGCGAGCGCTTCGGCGCAAGCAATGCTGTTTGACCGCGGCGGCGGCCTGATTCGCGACGATGTGCTGAAAGTAACCTGGCTCAAGGACGCTCACTGCGCAACCAGCAGCGGCTACGACGCAGACGGCCGGATGGACTGACAGGCGGCCGCCAATACCCGGGCGGCTGGCCGGATGAGCGGGGTGCCGCCGAGAGCGCCAAGAGAGAGGTTGTCAAGAGTAACGTCAGCGACAGGTTTAGGCTCTCATGCCCGTGCGGGCCGTGAGCCTGTCACGGGTTGGCTGCTTGATACGAATGTCCTGTCCCAGCGGCGGCGTCCCCGATCCGCACCGGTGGCCTGCGGACAGTCGAGGCCTACGCTCTTCTCGGTATCAGCACCGTATAGTCGAAGTCGAGCAGCACGCTCGGGTCATAGCGGCCATCGACGGTCTTGTAGGGAAACTCGGCGCAGGGCTGGTCCTTGGTCGCCACGGTGCGCAGGCGGAGCGCCCCGAGATCGTTGCGTCCCGGCAGGTCGAGCCGGTCGATGACTTCCGACCAGGCGTAGATCGTGTCACCGGCAAAGGCTGGAGAAACATGCCGGCCACCATTGATCGCCGCGACGCTGAAGGCATTGGCCAGCCCGTTGAAGGAAAGCGAGCGCGCCAGGCTGATGACGTGACCGCCGTAGATGAGCCGGCGGCCGAAGCGGCCGGCCTTTTCGGCCTGCTGGTTGAAGTGCACCCGGGCGGTGTTCTGGTAGAGGCGGGTGGCCATCATGTGTTCGCTTTCTTCGATGGTCATGCCGTCCACATGGTCGATGCGTTCGCCGATCTGGTAGTCGTCCCACAGGTCAGGGCTGCCTGACAGCGCCTGGTCGTACTGTTCGATCCTGATCCCCGTCGGAACGATCAGATCGCTCGCCGCCACCGCTGCGGGAAGATCGGGCACGACGGCTTCCGGTGCCGGTGATTGCGGGTCGCGCTTGCGAACCATCACCCAGCGGCAGTAATCGAGGGCGATCTGCCCACGCTGATTGACACCACATGAGCGCACAAAAACGATGCCGGTCTTGCCATCGCTGTTCTCTTTCAGGCCAATTACCGTCGAATCGGCGCTGAGCGTATCACCCGGATAGACCGGGTGGCCAAAGCGGCCGGCCGCGTAGCCAAGGTTGGCCACGGCATTGAGCGAGATGTCCGGGACCGTGCGGCCGAAGACCATGTTGAAGGCGAGCAGGTCATCGACCGGGGCGCGCGGAAAGCCCAGGCTGTGGGCGAAGGTGTCGGCCGAACTGGTGGCAAAGCGCGAACCGGTCAGGGCCGTGTATAGCGCCACGTCGCCCTCGGTGATCGTTCGCGGTGTGGCGTGCGCGATCGCCTGGCCAACGTGGAAGTCCTCAAAGAAATTACCCAGTCTGGTCTTCTCGGTCATTTGACCTTCTCCCCCGTGCAATTGAGTAAAGAGCCTACAGGCCATAGGCTGCTGCCAGTTCAGGATCTCGCCGGGCCACCAGTCGCGCCAGGTCGACGATGACCTTGGCCTGCTTCCAGGTGGCGTCGTCCTGCATCTTGCCGTCGATCGTCGCCACGCCGCTGCCATCGGGCATCGCTTCAAGGATGCGCTTGGCGAACAGAACTTCCTTGACGTCGGGGCTGAAAACACGCTTGGCGATGGCGATCTGGTTTGGTGCCAACGACCAGGCGCCCGAGCAACCCATCAGGAAGGCGTTGCGGAACTGGGCTTCGCAGGCCGCTTCGTCCTTGAGGTCGCCGAAAGGACCATAGAAGGAGCGCAGGCCATGCGCCACGGCCGCATCGACCATGCGCGCCACGGTGTAGTGCCAGAGGTCCTGCTGGAAGAAGGCGCGCGGCGTCTGGCCTCCTTCCTGGCCTTCTTCCGGGTCGGCGAGGACGCCGTAGCCCGGATGTCCGCCCCCCACCCGGGTCGTCTTCATGCCGCGCGAAGCAGCAAGGTCGGCCGGGCCGAGGCTGAGGCCGTGCATGCGCGGGCTGGCGCCGCAAATGGCCTCGACATTGGTCACGCCCTGCGCTGTCTCGAGCAGGGCGTGCAACAGAATCGGCTTGCGGATGGCGTATTTCGCTTCCAGCAGGGCGACATATTGGTCGACAAAATGGATGTCCCATGGTCCTTCGACCTTGGGAACCATGATGACGTCAACTTTGTTGCCGACGTGCTTGATGATCTGCTCAAGGTCATCGAGCACCCAGGGACTGTTCAAGGCATTGATGCGCACCCACATCGCGGTATCGGCGAAATCGTGATTGCTCAGCAGGTCGATGAAGCCGGCGCGCGCCGCGTCCTTGGACTCGATCGGGATGGCATCCTCGAGGTTGCCGCACATCACGTCACATTGCCGCGCGGTTTCGGGCGCCTTGGCGCGGATCTTGTCGATGTGCGGGGGGAAGAAGTGGATCATTCTTTCCGGCCTCACGGGCAGTTCACGCAGGGGTTGTGGGGCGCCAATGGCGAGCGGCTTGTAGAAGTGTACTGGTAGCTTCATGGCAATTTCCCTGGTCAAAAGAACGCGGTTAAGTACTTGGACGGCCGCAGACGGTCTGATCGCGGCTGTTTCACTTGGGTCCGGCGACGACGCGCGCGTCGTGCAGGCGGCCGACTTCGGCTTCGCTCAAGCCGAGGATATCGAGCAGAATCTGATCGGTGTGTTCGCCCAGTCTGGGTGACGGCATCGCCGGCAGGCGCGGCATGCGGCCGAAGTCGAGCGGCGTCGTCGGCATCAGGTAGGTGCCGATGCCGGGTTGTTCAGTGAGTGTGAACAGCGGATTGTCGGTCGAGCAATCGGGGTCGGTGGCAATTTCTTCGCGCACGCTACGATAAGGGCCCCAGGTGACGCCGTGTGCATCGAGGGTCAGCGCGGCTTCGGCCAGTGTACGGGCGTGAAACCACGGTTCAAGCAGCCTGGCGATCTCCTGGCGGGCACGATAGCGATCGCCCTCGTCTTCGAAATCGAGGCCCAGCCGGGCAGCGAGCGCAGCGACAGGCTCACGGAGACCGGTGGCCTTGGTCAGGCGCCGCCACTGCATGCTGGTCAGACCGACGACCATCAGGCGCTTGCCGTCGAGCGTAGCGAAGTCGCGGCCAAAAGCGCCGTAGAGGTAGTTGCCCTGCCGTGGTCGGTCGCTGTCATTGACCATCGCTTCAGCGAGCATGCCGAAATTGCCGAGCATCGCCAGCGCCACGTCCTTCAGCGCCAGGCGAACGAGTTGCCCTTCGCCGGTCAGCCGCCGGTGCCTTTCGGCGGCGAGCAGACCCAGGGCGATCATCTGGCCGCTGATGAAGTCCCAGGCGGGGAAGACGTGGTTCACCATTTCCGGTGAAGTGTTTGGCCCGGTCATCATTGGCAGGCCCATCTGCGGGTTCAGTGTGTAATCCACCTCCGAGCTGCCGTCGCGGCGCCCGGTCAGGTTGACCATGATCAGATCGTGACGTTGTGCTTGTAGCGCTTCGTAAGCCAGCCAGCCTTTGGCCGGAAAGTTGGTACTGAACAGGCCAGCGCCTTCGCCGGGGGCACAGATCAGCTGGGTCAGCAGTTCCTGTCCGCGTGGCAGTCGGAAATCGACGGCGATCGAGCGTTTGCCCTTGTTCAGGCCGGCCCAGAACAGGCTGTGCTTGCCGTCGAGAGTGAGTGGCCAGCGACGGTAGTCCAGACCGCCGCCGATCGGGTCGAAGCGGATGACTTCTGCGCCGAGCTGGGCGAGCGTCATGCCACCGAGCGGCGCAGCGACAAAGGCCGAGCCCTCGATCACCCGTAGACCCTTGAGAATTCCTTGCACTTTCTTCCCCCAATCCAGCCGTGTTCAGATTAGGCGCTTGCTGCGCAGTTCTTCGTTTTCGGCTGCTTCCATGCCCAGCAGGCCCGAGAGCACTTCGTCGGTGTGCTGCCCGAGCCGCGGTCCGAGGTGCCTGATTCGTCCCGGCGTTGCTGACAGCCGCGGCAGCACTGCGGGAACGATGACCGTCTCGCCAATGTCCTCTTGGTCGATCGCCACCGGATTGCGCCGGGCGTGAGCTGCCGGTCGCCGAAGATGTCGGCAATGCTGTTGACCTTGCCGATCGGCACTTCGCCGTCGATGCAGCGCTTCATCACCTGGTTGCGGGTCAACGAGCCGACCCATTCGATGACCACGCGGTTGACCTCGTCGCGCGCCGCCAGGCGATTCCGCTAATGGCCATGGCAATCGGCAGCAGCGAGTTCCGGTTTGCCTATCACCGGCGCGAAACGTTCGAACATCTTGGCGGTGGTGCACGCGATGGCCGCTCATTGGCAGCTTGTCGTTTTCGCTCAACCCGCTCCAGGTCGGGGTCGTCCTCTCGCGGTTGCTGGGCGGGGGACGCAACCCTTGCCGGCGCCTGCTCCGCTCCGGTGGCAAGTCCAGACGGCAGCGAGGCGGACCTGGTCGAACCTGCTCCCTCTTTCATGGTCGTCCCTCCCGACGGAAGCGCCACACAACCGTCCAGCGTTCTGATTCAGAATAACGCACGGCACCGGCGCAAGGGCGACAGTATACGAGCAATCGGGTGCCGTTGGCGCAAAGATCTGAGCCTTGCGGGGTATCGGCTTGGTGCTCGTGTGCCGAACCCGGTCTGGCTGCGTGCTATGCTGTAACGGTGAATTGCTTCCGGAAATTCCCGAAAGGATCATTTTCATGACTGATGCAAGCGAAGATTACGCCGCATGGGTTGGCCGCCAGGAGGTCACTGACGATGAGCTGTGTCTGGCGCCGGCCCTGGCGGCGGCGGCGATGTTCGACGACACGTCGACGAATTTCGCGACGGGTAGTCCGCTGCCGCCCGTGTGGCACTGGTTCTACTTCCTGCCCCGGGCGCCGCAGGCTCTCCTCGGCATCGACGGGCACCCCCAACGCGGTGGCTTCATGCCGCCGATTCCCTATCCGCGACGGATGTTTGCCGGCGCCCGCATGCGCTTCCACCGGCCGCTGCTGATTGGTCAGCCGGCGCGGCGCGAGGCGATCATTCGCGATATCAGCCTCAAGTCCGGACGTTCCGGCGCACTCGCCTTTGTTTCCGTTCTCTGTCGCTTTTACCAGGATGGCCGGCTGTGTATCGAAGAGGAACAGGACATCGTCTATCGTGAACCCGGACCGGCGGTGGCCAGCCCGCGCGTGCTCGACTGGTCGCCGCTACCGGCAGGCGCCTGCTCCCGCATCGTCACGCCGGATCCCAAGTTGCTGTTTCGCTTCTCGGCATTGACCTTCAACGCGCATCGGATTCATTACGACCGTCCCTACGCAATCGACGAAGAAGGTTACCCGGGCCTGGTCGTGCACGGCCCGCTGACCGCCGTGCTGCTGATGGAAGTGCTGCGGCAGCAGGTGGCGCAGCCGGTCAGCGAGTTCAGCTTCCGCGGGCTGGCACCGCTCTTCGATCTGGCACCGTTCCGGCTGGTGTGTACACCGGAGGAGGGCGGGTTTTCACTGCAGGCGCAGGCACCGGACGGCACGACCGCGATGAGCGCCCGGGCAGCGATCGCCAACGGCGTGCCGGCCGGGTGAGTTCTGAAGCTCACTCCCCCCGGATCAGCGCCACCAGATCCTCGGTCGACGGCAGGGCACTGGCTTCGCCTTCGGCGAGGATGCTCTCGGCGAGCGAACGCTTTTCGTGGTGCAGATCCACGATGCGTTCCTCGACCGTGCCCTTGGTGACCAGCCGATAGACGGTCACCGGCCGTAGCTGGCCGATGCGGTGCGCGCGACCCATGGCCTGGTCTTCGGCCGCCGGGTTCCACCACGGGTCGGTGATCACCACGTAATCGGCGGCGGTCAGGTTGAGGCCGAAGCCGCCGGCCTTCAGGCTGATCAGGAAGAGGTCGCCTTCGCCGGCCTGGAAGGCGGCGACGCGGCGGCTACGTTCGGCCGCCGGGGTGGCGCCGTCGAGGTACTGGTAGCGGACCCCCGCCTCGTCGAGCGGCGCGCGCAGGATTTGCAGGAAGTCAACGAACTGGCTGAAGACCAGCGCCTTGTGGCCGTTGGCGATCAGTTCGCCGGCGAGGTCGGCGAAGGCCTGCACCTTGGCACCGGCGATGCCGAACTCCGGGCTGCACAGGCGCGGATCGCAGGCGGCGCGGCGCAGGCGCGTCAGTTGCGCCAGGATGTTGAACTGCGCCTGCGCCTCGGGTGCGCTTTCCAGGGTGGCGTCGATCTCGCGTGCGGCCTCCCGGCGCAGGGCTTCGTAGTGCGCGGCTTCGGCGCTTTCCGGAGCGACGGTGAGGATCAGCTCGGTGCGCGGCGGCAGTTCCTGCAGCACTTCGGACTTGGTGCGGCGCAGGACGAAGGGGCCGATCAGGCGCTTCAGCACGTGCTGCGCCTCGCGGTCGCGGTTGCGCTCGATCGGGCCGGCAAAGCGTTCGTTGAAGCGGTGGGTGGTGCCGAGCAGACCGGGGTTGGCAAAGCGCATGATCGACCAGAGGTCGGCCAGCCGGTTTTCCACCGGCGTACCGGTCAGTGCCAGGCGGAAATCGGCGTTGAGTTCAAAGACCGCCTGCGAGCGCTTGGCGGCGGCGTTTTTGATCGCCTGCGCTTCGTCGGCGATGAGCGTGTGCCAGGTGACGCCGGCGAAGCGTTCCTGCGCCAGTTGCAGCAGCGTGTAGGAGACGATCAGCAGGTCCTGCGGTCCGGCCCTGGTGACCAGTTCCTCGCGCTCGCTGTCGCTCGCCTCGCCGTAGATGCGGGCGTTGAGCGTTGGTGCGAAGCGCTGTGTTTCGGCCAGCCAGTTGCCACAGACCGAGGTCGGCGCGATCACCAGCGCCGCTCCCCCGGCCGCCCGCTCGAGCAGCACGCCGAGCGCCTGCAGCGTTTTGCCGAGGCCCATGTCGTCGGCCAGGCAGCCGCCCATGCCGGCGCTTGCCAGGCGAACCGCCCACTGGTAACCATCTTCCTGATACGGCCGCAAGGTCGCCTGCAGTAGGCTGGGCAGTTTCGGCGCGATCGATTGCGCCTTGCGCAGGCGGTCGATGGCCTGGCGGAAGTCGGCCGTGGCGCTCAGTTCGGTGCCGTCTAGCACCTCGTCGAGCCAGGCGGCGGCGACTGTTGGTGCCTTGCCGCCGTCCTTGTCGGTTTCGAGAACAGCGGCCAGATCGCTCAGCTTCTGCTTCAGCGAACGGGTCAGCGCGGCATAGACACCGTCACCCATCGGCACGAAGCGCGTCTTGTCGCGCGCCGCGGTGAGCAGGGTGGCGAGCTGCAGCACCAGCCCTTCATCGAGCGTTGCCTGCCCGGAGACGCGGAACCAGTCGCGCTCGCGACTGACCCGCACGCCGAGCTGCCGCGTGTCAACGGTGACGACGCGCACGCTCTTGCCCTTGGGCCATTCGACCGCGGCAATCGCGGGCAGCGTCGGCAGCTTCTCGACGACGCCGAGCGCTTCCTCGGGATCCTCGACCAGCCATTCGGCGGTGCCCTCGCTGTTGTCGAGGAAGGGCAGGGCGTCGAGGACCGCTTCGAGATGCCGACGCTCGGCGGCGAGGTCGCGCTCGGTGCCGACCGTCTCGCTGCCGATCACCGTCATCAGGCGGGTCCGGCCGCTGCCCGCCGGCAGGCGTGGTCCGTCGGCGCCGAGCGGCGTCACCACCAGGCGCAGCGAAAGCTGGTCACTCACCGGCGAGAGCTCGGCGCGCAGGCGCGAGTCGCTGGCCACTTGCCGGGTGGCCTGGGCCGAGTCGGCGTGCACCTGGAAGCGGGCGGCGAGCGCGCGCAAGGTCTTCTCGACCTCTTCCTGGGCGCCGGGGGCATGCGCCGGAACGGCAAAGCGACCGGCAACGAGGTGGGCGGCCTGTTGTTGCTCGGCCGAGAAGCGCACCAGCCGCAGGCGCTGCGGGCCATCCTGCACGAGCGTGATCAGGCGCAGTGCTTCAGCTTCACGGCGGGCGTCGGCGTCGACGACGTAATAGATGTCGTAGTCGACGGTCGGCCGCAGCGGTGGCTCGATGCGCATCACGAAGTGCTCCCCCTGCCGGATCAATTCGAGTTCAGGAGCGCTTTCGGTGAGGTCGACGAACTGCTCGGACGCATTCGCCAGGACGATACACGGATGCCCGACGAGGGCGACAATCGCCGCTGCCAGATCGAGGTGATAGCGGTTGCTGTAGCCGCGCTCGGCGCGTATGGCGCGAGCGACCTTGGTATCCCATGCGGGGAGCTGTTCGCTGCCAGCGATTCTCGTCAGGCTCATGGCGCGCGGGCGTCCCCAGCCGCGCTGCGTGCGCTTCTGTTCGAGCGGCTTGATTTCGACCAACCGGCCCTGCTTGCCGAGTTCGATTTCCCATAGCAGGCGAGTGGCTTCGCCGCCGGCCTCGGCCGTTTGCCCGCCGCCCAGCGACTGCAGGGCGGCGAGGATTTCCCGCCACTGTTCGCCGGCGCCGGCGATGAAGAAGCGGGCTGGCGGATCACGCCCGTCGAGCACCGCTTCGCCGCCATCGAGCAGGCGTACCAGCGACTGCATCTGGCAGGCGAGCAGCTTCTGGCGCAGGAAGGCGATGGTGTCGCTCCATTGCTTCGCCGGACTCGGGGCGTCCCGCTCGGCGACCATCTCGCTACCCAGCCAGGCCGAAAGGAGGATCGCCCACAGCGAGTCGAGTCCGGGACGTTGCTGCACATCCGCAGACGGCTTGAAGGCGCTGCGCACGATCGGCGCCTTGCCGAGACGCACGTCGAGCGCATGCACCCAGCGCCCCCAGCCGCTGAAGGGGCTGGGATCACGCCGGCCGGCCTCGCCGGCGCAGAACTTGCGTGCCAACTGCAGGTGGCTGGGCGTTGCCTGGGCAAGCAGCGACAGCGGGTAGAACCAGGTGACGCTGTCGGCAAGGAAGCGCTTGGTGCCGCCGATCTCGCTCTTGCGCTGCTTGAACGCCGCTTCGAAGGCCGCCTGTCCGGCCGCCCACTGGCCGTCGAGCACCAGCATCGCTGCCCGCATGCCGGCAGCCACGCCGCCGTCGAGGGCCGGCCAGCGCCGCCTCCAGCAAGCCGGCGTCAGCGCGCTGCAGCGCGAGGTCGGCGAGCCCCAGGCGCAGGCTTTCGGATAACTCGGCCGGCCGCTGTTGGAGTTGCGCAAATGCCCAGTCGACCACCGGCAGGTATGGCTCTCCCCAGTACAGGCAGACGCTGGCGGCGGCCTGGCTGGCCAGGTGCCAGCGTTCGAGGGCGTCGATGCGTTCGAAGCTCTGGCCATCGAAACCGAGCAGGACGCCATTGATCAGGATGCCATCCCAGCCGATGAACTGCGAAACCTGGTTCCTGATGTTCGCCAGCTCTGCGGCCGGCGCGCCCAGGAAGAACTTGGCGCGCACATAGGCAATCGTCGTCGGAATGCTGCCGGTGCCCCAGTAGTACCTTGATCGCGACGGATCAAAATGGTCGAGTTCGCAGATCAGTTGTACGAGCTGGTTGCCCCGGCTGGTTTCGAGCAACTGCCGGTAGAGCGGTGCGCGCAAGGCGTCGGGCAACTGGAATGCAGCGGGCCGGGCCGGGTCGTCGAGCAGCAGTTGCCTCCGGGCGAGTTCCTGCACCGCGTTCTTCACGTCGCTGAAGGTGAAGGGCTTGCCGGTGCTGGCTTTCAGGCCGGTCAGGCCGAGCAGGCGATGGATTTCGGTTTGTGAGCGAAAGGTCCATAGCAGCGCGCTGGCCAGCGCGACCTTGTGCGTATCGGGGGGCAGGCCGAGCTTGTCGAGCTGGTCGATGGCGGCGGTGTCGAGAGGGTCCCTGAGCATATACGGAGTGAGCAGTGAACGGACGGGGAGGGCGGGCGGCTCAGTGGCGAGTCAGCAGCATGGCGTCGCCATAGCTGAAGAAGCGGTAGCGCTGGCGGATCGCGTGATCATACGCGCCACGGATGGTATCCACGCCGGCAAACGCCGAGACAAGCATCAGCAGGGTCGATTTCGGCAAATGGAAGTTGGTGATCAGCCGGTCGACGACGCGGAATTCGTAGCCCGGGGTGATGAAGATGTCGGTTTCGGCCGCCCCGGAGCGCAATTCGCCAGGCTGTGCCGCCGCTTCGAGGGCGCGCAGGCTGGTCGTACCGACCGCAATGACTCTGCCGCCGCGCGCGCGCGCGCGGGCAATGGCGGCGACGGTGGCGGGCGGAATCTCGAAGCGCTCGGCGTGCATGCGGTGTTCGCTGAGCTGGTGCACGCGCACGGGCTGAAAGGTGCCGGCACCCACGTGCAGCGTAAGCCAGGCGACCTCGACACCGCCTTCAGCCAGTCGGGCGAGCAGTGCCGCATCGAAATGCAGCCCGGCGGTGGGTGCCGCCACGGCGCCAGGGCAACGGGCAAAGACGGTCTGATAACGCGCTTCATCGGCGGCGCTGGCAGCGTGCTGGATGTAAGGTGGCAGTGGCAACCGGCCGTGTTGCTCGATCAGGTGCCAGAGGTCTCCCTCGCCAACCAGTTCCAGCACGAAGAACTCGCCCTGTTCGCCGCTGCGGCCGCGGACGACCAGCTCAATGCTGTCTTCGAGCAGGATCCGGCTGCCCGGCCGCGGCGACTTGCTGGCCCGCAGCTGAGCCACCGCGTGCTGCGGATCAACGATGCGCTCAATCAGCACCTCGATCTGGCCCCCGCTCTGCTTGCGGCCAAAAAGGCGCGCCCGGATCACGCGCGTATCGTTGAATACCAGCAGATCGCCAGATTGCAGCAATTGCGGAAGCTCGCCGAAGCGGTAGTCGGCAAGCGCGCCGTCGGCGAGTTGCAGCAGCCGGCTGGCGGTGCGCTCAGCAGTCGGGTGCTGGGCGATCAGTTCGCCGGGCAGATCGAAGTCGAAGTCGTCGAGCGTGAGCATGCGTGAGCGGGTTGATGAAGCGGTGTCGAGGGAGATCTGGCGGCGGAATGTGCTCCGGTCTGCTTGTTCGCTACCGGAGAATCAGCGATAATCAGCGCCTCTTCCGGCTCGCCAACAGCGGGCCCAAGCCGAGATGGCGGAATCGGTAGACGCAGCGGACTCAAAATCCGCCGGTGGAAACATCGTGGGGGTTCGATTCCCCCTCTCGGCACCAACAGGTAATCCAAGGTAGTCCATAGCAGTCCGAAGAACCCGCCAGGTGCGGGTTTTTTGTTGGCTTCCTGTCCTGTGCGGTTTGGCATCGTGGTGCAGTGGCATCCGGTGTCAAGCAGGGCCAGTTTCGGGCGATGTCCACTTCCTTTGGGGCAAGCTGATGCAGGCCGACCGATGCCACAACCGGACGCTGAAGCGAGGCCGCGAGTTTAGACCATGGCGGGCCAGATGTCTCTCTCTCACGTCGAAGGACGCACAGCCAAACCCCGTCGAGAAGCCCGGCACGATGGCTGACAAGGGCGCGCTGTTCCTGATCGTCATCCCGGCCGGCGGCAAATGATGGCGCTGGCGGTATCGCTGCGACGCAAGGCAGAAGCAGCGGCCATCTGGCACGTTTGGCGTCTGTTTGACCGTAGGCTTAGACGGCATGCCTGGCGCCAAAAAGCTTGTGGAGTATCCGCTTGAGCGCAGGGCCGGGTAATTGCGGATGAAGTTGAGACCAACGCCGTTCGTCGAATTTCTCGATCGCGTTGACTACGCTGCCCGAATCGCTGCCAGGCGGTTCCTGCCCGAGAAGTTTCCCCACGCGATTCGCTACAAGGCGAAAACTGTCGTCCATTTGCGCTTGATCGCGTGCGCCGTCGCTATCGACCTTTACGCGCATATAGTCGATTCGAATGATCTGCTCTGGCTTTCTGTTTTCCAAAGTGTAGATGACTGTCGCGACGTTGATGGTGGTTCCTGAAAACTGCTGCAACGACGGGTTACGTTTGAAATAGAAATCGTTGAATGATTGCTGCGAGATTGGGATGATCGAGTGGTCTTCAGCCACTACGAACAGTCGGTAGCCCAGATTCATAGGAAGGTTCCGTTGCTGTCTAACGTGCAAATTCAGCGTCGAGCGAAGCGAGTCCGTTGCAATGCAGTATTAGGCAAATTTGCTGGATTGACCGGGGGGGCCAAAACCCGGACGCCAGCCGCCCTAAGTCTGGCTTCGCCAAGCTGTATCTCTTTGAACAGTGCATCCAGATTGTTGCCATACTTGACGCCAATCGCGTCCTTGATCGCATGAACTTCCATCATGATTTCGTCAGTCATCGGCACTTCCTCCAAGAAGCTCCTCGGGAGTACATATGATCGGGAGGAACAATCCGATTGTCTCAAATCAAGCGAGCAGGTCTACCGTTTCACTGACGATCTGTTCAAGGCTCCGATTTCCAAGGGAGCGCTTCCCCATCTCGGGAGCGTTGGTTGGCCTGCGCTCGTTGTACAGGTCGATGATGCTCGCCTTCGTCCATCGACGGATCGCCATCTGAGGGGCGACGAACTCCTTCTCGGGGTACAGAGCAAAGGCTTCGGCCGTGCGATCAATGATCGGCACCTTGTCCTTCCCATTGAAGGGAATGTTCCTGATCCGCTTCTCAAACTGAGCCTTGGTCTTTGCCGCGATCAGCTGCTCTCCTGTATCCACGATCACGGGAAACTTGGGGGCTCGAAGGAGGTAGTTCATGAGTGTGTTCAGCCGCCTAACGTCAAAGCTCAGCGCCGCGCCACTTGCGGCGCGTCTGGCTGGAGCGCAGGGTTAGCCGATACTGCCGAGACGAGCGGGAAATCTTCCGGGTGTCGGATGGATGCAACGGACAAATCGACATCCAGCAGCGGCCAATACAGATGATCCGGGCTTGGCCATTCGATGGTGGTCAGTTGCTCGATGGTGGCCTGCCGGAACCAAGGAAATTCAGAGAACGGCAAGAGAAGCTCTTCATCGCCAAGAAGCAGCCAGAAACCGTGTATTGAGACGTGGGTGACTTCAGCCGCCGAAATGTTCGTGCCAGGCATCGATGATCTCCTGAAGGTGGCGAGCGACGACGCGCTCAGCGTAGGCCAGTTCCTGCTTGGACAGGCCGGTGTGGTTGGCCAGCGTCAGACTCGGTTGCAACCAGAACTTGGCCTCCCCATGTGGGTGGGCCACATGGATGTGCATTCTCTGCTCTTCGCGTGAAAAGAAGAAGAGCCTATACGAACCGTCGCGGACAACTGTAGGGGCCATGGTGTCTCCTCGCGGCTAACGTCTGAATTAACCGGCTGGCGCGGTTTTGTCGCGCCAGCCCAGGTTGAATGAAAACTTGGGCCTTTAATTGCGGCATTATGTAGCAGCCACCCCTAATCTCTGGCGAGCTCCGCGGCGGCGACGAACTTTTTTCTGACAGGCTCACTCTGTGAGCCCGCAGGGTCTTACACTGATCCTCATGACCCACCCCCATGAGCCAGTGCGATGAGTTTGCATTTCCTGTTGAAAGCCGAAGCCCGTACCCTGTCCGTGGTTCAGGTTCTGGCCATGAGTGACGATGACGCTTTTGCCCTGTTCCGCCACCTGCGCTGGGGCGAAGGGGAGGAAGTGGTCTGCCCGCACTGCGGCATGGCGCACCGGCACTACTTCCGCCCGACCCGCAAGATTTGGCGCTGCGCGGGCTGCCAGGACGATTTCTCCGTCACGTCCGGAACGATCTTCGCCTTCCACAAGCTGCCCCTGCGCCTGTACCTAGCGGCGGCGATCCTGTTCACCAACGCCGTGAAGGGCATTTCCGCCCTGCAGGTGGGCCGCGACCTGGGCGTGTCCCACAAGACCGCTTACGTCCTCCTGCACAAGATACGGGAGAGCCTTCTGGTAGGCCGGGACGAATCCGCTCTGCAGGGCGAGATTCACGTGGACGGGGCCTACGTTGGCGGGACGGTCCGGCCGGAGAACAAGAAGGAGGACCGGGTCGACCGGCGCCTGGCGGAGAATCAAGACCCGGACAAGCGCTGCATCCTGGTGATGCGCGAGGCCTACACCGAGACGGAGGTCGAGGCCGGCAACGCCGGGGCCAGGAAGACGCTGACCTTTATCCTGAAGAACGAGAACCAAGCCGACATCGGCAAGTTGGCGCCGGTCTACATCGCCAAGGGTGCCGTGATCTGTGCCGACGAATCGGACGCCTATGACCTGCTACCTGCCAAGTACGAAGTCCGCCGGGTGAACCACGGCAAGGCCTACCGCGCCGATGATGGCACGACCAACAACCTCGCGGAATCGTACTTCTCGCGCTTCCGCCGTTGCCAGATCGGCCAGATCCACAAGGTGGCTCCGAAGTACCTCGACAACTACGCCAACGAGATGGCGTACCGGGAAGACACCCGGCGCTGGAGCAACGGCCGGATCTTCCGGGATATCGTCGGCAAGTGCGCCCGGGCCCTGGTGAGTCGGGACTGGTGCGGGTACTGGCAGGGCAACCACCGGCTGGGGGAAAGCCTGGCGGTGTGAAGGTGTCACGCGACCGCCCAGGTGGTGCCGAGCCCGTCCCGGCCGGCAGGGATCAGGGTGCCGCTACGCGTCAGGCGATGCACTACCCCAATGGCGTTCTTCCGCATCTGCTCGATCATGACCGTGGTCGGCTCCAGGCCCTTGCGTGCGGCCAGCGCTTCGCCGATCTGGCGGCTGCTCAGCGCCGCGCCTTGAGCCTCGCGGAAGATGTCGAGAACCATGCGCTGGCATTCACCTGGTCGGAAAAAGCGGTTCCGAACCCGGTGCGCCTTGGCCCGGATCGTCCGCAGGTCGATTTCCGGGGAAAACAGCCTGAGGGTCGCGTCGAGGTGGGCCAGATCATCCGCCAGACGCCCCATTTCCTTCTGTTGATGCTCGATCAACCCGGCCAATTCGGCGCGCTTGGTGATCAGGGCCGCAACCACGTGGCTCTCTGCCATGGAAAATGCTCCCGTTCGTTGAAAACAGGCGCATTTTCGTCGAGCAGGGGGTCAGGCGCTGGGGGTGGTTGCTCCATAATGCCGTTTAATTGACCCTGGCCCCTGTGCCCCTTTCTTTGTCCCTTTCTTTGTCCTCTTTGTCCTTTGAATGCTCATTGAGAGCCCGCACCTCGCGCGCGGAGGAATGCGTTTGGGTCATAGACTCGCTCGAACGCTTCACGCGTGATGCCCTTGGCTTTGTCCAGGATGAGTTTCACCTCATCATCGAGCTCCTGCTCAAACTTGATATAGCTCTCGTGCATTGGGCCCATGAAGTCAAACGCTGGCGCCTTGGGGTTGCGCTTGTGATAGAGGATATGCCATCGAATCACCATTGCGGTCTTGTATGCGGCAGTGACGCGATCGCCCCACATGTTGATGGTGGCAAGGGTTCTCTCTTCGCTTGGGGACGCGGTGCGCTCCTTGTGGAACTCCTCCAGCAATTTTTCGAGGACCCCATGCTTGGCATTGAGGCTATCGAGCGTGGAGTGAATCAACTGGTATGAGATGCGCTGCTCACGATTGAGGTGCGAGAAGGCTTCCTTGAAGTACTGCCGGAAGAACATGTTGTGAATGGGAATTGGGACGGCGGGCTCCATCCCCTTATTGGCATAGATCTGCAGGTGGCGACTGTGCATTACAACGACACCCTGCAACTGAGCCTCAATATCCTCTAGCTCGGTAAGTAGGCCTGCCTTGAGTTTCCGTGCAGCCCACCAGTCTTTGACGAACGCTGTGCCCTGAGCAAGAAGCCATCCGAGCGCGACCGAGACCAAGGAGATGAGAACCTTCGCGTCCATATATGTGCTGGCTAACGTCGGGTAGCCGAACACGGTTGCCCGCGCCCGGCCCCCTAAGAACCGTGCTTGCACCTTTCAGCACACACGGCTCAAGCCTCTACAAAGGCATCTTTCGATACCCGGTTTCACAACTTTCATTCGGGCATACTACAGGTTTCTACGGCAACTGAGATGTTGCATCTGAAGGTTGCTTGCGGCATCCGATCCGCCATCCGTCCGTTTCACGATGTGGCGAACACCCCAGGAGTGCTCGTCGTGATGGAATTTTGACAGACCGAACACCGACCGTCTTGCCTTTGCCAGACACGGTAAAACTTCCTGCGACCGCACACTGAATACAGCATTTTCTTGCCCCATCGGGCCTCGAAGTACTGTTCCCATTGGCGGTCATGCGGGTTCGCGTCAGCTTTGATCTTGACATGCCGTCTTATCGGCGTATCCGACTCTAGCAGCAAGGTAAGTTCCCTTTTCGTTCCATCCTCTTTTTCTTCTGTTGCGGCAAATACCCAGCTTCGGGTGCCTCGGGTCTTGAAGTATCTGTCCTTGACCCACCGAGCACCTTTCTCCGGATGCCTTCTTGCCGCCCATCGCCATAGCATTGACCAGACATTGGCATCAATCCGAGCAAAGGTTTTCTTGGCGACGACATGGCTGTGATAATTCGCCCATCCCCGCAAAACAGGATTGAGCAGCCTGATCAGATTTGCCTGTTTTGCCGTCTTGTTAGCCTTGATGACTTCACGGATTTTATCAAGATGCGCTTTGATGTTCGCTTTCGACGGCTTCGTCAGCAGCTTGCCGTTATATTTGCGAATATTCCATCCGAGGAAGTCAAACCCCTCGTTGATGTGCGTTATTTTGGTCTTTTCGGGCGATAGCACTAATCCGCGTTGCGTCAGAAATTCGACCACCGCGGGCTTAACCGGGTTTAGTCCGTTCCGTGTGGAATGGGGAGGAAACGGGCGAAGGGAGGGGCGGGCAAATGGGTAAGTTTTCCAGCGACGAGGTAGGCCATGGCGATGAAGTTTTCGACGCGGCGATAGCCGCGGGCGCGGGCTCTCGCCTCCTGAAGCGCCCGATTCATGGCCTCGACGCGGGCATTGTGTTTGCCGGCCTGGAAGCCATTGAGTACGCCCGGAAGATGCTTGGTGATGGTCCTGCCGAGGCGCTTGAAGGGTTCGAGTCGGCAGCGACTGGCCCAACTCAGCCAGCGTTTGAAGAGGGGCTTGGCCTCATCAGGCGTCGTGGCCTTGGCATAGATCGCGCGCAACGCTTCCTTGATGCGCCAAGCGCGTGCGGTCTTGAGATTCGAGCGCTGCAACCAGTGCATGGTCTGGGTTTGCTTGACGGTCCAGTCGGCGGGTTTCTTTTGCAGGCTCCAGCGGGTGCCCTTGAGTTCGGGTTCACTTTTGACCTCGGCCCGGCGCACCTCGTCCAGCGCCTTGCTGCTCAGAGCGACCACGTGAAAGCGGTCAAAGCAGACCGCGGCCCCGGGAAAGTGCTCGGCGGCGCCCGCCTGAAAAGCACCGCTCATGTCCATGCTCAAATCGGTAATCGCGCTCGGTTGGCCGCCATGCTCGGCGAGATCGCTGGCGAACTTCCCCAGCGTGGCCTTATCTCGACCGGGCGTGGCAAACAGCAGACGTGGCGCATCAAGATCATGGAAAACAGCGATGTACGTCTGGCCGCGCTTACTGGCGGTCTCATCGACGCCGACGGCACGAACCTCGGCATGACTCTCCTTGGCGCGCGCCTGCGCCCATGATGCTCGATGACGCGCCACAGTCTGGGACTGCGAACGCGCAGTACCCGGCCCGCCGCCAGTACCGACATGGTCGGTGCCAGCATCAGCGTCAACGCCTCGAACAACAGCGTGAAATGACTCCCTTCGCGCGCCCAGGGCACAGGGATTTGCGTCACCTTGCCACAGTCGGTACAGGCGACTCGCGGTACCTCGGCATGCAGATGGGCTTCGTACTGAAGAAATCCAGATGCCGCCAGGAGCGCGCCAGCGGTCGTGCAGCGGCTGCGCCGCTGCTCCACAGGCGGGACAGGCATGACTGGCCGCGCCGAACTTCACCTGGAAGTCGATCCGTCCAGCCTCCGGTGTAAAGGTCACTTGATCCACCTGCCAAGGCGCGACGAGGCCCAGGGCCTGGGTGAACAGCGTTTCAATCATGAGGAACCGGTCGGAAGAGGAAAGGCCGCCATTGTCCTCCATGCCGAGGCCGGCAGACTGCCTCCTCGGCAAAGAGGAAGCGGACGCGAGGGGGAGGCGATGTAAAGGGTCCGGCTACGCCCGGACTGCGTCCGCCCTTGACATCACCTCCCCCTCAAACCACACGCCTCTCGTCCGTTTCCACACGAAACGGCATAGAGCCGCTTAACCTCACGCTCCAGCCACCCTTTCGAGTGGCCGGTAATGATGAAGTCGTCCGCGTAACGCACCATGTTCATCTTGAGGCGCGGGCGTTTTGCTTTCGGAAATTTCCCTCTGAGCATTGCCTCGAGGCCATCAAGCGTCATGTTCGCCAACACCGGCGAGATCACGCCACGTACACAAAAGATAACTTCGAGTTCGATCGGCAGATTCCCTTTCATCGTTCCGAAACAACACTTGATTTGCGTCGCAGGAGGTAATATGCTTAAGGCACATGTCGCGCGCCACCGATTCCGAAAGGGCACAACGGGTGAACAGCGCCTTCGCTCTGCTTGTTCGTGGTCACAGCCTCAGCGAGGCCGCGCAAGTATTGACCGAATCATTTGCGTTGTCACGTCGCCAGGCCTATCGCTACCTGCAGGAGGCACAGGAACTCGCGCAGCCGCTGCCGGTTGCCCAACCGACCATTCCCGTCACGATCAAAATCCCCGGCGAGGTCGTGGGGGAGTTGCGCGCGTATGCTCAAGAAAGCGGCCGGACGATGGGCGAGATTGTTGGGTGCGCGGTATCGGCGTATCTGGCCAAGGCACGCCAACATGGTTGATCGGCGCCGGCAGGGTCATGACGTGTATCTGGACTATGTCTTTGACCGCCTGCTCGCCGCCAAGCTTGAGCAAGTCTACGAGATCCTGGTACCGGATCGGGCACGCCGCACGGGGCGGCCGTCCGGGCTGAGCGGAGAGAGCGATGAAGACAGCAGCCATTTACGCCCGCGTGTCGTCGGCGCAACAGCGCGAGGAGCACACGATTGCCAGCCAGACAGCGGCACTGGTGGCCTTCGCTGCAAGCGAGGACTATTGCGTGCCGGCTGAATGGATCTTCGAGGACGAGGGCTACAGCGGGGCGAGCCTGCTGCGGCCAGGGCTGGAGCGGGTACGCGATCTGGCGGCGGGAGGACAGATTGAAGCGGTGCTCGTGCTCTCGCCTGACCGGCTGAGCCGCAAGTACGCCTATCAGGTCCTGCTCACCGAGGAGTTGGCTCGCCACGGGGTGGCCACCGTTTTCCTGCGGGCCCCGCGCAGCGAGACCCCGGAAGATCAGTTGCTGCTGCAGTTCCAGGGCATGATCGCCGAATACGAGCGAGCGCAGATCCTGGAGCGCTCGCGCCGCGGCAAGCGCCACCGCGCCCAACTGGGAGAAGTCAGTGTGTTGAGCGGCGCTCCCTATGGCTACCGCTACGTGCGCAAGAGCGATGAGGCGAACGCAAGCTATGAGGTGATCGAGGCGCAAGCCGAGGTGGTGCGCCAAGTCTATGATCTTTATACCGCTGGCGGCTTGTCGATCGGTGCGATCACGCGTTGGCTGAACGAGCAGGAGGTGCCGACCCGAAAGGAAGGCACCCGCTGGGAACGCTCCACCGTCTGGGCGATGCTTCGCAACCCGGCGTACAAGGGACAGGCTTGCTTCGGCAAGACCCAGATCGCAGTACGACAGCGCCTCAATCGTCTGGCCCGGCAACGCGGGGGATTGCCGGTACGCAATAGCGCCAGCCTGGAGCGCCCACGCGAGGAATGGCTCGAAATCGCGGTGCCCGCCCTGATCCATGAGGAGACGTTTGCCCTCGCCGAGGAACGTCTGGTGGTGAACAAGAAGTACGCGGCTCGGCGCACCGTCGAGCCCAGTCTGCTGCAGGGGCTCGTACACTGCCGCCAGTGTGGCTATGCGCTCTATCGAACCTCGACCCGCAGCACGGCACGCAAGATCTTCTACTACCGCTGCCTCGGCTCGGATGCCTATCGCTACGACGGCCAGGCCCGCTGTGATCAGCGCCCGATCCGGCTGGACTTGCTGGAAAGCATCGTGTGGGCCGAAGTCCTGCGCCTGTTGGAGGATCCGGCGCTCATCCAGACCGAGCTGGACCGGCGGCTTGAAGTGGCGCGCCAGACACATCCTGCGCAGCGTCGCCAAGAAACGCTCCACCGGGATCTGGCGCGAGTACAAAAGAGCATGGAGCGGCTTCTCACCGCCTATCAGGAGGACTTGCTGTCGTTGGCGGAACTGCGTCGGCGCATGCCCGCGCTGCGCCAGCGTGAGCTGGCCCTGCACGCCGAAGTCGAGTCGCTCAGCGCCCAGTTCTCCGACCAGGCCGCCTACCTCCGACTGGCGGAAACGCTATCGGCATTCCTCGGGCGGATGCGGGAAAATGTTCACACCCTCGATATCGCCGAACGTCAGCGTATCGTGCGGCTGCTGGTCAAGGAAGTCGTCGTCGGTTCTGACAGCATCACCATTCGCCATTCGATCCCAACCCCCGTTCCATCTTCCGGGAACCCGGATGACTCATCCACTCTGCATCAATCTTCAGGAGGCCAACGTTCCGCCGCAAGTTATCCTTTGTGTACGAGGAGTGGTAATCCCCCCTTGTGGAGTGCCGGCGTCAGTGGGGAAGCGTTCGTTTTGATACACGAATCCCGCCTTGAGCCATTTCTTGAGAACCGCCTTGTCCGTTGGGATGTTGGCGATCATCCAGTCGTGGCTGATTTGATCGAAACAGCCTTGGATATCGGCTTCTAGCACCCATTCCGCACTCGCCTTTAGTGCCAAAGAAGTAAAACATTGTGCTCCGGCATCAGCGGTTGAGCGTTGCGGCCGGAATCCGTACGAATTCCGGTCGGCGGTGGTTTCAGAAATCGGTTCCAGCGCCAGCAGATGGAGCGCTTGCATGGCGCGGCATTTCATGACCGGGATGCCGAGCGGCCTCGTCTTGCCATTTTTCTTCGGAATCCATACTCTCCGAAGCGGAAGCGGCGAATAACCCCGTCGCTTCAACGACGCCATCGCGTTGATCTTTGCCTCCGGTGTCTTCCAGATGACTTTATCGACACCGGGGGTGTTCTTGCCTTTATTTTCAGTCACGCGCTTGACGGCTAATGCCTTGCCGCTGAACGAGTGGGTCAGCAGCCACTGGAGGGCTTTCGCCTGGTTGTGTCTGCCGGCCTGTGTTGCCTTCACGATACGCGTCTGCAGCCTTCTTACGAAACGTTGAACCTTTACCCAATCGATACTGGGCCACGTCACGTCGAAGGGGCACACGCCCGTGTTTCTGCGCTCATCTGCTTTCCCTCCGTTCAGATCGTTATTCAAACTCTCTCGTGAAGAGAGACCAAGAGGAAGTCTGCCCGCTTTCGCGTGGGGTCATGTTTCAACCCCTATCCACCCCATTACAGAGCAGCGTTCGCTTTTTCCTCAATCCTATGCCCGCACAGCCATAAGCAGACTTTGCAGTCAGCTGTCCCCGAAGGGAGCAATACGGGGTTTCCACGTTCCACTTGCAAAAGTACATCGGGTTAGGTGCCTGCTGTGGACCGGAAGGCTTATGGGTCACGAGGACGTACTATCCAGACGTCACTCCCACCTTCATTACCTTTTGGTTCAAGCGTAGTAGCCACTTCCGCTTGCTATAAATGACGATCCTTAACGCAGATTCAAATGTTTTCACCGTACCAATTATCTAGCACTATTCCAGCTGTGGCTGCCAGAGGGATATGCCTCTCACGATTTATCTCCCGCACCTTGCGGCGCTTCGTTACATTGTCAGAGTCGCTCTTTATTCAGACTCCTAGATTCACCGAGTGACATCGGTGGTTCCCTTCATTTAAGTTGGAACAACTCTTACAAGCGACTTCGTGTCGCAGGAATAGCGTTTATCGGCCGCGCCGAAAGCGCCGGCCTTGCCGCTGGCGCATCCGCGGCAGATAAACCTCGTTGGACTGAAGCGCCTCGACGGCGGTACTTATGGGGATTGTAAGCGTCCCGCACCCCGGGTCAAGCCGCGGGCATGGGTCAGACGGGTTGGCGAGAGGCAGCCGAGCCGCTTCTTGCTGTTCGCGAGGGCGTGACAGGAACGAACAGGGCGCTCTGGCAAACAGAGCGCAGCGCCAGAATCGTGACTTCGGCACGCTGCCGACGAGGCATCTCCTGGCGGCCGGAACTGCCATTGAGCACACGGGAAAGCCCCTCGCCAAGCGCTGGCCGTTTTCATGGGGGTCCGCGAACCGATGCGCTCTGCGGAGTCGCCTGACGCAGGGGCGGAATCGCCGCCGTCGGCACGAACCGTCCTTCGTGGCAGTGGGGACAGCGCGACCACTCGGCGCGGCCGACGCGCTGCAGGAAGTCCTCCACCGTCGCCGTGATCACCGGATCGGGTTCCGGTACCGACAAGGCCTGCCGTGCCAAGGATAGCCTCGTCGCCTTCGCCGCCGGGGCCAGCAGGCCGTAGTGCCGAATCCGTTTGAAACCGCTCGGCAAGACGTGCAGCAGGAAGCGGTCGATGAACTCCTCCGCCGGCACGCTGAGCACGCGCTTGCCCGGCGTGGCGCGCACGCGGAAACGGACGGTCGTCTCGTCCATCCCGACCAGACGCTCGTTCGAGATCGCCACCCGATGCGTGTAGCGACCCAGGTATTCGAGGACCTGCTCCGGGCCGCCGAGCGGCTGTTTCGCGTAGACCACCCAGTCGTGCGCCAGCAACTGCTGGCGCAGAGCCCGCCAGACCTTCTTGTCGGCCAGCTCTGCCACCAGCGGCTGCCCCGAGCCTCGGGCTTCACTCAACGCCGCGATGAACTTGCCGCGAAAGACTGTTGACAGCGCACGAACCGGAAACAGGAAGCCGCGCTTCGGCGACTTCCATTCGCCCTCGGGCGTCAACGCCCCGCCGGCGACCAGGGCGTGCACATGCACATGCCGCCCGAGGTCCTGCTTCCAGGTGTGCAGGACCAACGAGAACGCCAGCTTGCCGCCCAGCCAGCGGGGATTGGCGCCGAATTCGCTGAGGGTGGCCGACGCGGCACCAAAGAGGACCTCGTGGATCACCCGCGGGCGTTGTCCGATCAGCGCATGCAGCGCGTGCGGCAGGGTGAACACGAGGTGGAAGTACGGCACCGGCAGCAGCTCCTGGCGCCGTTTCGCCAGCCAGTGCTCCTTGGCTCGGGTCTGGCACTGCGGGCAGTGGCGGTTGCGGCACGAGTGATAGACGTGTCGCGTCACGCCGCAGTCGTCACAGGTCTCGACGTGGCCGCCGAGGATGGCCGTGCGACAGGCGACGATCGCCCGCCAGACCTTGGCCTTGGCCGACGACAAAGCGTGCTTGGCGAGGTACGCCGGCCCGTGCCGGCGGAAGACCTCGGCCAGGGTCACTGGCGGTGGCTCAACTGGGCGGGTCGAGCAGTTCCAGGGGCGAGGGGTTGCCGGTCAGCTTTGAGCGCGCGAGATGCAGATAGCGCGAAGTGGTCGACAGGTGACCATGGCCGAGGAGCCGGCCGATGCTGTAGAGATCGACGCCGGCTTCGAGGAGGTGCGTGGCGAAGGCGTGGCGAAGACCGTGGATGCCGCCTTCGGGGGCGATGCCCGCGGCGTTGCGTGCCGCATAGTAAATCCGCTGGGCGGTCTGGATTTCCATCGGGCCGGTGCCGGCCCGGTTGGTGAATAACCACCGCAGCGGCCGGGTGTCGCGCCAGTAGGTCCGCAGGGCCGCGAGCAGACGCGGCGAGAGGAGGGTGTAACGATCCTTGCCGCCTTTGCCCTGGCGCACCTTGAGACACATGCGATCGGCGGCGCTCTCGATATCCCCCACCTGCAGGGCGCAGACTTCCGACACCCGCAAGCCGGCGGCGTAGGTGGTCATCAATAGCGTTCGCCCGCGCAGGGTTCTTGCCGAGTCGATCAGGCGCGCGACCTCTTCGCGCGAGAGGATCTGCGGCAGGCGCTGGGGTACCTTGGCCATCGGGATGTCGAAACCGGCTTCCGGGCGACCGAGCACCCGCCGATAGAGGAAGCGGAAGGCGCACGAGGCTTGATTGACGCTCGCGTAGGCGAGCTTCTTGTCACGAATCAGGTGCAGCAGGTAGGCCTGGACTTCCTCGACACGCAAGTCCGCCGGCGATCGCTGGTAGTACTTCGCCAGTTCGACCAGCGCTCCGATGTAGGCTTCCTGGGTCCGTGCCGCCATTCCCCGCAGGCACATGGCGTTGCTCATTCGTTCACGCAGCTCACTCATGACTATCTCCTCGGTTGCTGCGGGGACGTCCCCCGCAGCCAGGAGGATCGAGGATTTGCGAGCGAGTTCGGAAGCGAGGTTCCCAGCCGTCAGGGGGTCAGGGTGAGGGCGAAAGCGAACTCGGGGAGCGACAGCGAAAGAAGAGAAGGGGGGTGGGTGCCTACACCAGCGCGGAGCGCTTTAGTTCAACGTTTAAATTCACCGGCCTTGCGCGGTTTTATGCGCAAGGTCCGGTGGAATGAAGGATTCGGCATCATGGTCGCCATAACCTCTATGGGTGGGCAGCCTGAATCAATGCAAACGTAAGCCTGTCCGCTAGACCAGAAAACTCTTTCGCGTGCTCAGCGGTAAGATTTTCTCGATCATGCGCTGCCCGGTTCCGAAGTAGCCGTAGCTCCTGATAGGCGGATACAAGCTGCCGAGGGAAATTGGGGTCATAGTCGAGCTGCCCCAATATGGTTTGGCCGGACCGAGGACGTTCAATGCCTCGGCTACTGAAGTAAAAGTCGAGAGTGCGCTCAACGTTGCGCCAACTTTCTAGAATTGCGGCATTCGGCGAGAGGTTGGCAATCTTTTCCAAGAGTTCAGTTCGAGTTTTCGGGAGCGGCTCTGGCTGTACCTCAACGGGCAACTCACCCTTGTGTTGGGTCTTTTCCTCAACTGTATCCATCACTGCTTCGATCTTCTCCAACTCCTTACCAAAGTCGACTTCCAGCTCTTTGTATCTGAGCCGCCTAAGACTTGGCAAAAGTTCTGTGATGGGCCTGCGCAACATTAACAAGGCCATCAGCAGGGACACGGGCCAAGCTAGTGACCCAACGATCGTTGCCAGGAAAGTGAGGAAGTCCATCAGTTATCCCTGAGCTATTGATGCCGAACGTTCGAGGTGAGGCGCCCGCAGCGGCATGCGCCGCCTCAACCGCGGGGTTAGCCGCACTGCTCAGCTAGATGTCGCTCTTTGGATTGCCGCGATTCTTGTTGAGCATGCCGCGTTCCTCTTTGGTAGTGAAGCTGAGCACCGACTTGTCCACCGTCCCGGAATACCGCGAGTAAAAAACCTGATTCTCCTGTTCGTCCTTCCAGAGATGTATGACTTGGTCGAACTTGGCGCCCATGCGGTTCTGAACCTGTGAGCGACTGGTAGACGCTGCAGGACCAAACTTCTCGAGCAGAAGCGGAGCAACGATGTCAAAGGCCTCGGGCGACAACGAGAGAAAGATCCGCTGCACGACTCCTTGCGCACTAATGACCAAGTTCATGTAGGCGCGTTCCTGAGCGATCGTGACGTTTCCGTTGCACACCTGCTTGCCATCGGCGCCAGCGCCGCACCTTACGCCAAGCCTCTCCTGTACTTGCTCTGGAGTCGCTGGCGCGCCAATTGCAATACCCTTGAAGTCGAACCCAAGTGCCACTGACGGTAGAAGGAGCAGGGCGATCAACCAGTGGGTACGCATGGGGGTCTCCTGTGAGGCCAACGTGAAGCAATCCTACTTGCCGAAAAGCTTTGTGTCAGGATGCTGTATGAATGCACTGAAATTGACAAAAATATCTCCAACTCAATGAGTTGTTCCATGGTTCCGTTCACTAAAATCCCGTGAGCCGCCTCACTGCCAAACCGGCCAGGGGAGAAGTCCCGTGGCGTTGCTCTGAACAGGCAGCCGACGCGGCACCGGTGGTCCGGCAATTCGCGACCACGTACGACCCCGCGTCGCCTATCGACCCGCCAGTTGTCTGCGCCACAACGAAGACCAGCGTAGACATATCCGGCGTAGCTCCCCCGTTGACTGAACAATGCCGCAGATGCTTGGGCCGCAAAGGCACGGCTGGCAGAGGCTTGCGACAGTCCACCTCTCGCACTACCCATCACCGCTGTGCAAGCTTGCTAAGCAGCCGAGTATACACCCGGCCCGAGCAGCGCTCAGCCTTGCGTGGCGGTCGTTTGCGGGTGAAACCAGGCGAGTTTCTGCTGCAGGCGGACGACCGTACCGACGATGATCAGTGCGGGCGACTTGATGCCGGCTGCGGCAACCTTTGCCGGCAAGGTCGCGAGGTCGGCTGTCAGGACACGTTGGCGCCGGGTGGTGCCGTTCTGCACGACGGCGGCCGGGTGGTCCGGGGGCAGGCCGTGCGCGATCAACTGGCGGCAGATTTCGGCGAGGCCGCCGACACCCATGTAGAAGACGACGGTCAGCCGCGGACGCGCCAGCGAGGGCCAGTCGAGGTTGATCGTGCCGTCCTTGAGGTGGCCGGTGGCGAAGGCGACGGCCTGCGCGTGCTCGCGATGGGTCAGCGGGATGCCGGCGTAGGCCGCACAGCCGGCGGCGGCGGTCACTCCGGGAACCACCTCGAAGGGGATTCCCGAGTCGACCAGGGTCTCGATCTCCTCGCCACCACGCCCGAAAACGAAGGGGTCGCCACCCTTGAGGCGGACGACGTTCTTGCCGGTGCGCGCCAGGCGCACCAGCAGCCGATTGAGTTCACCCTGTGGCACGCTGTGATTCGAACTCTCCTTGCCCGCGTAGATCTTCTCGGCGTCAGGCCGTGCCAGCTCGAGCACGCCATCGGCAATCAGATGATCGTAGACGATGGCATCGGCCTCGCCGATCAGGCGGGCGGCGCGCAGCGTCAGCAGGTCGAGGTCGCCCGGTCCGCTGCCGACGATGTATACGGTCCCGACTGCTGGTGACGACGTCTTCTGACTCATTCCTTCTTCCCGTGGTTGGCTGAGCTGCAAGCATAAGCGCCCCGGCAGCGATTCTCCAACTCGACTGCCAGCATCCCATCTGATCAATTCGGCGGCTTGCGGTATTTGACAAATGTCAATGAATCGAGCGGTAGAGGCATGCCATCCTGCGCACAGTCTGACACGGGCCTGAGCGCGGGCGATGGTTGAGCAATTTCAAGAGGAGAGGGAAAAGAACATGCGGAAGGAAATTCGTAACGTATTGATGCTGGCAACGCTGCCGTTGGCGATGAACGTGGCTCTTGCCGCGCCGGCGGCGAAGGCCGCTGCCCCGGCCCCCGCGCCGACAGCCACTGCCGCGGCGGCGCCGACGCTTTCGGCCGAAGACAAGGCAGCCTCGGGCAAGACCTACTTCGAACGTTGCGCCGGCTGTCACGGCATGCTGCGCAAGGGCGCCACGGGCAAGAACCTCGAACCGGCCAATACTGCCAAGCTCGGCAGTTCTCGCCTCGAGAAGATCATGGCCTACGGTACCGAGGGCGGTATGCCGAACTTTGACGACATCCTGTCGAAGAAGGAAATCGCCAATATGGCTGCCTATCTACAGATGCCCGCGGAAGCGCCGCCGGAGTGGAGCCTGGCCGATATCAAGGGAAGCTGGAAGCTGCTGGTCCCGGTCGACCAGCGTCCGACCAGGCAGATGAACAACGTCAACCTCAAGAACGTCTTCTCGGTCACCCTGCGCGACTCGGGCGAAGTGGCACTGATCGACGGCGACACGAAGGAGATCTGGGCGGTCATCAAGACGGGCTATGCGGTTCACATTTCGCGCATGTCGACTTCCGGCCGTTACGTGCACGTGATCGGTCGCGATGGCCGCTATGACCTGATCGACCTGTGGTTTGAGAAGCCCACCACGGTGGCGACGCTGAAGGCAGGCTTCGAAGCCCGCTCGATCGAAACCTCCAAGTTCAAGGGTTACGAAGACAAGTATGCCGTGGTTGGTTCCTACTGGCCGCCGCAGTACACGATCCTTGACGGTCTGACGCTCGAGCCGCTGAAGAACGTTTCGACCCGCGGCAACACGGTTGATGGTGTTTACCATCCTGAGCCCCGCGTCGCGTCGATCGTGGCTTCCGAGCACAAGCCGGAATGGGTGGTCAATGTCAAGGAAACCGGCATGATCAAGCTGGTTGACTACTCTGACCTGGCAAACCTGAAGGAAGTCACCATCGACTCGGCCAAGTTCCTGCACGACGGCGGCTGGGATTCCACCAAGCGCTACTTCCTCGTCGCTGCCAACGCTTCCAACAAGATCGCCGTGGTCGATACCAAGACAGCCAAGCTGGAGGCGCTGGTCGATACCGCCAAGATCCCGCACCCTGGGCGGGGCGCCAACTTCGTCCATCCGAAGTATGGTCGTGTCTGGGCAACGTCGCACCTCGGTGCCGACGTGATCAGCATCATCGGTACCGATCCGGCAGGCAAGAAGGAATACGCCTGGAAAGTCGTTCAGGAGCTGAAGAACCACGGTGCCAACTCGCTGTTCGTGAAGACGCATCCGAAGTCCGGGAACCTCTGGGCCGACGCGCCGCTGAACCCGGATCCGAAGCTTGCCGGTTCGGTCAGCGTCTACAGGATCGCCGACCTTGGCAATCCTGACGCCAAGCCCGAAGTGCTCGACCTGGCAGCCGCCGCCAACCTCGGCAAGACCAAGGGGATTCAGCGCGTGGTGCATGGCGAGTACAACGAGAAGGGCGACGAGATCTGGTTCTCGGTCTGGACCGGCAACAAGACCGAGCCGTCGGCGATCGTCGTCGTCGATGACAAGACACGCACGGTCAAGAAGGTGATCAAGGATCCACGTCTGGTGACGCCGACCGGCAAGTTCAACGTCTACAACACCATGCACGACATCTACTGATCTATCCTTATCGTTCGAGGCAAGACCGGGGGGCTGCGGCCCCCCGCTTTCGTGGTGCGGCCTGGCCGCCGCATGATCCGCCATCCTCCCGCCGGAAGGACCCATGATGAAACCGCCAGTCCTGATCCTCTCTCTCGCAATCGCCTCGCCACTGGCTCTCGCGGCGCCGCCGGCAGTCGATCCGGCGATGCTCGAGCTTGCCGATCAGAGTCGTTGCCTGACCTGCCACGATGTCGACGAGACCGTCCGCGGTCCCGCCTGGCGCGATGTGGCCAGGCGCTATCGCGGCAAGCCGGAAGTCGAGGAGGTGCTGGTCACCAAGGTCTATGAGGGTGGTGGTGGGGCGTGGGGCAACGACTACATGTCGGCCAACAAGCGCGCCGGGCTCGACAACATCCGCATTCTCGTACGCTGGATTCTGTCGCTGCCCTGATCGCCAGGGCCTTGCCGATCGTCGGGTGGCACGGCCATCACGCGGCGTTGTCGCCGGGGCGGCTCAGTCGAAGCTGCCCTTGTCGAGGCGGGCGGCCAGCTCGGGCGTTGCCTGGGAAAAGTGGATGATGCGCCGGCCCTTGTGGTCCTTGAGGAAATCCTCGGCGTCGGCGCGGCTGGCCAAGGGCACGAACTCGTGCCCCATTGGGCCAAGCGTGTCCGAGCCGACGACGTAGAAAGCCTGACGGGCGTCGATCCGCGTCAGGCCATAGAACTCGGTGACCCAGATGCCGGCCATGTCGGCGAGCTGGTGACCGGGTGCGTACCTGGGGACGTTGCCGAGATACTTGAAGAGGTCCTTCGCGCCGTCGAAGAAATGCGCATGGCCGTCCTTGTAAACGACGATCGCGAGCCAGTTCGGGTACTTGGCGACGAGCATGCCGCAGACCGGGCACAGGTCCCGGTCGGAGGGTTTCGGCAGCTTGTCCGGGGCCGCGAAAACGCCCCCGGCAGCGCCTAGAGTCAGTGCAGCGAGCGTCAGCAGCAGCTTGCGGCGGCGCATCATCGGCTCGAATTCTCAGCCCTGACGCGGCGCCGCTGCGCGCTGGCGACGTTCTTCGCGGACCTTGCGGATCATCGAAACGTCCTGCGACATATCGGTGTAGGCGGCGAGCAGGGCCTGGTCGAAGCTGCCGACTTCGCCGCCGTTGGCAGCCATCGCCGCCCTTGCCGCGGCTTCGCTGCCGTAGGCGACCTTGCTGCGTTTGCTCATCACGCCCTTGATCTGGCTGCCGATCAGGAAAGTCGCCTGGTCGACGTCGATCAGCGGCTTGATTTCCGCGTTCGAGGCGTTGTCGGCAACCCAGATGGTCTTCGGTTCGCGGTCCACGTTGACCGCCAGGCTGATCGCCGCACAGTGCAGCGAACAGACGCCGTCGGGCAGGTTGTCGCTGTACTGGATCAGCATGCGCGAGTGATGGTACTGACGCCGATCCATGCCGCAATAGGGACACTTGGGGAACTTCTCGAGGTCGTTCTCATACGCCTTCGGGTCGGCGGCTTTCTTTGGGATGAACTGTGCGGGTGTGCCGTCGGTGGCACACGACTGGGCATGGGCGGTGGCGGCGGTGGCCAGGCCGGCGGTAGCGAGCGAGAGTTTCAGCACATCACGTCGGTTCATGATCACACTCCTTCGGTCGATTCACGATGACACTCCTTCAGGTGGACGAAAGCGCGGCCGAGGGGCCTCGGCGGTCATCGCGAATGGTAGGTTTTTCGCCCGCTCGCGTCCTGCGGCAAATCGTCGCAAGCGCAGCTTGTTCAGCCGAGCAGCCGCTGCATCACCAGGTAGTAGCGCATGCCCTGCCAGACGGTGGCGATGCCGAGAACGATGACGAACAGCGCGGCGCCTTTGAGCAGCCAGCCACGCATCCTGACGCCGAGCCGGCCGAAGAGAAAACTCGCCGAGAGCATCGAGGGCAGGGTGCCGGCGCCGAAGGCCAGCATCAGCAGGCCGCCTTCGAGCACCGATGGCGCGGTCGTCGCCTTGACCGCCATGGCCATCGTCATCGAGCAGGGCATCAGGCCGTTGATCGCACCGCCAATGATCGCACCCGGCAATACGCCGCGCGAAGTTGCGGCGAGAAACTGGCGGCGCAGCCAGGCGATCGGCGCGAAGCCGAGCGAGTTGCGCCAGGGCGAAACGCCGAGAAGGTCGAGGCCCAGCAGGATCACCAGCAGGCCGGCGACGATCTGCAGCAGCCCCTGCAGCTTGCCGAAGGACCCCGTCTGCAGCAGGACCGTGCCGAGGGCGGCGGCGACCAGGCCGATCAGCGCATAGACGCCTACGCGCGTCAGGTGGTAGGCCAGGTACGGGGCGAAGGTCCGGCCGCCGAGTTTCATGAAGAAGCCCGAAACCAGGCCGCCGCACATCCCGAGGCAATGGCCGCTGCCGAGCACGCCGGTCATGAAGGCGAGTCCATACGACAACTCGACGAGCAGTGGGTGGTGGCTGTGATCCACCGTTCAGCCCCGCTGCAGACGCAGCGAATTGGCGACCACCGAGACCGAGGAGAAGGCCATCGCTGCCGAGGCGACCATCGGGTTGAGGCGGCCGGCGGCGGCGATCGGGATGGCGACGACGTTGTAGCCAAGCGCCCAGAACAGGTTCTGGCGAATGATGCGCATCGTTTGCCGCGACAGCTGGATGGTCAGGGCAACGCGCGCAATGTCGCCGCCGGCGAGCGTGATGTCGGCGGCTTCCAGCGCGATGTCTGCGCCGCCGCCGATGGCCAGACCGACGTCGGCGGCAGTCAGCGCCGGTGCGTCGTTGATGCCGTCGCCGATCATGCCGACGCGTTTGCCCTGCTGCTGCAGTTCGCGGATCAGTTCGAGCTTCATCGCTGGCGTCGCGCGGGCGATTACCCGCTCGATGCCGACCTGGCGGGCGATGTGCTGCGCGACGGCAGCGAGGTCGCCAGTGGCCATCACCGTCTCGATGCCCAGATGATGGAGGGTGGCGATCGCTTCGCGCGCACCCTGGCGCGGCTGGTCGGCGATCGCCAGCAGTGCGGCGATGCGGCCGTCCACGGCGACGAAGACCGGCGTCTTGCCCTGTTCGGCAAACGCTGCCGCCTGTGGCTGCTGCGCGCTGCAGGAAACGCCGGCTTCCTCGAGCAGCGCGGCATTGCCGATCAGCATCGGCAGCCCCTCGCAGCTGGCGCGCACGCCGCGTCCCGGGGTCGCTGCGAAATCGCTGCAGGCGGCCGGCTCGGCACCGCGGGCAAGGCACCAGGCAGAGATTGCACGCGCGAGAAAGTGCTCCGAGCCGGCTTCGGCGCCGGCCAGACGGGCAAGCAGGTTCGCTTCATCGACACCCTCGACGGCGATGAAGTCGGTGACGGCAGGCTTGCCTTCGGTGATCGTGCCGGTCTTGTCGAAAACCACTGTCGTGAGGCTCGACGCCGTTTCGAGCGCCTCGCCGTTGCGGATATAGATGCCGCGCCTGGCGGCCTCGCCGGTGCCAACCATGATCGCCGTCGGCGTCGCCAGCCCGAGTGCGCACGGGCAGGCGATCAGGAGCACGGCGATGGCGTGTGCCAGGGCCGTGGCCGGGTGAGTTCGCGCCAGCAACCAGCCGCCGAAGGTCAGCGCGGCGATGCCGCCAACCGCCGGCACGAAGCGCGCCGAAATGCGGTCGGCAAGCTTCTGGACCGGCAGCTTGCTGCCCTGCGCGTGGTCTACCAGGCGGACGATTCCGGCGAGCACGGTGTTTGCGCCGACGGCCGTGACACGCAGCGTGAAAGTGCCATTGCCGTTGAGGCAGCCGGCGTGCACCTTGTCGCCCGGCTTCTTGCTGACCGGCAACGACTCGCCGCTGAGCATCGCTTCGTCGACTGCCGAACTGCCGCAGACCAGCAGGCCGTCGGCCGGAATGCGGTCACCGGGGCGCAAGCGCAGCAGATCGCCGACGACGACCCGGTCGATCGGCACGACCTGCTCTTCACCATCGCGCAGGACAACGGCAGTTTCCGCCTGCAGTTCGATCAACTTGCGGATCGCCTCGCTGGCCTGGCCCTTGGCCCGCTCTTCGAGAGAACGGCCAAGCAGGACGAAAGTGACAATCACGGCAGCCGCTTCGAAGTAGACGTGATGCTTCGGCCGGAACAGCCCCGGCAGGCTGTACAGATAGGCTGCACCCGCGCCGAGCGCGATCAGCGAATCCATGTTGGCGCTCTTCTGCTGCGCAAGCCGCCAGGCCCTGGCGAAGATCTCCTTGCCCGGTCCGAACAGCACCGGCGTCGCCAGCGCGAATTCGAGCCCGCGCAGCGCCGGCGAGCGGTGCATCGCCATGCCCAGGAGCATCACGGGTGCAGTCAGTGCCGCAGCGACCATGACCCGCTTTTTCGCCAGCGCCAGCTGTTCCTTCTCGCGCTCGACGAGCAGGCGGCGTTGCGCCAGCGTGTCGATCGGCTGTGCCCGGTAACCGAGCCTGCCGACCCGAGCGAAAATCTCGTCGCGGCCGAGCGTGCCACGGACCAGCGCGGTCTGCGCGGCAAAGTTCACGTTGGCCACTTGCACCCGCGGGTCGCGGCGTAGCGAGAGTTCGATCAGCAGCGCGCACGAGGCGCAGCTCATTCCTTCGATGGCCAGCGAGCATTCCTGCAGGGGCGTGTTGTCAGCGACAGCCGCCGCCGGTCTCGCCGGCGGGCAGGCAATCAGGTTGTCGAGCAGGCCATCGACGATCGCCAGCAGGCGCTGCTCGGCCAAGCGGCGCGGGTCGTAGTGGATCGCCAGCGAGCCGATTTCTGGCACGGCCCGCACCTCGCTGATTTCCGGTCGTTTGCGCAGGAGGATTTCGAGGATGTAGCAGCGCTCGGCATTGCGGACCAGTGGCGGCGCGAGCAGGCGAACGCGCCGGGTCAGCCGGTGCACGACGCGGCAGTTCCGCTGGGCCTTGCCGCTCATTTGCCCGTGCCGGTCTTGCGATAGCGAACCAGCAGGAAGACCAGGTAGAAGATCGTCAGCCAGGCGTAGCGGAACTTCAGCGGCTCGCGCAACCAGCGCTGGGTGATCAGGTCCCAATGGACGCGGATCAGGTAGAAGGCCAGCAGGTCGTTGAGAAAATTGATGATCGCCTGCTCGGTCAGCGCGCTCTCGAGCATCGGCTGCACGCGCTCCTGCACGCCGCGCAGCTGCGGGTGGCGCGACATTTCCTGCATCACCCGGCGCAGGGCCCGTCTGGCGCGCGCTTCGATGTTCAGGCTGCCGCCGGCGCGGCGGGTCTTCGCCGGCGACGCTGCTGTGGCCCGATCGTCGCGCGCCGCCATGTTCGCCGTATCGTCGCCCGTCGCGAGTTCGCCGAGCGCTGCGAACAGCCGGCGCGCGACGGCATGCAGATCGCAGACATGCTCGTCGTAGAACACCGACAGCTTGCGCTCGGCGGCATGGATCGTCACGCGATAGACGCCGTCCTGACGGCGCAGCGCGGTCTCGATGACGTTTGCCGCGGCGAGGGAACACAGTTCGGCCGGTAGGGCGAAGCGGACATGGCCCGGATCGCGGTAGCGAACGACGATCTGTCTGGACAGGGCGTCTGGATCGGGGGCTGCAGTCATCGCCTGGCTCCGGTAACGCTGACCCGCATCAGCCGGCCTGGGTTGCCGGCGCGTCGACGCCGGCCGCAGCCGGCTGCGCCGCTCGCGCTTCGTTTTCCTTGGCCTCTTCGATCAGGTCGGCGAGGCTTTCCTTCTGCTGCAGGGCGAAGTCCTTGCCGATGCCACAGGCTTTCGAAACGGTCAGGGCGATTTCCTTGCGGTAGCGGTGCAGCAGGTAACCGGCGACGACACCGCCGGCGACGCCGACGGCCAGCAGCGTCAGCGGATTGACCAGCAGCGTGCGGCCGACCACTCCACCAGCCGCCGCGGCGGCGCCCGTCGCGGCTCCCTGGGTAACCGGCTTGCTCATCAGGTGCCCGAGCGTTCCCATCGCTCCTTCGTTCATCATCATGTTCATGGCTCTTCCTTTCGTCCTCAATCGCTTTCGTTGTCATTCTGCGGCGAATCCGGCGGTACTTCATTGATCTCGTGCAACATCTGATAGATCCCCCGACAACCTTCGCAGCAGAACGGCAGGCGCCGCTCCGCCGTCTGCAGGATCAGGGGCCGGATGCCACAGTCGAGGCCACACAGAGCACAGGCCTGGCGGTCGCTCACGGCAACAGGTCCACCGCCAGGCGCTCGAAGGTGGCTTCGTCGGCTTCGCCGAGCACTTTGCCACGGATCCGGCCGTCGCCGCCGACGAAGTAGGTCGTCGGCAGCGCGACGACGCCGTATTGTCGCGAAATCGCCGCCTTTTCGTCGAGCAGCGCGGGGTAGGTGACCCCGATCCTGCCGATGAACGCCTCCACTTCCTGCCGGCTCTGGCCAGCGTTGATCGCGATGACCGTCAATCCCTGGTCCCTGTGCCGTTGCCAGACGCGCTCGATGGCCGTCATCTCGTTTTCGCAGTAGCGGCACCAGTCGGCCCAGAAGCGAATGACGACCGGCTTGCCGCGCAGGTCGTCAGGGAATCTGACCGGGGCACCGCCGAGGCTGCTGGCCGTGAACGCAGGCGCGATGTCGCCGCTGTTCAGCCTGTTGGCGTTGCCTTCATCGCAAGCCGTCAAGGTCAGGACGGCGAGGACGCTCAGCAGGGCGATCGCTTGCCGGCGCATGTTAGCCCTCGAGCAGAATCAGGCGCGAGTTGAGGATCATCAGCGAAGCGACGGCGGCGACGACAACGAACATCGCTGCGGCCACGGTCGCCAGTTGCTTGCCGACGGCCGGAATGATGCGCTCCAGGCTCGGAATCCGGGCGAAGGGCTGCATGGCACCGACCCCCAGCCCGGCAGCCGTGGCGACGAAAAGCGGCAGATACAACCAGTAACCCTGGTAGCCGTATTCGGGCTTGAGGATGCAGAAAGGGCAATGGTGCTGCGGGTGTTCGTAAACGTAGAGCGAGACGAACGAGAGGATGCCGGCGATGGTCACGACGAAGGCCGCGCCGGAGAGCAGCGCGACCAGCCAGGGCGCGCGTTGCCGCAGGCGGTAGAGGAGTCCGGTGCCGGCGGCCAGCAGCAGTGTGACGTAGAAAGCGA
The DNA here is from genome assembly GCA_016709675.1 of Candidatus Accumulibacter proximus. Classification (GTDB taxonomy): domain Bacteria; phylum Pseudomonadota; class Gammaproteobacteria; order Burkholderiales; family Rhodocyclaceae; genus Accumulibacter; species Accumulibacter proximus. The sequence goes on from JADJMH010000002.1 coordinate 298,454, forward strand.
TCATCGTCGGCAGCGGTGGCGCAGCGGCGACACTGGCGCTGAGGCTCGGTGCTTCTTCGGAAAACAGGCTGCCGCAGCAGGAGGTGATTACATCGGCCTTGAGCCCGAGAAAGTAGCGCAACTGCAGCACCGCACTGGCGATGACGCAGGGCAGCAGGATCAGCAGCAGCAGGTACTTGACGCGCACCAGCGGGTAGTCAGGCGCGAGGGTGTCGACGTGATTGATCACCAGCCAGCTCGAGGCCAGGAAAAAAATGAGGATCTGCGCGATCAGTGCCGGGAAGCCGAATGCATTGACCTTGAGCGCGCCAACCGCGCACATTGCGCCGACGAACATCGAAGACATCCGGTCGGCGTTGAAGACGAACAACAGCAGCGCGACGAGCTGGCTGGCGAAGAGGAAGGAGAGCAGGGTCGACAGCAGGTAGGTTCGGCGTTCGAGCACGAGCTGGCGTTCGCTGCCGCTGCGGATGTCCCAGTGGCGCACCAGGTCGATGGCCAGTGGCGCGGCGGCGAGCAGCAGGCCGACGCAGACCAGCGAGGCGAGCAGCAAGGCGATGATCGCCGGCTGGAAGATCATCCATCCCCCCCGGGCAGCGGTGGCACGATGCAACCGTCGCGCATATCGATCACCTGATGGACGATCGCCGAATCGACGACCAGCGGGTCATGGCTGGTCAGGATCACCGTCTTGCCGATGCCGTGCAGCCTTTCCAGGATGGCCATGAATTCGAGCGCCAGCGCGCTGTCGAGATTGGCCGTCGGTTCGTCGGCGATGATGATCTGCGGATCGTTGATCAGCGCGCGCGCGATCGCCACCCGCTGCTGTTCGCCGCCCGAGAGGTGTTCGACGGCGGCCGCGCGCCGATGCGACAGGCGCAGATCACCCAGCAGGCGCTCGGCGCGCTCGTGCAGCGTACGCCAGTGGCCGCCCAGCGGGTAGGCCGGCAGCATGACGTTTTCCTGGGCCGAGAGGCCCCTGATCAGATTGAATTGCTGGAAGATGAAGCCGAAGGTCTGGCGCCGGATGTCGGTCAGGAAGCGCTCGGGGAGTCCCGAGATGTCGCGGTCGCCGAGGCGGACGCGGCCGCTGGTCGGCCGTGACAGGCAGCCGATGATCGACAGCAACGTCGTCTTGCCCGAGCCGCTCGGCCCGCGGAAGGCGGTGACGCGCTGCGCCGGCAGATGCAGGTCGATGCCCTTGAGGGCATGGAACTCGTTCTCCCGGCCGGCGTTGAAGGCCTTGTGGATGTCTTTCAGCTCGATCATCGTTCGCTCAGCCGCGCATGACGGCGTCGGGGTCGGTAATCGCCGCCCGCCAGATCGGCACCAGGGTTGCCGCAGCGTAGGGGAAGACGGTGAAGAAGAACAGCGTGGCGATCTGGAAGCCGTCGATCACCGGGCTCAGTTCGAAGCGCGGGTAGAGCACCGCCCAGCCCTTGAGGACCGGCGCGAAGAGCGACGAAGAGAAGCGGAAGACGTGCAGGTAGGCAGCGAGGTAGCCGATCAGGAAAGCTGCCTGCGAGATCAGGGCCCCTTCCCAGAACTTCATCTTCAGGACATCGGCGGTTTCCCAGCCGATCGCCTTGAGAATGCCGATCTCGCGCTTCTCGTCGGCCGACAGGCCGGAGGCCTTCTCCCAGGCGAGGATGGCGAAGGCGAGGATGGCCAGCGAGGCAAGCGCCAGGACGATGCCTTCGCGCCAGTTGAAGATCGACTCGTAGGTACGCAGGATTTCCGCACGCAGGATCGGCCGCGCGTCGGGGAACTGCTGCGCCAGCTTGCTGGCGATGTTGCGCACTTCGAGCGGATTGGCGACCGACAGGGCGATGTCGGTGAAATGGCCGGCGGCGATCTCGAAAAAGGCGCGGAAGTCCGCTTCGCTCAGCAGCACCAGGTCGGCGCTCACCAGCTCCGAGTCGCTGGGCAGGATGCCGGCGATCGTGAAGCTGAAGAGCTGTCCCGAATAGGAACGGAAGGAAATGAGGTTGCCGACGGCGAGGCCGCGTGCCCGGGCCATGCCCGCGCCGACGAACAGTGTGCCGGCAGCGATCTCCTGATGGTTTGGCACCATGAAGGTGTAGTTGGCCTTGACCACCGGATCGTAATAATAGCCCCAGAGGCGGCCTTCCTTCTGCTGAACGCCGCGGATGCGGCCGATTCGTTCAAGGTAGCCGGGCGGGATCAGGTCGTGGCGGCCGGCGACCATCCGCTGCAAGACGATTTCCGGCGCGCCGGCGAGAACCTGCGCGGCGGCCTGCCGCAGCGCGTGGGTGAACAGCATCACCGAGGCGAGCAGAAAGACGATCAGCGTATAGACCAGCAACAGACCGAGGTTTTTCGCCTTGCGCCGCGCCAGCGACGAGAGCGTGAAATCAATCAGGTACTTCTGTTTCTCGATCCAGGCGTTCATTGGCGGCAGTCAGGCTGGCGGGCGGCGGGACCAGCGAACCGGTCGGAAAGTGTTCGAGGCCCAGCGGATGATCCTGGAACGCCGAATGCAGGTCGGCCTGCGACAGGTGGCGCGTGTAGCGGGCTTCGGTGAACAGGCAAAGGTCGGTCAGCTGCAGTTGGACGACCAGTTCGCCCATGCGCACGCCGGCAGCGGCGCGTTGCTGGCGCAGCCAGGCGGCATCCGCAAAGCTGGCAGCGACCAGGCTGACGGCGCAGGCGAGGGCAATCAGGGCGCGATGGCTGCGGCGGGCAACGGGCATGGCTTCAGGCAAGAGGCGGCCGCAGACGCCGGCTTGCGCCGATCACCTGCGGCCAGAAAAACCGGCAACCATCGCGTCAATGCCGCCGGCGGCCAGGGGCGAGTGGCGGGCGACGCCTGCCGGCCGGTAGGGCATCAAACCCGATTCGCAGCCCGCATCAGGGCGCCGCGCAGGGCGATCGTCAGGCTGCTGCCAATGCCGACGCGCTGCGCCAGTGCCGGCAGAATGATCAGGGAGGCAAGCGCGAAACCGGCACCGAGCAGCAGTGAGGTCAGTTCGCCATCGTCTTCGCTGCAGTCTGGATGGTTGTCTTGCATGGTGGCCTCCCCTGGCGCGATCGGTTCTCAGGTCTTCGGATAGAATGGGGGAATCTTAGTGTGCTTCCCGGTTTTGTTGAATGCGGCAAATTGCCGCAGCAACTTTCTCTGCGAGTCCTGCCCGATGATCTCTTCGCCTGTTCGTGTCGGCTTGCTGGCGCTGTTGCTCTTCTCCTCCACCGGCAATGCGCAGCTGGCGGCGGAAGCGGTGGCGCCGTCGCCGGAGCGCCGGAAGGAGCTCATTCACCTGGTTCGTCAGGATTGCGGTTCGTGCCACGGCATGACCTTGCAGGGTGGGCTCGGCCCCTCGTTGAAGCCCGAAGCCTTGCGCGAGAAGCCGGTCGATTCGCTGGTCGCCACGATTTACGGCGGTCGCCCGGGGACGCCGATGCCGCCCTGGCATCGCTTCCTGACCGAGGACGAGGCGCGCTGGGTCGTCGATCAGCTGCTGGCGGGGTTTCCCGAATAAACTGCGGAACGGGAGAGGCTGGCCGAAAGGTTGCCCGCTCTGCGGTAGCCCGACATCGCCAGGACGGAGAGCAGGCCGGCAGGCTTGATGCCAACCAGGCGCGCGCCAGCCTGGGCGCGCAGCGGGTTTGGCGAGGCTTCGCCTCCGACCGACAAGTGGTATTGGCGAGTTGTCGGACGATAGGCATGAAGAGGCTGTTGCAGAACTCGTCCTGCAGGGCTAAGGCCGTGTTGGGTCTGACGATGACCGTGGGGCTGATTGAGCACCTGATGATCGACCGCGCGTTGCGTCGCATCTGTGGTTTCTCGCTGCACATGACGCTGCCTTCCGAGGCTACCATCTCGCGTGCCTTCGACGAGTTTGCCGAGGGGGCTTGGGCCAACGCGCATCAAGCCCTGTTCAAGGAACACCTGGGAGATCTGAGGACAAGTTCGCCCTGTTTCACGGCAAAATCTTTCTTGAGCGTACTGGGAAGAGATGATAATGTAAGCGTGAGAATGGTAGGAAAGCTCGAGGGGCTGAGCCCAGAGGGGCTCAACAGCTGATGTAGATGGGGAATCAGCATGGTCCGAGACAGCACAACTCTGTGCACGCTGCCCACTTTGTGCCGAACTGCATCAAGTACTGGTGCTGGACGAAGGGGTTCTCTGTCGCCTCACATTTGCACCGTCCCAAGAGCTACTTTCAGAAAACAGCCCCGGCTTCGGCACATTCCTGCAGAAGGTGGCTACTGCGCTTCGAACAGCCATCACTTGGGCTGCAGTTTTGGAGTTCGGGCACGGGCGGGCCCACAGCGACTCGCGAGCAAACGGTACCAAGTGTTGGGCCGCGCGTTGGGGTTTAGGTCAAGGGTTCCTTGAATGAACCTGGGTGATTTCCTTACCAGTTCGGCCAATGAATCGCTGCAACTTGCGCTGGCGGCAGGGCATGCGCACGCTAAGGCAGCCAGCCAGAGAACTCATCTTTCGTACCTGCTCGCAAAGCTCCTCGACGACCAGTCGGTACGAGCAAAGCTGCCTGAACCGGTGCGGGTTCGAGCTCAGGCAGCACTCGCAGAGCAAGTCCTTGCGTTACCCCAGGAAGACCATAGAAAGGGAGAACTCTCTTTCGATCTCGAGGCGCTAGCCGGCCCGGCCGTCGAGACGATGGGCAACCTGGGCAGTCCGCGCGTCACGCCGCTCCTTTTCCTGGCGACGTGTCTTTCGCCGTCGATTGCCATGGACGCGGAGTCCGAGCGCGCCCGTGGCTGCTTGCGGATCGCTGGGATCACGGCCGAGATGTTCCTTCCAGGGGCGACTGAGCGGGCAAGGCGCCAGGATTTCACCTTCCGCTCTCAGGGCTTGGGAAACGACGGCCTCGGGACAGACATTACGGCAATGGCACGCGCGGGTGTGTGGCCTACCTGCCCACTCGTTGGTATGGAGCGGCAGCTCGAGAATCTTGTGGTCGTGCTCAACTCGATGCGCTACTCGGCAGCGATCGTTGGCGAACCCGGCGTTGGCAAGTCGGCTTTCATCCGCGGATTGGCCTGGCATATCGTGCACCGCACCAGGCCGCTCATTCCACCCGACATGGATTCCTGGACGCTGGTTCGTATCGAGGCAGCCGATATTCTCAAGGGAACCAGCGGACGCGGGGATCTCGAAGGCAGGATCAAGGAGATGCTCGCATTCTTCGCTCGAAATCCCACGGTCATCCCATTCTTCGAGGAGGTGCACAAGCTTCTTGATACCGACGACACGTCGTCACGGGCAGTTGCAACGGCTCTCAAGGTCCCCATGGCCGAGGAGCGTTTCCGCTGCGTGGGGGTAACGACCGATCGCGAATATGCACGGTTCATCGCCAGCGATGATGCGATGAACTCTCGGTTTCGCAAGATACTCCTCCCGGAGCCTGGCGAGGAGGAAGCGTGCCGAATAGTCGCCGGTACGAAAGATGATCTGCTTCGGGGAAAGGCGGCGCAGCAAGGGGTCTCCATTACCGACGATGCCATTCGAACGGCAGTCCGGGTGACCTCCGTGTATCAGAAGAGCGACCGGCTTCCACGAAAAGCCATCAACCTACTCGGCGAGACGGTTGCGGAGAAAGCATACCGGCTGAGCATCGCGGATGCGGCCAACTCACCCGCGGGACTATCCACCGTCATCACCGGCAAGGATGTGGCACGTTTTTTCAGCAATGTTACGTCCATTCCGGTGGACGATCTCAACGACGACCGCTCTGCTTATTACACAGCGCTGGAGGCAAGGCTCAAGAACCGTGTTCGTGGACAGCGTATCGCCATCGAGTCGGTGACACGACACCTGGCTTTGCACGCCAGTGGACTGGTGGACAAGCGGCGACCTCGCGGCCGATTGCTCTTCCTTGGTCCGCCCGGTGTCGGCAAGACCGAGCTCGCCACGGCGCTCGCCGAAGAAGTGATGCGCGACAGCGGCTCGCTGGTAACGGTCAACATGGCCGAGTACACCAAGGAAGATTCACTGAACAAGTTCATGGGAGCATCACCCGGTTACGTCGGCTTCGGTCAGACGCCCACCATTTACAGCAAGGTGATGATGCGATCGTACTCCGTGGTGGTTCTCGACGAGTTCGAGAAAGCCGCGCCGGAACTGGCAAATCCGCTGATCAGCATGCTGGATGGCCGGGGAGAGGACTCCCAGGGCAGAATGGTGGACTTCTCCCAGTGCATCTTCGTGATGACGTCCAACGCCCTGACGCAGAAGGAGGTCCTGAAGGGCGTGGTGCTCGGCAGGATTCAGGTTGGCGACGCAGCCGAGGTCACGCGGGTACTCAAGGGGATGGGAGTCGACTCAAGCGAGACGTCATTCACCATGCCCGGGCTGATCGAGCGAATCGAGCGGCTGGATGATGCGGCTGCAGGAAGCTTGCTCGACCAACTGGGCGGCACGGGAGAAGAGGGGCTTCGGGCGCACCTTACGTCGCTGGGCGGCATCTGGACCGCTCCGCTCGTCGACCGCATCGACCGGATCGCTCTCTTTCGATCGTTGGACAAAACGGTGTTGCACGAGATCCTCGAGCGGATGATCGACGCACGGCGCGCCGCGTCTGCACGACCTCTACCCGCAGAGATCGATTCTCCGGGATCACGAGACGCGATTATTGGCTGGGCAACAACCGATGGGGCCGGCACGTCCGCGAGGCGGCTCGAGAGAAGCTTGCTTCGCTGGTTGAGCGACAAGGTGTTAGGCGTGGCTGGGCCATGTTAGACGAGCGGGCGCCGCGGGGGCCATCGGGCAGCCTGTAGAGCAACGGAAACCTGTAGATATCGACTAGGGAGATGAGATGGCGGACTTGAAAGGCTTCCTCGATCAACACGAGATCGACGTTGATGCACTGGCGCGAATCAAACACCGATTGTTCGTCGTCGGCCGATTCAACCGCCGGCCGGTTTTGCTCGATCGGCCACCCGAGATGTATCTTTTCACCAACCGCCCGCAGAGCGAGTTACCGCAGCAATATCTGGGTTTGTTCTCACAGAAATTCGGCTTGCGGTACGAGAACTTCATCAAGGCGTTGCAGCCGATGATGGCAGAGCGGGTGCTCCCTGGGACATTTCCGGTTGTGGTGCAGTACACACCTTGTGAGGAGGACTCGAAGGACAGTTCCGTGGTCATCGACATGGAGAACTACTTTTTCTCGCGAGCCATCGCCAACACGGAACAACCGGCGTTCGACGGCAACCGGAATGGGACTGCACCCGAGATCTTTGGCGATGGAGGCAAGGGGATCTACAGGCATATCCGCACGAATTTGAACCTTTTCTGCAACTTCCAGCCGCGCACGGGAGAACTGCTTGATGCGTTCAGCGCTCTGCTTTCCTCGTGCGCCATGTTGCACGGCCTGCCCGCCTATGCCAAGGGCGGAGCACTGCCTGGCGGCATCCTGGAGAAGTTGGTCGACTTTGTATATTCATCCGATCTCACCGCCGACTTTTCGCTCGATGGCATTGATTTCGCAAGCCGAGGTTGGGAGGAATTCCTGCCAAGGGAAAGCAGCAAGAGAGCGAGGGAAAGCCTCGTCAAGGTTGCCAACACGTTCCGGAATGTCCTGGTTGGCGCCGGAGACCAGCATGGAGACATGAGGGTGGCTGGTGTCACCGTGTATCAAAGAGCGAAGGATATTCTCGATCGAAAGAACAAGCTGACGACGGAATTCCGGCAAGCGCGCGAAGCCTACACCAATTTGCGCCAGATTGTTCGCAGCAAGGTTCTTTTGTCCATGGTCCTCGAATGGGTGTTCAAGGCGCACTACGATCTCCGTGAAGTGCAGTGCTTGGCGGACGAGGACGACCAGGACAAACAGGTCGAGAAATTCATTCTCGGAAAGGAACGCCATCCTGGCGTCAAGGAGCCCGTCAAGAGAGCCACTGCGCAGGCACGCCACGAATTCAAGAAGTCGCTCGCCGAGAACTTCGAAAGGCTGATCCAGGCAATAATCGCCGACGATGGAGAAGCAGTCGAGGGAATGGAGTCCCTCCCCACTGAGATCCGCAGCTTGGCAGAAGGACTCCGGCAGGACAAAGTACGACAAAAGCTGCTTCGCGGAATGGCGAAGGCCAGTGGGGACCCGCAACCGTTCATCGAATCCCAGAAAACGATTCTCATTGACGTCCTGCTTCCCGTCCTCTACCAGACGCCGACGATGAGTCTTTACGATCTGCGGATGCTGTTCCGGAAGGAGGTACAGATCGCCTACCTCACCACGGTTACCCTCGATGACAAGCATCAAGGCATTGTTCGCAAGGTCGCACAAGATTTCCTTCCCGAGTTCCAGCGGAGCATCGACGACAGAACGCGAGAGATCCGAAATGCAAGCTCTGTACAATGCGACTTGCTGCGCAACTATATCGAGCGTATCGCCAGCAGGGACATGGCCAAGCTTATCGTCGATGCACAGAAGAGGATCAGTTGTGCGCTGACCGTTATCGAGAATACCAAGCTTGCGCCTGGAGAGGTTCGCGGTGCAAGCCACATTGCGCCGATCTTCAATGCTAACGTGGGTGCGGCCGCAAAGACGCAGCCTGGTCAACGCATAGTGCAGGCAGTCAGAAACCTTGCCGCAGATATCGCCCCACGAGAGATCGAAGAATGGGACGTGGCCAAAAGCTTGGCTACGAAAGAGAAAGGCGAAAGGGTAACGGAGACAGTGGCTGAGCCGGGAAGCTCAAAGGCGGCCCTTGCGCAGTCGGCCAGCGTGACGGTTGCTGCGGCCGTACATTCCCCGGCGGACGAACACTCCCGCCCCCATCTTGAAGGAAGCAATTCATCCTCGAGCGAGACGGCCTTGCCCGCTGTTGATCCTCAAAGTACCGAGACGCCTTCGGACGAGTTGCGGACTCAAGTCGAAAGCATGGTGAAAGATTTTGTGACGAGCAGCAAGTCAAGGCCCGAGATTGGTGACCTCGTGGCCGCCGTCAGCAAGAAAGTGCAGGAAAGCCCAACGATCATCGATCAGGCCAAAGAAGCCATACGCGTGTTCCACCAGATTCTGCAGGTCATCTATCAGTGCTATCGGGATAACCAGGACAAGAAGGCCCTGGTTGGTCTGATAGAGCGTATGACTTTGGCCAATCTCATGCTCTCCAACCAGGAGGCGCTCAATCTTGGCAAGGAATGCAGCAATCTTTACCCGATGCTCCTCGACGTGATTCAGAACATGGATGCGGAGAACCCGGACCCGCGTCTTTTCATTCGTGATTTTTCGCTGACGAACTATTTCGACAACGATGTTCTGGGAACCCCTGAGGGAGAGGACACAAGTGGCATCACTGAGCTGCGCCAACTTCTCCGCAGACAAACGATAGAAAGCCTCGAGAACACTGTCAGCTTCATATCCGAGTTGCACGGCATCAAACATCTTATGGATTCGGTCGGGAAGGATTCTCGGGCAGAAGTCATTGTCGTCAACGCGACAGCAGACGAATTTCTGACATGGATTGATCGGGACAATCTGGTGGGTGGGCACGGCAACCGTCAGTGTCTGCAGAGCGCATTCATCCGTAACGGGCAACAGGCAACGGCATGCCCTGGGCTCGTCTATATGAGCGATAGCGCTTTTTCGGCCCAATCGCTGATGGAGTCCAAGATGGCATGGCTGTCCAAACTGGCGGCGACAAGACTATCCGATGGAGGTCTTCGCCTCATCGTACCGCCTATTTGCTTGTCTACCGGAGTACAGGACAGCAGCGACACGTGGGAGTCGAACGGTCTATCTCTGGCCAGAATCGCCGAGCCGAGCGGCCCACCCGACGAGCCACCGCCGGCTCCAGTGGTGATCGTCGGACCGTCGCCATACCTGAATCGACCGGGAGACGTTTTCGGAACATGGCTTCCGGCGGGGTACCTGTTTGCGGCGCATTTTCTCAGTGCTCCGGAGCAAATGGTGAAGATTTATCCGACAAAAGCCAAGGACGAAGGGAGGTTTCGCGTCGTTGGCGCCGGCATCGGGAAGATGAGACCATCTCTGGATCGTGTGTTATGGGGAGGTCAAGGGGATAGCTACGCGTTTGCAGTCGACTTCTATCTCTACATGCTGCTGACCGTTCTGGCAACGGCCGAAAACAACATCCGCGTCAATTCAGAACAACCGACCGCCGCGAGCTTCTTCCCTTTCTTCACCGGGCACCGGGATTCCGGGGTCAAGAGGGAGGATTGGAAGACATCGAGCGCCCTGGACCGCGCTCTCCTTGGGAGCGCCAGCTATTTTTCCCTGGAGCAGGATCTGTCGAAGGAAGCTTTGCGTGGAGTCTGCCTCCTGCACGGAGCAGAGCAGCAGATCCGTGCAATCGGATGGTTCAACAAGGCACTCGAGGCGGCGAGATTGCCGCGTCACAAGGGCAACGCGAAATGAAACGGAGGACAAGATGATCATTGCCAGCTTCGAAGACTACAAGTTCGAGAACATCGAAGGCTACCGAATCGCCTGTCGACTGACTCCGGTAAGAGGTTTTGATGGAAACTTCTACGTCTATATCGCTGAGCGACGCCAGGCGAGAGAGCCATTCAACAAGGTCGTGGTGAGCAGCACGCCAGATGGCGAAAGCCGCGCGCCGAAGCGCGGAACCCTGGTCATCTCTGACAGTGAGCGGACGTACGAGTTCAGGGATATCGATCTCGTTTCCGTCGAACTTGGGGCTACGCGACGCGAACGAACACGCTTTTTCGAGTTCCAGTACGACGACAAGATGACCGATCGTGTGGGCGCAGCACCGATTACCATCAAAGGCAAGAAGGAAAAACCGCTGGGTCCCTGCGCCCTCGGTGCGGACTATAAGGGGGGTCTCGATGAGAGTCGTCATCTGCTGGGCTTCCGAGCGCACGTCGCCGCAAACCATGGCACGGTAGTGCGCTTTGTGAATCTGGGCTGCATGCCCAAATCATTTCTGGAAAAGATTGTGGCGTTGAATGCGGAAATGCAAGCGGCCGAGGGCAAGCCCCTCCCCAATTTTACGGTGAAGTTCAGTCAGGGAGACTTTGAGGTGGGTCCTGACAACCCACTGCACCTTTTCTTCGTCGAGGAGTGCTGGGGTTCGCTGTCGCTGCACCCTATTACCCCCCCACTTCATGAACTGGTGGAGGACGGGAGACCGGCTCCGGAGCGTTTCCGCTCTGGTGAACACTCGCCCAACGAACTGCTTTGGCACGATGTCGGACGGGAGTTCAAGTCTCTGGAGATAAACCCCGGTACCGTTGAAGTCGCCACGCTGTGCTTTGAGACGAGCAGCAAGTACCACGACTTGTCCGTACGCTAAGGTGGCAGGAGATTTTCCGCTCCGACTCGAGTTCGCTGGCGGTGTCTCGCTGCCACTGAGCGAAATCAGCCTGTCGCGAGCACTTGGCGAGTCGGTCCGCTGGCGATTCACGGTGGCAATCCATCCGGAGAGTTGGGACGACGGCCGGAGCATCATCCTCGAACAGCTAAGACGCCAGCTGATTGCCAGCCCCTGCCAGGTTGCTGTTAGCTGGCAAGGTGAGTCGAGGACGATGCTCAGCCCGAGGGCAACGGTCGTCGGCGCCAGTCGTATCCGGGAAGGACAAGCAAGAATCGGCGGCATTCCGACGGGCTTCCATTACGTCGAGATTGAGGCTGACGCGACTGCACCGGAGCCTCAGCCGGACGCATTCCAGCCGCGCAGGCGCACGCACAGGGTGAGAAACCTCAAGCAACTTATCGAGCGTCTCGAGCATGTAGCGATACCTTTGGGGGCGCTCGTATCCGAGTTTGCCGAGATCGAGTTCGCCGATGGCGAACACGCCTCGATTATCCAGGATGAGATTTCGGACTGGCGTTTTCTGTTGCACGTCCTGGAGCAGTGCGGCTGGCTGGCTGGCCCGCATCGCGCATGGCTACCGCTTACATTGGTTGGAGGGGTGAACGAGAAAGGGAGAACACACGGACGCTGGCTTATTGTCCCTGGCGCGAAGCGTGCGTACGAGGATTGGGGGACCGTGCGCCAACGGACCATCAGCGTCGATCCGAGCTTCGGTGAGGGGGAAACGGAGTTTGCCGGACTTGCTACGGGCAAGCGTGTTCCTGCCTTTCCTGCAGGACACTTTCCGTCCGTCGTCGACCGGCGCCCACAGCGAAGCTTCTCCGAGGAAAGCTGGAACAAGTGGCGGACGATGGACCTGCCGCGATTCACCGAAGACGGCGCGATGATCTGGCGAATCAACGATCGCCTGTATTTCGGTGGCCAGGGTCTCGGCTGGGAATCCGAGACCCATGCTGTTCCGCCTGAAATGCGTATTGGCGCGCCGGACACCTCGGAAGGGCTCCGACCATGGGTCGGACTCGGTCGAGTCGAGGAGACCTCGCGCACCGGGCCGTGGCTCAAGGTCCGACTCCCAGGTTTCGAGTCGGGCGATGACCTGGTCAACGTGCGCATTGCCACACCTTACGCCGGAACCAACGGCAGGCGAGGCTTGCATATGGTGCCGGAGAACGGCACCGAAGTGCTACTGGCGTGGTCTGGACTTTTCGGTCAATCCATCGTCCTGGTGGGCAATGCCCGTTCGGAAACGGCTGAGCATCCATCGCCGTCGCTGTATATCGAGGCCGAGCATACGGCGCAGTACGCGGACATCCACGTGGTGAAGATCGGAGAAACCACCATTGATTCGGCATTCAAGATTCGAGTCCAGCAACGTACGGACATTGCGAGTTCGCAGCGCTTCCAGCTCAAGGCCGATGGCGCAGAACTGAAACTCGCACAAGGAGTGGTTCATACCGGAAGGGGGATTTGAAACAGATGTGGCGCACTTGGCCTGTTTATCGAAACGCTCCGAACAGTGCAACCCTCAACGAGATCAGGGAAAAGTTTGGACTGCCCGACGGCGAAGACTGGATCAGGCCTGCCGCGGGACTGGGGATGGTGGACGGCAAGCTTAAGCTGTGGACAGAAAAAGAGGAGGATTTTTTTCAGTACTTAAAACGAGAACTGCGGACGAATGGAAGAGCGAGCATTCTTGCGTTGTCTGCGGCGCCACAAGAAGACTTGCAGCGCATTCATGGCTTGGTCCTATGGCGTTCTACATTAGTTAACTACCGCGTAACCTGGGTGGGCGCGCCGGCTGACGAGCAGAATCGGCATCCCTACGCGCGTCGTTTTCTCCAAATCGCCCCTGTAGATGCCGTGCCCAAGAACGTGAGCGACCATGAGACGATCATCGAGTCAGCTGAACATGAGGGCACGTTGCCACCTTTAATGATCGACCCGAAGGAAATACCTTTTCCAGACGAACCAAGCGTTTTATTGGCTTCCAGTTTCTCTAACAAGCCTAACAAGCAGCTATGGTTCCTTCCGCCTGTGCGCACCGAAGGACACCCCGACATGGGAAAACGGTCTTACTTTTTTTCCCAAAGTCGTGAGTTTCGGCAGTGCCTGCGCGGCGTTGCCAAGATCAGCAACCAGTGGGAGGAGCCCGTCGCGGTCACTCTCCAGCGGCTCGCTGATGAGCCAGCACTGAGAGACATCCTCCTTGATGGCGGTGCGCTGTGTGTAGAGGAAAGCGAGGGAGAAGCAACACGAATTGTCCTGGATGTGAGGCCCCCCGAGAAAGGAATCACTGCCGCAATTCGCTCAAGAGTTATCTTGGGCGACCCAGTGCTTCTTGCCGATCTCCCGCCTGGCGCAAAAGAACTGGCACTCGAGTTAAGGCGCGACATAGAGGCCATCGTACCGGGGGGGAGGATTCGAGAAGCCAAGGGCGAAGGTGTCGACTGGTCCGTGCCGCAGACTGATGAGAGGGACATTGCCGAGGCCGGGGGAGTCACCGAGATGAAAGGGTACTGGCACCATCTGTTCGCGCTGCGCCAACATGTTACCGACCGCGCTGGCGACAGCAGCCCATTGTGGAATATCGTCCTCAGGCACTCGGCTCCTGATGGCAAGTACAACCACCCCTATGTTCTCGACCTGTTTTCGCTCAACTTCTGGCGTCAGCCGTGGGGGAGGCCTGCGCAAGCGACCGCATGGAACCAGGCTGTCGGCGATCTCCTCGCGCGAGAGTTGGTCGGCAAGCCAGAGACACCACAGGAGAGGTCCGAACGGCGGTGGGAAGGACGACACACCCTGACCCAGTTGGAAGACCATGTCGTGGTTGCCTATGGCGGCGATCTTGCGTTATCCGATGTGCTGGAGTGGAGGCTCTTGTACCCCCTGGGCACGGTGATCTACGCTCGATCGCTGCTTCTGGATCAGGAGCGCCGCTCACGGCTCGATTCCGAGCTGGTTCTGGCTTGATCGAGGGCTCGGGCCGACCATGGCGCTAGATCGCGAGTGGCCTTCTTGGCACCCGAGGCAGGAACTCAAAGCCGATCAACTGCTGGGGCTCGAAGACTACTTGCTCGCGCGTGCGAAGCTGATCGATGAGGAAGCCTATGGTGTCGATCACTTCAATTGGCGGGCTGGTCTGGCGATAGAGAAATCGGAAGGCGAGGAAGGGCTCTACCGGGTCAGCGTCAGTGGTCTGCTGCGGGGCGTCACGCCGGCTGGAGATCTCGTTGAGGTGCGCGGTGAGACGCAACTGTCTGGTTTGACGCCCACATTGAACCTGCAACGTAGGGATGACCTTGACCTGTGGATCGAGGTTAATCCGCGTCGGGTTGCAGAGGAGGATGGTCCGCCGAAGTTTGTGCTACACGCCGAGTGGCAAGCCGCTGAGAACAGAGAAGGTGGCAGCGAATCGCTCACTCTCCAGAAGGGTGGGCACTGGCTTTATCTGGGTCGCTACCATCCATCGTCCACACGGCACCACGGTTGCGTGCTACCCGACGGTGCGCCGCAGGGGCGCTTGAACCGCGAGAAGACCCCTGCTGGAGGACGTGGGTTGACCCCGTTTCACCCGCGCGGGAAACTCGGAAACGGTTGAGCCAGCAATCGGGAGAACTCAATCCGGATCATTGGGTAGCATTTCAGGAACTCTCACGCCTCGCGTATGAGTGGCCCATCGTTCCAGTCCCATCTCTGATGCGTCGCCTGTGTTTCATCGAATGGCTGCTGCAACCGGACGGCAGCGACAGGTCTACGCTGGCAGATCTGGATCCCATCCCGTCTGATTGGCCTCGTGGTGATTGCAGTGGTCACGACTTGCCAAAGCGTCTGGCTGGACTTCTGCCAGAAGACATCTCCTTCGGCGCCGGCAGGCACAAGGAGGAGAGACGTGTTGGTCAGCTCGACTCCATGCGTGGGGCGACCGATCAACTTGTCGAAAGCCTCACGCAATGCGCGGTCGACTACCACGCGCCGGCCAAACTGCTTGATGATTGGCATTCACAGCTTGCGCAGCTTGGGTCCAAAGCTGAGGACCGGGCAAGCGTTGCGAGCGTGTACGACGATCTCGTCCGCTGGCTCGATACCGTGGATGCACGCTCGAACGGCTGGCTACGGGCCGTCGTTCTGTTAACGGCCGCCGCCATTCAACAGGCGTCCGGATACCCATTCCCGGTGGCACGCATCCCGGGGCATCTGGCCCCTCGTGGCGGCGACAGCTTGGTCAGCATCGCAGCGGATGCCTTGAAGAGCCTGTACGCTGGCGAAGCTGAGTCCAGACGTGCGGGGCCACTGGCCTTTTACTGGCTGGCCCAAGCGGCCGCGAGGATGCCAGAACTAAGACGTCTCGCCAGCGGCGATTTGGCAGCCTATTTCGGCTGTGCAGAGGGTAGGAGCGCGGCAACGCGCGAGAGATCTGCGAGAGCTTCGAGCCAAGGCGTTGGGTCCAGGAGGGTTCTCGACTATCTCAGGACCGCGCAGGATGACACGGTTCTCAGGGGGAAAGCAAAGCCGGTATGGGAAGCTTCGTCGCAACGGGTGCCGCCGGCGGACAATTGGCAGAGGCGTGCGCCAGAAAGACGGGGGCTTCCGACGCTTTTGAAGGTGTCACTGATTGGTCCACCCGGATCGGGCAAGAGCAGCTTGCTGCGCGCTTGCTGCCAGGCGTTCAGCGGGCGTTCTGCGCTGCCTGTGCGGGGCTCACTGACGTACGGCGAAGCTGCGGAACAAGACGGGATCTGGCGAGCAAAGGGTCACGTGACGCTGCGCTCAAGCGACTTGCCCTTTGTCGTTGAAGAGATCCCCGATCGACTCTTGGAGACGCGGTACAACTCCGTCGCGGACGCGAATCTGTTGGTGGTAATGCTCGACGCGACGACTCTCGCCAGCAGGATGGACTCGAACCTGCAACTCCTCGCGGCGATTGTCACTCGCTATCTCACGACAGTTTCGCAGGGTCTCGTTGCCATCGCTTACAGCAGGGCAGACGAGTACGGGGTGGTTGCTCCGCAGGCCATTCGCCTGGTTGAAGAACAACAGCGCGCGCTGATCGCGCGACTTGACGAGCCGAAGGCGTGGGAGGACTTTGTTGCGGGCAAGAGTCCTGCGTCAAGAAGCGTAAACGCCAAGGGCGGCGTCTTCACGCAGCTTGGCGTTATGGCCAGGAATTCCGAATGGGGGCCGAGCCGCACTTGGCTGTTTCAGCAGAGCAAGTGGTTATGGGGTGCACTCGGCAAGTCAGGTCGAGCGGCCTCGCTTCTCAACGCCTATTTCGTCTTTTCGCAAACTCACGATCCACGACTGAAAGGGCTTTCAGAGTACGGATACCTTCCGATCTTCGCCGATCTGTTCCAACGCGTTGCCAAGGAGAGCGAATGAGAGCATCGACACCAGTCGGCGCCGACGCCGCATCGATTTGCCCGCGTTGTCTCGATTATGGCTTGACCGACGGATACCCGTGCGCGTGCTGCGGTCTTGAAAACGGCGAAACCGAGCACGGGGCTGACGCCCTCGCACCGGGGACGCTGTTAAGGGCGCGCTATTGCATTGGCCTGATGCTGGGGCATCCGGGAGGCTTTGGCACCACCTACAGGGCGCGCGATCTCGTGAGTTGGGACAAGGTCGCCATTAAGGAGTACATGCCACGCGAGCTGGCCGGCCGATCAAGCCGCAGCGACGATGTCCTCCTGCCAGACAGTGAGAAGATGGCTTACTTCATGCAGGGACTTCTGCGTTTTCGACAAGAGGCCGAAATCCTGCGAAAGCTCGACCATCCCGCGATTGTCCGGGCGACCGATTATTTTGAGACTAACCGGACTGCGTACCTGGTCATGCCATACATCGAGGGAACGACTCTCGCGGAGTATGTGAGCCGAAAAGGCGGGCGAATCGGCTTTCGCCTGGCAATGAACATTCTCACCCGGTCATGGACGCTTTGCGGTATGCGCATGCGCGAAAGCTGATTCATCGGGACGTTAGCCCGGAGAATGTCTTCCTGACCGCGACGGGGAAAGTCATCCTTCTGGACTTTGGTTCGGCCCGCTCGCAGATGCCTGGTCTACGGCATACCCGCCAGGGAAAGCCAGGATTCGAGCCAAACGAGGTCATCCTTCGCTTGGAGCAGGGACCCTACACGGACGTGTATGGACTGGCAGCGACCTTGTATGCCGTTTGCACCGGAGCGGACCCACCGCAAGTTGGTGACGATGGGGTGACACGGGATCCGCTGCAGCCGCCCCGACAACTGGCTGCTGACATCCCTGCTGCCGCGGAAGAGGCGCTGATTCGTGCGCTAGCGGTTCGTGGTGCGGAGCGCTATCAGTCAATAGCGGAGATGCAGCGGGATCTCCTTCAGTCCGATCACCGAACGACACCAGTCGGCGCCGACGCCGCATCGATTTGCCCGCGTTGTCTCGATTATGGCTTGACCGACGGATACCCGTGCGCGTGCTGCGGTCTTGAAAACGGCGAAACCGAGCACGGGGCTGACGCCCTCGCACCGGGGACGCTGTTAAGGGCGCGCTATTGCATTGGCCTGATGCTGGGGCATCCTGGAGGCTTTGGCACCACCTACAGGGCGCGCGATCTCAAGAGTGGGAAAAAGGTCGCCATCAAGGAGTACATGCCCTGGAAGCTGGCCGGCCGATCAAGTCGCAGCGACGATGTCCTCCTGCCAGACAGTGAGAAGATGGCTTACTTCATGCAGGGACTTCTGCGTTTTCGACAAGAGGCCGAAATCCTGCGAAAGCTCGACCATCCCGCGATTGTCCGGGCGACCGATTATTTTGAGACTAACCGGACTGCGTACCTGGTCATGCCATACATCGAGGGAACGACTCTCGCGGAGTATGTGAGCCGAAAAGGCGGGCGAATCGGCTTTCGCCTGGCAATGAACATTCTCACTCCGGTCATGGACGCTTTGCGGTATGCGCATGAGCGAAAGCTGATTCATCGGGACGTTAGCCCGGAGAATGTCTTCCTGACCGCGACGGGGAAAGTCATCCTTCTGGACTTTGGTTCGGCCCGCTCGCAGGTGCCTGGTTTACGGCATACCCGCCAGGGAAAGCCAGGATTCGAGCCAAACGAGGTCATCCTTCGCTTGGAGCAGGGACCCTACACGGACGTGTATGGACTGGCAGCGACCTTGTATGCCGTTTGCACCGGAGCGGACCCACCGCAAGTTGGTGACGATGGGGTGACACGGGATCCGCTGCAGCCGCCCCGACAACTGGCTGCTGACATCCCTGCTGCCGCGGAAGAGGCGCTGATTCGTGCGCTAGCGGTTCGTGGTGCGGAGCGCTATCAGTCAATAGCGGAGATGCAGCGGGATCTCGGCCGATCAGAGGCCGGGCGGAGATTCGATCGCCCTGCCCCCGGCGCTGTGCAACCGCCCGGCAGCCCCTCGGAGCGAGCGGAAACTGGGGTTCAAATTGGCGAAGGATTCGGGGAAGAATTTCCGGTACTCCGGGAACGAGTGTCGCCTGCGCCCCGAAAGGTTGGACCGGCGCGACTGTTCGGGGAAGCGTTTTCGTCATTCTGGGAAGATCGTGGGCCAACTCCGGATCCCTGGTCCAATCATGCTGCGAGATCGCCGCTCAATGGAGTGCAAGGAACTGGATTTGGAGCTTCGCTCGCTATTGTTTCCGGTATCCTAGTGATTCTCGCATTGATCATCTGTTGGACATATTTTGGCTAACTCACAGGAGGTGCATCATGAAAGTGCTATGCAGTAGGTGCAAGCGCGAGTACGACGACCAGATGAATACCAACTGTCCTCATTGCCCAATTGAGGGACTTGATCTGAACGACCTAGAGGCCGATCCACGACCAGCCGGCCAGGGGCCGTCAAGATTCCCACCTCACGGAAACCCGAAGCCGGGCCGCAAGCGAACGCTCACACCCCTGTTCCCGCAGCGGCGGACGAAACCCAAGCCATGGCCAGACACCGAAGCTGTCCCGAAGACGGCTTCACGCGGCACGGTTAGTGGGCTGGGTTCCTTCGATCCAGTAGTCGGGTGGCTGGTGGCGACCGAAGGACCAGAACGCGGTCGTGACTTTCAAATTCGCGCTGGCAACAATTCCATCGGAGCAGGTGACGATCAGGCGATCTCGCTAGGGCAGGATGAGGCTGTGCATTCTAGTGAACATGCGTTTATTGTTTATGACCCGCGCAGCAACACGTTCACACTGCGGGCAGGCGTGAAGCGGGGAACAGTTTACTGGGGCCGTCTGGCTCCAGAGGAGGAAACGGAGCCAGAAGACTCAACGGGGGTCGAAATGTCAATTGTCATCGATTCGAAGCTACTCCAGCCTTATGATTTGATTGACATTGGTCAGTCGACGCTCGTGTTCGTCCCGTTATGCAACGAGATCTTCGAGTGGCCGGAAAGCCTCCCCGAAAAGAAGCCATCGCACGACGACTCGGGAACTAGAAGATGATCCGGCTACTTGGCGCTGCCTTCTGCCTTGCTCTGGGCGCCGCTGCCGCCGCCCAGCAGGACCGCGAGCAGGTTTCCCTGCAGCAAGTCGTTTTCAGCCGACCCACTATCAGCTTGTACGCCGATGTAGTAGACGGGAGCGGCAAGCCGGTCGATACGCTGGAGAAAAGCCAGATAACGGTTCGCGCGCCGGCTGCCGCTGAAGTACAGGCGGTGCGCCGGCTTTCCCCACAGGACGGAATCGCCTACATTGTATTGGTCGACACCTCGCAATCGTTAGCCCAGCGGCAGCGGGACGTTCAAGACGCGTTGCAGCGCTGGGTACGCGGTATGGCGACAAGCGACCGCATGGCGATCGTGACTTTCGGGGACTCGGTCCAGGTAACGGACTTCACGGACAAGCAGGCTGACCTTCTCGCCGCCTCAAGGCTCCCGACCAACGGACGGAGAACCCACTTGCACGCTGCGCTGAAGAAAGCCGTGGAACTTGCGCGCCGACTTGATCACGGTTTGCCGACAAGGCGCGCAATCGTCGTCCTGAGCGATGGGAAAAACGACGAGCGGGAAACCGGACTCACAATCGATGACGTCGTTCGGGAACTGGCTGCCGCCGCAGTCCCGGTCTTCGCTCTGGATGCAAACCCTGCGGGAAAGCAGGGCAGCGAACAACATTGTTCGGAAACGATGGCCCGCATCGCCACGATCTCCCATGGATTATGCGAACGACTGGGAAGCACGCCGCAGACCGTGCAGAAGAGCTTCGAGAACATGCGCGCAGCGGTCCGCCGTATTTTCATTGTCGAAGCGACCTGCCCCGAATGTCCGGCGGACGGGGTGCTAAGGGACTACCGCATCGTGATCAGGCTCGGACAAACGGTCCATGAGAGCAAACCGCGCCAGTTGGCAATAGAACCACCGCCAAAAGCGGCGAAGGGACCTGAAGTCCCAGCCGTTAATCCGCCACCGGCGGAACCCGACAAGACCCCGTGGATCTATTGGCTGGTTGGCGTGTTCTTAATACTTGTGCTGGGTGTCCTGGCTATGTGGCTGAGCATGCGGAAAACGAAGGACCAGGCCCCAACGGATGAACCCGGTCCAGCCGATCCAGGTATGGAGACCCTGCCGCAGGTACCCGTTGAACCGCCTCACCCGCAGCCGACGAGAACGCCAAACGCGGTGCTGAACTTCGTGGTCGTAGGCGGATCCCAGTCCGGCCGGAGGTACGAAGCGCGGCTCTACGACCGTATCTTTCTCGGTAACGGAGCGAAGTGCGAGATATGCATCGACGACGATGACGAGGTGGCAGAGACGCAATGCGAGTTTAGCTGGGTGGCCAACAGTGTGCACGTGCGTAGCCTAGCGGGAAATCTGCCGACAATCGCAGGAGGTGGACAGCTCCGAGGATCACGTCGAATCGATGATCGGGAAACCATCCGCGTCGGGCGTACAGAGTTGCGCATTCTGATCACGCGGGTTTCCGCCCAGGCGTCTTGAGGAACTGTGGTGTATGAAGTGGCCAACGCGCAATGGCAGGGCTGCCGTGATGAGCAGCAGGACGCGGGCGGGTTCACTGACCCGGAGGGGCCAGAGGTTGCGCATTCGGGGGTGCTGGCGGTCCTGGCTGACGGTATGGGAGGACTGAGCCACGGTGCCGCAGCCGGGCGGCTGACGGTGCGAGCCTTTCTCGATGCGTATCGCCGCAAGGCGCCAGGCGAGAGCATCCCGGATGCCCTGCGGCGCTCGTTGCTTGCGACCAACAAGGCGGTGCTGGATTTTGCCCGCGCCAAGGAAGGGGAAGGCGCTGCCGCGGCAACGATCGTCGCCGCAGTCCTCAAGGAAAACCAGCTCTTCTGGATTGCGGCCGGCGATAGCCGTGCCTACCTGGTTCGCAACGGCGTCGCCCTTCGGCTGACAGTCGACCACACGGTCGCTGAGGACGCCTTGGACGCGGCGGATACGCTGTCGCACGACATCGACCCGGAAGCGGTATCGAGCTTCATGGGATCCCCGGAAGCGCCGAGAATGGACACCAATCACCAGGCGCTGCGGCTTGCCTCGGGTGACTGCGTCCTTCTCGCCACCGACGGTCTTTACTGGACGCTGAGCGAAGAGGAGATCGGCAAAGTCATCCGGGGTGACGACCTTCGGGAAGACTGCGAGAGACTTGTACGGTGCGTCGAAGAGCGGCAGGCGGAGGATCAGGACAACGTCACCGTGCTGATGATGAGGTACTCCAACGAAAACAAGGTGGAACGTCCAGGTTTCTGGACAGGAGCGCTGGCAACGCTGTTGCGGCGCCCGGGGAGATCGTGATGCGTTTGTTTGACACCAGCGGCGTGAGCCGCCCGGGCAGCCGTACGACGAACATGGATGTCTGGAGCTATGCGGTCCACGACGGGGTCGGTTGCTGGGTCCTTGCCGACGGACTGGGCGGGCAAGCTCATTCCGAGGTCGCGGCCAGGGTTGCTGTACAGGCTGTTCTCGATGAGTTTCGCCAGCAACCCGAGGTGAGCGATGAAATCGTCGAGAAGCTCATTCGGCAGGCGAACCAAGTCGTCGTGGCTGCGAAAGCAGCCCGGGACGACCTGAGCAGGATCGCGACGACGATTGTCGTCCTGGTCAGCGACGGTTTCAGAGCAACCTGGGGGCACGTCGGCGACTCGCGCCTCTATCACCTGCGCAATGGCGTTGTGATTGCTCAGACGCGAGACCATAGCGTTTCGCAGGCGCGAGCAAACGCCGGGCTGATCGATCAACAACAGGTAAGAAGCGACGAGAACCGGGGTACCCTGTTCAAGGCGCTCGGCAGCGCGCAACAGGTCAAGCCGACGATTTCGGCGCCCCTGGCACTTTGTCAGGGTGATGCGTTCCTGCTTTGTGTCGACGGCTTTTGGGAAAAGGTGTACGAAGTCGAGATGGAAATCGACTTCGTGAAATCCACGAACGCCGAGGAGTGGCTTGGCTACCTGGAGCGGCGCGTGAGCCAGCGTCAGGACGCGGAGAGCGACAACTACACCGCCATCGCGCTGCGTATTGACAATCCGGAGTTGTCCAAGCAGCCCGGCCAGCCAGTCGGTCCGGCAACGGCGACAACCATTCAGTCGGGTGCGACGAAGCCCTCTCGGCAATTGAAGGGGCTGCTGGTCGCTGCCGCACTCGCCGCGCTGATCCTCGTTCTCGTCGCTGTCATCCCGCGGCTTTCACCAGTAACACCGCCTCCGCTTCCGCCTGTTGCGACGGACCCGGCATCCCCGCCAAAGACCGCCTGCGCCGAAGAGTGGGCGCGGATGAAGACACGCACCGGGCAGCAAGCTTACAAAGAAATCCGTAGCTTTGGGGCCTGTCCCGAGGTGACGGTTGCTGACAGGAGCGACCAGGAGCAGAGAATCTGCAACGAGGAGTGGGAGGGAATCAAGGACTTGAGAAGCCGCGATGCGTACAAGACTTTCGAGAAGCATTTTGATGGCTGCTCCCAGAAGAAGGATGCCACAGCACGGATCCGTGAAGTCGATGAATGGGAAAGAACCGATACCCAGTACACAACCTGTATCAGGAAGTTCTTGGACGCGAATCCTCGCGGACTGTACGAGAAGGATGCACAGGAGATGTTGCCTAGAGCTGACAAGGCCAAGGTGGATTGCAACGCGGACCCAACTACGCGTTGTGCCGACGTGACAAGGCGCTGGCGGCAGCTAGACGCGGCCAGACTGTCTGACAAGAAACCGGACAACAAGACATACACCACCGAATTGAAGGAACTTGCGAAGTTTCTTGTCAAGACACAAGCAGCATCCTGCCCGGAAACAAGAAAGGCCAAGCAGCTATGGACGCTTCTGGCAAAGAAGACGGAAGTAGAATTGCGTCAGGAATTCGTAGAATTAAGCAAGAGGCCGCAAACGACCGAGTCGAGCAGGAAAGGAGAGGAATTCCTGAAAGGGGCGAATTCTGCCAGGGATAAGGGAAACTACGGGGAGGCAGCAGATGGGTATGCTGACGCCCGCCTAATACGAGATAGGGTCCGGGCGCAGCTTCTCAGCATCAGCAAGCCCGCGCTGGCCGAAACGCAGAAAGCGGAACCCCAGGAAAAAAAAGCAGAGCCAGATTCGACGAAGGGCGGCACTCCGAACGAACACGCACTGGCCCCCGCAAGCCCTGTCTCGCCGCAGACTCCCGCCCCACAGCCACGACCATCAGCACCCGCTGTGACCCCAAAACCAGCAAGCGAGGAGAAAGCGTCGCCAACCCCACAAAATGCCACCCAGAGCAAAGCAGGCAAGGGCAGCCCGCTACCGGCAGTAAACGGTGCAACGCCGGAGGGCCAGGCAAGCCAGGTCCAACCAAAGGAAGCAGGGAGTGCACCGAACAGCAGCACCAGCACACCTCGCCCGGTACCAGACGCGGGAAGCGTGGCGCAGGGCAACGCGGAGAGGCAAGCCCAGGCAAAGCCACCAAGTAAAGCGGAAGACCAGGAAAAAGGCGCCAAAGACTCGCCCGCGCAGAGCAAGGGCCAGCCGACCGAGGCTACTGAGCCAAAAGAGCCAGCCAAAGGCGAGCCTGCTCGCGAAGAAAAATGAAATGCCCGAAGCGCCGCTTTTTCTCGTGCCCAGCAACACGCCAGCTGAACGTAGCGGCGACCATCTGGTCTTCCCACGGTGCCGCAGGGGCAGATCACGAAGACCGGAAAACGACGGCAGAGCCGAAAAGATGCGCAGATAGCGAGAGAGCCCATGCCGATACCGCAACGAAGGCTTTGCATCAGACAACCAAGCGGCTGCTCAACCTTGATGAGGCGACCTGATACAGGCGAGAGATGCTGAGGAAGCAAGGATCAAAGCGAATCACGCATCTCGCACACTGTTTTGTACAACGGGACTGACCATGAACGACATGAGCGAACGGTGTCCAGCGTGTTGTGAGCCGAAGTCGGAGGTGACGCCCTGCGCTTGTGGCTACGATCCCGCAGCCGAGATATCGCAATTCGTGCTCTCGCCGGGTACCCGCCTTGTCTCGAAAGAGGGGGCACCCGAATATCAGATCGGAAGGGTGCTCGGTATCGGCGGGTTTTCCGTGACCTACCTCGCTTGGGATCTCACCTCCAGCCGCAAGGTGGCCATCAAGGAATTCATGCCGCGCGAAAACGTCTACCGAGAAGCAAGCGGAGCAGGAGTGAGGCCCTACGACAAAGGCGATCAGCCGGTTTTCGAGCAGGGTCTGGAGCGTTTCCTGCGGGAGGCAAGGGCGCTCAGCGAGTTCAATCATTCCAACGTAGTCAGCGTCACCGATTTCTTCAAGGCTAACGGCACGGCGTATCTCGTCATGCCGTACTACGAGGGCAAGACGCTCGGCAAGTACCTCGAACAGCGGCATCACATGCCACCGGACGTTGCCGTCCGAGTCATGCTGAGTGTTCTCGACGGGCTGAAACATATCCACAGCCGGACTCTTGACGGCAAGCGCTGGATGCACCGCGATGTCACGCCGTACAACATCTTTCTGCGCGAGGCCATGACCCCTTTGCTGATCGACTTTGGTTCTGCGCGAGTGGAGAGGACAGATCGAAGCAACACGGCGTCAGTCGTTCTGACACCAGGCTACGCACCATTCGAACAGTACGTTGTGGCGGAGGACGGGCAGGGACCCTGGGTAGACGTCTACGGCTGTGCTGCGACCCTTTATCACGCACTGACAGGAGAACCACCGGCAGATGCTCCGGAGCGGCACTACGCCGTGAAGGATGGAAAAGACGATCCGCTGGTCCCTCTGGAAAAGATGGTGCCGGGCATCGACCTGACCGTCGCGCGCGCTGTGGTCAGTGGCCTGGCCATCGACCACAGGTCGCGGCCACAGTCTGCCGAGGAGTTTCAGCAGATACTGATGGGGAAGCGGCCGCCGCCCAAACCCGCCGACAGGTTGAGCACAATCGAGCATGCCGAACCTGGACCGGGAGCTCAACCGGGCCTGCGGCGCCCGCAGCTATGGATCGCCGGCGTCCTGCTCCTCGTCGCTGCTGCAGCGGGTCTCGGTATATACGTGGTGCAGCAGCAAGCCGAGATCGCTCGCTTGGGTAGCGGGGCGAGTACGCCAAGCGTTCAGACCACTACGCCACCACCCGTGCCAGCGCCCGCTCCAGCGCCGGTCGCTGCACCATCCGGCGATATTGAGAAGCAAATGGAGCAAACCCAACAAGAAAACAGGACGCTCCAGCAGAAGATCGCGTCACTGGAGGCCGACAAAGCCAGGGTCACCGACGAGCGGGATCAGGCCGGCAAGGATCTCACACGAGCGCGAAACGAACTCCTCAAGAAGACGCAGGAGGTGAAAAAACTCGACACGACTCTCTCTGAAGCCAGAGGAGAAGTGGCGCAAAAGAACACGGAGAACAGTCAGCTGAGAGCGCAGATCTCCAAGGCGCCATCGCAGTTCATGATCTATAAGCGGATACTGTACGACCTCAACTCGTGCCAGGCGAAAGCCGGGCAGACCCTGCGAGCGAATTCATTCGTCCCGCAGAAGAACGAAGCAGGAGACTATTTCGGATCGAAAAGCGGCAGCACTGCGGCCATCGTCTGCGGCGTCTTCAGCGTGACGATTGCCGGTTCTGCACGCGACGCCGCGGACGCCGCGGAGCTAAAATCCGCACTGCTCAAACCGTTCCAGGAATGACGAGACAAGTGAGTGCCGCGAGCGCCCAACTGGCTGAGCCGTACAAGCTGGACCTGACCTCGTCGCGTGACGCCCGCCCTCCACTTCTTGGGAACGAATTCGCCGCACCTCACACGCCGCTTCGCAACCAGACACACCAGACCAACTTCTCCGAGAATGCTCAAATATCTGAACCACACATCCGTTATCATCTGCCCACACGGCGGCAAGCTGCAGTTCGTGCCGGCACTGGGTCGCAGCTTCCAGGTCCTCGGAAGTCCCGTTCTGACTGAATCCGACCTCATGCGGGCGGTCATCGTGGGCTGTAATCAGACGACTCCGCCGCTCAAGCCATGTACGCGAATAGTCCGCGTGCTGCTGGGCCAAGCCCGTGAGATCCTCGTTGACGGGGAGATTCCCCTGCTGGAAAACCTGCAGGCGCTGACTGACGGCGTGCCACCCGGAACCTGCAGCGTCGTCCTCAATGCCAGCTCGAACGCCCGCGTTGCCGCCCTGACGCCAACTTCGCCACAAGCCCGGACTCTCCTCGCGGCGCGGCAGGGCGGCGTACCGTTCTGTGAAAAGTGCGACCCTGACCCGTAGGCTGCCGGCGCGAAAAGCCCGGTGCGCAAGCGTGGGGTGGAGAGCGCCGCGGCAGCAAAGCCCAGTCAACCGGCCAGCAAACCGGTTGCGCGCGCGAAGTCAATGTTCGTGGCGGCCGCAACGATACCGACACAAGCCGTTCTTCTCAAGCGCGTCGCCACGCATCCTTGTCGAGCTTCGGAAAGCTGATCTTGCACTCCCCCGCACGCTTGATTCCTTCTTCGCGAGCAAACCCGTTCCGGTCCAGATACCCGCGTCGCTCGCAGCCGTCGGGATCGGTGATGCAATACTCCTCGCCCGGAACTGGTTGGCCCTGTTCGTCGACGAGTTCAATCTCAATCCGATGGCCCGGAACGTCTGATGGCTTGGGGCGTGCACGGCTGTTCGGGCATTGCTGTCGAAGCGCACCGACCTCTGTGGGCGCAAACTCAAAATTTTGGCTGACAGGTGTCGCGACTTTGGAATTCAAGTGCTCCTCCTCTCTTGTTTCACTCCGTGGGAAAGTGCGCTCGCATCCGTTCCATCACCAGACGGCGCGCTTTGGGCTCCCCCCATCCTTGTGCGTGTGCCAGACTGGGCCGCGGCCCAACGTTCGAGCCGCTCGAGTTTGTCCTCCGGTCCGAAACGATGGTCCAAGAGTATCGCCGTCGTCGGCGGCGATTCCAAATCGCCAAACCGTCCCCCCAGATGCTGCCACACGAGGAGGATGAAGCGCGCCAGATCGCACTCGCGGACCAGCTTGTACCGCCGCCCGGCGAGTATCCCTTCATCGATGCAGGACGATGCCGCCCATCGTGCGGCAGCACTCGCTTGCTCCTTCGCCGTTGCTCCGAGCAGCGCGATCTCGAGTCGATCCTTGAAGTCCATCATCCTTCGCTCCGACATTTCAGCGAGTTGTTCAGCTCGAATACGCAGCATCTGCTCCTCCACCAGTCTAGCTGGTCGTCAGTCCTTGACGACCTAAGGCCCCGTTGCTCGGTACCAGCATCCTCCCAGGTGTCCTGAAGCCGTACCCACTCCACAGGAAGACCTATGCGCCTTGCTCCAAGACGCCTCCCTCCCACCGCGGGCCCGGCCATCGGAGCGACAGCGCTGTCACCACGACGGTCATTCCTTGCCGAGCCAGTGCGCCTTGGCCGCAGCTTCGCCTGTGTCAGGCCACGAAATCAATCCATGCGGGGATCAACAGCCGGTTCCTGCACGATCCGCTTTCTCCACCGACGCTTCGGGAACTCATTTGCTCTCCGCAAAGGTATGGGTTGAAACCCTGCTCAGATTAATTGGATTTTGGCCTCTTTGTGCCACGAGATGTTCTCCTTTGAGAACGCATTTCCCGTCACCAAGAAAATCGAGAGACACCTCAATCACGTTCCTAAAGGAAGCGCGGTTTATCAGAACGACAATTTCTCCGTTGCTAACCGTACAGTTGTCTTCTACCGGCCTGCGGTAGTAGGCAGAGAACTTCGCATCACGTATCCTGGCATCATGTATCTTCCGATCCACAAAGATATTGTCCACTACCGCTTCTAGCACCTCACGATTCTCGCAAAAGATCTTAAGTGTGATCTTGGATTCTGCCACACCCCCTATCGGCGAGATGACGATCTTCGCAACGTTTCCAAAGTGGTCGAATCGACTCACATGCGACGCAACAGTGAATCCCGCCAGAAGGCAACTCATCGCACGCAGCTGTCTCTTGAGACCCTCGTTTCCATTACGCCAACCCCAACTGGCAAGCGAGCCACCGCTCCACGGATAGTCACTTTTCATTCCGGCTCGCCCTTGGAAGTTGCTGTCAGTTGGGTAATAGCCTTTTCCAAAACAGCAGAATCGCGCTGCCAACTGAAATGGGCTGTCTCGCGTTGCAACGACCCCAATCTCGGCAATCAGCGCTAGAGCGGCACCCCAGTATAAAAGGGGACCAGACAAGGGCGCCAGCACGCCCAGAACCTTGACAGATCCCAAGGCTTCGAAGAGATACGCAAAAACGCTTAACCCACTTCCCGTCAAAGCCACCCCATGAGCGACAAGACCATCATAATTCTCGGAGTCAAGATCCTTCATCATGGCGGGATATATATCAGCCATGGAGAACAAATTCAGCAGCGCGCCCGTCCCGCCAGACAGCAGCTTATCTCGAAGCCCCTTTTCGACTAGATCATAATATATCCGCCGAGTGCGATCCACGACCTGGGCAAGAAGATAGTATTTTCTTGCCTCGGCCCAGTCGTCATTTTTTCGGGTTCCGGACTCTAAAGACTTTGCGTACTCGATGAGCTGTGCCATGGTGAGGATCACATTAACTCCGCGAAGGACCGCCAGTGCCCTAGCTTCCAGCGCGGTTAATCTCGCTTCCTGACGCTCTAGCTGCTCGTATCTCCCTTCTAAGCCCTGCAACTCCGCTATCTTCGCTCCATCGAGTTTGCCGGCTTCCAATACCAACACCTTGAGAATCCGACGCAACTCCTCTCGTCTCTTCTCGGTCACAGAAGTACTCAATGGCTTCCGACTTTTAAAAGATTCCCGAAGCCACGAAACAGTCTTGTCAGCCATCTTAATCGCATTAGAGCTACCGGCGCTTTCCGAGTCGAGAACTTCAATTGCGACGCCAGCTTTACTGAAAAATGACTTCGTGACAGCGATTGCTTTTTCAATTCCTTCGCCTATGACGACGGGTGGTAGAAGTGACTCCAGCATGCATTGTGCCTCGGCGTCCAGCGCCTCCATCTCGCCGCCCGGTGCTTGCCTGGTAAGGAAATGATAGGGAAAGGATATTGGAGCACGAGACTGCACGAGACTGGCAAGCCAGGCACATCCCGTTGCCGTTTGGTATTGCCAGCGCAGGATGCGGGCCCAATGCCGCTTTGCCACACGCACAGGATCGGAGAACCTCAGACTGGGCGCGGTTGATCCGACGGGGTTCTCTGCCAACTCGATTGCAGACCGATCGATGATCTGATGAGCATTGCTCTGCACCTTCTGAACGAAGAGTTGTGAGACCTGTTCTGCTTGCTTCCGGAAGGCTTTCTCACATGCCTCATGATGTGCAATGAACTCCCCGGGCTCGCGCCAGTTCCTTAGCGCTAGGGCAATTTGCTCGTTGGCAGGTCGTGGGGCGATGGGGGGGTTAAAAGCCACCCCTGGCGCAATACGCGCCGCTTCGTAGCGACCCACGCTACCGGAAACGGGTCCCAACCAGTTCTTCAAGGTGCGCGCGACAATGTACTTCAGAATGCGCTCCTCCGCCGCCTCGAGGCGCTTTTTAACGTTAGCCATCTTGCGCGCCGTCCGCTGCTGGTCGCTCTCTGTACGGTCTGCCGCTGTGTCAGGATGACCTCTTGTGGCTGGATCACCATCGTCACCAGGCAGCGACACAGCGCGAGTAAACTCAACCAGGTTGCGCAGCGCTGGCGTCACTTGCTGGGCATGCATCGCTTCCGCCCATGAGTAGGGATCAGGCACCAGGACGAGTGTGCGGGCCGTCACCCTTCGATCGCCGCTGTGGTCTACCGTTTCCACGACACGTTCGACGCTCCGCTCTTTCCCTTCGCCCGCCAGTTGTTGCTTGGCCGCCATAGCAAGTTGCTTCTTGGCATCGTTATTCAGGCGAATTGGACTCAGGAAAAAGCACCAAACCCTTTTCCGGTCGATTGGAAACTCCAACCCGCCCTCTTCGGTATGTCGCAGGAAACGAGGGTCGAACGGCGCGTGCGAAGTGGTGCCCGCGCCATGGCAAAAATTGTGCGCTGTTCGGTTCTTGTCGACGAAGATCTCGGCGAACAGCTCCGGAGTATCACGGCCACATAGAACGTATAACCATTTTTCTACAATCGGCGCCTGTGGTTGGCGAAATAATCGATTGGTATATAAGTCCTGCTCAATGGGGTCCAGGTCGTTCGAACGTAAACGTGAGGTCGGAAGGGGTGCCAACGGATCAGGCAGATCAGGGAATATCTTTTCCTTGATGATAACCGACGTGAAGATGTTCACCGTGACTGCGGGGGCCGTGCCGCTCACTCCCAATGCCGCCGCGGCGGAACCCATGGACTTGCGCGCGGACGGGGAGGTTGACCTTCGAGCCGGAGTTCCCATCACACAGTCCGCCGGCTATCGTCATGCTCAATGCGAAGACGCTGTACAAGATCGTCGCTCTCGCCGGTGGCCCGCGCTTTGCCGGCGAGACCTTCAAACTGCCTGAACGCCGCAACGAAATCCGGCATCGAACAGTCGGACAAGGCCGGGTCCAAGACGCCCAGATTGACCAGTCGCTGCCGAATGCCTTCGTGCGAGTCCGCAGGTTGGAGTGCGCCAAGAGCAAATGAAAACTCCATAGGCGTCTCGTTCCCGATCATCACTCTGACGGACGTGGCCGATTCGGACAGAGACAAGGACAGCGACCCTTCTTGGTCCAGCGAACCAGTGAACCGGCGTCCGGTATTCAGAGTAGCGCGGAAATTCTGTCCCGCCAATGGGCTACCATCCGCCATGAAACGGATATGTACGAGATTGGGAAGGCCCTTGCGGACAAAGCGGTGACAAGTCGAACCGGTGTGTCCGACCTCAACGCGACTACGAAGGGGAGGAATGTGCAGGCGGTCGCCAACCATCAAGAAGTTGGGGTCCCGGCGCGCCGATTTCAGTTCCTGGTTGGCGGGGTCGTTCCAGAGCGTCATCCAGTGATGTCCCGATCGCAAAGCCAATCCGGCCAGGCAGTCGCCCGGGCCGATCCCGACTTCCCCGCCTCCCGCTGGGCTCGCCAGATGTGCCGGAGCGCGCCGGTTCTCGGACGATGCGCCGGCTCTCGCCTTTGCCGGCGCGATCTCTGGCTCAGGCTTTTGCGCTGCCGAGGAAGGCGCCGCGCGGGCTGCTTTCCGCGCGGGTATGGGGTCGGCAGGCTTCTGGTGGGTTGCTTTGCTGGACCCTGCTTGCAGGCACTCTTCACGCCATCGATCCGCCAGTTCTTCGGCGATGAGCGACATCTGGTCACTGGTTAGCATCTTGCTGCCTCGTATTGCGGACAATCTACTGAGAAGTGAGTAGTGGCACCTGTATTCTGTCTTTCAATCCCGTGGCTTCCGTTGGCGCCGATCCCGTTCAGAATCGCATGCCGTCGATGACCCTGGCTCGCACGGTCCCGGCGCTGGCGCACGGGTATGGTACCGCCGGGTCTGCCCGCCGCAATGACAACGTGGCAGCGCATGCTGTCGCGCTTGCCCGGCCCCGAACATCTCGCGCAAGTACCGTTGGCCTCCCGAGACTCGGTCCTAGCCTCCTGCCAGATCTCGCCTCGCAAGGCTCACCCAAACCTGCTCGCTCTCCAGCGCCGGAGGATATCGCTTGGCGTGCTTCAGGAGATCATTGAGAACCTAATGCGCCGACTCCACGCACTCCGCGGCGAGCGCCACCTTGTTATGGATACTGGCACATGCTTCCAGGTCCTGCACTTTCTTCTTCACTTCGGCGTGGGGGTCGATGGCGTGCAGTATCTTCTTCGCAGCGCCACGTGCCGTGCGATGCTCGCGAGATCCGGGGAACACCTCAGCGGCATAATAAACCGCGCATCCGATGAGAGGAAAAGACAGGATGATCAATGCCCACCAATATGGGCGCCCGGTCTTGAAGACATGCCAGACAAAAAACGCCTGGACCAGAACCGTAACAGCTATGATCAGCGGCATTGCAACTCTCCCTTAGTCAAGTCATGACATACCCCGCCAGTCGCCCGGCCACTGGACCCCCTTACGCAACCCGATGTCCCGCCTGATCCAACCGAAAGATACGACAGCATTGCAGCTTATGCGCCCGAGGCGGCAGCGACCTCGTCTTCATGATTCATCGCCGATACGCGCCCGACCCGTTCTTTGGGGATGCGACGTTGAAGACACCTCTCACTCCGGTCTTGATGCCGAAGCCCGACGTGCGACCAAACAACTCGGCCAGTTCCCGGGCATGACAAGTCGCCAAGAAGTCCTCCAAAACCCTTGGGTCGTAAAATCGAAAGTACAATGGTTCATCATCCGGGCCCTTGACGAGCAGGATGTTTCGCAGATGGCCCAGCAAGCTGTCTCTTCTGCTTTCCGTCAGCAGCAGTACGCCCCAGGGCTCCTGCCAGATCGTGTCGATGATCCAGGAGAGTATGCCGGCGTTGACGTTCACAAGATACGGTGCGACCGCCCAATAATCTTCGAAGTCCGCCGCGAACTTGTCGTGATCGAAGAGGCAGATGCACTGAGCTCGCGGCAACTCGATCACCTTCTTCAGAATCGCATCGCAACCGCAGGGATCAATGACCGCGTAAACCTGACCAGCGGCAATCTGACGAGCGAGACTATCGGTCGACACTTGGCGATGGGTCAGCAGACTGCCCTCGGAGGAGGCGTCGTATCGCGATCGACTATCAACGTTCGACATGGGCGATCCCTGAAAATCGTGCTTCGCCAGACTGCAACCGTCAACGAGTGTTCGCATCGAACCGATCTGCCCACATGAGGAGGCAGGAAACGCGATTTCTGTTCCGCCGAACGCCCGTCGCTCGCGGCACGCTAGTAGAACGTTGCACTGATGCAGTGAAATGCAGACCTTTTTCCGCCTGGGCCTGAATTATGAGAGTATTTAACGGTACCCGGCGGTGAGAGTCAAGGCCAGAACTTGCTGTAAGTCTGCTCGGTCGGTTCGCTGACCATCAGTTACTGATGCTCCCCACTTTTCCCGGGAAGCGGTCGTCGGCGATGCGCTCGCACGGGCCATTCTCGCCCAGAGTCGGGTGTCGTGTACGGGTGTTGGGCGCAATCAAGGGTGGGCGAAACCCGGCGCAGCGCTTCCTTGTGGCGCCAGGCTAAGCCTGGGAACGGAGGAAGTGAAAACGGAAACCGTTTGTAGTAGCCGTTTCCACGGTCGGTTTGGACGAGCACATGTAGCGAGCGTACATCCGGCATCAGGAACAGGAAGACGAGCGGTACGACCAGATGAAGCGGGCCATCGGGCAAGCCCCAACGGCGGCTCACGGTCTTATGGGCGCCTTTGAGGCGCTCACAATCTCAAGCCACCGGCTTTTCAACGGCGCTTCCAAACCGTTGTCACATCAAGTTACGGTGACAGGTGGGCAGGCGAATCTCCCGTCACCATGCCGTTGGGCGCGCACCGCAGCGAGCCATGGGCCTTGGCCACCTGCTCATCAACTGCACGCAGCCCTCCCTGGATATGATCCTTCACGCTCACCTCCTGGATATCATTATGCATCACATTTGATGGCGAGGCTCCCCATGAGAACAACTGTCACCATTGATGACGGACTCTATCAGCGGGCATTGGACGTCGCGGATCCGCGGATGGACAAGGGCGACCTGTTCCGTGAGGCGATGAAGGTGTTCGTGCGAGTGCAGGCAGGCAAACGCCTTGCCGCCCTGGGCGGCAAGGCTACTGCGATTAAGGACATTGCTCGTCGGCGATCAGCGGAATAATTGGGCCGGTGAGCCTGGTCCTCGCGGACACACTGGCCTGGGTTGCGCATTTCCGCCACGCAGACCCACTGCTTCAATCGTTGCTTGCGACGGACCAGATGCTGTGCCATCCGTTCATCGCGCTTGAACTCGCATGCGGCACACCACCGGCGCCACGCGAGCGCTTTATCTGCTGGCACGAGGACCAGCGGCAGAGGAACCTCCACTCGTGGTGAATAATGGCTATTTTCTCATTCTCCCCTGGATCCAGTCCTGGGGTCCGGCCTCCAAGATCCTCTCGCTCATTCAGCGGCAACTGCCCAACGACTGGCTGGCGCGTTACGGCTACCGCCCGGTGCTGATGGAAACCTTCGTCGAGACGCCCCGACATTGCAGCACTTGCTACCAGGCAGCCAACTGGATCAAGGTCGGTCAAACGGCCGTTAGGACTCGCAAAATGTCAGAAATAGCATCATAATTCTACCAGCCAGGAGATATCGCCATGCAGACCCTCGCCAAACAAGTTCTGGAGCACGCCGCCGGATTGCCGGAGGGCACCCCTTTGGTCGCCAAAGAACTGTTGCATCTGGGCAGCCGTGCAGCCGTAGATCAAGTAGTGTGCCGCCTAGTGCAGCGCGGCGCCCTGCTGCGCGCGGGTCGCGGTATCTATGTCTTGCCCGTCGAGAGCCGCTTTGGCACCCGTGCGCCATCGACCGTCAAGATGGTCGAGGGCCTGTCAAACCAGCGAGGGGATACCATCGTGTCGCACGGCGCCGCCGCCGCCAACGCGCTGGGCCTGACCACACAAGTGCCGGTGCGGGCGGTCTATCTCACATCCGGCCCCAGCCGTCGCTTGAAATTGGGCGCGCAGATTGTCGAGTTGCGGCACGCGCCGATCTGGCAACTGATCTTCCCGGGGCGGGCCGCAGGCGACGTGGTACGGGCACTGGCCTGGCTGGGCCCGGAAAAAGCCGGTGAAGCGATCCGGAAGCTGCGCGCCAAGCTGCCGCCGTCCGAGCTGAAGGAAGTTGCGTCGGCACGGGCGCGCCTGCCAACCTGGATGGCTCAAGAAATCAGCGCCCTGGTGACCCATGGCTGAGTTCTTCCATCTCTCCACCGCCGAGCGCCTGGAGGCGCTCGACTTCGCAGCCGACACCTCCGGGCGCCTACCCCACCTGCTGGAGAAGGACATCTGGGTGGTCTGGTCGCTGCGGCACCTCTTTTCCGGCCCCTATGCTGACCACCTGGTATTCAAGGGCGGCACTTCCTTATCAAAGGCCTACGGCGTCATCCGGCGCTTCTCCGAAGACGTGGACCTGACTTACGACATCCGCTCCATTGCCGGCGATCTGGTGGGCCATGCGCATGCACCACTGCCGACCAGCAAGAGCCAGGAGAAGAAGTGGAGCAAGGAGATTCGTGCGCGCCTATTGGGCTGGGTCGGCACCGAGATCGTACCTCGGCTCAAGCGTGACCTTGAACAGCATGCGCTGCCGGCATTTGTGCGCGCCGAGGGCGACAAAGTGTTCATCGACTACGCACCATTGGCCACCGGTACTGGCTATGTCGCGCCTGCCGTCATGCTGGAGTTCGGTGCTCGCTCGACCGGCGAGCCCAGCGAACCGCGCGTCATCAGCTGCGATGCGGCCGCGTATCTGCACGGAGTCGAGTTTCCGACCGCCACATCGCAGGTCATGCGTGCCGAACGAACCTTCTGGGAAAAGGCCACGGCGATTCACGTTTTTTGTGCGCAAGGCGAGTTCCGGGGTGGTGACCGCTTCGCGCGTCACTGGCACGATGTGACGCGACTGGATGCCGCCGGCTTCGCCGACGCAGCCATCGCGGACAAAGCCCTCGCCCGCGCAGTTGCTGAACACAAGAGCGTGTTTTTTGCAGAAAAGGACACACAGGGCGATGTCATCGATTATCACGTTGCCGTCGCAGGCGGACTCCGGCTTGTACCTGATGACGGCGCATTGGCCAAATTGGCTGCCGACTATCAGCAGATGGTCGATGACGGTTTGTTCCTCGATGATGCCGAACCTTTCGACGCTTTGCTGGGGCTATGTCGAGCAATTCAGCAGAAAGCCAATGGAAAGTAGCCACCACAATGAAATGGAATTGACATGAGATGAGAATCTTTGCCGGGTACGCTGCCTAGATGGAGAGCACCAAACGGGGCCGTATGGCTGGAGCAATCGAAACACAAAACAAGCGAGGCTCGACATGGCATCGTTGGGACCTGCACAGCCGTACGCCTGGCACTGCCCTCAATGCAATACACGGGCCCAGATCCTTGGGAAGCCTTCCTTGGTGCGATCGAAGCAGCGCACCCGCCTATCCGAACGTTATACATCAATAAGATAAGTGGTTTTTCCGTGCTACCAGGTGCCAGCCGGTGCCAGACGCCCGATCACTCCCACTCGATCGTCGCCGGCGGTTTGCCCGAGATGTCGTAAACGACCCGGTTGATGCCCCGCACCTCGTTGATGATCCGGTTTGACACCTTGCCGAGCAGGTGGTGCGGCAACTCGGCCCACTGGGCGGTCATGAAGTCCTGCGTTTCGACGGCACGCAAGGCGACGACGTATTCGTAGGTCCGGCCATCGCCCATGACGCCGACCGACTTGACCGGCAGGAAGACGGCGAAGGCCTGGCTGGTCTTTTCGTACCAGCCGGCCGCACGCAGCTCGTCGATGAAGATGGCGTCGGCCCGGCGCAACAGCTCGGCGAACTCGGGCTTCACCTCGCCGAGGATCCGGACGCCCAGGCCGGGGCCGGGGAAGGGGTGGCGGTAGACCATGTCATGCGGCAGGCCGAGAGCGATGCCGAGTTCGCGCACTTCATCCTTGAACAGTTCGCGCAGCGGCTCGAGCAGCTTGAGATTGAGCTGCTCGGGCAGGCCGCCGACGTTGTGGTGACTCTTGATGGTATGCGCCTTCTTGGTTTTCGCGCCGGCGGATTCAATCACGTCAGGGTAGATCGTGCCCTGCGCCAGCCACCTGGCGTTGCCGAGTCTGGCCGCCTCGGCCTGGAAAACCTCGACGAACTCGCGGCCGATGATCTTGCGCTTCTGCTCGGGATCGACGATCCCCTCGAGGTGGCCCATGAACTGCGCAGTGGCATCGACGTGCACCACCTTGACGCCGAGATTGCGGGCAAACGTGTGCATGACCTGTTCGGCCTCGTTCAGGCGCAGCAAGCCGTTATCGACGAAGACGCAGGTCAGCTGTTCGCCGATCGCACGGTGGATCAGCGCCGCTGCGACGGAAGAGTCGACGCCGCCCGAGAGACCGAGAATGACCTCCTCGCTGCCCACCCGGGAACGAATCCTGTCGACTGCCTCGGTGACGTAATCGGGCATGTTCCAGTCGCGTCCGCAGCCGCAGATGTCGCGCACGAAGCGGCCGATGATTTCCTTTCCCTTGAGGGTGTGGGTGACCTCCGGATGAAACTGCACGGCGTAGAATCCGCGGCTCTCATCGGCCATTGCCGCAATCGGGGTCGATGCGTTGCTGCCGATGACGCTGAACCCCGGTGGCAAGCCGGTGACCTTGTCGCCATGGCTCATCCAGACGTCGAGCAGCCCATGACCCTGACCATTGCGGCGGTCCTCGATGCCCTTGAACAAGGCAGAGTGGCCGTGGGCGCGCATTTCCGCATAGCCGAACTCTCGCCTGGCCGAGCTTTCGACCTTGCCTCCCAACTGCGCGGCCATGGTCTGCATGCCGTAGCAGATACCGAGGACGGGCACGCCGAGTTCGAACACCACCTTCGGTGCCTTGAAGTCCTCGACCTCGTAGACCGAATTCGGACCGCCCGAGAGGATGATGCCCTGCGGCTTGAAGTCGCGGATGAACTGCTCGGCGACGTCATAGGGATGCAGTTCGCAGTACACCTGTTGCTCGCGCACGCGGCGAGCGATCAGTTGCGCGACCTGCGAGCCAAAGTCGAGAATCAGGATCTTTTGATGGGACATCGTGTGGCCTCAAATGACACGGGCGGCCTGCCGCCGCCCGCTGATCGTCGATTGCTGCTCAATCGACGTGATAGTTGGGAGCTTCCTTGGTGATCTGGACGTCATGGACATGCGATTCCCGAACGCCTGCCGAGGTAATCTCGACGAAGCTGGCCTTGTCATGCATTTCTGCGATCGACTGGCAGCCAAGGTAGCCCATCGACGAACGCAGGCCGCCCATCAGCTGATGAATGACGGCCAGCACCGAGCCCTTGTAGGGAACGCGACCTTCGATGCCTTCCGGAACCAGCTTGTCGAGGTTGGCGGTATCCTGGAAATAGCGGTCCGCCGCACCCGCCGCCATCGCGCCGATCGAGCCCATGCCGCGGTAGGACTTGTAGGAACGACCCTGAAACAGCTCGACCTCGCCAGGTGCTTCCTCGGTACCGGCAAAAAGGCCACCGAGCATGACCGCGTCACCACCTGCGGCGATCGCCTTGGCGATGTCGCCCGAGTAGCGGATGCCACCGTCGGCGATCATCGGCACGCCGCTGTCCTTGAGGGCTTCAAAAACCATCTGGATGGCGGTGATCTGGGGTACGCCAACGCCGGCGACGATGCGCGTGGTACAGATCGAGCCCGGGCCGATGCCGACCTTGACGCCGTCAGTGCCATGGTCGATCATCGCCCGTGCTGCATCAGCCGTGGCAATGTTGCCACCGATCACTTCAACCTGCGGAAAGCTGCGCTTGACCCAACGGACGCGGTCGAGGACGCCCTGCGAGTGGCCGTGTGCCGTGTCGACCACCAGCAGGTCGACGCCTGCCTCGGCGAGCAGTTCGGCGCGCTCCTCGGTGCCGGGGCCAACCCCCAGGGCTGCGCCGACGCGCAGGCGACCAGCGGCATCCTTGCTCGCATCAGGGTGTTCGGTGGTCTTGATGATGTCCTTGACGGTAATCAGGCCGCGCAGTTCGAAAGCGTCGTTGACCACCAGCACGCGCTCCAGGCGGTGTTTGTGGATCAGAGCCTTGCCTTCCTCGACGGTTGCTCCCTCATGCACCGTCACCAGACGGTCGCGCGGGGTCATGATGTTCCGCACCGGTTGATCGAGCATGGTCTCGAAGCGCAGGTCGCGGTTGGTGACGATGCCGACGACGAGTCGACCATCGAGCACCGGCACACCCGAGATCCTGTGCAGGCGGGTCAGGGCCAGCACGTCGCGCACGGACATGTCTGGCGGAACGGTGATCGGATCCTTCAGAATGCCTGATTCAAAAC
The DNA here is from genome assembly GCA_016709675.1 of Candidatus Accumulibacter proximus. Lineage (GTDB taxonomy): Bacteria > Pseudomonadota > Gammaproteobacteria > Burkholderiales > Rhodocyclaceae > Accumulibacter > Accumulibacter proximus. The sequence goes on from JADJMH010000002.1 coordinate 338,101, forward strand.
GTTTGACCTTGGCCACCTCAGCCGCCTGCGTCTTCGGGCTGAGGTTCTTGTGTACGATCCCGATACCCCCCTCCTGCGCCAGGGCGATCGCCAGACGACTCTCGGTGACGGTATCCATGGCCGCGGAAACCAATGGCAGATTGAGGTGGATGTTTCGTGTCAGGCGCGTCTTGAGCGTGACGTCGCGCGGCATGATCGTCGAGTGGGCGGGGAGGAGGAGGACGTCGTCGAACGTCAGAGCCCGTTGGATTAAACGCATGGCCTTTGATCCGAGGTCACAAAAACGTATTATACAGCCTGCTCCCTTAGGGCTGAATGACCATGAAACGCTTCGCTCTCGCCACTGTCACCCTGTCGGCTACCATTGCGGCGCACGGCCAGATCTACCAGTGGCAGGATGAGCGCAACAAGACCGTGATTTCCGACCGCCTGCCGACCGGTCAGGTTCGGCAGCAACGCACGCTCGAGGCCGCAGCGCCGGCGCCGGCGTCAAGTGAAGCCGCTAAGACCCTGGCCGACCGCGATATGGAATTCCGCAAGCGTCAGAAGGAGTCAAGGGAAGCGGCCGAAAAGGGCGACGCCGATCGGCGTGCCAGCGCGCAAAGACAGGAGGGCTGCGAAGCGGCACGCAGCGCGCTGCAGACGCTGCAGTCCGGCGACCGTGTGGCGATGCATGACAGCAAGGGCGAGCGGTACTACCTCGACGACACGCAGCGCGAGGAGGAGATCGCCAAAGCCCGGCAAGCGGTGCAGGCAAACTGCCGGTGAGCGTTGCTACTCAAGCTCGCTGTCGCCGGCACCTTTTTTCATCACCTTGCCTGCGGCGGCTCGCTGCTTGCGTACTTCCTTCGGATCGGCGATCAAGGGCCGGTAGATTTCCACCCGGTCATGATCGCGCAGGAGAGAGTCGGGCTTGCTGAGCTTGGCGAAAACACCAATCTTGTTTTTTGCCAGATCGATCTCCGGATGCTTCTGCAACAGTCCGGAAGCGTCGATCGCCTGCCGTACCGTGCTGCCCGGTGGCAGCTTCAGGGTGATGAGCTGCTGCTTCGCCGGCAGGGCGTAGATCACCTCGATGGTCAGCATCTCAGGCATTCGGCCCTCCCTCGTTCGCGCGCTTGACGAAGGCGTCGACGAAGGTATTGGCAATCTGGCTGAACACCGGGCCAATCACCTTTTCGAACATCTTGCTTGAAAACTCGTAGGAGAGCTGGAACTCGATCTTGCAGGCTTCGGCACTCAACGACTTGAAACGCCACAAGCCATCAAGCCGGCGAAACGGGCCATCAACCAGCGTCATCTTCATCCAAGAGGGCGACTCCTTGTCGTTCTCGGTCGTGAAGTGGGACTTGACGCTGCGATAGTTGATGTGCAGCGTGGCAACGGTCTTCCGGTCATCGCGGAATTCGCAGCGTGTCTGGCTGCACCACGGCAGGAACAGCGGATAGTCCTCGACACGGTCGACCAGGTCGAACATCTGTTGCGACGAACGCTCGATCAGCACCGATTTCCTGACCATGGCCATCCTCAGCGACACCTCGTGGATCCTGTAGAATCGCGGATTCTAGCACTCCCAAACGCTGATTACCCGAGAAAAGGCACCATGAGCATTGTCGCCAACAAGAAGGCCTTTCATGATTATTTCATAGAAGAGAAGCTCGAAGCGGGTATCGCGCTGGAGGGCTGGGAGGTCAAGGCGATCCGCGCCGGTCGGGCGAGCATCAAGGAATCGTATGTCGTCATCCGCGACGGCGAGGTCTTCCTGTTCGGCATGCACATCACGCCGTTGCTGGCCGCCTCGTCGCATGTCAAGCCCGACCCGGTGCGCACCCGCAGGCTGCTGTTGCACAGCAAGCAGATCAGCAAGCTGATCGGCCAGGTTGAACGTGCGGGCTACACGTTGCTGCCGCTCGACCTGCACTTCCAGCGGGGTCGCATCAAGGTCGAGATCGGCCTTGCCAAGGGCAAGAAACAGCACGACAAGCGGGAAGCCGAGAAGGAACGCGACTGGGTGCGCGAGAAGGCGCGGCTGATGCGCGTCAAGGTCTAGCGCGACGGTGCTCGCGCCGTAGCGTGCCGCGGCCGTTTGCCCGCTCCCCGGGCGCTCGCGCCCATTCGGCCAACTTCTCTCAACTCAGGTGCCTGAGCGACCGCTGCTGCCTTTCCCCGGAAAGCGCCGCGTCGCTGAGGCGCTGACGGACATAGTTGATGTGGGTTTGTGCAGCAAGCCGGGCGGCATCCGGTCTGCGGGCAACGATCGCATCGCGGATCGCCTGGTGTTGCGCCATCAGATGCCGACCGGTATCGGGGCTGACCGCCATCTCCCGCAGGCTGCGCCGAACATGTTCATGCAGCAGGCGCAGGACGCTGGCCACCAGGTGACCGAACAGGGCGTTGTGCGCCGATTCCGCAACCGTCAGATGGAAAGCGACGTCGGCAGCGACCTGCGCGCTCCGGTCGTCGCCAAGATAGGCCGCGTCCAGGCGGACATAAGCCTGTTCGAGACGTTCCAGGTCGGCGTCGGTGGCCCGTTGGGCGGCCAGTTCGGCGGCGGACGCCTCCAGCAGGTAGCGGAACTCGAGCACGTCGTCCTGCAGAAAGGGGTGCTGATCGATCAACTGCTGCCAGGGATCAACGAAGCTCGCCTCCAGCCGGTCGGTGACGTAGGTGCCGCCGCCGTGTCGACTGACCAGCAGCTCCCGGGAGACCAGCTTCTTGATCGCTTCGCGCAGTGACGGGCGGGAAACCCCGAGTTCGATCGCCAGTTCGCGTTCCGCGGGCAGGCGGTCGCCGGGCTTCAGCGAGCCCTCGAGAATCCGCGTCTCCAGCTGATGAGCGATGGCGTCGGGGATGCGCGGCAGGTTGAGCTTGCTGTAGGTCATGTCGAGCGGCAGGGTCTTCGGTTTCGGTGAGGCTGATTATTGCAGGAATTCAGTGGTCTGACCAGTTCTGCTCATGGGCGGTCCGCAGGCGATCGACTGCCCTTGAGTCCGGCGATCGATCCCGCCAATTGACAAAGTGGACACTCCCGACTAGTGTACTCGGAAAGTGGTCTTACCACTTGTCAGCCAACTTCAACCCAAGGAGCCCGCGATGGACGAAACAGGCAGCCGCCAATACCCGGAAAAACCGGCCAGGGTCTACCTCTTCGGGACCTGCCTGATCGACATGTTCTGCCCCGAGGCCGGCATGGATGCCGTACGCCTGCTCGAGCGCGAGGGAATCGAGGTTCATTTCCCGGCTGACCAGACCTGCTGCGGGCAACCAGCGCATAGCAGTGGCTTTCCCGAGCAGACGCGCGCGGTAGCGCTCGCCCAGCTGCGTCTCTTCCCGGAGCCTTGGCCGGTGATTGTCCCCTCCGGATCCTGCGCCGGCATGATGCGGCACCACTATCCGAAGATTTTCGCCGACGATCCGAGACTGCTGGGCGAGGCGCGAGCACTCGCCGACCGTATTTTCGAACTCTCCGAGTTCCTGCTCAATGTTGCCAGGATCAGGCTTGCCGATCAGGGGGCGCCGGTGCGGGTCGCGCTGCACACCTCGTGTGCTGCCCGTCGCGAGATGGGCACGCATGTTCACGCTCGCGCCCTGCTGGGCCAGTTGCCGGCGGTTGAGGTCGCCATGCACGGACACGAATCCGAATGCTGTGGCTTCGGTGGCACTTTTTCGCTCAAGCATCCGTCGATTTCTTCGGCGATGGCCAGCGACAAGGTCGACGCGCTCAAGGAAACAGGTGCCCAGACCTTTCTCTCGGCTGACTGCGGTTGCATGCTCAACCTCAACCACACCCTGCAGAAGCGCGGGGACGGTTGGCAGGGACAACATCTGGCGACTTTTCTCTGGCAGCGCACGGGCGGCGAAGGAGGGCGGCAATGAGCGCCCGCGACAACATCCTGCAACGCCTGCGCGCGGCGCCGCAGGGCACGCCACCGCTGCCGCCCGACGTGCGTGCTTTCCATCTCGCGTGCAAGGCCGGCGCGCCAGTCAGCACCCGCGCCGCGCGCATCGAGCTTTTCTGCGAGAAGATGGCCTTCTGGCACGGCGAGGTCGTCCGGGTGACACGCGAGACCTGGCCGCAGAAGCTCGCCCAGTTGTGCGCCGCGAAAGGTGTCCGTTCGCTGCTGCACGGTGAGTCGTACGCTGCGGCGCTGACCGGCGCCGGCATCGGTGGGCTGAAGCCTTACGACCGACCGGTCGAGGAGTGGAAGCAGGAACTGTTCGAAGACACCGATGCCAGCCTGACCTCGACGCGTGGCGGGATCGCGGAAACCGGTACGCTGATCATCTGGCCGGATGCCAACGAGCCGCGTCTGATGTCGCTGGTGCCACCGGTTCATTTTGCGCTGCTCGACGCCGGCCAGATCTACGACACGCTGTTCGCGGCGATCGTCGAGCAGGACTGGAGGGGCAACCTGCCGACCAACGCCCTGCTCGTTTCCGGTCCGTCGAAGACCGCCGATATCCAGGTGACGCTGGCCTACGGCGCGCACGGCCCGAAGGAGTTGATCGTGCTGCTGCTGGTCGATGAGGAGGAACTGCCATGAACGCACAGCCGCTGAACTTCGTCCCGGCCAGCGAATTCAAAGCGCGCGCGGCCGCGGCGGTGTCCGATCCGCATCTGCGCAAGAGCTTTCGAGGCGCGATGGATTTCCTGATCGGCAAGCGCGCGGCGCAGTTCCCGGACGCCGACCTGCTCGAGCGCCAGCGCGGGCTCGCCGAACACATCCGCAAGTACAGCCTGGCGCGTCTGCCCGAGCTGCTCGAACAGCTCGAGCGCAAGCTGACCGAGAACGGCGTGCAGGTGCACTGGGCCGAGAATCCCGAACAGGCGAACCGGATCATCATCGATATCGCCCGCCGCCATTCGACGCGACTGATGGTCAAGGGCAAGTCGATGGTCAGCGAAGAGATCGAGCTCAACCATGCGATGGCCGACGCCGGCATGGAAGCGCTCGAAAGCGACATGGGCGAATACATCGTCCAGCTCGACGGCGAGAAGCCCTCACACATCATCATGCCGGCGATCCACAAGACCAAGCAGCAGATTGCCCGACTGTTCGCCGAGAAGGTGCCGGGCGCCGGCTATACCGAGTCGGTTGATGAACTGATAGGCATCGGCCGCGCCGTCCTGCGCGAGAAGTTCATGACTGCCGAGGTCGGTCTTTCGGGGGTGAACTTCGCCGTCGCCGAGACTGGTACCCTGTGCCTGGTCGAGAACGAAGGCAACGGCCGCATGTGCACCACGGTGCCCGACGTGCACATCGCGATCACCGGCATCGAAAAAGTCGTCGAGAAACTGGAACATGTGCCGCCGTTGTTCGGGCTGCTGACGCGCTCGGCCACCGGCCAGGCGACAACCACCTATTTCAACCTGATCAGCGGTCCGCGCAAGCCGGGCGAAAAGGATGGCCCGCGCGAAATGCACCTGGTCCTGGTCGACAATGGTCGCACCCAGGCCTACCGCGACGAGCAACTGCGTTCGACCCTGCAGTGCATTCGCTGTGGCGCCTGCATGAACCATTGCCCGGTCTACACCCGTATTGGTGGCCACGCCTACGGCACCACCTACCCGGGTCCGATCGGTGAAATCATCTCGCCGCACATGCTGGGTCTGGCGGCGACGCACGTCCTGCCGACCGCGTCCAGCCTCTGCGGTGCCTGCGGTGAGGTCTGCCCCGTGCGCATCCCGATTCCCGACCTCCTGATCCGCCTGCGCGGCGAGGCTCAGCACGATGCACGCCCCGGGCACGCGCCGATGCTCGGCCAGGGTGCGGCAAGAAGCGGTCTGGCCGACGCCATCTGGTCGGGCTGGGCAGCGATGTACACCCGCCCGACGCTCTATCGCGCTTTTGGCTGGCTGGCGACGCGCTTGCGGGCGTTGACGCCGCCGCTGCAGTCTGGCTGGACGGTCAGCCGCACGCCATTGAAGCCGGCAAAGCGGACGCTGCACGAAGAGATGGCGGCGAGGAGAAGAGGGTGACGGACCCGTGGGTTGGAACCGACTCTCGCTCCAGAGGAAGCGTGCCACCCGGGATTTGTCCAGGTCCGTGAAGCCGCCTGGCTGCATCGCAAGGCTGGCGGGCCGGTGATGAGCACCCGCACGACGGAGCACGCTCCAGGCTGAATCAACCTAGAAGCCGCAGTTGGCAGCGTGCAATCCGACTGAACCTCCGGCAATCTTCGGTTTTATTGTGGATGATTGAGGTCACCGAAGGGGTGAGGCAAAACGCAAGCTGGAGAAGCACAGAGAAATGCTTTTGTCGCGTGCTGGCGTGCAGACGATGGCGCGCAAGGTTCAGGTGCGTTGGGAGACGGAAAGTGCAGCGACGCCGATGGGTCAGTTGGCCTACTTTAGCCAGTTTCTACATCTGACCGGGCTGTGCTCACAGTGGCTGGCAGGCTGTCCACTGACGTACGGCAGCCCGAACGCGCCGTCGGTCGCGGACGTTCTGGGCACGTGGATGCTGTCCATTCTGTCGGGACACCGGCGCTATTCGCACATCACGACAGTCCGGGGCGATGGGGTGAATCCTGGCTTGCTCGAGATGAGCAGCGTCGTTTCTGAGGACGCCCTCCGCAAGGGGTTGCTGCGGGTTCCGCAAGCCGCTGGGACGACCTGGCTCGACGGGCATCTCGACGAGAGCACGGCGCCGGAAGAGCGTGAGCAGCCCTATCTGTTCACGCTCAGGCTGTCCAAGAACGTCAAGCGGCATATCAGCCGCCTCTGTGACGAAACCGACTGGACGGATGCGGGCCAAGGCTGGGAGTGGAAGGATGGCCAATTGCCGCTCCAGGGCTGGCAACACAAGCGGCGGGTCGTCGTCCTTCGTCGTCCGCTCACCCGCGAAAAGGTGGCCCAGCATGATAGCGGCCAGTTGATGCTGTCGTTCATCGAAGCGAACCGGAAAGGGGGAAGGAGATCACCGGCTACGAGTACGCCGTTCTCGTCACCAACACAAGCTACGAGATTCTCACCCTCGGTCAGCTGGGCGGCGCGGCCAGTGCGCAGACCAACCTCGGCATGGCGCAGTCGCTGCGTTCGACCAGCGATTCGTACAAGACGGTACTGACGCCATCTCAAAGCCCTCAACGAAGCCCGACCCGGAGAGCGGGATGAGATGGTCCGGGAAGACCAAGGCGAATTCCATAGATTGCCATCCCAAACCGTCCAGGAGTTCCGTCATTCCCGCGCAAGCGGGAATCCAGTCCAGGCTCTGTCCTACATCGGGCCGAACGGTGGATCCCCGCTTTCGCGGGGATGACGGCTGTCATTTATCGGTACCTCTATCTCTGGAAATCGCCTAACGCCGGGATGTGTCGGCGCCTGCGTGAAAGCGGTCGGAATGTGACCATGCGAAATGGGAGCGATACATGTGTGGAAGAAAGGGCCCATCGCGTGAAATCCCGACTCTGCTCAGGCGAGGTTGGCCCACTGCTCGAAAAGTTGTGTCAGCGCTGGCAAACCCTCACGGATTGCCACAGGCCCCGGATTGAGGATGACCGCTGATTTGATTTCATGCACTTGCCCGCAGACAACTGCCGGCACTCCGGCCCAGCCGGGCCGGGCGGCAACGTTCTCGGGGCGGAATTTCCTGCCGCACCAGGAGCCGATGATGATCTCCGGAGCGCGCCGGACAATCTCCATCGGGTCGGCGATGATGCGGTCCTTGGCCGATTGTTTGGCAGCGTTTTCACGGAAGATGTCTTTGCCGCCGGCGATGGTGATCAGATCCGATACCCAGCCGATGCCGGAGATCGGTGGGTCGTTCCATTCCTCGAAATAGACTTTCGGCCAGCGCGGCAGCCTGGCGGCTGCGGCGCGTGAGTGTTCGATGATCTTCTCCAGATCGGCAACCAGCGCCATGGTTTTTCGCTCGGCGCCGACCAGCCGGCCGACGGTCTCGATCATCGCCAGAATGTCTTCGACGCTGCGCTGGTTGAAGGCGTGCACCGCCACGCCGGCCTGGATCAGATCGCGGGCGATGTCGGCCTGCAGATTCGAGAAGGCGAGTACCAGATCGGGCTGAACAGCGAGGATTCTGTCGATGTCGCCACTGGTGAAGGCGAAGACCTTGGGCCTCTCCTTGCGCGCACGCGGCGGGTGAACGGCGTAGCCGGTGATGCCGGCGATGCGCTCCTGTTCGCCGATTGCGTAGAGCACCTCGACGGTTTCGGTGGTCAGGCAGGCGATGCGTTGCGGCAGACGTTTCGACATCAGGGTTCACCTTCGTTGATCATTTATTCAAGGCGCTACGATTCGGCGTCATTACCGGGCTCGCGGAGTAAGGCGATTTCCAGAGATAGAGGTACCGATAAACGACAGCCGTCATCCCCGCGAAAGCGGGGATCCACCGTTCGGCATGTAGGCAGAGCCTGTGGATTCGCTTGGCGGGAATGACGGAACTCCTGGACGGTTTGGGATGGCAATCCATGGAATTCGCCTAAATCCAGTGGGGCACAGCCGGATTGTCTATCATGATCTTTATTTGCGGCTAGAGGTGACCCGGTCATGTCCGTTATCTGCGTTTGCCTGAGCCCGGGATTCCAGCGCTCGGTAATCATCGATTCCCTGATTCCGGGCGAAGTCAACCGGCTCAAGAGTGTCACGGTCGATGCCGCAGGCAAGGGGGTGAATGTTTGCCGGGTGCTGCAGCGACTGGGCATCGACGCATTCTGCCTGGCTCAAGGCGGTAGCAACGCGGATGAGCTGATGGCGCTGGCCAGACGGGAAGGGCTGGATCTTCGACTCATCCCCTCATCCGGCCGATTGCGTACCTGCACCTCGATTGTGGAAACCTCGATGGTCACGGGGAGTCGGGTAACCGAGCTCGTTGAACCCTCGTCCCCGGTCGATGAATCCTGTGTCAACACCATGACCCAGACGGTGCAGGCGATGCTGCCGTCTGCCACAGCTCTGGTGTTTGCCGGTTCGATGGCGCCTGGCTACCCGGCTGACTATCCGGCCCGTCTGGCCAGCATGGCCCGCAAGTCCGGGGTGCCTGTACTGCTTGATGTGCAGGGCCCTGTTCTCCTGGATACCCTTGCTGCCCGACCGGCCGTGGTCAAGATCAATCTCGCCGAATTCGCCGCAACATTTCTCCCTGGACGCTTCAGCGGCGGCGAGCATGGCGGTGTCCTGGCTGAAGCGCTGGCTTCTGCCGACATCATGAATGCCGTTTCCGAGGTATCGCGGGACCATGCCACAAGCTTCGTTCTTACGCGTGGCGCCGAAAGCATTCTGCTGGCTCGTGACGGAGAGGTACGATCAAGACCGGTACCTGCGCTTCCTGCGGAGCAAATCATCAACCCGATTGGTTCCGGGGACGCATTCCTTGCCGGGATGCTTGCGCAACTGTTGACGTCCTGCAGCAACCCGGACTGGGACAACTTGCCGCTGGAGGCTCTGGAAAAAGCCATCGGCCTGGCGACGGCTTGCGCTCAGTCAAATGCACGAACCGTTCGCCCGGGGCTGCTCGAGGATTCTTTCGCAACGTCGCGGTAGTCGTGAGCGATGCAGGTTCCAGATTACGGAAAGTGCGACGGTAAGCAGCGGCACTAATGGCGAGTGCGACGACGATCAGAGCCGCGGCAACTAGGAAGGTGATCCGCATGCCGATGGCAACGGCGTCGGGAGAGGCTGTGGTAATGTCGATCGTCCCCGATCCGACAGCGAAGATGGCCCCTATGACGGATGCGCCGGTGATCAGGCCCAGATTGCGCGACAGATTGAGCATGCCGGAGATAGCGCCTCGTTGGTTCGGGCTGACATCGGTCATGACTGCCGTATTGTTGGCCGTCTGGAAGAGCGCATAGCTGGCGGTGATGACGACGACGGGTGCGATGTAACCCGGAATGGCGAGTATCGTCGGCAAAAGGGATAATGCGATAGCACCGGCTGCCATTCCGAGAAGTCCAAGGGCGGTGACACATTGGGTGCCAAGCCGGTCGGCCAGGCGGCCGGCCGGCACCGCGGTCAGCGCAGCTACCGCCGGGCCGACGGACAAAACGAGACCAACCATTGCCGTGTCCAGCCCGAGAGAACGAGAGAGATAGAATGGACCGACAACCAGGGTCGTCATCATCACGGTTGAGACGAGGGCACTGGTGGCCAGGCTCGCACTTAGCTCAAGCTTGCGAAACATCGCCATCTGGATCAAGGGTGATGTCGTTCTCGCTTCGGCCAACATGAAAAGACCGGCGCCGATCAAGGCAGCCAAAAGCAGCGCCATGTTGATCCGACCGAAACTGCCGCGCCCCGTCGTCATCGCCAGCGCATAGGCGGCGAGAGTCAAAGCAAGGAGGAAGGTGCCCCTCGTGTCGAAACTGACGCGCTCGTTCTTCGGCCTGCTTTGATCAACGTGCAGGTAGCGATGAGCGAGAAAAAGTGTCAGGACACCCAGCGGCAGGTTGATGAGAAATATTGCCCGCCAACCGAGTTCTGCGATCAGGACGCCACCGAGCGATGGGCCCAGCGCAGTGCCGATTGCCGACATCGTTCCCAGCACGCCAATGGCACTGCCCGTTTTTTCTTTCGCTACCGTCTCGCTGACGAACGCCATGGCAAGGGCCATCATGATGGCTGCGCCAAGGCCTTGCAGAGCACGGGCAGCAATCAGCAGCCAGAGTGTGGGTGCCATGCTGCACAGGAGCGAGGCGAACGTGAACAGGAAAATGCCGAACAACAGCAGCTTTTTGCGGCCAACGAGGTCGCCGAGCCGTCCGGCGCTGACGATCAGGGTTGTGATCGCCAGCAGATAGGCGATGACGATCCACTGGACCGCCTGGAAGGAAGCGTTGAACGCCTCCGCCAGGTTCGGCAAGGCCACATTGGCAATGCTCGTGCCGAGGGACGATAGCAATACCGATAGCGCCAGGCTGGCCAGCGCCCAACCCACCGAAGGCCTCGCTTCCGCTTTTCGTGAGACCTCCTCAGCTTGTCCTGCAATGATTGTTTTCACCATGAACTCCTTTGATGTGCAGCCCGGGACGGGGCTATCTGAATCGTAGGTCTTCGCACGACATGGCGGAAGGCGCAGCATTTGCATGTTATTAATGCGTCTGGCGCCCTATATCGAACAAACACTGCTATCGTTACCCCATGTCGAGACCCGATCTGAACCTGCTTTTCACCCTTGATGTGTTGCTCGCCGAGGGCAGCGTGGCCGGCGCTGCCCGACGTTTGCGGCTCAGTCCATCGGCCATGAGCCGGGCGCTGGCGCGGCTGCGCGAGACGACGGGCGATCCTTTGTTGGTCAGGGCCGGGCGCGGTCTCGTTCCGACGCCGCGCGCGATCGAACTGCGCGAGCAAGTGGGCCAGCTGGTGCAGGGCGGGGAGGCTGTCTTACGCCCGGCCGAAAAGCTTGACCTCAAACAACTGGTCCGGACCTTCACGCTACGGACCAGCGAAGGTTTCGTCGAAAATTTCGGACCCGATTTGATTGCCCGCGTTGGCGACGAGGCACCCGGCGTACGGCTATGCTTTGTGCAGAAATCCGACAAAGACAGCAAGCCGCTGCGCGATGGGCTTGTCGATCTGGAAACCGGTGTTGTGGGGCAGTCGACGGCGCCGGAACTGCGGGCGCAGGCATTGCTCCGGGATCACTTCATCGGCGTCGTGCGCATGGGGCACCCGCTGAGCCAGGGTGAAGTCACACCTTCCCGTTATGCGGCCGGGCGGCATGTCTACGTCTCTCGTCAGGGTGTGGACAAGGGGCCGATTGATGAGGCGCTGAGAGCAGTCGGACTGGAACGCAAGATCGTCACCATCGTCGGTGGCTTTTCGACCTCGTTGGCCCTGGCCCGGGCATCAGACCTGATCGCCAGCGTTCCCGAACGACACACCGGGAATCTGCGCGAAGGCATGCACAGTTTCCCCCTTCCGGTCAGCACGCCGGAGATCACGATTTCACTGCTTTGGCACCCAAGGCTGGATGCCGACCCAGCACATCGCTGGTTACGTGGTCATGTCAGGCACGTCTGCGCGGCACTCCGCTAGATGATTGGAGCAACACCGACGGAGGCGAGCGGCGGTTTCTGACCAACCGATTTGCCTTTGTTCCAGGGTTCCCGGTGGTGATTGGATTCCATAATTGGGAGACCGTGATCGGCTCTTCCGTAAGCCGTTGCTTCATGCCGGACTCGGGTGTAGTTGATCACCCGCCACCCTTTACATCGTCGCCAGTCCGCCTCAACCACCGCATTCAATTCACCGCTACTCTCCAGGCATCAGGCAGTCCTCGGGGTGCTATTTGGGAGGGCTCTTCGGCAAATGGTGACGCATGCCGGCCCAAGATCGGCGATTGACGGCTTGCATGCGGCGTCAGCCATACCCTCCGAAGGCCCGTTGGATGTCCTATCCTTCGGGCGCCACAATCGAGGCGGAAAAGGTGACACATCTGGCGGCCAGGCATTGCCGGTGCACCCGCGGCCCGGCTCACGAGTCCTCCGGCGACACCCGGTAGAGATGGCCGGACTCGGGTTCGTCGGGCTGATTTTGGCCAACCAGCATCGGCATGACCCAGATCAGCTTGCGCAGCGACCTGCCGGGACCATGCGCCTGATTGCGCCAGTGTCCCCGGCGCCAGTGCGTGACGGGATGCCCCGCGCCGGGGCTGGCCGACGCACCGACGCGCTGCCGCTGCTCTTCGACCTGCTGGCCGCACAGCAGAACGGGAACGTAGCCGAGCGCCGCCAACCGCGATCGCGCGCGCATGACTTCCTTGCCCTGGCCCGTGCTCGCTTTCGTTTTCAGAGCTTCCGGCGTGCTGGTCGGCCAGACCGTCGCGATATCGTCTGGGTAGGCGGTGACATAACACAGGGCATTGACCACCAGGCGCATCGCGGCCAGGTACACCGGGTGCCGCCGATGCACCTGAAGGAGCCGTTCTTCGGCCATTCTCGAGCTGATGTCGATGAGCTTCAGCCCGTCAGGCATTACCTCTCCTCTTTCGCTCAGGCCAGTAGCCAGTTGCTCGGTGATGTCGCCACGGGGTTGGTCGAGCCGCTGATTGAGTTCGTTGAGCCGGTCTGACAACTGGCTGTCGATGGCGGTAGCCAGATCGCTCGTCCGGTAATCGCCGACCAGGTCCTGCCGGTAATAGGGTTCGGGAATTTCGAACCAGAGTCGGGATAGCTGGCGATCGGTCGGTACGGCGGTGACCGTGAAGCAGACATCGCCGGCCTCGCCACCCGCTTCGACATAGGCGCCATCAACCAGCCAGCCCGCCTCCAGTTCAAGATCGGGCTGCGGCCCGAAATGGAGATACTGGGCTGCGTAGGGCATCCTGATGGTGTTCAGGGGGATGTCGTCGCCCGGTCCTGGCGAGCAGGTCCAGGAGCGACGGCGGAAAATCGATGATCTGTCGCCCCCGCCTGTACGAAACGACCGTAGGCGGTCATCAGATGTTGCATCGATTCCATGACCAGGGGCGAAGTGGAAACGGCTGCCTTGAGTTTTCGCGGGTAGCGCATGCCCTTGTTGTTCATTTCGTTCACTACCGGGCGGATCAGCTCGTTGAGCAGGTCGAGGTCAGCTCGCCCGAGCGGGCGTCCACCTTGTGGCGAAAGATCTTGCCGATCTGTTCAGCGCAGGCATGGAAGGCCTGGAAACGTTCGGGTGATAATGGTACAGGGGTGGATCCGGGATCGCTGCGGGCTTCGCTTCATAGCGGTATTCTTTCTTGATCGAAAAGTGGTGCGATCGCCGCGAAGGCGATTACCGGCTCATCCAGCGTGCCGCTCCAGCGATCCCAGAGCACGCGGCCGGCCCGCGGATCAAGCGTGCCAGATTCGACGGTCTGCTCGGCGCCGCTGATTGATGAACGTGCAGAAGACGGCAAGTTGCTGCCCCGGCAGCAGCTGCCGAGAAAGGCCTGCAGCTCCGCATGGCTGGCGGTGATCGTGTGCCAAAGTCCTCGTCAGCGGGTGCGCCTTGCCAGTGTCTTTCGCCAGCGGGCTGGCGGGGCGTTGAAGCCACGCCCGGGGGCCCTGACCAACTCCGGGTTGGCTGACGATAGTGCGCGCAAACGCGCGCAGCTCTGCGGCGTTTTCAGGCGCCAGGAGCGCTGACCAGTTCACCGGCATTGGCGGTGCCTGCTTTTTCCTTTGGCTCATTACACGATTCCCTTGCTGGAGTTGGTGGCGCTTGCCAGTCGTCTGGCGACCATTGAATCGTTTCTTGCTGGCACGGCGAGAGGAAGGAGAGCGTAGCCGCCATGGTGACGACAAAAACGACCGCCGACAAGAGCGCGACGAGCTAGCCGGCGCACGGTTGCCGATGCTCGCGGAGGGCGGCGCCAGCGGCCATGGCCCGGCTGAGGTAGAAGGCGATCATCGTCGGCAGCGGCGGCGCAGCGATGGCGTCGGCCGTGCGCCCCGACGCCGCGTCGGAGAACAGATCAACGAGAAAGCGATGGCCAAGGTCTTTTGGGCAAACATGCTGGCGGCGATCGAGGCGGCCGGCATTGGCCTGCCGGCGTGCCATCCACGGGAATGGGTGGCGCACTGGAAATCGGTTGGCAGCGGCGAGCAGGCCCTGATCTCCCGAGTTCGACACTTTTCGCGTGCCAAACGCATAATCGGGGCTTCGGTCGCAATAAAAACAAGGAGTTGGCGCGCAGCCAGAAATTCGTTGTAGTGACACGTTATTTCCTAGGAAGTCTATTGCCATAAGCCGATTGCGTCGCTACAGTAGCGACATGTTTGTGAAGCTCACCACCTCCGGCCCGCGCCAGTACGTCAAACTCGTCGAGGCTTACCGCGATGACGCCGGCGTCGCGCGCCAACGCGTCATCGCCACCTTGGGGCGCATCGAAGCCGTGCGCGCCGGCAAAGCCGATTCGCTGGTCAATGGCTTGCTGCGTGCCGCCGGCAAACCCGCTCTTGAAGACGGCACGGGCGACATCGCTTTCGCCCCGGCGCTGTCGGTCGGCGACACCTGGCTGCTCACCGCCTTGTGGAAGGCGTTGGGATTTGCCGATGCCTTCCGCCGCGTGCTGCGCAACCGCCGCCAATTCGATGCCGAGCGTCTGCTGCGGGTGATGGTGTTCAATCGCCTGTGCGATCCGGAATCCAAGCTGGGCATCCTGCGTTGGCTGGAAGGGACCCGGGTTCCTGAAGTGACTGCCGAATCCGTCACTCACCAGCATCTCCTGCGCACCATGGATACGGTGTCGGCGTGCGCCGACACGATGGACGATGCCCTGGCGGGTTTGTTGCGCCCCCTGATCGATCAGGAGCTGTCGATTGTCTTCTACGACTTGACGACGATCCGTGCCGAAGGCGGCAGCGACCTGCCCGAGGATGTCCGTCACTTCGGCCTGGCGAAGGAAGGCCGTATCACGCGCCAGGTGATGCTCGGGGTGGTCCAGACGGCCGAAGGCTTGCCGATTCATCATGAGGTCTTCGCCGGCAACACTGGGGAAACGACCACGCTGGTGCCAACCATCGAGAAAGTGTTGGCGCGTTATCCGATCCGCCGCGTGGTACTGGTTGCTGATCGCGGCTTGCTGAGTCTGGACAACCTGGAGGCAATCCGCGCCATCAAGGTGGGCGACCAACCGCTGGAGTGCATTCTCGCCGTACCGGCTCGACGCTATGGGGATTTCGATACCCTGCTGGCTGAATTCCATCAGCAATCCTGCCTTGCGGCCACGGAAGAAGTGGTGGGCGAACGGGAATGGCAGGGCTTTCGTCTGGTGGTGGCGCATCGGCCCGACGTGGCGACCGAACAGGGCCGGGCACGCGATGAACGGATTGCGGCGCTGGAGGCCGATGCGGCCAAGTGGGCCGGCAAACTCGATGGCCAGGAGGCCGGCAACGCGTATCGGGGAAAGAAGTTGTCGGATGCCGGCACGACGGCGCGCTTCTACAAGGCGGTGAGCGATGCGCATCTGGCGAATATCATCAAGGTCGATCTGTCGGCGGACCTCTTCACCTACGATATCGATGCACGGGCGCTGAATCGGGCGCGCATGATGGATGGGAAACTGATCCTGGTCTCCAACATGCCGGATCACGCGCCCGCCGAGATCGTCGCGCGCTACAAGGCGCTGGCCGACATTGAGCGGGGTTTCCGCGTGTTGAAGTCGGAGATCGAGATCGCACCGGTGTTCCATCGCCTGCCGAACCGGATTCGCGCGCATGCCTTGATCTGCTTTCTGGCGCTGGTCCTGTATCGCGTCCTGCGCATGCGCTTGCAGGCCCGCGATAGCCAACTCTCGCCCGAGCGAGCCTTGGAAATCGTGCGCCGGATTCAGTTTCATCAGATCACCTTGCATCAACGTCAGTCGGCCTCCGGGCTGTCGGCCATCACGCCGGAACAAAAGGATCTCTTCGCAACCATCGACCTCCCGGAACCCTCGACAAAGCGCTTGTAGTGCCAATTCCTGAACCGTGAATTGCGCACAAACAATCACTTGGCCGTATTTTTGTCGAACGCGGGGGGGATGTTCCCCATCGTTTAGGCGACCGCGACGTTCTGCACGCCGACAAACTCGGACTCCAAGTCAGGCTCGCCGTCTTCAAGAAGCATGGCGATAACCTCTTGCAGGTTATGGTTCACCTCGTCGAGAGTCATGCCTTGCGAGTGCGCGCCAGGAAAGCCAGGGACAAACCCCACAAAGAGTTTGGTCTGGGGCAACGCTGAATGCAGATCCTTATACACAACTCACTCTGGAGCCGCCTCGCGCATGAAGTGGATGCCGATGACGCAGTCCGTGACGCTGCAAAGCCGATCCAGATGGTTTTGCGCAATGCGCCAGGAAACGATCAGGTACAGCGCGATGGCGCGTTGCAGGCCGTCGATCGTCCGCAATTGCAGGGACTCGATCCGGCAGCCGTTCTTGAGGATGTGGAAGAGGATCTCGATCTCCCAGCGCGCGCGATACCAGTCAATCAGTTCCGCCACCTCGGCGAGCGTCTCGGCGGTGCGATTGGTCAGCAGGCGCCACTCAACCGGGGTGGTACCGGCAGGGGGATCGATCTCCTTGGCCACCACGCAGGTGGCTCGGATCGTTTTGTTCTTGCCATGCGGAAGATCGACGACGCGCGCCCAAAGCTGCTGGCGCACCACGCGAGCTTTCTGGCCATGTCTCGCCGGCAGGGTGAAAGAGATTCCGCCGAGTTCCTCACCAGACGTCACCGTCTGCCACAGTTTCTGGCCGTCGGGCAGCGCTCGATCGTGCTGGGCACGCAGCAGCCAGTCGGCCGGGGTATCCAACTCGCCGGCGCGAGCCATCAGTTCGATCATGTCGGACTCGCGGTCGGCGACGTAGACCAGCCGGGTGTCCGGCACTCCGCCGCCAACTCGGCCACTCGTTCATAGCCCCTCGACCCAGCGCGTGCTCTCTTTGATCCCTGGGCGCTGGCCGTTGGCGTCCTTCGGCTCGCGCGCCCACATCCACGCATCCAGAACCCCCAAGGGCTCGCGATCTGTGCTGACAGCGTACGTCGGATGCACGTACAGACCGCGCTGAGCTTCATAGCTCAAGGGGCCCACGCCGTCGATGCTTTGCCCGTTGAAGTCCAGTTCGGTCGTGTCCTGCAGCATCAGCACGACCTTGTGACAGGCGATGCGTGTCTGCGAGCACGCCCCAGTGCGGTGCCAGCAGGCCCTCCCCACGTGACGTCATCATTGGCCAGGAAGCGGTAGCCCGCGATCGTCTCCGACCAGCCAGAGCACGCCGACGGAATACTCATTGTCGGCTTGGCAGCCAGCGTGTCCAACAACGCGATCGCTCGCTTGTTCAGTCTTCGGTCCCCCAGATCAACTTCCTTCAGCTCCTCCGCAGCCCAGCCCATCCTGCCACCTTTTCAAAAAAATCGGCAGCTTACAGCGAGGTCCTGAAGTTGTGTATAAGGATATGCGCTGAATGACGGCAGAGTAGGTTCTCATGATTGACTCCGACCGTGTGAGTGGCTGAGTATCGACCTACCAGCGGGAACCTGCAACAGCAAAGGCCCAACGCTCAAATTCAGTGGTGAGCGAAGCGAGTCCGC
>JADJMH010000003.1 GCA_016709675.1 Candidatus Accumulibacter proximus
AGCACACTTCGGACCTTGTCGAATGCTGGCGGTGATTGGCGGCACGCGCTGGACGGCAAATAGCGTGTTCCGACGTGGTTTACCGAGGATCCTCCCCTCTGCCCGCACCAGCGCCTCAATCGCTGGCTGAGGAACCAAAGCCCCCGCGCCGCCGCCTCCAGACGACTCCTTCCATCTGGCGGTTGCCCGTCGACACAGATTCAGCTCGGCAGCGAACGGCGAACGGAACTCGCTGGCCCTCTCTTGTCGGCACATCATCCTGCAGCAGAGTCGCCTGCAGGCGAGCACAACCCACCTGGGCAAACTTCGTCAGCGTTCTGACCTGAACCCGCACCGCCGCCGAGGATCGTGTCTGTGCCTGGAAAAACTCCGCCATCGGGCCACCCAGGTCCCCATCGGAGCGACCTCCGGGCGAATCGATCGCCGCGGGCAGATGCTCCTTCAGGTCGCAGCAGCCAGATCGCCGCTGCCCAGGAACAGCGCGCCAGCCAAGCGCCATGGCGAAACCGGTTGCGCGTCGCGTCATCGCCGTAACTCTCGACACGCGCTGCTGAAGCGGTGCTTGGGCGTTCTGGCCGATCGCCAAAGCACTGGGCACCCGCGCTCCTACCACCCCGGCGATGAACTCGCTCGGAGTCGATGCGCGAGAAGTCGATCACTCGAATCCCTCCGGTGACGCCCGACAGTCCGGACTTGCCGCCACTTGCCCCATCCCTTACCCACCTGTCCCCTGCCCTGCTCATTGATCCGCCACAGGGAGTTGAAACAGCATACGACTGCGTCTGTTCTGATGCAGGTCCTGATGATCGGCGGCCGCCGCAGGACGAACCCAAGGAACGCAGAGATTGGCCCCTCGCGGTGCGTCGCCGGCAGCTTCTCGGCTTCCTGGCACGAGCAGCCCGAGATCAGTTGCATGGCCAAAGCGATCGCCAGCGAGTACGGGCCGAAGAAATTGAAGGGGCCCACGGTTCCGACGAATGAACATCGGTCCCCGAAGCAGGCCGGTACTCATCGTCCCCGTGGGACGGGTCAAGACCGTAGAAACCGAACTGACGGCTGAAGTTCCGTCGGGGTGAACAGCACCTCCGGAACCCGGATCATCTGCCTGCCGGCCTCGACGGCAAAGCGGCGTACTGCGGATACATGAAATCGAACATGTACTTGCTGCCCGCATTGACGGCCAGCTGGCCACCCGCAGCGGCGCCCTGAATCGCCGCCGACATCAGCGCGTTGTTGCTCCGGGCCGTGCCGCCGCCCTTCCGGCAGCAGTTGACCACACCGAAGAGCTTTTTCCGGCACTGCTCGGCAACGCCCGTGAACAGCCTCTGATCCGCCCCGTACACGCCGGCTTCGCGGGCCGCTTCCAGCGTCGCGACGACCCGACCGAAATCCTCATCGGCCGGATGACTGGTCTCGAAGCAGCCCGCGCCACCCGGACAGAACGAACTCTGATCGCACACCCTGCGCCGAGTCTCCGTGGCCGGCGAGGTCTGGCAGGCGTAGGTGCGCTCACTCATCTCGCAAGCACCCGGAGGCCGCGCGGTCGAGACATTCACTGGCGACCGGGGTGCATCCGCGGTCGATCAGCTTCTGACAGTCATGGCTCAGCGCGGTCGCGGCGCAGGTGTAGTCCTCCGACCACGCCCAGCAGGAGTCACCCGCGCTTTGCGCGCCTGCCGGCAGCGGCGAAACGGTGTTCAGGCAAACCTGCAGGCTGTTGATCGTCTTGCAGGGTGTGTCATCGGTGCAGGTCTGCACCGCATGGACGCAGTCGCTGCTTTGCGCCAGCGACGTGCAGGCGCTGGTGTCGAGGGTGTTCGAGGCGATGGTGGCGGACGTGTCGAGTGCCACCACCGGGCTGGTCGGAGACCGTCACGTTGGTGCCACCGGTACGTTCGCGTGGCTTGTTTGCAGGACCCATCGACAGCGGTGCTGTCACAGGTCGAACCGACCAGCACACACCCTTCGGTCGCCTTGATCGCAGCGCAGTCATCCGGCATCTGCTCGACACATTGATAGCGGTGATGCTGATCGACCTGGATCCGCCGTACGGTTGAGCAGGACTGGCTGGTCACCGGACGGTAGTCACTGCAGGTTTCCCGCGTGACTGACGGCGGCGTGGTCTCGGTCACTACCCGGCAGTTCTCGGCACCCCTGCCGGCGGTCACCCCGGTCGAAGCGATGGTCGGATGGCGGGCCACGGCATTGGCACGACTGATCAGGGGATCGTTGGCGCGATCAATCGAGAACGCCGGCCGCAGCGATGGATTGCGCGCCACGAAATTGACTGCTTCGCACTCCTGCCGGCGATAGGCATCGACCTCGGCCGGCAGGGTGGCGCACGCCGTGACCCGGGCGACACCCGGTCCCGACAACTGCCCCTGTCCAGCCTGGAAATACTGCGACTGAGGGGCGCTTGCACCGAAAAACCCGGCACGCTCGCAGCGGCCGTGCCGCGACCAATGCCCTGAAACGACGGATCGAGTGAACTGGCGCCGAGCGCCTTGCCGTCGGCGAAGGCGGTCGCCGGGTCGTCGCCCTGCGCCCACACACGGCTCGCCAGCAGCAGCGCCAGGAACAGCCCGGAGCGGCACTTCATGGCCGCGGTCCCGCAAGCCGGGCCGCATGGCGACGGGCGATGTCCGCCCATGCCGGCGCCTGGCGTTCGATCAGATCGAGCGCGTAGTCCTGGCCGACGTCGCCGTCGATCCGGATGAAGCTCGCTGCCGGTGCGCAGCCGTCTTCGTCGATCTTCGCCGCCGATCCCGACCGTGCCAGTACCAGCGAGGGGACCTGCCGCACCTGGAACTGCTGGAAGGCCGGCGGGTGAATGAGGACCGTGACGTTCCGCTCGCCGACGAGCCGCGCGATCTCCTCGCCCGTTTGCGTCAGCGAGTGGCCCTTGAGACCGCGCAGGACCAGCACGGCACCCGATCGCTCGGATTGGTGGACGATGCGCTGCAGGGTCTCGCGCGGCAGCGAGAAGGAGACGAACACCATCAGCTCGGGAACGTCCGGGTTCGCCGAATTCCCGCCCGGCACGGACGGGCGGTGTGCCTGCGCCAGCGCCGCCAGGTCGGGGCGCTCGCTGCCGGCTGGGGCAGGTTTCGCAGCTCGGGCACCCTGAACGAACCGGAAGCCCCTGCCCCGTCGATGGCGTTCAGCGTGGCGCCCATTCGCTCGCGAGCCGACTGCAGGTCGGCCTCCGGGACGGTGGCACGCCCTGCGCGAAGGCTGGCGTCACCGCCAGACCCCAGGCCTGATTCCCAGGAATATGGCCAGGCACCCGGCCCGCCACCAAGGAGCTTTGCTCATGGCCTCCAGAACGCCCCCTGGCAACAGTTGCGCTTCCGGAAGACCATGCACGCGAAATCCTCGCCCTCGAACAGGAAACTCCCGACCGGCGCCCCAGCGGATCGTCGATCGCCCGAGCGGCTGGCAGCACTTGCCGTCGATCCTGGCGGTCTGGGGAACCGGATAGAGCATGTGGTACCTTTGTAGCCGGTCTTGTCCATGATCGGTTGCGAGTAGTAGCCGCAGAGACCGTCCTCACCGGCAGCCGCCCACATCAGCCCTTCGCGGTGCATCTTGGCGATCAGGCGGGTCATTTCCAGACTCGATGCCTGGACGCCGCCAAGGTGCGCCTGGACATTGCCGTTGAGGGGATAGAGACTGCCCTGGCAGCCGGCACACCAGAACAGGCTGTTCAGCGGGAAGCCGGCGCTGGCCGAGACGCAGTCGGCGGCACAGGCGGCGCGCGCCGGCAGGTTACCGAACAGCGCGACCTCGGGATGGAGCAGGAAGGTCAGCTCGTCGTCGTGCCATAGCGGGTCGAGTTCGGTGAGATAGGCGACATCCAGCCCGCCCTGCTCCAGACAGGCGTCGTCGAAGATCGCTCCGAGCCAGATGAGGACCGGATCGACGTACCAGTGCGCGTGATAGAAGGAAGAGGTCGAGGTGCTGTCCTGGCTGAAACGGGAGCCGCGCGGCGCGTCGAAGCCGGGATCGAGTTCGAGCCCGCCGAGGCTCGTCAGGCAGAACGGCCGGCGGACGACATCGACCCGCCGCACCGGTTCCCAGAAGCTCACCTTGAAGCCGACCCGCCGCTTCGACGGACAGGTACAGATCGGCGAGCCGCCGGGATTCGGCGTGTCTTCCTGCCCCATCGACAGCAGATCGAGGCCGCCGAAGCGAATCGGCAGCATGCAGCGCCAACAGATATCGGTGATCGGATTGGCGAAGCGGCCGGTACAGGTCGGCGTCGCCGCGCCAAGCCGGGACTGCCAAGCGCCAGTGCCAGCAAGAGCAGGAACGCCAGGTCACGGACGGATTTCATCGATTCGCAGCCGCTTGCCGTCCTGACTGACCACTGCCGGCACCTGTCGAATGCCCAGGCGCCGCGTCAGGTTCCCACCCTGATCGTAGAAGACCCGGCGCTTCCACGAGCGCATCAGTCGCAGCCCCCAGGACCGCTGCACCGTCTGTCGCGCCAGGGCGACCTGCCGGCGGTCGCGGCCATCGAAAAGGACCAGGCGTTCGCGCAGGGAAACGTGCTCCAGGGGATTGACCTTCTGACCGCGGGCGAACAGCAGCGCCCCGTCGGCCGTCCGGATGTCGCGATCGAGGACCCAGGTCGGATCCAGGAAGAAACGGCGCGGCGTCACCGTGGTCTGGACGCCGGGGACGGGCTTCGGTTTCTCGACGGCAGAGACGACGCGATCACGGTGCTCGCGCTGCTTCCGGGCGAGTTCGCCGGTCTGCGCCATGCGCTTCAGACGCGACTCGATGACCGCCAGCAGGTCGGGTTCGGCAATCTCGTAGGTCGGGCCGACGACGCCGAGTTCATCGCCACGGACGGCCGGCATCCAGCCGACCAGGAGCAATGCGAGGAGGGGAAGAAGCGTCGACATGGGGATCGATTCTGGTCTGTCGCTGCGCGCGATGGCCGCCGAAATGCGCAGCTCGCGGGCGCATTTCGGGGTGGTGAGCCACCGTGCTTCGTTGCGACTACTTTTTCGCGGCGCCGCCGCCTTCGCCAAACGGGACGGCCGGGATTCGATAGCAGTGCACCTTGTTGCGGGTCTGGCAGAGGAAGACATCCGGGACGACGGCACCCAGACGCAGGATCTTCGTCCTCTCCAGTTGCAGTCGCTCGATCAACAGCGACTCGGCCTTGCGGGAGGGAAGCCACACGAAGGGACCGTCCGCGTCCGGCGTCAGCAGGCCATCCTGGATCGCCTCCCGCAAGGTGGCGACGACTTTCCGGATCAGCGCCAACCGTTCGTCTGCGCCAGCACCATCGGTCTCGTGCGGCACTGGACGCGGCTGCCTCACCCGCTCCGCGGGTTCGGCGGTTGGCGGCGGTCCGACCGGGCGCGCGGGCTGTCCAATCGCCATCAGCCGACTGACTGCCGGCTGCAGCCGAACGACCCGCCACTTCTCGCCGCTTTCGACCTCGATCTCGGTCACCTTGCGAAAGGGCGACAGCGGGTCGAGCGCCAGCCAGCCGTGGTGCGACAGCGCGTCGAGGATCGCCTTGCTCTCCAGACCGCAGCCATTGAACGCGTCCGGCCATTTGAGGCACACGACGCCGGCAGGGTCGACATGGGTCAGCGTGGCGGCGGATCGTTTGCCGGACTGGAGATCCCGGGCGAGCGCCTGCAGCGCTTCGCCGACCGCGCCATCGAGGTGATCGAGCTGTTGCGCCGGAGGTTGCCGGTCGGGCGGCCCCTGGGGCTTCCCATCCGGATCGGGTACCGTACCGGGCGTCGCCGGAAGTGGCGGATCAGGCACAATGCCAGGCTGAACCGGGACGTCAGGCGCTTTCGTTGCCGGGTCCTCGTCACTGAGCAGCCTGCCGGGAATCGAAGGGGGTGGCGGCTCGCTCAGCAAAGCCGGATCGCGCAACCGGATCGCCGTCAGGCGGAGGTTCGGGATCTTCCCGGCCAGCACCGCCGGGGCGATCAGCCAGTAGCGCTCTCCGCCGCCACGATCTTCAGGGATACTGGCCAGGCTGCGGTCGACGAGCATCTCGAGCAGGCTGCGCGGGGTTCTCGGCAGGCCAAGGATCTTGCTCCTGATGGATGAGGGCGGCGATCTCCTCGCCGGCGGCCGGCCAGATCAGATAGAGCTGCCCGTCGATGCACCACAGGCGCGCCCCGGGCGATTGATGGCCCACGTCCCCTCGCGGACCAGCCGGCGCATGAGGTCGACCAGGAAGCGCTCCACCGGCAGGCCGATCTCGTAGCCGGTGAACGCGACGCCAAGACTGCGCAGGTCTCGCTCGACGCTGACCTGGTCCGATCGGACGACGAGATCGTGCATCGGGTTCTCGGCGCTGGGAGAGCAGTTGATGGTTTCCATCATCCACAACACAAGTTCGGTGTCCCCCGCCGCGATCCAGGCGAGGCCCTGCGGTCCGATAATGCGTTCGGCGAGCAGCGCGGAAACGGCCTGGTGTTTCTTGCCACGATTCTCGCGCCAGTGGAGAAAATATCGATCGACCTGCTCTCGGGTGGCCCAGGCGTAGAGGTCTTCGACGAACGGATTCCAGACCTCTGCACCGTCGCGGCTGGTCACCACGAGGTCGGTCACCGGTTTGCCCAGGTCGTGGCAGAGCGCTGCCAGGAAGACGGCCAGGTGCCAGCGCGGCTCGAGTTCGCGGCGTCTGCGTGGGGTCTGCTCCCCGGGCAGCAGCACGCGATCGCCGGACTGCAGCGACCACAGGGCGACTTCTGCCGCATGACGTAGCAACCCGCCGGCCCCGCGGTGATGATGCGTCTGGCTGGCGGGCAGGAGGTGCGCATAGGACGCGAAGCGGCGCAGGGCCGCGAGGTGGAACTGCTCGAAGATCTCCGGCGTGGCGACGCCGGTTTCACGAATCTGGCCGATCAGTTCGCGCTGCGTCTCGATGAGCTTGTCCGGATGGGTGGCCGGCAGACCTTTCATGAACGGGGGGTAGCGCGGAATCTCGTCGTCCAGGAGCGGTTCTGCAGGGGTGATCACCGGGAGGCTGGTGGCGTGGCTGCCTGCGTGGACGGTTCGGCGCGCATCGTCCTCTTGAGAAAGCCAAACACCGGTCAGCCCCTTCCCTCCGCTGCGCTGGCGTCGGCTACCGGCCAGACCGCGGCGAATCGCCGGATACTGCCGCAGGTGCTCGCGTGCCCAGTCGGGATCGATATCGAGGACCTCGCAGATCGAGTGGAAGGAGTTGGCCACCTTCGATCGGTCGTGAAAGATCCAGGTCAGGGCTTCGCGCTGGATGCTCCGGATCTCCTCGGCCGAGCTGGTCGCGAAACTGGCCCGACCCATGGCATCGTCGATCGCCTGATGGACGACGGCGATCCACAGGCGCTTCGATCGCTGCGCGAAGACCCGTGCCGCCTGCTCGTGTCGCATCCCCAAGGCCCTGGCGTTCGTCCTCTCAGAAGATTCGGTGTGCCTTGCCGACGATCTGCTGCCGCGCCACCCAGCCGGTCAGCCGATAGCGGGAGTCGAGGCTGTCGGGATGTTCGCCGGCGACGTAGTAGTGCGCCTCGGGGATCGTGCCGACGGCGCCGATTTCGAGAGATTCCCCGGTCCTGGCCCTTTCCTTGGCCCGGCCGACCGGGTAACCATCGACGAAGAAGTCCCGGCCACTGGCGCTGACGATCGAGCCGGGCACACCGATCAAGCGCTTGACAAAGAGGCTGCCCTGCGGATAAGGCCAGTGGGCCTGCCAGCGGAAGGCCACCAGATCGCCGCGGTTCGGCAGGGTGCCCTTTCGATCAGGAAGAGCGTGCCGGGAAGGCTTTCGGTGAGATTGAAGGCGATCAGATACGCGCGGCCAAAGGCGAGGTGCGCGGCGACGATCCAGAGGAGCAGAGGCAAGCAGAGGCCACGGCAATTGAGAAGGCGAATGGGCATGGCGCCACTCTATCGGTGGGGTTGAGCTGCGGTGCTGGAAATGTGGCCGGCGATGGTGCATTTCGGTCTGCCGCCGGCCGGGAGAGTGTTCCAGTTGCCCAGGGCGGCGGTCGCAGCCGAGGTATTGCATTTTTTGGCGACCTGTGCGATGCTGGATCGAAAAGTCTCTGGAGATACCCATGCCCATCGCCGCTGCTACTCACACCAGTGACGTCTTCTGGTTCTTGCCGCTGCTCGGCCTGCTGCTGATCGGGGTCGTGATGTTCCGCTGGAATCGCCGGTCCAAAGCCACCACGAATCGGCTGCTGGAGGAAGTGGAGCGTGAACTCGCCACGGTCCAAAGCCAGATCCTGCTGGTGACCACCAGCGCGGTTCCTGGCGGCAGGACGGTACGGACCCTGGGTTACGTGGAAGCCCTGTCGGATACCGAAGCCGCCTCGGATTGGGAGTATCGCCTGGCGGAAAAACAGGCGCTGCTCGGTCTCGCTCGCCAAGGGCTTGGCATCGGGGCCAACGCCATCGTCGGCGTGCGCAAGAGCAACGCCCACTACGATCAGGCTGGCTCCAAGTGGCGTGTGGCGAGGGTGACCTACGCGGGGACGGCGGTGGTCGTGAACCAGCGGTTGCAGAGCACAGAGTGGGCCGCGTCGTAAGTCTGGCGCAGGCGGCGCGGCTGAATTCAAGCGGTCACCCTTCCATGAGCAAGCTCGGCTCTTAGTTCTACTTTGTCAGATTGCCTTTCAATCTGATGCTGATAGCATGGCAGCTTGCATTCGATAGGCAGATTCCATGGCTTGGTGTCGCCGTCGATGCCTATCGATGATGGATGCCGCGAGGTCTTCGTCGGTGACGATCTTGGTGGGCAACCGATGGCGCATGATCTCCACCAAGTCGCGGCAGGAGAGAAGTTCGGCCGTATCGCGATGGGCCAGGCGCTCCTTGGCCAGGAACATGGTGGCGATCATGACCAGGGCCACGTGATGGTGCCACGCCTGCAAGCGGCGGACAGATACTCGGCCATCCGCAGGCGCCCTTGGCCTCCCGGAAGGACTGCTCGACGAAATGGCACGCTCCTGCATTTCCGCCAGACGGCGCAAGGACGCCTTGGGCGGCATTGGACAGGCCGGACTGGAGTTTCGTCATCGATTTCCCGTCGTACCAGGAGATGCCAGCGGCTCGCCAGCAGCGCCTCGCCGTCCCAGACCCACACCCGCTACGTGAGATAGTCGGCCCTCACCTCGCCCTTCTCGCCGTCGCGGATCGACAGACGCCCCCAGGCGGATGCGGACTGCAAGGCTGCCCACTCGGCCACCGTCATGGGCACCGCCGTGGTCTGCAGCCGACGGGGCGCTCGACCCTTCGACGAACGACGAGCCACCACGGTGGGTGCGGGATCCTGGAGATAGATCGCCTGATCCGAATGCACCTCCGCGAAGAAGCTCTCTCCCTCGCCATCGAGTTCCCGAGCAGCCAAGGGCAAATTGCCCGTAGCCGCCATCAAAGGGCAGCACCACGTTTTCCGATGGTCTGGCCTGCTTCAGGGTCGTCACCGAAGCCGGGTGCGTACATCAGCCGACCGTCGTCGCCGGACGAAAACCGAAAGACTGGCCAGAGTTCCGGTGGATCAACACCGTCCTGGGCAATCTCAACACTAGCCTGACCGATAGCTATCATGCAGTCAACTTCCGAAACTACTCCGCTCGATACTTGGCGGCGTTGACCGACCGCTTCAACCGTCGATTCGACCTCAGCACGCTGCATCACCGATTGCTACTCGCCGCTGCTCGCTGTGGCGCGCACCCCGAGCACAAGATTCGCTTGGGTGAGATTCGTTGCTAATCAGGAGATCGGAAGCCTCTTCGTCACCTCCTTCGGTTGCGAGTGATCGTTATGCGGGCTGACCAGCAGTCTGATGGGTCGCCGGCCGCGGTGCCGAAGTCTGCGTCCTGACCGCGGTCGATCTTGCCATGCCGGGCTGGCGCTTGCGCCTGCGGCACACGCTGTTGGGCGACGCTGAGCGTCTGCAGGCCACCGGCAGCCGGGCCTCCTCGGAGCACCTGCTCGCGCGATGGCCGGCTGAGTCCTGCAGCAGCAGGTTAGGCTGCACGCCGGCAGACCGGCACCCTGTCTGCCGGCGACCGCTTCAGCCTGTCGGCTGCAAATCAGACCGGCTTGCGCCGCCCTGCCACTGCGCGCATCACGCCCAGCGCGGCGAAAAGCAGCGCGCCGATTGCGGATTCCGGCAGCAGCGTGGTACAAGTCGCGAGATCGCCGGCACCGGTCCGGTACGGGTGCAGCACGCTTGGCAGCAAGTCGAGGGCGGGGTTCCACAGCGCGGCAGCACCAGTTGCGGTGAAGGTGCAGCCACTCGGCTGACCGAGCGGGGACTGGATCGACCTGGCGTAGCGATCGATGGCGTCGACATCGACCCAGACGTCGAACCCCATACCCGTTGCGCTCTGAGTCACGCTGTAATCATTGTCGGTGCCTGCCAGCAAGAGATAGCCGCCGTCGTTTAGCCGTGGGCCGATCGGCGGGCCTTCCCATTTCTCGCGTGACTTGCCAACGCTCTCGTCGTCACCGTCGCATCGATGTCGACGATGTTGGCGTCGAGGTCGAGGAACAGCGCCGACTTGCTGACGTTTGCTAGACCGCGTCCGCACTTTGCATCGAGATCGAGCAGCGAGACATCGCTGGCGCCGGCAGTGTCGATCCGGTAGAACTCCCTGTCGGCGGCGCCGATCCCCGCCGACACCGACGCCACGGTTATTACGTTCGAGAACCAGAACAGCAATTCGTGGTCGTTGCTCCTATTTCTCTCGGTTGACCCTTGCCAAGACGGCGAAAGCCATGGTGTGATGCGACTTTCTGGAGAGTTGGGTATCACCCGATGGGTGACGAAGTACTGGGCCGAGCGGAAGGCGTTAGCGGTCGCTGTTCAAGGAGCAATGGCCGAGATGGAGGCACGGTAGACGGAGTCCTTGCGCGTGGGGACGCCGGGTGGGCGCTTTCCGGTTCGCTGGGATGAAAAGGGAGAGCGACGCGTCGGCCCGTTGGCGATCACCGAGTGCGAGAAGCTGCTTGCCTTTCTCGGTGTCAGCGCCGACCACCACCTGCCGAGCAGGCCGATTGCCTCGGCACACACCCGGCAAGCCATTGAACACACGGTCTATGCCGACGGCGCCACTGTTCCCTCAAGGCGCTGCTGGCTGCTACCGCTGACGTCGAGCTTCGGGGTGAATGCGCCAATGCCAGCGAAGGGCCGCGCGGCATCCATCGCCTGCGCTCCGACGTGGTCGTCGTCGACATCCAGATACAGCGCCTCAGCGGTCGCGAAATGGTCGGCATGATCGACGCCTCGGCGCTACCGCAGATCGTCTTCGTCACCGCCTATGACGAGCACGCCCTGCAGGCTTTCGAGGAGCACGCCGCCGACTATCTCCTCAAGCCGATCGATCCGCAACGTCTTGCCCGCACGCTCGACTGGTTGCGCTCGGGAGTACGCCACTCGCCCAGGGCATTTCCAGGATCAACCGAAAAGCTGCGCCAGATTCCCTGTTTCAGCCGCAACCGCATCTTCCTGCTGGCGCTCGACGAAGTGGAATTCGTCCACCACACCGACATCGCCGGCGTACAGGTCGTCGGCGACAAGCGGCAGGGGAACCACCGAACTGAGCCTGAAGATCCTGCAGGAGCGTACGTCGTTGATGCGCTGCCACCGCCAGTTCCTGGTCAACCTCGACCAGATCGCCGAGATCGAATGGCTCGACAGCGGCGCCGCCAAGATCTCACCCGCAGCGGCAGAAGGGTGCCGGTCAGTCGCCGCCACCTGCGCGAGATGAAGGAAAGGTTACTCATTGTCTGAGCGAGAACCGTTGAGCCAGGCACGGCGATCGGCGAACGTGGGGGGACCCGCAGTCTCGCTGGTCAGCCAGTTCGATGCCTGGCTGGCAGCCCATTCCGATCGCCTGCCGTTTCCCCTTCGGCAGCTTGAGCGCACCGGCGACTACGCGACCTATCGACTGGTCGGCATCACCGATCACCTCTCCGTGTTCGTCGGCAACGACAGCCTCAGCGTTGTAGTCGACTGGCAAGGCCAGTGCTGGGACATGCTGCTCAGCCTGGACGCCGTAGGCGCGGCGGTCGAAGGCGGTTATCGCTGCCAGCTATGCTGTGAAGATCACTCCGAAGCCGCGCTGTTTCCCACCCTGGACAGTCTCTGGGAAGACCATCTCTTCCTGCCGTTGGCGAACTGGATTGACGAGGCGCTGTGTTCCGCCACCCACCTGTGCATCGAAAGCACACCAACCTTGAGCGCCACCTGGGCGAATCTGGCCACGCTCGACGGCGAACTCGGTGAAGGCGCTGGAGTAGCGCTTCCCCTTCGCGTCTGATCCACAAAAGGACCACTCCGGCAAGAGGACGGGCACCAGAGACCTGGCAGCACCTTGCGGCGACCTCCGGCGCGCTGGCGCACAATCGGGGATCGCCGACACGTTGGCGGCTCGGTAAACTCGATGGCGAACAGATCATCTCTCGCCGTTTGTTCAGCGGGATTTGCCCTTCGCTTTCTTAGTCTTTTTGCGGAACCCACTGCAGGGGCAGCACTGCCGCTCAGCTTTTGCATAGTTGCCAAAAACTCCCCCACGGTCATTTCTGTAAACGTCGCGCTTTTCAGAGAGTCGACTACCTCGCTCTTGCGATCGCCAAGCCCAAAAAATGACAGATCGTAGCAAATGCTGTGAAGAATCTGCAGCAGGGTTGGTGGCCCGAAATTGATCTCTTCCATGGCGATGGCCCGGCCAGCCTTCGCCTTCCGATCCCGGCCATGAACAAATACCTTCGAAGTCCGCTCCAGTCGGAGTGGATAGTGCAAGCATGTCCGAACACTGGCGCCGCACATGCTCCTCTTGCCGGTCACCGACGTTGTTGCCATTCGAACCAGGGTCGCGCTGCGGGAACCCGATTCCCACCAGCCCCAGGCGCGTCATCACTTCATAGGCCTTGGTGCGCAGGTCAACTGCGCAGGGCAGGTCAGCAGCAGATATTCCACCTCGTCGGTTCGTCGGCGCCCGTGTCGGAATTGACTCCCCGGCAAACGCTTCCTCGACCAACTCCACTGCCCAAAAGCGGCGAAGGACCTGCAACAAAGGTGGGTTGTTCTTCAGGAGCAGCAGGACATCACCCAGGTGACTCCTCATCCAGGACCGCCAACTCGCAGAGGTATTCGACCGCCAGTTCGGACACGTCGGTCTCGACGAGGTGGGGGTCCGAGTAAAACAGCAGACCGCCGGGTTGCAACTGGACGTGGCTGGCTGGCTCGATCAATTCCATTGGTTTCTCCTTAGTTGGGACCTGTTGGCCATGTGCGCGCCGGCAGCGGCGCCACTCGCTTGGCGGCTCGGCCAACAGCCATTATCACGCGGTTTGCAGTGGGGATCTCGTATCCGGCTCGTATCGTGACCTGTGTTTGACCGACCGTTGCGCAGTTGCACTCGCTGGGTCCGCACTCGGTCGCCGGCTGCAGCGCTCGTGGTCCCCGGCTCTTGGCGACAGTGCCATCTGCTGGCGCGGAGGGGCGATCTAAGGCACTGGGTGCGCGTCGCTGCTGATGGCAGCAGGAGTTCGGACGCGAAAACCTCCTAAAGTCTTCTCGTTTAAAGTCGTTGTCTGCAATAGCAGTGGCAGAATGCCAACGCACGAGGAGAAGAAGTCGGCAGGTTCTTCACCAGCGAGGCACGGCTTGGTGACAGATTTATCAAGGCGGCTTTAGGCGTGCGCGCGGGTGGCATCCACGGTTGCGGAACAATCTTAATAACAATCAATAAGCTGACCTTGAAGACAGCGAAAAGTTGGAGAGGCTGAAGGGTAACGGTTTGCCTTGTATGCGGGTTAGTGAAAAAGTGCCCAGACTGCGGCACGGAGAATCCGGCTGACACCTTCGATTGCGTGTCTTGCCGCTTTGTGCTCGACAATGTCGATCCGACGGCGCCTGTTGATATCCACAGATCAACTCGCGAATCCCCGTCAGGCGTCCCACCCGAAGCGTCTGTGCAGAGTGCTCAGGCGCTTGTCTGCACGCAACCGGGTTGCGGACAAGCCAATCCAGCGGTCAGTGTGGTTTGCGCGTACTGCAATGAACCTCTTGCAGGATCCAGTGAGTGCGCCCTTGTGCGCAGGCTTGTAATCGAATGGCCATGGGGCGTCGACGCCGTCGTGGACCGGGTCGTCGTTGGTCGGGAAACCCCGGCAGCGCCAGTTCTCGCCGCCCGTCTGGAGAGCCAGTTCCCCAATGTGTCCCGCCAACATGGGTACCTGCGCCGACGGGCGGGCGAGCTTGTCCTGTGTGACCTCGGTTCTGTCAACGGCACCTTCGTCAACGAAGCACGAATCGACGCCCACCAGGAAGTCGCGCGCTGAAGGCGGGATCGCATCCGCTTTTGCTTCGCGCCTGGTGGCAACAGTTCGCGAGGCCGACGGATGAGGCTGCAGATCTTCTATCGGACGGGGCGCGGCAGGGTTCGCGCGCATAACGAGGATTCGCTGGCCATCGACGACTACATTCCTCCTTTGGAAATGAGTGCTTCGGTCCAGCGTTTGCTCGACACCGACCGGCCGCGCGTCGTGTTGGTTGCGGATGGAATGGGTGGTGAGAATTCCGGCGAGATTGCCAGCCGTTTGGTCGGTGAACGCCTGGCCATGCGTCTCAAGGAGATCACACTTGGCCAGAGCAGCATCGTCGATATGCTGCGAAAGACCAACCGCGATGTCTTTGACGAAACGACCGTGCGCCCGGAACTGGGTGGCATGGGGAGCACTGTGGCCGGAATGGTCATCGCCAACGGCGATGGCTGGACGTTCAATGTCGGCGACAGCCGGACCTACCGCCTCCAGGACCGCTACCTTGAACAGCTATCGCACGACGACTCCGCCGACAGTGTTTCCTACGGGCACGAAGACAACCACGCGAAGACGGGTCGCATCACCCAGTGTCTGGGCGGAGCACGGCAATTCATCGAGATCGACCCGCATGTTCGGCGGGTGCGTCTTGCGACGGGAAGCCAGTTCCTTCTGTGCAGCGACGGCCTTTCGGACGTCGTGAGCCTGGATGATATGGAACTTGCCTGTGCCGAAGTGAACGGCATAAAGGTGGTTGACGCCCTGTTCGAAGCAGCGATGACGGCAGGTGGCCCCGACAATATATCGATCATCCTGGTGCGCGTGGAAAAGAGGATGGGCCGACTACCCCTGGAGGCATGAAGCAGGAAGATCCCGCAGTTTTTCTGAACAAGAGGACGTTTTCCAGAGGGAGATGACATGTCTAAGGAATACATGGTGGCGCGCGACGGCGAACAGTTCGGGCCGTACGAATCGAACGTGCTGCTCGATTATCTGGCGCAGGGGCACGTCGTGCTGGAAGATTACATCTGGTGCTCGGGTATGGCCAATTGGGAGACCTTGAGCAGCATGAAGGAGCAGGTGGAGCGCGAGGTGGCCCAGGCAGCCGCCATCCAGCCGACGACGCCAGCCATTCTCGACCTGCCACTTGCCGCCCCAACAGTTCTTGATACGCCGCAAGCAAGCGCCTTCTTGAGCACCGAGCAAACCCGGCAGACCGAGCCTGCCGCCACTTCCGGAGCGGCGACGCCAACCATTTCTCGGCGGGCCGCTTCCGGCTCCGACGGTTCTCGATGCCCCGCGAACGAACGAGCCTCCGAGTACCACGCACGACAGGCACCGACAGGTGAGCAAAACAGCCGACGGTCAGTCCGTGGCGGCAGCAACCATCCTCGACACGCCACTTCCAGCGCCAACGAGTGCTTGATGCGCCGCAAGCGAGCGCATCCAAGATGGGCCGCGCAAGAGACAAAGCGGGATACGGCTGCGGCTGCCGCTACCCAGCGCGATGCCCCGACCGGCCACGCCGAGATCCCCGAGCTTCCACTCGCACTCGCCGGCCGCTACCGCGTCGTGCGACTCCTGGCGCGTGGCGGCGAGGGATTTGTTCTCTGGCCGAAGGACCCGGCGGCGAAGGACTGCGCGTGATCAAGCTCTATGTGCCCAACGCAGGCGGCAGCGGACCAAAGGGGCTGTGCTCGACAACATCAGCGCCGCAGACAAGGCGCACGTCGTATACATCCACGAACACGGCAAGGAGGGCGTCTGGTATTACGAGGTGCAGGAGTACGTCGCCAACGGGTCGCTGCGCGACCTGATGACCGGCCCGCAGCCGCTTGCCGACGTTGCCAGCATGCTGCGCGAACTGAGCGATGCCCTGCGCTGCCTGCACGGCGCGAAACCGATCCACCGCGACATCAAGCCGGAGAACATTCTTGTCGCACCCGCGCTCCGCTGGACCTGGTGCTGACCGACTTTGGCATCGCCTCGGTCAGCGCGGCCACGCTGCACGAGACCACGCGCAGCCGCACGGGCGCTGTACAGCTCACCCGAAGCCATGACCGGAATCGTCAGCGAAAAATCCGACTGGTGGTCGATCGGCATGATCCTGGTCGAACTGATCACTGGTCGCCATCCGCTGGCCGGTATCGGCAGCCAGAACCGGCTGGACTTCTGGATTGCGCAGAACCCGATCGATACCGAGGGGGTCAGCGACCCGCGCTGGCGCGCGCTGTGTCGTGGGTTGCTGGTTCGTGACGCTGCGAATCGATGGGGAAGCGACGAAGTCGGGCGCTGGCTTGCCGGGGAAACGGTGGCGGTCGCCGACGACTCCCGCAGCGCGGCAGCGCCAGTCACCCCTAGTGAAGCAACGGTGTCGTATCGACCCTACACGATTTCCGGAACGGCTTGCGCAACACCGCGCGCTTTGGCTGCCGCCCTGCTGCAATTCTGGGACGAAGGGGTCAAGCATCTGTCCCGCGGATTGATCCTGAAATGGGTTCAGGATGAAGTCAAAGACTATGACCTGTCCAGCTATCTCATGGATCTCGCCGAAGGCGACCTGAGCCCCGATGCCGGCTTGCTGCGTTGGTCTATCGCATCGATCCGGCGCTGCCGCCGGTCTGGAAAGGACGGGATGCGAGCTACAGCGCAATCCTGGCCTGGGCCAATGACGCTCAGACAGACAGTAGTGGCCGCGAGGTGCTTTTCCAATTGGCGGCAAGTGGCCGCCGTGTAATACCCACATGCCGACCTCCAGTCACTTAGCCTGCGTTTTTCGCCTGCAGTCGCGCGCATCGAAGAGTTCTGGACCAAAGGGCTGCACGTTTCCTCACGAAGACGACCAACAGAGAATTAATCGCGCCGGAAATGGCGTCACTCCCGCCGCGCCTGATCCTCGCTCTGGAGCATCCTCCTGCCCTCGACCAACTCCGCATTTTCGTTAAACAATGGGCGAATGATGGCCTCGCCCCTTCGATTCCAGCGTTCTTGTTGACCGAAGGTGATGACGCAGCAACCTGCTACTGACCGTCTATCTTCGGGAGACTTGCTTGGCACACGAATTCAGAGTGGCTCAAGACTCCTCCGGGATATGCACAAACCAAATGCAGATCCAGTGTAAGAGTGGCCATGTCGAAGGAGTCACGCGGTGCAATAAATGCCATGGAAAAGGTCGACGCAACTGTGGGCATTGCAAAGGCAATAAGGGAGAGTGGGTGACCTGCGGATATGGCCGCGGCTTCGCAAAAAAAAGGGGATGTAACGGCACTGGTTTAGAGCAGGATTTGCGGACACTGTCGAGGAACGGGAAAGCACCCAACGATCGTTGGTGATTATTGCAACTTCTGTCGTGGGTCCGGGAGCGATATCGCGGACGGCCGCAGAGAGAGTCATATCTGGTACCCAAACGCACCATGTCCGAGATGCAATGGGAGTCGACAGGTTTATGAGGAATGCTCAGAATGTAAAGGCGAGGGTAATATAAAATGCACAAGTTGTTCAGGAAAAGGCTATTTCTGCGATACGTGCAACGAACTCGAGCGCCAGCAAGCTGAAGTTGAACGAAAGGAGAAGGAGGAATCTGCCAGAAGGCTGGAGCAAGCAAAATCGACGATAAAAGCAGACATCACCGCCTGGAAGCGTGAAAACTACGGATTCTGGGCCCATAGCCGCTTAATTGGCTATGGGATAGCGGCAGCAGTTGGATCGCTGGCCAGTCTTATCTCTCGCTTTTCCCAGGATTGGGGCTTCGGAGTTTTTATTGTTTCCTTTTTTGCAGTCCCTTTGGGCTTTAGATATCTGACGCGAAAATACTACGACATCGACTCTGAAAAGGCGCTGCAAGTTGCGGTAGCCACCGTCGAACAGAACGTAAAGCTTACCGAGAACGGCTCTGATGTTATGAAACATCGACCAGATTTCAGTGCTGCAAAAAAGCAGATGAGTCCTGAATCAAGGTGGTTCCACTATTTTTTTCTTGTACAGACTGTAATTTTATTCTTCGCTCTGTCTGGGACTAGACATTTGAATTAATATGCCACCAAACCGTCATCAATAAGGATGTCGCCTGTTAACAATTTAGCAATTGGCAGAAGGATAGACCAAGATGATTGCGGTTTGCCGCCCACACTACCTCATACTTCCCCCTGCCCGAGCCAAGATGAGTGTAATGGCAGGCGGTCACCATCAGCGGAGTCAGACTTATGCAAACAATGTGTTCGTCGACCCACCCTTCACTTGCACTCCAGAAATATCCGGGAGGTAATGAGGACCCTTATGTTTTACCGAACCATGGCTCTATTCATTCTGTCACGCCACGCAACTGCGCCGTCTCTCAAAGACGCAACCAAACGTTGGCACGAATTCAGTCCTGATTTTTGCCGAAGACTGTAAGCGAGAAGGGACGCTTTATGTAGATACCGTTTTTGTCGTCGATCAGCGGTTGGCATGGCCAATGCCGGGTCTAACTCCTCCGACACTTCTTACGACCAGCAGCATTCCTGTGCAGGAACATCCTCATTTAAGAGGCGGATTAAACAAGGTACATGGGAGTGGTCACACTGGGCGAATCACCTATACGGCGAGACAATTCGGAGCTGTTTTTGAGGTCATCGGTTCTTACTCGTTTCTCCCGATCACAGAGTCGTTCGAACGCGTGCCGGTTGAGCTT
The DNA here is from genome assembly GCA_016709675.1 of Candidatus Accumulibacter proximus. GTDB lineage: Bacteria > Pseudomonadota > Gammaproteobacteria > Burkholderiales > Rhodocyclaceae > Accumulibacter > Accumulibacter proximus. The sequence goes on from JADJMH010000003.1 coordinate 18,974, forward strand.
GAGAGCTTGCCGGAGCACTTGAGCCAGAAGATTCGCGCCCACTGGATGGGTCGCTTTCCCGTACTCCTGGACTCAAATGACCTCGCCTTGTTGATGGCTAAGATAGACAAGCTGGCGGCCTTCAAAGTCATTTCCCCCCATCAGGAAAGGCGAGCACGAGGTGGCGTCAAGATGTCAGCGTGCAAGGGCGTCAGTTCGCAACGGCAAGCGAGTCTTGGTCGTGAGCGGTCCGGCAACGGTTGAGTATCGGTTGCTACGCGTCCTCGTGGCTGCGCTCGAAAACGTCGCGGCAGAGAACGACCGAGTCCAACGAGGCTTCCGGGCAAACCGCCTCGCTCGGATTGCAGCGCAATCTGGCCAGCTATCGGCGCGGAAAAGCGCGCCATGCCGCCCTCTGCCGCAATCTCGACGAGTTGCGCCGTCGCTTTCCGAACCACGACATCCCGGAGTCGCGATTCACCAAGGCTGCCCTGCGGAGCCGGATCTCGAAGATGTCATTCTCCTCGACATCTTCAATCGCGAGACTGAGGAGATCGTGGTTTTGGCCGAGAAAGGAACTGCGCGAGGCGGTACGGCGCCTTGAGGGTCGATCGTGATTTCTGCACAGCGGTGATCCTGGCAGCCGACGGGCGAACTCGCCGCCGGTGACGGTGGGCGACTTGCTTGCCGCTTATGTGCGGCGAGCGGCTTTGCTGGATCAAGGCCAGGAGCAGGCGACCCGCCCCGAGGTTCGGGAGAAACGTTCCGCAGTCCTGATCGATCGCGTCGCCGAACTCAGTGCCACCGAACTGGCACCCGAGGTCACTCCCTTGCTGGAGGAGTTCCTGGCGACGGCAAGTGATACCCGAGCGAGGATGCTGGAAACAGGAATTGAAGATCCGCATCGGCCAGCTCATCGAGGACGGAGTCTCGGCGCCAGGGAAGTCCGAGGAGCGCGGCGGCTCATCGACCGCTTGCCGCCGTCCGACGATTCGGGTGTGAGGAAGCTGGTCGACCAGCTGTCTTTGGTCGTCGGGGGCGAAGTGCGCTTGACTGACGCGCTGCGAGTGCGGGTGGACAGCACCGTGGCACGGCTGGCGCTTGCGGCGCGTCAAGACGAGGCGGCGGTGCGCCAGACCATGGCCGCGGCGATTCTTTCCGAGGCGCTGAACGACCTCGGCTACGAAGCCGAACCGATCGAGAAAACCTTGTTCGCCGAAGGCGGGATGGTACACTTCCATGAGGCAGCCTGGGGCGATTACTACATGCGGATGCGAGTATCACCCGAGCGGCAGCAGATCAACCTTCAACCTGGTGCGCGCGGCTGCAAGCGGTAGAACACGCCAATCCCCATCGCGACGATGTCCGCATCGAAAATGCCTGGTGTTCCGAGTCCGGGCTGAAGAAACTCGTCGGCGTGCTGAAGGACCGTGGCCTGGATTTCACGATGGTGCGCGAGATCAAGGCGGGTAGCTTGCCGGTGCAGGTGGTGTCCCCGGCGGAGGTGCCGCTGCAAGGGCGCCGCGACACGTCCGCAGAGGCAGGCAGCAGCAGCAACGGGCGGCAGGCGCCGTCGGTCAGCAGTCATCAGGAATTCTTAGATAAGGTGAGCCATGGCTGATGCGGCGGAAGCGGCGGTACAACCCAAGTGGATTGAGGACATCGATCGCCTGCTGGCCATTCGCCCGCAGTTCGTTCTTTCAAACATTCGCGACCGTTTCCTGACACCGACTCAGAGTGGCTTGAGCCTCGCTTCCGTCATTCCCTGTCTTTGCGCCTTGTGCGCCGGCAAGGGTTTCAAATTCCTGCTGAGCTATGATCGGGTAGACGGCATCAAGGTTTATCCCTACACGCCGGAAAATCAGAATGAGGCCAGCGCCCGCCTGTCGTTGAAGTTTTCGAGCGGTGCGATGGAAGTCAATCTGGCGACATTGCTCGACAAGGCGCGTCTCGTTGCAGGTAACCGCGAGATCCGCATCGGCTTGATCATCGACTATGCGTCGCGCTTGACCGCGGGGCCACAGTCTCTGTCGGCAGACGAACTGGTGTTTTTCTCCGGGCTGGAGAAACTCGCGAATTCGGCCATGCCGGTGATGCCCAGGGATACAAAGGGCGATTGGCTGTTCAATCCGATCATCTGGATGACCAACCGCGTGCAGGATCTTCCTTCGTGGTATGGGCTCGATTCGGAGCGGATTCATTCCCTCGAGATCGCGCGTCCGTCCTACGGGCAGCGCCAGGCAGCAGCCAGGCTGCTGGTCCGGCGCATCGCCGGCCAGGCCACGGTTTCGCCAGAGACGACACTGGCGGCCGTGCGGACTTTTTCCGAGAGCACCGATGGTTTGACTTTGCAGGCCATGTCGGACATTTCACAGTTGGCTGTTCATCAGAAGATTCCGCCGAACGCGATTGACGATGCCATTCGCGCGTTCAAGGTGGGGAACGTCCGCAGCCCCTGGAAGGCCCCCGACATGCGCGAGCGAATCGCCACGGCGCCGCAGCTGTTGGCGGATCGCGTGAAGGGGCAGCAGCAATCCGTCGTCAAGACCGTGGATATTCTGACCCGCTCGGTCATGGGGCTGACCGGCGCACAAGCGCGCACCTCGGGCATGCGGCCACGCGGGGTGCTGTTCTTTGCCGGGCCGACGGGCGTCGGCAAGACAGAACTTGCAAAAGCACTGACGGCGCTGCTCTTTGGCGACGAGGAGTCCTATCTGCGCTTTGATATGAGCGAGTTCTCGGCCGAGCACTCGGAGGCTCGCCTGCTTGGCGCACCGCCAGGCTATGTCGGCTATGACGCCGGTGGCGAACTCACCAACCGCATCCGGCAGAAGCCCTTCAGCGTAGTGCTGTTCGACGAAATCGAGAAGGCGCACCCGCGCCTGCTCGACAAGTTCCTGCAGATACTGGAGGACGGGCGACTGACCGATGGGCGGGGCGAGACCGTCTATTTTTCCGAGAGTGTGATTATCTTCACCTCCAACCTCGGTATCTTCGTCACGGACAAATCCGGTGAGCGCATCCAGAACGTCAGCCCGGAGGACCCTTACGAGGTCGTGGAAACTCGCGTCCGTGGGGCGATTCTCGACTACTTCAAGTATCAGCTATCGAGACCGGAAATCCTGAACCGCATCGGCGACAACATTGTTGTCTTCAATTTCATCCAGCCAGACGTGGCGATTCAGATATTCGACGGGCAACTACGCAACGTGCTTCGGCGAGTCAGCGAAGAACACGGAATTTCTCTGGCCCTACCGGACCGGGTGATGGCGAAACTGCGTGAGTGGTGCTGTACCGATCTCTCGAACGGCGGCCGCGGCATCGGCAACAGGATCCGGGACGACGTTCATCAACCCGCTGTCGCGAGGCGCTGTTCGAGAGTCGCCTTGAACGGGGCATGTCATTGACGGTCGCTGATGTGATACTCCGGGACGGCCTCTATACCCTTGTGCTCGACTAGTGCATAGCCGCCGGATGGCGGTGCCGGGGCTTGCCAAAGCGCGGACACCGGAATGATGCTGCAGCTTGAAAGGCGCACTGGCCCGTCACTACGCTCGGCTTCGGGCGCCGGGTTGGCATCTGGCTGCAAGGGTGTTCGATCGGTTGCCCCGGGTGTTGCTCACGGGATATGTGGTCCTCCATCGGTGGGGCAACGATGAGCGTCTCCGACCTCGTAAGTTGGTGTGGAAAATGCGCCGGCGATCAGTTGGACGGCGTCAGCATCTCTGGTGGCGAGCCGTTTGAACAGGCGGAAGGACTCCTTGAACTTGTCTCCGAACTCGGCTCGCTTCGGCAGCAAGCGGCAAGAGAAGTTGACCTGCTCTGCTATTCGGGAATGCCATGGCGCCGCCTGCAGAAAGACCACCCTGCGATCCTCGATCTGCTTGATGTGATCGTCCGGAACCCTTGTGACCACGCTCGATTCGGCATCGCTGCGCGGTTCGATCAACCAACCACTGATTGCACTGTCGGACCTGGGGCGCAGACGCTACCCTGCGGGGAAGAGTATGCCCAAAAAGCGCCTGCAGATCGAAGTGAATGAGCAGAATATCTGGATCATCGGAATTCCGGAAAAAGGCGACCTGGAAAGAATCGAGCAGCATTGCCGGGCAAACGGTCTGGATCTTGGTCAGGTTTCCTGGCGCAGTTGAAACCGTCCAAGACGCCGGAGCCATTTGCCTCCCACTAGGCGAGCGGCTCCGGTGTTCTCAATCCCGCCGCAAGTCATCGATTCGTTGGTGTTGAAAGCTCCTCTGCTCCTATGCCGGTGGGTTCGGCGCGACGATGGATAGTGCTCGCTTGGCGGCAGCACGAACCTTGAGGCTGGAATCGTTCTGCGAGAGGGATTCCAGATAGGCGATGCTCTTCGGGGCGTCGCCGGTGAAGCGATAGGCGTTGGCGAACGCGGCCACAGCCTGGTTTTCACCTTCCGTCTCGGCAAGCGCAATGCCGAGATTCGCCCAGGCGGAACTCCTCGATGGCGCAATGGTCAGCGCCGCGAAACCGGCAGCCCGTGCGCTCTTGTAGTCTCCCGCTTTGATTGAAGCGTAACTGAGGTTGTCGACAATCTCGACGTCTCCCGGGTCGGCTTCTACCGCCTGTCGCAGCGTGCCGATTGCCTGATTGGCGGCACCATCGCGCAGTTGCGCCAAGCCGTCCGCATTCAGGGCTCGGGCCGTCTTGCGGCTGCCTCTTACAGGCTTCGGAAGTGCAGTGATCCGACCGAGCAGCGCGGTCAACTCGGAATCGTTCTTTCGTTCCGCAGCGGAAAGCATCTGCCGAATGAGCGACTCAGCACTACTCGTATCCAGAGTGCTTGCGGGTGCGGGCGACTGACTGGCCAGCTGATGACGGGGCTCTTCCACTTGGTTTTGTTCTGCCTCGGGCGCCAGCCTGGCCGCCTCTTCCTGGCCCTTACCCTGTTGTGCGCTCTTCGCCCTCTCTTCAGCGTCCCTAGCCCGCTCTTCCGCCAGGCGTGCTTGCTCGGCAGCCTGCGCGGCTTTGGCTTCGGCGTCACGACGTGCCTGTCCTTCAGCTTCCTGGCGCGCCAGAACAGCTGCGTGTTCCTGCTCGCGCTGCGACGAAACGTACAAGTAGCCTCCGAACGCAGCTATCATCAGCGCGACTGCCAAAGCAGCGATGACTTTGGTTTGTGCCCCCGTCTTGGCCGCCGTTGCAGTCGCGAGTCCCTCGCTTTTCAGAGCTTCAGCAACCAATGGCGGTTTGGCAGGAGGCAAGGCCGCCAGCGCTGGGGCGGACAGCGGTTCCTCAAATCTGGCCGATGGGGCGGGCGGTGACGGCGGGTGTGAAGGGTCGACGCTGATGGGGGCTTTGGAGGTGGTGGTGGCGGGGCCTTGCGTCCAGGTGGAGGCGGCGGCGGGACGTGATCTTGAGTCGTGAGGAGAGTCCGTGAGTTCTGAATCGATTGGCATTCCCAGTTGGGGATATATTTTCGCACGGAACATCGAGTCCTCGACAACCAGACTGAGTCGCCAGCAGTTCTCATTTCAAACGCACGCAAGGCGGCTGTTGGCGTAGGTTGGCGCACGAGGATTGGCAGACTTGGGCGATGAAGATTGAGGGAAACTCCGGCCGTTCTTAACCCATGTTTAACGCGCCAACAAAAACCTATATCTGAAGCCATGGCTTGCGTGCTGAAAAAATATCGAGTGGCACTACAAGCCGGTAATTTCTGATTCAGCTGATCAGTTTTCTGATTCCTCCGGGTGCGGCGCTGATGCTGGTCGCGTCCACGCCTGATTCGTAAGCGTCCAGCCCATCCACCTGTAAAACCCGGGAGAAGTGGAGCAACCTCCAGGTTTTCGACAGGAGGAAGAGATGGACAAGGCAGGGGAACTGGAAGCGCACTGGCGGGGGCATGTGGCCGCCTGGCGGGCGAGCGGCGGCAGCCAGAAGGCGTACTGTGAGCAGCACGGACTGAGAAGCCATTCGCTCAGTTACTGGCACCTGCGCTTGGCGAAGGGTCCAGGACCGAGCGGAGCGAGAGTCCCACTGACCCTGGTTCCTGCGGTGAGGGTTCCCAGTGCCGCGGCCTCAACGCCGAGCCTGTCGCTCCATAGCCCGCAGGGCTGGCGACTCGACTTTGCCGCGCTGCCACCGGCCGGGTGGTTGACGGCCCTGTGGGGAGAGCGCGCATGAACGCGCCGCTCGGGGCGGCGCCCGAGCGCATCTGGCTGGCCGTCGAAGCGGTGGACATGCGCCTGGGCATTGATGGCCTGTCGGCCCGCATCCAGGCCAGTCTCGGGCGCACCCCCTGTGACGGCACCGCCTACGCCTTTACCAACCGGCGCCGCAGCCGGCTCAAACTGCTGGTTTGGGACGGCACCGGCGTCTGGCTGTCGCAACGCCGGTTGCACCGTGGCTACTTCACCTGGCCGAGCGCCAGCGACCCGGTTTTTGCCCTCACTGCAGCGCAATGGCGTTGGCTGATCGCCGGCGTAGACTGGCAACGCCGGGACGCGCCCGCACCCGCCCACTGGCAGGTCTAGGGATGCGCCGTCTTTTCAGAAAAGCACGCAGAATCCATGACTTCGACGTCTTTTCGAGCATCTTGATGGTATAATTCGTCATGGATTTAGCGAGCGAACTTGCCCCTTTCTCGCCCTCGCCAGAACTGCTTTTCTGGGCCGAGAACCGGGTCGGTGGGCTGCTCGAACAGGTCAAGACCAACGCCACGGAGATTCACTGGCGCGATGCCAAGATCGAGAAGCTGACCCTCGAACTGGCCTATTTGCGGCGGATGAAATTCGGCGTCAAGAGCGAGTCCCTGGCCGCCGGCGAACGGGACCTCTTCGACGAAACCCTCGCTGCCGACCTGGCCGCCTGCGAAGCCCGCCTGGCCGAACGGGCCCAGGCGGCCGAAATGGGGCCACATCAGCTGCCCCCCGAAAAACCGAAACGCGACCGCGCCGGCCGTCAGCCCCTGCCCGAGCAACTGCCGCGTGTCGAGCACCTGCACGAGCCCGAAACCTGCACCTGTGGGCAATGTGGTCAGGCGCTGGTGCGGATCGGCGAGGACGTGACCGAGAAGCTCAGCATCGTCCCCGCCGAGTTTTTCGTCGAGCGCCACATCTACCCGAAGTACGCCTGCCGGCCCTGCGAAACCCTCACCGCCGCACCGGCCATCGCTTCGGTCATCGACGGCGGTCTGGCAGCGCCGGCCTTGCTGGCCTGGGTGATGGTCAGCAAGTACGTCGATCATCTGCCGCTCTACCGTCTCGAACGGCAGGCCGCACGCTCGGGGGTGGCCCTGTCCCGTTCGACGCTGGCCGACTGGGTCGGCCGCATCGGCGTCGCCCTGGAACCGCTCTGGCTGCGTCTCGCCGAACGGCTCCGCCAGGGGACGGTGCTGCATGCCGATGAAACGCCTGTGCAGCAACTCGACCCGGGCAGAGGAAAGACCAAGCGGGCCTATCTCTGGGCGTATCGCAGCAATGCCTTGGCAAGCGATCCGCCGATTGTCGTCTTCGACTACCAGCCTGGCCGCGGCGGGAAGTATGTGGCGGAGTTCCTCGGGGACTGGCAAGGCGCGCTGATGGTCGATGAGTTCGCCGGCTACCAGGCGCTGTTTCGTGGCGAGGTGATCGAACTCGCCTGTCTGGCCCATGCCCGGCGGAAGTTCTTCGACCTCCATCAGGCGAATGGGAGCCCGATCGCGGCCGAGGCCCTGCGCCGTATCGGCGAGTTGTATGCCATCGAGGACGCGGCGAAAGGGAAGACGGTCGAGGAACGGGCCCGACGACGAAAGGAAACCAGCCAGCCGCTGCTCGAAGCCCTGCACCTATGGCTCCAGAACACTCGCCGATCGGTGGCCGACGGCGGTGCCCTGGCCAAGGCGATCGACTACAGTCTGCGGCGCTGGCCGGCCTTTGCCCGGTACGCCACGAACGGTTTCTACCCGATCGACAACAACCCGGTCGAGAATGCCATTCGCCCGATCGCCATCGGGAAGAAGAATTGGCTGTTCGCCGGTTCCGAGGCGGCAGGCCAACGCGCCGCGGCGATTCAATCGCTGCTCGAAACCGCCCGCATGAACGGCATCGAGCCGATGGCCTGGCTGACCGACACCCTGGAGAAACTCCCCGCCTGGCCGAACAGCCGCATCGACGAGTTGCTGCCGCTCAAAAAGCCACTGTGATCCTGCGCGCCCAGGGGTGGGTGCGC
>JADJMH010000004.1 GCA_016709675.1 Candidatus Accumulibacter proximus
TTGGCACCTTCATCCTCGTGTCGACGAATGGTGGCATGACCATGCTGACTGGCAACAATCCATCTGTGGTGGGGGACTATGGAAGAAACTTTTCCGAGGACGATCCGCTGGTCAAGGCAGCGCGCTTTTCGGTCGCCGATCAGGTCGCAGCGGACCGGCGCGCGCGCGAGCTGGCATGGGCCTGGATCAGGGAAAATCCGGCCCAGTTCCTGAGTCTCGTCCCCAAGAAGGCGTTTCGACTCTGGGCACCCGACGGTGAAGGAGAATGGGAATACCAGCGCGGGACGCCATCCTACGAGCAGAATGTCTGGGCTTTTCGAACGGCCCGAATTGCGAACCAGTGCTTCTACCTGGCCATCCTTGTCCTGTCCGCTTGGGCATTTGTTCGCCTAGTGAAGCGCCGTGCTCCACCGGAGGTGTTCCTCGATTCGTGCTGGCTGCGCTCACAACAGCCCTATGTATCGTCTTTTCTGGACAGTCGAGGTACCACTTCCCGGTAATGCCGTTCCTGATCTGCTACGCAGCCTGGATCATCAATGCCCAGTGGTGTAGACACGGGGGCGCGGAAGAGCGGCAGGTCGTGGCGCCGGAAATCGGCCGATGAGACTGCCCGCGTGCCAACCCCAACCTGAAATCTGGCCTTGTGGTCACGGTGAGGTCCTGCACCACAAGCGCCGTTACATGCAGACGCGACGGAAACCGATGATTGCCGGGACATGCCTGCAGGTGCTGCAGATCTGCCCTTTCAATGCGCTCCTCTTCGCTCCCGCGGTTCTCGGGCGGGCACTCGACCACATCAGGCCTGGTCAGTCATCGCCTGGTACTGAACTACCACTTCCCCTCGCTAATAGCATCCAGACCCGCATCTTCTCTCTGGAGGCGAACCGACTACCGCGCTGTGATCTGTCGTTTGGTGTTCGGTTGCTGCCCGTACCGCGACATTCTTGACATGGGAATTCCTCGCACCGCTGCGCGATTCGCAATATCAGGCGTGATTGCCACACTGGTTCACGTGCTGGTGGCGGCCGGAAGTATCCAGCTCTGGTCGTTCGAACAGTCGACGGCGAATGCACTCGCCTTCTGTGTGGCAACGCCGTTCTCCTATTTCCTGAATACCCGCTGGAGCTTCGCATCGCGCGTTAGCAGAACAACGGCGGCAAGATTCCTCGTCGTTGCCATCATGGGTGCCTTTTGGTCCTATGCAGTGGGTGCCGTTTTCGAGTACTGCCGGTGGCATTACCTTTTGGGGATTGGTGTCATCGTGCTGACGTTACCACCAATCACCTTCTCCGGCCACCTGCTTTGGACGTATAGGCAAGCGCCCAAACCATTGCCGCAGGGCGCCGCGGGGACAAGCGGCATGCGCGAAAAACCGTCATGAATCCCTCCGGCCGTTCAGGCGGCAGCCGTTGGCCCCAACGGCGCGCTTGGAGGGTGATGGCCCTGCCACCAGCTTGGAGCGACCGTATCGAGCTGTCCCACCCACACTCGCCCCTTTTGAATATCGTCAGGTACTGTCAATGAATATAGCACTCCAGTCCACGGATTCCCGCCAACTCGTCCCCGAAAATCCCCGGCTTAACCCCAGACCGGTTAACGCACTGCCCACCATCTCGGTGGTGGCGCCGGCGTACAACGAGGAGGAGGTGACCGCCGAGTTTCACCGAAGAGTCACTGACGTCCTGACGAAAATCGGCGCTCCCTATGAAATTGTCCTGGTCAATGACGGAAGCAAGGACAACACACTGGCCGTGATGCATACGATACAGTCTCTTGACGCAAACGTGACCGTGGTCGACCTGTCACGCAACTTCGGCAAGGAGATTGCGCTCACGGCCGGACTCGAACATACGGCCGGCGAAGTGGTCGTGGTCCTCGACGCAGACCTCCAGGACCCGCCGGAACTGATATCGCAGATGCTGGCCGGCTGGCGAGAGGGCTATGACGTCGTCTACGGAGTGCGCAGTCAACGCGACGGTGAGACATGGTTCAAGAAGATCACTGCCCGGTATTTCTATCGTCTGATACAACATGTGAGCCGAGTGGATATCCCACGCGACACCGGTGATTTTCGTCTGTTGTCGCGGCGAGCCGTTCTGGATCTCCTGCGCTTGCGGGAGGAGCACCGATTCATGAAAGGACTATTTGCCTGGATCGGTTTCCCAAGCAAGCCCATTTACTATCAAAGGGATCCGCGTGCCGCGGGCGAAACAAAATGGAATTACTGGAAGCTGTGGAATCTCGCATTGGAGGGCATAACGTCCTTCACTATTGGACCACTGAAGATTGCCACCTACCTCGGACTGGTCGTCGCGCTGCTATCCCTCCTCTATGCAGCATTCGTCGTCTGGAAAACCCTGGCCTATGGCGACCCGGTCAGGGGCTATCCCTCGCTGATGGTCGTGGTACTGTTCCTTGGCGGTGTCCAGCTTGTTTCGGTCGGGGTCCTCGGAGAATACATCGGGCGAATCTTCAACGAGGTCAAGCAACGCCCCTTGTACCTGATCAATCGCGTCCTTTCCTCGCGCCTCCGCGCAGGTATGGGCCACGGCAGTGAGTCGCCATGATTACGAATGCTGTTGTGAGCGGTGAAGATGATCAACCAGATTGGCCTGGAGCATGGGGTTCATCTGATCCAGGTTAAGCAATGGAAGAAGATACCTCCCGGAACAGGCCAAGACCCTGTTTGAAGACAAACGTGCGCCCAAACCGGGGGCGGACGCGGGGCAACCGGTCACGGGGACTTCCAGCAAAAAGGCAGAGGGACCCAGCGAGTGAACCCCGGCGGGCTTTGGCCTGGTGTGCGTCTGCGTGCCGGGCACTATCTGGCGTTTGTCAACCCCCACGGGGACTCAGAGGGGGCCCCGTTGGCCGGTCAAATTCCCCCACCTTTGGTCACTTCAAAATCCCCCACCCTGAAGGTCGCGTGACGGAGCGATAAGGCCCCGTTTTTGGCGCTTTCGGGGCACCCCGCGGCAGGACGTAATCTTCCCCCTTCGATTTTTGAAGGGAGTCTGGAGTGAACGTCTTGAAGCCACATCTGCAAACCACGGTCTTCACCCTGCTGGCCGCCGGGAAGAGCCAGCACGAAATTGCCCGCATCACCCAAATCGATCGCAAGACGATCCGCGGCCTGGCGCGGCGTTTTGCGAGCGAAGAGGCAAATTCCCCCGGGGTGGCCACCGGCCCTCCCGGTCAAATTCCCCCACCCCGACCACCGGCGCCGACCCGGCCATCGACTTCCGCCTGCGAGTCGCATCGCGCCTTCATCGAGGCGCAGTTACAGCTTCGCCGCAACTTCACGGCGATCTACCAGGAGCTCGTCGATCAGTTCGGGTTTACGGCCAGCTATAACAGCGTCAAGCGCTTTGCCGGTACGCTGGTCGCCCACGAGCCGGCCCAGTTTGACCGACTGGAATTCGCCCCCGGCGAAGAGGCGCAGGTCGACTATGGTGAAGGGGCGCTGACGCTTCACCCCGGTACCGAGCGCTATCGCCGGCCGCGTCTGTTTGTCATGACCCTGCGCTATTCCCGGCGTAGCTTTCGGCGGGTGGTCTGGAAGTCCAGCCAGGGAGCCTGGGCCAGACTGCACGAGCAGGCCTGGCGGTATTTCGGCGGCAGCAGCCAGTACGTGGTACTCGACAACCTGAAGGAAGGGGTCATCAAACCCGACCTGTACGAGCCGCAGCTCAACCCGGTCTACGCGGCCGTGCTCGCGCATTACGGCGTCGTGGCCGACCCCGCGCGGGTCCGGGATCCGAATCGCAAAGGCAGCGTCGAGAACGCCATTCAGCATACCCAGAACACGGCGCTCAAGGGCCGACGCTTCCGCCTCGATCGAGGAGCAGAACACCTTCCTCGAACAGTGGGAGATGCGCTGGGCAGCGCAACGCATTCACGGCAGCGCCAAGCGCCAGGTCGAGGCGATGTTCCAGGAGGAACGTCCGCTGCTCAAGCCCTTGCCGTTGCAGGGCTTCGCGTATTTCACCGAGTCGCTACGCACGGTCTGCGACGACAGCTGTGTACGCGTCGAGCACAGCAGCTATGCTGCCCGGCCGGCGCCTATCGGCAGCCGTGTGCTGGTCCGCCTGTTCGAGCAGCACCTCGAGATCCGCGACTTCCAGTCGCAGGCCTTGCTGCGCACCCACCCCCGGGCGACGCAACCGGGCAGCGTGATCTTGCCCGACGAGGAGCGCCCTTTCAATCCATCGCGGGAAACGCGTCGCATCTTGACCCAGGCCAAGGCCATCGGCCCGGCCACCGAGCAGTTGTGCCAGTGCCTCTTTGAGCAAGAGGGGCGCGTCGGTCAGCGGCGTCTGTGGGGCATCGTCAGTCTGGCCAAGCGCTATCCCCGCACACTGATCGACCGTGCCTGCGCGATGGCCCTGCACGACGGCGTGCACAGCTATCCACAGATCAAAGCGCTCACCGAGCGCCTGCTCAACGAGGCGCTGGCCGATATCGATACACCGGTGCAGGGGGAGCTGGCGTTGACCCAGGACGACCGTTTGATTCGCGCCGCCGCGGACTACGGCGACCTGTTCTCCCTGGGCGCTCAAAAGAGCGCCGCTTTGTCACTTCCCCTGGAGGATGCCAAATGAGCATGACCCTGAACGAGATCGAACGCGCGCTGCGCGACCTGCGCCTGTCCGGCATTCGCGCCACCCTGGAAACCCGCGTGCTGCAAGCGCAGGCGAATCAGGCGCCTTTCCTGGAAACCTTCTCGATGATTCTGCAGGATGAACTGGACCGGCGCCGTTCGCGTTTGCTGGATCGCCGTTACCAGCAGTCGGGTCTGGACGAGCGTGCGACCTTGACGGATTTCGACTGGCGCTTCAATCCGAAGCTGCCGCGCCAGGCGTGCTTCGAGCTGCATACGCTGAAATTCGTCGCCGAAGGCCAGAACGCGCTGATCATCGGCAAGCCGGGCACCGGCAAAAGCCGGATCGCCAAGGCGGTTGCTTACCAGGCGACCCTGCAGGGCCTGGATGTGCGGGTGCTCGAGGCCGACAGTGTTTTTGCCAGCTACGCGCTGTGCAGTGGCGCCGATCAGCAGCGGCAACTGCGTCCCTGGCTCGACGCCGACCTGCTGGTCCTGGACGATCTCTTCCTGGCCCGGCGCATCAGCGACAGTGCGGGCGAGTTGCTGCAAACGTTGGTTCATCAGCGTTACAAGGCGCGCCGCAGCCTGGTGGTGACCTCCAACCGGGTGGTCCAGGACTGGGGCAAATACCTGGGCGACAATACGATGGCCAGCACGATTCTCGACCGGCTGATGCATCGCTCGCATCTGCTCGAGTTCGAAGGCCGCAGCTATCGTCTCAAGGAGGCGGCGACGCGCTTCGCACAGCAGTCCTCAGACAGCTGATGCGCCGCTTCGACCCCACGGCCAGCGCTTGCTTTGGCAACCTCTGGCGCTCATTCGCCACTCTTTGGGGCGCTGCCCCAAACCCCGCGTTCGCCACGTGGCAGCCGCCGGGGATGATCAAACCATCCCCGGCAGCAGCCAGGAGCGTTGGGTCGCTACGCGCTGTCAAGCGGCTTTCGCGGCATAAACGGGCGGCAAACAACGCCGCCCATTTATTCCACGATCCCCTTGACAGCGCTTCGCTCCCTCGGGCCAGGATCAGCACCGCCACAGCAAACTCGTTCCCCTTGAACTCACCCCAGCGTGACGCAGTAACGAGCGCACCAGCCCGTCACTGCGTCACGCAATCTCCGGAGACAAATATGGCCAAGACCGCCGCTCAAAGACAAGCCGCCTACCGCGCCCGTCGCCCTCTTGCCGGCGAGGACGGCAACGGCGAACGCCGTCTCAATCTGTGGGTCAGTACGCGCACCGATTTGGCCATCGAACGATTGGCTCGCCGTTACTGCGTAACGAAACGCGAGATCGTCGAGCGCTTGGTCATCGCCATGGATGATCGCATCATCGCCACCCTCGATATCGATGCACCCGAGTGGGATCAGTACTTCACCGCCGCTTCCGTTACGCAGTAACGGGCTCCTGATTCACCAACAACGGCGGGCAAAAAAACCGGCCCGCCCCGATCGACTGCATTACAATTTCTACGGTCCTGCCTGGGGGAGTTTGGGTGACCATAAGTGGGGGATTTTGAAGTGACCAACGGGGGTCATCTCCGGCAACTATCTGGTACCCGGGGCCTGCTGGCTCAAAATTGAGAGGGGCCTATGTCCCAACCTTCGCAAAGCACGCTAGAGAGCGTGTGCACGAACTGCGGCGCGAGCTTTGTCTGTGGCGCCACCGCCGGCCTTTCTTCCTGCTGGTGCATGCAGATGCCGCCGTTGACCCGCGTGCCCGAGGTTGCTGCCGGCTGCTTCTGTCCGGCCTGCCTTGAGCAGCTCCTCAGCGCTGGGACAACCGCCCCGGCAGCATGAGAATCGCGTCGCGATTGCTCCACGAAAAGCACTTCGCTGCTGCTTCTCGCCATGGCAGCCAGCAGTAGTTCAGATGCTCGCTCGGAACGATCGCAACCGGCCTTTCTGATGGAACCTGTAACGAGAAGACGTGTTCGGTATTGTGCCGCACTCCTGGCGCGTAACGGTGGCGCCATTCGGCAAGAATCTCGTAGCTGTTGGTGATTTGCCAATCATGCAGTTCAGCAACCGACGCGGCAATCCCCGTTTCCTCTGCCACCTCGCGGATCGCCGTTTCAGACAGTCGCTCACCGGTTTCCTGGCTGCCAGTAACCGATTGCCAGTAACCGGGATGCGCGGCACGCTCGAGCAGCAGCACCTGCAGGCCTGGAGTATGAATCAGGACCAGTACCGACACCGGTCGTTTGTACCGCTTCATGCCAGTCTCGGGAAAACCGCCAGTCCGTCAGCACAAAAATCATAGAACACCCACATCGCGAAGTCATGCATGCGCCACTCCTCAATGGCCGTTGCAAACACATCGTTGAGGGTTTTGAAAGCCGCCGGGTTTTCCGCACGCAGGTTCTCGGCCCCAGAGATAAACAGGACATATCCTGCTGCTTCACGCCACGAGAAATCAGTCAGGCAATCTTTCAGGGCGTCGCAGTTTTCGCCGTACCACTCGGGGAAGTCAAGCGCGTACCCTATCCGGCTTAACGCGCTGTCAATCCGTTCAGACTCAGCGAAACTGACGTCAAAGCAGGCACAGCCTGCGCTTTCGGCAGCCCGCCTGACTGCCGCCTGGCTACGCTGGGGCAACTGGTAGATGCCCGCCTGTGGGGCATTCAGCAGCAGCTTCACCAACTCGTTCTGGCGCATGACTATTCGCGTATCCGGCGGAAACTGCGGTAGTGATCGTCGGTGTAGTAGTACTCGCCGGAGTTAGTGACATCGCGGCCGCGCCCCTCGCCGGCGACGATGCGTCGCGGGCCGCGGTCGCGACGCCCGGGGGTTGGTACGGTATACTCCCGATAGTAACCGCGCGGCTGCAAAGGCAGGCGTCGTTCGAAATTGCCGAAAGTGCTGCCGTCTTTGTGCTGATAAGGAAACGGCCCGCCCTGCTGGATCAGGCGGAGTGTATGCACAGCCTCGGCCGGCAGCTCGGCCAGGGTGATGCTCGCCAAGTAGCGCGCTTCACGCGCGTGCGTCGCTGCGGCCAATCCTCCGACGAGAACGGCCAGCAGCAGCAGTCGCAGAAAAGTGGCTACTCTCTGCACAAGCGACTACTCCTTGCCAATTTCGACCTGCGTTTCGACTTTCTGACGCAGGCGGATATGGAGTTCCCGCAACTGCTTCTCGTCTACGCTGCTCGGCGCGTCGGTCAGCAGGCACTGCGCACGCTGGGTTTTCGGGAAGGCGATCACGTCGCGGATTGACTCGGCGCCGGCCATCATCGTAACGATGCGATCCAGACCAAAAGCCAGGCCGCCGTGTGGCGGGGCACCGTACTTGAGGGCATCGAGCAGGAAGCCAAACTTCAGTTGAGCCTCTTCATCGCCGATCCCGAGCGCCTTGAAGACCTGCTCCTGCACTGCCGCACGGTGAATCCGTACCGAGCCACCACCAAGTTCGGAACCATTCAGCGCCAGATCGTACGCCTTGGCCAGGCAGCGTCCCGGCTCACTCTGCAGGAGTGCCAGGTGTTCGTCCTTCGGACTGGTGAATGGGTGGTGGCAGGCAGTCCAGCGCCTTTCCTCGTCATCATAGTCGAACATCGGGAAATCGACGATCCACACCGGCTCCCAGGCGTGACCATTGACGAAACCCTTTTCGTGTCCGATCCTGACGCGCAGCGCACCGAGAGCATCGTTAACCACCTTGCGCCTGTCGGCGCCGAAGAAAATCAGGTCGCCCGACTGCGCGCGAGTGCGCGCAACGATGGTCTGCAGTGCCAAGGCATGCAGATTCTTGACGATCGGTGACTGCAGGCCAAGCTCGTTGAGCTGCGTCACGTCGTTGACCTTGATGTAGGCCAGTCCGCGCGCGCCGTAGATGCCGACGAACTGGGTGTAGGCATCTATCTCCCCTCGCGTCAGGGTCGCGCCGCCCGGGATGCGCAGGGCAGCAATCCGACCCCCGTCGCTGTTGGCAACGCTGGCGAAGACCTTGAAGGACACGTCCTTCAGCACATCGGTGACTTCGACGAGCTCGAGGCTGACACGCAAATCGGGCTTGTCGGAGCCATAACGATCCAGTGCCTCAGCATAGCTCAAACGCGGAAAGGGATTCGGCAACTCGACCGCGATCACCTCCTTGAACACCGACCTGATCAGTTCCTCCATTAGCTGAAGGATCTCGCTTTCGCCCATGAACGAAGTCTCGATGTCGACCTGGGTGAACTCCGGCTGCCGGTCGGCACGCAGGTCCTCATCGCGGAAACACTTGGTGATTTGATAGTAGCGGTCAAAGCCGGCGACCATCAACAACTGCTTGAAAAGCTGTGGTGATTGAGGAAGCGCGAAGAACTGCCCGGGATGCACGCGCGAAGGAACCAGATAGTCTCGAGCCCCCTCGGGAGTGCTCTTGGTAAGCATCGGCGTTTCAATGTCGATGAAACCAGCGTTGTCGAGGAAGCTGCGGAAGGCACGCGCAGTCCGGTATCGGAGCTGCATGTTCCTTTGCATCTGCGGACGACGCAGGTCGATCACCCGGTGCAAGAGGCGGATGTTTTCCGACAGGTTTTCCTCATCGAGTTGGAACGGCGGCGTCACCGACGGGTTCAGGACTTCCATCTCATGGCACAGGACTTCGACTTCACCGCTCGCGATGTTGACGTTAACCGTCCCCTCCGGCCGGGCACGTACCTTGCCTACAATTCGCAGACAGAATTCATTGCGCACCGACTCGGCGGTCTTGAACATCAGCGGACGGTCCGGATCACAAACGACCTGTGCCAGGCCCTCGCGATCGCGCAGGTCAACGAAGATCACTCCACCGTGATCACGACGCCGATGCGCCCAGCCACAAAGCGTCACCTCGTGGCCGATGAGCTGTGCATCGATTTGTCCGCAATAATGAGTCCGCATACTGTTTCCAGGTTACCTGAGTCAATTGATAGCTATATCGCTGGCAGGCGCATTCGCAGCCGGCTGCCGCAACTGCGGAGCCACAACGCCCATCGAAATCACGTACTTCAGCGCCGTGTCCACGCTCATCTCCAGTTCGATGACCTCCGCTTTGGGCAACATGAGAAAAAAGCCAGAGGTCGGATTCGGAGTCGTCGGGACGTAGACGCTGACGTATTCGCCGTCGAGATGCCGCAGCACCTCCCCACCCGGCTTGCCGGTCAGGAAGGCGATCGTCCACGCACCACGACGCGGATACTCGATCAGCAGTGCCTGACGGAAGGCGTTGCCTGATGAAGAGAACAGGGTGTCCGAAACCTGCTTAACGCTGTTGTAGATCGAATTGACCACCGGTATGCGTGCCAGCAACATCTCCCACCAGACAACCAACCGCTGGCCGATAAAGTTAGCGGCGAGCAACCCGGTCAGAGCGATGATCAGCAAGGTCAGGATCGCCCCGACACCCGGGATGTCGAAACCCAAAACACTTCGCGGGTGGATCGCCTCGGGTAGCAGGCGCAAGGACTGATCCATGGTGCCAACGATCAGCACGAGCACCCAGGCGGTGATCGCCAAAGGCACCCAGATCAAGAGCCCGGTAATGAAGTATCGTTTTATCAGTTGCCGGCGCACGCACTGGCTCCGGTAGCGCAGGCAGGGCTCGGCGCACCCTCCGTAGTCGCCTTACTCCCCTTATTCTCCGCACCCTCGACGCTCTTCGGCTCTTCAGCCGAGACCGGCGCCTTGTGGTTGCCACCCTTGAAATCGGTGGCGTACCAGCCATTGCCCTTTAGCTGAAAACCGGCGGCTGTTACCTGTTTGATATAAGTTGCCTGACCACATTCCGGACAAATCCGCAGAGCCGGGTCGCTCAATTTTTGCAGATGATCTCTCTCGACACCGCAGGACGCGCAGCGATAGGCATAAATCGGCATGACTAACCTTCAGATGACACTGGTAAAAAGTCATTATACCCGAACCTGAGGAGGGTCCAGACTCGCTTACCGACCATCCGCATCAGTGCGGCGGCGTGTTCAGACCGCTACAGCAAGCCAACGTAGGCGCGAGTAAGCTGCCTCCCCCAAATGAGCACAAGGACCCCCGCTGCCGCCAGGTAAGGGCCGAAAGGAATCGGTACGTGTCGCCCGCGTTTGGCAACAACGATCAGGGCGATGCCGACGACTGCACCCAGCAGCGACGAGAGCAGAATGGTCAATGGCAACATCTCCCATCCCAGCCAGGCGCCAAGTGCAGCGAGGAGCTTGAAGTCGCCGTAACCCATACCCTCCTTGCCAGTGATCAGCTTAAACGCCCAGTAGACCAACCATAACGAGAGATAGCCAGCAACCGCACCGATCACTGCCGACTGCAGGTCGGTATAGGTGGCGGACAAGTTGAACAGCAACCCCGCCCAAAGCAAGGGCAGCGTAATGGAGTCTGGCAACAGATGCGTATCGAGATCGATACAGGTCAGCGCAAGCAGGCACCAAATCAGCAGCATGGCGCCCAACGCAGCCCAACCATAGCCGAAGTGAAACGCGGCAAAGGCGCCAGACAGGCCGCTGATGATCTCGACCAGAGGATAGCGCGGAGATATCGACGTGTGGCAAGCTGAGCACTGACCACGCAGGTATAGCCAGCTCAGGACCGGAACATTCTCCATCACCGTGATTCCGTGACCACACGCCGGACAACGCGAGCGCGGCCTCACCAGCGAGAACGGTTGATCCTCAGGCAAGTCCTCACCACGCAACTCGGCACAATGAAGGCGCCAGTCACGCTCCATCATCCTAGGCAAACGATGGATGACAACGTTGAGAAAACTACCAACCAACAGCCCGAGCAGACAGCCAATTAGAGTGAACAGTGCCGGGTCCAGATCGGCAGTCAGCGCCCCCTGCATTATCCGACCACAGCGCCCAGCTTGAAAATCGGCAAGTACATGGCGATCACCATACCGCCGATCACCACCCCCAGAACGACCATGATCATCGGCTCCATCAGGCTGGCCAAAGCCTCGATCGCGTCGTCGACCTCCGCCTCAAAGAAATCGGCGACCTTACCCAGCATTGAATCAAGCGCGCCGGATTCCTCGCCGATGGCGACCATCTGATTCACCATGTTCGGAAAGAGTTCGGTATTCTGCATCGCAGACGTGAGGCTGGTGCCGGTGCTGACCTCGCTCTGGATCTGCCGTGTCGCCGCCTTGTAGACATAGTTGCCGGCAGCACCGCCGACGGACTCCAGCGACTCGACCAGCGGGACGCCGGCAGCGAACATCGTCGCCAGCGTACGTGTCCAGCGCGCGATGACGGACTTGCGAATAATGTCGCCAAAAACAGGCAGGCGAAGGAAGATACGGTCGAAAGCGATCTGCATGGCTTCCGATCGCTTCCACGTATAGAAGAAGGCAAAGATCGCTCCGCCGATACCGCCAAACAACGCCCACCAATACGCGACAACGAAATCCGACATGCCGATCACGATAAGCGTTGGCGTTGGCAGATCGGCACCGAAACTCTTGAAGACCTCCTTGAATGCCGGAATCACGAAGATCATGATCACCGCTGTAATGATGAAGGCGACAACGATGATTGCCACCGGATAAAACAGCGCTGCCTTGATCTTGGATCTGATCGCAAGCATTTTTTCCTTGTAGTTGGCCAAGCGCTCCAGCAGTGTTTCCAGGATACCTGCCTGTTCGCCAGCAGCCACCAGGTTGCAGTACAAGGCATCAAATTGCAGTGGATATTTCCGGAACGCATGCGAAAGCGAACTGCCGGTTTCCACATCGGCCTTGATATCCAGCAACAACTTGCCTACGGCCGGGTTATCATGCCCGCGACCGACTATTTCGAACGTCTGGAGCAGCGGCACACCAGCTTTGATCATCGTCGCCAGTTGGCGGGTAAACAGCGTGATGTCCTTCTCCGTGATCTGCCTTCCACCCTTGAAGCGCTGTCTGGATATCTTGCTGACCTGAATTCCCTGACGGCGCAAAGTAGCCTGCACAACGGTCTGGCTGGAAGCGCGCTGCTCTCCACGAACAATCTTTCCAGCCTTGTTTTTTCCCTCCCAGAGAAAAACAAGCTCCTTGACTTCCGACGCGATCTTCTTGGTGGGTCTTGCTGCGGTCGCCATACTTCTCTCTTTCTCAAGCGTTGGTGCTGCCGAGGACCTCGTCAAGAGAGGTCAGTCCTTGCTTGACCTTGAGCAGGCCGGAACGGCGAAGATCATTGACCCCGTCCTTTCTGGCCTGGACTGCAATATCAAGTTCCGTTCCATTGGCCATGATGATTCGCTGAATCGCTTCGGTCACCGGCATGACTTCGTAGAGACCCAGCCGCCCCTTGTAACCGCTTCCCTTGCAGCGATCACACTCGCCCGGGCCGTAGAGTATCCAACTGCCATCAAGGTCGCTCTCCGTGAAGCCGGCATTGAGCAGTGTCTCTACCGGTGTATCGAGCGGTCGCTTGCACGTGCACAGCCGCCGGACCAGCCGTTGCGCGGTAATCAGCAGGATGCTCGAAGCAAGATTGAAGGTCGGAATGCCCATGTTCATCAGGCGAGTCAGCGTGGCTGGAGCATCATTGGTGTGCAGCGTAGACAAGACCATATGACCGGTCTGCGCTGCCTTGATCGCAATCTCCGCAGTCTCGATGTCCCGAATCTCGCCAACCATGATGATATCGGGATCCTGACGGAGAAAGGCCTTCAGGGCGACCGGAAAAGTCAACCCAGCCTTGTCATCGACATTGACCTGATTGATTCCGGGCAACGGTATTTCGGCAGGGTCTTCCGCTGTAGCAATGTTGACCCCCGGCCGATTCAGGATGTTGAGGCAGGTATATAGTGAGACGGTTTTCCCGGAACCGGTGGGTCCGGTCACCAGAATCATTCCATATGGCCGATGGATGGCGTCGAGCAACACCGCTTTCTGGTCAGGTTCATACCCCAGAGCATCGATCCCCAGGCTGGCCGAGGTCGGGTCCAGGATCCGCAGAACGATCTTCTCCCCATACATCGTTGGCAAGGTACTGACACGGAAGTCGATCGACCGACTCTTCGAAAGCACCAAACGCATGCGACCATCCTGTGGTACGCGCTTCTCGGCAATATTGAGACGCGAAATCACCTTGATACGTGAGGCGATCTTTTCCTTGATGACCAGGGGCGGCGCGGCCACCTCCCGCAAGATTCCATCGGTCCGAAAACGGACCCGATAGCTCTTCTCGTAAGGTTCGAAATGGATATCGGAGGCACCTTCATTGATGGCGTCAAGCATCATCTTCTGAATGAACCTGACCACCGGTGCGTCATCGACATCAAGGCTTGCCGCTTCATCTGCCTTATCCTGGGCCTGTTCATCGCTGAATTCGAGGTTGATCTCCTCGGTGGAGAAACTCCTCAGTGTCTCCTCAGTCGACTCAGACAGCTTCGTGACCAGCGGTCCTAGCTTGTTTTCCTCAACCACAACCGGATCCACCGCCAGCCCGGTCTGAAACCGAATCTCGTCAAGCGCACGCAGGTTGGTTGGATCCGCAATGGCGATTGCGAGACGATTGCCGCGTTTGTGGAGTGGCACGACGCGGTGGGTTGCGATCAGCTTTCGGTCGATCGCATTCTTCAGGATGTTCGCATCGTCAAAGGCTGCCAGATCAAGCAGGGGAAAACCGAACTTGTCTGCCGCAAAACGCGCCAGCTCGAGGAAGGTCGCCTTCTTGGCGCTTACCACCTGTTCGATTAGGGAAGTCTTTTTTGCAGACGCCTGCGCAAGCAGTGACTCGGCCTCGGCTTCCTTGAGTCGGCCTGCTTGTACCAGCGCACGGGCAAAGCCGCTAAGCGGTGATTGTTGCGGATTGGCTGCCATTTTTCGCGATTGGACCTTGCAACGCGTTGTGGACCATCAGGTCCCGACTAGACCGAGAGCCTGTCCGATGATGCATTGACTGAAGGCTTTTGTAAAGAAGGGGACCCGCCCCGTGGCTTGGTAGACCAAGATCGGCCGCTCCGGGTTGGACTGCGACCTGCAGAAACCGCTGGGCAGCCAGGCTCCTGCGACTCAGGAAACCGGGTGCCGGAGCGGTGCAAGACCATCCACCCCGGACCCCCGGACCCGAAGTACCTACTTGCTTGCCGCGTCCACCACCACCAATGCCGTCATATCGACAACCCGGCGGACCGTCGACGTGGAAGAGAGGACATGCACCGGGCGTGCTGCCCCGAGCAGGATCGGACCGACGGCCATGCCGTCACCGCCGGTCATCTTGAGAAGGTGGTGCGAGATGTTGGCAGCGTCGAGGTTAGGCATCACCAGGACGTTGGCCTCACCGGCAAGCGGCGACTCCGGGTCCGACTGCTTCCGTATGGTTTCAGAAAGCGCGCTGTCACCGTGCATCTCTCCGTCAACTTCCAGATCAGGCGCCCGGGCACGGATGATCGCCACGGCCTCGCTCATCTTGCGAGCCGAAGCGGTCTGTGACGATCCGAAGTTCGAATGTGACAGGAGCGCCACCTTCGGCCTGATCTTGAAGCGACGAACCGCTTCCGCAGCCATCAAGGCGATTTCGGCCACTTGCTCGGCATCGGGATCGGCATTGACGTGCGTATCGCAGAGAAACAGGGCGCGGCCAGGCAACAACAGATGGGTCATCGCCGCCATCGTCGTGCACCCTGCCGCCTTGCCAATGATCTCGTCAACTTGTCGCAGGTGATGCCCGAAACGACCTGATAGACCACAGATCATTCCGTCCGCGTAACCAAGCCTGACCAGCATGGCACCGATGATCGTATTGTTGTTGCGCAAGCGGGTCTTGGCGATGTCCATCGTCACCCCCTGGCGTCTGCGCAGTTGATGATAGGCCGTCCAGCATTCCTTGTAGCGGCCGTCGCTGTTGGGATCGACGACCTCAAAATCGCTGCCGGCTACCAGTTTCGAACCGATCCTCTCGAGTCGCGCAGAGATCACGTCGGGGCGGCCAATCAGGATCGGCCGCGTCAGACCTTCATTGATGATGATCTGTGCGGCGCGCAACATCCGCTCTTCCTCTCCGTCAGGATAGACGATGCGCGTCCGGCGCCCGCGCTTGGCCGCGGAAAAAACGGCGCGCATACCAACGCCGGTCCGGTAGACAAAGTCCCTCAACTTCTCCCGATAGGCCCTCAAATCGGCAATTGGTCGGGTCGCGACACCCGAACTCATCGCCGCCTCGGCGACTGCCGGTGCGATGGTCGTGATCAAACGGGGATCAAAGGGCTTTGGAATCAGATAGTCCGGACCAAAAGTGAGCTCCTCACCGGGATAGGCCATCGCCACTTCATCGCTGACCTCTTCCTGCGCCATTGCCGCCAGGGCCCTGACGCAGGCCATCTTCATCCGCTCGTTGATCCCGGTCGCCCCAACATCCAGGGCTCCGCGGAAGATGAACGGAAAACACAGGACATTGTTTACCTGGTTCGGATAGTCCGAACGGCCGGTAGCCATGACGACGTCGGGACACGCTTCTCGGGCCAACTCCGGCATGATTTCCGGCGTCGGATTGGCGAGCGCAAAGACAATCGGCTGCCTCGCCATGGTAATGAGCATGGCAGGTTCGAGGACACCGGCGGCCGACAGACCGAGGAAAACGTCGGCACCCACCATCGCATCCGCCAGCGTTCGCGCGCTGGTCTCGCGCGCATAGCGCGCCTTGGTCGGCTCCATGTCAGGGTCACGGCCGACGTAGATCACGCCTTTCGAGTCGCAGACAATAATGTTTTCGCGCCGGACGCCAAGGTCGCACCACAGGTTCAGGCAGGAAATGGCCGCCGCGCCAGCTCCCGAACAGACCACTTTCACCTCGGCAATCTTCTTGCCGGTGACCTTGAGCGCGTTGAGAATCGCTGCCGAGGAAATGATCGCCGTCCCGTGCTGGTCGTCGTGAAAAACCGGAATCGACATCCGTTCCTTGAGTCTGGCCTCGATGTAGAAGCACTCCGGAGCCTTGATATCTTCCAGATTGATGCCGCCGAGTGTCGGCTCCATCGCAGCGATCATGTCAATCAGTCGGTCTGGGTCGCTTTCAGCAAGTTCAATGTCGAAAACATCGATACCAGCGAACTTCTTGAAAAGACAACCTTTACCTTCCATCACCGGCTTCGCAGCCAACGGGCCGATATTGCCAAGGCCGAGAACAGCTGTGCCGTTGGTGATCACGCCGACTAGGTTGGCGCGTGAAGTGTAAAGGCTGGAAGCGCCAGGGTCATCAACGATGGCGTGACAGGCGTAAGCAACGCCGGGAGAATAAGCGAGCGCCAGGTCGAGTTGATTGCCAAGATCCTTGGTGGGCTGCACAGCGATCTTCCCCGGCGTGGGGTAACGATGATACTCGAGGGCTGCTTCGCGAAGATCGGCCTTGCGCGGATCGTTTTCCATTGTGCCTCCTGACGCGGTACGGATGAATGTAAAGCGCGTAAATGTAGCCGAGTCACGCAGTTAACACAAAGCACAACACTCGCGCAGCGAGTCTACGACAACAACACGCGCTGCTGCCCCGGCAAGGGTAAAATGATGAGCGCACGCGCAACCGTGATGCCATGGGGCTATTCTCGTATTTGCGACCTGCATTCGACTTGAATGGGAGATGATGAATGGGCCAGACCGCCACCAGTAACCTTCGCACTGTTGCTCTTGTTG
Organism: Candidatus Accumulibacter proximus; assembly: GCA_016709675.1. Lineage (GTDB taxonomy): Bacteria > Pseudomonadota > Gammaproteobacteria > Burkholderiales > Rhodocyclaceae > Accumulibacter > Accumulibacter proximus. The sequence continues at coordinate 17,179 of JADJMH010000004.1, forward strand.
GCCACGGTGCCGCCGGCAAGACGACGCTAGCCGAAAGCCTGCTCGCCGCAGCCGGCGCCATCACCAGCAGGGGATCCGTCGAAAAGGGCAGCACAGTCTGCGATTTCGATCCGCAAGAGAAGGAGTTTGGCCACTCACTGAACGCTGCGCTGGCAAGCTTTTCCTGGCAAGGAGTACAGGTCCACCTGATCGACACACCGGGCTTTCCCGACTTCGCGGGACAGGCGATTGGTGCTCTCGCGGCTGTGGACACAGCCTTGGTGGTGATCAGCGCCCAAAACGGCATTGAGCTTTCGAGCGATCGCATGATGAAACTGGCAGCCGCTCGAGGCGTTTGCCGGATGATTGTCATCAACAAGATCGATGCCGAGAACGTCAACCTCCCTGCGCTGGTCGGAGAGATCCGTGAGCGTTTCGGCCGTGAATGCATGTTGCTCGACCTGCCGGTCAAGCAGGCCAGCGAAGTCGTTGAGGTTCTCGGGCACGACGATGGCGAGAGCGATTTCGAATCGGTGGCGGCGGCGCATCGAGCGCTGATTGATCAGATAGTCGAGGAAGACGAGGATCTGCTGGCACGCTACCTTGACGAAGGTGTGGAGCCAACTCCGGACGAACTGCACCTGCCCTTTGAGAAGGCACTGCGTGCTGGCCACCTGATTCCCATTCTGTTCGTTTCGGCCAAGACAGGCGCCGGCATCCCGCAGTTACTTGACGTCCTCGCCAGATTGGCCCCCAATCCGACCGAAGGGAACGCACCGCCCTTCTATCGTGGTGAGCCCGACGGTCCGATGGAAGCCTTTCACGCCGAACCCGACCCGCACAAACACGTGCTGGCCCACGTCTTCAAGGTAGTCAGCGATCCTTTCATCGGCAAGGTGGGCGTTTTCCGTGTTCATCAGGGTACGATCCGGAAGGACTCGCAGCTTTTTGTCGGTGATGGCAAACGTCCGTTCAAGGTCGGCCACATCTATCGCCTTCAGGGCAAGGAATATGTCGAGGTCGATACGCTGGTGCCTGGTGATCTGGGCGCCATCGCGAAGGTCGAGGAAATCGAGTTCGATTGCGTTTTGCACGACACGCATGACGAAGATCATATTCATCTGAAGCCACTCGAATTCCCGCAACCGATGCAGGGCTTGGCGGTCCATGCGCGGCGCAAGGCCGACGAACAGCGTCTTTTCGAGATCCTTCACAAACTCGAGATCGAGGACCCCTGCTTCAAGGTGGAACGTCATCCGACAACCAACGAGACGGTCATTCGCGGCCTCGGCGAGATGCACCTGCGCGCCAAGCTGACACGCCTGGCCCAGCAGTACAGGCTGGAGCTCGATACCAAACCGCCGCGGATTGCCTATCGTGAAGCGATTACTGGCTCGGCCGAAGGTCACTGTCGGCACAAGAAGCAGAGTGGTGGCGCCGGTCAGTTCGGCGAAGTCATGCTCAGGGTCGAACCGCTGGAACGTGGCGCCGGCTTCGACTTCGTCGATATCGTCAAGGGCGGCGTCATCCCCGGAGTGTTCATGGCCGCAGTCGAGAAGGGCGTTCGCCAGGCGCTTGCCGACGGCGTGGTCGCCGGCTTTCCGGTGGAGGATTTGCGCGTCACGGTCCACGATGGCAAGACGCACCCGGTCGACGGCAAGGACATCGCCTTCTTCACTGCTGCCCGCAAGGCCACGATCGAAGCCATTCGCGCCGCCAAGCCGATCATCCTTGAGCCCGTCGTGGATATCGAAATCCTTGCGCCTGACGCCTTGACGGGAGACGTCACTGGCGACCTTTCGAGCAAGCGTGGTCACCTGACCGGTACCCAACCACGCGGCCCCGGGCTGATGGCGATCACCGGGGAGGTGCCGCTAGCGGAGCTGGAAGGCTACCAGTCGCGCCTCAAATCGCTGACCGGGGGACAAGGCTCCTACAGCATTGCCTTCTCGCACTATGCACAGGTACCGCCGGCAACGCAGCAGCAACTGGCAGCGCAGCACAAGGTCGTCGAGGAGGAGTAGGAGCGGCCTGGGGCAGCCGGCAGCGTAACCATCATGGCCGACTCCTTCAAGGTCTCCGACTGGTTGATCCCACTGGGTCGCCGCCTGTTGTACCTATGGGTACGTACTTCGGTTTTTCCCGAGGACTTGCGGGAGTTGGGCCTCGATCCAACGAAGCCGGTCTGTTATGTCTTGCAGGACAGGCACCTGTCGAACCTGCTGGTGCTCTTCGAGGAGTCGCGGCGAGCCGGCTTGCCGCGCGCCGAGGGACCGATCGTGCTGGGCAGGCAACGCCTGCCCCGCTCGTTCTTCTTCCTGAATCGTGACCGCAGCCTCGCCGGCAGAGCACGCGACAACAGCAGTTACTCTCCTTTGCTGGCCAGTCTGATCGGCCGCACGGTGGCCGATCCACTGCTTGACGTGCAACTCCTACCCGTGGTGATCCTCTGGGGACGCAGTCCCGACAAGCAGGATTCCGTTCTCAAGGCGCTGTTCTCGGAAGCCTGGCGTCCGACAGGCGCCTGGCGGCAATTACTGGCCATTCTGCTGCATGGCCGCAACGTGCTTGTCCGCTACAACGCCCCCATATCGCTGCGCGATCTTCTGCAGGGTGGGCTGGGCGAGGAGCAGGCGCTGCGCAAGCTGTCGCGCATCTTGCGGGTCCATTTCCGCCGCCAGCGCCAGATGGCCATCGGGCCCGACCTCTCGCACCGCAATACTCAGGTCGATGCCGTGCTTGCCGGCGAACCGGTCCGCGCGGCGATCGTCAGCGAAGCGGCAAGACACGGCATCTCGCTTGGCGAGGCCAGGGCACGGGCAGGCAACTTCGCACTGGAGATTGCGTCCGACTATTCGTACGGGGTCGTGCGCGCCCTGGAGCTGTTCCTCTCCTGGTTGTGGACCCGGCTTTACGACGGCATCCAACTGCATCGCTTCGACGTTGTTACGCGCATCGCCGCCGGGCATGAGATCGTTTACGTCCCCTGTCACCGTAGCCACATCGACTACCTTCTGCTGTCCTACATCATCCTTCGGCAAGGACTGACGCCGCCGCACATCGCTGCCGGCGCCAACCTCAACCTGCCGCTTGTCGGCTCGCTGCTACGCCGTGGCGGTGCTTTTTTTCTGCGCCGCAGCTTCAAGGGGGAACCGCTGTATGCTGCCGTGTTCCACGAATACCTGCACCTGATGCTCGCCCGCGGCTTCCCGATCGAGTACTTCATCGAAGGCGGACGCAGCCGCAGTGGACGAATGTTGACGCCAAGAGCCGGTATCCTCGGGATGACCGTGCAGAGCTTCATCCGTGAACACGCGCGACCACTGCTTTTCGTACCGGTCTACATCGGTTACGAAAAGGTGATCGAAGGCAGCACCTATCTCGGTGAACTGGCGGGAAAGCCCAAGACGGGTGAATCACTATGGGGAATCCTGACGAGCGTTCGCCGCATCAAGCGGGTCTTTGGCCAGGTGCATGTGAATTTCGGCGAACCGCTGGCCCTGGCCGGCTTTCTCGATGCACACCACCCGGGATGGCGAGAGGAAGACAGCGCGTCGCCGTCACCATGGTCGCGCACCGCCACACGCGAGGCGGCAGCCGAACTCGCCAAGCGGATCAACGAAGCAGCGGTAATCAATCCGGTCAATCTGACGGCTCTCGCACTACTGGCCACGCCCAAGCATACCGCCGACGAACACGCACTGCAGCGCATGATCGAGCACTATCAGGCTCTCGCCCGCAAGGCTCCGTACGCGCCGACCAGCGTCGCCTGCGACCTCGACCCGTCGCAGATCGTGACCTACGCCGAGCGGCTGACAGTCGTCGAGCGTTTCGCCGACCCACTGGGCGACCTGATCCGTGTGCGAGAAAAGCAGGCACCCTTGCTGGCCTATTTTCGCAACAACGTTCTGCATCTTTTTGCCCTGCCAGCCCTCGTTGCCTGCCTGCTGAGCCACAATCGCCGGCTTGATGGAGCACGCGTCGCACAAGCGGTGAGTGGCATCTGCAGCCTGATGCGAGCTGAGCTTTTCCTTCGCTGGCATGCCGACGAGCTCCCGGCGGCTACCGAAGCCGTCATCGGCGTGCTGCTTGCGCGCAAGCTGGTTGCGCGCTCGGAAGACTCGGGGGCGCTCGCCGCGCCAGAACCGATCAGCGAGGAATTTGCCGAACTACACTTGCTCGGCGAAACCATCCGCCCGCTACTTGAACGGCACTTCCTGACCCTGTCCCTGCTCCAGCGACATGGAACGGGTCAATTGACCCGTCAGGCACTGGAAAACGACTGCCATTGCCTGGCGCAGCGGCTATCACTGCTCTACCAGTTCAATACGCCCGAGTTGCCGGAGAGGGCAACCTTCTCCGCCTTCATCACCAACCTCATCGAAGCGGAATTTCTGCGCGAGGACGAAAAGGGCCTGCTCCACTTTGACCAGCGGCTGATGACGCCGCTCGCCCACTCGGAACTTGTCCTCTCGGTCGAAGCCCGGCAAGCGATCCGGCGCATCACGGGTGCCGGCATCGCGAGATAGGCCGACCGACAGCGCAACGAAACGCGATTCTCCGGCGACTCTCAGGCCCTCGCTGCAGGACCTCGCCGCGCCGCTTGCTCAAGCCGCTCTTTCTCGGCAAGCACCTTGTTCGCGTATCTGGTTTCCGGGTCATCCGGGGCGCCGCCATAATGCTGCAGGCCCGCCGTCAGGCTGCCACGCCAACGGATCGCTTCCTCGAGGACATGCACACCGACCTGGATGTTGGTCACCGGGTCGAGAAAAGGCTGCTCGCCCGCACCCTGTGGCACCTTGTCCAGGTGATAGCCCGGAATCACCTGCATCAGGCCTTTCGCACCGACCACGCTTTCGGCGAAGGGGTTGAAGCGTGACTCGATACCAATGATGGCAATGATCAGCAGAGGATCGACGCGCCGTTCCCGGCCGACGGTCTGCGCGGCCTCGAACACCGGCACCAGCGCTTCGGGAGCCACCCGATAGCGACGCGAAACGAAGTCCAGAGCGCGCTGCAGTCGTAGCGGTAGCGCAGCCGACGCACGCTTGGCACCTTCCGTTTCGGACACCTCGTTTGGCGAACGCTCCGCCATGGCGGCTGGCGGTTGGTCAGTTACATCGCCGTCGCTGCCCCAGGGGTTAAAAGTGCCCAGGACAACCATCAGCCCGACGATGATCAGGCTGTGCTGGATGAAACTCAAGGTGGCGTCAACACGGCGCCCCGTTATGGTTCTCAGTGAAATTGTTGCGGACATGCTCTCTCCTTCACTTTGGTCATCGCGCCAACAGAACGGCTCGACGATGGACGGTTACAGGCGGGTGCAAAGCCTCGAATACTTGGGGGGTACTGCCCCTGAGGCCGGGACTCTATTCGCTTTGACAGCCTGCGAACAGAGCGGCGAGGACGCAACTGAATAGCTGCGAGGTGCTTAGTGGTACTGGAGGCTGCGCAGTCTATTGATTAATCTGGCTTTGGTCAACCCACTGCGAGCGGCTGCTGCCGCCGCCGGCAGCCAAGCACCACCAGAAATCCTCATGGCATCGCCAGACCTGCGCTCCCGGCGTGCGCAGCGTGACCTTCTCCAGAGGCCCTTATAATGCTGTTCCCGGGCGCGCGCGACGTAGCTATCCGCCAGCCATCCCGACTGACTTGCAGACCTGGAACCTACCGATGGACATTGCTCTACTGCTCTTTCTGATTCTCCTCAACGGCGTCCTGGCAATGTCGGAAATCGCCGTTGTTTCTTCGCGACAGTCACGCCTGAAAAAGCTGGCTGACGACGGCAGCGTCGGTGCCCGCTCGGCTCTGGCACTTCACCACGAGCCTGCGACCTTCCTTTCCACAGTGCAGGTCGGTATCACCACGGTGGGCATCCTCAGTGGCGCCATCGGCGAGGCAACGCTGGCCGCCCCACTGGAGAGATGGCTGAGCACCTTCCCGTTGCTGGCACCATACGCCAGCGGCATTGCAATGACGCTGGTCGTCTTCGGTGTGACCTATTTCTCGGTCGTGATTGGTGAGCTGGTACCCAAGCGCCTCGGGCTGCTGGCACCCGAACGTGTAGCTTCGCTGATAGCGCGGCCGATGAACCTGCTCTCACGACTGGCGCGCCCCCTGGTATGGCTGCTCTCGTCGTCGTCCAGCCTGCTGCTGGGCCTGCTGGGTGCCCGCCGGAGGCAGGAATCCTCGGTCACGGACGACGAGATCAAGGTACTGATGGGCCAGGGTGCCGAAGCCGGAGTCTTCCACGCGAGCGAGCAGGCGATCGTTTCCAACGTGTTGCGCCTTGACGAACAGCGTATCAGCGCCATCATGACCCATCGCAAGGACATCTACCTGATCGACCTGAACGAGAGCCAGGAGGAAATCCGCAAGCGTCTCGCCGACAGCCCATACAAGCGCATCGTGATTTGCCGCGACGGGCTGGAACAGATCGTCGGCGTTCTACGCACCGGCGATCTCCTGAAGGGGGCGCTGCTCGGCGAACCGCTGTCGATCGAGCCGTTTGTTCGGCCAGCACTTTATGTACCTGCCAGCGTGACGACGACACAGTTACTTGAGACTTTCCGGCGAGCGCGTCAACAGTGCGCGCTGATGGTCGATGAGTATGGCGGCTTGCAGGGTCTGGTGACGCTCACGGATGTGCTGACATCGATCGTCGGCGATCTGCCGAGTTCCGATAACCCGGAGGAGAACGATATTGTTGTTCGCGAAGACGGCTCGTGGCTGGTTGATGGCAGCGTTACCATCGAACGTCTGAAGACGGTTCTCGAGATCCACGGCGACCTGCCGGGCGAGGACGAGAATGCCTTCAATACCCTGGGTGGCTTTGTCATGTACGTGCTCGGCCGTATCCCTATGCCATCGGATCACTTCGAGCTCGGCGACTTGCGCATTGAAGTAGTCGATATGGATCGGCATCGGGTGGACAAGGTCCTCATCGCGCGTGCCCTTCGCGCCGCCAGAGCAGACGTCGCCAGCGGTGAAATGTCTCGCCGACGCATCGCTCTCAGTTCGCCCGCTCAGCCCGCCAATACTGATACTTGAGCGCCAGTATCGCGCCGGCAATGATTGCGAAGAGCGTAAGGAAGGAGCCTGCAGCCAGCGTCGACACACCGCTGATGCCCTGGCCAATCGTGCAGCCCATGGCGACGACGCCGCCAAAGCCCATCAGCGCCGCGCCGGCAAGATGGTTCGCGGTATCCTCGAGATCGCGAAACCCCTCCCAGCGGAAGCTGCCGCTGGCAAGCGCGTGGCCCAGGCTGCCGACGACGACGCCCAGTCCACTGGCGATCGCAAAGGTCAGCCGCCGGCTGCTGTCTGACCATAGCATCAGCAGTTCCAGCGTGTAGGCCTGCGGCGCGACGAAGCTCAACGACTCCATACGGCCGCTGTTGGTCGCGATGAACGCTTCCTGCAACGTGTCCGGATCCTCGGCAACATGGCCGAGGTGTCCGCTGACGTACCAGCCAGCGACGACAGCGAGGCCGATGACGATACCGCCGACGGCGCCGTCAGGGGTCAGTCCAGCGCGCCGCTGGAAAGCGACCATGAGCAGACTGCCGCCGATCAACAACGCGCAGAGTGGCAACGCAACGGCCGGTGCCACCCCGACGGCGGCCAGCAACGCCGGCAGATCCTGACCACCAGCAAGGTGCATAGAAGCCGGTTCGAGCATATTTACCCGAAAAACGCCGAGCACGCCACGCATCGACATATAGGCCACGAGACCGAGCACGATGAACACAACCAGCGCCTTGACACTGCCGGCGCCGATTCGAACCAGCGTTCTGGCGCCACAGCCCGAAGCCAGGACCATGCCGAAACCGAAGCTGACACCACCAACGAGGTACGACAACCAGGTGAAGTTCGGCGTGCGATAGATCGACTTGCCGAGATCGATCTGGCCGCCGGCATGCAGTGCCGAAGTACCCAGAATCGCCACCGCAATCGCCAAGAGCCACATGCGCATGCGACTCCAGTCGCCGATGTTGACGATATCGCCGATGGCGCCCATGGTGCAGAAGCGCGTGCGGCTGGCAACGGCCCCGAAAACAAGCCCAAGGGCAAAGGCGAGCCATAGAATGCTGTTCGATGAATCAAGCGGGGCCATGCAAGTCCTCAAGCGATCATTCAGGCGGCGTAACGCGTCGGGTCAGCCACCCCGGCTGCGACAAAACCGGCGCGGCGCAGTCGGCAGGAGTCACAGACCCCGCAGGCGCGCCCGCTCTCGTCCGCCTGGTAACACGAAACCGTGAGCCCGTAGTCCACGCCGAGTTGATTGCCGCGCGCTATGATCTGCGCCTTGGCAAGACTGATCAGCGGCGCATGAATGCGCAGCAGCGCGCCTTCAACGGCGGCCCTGGTAGCCAGATTCGCCATCCTTTCGAAGGCCGCAACGTACCCCGGCCGGCAGTCCGGATAGCCGGAATAGTCGACCGAATTGACGCCGACAAAAATGTCCTGGCTAGCCAGGACCTCGGCCCATGCCAGAGCCAGCGACAGCATGACGGTATTGCGCGCCGGCACATAAGTCACCGGAACTCCGGGTTGCACGCCGTCAACGGGAACAGCAATAGACGTGTCGGTCAGCGCCGAGCCGCCGAACTCGTCAAGCCCAAGGCGTAGCACCCGATGCTCACTGGCCCCGAGCGCTCGGGCAACGGCCGCAGCCGCCTGCAGTTCGACACGATGACGCTGGCCGTAGTCGACCGACAGACAATAACATGCGAAACCGCGCTCCCGCGCAATCGCCAACGTGGTGGCCGAATCAAGCCCTCCGGACAGGAGCACGACAGCCCGCTGCGTACCAGGTGAAAGTTGCCCGCTCATGGGGTGGCGAATATACCTCGTTCTGGCGTCAGTGGTTCATTCCTGCGCTGATATTGCGTCCACACCCGACTTTTCTTGCGGGGGTTGTCAGAAGCCCTTCACTTCGCCTGGTTACATCAAGGCTGGCGATCACTGCCGTGACCGGACTTATCTGCCCCGTAGCCTGCCCCACAGAACCTTGTGGAGCTGCAGCTGAAAACGTACCGGCAGGCGGTCGGCAAGTATCCAGTCGGCGAGTGTCTCCGCCGACAGCTCACCCTCGACTGACGACAGAAGCACCGGGCAGATCCGGGCGAGCTGGCGGTCAACAATCACCTGGCGTGCCCACTCGTAGTCCGCACGGTCCCTGAGCACCAATTTGAGTTCATCCCTGGTAGTCAACAGCGCCAGGTTCTGCCAGCGATTCCGCTCGCACTCGCCGGAGCCGGGTGCCTTGAGGTCAACGATGCGCGACACCCGTGCATCAACGCCGCCGATGTCGAGGGCGCCCGAGGTTTCGAGGGACACGGTATAGCCCGCATCACTCAGCTCACCCAAGAGTGGCAGGCACGCCTCCTGGGCGAGCGGCTCGCCACCGGTCACACAGACGTAGGCCACCTCATGACGGGCCACCGCGGCAAGAATTTCGGGCAGAGCCATCGTCCGCCCGCCGCTGAAGGCGTAGGTCGTATCGCACCAGACGCAACGGAGCGGGCAGCCAACCAGGCGCACAAAAACGGTCGGCAATCCGACCCGTGAGCTTTCACCCTGCAGGGACAGGAAGATTTCACTGATCTTCAGCGAAAGCGGTCCGACCGATGCCTTCACCAGGCTACTTTTTCAGGCGCTGCCTGGCGGTCGCGGCGGCGCTGCTGTCCGGGTACTTCGCCACCAGCGCTTCGAGCGTACTCTTTGCGCCCTTGGCGTCGGCAAGTTCCTGCTGACAAGTGGACAGGTTCAGCAGCGCATCCGGCGCCTTGGCATTGGCCGGCCACTTGTTAGCCACCAGGCGGTGCGCTTCGATCGCCTTCTTGCAGTCGCGCAGTGAGTAGTGGGCGTTACCCAGCCAATAGTACGCGCTCGGCGTCAAGGTGCTATCCGGATGCGTCTTGGCAAAGGCATCGAATGCCGCTGCCGCCTCCTTGAGCTTGTTGGCCCGGAACAGATTGAGCGCCGCCTCGTATTGGCGCGCTTCAGCCGCTGGATCGCTCGCGGCCTTCCTTGCCGTCTCAGCCGGTGGCTTGCTCTCATCGGCTGGTTTTGGTTCAGCACTTGCCGCAGGCTGTGGTTCGAGCTTGCGCAGTCGGCCGTCGAGGTCGACGTAGAAATCCTGCTGTCGCTTCTTGGCTGCCTCGAGCTCATAGCCCAGTGTTTCGACCTGACCACGCAGACGCGAGTTCTCGTCGCGTAGCGCCTGAATCTGATTGGCGAGTTCAATCTGTCCCTTGGCAACAATGTCGAGGCGTTCGTTGGCCTTGACTGACAAGTCCTTGATCTGACGCCGAGCTTCCTCATCATCAAAGAGCCCGGCTTGCACGTCTCGCGCGCCGAGCAATGCCAACAACAGAACAATCGGCAAGACAAGCGCCGAGCCCGACAACCGGACCATCGACAGCTCCGGCATCCTAGAACTCACCACTGTAAAGCATGTCACCGCGACGGTTCTCGGCCCAGGCGCTCTCGTTATGGCCTTCATTCTTCGGCTTCTCTTCGCCCAGGCTGACCGACTCGAGCTGGCCTTCACCAACACCGAGCAAACTCAACATCTTCTTGATCGCGTCGGCACGCTTCTGCCCCAGCGCCAGGTTGTACTCGCGACTGCCACGCTCGTCGGTATTGCCCTGGATCAACATCTTGAACTGGCGGTTTTCCGCCAGAAACTTGGCGTGAGCCGTCACCAGATCCTTGTACTCTGACTTCACTTCGTAGCTGTCATAATCGAAATACACGCTGCGCTTGGACAGGATGCTTTTCGGGTCGGTGAGCACAGCCGGCAGCCTGCCGCCATCAACTCCGCCAGTCGTTACAGTCGTCACCGCCGGCCCACCGCCGCGTGTCTCGACGGGAGCGCCGGTCTGGTCGGTGCTATCGGGCGTAGAACTGCAGGCGGCCATCAGAAGTGCCATAGCAGCCGGGATGATGAGATGTTTCATGAATTTCTCCTGCGGAAGATTCGGAATCAAAAAGTCTTGTTATCGGTTGAAGGGACCCCATGCCGGTTCGCGAACATCACCCGCCGCAATGGAAAGACGCTGCTTGATGCGACCGTCAATCGAAACGGCCGAGAGCACCCCGCGGCCACCCATCTCGGTGGCGATCAGGATCATTCGACCGTTCGGTGAAAAAGTCGGTGACTCATCCTTGTGCGAATCGGTCAGCACCTGCACCTGGCGGCTGGCAAGGTCCATCACGGAAAGCCGGAAGCTGCCATCCCGGCGGCTGATGAAGGCCATCGACTTGCCGTCGGGCGAAACACGGGGAGTGACATTGTAGCTGCCTTCGAAGCTCACCCTCTGTGCGTCGCCACCACCGACCCCGATGCGATAGATCTGCGGACTGCCACCACGATCTGACGTGAAGTAGACGAATTGCCCGTCGGGCGAAAAGTTGGGCTCGGTATTGATGGCGCTGGCAGTCGTCAGTCGCTGCGCGCCGGAGCCATCAGTGTTGACGGTGAAGATCTGCGAACCGCCATCCTTGCTCAGTACCACGGCGAGCTTGCGGCCATCAGGCGACCACGCCGGTGCCGAGTTGGAGCCCTTGAAGTTGGCTACGACAACCCGTTTGCCAGAGGCCAGCGAGTGCACATAGACCACCGGCTTCTTGTTTTCAAAGGAAACGTAGGCCAGACGGCCACCGTCAGGCGACCAGGAAGGTGAGATGATGGGTTCCTTGGAGATCAGCGCCACCTGGGCATTCTGGCCATCAGCGTCGGCGATGTGCAACTCGTAACGCGAGGCGCTTGCCCTGACCACATAGGCGACGCGAGTCGAGAAGATGCCGGGCTCACCGGTGAGCTTCTCGTAAATCATGTCGGCAATGCGATGGCCGGCAGCGCGCAACATTGCATTTGAGGTCACAAAAGCCGAACCGCCGAGAGCGCTTTGCTTGTTGACATCGTAAAGGCGGAAGCGTGCCTCCTGGCGACCGTCGCCGCTGGCGCCGATACTACCGGCCGCCAGGGCGTCAGCACCCCGGTTCTTCCAGTCCGCGAAAACCGGGCTTGACGCTTCGGTCACTACCTGACCACCAGGGTCAATCATCTTGAAGAGGCCGCTACGTTCCAGGTCAGCACGTATCACCGAGGTCACCGTGCGTGCCGAGCCGGGATCACCACCGAAATCGGCGATTGCCACTGGAATGCGATTGGCACCGGCGCCAGTGATTTCGATGGTCAGTTGGGCATCTGCCGGTGTCTGCAGCAAGGCCATCACGCTAACGGCAAGCAGGAAGAGGCGATGCAGTTTGAGTCCGATTCCAAGCATGGCGTAGTCCAATACAGAATCCGCGATTATATCGCCTCCGAATGCTCCTGATTTGTAACCAAACGTTATCTTGCGAGCAGTGACTGATCGGCGGCAATCGCGACGAGAGTGGGTCTATCGATGCTGAACCTCCCGCGACCGCATGTAAGTGGCGAAGAAGCCGGCATCAGTTGCCTTCAGTCGCGCCCGATATTCGATCAGGGTCCGACTGTGGCCCTGCTTTTCGAGGTCAAGAATACGGGTCAGGAGACCAAAGGCCTGCCGCGCCGGCATGCTCTCGATCGCTGGTGGCAGTCCCGATGCACGCTCGCCGCCCATTTCAGCGCTCGCTTCCGGGTGCCGCAGCAGATACCAGGCTGGCAGCCACTCGTTGCCGTGATCCTCAGTTTCTGCCTTGAAGGCGAGCCAGTCCTTGTCAAGTTGCGAGTCGCCGAGTTCCTGCAGCAGATCGGGAAAGGCGTCGGGTGCGCCCCAGGCGAACGCAAGAATCTGCGGCCACGCGGCCTTCAGACCAGCCAGACGATAGCGGGCGACCGACCGCCAGTGCAACACGGCGCGCTCGGCTTCAGCACCTGCAATGCCGACTGCGGCGGCCTCGGCGGCCTCGTAGGCTTGCGCGCGCAGAAACAGTTCGGCAGCATGAAGGTGGGGGCGCTCGCGATCGAACGGATGTGTTGCCGCGCGAGCCAGTTGCAGCCAAAGGAATTCGAGAAATGCTTTGGCCGCGCTGCCGAGAATACCCGCAGCAGGAACAATCCGGGTCTTGAGGACTTCAACGGTCAGTTCCAGCGCATCGGCATCGAGCCCCGCGGTGTGGATTTCCCGAGTCAGGTCGAGGAATGCGTGGAGCCTATCGAAAACCGGCAAATCAGGCCGCTCGGGCGCTTCAGCCCGCAGTCGAGCAATGCTCTGCGCCGTTCGCACGCTGTCGTGTGCACACAAGGCCGCGACCACCTCGTTGGCCAGGGTGACCTCGTGCGAATCGAGAAAGATGTCGAGTTGATGTGCGTTCAAGTCGATGATCGGCAGTCGTCGGCATGGTGCCGCCTCGCGAATCTAGTCGTCGCGCGGCTTGTAGGGAATCTTGAGGACACGCTCGAAGAGCTCCGGGTCCGCTGGCTTGGGCAACGGCGAAGACTTGCGAATCGCACGCTCGACGGCCGCATCGAGCGCCGGGTTGCCGCTCGAACGGCGCAGCTTGACGTCAAGGACCTCCCCCGTGGGCAGCTGCGTGACCTCGAACTCGGCTTGCGGATTACCCTGGATACCAGGCGGCAGCGAGATGTTGCCACGGATCTTGCCGCGCACTTTGTCAACGTACTCGGCGAGCCCGCGCTTCCTTTCTGCCCCCGCCTGCTCGGCCGCCAACTGCTTGAGCTGACGAGCCTCGGCATCAGCACGGGCACGCTGCTCCTGAGCTGCCTTCTGCTGCTGCAATTGCTTCTGATCCCGTTTCAGCTCATCGTCAAAATTCGCTCGGTGCTCAGGCTCCGGCTTCGGTTCTTTCGTCTTTGGCTCTTCCTTCCTGGGCGGATCCTTCGATTTTGGCTCCTCCTTCGTGGGTTGCTCTTTCACCTTCGGGTCTTCCTTTCGAGGAGCTTCCTTCGTCTTGGGTTCCTCCTTCTTGGCAGGCTCCTTGACCTTGGGCTCCTCCTTCTTCTGCGGCTCCTTGAGCTTCTTGTCCTCTTTCAGGGGGATGTCCGGCTTGATTGGCGGCTTGGGCTCGGGTTTCGGCTCTGGCTTCGCGATTGCTTTCGCCACGGGCTTGGGTTCAGGCTTGGGTTCAGGCTTGGGTTCAGGCTTGGGTTCAGGCCGGGGTCCAGGCTTGGGTTCAGGCCGGGGTTCAGGCTTCGGTTCGGGTACCGCTTCCGGCTGGCTGACGACCTTGGGCGCCGGTGCCGCGCGCCAGACTTCAACCTCGACTGCCGACGGCGGCTTGCTCTTCCATTGCACGCCAAGGAACAGTGCGCCGATCAACAACAAATGGACGGCCGCCGAAAGAACCAGCGATCGCCATTTTGCCGGGTCATCGTGCGGCAGCCGCGGGAGAGTTTCGACAGCTTCCACAGATCAGGAACTCACTTGCCTGTCGGCTGTACGAGAAGGCCGATCCGTTTGACATGCTTTTGCTGAAGGTCGTCCATGACCTCAAGCACCGCCTGATACTTCACGTTCTTGTCACCGGCAATGACGACCGCCTGCTCGGGATTCTTCCGCTGCGCTGCGGCAATCTCGTCGGACAGTTCACTCCGGCTCAGCGGGCGCTCGGGCTTGCCGGGAGCCAGCAGCGCCAGCGTCCGGTCAGCGCGGACGATCACCTGCAGCGCTTCGACCGGCGGCTGCGCAGCCTTGCCGACCGAAGGCACGTCGATGCTGGCAGTGGTCATCATCGGCGCCGTCACCATGAAGATGACCAGCAGCACGAGCATGACGTCGATATAGGGAACGACGTTGATTTCGTTTTTCAGACGGCGCGGACGCATGGCCTTACCTCATCTGCCGTTGCAGGATGTTCGAGAATTCTTCCATGAAGGACTCGAAGCGCGAGGAGAGACGGTCGATCTCGTGCGCGAAGCGGTTGTAAGCCACCACCGCCGGAATTGCCGCAAACAGACCGATGGCGGTCGCCACCAGCGCTTCGGCAATGCCCGGGGCAACTGCAGCGAGCGTCGCCTGGCCGACGTTGGCAAGGCCGCGGAAGGAATGCATGATCCCCCAGACCGTTCCGAACAGGCCGACATAAGGACTCACCGAGCCAACCGAAGCAAGAAAGGCGAGGTGCGAGTCGATGCTATCCATCTCCCGCTGATAGGTCGCACGCATGGCGCGACGCGAGCCGTCGATCACGTCTTTCGGGTCGAGGTTTTTCTGGCTGCGCAATTTGGTGAATTCTCGAAAGCCGGCTTCGAAAATACGTTCCATGCTGCCGGTACTGTGCCGGTCATTGATCGCGCTCTGGTAGAGACTGTTGAGATCGCCACCGCTCCAGAAGTCACGCTCGAACTGTTCGGTTTGCGCGCGTGCCGCCTTGACCGTGAACCACTTGCGGAAAATGTAATACCAAGACATGAACGAGACGCCGGCCAGCAGCAGCATCACTGCCTGAACCACGGCGCTGGCGTTGAGGATCAGGTGCAGGATCGAGAGGTCTTGCGATACATTCATTGCAGTGTTTCCAGTTTGGTACGCAGAATTGCGGGGATCGAGGTCGTTTTCATCAGCGCGGAGTTTACACAAACGATGTGGATGGCGCCCCTGACCAGTTCCTGCCAGCCACCCTCAACCGCCTCATCAGCGCGACGGATGTGCTGGCGAAAGAAGATCTGCGCGCGACTGATCCGCTCCACTTCGAGGCCGACGACCAGTTGATCGTCAAGCCGCGCCGGCTTCAGGTACTCGACGCTGACGCTGCGAACGACGAAGGCAATGCCCGGATCACGCAGCAGGTCCGCCTGCTGATGGCCGATCTGACGCAGCCATTCGGTACGGCAACGCTCGAAGAACTTCAGATAATTCGCATAATAGACGACGCCACCGGCATCAGTGTCTTCGTAGTAGATGCGGACGGGGATGGTGAACGCGTTGGGTTTCTGCTGGTGTCTCATGGCCGGCGCCGATTCTAAGGCAGCATCCTTGTCGCGAATGTAAGTATTTGTGACCAGGCGGAACTGCTCAGGGCGCCCGCCAGAGCCCACTCTGGGGTTCGCCAAACATGGCTTCGAGACCGAGGTGACGATAGACCGCTGCGGTCGCCACCCGGCCGCGCGGCGTACGCTGTAGAAAGCCCTGCTGGATCAGATACGGTTCGAGCACGTCCTCGATGGTATCGCGCGCCTCGCCAATGGCAGCGGCGAGGTTATCGACGCCAACCGGGCCGCCGCCGAACTTGTCGATCACCGCAGACAGCAGCTTGCGGTCCATGACGTCGAGCCCACCGTGATCGACGTCGAGCATCAGCAGGGCCAGATCGGCGACTTCCCGCGTAATGTGCCCGCTGGCCCGGACCTCGGCGAAATCTCGCACGCGACGCAGCAGGCGATTGGCAATGCGTGGTGTACCGCGCGAACGCCGTGCGATCTCCAGCGCCCCGCCCGCATCGGCAGGCACCTTGAGCAACTGCGACGAACGCGTGACGATCAGCGTCAGTTCCTCTGGCGTGTAGAACTCGAGTCGGGAGACGATTCCGAAACGATCACGCAGCGGGTTGGTCAGCATGCCGGCACGGGTGGTCGCACCGACCAGCGTGAACGGCGGCAGATCGAGCTTGACCGAACGCGCTGCGGGACCTTCGCCGATCATGATGTCGATCTGGAAGTCTTCCAGCGCCGGATAGAGGATCTCTTCGACCACGGGTGACAGGCGATGGATCTCATCGATGAACAGCACGTCGCGCGGTTCGAGATTGGTCAGAATGGCGGCCAGGTCGCCGGCGCGCTCGAGCACTGGACCCGAAGTCGAGCGCAGGTTGACGCCCATCTCGGCGGCGATGATATGCGCCAGCGTGGTCTTGCCAAGACCTGGAGGACCGAACAGGAGAACATGATCGAGCGTGTCGCTGCGCCTCCTGGCTGCCTCGATGAAGATCGTCAACTGCTCGCGAATCTTCGCCTGGCCGACGTAATCTGCCAGACGTCGGGGCCGTAGAGCGCGCTCGATCGCCTCTTCCTGGGTGGATTTCGATTCGGCCGAGATCAGCCGGTCGACCGGAACACTGTCGAGGTCGTCGGTCTCTATCATCGCTGCAGGTTCTCCTCCGCGGCGGGCACTTGCGCATCGGCGTGCGCCAGCCATTCGCGGATCAAGACCTGCCCCAGCGCCAGCAGGGTCGGCCCAAGGAAGAGGCCGATGAAGCCGAAGACCAGCACGCCGCCAAAGACGCCGACGACAATCAACAGCAGCGGCAGGCTGGATGTTCTTGAAATCAGGATCGGCTTGATGAAGTTGTCCACGCTGCTGATGCCGAACATTCCCCAGAGCACCATGAACACGGCCCAGCCGGTCTGTCCCTCGCTATACAGCCAGACGGCAGCACCCAGCCAGATCAGGGTTGCACCGATCACCGGCACCATGGACAGAAAGAAAGTCGCCACCGTCAGGATGATGACGCCTGGTACGCCAGCAATGATGAAGCCGATCATGGCCACGACCGACTGCGCCGCGGCAGTACCAACAATGCCGACCATGACCCCGGTGACCGTGCCTTCGACCAGCGCCAGCATGCGCTCACCAAGGTCACCGGCAAGCGTGCGGCTGCCGATGTGCAGGGCGTCCGCATAGAGGTGTGCGTCGCGGAAAATGAAAAAGACGAAAAAGATCACCAGCACGAGTTGCAGCAGGCCCTGCGCCAGCAGCGCAGCGGTGGCCAGCGCAAGCTTGCGGGTCGGGTCTACGAACTGATGCAGCAGGTTGTTCATCTCCTCCCGGCTCTCGGCCAGTTTGTGCCAATACGCGCCGGCATCGCGACCGACGATCGGCAATCTTTCCAGCCAGGCCGGCGGCTCGACGGGCAGGCCATTTTCCATCAGCGGTTTCAGATGACGAATCGCGAGTTCGACGCCGTCGGCAATCGAACCCGAAAGCAGCGCAACCGGCGCGACGAGCAGCAGCAAGAGCAGGATCGAGACCAGCAGCGCCGCCAGATTGCTGCGCCCACGGCAAATCCTGAGCAGGCGGTTGCGGATCGGCAGCGTCGTGATGCAGATGACGATGGCGAAAAGCAGGGTACCGGTAAACGGCAACAACACGGCGATACAGCCGACCAGCAGGAGCGCGACGAGCGCTATCTGGATGAGTTGCTTGTGACCGGGATTCATTGTCGATTCAGACCCTTGACAACAGCTTGAGCGCCTGACGAATGCCGTCGGAGGTGGCGACGTCGGCCGGCAACTGTTTCATTGCTGCGGCCGCTTCGCGGTCATTGTAACCCAGCGCCAGCAACGCATTGAGGATGTCACCGTGCGCCCCCGCAGGCGGCACGACACTGCTCGGCAGCGCATCGGCCAGTTTCCCCTTGAGCTCCAGCAGCAGACGTTCGGCGGTCTTGGTACCGATCCCCGGCACCTTGGTCAGGCGACCCACCTCCTGCCGAGCCACCACCGCCGCCAGATCGCCCACCGACAGTCCGGAAAGGACCGACAGCGCGAGGCGCGCACCCACGCCAGAGATCTTGAGCAACTGGCGAAAGGCAAAGCGCTCGGCTTCGCTGGCGAAGCCGTATAGAAAGTGCCCGTCCTCGCGCACCACAAAGTGGGTCAGCAAACTGAGCTTTTCGCCGTTCGCTGGCAGGTTGTAGAAGGTGCTCATCGGCACGTCGAGCTCATAGCCAACGCCATGCACGTCAACCACCACCTGCGGCGGGTTCTTTTCCAGCAGGATTCCAGTCAGCCGGCTGATCATTGGTTGATCTCCCTCACTTTGCCGCAGCCTTACCCACAATCAGTCGGCCATCGCGCACGTGCAGCCCGTCACTCGCCAGGCTGCCGAGCCCCTGCCCGCCGTGCGCGTGCGCGATCGCACAGGCCAGCGCATCGGCGGCATCGGGCCTGGGATCTGCCGACAAGGACAGCAGGCGGCGCACCATGTGCTGCACCTGCACCTTGGCGGCGTGGCCGTTGCCAACCACCGCCTGCTTGACCTGCAGAGCGGTGTACTCGGAGACCTCAAGCCCACTCGCCACCAGCGCCGTGATCGCCGCGCCACGCGCCTGGCCGAGCAACAGGGTCGATTGTGGATTGACGTTGACAAAGATGATCTCGACCGCCGCCTGATCCGGCTGATGCCTGGCGACCAGCTCGCGCAGGCCACTGTAGATCGTTCCCAGACGGCTGGGAAGCGAATCCCTGACGTCGGTCCGGATGCAGCCGCTGGCGACGTAGGTAAGCCGGTTGCCCACCTTTTCGATCAGACCGAAGCCCGTAATACGCAGGCCGGGGTCGATGCCGAGAATGCGCAGCAACGACCCGGCGGCATCGGCCATCACGCCCGCCCCCGCGCCAGATAGACGCCACCCACCGCCAGCACCATGCCGGCCAACGCCAGCCCGCCAAGTGTTTCGCCAAAAACCAGCCAGGCGATCACGGCCGTACTCGGCGGCGTCAGGTAGAACAGGCTGGCAACATTGACCGCGCTGCCGCTGCGGATCAGCACATTGAGTAGACTGATGGCGCCGAAGGAGAGCACCAGCACCAGCCAGAGCAGCGCAAAGACAAACTGCGGCGTCCACTCGATGGTCATGCTCTCAGTGTTCCAGGCAACCACAGCGGTGACGACCGCCGTCGGCAGGAACTGGATCACCGAACCACTGCGCAGGTCGAAGTGGGGGCAAAAGCGCTTCTGGTACAGCGTGCCCAGGGTGATGCCAAGCAGCGCGGCGAATGCCGGCAGCAGCATCGCCGCCAGCGGCAGGTCGCCAAGCTTGTTGGCCACCACGAGCGAAACGCCGGCAAAACCGAGCACCAGCCCCAACCATTGCCTCGACGACACCTGTTCGCCGAGCAGGAAGCCGGCGCCGCAGGCCGTCAACAGCGGCTGCATGCCGACGATCAAGGCCGTCACGCCAGCCGGCAGACCCTGTTTGATGGCCATGAACACCCCGCCCAGATACAGCGCGTGCACCAGCAGGCCGGAAACACCGATATGGAAAGCCTGACGCCGATCGCTCGGCCATGGTGCGCGCGTCGCCAGGGCAAAGCTGGTCATCAGGGTGAGCACCAGAAGGTAGCGGGCAAGCAGGAAGGTCAGAGGTTCGGCGTATGGCAGCCCGAACTTGGCGCCGATGAAACCGGTACTCCAGAGGAAAACAAACAGGAAGGGCAGCAACGATGGCAGGGGGCGCATGGGATCGGCTTGTAGACGCAGGGCAGGAGTGTATCAAGCATCGCGCCGATGATCGAGGCAAACCGCGGCTAGCCGCGATCGAACCTGATCCTGCCCGCGGCTAACGACCAACCCCGCCGAAGCGGGGTTGGTCGCTGCCACCGGCCAGACCAACAGGCAGGACTACTTCTTGGCAGCGCCGGCCTCAGCCTTCGTTGCCGCGTCCTGCTTTTCGGCGTCTTTCTTCGCCTGCTTGGCCGCCTTCTTCTCGTCGGCCGTGGTCTTCGCCGGTGTGGACTTGGCCGGATCCGCCTTGCCGGCTGGCGTGATCGCCGCCGCCGGAGCAGCTGTAGGTGTCGCCGCCGCCGGCTTGGCGGGTACCGGTGCCGGCGTGCTGACTACGGCTGGCGCGGCAGCCTTGGCTGGATCGGCTTTGGCAGCACCTACCGCCGCGGGTACCGCAGGCGTCGCCGGAGTGGCGGCCGCCGCAACCGGCTTTGCCGGCGCAGGTGCGGCTGCCGGCGTTGCCGGCTTGGCCGCTTCGCCGACAGGTACCGGTGCTGCCTTGGCGGCAGGTGCCGCAGCCGGAGCTGCCGCCTTCGGCGTCGTCGCGCCGGTCAGTGTGACGTCGCTCTTCATCTTGCCGAGCACGGCTGGACCAATCCCGGGTACCTTGGTCAATTCATCCACCGACTTGAAGGAACCGTTCTTGGTTCGGTAGTCGATGATCGCCTTGGCCTTCGCCGGGCCGATGCCGGTCAGCATCTGCAGTTCCTCCTCATTGGCCGTATTCACGTTGACTGCGGCAAAGGCATTCACGGCGACCATCAGCAGAGCGAGCAACAGGGTAATGAGCTTGTGCATGGAGTTCCTCCTGGTGAGATTGGGAATCGCAATCACCAGGCATCTCCGCTTGGCGTCTTGCAATATCCATTAACGGGGCTTACCGCCGTTGCGTTGACCAAGTGCGGCAATCACTTGCACCGAGGCTTGCGGTAGCCCATGGCCTGCGATATCTCGCTGGCCGTCGCCTTGATCGGCGTCACCCAGTCGGGATTGTGGCGATCGGCGGGGGCGGAAACCGACAGCCCGGCGACCAGTTGACCTTCGTCGTTGCGGATTGGTGCAGCGAGACAGCGCAAGCCGACCTCGGCTTCCTCGTCATCGCAGGCAAATTCATGCCGGCGAATCCTGTCGAGCTCCCTTTCCAGCGCGTCGAGCCGGGTCAGCGAATGCGGGGTCTTGCCCGGCAGGCCGGTACGCCGGGCATAGGCACGGACATCGGCCAGCCGATCATCCGCCAGAAACAGCTTGCCAACCGAGGTGAGATGCAACGGCGCCCGCCCGCCAACCAGGTAAACGACGCGCACCAGCGAGCGGCCGCTTGAGGTCCGCTCGACATAGATGATCTCGTCTTCGTGGCGAATCCCGAGATTTACCGCTTCGCCAACGAGTTCGTGCAACTGTTGCATGTAGGGCAACGCGACCTGGCGGATGCTGATCCTCGACTTGACGATGTTGCCCAGTTCGAGCAGTCGAATACCAAGCATGTAGCTGCCAGCTTCCTGCCGCTCGACGAGAGCGGCACCGGTCATTGCCGCCAGGATGCGATGCGCGGTGGACGGATGCAAGCCGGTACTCTGGGCCAGCAACTTGAGGCTCGCCGGCTCGGGCACGTCGGCCAGCACCGCGAGCAGCGAAATCATCCGCTCGATGACCTGAATGGAACCCTTGTCTGCCTGTTGTCCGGTCATTGCCTTCCAGTCCAGCTCCCAATCCCACGCCGCGGCACGTCCTCCCGGGCGCTCCGCGAGTCCCCCACCGCGGCTTGTGCGGTGCAATATCTTACCATCATGCGGGGTGCCGGGCTTGACCGTGGTGTGCGTGAACCCGAGCGCCAGCGACCATGAAGTCTTCGGGCGGCCCAATGATTTCCCTTCGGGCAAGACCCAGGACTGACTTCATCGCCGGCAGGGTTGCCAGCAGGTTCAGCGGCAGCAAGCTTTCCGATCAACCGCCAGGCGGAAGCTTCAGCACTTCCTTGATTTCGTCCAGGCTCGCGGGGATGCGATTGACGATGGCGTCGGTCGCCTGCTGATTCGCCTTGGTCACGATCTCGGCAAGCTCCCTCATCTTGCTCACCGCGGTCTCGAACGCCTTCTTGGCAAGGTCCGTCTCGGCCGCGACCATCTCCTGCGGCGAACCGGCCTTGGCAAGCCCGCCGATGGCCGATGTGAGTTCCTGTACCGTTTCCTGCAGAATCTTCACTTGCCACTCAGCCACCGCCTTGACCCCTTCCATCGCAGCGCGGTTGGAGGCGCTGAGCGCTTCCAGATTGTCCCTTTGACTCGCCACCAAGGCGTCCACGTTGACGCCGGGTAACTTGAGTCCGGCCAGTGCGTTCAGCAACTGTTCGCTCCCCTTGGTCATGTCCAGGCTGCCCATCGTCTTGACCCAGTCGCTCAATTGTTTCGATATGTCGGTCATGTTGCATTCTCCATTCCTAGTGCGCGTCCAACTCCCAGAATCGTGCTCGTGCGCCACTCGGCACACGCCTCTTGCCCAACAGGCGCCGATACCTCACTTGGCTGGCACCTGCAGCAGTTTCTGTCCGCTGGCAAGAATGTTGATCATCTGTGCCACAGCCTTGATCTGCTTGCCGCCTTGCGTATGGTAGGCAGCGTGAGTGTAGTACTGTCCCCACCAATCCCAGCATCCCTGCGGGTTGATCGGAGGATTCTGCAGCGAACCGTTGCGAATCTGAACCTGGGGATAGACAACTATCATGTCGTTGGCTTGTGCCCATTCGTTGTAGCCGGCGAACTTCGAGAACAGATTGCCGGAGTGGCCGCTCCTGCGATCCGTCGTGCCGCCCTGCAGGCAGCCATGGAAAGCGACGTGCAGCTTGCATTTCCGGCCGTCCTTGCAGGACCGCGGGATGGATACGTAACCTTCTCTGGCCATCGACGCGTTCAGCAGGTCGTTGTAGGGGATGTCCGAAAACTTGCCGAATACCAGGCGTTGGTCGAATGCCTTCACCTCGTCTTCCGCCACCGCCACGCGTCCGCCCTTGAGTGCCGGCTCGCCGTAAATGCGCTTCAGGATGGCGCCCGCGAGATCGACATCCTGCAGATCCCTGCAGGCCACCTGTTTGCTGGCCGGCGGGCAGACTGCACCGGCTGTTGCCTTGACTGTCGCCGCGGGCGGACAGACGCAGCCATCCGTCTGCTGGCGCTGCCTGGCCACTGCCTCGCAGTCATCGATAAAGGCATTCTTGGCGGTTGGCGGCGACGGGGCCGGGGCCGGGGGCAAGGCACAATTACCCACGGCGTCGCCGGCCGGCCTGTTGAAACCATCCCTGGCCAGGTGTGACGTGCGGGAAACGTCCGGTTGTACTCAATATTGCCTCTTTCGATACCAGCCTTGTCGGGGTCGGCATAGAAGTGGAAAACAGTGTCCATCACGCCGTGCGGCATAACTCCGGGGGGCATAACTCCGGGGACAGTATCTGTAACTCAAGGCCACGGCGGGTGTCCGCTACCCGCTCGACTGCGGGCCCCGGCCGGCGAAGCACCCGTGTTTGCACCGGGTCGGTTGCGGTCACCGAACCTCAAAAACCCAATGGCCGCTTATGGTCTGGAGCGGTCCGCCAAACGGGCAACTGCGGTAACCGACCACCAACGCCGGGAACTGCCCGCTGCACAGTCCTTTGCCCGCTGCAGACCGATAGCGTCGGCAATACCTTTAGGAGTATCCCCGCCAGCCTGTACCGTGCGAAAATGCGGCCATGTACATGCGCGATCTTCAGAAGATAGTCGGCGGCGAGGCGGTGGGCGAAGTCAAACAGCCACTCACCGGCGTGGGAACCATCCGTTCGGCCACGCCGACAAAGATAACGTTCCTTTCGAATCAACGATACCGATCCGATTTGTCGGCTTCCCGTGCCGGCGCGGTCATTGTCGGCAGCGCAGACCGTGACCTGACGTCGCTGCCGCGCCTGGTGGTCGCCAACCCATATGCTTGTTTCGCGCGGGTGGCGCAGCTTTTCAACCCGCCGCCGCTCTACACCAGCGGCATCCATCCATCGGCGATCATCCATGCCGACGCACACGTTCCTGAAAGCGCTTCCCTCGCGGAGTATGTTTCGATTGGTCGAGGTGCCGTGATTGGTGAGGGTGCACGCATCGGACCGGGATGCATCATCGGTGAAGACGTGTCTGTGGGCGCGCATACCTGCCTCGTCGCGCGCGTCACGATCTATGCGCGCTGCTCGATTGGCGCGCGGGGGATCGTCCATGCCGGTGCAGTGATCGGCGCCGACGGCTTCGGGTTTGCGCCGGATTTTTCAGACGGCGAAGGCGGCTGGGTAAAGATCCCGCAAATCGGGCGCGTCGTCATTGGCGATGACTGTGAGATCGGTGCAAACACCTCCATTGATCGTGGTGCAATCGATGACACAGTAGTCGGCAACGACGTCAAGATCGACAATCAGGTTCAGGTCGGCCACAACTGCGTGATCGGTGATCACACAATCATCTCCGGGTGCGTCGGCATCGCCGGCAGCAGCACAATCGGCCGCCGCGTCATGATGGGCGGCGGATCCGGTGTTATCGGTCATCTGGAAATCTGTGACGGCGCCATCATTTCGGCGATGACGCTGGTCACCAAGTCGATTACCGAACCCGGAATGTACACCGGGTCGATGCCACTGATGAAACACGGCGACTGGCTGAGGAACGCGGTGCACCTGCGGCGACTGGATGCCTTCGCCGATGCGATCAAGGGCAAGCCAGGCGCGAAATGATCGATGGAATTCCCACCCTGTGCACAGTCTGACTTGCCCAGGGGATCGCGGCGATGGCATTTCTCGGTGGACGTCAGCCGCCCGGGTCACGCGCTGGGGCGGCGCGCGCAGACTGCGGCGACCGGCTCTGACCGTTCGAAATGTCAATAAGCCGGGATGATCGTGATCGTGATCGATCTTGAGCAAGCCACGTTATGTCCGAACTGGTGCACGAAATCCATGAGTGCTGCTTAGCGTCGTAGGAAAAGCCATGGCAAGCGAAGCCTCAGCACATCTGGATGTCCTCAAAGCCCTTTACCAGACGATGGTAATGTCACGCGAGGTCGATCTGATCGAGCAGGAATATACCGCTCGAGGGGAAGCGGTTTTTCACGTTTCCGGGGCTGGCCACGAAGCTTCTGCAGCGCTGAATCCGTTTCTCGGGCCGCAGGACTGGCTCCACTGCCACTACCGAGACAAAGCCCTGATGATGGCCCGTGGCATTGCCCCACAGCAGTTCTTCCTTTCGCTTTTCAACAAGGACGGCTCGCACAGCAGGGGTCGTCAAATGAACGCCCATATGAGTTGCCCACAACTCAGAATCCTGTCCTTGGTGGGACCAGTGGGAAACTCGGCCCTGCAGGCCGTCGGCGTTGCCAACGCGGTGAAAGCTGACGCCGATCAACCGCTGGTGCTGTGTTCGCTCGGGGATGGAACGACTCAGCAGGGAGAGGTTCTCGAAGCCCTGGCGCACGCAGTCAGAGAAACCCTGCCCGTGCTTTTTCTTGTCCAGGATAACAAGCTGGCTATCTCCACCTCGACAGCGGGAAAAACCTTCTACCAGACGCCGGCGGGAGATGCTTCGGAGTTCTACGGAATTCCTGTTCGTCGGATCAATGGCCGATATCCGCAAAGCTGTCTGGAGACTTTTGCAACCGTTGTTGCCGCCATGCGGCAGGACCGGAGCCCCGCCATTGTCGTCATGGACGTGGACCGACTACATAGTCATACCAACGCCGATGACCAGAGAATCTATCGCAGCGCTGGCGAAATCGAGCAGGTAAGAGAATCCGGGGACCCCATTGCGAACCTGGAAATCTGGCTCAAGGCTCAGGGAGTACAGGACGAGTTCTTTGCTGGACTGGCGGACTCCCTTCGCTCCGACCTCAGGACGCAAGCGTCCCTGGCCCAGAGAAGTCCGGAGCCATCTCCCACCCGTACTGCGCTGAAGTCTCTGCCAGCAACTCTGGAGGACCCCTCATCTGAATATCGAGGATCCCCCTCCGCCACCGGTGAAAACAATTTGGTCATGCTGGAAGCCATCCGCGAAGTGCTGAAAAAGCGAATGTCGGAGGACGAAAGGATCACCCTCTTCGGGGAAGATATCGAGGATCCCAAGGGAGACGTTTTCGGGCTGACCAAAGGGCTTTCCACCACCTATCCGGGCCGGGTGAGGAACTCGCCACTGGCTGAATCCACCATTGTTGGTGTCAGCATCGGCGAAGCCCTGGCGGGAAAACGCCCGGTGGCCTTCCTTCAATTCGCCGACTTTCTTCCCATTGCCTACAATCAGATCGTTTCGGAGTTGGGGTCCATGCATTGGCGAACCGACGGTGGTTGGGAAGCCCCAGTGATCGTGATGGTCACCTGCGGTGGCTACAAACCAGGACTGGGTCCTTTCCACGCATCGAGCTACGAAGCGCTGGCTGTCCACACGCCGGGCGTGGACGTCTTCATGCCTTCGACGGCTGGCGACGCCGCGGGGCTTCTCAACGCGGCCTTCGAGAGCGGACGTCCGACCCTCTTCTTCTATCCCAAGATCTGCTTGAACGACCGGGAAAACGCCACCAGTTCCGACGTGGAAAAACAGCTTGTTCCCCCTGGAAAAGCGAGAACCGTTCGTCAGGGAGAAGACATTACCCTGGTCAGCTATGGAAACACCGTGAAGCTTTGCCTCCAGGCCGCGGCAGCCTTATCTCCGCAGGGTGCTCAGGCAGAGGTGATCGATCTCAGGACTCTCCAGCCCTGGGACAAGAAGACAGTCGCCGCTTCGGTGGAGAAGACCGGTCGCCTCGTCGTGGTGCACGAGGATAATGAGAGTGCGGGCATGGGTTCGGAAATCATCACGGTCATGGCGGAAACGGTCACGAGACCCTTTCGCGTTCGCCGGGTGGCGAGGGCGGACACTTACGTGCCGTGCAACTTTGCCAACCAGTTGGAGGTACTGCCCAGCTATAAGCGCATTCTCGAAACGGCGGTGGAGATGCTGGGCGGCCAGGTCGTATGGAAACTTCCGCCTACCGCGCAAGAAGGCTACTTCCTGGTGGAGGCCATTGGTTCGAGCCCCTCTGATGAATCCGTCACGGTGGCCAGGTGGTTGGTGAGACCCGGCGATACCATCACCGAGGGAGATCATATCGGCGACCTGGAAGCCGACAAGGCGGCGGTGGATCTCAGATCCCCCGCCTCTGGACTGGTGGAAGAGATCCTGGTTCCAGAAGGGGCGATGGTCAAGGTAGGTACGTCCATTCTCAGGCTAAGGATCGGGGAAGGGCAGGAGGTTTCCAAGCCCCTAACGAAGGAGAATCCGGGAGAGCCCCTGGTGTCCGATTTGCGGCTGGGGCCTGCCACACAGCCCGCCCCGCTGGCTTCTTCCCATGACCCTGGCGGGCAAGTGGGCATTCAAGCGGTAGCCAGTGTCAAGGGAAGTCGGGTCGTCACCAATCTGGAGATTTCCAGGATGTGCCCCGAATGGGAGACGGAGGATATTTTCAAGCGAGTTGGCATTGAAACCAGACCCTGGATTGCCGACGGAGAAACGGTATTGCTGCTGGCTACGGCAGCGGCGAAGAAGGTGCTCCGGCAAACCGGTCTGACGCTTTCGGACATCGATTTGATTCTGGTCTCGACGGGTACGCCGCCAGCCCATACCCCGTCACTGGCCGCCATGATCCAGATGAATCTCAACCTGGATGAGCCTGAGCCCGTCCTGGTTCCTGCCTATGACTTCTCTTCTGCCTGCTCGGGGTACATTTTTGGGTTGAAGCAGGCGTCCGATCACCTGCGACTCCGGCAAAAGGATCGGGTGCTTCTGGTTACCGCAGAAGTCCTGTCGCCCCAGGTCGATATGGCTGATTATGGTACGGCGCCGGTGTTCGCCGACGCTGCCACCGCGACCCTGCTGGTCGGATCGGGGCGGGCCGGCGTCATGAAGCTGAAGGTATTGGAAACGGCCATAGGAACGTATGGCGAGTCGGGTGAAATACTGCGGCTCCCCGCCAATCCCAGCGACAAGATTTCCATGGATGGTCCGAAGGTTTACCTGGGTGCCGTCAAGTACATGCCACAGGCCCTGATGGACGCTTGTCGCCGAGTGGGCATGGAACCGCAGAACCTGGATCTTGTCGTCCCGCATCAAGCCAATCAGAGAATCATCAATGCTCTTCGTCAAAGAATGAAGCTGGCGGAGGATCAGGTCTACTCCAACATCGGCCACAGTGGAAACACCTCCAGTTCGACCATTCCTCTTTGCCTGGAAGAACTGCTGCCCTTGGCTACAGCGGGGCAGAGATGGGGTCTGACCGCCTTTGGCGGAGGATTCACCTTCGGTGGTGCGGTGGTGGAGGTGGTCTGAAGGACCTGGCGGTATTCTAGCAAGGAATGTGATGAGCGAAAGCGACGAGATCCTGGCCATTCCGCTATGGATCAATGGCCACGCCTATCTGACCATGGCGCCGGCCTTCTTCGATGTCCGCGACGTGCGGAGTGGCAAAGTGAGGCGGCGCACGCCCCTGTACGGCGCCGCAGAAGCGCTGGCTGCAGTTGAATCGGCACGCAACGCGCTGCCCGCATGGGCTGCGCTGACCGAGGAAACGCGTGCGCGGCTGCTGGCAGCGCTGGCCGATGCGCTGGCGGGCTATGCCGAACACTTTGCCGGCCTGATCGCCGAGGAAACCGGCAAGGATGCCGCGGCGGCGGCCACGGAGGTCAGCGCAGCGCTACATGTGCTGCGCTCGGCGCCGGCCGGCACCGCGGCAACCGGCGGCGGCACTGTCGTGGCCGTGGTCAGCGACGACCGCGCACCCTTGCTTGGCCCACTGCAGCAGGCAGCTCCAGCACTGCTGGCGGGCGCCACACTGGTCCTCAAGCCGAGCCCCAAGGCCCCCTCCGCGATCTTTGCGCTGGCTGAGCTGACGGCACGCAGCGGTTTTGCGGGCGGTGTCTTCAATATCCTGCAAGGCGACCTGGCGGCGATCGAAGGCCTGTGTGCCGCCGATGCGGTCAGCCGGGTTCTCTTTGCCGGCGATCCCGCGCTGGGCAGCAAGGTGGCTGCCATCGCCAACCGCCACGGCAAGCTGTTTGTGGACTGAGCCATGCACCGGATTGTCTACCTCGAACGTGAGTCGATCGTTGCCAACGTGCGGCGGCCTGATTTCCCGCATCACTGGGTTGAACACGCGCAGACGCTGCAGCCAGAGGTTGAGGAGCGGCTTGCCGGGGCGACCATCGCCATCGTCAACAAGCTCCAGATCGGCGCCAGACTGATCGCCACGTTGCCGACCCTGCGGCTGGTCGCCGTCGCGGCGACCGGTACCAACAACGTCGACCTCGATGCCTGCCGGGCCCGCGGCATCGTGGTTTCAAACATCCGCGGCTATGCCGCGCATACCGTCCCAGAGCATGTCTTTGCGCTCTTGCTGGCGCTGTCGCGCAATATCGTCGCTTACCGGCAAGCTGTGGCTGCCGGCAACTGGCAGCGCTCCGAGCAGTTCTGCTGCTTTGATTTCCCGATCCGTGACCTGCACGACGCCACCCTGACAGTGATCGGCAACGGCAATCTGGGCAGCGGCGTTGCCCGGCTGGCCGAAGCATTCGGCATGCACGTGCTGCGCAGCGAACGCAAGGGCGCGGCGGGCACACGGCCCGGCTACACGCCTTTCGACCAGGCCCTGCAGGCGGCCGACGCGATCTCTCTGCACTGCCCGTTGACGCCGGAGACCAAAGACCTCATCGGCGAAACCGAGTTGCGCGCGATGAAGCCGACGGCATTGCTGATCAACACTGCGCGTGGCGGGCTGGTTGATGAAGCGGCGTTGGCCAGTGCCCTGCAGCAGGGCTCGATCGCTGGCGCCGGGTTCGATGTGCTGACGGCCGAGCCGCCAGGCAACGGCAACATCCTGCTGGCACCGCAACTGCTCGCGCTGCCCAATTTCCTGCTGACGCCGCACGTGGCCTGGGCCAGCCAGCCGGCGATGCAGTCCCTTGCCGATCAATTGACTGCCAACCTCGAAGCCTTCGCCCGGGGTGAGCCACAGAACCGGGTCGCCTGACTCCCGTTCTTCAGGCCAACGGCCCTGTCTGCTGGGCAGGTACACCGCAAGACCAGCCGTCGATGGAAAGACTCCCGAGTTTGCTGACAGGGCTGGTCAATTCCCGCCCTGCCGACGCGAAAAGTCAGCAAGCAGCCCCTTCGCCGCCAACTCGCAGAGATCGAGCACCCGCTCGAAGCCCGACTCGGCACCGTAGTAGGGATCAGGAATCTCGGAGATGCCGAGGCCTTCGGCGTAGTCGAGGAAGAGCCCGAGCTTCGACCAGCTGTCCTCCGCACAGAGGCGCTGCAATGCCGCGAGATTGGCCTCATCCATCGCCAGAATGCGGTCGAAACGATCGAAGTCGGCCTCGATGACCGGGCGTGCGCGCAGCCTCGACAAATCGTATCCGCGCCTCGCGGCGACGCGACGCGCGCGGGCGTCCGGCGCCTCGCCTGCATGGTAATGTCCATGCGTTCCTGCCGAGTCGAGCTCGAGCATCGCCGCCACACCCTGCCTTTGCGCCATGCTTCGCGTGACCGCTTCGGCGATCGGCGAACGACAGATGTTACCCATGCAAACAAAGAGAATCCGGTATCGATTGGCCACGCCTGGCGTCCTCACTGAAAAACACTCCCTCGCCGGATCGCCAGTGCCTGCCACAGGCGTCGTGCCCACCGGCGCCGGACGTGCGCTCGGGGCAACTCGCTATTCGGCCGCACCGGCACCGCCGTTCGGAAAAAGCTCGTCAACGAAACCGAAGCGGCTGAAATCCCTGATCCGCATCGGATAGAGAATGCCGTCGAGGTGGTCGCATTCGTGTTGCACCACCCGGGCGTGGAAACCCTCGACAGTGCGGTCGATCGGCCGACCGGCGGCGTCGAAACCGGTGTACCGCAAGTTCCGCCAGCGCGGCACCCAGCCACGCAGACCCGGCACCGAGAGGCAGCCCTCCCAGCCTTCCTCGATCGCTGTCGAGAGCGGTGTCAACACCGGATTGATCAGCACCGTCCACGGAACCAATTCGGCATCCGGATAGCGCGGATTACGTTCGATGCCGAAAATCACCACGCGCAGGTCGACACCGATCTGCGGCGCAGCCAGGCCGGCACCGTCAAGGCGGTGCATGGTCTCCTGCATGTCGGTGATCAGCGCGTGCAGATCCGGCCGATCGAAGCGCTCGACCGGTCTGGCCTGCTGCCACAGGCGCGGGTCGCCCATTCTCAGGACGGGTCTAATCATCGCTGGTCAACATCGCTTCGATGAGCCCACGCACTTGCGCCATCGCCCCGTCGAGGACTTGATGGATGGCGTCAAGGCTGATGCCCGCCTGACTGTCGCCCCGCCCCGCCGCGTAGTTGGCCACCACGTTGATTGCCGCATAAGAGACGCCGAGTTCGCGCGCCAGAATCGCTTCCGGCATGCCGGTCATGCCGACCACATCGGCACCATCGCGCTCGATGCGGTTGACTTCGGCGGCAGTCTCCAGGCGCGGCCCCTGGGTTGCGGCATAGACCGCAGAATCGCTGACCACGAGGCCGATCGCCGTGGCCGCGTCGCAGAGCTTGCGGCGCAATGACTGATCATACGGCTCGGTGAAGTCGACGTGTCTGACCGGGCTGTCCGGCCCTTCGTGGTAGGTCGAATGGCGGCCCCAAGTGTAGTCGATGATCTGGTGAGGGATGACCAGGTCGCCCGGTGCGAGGTCGGAACGGATACTGCCGACCGCCGCCACCGAGACGATGCCGATGGGCGAACACTCGGCCAGGGCCCAGATGTTCGCCCGGTAGTTCACCTGGTGCGGCGGAAGGCTGTGCTCGTCCCCGTGCCGCGCCAGGAAAACCACAGGCCGGTTCCCGATGCGGCCGAAGGTCAGTGCCGCGGACGGCTCGCCATACGGCGTCTTCACCAGCTGGCGACGCGAAACCTCCAGGCTGGCCAGCCGGGTCAGGCCGCTACCGCCAATGATTGCCAGCATCTCAATCGTCCCGCATGGCGTAGATTGCCGGCAGATTGCGCCAGGCGCCAAAGACATCCATGCCGTAACCGAAGAGGAAGCGGTCAGGTACGGTCAGCGCCACGAAGTCGGCCGCAATCGGCTTCTTCCTGCCGATCAGCTTGTCGGCCAACACCGCTGTATAACAGGCATCGGCGCCCCGCTGCAGCAGACGCTCACGAATCGCGGCCAGCGTCAGCCCTTCGTCGAGGATGTCGTCAACCAGCAGCACCGTGCGCCCGCTCACCGGAGTCGACGGCTCGGCACGCCAGGACAAGGCGCCACCGGCGGTATGCTGGCCGTAGCGCGTGACATGCACATAGTCGAAGTCGAGCGGGAAAGTCAGCTGGGTCATCAACTGGCCAGCAAAAGGCACCCCGCCGTTCATCACGCACAACAGCAAGGGGTTGCGCTCACGCAGCCGTTCGGCAACTTGGCACGCGACGCGGCTGACCGCGGCGGCGACCGTATCCGCCGAATGGATGATATCGGCCGCGGCGAGGATGGCCATGGCCTGTCGCGGGTCGCTCATCTGCCCTCCTCCAGGCTCGCCGGATGTTCTGCATGGACAGCACCGCTGTTACCGTGTCGCCTCGCCGTCGGATCCCTGGACCCGTTCATGGCGCGGGCTGCTCCAGGTTCAGCAGAGTCAGCAACTGCCCCTCGTCGACCACCCTGATCGCAAGCAACCGGGCCTTTTCGAGCTTGCTGCCGGCCTCGGCACCGGCGACGACGAAATCGGTCCTTTGCGACACTGCGCTGCTGACCTTGCCGCCCGCGGCTTCGATCAGCTGTTTGGCCGTATCGCGGGTCAGCGAAGGCAGCGTGCCGGTCAACACGAAGACCTTGCCGACCACGGCGCCGCCGGCCGGTGCCCGCCCCTCGCCTTCGCTCCACACCACCCCGGCTGCACGCAACTGCTCGATCACCTCGAGGTTGTGCGGCTCGTTGCAGAACTGGCGAATGGATTGCGCAACGATCGGGCCGACGTCGGTCACCTGCAGCAACTGTGCTTCGTCGGCAGCGAGCAAGCGGTCGAGACTGGCAAAGTGGCGCGCCAGATCCCTGGCCGTCGCTTCGCCGACGTTACGGATGCCAAGCGCGTAGATGAAGCGCGCCAGCGTCGTCTGCTTGCTCCGCTCGATCGCCGCCAGCAAATTGCTCGCCGACTTCTCGGCCACCCGTTCGAGATTGGCCAGGGCCAGCAATCCCAGCCGGTAGAGGTCGGCCGGCGTGCGCACGACGGCGCTATCGACCAGCTGTTCGACCAGTTTGTCACCGAGGCCTTCGATATCCAGCGCACGGCGCGAGGCGAAGTGCAGCAGGGCCTGCTTGCGCTGCGCCGGACAGTAGAGCCCGCCGCTACAACGTGCCACGGCCTCGTCCGGGTTGCGCGCCACCTGCGAGCCGCAGACCGGGCAGCTTGTCGGCATGATGAATTGCCTGGCAGCCTGCGGGCGCTTTTCGGGCAGGACGCGCGCGACTTCCGGAATCACGTCGCCCGCCCGGCGAACGACAACCATATCGCCAATGCGCACGTCCTTGCGGCGGATCTCGTCCTCGTTGTGCAGGGTGGCGTTGGTCACCGTGACGCCGCCGACGAACACCGGTGCCAGCCGCGCCACCGGCGTCAGCGCGCCAGTCCGACCCACCTGGATCGAGATATCCAGCAACTCGGTGATGGCTTCGTCGGCCGGGAACTTGTGCGCAAGTGCAAAACGCGGTGCTCGTGAGACAAAACCAAGGCGTTCCTGCGCCGCCAGGTCATCGACTTTGTAGACCACGCCATCGATGTCGTAGGGCAGTGACTTGCGACGCCGGCCGATCTCGGCAAAATAGGCAAGCAGGCCCGTGAGGCCGCTGACCCGGCGCCGTTCCGGCGCCACCGGAAAACCCCATTCCGCGAGTTTGTCAAGCAAGCCCGAGTGCGTCGCAGGTAAGGCGGCGCCAGTGACCGTACCCACGCCGTAGGCAAAGAAGCGCAGTGGCCGCCGCGCAGTGATTCTCGAGTCGAGCTGGCGCAGGCTGCCGGCTGCGGCATTACGCGCGTTGACAAACTCCTTCTCGCCCCTCTCACGCTGCTGGGTGTTCAGCCGCTCGAAATCGCTGCGCCAGAACAGCACCTCGCCGCGCACCTCGAACCGATCCGGCCAGCCGCTGCCCTGCAGGTGCAGCGGAATGCTGTGCAAGGTTCGCAGGTTGGCCGTCACATCCTCGCCTGTCGTGCCATCGCCGCGCGTTGCGCCACGCAGCAAAATGCCTTGTTCGTAGGACAGGCTGACTGCCAACCCGTCGAACTTGGGTTCGGCCGCATAGTCGACGTCGCCCTCGGTGGCCAAGCCTTCCCGTACACGGCGGTCAAAAACCAGTACCTCTTCGTCAGCAAAGGCGTTGTTCAGCGACAACATCGGTGTCGAATGGACCACCGACGCAAACTCGGCGAGCGGCGGAGCGCCGACCCTTTGCGTCGGCGAATCGCTGCTCACCAGCTCGGGGTGTTCGGCCTCCAGCGCCTGCAGCTCGCGAAACAGGGTGTCGTACTCGGCGTCGCTGACCAGCGGTGCGTCGAGGACATAGTACTGGTGGTTGTGCTTCTCGATCTCGGCCCGCAGGGCACGGGCACGCTTGGCGACACTCATGCCCCAGCCTTCAGGATTCAGGATTCAAGAGAAGAGGCGCCGGGCCAGCGCCCCGCCTGCCGGCAGTTGGCGATGGGCCATCGCTGTCTGGTACTGCACTACCTGTCGCCGGATTGGCTCGATCGCACTCTCAGACAACGGACGCCGGTTGTCGTCGACCAGTGCGCCGTGCAGGGACTCGGCAAATCGCCGCCCGAGTTCGACCATCTGGGTCAACACGCGATCACCGTTCGCGACTCGCGGCACGTCTAGCAGGAAAGTCACACCGTGCGTACTCATCGAGCGCATCGATGCAGCCGCGAAGCCTTCTGTTTCCTGGTTGAGGAGCACGAAGAGGACGTTGCCTTCGTCGTCAAAGCGGGCAAAACGGCCGTCGGCGTCGATGACCATGCCGGCCGACTCGGCCAGGGCACGCAACTTGGTCCCTGGAAAGACCTGTCCCTGGCTGATCACGTTGACGCCGATCTGGATATCGACGCCGGCGCAGAACTCATCGAGTTGCGACGCCAGCTGCAAAGCCGGTTCGCGCAGGGGCAATTCGGCAACCCCCATCAACTCGGTCGCCAGATCCTGTATCGCGACATGGAATATCGACAGGTCGCCGTCACGGACCGGGCCTTTGCGGTCCACGAGTTGCAGCCCGACGCGAATGTGTCGGTAGGCGCCATCACCGTCCTCAAGGATAGGGTCCCACTCGTGCAGCTGTTCATTGAAGCCGATCCAGTTCACCGTTTTTCCCAGCCGCGCCAGGGTAGCGCGCTGTGCGTCACGAATCTGGTAAGCTGCGGCCGGCTCGGAAACTTCGATTGCGGCTATGTAATCGATCGCCGGCGACAGGAGGCAGAGCGGCGCCGAAATCGGGGGTACGGAGTGTGCGATGTGGACGGTCTCGCCGAGGGCGTGGGCGTCGCTGTCCGGCGTCAGCTCGCCCAGCACAGGCGCCTCGCGCAACAGCGGCTCGACCCGCTCCTGCCCAACCCGGGCTGCCGCGCCGGCAGCGGCCGGCGGCAAATGGGAATCGCCAAGCGCCCGCGATCCATCGTCAGGGTATCCTTCGACTCTTTCGTCAGCCACTGATTCGTCGAGCAGAACATCCGCCTGACGGGCGCTCAGCAATTCCTCGGCCAGTTTGCGATGCTTGCGTTCCTGCCACTTGTTGTAGGCCAGCACACCGATTACAGCGACGCCACCGAGGCCGATCAAACCCATCTGCAAGTCTGTCATGTCCATTCCTAAACGAGTTGCTCGCGCATACGCAGCGCTTCTTCCATGTCGACTTCAACAATACGCGAGACGCCGGATTCCTGCATGGTTACACCGACGAGCTGTTGCGCCATCTCCATCGTGATCTTGTTGTGGCTGATGAACAGAAACTGCGTATTGGCCGACATGCGTCGCACCATTGCGCAGAAGCGTTCGGTGTTTGTATCGTCAAGCGGCGCATCCACTTCGTCGAGCAGACAGAATGGCGCCGGATTGAGCTGAAACATCGAGAATACCAGCGCAATCGCCGTCAATGCCTTCTCACCGCCAGAAAGCAGGTGAATCGTCGAGTTTTTCTTGCCTGGCGGCTGCGCCATCACCTGCAGGCCGGCATCGAGAATCTCGTCGCCGGTCATGATCAGCCTGGCCTCGCCGCCGCCGAAAAGCGTGGGAAATAGTTCACCAAAGCTGCGGTTGACCGAGTCGTATGTCGTCTGCAGCAGATCGCGCGTTTCGCGGTCGATGCGCCGAATCGCATTTTCAAGCGTTTCCATGGCCAGCGTCAGGTCTTCCGACTGGGCATCGAGGTATCCCTTGCGTTCACGCGCCGCTGCAAGTTCGTCGAGGGCTGCCAGGTTGACGGCACCGAGCGCTTCTAGTGAGCGCTGTAGTGAGGCTATCGCACTCTGTAAGGTTGCCGCTCGCGCGCCGGCGAGCTCGTCCAGCAGTGAGAGTTCGTCGGCACCGGCTTCGGCCAACTGCGCCGCGAACTGCTCGCAACTGAGACCTGCCGCCTGTTCCTTGAGCCTGAGTTCACTGATCCGGTTACGCAGCGGATCCAGGCTCTGCTCGACTTTCAGACGCTCTTCGTCGAGCGTCCGCAGACCATTGGCCGCCGCTTCGAGGGCATCACGGGCGTGGGCCAGCGCGTGCTCGCGAGCCACGCGATGATCGAGCGCACCCTGTAGATCGGGCTCGAGATCCTCGGCCTGCATGGCGCTGGCGTGTTCCTCACAGCGCGTCAGTTCGTCAGCGATACGATCGAGCTGCTGCCGCGCGAGCTCCTGGTTGCCGGCCAGCTCCTGCAGTTTGTTGCGACACTCGCGCCGCGAAAACTCGGCCTCGCGCAATTCGCGTTCAGCGCCGCTGACTTGCTCGCGCTCGTCGCGCAGCGCCCGTTCGCTGTGCTCGAACTCCACCCGCGCTGCCTGCATCACCGTCTGCAGCTCACTCACCCGTTGACGCTGCAGCTCGATAGCTTCGTCAGCAAGAAAGAGGCGCTCGCGCTCGCTCTCTTCCTCGGCAACCATTTCAGCCAGACTCTCGTCGATCTGCGCCTGGCGCTCACGAAAGCGTTCCTGCGCCTGCGACAGCTTCAGCGCTTCGACCTGGATGGCATGCGCCTTGTCCTGTAGGACGCTCAGTTGCTGCCGCGCCTCGTGCAAGACGTGTTGCGCATCGGCCAGGCGTTGTTCGACATCACCGAGGCTCGCCTGTGCGTGCACAACCTTTTCCTCCCGCTGAACGATCACCGCCGCCAGCGCGTCAATCTCGCGCTGGCGTTCGAGCAGGCCGTGCGCCGCACTGTCCGGCGCGAATAGCGTCACGCTCTGCCGGCTGACGATGTCACCACCGGCAGTCACGCAACATGCGCCAGCTGCCAGCTGGCTGCGCCGCGCCAGGGCGGCAGCCAGATCGGGAGCGGTCAACACCTCGCCCAGCCAGTCGGCGATGATCGATGACAGAACCGGGTCGTCGCAGCGAATTCGCGCCAGCAAACGGTCGTGGGCAGCTCTCACCGGCGCGCTCACGCCGGGCAGCGGCAACAACAAAGTCAGCCGGCCACCCGGGCGGTCCTTGCTCCACGCCGTGTCGACCCGTTCTGCCACGAGAGCAGACAGCCGCTCGCGCAGGACGGCTTCTACCCCGTCTTCCCAACCGGCTTCGACGTGCAAGGATTTCCACAACGGTTCACCCTGCCGCAGCCCGTGTCGGCGCAGCCATTCGTCCAGCTTGCCGTTGGTCTGCAAACGCTGCTGCAATTGCTGCAGCGCAACCTGACGAGCGTTGGCCTCGGCGCGCTCCTTCTGTGCGTGCTGAACTTCGGCTAGCACTTCCCGCCGTCGCTGCTCCAGGCGCGGCAGCTCCAGTTGCTGGCCCTTCTGACTCTCCAGGGACGCGCTGATCCGTTTGCGCAGCTCGGCAAGTTCTT
The DNA here is from genome assembly GCA_016709675.1 of Candidatus Accumulibacter proximus. Lineage (GTDB taxonomy): Bacteria > Pseudomonadota > Gammaproteobacteria > Burkholderiales > Rhodocyclaceae > Accumulibacter > Accumulibacter proximus. Next base: position 55,414 of record JADJMH010000004.1, read on the forward strand.
CCTGCTTGTCGGCAAATGCAGCGTCATTGGGGACCGGCATCGCCTGGCGATCGAGCGCCAGGCGCTCACGGCGACTGGCGACAATCTGCAGCGAGCGCTGCGCGTGTCCACGATTCGCCTGCTCGACGTGCAACCGTTGTTCGGCCTGGGCAACCTCCATGCGCTGGCGATTGACTGCCTCCAGAGCCGCCGCATACTTCTCCTCGGCGAGCGGTAGGCGTTCCTGGCACGCTTCGAGGCGCAGCTGCCCCTGCTCGACTCGTTCATCAGCGACCACCAGCAGACCTTGCCAGCGCTCATCGTCGCTCGCCAGATTCCCGGCCTGCGTCTGCCAGTGCGCCCGGTCGTCAGCCAACTGAGCCAGCCGCGTCTCATACTCGCGGCGCGAATCCCGCCGGTGGCGAATCTCGGCTTCCAGCCGTGCGACTTCGGCATTGGCCGCAAAGAGGTCACTCTGCGCCGCATGCACCCCGTCGCTGGCGGCAAAGTGGGCTTCTCGCGCCTCTTCGAGATGAGCCTCAAGATCACGCAAGGCCGCGAGCCGCGCTTCGAGATCGATCGCAGCCCGTTCGAGCTCGTGCGCCAGCCGGTCACGTTCCAACTGCGCTTCATTGCGCCGCAGCAGCCAGAGCAACTGCTGCTTGCGTGCGAGCTCGTCGCTGTACTCGCGATACTGGCGAGCGACACTGGCCTGACCCTCGAGGCGCTCCATCTGGGATCCGAGTTCAAGGCGAATGTCCTCTACCCGCGCCAGGTTCTCGCGGGTGTCGGCCAGGCGGCTCTCGGCTTCCTTGCGTCTTTCCTTGTAGCGGGTGACACCTGCCGCCTCTTCCAGAAAGACGCGCAGTTCGTCTGGCTTGGCTTCGATGATTCGCGAGATAGTCCCCTGGCCGATGATGGCGTAAGCCCTCGGTCCAAGGCCAGTACCGAGAAAGAGGTCGGTCACGTCCTTGCGGCGAACATGCAGGTTGTTGATGTAGTACTCGGACTGGCCGTTGCGCGTCAGCAGGCGCTTGACCGAGAGTTCCGCATACTGCGACCACTGGCCGGAGAGACGGCCAAGCGAGTTGTCAAACACCAATTCGACCGCCGCCCGAGAAACGGGTTTCCGACTCCCGGATCCGTTGAAAATCACATCCTGCATAGACTCGCCGCGCAACTCCGAGGCTTTCGATTCGCCGAGCACCCAGCGCACCGAATCCATGACATTGGACTTGCCGCAACCGTTGGGGCCAACGACGCCGACCAGCTGGCCAGGCAAGGCGAGCGTCGTCGGATCGACGAAGGACTTGAAACCGGCGAGTTTCAGTTTGGTCAGGCGCATGAACGAGAACGCAACCGTTACAGCCGCGTCAGAAGATGTCGGTAAGAGCATGATGTGCAACGACTGTCAGCGTGCGCCCGGGCGGTGAGTGAGCGAAAATATCCCCCCGGAATGACATCACAACTGTCTATAATAGCATTCCGTCTGCCCGATTCGGTTCCCGCGAACTCCACCCGGAAGAACAATGAGCACCCAGCCGGCCAAAAGCCTCGAAACCTTCCCTAATCCGGCCCCGCAGCGTGATTTTCATATCCACATGGAAATCCCCGAGTTCACCTGCCTATGCCCGAAAACTGGACAGCCCGATTTCGCGACTCTGATTCTCGATTACATTCCTGCCCGGACCTGCGTCGAGTTGAAGAGCCTGAAGCTCTATATGTGGTCGTTCCGCAACACTGGCTGTTTCCACGAGGATGTAACCAACCGCATCCTTGACGATCTGGCAAGCGCGACCAAGCCGCGTTTCATGCGGCTGACGGCCCGCTTCTACGTCCGCGGCGGCATCTTCACCACGGTCGTCGCCGAACACCGCCAGAAGGGCTGGACGCCAGCGCCAACGGTACAACTTCCAGAATTCCACAGCCAAAACAGCACCCGGGGCTGAGACCATGAGCGTGCAGGCACAACTCACCGACAACCAACTTCTACGCCTTGAGCAACTGCTCGGTGATCCTGTGCTGGAGCGGGCGATGCGCCTTGACGAAGCTCAGGGCTATCTCTGCGCGGCACTGTCCGGTCCGCAGCCAGCCCCCGAGTCGCAGTGGCTGAGCGATGTGCTTGGTGACTCGGAAAAAACTGCCGGTGATGCCTGGCGCGAAGCGGCACACTTGCTGCGCTTGCTGCGAACCCAGTTGCAGGCGGAGTTGGCGAACGGCGAACCGCCGCTGCTGCTACTCTACGCTGTTGACGAAGAGGAGAATTCCGCCAGTGACTACGTCCCGTGGTGCCAGGCCTATCTGCATGGAATCGACACGGCACCTGTGGGCTGGTTCGAGGCGCTTGACGCGGACGATGACAAGGAGGACAGCGAAGAGATCGCCTACCTTGACGAGCAACTCTTTCCGCTGTTCATGCTCACCGGCGACGCCGAGGCGGCGGCCACCGCAGCCGGTGAAGAATGGCTGTCGGGCAGGGATCTGGAGCGCATGCGTGAGGAGTGCGAAGAGAACTTGCCGCACGCGGTGACCAACATCTACCGCTTCTGGATCGCGCAACGCCGCGTCAAGACCGTTCGTCGCGAGGACGCCAGGATCGGTCGCAATGACCCCTGCCCCTGCGGCAGCGGCAAGAAATTCAAGAAATGCTGTGGCGCCGTGCCGGCTGAGAGCGTGTAGGACGTTTGCCAACGGGCGCCGCTATCGCTGCCAAACCCGTTGGTCCGCAACTGACGTATCCGGGTCCCGCTGCCCGAGGGGCACGGGGGGAACCGTCAATCCGTGTCTGCCGCGCGCTTCCTTCCACGCTCGCTCGATGCCCCTTATAATCCAGCGTCCCGCCACGAAACGTGCAAACCAGTGAATCCCTTCCTCGGCAAGCTGCAACCGTACCCCTTCGAGAAGTTGCGGCAACTGTTTGCCGGTGTCACGCCTGACCGGCAGCGGCGCGAAATCAGACTGTCGATTGGCGAGCCGCAGCACGAGACGCCGGCGTTCATCAAGGACGCATTGACAGCTGGCCTCGGCGGCCTGGCCACTTACCCTACCACGCTCGGCAGCAGCGAATTGCGGCGGAGTATTGCCGCGTGGCTGGAGCGGCGTTACGGCCTGCACGGCATCGACGCGGAAACGCAGGTCATCCCGGTCAATGGCTCGCGCGAGGCCTTGTTCGCTTTTGCGCAAACGATCATCGATCCATCGCGGGGCTACACGCCGCTCGTCGTCAGCCCGAACCCCTTCTACCAGATCTACGAGGGGGCGGCCTACCTCGCCGGCGCCGAGCCGAGATTCCTGAATACTTTGCCGGCGAACGACTATGCATTTGATTTCACCGAGCTGAGCGAGGCCGAATGGCGGCGGGTGCAGCTGTTCTTCGTCTGCTCGCCGGGCAACCCGACTGGCAAGGTGCTGGACCTCGATGACTGGAAGCAGTTGTTTGCCCTTGCCGACCGCTACGGCTTCGTCATCGCCTCGGACGAATGCTACTCGGAGATTTTTTTTGACGAAGCGGACCCGCCTCTCGGTTGCCTGCAGGCCGCCAGCCTGCTCGGACGCGACTTCGAGCGACTGGTCATGTTCTCCAGCCTGTCCAAGCGCTCCAACGTACCCGGCATGCGTTCGGGCTTCGTCGCCGGCGACCCGGCAATACTCAAGCCCTTCCTGCTCTACCGCACTTATAATGGCAGTGCGATGAATCCGGCGGTGCAGGCAGCCAGCGTCGCGGCCTGGAATGACGAGGCGCACGTTCGCGAAAGCCGTCGCCAGTACCGGGACAAGTTCGCGGCCGTCACGCCTCGCCTGGCAGAGGTCCTGCCGGCCGCCATGCCTGACGCGGGCTTCTATCTGTGGGTCAGGACGCCGGTCAGCGACAGCGCCTTCGCCCGTCAGCTAGTCGCCGGCTATAATGTGGTTGTTCTGCCAGGAAGCTACCTGGCACGCACTTCCCAAGGGGTCAATCCAGGCGCCGGCTTCGTCCGCATCGCGCTCGTTGCGCCGCTCGCGGATTGCCTCGAAGCCGCCGAGCGAATCCGCTCATTCATTTCCAAACTCTAGGAATAGCAGACATGCAGGCCATCCAGCAGATCATCGACGAGGCGTGGGAAAACCGTAGCTCGCTACAACCCGGCAAGGCGCCGGCGGCGATCGGCGAAGCCGTTGCCAACGTTCTCGACCAGCTTGACCAGGGCACCCTGCGCGTCGCCGAAAAAGTTGATGGCGAGTGGGTAACTCACCAATGGCTCAAGAAAGCCGTGCTGCTTTCGTTCCGACTACAGGACAACAGCCTGATCGATGGCGGCCCGATGCGCTATTACGACAAGGTGCCCAACAAGTTTGCCAGCTACGACAGTGAAAAATTCATTCGCGGCGGTTTCCGGGTCGTCCCACCGGCAACCGCCCGTCGCGGCGCCTTCATCGGCAAGAACGTGGTCCTGATGCCGTCATACGTCAATATTGGCGCCTATGTCGATGAGGGCACGATGGTTGACACCTGGGCAACGGTCGGGTCCTGTGCGCAGATCGGCAAGAACGTCCATCTCTCGGGTGGGGTCGGTATCGGCGGCGTGCTCGAGCCACTGCAGGCCAACCCGACGATCATCGAGGACAACTGCTTCATCGGAGCCCGCTCGGAGGTTGTCGAGGGGGTGATCATCGGCGAAGGCTCGGTTCTCTCGATGGGCGTTTATGTGGGTCAATCGACCAAGATTCTTGACCGTGAAACCGGGGAAGTAAGCTACGGCCGCGTACCGCCGGGCTCGGTGGTCGTGTCCGGCAACCTGCCAGCAAAAGACGGCAGCTACAGCCTCTACTGCGCGGTGATCGTCAAGAAGGTCGATGCCCGGACGCGTGCCAAGACCAGCATCAATGATCTGCTGCGCGGCGACTGATCGCCCCCCTCGGTCTTGAATCGGCGGTAAGACGAATGATCCTCGACAAGCTGTTTCAGGTGATGGCCGATCGGCAGGCTTCGGACATCTTCATCTGCGCTGGTGCACCGATCCACATCAAGATCCAGGGCAATTCCGTACCGATCAATCAACAGGTCATGGATTCCGCGATGATCGAGAAGATCGCCACCGAGCTGATGAATCCAGAGCAGACGGCAGCCTTCGAAACGACGAAGGAGATGAACCTTTCGTTCGGCGTTGCCAACCTGGGCAATTTTCGTATCAATCTGTTCCGGCAACGCGCCTCGATCTCGATCGTCATCCGTTATGTCATGGGCAACATCCCGGCACTGGAGTCGCTGAGTTTGCCCCCCGTGCTGGCCGACCTGGTCATGGAAAGACGCGGGCTGATCCTCATCGTCGGCGCGACGGGCTCGGGAAAATCAACCACCCTGGCGTCGATGCTCGATCACCGGAACACCCTTTGTTCGGGCCACATACTCACCATCGAGGATCCGATCGAGTATCTTTTTCGGCACAAGAAGTCACTCGTCAACCAGCGCGAGATCGGAATGGACACCCTCGGTTGGGAAAACGCCTTGAAGAACGCGATGCGGCAGGCACCCGACTGCATCCTAATTGGCGAGATCCGCGACCGGGAAACCATGCAGGCTGCGATCGCCTACGCCCAGACCGGCCATCTGTGCCTTGGCACGCTGCACGCCAACAACAGCTACCACGCGCTCAATCGGGCCATCAACTTCTTCCCGCTGGATAGCCGGGGAGCGCTGTACATGGACCTGTCGGTCAGCCTGAAAGCGATCGTTTCGCAGCGCCTGGTGAAGAAGAAAGACGGCAAGCTGACGCCCGCCGTCGAGGTGCTGCTCAACAGCTACCACGTGCAGGAACTGATCGAGGCCGGGGACGTCCCGGCTCTCAAGGAAGCAATGGAACAGAGCCTCGCACCCGGCTCCCAGACCTTCGAGCAGGATCTGTTCCGGCTTTATCGCAGCGACGTGATTACGCTGCAGGAAGCGCTGCTCAACGCTGACTCACCGACCAACCTGTCGTGGCTGATCAACAACCACGAAGCGACCGGCGATCTGCCCAAGGAAACCAAGCCGCATGAGGCGGTGTTCGACTTGTCGACGACCAACCCTGGCGGCCCTTCGTACAAGGAATTCACCCTCAGCCTGGACGACGCTGACAGCCAGTAAACAGGAAACAGCAGATGTCAGGGGTCAGCAGTTTCGAAGCGACAGGCGACGCCACGGCCAGACTGGCCGAACAGCTGATTGCCTGTCGCTCGGTCACTCCCGAAGACGCCGGCTGTCTGGCGATCATCGGCAGCCGCCTGGAAGCAATCGGCTTCCGTTGCGAATGGATGAATCGCGGCAGGGTCACCAATCTTTGGGCCCGCCGGGGCGACCGCAGTCCAGTTCTGTGCCTTGCCGGCCACACCGACGTCGTCCCGAGCGGGCCGCTTGCCGAGTGGCACAGCGACCCGTTCCTGCCCATACATCGCGATGGCATGCTGTATGGCCGCGGCGCAGCCGACATGAAGGCTTCGCTGGCCGCTTTCGTGACGGCGGCGGAAGCCTTCGTCGCCGCGCAGCCGGCGCACGGCGGCTCGCTCGCCTTCCTGCTCACATCCGACGAGGAAGGCGATGCCCTGGACGGCACCGTCGTCGTCACCGACGCCCTGCAGGGGCGCGGCGAGCTGCTCGACTACTGCATCGTCGGCGAACCCACCGCAGTTCGCCGTCTCGGCGACATGGTCAAGAACGGCCGCCGCGGGTCGCTCTCGGGAAAACTGACCGTCAAAGGCATTCAGGGCCACATCGCCTACCCGCATCTGGCGAAAAACCCGGTCCATCTCGTAGCGCCGGCGATCGCCGCACTGGCAAACATCGTCTGGGACGATGGCAACGACTTCTTTCCGCCAACCACCTGGCAAGTCTCGAACATCCACGCCGGCACCGGTGCCAACAACGTCATTCCCGGCAGGGTCATCATCGATTTCAACTTCCGCTTCGGCACCGCCAGCACCCCGCAGCAACTGCAGGCGACGATGTGCGCAATCCTCGACCGCGCAGGCCTGGACTACGACATCGCCTGGACACTGGGCGCCAGTCCCTTCCTCACTGGCCGCGGCGCCTTGATCGACGCCGCGCTGCAGGCCATTGCCGCTGAAACCGGCATCGACGCCGAGCTGTCGACTACGGGCGGCACATCAGACGGTCGCTTCATCGCCGACATCTGCCCGCAGGTACTCGAGATCGGCCCGGTCAATGCCAGCATCCACAAGGTCAACGAGTGTGTGGAGTTGGCCGCCTTGCCGCAACTGGCCGCCATCTATCGCCGCATCATCGAGCAGTTGCTCCCCGGCCATGCTTGAGCAGGCGAGAACCGAACTCTCGACGCTGCGCGACCTGCTGCGCTTCGCCGTCAGCCGATACAACGAGGCCAGGCTGTTCTTCGGGCACGGGACCGACAACGCCTGGGACGAAGCCGTCTATCTGCTGTTGCACTGCCTGCACCTGCCGCTTGACCGACTCGAACCCTTTCTTGATGCCAAGCTGACCAGCGCTGAACGCGCCGACGTGCTGCACCTCATCGAACGCCGGGTCAAGGAACGTCTGCCAGTTGCCTACCTGACCAATGAGGCCTGGCTGGGCGAGTTCAGTTTCTACGTCGATGAACGGGTGATCGTTCCGCGGTCGTTCATCGCCGAACTGCTGCGCGAGCAGTTGGCGCCCTGGATCGAGGACCCGGACGGATTGGCTGACGTGCTCGACCTGTGCACCGGATCGGCTTGCCTGGCGATCCTGGCGGCCCACGCCTTTCCGGCGGCCTGCATCGACGCCGTCGACCTCTCGCCGGATGCGCTTGCCGTCGCCAGACGCAACGTCGCGGACTATGATCTGGCAGCGCGCGTTCGTCTCGTCGAGGGCAACCTTTTTTCCCGGCTGAAGAGCCGGCGCTACGACCTGATCATCGCCAATCCGCCCTACGTCAATGCCGCCGCAATGGCGACGCTACCCGCCGAGTACCGGCGCGAACCCGAACTGGCACTGGCCAGCGGCGACGATGGCCTGGATCTGACGCGTGCCATCCTCGCCGGGGCGCACAGGCACCTCAAGCCTCGCGGACTACTGGTCGTCGAGATCGGCCACAACCGGGAAGCACTCGAAGCAGCCTTCCCGGAGACGCCCTTCACCTGGCTCGACACGACCGCCGGCGATCAGTACGTCTTCCTGCTGCCCCGCGAAGAGCTGCCATGAGCCGCGAAGAACCAGCCCCCCACCGCCCGCCCATGAGCCGCCTGCGCCTGCTGCTGTGGCTGACGTTTACGCTGCTCGCCGGCTGCCATGATTCGCCACGCCTTACCGCGCTGCCGGCAGGAAGCAGCGTGCTTGCCTTCGGCAACAGCATCACTTTCGGCACCGGCGCCAACCCGGCCGAGGATTACCCCAGCCGACTGGCTGCCAGCAGCGGCTGGCAGGTCCATAACGCCGGCATCCCCGGCGATACTGCAGCCGCCGCCCGCGACCGGATCCGCGACAAACTGGACGCAGCACGTCCGGCATTGGTCATCGTCGAAATTGGCGGCAATGACTTCCTGAGGCGGCGACCTGAAGCGGCCGTCAAGGAGGACCTGCGGGCGATCATCTCCGCCATCCGGCAGTCCGGCGCACAGGTCGTGCTGGTCGCCGTACCGAAGCTCTCACTGATGGGCGTGGCAACCGGCAAGCTGCCGGACTCGACGATCTATGCCGAACTCGCCAGCGAAGAAAAGTTGCCGCTGGTCGCCGGGGTTCTCGCCGCCATCCTGTCCGACCCGGAGTTGAAAGCCGATGCCATCCACCCCAACACCGACGGCTACCGTAAATTGGCAGAAGGAATTGCCGAGCGGCTGCAGGCCACCGGATTACTGAAAAAACCGTGATCGTCGCCGTCCTGGCGATCGGCAACACCGGCAAGCCACCATCGAGGCGCCATTGAAAACCGAAACCCCGCAACGAATCCATCGTCAGGATTACACCCCGCCGCCCTTTCTCGTTGACCAGGTGGACCTTGACGTTGAGTTCCACAGCGACGAAGTGCTGGTCAGCAGCCAGCTCCGCCTGCGGCGCAATCCCGCCGCCACGCCGGGACAGGCCCTGCAACTCGATGGCGACGGGCTCGAAACGCTCGCCCTGGCAATCAACGGCACCGCCCTTGGCGAAGACCGCTACACCTGCAGTGACTCGCTGCTGACCATCGCCAGTCTGCCGGACACGCTGACACTGAGCTCGCTGGTGCGTATCGATGCCGATCACAACAGCAGCCTGTCGGGGCTCTACCGCTCGAAAGACGGCTATTTCACCCAGTGCGAGGCACAGGGCTTCCGCAGGATCACCTGGTTCCCGGATCGCCCGGACATCATGTCGCGTTACGTCGTCACCCTGCACGCCGACAAGGCGACGCTGCCGGTGCTGCTGGCCAACGGCAATCCGATCGGCAGCGGCGACGAAGGCGCCGACCGCCACTGGGCACGCTGGGAGGATCCCTTCGCCAAGCCCTGTTATCTCTTCGCGCTCGTTGCCGCCCGCCTCGACGTGCAGCGCGATCACTTCACCACCGGCAGCGGTCGCCAGGTCCAGCTCGCTATCTTCGTCGAGCCCGGCAAGCTCGACCAGTGCGCGCATGCGATGGACGCACTCCAGCGCTCGATGCGCTGGGACGAAGCGGTTTTCGGACTCGAATGCGACCTCGATCACTACATGATCGTCGCGGTCGGCGACTTCAACATGGGCGCCATGGAAAACAAGGGCCTGAACATCTTCAATACGAAGTACGTTCTCGCACGGGCTGACACCGCCACCGACGGCGACTACCAGAACATCGACCGTGTCGTCGCGCACGAGTACTTCCACAACTGGACCGGCAACCGCGTCACCTGTCGCGACTGGTTTCAGCTCTCGCTCAAGGAGGGCCTGACCGTCTTCCGCGACCAGGAATTCGGCGCCGACATGCACAGTCGCGCGGTGACCCGCATCCGCGACGTGCGCGCGCTGCGCGCCGCCCAGTTCCCCGAGGACGCCGGCCCGATGGCGCACCCAGTGCGTCCCGACTCGTACATCGAGATCAACAACTTCTACACCAGCACGGTCTACGAAAAAGGCGCCGAAGTGGTACGCATGATCCAGACGCTGATCGGCAAGCCAGCCTTCCGGCGCGGCATGGATCTCTATTTCGCGCGCCACGATGGCCAGGCTGTGACCTGTGACGACTTCGTCGCCGCGATGGCCGACGCCTCCGGATTCGACCTGAGCCAGTTCAAGCGCTGGTACGATCACGCCGGCACGCCTCGCCTGCGGGCCAGCGGCGTTTATCACCCGGCGACCCGCCGCTACGTGCTCAGCCTGTCCCAGTCGCGGCCGACAGCTGCGGGACCCGGCTCCCCTTCCTATTTCCCTTTCCACATTCCAGTTGCCATGGGGCTCATCGATCCCCGAGGCATCGACATGCCCCTCCACCTGGCCGGAGAAAACGATCGCGCCGACCAGCAGCGAACGACCTGCGTCCTCTCCCTGACGGAACCTGAACAGGAGTTCGTCTTTGAAGATCTGGCCGCCGCCCCGGTGCCGTCGCTGTTACGCGATTTCTCGGCGCCGGTGATTCTCGATTATGACTGGCGCAATGAAGACCTGAGCCACCTCCTCGCCCACGACAGTGACCCCTTCAACCGCTGGGAAGCCGGACAACGCCTGGCCAGCAGACTGATCCTGGCGGCTGCCGAGGACATTGCTGCCGGCCGGCCGGCGCGCTGGCCGCCGAACTTTGCCGAAGCATCAGTGCAGGTCCTGCTGCGCGCCGAGGAGGATCCGGCCTTCGCCGCAGAAGCGCTGACGCTGCCCGGCGAAGCGACGCTAGCTGAAGAAATCGCCATCGTCGACCCCGACGCACTGCACGCGGCCCGCAACGGCCTGCGCTGCTTCGTCGCCGAGCAACTGCAGCGCGAGTTGCGGCAATGCTACGAATCGCTCGCGCCGGGCGGGCCCTATCAGCCGACGCCGGAAGCCGCCGGCAGGCGCGCCCTGCGCAACCTCTGTCTGGGCTACCTCAGCGAGCTCGATACCGCCGAAACCCGGACCTTGGCGATGCAGCAATTCGTATCGGCCGACAACATGACCGACCAGTTCGCCGCCCTCGCAACGCTAGCGCAACACGACTGTCGCGAACGCACGCAAGCCCTGGCGACGTTCTACGAGCGCTGGCATGACGAAGCGCTGGTGGTCGACAAATGGCTGTCAGTCCAGGCGTCGAGCCGACTACCGGGAACGCTGGCGGTGGTGCAGGATCTGCTGGCTCACCCCGCGTTCGACCTGCACAACCCGAACAAGGTTTACGCCCTGCTGAATACTTTCGGCAACAACCACGTCCGGTTTCATGCCGCCGATGGCAGCGGATACCGCTTTCTCGCGGCGCAAATCGTCGAGCTCGATCCCCGCAATCCACAGGTGGCGGCACGCCTGGCGCGGCGTTTCGATCGCTGGCGCAAGTTCGATTCGGGTCGCCAGGCCTACGCGCGAGCAGCGCTCGAAAGCCTGCGGGCCATCGACGGCCTGTCGTCAGACGTGCTTGAGATCGTCGGACGAGCCCTGGCCTAGCGCGACACGGCACATCCCGACCGGCGCAGGCCACTGTCGAACCTGCGGCAGCGGGCGGCGGGGGGCGGGCGCCTGGCCGAGTCCGTCGAAATAGTGCTTGAGCGGGGCGATCCAGCTCGGTATAATCTCGCGCTCAAACACGGCAAGGCGCCCGTAGCTCAGCTGGATAGAGTACTTGGCTACGAACCAAGGGGTCGGGCGTTCGAATCGCTCCGGGCGTGCCAATGGAATCAGCCACTTAGGCCAGTCTTCGGATTGGCCTAAGTGCTTTGTGGGGTGATTGGTGACACATTTGGTGACACATTCACAGAGGTGACCCCCCCTCTCGCTTGGGCGCAATGGCACCAGCATCGCCTTGACCCCGATCAGGTCCTTGACCTTGTCTACCGGATGACGGGGTAGCTTTTCGTGAGCCGAGCGTCAGCGAGGGGGCACCACCTTGGGAGCAAGGTCGATCACACCTTAGAATAGCTGCCAGGAGGGGCGGAATGTATTCAGTGCGAAATCGCCGGTCATGGGTTTGCTTTCTGCCCGCGGCGCTGTTGATCGGAGCCCATTTCGCATGGGGCGATACGCTTTCGGGGAAGGTGGTCGGCGTGGCCGACGGCGATACCATCAGCGTCCTGGACGCTAACCGCCAGCAGCACAAGATCCGCCTTCAGGGCATCGATGCACCTGAAAAAGCTCAACCGTTTTGGCCAACGCTCAAAGGAGAACCTCTCACGACTCGTTGCCGGCAAGGACGTACGCGTCGAGTGGGAGAAGCGAGACAAATACAAGCGCATCGTCGGCAAGGTATGGGTGCAACCTGCCAGTTGCCCGACGTGCCCTATGACGCTAGATGCCGGTCATACACAGATCACGGTCGGCATGGCGTGGTGGTATCGGAAATACGGTAACGAACAATCAGCGCAGGATCGTGGAGCCTACGAATTCTCGGAGCGGGAAGCGCGGGCGAAGCGTGCCGGTCTGTGGGCCGATGCTAATCCGATACCCAATCCTCGTAACTTAGCATTTCATCATATGGGCTTGTAAGCATGAGATCGATGCGGTTTTCGCTGTGGCGTTCGAGGTTTGGAGCGCCCGGCGACGAATTTCTGCAGGTTCGCAGCGATCTCCTGGATAAGGGGCTTCAACCGACGCGTCGTCGCCCCGGCGGCGAGCAGCCAACGGCCGATCTGGCGCTTGATCTTGTCGATCATCAGGGTGCGGTTGATCTTCCAGCACGAGTCCGGGTCCAGATGCGCCTCAGTAGCGACGTAGGCAGCCAGCGCATTGAGGTTGTCGAACACTGCCTTGGCGCCGAAATCCTGATTCGCCGCATGCCAGGACAAGCCGGAAGTATGTTCGAGGCCCAAGCGATGCTTGAGCCGGCGAAGCGCCTCCTCGACCCGCCAGCGACCGTGATACAAGGCGCCAAACCCAGCGGCCGGGAAAGCCCCGCTGTCGAGCAGCGACGTCATCACCACATGTACTCGCCCGTTCGGTGTCACCACCCGCACCAGACGAACCGTCGTCGGCGTCGCCGGGCATTCGTAGTCTTTCGCGTCACGCGCATTCGGCGCCCGCAGTCGTACCAGCTGTTCGCCTTGTCCCGAGTGCATGAACTGGCGTACCACCCTGAATCCGCGAGAGATATCGCAACGGATACAGAAAGGGATCCCGCGTGCGGTCAGAGCTGCCGCCAGCCAGCGGCACGGGAAGCCCCGGTCGAGCACCAGCAGGTCATCGGTGCGCAACCGCTCGATCGCCTCGAAGAGCATCTGGCGCTCGTCGCATGCCCCTTCCTGCAGCGCGAAGTGAAGAAACAACTCCATCCCCGGCAGGTACAAACCAAATGCCACGCCTGTGACGATCGAACGTACACCGTCCCTCATCGTCGTCAGGCGAACCGCCGTGCCATCACCAGCCACCACCCGCAGTCCCTGCCATCGCGGCACTGGCAGATGTTCCTCGACCAAGGCCATCAGTTTTTGATTGAGGTCACCAAACACCAGGGCACTGATCTTGTAGCGCGCCTTGCAGAACGCTTGAGCGCTCACCATGCGCACCGAGTCCGCACGATTCCGCAGGTTGGCGAAGAACTGATCCAGTTCCGACTGGACCGCGCCCTGCACGCCGGACAGCAAGAAAGTCAGGACGGTGGGGAAGCTGAGCGTGCGCTCGCGGGTGAAATGCTTCGGCTTGAGCCGGGCGCTTTCCAATAACTCCTGTGAAAACAGATAGTTGGCAAGCCCGTTAATTACTTTCGCATATGAAGGGCGTCATGCAATTACCCTTTATAAACAATACGTTACAGCTCAATTATGCAACAGAAATGAGCGTCGTTCAAGCGGCCGTCGGGCCTATGCAAATATGCTAAGTTACGAGGATTGATCCGATACCGCCGTGGCATTGGCGGAAGGAAGCCCGCCGATGAGTCAGAAGCAGTGGCCGGTGACGATTGACGAAGCGGTCGGCGTGGTGATCGCCACACTGTCGGATGAGGACAAGACGACGACTAGGGCTGCCGGAGTCTGATTTCAACCGGCTGCACTTCAGCTAGGGAATGTGGATTCGGAACGATCTCGGGCTTTGGAAGGGCAACGATCGGATGATGCAGGCAATTCGAGAGCGATGATTCACGACTCACCGTGACGATGCGTCCATGGTGATCGTTGAGGCTGTCTGGCAGCAACTGCGGGAGGGCGTACCCAAGGTGCAATGACGGACCAGCGCTTAGGCCCTGCAGTTTCAGAACCAATATTCTTGATGTTCTCCCGCCGACAGGTGGGAACATGCGATGTCAACGAACCTTTGGAGTTCTGAGGGCTTCGCGGCCTGACCGCTGATCGAAACGCTGCCCTTGAGTTCTCCGGTCGAATGAGTCTTGCAATCGATAGTTACAACGACGACACGCGTGAGCTTCTTGAGATTCGCGCGTTCTCACTGCTCCTTCGAAAAATCTCTCAAGCGAATGCAATTAAGTACGAATAAATCTGGCGAGTCAAACTGCTGACTTGGATCGTAGCGTTTTCCGCGTCGGGGATTTTAACGTTCTTTAAGCTGGAACCAAGCGCTGACGGCAAGTATGTATCTCGAATGATGGCATCAATTAGTCCGCCCTCCTGTTTTAGGGCTGTAGCATCGACAATGAATTCTATTTGCTTTTTTGCTGGGTAGTAAGTGTCTGCTACCCAACCGGCTGCTAACCACAAGTGTTTAGGCAAGTCTAGACTAAGAAGACGAATTCGCTCTTCCATAGAAATCGACGAGTCATCGATAATTTCGGACTTCAACACATTAACCGTCACAAGGCGGATTTCCCATTCGACCTGCTTGCCGGCGGGGTAGCCACTAGACGAAAACTCCCCAAGGCGTGGATCCAACTGAAACACCGATTCCTCAATGGTTTCGTATGGGATCCGAATTTTCGGCGTTAATGGCACTATTAGGCAGTCAGGCACTGCATAGATCGTTCTCCCTGCCGACTTGTACCACTTGGTGTCAAGCGACCTGTCATCATCCCTCCAGGCCATCTCAGCAAATGGTCCAATTTGATCGTCGTGCGCATAGAGCTTATCAATTCGCATGGCGCGTAGCGCAATGGAATATTGCTTGTGCGTAACCGAGCTAAGGCCGTTTTCTAGGCTGTAACCGGTCAACGTCACGGCATGAAACCCTCGATCAACGCAAGTCTCGCCTTCCAGCTTTTTCTGGATTCCCGCGGTTGTCTCCGCCGCTCGTTTTGGTTCCTTCAGACTGCACACCATTAATATAGGAATACCAGCGGAAAGGTACGCGTAAGCCGCACCATTGATGTTCGCTCTCTTGGATAGGCCGTCAATGGAACGTTGGCAGGATCGTGTGGAGTGGTTATCTTTGCGCGTTGAGGTTTCCTCATCCCCAGGCTTTAGCGCCCCTATCAAGAAGGCCTCTAGGCCGACAGAGCGAATGGCCGCGCAAATTTGCGCAGTAGAGAGTCCTGAGTTAGGGAATCGGCGCGTATCTGGATTAGCCTTTAGCCAATCGGGGATGCTAGATGTCGCAGTCGAAGTAATTGCGCTCGGCGATGGCACGGAATGACCGAATCGGACCGATGAACCATGAAAAAGCGACCACAGTGCGCTCGTTGCACAGGCCGCAACTTCATGGTCTTGCTCCTGAAAGGCCAGCGTTTCTAGCGATAGCCGAATCCCAAACAGATTTGCATGATACGTGCGCGTAACCGGGTAGCTTCGCGCACCGTCATTGTCAGTGGAGGTGCGTAGACAAGTTCGCCCCACGAATGTGCGAGGAAGCGGCCGGATAACAATGAATCCAAGGTAATGCTTAGACTTTGGACACTCAAGAAGGTCCCTAAGGCTGGGGGCTTTTCCTGAAAGACACTGCTCAAAGGCTTCCTGAGTAAAAGGATAGTCAAAAAGATGGATACGGCGAGTGCGCTTATTGAAGTCCGTAAAGCATCTTGCGTAATATGCTGTATAGTCGTCTAAATAATCGGAGTCTGTGTAGCGGGACTCGAGGATAATTGTCTTCGATTTCAGGTCGTCGAGGTAGTTTTCCAAATAGTCAACGACGCAATTGGATTCATGGTCGTCACGAACGGCATTATTATCCACGAAGAGCAAGGCCCGTAACTCTTCAAAAGAATAATCGCAGACTTTATACGGCCCTTCTTGTTTCATATTGCGCGATCCCATTTCTTACCCAACCAGCCAGCGGGGCGCCTTAGGCGATTAAGCGACACAGACCGACTACTGTAATCGCAACCGCGCCGTCGCTCACCCATGGCGACGGCGCGAATTGGCAAGCGAAACGCCCTGACTACACTAGTATAGATTGTTCGTGCTTATCCGTTTAGCACACACACCGAACAGAGAGCCGCACTTGAGAGCCGAATTCGCGTCGAATTCGGCGGCATGGCCGTTTATCGGTGCCTGAAATCAGGAGGCACCCCTCTTTGGTATGAAAAACGGCATCTATTTTTGCTGTGTGTGCTAACCGGATAAGCACGGATTGTTCTTGCAATCTAGGTCAGATTGAAATCTGCTTAACCAACATGTCCGAATTGATCCTCCGAAGATCGCTCAATACTTTGCTCAGTTCAGAAGCAGACTTCAAATCTCTAATAATCTTTTCCTGATTTTCTGGAACACGGAAAAACTCATTAGCAATTCTTAAATCGTCGGAACCTCGAATTTTTTCCAACATTGTATTTCTACGCGCCATATCCAGTGTTTCCACAAAAATCTCCTTAATCTATGATATGAACAAAACAAGTACGCCTCTCAAAATGAGGCTGAGAATTACAAAGCTGGGATCATAGGTGCAAAAACAGTTGGGGAGCACCATGAGATCGTATGCAGGCCGTCAGCGTCAAGAACTCGACATGCCCGGCTCGGTGCTGACCTAATCCGCAATAAGCCATGCGTAAACAAGTCTTCGCTCTTGCGTCTGGAAAACGTGTGTTCGCTACGGCTGGTACTAGTGGCATCCTCGCACTTGGTCCCATCCATGTACGTGAAAGGGTGGTCATGGAAGATCCGAGCCTCTCCTTGTTCGATGGCAAATGACCGCTCTGCCGCAAGGCAAACAGGATGGTCGTCACAAGAAAACCTTAGCAATCGATGTGAAATGCCTTCGAGTCTAACAGATACAAAGACGACAGTCATACCAAGGCCAGGAATCGAGAGCAACAGCAAGCTGACCCGCGCGCGAGCAAGGCGCATCGAAAAGGCGTCGTTAGGTCGGCTAGCGTTGTGGCTAGAAAAGTCTATGTTCTGCATGGCATGCCCGCTGCCAATCCACCGCCCGCCACAATGGCAGGCATACAGATTCGTCACTTGCGCCCTTGCCAGTGAGGGGACTCTGTCGCGGCGCCATCGTTCAATATAGAAAGCAAAAAATTGACTCGCAGTCTGGAACTCGGCGCCAGCCGCGGATTCTAGACCGCGCGCGCAGTAGATGCAATCGCGCACCCAACCCCGATCTGGATCGCCCTTGGCACAGATAGGAACAATGACCTATGTCCCAAAGCAACTTTTGAGCCAGTGTTATCAAGGATCGCCCTAAAGTATTGATTTCGCGCATAGATCGCAGATCTGGAAAGGTTTGGTCCGATCTTGGCCGATCAGTAGTGTAAAGAAATCCGACACCACGGGAAGAAGTAGTGAGGACAGAATAGGAACTCGACGCTGCCGGCTAAGCCAGCCTGACTTCCGCACGAACACGGCATTGCGCTGGAAGGACTGTCGTCGGTAGTTCGCAACTCGAAGGCGGGCGTCACTCCACGTGTGATGATGAACAGCGAAGTGACCGCTTGATTGTGGTTGCCGGTTGAGTCTCTTCGGCGCGACGACTTCACCGTCCCTAAACCAGTCTCGAAGATGCCCCGCAGCTTGCACTGTGGTCTGCCGATGGACCATCGAGGAGCCAACGAATTTTTCGAAGGGGAGGCCAAGACAAAGCAGGTGGGACTATGGAGCCAACCTCATGCAGTGTCATCATGGGACTGGCGGAAGGGCGAACGGTGATGAGTCAGAAGCGGTGGCCGACGACGATCGACGAAGCGGTCGGCGTGGTGATCGCCGCGCTGTCGGATGAGGACAAGGCGACGATCAGCGCCATGTCTGAGGCTGAACTCATCGGTTTTCACATGAGCCTGGGCGCCTGGATTCGCAACTACCTGGGGCTGTGGAAAGGCAACCGATTGCTGCTCGAATCGACGGGCGAGCCAAACACGGACGACGCTTCGATGGTGATCATCGTGGCGGTGTGGGAGAGGCTGCGGGAAATGGTGCCGAAGGTGCATTGATGAGGGGCGGCTGGCCCGGACAGTGAAGAAATCAGCCGAAAGAAGTCATTGAAGTCGCCTGGGGTGTATGCTATTGCCGTAGCTGGTGAGGTGCCGCTTTACACGAGTTTTTAGTGCTGTATGAAATCAACAAGTATGCCGCGCAAAGCCTGCTCAGAAGCGGCTTTGGGCGCGCCAAACGACGCAGAGTTATACAGCACGCGCCGGAGTTGGGGCGCAGAACTGTCTCCGCATAACAAAGTTGGGCCTCACATTAAGCGAAGGGGCGTACTCAATGTCCGATCTTTGGAGCCGCATAGCTACTCAGCCGAATGTGACCGAACTTGCTCTTGAAGCGTATCTAGCCCACTCAGGGGCCATTGAAAATGGCCTAGCGCGCTTAGGCGTGCCTGCGCATCCGAACTCACGGCTTGCAAACTATAACCACGCTCTTCGTCAGCTCTTTCGTCATAGGTTTGGGACCGAAGCTCCACTGTGTCCTTTCGGCAACGCTGCGAAACCCCGGTCGCGGCGGCTGATCCGCGGCCAGGGCCACGGGTGGCGCGCGGCTCCACGGTCGCGCGCAGGCAACCCGCAGCGGCAACCCTGGGTTCGCTGCGGCTCTGGACGCTGGAGGTTGTCACGCTGCCGAGTTAGTCCGGCGGAGGTTCGGTACGCTGCGCCTCGGCGCGTGCAAAGGCTTCGGTGTAGTTCCAGGGCATCCAGGCCACCGGATCGAGCGCCACCTTGGCCGCGTGGCGCTGCAGGGAAACGAGGTAGTGAAACGGCTCGATCTTGTGGAGTTCGGCCGTGTGGATCAGGGTCATGAACAGATCGCCGACGCGCGCGCCGTTCAACGTCCGATAGAAGAGCGCGTTCTTCCGATGCAGAATGGCCTTTTTCAGTATGCGTTCGGTGATGTTGTTGTCGAGTGGGGCGCCCGGCACGCGCAGAAACAGGCTCAGTTTCTCCCAGTGGTTCTGCATGTATGAGATCGCCTGGCCGAGTCCCGAGTGGGGCTCCACGGTGTGCTCCGCGAACTGTCTGGCCATCCAGTCTTGCAGCGCCTTCATCCGTGGGCCACTTTCCTTCTGGTGCAGGAGCAGGCGCTCGGCGGGCGAGAGGCCCTGGCGCTTGGCCTGCGCGTCGGTGTGGAAGACGGCGCGCAGCGTGTGCAGGACAAAGGCCACTTCTTCCGGAAAGGCCTCGACCACATCGACGTAGTTGCGTCGCGCATGCGGAATACACGAGGCGGCCAGCGTCGAATGATCGCCCGGCCGGTTGCGCGTCGAGGCATCGGACATGTGGATCGGCGGATCGGTCACTTCCCGCAGATCGAGTACTTCGGCAAGGTGCTCGCCCGCATGACAGGGCCCGGTTTTGAACAAGGCGATCAGACCATTGGGCGTCTCGGCGACGACACCGGAAGTGGAACATGCCGGTGCGATCGGCGGACGCGCCTGCCGGTAGCGCTTCGGCGCGCGCCTCTTGCGTCAGGGTCAGGATGCGCATCGTCGTGTCATCGTTGTACACCACGGTTCCTTGGGCTGCCTGCCGTGCCAGTTCGTCGAAGACCGGGATGAGGGGGGCGGCAGCGGCGGCCACGACTTCCCATTGCGTGCCGACCGGCATCGGGATGGCCAAACCCTGTTCCAGCCGCTCGATGCGGTGGAACGGCAGACCGCAGCCGTATTTGAGGAGCGCGATCATCGCCGCGGCGGTGTCGTCGTACTTTGCCTTGCCAACGCCTGCCGGGGGTCGGCGGTAAACACGGTGCCACACAAGCCGCAACGCAGCCGTTCGAGTTCGTAGACCTTCGCGAGTAGCGGCGCGACGCCGGTGATACGAACCAGGACCGCTGGCTCTCCTCGTTGCCCATACACCCGACCGGTACACCCGGCGACGGGACACGGATCGCCGTGCCGTAACGTCGCATGCGGTACGGCAATATGCGGCGCTCGCGGATAATCGGCCGCCCCATTCCTTCCGTGCCCTGGGCGCTTCTTCTTGGGCTCGGCTACCGTGGCGTCCGAAGTCGCCTGGCCGGCGGCTTTCTCGTCGCCGCCTTCCGCCGATGGACGGGTCGCCGTGTCCGCTGGCGGCGTGTCGCCCTTCTCCGCTTCCCCGAGCACATTGGCCGTGCTCTCGGTCGGCGCGCCGAAGAGAATCCGCCGTAGCCGTGCCAGCGTGGTTTCCTTCGTCTCGAGTTCGGCGGTGATCCGCGCGAGGGTGCCCACCGCTGCCTTCAGCGTCGCCTGTTCGGCCTCGGTCAGCGGTCTGGCTCCGCTCTGCTCGACGATGGCCTCGATCTCCTGCACCGGGATGGCCATCCGCTGCGGCGGGTTGTGTTCAGGCCGCTTCCGGTGGGATGCCCGCTGCCGGCTCCGGCTCATGGCCGTACGCCAACGAGCTGGCCGAAGTCCCTCCGCAGCCGCTTCCGGGAACGCTTCGAGCTATGGCGGGGGTCCATGCGGCCACTGACCGCGGCGGCGCGGCTGCTCGCAACCTCCGCGGCGCGGAACTCCCGTCTGCCGTAAGCCCAGCTTGGCGAACTCGCCAGCTGCATTCTCAGTCCTCCAGCAGTGACCCTTTCTACCCAAGGTATTCTGCCAAAGACCGGCGACAATGTCTAGTCCTTTCGCGAAAGGTCATCTTCGGTATCCCCGTTGCGGTGGGTGACGACCAGCTTTCGGAAGTTCTGTTTGCGGGCTGCGCTCGCGAAGGTCAGGCGACCGCTCGCCACTCCGGGATTCCGCCGGCCGCGGCGTAGTCGCCTCCGAGAGCAGGACCGCCAAGGCGTGCGGCGCGAGGAGCTTCCCCGGTGACGCCTGCGGCCAGAAGCGGTAGTGCCCCTGCGACAGCCGCTTTTGACAGAGCCAGAAGCCTTGCCCGTCATAGACCAGGAGTTTGACCGCCGTGCGCCGGCGATTGCAGAAAACGAACACGCCGCCGCTGAACGGGTCTTGGGCCAGTTTCTGCCGCACACGTCGGGCGAGACCGTCGATGCCGCACCGAAAATCCGCTGGCTCGGCAGCGACCCAGACACGCAGGCGCGCGTTCAGCGCGAGCATGGTTGGACCTGCCAGAGGCTACGCGCGACCTCGGCGAGGTGGCTACTGGCCGCTGGCGGCAGTTCGATGCGCAGCGCACGGCCCGCCCGGTCGGTGAGAACCAGGACGCAAACGGGTGGCGCCAGCGGCAGGCCGAGATCGAGTTCGACGAAACTCGATGACACGGGCGCGCTGCGCGCGTCTTCGGCGGCGTTCCTGGCGGTCAGGCGGTGCTTCAGGCTCTTGTAGTCGAGCTTCAGGGCGACGGCAACCTGGGCGATGCCGTACCGCTCGGCGAGTTCGGTCGCTTGCGACCACAGCTCCTCCGGAATGCGAGCACTGCGGCGGCGGGTGCTCCGCCATTGGGCAAGCGCTGCGGCGGTTTCGGCCAGTTGCGGGGCGGTTGCAGGTAAAGACGGTGACATTGGTAGGCCTCTCGAACGGTCGTTACGGGCCTACCAAGGTACCAGCCCAGCGCAGGGATTTCACGCAGCATTGCCGAAAGGACACGCTCCACTGACTGCCGCTACGCTCAAGCTAGTCGCGCACGCGTACTTGGACATCTGGCAGATGGCGGCAATTGCAAGGTACCTCGACCTCCCCTTCACCAACCCCGAGATCAAATCCAAGGTCGCCACACTCCTCAAGGATGCAGCGCTGCCGAACTTGGATCGAGATCGTCAGACACCTGGCCGAGACACCCAGTTCGAACTCTTCCTTGCATCTACATGGACGATGGCAGGGCATCCCTGTCACATGATGCCTCCGCCAGGTGCCGACTTTGCGCTTCAACTTGGAGCGTACGTCTTCGGCATGGAAGCCAAGCGAATCAAGTCTCTAGAATCCCTCGCGAAACGGTCAGGTAAGGCCGCGCAGCAGCTACGGTCCTTCCCCGCCGGGGGATTGATTGCAACTGATCTGACCGTGCCGATTCTCGGAAGTCGGCAGTTTCTTACTGCAACTTCCGGTACTGCTGCAATACGCGATCTTGAACGCCGCCTTTGTTTGCTAATGCGCACTTCACTTGGGAAGGTCCGCGCTGCTGCCAAGGGCGGCGCGGCCTTTGGATGGATTGGTTACTGTCAGTCGCTTTACATGATTCCAGGACAGGCTCTCATCTGCGCTTACCAGTGGAAGAACTTCAACCTCCAGTCTGGTGAGGACCCACGATGGCTTCAGGTTGTCAAGGCCTTCGATGATCTTGTGCTTACCCCAGGGCGGCTAGCGTGAGGTTCAACTATTCATTGGTGCGGACGCCTGTCGGCGCCGCACAATTCAAAAGTTAGGCCGCACAGAAAACATGGTCGCACTCCCACCATCGGATATTGCGCATCTCCTCCACGAGGCGCTATCGCAGCTAGGCTGGTCGAATGATCCCGAAAGCCTCGCCCAACGACTTGTTCAACTGAATCGCGGCCTTCCCCGCGAGGACGAGTTCGCAGTGGTTTGCACTTGGCTGGGCAAATGTAGCTTGGTGCACAAACTCGATCAGATCCAAGCCCCTGCCAGTTCAAGCGATGTCTTTCAAGTCCCGGACCTCCTGGCTGTTTTTCAGCGTGAAGAGCAAAAGATTCCCGTCCTCATTGAAGTCAAAGCGTCACAAGCTCGAACGCTATCGTTTCGACCAGACTATCGTGCTCGCCTGTTAGCGTATGCAAAAACACTCGGCCTTCCCATGCTCATTGCCTGGAAGCACCATTCACTATGGTCACTTTTCGACATTAACCACATGAAGATGGCCGACAAGAACTACAACATAGCGTTTGGGACTGCAATGTCCGAAAGCCTGCTGAGCACATTGGCGGGGGATTTTAGCTATACGCTCCCGCGCGGCACAGGTCTTCACCTTCGAATGAAGAAGGAAGAGTTACTCTCATCAGTTCGGAGCGGAAGCGAGATTCACGAAGAGTGGCGCATGGTTATTGACGACGTGCACCACACTGACCGTAACGGGAAGCAGCGCCTTGACCTTTCCGCCGACGTTCAGGCACTTTTCTTCGTCAACAAGCTCGAAGAGTCTCAGGAGCACACACCCACCCATGTCCACTGGCACTTTACAGTTGACGACGATGAGAACAAGTTTGCGCACATGGCCTTATCCGGATTGTTGAACTGGTACTTGGGCAGGGGCGAATCTTTGAACTGGCGCGAAGTCGTTGGACGGGGGACTCCCGTACCTGGAGTAAACAACTTTTCCGAAACAGTGAAGCGAGCGCTCTACGAAGGCGTTGTTAAGTATATTTTTCACTTGCAACCGCAAACACTTCCGCCATTTCTCAATGCGGCCTAACGAATAGATCGTGCGAAGCCACGATCTGATCCGTTTGTTGGACGAGCCCAGTACCTGAGACCCGTTCGGTTAAACGGCTGCTTTTCAAGAGCCCGAGCGTCCACATCGGGTCGGTTGCGGTCACCGAACCATGAGGACCCAGTGGCGCTTATGCCTTGTTGCAGGCCACCGGCGAGAGCACGTTACCAGACAAGCTTTTCATCACGTCGCCCAGCAGGCTCTCGTTGCCGCGCCTGGACGGAAGCATCGACGCGTTCAGCGCCAGCGCGTCCAGTTCTGTGCCGCAGTAGGTCACACCCTTCTCGGTTCGCGGCCTGTCGGTCGGCTTCATCGGCGCCACCACGATGACGAAATCTCCACGAGCTTTCGCTGCCTCAACCTGCCGCTGGTAGTCCGCCCATTCCTCGGTTAGTGCATCGCTCGCTGGCTCACTCAGCATACAGACGGGTTGCCAGGGCTTCGGCAGCAACACGTCTTCCAGTCGTGCCAGGCGACGTTCGAGTGCGCTCATGTCAACCTGTTCGGGTGCAGAATGATGCGGCACGGACGGCGATCGGTGCGAGCCAGTGCTTCCGCCTTTGACCGTTCCACGAATACGTCTTCGGCCTCGTCGGCGTGTCGGTCGACAACATGGTCACCGATGACGGCGCGGACGATCTCATCGCCGACTGTCCCAATGACGCGACGGATGATGATGTCGATCTGGTTGGCGCCGGGGTGTGCGGCCTGTTCAAGTTTGGCTGTGCGTCGTTCAAGTGCTGTGCTCATTTCAACCTCGTCGCGTAAAAAATCACGCGCCAGACACGGCGGTCTGTAGCGCTTGGTACTGGTCAAAAATCGCAGTCCATTTCTCGGATATTGGTTTCGGCACTCCGGCCTGATGGTCGGTCGCAGCACTTGGCGCGGCCAACCAGTCTCGAAATGCGATCAGTGAGCCGAAATCGGCCAGCATGGCGGCGCGGCTCGTTCCCATCTTTTCGAGCGCGTTGTCGACTTCTCTCCCCACGTCGTTTCGGTCCCTGAGTTCTTCCAGCTTGTGCAGCCGGCGTTCGACTGCTCTCATTGTCTTGCCGCCAGTGCCGTGGTGCGCGCTTCGATCTCGTTGCCGTCTTGATCGACTTTCACAGAGTCACCGCCAGGAATCAACCGAAGGCGTGACGTTATCCGCATGGTGCCAGGCTCGATCAGCTGGATGATGATGCTGAGCTGTTCGCCAGCGCCGATCGAGCCTTCCAGCTTGCTGAGCCGCCTTTGCAGCCCGTTCATTTTTTCCCTTCCAATGCGGTGATGCGTTGCTCAAGCTCCAATGTCTCAACAGCCTTGCGGCGAGCTTCCACGATACCGGCGAGCGTCGCAGCCTCGCCAGGCACGATGTCGCCGGTAGCCACGGCCTGCAGAATGGCTTGCTGCGCTTCGGCGATCCCGTTGGCCGTGCTCGTATCCGGCAAGGACAGGAAAATCGGGCGCTCCTTCGCCGGTGGCACCAGTCTTTCGAGTACCAATCTGGCCGCGCTGATGTCACCTTCCTTGGCGAGATCCACCACCTTTCTGGCAATCGCATCGGCGCCTTCTTCCATCGCAGCCAACGCCACCAATGTGACACGGTTGCGGCTTCCCTTGGGCCGCCCTGCTGGGTTGCCGGACCGGCCGGGTTTCCAGCCAGGGCGCAGGTTTTTAGTTCGGGTCGTTTCGCTCATTTCTTGTACCTCGACGGTGTTTTTTCAGTGCTTGGCTTTTCTGTGACACTCACGAAACAATAGCGCCGGCCGATTTCTGCCCAAGCTCGCCGGGCGCAGAGTCGAGCGGCTTCCGAAGCATCAACGCGCCCCAGGATCGCCAGCAATGCCCGTAGCGGCGCGTTCTGCTCATCGCCGATGCCGTCTGTGATCGCGCGGCTGTCACGCTGGCGCTGCGCACGTTTGCGTTCGGCAGCAGTCATCGGTTGGTCGCCTTTGGGCGGCCGCCCTCGTTTCGTGACGGTCACAGAGCTGTCGGCCATCGCTTCCTCTTATATTTCGTGACAATCACAATACTACCACGTAGGCCCACGTTCGGCACAGCTATAGCTGCTATCCCAAGGAGCGCTTCGCAGTTGTCGATAACCAGAAAAGGCGAACACCTTGACGCGGGTGTTTCGAGAAGGTGGCGTATCTCGAACTGGTAGAGCAGGAACCTTCCGGCGACGATGAGCTTTTGACAAGGGATGATGGTCGCGTACAATCTGGCGCGTACCGCTCTCTCGACGCTTCAAGCCAGCAGTGACACGGGATGCGCTACCGTCATGTGCGATCCGTGTTTTCAGGCGGCAAGTGCGCGATCGTCGCCGTGGGCATCACGATACTCGTCGACAGCCAGTGAGAATCGGGAATCACAAGACGCGCCTCGACACCAGCCTCCGAGAGATTCGTACCCTGCGCCGATGATCCTGACCTCGCACCATGCCAAGTACTTCGCCCACGACCTCACCCGGCGCGCAATCAGTGGCATGGATCGCCTGTCGATGTCGCTATTCGATGCGGCCGTGGATCTCAACCCGCATCAGATTGAGGCCGCGCTCTTCGCCCTGCAGTCGCCGCTATCCAAGGGCGTGATCCTGGCCGACGAAGTCGGTCTCGGGAAAACGATTGAGGCGGGTATCGTGCTTTGTCAGTTCTGGGCGGAGCGCAAGCGCCGCTTGCTGGTGATCTGCCCGGCATCGCTGCGCAAGCAATGGACCATGGAGTTACAAGAGAAATTCAACTTGCCCTCGCGGGTGCTCGACGCCAAGTCTTATCGTGAAGCGCAGCGGGTTGGTTGCGCGCCTTTGAACGAGAAGGCCGTAATCATCCTGTCGCTGGACTACGCGAACGCGCTGCGCGAGGAGCTGAAGATCATCGCCTGGGACCTGGTGGTCATCGACGAAGCCCACAAGCTGCGCAACGCCTATCGGCCGAGCAACAAGGTAGGTCAAGGCATACGTTGGGCGACCGAAGACTGCCGCAAGCTTCTGCTCACGGCAACGCCGCTACAGAACTCTCTGCTCGAACTGTATGGGCTATCAACCCTCATTGACGAGCATCTGTTCGGGGATCTCAACTCCTTCCGATCCCAGTATGCCAGTGCGGGCAGCAGCGTCAGCGAGTTGCGTCAGCGCCTTTCCGGTTTCTGCAAGCGCACGCTACGCAACCAGGTCACCGAGTACATCCGCTACACCGAGCGGCGGCCGATCACGCGACCGTTCACGCCGAGCGACGACGAGCACGCGCTCTACGAGGCGGTGTCCGGATTCCTGCAACGCGAAGACAGCTACGCGCTTCCCACGCGCCAGCGACATCTGACCGCGCTGATCCTGCGCAAGCTACTGGCATCCTCTTCGCCGGCGATCGCTGCCACCCTTGACACCTTGCGTGCGCGTCTCGAAAAGCTGAGCGACGACAAAGTGGCCGACGACCCCGGGTTTACCGAGGAGCTGATCGAATCCGAGGAGATCGAGGACGACCTGCTCGACGAGATTCTCGGAGAGTCTGCCGAAGCCGACGCCGAAAACCCGCCATATACCATTGACCGTCAGAAGCTGCGGGAAGAAATCGAGATTCTGCAGCGGCTCGCGAACTGGGCACGCAGCATCGGTACCGACACCAAGACAAAGACGTTGCTTACGGCACTGGACATCGGTTTCGAACAGATGACAGCCACCGGCGCGGCACGCAGGGCGCTGCTGTTCACCGAGTCGCGCCGCACGCAGGAATACCTGAAGACCTTTCTTGAATCGCACGGCTACCGCGGACAGGTGGTGCTCTTCAACGGCAGTAACAGCGGGCCGGAAGCCAACGCCATCTACCAGCGCTGGGTTGAAAAAAACCGAGACAGCGGCCGTTCCTCTGCTTCCCGCGCCGTCGATGTGCGTACCGCGCTCATCGAACACTTCCGCGACGAAGGCGCGATCCTCATCGCCACCGAAGCAGCATCCGAAGGCATCAACCTGCAGTTTTGTTCGCTGGTCATCAACTACGACCTGCCCTGGAACCCTCAGCGCATCGAGCAGCGCATCGGTCGTTGCCACCGCTACGGGCAACGACACGACGTGGTCGTAATCAATTTCCTCAACGAACGCAACGAGGCCGACCGCCGCGTGCTGGAGTTGCTGGGCGAGAAATTCAACCTCTTCAACGGTGTCTTCGGCGCCTCCGACGAGGTGCTAGGAACCATCGAGTCCGGCGTCGACTTCGAGAAGCGCATCCTCGCCATCTACCAGGAGTGCCGAACGCCCCAGGAGATCGATGCTGCGTTTCGCACCCTGCAAGAGGAAATGGACGAGCAGATCCGCGCCCGCCTGGACGACACACGCCGGACGTTGTTCGAGCACTTCGACGAGGATGTGCATCGTCGTCTGCGGCTGCAGCTTGACGACGCCAAGGCGCAGCTCGATCGGTTTGGCCAGCGCTTCTGGTCCTTGACCCGCTTCATGCTCGCCGGTCGTGCTTCCTTCGACGACGGCGCGCTGGTCTTTAATCTCGAACGTCCGCCACGAACGGACATCGCGCGAGGCCGTTACCACCTGATCTCGAAGTCGCACCCCAGGTCGCAGCAGCCTGCCAACGCGGATAATGGCGAGGAGAGCAACCAGTTCCTCTACCGCGTATCGCATCCGCTGGGCGAGCATGTGATCGACAGCGCCAAGGCGATTGCGACACCTCCGGTACGAATCGACTTCGACGTGTCGCATCATCCGACACGCATCCACGCGGTCGAAGCACTCCGTGGGAAGAAGGGTTTCCTTACACTGACCCGCCTCGTGGTCGACTCGTATGAGCGGGAGGAGTACCTGCTGTTCTCAGGGCTTGACGATGGCGGGGCCTCGCTCGACCAGGAGACGATGGAGAAGCTCTTCGGCTGTTCCGGGCGCCTGCAGGGTAATGAGGAAATTCCGGCCAGCGTGCAGCAACGCCTGGGGGCTGAGGCCGAAAGGCACGCCAAGGCGACCATCAGCCGTTCGCTCGAACAGAACAGCGGCCACTTCAACCAGGCGCGCGAGAAACTCGAAAAGTGGGCCGACGACATGGTGCTGTCGGCGGAGAAGGCGCTTGCAGCGACCAAGGAGCAGATCAAGGCCCTACGGCGGCAGGCGCGCCAGGCGGTGACGCTCGAAGAGCAGCATGAAATTCAGCAGCACTTGCAGAAGCTGGAAAAGCAGCAGCGCCGCCAGCGTCAGGACATCTTCAAGGCCGAGGACGAGATCATGGAGAAGCGCGATTCCCTGATCGAATCATTGGAACGGCGCCTCGCCCAGCGCACCGTCACCGAGGCGCTCTTCACCATACGCTGGGCCGTTCAGTAGTCCGCCGCACACCGAACATGCGTAACCGAGGACAGACCACGCGATGAGCCAGAAATACGAGAAGCTGAAGACGCTGCTGCAGGAGCTGTTCCAGCTTGACCAGCCAGACCTGGACTTCGGCCTCTACCGCGTCATGCACGCCAAGAGCGCCGAGGTGTCGCAGTTCCTCGACAAGGATTTGCTGCCGCAGGTGCAGGCGGCATTCGGTCAATACAGGACGGCCGACAAGGCCGAGATCGAGAAGGAACTGGCCAAGGTCATCGCCGGCATCGAAGCGGCGGGCATGGACCCCAAGCAGTCGCCCAGAGCGGCCGAACTGCGCGCGCGGCTTGCGAACGACGCCGTGGACATCGGTGCGCTGGAGAGCGAGGTCTACGACCACCTTTTCAGCTTCTTCCGCCGCTACTACTCCGAGGGCGACTTCCTCGCCAAGCGCGTCTACAAGCCGGGCGTGTACGCCATCCCCTACGAGGGCGAGGAAGTCACGCTGCACTGGGCAAACAAGGATCAGTACTACATCAAAACCAGCGAGTATCTGCGCGATTACGCCTTCCGCTTGCGGCCGGATGACCAGCAGAAGCCGATGCGCGTGCACTTTCGGCTGGCGGACGCCGTCGAGGGCGAGCACGGCAACGTCAAGGCCGCCGAAGGCAAGGACCGCGTGTTCATCCTGGCAGCCGCCGGCGATTCGTGTCGCGATTTCATCGCCGAGGAAGATGGCGAGCCGGGGAAGGAACTGGTCATCCGCTTCGAGTATCGTCCGGCGACCCTCATCGACTGGCCAGACGATGCTCGCGAGGGCAAGACCAAACCGCCGGCGCAGAAGGACCTGATCGCGCTCGCGGTCAAGCGCGTCCTGGCGGTGGCGGACGCATCGCTGGCCGCGTGGATAGCAGAGCTGGGCAGATCGCACATTACGGCGAGCGGCGAAAGGGCTGACTACACACGGCTGGAAGCACACCTCAAGCGCTACACCGCACGCAACACCTTCGACTACTTCATCCACAAGGATCTCGGTGGCTTCCTGCGGCGCGAGTTGGACTTCTACATCAAGAACGAGGTCATGCACCTCGACGACGTGGAAAACGAGACGGTTCCCCGCGTCGAGCAGTACCTCTCCAAGGTCAAGGTCATCCGCAGGATCGCCGGCAAGATCATCGACTTCCTCGCCCAATTGGAGGACTTCCAGAAGAAGCTGTGGCTGAAGAAGAAGTTCGTCGTCCAGACGCAGTACTGCATCACGCTCGGCTGCATCCCGGAGACGTTCCACCCCGAGATCGCGGCGAACGAGGCGCAGCACGAGGAGTGGGTCAAGCTTCTTGCGATCGATGAGATCAAAGGCGACATGGTGGCGCCGGGGTATAGCAAGAAGCTGAAGTCCGAGTTCCTCAAGGCGCATTCGACGCTGGTGGTGGATACGCAGCACTTCGATGCGAGGTTCACTGCGCGGCTACTCGAAGCGATGGGTGACGTAGCGGACCAAACCGATGGCGTGGTGTTTCACAGCGAGAACTTTCAGGCGCTCAGCCTCATGCAGGCGCGGTATCGGGAGCAGGTAAAGTGCATCTACATCGATCCGCCGTACAACACTGATGCGGGGCCAATCGACTACAAGAACGGCTACAGAAGCTCCTCGTGGATGTCCATGATTCAGAAACGGCTCTCCCTGTCACGCGCGCTCTTGTCAAATCAAGGGGTACTGTGCGTCACTATCGATGATTATCAAGTTCATGAGTTGGCAAGCCTGATCGACCAAGAATTCGGAAAAGACAACCAGCTTGGTACTGCGGTAATAAGAAATAACCCGTCCGGACGACCGTCCGTACGGGGGCTGTCCGTTTGCCATGAGTACGCTTTCTTCTACACGAACGGGGATAGTTCTCTCGAACGACTTCCTCGGACCGAGAAGCAGTTGGAGAGGTTCTCCCAGGAAAACGGCGTCTCCGTCAATTGGCAGCCATTTCGGAAGGGCGGGGGGTCGGTAACGTACCGCGTGGCACGACCAAAGCAGTACTACCCGATCTACGTGCGACCTGCCGTGAGCGCAATGCGTATACCAGCGCTCTCGTGGAACAACGCGTCCAGAACATGGGATGTCCTTGAACAACCTGCTGAGGGGGAAGTCGTTGTCTGGCCTACGGACGAAAAGGGCCAGCAGCGAATATGGAGTTTTAACCATCTGTCAGCGATTGAGAACCTCTGCGACCTTGAGGTTCGAGTGGCCAAGGATGGCACTCCTCAGGTGTATCGCAGGCATCGCCCGACTGATGGAGTTCTGCCGAGATCATGGTGGGACAAAAACACCTACGCAGCTCGCGAGTATGGCAGTGCGACACTGAGCCAGCTGTTTGGCGCGGCAGCCTTCTCATTTGCGAAGTCACCGTTCGCTGTACAGGACAGCCTTTGGGTGTCTGGCCTTGCCAGCGAGTCAGATGAGGAAGTCCTCGACTTCTTCGCTGGTTCGGGAACCACTGGCCACGCCGCGATCAACCTCAACCGCGAGGACGGCGGACGCCGCAAGTTCATCCTCGTCGAGATCGGCGACTACTTCGACACGGTTCTACTACCACGCGTCAAGAAGGTCACCTTCACCCCGGAGTGGAAGGACGGCAAGCCCAAGCGCCTCGCTACGCCAGAGGAAGCCGAGCGTAGCCCCCGCATTATCAAGGTCCTCCGCCTCGAATCCTACGAAGACGCACTCAACAATCTGGAGATTCGCCGCACTGCCATGCAGCGAAGCTTGCTCGGCGCCGCCGAAGCGCAAGGCGCGGATGGCCTGAAGGAGCAGTACATCCTGCGCTACATGCTCGACGTCGAGACGCGCGGCAGCCAGTCGCTGCTGAACGTGCAGGCGTTCACTGATCCCACGGCCTACAAGCTCAAGGTCAAGCGCCCAGGATCGGACGAAAGCCGGGAGGTCAACGTCGATCTGCTGGAAACCTTCAACTGGCTGATCGGCCTCACCGTCCAGCACATCGCCGCACCGCAGACTTTCAGTACGTCGTTCGAGCGCGATAGCGAGAAGCGCCTGCGCCTCTACGGACGACTCAAGCAGGATGCCCTCGGCCCGTACTGGTTCCGCACCGTCACCGGCACCACCCCCGACGGTCGCACGACGCTGATCATCTGGCGCAAGCTCACCGGCGAACCCGAGCAGGACAATCTGGTGCTCGACGAGTGGTTCACCAAACAGGGCTACTCGGCGAAGGATAGCGAGTTCGACCTCATCTATGTCAACGGCGGCAACAACCTCGAAAACCTCAAGACGCCCGACGACCTGTGGAAGGGGCGGTTGATCGAGGAGGACTTCCACCGGCTGATGTTCGAGGCTGATGGCGTATGAGCATGACCGCCCCGGCGACCTATGTGAGCTGGTATCGCAAGAACATGATGACGCTCGGCGACAATCCGCCGGTGGGCATCCTGCTGTGCACGCAGAAGGACCACGCCCTGGTGGAGTACGCGCTGGCCGGCATCGACAACGGGCTGTTTGTATCGAAATATCTGCTGGAACTGCCGAAAAAGAAGAGATGCAGCGCTTCATCGAGGAACAACTGGCGGCGGGGGCACTCGGAGAGATGGGCGTTGGCGAGCTTGCGGTTGGCGAATCCGGTTTTGCCGAGGGAGGCCGCTGATGCCACGCCTCCGCAATCCAGCGGCCGCAACCCCTGCCGCGCCGCGAAGCCGCACCAGCAGGCAGCCACAGATACCGTTCCCCCACAAGCTGGTGCTGAATCAGTGGTTGCTGTCGCTGTTCAACGTCAAGCACTTCGAGGAACTGGCCGAACACCTGCGCCACGAAAGCCTGGAAGGTCTCGATGAGAACCAGGTCCACCACTTTCACCACGCACTCACGGCGCAGCTCTTCAACCTGACGCAACTGCCAACAGACCTGTTGCTCGAATACGACCAGAACATCGTCAGGCACACGCAGCGGCTGAACGAGCGGCGTCTCACGCACGGCGAGCGGCCGATCGTCTGGAAGTATTTCCAGTACCTCACCCTCCTGTTCACCGAAATCTATCTCGACCGTTACTTTCGTGATCCGCAGGCGCTGCTCGCCGCGCTGAACGCGCAGATCGCCGTCTACAACACCGACAAGCCGGAGGCTGACCAGGTCACGCCCTTCGACGAAACCGCCGAAGCCTGGTCGCAACTCAACAAGCTGGCCTACTGGAGCGCCACCGGTAGCGGCAAGACGCTCTTGATGCACGCCAACATTCTGCAGTACCAGCACGCGCTGAAGACCCACGGGCGGCGCCGGGAACTGAACCGCATCCTGCTGCTGACGCCCAACGAGGGTCTCTCCCAGCAACACCTGCGCGAGTTCGAGGCGGCGGGCATCGACGCCGAACTGTTCAACAAGGATGGGCGCGGGCTGTTCACCGGCCAGGCGGTCGAGATCCTCGAAGTGACCCGGTTGCGCGACGAGATGGGCGACAGGACCATCGCCATCGACGCCTTCGAGGGCAACAACCTGGTACTGGTGGACGAGGGCCACCGCGGCACGAGCAGCGGTGAAGAGGGCGCGTGGATGCGTTTTCGCAACGCGCTGTGCGAGAAGGGCTTTTCGTTCGAGTACTCGGCCACTTTCGGGCAGGCGGTCAAGGGCCGGCCGAAGCTCATCGATCTGTACGCCAGGAGCACGCTGTTCGATTACTCGTACCGCTACTTCTACGGCGACGGTTTCGGCAAGGACTATCAGATCCTCAACCTCGACGAGGGAACGCAGCGGAAGCACCTTGAAGTCTATCTGGTGGCGTGCCTGTTGTCGTTCTTCCAGCAGCAGCGACTCTACCGCGAGCAGGGCGCGACCTTCCGGCCCTTCCACATCGAGAAACCCTTGTGGATCTTCGTCGGTGGCAGCGTGACGGCGACGCTGGCCACGCGGGATGCCTCGGACATCGTGGAGATCCTGCAGTTTCTCTCGCGCTATGTGGCAAACCGCGAGGGCAGCATCCAGCAAATCGAACGTATCCTGCATCAGGGTCTGGTCACCGCGACGGGCAGGAACCTGTTTGCCGGACGCTTCGCCTATCTCAACACCTGCGGCCTTTCGCCGGCACAGGTTTTCGATGAGACACTCGAAACGCTCTTCAACGCGCCGGGCGGCGGGCAGCTCTATGTCGAGAACCTGAGGGGAGCGACCGGCGAAGTGGCGTTACGACTCGGCGCCGACAACGAGGCCTTCGGCGTCATCAACGTCGGTGACGACGCCAAGCTGGTGAAGCTGTGCGAGCAGCATCGCCTGGCTACCGACGAGCGTGAATTCTCGGGCTCGCTGTTTCAGGAGATCAACAAGCCGCAGTCGACGGTGAATCTCCTGATCGGGTCAAAGAAGTTCACCGAGGGCTGGAGCAGTTGGCGGGTTTCCACCATGGGCCTGATGAACGTCGGCAAGGGGGAAGGCGCGCAGATCATCCAGCTCTTCGGACGCGGTGTGCGGCTCAAGGGCTACGACCTTAGCCTCAAGCGCAGCAGCAGGGCGCGTCTACTGGACGGCGTCGATCGGCCCAGGCACATCAGCGTGCTGGAGACCCTCGGTATCTTCGGTATCCACGCCGACTACATGGCGCAGTTCCGCGACTTCCTCGAAGAAGAGGGCTTGCCTACCAACGACGATCGTATCGAGTTCCTGCTGCCGGTGATCAGGAACCTCGGCACGCAGAAGCTCAAGACAGTCCGCCTCAAGAAGACGATCAACGGCGTCAGCACCGAATTCGGCGACGCCTTCCGCAAGCTCGGGCCGGTGCCGACGCTGGCCCGGCCGGACCCGTCCCGTGACCCGAGCACGGCGTACCTGCAGAAAAACCAGGTAGTACTCAACTGGTACCCCAAGATTCAGGCGATGAAATCGGGCGGCCTGATTGGCGGCGACGCGGACGCCGCACCGAACGAAACCCACCTCAGCGCGCGGCATGTGGCCTTCCTCGACCTCGACCGGATGACCTTCGAGCTGGAGCGTTTCAAGGCCGAGCGCGGCTGGTACAACCTGAACCTGACGCGACGGGCAATCGAGCGATTGCTCGCCGATCAGAGCTGGTACCGGCTGCAGATTCCGGCTGAAGAACTGGCCTTCGATTCTTTCGAGAAAGTGCGTCTGTGGGATGAGATTGCCGTCTCCTTGCTCAGAAAGTACACCGAGCGCTACTACACGTTCCGCAAGCGCGAGTGGGAACTGCCGCACCTGGAGTATCGTGACCTCACCGAGGACGACCCGAACTTCCTGAGCGCCAGGGAAGCTCCCGAACAAAACGGCTACCGCATCCTGATCGACAAGTCGCAGGAGGAGATCGTCACCAAGCTCGAAGAACTGAAGGCCGCGATCGAGAGGGGCGACCTCAAGTCGTGGGCATTCGGGGGCATGAAGGCGATCTGGTTCGGCCAGCATCTGTATCAGCCACTGCTCTATCTCGACACAAAGGTCGTCGAGATCAGCCCCACCGCGCTGAACAAGGGAGAGCGCCGGTTCGTCGAGGATCTCAAGACGTTCCACGATGCTAACGCCGCCTTCTTCAAAACCAGAGAACTCTACCTGCTGCGCAACCTGAGCAAGGGCCGTGGTGTGGGATTCTTCGAGGCCGGCAATTTCCACCCCGATTTCATCCTCTGGCTGCTCGCGGACGGGATGCAACACGTGATCTTCGTGGACCCCAAAGGTATCCGGAATCTCGGGCCGAGCGATCCAAAGATCCAGTTTCGCGAGAGCATCAAGGAGATCGAACAACGCCTCGGCGATGTCAAGGTGCGCCTGCAGTCTTTCATCGTCTCGAACACGCACTCGCACACGATGACGATGCTGTGGAACATGGAGAAGAGCGAGATGCAGAGGCGGCACATCCTGTTCCAGGAGGAGGACAGCGACAGTTACATCAGGAGCATGATCGACGCGGCCTGCGCCGGCGGTGTGGCGCGCTAAACCGGAGGTCGGTCAAGTGGAGAGGTCTAGCCTGAGTTCAACGCCATGACAAAGCGAACAGGTGAGGAATACGAGCTTGCACCGATCAAATTATGGTCGCCGCTACAGCGGCAGCTTGCGGCCACTGGCCAGACGAAAGGAACGCCGCAACAATGGATCGGCACCATACGGAACTTGCAGAAGAATGGCGTCACTGCGGTCGAAATTGAGTGGTCGAGCATCATCCCGGAACTGGAAAAGCACCCGGCACACCTTCTGCACATTGACGAGCTGCTCGCCTTTCTGAAGCACGATCCTCCCTGCGAACTTGTTCTTCAGCGCCATGTCACCGATGAGTATCTGCCGCTCGTCCGCTACGAAAAACAACAGCGCCCCGCCGAACTTCCGCCCACCGTCGTCCGGCGAGGGCTACGCGAAGCCCGTCTGTTGCATTACGCGGATCGTACCTTCGGGCTGTGCATCTGGCTGCATGTGGAAGTCGATACTGGATTGTTTGGCCGGAATCGGTACTGGTCGTTCTCGGTTCCGCGTGGACGGAAGAAACTGGCGTCGCACCCGGTAGAACGGCGATTTGCCAGCGCCCAAGAGGCGATGGCGTATGGCCGAATACTGGTTGAGCGCATGGCGCGGCGCCTTGCCACAGAAGGATTCGTTGGCCAAACCAGAAGCCTCAATCAGTTCACGCGTTACGTACTTCCTGGGGGTGAGAATTACACTGAATGGCTCATTACTGCGCCCAATCTTTCCGCGGAGTACTGGGGACCGCATTTCGACATTCCCAATATTGTTGCCCATGTGCGGAGTACCGAGCGCATGACGCCTGCGGGTGCGCGTCTGCTCGTCCTCGAAGAGATCCAGAGTGACTGGAATCAGGAACTTCGGGCGGCTATCCAGGAGGCCAGGAGGCGACGGCCGATCGATGATGCGGCCAGCGACAGTTTCGACTGGGACGATGACCTGCAGCCGCCCCCTTTCAACCCTTACCTCAATCATTGGCTGGAGGTGGCGCTCAGAATGATGCTGCTGCTTGCCGCGAATCAGGGATTTTCTGGAATAGCCTGGCTGCCGGGGAGACTTCACGCCGAGCGTTTTCCATTGGCAAATGCCGACGGCCTGAAGGCGTTCTATGACCGAATCGTTTCAGCCGCGGCTGAGAAACTCGTAAAGTCATGGGGTGCGCAATTGGCTGAGGCGCAGTTTCCGACATTGAGTCGGAACTTCGAGGTGCGGAGGGTGGCAGGAACCAAGAAATGGAAGGTGTTGAATCGGGAGGCAGTGCGGTTTAGTGACGAGGAGTTCTTGGATGAGGATGCCGCCGAAGTATTTCGCCGATCGAAGGAGGTTCCCGTAGCCGAGAAGATTACCGCTGTGTACCTATCCGACGAAATGAGGGTCGATATACGGCAGCATGGCTTGCCCTACTTGGGCGCCGTCGGCCAACGACAAGTGGCGAAGGTGCGACGGAGCGAAGGTTCGACGGGATAGCGCACGAAGGGGCGAGGGAGGTGTAATCAGATAGCAACAATCCAAGGGTAAGTGAACGGTGCAGTGCGGATAGTGCGGATGAACCCCTGTTTTCAAGACTTTTCCTAGAAACAGCTTCATGGGGGAGTTTATGGAAAATGCCTTCCATCCGCACTATCCGCACTATCGATGATCGATTGATGTTGATTGGTGTCATCAGTAGCCGCCTTTTCCGCTGGCGTAACCCTGATGCCGCGAATCCGTCAGGCTTAAGCCGCACCAGAATCGCTTGCCGCTTGACGATCGCCCGCGATACCCGCGCTCGCCGAGCCTCCGCCCAAGTGCTATGGTGCTCGCGGGCTTCAATCCATTGTCGAGACACCACGTTTTGTAATTGGCGTAGAGGTCGCCGACCAATTCCTCAGCGTTAGCGCTGCGCTTGGTACACTCTACGAGCCAAGTGCCCGTCAGGTCCTGATCAACTTGATACGCGTCTGTTGCCTGCTGAATCGACTTTGGTGTATCGGAGAGCCCTTTCTGCTTCCACTCGATATAGCCGGACACCATCCATGCCAGGATGTGCGGCGCCTCAGCCTTTAACTTGTCGATTAACTTCGTGTCTTTTTCATCCTCCGCGAACCTCCGATTGAACGGCACCAGTCGAATCCGGCGCCATATGCCGTGATCGCTGCCACGGACGATCGGCTTGTGAT
This sequence comes from Candidatus Accumulibacter proximus, assembly GCA_016709675.1. Classification (GTDB taxonomy): domain Bacteria; phylum Pseudomonadota; class Gammaproteobacteria; order Burkholderiales; family Rhodocyclaceae; genus Accumulibacter; species Accumulibacter proximus. The sequence goes on from JADJMH010000004.1 coordinate 93,463, forward strand.
TGCCGAACATTATCAACTTCAAAGTCGGCTTGAAATTGAAAGGTGGGCAGTAGAGCGGCCTTGCGCACAAAGTGTCGCCAGACACGATGCTCTTCACCAATGCTTCTGCCAGAGCAGTGTTCTCTTCAGTCTCTGAACTGAGCACCGCTCGCGCGCCGACGAGCACCGCGAGGTCAGGCGATGCGCCACCTGCGTTGCGCTTCGACTGACTAAGCGTCTCGGATGCGATCGTGCGAGCGTAATCGCCCATGACGAACTTCAGCAACTCAATGAAAACGCTCTTGCCGTTGGCACCGTGACCGTAGAGGAAGAGGAAAAAATGCTCCTGCGTCGATCCCGTCAGCAGATACCCGCAGAACCTCTGTATCCAGTCGATAAGCTCTTGGTCACCGTCGAACACTTCGTTCATGAACTGACACCAGCGAACAGCCCGAGAGGTGTTGCCGACCGAGTCCGCCGACAAGCTCTTGGTCACGTAGTCGGCAGGCGTAGCGGCGCGCGCGGTGCCCGTCTTGAGGTCAATCACTTGCTGGGCGTGATCGAACCCAACGAGGAATTCATCAGCGTCTACATGCGCCATCGGCAAGCGCACCTGACCGACGTCAGAGAGAATCTTGACAGCGGCGCAGATTGTCTTGTGTTCTGAACTCTTGCGCGCGAACTTTGCGAAGTGCTCAACGTCGTTGGGGTGCTCCATGCCCTCCGCGTAAATGGTCCTGTGCAGTCGGGCGGCCATCGATCGGACGGCCGCGCCGTCGGGATCCCACTGCCAAGACTTGCCAGTCCAGATGAGCCACGCCTTTACCTCGGGCACGTACTTGAGGCGATCTCCGTTGTCGTCGAGTAACCGCAGAGCGTTGCCAAATTCTGTCAGGGGGCGAGTGTTGTACGTTCCGTCGCGCGCGTCGCACTTCGCCAAAGCCGGCGCCAGGAACGGCACAATTTTAAGCGTTGATGTGTCTGGCGTCGCGTCCAGTTGCCGGCGTAGTGCTTCCAAACCTTCGGCCTGATGCAGATCGTTGAAGTCACCCTTGATCTGGCCGTCGGCGAAGGCGGGCATGGTGAGGACGGCTGGCGCTCCGGTGGCCGCGGCGGCTTGTGCATACTCAAGTCCTTTGCCGTGGTCGTCGAGGTCGCCAGCGATGCGCAGCGGTGAGTCGGGAAACTTCCTACGCAGATCGGCAGCGACGACGGCCATGTTGCTACCGGAAAACCCGACGACGACGGCTTGGCCAGTCGCCTCGTGAATGCTGCACGCGGTTGCCCACCCTTCGGCAAGAATAATCGGCTTGCCGTTTTCCAGATTGCCGAGAATAAGCCGTCCGCCCTTCATCTTGGCTTTTGGCAGGAACCTCTTGACGCCACCGATGCCGATGAACTGCACGCTCTGGATTTCGCCGTCAGGGACGCGGACAGCAAGCACCAAGGAGCCATCGAGGTCTTGGCGAGCACCGTAGGGCGTGATCCCTTTACGCCTGACGTAGCTGTGCGCGAAGTCAACCTCGGATGCCTCACTCCAGATGCGGGTGGCGGTCGCTGCGGCTTTTTCACGCTGCTTGGCGAGGTCATCATCAGCCTGCTGTCGTGCCTGATGCGACTTGAGGCAGGCAGCTTGCCGCTCCTTATTGGTCGGCTTCAGCGCGTCGGTGTCGCGCATCTGCCACGTAAATTTGGTGTTGGCTCGATTGCAGCCAAAGGAGGCGCCGACGCCATCGGGGAAGACTTTGCACCATCCAGCCAAATCGCCGGCTTTCCCGTCGTCAGTCGAGAACCGGACCAGCGAACCCGGCGCCATATCCTTGTCCGGGTACCGCATCCCGGCGCGCTCGAAAGCCTCCCGCAGCGTCGGGCAGAAAACCGTGTTCGCGCGGATCATGCTAGCACTCCCGACAACAACATGACGCCGATGGCCGCGAGGGCAATCAGCCCGGCCAGCTCCTGCGGTCATTCGCCGTCCGACATCCGCTGATACTTGGCAGCATCGCCTCCCGGATCATCGTTGCTCATCCAATCCTTGTATTCAGCACAGGGAACAACCTCCTTTATGGCGACTGCTTTTGACTGGTCTTGTCTTGTCTTGTCTTGTCTACGGACTTGCAAGCTGCCTGCAGGGTGCTTTGGAGTAGCTTGCAATGTACTTGCCGCTCCGCCGCTGCGCTTTTCGGCACTCCGCTTGCCGCCTGCAGCCTGTCTTTCACGGCGATCGGCGTATGTTGCGCGCAGGTCCTCAAGCTCCGGGCAGATGATCCTGTCGCCCACGATGGCGAAGAACTGCATGACGGCAGGCAGCGCGGCGTCGATCTCCGCGGCCTCGAAGCTCAGCATCTTGGCGAGCTTTGCCGGATTAGCTGGCACGCCTACATTCACCCAGCACTCGCGTTTCAGAGTGTCCAACAGACCGCGTTCAGCAAGGCTCATGAGCCTGTACCGCGAATCTGCCAGCATCGTGGCTGCATACTCCTGATAGGCGGGAGGTTTTCTCATGACGCACCTCCTTCCACGGCGGCCTCAGAGTACTTCGTGCTCTTCGCCATGTACGGGATAAGGCCCTCGGTGCAAAGCCGATAGCAGACCGCCCTGACGCTCGCCGGTTCAATCTCGCGCATAATCCTGCCTGCGGCTTTAATCAGGGCCATGCTTTTCTGTGACTTGCCGCGCCCGCTCACAGCCGACCTCCTTCGATCAGCCCGGACAGTGCCGCCACAATCTCCGGCAGGGCTTCAAGCTTGATGCTTACGCCTTTGCCCGGCCGAAGCTCGTCCGTAGTGGCGTCGTCGAACCAGATGCGGACGTCGACCAGCGGATAGCCTTTGAAGTCGCGCCGAGTGATGCGGTAGACCTCTCGGGAATTCTTCGGGATCTCTGCGATAATCACGTCGTCGAATGTTCTACCCGAAGCCGCCCGGCCAGCCACCGGTGCGGCTTTTTCGTTAATCGCCATGACGTCGCTCCGATCAGGCCGTAAGGGCCTTACGAAGCTCGCCAACATTCCAAGCTGTAATGCGCTGCGAGATTTTCCGAGGTACTGGCAAATCGCCACGCTTAACCATGCGCCAAACCGTTGCGGCTGAGCACGCTTTCAGCCCCGCGACTACTGGCAGTCGGACGCTGGCCGAATCAGGAAGGGAATCGAAATGCTTTAGGGCGTCGGAGATACCGACATTCTTGGTTTGTTTCTTCTTGGTTTGTTTCGTCATGGCTTGCTGTCCTGTGATTTGGTATAAAACAGCGTGCAGGTTGCCATGCTTGGTGATAGTTCACAAAGTGGATCTTGTTGGCCATTTTTGGCGAAAGGCGGTGTCTTTCTAAGAGCGCTAATTGCGGCAATGGTGAATGCGATCTAGCGCCCAAACAGGGACGCTAAGGCCCAGGCGGCAACCGCGATGAATCAGCTCGCTTTTGAGGATCTCATCGGCAGCACCCTGGCCTTTGCGTCATCGCCACCGTCGCGCAGAACTTCGCCCAATCGGCCATGAGCCTGCACCGCTTCTCGATCAGATCGCCACGCCGGTAAGCCGCCTCAAAAGCTGTTTGTTCTGCGGCCCAATCCCTGAACGTCGAACGGAAGCCCCATGTGCAGTCAGATCGTCGCGGCCCATGCGCCGTATCTCAAGCTGTTTGCTTGAGCGTGACCACGTTTGAAGCGCCGCTGGTAAGCAACGCTAGTCTTTCTCCCAGCAAACGCCAGCCCTCGCGCTGTTCAGATTCCAGGGACTGCCGCTGATAGATACGTTCTAGCGGGTTTCTCTGCTGATGGTTGAGCATGCGTTCAATGACATAGGGAGGGGTTCCCAATTCACCGGCTAGAGTCGCCGCCGTCCTGCGCAGGTCATGCGGTGTCCAGTCGCCCCCGCTCAATTTCAGCGACGCCACAGCTTGACTGCGGTTCTGCATCGGGGTGCCTTCGCGCTGCCTGTCGCCGATCTGTTTCGCGATGCTCTTGACGCAAAGATGCTCTCCCAGCTTGTTCTGTGCAGGGAATACCCATTCCGAAGCGCTTGTCGTTGGCTTCAAGACTTCAAACCACTTGGCGGCAAATGACGACAAATAGATCTTGTGCTCTTTCGTGTTCTTGGCCACTTCAGGCGGAATGGTCCATATTCTGCCCACCAGATCGACCGCAGACCACCGTGCTTGACTGATTTCGCCCACCCGACAGCCAGTGCCAAGCATCAACCAGATAGCGGCTTCTGTGCGCTTCTGTAACTTCGCCCCCGGAATCTTGGCGAGTAGCTCCTTGATTTCTCCCTCGCTCAGCACCCGATCACGCTCGACCTTCACGCCGCCAAACTGCGCCTTGCTCAGTCCATCACAAGGGTTCGCTTCGATGATTTGCCGTGCCTTTGCAAACTCGAACATCTGCCGCATGTCCGCAAGCAAGTAGTTTGCTATGACCGGGGAACCCCGACGAACCACGCCATCAAGAAGGTTGGCCACCATGCCGCGCCTCACATCCTCAGCAGGAACCGCACCAATCGCCGGCAGCACATCCTTGGCGAATGATCGCCGTATCTCGGTGCCACCATCCTTGCGTTTGTGCGACAGGTAGTCAGCTTGCCACCGATCTAGCAGAGCCCCCACCGTGAGCCTAGCCGCTGCTCTTGCTGATGCTACAGTCTTTGCCGCCTCAGCCGCTGCCTCAGCTTCCGCCGCCGCCATGTCAGCGGCTTTAGCTTCGTCAATTGGGTCAATGCCTGCCCGACGCTTTACCGCCAGTTCTACAGCCTTCAACCTGGCCCTGAGTAGGGACAGTTCCGGATAGGTGCCAATCTCGAACCATCGTGAGCCAGAATCCGTCAATCTCTTGAAGCGGTAAAGCCATACCTTCTTGGTGTTTTCGCCGGGCCTGACGCGCAGGTATAGCCCGCCACCGTCACCTAGAAATAAATCCTTCCCTACAGCCTTTGCCGTCTTGCAAGTAACGTCGTTCAACGTGCCCATGATTGCCTTTTCCTGCTCTGTAGTGGTGACACATTTGGTGACACTCTAGGGTGAGCTTCTGTGAGACTTCCCGCTACCCCTTGGGACGAGTATAGACCATATATAAAGCACTATCAACAAGTTGCACGCACTTTTTAGGATGTGATCCCGTGCCATAAAGTCTCAAGAAGTGTCATCGTACCTAACTACGAACCAAGGGGTCGGGCGTTCGAATCGCTCCGGGCGTGCCAATGGAATCAAGCAGAGAGGCCAATCTTCGGATTGGCCTCTCTGCATTGGCGAGGCGGATGGCTGCTAATGCCTCACGGAATCGCTGGTGCCTGCCGGGTCCTGCTGCGAACCCTCCCCGCCAACGCGCAGTTGCCCATCGAATCCATCGCCTCGACCGTTAGTCCTTTGGATCATGCCGGAGGTTACCGTACATCTGAGTGGCGCCGGGTTTGTGGCTCCTGGTCGCCAGAATATTCATGCCGAGCATGGTTAGATCTCCTGATCGTTGCCAGTTGGCTGACGGCAGTGGCGCAGCCTGCGGGATCGGGGAACGATCCTTCAAACTGCGCAAGCGCATCGAGATATGCAAAGGTGGGCGGCAGCTCCTGCAGGGGCGCACGGGCGATGAACTCAGAACGCTCGAATCCCTTGCAGAATGGATGGAGCATTCGCTGCGACATTTCAGGCGACACATTTGTTTGTGCGAAATCCTATATTGATGAAAAATAGACACAGTTTTCAATAGAGTGGCGGACATCATGCACGACAAAATATTGCTCGAAGACTGTTCTGACCTTTCTCGCCGGATTGACACCGACCGCTTCGGCCCCTTTGTCTTCCAGCCCGGATTCAGGGTGGCGGCTGTCGATCTGGCGCTCCACCGCGTCGAAGACGCGCACGCGCGCTTCGTCGCGTCCCCCCTTTCGCAGGTCGCGAACCGATTGCAGCAGGAGATCCTGGTCAGCAGCGTGTTCGGCACCAACACGATCGAAGGCGGCACGCTGAGCGAGGAAGAGACCGCCAGTGCCCTGAGCCTCGATCCTCGCCAGGTGCAAGCGGTCGAGCAACAACGCGCACTCAACATCAAGGCGGCCTACGACCTGTCGCAAGCCGCCGCGAAAACGCCTGGCTGGTCGCTGACGACAGAATTCATCATCGACCTGCATCGACTGATCACCGCGGATATTCCACACGAAGACAATCGCCCCGGCCTGATCCGCGACAACCCGAAGACCCGCGTCACCTATGTCGGTGACGCCGCGCATGGCGGCCGCTACAAGCCGCCGCAATACGGCAAGGACATCGAACGGCTGCTCTCTGCGCTGATCGCCTGGCATGGCGAGCTCGCAGCGGCCGGTATTCCCGCCCTGATCCGCGCGCCGCTCGTGCATTTCTACTACGAACGGATTCACCCGTTCTGGGACGGCAATGGCCGCGTCGGTCGCGTCATCGAAGCCACCTTGCTGCAGACCGCCGGTTACCGCTACGCCCCCTTCGCGCTGGCGCGCTACTACCTGCAGAATATCGACGCCTACTTCACCCTCTTCAATGGTTGCCGCAAGGCCGCCGAGAAAGGGCGAGACGCACCCAATCAGGCTTTCGTCGACTTCCACCTCGAAGGGATGCGCCAGACGATCAATACGCTGCACGATCGCGTCAATCTACTGGTGAACAGGCTACTCTACGAGAGCAGGATCCGCCGCGCCCTCGACGACAAGCGAATCAACGCCCGGCAGTACACCATTCTTTCCTTCCTCCTTGATCGAGGGCGACCGCTGCCCCTCGACGAAGTGCGGCGCGCGCCCTGGTACACCAGCCTCTATCTGAAGCTCAACGACAAGACGCGCCAGCGCGATCTGCACCGCCTGCGGGAGCTCGAACTGGCTTTCCTCGATACCGACAACGCGCTGTGGCCAGGCTTCGTCGTCCCCGGGAACATCAAGCCGCTTGGCAAGCCGGAATCCCGATGATGCGACCAGCGAAGGCATGATCATGGCCAGCCCCCCAACACCAAGACCGTCGAATCGCTGACCCATGATTCAGACTACGGCCTGACGATTGCCCGCCATCCGTCGGAAACCGACGAGCAGATGATGATTCGGCTGCTGGCTCTTACGCTTCACGCTTCGCCGATGCTGGTCTTCGGGCGCGGCCTGTCGACCGAGGATGAGGCGGATCTCCGGCTCACGCCACACCGAAGACCGCCTGCCAGAGTGCGCGAACGGCCTCGATGCGGCGGCTGACCGCGGCACGTTCGACGCGGGCGCGACGGCCGGCGTTGAGCCGCAGGACGTGCTGCATGCGGCGAAACTCGCGGTAGGCGCTGCGCACCGGTTCGGCCAGGTCGGCCGGAATCAGGCCCAGTTCGGCAGCGATCGCGAGCAAGGCGATGTTGCCAAGGTTGCCGCAAAGCCGGGGATGCCTGTGCGCATGGCCGAGGACCAGGTACTGGACGATGAATTCAACGTCGATCAGGCCGCCGCGATCATGCTTGATGTCGAAGTACTCCTCGCTTCCCGAAGCGTGTTGATCGAGCATCCGCTTGCGCATCGCCAGCACTTCATCGCGCAGCGTGGCCAGATCGCGCGCCTGGCGCAGGATCTCGATGCGGATCGCTTCGAACGGCTCGCCGACAGCCGGGTCGCCGGCGCAGAAGCGGGCCCGCGTCAGCGCCTGGTGTTCCCAGACCCAGGCGTGGTGCAGCTGATAGTCGCGAAAAGCTTCGACCGGCGAGACGAGCATGCCGGAATCACCATTCGGGCGCAGGCGCAGGTCGACCTCGAAGAGCATGCCGGCCGCCGTCTGGGTCGACATCCAGGTGCTCATGCGCTGTCCGAGACGGGCGTAGAGTTCGCCGGCGTCGGGCTCCGGGTCATTGTGCAGATAGACCAGGTCGAGGTCCGAAGCGAAGCCGAGTTCCTTGCCGCCGAGCTTGCCGTAGGCGATGACCGCGAAGCGCGGCCGCCGCTCGGGATGGGGATGGCGGTGCTTGAGTTTGTGCCAGCAGAGATCCATCGTCGTCTGCACCATGATGTCGGCGAGTTCGCTGAGGCGGTCGGCGAGGTGCTCGACGGTGTGCATGCCGGCGATGTCCTGCGCCAGGAAGTGGAAAACCTGCGCGTGGTGCGTTTCGCGCAGGATATCCATTTCGCGCTCAATGTCGTCGACGTGCAGGGCCAGCCGCGCGTGCAGATCCTGACGGAATCGCTGCCAGTCGGTGGTGACATCGAAAATGCGCGAATCGAGCAGTTCGTCGAGCAGAATCGGGTGCCGGGTCAGGTAGTCGGCGGCCCACGACGAGCTGCCGATCAGTTCGGCCAGCTTCATCAGCGCCTGCGGATACTGCTGCAGCAGGGCCAGATAGGCGCCACGACGGCTGATCGTATCGAGAAAATCGAGGCCGCGCTGCCAGGTCGCGTCAGGCGTGCCAGTGGCCGCAGCGGCATCGATCAGGCGTGGCCCGAGGGCGTCGAGGCGCTCGCGGTTGCTCGCCGGCAACTGCAGGTAACGGCCGCTCTGGCGGAAGCTCTGCAGCCGTTCGAGCATCGCTTTCGGCTGGCGAAAACCCAGCGTGGACAGGCGCTCGAGCGCATCGTCGCCGGCCACCGGGTCATCCCAGATTCCGGCGAGTGGATGCCGGCCCTCCTCCGGCTCCGAGAAGACCTGCTCGAAATGGCGGGCGACGGTCGCCCGGTGGCCGTTGAGAACGAGCAGAAACCCATGCCAGTCGGCGAAGCCCAGCGAAGCGGCGATCTGCCGGCGCTCGTCGTCAGCGCCCGGCAGGCGATGCGTCTGGGCATCGTTCACGTACTGCAGGCGGTGCTCGAGGCGGCGCAGGAACTCATAGGCTGCCGCCAGCTCGCGCTCGGTTTCGGTCGGCAGCAGGCGCCGTTCGGCGAGCAGGGCAAGGACCTGCAGCGTCGGCCGGGTCTGCAATGCCGGCTCGCGGCCGCCACGGATCAACTGGAAGACCTGGGCGATGAATTCTATTTCGCGGATTCCCCCAGGACCGAGCTTGATGTGTTCGGCCATGTCCTTGCGCGCGACCTCGCGACGAATCTGGGCATGCAGATCGCGCATGGCATTGATCGCGCCAAAGTCGAGGTACTTGCGGAAAACGAACGGGCGGACAATGCTCTGTAGGGCCTTGACCCATTCCGGCTGCAGATTGACGCCGTCGTTCATCACCCGGGCCTTGATCCAGGCGTAACGCTCCCACTCGCGGCCTTGCGTGATGAAGTAGTTTTCCAGCGAGCCGAGCGAGCCGACCAGCGCTCCCGAGTCGCCGTTCGGTCGCAGGCGCATGTCGACCCGGAAAACCTGGCCGTCCTCGGTGAGATCACCCAGGGCGCCGATCAGGCGTTTGCCGAGGCGCAGGAAGAAATCGTAGTTTTCGAGCCGACGACCCTTGCCTTCAGTCTGCCCCTCCTCCGGGTAGACGAAAATATAATCGACATCGGACGAAACGTTCAGCTCGCGGCCGCCAAGCTTGCCCATGCCGATGACCAGCAGCCGCTGCGGCTGGCCACGGCTGTCGAGCGGTTCGCCGAACAGCTCGCTCAGCTGCCGATGGAAGAAGTCGAGCGCGAAGTTGGTGGTTACATCGGCGAGCTGGGTCATGCTTTCGACGACTTCGCTCAACGGCGCCAGGTTGCCGAGATCACGCACGATCAGGGTGGCCATCACGCGCTGGCGCAACTGACGCAAGGCTCGCTTCAGGCTCTCGTCGCTGGCTGGCGCGGCCTGCGCGAGAAAGTCGCTCATCTGCGCCGCGGTGACCGGCTGCGCGGCGTGCTCGGCAAGCCAGGTCGCGATCGGCGGGCGGGCCACCAGCAGGTGACGCAGGTAGCGGCTGTGGGCCTGGGCGGTCTGCCAGGGTGAATCAGGCGCGCCTGGATCGGCACAGAGGGGGTCGATGTTGGGTTCCATGAGTTTCTCGTCGGGTGGTCTGCTGGATCGGGCCTGTGCTGCCGGGACTGGAGACCCATGGCAAAGCCGTTACAATGGGTGGTTCAATCGTCTCATCAGGTATCGCGACATTCTAGTGACGCTCACCGACTGTTGGCAAAAGTCTCTTCGCGCCGGCCCCATCTGATGCGCGAAGAGGAACTGCGCCCGGCGCTCTACCATCGCCTGCACTATCTCGTGCCGGTGATCTCGCACCCAAAGGTGCGGTTGATCGGGCGCCTGGTGCTGCGTGGCCTGCTGCTGCTCTATTTTTCCTTCGTGCTGCTGATTCTGGGGCTGCGCTATCTGATCCTGCCGAACATCGAGAACTATCGGCCCGAGATTGAGCGCCAGGTCGGCCAGGCGCTCGGGCTATCGGTCGGCATTGGGGGCATCGAGGCCAGTTGGCAGGGACTCAATCCTGACCTGATCCTGTCCGATGTCCGGATCGCCGACGCGCAAGGGCAGCCGGCACTGGCCTTCAGCCGCGTCGAGAGCGTTCTTTCCTGGTCGTCGCTGCCGCGGATGCAACTGCGCCTGAGTCTGCTGCGCTTCGACGAGCCCACCCTGAATCTGCGCCGTGACGTCGACGGCCAGTTCTATGTCGCGGGAATCGCGGTTAGCCAGCAGGGCAGCGACAATGGTGTTGCCGACTGGGTCCTGGCCCAGAAACGCATTCGCGTCAATGGCGCGACGGTGGTCTGGGAGGACGCACAGCGAAACGCGCCGCCGCTGATTCTCGAAGACCTGAACCTGGCCCTCGACAATGATGGGCACAAGCACCGTTTCGGCCTGACGGCCCTGCCGCCAGCCGAATTCGCCTCGAAGCTGGACCTGCGGGGTGATTTTCACGGCCGGGCGATCGCCGACGCCGCTTCCTGGAGAGGACAGGCCTTCGCCCAGATCGACTATGCCGATCTGGCCGTCTGGCGCGCCTGGATCGATTACCCGGTGGCCTTGCCCCATGGTCGAGGCGCGGTGCGGGCCTGGCTCGGGTTTGCGGATGGTGGCCTGCACGAGCTGACGGCTGACGTCTCGCTCGACGACGTCAACCTTCGTCTGGCGAAAAACCTGCCGGCGCTTGAGCTGGACCATCTGTCCGGCCGCATTGGCGCGCGCTTTTCGCCTTCGGGGGTGCGGGTTGACGGACGTCGGGTCGAACTGGTGACGCGTCGGCTTGGGCGAGAAACCGAGGTACCGGTTCAGGGCATCCGCATTGGCCCGACTGATTTTCACCTGGAATGGCAGCCCCAGACGGCTGGCAGCACGTCGGTACGGGGCAGTGCCACCGCCAGCGCCCTGGAGCTGGGCGCACTGGCCAGCCTTGCCGCCTACCTGCCGCTCGATGCCGGTACGCGCCAGTTGCTGAACGACTACACACCGCGCGGCCGAGTCACTGAACTGCGTGCCAGTTGGCAGGGCGACGCGGAGGCCCTGCAGACTTATTCGCTGAAGAGCCGTTTTGATGACCTGGCGTTCAAGCCCGGCGGACGTTTCCCGGGCGTCACCGGCTTGTCGGGCTCACTTGAGGCCAGCGAACAGGGCGGGACTGCGCAGCTGCGCTCGCAGCAGGTGAGCATCGACCTGCCCGACGTTTTTCCCGAATCCTCGATCGCGCTCGACACCTTGAATGCACAGGCCAAGTGGAAGATAAGCCAGGGAGCGCTGGCAGCCGAGCTGTCGCGCGCCGAGTTCGCCGGCCCCGACGCGGCCGGCTCGGCACAGGGCACCTACCGCAACGACGGCGAAGGACCAGGCCGCATCGACCTGACGGCGTCGCTCACCCGCGCCGACGCGCGTGGCGTCTGGCGCTACCTGCCAGCGGCAATCAACACCGATGCCCGGCATTGGGTTCGTGACGCACTCAAGGGAGGAACAGCCAGCGAGGCCAAACTGATCCTGAAGGGAGATCTGGCGAACTTTCCCTTTCTCGACCGAAAACAGGGCCAGTTCCTCGTCACCGTCAAGGCACAGGGCGTCACCCTGGACTACGGCACCGGCTGGCCGGTGATCAGCGACCTCGACGCCGATCTGCGCTTCGAGGGGGTGGGCATGGTGGTGCAGGCGAGGCGCGGATCGATTCTGGGCGCTACGCTATCACAGACCAGCGCCGAGATTCCCGACTTCGATGCCCCGGTATCCACTCTGAAGGTCAAGGGCCGCGCCGAGGGTGAGACTGCGGAGTTCCTCAAGTTCATTGAACAGAGCCCGGTCGCGGCCCGGATTGACCACTTCACCGAAAACATGCGCGCCAGCGGCAAGGGTCACCTCGATATTGCGCTGGTGATTCCGCTTGAGGAGGCACGGCTCGGCGATTCCAGGATCGATGGCACCTATACCTTTCTGGCCAACGAGGTGACCGTCGATCCGGCGCTGCCGCCGCTGCGGCAGGTCAAGGGCAGCCTGCAGTTCTCCGAGAAGGATCTGCGCGTACCGGAGATCAACGCGCTGCTGTTTGGCGGCCCGGTCAGGATCAAGGGGGCAACGCAGGGCGGCAAGGTGCTGATCACCGCCAACGGTACGCTCGCCATCGACGACTTGCGGCGACGCCTGGAAATGCCGCTGCTCGACAATCTCTCCGGGACGACGCCCTATCGTGCCGAGGTGCGGGTACAGAAGCGCGACGTTGAACTGTTGCTGGACTCGAATCTGGTTGGCGTCGCTTCAACCCTGCCGGAGCCGCTGGGCAAGAATGCCGGCGAAGCGATGCCGCTGCGTTTCGAGAGCTCACTGCTGCCAACGCCGGCGCCGCGTGGCAGCCAGGCGATCGTTCGCGACCAGTTGCGCGCCACTCTCGGCAATGTATTGAGCATGCAAATGATCCGGCGAAAGCAGGGAAAGGACGCTTATCCCGAACGTGGTGCGATCATGATTGGTCGGCCGCTGGCGCCATTGCCGGAACGTGGCATCACAGTCGGGGTCACCGCCAGGAAGCTGAATGCTGACTACTGGCAGAAAATACTCGGCAGCCGTGGCAAGGAAGGCAGCGCTGGATCCGCCTCCGACGTTCCGGTCTCGGTCGATCTCAAGGCCGACGAAGTCGTCCTGCTCGGCGGCTCCTACACTGGCGTCAGCGTCGGCGCTTCGGGCGCGACTTCGCTGTGGCGGGGCACCGTGCAGTCGGATCAGGCGGTGGGCAGCTTTCTCTGGGATGGCTCGGGGGCCGGCAAGCTGAAGGCGCAGTTCAGGAAATGGCGCCGTCCGGAGGCGGTGAGCGAGGAAGTGGGGCCCGCCGAAGCGCTCAAGGAGCTGCCGGCGCTCGACATCGTGGTCGACGATTTTTCGGTCGGCGATCATCGCTTCGGGCGTCTGGACGTGCAGGCTCATAACGATGGCGGTATCTGGCGCATCGACCGGGTCGACCTGCGCAACCCCTATGGCAACCTGTCCGGCAGTGGTCAGTGGCAGATCAGCGCGGCCAACCGCACGCAACTTGATTTCACGCTTGACAGCAGCGATGTCGGCAAACTGCTGGAGCGGCTAGGCTACGTCGGTGCCGTGCGTGCCGGCCGCGCGACCCTGCAGGGAAAGATCGGCTGGAACGGGCCGCCGAGTCGACTGGACTACGCGACGCTGAGTGGCGACATGAAGCTCGAAGCGAGCAAGGGGCAATTTCTGAAGATTGACCCCGGGGCGGGCAAGCTGCTCGGCCTGATCAGCTTGCAGAGCCTGCCGCGTCGCTTCACGCTTGATTTCGGCGATGTCTTCAGCCAGGGTTTTGCTTTCGACAGCATCAGCGGCAGCCTGACGGTGAAGAGCGGCGTCATGCGTACCGATCGCCTGCAGATTGACGGCCCCTCGGCGCGTGTGGTGATGCGTGGCGAAGCCGACCTGAAGAATGAAACCCAGCATCTCAATGTGACCGTACAGCCCGATCTGGGGGCTAGTGCCGCTTTGGGTGTCGCCATCATCAATCCGCTGGCCGGCATTGCCACCCTGCTGGCGGACAAGATCCTGCAGGGCCCGCTCAACAAGGTTTTCAGTTTCGAGTATCTGGTCACCGGCAAGTGGGACGACCCCAAGGTCGAGCGAATCACTCGCTCGACGGCCCCCGGAGCAGCGCCCGAGATCAACGCCGCCAACCCCACCGGAGCAAGCCATGCCCCCGTCCACCAGTGAGCTGACAGCCGCGTCGCAGCCTGTCCCCACGTTGCGGGTCGCAGCCCTGCAGATGGTTTCGACGCCACGCGTCGACGAGAACCTGCGGACCGCCGCAGCCCTGATGAGCGAAGCCGTGGCGCAGGGTGCAGAGTTGCTTGCGCTGCCGGAATACTTTGCGATCATGGGCATGAGTGACCGGGACAAGGTCCGCGTGCGCGAGCGCGCCGGCAACGGCCCGATCCAGGATTTCCTGGCAGCGAGCGCCCGCGAACACGGCGTGTGGCTGATCGGCGGCTCGCTTCCCCTGTGGGCGGACAGTCCCGACAAGGTTCTCAATTCAAGCCTGGTATACGATCCCCACGGTCAGTGCGTGGCGCGCTACGACAAGATTCACCTGTTCGGCTTCCGCCAGGGGGCGGAGGCCTACGACGAGAGTGCGACCATCGAGGCCGGCCGGCAGCCGGTCGCCTTCAGCATGCCTTTTGGTCGCGTCGGCCTGTCGATCTGCTACGACCTCCGGTTTCCGGAGCTTTATCGTGCGCTCGGTGTCACAGAGTTGCTGGTGATTCCGGCCGCCTTTACCGAGACCACCGGACGGGCACACTGGGAGATCCTGCTGCGTGCACGGGCGATCGAGAATCAATGTTACGTGCTGGCCGTCGCCCAGGGTGGCCGGCACGAAAACGGCCGTGAAACGCATGGGAACAGCATGCTCATCGATCCCTGGGGGACGATCGTCGACCGCAAGCTGAAGGGACGAGGCGTCGTCATCGGCGACCTCGATGGAGGTCGCCTGGCCGAAATCCGGGCCAGCCTGCCGGCACTCAGACACCGCGTCATGTAAGCCACAGCCCACACCGCATCAACCATGGAAAGTCAATGAACGCAAGAGCTCAAACCCTTCTCGCACAGGCCCGCAAGACCCTGCTCACACCCTACGGCCTCGATGTTGCCGACCTGACGCCGGTGTTTGGCAAGATCATGGCGCATCAGGTCGACTATGCCGATCTCTATTTCCAGTACAGCCGTTCCGAGGCCTGGAGCCTTGAAGAGGGCATCGTCAAGGCGGGCAGTTTCAGCATCGACGAGGGTGTCGGCGTGCGCGCGCTGTCAGGTGAAAAAACCGCCTTTGCCTACTCGGACGACATCAGCGCCAAGGCGCTGGGCGACGCGGCAGCGGCGGTACGGGCAATTGCCGCGGCCGGGCAGGAGCGGCGCGTGCCGGCGCTGAAGAAAGGAACTGGCGGACATCGGCTCTACGTGCCGCACGATCCCCTCGCTTCACTCGACGCTGCCGGCAAGGTCAAACTGCTCGAACGGCTGGAAGCGCTGGCACGTGCCGAGGACTCGCGGGTGACGCAGGTGATGGCACACCTCGCCGGCGAGTACGAGGTTGTCCTGGTGGCCGGCAGCGACGGTCGGCTGGCGGCCGACATCCGGCCACTGGTACGGGTCTCGCTGACGGTGATCGTCGAGGCGGGTGGGCAGCGAGAACAGGGGTCTGCGGGTGGTGGTGGACGCACCGATTACAGTTTCTTCACTGACGACCTGCTGCACGGCTACGCCCGCGAGGCGGTCCATCAGGCGGTGACCAACCTGATCGCCCGGCCGGCACCGGCGGGTACGATGACCGTCGTTCTCGGTGCCGGCTGGCCTGGCATCCTGTTGCACGAGGCGGTGGGTCATGGCCTCGAGGGCGATTTCAACCGCAAGGGAAGTTCGACCTTTGCCGGTCGCGTCGGCAGCCGCGTCGCGGCAAGAGGCGTCACGGTCATCGATGATGGCACCCTCGCCGAGCGACGTGGTTCGCTGAACATCGACGACGAGGGTAATCCGACGCAGCGTACGGTCCTGATCGAGGACGGCATCCTGAAGGGCTACATGCAGGACAGTCTCAATGCGCGTCTGATGGGTGTCGCCCCGACCGGCAACGGCCGCCGCGAATCCTTCGCGCATCTGCCCCTGCCACGCATGACCAATACGACGATGTTGAACGGCGACAAGAGCGTCGAAGAGATCATCAAGTCGGTCAGAAAAGGGATTTACGCCGTCAATTTCGGCGGCGGCCAGGTCGATATCACCAACGGCAAGTTCGTCTTCTCGATGTCCGAGGCCTACCTGATCGAGGACGGCAAGGTGACCACGCCGGTCAAGGGCGCAACCCTGATCGGCAGCGGGCCGGACGCAATGAACCAGGTTTCGATGATCGGCAACGACATGCGCCTGGACCCGGGCGTCGGCACCTGTGGCAAGGATGGCCAGAGCGTACCGGTCGGCGTTGGCCAGCCGACCCTGCGGATTGACGGACTGACGGTCGGCGGTACCGCCTAGCAGGCCGTCAGCCTGATCCGGCCGGGTAGACGGGTCGTTGATCGATCATCCGGATTCTGGGGAACCCGATGGCTGGAGAAGCGCTCGCCAGCAGGGGATGCCAAGCCTTGCGAAGACTATAATCGGGCGTTGGTTTATCCTCAGTCCACACTCGCCATGATCCTGACCCGTCGCTTCCCGAAATTCTCCGCGCCATTCGCATGGCTGCTCTTTGCAGTCTGTCTGTTCCTGGCCGGCACGGGCGCGCCCGTCCTGGCGGCCGACGAAGCACGGCCGCCGGAGGCGACCCTGCATTACCACTTCCGGCCGATTGTCACCTTCCGCACGACCTTCGTCGGCACGATACCCGAACACCGCGTGCGGCGGGCGCTGAGCCGGATCGATGCCCTGCCACCCGGCGCGATGGCGCAGGCGATCGAGCAAACGCCGTTCACCATCGAGGGCCGCCGCGGGATCAATCTGCACATCGGCGAGTGGGTTCTCTTCAACATCCTTGAAGGTGATCTCGACCCGGAGGAGAAGATCTCACTCGATGAGTTGGCCCAGCGTGCTGCCGATGAACTGGGCACAGCCCTGCAGGCAGCCAGTGCGCAGCGGCGTCCGATGGTGGTGTTGACGGGGGTCGGGCTATCGCTGCTGGCGACCGCGATCGCGCTGGTCCTTCTCTGGCTGATCCGTCGGGCAACCGCATGGATGGTCGGTCACTTTCAGCAGGCCATCGAGGCCCATCCCGAGTCGAGCGCCTTCCGCTGGGCGCGTCACGCCTGGTTGCTGGTGCAACGTATCGCGCAACTGCTGATGGGCTTCCTGTGGCTGAGCGTCGCCTACCTCTGGTTGACCTTCGTGCTGGCGCGCTTTCCGCTCACCGAGCCCCTCGGCGACCGCCTCAGCGACTTCCTTTTCGGGTTGCTCGACACCCTTGGCTCGGGCATCCTCGGCGCCATCCCGGCGCTGACCACGGCCGTCGTCATCCTGTTCCTGACCAAGGCCTTCAACGACGCGATCGGCAATTTCTTCAAGGCCGCCCGCGCCGGGCGGGTACAGGTGCCCGGCCTGCATCCGGAGACGGTAAACGCCACCCACCGGATCGTTACCATCATCGTCTGGGGACTCGGTATCGCCGTCGCCTACCCGTTCATTCCGATGTCCGACAGCGACGCCTTCAGGGGCCTGTCGGTGATGTTCGGCTTCATGCTCACGCTCGGCTCGGCCGGAATCGTCAACCAGTTGATGAGCGGCCTGGTGCTGGTCTATTCACGGGCGCTTTCGGTCGGCGACTTCGTCGATCTCGGCGAAACCGTCGGTGTGGTCAGCGAGGTCGGCGCCCTGTCGACCAAGATCATCAACATGCGCAACGAGGAAGTGACGATACCCAACGCAGTTCTCGTCAGCAGCCCGATCAAGAACTACTCCCGTCTGGCAGGCGCACGCGGCACCCTGGTGTCCACCCAGGTGACCATCGGTTATGACACGCCGTGGCGCCAGGTACACGCCATGCTGATCGCCGCTGCCGAGCAGACACCCGGCCTGCGGGCCATTCCGAAGCCCTTCGTTTACCAGCGTGGCCTGGGCGACTGGTACGTCGAATACGAACTCTTCGCACACATGGACAAACCACTCGAGCGGGTGCCGGTATTGTCGGCACTGCACGCCAACATTCAGGATCAGTTCAACACCTACGGGGTACAGATCATGTCGCCGCACTTCGTCATGCAGCCGGGCAACAACGTGGTGGTACCTCGCGAGCACTGGCACGCGCCACCGGCAGCTGCGGACGTAGCTCCGCCACAGGCCTGACCGCGGGGGATGGTCCGCCCGCCTGCCCAGTGCTAAGCGCCTGGTTTGATCGCCCGACCGGCCGGGAATTCCGGACAGTCGGCACGCGCAGCGCGACCTTTTCATGTTTTCGTAGAAAGTCCCGATGATCAGCTTTGCCGTGACCGTCTTCCTTTCGGCGTTTCTGTTGTTTCAGATCCAGCCGATCATTGCCAAGATGATCCTGCCGTGGTTCGGCGGTTCTTCTTCGGTGTGGAGTACCTGCCTGGTCTTCTTCCAGGCCACCCTCCTGCTCGGCTATCTCTATGTTCATCTGCTGCACGAGTGGCTCCCGCCCCGCCGCCAGAACGTGATCCATTGCGTGTTGCTGGCGTTGAGCCTGGCGACCCTGCCGGTGGTTGCCGATCCGGCATGGAAAGAAGCGGCATTCGAGCACCCGACCTGGAACGTGCTCGTCGTGCTGGCCCTGGCTGTCGGCATGCCCTACCTGCTGCTGTCGACCACCGGGCCGCTGATGCAGGCGTGGTATGCCCGCTCGTTCAGAAGCATGGTGCCCTATCGGCTCTATGCCCTCTCGAACCTGGCATCGATGCTCGCGCTGCTGAGTTATCCGGTACTCGTCGAACCCTTTTTTCCGGTACTCCAGCAAGCCTGGGCCTGGTCAACCGCCTATGCCTTGTTCGTGCTGGCCTGTTTCGCCAGCGCCTGGCAGTCGTGGCAAGGGGTATCGAGCGAGCTTGAGCGGACGACCGCCATCGCCGAGGCGACGCCGCGGCCATCATTGAGCGAGTGTCTGTTGTGGGTCGGACTGGCGATGACCGCCTCGATCCTGCTGCTCGCGCTGACCCGTCATCTGACGCAGGACGTCGCGCCGGTCCCCTTTCTGTGGGTGTTGCCACTGAGCATCTATCTGCTGAGCTTCATCCTCTGCTTCGATGCGCCGCGCTACTACTACCGGCCCGGATTCCTCGTCGCGCTGCCGATCGCCTTTCTCGCCCTCGACCAGGTGGTCGATGGGGTCGGCATGCCGGTCCCGGTACTCGTCACCCTGCTGTCGGTGTCCCTGTTCGTCTTCTGCATGGTCTGTCATGGCGAACTGGTGAGGCGGCGGCCACCGGTTCGTCACCTGACCCTGTTCTACCTGATGCTCTCGATCGGCGGTGCTCTCGGCGGCAGCCTGGTCGGCCTGCTCGCCCCGGCGGTTTTCAATGCCTACTTCGAACTGCCGATTGGTCTCTTCCTCTGCGCCCTGCTGGTGGTCATCGTTCTCTGGCGCGAAGCCAGGCCGGCCTGGCGCTGGCTGCTGGTGGTCGCGCTGCTCGCCTACGGCTACCGCCTGACAGGCATCTCGATCGACTACGTTGAGGGTTATCGGCGCGTGCTGCGCAATTTCTACGGCCAGCTGCGGGTCGTAGATGTCAGCGACGAAAGACTGGGCATCAAGCGCTCGATACGGCACGGTCGCATCAATCACGGCGAGCAATTCATCTCGCCAGATCATCGCCAGCGACCGACGGCCTACTATTGCGACCAGTCAGGCATTGGCCAGGCCCTGCTCGGCCTGGCCAGCAACCAGCCGCGAAAGATCGGCGTGCTCGGTCTCGGCGCCGGCACGCTGGCCACCTATGGCCAGCCGGGTGACGAGATGCGGATGTATGAAATCAATGAACAGGTCCTCGACCTGGCGCGCAACGACTTCAGCTACCTGGCAGACAGCGCAGCGCGCATCGTGCCGGTACTCGGCGATGGTCGCCTGATGCTCGAAAGCGAAGCGGTCCAGAACTTTGACCTGCTGGCAATCGACGCCTTCTCAGGTGACTCGATCCCGACGCATCTGCTGACCATCGAAGCCATGCGCGCCTATCTGCGTCACCTCAAGAGCGACGGCGTGCTCGCCGTCCACATTACCAACCGCTATCTCGACTTACGACCGGTCGTGGCGGCAGCCGCGCAGCAGCTTGGCCTGATCGCCCTGATCGTCGACCTCGATCCCGATGAAGGCGACGCCTTCTGTCGCCATTCGGTCTGGGCACTCATTGCCCAACCGGCGACTGCGACCCGGCTGCTGAAGCAGATCAACAAGGCCGAAACGCTCGCTCCGCGCCCCGGATTCGCGGTATGGACCGATGGCTTTTCGAATCTCCTGGGAATTCTGAAGTGAGCGCGACCGATTGATCTGTCATGAGTCTGCGGCAACCGATATAATGCCGTATCCGCGGAAGGTGCGACTGACGCTGCGCGTACCGGAGTCCAGAGGTTCGGCAATGGCAGCCAGGGCAATCCTTCAGCGCCCATCGCAGAGACAAGGGGGGGTATCTCGGCATGCCGGACAGCACGTTCAATGGCAAGCTGCAGCCAGTCACGGTGATGGTGGTGGACGACCACCCTGCCCTGCGCGCCGGTCTGTGCAGCCTGATCGGCTCCGATCCCGCCCTGCGCGTATTGCAACAAGCGACCAGCGGCGAGGAGGCCTATGCCGCGTATCGCAGCCGCCGTCCGGACGCCGTGGTCATGGATCTCAGCATGGAAGGCTTCGGCGGCATCGAAGCCATCCGGCGTATCCGTGAGATCGACCCGCGGGCCGCCATTCTGGTCTATAGCGTGCACAATTCCCAGGTACTGCTCGAGCGGGCGCTCGAGGCCGGCGCCCTTGGCTTTGTCACCAAGGGCAGCGACGTCGATGCCCTGTTGCTGGGACTGAAGAAGGTGGCGCGTGGCGAGTCCTTCGTCAGCTCCGACATGGTGCCGGCGCTGCTGAACCGCCACCGCCCGTCAGGCATATCCCAGTTCAACCAGCTGACCCAGCGCGAGTTTCAGGTCTTCAAGCTGCTCAGCGAGGGCCACGCCCTGCCAGAGTGCGCGACCATCCTCAACTTGAGTCCCAAGACCGTCAGCAATCATTTCACTCAGATCAGGGCCAAGCTGGGTGTCTCCAGCCCTGCAGAAATGGCAAGGATGGCTATCCGACAGGGTCTCATCGAACCCTGAGCGGTCCGTCGACGCCTGTTCGGGGCGCGACTCCGTCGTTCGGGAGAAACACCCGCACGCGAGTGCCGCCACCGCGTGGGCGGCTGATTTGCAGCGAGCCGCCCAGGCTCAAGACGCGTTCTCGCATCCCGAGCAAGCCGAAACCGGCGTGCTGCGCGCCGACGTTGATGCCGATGCCATCGTCGCGGACGACCAGGCGCAGGGTTTCGGTGTCCGGCCACTGCCATCTGGTGAGGATCAACCGAAGCCGGTGGGCGCTCGCATGACGAGCGACATTGCTCAGGCATTCCTGCACGATGCGATAGACGGCCACCCGTACCTGCTCCTCGTTGCAGACCAGATCCCGATCCAGTGAGGCCCGCCACTCGATTTCCGGATGCTGTTGCCCCCAGACCTCAAGCAGGCTGCCCACTGCCTCGACGATACCGGCGGCGTCGAGGATGTTCGGATGCAAGCCCTCCATAAGGCGGTGCGACACCTCGTAGATGGCGCGCGCGGAATCCTCAATGGCCTGGGCGCTCGCCCTGACGCGTTTGCGAGCTGGCGCGCCATCGCGCTGCATGGCCCCGGCGAAAGCGCGGATGGCCGTCAGATGCTGCGACAGTTCGTCGTGCAGCTCGCGTGCCAGATCCGCCCGCTCGCGCTCCTGTACGGCAATCAGCTGTCGCACCAGGCGGGTGTTCTCGCCCAGCAGTGCCTGCAGCTCCTCCTCGGCCAGCTTGCGCTCGGTGATGTCCTGTACCGTGCCGACGATGTGCCGGGGGACTCCCTGCTCGCCATACTCGGTCTCACCGAGGCCGTGCATCCAGCGCACTGCGCCATCGCTCGGCCGCACGATCCGGTATTGCCTGTCGAACTTACCACCCTCGGCGCGCACCTGGCTGGCGTAGGCCAGCACTGCCTGACGATCAGCCGGATGCAGCAAACGCCCCCAGCCCTCGGGGGTATGTTCATACGCCGGGCTGATGCCCATGATCCGATCCAGCATGGGGCTGCCAACCCAGTTCCCTGACGGCAGGTCGGTGATGTAGCTGCCGAGCCTGCCGACCTCCTGCGCACGCTGCAAGGCCTGCTCGCTGCGCTTGATCGAGGTGACGTCCATGATCTCGACAAAGAAACCCTGCACCTCGCCGTCGACGACATCAGGAATGTAACGGGCCAGCGCATGGCGCACGGAACGCCCATCCGGTGACGGAATCGCCCGCTCGAACTGCTGTGGCGCACCCCGCAGCACAGCCTCGATGTAGGGCAGGTTGAGCCGGTAACGTTCCTCGCCGATGACCTCGCGAATATGCTTGCCCGGCATCGTTGCCGGATCGACCCCGAACCAGTCGCGATAGGCATGGTTCGCAAAGCGGTTGCGCAGATTGCGATCCCAGTAGCCAATCATCGACGAAACGCTGTTCAGCACCGCCGTCAGCTGATGCTCGTGATCGCGCAGTTCGACGGCGCAATGATCGAGCGCGCGCTCGACCAACTTGCGCGCGGTGACGTCCCGATGACCGACGACCATCCCCTTGACCGCTCCTGCCAACGGCGTGGCGTGTAGCTCGAACCAGCGTTCGCAATCCGGCGAGTTGCAGGGATACTCAAGCGAGAACAGCGTCTGCCGTCCGGCGAGGATCTCTTCGCAGCCTTGCAGGGCCGCAGCGGCAAGTGAATCGCTTGCCGCCGCACGGCGCACCGCCGCCAGGTAGTCGATGCCGATGCCGGTCGCCAGCGCAGCGCTGCCGCCGTTGCTTTCAGCGAAGGCCCGCCAAACCTGATTGACGCTGACGATGACGCCATGAGCGTCGAGCACGGCGATCGAATCGCAGGACGAGTCCATTACTGCGTTCATCTGGCCATTCCCGTTGCGAACCGCCCGGCACCCGCGCAGGGGCAGCTGCCGCTCTCGTCGCCGAATCCCGACAGGGTCCGAGCGAACAGCACGTGTACAAGGCGTCTGGTAGGCGGCGTCACAGGCGCATTATTGCGCAAGGCTCAAGGAATCACCAGCAGCCAGCCACCGAATGGCGCGGAAACGTCAGGCTGCCTGAGAAACGGAGAGCGCTTAAACGCGACCTCGCCCGGGAAAGTTTCCCGCCAACGGCGGGAGACTTTCCACTGGCGACCTTGTGACCTGCGTAGCAGAATCCGGTCAGTTCATCGATGTATGGAGGTACCAGCATGTCAGGCACGAGAGCCAGCGCAGCAGCAAACCGCTTTATCCTGACAATCCGTTCAGCGCGTCCAGTGTGCCTTGCGACACATCGCTCAATGGCCCTGAGGTCGCCCGACAGGGATGACGGTCCGTTGCCGATGGTCACCGCAGCGCCTGCGGAGGTTCGCCTGCCGCGCCGTGCATATCCGGCGATTGGCTTGCCAGCCTCGAACGACTCGACTTCAAGCCGGGCGGCGGCGGAACGGCGGCGGCCTTTCGCCTCCCCGGGGGCCTGCCGATGATCGACGCCCTGTTCGACCTTTTCGGGACCTTCTATCAGACGGGCAATTTCCTGCAGGCCGAACGGATTGCCTGCCGGATCCTGGAGACGATCCCCGATGACATCGTATCGCTGCAGTTTCTCGGTCTGGTTTACTACCGCACCGGGCGCCGCGAAGAGGCTATTGAGGCATTCAACGCGGCGACATGCCGTGGCCTCGACGACGGCACTCACCCCCGTGTCGACAGCCGCCTGCGCGCCTCGGCCCAGTGCCTGCGCGCAGCACGTGTCCCCGGATCGGCCGTGGCGACCGCCTGGTATGACCTCGGGCTGGTCCTGCTGCGCCTGCGCCGTCATCAGCAGGCCATCAGCGCATTCCAGTCAGCGCTTTCAGGACGGCCTGATTTCCGGGCAGCGCAGCGTGCAATCGCGCGCGTATCAGCGTCTTTCTGTCGTCAGGACTCCCCTAAGGCGAACCGCAAATTGCCTGCGGCGGGGAGAAGCCTCGGCGCGGACCCTCGTTCCGGCCTGGGACGAGGCGCGGCCCAGCCTGCTGGGCTCAGGCGAGCGGCCTTCGCAACACGCTGACCGGATGACAACACGGCAGAGGCCTGATCAAGGCGGCTTCGAGCCCTGGCGAGCATTGACAAAGGAGTTTCGGATGGAGGAAAGCAGGCCGCCCCACCCTGACGTCGAAGGCAGGACCAGAATCTTCTTATCGAGCGCTTGCGAGGGCGACATCGAGGCGATGCGGGCCCAGGTCGTGGGCGGCTTTGACCTGAATGGCAAGGATCGCTTCGGCGACACGATCCTCGAGCGGGTCATCAACGACCTGGAGTTCTTCCCGACCACGCGCAAGTACGAGGTGATCCGCGAGATGTTGCGGCTTGGCGCGGATCCGCAAGGTCTCAGCGAGGACGGTTCAAGCCCGCTTCTCATTGCCGTCCTGAACATGGACGCCGAGATGGTGCGCATTCTCTTGGATGCCGGCTGTTACGTCCCGCCCTATTCGAGACTCTTCGTCCCGAGCTATTCCGGGGTGAGACAAGAGAAAAGTCCCACGCTGTAGCCGGGCGGATTTTCCCCGGCATTAGCGTGGGACAAGGGGCCTATCGGGATCGGGGATCGCTGGGCGGGAAGCGCCAGGGTTCCTCGGGATCGTAGAGGTTCCTTTGGCGATCGTGATGGCGGCGCAGTTGCACGAGATAGTGACTCTCGCAGGCGGTGGCGAGTTGGAAGAGGAAGTCGCAAAGCGCCACGGCGGCTTCGTCGGAGAGGCCGTCGGGGAACGGGCTGTTACGGCGGCGGCTCATCGGAGTTCCTCGATGGCCAGTTGCAACAGCTCGTCGGGCAGATGATTGAGCCCGCGCGGCACCGCCAGCCGCATGGCGGTGCGCAGGATACGCGCCGCATTCCGGGGCAGTCCCTTGCTCGCTTGGCGCAGGATCTCCAGGCCGGAATCGGTGAGCAGCGTCTGCGTGCAGCCGGCGCGCTTGAATCCATGCTCGATCAGTCGCGCGAAGCGTTCGCGCTCGAACACCGGCGTCAAGTGCACACGCACCTGGATGCGTCCGGCGAGCGCCGCATAAGGGGCTCGTTCCAGAGTCTGCGCCAGCACCGGATGACCGACCAGCCAGACCGTCATCAGATCGCGCGAATCGAAAGCGAAGTTGAGGAAGGCCGGGAAGTCGCGGAAGAAGTCGGGCGGCAGATTCTGTGCCTCATCGAGGATCCACACCGGCAGGAGCTGCTTGGCATCCGCCAGATGATGGATGTGCGCCTTGATCTCCCGCCACAACAGCGCCCGGCGATAGCTCGGCGCCAAGCCCAGCGACTGCGCCAGACAACGATACAGATCGAGGCGCCCGAAGTCCGTCTCCGCGTGGTAGATCACCTGATAGCGATGCGGATTGAGTTTCGCCGTCAAAGCCCGCAGCGCCGCCGTCTTGCCCACCCCCGCCTCACCGGTCAGCAGCCCGACGCCCGGCGATTGCAGCAACCACTGGAAACGCTCGTGCAAACGCGCCAGCACCCCGTCATCCCACAGCTCGGTGGTCTCCTTGCCCAGCGGGAATGGCGCAGCCCAAAATGTTGCAGTTCCATCCTCAGTCTCCTTGGCGGCCGTAGTACTGGTCATACACCAGCTCGACCAGATTCGGCCCAGCGCTCGGGTGCTTGACCGGTACGACCGGCAGCGGATCGGGTTTGCGTCGACGCCGATCGCGATTGGCCAACGCATCGAGCGGCGTCGCCTGACCGATCGATTCGCCGGCGTCGTCCTCGACGCCGACCACGGTCTCTGCCTGCGGATCGACGAGCAGGCGAACGGTCTTGCCGGCGAGCTCGAAAGGCACCTCAAAGCGTCCGCCCTGATACGACACCGTGCCATCCTTGCGCACCAGACGGCGGACGCGGTGCAGGAACAGCGCATCGAGCTTCGCCGCCAGCGGTCCCAGCGAACGGATCTGCGGCAGATCCTGCTGATAACGGGCAAGCGGCGTCTGGCCGTCGAGACCGTCATGCGGGCTGCGGTGATAGACCTGCTCCAGCCAGGCCCACAGCCGCGCGTTGAGATCGTCGAGACTCAGGATCTGGCGTTCATCGACCTCGCTGAGAAACTGATCGCGGCAGGTGCGGTGCCAGCGCTCGAGCTTCCCCTTGCTCTCCGGTGAGTAGGCCCGGCAATGGACCAGCACGATGCCCAAACGGGCACAGATCCCTTGCAGGGTGTGCGCGACATAGGCGGCGCCGTTATCGACGACCAGCTTGACCGGGACGCCCCGTTTGAGGAGCGCCTGCTTGAGGACGCCCTCGATGTCGAGTGCCGTCTCGCCGCGACAGAAAGCGCCGTGGGCGACGAGCCTTGAAGCGTCGTCGAAGAGCGACACCAGATAGCTCTTGCCCAGGCGACCGCCGATCGGCACGCGCGGGCCGTGCATCACGTCGCTGTACCAGATCTCCCCGGCGCAGGCGGCGACGAAGCTACGCTTTTCCTCGGGCAGGCTCGCCGAGCCGGCGATCCGCGACAGGCCGTGTTGCTGGAGCAGGCGGTGGATACTCGAGCGCGACAGGGTGCCGCGGGCGACGCTGCCGGCGACCTCGAGCAGGCGCTGGATCTGGCGGATCGAGCGGCGGGGGTTCTCGCGCTTGGCGGCGAGAATCGCCGTCTGGATCGCGGCGGAGAGTTTCGACTGGCCGCGATCGGCCCGCACCTTGGGGATCAGTCCGTCGAGTCCGCGAGCGCGGTAGCGGTAATACCACCCCTCGATCGTCTTCTCCCCCAGAGAGCGCCGGTCGGTACCGGGAATGACGTACTCGCGAGCAGCCAGCTCACGCAGGATCTTCTGCAACTCGCCCCGCGGCAGCCGTCGCCGGCTGATCAGCGGACCGAGGACAGAGAAGCGAAACAGCGCTTGCGGATCGATTTCGTTCATGACGACTCCTCGTGAAAAAAGGGAGTCGTCATCAAACCGCAATCGCCGCGTCAATGACAGCTGCAAAGTGTGTGGGGGCCCCGCCCGGGCGGGGCCCCCGCTGTCTGCCGCCGCTCCGGGATCAGCCGATCAAGGGACGCTGATCTCCTGATCCAGCCACGCCATGGCAGGTGGCAGGCCAAGCGTGGCGAACACCAGGCGCCAGAACGCACCGAATTCACTCGCCCGACCCAGTTCGGGAAAACGCGCACGCAGATGAAATGCGAAGACCTGCCCGCGATCCTGGAGCCAGCACCACCAGCGGCTGACACTCCGTGCAGCAGGCTGTCCGCCGTCACCGCATCCGGCACGAGCGGCGCCGACTCGAGACGACAGGACGTGCTGTTGCACCGACCAGGGGAACCAACGCCGTGGCGCGATGCACTCGGGCAAGCGCGAACAGGTGCGCCGGCAACCGGCGCAGCGGTAACGACTGATCGGCACCGGGTCGAACCGGGGACGCTGCGCGCGCCGATCGGCTTTCCGGTAGTAGTACCCGTGCTGACGCAGGTGCTTGATCCCACAGTGCGGGCACGACGGCGGTCGATAGACCTCCGGCTTCTGCCGGATCGTCTCCAGATGTTCCTCAAGCGTGGTGATGCCGGCTACAATTCGGCGCATGGGCTGGGCTCCTTTCTCTCCGGGTGGTCGTCAAGCTTCCCACGATAGCAGAGGTTCTCCAGCCCTCCCTGCTCCCGAAGCGTCCCAGCCTTCTTCAGGACCTGCTCCTTCTCAAGTCCTCTCCGTTCGCGGGATGAGCGAGCGCCTCAGCCCTCTGGGAGAGGAAGACGTAACACCGGCGCCGATCCCAACGCAGTCGGAATGCGCGCCAGGAACGAGCTGCTATACGACTGGGCCGACTTCGTTTACCGGCAAGAGGTCTGGAATGTCAAGCTGCCGGAGGAAGCGACAATGGCGGATCGGACCGACATCGACGCCGGGCTCCGCTACCTGGACCGGCTGGCCGTGAAATACGGCAGGCGGCGACCGGACCATCTGCGACTGTTACGCGAGCGCGGCGCACTGTCGATTTCCGAATGGCAGCAGCGCAGCGAGTCCGGCAGTGCACGCGCCAGGACGGGCCGGCGTTCGCCCAACCGTGTTGAGCTGCGCCGGGCCTGAGCACGCGCACCAGGCTGGTGTCGTGCACCGCGACATCAAGCCCGCGAATCTGGAATCGGCGTTAGACGATCGCTGTCGCCGCAACACCGGCCGCTGGCCAGCGGCTCACCTCGGCACGAAAGGCGGGCTCGCGGGCAGAGAAATAGGGGGCCCCGTAATCACTTCGGCTGTGGATTTCTTCCCTTGCAGGCCATGTTGTCTTGGACAAACAGAGTCTGCAGGAATAATGTTTTGAGGAAACGTAGCGCCATCGAAAAGCATGAATGAACGGGCCCTGCCTCCTGGTCGGGGCTCTGGCGGAAGCCAGCTAAACCCGAGCATGAGGCATCGAGCGGGCGTTGCCACGCACGCGGACAAGACGACCAGGCCCTTGCCAGGTTTTTGCCGGTCATGAAGCCTGATCGGTGAAACGATTGTCCAGACTTTCTTGTCTATGGCAACAAGGGTTCGGCGGATCCAAGCCTGCCCTCGCTTCCTACCACCAGGAATCAGTCAGGACAGGTCATGAAAGAAATAGCATTGATCACCGGCGCGGCCGGAGGACTCGGCCGATCGGTCGCCAATCGCTTGGCCGATTCCGGCTGGCAACTCATCCTGGTCAGCCGAGATGGTGATCGGCTGGCCCAGGCCTACGGCGGAGAGCACTTGCAGGTGGCGGCCGACTGCTCGACTGTTGTTGGGGCGCGGCAGATCATCGAAGTCGCCAAAGCGCATGAACTGCTACCCACCGCGCTCGCCCATTGCGTCGGCAATATCCGCCTCGGCGCCCTGCATCGCATGACCGAGGCCGACTTCAACGACTGCCTGAGCGCCAACCTGATCAGCGCCTTTCACACCCTGGCCGCCTTTGTCGCTGGCCTGCGTGAAGCTCGCTGCGGCGGCGCTGCAGTACTGGTATCATCCGCCGCCGCGCGCATCGGGACCCCCAACCACGAGGCCGTGGCGGCGGCCAAGGCCGGCGTCGAAGGACTGGTGCGCGGTGCCGCTGCCACCTATGCGGCCGCCGGTATCCGGATCAACGCCGTCGCCCCCGGCATCATGGAGACGCCGGCTGCGGCCGCCATCCTCGCCACGGTCAGCGGCCGGGAAGCGGCGGCGCGCCAGTATCCACTGCCCGGCATCGGCTCGCCTGATGAACTGGCGGAACTGATCGTCTGGCTGCTCTCCCAACACGCCGCCCGCGTCACCGGCCAGGTGTGGTCGATCGACGGCGGTTTCTCGTCGATCCGGCCGCTGATCAAATGAACGGGATGAATTCTCCGCTGGTCAATCGCGCGCCGCGAATGGTGACCAGGCTCGGCCCTGCAGCTCACGTTTGCTGCCGCCAGAGGCCTAATGTCGATTGGCTTTCTCGCTTATCAGCGGCAGGAGCGGCGGCTGGTCGGGAACAGCACCAGCCTGCCGGACTGGTACCTGCCCGCGCACTTCCGACTCACCAGCGTCGCCTGGCTGACGCCGGTTGCTGGGGACTGGGGCAGTTCGGATGAAAACCGCCTGTTTAGGAAAGGGAGGAGTCAGGATGAACCTGTTCAAGCAATTACCCGGTTTCGTGAAAACCCCGCCCGGTCTGGAACGAACCATCCTTCGCCTGCTACCGCGCGTGTGGCTGTTCGGCACGCTGCTGCTGGCCATACCGTCGCTGCTCGCCCGCTTGCTCTTGCCTGACAGCGCCGCAGCCGAAACCGCCGCCCGCACCACGCTGGTGGACATCTACGCAATCAGTCTGATCGTCCTCCACTGGACGGTGGTGCTCACCGTGGCGATCGGCGCCTTCATCGTCATGGTGATGAAAGGTCCAGCCTACGTCGCGGATGCCTATCCGCTTGACGATGCGGACACCCCGGCCCGCCCGCGGGAGCCGTGACCTGCGCCCCAGCGGTACGTCGGCTGCCAGTACCCCGTAGTAGCGGCGCCGATGCCGGCGCGGGCGAGGAAGCAGCACCGCCAGGCGTTCGCCCCGTTCGCTGAACGCCAGCATCAGGCTGCCGCCCGAAGCCGGTTTGATGTCTTGTATGGGCAACGGCATGCCGTGCGCGAATTCGGGATCAGTCGCAGTCGCGGGAACATTTGTTCACCGCGGCACTCACTCCGGGTACCATTCCGACGGCGGCGGGAAACGCGAACACCCAGGGCGGTCACCCAGGCGCCGGCGACTGCTTCGGGCGGCCGGTCGCCGGAAAACTCGAACAAGGAAATGGAAATTCCCGGATGATGCTATTGCTCTTCTTTCTTGGCCTGGCCGCGCTGGTGGCGGGCGCCCAGGTACTGGTGCGCGGCGCCTCGAAACTGGCACTGTCCTTGGGCATTTCGCCGCTCGTGGTCGGCCTCACGGTCGTCGCTTTCGGCACCAGTGCGCCCGAGCTCGCCGTATCACTGCGCTCGTCCTTCGCTGGCCAGGTGGACATCGCGCTCGGCAACGTCGTCGGCAGCAACATCTTCAATGTCCTCTTCATCCTCGGCGTGTCGGCGCTGATCACGCCACTGGTGGTCGCGCCGCAACTGATCCGCCAGGAAGTGCCGATCATGGTCGGCGCCTCGCTGCTGCTCCTGGCCCTCGCGCTCGACGGCAGGATCGGGCGTCTCGACGGCGCGCTGCTCTTCGGGCTGCTGCTGGCGTACACCGTGTTCCTGGTGCGGCAGAGTCGCCGCGAGAGCCGCGCGACGCAGGAAGGCTACGGCGAGGAACTTGGCGCCAAGGTCACCTCCGACTGGGACCGGCACTGCAGCGTCCAACTGCTGCTGATCGTCAGCGGACTGGCGCTGCTCGTCGTTGGTGCCGGCTGGCTGGTCGATGCCGCGGTCAGCTTTGCCCGCATCCTCGGTCTGAGCGAAATGGTCATCGGCCTGACGATCGTAGCCATCGGCACGTCGCTGCCCGAAGTCGCCACCTCACTGGTCGCCACTTTGCGCGGCGAACGGGACATCGCGGTCGGCAACGTCATCGGCAGCAACACCTTCAACCTGCTCGGCGTCCTCGGTCTTTCGGGCCTGCTGGCGCCGGCAGGGCTGCCGGTGAGCGCCGCAGTGATCGTCTTCGACTTGCCGGTGATGATCGCCGTCGCCCTCGCCTGCCTGCCGATCTTCTTCAGCGGGCATTTGATCGCGCGCTGGGAAGGTGCTCTCTTCCTCGCTTATTACGTCGCCTACGCCGCCTATCTGCTGCTCGCGGCGCAGCAGCACGCGGCAACGGCCGTCTACGGCAGCGTGATGCTCGGCTTCGCCCTGCCGCTGACGGCGGTGACGCTGAGCGTCGTCGCCTGGCGCGAATGGCGGGCACGCCAGGGCTCGCCATGACATGAATGCTACCGCCAGGCATTCGCCGACCACCGATGAAACGACCGCATCGACGTCGCCGCTGGCGCTGGTTCCGGCGAGCCTGTTCGCCTTGCTGGTCGTCAGCCTGATCAGCGTACCCCTGCCATGGAGAGCCTTGTCCAAGGTGGTATGAGCCTGAACGAAGGGCGCATTTCCACCCGGGAACGAGCCTGAAGGAAAAAGATTGCGGGTGGACTGAGGTGTGGGTTGATCATCGCTAGGATGGTGATCGACCTGAACGAAACACGACTGACCACGATCGAACAGGTGGTTACTGCTTCAACGCTTGATGGAAATTTTCGTGCGTCCCTACCAGCAGAAGAACCAGTGTTTCAGGGTTGTATCCGTAGGCCAGCAGGAACAACGTTTTCACTCACCGTGCCGTGCAGTACTCGCCCGGCGATGACGAGGCCGTTATACTACCTCGCGTGTCTCCGAGCTTCCTTTCCCCGGGCGGGAAGCAGAAGCGAACCGAGTGATCCCTGCCGCCACCCACTTGATCCCATGACCAACACCAGCAGCCCGCAGCCCACCCGTCCGACGGCGGGTAGTCCGTGCCCCAGTTGTCAGGCACCGATGGCGGTTCATCATTTCAAGCGCCAGCTCAATGGCGAGATCACCCTGGATATCTGCTTTGCCTGCCAGGGTGTCTGGTTTGACGAGCACGAGAGCGCCCAGCTGGCTCCGGCCGGGGTACTCGAGATCTTCCGGCTGCTGCACCAACACCTCGCCGATCTGCGCCAACCCTGGCCCGGCGTACTGCACTGCCCACGCTGCCGCGAGCCGCTGCTCAACTGCCTCGACAGCACGCGCGCGGGTCGCTTCGCCTACAACCGCTGCCCGCAACGCCACGGTCGCTTCAGCGCCTTCGCCGCGTTCATGATCGAAAAAGGCTTCGTTCGCCAGCTCAACGGCGCCGAAGTGGAGGATCTGGCGCGCCAGGTGCAGACCATTCGCTGCTCCGGTTGCGGCGCGCCGGTCGACATCCGCCGCGACCACGTGTGTACCCACTGTCGCTCGCCAATCGTCATTCTCGATCCCGACGCGGTGCAAAACGCCCTCGAAGACTTCGGCCAGAAGGCCAGCCGGCAAGCGCATGTTGACCCGCACGCCATCGCCGACGCGCTGATTGCCAACGAGCGTGCCAGGAAGCCGCCGCTGGCCGGACAAAAGCGCAACGGCATCCTGGAAGCTGACCTTTCGGACTTGGTGCTTGGCGGCATCGAAGCGGTCTGGCATCTGCTCAAGCGGTAGATCGCCTGCCCGATCAATCTAGCTGATCACCTGCGAATTCTTCACCACGCCTTTTGTGACCTTGTCGTTCCATGGTCCAACTCAACCCAGCAGAGGAGAGCATCACGATGTTCAACGGAATCCTGATCACCAAGGACGACGCCGGTTACCGGGCCCAGGTCCAGCCAATCGACGAGGCCGTCTTGTCGGAGGGCGACGTCACCGTGAGCGTCGAGTGGAGCACGCTCAATTACAAGGACGGTCTGGCGATCACCGGCAAGGCGCCGGTCGTGCGCCGCTTCCCGATGGTGCCCGGCATTGATCTTGCCGGCACGGTGATCGCAAGCAGCAACCCGGCGTGGCAGGCGGGTGACCGTGTGCTGTTGAACGGCTGGGGCGTCGGCGAGACGCATTGCGGCGGCCTGGCTGAACTGGCGCGGGTCAAGGGTGAATGGCTGGTCGCACTGCCAGGCACTTTCACGGCGCGCCAGGCGATGGCGATTGGCACCGCCGGCTACACGGCCATGCTCTGCGTACTGGCCCTGGAAAAACACGGCATCCAGCCCGACGACGGTGAAATCCTCGTCACCGGGGCCAACGGCGGCGTCGGTAGCGTAGCCATCGCCCTGCTGGCCAAACTCGGCTACCAGGTGGTGGCGTCGACAGGCCGTGTCTCGGAGGCCGAACACCTGAAGGCGCTGGGCGCCGCGGAGGTGATCGATCGCCAGGTCCTTGCCGCTCCCGGGAAACCGATCGGCAAGGAACGCTGGGCCGGCGTCATCGACACGGTCGGTAGCCATACCCTCGCCAATGCCTGCGCGACGACCCGGTACCGCGGTGCGGTGGCCGCTTGTGGTCTGGCCGGTGGCATGGATTTCCCGGCGACGGTGGCGCCTTTCATCCTGCGCGGCGTGACCCTCTATGGCATCGACAGCGTCATGGCGCTGCTGGCGGTACGCCAGGAGGCCTGGGCGCGCCTTGCCCAGGACATCGACATCGTCAGACTCGACCGCATCACGCGTGAAATCGGCCTGCCCGAAGCCGTTGAGGTGGCTGCGCAATTGCTCGATGGCAAGGTGCGCGGGCGGGTCGTCGTCGACGTGCAAGGTGGACGGCCTCCTTTGTGACATTAAGCCGGGGTTCCGCGGCGACCGCGACGGCATTTCGGTGGCGTTCTGGGCACGGCGCATCGTATACCGCGGCCGCCACCCCGGCGGCGATGCGGACATTGCCAGATCGGCAGCCGATGCCGCCCAGCCATCTCGACGGCCACGCAAATACCCGCAGTGGTATTGATGATCGCTCACAGTGAAATCTGACACGGCACGACGGATCATTTTGACTTAGCATCTGGCCTCTCACATCCGCGGAGGACAAAACTTTGTTTTTTGCCCACGGGTCCACGGCCATCCGCCAACACCCACACAAACAACCAGCACCAATGTGCATGCGACCCTATAGACAACGAATCCAGCCATGCAATCAACCGCAGCCCGCACAAACGCCATGAAAGACAAACTCTCTGGCCAGATTGATCTGGTCAGCCTCTTCAACGCTGACGCTGCGCCAATGTTGATCAAGTCGCTTGCAATGCGGGGTGATGACGTTGCCCGCGACGCCCATGCAATATGCACGGTCATTGGTTCGCCCTCGGTCATGGACGATAACCCAGCGAGCGCTTCGCGACCGTCAGGCCCTGCCGCTGAAATCCTCCAGGCTTGGCACACGAGAGGCGTAGACCTCGCCTCGGGCATCCACGGCACCTACGCCCTGGCGATTGTCGACACGCGGCGCCAATGCGTCTTCCTGGCTGTTGACCGCTTCGCCATCGAGACCCTCTGTTATCGCAGCGACGGCAAGGCGCTCGCTTTTTCCGATCGAGCCGACTGCGTTCAGGAGCGCGGCGATGAACTTGATCCGCAGGCGATCTTCGATTACCTCTACTTCCACATGATCCCTGCACCACGCACCATTTTCCGCCAGGTGCGCCGACTACCGGCAGCACACAGCGTGCTGCTTGACCGAAACGGTGTGCATGAAACCCGCCACTGGCCCCTGCTTTTCGACGAGCAACACCGCCAGCCTTTCGCCGCGGCGCGCGACACCTTCCGCAATCTGATCCGCGACAGCGTTGCCGAAGAGATCGCTGGACACGAACGTGTCGGCGCCTTCCTGTCTGGCGGCACCGATAGCTCGACCGTGGCAGGCATGCTCTGCCAAGTGACCGGCAGAGCGGCACCCGCCTACTCGATCGGCTTCGACGCCAAAGGGTATGACGAAATGGAATACGCCCGTCTCGCCGCCAGGCACTTCGGCTGCGAACACCATGAGTATTACGTCACGCCGGCTGACCTGGTAACCAGCATCCCGGCGGTCGCCCAGTATTTCGATCAACCCTTCGGCAACTCCTCCGCGCTGCCGGCGTATTACTGCGCCAGGAACGCGCAGGCCGACGGCTGCACCAAGATGCTGGCGGGCGATGGCGGCGACGAACTGTTCGGCGGCAACACCCGTTACGCGACGCAACGGGTGTTCGAGTACTACCACAGCGTGCCGCAGAGCCTCAGGCGATTGATCGAGCCGATTTGCACAGACGGCAGCCCCTTGCGGCGAATCCCCGGCCTCAGGCAGGCAACCGGCTATGTTCGCCATTCACGCGTACCGATGCCCGATCGCCTGCAGAGTTTCAACCTGATCATGCAACTCGATCCGGCAAACGTGCTCACGGCTGATTTTCTCGCCCAGATCGATTCGAGCGAACCGTCAAGCCACATGCAGGCCACCTGGAACGAATGCCAGGCGCCGAGCCTGATCAACCGCATGCTCGCCTACGACTGGCGCTACACGCTGGCCGACAGCGACCTGCCGAAAGTTCGCGGCGCCACCCAGATGGCCGGCATCGCGGTAGGCCATCCCCTGCTGACCGATCGACTGACCGATTTCTCGATGGCTCTGCCGCCCGACTGGAAACTGCGCCGCTTCAAGCTGCGCTGGTTCTTCAAGGAAGCATTGCGTGGCTTCCTGCCCGACGAGATCCTGACCAAGAAGAAGAAGGGCTTCGGCCTGCCCTTTGGCGTCTGGACGACTCGGACGCCAGCATTGAGAGAACTCGTCGAGGATTCGCTGAATACCCTCGCGAAGCGGGGAATCGTTCGCCCAGACTTCATCCGAAAGCTGATGAGCGAACATCTGCCGGAACACCCAGGCTATTACGGAGAGATGATGTGGATTTTGACTATGCTCGAGCAATGGTTGCGTGGTCAGGAAACACAGCGAGTTCACACCTCAACTTGATTGCGCACGGCAGCCTTGCCCAAGCGGGATAGCCAGCGGGCAAGGCGTTGGCCGAATGGGAGAGTGCCACAGACGCCCAGGACCACGGCCCCGTGCGCGCAGGCGAAGCGCCACCACAACTGAACGCCACTGACGTAGTGACTGCGGTCGGTGCTGAGCAGAAATTGCAGGGCAGAAAATACCCGCTCATACTTCACGATGATTAACTCCGTTCCCCACACCAGCAAGGCATAGCCCGCCAGCCCACTGCACAACAGGGACAAGCCGGCCATGGCAAAACGGCGCAGCTGCGCCTGCACGACAGCTCGCAAGAGCGTACAGGCCGTAGCGCCCACCAGTGCGGCGTAGGCCAGCAGGCACAAACTGCTCAATGGCGTGCCCCCGTCATTCATCAGTTCGGTCAGGTTGTCGGTAGCGGCCCAAACCACGACCACCAGATGCCACACAGGCAGCACCCACAACCCGTGCATGACCAGCCGAACCGCACTCAACACCCGACCATCGGCGGCCACGACCATACTGGACATCGAGCAGCCCAGAGCCAGTGCCCACAACGGACCCAACAACAATACCGATAATCGCAAAAACAACTCACCGGCGGGGAAGACGCCCCAAACCGGGCTCCCCACAACGTCGTGAACGCTCTCCCTGTCGACGCCCAAGAGAATCAACGCGGCGAGTACCGGCGGCACACCCAGCAACCATACCGTGGCGTGCTCGGAGGGCGCTCGGCTATCAGCCGACCCCGCCAGATTGGCGATCAGTGACGGGACACCGCCGAGCGCACACAGCACCACAGCCATCGGCAAGACCGGCCAGGGAAGACCATTGGGTGCCAGGAGCTCCTTGAGGTTGTATGGTGTCCCCGGCAAATATGCAAGGACCAGCAAGGCAACTGGCAAACCAAACAAGCCAGGCCAGGACAGTCTTTGCAGTCGTTGCCGGGACAATTGGTCGAGAACGCTGGCCCCTGGCTTGCGTCCCGTTCCGCGCGGCTGCCCTCGTCCCGCCGGGCCACCGACCGGCGGCGTCTGGAGACGGGCAGCCACGACCTGTGGATTGTCATCTCTCAGCAATCTGCGCACTACCGGTGCAATGACCATCCCGCAGCCTGCGGCAATCAGCACGTTGCCTAGATCAAAAAAACCCTTCGACAATGCCAGTCTCATCAGTTCAATCCCCAGGGCCGCAAGCCCGCAAAATGAAGCGACCAACAAGGTTTGTTGGCGAGGCGGACGTGCGCCAGCACTCAGTGCCCACTGAACAGAGGCAGCGATTACTGAAAACAGGAAAAACCGCCGGAGCAAATTGGTAACCAGGTATAACTCGCTGCTGTAAACATAAGTCGCAAATGGAATCAATGACAAGCTGGACAGCCGCTGCCGAAGCTCGCTCGCTTCACTCGAGAAATCGAACGGGAACGCACTCAGGACGAAGGCCGCCATCGTCAAGGCGGCGACAGTGAGCCAACGGACGACGCAGCGCCGCGGGACCCGATCCGCCGCAACTCCCGCGCCCGAGAGACGGTAGCCGATGAAGAGGCCCATTGCCGCCGTGAGGACGTCGGTCGTGTCGACGACACGCGACAAGACCAGGATCTGTGCCGTTTCCAGCACGGTGGCGAAGAGCAGCAGGGCGATCGAGGCTTGAGCCGTCAGGCGCCCGAACGCCAGGCGGGTGAGTACGGCAGCACCCAACCAGATCGCCGTGTCGAGCGCCATGTCGACCAGCGCCCATCCGGGCTCGGCAGCGAAGCCCGAGAACGGCACCAACCTGACCATCCCCAGCTTGAACTTGCCGACCAGTTCCGACAGGCTTACCGTCAGATCCAGCGGCATCAGGGCATAGAGAGCTACGCCAGCCAGATAGAGGGCCTGCACGCTGCGCCACACGCTGCCAGAATTAGATGACACGAACCAGAAGCGAGACGGGATCAGCCGCCACACGCCGACGCCTGCCAGCGCACCCAGCGACTGTGCGACAAAGTCGGACAACGCGGGCAACCGCCCGCTGAAGAAGAGTTGAGAAAACTCTAGAGCGAGAGCCAGGGCCGTGCAGCTCAGCCAAACCGCGACGGCGGCACCGACCCATTGTTTTCGCCTCCGACCTGTGGTCAGCACAGCCAACCACAACACGGCCAAGGGAAGGGCCAGCAGCACATTCGCAGCGAAATCCGCCCGCGAATCAGGCATCATCGGTCCGCCCAATATCGTGGCAAACCGGCGCAGCGCCTCATCCATGGGCATGTGCTGCCAGAGAAATGGCATCAGGCTGCCATAGACAGGAAACAGGGTATAGACCAGAGCCGCAGGAAGCAGCCACACGGCAGCCTGTGGTACAGGGGGCGGGTTGGCCACCCGCGATTCCGCGCCGGGTACTCGCACGCTCAAACCTGCAAGAGAAGGCTTTATACTTCGCTCAACTTTTGACATACCGCCTCTCTCCTGAAGTAGATCGAACAACAACAAGCGCTGTACTAGACTGAAAGGCAGGGACGGTTTTGCCGCCGGCGCGCTTGGCCGTGAAGGGCAAGGTTTGCCGCAAGACCGGTCAAGTCTACCATCACCCCGATGCCGCCCTTCGCCATGAAACGCCATTCCGGGTTTGTTCCCGTGGAATTGATCCCGAAGCCTAGCAAAGAATCTCTATTCGTGCCTTTTGGCGACAACCGGAACAATTTCACGGCCGGCAAGCGTCTTCTCGCTAAAATCCGCTCTCATGAAATCTCCCCAACGGTCATGACTTGGTCGTACCCCACCGCCATGAGCTTTTTTCCCCAACCCCTCTCCGGCCAGCAAGCGAAGGGATCTCCCTCCGTGTGCGAGGACCAGAACGATTCTCCTTGTTCACCGCTTCACCTCGCCGGCTAAGCGCATGCTGTTCAACTCCTACTCCTTTCTGCTGGCCTACCTGCCTGTCACACTGCTGGGGTTCTTCGTCCTTGGCCGGCTGGGCAAGAGCGCGGGAGCCGCATGGTTGGCGGCATGTTCGCTATTCTTCTACGCTTGGTGGGACTACCGCTATCTAGCGCTGCTGCTTGCCTCCATCTGCATCAACTATCTGGTTGGCGGCTACATCGCCCGCCACGCAGGCAGTACGAGAGGCCGCCAGGCTCTGACGCTGGCCGTGGTCGGCAACCTGGCTCTGCTGGCCTACTACAAATACGCTGATTTCTTCCTCGCCAGTGGCAACGCGATCTTCGGTACCGAGTGGCCCCTGCTCGGTATTATCCTGCCTATCGGCATCTCCTTCTTCACCTTTACCCAGATCGCTTTCCTGGCCGATGCCTACGCGGGCAAGGTCACCGAGTACCGCTTTATTTACTACCTGCTCTTCGTGACCTATTTTCCGCATCTGATTGCCGGCCCGGTACTGCATCACAAGGAGATGATGCCGCAGTTCGACGAGGACCGTAATTACCGCCCTCATGCAGCCAACTTTGCCGTCGGGTTGACGATCTTTGCCATCGGGCTAGCGAAAAAGGTGCTGATTGCCGATAACCTCGCGAGCTACTCGACGCCTGTATTCGACCCCCATGCCGAGTCGCTGTCATTCTTCCTTGCCTGGGGCGGCGTCCTGGCCTACAGCTTCCAGCTCTACTTCGACTTTTCGGGCTACTCCGACATGGCCATTGGTTTGTCGCGAGTGTTCGGAATGCGCCTTCCCCTCAACTTCAATTCACCGTACAAGGCCACCAGCATCTCCGAGTTTTGGCGGCGCTGGCACATGACCCTGTCGCGCTTCCTGCGCGACTACCTCTACGTTCCCCTTGGCGGCAGCCGACACGGGCCCCTGCGCCGCCACTTCAGCCTCATGACGACGATGGTGCTCGGCGGTTTGTGGCACGGTGCAGGATGGAACGTTGTCATCTGGGGGCACTGCACGGCGGCTTCCTGGTTGTTAACCACGCCTGGCAAGACCTGCGCCGTCAGCTTCCAGTCCCCCTACCTCCCTGGCTCGGATACGGCCTAAGCATAGCGCTCACTTTCCTGTGCGTCGTGGTGACGTGGGTATACTTCCGGTCGCCAGATCTGGCGACCGTCAACCGGATCATCAGCGGAATGAGCGGCATGTGGGGAGCCGCGATTCCCGAAGCCGTCATGTCGCGACTGGGTTCGCTGAAGCCAATCCTCGAAAACATGGGCATTGGCACCTTCCTTGGCGGCGGCGCGACCTTCGTTGCAACCTGGCTGTGGCTCGCAACCGGTGCATTGATCGCCTTTCTGGCGCCAAATACCCAGGAAATCATGTGCCGTTTTGAGCCGGCCCTGCCGGCAAAGGATCGTGCCGCCGGCCGACGGCCGCCGGCTACGTCGCCCCGACTTGTCTGGCAGCCATCCCGACGGAATGCAGCACTCACCGGTTTCCTGTTTGCACTGGGTTTGCTTGCTCTGAGCCATCCCACCGAGTTTCTGTATTTCCAGTTCTGATGACTACTTCCT
The DNA here is from genome assembly GCA_016709675.1 of Candidatus Accumulibacter proximus. Taxonomy (GTDB): domain Bacteria; phylum Pseudomonadota; class Gammaproteobacteria; order Burkholderiales; family Rhodocyclaceae; genus Accumulibacter; species Accumulibacter proximus. Next base: position 133,840 of record JADJMH010000004.1, read on the forward strand.
CGCCTCTCAACCCCTGGCGACCCTTTCTCCGTTGGATGTTTGCCACTGTCGTGTTGACGTTGACAGTGGTCGGCACCTTCAATGCCTTCATCGATCCCCTCGGCGTCTTCGGTTCGCCGCGCATGGCCGGTCTCAACGCCACCAAGCCCCAACTCGACCATCACCGCGAACTCGCTCGCTGGGAAGCGACGCGCCGGTTGTGTACCAACACCGGGATTTTTGGCAACTCCCGCACCGAAATCGGCTTCGATCCGAAGAATCCTGCCTTCGGCGAACGGCGCCTCTCAGCCTTCAACCATGGCATCGCCGGCAGCGGTGCCAGGTTGTCCTATCGTCAACTCCGATGGCTGCAAAGCGCTGGCTGTATGCCTGAAACGATCATCATCAACGTGGATTTTTTTGACTTTTTCGGTGGCGACACGCCGACCCCATTACCGCCGGCTGAATCCGACCCGCCCCCCCGAGTGGATGCCCGCTTTCTGGCGGAGACCGTCTTTTCGCTCACCGGCCTGCGTGATGCGGTGAATACAGTCTTGCTGCAGCGATCCCGCTACCCCGCCACCATCACCGAGCGGGGTTTCAGCCCTCTCTACAACTACATCGGAGAAGTCGAGCAGGCAGGCCACTACATCCTGTTCCGGCAGCGGGCCGAGGAGAACGTGCGCAGATGGCTGCGTAGACCACAACGCATCCTGCCCTTGGGGGGAGGCATATCGGCCGACCAGCAGGACGTGGAGGCCTTCGTCGAGCTGGCTACTGCGGCTGGGAGCAAGGTGCACCTGGTCATCTACCCTTACCATGCACAATTCAGGCTCATGCTGGAGCGCCTCGGCCTTGGCCAACTGTTCGCCGACTGGAAGAGGATGGTGGTCGCCATCGCTGACCGGCATGGCGGCGGCTCCGGAAGCGTGCAAGTGTGGGATTGCAGCGGCATTGCGCCGGAAATGGGGGAGGGCATCCCGCCGGCAGGCGATCGGCGCACCCACCTGCGCTACTATTGGGTGGGCGGCCATTTCAAGAAGGCACTCGCTGACCGAGTCATCGCCCGTATCCTGGGCGAGCCAGTAGAGTTTGGCCAGCAGATCGACAGTGCAAACATCGACAATTGGCTGCTGGAAGACCGAAGGCAAGTGCTCGCGTTTCTTGCCACGCCAGAACCGCTGTTGACCGAGGTCGATGACATCTTGGCCCACGCGCAGAAAATAGGCAGTTAGAATCCGTTCTCACCAGAATCCCTTAACCAACCAGAAAATGACTGACGCCATCCTCCTCCCTGAACTGATCTCCGCTTCCGCAAGTCGCCGGCTGGACGCCATCGCGCTCACCTACGGCACGAAGTCAATGAGCTATGGCCTGCTGCACGAATCCATCGCAGGTTTCGTCAACGGCATCATCGGCCTCGGCCTGCAACGCGGAGAGCGGATCGCCATCTACCTTGAAAAGCGCCTGGAGACCGTCATCGCCAGCTTTGGCGCCACCGCCACTGGCTGCGTCTTCGTGCCGCTCAACCCACTGCTCAAGGCCGACCAGGTCGCCTACATCATGCGCGACTGCAATGTGCGAGCCCTGATCACTTCCGCCGAGCGCCTGCCGCTGCTGGCCTCGGTTCTGCCCACCTGCCACGACCTGCGGCACGTGATCGTGGTCAACCCCGACCCGCTACCCGCCAGCGGCGGTCCGCTGGCCTGGCTGCACTGGGACGATCTCCTGCAGGCTAGCGGGCAGAGTGGTCACCGGGTGATCGACACCGACATGGCCGCGATCCTCTATACCTCGGGCAGTACGGGCAAGCCGAAAGGCGTTGTTCTCTCACACCGCAACATGGTTGCCGGCGCCAAGAGCGTCGCCAGCTACCTCGAGAATACCGCTGACGACACCCTCCTAGCCGCGCTGCCGCTGTCTTTCGATGCCGGCTTCAGTCAGCTCACCACCGGCTTTCACGCTGGTGCACGCGTCGTGCTGCTCAACTACCTCTTGCCGCAGGATGTGCTCAAGGCGCTCGCTCGCGAGCAGGTGACGGGTCTCACGGCGGTGCCACCGCTGTACATCCAGCTCGCGCAACTGGAATGGCCAGCCGCCATCGGCGAGCGACTGCGCTACTTCGCCAATACCGGCGGGCGCATGCCGCGCGAGACGCTGGCCGCCTTGCGCAAACGCCTGCCGAAGAGCAAACCCTACCTGATGTACGGCCTGACCGAAGCCTTCCGATCGACCTACCTGCCGCCGGACGAGGTCGACCGGCGGCCCGACTCGATCGGCAAGGCGATCCCCAACGCGGAAATCCTGGTCCTGCGCGAAGACGGTTCGCCCTGCGCCGCCAACGAACCCGGCGAACTCGTCCACCGTGGCGCACTGGTCGGCATGGGCTACTGGAACGACCCCGAGAAAACCGCCGAGCGCTACAAGCCGCTGCCCGCCCATACGCCGGGACGAGACGCCGGGCTGGTGCTGCCCGAGATCGCCGTCTTCTCGGGCGACACGGTGCGCAGGGATGAGGAGGGTTTCCTCTACTTCATCGGCCGGCGTGACGAGATGATGAAAACCTCCGGCTACCGGGTGAGCCCGACCGAGGTCGAGGAAGTGCTTTACGCCACCCAACTCGTCGGCGAGTGCGCCGCCTTCGGCGTGGATCACCCGACGCTCGGCCAGGCCATTCAGGTGATCGTCACCCCCCCACAGGGCGGTAGCCTCGATGCCGCCCAACTGCTTGCCGAATGCCGCAGCCGGATGCCCGCCTACATGGTGCCGGCCGGCATCGTCGTCCGGCAAGGCCCCCTGCCGCGCAACCCCAATGGCAAGATCGACCGCAAGGCGCTGTCTGGTGAATTCGTCGCGAGTTCACTGGAAGCCGACGTCGATGTCAAGCCGGCGGGCCAGCGATGAGTAACCCGATCACGAGATCTGCGCCGATCCACGCACCGATGAAGCATTTCCCTGTCGAAAATGGCGAACTTGTTATCGGCGGGATGCCAATCTCCCGGCTAGCCGCGCGCGTGGGGCAAACCCCTTTTTACGCCTACGACCGCTCCTTGCTCAAGCGGCGGGTCGCCGAACTGCAGGCCGCCCTGCCCACTCCGGTGAAGCTGCACTACGCCATGAAGGCCAACCCGATGCCGGCGCTGGTCTGCCAGATGGCCAGCTTGGTCGATGGGATCGACGTGGCGTCTGGCGGCGAACTGAAGGTGGCCCTCGACGCCGGTGCCGATCCCCGCGAGATAAGCTTTGCCGGGCCGGGAAAACAGACTGGCGAGTTACGCCAGGCGATCGCTGCCGGCATCCTGGTCAATGTCGAATCCTTTCGCGAAGTCGCTGAACTCGCAAAGATCAGTCGCGAGACGGGCTGCCCGGCGCGCGTCGCCGTGCGCGTCAATCCGGACTTCGAGCTGAAGAGTTCGGGAATGAAGATGGGCGGCGGCCCGAAACAGTTTGGCGTGGACGCCGAGCAGGTGCCCGAACTGCTAGCCGAACTCAACCGAGCCGGACTCGCCTTTGAAGGCTTCCACCTCTTCGCCGGCTCGCAGAACCTCAAGCCGGAAGCCATCGTCGAAGCCCAGTGCAAGAGCTTCGAGCTCGCCCTGCGCCTCGCGCGGTCAGCGCCCTCGTCGATCCGCTTCCTCAACCTCGGCGGAGGGTTTGGCATCCCCTACTTCGCCGGCGAGCAGCATCTGGATCTGGCACCGATCGGCGCCAACCTGGCGAGCATTGTCGAGCGGGCTGCGCGCGACTTGCCCGAAGCCGAACTGGTGATCGAGCTCGGACGTTATCTGGTCGGTGAAGCCGGCATCTACGTCACGCGCATCATCGACCGCAAGGTCTCGCGCGGCCACACTTTCCTCGTCACCGACGGCGGCCTGCACCACCATCTCTCGGCATCGGGCAATTTCGGCCAGGTGATCCGCAAGAACTACCCGATCGCCATCGGCAACCGCATGACCACTGAAAAAAAAGAAACCGTGTCGGTCGTCGGGCCGCTTTGCACCCCGCTGGATCTACTCGCTGACCGGATGGAACTTGCCGCAGCCGAACCCGGCGACCTGGTGGTGGTCTTCCAGTCTGGCGCCTATGGCTTTACGGCAAGCCCAATGGCCTTTCTAGGGCATCCCGATTGCCTCGAGGTGATGGTCTGAGTGCGGCTGGCTGCTTCTGCGGGCGTACGCGGAGGATCCCAACCAGCCTCTTTCCGAGACTAGCATGAATGTCCAGCACAGCATCTTTGCTAACCGTCAGCGCACTGAGGAAGACCCTTTGCCGCTCGGCATGCAGCAAGGTGATGCTTGTTCCAGCAGGCGAGGGCAAGTCAGCGACCTTTGGTTGCTCGCCAGTGCCTACTGCTCTTGTACTGATTTCAAGCGAATCATGTATCGCGCTATCGCTTAGGGAGAGGAAATAGGATGTCAGGTTCTTGGCGCAGACTCGTCGGACCATTTCAGGAGTTCGGTTGGGCGGCGGGTATTCTTTACATCCTCGACCGTATGCTTCGCGCTGTCTCGCCGCATCTGGCTCTCTATGTTTATGAGTTAATGGTTCAACCGATTACCGGCAAGCCCATGCTGCCCGCCAACCTGGTCAAGAACCTGACTTTCGCCGAGATCTTGCCGGGCGATCCCAACATCGACCTCATGCCGGCTCGTCCAGAGGTCAAAGTTTCGCGCTTCGAGCAAGGGGCTCGGTGCCTGGGTGTATTCCGCAAGGGCGTCCTGATCGGCTACCTCTGGTTCTGCTTCGGCCAATACGAAGAAGATGAGGTGCGGTGCACCTATCGCCTCGTGGCGGCCGATGAGTCTGTGTTTGATTTCGACCTCTACGTGTTTCCCGAGCAGCGAATGGGTATCGGGTTCATGGCCATTTGGCATGGTGCGAACGAGTTCCTGCACGCACGCGGCATCCGTTACACCTTCAGCCGGCTGACACGCTTCAATTTGGCGTCGCGGCGCGCACATGCCCATTTAGGATGGAAATGCGCTGGCCGCGCAGTTTTTGTCCAGGCGTGGCGACTGGAGTTGATGGTGGCGTCGACCTCCCCTTACCTGGCCGTGACCTGTTCGCCCCGTCGCCGTATCCGCTTGCCTTTGACGCCCCATGTCCTGGATACTGCGCTGGGAAAAAAGCGCTAGGTAGCCAGGCCGTAAGCCACCATGCGCCAAGACCACTCAACCCAAACCGGAGGCTGTAACTTGGATCAAGAAATCGAGATTCTCAAGCAGTACATTCGAAACGAGACGGGCCACACCGGTCCGATTGAACCAGACGACGACCTGCTCAAGACGGGCCTCCTGGACTCGTTCAGCATCGTCTCGCTGGCCATGTTTGCCCAGGAGCATTTCGGCGTCGAGTTCGAAGGCGACGACCTGGTACGCGAAAACCTGGCAAGCCTGTCCAGTCTGGTGGCACTGATTCGTCGGCGATCGACGAGCGAATGAGGCAGCTGCGCGTCGCACCCTCACAACCCATACTATAAGCAAGGATCTTGAACGATGCCCGCATCGATCCCACGTTACCTCGCAGAAATCGCTCAGCGACTGCCGGAAAAGACAGCGATTATCTCCCCTTCACGATCAATCACTTTCGGCGAGTTATACAACGAATCCATGGCCACCGCCGAGTGCCTGCGTGAGATGGGGCTGAACACTGGCGACCGCGTCGGCATATGCATGGAGAAAACGGTTGACCAGGCGATCGCGATTCTCGGCGTCTTGTGTGCCAACGCTGCGGTGGTGCCCATCCTGCCCCGGCTCAAAGGGCCGAACATCCGCCACATCATGGAAAACTCGGGGATGGCCGCGATGATCACTGACGCCGACCGCCTGCAAGAGGTCAGCGACTTTGCCGACATCACCCGGCTGATAACCGGCCACGGCGAAATCAGCAACGACTGGCCGAATCTGCCTTACTTGCGCCGTTTCATCAAGCCGCGCAACTTTTTCGATCGCATCGGCAACGACAATGCGGCAATCATCTACTCATCCGGATCCACCGGGCGACCGAAGGGCATTCTGATTTCGCAGCGCAACCTCGCCGAAGGTGCCGATATCGTCGCCGAGTACCTGGGGACGAACGAGGCGGACCGCATTGGCAGCGTCCTGTCGCTCAACTTCGACTACGGGATGAATCAGCTCTGGCAGACTATCCGCAAAGGCTGCACGCTGGTGCTGCACGAACTGGCTCTGCCAAACGACCTCTTCGCAATGATGACCAAGGAGCGGATTACCGCGCTGCCGGTCATGCCGGTGATCATTACCAAGATGTTCGACCGCCGCCTCAAGGTGCGCACATCCGCCTTCGACTTGTCTTCCTTGCGCTATGTCTGCTCCACCGGCGGCCGCCTGTCGACGGACATGATCGACGACCTCCGCGGCGCGTTTCCACACGCCCAGATCTTCTCGATGTTCGGTCTCACCGAAGCTTTCCGGTCGACTTATCTGCCACCCGACAAACTCGCGACGCATCCTGCGTCGGTCGGTTCCTCGATTCCGGATTGCCAGGTGATGGTACTCGACGATCACGGCGACGAGTGCCCGGCACACGTCGTCGGCGAACTGGTCCACCGCGGCGCCACGGTAACCAAAGGCTACTGGAACGACCCGGAAAACACCGCCAGAACCTTCCGCAGCCACCCACGCTTCCCCGGTGAGACGCTGGTATTCAGCGGCGACCGTGTCTATCGCGACGAAGATGGTTTCATCTACTTTGTCGCGCGCGCCGACGACATGATCAAGACCAAAGGGTTCCGGGTCAGCCCGACGGAGGTCGAGAGCGAGGTCGTGCGTCACCCCGATATCGTCGATGCCGTGGCTTTCGCAGTACCCAACATCAGCGTCGGAGAGGACGTAGGCTGTGCCTACACGACAGTCAATGGTAAAGCCCTTTCGGAACCGGTGTTTAGGCAGTTTCTGAAATCCAATCTGCCCAACCATATGGTTCCTGCCACTTTGGTGCATTTCGACTCTTTCCCAATCCTGGGCAACGCAGGCAAGCTTGACCGCAAGTTGATCAAGCAGGTGGCCCATGAGCGCCTTGGCTTGGCCGAGGTGGCCAGAGAGCCCAGCGAAGTAGTAAGCCCCGGTGCCTGAGCGTCGCAGAATGGCGCACGCCCAACACTCCGAGACCCGTATCGTGATGGGTGTTATCGGTGACGATATTCACGTTGTCGGGAATCGCATTATCCAGCTTGCCCTCGAGGAATCTGGCTGCCGGGTGTTCAACCTCCGCACACGCAATCGGCCGGAGCACTTCTGCCAGGCGGCACTCGAAGTCAATGCCCATGCGATCTTCGTCTCCTCGCTGAATGGTGAAGGCGAGTATTGGTGCACGGGTTTCCGTGCGCGTCTGCAGGAAATAGGGATGGGCAACGTCCTGTTGTATGTGGGTGGCAACGTGGTCGTCGGCAACCGGCCGGAGAGCGAGGTGGTTGCCCTGTTCAGGAGCTATGGTTTTGATCGCGTTTATCATCAGCGCCCGGACATCGGCCCCGCAATCGAAGATCTATTCAGGGATTTGACGAATGGCTCGACCCAGCGATAAGGCCCGCCTGCGCCACACCGACCGCCAGCGAACGCAGGTCTTGGCGCACCCACTTGCCCGCGGTCTGTGCCCGGATGAAGTGAGCCGCTTTCTGGCCAGCGTACCGCACCGTCGATTCCCGACTGTGGCGTATGCAGAGCGGGAGGCGATGCCACTGATACAACCTCGCGGCGGAGTACCGCTGTTTGAGGCTCAACTGCAGCTCACCAAGGCGCTGAGTGATGCGGGGGCAGACTTCATCCCGTTGACCATCGACAGCTGTACTCGCCACAATCAGTATGAGACCGCGATGCAACTGCTGCGGCGTAGTGAGGAAGAGGGACATAGCTACCTTAACGGCTACCCGTTGGTCTGCCACGGCCACGAACTGACCCGCCAGCTCTACCTGGACCTGGACAAACCAGTGAGTCTGCGCCACGGCACACCAGACGCGCGACTCTTGGTCGAGATAGCGATCGCATCGGGTATCGCCGAGATCGAAGGCGGTGGACTTTGCTATTGCCTGCCGTACTCGGAAGGTTTTCCGATTGATCGAGCCCTTCTGTATTGGCAGTACGTCGACCGCGTCTGCGCCTTGTACTCCACCCCAGAACGCCCGATACATCGCGAGAGTTTCGGGCCACTCACCGCGACGCTGGTGCCACCGGCGCTCGCCATCGTGATCGAGATCATCGAGGCACTGCTCGCCGCGGAGCAGGGCGTGCTGTCGTTTGCGGTCAGCTTCGGTCAGACCGGCTCATTCACTCAGGACGTGGCCACTGCCCGCGTACTGCGCCGGCTCGTGCGAAAGGCGCTCGACGAGAATGGGTTCGAGGCCATGCAAGTCCACATGGTTTACCACCAGTGGATGGGGCAATTTCCGATGCAACGCGAGCGTGCAGCAGCGCTTATTGCAGGCTCCGCACTCGTCGCCGGCGTGATCGATGCCGACAAGATCGTCGTCAAGACCATCGATGAAGCCCTGGGCGTACCGCGGCCGGAAGTCAATGCTGAAGCAGTGGATACGGTGCGGTATGTATTGCGGACTTTTGCCGCACCAAAGATGATCGAATCGTCGTCAATCGAGGTGGAGGCGGCATTGCTCGAGTCTGAGGCTGGGAACATCCTCGACGCCATCTACGGCTTGTCCGGCGATATGTTCTGGGAAAGCGTTTACCGTGCTTTCCAACTCGGCTGGCTGGACATACCATTTTCGCCGCACGCCGACAATGCCAATCGCCTGATCTCGATGCGCGACGCCAACCACTCGATCCGCATCGTTGAGCCAGGGCAGTGCCGATCTCGACCGCCAATGCGGTGTCCGAACGCAAACTGCTCAGCAGCCGCGTCGGCCAGGCAGACAATACCTATCGCCAGATCCTGGCGGACATCATGTTAATGGTCTGAGCGACGATGAGTAAGGATTTCCACAGCATCCCGGAGCCGCGCATAGCGCTCGACATCGGATCCACGGTCGTCAAGATAGCCTGGCTTGACCCGATGGGCCAGCTGCTCAGGCAACGGTTCTTCCCGCGTGATCTGGCGGCGGGGGTCAGCCAGCAGGTACGCTGTCTGCTGGCTGAACTGGGCATCGATCCGGAACAGCAACCCATGCTTGCCTGCTCTTCAGCCAACGGCGGGCTGCGCGTAGGCATCGTATGCCTGAGCATGCACTTCAGCGGGGCGACCATGCGTAACCAGGTGCTCCTGGCCGGTGCAAACCCCATGTTTGTGCACGAGTTTGACGAGACCGCCAACGATCCACCACGGGTGGATATCCTGCTCGTCGGCGGCGGAGTCGATTGCGAACCCGCACGCCCGGCCCGCGAACGTCTCTTGCGTTTCGATCCTGGCCGTTACCGGTACGGCACACTGATCTACGCCGGCAACCGGCATCTGGCGGGCGCTTTTGTGGCGCGCTTTCCTGACGCCATGGTGATTGCCAACCCGCAGGGAGAAGTGCTTTCCAACCGCGTTGGCAGCGTATTCGAAACCATCCGAAGGGCATACCTGGACGATCTGGTATTCAAGGAAGGCATCAGCGAACTGCCGGCCTCATTGGCGCACCGTATTCGCCCGACGCCAGAGGTGGCAAGCCGTGGTTTCTTGCGATCGGTGTCCGGTGACTCCAGCTTCACGATTGTCGGCACGTGCTTGGCGCTGGATATCGGCGGCGCCACAACGGACCTTCACTACACGGTTGAGCTGGTCAGCGAGGACAGCCCAGTACGCCCGGCCAGCGGTGTTTCGGTGGCTCGTTACGTTTTCCCCGACCTCGGCATCGTCGCCTCGCGCGACACGTTGCTGATGCAGCTCCGTGCTCACCCTCACCTCTACGAGTTCCTGTCTGCGGTCGGAGGAGCCAACGTTCAGGACATGTACGTCGGATTGCGCGATACTGAGATCGATCCGCCGCCTGAGTTGCTGTCGTATGCCTGCCTGTACCTGGCCCTGGACCGCTTTGCCAAGGGCAAGGGCCCAGGCCTGCCAGTGGCGCACCTCGATACTTTGGCACAGCTCATTCTGACTGGCGGTGCCGCCCAAGCCATGCAGGAAGCCGTTGTTCGTCGCATCATGGCCTTGCTCCTCAGCCCTGGTAGCCAGGCGCCACTGGTCCAGGTGGACCGACGCTACGAGATCTGGGTGGCTGGCATCACGTGGACGGAAGGACCATCGCAATGATCGATACATCGTTTCTGCCACAGGTAAACTGGCTCGAATCCTCGACCGCCGACTGGGAAGCACTGGCGCTCGCTCACGGCACCCCGTTCTTCTTCTTCGATGCAGATGTCGTCGCCGGGCGTATTCGCGCCGTACGGCAGGCCATGCACGGGATGGCACAGATCTACTATGCCGTCAAGGCGAATCCTAATCTGGGGCTCCTGCGAGCGGTTCAACCGGTCGCCGATGGGGTGGATATCTCGTCGGGCGGAGAATTGCTGCAGGCGCAACTTGCCGGCTACGACCCGGCGATGATGAGCTTCGCCGGACCTGCCAAGACAGAGACCGAACTTGAGGCGGCGATCCGCGCGGGGGTCGGATGCATCAGCGCGGAATCGCTGCGAGAAATCGAGCAATGCGCGACCATCGCTGCACGCGTCGGCGTGCCGGCGCGCATCCTGCTGCGCGTAAACCCGGCGTCGCCGAATCGCGCCTATGGTCTAAAGATGGGCGGTAAGCCCGTGCAGTTCGGCATCGACGAAGAGACCTTGCCCGAAGCCGAGACCTGCGTCCTGGCGAACGAGGGAAACCTGGAGTTTCGCGGCATCCACTCGTACGTGGGCAGCCAGTGCTTCGACCCGGCGGCGGTCGTCGAAGCGACGGCCAATGCTCTGCGCCTTGCACAAGACATGGAGCGGCGCAGCGGGCTGGTCTGCAAAAAGATCAACCTCGGCGGAGGGTTTGGCGTCGCGCATACCGAGCAGCGCCGCGAACTTGACCTGTCTGCGCTGGCCAGAGGGCTGCTCCCCCTGTTCGTGGAGAGAAAAACTGAGTCACCGGATTGCGACCTCATCTTCGAGCTTGGCCGATACATTACGGCCGAAGCGGGACTCTACGTGACACGAGCCGTTCGGACCAAGACCTCGCGCGGCAAGCACTTCGTCATCTGCGACGGCGGACTCAACCACCACTTGGCCGCAGCCGGGACGTTTGGCGCGGCATTGCGCGGCAACTTCCCGGCCTACAATCTCACCCGGCCTGATTCGACGCTGGTCACCTGCCACATTGCCGGTCCATCCTGCAACCCAACGGATCTGCTGGGTGTCGATGCGAGTCTGCCTGCTCCCGAGGAAGGCGACCTGGTCGGCGTGGGAATGTCCGGCAGTTATGGACTGACGGCGAGCCCCCTGCTCTTCCTCGGCCGGCCAACACCGGTGGAACTGGTCCGTAGCTCTGGCCAGGTACTGGTCGGACGGCGTAGCCATACCACTACCGACTTCAACTAGGTCGCGCGGGTAAGAAAAGAAACCTCCGGCTGATCCACCAACTCTGAATCAGGCCTTACGATTTGCGGCCATGCGCGGCAGCTTCCTCGCGCGCAAAGGTGACGGCGAACCGGGCGTCAAAACGATCTGAATCGGGTTGCGGCGCGTTACGGACTGCGTCGTCGGCCTCCAGTTCATCCGTGAGGCGGCTCCCGGGTGAATGTATTGTGTATAAGGATAGGCGGTCAACCACCTATTCCGCGGAACCGCTCGAGTGTGCCGGATACCAGATTAATAATACGATTCTCGGGGCCGTCCGGCCGGCCTTCGGCGATCCAGGATACGTAAAGGATCAGCGAGAATACGGCAGCCCCAGTCGCCACATCTATAAACAAGGTCACGAAATGGGACTCGATCTCATGGGAGTGAAGCGCTTTGACAACTGCAAACATCGCCAGAGCGGTGAGGAGGATGCGGACGAAGTCCCGCAGGATCCGGGTCGCCGATACGGGTAGCACCTTCGGCAGGTAGAGCAGGCATCCCACCGTGAACGCTGCCGTCGAAAGCGTGCCCGCTATTGCGACGTCCACGACAGTGCCTGCCCAGGCTGCCACGAGTATGCTGGACCCAAAAACCCCCAGCCTCAGCCAGCTGATGACAAAGACCGTTCGTTCTCTGTTGAGGACGATCAGGATATGGCCGGCAATGGTAGATTGAATCGCGGCAAAGGTTCCGAAAACGCCTAGCCACTCGATAAGCGGCACGGCGAAGCCCCATTGCTTGCCCAGCACGACGTGGACAAGATCATCTGCCACGGCGGCAATGCCGAAGCCGGCCGAAAAGGTGACAATGCCAACGGTCCGCAAGACGATTAGGAATGCGGAGGTCAGTTCGTCAAGGTTGTCTTTGAGCTTTGCATAATTCGGGTAGATTGCACGCGCCATCGGGATGACAATCTCCGCCGTAGCCATACGGGAAAGCTCCGAGGCGACGTTGTAGGCTCCCAGTTGGGCTGTGTTCGCTACGTAGCCAACAACGAAAACGTCGGCTTTCTGATTTAGGAAGTTCGCGATACCTGCAGGCGTCATCCAGGTGGCGAACGTGGTGAACTGTCGCCACTCGGAAAGACGTAGCCGTGGGCGAAAGGGATGCATTACGTAGCTGACAATGACTGCGAGCGCGGTCCCGATAATCGTGCCGGCGACTAGCGCCCAATAGCTCCGGAAGACCAGCGCGAGAATGATGGTGGGAATGACGGCCAGCACTTTTGAATAGAACCCCACCAAGAAGTCGCTCTTGAAATCGAGATCCCGCCGGAACATGATGATCCCGATGTTGCCGAGGCCGCCTATTACGCTGCCCGCTGCCAAGACCTGCATCACGGCGACCAAGCGTGGTTCATGGAAATAGAGAGCCGCTGGGTAAGCCACAAAGTACACGATGACTGCCAGCAGGATCGACTGGATCAGCGTAATCGTCCAAGCCGTGTCGTAGGCTTGACGATCGGCATGGCGCATCCGGAGCAGCACCTGCCAAGTGCCAAGTTCGAGAATTATGTCCAATAGACCGGACACCAGACTGCTCATCGCCACGATGCCGAAATCTGCAGGTGTTAGGATGCGAGCAAGGATAAGGGTGCTGACTAGGCCGGCGCAGCGAATCGCCCAGCGCATGCAGATCATCCACACCGCCCCCTGAACGAACTTGGTCTTCACCGCTACTCCTTGATTTATCGGCAACGTGCATTCTATGCGAAAATAGGGGCTTTTCGGGTGGAGCGTTCGAAATGGGAATCAAATCGACTGCCCGAACGGTTCTGTCGACCGTTTTGTGCCGCGCGAGATCAATACTGAATCCGCCGCTTGGTCCGTATCGTCCGGATCTCTCGGACACCACCTTCATCGAAAGCCTGCTGTCGAGCTCAGACTCGCTGCACGCGGCAAAGGAGACCTTCGCTGCCGGTCACCACGAGACTGCGCGCCGCCACGTCGTCCGTCATTTTGTTCATCGGCAGACACCCAAGTTCTTCTGTGATCCCATCCAGATCGGTACTCTGACGGCCATCTTGCTGCGCGACAGGACGGCCTGGGTCGCAGCGCTGCGCGCACGGGTTGACCAGGATCTCAACGTTGGCCTTAGGATCGTCTCGATGCGCGGTGGGCCGTTGGCGGGGCAATTCGAATGGGCAGGCATTCAACCTGGACCGGGCGACGATGATCTTTTCAGTGCCCAACCGCATCGCTACGGATTTCTGCCACGGTTGGCGCTTGCCGCGCACTACGGGATGCCGACGCTGGGTGTTATTGCCCAATTGATCAACCGCTGGGTCGAAGCGACAGAGGCCGGCAAGGGAAGCGGCTATCTCAGCCCACTAGTCGTTCTCTACCGGGTGCTGGCGTTGAACTGGACTTTCGTATTCGCTGCCGGATTGCACACCGGTGGTGACGCGCCGAGTGACGATCTTCTATTTTTAATTCTCAAAATCCTGTATGCCGACACAGAATACCTGAAAGACACAATCGGCAAGTCCTATCCCAATAATCACCTCCTTGCAGACGGGTTCGCAGGCTGGTATTTCGGAACGATGTTTCCGGAGTTTCCGAGTGCCGCGCAGTCTAGGGAAGTGGGAGAAGAACTCTTTCTACGCGAGGTTCGTCGGCAATTCTACGACGATGGCGCGAATTTCGAGCACTCGACGCACTACCACGAGCTCGGATGCGAAATGGCGTTGGCGTATCTGCTGCTGTCGCGTCGCAATGGCATCGAACCGGCTGACGATATCGTTGAAAGACTGAAACGGATGCTCGCCTTCCAGCTGGTGTTATTCGGGCCCGAGGCCATACCTTTGGCGATTGGTGACAGCACCGAGGATCCTCTGTTCCCTCTTGACGCAGAACATGGCTGGGGTGCAGGTGCGATGCGCGAACTCTACCGAGCGCTGTTCAACCCCAACGTTGACGCAGCGCCGCAGGACGACCTCACCGTTGAGCGTGCCTACTGGTTGCTCACTGGCGAGCTTGTTGCGCCGTCGCCGTTGCCATCGCCGTCAGGCGCGTTGCCTACTTCCTTCGACCACGGTGGGTTTTACATGCTGGCCGACTGCGGTCGGCGGGCGCGGCTCGTTTTTCGATCGGGACCAGCGGAGAACGAGCCAATTTCCGCAGGACATGCACACTCCGACTTGCTCAACGTCTATCTGTCAGTAGGCGGTGTGCCGTTGATTGTCGGCGCTGGCACGTACACTTACCGCTTCAAAACCGCCCGTTGGCCTCCCTCCACGCCGGACTGGCGCAGCTATTTTGCCGGCCCCGACTCTCACAACGGGCTGATGCTTGGCGCCGACCCGTATGGTGCGATGGTCGGGGACTTTCGCAGTCGCGACGTCCCGTGTCGTGTCGGGCTCAGGCGCCGCGTGCAAGCACCCCTCCTCGCATGGCTAGAGTTCGAAGTGGAGGGAGCGAACGTCGCCCGCGGTTGCCGCCGCGGAGTTGTCCATATCGGCGGACACTACTGGGTCATCTACGATTTGGTCCCCAATAGCATTCGGGTTATGGAAGGGGCCTCGATCGGACTGCAGTTTGCACCAGGATCCCGGACCAGTATCGCGGACGGCCCGGTTATCGATGTCACGCTCGGCGGGCAGGGGTGCCGAATATGCCTGAGCGGGGGGTTCCGGGACCCCAAATTGCTGGTTGGGTCAACGAAGCCCCTCGCGGGTTGGGTTTCACCACGCTACGGTGAGTTGGTTCCTGCTCCGCAACTACGTGCGCGTATCGCGCCCGGCGGCGACCCCTGCGGGTTCGTGATTCAGGCCAGCCGCGGTGAGGGTATGAGTTGCTCGATCGTGGCCGAGATGGTCGGCAATTTCTGTATAGCGTTCCGGATGGTCGACAGGGAGTTCGTCGATGTGCTCTTGGTTAGAACTTCAACCAGTGATTCCTTGATGGCGGCGTGGGATGTAGAGTTTGGCGGGGCACTGGCATGGCTGCGTATGGTGGAGGACGAGATCGTGGATTGCCGCTTGGCAGGCGTCGGTGAGTTGCGTTACAGAGGCAGATCTATCCGTACCGCAGACATTGCCGTGTTGCACTTGTCATGATAGCTTGGACCTCAGTGGTGTCATGGCAGGAGGCAATTTGCCAGCCCTGACGCATGACCCTGCCGAATCGAGGCTGTTCGCCGGTAACCCGACGCTTTGTCGCTGCAGATCGAGAAAGTCTCCCGGACTCGGATCTCCATGAAGATCGAAAGTGCGCGATTGACGCAGAGCCGTGATGATGCGGTAGATTTGTTTGTCGCAGATTCCTTGGCTAACTGGCAACAGCCTCTCTGGAGCCCGGTATGAAACGCATCCTGATGATCGGTTACCACTTCCCGCCGCTGGCTGGGAGTAGCGGCATCCAGCGGACGCTGCGCTTTGTGCAGCATCTGCCGAGCTTTGGCTGGCAGCCCTTAGTCATCACTGCCAACGTACGCGCCTACGAGCGGATCAGTGATGACCTCATGGCCGACGTGCCCACGGATACCATCGTCCACCGCGCTTTCGCCCTGGATACGGCTCGCCACCTCTCTCTCGGCGGACGCTACGTCGGATGGATGGCTCGCCCGGACCGCTGGGTGAGCTGGAGGTTCGACGCGGTCCGGGTTGGTCTGCGCATGATCAAGAGATACCGGCCGGACGCCATTTGGTCTACCTATCCGATAGCTACAGCACACCTGATTGGTGCCGACCTGAATCGGCGTACCGGGGTTCCGTGGCTGGCAGATTTTCGCGATCCCATGGCGCAGGAGGGTTACCCCGAGGATCCACTCCTCTGGCAATCCTTCAAGCGGATCGAGATGGAAGCAGTACGTAACGCTCGGTTAAGCCTGTTCACTACCCCGGGGGCTGCACGCGTCTATCGTCAGCGCTATCCGGAGGTTGCCGAACGGATTGTCGTACTCGAGAACGGCTACGATGAGGAAAGTTTCTCATTTGTGCAGTTGGAGCACCACGCCCCGATCAATCCAGGGGCCATCACCCTTCTACATAGTGGCATCGTGTATCCGGCGGAGCGCGACCCGACGGAGCTGATTGTTGCTTTGCGGGTCTTGAAGGAAAGCGGTCAGCTGGTGGTCGGAACACTAAAGATTCGCTTTCGGGCGCCTGTACATGTGCAGCCACTCAGGGCGCTAGCGCAAACGCACGGAGTGGAGGATTTCATCGAATGCTGTCCGCCAATAGCCTATCGCGATGCTATCGCTGAAATGCTGCGAGCCGATGGCTTGTTGGTCATGCAGGCGGCCAATTGCAATGAGCAGATTCCTGCAAAAATATATGAGTACCTACGG
Organism: Candidatus Accumulibacter proximus; assembly: GCA_016709675.1. Classification (GTDB taxonomy): domain Bacteria; phylum Pseudomonadota; class Gammaproteobacteria; order Burkholderiales; family Rhodocyclaceae; genus Accumulibacter; species Accumulibacter proximus. Next base: position 150,597 of record JADJMH010000004.1, read on the forward strand.
GCTCGGCGACCAATCGTCGCACTCACGGATCCTGCTGGCGATACCGCCACGACCTTGGCGGCGGCGGGTGTAAAGGATATAGTGCCACTTGATTCGGCGACGGCCATCGCCGATCAACTGATGCGGTTTGTCGATGCGTCCAGACGGTCGGCCATCGCGTTGCCGTACGTCGACTCGGTCAAGAAAGCGTCGCGTTTGGCGCGAACCGCAGAACTGGTCTCGCTTTTGAACTCTGTGGTACCCTGACACTTGCGGCATGGCTCTTTATGGATTCCGGGTTGGTGCCCGCGTACGCAGCGTGAGGCGTGCTCTGTCGTTCTGGATCCTTCTGCTATTGATGATCAACGAGACAAGGGGCGTGTCTGAATTTATCTATTTCAATTTCTGATGCTGATCTCACGATTCTTGATCCCTTTCGTTGCTGGGCTGGTAGGAGCGGCCTCTGTCGGTGGCGATGGTCTTGTTGATCATTCATAACGACGTCAAAGAGAGTTGGTCGAACCGCAGCGGGCACCGCTATTTTAAGATCACATCGGCCGGCGTTCGAGAGGGTTACCAGCCCCTCAGCGGGACGATGGCGCAGCAGATTCGCAGCGCTCCTGGCGATAGTGCTCTGTATCGGTACATTCAGACTAACCTTGGATTCACAATCACCGCCGTGCTCGAGAAACATGTCCTGCCGAAGCAGCAATCGCGCGAACAAACAACTGAAATCGAGTCGAAATCCAAACGGGCAGTTGATTACTTCGTTAGCCAGTTGCCCGAGGCGACTGGCTTGCCGCCCGAACGTTTGGTGCTTGTTTTCGATTCCGACCGTGCGCGCATATACAATCCCAAAGCGGGTCCAAGGGTGACCGTTGATTCAATCACCGTCCAGGACTACCTTCGTGAGCGAGCGCGAGCGGCAGGGTTCGCAGTGATCGACACGGAACTGTCGTTTTCCGAGCACTACAATCGTAATCGCCAGCGTTTCGACTTTCTGGGGTTTAGTCCGTTCCGTGTGGAATGGGGAGGAAACGGGCGAAGGGAGGGGCGGGCAAATGGGTAAGTTTTCCAGCGACGAGGTAGGCCATGGCGATGAAGTTTTCGACGCGGCGATAGCCGCGGGCGCGGGCTCGTGCCTCCTGAAGCGCCCGATTCATGGCCTCGACGCGGGCATTGTGTTTGCCGGCCTGGAAGCCATTGAGTACGCCCGGAAGATGCTTGGTGATGGTCCTGCCGAGGCGCTTGAAGGGTTCGAGTCGGCAGCGACTGGCCCAACTCAGCCAGCGTTTGAAGAGGGGCTTGGCCTCATCAGGCGTCGTGGCCTTGGCATAGATCGCGCGCAACGCTTCCTTGATGCGCCAAGCGCGTGCGGTCTTGAGATTCGAGCGCTGCAGCCAGTGCATGGTCTGGGCTTGCTTGACGGTCCAGTCGGCGGGTTTCTTTTGCAGGCTCCAGCGGGTGCCCTTGAGTTCGGGTTCACTTTGACCTCGGCCCGGCGCACCTCGTCCAGCGCCTTGCTGCTCAGAGCGACCACGTGAAAGCGGTCGAAGCAGACCTTGGCCTCGGAAAAGTGCTCGGCGGCGCCCGCCTGAAAAGCACCGCTCATGTCCATGCTCAAATCGGTAATCGCGCTCGGTTGGCCGCCATGCTCGGCGAGATCGCTGGCGAACTTCCCCAGCGTGGCCTTATCTCGACCGGGCGTGGCAAACAGCAGACGTGGCGCATCAAGATCGTGGAAAACAGCGATGTCCGTCTGGCCGCGCTTACCGGCGGTCTCATCGACGCCGACGGCACGAACCTCGGCATGACTCTCCTTGGCGCGCGCCTGCGCCACATGATGCTCGATGACGCGCCACAGTCTGGGACTGCGAACGCGCAGCACCCGGCCCGCCGCCAGTACCGACATGGTCGGTGCCAGCATCAGCGTCAACGCCTCGAACAACAGCGTGAAATGACTCCCTTCGCGCGCCCAGGGCACAGGGATTTGCGTCACCTTGCCACAGTCGGTACAGGCGACTCGCGGTACCTCGGCATGCAGATGGGCTTCGTACTCGAAGAAATCCAGATGCCGCCAGGAGCGCGCCAAGCGGTCGTGCAGCGGCTGCGCCGCTGCTCCACAGGCGGGACAGGCATGACTGGCCGCGCCGAACTTCACCTGGAAGTCGATCCGTCCAGCCTCCGGTGTAAAGGTCACTTGATCCACCTGCCAAGGCGCGACGAGGCCCAGGGCCTGGGTGAACAGCGTTTCAATCGCGAGGAACCGGTCGGAAGAGGAAAGGCCGCCATTGTCCTCCATGCCGAGGCCGGCAGACTGCCTCCTCGGCAAAGAGGAAGCGTACGCGAGGGGGGAGGCGATGTAAAGGGTCCGGCTACGCCCGGACTGCGTCCGCCCTTGACATCACCTCCCCCTCAAACCACACGCCTCTCGTCCGTTTCCACACGAAACGGCATAGAGCCACTTTCTGCCAATTGATCCGCATTGGAACGGCATTGGGCACAAGGTCGCCGCAAGTCAAGTTCATGACCATCTCAAGGGCGAGATTGTTGAGAAATAGCACCCGCCAAGAGAATCATGGGCTAGCGAGAATGAGCGATTGTGTTCAGCCATAGTCCAATGTCTCTTTGTTAAGCAAACCCCACTGCTGAGGATGATCCCGATGACCCAATTGGCAGGAGCGCTTGGCTTTTCAGACGATTGGCCGACTGAAATCGTGGCTAAAGAGGTTGCTTCGTCCACGGCAAATGGCGCCTTTCTTGGTAGCACTTTGATTTATACCGATCGGCACCTCACGCTGTATAGCGTGAATCGATATGGCGATAGCGAGCCGCCCCCTGTTTGCATTGATGGTGTAACCGAGAGAAGTTGGGTCTTCGGTGATATAAGTTGTAGTGATTGGGGCTTGCTAGGTAATCAGAATGGCGCAATCAACTTCGACGAATTGTCTCAACGGCGCATGCCGGGACGGTGGGCAGTTCTTGGTTACGATTCCGGTACTGGTGCTCTAAGAATTGCGGTGGACCGTTTAGGCGTCATGTGGTTGTATGTCGGTCGGGTTCGGGGCGGCTATGTCTTTTCAAGCGATTTTGGGGCTGCCGCGAAGGCCATTGCTCCTGGCTTGACGCTGGATCGTGACGCAGTCTTGTCAGAACTCATCGTCGGATACTCGCCGAACAATGCCACTGTATTTAATGAAATCACAATGGCGCCCCCTGGATCGACACTTTACCTTGAAAGCGGGGGGGCGAGAACTAAACGACACTCTCCGATCGAGTATGGTGATCGATTTGCTGGATTGTCTCGGGAGAAGAAATTCTCAAGACTGGACGAGGTCAATGACAAGATCGCTTCAACCATGTTGCGACAAGCTGGAAAGGACCTGGCGTTGTCGTTGTCTGCGGGGTTCGATTCTCGCTTTATTTTGGGAATATTGAACGGGGGAGGGATTTCCCCACATCTCTATACATTTGGTCACCCTGACAGCGATGAAGTTGTGAACGCCCGAGAGGTCGCCAAGTGCATTCAGTTATCCACGGCACTTGTTGATATTCCCGATCCGCAGTGGCGGATCTGGGAAAGAATGATCAAGCAATTTGGCAATACGGGGATGGCTCAATGGGTTGGCTGGGGTGACCTTTGGGCCGAGTATTTGGGCTCACGAGAAAATCACATCGTTATCGGATTCCTCGGTGATATCTTGACCGGCAAGAGTTTAGGATCAAATGCGCAGAGCTGTGACGATTGGGAAGGGCAGTATTTTGATTTCTTGACTGACGGTGGTTGGCTATCGTCTCCCCTATTGCGCCCACAAGCGAGACGACGGGTGATTTCCGAGGTCAGAGAGCAGTTGCAATTCGGCTTACAGGATGCGGAATTCGCGTTTCCGCACCAGAAGGCAATGCATCTCAATCTCTACGGGCGTCAGCGTCGCCATACTGGAGCACAGCCGAATGTACTTTGCAGGAGCGTCTTGCCTATTCTGCCCTTTTACATTGACGAGGTCATTGATTTTTGGTGCAACCTCGGACTACAGGATTTGATGAAGCAGGAGCTTTATCTTTCTTACGCAGAATCGCGATTCTCTCGTTTGTTCCCGCGACGCCCGAGTCAGGCAAGAGCCTTGTTCGAGCGCGCGTGGCGAAAAGCAAGTCGCTTGACTCAAGCTGCGCTGATTTCTAAGCGAGAGACACCGCAGCGACCTATAGTTATCGACCGCAACCGTGCAATCTTGCCGCATAAGCGACAGATCATAGAGTTGGCGAGGCGGGTCGCTCCAATTGCGGACGATATAATAGACATTGATGGATTCTGTCAGAAAGTGTCCAATTACGCTGGGGAGCGGGGGGGCGATGCCCATGGCCAGATTATCAGCGCTGTTAACTTGTTCCTCCTGATCGAACTGTCGCTCTAATTCTGCATTGTCAGATCCGTCCCCCAGATCAATTTCCTTCAGTTCCTCCGCAGCCCAGCCCATCCTGCCACCTTCTCAGAAAAATCGGCCGCTTACATCGAGATCCTGAACTTGTATAAGGATATGGGCTCAGCCAGGCCTGTTGCGACCCAGTGGGCCATTTATTGTCCTGTTGATTCTCTTGCTTATCTTCCAGCCCAATGTGGATTGATCCTGGGTGGTGACCTGAACGTTCAGCAGCGTGTTGTTATTCGGAAAGACGAATCCGTTGATAAAGTCTCTGAAACTGTGCAGTATCCTTGCCGGGTATTTCTCCGCATGGATTTTGTCCTTGATGAACACGCAGACGAAGTCGTTCCAGATGTCGGCGCGCTGCTTGCAAATGTATGACTCCAATACAGCCGTATTCAAGCCATTATGGTTTGCCCATTTGGCAAGTGCATTGCCGCTGTCTGGATAGAATCTGTAGCAATCAACCGGATATCTATGGAAATCACCATTGGATGGCACATTCAAATAGAAAATGCCATCATTCTTCAGAACTCTCAAGACCTCCAAAAACAAAACCCAGAACATCTCTGAGTGTTCGAATACTGAGCTGCTCACTACGATGTCAACGGAATTGTCGTTAAATGGCAGCTTGTAGGGATCGGTCAGCAATACGTCAACCCCTTTTCCCTTTGCGAAGTCCACGCCAATGTAGGTAGCTTTGGCCGGACTGCATTCCTTTAACGAACCATTCACATTCTGCGAACCGATATCGACAATAGTTAATTGCTCATTTCCTTCGCAATAGGTTGTGAAAAATCTTTTACCATTGTCGAATGCTGTGTCATGCATTATTTATCCCTCAATGTTTACATCGTTGAGCCTCTTGCAAAACTCGCCCTGCAGGGCTGATTTTTCGCGGCTGGAGGCGAAAGCGGAGGACGCGGGCGGCCACTTCTGGCATGATATGGTTATCGAGACCAATATCATAACGCCCGCCAAATGAATACTACCCAACCCCAGCTGATCATGCAACGGTGGCACGTGGTTCAGCACGAGTTACTGCCCGAGTTGAAGGCGCAAGTGGGTCCGCTGACGCCGAAGCTGGAGAAGGTCATCCACACGCTGGAATGGGTACGTATCGAGGAATTCACGGCGGTTTCGTGGTGTGGCGTAGGGCGTCCGCCCTTTGAACGGGCGTGGCTGGCGAACGCCTTTGTGGCCAAGGCCGTGTTGGGCCTGACGACGACCGTGGGGCTGATTGAACGCCTGATGATCGACCGTGCGCTGCGCCGCATCTGTGGTTTCCCGCTACACAAGACGCTGCCTTCCGAGGCGACCTTCTCGCGCGCCTTCGACGAGTTTGCCGAAGGGGGCCTGGGCCAGCGCGTGCATGAAGCCCTGATCAAGGAACATCTGGGAGATCAACTGATCGGGCATCTCAATCGTGACGGCACGGCCATCGAAGCCCGCGAACGCCCGTCCCGGAAGGAAGTGCCCGCATCGGAAGCGGCCGCCACGGCACAGGCCGCCCTGTTGCCGAAGGAAGAGCGCCCTGCCGAGACGAGCGTGCCTGAAACGCCCGCACCGGCACGCAAGAGAGGCCGCCCGCGGCGCGGCGAAGCACGTCCGGCTGCGAAGGCGTCCCCGATCAAGCGCCAGCGCGAGCAAACGTTGGCTCAAATGCTCGAAGAGATTCCCACCGCGTGTGATCGCGGCACGAAGTGCAATGCCCAAGGCTACAAGAACAGTTGGCGCGGCTACAAGCTGCATCTCGACACCGCCGACTGCGGCGTCCCCATTGCGGCGCTGCTCTCCAGCGCCTCGATGCACGACAGCCTGGCCGCCATTCCCCTGTCGCTGATCAGCGCCGATCGCGTCACCAACCTTTACGACCTCATGGATGCGGCCTATTGCAGCGCCGACTTGCGCGAGCACAGCCAGAGCCTGGGCCACGTCCCCCTGATCGATCACAATCCGCGCCGCGGAGAGAAGATCGAATTCTCCCCGGCTGAAGCGATCCGCTACAACGAACGGACCGCCGCCGAGCGGAGCAACGCCCGGCTGAAGGATGAATTCGGCGGTCAGACCATCCGGGTCAAAGGCGACACCAAAGTGATGGCTCACCTGATGTTCGGCATCCTGGCGCTGTCCGCTGACCAGTTGATGCGATTACGACGATGACCGCCAGCGTTCCCTCTCCGGCCGCTGTGCATTCGCGGAATGCAGGAGGGCGCTCGCCCCGCATGAGGCAAACCATGCCATACGGTTAGCCGCTCAGCCAAGGAGACCTCCCTCGCGAAAAAAATCGCTCCCCGAGAGCGAATGGTGCGGCGCAGCAATTTGTCCGGGTGAGTTTTGCAAGAGGCTCATCGTTAGTAATCCATTGTCACAAGCATGGTGTCTATCCTGCATCAGGAATGCGGCGTGGCCGCAACAACGATAATAAGGCCGTAAGTTCCTGCCAGTTGCGGTGAAGCAAGGCTTCCGGTACACGTGATGCCATGCGCGCCAACACTAGGGGCAGGTAGCGCCGTTTGCGTCGCCAGATAAAGCGGATCAGGCTGCGGTAGTAATGGCTGCGAGCAAGCCCGCCAGTGGTACCGCCTTCACGGTGGTAAATCACGCTTAGTGGCGCATAGCCGAGCCGAATCCGGGGTGGCAGGCGGGTTGCCCAGTCGATTTCCTCGTAATACAAAAAATAGCCTTCATCCATCAGGCCGACCGTTTCCAGCAGCGAGTGGCTAACCAGCATGGATGCGCCTACTACATAGTCCATCTGCTGCATGGCAAGACTCCCAGCATCTTGGGCAGATAGCGGCCAATGGCAGCCCTCGCCAAGGTGACGGGTTGTGCCGGTGCTGGGCCGCAAGCGACCGCCACCCAGCGCCAGCACATGTGATGGATGGTGCAGGCTTAACAGAGTGGAACCGCACATTCCGATGTCCGGGTGGGACTGAACATAGTCTACCATGCTTTGCAGGCTGTCCGGCGTCGCCAGGGTATCGTTGTTCAGAAGCCATACGTAATCCATGCCTTGTGTCAATGCATAACGCACGCCGACGTTACAGCCCCCGGCAAAGCCAAGATTGGCGCCGGTTTGGATAAGGGTCAGTGGTACCGCAGGGTGTCTTTCGCTTGACTCCGCTTCGCTTCGGCTTAGTTCGCGCACAGCGATAGGCTTGACCACCATCGGTTCAACCAATGGCTGAAGTTCCGTGACGGATGGCAGCGGCGCTGGCTGTCGCCCGGCGGCCCATTCCCGCAGTCTGAGCATCGAGCCATCGGATGAGTTGTTATCACAGACAATTACGTTGTAGTTCGGGTAGTCCAGACGGAACAAGCTTTCTAGGCAGGCCAGGGTGTAATGCCAACGGTTCCAGTTCAGGAGCACGATGCTGACGGAAGGACGACTAGACGGACGACTGTTGTGGTTCATGGCGTTAGATTTGGATATCCGCTCCAGTGTATTTTATGAAATTACTGCCTCTGCCACAGCGGGCGCAATAGCCGTGAGGCTTGTCTCATGAATGCCGCTTTCGTGTAAGTGTGTTGTAACGTATCGGTGCATGAAATCACTCCAGCTTTACGAAATCGTTCGTTGCAGAGTAACTCGATGCAGAGGCGAACAAGCGTGGCATCGTCCCCCGCCACGCTTAGGCCATGCGCCAGATCTTTTTCAAAAGCGTCCGCACAGTGCGGGGTGGTTACGCACGCACGGCCATAGGCCAATGATTCGAGGACCTTGATGTTGGTGCCGCCACCGGAATAGATCGGAGCGATGGTAAAAGCGGCATTGCGATAGGCATCGCCTAGGTCATCTACAAAGCCTGGTGCAGATACGTCTGGGTATTTTTCCCATGCCTTCCGGATCCCTGCTGATGCAGCGCCCACGAGCAACAGCCTGGCTTTCGGTTGGGCGGCCTTGATCGCAGGCCAACAGCGTGCAAGAAATCGGTCGATACCCTCCCGGTTAGGCGCATACCAGAGCGAGCCGACGAACAGCAGGGTGGAACTGTCCGTCTGGGGGTAGGGCTGGGCGGGCGGATTGAACGGAATGTTGGGCAGGATTACGGCCGATAGTTCGGGGTGCCTTGCCTGATCGCGTTTGCTGACGAAAAAATAAGCATCGAAGCGATTGAGTTGTCGCTGCGCCAGCCAGGCAGCGTAGTTTGACTTGAGCCGTGCGGCCAGCGCCAGCGTGCCAGGTGCGTAATGATAGCCCCAGTCATCCAGGTCGACCACGGTTCGTGCGCCGGGTGGAACCGCCAGTTTGGTGATGGGATTGAGATAGCGGCTGACGATGAGTTGATAGCGGTTGAGGTCAAGGCCGGCGGCCCTGAGTGCCTGGTTCAGAGCCCGGTCGGGCGCGTATTTCCCGATGCCGAGCGGGCGTTGATGCCAAAATCCATGTGCAAGAATGCCAGGCTTGGCGGGGGCCAAATGGCTTGGGCCGGAGGTGGGTTCGAGCAGCAATACGTCGACTTCGCCCAGGGCTTGAAGGGCTTCATGCAGCAAGGCCGTGCGTTGCTGGGCGCCCGATTGGGGCTCAAACGGCGTAGCTGGGGAAACCAGCAGTAATTTTTCAGTCATGGGCTTGGCATCTACCAGCGGTCCAGATAAAAAAGGATCGTCACGATTGGCGAAATGATAACGCTCTATGTGTTACGACAAGGACATGGGGTGACCGACCGAGCAACGCACGCACGCTAAATGAGCCGCAGCAATTCTCGGGCCACCAGTTCGACCCGTTGCCTTATCTCTGGCCTATTGCAGCCCAACGAAAATTCCAGTTGGGGGCCAACATGGTAAAGCCAATAGAGAGCCGCCAATTCCAGGTGGTACTTGGCATCGAACCCGAGGTACTCATAGCTATTTTCCAGAAAATGCTCTTCCTCCTTGACCGGCCAAACACCCTTTGCGAGAAGCGAGATCGTGTCCAGCAGTGACAAATGGGGGTTGCACGCCCGATGAGCACTCTCTAGATAATTCAGAGCGTCAAGGATGGGAAGACCGCACGCGTCTACATCCTCCCAATCGATCAGGCCGTTTACCCGTCCATCGTCGGCGAAAATGTTCTGGACGCTAAAATCACCGTGCACCAAACCGTAACGCACCGGGATACCACGCAGACGTTCACTCAAGCCGGCGTTCACTTCCTTTGCCAGTTGGCGGTCGTCAACGAACGCCAGCACCTTCTGCAACGGTTGTTCCACCAAGCGATGAAAGTCTGCACCGACCAACCGCGACTGGGCACTCTCCTGCGGCGCGGGATTGATGGCGCGAAGCAGCCTGGAAACTTCAGCCAATACGAAAGGTCGGCCGCCGCTGACAACCGTATCTCGCAGCGGTCGCCCGGCAAGTTCACTTTCCACAAAGTAAGCGACGTTCTGGATCACTCCGCAAGCCATGGGCTTGGGAACGAATGCGACGAGGCTGTCCAGTCCTTGCGCCCTCTCCAGCAAGCCATAGTGCCTTGACTGCGCTGCACCTGCCGCCGAATTGCACGGAATGTTGATGATGATGGAGGTTGTCCCTGCCACTCCGAAGAGGACGGCTTTCTCTTTCCCCGTAATGTGGCAGGTGTGGATCGATACCGGAGACTGATCTGCCAGCAAGGCGCTTTCAATCGAACCTACCACGCGTTTCAACAGAGAACTTGGCGACTGCGTGGAATCCGAGGCGATGATCCCGTAGGCAGGGACGAAGTGCTTACTTCTCTTTATTCGATCCCGAAAGTCCCGAGGACGCGGAGGAGGCCACATATTGCCATCGCGTGTCTTGAGGGGAATTATTTCCGACAAGTGAGTATAGCCATCGAGAAAACCCAGGAATTCCTGCCTGGCAAACCCGGCGGACTGAAACAATCTCCTGCAACCGCCAAGAGAATAGGTGTAAGTCCGATAGGGCTGCCGATTGATCACTATCGAATATAGATTGGCGAGGAAACGCGGTAACAACGAGCCGAACCAAAGTTGCGTATGGTGGTCCGCACGCTTCCCGAAGTACTCGTAATTCAAACGATTCTCGATGGCGACGAAGAGTTGCCCACCGGGCCTCAAGATTCGCCTGACCTCCTGCAAGAACTTGCGCTGCATGACGCGGGGGTTCGAGTCCCCGAAGAAGGACATGAACATCTGTCCCAACTTGGAAAGTTTTGAGTCAGAATCTTGCCAACCCCCAACGTCGGCGACCCACTCAAGCACTCCGGACAAAGCCACACAATCAAAGTAGGCATCTGGAAACGGGAGGTAAGGTCCGTCCCCTCCCGCAACCAGGAGAATGCGGTCATCTGCATTGAAGCGCGCGAAACGTCGCTTGGCAAACCTTAACCGCTCCCAGGTGAGATCCATCGCGACAACCTCTCCAACCTGTGGAGCGATATTCTTGGTGAGATTGCCGAGCCCGCAGCCAAGATCGAGGAACTTGGCGCCCGGTGGAAGCTCGAGGCCAAGCTTCCAGGTATAACGAGAATCGACGATCAGATCGTCGAGCCAATCGGGATTTTCTTTGACGTGGGCCATGAAGCGCCGGACAATCGTCGGCCATGGTTCCCGCTCCGCATCCTCGATTAACGTGTTCATCGCTTCGCGCGGCACGGGGTTGAAATAGTAGTCCAGTCGACCACAGCGTAGATCAACAATGCCGTCCTCCACGCGATATTGCGAAGCACAGCCAACACAACGCATGCCCTCAGCGATGCACTCAAGTGCTGACTTGCAGCGCGGGCAACACAGATTAGATTGAGAAGTCAGCATGTAACATTAACCCATTGTTAGTAATAGTAATAAAGAGGCTGACAGCCTGTCACACTACGCTACCCGTGGAGGCACAGCGGTCGCGAAACGCAACGCCACCGTGCCGTGAAAAGCGACATGCTTCACAGAGAGAATATCAACTCTATAGAAACATAGAGTAAGTGTCTGATTTGTAGACACGCGAACTGTTCTCAATGACATTTCCACTGCCGCTAAAGTAATGTTTCTTTCCGACGGATTGCGGCCAAAAGCCGATTACCACGCTCTCAAGAAGCAGAGCTTAAGTCGCTGATTTGTAAATTACGAGAACTCTTGTTGATGACATTTGTAACCACCGCTGAAGTCATGTTTCTTTCAGACGCATTGCAGCCGAAGGCCGATTACTACGCTCATACCTCGCTCCTTTGCAGTTGAATGAATGGACTAATCAGAAGCCGACCCACCTAAGGGGGTCTGGCCGAGCTCTTGCTCATGGTCGCGACAGGAGAACAGTGACTCACCGTTCGCATACATGTTCTCGACTAGCGCTTCCAGCTCGCGACAGAGAAGCACCATGAGGGTCGTGTTGCCCACCTTTTTTCGCCGTATGACCCCTCGCGCTGTCGCCTTATCCCAGAGGACATCCTCGCGCCGATACCGACGCGAGTCGTCGCTTAGCACACGCGTCGGAACAGAGTGAAGCCTACCGTCGCCATCTACAACCTTTCCCGTATAGTGATCGCGCTCATAGAGGGGAAACGGCAGCTTGTCCTGAATACGGTCTTCTAGAAAATGGGTGAACGTCACAGCGTCCGGGATCGTGTCTATGCAGAGAATTTTGCCATCGAGTTCGAGAAGCCTCTGAAACGGGCTGTCTGGCCCGAAAGGACGGTCGGTCTTTTCATGCCCCGCTAGGAACATCTCGGCACGGTCGCCCCAAGCAGCCAGCGGATGGGTCGGACTGAGGCTACGCTTGACGTCCTTGCCTCGGCGGAAGACTTCGGTCAGCAACCCCATCTTGGAAGCACTATGGCGGACCTTCATCTCTACGCCGCGCGACAGGAATGCCTTCGACGAATCGGTGTACGTCATTGATGGCATGACAAGTAGCCCCGTCGATCCCAACGTACACTTCAATGCATCAATCATGTCGATCGGCCGGTCCCTGTAGCCGCTATGGGCGTGCAAAGATGAGTGGACCATCAGTACGTCGCCACTGCGAATGCCGAGTTCAGAGAGCGCACAAGTAAACGCCGGGGCATCGTAACTCAGGAAGCGTTCAACGATCAGACCACAAGTCCTGAATTTGATTCGACCAAGCCAAGACATTGAGTGCTACCCGTCCTGAACATCGAGTTCGAGCATATTCGCATCAATCGCGAACTTCGTGGCCCAATTCAAGTACTCGAACCGCCCGTAGTCTCCGTCGATTGGGAACGAGCCCTTGACCGCACCGCGGGTCTGCGGAGGTCCAGCCACATCAACAGTCCGGCGGACATAGGAGTTCAAGGCACGGGCCTTGTCACGGTAGGCATCCGTCCCCGTGATCTGGTAGAGCATCAGCAAGCAGTGCGCGATCTGTGCACTTCCGGTCAGACAAACGAAGTCGACCGAGGGCTTCCATTGGGCGTCAAGACACCCCGGAAGAAAACCATCGGACCCGACTACCCCGAGCAGCGCGTCACCCGCCCGGCACGCCGCCTCCAGATACACGTCCTCGCAGGTCAACCGATGCGCCTCGACGACACCGCGAAGTACGTAGCCAATCGTGTGCGTGAGGGGATGGAGTGGGTCGGAAAGGCAGTTGTCAGCAAACCAACCGTTATCGCGCTGCTTGCTCAAAGCCCAGCGCACGTTCCGGAGACCGGCATCACCGAACCCTCTGCCGGGCGCGATCCGCTCAGCCTCGAACAAACCCCAAGCAACGTGGGTCTCATAGGCCTTCTCGCCGGGAGCGGCGAAAGGTGTCGGATAGCTGCGCCAGCAACCGTCGGAATCAAGGGTTTCCATCAGCCACACAGCCGCGGCCTCCATTGGCGTGCGGTACCTATCCCCAAACTCGGCGACACCAGCCGCGAGCCCGATCAAAATCTGCCCGGTGTTGAAGGTAACCGGAACGATCGGCGTGGAGTCGATACGCCCGCCCTGAAATCCGCCGCAGGGAAGCTGGATCCGCGCGAGCCAGTCCAGCATCCGCACCGCGCGCTCGCGTGCGTCGGTATCGTTGTAGCGCCGTGCGTATTCCAGCATGGTCGGCACGATGTATCCCGTAGTTTCCGGATACGACGCAGCCCACCCCTTCTCAAGGCTGTAATCCCGCGCCACTCCACCATCACGGGAAGCGGAGTTGTCTTGGGCGCGACATAGCCAAGCCACCCCTTCCCTGATAAGCACCTCGGGACCTGGGTCAACTTCTGGTAAGCCCAAGCGGTCGAGTCTTACTTGGGCCCGCGAGGCCGAGGTTATGGCGATTCGCCGCCGAGGTTTGATAAGCCGAGTCAGCTGACTAAAGAACAGATTCATCTGCGACCGTCCTTAGCTGTCGGTTACCGAAGCTCAATCTCATCTTTTTCCCCCATTATCATGACTGCTTGTAATCTAAAGGTCTGAATTCTCATCGCCCATATCGAATAAATCACCAACCACCCAACGACTCCAAAACTCCACACTATCCGGCGGTTTCATCTGTTGTTTATCCAAATGCTTATCGCTCAATGCATCGCCCAAGCAGCCAATGATAACAAAAGCACCATGTTGGCGAAGAAACCAAAGCAACGCCGCCGCCCAACCGGACCATTGGGTCATACCTGCATTACCCAAACTCTGGATACACCGTTACCACTGTTGCCAATCTACCTTCGTCACTGGAAACAGCCCCGTGAATTGACCCGCTTTGGCGACAACGACACGTGCGCCTTAAGCTTGGTCGGCGTCTGGATCACCAAACGTTCACAGCGGAAATCTCATCGCGTTCTTCTCGATAAACGCTAGCGCCTATCGAGAATCGTAACCTACCGAGATAGACAAGACCAAACGCGACTGCTGACGCCAAGATGATCTATCTACGATTCCTGTGTAGATGTCATCCCATTTCTCGTACTTCTACCTCAGCGAAAGTCCAGCGCATCGATCTCCATATACGATAGCAGCCTCCCAAACGATCTTGCGCCCAAAAGCAGATAGCTCAATGGTCTGGCCGGGCGGAGCTACCGAGTCTCGTTGAACACGATTCTGTCATCCGGTGATCATGTCAAGCTTTTCTTAGTAATATACACTTCCTGATTTCTCTAGCTGCCAAATAATCAAATAGAGCATCTATTCCTCCGCGGGTCACCCTAACTTCTGATATATGGTCTACATACAACTTTTCAACGCTCTCTGGTATCGCTTCCAAGCCGTATTCCTTTAACGGCTTCTTCATGAGTTCCGTTTGAAAGTATCGAAGACTGTATCTGATCTTTCTCCTGTAATACAAACGCAGATCACTAATCGAGAAACAAGACAACGGGACATACGAAAACACCGCCTCTTTACAAACAGCTATCTTGGTAATATCCCAGCCAACACGTGGATTCAAATCCCAGTACGCCAACGCGCCAATCAAAGAATCGTCCCCGATTAGGCCAATCGGGAGGCGCACACTGTGCTTTCTCACTCTCTCCACAAATTGATCAGACAAAGCATATAGATTCCCCGCCAAGCCGCCATCACGTATCATTGCCGCTCGGTTTTTCGGTGACACTTTCGCTGACGGAAGAGCCGCGGCAGCGTTCACACGTGGGTTGCTCACGATACACTCTTCCAGAGCGTCGAGGGAATTCTCCTCAATCTCACAGTCGCCATCCAAGAAAAAGAAGACTTCTGCATCAATGCCAATATCATGAACGAACACATTCCAGGCATTCGCCTTGTCACCAAAATTAATCGTAACGAGCCTGCCAAAGCCACTACACGCGATGAACTCCTCCACCAGTGCGCCAGTGTTGTCGCTACTGCCGTTATTCAGAATTACGCACTCATCGCCATTCCTGATAGCCTTGCTCACGCTTTCCAAGCACTTTATGATATTTTTTTCTTCGTTATGTGCAAATATCGCCATGGCTCTTCTGCATTTATCTCTTTCCACCAACAAGCTTCTCCTCATCTCTCGTCCCTATGGTAGAGAAAAAAAGCTAGAACTCCTCGTACCAAATCTCCGTCACCCTGCATAGAGAGGTTGCTAGCATTACCGTCGATTAATTCCTCCACACTCTGTAGGTACCCACTCAGCCCTTTCAATAACTCACTGCCCCTGGTAGATGTGGCCACCCGTGAAACAAGTTCTTCACCAAGCGCAAGTTAAAGCGCGAAATATGCTCGTCCCACGGGGTAAATCGAGCCAACTGAAAGAAATCGGCCGTTGGCCCTGATGCTCCCCACGAGGTTGCCACCGCGGCGCTAAAGCCCGCTGCTTTCACCATTTCAACATGCGTCGGAAGATAGTCGACTTCCGGTCGTCCATTTGGATAGGCGAACAGGTCTACTGGTCTCTCAATCAGAGCCTCTAACTCTAATTTGCCTTGGGCAATTTCGTACCGAGCAGCGTCGTCGGTCAATGTTGCGAGAATCGGATGGGTCACCGTATGGGCTCCTATGTCGATTCCCGAAGCAGCAAGCGCTCTTACCTGCTCTGGCCGCATCATCAGATCATCTGGCAAACGCGCCCCACAAGCCCAAGCGATCTCACTGCATGCCGCAAGTCTGTCTGAGGCGGGGAAGTGTTTGATCGTTCGAATGATCGTCGAGATCGCTTGCTGACGTTCCGCCAAGTTGCTGAGCCTAAGCGAACATTCCTTGATGAAATGCACGTTCAAAGTAGAGAGCTCAGTACGTCGTATCGCTTCAATCACTGTGTCATTCCACATGCGCCCACCGCCAACGTATCCGGTAGTCACGAATACCGTCGCACTGGCTCCGTGCTTCTTCAGAATAGGCGCCGCAACTTCGGCATTATCCGCATATCCATCGTCGAAAGTAATCGAGAGGCAGCGGTCGCGTAACGTCCCTGCTCTTAATTTGTCAATTGCCGTTGCGAGCGGGAGAATACACCAACACTTCACAAGCTCTCCAAGCAAACGATCAAATCTTGCAGCGTACATCTCCCGTGGAAACAAGGGATCCGGCTCAGGGTGTACCCGATGAAAGATCAGTATTGACAAAGCCCGCCCACTGATCAAGGTCGCCGCGCTGGCCACAAGATCAAAAATAATCGATCCCGCCATAATTCTGCCGCTACGGGTCGCGCGATGGCAAAGCGGCCGAACGTGGCTCTACGCTCCGAGTGCTCCCATCTGGCGGAGACACCTCCGTTTTCACGGTCTTTCGAGCAATCCAATGGCCACTCCGTTGTAACTTCGCTTTCAGGCCCGGCAAGGAAAACCCTCCCTCAGCAGCAAGTTCTGCGTATGTCTGAGCCAGTTCGAACTTCCCGAGATCGAAATAGGCCAGCCCGATGTTGTACTGAGCGTTTGTGGTCCACTCACTGCGCTCCGTGAGATATTTTGCCGCCAAATCAATTTTTTCTCTCGCCTCCGAGATTCTTCGGTGTCGGATCAGATACTGACCATATGCCAGATAAACCATTCCATCATTGCTGGCGAACGCCAAGGCACGAACATAGTAGCACTCGATGGGCCACCTGCCCCCGGGGGGACTCTCGGTTTGCAGCTTTGCCCCGACCCGGTCGACCGCCCACAAAGCGCCTGGATGATTTGGAAATGCACGAAGCGTATAGTTAAAGTCGCCCATTATCCAAGCAAGGGCTTTTTTATCACCATTTATGAGCAAGACTATTGGCGTCGAATAATGAAACTTTTCGACCATTTGCTTATCTTCTGCACGGGCGGTTCTATAGTCCCACGGGCCGACTGCATTGACAAACGGCGAGCCACATTGAAGATCAACGGCGTGAGCGCGAGCGGGGATCACGCCACACAGGATTCCCCATCCCATAACGACTACAAGCATTGCCAGCGAATGAACCATCAGCTTTTCCTCATTACCCGATTGAATTCCAGAATCCAATCAGTGGGACTCCGAGGCCTAATAGAATGGCCGGAGTAAACCACCGCCACAGCAAACGCCTCTGCGATATTACGGCCAAAGCATATCTTACGAAGCATCTTGGTATCTTGATTCCCCCGGTGAAACGACGTCCACCGTGGTCGGTGCCCTCTGGCGCCGAAGTCCCGCGTACTGCAGGAATGTCATGGGGAGCTCGTGCTCCCACGCACGCTTCTCGACCCACTGCCTAGTACTTACGGCAACGACCATGAGGTAATATGGGAGATCAAAATACGCCAACGACAGGAAAGCTCCGCCTACCGCATATCCTGCCAAGCTCACCTGTATCATCCCCCCGAGTTGTGCAGCCCATTTGGCCTCCGGAATATTTCCTGCGTTTGTCCGCAGCCAACCGGCGCAGCGATAGGTCGTGAAGCACAACGCCAAATATATAAGAAGGCCGACAAAACCGTGATTTCCGAGCACCTGGAAGTAGATACTGTGTGCAGCAAGTGCATTGGCGCTCCCGGCGTAAGTGAGGAATAGGAACTGATGCTGATAATACATACCTCCACCAAAAAAGTAATGCTTCGCAACCTCCAATGCGACGCGCCAAGCGGTTATTCGCCCCATCGCTGAGCCATCTTCCTCGTACGTGGCGATCGTGTCCATCCGATTCCACCATGCTTCAGGCATCATCGGCAACACGCCCACGGCCATAACGAGAATCATCAAAGTGGCCAGACCTTTGCGCGAGCTACGCCACCAGAATACGGCTCCCATGCAAGCTATGGCCAGCATCCCACCACGCGAGTGCGACCCGAGGGCGGAAGCTGCGCAAAGGATTATGACAATACTCAGCAAATGCTTCAGCCATGTTCTTGAACATTGTAGTTGAAGGAAATGCACGAGCGGAATCGTTGCAATCAATGCCAATGCGAATTCGTTGTTGTCTTCGATGAACGAGCCAGGCGGTCCCCACACGCGGTAGTTGCCCCCATTAAGTATCGTGAATAGTCCCCCTTTCGCGCCAAGAATAGCCAGAGATCCAGCAACGACCCAGGCAAATGCCATGATTTGATGCTTCGTCTTGAGCAGGGCCAAGGCGACAAAGGTCATGAAGTATATCTTCATCACCTTGCTCCACTGCAAGTAGTCGCCAGCCGGATCAATCCCCATAAGCCAGGAAATTGTCATCCAGAGAGCAAAGGCTGCGAGGATTCCCGCCGGCAGACTCCGGAAAGGCGATTGTCGCTCCTTGGTGACCAAGAGGCCAGTGATGGTCGCGGCCACAGCGATTGCAGCCAGTGGCGCATTGGACGCGAAGCCATAGGCATAGCGGTGCGGATTCATGAGACTAAGCCAGACCCACAGCACCACGCCCACCCATGGCCGCTTGAGCGCCATGAGAGCCATGGCGATGACAATAGAGACAAGAAGAACGTCGCGCACTGATCTGCCCAACTAAGCAATGTCGACATGGCTGACGATGTAGCGAAACTTGCCGGATTTTTCCCGCGCGATTTCTGCCACCCGTTCCACAACCACGACCACGCTTTGTCCCAGGCGCGCCTTGAGGCCAGCCACGATGGTTGCGTCGACCTGCAATCCGCAACCCTCGCCGGGAACGATCTGGACGATGACCCGCTCCCGGGTCTCCTGTACGACCTTGAAGGCGGCGACTTCGGGAATGTCGCGGATCGGGTAGATCACCGCCAATCCGTGCATGATGGTGCCATCTGCCGCGACGACGAAGTCGGTGCTTCTGCCCTGGATTTCCGCCAGCAACGGCAGACTTCGACCACAGGGGCACGCTTTTTCCGACATTGACGCGACATCGCCGGTGCGGTAACGGATGAACGGGAAGTCGGCCGTCGCGAGGTGGGTTGTCACCACTTCACCGGCTTCGCCGGCTGGCAACACGTTGCCCTCCGGGTCGACAATCTCGACGATCAGGTCCTCGGCCGTGAGGTGCATCCCCCCCTCCGGACACTGGTGGGCAATGAAACCTGCATCCCGGCCGCCGTAGCCGTTGGCCACTGCACAGCCAAAGACACGGGCAATGTCGCCCCGCTGATGGTCGTACAGCCGCTCCGATGTCACGAAAGCCACCTTTATTCCCAGATCGCTCATGACCTGGCCCCGCTCTTCCGCATGACGGGCAATCAGCGACAGGGACGACGGATAACCAAAAAGCATTGCCGGGCGAAAGTGCCGGATGGTGTCCACGAAACGGCCGAGGTTGGCTTCGCTCATCTCAAACGCAGGGAGCAACCGGGTCCGCATCAACCGGTCGCGAAGCTGGCGCATGCGATCCTGCGAGGTGAGTTCGATCGGCGAGCCCCAGACGACGATTTCCGGATCACCGATATCGACGTTCCACCAGCGGGTTGCGCGCCACTTCGCCGCGACATCATGGCTGACCCTTTCTTTCCCGATAAAGAAGATCAGCGGTTCGCCGGAAGATCCCCCCGTGTTGAAACGCGCCAGCCCGGTGGCAGTTTCCGACTTCATGCGTTCGCCTTCGGCGCGAATGACCGATTTGGTCAGGAACGGCAGCTTTTGCAGATCCTGCGTGCTGGACACCTGCTCGGGGCGAAAACCGAGTTCGGCAAAGAGATCGCGGTAGTAAGGCACGTGCGTCCCCACTCGAGTCAGGAGCTGGCGCAGCCTGTCGATGCGAAACGCCTCCAACCTGCCACGCGACCACCACTGGGATTGGTCCATCGCCCGCCGAACGCTGACCGTATCGTGCCCCTTGACGCGTTCCTGAAGAGGAAACAGCAGATTGGCAACAACTGAAGTGTACAAGCTCATCGCACCCCCTGCGGTAACCGCTGAGGCTGCGTGATTGCCCGTTGATACACTTCTGCCCAGCGCGGCCAGACAGACTCCCAAGTGTATCTCGCCACTTCCTGCAAGCCATTATCAACCAGGCGCCTCGACAATTCGCCTTCTTCGATGACCCTTGCGATGGCCTCGGCCATCGCTTGCGGCGAGCGCGGCGGCACCAGCAAGGCGGTGTGGCCGTCGCGCACCATGTAGGGTACGCCGCCAACGTTGGTGCTCACCACCGGGACGCCACTCGCCAGGGCCTCAAGCACCGAGTTCGGCATGTTGTCGACCAGGCTCGGGTTGATCGCCACATCTACGCTCCGGTAAAGCTCGGCCATGGCGGATGGTTCGAGCCGGCCGGCAAAGAGCACCGAGGACGCCAACCCCAGGTCTTCAGAAAGCTGCCGAAGCGCTTCGCCTTCCGGCCCGGAACCGGCAATCGTCAGGGTCGCTTCCGGATAGCGTGAGTGGACGATCGCAAAGGCCCGGATAGCCGTCTCGTTATCGTAGATCTTCTCCAGATTCCTGGCTACCAGCAGGCGGCGCCGCGGCTTTCTCATGGCTTCTTCAACCGCCTCATCGTTCCTGAAGCGCCCAATGTTGACGATGTTGGGCACGACGTCGGCGCCGATACCGAAGCGGGCAAAGACTTCCTTTAGGAAGCCGGAGGGTACAGCCAGCACGGCGACGCGACCCATTGTACACCTGACCAGTCGACTCGACCTGGCCAGAAAGGTTTCTGCCTCGCCGCCGCGGTAGTTCACGACAGCCGGCACGTTCCTGAAACGAGCGATCCATACCGCTGGTGCAGCGAACAGGTGCCACGACCAGCCGGAGTTGGCCATGATGTGAATCACATCACACTGACCGGCGACCCGCCACAAGGTAAACAGGTAAGGAATCAATCTAAAGAGTGCACGTAGCACCGGTACGCGACCGATCCACAGGGGCCGGTAGGGCGCATTCACCTGCACCTGCCGAACCTTGACTCCAGAATTGGCAAGCAAGTCGGCGAGCTGTCGGGTTTGGTTCGCCATTCCGCCAAACGGTGGCGGCAGGGGGCCAACGAGACCGACGCGAATAACCGTCTCGATCACATTCCCTCCCTCACCCGACCAACTGCCGGAAAGGTCGCACATAGTGCTCCACGGAACGTCGCCAGTTTCGTTCTGTCTCGACGAAGCGGCGGCCCGCAGCACGCAAATGGGGCCAGGTGCTTCGCTTGTCCAGGAGCTCCAGGACAGTACTGGCGAGCGCGGGGGCGTCACCCGCCCTGAACAACATTCCGGTCTCTCCATGCCGAATCAGTTCGCGATGGCCACCGACATCCGAGGCGGCGAAGATCCGCCCCTGTGCCATGGCCTCGAGTGGCTTGAGCGGCGTAACCAGTTCGGTGAGTCGCATTGAATGGCGAGGGTAGGCCAAGACCTCGACGAGATCGTAATAGCGCCGGACCTCGGCATGCGGAACACGGCCGGCAAACACCACCTTGTCTGTTAAACCAAGTCGGGCGGCCTGTTCCTTCAGCGCGTGCTCCTGTGGACCACCGCCAACAAGCAGCAGGCGTACATCAGGGCGCGTCTCGATAATCTGCGGCAGCGCGTCGAGCAGGAGGTCAAGCCCTTCGTAGGCGTAGAAAGAGCCGATGAAGCCGATGACCGTCGCGTCCTGCAGACCCAGGCCGGACTTGAGTGCGGCATCGGGCTCGCCGCCGACGACGAAGGACTCGATATCGACGGCATTGGGAATGACTGTCACTTTCTCCGCCTGGACGCCGCGCGCCACGATGTCCTTCCGCAGGCCATCGCAGATCGTGAAAACGTGGTCCGCGCGCTTCAGGGCATAGGTTTCCATACGACGGGTGACACGGTAGCGAAGACTTCCCTCGGTGGTCGTCCCGTCGTCCACCGCGGCATCTTCCCAGAAAGCTCGCACCTCATACGCCACCGGCAACCCCAGGCGTTTGCCAACCAGCAGCGCCGGAATGGCGTTGAGTACCGGCGAGTGGACGTGCAGGATGTCGGGTTTGACGATGTCGATCACCTCCATCAGGCGCTTTTCGACCTGGTACATGAGGCCCACAGGGTGAAGGCCGGGCAGGCGCATGCCAGCGAACGCGGAAACCGTCGTGCGGTAGAAATGCCACCCGTCCACATCCTCCTCAGCCCTTTGACAACCAACCTGCTTGGGCGTCGTGAGGTGAAAGGTCTGCCAGCCCAGCTTGCGCTGCTCGCGCAGGATCGACAGCGTACGGAAGGTATAGCCGCTGTGCAGAGGGATGGAGTGATCGAGGATGTGCAGAACACGTAGACTCATCGTCCGCCGCCCGTGAACCTGAGCGAATTTCCGGAGAGTTCGGGTGCGCTGCGATGTCTTGGTAGGGTAGTAGCGTATTTCACAGGTCAAGGTAGCGATCGATGATTGAGAGGTGCGCATCCCAGCTGTAGCGTGCCAGTACCTGTTGTCGTGCGGCGGTGCCGATGGATAAGGCGCGGCCGGGTTCCCGAAGTATGGATTCAACCTGACTGACGAACTGTGAAATAGTCCCTGCGGTCAGAAAATCGCGCTCCGGAATGGCGTCGATGGCGGTTGCGCATTCCTGCGAGGCGACAACCGGCATAGCCATCGCCATCGCTTCCAGGATCTTGTTCTGCACGCCGCGCGCCAAGCGAAGGGGAGCGACGACGACCGCAGCATGCCGCAGGTACGGGCGGACGTCCGGGACGGTTCCGGTCACCACAACGTGCTCGCCGGCCAGCGCCTCGACCGCGGGCGTCGGACTGCGCCCGACGATGTAGAAGCGCAAGCTGGGCCCCTTCTGTAGCAGGAGAGGCAAAATCTCCGCTACGAACCAGGTGACTGCATCGATATTTGGCCAGTAGTCCATGGCGCCGGTAAACACCAGAGGCAGCTGTCGCGCGCCGAACGGTGAAGGAAACGCGTGCTGGGGCGAGAAATAGTCGGCATCCACGCCGTTACACATCGCTTCGACCTTGTCGGCGCACTCTGGCGCGAGATCACGAAACAGATCGGCTTCGGCTTCGGTGACAAAGAATGAACGCTCGGCCCGGCTCGACACAGCCCGCTCGAAGGTGAGCAGACTCCTGCCCTCACGCCGGTAGAGCCAGGACATCGGCCAGCGGTGCTTGGCAGCATACTGGCTCCATTTCAGCGAGTCGACATCAACGAAGTCGACCAGCTGTCGTTGCTGCGAGGCCCGCTCGACGAACATGGCCATGACAGAGGAAAAGACAAGCACAGCATCGATCTGCTGCTCGTGCAAGACCCGGTCGACCCACGCCTGCAAACCTGCATTGCGGTAGTAGGCAAGGGCCAGTGGCCGGCTGCTGACCAGACCGCGCAAGCTCAAGAGCTTGGCCATGGGAGGCGAGAGGCGTGCAACGTGCATCTCGGCGCAATACCTGCTCACAACGTCGACATGCTGCTCGTCCTCCGGATCGTCGATGAAGGTGCCAAGAAAAACCCGGTGGCTGCCAGCCAGATGCTTCAGCAGATGATACGAGCGAACCTTGTCGCCCTTGTTCGGAGGGTAAGGAAGTCGATGTACCAGGTACAGAAGGTTGCTCATGTGCGGATACGCAACCTCATCTCGATGCCTGCGGCTCGGTAATCCGGGCAACCCGGTCAGCCTGCGTGTCGACCACATTGCGCAGGAAGGCTTCGAACATCAACAGCGTCCATAGGGGCGAACTGTAATCGCTCGCTCCCGACTGATGGGCATCGACGAGATGGCGCAGGTAATCCTGATTGAACCAGCCGGTCGCCGCCAGACGGGGGCCAAGCACCGCCTGACGCACGCGTTCCCTGAGCGGGCCACGGAACCAGCGGGCGAGCGGCACGGCAAAGCCCATCTTCGGACGAAAGAGGATGTCCTGCGGCAGGCGCGGCTTCATCGCCTCCTTCAAGAGGAATTTGCCTTCCTGGCCACGCACCTTGAGCGATGAGGGCAGCGTCGCCATCCATTCGACCAGTTCGTGATCCATCAGCGGCTCGCGCACCTCAAGCGAGTGCGCCATGCTGGCGCGGTCGACCTTGGTATTGATGTCGCCCACCAGGTAGGTCTTGAGATCAAGATACTGGATCAAGGCCAGAGGATCGTCGGTGCCCGCTCGCTCCGCATGCTGGCGAAAGACTTCCTGCGCGCTGTAGCCGTCGATCTCACTCCGGAAACGATCAGTGAAGAGCCTGGTCCGCATTGGGCCACGCAGGATCGAGACGGAATGGAAGTAGGCCTCGACCGAGGTACGCCCCATGCCTTCGAATGTCGTCTTGGCGCGGAACATGCGCGGCGCCCAGTCCGCCTTGGGGTAGACGCGGCCGAGCAGGCTAAACAGCGGTTGGCGAATACCATGTGGCAGAGCTGAACGCAGTCGTTCTTCCATCAGGTGCAGGCGATAACGGCGATAACCGCCAAAAGTCTCGTCACCGCCATCGCCCGAGAGGGCCACCGTCACATGTTTTCGTGCCAGTTGACAGACGCGGTAGGTCGGGATGGCCGAGCTGTCGGCATAGGGTTCGTCATACAGCCTGGCCAGCGTGTCGATCAGGTCGAAGTCGTCGCTGGCGACGAGGTCGCAGT
This sequence comes from Candidatus Accumulibacter proximus, assembly GCA_016709675.1. Classification (GTDB taxonomy): domain Bacteria; phylum Pseudomonadota; class Gammaproteobacteria; order Burkholderiales; family Rhodocyclaceae; genus Accumulibacter; species Accumulibacter proximus. The sequence goes on from JADJMH010000004.1 coordinate 175,193, forward strand.
GATGGTTGGTTCGATAGCGGTCGGCGACTTTCTGGGCGAACGTGGACTCGTTGAAAGCCGGGTCATCAAACGCGATCGAACAGGTGTTGACCGGCTCTGCCGACTGTGAAGCCATCAGGGCGACGACGGCACTGGAATCGACGCCGCCGGAGAGAAAAGCGCCGAGCGGCACTTCCGAGATCATCCGCAGGCGAATCGACTCGCTGAGCTTCTCGTCCAGCTGCGCGCAGGCTTCGGTCAACGAGCATTGGCTGTCGAGACTGAAACGTAGGTCCCAGTACTCCCGCGGCTCAGGCACCGGCAGCCCGCGACGCAGCGTCAGGGTGTGAGCTGGCGGCAGCTTTCTGGCCTGACGGAAGATGGTCCTCGGCTCGGCGACGTAGCCGAGCGCGAAGTATTCCTCGACAGCGAGCGGATCGATGTTGCGTGCCAGTCCGCCATGCGCCAGCAGCGACTTGAGCTCGGAGCCGAAGATAAAGTTTCCGTCGGGCAGCAGCGCGTAGTAGAGCGGTTTGACGGCCAAGCGGTCGCGCGCCAGGAAGAGGGTGTCGCGGTTTCGATCCCAGAGGACAAAGGCGAACATGCCGCGAAAGCGGCGAACACACTCTTCGCCCCATGCTTCCCAGGCGTGCACGATCACTTCGGTGTCACTGCGCGTATGGAAGACGTGGCCAAGCGCCAGCAACTCGGGAATGAGTTCTTGGTAGTTGTAGATCTCGCCGTTGAATACCACGCAAACGCTCTGATCCTCGTTGTAGAGTGGCTGCTGGCCAGTGGACAGGTCGATGATCGAGAGCCGCCGATGACCCAGGCCAACGCCCGGTTCCACGTGCACGCCCCCTTCATCGGGACCACGGTGGTGCTGCGATTCGTTCATCTGCGTCAGCACGGCGCGATCAATGTCACGCCGACCACGTGTATCAAATATTCCGGCAATGCCACACATGGTTGGCTCTCTCTTCCGTAGTCAGTATGCCACCACCGCTTGTACGAGGGCAGCATCTAGGCTGAGGCTGGGCGCCCACCGCGCGAACGCGGCTGGACCACCTTGCGAAGTCTTACGAAGCCTTGGCAGTTGCTGCCAGCTCAGTCTAACGCTAATCACAGAATTCCTCGTAAACAGCTTGGTAATTGGCCAGCATGGCCGGCAGGCTAAAGCGCTTGACCGCCATATCGCGCGCCCGATATCCGTGCCTGCGGAGCAGCGACGGGTCGGCAAGATACTGGCTCAACAGGCTGCTCAGGCCAGCAACGTCCCCCGGCTGAAACAGCCGCCCGTTCACCCCGTCGAACACCAGCTCGACATTGCCGCCGGTGGCCGTCGCCACCAACGGCAGGCCGGTGGCCATCGCCTCAAGGAGTGTATTTGAGATACCCTCGGCCAAGGATGGAAGAACAAAGATATCAAAGGTCTGAAGCAGCTCCGGCACATTGCTGACGCTACCCGGAAACCAGGTTAGCGACCAAACGCCGAGCGTGTCGGCAAGGCGGATCAACGACTCGCGCAAGGGACCATCGCCAACGATCACCAGCCTCGCCCTAGCCCCAGCCTCGCCTTCGTTCCTTGCGAAACGGGCAAATGCCCGCAACAGCGTTTCTTGGTCCTTGACCGCCTGTAGCCGTCCAACAGTGCCGATGATCAGCGTATCCTGATCGGCAAAGCCCGCCGGCAGCAGGCGTCGCACCTGCTCGACAGGTGGCGCGAAACACACCGTGTCGACGCCATTGATAATCTGGGTGACCCGCTCAGACGAGATGCGTACGCGCTGCACAAGGTAATTCCTGAGACCGGCCGATACCGTGATGTAGCGTTCGACCAGGGGCGAGTGCAGACGGCGGAGCAAGGCCGGCTTTATCCTTCGCCCATCGAGATCACCAACATCCCAACCGTGCTCGCCATGAATGCAGTGTGGCACCCCCGCCAGCCTGGCTGGCAGCAGGGCATCGAGCCCCGACTGGTTGCGCGAATGCACGATCGTTGGCCGCAGTTGGCGGCAGAGGCGGAACAGGCCTTGCCTGAGTTGCCAAACACCGATCCGTGAACGATGAAAGGCAACCACTGGGGTATCGGCGCGATGCACGCGCAGGCGAAAGTCTGAAAAGTCCTCAATGCAGGCCACGGCGTGGCGAAACCGGGACTCCGGCAGGTTGTTGATCAAGTTGACGACCCCGTTCTCCATACCTCCTGTGACCAAGTGGTGGATCACATGCAGAATTAAAGGTCGCGTCTCGTGCTTCATGCAAGTCCGACGCACTCAAAGAGGAATGCCTCGTCCGAGAAAGCCCAATGGATTCCACGGCGCACAACATTGAACGGGTCAACACCGCCAAGGTTGCTCCCCCCGTAGGCAGAGAGACAGCCTGAGTAACCTGCCTGTTTGACCATATCGAGACGATCCTGCGTCATGTACTGCCTTCCGCCATAAGGATAGGCAAAGATGCAATCCTGGAGACCCAGTTCTCGGCGCAAGTCGGCTAGGGATTGCACGAGTTCATGCCGGACGACATCCGCGGATTCAGAAGCGCAGTCGATATGACTGACCGTATGTGAGCCAATGGTGAAACCCGCGGCGCACATTTGCCGCAGTTGCTCCCACTGCATCATTGGAATGAAGGGGTTGCCACGACGGACGTCGTGAGCAAAGCGCCGGTCGCTGTTGACGATGCCGGTCGATACGAAAAAGGCGGCGGGTATCTCATGCCGCAGAAGACTCGGCACGGCATGGACATAGTTGTCGAGGTAACCATCGTCGAACGTGACGCAAACGAGGGGCTTTGACGATCGAGCAATTGTCCGGGAAGCGAGTACCTCTTCGATGGAAAGTACGTGGCAATGCCGTCGCAGTAAGGACATCTGCCGATCAAACTGCTCGATCCCGACCGTCAGGTTGTCACGGACAGCATCGTTGACTCGATGGTAGAGCAGTACCGTAATCCTCGGCTGCAGGAGTGCGTTGGCTCCAAGCTGCCAACTCCGGCGCGCGACGACACTCAGAGCCGCCTTGGCAAATCGTCTGGCAAGCGAACGAGGATCCGGATTTTTCCGGCCAAGCTTGTTGTTCAGGGCTGCCATTTGCGCCAAGGTCGGCTTGCGATAGGTGGATCCCCCAGCAGGCTGAGGCGTCGAGGGGCGCTTGCCACTGACTATCTCGCCAATGACTCCTCGCATCAGTTCAACGCCGATCTCGTCCAGACGCAATTGCAATCCACGCAAGGTTGAGTGGGTCTCACGTTCGATTACCGTCTCCGCCGCGACTTCACCCGTATCGAGCCGGTCATCCACCCAGTGAACGGTACAGCCGATCGAGTTTTCGTCGTTCCACAGCTCCCAGAAGGCTGGCGGCATTCCACGGTAGTCAGGCACCTTGCCCTTGTGCAGATTGACGGTGCCAACGGTCGGGATGGCGAACAGTGCCCGGCGGAGAATCGGAGCGGCAAGAGAGATCCCTACATACGGATCAAAAGCCTCGACCGCCTCGAGCGTTTCGCCCGCATGAATGTCGGCGACCTGGATCACGCGCACGTTGGGCCGTGCGGCCAAAGCCGCTACCGAGAACTCTTTGCCCGGCCTGACTGCTCTTGCGGAAGGCCCGGAGCGAGGACGGACACGGTTCCAAACGTCAGCCAGTTGGTAGGGTATCCAGCGCCAGCCGTTGCGACGAAGATTGCGCCACTGGTTGCGCAAGAGCTGGCGCACACTCTTGCATGGCGTGTGGACGACAACAAGCCATGACAGGCCGCCAATCGAGCGATCGATCTCGACGATGCCTTTGCGCACGGAATAAGCTAGGTTCCCCGTAAAAACGACTACCCGTCCGTGATTATTCATCGCCCTACCGATTCCCCCAATGATTCTCGCCATGCCGAAAACCAGGCCACCCAGCCGAAACCAATATCACCTCTGGCACGAAAACCCACCTTATACATGCACCCACGCCTACCCGACAGCAGATCATCTCTTCACGTACCTGCTTGAGGCAAGCGCAGGAAGCCACCGTTCGCCAGAGCCATCGCCACTGACCCGTCAGGGCGCGTTCACTGAACGGGTTTTTATAATCGCGCATGGCGCCGGGTCATGCCGTGTCATTCGTCACGAACGCTTCCACGCGAGCGGCACTCGCGCGCCCCAGGTCACCGAGTGTTTGCCGTCTGCCGCAGTGCGGTTTCAATCACCTCGCCGGCCGCATCGGCAAAGGCAGTGAGGATCGCCTCCGCCTCGCCAGGCTCAGTCTGCCACGCGTAAAGAATGATCACTGCCGAATCGTCCCCCTGGCCGGTCAGCCGAGACAACGCCGTATGAGCCTTGGCCAGAAGATCGCTGGAGGTCCACCGGCCGTTGACCCAGTACCATTGCCAGACGACCATCTGCGTGCCAGCAGGTCCCCGCAGTCTTGTCGTTCGAATCTTGAGGGGCTGCTGGTTGAGGGAGATCTCTCGCGTTCCGCCGTCAACCCTCGACCATACCCGATCATCGCTGGTCACCAGCACGTTCGTCGAAGTGACCAGCTTGTGCTGCTTGTCCTGATTGCGGTAGTAGGCAACAAAAAGCCCTGCCGGCCGCCCGTCATGCTCAAGGACCACTTGCGTGCTCGCCGCGTAGTTCTCGAACCTTGGCCGCCAGTCGTACAAGCCTTCGCGAGTTTCATGCCAGCCGGTAATCGGCCCAAGGGGAGAAATCTGCGTGACCGGCTGCGCCGTATGTTGATCGATCTGCCTTTGCGCGAGCGGCCAGAGTGCCGCCACCAAAACGGTGACAACGGCCGCAACCGGCACTGAGGCAGCGGCCGGCGCGCCACCAACCGTCACCCCACTCTTCGGCATCGACGCCGGTACCACCGGAAGCTCATCCTCCCGCCAGCGCGCCCCAATCCAGAACATGGCCAGGATAACGACACCGAAGAATACCCAGCCGTAGATCAGGTGGTCGACGCCGGCCGCCAGCTTGTTATCCGACAAATGGCCGAGCATCACGATCATGTAGGCACGCAGCCAGTTGGCGACGATCGGTACAATGATCGAAACGCCGACAAACAGCAGTCGCCGCTTCAAGGACGAATAAGTGAGATACGCAAACAGCGTTCCTACGGTGACCGAGGCAATGAGATAGCGGACCCCGCTACAAGCCTCAACGACTGACCAACTGCCTGAGGGAATCACCAGGTTCTGCCCTTCGTGAAACACCGGTATGCCTGTCAGGCGCAAGCCGAACACCGTCGCTTTGGCCGTCCATTCCATCAGCTTGGGCTGGGTGAAGTCGCCAAAAGGAACGGCGAAGAGCAGGAAGAATAGCGGGAAAGCGATGCGGCGCGCGACCGTCCAGCCAAGCACCGCCGGCACGGCGAAGATCAGCATCGCTGTCAGCGCGAACTGGGACAGTGCATTGACGGCGGCCAGTTCGCCAAGCAACCAGCTAGAGCCGGCGCCGGCCAATAGCAGGACGGCGAGAAAGCTGCCTCTGGGCGTCAATACGGCAATGCTTGCGCGTACTCGCCAGATCAGCCAGAGCGTGATCGGCGGCACGATCATTCCGTGTGCATAGGTCTCGGAACGCCGCCAGGTGGTCGCCATGTCAAGCGCGGTTTCGCGAAAAAGCACCAGGATCATCACCACGGTCAGCAGCAGCGCCGGTACGGCCACGCGCCAGGCAGGATTGGTGGAAGACAATGTCGGGCTCGCGGCGGATTGGTTCATGGACTTGCTTTCAGCAAACAGGTGTGGTCAGCAATGGTCAATGCCGCGCGATCAACGCCCAACAAGGTCATCCCTAGTCACTCAACCCAGGTTACGCACAATGAACGGCCCGAGCCAGTTGGCCAGACCGATCGGCATCCGCCGCCAAGTGTTGATCAGCAGACGGTATTTTGCATTCGACGGGTTATTCTGCGGGATGGCATCGCGGCGATACAGGCAATATTCGTAGAACAGCGGTTGCGGCTCGAAGCCCCAGTTCTTCTTGAAGGCATAGGAGCCGGTTCCCTGCTTGCTGCGGCCGTAGTCGAAAACCTTCAGCCCACGTTCGCAAGAGCGACGCATCAACTCCCAGTACTTGAAATCGTTGGCCGCCAGCTCGCGTGCCGACAAGGCATCGCCGGCGTAATAGGGCAGCACTTCATCGCGAAAACAGAAGCTCAGGACGCTGCTCAACGACCGCCCCGAGCCATCCACAACGGTCAATACTTCGCAATCGTCAGCGAACACCCGCTGCAAGGCGTCGAAATAGCGCCGGGAAAACGCTGGCGTCCCATGGCGGTGGACGTTGTCGGCGTAGAGGGCAAAGAAGCGGCCAGGATCGGGATCCATCTCGCTGCGTAAACCATTCTTGATCCCCTTGCGCACCATTGCACGCTGTTTGCGGGGGATGGCCTGCATGTTTGCCTCCACCTCGGGGGCAATCTCCTTGCGAAAACTGACGTAAAGATCCTGCAGCGGCCATTCCGGGTGACGTTGCCGCAAGTTGCGCATTTCCAGGTGGTCGACGCCAAGGCGCTCCGCTGTCGTCTGCGCTTCCCGCTCCAGCGCCTCGACCGCTGCCGGGGTGCGGGCTGCCACGCCACCATAGACAGCGAACGGCAACGAGGCCAGCGAGTTCCCGAACAGTAGACTCTTCACCTGCGCCAACGGCAGGACGCCTTCGACCGCGCCAGCACGCTCGGCATAGAGGAAATGCGTTGCATGACCAAAGACCTCACGCAGGACCGTCTGCCAGCCCGATCTGTGAAAAAAGGTGGCTTCCGGACACGCCTGGACGAAGGCATCCCAGCGCGCCACCGCAACCGGATCATCATGATCCAGGCGCTTGACGGCCAGTGGTTCACTCGCCGCAGCCAGCCGGGTCACTTCCTCAATGGTCGCTCTCATTGTTCCACCACCACCGCCGAAGCATCCGGCGCGCCAAGAAACACCTCGTCCATCCGCCCCCAGTTGAAGTCGGCCAGAAGTCGCTTCAGCCGACCTTCGGTGTGCTGCAGGTTGACATAGTGGCGAAAGCGCGTCTTGGTACTGATGCCGGCGATGCGCGGCTGCGCAGCATCGATTTCCCAAGGATGGAAATAGAAGATCGCCGGCTGCCCATCAAGCTGATTGACCTTCCGCAACAGCCAGCGGGACAAGGCATACGGCAGCAGCCGGAAGTAGCCGCCACCGCTGGCCGGCCAGTTGCGGCCGAGAAAGCGGGCCGTCGTCACCGGCAGTTCCAGCAAGCCACAACTCACCCGGTGGGCGAAGCGTGGCGCACCCGGCATACCGTAATGATCGTGGCGAATCGGATAGATACTCGAACTGTAGCAATAACCTGCCTCTTGGAGACAGTCGAAAGCCCAGAGGTTGGCCTCACCAATCGAAAAGCTCGGCGCCCGGTAGCCTCTGACCTGCTGACCCGAGAGATCCTCCAGGAGCTTCTTGGCCCGTCCCACGTCCGCCGAAAAATCGGCGTCGTTCAGCTCGGTGGCACGCTGATGACCATAGCCGTGGCTTGCCAGTTCGTGACCAGCATCGACAATGCGGCGCACGAGATGCGGATAACGTTCGGCGATCCAGCCGAGCGTGAAAAAAGTGGCCTGCGTCTGTTGTTCGTCGAGCATCAGAAGAATCCGCTCAACGTTCCCTTCCACCCGACACTCGCGCAGATGCCACTGATCGCGCGGAATGTAGGGCGCAAGGGCGGAGACCTGGAAGTAGTCTTCGACATCGATCGTCAGGGCGTTGGTGATCGGCTGGCCGGGCATCTGACGGGACTCTCTGCGGCTACGCGCCGCGCTGCGCGTGGCGAGCGATCAGCCACGATGCGAGGTCAGACGCGATTCGCTCTGCCGCCCGTCCATCCCAGAACTCGGGGACGCGGCCGGTCTTGCCGGCACCAGACAGAATGTCGTCGACACCCCTGCGAATAGCGGCTGGATCACAGCCGACGAGGGTATTGGTTCCCTGCTCGACGGTGATCGGGCGTTCGGTGTTCTCGCGTATCGTCAGGCAGGGCACGCCGAGTGCCGTCGTTTCCTCCTGCAGACCCCCGGAATCGGAGAGCACAAGTCTGGCGCCAGCCAGCAGGCCGAGGATCTCCAGATAACCCTGCGGCGGCAGCAGGACGATGCGCCGGCTGCTCAGCAATTCCCCGAGACCGAAACGTTCAACGTTGGCACGCGTGCGTGGATGCAGGGCAAGGACAAGGGGGACTTTCTCTGCGACTTCGCGCAGCACGCTCAGGAGTGGTGCCAGTTTCTCCGCATGATCGACATTGGACGGTCGGTGCAGAGTGACCACACCATAGCCCTGGGGATCGTCGAGAATACCAGGATCGACACCGGCCACCTGCAGGGTGACTGCCGGTGGATGGGCCAACTCGCGGTTCGCCAGCAGCGAGTCGATCATCACGTTGCCGACGAAGCACATCCGCTCACCGGCAATACCTTCGCGCGCGAGGTTGGCGTGCGCGCTGCGCTCGGTGGTATACAGTCGGTCAGCCATCTGATCGGTGAGCACCCGGTTGATTTCCTCCGGCATCAGGCGATCGTAGCTGCGCAAGCCGGCCTCGACATGCACGACGGGCACCTCCTTCTTGGCACAGACCAAGGCACACGCCAGCGTCGAATTGACGTCACCGACGACAAGCACGCAGGATGGTCGACGGGCATCCAGCACCGGTTCGAAACGTCGCATCACTTCCGCCGTCTGCACCGCGTGTGTGCCGGAACCGACCTCGAGGTTGATGTCCGGATGCGGCAGCCGAAGATCGGCAAACAAGCGGTCGTTCATAGCCGTGTCGTAGTGCTGCCCGGTGTGCACGAGCAGCGATGGCAGCGCCGGACGATGGCTACTGAAAGCGCGCAGGATCGGCGCCATCTTCATGAAATTGGGGCGTGCGCCGACCACGCAGATCACTGGACCCAGGTTGCTGGGCCATGCATCGTTAGCCAAGACTGCTTCCCTTCATTGTTTTGCCCGCACCGCATCAACCAGTTGCTGCAGCAAGGATAACAGCGCTGCATTGTTGCGTTCGAGACGGATCATGCTGCGCTCGATGCGGATCAAGCGCTGCTCGGACTGCCCCGTTCGCAGATCGGCAATCACTCTTGAGGCCTGATCCGCCGTGCTGTGATCCACTGCCAGCCGCGACAGGTCGATGTCCAGAATGCCGCTGTCAGTCAGTTGCGGGTTGATGGCCGCCTGGCTACCATCCATGTTCTGGCTCGAAGTGATCTGCGCAGTCGACTGGGTCTCCTCGCGAAGCTCTCTCGCGACCTCCTCTACGTCCGCACGGGTAAACTCGCTCTTCCCACTCAGGAAGCCCGACAATAGAAGGCGATCGCAATGCGCGTTGATGCGCCGGGGCAGACCACCGCTGGCCTCAAAGAGTGCCTCGAAAGCGCCTGCGTCAAAACGTGGCGAGCCTTTTGATCCGGCGCATTTAAGCCGGTGTTCGATGTAGGCCACTGTTTCGTCCTGATCCATCGGACCGATGTGACAGGCAGCAATCACGCGCTGCCGCAACTGCTGCATCTGCGGGCTTTGCATGATTTTCCGGAATTCCGGCTGGCCGATCAGGAAACTCTGCAACAGCGCCTGGGTGCCGAACTGGAAGTTTGACAGCATACGCAGCTCTTCAACCGCACGCGGCGTCAGGTTCTGCGCCTCGTCAACAATCAGCAGACAACGCTTGCCCTGACGGGTGACATCGACCAGAAAAGCCTCGAGGGCAAGCAGCATTTCCGACTTGCCACCATTCCGGGTCCCGACACCGAAGGCCCCGGCAATCATGCGCAAGGTATCGTCCGCGTCGAGCTGTGTACTGACCAGCTGGGCGGCCACGACCTTCTCTGAATCAAGGTCATTGAGAAGCCCCCGCACGATCGTTGTCTTGCCCGCACCCACCTCGCCGGTGACGACGATGAAACCTTCGCTCTGGTTCAGGCCATACTCCAGATAGGCCATCGCACGCCGATGTTGTTTGCTGGCAAAGTAGAACGAGGGGTCAGGGTTAAGCTGAAAAGGCTTGCAGGTCAAGCCATAGAAAGACTCGTACATGATGGTCAATCAGAAACTGTGCGAAAGTACGCCGGTCAGCGCGCTCTCCGTGTAGTCCGCGTTGATTCCGCCGTCGGAGATCGTGCCGGGCACCGATGTTGGCTTGCGTCTTGGGCGAGAGCTGTGTGGTGAAGAAAAGATAGGCGCCCTGCGTCTTGGTGTCCACCGCATTGGTGCCTTTCGCAAGACTGCGCTGCTCGTTAAGCGACAGGGACAGCGAGGAATGACCGGTCAACTGATGGCCCCAAATGATGCCGAAACCACGCTGAGTAACTTCATTGGCCAGTGAATAGTCATCGGTCAGGCCGCTGACCACACCCAGCGGCTGTTGCTGACTCTCGGTCGCACTGAACGTGAGGGTATTCCGGGCACCCAGAAGAGCGTACGATAGCTGCTGCAATTTCTGCAGGGTCGGGCGGTTGGTCAGGGGACTGTTGACGACGGTTCCGTCTGCTGGGACGCCTCTGCCTTGCAGGACCTGATTGACCTGGGTCCTGATCGCATCAGGCGCAAGCCCGGGGTTACTGGCGGCAATGATCGCATAAAAGGCGTCGTAGTTGCTCCCCTGCCCGGTATTGCCGACGCCTGCCGGCTGATACGAGACATCCCTGCTCGCCGTATAGCTGACCAGGGAGCGCGGCATTCTGTGACTGAAGGAGAGCTGGTAGCCGTTGCCGAAGAACCGCCTTGTCATGCGGCCTTCAAGCTTGGTCCGCGGGCTCGGTGTCCACAAGATGCCGTAACCCGAATCGCTATAGGTCTCATCGTCGAGACTGACGAGATTGTTCGTCTCGCGCCCGGCTATCAGGGAGAACTGGAACTGCGGAGTCAGGCGGTACGCCAGTGTCAGTCCATAGCGCGTATCGTTTCGATCTCGACCAACGTCATACTGGACGCTGTTGCTGGTGGCGTCGAGCGACCAACTAAGAGGTCCCCAACGGGTATTGCCATTGATCCGGCCCAGCCACTGGTTCGTGGTCGTGTCAGACACCGCCGACGAATCAGCGCTGGTTGTACTCGCCGTGTAGCGCAGCAAGTACTCGGTGGACGACAGGAGGCGCCCTCTGATGTACGGCGAGATCGAGTAGTAC
>JADJMH010000005.1 GCA_016709675.1 Candidatus Accumulibacter proximus
ACCGCCAGACGCTGCTCCCGAACCAGATGCCTGGTGAAGCGAGCCGCTTCGTGGCCAGCGAGTACCGCCGACAGCATTTCGAGCGCATAGGGGTCCACATCCTGGTCGAGATTGCGGATCACCGGCGCCTTGTAAGCCATCATTACCACCGGCAAGTCTGCCGGCGCTTTCAGCGTCAGCCGACGAATTCCTGCCTGAGCAGGCTCGTCCTGCGGCTTCCTGACCGGCAAGGAGCGTGCCGACAAGACTCCATAGTGTCGTTCGGCAAGCCGAAACACCGTCTGGTGATCGACGTCACCGACCACCACCACGTAGGCGTTGTTCGGGGCATACCATTGTTCGTACCAGGCGCGCGCATCCGCTACGGTCATGTTTTCAAGATCATTCATCCAGCCGATCACCGGCACGCGATAGGGGTGCGCCTGAAAGGCAGCGGCAGCCAGATTTTCGAAAAGCAGCGCTTGCGGCTGATCGTCGGTGCGCAACCGCCGCTCTTCCATGACCACCCGAATCTCCTGTGCAAACTCATTGCCATCGAGCGTCAGATGACGCATGCGATCTGCTTCCAGCTGCATCATCTCCGACAGGCTCTCCTTCGGCACTTGTTGAAAGTACGCGGTGTAGTCGCGGCTGGTAAAAGCGTTGTCACGCCCGCCAGCGGCGGCGACCCGACGATTGAACTCACCTGGGCCGACGCTCGGCGTCCCCTTGAACATCATGTGCTCGAGCACGTGAGCAACGCCGGTGGTGCCATTGGTCTCGTCCATGCCACCGGCCCGGTACCAGACCATGTGGGCGACAGTGGGTGCCCGACGGTCCTCCTTGACGATGATCCGCAAGCCGTTTGCCAGCTGCTGCTCATGGGTGCTGGCCAGTGTAGTCGCTGGTGCTGTCAGCAACAGCAGCAGGACGATCTCTCTCGTGTGCCGCATGGGCCGCAGTCGCTTCTGATAGAATTTCAGGGTGTCGGGCATTTGGGCCGGCATCTTACCACTACCGACGTACCCAAGCGCCTCTGAGACACGGAAGTACCATGTTTGGTTTCCTCAAGAAGTCCCCAGGTCAACCGGCGACGCCTGCCAGTTCAGTGGTCGTCGACAGCGTTACCCCCGTAACACCGGTACCTTGGCGACAGCGACTGAAGGCTGGCCTGGCGCGGACGCGGGCACAGTTCGGTGGCAAGCTGAAAACGCTCTTTTCCCGCGGCAAGGTCGACGACGAACTGCTCGAAGATCTGGAAGCGCTGCTGCTGAGTAGCGATGTGGGCCTCGATGCCACTCAGCACCTGCTCTACCATCTCAAGATGCGCGCCAGGCGGGACCGGCTGGACACGCCGGAAGCGATTCAGCGAGCACTATCGGAAATCTTCCACGAACTCCTGCAGCCGCTCGAGGAAGCACTGGATCTCGCCACGCACCGCCCGTTCATCATCATGCTTGCCGGCGTCAACGGTGCCGGCAAGACAACCTCGATCGGCAAGCTGGCCAAGCACTTTCAGGCCCAGGGCCTGTCGGTCCTGCTGGCTGCTGGCGACACCTTCCGCGCTGCGGCGCGTGAGCAATTGCAGACCTGGGGCGAGCGCAACAACGTAACGGTCATCTCGCAGCAGTCCGGCGACCCGGCGGCGGTGATCTTTGACGCCATTGCCGCTGCCAAAGCGCGCGGCATAGACATCGTCCTGGCCGACACTGCTGGCCGTCTGCCGACGCAGTTGCACCTCATGGAGGAAATTGCCAAGGTGCGCCGCGTGATCCAGAAGGCCGATCCGTCCGGCCCGCATGAAACCCTGCTGGTCCTCGACGCCACTTTTGGCCAGAATGCACTGCAGCAGGTGATGGCTTTCGACAAGGCGATCCAGGTCTCCGGTCTGGTACTGACCAAGCTCGATGGTTCAGCCAAGGGGGGTGTGGTCGCCGCGATCGCCCGCCAATGCCCGAAGCCGGTTCGCTTCATCGGCGTCGGCGAAGGCATCGACGATCTCCGGCCGTTCAATGCCCGCGATTTCGTGGACGCGCTGTTCGAGTGATTGCTGCCAACGACGTCACCAAGCGCTACCCGGAGGGCCGCGAAGCGCTCCGCAATGTCAGTTTCGCGATTAGCGCCGGTGAGATGGTCTTTCTTACCGGCCACTCCGGAGCCGGCAAGTCGACGCTGTTCAAACTGCTGGCCGCAATCGAGCGCCCGACCTCGGGCAGCATCGTCATCAATGGCCAGAACCTCGCCGCGCTGCGCACCAATGCAATTCCCTACCTGCGCCGCAAGCTCGGTCTGATCTTTCAGGATCGCAGACTGCTGTTCGATCGCAGCGTGCTTGAGAACGTTCTGTTGCCGCTGGCCATCGTCGGCCAGCCAGCCAGGGAGGCGCTGCGCCGGGCGCAGGCCGCGCTGGCAAAGGTGGGCCTCCCCAATCGCGATAAGGCATTTCCGATCGCTCTTTCCGGAGGCGAGCAGCAACGTCTGGCGATCGCCCGCGCTGTCGTCAATCGGCCGGCAATCATCCTCGCCGACGAACCCACTGCCAACCTCGACGCTGCCTCGGCAGCCGAGATCCTCGACATCTTCCGTGCCTTCCAGCAGGTCGGTGTAACCGTTGTCATCGCCACCCATGACCCACTGTCGCTGCCCAGTCTGCCGCCACGCATTCTGCGCCTCGACCAAGGCGCCATGAGCGAACCGGCGCATGATGAGACTGTGGCAGGGACGGCGCCATGAGCATATGGCTCGCCCAGCACCTTGCCGCCCTGCGCGATGCGCTCCGTCGCCTGGCGGCAGCGCCGCTCAATTCGCTGCTGTCTCTGCTGGTGATCGGCGTCGCCCTGACGCTGCCGACCAGTGGCTGGCTGGCACTCGACAACCTGCGCAAGTTGACCGGCGACACGCCTGGCGTGCAACAGATCAGTATTTTCCTGACCCTTGATGCCGGCAGGAGAGAGTTCGCCGACATTGAGTCGCGGCTGCGGGAGATCCGGGCAGGAAGCTGGCGTTTCGTGCCGCGCGAGGAGGCCCTCAAGCGCCTGCAGGCATCCGAAGGGATGGCCGAGATCATTGCCAGCCTGCCACGCAACCCTCTGCCGGACGCCTTCGTCATCACGCCGTCCGATGGCCATCCGGAGTTGCTCGAGCGCTTGGCCGAGACCTTTTCTGGCTGGCCGAAGGTGGCGCACGTTCAGCTTGACTCGGCGTGGGTCAAACGCTTCGATGCCCTGCTTCGCCTCGGCAGACTCGTCGTCATGCTGCTCGGCATCCTCTTCGCCGGGGCTCTGGTGACCATCACCTTCAACACCATCCGCCTACAAATTCTCGCCCAGGCGGCCGAGATCGAGGTCGCCAAACTGATCGGCGCGACCGATGCCTACATCCAGCGCCCGCTGCACTATTTCGGCATGCTGCAAGGTCTGCTCGGCGGCCTGTGCGCCGCCCTGCTGGTCACTGCCGGCTTTCGCCTGCTGACTCCACCGGTGGCCGAGCTGGCACGACTCTATGGCGCCAACTTCGCCCTGCAGGGACTGTCAGCAAGCTCCGTCCTGATCCTGACGGCGATTGGCGGTACCCTGGGCTGGCTGGGAGCAAGGATTTCGGTGCTGATTCATCTCCGCCGCATCGGCTGACGGCGCTTCCGGCAGGCACCGGACCTCACCCGAGCAAGACACACCCCCAGACGGCGACTATGTTGAGCAGGGCCAACAGGACAGCAGCGCTGCCGATGTCCTTGGCGCGCTTGGCCAATGGGTGTTGCTCCAGCGACACCCGATCGACGACCGCCTCGATCGCCGAGTTGAGCAGTTCAACGATCAGTACCAGCAGCAGGCTGCCAATCATCAGTGCCAGTCCAACACCATTCGGCGAGAGCAGGAAAGCCAGCGGGAAAAGCACTGCGGCAAGCAGTACCTCCTGTCGAAACGCATCTTCCGCGCGATAGGCCGCACGCAGTCCGGCCCGAGAATAGTGCAACGCGTTCCATACCCGCCGTAAGCCAGTCTTCCCCTTGAACGGGCTTTCATCAGCCATGAGACTCTCCCTGTCATCGTCCGAGGCTGCCCAGTATAAGCGGTTGGCCCGCCACCCAGGCGGCGCCGTCGCGCGTCGTGAGCTCTGACCTGTCATCACTCCCGGCACTTCGCTACAATGCCCGCATTACCCCGAAAGACAGGGATTGCCATGACCCAGGACGAACTGAAGAAAGCCGTCGCCCGCGCGGCGGTCGCCCACGTCGTCGAAGGAGAAATTGTCGGGGTTGGAACCGGCTCGACCGCCAACTGCTTCATTGATGAACTGGCTCTGATCCGACACCGCATCCGCGGCGCTGTGGCGAGTTCGGAAGCGACACGGAGACGACTGGAGGAGCACGGCATTACGGTCTTCGACCTCAACGACGTGGACCAGATTCCGCTCTATGTGGACGGGGCCGACGAGATCAACGAGGCAATGCAGATGATCAAGGGGGGCGGTGGCGCGCTGACGCGGGAAAAAATCGTTGCCGCGGTATCCCGAAAATTTGTCTGCATTGTCGATCGATCGAAACTGGTACCGGTGCTCGGCCGATTCCCGTTGCCGGTTGAAGTCATTCCGATGGCGCTTGGCCATGTTCAGCGCGAACTCGCCTGCCTGGGCGGCATACCGCTTCTGCGCACGGGCTTCGTCACCGACAACGGCAACCTGATCGTCGACCTCCACGGACTCCAGATCGTCGACGCGGTGGGGCTCGAAACACGCATCAACCAGATCGTTGGCATTGTCACCAGCGGCCTCTTCGCTTGCCGCCCGGCGGACGTCTGCCTGCTGGGCACGGCAACCGGGGTACAGACGCTGACCGCTGTCTAAGCCCGCGATCAGGCCATCGTTCAGCTTGCTGGTGGCACGTAGCCCTGGACCTTGTCGGCACCGCTGCCAAAGAAGTGCCTTTCCATCTGCTCCGCCAAGTATTTGCGATGCGCGGCATCGGCCAGATTGAGACGATTCTCGTTGATGATCATGGTCTGCATGCGAACCCATTGCTGCCATGCTTCCTTGGATACCGCTTCGTAAACCCGCTTGCCCAAGTCACCCGGATAAGGGGCAAAGTCCAGACCCTCGGCCTCGCGACCGAGCTTGACACAATTGACCATTCTCGCCATGCAATCAACTCCTCAAAGAATCCATTAGATTTCACCCAGGCGAAATGACGGTGCTTCGCCTTGACCGTCGGCGGACCAACACCAAGCTGACAGCCCTTACAACTCCTTGATTAACACGCTGGAACGACGTTGCAGGTTATAGACCAGCCGCTTCTCTGCCGGCAACTCATCAATCTGCCGCACGGTGAAACCACGCTCCTTGAACCACTGCGAAGTCACCGTCGTGAGCACAAACAGGCTCTTGACACCGGCAGCACGAGCTTGTGCCTCGATCCGCTTCATCAGCAGTGCGCCGTAGCCCCAGCGGCGATAGTGCGGATGCACCGCCAGGCAGGCCAGTTCTGCCCGCCCCCCGCCGTAAGGGTAAAGGGCAGCACACCCGACAATTACGCCATCGTGTTGAACGATCGAGAAACGCGAAATCTCCCGCTCAAGCAGTTCACGCGAGCGGCGGACCAGCGTGCCATCCTCCTCGAGCGGCTCGATCAGCGCCACCAGGCCACCGATGTCGTCAGGTCGCGCATCACGCAACTCCTCCAGCGATTCACGGGTGACGACCGTGCCGACCCCGTCGTGGGTAAATAGTTCGCGCAGCAGGGTACCATCCTCGTCATAACCAACCAGGTGGACGCGGCCGACACCCGCACGACTCGCCCGCACGGCGCAGGGCAGATAGCGCTTGAGGTCGGCCGACAACCAGTCACCCAGACTGATCAAGCGCTCCGCTGCCTCGACGGTCAGTTCGTCGAGCAGAGCACCGTCGATATCGGTCGCGCCTTGGCTATCGCTCAGAAAGATGAGCTTATCGGCCAGCAGCGAGGTGGCCACCGCCTCGGCCACTTCCTCCATAGCCAGGTTGAAAATCTCGCCGGTCGGACTGGATCCGATGCACGACAGGAGAACGATATTGCCGAGAGCCAGCTGGGCACGGATGCCCTCAGCGTCAATCTTGCGTACCTGGCCCGAATATTGCAGGTCGACCCCCTCGACGACACCGACCGGCTTGGCGGTAATGAAGTTGCCGCCAACGACCCGGATCGTGCTATTGGCCATCGGCGTATCAGCGAGACCCTGCGAAAGCAGGGCCTCTATTTCGACGTAGATGCGACCCACCGCGTCGATCACGCAACTGATTGCCTGGGCATCGGTCACGCGGTAGTTGCCGTGGTAGACCGACGGCAACCCTCGTTCGCGCAGCGAGCTCTCGATCTGCGGCCGTGCGCCATGCACCAGCACTAGGCGAACGCCGAGGGCGGCCAGCAGATTGACGTCGTAGGCCAGCGTGCGTGCCAGTTGGCCGGCAATCGCCTTGCCGCCAAAGGCAATCAGAAAAGTCTTGCCGCGAAAGAGATTGACATAGGGCGCGACCGATCGAAACCAGGCAACGAACGGGGCAGAACTCAAATCGTCAGTCATTTTCAGACGGCGGCGCTGGCCTTCCCGCTTGCCTCGGCGGCCTTGAGCGCTTTCGCCTCTTTCGCCGCTCTCGCCTTCTCGGCTCTCAGGTCCTTCGACTTCTGGGCTTTCGACTCTTTGTCGCCGTCCGCTCTCGCATCCTGCGAGTCTTCGCCAGCCAGATCCTTTGCCGACCCCGCCTTGCCCGCCCTTGGTACGGCGACCTTGACCTCCTTCATCGGGTCGATTTTCAACTCCTTTTCCAAGCGTTCGCAGATCGTCCGCAGGACCTTGATCCGCGCAAAGTACTTGTCGTTCGACTCGACAATCGTCCACGGCGCCGTTCCGGAACTGGTGCGGTCTACCATGTCGCAGACAGCTTGATGATAGGCTTCCGCCTTCTCGCGGTTGCGCCAGTCTTCCTCGGTGATCTTGAACCGCTTGTGCTCAATCTGGGCACGCTCCTGGAAGCGCTTGAGTTGCTCCTCGTCACTAATCTGCAACCAGAACTTGATGACGATGCCACCAGCGCGCCAGATGTCGTGTTCGAAGTCGTTGATTTCAGCGTAGGCACGCAGCCAGTCCGCCTCGCTGCAGAATCCCTCGACCCGCTCGACGAGTACCCGGCCGAACCAAGTGCGGTCGAAAATGACCACTCGCCCGAGCCGCGGCATGTGACGCCAGAATCGCCAGAGGTAGGGTTGGGCACGCTCCTCCTCAGTCGGTGCAGCGATCGGGATGATCTGGTACTGCCGCGCATCCATCGCCGACATCACCCGCCGGATGGCGCCGCCCTTGCCGGCTGCGTCCGAACCTTCGAAAGCAAGAATCAAGGCCCGCTTCTTGAACTCCGGGTGGCGCATCAGTTCGGCCAGGCGCCCCTGCCAAGTGGCAAGCTCGGTCTCGTAGACCTTCTTAGTCAGGCTCTGCGTCATGTCGAGCGAACTCAACACGTCCAGACGGTCGACCCGGGGCGAGAACGGCGGAGCCACCGGCGAGTTCTGGTCGCGTCTGTCGGCCAGGCGCCTCTGGAGCGACTCGAGGATCGTCTTGCCAACGGTCAGGGAACGATAACGGTCGTCGGTTCCCTCGACGATGATCCACGGCGCCCAGGGCGTATTGGTCGTGCGCAGCAGGTGGCCGGCAACCTCCTGCATCTTGTCGTAGGTTTTCAGGCGATCCCAACTCGCCTTGGTCACCCGCCACCTGGTCAGCGGGTTCGTTTCAATCATCTTCAGGCGCTCGCGCTGAGCATCCTTAGAAAGGTGGATCCAGAACTTGAGCACCAACGCGCCCTCGTTGACCAGCATTGCCTCGAAGCGGTTGAGCTGATCCATCCGCTGGTCGAAATCGGATCGCGACATGCTGTTGCTGATCCGTTCTGCGATCGGCTGCGAATACCATGAGCCAGCGAAAATCCCCGTTCGCCCCTTCGGCGGCAGCGCCCGCCAGTAACGCCACATTGATGGGCGGGCACGCTCCTCCGCGGTGGGCGCGTAAAAGGCATGGGTCGAGAGGTAGCGCGGGTCCATCCACTCGTAGAGGACATTGATGGTCTCGCCCTTGCCTGACCCGTCCACGCCACTGATCAGTATGATCACCGGAAAGCTTCCGTTCTCGCGCAACTGCTCCTGTGCTTCGAGTAACGCGGTGCGCAACTTCGGCTCCTCGACACGGAACGTTTCCTTGTCGATCTTGTGTCCCAGCTCTGCCGATTCAAACATCAGTAGTCTCCTCCTTCAAGTCACCCCACAAAAACTGGATTGCCGCCAGGGCGGCCAGGCCAGCCGTTTCCGTGCGCAGGATCCGCGGCCCAAGGCGCACCGGCAGAAAACCGGCCAATCCTGCCAACCGGGTTTCCTCCGGAGCCAGCCCTCCCTCGGCGCCGATCAGCAGTTCCACCGCCCGCCCCACTGGCGGTCCCGGGACGTTCGCCAGCGAACGTCCCGCCGCCGGCGCCAGCATCAGGCGCACCCCACCTGCTGGAGCATTTCGCGCCAGCCAGTGCTCAAGGCGCTCTGGAAGCAGCACTTCCGGCAGCCGGTTGCGCCCGCACTGCTCACAGGCTGCGACAACGACGCCCCGCCAGTGCTCTAGCCGGCGCAGGGCACGCTCGCCCTGGAGCCGCAGCACACAGCGTATCGAGATCAGTGGAACAATGCGGTCGACCCCGAGTTCAACTGCCTTCTGCACCGTCAAGTCCATTTTCTCGCCAGCTTGCAGCGCCTGCACCAGAGTGATCGAAAGCGGTGACTCACGTTCCGTGGCAAGCCAGTCCGACACCTCGACGCTGACGCGGGCACGCCCAACGCCCACTATTCGGGCACGATATTCGCCGCCTGCACCATTGAAAAGCGTCAGGGCATCACTGCGGCGCAAGCGAAGAACGTTGATCGCATGATGCGCCACACGTTCCGGCAAATCGAGATTCTGGCCGACTGCCAATGGCATCGGGCAATGAAAGCGGGGAGGGTTCACCGTGTTATTATAAGAGTTTACTTGTTCGATGTTCGTTGTTTGGAGACTGCTGCGTCATGGCGCTGAATACCCCGGTTTGTGACTTTGGCTGGCAGGCCGTCGACTTCGAACTGGACGATACGGTTGGTTCGCGGCACACCCTAGCCACACTGCGAGGGCCGAACGGGCTGCTGTTGATGTTCATCTGTAACCACTGTCCCTACGTCAAGGCGATCATCGACCGCATCTGCCTTGATGCGCGCGAGCTACAGACCCTCGGCCTCGGTGTCGCCGCCATCATGAGCAACGACCCGGCCGAATACCCGGAGGATTCACTGGAAAACATGGCGCGCATCGCCCGGCAACTCGATTTTCCCTTCCCCTACCTCTACGACCCGACCCAAGACGTGGCGCGTTGCTATGGCGCCGTTTGTACGCCGGACTTCTTCGGTTTCAACCGGAACCTCGAACTCCAGTACCGCGGCCGCCTCGATGCCAGCGGTCGCCTGCCCGCACCGCCTGATGCCAGACGCGAGCTGGTCGAAGCGATGCGGCTGGTTGCCGCAACCGGTCGCTGTCCGCAGGAGCAGTTTGCCAGTATCGGTTGCTCGATCAAGTGGCGTCACTGACTCGACATGCGCGAGGAAGACAGCGCGGTTGCGCCGACGCTTGCTGACAGCGAACTCAAGCGCATGCTTGACGCTTGCATTGCGCTGGTGCGCGAGGTGGCGCAGCGCGAAATCATTCCCCGCTTCCTGCGGGTCAGTCACGGTCAGCGAAAGAACGATGGCTCGCTGTGCTCGGAAGCGGACCTCGCTGCACAGCATTTCCTCCTCGGGCGCCTGACCGAGATCCGTCCCTGCCCGATCATCGGCGAAGAGATGACGCCGGCCGCCCAGGAGGCCGGATGGCGAGACGGCAGCAGCGACGACCTCGGACTGTGGTCTATAGACCCGATCGACGGCACGACCAATTTCATCAACGGTTTACCGTGTTTTGCCGTCTCCATCGCCTGGATGCGTTCGCGGCGCGCACGCCTGGCGGTGACCTACAACCCGATCACCGACGAAATGTTCTATGCCAGAGAGGGAAATGGCGCCTATCTCAATGGCCGCCGGCTGCCCCTTCGCCAGGTGACCGCCGACATCGCACGCGCCGTCGGTGGCGTCGACTTCAAACGGATCCCAAAGGAACTGGCTGACCGGATTGCGGTCAGCCCGCCTTTCTATTCGCAGCGCAATTTCGGCAGCTCGACGCTTGACTGGTGCAATCTGGCTGCCGGCCGGCTCGACCTCTACCTGCACGGCGGTCAGATGCTTTGGGATTACGCCGCCGGCAGCCTGATCCTGCGCGAGGCCGGCGGGCAAATGTGCACCCTTCTGCACGACGACTACGACGCCGACGACGTCTGGCGGCGCCCAGTCATCGCGGCCTTGCATCCGACCGTTTTTGCGGCCTGGCGCGACTGGGTCCGCTCAGGTCGGTAGGAGCGCGCTAGACGGCCGCCAGTTCGCCGGCAATCTGCCATCTGGCAGGCAGTTCCCGGGGAAGCTGCCCGGAGTCGAGTGATGCAGCCAGCGCCGCGCGCTCGGCGTGGCAGTTCAGGCCGTTGTCCTGCAGCCACTCGTCGCTGTAGTAGGTATGACCGTAGCGTTGGCCGGAATCACAGAGCAGGGTCACGACCGAACCCTGCTCACCGCGCTCGCGCATCTGCGCCATGCACGCCAAAGCGGCGATCAGGTTGGTGCCGGTCGACGGGCCGACAGTGCGTCCCAAACGCGCTGATAATTCTTGCATCGCGGCCAGCGACCAGACATCCGGCACCTTCACCATGGCGTCAATCACCTCGGGCAGAAATGACGCTTCAACGCGTGGCCGGCCGATACCTTCGATTCGCGAGCATTCATGCTGGCAAAGATCCCGCTGGCGGCTAAGGTAGTGGTCGAAGAAGACCGACCGTTCCGGATCAGCGGCGCAGACGAGTGTTGGCCGAGCGCAGTAGCGCACGTAGCGGCCAAGTGTCGCGACGGTACCGCCGGTACCGGCACTCGAAACGAGCCAAGTCGGTATCGGATGCTGTTCCAGCCGCATTTGCTGGAAAATCGATTCGGCGATGTTGTTATTGGCACGCCAGTCGGTCGCCCGTTCAGCGTAGGTAAATTGGTCCATGTAATGGCCACCGAGTTCGTCGGCCAGGCGCTGCGATTCGCTGTAGATGGTCAGCGGATCGCCTACCAGATGGCAGCGCCCGCCCTGGAACGTGATCGCCGCGATCTTCTCGGTCGAGGTCGACGACGGCATCACGGCGACAAACGGCAAGCCGAGGAGGCGGGCAAAGTAGGCCTCCGAAATCGCCGTCGAGCCACTCGATGCTTCGACCACCGTGCTGTCTGCGCGCAGCCAGCCGTTGCAGAGGGCGTAGAGAAACAATGAGCGCGCCAGGCGGTGTTTGAGACTGCCAGTGGGATGGCTGGATTCGTCCTTCAGATACAGGTCGATGCCCGGAAAGCCGCACAGGGGCAGGGGAATCAGGTGGGTATCGCTGGAGCGCTGGAAATCCGCTTCAATGCGGCGAATGGCAGCCGGCACCCAGATTCTTTCGCTGCGTCTCGCAGCTGCACTGTTCGTTTTCATGCACAGAGCTTAGCAGCTGCTGGGGGCCACTCAAAGCCAAAGAAGGCAAATCCTGACCGGCAGCACGTGTACTCTGCCGATATTTCCGGCAAACTGTACTAAAATACTCAGGTATCCATCACAGGAGCTTTGAAAAATGGCTGTAACGAATGAAGCCGTTCAGGCGGCGCTCAAGGATTTGATCGATCCCAATACTCACAAGGACTACTTGTCCACCCGCTCGGCAAGGAACATCAAGGTCGATGGCGCCGATGTCTCGCTCGATATTGAACTGGGTTATCCGGCGAAAACCCAGCTTGATGAGGTGCGTCGCGCCGTCATCACCAGGCTGAGGACCATCCCCGAGATCGGCAATGTCAGCGTCAATGTCAGCGTCAAGATCGTCGCCCACACCGTGCAGCGCGGCCTGAAGCCGCTGCCCGGAGTCAAGAACATCATCGCCATCGCCTCCGGCAAGGGCGGTGTCGGCAAGAGCACGACGGCGGTGAATCTGGCGCTGGCGCTGTCACAGGAAGGCGCGACGGTGGGCCTGCTCGACGCCGACATCTACGGCCCGTCGCAGCCGCAGATGCTTGGCCTGGTCGGCCAGAAGCCCGAGTCGCAGGACGGCGTGTCGATGGATCCGCTACTGGCTTACGGCCTGCAGGCAATGTCGATCGGCTTCATGATTGACATCGATTCGCCGATGGTCTGGCGCGGCCCGATGGTGACGCAGGCGCTTGAACAACTGCTCAAGCAGACCAACTGGCAGGATGTCGATTATCTGGTGGTGGACATGCCTCCGGGAACCGGCGACACTCAGCTGACGCTGGCGCAGAAAGTGCCGGTGACCGGCGCCGTCATCGTCACCACCCCTCAGGACATCGCGCTGATCGACGCACGCAAGGGTCTGAAGATGTTCGAGAAGGTCGGCATCCCGATTCTCGGGTTGGTGGAGAACATGAGTATCCACATCTGCTCGAAGTGTGGACACGAGGAGCACATCTTTGGCCAGGGCGGCGGCGAGCAGATGTGCAAGGATTACGACGCCGAGTTTCTCGGCGCCCTGCCGCTCGAACTCTCGATTCGCGAGTTGACCGACTCAGGCAAGCCAACGGTCGTCGGCGCACCGGATTCCCGCGCGGCGGACATCTACCGAACGATCGCGCGTCGTCTGGCGGTGAAGATTGCCGAGCGCGCCAGGGATATGAGCGCCAGGTTTCCCAGCATCGTCGTCCAGAACACCTGAAAGGGCAGCTTGGCCATGGCCTCCGGAGCGCGCAGCTCCGGATAGGTTTCTTCGCGTCCCCGGACACCGTAGAATGGAGACCTTTTCGGTACTACGGATGTTCGGGTGACCAGCAATGTCAATCAAATCGGATAGGTGGATCCGCCGCATGGCGGAGCAGCACGGCATGATCGACCCTTTCGAGCCCAATCAGGTACGCGAGATCGATGGTCGTCGGATCGTCTCCTACGGCACCTCGAGCTACGGCTATGACATCCGCTGTTCCAACGAATTCAAGCTGTTCACGAATCTCAACTCGACCATCGTTGACCCCAAGAACTTTGATCCGAATTCCTTCGTCGAGGTGAAGAACGACTTCTGCATCATCCCGCCGAACTCCTTCGCCCTCGCCCGTACCGTCGAGTACTTCCGTATTCCGCGCAGCGTCCTGACCGTCTGTCTCGGCAAGAGCACCTATGCGCGTTGCGGCATCATCGTCAACGTGACGCCCTTTGAACCCGAGTGGGAGGGCCACGTAACGCTCGAGTTTTCCAACACGACGCCCTTGCCGGCAAAGATTTACGCCAACGAGGGCATCGCGCAGGTACTGTTCTTCGAATCCGATGAGGAATGTGAAACGTCTTACAAGGACCGCGGCGGCAAGTACCAGGGTCAGAAGGGCGTCACCTTACCGAAAATGTGACCCGCTTTCGCCGCCAGGCGCAGCAAGCGGCAAAGATGCAGATGACCTCTGCCGTCGCCGCGCTGCCGTCCTTTCACTCCTGATTTGGTACTGGATCCTCACATGCATTTCAATTTCCCGGTAATCGTCATCGACAAGGACTACCGCTCGGAAAACACCGGCGGACTTGGCATCCGGGCTCTGGCCAAGGCGATCGAGAAGAAGGGCTTCGAGGTCTTTGGGGTGACCAGCTATGGCGACCTGACTTCGTTTGCCCAGCAGCAGAGTCGCGCTTCAGCCTTCATCCTCTCGATCGACGACGAAGACTTCAGGCACGGCAGGTCCGAGCAGACCATCGCCAGCCTGCGCGCTTTCGTCAAGGAGATCCGCTGCCGCAACGAGGACATTCCGATCTTCCTCTACGGCGAGACGCGTACCTCGCGCCATATTCCGAACGACGTTCTGCGCGAGTTGCATGGCTTCATCCACATGTTCGAGGACACGGCCGAATTCATTAGCCGCTATGTCATCCGCGAGGCGAAGGCCTACCTGGAAAGTCTGGCACCGCCCTTCTTCCGCGCCCTCACCCACTATGCCGAGGATGGTTCGTATTCCTGGCACTGTCCCGGCCACTCGGGCGGGGTGGCTTTCCTGAAGAGTCCGGTCGGCCGGATGTTCCACCAGTTCTTTGGCGAGAACATGCTGCGCGCCGATGTCTGCAATGCGGTCGAGGAACTCGGCCAGTTGCTTGACCACACCGGCCCGGTTGCCGCCTCAGAGCGCAACGCGGCGCGCATCTTCAATGCCGATCACCTGTTCTTCGTTACCAACGGCACGTCGACGTCGAACAAGATCGTCTGGCACTCGACCGTCGCGCCGGGCGATATCGTCGTTGTCGATCGCAACTGCCACAAGTCGGTTCTCCATTCGATCATCATGACTGGCGCCATCCCGGTGTTCCTGATGCCGACGCGAAACCACTACGGCATCATCGGACCGATCCCGAAAGAGGAGTTCCGCTGGGAAAACATCCAGAAGAAGATCGAGGCGCATCCTTTTGCGCGCGCGGTCAAGGCCAAACCGCGCGTACTGACCATTACCCAGAGCACCTACGACGGGATCCTCTACAACGTCGAGGAAATCAAGGAAATGCTCGACGGTGTGATCGATACCCTGCACTTTGACGAGGCCTGGCTGCCGCACGCGGCTTTCCATGACTTCTATGGCGATTACCATGCCATCGGGGCGGATCGTCCGCGCTGCCGGGATTCGGTGATCTTTTCGACGCAATCGACGCACAAGCTCCTGGCCGGGCTGTCGCAAGCGTCGCAGATTCTGGTGCAGGAGTCCGAAGGACGAAAACTCGATCGCGATGTCTTCAACGAGGCTTACCTGATGCATACCTCGACGTCACCGCAATACGCGATCATCGCCTCCTGCGACGTCGCCGCAGCGATGATGGAGGCGCCCGAAGGGACGGCCCTGGTCGAGGAGTCGATTGCCGAAGCGCTGAACTTCCGCAGCACGATGCGCAAGGTCGAGAAGGAATGGGGCGCCGACTGGTGGTTCAAGGTCTGGGGCCCGGACGACCTTTCCGGCGAGGGACTGGCCGAACGCTCGGCTTGGGTCCTCAAGCCTGGCGAACGCTGGCACGGCTTCGGCATGCTGGCCGAAGGCTTCAACATGCTCGACCCGATCAAGGCGACGATAATCACGCCGGGTCTCGACGTTGACGGAAACTTTGCCGAGTGGGGAATTCCGGCGGCGATCGTCACCAAGTACCTGGCGGAACACGGGATCATCGTCGAGAAGTGTGGTCTGTATTCCTTCTTCATCATGTTCACCATCGGCATCACCAAGGGTCGCTGGAACACGATGGTCACTGAACTGCAGCAGTTCAAGGATGGTTACGACCAGAACCTGCCGCTGTGGAAGGTGATGCCGGTGTTCCTGGCCAAGAACCCACGTTACGAGCACTACGGGCTGAAGGACATCTGCAACCAGATCCACGGCATCTACGCGGCCAACGACGTGGCGCATCTGACCACCCGGATGTATCTCTCGGACATGGAGCCGGCCATGAAGCCAACCGACGCTTTTGCCTGCATGGCGCACCGCGAGATCGACCGCGTCCCGATCGATGACTTGGAGGGGCGGATCACCAGCACGCTGCTCACGCCCTACCCACCGGGAATTCCGCTGCTGATCCCGGGCGAGCGCTTCAACGCGACGATCGTTCGCTATCTCCGGTTCGCACGTGACTTCAACGAACGCTTCCCGGGCTTCGAAACGGACGTCCACGGCCTGGTGAAGGCAATCGTAGGCGGCAAAGCGGTCTACTCGGTGGACTGCGTTCGCTGAGAGCAGCCGGGTCGGGATTCGCCTCGACCGGCACGCCGCAAACCTCTGCCAGCGAAGCGTCAAATCGGTTCGGCGTCAGTTTTCTCGGCGCGCCTACTGCGGCGCTTCGGTAGGTGCGGTATGGGTATCGGCTGCGGACGAGTTTTCGACCAGGCGAACGACCCCGTCCTCGCCAACGGCGGTGTCTTCAAACCTCAACAAGGTGATCCGGTGGTTGTCCATCTCGACCACTGTCAGACGCCCCCCTTCCAGCGCCACCGAATCGCCGACGTTTGGCACGCTGCCGAGCCTCTTGTAGAACAGACCGGCGAGGGTCACGTAGTCGTCATCGCGCGGGAAAGGGAAGTCGAGCAGGACGTCGAGATCGGAAACCCGCATCGAGGCGTCGATTTCATACTGACTGCCAATCAGTTTCCTGACTCGCCTCGCCTGGCGAGTGAATTCATCCTCGTAGTCGCCGACGATTTCCTCGAGGATGTCTTCGAGCGTGATGATGCCCTCCGTACCGCCGTATTCGTCGATCACCACCGCCATCTGCTGCCGGGTACGCTTGAATTCCTTGAGCAAATCGCTCAGTGACTTGCTGTTGGGAACGATGTACGGTGCCTGTACAAACTCACTGACCGGCCGCTGGCTGACCTCTTCCAGCGTCTGGCCGGTGCTTTCGGCCATCACCGTCAGCAACTCCTTGATCGCCACCACGCCGGTGATCCGGTCGAGGCTCTTGTCATAGACCGGAAAACGCGCGTGCGGCACGTCGCGGAATACCCGCAGGGCATCGGCAAGCGTGTCTTCATGCGACAGGGCCCGGATCCGTGTACGCGGAACCATCGCCTCGCGCACCGAGTGTTCGTCGAGTTTGAACACGCCGCGGATCATCTGTGTTTCCTCGGTGTCCAGCGTACCGTCCTTCTCGCTCGCCGAGAGGATCATGCGAATCTCCTCGACCGACATCGTGAAGTGGCTCTCCCCCATGGCCCTCGAGATTCCTCTGCCCGAAAAGCCGCAGGAGCGCATTCGAGGACAGCTTCATGACGTAAATCAGCGGCTTGAAGGTGAGGTACAGGATGTTGATCATCCCGCCCACCGCCATGCTCAACTGCTCGGCCTTGTGGAAGGCGAGAACCTTGGGCGCCAGCTCGCCGGCAACCACATGCAGAAACGAGATGACGATAAAGGCGAAGACATAGGACATGGTATGCGCCGCCTTGACCAGTGCTTCGCTGTCACCGAACAGGGCAAAAGTGGAAACAAAGGTCGAATCGGTCAGGGTACTGATCGTCTCCATGCCGACCGCACCCAGGCCAAGCGAGACCAGGGTGATTCCAACCTGGGTCACCGAGTAGAAGCGCTCGGGCTCGTTGTGCAGCATCTCGACCCTGGCCGCCCGCTTGTCGCCTTCTTCGGCCAACTGCTTGATGCGGCTGCGGCGCGCCGAGGAAATGGCGATCTCCGAGCCGACAAAAAAGGCGTTGCCGGCAACAAAGGCCAGAATCAGCAAGAGGTTGAAATAAAGAGTCATTTGTTCCATGTAAGTCTCCTTCGGTGTCTGCCGTAGCTGAAAACCCGATTGACCCCTTGGTGACACCGAGAGGAACGATCAGATGCAACGCCAACGTTGCGCGGGGCAGCATAACTCTTGCTTTTCTGTAAGGTTTTTCCCTCGCTGCGCTTCGGCGCCCGAATAATACGCCATTTATGCCGAAACTTTAGCCTTTCGTAGCCCTGCAGGTTGCCAGCGGCAGGGAAAGACCACCGTGTTGCCTGCCAGCTCACGGTGCAAACCAGCCATCCGGCCGCCACCGCACGGCTCACCTGGCCCTCAACCCCGGCACGCGCTGCGCTGGCGGCCCCGGCAGCGGCATTGCGGTAGAATGCCGGCTTTGCCACGCAGGAAAAGCGCCGTGAACGGCATCACCATCGCTCTCTCGAGGGGCCGCATCTTCGAGGAAACCATGCCGCTGCTGGCGGCAGCGGGGATCGAGCCGCTCGAAGATCCCGAGACCTCGCGCCGGCTGATCATCCCGACCAACCGGAACACGTGCGAGTGGTCATCGTTCGCGCCACTGACACGCCGACCTATGTGCAATACGGTGCCGCCGATCTCGGCGTCGCGGGCAGGGACATTCTGCTGGAGCACGGTAGCGACGGCCTCTACCAGCCCATCGACCTGCAGATCGCCAAATGCCGGATGATGGTCGCCGTCCCTGCCGGTTTTGACTACGCGCACGCCGTGCGCCAAGGAGCGCGCCTCAAGGTGGCGAGCAAGTACGTCAATATCGCCCGCGAACACTTCGCCGCCAAGGGCGTGCATGTCGACCTGATCAGGCTCTACGGCTCGATGGAACTGGCGCCACTGGCCGGTCTCGCCGATGCCATCGTCGACCTGGTGTCCACCGGCAGTACGTTGAAAGCCAACAATCTGCTCGCCGTCGAGCACATCATGGACATCTCGTCACGACTGATCGTCAATCAGGCGGCACTCAAGCTGAAGCGCGAGATGCTGGCACCGATTCTCGAAGCCATCGCCGGAGTCGTTGGGAGATGATCGGGATCAAGCGCCTTGCCAGCACCGACCGCGACTTCCGGCAGCGTCTCGATGCACTGCTGGCCTTCGATGCGGCGCAGGACGAGACGGTCGAGGGCACCGTCGCCAGGATTCTCGCCGACGTGAAGGCCCGTGGCGATGCGGCCGTGATCGAGTACACCCGGCGCTTCGATGGCCTGAGCGTCAGTTCGATGGCCGAGCTGGAATTGTCGCAGAACGAGTTGCAGCAGGCGCTTGCCGGCCTGCCGTCAGCGCAGCGACAGGCGCTCGAAGCCGCCGCCGGCCGCGTCCGCAGCTACCACCAGCGACAGACCCTGCAGAGCTGGCAGTATGAAGACGAGGGCGAAGAGACGCGCGGCACCATGCTCGGGCAAAAGGTAACGCCGCTCGACCGAGTCGGCCTCTACGTTCCCGGCGGCAAGGCCTCATATCCCTCATCCGTCCTGATGAACGCCATTCCGGCCCGCGTCGCCGGCGTCCGCGAACTGATCATGGTGGTGCCGACACCGGCTGGCGAGCACAACCCGCTGGTACTCGCGGCGGCCGCTTTGGTCGGCGTCGATCGCGTGTTCACCATCGGCGGCGCGCAGGCGGTTGCCGCGCTGGCTTATGGTACAGAGTCCGTGCCGCAGGTGGACAAGATCGTCGGTCCGGGCAATGCCTACGTCGCCGCAGCCAAGCGTCGGGTCTTTGGCGTCGTCGGGATCGACATGGTCGCCGGTCCGTCCGAGATTCTCGTCATCTGCGACGGCCAGACCGACCCCGACTGGGTGGCAATGGATCTGTTTTCGCAAGCCGAGCACGACGAACTGGCGCAGTCGATACTTGATCTGTCCGCATGCCGCCTATATCGACCGCGTTGCCGCGTCGCTCGAGAAACTTCTGCCAACGATGCCGCGCCAGCAGGTGATTCGTGCCGCGCTGGAGAATCGCGGTGCGCTGATCCAGGTGCGCGATCTGGAAGAGGCTTGCCAGATCGCCAACCGCATTGCTCCTGAACACCTGGAGCTGTCGCTCGCCGATGCCGAAGTCTGGGTAGAGAAGATTCGGCACGCCGGCGCGATCTTCATCGGCCGCTATACTTTGAGTCGCTCGGTGACTACTGCGCGGGACCCAATCACGTCCTGCCGACATCTGGCAGTGCCCGCTTCTCGTCGCCGCTAGGGGTGTACGACTTCCAGAAACGGACCAGCCTGATTCGCGTTTCCCAGGCCGGGTCGAAAACCCTCGGCCGCATCGCGGCAACCCTGGCGTATGGTGAGGGCTTGCCAGCACACGCGAGGTCGGCCGAGTATCGCGTCGAGAGCCGACGGGACATCAGGGCCAGGGCGGCGATGTGGTTTGTTCCCCTTGTAGGCCGGTCACCGCCGAATCCCTTTCTGTAGGGACATACGCCGGAGTCACTGAGACCTGATCTCCAAGCGTCCGAAACCGCATGGCAGCGTCGGGCGGGTAAGGCCGCGCATCAACGCCCAGACCGACTGCGGAATTAGCAACCGCTTCCAACTTTGCGCCAGTCTAAATTCGCTTCAATCCTATTCTTCGGTGGTATTACTGGGACCGTTCACTGCACGTTGCACAAAGCGCTTTCTGGCGGCGTTTAGTCGATTGCTCTAATATTGTCCCGCACAGCGTCAGAGTAACGTGAGTTGTATTATGAATTGGTTCACGAATCAGAAGATCTGGGTACGATTGGTCGCAACGATCTGGGCAATGCTCTTCCTCTTGCTAAGTGCCATGATCATCTGGGCGTATGTCGAGCAGAAAGCTAATGCCGAGACCCAGGCGCAAGACTTTGCAGGCAGCGTCCACCAGATGACGATGGCTTCCCCTTACCGGCATGATGATCACCGGTTCGATCGGGCAACGCGCGCTTTACCTTGAGCAGGTCAGGAATGCGGGTAGCATCCAGGCGCTGGAGGTGTTCCGCGGCGATCAGGTCACCAAGCAATTTGGGCCCGGCGCGTCGGATGAGCTCGCCACGGAAGCCGATGAACAGCAGGTGCTGGCGAGCGGCAAGCCCGTCTTTCAGCTCAACACCGACAAGGGCTTTCTCAAGGCGGTCATTCCGGCCGTGGCGCAAAAGGACTATCTCGGCAAGAATTGCCTGATGTGTCACCAGGTCCCCGAGGGTACGGTGCTTGGCGCAGTCAGCATGAAGATCTCGCTGGAAAAGGCAACCAGTCAGACTCGGCAGTTCGTTTCGATGTTTGCGGGTCTTGCGCTGCTGCTGAGCATCCCGTTCCTGCTCGTCGTCTTTCTCTTCATCCGGCGCTCGGTCACACGACCGCTTGCAAATGCGGTAGCGGTTGCCGAGTTGGTGGCCGAAGGACGGCTCGATAACGATATCCGTATTACGTCGCACGATGAAACCGGCGCGCTGCTTGCGGCGCTAACCAAAATGCAGGACAAACTCCACGCTGTCCTGAAGGAAGTTGATGACTGCGGGCGCAACATGGGGCAATCGGCTTTCCAGGTTGCTGCAATTTCAAACGACATTGCTGACGTGAGCAGACAGCAAGAAGGCCACTCGGGCGAAGTGACAACTGCCATGCAGCAGGTGCACCAGATCTCCTCTGAGGTGCAGGCACAGGCGGTTGACGCAGCAGACCGCTCGGATCAAGTCGAAAAACTGGCACGAGAAGGGATCGATAACGTGCGGCAGAACATCGGCTCAATGGAAGAAACCACCTATCAGGTCAGCCGTGCATCGGTTGAAATTCAGGAACTGGAGCAATTTGCCCAGTTGATCCACAGCATTGTCAAGGTAATCAAGGAAATAGCCGGACAGACGAACCTGCTGGCACTGAATGCCGCTATTGAGGCTGCGCGTGCAGGAGAAGCGGGCCGTGGGTTTGCCGTTGTCGCGGACGAAGTGAGGAAGCTTGCCGAGCGCACTACCCGGTCGGCAACAGAAGTTAGCGAGATCATTGGGCAACTCTCCGGCAAGGTGCAACAGGTGGTTGCCACAATGAACGTCGTCGTCCAGAAGGTGAATATCACTCAGGAAGAGGCGCGGAAAACGGCCAATACCATGGAAGGGATTGCGATAACGGCCGTTGATACAGCAAGCGCTAACCAGAGGATTTCCTGTGTGAGCCAACAACAGGTGGACCAATTAGGATTGCTTAGATCAACTCTTGAAACCTTATTTGCCGTATTGCGAGAGAGTGGGTGCAAAGTCAAAACGACGGCGGCAATCGGCGAAGACTTGCGCGCTGTTACCGGAAGGCTAAACGGCATCATGTCCGGCTTCACCTTCACCGGAGGGCTTGAAATCGAGGCTGCACAGCATGAGAAGCGTCGTGTGCCGCGGGCAAACAACAGCTTGCGTGTAAGGATTACACAGGGCGGCACAACGTTCGAAGCCGTGGCAAGCGATTTTTCCTTGAAGGGATTACGCCTTAGGCTCATCCAGCCGGTACGTGAACGCGAACAACTCGATCTTGCCGTCTACCTGCCCAATGACGACCTGGATCAATATGAAAAGCAAGAACCTTTGCGCATCAGAGGAAGCATAGCCTGGCAAAGGAAGGACGGGGAAAACTACCAATGCGGTGTGGAATTCCAGAACCTGGACGAGGCAAAAGCCAAGTCTATAAGAAGATGCTTTGAGTTCTACAACAAGAACGCCGAATTTGAGTAGGCCGCCGAAGACCACCCGTTGCAATCATCAAGGTTACCTTTGAATTCGTTATGCAAGGTTGTGATTGTCGCAAGTCGAGTTTTGGAGGCGCCGCTCAACTCCCGGATGCTGACTGTGCCCGTTTGACTGCAGCCACCCGAGCCTCGTGGATGCGCCCAGGGATCTGTCCTCCCTCGCTGCAACCGCGTGCGACAGTTGCGGCATCGACGTTGCGCACGGCGGCCAACGCTTGTCGCAAGATCGCTGGCGCAGCGTAAGGAACGTCGCGCCAGCCGAGGCGACCGTGAAAGTCACAGGCGCAGGCTGAGAGCAATTGCTCAAAGCGGTCTGGCCGGCGCAGGGCGTCCGTATTTTCCAGGAGTCTGACGATCGTTGCTGGTGCCAGTTCGCGCGCCCGATGGACGTCGCCATGGTAGCGAGCCACCAATACAGCCAGCTCACGGCAGTCCACTGGCACCTTGAGTCGCGCGCAGATCTGGCCTGCCAGCTCAACACTTCGGGCTTCATGACCGGGATGACGCGGCAGCTCGGTGTCGGGCGTCGTACCCTTGCCGAGATCGTGCAGCAGCGCCGCCCAGCGGACCGGCAGAGCGCAACCGTTTTGCGCCGACAGATCGACGACCATCATCACATGCACGCCGGTATCAACCTGCGGGTGGCAGTCGGCGCGCTGTGGTACGCCGAACAGCCGGTCGAGTTCGGGCAGCAGGCGGGTCAGCGCGCCGCAGTCGCGCAGGACCTGGAACATCCGTGACGGCCGTGCTTCCATTAGACCCTTGGCGAGTTCCTGCCAGACGCGTTCGACAACCAGGTGGTTGACTTCACCGTCATCAACCATCCGGCGCATCAGAGACACGGTTTCCGGCGCAACGGTGAAATCCACGAAGCGAGCGGCAAAGCGGGCCAAGCGAAGGATGCGCACCGGGTCCTCGGTAAAGGCGGGACCGACATGACGGAGGACGCGCGCGGCCAGGTCGTCGACCCCGCGGTAGGGATCAATCAGCGAACCATCGGCAGCGCGCGCAATCGCGTTGATCGTCAGGTCGCGGCGGGCCAGATCATCGGCCAGGCTGACATCCGGTGCGGTATGAAAGGAAAAGCCCTGGTAGCCATGACCAGTCTTACGCTCGGTGCGCGCCAGCGCATACTCCTCATGCGTCCGCGGGTGCAGGAAGACCGGAAAATCCCTGCCCACCGGCCTGAAACCGCCGGCCAGCATCTCCTTCGGCGAGGCACCAACGACGACGTAATCTCGATCCTTGACCGGCAAGCCCAACAGTTCGTCACGGATCGCTCCGCCGACAGTGAAAATCTCCATGATCGCAGCAGCCAGCGCCTAGAGCGGCTCAGCCAGCGCCCCGACCTGCCATTCGCGCATTGCCGGCAGGGTTTCAACCCTGGCCTGCGCAACAGGTGGCAGGCTGAAGTCATAGGGGAAAAAACGCCAGATCACCGGTGCGTACATGGCGTCAGCAATAGGGAACGGACCGAAAAGCAAAGAGCCACGGGCAGCAAAGCGACTTCGACAACTCTCCCAGATGCCAACTATGCGCGCGATATCGGCACCGACCTCCGGAGTGAGTGCCTGGCCAGGCTTGCTGGCACGAAGTTCAATCGCCATCGGCTGACGCCGGGAGGGAAATCCGACCGGGCCCCTGGCGGTCCGCTCAACGACCGGCCCGATAGCGATAGCGGTCGAGGCGAAACTGTGGGAGCTCGGTCGTCGCCAGATAGGTGGGAGCCACCGCTTCCAGCGCCTTTGGCTGCCAGCCCGGGTAGTTGTGCAAGCCATCGCTGATGCTATCGACTTCCATCGAGCGCAGGTTATCGGGCGACAGCGGCGGATTCGGCAACAGCCACATCAGGCCCGCCTGCAGGTAGGCCCAGCCACCGGTTCCCAGATCGATGATCCGGGGTGATTTGCCAACGAGCTGTGCCGTGTAGTCCACCAGTTCGCGCAGGGTATAGACCTTGTAGGTCTGTCCAAACGTCGACTGATCGGTCAGGCAATCGGCAAAGGCCTCGGCGACGTCACCGACATAGACGGGCTGAAAGCGTGCCTTGCCGCCGCCAAGAGGCAGGATCGGGAACAACTTGATCAGCTTGGCAAACATGTTCAGAAAGGCGTCGTCAGGCCCGAAAATGACCGACGGACGAAAAACCGTGACGTCCAGCTCATCCATGGCAGCGCGCACCAGCGTCTCACCCTCGCCCTTCGAGCACAGGTACTCGGATGGCGCGTCGAGCGCAGCCTTGAGCGCGCTCATGTGGACCAGGCGACTAACCCCGCTTTCCCGCATCGCGGCGACGATCTTCCGCGGCAGATCCACATGTGCCGCAGCGAAGCCCTTGCCGTAGGGCAGGCGAGAATCGCTGTCGTGCAGAATGCCGACCAGATTGATCACCGCATCCTGTCCCTGCATCAGCTGGGCGAGGACGTTTGGATCATGAACGTTGGCCTCGACCATGCTGACAGTCGGCAGCATGATGAGCTTCTTGGTGTTTTCCCGATGACGGGTAGGTATCGTCACCCGCACGCCACGTTCCGAAAGGCGACTGGCAATCCAACCGCCGACAAAACCACTACCGCCAATCAACAGCACGTTCTCGAGTTCCATAGCATCCTACCGATGAAGTAAACGTCCGGGAAGCATCATTTTAAGGCAAATCCTCTCCCTTGACCTCGCCGCCGGTGCGTGGAGCGATAACGCCCAGTCGGCTCTTGAGGGTTTGCGGTTTGCCATCAAACAGGGCCGCGTAATAGAGGGAGTTGTTCATCACCTTTTTCACGTAATCGCGGGTTTCGGTGAAGGGAATGGTTTCGGCATAGACCGCGCCCTCCAACGGACGGTCTGCACGCCACCTGCGCGCGCGCCCGGGTCCGGCGTTGTAGGCGGCCGAGGCAAGTACCGGGTGATTGTCGAGACTTTCAAGGACCAGGCGCATGTAGGTGGTACCCAGAAGCAGGTTGGTTTCGGTGTCGTTGACCCTGCCCTGATGGAAATCCTTGAGACCGATCTTGTTGGCCACCCATTTGGCGGTCGCCGGCATCAGCTGCATCAGGCCGGAAGCACCCACAGGCGACTTTGCGCTGGTGATGAAGCGGCTTTCCTGGCGCATCAGACCATAAACCCAGGCGTCGTCAAGCGCCTGATTCTGAGCAGCCGGTCGAACCTGGTCGCCATACGGCGCCAGGTAGCGCAACGAGTAGTCGTGTTCGGTGCGAGTGCGGTCGGCGGCCGCAATCGCTCGGTCGTAATTGCCCGCGCGCAGGGCAATCTCGGATGCCGCCAGGAGTTCCCTGTCGCTCATCCCGCGCAAAGCCCAGTTCCATTCCCTGACGCCCTCCGTACGCAGGTTGAGGCGAAAGAAGGCCTGAGCACGTTGCACCCCAGGGATCGCGCTGACCTGCAACAGTTCTTCCCTGCTCGGGGGCGGCGCCTTGGGCGGTGTCATGGTTGTCCGGCCCAGTTCATCATTCGCCAGACTACCGTAGAAGTCCGGCTGTCCAGCGATCCGGGCGAAGAGCGCGTTGGCCTCTTCGAGCCGTCCGCCGGCGCGGTAGGCGCGACCCAGCCAATAGACCCAGGCCGACTGCGCGGCGAGCGCGGGAGGCATTTTCTCTATCGTCGAGCGGACGCTGCCCCAGTCCTGCGCCCGCAGTGCCGCGCGGACCTTCCACGCCGCTGCGTCATCCGAAAGGGCGATATCACCGGCCTGCCGGTACCACTCCATCGCTTCCGGCAGGTGCCGCTGCGCCGCCTGCCAACCGATCTGACTCCATGCCCAGGATTTCTCGCCGGTCTTCAGCGACGGCGCGATCCTTTCCAGTTGATCTGCCGCCATGCGCGGGTCGTTGCGCGCAATGCGCTGGATGGCCAGCGTCGCCAGTTCGCGCTGCATGCGGTTAGCCGAGAAATCGCTCGGCAATTTGATGAGCCAGGGCAGCGGCGTGTCCGCGACGGTCTGGGCCAGCTTCTTGTCGGGCGCCTGGCTGGCTGGCAGGTAGTTCATGGTGTAGATGGCTGCCGATATCTTGTTGGCTTCGAACTGGCGCCGGATGCGCGCCCATACCGCGTCGGCCAGCACGCGCTTCTCGAGGATCAGCGCTTCAAGGACCGGGTAGCAGGGCTCCGGCGGTTCGAGCAGGGTCAGCCAGAGTGGCAAGGCGGCGTCGAGCACGCTTGCATCACCCTGTGCCTGCCGGCTCTGCAGCGCATAACAGGCCAGGTCCTGATCAGGCTGTGCGAGCCGTGGAAACTCGGCATCAAACGCTGCCCACTGCTGCTTCCGGGCGAGCTGGCGGAGCCAGTCTACGCGAAGCTTCTCGGCCAAATAGGTGTTTTCGTGGCGGGCCAGAAAGGTGCCAACAGTCGCTGGCTCGCTATCCTTCAGATCAAGCAGGAGCTGCCAGTATTCAACGTAGGGTTCAAGCTCATGGCCCTGCAGCGAGGAAGCAAGACGCTCCAGTCTGGCCCGATCGCCGGCTCTGGCAGCGTCGCGCGCGGCCAGGAATTGCTCGTCGGCGGTCAGCGCAAGGGCAACGGCCGGGCCCAGAAAGAGGTGGAGGTGGAGGTGGATGAGGACGAGGAGGATTGCGCGGCGGAACTTCATGATAAGCTGGGATTCTTGTAAAAACACTGCGTTTCAGCATACCACATGGCTGCTCGGTTGACGCCTGCAATCAATGCCGAAAGCTGCGCAAGCACTCGCTTCGCTGACCGATGCGCGCTGCGCAAGGCGCTGATCGAGCGCCGGCGCGCCCTGTCCGCAGAGGACTGTGTCGGCCTCTCGAACAGAATCTGTGCGCTCCTGCAGGCGGCCTTCCCGGAGTTCTCGGGCATGCGGGTCGCCTTTTGCTGGCCGTTCAAGCAGGAGCCGGACCTCAGGCCGCTGATCGAAAGCTGGTTGAGGGCGGGCAAGAAGGGCTTCACCGCATTGCTGCCGGTGGTGATCGATGAGCATCGGGCGCTGGTCTTTCGCGCCTGGTCGCCGGCTACGTTGATGGTCAGCGACCACTACGGCATTCCGGCACCGGCGGCGGGCGATTTCCTGATCCCCGAGGTGGTGCTGATCCCGGTCAATGGCTTCGATGCCGCGGGCTACCGCATCGGCTACGGCGGCGGTTATTTCGACCGCACGCTGGCGTCGCTCTCCCCCCGTCCGGTCGCAGTCGGCGTCGGCTTCGAACTGGCACGACTGGACTCGATCTGCCCTGAGCCGCACGATCAACCGCTCGATGCGATGGTCACCGAGGCCGGCGTCTTTCGGCCATCCAGATAGTCATCTCCCCGTTCGGCGCCGCTGGAGGCCAGCGGCTGGCCAAGCCTGAGATAGCCCCGTTCGGTCGTGGCAACCGGCAGGCGGTCGCTGACTTCGCTCAGCCGACCATCGTCGTCAGATCTTCGCGCAGGTCGCAGTATTCGTCTTCCTGCAGACCCAGATGATCGAGCGCCCGATCTCCCATTCTTTCCCAGCTGCTGTTGCTGCGCAGGCGGAAGTACTCGTCATGAAAATGCTCGGCCAGGGCGTTGATGGCAATCAACGTCAGTGCCTGCGAGCTGACGACTTCCTTGTCATCGAAGACCGAGGGGTCGTGGTGGTAGAGAATCCCTTCACAAATGGCCTCGGGCAGGAACCATCCCTTGGCTACCAGATAGCCAAGCGTCGCATGATCGGTGGCGTGACGCTCCTCCTCCACGGCCGTGAAGGGTCGGTCGCTGAGCTTTTCTGCAAGCGCCAGGGTCTGCCGGTAATCCGGAAACTTCTGCATCAGGATTGGAATGCCGACGTCGTGGAAGAGGCCGAAGCAGTAGGCCTCGTCCCGAGGGCCTCGGGGAATGGACAACGAAATGTGGCTGGCGATGCCGGCCACTTTCTCGGCACTGTCCCAGAAACGTTCCAGGGATCCCGCCTTACCGGCAATAGCGGTTTTCAGCACGAGGCCGGTGACGATCTGCGCGGCCGACCGCATGCCGAGCAGGCTGACCGCCTGTGCGACCGAGCTGATCCTGCGGGACAGGCCAAAGAACGGGGAGTTCACCGTTTTCAGTACGGCCGCCGAGAGGCCAACATCGCCGCTGACCAGACGAACGATGACCCGCGGGTCGGGGTCGTCTCTTGTGAGTTCGTTTTCAAGTTGCACCAGCACCTGGGGCCTGGCTGGAATCGAGATGCCTGTCAGCGTTCTCTTGATAACCTCCGGTGGTAGCAACTTCGACATTTCTTTCCTCGCCATGTGGCGGTGTCGTCACCGCCAGGAGACCCCGCATCCAGCCTGATGCCGCGCCTGTTCCGACCACCGCCGGCAGCCTTCTTGCTCCCGGCCACCCGAAGCTGACCAAATCCATGTCCATCGAAGGTCTATTTCCGGTGCCAGCCGCATTGTAATCAGCAATCGCCAGCCCTGTCACGCGAAGCTTCCGGCTACGTCACGGCGGCTATAATCGTGCCTACTCCGCCAGGGAATCCTGATCCATGTCCGATCTGCTCGCCAATCTTAATGCGCCACAACTCGCTGCGGTCACGTTGCCGCCGCAGCACGCCCTGATTCTTGCCGGTGCCGGCAGCGGCAAGACGCGCGTGCTGACCACCCGCATCGCCTGGCTGATCTCGACCGGACAGGTCGGCCCGCAGGGAATCCTGGCGGTGACCTTCACCAACAAGGCGGCGAAGGAAATGCTGTCGCGCCTGGCGGCGATGCTGCCGATCAACACGCGCGGGATGTGGATCGGTACCTTTCACGGTCTCTGCAACCGCTTCCTGCGGGCACACCACCGCGAAGCAGGGCTGCCCGCGCAGTTTCAGATTCTCGATTCGGCCGACCAGCTGGCGGCGATCAAGCGCCTGCTGAAAACCCTCAACGTCGATGACCAGAAGTACCCGCCACGCGAGTTGATGCATTTCATCAATGCGCACAAGGAACAGGGCCTTCGTGCCGCCCAGGCGGAAGCCTATGACCACTACACCAGCCGCCGCGTTGAACTATACACCGAGTATGAGGCGCAGTGCCGGCGTGAGGGCGTGGTCGACTTCGCCGAGTTGCTGCTGCGCTCATACGAGCTGCTGCAACGAAACGAGCCGCTCTGCCAGCACTATCAGGCGCGTTTTCGGCACATCCTGGTCGACGAGTTCCAGGACACCAACCGCCTCCAGTATGCCTGGCTGAAACTGCTGGCCGGCCGCGGCAGCGTGACCCCGAGGCGCCGCCGGCGTGCATTTTCGCGGTCGGCGACGACGACCAGTCGATCTATGCGTTTCGCGGCGCGGAGATTGGCAACATGCGCGACCTGCAACGCGAGTTCGAGTTGGCGAACGTGATCCGTCTGGAACAGAACTATCGTTCGCATGGCAATATCCTCGACGCAGCCAACGCGCTGATCAAACAGAACCGTGGTCGCCTCGGCAAGAACTTGTGGACTGAAGCCGGCGCTGGCGAGCCGATCCGGGTTTTCGAGGCCTATTCGGATGTCGATGAGTCGCGTTTCATCGTCGACGAGGTTGCGGAACTCGTCCGCGAGGGTGTTCCCCGTCATCAGATTGCCCTGCTTTATCGCTCGAACGCGCAGTCACGCGTCCTTGAGCATCACCTGTTCACGGTAGGCGTGCCGTACCGCGTGCATGGTGGCCTTCGCTTCTTCGATCGGCAGGAGATCAAGCATGCGCTCGCCTACCTGCGCCTGATCGCCAATCCGGATGACGATACGGCCTTTGCCAGGGTGGTCAATTTTCCAACTCGCGGTATCGGCACGCGCAGCATCGAGGCGCTCCAGGAGGCGGCGCATGCTGCCAATTCGAGCCTTTACAACGCCGCCGCGAGCCTTGCCGGCAAGGCCGGGACGTCAGTCGCCAGGTTCGCCCGCTTGATCGAAGCCCTGCGTGCCGACACGCAGGCCCTTCTCCTGCCGGAAATGATCGATCACGTGATCGAGGCAAGCGGCCTGCGCCAGCACTATCTGGCCGACAGGGAGGGCCAGGACCGACTCGAGAACCTTGACGAACTGATCAACGCGACAGCCGCTTTCCTGCACGAAGAAGGCGATCCAATCGACGATGGCGAGGCCACGCTGGATGGCGGGCCGCTCGCTTCCTTTCTGGCGCATGCCTCGCTGGAGGCTGGCGAGCACCAGGCTGGCGAGGGAGAGGAAGCAGTGCAGTTGATGACCGTCCATGCTGCCAAGGGGCTGGAGTTCGACGTCGTCTTCATCACAGGTCTCGAACAGGGTCTTTTCCCGCACGAGAACGCAGCACAGGAGCGCGACGGGCTGGAGGAGGAGCGACGGCTGCTGTACGTGGCCGTTACCCGCGCCCGCCACCGTCTCTACCTGAGCCACGCGCAGACCCGCTTGCTGCACGGACAGACGCGCTACTGCCTGCCTTCGGGTTTTCTCGACGAACTGCCGGCAACGCTGCTGCGCAAGATCAACCGGGGAGCCACGGCCGCCAGGCAGGCCGCGAGCACTGGCTGGCAGCCGCCAGCCGTCGCCGGCGGTCTGCGGATTGGCCAGAATGTCCGCCATGCCAAGTTCGGTCTCGGGGTCATCGTGTCTACCGAAGGCTCAGGGCCGGAAGCCCGCGTACAGGTCAATTTCGGCACCAGCGGCATGAAGTGGCTGGCGCTCGAGTACGCCCGGCTGACGCCGGCCTGACGCGGGCCGAGAACGAACGGACAGGGAGCGGACGCCCAGCTCACGCCATGACGAATGTCTGGGGTATTTGCCCACCGATCGTGTGGATAAGCCTGTGGAAGGCCTGGCTGCAGAGACGTCAAGTGGCAGCCAGCAATGGCTTTTTTGCCCTTGCCTAGAAAGCGGGCGCGACACTAGACTGTCGCGTTACGCAAAGTGAGGAGATCGTGATGCCATTTGCCATTCGTATTCATCAAACCGGTGGCCCCGAAGTCATGTGCTGGGAAGAAATGGAAGTTGCCGATCCGGCACCCGGTGAGGCGCGCGTGCGTCACCATGCCGTCGGTCTCAACTATATCGACATCTACCATCGCAGCGGTCTTTACCCGCTGCAGTTGCCGAATGGCCTTGGCCTCGAGGCTGCCGGCGTGGTCGAAGCGGTCGGCGCTGGGGTCAGCGAGCTTTGCCCGGGTGATCGGGTTGCCTATGCGGGTGGTCCGGTCGGGGCCTACAGCCAGGTGCGCTGCCTCCCCGCTGACCGGCTGCTGAAGCTGTCGGATGCGGTGGACTTTCACACGGCAGCGGCGATGATGTTGCAGGGGCTGACCAGTGCCTATCTGCTGCGCCGTACCTATCGCGTGCAGCCTGGTGACGTCGTGCTGATCCATGCCGCAGCGGGCGGCGTTGGCCTGATCGCCTGCCAGTGGGCAAAGGTGCTCGGGGCAACGGTGATCGGTACCGTCTCTGGCCCGGCCAAGGCGGCGCTGGCGGCGGCGCATGGCTGCGACCACGTGATCGACTACACGCACGAAAATTTTCCTCGCCGGGTACGTGAAATCACCGCCGGCGAGGGCGTGGCAGTGGTCTATGATGGGGTTGGCAAGGACACCTTTGCCGGCTCGCTCGACAGCCTGCGAATCTGCGGCATGCTCGTCAGTTTCGGCAACGCATCCGGTCCGGTCCCGCCATTCGACCCGTTGCTGCTGTCGCAAAAAGGCTCGCTGTTCCTGACCCGGCCGACGCTGATGCATTACACGGCCAGGCGCGATGACCTGGTGGCGCTGGGCGCCGAGCTGTTCGACGTGGTCGGCTCGGGCAAGGTGAGAGTCGAGATCAACCAGACTTACCCACTGGCCGAAGTGGCCACCGCCCATCGCGACCTCGAAGCACGCAAGCATACCGGATCGACGATCCTGCTGCCCTGATGGAGCGTTTGCGTGCCCGGCTGGTCGCTCTCCGCTACATGCTGGCGACGGCATGGCCGATCGTCCTCATCACGGCGATCGGTCTGGTCATCGCCTACCAGTTCGTCGCACCAGAGCCGCCCCGCCGCATCACGATCACGACCGGCAGCGAGGCCGGCGCCTATTATGCCTATGCTCGGCGTTATGCGGCCGTGCTGGCTGCCAAGGGCATCACGCTCGAGGTGATAACCTCGGCCGGTTCTCACCAGAACCTTGAGCGCCTTGAGAAAGGTGAAGCTGACGTTGCTTTCGTGCAGGGGGGGATTGTTGCCAGGACCTCCAGCGAAGACGACGATGAACCCGGCCCCCTGCGTTCGCTCGGCAGCGTGGCATACGAGCCAGTGTGGGTCTTCTATCGCGGCGAGCAGCGAGTCGATAAGCTGTATCAGCTCGCAGGCCGGCGCGTCGCCGTCGGTGAGGACGGCAGTGGTATTCGGGGCCTCGCGCTGCAGTTGCTCGAGGCCAACGAGATCAAGTCCGATAGCCCCGAGCTGTTGCCGCTGGCTGGGCTGACCGCAGCCGAGGCGCTGCAGCAGAGCGAGATCGACGCGGCCTTCATTGTCGCCGCGCAGGAAGCGCCTGTCGTCCAGGTCATGCTGCGTTCACCGGGACTGCGGGTGGTCAGCTTGAGCCAGGCCGACGCCTATCTGCGCCGTTTCCCTTTTCTGTCGAAGGTCGTGCTGCCGCGTGGGGTCGTTGATCTGGTGCGCGATGTGCCACCGCGCGATACGGTGCTGCTGGCAACCACGGCCAACGTCATCGTTCGCGACGACCTGCATCCGGCGTTGGCCAGTCTCTTGCTGCAGGCAATGACGGAGGTCAACGGCAGGGGCGGCTTTTTCCAGCGTGCCGGCGAGTTCCCGGCCTACAAGGACCAGAGCTTCCCCCTGTCAGCCGACGCCCAGCGTTATTACCAGTCCGGGCCACCCTTCCTGCAGCGCTATCTGCCTTTCTGGCTGGCGGTGCTCGTCGAGCGCCTGTTCGTGATGATCCTGCCGCTGGTCATGGTCCTGCTGCCGCTGCTGAAGTTTGCGCCGGC
The DNA here is from genome assembly GCA_016709675.1 of Candidatus Accumulibacter proximus. Classification (GTDB taxonomy): domain Bacteria; phylum Pseudomonadota; class Gammaproteobacteria; order Burkholderiales; family Rhodocyclaceae; genus Accumulibacter; species Accumulibacter proximus. The sequence continues at coordinate 32,955 of JADJMH010000005.1, forward strand.
AATCTACAGTTGGCGAGTGCGTTCGAAGATTGTCCGTTGCTACGGCGACCTGAAGTTCCTCGAAAATGATCTCCGCCAGCATTACGACCCGCCACAGCATCAGGAATACGTCGCCCACCTTGAGCGCATCGAGAACGCCGCCAGCACCCTCAATATTCCACTGGCTTTCAGCGATCTGCTTTACACTTTGCGCGAGCACATCAACCTGGTTCGTGAGGAGCTTCACCGGCTCGCCACGACTCATGACAAGGACTACAAGAAATGAAATCCTTCCTGATTGCGAATCCAAAAGGGGGTTCCGGAAAATCAACACTGGCGGTCAATCTGGCTGGTCACCTCGCGCGCAGCGGACACCGGGTGATGCTTGGTGACGTCGATCGCCAGCAGTCCTCGCGGGAATGGCTGCGCTTGCGGCCATCGGTCCTGCCGACGATTCGCAGTTGGGAGATCGAACCCGGGAAAACCGCCAAACCGCCCAAGGGTACCAGCCACGTCATCCTCGATACCCCGGCTGGTTTGCACGGCAAGGCGCTCGACACCGTGATCAAACAGGTGAATCGGGTCCTCGTCCCGGTCCAACCGTCGCTGTTCGACATTCTGGCGACGCGCGATTTTCTCGAGGTGCTGCTGGCAGAAAAGGCGGTGCGCAACGAACATGCCTTCGTTGCCGTGGTCGGCATGCGCGTCGATCCGCGTACCCGTGCGGCGGCCGAGCTCGAGCGCTTTCTCGCCAAGTACGACCTGCCGGTTCTCACCCATCTGCGCACAACCCAGCTCTACGTGCAGACGACCATGCATGGGATGACGATATTCGACCTCTCGGCGTCGCGCGCGGCGAGGGATACGGAGCAGTGGCAGGCGATCATCGACTGGGTAAACAGTTAGGCTGCAGCAAGCCGGCCAACCTGGTCGATTCCGGGTTGCCGGTGGTTGCTGCAGCGGCAGTCAGGCCTGGGTTTGCGCCGGCAAAGGGTGGCCGCCGTTGCCAACCGCCATGACTCCGGCTCGCGATCACCGCCTCCCGCCCGCCCCCTCGGGGTAGAATGGCCGGATGCCTGCAACCCCGTTTGTCCATCTTCGCCTGCACAGCGAGTACTCGGTCACCGACGGCATCGTCCGTCTCGGCGATGCCGTCGCCCGCGCTGCCAGCTATGGCATGCCGGCCCTGGCGCTGACCGATCTTGCCAATCTCTTCGGTCTGGTCAAGTTCTACTCGTCGGCGCGCAGCAAGGGCATCAAACCGCTGCTCGGCAGCGATGTCTTCATCGCCAACGAGAGCGAGCCCGATCGTCCCTATCGCCTGTTGCTGCTCTGTCGTTCGCGACAGGGTTATCTGCAACTCTGCGAATTGCTGTCGCGCGCCTACCTGGCGCCGCGGGTGCGCGGGCGGGCCGAGATCACCCGGCGAATGCTGCACGATGTCGGTGTCGATGGACTGATCGCACTCTCCGGCGGCGTTGCCGGCGACGTCGGCGAAGCGCTGTTGCAGGGGAATCGCGATCAGGCAGCGGGTCGCGCCGAACGTTGGGAGGCACTCTTTCGCGGCGCGTTCTACCTCGAAGTGCAGCGCTATGGACAGGCGCAGCAGGAGTTACTCGTCGCTGCCACCGCCGATCTGGCAGCCGAGCTGGAGTTGCCGCTGGTCGCCACGCATCCGATCCAGTTTCTCGAACGCGATGACTTCAAGGCGCACGAAGCACGGGTCTGTATTGCCGAGGGCTACATGCTGGGTGACCCGCGGCGCCCGCGCCTGTACACCGAGGAGCAGTACTTCAAGTCGGCCGACGAAATGGCGGAGCTGTTTGCCGATCTGCCCGCGGCACTCGAGAACTCGGTGGAGATCGCCAAGCGCTGCAATCTGCAGATCACGTTGGGCAAGAGCTACCTGCCTGACTTCCCGACGCCGGACGGCGTGACGCTCGACGATTTCCTTCGCCAGGAGGCCGCAAGGGGCCTGGAAACCCGCCTGCAGCAGCTGTTTCCGGACCCGGTCGAGCGTCTCGCCCAGCGCCCCGCCTACGACGATCGCCTGCAGCTGGAAACAGACACCATCGTGCAGATGGGATTCCCCGGCTACTTCCTGATCGTTGCCGATTTCATCAACTGGGCCAAGCAAAACGGCTGTCCCGTGGGGCCCGGGCGCGGTTCTGGCGCCGGCTCGGTCGTCGCCTATGCACTTGGGATCACCGACCTTGATCCCCTGCGCTACGCGCTGCTCTTCGAGCGTTTCCTCAACCCCGAACGGGTGTCGATGCCGGACTTCGACATCGATTTCTGCCAGGACAACCGCTGGCGGGTCATCGAGTACGTGCGCCAGAAATACGGTGCGGCGGCAGTTTCACAGATTGTCACTTTCGGCACGATGTCGTCGAAGGCGGTCATTCGCGACGTCGGCCGCGTGCTCGACCTGCCGTACAACTTCTGCGACCAGCTGTCCAAACTGATCCCGGTCGAAACCAACAAGCCGCTGTCACTGGCCAAGGCAATTGCCGCCGAGCCACAACTCAAGGCCAGGATCGAAGACGAGGAAGAAGTCAGAGACCTCTTCGATCTGGCCGCCCGCCTCGAAGATCTGACGCGCAACGTCGGCATGCACGCCGGCGGGGTGCTGATCGCGCCGGGCAAGCTCACCGACTTCTGCCCGGTCTACTCGGCCGATGGCGGCGGCTCGGTGGTTTCCCAGTACGACAAGGACGACGTCGAGAAGGTCGGGCTGGTGAAGTTCGACTTCCTCGGCCTGCGCAACCTGACGATCATCAAGCTGGCGGTCGACTACGTCGAGCAGCTGAGCGGCGAACGTCCCGATCTGGCAGCGCTTTCCTTCGACGATCCGAAGGCTTACCAGATCCTCAAGGATGGCAACACGACAGCGATCTTCCAGGTTGAATCGGAGGGCATGAAGAAGCTGGTCAGGAAGCTCGCGCCGGACCGCTTCGAGGACATCATCGCGGTGCTCGCACTTTACCGGCCGGGCCCGCTCGGTTCGGGAATGGTCGACGACTTCATCCTGCGCAAGAAGGGTCAGCAGAAGATCGATTACTACATCGACGATCTGAAGGTCTGTCTCGAACCCACCTACGGCGTCATCGTCTATCAGGAACAGGTGATGCAGATTGCGCAGATCATCGGCGGCTACACGCTCGGCGCCGCCGATCTCCTGCGCCGTGCGATGGGCAAGAAGAAGGCCGAGGAAATGGCGCTGCACCGCGACCTGATGCGCGACGGGGCGAGGAAGAAGGGTTACGACGAGAAACTGGCGATGCAGCTTTTCGACCTGATGGAGAAATTCGCCGAGTATGGTTTCAACAAGTCGCATACCGCCGCCTACGCCGTCGTCACCTACCACACCGCCTGGCTGAAGGCGCACCATTGCGCGGCTTTCATGGCGGCGACGCTGTCGTCGGACATGGACGTCACCGACACGGTCAAGATCTTTCACGACGACGCCATCGCCAACGGCCTGCGAATCCTCGGTCCGGACGTGAACGCTTCCGAATACCGCTTCACACCGGTTGACCGAGGCACGATTCGTTACGGTCTCGGGGCGGTCAAGGGAACCGGCGAACAGGCGGTCAGCGCGATCCTGAAAGCGCGCGAGGCCGGTGGTCCGTTCAAGGACCTGTTCGATTTCTGCCGGCGCGCTGACAAACGGCTGGTCAACCGACGCACGATCGAAGCGCTGATCCGTGCCGGCGCCTTCGATCTGCTCGATGATCACCGCGCCCGTCTGATCGCCTCGGTCGGCGTCGCCATGGAAGCTGCCGAGCAGGCCGAGCGCAACGCCATGCAGGTCAGCCTGTTCGATATCTTCGAGGCAAGCGACGATGGCGGCGAGCATGGCCCGCAATACGTCGACGTTCCGCGCTGGAGCGAAAGACAGCAGCTGAATGAAGAGAAGCTGGCGCTCGGCTTCTACTTCTCTGGCCACCCCTTTCATGGCGTTCAGGCCGAGGTGTCCCGCTTCGTTCGCCGGCCGCTGGCCGCGCTCGAAGCGCGCAAGGAAACGCAGTTGCTGGCTGGTCTGGTGGTCGGCGTCCGCAGCAAGCTCACTGCGCGCGGCAAGATGGTCTTCATCCAGATCGACGACGGCACCAGTGCGCTCGAAGTCTCGGTGTTCAATGAACTGCTGGAAGCCGAGCGGAGCAAGATCAGGGAAGACGAGGTGTTGATCATCGAAGGCCGCGTGCAGCGTGACGACTTTGCCGGCGAAGGCCGGGTGAAAATCATCGCCGAACGGCTGATGACGCTCGCTGAAGCACGCGGTCGCTTTGCTCGTCATCTTCGCCTGTCGCTCAATGGCCAGGCCAGCGGCAGCAATGCGCGCGCCGCCGCCCACCGCCTGCGTACGCTGCTGGCGCCCTACACACCGGGAGATTGTCCGGTCAGGCTGGCGTATCACAACGGTGATGCGATCTGCGAACTGGCTTTTGGCGACGCCAGTCGCGTCCGCCTTGAAGACGATCTGTTGACCGCATTGCGCGAATGGTTGAGCAGCGACAATGTCAGTGTGGACTATCTTTGAGGTCGCTTTCCCGGCCAGAGATTGCCTGCTTGTCTCGGCGCAGACCCGCAAACGCGCGCGCGTCGGTCAAGCGCCGGTGCTGATCGACCAGGCGCTGCTCGACTGTTCGCAAGGTGACGGCCGCCGCCGCGACGTCAACCAGCATCAGCCGGTAGCCGCTGCTCCAGAGCATAGAGCTCTTCGACCGTCTCCCGACGGCGAACGAGATGGGCTCGCGTACCGTCGACCATCACCTCGGCGGCACGCGGTCGGCTGTTATAGTTCGAACTCATGGCCATGCTGTAGGCGCCGGCCGACATGATCGCCAGGAGGTCGCCGGCGGCGAGCACGAGTTCGCGGCCACGGCCAAGAAAATCGCCCGATTCGCAAACCGGGCCGACGACGTCCCACGGTAGTGCAGCCCCTTGCCGAGGCACGACCGGAACGATGTCGTGCCACGATCCGTACAATGCCGGGCGAGCGAGGTCGTTCATCGCCGCATCGACGATGGCGAAGTTCTTCACCTCGCCAGGCTTCAGATACTCGACGCGGGTTAGCAGCAGCCCGGCATTGCCGACCAGACGGCGCCCCGGTTCGAGCAGGACTCGCAGCTGCCGCTGCCTGAGTTTCGCCAGCATGGGAAGAAGGTAAGCCTTGACCGTCGGTGCCTCTTCGTCGCGATAGCGGATGCCGAGGCCACCGCCGAGGTCGATGTGATGCAGGACGATGCCGTCGGCCGCGAGTTGATCGACGAGCACGAGCACCTTGTCGAGTGCTTCGGAGAAAGGCGCCGGATCGAGCAACTGCGAACCGATATGGCAATCGATACCGCTGACTTCGAGGTTGGCCAGGCCGGCGGCCTGTCGGTAGAGCGTCAGCGCTTCCTCGTAGGCGACGCCGAACTTGTTCTCCTTGAGTCCGGTCGAGACATAAGGGTGCGTCCGGGCATCGACGTCCGGATTGACGCGCAGGCTGATCGGCGCTGTCCTGCCCAGGCTGCCGGCGACGGTATTGAGACGTTCGAGTTCGCCAGCCGATTCGACGTTGAAGCAGAGGATACCGATGGTCAGTGCCAGCTCCATCTCGGCGACCGTTTTGCCGACGCCCGAGAAGACGATTTGCCGCGGGTCGGCACCGGCGGCGAGAACGCGCTGGAGTTCGCCCGCGGAAACGATGTCAAAGCCTGCGCCGCGCCGCGCCAGAACGTCAAGCACGGCGAGATTGGAGTTGGCCTTGACGGCATAACAGACGAGAGAATCGATGCCGAGCAGTTCCTGTTGGAACTCGTCAAGCGCTGTCTCGAGCGAACGCCGCGAGTAAACCCAGCACGGCGTGCCAAACCGGGCAGCAATGTCGGGCAGCGAGACGGATTCGGCGTGCAGGACGCCGTTCTTGCTGGCGAAGGCGCTCATTGGGCCGGGTCTCGTGCCGTGTTAGGATCCTTTGCACTGGTAGCCGTTGTCGGCGATGGAACTGCCGTGGGAGCAACTGGTGTGGTTGCCGTCACCGGCTTCGGGGGTAGCGTCAGCCCCCCTCGGTTGCCGCAGCCGCCGAGTGTGATGGTCGCCAGGAAAGCCAGCGCAAGATATAGCCGCATAGGTCAGTGGGTCAAAACGAAGGATGTTAGCACAGGATGAATGATAGCGAATTCAACGCGCTCGCCGACGCAGCACTGAAGCAGATCGAAGCCGGGCTGGAACGAAGTGGCGCCGACATTGATTTCGAGATGGTCGCCGACCAGGTGCTGGAAATCGAATTTGCCGATGGCAGCAAGATCATCGTCAATCGCCACGACGCGGCGCAGGAGATCTGGGTTGCCGCCCGGTCGGGTGGCTTCCACTACCGCTGGGACGGTCGTCGCTGGCTGGATACGCGACATGACGAGGAGCTGATCGCCGCACTGTCGAAGCTCGTTTCGCAACAGGCCGGGCAGGTGGTATCTCTTCTTCAACAGTAGATTGGGCAACTGCTTGACCTTGTCAGTCTGCGATATTCATCGACCGTTGTTTCGCCTGCGTAATCTTCAGGCAGGACATTGCTGCCGGTAGTCACATCGTCAATTGCAGACGGACACCCGCGACGGTCGAGTCCGGCAGGTAGAAACCGGGGTTGAGGATGCGTTGGATGAGCGGCTGCACCACCACGCCGGGCAGAACCTGCGCCTGGTAGGTCAGCTCGACGACCGTTTCGTTGTTCGACGACAGGGGAACACCGGCTTCGCTCGACAATTGCAGCCGCCCTTGCGGGTTGGCATGGGCGCGTGTCGCGGCAAGACCGAAGGTGTCGTTCTCGCGGCCGGCGAAAGGCCCGCGAAAGCTGAGACCAGCGCTGACCGAATAGCCGAGCGTGCTGGTCCGGCCGTCGGTGAATCCGCCGCGGGCGAAGAGTGTCAGGTCGCGTTGCGTTTCCGGCACGCGATAGACCGTCTGTTCAGCCAGCAGATAGGCACCCCAATGGGTCGAGGAAAGGGGTTCGCCGGCAGCATCGACGGCGGACAGTTGCGGGAAACGTGGCGAGAAACGCCAGAGCCCGACGGCCAGCTTGCTGATCGGCGAATAGTCGCCATCGGGGGGGGGGGGGGGGGGGGGGGGGGGGGGGGGGGGGGGGGGGGGGGGGGGGGGGGGGGGGGGGGGGGGGGGGGGGGGGGGGGGGGGGGGGGGGGGGGGGGGGGGGGGGGGGGGGGGGGGGGGGGGGGGGGGGGGGGGGGGGGGGGGGGGCAGGCGAGCAGCCGAGTTCTTTGTCGCCGTCCCGGTTCATTCGTGAGCGTCAGCGTTTCCTTGCTTCCTTGTTTGTCGTGATCATGACGGTGCTGGCTGGGCGCTGCCTGCTCGCGCAGCCGGTGCAGGGACCGCAGCCACCATGGGAACGGGCCTGAGTTGCTTGGCTTGGCGTTGCTGCCCGGACCTGCGCCAGCCCGATCCGCTGCCCGAGCTCCCGGCAACGCTCGCCCAGCGCGTCGCGCCAGCGGCCAGGCAGCAGTCGCCAGCCCATGTAGGCGGCGGCCCAGAGGACGGCGCCATAAGCGACCAGTTCGTCAGACATGAGGCCCCCCGGTGAGAAAAAGCGCCAGGCGGTAGGTCACGAAGGCCGCGCCGTATGCCAGGAAGAACAGATAGCCGGCCATCAGCAACGGGTAACGCCACGAGTTCGTTTCGCGCTTGACCACGGCCAGGGTGGACAGGCATTGCGGCGAGAAGACGTACCAGGCAAGCAGAGAGAACGCCGTCGGCAATGACCAGCCTGCCGCCAGCATTGGCGCAAGCTGTTCTGCCACATCATCGCCGGTGGCCGAGAGGGCATAGACCGTGCCGAGCGCACCGACAGCGACTTCGCGGGCAGCCATGCCGGGCACCAGGGCAATCGAGATCTGCCAGTTGAAGCCGATCGGCGCGAATACGACTTCGAGCGCACGGCCAAGCATGCCGGCATAGCTGTACTGGATCGCCGGGCCGATGGCGCCATCCGGGGGCCCCGGGAATGACGAAAGGAACCACAGCACCACCATCAGCGCCAGGATGATGTTACCGACGCGCATGATGAAGATACGGGCGCGCTCGACCAGACCGAGCAACAGATTGCGCGCGTGCGGCCACCGGTACGAGGGCAATTCGAGCATCAGCGGATGCTGCAGACCCTTGCCGGCCGTCAGCTTGAGTACAGCAGCCACGGCCATGGCGCTCGCCACCCCGGCTACGTAAAGCACGAACAGCACCAGTCCCTGCAGATTGAACACGCCGGCCACGGACGTTTCAGGGATGAACGCCCCGATGATCAGCGCATAGACCGGGAGGCGGGCCGAGCAGGTCATCAGCGGAGCGATCATGATGGTTGCCAGCCGGTCGCGCCAGTTGGTGATAGTGCGCGCGGCCATGATGCCGGGGATGGCGCAGGCAAAGCTCGACAACAGCGGGATGAACGAGCGACCCGAAAGGCCAACGGTGCCCATCAGACGATCCAGCAGGAAGGCCGCCCGCGGCAGGTAGCCCGAATCCTCGAGGGCCAGGATGAAGAGGAACAGGATCAGGATCTGCGGCAGGAAGACCAGTACGCTGCCGACACCGGCGACGATGCCATCGACCAGCAGGCTGCGCAGAATCGTATCCGGCATCTGCACGCTGAGAAAGCCGCCGAGCGCTTCGACGCCGCCCTTGATCAGCTCCATCGGCAGACTGGCCCAGCTGAACACCGCCTGGAACATCAGGAACAGCGTTGCCGCCAGGATGAGCATTCCCCAGAGCGGATGCAGAACCAGACGATCGATCTTCTCGTCCAGGCGGGTGTCGAGTGCCGGCTGGCGCACGGTTGCGGCAAGAATCCGTCGCACTTCGTGCTGCGTGGCGGTGACGTCGGCCACGTCGGGCGGCAGCCAGGTCGGCGGGTGTGGTACATGATCCGGCACAGCCGCTTCGAGTTGGGCGATCAACTCGCTTGCCCCGCCGCGCTTGACGGCTACGGTCCTGACCACCGGCATGCCCAGTTCGCGCGCCAGCGCTGGCACATCGATCTCGATGCCGCGTTTGCTTGCCATGTCAGTCATGTTCAGCGCCAGGACCATCGGCAGGCCAAGGCGCTTGACTTCCAGAACAAGCCGAAGGTTGAGCTTGAGGTTGGTCGCATCGCTGACACAGACCAGCATGTCCGGGCGCTGCTCAGCGGCGAGCGTGCCGAGGACCACGTCGCGCGTAATCTGCTCATCGATGCTGACGGCGTTGAGACTGTAGGCGCCCGGCAGGTCGAGGATGCAAAACTGCCTGCCCGATGGTGCCGTGAGTTGCCCCTCCTTGCGATCGACGGTCACCCCGGGATAGTTGGCGACCTTCTGACGGCTGCCGGTCAGCAGATTGAACAGCGCTGTCTTGCCGCAATTCGGGTTGCCGAGCAGGGCAAGCCGCAACGTTCCATTTGGCGTGCTCATGCCACCACTCCACACAGCGGGGAAACCAGCACCCGTTCGGCTTCGAATCTGCGTAAAGCGAACATCGTGTTGCCCACCCTTACCGCCACGGGGTCGCCGCCTGGACAACCGCGGGCGACGACGCGCACCCGCTCGCCGTCAATGAAACCGATCTCGAACAGCCGCAACGCCAGCTCGCGCTCAGCCAGTTCGCCGCCTGTTGGGACAGGCGCGCTGCTGACGATTGCTTCCTGACCCGTTGGCAGGTCAAACAGGGTGATCAATTGCCCGGGATTCATGTGATTTGCCTCCATCCTTGATGTGCCTCGTCATTTGCATTCATGCGAAAACTCCCGACCACACATGCCTGCTGGACGAATCTGCGAAGCTGCCACGTTCGCGACGCCACATTGGCGGGTCTGATCAACACGCGTCTATTATAGATGCGAATCATTCGCATTACCAGGGGCTGGCGGGACTTTTTCGGAAATGGCCGGAAAAGCCCGAGCCAGAAGGGCAGGTATTCGCTTGCGGAATACTGCTGCGGCTACAAAAGAAACGCCCCGGCACAAGCCGGGGCGTTTCTGGGACGAGGCGGTTCCTTACTTGTCGAAGGGCGTCGGCCGCGGGGTGTTGTCGGCGGACGGCGGCAGCAGAGGCATCTTGAAACTCGGCTGGTCGCCAGTCAGAGTCTTCAGGAAAGCGACGATCCTGGCATTTTCCTCAGGCGTGAACTTCTTCCCGAGTTGCACGCGGCCCATGGTTTCGACCGCTTCGCTCAGGGTGTCGGCAGCGCCGTCGTGGAAATAGGGATAGGTCAGTTCGACGTTGCGCAAGGTCGGCACCTTGAAGTTGAACCGGTCGGCGTCCTTGCCGGTCACCGCGGAGCGCCCCTCGGCCGGGCTGGAGGCCTTGTATGGTTCGACGACGCCCATTTTCTGGAAGGAATTGCCGCCGACCGCGGCGCCATTATGACAGGCGACGCAGCCGCTGTCCTTGAACAGCGCATAGCCTTCCAGTTCGGTCTTGTTGAGCGCCTTCTTGTCGCCCTTCAGCCACTTGTCAAAACGGGAATTCGGGGTGACCAGGGTCTCCTCGAAAGCAGCAATGGCCTGGGTGATGCGGTCGACATCGACCTTGTCAGAACCGAAGACCTTCTTGAATTCAGCCGCATAGCCGGGGATGGACTGAAGCAGGCTGACCGCCAGCTCATGCGTGAACGCCATCTCACCCGGGTTGGCGATCGGACCGCCAGCCTGGGCCTTGAGATCCTTGGCGCGACCGTCCCAGAACTGAGCGACATTGAGGCTGGAGTTGAGCACCGTCGGCGAATTGATCGGGCCCTTCTGCCAGTTGTGGCCGATCGACGTCTTCAGGTTGTCGGAGCCTCCCATGGACAGGTTGTGGCAGGAGTTGCAGGAGATGAAACCGGACTTTGAGAGGCGAGGGTCGAAGTAAAGCTTCTTGCCCAGTTCCACCAGGGCCGGGTTGGTGACCTTGGCGGCGACGATCGGCTTGATCGGCTCGTCGCTGGCGGCCCAGGTTGCAGAAATGCCAGCCATGGCAAGACTGGCGATGAGGATACGTCCTTTCATGATGACTCCCTGACTGAGTTGAAACGAAAAGGTGGCGGGGCCGCTCCGAGAAGGCAGGCGTCGGTCCGCTAAGCCGCCAGTGGAACCGGCAGTAATTACCACCCCAGCAATATAGGTATGCCATTTGTCGCGCCTTTGATCCAGGTCAACGACCAATCAGAATGCTTCGGCGGTCAGGTTGAGCTGACACTCAACGCGCGGAAGAGTCCCGCCAGAGGTGGATACTGAACCACCGCGTTGCCGGACTGCGTGGCCATTGGTCGCCGCAAACAATGTGCGACAGATTGGCGCAGTTGCAGTCACGGCGGCGACCAGAGCGTAAAATTTGCTGCTTCGACTCCTGCTCGGTTGGACATCAACCCATGCCCCGAATCAATCAGGCCCAGCGGCCTGCTTCTCTGTTGGCTACCGCGAGCTCGCTGACGCGGTTGGTGGCGCTGCGCCGGATTGAAGTACTCACGCAGGCCATGGTGCTGGTACTGGCCGTGGCGTGGCTGAAGATCCCGCTCGAGGTCGTGCCGATGACGGCGGTGATAGCGTTGCTCGCGGCCGTCAATCTATGGACCCAGTGGCGAATCGACACCGGTGGCCCGTGCTCCCCGGGAGAAGTGTTCGGCCATCTGACAATAGACGTCGGCTTTCTCGCTGTGCTGCTCTACTTTGCCGGCGGCTCGGCCAACCCCTTTGTCTCGCTGTTCCTGCTGCCGCCGACGCTGGCCGCTGCCATGCTGCCCGCCAGGTACGCCTGGGCGATGGCGGCACTGACTCTGCTTGCCTACACCTTTCTGATGTTCTGGAAGCTGCCGTTGCCGCCGCCACAAGGCGATCTGGCGCAGATCGACGAACTCCTCGCGCGGGCTACCGGCATCGCGACGGAACACGTCGCGCACAGCAGTGGCTTTGCGCTCCACGTGCTTGGCATGTGGCTCAACTTCGTCATCAGTGTCGGCGTCGTCGTCTTCTTCCTGACACGCATGGCTGCCGCCCTCAAGGACCGTGAGCGCGAACTTGCCGCGGCCCGTGAGGACGGGCTGCGCAACGAACAGATTCTCTCCCTCGGCACCCTCGCTGCGGGCGCAGCGCATCAACTGGGGACGCCGCTCGGCACGATGGCCGTGGTCATCCGTGAACTCGAACTGAACCACGGCGGCAATGCTGAACTGAAGGAAGACTTGCTGCTGTTGCGTGAGCAGGTCGATCGCTGCAAGCAGACGATTTCGCAGATCCTCGCCTCGGCCGGTCAGGAACGCGATGAATGCCTGCGCTCACTGGCGCTCGACGCCTACCTGCATCGTCTGCTTGACGAGTGGCAGATCATTCGTCCGCACGCCCTGGTCAGCGTGACCCTGCACGGTGACCAGTCGGCACCACTGATCGCCGCCGATCGCACGCTTGAGCAGGCGATCCTCAACCTGCTCGACAACGCCGCCGACGCCAACGGCGCAAGCGCCGAAGCGCTGCGTTTTTCAGCCCAGTGGGATGCCGATATTTGCCGCATCGAGATTCTCGACCGTGGGCCAGGCCTCGATGGCGAATCGGCGCAGCGACTGGGCGAGGCATTCTTCACCACCAAGGCCGAAACGCGCGGCCTCGGTATCGGCCTGTTTCTCACCAATGCCACTGTCGAGCGCTTCGGTGGGAAGGTCGAGCTCTTCAACCGCGATGACCCGCAGGGTGGCGCCTGCACCCGCGTCACCCTGCCGCTGAACCGACTGAAAGCCTGACACTCATGCTTGAACAAACTCCGAAACTGCCCGAGGACGAGCGATCGACGCTGCTTCTGGTCGACGACGATGACGCTTTCCGGCGGGTTCTGGCGCGTGCACTTGATCGTCGGGGCTATGCCGTGACTGTCGCCGCCAACGTTGCAACGGCCCTCGTCAAGGCACACGCGCAAGCCCCCGAGTACGCTGTCATTGATCTCAAGATGCCGGGCGAATCGGGCCTGGTGCTGGTCGAGAAGCTGATGGAACTCGACCCGAACACGCGCGTGCTCATGCTCACCGGTTACGCCAGCATTGCCACCGCGGTCGAAGCGATCAAGCTCGGTGCGATCCATTACCTCGCCAAACCCTGTGATGCCGACGAGGTGGTCGCCGCGCTCAACAAGAGCGGCAGCGGCGACTCGGCGATACCGGTCTCGGGTTCGCCATTGTCGATCGACCGACTCGAATGGGAACACATCCAGCGCGTGCTGGCCGAGCATCAGGGTAATATCTCGGCGACCGCCCGCGCCCTGAAGATGCACCGCCGGACGCTGCAGCGCAAGCTCGGCAAACACCCGAGTCGGGAATAGCCGTGACCAGTAGGCCCCAGACAGCGCTGGAGCGCATGCGAATCGACAAGTGGCTGTGGGCAGCACGCTTCTATAAGACGCGCTCGCTTGCTGCCCAGGCGATCGCCGCCGGTCACGTCAAGCTCGATGGCCATACCGTCAAAGCTGCCCGCGACCTTCATTTCGGCGACCGCCTCGAGATCGCGATCGGTGAGGTCAACTGGACCGTCGTCGTTCGCGGCCTCAACGAACAGCGCCGCCCGGCCAGTGAAGCGCAGCAACTCTACGAGGAAACCGTTGAGAGCAGCGCGCGACGTGCCGCGCTCCGGGAAGCAAGACAACTCGCACCGGTTCCCGGCAGCGAACTGCGCGGGCGGCCAACCAAGAAGGCCAGACGGCAGATCCGGGGCTTCAACGAAGGCTTGTGATCTCGCCGCCATCGCACCAGCCTCCCGCTTGTTCTCGAAGTGCATGAGAAAGATGCCTGAAAGCGCCGCATGAGCTATCGGCTGCTGGCCGACGCTGTTGTCGTCGCGCACTTCCTGTTCATCGCCTTCGTCATGGGCGGCGGCTTTCTGGTGCTGCGCTGGCCATGGCTGGTCGTGCTGCACCTTCCGGCCGCCTGCTGGGGTGCCTTGATCGAGCTGGGCGGCTGGGTCTGCCCGCTGACGCCGCTGGAAAACGGCTTGCGTCAGGCGGCCGGCGAAGCCGGCTATCAGCAAGGCTTCATCGAGCATTACCTGTTGCCGATCATCTATCCGGCCGGGCTGACGCGCGGCATTCAGTTAGGCATGGCCGCCGTGGTGATCCTCATCAACCTGGCCATCTACGGATGGCTTGTGCATCTGCGTCGGCACCCTCGAGCCGGGACCGGGCAGGCTGGCAACGACCGCGAATCGCGGTAGCAGAGGGGGCTGTGCGACGGCACGCCTAACGTTGAGCAGCCGTGACCTGCGCAGCAACAGCCCGCGATGGTGGTACTTGCTCAGGCGCGTCGGCTATTCCGGCTTGCGCCTGGCGCGCGGGTGGGCCTGATCGTACACCGCGGCCAGATGCTGAAAGTCGAGGTGGGTGTAGACCTGCGTCGAGGCGATACTGGCGTGGCCCAGCATCTCCTGTACCGCGCGCAGATCGCCAGAGGACTGCAACACGTGCGAGGCGAAGGAATGGCGAAGCATGTGCGGGTGGACCCGTGCCGGCAGCCCCTGTACCAGGCCACGCCGGTGCAGCCGCAACTGGATCATGCGCATGCCTAGACGGGTACCCCGCTGGCTGACGAAGAGCGCCGTTTCGTCAGCTGTCGCCAACTTGTTGCGCTGCGCTGCCCAGAGCGACACTGCCTCCCTGGCCTTGCTCCCCACCGGCACGAGGCGCAGCTTGCTGCGTTTGCCGACGACGCGCACCTCGCCGGCCAGCAGGTCCTCCAGACAGGAAAGGTTGAGCGCCGCAAGTTCGGCCAGGCGCAGACCGGAAGAGTAAAACAGCTCGAACATCGCCTGATCGCGCAACTGCAGCAGGCCGTCACCTTCGGTTTCCAGCAGGCGGCTGGCTTCATCGGGCGATAGCGCCTTCGGCAGCGCTTTCCGACTCTTGGGCGGGCGGACGCTCTCTACCGGGTTGCGCGTGATGCTGTCGTGTTGGCCAAGCCAGCGATAAAAACCTCGCCAGGCTGAAAGCGTTCGCCCAAGTGAGCGGCCACCCAGCCCCCGGGCGTGCAGCTGAGCGACAAAACGACGGACATGATGCGACTCGATGGCCGCGAAGCCGCAGTCGCCAGCCAACTCGCCGATCAGACTGCAGAGCAGCTCGAGGTCATGACGATAGCTCCTGACGGTATGTGCCGACAGGCGTCGCTGCTTGGCGAGCTCGTCCAGGTAGGCGTTCACGCGGGTGGTGCGGGCTCCGACAGTCATTGCTCCGTTGTCAGCTGAGCACGCGCGCCAGGGCGGCCGAGGCCATTTCTCCGAGACGCACGAGGTAAATCGTCCCCATTCCGGCGTAGAAGCGCTCGCCATCCTCGCTGCCGAGCGCAATCAGCCCGATCGTGCCACCACCATGGCGCATCGCAATCAGCCCTTGCGAACGGACATGGCTCGAGGCCTCACCGAACCACGACGAGGTCTCGAAGCCGCTGGTCGAACCACAGTAGGGTTCCGTCAGCGTTTCAGCAAATGCCTGCAGCTCCTGGCTGACATCGGCAAATTCAGGCAGATCACCACTGTCCTCGGGGCGATGCCAGAGACGCACGGCAACGTGCGGTACGGCAAAATCGTCACGGAGGTGGAAGTTCAAGGTGTGCAATACTGACTGAAAACTTCGGGCGGCAATCATCGCGACCGCCAGTCGGTGCATCTTTTGGCTGATCGCGTCGTTTTGCTCGCCGAACTGCAGCAGCTCGCCCATCTTGCCTTCGAGTTGCTTGTTCTTGTCACGCAGTGCCAGCATCTGGCGTTCGGTGATCGATATCGTTCTACCACCATGCGGATGGGGTACGACCACATTCGCGATCAGATCTGCGTGCTGCTCGAAGAATCGCGGATTGTCCTGCAGGTAACGCGCTACTTCTTCCGATCTCATAACTCGATTTCTCCCTTGAAGACGGTGACAGCGGGGCCAGTCATCAGAACCGGGCTGCCTGTCCCGTTCCAGGCAACGGTCAGATCCCCGCCGCGCATGGCAACGCGAACCGGAGAATCAAGCAGACCACGGGCAATCCCGGCCACCACGGCAGCGCAGGCGCCCGTGCCGCAGGCCAGGGTTTCTCCCACGCCACGTTCAAAAACGCGCAGGCGAATGGCGTGCCGGTCCACGATCTGCATGAAGCCCGCGTTGACACGCTGCGGGAAGCGCGGGTGCGATTCGATCTGCGGCCCCTGGCGGTCGACTGGCGCGGTGTCGACATCGGCAACCAGCTGTACTGCGTGCGGATTGCCCATGCCGACGGCGGTGATGGCGATTTCATCGCCAGCGAGCAGCAGCACTTGCAGCAGGTCGTCGGTGGCGCTGACAAACGGAATCTGATCCGGGGCGAATACCGGTGGACCCATGTCGACAGTCACCGCGCCGTCTTCCCCAAGGCGCGGAGCGATCACGCCGCGCAGCGTTTCGACGCGAATCTCGAGCTTGTCCGTCAGACCCTGCTCATGCACGAAACGAACAAAGCAGCGCGCACCGTTACCGCACTGCTCGACCTCGCCGCCATCGGCATTGAAGATCCGATAGCGGAAATCGACGCCGGCCTGCCCGGCCTGCTGCACCAGCAGGACCTGGTCGCAGCCGACGCCGAAATGGCGGTCAGCGAGGAAGCGCAACTGCTCAACCGTCAGTTCGACCGACTGGCGAAACCCATCGATGACGACAAAGTCGTTGCCCAGTCCGTGCATCTTGGCAAAGGTCAGTTTCATTTTGATTCAGGATTGTGCAGCATGCGCAGGGATTGACCTGGCCATTATAAAGTCGTCCATCAGGAAGCCGTTGCCAATATCGACGCAGACCGACTCGCGTATGGCAAAGCCCTGTTTGCCATACGCGGCGATGGCGCGTTCGTTGCGTTTGTTGACCGCCAGTATCAGCGTCGGGCAGCCGGCCGCCCGGGCGCGGGAAACCACCTGTTCGATGAGCCGGGCACCAATTCCCGATCGCTGCCGGGCCGGGTCGACGTAGAGCTTGTCAAGCTTCATTTCGCCTCCTCCGGTGACCATGCACGACGAAAACCCGGCCAGCTGGCCATCGACAATCGCCTGATCCCACCAGACCAGGGGCATCGTCAGTTCCTCGAACAGGCGCTGCGGGTTGTAACGCTGTTCGAGCATGAAGTCGATCTGCTCTTGGGTGATGATGCCGGGGTAAGTCTGCTGCCAGACCAGGCGTGCGAGCGCGACAACGGACTCGACATCGGCAGGGGCGACGGGCGTGATCAAGACGTCCAATCGGCCGGCTTTTCCAGTCGGGTCTGAGACGCGTGACGTTGTGCCCGGCGCTCGCCGGTCGCCGACGAGGTCGTTTCCTGATTCGCCCTTTTTCACGCGCGGACGATGCGTACGCTGTCGGTGCTGCCGGCGCGCGGCCCCGCAGATCCAAACACGAAAGCCACCAGGTCGCCCTCGCGCACGATCCCCGCAGTACGAGCCGCCGCAATGGCTAGTCGCAATTGTTCGTTGGCATCGAGGTTCTCGGGTAGTACCAGCGGCTGCACGCCCCAGACCAGCGAAAGTCCACCAAGCACCTGGGTATTGGGCGAGATACCGGCAACCGGGACCCTGGGCCGGAACGCAGCGACCCGATGTGCAGTTACACCGCTGCGCGTCGGGCACAGGATGGCCGCCACGCCAAGATCCTCGGCTGCTTGCACCGCAGCGTGCGCCACCGCCCACGCCACACGGTCACCATCGGCACCTGCGGCTTCCGGCACGACACGCTGGCGCGGCCAGGCCTCTGCCGACTCGGCAACTTCACCCATCATGCGCACGGTTTCATTCGGGAACAGCCCCACCGCTGTCTCTTCTGACAGCATCAAGGCGTCAGTGCCGTCGAGCACCGCGTTGGCCACGTCGTTAACTTCGGCGCGCGTTGGCAAGGGCGATCGCGTCATTGATTCAAGCATCTGTGTGGCGGTAATCACCGGCTTTCCAGCCATATTGCAGAAACGGATGATCTCCTTTTGCAGCAGCGGCACGCTTCGCGCCGGCATCTGGATGCCGAGGTCGCCGCGCGCAACCATCACCGCGTCGGCCACCCTGACGATATCGGCGAGGTTGTCGATCGCCAAGGCTGTCTCGATCTTGGGCACCAGCGCCGGCCGGATACCGCGCTTCGGGAGCATGGCGCGTACGCGCTCGACGTCTTCGGCCCGGCGCACGAATGAGAGACCGAGGAAGTCCACCTTTGCGGCGATCGCCATCTCAAGCGCGAGAGCATCGCGATCGGTAAAGGGCTCGACGTGCGCCTCGGCGCGCGGCAGGTGCATGCCCTTGCGCGATCGTAGCGTGCCGCCGCGCACGACTTCGGTGCGTACGTCGTTACCGACCGAGGCCAGCACCCGCAGCACGATTGCCCCGTCGGCCAGGTAGACATCGTCATCGGGGCGTACCCAATGGGCCAGGTCGGTCAAGGTCGTGGCAACGTGATGTGCATCGCCCTTGCCGTCGTCGCTGCCACTCAGGATGAACTCCTGGCCGCTCACGAGTTCCACCTCGTCGCCTGTTATCAGGCCTGAACGGATCTTCGGACCGGGCAAGTCGACCAGCACGCCGATAGTGCGGCCAAGAACCTGAGCCAGTTCGCGCACCCGGCGAACGTTGCTGCTGTGCGTTGCCATGTCCGCATGCGCGGCGTTCAACCGCACGACATCGACGCCTGCTTCCAGCAGTTGGCGCAGTGGCCCGGGTGCAGCGGTAGCGGGGCCAATCGTGGCCACAATCTTCGTTCGGCGCATCACTTGCTCCTCGAATGGTTCGGCATCCAGCCTCGGCTGCAAACCAACAAAAAAGCCACCCCAAGGAGTGGCCTAACTGATTGCGCTCGCTGGTGCCCCCAGTCGGAATCGAACCAACACCTGATGATTACAAATCAAGAGATCCATCACCATTTTCTGTTGATTGCCGTTCACGAAATCGACAGAGGAAACAAAATGCAAGCAAAATCAGGTAGTTCTAACGGAAAAACCGCCTTTTTGACGGTGATCCGAGTGGCCATGATCTGGCCACATGGAATCCTCTGTAGCCAGACCCGGACCCGAAAACACGAACCGCGAACGCCTGACCCCCGACAGAGTCCGCCACTTTACGCCGCCCGAGGGCGCCGGACAAGCCTTCCGTTGGGACACCGCTGCGCCGCGGCTGGCCGTGCGCGGCACCGCTGGCGCCAGAAAACCGCGAGCGCTACAAACCGCGCACACTGTGCGGGGGCTAGTGCGACCTTCTTCAGGCCCGATTCGATGCGAGCCTGCCGGCTGCCCTGGTTCCGTTTGAGATCGAGAGCAACCCGGTGGACGCGATTCCAGCCATTCCCGTGCGCGCCGGAGACCGCAGATGGCCCTAAGGCTTGAAGGCTGGCTGACTGGGTGGCGAGCACAGCGCAAGTCTTTGACGTGCTGTTGGGCGACGGCTGGTGCCGCCTGTCGATGCACGTGATGAATCGTGTAGACTCCGACTGACTGGTTTCGCGCGGAGTACACTTGGCCGACTCCCGCCAGACATTCCCATTATCCCGAGAAAAGCCCGGCTCCGCCGGGATCGGGCAGCTCGGATAAGGAAAAGAGACTCGCTGGAACACTGGAAACGCATGTACAAACTTGTTGTTGCTCCACTGATCGCCTACCTCGCCAAACTGCGCTTCCCGGCGCTATTTGCCATCACCGCCGTCTTGTTCATCGTGGACTTCTTCATCCCGGACGTCATCCCGTTCATCGATGAAATCATGCTGGGTCTGAGTGCCGCACTCCTGGGGATCTGGAAGAAGCGAAAAGAGCCGGGGTCAGCCGGCGATAACGGCGGTCAATAACTGCTGGCCTCCACTTGCCCTCCCTGGTGCGAGGCTTTCTCCTTTCTGGCGCCCATCGATCGGAAGCAACCAGAAAGTGCTCTTGCAGCGATTCGTCGCATGGCACACCCCTCGGTCTTGCATTCGTCGCGTGCTTAGATTGAGCGAGGACAGCAGCTACCCATGGTGGTGGAGCAAGCTGACGGCCGGCCAGGAGGATCCTGACGCTTGCTTGAAGGGTCATCTGGTTGCTGGTGCGCGGCCTCAGCAGTCGCTCGTCTGGCTGGCTACTCCAAATCATCAGCGGCCACTGAGTTTTTGTGGTTTGCTGACTGCAATCGATCCACAAGAAACATTCGCCATCTCGTTGGCGTTCCGGCAGGTTTCAGCGCGGGGCGGTCGCACAACGAAGGGGCTGACCGCGAACTAGTCGGCCACAGCCGACAGGCCAGGGTTTTTTCCGCAGTCATGCAATAGCGCTTCGGATGAGTCGAAAGGTGGTGGCAAGGGGTTGCAGGTGCTGCGCGTCGGGCAAACGGCGGCGGCTGGACACGCGGATGCCCTCGTTGAACAGCATCAGCATGGCGGCCAGTTCCTCGGCGCGCGCCGGTGTAGCGCCAGCGTCCTGTAGGCAGGCCTGGAAGATGCACTGCATCTCGGCCAGGTGGTCGCTGGCGCGCGCAGCGAGTTCGTCATCGACTCCGGACATCTCGAGCACGGTATTCACCAGCATGCAGCCCCAGTGTCCTCTCACAGCTCCAGCACCGCGCGCGCCGATGAAGTTACGCTCGAAGAAACTTTGCAGTGCATCGACCGGTGGCATCTCGGCGCGGGCGCGCTGCAGCAGTTGCACGGTCCGCGCCGCAAACAGGTCGAGGCACTCGATGAAGAGGCTCTGCTTGTCGGTAAAAGCGGCGTAAAAGCTGCTGCGGCCGATGCCCAAGGCCGCCAGCAGATCGGCCAGCGAAGTGGCCTGGTAGCCTTGACGCCAGAACAGCACCAGCGCTCTGTTCACGGCTTTGGGTCGATCGAATTCAATGGGGCGGGCCATGCTTGCATTCTGTACCGATTGGTGCACAATGGCAAGCCATCCCAGCAAGGGACAAGAACATGAACAAACCGGTCCGCCTGATCCTCGGCGCTGGCGCCGGCATCGGTGGCCACGTCGCCAAGCGCTTTGCCCGCGAGGGCTACCACGCCTGCCTCGCGCGCCGCAGCGACAAGGCCGGGCTGGGCAAGCTCGTGGCCGAGATTGAGACCGAGGGTGGCTCGGCCAGCGGCTTCATGCTCAATGCGGTGGAAGAAGGCAGCATCGAGCAACTGGTAACCCACATCGAGGCCAACGTCGGCCCGATCGCGGTCGCGGCTTGGCGAGCACCCCGCTCAAGACCTTCGAGCTGGGCTGGCGCATGGCCACCTTCGGCCTGTTCCGCCTGGCGCAGGTGCTGCTTACGTACATGGAGCAGCGTGGCAAGGGGGCGCTGCTTGTCACATCGGCCACCGCCGCGATGCGCGGCAACGCCGGCCAGCATTCGCACGCCTCGGCCATGGGCGGGCGGCGCTGGCTGTGCCAGTCATTGAACGCCCAGTGTGCGAGCAAGGGCATCCACGTCGCGCACATCGTCATCGACGGTGCGGTGATGTTGTTTGAACCGGGCGCGATCGTCGATACATCATTGCGCGCCACCGCAACGGCGCGCTCAAGGCGGCTGTGGATTCACCGCTCTTCCCGCGCCATCTGCAGTGGTCGCACTACTGTGAGGGCATGGTCATGCCCCCGATCAGCACCATCATGGTGCACACCCCTGTTGCTGCCGCCGGAACTGCGCAACGAGGAGATCCTGAGCCAGGCGAAAGGCCTGCTGACGAAGACGCTGGAGCCGCTGAACGAGGCACTGGCCGCTTCCCCTTCTAATTGCCTGATAGGCCGATGACGACATGAACGACCAGGTCCAACGCCTCAAGGTGCTAGGTGCCGGCATTTTCAGCTTGCTACTGGCCCTCGGGGTGGCTCGCTTCTCCTATACGCCGCTCCTGCCGCTGATGCAGGAACAGGCCGGGCTCGGCGTCGCCGCGGCGGGCTGGCTGGCAGCGATCAACTACGCTGGCTACCTGAGCGGCGCGCTGATCGCGTCGCTGATCAGCGATCTCGTGCTGAAGGATCGGCTGTACCGGATCGGCATGGTGGTGGCGATTCTCAGCACGCTGGCGATGGGGCTCAGCACCGACGTGACGGCGTGGGCGATCTCACGCTTCGTTGCCGGCCTCAGCAGCGCGGCGGGCATGCTGCTTGGCACCGGGCTGATCCTCAACTGGCTGATCCGCCACAACCACCGCAGCGAGCTTGGCATCCACTTCGCCGGCATTGGCCTCGGCATCGCCGGTTGCGCCGCCTTCGTTGCCCTGCTCAGTCAGTGGTTGGACTGGAGCGAGCAGTGGTTCGCCTTCGCCGCCCTTGGCTGCCTGTTTCTGATGCCCGCCCTCGGCTGGCTGCCGCCACCCGACACCAGCGGGCTGACCAGCACCGGGCAGAAAATGTACGACCGCCCGCCGAGCCCACTCTACCTGCGGATCTTCATGGCCGCCTACTTCTGCGCCGGGATCGGCTACGTGGTCAGCGCCACCTTCATCGTCGCCATCGTCAACAAGCTGCCGGGCCTTGCCGGACAAGGCAACCTGGTCTTTCTGGCAATCGGCCTCGGCGCCGCGCCGGCCTGCATCAACTGGGATTTCATCGCCCGCCGCACCGGCGACCTCAACGCGCTGATCCTCGCCGCCGTGCTGCAGATCGTCGGCATCTTGTTGCCAGTGCTGGTCGGCGGCCTGACCGCCGCCTTGCTCGGCGCACTGCTCTTCGGCGGCACCTTCATCGGCATGGTTAGTCTGGTGCTAACGATGGCCGGTCGCTATTACCCCACCCGGCCGGCCAAGATGATGGGCAAGATGACGCTTTCCTACGGCGCGGCGCAGATCCTCGGCCCGGCGGTCACCGGCACGCTGGCGACCTACTTCGGCAGCTACAACGCCGGCTTGTATTTTGCGGCGGCGGTAATGGCGGTCGGTACCGTGCTCTTGCTGGTGCTGAAGGCGATCGAGCGGCGCGATGCGGTGCTGGTGGCGGTCTGAGCGGCGAGAGCTGGGCTGGTCCGCGAAAGTGGCGTTCAGCCGGCTGCCGACTGACGCCACCCTGCACCCAGTGACCGCTCCCGCTTCAACGCTACCGGTCAGGCAAGAATGGCACAGCCAAAAATTGAACGGCAGCTTTCGTGTGGCGGGCGGTTCCAATGAATGGCCGCTTTCAACAACCTCCACCGTCTGCTCTGCGTCGGTTGCAGTCAGCCGACCGTGAGAACCAAGTGGCCGTTTAGGGTCTGGAGCGGCCAGCTCGACGGGAAACCGCCGAGGCCGAGGATCAACGGCCGGATCAGACTGTCAACGGCCAGTCAGAATCCGAGACAGCCGATCAATACCACGCCAATGAGATGCCTCGAACCCTCGGTAGCCAGCGTCGGCTTACCGGAGTACAACGGCCGTTGCCGACGCACTGGAGGACGTGGCGCAGCCGCTTGGGCACCGCCAGCACCCATTGCCGGACCGGTACGAGCGGAAAGACGTGATCGACCAGATGCGCCGCCGTTTCGGCCATGCGCCGGGTGTTGCACGAGGCGCATACGCCACGACACTTGCACGAGTAGGCAATCACGAGATCGTGCTGACACTCGTCACAGTAGGCGCGGGCGAATCCATTCGCGACGACGCCGCATTTGAGATCACGGCGCAACACGAGGTCAGTGGTTGAAGCGCAGCACGAGGCTCGCGGCGCCGAGCGCCTTGCCGCCCTTGAGTGCCTCCAGCACTGCGGCCTTGTCCAGCCCCGGCGGTAGCGCGGCGGCTTCGAGCGAGGTGGCGATCAGCGTGTAGACGTAGTGCTGCGGTGCATTGCCGCGCGGCGGGCAGGGACCGAGGTAGGGCATGCCCAGCGAGTTCTTGCCGGCACTGAAGCCGGCTGGTACGGCGACGGCTGCAGCCTCGGGCAGCCCGTTCGCCTCGGGCGCGATGCCGTACGCGACCCAGTGGTTCACGCCGAGGCCGGCACGGCCGGCCTGGTCGTCCATCAGGATCACGAAGCTGCGCGTGGCCGATGGCGCGCGGGCCCAGGCCAGCGCGGGCGAAAGGTTCTCGCCGACGCAGTTGGCGTTCTTCGGGTTCTTGCCGGCGTAGCGGGTTTCGAGCTGCGCGTTGTCGGCGCGGCCCGGCGACCACAGCGCGAAGCCGAAGCCCGGGTCGCCGACCGGCACGGCGCCGGGTGACATCGCGGCACAGCCCGCGAGCGCAAGCGTGGCAGCGGCCAGGCCGATGCTGCGTCGGAGATGGACGATCAGGTTCATGGATGTCTCCTCACGATGGCACATGCCTGAAACAAAGCCAAGCGAGCATAGTTTATTTTAAGGCCCTTTCAAGGATAGGATATCCAACGCGACGTCCCCGAGTATCTTCGACTCTGGCCGTCTCGGTCGATTGCCGATTTCTCACCAGGAAGTCCTCGGCGCCGCCATAAGGATAAGGTCTGCCGTATCGCACCCCCGCACCCCCAGCACTGCGGGTAGCCCGGAGAGTGGCTGCTATGCAGTCAAAGCAGTCAAAGGGGCCTGAGTTGAATTGGCTTGACGAGATAAGTACCTCCGTCCCTGTCCTGCCGGGCAACCGAAACACCGCAGAAGTTTGTCGACCAATCTATTGGTATAGAAGTCTGGGCCGGGAAGCAGCCAGCCTACTCATCATCATCGCCCTCGCCATCGCGGCGCGGGACGGTTTGCGGGTCGCAGGTAATCGGACGGTAGATCTCGACCCGGTCGCCCGGCTGGAGGGCCGTGTCGAGTTTCACCAAGCGGCCGAAAACGCCCACCTTCTGAGTTTCCAGGTCGATGGTGGGAAATGATTTGAGGATGCCGGAACGGTCGATCGTCTGGCGCACGGTCGACTCGTCGGGCACCTCGATAGTCAGCCAGATCTGCTGCCCGGCCTCTGAATAAGCGACACCTACCTGCATGGCAGAACCCCTCTCGCTTCAGACAACAGATTCAGGCGAGCGCCCGCGCAACCGCACCGTTCGCCTCCCGCGCGCGCAACTCGAGCGCCCGCTTGCCGGCCAGCAACAGGCCGAGGACGAGAAAGCCGCCCGGCGGCAGAATCATCAGCAGGAACCCGCCGTAATCGGGGATCACCGTCAGCTCGATGGCGCGGAATGCCGGGCCCAGCAGCAGGCTGGCCTGCGCGAACAGGGTACCGCTACCGAGCAACTCGCGGATCAGGCCGATCAGCGTCAAGGCACCGGTAAAGCCCAGGCCCATGGCCAGGCCGTCGGCCGCCGAGGCGGCGACGCTGTTCTTCGAGGCAAAGGCTTCGGCGCGGCCAAGGATGGCGCAGTTTACGACGATCAGGGCGATGAACAGGCCGAGCACCTTGTACAGATCGTGCAACCAGGCGTTGAGTCCGAGATCGACGAGCGTCACCAGCGTCGCGATCAGGACGACGAAGATCGGGATGCGCACCTGCGGACTGACCAGCGAGCGGATCGAGGCCACCAGAACATTGGACGTGACCAGCACCGCCGTGGTCGCCAGGCCCATGCCGAGGCCGTTGGTGCCACTGGTGGTGACGGCCATCGCCGGACAGAGGGCGAGCATCTGGGCAAAGACGACGTTCTGCAGCCAGAGACCGTCCTTCAGCGTCTGAGCAAGTCGTTTCATGGCGTTTTGCCTCCGTGCAGGATTTCCGCGCGGTGCGCGGCGAAGAAATCGAGTCCATCCTTGACCGCCTTGACGACGGCGCGCGGCGTGATGGTCGCGCCGGCCATCTGATCGAAGACGCCGCCATCCTTCTTCACCGCCCACTTCGCTGCCGGCAGCGTTGCCAGCGACAGGCCGTTGAACGACAGAATCCACGGTGACTTCGCCAGATCGATCTTGTCGCCCAGACCGGGGGTTTCGTTGTGCTTGAGGACACGTGCGCCGAGCAGCACGCCGGCGCGGTCGATGCCAACCAGCACCAGCACATCGCCGGCATAGCCGCGCGCCGAGGTCTGGAAAATGGCCGCGGCGACCTCGCCCTGCTGGCGGGCGAGGTAGACCCGCTTGCTGGTCCCGTCGCCGTTGCCGATCTCCAGCGTGTCGGCGAGCAAGTCGTTGTCGGCGAAGCGATCCGGCAGGACCTGCGAGAGGGAGGCCTGCAGATCGCGGGCCTCGGCGGCGGCGATACGATCATGCGTGCCGCTGACCGCAAAGACCAGGGCGGTGCTGGCGAGCAGGGCGATCAGCCCGAGAGAGACACCCTGGTAAGCCAGGCGGTCACGCAGGGCCGCGATCGCGAGCTTCACGGGTCGATCTCCAGCGGTGCGCCGCGCCGATCGCGACCATAGATGCGGGGCCTGGTATAGCGATCAATCACCGGTGTCAGCGCGTTCATCAGCAGCACCGCGAAGGCGACGCCTTCGGGATAGCCGCCCCAGGTGCGGATGACGTAGGTCAGGAAGCCGACACCGGCGCCGAAAACGAGCTGGCCGATGGCGGTGTTTGGCGAGGTCACGTAGTCGGTGGCGATGAAGAAGGCGCCCAGCATGGCGGCGCCGGACATGAGGTGGATGCTGACCGAGAGGTAGCGAGCGGGGTCGATGCCGTGCATCAGCGAGGCGAACAGGGCAATCGTTGCCAGCATGGCGAACGGAATGTGCCAGGTGATGATGCGCAGGCCGAGCAACAACAGGCCGCCGGCAGCAATCAACAGCGACGATGTTTCACCCAGGCTGCCGGCGCGTTCGCCAAGCAGGCTGATCGTCGGTGCCTGCGTCGCAGCGAGCGACTGCAACAGATCGACGCCGCGCGACAGTTCGCTGCGCGCGTAGCCGAAGAGCGAGGCGCTGCTCATCGCGTCGAGCGTTGCCGGCAGGGTGCCAAAGGTGATCCGCAGCCCGTCGACAAATCCCGGCGCGTTGGCCGAGAGCATCGGCAGCGGCGCTGTCCACAGGGTCATCGGCACCGGGAAGGAAATCAACAGCATGACCCGCGCCACCATGGCCGGGTTGAAAAGATTCTGCCCGAGGCCGCCAAAGACCTGCTTGCCGATGATGGTCGCGAACAGGCCGCCAACCACGCCCGCCCACCAGGGCGCCCAGGGTGGCAGCGACAGCGCCAGCAACCATCCGGTGAGCAAGGCCGACCCATCGCGGAGTGCCGGCGCCACCGGTTCCTGCCGCAGGTGCAGGCAGAAGGCCTCGCCGAGGATCGCCGCACTGGTGGTGATCCACCACAGATGAACGGCCGGCCAGCCATACAGCCAGAAGCCAAAGAGCGTCGCCGGCAGCAGGGCGGCGGAGACCCACAGCATGACCCGTGGGACATTGCCGGTGCTGGCGGCGTGTGGTGCCGCGACCGGACCGGCGTGGCGCGGCGGGATCATGAGGCCGCCTCGCTGGCAGGTTTGACGACGCGCAGCGGCAGCGGGCGGGCAGCGGCACCGGCGGCAGCCTTGGCGGCATCGCGCTCGGCCTTGCGCCTGGCTGCGGCAGCCGCCTTTTCGCGCGCCTCGCGCTCCAGCCGCGCGACGCGCTCTTCGGCCAGGCGCCGGGTCGCGTCGTTGCGCAGCTTGCTGCGCTCGCGCGCCGACAGTTCGCCCTTGGCGTAACTGAAATACTGCACCAGCGGGATGTGCGAGGGGCAAACGTAGGCACAGCAGCCGCAGCCGATACAGTCCGACAGGCCGAAGCGGGCGGCACCATCGAGATCGTCGACGCCGATGCGGCTGGCCATCTCCAGCGGCAGGAGGCCCATCGGGCAAGCACGCGTGCAACTGCCACAGCGAATGCACGGGCCAGCTTCCGCCACTCGCGCTTCAGCGGCGTCAAAGGCGAGAATGCCCGACGCACCCTTGACGAGGGGCACCCGGGCGTGCGGCAGGACGATGCCCATCATTGGCCCGCCGAGTACCAGCCTTGCCGGCCGGCCGCTGACGCCGGCAAAGCGCAGGAGGTCGACCACCGGTGTGCCGATCGGTGCCAGCAGGTTCCCCGGCCGCGTCAGGGCGCCGCCGTTCAGCGTGACGATGCGCTCGACCAGCGGTTCGCCGCGGCGCAGGGCACGATGCACGGCGGCGCAGGTGGACACATTGTGCACCAGCACACCGACCTCGGCAGCGCGCGCGTCGGCCGGCACTTCCTTGCCGGTCAGGGTCTGGATCAGTTGCTTGTCCGATCCCATCGGATAGCGCGCCGGCACCGGTCGCACCTGCACGTTGCCGAAAGCGGCCGCGGCCACCCGCATGGCGGCGATTGCCTGTGGCTTGTTGTCTTCAATGCCAACCAGGGCCTCGCGGGCGCCGATGGCGTACATGACGATGCGCAGGCCATCGACCACTTCGGCGGCGCGATCGCGCATGATCCGATCGTCAGATGACAGGTAGGGTTCGCACTCGCCGCCGTTGACGATCAGCGTGTTGACCTTCAGGCGCCGGCCAAGATTGAACTTCACCGCTGCCGGAAAGGTTGCGCCGCCCAGGCCGACGACGCCGGCCGCCGCCGTTCGCCGGGCGATCTCCTCGGGCGCCAGCGCGAAAGGGTCGTCCACCGGCAGCCGTTCGCACCACGTATCGGCGCCGTCGGCGGCAATCGTGATCGCCAGTTGGGTGAGACCCGAAGGATGCGGCGCAGTGACCTCGCCGATCGCGCTGATTCGCCCCGAGGTGGGCGCATGCACCGGCGCCGAGACGTTGCCCTGCGCTTCGGCGATCAACTGGCCCTTGAGGACCTGCTGTCCGACCAGCACCACCGGCCGTGCCGGGCTGCCCACATGCTGCTGCATCGGCACGTAGAGCAACGCCGGCAGCGGCAGCGAGCGCAGGGGCGCGTTGGCCGCCGGCAGCTTGCGGTCGTCCGGGTGTACGCCCCAGGGCGGGTGGCGGCGGAAGACTTTCTCGAAGATGCCCATGTTCTGCCTCGTTGTCGGCCGGTCGCTGTCGGTTGTCTTGCTAGGCAGCGAGCACGACTGCCGCCGTGGCGGGTTTCGGCCAGACCCAGTGCTGCACGGTAATCGGCAACGGCTGCAGCAGCAGCGCCTCGGTCGGACAGCGGTCGATGCAGTTGCCGCAACCGGTGCAGGCTTCGCGAATCACGTTGTGAATCTGCTTCGCCGCGCCGACGATGGCATCCGTCGGGCAGACCTTGCTGCAACGGCAGCAGCCAATGCAGATGTCCTCGGCGACGATGGCTGTCTGCGGCCCCTCATCGGCGACCGCGGTCAGATCGATGCTGATGCCCAGCCTGGCGGCGAGCATTTGCGCCAACGCCTTGCCGCCCGGCGGACAGACCGTCACCGGTGCGCTGCCGTCGGCGATTGCCGCCGCCGCCCGCGGGCAACCGGCGAAGCCGCATTGACCGCAGTTTGAGCCTGGCATCAGGGCTTCGATCTCGGCGACGATGGAACTGGCCTCGACATGAAAACGTTTCGCTGCCAAGCCCAGGGCGAGCCCTAGCAGGGTCCCCAGCAGCGTCAGCGAGAAGATGGCAAGCCACATGAAGAACCTCCTATTGAAAGTTGAGACCGGCAAAACCCATGAAGGCCAGCGACAGCAGGCTGGCCAGGATGAAACTGAGCGGCGCACCGGCAAAGGCTGCCGGTATCCGCGCCAGCGCCAGGCGCTCGCGCAAGCCGGCAAAGATCAGCAGCACCAGGGTAAAGCCAAGGGCCGAACCGAAGCCGTAGACCAGGCTCCGGAGAAAGCTCATCTTCTCCTGGGCGGTGAGCAGCGCCAGGCCGAGCACGGCGCAGTTGGTGGTGATCAGCGGCAAATAGATGCCGAGGGCCTGATACAAGGCTGGCGCCGATTTCTTGACGACCATTTCGACGAACTGGACGGTTGCGGCGATGACCAGGATGAAGGTGAGGATGCGCAGATAGCCGAGGTCGAATGGCGCCAGCAACCAGTGCTCGAGCAGCCAGGTGGCGGCGCAGGCCAGGGTGATGACGAAGGTCGTGGCGAGCCCCATCCCCAGAGCACTGTCCATGTTTCGGGAGACCCCCATGAACGGACAGAGCCCGAGAAACTTCACCAGCACCACGTTGTTTACCAGGGCGGTCGATAGCAGCAGCAAGAGATAAGCGGTCATTGTCGGCAGGCTCCTCGTCCACCTTTCAGCACAAACTGTGCCATCGCATGGTGCACTGCACACCAAAGCCGTGCCGGTGTTGCCAAGTGCGCACCGGCGTGGCGTTTTTTCCTCCCCGGCGTGGCTACGCCAGCTGTCAGCGACGACCCCGGTCATTGTCGGGAACACGACAAAAATCTACGACAACAACCAGGAACCGTAGCCAGATCAGGGCCGGCACGGAAAATGCATGACTTCCGGGAAACACTTGGCCAGGGAGGCACGAAATGATCAACAAGCAACTCAGGGCAGCGGCCGAAAGCGCGCCACCGGTGGCGGACGGGCTGCCGCCGAGCATCCATCCGCAGGTCTTCCAGCACACGGTCAATCAGGCCGACATGGCGATCTCGATCACCGATGTGCAGGGCAACATCCTGTACATCAATCCCGCCTTTACGCGTGTCACCGGCTACGCCAGCGAGGAAGCCGTTGGCCAGAACCAGTCGATCCTGTCCAACCACAGCATGCCGCGCGAGCTCTATCAGGGCCTGTGGCAGACGATTTCGCATGGCGAGCACTGGGGCGGCCGCCTGATCAACCGGCGCAAGGATGGCAGCAAGTACCTTGCCGAGCTGAGCATCTCGCCGGTGGTCAGCGCGGCTGGCGAGGTACTCAACTATCTCGGGATGCACCGTGACATCACCGAAGTCCATCGCCTGGAGTCCGAGGTGAGGAATCAGAAGGCGCTGATCGAGTCGGTGGTCGACGCTGCGCCGGTGGTCATCGCGCTGCTCGACGTGGACGACCGGGTGGTGCTCGACAACCACGACTACAAGAAGCTGCAGGCCGATCTGGGTATGGCCGAGCCGGCGCCAATACTCATGTCGGCGGTGCGCGCCAGCCTGGAACTCGACTCGGGACGTGGCCGGCGCACTTCCGGCTATCTCTTTCTCGATCGCGAAGTACGGCTCGATCCTCCCGGTGGCCGCTCACCGCGCTGGTTCTCCTGTTCCGGCAGCCGCGTGCGCGAGGATGACACCTCTGCCGACGCCTTCCTCGCCAGCCAGGGGCGCGACTACCTGCTGCTGGTGGCAAAGGAGATCACCAGCCTGCGCTTGCAGCAGGAAAAGGTTCGCGTCGCAGCGCTGCAGGTGTTGATGGCCGACGAGGACCGCGTCTCCGGCCTGCGCGAGAGTCTCGCCGCGGCGACCTTCCGGCTCGAGGGCCCGCTCAACATGATGGCTTCGGTCGTCGGCATGCTGGCGCGGCGCAAGGGTGAGACCGACGCGATGTCGGTCGCCCTGACGGAGGCAATCACCGCCGGCCAGCAGGCTCTCAAGGATCTGCGATCGATGATCCCCGGCGAAACGCGCGAAGCAATCGGCGCGGTCAACCTGAACGAACTCCTGCGCGATGTGCTCGACCTGTCCACCGGTCGCCTTCTCGCTGCCGGCATCACGGTGATCTGGCAACCACAGGCGATGCTGCCGGCGCTGCAAGGGGCGCCAAACAAGCTGCGTTCAATGTTCAAGGCGCTGATCGACAATGCCATCGAGGCGATGAACACCCGCGGCTGCCGTGAGCGCGAGCTGACGGTGGCCAGCAAGGCTCGTCTCGGCGGCATCGAGGTGGATATCGCCGATACCGGTCCAGGCATCGACGGCGCCCAGATACTGAAAGTGTTCGAGCCGTTCCATACCACCAAGCGCGGTGGCTGCCACCTCGGCACCGGCCTGTCGTCGGCACAGCAGGTCGTCGCCGAGCACGGCGGCTTCATCGAGATCGAGCCAACGACAACGCGCGGCTGCCGCGTGCGCGTGCTGCTGCCGCTGGACCGACGACCATGAATCAGAGCAGCCCCCCAGCGCCCCTGTTGCAGTCCCAGTTCGACACCCTGCGGCGCGTCGGGCAGACCCTGGCGCGCTCGCTCGACTTCCCGCAGATCGTGCGGGAAGTGCTGCGCACACTGGAAATCAGCGGCAACCTGAGTCGCGGCATGATCGGCGTCGTCGATCCCGATAGCGGCGACCTCAGCGTGCACGCCGTGCACGGGCTCGAACCCGACGAGTTCCTGGCCGTCCGCTACCGGGCCGGCGAAGGTCTGATCGGCAAGGTCCTGGCGAGCGGCCGGAGCTGTGCGGTCGCCCGACTGGGCGACGAGCCGCTTTTCCTCAACCGGCTCGGGCTCTACGCGCGCGAACTGCCGTTCATCGCCGCCCCGCTCCATCTCGGCGGGGCACTGCAGGGCGTGCTGGCCGTGCAACCCGACGAGCCCGATGACGGTCTGCTCGACGAGCGGGTGCGCTTTGTCGAGTTGCTGGCCAGCCTCATCGGACAGAGCGTCCGGCTTGCTCTCGAAGTGACGCAGGAACGCCAGTCGGTCGACGAGGAACGCGACCCGCAGCGTCGCGCTGCTCGCCACCGACCCGGCTTCGCCAACCTCGTTGGCCATTCGAGTGCCATGCTGCGCATCTTCGACCAGATCCGCATGGTCGCCAAATGGCCAACAACGGTCCTGATCCGTGGCGAGACTGGAACTGGCAAGGAGTTGATCGCCAACGCCATCCACTTCAACTCGCCACGGGCGCGCGGACCCTACGTGCGCCTCAACTGCGCTTCCCTGCCCGAGAATCTCCTCGAGTCGGAACTTTTCGGGCACGAGAAGGGTGCCTTTACCGGTGCCGTCACTTCGCGCAAGGGCCGCTTCGAAATGGCCGACGGCGGCACGCTCTTTCTCGACGAAATCGGCGACATCTCGCCGGCTTTTCAGGCCAAGCTGCTGCGTGTTCTGCAGGAGGGTGAACTGGAACGTGTCGGCGGCGGCCGCACGCTGAAGCTCGACGTACGGCTGATTGCGGCTACGCATCGCGACCTCGAAGCGGCGATCGACACCGGCGACTTCCGCGAGGACCTCTACTACCGCCTCAACGTGATGCCCATCGTGCTGCCGCCGCTGCGCGAACGGCTCGAAGACCTGCCGAAAATCGCCAGCCACCTGCTCGATCGCCTCGGCGGCATGCAGCGCCGCCCGCTGCGCCTGACCGCCGGCGCGCAGCGGCGCCTGAGCCAACACCACTGGCCGGGCAACGTGCGCGAGCTGGAAAACTGCCTCGAAAGGGCTGCCGTGATGTCGGAAAGCGGCGAAATCGACGCTGACCTGATCCGCATTGACAAGCCGCGCGAGCGTGCCACGCGGCGGTCGGGCAGCGGCACGACGCCGGCAACGCCCAGCGCCCTGCCGGTCTCGTCGATTGCGCGCGGCAGCGACGCCGGCGGCTCGGAAGACGGTATCGACCCGGGCGGTGAGCCAAGCGAACGCGAGCGGGTGATCGCTGCCCTCGAGCGGGCCGGTTGGGTCCAGGCGCGTGCCGCCCGCCTGCTCGGCATGACCCCGCGGCAGATCGCCTATCGGGTGCAGATCCTCAACATCGAGATGAAACAGATCTGATCCAGCGCCACAACCGTGACCTGCGCGCAAGCGCCGCAGATCACGACAGCCAGTCGTCAATCTGCTATTGTGGTTCGTTTTGGGTCTGCCCAGGATTTTCTTGGGACAGTGCTTGCTCTGCCGGAATGTCCCCCCGCTCTCCATGCTGGCAGAAAGCACTCTTGGGAGGAACACGAAGTGACACGAGGCAAGGCATGGGTCGCTGGCGTCGGCACGGTGCCGTTTGGCAAGCCGGGTGCCAGCGACAGCTATGATTTGATGGCTGCCGCAGCCACCCGGAAGGCGCTGCAGGATGCTGGGCTGAGCTATCAGGACGTGCAGCAGGCGATTGTCGGCTATGTCTATGGCGATTCGACCTCTGGCCAGCGCGCGCTGTACGGCGTTGGCATGACCGGTATTCCGATCGTCAATGTGAACAACAACTGCTCGACCGGATCGACGGCGCTGTTCCTGGCGCGGCAACTGGTTGAGGCGGGGGCGGTCGATTGCGTGCTGGCGCTGGGTTTTGAGCAGATGCAGCCGGGGGCTCTGACCGAACACTGGAGCGACCGCCCGTCGCCGTTCGCGCGTTTCGACCAGCTGTGCGAGGAGATCGCTCCCTATCCGGTGCCGCTGGCGCTGCGCTATTTCGGCGGCGCCGGCAAGGAGTACATGCAGCGCTACGGCGTGAGCGCGAACCTTTTTGCCCGGGTGCGGGCCAAGGCCAGCCGGCACGCTGCACATAATCCGACAGCCTTGTTGCGCAAGGTGGTAAGCGAGGAAGAGGTCATTTCCGCACCGCTGATCTGCGCCGAGGCAGGCATGACGCGGCTGATGGCCTGCCCGCCGACCTGCGGTGCGGCAGCGGCGATTCTCGTCTCGCAGCACTTTGCCGAAACGAGGAATCTCGATCGCCGCGTCTTCATCGCCGCGCAGGCGATGACCACCGACCGACCCGGGACCTTCGAGAAGCGCAGCATGATCGCGCTGGTTGGCGCCGACATGAGCCGCGAGGCTGCCGACCTGGTCTATGAACAGGCAGGCATCGGACCCGCGGAGGTCGATGTCGTCGAGCTGCACGATTGTTTTGCGCAGAACGAGGTTCTCAGCTACGAGGCGCTGCGCCTTTGTCCGGAAGGCGGCGCCGAGAAGTTCGTCCACGATGGCGACAATACCTACGGTGGCCGGGTGGTCACAAATCCCTCCGGCGGCTTGCTGTGCAAGGGGCACCCGCTCGGCGCAACCGGCCTGGCGCAGTGCGCCGAACTCGTCGAGCAGTTGCGCGGCGAAGCGGGTGAGCGCCAGGTGGCCGACGCCCGCCTCGCCCTGCAACACAACCTCGGCCTCGGCGGCGCCTGCGTGGTGACGCTTTATCAGCGCGCCAGCTGAATGGTCCGTTGCGGGAGGTCGAGGAAGATGCGCATTCAATCCAACTCGAGATCAACATGGGAAAACGCGAATCCCGAGGCCAATTACGTGTCCGGCGAGCTGCTTGTCTGCGGCGGCGGTTTCCGGATTTGAGGAGTCAGCGGCGATGACCATTCCGCGTACGATTCTACGGGAAGAACATCGGCAGTTCGCCGAAGCCCTCGATCGCTTCATTGAGGTCGAGGTGGCACCGCATTACGAGCGTTACCAGGAACAGGGCGTCATCGACCGCGAACTGTGGCTAAAAGCCGGTGCCGCAGGTTTCCTCTGTTCATCGACGCCAGAAGAATACGGCGGCGCCGGCGCCGACAAGCTCTACAGCGTCGTGCTCCTGGAGCAACCCGCACGCAGGGCCGTGCCAGACCTTCTCGGGATGTTGCTGCACTCGGAAATCGTCGCCCCCTACCTGCTGCATTACGGCAGCGAAGCGATCAAGCAGCAGTACCTGCCGCGCATGGCCAGCGGCGAACTCATCGGCGCCATCGCCATGACCGAACCGGCGGCCGGCTCCGACCTGCAGGGCATTCGCGCGACGGCGGCGCGCCACGGCGACCACTATGTATTGAACGGATCGAAGATCTTCATCACCAACGGCTCGCTCTGCGATCTGGTCATCGTCGTCGCCAAGACCGATCCGAGCAAGGGCGCCAAGGGTATCAGCCTCCTTGTCGTCGATACCACGATGGCAGGTTTTGCCAAGGGCAGGCGTTTGAAGAAGATCGGCATGCAGGCCCAGGATACCGGCGAGCTCTTCTTCGACAACGTGCTGGTGCCGGTCGAGAACCTGCTTGGCGGCGAGAACCAGGGCTTCGCCTACCTGATGCAGGAGCTGCCGTGGGAGCGGTTGCAGATTGCCATCACCGCTGTTGCGCAGGCCGAAGCGGGGGTCGCCTGGACCAGCCGCTACTGCCGAGAGCGCTCGGCGTTCGGCAAGCAGATCATGGACTTCCAGAATACCCGTTTCACCCTTGCCGAAGCAATGACCGAGGTGCAGATCGCGCGTGTCTTCGTCGATCGCTGCATCGCGCTGTACGTTCAGGGCGAACTCGACGCGACGGCCGCGTCGATGGCCAAGTACTGGTGCACCGACCTGCAAAGCAAGGTCCTCGACGCCTGCCTGCAGTTGCACGGCGGCTACGGCTACATGCGGGAGTACCCGATCGCCCGTGCCTGGGCCGATGCACGCGTTGCCCGGATCTACGGCGGCAGCAACGAGATCATGAAGGAGCTGATCTCGCGCCAGTTGCCTTGACCGGCGACTCGGGGACTTGCATCGGCTCTCGCCAAACGCGCGGCAGCGACGGCCAACACATCCCTCAACCCACTGCGTTATTGCCGTCAGCCGATACAGCCACCGCGGGACTTCGCTGTGGCGGTTGGCGAGCGATGCGCACGAAGTCGTACTAGCGTCGTCCGAATGGCAGGAAGAAGCGTCAGCCGAGGCGATAAACGCGGGCTTCGTAAGGCCGCAAACGGCAACGGCGGGGGTCCACTGCCGGATCGACCGGGTAGTTACCGATCAGCAACTGGCCATCTCGCATGGCTTCCGGCAGCCGCCAATCGCCGCTCGCGCCCATCTCTTCGCTCTCTGCGCCACAGAAGTTGAGCACGACCAGCAGCCGGGTCTCGCCGAGTGTCCGGGTGAAGGCGTAGATCTGCTCGTCGTCGGCCAGCAACAGCTCGTAACGACCGTAGACGATGACCGGATTCGCTTTCCGCAAGCGGATCAGTTGCCGGTAATAATGGAGGATCGAATTCGGCTCAGCGAGCGCGCGTTGCACGTTGATTTCGGGGTAGTTCGGATTGACCGCCAGCCACGGCGTCACGGTCGCGAAGCCGGCGTGACGGCTGCCATCCCACTGCATCGGCGTTCGCGCGTTGTCTCTGCTGCGGTCGTAGATCGCCGCCATGATTTCGTCGCGATCGAGTCGTTGGTCGTCTGCGAACTGGCGGTAGAAATTGAGCGTGTCGACATCGCGGTAATCGTTGATCGACGGGAAGCGCACGTTGGTCATCCCGATCTCTTCGCCCTGATAGATGTACGGCGTCCCTTGCAGCGTATGCAGCAAGGTCGCCAGCATCTTCGCGGATTCGTCGCGATAGCGGCAATCGTCGCCAAAGCGTGAAACCGGGCGCGGAAGATCGTGATTCGACAGATAGACGCTGTTCCACGCGCGCTCGTGCAGGTCGTCTTGCCAGCGGCTGATGATCTGTTTGAGTTCGCTGAGCTTCCACGCCTTGCGTTGCCATTTGCCCTTTCCGACTCCGCGCGGATTACGGTCCACGCCTAGGTGCTCGAACGAGAAGACCATGTTCAGGAAACCATTCTCCTCATCGGTGATTGCGCGAGCCTGTTCGGTCGTGATCCCCGGCGTTTCCCCGACTGTAATCAGGTCACGACCCGCCAGCACCTCGCGCTTCATTTCCGCGAGGAACTCGAGCAGGCGAGGTCCATACTGGAAGTGTTGCCCACCAAACTGATAAGGACCGTCGACGGTCACTGCTGCATCCGGCAGCCCCGGCTCTTTCGATATCAGGTTGATTACGTCGAGACGGAAGCCATCGACACCTTGGTCGAGCCACCAGTGCATCACGCGGTAGATCTCCTTGCGGACCTCCGCGTTCTCCCAATTGAGATCCGGTTGCTGGCGAGAAAAGAGGTGCAGGTAATACTCGGCTGTCGTCGGATCGAACTGCCATGCCGAACCTCCGAAGTACGATTGCCAGTTGTTGGGCTCGCGGCCGTCGCGGGGCGGTCGCCAGATGTAATACTCGCGCCATCGGTTGTCTGTTGCCTGGCGCGACTCGATGAACCAGCGATGTTGATCCGAGGTGTGATTGGCGACCAGGTCGATCATCATCCGCATTCCTCGTTGCCGCATCTCCTGCCGCAGGTGCTGCCAGTCGGCCATCTTGCCGAACTCGGGCAGGATGTCGCAGTAATCGCTGACGTCGTAGCCATTATCGACGTTCGGCGAGGCATAGAACGGCGACAGCCAGACGACGTCAACGCCCAGAGCCTGCAGGTAGTCGAGCTTGGCGATGATTCCGCGCAGATCACCGATTCCATCGCCATTGCTATCATAGAAGCTGCGCGGGTAGATCTGGTAGACCACGCTTTCCTTCCACCAGCGCTTCCTCATCGTATCGCCTCGTGGCCTCTAAAGGATAGGAAATCCAACGGCACCACGGAGAACATATGAACTCCCCACCAAGTGGCGTCAGTCTCGGATTTTCCTCCCTGAGCCCCGGCAAAGTCAAAAAGCCATCCGCATCCCGCCTCGCCCAGATGGGCCAGGAGGTCGCGGACGGCACCCTCGTCGATGATGATCGCGATGCTTCGCATCTCGCGCCGCAGCATGGGCAGAAGAGCGGAAACACCTTCGTCTCCAGCGCCGCCTCGCCCACCCCGAGCTGCGCCGGCGGACGCACAATCAGCGTGACGGGGACTGACGATCGCGACACGCACACGTACGACCGTACCATCACTGGCCGCAGCGAAAACGAGACGCAGGCGAGTCCGAACATCCCATACTTTTCAGCGACGTGGTCAAATCAGCCGGACCGGCACGGCAGTTGCTTTATCCCAGGTGCCTACAACCCAAAAATGCCCAAGCAAAGGTCGCCCCCTGTCCCAGAGGACGTGATTGCCGCGCTGCCGCTGAGAAATTGCTCGATCTGCCCAATCGTGCACAGCCGTGTTGCGTTCATGTTGATTACCACCCTTGCAATGATCCACCCACACTACAATTCCCCTTCCAGTTCTCTCGCTCAGGCTCATACCTCATTGGACAAGGCTTGGACTTGGTGACTTACCCCGCGCCTGCTATCCTTGGCCAAGGGAAGTCAGCGGGATCTTCAGGCTGCTCGCGGAGGATGGGTGGTTTCTCGTCGCCAATGGGGAAAAGGCATGTTGAAAGCTGGACTAACGCTGCTGTGTGGGCTCTTGATAGTGACAAGCGTTGCTGCCGAGATGTTGATCAAGGAGTCGGAGGCGAAGCTGCCGCCGGCGCCGGTGGCCGCTCCGGCGACCCGCGCCATCACGCGCGGTCCTGGAATCAGGGTGGTTTCGCCGGAGGGGGCAGTTGCATCGCCCTTTCCGTTGCGCGTTGTTTTCGAGCCGCGGGGTGGTGCAAAAATTGACCTCTCATCGGTGACAATGACCTATCTGCGGACACCGAATATCAATCTCCTGGACCGGGTGCGTGGTGGCCTGAGCGAGAAGGGTATCGACCTCGTGGCCGCCGAAGCGCCCCCAGGGGAGCACCAGGTTCGCCTCACCGTGCAGGATAGCGAAGGGCGCCAGACCAGTGTCCTGCTCAACCTGAACGTGGTCAGGTAAATTGCACTGTCCCTACTGCGTCAGTAAAATCTCCGAGCAGGCCCTGGTCTGCCCCGTGTGCCGGCGCGACCTCTATTTGTTCAAGTCCTTGCTCGAGCGGATTGAATCCCTTGAGCAGCGGGTGGCGGCCCAGGGTGCCCTGCTGGCCGAGGGCGGGCAGCAATTGGAGGAAGTGGCATCGGGATCGCCTTTCCACGTCGAGCCACCGCCGGAAGAGGAAGAGATTCCGGTGCTGCCCAACACTCGTGAGTGGCTGTCCCGCTGGCTGCTGCCGCTGGTTTTGCTCCTGGCGGCACACGGCCTGATTACCGTTGTGTACGACCTGAATACCCTGTATCTGCGGGTTGTGTCGCTACTCATTCCGCTGCCTTTCGGACTGCTGATGACGGCCGGGGCGTGTCGCTCCTCGCTCATCCAGGCCTGTGCTGTGGTTTCCCTTGCGCTGCTGGCCGTCCTCGGTATGAGCGGCGTGACGGCCTGGGTGGACGGGACGCCCTTACTGCCACACGGCGCGCGGGAATGGCGGGAATTCATCGAGTACGCAGCCAGCATCGGACTCAGCTACACGACCGGGATGCTGATTGGGGGCATGGCCCACCAGCGGAAACGCGCCGCTGCCTTTCGCGAGGCAGGCATGGCGGTGGCTCTGGCGCGCCTCGTGAAAAGCGGCGGTGAGCACACGGAGCAATTCCAGGCGGCGGTGAAAAAATTCAACGAACTCGGCGGTGCCTTGACCGCCGCAGCGACGACAGTGCTGTCGGTTTATACCGGGTTGAAAGGTGTGATCGGTAACTGACGCCGGTGGCATTGCGGTGACCGTTGGTCTCCTTGCTGCCGTCGAACCCTGCCAGCACATTGTGGCAGTTGGCATAGCCGGCCCCAAGAATTCCCTCCGGTCAGAAACCGCCGTCCGTACATCGAAGAAAACGCGTCAATTTCTGAAGAACGTGGCTTCGCAGGGCCTGAGTTCGATGCGCGTTGCCTTGCCGCTTGTCGGTGTGAAAGTGCCGCGCATGCGGTACGAGTACGGCGAGCTTGGGCGGGCGTGGCCCACCGCATAGTCCGGGTTTGAGGTGAGGCCGTTGGCGTTGATCTCGGCCGCTCCGTCCGCCTTGATGACGCCGACCATGGCCAGGAACCCTGCCGTCCCGGGTTCCCCTTTTTGCGCTGTCAGCCGCCCTTCCTTGACGTCGCTGAAGAAGTTGTAGGTGTAGCCCTTGGCTACCTTGCCGCCCTCGCCAACATCCTCGCAGATGAGCGTGACCGCCCAGCGCCCGTCGAAGGCCGTGGATGACCCCGTCGCGGATGCGGTGGGTGGCGCAGTGGATGAAGGGGCAGTGGGTGCCTGCTGGTCGGCCTTGAGCTTTTTCAGCCGGTTTTCGGCCAGCGCCTTGTAGCTGCCTTTCGGGTATTTCTGCAGGTAGGCTGCGAAGTCCGCAGCATCGTTGCTGCGCTCGATGCTGGTCCAGAAGGTTCTTTCGATTTCTCCCCGACCGGGTTCGACGGTGACCTGAAAATGGAAGCTCTTCTGCAGCGTCTTCGGGCCGTTGACGTAGGGTGTCTGGGTTTGCCCGCTGGCCTTTTCGACTTCGGCGCTGGCGGTCGTCAGGACGCCGTCCAGCGTCAGGTCCTTGCCCTTGAAGGCGGTCAGCAGCCCGGCCGTGAATAGGCCGTTGCGCCCGGTGCCGTCGGAGGCGACGTTGCCGGGGTCGGTTGCATAGACAATCACGGTGCCTTTGGGCGCGCTGCCGGGGCTGGCCAGCCCGCGCGACTGGCCGGAGCGGAATTTGCCGGTGATCGGATTGTTGCGGCAGGCATCGAGCATCACGATGTTGGCGCCGCTCTTGCCGTTGTCCATCTCGTCGAGAACCTGATTGAGGTTGACGCCCTGGTACGGTACCGCGGCTTCGCTGTCGATCCGGGCATTGACCGGTATCAGGTAGTTCTGGTTCTTGACCTGGATGCCGTGCCCGGCATAGTAGAAGAGCGCGGCTTCGCTGCCGCCGATCTTGCTGCCGAACTCGGCGATGGCCTGGTTCATCCCTTCAAGCGTCTGGTTCTTGCGTTCGATGACGTCAAAGCCGAAACCGCGCAGCGCCCTGGCGATGTCTTCGGCGTCGTTGGTCGGGTTCGCCAGTTTCGGCAGGTCAGGCTGCTGGTAATTGCCGTTGCCGATCACCAGGGCTATGCGCTGTCCCCGGGCGTTGGCGGCGGCGGTCATCAAGGCGCAGGCCAGCGCAAGGACGAGCGCCCGCCGCAGGTGCGACGATAAGGCCGGAAAAAAGGTGGAAGGCATGGTGTCTGAATGCGATGCGTGTCATGTCGCTGCTGAAATTGGTCCTGGCTGGCCGAGCGCAACGATCATCCGTGACTGAGTATATGAGCGCCCACCATGCGGCGTCAATCTCCAGGGTTGTTCCAGCACCCATCTGATCCTGCGCCGGAACCGTGAGCTGCGCGGCAGCGCCGCGGGTCACGGCAGCCAGTCGTCAATCCGCCATTGTCGCTTTTGCAACATCGCAGGCGAGTCTGAACATCCCATACTTTTCAGCGACTTGGGTGAACCGGCTGGCCTGGCACGGCAGTTGCTGTATTGCTGGTACCTACCACCCGAAGGTGCCCAAGGAAAGCTCGCCATGGATCTGCCTGTCATCGAACCCTCGCCCGCTGCAGCCGCCGGCTGCAGCGCCGACAGTTGCGGCGCCACGGCCCGGCAGGTGGACGGTCTGTCGGACGCCATCCGCGCCCGGGTGCAGGATCACCCCTGTTATTCGGAGGACGCCCACCACTACTTCGCACGCATGCACGTCGCCGTGGCGCCCGCCTGCAACATCCAGTGTCACTACTGCAACCGCAAGTACGACTGTGCCAACGAGTCGCGGCCGGGTGTTGTCTCCGAACTGCTGACACCTGACCAGGCGGTCCGCAAGACCCTGGCGGTGGCGGCGGCGATCCCGCAGATGAGCGTGCTCGGCATCGCCGGCCCCGGCGACCCGCTGGCCAATCCCGAGCGGACCTTCGAGACCTTTCGGCAGCTGGCGCTGAAAGCACCGGATATCAAGCTCTGCGTATCGACCAACGGTCTCGTCTTGCCCGACCACGTCGAGGAGCTGGCCCGCTACGACATCGACCACGTCACCATCACCATCAACTGCGTGGACCCGGAGATCGGCGCCAGGATCTACCCGTGGATATTCTGGAAGAACCGGCGCGTCTACGGCCGCGAGGCGGCGGCGATCCTCATCGGGCAGCAGCAGAAAGGGCTGGAGATGCTCAGCGCCCGGGGAATCCTGGTCAAGGTGAACTCGGTGCTGATTCCCGGCGTCAATGATGCCCATCTGCCGGAGGTGTCGAAGATCGTCAAGGCCAAGGGGGCCTTCCTGCACAACGTCATGCCGCTG
This sequence comes from Candidatus Accumulibacter proximus, assembly GCA_016709675.1. GTDB lineage: Bacteria > Pseudomonadota > Gammaproteobacteria > Burkholderiales > Rhodocyclaceae > Accumulibacter > Accumulibacter proximus. The sequence goes on from JADJMH010000005.1 coordinate 75,433, forward strand.
ATCGCCGAGGCCGGGCACGGCACCTTCTACGGCGTGATGGGCCAGCGCAGCCCGCAGCCGGCCGAACTCAAGGCCCTGCAGGACGCCTGCGCAGGCGACATGAACATGATGCGTCACTGCCGTCAATGTCGTGCCGATGCGGTCGGCCTGCTCGGCGAGGATCGCGGCGCCGAGTTTACGCTTGACAAGATCGAGGCCATGGAGGTCGATTACGAAGCGGCGATGGTCGTGCGTGCCGCGCTGAGGGCGCAGATCGCCGCCGAGCTGGCGGAGAAGCGTGCCAGGGCGCACGCGCCGGCTGCCTCGGCAACACCGCAGGTAATCAAGTTCCAGCATCAGGTCGCAAAACCGGCGCCAGCGGTCGGCCGGCCCGTTCTGATGGCCGTGGCGGCGAAAAACGGGCTGGTCGCCGTGCACTTCGGTCACGCCAGGGAGTTCCTGGTGTACGAAGCCTCGGCCGCTGGCGCCCGCCTGGTCGGCCACCGCAGGGCAGCGTCCTATTGCGCGGGTGACGAGACCTGTGGCGATGCCGATTCGGTGCTGGCCGGAACGATCCGGGCGCTCGCCGACTGCGAAGTCGTGCTCTGCTCGCGCATCGGCTACGAACCCTGGGGGCAGCTTGAGGCAGCGGGAATTCAGCCGAACGGCGAGTACGCCATGCAGCCGATCGAAGAAGCCGTTATGGCGGTGTGGAACGAGATGCTCGCCGCCGGCAGACTGACGGTCGGACAACCCGCAGCAAGACGCGCCTGAGGAGCAGATCATGGCCCTCGAAATCGTCGACAGCTGCGTCAATTGCTGGGCGTGCCAACCGCTCTGTCCGAACCAGGCAATCCAGGCGGCGACACCGCACTTTCTGATCGAGGCAGACAAGTGCACCGAATGCAGCGGCGACTTTGCCGAGGCGCAGTGCGCCAGCATCTGCCCGATCGAAGGAGCGATCATCAATGAACTCGGCGAAGCGCTGAACCCACCGGGATCGCTGACCGGCATCCCGCCGGCGCGCTGGGCCGCGGTGCAGGCCGAAATTGCGGCGCGCTGAGCCATGGCCGAGGTCATTTTCTACGAGAAGGCCGGCTGCGCGGGCAACGCCCGCCCGAAGGCCTTGCTGCTCGCCTCCGGTCACCAACTGGTGGTCCGCGATCTGCGCGAGCAATTCTGGAAACCAGCCGATGCGCCCCGCGGCCGACCTTGACCGAGCGGTGCCCGTCGCCGCCGGGGTGCACTGGATCGGCGCCTTCGACCCGGACCTGCGCAGCTTCGACATCATCCTGCGTACCGCCAACGGTACCAGCTACAACGCCTATGTCGTGCGCGGCAGTCACGGCGTGGCGGTGATCGACACGGTCAAGCTCAACTTTTCCGAGACCTTCTTTCGCCGTCTGGAGTCGATTGCCGATTACGACGAGATCACCACCATCGTCCTCAATCACCTCGAGCCTGACCATTCCGGCGCCTTGCCGGAATTGCTTCGGCGCGCGCCCGGCGCGACGCTGCTGGTCTCGCCGCAGGCCCGCCTGATGCTGAAGGGGCTCTTCGATCCGGCCGATCTGGCGGGGCGGATCGCTTTCGTCGGCACCGGCGACTGCGCCGATCTCGGCGATCGGCAACTGGCGTTCCTCAACACGCCCTATCTGCACTGGCCCGACACCCAATGCACCTGGCTGGCGGCAGAGGGCGTCCTTTTCTCGGCTGATTTTCTCGGCTGCCACTATTGCGATACCCGCCTGTTCAACGATGCAGTCGGCGACTTCCGCTTTTCCTTCGAGTACTACTACGCGCACATCATGCGCCCCTTCCGCACCTACGTGCACAGCGCCCTCGACCTGATCGAACCGCTGCCGCTGCGGGTCATTGCCCCGGGGCACGGCCCGATCCTGCGCCAGAGTCCGCGCGACTACGTGTCTCGCTATCGTGCGCTCTCGGCAAGCAGTCTGCACTGTGCCAACACAAGGACGCTGCTGGTCTTCTATATTTCGGCTTACGGTGCCACGCGCCGCATGGCCGAAGCCGTGGCGGCCGGTGCCGAATCGGCTTCAAGTGCGACCGGCGAGGTGCGCGTCTCGCTCTACGACCTCGAAGGTGGCGACGCGCAGCCTTTCGTCGACCTGATCGAGGAAGCAGACGCGTTGCTCTTCGGCAGCCCGACGATCAATGGCGACGCGGTCAAGCCAGTCTGGGATCTGCTCTCGTCGCTGACCATGGTCGATGTCAAGGGCAAGCTGGGCGGCGCTTTCGGTTCCTACGGCTGGAGCGGCGAAGCGGTGCCGATGATCGAAGACCGTCTGCGCCGCCTGAAGCTGCGCGTGCCGCTACCCGGCGTCAGGGCACGCCTGACACCGACCGTCGATGACTTCACTGCCTGCCACGATCTCGGCCGGGAGATCGCGCTGCACCTCCTCGGTCGCGCGACGCCCCGGACCATCGACATGGCCCAACTCGCCTGATTCCCCCTCACTTACCGGAGAAAACCCCATGCCCAAGGCCAGCATCACCTTTCAGGATATCGGCGTCACCGTCACCGTACCGGCAGGCACCCGCCTGATCGAGGTTTCGGAAAAGGTCGGTGCGGGCATCACCTACGGCTGCCGCGAAGGCGAATGCTGTACCTGCCTGACCAGGATCGTCTCCGGCCATGAACACCTGGCCTCACCGTCGGTACTCGAGGACCAGGTGCTGAAGGACAACCTCGCACCGCGCCGACACCGGCTGGCCTGCCAGGCGCAGGTGCTGGGCGGCAGCATCGTCGTCCAGCCCGCTTGAGTTTTCACCCCAACCCTTCCGTTTACCAGGAGCCTGCCATGCCCAACATCACCTTTTCTAGTTCGATGCACAAGGACAAGACCATCTACGCCGTCGCCGGCAGCCACACCCAGACCATTCTGAAGCTCGCCAAGGAGAACCATGTCCCGATCGACTTCTCCTGCGGCGATGGCGAGTGCGGTACCTGCCTGGTCAAGGTCAGCAGCGTCGACAAGAGCAGTCACAACAAGTACGGCCACATGGGTGGCCCGCTCAACGTCCGCGAGGTCGCCGTCCTCAGGGAGATGGGCAAGATCAAGCAGGCGCAGATCGAACAGATGTACGTCGACGATCTGCCGCCGACCGAATGGCGGCTCGCCTGCCAGTACATCGTCCGCGACGAGGACATCCTGGTCGAGTACCCGAGCCGGTGACGCCGCTGCCGGCTGCCGGGTCCGGGGCGACAACGGCACGGGCCGAGGCCGCCTATCTGGGCCTGGCGCTGGGCGACGCGCTGGGCGCCACGGTCGAGTTCATGACGCCACGCGAAATCGTTCATCACTTCGGCGTGCATCGCGAGATCGTCGGTGGCGGCTGGCTCAAGCTCAGGCCAGGTCAGGTGACCGACGACACGAGCATGTCGCTGGCCCTCGGCGAAGCCATCCTGGCCAATGGCGGCAGCGTCGTCCCGCTCGCCTGCGCCGAGGCCTTCGATGCCTGGATGCGGCGCAAGCCAGTCGATATCGGCAATACCGTCCGCCGGAACCTGGTGGCTTTCCGCCAGACCGGCGTGCCGGTCGCGCCGTCGTCGGATCACGACGCCGGCAATGGTGCCGCCATGCGCGTGTTGCCGGTGGCCCTGGCGACCCTCGGCCAGTCGCCAGCCGCCGTAAGCGCGGCCGTGCAGGCGCAGGCGCACGTCACGCACAACAACGCCGTCTCGGACGCGGTCTGCCAATTCCTGACCCTGGCCGTACAGGATCTGCTGCGCGGTTGTTCGCTGGCGGAGACCCTCAGCCACCACCTGGGCTCATTGCTGGCGGTACATCCCGAACTGTCGTTTCGCGACCGTCCACGCCGCGAGAACCCAAGCGGCTGGGTCGTCGAGACGCTGCAGGCGGTGTTGCAGGGGCTGGACGACGGCGACGGCTTCGAGGACTGCCTGGTTGATGTCGTCAATCGCGGAGGCGATGCCGATACCACCGGTGCCATCGCCGGCATGCTCGCCGGCGCGCTGCACGGTCCACAGGCCATTCCGCGACGCTGGCTCAAGGCTCTCGATCCCGGCGTTGCCAGCCAGTGCCGGGAGCAGGCACGCGCTCTCCTGCAAATGGCCGCGCGCTAGACCGGTTCAGCCCGGCACGGCCTCGGCCAGCAGCGCCAGCGCATCGGCCTCGACGATCTCGATACCGATGCGCTTGCAGAAGCGCCGCTCCTTGTCGTTGGGCTCGGCGATCAGCGCCCAGCCGGCAGGCTCGACTGCAGCATCATGGATCAGGTCGGCGAGGACCATGCGCTCGGTGTCGCGGTTCAGTCGCATGCCGAGCAGCAGATAACGCCGGCCACGGCGATGCGCCTTGACGAACGACGGCACGGCAAAGCCGCCCATCAGCTCGGTGATGTAATCCACATAGTCGGCGTCAGAGGCAATGTAGCTCGGCTGCGGCAGCGGCGCCCCCATCGGCTTGAACAGCACCGGCAGCGCCGTGTCGGCCTCCCCGGGCACGATGGCGCGGTAGCTGCTGCCATCCGAGACATACAGCCGGAAGCGATAGTCGGTGCCGCCAAGCCGTGCGCAGCCGAGGATCAGCAGGTGTGGCGTCCCGGCATACGACTCGAGCAACTGCGTATCGCGGTTGATGTCGATCACGTACGGCGGCCGGACTGTCGCCAGCCAGTCGTGCAGCGCCGCCCGTGTCCAGCGCGTGGCGCCGTAAGTGCTGTCGAGGAAGCGCGTCACGGCGCTCCTGCCGCGCTTGAGTTCGACATTCATCGCCGCCCGGGGGAACTCGTACATCAGCTTAGGCACCATCGGTCGTCCGCCGTTCATCGCCAGGATCAGTTGCTCGCTGGTCGCGGGCATGCGACGGCCGTCGGCCAGCGAAGTGACATCGGCGACCACGCCCGGCCCGAGGTAGGGAACGATACTGCCGTCGGCCAGGCCAGCTTGCCATGCTTCGAGAAGGTCGGTGAGGGTCATTGTCGGCATTGTGCATACTCCGCGTGAATTCACCCTGTCCATGCAAGAAGCGCGCCGGCCCGGACATCCCCTGACGACGGGTTGTCCAGGCCCCGCTGGCAATCCGGTTGTCGGTTTCGCGACAAACCCGCCGTCAGTCCTGATCCGAGGCAAAAGGTCTTGCCTTTTGCCTCCAGGTAGGCTTCGCGAGAACCAGGAAAAAGGAGAAGACCTGCCCCCCGAGGGCAACCTTATTCGTCAGGTGAATGGATTGGATTCACGACGCCGTCCATGCCAAGTAGAGAATAAGAGGTGGACCAAAAGAATAGAGTGCAATGGTGCTCCAAAAACCGAAACCATTCTCGGTGCGCTCATACCACCGACCCTTGCAATAGACGCGGCCGCTTTTTATGGAGACCAATCCGTATGAAATCATCCCCAGGCACAGAATCGTCAAAACGATCTTCAATAGGATGACCAGCATCAGATCACCTAACGCAGAGCTGATCGGTGCTGTGCGGCTTTATCGCGCAGCGTCCAGCGAGCGAAGGGAGGGCGGTTGAGCGCCATGTTGGAGCGCAGTTTGCCGTGGCTCGCAACGAACCTCGGTCCTGACAGAATTGGCGATGAAGCACTCGTCGTGCGCCAAACGATGGAGCTTGTGAAGCTCGGCGTTCGTCGGCGTCTTGTCTCCCGAGAATCGTGCTTCAGGGCGAAGAGTGACGACCGTCATCATGAGCTTGCCTTCCGCATTTCTGGCCATCACACCCTCTGCCGCATCATGGTAGTCGTCCACTACGAAGCCATGCTTGACCGCGATGGAGAGAAACCAAAGCATGTGGCAACTGGACAGGGAGGCGACGAAGGCTTCCTCGGGATCGACGGCGTCGACTGCCGAATAGGGCAAAGGGACGACATGCGGGGACGACGAGCCAGCGATTTCGATACCGCCGTCGAAGCGGAGAATGTGCTTTCGGCTGTAGCGATTGTCGATGAACTTCTGGCCAGACCGAGACCAGATTATTTCAGCAGTGTAGATGGCCATAGTGTTGTGCGCTCCAACGTAGAGGTGAGGGGTGGCCGGAGCGCGAAGCGCGGGCGGAACCTGCAAGCGCAGCTTGCAAGCCGTCCCTCTCGACCGCCATGTCAGCCCGCATTTTGGCACTTGCACGTAATCGCAGTTTGACGAGATGGCAAAGTGGAACCATAATGGTTTCATTACGGTTGGAGAATGATATGCCTACTACCCTGACTTTAAAGAATATCCCGGACGTCGTATACGACCGATTAAAGCTTTCTGCCGAAGCGCACCGCCGCAGCATGAATAGCGAAGCCATAGTCTGCCTTGAGGCGGCATTGCTACCGGCCAAGCTGACGCCCACCGAACGATTGGCTCGTGCTCGGGAACTTAGAGCGGCCTTGCCCAAGGGGCAATTTGAGGAGCGTGACATTGATGAACTGAAACGCGCGGGGCGGCCATGATTGTGGTGGACTCCAACATCGTGGCATACCTATACCTACCGGGTGAGCGCACCGCTGATGCTGAGGCGTTGCTAGAGCAAGACCCGGAATGGGCGGCTCCTGTTCTGTGGCGTAGCGAGTTTCGCAACATTCTGGCTGGATATACGAGGCGGAAAACGCTTACCTTTGAGCAGGCATGCAGCCTACAGAAGGAAGCAGAAGACCTTCTCTCTGGGTCGGAGTTTGAAGTTGACTCGCGAGCCGTCCTCGAACTGGTAGGTGACAGCGATTGTTCGGCATACGACTGTGAATTCGTTGCGTTGGCAATCACGCTCGACACAAAATTGGTGACAGCAGACAGAAAAGTGTTGGGCGCTTTCCCGAACAGAAGCATGGCACTGGCTGCGGGCTAACGTGAAAGCTCAGGGGCGCGAAGCCGGCTTGCCGGCGAAGCGTCCCTCTGGAGCGGGCGGTGTGCGCCCAGCATGGGCGCGATGTGATGGGGTGGAAGTCCCCTGTGGGAGTACCGGGATTGATTCGACATATTGGATCAATGATAACCACTAGCCGAAGGCAAGGGCAAGGTCGCGAGGACTTGTCTGGAGGAAGCCGGAGCGCAAAAGTGCGAGGCGACGGACAGAAACTGCATAGAAGGCCTGGTCTGCGGGCGAGTTGGCACCCCATGACGAAGCCCATCGGATACGGCGGACAAGGTAAATGCAGCGCTTGTGCACGGAAACATCGCGTTCTTACCTGGGAGACCTGATCGGCAAGCGATTGCCGACGTTTCGCAAAAGCAGTGGGGATCGCTGCTCAACAGAATGATCCGGGCGTTGCGGCAGGCTGCCGGCCGCAGACGAGCGAACAGGCAGTGAGCGAAGCGAAGGCCATAGCGCGACGGCGAGCAATCGCCGGCGTGACTGATCAGGAGTCAGCAGAGGCCATAGTAGCTGCACCGAAAGGTAACGCGAAGGGCCGAACATGAACAGCAAAGGAGGAGCCGTGAGTTACTCGAACCCGACAACGAACCCGACCGGGGGAGCCGGGGATCGGCGTGATCTTGCCCAGCCAGCCTTGCACGACGCCCCGAAGGAAGTTTGTATGGGGAAGGACTTGATGGAAGCCGTACCTCACCGGCCAACCTGAAACAGGCGTGGCGTCGAGTGAAATCCAACCGCGGCGCACCGGGAATCGACGGACTGCGCATTGAGGACTTCCCGGCGTATGCCTGTGAGCACTGGCCGGCCATCCGCCAGACCCTGAGCGAGGGTCGCTATCAGCCACAAGCGGTGCGACGGGTGACTATCCCGAAGCCCAGTGGTGGCGAACGCGCGCTGGGCATCCCGACCGTTGTTGACAGGGTCGTCCAGCAAGCCATCGCTCAAATCATGACACCGATCTTCGATCCGGAATTCTCCGAATCGAGCTATGGGTTTCGGCCGACGCTCCGCCCACGGCGCACTCAAGCAGGTCAGATCCGACCTCAAGGCCGGTTATCGCATCGCCGTTGACCTTGACTTGGCGAAATTTTTCGACAACGTCGATCACGACATCCTGATGGCCCGAGTGGCCAGAAAGGTAAGCGACAAGCGGTTGCTGGCCCTCATCGGCCGCTACCTGCGGGCGGGTGTCATGATGGGTTCCACGCTTCAACCCAGCGAGTTGGGAACGCCGCAAGGCGGACCCCTCTCGCCGCTGCTGGCCAACATCCTGCTTGACGATCTGGATCGGACGCTGAAGGGCGAGGCCACCGCTTTGCGCGGTACGCCGACGACCTCATGGTTCTGGTCAAGAGCGAACGGGCCGGCCAGCGCGTCAAGGCCAGTCTCACCGCCTACCTCGGCCGGCAACTCAAACTGCCGGTCAACGAGAAGAAGAGCCAGGTGGCAAAGATCGAGCAGTGCGTCTTTCTGGGATTCACCTTCAGGAAGAACAAACTGCGCTGGTCGGATGCCGCCTTCGCCGACTTCAAGCACCGCCTCCGGGAACTGACGGGGCGAAGCTGGGGAGTTTCGATGCAACATCGGTTCGAGAAACTCGGGCAGTACCTGCGCGGCTGGATGGGCTACTTTGGCATCTCGGAGTATTACCGACCGATTCCCGGACTGGATGAATGGCTACGCCGACTGTGCGCATGTGCTACTGGAAACAGTGGCGTCTGTGTCGCACGAAGATCAGCCACCTTCTGGCGCTGGGGTCGACCGGCGGACGGCGATCTTGACGGGAGTCAGCGGCAAGAGCTACTGGCACCTGTCTCGGTCAAGGCGACGCAAGTCGGGATGACGAACGATTGGTTGAGGGCACAAGGTCTGGTGAGTATCCGGAATCTTTGGATGAAGGCTCACGGGTACGCTTGAGAACGTCGTGTGCGCCCTGTTCATGAACCGCCCGGTGCGGACCCGCATGCCGGGTGGTGTGGGGAGGGCCGGTTAGACGCCGGCCCTTACCCGATTAGACGACGTTGAGAAATGAGAACCTACGCGGGAACCGCCTGGGCTACGAGCTTGACGCCCAGTGCCGCGCACACGCGGGACACGGTATCGAAACGCGGTTGCGCATCTGACCGCAGCGCCCGGTAGAGGGCCTCGCGCGTAAGACCGGACGCCCGCGCGATCTCGGTCATGCCGCGCGCGCGGGCAATCGTGCCGAGCGCATGGGCGAATTCGGCCGGATCGTTCTCTTCAAGAACGATGGTCAGGTACTCGGCAATAGCCTGCTGGTCAGGTAAATGCTCGGCCATGTCGAATTCCGGCAACTTGGCAACCTTGATCTTTTTGGTCATGGTTCAATCCTCCACGGTAGCGGCCAACGTGATGGCCTTGGCAATATCGGCGGCCTGCGTAGACTTGTCGCCACCGCCTAGCATCACGATCAGCGTCGCGCCGCGCTGCACGTAGTACATGCGCCAGCCCGGCCCGAAGTGTTCGCGCATCTCGAACACGCTCTCGCCGACCGGCTTAACATCACCGAGGTTACCCGCCTGCGCTTTTTCCAAACGCCGCGCCAGGCGACGATGCGTCATGCTGTCACTGAGGCCGGAAAGCCACGCGGAAAACTCTGGGATGAGTTTGATCGAGTACATACAATAACTGTAACCGTTTGGTTACAGTCTGTCAAGACGTCTGGTTACGTCAGGCGGGTAGGGTCTAACGTGGAGGTCACCGGCGCTGCGCGGCTTTATCGCGCAGCGCCCCTTGGAGCGCAGTGTTAGGCGTTTGCTCACCTGCGAAGGCTCTCGATGAGTTGCCATGTTGACTTGCCTGGAAGGCGACATTCCCAGAAGCGCCAGCCATTGACAGGGCTTCCGGTAACCGCCACCGCAGCAGCGGATGGAGAGTCATAGCGTTGCCCGTTGACGGCAAGCGCGCCGCCTTCAACGCGGCCAGTGCGGACTTGGCCTTTGTAGCTGGCTCGAAACTCGGTGCCGGCGGGGAACCGCACGCCTTTAGCAACCCAGTCATCTGCTGACCGGCCGGTTGTTTCCTTTGCTCTTGCAAGGCGCTCTTGCAAGGCGGGGCCAGGTCTAACATTCCAACAAACAACGAGCCAAGCTTGATTCCTTCAAGTACCACAGCCGCCTCGCCAGCCGCGCGAGCAGGGTCAAGTCTTTTCTTTTTTCCCGACCGGTGATTTCTCAACCCGCGATTTCCAGCCGTCTTTCAATCCGGTCAATTGGCGCCTTGATCTGATCGATCCTTGACTGTTGCCAGATGATTTTCTCGTAGTTGTGCGCGCTATCGCGTCGGTCAGCGGCAGTGCTCGCTTTCGATGCGGTCCTGTCCACCCCGCAAGGCGCGCAAGTGCTCAAGAACCAGATTGTCAACGTTGTCGCTGATGGTCGAGACTTCTTGCAAAGGATGGGAAATCCAACGGCACCATCAAGAGTGTATGAGCCTCCATCAAGGGGTGTCAATCTCGAATTTGGCCCCGGTGGCCCTTGAAGAGTTATCCGAATCCCGCCCCACGCAGTGCCATGGGTCATCCCCCGGACCGGACCGGCCGTCCGTGGTTGAAAGTCGGCGGTCTATCCTTTTTCCTCCGGGCGGGCTACGAGCGAATGCGCTGCAGTCTCGCTCGATCACGGGAAGGAAGAAAGACCCTTGACTCTTGAAGGCGCTGGAGGCGCGTGGCGCAATACTTTCCAACACAGCGCTGGCGCAGCGCTTGGGGATGCCCGCGATGCGCATCAACCGCTTCGTCAATGCTGCGAAGCACGTGTTCAACTTCGACCAAGCCGCGGTGCTGGTGCGTGACGAGACGGCGGGTACGGCGAAACTGCACCGGGATCTGTTGGCGCGGCAGTTTCGGGTGGCGGCACGATCAGTGAGCGGATTACGGCGAAAACTGCCGGTCGTTCCAACCGCAAACGGCCAGGGTTTGCGAAAAAGTTGACGAATTTCTTTAGCCGCTGGTCGCCACCTGTTGCATTCCTTTACAACACTCGTTGGTGTTGTTAGGATTTACAACATGCCAGGGGTGCTGATCCTCGATGACCGATACCCACAAGGGGACCATGCTTTTGTCGCTGTGCGTGTCTTCCGGGTGCCGACCGAGGTGCCCGGAAGCACGCACGACCTGAAGTACAGCTTGGCTTACGTGGTGGATGGGGTGTGCGTGCTCCGTTTTGACAACGAGGCCGGCAAGGGCGACCACTTCCACTGCGGCGAAGAGGAGGCGCCCTACCTCTTCGTCTCGCTGGAACAGCTCTTGGCAGACTTCTGGACAGCCGTCGACGATTGGAGAAAGTGACATGACAAACACCGTAACCATTGGCGTCGCTTCGCGCGAGGAGGTCAACGCTCGCTTCATGCGCGCCATGACCACTGGCGAGCGCGCGCTGCCCTTCATCGGATTCGTCGATGAGCGCGCGCTATGGCGCACGCTGACGCCGCTACGCTGGGACATCCTCAAGGTGATGACGGGTGCGGGACCACTCGCGCTACGGGAAATTGCGCGGCGTGTGGGGCGCGACGTACGCGGTGTGCATACCGACGTGCATTCGTTGCTGGTCACTGGGCTGATCGAGCGCGAGCAGGCGGGGTTTTGTTTTCCTTACGATGCGGTGCATGTGGATTTCATTCTGACGGCGGCGTGATTATCGAAAACGCTAGCGCTGCGGGCAAGCATGGAAGCTCTTGCTCACGGCCACGCGGCGAGCGCATTTCGGGAACGGCATACTAAACTCACCTCTTCGGACAAGGGCCGAAAGTGCCAGGACGGCGGCGTTGACAGGGCGCGACAAGCAGGCTGTCCACGGAAGCGTATGGAGTGCCATTGCTTCATGCGGTGATGAACGGACTTTCGGTCAGGGATTCCCCTTCGACGAGAATCTTGCCGCCAATGACGGTACCCGTCGTCAGTTGCTCGAGGAAGATGGTACAGCACGGCTGCCGCGATGGAAGCTCTTTGCGGCCCCCCGCGAATGCGGTTCGATCGAGCCCACTCCCCGCACCGCCTGAGCCGACGACAAGCTGCCCGTTTAGAAGTGCGCCAGCCGCACCCGATAGAGGCCGCCGATCACCACATACTCGTCCTCGCCGCGCAGCATGCCGGGCAGCAGCTGGCTGAAGAAGGCGAGCTTCGGCAAGGGCACATCGGAAGAAAATAGGGGACAGACCACGGTTTACGTAATGACGAGCAAGCGGGAAAATGTGGTCTGTCCCCTATTCTTTCGTCATGCCGCGACCGCCATACTGCGCACAGCGTCGAGGATTCGCATCAGCTCGTCCACCTGTGCGGAGCTGAACAGCTCATCCGGACCGCGCGGCGTCAGGTCGGTGAAGGGGGATTCGTACAACATTGCAGCTTCCATCACGCCGTGCTCGGTAAGGTGGTCCACGATCAAGTTCACGAACTCGATCTGGTTTGCGGCGAGCGCTTTCCCTGCCAGAAACCCGGCCAGAGCCTCCTTCGCCGCCTGGCGGTCGAGACCGACCAGCGAGCGGACAAGGAGACCCAGCCCGTACGCCTCCTCGGCGGCGCGCTGGATGTCCTCCGCGCCGCCAACGCCGCTCTCGGCAAGCATGCGTTGAAGCTCAGCGAGATCGGCAGCGGTCAACGCCTTGTTCATCCTCAACTTGTGAATTGCAATGTGGTCCTGATGCGCGCGAAGGAACGTCTGCGCCTTGGCACGGAACTTCGCGTAGTCCGTGCCCTGGCCCAAGCCCGGCAGCTCGACCGTCGTCTCGTCACCCATCTCGTCCTCGAAGTCGGTGTAGATGGGCTTGCGCTTCTGCTTCTCGATGAGCTTGATCAGATCACGCAGGCGTCGGCGCATTCCCTCGAGCATCGGGACGGTCACGCCTTGCCACCACTCGCCGGTCTGCAGGTCCTGGATCAGCGTCATCTGGTCGCGCACCATCGGAATCGCCGACTTCTCTTCCAGCAGTCCGGCAAGCTCCTTGACCTGATCACGCAGGCGAGCGAAACCCGGCTCCGACCGCAGCATCGCGAGCTGAAGGCACAGTACCAGCAGGTCGAAGCGCTTCGCTTCCTCATTCTCCGGATCGAGTTCCGACGGCAGACCTGCGACCTGGTGCGACAGATCCGAGAGCGCTTCCGGCGACAAGACAGTCCATGCCTCGGGCCTGGCGTACTTCTCGACGATGCGCCGCCATGGCCGCACGACGAAGTTGTCGAGGTTCATCGCCGCCGTCTCTCGCTGCAGCAGCTCGGCGAGCGCGCGGCGGACCTCGTCGTTCGTCTTCGGGTCGCCGTAGGCCGCAGCAGCCTCCTTGACAACTTGGCCGCCTTTCTCGCCAGTGCTCCGATGATCCAGCTCGCCGATCATCTCCAGCCGGGCATTGAACAGCCGCTTGCCGAGCGATTCACCCAACGCGCCCTCGGTGGCGGGGATGTTCTGGCTGAAGTACTCGAGGTTCTGGCAGTAGTCGAAGACGCAGAAAAACTCCTTGTGCTTGCCTGGCCCGAACAGGTCCGAACACGGGCGCGTGCCACGGCCGAGCATCTGCCAGAACTTGGTCTTCGAGCGCACCAGCTTGAAGAACACCAGGTTCACGACTTCCGGGATGTCGATCCCCGTGTCCAGCATGTCCACCGAGATGGCGATGTGCGGCGCCTTGTCCTTGGCCGAGAAGTTGTCGATCAGGCTCTGCGCGTACTCGGTCTTGAACGTGATGACGCGCGCGAACTCGCCCTTGTAGTGCGGGTAGTTGGCATTGAAGCGCTCGGCGATGAACTCGGCGTGGTGCTGGTTCTTGGCGAACAGGATGGTCTTGCCGAGCCGGTCGCCGCCGGCTACCGTCAAGCCTCGGGTCATCAGGTGCTCCAGCACCTTGTCGACGGTGTCCTTGTTGAACAGCCACTTGTTGACCGCCTCGGCCTCCACGCGGTTGGGGACGTTGCCATCGTCGTCCCACTCCAGCACGTCCCACTGATCCTTGTCCTCTTCGGACAGCTCGTCGTACTTGATCCCCTCGCGCTGGAACTTCAGCGGCACCGACACGGCCTTCGGCGGCACGAGGAAGCCGTCGCGCACCGCCTCGTCGAGACCGTAGGCGTCGGTCGGCACGCCGTTTTCCAGATCGAACAGGCTGTAGGTGTTGCGGTCCACCTCGTCCTTCGGCGTGGCCGTGAGCCCGACCAGCAGCGAATCGAAGTAGTCGAGGATGGCGCGGTACTTCTGGAACACCGAGCGGTGCGCCTCGTCGATGATCACCAGGTCGAAGTGCCCGACACCGAAGCGGCGCTGGCCGTCGCCCCCGCGGGCCGCGCGGTCGTTCGACACCTCATCGATCAACCCCATCATCGTCGGATAGGTCGAGACGAAGACGCGCCCCTCGGCGTCCTTCTCGGTGACCAGGTTCACCGGCGAGGCGTCGGGCAGATGGCGCTTGAAGGCGTTCACCGCCTGGTTCACGAGCGCCACGCGGTCCGCGAGGAACAGCACGCGCTTGACCCAATTGCAGCGCATCAGCAGGTCGGCGAGCGCGATCACCGTGCGCGTCTTGCCCGCGCCGGTGGCCATCACCACCAGCGCCTTGCGGTCGTGATCGCGCTCGAAGGCCTCGGCGATGCGCCGGATGCCGCGCGTCTGGTAGTAGCGCTCGACGATGGCCGGATTGATCTCGCCCGCCGCCAGCGGCTTGCGCGTACTACGCCGCTGGATCGCCAGCTCCAGCTCCGCCTTTTTGTAGAAACCCTGTACCGCGCGCGGCGGGTAGTGCGCGTCGTCCCAGAGCCAGTGCTCGTAGCCGTTCGAGTAAAAGATCAGCGGGCGCTGGCCGAACTGGCGCTCCAGGCAGTCGGCGTAGAGCTTGGCCTGCTGCTGGCCGACGCGCGCATCGCGCCGGGTGCGCTTGGCTTCGACGAGCCCCAGTGGCTTGCCGTCGTCGCCCCACAGGACGTAGTCGACGAAGCCCTGGCCCTGGTTGTTGGGCATGCCGGCAACTTCGAACTCCCGGTCCCGCGGCTGATCCAGCGGCCAGCCGGCCTCCTTCAGCAGCAGGTCGATGAAGTAGTCGCGGGTCTCTGCCTCGGAGTAATCGTGGGTGTCCGGCTGCGCCGCTGCCGCCTGCTTCGCCGCCGCCACCTCGGCGCGCAGGCGCTTCAGCTCCTCGTCGAGCGTGGTCTTGTCGGCCAGCAAGGCGGCGAGCTTCTCGTCGCGCTCGCGCAGACCCGCTTCGAGCTGTTGCAGCTGCTCGGCAGTCTGCCCGCGCACCGGTGCCGCCTTCGGCAGCGCGCCCGCGTCAAAGGCCAGGCCCGGCGCCGGACGCGCTGCGCGACCGTAGGTGCGGGCGAGCCAGTACGTCACGTGGAACAGCTCACGCACCGCGACCATTCCGTCGTCGAGCGGGATCGCGCGATGCCCGTGCACGGCACGGTTGCCCAGCGTGTTGATGACCCGCGCCTTGCTGAACACCGCCTCGCCTGCGGCTTCCTTGAAACTGGGGTCGTGGATCAGCGCCGACAGGTTGTCCTGGTACGGCAGCTTCAGCGACGCATCGTGCTTGTACGCCCAGCTCACCGCCAAGTCGAGCGCGCGCCGCGCGTAGAAGCACGCCGTGCATCGATCGGCGTGCACGGCCGTCTCGGCCCGCGCAGCGGACTCGAACACTGCCGCCCACTCACCCTGCAGGAAGGCGAACTGGCTCACGCGGGCGCTTCCAGCTCGGCAGCCAGTTCCTCGACGTACTTGCGATAGCTGAACACGCGTCCACGCTGTCGGTTGGTGACTTCACCCACGATGCCGATGCGCTCCAGGTGCGCCAGCGACTTGTTGACCGTGGCCGGCGTGAGCCGCGTGGCCTTGACCAGCGCGGCCGAGGTGGCGATCGGCTGGCGCTGCAGCGCCTGGTGTACCGCCAGCGCCGACGCTGCCGCGCGGCCGAGCCCGGCAATCCGGTCGCGATCCGCGTTGACCAGTGCGAGCAACGCATTCGCAGTGGCGACGGCCTGTGTCGCGCTCGCCTCGACGCCCTCGGCGAAGAAATCGAGCCTGCGTTCCCAGTCCCCGCGCAGGCGTACCTCGTTCAGCAGCTCGTAGTAGAGGGCGCGGTGCGTCTTGAAGAACAGGCTCGGGTACAGCATCGGCTCGCGCAGCACGCCGTCAGCCACCAACTGCAGCACGATCAGCAGCCGCCCGAGGCGCCCGTTGCCATCGAGAAACGGGTGTATGGTCTCGAACTGGACATGCACCAGCGCCGCCTTGAGCAGCGGCGGCACGGGCTCAGGGTCGTCGTTGAGGAAGCGCTCGAGCGCCGCCAGGCCATCCGGCACCGCATCGGCCGGCGGCGCCACGAAGGCGGCGTTGCCGGGCCGCGTGCCGCCGATCCACACCTGCGTGCGGCGGACTTCACCGGGCGTCTTGCCCCGGCCGCCGGGATGTGTCAGCAACACCTCGTGCATCTCGCGCAGCAGGCGCGTGCACAGCGGAAGTCCGCCGCGCAGCTTCTCGAGGCCGCGTTCAAGCGCCGCCACGCAGCGGCTCACCTCGCGCGCATCTTCCACCGGTACGCCGGGCTGTTCGTCGATCTCGTACAGCAATAGGTCCGCGAGCGAGGACTGCGTGCCCTCGATCTGCGAGGACAGCACCGCCTCCTTGCGCACGAAACTGTAGAGCAGCAGCGCCGCGTTGGGCAGCAGCGACGTGACGGCGTCCAAGCGCCCGAGCGCCACCAGCGCCGCGTCGAAGCGCCGCCGCAGTGCGACCGACCACACGACCGGCGGCTTTGGCGGCAGCGGCGCAGGCAGGAAGGCCTGGAACGGCTCGCCGGCTGTCGTGACCGTGACGTTGCGTATTCCACGGCAAACTGGACAGTGATTCCACGGCAAACTGGACAGTCATTTGTCGTAACGTAGCGCGCGGGATAACCGTGGCATCCTCGGTGAATTTGCCGAGGCCCACATGGCGAATACCAGGTTATCCATGCGCAAGATTGTTGACGTTTTACGGCTGTCCCACGAGGGCGGCCTCAGCCATCGCGAGATCGCTCGAGTGGTCAAGAGCTCGCCGACGACGGTCGGCGAGATCCTCCGCCGAGCGAAGCTCGTCGGCGTGACTTGGCCGCTGCCGGCAGGCGTGAGCGAGGTGTGGCTGGAGGCGCAGCTCTACCCGCCGGTGGCGCCCTCGAGCCAGAGTCGTCCCGAACCCGATTGGCCGGGTGTCCACCGCGAACTGCGGCGCAAGGGGGTCACGCTCGACCTGCTGTGGCAGGAATACAAAGCCGAGCAGCCGTCGGGCTACCACTACAGCGGCTTCTGCGCCCACTATCGGCGGTGGGTCGTCCGGCTCTCGGTCAGCCTGCGCCAGACGCACGCCCCGGGCGAGAAACTGTTCATCGACTACGCCGGCCCGACGGTGCCAATCACCGACGCGATGACCGGCGAAATTCGCCAGGCAGCGATCTTCCTCGCCGTGCTGGGCGCCTCGAACTACACCTACTGCGAAGCCACCTGGAGCCAGAGCCTGCCGGACTGGATTGGCAGCCATGTGCGCACCTTCGAGCACCTCCAGGGTTGTACGGCTCTCCTGGTGCCGGACAACCTCAAGAGCGGGGTCACCACCGCCTGCTTCTACGATCCCGAACTCAACCCGACGTACCGCGATCTGGCCACCCATTACGGCACGGCGGTCCTCCCCGCCCGACCGTATCGCCCGAAGGACAAAGCCAAGGTCGAGGCGGCGGTGCTCCTGGTCGAACGCTGGGTCCTGGCCCGCCTGCGGCATCAGCGATTCTTCAGCCTGGATGAACTGAACCGCCGCCTGGTCGAACTGATGGCGGCGCTCAATACCCGTCCGTTCAAGAAGTTACCGGGCTGCCGCCAGTCGGCCTTCGCCGAAATGGACCGGCCCGCCTTGCGGCCCTTACCGCTCACGCGTTACGAGTTTGCCGAATGGAAAGTGGTGCGGGTCGGCATCGACTATCACGTCGAGGTCGTTGGCCACTACTACTCGGTGCCCTACCGCTTTGCCCGGGAGAAGGTCGATAGTCGGCTGACGGCGACGACCGTCGAGTTGTTCCAGCGCGGCGCTCGCATCGCCAGCCATGTCCGGAACGACGCTCGCGGTCGGCACACCACCGTCGATGCGCACATGACCCCGGGCCACCAGGCAGTCCTCGGCTGGAATGCGCCACGCCTGCTCGACTGGGCGACGCGGATCGGGCCGCATACCGCTGCCGTCGTGCAGAGCGTTCTGCATCAGCGCCGACATCCGCAGCAGGGTTACCGGGCGTGCCTGGGCATCCTGCGCTTCGCCAAGGCCTACGGGGACGACCGCCTGGAAGCGGCCTGCGAACGGGCCATCGCCATCAGCGCGACGTCCTACAGCAGCCTGAAATCGATCCTGAAGAACGGTCTGGACCAGAAGCAGGTCGTCAGTACCCCGGCCCAGACCTGTTTGCCCTTCGAACACGCCAATCTGCGTGGCCCCGATTACTACCACTGAAAGAGACTTGCCATGCTGAACCATCCGACCGTCGATAAACTCCACCAACTGCGTCTGTCCGGCATGGCCCGTGCCTTGGCCAGCCAGGCGCAAACCCCGGACATCGGCCAATTGTCGTTCGATGAGCGCCTCGGGTTGCTCGTCGACAGCGAGGCCGCCGACCGTGAGTCGCGGCAGAACGCCGCCCGTCTGAAACGGGCCCGACTCAAACAGGCCGCCACACCGGAGGATGTCGACTATCGGCATCCGCGCGGCCTCGATCGGGCGCTGTTCGCTCGCTTGATGACCGGCCGCTGGGTAGGCGAGCACCAGAACGTCCTGCTCTGTGGTCCGACGGGCATCGGCAAGACCTTTCTCGCCTGCGCGCTGGCCAATCAGGCGTGCCGGCAGGGCCATTCGGTGCTCTATGTGCGTTTGACCCGACTCCTGCCGACCCTGGCCATCGGCCGTGGTGATGGCAGTTACCTCAAGTCCTTGGCGCAGATCGCCAAGACCGAGGTCCTGGTCATCGATGAGTGGGCGCTGGCGCCGCTGACCGACGAGAGCCGCCGAGATCTCCTGGAGATCTTCGATGATCGCCATGGGACCCGCTCGACGATCATCACCAGTCAGTTGCAGGTCAAGCATTGGCATGCCTCGATCGGCGATCCGACGCTCGCCGACGCGATCCTCGACCGCCTGGTGCATCAGGCGCATGTCCTGGATCTCGATGGCGAATCGCTGCGCAAGAACGGCAAACCCGAATGAAGCGCCGCGCCAGCCGGACGAGTTATCCACCGCCGCCCGCCAGCCGTCCAGCTATAGAAGGAGCGCCGTCTGGCGGGCGCCCGTGGATAACTCTGCGCTTTGCCCCTCCCGGGCGCCAGGCATGCCACCGCCTGCGCCTCGGTTGCAGGGGTTTCCTGCGTGCCAGCGCGCTAAATGGGCGTTACTGCGTAACGCTCAACAGGAGATAAGAATGGCCAAGACCAACGCGCAACGACAGTCGGAATACCGGGAACGTCATCTGAAAGATGCAAACGGACACGGCGATCGGCTGAATATCGTTCTTCATTTCCACGCCAAACGTGCACTCGAACGTCTGGCATTCTGTTACGGCGTAACGCAACAGGAGTTCCTGGAGGGGCTTCTTCGTCAGGCCGATAGCGACGCCGCACAGCAGGCGTCGAGGCTTCCCAATGGCAGCGCCGACTACTACGAGAAACAGCGTCGATTGGGTCCGGAAATCGTTACGCCGTAACGAAATTCGCCCCGACTGACACGCACTAAAAACACCAAAGACATTTATTCGGGTGAGCTAGAAACTTGACCCGAGTAAGCGTCTTGGAGTACAACCCATCAACCCCGCGTCGCTACGCTCCGACTGTCCAGTTTCGCGTGGAATCACTGTCCAGTTTGGCGTGGAATGAGTGTCCAGTTTGCGTGGAATACACAGACGTAGCGGCCGGGAGCGGATCGGTGCATCGGACGGGGAACCTATAACAAGACTCGGCATAATTTTAGGTTAGTAGGCGAACGTAAATCAATGGTCGGGTTTGTTGTAGGGTGGGGCGCCCGACCGGGGTCGTCGAATCGGGGCGGAATTGCTCGGGGATTGCAACCAGCGACCCGTCGGTTGCAATCGCGCTGTCGAGAGACGCTTGCAGATCCGATAGTTACATGGGTCGGGCCATTTGCCGATGGCGGCTCTCACGACAACGACTCATCGAGGTTGCAATTCGCCGGATCAGCGCCCATTCGCCATGCCCGGCTCATCGATCACCGGCGTGGCAGCGGCAAGCTGCGGAAACGCCTCGGCGAAAGCGGCCCGTACTTGCGCAAACGGTGCTTCGTCCAACAGTTTGCGCGACACCACGGTAACTTCTCAAAAACCCTGGGCAGGAGCATGGCACTGGGTGCGCTTCGGAACGAGGCGGTTACCCGCACAGGACCCGTCTGAAGTACCTGTCGAGCGGATAGACCCAGACGGACTTGATCGGCAACTGGGCCTGGTGGTGGACATCGAGCTTGCCACGGCCGGTGGTCTGTCCGAGGCAGAGCCAGTTGGCAGCCTGGTAAGCGGTGCCGCGAAAGCGTGATTGCTCGACGAAGGTTTGGAGCAAGAGCGGCCGGTAACCTATTGGAGCTGCCAGTCGGCGGCGATCTGCCGGGCGGCGCGAGCCAGATTGGACGAGGCCAGATTCTTGCATTCGATCCACGGCAGGATGAGGAATCGAGCATTGGTCACGACCCGGGGTTTTTGAGGAGTTACAAAGGGACGACATGCGGGGACGACGAGCCAGCGATTTCGATACCGCCGTCGAAGCGGAGAATGTGCTTTCGGCTGTAGCGATTGTCGATGAACTTCTGGCCAGACCGAGACCAGATTATTTCAGCAGTGTAGATGGCCATAGTGTTGTGCGCTCCAACGTTTGAATTCACCGGCCTGCGCGGCTTTTCGACTAGGTCCGGTGGAATGATGGGTTGGGCGGCTCACGCGCTACGGTCCCAGGTTCTACCTGTTTGCCTGATAAAGGCAGGCATGAGGGCAAATAGCACCAGCATCGCCAGATATACGCTTCCGGAGACGGCGTCGCGGCTGGCGACATAATCCGCAAGTGAGCGATCTTGCAAGACCGCGGCCAGCAGAAGTTCGGCGGCGAGCAACAGACCCAGTGCGAGCAGCCCTGTGCCGAGGCGCGCGGCTATGGAAAACGGGACGGCGAATCGTCTCATGACGAATCTCGCTGCAGTCACGATGACGGCAAACATCAACGGCATCTCGCTTAGTTCCGAAATGCGCTCTCCAAGGCGCGGTACCAGGATGGAAACGCGCAGCGCCCCAAGGGCGAAGCCGGCGCCAAACACCAGCGCGAAGTATGCAAGCCCGGCCTTGATCAATTGCGTAGTCAAGTCAGCACCGCATCGACCGGCCTTCGCAGCGATGGCGGCAGCTTCGGCCCACGGCCGAAGCGAACAACCAAATCAGGCCTGCGTCCACCGACACCCAGGAAAGTCGCAAACTGCGGCCTCAGTGCGGATACTTCCACCGGTTGATTGAGCATCGCGTTGCGGATTCCCAACGCCGCTGACTGGAGCGCAAAGCGCTCGTAGCAACGTCCGACTTCGATCCATTGGGCGGGGTTCTCAGCCTCGGAAACGAAAATCGCAATTCCGGCCGAACTGCGCACATGCTTCGCGTATTTGTCGTTCTCGCTTTCTGGCGTGAAGAATAAGCCAAAAAGCAGACTGCCCAACCACGAAGGGACGGATGGATTCCCCGACGATGCCGCATATAGCCCGTCTCCCGTCCGGACTGCGTCGCGAGAACTGAAACGAATCCATGCTTTCAGTTCCTCGACGAAAGCCCGGTCATTGATCTGCGCCGCATTTCCCTGAACGACATACTCAAGCACCTTTTCCATTGCCTCGCGCTCGGTGAGGAGAATGATCCGAACGCCGTTGCCCTGGCCGGCTCTCTCCAGTGGCGCAAGCTCGCTCGTTGAAATCGGCTTTCCGTCGTATTCGGCGCGCGTACTCTGGCGTTCCGGTATCGCGCTGAACAAGCTTGTCGCAACGGCTTTGGTTGGTTCCAGCAATACACGCAGCGTCTTGCGTGCAGAATCATCGAAAACGACATCTCCGTTTAGCCCATTGGCGAGTGCCGCCTGTACCAGGTTTTCGGTTGCACACCCGATCGAAACGAACAGGTGGTGATCATCCGGGTCTACCGCGGGACATCTTCGCGACAAATCGGGCAAGATCGAAATGGAACGGTCTTCAAGGTGAAACTTCCAGCATTGCGTGTTGTGACTGGACGGTGCCAGGGTCGCGTAGCGCACGAGTTCGCGCAGGAGCGCTGGCTTGTCTCCAGCGCTCACCTCGCTGTGACGCCAAGTATTGCTTACAGCATTTTCGTAGATGTCTGCGATGGTTTCCGAAGAGCATGAAGACACGGTCGCCAGCCCGCCGATGGTCGCCGACGTGGACACAATAAATTCTCTTCGAGTAACCATGACTGCTGCCTATCTGGATATTGACGCCCAACGTGGAGGTCACCGGCGCTGCGCGGCTTTATCGCGTTGTGTCCGGTGGACAGCAAGGTTGTGCATGGCGGGTGACTGTTATTGCATTGTCATGTTGAAAAAAACCAAGAACGTGGGCTGTGCACTAATACCGAATGCGTAATATTATGCACAGGCATGTCTAAAGGCATGCCATACAAGTGACGACTATTTGTTACAAGTATCGATATATAATGCTAATGAATTGTCCGACCCTTTGCTCTCTATTGCCGTTAAGCTCCGAAAATGCCACATTAGACAGGCCAAGATTTAACGTAATCTTATCTGAAACAAATTGACGGTAAGACTCGTCTTTAACGCGGCCATCACGAGCCACCTCCTCGAATTCAATTGGCACAAAGATATATTCAGCAAAGGATGACTTTTCCTCAAGCCAGGCAGCCTCGAGAAGATCGATTACATGTTCAGGGACAGCCTGACCACAGGTCAAGTTCACCATGGCATAAGACAGTGTATCTAGAATCGTACGATCAAAGATAACAACTTGTGACCTATGATTTCGTGCTAATACTCTAGCCTTAATATATTCTGCAACTAACGCCACATATGAATCCGTGTCCGCGTCTTTGCCTAAAGCAAACCCTCTCGCCATTACTGATCGAGCGACCTCTCTAACAACGGTGATCTTGTTCCCAAGAATATTTTCCACACCTGAAATAACAGTGCTTTTGCCGACACCGTGTGCACCAGATACGCCAATCCATATCATATCAATCCTTTTATTCTTTAATTCGTAACAGTGTCTTGACAGAAAACACCCGCCAAAATGTTGCCGCTTCCAGGCTGGCGCAAAAGGTTTTTATAACGATGCCAGTAAGAAGCAATTCTAGAAATACCGACATTGACTGGGATCCTAGGAACGCTATTCCGACAAAGACCACTTGATCAACTAAATATGCAGAGTACGCGGCGAGAGCGTTGCTAATAACAAGGGATCTGTTATTTGAGCGCAATTCTGAATAAAGATACAGATTTACGTTGCTGGATATGAAATAAGCAACAGCAGAGGCTATCACGATTCTATTGGAGGATGAAAACGCCACATCTAGTGCCTTACTAACCGATTCACTATTTGGTACAGATTGCGCAATACCAACAAGAATGCCAACAATGTAAAGCAGCAACAGAGCCAGTAACCCTGCATTAACTGATGTCTTTGCTAATTCTTTTCGCTTGAGTTCTGTTAAAATGTCCGTGGCGAAATAAATGCCTATAAATGTGGCGTTTCCTATTGTGGTGGTGAGTTCAAAGACGGATATAAGTTTCCCCGAAATGAAGTTTGTGATTAGTAGATTAATGGGTATGGTGCTTGCAAGGACAAAAATGCCAAGACGAGATGCTAGGTAGACGAATGCCAAATCGACGGCGACAATTGAAAAGAAAATGACTTCGTTAGACACTTTATATTCCAAGCGACAATTGTCGAGGCTCATGAGTCATTATTATCGACTTCGCGCACTCAAGTATGCTGTCAACATTCCCCAAGAATGGGGTCGCCCTCCATTCCAAGAGTTCTTGCTCGAAAGTTTCTGGAAAATCATATAAAACAAAAATATTCTTCGAATGTGCGAATGCCACACATATTTCCGCAAAAGTACTAGGACCTATATATCCCTGAATGCCATGCTTTTCTGGGTTGACTACTAAGATGCCTCTAGTGAGAGGATTTTTAATTCGTTGAATATGTCTTAGGGCTTCTATCCTTCTCGACCCCATAATTTGTTCAGGCGTGGAGATCAATTCAGGAGCGGTGCCGAAGGCGATACCGCATCAATACCGCAAGATTTTAGCAATCCCTCTAACATCTTGATCTCGCCGAAAAAGGTAAGCGAGCCGCACAAGACCAAGCGGCTTGCGGATAAATCATGAATCAGCCCGCCTTCATCCATTGCTACACTTCCCAGGGAAATACAGGCCATGGATGATAACTGCCACCAAAGTAACTAGTGACAGGTAGGGTGTGAAGTGCACAGGCATTCGGACACCCTGCCCAGATCGCACCAACGGCAGCACGTACCTCTAATGGCCTGTGCTGTTGCACCACATTAATGCATAAACGAAGCGTACGTCCCGTACCTATGGCACCATCAACAACTAATATTCTTTTCCCTTCGATCCTAGATTCTGACGACAGAGTAGATGTCAATACTGGAGTGCATCCAGTGTGATCGCAGGGGCCGTCATCACTTGTGCGCTGAATTGAAACAACGTCTATGTGGCGCACACTGAGTACATATCCCAAATGAGCACCGCATACAAGACCACCCCGAGCGATTGCCACGATTAATTCCGGCCTGTATTGATCCTTGGTGATGCTTAATGCGAGATGGTGGTTTATCCGGTCAATATCACTCCAGGTTAGTTGGACTAGCTCGCTCATGTTATTTTCTATAAAAGATATGGCTATTTATCGAAAATATTGATCGATGACAGTGCGGAAAACATATAGCGTGTGGCATTGCGCATAGCTATTTTACGAAAAGAATTTTTTGACGATTGGTCTAGTTCCTGTTTGCCTTCATTGGCAAAATCAGAAATCCCCTTAATTGCCAATACAGGTACAGGTGTTCGACGTTTGTTTGCCACTGCGGCAATGGATGCTGCTTCCATTTCCAATGAATACAACGTGTCATCCCTGGTTCGAAGCCATGCCCCAAAGGCGCTAGTTGCTCCTACAATTGGGCCGGACGCAAGATGAACACGATAGGCACTGACAAGCCCGCCATCGTCAGGCGCAACGTAATCAAGCTTGCAAGCCTCTTGCCATGCCCGGAATCTTATAGGGTCTTTAAACTCAAAATTTTTGAATCCATCACTAATTGCCTGCGGTAACGCATAAACGGCACCACGATGCTTAAGATCAAACCCTACCTTTTTTTCTGAGACTGCTTTCAAATTGGCCGCATACGAATCGATCTGTGTTCCAATGACAACATTGCAAAGACCAATATCAGAATTTAGGCTTGCTGCTATTCCAAGGCTTACAATGCAGTCAAGACCTTTTAGTTCGTTAAGAACAGCGCTGGCAACACTAGATGCAGCATCCGGTCCCATTTCCCCGATTAGCCGCACGGTAAAGCGGAGTAGATTTTGAGGCAATCCAGGCCCATCAATTTCAAAGGCGTAATATTGGTCGCTTGGAATATTGCCAATAAATTTGGCGGACTCGTTGGCTATATCCATAAATTGCCGAAACTCTTCATCTAGTGCAACAATAACTGCAATCTGCTTTGTGACGTTTGTGGATTCTTTCATAAAACTTTCTCTAGTGGAAAAGGTGGTTAGTACATTGAGCCATTTGTCTGAATTCTTAATACCCAAAAGATCTATGGAATTGGCTGTGCGGATTTGAGACAAAAAGCTCTTATCACTATTGATTGTTTGCAATAACTGACGATAGGGCACGCAAGGGGCATAGTAAGGAATATCGTAAGGTGTGGCGAGACGTATTAATTGACTAACCAATCCAGCTTGCAGCTCCCTAGTGTAGCTATGAAAATATGACCTATTAATTATTCTGTGTAGCGTTGCAGTTTCATGAAGATTGCTCTTTGAGCCAAAAACAATTGGCGTGATGTTGTCAATAATAAAAGCATTGCCATCAAGTCCATGTAAAACACCTGCGCAACGAGACTCTAAGTTAGCTGGCGGTGAATATCTTGGGGTTTCAAATAGAGGGATTATGCTACCCTTCTCTAGTAGATCTCGCCAATCATTGATTAAGAATTGAGTTGTGCTAGAAAACTTGGTTTTATAAGAGGGGATTTTTCCTTTTGCTACCATTTGGTATGCGCTTCTTTGAAATGGGTTGTGGCTATATTGCGCCAATTTGCTTTCAATAAACTCTTCCAATGATAACGAGCCACCAATAAGCTTTATGTATCCAAGATCAAATAAATCCTGAAATGGGCGCATTAGCTTGTAGCACATTGGGGTGTCAATGTATGAGGCCGCTGTTATAAAGACTTCGTCAGCGGATAGTATGCTAAATCTGAGCGCCAAATCGGCCTCGTCATATATTGCGTTATATTGGTATTCAAACCCTCTTTCCCTTAGGAAGTGAATTCCTAGAAAGTGTAGGAACACCCGCGGTGTAAGGACTCCTGCCTGTTTAATCATGACTGATTAATCATGAGCATATTGTAGCGCCCAACGTGAAAGCTCAGGCGACGGCCGCGGCTTCATGCGGCCGGACGCCTGCAGCGCTGGGTGTCCGCCCAGCATGGGCGCGATGTGATGGGGTGGAAGTCCCCTGTGGGAGTACCGACATGATTTCATGATGAAGCCATGATAACCACTAGCCGAAGGCAAGGGCAAGGCCGCGAGGACTTGTCTGAAGGAAGCCGGAGCGCAAACGTGCGCGGCGACGGACAGAAACTGCATAGAAGGCCGAGGGGGCCGAGGCGAACTGGCACAGGACAGCGAAGCCCACCGGTACGGCGCCTAGGGTAAATGCAGCGCCGGTGCACGGAAACATCGCGTTCTTACCTGGGGAGACCTGATCGGCGAGCGAGGACTCGACGTTTCGCAGGAGCAGTGCGGACCGCTGCTATAGAAGAGGGTCCAGGCGCTGCGGCAGGCTGCCGGCCGTAGACGAGCGAACAGGGTGGCGAGCGAAGCGAAGGGACCTAGCGCGGCGGCGAGCAATCGTCGTCGTCAGCGGTCAGGAGTCAGCAGAAGCCATAGTAGGTCGCCGGGAGTCGGGCGGCTGAAGGGCCGAACAACGAAACACAAGGAGCAGACGTGACGACCTCGAATGCATTGATGACCCCGATCGGGGGAGATGCCGCGGCGGCTGGCGCGACCCGAGCCTTGAACCAAGACGAAGTGACCAACGTAACACCCGATCTACTCGACGCCGTACTGGCCCGCGACAACCTGTGGCGGGCGTGGAAGCGGGTGAAGGCCAACCGGGGAGCGCCAGGAATCGATGGCGTTCGCCTCGAGGACTTTCCCGCCTACGCCCGGAACCACTGGCCGGACGTGCGCAAGCAGATCGAACAAGTGCGATACGCCCCGCAGCCGGTGCGTCGGGTAGCTATCCCGAAGCCGGACGGGGGAGAGCGGCTACTGGGCATCCCGACCATTCTGGACCGGGTCATCCAGCAAGCCATCGCGCAAGTGCTGACACCGATCTTCGAGCCGACCTTCTCGGCATCGAGCTTCGGATTCCGACCCGGCCGCAACGCACACCAGGCGAACCGGCAGGTACAGACCTACGTCAAGGCAGGCTATCGCATCGCGGTAGACCTGGACCTGGCCAAGTTTTTCGATACGGTCGATCATGACCGGCTTATGAACCGGCTGGGGCAAACCATCCGCGACAAGCGGCTGCTGGCCTTGATCGGAAGCTACCTGCGCGCGGGGGTGCTGGTCGGAGAGCACATCGAGCCCAGCGAGATCGGCACGCCCCAGGGCGGTCCGCTTTCGCCACTTTTGGCAAACATTCTGCTCGACCAGTTCGACAAGGAACTGGAAAGGCGGGGCCATCGCTTTGCCCGCTACGCGGACGATATGGTCATTCTGGTCAAAAGCCAGCGGGCCGGGGAGCGCGTGACGCAGAATCTCACGCGTTACCTGGAGACCCGCCTCAAACTCAAGGTCAATCCTGCCAAGAGCAAGGTGGCGCCGATGAGTGACTGCCGTTTCCTCGGATTTACCCTGCGCGGCACGAAGATCCGCTGGAGCGACAAGGCGCTGGCGAACTTCAAGCACCGGGTCCGGGAACTGACGGGGCGCAGTTGGGGGATTTCCATGACCACTCGGCTGAACAAACTGGGGAACTTCCTGCGGGGTTGGTTCGGATACTTTGGCCTCAGCGAGTATTACCGGCCGATCCCGGAGCTGGATGAGTGGCTGCGCCGCCGCGTGCGCATGTGTTACTGGAAACAGTGGCGCTGGCCGCGGACGAAGATCAGCCATCTGCTGGCTTTGGGCGTCCGCCTGAAGACGGCGATCCAGCATGGCGTCAGTAGCAAGAGCTACTGGCACATGGCGCGAACCCCGGCGGTACAGCAGGCCCTTTCCAATGCCTGGCTGGAGGCGCAAGGCCTCCTCAGCGTCAAGGCCCTGTGGTGCAAGGCCCAGGGCTACTCGGCTCAAGTCACTTCGTCGAGCGCGCCAACTCGTTGAACCGCCCACTGCGGACCCGCACGGTGGGTGGTGTGGGGGCCGGAGGAGAGAAACCTCCGGCTACCCGATTAGCCAGCGTGCCAAACAACATAAAGCCCCTTTCTCCCGAGTAACCAAGCCCGACAAAAGGTATGTCGCCACGAGCGCAAGTATGGTTGTATTGTGGGAAGAATGACACTGTCAGGAGTGACGATTCGGCCTGACACATAGCAAAGAAGTTCAATGGGAGCGTCCGTTTCGTAGTTCTTGCGGAGCTTTTTCGAAATGATGCTCGCAGAGGGGTCTGCGGTTCTGAGATAGCCCTCATTGAGTTTGGCGATTGATTTCGCCAAACGTGGGTCGCACATCTCGACAAGTTCAAAAGCAATAGCTCCCTCCGTTTCGTGATGGCAGCGAATATCTGGCTCAGGCGGTGCGCGCTTTTCGATGCGTTCCCGATCAATCGGAAGACCAGAAGCCTCAATAAACCGCTGGAAAACCTCGATTTCAGCTTGCCCTTTTGTATCCTCGGATGCCATGCGCGTCCAATCTGGCTAACGTAGCCACGAGTCGATCACTTTTTGAAGCGTCCTTTTTCGCACCAGTACTTGACCTTAATCGAGCCAGGGGAAACGGCGTTGCTTCGATAGTTGCGGAAGTGAGGCTGACTTGACGTAAACGTCTCCTGTGCAAACTCGCAGTTCGCAAGGTTATATTTGGCGTTGTCTTCGACATTCTTGAGCGGAGTGGCATCAAAAGTTGCGATGTGAACTCGAAGTGTCTCATCGTGCTTTTGCGTGGGTATATCGATACCGGTACGGTACAAAGTGTATTCAGCACCGTCTGCGATTGCGCAAGAGGTAATGAGCCCCAGAGACAAGATTGCTATCAGTTTCCGCACAGTGCTCCTCCCGATGGCTAACGTCGGGTAGCCGAACACGGTTGCCCGCGCCCGGCCCCCTAAGAACCGTGCTTGCACCTTTCAGCACACACGGCTCAAGCCTCTACAAAGGCATCTTTCGATACCCGGTTTCACAACTTTCATTCGGGCATACTACAGGTTTCTACGGCAACTGAGATGTTGCATCTGAAGGTTGCTTGCGGCATCCGATCCGCCATCCGTCCGTTTCACGATGTGGCGAACACCCCAGGGAGTGCTCGTCGTGATGGAATTTTGACAGACCGAACACAGGCCGTCTTGCCTTTGCCAGACGCGGTAAAACTTCCTGCGACCGCACACTGAATACAGCATTTTCTTGCCCCATCGGGCCTCGAAGTACTGTTCCCATTGGCGGTCATGCGGGTTCGCGTCAGCTTTGATCTTGACATGCCGTCTTATCGGCGTATCCGACTCTAGCAGCAAGGTAAGTTCCCTTTTCGTTCCATCCTCTTTTTCTTCTGTTGCGGCAAATACCCAGCTTCGGGTGCCTCGGGTCTTGAAGTATCTGTCCTTGACCCACCGAGCACCTTTCTCCGGATGCCTTCTTGCCGCCCATCGCCATAGCATTGACCAGACATTGGCATCAATCCGAGCAAAGGTTTTCTTGGCGACGACATGGCTGTGATAATTCGCCCATCCCCGCAAAACAGGATTGAGCAGCCTGATCAGATTTGCCTGTTTTGCCGTCTTGTTACCCTTGATGACTTCACGGATTTTATCAAGATGCGCTTTGATGTTCGCTTTCGACGGCTTCGTCAGCAGCTTGCCGTTATATTTGCGAATATTCCATCCGAGGAAGTCAAACCCCTCGTTGATGTGCGTTATTTTGGTCTTTTCGGGCGATAGCACTAATCCGCGTTGCGTCAGAAATTCGACCACCGCGGGCTTAACCTCACGCTCCAGCCACCCTTTCGAGTGGCCGGTAATGATGAAGTCGTCCGCGTAACGCACCATGTTCATCTTGAGGCGCGGGCGTTTTGCTTTCGGAAATTTCCCTCTGAGCATTGCCTCGAGGCCATCAAGCGTCATGTTCGCCAACACCGGCGAGATAATCCCCCCTTGTGGAGTGCCGGCGTCAGTGGGGGAAGCGTTCGTTTTGATACACGAATCCCGCCTTGAGCCATTTCTTGAGAACCGCCTTGTCCGTTGGGATGTTGGCGATCATCCAGTCGTGGCTGATTTGATCGAAACAGCCTTGGATATCGGCTTCTAGCACCCATTCCGCACTCGCCTTTAGTGCCAAAGAAGTAAAACATTGTGCTCCGGCATCAGCGGTTGAGCGTTGCGGCCGGAATCCGTACGAATTCCGGTCGGCGGTGGTTTCAGAAATCGGTTCCAGCGCCAGCAGATGGAGCGCTTGCATGGCGCGGCATTTCATGACCGGGATGCCGAGCGGCCTCGTCTTGCCATTTTTCTTCGGAATCCATACTCTCCGAAGCGGAAGCGGCGAATAACCCCCGTCGCTTCAACGACGCCATCGCGTTGATCTTTGCCTCCGGTGTCTTCCAGATGACTTTATCGACACCGGGGTGTTCTTGCCTTTATTTTCAGTCACGCGCTTGACGGCTAATGCCTTGCCGCTGAACGAGTGGGTCAGCAGCCACTGGAGGGCTTTCGCCTGGTTGTGTCTGCCGGCCTGTGTTGCCTTCACGATACGCGTCTGCAGCCTTCTTACGAAACGTTGAACCTTTACCCAATCGATACTGGGCCACGTCACGTCGAAGGGTGCACACGCCCGTGTTTCTGCGCTCATCTGCTTTCCCTCCGTTCAGATCGTTATTCAAACTCTCTCGTGAAGAGAGACCAAGAGGAAGTCTGCCCGCTTTCGCGTGGGGTCATGTTTCAACCCCTATCCACCCCATTACAGAGCAGCGTTCGCTTTTTCCTCAATCCTATGCCCGCACAGCCATAAGCAGACTTTGCAGTCAGCTGTCCCCGAAGGGAGCAATACGGGGTTTCCACGTTCCACTTGCAAAAGTACATCGGGTTAGGTGCCTGCTGTGGACCGGAAGGCTTATGGGTCACGAGGACGTACTATCCAGACGTCACTCCCACCTTCATTACCTTTTGGTTCAAGCGTAGTAGCCACTTCCGCTTGCTATAAATGACGATCCTTAACGCAGATTCAAATGTTTTCACCGTACCAATTATCTAGCACTATTCCAGCTGTGGCTGCCAGAGGGATATGCCTCTCACGATTTATCTCCCGCACCTTGCGGCGCTTCGTTACATTGTCAGAGTCGCTCTTTATTCAGACTCCTAGATTCACCGAGTGACATCGGTGGTTCCCTTCATTTAAGTTGGAACAACTCTTACAAGCGACTTCGTGTCGCAGGAATAGCGTTTATCGGCCGCGCCGAAAGCACCCGGCCTTGCCGCTGGCGTATCCGCGGCAGATAAACCTCGTTGGACTGAAGCGCCTCGACGGCGGTACTTATGGGGATTGTAAGCGTCCCGCACCCCGGGTCAAGCCGCGGGCATGGGTCAGACGGGTTGGCGAGAGGCAGCCGAGCGGCTTCTTGCTGTTCGCGAGGGCGTGACAGGAACGAACAGGGCGCTCTGGCAAACAGAGCGCAGCGCCAGAATCGTGACTTCGGCACGCTGCCGACGAGGCATCTCCTGGCGGCCGGAACTGCCATTGAGCACACGGGAAAGCCCCTCGCCAAGCGCTGGCCGCTTTCATGGGGGTCCGCGAACCGATGCGCTCTGCGGAGTCGCCTGACGCAGGGGCGGAATCGCCGCCGTCGGCACGAACCGTCCTTCGTGGCAGTGGGGACAGCGCGACCACTCGGCGCGGCCGACGCGCTGCAGGAAGTCCTCCACCGTCGCCGTGATCACCGGATCGGGTTGCGGTACCGACAAGGCCTGCCGTGCCAAGGATAGCCTCGTCGCCTTGGCCGCCGGGGCCAGCAGACCATAATGGCGAATCCGCTTGAAACCGCTCGGCAAGACGTGCAGCAGGAAGCGGTCGATGAACTCCTCCGCCGGCACGCTGAGCACGCGCTTGCCCGGCGTGGCGCGCACGCGGAAACGGACGGTCGTCTCGTCCATCCCGACCAGACGCTCGTTCGAGATCGCCACCCGATGCGTGTAGCGACCCAGGTATTCGAGGACCTGCTCCGGGCCGCCGAGCGGCTGTTTCGCGTAGACCACCCAATTCACTCAACGCCGCGATGAACTTGCCGCGAAAGACTGGTTGACAGCGCACGAACCGGAAACAGGAAGCCGCGCTTCGGCGACTTCCATTCGCCCTCGGGCGTCAACGCCCCGCCGGCGACCAGGGCGTGCATGCACATGTCGCCCGAGGTCCTGCTTCCAGGTGTGCAGGACCAACGAGAACGCCAGCTTGCCGCCCAGCCAGCGGGGATTGGCGCCGAATTCGCTGAGGGTGGCCGACGCGGCACCAAAGAGGACCTCGTGGATCACCCGCGGGCGTTGTCCGATCAGCGCATGCAGCGCGTGCGGCAGGTGAACACGAGGTGGAAGTACGGCACCGGCAGCAGCTCCTGGCGTTGTTTCGCTAGTCAGTGCTCCTTGGCTCGGGTCTGGCACTGCGGGCAGTGGCGGTTGCGGCACGAGTGATAGACGTGTCGCGTCACGCCGCAGTCGTCACAGGTCTCGACGTGGCCGCCGAGGATGGCCGTGCGACAGGCGACGATCGCCCGCCAGACCTTGGCCTTGGCCGACGACAAAGCGTGCTTGGCGAGGTACGCCGGCCCGTGCCGGCGGAAGACCTCGGCCAGGGTCACTGGCGGTGGCTCAACTGGGCGGGTCGAGCAGTTCCAGGGGCGAGGGGTTGCCGGTCAGCTTTGAGCGCGCGAGATGCAGATAGCGCGAAGTGGTCGACAGGTGACCATGGCCGAGGAGCCGGCCGATGCTGTAGAGATCGACGCCGGCTTCGAGGAGGTGCGTGGCGAAGGCGTGGCGAAGACCGTGGATGCCGCCTTCGGGGGCGATGCCCGCGGCGTTGCGTGCCGCATAGTAAATCCGCTGGGCGGTCTGGATTTCCATCGGGCCGGTGCCGGCCCGGTTGGTGAATAACCACCGCAGCGGCCGGGTGTCGCGCCAGTAGGTCCGCAGGGCCGCGAGCAGACGCGGCGAGAGGAGGGGTGTAACGATCCTTGCCGCCTTTGCCCTGGCGCACCTTGAGACACATGCGATCGGCGGCGCTCTCGATATCCCCACCTGCAGGGCGCAGACTTCCGACACCCGCAAGCCGGCGGCGTAGGTGGTCATCAATAGCGTTCGCCCGCGCAGGGTTCTTGCCGAGTCGATCAGGCGCGCGACCTCTTCGCGCGAGAGGATCTGCGGCAGGCGCTGGGGTACCTTGGCCATCGGGATGTCGAAACCGGCTTCCGGGCGACCGAGCACCCGCCGATAGAGGAAGCGGAAGGCGCACGAGGCTTGATTGACGCTCGCGTAGGCGAGCTTCTTGTCACGAATCAGGTGCAGCAGGTAGGCCTGGACTTCCTCGACACGCAAATCCGCCGGCGATCGGTGGTAGTACTTCGCCAGCTCGATCAGCGCACCGATGTAGGCTTCCTGGGTCCGTGCCGCCATGCCCCGCAGGCACATGGCGTTGCTCATTCTTTCACGCAGCTCACTCATGACTATCTCCTCGGTTGCTGCGGGGAAGTCCCCCGCAGCGAGGAGGATCGAGGATTTGCCAGCGAGTTGGGAAGCGAGGCGTTGAGCCGTCAGACAGTCAGGGTGAGAGGGAGAGCGAACTCACGGAGCGACAGCAAGAAAAGACAAGGGCGGTGGGGTGCCTACACCAGCGCGGAGCGCTTTAGTTCAACGTAGAAGTCACCGGCGCTGCGCGGCTTTATCGCGCAGCGTCCGTGTGGACTGCCGGGTGTGCGCCCAGCATGGGCGCGATGTGATGGGGTGGAAGTCCCCTGTGGGAGTACCGGGATTGATTCGACATATTGGATCAATGATAACCACTAGCCGAAGGCAAGGGCAAGGTCGCGAGGACTTGTCTGGAGGAAGCCGGAGCGCAAAAGTGCGAGGCGACGGACAGAAACTGCATAGAAGGCCTGGTCTGCGGGCGAGTTGGCACCCCATGACGAAGCCCATCGGATACGGCGGACAAGGTAAATGCAGCGCTTGTGCACGGAAACATCGCGTTCTTACCTGGGGAGACCTGATCGGCAAGCGATTGCCGACGTTTCGCAAAAGCAGTGGGGATCGCTGCTCAACAGAATGATCCGGGCGTTGCGGCAGGCTGCCGGCCGCAGACGAGCGAACAGGCAGTGAGCGAAGCGAAGGCCATAGCGCGACGGCGAGCAATCGCCGGCGTGACTGATCAGGAGTCAGCAGAGGCCATAGTAGCTGCACCGAAAGGTAACGCGAAGGGCCGAACATGAACAGCAAAGGAGGAGCCGTGAGTTACTCGAACCCGACAACGAACCCGACCGGGGGAGCCGGGGATCGGCGTGATCTTGCCCAGCCAGCCTTGCACGACGCCCCGAAGGAAGTTTGTATGGGGAAGGACTTGATGGAAGCCGTACTCTCACCGGCCAACCTGAAACAGGCGTGGCGTCGAGTGAAATCCAACCGCGGCGCACCGGGAATCGACGGACTGCGCATTGAGGACTTCCCGGCGTATGCCTGTGAGCACTGGCCGGCCATCCGCCAGACCCTGAGCGAGGGTCGCTATCAGCCACAAGCGGTGCGACGGGTGACTATCCCGAAGCCCAGTGGTGGCGAACGCGCGCTGGGCATCCCGACCGTTGTTGACAGGGGGTCGTCCAGCAAGCCATCGCTCAAATCATGACACCGATCTTCGATCCGGAATTCTCCGAATCGAGCTATGGGTTTCGGCCCGGACGCTCCGCCCACGGCGCACTCAAGCAGGTCAGATCCGACCTCAAGGCCGGTTATCGCATCGCCGTTGACCTTGACTTGGCGAAATTTTTCGACAACGTCGATCACGACATCCTGATGGCCCGAGTGGCCAGAAAGGTAAGCGACAAGCGGTTGCTGGCCCTCATCGGCCGCTACCTGCGGGCGGGTGTCATGATGGGTTCCACGCTTCAACCCAGCGAGTTGGGAACGCCGCAAGGCGGACCCCTCTCGCCGCTGCTGGCCAACATCCTGCTTGACGATCTGGATCGGACTCTGGAAGGGCGAGGCCACCGCTTTGCGCGGTACGCCGACGACCTCATGGTTCTGGTCAAGAGCGAACGGGCCGGCCAGCGCGTCAAGGCCAGTCTCACCGCCTACCTCGGCCGGCAACTCAAACTGCCGGTCAACGAGAAGAAGAGCCAGGTGGCAAAGATCGAGCAGTGCGTCTTTCTGGGATTCACCTTCAGGAAGAACAAACTGCGCTGGTCGGATGCCGCCTTCGCCGACTTCAAGCACCGCCTCCGGGAACTGACGGGGCGAAGCTGGGGAGTTTCGATGCAACATCGGTTCGAGAAACTCGGGCAGTACCTGCGCGGCTGGATGGGCTACTTGGCATCTCGGAGTATTACCGACCGATTCCCGGACTGGATGAATGGCTACGCCGACGTGTGCGCATGTGCTACTGGAAACAGTGGCGTCTGTGTCGCACGAAGATCAGCCACCTTCTGGCGCTGGGGGTCGACCGGCGGACGGCGATCTTGACGGGAGTCAGCGGCAAGAGCTACTGGCACCTGTCTCGGTCAAAGGCGACGCAAGTCGGGATGACGAACGATTGGTTGAGGGCACAAGGTCTGGTGAGTATCCGGAATCTTTGGATGAAGGCTCACGGGTACGCTTGAGAACGTCGTGTGCGCCCTGTTCATGAACCGCCCGGTGCGGACCCGCATGCCGGGTGGTGTGGGGAGGGCCGGTTAGACGCCGGCCCTTACCCGATTAGCTGCCAGCCTTGCGATAGGAATCAATTGCATACGAGGCGAGCCTGTCCCGGTGTACGCGCTCAAGGGTATCTGCGATCACATCCGCGAGCCATGGCACCTTAAGACCCGCTATGACTGCGAGTGCACCACCAAGTGGCGCGCCACCGATTACCGCCGCAAGCGACATAACGTATAACGTAATTTGAACGCTATGTTGGGTTAGTTTCTTTCCCTTCCCAACTGCCTCCACCTTCTTTCGAAAATCGGCAAACTGGCGACTTAACCGGTCTTGAATTTCAGGGATGCTTTCGGATGATAGGAGCGAGAAATCGATCCCGCGAAGGAAATGCTCTTCCTTGAGCAAAGCCGTGACATACGGAGACTCCTTCTCTGGTAGCGTTAACCGCAGATCCTGTCCAACATTAAGCTCACATGCCCTAGTAACGCCCGTTTGCTTGGACTCCTTGAAATCCATTCCGTCCGGTGTATTTGGGCGAACCACAAAATCAGAGCCAACCCCATGGCACAAGACATGATCGAAGAGAATGTGCAAGTGCAGCAAAATCTGGGATGCTTTGGTAGGTGAAAATACAGAGATGATTTGGTCAGCATTGTGCTGACCAATACAAACAGCAACGGATGCGTAGCGGTAGCACAAACTGGAGTAGATGCGATTGAAGAACCGTTGATCTCGTGTTGTTTGCCTGCGATACCGATACTCCCAACAATCCGAATCTCCCATCGCGTGACTCAACCAGTTCCGGTGGGCCGCAACACAATGCCGCATTAGACGGTTTACTTGAGAAAGTACGGGAATCCCAGCGTCGGAAGTTTCGATGTCAGGTGGGATTCCAAGGACCGCTGAATATGCGAATGTCCCACGAATGAAGTAGCTCGGAGTGCGTCGGTCGAAGAGAAATGAAAGATGATCGCAATCCGTGTAATACAACGGGTGCTGTATGACAGGGAACACGCGACCCATTTCAATGAGTTCCCTCAGACGCGGTAATGGGCCAACGGCTGCCTCCAAGTCAGGCTCCGACCAAGGAAATATTGGAACGATCAGGATCGCGTCCTGCGGAAACAGAGCAACATTTGCGAGTCCTCCAGATTCCGCGTAGATGACCTTCTTATCTTCAGGTAGTCCATAGAGGAGACGAAGATTGTTCTTGGGGCCACCATTTGCCTTCGCGATCTCCTGAATTCGCGCTTTGCAAGCGGCGAGTTCTTCGTCTACGTACGATTTGAGGCGATCAGAATCCATGGTGTACACTCATTGCAGCTAACGTAGAAGTGAGGGGGCGAGCGGCCTTATCGCGAAGCTCCCCTCGACTGCCAGGTTGGACGTCACCGTTCATCCCTGACGGATTGCTGTTCGAATTCGGTTGGCAACTGGACCAAGTGCAGCAGCCAAATTCTTCTCAGTTGGCTCGTAAGGAGCCGTAGTCACGCCATTGAGGTCACTTGGAAGTGAAACGGCTTTCTTGCCTGGGTGGATCGCGAATGCTTTCTTCCTTCCAAGTTTTCCGATGAACATCCCGAGCTCAAACAACACATTGTCTCGGGCGACGGGCTTTACCTCGCCTCTGCTTTGCAGCTCATCATCTGGCGTGAAGACGAACACCGCGAAGTGATACTCGAATACTGCGGCTTCAAGTGCCTCAAGTGTCGTGCTGCCGAGGCCAAACACGGTACCCTGATTCCAGACCACTACGGAAAAGTCCGAGGACAGCAGTTCTTGCAACTTGTTTGCGATACTTAGTCCTTCAGAGGATGACCCGATGAAGATTCTGGGCCGACCATCTCTCTCATGGCCATCTCGAAGGATCCGTCCAGACAAAGCGAGCAACTTCGCTATCGCATCAAACTGAGCCGCCGAGAATGCGCCGGGCCCATTGACAAGGATGCGCCTGCACTCATCACAAAGCCCACGGCCCTGCATGCTGTTCACTATGTCCTTCTTGGAGATTTTCCGATCAAAGACGCAGTCCCTGGGGTCATCATGGTTCTTGTGCTCTGGTGCGAGAAAGCTGAGCGAATACCGAGCAAGATAATAGATAAAGTAGGCAACCATCCGATCCGCCGGGATGATGACATCGGGAACCAGAGCAGTAGTCAGGATCGCGAGTCCTTTTTCTGCCCGATGAGAACCAAAAAGATTCGAGAACTTCTCTCCATCTAGCTCAGCATCTGTCGCTACGATAATGAACGGATGGAACCCGCGCGATTCCGACCGAGTACGTTCGACAAGGTCAAGGAAGTCAGTAGTTTTCGCCCGCTTGTAGGTATGTATCTGTAAAGGCGCGCTGATCGAGGGCGGCGCCTGGGCGAAAGTAAACTCCGATTGCTCCGCATTGGCCAACTGGAGCGCGGCAGAAATCGATTCAAGCGCTGTTTCCCCGACCGTGACGATCTCTACAGGAACTTTAGCCACTACAGACCTCCTTCAGTGACGTCCAACGTCTAGCTTAACCGGCGGGCGGCTTTTCGCCCGACCGCGTTGAAGCGCAAGTTGGGCATGACAGACAAAAAGAGCATTTAATTTACCTAAAAGGAAAGGGAAACCGTGGTC
This sequence comes from Candidatus Accumulibacter proximus, assembly GCA_016709675.1. Taxonomy (GTDB): domain Bacteria; phylum Pseudomonadota; class Gammaproteobacteria; order Burkholderiales; family Rhodocyclaceae; genus Accumulibacter; species Accumulibacter proximus. The sequence goes on from JADJMH010000005.1 coordinate 114,237, forward strand.
TGTCCCCTATTGTTCAAGAATTATTGCCACAATATTTGAGCCTGGCCCCTTTGATTCTTTGATTAGTATGCCTTGTACTCAATGCGGTCTTTAGTTGCCGGGTCGAGCGCAACGAATATCTCCGGAATTTGAACATCACGGTCATAAATCAGTTTATCGAAGAACTCAGACGCTGACATGCTGGGCATGTGTTCTTGGAAAAATGAAACAACCTCATCAACGAATAGATCCATTGCGGCTTGGCAATAGCTCCCCAGCGCCACTGAATCAACGAGTCCCTTTTCGTCGGGCGTTGAAAGAATGGCGCGCGGGTTTTTCTGAAACTGACCAAGGCCATGACAAAACTTGGGGTAGCGGGTGAGATTTTCGAAGCGTGAATATGCTTCACGAAAATGTTCGTGCATTGCTTGGTCAACTAGCACAGTGAAATACAAACAGAGGAGGAACTGCGCTCTTTTCTGTCTTGCAACATTCTCCAGCCCGCGGCAGTCGTAAGACCAACTATGGCCGAAATATGGGGTTGCCTGATTTGGCAAAAACCGAATCAGATCATTCCGAAACTCGGTGAGGTAGTACTCGCGAATGTTGTTGATATCCGGCATAGCCTGCGCTCTCTAACGTAAAGCTAACCGGGCGCGCGCGAGCCGGCGACCACGAAGCAAACCGGCATTTCGCGCGCTCCGGTTGAGCGACAAGTTAGAGAGTTACGGCCTTTTTGAACAGTATTTAGCAGCATACTCACCAACGCTTGCCATGTACCAATCTTTTACTTCGTAGTAATGTGAGCACAGGACCGGAGAAGACTGAAAGATGTCTCTAAAATAATTATTCCACAAACCTAGATATTTCTGCCTATCTTCGCTACCGATAATGCGTTTTATATTTTCTTTGTCGAATAACTCAACGAAATCAAGGTACATATCTGCAAGTAAAATAACCCTGTCGAAGTTTTTGTCTTTATCGTTTATTGGTTTACTGGCGTAGAAATAAGGCCTGAGCTCAGGGTGTTCCATCAGTACACGAGATATTTCCGCATCTTGATTTATCAAGAATTGCCAATTGTGATTGCTTAAGGCTCGTTCTTGTGCCTGAAGTGACTGATTGAGTGAATCAAGCGACCTGCTTTGCACATCTAATACCTTTGTTTGGTTTTCCGTTTGTTTCGCTAGGTTATACACCTGAACAATAATTGTAATGACGGTTATTAATGAAAGGGCCGCAGCGGTGCCAGTTATTATTAGATGCAACTTCTGATACCTGGCTGTCATTCTCGCGTAGTCTACTGATGGCGACTCAATAATCTTTGTCCCTTGAGCAGAATCGGCTGTCATCATGTCATCCTTATTTCTCTAACGTAGAGGTGAGGGGCGCCGAAAATGCGCAGCATTTTTGGCGTCCCTCTCGACCGCCATGTTAGGTTTATAACAATACAAACCCAATGGCGGTATTTACGGCATCTTTTACAACATTGAGTGCGGCATTAAGCGCTGCCTCAGCAGCAAGTACACCAAGCCCCTCAATAGTTAATAGAACTGTTCGGCTTGAGTTCTTTTGTATCTCCAAATGAAGTGCAGCCTGCTCTTCATTTATTTTGCCTGCAACCTTGAGTGCTTCAATCATTACGAGAGTCTGGGCCAGTTTTTTAGCCTCCGCCTCTCCATACTCCTTAATTTCAGGCCATTTTTCCGAGAGAGTGCCCTTGAGAGCGGCCAGAATGTCCTTGCCAAGCTGCGATGCGCTAAGTGCCATGATTATCTCCTATTGAATTGTTTGCGGCGTTATTCGCCGCGACGTTTCGCGAGTTCGAGCTTAAGAATTGCGGTGAAACTCGAATTGAACTGTGTGCGTAACGGTTTTATTTGGTCTTTAGATATACATCCAATCTTGTGAAGCTTCTCTAGGCTCTCCAAGCTACTTGAGAGCAAAACAGTTTGATCTGTTGTGATTTCATTTTTTGGTATGGCGGCAGCACGCACAGCAATTGCACTAACGTCAACTTTTGCTTCGTCATAGAATTGCTTGTGCTTATCGAATTTGCATTCTGGCAATCCTTCTACCGCCTCAAGTGCAACAAAATGTGCTTCTGTTTTCTTTTGTAACGCAGTTACAGTTTTATCTGTCGTTTCGTCGTAGCTACTGATTAACTTGATAGAACAGCCAGATATAGCAAACGCCACAGTCAAGATGGCGACACCTAACGAAGGGCGGAGTCTTGTAAGACGAATTGCTTGCATCATGTTGCATCTCCTATGTGAGATTGAACTACGAAAAAAACCTAACGTTTAGCTTGAGGGGCGCGGAGCCGGCTTTTCGGCGGAGCGTCCCTCTCGAAGCGCAAGTTAGGGAATAGCTTCAAGAGTTGCCTATTTGTGATGATGACCACGGTTGGCATCTCTCCGGCAATCGTTTCTCAAGATGAAAGATTCTATTGTGGCATCGCTCGCGGATAGAGTTAATTGTGGCCTTTGTGGCTTGGATATATTCGATTGGGCTTTTGCCGTCTCTAGTCAGGTTGATTGCCAAGTCCACGTTCTCAACTGCTCTGTATGCTGTAGTGTAAATACCATCCATATCAGCAACATGTAATGATTTCATGCGCCGAGCCAAAAAGAATTGGACGATATTAATGGCTGTAGAGACAAGAGAAATTATGACCGAGGCGACTTCGAATGGCGTGAAATTAATTTGTATCACCGTAAAGCCCTAACGAATAGCGTTTATCGGCCGCGCCGAAAGCACCCGGCCTAGCCGCTGGCGTATCCGCGGCAGATAAACCTCGTTGGACTGAAGCGCCTCGACGGCGGTACTTATGGGGATAAGCGTCCCGCGCCTTGGGTCAAGCCGCGGGCATGGGTTAGACGGCTTGGCGAGAGGCAGCCGAGCCGGCTTCCTGCTGTTCGCGAGGGCGTGACAGGAACGAACAGGGCGCTCTGGTAAGCCCAAAGCCGCGCGGCAACCGTGCCTTCGGCACGCTGCCGACGAGGCATCTCCTGGCGGCCGAAACTGCCATAGAGCACACGGGAAAGGCACTCGCCAAGCGCTGGCGGTTTTCATGGGGGTCCGCGAAACCGATGCGCTCTGCGGCGTCGCCTGACGCAGGGGCGGAATCGCCGCCGTCGGCACGAAGCGTCCCTCGTGGCAATGCGTGCAGCGCGCCCACTCGCCGCGGCCGACTCGCTGCAGGAAGTCCTCCACCGTCGCCGTGATCACCGGATCGGGTTCCGGTACCGACAAGGCCTGCCGTGCCAGGGATAGCTTTGTCGCCTTCGCCGCCGGGGCCAGCAGGCCGTAGTGCCGAATCCGTTTGAAACCGCTCGGCAAGACGTGCAGCAGGAAGCGGTCGATGAATTCCTCCGCCGACACGCTGAGCACGCGCTTGCCCGGCGTGGCGCGCACGCGGAAACGGACCGTCGTCTCGTCGATCCTGACCAGACGCTCGTTCGAGATGGCTACCCTGATGGGTATAGCGACCCAGGTATTCGAGGACCTGCTCCGGGCCGCCGGCGGCTGTTTCGCGACCACCCAGTCGTGCGCCAGCACCGCTGGCGCAGGGCCCGCCAGACCTTCTCGTCGGCCAGCTCTGCCACCAGCGGCCGCCCTGAGCCTCGGGCTTCACTCAACGCCGCGATGAACTTGCCGCGAAAGACCCGCGACAGCGCCTGAACCGGGAAACAGGAAGCCGCGCTTCGGCGACTTCCATTCGCCCTCGGGCGTCAACGCCCCCCGGCGACCAGGGCGGCACATGCACATGCCGCCCGAGGTCCCGCTTCCAGGTGCAGGACCAGCGAGAACGCGAGCTTGCCGCCCAGCCAGCGGGGATTGGCGCCGAATTCGGTGAGGTGGCCGACGCGACACCAAAGAGGACTCGTAGATCACCCGCGGGCGTAGCGCGATCAGCGCATGCAGCGCGTGCGGCAGGAGAACACCAGATGGAAATATGGCACCGGTAACAGCTCCTGGCGCCGTTTCGCCAGCCAGTGCTCCTTGGTTCGGGTCTGGCACTGCGGGCAGTGGCGGTTGCGGCACGAGTGATAGACGTGTCGCGTCACCCCGCAGCCGTCACAGGTCTCGACGTGGCTGCCGAGGATGGCCGTGCGACAGGCGACGATCGCCCGCCAGACCTTGGCCTTAGCCGACGACAAAGCGTGCTTGGCGAGGTACGCCGGCCCGTGCCAGCGGAAGACCTCGGCCAGGGTCACTGGCGGTGGCTCAACGGAGCGGGTCGAGCAGTTCCAGCGGCGAGGGGTTGCCGGTCAGCTTTGAGCGTGCCAGATGCAGATAGCGCGAGGTGGTCGACAGATGACCATGGCCGAGGAGCCGGCCGATGCTGTAGAGATCGACGCCGGCTTCGAGCAGGTGCGTGGCGAAGGCATGGCGAAGACCGTGGATGCCGCCTTCGGGGGCGATGCCCGCGGCGTTGCGTGCCGCATAGTAAATCCGCTGGGCGGTCTGGATTTCCATCGGGCCGGTGCCGGCCCGGTTGGCGAACAACCAGAGCCGCGGCCGGGTGTCGCGCCAGTAGGTGCGCAAGGCGGCGAGCAGGTGGGGCGACAGCAGCGTGTAGCGATCCTTGCCGCCTTGCCCTGGCGCACCTTGAGGCACATGCGATCGGCGGCGCTCTCGATGTCCCCCACCTGCAGGGCGCAGACTTCCGAGACCCGCAAGCCGGCGGCGTAGGTGGTCATCAATAGCGTTCGCCCGCGCAGGGTTCTCGCCGAGTCGATCAGGCGCGCGACTTCCTCGCGCGAGAGGATCTGCGGCAGGCGCTGGGGCACTTTGGCCATCGGGATGTCGAAGCCGGCTTCCGGGCGCCCGAGCACCCGCCGATAGAGGAAGCGGAAGGCACACGAGGCTTGATTGACGCTCGCGTAAGCGAGCTTCTTGTCGCGAATCAGGTGCAGCAGGTAGGCCTGGACTTCCTCGACACGCAAGTCCGCCGGCGATCGCTGGTAGTACTTCGCCAGTTCGACCAGCGCACCGATGTAGGCTTCCTGGGTCCGTGCCGCCATTCCCCGCAGGCACATGGCGTTGCTCATTCTTTCACGCAGCTCACTCATGACTCTCCTCGGTTGCTGCGGGGACGTCCCCCGCAGCCAGGAGGATCGAGGATTTGCGAGCGAGTCGGGAAGCGAGGCGTCGAGACCTCAAGCGGTCAGGGTAAGGGCGAGGACGAACGCAGGCAGCAGCGGAAGGAGAGCGCAAGGGCGCTGGGGTGCCTACGCCAGCGCAGAGCGCTTTAGTTCAACGTGAAGTAGCAATCCTACTTGACGCAAAGCTTTGCGTCGTTATGCTGTACACATGCACAGCATAACGAAAAAGTCTCAGACAAAACAGTGAGGTGCGCCATGGACCCGTCCACTAAAATTTCCGGCAATTGCGTCAATGCTTTCCCTGCCTCGTAACCACCTCGGCGGCTGCTCGATCAGCTTAGCGACCGCATCCGGTTCAAGCATACGCGCGAGCAGAGCATACGCGCGAGCAGCGTCGGGTCTTTTCTTTTGCCCGACCGGTGATTTCTCAACCCGCGATTTCCAGCCGCCTTTCAATCCGGTCAATTCGCGCCTTGATCTGATCGATACTTGACTGTTGCCGGATGATTTCCTCGTAGTTGTGGACGCTATCGCGTCGGCCAGCGGCAGTGCTCGCTTCCAGGCCGGTAAGCCGGGCGGCGACCTCCCGCAATTCGCTTTCGATGCGGTCCTGTCCACCCCGCAAGGCGCGCAAGTGCTCAAGAACCAGATTGTCAACGTTGTCGCTCATGGTCAAGACTCCTTGCAAAGGATAGGAAATCCAACGGCACCGCGAAGAGTGTAGGAGCCTCCATCAAGGGGTGTCAATCTCGAATTTCGCCCCGGTGGCCCTGGAAAAGCTATCCGAATCCCGCCCCACTCAGTACCATGGGCCATCTCCCGGGCCGGACCGGCCGTCCGTGGTTGAAAGTCGGGGGTCTATCCTTTTTCCTCCGGGCGGGCTACGGGCGAATGCGCTGCAGTCTCGCTCGATCACGGGAAAGAAGAAAGACCCTTGACTCTTGAAGGCGCTGGAAACGCGTGGCGCAAAACTTTCCAACACAGCGCTGGCGCAGCGCTTGGGGATGCCCGCGATGCGCATCAGCCGCTTCGTCAATGCCGCAAACCACGTGCTCAACGTCGATCAAGCCGCGGTGCCGGTGCGTGACGAGACGGCGGGTACGGCGAAACTGCAGCGGGATCTGTTGGCGCGGCAGTTTCGGGTGGCGGCACGAACAGTGAGCGGATTACGGCGAAAACTGCCGGTCGTTCCAACCGCAAACGGCCAGGGGTTCCGAAAAAGTTGACGACTTTCTGTAGCCGCTGGTTGCCACCTGTTGCATTCCGTTACAACGCTCGTTGGTGTTGTTAGGATTTACAACATGCCAGCGGCGCTGAACCTTGATGACCGATTCCCACAAGGGGATCATGCTTTTGTCGCTGTGCGTGTCTTCCGGGTGCCGACCGAGGTGCCCGGCAGGACGCACGACCTGAAGTACAGCTTGGCTTACGTGGTGGATGGGGTGTGCGTGCTCCGTTTCGACAACGAGGCCGGCAAGGGCAACCACTTGCACTGCGGCGAAGAGGAGGCACTCTACCTCTTCATCTCGCTGAAACAGATCTTGGCAGACTTGTGGACAGCCGTCGACGATTGGAGAAAGTGACATGACAAACACCGTAACCATCGGCGTCGCGTCGCGCGAAGAGGTCAGTGCTCGCTTCATGCGCGCCATGACGACCGGCGAGCGCGCGATGCCCTTCATCGGTTTCGTCGATGAGCGCGCGCTATGGCGCACGCTGACGCCGCTACGCTGGGACATCCTCAAGGTGATGACGGGTGCGGGACCGCTCGCGCTACGGGAAATTGCGCGGCGTGTGGGGCGAGACGTACGCGGCGTGCATACCGACGTGCATTCGTTGCTGGCCACTGGGCTGATCGAGCGCGAACAGGCGGGGTTTTGTTTTCCTTACGATGCGGTGCATGTGGATTTCATTCTGACGGCGGCGTGATTATCGAAAACGCTAGCGCTGCCGGCAAGAATGGAAGCTCTTGCTCACGGCCACGCGGCGGGCGATACGGTACTGAAGTAGTTGGCAGCGCATTTCGGGGACAGCATCCTAAACTCACCTCTTCGGACAAGGCCCGAAAGTGCCAAGACGGCGGCGTTGACAGGGCGCGGCAAGCAGGCTTTCCACGGAAGCGTGTGGAGTGCCATTGCTTCATGCCGTGATGAACGGATTGACGACAGACAGCTGGTCTGCCAATACCTGTCCATGCTGCAGGTCCTCGGAATAGAGCGTATCGCACCCGGCCAGCACGGCTGCAGCCACAATCAGTGCGTCCCAATTGGCAAGCTGGTAACGGATGGCCAGATCTGCGCTCCTGCGGATCGTGGTTTCATCAACGGGCAGCACATCAGTGAGTTTCATCACCGTATCCGCAAAGGCGTAAGCCTTCGTCCGATCAAACCCGAGCTTCCGCAGGCAGACATTGATGGCCTCGTTGATGACCTGCGCACTGACCACCGGACGTGCCGCCAGGATGCCGCGCGCGATCTCCGCCTTGCGGCTGTTCTTCCCGATGGTATACAGGACGACGTTCGTATCAGCGAAGCACTTCGCGGTCATAGCACTCATCACGGTTGAACTTGCCATCAAACACCGCGCCGAACTGGTCGAATTCGCTCATGTCCGCAGTTGCCGCCATTGCTTGCGCGCGCCTGGACTTCAGGTAGCCGACAAAATCCAGCACTTCGCGCGCGTCCGTCTCCGGCAGCGTCTGTACTTCCTCGACAATTTTTTCCCTTGTGTTCATGGTTTGCCACTCCAGACAATTGGCCGATGCCCAACCGACAGCCCGACGGACTTGCGGTCAGGCATTCCCCTTCGACGAGAATCTTGCCACCAATGATGGTACTCGTCGTGAGTTGCTTGAGGAAGATGGTACAGCACGGCTGCCGCGATGGAAGCGCTTTGCGGCCACCAGCGAATGCGGTTCGATCGAGCCCACTCCCCGCACCGCCTGAGCCAACGGCAAGCTGCCCGTCTAGAAGCGCGCCAGCCGCACCCGATACAGGCCACCGATCACCACGTACTCGTCTTCGCCGCGCAGCATGCCCGGCAGCAACTGGCTGAAGAAGGCCAGTTTGGGCAGGGGCACATCGACGGCCAGCAGGTCGTCACCGAATTCGCCGGCGCGCTCGCGCGAGCGCGAGAACGAGTTGATGTTGTTGAGCAGCAGCACCTTCTCCCCCTGCCGATGGTCCTGGATGGTCTCGTGCTCGGCGAGTCGGTTGACGCCGCGGTACAGCCGCAGATGCGTGCGCTGCGGAAACTGCCGGGCCAGCTCGTACTGCGTATAGGCATAGAGCAGGTCGAGCTGTGACTCCAGGGCATTGGTACCGCGCAGTCCCTGCGCGCGGATTTCCACATAGCGCTGCCAGGCGGCGCTGCCAGGCTCGCGCAGCGGTTCGCCATGATGGCGCGGACTGAGCCCGAAGCGCGATTCGACCCAGCCCTTGAGCACGGCCGCCTCACGGCTCTCGCTGTCGAAGGCCCAGCCGCGCACGACGCGCAGGTAGCTGGCCCTGGCGCGCGAGCCGGACCGGCCGGCAGCAAGCCCCGCATCTTCCGGTTGCTTAAGGCGAAAGTGGCTCTCCAGGTAACCCGCAAAACGCCCGGCCCGCTCGCCGGCGCCGGGAATGTCGTCGAGCAGCGCCCACAAGGGCCTGTGCAGGTCGGCGACGCCATCGATCTGCAGCGGTGTCGGATGTCGTTGATAGGTCAGGCCACCGAGGATGTCGGCCGGCAGGTTGCAGCGGTTGATCGGCAGCCGGGCAAGGCGCGGCAGCTTCGGCAAGCATTCACCGGCCTTGTCGGGAGCGCGACAAACATCCACAGGAATGTCAGACATCGGCGTTTCGTCGGCCTTCGCCGGACTCGGTGAAAAATCTGTAAAAGGCTTGCCACGTCAGGGTTTCAGCGGTTTCGGCCGAAACTGGCACGCTCCGTGCACAAGCCTTGCCAGGAGCGCGGGATTTTTCCTTGCTTCAGATGATTTCAACGCAGGACTTCAACAAGGAGATTGCATCATGGCAAAACTTCGTCAGGCCGCCATCTACGGCAAGGGCGGTATCGGCAAGTCTACCACTACCCAGAACCTGGTCGCCGCGCTGGCCGAGATCGGCAAAAAGGTGATGATCGTCGGCTGCGACCCGAAGGCCGACTCGACCCGCCTGATCCTGCACAGCAAGGCGCAGAACTCGGTCATGGGTCTTGCCGCCGAGGCCGGCTCGGTCGAGGACCTCGAACTCGAGGATGTGATGTCGGTCGGTTACGGCGGCATCAAGTGCGTCGAATCCGGTGGCCCGGAACCAGGCGTCGGCTGTGCCGGTCGCGGCGTGATCACGGCCATCAACTTCCTTGAAGAGGAAGGCGCCTACGACGAGGACCTCGAGTTCGTCTTCTACGACGTGCTCGGCGACGTCGTCTGCGGCGGCTTCGCGATGCCGATCCGCGAGAACAAGGCGCAGGAAATCTACATCGTCTGCTCGGGCGAGATGATGGCCATGTACGCCGCCAACAATATCGCCAAGGGCATTGTGAAATACGCCAACTCCGGCGGCGTGCGCCTCGCCGGCCTGATCTGCAACAGCCGCAACACCGACCGCGAGGACGAGCTGATCATGGCGCTGGCGGCCAAGCTGGGCACCCAGATGATCCACTTCATCCCGCGTCACAACATCGTCCAGCACGCCGAGATCCGCCGCATGACGGTGATCGAGTACGACCCGACGGCACCGCAGGCCGACGAGTACCGGACGCTGGCAAAGAAGATCGTCGACAACAAGAACTTCGTGATCCCGACGCCGGTGACCATGGACGAACTCGAGGAACTGCTGATGGAGTTCGGCATCCTGGAGGCGGACGACGAGTCGATCATCGGCAAGACCGCTGCGCAGCTTGCGGCCGAACAAGCCGAAGCACTCGCCGCTGCCTGAACCGCCTGGACTGCGCAATACCGTCTCAACCCGCGGGTGCCGCGCACACATGAGTAGCGGCAGCCAAAAAGGAGAAGCAGGATGTCTGAATTGACACGTGAAGAAACCGAGGCCCTGATTCAGGACGTGCTCGAGGTTTATCCCGACAAGGCCAGGAAGGACCGCGCCAAGCACCTCGCGGTCAACGACCAGTCGGTCGAACAATCGAAGAAGTGCATCACTTCGAACCGCAAGTCGCTGCCCGGCGTGATGACCGTGCGTGGCTGTGCCTACGCCGGTTCCAAGGGGGTGGTCTGGGGTCCGATCAAGGACATGATCCACGTCTCGCACGGCCCCATCGGCTGCGGCCAGTATTCGCGTGCCGGCCGCCGCAACTACTACGTCGGCACCACCGGCGTCGACACCTTCGGCACCATGAACTTCACCTCCGACTTCCAGGAGAAGGACATCGTCTTCGGCGGCGACAAGAAGCTGGCCAAGCTGATCGGCGAGATCGAGATGCTGTTTCCGCTGCACAAGGGGATTTCGGTGCAGTCCGAGTGCCCGATCGGGCTGATCGGCGACGACATCGAGGCGGTGTCGAAAAAGGCCGCCAAGGAAATGGACAAGCCGATCGTTCCGGTGCGCTGTGAAGGCTTCCGTGGCGTTTCACAGTCGCTCGGGCACCACATCGCCAACGATTCGATCCGCGACTGGGTCCTCGACAAGCGCGACGGCCAGGCCTTCGAAGCAACCCCCTACGATGTTTCCATCATTGGCGACTACAACATCGGCGGCGATGCCTGGGCGTCGCGCATCCTGCTCGAGGAGATGGGCCTGCGCGTGGTCTCGCAGTGGGCTGGCGACGGGACGCTGGCCGAGATCGAAATGACGCCGAAGGTCAAGCTCAACCTCCTGCACTGCTACCGCTCGATGAATTACATCAGCCGCCACATGGAGGAGAAGTACGGCATTCCCTGGCTCGAATACAACTTCTTCGGCCCGACCAAGATTGCCGAGTCGCTGCGGGCAATTGCCGCCCACTTCGATGACCACATCAAGGAAGGCGCCGAGCGCGTCATTGCCAAGTACCAGCCGATGATGGAGGCGGTGATCGCCAAGTACAAGCCGCGCCTGCAGGGCAAGACGGTGATGCTCTACGTCGGTGGCCTGCGACCGCGGCACGTCATCGGCGCCTACGAGGATCTCGGCATGCAGGTCATCGGCACCGGTTACGAGTTCGCGCACAACGACGACTACGACCGCACGATCAAGGAAATGGGCAACGCCACGCTGCTCTACGACGACGCCACCGGCTTCGAACTGGAAGAGTTCATCAAGCGGATGAAGCCCGACCTGGTCGGTTCCGGCATCAAGGAAAAATACGTCTTCCAGAAGATGGGTATCCCGCTCCGCCAGATGCACTCGTGGGACTACTCGGGTCCGTACCACGGCTACGACGGCTTCGCCATCTTTGCCCGCGACATGGACATGGCGATTTCCAATCCGTGCTGGAGCAAGCAGACGCCACCGTGGAAGAAGCAGCCGGAGTTGAACGACTCAACCGCGCCAAGTGAAGCGGGTGAGCTGAAGAAGGTCGCCTGAGAGAATTTCCCTCAACTTGTGTCCGCGTCCACACATGGGTGGCGCGGCCAAAGGAGATGAAGATGCAAGCTGTAGATGATATCAAGCCCTGCTACCCGCTTTTCGGCGAACCCGACTATCAGGCCTCGTTGAAGAACAAGCGGGATGTCTGCGAAGAACGCCATCCACCGGAGAAGGTGCAGGAGGTCTTCCTCTGGACCACCACCGCGGAATATCAGGAGCTGAACTTCAAGCGCGAGGCGCTGACCGTCGATCCGGCCAAGGCCTGCCAGCCGCTCGGCGCCGTGCTCTGTGCGCTGGGTTTCGAGAAGACGCTGCCCTACGTGCATGGCTCACAAGGGTGCGTCTCCTACTTCCGCACCTATTTCAATCGTCACTTCAAGGAGCCGATCTGCTGCGTCTCGGATTCGATGACCGAAGATGCCGCAGTGTTTGGCGGCCAGAAGAACATGTTCGACGGCCTCGAAAATGCCCGTGCAATCTACAAGCCGGAAATGATCGCGGTATCGACCACCTGCATGGCCGAAGTGATCGGTGACGACCTCAATGCCTTCATCAACAACGCCAGGAAGGAAGGGCATGTACCGGACGACTTCCCGGTACCCTTTGCGCACACGCCGTCTTTCGTCGGCTCGCACGTCACCGGCTGGGACAACATGTTCGAAGGCATCATGCGCTCGTTCACGCTGAACCACATGGCCGACAAGGCGCCAGGCAAGAACGGCAAGCTCAACTTCGTTCCCGGTTTCGAGACCTATCTCGGCAACTTCCGGGTCATCAAGCGGATGATGGCCGAGATGGACGTCGAGGCGACGCTGCTCTCCGACCCCACCGAGGTGCTCGACACGCCGGCCGACGGCGAGTTCCGGATGTACGCCGGCGGCACGACGCAGGGCGAGATCAAGGACGCGCCGAACGCCATCAGCACCGTCCTGCTGCAACCCTTCCAGCTCGACAAGACGAAAAAGCTGGTCGAGAACACCTGGAACCATGAGGTGCCAAAGCTCAACATCCCGATGGGTGTGGACTGGACCGACGACTTCCTGATGAAGGTTTCCGAGCTGACCGGCAAGCCGATCCCGGAATCGCTGGCCAAGGAACGCGGCCGCCTGGTCGACCTGATGTCCGATTCGCACGCCTGGCTGCACGGCAAGAAATTTGCCCTCTACGGCGACCCCGACTTCGTCATGGGGATGGTCAAGATCCTCTTCGAATGCGGTGCCGAACCGACCCACGTGGTCAGCCACAACGGCAGCAAGCGCTGGCTGAAAACGATGGAGAAAATGCTCTCGGAAAGCCCGTTCGGGGCCAACGCCAAGGCCTGGACCGGCCTCGACCTGTGGCACCTGCGCTCGCTGTGCTTTACCGACAAGCCTGATTTCCTGATCGGCAACAGCTACGGCAAGTTCATCCAGCGCGACACGCTGCACAAGGGCAAGGAGTTCGAGGTGCCGTTGATTCGCATCGGCTTCCCGCTGTTCGATCGGCATCATCTGCATCGCCAGACGACCATCGGCTACGAGGGGGCCATGCAGGTGGTCACCACGCTGGTCAATGCGGTGCTCGAGCGACTCGACCAGGAGACGATGGGCATGGGTACCACCGACTACAACTTCGATCTGGTGCGCTGAGTGCGCTGAACCAGCCCGACGGGGACGTTCGCCGTTCCCGTCGCCCACTGCAAAGGGAAGTTCCATGGCCAACATCATGGTCCGCAAGACGGCTGTCGGTACCTACTCGTTCTACCTGCCCAAGCGCGATCTCGAGGACGCCATCGTTTCGATGGAATACGACAGCGCCGACAAGTGGGGCGGCGAGATCCGGCTCAACAACGGCGGCGCCTATTACATTGAACCGCAGGCGCTGCCTGCACGCTTCCCGATCTCGCTGCGCGCCAGGCGACTGGATGCGGCGGAGTAGGCCATTCAACGGAGAGTGACATCATGGCAATGAAAATCATCCAGGCCGAATGCACGTCGTGCGGCGACTGCAAGCCGGTCTGCCCGACCAGCTCGATCACCAGCAAGGCCGGCATGTACAAGATCAACGTCGACACCTGCACCGAGTGCGAAGGCGAGTTCGATTCGCCGCAGTGCCTCGATGCCTGTCCGGCAGGCGAATCCTGCATCGTCTTCATCTAGGCTCGAGGGAGGCTCTGATGGCGCAGTCGATTACCCGTGAAGCGGCTTTACGCGTCGCGCTCGCTGCTCGCGAGCTGGGCATCCTGTCGGCCAGGGAACTGGTCTCGGCGCTGGTTGAGCGACTGGAGTTGCCGCTGACCGAGGCCAAACTCGCCACCGTCACGGTGGCTGATCTGCAGCTCATGCTGCAGGGGGATGAAGTGATCGAAACCGACGTGCCGCGGGAGCAACTGAAGCAGGCCGTGCGCCTGCTGTGGGGCGAGGGCATCGTCAACAGCGATCTGCCGCCGGTGGCGAGCTACGCCGCCGGCGACATGCCGGGATCGATCCGCGTCGCCTGCGCTTCGAACCGCGAGCAGTTGCTCGATGGGCACTATGGATCGTGCGAGCGCTTCCTGGTCTATCAGGTCTCGCCGGACGAGGTGCGGCTGATTGCCGTGCGGCCGACGCTCGCGGCGGATCACGCCGAAGATCGCAACGTCGCGCGTGCCGCACTGATCAATGATTGCCAGATCGTCTATGTGCAGTCGATCGGTGGCCCGGCGACGGCCAAGGTCGTCCGCGCCGGGGTCCATCCGGTCAAGGTGGCCAGTCGCGAGAATGCGGGCGGCGACGCTCTGCAGGCACTTGCCCAGCTGCAGCGGGCATTGCGCCATCCGCCGCCGTGGCTGGCCCGGATCATGGGCGTCGAAGCCGGTTCGCTGGCCCGCTTCGCGGCGGATCTCGTTGCCGAGGACGCATGAACACCACCGGCAATGAATAGCGCAGCAGATTGGCAGGAACTGTCGCGCCGGGTCGCCGAGCTGTGCGTACGGACGCCTGCCACCGCCGGGCCTGAGGTGCTGGCCAGGGACCTGGCGGTACTGGCGCCCGGGCTGACCTTTCGCCAGGTCCTGTCGCGCGGCGGCTGGTATCGCCTGGGTGGCGTCGTCGATGCGAACCATGTCCGCCTTTCGGACAATCTCGAAACCTGGGCCGAGCAGCAACTGGCGGCCCACGACGATGATCTGGCCGCCCTCTGCGACGACTACGCCGAGCACGGTCTGCGGGCGACACGACTCACCGGCCGCACGCGTTATTTTGTCGCCGCGACCGGTAGCGGCGCCACTGATTTCGTTCAGATCGAAATCGAGGAGCTGCAGGAGGTCGTCTGTCATCCGCTGTTCGTGGCCGAGAACCTGCCATCGGGAATCGAGGAACTGATCGATCCGCGCGGCGCGGACGTCACCTGCTGTGCCGGCGCCGAACCGATCGGCTCACCGTTTCTGGTCTTGCGCCGGCTGACGCCGGTCGCCGCCTTCCTTGCACGGATGCGCGAGCAGAAGCCGGAAGCGCAGCCGATTCATCGTTTCGTCGAAGCCTGGGAAGGCAGCAGCGCCAGCGCGGCGACGCAGTTTTCCAACCACTGGGTGGTTGTCGTGCGCGAGCATCTGGACCGCTACCGGCAGGCCGTACTGCACGCCACGCCGGTGGCCGCACTGAACGGTGCCGCACCCAGGTTCGCCGCCACCTTCGGCATGCAGGGCCTGGCATTGCACCAGGCCATGGCCCGCTACGACAAGGCCGTTGGCTACCCGATGGCCTGGTTCTTTCACATGCTGACGATCAGGAGCGCGCCGTACGCCCTCGCCAACGCCGTGATCGACGACGTCAATGCCGGCTTCCACTACCTGCCCGATCGAGACGTAGGTGTCGTCAAGGAGTGGCTTTACCAGCCCTATGCGTTCTGACCGTACTGGGTTGCACTGCGGTTGGTGGCTGGTCTTGTGCCAGAGCATGCAGGTGTTATCGTCCGCTTGGCGTGACCGCCGCCAAGTCGTTCAAGTTGCACCGGACTGGCCGACAGAAGCAGCATAGAGCCGAAGACCACCACTCCGGATTGATCTGGATGCTGCAGATCATTGCCCGTGGATCTTGTCGCCACCAACACCGATCCGCTTCCGGTGCTGAACGGTTTATCCTAATATGGTCACGCATAGGCTCAGTCTGACGTGAGTTATATTATGAATTGGTTCAAGAACCAGAAAATCTGGGTACGACTGGTCGCAACGATCTGGGCAATGCTCGTCCTCTTGTTAAGCGCCATGATCATCTGGGCGTATGTCGCGCAAAAGGCTAGTGCCGAGATTCAGGCGCAACACTTCGCACGCAGCGTCCACCAGATGACGATGGCTTCCCTTACCGGCATGATGATGACCGGTTCGATCGGGCAACGCGCGCTTTACCTTGAGCAGGTCAGGAATGCGGGCAGCATCGAGGCGCTGGAGGTGTTCCGCGGCGATCAGGTCACCAAGCAATTTGGTCCCGGCGCGTCGGATGAGCTTGCTACGGAAGCCGATGTACAGCAGGTGCTGGCGAGTGGCAAGCCCGTCTTTCAGCTCAACGCCGACAAGGGCTATCTCAAGGCAATCATGCCGGCCGTGGCGCAAAGGGACTATCTCGGCAAGAATTGCCTGGAGTGCCACATGGTTCCCGAGGGTACGGTGCTCGGTGCGGTCAGCATGAAGATCTCGCTGCAAGAGGCAAACAGTCAGACTCGGCAGTTCGTTTCGATGTTTGCGAGTCTTGCGCTGCTGCTGAGCATCCCGTTCCTGCTCGTCGTCTTCCTGTTCATCCGGCGCTCGGTCACCCGACCGCTTGCAAACGCTGTAGCGGTTGCTGAGTTGGTGGCCGAAGGACGGCTCGATAACGATATCCGTAGTGCTTCGCACGATGAAACCGGCGCGCTGCTGACCGCGCTAACCAAAATGCAGGACAAACTCCACGCTGTTCTGAAGGAAGTTGACGACTGCGGGCGCAACATGGGGCAATCGGCTTTCCAGGTTGCTGCAATCTCAAACGAGATTGCTGACGTGAGCAAACAGCAAGAAGGCCACTCGGGCGAAGTGACATCCGCCATGCAACAGGTGCACCAGATCTCTTCCGAGGTGCAGGTCCAGGCCATTGACGCCTCAGACCGCTCGGATCAAGTCGAGAAACTGGCACGAGAAGGGATCGAGAACGTCCGGCAGAACATCGGCTCAATGGAAGAAACCACGTATCAGGTCAGCCGTGCATCGGTTGAAATTCAGGAACTGGAGCAATTTGCCCAGTTGATCCACAGCATTGTCAATGTGATCAAGGAAATTGCCGGACAGACGAACCTGCTGGCACTGAATGCCGCTATTGAGGCTGCGCGTGCAGGCGAGGCGGGCCGTGGTTTTGCCGTTGTCGCGGATGAAGTAAGGAAGCTTGCCGAGCGCACCACGAGATCGGCTACAGAAGTCAGCGAGATCATTGGGCAACTTTCCGGCAAGGTGGAACAAGTGGTTGCAACAATGAACGTCGTCGTCCAGAAGGTGAATATCACTCAGGAAGAGGCGAGGAAAACGGCCAATACCATGGAAGGGATTGCGATAACCGCCGTTGATACAGCAAGTGCCAACCAGAGGATTTCCTCTGTGAGCCAACAACAGGTGGACCAATTAGGCTTACTTCGATCAACCCTTGAAACCTTGTTTGCAGTATTGCGAGAGAGTGGGTGCAAGGTTAAGACTACGGCGGCAATAGGCGAAGACTTGCGCGCTGTTACCGGCAGGCTAAACGGCATCATGTCCGGCTTCACGTTCACTGGAGGGCTTGAAATCGAGGCGGCACAGCACGAGAAGCGTCGTGTGCCACGGGCGAACAACAGCTTGCGTGTAAGGATTACACAGAACGGCACAACGTTCGAAGCCGTGGCAAGCGATTTTTCCCTGAACGGATTACGCCTTAGGCTCATCCAGCCCGTACGTGAACGTGAACAACTCGATCTTGCCGTCTACCTGCCTAGCGACGACCTGGATCAATATGAAAAACAAGAACCTCTCCGCGTCAGAGGAAGCATCGCCTGGCAAAGGAAGGACGGGGAAAACTACCAATGCGGCGTGGAATTCCAGAACGTGGACGAGGCAAAGGTCAAGTCGATAAGAAAGTGCTTTGAGTTCTACAACAAGAACGCCGAATTTGAGTAGTCTGCTGGCGACCATGGTCGCCGACACGGTGCCCGCCGACTTGCGTGCCACGGCCTGCGGCTTTTTCAATCTGGTCAGCGGGCTGGTGATGCTGGTGGCCAGTGCCCTGGCCGGGCTCCTCTGGGACAGCCTTGGGGCCACCTTCACCTGTCTTGCCGGGGCGGGTTTCAGCACCATGGCACAGATCGCAATCGGCGTCCGTGCCGTGCGGCACTCAACGGCATAGCGGTGTTGCGCCATGGTGCCGATCCTGCGGCGCGAACGGGTGGTCGGCGCGGTCTACGACCCCGGCGCCGCTGACCTCGATGTCAACGCCCTCCATCAGGGCTATCGGCGTGGTCTGCGCCAGCAAGGCGGGAGGTCGTCTGTGCTGCCGAGGTGGCGACTCTCGCGCGTGCTGATGGCCGCTGGCGCAAGCGTGCCAGCGGCCGTGAGTCCGCCGCGCCGATGGTGCTCAACGCGGCTGGCTCCTGGGCGGACCGGATCGCGCAACGGTGGGTGTCGCGCCAATCAGCGTGCAGCCGAGACGACGATCGGCCTTCGTCTTTCCGCCGCCCGGCCAGGTCGGCAAGCGCGCTTGCTCCATTCCGGCAATAGCTGTTCGCAATCGAGACCATATTCACAATCGATTGGACCAATCGCTCAGGCGATCCTAGAATGAGTTCGTCGGGCTTCCATGCGATCGTTCAGCAAGCCGGTCCCTCTTCTCGCAAGGACGCCACGAGAATTTCTTGCCGTGCGGTGCTCATCAATCCCGGACCTTCTCCGGGACGCCGGCAGAGAAATCCATGCCGCCTTTTCGGGCAACCATTGATCGAACAAAGAGGAGCAAGACTCATGACCAGCAAGAAACTCACTACTGCCGCCGGCGCCCCCGTCGTCGACAACCAGAACACCATGACCGCCGGTCCCCGCGGGCCGGTCCTGCTGCAGGACATCTGGTTGCTGGAGAAGCTCGCCCACTTCGACCGCGAAGTGATCCCCGAGCGCCGCATGCACGCCAAGGGTTCCGGCGCTTACGGCAGCTTCACCGTCACCCGGGACATCACGAAATACACCCGCGCGAAGATGTTCTCCACTGTCGGCCGGAAAACCGAACTCTTCGCCCGCTTCACCACCGTCGCCGGTGAGCGCGGCGCGGCCGATGCCGAACGCGACATACGCGGCTTTGCGGTCAAGTTCTACACCGAGGAGGGCAACTGGGATCTGGTTGGCAACAACACGCCGGTGTTCTTCCTGCGCGACCCACTCAAGTTTCCGGACCTGAACCACGCCGTCAAACGCGACCCGCGCACCAACATGCGCAGCGCCCGCAACAACTGGGATTTCTGGACCTCGTTGCCCGAGGCCCTGCACCAGATCACCATCGTCATGAGCGATCGCGGCATTCCGGCCAGCTACCGACACATGCACGGCTTTGGTTCGCACACCTTCAGCTTCATCAACGCGGCCAACGAGCGCTACTGGGTCAAGTTCCACTTCAAGTGTCAGCAGGGCATCAAGAACCTGACCGACGCCGAGGCGGAAGCGATCATTGGCAAAGACCGCGAGAGCCACCAGCGCGACCTCTTCCAGAGCATCGAAAAGGGCGACTTCCCGAAGTGGACGCTGTACGTCCAGATCATGCCCGAGAAGGAAGCGTCGAGCGTGCCCTACCACCCCTTTGATCTGACCAAGGTCTGGCCGCACGCCGACTATCCGCTGATCGAGGTCGGCGTCATGGAGCTGAACCGCAATCCCGAGAACTTCTTCGCTGAAGTCGAGCAGTCGGCGTTCAACCCGGCGGCCGTCGTACCGGGCGTCAGCTTCTCGCCGGACAAGATGTTGCAGGCGCGGCTGTTCTCCTACGGCGACGCGCAGCGCTACCGGCTTGGCGTCAATCACCACCAGATTCCGGTAAACGCGCCGCGCTGCCCTTTCCACAGCTACCACCGGGACGGTCCGATGCGGGTCGATGGCAACCAAGGCGGCACGCTTGGCTACGAGCCCAACAGCTACGGAGAATGGCAGGAGCAGCCCGACTACCGCGAACCGCCGCTCTCGCTCGAGGGCGCTGCCGACCACTGGAACCATCGCGAAGACGAGGACTACTACTCGCAGCCCGGCAAGCTCTTCCGCCTGATGAGCCAGGCGCAGCAGCAGGTACTGTTCGAGAACACCGCGCGCTCGATTGGCGATGCCCCGCGCGAGATTCAGTTGCGCCACATCCGCAACTGCCGGCTGGCCGATCCGGCCTACGGCGAAGGCGTGGCCAGGGCACTGGGCATCGCGGCTGGCTGAGCGGGGAGTGAGTCGTTCCCGGGCAGCGCCACCGGCGTATGCGAATTCGTCGGAACGCTGCCCGGCCTTGCCCTGATGTTTGTCAAGGTCGCCTCGGTCAAGGAGGTGGAAGGGGTGTTCAGGGCAACGGAGATGATCCGTCATCTGGTAGCCGCCCAGGAAGCCACGGCGCGCACCGCACGTGAGCTGTTTCCGGTGGTCAATGCCGCGAACGACCAGCCGACCGCCGATCTGCTCACCCAGCGCCTGGAAGTGCATGAGAAGACTGCCTGGATGCTGCGCAACCTGCTCGAGGAATGAGCTGATGCTGCGATCAGATCGCGGAGCGAGCGCCGGCGCCGTCTACGAGCCGCCGGCGACGAACCGGGCGACAATGCTGTTGTGGCGCGCCGGCCAGTCGCGCAGGGCCGCGTCGTCGCCGCCGAACACTTTCTGCCAGAAGGCGACGGAGAGCTCCCGGGTCGCCGCCTTCACCAGCGGGTTGAGAGTGACGCCGCCGGTGGCGGCGCGATCGGTGAACATGCTGTGCGAGCCCCCCGCGAACACCGCCAGGACCTTGCGCACGCCGGGCATCGCCTCGAAGACGGCGATGCGGTCGTCGGCCCCGGAGTAGTAGCCCGGAATGCGGATGATGTCCTCGGTGGCGGTGATGTGCAGCGTCGGCACACGGATGCCCGAGAGTATTTTGGCGATGTCGGTTTCACCGTAGAACGGTGGCGCCGAGAGCAGCATCGCCGCTTTCAGGCGGGGCTCGGCGAGATCGATGATGCGGCCATGCCGCTCGATCCGGGCACCCAGCGCCAGCAGGATGGTATTGGCGCCGTACGAGTGGCCGGCGGCAACGATGCGCTCGGGGTCGATTCGCTGGCCGACTTCGGGATGGGACAGAAGCTGGTCCAGCGCGAAACGAAGGTCGCCGACGCGCGCGATCGCTTCCTCTTCCTGCGCAGCGCCCTGCAGGCGCCCCACCAGATTGAAGACGTTGCCGGTCCACAGCGAACGATCGCTGCCAACGTGCTGCAGGTGCAGGCTGGCGTACCCTTGGCTGGCCCAATAGGCGCCAAGATAACTGTAGCCCCGGCGCGAGCCCCCGATGCCGTGGGAAAAAACGACCAGGGGCAGCGTTCGCATACCGGCAGTCGCGGCCGGGAGATACAGGCGCACTGGCACGGCGCGGTTGCGCGACGCGTCGTGCCACTCGTAGTCGTGGCTGATGACCTCGGCGACGGCGGTGTCGCGGGCTTGTTCGCTCGCAGCGACCACGACGGGTGAGCTCTGCGGCGCCTCGACTCCCTGCGCCGCGAGGCGAGCCGAGGCAAGAAGGAGCAGCGCAAAGATGGCCCCGGCGGCAGCGGCGGTTGGCAGGGACTCCCGCCGGGAAAACAGACTGACGGGATCAGGCGACACGCCTGGCAGCGGAGGCTTGAACAGTTTCATTGGGCAATTCCAGGGGGGGACGGTAACTGGTGGTGGAGGCTTCCCGGTTATTGACCACGGTTGCCGCCCGAAGGTTCGCCGCTGGAAGGCGCAGGACCTGACGGTGAGCAGTGGATTGATGCCCGGCGAAACCGCCTGGCCGACCTGCACGCTGACGCAGAGGAAGTGCGGGAAGCCAAGCTACTGGTGCTCGCCAACGGCCGCGTGAAGAAGCCGCAGACTTGTCGGCACCTGCGTCCGCCCGGCGCTGCAATAGCCGGTGCTTGACGCCGTTGACCACGGTCAGCGCAATCGACCGGGCGACGTCGCCGGCCGCCTCGCCCAGGCCAGATGCGGAACCCACGACATGCGCCGGGACCTCGCCAATTCATCGTGGTTCCGGGAACCTGCTGGCAATATCAAGAGGCCTGGGGCATGACTTGAATTGCGACGTGAATTCACGCCATGCTAAGCTCTTGTCCGATAGAGCCCAGCCACGAGAAATCAAATGAACAATCCAGGATCTGCAATTCGCATCGGCGCCCTCTGCGGCATGATCGCTGTAGCCATGTTGACTGGTTGCGAGAAGAAGGCCGACCCGATATCGGCCGCCAGTCAGGCCGACAAGAAGGCGGGCATTGCCGCTCCGGGTATCGCCGAAACCAAGGCCATCGCCGAGGAAGCGTTCATCTACGGCCTGCCGATCGTGATGAACTACGCGGTGATGCAGGAGTTCGTGGTGGACAAGAACTCGGGGCAGTACAAGGCACCGTTCAACACGATCATGAACGAGGCCCGCGTCTTCACCTACCAGGACACCGCCGTGGTGACGCCCAACAGCGACACCCCGTACTCCATGCTCTGGCTGGATCTGCGGGCGGAGCCGATGGTGATCTCGGTGCCGGCGGTGCCCAGGGAGCGCTACTACTCGGTGCAGTTCATTGACGGCAATACCTACAACTACGGCTACATCGGCAGCCGGGCGACGGGTAATGAAGCCGGCGACTATCTGGTTGTCGGCCCCGACTGGCAAGGTGAGAAACCGGCGGGAATCAGGCAGGTCTTCCGTTCGACGACCCCCTTCGCCTTGACCATTTTCCGCACTCAGCTTTTCAATGCCGCGGATATGGCGAACGTCGAGAAGGTGCAGGCGGGATACAAGGGGCAGCCGCTGTCCGCGTTCCTCAACCAGCCGGCGCCGCCCGCCGCGCCGAAGATCGATTTTCTGCCGGCCACGACGGCGGGGATCAAGGCAAACTTCTACGAGTATCTCGACGCCGCGCTCCAGTTCGTGCCGGTAACGCCCGAGAACAAGGAAATCCGCGCCAGGCTTGCCAGCATCGGCATCGGGCCCGGCAAGACCTTCGCGTTCAAGGACCTTTCACTGGAACACAAGGCCGCCGTCGTGCTGGCGATGAAGGAGGGTGACGACAAGGTGAGCGCCTATCTGAACACGCGAACGGCAGATGTGAATGGCTGGAAGATCGCATCGATCTTCGGCGATGCTGCCTTCTACAAAGGCGACTGGCTGAAACGTGCCGCGGCAGCCAAGGGCGGCATCTACGGCAACGATGCCGTCGAGGCCATGTATCCGATGACTCGCGTCGACGTCAAGGGCGAGACGCTCGATGGCAGCAAGCACAACTACACGCTCACCTTCCCCGCCGGGCAGCTCCCGCCGGTCAATTCCTTCTGGTCGGTGACGATGTACGACGGCAAGACGCAGCTGCTGATCGAGAACCCGATCAACCGCTACCTGATCAACTCGCCGATGCTGCCCGCCATGAAGAAGAATGCGGACGGGTCGCTCACCCTGTACATCCAGAAGGATTCACCGGGCAAGGCGAAGGAAGCGAACTGGCTGCCCGCACCGAACGACACCATTTACCTGGTCATGCGCCTCTACTGGCCGAAGACGGAAGCGCCTTCCATTCTTCCGGCAGGTGCCGGTACGTGGAGTCCGCCAGGTATCGTGCCGGCCAGGTAAGAAGCCCTGATGGCGTGACGATTCTGCTCCCTTTGGTGCACGCGTAGCCAGCAATTGAAAGGCTGGGCAAGCCGCGTGCTCGCGCCTGACTGGCCTGGTAAGGGGGAACAGGTTTCGCTCTTTACTTGTTGCCATCCCCCGCGCGAGTCATTTCTGCAGGTCTGACCCAGCAGTCGAACTCCGACTCGGTGACATACTGCAGCTCCAAAGCCGCCGTGCGCAATGCGCTTCCTTCCCGGTGCGCTTTCTTTGCAATTTCGGCGGCGCGATCATAGCCGATGTGTGGCGCCAGGGCGGTCACCAGCATCAACGATCGTTCCAGCAGTTCATGGATGCGCGCTCGATCAGGCTCGATGCCTTGGGCGCAATACGCGTCGAAGCTCCTCATGCCATCGCTGAGCAGGCGAACGCTCTGCAGGAAGCTGTTGGCCATCAGCGGCTTGAAGACGTTGAGCTCGAAATTGCCGGAGGCGCCGCCGATGCCGATGGCGACATCATTGCCCATGACTTGGCAACAAATCATGGTCAGCGCTTCACATTGAGTCGGATTCACCTTTCCCGGCATGATCGAACTGCCAGGCTCGTTTTCAGGAATCCGGATCTCGCCAAGCCCCGATCGCGGCCCCGAAGCAAGCCAACGAATATCGTTGGCGATCTTCATGAGAGCCACCGCCAGCGTCTTGAGCGCGCCATGTGCAGCGACGATCCCGTCGTGCGCGGCAAGCGCCGCAAACTTGTTGGTCGCGCTGACAAACGGCAGACCGCAGTCGCGGGCCAGTTCGGCGGCGACGCGTTCGCCAAACTCCGCATGCGTGTTCAGGCCGGTACCAACTGCTGTACCGCCGATGGCCAATGGATATAAGGAAGCCATCGCGGCAACGATGAACGACGCGGCATGGTCAAGTTGTGCGACGTAGCCGGAGAACTCCTGGCCCAGTGTCAGCGGCGTCGCGTCCTGCAGATGCGTTCGACCAATCTTGACGACATCCGCGAACGCTTCGGACTTGGCAGCCAGTGTTATGCGGAGGCGCCCCAGCGCGGGCAGCAGGTCGTTGGTCACGCCGAGCACCGCCGCGAGGTGCATCGCGGTAGGGAAGACATCATTGGATGACTGCCCCAGGTTCACGTCGTCGTTGGAATGAACCAGGCGATTCTCGCCGCGCTGGCCGCCTAGCAACTCCGAAGCACGGTTGGCGAGCACCTCATTCATGTTCATGTTGGTCTGGGTGCCGGAGCCTGTTTGCCAGACCGACAACGGAAACTCGAAGGGATGCTGGTCCGCAAGGACTTCCCCGGCAGCCGCCACGATCGCCCTCGTCTTGTCTTCGGCAAGCAGCCCGAGTTCGCCGTTTACGCTTGCGCAGGCGTGTTTTATCCTGGCCAGAGCATGCACGATCGCTACGGGCATGCGCTCGCTGGAAATGTTGAAGTGCTCCAGGGAACGCTGTGTCTGAGCACCCCACAAATGCTCGTCGGGAACCTCGATGGTCCCGAGCGAATCTCGCTCCTTCCGTCTGGCACTCATCGCGGACTCCTGCTTCCTGAAACGCTTTGCCGCGGTCGACGGGTGAAGACCTCGACAAGATTACCGTGCGGGTCTCGGCGATGCGGGGCAAGCCGATGGCCGGAAGACCATGGTGAGACATCGGTCGGGCAACCGAGTTCACGAATTGATTGTCTGGCAGACAGTTTTTCCGACCGCTGCGACGTGGGGGTGCCTCGTTTTTCTGGGTTTCCGGGGGCTGAACGGTGCAAGTGGATTTGCTGTCACCGAAATATCGACGACAAAAAGCGGATGGCATGGGGACGTGCTACTGGCTGCTAGGCGCCGCCCTGTGCGGTTTGGAACATCGGCGGGTCATGGGAACGGCCCTTTTGCGGTACAGTTCCAGCAGCAGCGTTTTCACCGTATCGAGCGTGTCTCCGGAGGCCGGCGCGGTGGATGCTATTCAACCCCACTCCCGGGGTCTTGTATTTCAGGCAGGAGAGGAGTAATGAAAGATATAGTTTGGGACGAGATACTCAGCGTTGGGGTCGAGGAAATAGATGAAGATCACCGTAAGCTGGTGAATATTTTCAACATTCTCAATCATTCCGTGATGGCAGAGGAATCTTCGGATTATCTTGCGGCGACATTGGCGGAGCTGATCAATTGCACGGTCTGGCACTTCAGCCACGAGGAGCGGCTGATGCTGAAGCATCGCTATGAGGGAATTGAAGAACACAAAGCGGAGCACCAGGAATTGATCAACAGCGCCAAGGAACTGCAGCAGGAAATCCTGCAGGCAGACAAGCCCATGGTGGACGAGCATATTGAGTTTCTGGAGCGCTGGTTAACCGAGCATATACTCACCGCCGACTTGCGATTGGGTTCTTATCTTTCCCAGGTGATGTAGGCGTGGCTCCTCAGGGACGGCGAAAAACAGGCGCTGTCAGGTTGCCTGCGCCATCCGGACGGAGGTTGCGCGGGCAGCGGTCAGCCAGACGCTCATCGGCCCGCCGCGGGTACCGGTCAGTTGCTGCATGGCGCTCATGTAGACGGCGTCAAGGTCGGGACGCGCCTCGCGACTGACCTTGACGGCGATGTAGTGAGGGTTCAGGAACTCGGCGCTCTCCTCGTTTTCGAAGGATTCTGCCGCCATGACGTGGCACCAGTGACAGGTCGAATTTCCGGGCAGCCTGTCACTGCCGAGAGTAATGCACTGCCAGCCAGACCGTCTCCGCCTCCGGATCGGTCCACGCCACCCGGTGCTTCCGGTGTGCCGGGATCAGCAGCCAGTCGCCCGGGCCCAGGCGGACTTCATCGCCGTCGGCGAAAGCAAGGCGAGCGGCACCTTGCACAAGCAGCACCCATTCGTCTTGTTCCTGGTCGTACCAGAAATCCTCACGCGAGGCGTGGCCGCGGGAGACGATACGTTCGATATGGACGGCGTCGCTCCGGGCCAGGGTTTCGCAGAGTTCTTCGGGCAGGTCGCGCGGGATGTCGGCGAAGAGGTTGCTCATGGCGCCAGGGCTCAGCCGGTCATCGCCGGATAGTCGGTGTAGCCAGCCGGTCCCGGCGTGTAGAACGTCGCCGGATTGGGTGCGTTCAGCGCTGCGCCGGCCTTGATTCGTGCCGGCAGATCGGGATTGGCGAGGAAGCCGGTGCCAAAGGCAACCGCATCGAGCTTTCCTTCGCCAATGGCCTGCGCCGCTTCGCTGGCCGTATAGCCCATGTTGCCGATCAGCGTCCCCTTGTAGTTCGCCCGCACAGGCGTCAGCACGTCACCGCTCTGCTGCCGGAAGAAGTCGGCGCGCATCACGTGCAGGTAGGCGAGGTCGAAATCGTTGATCCGTTCGGCAAGCCAGGTGGCGAGTCCGATCGGGTCGCTGTCGATCATGCTGTTGTAGCTGTTGAGCGGCGAAAGGCGCAGGCCGACCCGGTCGCTGCCCCAGACGCCACTGATAGCTGCGATCACCTCGAACAGCAGGCGGGCACGGTTTTCGAGCGAGCCGCCGTAGGGACCCGAGCGCTTGTTGGCGCCGTCGCGCAGGAACTCGTCGAGCAGGTAGCCGTTGGCGCCGTGGACTTCAACGCCATCGAAGCCCGCTGCCCGGGCATTTTCGGCCGCTTTCCGGAAGCCGGCGACAATGCCCGGCAGTTCGTCGTCGCTCAGTTCGCGCGGAGTGACGTAGGGCTGCTTGCCCAGCGGTGTCAGCACCTCGTCACCAGTGATCGCAATCGCACTCGGGGCCACCGGCTGGGCACCACCGTTCAGCAGCGGATGGCATGCGCGGCCGCCGTGCCAGAGCTGCAGGAAGATTCGGCCGCCGGCGGCGTGCACCGCGTCGGTGGTCCGCTTCCAGCCGGCGACCTGGGCCGGGGAGTGGATTCCGGGCTCCATCCAGAATGCGGAGTTGTTCGCCATCGCCATCGTGGCTTCGGCAATGATCAACCCGGCAGTCGCTCGTTGGGCGTAGTATTCGCTCATCAGTGCAGTTGGCACGTGCTCGGCGTCGGCCCGGCAGCGGGTCAGAGGGGCCATGAAGATGCGGTTCGGCGCTGTCAGGGCGCCAAGTTTGAGCGGGCTGAAAAGCGTGGTCATGGTTGCAAGTCTCCTGAGATATGGGGTGACCAATACTAACCTAACGCAATTGATCACTGCGGCTGCTTGGTGAATAGTCGCCATACAGTCAGGCCACCCAGGAGGTCCCCATGTCCCATCCACCGACCGCGCGCTGATCGTCATCGGTGTGCAGAATGCCTACCTCGCCAACCAGCGGGTGGTCGCCCGGCGCTGAGAAAGACTCGTCTCTTGAAAGGTTGCCAGCATGCCGGACCCACGCGACGCACCGACGACGGCCGAGATGGCGCTCCTGGAACCATTCCGCGGCCTGCCGCTCGAAAGAATCCGCGTACCCGAGACGGAGGCGCAGTTCGCCGCTGCTGCGGCTGACCTTGCGCAGCATCGCTTCCTCGGTTTTGACACGGAGTCCAGGCCGACCTTCAGGAAGGGCGAGGTTTCGCAAGGCCCGCATGTCGTCCAGCTCACGACACTGGAAACGGCGTACATCTTCCAGTTGCATCGCGTCGGCTGTCGCGCGGTTCTCGGCCAGCTGCTCGAGGCGCCAAATCTGGTCAAGGTCGGCTTCGGGCTGAAGTCCGATCGCGAGGGGCTGCACAGGAAGCTCGGCATCACCGCCAGATCGGTGCTTGACCTGACCGCGGTCTTCCGCCTGGACGGTTATCGGAAGGCAGTAGGGGTGCGGGCGGCGGTGGCCATCGTCTTCAATCAGCGGCTCAAGAAGTCGCGGAGCGTCACCACGTCAAACTGGGCTCTGCCGACCCTGACTCCCAATCAACTTCTCTACGCAGCCAACGACGCCTATGCCGCGATCAGGGTTCTGCACGCATTGAACAAGCCGGAGTCGGATCTGCCGATCGCCGATCACTCAAGCCAACCCGGCTGAGTCATCCCTTGCGAACGCCCTCGGCGACCGTCCAGACAGACAGGTGATCCGACATCCGTTCCTCGCTGGATGGGCATCGCGCCGGTCAGGAAGGCGCTCAGTCGCGGTAGCCGGGATCGGCCCGGTCGAGTTTGCGCAGCAACGCCGGCCAGGCCAGACCGCCGCCGGCACCACGTGTCACCAGCTCCCATTGCGTCGGGGCGCCGTCGACGATGTGCTGGCTGATGCGCCGCAAGGCTTGCCCACCACTCATCGCACGTACCTGGATCATGCAGGTGGTCTCGAAGAAGTACATTGCCACGAAGGCTTCCGCCACCGATCGCCCGACCGTCAGCAAGCCGTGGTTGCGCAGCATGAGAAAGCGCTTGTCGCCGAGGTCGCGAACCAGCCGCGGCTTCTCGTCTTCCTCCAGCGCAACGCCCTCGTAGTCGTGGTAAGCAAGCGACGAAAGCACGAATATCGAGTGCTGGGACAAAGGCAATACCCCATCCTGCTGTGCCGACACCGCGACGCCATTGACGCTATGCACGTGCAGGACGCATTGCGCGTCCTCGCGGGCGGCATGAACGGCGCTGTGAATGATGAACCCGGCCGGATTGACGTCGTATGGGCTGTCGACCACCTTTCTGCCGTCAAGATCGACCTTGACCAGACTGGAGGCGGTGATCTCGCTGAACGTCAAGCCGTACGGATTGATCAGAAAATGATGCTGTGGTCCGGGAAGGCGGGCCGAGATATGGGTGAAGATCAGATCGTCCCACCCGAACATGGCGACGAGGCGATAACACGCCGCAAGGTCTACGCGCTGCAGCCACTCGGCATCGCTGACCTGCGAACGGATTTCGGACGTACTCTCGTTCATGGTTTGCTCCTTTCGCTGAAGGCGTGTGATATTATATAGACTGGTCTAGGTAAAGAGTCAACATGAACAGCAAATCGGAACCCGGTAGCCGCGCCAGGATGGTCGAGGCGGCGATCACCCTGATGCGCGGTTCCGGACTGAGCGGCGCCGGAATCAACGAGATCGTCCGCGTCAGCGGCGCCCCGAAGGGGTCGGTCTACCACTTCTTTCCGCAGGGAAAGTTGCAGATCACGAGCGAAGCCCTTGCCGTCTATTCGACCCGGGTGATGGCCTTCATCGATCAGGCGTTGGCAAGCGAGCGCCAGCCGGCCGCCAAGGTGAGCGCGCTGTTCAGTGCCTTCGCGCGGCGCGTCGAGCAGGCCGATTTCCATCAGAGTTGCGCAGTGGGCACGGTGAGCCTGGATCTCGACGGGGATCTTCAGGCGCTCCAGGTTGTTCTCGGTAGAACATTCTCTGAATGGGTGGAACTGATCGCCGGCCACTTTGACCTCGGCGACAGTGATTGCACGGGGTCGTTCGCGGGACTCGTGCTGACAGCCATCGAGGGCGCCTACGTGCGCGCCAGAGCGGAGCGCTCGGCGCGGCCTTTCAGGGAGGCCGGCGAGTGGCTGGCAATGCTTGCCGACCAGCAGAACCGAATCGCTGGTCAATCCCTGGATGAGCACTGCCGCGAGCGCCTTCACCCGGCTGGCGCGGCACCCAGTTGAAGGCGTGCCTGCGCAATGCGAAGTATCGCTTCGCCCAAGGGCAACCCGATATTGCTGGCGGTGGCCAGAAAGCAGAAAGGCCACCCCGAAGAGTGGCCTAAGTGCTTGTTTTTTGGTGGTGATGGGTGGAATTGAACCACCGACCTATGGGTTATGAATCCATCGCTCTAACCGACTGAGCTACATCACCACAAGGCTGGCGATTATAGGACCCTCTCGAGCTCCTGGTCAAGTTGAAGCCGTGTAATTATGGGGACAGTATATTGAATTAGGCAAATGCCAGTGCCGCCTCGTCCTGAACCCGGTAGAACGCCATGTCGTGCGGATGCATGGCGTGCCACGCCGGTCCATGACCGGCTCGCGCCGACGCTAGATTTCCAGGAGGCGAAACTCTTCGCTCTCGGCAATTCTTACGACATCGCCGGGACGCAGACACTGGCTTCCGATCACTCGTTCCCCGTTGAGAAAAGTTCCGTTGCCGCTCTCAAGGTCCGTAATTCGGCAGGTGCCTCCATCGAGCGTGATTTGCGCGTGGTGCCTGCTCACCAGGACGTTGCGGATCACGATGTCGTTCTCCTGAGCGCGCCCGATGGCGGTCAGCCCTTCGCGAATGGAGTGCCGCACCAGCGCGTTGGTGCGGGAGATGAGCACGAAACCAACCGCCGAGACCGTGGCCGTTTCTGTGGACAGCATGTCAAACGCCCTCATGACCTGCGTGGCAGTGCTGTCGGAGGCCGGCGCCTTGCGTTCCCAGTCACTCTCGAAGACGGCTGCCAGCCCGCGCAGGACGTCAGCGTCGTCGACCGCGATGGAGAGTTCGCGGCGGCGGTCAAGGCTCTCCGTGCGCAGATTCATGCTGCCGATGACCGCCGTGACGCCGTCGATGATCGTGCATTTGGCGTGCAGCCTGTAGCGCGGCACCGCCCGGAAATCGATCTCGGAAGGCAGCTCGCTGCCGTGTTCCTCGTCACCAAGGACGCGGATCGGGATGCCGCTGCGGGCCTTCTTCACCAGCAGGCGGATGATTGCCGGGTCGGTCAGTTTCGCGTCGGCGATCTGGATCGACTCCCTGGCGTTTTCGAGCAGCATCTCCATTTTCTGCCGGCTGTTGAACGGGCTGACCAGCAAGGGTGACCCTGGTCGGGTGCGAAGGGTAGATCGTTCCAGTCAGCGTCAAAGAGCCTGTTGATCTCGGTGGCGATCGCCGGGTTATAGACCTCGATGCCGAAGTCGCGCGTGTAGTGGAGGTTTTCGCGCGTCGGATTGAAGGTGAACACGAGAGCCTCCTCGTCGTCTACCGTCATTACCTTGTAGTGGTATCGCGCACGCTTGCTGTCACCCGCCGGTTCCTTGGTGGCAATGCCGGTCTCCTTGGCGTCCTTGAGAACGCTGGATGATCGGGTCGTCCATCCGGAATACGGTCAGGTTGATCGAGCGCTCTGCCCGGTCAATCGCGCGTACGATCGGGAAAAACTGTCGCCCGGTTGAACGATGAGCGAGATCTTCTGGCGCATCACGGAATCCTGTCAACGCTTCATGTGGCTGAACCAGCCAGCCGTCTCATTGTAAAGCGAGCGCAGGTTGCCATGTCCTCGATGTCTGTCTAGAGGCATGCGACCTCGACCAGGCAGTCGTAGAACGTCGCGCCACCGGCCATGTCGGTCAGCGCCTGGCTGGTGACCTCGTTGCAGTTGCGCCCGTCAGGCGACAGCTTGCGCCACCAGATCGAAGTGGCCATGGCGACGCCCGGCCAGGCCCGATCGGTCACCACGGCGCGGGCGTGAATCGCCGCGTCGGTTCGCACCGGGTGGTCGTCGGCAATGCCACGGGCGGCTGAGTCGGCGGGGTTGAGATGGACTGCCGGCGACCTTTCCTGTGCCAGAAAACGCGGCGAGTTGGCAAAGCTGGTGTTGAGGAAATTGCGCGCCGGTGGCGTGATCAGCGCCAGCGGGAACTCGGCTGCCAGCGGACTGTGCCGCCATTCGCGCGGGGCGATGAAGTCGGGCAGCGGATCGAGGCCCAGATCAGCCAGCATCTGGCTGTAGAACTCGCATCTGCCGGAAGGCGTCGGGAAGCCACCGCGGGCAAACGGCGCTTCGCCTCGCGGCAGGTTCAGGCGGGCATGGCCGTCGGCCTTGAGTCCCTCCCACGACTGTCCGGCGAGGCGCGGGTCGCTCCAGACGAAGGCCTGGCGGCACAGATCTTCGTCGCTGTCGGCAAAACACGCTTCGCTGAAACACATTTCTCTGGCTAACCGGCGAAACAGTTCGGTGTTCGGCAGCGCTTCGCCGAGCGGCGCGATGGCTGGCTGGTTGACCTGGAGGTGGAGATGGCCATACGACTTGTGGATGTCGAGCTGCTCCATGTGGCTGGGGGCCGGCAACACGATGTCGGCGTAGTCGGCGGTATCGGTCTGGAAAAAGGTCGTGGACGACGGTGAACAGGTCTTCGCGTGCGAATCCTCGCAGCACTTCGCCCGCGTGCGGGGCGACTGCGACCGGATTGCTGTTGTAGACGAACAGCGCCTTGATCGCCGGTTGCGCGTGCATCAGATCGTGGCCGATGGTGCTCATGTTGATCGTTCGCGGCGTCGGGTTCGGCATCAGGTCGGGCCGCTCGAGCGCGACACTGTTCACCGGGTAGTTGCCCGAGGTGGACAGCAGCACGCCGCCGGCGGCATCTCGCCAGGCACCGGTCAAGGCCGGCAGGCAGGCGACCGCTCGCAGCGCCATGCCGCCGCCGGCGGTGCGGTTGATGCCATAGTTGGTGCGGATTGCCGCCGGGCGGGTGCTGCCGTAGGCGTGCGCAAGCCCTTCGATTTCCGTCGTGCTGATGCCGCAGATCGCCGCCACCCGTTCCGGCGGGTAGGCCATGGCGCGTGGCCTGAGCGCGTCAAAGCCTGAGGGTATGGCGGGCGATGTAGTCGTGATCGAGCAGGTCGTCGCGGATCAGGACATGCATCATGCCGAGTGCCAAGCGCTGTCGGTTCCCGGCAGCAGCGCGATGTGCTGATCGCACTTCTCGGCGGTGGTTTGTGCGACAGGGGTCGATGGCGATCAGGCGGGCCCCGCGACGCCTGGCCTCCTGCGCCAGGCGCCAGAAATGGGATTGGAAACGACGCTGTTGCTGCCCCAGAGGATGATCAGCCGCGCATCGACGACGTTGTCAACGTCGAAACCGACACTGCCGCCGATCGTCGCGCGGTAGTCCATGGCGCCGGCGCTGGCGCAGATCGTCCGGTCGAGCTGGGCAGCGCCGAGGACGGTGGAAGAAGCGTCGGTCCATCGACCCGCAGCCGAGCAGGCCCGAGTTGCCGGCGTAGCGGGAACGATGGCCTCGGCGCCGTTGGCCTCGGTAATCTCGCGGAAGCGTCCGGCGATGCTGGCCAGCGCCTCATCCCAGGAAATCCGCTCGAAGCGTGCGCCGGGGCCCTTGGGGCCGACCCGGCGCAACGGGTAAAGCAGCCGGTCCGGGTGGTAGATGCGCTCGGGATAGTAGGCGACCTTGGTACACAGCACCCCGGCAGTCGGCGGGTGATCGGCCGCGCCAGCGACCTTGACGACGCGCCCGTCGGCGACCGTTACTGTCAGCGCGCAGGTGTCCGGGCAGTCGTGTGGGCAGGCACCGCGCACGAGCGTGGTGAGGGCAGGCTTGGAGGCCGATACGGTCATTGAGCGCTCCCGAGGAAATATCAACGGCGACAAGATAGCAGCTTGATGACCTTTCTGGCAGCCGCGGTGCGTCGTCAGGACCACTGGCACGGCTTACCCTTGCCGGGATCCGCCGTCGGCACAGCCAATGCAGGTGGCCGGTTGAACCGGATGACCTGTTGTCTGGTCCCAGACAACTATGCCACGGCATAGCCAGCGCACGCCAGCCCGCGTATCGGGCCACCTCTCGCAAGACGTTGCCGATCTCGATCATGACCATACCCTCGCTCCCGCGCCGGTTTTTCGTTCTGTTGGCTCTGCTCGCCGCCACCTCTTTCAGCATCCTGGTGTCCGAGTCCGGCGCGGCCGGCGGGGCGCCTGGGCCGCCGCCGGCTACCTCCTGCCTGGCGCCTGCCAGCTGGACGATCTTCGGCGACCGCAAACCACAGCTCGCCAACAGTCAGCAGGTGCTTGCCGAGCTGGCGAGACGTGACGTCGTGCTGCTCGGCGAGCAGCACGACGACGTTGACCACCACCGCTGGCAGTTGCAGGTGCTCGCCGGTCTGCATGCACAGCGTCCGGAGATGGTGATCGGTTTCGAGATGTTTCCCCGGCGGGTGCAGCCGGTACTCGATCGTTGGGTGGCCGGCGAGCTGACCATCAAGGATTTCTGGCGCAGTCGGAATGGGACAGGGTCGGAGCGTGCCGGCCGAAATCTACCTGCCGCTGTTCCAGTTCGCCCGCCTCAACCGGATCCCGATGCTGGCGCTGAATGTCGATCAGGAGCTGACGCGGGCGATTGCCGAGAAGGGCTGGGACGCAGTACCCGCGGCCGAGCGCGAAGGCGTCGGCCGCCCGGCTCCGGCGTCGACGGCTTACCAGCAGTTCCTGTTCGAAATCTACCGCCAGCACGCGGCGATGCGCGGCAAGCCGGCAAAAGCCGGCTCTCGCGATCCGGCTTTTGCCAACTTCGTCGATTCCCAGCTGGCCTGGGATCGGGCGATGGCCGAAATGCTGGCGCGTCAGGCGGCGCCGGCAGCCGGCAGACCGCGCCAGGTCGCACACGGGTAGCGGGCATCTGCGCTTCGGCCATGGCGTGCCGCATCAGTTGCGCGCGCTCGGCATCACCTCGATCGGCACCCTGCTGCCGGTGCCGGCTGATTCGGACTGCAGCGACCTGTCGCCGGGAATCGCCGATGCGGTCTTTGCAGTGCCAGCGGCGGTCGACGCGGTACCCGAGCCGCCCCGCCTCGGTGTCGCCCTCGACAGGCAAGGCGGACGGGTCGTGATCGCCAGCGTCAGCGCCGGCAGCCTGGCCGAGAAGAGCGGTCTGCAAGCGGGCGACCAGCTTCTCGAGGTCGCCGGCAAACCGGCCGCGGAACTGTCTTCGGTTCTCGCGGCCATCCGCCGACAGCCGGCCGGAACCTGGCTGCCGCTGCAGGTCGAGCGCGCCGGGCGGAAGCTCGAAGTGGTCATCAGATTTCCCGCCGGTTGATGACCACCAGTTCGATCCAGCGGCGACTGGCATTGCTGCTGGCGCTGGTGGCGCCGCTACCGACGGCGGGCGACCTGCAGCAGGCCTTTGAACAGGCGTCCGGGCAAGCGCTGACTCCCTTCTTCAGGCAGTGGTTGCATCGCCCGGGAGCGCCGCAACCGAGGGTCGCCGCCGCCAGCGCCGTGGCGTCTGGCGGGGGCTACCGCCTGCGCCTTGCCGTGACCCAGAGCGCTCCTGCTTATGCCTTGCGTCTGCCGATCGAGCTGAACTACGGCGATGCTCTCGAAAGCCGTACGCTCAGCGTGGACAGAGCGCAGCAAACGCTGACGCTGGCCGTCGACCGCCTGAACCTGGCCGGCGCGGCACGGCGCAGGTATGGACGGTGCCGGGCACACCGGCGCTGGCGGTGATCTCGGCCAACGACGCCGAGGCATTGCGTGCCCTGCTGCGCCCATTGCCCCACTACGGCAGCCAGAGTTGGCTGGTCTTCGACGGCGGCCGGGCGATCGAACGCGGAATCTGGCCGATGATCGACCCGCCGGTACCGGTCACCCTGCTGCCCGCCGGCGCCCCGGCCGCCTTTTCTCCGCTGCTGCCCGGGTGGCGCGGCCGGCTGGGGTAGAATGCAGCCGATGCTGGTTCTCGGAATCGAATCCTCCTGCGACGAAACGGGTATCGCGCTGTACAGCACCGCTGCTGGCGGCGCGCTGCTCGCGCACGCCCTGCGCTCGCAGGTCTGCATGCACGCGGACTACGGTGGCGTGGTGCCGGAACTCGCGTCTCGGGATCATGTTCGACGAATGGTGCCGTTGCTCCGCCAGGTGCTGGCCGACAGCGGTTGCACGCTGGCCGAGCTTGACGCCGTCGCCTACACGCAGGGGCCGGGACTGGCGGGCGCCCTGCTGGTCGGTGCGGCCTTCGCCGAAGCCCTGGCTACCGCGCTTGGCCTGCCGACGGTGCCGGTCCATCACTTCGAAGGCCATCTGCTGTCACCGTTGCTGTCGCGCAGGCCGCCGTCTTTTCCCTTCGTCGCTCTGCTCGTCTCGGGTGGCCATAGCCAGTTGATGCACGTCACCGGCGTCGGCCTGTACGAGCTGATGGGTGAAACGCTCGACGACGCCGCCGGCGAGGCTTTCGACAAGACCGCCAAACTGCTCGGTCTCGGCTACCCGGGTGGCGCCGCGCTGGCCGCGCTGGCCGACAGTGGCCGCCCCGGGCGGGTGAAGCTGCCACGCCCGATGCTGAAATCCGGCGATCTCGATTTCAGCTTCAGCGGTCTGAAAACGGCGGTCTGACCAGGGTGCGCGAGTTGACCGCGATCAGCGACGAGCAGCGGGCGGACATTGCCTGCGGTTTCCAGGAGGCGATTGTCGAAGTGCTGGTCAGCAGGCCCTGCGGGCGGTGAAGGTCAGCGGTCTGCAGCGGCTGGTGGTGGCCGGGGGCGTCGGCGCCAATCGGGAATTGCGTCGCCAGCTCGATGCGCAGGCGGCAAGGGCGAGGATCGCGGTCTTCTACCCGGAACTCGAATTCTGTACCGACAACGGCGCGATGATCGCGCTCGCCGGCGCGCTGCGTCTGCAGGCGGGCGTTTCCGGCAAGCCGGCAGGTGCTTTCGCGGTGCGGCCGCGCTGGCCGTTGGCGGGCACCTGAGTGGCCGCCGTGGCGCAACCCTGCGCTGCGGCTACTTCCTCCTGCCGATTCGCGGTTCGCTGCCGGCCATCAGCCGCTGCAGGTTCTGCCAGTGCTTGCCGATCAGCGCCATGGCGATGATTCCGACGACCACCACCCGGCCATCGCTGCCCCACATCAGGATGGCGTAGAGCGGCGCCGCTGCGGCCGCCACCAGCGCCGCGAGCGAGGAATAGCGCAGCGCAAAGGCGATGACCAGCCAGGTGGCCAGCGTTGCCAGGCCCAGCCAGGGGTTGATCGCCAGCAGCACGCCAGCGGCAGTGGCCACGCCCTTGCCGCCCTTGAACCCGAGAAAGACCGGGTACAGGTGGCCGAAGAAGACCGCCAGCGCCACCAGTCCGACCGTGTAGCCGCCCAGCCCGTACTCGGCGGCATAGCGCCCGGCGAGAAAAACGGCCAGCCATCCCTTGGCGGCATCGCCGATCAGGGTCAAGACCGCGGCGCCCTTGTGGCCACTGCGCAGGACGTTGGTCGCGCCGGGGTTGCCGGAGCCATAGCTGCGCGGATCGGCCAGGCCGAAGAGTCGGCTGGCGACCAGCGCGAAGGGTACGGAACCCAGCAGATAAGCGGCGAGGACGACCAGCAGCGTGATCAGGAACGGCGGCATCGGGTGAGCCTTCAGGTCGTCGGTGGTGCTCTGGGTTAGAATGTCAGTACGCGCGCACTGTTGTCGCGCTGCGGACCGCAAGGCCGACCAATGATACTACACTGACCTGGCGCCCTACCGCATGGACATCATCTTCATCGAAGACCTTCGCGCATCGACGCTGATCGGCATCTACCCGCGCGAAAAGGCGATCCCGCAGACGGTGGAGATTTCCTGCAGATCGGCACGTCGACCGCCAGTGCCGGGGCCAGCGACGACATCGGCGATACCATCGATTAGCGCGCGTGGTCGACCGCCTGCGGGCCGAACTGGCTGCTCGCCATTTCAATCTCTCGGCGGCTGGCCGAGTATGTCGCCACCCTGCTGCTCGAGGACTTCGGCGCCACCTGGGTACGCGTTTCGATCGCCAAGCTCGGCATGATGCGCGGCGTGCAGCGCGTCGGTGTGGTCATCGAGCGTGGCGCCGCGGCATGAGCGGGGACCTCAGGTGATCAACCGTTACGCCTCGGTCCTGTACATTCTCGGCATCCTGATCACTGGTTTCGGGGTCCTGATGCTGCTGCCGCTGTCCCTCTCGTGGCTGAACGCCGACGGCGCGCACAGCGCCTACGACGAGGCTGTGCTGATCACCGTCGCCAGCGGGGGGGGGGGGGGGGCGCGACGGCGCGATATCCTGCTGGTTGCGCTGATCTGGTCGCTGTTGCCGGCATTCGGCGCCCTGCCGCTTTACCTGCACATTGCCGGCTTGTCGTGGACCGATGCCTACTTCGAAGCGGTCTCCGGTCTGACGGCCACCGGCGCGACGGTGCTCTCGGGGCTCGATCAACTGCCGCTGTCGATCAACTTCTGGCGGACCTTCATGCACTGGGTCGGCGGCCTCGGGGTCGTGGTTCTGGCGGTGGCGATCCTGCCGCTGCTCGGTTTCGGCGGCCGCAGCATGCTCAAGGCGGAGACGCCGGGTCCGATGAAGGACTCCAAGATCACACCGCGGATCACCGAGACCGCCAAGGGGCTGTGGGTGGTGTACGTGATTCTCACCGCGGCCTGTGCGCTCAGCCTCCACTTCGTCGGCATGGAGCCCTGGGACGCATTGATGCATGCCTTCTCGATCCTGGGTCTCGGCGGCTTCTCGACCAAGGATGCCAGCCTCGGCCACTTCGACAGTCTCGACATCGAAATGGTGGTGATCTTCTTTGCCCTGGTCGCCGGCATCAACTTCAGCACACACTTCCTCGTTCTCTCGAAGCGCTCATTGCGCCCCTATCGCTTTGACGTTGAGGCCCACTACTTCCTCGGTTTTCTCGCCCTGAGTTCCCTGGCGCTGGCGATTTACCTTTGGCCGGACGGCATCTACGACGATTTCCTGACAACCCTTCGCTATGTCACCTTCCACTCGGTGTCGCTCGCCACTTCGCTCGGTTTTGCCACCAGCGACTATACCCAGTGGCCGATGTTCAGCGGCCGCGCTCGGCCAGTTCGATGATCCGGTCGTTCTCTAGCAGGCTGGGGGCGGGGGGGGCCGCCCGCGGGTCGTCGCCTGTATCAACAATACCGGGCCCGGTCTCAACCTCGTAGGGCCGGCGACGACCTACGCCGTGCTGGCCGACTTCCAGACCTGGGTGTGCACCTGGGCCATGCTCCTGGGGCGGCTCGAGATCTTCACCCTGCTGGTGATTCTGACGCCCGCATTCTGGCGGCGCTACAAGCAACCCCGGGTGGCGGGCGCCATCGCCAGGCGCGCCTTTCTGCCTGCGATATTCCAGTGCATTAATGCGCCTGATGGCCCGGCCAGTGGCTGAACGACGGGAAATTCACGCAATCAGATCGTCTTTCATCTTCGCTGTCAGCTTCAAGTAAGGATCAGCTGCTATATAGGCACAAACGATACCGCTTTTGCGTTAGGGGTTTCAGGGTCGTTACTACAACAAGGAGGAGTCATCATGTCAATTCATGCAACCAAGGAGTTACAGGCATACTGGAAAGAGAACCTGTTCTACATCGCGGTTCTCCTGGGGATCTGGTTTTTGGTGTCCTATGTGTGCGGCATCCTGATCGTCAATCAGCTCGATGCCTACACGATCGGTGGTTTCCCGCTCGGCTTCTGGTTCGCCAACCAGGGCTCGCTGGTGACCTTTGTCGTCCTGATCTGGATTTATGTCTGGTTGATGGACAGGCTGGACATCAAGTACGGGGTACAGCAAGACTGAGCTCAGTCCTGCCGATCACAACAGATGTTATTCCCAAATTTGAAGGGGTGACCAAACCATGAGTATTCTTCTTTGGACCTGGATCATTACAGGCGCCAGTTTCGCCCTGTATATCTACATCGCCTACGCGTCCAGGGCAAAAACAACCGGTGATTTCTATGTCGCCGAGAAGCAGGTTCCGGCCTTCATGAACGGGATGGCGACCGGCGCCGACTGGATGTCGGCGGCGTCGTTCATTTCGATGGCCGGCCTGATCTCCTTCCTCGGACGCGACGGCTCGTATTACCTGATGGGCTGGACCGGCGGCTACGTCCTGCTGGCCATGCTGTTCGGCCCCTACCTGCGCAAATACGGCAAGTTTACGATTCCCCAGTTCATCGGCGATCGTTACTACTCGAATACCGCCCGTACCATCGCGCTGGTCTGCGCCATCTTCGTCTCCTTCACTTACGTCGCGGGCCAGATGCGCGGCGTCGGCGTCGTCTTCTCGCGCTTCATGGACGTCTCCATCAACATGGGCGTGATCATCGGCATGGCGCTGGTCTTCTTCTACGCCACGCTCGGCGGGATGAAGGGGATTACCTACACCCAGGTCGCGCAATACGTCGTTCTGATCACCGCCTATCTGATCCCGGCGATCTTTGTCTCGATGCAGTTCACCGGCAACCCGATCCCGCAGATCGGCTACGGTTCGGCGATCAGCGCCGAAGGCGCGGCCTTGCTCAACGACCCCAGCACCCAGGGCAAGTACCTGCTCGACGTACTGAACGGCCTGCACAAGGATCTCGGTTTTGTCGCGTACACCACGGGTCAGCGGCCGATGATCGACGTCTTCTTCATCACCTTCTCGCTGATGATCGGCACCGCCGGCCTGCCGCACATCCTGATCCGCTTCTTCACCGTTCCCAAGATGCGTGACGCACGCTCTTCGGCCGGCTGGGCGCTGATCTTCATCGCCCTGCTGTACACCACGGCTCCGGCGGTCGCCGTTTTTGCCCGCACCAACTTCATCAAGACGGTGAACAACGTCGAGTATGTCAATGCCCCGTCCTGGTTCAAGAACTGGGAAAAGACCAAGCTGGTCGGCTGGAAGGACAAGAATGGCGACGGCATCATGCAGCTTCGCAAGGGTGCATGGGACGATCCGAAGAGCGAAAACGAAGTCAAGATTGACCAGGACATCATGGTTCTGGCCAGCCCCGAAATCGCCAAGCTGCCCAACTGGACTGTCGGTCTGATCGGCGCCGGCGGCCTGGCGGCGGCCCTGTCCACGGCGGCGGGGCTGTTGCTGGTGATCTCGGCGGCGATTTCGCATGACCTGATGAAGGGTATCGTCAAACCCGATATGTCGGAAAAGGCGGAACTGTGGTGGGCGCGCGGTGGCGCCGGCGTGGCCGTCGTCATCGCCGGCCTGTTTGGCATCTATCCGCCGGGGTTCGTCGCCCAGGTGGTGGCTTTTGCCTTCGGCCTGGCCGCGGCGTCGTTCTTCCCGGCCTTGCTGATGGGCATCTTCAACAAGAAGATGAACAAGGAAGGCGCCATCGCCGGAATGATCGTCGGCATCGTCTTTACCGCCGGCTATATCTATTACTTCAAGTATGGCAACCCGGCGGCCAACAACCCGGCCGGCTGGTGGCTGGGGATCTCCCCTGAAGGGATCGGCACCGTCGGCGCCGCGCTTAATTTCGTCGTCTCCTATGTGGTCAGCAAGTTCACCAAGGAGCCGTCGGCCGAGATCCAGGACCTGGTGGGCAGCCTGCGTTACCCAGGCAAGCTCGAAGCACCCGCGGCCAGCAGCCATTGATCGATGACTTGAGCTGGACGGCCCTCATGGCGGCTGCCGGAAACGGCAGCCGCCATCTTTTTGTACTTTGGCGAAGCGATGAGGGGAGTTGTACCATGACTGCGAAAGCAGAACCGGTGCTGGGCAGGATGAAAATGATCAAACGTCTCAATAATTACATCTTGTCCAAGATAATGGGCATTCGGCTGCGCGCCGTCGCTGCCGTCTTTCTCGGCGGTTTCGCTGGCTTGAGCCTGACGGCCACCATTCTTCCCACGGTCATCTCGGTCCTCGGGGTTACCGACGATTTCTCGGCGCGCATTGATCTGGCCGGTTTTGCCGTATACTCGTTCCTGGCGTGGGCGGTCGGCGGCTGGGCTGCCCAGAGAACGGCCAGTGCACAGGCGGGAGCGGTCATTCTGGGCCTGATAGGTGCAGTCAGCGCAGCCAT
The DNA here is from genome assembly GCA_016709675.1 of Candidatus Accumulibacter proximus. GTDB lineage: Bacteria > Pseudomonadota > Gammaproteobacteria > Burkholderiales > Rhodocyclaceae > Accumulibacter > Accumulibacter proximus. Next base: position 156,047 of record JADJMH010000005.1, read on the forward strand.
TTTTGCCACCATGGCCTACGGCGCCGCCAAGGAAGTGCTGATGCTGCTACTGTTGTGCGCCGCTGCGGGATTGGCCTACGGTACCTTCGGCGGCATGCTGATCGCCATGGCCCTGGGCGAAAACAAGACCCCTGAACCGGATTGACTGGTTGACCCGGGTTCGAACGGGGAAACGCGGCTGGCGAGTCAACAGGAGGAGCCGGCGGCAAGCCAACACGGCAAATCCATTCTTCCCGAAAAGCGCCGTTCTGCTGAGGGCGCCAGCCGAGAATTGACCGCCGGCCCTCAGCCGCCGTTCGCTGCCGGCTTCGGCTCCTGTGGGCTGGCCTTGGGCATGGTCAACTCCAGTTCCTTGGCCTTGGCGTCGGGGATGATCTCCAGCAGGTTGACCACCTTTTTCACGTCGCTGGTGGTGCGCGCCACCTGGATCGCCGAGTCGGCCTCGCGCTGAGTGACCAGACCCAGCAGGTAGACAACCCCGGCCTCGGTCACCACCTTGACATGGACTGCGTTGAAGTTGCCCGAGTCGACGAAGCGGCCCTTGACGCGCGTGGTAATGTAGGAGTCCTTGCTGCGCGTCGAGTATGAGGTGACCGGCCCGACGACGAGTTCATTGTAGACCCCTTCGACCTGCGGGATGCCGGCGACGATGCGCTCGATGGTGGCCTTCATGTCCTCGGTGGGGACTTCTCCGGTCACCAGCACCTTGCGGTTATAGCTGGTGAAGTTGGTGTGCGAGTTGTCACCCGACTTCTCGTTGACGCGCGCCGCGGCCTTCCATTCGATGCTCTCGTCTTCGGTTTGTATTCCCAGACTGCGCCGATCCATCGTCGCCAGTGCGCCACCGGCAGCACCGGCAGCGACCAACGGCAGGCAGCCCTGCAACATCGGCAGCAGGGCCGCGCCGAGCAGCAGGCTGGTGATCAAGAGCTTCTTCATTCGCTAACTCCCATGAGCAGGCAATCGATGCCATCGCAAAAACAGTGGATGGCGAGCAGATGCGTTTCCTGAATTCGTGCCGTGCGGTTGGCCGGCACGCAGATGTGTACATCGCCATCGCGCAGCATCTCACCGATCAACCCGCCGTCCCTGCCGGTCAGCGCCACAACGCGCAGGTCGTTCTCGTGTGCGGCACTGATCGCCTCGATGACATTGGGTGAATTGCCCGACGTCGAGATGGCGACCAGGATGTCGCCGGCCTGGCCGAGGGCGCGCACCTGCTTGGCAAACACGACCTTGTAGCCGTAGTCGTTGGCGATTGCCGAGATGATCGAGGTGTCGGTGGTCAGCGCGATTGCCGCCAGTTCGTGGCGCTCGATCTCGAAGCGGTTGACCAGTTCGGCTGCCAGGTGCTGCGCGTCGGCCGCCGAACCGCCGTTGCCGCAGGCGAGGATCTTGCCATTGTTCAGAAGACAGCCAACCATCGCCTCGATCGCCTGGGCAATTGGCGCGGCCAGCAGTTCGACGGCGTCGAGCTTGATCTGGGCGCTCTCGTGGAAGTGCTGGCTGATACGGGCGGTCAGGTCCATGGGCGGTGTACTTCGGTTCCGGGCAATCCGGGATTCTAACATCAGAGGATCAGGAAGACCTCGAACTCGACCCGACGCCAGGGATCGGGGTCCTTGCGCAGCTTGGAGACGCGCGCTTCGAGTTTTTCGCCGGCGTCGAGCGCGCTGGCTACGGCACGGTTCTCGGCGCGCGGCACGTATCCGAGCTGGTGCCCGTTCCATTCGACACGGACCGCCTTCGCATCGTGCCGGTTGTCGGCTTCGCGAACCAGCGTCAGACGGTCTCCGGGCTTGATCTGTGACCACAGTTCGCTCACCGCGTAGTACTGGCTGCCGGCCAGCGGCGAACTCTGTACGAGAACCCTGATCGTCTCGCCAGCGCCCGCCTGCAGGCACAGGAACAGCCCGAGGGCGGCGCTAAGGCGCAGAAAACGCATCACACAGCCATTCGATGGCCGCCTCCGACAGCCCGTCGAGCAGGATGCAGTCGAAGCGGCAGTCAGACTCGTGGCCCGCTTGGGCAGCCAGATAGTGCTGCGCGGCGAGAATGATCCGGCGCTGCTTGGCAGTGGTGATGCTGGCTGCCGCGCCACCGTAGTTCGCGTTGCGGCGCAGGCGAACTTCAACGAAGACCAGCGCCTGCTTCTCCCGGCAGATGAGGTCCACCTCGCCCCCGCGGCAGCGATAATTTCGTGCCAAGACGGTGAGGCCCCGGCCCTCGAGGAAGCGCGCGGCGAGTTCCTCGGCGATCCGGCCATTGGCCAAGTGTCCGCCCGTGTTATCTTTGACGCTCACCTGCAAGCTGATCCCGATGACAGAAGAAGCCCTCGCATTATATGTAGTTCCGACTCCGCTCGGCCATCTCGGCGACATTACACAGCGGGCGATCGAGATCCTGCGCCAGGTGCCGTGGGTGGCCGCCGAGGATACGCGCCACAGCGGGCCACTGCTGCGCCACTACGGCTGCAATGCGCGTCTGCTGGCAGCGCACCAGCATAACGAGGAGGATGCCGCGCAACAGGTTGTCGCGCGGCTTGCCGCCGGAGAGTCGGTTGCCCTGGTGGTGGACGCCGGTACTCCCGGCATTTCTGATCCGGGTGCGCGGCTGGTGGCGAGGGTCCGTGCCGCCGGCTATCGTGTCGTACCGCTGCCTGGCCCGTGTGCGGCGGTGGTCGCACTGTCTGCCGGCGGCCTCGGCGAAGCGCAGTTCCTGTTCTACGGTTTCCTGCCGAGCAAGGCCGGGGCGCGCAGCGAGGCTCTGCGCCAACTCACCCACCTGCCCTGGACGCTGGTCTTCTATGAGGCACCGCATCGTATCGTCGAAACGGTCGCGGCTCTCGCCGAAGCCTTCGGGCCTGAACGGACGCTGGTCATCGCGCGCGAACTGACCAAGCTCTTCGAGAGCATTCATTCCTGTCCGCTGGGTGAAGCGGGGGACTGGCTGCTGGCCGATGACAATCGACAACGCGGCGAGTTCGTGTTGCTGCTTTCCGGAGCGCCGCCGGTCGATGACCGTGCCGAGGGCGCAAGGGTGTTGAAGCTGCTACTCGACGAGGGTCTGCCGGTCAGTCAGGCCAGCCGGCTGGCTCACCTGATCACTGGCGCCGGCAAGAAGGCTTTGTACCAGCAGGCCTTGCGCCTGAAGGGGTAGAGCGCAACCGCATTCGCCGCGCAGATTCCCGCTGCAGGCGAATAAATCATCTAGAATTCCGCTTTGTCCTCCAGCAGGTGCACGCATGCAGATCACCCTGACCCGTCCCGATGACTGGCACCTTCATCTGCGTGATGGTGCGGCTCTCGCTGCCGTGCTGCCACACACCGCGCGCCAGTTTGCCCGTGCCATCGTGATGCCCAACCTGCGCCCGCCAGTCACGACAGTCGCTGCGGCCGGCGAGTACCGCGCACGCATCCGCGCCGCGCTGCCGGCGGGCATCTCGTTCGAACCGCTGATGACCCTCTACCTGACCGATCACACGCCGGTTGACGAGATCCGGCGCGCCGCGGAGAGCGATTGGGTGCAGGCGGTGAAGCTCTATCCGGCGGGCGCAACGACCAACTCCGAGTCCGGCGTGACCGACCTCGAGCGCTGCGCTGCGACAGTGGCAGCGATGGCGGATCTGGGGGTACCCTTGCTGGTGCATGGCGAGGCGACCGACCCGGCGATCGACGTGTTCGACCGCGAGAAGGCATTCATTGACCGCGTGCTGCTGCCCCTGCTGGCGCGTCACCCAACGCTCAAGGTGGTATTCGAGCACATCACGACCAGCGATGCGGCCGATTTCGTCGCCGCCTGCGGGCCCAATATCGCGGCGACGATCACTGCTCACCACCTCCTTTACAACCGCAACGCCATTTTCGCCGGCGGTCTTCGTCCGCATTACTACTGCCTGCCCGTGCTCAAGCGCGAGCGGCATCGCCTGGCGCTGCTGCGCGCGGCAACTTCGGGGAGCCGAAAGTTCTTTCTCGGTACCGATTCGGCGCCGCATGCGCAGCCGACCAAGGAGACCGCCTGCGGCTGTGCGGGTTGCTACACAGCGCATGCGGCGCTCGAATTCTACGCTGAAGCCTTTGCGTCGGTCGGCCGGCTGGACCGGCTGGAGGCTTTTGCCAGTTTCAACGGCCCCGATTTCTATGGCCTGCCGCGCAATCGCGGCCGGGTGACGATCGAGCAGCAGGACTGGCGGGTGCCGGAAGCCTACGCCTATGCCGCTGGCGATGCCCTGGTCCCCTTGCGCGCCGGCGAGTGGTTGCCCTGGCGGATGCTCGACTGATCTCGCCGGCCAACTGCGCGACTTCCAGAGGAGATGACCGGTGTTACGGGACAAGCTGCTACCCTTGCTGTTGTTGCCAGTTCTGGTCGCATGCTCGGATCAGCGCGCGGCTTTCGAGATTGGCCCGAGCCAGCATTCGTTGACGCTGATCCGCGTGCAGAATTTCTTCTGGGACAAGACCGCGGATTACTCGATCGTCGCCGCGCGCATGCCCGATTGCATGCGCCGCCACGAAATCGGACCCGGAGGTGCGGAGAGCAGGGTCGAGGTCTATGCCCCGGGCAACGACGCCTGGATTCTCAAACAGGGCAAGCGCCTGTACGTCGTCGAGACGCGCAGTTGTGAGGGCTTTGCGCGGCTGGAGGCCGAGCCAGAGAGTGGGATGGGACCTCTGCAGGGAGCTTTCCAGATGCGCAGCGGTACACTGACCTTCGTGCCGGCGCCGAAGAGCGAGGAGGCTACGGCCGGCGGAGCGACTGTCAGGCAGTGAGTCGGGCGGATTTTCCGTCGCCGGGCGGTCTGTATGCACCGCTGTCATCGCTGCTCGAGCAGATCCCTTTCGCGCCGGACCCTGGGTCGCTGACCTTCTTGAACTCGACGCGTGATCTGCGCACACATTCCGGCCAACGGATCTCCTTTGTGCCGCCGCCTGCCGATGGCCTCGCCTACGAGGCGCGCATCTGGACGCGTGGCGAAGTCGCCACGCGCCCCGGCAACTGGCACGATTTCTTCAACGCGCTGGTCTGGTTGACCTTTCCGCTGGCCAAGGCGGCGCTCAACGCGCGCCATGCCGGCGCGCTGGCGCCGCCGGCCAGCCCGCGTGGCCGCGCGCGCGACGCGATGACGCATTTCGATGAATGCGGCGTCGTTGTCGTTTCCTCGGACCCGGATCTGCTCGCCCTGCTGCGTGATTTTCAATGGTCAGCGCTGTTCTGGGGACGGCGATCCGATCTGGGTCGGCGACTGCGCTGTTTCGTTGTTGGTCACGCGACCTACGAGCAGTTGTTACAGCCATTCCGTGGTCTGACCGCCAAGGCCGTGCTGTACGAAGTGACGCCGGCCTGGCTGAGCCGACCGCTGGCAGCGCAGGTGTCTGCCATCGACCAGCGCCTGGCGGTTGAACTTGCCGCTGGCGAGCATATGAATCCACGCGCGTTTCACCCGCTGCCCCTGATGGGCTGGCCAGGCGTCACTGCGGATAGCGAAACCGCGGCCTACTATGACGACCGTTGGCAATTCCGGCCGGGTCGCAGCAGGCCGGGCGTATAATGAATGCGGGAAGTCGGTCAGGCAGCCGCTGGGCAAAAGGTGCAAACCTGGCGCCGAGAGGAAAGTCCGGGCTCCGCAGAGCAGGATGCCGGTTAACGACCGGGCACCGTGAGGTGACGGAAAGTGCAACAGAAAACAAACCGCCGATGCCCCGCGCAGTTCGGGGCAGGCAAGGGTGAAACGGCGAGGTAAGAGCTCACCGCGGCCGTGGTAACACGGACGGCACGGCAAACCCCATCCGGAGCAAGGCCAAATAGGGAAGCATGGGCGTGGCTCGCGCTGCTTCCGGGTAGGCTGCTTGAGCGTGCTGGCAACAGTACGCCTAGAGGAATGGCTGTCCACGACAGAACCCGGCTTATCGACCGGCTTCCCCCTGTTCCCCCTTCTTCCCCTTTTCCTCACTCCGCATATTCCGCATAGCGGGCAGCGATCGCTGGCCCGCATTTCAGCGTTTTTTCGCCTCCGGCTTTGACTCCGGTGCCGCGGCTGCGCCGGATTTTCGCGGTCATACCGCTTTTTTTGCCGTGGCTTGGCCGCCACTCTTTAGAAATCACTTTAAATTTAAGGATTTTCGCCTTGTTTTATTGATAGTAAGTCTTTCTTTCGGCATCTCTCGCAAGTTGTTCATAAGTCCTTGTAGCTATTGAGAAAAGTGTTGCCTGACCCCTTGCTTTCGCGGAATCTTTGGCTTAAAGTGGGAGCAAGTGGTAAAAAGTGGGGAATCTGCCGTTTTTTGGGCTGGAGTGCAAGGGAAGAGTTCGTTTGATGTTTCAGGGTGCGGCGGCGTTAAGTCTTGATACCAAGGGCAGGTTCGCGATTCCGGCGCGCCACCGGGAGGCGCTCGCGTCCGCTGCCGGCGGCAGGCTGGTTCTTACCGCTCACCCGCATTGCTGTCTGCTGTTGTATCCCGAGCCGGCCTGGGAACCGATTCGCGACAAGGTGCTGGCTGCCTCGAGCTTCAACCCGCAGTCCGCGGCGATCAAACGGCTGCTGGTCGGTAACGCGCGCGAAGAGGAGATGGACGCAGCTGGGCGCCTGTTGATTGCGCCTGAACTGCGCCAGTTTGCCGGGCTCGAAAAACTGGTCTGGCTGGTTGGCCAGGGCAGCCATTTCGAGATCTGGTCGGATGCCGGCTGGCAGAAGCAGCAGCAGGCTGTGTTCGCGCTGGGCGATCAGTTCACCCTGCCACCCGGTCTCGAAGACCTGGCGCTGTGAGTGGGCCGCCGCAGCATGCGGCCGTCCTCCTGCGGGAGGCGGTCGACGCCCTGAATATCAAGCCCGCAGGCACTTACGTTGATGGCACTTTCGGGCGCGGCGGGCACACCCGGGCCATCCTCGAACGACTCGGGCCAGAGGGTCGTCTGCTGGCGCTCGACTGCGACCCGCATGCGGTGGCCGTGGCCTGCGCAATCATCGATCAGAGATTGCTGGTCATGCACCACCGCTTCGGTGATCTGGCAGACGCCCTCAGGCGGGCAGGGGTTGCCGTCGAGGAGGCGGTCGACGGCGTGCTGCTCGATGTCGGAGTCTCGTCGCCGCAACTGGATGAGGGGGCAAGGGGCTTCAGTTTTCGCTACGACGCGCCTCTCGACATGCGGATGGATACGACACAAGGCGAGACAGCGGCACAGTGGCTTCTGCGAGCCAGCGTGCAGGAGATCACGGAGGTCATTAGGAATTATGGTGAAGAACGGTTTGCTTTCCAGATTGCAAAGAAGATTGTGGCTGCTCGGGGCCAACGGCCGCTTGCAACCACCGGTGAACTCGCCGCGCTCGTACGCGCGACCGTGCGCACCCGTGAGCCAGGGAAGGATGCGGCGACGCGTACCTTTCAAGCTCTACGGATTCATATCAATCAAGAGCTCGAACAACTCGCGCTAGCGTTGCCTCAGGCCATGACCGTGCTGAAAAATGGAGGGCGCCTGGTGGTGATCAGTTTCCACTCGCTCGAAGACCGGCTTGTCAAGCGCTTCATGCGTGACGAGGCGGATCCGGATCACTCGCCGAGGAGATTGCCCTTGCGCGTGGCCGAGTTGCCGCAGCCGCGGCTGCGTCTGGTCGGCAAGCCGGCCAGAGCGAGCGCGGCGGAAGTGGCTGCCAATCCGAGGGCGCGTAGCGCGGTGATGCGCGTGGCAGAAAAGCTGCCTGGAAAGGCTGCCTGAGATGGTTCGCCTGAACGTTCTTCTGTTGCTGGCGCTGGTGATCTGCAGTCTCGGCGTGGTGACTTCGCAGCACAAGGCGCGTAAGGTCTTTCAGGCCCTTGAGGCCGAGCAGGAGCGCGCACGGCAACTTGAGGTCGAGTTCGGGCAACTGCAAATCGAGCTGTCGACCTGGGGCGCCGCACCGCGGATAGAGAAGATTGCTCGCGAGAAGCTCAAGATGGCGACACCGCAAACGGGCCGAGCGATCGCCGCGACGCCGACCGGAGGCACTGGACAATGATGCGTTTCAAGGGAAAAGTGGCGCACAAGTTCGCCGAAAGCCCGTTGTTGCAACTGCGCCTGCCTCCCTGGCGCTCGCGCCTGATGGCCCTGCTGATCCTCGGTTCTTTCGGCGTGCTGATCGGCCGTGCCTTCTACCTGCAGGTTCTCAACAATGACTTCCTGCAGGAGAAAGGGGAGTCGCGTTACCGGCGCGACATCGAAATCAGCGCCTCGCGCGGGCGGATTGCCGATCGACATGGCGATGTTCTGGCCATTTCAACGCCGATGAAGTCGATCTGGGCGGTTCCTCCAGTTGCCAGGCTGACACCGGAACAGACAAGCCAGCTGGCGTCCCTGCTGGAGATGGACGCCAAGCATTTGAGTCAGAAGCTGAACACCGACAAGCCCTTTGTTTTCCTCCGCCGGCAGATTCCACCGTCGGTGGCCGAGCAGGTGGCGGCGTTGAAGTTGCCCGGCATTGGCCAGGATAAGGAGTACCGCCGCTTCTATCCGACCGGTGAAATGACCGCGCACATGGTCGGCTTCACCGGCGTGGACGACAAGGGCCTCGAAGGCGTTGAACTGGCTTTTCATGGGCAACTGCTCGGTCAGCCCGGCAGTCGCAGCGTGATCAGGGATCGACGCGGCCAGATCGTCGAGGACGTTGGCTCGATCAAGCCACCGCAGGACGGCAAGGAAGTCCGTCTGGCACTCGATTCGAAGATCCAGTACCTAGCCTACAGCCACCTCAAGCAGGCAATGAGCGAGCATAACGCGAAGGCGGGGGGTGTCGTGGTCATCGACGTGCGCACCGGCGAAATCCTGGCTCTGGCCAACACGCCCACCTACAACCCGAACAATCGCGAGGGCCTCTCCGGCGCGCAACTGCGCAACCGGGCGCTGACCGACACTTTTGAGCCGGGTTCGACGCTCAAGCCCTTCACCATTGCCCTCGGGCTGGAGAGCGGCAAGGTGCGATTCGATACGATCATCAACTGCGCGCCCGGACGCTTGACCATCGGGAATGCCACGATTGCCGATGCCCACCCGCATGGTGCGCTGACCGTGGCCGAGGTGATCCAGAAGTCGTCGAACGTCGGTGCTGCCAAGATCGCCGCCATGCTTCCATCGCAGAAAATGTGGCAGATGTTCGACGACGTCGGCTTTGGTCAGGTGCCGCGCCTGGGCTTCCCCGGCGAAGTGACGGGCCGGGTGCGCCCATGGAAGAACTGGCGACCGATCGAACAGGCGACAATGGCCTACGGCCATGGCATCTCGGTATCGCTGATCCAGTTGGCGCGCGCCTATTCCGTCTTTGCGCGCGACGGCGATCTGGTGCCGCTGTCGCTGAACCGGGTCGACTCATCGATGCCGCACGGCGCGACCGTGTTCAGCCCGCAGACCGCACGTGCTGTTCGGGTAATGCTCGAAATGGCGGTCCAGCCCGGCGGCACGGCTCCCAAGGCGCAGATTCCCGGCTATCGCGTGGCCGGCAAGACGGGCACGGCGCACAAGCTCGAAGGCGGTCGTTACGCCAACAAGTATGTCTCTTCCTTCGTTGGCTTTGCCCCGGTTTCGGACCCCCGCCTGATCGTTGCCGTTATGATCGACGAACCGCGTGGCGGGAAGCATTATGGCGGTGAAGTCGCGGCGCCGGTGTTTGCCGCCGTGATGGCCAGTTCGCTGCGCACTCTCGGTATTGCGCCGGACGCCCCACTGGTCGTGGCGCAGACGCCGAAGACCACGACACCGACAACAAAGGCCAGGCTGTGAGTGCCCGGAGCATGCTGGCGCGCCACGACACGACCAGTGACACTCTGGCGCGCCTGGACGCTCTCGGCGTCGTTGCCAGCAGCGTCAGCGACGATAGCCGCCAGGTCCTTCCCGGTGACCTGTTTCTGGCCTATCCAGGCGATGTCGCCGATGGCCGTCACTACATCGCCGAAGCCATTGCCAATGGTGCTGCTGCGGTTCTCTGGGAGGCAGGCGCCGCCGGATCGGCTGCCTTCATCTGGCGCAGCGAATGGCGGATTGCCAATCTGCCGGTCAACGGTCTCCGCGAATTGTGCGGCCCGCTGGCGCACGCCGTCTGGGGGCGCCCGAGTGAGCGTCTGTCGCTGGTGGCCGTCACCGGTACCAACGGCAAGACCACCGTCACGCATTGGATCGGCATGACCCACCCCCGGCCATGCGCGATCATCGGCACGCTGGGCGCCGGTTTGCCCGGTCAGTTGGTCGAAACCGGCTTCACGACGCCGGCGGCGACGACGTTGATGCGCTACCTTGCGGCCTTTGCCCACAGGGAAGCCCAGGCGTGTGCGCTCGAGGCGAGTTCGATCGGCATCGCCGAAGGACGCCTCGACGGGGCTCGGATTGACATCGCGGTGTTCACCAATCTGACTCGTGACCATCTTGACTATCACCGGGACATGGCGGAATACGCACGGGCCAAGGCGAATTTGTTTACCTGGCGGCGCCTGCGCCTGGCAGTGGTCAATCTTGACGACCCCTTCGGGCGTGAAATCGCCGCGCTCAGTACGGCAGCCAAGGTGGTTGGCTATACGCAGCAGGACATGCCCGATGATCGACAGGGCACGATCCGTGCCGAAAATATCGAGGAATCGATTGACGGGTTGCGTTTCCGTCTCTGCGCTGCGAGCGGCCGCGCCCAGATCGAGACCCGTTTGCTTGGTCGCTACAACGTCTCCAATCTGCTTGCCGTGGCCGCGGTGCTGCTTGACGCCGGCCTGACTCCGAAGGCAGTCGCCGAGCGCTTTGCCGGCTTGACTCCGCCGGCGGGCCGCCTGGAGAAGATCGGGGGCGACAACGAACCACTGGTGGTGGTTGATTATGCGCATACGCCGGACGCACTGGCGAGTGCCCTGCGCGCGCTCCGGCCGGTGGCCTGCGCGCGGGGTGCCGGCCTCACCGCCATTTTTGGTTGCGGCGGTGACCGCGACCGCGGCAAGCGCCCGTTGATGGGAGAGGTCGCGACAAGTCATGCCGATCGCGTCGTGTTGACCAGTGACAACCCGCGCAGTGAGGATCCGCAGGCGATCCTTGACGACATTCGAGCCGCTGCGCCGACCGCCGAGATGATCGTCGATCGCAGCGAAGCGATTCGCCGTACCGTGCTTTCGGCACATCCGGCGGAGGTGATGTTGCTTGCCGGCAAGGGACACGAGTCGTATCAGGAGATTGCCGGTGTACGGCGGCCATTTTCAGACGTCGAGCAGGCGCGTGCGGCCTTGGGCGCCCGTCGGGAGATGGCCGCGTGAGCCCCATGATGGACCTGCTCAGTGCCGCACGCGCCATGGCTGGCAAGCTTGCCGGCGACAACCTGAGCTTCTGCGGCGTGTCGACCGACAGCCGAACCATTGGGGCCGGCGAGCTGTTCCTTGCCCTGCGCGGTGAGAATTTTGATGGTCACCACTACGTCGCGGTGGCCCAGGCGCGTGGCGCGGCCGCTGCGGTGGTGGCGGCAGACGCAGCGGACGGACTGTCCTCGCTTGGTCTGCCCCTGATCCTGGTCGACGAGACGCGGCTGGCACTGGGGGCGCTTGCCGCCGACTGGCGCAGCCGGTTCACGCTGCCGGTGATCGCCGTGACCGGCAGCAACGGCAAGACGACGACCAAGGAGATGATCGCCAGCATCCTGAAAGCCGCTTTCGGTGAAGCGGTGTTGTCAACCGCGGGCAACTATAACAACGACATCGGCCTGCCACTGACCCTGCTCAGGCTGAATGCCGGCCATCGTGCAGCGATCATCGAGATGGGCATGAACCATCCCGGCGAAATCGCCTATCTGGCGGGCATCGCCCGCCCCGCTGTGGCCGTGGTGACCAATGCGCAGCGTGCTCATCTGGCCGGGATGGGTTCGCTGGAAGCGATAGCCCGCGAGAAGGGCAGCATCTACTCCGGTCTGGATGAGCATGGTATTGCAGTGTTCAATGCCGATGATCCCTGGGCCGATCTGTGGCGGGCGCAGAGCCGCGGGCTGGGCGTGATGACTTTCGGCTTCGAACAGCCGGCCGACGTCAGCGGCAAGGCTTATCTGCATGGCCTCGAAAGCCGCCTCAGCGTCGTCGCGGCGGGCGGCCAGTTTGAAGTGTTGCTGGCCTTGCCCGGTCAGCACAACGCGCGCAACGCCCTGGCTGCCGCTGCCGCCTGTCTGGCGGCCGGTGTTTCGCTGACTGCAGTGCAGGCCGGCCTGGCCAGTTTCCGTGGTCTCAAGGGCCGCCTGCAGCGGCGAGCCGCCGTGCATGGTTCGGTGCTGCTTGACGACACTTACAACGCCAATCCCGACTCGGTGCGCGCCGGCATCGATGTGCTGGCGGCGACGATCGGCAGGAAGGTGCTGGTACTCGGGGACATGGGCGAGATCGGCGAGATGAGCGGCCAGTTCCATGACGAGATCGGTGGCTATGCAAAAAGCCAGGGTGTCGATCGCCTGTTGGCGTTGGGTGACGCCAGTGCTCTCGCTGCCCACAATTTTGGTGCCGGTGGCGAGCACTATACCAACATGGACAAGCTGATCGCGGCGCTGACTGCCGAACTCACCCCGGAGACAACAGTTCTCGTCAAGGGCTCACGGTTCATGCGCATGGAACGGGTTGCTGAGGCCATCAGCCTGCCATCCGAGGGGAGCGAGTAATGTTGCTGCTGCTGGCCCAATGGTTGGCACAGGACGTGCGGGCGTTCAACGTTTTCAGTTATATCACCCTGCGGACGGTGCTTGCGGCGATGACCGCGTTGATCATTTCCTTTGTCGCCGGACCGCGCGTGATCCGCTGGCTGGCGGCAAAGAAGATCGGCCAGGCGGTGCGGCACGATGGTCCGGAGACACACCTGATCAAGTCCGGGACGCCGACCATGGGCGGCGCGCTGATCCTGATCGCGATCATCATCACCACGCTGCTGTGGGGCGATCTCGGCAATCGTTACGTCTGGGTAGTGCTGATTGTCACCGTGGGTTTCGGCAGCATCGGCTGGTACGACGACTGGCAGAAAGTCGTCAATCGCGATCCGCGGGGCTTACCGGCACGCTGGAAGTATTTCTGGCAATCGGCGATCGGTCTGCTGGTCGCGCTGTACCTTGGCCTCAGCGCAAGCGGGCCGGCACAGCTCGAGTTGATCGTTCCCTTTTTCAAGACCGTCTCCTATCCGTTGGGGGTCATCGGCTTTGTCGTCCTGAGCTATCTTGTCGTCGTTGGCACGAGCAATGCCGTCAATCTGACCGACGGCCTCGACGGCCTGGCGATCATGCCGACAGTGATGATCGCCGCAGCTCTGGCCATTTTCGCCTACGTCGCGGGTAATGCGGTCTATGCCAAGTACCTGTTCCTGCCGTACATTCCAGGGGCTGGCGAACTCGCCATCCTGCTCGGCGCAATGGCTGGTGCCGGACTTGGCTTCCTGTGGTTCAACGCCTATCCGGCGGAAGTGTTCATGGGCGATGTCGGCGCGCTGGCGCTTGGCGCAGCTCTCGGCACCGTCGCGATCATCGTCCGGCAGGAGATCGTGCTGGCGATCATGGGCGGCATTTTCGTTGCCGAGACACTGTCGGTGGCCGCCCAGGTGATCTACTACAAGCTGACGGGTGGCCGGCGGATCTTCCGAATGGCGCCGCTGCATCACCATTTCGAACTGGGCGGCTGGAAAGAGACACAGGTTGTCGTCCGTTTCTGGATCATCACCATCATGCTGGTGCTGGTCGGTCTGTCCACCCTGAAGTTGCGTTGACATGGACCTCAAGGGAAAATTGACCCTGGTCCTGGGCCTTGGCCAAAGCGGGCTGGCGGTGGCCAGGTGGCTAGCGCGCCAGGGGGCGACCGTACGCGTGGCCGATAGTCGTCGTCTGCCGCCGCAGGTCGACGCGCTACGTTGCACTGTCCCGGAAGCGGTTCTGTTCGCTGGTCCGTTTGCGCCGGAAGCGCTTGCCGGGGTCGATCTGATCACCATTTCTCCGGGCGTGCCGTTGCAGGAGCCGTTGGTTCAGCAGGCTCTTGCGCAAGGCATGCCAGTCGTCTCCGAGATCGAACTTTTCGCCTGGGGTCTCCGCCAGCATTCACCGCAGGCGCAGGTGATCGCGATTACCGGCAGCAATGGCAAGACCACTACCACCGCGCTCACCGGTGTCCTCTGTCGCGCTGCCGGTCGCCGAACCGGCGTCGCAGGAAACATCGGCCCGGCAGCGCTGGACGCCTTGATGGGCGCGATCGACGGCAACGACCTGCCGGCAATCTGGGTTCTGGAACTGTCGAGTTTCCAGCTTGAAGCGACGCACACGCTGCAGCCCGATGCGGCGACCGTGCTCAACATCAGCGAGGATCATCTTGACCGCCATGCGGACATGGATGATTACGCTGCTAGCAAGGCGCGCGTCTTCCAGGGGCGGGGCGTGCAGGTTCTCAATCGCGACGATATACGCAGTATGGCGGCTGCTCGCCAAGGACGAACGGTCGTGACCTTCGGCCTCAACCCACCACCGCGTCAGTGTGATTATGGCCTCGAGGACGGCCGCATCATGTGCGGCAGCGACGAGCTGATCCCGCTTGCCGAGCTGAAGCTGGTCGGTCGTCATAACGCAGGCAATGCGATGGCGGCTCTGGCCCTCTGTCAGGCGGTGGGTATAGATCCACATTCGGTGCTGCCCGCCCTGGCGAACTTCCGTGGTCTGGCGCACCGGGTCGAGTGGGTCGCCGAGATCAATCGCGTCGCCTACTTCGACGACTCGAAGGGGACCAATGTCGGTGCCACTCTGGCGGCGCTCCAGGGGCTCGGCCGCCGGCTCGCGATCATTCTCGGTGGCGACGGCAAGGGACAGGACTTCGCGCCTTTGCGCGGCGCCATTGAGCAGCATGCACGGGCCGTGGCGCTGATCGGGCGTGACGCGTCGGCGATCGCCGCTGTCCTCGAGGGCTGCAGCGTACCGATGCGCTTTTGCGCCGACATGGCGGAAGCGGTTCGCTGGTGTGCCGCGCAGACGCAGACCGGTGACGCCGTGCTGCTTTCGCCGGCCTGCGCCAGCATGGACATGTATCGTGACTACGCCCATCGCGCCGAAGCATTCGTCGCTGCCGTTCGCGGTATCGAAAGGGAGGCCGCCTGATGCTGCGAACGCTTGATATGCCGCGCCGCCTGCCTTCGGAAATCGACCTGGCGCTTCTCTGGAGCACCCTGCTGCTGCTGGTGATCGGCATGGTCATGGTCTATTCGGCCTCGATGGCGACTGCCGAGGCCGGGCGTGCGACCGGCAATCAGTCGACCTACTTCCTGCTTCGCCATGCCGCCTTTCTGATCATCGCGCTGGTCGCTGCCAGCATTGCCTTTCAGATCCCGTTGACGACCTGGCAGCGCTGGTCGCCGTGGCTGTTCGTCGGCGGCTCCGTGCTGCTGGCGCTGGTGCTGGTTCCCGGTGTCGGCCGCGAAGTCAACGGGGCACGCCGCTGGCTTTCTCTCGGCATTGTCAATCTGCAGCCCTCCGAGTTGATGAAACTGTTTGCCGTCCTCTACGCGGCCGATTACACGGCACGCAAGATGCCGCACATGCATGATCT
Organism: Candidatus Accumulibacter proximus; assembly: GCA_016709675.1. Classification (GTDB taxonomy): domain Bacteria; phylum Pseudomonadota; class Gammaproteobacteria; order Burkholderiales; family Rhodocyclaceae; genus Accumulibacter; species Accumulibacter proximus. Next base: position 171,577 of record JADJMH010000005.1, read on the forward strand.
GAAGAAGGCCTTCCTGCCGCTGGCCAGCGCGATGGTCGCTGTCGGCATTCTGTTGCTGAAGGAACCGGACTTTGGTGCCTTCGTGGTGATCATCTCGATCGCCATGGGGATTCTCTTTCTCGGCGGCATGCGCGCGCGCTTGTTTGTCGTCCTGATCCTCGTGCTGGCCGCTGCCTTCGCCGCGCTGATCATCTTCTCACCCTATCGACGCGATCGCATCTTCGGCTTCATGGATCCGTGGGCGGATGCCTTTGGTCGCGGCTACCAGCTCTCGCATGCGCTGATCGCCTTTGGTCGTGGCGAGCTGTTCGGCGTTGGCCTGGGGGCGAGTGTCGAAAAGCTGTTCTACCTGCCCGAGGCGCATACCGACTTCCTGCTGGCGGTGATTGCCGAAGAGCTAGGCTTTTTCGGCGTGCTTCTGGTCATCGTATTGTTCGGTCTGTTGATCCAGCGGGCCTTCGCCATCGGCCGTCAGGCAGTCAGCCTCGAGCGACTCTATTCGGCGTTGGTGGCGCAGGGGATTGGCGTCTGGCTGGGCGTGCAGGGCTTCATCAACATGGGCGTGAACATGGGCCTTCTGCCCACCAAGGGCCTGACCCTGCCGCTGATGAGCTTCGGCGGTTCCGGCATTCTGGCAAATTGCGTGGCGTTGGCGGTCCTGCTGCGCATCGATTGGGAAAATCGCCAGTTGATGCGCGGAGCAAAAGTATGAGGACGCTACTGGTCATGGCCGGTGGAACCGGTGGCCATGTTTTCCCCGGTCTGGCGGTCGCCGACCTGCTGAAGAGCCGCGACTGGCGGGTCGTCTGGATGGGAGCGCCGGATGGGATGGAAGCGAAGCTGGTTCCCGCGCGTGGCTACGAAATGGCCTGGGTTCGCTTCGCTGCGCTGCGTGGCAAGGGCCTGCTGCGCAAGCTGCTGCTGCCTTTCCACCTGCTGGCTGCCTGCTGGCAGGCGCGGCGCGAAATTCGCCGGGTGAGGCCGGACGTGGTTCTCGGGATGGGCGGCTACGTCAGCTTCCCTGGCGGCATGATGGCTGCGCTCCTGGGCTGCCCGTTGATCATCCACGAGCAGAACTCGATTGCTGGCCTGGCCAACCGGGTACTTGCCAGATTTGCCAGGCGGGTTGCCTGCGGCTTTCCAAATGCCTTGCCAAGCGGGGTTTGGGTTGGCAATCCGCTGCGCCCGGAGATGAACCGGTTGCCGGCGCCGGCGCAACGTCTGGCCGGTCGCGAAGCACCGATGCACCTGCTGGTTCTCGGTGGCAGTCAGGGTGCGGCTGCGCTCAACGAGATTGTTCCGCGGGGCCTGGCTCTGATCAGCGACGAGGAGCGGCCGCTGGTGGTACATCAGGCTGGCGAGAAGCATCTGGCGCAACTGCGGCAGAACTACGAAGGCGCGGGCGTGCAGGCGCACTGCGCAGCTTTCATCGAAGATATGGCGGGTGCCTACGAATGGGCAGACCTGGTCATCTGTCGCGCCGGAGCGCTGACCATCGCAGAATTGGCAGCCGCTGGCGTGGCCAGCGTACTGGTGCCCTTTCCGTACGCGGTGGACGATCATCAGACGCTCAACGCCAACTTCCTGTCGCTGGCCGGTGCAGCGACGCTGCTGCCGCAGGAACGGATGACCCCGGAATCAATCAGCGAGCTGTGTCGTTACTCGCGTAGTCAGTTGCAGGAAATGTCCGAACGAGCCCGAGAACTGGCCAGGCCGGAGGCAACGGCCGAGCTTGCCAGGATGTGTGAGGAGCTTGCCCAGTGAAACACAAAGTCAAGAACATCCACTTCGTCGGTATCGGCGGTTCCGGCATGAGCGGCATTGCCGAAGTCCTGGCCAACCTTGGTTTTGCGGTCAGCGGCTCGGATCTGGCCGACAACGCGACAACCCGGCATCTCTCTGCTCTCGGCGTGCGCACGATGGTCGGGCATGCTGCCGAGAACGTCAGTGCTGCCGACGCGGTGGTAGTGTCCTCTGCAGTCAGGCCGGACAATCCCGAAGTCATCGCCGCCCGTGCGCGCAAGGTTCCCGTGGTGCCGCGGGCACAGATGCTGGCCGAATTGATGCGGCTGAAACAGGGAATCGCTGTCGCCGGAACGCATGGCAAGACGACCACCACCAGTCTGGTCGCTTCGATTCTCGCCGAGGGCGGCATGGATCCGACGTTCGTCATCGGTGGCCGTCTCAACGCTGCCGGTGCCAACGCCCGCCTCGGTTCGGGCGACTTTCTGGTCGCTGAAGCGGATGAGTCCGATGCTTCCTTCCTGCTCCTCTCGCCGGTGATCTCGATCGTTACCAACATCGATGCCGACCACATGGAGACCTATGGCCATGACTTCAGCCGGCTCAAGCAGGCCTTCGTCGATTTCGTTCAGCGCCTGCCTTTCTACGGGGTGGCGGTGCTCTGTTCTGACGACGGCAACGTCCGCGAGATCATGCCGCTGGTCAGCAAGCAGATCGTCAGCTACGGTTTCGATTCATCAGCCAACGTCTATGCCGAGAACGTGACCGCGGTTGATGGCCAGATGCGCTTCGATTGCGTGCGGGTCAACGGAAGCATCAGCCGACTGGGCGTCACCCTCAACCTGCCCGGACGGCACAACGTGCTCAATGCCCTGGCGGCGATTGCGGTGGCCAGCGAACTGGGCGTTGCCGACGCGGCGATCGTCAAGGCTCTGGCCGAGTTCCGCGGTGTTGGCCGACGTTTTCAGCGCTACGGCGACCTGCCACTGCCGAGCGGGGGCCGGTTCACGCTGGTCGACGACTACGGCCATCATCCGGTCGAGATGCGCGCAACGTTGACCGCCGCGCGTGGCGCCTTCCCTGGCCGCCGTCTGCTGCTCGCCTTCCAGCCGCACCGCTATACCCGCACGCGTGACTGTTTCGATGATTTCGTGAAGGTCCTCAGTGGCGTCGACGCCCTGGTGCTTGGCGAAGTCTATGCCGCCGGAGAACCTCCCATCGTGGCGGCCGACGGCCGCGCGCTGGCGCGCGCGCTGCGGGTTGCCGGCAAGGTTGAGCCGGTCTTCGTCGAGGCGGTTGGCGACCTGCCGCAAGCGATTCTAGATGCTGCGCGCGATGGCGATGTGGTAATCACCATGGGCGCCGGATCGATTGGTGCGGTTCCCGGCAAGCTGGCTGCAGGCTAGGGTGAAGACGATGGACGTCAGGGATTTCGGCAAGGTGGCGGTGCTTTTCGGCGGCCGGTCGGCCGAACGTGAGGTGTCGCTGAACAGCGGTTCGCGGGTGCTGGCGGCCTTGGCGAGGCAGGGTGTCGATGCCCACGCCTTTGACCCTGCCACGCGCCGACTCGATGAGCTGGCCGTTTTCGATCGGGCCTTCATCGCCCTGCATGGGCGCCATGGTGAAGATGGGACCATTCAGGGTGTCCTCGAAATGATGGGCATCCCTTACACCGGCAGCGGCGTCATGGCTTCCGCAGTGGGGATGGACAAATGGCGCAGCAAGTTGCTCTGGCGCGCGGCCGGCCTGCCGGTCCCGGAGTACGTGCTGCTCGACGGCAGCAGCGACCTTGCGCAAGTGGAAGCAGAACTGGGGCTGCCGCTTTTTGTCAAGCCAGCCTGCGAAGGCTCGTCGATTGGTATCAGCAAAGTCAGGCGGCCAGGCGAGCTGGGTGCAGCTTATGTGGCGGCGGCAAGACATGACTCACTGGTCATCGCCGAGCGGGCGATTGTTGGCGGCGAGTACACGGTTGCCATTCTCGGGGACCAGGCGCTGCCGATCATCAAGATCGAGCCCAGCGGCGAGTTCTACGACTACGAGGCCAAGTACCTGCGCGACGATACGGCGTACCTCTGTCCCTGTGGTCTCCCGGCGGGCCGCGAGAGCGAGCTCCGCCAGCAGGCGCTGGAGGCATTCCGGATCATCGGCGGCCGTGGCTGGGGGCGGGTTGATTTCCTGATGGACCCCGTAAACGCAGCCGGCGAAGGTCAGGCCTATTTCCTCGAGGTAAACACCTCGCCCGGCATGACCGATCATTCGCTGGTGCCGATGGCAGCACGCGCGGCAGGCATTTCGTACGAAGAACTGGTGGTGCGTGTGCTCGCGCTTGCCACACTGGGATGAGCGATGTGGCAAAAACCGCACTTGTTGACGGCCGTTTCCGACCTGCTCTTCCTGGCGGGTGCTGCCGCGTTGCTGGTGGCTGCCGTCGTTTGGGGCACACCGCGTCTGCATCTGTTTCCGCTGAGCGAAGTTCAGGTGACGCACGAGTTGCGGGAGGTTCAACGCGGCGAACTGGAGGAGTCTCTTTCGGAACTGCTGCGTGGCAATTTCTTCACGGTGGATATCGAGACCATGCGGCAGTCGCTGGAGGGGTTGCCCTGGGTGCGGCGCGCAGAAATCTGGCGGAAGTGGCCATCGCGTATCGAGGTCCGTATCGAGGAGCATCAGGCGGTTGCCCATTGGGGCGATGGGCAGGGACAGTTGGTCAATACCTACGGCGAAGTGTTTCCGGCCTCGCTCCTGCGCGAGCAGTCGCTGCCACGGCTGAGCGGGCCGAGCGGTTCTTCGCGCGAGGTCCTGCAGCGTTACGAGGAGTTCGCTCAACTCATGAAACCGGTCGGTCTGCTGCCGGCGCAACTGGCGCTGTCGCCGCGCCTGGCCTGGCTCGTGAAACTGGAGGATGGAATGTGGATTGAACTCGGACGAGAACAGCCGAAGGCGCCAATTCGCATGCGCCTGCAGCGCTTCGTCGATTACTACCCGACCCTGTCGGACGCACGCGGTGTACGGCCAACGGCAGTGGATATGCGGTATCCAAATGGTTTCGCATTGCGCTTTCCGGCCAGTGCAGTTCAGGAAGTCAAAGGAAAGAAATGAGCAGGGATAGCAAGGATCTGATCGTCGGGCTCGACATCGGCACGTCGAAGATTGTCGCTCTGGTTGCCGAAGTCACCCCGGAAGGGCGGTTGAACGTCATCGGCATGGGCTCGCAAGAATCGAAGGGTCTGAAGAAGGGCGTTGTGGTCAACATCGAGGAGACCGTCGCCACCATTTCGCGCGTACTGCAGGAAGTGGAGCTGATGGCGGATTGCAAGGTTCGCGACGTGTATACCGGCATCGCCGGCAGCCACATCCGGAGCTTCAACTCGAACGGAATGGTCGCCATCAAGGACAAGGAAGTGACCACGATGGATGTCGAAAGGGTGATCGAGACGGCACGCGCGATGCCGATCCCTGCCGACCAGGAAATCCTGCACATCCTTACCCAGGAGTTCATCATTGACGACCAGGATGGCATCCGCGAGCCGATCGGCATGAGCGGTTTTCGCCTCGAGGTGAAGGTGCACATCGTGACCGGAGCAGTGTCTGCGGCTCAGAACATCGTCAAGTGTGTAAGACGGTGCGGTCTCGAAGTGAATGATCTGGTGCTGCAGCCTCTCGCCTCAAGCTGCGCGGTCCTCTCCGAAGATGAAAAGGATCTGGGGATCTGCCTGATCGATATTGGTGGCGGTACCACCGATCTGGCAGTGTGGACGCAGGGTGCGATCCGTCACACCTCGGTCATCCCGATTGCCGGTGATCAGGTGACCAATGACATCGCGATGGCGCTGCGTACGCCGACCCGTGAGGCGGAAGATATCAAGCGCAAGTATGGCTGCGCGCTGGCCCATCTGGCGGATCCGGAAGATGTGCTTGATGTCGCCGGTGTCGACGACCGTCCTTCGCGCAAGCTGTCGCGCCGGGCGTTGGCGGACGTCATCCAGCCACGGGTCGAGGAACTGTACGAACTGATTCAGGCGGAACTGCGCCGTTCAGGTTTCGAGGATGTGCTCTCGTCCGGCATTGTGCTGACCGGAGGCGCTTCGGTGATGCCGGGGATGATCGAGCTTGGCGAGGAGATCTTCCATATGCCGGTCCGGCTCGGGGTGCCAAAGTACCAGGGTGCGCTGGCCGACGTGGTCCAGAGCCCGCGCTTTGCGACCGCCTGCGGATTGCTGCTCGAAGCACAGACTCAGCGTAAGCGCGGCCTGAAGGTGCGCGAAACGCGCGACGTCAAACAGGTGTTCGGTCGTATGAAGTCCTGGTTTGAAAAGAACTTCTGAAGACCTTCCCGACAACGATTACCAGTTCTTAACACTTTTAAATTTTTTTGCAGAGGAGACGACAATGTTTGAAATCATCGACAGGGCAGACGACAGCCGGGATACGGTGATCAAGGTGATCGGCATCGGCGGGGCGGGTGGCAACGCCGTCGATCACATGATCCGGGAAGGGGTCAATGGCGTGGACTTCATCACCGCCAACACCGATTCCCAGGCGCTTGGTCGCAGCGTAGCCATTCAGAAGCTGCAACTCGGCAAGACCGGTCTCGGCGCCGGTGCCAAGCCGGAAGCTGGGCGCAGCGCGGCGATCGAGGAGCGCGACGCCATCGCCGAGTCGCTCAGGGGCGCGCACATGGTTTTCATCACCGCGGGCATGGGTGGCGGTACCGGTACCGGCGCCGCACCAATCGTCGCCGAGGTGGCGCGAGAGCTTGGTGTGCTCACCGTCGCCGTGGTGACCAAGCCTTTTGGTTTCGAGGGCAAGCGCCTGAAGATCGCGGATGTCGGCATTGCCGAGCTGCAGAAGCATGTCGATTCGCTGATCGTCATCCTCAATGACCGTCTGATGGACGTGCTCGGCGATGACGTCTCCATGGACGAGGCCTTCAAGGCAGCCGATAACGTTCTGCGCAATGCGGTTGGCGGCATTGCCGAGATCATCAACTTTCCCGGGCTGGTCAACGTCGACTTCGAGGACGTGCGTACCGTCATGGGCGAGATGGGCATGGCCATGATGGGCTCGGCCAATGCCGCCGGCGTCGACCGGGCGCGCATAGCCGCCGAGCGCGCCGTTTCTTCACCACTTCTCGAGGGAGTCAACCTTTCCGGCGCCAAGGGCGTGCTGGTCAACATCACCGCGACGCGTTCGCTGAAGATGAAGGAAGTCAATGAAGTGATGAATACCGTCCGCGCCTTTGCGGCCGACGACGCGCACATCATCTTCGGCGCTGTCTATGACGAGGAAATGGCCGAGGACATTCGGGTGACGGTCGTGGCCACCGGTCTTGGTCAGGCGCAGGCCAAACGGGAGAAGTTCGAAGTCATCAGCAACACGCATGGCCAGGGGACCGGAACAGACGGGCGCTTCGCGCATGGTCCGAACATCGACTACTCGACGCTCGATCAGGTGCCTGCGATCGTTCGCAAGGGGCGCAGCGCAACGGTCGAAGCGCTGGCCAATAGCGGGGTCGATCGCTACGATATTCCGGCATTTCTGAGAAAGCAGGCTGACTGATCCGGGCAAGTCGCCCCGCCTCTGCGGGGACTGGCGGGTTCCTGGCTCGCTCAGCCTGTGCTAGAATCCGCCGATTCTGCCATTTTTTCAGACACATGTTGAAGCAGCGAACACTCAAGGCGGTGGTCCGTGCCGCTGGCATCGGTCTCCATTCCGGCGTCAAGGTATCCATCAGCTTGCGCCCGGCCGCCCCCGGCACGGGCATCGTCTTTCGACGGGTTGATCTTGACCCCGTGCTTGACCTTCCGGCGTCAGCGCTGCTGGTCAGCGACACGCGCATGTGCTCGTGCCTGGAGCGCAATGGAGCCAAAGTGGGCACCATTGAACACCTGATGTCAGCTTTTGCTGGCTTGGGGATCGATAACGCCTTCGTTGACCTTGATGCCGCCGAGTTACCGATCCTGGATGGTTCGGCATCACCGTTTGTCTTCCTGATTCAGTCGGTCGGCATCGAAGAGCAAGCAGTCGCCAAACGCTTCATCCGGGTCAAGCGCCGAATTGAAGTCCGCGAAAGTGACCCCTCCGGCGACAAGTGGGCACGCCTGGAACCCTACGATGGTTTCCGCCTGTCGTTCTCGATCGGCTTCAACCATCCGGCGATCGATCGCACGGGTCAGCAGGTGAGCATCGATTTTGCCGAGCATTCCTATGTGCGTGAGGTGGCACGAGCGCGTACCTTCGGTTTCATGCAGGAAGTGGAGTGGCTGCATGAGAATGGCCTGGCGCAGGGCGGCGGGCTGGAGAACGCCGTCGTGCTTGATGAGTACCGCGTATTGAACGCCGACGGTCTGCGTTACAGCGATGAGTTCGTCAAGCACAAGGTGCTCGACGCGATTGGTGACCTTTACCTGCTGGGCCATCCGCTGCTGGCGTCATTCACTGCTCACAAATCGGGACATGCGCTCAACAACCAATTGGCGCGTAAGCTGCTGGCCAGCCCGGAAGCCTGGGAATACGTCAGTTTCGAAGACCACGAACTGGCACCACAGACAGTTTCCCGTTGGCTGGCGTTGCCGGCTTCCTGATCGCATGTGGCTGCTGCGCTTGCTGGCCGTTCTGACGGTACTGACCGTTGCGGGCGGCGTGGTGATCTTTCTGTTCACGCGGGATACGCGCTATCTGCAGTTTTCCTGGCGCCTGTTTCGTTATTCGCTGGTCGTCGCACTGCTGGTTTTCGCGCTGATGATCATCGAGCGAGTGGCCGTCATTCCCGTTTAGCCGAATGCGTCAGCAGGTTTTCCAGCGCATGGCGCAATGGCGATGCTGGCAAGGACTCGCTCAGCGCCGCCAGTTCCCGGCTGGTCCGCGCGCTGAGGGGCTTCTGGGTGGGGCCCCGGGTTGGCTGATGGTCTTGCCGGGCGTGTACCTTGACCTGAATGCCGCTGCACTCCAGTCCACGCTTCATCAGCTCCGTCGCCAGTGTCGGGGCCATCTGGCGTAGCTTGGTCGCCACTGCGCTACTGTCGGCGTGAATCACCAGAACTCTCGACTTGTAGTTGGCAACGCTGCTTGCGTCTGCCAGATGCGACGGCGTCATCTCCCGATAGATGCCTGCCAAACGAACCAGGAGTCTCGCGTGCGCAAGCACCTTTCCAGCTCCTTCGGCTGCTTCAAGATACTTCTGGAGTGAGTTCGACATGCGGAGTCTCAAGGGGGCGGTGACAGGCGCATGTTCTTGCCTTAGCCCGTGTTTGCCAATCGTCGGGATGTGGAGAGGCTCCTCGCTGCACCAGCGTTTCGCCTAACAACGCTCGTAAACCACGAAATCGAAGGCCGGGACCTCGCCGGCTTTGCCTTTCGGCGATTGGGCATTGCCGGCGTGGCGCGACACTTCGCGCCACTCGGCACGCGGCACTTCAGGGAAAAAGCTGTCGCCGGCGAGGTCCTCGAAGACTTCGGTCAGGTAGAGGCGTTTGGCAAGCGGCAGCGTCTGCCGGTACAGTTCCGCACCACCAATGATGAACACCTCGCTGGCGGTGCCGGCAAGACGAATCGCCTCATCCAGGGAACCGGCGCAAGTGGCGCCACGCGGACGGTAGGCGGGGTTGCGGCTGATGACGATGTTGTGCCGATTGGGCAACGGGCGAAAGGCTGGTGGCAGCGACTCCCAGGTCTTTCTACCCATGATCACCGGCTTGCCGTCAGTCGTTGCGCGAAAATGCCGCATGTCTTCCGGCAGGTGCCAGAGCAGCTTCTGGTTCAGGCCAATGGCGCGGTTTCTCGCAACGACAGCGATCAGGGAGATCATCGCGAGCGATCCGGGAGGCGGCAGGGATTCGTCTGGCCGTTCACTGGCTCAGACGGCAACTGGCGCAGCGATATGGGGATGCGGATCGTAGCCTTGAAGCGTGAAATCCTGAAAGCGGAAGCCAAACAGGTCGCGTACTTCCGGGTTCAGTCGCATCGTCGGCAGGCCACGCGTCTCGCGTGTCAGTTGCAGGCGCGCCTGTGCGAAGTGATTGCTGTAGAGGTGGGCATCACCAAAGGTGTGCACGAAGTGCCCAGGCCGGTAGCCGCAGACCTGCGCCAGCATCAGGGTCAACAAGGCGTACGAGGCGATGTTGAAGGGTACGCCAAGAAAGATGTCGGCACTGCGCTGGTACAGCTGGCAGGACAGCTTCGGGCGACAGTCGGGATCGGCTGCTTCCGGCGGGGCGACATACAACTGGAAAAAGGCGTGACAGGGCGGCAGTGCCATGTGCTCGACGTCGCCCGGGTTCCAGGCCGTTACCAGGTGTCGGCGCGAGTCGGGATTGTTTTTCAGCTGGTCGACGAGTTGCGCGATCTGGTCGATCTCACGTCCATCGGACGTTCTCCAGTGGCGCCATTGATGGCCGTAAACCGGACCCAGATCGCCGTTCTCGTCGGCCCACTCGTCCCAGATGCGTACGCCATTCTCCTGCAGATAGCGAATGTTTGTGTCACCCTGCAGGAACCACAGCAGTTCGTGAATGATCGAGCGCAAGTGCAGCTTCTTGGTGGTGAGCAAGGGAAAGCCCGCGCCAAGGTCGAAGCGCATCTGCCAGCCGAACACCGAGCGCGTACCCGTTCCAGTGCGGTCTGCCTTGGCGCTCCCATGTTCGAGGACATGGCGCATCAGGTCGAGATACTGTTGCATGCCTTATGCCTGTCGATCCATCAGGCAGCATTGTAAGGCATGGCGATCATGTCGCCATGCTGTCGCATCGTGGCGGCCGACCTTTCCTGATCAGCACTGGTCGCTTTCCTGGTTTACAATTGCCGGTCTCCACTCGGTGTTCCGCGCCAAGGTTGGCTTTCAATGCGCCTCAAACTATTCCCGCAACGTCCCGATCATCCCCTGGCTGATAGCAAGGAGCTCAAGCGGATTCTCGCAGAGATCCTGGTCGATAGACCGGTCAATGCGATTGAGGAACTGACGGGGTGGTATCAGTCGCTGAAGCATGCCGAGAATTTCCGCCTTGACAACTACCTGGATGTCATTCGCCAGCTTGATGATGCCGCGCAGCCGCACTTGCTTCGCCTGGAACGTGATTATCTTTACTCTCCCCAGCTGTCAGCGCTCGAAGAGCAGCGGCTGTGGACCGAGAGTTACAACTACTGGGGTGAAGTTGCGGCGCTCTACGGCCTGTGCGTTCAGCGGGCTAACTTGGACCCCAAGAGCAAGGGCACGGACAGGTTCAAGGAGTCGTTGCCCTTGGTGATGGCACGCGTGCAGGTAGCACTGGGTACACAAGTCCGGTGGCTGGCCTATCGCTATGCGCCGGTCGGGGAAGACCTCTGGAGCAAGCTTGGCGAGACCTATATGGCGGCGGAGGCGGCGAGTCAGGCGCAAAAATCGGTACAGCTCTACCCCTCCCGGCGGGGACTGACCAGTGTTGCACAGCAGTACGTCCATACCCTGGTGTTCTTTACCTCGTCGATGGACAGCCTCCTGCCGCGGCAGATCGATCTGGCTGACCGGTTGGTCGCACACTTCTCTCCCGGCTTCGTTTTTTCGCGCGATCACCGACCGGCCAGCGTGTATTGGGTCGACGCGGCTGGCGGTTTGGCACCGACTCGACTGGCCAGACGTCCCGGGATGAGCAGACCCGGTTTGCGTTTCTTCTCGCCCGGGACGGCGCTGACAGCGCTCACAGAACTGATTCATCTTGTTGAACGCGGCGAAGTCCCGCCGGATCTCAATTTTGGTGGGGAATATCCCCCAAGGGTGTTGCTGCCGGTCCTGCAGCATCTACGCGTGTACTGGGCACTACGGCCGCCGCAGCGGCGATATCAGCGCCACCCCGTCAAGACACGAATGGTCGTGGTTCACGGCTTTGACTCCAGCCATGCGGTTTTCGCAGGCGCTGCCGGGAATCTGACAGAGGAGGCCGGCGTGCAACACTGGCTGGTGCAAAACGTCAGTCTCGGGGGATTTCGCGCCTGTGTGGACGATTCAAAAGGTCACCAAGTCACGCTTGGCTCGCTGTTCAGCATGCAGCCAGAGGGTGGCGACAACTGGCTGTTGGGCGTCGCCAGGCGCTACAACCGGCTTGCCCGCGGCCACGCCGTCGTCGGGGTCCAGGTCCTATCGAGGCGGGCAAAAAGCGTCGAGTTGCAGCCACGTCGCAGTGGCTTCTCGACAGCCGTTCCCGGCATTCACCTGCGTGACGGTGGCGAGCCTGACTTGGTGCGAATCGTCCTGCCGCAGGGGAGCTTCAATGTGCGAGAAAGCCTCGATTTCAACCTGGACGGTCGGCATTGCGTATTGATACCGGTCGAACTGGAGGAAAGCGGCGTCGATTACGAAATTGCTCGCTTCCGCGAGCAGTCGCCTGGCTGAGGTGCTTTCGATTCAGGCAAGCGGTTTTGGCCGGAGCGCGGATTTCGGCCTGAACGCCTTGGTGACTTCATCGTTTGTTTCGATGTAAGGACCGCCGATCAGATCGATGCAATAAGGCACAGCGGCAAAGACGCCGTTGACTGTCACCGTGCCATCAGCCGCCCTGACTCCTTCCAGCGTTTCCCGAATTGACTTTGGCTGCCCTGGCAGGTTGAGGATCAGCGCCTGGCGACGGACCGCGCCGACCTGACGCGAGAGGATCGCGGTCGGTACGAAGTTCAGGCTGATGCGCCGCATTTCCTCACCGAAGCCTGGCATCACCCTGTCGGCGACGGCCAGGGTGGCGTCGGGGGTGACATCGCGTAGCGCCGGGCCGGTGCCACCCGTGGTCAGCACCAGATGGCAGCCGACCCGATCAACCAGCTCGATGAGAGTGGCTTCTATGGTCGCCTGGTTATCTGCAATCAGACGGGTCTCCGTGCGCCAAGGGCTGCTCAGCGCCCGTGCAAACCACTCCTGCAGGGCCGGAATTCCCTGGTCCTGATAGACGCCTTGCGCGGCGCGGTCGCTGATCGACACCAGGCCGATCAGCAATTGTTCATGGGAGCTCATGTTCATCGTCGGGATCGTCTGGCGTATTGACTGGTTCGAGTTCCTTGAGCAACTGAAAGATTGCCCGGTAGCTGCGCGGCGGCTTGCCCTGCGCCTGCTCAAGCAGCGCTGCCCGGCGCAGCGAGCGCAGCTGCTGCAGGTCGATCGACGGTGATGTGCTGGCGATCCTGTAGAGCGCCTTCTCGTCTGCCAGCAGCTCGGCGCGCAATCGTTCGAGACGGTGGAGCCTGGCCGTGTCTTCGGCCGATTCACCGCGTACCACCGCCAGTGCCTCACGGATCGGCTCCGGGTCCACGTCGCGCATCAGCCGGCCGATGAACTGCATCTGGCGTCGTCGCGCGTCGTCGTGTCGTGTCATGCGCTGCGCTTCACGGACAGCCGCCCGCAGGTCGTCTGGCAGTTCGATCCTCCTGACGCGGTCAGCAGGTAGTGCCACCAGATCCTCGCCCAGTACCTGCAGTTCTGCCATCGCCCGCTTGCGCTGGGTTTTTGATGGCGGCGCAGGTTCTTGTTCGGCGGTGCTCATGGGCTGGCCAATCGTCTCTCGCTCTGGCAAATGAAAGGGGAAGCGCGCGCAATGCAGCGGCGGAAGCCTTCCGGTGAACTGCTATGATAGCGGCTTTTGTACTTGGCCACCCTCCTCATGTCCCGTCCAGCGACCATTCCCTCGACCAAATCGCGCTTCAGTCACCGTCTCGACACGCTGCAGGAACTGGCGCGGGATGTTCTCGCCTATGCCGAACAGCAGGGGGCGAGCGCCTGCGAGGTCGACGTCTCGACCGGTTTCGGGCAATCGGTCACGGTTCGCTGTGGCGAGGTCGAAACCATCGAATACAACCGTGACAAGGGGATCTCCGTTTCGGTTTATCTTGGCCAGCGAAAAGGGCATGCGAGCACCTCCGATTTTGCCGCCGCCGCCTTGCGGGAGACCGTCGATGCGGCCCTGAACATTGCCCGCTTCACCGCCGACGATTCCTGTGCTGGCTTGCCCGATGCCGAGTTGCTGGCCGTCGACCTTGATCAGCAGCCCAGTCTCGACCTGTACCACCCCTGGCTACTCTCGGTCGAAGCCGCGGTCGACCTCGCCCGGCGCTGCGAGCAGGCGGCGTTTGCGGTCAGTCCGCAGATCAGCAACTCGGAAGGGGCGACGGTCTCGATCCAGGAAGGACAATTCGTTTCGGCCAACAGCCTTGGCTTCATCGGCGGCTACCCGAGCTCACGGCATTACCTGTCGTGCTCGGTGATCGCCGGCAAGAACGAAGGCATGCAGCGTGATGACTGGTACTCGGTTGCGCGCGAGCCGAGCGCAATCGGGTCAGCCGAGTCGATTGGCGAACAGGCTGCGCGGCGAGCCCTGTCGCGAATCGGTGCGCGCAAGGTCAAGACCTGCAAGGTGCCGGTCATCTTCGAGGCACCCCTTGCTGCCTCGTTGATCGGCAACTTTGTGCACGCGGTCAGCGGCGGCAGCCTGTACCGGAAGACTTCCTTTCTGGTCGATAGCCTTGGCAAGCGGGTCTTTGCCAAGAAGGTCCAGATCAGCGAGCGACCGCATCTTCCCCGCGGGCTGGCGAGCAGCTACTTCGACAGCGACGGCGTCGCGACCCATGATCGCGAAGTGCTCGTCGACGGCCGCTTGCAGGGCTATTTTTTGAGTGCCTACAGCGCGCGCAAGCTGGGCATGCAGACCACCGGTAACGCCGGCGGCTGCCACAACCTCATCGTCCATCCCGGCAAGCGCGACCTGCCAGGGCTACTGAAGAAGATGGGGCGCGGCCTGCTGGTGACCGAACTGCTTGGTCAGGGCGTCAATTACGTGACCGGGGACTATTCGCGGGGGGCTGCCGGCTACTGGGTCAACGGGGGCGAGATCGTCCACCCGGTGGAAGGAATCACGATTGCCGGCAATCTCCGTGACATGTTCAGGAACGTCGCGGCGGTCGGCAACGACGTTCTGATTCGCGGCTCGAAGCAGGTGGGTTCGATCCTCATCGAGCAGATGAAGGTCGCCGGCGACTAGGCGGGAAAGGCATGTAAGGCGGGGACGGATGCCTGCCGGGATCGCAGCTCTGCAATCCACTGCCCCTGGCTCAGCCATGGCGCGGGCAAATCCTTGTTTCAGGCATGGGTGCTTTCGCTATAATCAGCGGGCAACTCGTCTACAACAACCCTATAGGAGACAAATTGTGGAAAGACGTTCGTTTCTGAAGAATGCGGGTGTCGGTCTTGCTGCCGGCAGCGTGGCCATGCCCGCGATTGCCCAGAATGCCCCGACCATCAAGTGGCGTCTGGCGTCGAGCTTCCCGAAGAGCCTGGATACCATCTACGGGGGAGCGGAAGTGATGGCCAAACGGGTGGCCGAAGCCACCGGCGGCAAGTTCCAGATCCAGGTCTTCGCCGGTGGGGAGATCGTCCCCGGGCCAGCGGTCTTCGACGCGGTCAAGGACGGTACGGTCGAAATGGGGCATACGGTTTCCTACTATTTTTTTGGCAAGGATCCGAGTTACGCGCTGGAAACGGCGGTTCCCTTCGGCATGACCAACCGACAGATGGACGCCTGGATGCGTCACGGCAACGGCGGCAAACTGATGGCCGAGTTGTTCGGCAAGTCGAATATCCTGGTCGTCCCCTGCGGCAACACCACGACGCAGATGGGCGGCTGGTATCGCAAGGAAATCAAGACGGTTGCCGACCTCAAGGGGCTGAAGATCCGTATCGGCGGCTTCGCCGGGGCCGTGATCAGCAAGCTGGGCGCGGTGCCGCAGCAGATTCCGGGCGGCGACATCTATCCGGCGCTCGAGAAGGGCACCATCGACGCCGCCGAATGGATCGGTCCCTACGATGACCAGAAGCTGGGTTTCAACAAGGTTGCCAAGTACTACTACTACCCTGGCTGGTGGGAGGGTGGCCCGCAGGTGTCGGCTTATGTCAATACCAAGAAATGGGCCGAACTGCCGAAGGAATACCAGACCATTCTCCAGCTCGCTTGCGCCGACGCACACGTCGACATGGTCGCCAAGTACGATGCCAGGAACCCGACCGCGCTCAAGCAACTGGTTGGTTCGGGGACGCAGTTGAAACAGTTTCCGAAAGAGGTCATGGACGCCTGTTACAAGGCGGCGATGGAACTCTATGCGGAGACTTCGGCGAGCAATCCCACCTTCAAGAAGATTTACGACGACTACAAGAAGTTCATGGACGATCAGATCCTCTGGATGCGCGTTGCCGAAGGTTCTTACAACAACTACATGCACAGCAAGCGCTAGGGATGTCTTGCAGGCGAGGCGGTTGTCAGTCCTGCCGCTTCGCTCAGTAACGCAGGAAAGGGAACGGAGGCGCGAGCCTCCGTTCCCTTTCCTGCTTGGTTGCCCGACGACGCCGATCGCCGGGGCACCCCCTTCTTCGGCTACTTTGCCTGATCCTGCTTCATTGCGTCGCGGATGGCCTTGCTGGCGGAGTCTTCGGCGTCGGCGGGCGACTCTTTCGGGCCGTCCAGCCCCGCCGGCCGCGATGGCTCGCCGTAGTCGGAAGTCGGCATGTCGATCTGCACCGAATCGAGGTCGACCTTGGTGTCCTGATCGAGGCCGAAGGTCACCAGTTGCGGGAAGAAGATCAGGATCCCGACCATGATGATCTGGATGCAGACGAAGGGTATCGCCCCCCAGTAGATATCGGTTGTCTTGACCGAAGCCGGCGCCACCGAACGCAGGTAGAAGAGTGCGAAACCGAAGGGCGGGTGCATGAAAGAGGTCTGCATATTCACCGCCAGCAGCACCCCGAACCAGATCAGGTCGATGCCCAGCGCCTGCGCGACCGGCCCGAGCAGCGGCACGATGATGAACGACAGCTCGAAGAAATCGAGGAAGAAGGCGAGCAGGAAAACGAGAATGTTGACCACGATCAGGAAGCCGATCTCGCCGCCCGGCAGTCCGGTGAGCAGATGCTCGACCCATTTGTGGCCATCGACGCCGTAGAAGGTCAGCGAAAAAATCCGTGCTCCGACGAGGATGAAAACGACGAAGGTCGTCAGCTTGGCGGTCGTTTCCATCGCCTGTTTCAACAGGCTCCAGGTCAGGCGCTTGCGTGCCATGGCCATGATCAGGGCGCCGGTCGCGCCCATCGCGCCCCCTTCTGTCGGCGTGGCGATGCCGAGGAAGATCGTGCCGAGGACGAGAAAGATCAGGAACAGCGGTGGCAGAAGCGTGGTGAGCACACGCATCAGCAGCTTGACGCCGTGTAGCGTTCTTGCTTCGGCCGGCAGCGCCGGCGCCCAGCGCGGCTTGACGATGGCGACCAGAATCACGTAGCCGACGTAGAAAGCGGTCAGCGTCAGGCCCGGCAGGAAGGCGCCCTTGTACATGTCGCCAACCGATTTGCCGAGCTGGTCGGCCATGATGATCAGCACCAGCGACGGCGGAATGATCTGCGCCAGCGTTCCGGAAGCGGCGATGACGCCGGTGGCGAGTTTGGTGTCGTAGCCGTAGCGCAGCATGATCGGCAGCGAGATCAGGCCCATCGAAATCACCGAGGCGGCGACGACGCCGGTCGTCGCGGCGAGCAGTGCGCCGACGAAAATCACCGCCAAGGCCAGGCCACCGCGCAGCGGCCCGAAAAGCTGGCCAATTGTGTCGAGCAGATCTTCGGCCATGCCCGATCTCTCGAGGATCAGACCCATGAAGGTGAAGAAGGGAATGGCCAGCAGCGTGTCGTTGTTCATGATGCCGAAAATGCGGTCCGGCAGGGCCTGGAACAGTTGTGGTCCGAGCAGCCCGAGTTCGATGCCGATCAGGGCGAAGAAGATGCCATTTGCCGCCAGCGCGAAGGACACCGGGAAACCGACGAGCAGAAAGAGGACCATCGAAACGAAGATGATCGGCGCCATGTTGGCGATCAGGAACTCGGTCATCACAATTCTCCCTTCTGGGCCCTGATGGCCAGCGCCAGTTCTTCTTCGGGTGTCGGCTTGTGCGCCTTTTCGGTCGGGTCGGGACACCTGCCCTGGAGAAAGCCGATCCGCTTGATCAGTTCCGAGATGCCCTGGATCACGAGCAGGAAGAAGCCGATCGGCACCAGCAGCCGCACTGGCCATAGCGCCAAACCGCCGGCGTTGCTCGACTGTTCGTTGTTGTGCAGCGCGAGGAGGAAGATCGGCCACGACAGGTACATCACGGCAATCGCCATCGGCAGCAGGAAGAAAAGGATGCCGAAGATATCGATCCAGGCCTGCGCACGCTTCGAGAGCCGACCGGCAATCAGGTCGATGCGCACATGTTCGTTGCGCATCAGCGTGTAGCCGGCACCAAAGAGGAATATCGCCGAAAACAGGTACCACTGAATTTCGAGAAAGGCGTTCGAACTGTAGTTGATCGTATAGCGCATGATCGCGTTGCCGGCGCCGATCAGCGTGACGACCAGCACGAGCCAGATGATGCTCTTGCCGACCAGCTCGGTGAGCCTGTCGATCAGGCCTGAAAGCTTGAGTAAACCGTTCACGGGATATCCCTCCATAGACAACCGAAAACCTGCCCCTCCTGGACCCGATCGCTCGCGCTTTGCCTCATTGTCGGGCAATTTCATCAGGCCGTCCTGCAAAACGGATCACGCGTACGGCTTGTGGTGTATGCAGAGATTTTGATTATGGCACACCTTTATCTATGCGAGCGCGATTCGACGATCCGCAAGCGGTTAGCCATGAAATGGTAAATCGTCTTCTAATCAGTGACGTAAATAAGCAGCAGTGATAGATTTGCGGGCTTGCCAGTTATTTTCAGACTGGCCGGGCAAAACGGCGGTGTGGCGTGCCCCGGTGCCGGGCAGGCCGAAAGGGCCAGGGTTTGAGGCAGCGCTATGAATCGGGGATCCCGGAGACCACCCTGAAAGGGAAAGCCACGTGCATGACGAACTGGCCGAGATACGCGATTTCCTTGCGCATTGTCCGCCCTTCGATGGCCTCGATACGGCCAGCCTGACCGCGTTGACCAGGCATTTCGTGATTCGCTATCTGCGGCGCGGCGCGGCCTTCCCGCCAGACGGAAGTGGTTGCCTGTGGCTGCTCCGCCAGGGGGCCATCGAGTTGCGTACCGCCGACGGACAACTCGCCCGACGGATGGCCGAGGGCGACGTTCATGATGCGGCCTGCCTGCCCGACTCGCTCGAGGGGCAATGGAGCGGACACGCTGTCGAGGACTCGCTGCTCTATGGTCTGCCGCAGGCTGACCTGGAAAAGCTCTGGGAGGACCACCCGGAACTGCGGCAGCAGGCGCTGCACGATCTCGGACAGCGCCTGCGTCGGGCCCAGCGCCGTACGGGCTCGGCGATTGAACGGGACCTCGGCAGCCTGCCGCTCGCCACCCTCATCGCTCGCGCGCCAGTCTGCGCCAGGTCTACCGAGACGATTCGCGAGGCCGCCATGCGGATGACACGGGAGCGCGTTTCAGCCCTGCTGGTGGTCGACGAAGGGCGACTCTGCGGCATCGTCACCGACCGCGACCTGCGCAGCCGCTGCCTTGCCGCCGGTCTGCCCGAGAACACGTCACTGTCCGCGATCATGACCGCCAGCCCGTTCACCCTGCCGCCCGATGCGCCCGGCTTCGAAGCCGTGCTGGCGATGACCCGCCGAGGCATTCATCATCTGCCGGTCGTTGAACACGGGCGACTGCATGGCCTGGTCAGCAGCACCGACCTGCTGCGTGCCCAGGGCGTCAGCAGCGTTCATCTGGCCGACCGCATTCGTCGCGCCGGCGACCTGGCCGAACTGGTGGGGCATGCGGCCGAACTACCCGAACTCTGGATCAACCTCGCGCGACGCAGCGAAACGACACCGGTTCTCGGGCGAATCGTGTCCGGCATCGCCGACGCGCTGACCGGCCGCCTGCTCACCCTGGCCGAAACGCGTCGTGGTCCGCCGCCCGTGCCATACGCCTGGATCGCCTATGGCTCGCAGGGGCGCCACGAGCTGACGCTGAACTCGGATCAGGACAATGCCCTGATCCTTGCCGATGGCTTCGACGCCAGCCATCATGGGGCCTATTTCGCCCAGCTTGCGCGCGACGTTTGCGATGGCCTCGCCGCCTGCGGCTTGATGCATTGCCCTGGTGAGATGATGGCCAGCAATCCGCGCTGGCGCCAGCCGTTGGCCGGCTGGAGCAGGCTGTTCAGCGACTGGATCGAACACACCGACCGGCAGAAGGCGCGCCTTGCTTCCAATCTGTTCGATTTCCGGGTCGTGCACGGGGACGAGCAGCTGGGCCGCCCCCTGCGCCGACAGATCGCCCGCAACTGCCCGCGGCACGATACCCTGTTCGTCCATCTGGTGGCCAACGCCTGTTCCACCCCGCCGCCGCTGGGCTTTTTCCGTCAGCTGGTGGTGATCCGCGAAGGCGAACACGAAGGCGACCTTGACATCAAGCGCCATGGCCTGCTGCCGATTGTCGACCTGGCGCGCATCCATGCCCTCGCGGCCGGGGTTCGTGAAACCGGTACCCTGCCCCGGTTGCGCGCTGCGGCTGCCGGCAAGCTGTTGAGCCGGGACGGGGCCGAGACACTGGGCGCCGCCTTCGAATTTCTGCTCGCGTTGCGTACCCGTCATCAGAAGGAGCAACTGAGCCGGGGTCTGCGGGCAGACAACTTTCTCGCCCCGGCGACCTTGAGCGCAGGCGACAGGCAGTCTCTGCGCGACGTCTTTCTGGCTATCGCGAGGCAGCAGAAGGCCCTGCAGCTGGCCTTCCCGCACCCCCCCGCCAGATGAGCTGGTCTGCTTTCCTGGCGGCTCACCTGCGGCTTTCCTGGCGCCGCCGATGGCAGGCGCGCCGATTGCACGGGCGGGCCGCGGCTGCCCCCTTGTTGGCCCAGCTCAGCGCGCCGCTGGCGGATCGCAGGCAGGACTGGCGGTCCGCCCGCTATCTCGCACTCGATCTCGAAACCACGGGTGGCGATGCGCAACGCGACGACATCCTGAGCTTCGGCTGGGTCTGCCTGGAAGGCCCGGAGATTCGCCTCGACAGCGCGCGGCATCGCCTGGTCCTGCCGCGCCGGGCGCTGAACGAAGCCAGCGTCACCATCCACCGCATCACCGACGATCGGGCGGCGGCAGGTGAAAAGCTGCGCAGCGTGCTGACGGACTTCCTGGCCGAGCTGGAGGACCGCGTGCTGATTGCCCATTACACTCCCACCGAGCTGGGTTTCATCGACGCCGCCTGCCGGGCCTGCTTTGGCGGCGCCTTTCTGCCGCTGGTCATCGATACCCTCGACCTTGGCCGGCGCGTCTGCGCCGGCCAAGCCCCGGGCAGCCTCCGCCTGCCGGCACTGCGTGCCCGCTATCACCTCCCGCGCTACGCGATGCATCACGCACTTTCGGATGCGCTGGCCGCTGCCGAACTCTTTCTCGCCGAAGCCGAAGCGTTGTCCGCCCGCGGTCGGCGGACGCTCGGGGATCTCCTGCTAGAGTGAAGGCTCAGCCGCTGGTCGGCAGGCCGGTCGGCGCTTGCCCGTCAGGCTTCACCCGATACCAGGCAGCATAGAGCGCCGGCAGGAAAAGCAGCGTCAGCAGCGTCGCGACGACCAGCCCACCCATGATCGCCACCGCCATCGGTCCCCAGAAGACGCTGCGCGTGAGCGGAATCATCGCCAGGATTGCCGCCGCGGCAGTCAGCATGATCGGCCGGAAACGGCGGACGGTCGAGCCGACGACTGCTTCCCAGGCGGGTTTGCCGGCTTTTTCGTCCTGCTCGATCTGGTCGACGAGGATGACCGAGTTGCGCATGATCATCCCCGACAGCGCGATGACGCCAAGGTTGGCGACGAAGCCGAAAGGCACGTCGAAGAGCAGCAGTGCCAGGGCGACGCCGATCAGCCCGAGCGGCGCCGTCAGCAGCACCAGCAGCATGCGGCCGACGCTCTGCAACTGGATCATCAGCAGGGTGATCACGCTGACCAGCATCAGCGGCATCACCGCCTTGATCGAATTCTCGCCCTTGGCCGATTCCTCGGTGGCGCCGCCGGCCTCAATGCGAAAACCGGGCGGCAGCCGCGCGCGCAGCGGATCGAGTTGCGGGTCGATCTGCGCCGTGACAGCGGGCGCCTGCATGCCGTCACGGATATCGGCGCGAACGGTCACCGTTGGCAGCCGGTTGCGACGGGCGATCACGGGTTCTTCCAGTTCGTAGCTGATCTTCGCCAGTTGCGCCAGCGGCACGTAGCGTCCGCTGGCGGTGTGGATGTTGATGTCGGCCAGCGCCGAGATGCGCGCGCGCTCGTCGCCGGCAGCGCGAGCAACGACGTCGATCAACTGGTCACCCTCGCGCATCTGGGTGACGGCGACGCCATTGAGCATCGAATTGAGAAAAGCCGAGAGCTCCTGCGAGCTGATGCCGAGCGCGCGTGCGCGGTCCTGGTCGATGTCGATGCGGATTGCCTTGCTCAGCTCGTTCCAGTCGAAGTTGACCTCCTTGAGGTAGGGATGGGTGCGCATCACTGCCGCGACTTCGGCCGCAACCCGCCGCAGTTCGCCGAGGTCCTCGCCGGAAACGCGGAAGAGCACCGGAAAACCGACCGGCGGCCCGTTCTCGAGGCGCAGCACGCGTGTCCGCAGCTCGCTCCACTCGCCGCCGCTGTCGGCAAAGCGTTGCTCGAGGTGGCGCTTGAGATCCTCGCGTGCGGCAACGTCCTGTGTCGTGATGACGAACTGTGCGAAGCCGTCGTTGAACAGTTGCTGGTCGAGCGGCAGATAGAAGCGCGGGCTGCCGTTGCCAAGATAGCTGGCGTAATACCGGATCAATCGCTTGATTTCCGGCTCGCCGAGCAGCGCTTCGACCTTTTTCGCCTGCGCTTCGGTTGCCTTCAGCGACGAGCCGTTGGCCAGCCACAGGTCGACCAGGAGTTCGGGCCGACTCGCTGCCGGGAAGAACTGCTTCTGCACCCCCAGCGCCAGTCCCGCCAGCGACGCGGCAAAGGCGATCAATGTTGCTGCGATGACCAGCCAGCGGTAGCGCAAGGACCATTCGACGGTTGCCCGGACCCGGCGGTAGAAGCGGGTGTCGTACGGGTCTGCGCCGTGCTGCTGCGCCTTGCGTTGCAGCTTTTCGGCGTCGAGCAGCAGGTAGCCGAGGTAAGGAGTGAACAGCACCGCAACCACCCAGGAAACCAGCAGCGCGATGCTGACCACCGCGAAAATCGAAAAGGTATACTCGCCAGCGCCCGACTTGGCGAGACCCACCGGCATGAAGCCGACGGCGGTGATCAGCGTCCCGGTGAGCATCGGGAAGGCCGTCGAGGTGTAGGCAAAGGTCGCGGCACGGAAGCGGTCCCAGCCCTGTTCCATCTTCACGACCATCATCTCGACGGCGATGATCGCATCGTCTACCAGCAGGCCGAGCGAGATCACCAGCGCACCGAGCGAAATACGCTGCAGATCGATGCCGAAGGCGTACATCAGGAGAAAGGTGATGGCCAGTACGAGGGGGATCGACAGTGCGACGACGGCGCCGGTGCGCAGGCCGAGACTGATGAACGACACCGCGAGGACGATCAGTACCGCCTCGGCCAGCGACGACATGAACAGGTTCATCGACTGGCGAACGATTTGCGGCTGGTCGGCCACGACATGCAGGTCGATTCCCAGCGGCAGCTGCTGTTGCAGCCGCCTGGTTTCGACGTGCAGCTGCTCGCCGAGCCGGATCACGTCGCCGCCCCTGTTCATGGCAATGCCAATACCGATCGCGTCCTGCCCCTGGACGCGCATGCGCGGCGTCGGCGGGTCGGCGAAACCACGCTCGACGCTGGCAATGTCGCCCAGGCGGAACAGGCGCCCACCCGCCGTGATGCCGATCTCGCGGATATGCGCCAGCGACTCGAAGTCACCCGAGACGCGAATCCGCACCCGGTCGGACGGCGTCTCGTAGAAGCCAGCCGGGCTCATCGCATTCTGCTTCTGCAGCGCGTCGAGGATTGCCAGCGGGTTGAGGCCCAGCGTCGCCAGTTTGGCGTGCGACACCTCGATATAGACCTTCTCGTCCTGAACGCCGAAGAGCTCGATCTTCTTGACGTCCGGCAACTGGCGCAGCTCGCGGCCGATGCGATCGGCTTCGCGGCGCAGCGCGGCGAGGTCGAAGCCATCGCCGGTCAGCGCGTAGATGGTGATGAAGGTGTCGCCGAACTCGTCGTTGATGAAGGGCCCGAGCACGCCCTGTGGCAGCGTATGGCGCATGTCGCCGATCTTCTTGCGCACCTGGTACCAGGTCTCGGGTACGACCGTCTTCGGCGTGTAGTCCTTGAGCAGTACAGTGATCAGCGATTCGCCGGGGCGAGTCTGCGAGCGCAGCACGTCGACCCAAGGCACCTCCTGCAGGCGGCGTTCGATGCGTTCGGTGACCTGCAGCTGCACCTCCGGTGCCGTTGCGCCTGGCCACAAGGTCCGCACGACCATTGCCTTGAAGGTGTAGTCCGGGTCTTCGGCGCGCCCCAGCTTGAAGTATGCCAACACCCCCGCGAGCATCAGCACGACAATCAGGTAACCGGTCAGCGAGCGGTGGCGCAGTGCCCATTCGGAGAGATTGGGTGGGGTCATGGTGCCGGCTTGTCTGGGCGCTCCGGCGGCGGCTTGGCGTCTGCTTGCCCGATGCTGTGCACCCGCTCGCCGGCAGTCAACTTGTGCACGCCGGCAACGACGATCCGCTCGCCAGCCCTGGCGCCGCTTTCGATCACCGCCGTGTCTTCGCGGTAACTGGCGACGGCGACCGGCCGCAGGCTGACGGTCGTATCGGCACCAACGATCCACAGCGCCGGCTTGCCGTCGTGCTGGAAGATGGCGGTCAACGGCACGGTCAGGCGCGTGCTGCTGTCGCGGCGCAGGAAGCGCAGTTTGGCAGTCATTCCGAGCAGAACCCGTGCATCCGGTTGATCGATCGACACCCGCGCGGCGTAGGTACGGGTGAGCGGATCGGCAACCGGTGACACTTCGCGCAGCGCACCGGCATAACGCGCCTTGTCGTCTGCCCACAGCGTCACCTCGGCGGCGCCGAGGGCGCGTACTTCGGGCATCCGTCCCTCGGGGATGGCGATCGCGACTTCAAGCGTGTCCGCGCGCGCCAGCCGCATCACCGTCTGCCCGGCCGCGACCACCTGCCCGACTTCCGCCGAGATCAGGCCGATCACCCCCGGCTGGTCGGCCTTCAGGACGGTATAGGACGCCTGGTTGCGGGCCAGGTCGGCCTGCGCTTTCGCCGCCTTGTAGCTGGTTTCGCGCGCATCCAGCGCTGCCTGGCTGACGAAATTCTTCTCGCGCAGCTGGCGGAAGCGTTGCAGATCCACACTCGCCAGATCGAACTGTGCGGCAGCGGCCGTCGCCGACAGCGCGCTGTCAGCCGGATCGATAGTCGCCAGCACCTGACCCGCCTTGACCACCGCGCCGGCGTCGACCAGCCGGGCAGTGATCTTGCCGGGAATGCGGAAGGCCAGCGGCGTTTCGTAGCGCGAGCGAACCTCTCCCGAGTAGGTCAGGGTCTCGTCACCGGCGGTGTCGCCGAGGACGCGCGTCAGCACCGGTCGGGGCGGCTCGGGCGGTGCCGGCACCTTGCCGCAAGCGACCAAGAGGGCGAGCAATGGCAGCGCGAGCAGCCGCCGACGAGACTTCCGTGCCTGCGGAGTGTTCGGTTTCATGTTGTCTGTCCCGCACCCTGCAGGCCGTACAGCAGCAGGGCGAAATGCGTTTCGAGGTAAGCCTCGGGGGAGACGTCCTGCCCGCACAGATGGATCGAGAAGCGCGAGATGGCCAGCATCAGCAGCGGCGCGATGATCACGTCGATCGCCGCCTCGACATCGACCGGGCGAAACTCGCCGCCCGCGATCCCGCGCTGCAGTGTCGTGCGCACCAGCGCGCGGCCACGGGTGATGATGCGATCGTGGTAATAGCGGGCCAGCTCGGGGAAGTTCCTCGATTCGGAAATGATCAATTTGCTCACGCCGGCCATCGGCGTCTGCCCGATCTGCTCCCACCAGCCGAGCAACAGTTCGTGCAGCAGATCTGCCGCCGAGCCCTGATGGTCGGACAAGCGCTTCTCGGCAGCAGCCAGTGCCGCCACCATGCCGTCTTCGATGACCGCCTTGAAGAGTGCCTCCTTGCTGCTGAAGTACAGGTAGAGGGTACCTTTGGAGACGCCTGCGCGGGCGGCCACATCGTCGAGCCGGGTAGCGGCAAACCCCTTGTCTACAAAAAGTTCCAGGGCTGCCGCCGTCAGTTCGGACGGCCGCGCATCCTTGCGTCGACGACCGCCAGCGGGGCTGTCGGCAAGCGGGCTGGAGGCCTGGCTGGCTATGGGATGGTTCATCGGGCGGACTTAATGACTGACTGGTCAGTAATTTACGCGAGTGGCTGCCGAAGGTCAACCGGACCGCGGTCTGCCACCCGATGGCCTCCCGGAGAGGTGCGCCAGACCGCGTGGTGGCTCGTTTCAGCTGCGCGCCATCCGCATGCGCAGGCGGTCGCTCAGCGCGTCTACGGCGAGCACCAGCACGAACATTGCGATCAGCACGGTCGCCGCCTGCGCCTGCTGAAAGATCGACAGGTGGTAGTACAGCATCTGACCGAGGCCGCCGGCGCCGACGAAGCCGAGTACAGCGGCCATGCGGATGTTCATCTCCAGGCGGTAGAGTCCGTAGGCGACGCACTGCGGCCAGATCAGCGGTTGCGTTCCGTACAGGAAGGCGGTGACGCCGCTGCTGCCGGCGTCGCGCAGGCTCAGCTCGGGCTGCTGCGGCGCGTTCTCGATCGCTTCGGCGAACAGCCGGCCAAGGACGCCGGTGGTATGAAGGGCCAGCGCCAGTACGCCCGCGAAGGGGCCGAGTCCGGCGGCGAGTACCATCAACGTTGCCCATACCAGCTCCGGCACGCTGCGCAGCAGGTTGAGCAGGAAGCGTGACAACCGGCTGGCGGCAATCCCATGGCGGCCGGAAGCCGGCAGCGCGAGCAACAGTCCCGCCAGCGCCGCGAGCAAGGTGCCGATCATGGCCACCGCGAAAGTCTGCAGGGTGCCATAAGCGGTCTTTTGCAGGAAGTCTGGGGCCAGGTCGGGAGGGAAGAAAGAGGCAGCGAAGCGTGCCATCGCGGCTGCCGAGTCGGCTGCGAAGAGGGCGCCAAAGTCAATTTCGAGATAGGCAAAACTCGCCACTACCGCGGCGATCAGCAGGCCGCTGGTCAGCACGCAGGACAGGCAGAAGTCGGCGGCGCCGCGCGGCGAGCAGGTATTCCGGCCGATTCCCGTGTTCATGCCAGCGCCCTGCGCAGCGTCGCGCTCAGCTCGTCGGCGAGCACCACCAGCAGCAGGAAGACGAGGAGGATCGTCGCGGCCTCGCCGCCGTTGAGCATCTTCATCGACTGATCCATCAACTGGCCGAGCCCGCCGGCACCAACGAAGCCCATGATCACCGAGGCGCGCACCGCGCATTCCCAGCGATAGACTGTGTAGGAAGTCAGCTCCTGCGCGGCGTTGGGTAGCAGGCCGTAGGTCAGCGCTGCGCAGCGGCCGGCACCCGCTGCGAGCAGGGCGCGCGTCGGGCGCGTGTCGGTCGACTCGAGGATTTCGGTGTAAACCTTGCCGAGCATGCCACCATAGGTGACCGCTAGCGCCAGCACGCCCGCGGCCGGTCCCAGGCCGAATACCCGCACCAGCATCAGCGCCCAGACGATCTCTGGAATCGCGCGCAGAAAGGTCAGCAGCGCGTGCCCGGCGGTGCGCAGCACGCTGCCACCGAGGCGGCCGGGCCCTGGCCCGAGAAGCGACACCGCCAGAGCGCGGGTACACAGGATTGCCAGCGGGATCGCGATCAACAGGGCCAGCGCGATGCCGGCGGTGGCAATGGCCAGCGTCTCCAGCGTCGCCTTGAGCAGCAGGCCGAGAAACTCGGTCGACGTCGCAGGCGGCAGAAAGCCGGCGAGAAAGGCGCCCATCACCTGCAGGTTGTTCGCCTCGAACAGCGCCCAGGGCCGGAATTCGGCGAGCAGCAGAAGCGGCCACAGCAGCACCAGGGCAAGCAGCGTCCAGCCAAGACGTGGCCTTGTGTCGGGGTCGCGGGCGGCGGACGCGAGCGTGTCGCGGTCCGCGTTCATTGGCACGCCGCCGGGCAGTGCAGCAGTCCAGTGCCGGGCTTTCGTGAGCCAGCGCCTGCGGACCGTCTCACTCTAGCGTCCGCGGCAGCTGTCAAGGCGTACGACGTTGGCCGCCAGCGTGCCGTCACCACTTTCGGCCATGGCTTCGGCCATGGCGCCCCCATCGTGCAGTGGCGCTGGCTCACTGGCTTGAGTCGGCAGAACGCCGCCCTCGGCGGCATACAACTCACGCAACAGGCCATTGCTGACCTCACCGGTCGGTAGATCGAAGGCGACTTCGCCTGCACGCAGACCGACGATGCGCGGAAACCATTTGAGCGCCAGATCGACCGCGTGCAGCGAGGCGAACAGGCCGGCGCGGCGACGTTCCGATTCGGCGACCAACTCGCCCAGAGCGGCATCGGCGAGCGCCGGGTCAAGAGCCGAAACCGGTTCGTCGGCCAGGAACAGGTCGGGCTCCTGGTAGAACGCCCGGGCGATCCCGACGCGCTGCAACTGGCCACCAGAGAGGCGGTCGCAGCGATCGAACAAGCGGTCAGCGAGGTCAAAGCGGGCCAGTGTCGCCTGCGCGCCCGCGATATCCACCGGATAAAGCAGCGACAGGAGCGCCTTCCACGCCGGCCATTGTCCGAGCCGGCCGGCGAGGATCGCGGTGATCACGCGCAGACGCGGTGGAATCGGCGGTGCCTGGTGGATCGT
Organism: Candidatus Accumulibacter proximus; assembly: GCA_016709675.1. Lineage (GTDB taxonomy): Bacteria > Pseudomonadota > Gammaproteobacteria > Burkholderiales > Rhodocyclaceae > Accumulibacter > Accumulibacter proximus. The sequence continues at coordinate 200,091 of JADJMH010000005.1, forward strand.
TCCGATGCGCGCGCGCAGCCGCCGCAGTTCGCCGGCCGGCAATTGCCAGGGATTGGTGCCGAGAACGTTGAGCCGCCCTTCGCTGGGCCTTGTGGTAACGCCGAGCAGCCGGATCAGGCTGGTCTTGCCGGCTCCGGAAGGGCCGATGACCGCCACCCGTTCGCCGCGCCCGAGGCGGATCGAGATCCGCTGCAGCGCGCGAAAGCCGTTGCCGTGGGTGAGACCGACGCCTTGCAGTTCGAATGCCATTCGCGTGTTCCCTGCGGCGTACGCCGCCGTCTGTCGATGCCGCCCGCCAACCGGCCAGGGCGGCGTGCGGCCCGCGAGGGCTTTGCCCTTACTTGATCAGCCCGGCGCTGCGCGCCGCGCGCTCGATGCCGTCGTAGTTCGCCGCCGTGGTCGGCACGTACTTCGAGGCGCGCTGCAGCTCCATCAGTTCCCGCTGGGCCGGATTGGCCCGGTCGAGCTTGAGGAAGGCCTGGCTGATCTTCTCGCGCAGGGCGGGGTCGAGGCCGGGGCGCACGGTCCAGTTGTAGTCGAAGTAGGGTGGCGTGGTGGCGATGACCTTGACCCGTTTGGCGTTGGCATCGCCCTTCTCGATCAGCTTGTCCATCACCGAAGCGTTCAGTACGCCGGCCTCGACCTTGCCGGAAGCGACGAAGGCGACCGTGGCGTCATGCGCACCGGAGAAGGCGATGTTCTTGAAGTCCTTGTCGGGATCGATACCGTCCTTGAGCAGGAAGAAGCGCGGCATCAGGTGACCCGAGGTGGACGATGGCGAACCGAAGGCGAAGGTCTTGCCTTTCAGTTCGGAAAGCGATTTGACCGGGCTGTCGGCCGGTACGATGAACTTGCTGGTGAACACCTCGTCCTCGGCGCGCTGGACGATCGGCATGGCCTCGCCACCGGTGCGCAGTTTCGCCTGCACGAAGGTGAAGCCGCCTAGCCAGGCGAGATCGATCTTTTTCGCCGCCAGGCCTTCGACGACCGCGGCATAGTCGCTGACCGGCGTGAACTGTACCTTGAGACCGGTTTCCTTCTCTAGGTACTCGCCGAGTGGTTTGAACTTGCGCTGCAGCTCGGTCGGCGCCTCGTCGGGGATCGCCGAGACTCGTAACACGTCGGCGTAGCTGGCGGCGGCGCCGAGCATCAGGGCGAGCGCCAGGGCGCTGCGGGAAATCAGGCGGGGCAGGGGAATCATGATGGTCTCCGTGGGTTGATGGCTTGCCGCGGGAAGACGTCATGCCGGCAGGGCGTGCGGCGTCACCCTCTCGCGTCCCTTTTGTCATGTGCGCGGAAGAATCGTTCCATCGCCACGTTCCGCGGTGGCGTGCCTACCCCCCGTTCTCGAGGCTCGCCGATGGGATCGATGCAGCCTCGGGTTGTGGCGAGGCCCACGGACCTTGGCGGCAGAGTGTAACATCCGGCACCCTCGTCCCGGCGCTATGACTCCTGCCGGCAAGGCTCCGCAAAGCATTCGCAGGGTGCAGGGTTCGCCGGGTGTTCCTGGAGCCGCAAAGCGGTTGGGTGGCACCAGCCGGTCAGCTTGCCGGGCCAGTAAACGCCCGTGCGGGGCCGGGATTTGCTCCTTCCTGCGCTGGCTTGGCCGGCGTCTTCTGTTGCGCGCCCGGCGATCTCGCGCCGGCGACCTGGGAGCGGCACTCCGCCGTCGGACGCAGGCCGTACGTGCATCGTTCGTCGTCCGTCAACGTCCGCCCGCCGACGAGCCGCTTTGCGAAGCTCTCCTGCAGCCGCCGCTCAAGCGGCACGAGCGTGGTGCCCTTGCCATGGCGGACGCGCGCGATGGCCCCGCCCGCCTCGAACTCGACCTCGTCGATGAACCCGACGTCCGTGAAGGTCGTCGCGGTTTCGCCCGTCGCGAGGTCGAGGAGGCGGACGCCGCTTGCCTTGGGGTCGTTCCAGACCGCGAGCCAGCGGTCGTCGGGACTGAACCGATGCTCGGTGCCAGCGAGGGTGCGCACCAGGCTTCCGTGCGGGCGCGTGAGCACCTCGAACTGTCCGGCTTTCCCCCGTTCGTCTTGCAGCTTGCGGATCTCATACCTACCGCGCGGGCTCACCAGCTTGCGCGCAATGGGCGCATCGGGCGCCGCGGCGACCGAGCGCGCCCGGGAAGCATCGCCCGCGCGGGTGGGCGCCGAAGTCGAGATCGGCCACTCGAGGCGGGGACCGCCGCTCGTGCGTTGTTCCAGGATCGCGTGCCCGTCGTCGGCCATCGCTACCTTGCGCCGAGACGCCGCCGGCAGGTCGATGATCTTCCCGCGGTACACCAGCCGGGTGCCGCTCGCCTCGAACACCGACAGGTCGGCGCGCGCCTGGTCGCCGGATTGGCGGCGCCAGACTCCAACCATGCCGCGCGGGTCGAGCAGAAAAAGCTCGGGCGGGCCCTGCGCGTCGCCGGCTTCCTGCCAGCCGGTCACCGCCGCGCCGTCGCTGACCCTCACGATCTCGGGCGGCCCCTTCGAGTCGACGGGCGGGCCGACGATCAGCAGCTCGGCCGCGGGACCGATGATTGATACCTCGCCACCGCGCGGCGGAAAGCGCAGCCTGCCCGTTGCGGGATCAAAGACGTTGGCGGAGGGCGCTTGATAGCGCTCGCCGGGAAGCATCACGATCAGGCCCTCCTTCGCCGCGAGCAGCTTCTCGGGCGCTTTCGCGAGCGGTATGCGCACCGGCGCTTCGCGCCCGATCGCGTCGACCCGCACGACCTCGACGACTGGCGCCGGCAGCCGCGTCATCGCAATCCATCGCCCGTCCGGGGCGACGGCGACAGTTCCCTCGTCGAGGTTCGACATGAACGGCTTGTCGTTCGCGAGGGCGTGGATCTGCACCGACCCGCCGCCGTCGATCATGGCGATGCGGCCGCCGTCCTCGCTCACCGAAAACTGCATGGTATTGTTGTCCAGGTTATACCGCACTCCGCCCTTCATGATACTCGTCCGGAGCGGGCGCTCCGGGGTGCCCGCCGCGACGACAACCTCCTCGGAGAGGAGAAACTGTGCGAACGATTTTCCGCCCGCGCTCCACACGATGTCGTCGATCGCGCCGATGTCGCTTTCGTTTCGGGCGGGCGTGGCCGCGAGGTTCGATGTCCGGTAGATGCAGACGGAGGCCCGGGTCGTGGCGGACAGGTGCTCGATCGTTGGCGACACGGAGTGCGCGCGGACGCACCCGCCGAGGTCGACGTCGGTCGGCACCCACTTGCCGTCGGCGCCCTGGTCGAAGCGACGGGCGAAGAGTCCGAAGCGTCCGGCCCCATCAACGGCTCTTCCGACCCCGATGATCGCCTTCGCGTCGGGCAGCAACGCGATGTCGAGCACGTCCTTCGCCGGCGCCGGCTCGGCGAGCGGGTGGCCGGTGCGGCGACTCCAGACGCGGACCGTCTCGTCCTGTTGCAGCGACGCCAGCCATTGGCCGTCGGGGCTGAAGACGATGCGGAGCCCGTATACGCCGGACTGCGCCAGGGAACGGACGGCGTTGCCCGTCTTCGCGTCGAAGAGATCGAGCGACGATTCGCGCGCCACCGCCAGCGCCTGCCCGTCCGGACTGAACGCGACGAAGGTCACGTCCGCCACGGGCCTCGCCACTGCCCAGGTCTGCACCGGGGGCTGCCGGCGGATGTCCCACACCGTGATGACGCCGCCCTCGGCATAGACCGCGAGGTTGTCGCCACCCGGACTGAGTGCAACGCCCTTCGCCTCGCCCCGCATCTGCTGCTTGTCCAGCGTGGACACGGGCCAGGCGAAGCGCGACGCGTCGAGCAACGCCGTGCGGGCGTCGAGCGTGTCGACAAGCTTGATGCCGTCGAGCGCGAGGAGCATCGCCAGTCGCGGATCGTTGTTCGTCGCGGTCTCGGCGTGGGCGGCGAGCTCCTTCGATTTGGCACGCTTTTGCTCCGTCTCGCGGAGCGTGGCCTGCTCGGCACGCCCTTTCTGTGCGATCGAGAGCTCGCCGTAGGTCTTCTGCAGAGCGTCCAGCTGATCCTTGGTCGCCTGCGCCAGTTCGACCACCTTCTTCTTCTCGGCTTCCACAGCACGCTTCGCTTCCGCCTCGCCCGCGAGTGCCTTCTTAGCGCCCGTCCAGGCGACGCCGGCGCCGATCGCAAGCCCGAGAAAGACGACGACCAGCCCGATGCTCAACCCAACGACAAGGTGCATCCGCCGACGCTGACGCAGCTCCTTCGCCTCCTGCTCGATCATGCGCCGCCGGTCGCGCTCTTCAAGCACCGCCTTGGTCAGCAGGTCGTGCGTGAGCTCGACGCGGTCCGTGCCCAGGTGATGCTCGAGCCGAAGCAGGCGCCCGTCGACGAGCCGCTCCAGCTCCTGCGCGGTAACGAAGCCGTACGCGAGCGCGTCCTCGACGGAGTAGCTGTTGCGGAAGCCGTGCTCGGTGATGAGCTGGTCCTCGACGAACTGCCGGGCCCGCGGCGGGAACGGCTCGAGACTCTCGCGATAGAAGTCGCTGACGATCGATTCCTTCCCGCCCTCGACCATCGCCTCCGTGATGCACGTCTCGCGCGCGGCCTTGCGCTGCTCGTTGAGCCCGCGGCAGAACAGGCTGAGCAGCGCGGGCTCGACGGTGCGGCCTGCATCGTCGGCACCTTCCGGAACGGTCGCGTCGCCCGCCGCGAGGAACGCAACGATGCGATGGGCGAGCGCTTCCGTCATCACGTGCGCGGTCCGGGCGTTGTGCACCGCCTGGAATGCCTGTTCGGGTCCCATCGGGAGCAGACGCATCCGGTTGCGCCGCAGCGACGGCATGACCGTCCGCCAGCCTTCCAGGTCGGCGAGGTAGTCCTCCCGCAGCGAGAGCACGACCTTGTAGGGCATCGCCTCGAGATCGAGCTCGCGCTGCGCCAGGGAGCGGTCCTCCAGCGCGAGCGCGAGCGACGCGGGGATTCGGTTCTCGGCGAGATCCGCTAGATCCTCGCGGAACGCGTTCACCTCGCCGGGGATCGCGCGCCCGAGGGTGAAGAGCTCCTCGAACTGGTCGAAGACGAAGACCGGCCGCGCGAGGCGGTTCTGCTTCGTCCACAGCTCGAGCCCGGACCTGTGGAGGTACTCCCAGAGCGACTCGCCGATCGGCGACGCCGGGTGCTCGACCTCCAGTGCTTCGAGCGTCTCGATGAGCGCGATGCGCACCTGGTCGATCAGCCGCTCGGCCTCGGGGCGCACTTGCAGGCGGACGAGGGTCGGGAGGTAGCCCTTCTCGCGCAACCGCGGAAAGACGCCGGCACGGAGCAGCGACGACTTGCCGAGGCCCGATTTGCCGAAGAGGACGGTGACCGGCTCGTCGAGGACCCTTCGCAACAGCTCGTCGGCTTCCGCGGCGCGGCCGCTGAAGAACTCGCGCGACGCCTCGTCGTACGCCTCGAGTCCCGGCCACGGATTCTCGGGATCGAGGCCTGCCGACCCCTGCGTCGGTTCGCCGCTCACCGCGCCTCCTCCCGGCGCATGGCCCGGATCTCGTCAGTGAGGATCTCGCGGAAATCCTTGCTCGGCTCGCCGCCCGGCGCATGGGCGAAGTGCATGTCCTGGAAAGCGGGGAAGGCATCGACGAGGTTGCGGTAGCGGCCGAGGTCGCCGCAATAGTCCGGGTCGACGACGACCGGCATGACGAACCGGCGGCCGATGATCTTCTTCGAGCGCTCGATCGCCTCGTGCCACTCGCGGAACACGTACCCCTCGTTGCGTCCGGCGGTGCGGTCGGAGAAGACGGGGACGAACAGGCGCGCCTCGCGCTGGATCTGCGGCAGGATCTTCTTCTCCCAGTAGTCGCCGGGAAGGAGCTCGGTGCGGTCGAACCAGGCATCCACGCCCATGCCCTCGATCGCCGAATGCAGGCGCTCGACTTCAGCGAGGTTCTCCCGACCGTAGCTGATGAAGATCGTCCCGCGCGGCTCGTCGCGCGAACGCTCCGGTGCCGCGCCCCGCGCGGCCTCGGGGTTGCGCTCGCTCCAGCGGCGATGGAGCTCGTTCACGAACTGCTCGGCGTCCCCGCCGAACACGTCGATGCGCGTCTCGCGCCCGAAGCGACGCAGAAACTCGGCGAGCGTCGAGCCGGCCGGCGCATTCTCCCGGGCGATGAAGTACGCGCGCTGTGCGGTGCGCAGGCGATCGCGCGTGGCCGCCCGCAGCACGAACCGGCCTAGCCAGTCGGGGAGGTGCACGCCGAGCACCAGGAGATGGCTGTTGCGCAGGTCCGAGAGCAGCCACTCCGGCGGCGCAACATCGCCGCTGACGAAGCGGTGGATGAACTCGAGCGCGTCCTCGTCGTGAATCGCGAAATCGGACTTCGTCCCGGCGCGGCCGAACAGGTTGAAGACGACGGCCGAACCGTCGCGCGCCGTCCGCAGCGCTTCGGCCTGCGCCGCGGTGGATTGATTGATCGAGAACTCGATTTCGCGGGTTACCGGCTGGCCAGCGTAACGCACCTCGTCCAGCGCCCGCGCCATGAGCGAGTCGAACGTCAGGGTGACGAAGAGATCGAGTCCCCGGATCTCCGCGAGGCTGCGCAGCGCGGGGGGCACCGGAAAGGCCGGATTGAGCCCGCGGACGAGTCCGGCGATTCGGTCGTACAGCTCGAACACGCGGGCGTTCCGCTTCTCGAGGTACGCGTCGACCGTGTCGCTAAGCTCGAAGTGCGGGGTCCAGTCGACCTGGAGCCGCTCCCGCTCGGCGAGGCGCTCCGCCAGCAGCCGTTGCAGCGACACGCTTCGTCCCTGATAGTCGGCCCGCACCAGTTCGTGGCCCAGGATTGGCACCACCTTACCCTGCTCAATGTAGTCGAGCAGGTCGTCCCAGGGGAAGTCGTCGTCCACGGGCTCGTTCCTCGAAGCACGGGTGTCGGGTACTGCATGGTGAATAGCCCCCCGCCCGGCGGCAACGTCAAGCGTAAGGCTAGGCAATTCAACGACCTTAGTCAAAGTATCCCGCACCTTCCGCCCATCGTCAATCGCAATTTCCCGCCAGATTTTCCGCCGGGTTCGCCCGATCTATCCTGAAATTCGTGTCTGTTACCCTGAAAACGCTCTTCGCCTTTCGTTTACAGGGTAACAGACACGAACGCTCCCGTCGGGCAGCAAGGCCTTCAGATAGATCGATTCATCATAGGGGGTACGTGTCTGCCAGCAACGGTAGCGTTCGCGTTGTTCGCCGAAGGCGACCAACAAGCGGGGCGCCAGGTTGGGAGCAGCGGCCGCTAGCGCCCGGAATAGTGCGTAATCCGGCAGAGGGGTCGTGGCGACGGTCTCGATCTCGGCGTCAAAGCGCGTGATGGCCTTCAGGGTCACGCGCAATTTGTCTACCAGGCCCTCGACCAGTAGCTGTTTCGGCGTAATGATGGCTAGCTGGCGGCTGCGCCGAGCATCAGGGCGAGCGCCAGCGCGCTGCGGGAAATCAGTCGGGACATGGGAATCATGATGGTCTCCGTGGGTTGATGGCCTGCCGCGGGGGAAGACGTCCTGCCGGCAGGGCGGGCCGCGTTCAAGCACGGGCTGCCGGTCTTTCAGGCGGTCGCTGCGCTGCCGACCCTCGCCGCGTGGCCGGCGACCATCTCGCGCAGTTCGGGCAGGCAGGCGCCGCAGAACGTCCCGCAGCCGCGCTTTTCCTGCAGTAGCGCCAACGTTGCGCCAACGGCCAGATCGGCCATGATCTCTGCCTGGCTGACGTCGGCGCACTTGCACACGACCCGGCTGCGTTGCGGCAGCTTGCCAGGGCGGCGGCCGATCGGCGCCACCGCCCAGCGAATCAGCGCCGCGTCGAGTGAGTCGTCAGCCATCACATCCTTGAGCCAGGCCTGTGCCTGTGTCTCGCCGGCGAGGCGAACGCCGATCAACCTGCCGTCGGGCGCGATTGCACGCTTGCTGATCTGTCGCCGGTGGTCAGCGTAAACGATTGCCGAATCGTCGTCATCGAGACCGAATAGCCGGTCGATCGCGCGCAGGCGCGTTTCCGGCAGCGCCTCGGCGTTTGCCGCACGGAAGACGACCAAGGCATCGTGGCGACCGTAGAGCCCGACGGTGGCGAAAGCGAACTCACCGAGCAGACCGCGGGCACGTTCGAGCATGGGCAGCGCGGCCAGTTCGCCGGCGCCAGCCCGGCGCAGAATCACCAGCTGCCAGGGCAGTTCGGCCTTGTCAATGGCGACAGCGGCGTGCTTCAGCTCCGGCTGCTGCGAAAACGGGTCGCGCGCCGAGACGGTCAGGGCATTGGCCCCGGGGTTGTTCATGAACTGGTTCCCCCAGTGCATCGGCAACCAGGCGCAGCCGCGCGCCAGGCCTTCGTCGGGGGCGACGCGAACGACGATGCTGCCGCGCGCATTGTGCACCCTGGCCAGTTCGCCGGCGGCCAGACCGCTCCGACGCAGGTCGGCCGGGTTCATCGTCAGCAGTGGCTCGTCGTCGAGATTGAACAGGCGGGCGACCGTGCCGGTGCGGCTCATGCCGTGCCACTGATCGCGCAAGCGACCTGAGATCAGGCTGATCGGGTGCTCCGCACTGGCCACTTCGGCGGTCGGCTGGTGCTCGACGAGGACGAAACGGGCGCGGCCGCTCGCCGTCGGAAAGACACCGTCTTCGTACAAGCGTTGCCGGCCCCTGCGGGCGACCGCGGGAAATGGCCACTGCTGCGGGCCGAGCGAGTCGAGCAGTGCGTAGCTGAGGCCGCTGATGTCGAGATCACGCCCGCGCGTGGTCTCGCGATGCTCGTTGAAGATCTGTTCGGGATGGTCGTAGGGAAACATCAATTCGGCCGGCTGGCGCAGCTGCTGGCCAAGCCGGCGGGCAAAGTCGACGGCGATCTGCCAATCGTGGCGTGCCTCGCCGGGTGCGGCTACCGCCGGGGTGAGGTGAGTGATCCGGCGCTCGGAATTGGTCACCGTTCCTTCCTTCTCGCCCCAGGTCGTTGCCGGCAGCAGCAGGTCGGCGAAGGCGGCGGTGTCGGTGTTGCCATAGGCTTCCTGGAGCACGACAAACTCGGCTGCGGCCAGCGCGGCGCGGACCTGCGTCTGGTCGGGCAGCGAATGCGCGGGATTCGTGCAGGCGATCCACACCGCCCTGATCTCGCCGCTCTTCAGCGCGGCGAACAGTTCGATGGCGGTCTTGCCGGGTCGCGCGGGGACCGCCGGCACGCCCCATAGCCGAGCGACCTCGGCCCGGTGCTGCGGATTGGCCATGTCGCGGTGCGCCGAGAGCAGGTTGGCCAGGCCGCCGACTTCGCGGCCGCCCATGGCGTTCGGCTGACCGGTCAGCGAGAATGGTCCGGCGCCGGGGCGGCCGATCTGACCGGTCGCCAGATGCAGATGGATCAGCGCGGCGTTGTTGTGCGTGCCGTGCGACGACTGATTGAGCCCCTGACAGTAGAGCGACAACACGGCGCGGGCGTTGCCGAACCAGCGCGCGGCGCGGATGATGTCGGCTTCGGGCAAGGCGCAGAGTCGGGCGACGACGTCTGGCGGATAGGCAGCGACGCTCTGCTCGAGTGCCGAAAAGTCCTCGGTATGCGCCGCGATGTAGTCCCGATCGACCCGCCCCTCGTTGAGCAGGACATGCAGCAGACCGTTGTACAGCGCGATGTCGCTGCCCGGCGCAAGCGGCAGGTGGAGATCGGCGATCTCGGCGGTCTCGCTGCGCCGTGGGTCGACGACGATGATGCGCAGCGCGGGGTTGGCTGCGCGGGCATCCTCGACGCGCCGGAAGACGATCGGATGGGCGATCGCCGGGTTGGCGCCGGCAATCAGCAGACAGTCGGCGAGCGCGATGTCCTCGTAACAGCAGGGCGGCGCGTCGGCGCCGAGCGTCTGCTTGTAACCGGCCACCGCCGACGACATGCACAGCCGCGAGTTGGTATCAACGTTGTTGGTGCCGATCAGCCCCTTGGCCAGCTTGTTGAAGACGTAATAGTCCTCGGTCAGCAACTGGCCCGACAGGTAGAAGGCGACGCTGTCGGGACCATGCGCGGCGATGATCGCGGCAAAGCGCTTGGCGGCAACGTCCAGCGCTTCGTCCCAGGCGACCCGCTGGCGTGGCTGCCCGCGCTGTGGCCGCAGTTCGGGATGCAACACGCGGTAGTCGGGCCGCGTCGTCAGGTGGAGCGAGGCGCCCTTGGTGCAAAGGCGGCCCTCGTTGGCCGGATGATCCGGGTCACCCCGCACGCCGCTGATCTTTCCCTGATCGGTGTCGATCAGCAGGCCGCAGCCGACGCCGCAGTAGCAACAGGTGGACTTGACTGGCTGGTTCATGGCGTTCTCTCCTGATCGTCATTAGCAACAGGCGTGCCAGATGCCAGTTCCGGGCACGCAGCCGCTCGATCGGCACTTGCGGCTGCTTCGCCGCGCTCGGCTACGTGCCGCTGCTCACCGTGCGCACCAGTTCCGGCATCTGAGCCGTTCCAATCGCACTTGTGTAGTGCATCGCAGCATTCCCGCACCAAGAAGGGAGCCCGCACGCATCAAGGTCTGGTCATCTGCAATAGCTGGTACGAGATTTGCTTGATGCCTCTCATCAAAGTGCATTCGCGGGAGAAAGAAGGGATGAGCAAGCAAAAACTCGTCATGGTCGGCAATGGCATGGCCGGCGTACGCACGCTCGAGGAGTTGCTGAAGATCGCGCCTGATCGGTATCAGATCACCGTCTTTGGCGCCGAGCCGCATCCCAATTACAACCGCATTCTGCTTTCGCCGGTGCTGGCTGGCGAGATGACCATCCAGGACATCGTTCTCAACGATCACGCCTGGTATGCGCAGCACGGCATCACGCTGCACCTGGGCAAGAAGGTGAGCCGGATCGACCGGGTGCAGCGCCAGGTCATTGCCGAGGATGGCACGGCAGCGGATTATGACCGCCTGCTGCTGGCGACCGGTTCGACGCCGTTCATCCTGCCGATCCCCGGCAACGACCTGCCGGGCGTGATTTCCTACCGCGATATCGCCGATACCGACGTGATGATCGATGCGGCGCGACGCTACCGGCACGCAGTCGTCATCGGCGGCGGGCTGCTTGGCCTGGAAGCGGCGAACGGCCTGAAGTTGCGCGGCATGGACGTGACCGTGATCCATCTCTCCGACTGGCTGCTCGAACGTCAGCTCGACGAGACCGCCGGCCGGATGTTGCAGAAATCGCTCGAAGATCGCGGCCTCAAGTTCCTGCTCGGCAGGCAGACCGAAATGCTGGTCGCTGGCGAGAGCGGCCGCGTCGCCGCGGTGCGTCTGAAGGAGGGACTGGAACTTCCTGCCGAGCTGGTGGTGATGGCCGTCGGCATCCGTCCGAATACGGCGCTCGCCGAAGCGGCGGGGATCCATTGTCAGCGCGGCATCGTGGTCAACGATACCCTGCAGACTTTCGATCCGAAGGTCTATGCGGTCGGCGAATGCGTTGCCCACCGCGGCGTCGCCTACGGCCTCGTGGCACCGCTTTTCGAACAGGGCAAGGTGGCGGCCAACCATTTGGCCCACTACGGCATTGGTCGCTATACCGGCTCGGTGACCTCGACCAAGCTCAAGGTGACCGGCATTGACCTGTTCTCGGCCGGCGACTTCTTCGGCGACAAGGACACCGAAGAGATTGTTCTCAACGATGCCGCGGCCGGCGTGTACAAGAAGCTGGTGATCAAGGACAACCGTCTGGTCGGCGGCGTACTGTACGGGGACACCGCTGACGGGCCCTGGTACTTCCAGTTGCTGCGCGACCGGCAGGATATTCACGAGATGCGCGACCATCTGTTGTTTGGTCAATCGCATGTCGGCGACGTTGGCCATCAGGGCCACAGCAAGGCGGCAGCGATGTCCGAAAGCGCCGAGGTCTGCGGCTGCAACGGCGTCAGCAAGGGAAGCATAGTCAAGGCGATCAAGGAAAAGGGTCTGTTCAGCCTCGACGACATCAAAAAGCACACCAAGGCAGCTTCCTCCTGCGGTTCATGTGCCGGCCTCTGCGAGCAGATTCTCTCGGCGACCATCGGCGGCGCCTACACCCCCGCGGCCTCGAACCGCAAGCCGGTGTGCGCCTGCACCGATTACTCGCACCAGGAAGTGCGCGACGCGATCCGCACGCAGCGCCTGCTGACCATCGACAGCGTCATGCGCTTCCTCGAATGGACCACCGAAGACGGCTGCGACAAGTGCCGCCCGGCGCTCAACTACTACCTGATCTCGACCTGGCCGAAGGAAGCCCGGGACGATCCGCGCTCGCGCCTGATCAACGAACGTGCCCATGCCAACATCCAGAAGGACGGCACCTACTCGGTCGTGCCGCGGATGTGGGGTGGGCTGACGACCGCCGCCGAGCTGCGCCGCATCGCCGATGTCGCCGACAAGTACCAGGTACCGACGATCAAGGTCACCGGTGGTCAGCGCATCGACCTGCTTGGAATCAGGAAGGAGGACCTGATCAGCGTCTGGAAGGATCTCGAGATGCCCTCTGGCCACGCCTATGGGAAATCGATCCGCACCGTCAAGACTTGCGTCGGTGCCGAGCACTGTCGCTTTGGAACACAGTTGGCGATGGCCATGGGCGTCAAGCTCGAGAAGATGCTGTTCGACATGTACTCACCGCACAAGGTCAAGCTGGCGGTTTCGGGTTGTCCTCGCAACTGTGCCGAGGCCGGCATCAAGGATGTTGGCGTGATCGGCGTCGATTCGGGCTACGAGCTGTACGTCGGCGGCAACGGCGGCATCAAGACCGAGGTCGCGCAGTTCTTCGTCAAGGTGAAGGGCGACGACGAAGTCCTGGAATACACCGGCGCATTCCTGCAGCTCTACCGCGAGGAGGGTTTCTACCTCGAGCGCACCTGCCATTGGCTCGAACGTGTCGGCCTCGACCACGCCAAGAGCCGGGTCGTCGAGGACGACGATAACCGCAAGGCGCTGTACGCACGTCTCCTGGCCGAGTTGCAGGGCGCCCCCGACCCGTGGGCCGAGCGCATCGCCGGCGTCGAGCACCAGGAATACGAAGCGATTGTGGTTTGAGCAACTGGAGAAGAGCAATGGACGAATGGAAATCGATCTGCAAGCTGGAAGACATCCCGCGACTGGGAAGTCGCGTCGTACGTTCGACGAGCGGTGACATTGCCGTCTTCCGGACCTCGACCAACGCCGTGTTTGCCTTGCGCGACCAGTGCCCGCACAAGGGCGGACCGCTGTCGCAGGGCTTGGTGCATGGCAACCAGGTGACCTGCCCGCTGCACGGCTGGAAGCTGCGCCTCGATTCCGGTGAGGCGGTTGCCCCCGACGAAGGCTGCTCTCGCCGCTTTCCCGTGCGCATCGAAAGCGGCACGGTGTTTCTGCAAATCTGACGCGAACGAAAGGGATACGAAGATGGACAAGGCATTCTGGAGGGCCGGTCACCGGCCAACGCTGCTGGCCGCATTTCTCTATTTCGACCTGGCGTTCATGGTCTGGGTGATGCTCGGGCCCCTGGGCGTGCAGATCGCCAAGGATCTCGACCTGACGCACGCCCAGAAGGGGATGATGGTCGCCACGCCGGTACTCGCCGGGGCAATTCTGCGCATCTTCATGGGCATTCTGGTCGACCACCTGAAGCCGAAAATGGCCGGTGCCATCGGCCAGGTGGTCGTCATCGCCTCGCTGTTCTTCGCCTGGTACTTCGGCGTCAACAGTTACGAGCAGACGCTGATCCTCGGCGTTTTCCTCGGCGTCGCCGGCGCCTCCTTTGCGGTCGCGTTGCCGCTTGCCTCGCGCTGGTATCCGCCGGAACATCAGGGAACCGCGCTCGGCATTGCTGGTGCCGGCAACTCGGGCACGGCGCTCGCCGCGTTGATTGCCCCGAGCCTGGCGATTGCTTTCGGCTGGAACAACGTCTTCGGCCTGGCACTGATCCCGCTGATTCTCGTCTTCGTGTTCTACCTGTTCGCCGCCAAGGACGCGCCGGAGTGCCCGGCACCGAAATCGTTGGCGGAATACCTGAAAGTCCTCAAGGACAGCGACGCGTGGTGGTTCATGTTCTTCTACTCGGTGACCTTTGGTGGTTTCGTCGGCCTCGCTTCGTCGTTGACCATTTATTTCAATATGCAGTACGGGCTCGATGCCAAGACGGCGGGCTTCTTCACCGCCGCCTGTGTCTTCGCCGGCTCGCTGGTGCGACCGATCGGCGGCAACGTCGCTGACCGTATTGGCGGCATCAAGAGTCTGTCGGTGATGTACGTCCTGGCGGCGATCTTCCTTGGCATCGTCAGCATCGGCCTGCCGGCTGCGTGGATGGCACTGCTCGCCTTCGTCGGCGCGATGCTGGCTCTCGGCATGGGCAACGGCGCCGTCTTCCAGTTGGTGCCGCAGCGCTTCCGCAAGGAGATCGGCGTGATGACCGGCCTGGTCGGGATGGCCGGTGGCGTCGGCGGCTTCTACCTGGCCTCGTCGCTCGGTTATGCGAAGCAGCTCACCGGCAGCTATCAGATCGGCTTCCTGATCTTTGCCGCGCTCGCCCTGCTGGCGCTGGCCGGGCTGACCGGCGTCAAGACCCGCTGGCGGACCACCTGGGGGGCGGCGCACCTGACCGCCGCCAAGATCTGAGCGGCCATACTTTCGCGCGGCAGGGGCGGCAAGGTACAGTGCGACCTGCCGCCCTGCATTTTTCCGGAGCCTTGCCCGCATGCCCCTGATCGTCGACGCCGGCTACTCCTCGCTGACAGGTCCGCGCGAACGCAACGAGGATTTCTGTGGCATGGTCACGCCACAGGGCGGCGAACTGGAAAACAAAGGTCTGATCGCCGCCGTCGCCGATGGCATCGGTGGTCACCAGGGTGGTCGCGAGGCGGCCGAGTACACCGTGCGCGGCCTGCTCTCGGACTACTACGCGACGCCCGATACCTGGAGCGTGCCGCACGCGCTGGAAAAGGTCGTCGTGGCGCTCAACCGCTGGGTGAGGGCCGAAGCGGGACGCCAGCCGGAGCTCGCCGGCATGGCGACGACGCTGACCGCTCTGGTGCTGCGTGGTCGCCGCTACGTCTGCGCCCACGTTGGCGATTCGCGGCTTTACCTGCTGCGCGCCGGCGTGTGCACCCGCCTGACCAGCGATCACGTCTGGGAGCATCCCGAACTCAGGAACGTGCTGTCGCGGGCGGTCGGTCTCGATCGTCACTTCCAGCTCGATTTCTTTGACGGCGAGCTGCAGGAAGGCGACTGCTTCCTGCTCTGTTCCGATGGTGTCTGGGGGGCGCTCGAACATGCACGTCTGCAGGGCGCGCTGCTCGCCCACCCGGACGCGCAGCAGGCCGCCGCCTCGCTGACCAGCCTGGCGCTCGCCTGCGGTGGCCAGGACAATGCCAGTGCTGTCGTGCTGCGGGTGACAGAGCTGCCGGCGCAGAACCTGCGCGATGCGCTCGCCGGTACGGCGCGCCTGCCGTTGCCGCCGCGATTCAAGCCGGGCCACGAATTCGACGGGCTGCACATCGAAGAATTGCTGCACGATTCGCGCGCGACGCTGCTCTACCGGGTGACCGACCAGCTTTCCGGTCAGGCACTGGTCCTCAAGACGCTGCGCCCGGAGCTCGCCGACGACCCGGACGAGATCCGCGCCCTGATCATGGAGGAGTGGCGCGCCCGGCGGATTGTCTCGCCGTTTTTCGCGCAACTGGTGCCGGCCGAGCGGCGAAGTTGTCTTTACTACCTGCAGACCTGGCACGAAGGCGCGACGCTGCAGCGCATGCTCGACACCGGCCTGCATTTCACCGTTGCTGACGCCGTGCAGCACGGCATCCGGCTGATGAAAGGCCTCTCGGCGCTGCATCGGCTTGACGTTGCGCACCGCGACATCAAGCCGGCCAACATTCACCTTGGGCGCGACGGCCGTCTGCGCATCCTCGACCTTGGCGTTGCGCTCAGCCAGTCGGAAGACGAGGCCAGCGTCGGCAGCCCGGGAACGCCGAGCTACATGGCGCCCGAGCTTTTCGTGGGCGAGCCGGCCGGCCCGACGCAGGACCTCTACGCCGCCGGCGTCACGCTCTACCATCTGCTGACCCGCAAATACCCCTACGGCGAGATCGAGCCCTTTCAGCATCCGAAATTCGGTGAGCCGCTTCCCCCGACGCGCTATCGCCCGGACATCCCCGGCTGGCTTGAAAACGTCCTGCTCAAGGCGGTCTCCAGGGAACCCGCACGGCGCTTCGAAACCGCCGAGGAGTTCCTGCTCGCGCTCGAACGCGGCGCCAACCGACCGCTGAGCCGACCACCGGCAACTCCGCTGGCGCTGCGCAACCCGCTGC
The DNA here is from genome assembly GCA_016709675.1 of Candidatus Accumulibacter proximus. GTDB lineage: Bacteria > Pseudomonadota > Gammaproteobacteria > Burkholderiales > Rhodocyclaceae > Accumulibacter > Accumulibacter proximus. Next base: position 216,320 of record JADJMH010000005.1, read on the forward strand.
TGACCTGGAGGGTCATTGCGGCGTTGTCGCTGGTATTGAATCTGTTGTTGCTGATGCTGCTGACGCGCTGAGGAGCGTCGGCATCAGAAGAATGGTCAGTGCCGCGGTTCGGGCGGCTTCGGCCTGCTCCTTGACCGAAAAAACAAGGCGCTTTCTCCGCCATGAAGTTTGCCCGGCATCAAGGCAGTTCCCGAAGGGTTTACCTCGTGACGCGAAACGGAAGACGCCAGCAAGGGCTCGTCTCCTTTTCCGGTGATTACGGGTACTTCACAAAGCCTAATCTAGTCTCAGGATACTCATCCGTTACCATCAAGAAACCGCGGTTGTCGAGCCGCACCAGACCCTCTCAGTTGTGTGGAAGGTCCTCTAGCTTCAACTGGATCGGTGGCGTGTTGATCAGTACGACCTCACTCTTTCGCCACATATTGAAATTCCACCGGACGCTCGACTGGGTGAAGACAGTACCGCCTGCAGAGCTAATGCCGTATCGGCGCAACCGGAGACCAAAGAGGCAAGCTGCGTCAAGCCGATGATGATTCTTTTCACTGCCGGACACCTCTCGTCAGGCGGCGGAATCTGGTCAAGAAAATCGCCGGTCTAGAAACAGATGCAGCGCCGAGGCGGCGGCGGACGTATTCATCGACCACGAATTCCTCATGGCTAGGAGTCGCCAGAGATCTTCAGTTGCCTTCCGGAAAAACAGGCAGCACCGTGGGACAGCTGTCGGGCGACTTGTCGGCCAGTTGCCGCGCTTCTTCATTGCTCCTGGCAAGTCCGAGATCGCAGGCAGCGTCGTCTGACAGGCCTATCACCAGAAGACGTGAGACGGTGGCGGCTTCTCTTGCGTTTTCTGGAGGCGCTACCAATTTCAGGCGAACGATCAGGGCCCGCGGTCTGCCGTACTGGTTCAACCGCCATTCGGCCCTATTCGATCCAGCAACATTGGGGAATTGTCCCAGAGCCAGGACTTCCTGGCTGTAAACCACGCGCTGCTCGGTGGACCAGGTGCGATCGTTCCGACGGACATCAACCCACGACCGCGCGTCAGTGGAGACTACGAACAGGCGATAGGGTGATGGCGCCGGGCATTCCTCGACTGCGAGGTCACGCGCCGCATACGCTTTGGCAACCTCCGGCGACGGCGCAGCGCAGCCAGAAAGCGATAGCGGTGTGTACAGGCTCGTCAGTTCAGACCCATCGGCGGCCAGACAGGTAGCTACGTGCAGGGCTGCTGCCAGCAGCAGCCACAATGACTGGATACTGGCCGCAGCTACCACACCCGCTCTCTCATGCAAGGCCAAGTGCGGCCGCTGTCTTGCGCCCGACGACGCCGTCGACGGTCAAGGCCTTTGCGCGCTGGAAGGCCATCACCTGAGCCATGGTGCCGCGCCCAAACATCCCGTCAAGAACTAGCGTGAAGCCAAGCGCGTTCAGTTTTTGCTGAACTGACAGAACCTCCGGCCCGCGATCTCCCATGCTCAGAATCTCGGCGATCGCAGGCTCACCGGAGAACCACTGGCGGATGGTTTCGTCAGCGACCTCGAAGTGCATCGCGTCCTCGGTGCGGAATCCGGCACCCCAGAACCAGCCATGACGGTTGAAAATCGGCGCAATCTCGGCCAGACCCTGTTGGCAGAAGCCGTCGCCGCGCTGGTCGAGGCTACCGTCGAGTGTCAGATCAACCGCCGTCCCCCAGGAATGATTGCTGATCGACACTTCGGATCCGCGGACGAAGCGCGCACAGAGCATGCCGGCCGAACCGAGAGCTTCGTGGATCTCCGGTCGCTCTGCCTTGATCTCGGTCATGACGACGGTCAGTGACTCGACCGCCTTGTCGAAACCTGTGACACGAAACGGCCCAACGGGGCGCGTGACGATATGCGCCTTGAAGTTAGCGTTGGTGACCGGTTGGCAATCGCGACCGTAGGTATGCCGCGGGCTTCCGAGCAGTTGCAGCATCGTCGCTTGCCTTGCTGGGCGAACACCGGGGTTGATGCCGTCCGGGACCCGTACGAGAGTGGTGAGTGCCATGGCGAGAACTCCTTTGTCAAGTTTAATCGGATGTCTGGTGTGCGATAAGGGCTGGATTGCTGGCGCCAAGGTGGTCAGCGAAAGGCAGCCACCAAGCGCAGTTGGCTGTCGACGAAACAGTCTCCTAGGCAAACCAGAGTCTTGCCGGGGATCTGCGGAATGTTTCCGCCAGAACACAGGCGCAATTCAATGGCCGCAAAGGCTGCTGCGGGTGCACCAGGCGATTCATGCGTGAAACAGTTAAGCCGGTTTGGCGGGAAGTCTTCGCAGGGGCTGATGGCGAGCAAGGGGCCCAGTCGCTGTTCCCCCTGTTGGACTATCGTTGTAAGTGCATCCAGCCCCAAATCATCTTCGCTGAAGCGAACACTAGTGCAATTCTTCATACCTGCCTCCTTACGGACAAGACTTCAACTCGTCAATTTTTGGCAACTCGTCAAGTTCGAGAGGGTTCAGCCGATCGACCCGACTAATGACTCTGCGTCTTGTGCCCTCAATGGAATCTTCGCTAGGGGTCAATCTCATCTTTCGCGCAATAGAGTCTAGCTCGGTTTTATCCTTTATCTTTCTTACGCAATCCACGAACTTGATCTTCTTGGCGTGGACATCCTGCGTATCGGGACGAACAGCGCCGTCGAAGGCCTTTTCGGAAAGCTCATTACAGTCGAGCGCCGCAAAGCCCTTGCTCGCGATCCTGCGCGCCGCGTCCCCAGTCGCGAAGAACTGACAGTTCTCCAGGGCTGAGTCCTTTGGGGTGCCCCCAGCCGCAGCGCGAAGATTTATCAACGCGAGTACCGGCGGATAGAAGACGTGCTCCGCTCCGTTATTCGGAAGGCAGCCCTCGCCGAGATGCTCCTTCGCTACGCGGGACAAATGGATTGCAGAAGCCTCCTTACGCTGGAACCCGAACACGAAGCTCGACGGGATCGGAGACGGAGTGGCCAGGTTCGAAAAACCGATCTTTAACCCGACGACGGTATGCGTGGCAAAGAACATCGGAAAGGTCTCCAGCGGCTGCCCGGCTTTCGGCACACAGGGGTCTTCCTTTTCGCCGACAAGAAGACGGGCGGCATCTCCGGTTGCGTAAGCCTGCTTTATCTTGGGTGCGAATACAGCGCTATCGGAGCTGATATGAGCCATCACCGAAGGCACATGACCATATTGGAACGTCGGTCCGGCAACGCCTTCGGTACGGGCGTAGGCAATGCTCACTCCGGGCGGCGCCGTATCGGCATCGAGAATCGATAACGACGTCTTGGTGGCGAAGACGACGTAATCCTTGGTTGCGCAACCTGTGGCAAGCAGTGCGGCGATAATTGCGGCCGCCGAGCGAACGGTGAACGATATCAGCGTCATGGCTGCTCCTCTTTTCTGGTTGACACGGGTGTGGTTTGCTCGCCACATCCTGAGGCATGGCAAATCGACCGCGGTGGCAGGTAGACCAGCGCGTTGTCCTGCACAACCGTGATACTCTGGCTCCCATAGCCGAACGTAACGCCACTGCCAGCAGGCGAAAACATAAGCAGTGCTCCCACCCCCTCGACTGCGACTACTGAAGCGATCTCCGCCCGATCGGGCTGTCCCCGCACAGTGACATGCGCCAAGCCCCAGTATTCCACCGTGCCGTCCGGGTGCACCCGTGTCAATGCGCAGCCCGCCAATTCAGACAGGGCAAGCAATACGATGGCCAATGAAAAGGTGGCTCTTGGCATCGGGGCTTTCACGGTGCCCCTCGAGGCCAGCGACGGCCGTTGACCAATGTCCGCACTCGGTTGCCGACCGTATCATAGCGGACGACAACAGCAGCGCCTGGACCATGCTGCTCCGGGCCAACTGAATCGTTTGGAGAAAGCACTTGCAGCCACCCCCTTCCGGTTGCAAGCGTGTCGAACAAGTTTTCCGACATTCTTTCCGAAGCATGTCCGGCGTGTGTGGAAGGTTCGCCCTCGAATGTCGGAGAACTTATCTGAAAGCGCTTACGTTCTATTTCCTTAGCCCGGCTATCGCTGCCGATAAGTGAGGAATTACGTTGCGTTTGATCGTCAACCGCTCCAACTCTCTCCCCACATACCCGCGGCCCGTCACACGCAATTGGTCGGCGTCCTGCTGCGCAATTTCTTGCGCAGCAGAGGCAAGCCGTTGGGCCGCGACTACCGGCCCCCACCTCTCCATCGGTGACCAGGCGGCACGCATCGGCCAAACCGCCTAGCGTCGCGAAAAAATCCCCGATAGCAGTTCGCAGCCTTCCACCCTCTCGTCCTTCAATATCCGCTAGCACGTCCGGATCATCCGTCGAAAGTGCTTGGGAAGAGTGGATGATTTGGGTGAGAAGCGTCTGCATTGCCGCCGCACACTCCGCGAGCCGCTGTGGCTTCATCGTCGTTACCTCCCGCGAGCAATTTGGACCAGTATTCGCAGGGTCGTCAGGGGCTTTGGACGGACAGGGCAAAGAGGATATCTGCCGACCATATTCGTCAAGCGCGTTGCGGCCTCGACGCCATCATCCTCTATTCCGGAGCCATCCAGGCTGGCGCCAACTCCGGATCTCATCTCCGCCGCCGAATAGTCCCAGTCTTAACAGACATGGTCCAATCAATATCCCTTATCAACTCACCCTCTCGCCAGGCTCCCGGCGCATCGATCAAGTTTATTTGGCCGGGCCGGCATGGCGACGACGCTGCCCGTGCTCGTTCTGCGTGGTCGCCGCTACGTCTGCGCGCACCTTGGCGATTCGCGGTTGTATCTGCTGCGCGCCGGCGTGTGCACGCGCCTGACCAGTGACCACGTCTGGGAGCACCCGGAACTCAGGAATGTGCTGTCGCGCGCGGTCGGTCTCGACCGCCACTTTCAGCTCGACTTCTTCGATGGCGAACTGCAGCCCGGCGATTGTTTCCTGCTCTGTTCCGACGGCGTCTGGGCGGCGCGCGAGCACGCGCGGCTGCGGGTACACGAACTGCCGGCGCAGAATCTGCGTGACGCGCTCGCCGGCACGGCGCGCCTGCCACTGCCGCCGCGATTCAAGCCGGGCCAGGAGTTCGACGGGTTGCGCATCGACGAATTGCTGCACGATTCGCGCGCGACGCTGCTCTACCGGGTGACCGACCAGCTTTCCGGGCAAGCACTGGCCCTAAAGACGCTGCGCCCTGATCATGGAGGAGTGGCGCGCCCGGCGGATCGTCTCGCCTTTTTTTCGCGCAACTGGTACCGGCTGAGCAACGGAGCTGTCTCTACTACCTGCAGACCTGGCACGAAGGCGCGACGTTGCAGCGCATGCTCGACACCGGCCTGCATTTCACGGTTGCCGACGCCGTGCAGCACGGCATCCGGCTGATGAAAGGCCTCTCGGCGCTGCATCGGCTTGACGTTGCGCACCGGGACATCAAGCCGGCCAACATCCACCTTGGGCGCGACGGCCGCCTGCGAATCCTGGACCTTGGCGTTGCGCTCAGCCAGTCTGAGGACGATGCCAGCATCGGCAGCCCGGGAACACCGAGCTGCTGACGCGCTGAGGCGGCGGCGGGCATTTCCTGCCGCAGGTCAAATGTCTTTGCTCATCGCCGCTAACGTCCATTGACGTAGCGACGCTTCACCCTTCAATAAAGCCAGTGTCCCGGCTGGATTTGTCACCGGATTGATCCAGATGATAGTTCTCAGCTCCGGTATTTCCCGAGACTCCGCGCCGAACAGTGTTTTCACTTTATCGTCCAGGGCAATGATTCGTTCGTCTGTGGCAATTGCCGCTTCCACCAACAGCAAATCCTTGATCATCGCTGACTTTTCGTTTCTTGAAGCAGACCCCTGATCAACGGCCGTCCTCAGGTCGCACCTCTCTGGCAGATCAAGAATGATCAGCTTCCTCTTGGCAACCATACTTCTTCGCCATTTTCTTGCGAAACTTGACTCATGCCTATCCCACTCCCCTCTTATTGCCGGAGTCATCACCGCTCTGTGGCATATGATCAGGACCTGCTGCAAAAAATCGCGTACGGTGGCTGCTGTGGGATGGACCGCGTCTGCACCACCTGATGCACGCGCAATCGAGGCATCAATCACCAAGCGGCTTGATTGACTGGCTTTCATCGACGGGTGCTTCTCAATAACTTCGCTTCCGCAGCCGAGAGATACTCGTTGTCGGCACTCAGTTCAACCTCATCGAAATCTTCCGGCCAATCCCCGAATGCACCCGATTCATCAAGGTCAGCGCTCGTAATCGAAGTTCTTCCGGATTTGTTGTCACGTTGAAACCAGTGCAGTTTGATCAACTCCGGGGGTAACTCATCCCTCGCAACCAGCGTCTGAATTGCGCGAAGAAGCAGGGCGCTGTGCGTTTCCACAATAACAATTACCCCTTTCCCGGCGGCCTCTGCCAGAACGCTGGCCAGTGCGCGTTGCGCGCTAGGATGCAGGTGAATCTCTGGCTGCTCCACATAAACCAGTTGTCCCGGCTCGGCAGCAAGCAGTGCAACCAGAACGGGCAAGGCCTGAGAAACGCCGAACCCGACATCGGCAATACTGACCAGATCATGCGCCCCGCCCTGCAAGCCGTGTGGCAGGCGTCCGACTTTCAGTTCAACCTGCGTTTCGTCCTTTTGTTCGGCCATGACTTTCCAGGTCAGCCCGAGGTTTTCCAACTGTCTGTTCAAGCGCCCCAAGCGAGTATCCCGGCTTGTTTGCCAATACTGGATCACGCTGGCAACATAGTTCTCGAACGTTCCCGGAAAGGAATCGCCCACAGCGGTAGTCTTGTAGTTGCGCTCAGGGTTTCCACGCAAGCCCGGAACATGGATCAGTCTTGCTATCAGGGACGCCAGCTTGTCTCCACCATGTAATACCGGGAGTCTGAACTCACCGTGAGGCGTCACTATTTCGACAACCAGGAACGATCGGTCACGAACAACTCTCGTCTCTGCATCCTGAAAAATTTTCTCAGGCAGTTTGTAATCAGCAATAATTTTCTTGATATCAACTGCAGCACCATTTCCCAAGGTAATCACCACATCGGTTTTTCCATCAGAAATGGTGTTGCTGAATATTTCGAGCGCCTTGCGTGGAAGCTGACGAAAACAAAGCCCAATTTTCTTGTTGCCCAGCTCGAATTCAATCGAGAATTCCCCAGCGATATGCGGATCTGCATTTTTCGACAACAACTGGCTGGCAGACGTCAGACGGACGTTTGGCCCACCCAGCAGGAGACTGCCTGAATCATACGGAGCATCAAGAGTCTGCTTTAGAAGCAAGACTGGCTGCATGATGCTCGATTTTCCGCCGCTGTTGGCACCAGCCAGAACGGTCAGTGGGCGAATCTCCATGCGCTGTTTGTCCACGAGGGATTTGTAGCCAACCACCGAGATGGCGGTCAGGATGTCTTTTGGCGCCTTGTGGGTACTCCGCTTGCCCGGCTTTTTTGGCGGCTCTGTGCTCTTCACAGCCATAGCTTCATTCCTCAATGTTGTGGGCCTTTTTGTCGATGTCAGTGCACCCTGGCCGAGTACATTTGCTGCTGGACGTATTGAAAGACGACGTCGGCGCGCCGCTCGATATCGTCGCTGGAAAACTCGTCAGGCATGCCCGCGAGCAGTCGGTCGATGATCGCCGCCTTCATTTGCGCCTGCGCCGACGCGCGGTCGCGCAAGGCGACAAGTTCATGGCGACGCTGCTCGACGGTATTCATCAGTTCCTGCGCAACCTGCTTGATCGCCTTGATGTCGCCTTTCCCAAGACAGCTTTTGTCCTTGCACAGCAGGTCATACACCGCCAACTCGCGGTCGCTTCTGAAACCTTCCCGGACGTAGCGCTGCTCTTCCTGATCAAGTGCGTCATATAGTTTCAACAACTGGGCGAAGACGCGCTCGATTTCGGCAGCATCCTTGTCGTGGTTGTACTCGGCGATTATTTCCTGATAACGCTGGTAGAGATCGATACGGCTCGGGTTGTCGGCCACCATTTGCTCAAGCCTCGCCTGAAGCCTCTCCTGCAAGGTCAGCATTGCCGTCTTCTTGTACGGCGACCTGGCGAACTCCGCACGCAGACGTTCGAAGTCGATGCCCGAGAGGTCGTACTCCTTGGTCCTCGGCGGCGAGTTCAACTCGCGTTCGGGCGCGAGTTCGAGCGCCGTATCGACCAGGCCGCGAATTTCCTGCATGATCGCCGAAATGTCGACGGCGGGCTTCGGCTTCTGCAGCAGGTTGTAGATCGCCGAGATCGCGCTCTCCTGCGGTTCATAACTGAACAGACCCGGATTCGGGAACAAGCCGCGGCAGCGGTCGGCCACGTCCTCGGCCAGCACCTCAAAGGTCTTCTTGTGGTCGGGCGAACTGCACACCGCGTTTCGAGCGTCGAGCAGGGCTTGCCAGCTTTCCTCGCCTTCTGGGGCGCCGATCAACACCGCCAGATCAAAACCGACGCTGCCGAGATGCGCCTGCGCCCGCTCGATGGCCGTCGCGTATTCGGCCAGGGCCTGCTGTTCATCGAGCAAGGGGTCGGCAGGCGTTCCCCTGTCCCCTGGCGCATACGTGGCCAGTGCCTTGCGCAGGCTCTTCAGCATGCCGTTGTAGTCTATGATCAGAGCGTTCTTCTTGTGCGCCGCGACGCGGTTGGGACGGGCCATGGCCTGCATCAGCGTGTGGCCCTGCATCGGCTTGTCGAGATACAGCGTGGCCAGCGACTTGACGTCGAAACCGGTCAACCACATGGCGCAGACCACCGCCACACGGAAGGGGTGTCTGGCGTCCTTGAAGCACTCGTCGATCGCCTTGCCGGCGATGCCCCTGGCGATGACCTCCCGATACGGGAGCACGTCGATGCCCTCGGCGGCGAAGTCCCGGACCTCGTTCTGCTCGGCGCTGAACACCGCGTGAATCTGCGTAGCCGCCATCCACGCCACCTGCGCGCGCAAGCGATCGACATACGCTGTGAAAGGTTTGCCGGCGCACGCAAAGTACGCCTCCTCCTGCTGCAGCTTGTCGCGCAACTCCTTCAGCTTTTCCTGCCAGAGCACGCTGATCCGTTCGGTCATCCTGACGCAGGTGATCCTGTCGATACACACCAGCAGCGCCTTGGCGTTGCCGCCGTAGATCGGCGCGTGGCCGGCCGCCGTGGGCGGCTCCATCAGTCGCCAACGCTGGTGGTAGTGCGTAACAAAGTCGGTGGCCACGTCGTTGAGGTGTGTGTCTGAAGTGAACACCGGATAGTCGCGTGCCAATTCACGATAGAGCTTTTCCTCCTGCCGCTCGCTCAGTTCGCCGTCGGCACGCGCGGCATCGATCCGTTCCGCGATGCGTCGGTTCAGTTCGGGGTCCACGAGGCGCAGCTTTTCGCCGCGGTTCTCGTAATACAGCGGCAAGGTGGCGCCATCGGCGACCGCGCGCTGGAAATCGTAAACCGACACGTAGGCGCCAAACACCTGCTCGGTGGCGCTGCGCTCCGGCCCGTCGATCAGCGGCGTGCCTGTGAAGCCGATGAATGCCGCGCGCGCCAGCGCCATGCGCATGTTCAGCGCCAGCCTGCCGTACTGCGTACGATGCGCCTCGTCGGAGACGACGATGATGTCGCTGCGCTCGTTCCACGGTGCCGTCACCCGTCGGCGGAACTTGTGAATCAGGCTGAACACGTAGCGGCGGTTCTCGTCGCGCAGCAGACGTTCAAGCCCATCGGCGCCAGTCGCCTTGTCGCTCTTGTTGGTCGACACTCCACAACCGACGAAGGTGCGGTAGAGCTGATCGTCGAGTTCCTTGCGGTCGGTGAGCAGCACGAAGGTGTAGCCGGCCGATACCTTGCGGTGCACCTTCTGGCAGAAGAAGACCATCGAGTAGCTCTTGCCGCTGCCCTGCGTGTGCCAGAAGACGCCGAGCTTGCCGGCCAGCACCTCACGGTCGCCGGCCTGAAGCTTGGCGATCGCCTGGTTGACCCCGATGTACTGGTGATTGCGGGCGACGACCTTGACCGTGCGCTCATCGCTGCGGTCGAACAGCGTGAAGTTCTCGACCAGATCGAGCAGCGCGCCCTGGCTGCAGGTACCGCGCAGCAGGATCGGCAGGATCGGCTTGAGTGGCGGTTCGTCGTTTCGCGGTGCCGGGTCGGGATCGTCTTCGTTCACGCGCTTCCAGCGGCAGAACTGGTCCCAGGTGCTGGTGAGCGACCCGACGCGGGCGTCGAGGCCGTTCGAGACGATGACCAGCGCGTTGTAGTGGAAGATCTGCGGGATGGTGTCCCTGTAGTCGCTGTAATTGTCGTCGAACGCTGCCTGCAGGCCCTTGTCGTGGCGCTTCAGTTCGATGAACACCAGCGGCAGGCCATTGACGAAGCAGACCAGATCGCAGCGCCGCCGGCACGGCCCGCTGTGCACCCACAGCTCGCGGACGACGAGGAAGTCGTTGATCGCGGGCGCAGCGAAGTCGATCACCCGCACCTGCACGTCTTCGGCGGCATTGCCGGTGGCAGATTTCAGCGTGATGCCATCACGGATCAGACGCCACTTCTCCTCGTTGTGCTGCAGACAGGTCTTGGTCGGATCGGCGTCGAGCAGACGATCGCGCGCGACGGCGAGTCGGTCGCGACCGTCGCGCGTCGCCGCCAGCCTCGGGTTGAGCCGGACCAGCGCCCGCTCGAGTTCGCGCAAGAGCACGACTTCCGACGCGTCCTTGCGGCCAAGCAGCGAAGCGGGGCCGAAGGTTTCGGCGTTGAAGGCATAGACCGACCGCCAGCCAAGGCTCTCGGCAAGCAGCCGGGCGGCAGGTTCCTGGACGTTGTTGTCTTCCGAGTAGTCGGCACGAGCCATGCGTGGCTTTCTGGCTGGGGTACTAGACCTGGATCGCTCCGGACATCAGCTTGGGGAGTAGTTCGTCGCGAGCACGGGTCAATGCCACGATCTGCTTCTTCAGTACCGTAACCTGCTCAATGATCGGCAGGGTTGCAGCTTCAAAAGCATCAAGAACCTCTTGGGACGGCATTAGCACCCTCATCTCACGGAACGTTTTCTTGCCAAGCTCTTTGAATGTCGAACCAGTAGCCATCGCTTCAAACTCATCGACACGACTCATCAAATTTAGTAGCAAAAAGTTCCTGGTATTGGATAGCTTGGGCACAATCGCGATAAAGCCTTGATTGGTGCAGGCGGGTTGATCCAATAACGCAAAATACCCAATACTTGCTCGACTGGTCATAAATATTGTTCCAGCCGGAAGCAGTACCGTTGAGCAGGAAGCATAGCCTGCCTCTGTAATCTTCCGAGTCGAAACTGGCAAATACAGGCAATCATTCCGCGTTACATCTGTCGGCGTGAGCCACACGACATCACCATCCCAGTAATCAAGTCGCTTGGTGCTGGGCGTTGCTCCGCCGATGGCATCAAGGATGTCCCCATATTTCGTGACGTGCCACTTCTCGGGTAAGCCATCGACCATGGAAACAAGCTGATATCCTGGGAATCGGAGATTGACGAACCACTCGCGGTAGAGCAGCCGGGCCGACTCCTGGAGTAAGGTGATGCGGCGGCGGTTGCTTTCGATCAGGTCATCGTAATTGCGAACCACATCCGCCGCTCGGCGTTGCGCCCCGACTTCCGGGACCGGAATCCGGAACGACGCAAGCCGCTCCATCTCCAGCTTCTTCGTGCCGTGCGCCGCTTCTGTCGAAAGATCACGAATCTGATTTGCATGTGCCCGCAGTGAGGAAAAGAGAAAGTAAGAGTCGATGCCGTCCCTGACCGTCAACGCTTTGACATCCTGATTGAAGGCCATCGTCCTCGCGGCACAAGCCAGCCGGAATTCCGTGGCCAAGGACATGCCCCGAACGACCGCGAAGACCGTCCCGGCTGGCACCAAGCGGCTTCCTGCCTCGGCTCCCGCCTCGGTAATGTGCAAGGACGTGTCTTCGATGAAATGCCGGGACATCTCGCCAGAACTGACCCAAGGTATCTCACCGTTCCAATACTCCGGTTTGCCTTTGTTGGGTGTGCCTCCGGAAGCGAACGTCACGCAGTCCCCCAGTGCCCTTTCTTGCCAAGTCATTCGACCATTTCCGAGAATGCTGCTTGAATCCTGCTCGCCAAATCAATCGCCCGTTGATTCAATTCGTCCAGTTCGCTGTGAATCTCCCTCATGCGCGCCCGGAACCCTTCCTCATCGTCTTCCACGATCGCCGCGGCCGAGCCGACATACCTCCCCGGCGTCAGCGACCAGTCGTTGGCCGCAATCCCCTCCCGCGCCACTGCCTTGCACAACCCCGGCACATCGTCGTACCAGCCGTTCGGGAAGCGGCTCAGCAACCAGTGCCCCTGCGCGATGAAATAACTGGCGCGCCTGAAGGCCTCGACAGCGAGGTCGCGTACCGTCGGCGCTTCGCGTTTCTTGAGGTCGCGCGGCAGCAAGGCCTTCCGGGCTTCGCGTGCCGTGTCACCATCGAAACCCGGCCACTGGCGAGCGCGGAGCGATTTCTCGGCCGTTTCCAGCAGCTTGAGCCAGGCCTTGTGACGGGCTTCGAGCGCGGCCAGCGCGGCTTTCAATGGCGGATTGATCGCCTCGATGGCCGCTTGCAGCGCCTTGCGGGCGGCAAAACTGCTGTCCGGCCGGCAACGCCGGATATCGGGCAAGCGCTGCACTGCGCCATCCAGCGCCGCCTGTAGTCTGAGTTGCCAGCCGTCGGCGTCGTCCTGCAATCGGGCCAAATCCTCGCGGTAGGCGGCGAGCAGTTCGTCGGTCAGGCCATGCCCTTCGCCGAGCTTCTCCCGCACGGCAGCGACCGCCGCGCCGTCGGCGGTTCTCCTGGCCAAGTCCGCGAGCACGCCAGCCAGAGCCGTTACCGTCGCACTGTCCGCCGCCAGCCGCTCGGGCATCGCCGCCAGCCATTGACCGACTTCGTGGTGGTAGCGCCCGAGGAGTTCGACAAACTTTTGGTGCTCGCCACGATAGAGCCAGGTGATGGCGCTCAGATTCGCCAGTTGCTCGTCGGTGAACACGTGCGAGCGCGGCGATACCACGGTGTAGACGTTGCGCGCGTCGATCATCAGCACGCTGTCGAGCAGGTCATCGGGCTTGCCGCGGTCGAAGAACCACAGCGTGCAGGGTAGGCTGCGGGTGTAGAAGAACTTGCTGCCAATCGAGATCATCACGTCGACGTGGCCGGTCTCGACGAGTTTCTGGCGTATTTCGCGATCCTTGTTGCCGGCGTCGGAGGCGCTCGAGGCCATGACGAAACCGGCGCGGCCGCTGGCGTTGAGGTAGCTGTAGAAGTACTGTATCCACAGGCTGTTGGCATTGGAGATCGTCTCACCGGCCTCTTTCTTCCGGCTCCTGGTGGTCGTTCCCGGTAGGCCAAACGGCAGTCGTCCGGACTGCTGCTCACCGACCTGCCCCTTGATGCGGGCGACCTGCACGCCGTCGACGTTGAACGGTGGATTGGCCATGACGAAGTCGCAGCGGCCGAGCAACTGGTGATGGTCTTCGTAGAAGGTGTTGCCGATGCGGATGTTGCCCTCGAGACCATGCACAGCGAGGTTCATCCGCGCCAGCTTGCTGTTGACGTCGGCCTTTTCCTGGCCGTAGAAGGTGATATCGACGTCGTGCGTGCTCCGCTGGCGCGCGTCTTCGATGAAGTGGCCGGTCTGCACGAACATGCCTGCCGAACCACAGGCCGGGTCGAGGACCACGCCGTGGTCCGGCTCGATGACGTTGACGATCATGCGCACCAGACTGGGCGGCGTGAAGAATTCGCCGCCTTCCTGCGCGCCACTCTGCGCGAACTGGTTCAGGAAATACTCGTAGATGCGACCGAAGACGTCGCCGCGGGCGCTGGCCAGCAACGGACTGTTGAAAATCTTGACCAGTTCGGCCAGCAGGTCGCGTTCAAGTCCCAGATAGTCCTTCGGCAGGGCGCCGGCCAATAGTTTGCTGCCGTTCTGGTCGGTGACCGAGTCCTCGATGGCGATCATGGCATCGCGAATCGCTTCGCCGACATGGGCGCCGGCCGGCAGCGCTGCGAGATGGTCGTAGCGCGCCGTCTCGGGCAGGTAGATCGCCGCCTTGCCTTGAAAACCCAGCCTGACGCGCTCTTCGCGCAATGCGCCGGTGGCGCGGGCGGGGATGTTCCGTTCCACCTCCGGCAACAGGGCATGGAAGCGTGTCGTCGCGTGGCGCAGGAAGATCAGCCCAAGCACGGGCATGGCGTATTCGCTGGCGGTCAAGCGGGAGTTGGCACGCAGTTGGTCGGCCGCCTCCCACAGATCGTCTTCGAGTTGTTTGAGTTCCTGGTAGTCGAGCATCGGCTTGGCGCTTATCGTGGAAGCCGGTCGCGAGGTTGCTGGGAGAATGCAACGCCCTCCAATGCCCCAGCGATGTAGGGGCAAACGAGCGTTTGCGGTGGTGGGGGAGCGATAGCAGGCGCACAGTCGCTTAGCCCAGTCAGCCAGCAGCTTGCGCGGCACGCTGGCGAGAGAGAAATCACATCACTGAGCGAGAATGCCACGGCTGTCTTCGTTCTCGAAAAGGTCCAGAAGTCCGGCCATCATACGCGTGGCTGTTGACACCGGAAAGGATCACGCCTTTTCGCTTGCGGGCTTACCGCTTAGCAAGCTCTTCCGCCCAAGGCCCGTGAGTTTGCCTGTGCCACGGCGCTGCTCAATCTTTCCGCCGGTCACAACCCACGTCGTTGATTCGGCGAACCGCTTCCCCCAACGCGCTATCGCCCGGACATCCCCGGCTGGCTGGAAAAACGGTCCTGCTCAAGGTGGTCGCCCGGGACGCCGCACAGCGCTTCGAAACCGCCGAGGAGTTTCTGCTCGCGCTCGAACGCGGTGCCCACCAGCAAGCGTCGCCAGGCATTCGCAGGTTTAACAGACAACAAAGGAATGCAGGACGCCCAGCAGCCACATCCGACCGGCACGGAATCAGCGACCCGCGCCCGGAGTTGCATGCATGCAACCGCGCGCGAATCGCGCTGCAAAAGGCGAGCAAGTCGCCGAGACGATTGCGCACGACGTCGACGACGATCGTCTGGTCCAGATGCTGATAGCCGTGCACGACGACATTGCGGAAGCCGATCATCCTCTGGATCACCACCGACAGTTCAGGTGCGATCCAGCCATCCCCACACAGTAGCGCGAATAGGTCACGGTCGCTTTCCGGCTCACCCAGGCGGCCCTCGGAAACGATGTGCGAAGCAACGTCCTGCGCGGCTTGAATCGCGATCTGCAGCGTGTGGGCGGCAAATCGTTCCTCGCGAATGTCGACCGGAATGCGCTCCGGCTGGCACAGATCGCGCAACTCGCGCACACAGGTTTCGATCAACGCGAGCTTCTTCTCAACGAGGTCGGTGTCGGTCATCGCAGTGGCTGTCGCGCGGCTTGCCTGTACTCGCGCAAATAGGGCAGGAGATCGAAGTACGCATTGCGCGCCTGAACCTCGAAACGGATTCGCGCCGCGCGGTCGCGTTCGCAAACCAGGACGCCATTGCGCAACACGCGATGGATCAGGTCTGCCGGTGCACGGTTGAGCACGACCAGATCGACGTGGCGACCGATCGCTGCTTCCAGATCGGCGGCAAGGTCGATACCCAGCCCTTCCAGGGTTCTGGGGGGATCGGTGACAAGCAACACGCCAATGTCAACGTCGCTGGCCGGACCGGCGGTACCGCGCGCCTGGCTGCCGAAGAGATAAACGCACGCCAGATCCTCACCCCGGCTGGCGAAGAACTGGCGCAGCGACTCGATCAATGCGGCTGACTGCATGGCGTCACGATCAAGGGAACGGGTGGGAATTCACTCGCGGGCAGTATAGGTGGCCGCAACGATCACGGTCAACCGTCAGGTGCGCAGATGAATCGGTTCCATCGCCTCGCCGGGCGGCAGCACGCGGCCGATGCGGGCGGTGTGCGTGTAGCCCAGGCGACGCAGCGCGGCGATGCAGTCCTCGGCGTTTGGCGCCGGTACGCTGGCGAGCAGGCCGCCGGCGGTCTGCGGGTCGAAGAGCAGCGGATAGTTCGGGTGCTGCAGAGCCTCGGGCTGGTTCTGCAATGCGCGGCGCAGCCGCACGTTTGCCGGCTGCAGCGAGCTGAGGATTCCCGCGGCCGCGGTTTCGGCCGCGCCGTCGAGCAGCGACAGTGCACCGAGGTCGATCTCGGCGTCAACTCCCGACGGACGGGTCATCTCGATCAGATGCCCGAGCAGACCAAAGCCGGTGAGGTCGGTGCACGCGGTGGCTCCGTGCGCGATCAGGCAGGGCACGGCCAGGCGGTTGGACTGCTGCATCGATGCCAGCGCGGCGTCGATCCAGCGGCCGCGCGCCTGCAGCCGGGCGTGTGCGGCGAACAGGGTACCGGTACCGATCGGCTTGGTGAGGATCAGCGCGTCGCCCGGCCGCATGCCGCCCTTGCGCAGGACGCCGAGCAGTTCCTCGTCGATCAGGCCGTTGATCGCGAAACCCAGCGCCAGCTCGCGGCCCTCGCCGGTGTGGCCGCCGACCAGCGCGCAGCCGGCGTCGTTGAGCACCGAAACGGCGCCGGCCATCATCTGGAACACCGTGTCCTCGACCTTGTTTTCGAGGCCAGGCGGTATCGTCGCGATCGCGGTTGCCGACTGCGGCGCGCCGCCCATGGCGAAGATGTCGCCGAGCGCGTGATTGGCGGCGATCTGGCCAAACAGCCAGGGGTCGTCGATGAAGGCGCGGAAGAAATCGACACTATGGACCAGCGCACTGCCCGGCGGTACGCGCAGCACCGCTGCGTCGTCGGGGGCGTGCAGGCCGATCAGCACGTCGTCGCGCTCGACCGGGTGAATGCTGGCCAGCGCCCGTGACAGCACCGTCGCCCCGACCTTGGCACCGCAGCCGCCGCAGCGCATGGCGATCGCCGAGATGGTCTGGGTCTGCTCGGCCTCGTCAAGCGGAATCGCTGTGGTCGCCGGGGCAGCACCTTCTGCCATCGGTGCGAGTTCGCTGAAGCGGCGCATGAAGCGGCGGTCAATCCAGTCCTTCCAGCGCCAGACCCAGTCGCCGCGCGCAAAGAGCCAACCGCGCGAAGCGACTGCATGCCGGTCGCCGGTGCTGATCAGTGCCAGCCAGCGGCGCTGCGGGCGATAGCGCAGCAGCGGCTCGTGCAGCAGGCTTCGCCGCAGGTTCGCAGCCAGCGGCCTGGCCATGCGCACGGCGAAGACGCCGGCCTTTTCCAGCGGCCGGTCGATCAGCGAGGCGCAGTCGCCGGCAGCGAAGATCAGCGGATCGCTCTCGCTCTGCAGCGTATCGCGGACGCGGATGAAACCTTGGCCATCAAGCGCCAGACCGGTATCGCGCAGCCACGGCGCGCCACCGGCCTGCGTCACCCAGACGATCTCGTCGGCAGCCAGCGTCTCGCCGTTGCCCGTCTGCAAGCGGCCAGCGGCGACGTCGACCACTTCGGCGTTGCGGTGGACCACCACCCGGCGCTCGGCCAGCGCGCGCTCGAAGGCGCCGCGCACCGCCGCGTTGTGCGTCGGCAGGATCTGCGTGTCGGCGGAGAAGAGGTGGAAGCGCAACTCGTCCGGATCGCGCCCGAGCGCCACCAGTTCGCCGCGCAGCCGGTACTGCATCGCCAGCGTCAGCTCGACACCGCCGGCACCGGCGCCGACGACGGCGATCGTCGTCGTACCGGCGTGCGCCCGCACGCGTGCGAGCAGCGCCAGCCAGCGTTCGTTGAAGCGGCGGATTGGCTTCACCGGCAGCGCGTGCTCGGTGGCGCCATGGACGCGCGCGAGCTGTGGCGTCGAGCCGATGTTGATCGACAGCAGGTCGTAGGGTAGTGGCGGCCGTGTGCGGCATAGCACCTTGCGCGCGCGGCGATCGATGCCGACTACCTCGTCGCGGAAATAGCGCACGCCGGCAAACTCGGCCAGCCGCCGCAGGTCGATGTGCACCGCATCGAAATCATAGTGCCCGGCAATGTAGCCGGGCAGCATGCCGGAGTACGGCGTGTCGGTATCGGTACACACCACGGTCAGACGCACGCCGGCCAGCGGCTGCATGGCAAACATGCGCAGCACGCCGACGTGGCTGTGACCGCCACCGATGAGGACGATGTCGCGGACGATCGGAGTGGTCGTGGCCTGCATTCAATTCGCTCCCAGCAAATCATTGACCAGCCGGTGCAGCTCGGCGCGTGCGCGCGCCGGGGTGAAGCGCTGCGCCCTTTCGCGGCACTGCACCATGCGCGACCAGACGTTCTTACGGTGAAACTCATCGCCGTTCCGCACGGTGGCAACCATGGCAGGCGCCATCACGATCAATTCTTGCCGTTTCACGATTCATGATAGGGAAAGATTGAACGAATGACCATGACCATCCGCAGCGTTTGCCGGCCGGCAAACAGCAGGCCTTAATTCCCGACGTTCTTTGGTCCCAATTGAGAGCAGGCGCGATTTACGTTTCCTGAGTGTCTACGGCAGCCAGAAGACTGGCCTGGAGGCGGCGCGCCGACT
The DNA here is from genome assembly GCA_016709675.1 of Candidatus Accumulibacter proximus. Taxonomy (GTDB): domain Bacteria; phylum Pseudomonadota; class Gammaproteobacteria; order Burkholderiales; family Rhodocyclaceae; genus Accumulibacter; species Accumulibacter proximus. The sequence continues at coordinate 234,786 of JADJMH010000005.1, forward strand.
GCACATCTTCGGCGAGATCAGTCCACGATGGCGTTTGTTCGGCAGCGAGACTACCGGGGACTGCCGGCAAGAGACGCCACGCGGGCCACTCGCCCCAGCGCGCGGCAAGGTCTTGCCCAGGCGCGGCTCGGCTGCGTAGTTCTACGGAGCAGCGGGTAGTTTTCCGGATTGCGGGACAGCGATTGCCCGGCTAATCTTCAGCGTGCCCAAGTTGTGGTCGGAGCCCGGGTGGTACGACGCAAGGCTTTCTCTGCGGCATCGTCCCGGTTCAGGCAGGGCGCAGATCTCTTGTCGTGGCGACGCGAGCTCTGCGACACCCAATGTTCGCCACTGTCCTGCAGCAGTGCTTGCGGAGCACCAGCATGAAAGTACCGAAAATCCTCCGTCGCTTGCCAATCGGGCCGGCATCAGTCAAGACCTTGCGCTCGAGTTGTGGCGCTGCGCAGCGAGAGAAGCGGAAATGTCGATCGCCGACTGCGACAGTTCGGACTGGCATCCCCCCCCGGGGCGGGGGGGTCGCGCCCCCCCCCCCCCCCCCCCGGGGGCCGGGGGGGGGGGGGGGGGGGGGGGGTTGCCCGATCTGCCACAGTCAAATACGGATTACGGTCCGGACATCATGATCCGCGCAAGCATCCTGAAAGGCTGGTTCTATGCCGGGGCTACAGGGCTGCTGCTTTGCCTCCTGGTCGCCGGCCTGCTCGACGGACTGAACGCGTCGCACCAGCGCGAAATCGACAACTACCGAGAAATGCAGCGCACTCATCCGCTATCCTGCCAACGGTAAGCGATCGCGCTGGAACTACCGGCCAAGCGGGTCAGTCTACCGAGAGCAAATTCATCGAAGGATCCATCTTGACCCTGTCCAGCAGTTTTCTGATCACCGCCTGCACTGACGGCAAGGCCGCCGTCACCGACAGCATCGTGCTGGGCATGGGCTGTTTCTGGGGTGCCGAAAGGCGCATGGCGGCCATTGCCGGCGTGCTTGATGTCGAAAGCGGTTACGCCAACGGCGAGATCGCTGGCACCTACGATGCGGTGCTGGCCCACGAACGGATGCTGCAATGGGGCAGGACGACCCGGCGCAACCATGCCGAAGTGGTCAAGGTCACCTTCGATCCGGCCCGGGTCAATCTGGAAAAGGTGCTGATCCAGTTCTGGGAAAGCCACGACCCGACGCAGGGTGACCGTCAGGGTAACGACGTTGGCACTAACTATCGCAGCGCCGTCTATACCAACAGCGATGCCCAGCAAGCCATTGCCCTGAAGACCCGCGATGCCTATCAGGCCGCGCTGACGGGCGCCGGTCACGGCAGGATCACGACGGAAATCGCGCCGCTGGAAACGTACTTCCTGGCCGAGGAATACCACCAGGATTACCTGGCCAAGAACCCGGACGGCTACTGTGGCCTCGGTGGCACCGGCGTCAAATATCCCGCTGACGTCGCTACGTAAGGGATACGCCAGTCTGGCCCACGATGGGGCTACGTATCGGCATTGCGCCAGGCCGGAGAGTCGTTGCGCGGCAGCAGCACGATCTCACCGGCCAGCACCGCTGGCGGCGGATTATCCTGGCACTGCGCGCCAACTCCGGCGCCGGCCGGGAACCACCGGCGGCGCCGGCGTCCGCCCGCTACCTCATCCAAGGAGAAGCAAAATGCTCAGCAAGAACACGATTTGCCTCTGGTTCGACGGCAGCGCACTCGAAGCCGCACAGTTCTACGCCAAGACATTTCCGGACAGCGCGGTGGGAACGATCCATCGGGCGCCCGGCGACTATCCCTCGGGGCAGCAGGGCGATGTCCTGGTAGTCGAGTTCACCGTGATGGGCATCCCTTGTATTGGCCTGAACGGGGGGCCGGAGTTCAAGCACAGTGAGGCGTTCTCGTTCCAGGTGGCGACCGACGACCAGGCCGAAACCGACCGCTTGTGGGACGCGATCATCAGCAACGGCGGCCAGGAAAGCGCCTGCGGCTGGTGCAAGGACAAGTGGGGCCTGTCGTGGCAGATCACCCCGCGCGCCCTTACCGCTGCGATTGCCGATCCTGATCGGGCAGCGGCCAAGCGCGCTTTCGCGGCGATGATGCAGATGGGAAAGATCGACATCGCGGCGATCGAAGCGGCCCGGCGGGGGTGATGCTCATCGATCGCGCGCTGTAGGCGCCACAGACGGGTAAGCCGGCAGGGTCTAATCCTCGAACGTGCCTCGGCTGCAGGCGTAATTCCTACCTTTGTCACTCGCGCTGTCTGACCGCGTTGCATCTGTTTGACGGACTCAAGCAAGTCACGTTGGAACTTTTCGAGTTCAGAGGACATCTTCAACTCCTTGTTTCAGATCAGCGAGAAACGACGTAGGCAAATTGTCGAACTGTGCCTTCTTGTAGGCGATCAGCAACCAGGTCGTCCGGTCAGGGGCGATGAAATGGATGACACGCGTACCACCGCGCTTTCCCCGTCCAGACGCAGCCCATCGAACTTTGCGGCAACCACCGCCCCCAGGAATGATGTCACCTGACTCGGGGTTCGTCTGACTCTTCACGGGTTCCCGTGCCCAATGCGGGATTGACGCCGTTTGATGAAGGCTGATCTACTCTCGTTGGCACCGTTGGATTTCTTGTCCTTCGGGCCAGCGCGGACCACAGCCGGGATTGACCGCGGTTTGCGGCGCTGCCTATACTGGCGGGCCCCGGGTCGAGTCACCGCCCTCGACCCGCTGCCTTACTTCAAACAGCCGCCGCCATGTACATCACTCCAAAGCGCTGTCCGCGCTGCCGCTACGAGCGCCGGTCGACGGACACGGCACCCGATTGGCAATGCCCGTCCTGCGAGGTCGCTTACAACAAGGCCGAAGAGGCGGCTTACGTTCGGCCGGTCGTCACGCCGGTCGCCAGGCCGACCCGGCGCAGCGGTGGGATGCTGTGGTTCGTGATCGCGCTGATCCTGCTCGCTGCCGGCGGCATGTATGCCATGCAGGACAGGCAGCGTGAGCGGGGCGCCGCGACCCGTGCCGCCACCACCCAGCCGGAGGTCGTCATGTACGCCACCACCTGGTGCGGCTATTGCGCCAAGGCGCGCGCCTTCTTTGCCGAGCACGGCATCAGCTATGTTGAACTGGACATCGAGCGCGATGCCCGCGCCGAGCAGATGAACCGCTTGCTGGGAGGAGGCGGGATCCCGACGATCCTGGTCGGCAAGGACGGGCTGGTGCACGGATTTGACGAGCGAGCACTTTCCCGGATGCTGGGCCCCTGGATGAGAACGCCCATTGCATCGAGTCGGTGAACACGACGCGCCAGCTCTTTCAGGCACACGAAAAGGCCCAAGCGGCTGGACGCATGCCGCAGGTTTCGCCGCGAGCTATCACGGACCAGCTGTGCTTTGCACAGGGTCACTCCTTGTAGTAGCCGACCGCACACACCTGGTCGCCAATCCGGGTAACGAAGGCAACCTTGGTTACGGGATCGGTCTCTCCCGGGCGCGGCCACATGTAGGAAACCTCCGAGATCGATCCCTCCTGTGCCACGGCGTATATCTCGGCACCCAGGGGCTTGCCGTACTTGTCCCTGAGGCCCTTGAAGCTCCGCCCGAGCAGCGTCGGATGAGCGGTGAAGTTCCCGTCCGCACCCCCGCAGTAGGGATATAAATCACGATCCTTGAAGCCCCCTTCACCCTTGGTAAACATCACCAAGGCCCTCGCCTTGTCGGCCTTGACTGCAAGGACCACCCTTTCGAGCATGGCTCTCGCCTCGGCAGGCGATCCCGATGCCGCCGCCGTAGCCACAGCGACAAATGCGAAGAGAGTGATTGTGAACAAAGCAGCCAACTTACCGCGCATCGCAAGTCTCCGTGTCAAATCATCACCCGACAAAGCAATGGCTGGCCTGTCGCGAACCATGAGCAAACCGCCTGCTTGTCACATGTTAGCCGAAAAATCCACCAGTGTGACCGATATCATGGGATCGTTTAAACGTGACTCACGGTTACTGAACTGGCGAAGCGGCAGGCAAGTGCGATCAGGTGTACCGGTCGTCACGAAGGCACAGTGCGGCCGTACCGCGCAAGCCCCCGGACAGTCTGTCGTGACCCCATCAGACGGCATTTCGGCCCGGCAGTTCTCGCGACGGCGAAGGCAAGTCCGTGCTTTCAACCTGCACTTTCGAGATCTGCCGTTTGTCATGAGACGTCCTGAAACTGGTCCCGGCGAGGCCAAAGCCCTCACGAGCGATTTGCGTCGTGCTACGATCGAAGATTCCCGAGCAGGGTGCTCGGGAATCTTCGCTGGTGTTTCAGCGGAACACGTCGCGGCAAGGAGGCTTGCTGGTTGATCGCATGAGTCTGGATGGAGGGCCCGAGCTATGGAACTGGCAATAGGTTTCAAGAATGACAAGCTGGTCGGCGATTTCTGGGGAGGCCTCGCAGCGATGCTGGTCGCACTGCCGTCGGCGATTGCTTTTGGCGTCACCATTTACGCCTCCATCGGCCCGGCTTATGCCGGTTTGGGGGCGCTCGCGGGAATTCTCGGAGCCGCGGCGCTCGGCTTGGTGGCACCGACCCTGGGGGGTACCAATCGGCTGATCACGGCGCCGTGCGCGCCGGCCGCGGCGGTTCTCTCGGCGTTTGCCATCGAACTCGTGCAGCAGGATGTAGACCCGGTCTTCATTGTGCTGCGGCTGACCGCCCTCGCCCTGGTGGCCGGCCTGATTCAGCTGTTCCTTGGCTTGATGCGCTTTGGCAGCCTGATCAAGTACATCCCGTTTCCGGTGGTCAGCGGCTACCTGACCGGCGTGGGCCTGATCATCATCGGCAGTCAGATTCCCAAGCTCCTTGGAATCTTCGGCAATCAGTCCTTGTGGCGCACGCTCATCTCACCGGAAATGTGGCAATGGCAGAGTGCAGTCATTGGCGTCGTGACGGCGACAGTGATGCTTGGGGCGCCCCTGGTCACGCGCGCCGTGCCGGCGGCCATCCTCGGCCTGCTGGCCGGGGTGCTCACGTATTTCGGATTGGCCCACTTCGTGGACCAGTCGATGCTGATCCTCGAAGGAAACAAGCTGATCATCGGGCCACTCGGCGGTTCCGCCGCGAGCATGCTGGAGGCGGTCACGGGTCGTTGGCGGGACATCGGTGAACTCAAGCTCGGGCAGATCGGCGCCCTCATGGGAACGGCACTGACTCTCGCCGTCTTGCTGTCCATTGACACGCTCAAAACTGCCGTCGTTCTCGACGCGCTCACCCGCAGTCGCCACGATTCCAACCGCGAGCTGGTTGCGCAGGGCCTGGGCAATGTCGCCTCGGCCTGTGCCGGCGGAATGCCAGGCGCGGGGCAAATGGGTGCCACCCTGGTCAACCTGGCGAGTGGCGGTCAGACGCGCGTCTCCGGGGTCATTGAAGGCTTGCTGGCGCTGATCGCGTTTCTCGTCCTGGGTGCTTTCATCGCCTGGATCCCGGTCGCCGCGCTGGCTGGCATCCTGATCGTCGTGGGCGTAAGAATGATCGACCACAAGAGTCTCCACCTGCTGGAATCCCCCTGGACGATGCTTGACTTCGCGGTGATCGTGGCGGTGGTAGCCGTGGCGCTGGCCTACAGCCTGATCGCGGCGTCCGCGGTGGGCATTGCCCTGGCCATGTTCCTTTTCATTCGCGAGCAGTTGACGAGCACCATCATTCGCAACAAGGTCGACGGGAGTCAGCGGTTCTCGAAACGGGTGCGCCTCGGACCCGAAATGGATCTGCTCGTGCAGCGCGGTAGCCAGACGGCGATCGTGGAGTTGCAGGGCAGCCTTTTCTTCGGTACCAAGGACCAGTTGTACTCTGCGCTCGAGCCTGAACTGGGCAAGCGGAGCTACATTGTGCTGGACATGCGCCGCGTTCAGTCGGTCGACGTCACGGCGGTGCATCTCCTGAGTCAGATCCGGGACTCGCTGGCCGAGCGTGGGGCCTTCCTGGTCTTCAGCGGCCTGACGCACACCCTGCCAAACGGGCGGAACCTTGCCGAGCTTTTCGAGCGCATGGAACTGACGACCACGAGCGATCAGGTCAAGGTGTTCACCGAAGTCGACGACGGACTTGAATGGATTGAAGACCAGATCCTGGGTGAGAAACTGGAGCAAGCGGCCGAGGTTTCACCGCTCGAGGTCTACGAGATGCAGATCTTCAGGGACTGCAAGGAGGATGCGCTGGTGGCCCTGGTCGAATGTCTCGAACGGCGCTCGGTGGCAAGGAATGAGAAGGTTTTCTCGGTCGGTGACGCGGCCGATCGCCTGTATCTGATTCGCAAGGGTGCCGTGCGCATCAGCATCCCAGTTCCCGGAACAGCCATCAGCCACCACCGGCTGACCTACGGGCGTGGCGACTTCGTCGCCGGCATGTCCTTCATCAGAAGGGCAGCCAGTTTCAGTGCCGATGCCACTGCCGTGGAAGACACCGAGCTCTACGTCTTGAGTCGCGCGAGCTTCGAGAAACTGTGCGAGGAGCACAAGCGCCTGGCCTTCAACCTGATGGAAGCGATTGCCCAGGTACTGGCCATGCGACTGAGCTATGCGGACAAGGAACTGCTCGCGACGCAGGACTAGAGAGCGGGCATAGCGCGATCAGCGGTGAACCAGGCGACGTGGCCAGGGCGCGTGACGCCGGCGCCGGCGATGGCCAGTGCCGGCCCAGCGTGGCATCGCTGTTGGCATGCCCTAGTCGTCGATCGAGTGCATCTTCTGGCCGACGAGTGCAAGAACGGCCGTCGACCAGCCGAACATCAACATCCCGGTCATCGCTTCGAAGCCACCGAACCCCTGCCAGCCCTCCGGCAGCTTGTGAACGTTCGCGCCGAGCGTCGTGTAGTACTGCATCGAGTAGAACACCGCCTGCTCGACGCCCGGCACGATATCCAGCGACAGAAAGGCGATCGCCCAGACAACGATGCCCGCAAAATGCGTGAGAACCATGATCCCTACCACGCTGATCATGAAGACCGTCCTGGCGGCGGCATTGTGTGATTTCCGCAGCAGAGGCTTCCCGAAGCGCTCGAAGTTTCGCCGCACCACGTCCATGCCCAGACCATGAACGATGACCGTCAGGGCGAGCGGGACGAGGGCGGCAAGAAGCTGCCGACCGTACTCGAAGTCATTCACTGTCGCCCCATGGGTTCGGGCATTGCCGCAGTGAAATCAGGACGTCGCTGGGTGACCGACTTGTCGCCGCGCGATGCTGCCGGTGGTGTGCCGCGCAGCCTGGGAATCGCCGGCCGGTCGCGCGTTCACTCCGGGTCCTTCTCCTTCGGTTCCTTGGCTGGGCAGTGCGTGTCGTAAGTCGTCTGCATCTGCCGCAGCTTGAGTACGCCGAAGAAGACGGTGATCAGCATAGCGATCACGAGGATCGAAACGGTTGCCTTCTCCATGCCGTAATCGGCCCGGCGGTTGGCGGCGGTGGCGACCACGATCAGGCCCAGTATGGCGAGGTTGATCGCCCAGTTCATCGGCTTCGGCAGGATGTAGTGCAGGATTCCGAAGCCGGCGAGCTGATAGAGAATGAAGGGAATGACCGCAACGGCGGGAAGCAGTTCGGACGCACCCAGCGCGACATCGACGGCGCCCGGCGCCAGGGCATGCAACAGCCGGCTGTTTGCCAGTTCATGGAAGACTGAGGGAATGGCGCAGAGGATCGAGACGACCGATAGCAGTTCGAGGATCAGCATTCCGCTCCAAGTGCCGACTCGCGACGAATGATCGGATCCTGCGATCGTCGATTGCGCACTGATGAAAAGTCCTGCGACGATCGCCGCCACGCTGGACAGCATCAGCAGTTCCACAGAAATGCCGAAGCTCGTCGGTTCGCCCGCCTTGAGGAGGAGCAGGGCCAGAAAACCGGGTGTGTAGAACATCACGCGCACCAGTCGCGCGCAGACGCGTGCATCACGCTCCGGCGGCAGAACCGGCAGCGCTACGCCATCGCGGCCAATTGTTGCTCTTTCCTTGGTCATGTCCGTCTCCTCGAAGGGCCAAAAAAAAGCGATGACATTAGCGGAATACCCACCTGTTGTCACGTGCTGCAACAAGGGTATCCCACAGGCACAACCTGTAGGTCGTCGATTCAGCGGTTAGCGTGCAGCGTCAGTTCGGCGAGCACGATGAGCGCCAGCAGGCAGCTAGTGCCGTCCGCCTCAACGCCGCTTTGCCGGTCCACAGAATGATCGCGAGGCCCGAGAAGTTTACGTAGAGCGCGAATTCGCGGGCGAAGTGGCTCCCCTCGTTTTGCCCCAGCCAGGCATCAGAACCATCGCGAGCCAGCGCACCATCGGCATGGTCAGGGAGATGCAGAGCACCAGTTCGGTCTTCCACAGCGCCATGTCGGTTGGGCGATTGAAGGCGTCGTCGGGGAGCCACGGGCTGGCGCTGTGCAGGTCTGCCGGGAAGACGTGCTGCCATCACGCGGGGCAAGTCCAGGACTATTGGAGCGCTTGCCGGCTGCATTCAGTTCGCTCCCAGCAAGTCATCGACCAACCGGTGCAGCTCGGCGCGTTCGCATGCCGGGGCGAAGAGCAGCGCCCGCTGGCGGCACTGCGCCGCCAGCCGCTGCAGAAGGTTCTCAGGTGGCGCGTCATCGCCGGCTGCGGCTGCGGCCGCTTCCCGGCAGCGCAGCAGCAGCGCGACCAGCGCCTCGACGTCGTCGCACGGGAAGTAGCCCGCGTAATCGGCACCCAGCATGCCGATGTTGCCGTCGACCGCCGAGGCCAGTACCGGCGTGCCGCTCGTCACCGCTTCCATGATCACATGCGCGCCGCCCTCGATGCGGCTGGCGTGGATCAGCAGGTGCGCGCGCTGGATTCGCCGGCGCACTGCCTCGTGTGGCAGACCGCCCAGCCAGCGATAGTTCGGCGCCGTTGCCATCGTCGCGCGGGCTTCGTCGCCGAGCGCCGGATCGAGCGCCTCGCCGATGTGATCGATCAGGATGTCGCGCCGGCCGGCGAGCCGTCGGGCGGCGCCGAACAGCGTCTGCGGAGATTTCTCCTGGCGCAGGTGACCGACCATCAGCGCCCGCAGATAACGCGTCGACCTGGTCAGCACTTGCCGGGCAGTGGTCGATTGGAAGATCACCCTTGCCTTGCCACGGATGGGCTCCGGCAGCGCCAGCGGCGCGAGTTCCTGTAGTACGACCAGCGCCTGCGCCTGCGCCAGCGAGCGCTGCGCCGCGGCGTTGCTGGCGATGTCGTGATAGAGGTCGGTGCCGGTGAGGACCACCGCCAGCCCCCGCTGCGGATGTGCGGCGCTCCACGCGGCGATCGCCTCGGCCGAGCGGCGGGCGTGCAGCGCGATCATCGCCGCGTCGCCGGCCGCCTGCGCATCCGGCCAGGTCTTGCTGATGCGCACGCGGCAGAGGCCGGCAAGGTGCCGCTGCCAGCGGCAGGCGGTCTGCCAGTTGCCGTTGTTGGCAGACCGCAGCGCCGGACTGATGATCACCACTTGCGGCATACTGGAGGCCCTGCTCATCGCTTCCGCTCCGCCAATGAACACCAGCCATGCCGAAGCCGCCCGCCGGGGCGGCCGCCAGATCCTCGCCGCAGCGCTGCAAGACAGCCGGGCGCGCACGCTGGCCCTGCTCGACGCCTACACCGCTGCGCTCGGCGATTCACTGCCGGTCCCCTGTTCGCCGCAGCTCAATCCGCCACTCTGGGAAGTTGGGCACGTCGGCTGGTTCCAGGACTTCTGGCTTGCCCGCAACCGCCAGCGTGCGTACGGCATCAACTGCAACCCCGATCACCCACGTCCCGCCGGCCGCCGGCCGCAGGCCGACGTGCTGTATGACTCGAGCCGGGTCGCACACGCCACGCGCTGGCAACTCGACCTTCCGGACCTTGCTGCGACGCGTGCCTATCTGGCCGCGGGCCTGGCCGAAACGCTGTCGTTGCTCGCCGCCACAGCGGAAAGCGACGACGCACTGTACTTCTTCCGCCTGGCGCTGTTGCACGAGGACATGCACGGCGAAGCGGGCATCTACATGGCGCAGGCGCTCGACATTCCGCTGCCCGGCGCGTTGGCCGACGCCCTGCTCGCGCCGGCTGCGGTGCGGCAGGAAGCACGATCGCTTGCCCTTCCTGCGCAGCCCTGGACGCTTGGCTGGCAGGGCGAAGGATTCGCCTTCGACAATGAACTGGCACCGCATGCGGTCGCGGTTGCCGCGTTCGAGATTGACGCCGAGGTCGTCAGCTGGCGACGCTACCTGCCCTTCGTCGAGCAGGGCGGCGCGCCGCCGCCGCGTTACCTGCGCCGGCAGGACGGCCGCTGGCAGCGCCGCGTCTTCGGCCAGTGGCACGACCTGCCGCTCGACGCGCCGGCAACGCATCTCACCTGGAACGAAGCCGACGCCTGGTGCCGCTGGGCCGGCCGCCGCCTGCCGAGCGAGGCGGAGTGGGAGCTGGCGGCGCTGACCCGGCCCGAGTTCCACTGGGGCCAGGTCTGGGAATGGATGGCCAGCCGCTTCCTGCCTTACCCCGGTTTCGTGGCACATCCTTACCGCGACTATTCGGCGCCCTGGTTTGGCGACCGCTATGTGCTGCGCGGTGCCAGCCGGGCGACTTCGCCGCGCCTCGTGCATGCACGCTATCGCAACTACTTCACGCCCGAGCGCAACGACCTGCACAACGGCTTTCGCAGTTGCGCTGCCTAGCCGGTCCGTCCGTGTCGCGGGCTGCGGCACTGGCTCACGCATGCGCCGCGAACACCGCAAACCAGCCACGCGCGTCGCACCAGTGGCGCAGCGCGGAAAAACCGGCGGCTGCGAGCAGCGCGGCGAAATCCTCGCGACGCCACTTGTACGAATTCTCGGTATGGATGCGTTCGGCCGCAGCGAAGCGCCGTTCACCGCCGGCCCAGCGCACCGTCGTCGCGTCCAGCGCTTCGAGGTGCATCTCGATGCGTGACTCGGGCGCGTTGAAAAAGGCGACGTGGCGCCAGTCGGCAAGGTCGAAGTTGGTGCCTGCCAGCCGGTTGAGATTCAGCAGCAGGTTGCGGTTGAACGCCGCGGTGACGCCGAGCGGATCGTCGTAGGCCGCTTCCAGGATGTCGGTTTCCTTGACCAGGTCAACGCCGATCAGCAGCGACCCGCCGCGACACTCGGCGTGCGCCTGGCGCAGGAAGGTCAGCGCCGCTGCGGGCGTGAAATTGCCGATGCTGGAACCCGGGTAGAACAGCGTCCGCGGCCCGGCACCGGCTTCGGCCGGGAGGTGCAGCGACGACGAGAAATCGACACCGATGCCCAGCATCTCGATCTCCCGGTACTGCTGCTGCAGGTGCTGCAGCGAGTCGCGCAGATAGTCCACCGAGATGTCGACTGCGACATAGCGCTGCACCCGCAGCGCCGCAAACAGGCGGGCCGCTTTCTCGCAGTTGCCGGCGCCGAGGTCGACCAGTGTCTGCACCGGGCCGAGTGCCGCCGCCATGCTGTCCTGGTGTTCGGCGAAGATCGCCGCCTCGGTGCGCGTCGGGTAGTACTCGGGCAGCTCGGTGATCGCGGCAAAGAGCCGCGAGCCGAGCGCGTCGTAGAGGTACTTGGGCGCGATGACCGCCGTCGGCGCTGTCAGTCCGGCAAGCAGTTCGGCGCGAATCGCCGCCGGCTGGTCGTGCGCCAACTGCAGCAGGCTCGGCGAAATCACCGCGCGCCTTCCATTGCCGCTTTTTTCCGGGCAGCCACCCGCGCCAGTTCTTGATCGGGATGCAGCAGGGGGTTCATCGGGGGCTCTCCAGCGAAAGCGCAGGCAGGGGTTGCGGCAGATTGTAGGCTGTTTCCGCCGCCGGGTGCGCATAGGGGATCGGCCAGCCGAGCAGTCGGCTCGCCGCCTCGCAGCGGGCACGCAGGTCGTGTGCGTCGTGTCCTCCGAGATGCAGGATGCCGTAACGGTAAGACTCCAGCCACTTGAAATCGCGAGCGATCTGCGCCGGCGTCTTGGCGAAGCGGAAGAGCATTGCGTCGGGGAACTGCTGCGCCAGTTCGCGGCGCTGCCACAAGCTCGGCATCGGCGGCCGCTCCGCCAGCTCGAAGCTGCGATAGACGAAGCTCGCCGCCGCCCCGGCGTTCGGCTCGGCATGCGGCAGGAGGCGTGGGTCGCGCCCGTGGGCGAGTTCCAGGGCGACGCGATGCAGATCGACGCCATCGACGCGCAGGTAGAGATCGGAAAACTGCGCGGCCATGCGCGGGTTGAACTCGATGACCGTCAGCCGGTCGTGTGCAGCGTCGTGGAAGAACTCCATGTTGAACAGGCCGTGCGTGAAACCGACTGCGTCGAGAAATCGCCGTGCGACGTCGATCGCCTGTTCGCGCGCCGCTGCCGGCAGCGCGCAGGGATAGTCGAAGCGCATGAAGGCCTGCGTGCCCGGATACATCACCGATTCGACGAAGCCGAGCGCGTGCAGCTCGCCGGCGAAGACGTAGCCGTCGAGGTTGTATTGCTGCCCGGCGACCGGCGCTTCGAGCATCAGCCGATGCGCACTGCCGGCTGCCGGCAGACGCGCCGCGGCGATGCGCTCGAAGGGTTCGACCAGGTGGCGGATCACCCACAGCTCCCAGGCGCCGAAGTGGGTCATCGCCGTCAGCTCGGCGCGATTGTGCACCGTGCGCGCGAGCACCGAAAAGGCCGCTTTCACCGGCTTGATGAAGATCGGGTAGGCGATGCCGTCCGGGATCGGCTCGCCGTAGCGCGCCGGCAAGGGCTCGGCCCACGTATTCGCCTCCGGCGCCACCTCCTGCAGTACCCGTCGGGCGTGCAGCTTGTGCTGACAGGCAAGCACCGCCCGCACCGGCGTCCCCGGCCAGCCCATGCGCTCGGCGAGCATCGCCGCAGCCAGTGCGCCGAATTGCTCGTGGTTGGAAGTCACCGCCTGCCAGCGTTTGCGACGGGCCTTGCGCGCCAGCTGGTCGACGAAGCGCTGCAGGTCGAAACCGGCAAGGCGGGCGCTGCTCGGGAACGTGAACAGGTCGAAACCGGCGCTGTCGGCGGGAAACTCCGCCTGCCAGCGGGAGAAGCCGAGCTGGTCCCAGTCGAAGTTGAACAACAGCAGCGTGCGCGGCGAAGGGTCCCGCCGCCGCCCAGAAACGAGCAGCGCCGCGGCGCTTTGCGCCTTCTTCACCGGTATCGTCAAAGCCAGTCACCCGCCACGGTTGCCTCCAGGCCCGTTATCAGATCGCAACGAATTATAGGCGATACCCTGTTGCGGAGAACCTGGCCATTGCGGCTTGCTGCTTCAGCAGCAGTCGATGTGCCCTTCCTCCGCCCGCGCACCGGGAAGGACGCCGCCGGGGCATCGACCGGTTATCATGCGCTGTCCGCCGGGATCAATCCCACTCCTGCGTTTTTGTGCCGGGTGCCCGGCAAGGCGACTGTTGCCACCCATTCTGTTCTACGACCGTGCCTCCAGAACCTCTCTCCGACGACGTCGTGCGTGCCCGTTCGCTGGCCAGGTATTGCCGGCGCGCCGCAAGCTATGACAGTACCTGCGGCCCGACCTGGCCAATCCGCGAGCGCGCGATCGCTTCGCTGCAGTTGCAACCCGGACAGGTAGTCCTCGATGTCGCTTGTGGCACTGGCCTGAGCCTGCCGTTGCTGCGTGCCGCCGTCGGCGAAGCGGGCCGGGTCTACGGTTTCGACCAGAGTCCGCAGATGCTGGCACGGGCAACTGCCCGGGTCGATGCCGCCGGCTGGCAAAACGTCTGCCTGATCGAGACTGCGGCACAGGCGCTGAAACTGCCCGAGGCGGTCGACGCGCTGCTCTTTCATTACACCCACGATATCCTGCGTTCGCCGGCCGCCGTCGACCGGTTGCTCGCGCTGGCGCGTCCGGGAGCCATGGTGGCGATTGCCGGGATCAAGTATTTTCCGGGCTGGCTGGCACCGCTCAACCCCTGGGTCTATTTCAAGAATCGCGCCTACAACGGAAGTCCGGGCGAGCTCGCCTCGCCCTGGGACCGCATCGCGCCGCGTCTGACGCAGTGGCAGTGGGCGCCGACCCAGTTCGGCATGGGGTATCTCGCCTCTGGTCGGGTGGACGATCCGTCCGGGCGCGAACGATGAGCCCGCCGGCCCGCGGCCCGGCAACGCTGGCCACGAGCCGTCCATGGCGGCGTGCCGCCGTCGCAGTGCTCGCGCTGCTCTTCCTCAACGGCATGCTCAGCTTCCGGGATTGGTGGCCGACCCCGGGCATCCTGCCAGACCACCGTCTGGCACCCGAATTCGTCCTGCTGTGGCTTGCACTGCTGGCAGCGGTCGCCTGGCGCGGCAACCTCTCGCCACGCGCGCTCAGCGTCTTTGCGCTGGTCTACCTGCTGTTGGTACTCGGACGCTACGCCGATGTGACCGTGCATAGCCTGTTCGGGCGTCCGATCAACCTTTACTGGGATGGCGTGCAGATTCCCCGCTTCCTCTGGGTTTCGGCGCAGGAACTGGCGTGGTGGCAGAGTGCGGCCGTGCTGGCAGCCGTCGGTGCGCTGTTCTGGATCCTTTTCTCCGCGCTGCGGTGGGCGATCGCGGTGTCGGCACGCGACGCCGTCCCCTTTGCCCTGCGGACTCCGTGGGTCTGGGCGATCACGCTGGCGAGCGTGCTGTTGGTGTCGGCGAATCTGGCAGGCGTGCGCGCGACCTGGCCAATCGTCGCCAAACCGGTCCTGCCGACCTACTGGCGGCAGGCACAACTGCTGGCGACCGCCTTTTCGCCGCAGCGGCAGGCCAGCCTGCTGCCTGCCTCGACCGCCATCGACGCCGCCCTGGCCGCGGCGCCCGGGACCGTGCTGGGCGCGCTCGGCGGGCGCGACGTCTACCTGATCATGCTCGAATCGCTTGGTGCGGTGGTGTACGACGACGCGCGCGCCGACAGCGCTCTGCGTGCCAGCCGCGAGCGCTTTGCCGCCGACATCGCGGCCGGTGGCCGGCAGGTGGTGTCGGCCTTCTTCCGCTCGCCGACCTTTGCTGGCGGGTCGGACCTGACGCATCTGGGCCTGCTGTCGGGCATGGATCTCAGCGACCCGATGCGCCACGACGTCTTGCTGACCACGCAACGGCCAACGCTGAACACCCTGTTCCGGGCGCATGGTTACCAGACCTTCGGCCTCTATCCGGCGCTCGACTGGGAGTGGCCTGAACGCGCCTTCTACGGTTTTGATGTCTTCCTGGCCCGACGCGATCTGGGCTATGCGGGGCCCGCCATGGGCTTCTGGCAGGTGCCCGACCAGTTCAGCGCCGCACGCTTCGAGCAGCTTCACCCACGCTCGAACGGCGCGCCGCCGCGCTTCGTGTTTTTCCCGACCATCACCTGCCACCTGCCGTTCAGCCCGGTACCACCCTATCAGCCGGACTGGGCGCGGGTGCTTGGACCGCAGCCCTTCGACGCGGCGGAAGTCCGCCGCGCGCAGGCCGAGCAACCGAACTGGCTCAACATGTTCCCCGATTTTCTGCGCATGGTGGCCTACACCTACCAGTGGCTGGGTGCCTATCTGCGCCAGCCGTCGCCGCGCGAGGCGATCTACCTGCTGATCGGGGATCATCAGCCGGCGGCAAACATCACCGGTGAAGCGGCGTCCTGGGATGTGCCGGTGCATATCGTCAGCAGCGATGGCGAACTGCTTGACCGCTTCATCGCGCAGGGTTTCCAGCCCGGGCTCGAGCCACCGCGGCAAGCGCTGGGCCCGCTGCATACGCTGACCGGGATGATGCTGCAGGCTTTTTCCGCGGCGGGTCATCGCTCGCCGCCATCGCTGCCGCTCGCGCAGGCCAGGCCTTGAGGCCAGCAAACGGCGGCCGCCAGGCCGAGCCAGATCAGTGCCTGACCCAGCGCCTGGGTATTGGCGAGGCCTTCCTGCGCGACCAGCCAGACGGCCGCCACTGCAGCAACGGTGGCCAGGGTACGCTCCAGCCACGCGCCGCGGTCGACCCGGTCGCCGAGCACGGTCAGGGCCAGCAGCAAAGACACCGGCGCTGCGAGCAAGGGCCAGACGAGCGGGCGGTAGCGGCCGTCGAACAGCAGCCCGAGCGCGATCAGCACGACGCCGCCGAGCAGCGCCGCCTGGGCGAGCGCCAGTCCCCGCATGACCCGGGCGCTGGCCGCGCGCAGGGCGGCGACCACCCCCGGGCGGGCGGCAGGCGAACTGTCGCCGTCGAGTATCCGACCGAGCCGCGCGGTGGCGAGCAGCGCACACAGGCCGGCCGCGACGGCAACGCTGCCGCCCAGCAGCCAGTCGAGCGGGCGATGACTCCAGTCGACCAGCATCTGCCATTGCAGCAGCGTCAGCGCGCCGATCGCGGATCCCGCGAGGCCCGTTGCTGCGGTAGCCATGACCCGGCGGCGACGCCTGTTGTC
The DNA here is from genome assembly GCA_016709675.1 of Candidatus Accumulibacter proximus. GTDB lineage: Bacteria > Pseudomonadota > Gammaproteobacteria > Burkholderiales > Rhodocyclaceae > Accumulibacter > Accumulibacter proximus. The sequence continues at coordinate 251,114 of JADJMH010000005.1, forward strand.
GCTGGCGTCAGGCCGCCGAAGGCCGCGCCGCAGCGTCCACAGCAGGCCGGCGCCACCGCCGACGACCATGGCCAAAGCTACCCGCCACCAGTGCGGATCGGCGACGACCGGGCCACGCAGGCTGACGCGCTGCCGGCCAGCGGCGTCGAAGACGCCCCAGTAGCCACCCATCGCGCCTTCCTGTCGGCGCTTCCACGGCTGGTCGAAACCCTCGATGAGGTTGAAGCTTGGCCAGGCGCCGGCCTCGGAACCAAGCGGCGCGCCGGCATCGGCGGCGAGCAGTTCGCGCACGAAACGCGTCTGCTGCAGCCGCCCGGGCACCGCCGCTCCGCGCTGGCGGCCAGCCGCCGGCCAGCCGGTTTCGCCGATGAACACCGGCAGGGGCGCAAAGACCGCCTGGAGGCGCGCGTTGATCGCCGACACGTGGGCGATCGCCTCGTTCAGTGCCACCGGGTTGTCCTCCCAGTAGGGCAGCACATGGGCGGCAACGACATCGACGTGGTCGCGCAGCACGTCGGCATGGCGCAGCCAGAAGGCCCAAACGTCGGCGTAGGCGATCGGTACGCTGGACGCGTGCCTGGCCCGCGCCAGCAGCGAGGCCAGCGCAGCCGGCGTCTGCTCGCCGCGCAGCAGCACCTCGTTGCCGATCACCAGCAGATCGATCACGTCGGCGTAGTCGCGGGCGAGGGCGAGTGCCCGCTGCAGTTGCGCCGCGTTCCTCGCCGCATCGCCATCGATCCACGCTCCCAGCACCACCCGCATGCCCAGCTTTCGGGCGATCGCCGGCACCGCATCGAGTCCGTGGTCGACGCCATAGGTACGCACGCAACCGGTCATTTCGCGCAGCTGTCGCAGATCAGCTTCGATCTGCGACGCTTCGATGTGCAGTGCCGGGTCGAAAGGGGAGTGGCCGGGAAGTCGGAAAGGGGCATAAGACAGGCAAGGCACGCCCAGGTCGCCGGCATCGGACAATGGCACCGGCCGGCCCTGCGCCACGACCCAGGCGAGCAGCACCAGAACGCCGAGCGCGAGCCCCGACAGGGCGCTTGCTTGACGCCAGGGCGCCGGGGCTTTTCGTGAAGGCATCGCGGTCATCTCAGCGGGCAGCCCCGGTGCCGGAAGGAAAGCGGCGTTCGGGTGCCGGTGTCGGGGAGGTTGCAGGCATCGTAGCGCAAAAAATGGCCGAGACCGACAGTCCGCTGCCTTGCCCGCGCGCGGCCCCCGCGGCGGGCACGGTGCAGCACCCGCCCGCGCCCGGTCGCGGCAACGCTTTACGCTGGGCCAGCGCGCTGCTCATCGCCGCCTTGGTGGCGATCATCAATCTGCTGCTCTGGCGGGTCTTCAATCCGCCGCTGGCGGCACCGGACGTGCCGTCACGGGTCGCCGGGCTGGCCTACAACGGCTTCCAGCGCTGGCAAAGCCCGCTGACCCAGAGCTTTCCGGGCGATGCCGCGCTTGCTGATGACCTGCAGCGGCTGGCCGGCCTGACCAGCCGGCTGCGGACCTACAGCGCGAGCGAACTGCCGATGCTGCCGGCGCTGGCCGCGCAAGCCGGCTTGCGGCTGAGTGCCGGGGTCTGGCTCGACAGTCGTCGGTCGAACAACGAGCGAGAAATCGCCGCCATCATCGAAGCGGTGCCCCGCTACCCCGGCATCGAGCGGGTGATTGCCGGTAACGAAAGCCAGTTGCGCGGGGTGCTCGCGCCGACCGAGCTGTACGGCTACCTCGACCGCCTGCGTGCCGCCCTGCCGGTGCCGGTGTCGACCGCCGAGCCCTGGCATGTCTGGCTGCGCCAGCCAGCGCTGGTCGACCATGTGGATTTCATCACCGTGCATCTGTTGCCCTACTGGGAGGGGCTACCCGTCGACATGGCGGTCGATTACGCGCTGCAACGCCTGAGCGAGGTACGCCAGCGATTTCCGGGCAAGCCGGTAGTGATCGGCGAAATCGGCTGGCCGAGCCACGGCGACCGCGTGGCGGCGGCAGAGGCGACGCCGGCCGCACAGGCCCGCTTCGTGCGCGCATTTCTCGAACGGGCCAGCCGGCTGAACGTCGACTACTACCTGCTGGAGGCGGTCGATCAGCCCTGGAAGCGGGCCACCGAGGGCGCAGTCGGTGCTCACTGGGGGCTGCTGGACGCCGCGCGGCAGGCCAAGTTCGCCTTCACCGGCACGCTGCAGGCGGATCCGTTCTGGCCGGGCAAGGCGCTGGTTTCGTCGGCCCTGGGTCTGCTGGCGATCGTGCCCTGGCTGATCACTTTTTCGCCGATGCGGCTGGCCGGTCGAATTTCCTTTGCGCTCAGCCTGCAGGCGGTGCTTTCCTTCGCCGTTCTGCTCGCGACAGCGTTACTTGCGGATTACCTGCGGCCGCGCGATGTCGTGCCGCTGGCCTTGCTGCTGCCGGCATTGGCGATGATCGCCGCGGTCCTGTTGGTTCAGGCCTTCGAATTCGCCGAGTTGTTCTGGCCCGGGAGCCTGCGCCACCAGGCGGCGCTACGCCCGTTGCCGGCCGGCGCGCCGGCCCCCTTCGTCAGCATTCATCTGGCCTGCTGCAACGAGCCGCCGGCCATGGTCATCGCCACCATCGACCGCCTGCTGGCACTCGATTGGCCGGCCTTCGAGGTACTGGTGGTGGATAACAATACCGGCGACCCGGAGCTCTGGGAGCCGGTGCAGGCGCACGTCAACGCCCGTATGGCGGCCGCGCGGAGGGCAGCGCAGACGACCTCCACCGGCCCGGGCCTGCGTTTCTTCCACCTGCCGAGCTGGCCCGGCTACAAGGCCGGGGCGCTGAACGTGGCGCTGGCGCAGAGCGACCCGCGCGCCGAGTGGGTAGGGGTGGTCGACGCCGATTACCTGGTCAAGCCTGGCTGGCTGCGTGCGCTCGCCGGCCATTTCGCCGACCCGACGGTGGCCGTCGTGCAGTCGCCGCAAGCCCATCGTGACTGGGCGGGCAGCCGCCTGCGCCGGATGATGAACTGGGAATACGACGGCTTTTTCCGCATTGGCATGCATCATCGCCAGGAGCGTGACGCCGCGATCCAGCACGGCACGATGACCTTGATCCGGGCGGCGGCCCTGCGCGGCGTCGGCGGCTGGGACGCCGGCAGTGTCTGCGAAGACACCGAACTCGGCCTGCGCCTGCTTGGGCAGGGCCTGCGGGTGGTCTATGTGGACGAGGTGCTGGGCACCGGCCTGGTGCCGAGCGACTTTGCCGCCTATCAGCGCCAGCGCCGGCGCTGGGCGCAGGGGGCGATGCAGATCCTGCGACGGCACCGCGCAGCGTTGCTCGGCCGATCCCGCTTGCGGCTGGCGCAGCGTTACCATTTCGTCGCCGGCTGGCTGCCCTGGCTGGGTGACACCCTGCATCTGGTTTTCAGCGTCGTGGCCATCGGCTGGACGCTCGGCGTGCTGAGCGCGCCGCAGGTCTTCGGCCTGCCGACGCCGCTTCTTGTCGCGCCGCTGGCGGCTCTCATTGCCTTGCGACTGCTGCTGGTGCCGCTGCTCTACAGCCGCCGGGTGCCCTGTCGAGCGGCTGATATCTTCGGTGCGGCACTGGCTGGCATGGCGCTGTCGCACAGTATTGCCCGTGGCGTCATCGCCGGCCTCTGCGGGCGACGGGCGGTTTTCCACGTGACCCGCAAGGGGCCGGTCACTCACGCGTGGGATGCCCGATCGGGCCGGCGACCCGGCGCCCTTGCCTCGGTGCGCGAGGAGACAGCGCTGCTGACCGGCCTGCTGGCGTGTATCGCCGGCATCGGGGTGCACACTGCGGCAGCGGGTTGGGTGCCGGCGGTTTGGTTGCAGGTTGCGTTGGGTATGCAGGCGCTGCCTTATGCCGCAGCAGTCGTCTGCGCCCGGCTGTCGCGTGCCGAGCAGTGGCGATGATGCAGCGGTCGATGGCTTCGCTGTCGCCGATGTGCTCTCAGCTGCCCATGTCCTCGTCGTGCTCATACTGATCGGGTCGCGCCGGACGCAAGCGTGCAGAATTCGCGGTCACACCACCGCTTGAACATCGCTTCCTCGGCACAAGTGACGAGATGCCACCGGAGCCAATGAGCGTAGTAACGATAATCCTTGACTTCCGGATTTGTTGTTACAACAATAACGCCAATGAGCACGTACTTGCGTTGGGACGACGCCAAGCGGCAAGCCAATCTAGACAAGCACGGGCTTGATTTCGCCGATGCGCCGATGGTACTGGAGAGCCCGTATCGCCTTGACGTGGAGAGCGTGCGTGGTGGCGAACCGCGGATGCAGTCGTTCGCATATGTTTTCGACGTGCTGGCGGTACTGACGGTGGTGCATACCACACGCGACAATGCCTTGCGAATTGTCAGTTTCCGGCCGGCGAGCGAAGAGGAAAGGAGCGCCTACCATGAGTGGCTCGAGGAGGACTTCAATGGCGACTAATGAAATACACGTCACCGACAAGCCCGGTGAGAGCAACACCGATTTGGCGAAGGTTCGTGCCGGGACACCGTATGTTTGGGATGGAAAGAACGACGATGATCGTCCGCTGACACGGGACGAAATGCAGGCCGGCATCGAGGCTTATCGCAAGCAACGTGGCCGCCCTACCGGGAGCGACAAAGAGTCGACCACTATCCGTTTCGACCGAGACGTACTCGCCGCTTTCCGTGCCGCTGGCCCTGGTTGGCAGACCCGCATGAATGCGGCGCTACGTGATTGGCTCAAGGACCACTCGCCAGCGTAAGTGGTATTTGATCGGAGGGCGAGATACGGCATTATGGAGCGACCACCCCCAGCGCCTGAGCCGCGGCTCGACGATAATGGTCTTGTTTTCAATGAACAGGAGCATTCTTGATGGCAGCAAGCCACGCGGTTACGGCCCTGATCACCGAGCGTGCTGAACTGGCCGGGCGCCGAGTTGTCGAGCCACAGGATTGACGGCTCTGGTTGTCAAGGTTTGCCGTTCCGTGCGGCATCGTTCAGGCGCCAGTCGTATTCGAGGAACTCGATCCGGTAATCCCCCGCCACCAGCAGCGCGCGCGCTTCAGGCGTCGACGCCAGTTGCTCGGCGTAACGCCGGAAAGTGGTCTTGAGGGAATCGAATCCCTGATGCCCTTGCTCGAAATCCTTGCCGTACCAGTCAAAGATTTTCGACACCGACAGGCGCTTGGCAGCGGCATCAAATCGGTTTCGACTTCAGGTCCGGATACTTGCTCAGGACGAGATCGATCGTGAAAGCGTTGTAGGCATTGATCAGGAACGCCAGGCGCTGCGGTTTCGACCAGCCGGCATATTCCTGCGCCGAGACGGCGGAAAGCGAGGCCAGATAGCGATTCAGTGCTGCCCTGTCCGTCGCCATGCCGGCGTAGTCGACACGGCTCGCCTTGCCATCCGCCGCCAGTCTGACGTGCTGGGCGAGCAGGGTACTCCAGTCGCGATGGGTATGGTCATAGGCATGCGCCCAGGAACTCAACAGGCTGAGCAGGCAGCCGACCAGCACGGATTTCACTTTGAGCATGGTGGTCAGCCCCTGCGCCAGGCGTGGAAACGCTCGACCCAGGCCAGCAACTGCTGCGGCGCGTGCGCTTTCTTCCAGACGCCGGCAACGTACTTGTTGGCCTCGGCGAGGGTCGGATAGATGTGAATGGTGCCGAGAATCTTGTTCAGCCCGATCCCCTGCTTCATCGCCAGGACATACTCGGCGATCAGGTCGCCGGCGTGTTCGCCGACGATGGTCACACCGAGGATGCGATCCTTGCCCGGGACGGTCAGTACCTTGATGAAGCCGTGCGCCTCGCCATCGGCGATCGCCCGGTCGAGATCGTCGAGGTGATAGACCGAGACTTCGCAGGGAATGCCTTTCTCCCTGGCTTCCTGTTCGTTCAGGCCAACGCGTGCCACTTCCGGCTCGACGAAGGTCGACCAGGGAATCACCGAGTAATCCGCCTTGAACTTCTTGAACGGCGCGAAGAGCGCGTTGACTGCCGCATACCAGGCCTGGTGGGCCGCCGTGTGGGTGAACTGGAAGGGACCTGCGACGTCGCCGGCGGCGTAGATGTTCGGATACCGGGTCTGCAGAAACTCGTTGGTTTCGACCGTCCGTCCGGTCGGAATGCCGAGTTCCTCCAGGCCGTAGCCCGTCAGGTTGGCGGCGCGACCGACGGCGACCAGCACGGCGTCGAAGGGGATGCGCAAGTCGCCGCCGGCGTGTTCGACGACCAGGATCCTTTCTCCGTCTTCGATCAGGAACTGCTTGGCGCGGTGATTGAGCAGGACCGAGATCCCTTCGGCGGCGAAACGGCGTGCGACCAGTTCGGATACTTCCGGATCTTCCCGGATCATCAGGCGCGGACCCATTTCCACCTGCGTGACCTGCGAGCCGAGGCGGGCAAAGGCCTGGGTCATTTCCGATCCGATCGGCCCGCCACCGAGGACGACCAGCCGGCGGGGCAACTCACGCAGGTTCCACAGCGTATCGGAGGTCAGATAGCCGACCGCCTGGATGCCCGGGATCGGCGGCACAAAGGGACGCGCCCCGGTCGCGATCACGATGCTGCGCGTGCTCAGCCGCTGCGTCGCGCCATCGTGGCCGGTGATCTCGACCTCCCATGGCGAAACGATCTTCGCCGTACCCTCGAGCACCTCGACGCCCAGTTCCGTGTAGCGTGCCACCGAGTCGTGCGGTTCGACCGTCCGGATGACGCTCTGCACCCGTTCCATGACGGTCGCGAAATCGAACTCGGCGCGTGCCGAGGCAATGCCGAATTCCTTCGCACGCGCCATGTGCGACAGCAGCTTGGCCGAGCGGATCAGCGCCTTCGAGGGGACGCAGCCCGTGTTCAGGCAGTCGCCGCCCATGCGATGCTTTTCGACCAGGGTCACTTTGGCCTTGACGGCAGCGGCAATATAGGAAGTGACCAGGCCGGCGCTGCCGGCGCCGATGACGATCAGGTTGCGGTCGAAGCGCCGCGGCCGCTTCCAGGCCGAGAAAACCTTGTTCGTGCGACCGATGTCGACGATCTTGCGCGCCAGCAGCGGGAAGATCCCGAGCAGAACAAACGAACCCAGGATGCCGGGGGAAAGGATGCCAGACAGCGAGTCGATCTTCGCCAGCTGTGTTCCAGCATTGACATACACCACCGTGCCCGCCAGCATGCCCAGCTGGCTGACCCAGTAGAAGGTGCGGGCCTTCATGCCGGTCAGTCCGGAGAGCAGGTTGACGAGAAAGAAGGGAAAGACCGGCACCAGGCGCAGAGTGAACAGATAGAAGGCGCCCTCCCGCTTCACCCCTTCGTCGATCGCCTGGAGGCGCTGGCCGAAGCGCTGCTGGACCCAGTCACGGAGCAGGAAGCGCGAGATCAGGAAAGCCAGCGTCGCGCCGATCGACGACGCGAAGGAGACGATCACCACGCCCCACAGCAGGCCGAAGACGGCACCGCCGGCCAGGGTCAGCAAGGCGGCGCCGGGTAGCGACAGCGCCGCCATGACGACGTATGCGGAAAAATAGACGGCAATGCTGAGGCCGGGATTGTCGGTCCGGAAGGCCTCGATGGCCTGCTGCTGCGCCTTGAGTGTCTGCAGGTTGAGGTACTGGCCCAGGTCGAGCCAGAAGTACAAGCCGACGACTGAGGCCAGGGCCAGGAGCAGCAACCATTTTCGCGTTTGCATGGGGAATTCCTCGTGGACGGGGAAGCAGCTCGGGCGCCGACTCGCACCCTTTGACCATTGGTCGTTGGCAGTGGCCTGAATCTTACAATGGCGACGGTCAAGGGTGCTTGCTCGACAGACCTCGCCCTTTTCGTGCCTTGTCGCCGGGCAGCGAGTATCCTGCGTCTTGCGGGTGATCGTTGGCCCGGGACTGATGGCGATTCGGCAGCTGCGGCGCATGGGACGCGCGTGCCGGCCCTCCGGCAGCCCTTTCGTGCCGGTCAGCACTTCGCCAGCATCCCTGGTTGAGCGGCTCCGCGCAGCCTGCTTCGGCAGGCGAGGGCCGCACCGACTCATCGACCCGACGGGAGGACCATGCGCTTCATCCACTGTGCCGACATTCATCTCGACAGCCCGCTGCGTGGCCTCGAACTCTACGACGGCGCTCCCGCCCAGGAGATGCGCCAGGCCACGCGCCGTGCCTTCGCCAACGTCGTCGACCTCGCCATCGACCGCGCGGCCGATTTCGTTCTGATCGCTGGCGACATCTTCGACGGCGACTGGCCGGACTTCAACACCGGTCTGTATTTTGCGTCGGAGTTGCGCCGCCTTGCCGAGCCGGACATCCGCGTCTTCCTGGGCTATGGCAATCATGACGCGGTCAGCAAGTTGACCCGATCGGTACCGTTGCCCAAAAACGTCTTCAGCTTTCCGTCGAATCGACCAGCCACTGAAGTCATCGAGTCCCTGGGTGTGGCGATCCACGGGCAAAGCTTTGCCACCGAGGCCGTGAGCACCGACCTGTCTGCCGCCTATCCCGCACCGCGCGCGGGTCTGCTGAACATCGGCGTTCTGCACACCGCCCTGTCGGGCCGCGAAGGACACCAGCCCTACGCGCCGACAACGGCCGATCGATTGACCGACAAGGGTTACGACTACTGGGCGCTGGGCCATGTCCACAGCCGGGAAATCGTCCGTCAATCGCCCTGGATCGTATTCCCCGGTAACACGCAGGGGCGCCATGCGCGCGAGACCGGGGCCAAGGGCTGCATGGTCGTCGATGCCGAGCCCGGCGTCGGCATCCGCTCGGTTGAGTTCGTTCCGACCGATGTGGCCCGCTGGCATCAGCTCGGCATCGACATCGCCGCGCTGGCGTCCGAGGATGATCTGCACGCTGCCGTACAGGCCGAGGTGCGTGCGGCGCAAGTCGCCGCCGGTGACCGGCTGCTTGCCCTGCGTCTGACCCTGACCGGACGCGGGCCGCTGCATCACGCCATCGTGTCGAATCGGGAAGCGATCCGGGCGCAGCTTGCGGCGTCGATTGGCGAAGCCTCGGCCGGCATGGCCTGGCTCGAAAAAGTCCGGATCAAGGTCACGGCGCCGCTCGATCTCCCGCGGCTGGCCGAGCGTGACGATCCGATCGGCCTGCTGATCCGCTCAATCGAATCGCTGCAGGTGGATCCGGGCAGATTGCAGTCGCTGGCCGAGTCGGTGCTGTCCGATCTCGGGCAAAAGCTCCCGGTCGAATTGCGCGGGGCAGAAGGCGCCTGGGCCCTGGATTCGTCCGAAGCCCTTGCCGACGCGCTGGCCAACGCCAGGGAACGCCTGCTGGCAACGATCGCTGCCGAGGACACGCCATGAAGATCGAGCAGGTCGATCTCAAGGCCTACGGCCATTTCACCAACCAGCGCCTGCTTCTGGGCGGCGCCAGCAATCTGCACATCGTCTGCGGGCCGAACGAGGCCGGCAAGACGACGCTCTGGCGAGCCATCAACGGGGCGCTGTTCGGCATCCCGGAGCGGACGCAGGACGGTTTCCGGCACGAGGCCAGGAGGCTGCGCGTCGGTCTCGCCTTGATCGCTCGTTCCGGCGAGCGCCTGGCGGTGATGCGGCGCAAGGGGCGAGTCAATACCCTGCTCAGATACGATCCGACGACCGGCGACGAGTCACCCGACACGGTGCCGGAAGACCGTCTGCGCGACTGGCTCGGCGGGCTCAGTCAGGGGCTTTTCCTGGCGATGTTCAGCCTCGACCACGACGCCCTGGTGCGCGGCGGTGAAGCGCTGGCGCACGGCCGGGGCGATGCCGGCGAGAGCCTCTTCGAAGCCGGCGCCGGTCTGACTTCGATCCGCGCGCTGCGTGCCAGGCTCGATCGCGAGGCGGAAGCCCTGTTCAAACCACGAGCATCGACCTCGGCGATCTACCGCGCGCTGGCGGACTACGACGAAACCCGGCGCCAGGCGAAGGACGCCGCGGTGCGGCCGGCGGAATGGATCACGACCAAATCGGCGATGGCCGCGGCGAGCAAGGACTACGAGGCTGCCCGGGTCGAACAGGCGCGTCTCCAGAAGGAAGCACGCCGGCTGGAGCGCCTGGCAGCCATTCTCCCGGATGTGGCGGCGCGCGAACTGGCGCAGCAACAGCTCGCGGAACTGACCGGCGTGCCGCTGCTGCCGCCGTCGGCGCCCAGCGAGCGGGTGGCGGCGGTGACGAAAAGGAGCGAAGCGCTGGTTGCCGAGCGCACGGCCACGCAGCGCTTGCAGCAGCACCAGGCCGAGCTGGCGGCGATCCAGATCAACGACGGCGTCCTCGCCGATGCCGCAGCCATCGAAGCGATCCACCACGCCACCACTGCCTACCGCGAGGCGGGCATCGAATCCGCCAGGGCCGCTCTGGCGATCGAAGCGGCACAGAGTGACTTTGATTTCGTCCTCAGACAAATCGCCGGCGACGAAAAGCCAGCCGATCCGCTGCAATGGATCCCGGATCCGACCCGGACGGCGAAGATCCGCGCCCTGATCACTGCTGGCGCGACGCTCAAGGCCACTTACCAGGCGAATCTGGCAACCCGGCGCGACAAGAAGATCGAGATCGATCAGCTCGACGCGGCAATCCTCAGCCTGGGGCAGGCAGATGGCGCCGAGGATTTGGCTGCCTTCCTGGATTCGATTGCCGATTATGGCGATCCGGAAGCGCGCGCGCAGCAGCTCGAAGACGAAGCGCTGGCGTTGGCTGCGAAACTGGACAGCGAAGCGCGCGACCTGAAGATGCCCTCGGCTGAAGCCATGGCCCGGACGAACATCCCGCTCGACGCCGAACTCCAGCTCTTCAAGTCAGAGGACGAAGAGCTGCGCCGCCGGGCGCGTTCGATCCGTGAGGCGATCGAGAAGATCGAGAACGATCTCGCTGCCTTGCAGGGCGACATTAGGGGGCTGGAAGTCCGCGGCGAGGTGCCGACCCGGGCCGCCGTCGTCGGCGCGCGCGCTACGCGCAACGCGCTCTGGCTGGGCATTCGCCGCCACTTCATGCCGATCCCCGGCGAAGTCGTGCCGGCCGACCGGCCGCCGGCGGCGGAACGCTACGAGCAGGCGGTCAACGGCGCCGATGAAGCAGCCGACGGCTTGTTCGCCGATGCCGAGCGAGCCACCCGTTACGCCGAGTTTCGCGTGCGCGAATCGCAGATGCAGAACGGTCTCGGCCTGGAAAGGGAACGCGAAGCGTCGGTGGCCAGGGCAAGGGAAGATCTCGATCGGCGCTGGGCCGCATTGCTCTCGGCGCACCGCCTGCCGCCTGTGAAAGTCAGCGAAGCCGCGCCCTGGGCCGCCAGGCGCGAGGCCTTCCTGCAGAAGTTCGATGCCAGTCAGGCGAAGCGGCTGGAGGCGCAGCAGTGCCGCAAGCTTGCCCAGGACATCCGTACCCGGCTCGGCGAGATCTATGGCCTGATGAAACTCCCTGCCCCCGCACCGGGTGAGGGCTTCTCCGAAACCCTGGCGCGGGCTCGCGGCGTCGCCAGGCGACACGCCGAGCAGGCCACCCAGCGACAGCTGAAAGCCAGCAACCGGGAGAACGCGGACGCTGCGATGAAACATGCCGACGCCGCCGTATCGGCGAGTGGCGCGCAACTGGCGCAGTGGCAGGAACAGTGGGCGGCAGCCATGAGCGCCATCCATCTCGCCGGCGACGCGAGCGAAGCCGAGGCGACCGCCCGGCTGCAACAGTTGTCGGATCTCACCCGGGCCCACAGCCTGCTGGATCGATCGAGGAGCGAGCAGCGCAGCGCGGCGATCCGGATCGGCGACTACGAATCCCGTCTCGCCAGGACTTGGCAGCGTGTCCGCGGCGAGACGCTGCCGGCGGATGGCCGCACGCCTGATGTCCTGGCGGGCGAGCTCTATCGCGAACTGACCTTGACGCGCTCGCGGCAGGAGAAAAGGAACACCCTGACCCAGCAGGTCGTCGATGATCAGCAGGCCGTCGACGAGGCTCGCCTGGCCGCCGGGGAAGCGGCCAGGGTCATCGACCGGCTCTTGCTGCAGGCCGGTTGCCTGACGATCGAAAGTCTCGAACTGGTCGAAGAACAGAGCGCGCAACGTGCCGCGCTGGCGATCCAGATTCGGGAAAGCGAGGCCCGACTCGTCAAGTCAGCCGGGTTGCCCCTGGCGGAGGCGCTCAGGCAGGCTGATGGCCAGGATCCCGATGCCGTCGCCGAAGCCCTGGATCAGAACTCGCGGGAAGGCGAGCAGAACGCCGCCGATGTGCAGCAGCGACATGCGGCCTATCTCGAGGCCAGGCAGGCGTTCGAGAAAATGGATGGTTCTGGCGCTGCCGCCGAAGCGCAGCAAAAGACAGCCCAGCACGCGGCACGGATCGCGGAACTCGGTGCCGACTACGCGGCGTCCCGTTTGGCGTCGGCGATCCTCACGCAGGTCATCGGTGACTACCAGAAGCGTAACCAGGGACCGCTCATCGAGCAGGCTTCGAGGCGCTTCGCTGCCATCACCGCCGGCCGCTACACCGGTGTCGTGGTGGACTACGACGAAGACAGGCAGATCCTCAAGGCCACGCGCGCCGACGGCGAACGCCTGGGAATGGAGCAGTTGAGCACCGGCCGCCGCGACCAGCTCTTTCTCGCCTTGCGGCTGGCGGCGATCGAAGGGCATCTCGACAACGGTGAGCCCTTGCCGGTGATCATCGACGACATTCTGATCCAGTTCGACGATGCCGCCGCAGCCGCGACCTTCCAGGTGCTGGCCGACCTGTCGCAGCGGACCCAGGTGCTGTTCCTGACGCACCACGAACACCTGCTCGATGTTGCCGAGGCGTCGATTGGTGCCGGCGCTTTCCAGGCGCACCATCTGTCAACGTGATTGGCACGGCCGCGACTCACGAATCTCCCCGCGCCCGCTTGCGGGAGAGAGTTCAGGAGTGAGGGGAACGGTCATGGCTTTCATCATACGGGGTGTCCGACAAGGCCACGACCGTGGGTGGGAGACCAGAAACCAATACGAACTACTGGTGGCTCATCACTGAACGTTGGATCTATTGACAACACGGTGACGTGTTGGCACAGTCTCCATCATGAAAGTCGTCCGGCTTATCTCTACGCGTATTCCGTACTCCGAATCGGCCTTTGCGGAACTCGTTTTGTGGCGGCTTCCTAAACCCGTTGAGGGGTCGGCTCATGGTTTCAGGTATCGGCTTGCGTATGTCGTTCGTGGCGAGTGTGTCTTGCGCTACGACAACGAAGTTGGAAAAGGCGACCATCGACATTTCGGTCAGAGCGAGAGCGACCACACCTTGACGACCTCCGACCAACTGATTGCCGACTTCCAGCGCGATATTGAGAGGTGGAATTATGAAAACAGTGACACTTGACGTCCGTTCGCCGTCCGATGCGATGGCGGACTTCTCCCGGGCATGGAAGACCGATAAACCCCAACGGTCCGCGCGTATCAGCTTCGCCACGCCAGAACTGCTCTGGAAGGTACTCACCGAAAAGCGATGGGAACTGTTGAAGGCCTTGCGTGGGGCGGGCCCCGTTTCAATCCGTGAAGCCGCCCGCCGCGTCGGTCGAGATGTGAAGGCCGTTCACCGTGATGTGACCGCATTGCTCAACGCTGGCGTGCTCGACCGTACTGAGGACGGCCGCATTGTCTTTCCATTTGAGGCCGTGAAGGTCGAGTTCTTGTTGCGAGCTGCATAGAGCAAGATCGGGGTCATCAGGGTCAAAGGGGCCTGGGCAAAGTGGTCACAGGGGCCACCCATTAGCCGGCCTAAGTCAAGCGCGCGAACACGATTCTCGCTTGCTTTCACTACGACAGGGTTTGCTCGTGGCCGGGTGTTCCCAGGGACGGCGCACAACCGGCCACGACTATCGGCGCAGCGCGGTTTGACCCACACCTGGCGGGGCGTGCTGTGATACGACTGGCCGGGGCGGGCCAGCCCGCGTTCGCTGGTTGCCCCAAGCAACTGCCAACCGGCGGCACGGTAACAGGTACCGGCAGGGTGACACGGATCGACGAAGGTTTCCAGCAGCAGGAAGAAACGGGGCTACAGGACCAGATGTCACTTGATTTGTGACCCCTTTCTTCTTCTTTTGTTACGAGAAAAATGCGACTCTGACCCCAATTTCCTCTGCAGACTGAGCCGACTGAGCTCAGGACTTGTGGGCTACAATGTAGCCCGTCAACTTCGAGGAACAAGCCATGCCAACGAATGCTGTTGTGCGTGCCCGTATCGACGAGCACATCAAGGACGAGGCGACCGCCGTACTGGCAGCGATGGGATTGACCGTGTCCGACGCCTTTCGGCTCCTCTTGACCCGTGTTGCCCACGACAAAGCACTGCCGTTCGAACCACTGGTGCCGAACGCCGTCACCATCGAGGCGATGAAGGAGGCGCGCCGTGGTGGGTTGAAGTCGTTCGCCACCGTCGAGGATCTGATGGCCGACCTGAATGCGGTCGATTGAGGAAACCGGCCAGTTCAGGCGCGATTACAAGCGCAAGAGCAAAAGCCCGCATCGTGAGACGCTGGCAAGCGAGTTCGTCGCCATCGTTACGGCCTTGGCGAATGACCAGCCTCGGGCCGAAAAGCACCGCGATCACGCGCTGATTGGCGACTGGAAAGACCACCGCGATTGCCACATCAAGCCCGACCTGGTGTTGACTTACCGCAAGCCCAACGACAACGTCTTGCAGTTCGTCCGTCTCGGGTCGCATAGCGAGCTTGGCCTGTGAGCAACAAAGTCCACTCATCGGCTTAGGAATTCTGGAACGTTGACTCTGGCTGTCTGCGGCTGATCGCTGGAATTGGTTCAGAAACAAGGCCTAACCCCGATTGCGGAAGGCAAAAAGCAAGGCCTGACCCCGCCTTTTTCGAACGCGCTGTTTGCGCTGGACGGTGCATTACCTGATTTACGGCATAGTAAGCCGCTGCCGTTTCGGCTAACTTGCCACCGGTAGCACAATAATCGACCCTGGCCCCTTTCCTCCGCTCTGGCCCCTTTCCTCCGCACGCATGTGCTACTGGAAACAGTGGCGTTTGTGTCGCACGAAGATCAGCCACCTTCTGGCGCTGGGGGTCGACCGGCGGACGGCGATCTTGACGGGAGTCAGCGGCAAGAGCTACTGGCATTTGTCTCGGTCAAAGGCCACGCAAGTCGGGATGACGAACGATTAGTTGAGGGCACAAGGTCTGGTGAGTATCCGGGATCTTTGGATGAAGGCTCACGGTTACGCTTAAGAACGTCGTGTGCGCCCTGTTCATGAACCGCCCGGTGCGGACCCGCATGCCGGGTGGTGTGGGGAGGGCCGGTTAGACGCCGGCCCTTACCCGATTATGTTTCATCAGTCTGACAGACTCTCAAGGTAGAGATACCAATTGCCATCAATGCGTTTGTAATGGGATTGGTATGGCGGCACGCGTGCGTCATTTTCAGTCAAATCGAGCGACTCTCTAAGTGGCCGTGGCTCCACTTCGGAATAAAAGTAACCCTTGGACTGGGAGAGGCTCAGCCCGTACTCGCTACTAAACTTAACAGTTTGATCTTTCGGCAGCGCGGCCCCTCCTTTACCTCGGCTTGCAAAGATGCTTCCTATTCGAGTACGCGACATCAGATTCCGATAGTCACGTAGCCGTGGTTCGTCAATTGCCTTTTCTGGGCTCGGTGGGTACGAAATCGATACTCTCCTAAGGCTTGCATCTTCTCTAAGCATTTCGACCAATCGTGACAAGTCTGCCTTGTCTCGGTGGAAATTCGCAATAAGCTCAGGATCCTTTGGCATTGTTCTATCCGCACAGCCCCCTAGCAAGAGCGCGGCCGCAGCGGCGAGGCTGGCTCTACGGAGCAAATGAAACATAACGTTGGAGCTCAGGGACGCGCCGCTTGCGGCGCGTCCCCTGGAGCGAAGGGTTGGGCGGGGATAAACATATACTCCACGATGCTTTCTGCAGCAGGAGGGGCAAGACCATCCTCACGAAGGCCATCGAGATGGAATTGGATTGCCAAAAGCAGCTCGTTTTCAGTTTCCTCTACAGTGGCTCCAGTGGCGACACAACCTGGCAGGTCCGGTACATACCCGGAGAAATTGCTTTCGGCTTTTTCGATAACAATCGCATAGCGCATGATTTCAACCTTTCAGTGAGGCCTGCTTCAGAATGCTGTTGAGTGTTCCAGGGGCCAGATCGTCACTTGGCTTCCCAGCGACGGTGACGCGACCGGGTTTGATCGGGTGTTTAAACTGGCGATGACTCCCTCTGGTTGCGACCAAGAGCCACCCGTCGTTACGGAGCACAGCCAATATGTCGCTAACTTTCATGCGCCCGAGTATGCCATGGCTTTGGCCTGAAGGGCCCAACGCTCGCGTTAACCGGCCGACGGAGCGCGCAGCGCGGAGTGAACCCACCAGCTACGCTGGTGGGCGGTCCGGTTGAACGCTTTGTTGGACGAAGCCGCTACGCGGAGGAAACGGCGGTTCTGTCGTCGTGTTGAAGTCAAGATGTGACCTCGCCCCTCATCGGAGGGATATTCATAACGAATGCGAGGTTACCGCAAGATGGAAGACGTGTCAGCTGTCGCAGCAACCGATTTTGAGAAGAACTACGAGCTGCACCTGAAGCACCTGAAGCTCAAGGGCTTGCAGCCGAAGACGATCGAGGCGTATTCGCGCGCCATCCGCCGGGTAGGAGACTACTTCGATCATCAGATCGACGATCTGAGCGAGGTCGACCTGGTGGATTACTTCACCGACCTGCACGAGACGCACTCCTGGAGTTCGGTCAAGCTCGATCTGTACGGGCTCAAGTTCCACTACGAGCACGTGTTGAAGAAACCCTGGGTGGCACCCGGTCTGATCAAGCCGCCGCGCTCACAGCGCTTGCCGGATATCGTCACGGTCGAGGAGACCGAGCGGATCTTTCTCGCGACGCAGGTGCTCAGTTACCGCGTCTTCTTCTTCACGCTCTACAGTCTCGGCCTGCGCCTTGGCGAAGGCTTGCGGCTGACGGTCGCCGACATCGATGGCGCACGCGGGCATGTGCATATCCGCGATGCCAAGGGCAACAAGGATCGCCTGGTGCCGCTACCGACGGCTACTCACCAACTTCTGCGCCGTTTCTGGCAGCGCCACCGCAATCCCGTTCTGCTGTTTCCCAATCGCCGCGGCGGCTTGGCGGGCGCACGCGCAGCGAAGACACCGCTCGATCGCGGCGGCGTTCAGAAAGCACTGCGGGCGGTGGTCGAATCCTGCGGTCTAAAAAGCACATTTCGCCACACAGCTTGCGCCACGCCTATGCCACGCACCTCGTCGAGGCGGGCGTCGAGCTCACCGAGGTTCAGAGCATTCTCGGCCATCACTCGATTCTCACGACGGTTCGCTACACCCATCTGACGGATCAAACCAAGCATCACGCCATCGACCGCATCAACGCGCTGATGGACCGCTATCGCCTGGCCAAGGGGACGCCGCGATGATCCGCCTCGGCTCTGTCATCGCCGAATTCGAAGCGGACTTCCTGGCGCAATTTCGTCACCGGCTGAGCTTCGAGCAGCTTCAAGCCCTCTCGGCCCTGCGCGATTGCCGCAGCCCGGCCAGCCCGATGATGCAGGTTCAATGCAACGACTGTGCCCACCACCACCTCGTTCCGCACTCCTGCGGCCATCGCCTTTGCCCGCACTGCCAGCACCACGAGAGCCAGCAGTGGCTGGAGCGTCAGATGCAGCGCCTGGTCCCGGCCGACTACTTCCTGCTGACCTTCACGCTGCCGGCCGAATGGCGCGGACTCGCTGCGGCGCACGCCGACGTCGTCTTCGATTCCTTGATGCGCTGCGCCTGGGAAACGGTGCACCGTTTCCAGTCAGAACGATCGGCAGTTGCAGGGGACGCCGGGGGCGATCGCGGTCCTGCACACGCATTCGCGTCGGCTCGACTTCCACCCGCATGTCCATCTCGTCGTCCCCGCGGCGGCGGTCGATGAGGCGAAGCAGCGCTGGCGGCGCAAGCGGCGCGGCAAGAACGGCACCTACCTGTTCAACGAGAAGGCGATAGCCAAGGTCTTTCGGGCGAAGATGCTGGCGGCGATCGAGGCGGCCGGCATTGGCCTGCCGGCGTGCTATCCGCGGCAATGGGTGGCGCACTGCCAATCGGTTGGCAGCGGCGAGAAGGCTCTGATCTACCTCGGTCGTTACCTCTACCGCGGCGTCATCCGTGAACAGGACATCCTTGCCTGCGAGAATGGCCGGGTGAGCTTCCGCTATCGCAGCGCCAAAACCGGCAAGTCGGAAAAGCGCTCGCTCACCGGCGCTGATTTCCTCTGGCTGATTCTCCAGCACGTGCTGCCCAAGGGCTTTCGCCGCGCGCGCAATTTCGGCTTCCTGCACGCCAACTGCAAGCGCTTGGTCGGCTTGCTGCATCTCTTGCTGAAGTTCGATCCAAACCGCTTCAAGCCACCGCGCAAGGAGCGGCCACCGATGCTTTGCTCGTGCTGTGGCGCCGTGATGACGATCGTCAGGACGCGGATTCGCTCCAAATCGCCCGGAGTTATCGCCGTCACGCCGGTCGTTGCGGTCGCCATCTGACCATGTAAACCGAGACCTCAGCGCTGTCCGGCCGTGTTCGGGACTTCAGTTTCCCCAAGCTGAGCGACCCGGCCGCGCGGAATTCCGCACCCGGGACGCAAAAACCGCCTCATTCGCGAAACCTTTGCCGCCTGGGCCGCGGCACTTCGGGACTTCCCGCTCCCGGCCCTACGGCGTTCATGCCTTTGGGGCAAATCCAAAAAAGATATTTGCAGAGGGCGCGCCCAGCGCTCCGGACCGGGCTCGTCCAACAAACGGATCAGATCGTGGCTTCGCACGATCTATCCTTATTCGTTGGGCCACACGGTCTTGGATCTCCTCAATGCGCTTCGCACTTGCTTTGGCTCCCGCCTCAATCTCCTGGGACACGCGAGCTACCTCCGCCGGCAGCATACGCTTGAACTTCTTTGTATACCGAGTCCGCGTCATGGCCCGGATCAATCGCACAAGAAATGGAGGTGCCTTCGCAAGCAGGTTGATCGTTGCAAACATTCGAACCAGGTCGCTCTTTGTCTGCACCAAAAACTCACGGACCTCGACGTAACGAGCGCGCGAATGACGCACATTCGCCAGGTAGACATCTGGGTCGATCTTCTTCGAAACAAAGGCCTCCATTATCTGCTCATACGCTCGATCGATTGTTGCCAGAGAGGAACTTAGCTTCCGAAGTTCAGTATTAATGGAGTACAATTCGTTGATCAAGTCCAGGTTCGACAGCCCCACAATCAGCTCACGGTCGATGGTGTATTCGTGAAATCTGTTTATGAAGATGGGGCGTTGGCCTGATTCCAACTTCTGTTCCTCAAATACGGCCAGGAATGTGTCCGCAATGAAAATGTTGTCACTGGTCGTATTGAGACAGTCATTGAGGTAGTGCTGGAGGCGAACCATGGCATCGTGATTCCTCTCCTTCCGATCATAGATTCGTTTAAGCCCCTCGCCGAGCCGAACGAATATGAAGGCAAACAGAGCCCCACAGAACGCTCCGAGGACAGCACGGAAGGCATCGCGCTCTTCGCCACGCAAGACCTCCCAGAAAATCCAGGACGCGGATGTTGCTCCGGCGGCGGCGATGCCTGCGACTATCGCGATACCAACTACGAAGAGTATGTTTCTCATGTATGGCGCATAAGGCGTGGGGCCCAACGAATAGCGTTTATCGGCCGCGCTGAAAGCGATGGGGCCAAGCGATGGCGTATCCGCGGCAGATAAACCTCGTTGGACTGAAGCGCCTCGACGGCGGTACTTATGGGGATTGTAAGCGTCCCGCGCCTTGGGTCAAGCCGCGGGCATGGGTCAGACGGGTTGGCGAGAGGCAGACGAGCGGCTTCCTGCTGTTCGCGAGGGCGTGACAGCAACGAACAGGGCGCTCTGGCAAACAGACAGCAGCGGCAGAATCGTGACTTTGGCACGCTGCCGACGAGGCATCTCCTGGCGGCCGGAACTGCCATTGAGCACACGGGAAAGCCCCTCGCCAAGCGCTGGCGGGTTTCATGGGGGGCCGCGAACCGATGCGCTCTGCGGCGTCGCCTGGGACAGGGGCGGAATCGCCGCCGTCGGCACGAACCGTCCGTCGTGGCAGTGGGGACAGCGCGCCCACTGCGCGCGGTCGACGCGCTGCAGGAAGTCCTCCACCGTCGCCTTGATCACCGGATCGGGTGGGGGTACCGACAAGGCCTGCCGTGCCAGCGCCAGCCTCGTCGCCTTCGCCGCCGGGGCCAGCAGGCCGTAGTGGCGAATCCGCTTGAAACCGCTCGGGAGCACGTGGAGCAGGAAGCGGTCGATGAATTCCTCCGCCGACACGCTGAGCACGCGCTTGCCCGGCGTGGCGCGCACGCGGAAACGGACGAGCGTCTCGTCCATACCGACCAGACGCTCGTTCGAGATCGCCACCCGATGGGTGTAGCGACCCAGGTATTCGAGGACCTGCTCCGGGCCGCCGAGCGGCTGTTTCGCGTAGACCACCCAGTCGTGCGCCAGCAACTGCTGGCGCAGGGCCCGCCAGACCTTCTCGTCGGCCAGCTCTGCCACCAGCGGCCGCCCTGAGCCTCGGGCTTCACTCAACGCCGCGATGAACTTGCCGCGAAAGACCCGCGACAGCGCCTGAACCGGAAACAGGAAGCCGCGCTTCGGCGACTTCCATTCGCCCTCGGGCGTCAACGCCCCCCCGGCGACCAAGGCGTGCACAGG
Organism: Candidatus Accumulibacter proximus; assembly: GCA_016709675.1. Lineage (GTDB taxonomy): Bacteria > Pseudomonadota > Gammaproteobacteria > Burkholderiales > Rhodocyclaceae > Accumulibacter > Accumulibacter proximus. The sequence continues at coordinate 271,779 of JADJMH010000005.1, forward strand.
CACATGTCGCCCGAGGTCCTGCTTCCAGGTGTGCAGGACCAACGAGAACGCCAGCTTGCCGCCCAGCCAGCGGGGATTGGCGCCGAATTCGCTGAGGTGGCCGACGCCGCACCCAAGAGGACCTCGTAGATCGCCCGCGGGCGTTGTCCGATCAGCGCATGCAGCGCGTGCGGCAGGGTGAACACGAGGTGGAAGTACGGCACCGGCAGCAGCTCCTGGCGCCGTTTCGCCAGCCAGTGCTCCTTGGCTCGGGTCTGGCACTGCGGGCAGTGGCGGTTGCGGCACGAGTGATAGACGTGTCGCGTCACGCCGCAGTCGTCACAGGTCTCGACGTGGCCGCCGAGGATGGCCGTGCGACAGGCGACGATCGCTCGCCAGACCTTGGCCTTGGCCGACGACAAGACGTGCTTGGCGAGGTACGCCGGCCCGTGCCGGCGGAAGACCTCGGCCAGGGTCACTGGCGGTGGCTCAACTGGGCGGGTCGAGCAGTTCCAGGGGCGAGGTGTTGCCGGTCAGCTTTGAGCGCGCCAGATGCAGATAGCGCGAGGTAGTCGACAGGTGACCATGGCCGAGCAGCCGGCCGATGCTGTAGAGATCGACGCCGGCTTCGAGGAGGTGCGTGGCGAAGGCGTGGCGAAGACCGTGGATGCCGCCTTCGGGGGTGATGCCCGCGGCGTTGCGTGCCGCATAGTAAATCCGCTGGGCGGTCTGGATTTCCATCGGGCCGGTACCGGCCCGGTTGGAGAACAACCACCGCTGCGGCCGGGTGTCGCGCCAGTAGGTCCGCAGGGCGGCGAGCAGACGTGGCGACAGCAGCGTGTAACGATCCTTGCCGCCTTTGCCCTGGCGCACCTTGAGGCACATGCGATCGGCGGCGCTCTCGATGTCCCCCACCTGCAGGGCGCAGACTTCCGACACCCGCAAGCCGGCGGCGTAGGTGGTCATCAGCAGCGTTCGCCCGCGCAGGGTTCTCGCCGAGTCGATCAGGCGCGCGACTTCTTCGCGCGAGAGGATCTGCGGCAGGCGCTGGGGCACCTTGGCCATCGGGATGTCGAAGCCAGCTTCCGGGCGACCGACCGAGCACCCGCCGATAGAGGAAGCGGAAGGCACACGAGGCTTGATTGACGCTCGCGTAGGCGAGCTTCTTGTCGCGAATCAGGTGCAGCAGGTAGGCCTGGACTTCCTCGACACGCAAATCCGCCGGCGATCGGTGGTAATACTTTGCCAGTTCGACCAGCGCGGCGATGTAGGCTTCCTGGGTCCGTGCCGCCATTCCCCGCAGGCACATGGCGTTGCTCATTCTTTCACGCAGCTCACTCATGACTATCTCCTTGCTTGCTGCGGGGACGTCCCCCGCAGCGAGGAGGATCAAGGATTTGCCAGCGAGTTGGGAAGCGAGGCGTCGAGACCTCAAGCGGTCAGGGTGAGAGGGAGAGCGAACTCACGGAGCGACAGCAAGAAAAGACAAGGGCGGTGGGGTGCCTACACCAGCGCGGAGCGCTTTAGTTCAACGTTTCGCTTGAGGGGCGCGGAAACAGGCGGCGAAGCCGGCTGTTGGAGCGTCCCTCTCGAAGCGATTGTTAGCGCTTCTTCTCTTTAAGAGAAAAGCTTTGATCATAGATAATTATCAAATTATTTATGAACTCACGTGATAAGTCGATAATTTCCCTTGCTTCATCGGGATTGCAGAATGGCTCTATGCCGTTTCGTGTGGAAACGGACGAGAGGCGTGTGGTTTGAGGGGGAGGTGATGTCAAGGGCGGACGCAGTCCGGGCGTAGCCGGACCCTTTACATCGCCTCCCCTCGCGTACGCTTCCTCTTTGCCGAGGGAGGCAGTCTGCCGGCCTCGGCATGGAGGACAATGGCGGCCTTTCCTCTTCCGACCGGTTCCTCGCGATTGAAACGCTGTTCACCCAGGCCCTGGGCCTCGTCGCGCCTTGGCAGGTGGATCAAGTGACCTTTACACCGGAGGCTGGACGGATCGACTTCCAGGTGAAGTTCGGCGCGGCCAGTCATGCCTGTCCCGCCTGTGGAGCAGCGGCGCAGCCGCTGCACGACCGCTTGGCGCGCTCCTGGCGGCATCTGGATTTCTTCGAGTACGAAGCCCATCTGCATGCCGAGGTACCGCGAGTCGCCTGTACCGACTGTGGCAAGGTGACGCAAATCCCTGTGCCCTGGGCGCGCGAAGGGAGTCATTTCACGCTGTTGTTCGAGGCGTTGACGCTGATGCTGGCACCGACCATGTCGGTACTGGCGGCGGGCCGGGTGCTGCGCGTTCGCAGTCCCAGACTGTGGCGCGTCATCGAGCATCATGGCGCAGGCGCGCGCCAAGGAGAGTCATGCCGAGGTTCGTGCCGTCGGCGTCGATGAGACCGCCAGTAAGCGCGGCCAGACGTACATCGCTGTTTTCCATGATCTTGATGCGCCACGTCTGCTGTTTGCCACGCCCGGTCGAGATAAGGCCACGCTGGGGAAGTTCGCCAGCGATCTCGCCGAGCATGGCGGCCAACCGAGCGCGATTACCGATTTGAGCATGGACATGAGCGGTGCTTTTCAGGCGGGCGCCGCCGAGCACTTTTCCGAGGCCAAGGTCTGCTTCGACCGCTTTCACGTGGTCGCTCTGAGCAGCAAGGCGCTGGACGAGGTGCGCCGGGCCGAGGTCAAAAGTGAACCCGAACTCAAGGGCACCCGCTGGAGCCTGCAAAAGAAACCCGCCGACTGGACCGTCAAGCAAACCCAGACCATGCACTGGTTGCAGCGCTCGAATCTCAAGACCGCACGCGCTTGGCGCATCAAGGAAGCGTTGCGCGCGATCTATGCCAAGGCCACGACGCCTGATGAGGCCAAGCCCCTCTTCAAACGCTGGCTGAGTTGGGCCAGTCGCTGCCGACTCGAACCCTTCAAGCGCCTCGGCAGGACCATCACCAAGCATCTTCCGGGCGTACTCAATGGCTTCCAGGCCGGCAAACACAATGCCCGCGTCGAGGCCATGAATCGGGCGCTTCAGGAGGCGAGAGCCCGCGCCCGCGGCTATCGCCGCGTCGAAAACTTCATCGCCATGGCCTACCTCGTCGCTGGAAAACTTACCCATTTGCCCGCCCCTCCCTTCGCCCGTTTCCTCCCCATTCCACACGGAACGGACTAAACCCTGCAGAATTCGCCCTGATGGGCAACCGCATTCCTCTTCTTGTTAATTTTTTCTGAAGTGGTCTTGAGCTTTGTAATCGTCTTGTGATGTTTTGTGCCCTTTGTTGCTGGAATCAATAATCTATCCATTTTTCCAGCGATGCCATTTGCCCAAACCAGGAGGCTGTCAACAAATGCTTTGTCGAATTCGCTCTTGGATTCAAATTCATTTCGTATGGCAAATGTGGCCGCCATTTCTGCGGCGGTTGCAGCACGAACAATCGCAGCAGACGACTCATTCCTGGAGTGCAGGCCAGTAATCTTATTCCATTGGGACTGAATTCTCTCAAGATCGGTCCTTTGTTCATACGGTTTTCTTGAGATCATGCACTTTCCTCGATGTCAATGTAACTAATTCATTCAGACGACTTGCCACCGGTTATCAGACCCAACTCAAATAAGCCTTTCGGGAAAAAACCGGTCTGCCCTATAGAAAGAAAATCAACGCCACCTAGTTGCATCGCTGCCATGAATTGCGGATCTCTTTGCATGCCACCAATTGTTGAGCCACCACATTCAATGCCTAACCTATTCGCTTCAATAAATACTTGGATACCTTCTATCCAGTCTAATTGCGCGTCGATGATTTGGTGAAATACTATTTCCGTAGCAGTCCAGTCTTCTGTGCTGGAATGGCCAAGTGTGTTATCTGCCGCATCAATTATACCAGCTACATACCCCATGTAGCTTATCAGTGTGGGGTTGGATAAACTCCAAGATTGAATATTCCGCTGGAGGGTGTTATAGGCAAGCTCACCCGTCGCGTTTATAAATGGAGCAATCAAAGAAGAAATCTTTTCCGCATGTGCTTGAGCTCGAGAAAATCTTCGCCGTTCTAAGAACTTACTTAACAGACCCATGATTGCCTCCAAAATGCGCGCTAACGAATAGCGTTTATCGGCCGCGCCGAAAGCACCCGGCCTAGCCGCTGGCGTATCCGCGGCAGATAAACCTCGTTGGACTGAAGCGCCTCGACGGCGGTACTTATGGGGATTGTAAGCGTCCCGCGCCTTGGGTCAAGCCGCGGGCATGGGTTAGACGGCTTGGCGAGAGGCAGCCGAGCGGCTTCCTGCTGTTCGCGAGGGCGTGACAGGAACGAACAGGGCGCTCTGGTAAGCCCAAGCCAGCGCGGCAACCGTGCCTTCGGCACGCTGCCGACGAGGCATCTCCTGGCGGCCGAAACTGCCATAGAGCACACGGGAAAGGCACTCGCCAAGCGCTGGCGGTTTTCATGGGGGTCCGCGAACCGATGCGCTCTGCGGCGCCGCCTGACGCAGGGGCGGAATCGCCGCCGTCGGCACGAAGCGTCCCTCGTGGCAATGCGTGCAGCGCGCCCACTCGCCGCGGCCGACTCGCTGCAGGAAGTCCTCCACCGTCGCCGTGATCACCGGATCGGGTTCCGGTACCGACAAGGCCTGCCGTGCCAGGGATAGCTGTGTCGCCTTCGCCGCCGGGGCCAGCAGGCCGTAGTGCCGAATCCGCTTGAAACCGCTCGGCAAGACGTGCAGCAGGAAGCGGTCGATGAATTCCTCCGCCGACACGCTGAGCACGCGCTTGCCCGGCGTGGCGCGCACGCGGAAACGGACCGTCGTCTCGTCGATCCTGACCAGACGCTCGTTCGAGATGGCTACCCGATGGGTATAGCGACCCAGGTATTCGAGGACCTGCTCCGGGCCGCCGAGCGGCTGTTTCGCGTAGACCACCCAGTCGTGCGCCAGCAACTGCTGGCGCAGGGCCCGCCAGACCTTCTCGTCGGCCAGCTCTGCCACCAGCGGCCGCCCTGAGCCTCGGGCTTCACTCAACGCCGCGATGAACTTGCCGCGAAAGACCCGCGACAGCGCCTGAACCGGAAACAGGAAGCCGCGCTTCGGCGACTTCCATTCGCCCTCGGGCGTCAACGCCCCCCCGGCGACCAGGGCGTGCACATGCACATGCCGCCCGAGGTCCTGCTTCCAGGTGTGCAGGACCAGCGAGAACGCGAGCTTGCCGCCCAGCCAGCGGGGATTGGCGCCGAATTCGGTGAGGGTGGCCGACGCGACACCAAAGAGGACCTCGTAGATCACCCGCGGGCGTAGCGCGATCAGCGCATGCAGCGCGTGCGGCAGGGTGAACACCAGATGGAAATATGGCACCGGTAACAGCTCCTGGCGCCGTTTCGCCAGCCAGTGCTCCTTGGCTCGGGTCTGGCACTGCGGGCAGTGGCGGTTGCGGCACGAGTGATAGACGTGTCGCGTCACCCCGCAGCCGTCACAGGTCTCGACGTGGCCGCCGAGGATGGCCGTGCGACAGGCGACGATCGCCCGCCAGACCTTGGCCTTAGCCGACGACAAAGCGTGCTTGGCGAGGTACGCCGGCCCGTGCCAGCGGAAGACCTCGGCCAGGGTCACTGGCGGTGGCTCAACTGGGCGGGTCGAGCAGGTCCAGGGGCGAGGGGTTGCCGGTCAGCTTTGAGCGTGCCAGATGCAGATAGCGCGAGGTGGTCGACAGATGACCATGGCCGAGGAGCCGGCCGATGCTGTAGAGATCGACGCCGGCTTCGAGCAGGTGCGTGGCGAAGGCATGGCGAAGACCGTGGATGCCGCCTTCGGGGGCGATGCCCGCGGCGTTGCGTGCCGCATAGTAAATCCGCTGGGCGGTCTGGATTTCCATCGGGCCGGTGCCGGCCCGGTTGGCGAACAACCAGAGCCGCGGCCGGGTGTCGCGCCAGTAGGTGCGCAAGGCGGCGAGCAGGTGCGGCGACAGCAGCGTGTAACGATCCTTGCCGCCTTTGCCCTGGCGCACCTTGAGGCACATGCGATCGGCGGCGCTCTCGATGTCCCCCACCTGCAGGGCGCAGACTTCCGAGACCCGCAAGCCGGCGGCGTAGGTGGTCATCAATAGCGTTCGCCCGCGCAGGGTTCTCGCCGAGTCGATCAGGCGCGCGACTTCCTCGCGCGAGAGGATCTGCGGCAGGCGCTGGGGCACTTTGGCCATCGGGATGTCGAAGCCGGCTTCCGGGCGCCCGAGCACCCGCCGATAGAGGAAGCGGAAGGCACACGAGGCTTGATTGACGCTCGCGTAAGCGAGCTTCTTGTCGCGAATCAGGTGCAGCAGGTAGGCCTGGACTTCCTCGACACGCAAGTCCGCCGGCGATCGCTGGTAGTACTTCGCCAGTTCGACCAGCGCACCGATGTAGGCTTCCTGGGTCCGTGCCGCCATTCCCCGCAGGCACATGGCGTTGCTCATTCTTTCACGCAGCTCACTCATGACTCTCTCCTCGGTTGCTGCGGGGACGTCCCCCGCAGCCAGGAGGATCGAGGATTTGCGAGCGAGTCGGGAAGCGAGGCGTCGAGACCTCAAGCGGTCAGGGTAAGGGCGAGGACGAACGCAGGCAGCAGCGGAAGGAGAGCGCAAGGGCGCTGGGGTGTCTACGCCAGCGCAGAGCGCTTTAGTTCAACGTCTGAATTCACCGGACCTTGCGCGGCTTTATGCGCAAGGTCCGGTGGAATGACGGGTTAGCGAAATGTTGTGTAGCCAATGGTAACTCCGTTGGATATTGTCTCTGCACGAATGAGGCGAACACGATGGTGGTGTTGGATTTCAAGGTGGTTGCCATCCTTCCAGGAAAGGCGAACCTCTGGCCCACCTTTACCGGCCGGTGCTTGACCACGGTTTCCATCGGCAGCGAAGAAACTTTTGGGCAGCGCGTCTTTTTTGGACGTGTCTGTGTCAGCGGTAACGATAGAGACATGGCTGTTAAAGTCAGCCGTCGCCCCGCAATCGATTTGAAAGACAACTGCCTTGAGTTTTCCGTTGGGTGAAGGCAATTGGTCAATTACCGTTGTTGCGCACATATCTGCACTGACGCGGTGAAGAAGTGCAGCGCAGCCGCCAAACATTACGAGAACCGTGCCTACGATCCAGAGTGTGACTTTCTTCCAAGTGGCCATGGACGCGTCGCTAACGTGAAGCTAACCGGCCGCCGGAGGCCGAAGGCCGAAGGCCGGAGGGAACCCAACGAATAAGGATAGATCGTGCGAAGCCACGATCTGATCCGTTTGTTGGACGAGCCCGGTCCAACGAATAAGGATAGATCGTGCGAAGCCACGATCTGATCCGTTTGTTGGACGAGCCCGGTCCGGAGCGCTGGGCGCGCCCTCTGCAAATATCTTTTTGGATTTGCCCCAAAGGCATGAACGCCGTAGGGCCGGGAGCGGGAAGTCCCGAAGTGCCGCTGCCCAGGCGGCAAAGGTTTCGCGAATGAGGCGGTTTTTGCGTCCCGGGTGCGGAATTCCGCGCGGCCGGGTCGCTCAGCTTGGGGAAACTGAAGTCCCGAACACGGTCGGACAGCGCTGAGGTCTCGGTTTACATGGTCAGATGGCGACCGCAACGACCGGCGTGACGGCGATAACTCCGGGCGATTTGGAGCGAATCCGCGTCCTGACGATCGTCATCACGGCGCCACAGCACGAGCAAAGCATCGGTGGCCGCTCCTTGCGCGGTGGCTTGAAGCGGTTTGGATCGAACTTCAGCAAGAGATGCAGCAAGCCGACCAAGCGCTTGCAGTTGGCGTGCAGGAAGCCGAAATTGCGCGCGCGGCGAAAGCCCTTGGGCAGCACGTGCTGGAGAATCAGCCAGAGGAAATCAGCGCCGGTGAGCGAGCGCTTTTCCGACTTGCCGGTTTTGGCGCTGCGATAGCGGAAGCTCACCCGGCCATTCTCGCAGGCAAGGATGTCCTGTTCTGGATGACGCCGCGGTAGATGTAACGACCGAGGTAGATCAGAGCCTTCTCGCCGCTGCCAACCGATTGGCAGTGCGCCACCCATTGCCGCGGATAGCACGCCGGCAGGCCAATGCCGGCCGCCTCGATCGCCGCCAGCATCTTCGCCCGAAAGACCTTGGCTATCGCCTTCTCGTTGAACAGGTAGGTGCCGTTCTTGCCGCGCCGCTTGCGCCGCCAGCGCTGCTTCGCCTCATCGACCGCCGCCGCGGGGACGACGAGATGGACATGCGGGTGGAAGTCGAGCCGACGCGAATGCGTGTGCAGGACCGCGATCGCCCCCGGCGTCCCCTGCAACTGCCGATCGTTCTGACTGAAACGGTGCACCGTTTCCCAGGCGCAGCGCATCAAGGAATCGAAGACGACGTCGGCGTGCGCCGCAGCGAGTCCGCGCCATTCGGCCGGCAGCGTGAAGGTCAGCAGGAAGTAGTCGGCCGGGACCAGGCGCTGCATCTGACGCTCCAGCCACTGCTGGCTCTCGTGGTGCTGGCAGTGCGGGCAAAGGCGATGGCCGCAGGAGTGCGGAACGAGGTGGTGGTGGGCACAGTCGTTGCATTGAACCTGCATCATCGGGCTGGCCGGGCTGCGGCAATCGCGCAGGGCCGAGAGGGCTTGAAGCTGCTCGAAGCTCAGCCGGTGACGAAATTGCGCCAGGAAGTCCGCTTCGAATTCGGCGATGACAGAGCCGAGGCGGATCATCGCGGCGTCCCCTTGGCCAGGCGATAGCGGTCCATCAGCGCGTTGATGCGGTCGATGGCGTGATGCTTGGTTTGATCCGTCAGATGGGTGTAGCGAACCGTCGTGAGAATCGAGTGATGGCCGAGAATGCTCTGAACCTCGGTGAGCTCGACGCCCGCCTCGACGAGGTGCGTGGCATAGGCGTGGCGCAAGCTGTGTGGCGAAATGTGCTTTTTTAGACCGCAGGATTCGACCACCGCCCGCAGTGCTTTCTGAACGCCGCCGCGATCGAGCGGTGTCTTCGCTGCGCGTGCGCCCGCCAAGCCGCCGCGGCGATTGGGAAACAGCAGAACGGGATTGCGGTGGCGCTGCCAGAAACGGCGCAGAAGTTGGTGAGTAGCCGTCGGTAGCGGCACCAGGCGATCCTTGTTGCCCTTGGCATCGCGGATATGCACATGCCCGCGTGCGCCATCGATGTCGGCGACCGTCAGCCGCAAGCCTTCGCCAAGGCGCAGGCCGAGACTGTAGAGCGTGAAGAAGAAGACGCGGTAACTGAGCACCTGCGTCGCGAGAAAGATCCGCTCGGTCTCCTCGACCGTGACGATATCCGGCAAGCGCTGTGAGCGCGGCGGCTTGATCAGACCGGGTGCCACCCAGGGTTTCTTCAACACGTGCTCGTAGTGGAACTTGAGCCCGTACAGATCGAGCTTGACCGAACTCCAGGAGTGCGTCTCGTGCAGGTCGGTGAAGTAATCCACCAGGTCGACCTCGCTCAGATCGTCGATCTGATGATCGAAGTAGTCTCCTACCCGGCGGATGGCGCGCGAATACGCCTCGATCGTCTTCGGCTGCAAGCCCCTGAGCTTCAGGTGCTTCAGGTGCAGCTCGTAGTTCTTCTCAAAATCGGTTGCTGCGACAGCTGACACGTCTTCCATCTTGCGGTAACCTCGCATTCGTTATGAATATCCCTCCGATGAGGGGCGAGGTCACATCTTGACTTCAACACGACGACAGAACCGCCGTTTCCTCCGCGTAGCGGCTTCGTCCAACAGCGCAGCTGTTGGGCGGTCCGCTTTGAGCGTAGGGTTAGCCCGCTTCATGGATGGCCTTGGACTTTTACACTTGCGAGTGTTTTACACCAGTCGGCAATTGCAACTTGATCCCTGAGGTCGAGGTTCCACAATTCGCCTTTCTGTTTAGCTCCACGCGTAAACGAAGAAGTTGTCGCGAGCATTGCGTGGTGAAACCCATGTTCCCACTTAACCGACCATACCTCGCGAACCAACTCCACGCCGACCTTTCTTTTTTCGGAAAAGCGTTTGCACTGGACCATCATAGAAAGCTTGAAGTCTGGTGCGACTTTACTTACTGCAATAAGGTCGATGCCGGCGTCTTTCGTATATCCCATAGGGGTAACATCCCAGCCGAAGGACTCCAGTAAGTGACCCACCAATTCTTCGAACTTCTTCCAAGGAAGATCGAAGAGTTGAACCTTCTGATTCGCTATCGCTTTTGCAATCTCACGCCAGTCGTCAAGGAGTACCAGGCTGGGTGCTGGTAAAAGGATGAGATCGGAAGTGATCATGCTTTCGGTACTGCCGGGTGCTGTTTGTGTGCCTTGCCCAAGCAACTCGCGCCACGTTTCCGAAAATTTCGCTTGATCCTCAGGTGCGATGTGGTCGAATCCTTCGCCCATGTATGTGCTAACCGTCTTGTCCCATCGTAACTGCTTCCCGGGTTTGTAGGTATCTCCAATACGGTTATGGAAGGACCGAAGAGCGGCTGCAAAGAGTTGGACGCGATATTTTGGCAGTGCGGCTGTCAGTTTCCAAACCGATGCCGCCTTCGGAAGCTGACCGACGCGCAACCATAAGTCAAGGGTTGCCGGTGCGACTCCTGCGTTACTTGCGAGTCGGGTCGGTGTGAGCTTCTCGCGGAGAAGCGTTGCGTACAAAAGCCCGGAAAACGAAGTTGGTTCGTTACTCATAGTCTCAGCAATGTGACATCGCGCCGAAGTGGGCTAACGGTGAAATTCAGCGGGGAGCGAAGCGAGTCCGCTGCAATGCCAAGTTAGGCTCCGGTGGTGGGCTGGCAGGGGCAGGAATGACCGTCCACCCTTCGGCTGCGTGTTTGTTTTGGCGCGCCTGTAAATCGGCAAAAATGCGATCGAGATCGAAGCCAAAACTAGCGGCGTGTTGTTCGCGAATCGCTCGTACTTTGTGGATGATGCTATCAGTCATATTCATCTCCCAAGAGTTCGTCAGGCGTACAAATGAAAGGCAAGAACAAACCCAGCGGTCGGAAATTCTCGGCGATTCGCGCTTGAACTTCCGGATTGGCAATATGCCGGCAGTTCCACGTCAGCAGATAGTCCACGCCTTGATCGGCACGATACCTGAAGCAACCAGCCCTTTCGCGATTTCAACGCTGTGCGCGTTAATGTCGAGCAGCGGTATTTCCAATAGCGCGTCGAGCCGTCTGCTTGCTGCAACAGCATCTCCCAGGCTGCATTCAGTGACGACAAGCTCCGATGCCACCAAGTCGAATTCGCCACGTCGATCCCAGAAGAGAAAAGTGCTCTGCTGATGACCAGCTTCGATCACGTTCTTGCTGGGACGAGCGGTAAGGTAGCTGATCACGGAGGTTTCAACGTAGAGTTTGCGTCTTCTCATAATCTCAGTCTTGGTTCAGAAGCCGTGGTCTGTCCCCTATTGTCTTCCCAGGTCGAATGAAAAGTTTGGCCTTTAATCGACCCCGGCCCCTTTTAACCCCTTTTAACCCGCAAGGAAAGGCGTCGTCTACGGCGTGCCGGTATACGCTTTGAGTGCTTTGACGATCACCGTCGAAACTATGTCGACCCCAGTCTGTACGATGCCTTTCCCAGCTTCTTGTAGGGCCTTGCTGAACCATTGGCCTGTCTTGCCATCAGCAACATTCGGCTCGTTTCCTGCCTTCTGATCCTGCTGGACCGCCTCTCGCAGTTCAAGAAGCATCGGCTGCTGCAATCCAAGCTGTCCGATCGCAGCGACTAGCCCCTCTATGTCGTCTTTCTGGTTGTTGATGGACTGGAAGGAATGGCTCCCAACGATGATGGTGTTGCCAGAGCCGTAGACAGCCGTCGCAAACATCTTCTCGGTGTCTACATTAGCGACCTTCTCGACCAGCTCCTTCTCCGGCGTGTCTGGCCCAACTACGTCGCGCAGTTCTAGCGCGAAATCAAGCAGGCGAGATCGGACCTCAGTCAAGATGCCTTCGACTTGGATCATGTTTATCTCACACCAAGCCGAGATGACGTTGACCCCGGGTTCGAGCACCTTCCTGAACAGACCGCCAAACTCCGGGGGGAGATGCCTAATCAGCTTTTGGCTGCTTTCGGATCGATACCCGCGTACGGATTCTTCGATGCTGGAGATGGACATAGTGCAAGCCATCGAAGTAAGGTATTTCCTTTGCTCATCCTTCAAGTGCATGATCGGTAGCTTGGTGTCGGCCATCCGCCATGCGATGCTTTCTACATGGCCGTGCACTTCCGCGCTGATTCTGCGGTACTCGGGCACGCTGTCCTCGTCGGGGTACCCCTTGAGCTCGTGGGTAACCCAGTTGGCAAGGTCCTTCTTGCCGATGCTGTGCAAGAGTACTTTGGTCTTGAGGAGGGCACTGGTAAGCGACCCTTTCTCGTCGCTGAGTGTCGCAATAATCTCATCAAGTAGCATTACGTGGCTCCAGTAGTGGCGACATATACAACAACCGGCGAACTTCTTTGGTGCTCGCTCTGCGCGGTGCCTGTTGGGCTCATCAATCGCCTTGAACAGCGATGCGCGGCATGACGGCTAACGAATAGCGTTTATCGGCCGCGCCGAAAGCACCCGGCCTAGCCGCTGGCGTATCCGCGGCAGATAAACCTCGTTGGACTGAAGCGCCTCGACGGCGGTACTTATGGGGATTGTAAGCGTCCCGCGCCTTGGGTCAAGCCGCGGGCATGGGTTAGACGGCTTGGCGAGAGGCAGCCGAGCGGCTTCCTGCTGTTCGCGAGGGCGTGACAGGAACGAACAGGGCGCTCTGGTAAGCCCAAGCCAGCGCGGCAACCGTGCCTTCGGCACGCTGCCGACGAGGCATCTCCTGGCGGCCGAAACTGCCATAGAGCACACGGGAAAGGCACTCGCCAAGCGCTGGCGGTTTTCATGGGGGTCCGCGAACCGATGCGCTCTGCGGCGCCGCCTGACGCAGGGCGGAATCGCCGCCGTCGGCACGAAGCGTCCCCTCATGGCAATGCGTGCAGCGCGCCCACTCGGCGCCGCCGACTCGCTGCAGGAAGTCCTCCACCGTCGCCGTGATCACCGGATCGGGTTCCGGTACCGACAAGGCCTGCCGTGCCAGGGATAGCTGTGTCGCCTTCGCCGCCGGGGCCAGCAGGCCGTAGTGCCGAATCCGTTTGAAACCGCTCGGCAAGACGTGCAGCAGGAAGCGGTCGATGAATTCCTCCGCCGACACGCTGAGCACGCGCTTGCCCGGCGTGGCGCGCACGCGGAAACGGACCGTCGTCTCGTCGATCCTGACCAGACGCTCGTTCGAGATGGCTACCCGATGGGTATAGCGACCCAGGTATTCGAGGACCTGCTCCGGGCCACCGAGCGGCTGTTTCGCATAGACCACCCAGTCGTGCGCCAGCAACTGCTGGCGCAGGGCCCGCCAGAGCTTTTCGTCGGCCAGCTCTGCCACCAGTGGCTGTCCCGAGCCTCGGGCTTCACTCAGCGCCGCAAGGAACTTGCCGCGAAAGACCCGCGACAGCGCCTGAACCGGAAACAGGAAGCCGCGCTTCGGCGACTTCCATTCGCCCTCGGGTGTCAACGCCCCGCCGGCGACCAGGGCGTGCACATGCACATGCCGCCCGAGGTCCTGCTTCCAGGTGTGCAGGACCAGCGAGAACGCGAGCTTGCCGCCCAGCCAGCGGGGATTGGCGCCGAATTCGGTGAGGGTGGCCGACGCGACACCAAAGAGGACCTCGTAGATCACCCGCGGGCGTAGCGCGATCAGCGCATGCAGCGCGTGCGGCAGGGTGAACACCAGATGGAAATACGGCACCGGTAACAGCTCCTGGCGCCGTTTCGCCAGCCAGTGCTCCTTGGCTCGGGTCTGGCACTGCGGGCAGTGGCGGTTGCGGCACGAGTGATAGACGTGTCGCGTCACCCCGCAGCCGTCACAGGTCTCGACGTGGCCGCCGAGGATGGCCGTGCGACAGGCGACGATCGCCCGCCAGACCTTGGCCTTAGCCGACGACAAAGCGTGCTTGGCGAGGTACGCCGGCCCGTGCCAGCGGAAGACCTCGGCCAGGGTCACTGGCGGTGGCTCAACTGGGCGGGTCGAGCAGGTCCAGGGCGAGGGTTGCCGGTCAGCTTTGAGCGTGCCAGATGCAGATAGCGCGAGGTGGTCGACAGATGACCATGGCCGAGGAGCCGGCCGATGCTGTAGAGATCGACGCCGGCTTCGAGCAGGTGCGTGGCGAAGGCATGGCGAAGACCGTGGATGCCGCCTTCGGGGGCGATGCCCGCGGCGTTGCGTGCCGCATAGTAAATCCGCTGGGCGGTCTGGATTTCCATCGGGCCGGTGCCGGCCCGGTTGGCGAACAACCAGAGCCGCGGCCGGGTGTCGCGCCAGTAGGTGCGCAAGGCGGCGAGCAGGTGCGGCGACAGCAGCGTGTAACGATCCTTGCCGCCTTTGCCCTGGCGCACCTTGAGGCACATGCGATCGGCGGCGCTCTCGATGTCCCCACCTGCAGGGCGCAGACTTCCGAGACCCGCAAGCCGGCGGCGTAGGTGGTCATCAATAGCGTTCGCCCGCGCAGGGTTCTCGCCGAGTCGATCAGGCGCGCGACTTCCTCGCGCGGAGGATCTGCGGCAGGCGCTGGGGCACTTTGGCCATCGGGATGTCGAAGCCGGCTTCCGGGCGCCCGAGCACCCGCCGATAGAGGAAGCGGAAGGCACACGAGGCTTGATTGACGCTCGCGTAAGCGAGCTTCTTGTCGCGAATCAGGTGCAGCAGGTAGGCCTGGACTTCCTCGACACGCAAGTCCGCCGGCGATCGCTGGTAGTACTTCGCCAGTTCGACCAGCGCACCGATGTAGGCTTCCTGGGTCCGTGCCGCCATTCCCCGCAGGCACATGGCGTTGCTCATTCTTTCACGCAGCTCACTCATGACTCTCTCCTCGGTTGCTGCGGGGACGTCCCCCGCAGCCAGGAGGATCGAGGATTTGCGAGCGAGTCGGGAAGCGAGGCGTCGAGACCTCAAGCGGTCAGGGTAAGGGCGAGGACGAACGCAGGCAGCAGCGGAAGGAGAGCGCAAGGGCGCTGGGGTGCCTACGCCAGCGCAGAGCGCTTTAGTTCAACGAGAAGTAGCAATCCTAATTGACGCAGGGCTTTGCGTCATTATGCTGTACGGATGTCCAAGAATGGACAAAGTCTCTGACAAAACAGTGGCGTACGCCATGGACCCGTCCACTAAAATCTCCGGCAATTGCGTCAATGCCCTCCAGGCTCCGCCACCACCTCGGCGGCTGTTCGATCAACGTAGCTGACCGCATCCGGTTCAAGCACTATAGCATACGCACGGAGCAGGCCTACGCAGACTGGGTGCGGCGCTTCATCCCTTCTTACAACAAGCGGCGCTCTCGTGAAAAGTGGCGCGCGGGAGGTCGAAGCGCTTCCAACTCACCTTGTTGTGGAGGCACGTGTTTCTGCATCGACAGAGAACCAGGCGAAGAGCGCCTAGCTTTTCCTCTACAATGATGACGCCGAGTCGGCGAAGGCTCAGAAGCGCTTACCCGTCGTTCTCACGCCGGACGAAGTGTACCGCTGCAGGCGCTGATTCACGATGGACTTCGACGTCGGGGTTTCGGTCTCTGCTTCCGACATCGTCAAACGCATTGATTCCAACTACTTTGAGGAGGGCGAAGTTGGTCTCTGACCCTGCGGTCCGCCCGACGCTACGCGATAAGGCCGCGTCGGGCGGTGCCTTCAAACCTTGAGCCCATTCCAGCCTGTCGCAATGACTGATCTACTTCCGCCCTGGCCTGTCCTCTCGGCTTTTCTGTTCGCGAGTCTCGTGCTTGCGATCACGCCTGGCCCGGGTGTGCTCTACATCGTTACTCGCAGCCTCGTCCAGGGGCGTCGTTCCGGGCTGCTGTCGGTGGCCGGGGTCGCGCTCGGCAACCTGGGGAACGCGCTGGCAGCGTCGGTCGGCCTGGCCGCCTTGTTTGCCGCCTCGTCGCTGGCCTTTGCGGTGGTCAAGTACGCTGGCGCGCTGTACCTCTTCTACCTCGGCGTGCAGATGTTCCGCTCGCCGCAGGCTGCGAGTCCGACTCCCGCACTTTTGGCGGCGCCGTTGAGCCGCGTCCTCCGGGATGGCTTCGTCGTCGCCTTGCTCAATCCCAAGACGACGCTCTTCTTCGCCGCTTTCCTGCCGCAGTTCCTGAGTCCCGAGGCGCCGCCCATGTTGCAGGGCATGGCGCTGGGCTCGCTGTTCGTGGCAATCGCTACGGTGACTGATAGTGGCTACGCCCTGGCCGCCGGTCTGGTCGCGCCTGCATTGGCCCGGGCTGGCAGCGTCCGTCGCCTGGGTCGGCGTCTCGGCGGCGGCGTGTTCATCGGTCTGGCGGTGTTCACTGCTTTCACCGGTTCGCGCAGCAGGGCCGGATAGGTCCGGGCCTTGCAAGCCAGCTGAAGACGGTAGTGATCACGATGAGTATCGGCCAGGGTCGGCCTCCATGGGCACGTCCAGAAGTCTCATGACGGGTTGGCGAGGCGGGTCCGCAACTCGCGCAGATACTTCAGGCCGTGGATTGCCCGGCTACCGTACCAGGAAACCATTTCGCCGTCGATCAGCGCGCAGCGCGTCCCCGGCAGCTGCTCCTGCAAGCGATGCAGGTGCTGTTTGCGAAAGGGGTAGGGCTCAGTGGAAAGAAAGACGATGTCCGCTGCACCGGCCAGCGCAGAAAGATCGACCTCCGGGTAGCGGACCGGGCTCTCGTGCGGCAGCGTATCCCAGCCGGCGGCGGCCAGCATGCGCGAGATGTAGGTGTCACGGCCAACGCTGAGCCATGGCTCGCGCCAGATCAGGTACAGCACGTGCTGTCGTGGCAGGCCGTCGGCGAGCACGTTGAGCGCCGTCCACTCGCGCTTGAAGGCGTTGCACAAGGACTCGGCCTGCCGCTCGCGCGCGAAGACGCCACCGAGCAGGCGGTAGAGATCGAGGTTGTCGCCAACCGTCAGCGGATGGGTGACGATCAGGTGCGGGACGAAGTCGGCCAGGGCCTCGACTTCCTCGCGACGGTTTTCGTCGATGTTGACGATTACATGCGTTGGCTTCAGCGCGCGCAGCTTGTCGACGTTGAAGCCTTTGGTGCCGCCCAGTTTGGGGATCCGGCGGACCACCTGTCGCGGATGGATGCAGAAGCCGGTGCGGCCAACCAGCACCTCGGCGAGGTCGAGGGCCACCAGCAATTCGGTCAGGCTGGGCACCAGCGAGACGATGCGCGGACTGCCGGCATAGCGACCGTGTACCTTGCCGAGCGCGTCGGACCATTGCATGATGAACATTTCAGGCCAAAACAACAGGAGAGATGGATGCTAGCTCAGAAAGTTGCCGTGGTGACGGGTGCGGCGCGTGGGATCGGTCTGGCGGTGGCGCGCGATCTTGCCGCCAGCGGCTGCAGGGTCGTGATGGTCGGGCGCGGCGCCGAAGCAATCGACAGCGCTGCCCGCGAATTGTGCAACAGTGGCCACGATGTCATCCCGCACGTTGCCGACGTGACCGACGCCAGTGCCGTTGCCGCTCTGGCCGCCCGCTTGCGCCGCGAGTTCCGCCGTGCGGACATCCTGATCAACAATGCCGGGGTGCTGCTCGAGCCGAAGAATTTCGCTGCGCCACAGGGTGCCAGCGTTTTCGTCGTCGATCCGGCACTGGTCGCTGCCACCTACGCCTGCAACGCCTTGGCGCCGCTGCGCCTGATTCAGGCGGTGGTGCCGCTGATGCGTGAGAATGGCTGGGGGCGCATCGTCAACGTCTCGTCGAGCATGGGGCAACTGGCTGACATGGGCGGCTTCTGGCCCGCCTACCGGATGTCCAAAGCCGCACTGAACGCGCTGACGCGCCTGACGGCCAGGGAACTGGAAGGCAGTCCGATCAAGATCAACTCGGTCTGCCCCGGCTGGTGCCGCACTGAAATGGGCGGCCAGGATGCTGTCCGCAGTGCCGCGGACGGTGCGCAAGGGATCGTCTGGGCCGCGTTGCTGCCCGACGATGGTCCGAGTGGCGGTTTCTTTTGTGACGGCAAGCCAATCGACTGGTGATCGCTTGCCGCGCGATGGGCAGAAGCCGGTCAGATTGTCACCGCCGCGGCCAAGGGGCAGGCCGACCGCCTGACGGGCCGCGCCAAACCTACGGCCGTAGTGGACGCCGCGGCTTGCGTGGCGCGGCGGCAAAGAGCCGATCGTAGAGGGCATTGGGCAGCAGGCGCAACAGTTTGGCGACAGCGCCGGGTTACCGCGACCTTCAGCCAGCGCGATGGGCGCTCGCTGCACGTGCGCAAAGCCACCGATGCCGAACCCGACCTGCTGGCGATCTATCGTGCGCTGGGCATCAGCGCCGCACCCGGCGGAACCAGAAAACTGATCAGCTGAATCAGAAATTACCGGCTTGTAGTGCCACCCGGTAATTTCTTGGCATGCAAGTAATTGATTCAGCGATAGGTTTTTATTGGCCCGTTAAACATGGGTTAGAGGGTTCCAGTTCTTCGTTGGTCGATTGCAATTCTTCGTTGGCGGATTTGAGTTCCTCGTTGGTGGCCTGCTGCTCTTCGCTGGTGGCTGCCAGGTTCTCCCTGGCATAGGCCAGGCCACGCTCCAGTTCTTCGATGCGCGCGGCTGCGGCGGATCGGGTGGATTGGGCGGCGCCGCGTTTGCCGGGGCCGGGTTTTGCGGCGGCGGGTTTTGCAGCGAGTTTGCCAACATCGGCGACATCCTCGAAGCTGATCAACAGCAGCGGCTCGCCGCTCTTCTCGCGTGGCAGGGCGCGCACGCTGAAGCACACCGTCGAGAAGCCGCCATTGGTCTGCACCGAGACTTCCTTGTTAAGCGTCGGCTCGGCCACGGCGGCGGCGGTGTTGATGGCGACGCGCAGGTCGAGTTGCAGGCCTTCGCGTGCCATCTCGACCACGTTGTTGCTGACCGGGCCTGGGGCCGGGCGCAGGTAGCGACCGGTGTCGCCATGCACGTAGAGGATGTTGCCGCGGCTGTCGGTGGTGACCGAGGCCGGCGCGTAGTTCAGCAGCAGGGCGTTCGTGCTCAGCGCGGCGACGTTGGCGGAGCTGCCGCTGTTGCCCTTGCCGGTCGCAGCCGCGTCCGCCAGTCCGGCGGTGGTACCGGTGATGCCGCCGGCGCTGCGGGTCCAGGCCATGTCGACATTGGCCTTGAGCCTGGGCGCGGCGTCGGTGTCGCTGGCGCGGTAGAACTTGCACTTGCGCTCGATCGCCGTAAACAGCTCGGGGTGGCTGTGGATGCTTTCCGAGGGGGACAGGAACAGCACGCCGCCGGGCCGCAACGCATGGTGAAAGCTTGGGATCAGGCGGTTTTGCAGTTCCGGTTCGAGATAGATCAGCAGGTTGCGGCAACTGAGCAGGTCGAGCCTGGTGAAGGGCGGGTCCTTGATCACGTTGTGCGCGGCGAACACCACGCTGTCGCGGATTTCCCTCTTGAGCTTGTAGCCGGCTTCGTCCCTGGTGAAGTAGCGGCGCAGGCGTTCCGCCGTCACGTCCTGCACGATGTTGGGCAGATAACGCCCGGCACGCGCCGTGGCAATGGCGTCGTCGTCGAGGTCGGTGGCGTAGATCTGGATCGTCAGTTCCTGCTCGTGGCGGGCCCTGGTTTCTTCCAGCAACTCGTGCAGCACGATGGCGATCGAATAGGCTTCTTCGCCGCTGGCGCAACCGGCCACCCAGACGCGGAAATCGTAGCCGGCCGGCTTGTCCTTCAGCAGCGCCGGCAGGATGGTGTCCTTGAGCGCGTCAAAGGCCTCGGGGTCGCGGAAGAAGCTGGTGACATTGATCAGCAGTTCCTTGAACAGCCGTTGCGTCTCGGCGGGGTTACCCTTGAGGAAGCGCGCATACACGGCCTCGTCTTCGATGGCGTTGTGCGCCATGCGGCGCTCGATGCGGCGGCCGATGATGCTTTTCTTGTACAGCGAAAAGTCGTGGCCGGTGGCGCTGCGCAGTTGCAGCAGAATCTGGTTGATGCCGCTTTGCAGCTTTTCCGGCGCGATCGGCGCCACCAGCTGCCGGAAAACGCCCTGCCGGGCCACTTCCTGCAGCGCGGCCGGCATCTGCTCGACCGGCAGGACGTGCGTGGCGTAGCCGGCGTTGATGGCGCTGCTCGGCATGCCGTCGTACTTGGCGGTGGACGGGTCCTGCACCATGCAGACGCCGCCGCCGCCGAGGATGGCGCGCAGGCCCAGGGTGCCGTCGCTGGCGGTGCCGGAGAGGATGATGCCGATGGCGCGCTCGGCCTGATCTTCGGCCAGCGAACGCAGGAAGCCGTCGATCGGCATGCGCATGCCGCGCGCCAGTTCCGGCACCGAGAGTTGCAGCACGCCGTTGAGTATCGCCATCTCGCGGTTGGGCGGGATGATGTAGACGTGGTCGGGTGCGACGGCGATCTGGTCGAGCGCTTCGACCACCGGCATGGCGGTGTCGCGTTGCAGGATTTCGGTCAGCAGGCTGACATGGCCAGGGTCGAGATGCGGCACCAGAACGAAGGCCATGCCGGTGTCCGCCGGGCAGGCGCGGAAGAAGGCCGCGAAAGCTTCCAGCCCGCCGGCGGAGGCGCCGATGCCAACGATGGGGAAGCTGCTGGCATGGGTAGACGCGGCCGGGGTGGCAGGGGCAGAGGTTGCCGGCGTCGCATCCGTTGCCGCGGCGGGGCTGGCAGGCGGCTTGCGCGCCGCCGCCTGCCTGGCGGTGGGCTTGGTGGTGGTTCTTGCAGCGGGTTTGCTGGCGGCCATGAACATCCCTTCGCAGCGGAGTGGCATCTATCTGGAAGGTTACGCCCGCGGCCCGAAGCGTGCTTGCCTTTTTTCAGCGGCGAATGGAATTGCAACCAGACGCGGCCCCGGCAACACCGCAGCGGCGGTGGAAACCCCGGTCAGACCACGGATTCCGCAGGCAAGAGGCCGACCATTTCGGTCAGGCCGATGGTTCGCGCGCCGTACGATGAATCTGGGGCCAGACCTCGGCGCGATTTGCCGCACGCGATCCATCCTGCGAAGTCCAGCTACGATAGACGCGTCACGGACCTTTTCGAAACTATCGGCGTCATGGCGTCCCCCTCGTCGGAAGATCTCTCCAAAGCGCTTGCGGATACCCCCGGGCTGGCTCTTGCCGTGCTGATCGGCAGCCGGGCGCAACAGACTGCGCGGCAGGACAGCGACTGGGATATCGCGGTTTCATGGAAGCCGATGGCAGATGCATTCCTTCGCCTTGGAAGGCATGAGTCGCTGCGACATCGGCTGGCGCAATGCCTCCAGCTTGTAGACGACAAGGTCGACCTGATCGATCTGGCCGTCGCCCGCCTGGCCATGAAAGCCCTCGTCGTCGAAGAAGGGAAAGTGCTGCACATCAATGACGAGCTGGCGTGGGTCTATTTCCAAACCACGACCTGGCGCGAGCTTGAAGACTACTACTGGGATCGCGCTCATGCGGCTTGCGCAACAGGATTGTCCACGACTACATGAACGTCGATTCGGCGTCGGTGCTGCAACTGGTGCGAGAGCAGCGATATCGAATCGTCACCCGGTTCCTTCTCGCTCCAATTGTCGCTGCGGCTGATCGCGGACCGGATTCCGCCAGGTAGGCCACGTTCAGGGTTTTCCTGATTGACCGAAAATAATAGCCGGGGTCAGACCCCGGCTTCCCGTCGCCAGTCCGTCATTCCGCACGCAACAGGCCGACGAGTTCCGCCAGGCCGATGGCCCGCGCGCCATGGCGCAGCGCGAAGCTCTCGCTGCCGGAGTAGACCACGTAGCGTTGCGTGATGCGCAGATCGTCACAAGCCTGCGCAAAACCCTTTGCCGGACTTGGCGCACTAGAACGCTTGATCTCGACGGCGATGTCGGGCTGTCCGCCTTTTTCCAGAAGCAAGTCGATTTCGGCGGCGGCATGGGTGCGGTAGAAATACGGCACCCGGCGCGGGCCAGCCGCCAGCATAAGGTTTTCGATGCAATGCCCTTCGAAGCTGAGCCCGCAGACGGGGTGCCCGAGCAGATCGTCCAGCGTTTCAAGTTCCAGCAGGCCGTGCAGGATGCCGCTGTCGCGCACATAGACCTTGGGCGACTTGATCAGGCGCTTGCCG
The DNA here is from genome assembly GCA_016709675.1 of Candidatus Accumulibacter proximus. Lineage (GTDB taxonomy): Bacteria > Pseudomonadota > Gammaproteobacteria > Burkholderiales > Rhodocyclaceae > Accumulibacter > Accumulibacter proximus. The sequence goes on from JADJMH010000005.1 coordinate 293,797, forward strand.
ACATTGCCGCTCCACGGACGCAAACGGCGCAGCAGTTGCAGATCGACCAGCAGGTCGATGTAACGATCCACCGTCGGGTTGGCGACACCGAGCGCGGAGGCGAGGCGAGACTGATTAAGCAGGCTGCCTTGCTGGTGCGCCAGCATGGTCCACAAGCGGCCGATGGTCTCGGCGGGCAGCCGCGGCGCAAACATCGGCACGTCACGTTCCAGGTAGCTGCGGATGAAATCGCGCCGCCAGTCGAGGCTTCGCCGGTCGTCCTGCGCCAGCAGGCTGTCGGGGAAGCCTCCGCGCAGCCAGAGCATCGTCGCACCGATCCCGGCCGCACCGGCTTCGCCGATGTCGAACGGGGCGATGTCCAGGTAGGCGACCCGTCCGGCCAGGGTTTCGCTCGACTGGCGCATCAGGTCGAGCGCGGCCGAGCCCAGCAGCAGGAACTGGCCGCTGCGCTGCCCGGCCCGGCGGTTGTCGTCGATGATGCCGCGCAGGACATCGAAAACGCCCGGGGCGCGGTGGATTTCGTCGAGGATCACCAGTTTTCCGCTTTGGGTGCGCAGGTAGCTGTCGGCATCCTCGAGGCGGAGCCGGTCGGCGGGGCGTTCGAGATCGAGGTACACCGCGCCGCCCGGCCAGCCGGTAGCGATATGCCGCGCCAGCGTGGTTTTGCCCACCTGACGCGGCCCCAGCAGCACGACAGCGGCGGTATGGACCAGAGTCTGGCGAATGGCGGTTTCGGCTTGCCGATCGATCATCATTGATATATTAACGACAGATGTTAATTTGTCAATGATGATAAGTCAGGTGGGGTTGATCGAAAGCAATGCTCCGGTACCCGTGTCTGCCTGTTTCCGCCAGGTAGGCCGCGTTCAGGGTTTTCCTGATTGACCGTGCTTCACGCTTCCTCCTGATACCGCGTGGCGATGGCGACGAAGTCGTCAAGACCGCCGAGGAAGGCGTCGCAGATGTCGGGATCGAAATGCACGCCGCGTCCGGCGGCGATGATGTCGCGGGTCTCGGCGAAGCTCGGCGCCGGCTTGTAAGCCCGCGCCGAGATCACGGCGTCGAACACGTCGGCCAAGGCCATCAGGCGCGCGGCGATGGGGATGGACTCGCCGGCGAGGCGGTCGGGATAACCGCTGCCATCCCACTTCTCGTGGTGCCAGTGGGCGATTTCCTTGGCGACGGCGAGAAACGGCAAGGGCATTTCGATGTCGCGCTCGGCCTCCTCGATGGCGTCGCTGCCGAGCCTCGCATGGGTCTGCATGATGGCCCATTCTTCAGCCGTGAGCTTGCCGGGTTTCAGCAACACGTAGTCGGGAATCCCGACCTTGCCGATGTCATGGAGTGGCGCCGAGCGCGCCAGCAGGTCGATGTAGCGTTCGTCGAGCGTGGCGGCGAAACGGGGATGCTCGCGCAGGCCGTGGGCCAACTGCAGAACGTAGCCCTGGGTGCGCAGGATGTGGTTGCCGGTTTCCGGGTCGCGTGTTTCGGCCAGATGGGCCAGCGCCCGGATGGTGACCTGCTGGGTCAGGTCGTTCTCCACCATGCGACGCGCGACTTCGGCTTCGAGGATGACGTTCTGGTCCTTCATCCAGTCGCGCGCCTGCTTGGCTTCGAGTTGCACGCGCACCCGCGCCAGCAACACGGTGGGCTTGATCGGCTTGCTGATGTAATCCGCGGCACCGAGTTGCAGGCCACGCTCTTCGTCGAGATCGTCGACGAGGGCCGTCAGGAAAATCACCGGGATCTCGGCCGTGGCGGGGTTGGCGCGCAAACGCCACAGCGCCGTGTAGCCGTCCATGCCAGGCATCATCACGTCGAGCAGCACCAGGTCCGGCCGGGGTTCGCCGGCTGCCGCGCGCAGGGCGCTTTCTCCCGAGTTGGCGGCGCGTACCTGATAGTCGGGCCGCAGCAGATGCATCAGCAGCGACAGGTTTGTCGGCTCGTCATCGACGATGAGGATGGTTGCAACTGCCACATGCGCTTAAGCGGGTGTTGAAGCAAACATGTTGGTGTTAGTGTTTGAGCCAGGAGCAACAGTGATGAGCAGGGTATCGAAGGTGCGCCGCAACTCGCGCTGGAGATTCTCGTAGTGTTGATCAAGGGCCTGGATGTTCTTGGGTGGCGGCCCCAGGTGTGGTTTGCCGGCGCCGGCGAGAACGGTTTGATGACTTTCTCCCGGAGGATGAGCCAGCCAGCGAGAATACGGATCCCCATCGGCGGGGTCGGTAGCGGCGCGCTTTGGCGACACGCTCGATGAGGCGCTTGCCACGGAGCTTCATGAGATCGTAGGCGCGGTGTAGGCGTCACGGGCGACTTCAGGCAGCGACGGACGCACTTCGTCAGCCAGCTCTTGTACCGTCAACCCGTCGGGATTGGGCGCGAGATGCAGGATGGCTTCGGCGACCGAGCGCATGCGCGGCTTCTGGAGATCGACGCCGGATAAGCGGCGATTGCCACGCTCGGTCGGTTCGATGAGGGAATCGAGCACGCCATCGGGGAGGAAGGTGACATGTGCGGCCTGCATCGCGTTGAGAAAGTCGATCGCCATGTGCTGGAGCTTGGCCAGCATGATCGAGAGTTTCTCCAGCGAACGCCCGCAGCGCAGTTCCTTGATGTTGTGGGCGATGGCCTCGGCGCGCAGCACGCGCGCCCTTGTCGTAGAGCTTCAGCGTCAGCGCGCCGAAATGCACCTTGAACACCGTCAGATCGTAGGCCGACTGATCAACGATACGAGCCACGCCGTGGCTTCTGTCGGCACGCCAGCGGGGTCGTTGTTGGCGGCCGAACAGCGTGCGCAGGATCGGCACGTCGAGCAGGCGCCGGGTACGATCAATCAAGCCCTGGAAGATCGCATCCAGGGTGGCGTCCGATCCGGTCAGTGCTTGCCACCAGGTACGGAAAGCGCCACCTTGCTGGCCAAGCGGAAAGTAGCCGTTGAGCACGATGCGATCGACGCAATCATAGCGGCCTTCGAGAAGTTCCCCGTAATACGCCGACAAGTCATCGGGTTGTTTCATCGGAAGAGCCTCCGCGCACCCGGAAAATCCCGTTCATCCTTTGACAGGCGCAGAGCCAACGGATTCTTTCCTCTCACCCGGCGTGAGAACGGCTGTTCGCCCTGTGCTACCCCTATCGCGGCCGTAGAGTGGTCAGCTGGTCATCCAATCCGGATCCGGGCGCCATGGCATCACACCATCCCGACCACTCAGTTCTCGGCTGTTCTCCGCAGGAGAACCTCTTTTCCCAAGCGCAGTCTTGGGAAAAGCCTAGTGCCTTTTCGATGATCATACAAGAGATTTCTTGCATTGTGATCTATGCTCATGCATCGCGTTTCGTCTAGTGTATAAACATGTGCGCGACCAATCCCGAATTCCACAGGAACCACCCATGTCACACCACGGAAACGCCGGCCACGTTGCTGCTGGTGGATGACGAGGCGAGCATTCTTTCATCGCTGCGGCGCCTGTTGCGGCCGACGGGTTATACGATTCATACGGCGGCAAGCGGCCAGGCAGGCATCGAGATCCTTGAGCGCGAACCGGTCGATCTGGTGATCTCCGACATGCGCATGCCGGAAATGAACGGCGCGCAGTTTCTCGAACAGGTGCGCAATCGATGGTCGGCGACCATGCGGATTCTGCTCACGGGTTACGCCGACATCAGCTCGACCATCGATGCAATCAACCGTGGGGAGATTTTTCGCTATGTTTCCAAGCCCTGGGACGACACCGAGATCAGGCTGACCATTCGTGATGCGCTGGAGAGCAGCCGACTGCGCCGGGAGAACGCCCGCCTGCTGGCCCTGACGCAGGCGCAAAACGAGGAATTGGCGCAGCTCAACGTCGGCCTGGAACGCAAAGTGGCCGAACGCACGGCGGAGATCGAACAGGTCAACAGCTTCCTGAACCTGGCCAACGATCGCCTGAAGCAGAATTTTCTGGTGTCGATCAAGATGCTTTCCAGCTTCATGGAACTGCGCGCTGCAACCGTGGTCGGCGCATTCGCGCCGAGTAGCCGATCTGGCGCGCAAACTTGCTGTCAAGCTCGAGGTTCCGGCCAGGCTCGAGCAGGGCATTTCTGTCGCCACCTTGCTGCACGATATCGGCAAGATCGGTTTCTCCGACAAGCTGCTGGCCCATCCCGTGTCGCGGATGAGCGGCGAGGACGTGGGGACTCATCGCCGCCACCCGATCGCCGGCGAAACCGCATTGATGCCGCTGGCGGAACTGAAAGAGGCTGCACGCATCATCCGCTCGCATCATGAACGCTTTGACGGCCAGGGCTTTCCGGACGGCTTGCAGGGCGCCTCCATTCCTCTCGGCTCGCGCATCCTGTCCGTGGCCAATGACTATGACGGCCTGCAGATCGGCACCCTGACGGGCAAGCGTCTGGGTCCGGAGCAAGCGCGTGCAGTGCTGGTCCAGGCCCGAGGCAAGCGCTACGACCCGCAGGCAGTGGATGCATTCGTTAGACTGATGGGCGGCGCCATACGGGAAGTGACCAGCGAGCAAGCGGTGCCGGTCGCCGACTTGAGGCCGGGCATGGTTCTGGCGCGGGATTTCTGCACTCGTGACGGCCTCTTGCTGCTGGCGGCCGATTACATCCTGGATGTGCGGCTGGTTGAACACATTCAGGACGCATACCGCCTCGACGGCGGCGGTATGCGTCTGTATGTGCGTACCGACCGGCGTTGAGATTCCGCGGCAGCCGGGCCTCTCGGCGTAGCGTTTCGTCATACCGGCTTGTCGGCATGCGAGAGACGCGGTATTGGCTAGCGCTTTCGGGGTCTGGAGCGATCAGGAACGAACTTCTGCAGGTTCAGGACGACTTCTTCGAGGAGGGGTCCGAGGCGACGCGTGCTGGCCTTGGCCTATGTCTACCTCGCCAAGAAAAACCTCTATCTGAATCAACTGCTTGCGCGCCAGGAAAATATCGAGTGGCACTACAGGCCGGTAATTTGTGATTCAGCTGATCAGTTTTCTGATTCCTCCGGGCTCAGTTCCTTCTGAATATGCAGCCACTCCTCGCCGGCGGTCTCGATGGTCACCGCGCGGGTCTCGGGAGTCCACATCGACTTCCTGGAAGTCCGCAGGCGGGCGAGGTTCGCCGCCCGATCCGACGGCAGCCACTGGGCATCTCCAACATCCGTCTTGCGTCCCGGCACCTGCTTGACGTGGCGGGCATTGACCATCGTCGCCCGGATACCGATCGCCTCCAGTGCCGCATGCGGACTCTTCCAGTATAGACGCCCGTGCTTTCCATGACGACCTCGTCTGGAGGCGCTACGGGTGGTCCGCGCGGCCATTGAGCCGATAGCGGAGGGAAATCCGAAGCTCGACTTCATACTGCGGGCGCCGGACATCAACAGCCACGTAATCGACGTGTCATTCGCCGTCCTCAAGGACTCGACCGAGCGCGACTACCTCCACCCTTTTGCCCACTTCGTTCGTTCTGCCAGATGAGGCAATCGATCGGCTTCGCGCTGAGGCGAGGATGGCAATCCTCGAATCGCCCGCCATTCGGGATCTGATGAAGCAACACATCGCGCGCATGGTCGGTAGCGGGCCGACATCGGCGGGTGCCGCGCAGGTGGAGGTCGCGCCCCCGCGGGCGTCCGTGGTTTAGCTGCCCTGGTTCCTCCGACCGCCACCCCGCTGATGATCGGTTTCAAGGGATCGACGTCGTCCACTACGAGGTTTCCGCAGTCGAGCCTCGAATCGGCGCGCAGTATGAGGCGGAGAGCCGAACCTCGATCTGCTGTTCATCACCGATCGCGCACTGGCAGAACAAGCCGACGGCTTGCCGTATTCCGCGGGCCGATCGCATTCGATGGTGTTCGGATCGACAACGATCGATTTCGGCGAAGACGTCTCCTGGGATGTGCTGGTCACGGAAAGCGCCGCGACGCAACCCGTCAATCCATTGCAACTCAAGCTCGGGCCGACCACCGAGCGCGGTCGCTTTGCGGCCATGTCGTGTGAAGTCGCAGTCGCTTCGGATGGCCTGGAACGTGGACGGCACGCGCATGCCCTACCGCCAGCACTCCGAGGTTCCGCGCCGACTGTACGTCGATAACGAATTGTTCCAGGGCAAGTATCTGGTCGGCGGGCGCGCCATCTCGATCAGCAACATCCATTGCCCGATGCTTGCCGTCGCCGCGGTGGCCGATCACGTCGCCCCCTGGCATTCAGTTTACAGGCTGCACCTTCAGAGCGACGCGACCGAACTCACCTTCGTGCTCACCAGCGGCGGCCATAACGTCGGCATCGTCAACGAGCCAGGCCACCCGTGCCGCAGGTTTCAGATGGCGACCTGCAAGGAAGGCGAACGCTGCCTCGATGCCGAGACCTGGAAGGCGCAGACACCGGTCACACAAGGCTCGTGGTGGCCAGCCTGGGACCAGTGGTTGGCGCAGCGTTCGAGCGGCAGCGCTACGCCACCGCTCATGGGCGCCCCGGAAAAGGGCTAGCAGCCTTTGTGCGACGCGCCCGGGAGCTACGTGCATCAAAAGTGACACAACTGCCTGGCCCATGATGAACTGCGATGAGTGGGAGAGACGCTCGTGACTGAAGTGTTAGCGCAGAAAGTCGCCGACGTGACCGACGCCAGTGCCGTTGCCGCTCCGGCGGCCCGCTTGATGACGCGCCTGACGGCCAGGGAACTCGAAGGCAGTCCGATCAAGATCAACTCGGTCTGCCCCGGCTGGTGCCGCACTGAAATGGGCGGCCAGGATGCTGTCCGCAGTGCCGCGGACGGTGCGCAAGGGATTGTCCGGGCCGCGCCAAACCTACGGCGGCAATGGACGCCGCGGCTTGCGTGGCGCGGCGGCAAAGAGCCGATCGTAGAGGGCATTGGGCAGCAGGCGCAACAGTTTGGCGACGACGCTCATTTGCCAGGGGACGACGCTGTAGCTGCTGCCGCGCGCAATGGCCCGCGCAAAGCGCCGCGCGGCTACGTCGGCCGGTATCAGGAAGGGCATCGGGAACGGGTTCCCGTCGGTCATCGGCGTTCGGATATAGCCAGGGCAGATGGTGACCACCTGGATGCCCGAAGCACGTAGTTCAAGACGCAGGCTTTCGAGATAACTGATCGTCGCGGCTTTTGAGGCGCTGTAAGCCTCAGCGCCCGGCAGGCCACGGATGCCGGCGAGCGAGGCGATGCCGACCAGCCGGCCACCGCCCGCTCGACGCATGGCCGCAATGAAGGGCGAAAAGGTCGCTGCCATGCCGAAGAAATTGACGTCCATAACCCGACGGATGGCTTCGAGATCGTCGGCGCATTCGGTCAGCGTGCCGACAGAGACGCCAGCGTTGGCGATCACGACATCAGGAGCGCCAAGACGAGCGATGAAGTCGTCGCCGGCTGCACGCAAGGCCACAGCGTCGGTGACGTCGAGCGGGTAGCAGATGACCTGCCCGGGCCAGCTTGCAGCGAGACGCTGCAGCAAATCAGCGCGACGCGCGGACAGGCCAAGCTGTGCCCCGTGCGCTGCATAGTACTCGGCCAGGGCCCAGCCAATGCCGGACGAGGCGCCGGTGATGAAGACCTTGAGCAAGGGAAGCTCAGCTCCCCCAACGCGCTGCCATTCGTTGGCTCAGGCTGTAGTCGACTTTGGAGGCAGCAAAGTGCTGGCCGCAGGTGCGCGTGGTCTTCCCTACTTCTTGCTCCGATCGCGGCGTGCCTTGTCAATGACCTGGTCTGTCAGTCGCAGCAAGTCGGGAAAGCCCTTGGTCTCCTTGCCGGTGACCAGGTATTTGCCGTCGACAGCCATCGCTGGAACGCCCTGGATCTTGTAAGCCTGAGCCATCTGGTCGGCGCGCTTGACCTTGCTGGCGACCCCAAAGGAGTTGTAGGCATCGGTGAATTTTTTCCCGTCCACGCCCTGCGCCTTCACCCACTCGAGGATGCTCTGGTCGTCGTAAAGCCTGATTCCCGCTTTGTGCAACGCATCGAAGACAGCGCCATCCAGTCGGGCCAGATCACCGGTGGCCTCCAGCGCGTAGAACAGCCTGGCCAGATTCGCCCACTGCGGCCGTCCGAACGAAACCGGTATGCGTTGGAAAGTCACGTCGCTGGGCAGGGCGGCGGACCATTTGCTGACAATCGGGTGGAAGTCGTTGCAATGCCCGCAGCCATAGGAAAAGAATTCGATCACTTCGACCTTGGCCGGATTGTCGGTCATCTGGGCCGGGACGATCGGCACGTAGTCGCGGCCAACCACGAGTTCGGCTCGGGCCGGCAACGCCGTTGCCAGCAGGCTCAGGGCAATGGTGAACAACCATCCAATAAGACGCTTTTGCATTGGCTTCTTCCTTCCTTAGTCTTTGCGGACCACGTTGGCCTCGATGCCCTGTCTGGCGAGATCGGCACGCAGGTGATTCACGTCGTCCATCTTGTGATAGGGCCCGATCCGGACTCGATACCAGACCTTGTCCTGCAGCATCACCTGCTGTATTCGCGCCTCTGCACCGAGTAACGCCAAGCGCGCTTTCTGGTTGTCAGCCTCACTTGCACTCGCGAACGAGCCCGCCTGCAGATAGATCGGATCCTTGAGTGAATTGTCCTTGTCGACCTTGCTCTCCGTGGGCTTGCTTGCCACTGACTTGCTCTCGACGGGTTTGGCGTCAGCCGGCTTGGGTTCGCCGGGTGCCGTTGTGATCGCTTTCGTCTCGCCGGGTTTGCTGACCACGGGCTTGGCTTCCTCCGGTTTGGGATCGGGAATCGCCTCGGCGTTGCCTGGCAAGATCTTGTAGAAGTCGAAGCGCGGCTTTTCGGGGACCGGGTCACCCGGCTTGCCGGGTAGCGCTACAGGTGCCGAGGCGACCGGCGGTACCTCAGGTGTGGTTGGCGCAACTGGTTTGGTGGCAATGGGCGGCGACAGCTTGGGCTGTTGTCCGGTTGTGGTGAAAGGTAGCGGCGCCTTGTTGATGTACCACACGACACCGGCCACGGCGATGACGCCGATCACCAGGCCAATGAACAGGCCGAACAGGGTGCCTCCACCCGACTTCCTGGCGGGCGGCGTCTTGCGGGGTTTCATGTCACGACTCATGGAAGTCCTCTGTTCTCCGGTTACATCGATTCCGGGCATCCGACGCCCAGCATCGCCATTCCGTTTTGAATCACCTGGCTGACGGCAGTGACCAGCGCCACGCGCGCATCCTTGAGCGCCGGATCATCAACCAGAATGCGCTCGGCATTGTAGTAGGTATGGAATTCGGCAGCCAGTTCCCTCAGATAGAAAGCGATCAGGTGCGGTGCCAACTCGGCCGCCGCTGCTTCGACGACCTCCGGGAATTCGCCGAGCCTTGCTGCCAGCGCCAGTTCGTACGGGCCATCTAGCCTCGCAAGGCCCACGCTGGTGAGTGCTTCGCGTTCGCCGCCCCACAGCGCCAGTACCGAGCAGATGCGGGCGTGCGCGTATTGAATGTAGTAGACCGGGTTGTCGTTCGACTGACTCTTGGCCAGGTCGAGGTCGAAATCGAGGTGCTGGTCGGACTTGCGCAGGACATAGAAGAAGCGGCAGGCGTCGTTTCCGACATCCTCACGCAGGGTGCGCAGGGTGACGAAGTCACCCGAACGCGTCGACATCTGGGCCTTCCAGCCCGAGCGATAGAGCACGGCGAACTGCACCAGCGCCACCTCGAGCACTGCGGGGTCGAGTCCCAGCGCGCTGATGGCGCCCTTGACGCGTGGAATGTAGCCGTGATGGTCAGCGCCCCAGACGTTGATGATTCGCTGGAAGCCCCGTTCGAACTTGTTGAGGTGATAGGCGATATCCGATGCGAAGTAGGTGTAAAGACCGTTGTCACGCTGCACGACACGATCCTTCTCGTCGCCGAAAGCCGTTGATCTGAACCAGCGGGCACCATCCTGTACATAGAGGTGACCGGCTTTCTCCAGTCGTTCGACGCAGCGCGCCACCAGGCCGGTGGCAAACAGCGATTGCTCGGAAAACCAGACATCGAAATGCACCCCGGACTCTTCGAGATCGCTGCGGCAGTCCGCGAGTTGCTCGGTGAGCACGAAGTCGTGCACGTACTGCCAATCCTCACCGAGCAGGCGCCTGATATTGGCGATCAGCCCATCGAGGTGGGTCTCGCGCTGTTGCGCCGCCTCGGCGTCCGTGCGCGCCGGGTCGGGCAGGGCCGGGGTGTTCGCCAGGACGTCGGTGAGCGGACGCAGGTATCGGTCAGCATGCGCTGCCAGCAGTTGTCGCGCCATCTCGCGTACATAGTCGCCCTGATAGGCGTTCGGCGGGAAGGTCAGGGCGTCGCCTGCCTGGCCGCGCAGTTCCAGATAGCGCAACCAGGTCGAGACGGCCAGGATGTCCATCTGGCGGCCCGCGTCGTTGACGTAGTATTCGCTGGTCACGTCCCAGCCCGCGAAGGCGAGCAGCTTGCACAGGCTGTCGCCATAAGCAGCCCCGCGACCGTGGCCGACGTGCAGCGGTCCAGTCGGGTTGGCCGAAACGAACTCGACCAGGACCTTGCGCTTGCCACCGCTCGTCGAGCGGCCGAAGTCTCGGCCCTGTTCAAGGATGCTGCGCAGGACTTCGAGCTTGGCCGCAGGTGAGACGAAGAAGTTGATGAATCCGGCGCCGGCTACTTCCGCCTTGTCGATCAGCGACGAATACGGCAGCTCCAAGACCAGCAACTGTGCCAGCTGTCGCGGGTTGCGCTTCAGCGATCGCGCCAGCTGCATTGCCAGATTACAGGCGAAATCGCCGTGCGAGGCCTGCTTCGGTCGCTCGATGTGAATCGCGGTGTCGGACTCGGTTGGCGCCACACTGAGCAGTGCGGCACGCATCAGTTCGGCGAGGTGGAGCTTGAGATCTGGACTCATCGCGCTGCTTCTGTTGGAGAATGGGGTCAAGCGGTCGATTATACGATGCCCGATCGAAGGTCGGGCGAACGATGGGGAGCGATGAAGGACGTTTCTGTGTAAACTCGCTTCTTTGCCGACCACCATTCTGCCCTCCGCCGTGCGACTTTTTCGCCTCGCCAAAATCCTGAGTATTGCGAGCCGCTACGGCCTCGATGAAATGATTCTCGAGCACGAGCCGAGTGGCCGCCTGGCAGCGTTGTCACGGGCTTTTCACTTCTGGCGACGCCTTGATACCCCGTCGGCGGTTCGCCTGCGCCAGGCACTGGAATCGCTGGGGCCAATCTTCGTCAAGTTTGGCCAGGTGCTGTCCACCCGCCGCGACCTCTTGCGCACCGACATTGCGGACGAGCTGGCCAAGTTGCAGGATCGCGTGCCGCCTTTTTCCTCCGAACTCGCGCTGAGGCAGATCGAGACGGCCTATGGCAGGCCAGCCAGTGAAGTGTTTGCCGAGTTCGACGCGACGCCGGTTGCCAGTGCCTCGATTGCTCAGGTCCATTTTGCTCGCCTGCGGCCAGAAGACGGCGGGCACGAGGTAGCGGTCAAGGTGCTGCGCCCGGAAATGCACGGTGTCATCGCCAATGACCTGGCCCTGCTCGAGACGTTGGCTGGCCTGCTGGAGAAGGTCTGGTCGGATGGCAAGCGGCTGAAACCGCGCGAGGTGGTCGGCGAGTTCGCCAAGTATCTCTACGACGAACTTGATTTGATGCGCGAAGCCGCTAACTGCTCGCAGTTGCGCCGCAATTTCAGCGGCTCGAGGCTGCTCCAGGTACCTGAAGTGTATTGGGATCAGTGCACAACGACGGTCATGGTCATGGAGCGTATGCGCGGAATTCCGATCAGTCAGACCGAAGCGCTGGTCGCGGCCGGTGTCGATCTGCCGGCGCTGTCGCGGGCAGGTGTCGAGATCTTCTTCACGCAGGTCTTTCGCGATGGTTTCTTCCACGCCGACATGCACCCCGGCAACATCTTCATCGCCACTGATCCAGCCCATCACGGCAGCTATATTGCGCTCGATTTCGGCATCGTCGGAACATTGACGGACAACGACAAGAACTACCTGGCGCAGAACTTCCTGGCCTTCTTCCAGCGCGACTACAAGCGGGTCGCGACGGCGCACATCGAAGCAGGCTGGGCGCCGCCCGACACTCGTGCCGATGAGTTCGAAGCCGCCATTCGCGCTGTCTGCGAACCGATTTTCGACCGACCACTGCACGAAATCTCTTTCGGCCGCGTTTTGCTGCGCCTATTCCAGACGTCGCGGCGGTTCAACGTCGAGATCCAGCCGCAACTGGTGATGCTGCAGAAGACCCTGCTCAACATCGAGGGTCTCGGGCGGCAACTCGATCCCAATCTCGACCTGTGGAAGACCGCCAAACCTTTCCTCGAGCGCTGGATGAGCGAGCAACTCGGGCGCCGCGCTTTCCACCGCGGTGTGCAACAGGAAGCACCCTACTGGGCGCGTACCTTGCCGCAGCTGCCGCGACTCGTCTATCAGGCGCTGGCCCAACCGAAGACGCCGGATCTCGCGCCGTTGCTGGCCGAGCTTGCGCGCACGCAACGTCAGCAGCGGCGCTTGCTGGGTGTCATCGCGCTTCTGCTCGCCGCGCTGCTGGCCAGTCAATATCTATGAAGACTACCGGAGAATCTCCATGAATCGCGTCGTGATCAGCGCCAGCGGCCTCTTCACCGCCCCGCACATCATCAGTAACGAAGAGCTGGTGGCCTCCTACAATGCCTTCGTCGGCCAGTTCAACGAAGCCAACGCGACAAGCATCGCTGCTGGCGAGGTCGACGCGCTCGAGGAGTCGAGCGTCGAGTTCATCGAGAAGGCGTCCGGCATTACCCGCCGTTACGTGATGGACAGGGCCGGGGTTATTGATCCGCAACGCATGCGGCCGAAGTTCACGCCGCGGACCAACGAGCAACTTTCCCTACAGGCCGAGATGGCGGTCGCGGCTGGCGGAGAGGCGCTGGCCGCTGCCGGCAGGGCGGCGAGTGACGTGGATGCCGTGATCTGTGCCGCCTCCAACATGCAACGCCCTTACCCGGCGATGGCCATCGAGATCCAGCGAGCGCTGGGGATCAGCCAGGGCTATGGCTTCGACATGAATGTCGCCTGCTCGTCGGCCACCTTTGCGCTCGAGCTGGCGGTCAATGCGGTGCGCTGCGATACGGCGAGCACGGTGCTGGTGGTCAACCCGGAAATCTGCTCGGCGCATCTGGCCTGGCAGGATCGCGACTGCCACTTCATTTTCGGTGACGTGTGCACGGCGCTGGTTGTCGAGAGGCTGGAAACGGCGATCTCGAACAAAGCCTGGGAGGTTCTGGGGAGCAAGCTGGCGACCCGTTTTTCGAACAACATCCGCAACAACGCCGGTTTTCTCTCGCGCTGTGAAGACCGCGATCCGACTGACCGTGACCAGTTGTTTGTCCAGGAAGGCCGTCGGGTATTCAAGGAGGTGTGTCCGATGGCTGCCGAGCATATCACCGGACATCTCGCCAGCCTCGACCTGACCCCGGCGCAGGTCCGGCGCTTCTGGCTGCATCAGGCCAACCTGGCGATGAACCAGTTGATCGGTCGTCGCCTGCTCGGTCGCGAAGCCACTGCCGATGAAGCGCCAGTGATTCTCGACGAGTTCGCCAACACCGCGTCGGCCGGCTCGATCATCGCCTTCCATCGCCACAGCGCAGATCTCGCAGCCGGCGATCTCGGCGTGATCTGTTCCTTTGGCGCCGGCTATTCGATTGGCAGCCTGGTCGTCAGGAAAGTGTCGTGATTGATGATTGCTTCGCTCAGCCGTCGTTTATGCCAAATGTCCCTGGGGCAGGCTTGGGCTCACCCGGTTGGCGGTAATCACCGGGAGCGGGGTACACTCTAGGCGGCCGGTGGTCTCGGGACTGGCGATACTCGTCGCGGTCACGATCGCGGTTTCGCTCACGTTCCCTGGCCTCCCGCCTGGCTTCATTTTGCCTGGCTTCACGCTGGCCACGCTCATAGCCTCTTTCATAGTCTCGCGAGCTATCATGCTGGCTGAAGCTTGAGCGCTCGCCATCGCGATATCCCCGATCATAAGCCGAATCGCGGCTGGATGAACGGTAGCCATCGTAGGAGCGATCGCCGTAAGGATTGTCGTCGTAATACGAGTTGGAGTCGCAGCCGCTTGCTGCTAGCAGGCCGCCAATGGCGCTGAGGATCAACAATCGCTTGAGCAAGAGGGACATGGGTTGTTTTCCTTGTTCAATGTTCACGCGGCATGGCCGCGACCGGCTGGTTCATCGCCCTGCCATAGCCAATCGTATCACTTTGACCGTGTTGTGAGGGCAATCGCCATGAGCAGGCCTTGTTCCTTATTTGTGGAAGGTACGGCCGGTACTCCCGGCAACGCGGGATGCCTGGGCGCTGGCCGCGTGTGCAAAGAGACTCCAGCCCTGATACTGGGCATTGACGAAAACCGCCAGCGCGAGCAGGCCCGCGATCCAGTTGGCCCTGATCATCTCAGTCCGCCTCTGCGTCGCCCTGATCGCCGCCGAGATCGCTCTCGCTCCAGCGCCGCGCCTCGAAGGCGCTCCTCCGCCAACGCGAGAACAGCGGGAAGATCGCCAGGAAAATCAACAGCAGCACGAAGTTTGACCAGCCCGTCGGGTTGCGCACCACCTCAAGCGTGTCCACAACTGCTTCCGCATTGTCCGTCCCGAGTTCGTACTCGATGACCAGGTAGTACTTGCCGGGCGGCACCGCCTTGAAGACCATCTCTTCAGAGGGCGATCCTTCCGACCAGCTTTCGCCCTCATCGACGCCCTTGTAGTGGCTGATTTCCTGAACGCCAAGGTAGGACTCACCGGTGTCCTTCTCGACCAGCGTGGTGCTGAGCGATACCCAGTTATTGACCACGCTGGTCCCATGGCGAACCAGCAGCGCCCGCGCGCGGCTGCTGAGGACGAACTCCTGACTGGTGAGAGTCGCCTCATCATTCAGTGGCGAGAGAACGACCTGCTGCTTGAGCACCAGCTGCGATGCGAAAAGGAAGGCAAAGGCCAGTTGCACGACGGTTCCCGTCAATGCCAACTGCCAGAACAGGCGGCAGACACGGCGATGCCTCTCGGTCAGCGGGTTCGGCTGGTTGGCATAGACCCCGACTCGCTTCGGTGGCGGTGCCTTGATCGTGAACGCGGCGCAAAGGTCGGCAGGTTCCAGATACTCGGCCTGCGACCAGCCTGCTTCCTTGTCAGTTACTTCGCGCGACAGCATCAGGGGCGGACAGACGTAGTCGTCGACCGCACAAGTCTCACCGACGACCACGCGCCAGTAGAACTCGCCGACGACGTAAGTCACTTCGGCCTTGCCAGTGTTGAAGAGCTTGAACTCCTGACCTTCTCGCTTGAACTTCGCCTGCCCACGGCTGACCGGCGGCGGACTGGACAGTGTGCGCGCGAAGTTCCAGTGTCCCTGATATTCGATCAGCCAGGCGAAACCCTGCTGCGCGTTGAACAACAGGTATTCCGACCACGGGTACTGCGTGCCCTGCGAAGTGGTGCTGCGGCGCATGAAGCCGATTACTTCCCAGTCGATACCGTGCAGCTTGCCCTGGCTGCCGAGGGGTAGCCAGGGCACTTCGCGCAGCGCCTGCGCCGCCCCGGCCAGCAGTTTC
The DNA here is from genome assembly GCA_016709675.1 of Candidatus Accumulibacter proximus. Lineage (GTDB taxonomy): Bacteria > Pseudomonadota > Gammaproteobacteria > Burkholderiales > Rhodocyclaceae > Accumulibacter > Accumulibacter proximus. The sequence continues at coordinate 309,336 of JADJMH010000005.1, forward strand.
ACATTCTCATTCTCGACGCCGATGATCGAGCCACAACTGTCGCAGGCGACGCTCTCGATGGCGGCAGAATGGATGCTCAGCGGCGCCGCGCAATGCGGACAATTGAAGACTCGCGCGCCAACCTGTGCCGCACCGCTGGCAGCCGGTTCACCCAGTTCCTTCAGCTTCTCGAGCTTCAGATCGGCAAATGCGACCGCCTGGCCGACGAAGACCAAAGGCGGCGTTTCACTGTAGTCGAGCGTCAGGAAGCGATCGTTGCCGCGCAGGTCGGCGGTATTCACATCGTAGCCGGCGGCGACCCTGAACGGCAGCTCCCCCTGGCCAGAGACGCAACGCGCGGTCGCGAGATTGGTCACCGTGAAAACGCGGCCGTCGAGGCTGACCGGCATCTCGGGTCGCAGTGTCTCGAATGCCGGCAGCGGGTCGCTGACCGCCACCTGCGCACTGACCAGCAGCTCGCCGCCCGCTTCAGCCAGCCACGCGGTCCGTCCGTCGTCGAACAGAATGTGCCATTCGTTCCAGATGCCGGCTTCGTATCTCAACTGGATGCGGCCGATGACCACGAAGTGCCGGTTGCGGTAGCAGCCTTCGCTGCTGAGCTGGATCAGTGACCTGTCCTCCAGCAGTTCGGCCATGCGACCGAGGTTCCGCAGGTCTTCGCCAGTGCGCAGCAGCGTGCTGCGACAGAACTCGCAGACGACATAGATCGAGGTCGCCGACCGGAAGGTAACCGGCGCACCACAGGATGGGCAACTGGCTTGCTTCACCTGGAGGGGACTTGCTGCGAGGCGGGCTAGCGGGCGATCACACCAGCTTGCCCAGCAAGTCCGCCTTCTTGGCATCGAACTCGGCTTGCGACAGGATCCCTTTGGCGACGAGGCCGTGCAGCTTCTCCAGCGTCGCCACGACCTCGTCGGCAGCGGCAGGCGCTGTCGCCGGTGCTGCTGTGGCGATCGACGCTGCCGCCGGCGTGGTCTGCGCCATCGCCGCGGTCATCGCCTGGCCGATGCCCATGCCGGCACCGAGACCAGCACCGATGCCGGCAATCCCCCCTTCATTCTGCGCTGCCAGCGGAATACTGGTGGCTACCTGGTACTGCGTGTAGCGACCGAGGTCACCGATCATGTTCATGCCGATGCGGGTGTCGAGGATCTTCTGCAGTTCCTCCGGTAGCGAGACGTTTTGCACGACGAAGCTGTCGAGCGCCAGACCATAGCGGTCGAACACCGGTTCCAGCTTGCCCTTGAGTGCCTTGCCAAGTTCTTCCTGGTTGGCGGCCATGTCGATGAACGGGACGCCCGATTCACCGAAGAGGTCGGTCATCGAGCTGATCACCAGGTTCCGCAGCTGGCCGTCGAGGTCGGCAACCGTGTATTGCTCGCGCGTACCTGAAATCTCGCTGTGGAACCGGCGGGCATCGGTGAGCTTGTACGAGTAGATGCCGAAGGCCCGCATGCGGACCATGCCGAAGTCCTTGTCGCGAACGGTGATCGGATTTGACGTTCCCCACTTGCAGTCGAGCTGCAGGCGGGTCGAAAAGAAATAAACGTCCGACTTGAAGGGGGACTCGAAGAGCTTGTCCCAGTTCTTGAGGTTGGTCAGCAGGGGCAGTGTCCGGGTTGTCAGGGTGTACAGACCGGGACCGAACACGTCGGCGATCTGACCCTCATCGACAAAGACGGCCATTTGCGACTCACGGACCGTCAGCTGCGCGCCGTACTGGATCTCGAAGTCCCGCATCGGATAGCGCATGGCAAGCACACCGTCGCCGTCTTCCGTCCACTGAATGACATCGATAAACTGTTTCTTGATGAAGTCCATGAGGGCCATGGTGATCTCCCGAAAGCAAGCATTGGCGAGCCGGCGCCGGACTCGGCCGGTGCCGGAGGAGGGGTGCTCAGTAAGTCATGCAGGCGGCGTTGATCAGGCCGACGGTGAGCGAGACGACGGCCAGAAAAATCGCCGGTGCGATCCTGCCCGACGGGATATCCTGAGTCAGTTGCGGCAACGTGAAGCGGGTTATCAGGTAAGCCAGAATCTGGATGACTCCGGCGATCGCCCCCCAGGCAGCGAGATCGATCAGTGTATCGCTATGCGCAATCACGTTGGCAACCGGCATGGCGAAACCCAGCAGCGCACCCGACAGGCTGACTGCGGCCGCGCTATTGCCTGCCCGTATCAGTGCGACCTCATGGTAGGGGGTGACGTTGAGGTAAACCAGCAGGAAGAGCGCGAGCAGGACGATCGCCACGGCGAAATAGGCGAGAAAGGCGGGTAGCATCGTCAACAGGTGGCTGGGCATGAGAATTCTCCTGTCTGCGGGCCGTTGGACAGCGGTTCAAAGGGAGTCCGCATAGCGTACCAGGCCGTTGAGGATCAGATTGTCCGCCAACTCGAAGGGGATGTTCAAGTGCGCCGCCAGTCGTTCGGCGGCTCCGCCGGTGAGCAGGCAGCGGGCGCCTGGCTCGGCTGCGATGGAAGAAAACATCCGGTCGACCGCCCCCAGTTGGGCCTGCAGGCAGCCGCTGACGATGGCATCCATCGTATTGCGCGGCTCGGCACGAAAAACGCCGTCGGCAAGCGGCAGCTGTGCGGTGTTGCGTGCCAGCGCGGCACGCATCAGGTCGAAACCGGGCAGGATCAGACCACCGCGAAACAACCCTGTCGCGTCGAGCAGATCCACGGTTGTTGCAGTTCCGGCGCAGACCACCAGGCACGCGCTGTCGAGGAGGGTACGGGCGCCGATCAGCGCCGCCCAGCGGTCGGCACCGAGTTGCCGCGGCAGTTCGTAGCTATTGCGAACGCCGCAGGCTTCGGCACTTGCGTGCAGGAAGGAGACCTTGTCGTGACGCCGGGCGAGAAGCGCCGAGATGGTTGCCGACACGTCGCTGCCCGCGACGTTGCAGACCACGACACGCGCCGGCTCCGGCCATTCGTCAGCGGCCTCTCCCAGCCAGGCGACGTCGGCAGTTGCCAGGACCCCGCTGTCCAGCCATTTCCGGCCGTCATGAAGACCCCACTTGATGCGGCTGTTGCCCGCGTCGATGGCGATGATCATGCCACTCGCAGCGACAGGTCGCCGGACAGGCAGCGTTCGATCCCGGCCGGTGTGCGCAGCAGCAGGGCGCCATCCTCATCAGCTCCGAGGCAGATGCCTTCGCGATCTACGCGGCCGCCATCGAGCAGGCGCACCTGACGATCCTGCCAGGAATGATGCGCCTGCCATTCGCTGCGCAGAACGCTGAAGCCCCCCTCGGCAAAGCGGTCGAGAACCTCTGCCAGATCAATCAGTACCTGCGCCAGGATCTGATGACGGTCCGGCAGGGGCGACAGCGCCTGCGCCAAGGCTGCCGGACGGTGCAGGAACGATTCCTGGTCGGCCGGTGGCAGTTGCAGGTTTAGGCCGATGCCGATGACTGCCAGCATGACGCGGGGCTCGGATTCCAGCTCGACCAGTATGCCGCCAAGCTTGTCGCCTTCGAGCAGGATGTCATTCGGCCACTTCAGGCCAACGCCGCGCACGCCGCAGCTTCCCAGAGCCCGTACGACCGCGATGCCGACAGCCAGCGATAGTCCTGCGAGTCGCGAAACCCCGCCCGCGAAGCGCCAGAGCACGGAAAACGTGAGACCGCTTTCCGGAGAGGATAGCCAGCTGCGGCCACGTCGGCCGCGTCCAGCTGTTTGCCGGTCGGCGACCAGCAGCAAGCCGGCTGGAGCACCCTGGCGGGCGCGCTCAGCCAGCAGGCTGCTGGTTGAGCTGCATTCGGCCACGACCTCGAACGTGAAGCGGCCGCGCGTCGGGCCAAGCAGGGAATCCATGCGCAGCGGATCGATCTGGCAAGGGCGGGAAGACTGGTCCACGGTCTCGTCATCAGAAACAACGCCCGCATTATCGCTGATTATCGCGGCAGTGAACCTTGCCGATCTTCGATTGCGCTGTTGCTGTCGAGTCCGAGTTCCTGAATCTTGCGGGTGATGGTATTGCGACCGATGCCAAGCGCCAGTGCTGCCTCGATTCTGCGCCCGCCCGTATGAGTCAGCGCACGTTTGATCAGCACCCGCTCAAAGGCGCGTGTCAATTGCTCATGCACCTTGCCCGGGTCGCCCAGCAACAGTCGGTCAACTTCCTGCGCCAGCGCACTTTCCCAGTCGTTGGCCTGCACCGCGGCTGTCGCTTCACGCAGTTCCGGCGGCAGGTCGCCCAACTCAACCAGTTGCCCGGGTGCCATGACAGTCAGCCAGTGGCACAGATTCTCCAGCTGGCGGACGTTGCCCGAGAAATCAAGGGAGCACAGATGCCTGAGGGCTGCTTCGGAAAAGCGCTTGCCTTCGACCCCGAGTTCCTGTGCGCTCTTCTGCAGAAAATGGCGTGCCAGGATCGGAATGTCCTCGCGTCTCTCCCGCAGGCTCGGCAGTCGCACGCGGATCACGTTCAGGCGGTGAAAGAGATCCTCACGAAAGAGCCCCTGGCTGACCCTTGCCTCAAGATCCTGGTGCGTTGCGGCAATGATGCGAACCTTGGTCCTCAGGGGTGAATGGCCACCGACCCGGTAATAGTGACCGTCCGAAAGCACGCGCAGTAGCCGCGTCTGCAGCTCTGCCGGCATATCCCCGATTTCATCGAGGAACAGCGTCCCCCCTTCGGCCTGTTCGAACCGTCCCTGTCGCTGGGTTGCAGCCCCTGTAAAGGCGCCGCGTTCGTGGCCGAACAACTCGGACTCCAGCAGGTCGCGAGGAATCGCCGCAGTGTTGATGGCGATGAAGGGCTTGTCGGCACGCGGGCTGTGGCGGTGTACGGCGCGCGCCACCAGTTCCTTGCCGGATCCCGATTCGCCGGTGATCAAGACCGTGGCACTCGACTGGCTCAGGCGACCAATGGCCCGGAACACCTCCTGCATCGCTGGCGCCTGACCGAGAATCTCGGGTGTCAAACCGACTTCGTTGGGCGCACCGTTGCGGTGCATACTTTCGCCAATCGCCCGCCGAATCAGTTCGAGAGCCTGATCGACGTCGAAGGGCTTCGGCAGATACTCGAAGGCTCCGCCCTGAAACGCCGACACGGCGCTCTCCAGATCGGAATAGGCGGTCATGATGATCACCGGTAGCGAGGGAAAACGATCCTTGAACACTTGCAGCAATTCCAGTCCGGACTGACCTGGCATGCGGATGTCGGAAACCAGTACCTGGGGCGTTTCGGTGCCCTGGTCGAGTTGCGCCAGCGCTTCTGTTGCTGAAGCAAAGCTGCGGAAAGGGATTTTTTCGCGGGCTAGCGTCTTCTCCAGCACCCAGCGGATTGATTTGTCGTCGTCAACGATCCAGACCGGTTTCATTGATTCCTCAGGCAGCTTGGCTATTGTCATCGAAGTATCATCAGGTAATAGCAAGAAACCTGCCAGCCCCTCAGGCCAGCGGCAAGCGAATCGTGAAACAGGTATGGCCGGGCCGGCTTAGACAATCAATGGTGCCCTGGTGCTGTTGGACAAAACTTTGCGCCAGCGTCAGCCCGAGGCCGCTGCCGCCGGCGCGACCGGAAACCAGCGGATAGAACATGCGTTCGCGGATGTCCTCGGGAATTCCCGGACCATCGTCGATCACCTGAACTTCGAGCGCCAGGCGGTGGCGCCGCTTGAACAAGGTGGCCTGGCGTGCCGCGCGCGTGCGTAGCGTGATCGTGCCCGCCGAGGAAACACTTCCATCAGGTTGCCGTCTGATCGCCTGCGCCGCGTTTCTGGCGATGTTCAGGAAGACCTGAATCAGTTGTTCCCGATCACCCACCAGTTCCGGCAGGCTGGTATCGTAGTCCCGGCAGACCCGGAGCGTGGTCGGAAACTCCGCGGTGAGCAAGCTGCGGACGCGCTCCAGGATCTCGTGGATGTTTACCGGGCCGGGTTGCATCGGGCGGTGAGGCGACAGCAGGCGGCGCATCAGATCCTGCAAGCGGTCCGCCTCCTTGATGATCACCTGCGTGTATTCGCGCAGGCCGGGATTGTTAAGTTCCCGTTCAAGCAACTGCGCCGCACCTCGGATACCGCCCAGAGGGTTCTTGATTTCGTGCACCAGGTTTCGTATCAGTTCGCGGTTGGCGTGTTGCTGTTCGACCAGGCGCTCTTCCCTGGTGGCCCTAAGCTGTTGATCTATTGGCCAAAGCTCTACAAGAAGAGAGGCGCCGTGGGCATCGACCGGGTTTACCGTGCAATTCAGTTGAAGCACGTCGCCACCAGCGAGGCGCAGTTCGATGTTCTGTCCGGTATAGCCCCAGCCATGGTGCAGAACGCTGTTCAGGGCCGCGAGCAACTTCGGCGGGCACTCCATGACGCCCTCCAGCGGGCAGCCGGCGAAGACCTTGTTGCTGATCTCCAATAGGTTCTCAGCAGCAGGATTCAGGTAGCGGATAGCCAGGCTCTGGTCAAGGAGAACCACCGCCGACGACAGCAGGTCGAGACCGCCGAATGGATTCCCCGAATTCTCAGGCATCAGTTTGGGCAGGTGAACTCATGCCCCAACGATCAGCGCAGATTGGCGATCTCTTTCCGGATTGCCTCGATATTGCGCTGATGCAAAGCGACCTTGTCCTTGTAGGGCTGCAGACGTTCTTGAACCTTGCCACCACTGATCGCGCCACCCTGCATGCGCTCGTTTGGCAGCACGATCGCTTCCTGCTCGCTGAGATCCTTCCTTGCCTGCTCGGCATTCTTCTCTTCGGCCGCCAACTCGCTTTCGAGGATACGCCGACGATCGCCATCGCGCGACTTTTGCGTTTGCTCGTCCACCTTTGGAAAGCTGCCGGGTGTTGCCGTCTTGGCTGCCGGTGCCTTGGGCGCCGGTGCAAGGTTGACCGGATCCAGCACGAGTTTCCGGCAACTCCTGGTCGGTACGTTGGAATAGGTGACCCGTCCGTCGGCATCGGCGCACTTGTAGATGTCTTGCGCGTACGCTGGGGCTGCAGCAAGCAGTGCCAGGGCGATCGAAATACACAGGTCTTGCTTGTTCATTGCTGTCGTGTTCCCTCGTCGCGAGCAGTCCGTGGTTGCCGACGCCTACCATCTGCCCGGATCCGGCGAGATTGTAGCGGATGACCGAAGCCAATATTAACGCGCGAGGAAGACGATCGGTAGACAAAAAAAGGACGGGCAGGCCCGTCCTCTTGTTTGCACCGAGGGGATCAGCAGCTGTAATAGAGATCGAACTCGACCGGGTGGGTAGTCATGCGAACCTTGTTGACCTCGTCCATCTTCAGCTCGAGATAGGCGTCAATCCAGTCGCTGGAAAAAACGCCGCCACGGGTCAGGAATTCACGATCCTTGTCGAGCGAGGCGAGGGCCTCCTCGAGGCTGGCACAAACGGTCGGAATCTTGGCATCCTCTTCCGGCGGCAGATCGTAGAGGTTCTTGTCTGCCGGATCACCCGGGTGAATCCGGTTCTGGATGCCATCGAGGCCGGCCATCAGCAGCGCCGAGAAGCACAGATAGGGATTGGCGATCGGATCCGGGAAGCGCGTTTCGATACGCCTTGCCTTGTCGGAAGCCACATGCGGCACGCGGATCGAGGCTGACCGGTTCTTTGCCGAGTAGGCCAGTTTGACCGGCGCCTCGTAGTGCGGCACCAGGCGCTTGTACGAATTGGTGCCGGGGTTGGTAATTGCGTTCAGCGCCTTGGCGTGCTTGATGATCCCGCCGATGTAGAACAGCGCCATCTCCGACAAACCGGCATAGCCGTTGCCGGCAAAGAGGTTCTTGCCATCCTTCCAGATCGATTGATGGACGTGCATGCCCGAGCCGTTGTCGCCGACGATCGGCTTCGGCATGAAAGTCGCCGTCTTGCCGTACTGGTGTGCGACGTTGTGTACCACATACTTGAGAATCTGGGTCCAGTCGGCACGCTTGACCAGCGTGCTGAACAGGGTTCCGATCTCGCACTGACCCGCAGTCGCCACTTCGTGGTGATGTACTTCCACCGGCACCCCGGCAGCCTCCAGCGTCAGAACCATCGCTGAACGGATGTCGTGCAGGCTGTCGACCGGTGGCACGGGGAAATAGCCGCCCTTGACTCCCGGACGGTGACCAGTTCCACCCTCACCCTCGGACTTTTCACCACTTGTCCAGGCGGCTTCCTGCGAATAGATCTTCAGCGTGCAGCCCGACATATCGACGCTCCAGGAAACCGAATCGAAAATGAAGAACTCAGGTTCCGGTCCAAAGTAGGCGGTATCGCCGATGCCGCAAGACTTGAGATAAGCCTCGGCACGCTTGGCTATCGAACGTGGGTCGCGGTCGTAGCCGCGTCCGTCGGCCGGATCGACCACGTCGCAGGTGATGACGACTGTCGTTTCATCGAAGAAGGGGTCAATATAGGCGGTGCTCGGATCAGGCATCAACTGCATGTCCGAGGCTTGAATCCCTTTCCAGCCGGCGATCGACGAACCATCGAAAGCGTGGCCATTCTCGAACTTGTCTTCGTCAAAAGCGCTGACCGGCACGGTAACGTGTTGTTCCTTGCCACGGGTATCGGTGAAGCGGAAGTCCACGAACTTCGCCTCGTTTTCCTTGACCATCTTGATTACGTCTTGCGGGCTTGCCATTACAGAGTCTCCTGAACAGGTGCCGGTACGAGCGGCGACAGTAGAAAATAGGTGCGCGGAGGTACTAGCAGAAAACGTGCCAATCCATGCCCTGCTGACTGTTCATTGTGCCACAAGGCCCCAGAGCATTCTCCAGCATTTTACGCCGCACCACAGCGGTGCGGTCGGCGACATTGGGCACCAAGGCAGTGCGTCCCGGCTGGTGGCTGTCAGGTTGCCGGTAAGCTCTGCGAACGAAACAAGTGATTTATACTCCGAGTTCCTCAAGACATCCTTCGACAGGCCCTCGAAACCCATGGGAAGATTGACCGACCTGCTGCAGCTCGCCCAGGAACGTGGGCAAGAACTTGGCCTGCCCTATGCGGGCGCTCTGACGCCGCAGGAGGCGTACGAGGTCTGGCAGCTGGCGCCCGGCGCGAAGCTGGTTGACGTACGCACACACGCCGAGTGGGACTGGGTTGGGCGCATTCCCGGTGCGATCGAGATCGAGTGGATGAGCTACCCTGACGGCATCGCCAACGCCTATTTTCTGACCGAGCTGAAACAACAGGTCGATCGTGAAGCGCTGCTGATGTTCATTTGCCGCAGCGGCGTGCGCTCGCACCACGCCGCCGCGCTGGCTCGCGAGGCAACGCAACGCGAATGCTACAACGTGCTCGAGGGTTTTGAAGGTGACCTGGACGCCAATGGCCAGCGCGGAAAAATCGGTGGCTGGCGCCTTGCCGGCTTGCCATGGCATAACTGAACCTTCTTGCTGCCCGCCCGGGCTCCTTTGACATTGATTCGAGTCTTGCCCATGCAAACCGCGACCATCAGCTTCGACAAGTTCAACCAGTTGCAGGACAACACCTGTCATCAGCGCATTCGCGTGGCCCGCGCGCGGCTCGGCAAGGAAGCCGTGCTGCTCTGTCATCACTATCAACGCGCCGACGTGTACCAGTACGCCGATCTCACGGGCGACTCCCTGAAGCTTTCGCGTCTGGCCTCGCAGACCGATTCGCGGTATATCGTCTTCTGCGGCGTGCATTTCATGGCCGAAGTCGCCGACATCATGTCGAAGCCGGAGCAGGTAGCGATCCTGCCCGACCTGGCAGCCGGCTGTTCGATGGCCGACATGGCCAATCTGGCCAAGGTCGAGCGCTGCTGGCGCGAGCTCGGCGAGGTGCTCGCGGTGGACCAGCAGGTGACGCCAGTGACCTACATCAACTCCGCCGCCGATCTCAAGGCCTTTTGTGGTGCCCGTGGCGGTATCGTGTGCACCTCGTCGAACGCCGGGACGATTGCTGCCTGGGCCTTTGCACGTCGCGAGAAGATCCTCTTCTTTCCTGACCAGCATCTCGGGCGCTGGACCGGTGCTCAGATGGGTATCCCGCTCGATGAGATGATGGTCTGGGATCCCGATCTAGAAATGGGCGGCCTCACGGCCGAGCAAATCCGGCGGGCCAGGCTGCTGCTCTGGAAGGGTCATTGCTCGGTGCATCAGATGTTCCAGCCATCGCATATCCTGCGTTTTCGCAACCAGCATCCCGACGGCCTGGTGATCGCTCACCCCGAGTGCAGCTTCGAAGTCTGCCGGCAGTCGGATTTCGTTGGCTCGACCGAACACATCGTGAGGACGATCAAGGAGGCGAGGCCGAATACGCGCTGGCTGGTCGGTACCGAACTCAATCTGGTCAACCGCCTCGCCGAAGAAGTCAGGCCCGAGGGCAAGATCGTGCAGTTCATGGCACCGACCGTCTGCATGTGCTCGACGATGCAGCGGATCGACCCGCAGCATCTGGCGTGGACGCTGGAGAACCTGGCCGATGGCACGATTGTCAACCAGATCAAGGTTCCCGAGCACGAGCGGGATCTCGCCAAGCTGTCGCTGGAAAGAATGCTTGCCGTATCATGAGCGAGGATAGCGTGTGCCGCTTCCTCTTCGACGACCTGGACATTTGTGGAGCCGTCGTCAGCCTGGGGGCGGTATGGCGAAAAATGCTCGAGAATCGCGCCTACCCCGAGCCGGTTGTCCGTCTCCTCGGGGAAATGAGCGCGACGACGCTGCTCCTCGGCGGCAACCTGAAGCAGCCGGGGCGACTGACGATCCAGTTGCGCGGCAACGGCCCGGTATCGCTGCTGGTTATCGACTGTAACGAAGAGTTGCAGATTCGTGGCATGGCCAGGTGGGGGGCGCAGCCTGAAAGCAAGTCGCTGCCGGAATTGCTTGGCCATGGGCAGTTGCAGCTATCGCTCGACATGCGGGCTATGCGTGAGCCTTACCAGAGTATCGTGCCACTCAACGGCGAGAACGTCGCCGAAGTCTTCGAGCACTACCTCCGGCAGTCGGACCAGTTGCCCGCCCGCCTGTTTCTGGCGGCTTCATCCGAGGCAGCTGCCGGCCTCCTCCTGCAGAAGCTGCCCGCCGCCGACCAGTGCGACCCGGATGGCTGGGCACGCGTCGAAGCGCTGGCTGCGACGGTGAAAGCCTCTGAACTTCTCAGCCTGCCGGCGGCAGACTTGTTGCTCCGCCTTTTTCACGAGGAGGCCGTTCGCCTTTTTCCGGCCAGGACAGTCATCCACAATTGCCCCGAGGACTGGGGAAAAGTACGCTCGATGCTGCGCGCACTCGGCCCCGCAGAGGTCTATGCAGCGCTGCGGGAGCATGGCGAGGTGGTCATCAAGGATGACCTGTGCAATCGTGATTACCGTTTTGATGCGCAGGCCATCGACGAACTCTTTCGCGATTTCGTGTCCACCAATCGGCCGACGCTTCATTGACAGTTGCCGGCAAGCGATGGTGTGGGCCTCGGCCTGTCAGAGCACCTTGCCGGGATTCATCAGGCCCAGCGGATCAAAGGTCCGCTTGATGGCTCGCATCAGAGCGATCTCGACCGGGCTCTTGTAGCGTAGCAGTTCCTCGCGCTTCAACTGTCCGATGCCGTGTTCGGCACTGATGCTGCCGCCCATTTCATCGACCAGGTCGTGGACGATGCGATCCACCTCCGGCTGCGCGGCCAGGAAAGCCGCGTTCTCGCCGGCTGCCGATGTCGACTGGTTGTAATGGAGATTGCCATCACCGACGTGGCCGAAGGTGACGATGCGAATCTCCGGGAAAGCCAGCGATAGTGCCCGGTCAGCGCGCTCGACAAACTCCGGAATGCGCGAGATCGGCAGCGACACGTCGTGCTTGATGCTCAGGCCTTCGATCTTCTGTGCCTCGCCGATGTTCTCGCGCAGAGCCCACAGACGCCTGGTCTGCTCGCCGCTTTGCGCCAGGACCACGTCGCTGATCGCGAGGTCTTCCATCGCCGCGCCGAGAAATGCCGTCAGCGCTTCACGCAACGCCTCATCGTCGCCGCTGCCGGACAATTCGATCAGCAGATGCCACGGGCTTGCCGAGACGGCGGGGTGTGTGCCTGGAATGTGCTTGCGAACCAGGCCAAGAGCGCTGTCGGAGACCAGTTCGCAGGCGGTCAAGGACGGACCGAAACGCCCCTGAAGCTCAGCCAGCAGATGCACCGCCGCCGCTGGCGACGCGATCGCCAGCCAGGCAGTCGCCGTTGCCTGTGGCAAGGGGAACAGCTTGAGTACGGCCGCGGTGATAATGCCAAGAGTCCCCTCGGCGCCGATGAACAGGTGCTTGAGGTCGTAGCCGGTGTTGTCCTTGCGCAAGCCGCGCAGGCCATCCCAGACCTCGCCGCTTGGCAGCACGACCTCCAGACCGAGGGTCAGTTCACGTGCGTTGCCATAACGCAGAACCTGCACCCCGCCGGCGTTGGTGGACAGATTGCCGCCGATCTGACAGCTTCCCTCGGCAGCCAGTGACAACGGAAACAGTCGCTTCGCCTCGGCGGCCGCATCCCGAAGTGTCTGCAGCACACAACCGGCCTCGACAGTCATCGTGTTGTTGGCGGGATCAATCGCCCGTACGCGCTTCAGCCGGGACAGGCTGATCACCACCGACTGTCCCCCAGGGCTTGGCGTTGCCGCACCACAAAGGCTGGTATTGCCGCCCTGCGGGACCATCGCCACGCCGGCCTTGGTACAAGCGTGGACCACGGCCGAGACGGCAGCCGTGGTCGCTGGCCGCACGACGCAGATGGCGGCACCGCGATAGCGACCACGCCAGTCGGCGAGGTAGGACGACATGGTTTCAGCGGTGGCCAAGACGTTGTCGGCGCCAACGTGTTGGCCAAGGGTGCTGATCAGATTTGCCCCGTTCATGGGCGACAATGCCCGTCGCGCGGGTGCACGGCACAATGGCCCTGCTGGCCCTGCTGCCGCCTTGACAGAACCAGCGTGGACCGGAGAGACTGCCGTCGCACTGAGGGCGGTTGCCGGGGAGGGGGACGTTTCATGGTAGCAGGGTCTTTGATAAATGCCGCATTTGGTGCGAAGATTCGCGGCATCTTAATGCCTTTCCGGCTTGCCGGCATTCGATCCTGTACTTCCCGTCGACAGCGGTCAGAACACCAGAACACATGCCCATCCGCTGAATCATCATGAGAAACGCACTTCGCTCGCTCCACTCCCGCTCTCGCGCCAGCCGATCGACCTGGCAAATGGCCATCCAGCGCCAGCGGGAGCTCGCATGAGCTCAGACGGCATGCTGGTTGCCGACATCGGCGGTACTCGTGCCCGCTTTGCCTTGCTCGACCAGACTGGCTCTCCCAAGCTGGTGCGCATTCTTGCCGTGACCGACTTTCCGGGGCCGGTGGAGGCGATTCAAGCCTACCTTGCCGAGGTTGGCACCCCTGCTTTGCAGGCAGCGGCTATCGCCGTCGCGGCACCGGTCCATGGTGAGGTGATTCGGCTGACCAATGCTGCCTGGACCTTCTCGCGCGACGATCTCAAGTCGAGGCTCGGCCTGCGCTGCGTGCTGCTGCTCAACGACTTCACCGCCCTTGCCCTGTCGCTGCCGCACCTTGACACCGCAGATCTGCGTCAGGTCGGCGCCGGCACCTCGGTCGAACTGGCTGCGAAAGGGGTCCTCGGGCCAGGAACCGGCCTGGGTGTTTCCGGGGTAATGTTTCATCGCGGGGGCTGGCTGGCGCTGAGCGGAGAAGGAGGTCATTGTTCACTGGCCCCCACCGATGAACGCGAGGCGGCAATTCTTGCCCTGGCCTGGCACGAACTGGGCCATGTGTCGGCCGAGCGTCTCCTCTCCGGCGGCGGCCTGCCGTTGCTGCATCGTCTGGTTGCCGTAGTCGACGGTCGCCGCGACGAGCCCTTGTCGACAGTCGACATCGTCTCCCGGGCGCTGTCTCGGCAAGACGTTCAGTGCCAGGCAGTGATCGATACATTTTGCGCGATGCTCGGCTCAATGGCAGGAAATCTTGCGCTGACACTCGGCGCCCAGGGTGGCGTCTATGTTGGCGGTGGTATCATTCCACGACTGGGGGAACTGTTTGATCACTCACCTTTTCGTGTCCGTTTCGAGGCCAAGGGGCGTTTCGCATCCTACTTGGCTGCAATTCCGACCTATGTAATGCTTTCTCCCACGCCGGCCCTGCTTGGCGCTGCCCATGCCCTGGCCGAAAGCGAGGGTTATCCATGAACTTTACTGGAGTACCAGCCTGATGTCCGATGCCGTTCAACCCTGTCCCGAAAGCGAACAACTGCGTGCCGAAATCGAGCGCAAACTTCTCGGCACGGTCGCTGCCGAGCCCTCCAGAGCCACCCGGGCCGATCTCTATCAGGCGCTTTCGCAGGTGGCACGCGAGCAACTGGCACAACGCTGGGTGAAGACGCAGAATACCGACCGCGACAGCAAGGCACGCCGTGTCTACTACCTGTCGATGGAATTCCTGATCGGTCGCGCAATGAACAATGCCGTGTCCGCACTCGGTCTTCGTGACCAGGCGGCAGCGCTGTTCACTACGCCGGGGTCGTCGCTCGACGAGGTGATGGAATGCGAACCCGATGCGGCGTTGGGCAATGGTGGCCTCGGCAGGCTGGCGGCCTGCTTCCTCGATTCGATGGCCACGCTTGGGCTTCCCTCCTGGGGTTACGGTGTTCGCTACGAGTACGGCATGTTCGCGCAGTCGATCCTCCATGGCCAGCAGGTTGAAAAACCGGAAGCCTGGCTACAGGATCGCTCGCCCTGGGAGTTCCCGCGTGCCAACAAGCATCACACCGTGCGTTTCGGCGGCACCTGCGAGCACCACGGCGAATGGGCCGAATGGCACGCTGCCGATTCGGTGGAGGCCAAGGCTTTTGACTACGTGATCCCCGGTCATGGCACCGATCGCGTCAGCACCCTGCGGCTGTGGAAGGCGGCCGCGCCATCCGAGATCGATCTCGGCGCCTTCAATACCGGCGATTACCAGCGCGCCGCCGAGTTCAAGAACCGTTTCGAAAACATCTCCTGGGTCCTCTACCCCAACGACAGCACCGCCGCCGGTCGTGAACTGCGTCTACGCCAGGAGTATTTCTTCGTCTCGGCCTCGATACAGGACATCCTGGAACGTCACCACGCGGAGCACGGAACCTTTGACAATCTGGCCGAGCAGGTGGCGATCCACCTCAACGATACCCACCCGGCGATTGGCGTTGCCGAGTTGATGCGCCTGCTGGTTGACGAGCACGGCATGACTTGGGCAGCGGCCTGGGACCAGTGCCGTCAAATTTTCTCTTACACCAATCACACTCTGATGCCGGAAGCGCTGGAAACCTGGAAGGTTTCGCTGATCCAGCGAGTGCTGCCGCGCCATATCCTGATCATCTACCGCATCAACCAGGAGTTTCTCGACGAGGTCATCCGGCTCTACCCCGGAGATATCGACCTGATGCGACGAGTGTCGCTGATCGACGACGGCGGCGGCCACGACAAGGACAAGCGCGTGCGTATGGCGCACCTGTGCATCGTCGGCAGTCACCGCGTCAACGGCGTTTCGCAACTGCATTCGGACCTGATGGTCCAGACCATCTTTGCCGATTTCGCCAGCCTCTACCCCGAGCGCTTCCACAACAAGACCAATGGCGTCACCCCTCGGCGCTGGCTGGCGCAATCCAACCCGGCGCTCTCCAGCCTGCTCGACGAACGCCTCGGCGGCAGGGACTGGCGTCTGCATCTGGATCGCTTGCAGGATCTGCGGGCCAGCGCTGACGATGCCGGTTTCCGTACTGCCTTTGCGGCGGCAAAACGCGGCAACAAGGTGCGTCTGGCCAATTACGTTGCCCGTGAAGTGGGCATCACCCTGGATCCGGACAGCCTGTTCGACGTGCAGGTCAAACGGATCCACGAGTATAAGCGGCAGCTCCTCAACGTGTTGCACGTCATCACGCGCTACAACGCTCTGCTGGACGGCTCCGCCAGGGATTACGCGCCGCGTAGCGTGATTTTCGCCGGTAAGGCGGCATCGTCGTATCACATGGCCAAGCAGGTGATCCGCCTGATTCACGACGTCGCAGCAGTCGTGAACAACGATCCGCGGACACGCGAGCTGTTGCAGGTCGTCTTCATTCCCAACTATGGCGTCTCTGTCGCCGAGCTGATCATGCCGGCGGCCAATCTGTCGGAGCAGATTTCGACTGCCGGCACAGAAGCCTCGGGCACCGGCAACATGAAGCTCTCACTCAACGGCGCGCTGACCATCGGCACCGAGGATGGTGCCAACATCGAGATTCGAGATAACGTGGGCGCCGAGAATATCTTCATCTTCGGCAACAACACCGCCCAGGTGAATGCGATCAGGGCGGCTGGCCATCAACCGATGGCTCTGTACAAGAATGACCCTGCCCTCAAGGAGGCGCTCGACCGGATTGACAGTGGTTTCTTCTCTCCCGATGAACGACCGCGCTACCATGACATCTTCAACAGCCTGCTGCATTACGGCGACCACTACCTGTTGCTGGCCGACTATGCGGACTATGTGGCCACGCAGGCACGTGTCGACGCCCTCTATCTGACGCCCGACGAGTGGCAGCGCAAGGCCATTCTCAATGTCGCCGGGATGGGCCCGTTCTCGGCCGACCGGACCATCAGTGACTATGCCAACGACACCTGGAAGCTACGCACGCACTCTAACTGAGGGAGTTTCGAATGCTTGACCATGCAGAAATCATCGACCTTTGCCGGGCACAGCACGGTGATCCCTACGCCGTTCTCGGAATGCACACCGACCCCGACGGAGGACTTTGGGTTCGCAGCCTGCAACCGGGCGCACGCTCGGTCGCCGTACTCGAGGCCAGGACCGGCAAGCAGATTGCTGAACTGGCGCCCATCGAGATCGAGGGAGTGGAAGGCTTTTTCGAGGGCGTCATGCCCCGCCGCCGCAACAGTTTCCCCTACCGCCTGAGGATCACCTGGGAAGACGGCGTCCAGGAAACCGATGACCCGTATCGTTTCTCGACCGTGCTTGGCGAAATGGACGTCTGGCTGCTCGCCGAAGGCTCGCACCTGCGGCCCTTCGAGCGTCTCGGAGCGCACCTGTGCGAGATCGATGGGGTGCCAGGCTCGGCTTTCGCCGTCTGGGCCCCGGACGCTCAACGAGTCAGCGTGGTCGGCGATTTCAACACCTGGGACGGTCGTCGGCACCCGATGCGCCTGCGCCGGGAGTGCGGTGTATGGGAGATCTTTCTGCCAGGGGTGACCGCCGGCGCCCGCTACAAGTTCGAGATTCGGGCTCGCGATGGTTATCTGCTGCCGCTCAAGGCCGACCCCTACGGCTTCCAGTCCGAAATGCGTCCATCGACGGCCTCGATCGTCTGCGCCTTGCCGCCACCTGTCGAACCCCAGCCTGTGCCGGCCGGCGATCAGCTGGGCGCGCCGCTGTCGGTCTACGAGGTCCATCTGACCTCCTGGCGGCGGGCTGACGATGGCGGCTTTCCTGACTGGCAGCGGATTGCCGATACGCTGATTCCTTACGTGGTTGATCTGGGCTTCACGCACCTGGAGCTGTTGCCGATCTCGGAGCATCCGTTCGACGGATCCTGGGGCTACCAACCGCTCGGCCTTTACTCGCCCACCGCGCGTCATGGCAGCCCGACCGGTTTTCGCGATTTCGTTGCCGCCTGTCACGCAGCTGGCCTGCGCGTGCTGGTCGACTGGGTGCCAGCCCATTTCCCGACCGACGAGCACGGCCTGGGCCGCTTCGACGGCACCGCGCTCTATGAGCACGCTGATCCACGCGAGGGCATGCACCAGGACTGGGGCACCCTGATCTACAACTTTGGCCGTCGTGAAGTCAGCAACTACCTGATCGGCAATGCGTTGTTCTGGATTGAGCGCTACGGCATCGACGGCCTGCGGGTCGATGCCGTCGCCTCGATGCTCTACCGCGACTATAGCCGCGAGGAAGGGCAATGGCTACCGAACGTGCATGGCGGTCGAGAGAACCTCGAGGCCGTCGCTTTCCTGCGTCGGATGAACCAGGTCCTTGGCCAGGAGCATCCAAGCGCCTCCACCTTTGCCGAGGAGTCGACCGCCTGGCCAATGGTCAGTCGTCCGCCGGAAATGGGTGGCCTTGGTTTCCACTACAAGTGGAACATGGGCTGGATGCACGACGTTCTCGACTACATGGCCAAGGATCCGGTGCATCGCCGGTATCACCACCACCAGCTCAGCTTCGGGATGATGTACGCCTACACCGAGAACTTCATTCTGCCGCTGTCGCACGATGAGGTTGTTCACGGCAAGGGCTCGCTGATCGGCAAGATGGCCGGTGACTACTGGCAGAAGTTTGCCAACCTGCGAGCGCTGTATGGCTACATGTGGGCCCATCCAGGCAAGAAGCTGCTGTTCATGGGCGGCGAAATCGGCCAGTGGAACGAATGGAATCACGATGCTTCGCTCGACTGGGGACTGCTCGACTTCCCGCTGCACGCTGGCGTGCGCGACCTGATCCGCGACCTCAACCGCATCTACCGGAGCAATCCGGCGCTGCATCAGGTCGATTTCGAGCCGGCCGGTTTCGAGTGGATCGCCGCCGATGATGCCGAATGTTCGGTCGTCGCCTTCGTCCGCTGGGCGCGTGATCGCTCGCGCGCCATCCTCTACGTCGGCAACTTCACGCCGGTTGTTCGCCATGGCTACCGGATCGGCGTACCGATGCCCGGCAGCTACCAGGAGCGGCTCAATACTGACTCGCAGCATTACGGGGGTAGCAACGTCGGCAACGGGTTTGATCCGATCCATGCCGAGCCGGTTTCGGCGCATGGGCGCGAATGGTCCCTTGATCTGACGCTGCCGCCGCTCGCAGGGCTGTACCTCGAATGGATACCTTGATCGACTCCACCAGCCTCGAGGCTGGGCGACCCTGGCCGCTTGGCGCCCACTGGGATGGCCGGGGAGCGAACTTCGCGCTTTTTTCAGCGCATGCCGAGGCCGTCGATTTGTGCGTCCTCGAAGGCAGGCAGATGCGCGTGTTGCCCTTGCGCGAGTGCAGTGACCAGGTCTGGCACGGCTACCTCGCCGGTGCAGTGCCCGGCCTGCGTTACGCTTACCGGGTGCATGGGCCGAATGCGCCTGAACTCGGCCACCGCTTCGATGGCCAGCGCCTGCTCGTTGACCCCTACGCGCGCGAAGTGGCAGGCCGCTTTTCCTGGCCGGCCCAGGATGATCCGGTACACTGTCTGACGGCCGCTCTGGTCGACGAAGCGTTCGACTGGGGCGGCGACGCACCGCCGGCGATACCGTGGGCCGATACGGTGCTCTACGAGGCGCATGTCAAGGGCGTGAGCCGTCAACATCCCGGTGTTCCCGAAGTCCTGCGTGGCACCTACGCCGGTCTCGCCGCGCCAGCGATGATCGAGCATTTCCAGCGGCTTGGCGTCACCGCCCTCAGCCTGCTGCCGGTGCACTACTTCCTCGATGAGCAGCGTCTGGTCAACGAAGGTCGTGTCAATTACTGGGGCTACAACTCGCTGGCCTTCTTTGCGCCCGCCCCGCGTTATGCAGCGCGAGTCGGCGGGCAGTCGGTGATTGCCGAATTCAAGACCATGGTCCGTTCGCTGCATGCCGCCGGTCTCGAAGTCATTCTCGACGTCGTCTTCAACCACACCGCTGAAACAGACGAATGGGGCCCGACCCTCTCGTTTCGGGGTATCGACAACCGGAGTTACTACCGCTTGCCGGCCGCTGATCTCGCGGGCTATGAAAATTTCAGCGGTTGCGGCAACACGCTGAATCTCGCTCACCCGCGCGTTCTGCAACTGGTCATGGATGCGCTGCGCTACTGGGTCGAGGTGATGCACGTCGATGGTTTCCGCTTCGATCTCGCCGCCGCACTGACGCGCGACAGCGCGTTTCTGGCCGCACTGAGGCAGGATCCCCTGCTGCAGCGCGTCAAGCTGATCGCCGAACCTTGGGACATCGGACCCGATGGCTATCGCCTCGGGGGCTTTCTGCCTGGCTGGAGCGAATGGAACGACCGGTTTCGCGACGACGTCCGTGCCTTCTGGCTGACTGGCGAGGCAGGTGTCGGGCAACTGGCGCAGCGGCTCGCCGGATCGAGCGAGATTTTCCAGGCGGCGGGGCGGGCGCCCCAGGCAGGTGTCAACTTCGTCACGGCGCATGACGGTTTTACCTTGCGTGATCTCGTCAGCTATCAAACGAAGCACAACGAACTCAACGGCGAAGACAACCGCGACGGGCACGGTCACAACTGCTCCTGGAACTGCGGCGAGGAGGGCGAGAGCGCGGATCCAGCCGTCCTTGAAAGACGTCGACGCCTGCAGCGTGCGTTGCTGACAACCTTGCTGATCGCTCAGGGTGTGCCCATGCTGCAGGGTGGTGATGAACTCGGGCGCACCCAGGCCGGCAACAACAACGCCTATTGCCAGGACAATGCAATGACCTGGCTGGACTGGCGCCAGACCACTGCCGGCTTGATCGATTTTGTCGCCGGCTTGATTGGCCTGCGTCGACGCTTCCCGCAACTGCGGCGACGCCATTGGCTGACCGGCCTGGCAACTGCCGACAGGCAGCCCGATGTCGTCTGGTGGCATCCTGCCGGCAGGCCGATGCGCGTCGCCGACTGGCAATCGAAAAAGCTGGGTGCATTTGCCATGCAGCTCACCCCGGAGATGCCAGTCGCCGGCCAGGCAGGGGACGGCGGTACCTTGCTTTGCCTGATCAACCGCGACGAGATCCCGGTTTCGTTCCTGCTCCCGGCCGGTATCTGGGAGCAGGTTTGCGACAGCAGCGCGGACGCCGCCTTCGCCACCTGTCGGCGCGAGAAGGCGACGCCGGTCGCGGCGCGTTGCGTGCAGATCCTCAGCCTGGCATGACCTGCTTAGGCGCGCCGTCGTCAGCAATCGGGTCCTGACCGGTCGACAAGCTGCGGCAGGCCGGCGCTTTCACGCTACAATGAATCTTGTTCAGTCAGAATGGTTTTTGTCATGCACGTGATCGCTCCGAGTATCCTTTCTGCCGACTTTGCCCGGCTTGGTGAAGAGGTGGTGAATGTCATTGCCGCCGGTGCCGACTGGATTCATTTCGACGTGATGGACAACCATTACGTACCCAATCTGACGATCGGACCCCTGATCTGCGAGGCAATCCGTCCGCTGACGCGGGCGCCGATTGACGTGCATCTGATGGTCAAGCCCGTCGATCGCATCGTCCCCGATTTCGCCAGGGCCGGTGCCAATCTCATCACCTTTCACCCCGAAGCCTCCGAGCACGTGGACCGGACGCTCGCGCTGATCCGTGAAAACGGCTGTCAGGCCGGTCTGGTATTCAACCCGGCGACGCCGCTCGAGTACCTCGATTACGTCATGGACAAGCTGGATATGATCCTGCTGATGAGTGTCAACCCTGGCTTTGGCGGGCAGACATTCATTCCGTCAACGCTGACCAAGCTCAAGGCAGCACGGGCCAGAATCGATGCCTACGAGCGTGCCAGCGGACGGCGAATCCGGCTGGAGGTCGACGGCGGAGTCAAGGTCGATAACATTGCCGAAATCGCCGGTGCCGGTGCCGATACGTTTGTTGCCGGCTCGGCGGTTTATGGCGCCGGCAGGGACACGGACGCCAACCGCTACGACAGCATCATCGCCGCGCTGCGCGCGCAACTGGCGGTGCCGTGATGTCTTTGCCGCTCGCCGTCCGTGCCGTGCTGATCGATCTCGACGGCACGCTGCTGGATACCGTACTAGATCTGCACGCCGCCGCGAACGCCATGCTGCGCGACCTCGGGCGCCGCGAGGTGGCGGTTGAATCGATTCGCAGCTATGTCGGGCGCGGCATTGCCAATCTGGTCAAGCGGGTACTGGCCGGGTCGATGGAGGCCGCCGACGATGCTGCACCTCCCCCTCCGGAGGCGCTGGCCAGCTTCAAGCGGCACTACAGTACCGAGAACGGTCGCAATGCCGCCCTTTTCCCGGGTGTGCTCGAGGGTCTTGAAGCACTCAAGGTTCTCGACCTGCCACTTGGTGTCATCACCAACAAGGCGGAGGCTTTCACCCTCCCGCTGCTGCAGCGTACCGGTCTGTTTCCCTATTTCGACGTGATCGTCAGCGGCGACCAGTTGCCGCGTCCGAAACCTGACCCGATGCCCCTGCTCTGGGCCAGCGGCCGCCTCGGTGTGTCGCCGGTCGACGTGCTGATGATTGGCGATTCGGTGCACGACTTTCACGCCGGGCGGGCTGCCGGCTGCCACGTATTTCTGGTGCCATACGGTTACAACGAGGGCCGTGATGTTCGTGATCTCGCTTGTGATGGTATAGTCCCGACCCTCGTCGAAGCGGCGCAACGCCTGATTCACGCATGACCCTGCTCCACCACACACTGCGCCAGCTGCCCGCCTGCCGGGCGGAGGCCTGGCGCTGGCGACGCCTGCGCCCGTAGGCTGCCGTCCCGCCCCGGGTGTGCCTTGGCAGGGCGCACATCCGTTCTCGCAGTGCTTTCTTGTGGAGTTCCGATGACCGAAGCTTATTTCAATCGTTTGGCTGCCGAAGGCTACAACCGCATCCCGGTGACACTCGAAACCTTCGCCGACCTCGACACGCCGCTGTCGATCTATCTGAAGCTGGCCAACAACCCGTATAGCTATCTCCTGGAATCAGTGCAGGGCGGCGAGCGCTTTGGTCGTTACTCGATCATTGGCCTTGCCAGCCCGACCCGGATTGTCATCAATGCGCATCAGGTGCTGGTGCTGAACGGCAATCGGATTGCCGAACGTGAAGACGACACCAACCCGCTCGACTTCATCGGCAAGTACATGAAGCGCTTTCGTGCCGCTCCGACGACCGGCTTGCCACGATTCTGTGGTGGGCTGGTCGGCTGTTTCGGCTATGACACCGTCCGCTATATCGAAACCCGGCTGACGCGCTCGCAGAAAGCGGATGATCTCGGAATTCCCGACATCTTGCTGCTGCTGTCCGAGGAGATAGCGGTGGTCGACAATCTCTCGGGCAAACTGACGCTGGTCGTCTATGCTGAGCCCGGGGTGCCCGGCGCCTACCAGAAGGCTCAGACCCGGCTGCGGGAACTGCTTGCCAGGCTGCGCGAATCGGTCGCCATTCCGCCCGAGACACCGCATTCTTCGCAGCCGGCGACGTCGATGTTTGGCGAGGCACAGTTCCGACAGGCGGTGATCAAGGCCAAGCGTTACATCACCGAGGGCGACATCATGCAGGTCGTCCTGTCACAGCGCATGAGCAAGCCGCTCGTGGCCAGCCCGATGGCGCTGTACCGCTCGTTGCGCTCGCTGAATCCGTCGCCGTACATGTTCTATTTCGACTTCGAGGATTTCCACGTCGTTGGCGCCTCGCCGGAAATCCTTGTCCGCCTTGAAGGAGACACCGTCACCGTGCGGCCGATCGCCGGCACCCGTCGGCGGGGGGTCTCTTTCGACGAGGATCAGGCCCTCGCCGCCGAGTTGCTGGCTGACGAAAAGGAACGTGCAGAGCACGTTCAGCTCCTCGACCTCGGCCGCAATGACGCCGGCCGCGTCGCTCGCGTTGGTAGCATCAAGCTGACCGAAAACATGATCGTCGAGCGCTACTCGCACGTGATGCACATCGTTTCGAATGTCGAGGCCAGGCTGCGCCCCGAGCTTGACGCGCTCGATGTGCTCAAGGCCACTTTTCCCGCCGGGACCGTCTCCGGCGCGCCGAAGGTGCGGGCGATGGAGATCATCGACGAACTTGAACCGGTCAAGCGCGGCATCTACGCCGGTGCGGTCGGTTACCTCGGCTTCAACGGTGATATGGACCTGGCGATCGCGATTCGTACGGCCATCGTCAAGGACGGCGAACTGCATGTCCAGGCCGGCGCCGGCATCGTTGCCGATTCAGACCCGGCCGCCGAGTGGCAGGAAACGCAGAACAAGGCCCTCGCCGTACTGCGCGCCGCCGAACTGGCCGAGCACGGTCTCGACACACGCTTTTGAGTCTGTAGTCGGTCACTCGTCCGCTGATCCGGTCAAAGGCACGAAAGCGACCGGCAGAATCCGCCGCTCTTCAGTCCTGCCTTGGGCGTCCTTGCTGATCGTCAACAGTTCCTGTCCGAAGTGCTGCCTGCCCACCGGTATCACCAGTGTTCCCCCCGGCTTGAGTTGTTCGATCAGTGCCGGTGGCACTCGGGGAGCTGCTGCGGTGACGACGATTGCGTCATAAGGGGCATGCTCGGGCCAGCCGAAGCGACCGTTTCCCATACGCACCTCGACGTTGTCGTAGCCCAGTCGCTGCAAACGTCGGCACGCCTGTTCGGCGAGTGCCTCGATGATCTCCAGCGAGTAGACCTGCTTCACCAGCCGGGACAGAATGGCTGCCTGGTATCCGGAACCGGTACCGACTTCAAGAATGACGTCTTCCGGCCCAGGTTGGATCAGGTCGGTCATCAAGGCGACGATGTAAGGTTGCGAAATGGTTTGCCCATGGCCGATTGGCAGCGGGTGATTGGCATAGGCGCTGTCCTGCAGCTCATCCGGAACAAAAATGTGTCGCGGCACCATGCGCAAGGCCTCGAACACCCGCTGTTGAAGCGCTGAGCGACCGGTCAGGTAGCCGGTCGCACCCACCTCGTCCCGGATTTCATCAAGCAAGCGATCCAGTTCCTGCTGATCACCGCTGCGCATGTGCTGCCTCCCTGATGACTCGGCCGATCTCGCCGGCAAAATCCCTCGCCCTGGCCGCGTGCGGCTTCAGTGGGCACTCCCGTTGCCGCCCCCCTCGCTTCACTGCCCGCTACCGTGACCAATGAACGCGCAACAAGGTTTCTTCCGGGTTGTAGTGGAATTCGAGTTTCCCCTGATAGGCGTGGTGGACGGCTTCACCAATCGCCCGTGCGAGGTGGATGTCGGTGGTACTCACCCGCAACCCGGTCTCGGATTCGTCAATCGCCATCACCCGTTTCAAAGGGTGCTCCGCTCGCTGGCGCTCAGCCTCGTTGCGGACCAGATGCCCGATCTCCTCCCGGTGAGCCAGCAGGAAATCTCCCTCAAGGAAAACAAACCCTGCCGGGTAATGATCATGCACACGCTGGCACGCCGGGCAGCTGGCCCGATGCGCGTCGACGGGCGCCATGACGCCCCATTGCCAACGCCCGCCGCGAAAAACCGCCCCGCAATGCGTACAGATGGTCGGGTCGGGAAGTTTCCCCTTGGTCTTGTAGCTATCGTGCTCTGCTTCCTGCAGCAGGCGATCACGACGAACCGGATGAAAACCGGGAGGAATTGATCTGCGACTCATGACAAACCCCCTTGAAAAAAGGTCGCATCAGCGACACGCAAGCCCTGTCGAGCAATCCCTTCCCGCTGCCTGTCGTCCCGGGACTGGGCGCAGCGCCGGCAGAGGCCGGCAGCGAGCGGAGCACAGATTCATCATAGGTCGTCGAAAGGACTTGTGCAGGGAAAATCAGGCAACCCTGACGTTCCTGAACTGCCAGGGATCGGAGTGGTCGAGCTCTTCCGGGAAAAGGCGCTCGCGCCCGGCCAGCGGCGTCCAGTCGGTGTAGACGCCGACCACGGGCCCGAGATAGGGCAAGCAGATCTCGAGGACGCGTTCGAAATCCATCTCGTCCGGCTCGATCACGCCACGCTCGGGATTCTCGATCGCCCAGATCATCCCGGCCAGCGCCGCGGAAGTTACCTGCAGCGTGGTCGCGCTGTTGTGCGGCGCCAGCCGCCTGGCGTCATCGACGCTCAGTTGCGAGCCATACCAGTAGGCGTTCTTCCGGTGGCCAGCCAGCAGCACCCCCAACTCATCGCTGCCGCCAGGCGAGATTTCGTTCATCAGGATGCGCTTCTTCTCCTGCTGGACGTAGTTTCGGCCACAGAACTCATGCGCCGACAGCAGCGCGTCGTCGCAGGGGTGATAGGCATAGTGCACCGTCGGGCGATAGACTACCTCGCCGCCCTGGCGAATAGTCAGGTAGTCGGCAATTGAAATCGACTCGCCATGCGTGATGGCAAAGCCGTGGAAAGGCCCGGCACGCGGCGTCCAGCTACGGACGCGCGTGGCACACCCTGGCCGGGTCAGGTAGATCGCCGCCTGCGAGCCGGTCTGATGTCGCTTCCCGTCATTCGGGAAATGGCGCTCGTGCGAACCCCAGCCAAGTTCGCAGGGCTGCTGCGCCTCACTGACGAAGCCGTCGACAGACCAGGTATTGACGAATTGGTTCGTCTGCTTGCGCAGCGTCGACACCTGGGTGTCGCGCTCGGCGATGTGGATCGTCCGCACGCCCAGGGATCGGCTGAGATCCGCCCAGCCCTCGCGCGTCTCGCGCGGGCTGGCAGCGAGCCCTGTGGCGGCGGCAACATTCAACAATGCACGCTTGACGAAGTGCGACACCAGGCCCGGATTGGCGCCATGCGTCAGCACGGCGGTCGGCGAAGCGGACTGGCTCTTGCGCAGCGCCAGCGCCTCCTCGCGCAGCGCGTAGTTCGTCCGCGCCGCCGCCGGCACGGCCGGATTGCTGTAGCCTCCAAGCCATGGCTCGATGCTGGTATCAAGGTAGAGTGCACCCTTTTCGCGGGCATAGCGGATCAACGCCACCGAGGCGACGTCGACCGAGACATTCAGCACAAAGTCGCCACGGCCGACCAGGGGATCGAGTACCTGCCGGTAGTTGTCGGGCAGCAACGCCCTGGTGATGAAGCGAATGCCATACTCGGCCGCTACTTGCCGACCACCATCGTCCGCGGACACGATCGTGATTGCCCCCGGCGGCACGCCAATATGGCGTAGCAGCAGGGGCAGCAGTCCCTGCCCGATACAGCCGAAGCCAATGACGATCAGGCGCCGGGGCAAGTCGACATGAACTCTAAGCGCAGCCATTCTCAATCTCCCGGGACACCAGAAGCGTTCCTGCTCGCCACGCTTTCCCTGATCGGCAGACACACGGCAGCGGCGCCGAGCCCGGAACGTTCCGCTGCATCATTGTGGCATGGCATGGCGCACGGCATCGTCCACAGTTTCCAGGAAAACGAACTCGAGTCGCTCCTTCGCCTCCGCCGGCACTTCCTCGAGGTCCCGGCGGTTCCTCGCCGGCAACAGCACCCGCTGAATGCCGGCACGCATCGCGGCGAGCACCTTGTCCTTGATTCCACCAACCGGCAGGACGAGTCCGCGCAGGCTGATCTCGCCGGTCATCGCAGTGTCGTTGCGGACCGGCCGGTCGACGAAAAGCGATGCCAACGCGATGAACATCGCCACGCCGGCACTCGGCCCATCCTTCGGGATCGCACCCGCCGGCACGTGCACATGGACATTGCTCCTGTCGAAGCTGCCGGCATCGATGCCGAGGCTGGCCGCACGTGTTTTCACCAGCGTCAGCGCCGCCTGTGCCGACTCCTTCATCACCTCGCCGAGTTGCCCGGTCAGGATCAGCTTGCCGTCGCCGGCTGTGCGGCTGGCTTCGATGAACAGGATGTCGCCACCGACCGGCGTCCACGCGAGTCCCGTAGCCACCCCGGCGAGGCCGGTGCGCAGCGCGACCTCGTTATCGTACTTTCCCGGCCCAAGTATCCGGGCCAGATCGCCCTCGTCGACGGTCATCGACTGTATCGCGCCCTCGGCAATTTCCACTGCGGCCCGTCGGCACAGCGCGCCGATCTCCCGCTCGAGCGAGCGCACACCGGCTTCGCGCGTGTAATCGCGAATGATCGCCTGCAGCGCTGGCTGCGAGAACTCGATCTGCCCTTCCTTGAGGCCGTTCTGGGTCATCTGGCGTCCGACCAGATAGCGCCGCGCTATCTCCAGTTTCTCCTCCTGCGTGTAGCCGGGTAGCTGGATGATCTCCATACGGTCACGCAGGGGCCCCGGGATGTTGTCCAGCACATTGGCCGTGGTGATGAACAGCATGCGGGACAGGTCGTAAGGCAAGGCGAGGTAGTTGTCGCGGAAGGTATCGTTCTGCTCCGGATCAAGGACTTCGAGCAGTGCCGCCGAGGGATCGCCCTGGACGCTTGCCCCGAGCTTGTCGATCTCGTCGAGCATCATCACGCAGCCCCTCGATCCGGCCTTGCGAATCGCCTGAATGATGTTGCCGGGCAAGGCGCCGATATAGGTCCGTCGATGGCCACGAATTTCGGCTTCATCGTGCACGCCGCCCAGCGAGGCGCGCACGAACTTGCGCCCGAGCGCCCGCGCGATCGACTGGCCAAGCGACGTCTTGCCGACTCCAGGCGGTCCGACAAAACACAGGATCGGACCGTGGCCACTCGGGTTGAGCTTGCGCACGGCAAGAAACTCGATGATGCGCTTCTTGACCTGATCCAGGCCGAAGTGATCTGCATTGAGGATGCGCCGCGCCTCGGCGATTTCAATGCGATCCGGCTCGGGCGCTTTCCATGGCAACTCGACCAGCCAGTCGAGGTAGGTGCGTACCATCGAGTACTCGCCGGACCCGTCCGACATACGCTCCAGGCGCTTGAGCTCCTTGTTGGCCTGCGTCGCCACTTCCTCGGGCATCTCGGCGTCCGCGATGGCCTTGCGCAGCGCTTCGATCTCAATGCTGTTGCCGGTTTCCCCC
The DNA here is from genome assembly GCA_016709675.1 of Candidatus Accumulibacter proximus. GTDB lineage: Bacteria > Pseudomonadota > Gammaproteobacteria > Burkholderiales > Rhodocyclaceae > Accumulibacter > Accumulibacter proximus. The sequence goes on from JADJMH010000005.1 coordinate 337,817, forward strand.
TCGCCCAGTTCCTTCTGGATCGACTTCAGCTGCTCGCGCAACAGGTATTCGCGCTGGCGCTGGTCGATGCTTGCCTTGGTGCGCTCGTCGAGCTCGCGTGAGAGCCGCAGCACCTCCAGGCGACCGAGCAGGCAGTCGAGAACGACATCGAGCCGTCGCGTCAGATCGATCGTTTCGAGGACCCTCTGCCGATCGGTCAACTTCAGTTCGGTGACACTGGCCACCAGGTCGGCCAGTGCCGTTGCCTGGCCAATGCTCTTCACGGCGCCGAGCAGCTCCTGGGAGACTTGCGGCAGATACTGCAGGACCTCGAGCGCGCGCTCGCGGAGCTGGATCATCCTGGCTTCAATCTGGCTGTCTGTCGCCTCGGGTTCTTCGATGCGCCCGATGCGCGCCACCGGGAAAGGATATCCGGGCAGGTACTCGGCGATCCGGAATCGCTGCAGCCCCTGGCAGACAATGACGTGCGTGTTGTCCGGCAGGGTCACGTAGCGCAGAATGTTGGCCACCGTACCGACCAGACAAAGATCATCCGGCGCCGGCACCTCGATCTCGGCATCACGCTGCAGGAGGATGCCGACCGGACGCTCGGTCTTCACGGCCTGCTGGGCTGCCAGGATCGACTGTTCGCGGCCGATGGTCAGCGGCAGGATCATGCCCGGAAAGAGAACGACGTTGCGCATCGGCACGATGATCATCGCGTCGTCAGGGATCACCAGGACGCTACCGTCGCTCTTGTCAGTGAGCATGCTCCGGTCCTTCACTGGAGGCGGCGCAGCGCCAGCACCAGGCAGCCGTCCTCGAGGAACTGTTCGTGCAGGCGGTAGCTTCCCGGCGGTAGCGGAATCCGCCGCTCGAACCGCCCATAAGGAATCTCGAGGCGGTGAATGGCGGCACGCTGGAGCACCGACGGCATCGGCCGCTGGCCGCGTACCACCAGGCCCGCGTCGTCGAGTACCACTTCGCACTGCCGCGAACTGACGCCCGGCAGCGCCACCAGCAGCCTGAGTTCCTCGCCGTTCTCGTACAAGTCCACCGCCGGCTCCCAGCAGGGCACCGACTGCAGACGTTCGAGGGGAAAAAACCGATCCTGCAGTTGCTCGGCGCCCTGCAGAAGGTCCAGCGCCTCCGCCCACATCCAGAAGCTCCGGTTACGAGGTCTCATCGGCTGCATCCTTTGCCATCAAACGGCGCTGGCCCCGGCGCCAGCAAGATAGTATAGCGTTGCGCGGCCGACTCGACAGGAAAACGCGCGGCGTGCAGCCATCAAGCGTTGGTTACCACGAGCCCGCATCAGAGCTGTCAGATGAAGACTGACCGATACCCTGGCAGCGTCCGTCCCGACCGCTCCCGCTCTCTCCTTCCTCACGGCAACCATGCCGTTCATCCCCTGCGTGGCAACCCTCGCCGTCATGCGCAAGGCGACCGGCAGTTCGCGCTGGACGCTGGTCGGCGTGGTGCTACACTTGGGCATCGCCCTGGGTATGGCGACCGTGATTTATCGGGGATGCGGTTTGCTTGGAGCGGTTTGGCAAAATGAAAAAAATCAGCCGAGGCTCAGACCTGAGATTTCTGCCAGGCTTCGAGCTCCGTCAGGCGTCGATACAGTGTTCTTTCCGAGCAGCCGAGCTGACGAGCCAACGCCTTTCGGTTGCCCGCAAAGGACTGAACCTGCTGGGCGAAGGCTGCCATCTCAAAGGTCGGTGGTGATTGCTTTCGGCTGACTGGCCATGGCTGGACCGCGTTCTGCCGCGGGATGTTCAGCACCAGCTCCGATGGCAGGTGCGCGAGGCGAATCTCGTCTCCGTCGCAGAGGAGGCAGGCACGCTCCAGGATGTTGCGTAATTCGCGCACATTGCCAGGATAGGGGTAGCGGCCAAGCCATGTCGCCGCCTCGGCGGACAGGCGAAAGACCCGTCCGGCTGCAACGCGCTTGAGCAGAGCATCGGCGAGCAGCAGGATATCGTCGCCCCGTTCGCGCAGGGGTGGAAGGCAGACCGGAAAGATGTTCAAGCGGTAGAAGATATCCTGACGAAACGTTCCCTGGAGCACCATATCGGTCAGGGAACGATGGGTTGCCGATACGATCCTGACTTCCGCCTTGCGCAACTCCGGCGATCCGACCAGGCGATAGGTGCCGGTTTCGAGCAGGCGCAAGAGCTTGACCTGGATCGAAAGGGGGATGTCACCGATCTCGTCAAGAAAAAGCGTTCCGCCGGAGGCCGCCTCGACGAGCCCCGTCTTGCGCGTCGTCGCGCCGGTGAATGCTCCCCGCTCGTGGCCGAAAAGCTCGCTTTCGAACAGCGTTTCAGTCAATCCCGAGCAGTCAACCGGAACAAATGGGCGCTCGGCTCGTCGGCTCAACTGGTGGATGGCCCTGGCGACCAGTTCCTTGCCGGTTCCAGATTCGCCTTGCAGCAAGACTGACGCATCCGAAGGCGCTACCCGGCTTACCATCTCCATCATTTGCATGAAGACCGGCGAACGGCCAATCAATCCCTGTGCGTGCGTCAGGCTACGCGCGACCGGCAGAGGTTCGAGCTTCTCGACGTAGTGGGTGATTTCGCCATTGGCGTCGCGGACCGGCGAAAGCTCGATGCTCTCGAAAGTTTCGCCCTGCGGCGTGTGGTGCAGGTGCAGGACACGTTCCCTCTTGCCTGAGCGCAGGCTTCCCTGCAGAGGGCAGGACTCTCCGGCTTGGTCGCATGGCACGGTGTAGCGATGTGACACTTCGTAACATCGATGCCCCAGCGGTTCCGCCTGGCCGGCCCACTTGACCCGGTAGGCTTGGTTGGCAGCGACGATCCGGTAATCGCGATCGCACAGGATATGGGGTTCAGCCAGGGTTTCCAGAAAGGAAATCAGCTCGCTCAGCGACTTGGGTGCTAGCGTCATCGGGTGGTTGCGGACTTGTCAACTGCACAGCCAGATACTGCCATCACTGCCAGACTGCAGTCAATTGACACCGCCTCACCACGCCCTCTTTGCTCACATCAGGGCGATAATCGCCGGCTGGGAGGAAGTCAGCAAGCACTGACCCATCGTGTCGCTTGCTTGTCAGGTGATTTACCGGTGGCTTCTGCCAAATGACCGCCACGGCGCTGCCAGTCTGACACGGCTGCCCCTGATGGCAGCCGTGAAGCGGCCAGTAAATCCGACCCTGCAATCGTAGTGCATTGATTAACTGACGCTGTCCAGATTCGAAAGTCCTGGCACGGTTCTTGAGTGGGAATACTCGTTAGACAAGTCCATGAGTGACGCTTTCGTTCGCGGCGTCGGCTTCATTCGCCGTCGATGCCAGCCTTGCCTGGTGCTCTCAGGGTTTGTCGGCGCTCTGCCGCTGGCCACCGCGTCTCCGCCTAATGGCCTGGCCGGCCTGATTGTCGCTTCGAGAAAAGCCACCAAAGGAAAAGCCATGCAAATCGCTGTAAGCAGTCAGAATCGCAAGACCATCACTGAACATGCTGGAAAATGCCGGAAATTCTGGATCTACAAGATTGACAAGGGCGAGATCTCCGACAAGAGACTGCTGGAGCTTCCCATGGAGCAGACCTTGCATGCTAGTCATCACCAACTACCCGGCCCGCTGGCGGCAATCAGTGTACTGATCAGCGGCAGCATTGGCGCCGGTTTGCATCATCGGTTGATGCAAGCCGGGATACAGCCGATCATTACCATGGAAGAGAGTCCGGACATGGCAGTCGCCGCGTATCTCGAAGGTCGTCTCGACCGGCTACCCATTGACCACCGCCATCAATGCCATGGTCACGGTCATACACTCTCTTGCGGAACGAATCGGCGATGATCCCGACCGGGCAGCGCCAGTAGACACGCTTGCTTCACTTCTTGGCCAATCACAGGAGGTAATCATGGAAATAATCAAGCAGATTCTCGCATCCTTCGCCGGCACCATGCCCAGGGACAGCAAGACGGCCGCGGCCATTGCCCGCAACGCGAGCCCCGAGGAGATTTCTACCTGCGCTACGGAAGAGGGCCTGCACGCCCTGGCGGGCGCGCTTTTCGAGGCTTGTGAGCAAGGTGCTGAATCGGACGCCGGTCTGGATGGCAATTCCCGGGTTACTGAGGCGCTTGGCGACCGCCTGCAGCAATTCCGCCAGGAGTTACCGAACGACTCGGCTACGGCTCGGCTGATCGACGCCGGTGCTAGCCTTGAAGAAATCTCGGAGGCAGCGCAGCAGGAGGGCTTGACGTCGCTGGCAAGCATGCTCTTCGAGGCTGAGCAGGAAGAATACGCGGTATCCTGACACGTCGTTTCGGGCAGGGAGGCTCGTCAAAAGTCCGCACGCGCTGGGCTCTCGGTCTAAAATAAGGAGAGCCAGCGATGTGAAGCCGACGCTGCTAGGCAACGACCTCACTGAATGACTGGTTCGTTTCTACCGCGGGGACGTCCTGATGATCTTGGCATCAGCGGGCACGTCAGACATTTCGCCAAATTCAGTCCGGTCAAGGAGCAAGAGCCATGTCAAGTGTTGGTTACCACGAGCCCGCGTCAGAGCTATCAGATGAAACCAGGGATATGCATCGTGCCATTGTTTCCCTGATGGAGGAGCTGGAGGCAGTCGATTGGTACAACCAGCGGGCGGATGCCTGCAAAGACGCAGAGTTGAAGGCCATCCTCATGCACAACCGCGATGAGGAAAAGGAGCATGCGGCGATGGTTCTCGAGTGGATACGGAGAAAGGATGCAAGCTTCTCCAAGGAGCTGAGAGACTACTTATTCACGGATAAGCGGATTGCACACGAATAGAAATCTCCTCTCGGAGGCCATGAACAATTGTGCCGCCTGCGCAAGCGGGAAAACGGCACTACTTGCCGTTGGCCAGGGAAAACTCGCAACCGCCTCAAGTCATTCATCCTGACGGATTGCCCTGGTGCAGACCATGTCGATCGATTGAGGACCTGACTTGTTGCTTCACCCCTTGGCAGTGGATGGTGCTGCAGGGCTGTCGCGCGCTATTGTTTCGTCCTCCAGATTCAATAGCGCCTGTCTCACAGCCAGCTCCCAAGTGCCGCCGCAGAAAGTCAATCTGCAGGGCGACGCTCTTTTCAAACCACGGTCCATCGTAGAGATCGAAATGGCCGATCGGCAGCGCCTCGAACTGACAGGATCGAATCCGTGCCGCAGTCCTGCGAGTGGCGGCGAATGGAATCAGCGAGTCACGTTCTGCGGCGATGATCAACACGGGGGCCTGTATCCGATGCACGACATGGATCGGCCGATAGCCGAGGATCGTGAGCAGGATGCGTGCTGGTACTGCTTCCTGCCAGACTGCCCCCTCAGGAATGAGGTGGCGATAGCCGTCAGCGCAATCCTGCCCTGCCAGACAGCGCACGCCGCTGTGACCGATAATGGGAACGCGGACGGGGTCTCGGCCAAGTGCGCCAGCGGCAAGGTCGAACAACGCCAGCCAGACCGCACCCGGTAGCAGTTGCGGCGGGTAAAGCAGCAGGCTGGCCAAGCCATCGACGTGCGGCACCTGCGCAACCACCGCAGAGATTCCTGGCAGCCGCGCCGCCGTCTCCAGGACATGACCACCAGCGAACGAGGTACCCCAGAGCGCTACCCGCGTGCTGTCCACACCCTTCAATTCCCGCGCGCACCGTACTGCCGCCGCGAAATCCGCCAGGTGCCGCCGTGCATCCACCAGCCCGCGTGGCGTGCCTCCACTATCGCCGAAGCCCCGGTAATCGAAAAGCAGTACCGCCAGGCCGGCGGCGCGAAGTCGTTCGGCGAAGGCCGGCAGGCCAAAGCGTCGCTCTAAGCCGAACCCGTGTGCCATGACTACCAGTGGTGGCTGGAGCACACCTTCCGGCCGGAACAGATCCCCGCGTAGCGTATCGTCGTTCACGCGGAATTCTATCGCTTCGGTCGGCATGCTTACTCCAGTTCAAGTACGTCGCCGTTACCCAGGAACAAGTCTGTCTGAGAACCATGCCGTCCTGTCCCCCGCAGGACCGGCAAACCGCTGGCGAGCATCTTCTCGACCGCGGTGCGGCCAGTGCAATGGTTGCACGCCATCTTCGCAATGCCATAGCTGCTCAAGGCTTGCACGATCTGGTCCCGCTGCGTGTCCCAATCTTCCAGGGGCGAAAGGTGCAGACCGCCATAGACTGCATGGATCCGATCGCCACCGGTGAAGGTCCGCCGGGCATAATCCAGCAGGTTGAGCACCCCGCCGTGGCCGCAGCCGGTGATCATGCTCAGACCCTGATTCTGCAACCTTGCGTAGAGGACGTTTTCCCCCTCTACCTGCAACAGGGTACTCATCGGAAAACTGACCACGGCCAAGCCGGGGAACAAGACCAGCGGCTGGTCGGCGGCGACAGTGATCAGGGCTCCCGTGTGACCTTGTTGGCGGATGAAGCTCAAGCCCGTCTGATGGAAACCGTCGGGCACGTAAATCGGGATGCTCGGGCAGTGTCTGAGGGTCGAGCGGATCCCCCAGAAGTGATCGAAATGCTCGTGGCTGACGATCAGCGCCTCGATCTGGCCCTTCTGCAACAACTGGTCGATGCCCTCCTCGGCGAAGCGGCGATCCATCCACTCGGGGCTCCAGCCGGTGTCGAACAGCAGTCGGCGCAGCCTTCCATCGGTTGTCTCGGCTTCCAGAAGCGCCGAAAAGCCGGCCGCATTCTCCGCGTGCAATCTGCCGAACGGCGGCCAGGGGATGGCGTACTGATCGCTCTGAGCGCCACCGGCCGCCCGGATGTCATCGAACACGGTGGCGGTGTCGAACCAGCCGGTCTCAGAGATGCAGAGAATCCGCAAGCGCTTCAGGGCGCCAATGTCGAGTGTGGAAGAAACACGGTTCATGGTCAGTCGCCATCGAGTGGGGATGAGAAGACAGGCCCGAGCGCAGCGCGCGCCAAGCCCTCCTGGTTACGACCTTGCTACCGCCATCAAGCTACTTTGCTTGCAGGCGATAAACGTACTCCGTCAGCGCCATGATGCGGCTACGTGCTGCCGATTCCCTATCCTGCGGTGGCGTGTTCTGGAAGTATCGCGAAGATTGCATGTTGAAAGCTTGCCCCCAGATCGGCATTTCAGCGGCGCTTGAGGGCCAGCACGGATTTCTCGATCGCCTGTTCGAGGTAGCTCTGGTAGAAATCCGGCAAGCGCGTGCCGATGATCGGATCGGTCAGTCGTTTGCCATCCGGGCCGTAGAAGGCGACGACGGGCACCAGCCTGATCTTTTCGGCAGCGGCGAAACGGGCATGGGTGCTGCGCTCGCCGCGGAAATCGGTGATCGGCGCATCGCTGTCCTGGTTGATCTGGCGCACTACGACCTTGTCGCGATAGCGCAAGTTGCTGGCCAGCGGCTGCAGATAATCGCGCTTGATTGCCTGGCAGTAGGGGCAGTCCTGCCGGCTGAAGAGCAGGATCAGCGGGCCACCGGAACGGCTGGCCAGTGCCGCTTCGGCGCGCAGATCGGTTGCCGTCTGCAGCTTGCCATCCGACGCGAGCACCGCCAAGGGCAGCGCCAGCAGGCAGCACCGGCAGATTCGGCCGACGGTCTTCAGGAAGTGGTACATCCTATCGCGCGAAATGGTAGTACTGCTGGTTCAGCCAGGCGGCCACCGCCGCCTCCTCGTCCGGGAACCAGCCGGCGCTGACCCTGGCATTGCAGGTGGCGACACGCTGCAGCAGTTCGAGCCGGTCTGAGAGCATGCGCCCGTCGCGGGTGTACATCTTGCTGCCGTCGCCGCCGTACATGCGCACGTGGCAACTGATGCAGGATTTTTCGTGCAGCGGCTTGGCGGTTTGCAGATCGACCTTGCCCCACGGTTCTTCCGCGTATACAGCAAGGGGCAGCAGGTAGAGCAGGGTCAGGTATGGCAGGCGCATGGCTTCTCCCGAGAGTTGAATGACTGAGGTGGTGGATCGGGTCAGGCGGTAGCCGATCAGAAGCCCGCCGCCTCGGCTTCCAGGTAGGCCAGGCTGACGTACTTGCCGATGTTCGCCTCAAAGCCCTTCGTGTCCCGGGTTCGACTGACCACCCGCGGGTCCTTCAGTACCAGAGCCTTGGCCTCTTCGAGCGGCAGGCCTTCCTTGACGGCCTGTTCACAAGGTCGATAGATGCCTTCGAACAATTCGCGGTTCCATTGCAGAACGGTGGCACCGGGTTCGCCGTGGCCGGGCAGCCAGATCGTGCTCCTGGCGTTCTTCTGCAGTTCGTCGTAGGTCCTGAAGGTGCCCACATAAGAGCCGTCATCCATGTTGGCGATGCGCCGGTCCATGGCGACATCACCGACGCAGGTCAGTTTGTCTTCCACCACTTCGACACAGAGGTCGTAGGGGGTGTGCGCCTTGCCGTAATGGTGGATGCGCAGCGTGAGGTCGCCGAAGCTGAGCTCGTTGCCATGCTCCAGCGCCAGGCTGGGTGGCACGATGCGCGTACCCATGGTCGCCTGGTTGGTCCATTGCTCCATCAGCGTGCGCCACAGGTTGCCCTGCACCCCCTGGATCTCCTTGATCGTGCCCGGGTGTGCGTAGATCGGCAAGCCCTTGTAGGCGGCGGCAAAGGCGTCGTTGCCGAGCCAGTGATCGCCGTGGTAATGGGTATTGATGAGCGCAATGACCGGCTTCCTGAGAGTCTTCTGCAACTGGCGGATGGCCATTTCGCCAATCTGCACCGAGGCCCCCGAGTCAACCACAATCAGACCTTTGGTGCTATTGACGAAGGTGATGTTGCACATCATCCCCTGGTTTTCCGGGGTGGGGAAACCGTCGGGAGAGAAGATCATCCAGACATGCGCGGAGACCTGCCGCAAGGGGTGGTCCTTGACCGCCGGACCACGCACGAAGTCCTCGACCTCTCGGGCGATGCGCTCATGGTCTGCCACGGTGCCATTTCGGTGGCGGTCAGGGCGGCGAAAGCTGCCGCAGTGCGCAGGAAGTATCGCCGGTTCATCAGCATCTCCTGAAACAGTTGAGTGGGAAGCGTCGCGCCAGGCTCAGCCGGGGTTCTCTTCTTGCTGGATTTTCTTGCTGGTTCCCTGGCGCATGATTGAAAGCACCGGTCAAGTGCATTAGTATTTAATGATTTAGAGATGATGTCTTGTCCGAGGGGAGAATTCAAGTGGCTTACAAGCATTCTGTTCTGATGGGAGCCGGTGCCCTGGCGGCACTGCTGAGCCTGCCGGTACTGGCCGATGCCAAGGCTGATCAGGCGCGCGCTGAAGAAATCGTTTCGGGGCGCTGTTTTCTCTGTCACGGAATGGAGGGTGAATCGGCCAGCCCGGTGTTTCCGCGTCTGGCTGGCCAGCACGCTGAATACCTGGCCCGGCAGCTGGCCGATTTCAAGAGTGGCAAGCGCAAGAGCGACACCATGAAGCCGCAGTCTGAAGAGCTGACGCCGGCTGAAATGAAGGCTCTCGGTGCCTTCTTCGCCAACAAGAAGGCGACGCCCAATACGCCGACGGACAGCGAAATCCTGGCGGTTGGGCGCTACATTTTCAGCAAGGGCAACTCGTTCTCCGGCTTGCCCAGTTGCGCGAGTTGCCATGGCGCCAAGGGCCTGGGAACCCCGCTGCTGCCGCGTCTGGCCGGCCAGCATCCGCGATACATCGAGGATCAGCTCAAGCAATTCAACAAGCGCGAGCGGACCAACGACAATGCGGTGATGCATACCGTCGCTTCCAAGCTCAGCGAACTGGAAGCGCATGCTGTCGCCGAGTACATTGCGACGCTGGATTAAGCGCCTGTGGCCATAAAGACAGAAGACCGCAGCTGCGGCCTTCTGTCTTTCCTGCCGGTGCCTGGAGAAGGTCAGGCCAGCATGTCGGCCCAGATATTCTTGGCCCAGCCCAAAGCGACCTTGCCTTCGATTTCGTTGCGCGCCGCCGATACGCCGCCGGCACCCTTGACCGGCTGCACGACCTTGGTCGCCGGGTCGTACTGGTGTACCGAAGTAACGTGGATGGCGTTTTTCGCATCGACGAAGCTGTAGCAGGTGTTCATCAGCACCGGCGTCGGGTTTGGCCTGTCGCCTGACAGCAGGTTGAGGATTGCCGCGGCGGCAAGCTTGCCGTGCTGGTTGGCCATGTGACCCGACTTCGGCATGGTCGGCGCCGGGAAAACGGCGTCGCCCAGGACATGCACCCCCGGTGTGCTGGTCGATTCCATTGACAGCCAGTCGATATCGACCCAGCGGTCGTTGATCAGCTTGATGCCGGATTTCGCTGCGACGTCACCAGCGCGATGCGGTGGAACCACGTTGAGCACGTCGGCCTTGAACTTGTCGAATTCCAGGATGGCCGTCTTCGAAGCAACGTCGACGTCCTTCACCTCGCTGTTCGGGCGATACTCGACGATATCCCTGTAGAGATCGGTCCAGGCCTTGGTGAACAGCCCCTTCTTGGACACCACGTCCTCGTTGGCGTCGAGGATGATCACCTTCGATTTCGGCTTGGTCTGCTTGAAGTAGCTGGCCACCAGGCAGGCGCGCTCGTAGGGTCCGGGCGGGCAGCGATAGGGCGCCTTCGGGATGGTGAGCGCGTAGACGCCGCCGTTCTTCATGTCTTCCAGTTGTTTGCGCAGGGCGACGGTCTGCGGGCCGGCCTTCCAGGCGTGCAGAATCGCCGATTGTGCGGCAGCATTGTCAAGGCTGGGGATCTCGTTCCACATGAACTCGATGCCGGGCGAGAGGACCAGGCGGTCATAGCTCAGCTCGCCGCCCTTGGCCAGGCGCAGGCTGCGCTTCGCGGGGTCCACTGCCAGTACTTCATCCTGGATGAGGCGTACCCCCCAGGTGTTCTTCAGCCCGTCGTAGCTGACCGTGATCTCCTCCATGGTCCTGGTACCGCCAACGACCAGATTCGACATCGGGCAGGAGATGAAGGTCGGGTTGCGTTCGACCAGCGTCACCTGGACACCACCTTCGCTCCACATGCGCAGGTACTTGGCCACCGTCGCGCCACCGTAACCGCCGCCGACCACGACTACATGGCCGCTGGTTTTGCTCGTGCCGGCACAGCCGTAGAGCGAGGCCAGCGCCCCCGCCGCCGCGCCGGCCTTGAGGAAATCACGTCTTTTCATCAGCATCATGGTGTCATCCCCTTATTTTTGTGCGGCGAAGTAGGTGGCAATCAGATCGAGCTGTTCGTCGGTGTAACCCTTGACGATCTGGTGCATGATCGAAGCGGGTTTGGCACCACTCCTGAAGTCGGCCAGCTTCTGTAGCGCCTTCGCCTTTTCGATGCCGTTCAGGGCATCGAGTCCGGCGCCCGGAACGGCCCTGCCGTTGGTGCCGTGGCAGTTGGCGCAGGTGGCCGCCAGGTTGCGAGGCAGGTTGGGATCGCCCGCCTGCGCGAAGCCGGTTGCGGCAAGCAGGCCCAGTCCTGCAACAGTGTGAAGCAGTTTCATCGAGAGATCTCCTCAGAGTGATTTTGGCGCGCGATATAGCCCTCATTATGCCTCAGCCATATCCTGACTGCCAAACACTCCCCATTTTTGGCCGGAATCGCAGGTTGGCTGAAGGGCCAATAGAACTTGACTATATAAGCAGCTGGTTATACACTAATTTTGATGAAAATCAAAGGGGCGATGGGCGGGTGAGATGGCGCTGATCGAAGGATTGAAGCACTGCTTCGCCTTGTTTGGCGGGACGACTCTCAGGCACGATCGCCTTCTGTGCTGCGGCGCCTTGCGCCAGATGCGTTGTCCGGGTTGCATGAATCAGGGGGAATCGTCTCGATGGTGGATATCGTGAAACAACCGGGGCGGCTGCGGCGAGCCCCGGAGAACTTTCTTTCGGAAGCGGAGATCAAGGCTGTCGGTGAGGGGCGGCGAGATTTTCTCAGGAAGAGCTTCCTGACCGCCGCCGGTGCGGCGATGGCGGTGCCGATGCTCGCGCGCGCCAGCGAAGGCGATGCGAACATCCTGCAGAACCCTGAGTGGACGACAACGCTCGGACAGCCGGTGGCGGTGCGTCCCTACGGGCTACCGTCAAAACACGAGAGCCAGTTGGTTCGCCGTGAGTCGCCCGGCCTCACCCGGGTTGGCGCGGCGTCGGTTTCCTTTGCCCCCCTGCAAGGCATGTTCGGCATCATTACCCCGTCGGGCCTGCATTTCGAGCGCCACCACCAGGGTTGGTACGACATTGATCCGGCCAGGCACCGCTTGATGATCAACGGTTCCGAGCCGGCCTTTGTCAAGCAGGCGAAGGTCTATAACATGGATGAACTGATGCGTTTGCCGTCGGTATCGCGCATCCACTTTATCGAATGCGGTGCCAACACCGGCCTGGAATGGGGCAACGTGGCCGTGCCCACCGTCCAGTACACGCACGGCATGCTTTCCTGTTCCGAATTTACCGGCGTGCCGCTCAAGCTGCTGCTGGACGATTGCGGCGTCGATTACCGCAAGGCGCGTTTCGTCCTGGCCGAGGGAGCCGACGGCTCGTCGATGACGCGCACCATTCCGATGGAAATGGTCGAGTCGGGCGAGGTGCTGGTCGCCTATGGCCAGAACGGCGAAATGCTGCGTCCGGAAAACGGCTATCCCCTGCGCCTGGTCGTGCCGGGGGTACAGGGCGTCTCCTGGGTGAAATGGCTGCGCCGGATCGAAGTCGGCGACAAGCCGTATGCCACCAAGGACGAGGCTGTGCATTACATCGACCTGCTGCCGAACGGTCAGCATCGCCAGTACACCTCGGTGCAGGAGTGCAAATCGGTGATCACCACGCCGTCCGGTGGTCAGGCCCTGCTCGACAAGGGCTTCTACAACGTTTCCGGACTGGCATGGTCGGGACGTGGCCGGCTCAAGCAGGTCGACGTCTCCTTCGACGGCGGCATCAACTGGCAGGCGGCGCGCATCGAAGGACCGGTACAGAACAAGGCGCTGACCCGCTTCAACATCGGCTGGGTCTGGGACGGCAAGCCGGCGATCCTGCAGTCGCGCGCCATCGACGAGACCGCCTATGTGCAGCCGACATACGGCCAGTTGCGCCTTGTGCGCGGTACCAAGTCCATCTATCACAACAACGCCATCCAGTCCTGGAAAGTCGACGAAAGCGGAGAGGTCAGCAATGTCCAGGTTCTCTAGAACGATTCTCGCTCTGGCGCTGGCCGGAGCGACCAGTGCCGGCTTCGCCTTCGACCACTACAAAGGCATCGGTCGCCAGGCGACGCCGGCCGAAGTGAAAGCCTGGGACATTGACGTTCGTCCCGACTTCAAAGGCTTGCCGAAAGGATCCGGTACGGTTGATCGCGGCCAGGAAGTGTTCGAGGAGAAATGCGCCTCGTGCCATGGCACTTTCGGCGAGTCAAACGAGGTCTTCACGCCGCTGATCGGCGGCACCACCAAGGACGACATCAAGACCGGCAATGTCAAGGGTCTGTCGTCGGGGGATCTGCCGCAGCGGACCACATTTACCAAAGTGGCGACGATTTCGACCATCTTCGACTATATCCAGCGGGCCATGCCGTGGACCGCGCCGAAGTCGATGAAGCCGGATGATACCTACGCTGTTCTTGCCTACATGCTCAACCTGGCCGAGATCGTGCCGGCAGACTTCACGCTGTCCGACAAGAACATTGCCGAGGTCCAGAAATTGATGCCCAACCGCCATGGCATGACCACCGACCACGGCATGTGGCCGGGCGCGTCGGCTGCCAAGGGCGGCATTGGCAACGGTGGCAAGCCGGACGTGAAGAACACGGCGTGCATGAAGAACTGCAAGACCGAGGTCAGGATTGGTTCCGTTCTGCCGGATTACGCACGTGATGCACACGGTAACCTCTTTGACCAGAACCGCAGCTTCGGCCCGGTGCGCGGAATCAAGACCGGCGGTGCAGCGGCCGCGCCAGTGGCGGCAACGGCAAGTGCTGGCGCGGGGCCGCTTGACCTGGCAACCAGAAGCGGCTGTATGGCCTGCCACGGGGTCAACAACAAGATTGTCGGTCCCGGCTACAACGAGGTGCAGGCGCGCTACAAGGATCAGCCCGACGCTGCTGCCCGTCTGGCGCTTAAAGTGAAGAACGGCGGGCAGGGTGTCTGGGGTTCGGTGCCCATGCCGCCGAACGGTGAAATGAAGGATGCCGACATCAACACCCTGGTGGCGTGGATCCTGTCTGGCGCCAGATAACGGACTTTTGAGAGGAGAAGTGATGAACAAGCAACGTCGCAATGTACTGAAGACCTGCTCGGGTGCGGCACTGATGAGCCTGCTTGCTGCTGCGGGCATCATCGCCCCGGGGATGGCGCTGGCTGAGTGGAACAAGGCCGCGTTTGACGCCAAGAGCATGGCTGACACACTGAAAGCCCTTGGCGCTGGTACTCCGGCAGACAGCAAGGATGTCCAGGTGACCGGCCCGGATATCGCCGAGAACGGCGCCGTGGTACCGGTAGGCGTCAGTTCGACGCTGCCTAACGTGACCATGGTCGCCATCCTGATCGAGAAGAACCCGAACGCGCTGGCCGCCAGCTTCACGCTGCCGGAAGGCACCGAAGCCAATGTGCAGACGCGCGTCAAGATGGGTCAGACTTCCAACGTCTACGCGCTGGTCAAATCAGATGGCAAGTTCTTCATGGCCACCAAGGAGATCAAGGTCACCCTCGGCGGCTGTGGCGGCTAATCGGTTACGACCTGCAGCGAATTCAAGGAGATAGTCATGGCAACAAATCCGATGAAAATCCGCGCCACCAACAAGGATGGCATCACCGAAGTGAAGGTCCTGGTCAGCCACGAGATGGAAACGGGTCAGCGCAAGGACGCCAGCGGCGCCACCGTGCCGGCCTGGTTCATTACCGAGCTGACCGCCAAGCATAACGACAGGCTGGTTCTGGCCGGCGAACTGGGGACCGCGGTGTCGAAGAATCCCTATCTGGCATTCCGCTTCAAGGGCGGTGCCAAGGGCGACAAAATCACCGTTTCCTGGAAGGACAACAAGGGCGAGAGCCGCACCGACGAGGCAGCGATTGCCTGAGGCATCAAGGAAAGCATGAAGCGCGGCGGCAAGCCGGCACAGACCGTCGCCGCCGCCCTTACCGGAGGAGTTGACATGATTCAAGCGTTGATGCGTACCTTGCTCGGTGTGGTCGTCGCTGGCGCCTGCATCGGCACCGTCGCGGCGCAGGACAGCAAGGTGGCCGACGAACTGGCCAAATATCGCGAGGCACTGGCCGATGGCAATCCCGCCGACCTTCTCGAAGTCAAGGGAGAAGCCCTGTGGGCCGAGAAGCGTGGCCCGCGGAATGCCTCGCTCGAACAATGTGACCTTGGCTTGGGCCCGGGCAAGCTGGAAGGCGCTTACGCCCAGTTGCCGAGATATTTCGCCGATACCAGGAAGGTAATGGATGTCGAATCCCGCCTGGTGTATTGCATGGTTACCCTGCAGGGCTTCAAGCAGGAGGAGATGACCCGGCAATGGTTCTCGAAGCCGGGCAAGGAATCCGACATCGAGGCGCTGGTGACCTTCATCGGGGCGAAATCGAATGGCAAGCCAATCAATGTGCCGGCGGCGCACCCGGAAGAGCAGAGAATGGCGAAGATCGGCGAGTACATCTTCTATCGCCGTTCCGGCCCGCAGGATTTTTCCTGTGCCATCTGTCATGGCCAGGACGGCAAGCGCATCCGCCTGCAGGAGCTGGGCAATCTGACGACCAGGGAGGGTGCGGGTACGGCGATGAAAACCTGGCCCTCCTATCGTGTTTCGCAAGGGGCGGTGTGGACCATGCAGCGCCGGCTGATCGACTGCATGCGCCAGGCGCGCTGGCCTGAACCGAACTATCTGGCCGATTCGATCATCGCCCTGGAGACATTCCTGCAAAAGACCGCCACCGGCACCGTCATGGAAACGCCGGGCATAAAGCGCTGAGAGGGGATTACCATGAAACCGAGATATGCCCTTTTCGGCACTTTGGCTGCCGTCATTGCGGTACCCAGCCTGGCCCAGACCAAGCCGGTCGAGCCACCGGGCGGCAAGTATGCGAAGGAGGCCGAACAGGTCTTCCGCACCTCCTTTCGCGTCGACAACCCGAAGTACTGGATGAGCCGCCTCGACCAGGACGAAACCATGCGTCTCTGCGGGCAGTACCGCGATAACCCGCCGCGCAAGATCGGCGCGCAGCTTGAAAAAGCCAACCAGGCGACGATTCGCTACCCGGTGGAAGGCAAGCTGATCGGTGACTGGAAGGAAGGCGAGAAGCTGGCGGCGGTGGGTACCGGTGGTCACATTGGCTTCATCCAGCCCGATCCACCGGGTCGCCTGCGCGGGGGCAACTGTTACGCCTGCCACCAGCTGGCGCAGAAGGAAGTGGCCTACGGCACGATCGGTCCGAGCCTGCAGCACTATGGCAAGACGCGTGGCAATTCGGAGGAGATCGTGAAGTACACCTACGACAAGATCTACAACTCGAACGCCTTCACCGCATGCACCAATATGCCGCGCTTCGGGCTGCACAGCTGGTTGACGCCGGAGCAGATCACCCACATCGTGGCCTTCCTGCTCGACCCGGAATCGCCGGTCAACAAGGACTGAAGTGGGCTGAATATCCCGGCCGGAGCCGGTCGAGGCCGTTATCAAGGACAAACAATGAGCATGAATCGTCGTGAGTTTCTCCAGGTGCTGGCGGTGGCATCGGCTGGCGGCATGGCACTGCACAGCGAACTGGCACTGGCCGAACAGGCTGCCGCCAAAATCTATGAGCTGCCCCGCTACGGCAACGTCAGCCTGCTCCACATCACGGACTGCCATGCGCAGTTGCTGCCGATCTACTTCCGGGAGCCGAACGTCAACCTCGGTTTCGGCGACCAGTTCGGCAAGGTGCCGCATCTGGTCGGCGAGGCGCTCCTCAGGCATTTCGCCATTAAGCCGGATACCCTCGACGCTCACGCTTTCACATACCTGAATTTTGACAAGGCGGCACAGACTTACGGCAAGGTCGGCGGCTTCGCACACCTTGCGACCCTGGTCAAGCGCATCAAGTCCAGCCGCCCCGGCGCACTATTGCTCGACGGCGGCGATACCTGGCAGGGGTCGGGCACCGCGCTGTGGACCAACGCGCAGGACATGGTCGACGCCTGCAAGGCCCTTGGCGTTGACATCATGACCCTCCACTGGGAAGCGACCTATGGCGAAGCGCGCGTCAAGGAAGTCGAGGAAAAGGACTTCGCTGGCAAGATCGACATCGTCGCTCAGAACATCAAGACCACCGATTTCGGTGACCCGGTGTTCAAGGCCTACGTGATCAGGAACATCAATGGCGTGCCGGTGGCGATCATCGGCCAGGCCTTTCCGTATACGCCGATTGCCAACCCGCGCTGGCAGGTACCGAACTGGAGCTATGGCATCCAGGAAGAGAGCATGCAGAAGACGGTCGAGGAGGCCCGTGCAGCCGGTGCGCAGGTGGTCGTCGTCCTCTCCCACAACGGCATGGATGTCGATCTCAAGATGGCCAGTCGCGTGCGTGGCATCGACGCCATCATGGGCGGCCACACGCACGATGGCGTGCCGGCACCGGTGGTGGTTAAGAACGGCGGCGGCCAGACGCTGGTCACCAATGCCGGTTCCAACGGCAAGTTCCTCGGCGTGCTCGATTTCGACGTCCGCAACGGCAAGGTTGCCGATTTTCGCTACAAGCTGCTGCCGGTCTTCGCCCGGCTCCTGCCCGCCGACCAGGAAATGCAGGCGCTGGTCGACAAGGCGCGCGCGCCCCACCTGGCCAAGCTCAACGAAAAACTTGCGGTCACCGAAGGCCTGCTCTATCGCCGCGGAAATTTCAATGGCACCTTCGATCAGCTCATTCTCGACGCCTTGATCAAGGTCAAGGATGCCGAAATCGCCTTCTCGCCAGGTTTCCGCTGGGGCACCTCGCTGCTGCCTGGCCAGCCGATCCTGATGGAGCACCTGCTCGATCAGACTGCGATTACCTACCCATGGACGACGGTCACCAACATGAGCGGCGAAATGATCAAGACCGTGCTGGAAGATGTCTGTGACAACCTGTTCAACGCTGACCCTTACTACCAACAGGGTGGCGACATGGTGCGGGTGGGCGGCCTGCAATACACCTGTGAGCCGACCGCCAGGATGGGCAGCCGCATCCACGACATGATGTTGAAAGGAAGGCCCATCGATCCGAAGAAGACATACAAGGTCGCCGGCTGGGCACCCGTGTCGGAAGAAGCGAAGAATGCCGGCGAGCCGGTGTGGGAGGTCGTGGCGAGCTACCTGCGCGACCTCAAGACGGTCCAGCCGGTGCGACTGAACCTGCCGACGCTGAAGGGGGTTGGCAAGAATCCGGGGATGTCCGCATGAAGCCGGTCATACGCAAGCGATTGCTGGCGGCTGTCGTGCTTGCCTGCTCGTTGAGCTTTTCGTTGCCAGCATTCGCGGCCGACTGGGCATCCGGCAGCACCGATTGGCACAAACTGCCTGAAATCAAGCGCACCAGAATGGCGCTCTACCTGACGCCACAGCAGGCTTATGAGATAAAGAAGAAGGATCCGAAGGGCGTCGCCTTCTTTGATATTCGCACCCGGGCCGAGGCTGTCTATGTCGGGATGCCGACCGACGTCGATGCCCTGGTCCCCTACGTCGAACATCAGGAAATGATGACCGACTGGGACGAAAAGCGCCACATGTACAAGCTCGAACCAAACCAGGACTTCATTCCGGAGCTGGAGCGCCGTCTCAAGGAGAAGGGGCTGACCAGGAACTCGCCGATCATCCTGATCTGCCGTTCCGGCGACCGCAGTTCAAAGGCCGCCGATCGCCTGCAGGACGCTGGCTACACGAAAGTGTATTCGGTGGCCGAGGGCGTCGAAGGAGACACCGCCAAGGGCGGCCCGACTGACGGGCAACGTGTGGTCAACGGCTGGAAAAACGCCCAGTTGCCCTGGACCTACAAGCTGGACAAGGCAAAGATGTACTTTCCTCTTTGACGGAGCCCGCAATGAACCTACTGACTATTGGACCTGCCATGAAACTCCCGCTTACCCTGATCCTATTGACCGCTACCCTGCACGCCGGTGCGCAGGACGTCGGTGCCCTGACGGCCGAAACGAAGAAGACGGTGCTGCCGGTCGTTCCCAAAGTCGTGAACGCGATGCAGGAAGCAGTCGCTGAAAAAGGCGTCGCCGGCGCGATTCCCGTCTGCAAGGACCAGGCGCCGAGGCTGATCAAGGAGGTCCGCGACAGCACCGGCTGGTCGATCCGCCGCGTCAGCCTGAAGCCCCGCAATCCCGAACGGGGTACGCCGGACATCTGGGAAGTTCGGACGCTCGCCGACTTCAACATTCGCGCGGCCGCCGGCGAAAAGCCGGAAGTCCTGGAGCGGAGCGAAATCGTCAGCGAAAACGGCAAGCAGGTTTTCCGTTACATGAAGGCGCTGCCGGTTGCCGATGTCTGCCTCAAGTGCCATGGCCCGGCGGAGAGTCTGGATGCCGGCCTGAAGGCGAAGCTGGTCGAAAGCTACCCGCACGATCAGGCCACCGGCTATGCCAAGGGTCAGATTCGCGGCGCGCTGACCGTCATCCGGCCACTGTGAGATTTTGGGGACGATATTTTGGGGACAGTAACATAATTGCCCGATCCGGCACCAAGCAGGCGAATCTCCAAGCCGTCAAGATCGCCTACTGATCGCCACTCCCGAGCGATGCCTTGGGCTTTGCTGGCCCAGGAGCAAGAGCGCGGCGCACGTTCCTGCGCCCGACGGTGAAATACCCGCAACTCGCCACCGCCCCACAAGCCGAACACAAATTTCCTGACTCACCTGGCCCACCAATCAGCGATTCGGGACATGACGGCGGTCGTTCAGCGGCATCTCCATATCAGAACATCGCCGGACACGATACGCTTGGCACCTGACCTCGTCCTGTGCCATGATAAATAGAGCCTGACTGATTGGCAGCTTCTTCAGGCTTGATTCACGGCCGGCCGGCCGTGCGCTGCGCGGCGGTATTCAGTTCAGCTCATACCACCGGCTACCGCCGGGCTGATCACAGTCGCCGTACCGAACCACATCCGACGTCTTGGCCAAGGTAGTCATTGCGAGGGCAAGCAACATGACAGACGGCTGCATGCACGATGATCGACGCCAGACCGGCGCATGCCAAGCGAAGTACCAGGCAAACCTGCAGCAGTCCCGGCCGTCGCGCGTCGCGGCAGCCGACGCGGCTATCGAGGCAGGCTGATGGCGACTCACCGGGCGATCCTGGGGGTGCTGCAGGCCTTGAAGGAGCGACTCGACTTGCGCCTGCCGGCGC
The DNA here is from genome assembly GCA_016709675.1 of Candidatus Accumulibacter proximus. Lineage (GTDB taxonomy): Bacteria > Pseudomonadota > Gammaproteobacteria > Burkholderiales > Rhodocyclaceae > Accumulibacter > Accumulibacter proximus. Next base: position 358,048 of record JADJMH010000005.1, read on the forward strand.
TCGTCGGCGGCAGCCCGAAATCCGTCATCCTCGGTTCGCAGGCGCTGACAACGGCACCTACTGGGGAAAACCTGGGGATTTACCTGCATCGAATGGCGGTCGATCCGTTTGCGCGCAACCGCTACCTGGCGCCGACCGACAACCACCGCCAGCGGCGCCCCGAGCTGCCGGTCAACCTGCACATTCTGCTCATTGGCTGGAGCACGAAGAACGACAGCGAGATCAGCTACCTGGCGGCCGCCATGCAGATCATCGGTAGCGCGCTGACGCTCGACGTGTCGCACCTTGGCACCGCCGACAGTGGCTGGGACGAGCGCGAAGTCGTGCAGGTTCTGCCCGAGGAGATGAGCACCGAGGATCTGATGCGCTTGTGGGACAGCCTGCCGGGCGATTACCGGCTCTCCAGCCCCTACCTGATCAAGACGGTTCGCCTGGCGCCCGACGAGGAGCGCGCAGAGGCGCCGCTGGTGCGCACGATCGTCCTGCCGACCGGTACGACCGGCCAGCCGCGCGTGGAGGGTAAGGAATGATCCTCGAAACGCTGTTCACGCACGGCAGCGACTACATCGAATGGTACGAGGCTTCCGGCAATGCCGGCACAGCCTTGCGGCGCGTCGCGCCGGGCCGGCTGCAGATCGCGCTGTCGCGCGCGCCGCGCGACCTGCAGCTCGTGCACAAGGCGACGGCGACGGCGCTCTGGCGCAAGCGCCCGCCGGAACTGTCCGGACTGGTCGTCGGCCGGGCCGGCGAGGCCGACCTGCTGCCGCCGGCGCAAACGGCCTACGCGCTTGAAGGCGAAATCAGCGACCCGTCCGGCGCCTATCTGCCGCGCCGCTTCAGTCTCGCCTGTGGCGCCATCATCGGGCACCGGATCGGCCTCTACCGCTCGCCGCTCGGCTCGCGCTACGGCCGCGCCGGCGGGTTGTTTGGGCGCATCCGCCTGGCTGGCAAGGCGGCGGCCTGGTCGCTGGTCGTCGCGCGCGTCACGCCGCCTCTGGGAGCAGTGCTCGAGTTCACGGCGCAGGCGGATGCCAGCGGTGAATTCATCCTGCCACTCGACCGTCTACCGGCGATCGGCGTCGACGCGCTGGTCAAGACCTATCCGGCGACGCTGCGCATTCTCGCGTCACCGCTCGCCGTGCCCGAGCAGCCCTTTGATCCCGACGACCTCGCGGCGCATCAGGTCGCCGTCGGCGAGGATGCGGCGCACGCCGTTCAGTTTTCCCCCGAGTTATCATTCGCCGTCACGCCGGGGTCCGTCAGCCGAATCACCAGCCCAGGACAAACTTTGTTGCTCCTGAAACCGAATTAACCAGGAAGGAGATCGAACATGCCAGAGTATCTCGCGCCAGGCGTCTTCATCGAGGAGACGAGCTTTCGCCAGAAATCCATCGAGGGCGTCGGCACGAGCGTCGCTGCGCTCGTCGGCCCGACGCGCTGCGGACCGCTGCGCGGCACGCCGGAAGCGTTGACCAGCTTCGCCGAGTTCGAGCGGGTTTACGGCGACGCGTCGGATCTCACGCTGCGTGGAACTGCCGAACTCAATTTCACTTCGCACGCAGCCCGCGCCTTCTTCGACAACGGCGGCAAGCAGCTCTTCGTTGCCCGCGTGGTACAGGGCGTCAACAGCACGAACGCCGACGGCAGCGGCGGTTCTGCGATCGCCGCCAGTGTCGCCGACGCGGCCGCCAACGTCACCTTCAAGGCACGCTCTCCGGGCACGCAGGGCAACTACACGCTGGAAATCGTCTGGCGCGACGGCGAGAACCTGCTGAAGAGCGAGCAGCCGAAGGTCGCCGCGGCCGACAAGTTCTACTACCTTGAGGCGAGCGGCGTTGGCGAAGCGGCCAAGGTCACCGGCGCGATTGCAGCCGACAGGTTCCCGGTTGACCTCCAGGCGATCGTCCGTCTCGACGGCAACCATCTGCGCATCGATGCGGCGCGCGCCGTGATCACCTCGAAAGCCGACCCGGCCAATCCGGCCGCGGTGGGTGCCAACCAGATTACGGTACTGGACCCGAGCAAACTGCCGGCAAATGCCCGGCTGGCGCGTTTCTACGCCCGCCAGCCGACCTCCGGCGGCCTGAGCAACGGCACGGCGGCCGTCCTCACGCTGAAGAAACCGGCCGATTTGTCGGCGTTCACCAAGGGCGATCACTGGGGCAACCTGCTGGTTCTGCGCGGCACGCTCGATGCCACCGGCGAAGTGCTGACGATCAAGGCCGACGCGCACCTCAACCCGGGCGTCGCCGCCGACCTGACGCTGCCGCTGGCCGCGCTGGCGAGCGTTCCCGACGCCGCGTCGGCGGTCGTCGCGCTGCGCAACTTCGACCTTGAAGTGCGTAACGGCGGCCCGGAAGGCGAAGTGATCTACGTCTATGGCAACGTCAGCACGTCACCCGATGGCGACCGCAGTCTCGCCAGGGTGCTGCCGCAAACGCCGCAGCGCAAGCAGGAGGCGCTGATTTCGCCGCTCGCCTGCACCCTGAAAGCCGGCGTCACCGGCGCCCAGGTGCTCGCCGCGCTCTACTCGCTGTTCGATGGCCCGGCGCTGTCGCCGGGGGTGAACAGCCTGCAGGATCCGCGTTACCTGATCAAGCTCGGCGGCGGCAGCGACGGTGGCGTCCCGGCGGCGATCGATTACGCAGGTGAGAGCGACGAAGTCAAGGGCAGCACCGGACTGGCCGCGCTCGAGGCGGTCGAGGACGTGTCGATCGTCATGGTGCCGGCTGCGGCGGCGCACGCCGAGACGCACAGCGCCGTGCTCATGGAAATGCTCAAGCACTGCCGCCGCATGCGCTATCGGGTCGGCATCGTCGACAGCCGCGAAGGAATGAGCCTCGGGGAGGTGCGCAGCTTCCGCAACGATTTCGACGACAGCCGCCTGGCGCTCTATCACCCCTGGGTGGTGATCAGCGATCCGACCGGCCAGCGGCGCGAGATCACCGTTCCGCCGGCCGGTTTCCTGGCCGGCGTTTACGCGCGCACCGACGTCGACCGCGGCGTACACAAGGCGCCGGCAAACGAGGTCGTTCTCGGCGCGTTGCGCTTCGAGCAGGACATCAACCAGTTCCAGCAGGAACTGCTCAACCCGAACGGCATCAACTGCCTGCGCTCGTTCGCCGGCCGCGGGCACCGCGTCTGGGGTGGGCGGACGCTGGCCAGCGACCCGGAATGGAAGTATCTCAACGTCCGCCGCTACTTCCTCTACCTCGAACGTTCGATCGAGAAGTCGACCCAGTGGGCGGTCTTCGAGCCGAACGGCGAAGCGTTGTGGGCGAACATCCGCAGCACGGTCGCCGACTTCCTGTTCAACGAGTGGAAAAACGGGCGACTGCTTGGCGGTGCCCCGAAAGACGCGTATTTCGTCCGCTGCGACCGCTCGACGATGACGCAGAACGACCTCGACAACGGCCGTCTCGTCTGCGTCGTCGGCGTTGCGCCGCTGCGCCCCGCCGAGTTCGTGATTTTCCGCATCGGTCAAAAAACGGCCGACGCCTGATTCCCTGGAGACCTGAGCCATGGCCCTGTTCCGTGAAACCCCTTATTCCGCCTTCAATTTCCTGGTTGACCTCGAACCCGGCCAAGGCACCGAAGTGCTGGCCGCCTTTTCCGAGGTCTCCGGCCTCAATGCGGAAGTCACCGTCGCCGAATACCGCGCCGGCAATCACGCCGTCAATTACGTGCAGAAGGTTCCCGGCATCCACAAGGCCGGCGACGTGACGCTGAAGCGCGGCGTGATCGGCGCGCAGAATCTCTACGAATGGCTGGAAGCCTGCCGCAGCGGTCGCCTCAAGGATGCCAAGCGGAACATCGTGATCAAGCTGCTCTCCGAGGACCGCGCCGATACCGTCGTCACGTGGAAGCTGCGCGGTGCCATGCCGATCAAGTGGACGGGGCCAACCTTGACCGCGAAAGGCGGTGGCGACGTGGCGATAGAGGAACTCGTCCTCTCGGTGGAGACGCTGGAACAGGAGTAAGCGCGTGCTCCTCGCCGATCGCCGCATCGAGATCGACGCCCGTCCGGCGCCGCCGGCGCCACCGGTGCTCGAAGTCGTCATGCTCGGACACTGTCCCGGTCCGGCCGACGACCCGGCACGCGGCGCCCAGTGGCAGCGCATCGCCGGCGATCGCGCCGTGCTCGGCGAGATCGCCGAACTCGGCTTCCATCGCGCCGCGCGCCGCCTGCACGAACTGCTTGCCAACCCGGCGGGCGCCGCCGCGCCCGGTGACGACGCCTTGCGCGCGCTCTACCGCCTGCCGCTGCCGGTCGTTTCGCTCAGCCAGTTCCGCGTTCTTTTTCCGTTCGCTTTCGACACGCCGACCGACTACGTCAGCGTTCTCTCCGGCAACCGCGCCTGGCTGCCGGCCGCGCTGCAGGACTTCTTCGAAGCGAGCACTTCACTCGGCCGCGAGCAACTCAAGGTGTGGGTGATCCGCGTCCCCGAGGAGGAAGGCGCCGAAGCTTTCCTGCCGGTTGGCTGCGCTGACCTGAGCGAGCCGGCGACGCTCGGCGCTTTCGAGCGAGCGCTCCTGCCGCGGCGCGCCGGTCTGATTCTGCTGCCCGATCTGGAACGTCTGCAGGTGCCGGCAAACCTGCCCGACGTGCCGCGCCTGCGGCTGGAGAATCCGCGGCCGGTTTTCCTGCCCTGTGGCGTCGAGCTCGATGACGAATACCGCGAACGCCGCAACGTCGAGGAAATCGCGTTCGCGCGTCCGCCTGAGCCCTTGCCGGCAGCAGCTGTCGTTGCGCCGATCGCCCGCACGCTTGCCCGTCTGCGCCCCGACATGCTTTGTCTGCTCACCGTGCCGCTCGCCCTGGCGCCGGAAGGTGAACTGCCGGTGCCCGCCCCGGCGTTCCTCGGCTACGTCGGCGAACTCGCCGCGCGCACCATCGACGAAGGCATCGCCGCGGCGGAATCGGCTGGCGCGCTGCGCCACCTGCAACTGCTTTACCCTTATTTACGCGCGACCGGGCGGCCCTTGTCTTCGCCGAGCGGCCTGATCGCCGGCATGCAGGCACTCGTCGCGCAACGGAGCGGGCCCTGGCGCTCGATCGGCGGGCGCCCGCTGCCCGGCCGCTCGCTGCCCTGGCCGGTGTTGAGCCAGAACGAAGCGACGAGCCTGCGTCAGGCGCCCGGCATCACCGTTCTCCTGCGCCGCAACGGCCGTAATGTCGTCGATGACGAACGCCTGTGCATGCCCTGCCTGCCGCTCATTGCGCTGCGCCGGCTGAGCGCCGGCGAGCGCCGTCACGAGCACTGGTTATCGGCCGAAGTCATGCGCTTCATGGGCTGGGTGCAACGCGAACTGCGCAGTCTCGGCGAGCGTCTCGTCTTCGACGCCGACGTGCGCGACCCACGCCCCGAACTGGCCCTGCGTGCCTTCTTCAACCGCCTGCACGCGCAGGGCGCTCTGCGCGGCGCGCGGCCGGAGGATGCCTTCCGGCTGGCGCGGCGCAGCGACGGCGAGAGCACGCTGATTTTCGACATCGAAATCGCGCCCGCCTACCCGCTCGACCTGATCCGCATCACCTTCCTGCAGGATCGCCACACGGCGAGCGTGCGCACCTTGCTGGAGGCCGTCGATGGCTGATTCCATCGCGAGCGAATTCATCCCGTTCCGCTTCCGCGTCGGTTTCTACGCCGACGAGGCCGGCAGCCAACTGGTTTGCCGCGGCTCGTTCAGCGAAGTCAGCGGCTTGGAAGCGACGACGACCGCCAAGACGCTCAAGGAAGGCGGCCGCAACTGGGGCGAGATACAGCTCTCCGGGCCGACGACTTTCGCGCCGGTGATCCTCAAGCGCGGCTTCACCGAGGTCGGCGACCTGTGGACCTGGTTCGACGCGTTGACCCGGCAGGCCAACTACGGCGTGCGCTATACCGGGCTGATCGAGGTCTTCCACCCGTCGCGCGCATTCGACGATACGCCCGACTTCAAATGGTGGCTCTACCAGGTCCTGCCAACAAAGTTCAAGGGGCCTGACCTCTCGGCAACGGCGACGCAGGTGGCCATCGAAGAACTGCATCTGGTGCACGAAGGCTTCGTGCTCGAACGGAGAAGCTGACATGGCTGGCCCACAGATCGCGCACGCCCGCCTGATTCCGATGAACGGCGACCAGGTTGAAAGCGACGAAACGAAGCACATCGCCGTCCAGTTCAACCCGGCGACGCTGCGCCTGACGCTGGCCAACACGCTGCATGCGAACAGCGCCGGCGGCAGCGGCGGTCGTCGCCCGGCGGCGCAGTACGTCGACAAGAGTGAGTCCAGCCTGGCCGTCGAGCTGGTTTTCGACACGACGCTGGAACAACCCGGTGCGCCTGCCAACTCGGACGTGCGCAAACTCACCGGGAAGATCGCCGAGGCCTTCATGAGGCCGGTCGATCCCGATTCAGCTCGGCCGCGCGCGCCACAACGCTGTCGCTTCCAGTGGGGCAGCTTCATGTTCACCGGTATGCTGGCGTCGTACGGCGAAACGCTTGACTTTTTCGCGCCGGAAGGCATCCCGCTGCGCGCGACGTTGGCGCTCACCTTCAAGGAGGATCGCTACCAGTTCGACATGGACGAGAGCGTGCAGGCGGCGGCGCGTCAACAGCCGACTTTCGCCGCTGGCGGCGGCGCCCTTAGCGCCGCCCAGGCAACGCAGGCGGCGGGTGCCAACCCGCGCCAATGGCGCAAGGTCGCCGATCTCAACCAGCTCGAGAACCCGCGCTTCACGCCCGACGGCGGGGTTCTCGTGCCGCGCAGTCTGTTCGGCTGAGGAGAAAACACATGCCCATCGTCATCGAAGAGCTGACCGCCGAGATTACCGTCGAAACTGGCGACGATGTCGGCGGCGAGATCCGGCCGGCGGACAGTGATGCGGCTGCCGCGGCAACGCTGGAACTGCTCGCCCTGGCGCACGAGCGGGAGCAACGCCTTGCCGTCGACTAACCCCAACGCGCCCCTGCTGAGCGTCCGCCCGCGCCTGCGCATCGACGGCCAGGATCGCGCCAACCTCGGCGAAGCAGCGCTGACGCTCGAACTGCGCCTGCCGCGCAGCGGCATGGCGAGCGCCGAATTACGGCTGCTCAACTGGAGCGGAGCCGGCGGCCCGCCGGACTTCGTCTTTCAGGACATCCGGCTTGGCCAGCGCCTCGACATCCTGCTCGGCGAAGCGGCGACGAGCGCCGCGTTCAGCGGCGAGATCACGGCCATCGAAGAACATTACGGCAGCGGCGCGCCGCAGCTCGTGTTGCTCGCCGAGGACGCGCTGCACAAACTTGCGCGCCGGCGCGGCAGCCGCGCCTACGAAAACCAGAGTCTCGACGATGTCATTCGCCGGATCGCCGGTGACGCCGGGCTGTCGGCCGACGTGCAGGCATCGTCGGCAAGCACCACCTGGCTGCAGAACAACGAGAGCGACCTGGCGTTTCTGCTGCGTCAGCTCGCGCCGCTCGACATCGGCCTGCGCCTGCACGACGGTCGCCTGCGCGCGCGCGACGAAGAAGCCGACGGCAACCCGGTGACGCTGCGTCCCGGCGAGAAGGCCGAGCGTATTCGCATCATCGCCGACCTCAACCGGCAGCCGACGAGTGTTGCGGTCACCGGCTACGACCTGTCGACGGCTGCCGACGTCAACGCCGCCGGCAGCGCCCTGAGCCCGGCACCGGCCGGGCAAAGTGCCGCCGCCGTGCTCGGCAACCTCGGCTGGACGAGCGAATCCACCATCCCCCATCCCTTCGCGCGCAGTCAGAGCGAGGCCGATGCGCTGGCGCGCAAGCACTTCCAGCGCGCCGCGAGGCGTTTCCTGTACGGCGAGATCGTTTGCCGCGACACGCCCGAGCTGCGCAGTGGTCGCGAGGTCGAACTGTCCGACGTCTCGCCGCGCCTGGCCGGGCGTTATCGCGTCGTCGACTGCCGGCACCGCTTCGACGGCGAAAGCGGACTGCGCACGCACCTGCACGTGCAGCGTCCCGACTGGACCGTCTGAGGGCGCACGATGAACTTGCACACGCTCGGCTCGCTGCACGAACTCCATCTGGCGACGGTGCTCGACAACGCCGACCCCGATTCGCGCGGCCGCCTCAGGGTCCGCCTGGCGGCGACCGGTCTGGAGACCTGGGCGGCGGTGATTGTCGCCAGCGCCGGTTCCGGTTACGGCGTCAGCCTGCTGCCGCGCATCGACGAACAGGTCGTCGTCGCTTTCGTCAGCCCGGACCTGCCGCTGGTCATCGGTGCCCTGTGGGCCGGCGCCAGCAGCCAGCCGACCGATGCCGCGCCGGTCGACGAGCGCTACCTGATTCAGACACCCGGCGGCCTGAAGTTCCTCCTGGATGACCAGGCTCCGCGCGTGCGCATCGAAACGCCTGCTGGCTACCATCTGACGATCACCGACGCGGGTTCGGGTACGGTGACCGTCGAAAAGGGCGGTGAAAAGATCGAAATGGCCGCCGCCGGAATCACCATAAGCACTTCCGCCAAGGTGACGATCCAGGCGGCCAACGTCGATGTCTCGGCGAGCATGGTCAAGGTGGACGCGGGAATGAGCAAGTTTTCCGGCGTCGTCCAGTGCGACACGCTGATCAGCAACGCCGTTGTCTCGAGCAGCTACACTCCGGGAGCGGGCAACCTATGGTGAATACGACGACCGAGCGTCCGCCGGCGGTGCGCGCCGGCCACCTGCCGAAGCCGCACGCGCCGTGGTTCACCGGCGAGCGCGAAGGGACGACACTGCACCGCTATCTCGACGATCAGTTCGTCCAGCGCTTCGTGCAGGAAGCGCAAAGCGGCCGGTTGAGCGGGACGCGGGACCAGGGCTGGTATCAGAGCGACCGCGTCGGGCGCTTCAAGGACTACCCGCTCCTGCGCCTGCCGATGCACCGCGCTTTCTACATCGCCTGCTGCGAAGTTTCCTGTGACACCTTCGGCCTGCCGGCCTACGACCCGACCAAGGTGCGCTCGGCCGGCCTCGTCGTTCGCCGCGGCCTGCCGGGCGCGCAGGCCGAGCGCTGGCTGTTGCACGAAGGCGAAGCGAACGGCTGGCAGGTGGCGGGCAGCGAGGCGGCCGACGCCGAACCCGACGAATACCGCCGTTACGTCCAGCGGGGTCTGCTCCGGCCGCGTTTTCCCGAACCGCCGTACAGTGGCGAAGAAACCTACCCGATGCACGCGCTGACGACCCACAGCCGCGGCGGCGAAGGCCGGACGCGTCGCCGGACACTGCTCTGGGGTTACGTGCCGCTCGGCGGCAATTACCGCGTGCGCGGCGAGGTTCCGATTCCGGCCGCTACCGAGGCGGCGCTGGCGCAGGAACTTGCCTGGCCTTTCGGCGCCCGCGATGCCCGGGCGTGGCGGCGCGAGGACAGCCGCCCGGTGCTCTACGGCTTCGCCGGGCAGGCGTTCTACGAGCTGGTCGGCGTGCTCATGCGCTATCGGGTCACCGACGCCGGCGACGCGGACAACGAAGCGCTGCGCAGTCTGCTTGGCCAGATCCGCTTCTACGGCGCGCCGCTGGCGCGCCCGCTGCAGCCTTACGACCGCTATGGCGAACCAAACTGGAGCGAGCGCGGCAACAGCGTGCTCGAATGGCTGGAACGTAGCGAGGAAGCAGTCGTCGACTGGCTGGCGGCGATTGCCACCGGGCGGGCGTCATTGGCGGCCAGCCCGCTGCCTTACCAGGGGATCGCCGACGGCGTTCGCTTCACGACGCCGATCGTCATCGATCTCTACCTCAGCGAGGAACAGGCGACACTGCTGCGCCAGCTGGTCACGGCACGCGGCCGGCGCGCGATGGCGCGCAACGACGACGGCCTGGCCGTGCCGCGCTTCGCGCAGGGCGAGGACGACATCTTTCACGTCGTCCCCTTCGTCCGCTGGCAGGACGAATGCGGCTGCGAGCGCATCGCCTGGGGCTCGCCGAGCCTGCCGTTTCGCGTTTCGTCGCCGCTCGATCCCGATTTCCAGCGACCGCAGGCGATCATCCTGCCCCGCCTCGACGACCTCAGGCGCGGTGCGGCGCGCGGTGTCGCGCTGCTGGCACCGAAGTCCCTGGCCGACAAGCTGCTCAAGATCTCGCCCGAAATGCCGCCCGGTGACGGCGGTCCAGGCAATCGCTGCGGCCTTTGCTGGATGATCAGCCTGAGCATTCCGGTCGTCACGATCTGCGCGATGATCATCCTGATGATCCTGATCAACCTGCTCAACCTGTTTCTCGGCTGGCTGCCGTGGGCCATCATGGCGCTGCCGCGGCTGTGCGGGAAACTGCTCAAGGAATGAGAATGGCCATGCAGCAGCTGCCGATCGTCAGTTTCCCGCTCTTCGACGGCGTCGATGCCGCCGGTCGCTTGCCGTGGCAGGACGGCAACAAGAGCATCCGCGAAGTGATGCTGAACATCCTGCTGACGCGTCCCGGCGAACGTCTGATGCGCCCCGAATTCGGCGCCGGCATCCGCGATTTCATCCATCATCCGAACAACGAAACGACCCGCGCGCTGATTGCCGACGCGGCGCACCGTGCACTGGCGCGATGGGAACCGCGCGTCAGCGTCGAGGAAGTGCGCGTCGTTGCCGACCCGCAACGCCTGTCGCACATCAATCTGTCGATCCGCTACCGGCTGCGCCAGGACGCCAGCCGGGACACTTTCGATCTGGCCATCGAACTCGGCCCATAGGACGACGATCATGCCCCTGCCGATTCCCGATCTGGACGACCGCCGCTTCGACGACCTCGTCGCCGAACTGCAGCAGCGCCTGCAAAGGCACGTCCCCGACCTGACGCAGCTCTCGCCGGGCGACCCCGCCTACGCGCTGGTCGACCTCTTCGCCTGGTTGACGGAAACCGTCATCTATCGGGCGAACCGCATCCCCGACCGCCAACGGCTGGCTTTCCTAAACCTGCTGCAGATTCCGCTCCGCCCGGCGCGCCCGGCGCGCGGTGTCGTCTGCCTTGACCCGCTGCCCGGGCCGGTGCTGCCGGCGCTGGTGCGCGCTGAAACGCCGTTGCAGGCAGGTCGCCTGACGTTCACCACGAACGGCGAAGTGCAGCCGTTGCCGCTCGAACTGCGCCTGCTCGTCAAGCACGCCATGGACGCCGCGGCGCTCGCCGCGGAGGGCATCTCGCTCAACCAGCTGCGCGAACAGTACGGCGTCGAGCCGGCGGCTTTCCGGCCGCTCAGCCTGCTGCCCGGACGCGACCCGATCAGCACCGTCGGCAGCCTCGACGGCGCGCTCTATCTGGCTTTCGCGCTGCCCAGGGCGCTCATCGAGCACGCTGATCGCGTGCGCCGGCAGATCGCCGGAACGATACTCAACGTCGCTCTGGCGCCGAACGAAGAGATCGACGGTGACCTGGCGACCCGCCTGTCGCCGCGCCGCCTCACTTGGGACCTCGCCTGGTGGCCGGCGCCGGTGGACAAGCCCGGCGAGGTCAGTTGGCTGCCGCTGGAAATCGTTGCCGACAGCTCGCGCGGTGGCCGGCAGACCGGTGTCGTTCGTCTGCGCCTGCCGCGCAGCGGCGATTTCCTGCGCATCAGCGAGGCGCTCGACCCGCAGTACGCCGGCCTCGGCGAGACGCCGCCCGAGCCGCCGGCCGATCTCGTCGCCGGCCAGCTGCTGTTCTGGCTGCGCCTGACCAGCCCGGACGGTGACCCGATCAAAGCCGGGACGCTGGGCGTCAACGGCGTCGAGGTTCTCGGCCAGGGCGTGGCGCGCGACCTCATGCTCGGTGCGGGCACCGGCCGGCCGGATCAGGTCGTGCAACTGCCGGATGCCGACGTCGATGACGCCGACGTGCGCGTCGAGGTCGAGGAACTCGGCCGTTTCGTCGCCTGGCGGCAGGTCGATCACTTTGCCGGCCAGAGCCCCGACAGTCCGGTCTACGTCGTCGACGGCCAGGCCGGCACGGTGCGTTTCGGCGACGGCGTTCGTGGCCGCCGGCCGCCGGTTGGCGCGCGCATCCGCGCTGCCTGGTACCGTTTCGGCGGCGGTAGCGCCGGCAACCTGCCGGCCGGCAGCATCCGCTCGATCGCCGGCCTGCGCCTCAAGGTTCGCCATGAGAGCCCGACGCGCGGTGGCATCGACGGCGAGACGATCGCCGACGCCGAGCGCCGCATCCCGGCTTTCCTGGCCCACCGCGAACGCGCCGTGACGGCCGAAGACTTTGCCGCGCTGGCGCGCGACAACCCGCTCCGCCCGATCGCGCGCGCCGACGCGGTGGCCGGCTTTTTCCCCGGCGCCAACCTCGCTTCCGTGCGGCGCAATCTGCCCGGCGTGATCAGCGTCTTCGTCCTGCCGCCGGGCGAACCGGCGATGGCCGCCGCACCGCGGCCGACGGCCGGGACGCTGCGCGACGTCTTCGAGTATCTCAGCGCGCGCACGCTGCTCGGCAGCGAGCTTTACGTCCTCAGTCCGCAATTCCAGCCGATATCGATCGCCGTGTCACTCGAAGTCGTCGACCCGGCAACCGAGCAGCAGGTCTTCCGCGCCGTCGAGCAGGCGCTGCTCGCCTACCTCTGGCCCCTGCCGCCGCATGGCCTGCGCGGCAAAGGCTGGCCGCGTGGGCGCAGTATCGAGATCAACGAATTGCGCACGCAGGCCGGGCGCGTCGACGGCGTCGAGGCGGTCAATGCGCTGCGCCTTTTCCATCAGGATCTGACGACGCTCGCCTGGCTTGAACTGAGCGACCGGCAGGCCCTGCCGCTGACCGACTACCAATTGCCAGAGCTGATGGCCGTTGCGCTGCAATCGGGTGAGGGCCAGCCCGTACCGCCGCGCGCTTTCGCGCCGGGCGGCCTCGCCCTGCCGGGCTCCGCCGGCTCGCCGGGCAGTTCCGCGACCGGCCGCGCGGTGCCGGTGCCGGTCATTCCCGACGTCTGCTGAGCCATGGACAGCAACGGTACCCGCTTTCTGCTGCTCGCCGGCGCGGCCGATCTCGGGCAGCGCGGCAGCCAGTGCGTCTGGGACGCCGGGGCCGGTGCGCTGACGCTGGCGCAGGCGGGGCAGCCGCGCCTGCCGCGCCTGCCGGTCGATGAGGCTCTGGCGCTCTGGCGCGCAGCGACGCCGTGGGTGCTTGACGACCACGGGCAGATCGCCCGTCTGTCGGCCGACCGCCGACGCGTCGAGTTTGCCCTTGGCTGGCCGCCGACCGGCTGGGATGTCCTGCGCGCGGCGCGTGTGCCCGGCGATCCGGCTGCCGGCGACCTGGCCGGCAGCACGCTCGATGCGGTGGATGCTCCGGCCGGCTGCACCTTTACCGATCTCCACCTCGGCGGCAGCGGCCTGCTGGCGGCGCCGTTCAGCGACGGCGGCAGCGAGCATGGCCTGCTCGCCGTTCATCTGCGCCATCGCTGGCAGGCGCGCTGCACAACGCCTTTGCAAGCCGTGCGCGCCTGGGTCGATGCCGCCGATCAGGTCTGGCTGGTCGGGCAGACCGACCTCCTCCTGTGCACCGGTGCGCCGCTGGCGCAGCCATACACGCCGCGCGCCGATCGTTTCGAGCCGCTTGCCGTCGAACCCGATCCGCTGCGTTTCGTCTGGCGGCAGACGCTGCCCGGCCATCGTGGTGTCATCGGTCTGGCAGCCGACGATGAATCGCTTTTTGTACTCGTCCAGGATGTCGACGGCAGCGACGAGGCACCGCGCCAGGCCGTTCTTTCGCGGCCGCTGGCGGCCACCTCGCAAGCCGCTTTTGCACGCCACCTGCTACCCGCCGACCTTCCGCTGGCGGTCGATATCGCGGCGCTCGACGGGGGGCGCGTCATTCTTCTGCCGCCGCTCGAAAACGGCGCGGCGCGTGAAGTGCGGCGCGACTGCCCGGTCTTCATGCTTGACGCGCCGACGGCCCGGCTGTTGCCGGAACGCTGGCCGCGGCGCAGCGAGTTCGGCGTCCGCTTCGTTCGCCACCGCGACAACTTGGTCCGCCAGCTCGCCGTCGACGGCGTGCATCGCCTCTACCGCCTGGCGCAGGCGAGTTTCCGACCGGCCGGCAAGGCCATCGTCGGCGAGCACCCGGCGCTCGATTCGGGGACACCCGGCACGGTCTGGGACCGCCTTTATCTGGACGCCTGCATTCCGCCGGGCTGCACGATAGAGGTCGGCGCGCGCGCGGCCGACGACTGGGACGTCCTGCCGGGTGCTGATGACGACCTTTACGAAGTGCAACCGGCGCCGTTGTGGTCGCCGCTGGCCAGCGAACTGCCGTTCGCGGCGAGCCGCGCCGAACGGCTGGCGGGGCGGTCGGGCCTGTTCGAAGTGCTCCTGCAGCGCCCGAACGGCGCTGTGCGCGAAGTGCGCGGACGCTACCTCCGACTTTCCCTGACGCTGACCGGCGACGGTCGGCACAGTCCGGCGATCTACGCGCTGCGCGTCTGCTACCCTCGCTTCTCATGGCAGACGCACTATCTGCCGGATCACTTTCAGCAACAGGAAGCGCCGCTCGCGGCGCTGCCGGCAGAACCGGTGCCGGCCAACGGCGCCGATTTGCGCGAACGCCTGCTCGCTTGCTTCTACGGCTTGCTGACGCCGCTCGAGGATCGCATCGTCGCCGCCGAGACGCTGCTCTACCCGGACGCTGCGCCAGGCGCCTGGTTGCCGCGTCTGGCCGAAATGCTCGGCACGACGCTGCGCCCGCACTGGCCGGAAAATCGCCAGCGCCGGTGGCTCGCCGCACTCGGCCGACTGCAGGCACACAAGGGAAGCTTCGGCGGTCTCTGCCAGGCGCTCGACCTGATTACCGACGGCGCGGTCGCACGCGGCCAGGTTGTGCCGGTCGAGCTTTTCCGCCTGCGCCGGACGCTCGCCACGGTGCTCGGCGTTTCGTTCGACGACGCGCGCCACCCGCTGACGCTTGGTACCGGGCAGTCAGGCAACAGCATCGTCGGCGACACGCTGATCCTTTCCGCCGACCAGGCATCCGAAGTGCTGGCGCTGTTCGCGCCCAACCTCGCCCGAGAGGGCGGCGAACGGCGAGACGTCGAACACTTTTTCGACGAGTACGCGCGCCGCCTGACGGTGCTCCTGCACGGTCCGGCGCGCGCGCTGCAGACGGTGGTCGAGGAAGCGCTGCCCGAGCTGGTGCCGGCGATCGTGCAATGGAACGTCGTGGCCAGCGACCATTCGTTCGTTCTCGGCCTGTCGCCCTTGCTGCGTATCGACACTTATCTGGAAACCCAGCCGCCGGCCGGTCGAGTTCGCCTCGACCGGAGCCGGCTCGGCCGGGGTGATCTGCTGCAAAACCCGGTAGCCTTGTCGCCCGAGAACGCGCGACCGATGGCGCCGACCGACTCTCGAGGAGACTGGGCATGAGCCAGGCCGACGACAACGCCGTCACCGATTCCAGCCTAGCCGCGGATGGCCATTTCGACGATGCGCTGCGCCGCGTCAGTTTCGAGCCGGGCATGCTGCTCGGCATCGAAGCGACGCGCGCCGAACAGGAGTACCACCGCCGGCGTCACAACCGCCATGCCTACTGGCTGCACGGCTCGGGTACCGTGGTCGGACTGCGCGTCAGCCTGCAGGGCGAAGACCCCGGCGACGACACGAGCCAGGTCAAGGTCCGCCTGATCGTCAGCCCGGGCATCGGGGTCGACGGGCTGGGGCGGCAGGTCAGCGTCTTCGAACCGTACTGCGTCGACCTGCGCGCCTGGCTGACGACCGTCCATGCCGACGCCGAAGCCTGGGCCGCCCTGATTCGCGACGGCTATGACGAAGCCGACAAGCTGCTCTGGCTGAAAGTGACGCTGCGCTACCAGGACTGCCCGAGCGGCCTGCAGCCGGTGATGGCGACGGCGATCAACGCCGGGACCGACCCGGTCGGGCCAAGTCGCATGCAGGATGCGGTGCTCTACGAACTGGTCGCCGAGCGGCCCGCCGACGCGGTGGCTCGCCCGCACCCGTTCGCCGCGCACAACGGGCTGCGCGACTACACGGAAATTGTCGATCAGCTTGGCGCCGACGAGAAGCAGCGGGTGGCCGACGCCGGTGGCGGCGCGCGCGCCCAGCTCGAACTCGGCGCCCGCCTGCTTTACGCTCTCGGCGACGACAACCAGGCGTTGCTGACGCGCGAATCGTTCACCCTGACGGCTGCCGAACTGGCCCGCACGCTGCTCGCGCGCGTCTCGATCCGGCTGACCGACGAGCTTGACCTGATCGTCAATCCACGCCGGATCAGCGTCGACAACCTGGTCCGGCCTTTCCTGTTCAATGCCAGCACGCTGGCACGTCTGCTCCGCGATTGAGGTCATCATCATGGCGATCACCATCAACTTCCAGCCCTTTGCGCTTGGCACCACCGATACCGAAGGCAACCGGCTGGGCAGTATCGACCCGCGCCTGTCGCGCACGAACTACTTCGACGGCCAGTTGCTCAAGGCTTCCGACCTGACGCGCGATCAGATCTACCTCGACGAGCGCCTGCTCGAACTCGGCCAGTCGTTCGGCAGCGGCATCGCCGAGGGACTCGAACTCAGCCTGGTCGACAACCACCTGCTGCGCATCGGACCCGGTCTGGCGATTGCTCCGTCTGGCCGCGTCCTGCAACTGAGCGGCCACAGCCTGCAGGCCGATCTGCAGAACAGCGCGCTGATCGCGACGCTCAACCAGGGCGCCTACCGGCAGTTCCAGCGCGGTCTCTACGCCGTCGCGCTGCAGCACGCGGAAGTCGTCAGCGGCGTCGCCGAAGCCTACCCGGCCGATCTGGCGAGCCGCCGTCAGTGGCGCGTCAGCGCCTATTCGGAAGGCGTCGAGCTCGTCCTCGTACCGCTGCCGGTGCCGCTGCCGCGCGGCAACGGGCTGGCCGTGCGCGCTGCGCTGGCGCGCGAGCTGGTCCACGCCAGCGGCCGCTTGTCCTTGCCGAGCGACGACGCGATCGCGCTCGGCCTGCTGGCCATCGAGCAGATGCGCCCGCAGTGGCTTGATTTCGGCCTCGTCCGCCGGCCGCTGCGTTCACCGCTCGCCGGCGAGGCGGTGCAGCTCGATCTGGCGGCGCACTACCGCGAGTTGTTTGCCGACGTTCTCGCCAGCCGGCAAAGCGCCGGTCAGCGCGGCGGCTTCGCCGCTAGCCAGTACTTCCGTCTGCTGCCACCTTGCGGGCCGCTGCCCAAGGCGGCAATCGATCCGGTCGCCGGCACGCAGACCTTCTTTCCCAAGGAATACGACATCGGCGTCGCACCGGTACGGCGCAGCGACCTGCCGCGCCTGCTCGCCGACTCGTCACTGCTCGCGCCGATCGACCTCGAACGCGATCAGGACATCGACCTGATGGTTCTCGTGCCGCTCGACGAACAGGCGTTTGCCCTGCGTGCCCGCCAGCTCGAGGCCGACCCGAGCGTCGGCGCGACCGGCAGGACCGGCCTGCTCGCCCGCCTCGACGTTCTGTCCTTGCGGCTGTTCACCGCGCCGCGCGTGCATCGCATCGACACCGACGCGGCCGTCTGGAAACAGATCTGGGAAAGCGTTCCCGAGCACGACCTGCTGTTCGTGCGGCGCCCGCCGCGCACCGCCGAAACGAACGTCTCGGCGGTCGTCCTGGCGCGCGGCTTCGCCCTGCCTGACCTCGAAAAGGGGCTGCCACCCGACCTCGAAGGACTCGAGAAGCAGATCGACAGCGCGCTCGAGCGCGCCGGCGAGGCCGAGGCGGCGGCCGGCCGCCTGACGCAGACCAACGCCGATCTGCGCGCCAGCATCGCCAAGCTCGAGGCTTCGCTGGCGCTGGGCAGCGACACCCGCCTGACCGACGCGCTGGCGCAGGTGCAGGCGCTGGAAAAGGAACTCGCCGAGGCGCAGGCCAGGCTGGCGACGATGATTTCCGGTGAGCGTAACGCGGCCATCCTGGCCAATGCGCTCGCCGCTTCGAGCGACAAGATCACCGAGCTGCAGGGCGAACTGACGGTGCTGCGCAAGAAGCTTGACGAGGCGCTGAACGACCACAGCGTTGACGAAGCGACCCGCAAGCAGATCGAGCAACTGACGCAGGCACTCGCCAACAGCGAGAACCAGCTGGCAACGCTCGGGCAGGAAGCCGAGCGCAGCCGGGCATTGCTCGCCGAAACGCGTCTCACACTGGAACGAACGGCCGCCGAACTGGCCGCCGCGCAGCGGCGGATCGAAGAACTGGGCAACTCGGGCGGCGCTTCCGACGAGGCGCTGCAAGCGGCCGAGAAGAAAATCCAGGAACTGCGCGTCACGCTGGACGCGGCCTCGGCGCAGATCTCAACGACCAAGGTGCAGCTCGACAAGGCGCTCGCCGACGCCGACACCGCGCGACGTGACGCGCAGAGCGCCAACGAGGCGCTGTCGAAGAACCTGGCGACGATCGAACAACTGCAGGCGCAGCTCAACACGCAGACGGCGCTGGCGAGCACGGCGCAGGCCGATCTCGACGCGGCGCGCAAGAGTCTGGCCACCGCGCAGGCCGAACTTGTTCGCCGGGTGGACTTGCGGGCCGAGCTGGCATTGGCCGACGTCGCCCGCCTGCGTGGTGCGAAGTCGCTCGCAGCGGAAAAACTCGACGATCGCATCGGCGACCAGAACACGATTCGCCTGGCCGTCCTCGAAATTCTGCTGCTGGTCGAGCGCAGCCACGATGGACTGTTGTGGGCCTCACTCAGCGAGATCGGCGAGGCCCCGAAGCGCTTCATCGAGCTGCGCAGCCAGTTGGACAAGATGGTGGCCAATCAGCTCAGCGTGCCGCAAGCCTTCGCTGAAATCGGCGCCAATTTTGGTCTCTCGGCCGACCTGGTCAAACGCTGGCGCGAAGCCGCCGGCTGATCGCCGCGGGAAGGAGGAGAACGAGCATGAGGCAGATCATTCACCTGCAGGTTCCCGAAGCGGGTCGCGACGATCCGCGCAAGCTCAACCTGTTTCCCGGACGCGCGCTGTCCGAGCGGGAATTCGAGCTTCTCCAGGACTACGTTGACGACCGCGTCGCGCCGCTCGCCCGACTGCTGCCGGCGGGAATCGTCGCCGGCCTGCAACTGCGCGTCACCGGTGGCGGCAGCGATACCCGGCTGCGGGTTCAACCGGGCCAGGCGGTCGGCGGCGGTGGCCAGCTCGTCCGCCTGTTTTACCCGCTGGACACCGACTGGCCGTCGCTCGCCGCGCAGGCCGAGCGCGACGACGACTCGCCGCTGCTCGACGGGATCTACTTCCTGACCCTGCGCGCCACGGTGCAGGAAGTCGACGCGGCGGCCGACCGCCAGCCGTCGACGCGGCGCGAGGTCGACCCTTTGCGCGAACGTCGGCTCGAGACGGTGATCCTGCCCGGCCTGCAGCGGATCAGCGTCAACTCGCGCTGGCTGGCGATGCGCCAGGCTGAAATCGCCAACCGGGTGTGCGTCGAATTCCTCTCGCGCAGCCCGTTCGACGCGGCAAGCGGTGCCGTGCCGATTGGCCTGGTCAAGGTCGCCGGCCGTCTGCCGGAGTGGATGGACGGCACTGCCGGCCGTTATCTGGCCGAAGAGGACGCCGCGTACCGCACGCTGCTGGCGCATACGGTCAGCGTCTGGCAGAAGCTGGTGCATGACGACGAGCGCGTGCAGGCGCTGATCAACGGCAGCAGCACGCAGCGCCCCGGTCTCGCCGACCTGCTCGGCGTTGCCTACCTGCCGGCGGCCGGACCGCTGCCGCAGTTCGTCGTCCAGGACCCGGGCGGCACGCCGCCGCGGCTGGTTTTTGCGCCGCAGGATCTGGGCGTCGATCTGATTCCTGTGCCGGCGAGCACGGTGCAGGGAATCATCGCCGAAGAGCTGCCGCGCGGCACGATCGACCTGATCCACGCCCGGCACGACCGGATTCGCCTGCTGCTGGCGATTCCCGACCTCGACTTCCGGCACGACCTGTTCGACCTGCCGCCGCGCGACCTGGAACTCGAAAGGCAGCTCTTCCTGCGCTACGACCAGGCGGCGCACGACTGGAGCGACTGGCGCAGCCTGTGGCAGGCACTGTTCGGTCGCCTGACGGCCGATGCACTGCGCGCCGTGCAGGCGCCGGCGCTGATCGCCCAGCCGCTCGCGCCCAACGACTATCGCAACGAGCTCGTCGCCGAACGCCGCCGCGCGCTGCCCGACGAAGACGTTCCGCTGCCCGAGCCGTGGCGGTCGCACGTCAACGCGCCCTACCTCGACAACGCCGTGGCACCCAGTCCCGACCTGAGCAGCGACGGCTTGCTGCATCAGCGCGAAACCCTGCAGCAACAAACCCGGGCGCTCGAAGGCGAACTCGCCGAGAGTTTTGCCCTGCTCAACGAAGTCGGCGATTACCTCGGCCTGCAACGCCAGCAACTCGACGCGCTGACCCTGTCGTTCAGCGCGCTGGCCGGTGGCGTCAGCGGCGACGGCAGTGGCCTCAACCTGATGCGCTGGGCGCAATCGGCCGCACTCACGCCGGAACTGGCGAGCAGCGCGACGCCCACAGCGGGAGGAAAATGATGGCCAAGATGCCCTTGAACGCCTTGCTCCAGTCGGCGGAAAACCTGAATCTGGGCAGCCAACTGCAGACCGCAGGCATGGTCGCCGAGCTGCAGGCGGCCAGCATGATCGGCGAGGCCGCCAGGCAGGCGACTGCTTCGGCCGCCGCCGCGGCGGTGCAGCCGGTCGAACCGCTGATCCAGCCGACCTTCTCGAAAGCGGCCGACAGCTACGGCGTCATGCGGCATATCGACCCGGTGCGCGACCACTTCCTCAACGCGCGCATCGGCATCGAGGCGCTGCGCCGGATCGCCCTCGAGGGCGTCGGCAGCAAGTCGCGTTCGCTGCTCCAGCGGGTCGAGGACTACCTGAAGAAACATCTGCCGGAGGCCGAGTACGCCGCGCTGATGGGCCAGCTCGGAATCGAAAAGGGCGCGCCGACGACGCTGCTGAAGAAGGCGCTGCCGACGCTGGGCAGCAAGTTCCGTATCCCGCTGCGCGAAAAGCCCGGCGCGCCGAACAACGTCGAACTCGTCGAAGTCGAGCACAACACGCACTCGGCGCTGTTCGGCGCCGGCGCCGTGGTGAGCGACGATATTCGCAGCATGGAGGCACTGCGGCTGGCGCTGATCAACGTCCGCCGCCGGCAACAGAAAGTGCTCGCCGACGCGCAGGCTGATCTGGCCGAAATCGAAGCGCGCGTCCCAGCCGAGCGCAGCCGGCTCGACGTGCTCAACCGGACGCGCAGCGAGAGCCTCGACGACTATGTGGTCGCCCAGCGCCTGCTCGCCGACCACTGGCACAGCGTCGAAGAGGCGCACCGGCGACGGCAGCAGGTGATCGAAAGCAACGTCGGCCTGTTCTACGTCAAGCAGCGAGAAACGCCGCTGACCCACACGCTGCCTGATCCGCTCGAACTGCGCTTCACTTCGGCCGACGATCTGGTACCCGGTTGCGCCAACCGCGAAACGCCGCTGGCCGAAGATCTCGAACCGTTCATGGAAGCCGTGCTCGACATTCCGGCTGCCGACTGGGCGACGCTGCGCGAGCTCTCGCACCTGCTGCCCAGCCGCTCGCGACTCGAACGAATGGTCGGGGCTCGCCGCCAGCGCGTCGCCTTGCGTCTGAGCCAGAGCGCCGCCGTTCCGGCCGGTGCGCTGCAGGGAATCGTTCTGCAGAATCGCATCCTGCTCGGCGACATCGCCGCCCGCCCGTTCTCCGGCGCAACGATGCGCGACCTGCAGATGCAGGGGCACCAGATCCTGGCCCTCGAAGATTTGCTCGCCGGCCCGGTTCCCCTCCTGCGCGAGCCGGCGCGGGCGCTGCACCAGCGTCTCGATGCCGCCGCCGGCTGCCTGCTGGCGCGCCTGCGCAGCATCAGTCCGTCGCTCCGGCTGATCTGGGCGAGCGCCGCCGAGGCCGACCGCCTGGTCGTCGACGCGCCGGAGCGCTGGCCGGGGATCGCGCAGGCCGAAGCGGCCGACTTCAACGGCATTCGTACGCTCGCCGAGCTGGTCGCCTGGTGGTTCAGACAACTACACGCCGACGCCGGCGGCGCGTCGCGCACGGCGATGCGCAACTTCGTTCGCGCCTGCCTGCTGCTGGCCATCGGCGACGACCCGGATGAACTTCTGCAAGGCCGGCTGCGCACACTGCCCGGACGCTTCCGCATTGGCGAGGCCTTGCGCCTCGACCTCAACCGCGTGCCACCGCCCGGCGCCGAGCTGCAATTGGTCGACGACGCCCAGCGCGTGATCGGCATGGTCCGCGTCGACGACCATGACGCCAACGGCACGCTGGCGTCGATCACGCAGGTGCTCGACGCCGGCGCCAGCCTGACGACCTCATTCCGGGTTTCGGGCACGCGCAGGCCGTAGAAGGCGAACGGTGCCCGCAGCCCAGGTGATTCTCGGTCGCGTCGAGCTGCGCGGCAGTCGGGCAAACGTCGCACGTGGGCGGGCCTCGCTGCTCGCGGCGCTCGATAGTGCGCCGTGGCCGCAGGTCGGCGCGGACCGGCTGGTGTTCATTCGCCGCCTGAGTCTGCGCGGTACGCCGCACGATATCGCCTGGCGCGCGGCTGCCGCGACGCGCCAACTGGCCGAGCGGTCGATCAACGGCTGGCTGCCGGCGGCCGACGAGGCACCGGCGGTTCATTTCGCCTCGCGCGCGGCACGACGGGCCTGCCTGCTGGTCGACCTGCTCGCCGGCCGAGCCGGGGAACGCTGGTTCTGGCGTCGCGAACGGCGGCTGACGACGCTACCGATCGGCCAGGCGATGGCCCAAGTGCTTACCGAGGAGCCGTTGCTCGCCGCGGAGATCATCGCCATCGTCGAGCGCACGCCGTTCGCCGAGACGTTCTGGCGGCGGCTCGACAACGCTGCCGCGGGACGGGTCGCCGCCGGTATCGGCAGCGCCGGCGGATGGGTGCTGCCGGTCGCTTCGCTGGCCCCCGGCGACCTTGCTCCGACACCGGCACTGCGCCAGGCGGTCGCGCAGGCGCCAGCGTCATGGCGCTGCCTGGCCGGGCGAGACGCCGCTGAAGCGTCGCTGCAACTGGCGGCGCTTCTTCTCGCCTGGCAGCGTTTTCCGGCGCTGCTCGGCACGCCGCAGGGCGGGCGCGGGCTCGCCGTGCTGGCGCAACTGATCGCCGGCACCGAACAGCCGTACGGCAGTGGCGGCGCAGCGGCGACGCCGCGCGCGACCGCCGGCGACGATTCGCCGGCGGCCAGCCGCCACGCCGCGCCCGGCAAGAGCGTAGCGCCGCCCATCGTCGGGCCCGGCGTAGCGCGCATCGGGCCGCAAGCGGTGGGCGCTCAGCCGGCGATGGCCGATGTTCCGGTACGCCCGGCCGAGGCGGCAGCGTCGGCAGCGCCATCGCCGGGCGACGACGTGACGCGCCGCCCGACGGTCGCGTCGTCGCCTTCGCCGGCCGCCCCCGGCGCTGCGGCGACGCCACGCACGCCCGCCGTCCGGCGCGAACAACTTTCCGGCGATTCGCCGCTGGACGCTGCCGCCGCCGTCGAGGACAGCTTCCTGACAACGCGCGGTGGTCTCTTCTATCTGCTCAATTTTCTTGCCCTCGCCTCGGTGCAGACCAGGCTGAACGAGCGCTCGCTGCCCGCCTGCGGCTGGCGCTGGCTGGCGCGTCTCGGCTACCGCCTCGGCCTCACTCCCGACCCCCCGCTCGGCCGCTTCCTGGCCGCCGAGATCGGCGTCGACGACGAGTCTGATCTCGCGACCCTGCCGCCGCTACCCGACGAAACCGCCTTGCTGCACGCTGGCCTGGCGCGCTACGGCGCGCTTTTCGGCGAAGCGGAACGTTTTTCCCTGGCTGCGCGCGTCGTCGTGACGTGCAGCCACGTCGATGTCCATTTCCGTCTGGCAGACGTCAGCCTGCCGGTCCGTCGTGCCGGACTCGATGTCAATCCTGGCTGGCTGCCGTGGCTTGGCCGCGTCGTCAGCTTCCATTACGGCCGCCGCCGGCAGCCGCCACCGGGCTTCCCGCCATGAACGCGCCCGACACGCCGGCAGCGGTCGCCGTACCGGCGCTCAATCGGGCTTTTGTCTGCGCAGGTCTCGCGCGCTTTGCCGGCGAGCACCTCGGCGTGCCGTCAGCGCTGTTCGAGCGCCTGGCCGGCGACGGCGAACTGTACGCACTGCTCGGTCAGCCGCGCGGCGACTGGCTCGCCGCCTGCCGCGAGCTGGCGCAGCGCGCGCCGCAGTTGCCCGGTCCATGTGGCCGCATCCTGCACGACTTTCGCCTGCAGTTGCATGAGTGGTTCGCATTCGCCCTCGCCGGCGAGGCCGAGGCAAGCCACCTCGTCAACCTGGCGCTGGCTGAACTGCAGGCGCCGGCAGACAACACGCGGCCGAGCCTGCACCTGCTGGCAGCGCTCAGCCAGGCGCTTTTTGCCATAGCGCTGCCGCCGCTGAGCTGGGCCAACCATCCGCTCATCCGGGCGCAGCTGGCGCGCATCGTCGGCGACGACGCGCTGCCGCTCGCCAACCTGCATGTTTCCCCACGCTTGTGGGCCCTGTGTTGCGGCGATCGCCAGGTCTGGCGCGAATTGCACGCCGTGGCGAGCGATCCGGTGATCGCCCTGCCTGCCGTTCTCGACGGGCAGATAGCGGCGATTGTTCACACCCTGCGCCAGGGCGGTATCCCGGTCATCGTCGTGCGCGGCTCGCGTCCGGCCGGTTTCGCGCTCGCCGCGCGGCTGGCTGCCGGAGCCGGCCTGCTCGCTGTCGACAGCGACGCCGGTGAATGGAACCGTCGGCCGCTGCTCGCCGCTGCCTGCCGCTACGCCGGCTGGCTGCCCGTTCTGCCGGTCGCGCTTGGGCCGGGCGAAAGCTTCTCGCTGGTGGCGGCCGCGCAGGGCCAGACGCCGATCGTCGTGCTGGCCGGAGTCGACGGTACGGTGGACGTCGCCGATGCGCTAGAGATCGTCATCCCGCCGCTTGCCCGCGACGAACGCCGGCACGCCTGGCAGCGTGCGCTCGGGCCTGACGCCTCGCCGACGCTGGCCGACTGTGCGCACCTCGACGGCGCAACGATCGCCGCGCTGGCCGGACGAATTCGCCGCGCCGCGGCGGGCGGCGACGAGGCGCCCGGCGTGCGGCATCTGCGCCAGGCGCGCGTCGGCTTCGCCGCCGAGCGTCTGCGCCTGCTCGCCCAGCCGGTCGACCGTGAGGTCGGCGCCGACGGACTCGTCCTGCCGCCTGCGACAGCGCGACAGTTCGACCAGTTGATCCGCCGCTGCCGCATGCGCGAGCGCCTGTGGACGGGCCTCGGCCCAAGCCTGGCGGCACCGACGGCGGGGGTGCGCGCCCTGTTCGCCGGCGAAAGCGGTTCCGGCAAGACGCTCGCCGCGTGCCGTCTGGCGAGCCGGCTCGGCGCGCCGCTCTACCGCGTCGACCTGGCAGCGGTGATTAACAAGTACGTCGGCGAAACCGAGAAGAATCTCGGCCGCCTGCTCGACGAAGCCGCCGCGCTCGACGCCATCCTGCTCATGGACGAAGCCGACGCCCTGTTCGGCCGACGCAGCGAAGGCAAGGAGACCGGCGAGCGCTACGCCAACATGATGACCAACTTCCTGCTGACGCGCATTGAAAGCCATCCGGGAATCGTCGTCCTCACGACGAACGCGCGTAACCGCCTCGACGCCGCCTTCACGCGACGTTTCGACGCGATCATCGAATTCCCCCTGCCCGGCGTCGAGGAGCGCTACCGCCTGTGGCTGTCGCATCTCGGCGCCCGCTCGCCGGGTGACGACGACTGTCGTCTGCTCGCCAGTTACAGCGACCTGCCGGGCGGCCACATCCGCAACGCCGTCCTGCACGCCGCCGCGCTCAGCGAACGACCGCCCGACCAGCCGGTCGAACTCGTGCTGCTCGTCGCGGCGCTGGCCGACGAGTACCACAAGCTTGGTCGCACGCCGCCGCCGCAACTCGGGCAGCTCGCGGCAAGAGGAACCGGAGGATAGCCATGGCCGCCGTCACCCAGAGCCGTCGTTCGGCGCTTGCCCGCGCGCCGGCCGGCAAGCCGCAAGAAAACAAGATCGTCAAACGCGCTCCGGCGAACGGCAAGGCGCCGGCCTACCTGCAGGCGAAACTGGCGATGAGCAGCCCCGGTGACGCTTCGGAGCAGGAAGCCGAACGCGTCGCCAAACAGGTCGCGCGCAGCCCGCGCGGCGCTGCCGCGCGGGCTGTCAAGGCGGGCGCACTGGCTACCCCCGCGAGCCCGTCTGCTCCAACCCGGCAGGCGACCGCAGCAGCACCGGCCGTCCAGCGCGCCAGCGTGGCGCCCGGCGTGGAGCCGCCGGTGCGCGAAGTGATCCTGCCGGTTCCCGCCGCACAGCAAATACAACGCGCGTCCGCGGCTCCCGGCGTCGAAGAAACCCCCGTACAGCGTGCCAGCGTACTGCGAGCTGCCGACGAGCCGTCGGCGGTAAGCGCATCGGCGGTGGGCGAGGCGACCGAGCAGCGCATCGAGGCTCGCCGCGGCGGCGGCAGCCCGCTGTCCGAACAGCTACGGGCAGAGATGGAAGGACGCTTCGCCAGGGACTTCGCCGACGTTCGCGTGCACACCGACAGCGAAGCGCAGGGGCTGTGCGCGGAAACTGGCGCGCGTGCCTTCACGGTGGGCAACGACATCTTCTTCGCGCCGGGCGAGTTCGACCCGGCGAGCGACGGCGGACGCGAACTGCTGGCGCACGAGCTGACGCACGTCGTCCAGCAGGAGCACACGGCGCGCCGCCTGCAGCGCAACGGGACGCCGCCGCCCGCTTCCAGCGGTGGGGCGGCGGCCCCGGCCACGGGCAGCGGGGCAACCGACTTCGCCCTTTCCGACGGTACGCTGCTCGATCGTGTACCGCGCCGCTACCCGGGCAGCGATACCGACCGCAAGCGACTCCAGTTGCCGGAAGTCAGCCTGCCGACGTTCAAGGAGCGCAACAGCAGCCGCTTCCCGAACGTCCTCGCACTGCGTCCCGGTGGGCGTGGTGTGACGCGGCAGGGCGAGTTCTGGCGCGAATCGGTGCGCAGTTCGGTCAGTCGCCTGCTCGAAGCGAAGAAGGACACGGCGCGAATCAGCGGCGGCTACCACCGCGACAGCGACACCTACTTCTTGCGCGCGCGGCGCAACCCCGAGTTCGTCCTGTTCGGCACGTCCGAGCAGATTCTGGAAGCCAACATGGTTCCCTTCTGGGACGAAAACGGTCGCCCCTCGTCGTACCAGATTGACCACGTCGTCGAGGACCAGCTCGTCAATCCGGACGACACGTCGTACGGTGGGCTGTCATCAGCCGATCGCGCGTCCAACTTCGAGCTGCTCGATGCCAGCGCCAATGGATCTTCGGGAACGCGCCTGAACGCCGAGATCGATCGCCGCCTGCGCCGGGCGGTCAGCCTCTTCGCCAGCGAGTACCCCGGCGAGCGACCGCTACAGTTCGAGGCGCTGCGCCGCTGGGGCGCCTACTACGTCAACTTCCTCAGCCACCCCTTCGACCTCGGCGGCACCGGCGGCAATCCGCAAAACTTCTGGTCGCACCGTTCGATCCTGCGTGGCGAGGCGCTCAACGTCCTCGATCCGATGACCGGCGATCAGATGCGCCGCCTCAACCGTGAGGACGAACCGGTCGTCTTCACCTCGACGCAGGGCGGCGTTCCGCGCTACGTCCGCCAGTCGGCCCTGCCGATCCGCAACTGGCTGCCGCGCGTAAACCTGACCGGCATCGAGATCACGCCCAACCCGGCGACGGCGGAAACCGCCGGCTGGCTGACCGTCAGCGCCTACGGCGCCGAAGACGCGCGCGCCGGCGCCGTCGCTGCCACTTACCCCGAAATGCGCTGGCGTCTCAGGCCCGTCCCGGGCATGTACGGCGGCGCGATCGACGCCGAGTACATCAAGGAAAACTACTTCGGCGCGCGCAGCAGCCTGCAGTTGCCAGGTCTCAGCCCGATCTCTTTCGACAGCCTGAGCCTCAGCGAGCGCGGCCTGCGCGCCGAAGGCCGCGTCCTGCCGACGGTGCCTTTCGTCGGCAACGCCGATATCCGGATTCTCGTCACCGGTGCAGAGATCCAGTTGCGCAAGACGTTTCAGGGCAGCGAACTCACGCTGCCGCCGCCTTTCGCGCTGAAGGACACGTCGCTGGCGATTTTCTTCAGCTCCGAACGCGGCCTCGGCGTCGAAGGCCGCGCCGACTTCGAGGTCAGCCGGCTCGGCCAGGGTTACCTCGAAGCGGCGGCGACGACCGGCCGCGGCTTCGAACTGGCCGGCGGCTTCGATTTCGACAGCCAGCTCTTCGACCGCGCGGGCATCGAAATGTGGTATCGCGACGAACAGTTCGGCGCCGCCGGCGATCTCGCCATCACCTCGCCGAACAAGATCCGCGGCATCCACGCCGCCAGTCTGCACATCGATTACCAGGCCGGTCGCTTCAACGCCAGCGGCAGTGTCGACCCCGACATCCCCGGCGTCCAGCAGGCCGGCCTGCGGGTCGAGTACTCGGAAGCGGAAGGCCTGCTGATCGGCGGCAACCTGCGCCTGTCGGCCAACCCGGCGATCCGCTCCGGGTCGATCGACGTGACCGTGCGCAAACTAGAAGACACCTGGCGCGTCGCCGCCACCGGCACGGCGCAGCCGGCGATTCCCGGCCTCAACTCCGACCTCGCGGTCAGTTATGACGACGGTGCCTTCAACGCCGCTTTCCGCGGCACTTTCCAACGCGGCATGCTGTCCGGCACGGTCGAGGCCGGTGCGACCAACCGCACGCTCGACGGCAGTGGCCAGCCGACCGGCCCGGCCGCGCCCGACGCAACGATCATCGTCTATGGCAGCGGCTCGGCGACGCTGCAGATTGCTCCCTGGCTGCAGGGAACCGCCGGTATCCGCTTTGCGCCGAACGGCGAAGTCACGGTCTCGGGCGAAATCGGCCTGCCGGCCTCGCTGCAGATCTTCCCGCGGCGCGAAATCCGCCGCACGCTGCTCGACATGGCGACGCAAATCCCATTCTTCCCCGGCATCGTCGCCGAAGTCGGCGGCAACCTCAGCGCCCAGGCTGGCATCGGGCCCGGTGCGCTCGACCAGTTGCGGATCGGCATCGAGTACAACCCGGCGCACGAAGAGAACACCCACATCACCGGCGACGCCCGTTTTAACGTTCCCGCCGACGCCGGCGTTCGCCTCGGCGCGCGCGCCGGCATCGGCCTTGGCATCACCGGCGCCAGCGCCACCGGCGGCCTCGAACTTGGCGGCACGCTCGGCATCGCCGGCGCCGCGGAGGCTGGTGTGCATATCGACTGGATGCCGGCACGCGGTCTGCAGGTCGACGCCGAAGGCTACCTGCACGCCGAACCGCGCTTCAGGTTCGACGTCTCCGGCTACGTCAGCGTCCGCGCGCTCGGCTTCAGCGTCTACGACAACCGCTGGGAACTCGCCGCCTACGAACTCGGCTCCAACCTCCGCCTGGGCGTCCGTTTCCCCATCCACTATCGGCAAGGCCAGCCCTTCGACGTTTCGCTAGACGACGTGCAGTTCGAGGTGCCGGACATCGACCCGATGCAGCTCGTGCGCGATCTCGGCGACCGGATTTTCTGAACGGTCGGGGCAAACGCGCCACCGCGTGCCGCTTCCCCGCGGCCCAGCGGGCAGCCGTAAGTCGAGGCGGACGAAGCGCTCGCCAATGAAGCTTAGCCCGCCGCCGTTCGCGACAACCAAACTCTACGGCTCGCCGACAATGGTGGCAATCGCCCGGCGGTCACGGCGGGGACCGTCGAACTCACAGAAAAAGACGTTCTGCCAGCGAGAGAGGCCAAGACGGCCGTCAATCACAGGAATACACACGGACGGACCGACCAGCCCCGCCTTGAGATGAGCGTCGCCGTTGCCGTCCTGCTGGTCGTGCAGCCATACACCCCGTGGAATCAGCTTCCTGAGCAAGGACACCACGTCGGTCTGAACAGATTCATCCCAGTTCTCCTGAATCATCATCGCCGCCGTCGCGCCTTGCGCATAGACGCAGACTAGACCATTGACTACACCGCTCGCCCGGACGGCCTCACGCACGCGGGCGGTGACGTCGATCAGTTGTTCGCGTTCTCCGGTGATCAATTCCAGTTGGTGGTGCGTAACATTCATGGGTCTATTGCTCGTGGCGCCGGGGGACAACTCGCTCGGAGCATGACCGGCTCTGCCTTAGGCGATTTCCAGAGATAGAGGTACCGATAAACGACAGCCGTCATCCCCGCGAAAGCGGGGATCCACCGTTTGGCCCGATGTAGGACAGAGCCTGGACTGGATTCCCGCTTGCGCGGGAATGACGGAACTCCTGGACGGTTTGGGATGGCAATCCATGGAATTCGCCTTAAGTATCGCACACAACAATACAGCGAAATGAGGAAACCACCCAAGGACCGTGGCGAACCTGACCCCGGGGCCATGTTCGCGATTGACGTTCCCTAGTTGAGGTTCCTACACTTGCCGACACCGGTGGATCTCCTAACGTCTTTCGACTTGGGATCAACGGATCACCACAAGCGGAGGCAAGGTTTTCCATGGTTTCTCCTTTCTCCCCTGATGACACTTCGCCAGCTTCTGGCGGAAAGAAGGTGTCGACCGTCATCCTGGATCTGGCTGCGTATGCGTTCAAGAATCCGTTGGCCTTGTTTTCGAGGGATGCCCGTGCGGCCTCGCTGATGCTGGCAGGTGCAGCGTGGAACAGCGCCGTTGGTGACCAGGTGTCATGCGAGCAGTTTCGTCGCCAGTTGGCCGAGGCCGATGCGAAAGGATCGGTTCCCTGGACAAAGCTGCGCGCAAATAGCGCCGCCGAGCTGATTGCACTGTTGGTCGAGTTCAAGAAAGAGAGACATCCCGACGACTACCGCCGCATCGTCTCGCTCGACTTGAAGCCCGATGGGGTCGTCCGCGCGATCTGGCAAGAACCGGAGCCGGCGAGCGCTGGAGCGGCTGCCGCAACGCCGATTTCGGGCAAGCAAAGCGGCGTGAGGCCAACCGGCCCCCGGGTGCCAACCGCCGTGCCAACTTCCCCGCCACTTCCGGTCGTGGCAGAAGTCACCACACCGCAGACGGTTTCCGCGGGCAACGCGACCTCGGCTCGCAAGGTGCCACGGCGGCAACCGATCGCAGACAAGCTGCTGCGGGCGATGAAGCGATACTCGCGAGACAAAGTCGTCGACCTGGCGGCAGTCATTTCTGGCGGGAGGAATGCGGAAGACCTGCAGCGGACGATCGTCAGTCAGGAGGCCCTCGCCAGGCTTCATTCTGCGCACGCCCCCTATGTTTACGCGCAAAACGTGGTTTCGGTGTTGTCGGAACAGCTCACCGGGCTCAAGGAGATGAACAGCCTGGCCCGGCTCATCGAGGAGGCGGAGGAAGAGTGCATGCCGGGCGGCCCGCCGATGAGTCCGCTGACGTCGTCGTACTTTACGTGCTGGGCGTTCTTCGACGCGTGCGTCGGGATAGGCAAGGAAACGATCGGCAGCGTCGGGATCGCGGTGGCTTCGGCTTTCGGGATGCATAGCGAGCTACTACGCGTGATCGGACTGATGCAGCAGTCGCGTATGGGAATCTACGTACACCAGGGTCTAGACAAAGACGCCGTGTTGCTACGCGAACTGGTGACGGGCCGCTCGGTGAGAGCGATCTCGCCCGCTGGTTACATGGGACAGAAGGGCGAGCTGTGGTACGTCCGCGTGCTGCCGCCGCCGTCCCCCGCGATGCGCGAGCACGTCGCGTTCACTACTCCCTACCTGCTGCTGAAGGCAAACGAGTACGAATGGCAGAGCTACTTCCGCCGAACGCTTCCGGATGCGTCGCAAGAGGCGCGAATCGAGGCCTACGAACGTCACATGAAGTACGGACCGTCGCGAAAGTACTGGAACGAGTTCGTTACGGAGGCATACGTCAATTTCCGCAGCGATGTCATCTACCTGACCGGTTTGCCTGACATCCCCGAGAGTCTGCCGCATTCCTCAGCAAATAGGGACTTGTGGAGGTAAGGCGATTTCCGGGAATGAAGTTGCGAGGTCGTGAGCAACGAACAAGACTTGATCGTGCGAGCGAAGCTGGTCGAAACCTACCCGCACGATCAGGCCACCGGCTATGGCCCGCCCCGGGTCAGTTTTGCGGCGCGCTGACCGTCATCCGGCCAACATAATCTCCTTGAGCCCGCCTGGAGCAAAGGGGGGTCCAGATCGCACGCTTGCACGCTAGGCGAAGCTCACCTGGTCGGAATCCTCGTTGCTGGCCCCGGGCGGATGGTCCATGTCGTACTGAACACCCAGGTAATAGATGACCGTGCCCGCACGATCGACCAGCGGCCGGATCGAAAGCCGGTTGCGGAACAACTCGCCGTTCTTGCGGTAGTTGCGCAAGGTGACGACGCACGCTTCCTTGTTCGCCAGCGCCGCCCGGATCGTTGCCAGCGCTTCCTGATCGCGGTCTTCGCCCTGCAGAAAGCGGCAGTTGCGGCCGACGATCTCGTCCAGCGAGTAGCCGGACATTTCCTCGAAGACCTTGTTGGCATACACGATCGGGTTGTCTGGCAAGTCCGGGTCGGAGAGCGTGATGCCATTGACGCAGGCATCAAGAATCTGCGTCAGCACGTAGGGAATCAAACCGTCGTCTTTTGCCGTAGTGAACATGCGCACCTCCCCTGCAATTCATAACCTCCGAGCAATGCCATCGCTTGCCGCATCACTCGCCGTGGTCCAGCATTTCCTTTTCGATCAGCAACTTCAGTTTGCGTACTGTGCGCTTGGCGCCGTCCTGGACGGCAATGCGAATCAACTTCTCGAATGGACGCAAGCGGCCTTCGAGAACCTCGACCTCGAAGCTGAAGCTGATCCGGGTCGATGAACTGACGTCGTCGAACTCATAGAGCGAGCGATAAGGCGCCGAAACACCCTTGAAACAGACGCGTTTGAGCGGTTCCAGATCGGCCACCTCGAAGATCGATTCGGAGCGGTGTCCCTGGTCGACGCGGACCTGTCGCGCCTGGTAGCCAAGGCGCACCGGGCCGGTCGACAGGGCTTCGAGCTCAACCACTTCGGGCGACCAGCGCGGATAGTTCGCCACGAAATCCAGCGCGACGAACTGGTACACGCGCTCAATCTCCTCGAACACGACAACGTCAGCTTTAGCGATGATCATCCGACGTCCTCCCGCGTGAGCCACGGCAGCAGGGCTTGTGCCGCTTCGTCGGCACCCGACGGAACGGGCGCTGGTGGCGCGTCTTGCTGCCACAAGGCGGCCAGTGCCCCCTCGATATGGCCCGCGAGCAGATGTGCCTGACTGATTTCCCTGCATCGTGCATGCCTCTGCAGCCAGCTTATCAGGCAATCCTGTTCCGGCCAATCCTGCCGGCGCAGATACAGCACCGGCGTCCGGTTGCAGGCCGCTTCGGTGAATGTGCCGTAGCCTGGTTTGGCAATCACTGCATGCACGGAGCGCAGTATATCGGTGAACGGTCGGTCCAGAGGGTCGAAGTCGCTGGCGCTCGGGCATGCCAGCCGCCAGGCTTGCGGAACCAGCCAGCGGACGCCGGCAACCGATGGCCACTCGGCGATCGGCAGCTGCATGTCGATGCCGCCGAACGCGATCAGGACCAGCCGTTCGTCGCTGGCGCAGCGCAGTTGCTCGCGCAGCGCCTGGCGACATTCCCTCCCCAGGGCGGCGACGGGACCGATGTTGTGGACACGCGACAGCTCAGCCATGGCCATACCTGGCGTCAGCCGCAGGAAGCAGGCAGCACCGTTGTACGCGGTCAGCATCTGGTGATGAATCACCGCCGCCCACTTTTCGCCGGCGAAGAAATGGGCAAACAGCTCGGCCCAGTTGAGCGAGCACATCGCAACCGATGCGATGCCGGCACGAGCGGCGCCGGCCAGCGGCAGGTAGGCGACATCGCTGAGCACCAGGTCCGGCTGCAGCTCAGCCAGCAGTCGGGCTTCGGCGGCAACCCGGCTCTCCCAGTCGGCATGTTGGCTGCGGTAGGCCAGGGCGGTTGCTGCCAGGTCGACCCGGGTCGCATCGTGCATCACGTAGCCGAAGTCGCTGCTCGCCGTCAGGTGCGTGAATTCGATCGCCAGGCGGGACTGCAGCGTCCCGGTGGGCAGCCCACTGCGGATGGTGAAACGCATCGCCGGTAGGCGTCGCCCTAGCGCGTTGAGCACCGGTGCCGCTTGTGCCAGGTGGCCGAAACCGTGTGCCGAGATGTCGACGAAGAGATGCGGTCGGGGAGTGGCCATCGCCTGCTTCAGACAAAGCGCGCCAGCATCGCGCCGGGTAATTCGGCAGGCAAAGGAATCCATACCCGATGGCCGCTGCCCGGAGCGACGCCGATGTCGCCGCCATCGATGTTCTGCATTCCCGCCAGTGCGAACTGCCGGTTGCCTGAGGGATGAATGAGTTCGAGCCGATCGCCAACCGAGAAACGGTTCTTGACCTCGATCAGGGCGAGCTTCCGCGGGGCATCCCAGGCCAGAATGTCACCCACGTAGAGGCTGCGCCCCGATTCGGAATGGCCGCGCAGGTAGTTCTGCATCTCATGCTCGTGGTGACGTTGGTAGAAGCCGTCGGTGTAGCCACGATTGGCCAGGCCATCGAGTTCGCCGAGCAAGCCGGGGTCAAATGGCCGCCCGGCGAAGGCATCATCGATGGCGCGCCGATAGACCTGTGCGGTGCGCGCCACGTAATACGGGGATTTGGTGCGCCCCTCGATCTTCAGTGAATCGACACCGATCTCGGTCAGACGGCGGACATGCTCGACCGCTCGCAGATCCTTCGAGTTCATGATGTAGGTGCCGTGCTCGTCTTCGTCGATCGGCATCAGTTCGCCTGGAC
The DNA here is from genome assembly GCA_016709675.1 of Candidatus Accumulibacter proximus. Classification (GTDB taxonomy): domain Bacteria; phylum Pseudomonadota; class Gammaproteobacteria; order Burkholderiales; family Rhodocyclaceae; genus Accumulibacter; species Accumulibacter proximus. The sequence goes on from JADJMH010000005.1 coordinate 392,792, forward strand.
GCTCCTTTTCTTCGAGCAACCACCGGCGATTGGTGACTCCGGCGGCGGGCAAACTGGCAGCGCGAAGGTCACCTGCAGCATCCTCAGCCCCTGCCTGTAGCTTGTAATCCCAGCGGCAGGAGTTGGTGCATGTCCCCTGATTGGGGTCACGATGGTTGAAGTATCCGGAAAGCAGGCAGCGGCCCGAGTAGGCGACGCACAGCGCGCCGTGGACGAAGACCTCGAGTTCGATGTCTGGGCATTGCTGGCGAATCTCGGCCACCTCGTCGAGCGACAGTTCGCGCGACAGGATGATCCGCGTGATGCCAAGCTTCTGCCAGAAACGGACTGCGGCAAAGTTGACCGTATTGGCCTGCACCGAGAGATGGACCGGCATTTCCGGCCAGGTCTCGCGAACCAGGTCGATCAGCCCCGGGTCAGCCATGATCAGTGCGTCGGGCTTGAGGGCGACGACCGGCGTCATGTCGCCCAGATAGCTATGCACCTTGCGGTTGTGCGGCAGGACGTTGCTCACCACGTAAAGCTTTCGGCCGGCGGCGTGCGCTTCGCCGATGGCGCTGGCAAGCTGGTCGATGTCGCCGAAGTCATTATTGCGTACCCGCAGGCTGTAGCGCGGCTGCCCGGCGTAAACCGCGTCGGCCCCAAAGGCCAGGGCTGTGCGCAGCATCGCCAGCGAGCCGGCGGGGGCGAGTAATTCGGGAGCAGAGAGCACGGCTGCGGCGGCAGACATCCGGAGAGGGTGAGGGACAGGGTAGAATGCGGCAAAGTGAAATCTTACTCCCATTCCCCAGATCGCCCCGCCATGTCCGAAGAGATACTGATCAACTTCACGCCGCAGGAGACACGCGTTGCCGTCATGCACCAGGGCGTCGCGCAGGAGCTGCATATCGAGCGTAGTGCCAGTCGCGGCTTCGTCGGCAACATCTATGTCGGACGCATCGTTCGCATTCTGCCGGGGATGCAGTCAGCTTTCATCGACATCGGTCTTGGCCGCACCGCGTTCTTGCACGTGGCCGACATTCGTGAGCCACGCCCCAGCGATGAGCCGCTGCGACCGATCGAGCGCCTGCTCTTCGAGGGTCAGAGCATCCTCGTGCAGGTCATCAAGGACCCGATGGGCAGCAAGGGCGCGCGTCTGTCGACGCAGGTGTCGATTGCCGGGCGCATGCTGGTCTACCTGCCGCAGGACAAGCATATCGGCATCTCGCAGCGCATCGAGCGTGAGTCCGACCGCGAAGCGCTGCGGGAGAAACTGGGTCGCCTGGTACCGGGGGAGGAGCCGGGCGGTTTCATCGTGCGCACCATGGCCGAGAGCGCGACCGAGGCTGAACTTGCCAAGGATATCGAGTACCTGCGCAAGCTCTGGCGCGACATCCAGATTCAAGCGAAAACCGCCGCCCCGCCTTCGCTGCTCTATCAGGAGCTGTCACTGGCGCAGCGTGTACTCCGTGACTTCGTCAACCCCGAGACCGCACGCATCGTCATCGATTCACGCGAGAACTTCCAGCGGTTGACCGCGTTTGCCGCCGAGTACACCCCGACAGTGGCGCCATTGCTCGAGCACTACACCGGGGAACGGCCGCTGTTCGACCTGCATGGCGTCGAAGACGAGCTCCAGAAAGCACTCGCCCGCCGCGTCGATCTCAAGTCGGGCGGCTATCTGATCATCGATCAGACCGAGGCGATGACCACCATCGACGTCAATACCGGCGGTTTTGTTGGCGTGCGCAACTTCGACGACACGATCTTCAAGACCAATCTCGAGGCAGCCCAGACGATCGCGCGCCAGCTCCGCCTGCGCAACCTTGGCGGCATCATCATCATCGACTTCATCGACATGGAGAACGAGGAACATCGGACGGCAGTCCTCAGCGAGTTCAACAAGGCGCTGGCGCGTGACCATACGCGCCTGACGGTCAATGGCTTTACGGCGCTCGGCCTGGTCGAAATGACCCGCAAGCGGACGCGCGAGTCTCTGGCGCACGTGCTGTGCGAAGAATGCCCGACCTGTGGTGGTCGTGGCGAGGTCAGAACGGCACGCACCGTCTGTTACGAAATCCTGCGCGAACTACTGCGCGAAGCACGCCAGTTCAATGCGCGCGAATACCGCGTGCTCGGCAATCAGGCGGTTATCGATCGGTTTCTCGACGAGGAGTCTCAGGGTCTGGCGATGCTCTCGGATTTCATCGGCAAGCCGATTTCGCTCCAGGCCGAGCCCAGCTACTCGCAGGAGCAGTACGACATTGTGCTGATGTGAGGTTGCGTGGCGTCCTGCCACCTCTCACTTGCCACGCGAAAACGCCAAGAAAACAAGGTGTTTGCGGGTTTCTCTGATTTTCAGGTCTCTTGACGTCTCACCCCGTCCTGCCAAAATTTGGTAGCTGGAGTGGTAGCTAGATGGGTAGCTGCTACACCAGAACAATCGGGGGTACACATGGCACGAAACAAAGGGCTGCTATCGGACCTGCAGATCAGGCACTGGATCAAGGCGGGCACACCACTGGCCAAGGCTGACGGCAGTGGTCTGACCTTCACGCTATCGGCCGCAGGCTTGGCGGGCTGGATTCTTCGCTACAGCCACGGTGGCCGCAGACGTGAGTTATCGATTGGCCGCTACCCCGACATCAGCTTGGCGGATGCGCGGGGAATCGCCACCATCAAACGCCGAGATCATGCAAGGCCGCAACCCGGCCGCCGACAAGCAGAAGGCCAAAGCTACCGCTGCGAAGGACTTGACGGTGCGCGAACTGGTCAAGGACTACAGGACGAAGAAGCTCGTGAATCTGGCCGAGAGCACGCAGGTGAGCTACGGGCGCCACCTCAAACGCATTGAGAACAAGCTCGGCGCCCTGACGGTGCGCGAGGTCGAGGCCTCTGACGTGGTCGCGCTGATCGAGGCCAGCTCGCTGACCTGGGGCGAGTCCAACATGCTGCTGATCACCACCAAATGCCTGTTCACCCACGCCTGCGGTAAGCGGTTGGTCAACGCGAATCCGTGCCACGGCATCATGCTTTCGGCGTTGCTGGGTGAGCGCCCACCAAAGCGACAGCGCCTGATGCTGACCAAGGAAGAACTGCACCTCCTGCTGAACGCTGGCATGCGCAGACGCAACATGCTGATTATCCGCATCCTGCTGGCCACCGCCGTGCGCAGCGCCGAGCTCTACAAGGCGAAGTGGGAGGACGTGCAACTCGAAGAAGCACGCTGGCACATCCCGAAAAGCAAGACCGGTGCGGCGATGGATATTCCACTACCGTCTGTCGTCGCCGGATGGTTCAGGGAACTGCGCGAGATGGCCGGTGAATCGGCCTACGTGCTGCCGGCCTGGACGCGGGGCCGCGCTGCGCGAAACGGCGGCGACACCTACGTCAGCAAGGACAGCATCCGCGAAGCCATCGGCTATTGGCTCGACATCGAAAAGCCAGCGGTGCGCCGCTTCACGCCGCACGACCTGCGCAGCACGATGAAGTCGCACATGCGGGCGCTGGGTGTGCCCAGGGATATTTCGGAGATGTGCCTGAACCACAAGCTGTCGGGCGTGGAGGGTATTTACGATCTGCACACCTACTTCGACGAGCGCAAGGCGGCATTGGAGAAGTGGGCGCGGTTTCTGCTGGATTGCGAGGCTGGGTGCAAGGAGGCGCCGATCAGTGGGGCGGAAATCGTACCGCTCAAGATGGTGTGACCGAGCCCACCGTGCCCGGTCAACACCTTTTTTCGACTCTACTCGGCCGGGGGGCCTTTTCCGTCCTTCGGCTTGCGGAACATCGCCGCCCCTAAGTACGCGGAAGATGCGCGCTTGCGCTGATGCCCGGCAGGCCTCGAAACGGCACGGCGCGCCGACGCTTCGGCTTCCGGCGCCAAGGCGCTGCCGCCGCGCACCGGCGGCTGTTGCCCAGAGTGCACCACGAACTCGTCGATCAAGGCCTCGTGCCGGAGACCGTGCGCGGTGACACCCAGTTCGCGCGCCGTGATGCCGAACTTCACCAGCACGTAGTCGAAGCGACGCAGGTTCCGCTTGAGGTCGTTGGTCGGATCGCCCATGTGCGCCTCCGGCCCCGCCGCCACCGCTTGAGCGTACTCGATGGCGGCAACGCGCTGCAGCGTGTTCAGCGGCACAAAGCGCTGGCGGCCGTTTTTGGCGCCCTGCCTGACCCAGACATAGCGATCCGCCTCCCTCTCGCTCTCCGGCAGGCCCGTCGACTCGAAGGGCACGATGCAGGCATTCGGCCGCAGCATCACCGATTCCTTGCGCCGCAGACCGAATGCCCGGATCAGCCGCAACGAGGCGCCGACGTATGAGTCGTAGGTGCAGACCTGGTCGATTAACGCCTCAATGTCCACACCTTGCGCCGACCAGCTCTTGTCCCGCTCGGCTGCCTCGTGGCGCTGGTACTCCTCGATTTCCAGTCCGTAGTGCGCCGGCCCGCGCACAAAGCCGTTCTTGCCCAGCCACTTGGCCAGGCCCCGCAGGAAACTGAGATAGGTCTGGATGGTGGCCGGCTTCAGCTTGTCCTCCCGCCACACCTGCACCATGGCGTGGACGTGCTTCTGGCCGAGGTTGCGGGGATCGGGCAGCGTCTTGAAACCCGCCCTTTTGTGCAGGTCTCGGAAAAGCCGCCGCAGGAAGTCGGCCCGCTCTTGGCGGGTCTTGTGCGACACGGTCTTTGTCAGGGCGGTGTGCTGCTGGTTGAACAGCTTGAGCAGCACCTCCAGCACTTGCATGGGATCGGCGTGGCCCGGTCGGTAGCGTGCGAGGATGTCCTGGTCTGTTAGAGCAGACCAGTCACGAGGGCGCGGGGACTGGTTGCGGACCGGGCAGACGGTTGCGGGCGGCGCGAGGAAGATGTATCGATGGTGGTATGACGCATGGCTTTCTCCAGTTGTTGGCGCGTGCCGCCCGAACGGCGCGTGCCGGATGAATGTGGAATCGATGGCAGTGCTCGGCAGGGCGGATTCCGTCGCCCGGCCAGGCAGTGGTCAGGATTTCGGTGCAGCACGCGACCACGGCGTTGCGGCACCTACCCAGGGTTGCGCCGGCCCTTGCGAAGCGCTCGCTGCGGGCTGGTTCGGTCATCCTTAAAAATGAAACGGGTTGATCCGGCCCGTGCGCGGGTTTCCGCGTCACACGGGGGTTGTGATGCCGCCGGCCTCCAGGGGCACAACGGCATCGGCAGTCAGGTCGAGCCTGCTGCCTGCGAGGGATCAGTTCTCTGCTTTCGTAGCGCCATCCACCTGCATGGGCCCACCCCTCACCGAGAGTCCAGGGTGGTGTCAGGTCATCGAGCGGAACGGCACGCGGCGGAGCCCATCAGGGGCAAGCACGACCACGTGCCGCGCCATTCACGGTGGAATGGCAGGTGCTCGAAAGAATGGCGGGAACAGGTGCGCCGGCATCAAGTGCCGGGCACTACATCAGCTGTGGCCGCGACGCGCTTCAGGAGCGCCCGGCGAGATCGCCGGCAGGTCGCAGACATGGACTCTACGAACGACTACTACAGGGCAGCCACCTCGGGGGTGACTGCCGGTCCGATTCGAGGATCGGGACTTCAGAGGCGGGTAACGACCGCAACGCCTTTCGCTCCACATGGAGCCGGCCATCAGGAGGGCCGTCGGGAGTTGTCAGTTGACACCCGGCGACATGCCGCGTCAAGACGGCGGTGCCGCAACCGCCGTGTTTCGCCGGGGCTTACGGGTGGTGTCGTGACGGCTCTTGATGCGGCTCCATTTTCTGATCGATGCAGACCGGCAAGCCGCATCAGGGGTTGACGGAAACGAGCTTGGCCTCTGGTCCGGATCGAGGCCTTGCTTCAGCACCGAATTGAGGCTTGCGCTTGCGGCTGGGTATCAATGCGGTGTTGATCCAATGAGAGGATCAGGCGGCCCGGATCGCATGACTGAGCAGGATGCACACTGCACTCTCCTTGCGCGAGTAATGCAATGTCATCGAGGTGACTCTTGATTCGCAAATGCCTCGGCATGCCGACCGGAACCGCACTGCCGGGGTGTAAACGTCCGGTTGATAGGGCTGGCACGCATGCGATGTTGATTGAGTCCATTCCAAGGAGTTTCGCATGCGCAAATTCTGGTCCGTCAGCGGCCAACTGGTCGAGGTTCAGCGCTACATCAATGTGCCCATGCGCTGGTGCGAGCAATACCCGGCGCGGGAGCGGCGCGAAATGTGGATTTCTATGGCCGGCGGCCACGACATCAAGCTGGTCGTCCACAGCCGCGAGATGCCAGCTCGTCGCGGCCATCAAGTGACGGCGCTACTGCTGGGCGAGCGACTTGTCGGGCTCCACAACGCCACCACCGGGAAACAGGTGAACTTTCTTCGAGCCGATCCACCGCTGCTCTGGCGACGTTGCGACGCAGTCGTCGTAGCGGCGCTGTCGGTGGCGAGCATCGCAGCCTTCGCGCTCTCTGCGTGGCCGGCCCTGCTGATCGGTCTGCCGCTCGCCTTGTTGTACCCGCCGTTGATCGTGATGGCGCGCTTCGCTTGGCGGTGCCGGATGCGAGCTCAGGTTGATCGTGCCCTGGCCATGGTGAAAGAAGACGAGGTCGCGCAACCGATACTACGCAGGGTGAAATAGCCGGCGGTCGCGGCAACTGGTACCCGAACGATAGCTGCTGGGCGCCGTGACGCGCGGGAATTGTCAGCGCATACATTTCCCTGAGACATTTCCTTCGCGACCGGATTGAGGGCAGCCATGGTATAGCCTGACTTCGTCAATGCCCGCGTGGAGCGAACAATAGGCTTTGCAATGTACCGGCTCTCTGATACATTGCTACTCCATGAAACGCCGTGAAGTGGGACTTCAAAGAGATCAAGTAGACCAACTCAGGCTTCAGCATGCTGAAGCCTGAGGGGCGAAGCCGTCTGTCTGCCGTGCTGCGAGGGGGGCGGACATTGATCACCATTGACGATGCCACGCAGGCTCTCGGGATAAGCCGCAGCGCCGCGGCAAAGGTCCTCGCGCGCTGGCAGCAGCAGGGCTGGATTACGCGCGTTCAGCGCGGCTTGTACGCCCCCGTACCACTGGCTTCCACACCCGGTGATCAAGTGGTCGAAGACCCATGGACACTGATTCCCGAGTTGTTCGGCACCGCCTATGTCGGCGGCGCCAGCGCCGCCCATCACTGGGACCTGACCGAGCAGCTGTTTCGCAGCGTCTTTGTCTGCACTACCCAGCCCGTCCGCCGCAAGACGCACATCGTCCACGGCACGACATTCGTCCTCCGGCACGTGGCCGAGGGCAAGTTATTTGGCACGCGCGTCCTCTGGCGCGGGACCACGAAACTCCAGGTGTCCGACCCGCACAGAACCGTCATTGACATGCTCGACGACCCGGCATCGGGCGGCGGTATCCGCCACATCGCCGATTGTCTTCAGAGTTGTTTGAGGCGCCCCGATGCGTCACCGGAAACGCTGGTCGCCTATGCCGCACAAATCGGCAACGGCGCAGTTTTCAAGCGCCTGGGTTTCCTCGCAGAGCGTGCCGGCGCGCCGAATGCGCTGATCGCAGCTTGCGCCGAGCGGCTCACCATGGGCAACGCGAAACTCGATCCCGCGCTACCTTGCCCGCGCCTGATTCGCCGGTGGCGGCTGTGGATTCCGGAGAGCTGGAAACAGGAGGCCGCCGATGATTGATCGGTCGGAGATCCTCGAAGTCGCTACCGATCTCTTCAACACTCACTTCGTGTCGATTACTTGACCTCGCAGCACCAGCGCTACATGGGTTTCCATCGCGCCGAAGTGTTCAGGCGGTGAAGGCTCGATGAAGGAGGACACAAAATCAATGGAGGAAATTCATGGCACGTAGAAGAAGAACCAGCCCCGCGGAAGACTTGATGGACGTCGTGGCCATGTTGCCTTGGTGGGCAGGTGTGGCGCTGGCTGTAGTCTCGTATCTCGTCCTGCATCGTATGGCCGGCCAAGAGGTGGTCGCGGCCGTCAAGCCGGGTGAGATGGGAACCATGGTCACGCAGACGCTCTGGAAGACCTTGGCAACGTTCGGGCAGTACCTCTTGCCGCTGATTTGCGTGGCGGGTGCAGGCATCTCGGCGTGGCGCCGTCGCGAGCGCCGCAAGCTCATCGCGGATGTCGGCCAGAGCAAGGCAGCCGACGCACTCGACGGCATGAACTGGCGCGAGTTCGAGATGCTGGTGGGCGAGGCCTTCCGGCTGCAGGGCTACGGCGTACTTGAAACGGGCGGCGGTGGTGCCGATGGCGGTGTCGATCTGGTGCTCTCCAAGGGCACCGAGAAGTACCTTGTTCAATGCAAGCAGTGGAAGGCTTTCAAGGTCGGCGTGGACGTGGTGCGCGAACTCTATGGCGTGATGGCCGCCAAGGGCGCGGCCGGCGGCTTCGTAGTGACCTCCGGGCGGTTCACCGAAGATGCAGTTGCCTTCGCGAGCGGGCGCAATCTAAAACTCATAGACGGGCCGTTGCTGCATGGGCTGATTCGTCAGGCTCGGAATTCGAGAGGGCAGGCGCCTGCACCGCAGAGCGGACCATCGTTAGTCTCGGCGGCTCCGGCGGATACGCCATCGGTTCCAGGCTGCCCGACCTGTAGCAAGCCCATGGTGAAGCGCACGGCGAAGCGCGGAGCCAATGCGGGCGAGGAGTTTTGGGGCTGTTCGGCATATCCGGGTTGTCGCGGCACGAGGCAAATAGGATGAAATTTTCCAGACGACCGAGCGATGGGTTGGCTATTACCGGCATCTGTGTCCTGCCGGGGTGCCTTGAGGACTACACGCAATGAGCACCCTGCGGCAATTTGCGATGGGGCAGACTGCGATACCGGCTTCGACAGCCTGGTATCTCGCTGATTTGGGCGAATTCCGCGGCAAGCAGGAGCTCTATACCCGGCAGTCGCCGCAGCGCCTCAAGGCCTTGCGCGAGCATGCGCTGATCGAAAGCGCTGTGTCGTCGAACCGCATCGAGGGCGTTGCCGTCGAGCCGTCGCGGGTGCGCGATGTGCTCGTATCGCCCAAACCACTGTTCCGGGATCGCGACGAGGAAGAAGTGCGCGGCTACCGCGACGCCCTGACCTGGATTCACCAAGATGCCCAGCGCCTCCCGGTTTCCAACGAAACCATTCAGCGGCTCCACGCGACGACGCGGGGACAGATCTGGGATGCCGGTCTGTACAAGGAGAAGGATGGCGACATCATCGAGCGCTATCCCGATGGTCGCGAGCGGGTGCGCTTTCGCACCGTGCCGGCCAAGGAAACGCCGGCTGCCATGGCCCAGTTGGTCGGCGACTGGCAGGCCTGTCTGGAAGAGCGCTGGGTTCCGCCGCTAATCGCACTGGCCGCGTTCAATCTCGACTTCCTGTGTATCCATCCGTTCCGAGATGGTAACGGCCGGGTGTCCCGACTGCTATGGCTGCTGCAGAGCTACCAACTGGGTTTCGAGGTCGGCCGTTACATCAGCCTGGAACGCCTGGTCGAGCAGAACAAGGACCGTTACTACGAGACCTTGGAACTGAGTTCGCAGGGCTGGCATGAGGGCAAGCACGATCCATGGCATTACATCAATTACGTGCTGTTCATTTTCAAGAGTGCTTATCGTGAGTTCGTCGAGCGGGTTGGGGAAACCTCGGAGCCGCGGGGATCGAAAACCCAGATGGTGCTGGAGGCGATCGCCAAGATGGCGGAAACATTCTCCCTGGCCGACCTGGAGCGTGCCTGCCCGGGGGTGAGCCGCGACATGATCCGGCGGGTGCTCAATACGCAGAAGGGAGAGTCGGTCGACTGCATCGGCCGAGGCCCCGGTGCACTTTGGCAGAGAAGAGGTAATTAGCGTGAAAGGATGTAATAAAGAGGGTAATGTCCTCAAGCGGCCAGGAACGGGGAGACAAAGCGGTCAGGATGGCGCTGAAAGTGTCGGCGCCCGCCGTGGGGGATGCCTCTTCACCGGCCAGGCCAGAGTCGAGGCCAGAGTCGAGGCCAGAGTCGGGCGGCGAATGGCACGCGACGCCAGGAACATGTCATGACTCAGCTGGTCAATGAACAAACTGCCCTGAACGCTGCGTTCGACTCAAGTGGTCGCAGACCGTCCATTTGGAGCCCGCACTTTGCGGGTAGCCAGATGGGTAGCTGGCGACAGATCAGTGATAAGTGTGCGCCGCATGTTATTGAGTTTACTGGACAAAACTGCGGCACCCCTATCTATTCGACCTTGTTCTGATGTGAGCACCTGTCGATAGCTGCCCGGTCGGTGTTGATGAAGGTGGGCAGTCAACCCGTGGCGCCAAACAGGACATCGAATATCGGAGGTGGCAAATGCGCGTTTTTCAGCTTCAGGATGACTGGGGAATGGCCAATCTCAAGCTTGCGAAGCGTCAGCGACCCCATCCGGGGCCGGGACAGGTGCTGCTGCAGATGCGCGCCTCGTCGCTCAACTACCGCGACCTGGTCGTGCCCGAGCGCGGTTATGGCAACTTCACCGGCACGCTGCCGTTGATTCCGGTTTCCGACGGCGTTGGCGAGGTGGTCGAGGTGGGTCCCGGCGTGACCCGTGTCGCCGTCGGCGAACGCGTCTGCCCGACCTTCTTTCAGGGCTGGATCGCTGGCGAGCCCGACCTGGCGCGCATGACGGGCTCGCTCGGTGGTCCGATCGACGGGACGATGGCGGAATTCATGTGCCTCTCCGAGCAGGGCGTTGTGAAGTTGCCGGCCCACCTCAGCGACCTCGAGGCCGCGACACTGCCCTGCGCGGCGCTGACCGCCTGGAGTGCGCTGGCCACCCACGGTACGCTCAGGCCAGGCGAACAGGTCCTGGTGCAGGGCTCGGGCGGCGTCGCGCTGTTTGCTCTGGCGTTTGCCAAGCTTGCCGGCGCCCGGGTGACGGTGATCTCCTCGAGCGACGACAAGATCGAGCGGCTCAAGGCGCTTGGCGCCGACGCGACGATCAACTACCGGACGACGCCGGAATGGTCGAAGCCGGCGCGCGAGATCACTGCCGGACGTGGCTTCGACCACATCGTCGAACTTGGCGGCGAGAGAACGCTGCCGCAGTCGCTGCGCTGCATTCGCCCAGGCGGCACCCTGTCGATGATCGGCGTTCTCTCGGGCTCATCGCTGTCGACGCCACTCGGCCTGATCATCACCCGCCAGGTTCGGCTGCAGGGCATTACTGTCGGCCATCGCGATGGCTTCGAGGCAATGCTGCGGGCGATCGATCAACACCGCCCGCCGATCATCGTCGACCGGGTGTTCGAGTTCGAGGAATTGCCGGACGCGCTGGCGTACCTGAAGAGTGGCGCGCACTTCGGCAAGATCTGCATCCGCCATTGAGCGGCAAAGCGAACAGATGCACTACCGGTCGCCGCCGCTGAGCGACGGGAGCGCACGGGTTTGACGTCAGCGATTCGGGAATCGTCGTGGTGCCCGGAGTGCCGGGAACGACCACACCCGTGGCAGGAGGGGTGTCCCGCACCTTCTGCGGGGCATCCCGATCAGGGGCAAGGTCGACCCTCGGTCTGGCCGCCTTGCCGCGCCTCACTTCGCCTTACTTGATCTCGAGCAGGCTCTCGTCCCACTTGGCGTGCTTCTCCAGACCAAGCAGATTGGCAATCGTCGCGGCGATGTTGGAAAGACCCGCGGTGGGAGTCTGTTTGAGACCCAGCCTGCCGCCGCTGACGTTGTCGTAGAGAACCAGGGGCACCGGATTGAGGGTGTGCGCGGTCTTCGCCTTGAAGGACCCATCCGGGTTCTTCGCCGGTTGCCCGGTTTTCTTGTCGATTTCGTACATTTCGTCGGCATTGCCATGGTCGGCGGTGATCAGTGCCACACCACCGAGAGCGTCGATGACTGGCAGCAGGCGTGCCAGTTGCAGGTCTACGGCCTCGATGGCCATCGTCGCGGCACGGAAGTTGCCCGTGTGCCCGACCATGTCGCCATTGGCGAAATTGCAGCGCAAGGTCCGATACTGCCCACTCTTCAGCGCTTCGATCATGGCGTCGGCGATCTCCGCCGCCTTCATCCACGGGCGCTGTTCGAAAGGCACGACGTCGCTGAGCACTTCCTGGTAGGTTTCGCCGTCAAACTTGTTTGACCGGTTGCCGTTCCAGAAATAGGTCACATGCCCGAACTTCTGGGTCTCCGAGCAGGCAAACTGGGTAATGCCGGACTTGGCAAACCACTCGCCCATGGTGTCCAGAATGGCTGGGGGATCGACCAGGAAGCGTTTGGGAAGCTTCAGGTCGCCGTCGTACTGCAACATGCCGGCATAGGTCACGCGCGGGACGCGGACGCGATCGAACTTGTCGAAACCCGCCTCCTCAAACGCCCGCGTGATCTCGATCGAACGGTCGCCGCGGAAGTTGAAAAACACCACCGAGTCGCCGTCTTCGATGGTGCCGACGGGCTTCCCGTCGTCGGCGATGACGAAGGGCGGCAGATCCTGGTCGATCGTCCCCGGGAACCTGGCGCGCAGGGCATTGATTGCGGCCGAAGCGCTGTCGTACTGGTCCCCTTCACCGAGGACGTGGGTGTGCCAGCCTTTCTCGACCATGCTCCAGTTGGCCTCGTAGCGATCCATGGTGATGTTCATCCGGCCACCACCCGAGGCAATCCTGGCGTCAAAACTGCCGCTGCCGACTTCGGCCAGGAAGGCCTCAAAAGGCAGCACGTAATCGAGTGCACTCGTCTCGGGGACGTCCCGGCCATCGATCAGAATGTGAATCCGCACCGCCGGGACGCCTTCTTCCCTGGCGCGCAGGACCATCGCCCGCAGGTGATCGATGTGGCTATGGACATTGCCGTCGGAGAAGAGACCGATGAAGTGGATCACGCCGCGCCCGGCCTTGGCGCCGGCGACGATCTGCTGCCAGGCAGAACCCTGCCAGATCGAGCCCGCGGTGATGGCGTCGGCGACCAGGGCTGCGCCCTGACTATAGACCTGGCCGGCGCCGATCGCATTATGACCGACCTCGGAGTTGCCCATGTCCTCGTCGGACGGCATGCCGACGGCAATGCCATGGGCGCGTAGGGTGATATTCGGGTAGTTGGCGAAGAGCCGGTCAAGAGTCGGTTTTCTGGCAGCAGCGACGGCGCTCCCGACATCGGACTTGGCGATGCCGTAGCCGTCCATGATGATCGTGACGATAGGGCCCTGAATTCCTGGGAAGGAGGCAGATTTCTGCAACATGATGGATTCCTGAGGAAATGGAACAATGAGAACAAAGGCCGCCTTGCATCGATGTTCAGCGGCGTCAATGCCAGTATACCGCAAGGCAGCGGCCCCGGCTTGACAAAGAATTGCATTTGAAAACGGATACTTGCGCAGCAATACCGGACATCCCCTGCTTGTCCGCAGTGGTTCAATGGGCGGACTTTACCTGCCGGGGTTCGGGCCGGGGGGCATCCGCCTGCAGCTGGCGTTCTCGAACAATCGGCTTTGCCAGGCCAAACTCATCTCCGCGCTTGATACCGACAATCGGCTTCTGACGAATTCATCTGACGAAACGCCGCGTGCGAGCTGTTAAAATCAATAAGAATTCCGGTCGGCCGCTACTTTGTGGTGACAATCTGCCATGAATATTGTTGGTTCGGCTATCGATGCTGGCTGCCATAGGGATGCCACGCGGCGCAGAAGTCTGCGCCGGCGTCCCGGGAAACAGAATGAGCGAGGAACCCGCACAACCGACCGCCTGGCATTGCCTTCCCGCTGACGAAGCCGCAACGCGCCTGACAGCCAGCTTCGAGGAAGGGCTCGCTGACGATGAAGTCGCCAGCCGCCGCGCGCAACATGGTGAGAACCGGATCACGCCAAGACCCGGCAAGGGACCGTTGCTGCGCTTTGCCCTGCAGTTCGTCCAGCCGCTGGTCGTGGTGCTGCTGCTCGCCGGCGTGGTGACGGCGATTCTCGGCGAGTGGGTCGATTCCGGAGTAATCTTTGGCGTCACGCTGATCAACGCGGCGATCGGCTTCATCCAGGAAGGTCGTGCGGCGAACGCCCTGGAAGCTCTGGCGCGTTCGGTGACCAGCGAGGTGACCGTCCTGCGTGGCGGCGGCAAACAGCGCCTGCCGTCGACGGCTCTGGTTCCCGGCGACGTCGTTCTGCTGGCGGCGGGTGACAAGGTTCCGGCCGACCTCCGTCTGTTCCGTGCCAAGGACCTACAAGCCATTGAATCGGCATTGACCGGCGAATCAGTGCCGGTCCCCAAGCACGGCGATGTGCTGCCGCAAGACACGCTGCTGGCCGAGCGCTGCAACATGGCTTACGCGGGCACCTCGATGATCAGCGGACAGGGTGCCGGGGTGGTGGTGGCAACCGGCGATCACACCGAAACCGGTCGCATTTCCCAGCTGATCGCCGAATCCCCCGATCTGACAACGCCGCTGACGCGCAGAATGGCGGTGTTCAGCAACTGGCTGCTGATGGCCATCGGCTTGCTGGCTGCGCTCACTTTTGCCGTTGGTCTGTGGCGAGGCGAATCGGCGTTTGCCATGTTCATGGCCGCCGTGGCGCTGGCCGTTGGTGCGATCCCCGAGGGACTGCCGGCGGCGATGACCATCACCCTGGCGATTGGCGTCTCACGCATGGCCAGACGGCGGGCCATCATCCGCAAATTGCCGGCAGTCGAGACCCTCGGCAGCACAACCGTGATCTGTTCGGACAAGACCGGCACCCTGACCGAGAACCAGATGACCGTGCGCGAGATATACGCCGGCGGTGTCCGCACGACGGTCAGCGGCAGCGGTTATGCGCCGAGCGGCAAGATCGGCGAGGGCCACGACGTCATCGGCGCGTTGCGCGAGTGCCTGCTCGCCGGCGTGCTGTGCAATGACGCCGGCTTGAGCAGGAGTAACCGCCACTGGGAGGTGGTTGGCGACCCGACCGAGGGTGCCCTGCTGGTTGCGGCCCGCAAAGCTGGCCTGGACGAGCGAACCCTGCAGAAGCTGTTTCCGCGCCTCGATGAAATCCCTTTTGATTCGGCGCGCCAATACATGGCGACCCTGCACGAAATTGAGGGCGTACGCCTTGCCTACTTCAAGGGAGCACTTGAACAGTTGTTGCCGCGCTCGACGAGCATGCTCGATGGCAATGGTCTGGCCGTGCCCCTGCGCCGTGAAGAGATCGAGATGAGCGCGCGCAGCATGGCCGCCGAAGGTCTGCGCGTGCTGGCCGTGGCCCGTCTGACCGCCGGCTCGACGATGTCGCTGGACGCCATCAACGCCGACGCCAGCCTGCAGTTCGTCGGCCTCATGGGCATGGTCGATCCACCGCGGCCGAAGGCGATTGCCGCCGTCAGGACATGTCATGGCGCCGGCATCAGGGTCAAGATGATCACCGGCGACCATGCGATCACGGCACTGTCGATCGCACGGCAAGCGGGCATCGCCAAGGTGGGTGAGACCGTGCTCACCGGTCGCGAACTGGCGTTACTCGACGACGAGGGGCTGCGTGGCGTGGTGCGCAAGGTCAACGTCTTCGCACGCGTCGAACCGGCGCAGAAGCTGCGCCTGGTGCGGGCACTGCAGGCCAACGGCGAGGTGGTGGCAATGACCGGTGATGGCGTCAACGACGCGCCAGCGCTCAAGCAGGCCGACATCGGTATCGCCATGGGCCTGGCCGGAACCGAAGTTGCCAAGGACGCGGCGGATATGGTGCTGACCGACGACGACTTCGCCGCCATCGAGGCAGCGGTCGAGGAAGGGCGCGGCGTCTATGACAACCTGGTCAAGTTCATCACCTGGACGCTGCCGACCAACTTTGGTGAGGGCCTGGTCATCGTCGCAGCGATTCTCGCCGGCGCCACCTTGCCGATCACGCCGCTGCAGATCCTCTGGATCAACATGACGACGGCCGTCTTTCTCGGCCTGATGCTGGCCTTCGAGCCGATCGAGCACGGCGTCATGCGTCGCTCGCCGCGGCCACCTGGCACGCCGATCCTCGATGCGGCGCTGGTCTGGCGGATCGTGCTGGTCAGCGTCCTGCTGCTGGCGGGTTCCTTCGGACTCTTCCTGCGCGAACTGGCACAGGGACAGTCGCTCGCCGAAGCGCGCACCGTCGCACTCAACGTCTTTGTCGTCGTCCAGGCGATGTACCTCTTCAACTGCCGCTCGCTGACGCTCTCGGCGCTGCGCATCGGCCTGTTCTCCAATCCGGCGATCTGGTATGGCGTGCTGACCATGGCCCTGTTGCAGGCCATGTTGACCTACCTGCCGCTGATGAATCGTTTGTTCGGCACGGCGCCGATCGGCGGGTCCGAATGGCTGGAGATCTTTGCCGTCAGCGTGCTGGCGTACCTGGTCGTCGGCATCGAGAAGCGCCTGCGTGTGGCAGCAGCCAGTCGGTGACCACCCACTGAGCGTGGTCGCCAGAGCAAGCGCGTGTTGACTGCCGATACTCCCCGGCGTCCAGACGTTCCACGGTTCGCTCCTCGCCAGGCGGTGCGCCGCCGCTCAGGCCGCCAGCTGCCTGCCCAGAGTTCGCATCAACCAGCCGATCCCTGGCAGCTTGGCGTAGAGTTCTTCGGCGGCGTCCCAGTAGTCGCGGTGCCAGACCACCTTGTTGTCGGCATTGAACCTGAGGTGCGAGGCACCGCGGATCACCTGCGGCTTGGTCTTCCCCCATCGCCCCTGGGGCCGGTAGCGGAGTTCCCAGACCAGCAACGCGCCCTGTTCGTCGACGACTCGCTCGAGGACGACGAAACGCGGTTCTGCGACCTGGCTGAACATGTGCATGAAAATGCGCTGGATTGGCGGCAGACCTCGGACTTCGTTGAAGGGATCCTTGAAACAGGCGTCCGCCGCGTAGTACTCGGGAAAGCGGGCAACGCTTTCGGGGCTGAGTCCCTCGAAAAAGGAGATCAGCGCATCGACGGTCAGGCGGTTGTTCATGCTGGATTCCTTCACTTTCCGGCCAGGCGACGAAGCAGCGGAAAGTAGATTCGGTACGGCAGATGGGCGAGCAGCTTGAGTACTCGCGTGAAGCGCTTCGGATAGTGAATCTCGAAAGTGCCACCGGCAAAGCCGGCGATGGTTTCGGCTGCCGCTTGCTCGGGGGTGAGCAGCGCCGGCATGGCGAAATCGTTTTGGGCGGTGAGCGGTGTCGCGACAAATCCGGGATTGATCAGCCGAACGCCAATTCCCTTCGGTTCGAGATCGAGGTACAGCGCCTCGGCAAAGTTGATCAGGGCGGCCTTGGTCGGACCGTAGATAAGCGACTTCGGCAGGCCGCGATAGCCGGCGACACTGGCGACGAAGCCGATCTGGCCGTTGCCCTGGCGCAGCAGTTGCGGCACGACACAGGCGGCGAACGAGACCGCCCCGCCGAAGTTAACGGCAATCATGCGTTGTGCCTTGTCAACATCGAGTTCCCAGGCGCGCATCGGCAGATAGTCGCCAGCGACATAGAGGGCCACGTCGACACCCTCCCAGGCTGCCAGCAGGCGCTCCCAGGCCGTGCGCATACTGGCATCGTCGGTGGCATCGCAGGGCAGCACCAGTGCCTGTCGGGCACTGGCCGCGATTTCCTGCAGGCGACCCGCGTGGCGCGCCGACAGCGCGACGCGTGCGTTCCGCGCGAGCAGCGCTCTGCCCAGCGCCGCGCCGATGCCGCTCGATGCGCCGAGCAGCCAGACGCGCTTGCCCGACCAGTCGTCGATGGGTGGATTCATCGCGTCACCGACGGGTGAGGCTCAAGGTTACCGACCTCGAGAGTTTTTCGCCAGCGCCACGCGAGAACGGCAGCGGTGGTCTTGAAGAACAACGGCAACAGACAGTACACCGCCGCGAGGCCCCTTGTCGCCTCATCAACACCCGGCCGATAACCGACCAGATCAAGCAACGGTAGCGACAGGCCAGCGGCCAATGCCAGATTCAGCTTGGCGACCAGATTCCACCAGCCAAAGTAGGCTCCGGCCTGCGCTGGCCGGCTGGCCGTCTGGCTGCCAGCAGCCGGGTGTTCTGAAATGTCGGCCAGCAGGGCGGCCGGCAGCGTCAGGTCAGCGCCGAGCGCCGCACCCGAGAGCAGACAGACGACGGCAAAGGGCCAGACGTCGCCGGCGCCCAGCCCCCAGGCCCAGACGAAAGAAGCGACGGCGACGAACATCGAGGCCACCCAGCTTGCCACGCGGCCGAAGCGCCTGGCGAGCACCACCCACAGCGGCAGGAAGGCGACGCCGCTGACGAAGTAGAGGGCCAGGAAAGCGCCGCTCCAGGCTTCGGCCTGGAGCACATCGGCAACAAAGAACAGCACCAGCGTTGCCGGCAGGGCGGCGGCGATGCCATTGACCACGAATACCGTCAACAAGCGCCGGAAGCGACGATCGTCGAGCACAGCGCGCAGACCACGGAAGAGATTGCCGGTGGCTCGGGGCCGCGCGACTGCTGGCGGTGTTCCGAGGAATGTCCAGCTTGCCAGCAGCAACAGGAGCAGTGGAAAGATCTGCGCCAGCCCGGAGAGTCCCTGGGCCAGATCGTTCGACAGCAGCCCCGGCAGAGCCGCCGCGAGAACCACGCCGAGCAGACCGAAGCCCTCACGACTGGCAGTCAGGCGGGTACGCTCGCCGGCATCGTGGCCGAGCTCGGCGCCCCACGCCTGGTAGGCAACGCTGGCCAGCGAAAAGCCGAAATAGGTGCACAACAGTGAAGCCAGCAGCCAGAGCGGTGCCGCCACCGTCGGCGGATGCAGCAAGGCGAGCATCCCCAGCGCGAGGCACGGCAGGGCAATGCCGATCAGGCGCCGGCGACTCGACGTGCGGTCGCTCCAGCCACCGAGCAGCGGATCAATGCCGGCGTCGAGCAGGCGCGCTGCCAGTAGCAGAGCACCCAGCAGGCTCAGGCTCATACCGGCGGCTTCGGCGTAGAGCCGCGGCACATGCACGTACACCGGCAGGGCGGCCATCGCCAGTGGCAGCCCGAGCGCGCCGTACGCGAGCAGCTGTCGAGTTGGCATTGGCAGCGCCAGCGTCGAGACCGTGTTCACGTTCCGCTATCCGGTCGTTTGAGCAATGCAGCCCGCAGACTTGGACTTCGGCTTCGGGGGTCCAGCCAGATGGCGAAGAACAGGCGCGCGAAGTCCGCATCCCGCACCTCGCCCGTCGGGCGGCCGCGATGAAAGAAAGCTGCGCCCCGCCCTGGGTAGTGAACGCCAATGATGCTGTCACCCTCCTTGACGTCAGGGACGACCCGCCGCAACTCGGGCTCCCAGCGCTGCAACTGTCCCTCGCTGGCGCCCAGTCGACGCATCTCGTCGACGCTGGTCTGCACCAGGCGGTCGCGCGGAATGTCGCGCTGGTAGTCCAGCTGCAGGGCGGACGGGGAAGTGGCCGACGCGTCCAGAGCTGAATCACCGACGACCCAGAGGGTCGCGTGATAGAGGGAAAAGCCGAGCCAGGTCATTTCGCCGCTGCCCCACTGCCGCCAGCCCGCTTCGCCCTTGCGCACCGACTCGGGCAGGGCATACACCAGGCTGCTGCAGGCAAACAGGATGGATGCGATGAGTGCCCTCATCGCGGATGCGCCAGTTCGAATTGCATCACGTCGGTGCAGCCGCTGTTGAATCCGGCCTGGCAATACGCCAGATAGAATCGCCACAGTCGGCGGAAGCGTTCATCGAAACCCAGCGCTGCGATCTCCGGCCACTGCTGCTCGAAGCTGGCTGCCCATTCACCGAGTGTCCGCGCGTAGTCTCGGCCAAAGGCAAACCTGTCGCGCAGCTGCAGCCCCGCCGCCGACACGCCCCGGCTGAAGGCCGCCGGACTCGGCAGCATGCCACCAGGAAAGATGTGTTGCTGGATGAAGTCGGTGCCGCGACGGTAACGCGCGAACATGTCGTCGCGAATCGTGATGCTCTGCACGACCGCTCTGCCGGCAGGCGCCAGCAGGCGCTTTAGAGTCCTGAAATAGGTCGGCCACCAGCGTTCGCCGACCGCTTCGAACATCTCGATCGAAACGATATGGTCGAATTGCTCGCCGATCAGGTCGCGATAGTCGCGCAGTTCGATGTGCACCTGCCCGTCGAGCCCGGCAAGCTGCATGCGCTGGCGAGCAAACTGAAGTTGTGCCGGCGACAGCGTCAGCCCAACGACTTCGAGGCCGGCTTCACGTGCCGCGGTTTCGGCGAAGGCACCCCAGCCACAGCCGATTTCCAGCACCCGTTGGCCAGGGCGGGCGTCAAGCCGGTGGAGGATGCGGCGGTACTTGGCGACTTGTGCTGCGGCCACGGCACGAGGTGCAGCGGTCGAGTAGAGGGCGCTCGAATAGCTCATCGTCGGGTCCAGCCAGAGCCGGTAGAAGTCGTTGCCCAGGTCGTAGTGGGCCATGATGTTGCGGCGAGACCCGGCGCGCGTGTTGGCGTTCAGAAAATGCCGCAGACGTGCAGTCAGCAGGCCCCACCATTGGCCGTAGACCGCGCCGCTGATCGCGTGACGGTTGTTGGCCAGCATGGTCAGCAGGGCGGTGAGGTCAGGACTGCGCCAATCGCCGTTGATCCAGGCTTCGGCGAAGCCGACATCCCCTCGCTCCAGCACGCTGTCGAAGACCGACCAGGCATCGATCTCGAGCATCGCGTCGTGCTGGCCCGGCTGACCGAAGCGCTGCTGCGATCCGTCGGGCAGGCGCACCTCCAGCGTACCTTGGGCTATTTTTTCCAACAGGGCGAGGACAACCCGCGCACTGCGCGGCAGCCGCCGCTCGGTAGACCTGGTTGGCAGGGTGAGGGTGTTTTCGAGGGCATTCATCGCGTTGTTTCCTCCAGTGGAGGTTCAGGTTTGGTGAAGAAGGGCACACGCTTGACCCACAGCTTCAGTGCTTGCCAATGAATGCGCAGGACGATGCCAAGCGTCAGTAGCGGAAAGCGGACAAAGGCCTTCAGCAGGGGGCCAGTAGTCAGCGGTCCAGCGTAGCCCGAGATCGAGGTATGCAGCAGGTCGCCGCCAGCATCGCCGTGGTCGATGCGCGCCAGACGCCATGCGGGGTTCCCGTCTCTGTCACTACGCGCATGAAAGCGGAAGTGGTAGTGGCCATCAATGGCCATGAATGGTGAGACATGAAACACCTTGCGCCGCTCGATCCGCTCGCCATCGCGAATCGGCCGACCATCGGCGTTCGCCAACAGGTAGTTGTGCCGTTCGCCGAAGGTGTTGTTGACTTCGGCCAGGACGGCCACCAGATTACCGCCAGGATCGTGGCAGAACCACATGCTGATCGGGTTGAAGACGAAGCCGAGAACACGCGGAAAGCATTGCAGCCAGACTTCACCTTCGGCGCGGATACCTTCCGCCTGCAGCAGTCTGCGGATCCAGGGTAACGGATGCGAGCCGTCACGGGCGCCGTGATCCGAGAAGCGGAAGCTGAAGAGATTCCAGCGGTTGACCGAGAACAATGGGCTGGCTGCCTGCTCGACGCTGGACAGCGGCAGCAGGCAGAAGTAGACCGGATAGACGAAGCGGTTGGTTGCCGGACGGAGGCGGCGATGCATGACATGCCCGAAGAAGAGGCGCGCCGGCAGAGTTTTCATGCGGCAAGTTCCTTCAGCCGGGCAGCCGGTTTCTTTGCAGAGGAAACCGGACGGCCTTGCCAAGGGGCGCGGCAAGCCAGCGCGTTGGCTACCTGCAAGGCCGACTTGAGGCCGTCCTCGTGGAACCCGTAACCATTCCAGGCACCGCAGAACCAGACGCCGTTGTCGCCCGAGATGGTCGGCAACTCGCGCTGGGCGGCAATCGCCGGACCATCGAAAATCGGGTGAGCGTAGTCGAACTCGGCAATCACCTTTGCCGGCTCGGGTTCACGCTGCGGGTTGAGAGAAACCATGACCGGTGTCTTGAACGGCAGTGGTTGCAGGCGGTTGATCAGGTACGAGACGCTGACCGGACGGTGGTCGAGCTCCTGCGCGCTGGACAGGTAGTTCCATGCCGACCACAGAGCCGGCGAACGCGGCAGCAACGCGGCGTCGGTGTGCAGCACGGCACGGTTCGGGGCGTAGCGGATCGCGCCGAGCAGCCTCCGCTCGGCAGCTGTCGCCGACTCGCCGAGAATGGCCAGGGCCTGATCACTGTGACAGGCGAGGACGACCTGGTCGTAGTGCTCGACTGCGCCGTCGGTATCCAACTGGATGCCGTGTTCGCCACGCCGCAGGCGGCGAACCGGCGTTGCCAGTCGAATGTCGTCGACACCAGCCGCAAGCTTCTTCACATACTCGCGGCCGCCGCCGCTGACCGTTCGCCAGAGCGGGCGGTCAACGACCTGCAGCAGTCCGTGATTGCGGCAGAAGCGGACAAAGCTGGCCAGCGGGTAGTCGAGCATCTGGCCCGCGGGGCAGGACCAGATCGCCGCCGCCATTGGCAGCAGATACCACTCGGCAAATGGTCGCGAATAACCCCCGGCAGCAAGGAAATCGCGCAGGCTGCGATCGTAGTCGGCATGCCGTTCGATCCAGGCCACGCTCTCGCGGTTGAAACGCAGGATATCCGCCAGCATGCGCCAGAAGTCCCGCCGCAGCAGGTTGCGCTTCTGCCCGAAGATGGTCGCCAGACTGCTGCCCGCCCATTCCAGACGAGGCTCCTCAAGACTCACCGAAAACGACATCTCGGTCTCGACACTGGCCACGCCGAGGTACGCGAACAGGGCGGTCAGATTCGGGTAGGTCTGACTGTTGTAGACCAGAAAGCCGGTATCGATCGGGTGACTGATGCCTTCGACCGTCACATTGACGGTGTTGGTGTGGCCGCCAAGGTAATCGCCGGCCTCATAAAGCGTCACCATGTGCTGCTGTGAAAGCAGCCAGGCACTGGCGAGGCCGGAGATTCCTGATCCGACCACGGCGATACGATGTCCTCGACGCATTCTGATCTCCTCGGGGTTCAGGCGTTCTCGCCGCTGACGCCGGCGTCGTCGCCATTCTTGCCGCTGATTTCGGCGTAGGCGGAGTGGTTGTGAATCGACTCGAAGTTTTCGGACTTGACGATCCATTGCGCAATGCGCGGTTCGGTCATCAGCCGCAGCGCGATGTCGCGAACGAGGTCCTCGACAAATTTCGGGTTGTCATAGGCACGCTCGGTCACCCACTTCTCATCGGGGCGCTTGAGCAGTCCGTACACCTCGCAGGAAGCCTCGTCCTCGGCGAGACGCACCAGTTCATCAGGCGCCATCCCGGCGCGCAGTCTCGCGCTGATGGTGATGTGCGAGCGCTGGTTGTGTGCCCCGTAGTCGCTGATTTCCTTGGAACAAGGACAGAGACTGGTCACCGGTGCAACGATCTCGAGGGTCAGTTCCGCTGCCTGCCCTTCGCGCTTGTCGACGACCATCCGCACATCGTAGTCCAGCAGGCTTTCGACGCCTGAGACGGGGGCGACCTTGTTGATGAAGTAGGGGAAAGCGAGTTCGATCTCGCCACTGTGTGCATCCAGTCGCAGCAGCATGTCGTCGAACATGCGCATCAGGCGATCGCCATTCAACGGAGGACGTCGGCGTTCGAGGATTTCGACAAAGCGGGACATGTGCGTACCCTTGACGTCAGACGGTAGGCCGACCGACATCGACAGGCGAGCGACGGTGTTTTGCACCTTGCCGGTCGCGTCGAGCAGCGCAAGCGGATAACGCAACCCCTTGACCCCGACCTTGTGGATCGCGAGCTGCCTCAGGTCGGCACTGGCCTGGATATCGGGGAGCAGGAAGCGCTCTGGTGCATTCATGAGAAGTCTCCGGTAGGGTAACAATGGGTTGCTGATGGCAAGCAGCACCGCGCGCCAGAGGCCTTGGGACATTGGCTAAGGGAAGCCTTTGGCTGCGCGCTGTACACTGGCGTCCGTTTTTTTGTCCTGGACAAATAGTCTAATAGTCGCTAATATAGTCGTATGTGTTTCAGCTTGTCAACGCATTTTATCCATTTGTCCAGGACAATATGAACATTCGTCCAGCCTTGAGCATCAGCGCCGTCGAGCGCGAGACCGGACTTGGCAAAGACACGTTGCGCGTTTGGGAACGCCGCTACGGTTTCCCGCAGCCAACGCGCGACAACCACGGTGAGCGCGTGTACCCTGTCGAGCAGGTCGACCGGTTACGATTGCTGAAACGACTGATCGATCATGGTTACCGTCCCGGCAGGCTGTTTGCGGCCAGCGAGGAGGAGTTCTCGTCGCTCTGCAGGGCGTGCGCGGCGAAGAGCGTCGTTGAGCCGGGGGGTGGCGACGAACTGGTGTCGCACGCCATCCGGTTGATCAAGGCGAACGATGCGTCGGTCCTGCGTCAGGCCCTGCATCAGGCGATGATGCGGCTGGGGCTGCAGGGATTCATCATCGACGTTGTTGCGCCGCTCAATCAGGCAGTGGGCGAGGCGTGGATGAGCGGTGAGTTACAGGTCTTCGAGGAACACCTGTACACGGAGCAGATGAAAGCCCTGCTGCGCCAGGCGATCGGCAACCTGCCGCCGGGCGTCGGTCGCCCGCGCATCCTGCTGACTACCGTCCCTGAGGAGCAGCACCTCCTTGGTCTCCTGATGGTTGAGGCGTTGCTGGTGCTCGATGGCGCCACCAGTATTTCGCTCGGCACACAGACGCCACTTCTCGACATCCAGATGGCCGCGATGGCACACAAGGCCGACGTCGTTGCCGTGTCGTTTTCCGCAGCGTTCCCGGCCAGACAGGTTGCACCCCAGGTCAGCCACTTGCGGCAACTTCTGCCGTCGGAGGTTGAGCTATGGGTCGGTGGAACTGGCGCCCAGCGCGTTGTTCCGCAGCCCGGTGTGATCGTTCTGGCCACTCTGCGAGGCGCCCTGGAGGCACTAGAAGCCTGGCGGGACTGCGGACACGGCGATCATCCTCCTGTCTCGCACGACCAGCGATGACCTGGCGCACGGGCGCCAGCGCTGAACACCGCCAGGCAAATAGGTCGGTCTCTGCGCCATGATTGGCTCGGCGATCCCCGCGGTGGTGACCGCTACTGGATCAAGGGGATCCATTGTGGACCGGCCTGACTAGGCAGTGATTCGCCCCGGTCGATCGGGACCGATCCGTCGTAGATCGGTGTCTTCCTGCCAATCGCACCGCGTTGCACTGGAGTAGGCATATTGCCGACTCTGCTCAGCGGTTTGCTGCAGGAAAGCCTGCAAGGTCCGCTCCAGGTGAGCCGGGGACGGCCGCATGGTGCCGTAGAAGAGGATCAATTGTTGCCGCTTGATGATCAGCGTGGGGAAGTCTTCCACATCGATGTCGCCGAGTTGATCTGCGTCCGATTCAATGTCCAGCCAGCAGAACCCTGCAACAGGGAACTGTCTGGCAACCTCCTGGAAGCCTTTTCGGTAGTCCCGGCAAACGCCACACCATTCGGCGCACAGGCATACGATGAGAAACTCGTTGGGTGCAGACGCTCCCTCACTGTGCTCGCGGGGTCGCTGCTGATCGATCATTTCCAGGAAGCCCTCGCTCTCGCCCTTGCAATGCTCATGGTGTCGGCGTCATGACGCGGCGACCAAGGGCCCCTTGCCTGCAGGCACGCCACAGTGGACCGGGGCACTGCTTGCCGGGCACGGTCAATTGGCTCAGGCTCGGTCGCGCTTCTTGTCGCTCATCAAGTGCCGGTTTGGCCTTGCAGGAGTTGCTGAATGTGGCCAATCAGTTGCTCTTCGGGATAGGGCTTGCCAAGCACGACGTCAACGCCGGCCGCGGCAGCCTCCGCACGCAGCTGATCGTTGTCGGAAGTCACCATAATGATCGGGACACGGGCGGTACGCGGATTGCCACGCACCTGACGCGCCAATTGCAGGCCATTCATGCCTGGCATGTCCACGTCGGTTACCAGCACATCAGGCGCAGCAGCCTCGATCTGCCGCGCTGCATCCAGGCCATCTTCTGCCGTCACTACCTGGTAACGGTGGGCGGCCAGCAGTCGACCCGTCTTGATCCGCACGACCCTTGAATCATCAGCCACCATCACCACGGTTTCTTCCGCAGTCTTGGTCTTCAGTGTAACGGGCGGAGGGGCGGCGGCGAGAGTCCGACGCTGCAAGTCCTCTGCGGCCTGGCGTTCGGTTTCCCTCTCGATCGCAGCCTCGACAGCCTGACGTTCCTCTTCCTCCTGGCGTAGTGCCGCCTCTACCGCCAGACGTTCGGCTTCGCGCCGGGCAGCTTCCTCGGTGGCCAGACGTTCGGCTTCGCGCCGGGCAGCTTCCTCGGCGGCGAGGCGTTCGGCTTCGCGCCGGGCAGCCTCCTCGGCGGCCAGACGTTCGGCTTCGCGCCGGGCAGCTTCCTCGGTGGCCAGACGTTCGGCTTCGCGCCGGGCAGCTTCCTCGGCGGCGAGGCGTTCGGCTTCGCGCCGGGCAGCCTCCTCGGCGGCCAGGCGTTCGGCTTCGCGCCGGGCAGCTTCCTCGGCGGCGAGGCGTTCGGCTTCGCGCCGGGCAGCCTCCTCGGCGGCAGGCGTTCGGCGAGGCGCTTCAGGCGTTCGCGCCGGGCAGCCTCCTCGGCGGCCAGGCGTTCGGCTTCGCGCCGGGCAGCTTCTTCGGCAGCCAGGCGTTCGGCTTCGCGCCGGGCAGCTTCCTCGGCGGCGAGGCGTTCGGCTTCGCGCCGGGCAGCCTCCTCGGCGGCCAGGCGTTCGGCTTCGCGCCGGGCAGCTTCCTCGGCGGCGAGGCGTTCGGCTTCGCGGCGGGCAGCTTCTTCGGCAGCCAGGCGTTCGGCTTCGCGACGGGCGGCCTCTTCGGCGGCAAGTCGCGCAGTGTCGTCGGTAATCCTGCCCTCTGGTTCCCGGTCGACTCGCCTAGCGGCGGCGCGGCGAGCACGCAGCAAACTCAACACGATAAGAGCGAAGAAAACACCGGCTGCGATCAACAGCAAGATCTGACTCATTGACATTGAAGGTACCTTCGCATTGACTATTGTCCACAACCGTCGGAACCTGCCGACGCACACCCAGCCTCTGTCCATCCATTGGCCAACGATGCAGCTGCATTCGTATCCGCATGATAAAACGAATAACTGGAACGTTGGGTGATCGCATCGCTGAGAACGTGCCGAATCCGGTACGATAGCCCGGAAAATAGACGCTGGCCGTTTGCGAAACGCTGCCGGCCTTGCCCGATCATCTGCCCCTGGCTCTTGCACCCCCGCGCAGCGCCCGCTGGGATCTCCAAGCGGCGAGCAGCCGCAGGACTGGAAGGTCCAACAACGGCAGATCACTCATTCGTCGACACCGCTCATGGCGGTCAGGCCCGGAAACTGAGAGAATCGCGGATTGGAAATGATCCTGGTGAATGGGAAGCTGCCGGATCGGCTCTGCTCGTCGCTGATGAAGGTCAGGATTTTCGCTGCTCCTGAAGAACATCTGGCTCGCCGCCTTCGCGAGCCAGGCGCGGGCCCACGTTGCGCGCAAGGCTGGCGCGGAGGAGTTTTACATGGCACCACAGAGCAAGTCCGCCGATGTTTCGCCGATCGAAGAGATCATTGTTGAAATGCGGGCCGGACGCATGGTTGTCCTGGTGGACGAGGAAGATCGCGAGAACGAGGGTGATCTTATTCTTGCCGCCGAGCATGTGACTGCCGAGGCGATCAACTTCATGGCCCGGTTTGGCCGCGGCCTCATCTGCCTGACGTTGACTGAGGCGCGCTGCCGGCAACTGGGGCTGACCCAGATGGCGCGCGACAACAAGAGCCCTTACAGTACGGCCTTCACGGTTTCCATCGAAGCCGCTGAAGGGGTCACGACCGGCATCTCGGCTCAGGACCGCGCGCTGACCATCAAGGCTGCCGTGGCGAGGAATGCGCGACCTGAAGACATCGTACAACCCGGTCATGTCTTTCCAATCATGGCTAAGCATGGCGGCGTTCTGGTGCGTGCCGGTCACACCGAAGCCGGCTGCGACCTGGCACTCCTGGCTGGCCTGGAGCCGGCGTCGGTGATCTGCGAGATCCTCAAGGAAGATGGCAGCATGGCGCGCCTCAGCGATCTCGCCGAGTTCGCCCGCGAGCATGGTCTCAAGATCGGTACCATTGCGGATCTCATCCATTACCGGAGTCGGCACGAGACGCTGATCGAACGTACCCTTTCCAAGACGGTGCAGTCGGCACATGGCGAATTTACCCTGCACGCGTATACCGACTGCAGTTCCAACGAAGTGCACCTGGTGCTGACCAAAGGCGATATTCGCCCGGACAAGGAAACGCTGGTACGTGTCCACGAACCCCTCTCGGTGGTCGACTTTCTCGATCCTGGGGGTGGTCGGCACACCTTTCCACTCAACGTCGCTCAGGCAGCACTGGCGCGCGTGGAGGCCGGGGTGATCGTGCTCCTGCACCGTCCCGAAAGTGGCCAGGATCTGCTGGCGATACTCCGTGAGCCGGTCTCGACCAGACGTCCGGCGACCCGCTGGGACCCCCGGATCTACGGCATCGGCGCGCAGATCCTGCGCGATCTCGGGGTCGGGAAGATGAAACTACTCGCCAGCCCGCGCCGGATGCCGAGCATGACCGGCTTTGACCTTGAAGTGACCGGCCACATTGCCACGCCAGCCGACCTTGAGAGACTCTGATGGGCACGCCAAGAAGCCGTGAAGGGACGCCTGCCATGGCAGGCTACGAGAATATCTACGAGTACGAGCCTTCGCTCAAGGGCAAGGGGCTGGCGATTGGTGTCGTGATGAGCCGCTTCAATCAGGATATCAGTGAAGGCCTGCTCAGTGCCTGCACCAGCGAACTCAAGCGTCTTGGCGTGGACGAAGGAAGCGTTGCCATTGCCACCGTTCCGGGCGCTCTGGAAATACCCCTGGTGCTGCAGAGGATGGCGCGCAGCGGCCGCTTCAACGCCCTGATCGCCCTCGGCGCGGTCATTCGCGGAGAAACCTATCACTTCGAGATTGTCTCGAACGATTCCTGCCGGGCGCTGATGGAAGTGCAGATCAGTACCGGAATACCCATCGCCAACGGCATTCTGACCTGCGAAGACGACGATCAGGCGATCGCGCGCATGCATCAGAAGGGGTCCGACTGCGCCCAGGTCGCGGTCGAGATGGCCAATCTGCTGGGTGCCATCGGGGGACAATCGTGATGGCTGGGAAGCTCCAGGCGGTGCCAGCGAGCACTCACGCCGCGGTCAGATCAGCGCGTCGACTAGCCCGCGAACTCGTCCTTCAGGGACTCTACCAATCGCTGGTGAGTGGTAACGACGAGGCAGCGATTGAAGCGCATCTGCTCGACAGCGAAGGCTTTGACAAGGCCGACCGCGAGTTCTTCACCGGCTTGCTGCGGGGTGTTCTCGCTCAACGCAGACTGCTGGAGGGGCAGCTGCAGTCCTATCTCGATCGTCCCTTCAGAGAACTCTCGCCGGTCGAGGCCTGTGTTCTCCTGGCGGGCGCTTTCGAGTTGAACAATTACGCGCAGACGCCCTACCGGGTGATCATCAACGAGTCGATCGAGTTGGCGAAGGGTTATGGCGGAACCGACGGTCACAAGTACATCAACGGTGTTCTCGACAAACTGGCTGCGAGCGTGCGCTCAGCCGAGGTTGACGCCAGGCGCGCGACGCGTGGCAGAGGCCGTTGATAGTTGCTTTGATTGATCTGGCGAAGGAACAACGGAAGCGACGATGAGCAGCGAATTCGAACTGATCCGGCGCTATTTTTCCAGACCAACAGCGCAGGCCATCCTCGGTCCGGGTGACGATTGTGCCCTCGTGGCTCCCTCGCCGGGAATGAACCTCGCGATCACCACCGATATGCTGGTCGAAGGAACCCACTTCCTGCCTAATACTGACCCCAGTCGGCTCGGCTGGAAAGCGCTGGCAGTGAATCTCTCGGATCTGGCAGCGATGGGAGCGCGGCCACGCTGGGCCTTGCTTGCCGGTAGTCTGCCGGAAGCCTGCGAATCGTGGGTCGGATCTTTTGCTGAAGGACTGTATGCCTGCGCCACCCGGTTTGGCGTCGATGTGATCGGGGGTGACACCACCCGTGGTCCGCGCAATCTGTGTCTGACGGCGATCGGCGAGCTGCCCGCCGGCACCGCACTCAGACGTGACGGTGCGTTGCCGGGCGACGACCTGTGGGTTTCAGGCCAGCCCGGCCTGGCGGCCCTCGGTCTAGCCCATCTGCAGGCCAGAACACGGCTGCCTGACGAGCTTGCCGATAGCTGCCTTGCCTCCCTGCTGCGCCCATTCCCCCGAGTCGAACTGGGGCTGTCCCTGCGTGGCCTTGCGCATGCCGCCATCGACATCTCCGACGGCCTGCTCGCTGACCTCGGCCATATCCTTGAGCGTTCAGGGGTCGCCGCGGAAGTCTTCGTCGCGCAGTTGCCGCCGCTGCCGGCGCAGGCGGACCCGGTGCTGGCTCGCCGGTGTCAGCTCGCTGGCGGAGACGACTACGAACTCATGTTTTCTGCACCACCCGAGAAGCGCTCTGAGCTCGCCGCGCTGGCGCGCAGGCTGGCCCTGCCGCTCTGGCGTTGCGGCCACTTGGTCGGTTCTTCGCCTGGCCGTATCGACGTGTTCGGCGAAGAGGGGCAGCCTCTGGCCATCGAGCAGAGAGGTTACGATCATTTTGGCTAGCCCCCCTTCCATTCAGTTCCTGCTGGCGCATCCCGCCCACCTGGTGGCCTGTGGGTTCGGTAGCGGCCTTTCCCCGCGAGCGCCGGGTACGGTAGGCACGCTCTTTGCTTGGGCTTCATTCCCTCTACTACGGCCGTGGATGGGCGACTTCGAGATTCTCTGTTTTCTACTGCTCGCTTTCGTCGGCGGGGTGCTGGCGGTGCACAAAACCGGCGTCGACCTCGGAGTGATCGACCACGGCAGCATCGTCTGGGATGAAATCGTTCCCTTCTGGCTGGTGCTGCTCTTTTGCCCGGCGCACTGGTCATGGCAGCTTACGGCCTTCTGCGTCTTCCGCCTTTTCGACATCGTCAAGCCACAACCGGCACGCTATTTCGACGAAAAGGTGAAGAATGGTCTTGGAGTAATGTCCGACGACCTGGTCGCAGCGGGGTATACCCTGGTGATCCTGGCCATCCTGCACTCGG
Organism: Candidatus Accumulibacter proximus; assembly: GCA_016709675.1. GTDB lineage: Bacteria > Pseudomonadota > Gammaproteobacteria > Burkholderiales > Rhodocyclaceae > Accumulibacter > Accumulibacter proximus. The sequence goes on from JADJMH010000005.1 coordinate 423,743, forward strand.
TCCTTGCATGATTGCTTGCGATCAAGCTTCGCTCGAAAGCCTGGCCGCCAAGGTCGGGCGCCAGCTTCTGGCTAACGGGGAGCGCCTGGCGACGGCTGAATCCTGCACTGGCGGGTGGGTCGGGCAATGCCTGACGGCAATCGCCGGAAGTTCCGGTTGGTTCGACCGTGGCTTCATCACCTACTCGAATGACGCCAAGATCGAGATTCTGGGCGTCTCTGCCGATGCGCTCGCTGCGCATGGTGCGGTCAGCGAAGCAATAGCGGCCGCCATGGCGCTGGGAGCACTTGAGCGCAGCCGTGCTGAACGGGCTCTTGCCATCACCGGCATCGCCGGTCCGGAGGGTGGATCTGCGACCAAGCCTGTCGGGACCGTCTGCTTCGCATGGGCCGGACCGGAGGGATGCGTCGCTACCGCTACTCACCATTTTGACGGCGACCGCGAGACGGTGCGAGCGCAGTCGGTTGCCCATGCTCTGACAGGCATTCTGCAGCGCGCCCATCGTCTGGTCTGAAGGTCCCGCTGGCAGGCGCGCTCTGCCCTTTCTCGAGCAGTCGGGATCTCGTAAGCTATTTTCGGGAAATTGCTGGCGCTTTGTAATAAAATTAATCACTTAAACGTGCCTTCCCTGCCGCCTGATGCGCTCCGGAGTCGTAAGCCCCCCTTTGTTCTGGATTGTCTTATTTCTGCTGCCGATCCTGTGCTTGCCTGCAGGAAAGGTCGAGGCCGTCGGCCTCGGCAGGATGACCGTGCTTTCGCGCCTTGGCTCGCCCTTCGAGGCGGAGGTTCAACTCCTTGATGCCACGCCACGCCAGCACCCCGTCGCGGAGTGTTTCCGTCTCGGTCAGACAGGCGAAGCCGACGTCCCCATACTCACGCACGGCCGACTGACTATTGAGCAGCAGCGCGGTGGCGGCTTTCGTTTGCGCATCGTGTCCGGCGAAGCGATAAATGATCCACTGCTGCAGGTCAACCTGCGTGCGGGGTGTGGCGCCGAGGTCGTGCGGAACTACCTGCTGCTGATTGATCCGCCGACCGGCTGGGCGCCGCAGAGGTTGTCGGAACCGCCTGTTGCCCGAGGGTCCGTTGAGAAATTTGCTTCCCACCGGGTGCCGCCACCTGGCTCACTGCATGGCATTCCCGGCAAGCACCAAGTGCTGCCGCCCACCGACACCGTCAAACCCGGTCCGGCAACAGCAAGCCTGCCGGGGTCACCCCCGGCAAGACAGTCTGTCCGGAAACCCGCCAGTGCCGGCGAGGTTTCCGACCGCCTGTTTCTCTCCAGCGGTGCCGACAGTGAGGCGCCCCGACCCGGATTCGACCGGCCCTTGCGTTTGAGTACCAGGCTCTCGACACACCTGCTGAGCAAAGCGAGTGAGAGCCAGCGCTCGGTACTTCGCATCGAGTACAAGCTACTGTCGGCGCTCCACACTCAGGCCGAACAGCAGCTGGCCGTCGCCGAGCAGGTACGCCGACTTGAGCGAACGCTCAACGAACTGCACCACAAGATCGAAGGGCAGAAGCAGACCGAAGAGAAGAGTCGGCCCACGACGGCGTCGGAAGGGGCGGCGGTGGCTGCAATGTCTGCCGCACGACCGGCCGAGCCGGCAGGCCGGCCATCCTCACAGACGGCGGCCGGCACTGCAATGGGTACCAGCGACGAGCCTGATTGGTGGCTTGAAGCGGGCTTGCTCCTCGGGCTCACTGCTGGCTTGACCTGGTTCCTTCGCCGCCGGTCTGGTAAGGGCTCGGACCGGCAGGAAATAGCGGTGCCCGCGGCACCGGCGGTCGATTCCAGCAGCGATGTCGGCTGGGAGCTGCAAACTTTCCGGCATGGCGACAGTCTGGCGGTCGCTACCGAGATTGAGCCGGCAGTGGCGACACTTCTCATCCCGAACGTTCCAGTGGCTGATTCAGCGCAGCTCCCGAGCAGCAGAGAAGAAGACGAGGTGACGGCGGTGCTCGAACTCGCCGAGATCATGGTTTCCTTCGGTCGCATCAAAGGGGCTGAACAGGCTTTGGAAGAGTTTGTCGAGAACAAGCCTGCGGCAGCGGTCACTCCCTGGCTGAAGCTGCTTCAGATTTATCGGCAGAACGAACAGCGTGAAGCTTTCGAAGCCCTGGCCGTGAAGTTGGCGCGCAAGTTCAATGTTGCTCCAGCGGCCTGGGAAGAAATGGCGGAACTTGCAGACTTGGTCGTTTCCAATAGCGAGAAACAAGTGGCATCGATTGAGCAACTTCTGGCTCGCTTGCCGGGGATTGGCAAGCTGACGCACATCAGGAACGAGGTTTCGCGCACATGGGACTCCCCTGAGTGTCTCGCCTACCTGAACAAGCTCTTGCGCGACAATCGCAATGGAGAGCGAAAAGGTTTTGTTCTCGGTACAGTGCGGGAGTTGCTGTTCTTGATCGACCTCAAGGGAAGCAGCTCCCACACGCGCCAGATCTGAAACCACAGTTGACGACGCTACGAGCGAGCCACTTGCTTTGCCGGTGTTGGCCATTTTCCAAGTTGCTGTATAAAATGACAGCACTCTGGCAATGCCGATACTGGCATACCCGGTACGTTCGAACGTGGGATAATCCGCTCAATCAAGGAAAAGGACAGGCAAGAATGGACGACAACAAGTCGAAGGCGCTGGCTGCTGCGTTGGCTCAGATCGAAAAGCAGTTCGGTAAGGGTTCGATCATGAGGATGGGGGAAGGGAGCGTCGTGACTGATCTCCCGGTCGTATCCACTGGATCGCTAGGACTCGACATCGCCCTGGGCATTGGCGGCTTGCCACGTGGGCGCGTGGTTGAGATCTATGGCCCTGAATCCTCGGGCAAGACCACTCTGACCCTGCAGGTGATTGCTGAGATGCAGAAACTCGGCGGGACCGCAGCCTTCATCGACGCTGAGCACGCCCTTGATCCAGCTTATGCGCAGAAGCTTGGTGTGAACCTTGACGAGCTGCTCATCTCGCAGCCCGACACCGGAGAGCAGGCCCTGGAAATCGCCGACATGCTGGTGCGCTCGGCAAGTGTTGATGTAGTGGTCATCGACTCGGTGGCTGCACTCGTTCCAAAGGCGGAAATCGAAGGCGAGATGGGCGACTCCCTCCCTGGACTGCAAGCTCGTCTGATGAGCCAGGCGCTACGCAAGCTGACGGCGAACATTAACCGGACCAATACGCTGGTAATTTTCATCAACCAGATCCGCATGAAAATCGGCGTCATGTTCGGTAGCCCAGAAACCACCACCGGGGGCAATGCCCTGAAGTTCTACGCATCGGTGCGCCTGGACATCCGCCGTATCGGCAGCATCAAGAAGGGTGACGAAGTGATCGGCAACGAAACCCGCGTCAAGGTGGTGAAGAACAAGGTCGCCCCCCCTTTCCGCGAAGCCATCTTCGACATCCTCTACGGCGAGGGAACCTCCCGTGAAGGAGAGATCATTGAACTCGGCGTGCTACACAAGCTGGTCGACAAGTCGGGTTCCTGGTATGCCTACAATGGTGAGAAAATTGGACAGGGCAAGGACAATGCCCGCGATTACCTGAGAAGCAAACCGCAAATCGCCCGGGAAATCGAGGCCAAGATCCGCGCCGCAGTAAACGTGCCATCGCCGACGGTGATCACCGCTGCCTAAGGTGCCTGCCATGCAGCACGCGTTGCGCGAACGTGCTCTGCGTATCCTCGCGCATCGTGAGTACACTCGCCATGAACTGTCATCCAAGCTTGCGCCCCTTGCCGAATCGCCAGCACAACTTGCTGCCCTGGTCGACGATCTGACGGCAAGCAACCTGCTTTCCGATCAGCGTTACACCAGCACACGGATCAATTCCCGCGCAGCGCGCCTCGGTGACGCGCGACTGGCGCACGAGCTGCGGGCAAAGGGTGTGTCGACTGAACTGGTGCAGGCAGCACTGGCCGCCGTCGAAGACGAATTGACGCGAGCGCGACGCGTCTGGGAGCGTCGGTTTGGCTGTCAGCCAACCGCTGCCGTCGCTGACGCGACCGAGCGAGCTCGTCAAATCCGCTTTCTCGCGGGGCGAGGCTTCTCTGCTGAAACCATTCGACGCGTGTTGCGCACCAATAATGAAAAATGATGTGACCATGTCAGACAAGCAGAGCACTCTTTCAACCCGTAACCTGAACAAGCGCTACAAGTCACGTACCGTGGTGCACGATGTTTCCTTTGACCTGGTCAGCGGCGAAGTCGTCGGCCTGCTCGGTCCCAACGGCGCGGGAAAGACGACCTGTTTCTACATGGTGGTCGGTCTGGTCGCTTGTGATGGGGGCGACGTCCATCTCGACGGCGCGAAGCTCACGCATCTGCCGATTCACAGGCGCGCCCGACTGGGGCTCTCGTATCTGCCGCAGGAGGCTTCGGTCTTTCGCAAGCTGACGGTCAGCGAAAACATCAAGGCTGTGCTTGAACTTCAGTCCCTGTCCCCGGACGAAATCGAAGGACGTACAGAAAGCCTGCTCGAAGAGCTCCACATCAGCCACCTTCGCCTGAGCCCCGCGACTTCGCTATCCGGTGGCGAGAGGCGAAGAGTCGAGATCGCACGCGCGCTGGCCACCGGACCACGTTTCATTCTGCTCGACGAACCTTTCGCTGGGGTAGACCCGATCGCCGTGCTCGACATTCAGAAGATCATCCGCTTTCTCAAGGAACGTGGGATCGGAGTACTGATCACCGATCACAACGTTCGCGAAACCCTGGGTATCTGTGACCATGCATATATCATCAATGAGGGCAGCGTCCTTGCCGCTGGCCGTCCCGATGAAATCATCTATAATGAAAATGTGAGAAAAGTCTACCTGGGTGAGAATTTTCGCCTATGAAGCCGACAGTCTTCCAGCCATAATTCGAGAACCATACGGGCAGTTTCCCATGCCAATGCGGCGGCTCATTCGGTTCCGTACATGAAACCATCCCTCCAGCTCAAACTCTCCCAGCATCTTGCGTTGACCCCTCAGTTGCAGCAGTCAATCCGATTGCTGCAACTCTCGACGATCGAGCTTGAGCATGAGCTGGAGAAGTATCTGCTCGACAACCCGTTGCTCGAACGTGCAGAGGAGTATCCTTCGCTTGGGGCACAGCAGAGCGACACGAGCGGTGACGGGTCCCCGGAGCCGAACACGGCCGACGAGCAACGCGAGAGCTCCTCTCCCGAGGATGAAGGCTGGCTTGACGGCCAGGTGACCTCCTTTGGCTCGTTCGCCTCCCCTGAGGACGATGACGGCGATAGCGACTATCAGGACGTACAAGCGGCCACAGTCTCCCTGCGTGAGCACCTGTTGTGGCAGCTTGGCCTGATGACCATTCCCGACCGCGACCGTGTGCTGGTTCGCTGTCTGGTTGAGGCACTGGACGACGACGGCTACCTCACCCTGTCGCTCGAGGAGCTCGCTGAGGCCATGCCGGCGGAGCTCGACATTGACCCCGAAGAATTGCAGATTGCACTCAAACACTTGCAATACTTTGACCCCACCGGCGTTGGTGCGCGCAGCGCGCAGGAGTGCCTCTCGCTGCAACTGGCAACCTTGCCAGCTGACCCGACCTGCACGCTGGCACAAGAGATCGTCCGCCATCATCTGGAACTGCTTGCCAATCACGATTTCCCCAAGCTCAGGAAACAGACGGGCTGTGACGACGAGACTCTGCGCGCTGCACACTTTCTGATCTGCAGTCTGAATCCGCGGCCTGGCGCCGCCTATGCCTCTCCTGACACGCGCTACATCACGCCCGATGTGGTAGTGCGCAAAGTGCGTGGCCAGTGGCTCGTAAATGTCAACGCAGATGCCTTTCCTCGTCTGCGGATCAACAGCCTCTACGCCCAGATTTTGTCCCGGCAGCGTGGCTCCGGCCTTGCCGGCCAACTGCAGGAGGCCCGCTGGCTAATAAGGAACGTACAACAACGGTTTGACACGATCCTGCGTGTGGCGCAGGCTATTGTGGAACGTCAGCGCCAGTTCCTCGATCACGGTGAAGTCGCGATGCGGCCGCTCGTGTTGCGTGAGATTGCCGAAGTGCTGGGCCTTCACGAATCCACCATCTCGCGGGTGACCACCCAGAAGTACATGGCGACACCACGCGGAATTTTTGAATTGAAGTATTTTTTTGGTAGCCACGTCAGCACAGACGCTGGCGGAGCGTGTTCAGCAACGGCCATTCGTGCGCTGATCAGACAAATGATCAGCGCGGAAGAGCCTAACAAGCCTCTCTCGGATAGCCAGATATCCGAGGTCCTTGGTCAGCAGGGCATTGTCGTCGCACGGCGAACAATTGCAAAATACCGTGAAGCGCTCAGTATCCCGCCGGTCAACTTACGCAAGTCCATTTAGAAAGAAGGAGCCACATCATGAACCTGCAAGTCAGTGGACACCACCTCGAGATCACGCCGGCGCTGCGCGATTACGTTACCGGCAAGCTCGAACGGATCACTCGTCATTTCGATAACGTGATAGACCTGAACGTGATTCTGTCGGTGGACAAGCTGAATCAAAAGGCCGAAGTGACAGTCCATCTTGCTGGCAAGGATGTCTATGTGGAGTCAGTCGATGAGGACCTTTATGCAGCAGTCGATGGTCTCGTGGACAAGCTTGAGCGCCAGGTCCAGAAGTACAAGCAGAAGTTGCAGGATCACCATCGTGGAAACAAGATCACCGATCACATCGTTGCCGAGTGATGTGGGTGTAGCCTGCACCCGGCCGGGTCCACAGTTCACAGGCCGTCCGGGCGCTGTCATTGCCTGAGTCAATTGATCCACGTCCGTCTTTCGGGTTTCGCCGCATGAGCCAGATCACCCAGTTACTACCCCTCGAGAACATCATTCTTGATCTCGACGCGAGCAGCAAGAAGCGCGTTTTTGAGCATGTGGGGCTGCTCTTCGAAAACTATCTCGGCATTGCTCGCAGCACGGTGTTCGACAGCCTGTTTGCCCGGGAGAAACTCGGCTCGACCGGTCTCGGCCAAGGCGTTGCCATCCCGCATGGGCGTATCAAGGGGCTGCGAGACGCCACCGGTGCTTTCCTCCGCCTGGCGGCACCGGTACCGTTTGACTCCCCCGACGGCAAGCCGGTCTCGCTGCTGTTCGTCCTGCTCGTCCCCGAGGTGGCGACCGAACAACACCTGCAAATCCTTTCTGAACTGGCGCAGCACTTTTCCAACCGAAGCTGTCGCGACGCGCTCTGCAAGGCGGCCGACGCCAACAGCATCCGCCAGATTTTTGCCAGCGGGGAATGAGCACCCAGCGTCAGTTCAGTGTGGCCCAGCTCTACGAGGACCACCGCGACAAGCTGAAGCTCGCCTGGGTCGTCGCCGTCGGCGTTGACCGACAGATCGAGCTTAAGGAGCAGGGCTATTTTGGCGCCGATGTAGTCGGTCACCTCAACCTGATCCACCCGGAACGGCTACAGGTAATCGGTAGAGCCGAAAACGCCTGGGGCTGCCGCGTAACGGCGGATCGTCTGCGCTATCAGATCAAGGAACTGATGGCCGCCAAGCCACCAGCCTTGATCATCGCCGATGACGTTGAGATTCTGCCGGCGATTCGTGAGGCCTGCGAGACGACGTCAACCCCTCTCTTCGTCAGTCCCAAGCCTTGCTCGGCGGTAATTGAACTCCTGCGCATCTATCTTTCCCGTCGGCTCGCCGGTTCCACCTCGGTACACGGCGTGCTTATGGATGTATTCGGCATGGGTGTTCTGATCACCGGCGACTCTGGCGTCGGCAAGAGCGAACTGGCTCTGGAACTGATCTCGCGCGGCCACGGCCTGGTTGCCGACGACGTCGTCGAGCTTGCATGTATTGCGCCAACAACGATCGAGGGCCGTTGTCCGAGCATGTTGCGCGATTACCTCGAAGTGCGCGGGCTAGGGCTGCTCAACATTCGCACCATCTTCGGCGAAACAGCCTCGCGCCGGAAGATGCGGCTCAAGCTGATCGCTCATCTGCAAAGACCGCTCAGTGGCGCAGATGGTCCTCGTTTGCCGCTCGACGCGCAATCCCAGGACATTCTGGGCGTAGCCATCCGCAAGGTTGTCATTCCAGTCGCCGCCGGAAGGAACATTGCCGTGCTCCTAGAGGCGGCCGTGCGCAACAGCATCCTACAGCTACGCGGCATCGACAGCATGGGAGATTTTATCAACCGTCAGCAGCAGGCGCTTCTTGACGAAGACCTGTAGCAGTGGCCTAATCAGCACACTTCCTCAACCCTAAAGGAGAAACCCAGATGAAAGCCGTGATCGCCATCGTCGCTCTTGCGTTTGCTGCCGGCGGCGCCTTTGCCAGCGAAGAGAAGAAAGAACCCACAGCAGCTCAGAAGGCGCAGCAGGAAAAGATGAAAGCCTGCAACGCGCAGGCCGGCGATAAGGGTTTGAAGGGCGACGAGCGCAAGAAGTTCATGAGCGCTGCCTGGGCGCCAACGAGGCTGACTCTGCCGGAATGGCTGTTCTTCGGCAACGGCGGGCGATTACAGTGAGTGCCGGTAGACTGCGGCAGCCTCTTGACGCCGGAGCCGGACTGGCAGGGCGGTCCATTATCTCGCCCACGAGTCACGGCATCCGGGGTGCGTCTGGAATTCCGCCGCAGATGTCATCTGCCTGCTCGGGACAGACGCCACGTAGCCGCGGTGGTGTCGTTTGAGTACCTTGCTAAGGCGCCGGTCTGCTTCCTGATGAGTGGCGCAGAGATTGCCCAAGAAAGCGTTGCACGCTGCCCATCGTCCTTCCGGAGTGAGCAGCGCGACGACCGGACGACCGCCGTCAGTAATGGCAATAAGGGCGCTTGACTCACCATTTCCCCACGAAGCGGCGACGATGTCCATCGCTTCTTGACGTGGTATCCTCAAGGCGACCAGCGCGTCTATCGGTGAATCACATTCCGCGCGAAAAATTGCCGGAAAATAGACCTGAAGAGGCAGCGTGGCGAATGTGTCCATAATTTTGAACTTCTAACACTCTTCCCTTCGCGTGTAAATTCCTGATCGTTCGAGGCATACTTCCACTTCCCTGAGTTCCACAGCATGCAAGTCACGGAGTTTGACATTCTTATCGTTGGCGGCGGCTTGGCGGGACTTTCGCTGGCCTGGGCGCTGGGCGACACGCGCTGCAAGATCGCGCTGGTTGAGCGGTCGCCGCCACGCCCCACGCCTGACTGGGATGTGCGCATGTACGCGGTCTCCCCAGCGAATGCTGACTTCCTGCAGGCAATTGGCGCCTGGAAACACATGGCGTCTGATCGCATCGCGCCGGTCCATTCCATGAGAGTTTTTGGCGACGGAGGGGCCCAGCTCGATTTCTCGGCCTACGAAGCGGGCGTTGGGGAGCTGGGGTGGATTATTGAATCATCGCTGATGGCCTGCGAACTCTGGGAAGGCGTCAGGCGGCAGGGAAACCTCACATTGCTTTGCCCGGCTACGCCGCAGGCCCTCCAGGTTACACGAGGAGCTGCGGTGCTGACGCTCACCGACAATACCAAGGTGTCAGCCAAACTGGTGGTAGGCGCCGACGGACGAGACTCCTGGGTACGAGCAGCGCTTGGGTTGCGGGCGATCAGCACGCCCTACGGTGAAATGGGCGTGGTCGCCAACTTCGAATGTCAGCATTTGCACCGTGGCATAGCGCGGCAGTGGTTTCGCCCCGACGGGGTGCTGGCCTGGCTGCCGATGGCAGGCAACCGCGTCTCCATCGTCTGGTCCACGCCCGACGAAAACGCCAGGGAACTGCTGGCCCTATCGGCAGAAGAACTCTGCGCCCGAGTGGCCGCGGCCGGAAGCGGTGAGCTTGGCACCTTCAGGCTTCTTACCCCAGCGGCCGCCTTCCCGCTTCGCCTGACATACCTGCCACAGATCGTCGCGCCGCGGGTAGCGCTGCTTGGCGATGCCGCGCACGGCATTCACCCGCTTTCCGGCCATGGTATAAACCTTGGCTACCAGGACGCAAAGGCTCTGGCCGCTCTGCTGGCTGCGACACCGGACTGGCAGGACCTCGGCAGCGAGCGCCTCCTGGGTCGCTACCAGCGAGAAAGGCGTGAGGAGACCCTGAGCATGCAAGCCGCTACGCACGCCCTCCACCACCTCTTCAGAAAGGATTTCCCCGGGCTCAAGCCTTTGCGCAATTTCGGAATGAACCTGACCAACCGTTTGCCACTCTTGAAAAGCTTTCTTGTGCGGTACGCAATCGGCGACTTTTGAAGCACCCACATCACTCAACCGGAGAAATCACTGATGCATAGGAAACTGCTGCCGCTCGCGCTCGCCGCAACAATGAGTCTGCCGACCTTGGCGGACGACGCTGCCGTTATCAAGAAGTCTGTTGAAACCAAGCTCGCGCGCACGGTGACCAGTGTCACCAAGACCCCCTATCTGGGCCTCTACGAAGTCTACGTTGATGGCCAGATCGTCTATACCGATGAGAAGGTGTCGGCCCTGCTCATTGGCGCGTTGGTCGATGGCAAGACGATGAAGAACGTGACTGACGAGCGGATGCAGAAACTCACCGCGATCAAGTTTGCGGACTTGCCGCTCGCACTCGCAGTCAAGCAGGTTCGCGGCGACGGCAAACGTGTTTTCGCAACCTTCGAAGACCCGAACTGTGGCTACTGCAAGAAGCTGGCGAAGGACATCGCGAAGCTCGATAACGTGACCATATACACCTTCCTCTACCCCATCCTGTCGCCGGATTCTCTGGAGAAGTCCAATCAGATCTGGTGTGCCCCCGACAGGGCCAAGGCATGGAATGAGTGGATGATCGACGGGAAGGCGCCCGGCGGTAAGGGCGATTGTGACACCACGGCAGTCAAGAAAACCATTGAGATGGGCCGCAAGTTGGCGATAACCGGGACGCCGACAATCTTCTTCGCAGACGGGGAGCGTATTCCTGGCGCAATTCCGATTGCCAAGATCGAGCAGAAGCTTGCCCAGACCAAGTAAGTGGCCTGAGAAGGCGAGTCTACTTGTTGTGCCAGCGTCGTCACGGAGCGATGTAACGGATTGCCCTGGAGGGAGCAGGTGCTGCTTCGGGAATCAGTCAATCTCGGACAGGAAAGATCTGCCGCCTGTGGTTGATCGCTAACGAACTGACCAGCGGATTCTCTGCCAGATACCGGCCGATCGCATGTTCAACCCCGCGGCCGGCAGCAGAGTCTCCGAAATCCTGCCGGGCCAGATAGACCTCGGCTTCCACCCGGCCACCCAGATAATGCAGGACCACCCGCTGAGGTTCAGGCAGTTGGGAGAGCACGGGAGCCAACTGTCTAATGAGGTCACTTCGGTCTGGCGTGTTTTGGCTCTTGCTGTCATGGTCCAGATCATCCTCGACGTCGATATGAACAAGGACATCGGATACGGACGAGTGACTGTCGAGTACCCGTTTTCGCGTCATCTCGGCAATCCGATGACCTTCCGAGACGCTGATCCTCGGATCGACGCAGACATGAGCGTCGACCAGTGAGCGATGCGCCATGCGACGGGTACGCAACTCATGCAGACTGCTTACCCCGGGGGTGTCGACTATCACCTGACGGATGCCGTCAACTTCCTCGACCGACAGTCCGGTATCGATCAGTTCCTGAAGAGCCTCCCAAGCGAACACCACCCCCATCCGGACGATCATGAAGCCAACGATCACTGCCGCCACCGAATCGGCAAAGCTGTAGCCCATCAAATTGCCCAGGATGCCAAGCGCCACCACAAGGGACGATGCGGCGTCGGAGCGGGCATGCCAGGCGTTGGCTATCAGCATTGGCGAGCGCAAGCGCTCACCGACATGAAGCATATAGCGGAACAGCCCTTCCTTCGCAGCCAACGCCAGGATAGCCGTCCATAGTGCGAGCGGTCCTACCGGCGGCAGATTGTCCACGTCTTGCAGCTTAACCCCGGCGCTCCAGATAATGCCGGCGCCGGTCGCGGCCAGAATCGCCCCGAGTGCAAACGAAGCTGCCGTTTCGATGCGACCGTGGCCATAGGGATGGCTTTCGTCGGCAGGATCCTTACTGTGATGGGCGGCAAAAAGGACCAGAAAGTCACAGACCAAGTCCGAGAGCGAATGCAATCCGTCGGCGATCAGGCCCTGCGAGTGAGAAATGATACCCGCGACCACCTGCGCAGCAGTCAGGAAAACATTGACCACCACACTCACCCAGGTGACACGCTGGGCCATGGCGTGCCGGCCGGGGTCATCGTAAGAGACTTGGGGTGCGTCGTTAAGCGTGTTCATGGCTCGGTCTCTTTCGGCTAAAGTCGCTTCCTATTCTACCGTCGCCAAACTTGGCCACGACGGGGCTTTTCAGTTGGCCTCTGCCTTGCTGACGGACCTCCGGCAAGGCGATGGCGATCCCGAAGTGATGACCATCGGAAATCGTGCACTCGCTCGCCCTAACTCAGGCCAAGAAACGCGGAAGGGTGAGTGCTGGCCAATGAGAATGTTCATGCACCTGCCCCAACGGCCATGACTGTCGAAACACCCTTGATGATGAAAGTCATGACCGCTTCCCTCATCCCCAACCCTTCTCCCGCGCGCGGCAGACGGGAGATTCGTGGATCGCAGACGCGACTTCATGGTAAGGGCCGGCGCGGAAGCCACCCACGCGGTCGTCGTGTCTGAGTCACGGATCATGCTTCAGCAAGATTAAGACAAGCTTAACCCTGAGGCCATGGCTACTCTAGCCTTTACTCGCAATGAATGCTCAACAGGAATCCTCCGTTTACGCTGTGGGTGGTGCACGTGGTGGTCACTGCGTTGGAGGCGACAGCTCTGAAGCATGACCAGCGAAGCCCAGTGGTAGCAAGGCTTGGCGGCAACCGCAAAATAAAACTTTCGCAAAGGGGGGCTAGACAATTTCGGAGGCCTTTGACAGAATAGGTTGAGGCTAACGGATCTGCGTTTCTGGTGAAGGTTCTGCGATGGACGTGATGGCGTCGGGCGATTGGGTGCACTGCGGTCGGGAGTTCAGTGCGCAGGAGGTTGCCGACGTCTGCGCGACGGTGGCGTGGCTGCCTGGCTTGGCGCGCAGGGAACTGGCGGCGACGCTGTGCGAACACCTGGGCTGGGTGACGCTGACGGGGACGGCGAAGATCGACGCCTGCCTGGAGTTCCTGAAGCGTTTGCAGGCGGCCGGCCTGCTCGTCCTGCCCACACCGAGACCCTCGCCGCGACGCCGTTCGACACCACCCAGGGCCGTCGTCGAACCGTTGGTCGAGGAGTCGCCGGTGGACTGTACGCTGTCGGCCCTTGCCCCGGTCCGGCTGGAAGTGATCCGCGACACCGCCTTGGTGACGCAATGGGATGCGCTGATGGCGCGCTTTCACCCGCTGGGTTTCCAGGGCGCCTTCGGCTACCGGTTGCGCTACTTCATCACGGCGGGTGAGTTGCGGGTCGGTTGCGTCCTGTTGTCCGGTGCCGCCCGGGCGGTGGCCGCGCGCGACGCCTGGATCGGCTGGACGGCCCAGGCCCGGCGCGAGAACCTGCCGCGGGTACTCAACAACAGCCGTTTCCTGATCTTCCCGCACGTCCGGGTGCCGCATCTGGCCAGTCAGGTGCTCGGACAACTCGCGCGTCGTGCGCGCAGCGACTGGCTCGAACACTGGGGCTTCGAGCCCCTGCTGCTGGAAAGCTTCGTCGACCCGCGACAGCATGCCGGCACCTGCTACCGGGCGGCCGGTTGGCAATTGCTCGGAGAGACCAGCGGACGCGGGCTGGCCCGTCCTGGCCGGACCTATCACAGCACGCCGCGGCAAGTATGGGTCAAGCCGCTCGGCAGCGACGGTCGCGACCGCCTTTGTTCGGTGGCCGGGCTCTCCAGACCATGAGCCACAGCCCTGCCGTCGCCCGACACTTGCCGACATCCAGGAGCAACGCCGGCAGAAGAAACAGCAAGAGAAGGCACTGAACGCGAAGCTGCGCGCGCTGGGAACAGTACCCCACGCGCCCGCGACCTTGCCCAACGGATGTTCAGCCTTCGCGACCATCGCCGAAGAGAGGGAAGCCCGTGCGGATGCCGTGAGCAAGCAGGCGCGCCTCCTGCGCCAGGAGCTGCCGGCCTTGCTCGCCCAGCTGGAACGGATTCCCGACCCGCGAGACCCCAGGAAGCGCCGGCACAAGCTGACCGTGCTGCTGCTCTATGGCCTGTTGATGTTCGTCTTTCAGTTCTCCTCCCGGCGCGAGACCAATCGCGAAATGACCTGTCCGCAGTTCCTCGCCAACCTGCACCTGCTGTTCCCGGAGATCGAGGCCCTGCCGCACGCCGACACCCTCTATCGGCTGCTGCGCGACATCGACCTGGCCCACCTCGAACAGGCGCACGTCGACCTGGTGCGCCGCCTGATCCGCGGCAAGAGCTTCCGGCGCTATCTGATCAACCACTGCCATCCGATCGCCATCGATGGCTCGCAGAAGCTCGCGGGCGACACCCTCTGGGCGGAGGAACTCCTGCAGCGCACCGTCGGCAAGGACGAAACCCGCCATACCCAGTACTTCGTCTACGTGCTCGAGGCCAGCCTCGTCTTCCACGGCGGTCTGGTCATCCCGTTGCTCAGCGAGTTCCTCGAACACGCGCTGGGCGACAGCGAAGCGCAGAAGCAGGATTGCGAGCTGCGCGGCTTCGTGCGTCTGAGCGACCGGCTCAAGAGGCTGTTCCCGCGCCTGCCGATCCTGCTCGTGCTCGACGGACTCTACGCCAACGGGCTGGTGATGCAGCGCTGCCTGCGCGCCCACTGGCAGTTCATGATCGTGCTCAAGGACAAGGACTTGCCCTCGGTCTGGGAGGAATTCCGCGCGCTGCAGCCCCGGCAGTCACAGACCCTGCAGCAGAACTGGGGACAACGACAACAGCGCTTCAGCTGGGTCAATGACATCGAATATGCTTACGGTTCGAACGGTCGGTGCCGGCTCAAGCTGCATGTGGTCGTCTGTGAGGAAAGCTGGGAGCGGGTCGACCAACAGGCCGCGATCGTCACCGAAACGGCGCGCCACGCCTGGCTCTCCAGCCAGCCGCTCAGCCGCGAGAACGTCCATGAGCGCTGCAATCTCGGCGCCCGCCACCGCTGGGGCATCGAAGCGGGCTTCCTCGTCGAAAAGCACCAGGGCTACCACTACGAACATGCCTTTGCCCTTGACTGGAATGCCATGCGGGGCTACCACCTCCTCATGCGCCTCGCGCATGTCTTCAATACCCTGGCGCGCTTCACGCGACAGCTCCGCGGCCTGTATCGCCAGTTCGGCGTGCGCGGCGCCATCGCCTTCATCCGAAATTCCTGCGCTGCCCCCTGGCTCGATCCTGCGCGGATGCGCGGGCTGCTCGCCAAACCCTCTCTCCTGCAACTCGAGTGACCTGCCGCGGACGGCCCCAGGAACCATTCCACGCACCGTTCAACGTGCCGGGAAAGCCTCGCACAGCGATCGGACCGGAGCGCCGGCCGCCTATCGACACCCTCTTCACGGACCGCACACCACCCGCCCATCCAGCGCTCACTTGCCGCCAGCCACCCCCGATCTGACCGCCCCAGCGGCGAAAGCGGGGGTTTCCGGCAAACGGGTCCGATTTGGAGGCGTCAGGGCGCGCCGCCGCCGGGGAGCTGGCCCAGCCCCGCGTTCTGGTCAATTGCCGATGCCAGCTAATCCGCGAGGGCGGACGGCGTGACGCCGCCGGTGACGAAGCCGAAGAAGCGGGGTCCCGGCGATGCGGGTAATATGCCCGCGTTCGGCGCGGAGTGAACCAGTCATCAGGACGCGAGCTGGATCGCTGCCGGTCTCCGGCAGCGCTTCGGTCGAAAACGCGCCGCCGCCATCTCCTCGGGCGAGGGAACACGACTGACCGGGGCTCCGGCAGCGAAGCCAGAAAGGCGCTGGTCAGCGCGTGCGCGTGCGAGGGCACAATCGGTCGTGGCGATGGTGGTCGAGTCGATGGCCTGGTTCATGATCAAGAAGTCACGCGGGCGGGCCCGAAGGATTCCGGGCAGGATTACAAGGCGTCGCGTGCCGATGATCCGCCAGGTTGCCGGTAGTCATCGCTGATCCAGGCGTTGACACTGGCGGCGCTGAATCTGAACCCCCGCATCGACGCGTACCTGGGCCAGTGCTTCGCCATTGCCATCGTAGGCTGTCAGCAGGGCATGGGGGCGTCTTCGTCGGCCACGATATCGAAGGTCACCCTGACCCGACCCGCCGGGCCCGTTCCACGGTGAGCTCTTGGTAAGGTCGCCTGCAGCTGCTGTTCGTGACGTCGCCGAACCTCCGCGGCGGTCTTGACCAGCGTGTTGAAGGCGGCTGCGTCCAGTGGTTTCGGGTTCTTCTTGTCACGGCCCATCGTCCAGGGGCCGACCAGCGCGGAGTTCTGATCCGCCGTCCTTGATCATCTCCACGGCCCATCCGTCGTCGTCTTCGTTCTTGACGACGCGCGCCTGCCAGCCCTTGTTGAACCAGAGGCGAGGCCTGCCCATTCCTGCGGTGGGCGGATCGGCCTCGTTCACTACGTTCAATGTCATGCCGAATTTTACATTCCGCCGAGGCGCTGTCGTGCGACATTTTCAAACGCTGTCAGAATGAACACCTCGGCGCTCGGACCGAGCAGCTAGAGCGGGTTGCCGGACAGGCCGCTGAGAGACCAGTCCCGGCCGAGAATATGCCCCGGGGCTACACTGAGCAGGCCGCCGTAAGGAGATGCGCATGAGTAAGAGAGATGTCGAGATCCTCGATCGCGAGGTCTGCTACCAGGGCTTCTATCGGCTGGAGAGATTGCGCTTGCGTCACCGCTTGTTCTCCGGCGACATGAGCCCACCGATCGTGCGCGAGGTGATCGAGAAGGACGTAGCAGCGGTGCTGCTTTATGATCCCGGGCGTGACGAAGTGGTGATGATCGAGCAGTTTCGCATCGGTGCCCGCGACGACCCGCGCGGGCCATGGCTCTGCTGGAGATCGTCGCCGGCCTGATCGAACCCGGCGAGACCCCGGCGCAGGTGACGCGGCGAGAGGCCATGGAGGAGGCCGGCTGCACGGTATGGATCGATCTGCTGCCGATCAGCACTTTCTACACCAGCCCGGCGAAGACCCCGCAGGCACCCATCTCCTACCTGGGTCGGAGGGACAGCGCCAGTGCTGGCGGATTCACGGCCTGCCGACGAAGGCGAGGATATCCGCGTCGTCTGCCTGGCCCGCCGAACAGGCGGTCAAGCTGGCGGAGGAGGGGCGGACCGACCTCGCCTGGCCACTGCTCGCGCTCTTCTGGTTCGCCCGCCACCGCGATCGGGTGCGCGACCGCTGGCTGACAGGGCCGTGTAGTTGCCTGGACGCGTTGCGCCATCACGCGTCCGGAACAAGTACGGCTATCCGCCCGTCTTGCAGGAGGCGTCGGTAAAGAAGTGCGCGCGCAAGCAAGAAGGTGCTGTCAGCGGAACGGAGAGAAGAAGAAAGTACGGCGTCGCTGGATGAACGACAGTCCTTGCCAGGGCAAGCGCCGGTCCCTTGACACGCCACCGAACAATGTACATCGTGATGTAGATCAACGTACTCGGCACCTTCAACGGAAAAGCGACGATTGGCTCAGGCATTTGCAAAATGACCAACAAGCGCAAGAATTGATTCTAGTTGACCACTTGAAAGGATTTGCATCATGAAAACGGCGACGATTGCCGATACCAAGTCGCATTGTCGGCGCTGCTGGCGGAGATCGCGCCGGGGGAGATCGTCATCACTCGCCGGGGAAAGCCTGTCGCCCGTCTGGCTGGCGGAGCCGCAAGCGACCACTCGAGGTGGTCTGACCCGCATGAATGGGTTGCCGCAGCGCCTCCAGCCGGTGGGCTGACCGTAGCCGAGATGCGTGACGGGGATCTCTGTGATCTATCTCGACACCTCACTATTGGCGGCGATCTTCTTCCGCGAAGCCAACGCCGTCGAGCTCGTTGCGCGGATCGAGCACATGCGGCAGCAGAGGCTGATGATCTCTGCCTGGACCTTGACCGAAATGGCCAGCGTTGGCGGCATCAAAGAGCGAACCGGTGTGGTCGATGCCGTCACACGCCGAACGGCGCTGGCCACCTTTCAGCGTTTCGTCTCCGGCCAAACTCGGGCTGGTGGAGATCGAGCCGAGATTTCCGCACCGCGGCGGTTCTCAATGACACGCCCGTTGTGCTGCGAGCAGAGACCGTTGCGGCACCGGCTGTTATCCGCCGTCTGAACGCCCGGCAGCCAGCCTTGATCGTCGGCTGTGCGAAGCGACAGACCGCCTGGGTATCGGTCGCGTCGAACTGGCATAATCGCGCCCGCTGCCGCGCATACCTGTGCAATTCTGGGGACAGTATATGCAATTCCTCGTTCGGCGGACTGACGCCGACGAGGCATCAGGACTGACGGGCGCAGCGAGGGGGCACGCCCACGCCTACTTCGTTCGCGACGCTGGCGCTGCCGGGTGTCCGCATCGTCGAGTGCATAGCATCTGCGACGTAAGCGGCCCTTTCATCACCATCACGATGAAGGCACCGATCCCCACGTGAATACCACCGTCCAGTGCAGGACGAGGACACTGATCGCATAGATGTCCACAGGGTAATGCTTGCGGCGACTTCGGCTGTGGCATCCCAGAACACCAGTCGGGCGAGCAGCGGCGGCACGGCCATCAGCAGCGTGCCGAGCAGCAACAAGCGCGGCAGCAGGCGGAGAATGGTCCGTTCGCCGGGCGGGGTTTCCACGAAACCGGGCAATCTATTGAAGAGGTTCATTCCTCCTTCCTTTCGCCAACGGGCGATGCTTATCCTGCGGGACTGACAGCGCTAACTGATTACGTTCATTTGATCAGGGCCGAATCGAGGAGAAGCCGCCGTCGATTGACCACACCTGGCCGGTCACACGGGCGGCGTGCTGTGAGAGCAGCCAGACGATCAGTTCCGCCAGTTCATCAGGCGAGCCGATGCCGGGCAGCGGATACTGGCGTGCCGCCGCTTCCCGGCCGCTGGCCGTGGCGAGGATGGCAGCCGCGGCAGGCGTCTCCATGATGCCGGGGGCGACGGCGTTGACCCGGATCCCGGCGGCCGCATAGGTGGCAGCGGCACCGCGCACCAGCCCTTCGACGCCGGCCTTGGCAGCCGCCACGGCCTCGTGGTTGGGGGTGCCGATGCGCGCGGCGGCCGACGATACCAGTACTGCAGCGCCGCCGCAGCGAGCTTCGCGCAGGCCTGCGACAAAGGCGGCCAGGGTGTGGAAGGCGCTGATCAGGTTGGCGCTCAGGCACTCGCTGAAGTCGGCCTCCGGCATGCGATGCAGAGCGCCGAGGCGGATGTTGCCGACGCAATGACGAGGCGCGCTGGGTAGCAGTTCATGCGCTGGCGATTTCGATGATCTGCCGTGCCCGGCAACGGTCGAGCAGTCCGGCTGTCACCTGCAGGTGGTCGCCACCGTAGACGTGGGCCAGCCGATCGCGGTACCGGCTGACGAGGATGAGTTGCCAGCCGGTTTCGGCCAACCGCTTGGCGACCGATCGGCCGAGACCTCCGGCCGCGCCAGTGATCAGAGCTACCTTTTCCATGACCTCTCCTGTCTCACTGCTTGTGGGCATAATTGACAGCACGCTTGGAATGTGAGACGTACGCTCTGTTATAGACAATCACGTATGAGCAATCGTTTCGCAGATCAAGCGCCGGTACCGAAAAAAGCCTGGCAAGCGCGTCGCGGTCTTTTCGGCTTGCGTGGAAAGCCTCGTTCCTGCCTCATGTTCGTGCTTTTCTGGCATCTGCCGAAGCCGATGAGCGGGTATGGCCTATTCAGGTTTTCGATCGCGTCAGCACGTCTGTGATGCCACCCCTGCGAGCGATGTTTGTCCAGGACAAATAGACGCCAAAGCGAACGTGTCCGGCGCAGCAGGACTCGCTGTGGAGGCCACTCTGCCGGAGGCTTCACGGGCTCGGCAAGCCAACTCACAGCTTGCCGTGATCGGCGCTGACAGCGTCGCTGAAACTCTGCTGCAAGCCTTCACACAACTGGGCGGCAGACCGCTGGCGCCATGCCGACACCGAATTGCCCCGCAGCGCGGGCTGCACCTGGGATGCGCAGTTCGGCTGGGGTCTCTGTCGCGACTGGATCAATGGCGGAAGGGTGCAGGGCACCTGGCTCAGCGGCCGGCAACTGGCGCTCCAATAGTCGCAGGCAGAAGTGCTCCGTTTTTAGATCAGCGGGCCCTCACCCGAAAGCCTGATCATTTCTGATTGATGAACCACCAGACTCACGCTGCGCTGAAACTGCACCGTGCCACCCGAAAAAGCGACTTCCACAGCATATACACCAGGTGGCGCCGCCGCCGGGATGCCGATGAATGCGTCGAGCTGCCACTTGCCGGGCTTCAGCTCGAAACGACGTGAAACGTCCTCGAAGACTGTATTACCCTTCAACGTGATGCGGCGGGAAAGGTCACCGATCACCACTTCTCCTGTGCGCAGGGGGCACATCGAATAGATCATGCGGTGACTGAACTCCTCGCCAGCGGTGACTCGCGGCGGCAGTACCTCGTTCAAGTCAATGTCGACGAAGGGACGTTGCAGCTTGGCGCACTGGCGCTCCTTCCAGACTACGTCGGGATGGCTGACAAGCTTCTCACAGGGCTTGCGCATCCCCTTTTCCATGCGCCAGAGCCAGGACTGGACAGTGTCAGCCGGGCCAAGGCCCTGTCCAGTGGCACAGGCGGCGAGCAGTACGGCGCTGGAACTGACCAGCAGAGTACGCCATGGCGAGTTGGTTGCGGAAGCGCTGTTCATTTTCGTATGGTCCATCCTCCCGCCGAACCGGACTCGTCACGCTTGACCACCGGCGGGTTTGGGTCGTTGCGGACACTGGGCTGTTGCGGAGGTGCGGCCTTTGCTCGTGACTTTGCCGCCACCTTTTCTTGCGAAACAGAACTGGCGCGCTCGGTCACTCGCTCGCGAGCCGACGGGCGCCGGGGCCAGCAAGGGGACTCGCGGCCGGCACCGACAGGGAGGCTGGCCGGTGGAATCGGATCGCCCACCGCTGGCCCACTGAGGTGGCCGGTGAAGGTTCGATCAGGGCGGCAGGGGGCGCGGCGGGACGCGTTCGCCTGGGGCTCTTGCGCCGGGCTGGCACCCACTTCTGCCGGTGGGGCCGGAGTCTTGCTGCCGCTCCACCAAGCCAGACCACCGAGCACCAGCAGCGCGCAAACCAGCGCAACGACGCCTGGGTATTTCTTCCAGATCGCCTGTCCGGGCAAAGCGCCGAGGGCTTCCGTTGCTGCCGCCGGCGGCACAACGCTGCCGTTTGTCGCGGTGACCGTTCCGCTCGGCAGGGGGATCATTCGTGTCGCTGGGACAACGGGAGCCACGTCACCCACCGGCGCAGCGTTGGCGAGAACCCTCGACAGCCCGCCCTGCGAAACGCGTTGGCGTCTGGGTAGCGTTGCGCGGGATCCTTCGCCAGAGCCCGCGACAGGATATTCTCAAGCACTGGCGGAACGTCACCCACGAGCTGGCGCAGCGGTGGCGGTGGCGCCTCGATCTGCGCTTTCATGATTTCAAAGTCGGTCCCCTCGGCGAAGGGGACTCGCCCGGTCACCAGTTCGAAAAGCACGACGGCCAGCGAGTAAAGGTCCGAGCGGGCGTCGACATCCCGGCCCTGAACCTGTTCAGGCGACATGTACCTCCAGCGTCCCGATCAGGTGCCGCTACGTGTCAGGCGCATCTTCTCGAGAATTCGCGCGATGCCGAAATCCATCAACTTCAGCGATCCGTCCACTGCCACCATCATGTTTGCGGGCTTGATGTCGCGGTGTACGACGCTGGCGTGGTGCGCGTGTTCAAGCCCGCTCAATGCCGCGATTCCGTAGCGTATGGCTTCCTGCCACGGCAGCGCGCCGCGGCGGGTGACGAGCTGGTCAAGCGTTTCGCCGGCGACAAATTCCATCACCATGTAGTACTGGTCGCCGTGGCGGAAGAAACGATAGACACCAGCGATGTTCGGATGGTTGAGGCGAGCCAGAGCGACGGCCTCAGTTCGAAACCGCTCAGGATATCTGCGCGCAGCAAATTCCGGGCGCAGTGACTTGATCGCGACATCTCGCTCAAGCATCGTGTCGCGGCCCTTGAAGACCTCGCCCATACCCCCTTCGCCAATCTTGGCGACGAGTTCGAAATCACCGATCACCTGATTGCCCATCATTTGCCCTCCATCTGGCCAGCGAGCATCTCCCGTGTCACCGGCACCGGCTTCTCCCCTGCATTGGCGGGTCGAACGGCAACGACGCCGACGGAAATGTTGTCGCTGCCGTCCCGCTCGCGCGCAAGCTCGATCAGCCGCCGACAGGCAGTCTGGGGGTCAGAGGATTCCACCACCTGGGCAATCTCGCTCGGCTCGATACTGTCGTACAGGCCATCGGAGCAGAGCACGAAGCAGTCGCCGACATCCGGCCGGTCGCTGCTCTGGGCGGTGACAATCAGATCGGGGCGGGTGCCCAGGGAACGCAGCAGCACACTGCGCTCCGGGTGATGGCGTGCCTGCTCAGCCGTGATCAGCCCATCGCTCACCATCTGTTGCACGAGCGAGTCATCCCTGGTCAGTTGCGTTACCCGGCCATGAGAAAGCCGGTAAAGGCGGCTGTCACCCACATGCACAAACAACACCCGCTGCCCGACCAGGACCAGGACCGTTGACCGTGGTCCCCATCCCCGAAAGCGCCTCGTTCGCCTCAGCCGCGCGAAAAACCGCCGCATTGGCTTTGCGAAGCGCTCCTTCGATCGCCCGCTGAGGATCGTCATCCGGCGTGGCGAAGTATTGACGGCAGATCGTCTCCACCGCCAGTCTGCTCGCCACCTCGCCGCCGTTATGCCCGCCCATGCCATCCGCCACCACCGCCAGCACGCCTCGCCGATGACGTTCGTCGTGATTGCCGGGGGAAACGAAAGCGATCGCGTCCTGGTTGCCGGTTCGCACGCAGCCGATGTCCGTGGCCATGCAGGTCTCGACAGTGTAATACGCCGGTGCCTCCGTCATCGACGGCTCACTGTCGCCCTGTCGGTCGGAGCTGCCAGGCCAGAAACTCATTACCGATCTGGCGAACCTCGAACTCCACGTGTTCATCTTCATGCCCCTCTCGCTTGAGGATCAATGCAACATGGGCGCCTACCGGATACCGTTTTTCGAATACGGTCGCCGTCGTGCCAAGCAGTTTTCCATCTTCGTAGATATCTGCCGGGCCGTCGATGGTACCGATCCGCACCAGTCTCAGCGAGGCGCCCTGGGGCTCGGCAGGGAGCGCTTGCTCGGCGTTTGTCCTGGGCGGGGAGTCCGTCGGGGGAGCCGGACGCATCTTCCAGACGAACCCGGCCAGCACCACGCCGGCCAGCAGCAGTCCGGCGCCAAGCAGAGGCCAGTTTTCCGGCAAGGCCGACTGCCAGTCTGCTCGAGGCCGACTCGCCACCGGGGTACAGGCCGGCGGTGACCGACCCGATGTCGGGAGGTCGTCGAGCAGTGCACGGGCGTCAGCATAGCGCTCGGCAGCATCGCGGCGCAGGCAGCGCCCGACAATGCGCATGAGATCGCTCGATAGCGGCGACGACAGAGTTGGGGTGCGGTACTCTGCCCGAGACTTGCCCCTGATCTGTTCGGGAGCCAGGTAATCCATCGTGCCGACACAGCCGCCGACCATCGTCAGCTGCCTGCTGCTGGGATCCTTGGCAATGCCAAAGTCGAGCAGCTTGACCTGTCCACTCGAACCCAGCTTGATGTTCGAGGACTTGATGTCCCGATGGAAAATGCCGCGCCCGTGGAGATAGGCAATCGCTTCGACCACGGAACGAAAGACAGCGACCGCTTCGTCCCCGGCAAGCCGCCACGAGAACGCTGTATGCGATCATGGAGGGAAATGCCATCAACATACTCCATGATGATGCACGGACTCCCTTCAAACTCGACGAAATCGTAGAGTTCGGCAATATGGGGATGGTGCAGCCCGGCCTGGATTCGCGCCTCGTTGACGAAGCGCTCGGCCAGGCGCAGCCCGGGCTCGGCACGCGAGAGTATCTTGATCGCAACGACACGCCCGATCCTCGAGTGAACCGCGCGGTACACCTCGCCCATGCCGCCTGCCCCGAGCGCTTCGAGCAGACGGTATTCGCCGATCACGGCGTTGGCGAGTCGTCATGAGCCGTCGGCGCTCGCGCAGTCAATTGCTTACTGGATCACGGCCTTGACTTCCATCAGATCCTTGGCGAACTTGATGGGTACCGCAAAGGTGATGGTCGGGTTACCGGCATAAAAGATCCCGACCACCCGACCGCGTTCGTCAAAAACCGGACCGCCGCTGTTGCCCGGAACGGTGGCGTTGGCAGTCAGCTGATAGGAATCGGACTCGCTGTAGTAATCACCTGTTGCACCGCCAGTCCGGGTCACCGTGCCGCGTATCACCTTGCCGATCGCCCCTGGCGTGACGGTCGGCACCGGTATGTCCCGATAGTCACCGCCCGGATCGAGCATGTCCTCTCGATTTGCCGGCAAAGAAAACCTTGGGGACACCCCCGGGTAGCCGAGCACGGTGATCGGGTCGCCCGGTTTGACGCCACCATCGCCGCCCGACTCGGGTGCCAGCGGCGTGGGTTTGACCGCCGCCGGCGTGTCCACCTTGATCAGGGCCACGTCATGCTCGTCCGAGACCCTGGCGAGTTTGGCAGGGATGCGCAGCTTGTTGTTGGCGAAAGTGACCTCCAGCCGGTCATGCCGTCCGGCAACCGGTTTCTGCTCACCGAGGGGCGTTTTCGACCAGACGCTTTTTTCCGGATACCAGCGGTGCTCGGAACCTTCTCGACGGCGACCAGTTCCTTCTTCTGGTTGAATTCGAGCCGCACGCCCGCCGGTAGCACATGGGCGGTCTTCCACGGGGCAGCGACATGCCGATTGGTCAGGATGAAGCCATTCTCGGTCACGGCGAATCCCGAAGCCGGAGTGGCTGCCGCCGATCGGCACGCTGTTCTTCTGCGCCTGGGGTGTCAATATCGGCTCCAGGTCACCTTTCGGCGTTCGCACGTAGGCCGGCTTGCCTTGCCAGGATTGGTGATACAGCGGTTGTCCCGACGTAAGATCTATCAGCTTCCAGCTCACTTCGATGTATACCGTCGACCCTGAATAGGCCGCGGCAATTTCCTTCGGCGTCATGACATCCTGCATTGCCTTGACTGTCGACGCGGTCGCCTCCGATTGCGTTTTTGCGGCCTGGACCTGCGAACTGGTCGCCTCGATCTTTTTGTCCGTCTCGCGGCCGATGAAGATGAAAGCGCCGACCACGACGGCTACCAGCGCCAGCACTCCTGCCACGATGTTGACCATCGACTTGCGCGACTCCACCTTGGTCTCGGTGATCAGCCGTTCAACCGTCTCCTTGCCCACTCCGCGCACGCCGGGCGTCATCGCCGAGACACCGGCTGTCTCGCTGCCGGTGTTTGCAGCCGCTGCCGGGGCGATCGTCGCCTCGCGCGTCTGCGCTGCCTCGCGCAGGTCGAACTGACGCGTCGCCCGCAGGGCATCAGCAGGCGGCGGATCGAGCTGGAACGTGAGCTCTGGGCCACCCGCGCCGAACTGAATGAGGTCACCGTGGTGCAGCGTGACACTGTCGCGGATCCGCGCGCCGTTGACGAATACGCCGTTTCGACTGTTGAGGTCGACGAGCGTAAACCCCTTCTGCTGCGAATCGCGTTTGATCGTCGCATGGTTGCGGCTCACCGTATCGTCGCGCTCGGCGTCGTAGGAGACGCTGGCAGCAGGGTCGCGTCCGAAGGTGATCTCGGTTGTCGGCGCAACCGGGAAGCTCACCTCCTGGTTCGCTTTCGAGCCGGTCATGTGCCTGAGTACCACGCGTTGCGGCCTTACATCGGCGCTCGCCGCCGTCCCCAGCGAAATCTCCCGGGTGGGTGTTCCCTGCCTGAGATCAATCTGGCGTGTCGCCTTCGGCGTCAGGGCCGGCGGCGGGTCCATCTGGAAACTGAATTCCGGGCCCCCGGCTCCCAGCTGAACGACGTCGCCGTGATGCAGCGCTGTGCTGCCGGTTATCCGCGACTGGTTGACGAAGACCCCGTTGCGGCTGCCCAGATCGGTGAGAATGAAGACCGTGTTCTGTGCAGGATCACGAGTGATTCTGGCATGGTTGCGACTGACCGCATCGTCGCGCTCCATGTCGTAGGCGACGGTCGATGCCGCGTCTCGACCGAGCGAGATCTCCGGCACCTGGTCGAGGGGAAAACTGACCTCCTGGTTTGCTTTCGAGCCCGAAAGGTGCTTGATGACGACACGTTCCATCTGACCATCCTCCCTGTGAGTGCCATTGAAAGTCGTTGACTACGGATACCCCACCCGCGAGCGAGTGTAACCCAAGGTTCATCGACCTTCAACTGTACGCCAAGAGCGGTCGGCACGCGTGTCGACACAGGACACAGAGAGGGAGCGCGCGAATCCACTGATTTGATGCCTGTTTGCCGGTAGTGCGACGGCAGTTCTCCGAACTCACCTGGCATCGTGTCTTCCCGATCAGCACTGACGACCATGACGAACGTATGCGACCTGGCGAGACGTTACAGGCGCGGCCTGCTTGTACGCCAGGCGGAGGGAGATTCAAAGGATGTCAATCAAACGATTCCTCTCC
This sequence comes from Candidatus Accumulibacter proximus, assembly GCA_016709675.1. GTDB lineage: Bacteria > Pseudomonadota > Gammaproteobacteria > Burkholderiales > Rhodocyclaceae > Accumulibacter > Accumulibacter proximus. The sequence continues at coordinate 450,351 of JADJMH010000005.1, forward strand.
TGACAACGCCGGCCTTACCGAACTCGTGACGCTGTGCGGCTTGCCTTGGCTGCGTCCCCGGCGCAGCTCAACACGGTTGGGCGAACGCCGGCCCGGCCTGGCGCGCGTACTGCCTGCGTCGCTGCTCTGCTGCCATTCGGAAATCGACAGTGCCCCACGCTCGCGTAACAGTCGCAGATGGTCCGGCCGCCGCCTGCCGTACTTCACCGCCTAGCCGGTCCAGGTAGCGAAGCCATGCGTCGATGTCGGCCCGATCTGCCATTTCGCTTCCTCCGGCAGCTTGACATTCCAGACCTCTTGCCGGTAAACGAAGTCGGCCCAGTCGTATAGCAGCTCGTTCCTGGCGCGCATTCCAACTGCGTTGGGATCGGCGCCGGCATCCAAGAGAATGCGCACCATCTCGGCGTCCATGTTCAGGACGGCAATGAGAAGTGGGGTTGAACCATCCTCACTGAGACCTTGCGGATCAGCGCCAAGCCGCAACATCTCGCGGATCACCTCGTACTTGCGCGTGGTCGGGAAGAGCTCCAGGTCGCTGATGACCCGCTCGAGCATCGTGTCGCCGAAGCGATCCTTGCCATTCAGGTCAAAGCCGCCCACGACCTGAGCCCGTATCGCCTCGATGTCGCCCCCGCCGTCCTGCAAGCGCTGACTGGAATGCGCTGATGGCTTGTTGATAACGTCGCAGGCGGAACAGCACAACTCCGAGGTCATACCAGGCGGCAGCCACGGTCGATCCCGGGACACGCGCTGCGCGCAGACACTGGGCCGAGGCGCGCAAGCGGCTGTCGACGTGGAGGTCACTGTCGCGATCGAGGCCTCGGCATGCCGCCGTGTTGAATGCCTCGATAGCCTCTTCGCGGCGCCCGGTGCGGTAGTACACCAGACCGAGAAACTGCAGCGATACGACGTCATCGGGGATCGCCTCCAGGATGCGGCAGGCAATCCGTTCGGCCTGCAAAAT
>JADJMH010000006.1 GCA_016709675.1 Candidatus Accumulibacter proximus
TTTGCTCACTGCGCTGAACCTCGACGCTTTGCCCGAGTTCGCAACGATAGACGCCGCTGGCGAGCTTGAAGTTCAGTTGCTTCTGTTCCTTGTCCTTGCCGCTCCGGTGGTGGGAAGCACTCGCCGATGGCGGCTGTGGTTCTGTTGTGGCACAGGCGGCCAGCACTGCCGGCAGGAGGGTCATGGCAAACAGGCGATTCAGCGTCACGCGTCTTGTCCTCCAGTCCGGGAAAACCTGAAAATAGCACGGCTGGCACTGCCAGGGCCAGAACATTGCAGGCCTGAGGGGCTGCAGCCGCTGCATGTCCCGATCAGCGAACTGCGGACCTGGCTGGGCGCCGATGACCGGAGATAGTCGACATGCTTCCTGACCACATCCCCAGCTTCCAGGCCTTGACCGGTGCCTATGAGCCGTCCGGAATCCGCCAATTGTCCGACGGTCGCTTGATTATCGTCGAGGACGAGGAGCAGCGGCCGCTGAGTCTGCTTCAGATTCATCCCAGTGGCGCCGTCGAAGCCACCGCCTTGGAGCCGCCCGTCGTGCACCCGGGCGACGAAAACTTCTGGCGGCTCGATGACCTTGAGGCAATCGCAGTGGACCGCGCGGGTTACCTTTACGCCATCACGTCCCATTCGCGCAACAGCGGGGGGGATGAGCGGCCAGCCAGAGAGAAGCTGGTGCGCTTCCGTGTCGAGGGCGAGCGGGTTGTGGAGCCGAGGATGGTCGTCGGACTGAAGCGGGCGTTGATCGCGGCTCACCCGCTGCTCGCCGCTGCAGCCGAGATACGCGACGTGAAGGGCCGGGGTGGACTGAGTATCGAGGCCCTTGAGATGCGCGCTGACCAGCGCAGTCTGCTGGTGGGATTTCGCAGCCCGCTGCACGATCGGCGGGCGATCATTGCCAGCATCGGCAACCCTGCAGCGATGTTCGAAGCCGGCGAGGCACCCAGGATCGACTCCCGGCTGGTCAGCCTGGATCTGTACGGCAACGGGATCCGCGGCATGGCCCATGTTCCGTTTCTTGACGGCTATCTGCTGATCGCTGGGCCGGTCGCTCGCGAGCAGACCCAATTCGGGCTGTGGTTCTGGAGTGGCGATGCCGATGACGCAGCGCGCCAGGTCAGCGTCTCCGGCTTGCCGGGATTCGAGCATGCCGAGGGGGTCACTCCGGCCCTGATCCAAGGCCGGCAGCGGATCATCATCGTCAGCGATGACGGCAGCGCGGCGGATGGACGCTTTGCCCGTTTTCTCCTTCTCGATCCGCAACAACTGCAGATCGAGCGCTGACCTGGCGTTGTCGATGGCTTCCCGGATGGTGTGCAACGCGGACTCTGGTTGAACGCCGACGCGGAGTTGGCGTTGTACTCCCCAACCGGCAGGCTGGACCGGACCGGCCCGGGCGGATGACCGCAGAATGAGCAACGGGATTTGGAAGACTCTACAGGGGTTCCTGGGGCCAGATTCGAGATTGATCGCGCTTGATGAGGAACTTTATCCCTCTCGATGGCGCCGGTATGTTTGCTATCCTCTATACTGGCGTGATGGCGGCTTGTCTGTGGCAGCGCCGCGCCGCTTGACATCATCCCGATACCCCCGCTGATCGTTTTTCTCGAAGGATCCTCTCATGGCCATCTACAACGGAACGCCCGGTAATGACATCCTCAACGGCAGTGCTGGGAGCATTGATGACACTCTTGATGGTGGGCTGGGAGATGATGTTTACCGCTACAGCCTGGGATCAGGCAACGACGTCATTACCGACACCGGCGGCGCCGATACGATCGAGCTTTCCGACCCTCTGAGTCTCTACAGCGGGTGGAACTTCTACCGCAACGGCAACGATCTGGTCATCAACTTCAATGGGCAAGGGCTACTCACGGTCACGAACCAGTTTCTTGGCGCGCCGGTCATCGAAACCCTGTCCCTCGATGGCAGCGCGCTGTACTCCTTCTCCAACCTTCTGACCGGTAGCGCAGGCAACGACGTCCTGATCGGAACGTCGTCCGGCGAAGTCATCAATGGGGGCGGTGGCGACGACCTGATCTTCGGCAACCAAGGCGATGATACGCTCTCCGGGGGCGACGGCGATGACGAAATCTCCGGTGGCCCTGGCGCCGATGAGCTCTACGGGGACGCCGGAGACGACGAACTACACGTGCTCAAGGGTGACAGCGTCGTCGATGGCGGCGCAGACGAGGACAATGCGACGTTTTATGACGAGGCCGGTGGTGTGGTCATCAATTTCAGCGGCGACGCAGGATATCCTGGGCCGCCTGCTGGCGGATGGAAACGTCCTGCACGCCGACGGGTTCACTGAAACCACGCTGACCAGTATTGAGGACGAAATGGTGGGATCGGATTACGCCGACGCGTTTCTCGGCGGGAGGACCGGCATGATCGCCTTCCGGGGCGGCAGAGGCGATGACACGATCGTTGGAGGAGCAAACGCCGATTCGTGGGTTACGGCCGCATATTGGGATACACCGCAGGGCATCATCGTCAATCTGAGCAACGCCAGCATTACCGCCAACGGGGTCACGCTGGCCAGCAAGACGGCCCGTGATGGCTTCGGGTTCACGGACCAGTTCTTTCTCGGAGCTGGGCAGCTTGCCATCGAAGGTTCAGAAAAAGACGACTACATTCGCGGCCAGGACGACAGGGGCGGATGGTTCAACGGCGCCGATGGTAACGATACCATCGTCGGCGGCGCGTTCGGGGATACGGCGGATTACAACGACGATGATGATGGGGATGACGGCGGTATCTACGGTGCGATCGTCAATCTTTCGGAGAGCAGTATCACGGTCAGCGGCGTCACGGGTTACGCTGGTGGTGTGACGGTTGGCAGCCTGAAGGCGCGGGATTCGTTCGGCGATACCGATACGCTGAGTAGCATCGAGAACATTTGGAGCTCGGCGCGCAGCGATTTCCTGATGGGCTCCAGCGCTGCCAACTGGCTGGCTGGCGCTGAAGGAAACGATACCCTCGATGGCGGCGCCGGCAACGACAATCTCGTTGGCGATGAAGGCAATGACTTCCTGCAGGGTGGGGCCGGAAACGACACGCTCGACGCGGGGAGGGGAGTCGACGTGGCCGATGGCGGTGCCGACATTGACACCCTTTTCGTGCACGGCAACTTTGCCGCTTACCTGCGGAGTCGCCCCACGGCGACGGATACCCGTCTGTTCAATGCGTTGACCGGCGAAGACATCACTTTCCGCAACGTCGAATCGGTGAACTTCCAGGATGGCAACAAGTCCCTCGACGACGTGCAATCCGGTGTGGGGATCGGCAACAACGATTCGCTGGTCGGCACGCTGGGCGACGACACGCTCGACGGCCTGGCCGGTGTCGACACGCTGGTCGGACTGGAGGGTAACGACACCTACGTCGTTGATGTTGCCGAGGATGTGATCATCGAGAACGATGGCCAAGGCATCGACCGCGTGAACGTCAAGTTCGCCGTAGCCGGAAGCTACACTCTGGCCAACTATGTCGAACATGGCGCCATCGTCAACGCCACGGCCAGCGTGAACCTCATCGGTAATGCGCTGAGCAACAATCTGCAGGGCAATGACCAAGCCAACACCCTCAGCGGTCTGGATGGCAACGACAGCCTCAGCGGTCTGGCCGGCAATGACAGCCTGGTCGGCGGTGCGGGCAACGACACGCTCGATGGTGGCGCAGGCGTTGACACGCTGGTTGGTGGCCTCGGTAACGACACCTACGTGGTCGATGTGGCGACCGACGTGATCACCGAGAGCCTGATCGTGAACGAAGGCATCGATCAGGTCAATGTCCTGTTCGCCGCCGGCGGCACCTACACGCTCGCGGCAAACGTCGAGAACGCCCAGATCGGCAACGCCACGGTTGGCGTCAACCTCACCGGCAACGGCCTCGGCAACACCCTGCTAGGGAACGGCCAGGCCAACATCCTCGCCGGCTTCGACGGCGACGACACCCTTGACGGCGCGGCCGGCAACGACACCCTTGACGGCGGCCTCGGCAACGACAGCCTCCTTGGCGGCCTCGGCAACGACAACCTGATCGGCGCGGCCGGCGCGGATACGCTGGCGGCCGGCCCGGGGCTCGACACCGTCGATGGCGGTGCCGATGCCGACACACTGGTCGTCCTCGGCAACTTCGCCGACTACACGCGGACCCGCCCGAACGCCACCGACACCCGCCTCGTCTTCGCCGGTACCGGCGAAGACATCACCTTCCGCAACGTCGAGTCCGTCGTCTTCCTTGACGGTCCCAGGACGCTCGCCGAGGTCCACCTCAACATCGTCAGCGCCAACAACGATTCGATCGTCGGTACCGCCGGCAACGACACCCTCGACGGCCTGGCCGGTGTCGACACGCTGGTCGGCCTTGGCGGCGACGACACCTACGTTGTCGATGTCGCCGGCGACGTCATCACCGAGGGCCTGGGGGCCGGCAGCGACCGCGTCAACGTCGTCTTCACCGCCGGCGGCACCTATACGCTCGCCACCGACGTCGAACACGCCACCATCGCCAACGGCACGGCCGGCGTGAACGTGACCGGCAATGCGCTCGACAACGCACTCCTCGGCAATGCCGCGGCCAACCTCCTCACCGGCCTCGACGGCAACGACACGCTCGACGGCAACGCCGGCATCGACAACCTGGTTGGCGGCCTGGGCAACGACAGCTACACGGTCGATGTTCCGGCGGACGTCATCACCGAACTCCTCGGCCAGGGAACCGATCAGGTCAATGTCCTGTTCGCCGCCGGCGCCACCTACACGCTCGCGGCAAACGTCGAGAACGCCGGGATCGGCAACGCCACGGTCGGCGTCAACCTCACCGGCAACGGCCTCGGCAACACCCTGCTGGGGAACGGCCAGGCCAACATCCTCAGCGGTCTGGATGGCAACGACGGTCTCTACGGTGGTGCCGGCAACGACACCCTGCTCGGTGGTGCGGGCAGCGACTTTCTCCGGGGCGACGCCGGCAACGACAGCATCGACGGCGGCGTCATCACCGACCGCATCAACTACACGGACGGCAACACCGTCAGTTATGCCAACTCCACGGGTGCCGTCAACGTCAACCTCTCCGGCATCACCGGCACCGGCAGCACCGGCACCGGCACCGCCAGCGACGGCCTGGGCGGTACCGACACCCTGGCCAACATCTTCTATGTCCAGGGTTCGGCACAAAACGACACGCTGATCGGTAGCGCGGCGCTGGCACTGGAAGTATTCGAAGGCGGCGCGGGTGACGACAGCATCGATGGTGGCGCCATCACCGACACCCTGAACGGAGAAAACAGCAACCGGGTCAGCTACCAGAATGCCGCCGTGGCCGTCAATGTCGATCTCGCCGCCGGCACGGCCACGAGCGCCGCGGATACCGGCGCCGGCTCGGATGGCAACGACACCCTCATCCGCATCAACCAGGTACGGGGCTCCAGCCACGGCGACACACTCACCGGCTCGAATGACCTGGTCCTGACGGAAGGCTTCGAAGGCCGAGGTGGCGACGACACCATCGACGGCGCCGGCGGACTCGACCTCGTCCGCTATGACGCCGCTCCGGACCCCGTGAACGTCGACCTGGCCGGCGGGACAGCCAGCGACGGTTACGGCACCACCGACACCCTAAGCAACATCGAAGGCGCGCGCGGGTCCAAAAACGCCGACACTCTCAGCGGCGGCAACGTCGCCAACGACGCCCTGGAATTCTTCATGGGCCTGGAGGGCAACGACACCATCGACGGCGGCAGCGGCTACGACCGTGTGGAGTACCACCTGAGTACGGCCGGCGTGAACGTCACGCTCGGCGGTGCCGGCAGCGGCATTGCAACGGGCGATATCAGCGTCGGCACCGACACCCTGCTCCGCATCGAAGGCGTCAGAGGCTCGGCCTTCAACGACACGCTGACCGGCAGCGACGCAGCCGACATCTTTGAAGCGTTCGAAGGGCGCGAAGGCAACGACCAGATTGATGGCAAAGGCGGTGTAGACCGCGTTGACTATCAGACTTCCAAAGCAGGCGTCACGGTCAACCTGGCGACGGGGCACGGCAAGCGACGGTTATGGCGGGACCGACTCGCTCAAGAACATCGAAAACGTCCTGGGCTCACGCGACTTCAACGACAGCCTCACCGGCAACGACAGCCGACAACAAACTCGAAGGCCAGGGCGGCAACGACACCCTTTGACGGGCGGCCTCGGCAACGACAGCCTCCTCGGCGGCCTCGGCAACGACAACCTGATCGGCGCGGCCGGCGCGGATACGCTGGCGGCCGGTCCGGGGCTCGACACCGTCGATGGCGGTGCCGATGCCGACACACTGGTCGTCCTCGGCAACTTCGCCGACTACACGCGGACCCGCCCGAACGCCACCGACACGCCCCCGTCTTCGCCGGTACCGGCGAAGACATCACCTTCCGCAACGTCGAGTCCGTCGTCTTCCTTGACGGTCCCAGGACGCTCGCCGAGGTCCACCTCAACATCGTCAGCGCCAACAACGATTCGCTCGTCGGTACCGCCGGGCAACGACACCCTCGACGGCCTGGCCGGTGTCGACACGCTGGTCGGCCTTGGCGGGCGACGACACCTACGTCGTCGATGTCGCCGGCGATGTCATCACCGAGGGCCTGGGGCCGGGCAGCGACCGCGTCAAAGTCGTCTTCACCGCCGGCGGCACCTATACCCTCGCCACCGACGTCGAACACGCCACCATCGCCAACGGCACGGCCGGCGTGAACCTGACCGGCAATGCGCTCGACAACGCACTCCTCGGCAATGCCGCAGGCCAACCTCCTCACCGGCCTCGACGGCAACGACACGCTCGACGGCAACGCCGGCATCGACAACCTGGTTGGCGGCCTGGGCAACGACAGCTACACGGTCGATGTTCCGGCGGACGTCATCACCGAGAACCCTCGGCGAAGGAACCGATCAGGTCAATGTCCTGTTCGCCGCCGGCGCCACCTACACGCTCGCGGCAAACGTCGAGAACGCCGGGATCGGCAACGCCACGGTCGGCGTCAACCTCACCGGCAACGGCCTCGGCAACACCCTGCTGGGGAACGGCCAGGCCAACATCCTCAGCGGTCTGGATGGCAACGACGGTCTCTACGGTGGTGCCGGCAACGACACCCTGCTCGGTGGTGCGGGCAGCGACTTCCTGGCTGGAGGAGGGGGCAACGATAGCATCGACGGCGGCGTCATCACCGACCGCATCAACTACACGGACGGCAACACCGTCAGTTATGCCAACTCCACGGGTGCCGTCAACGTCAACCTCTCCGGCATCACCGGCACCGGCAGCACCGGCACCGGCACCGCCAGCGACGGCCTGGGCGGTACCGACACCCTGGCCAACATCTTCTATGTCCAGGGTTCGGCACAAAACGACACGCTGATCGGTAGCGCGGCGCTGGCACTGGAAGTATTCGAAGGCGGCGCGGGTGACGACAGCATCGATGGTGGCGCCATCACCGACACCCTGAACGGAGAAAACAGCAACCGGGTCAGCTACCAGAATGCCGCCGTGGCCGTCAATGTCGATCTCGCCGCCGGCACGGCCACGAGCGCCGCGGATACCGGCGCCGGCTCGGATGGCAACGACACCCTCATCCGCATCAACCAGGTACGGGGCTCCAGCCACGGCGACACACTCACCGGCTCGAATGACCTGGTCCTGACGGAAGGCTTCGAAGGCCGAGGTGGCGACGACACCATCGACGGCGCCGGCGGACTCGACCTCGTCCGCTATGACGCCGCTCCGGACCCCGTGAACGTCGACCTGGCCGGCGGGACAGCCAGCGACGGTTACGGCACCACCGACACCCTAAGCAACATCGAAGGCGCGCGCGGGTCCAAAAACGCCGACACTCTCAGCGGCGGCAACGTCGCCAACGACGCCCTGGAATTCTTCATGGGCCTCGCAGGCAACGACACCATCGACGGCGGCAGCGGCCATGATCGTGTCGAGTACCACCTGAGTACGGCCGGCGTGAACGTCACGCTCGGCGGTGCCGGCAGCGGCATTGCAACGGGCGATGCCAGCGTCGGCACCGACACCCTGCTCCGCATCGAAGGCGTCAGAGGCTCGGTTTTCAACGACACCCTGACCGGCAGCAACGCGGCCAACATCTTCGAATCCTTCGAAGGACGCGAAGGCAACGACAACATCAATGGTATGGGCGGCACCGATCGCGTCGTGTATACCGCTTCCAAAGCAGGCGTCACGGTCAACCTGGCGACGGGCACGGCGAGCGACGGTTACGGCGGTACCGACTCGCTCAACAACATCGAAGACGTCCTCGGCTCACGCGACTTCAATGACAGCCTCACCGGCAGCGCAGCCGACAACAAACTCGAAGGCCAGGGCGGCAACGACACCCTTGACGGCGGCCTCGGCAACGACAGCCTCCTTGGCGGCCTCGGCAACGACAACCTGATCGGCGCGGCCGGCGCGGATACGCTGGCGGCCGGTCCGGGGCTCGACACCGTCGATGGCGGTGCCGATGCCGACACACTGGTCGTCCTCGGCAACTTCGCCGACTACACGCGGACCCGCCCGAACGCCACCGACACCCGCCTCGTCTTCGCCGGTACCGGCGAAGACATCACCTTCCGCAACGTCGAGTCCGTCGTCTTCCTCGACGGTCCCAGGACGCTCGCCGAGGTCCACCTCAACATCGTCAGCGCCAACAACGATTCGCTGGTCGGCACGCCGGGCGACGACACCCTCGACGGCCTGGCCGGCGTCGACACGCTGGTCGGACTGGAGGGTAACGACACCTACGTCGTCGATGTCGTGGACGACATGATCACCGAGAACGCTGATCAGGGCATCGACCGGGTCGAAGTAAAGTTCGCGGCACCCGGCACCTACACCCTGGCCAACCATGTCGAACATGGCGCCATCGTTAGCGCCACGGCCGGTGTGAACCTCACCGGTAACGCGCTGAACAACAATCTGGAGGGCAATGGCCAGGCCAACCTCCTTAGCGGTCTCGATGGCAACGACAGCCTCAGCGGTCTCGCCGGCAACGACACCCTGATCGGCAACGCCGGCAACGACACGCTCGATGGCGGCCAGGGCACCGACAGTCTGGTTGGCGGAGCAGGCGACGACGTCTACCGGCTGGACGTCCTCGGCGATACCGTCAGCGAGGCGGCGTCGGCAGGCACCGACCGCGTCGAGCTCGCACTGAGCGCGGGCGGCACCTACACCCTGACGGCCAACGTCGAGCACGCGACGATTGTCAACGCCACGCCCAGCGTCCATCTCGTCGGTAATGCCGAGAACAACGCGCTGACCGGCAACGCGACGGCCAACAATCTCTCGGGGCTCGTCGGTGACGACACCCTCGACGGCGCGGCTGGCGACGACAGCCTCGACGGCGGCGTGGGCAACGACAGCCTCGTCGGTGGCCTCGGCAACGACACCCTGATCGGTGGCACCGGCAACGACACGCTGCAGGGCAACGAAGGCAACGACCTCCTATCTCGTCGACAGCGCCGACGACGTCGTGACCGAAGCGTTCGACCAGGGACTTGACCGGGTCGAGACCGCGCTCGCCAGCTACACCCTGAGTGCTGACGTCGAGAACCTTAGCTATACCGGTGCCTCGCCGTTCTCCGGCACCGGCAACGCCGGCAACAACAGCCTCGTCGGCGGGGCCGGCAACGACAGCCTCAGCGGCCTGGCCGGCAACGACACGCTGATCGGCAACGCCGGCAACGACACGCTGAATGGTGGCACCGGCAACGACAGCCTGGTCGGCGGGCTTGGCGATGACCTTTATCTCGTCACCGACGACGGCGACGCCGTCGTCGAAGCGACCCTGGGCGGCGTCGATCGCGTCGACACCGATCTCGCCAACTACACCCTCACCGCCGAAGTCGAGCAGCTCAGCTACATCGGCGTCGGTGACTTCACCGGCACCGGACAAGGCCTCAACAACACCCTGACCGGCGGCGCCGGCAACGACAGCCTCAGCGGTCTCGCCGGCAACGACACCCTGATCGGCAACGCCGGCAACGACACGCTCGATGGCGGCCAGGGCACCGACAGTCTGGTTGGCGGAGCAGGCGACGACGTCTACCGGCTGGACGTCCTCGGCGATACCGTCAGCGAGGCGGCGTCGGCAGGCACCGACCGCGTCGAGCTCGCACTGGGCGCGGGCGGCACCTACACCCTGACGGCCAACGTCGAGCACGCGACGATTGTCAACGCCACGCCCAGCGTCCATCTCGTCGGTAATGCCGAGAACAACGCGCTGACCGGCAACGCGACGGCCAACAATCTCTCGGGGCTCGTCGGTGACGACACCCTCGACGGCGCGGCTGGCGACGACAGCCTCGACGGCGGCGTGGGCAACGACAGCCTCGTCGGTGGCCTCGGCAACGACACCCTGATCGGTGGCACCGGCAACGACACGCTGCAGGGCAACGAAGGCAACGACCTCTATCTCGTCGACAGCGCCGACGACGTCGTGACCGAAGCGTTCGACCAGGGACTTGACCGGGTCGAGACCGCGCTCGCCAGCTACACCCTGAGTGCTGACGTCGAGAACCTTAGCTATACCGGTGCCTCGCCGTTCTCCGGCACCGGCAACGCCGGCAACAACAGCCTCGTCGGCGGCGCCGGCAACGACAGCCTCAGCGGCCTGGCCGGCAACGACACGTTGATCGGCAACGCCGGCAACGACACGCTGAATGGTGGCAGCGGCAACGACAGCCTGGTCGGCGGGCTTGGCGATGACCTTTATCTCGTCACCGACGACGGCGACGCCGTCGTCGAAGCGACCGTGGGCGGCGTCGATCGCGTCGACACCGATCTCGCCAGCTACACCCTCACCGCCGAAGTCGAGCAGCTCAGCTACATCGGTGTCGGTGCCTTCACCGGCACCGGACAAGGCCTCAACAACCGCCTGACCGGCGGCGCCGGCAACGACAGCCTCAGCGGTCTCGCCGGCAACGACACCCTGATCGGTGGCGCGGGCAATGACAGCCTGGTCGGCGGGCTTGGCGATGACCTTTATCTCGTCACCGACGACGGCGACGCCGTCGTCGAAGCGACCGTGGGCGGCGTCGATCGCGTCGACACCGATCTCGCCAGCTACACCCTCACCGCCGAAGTCGAGCAGCTCAGCTACATCGGCGTCGGTGCCTTCACCGGCACCGGACAAGGCCTCAACAACACCCTGACCGGCGGCGCCGGCAACGACAGCCTCAGCGGTCTCGCCGGCAACGACACCCTGATCGGCAACGCCGGCAACGACACGCTCGATGGCGGCCAGGGCACCGACAGCCTGGTTGGCGGAGCAGGCGACGACGTCTACCGGCTTGACGTCCTCGGCGATACCGTCAGCGAGGCGGCGTCGGCAGGAACCGACCGCGTCGAGCTCGCGCTGAGCGCGGGCGGCACCTACACCCTGACGGCCAACGTCGAGCACGCGACGATTGTCAACGCCACGCCCAGCGTCCATCTCGTCGGTAATGCCGAGAACAACGCGCTGACCGGCAACGCGACGGCCAACAATCTCTCGGGGCTCGTCGGTGACGACACCTCGACGGCGCGGCTGGCGACGACAGCCTCGACGGCGGCGTGGGCAACGACAGCCTCGTCGGTGGCCTCGGCAACGACACCCTGATCGGTGGCACCGGCAACGACACGCTGCAGGGCAACGAAGGCAACGACCTCTATCTCGTCGACAGCGCCGACGACGTCGTGACCGAAGCGTTCGACCAGGGACTTGACCGGGTCGAGACCGCGCTCGCCAGCTACACCCTGAGTGCTGACGTCGAGAACCTTAGCTATACCGGTGCCTCGCCGTTCTCCGGCACCGGCAACGCCGGCAACAACAGCCTCGTCGGCGGCGCCGGCAACGACAGCCTCAGCGGCCTGGCCGGCAACGACACGTTGATCGGCAACGCCGGCAACGACACGCTGAATGGTGGCAGCGGCAACGACAGCCTGGTCGGCGGGCTTGGCGATGACCTTTATCTCGTCACCGACGACGGCGACGCCGTCGTCGAAGCGACCCTGGGCGGCGTCGATCGCGTCGACACCGATCTCGCCAACTACACCCTCACCGCCGAAGTCGAGCAGCTCAGCTACATCGGCGTCGGTGACTTCACCGGCACCGGACAAGGCCTCAACAACACCCTGACCGGCGGCGCCGGCAACGACAGCCTCAGCGGTCTCGCCGGCAACGACACCCTGATCGGCAACGCCGGCAACGACACGCTCGATGGCGGCCAGGGCACCGACAGTCTGGTTGGCGGAGCAGGCGACGACGTCTACCGGCTGGACGTCCTCGGCGATACCGTCAGCGAGGCGGCGTCGGCCGGCACCGACCGCGTCGAGCTCGCACTGAGCGCGGGCGGCACCTACACCCTGACGGCCAACGTCGAGCACGCGACGATTGTCAACGCCACGCCCAGCGTCCATCTCGTCGGTAATGCCGAGAACAACGCGCTGACCGGCAACGCGACGGCCAACAATCTCTCGTGGCTCGTCGGTGACGACACCTCGACGGCGCGGCTGGCGACGACAGCCTCGACGGCGGCGTGGGCAACGACAGCCCTCGTCGGTGGCCTCGGCAACGACACCCTGATCGGTGGCACCGGCAACGACACGCTGCAGGGCAACGAAGGCAACGACCTCTATCTCGTCGACAGCGCCGACGACGTGGTGACCGAAGCGTTCGACCAGGGACTTGACCGGGTCGAGACCGCGCTCGCCAGCTACACCCTGAGTGCTGACGTCGAGAACCTTACCTATACTGGCGCCTCGCCGTTCTCCGGCACCGGCAACGGCGGCAACAACAACCTCATCGGCGGGGCCGGCAACGACAGCCTCAGCGGCCTGGCCGGCAACGACACGCTGATCGGCAACGCCGGCAACGACACGCTGAATGGTGGCACCGGCAATGACAGCCTGGTCGGCGGGCTTGGCGATGACCTTTATCCGTCACCGACGACGGCGACGCCGTCGTCGAAGCGACCCTGGGCGGCGTCGATCGCGTCGACACCGATCTCGCCAACTACACCCTCACCGCCGAAGTCGAGCAGCTCAGCTACATCGGCGTCGGTGACTTCACCGGCACCGGACAAGGCCTCAACAACACCTGACCGGCGGCGCCGGCAACGACAGCCTCAGCGGTCTCGCCGGCAACGACACCTGATCGGCAACGCCGGCAACGACACGCTCGATGGCGGCCAGGGCACCGACAGTCTGGTTGGCGGAGCAGGCGACGACGTCACGGCTGGACGTCCTCGGCGATACCGTCAGCGAGGCGGCGTCGGCCGGCACCGACCGCGTCGAGCTCGCACTGAGCGCGGGCGGCACCTACACCCTGACGGCCAACGTCGAGCACGCGACGATTGTCAACGCCACGCCCAGCGTCCATCTCGTCGGTAATGCCGAGAACAACGCGCTGACCGGCAACGCGACGGCCAACAATCTCTCGGGGCTCGTCGGTGACGACACCTCGACGGCGCGGCTGGCGACGACAGCCTCGACGGCGGCGTGGGCAACGACAGCCTCGTCGGTGGCCCCGGCAACGACACCCTGATCGGTGGCACCGGCAACGACACGCTGCAGGGCAACGAAGGCAACGACCTCTATCTCGTCGACAGCGCCGACGACGTCGTGACCGAAGCGTTCGACCAGGACTTGACCGGGTCGAGACCGCGCTCGCCAGCTACACCCTGAGTGCTGACGTCGAGAACCTTAGCTATACCGGTGCCTCGCCGTTCTCCGGCACCGGCAACGCCGGCAACAACAGCCTCGCCGGCGGCGCCGGCAACGACAGCCTCAGCGGCCTGGCCGGCAACGACACGTTGATCGGCAACGCCGGCAACGACACGCTGAATGGTGGCAGCGGCAACGACAGCCTGGTCGGCGGGCTTGGCGATGACCTTTATCCGTCACCGACGACGGCGACGCCGTCGTCGAAGCGACCCTGGGCGGCGTCGATCGCGTCGACACCGATCTCGCCAGCTACACCCTCACCGCCGAAGTCGAGCAGCTCAGCTACATCGGTGTCGGTGCCTTCACCGGCACCGGACAAGGCTCAACAACCGCCTGACCGGCGGCGCCGGCAACGACAGCCTCAGCGGTCTCGCCGGCAACGACACCCTAATCGGTGGCGCGGGCAATGACAGCCTGGTCGGCGGGCTTGGCGATGACCTTTATCTCGTCACCGACGCCGGCGACGCCGTCGTCGAAGCGGCCGCGGGCGGCGTCGATCGCGTCGACACCGATCTCGCCAGCTACACCCTCACCGCCGAAGTCGAGCAGCTCAGCTACATCGGCGTCGGTGCCTTCACCGGCACCGGACAAGGCCTCAACAACACCCTGACCGGCGGCGCCGGCAACGACAGCCTCAGCGGTCTCGCCGGCAACGACACCCTGATCGGCAACGCCGGCAACGACACGCTCGATGGCGGCCAGGGCACCGACAGTCTGGTTGGCGGAGCAGGCGACGACGTCTACCGGCTGGACGTCCTCGGCGATACCGTCAGCGAGGCGGCGTCGGCCGGCACCGACCGCGTCGAGCTCGCACTGAGCGCGGGCGGTCACCCTGACGGCCAACGTCGAGCACGCGACGATTGTCAACGCCACGCCCAGCGTCCATCTCGTCGGTAATGCCGAGAACAACGCGCTGACCGGCAACGCGACGGCCAACAATCTCTCGGGGCTCGTCGGTGACGACACCCTCGACGGCGCGGCTGGCGACGACAGCCTCGACGGCGGCGTGGGCAACGACAGCCTCGTCGGTGGCCTCGGCAACGACACCCTGATCGGTGGCACCGGCAACGACACGCTGCAGGGCAACGAAGGCAACGACCTCTATCTCGTCGACAGCGCCGACGACGTCGTGACCGAAGCGTTCGACCAGGGACTTGACCGGGTCGAGACCGCGCTCGCCAGCTACACCCTGAGTGCTGACGTCGAGAACCTTAGCTATACCGGTGCCTCGCCGTTCTCCGGCACCGGCAACGCCGGCAACAACAGCCTCGTCGGCGGCGCCGGCAACGACAGCCTCAGCGGCCTGGCCGGCAACGACACGTTGATCGGCAACGCCGGCAACGACACGCTGAATGGTGGCAGCGGCAACGACAGCCTGGTCGGCGGGCTTGGCGATGACCTTTATCTCGTCACCGACGACGGCGACGCCGTCGTCGAAGCGTCCTGGGCGGCGTCGATCGCGTCGACACCGATCTCGCCAACTACACCCTCACCGCCGAAGTCGAGCAGCTCAGCTACATCGGCGTCGGTGACTTCACCGGCACCGGACAAGGCCTCAACAACACCCTGACCGGCGGCGCCGGCAACGACAGCCTCAGCGGTCTCGCCGGCAACGACACCCTGATCGGCAACGCCGGCAACGACACGCTCGATGGCGGCCAGGGCACCGACAGTCTGGTTGGCGGAGCAGGCGACGACGTCTACCGGCTGGACGTCCTCGGCGATACCGTCAGCGAGGCGGCGTCGGCAGGCACCGACCGCGTCGAGCTCGCACTGAGCGCGGGCGGCACCTACACCCTGACGGCCAACGTCGAGCACGCGACGATTGTCAACGCCACGCCCAGCGTCCATCTCGTCGGTAATGCCGAGAACAACGCGCTGACCGGCAACGCGACGGCCAACAATCTCTCGGGGCTCGTCGGTGACGACACCCTCGACGGCGCGGCTGGCGACGACAGCCTCGACGGCGGCGTGGGCAACGACAGCCTCGTCGGTGGCCTCGGCAACGACACCCTGATCGGTGGCACCGGCAACGACACGCTGCAGGGCAACGAAGGCAACGACCTCTATCTCGTCGACAGCGCCGACGACGTCGTGACCGAAGCGTTCGACCAGGGACTTGACCGGGTCGAGACCGCGCTCGCCAGCTACACCCTGAGTGCTGACGTCGAGAACCTTAGCTATACCGGTGCCTCGCCGTTCTCCGGCACCGGCAACGCCGGCAACAACAGCCTCGTCGGCGGCGCCGGCAACGACAGCCTCAGCGGCCTGGCCGGCAACGACACGTTGATCGGCAACGCCGGCAACGACACGCTGAATGGTGGCAGCGGCAACGACAGCCTGGTCGGCGGGCTTGGCGATGACCTTTATCTCGTCACCGACGACGGCGACGCCGTCAGCGAGTCGGCGACGGCAGGAACGGACCGCGTCGAGCTCGCGCTGAGCGCGGGCGGCACCTACACTCTGACGGCCAACGTCGAGCACGCGGCGATTGTCAACGCCACGCCCGGCGTCAATCTCGTCGGCAATGCCGAGAAAAATGCGCTAACCGGCAACGCGACGGCCAACAATCTCTCGGGTCTTGCCGGTGACGACACCCTCGACGGCGCGGCTGGCGACGACAGCCTCGACGGCGGCGTGGGCAACGACAGCCTCGTCGGTCGCCTCGGCAACGACACCCTGATCGGTGGCGCTGGTATCGACACGCTGGTCGGGGGAGCCGACCACGACAACTACCAGATCGATGCCGTCGGTGACGTCATCATCGAGAACGCCGGTGAGGGCGATGACTGGGTCGATGTCGCGCTCGCTATCGGCGGCACCTACACGCTTGCCGCCAACGTCGAGAGAGCCTGGATATCGACGGCAACGATAGGCGTCGACGTGGTCGGAAATACCGAGCACAACTACATCGACGGTAGTGAAGCGGCCAACAAGCTCAGCGGACTGGAGGGCAACGACTCATTGTGGGGGGGGGGCGGTAACGACGCGCTCGATGGCGGTCTCGGCAACGACGAGCTGTACGGCGAAGCCGGCAACGACAGCATGCTGGCCAGCGACGGCAACGACTACCTGGAAGGCGGTGACGGTAACGACACGCTCGATGGTGGTCTCGGCAACGACGAGCTGTACGGCGAGGCCGGCAACGACAGCATGCTGGCCAGCGACGGCAACGACTACCTGGAAGGCGGTGACGGTAACGACACGCTCGATGGTGGTCTCGGCGCCGACGAGCTGTACGGCGATGCCGGCAACGACAGCATGCGCGGCGGCGCTGGTAGCGACGAGCTGGACGGCGGCGATGGGACCGACACGCTCGATGGTAGTCTCGGCGACGACATCCTGTACGGCGATACCGGTAACGACACTTTGTTGGCTGGCGACGGCAACGACACGCTCGATGCCGGCACCGGCGTCGACCTCGCCGATGGCGGTGCCGGCAGCGACACGCTGGTCGTCATGGGCGTTTCCGCCGATTACTCGAACTCGATCACGCGGGTCAATGAAACCGACACCCGCGTGCTCAACACGACCGTAGGCGCCAACGAAGACATCGTTCTGCGTGGCATCGAGTTCATCCAGTTTACCGACGTCCGAAAGACGCGAAGCGAGTACTGGAACAACGTCATCGATAACCTCAGCAACGACTGGACCGGCACTGCCGGCGACGACAGCGTCAATGACGACAGCGTCAATGGTCTGGCCGGTAACGACACCCTTAGCGGTCTATCCGGCAAGGACACCCTGATCGGGGGCACTGGTACCGACCTCCTCATCGGTGGTACGGGAGACGACACCTACGAAATCGATGTCGCCGGTGACGTCATCGTGGAACAGAACGCGGGAGGAACCGACCAGGTTAACATTGCCTTCACTGCCTCCGGTAGCTACACCCTGGTCGCCGAGCTCGAACACGCCACCGTCACCGCTGCCGCAGCGATCGCCGTCCATGTGACTGGCAACGAACTCAACAACCGTCTCACCGGCAACGCTGCCGCCAACACCCTGACCGGCGCCGCTGGCGGCGACACCCTGATCGGCGGCGCCGGCAGCGACAGCCTCGTCGGCGGCAGCGGTGACGACGAGTACCAGATCGACGTCGCCAGCGACATCGTGACCGAGGCCCTCAATGAAGGCGACGACCTCGTGAACATCGCCTTCAGCAGTACCGGCAGCTATACCCTGACCGCCCACGTCGAGAGCGCCCTCGTCACCTCGCCCGGTGATGGCTTCGCCGTCCATGTCACCGGCAACGCCCTCGCCAACGCCCTCACCGGCCACGCTGGCGCCAACAATCTCATTGGCCTCGAGGGTAACGACACCCTCGATGGCGGCGGTGGCAACGACACACTCGACGGCGGCATCGGCAGCGATACCGCCATTCTCGCCGGTGTCCTCAACGACTACGCCATCAGCCGCCCGTCGACGACGCAGACCCGGTTCACGCATCTGCCCAGTGGCAATACGGTCCTGATCAGCAACGTCGAGTTCATCACCTTTGCCGGGGATGCCAGCACCCAGACGCTGGCCGAGCTGGTCGCCCGCATCGGCTCGCCGGGCAACGACACGCTCACCGGCACGGGCGGCGACGACACCCTGGCCGGCGTGCTCGGCAACGACAGCCTGATCGGCGGCGTTGGCAACGACGACCTGCAGGGCGGCGACGGCATCGACACCCTCGCCGGTGGCGCCGGCAACGACGTCCTCGATGGCAGTGCCGGCAACGACACCTACCAGTTCGCCATCGCCGGCGGCGATGACATCATCGACCAGAACGACACCCTCGCCGGATCCATCGATACCATCGAACTGGCCAGCCCGATCGGCGATCTCATCAGCGGCGAAACCACCCTGACGCGTGGCTGGCACAGTTACGACGACTTGGTGATCACCGTCAATTCCGGATCTCCCGGCGCCGAAGTCGTCGATCACCTCATCGTCAATGACTTCCTGACCAACGACCTGATCAACCTGGGCACCATCGACCAGATTCGTTTCAGCAACGGCAGCGCCCTGACGCAGACACAGATTCTTGCCGAATTGCTCAAGGGGACGGGTGGCGACGACTGGTTGCGCGGTTACGCCAACACCCACGACAGCATCGCCGGTGGCGCCGGCAACGACACCATAGGGGGCGCTGCTGGCAACGACACCTTGAGCGGTGGTCTGGGCAACGATTTGCTGTCGGGCGACGCCGGTGCCGACGTGCTCGACGGGGGCGCCGGCGCCGACCAGGTCTTCGGCGGCGACGGCAACGACACGCTCAGCGGCAGCGGCGGCAACGACACGCTGAGTGGCGAGGCGGGCAACGACACCTACGTCTTCGGACCGGGATTTGGCCAGGACGTCATTCAGGACTTCGGAGCCGTTGGTGAGGTCGATACGCTGAAGTTCAACGTCGGCATCCGGCCGACGGACGTCGGCGTCGCGCGCGTGGGCAATGACTTGGTGGTGCGCTTCGCTGGGGCGCCGGGCGACGGGGTTCGCATCACTGACTTCTTCGACGACGCCGTCAGTGATCCCGGGTTCAACCGGCAGGTCGAGCAGTTTGCCTTTGCCGACGGCAGCACCTGGTCGGCCACGGCGATTCGCGCCAAGGTGCTGGTGCCGACCGGCGGCGACGACGAGATCACCGGCTATCTCGGCAGTGAGTCGCTGTCAGGACTGGCGGGCAACGACACGCTCGCCGGCGGGGCGGGCAACGACACGCTCAGCGGCGGCGATGGCGCCGACCGGCTGACCGGCGGGTCGGGCGCCGACCGCTTCGTCTTCGATTCCGCCGATGCGCTGGTCCCTGCCGATCTGATCACCGACTTCGTCAGCGGCGTCGACCGGATCGCGCTCAAGGCGAGCGCGTTCACGGGACTCGGCGACGTCGGGGACACGGTCGGCCTGAGCGATCACCTGATCTACGACAGCGGCACCGGAGTGCTGGCCTACGACCGCGACGGTACGGGCCCCGACGCCCTGGTGCCCTTCGCGACGCTGGGGGAGGGAACCCATCCGGCCACGCTGGGGATGGACTTCCTGATCGTCTGAGGAAGCCGCGCCTGGGCACGCCAGGCGGGACGCGGCGCCCCGTGGCGGGGCGCCGCCCTCAGCAGGCGCCACAGCGATGACCCACCACCCTGAGCCCGCTGGCACCCTGCCGGGCACCCCGCAGGCCGACGCCGCCGAGCTTTGGCGGCAACTGCGCGCATCCGCCCGGCAGGCGAGCGTGTGGCTCGAGCTCGCCCGCGACTATCGACGCCATGCCTTGCCCTGGCAGGCCGGCCATGCTGCCCGGCAGGCGCTGCGCTGCGACCCGGCCGTGCGGCCACAACTTGACGCCCTCGACCTCGGTCCCTGGCAGGATCCCGCGGCGGGCGACGCGCAGCTCGGCCGGCCGACGCTGCCGCAGGCCAGCGCCCTGGTCGAGCAGTTCTCCGCGAGAACGCACGCCTGCCCCGGCGACTGGCTGACCTGGCTGTACCTCGCCCGTCTGCACGAACTGCAAGCGCTCGTTACCCAGGAGCCGACCTCTCCGAAGCCGGCGGCGGCTTCGACCGCCCACGCCGAGGCGCTGGCGTGCGCCACAGCGCTCGAAGCGATCACTGGCGAGACCCTGCACTGGCTCGGCGTCTGGCGCCTGAACGCCGGCGACGCCGAGGGCGCCGTCACCGCTCTTGCCCGCCTGGTCGGCGTCCGCCCCTTGCGCCACGGCTCGATGATGTATCTCGGCGAAGCCTTGCTGCGCGTCGGCAACATCGCCGCCGCCGAGAAAGCCTTCAGCCGCGCCTCGCTGTCGGCCAACCCCGACTTCCTGCTCAACCTCTCGGCGCGGGTCTATGCGCACAACTACTGGCAGGAAGCGATCGCCGTCCTCAACAAGGCGCTCGCGCTGCGCCCGCAGCACGTCCCGACCTGGCTCGCGCTGGCCCGCATTCAGTCCGAGGTCTATGCCCTGGCCGACTGCCGCGCGAGCCTCGACCGTCTCCAGGCGCTGGCGCCCGGCCACCCGGAAGCGACCCTGCTTGCCGCCGGCCTGCACGGGCGGATGGGCGATGCGCGAGCTCACCTTGCCGCGCTGCAGGCCGCCTATGCCAGCGGTGACCCGCTGTCGCGCCTCGCTTCCAGCGTGGCGATGACCGCGCTCTATCACGACGACCTGCCGCCGGCCGACGTCGCCGCCCTGCATCGCCGCCTGTGCGCGCCGATCGAAGCAGCGGTGGTCGAGAAGACCGACTTCCCGAACCCGCGCTCGACCACCCGGCGCCTGCGCATCGGCTACGTCACCGGCGACCTGCACCGGCAGCACCCGGTCAATCTCTTCATGCTGCCGGTACTCCAGCGTCACGACCATCGCCGCTGCGAGATCGGCATCTACCACACCGGCCACATGCACGACGCCTACACCCGCCAGGCGAGAAGCTGTGCCGATCGCTGGCTTGAAGCGGCAGCCCTCGACGATGCGGCGCTGCAGCAGGCGATTCTCGCCGACGAGGTCGACATTCTCGTCGACCTCGCCGGCCACACCGCGTCGCACCGCCTCGGCCTGTTCGCCCTGCGCGCCGCGCCGGTGCAGGTCACCTTCCTCGGCTACCCGCATTCCACCGGACTCAGCCGCATCGACTGGCTGATCGCCGACGCCACCGTCGCGCCCGGCGAGCACGCCGGGCTGTTCAGCGAAGGCATCGCGCAGTTGCCCGGCTGCGTCTTCTGCTGGGCACCGGTCGAGGACTATCCGTTGCCGCACCCGCGACCGGCCGATACGCCGGTCGTCTTCGCTTCGTTCAACAACGCCATGAAGCTCTCGCCGCGCACGATCGCCCTCTGGGCGCAAGTCCTGCTCACCGTGCCCGGGTCGCGCCTGCAGCTCAAGGCGCCGTCGCTGCAGGATGCCGGCGTCCAGGCGCGCTTCGTCGAACGCTTCGCCGAACACGGCATCGGCGCCGAACGCCTGATCCTGCATGGGCCGAGCGGGCTGGCCGAGATGATGCAGGCCTACGGCGAGGTGGACATCGCGCTCGACCCGACGCCCTACAATGGCGGCACGACGACGCTGCAGGCGCTGTGGATGGGCGTGCCGGTGGTCAGTCTGGCCGGCGGCAACTTCGTCAGCCGTATGGGCGCGAGCTTCCTGAATACCCTCGGCCATCCGGAATGGGTGGCCGGCGATGAAGCCGGTTACGTCGCGACCGCCGTGCGACTGGCTGCGGACTGCCGGGACTGGCGCGCCCGGCGTGCCGGCTTGCGCGCGCGCATGGCGGCTTCGCCGCTGTGCGACATCGCCACCTGGGTTGCCCAGCTCGAGGCCTTGTACGACCGCATGTGGGCGGTTTACTGCAGCGGCAGCGGGCAGCGCCTGCTGGCGGCCGCCACCAGCAATCAACCGCTCCGCGCCGAGGATGATTCCGGCACCTGATACCCGACGCACGCCACCGCCATGGCGCCCACTCACCTGCTCCGAAAGACCCGCGATGGAAACCCCCGACCGCTCCGATCCGAACGACGCGCTGCCAACGGGCGACAACGCCCAGACGCCCGCCGCCGTTCCCCGCCTCGAAATCACGACCTCGCGCCAGTTTCCCGCCTGGCTGGCCGAACAGAAGCTGTCGCTGGCGCTGACCACGTACCAGATCGGCAAGCTGTTCTTCATCGGCCTCAAGGACAGCGGCGAACTGTCTATCTTCGAGCGCAGCTTCAACCGCTGCATGGGGCTGTGCGCGACGGCCAACGGCCTGTATCTGAGCAGCCTGTATCAGGTCTGGCGCTTCGAGAACCTGTTTACCCAGGGCGAGCAGCAGGACGGCTACGATCGGCTCTATCTGCCGCAGGTCGGCTACACCACCGGCGACCTCGACATCCACGACATGGCTGTCGATGCCGACGGCCGGCTGATCTTCGTCAACACGCTGTTCGGTTGCCTGGCGACGCTCTCCGAGACGCACAGCTTCAAACCGCTGTGGCGGCCACCCTTCAGCAGCCGCCTGGCGGCCGAGGACCGTTGCCACCTGAACGGCCTGGCGATGAAGGAGGGGCGAGCAGCCTACGTCACCGCCGTCAGCCGGTCGGACGTGGTCGACGGTTGGCGCGACCATCGTGCCGATGGCGGCATTGTCATCGACGTGAATACGAACGCGATCGTCGCCGACGGCCTGTCGATGCCGCACTCGCCGCGCTGGCATCAGGGCCGGCTGTGGTTGCTCAACTCGGGGACCGGCGAGTTCGGTTACGTCGATCTGGCAGCCGGGAATTTCGTGCCGGTGAGCTTCTGCGCCGGCTATCTGCGCGGGCTGGCTTTCCATGGCCACTTTGCGCTGGTCGGGCTGTCGAAACCGCGTCACAACCGGACCTTCAGCGGGCTGGCGCTCGACGACCACCTCAGGTCCCGCCAGGCCGAAGCGCGCTGTGGTGTGCAGGTGATCGACCTGCGCAGCGGCGACGCGGTGCATTGGCTGCGTATCGAGGGCGTCGTCGATGAACTCTACGATGTCGTCGCGCTGCCGGGCGTCCGCCGGCCGATGGCGCTGGGGTTCAAGACCGATGAGATTCGAAGGGTGGTGAGTGTCGAAGGGTAGCGCCGCTCATCGTTGCGCCGAAGGCCCGGCGAGCAACTGCAGCAGTTGATCGACGGCATCGGCCAGCGACACTTGCGCCGTGTCGATGCTCAGATCGGCCTGTTCGGGCGCCTCGTAGGGTGAGGACACGCCGGTAAAGTCGGCCAGTTCGTCCCGTCGGGCCTGACCGTAGAAGCCCTTCGGGTCGCGCGCTTCGCAGACGGCGAGCGGCGTGCTCACATGCACCTCAAGAAAACTCGTCGCACCGATGATCTCCCGTGCGGTGGTGCGGTCGGCGCGCCCGGGCGAGATGAACGCCGTGATGACGATCAGGCCGGCGTCGTTCATCAGCCGGGCGACTTCGGCAATCCGCCGGATGTTCTCGCTGCGGTCGGCCGGCGAGAACCCAAGGTTGCGGTTCAGGCCGTGGCGGACGTTGTCGCCGTCGAGCACGTAGCAGGCGCGCCCGCGGTCATGCAGCGCGCGCTCGAGCGCGAAGGCCAGCGTCGATTTGCCGGCGGCACTCAGACCGGTCAGCCAGAGCGTGAGCGGCGCCTGTCCGAGCCGAGCGGCGCGCTCGCCTCGGCAAACGTGGCCGGTGTGCCAGACGACATCGGGACGGGTTTCCTGGGTCATTCTGCGGGCAAAGCCTCCTTGTTGGGCATCCCGGACGATAGCACGCCGTGTTCGGCGGCGGCCTGCTCTTGTCCCTCTCGCCGGGGTGGACAAACCGTTGGTTTGTACTAATATACCTTTTGTTGCGATGCAAAATGGGGGAAAGGACATGGCGGCCATCGAACTCTCCAACATCGCCGCCGGGGCTGGCGGCTTTGTCATCAATGGGGAGTGCAAGGACGATCTGGCAGGCTATAGCGTCGCCGCCGCCGGCGACGTCAACGGCGATGGCCTCGCCGACGTGATCGTCGGCGCCTGGGGTAGCGATCCCTCGGGGCGCAGCAATGCCGGCCGCAGCTATGTGGTGTTCGGAAAGACCGGCAACAGTGCCATCGACCTCTCTGCGATCACCAATGGCACTGGTGGCTTCGTCATCAACGGCCAGTGCGCTGAGGACCGGAGCGGCCTCAGTGTCGCCGCGGCCGGCGACATCAACGGCGACGGACTGGACGACCTGATCGTCGGCGCGCCCTACGCCGATCCCGCCGCCGGCAGCGCGGCCGGGCGCAGCTACGTCGTCTTCGGCAAGACCAGCGCGGGTGCGGCTGAACTGTCGGCGATCGCCGCTGGCAGCGGCGGCTTCGTCATCAACGGCCAGTGCGCTAATGACCTGGCGGGGTACAGCGTTGCCGCGGCCGGCGACGTCAATGGCGACGGGCTGGCCGACCTGATCGTCGGCGCCTGGGGCAGCGATCCCGCGGCTGGCAGCAACGCCGGACGCAGCTATGTGGTTTTTGGCCGGACCGGCAGCGGTGCCATTGATCTCGCGGCAATCACCAATGGTAGCGGCGGATTCGTCATCAATGGCCAGTGTGCTGAGGACTGGAGCGGCATCAGCGTCGCCGGTGCCGGCGACGTCAATGGAGATGGTCTCGCCGATCTGATCGTCGGTGCGCCGCTCAGTGACCCCGCTGCCGGCAGCTACGCCGGGCGCAGTTATGTCGTCTTCGGCAAGACGGGCACGGGCTGGGCTCAACTGTCAGCCATCGCCGTCGGCAATGGTGGCTTCGTAGTCAACGGCCGCTCGGCGCAAGACGCGGCCGGTTCAAGTGTCGCCGCCGCTGGCGACTTCAACGGTGACGGGCTGGGCGACCTGGTGGTCGGAGCGCCTGTGAGCAGTCCATATGGCAAGCCCTACGCCGGACGGAGCTATATCGTCTTCGGCAAGACCAGTGGCAATGCCATCAACCTCCAGTCCATCGGGAGTGGTTACGACGGGGGATGCGCGATCATCGGGCCAGATGCGCTGGACTTGACCGGGTACAACGTCGCTGGCGCCGGCGACATCAATGGCGACGGACTGGCCGATGTGATAGTCGGAGCGCCTGGCAGCACTTCCGGGCGCAGCTATGTAGTCTTTGGCAGACCCTACAGCGGGATCATCGAATTCTCGACGATTGAGTATGGGATGGGGGGCTTTGTCATCAACGGCCAGGGTGCGGATGATTTCACAGGTTCCAGCGCAACCGGGGCCGGCGATATCAATGGCGACGGACTGGCGGACCTCGTGGTCGGTGCCCGCTACAGCGACCCCGCTACGGGCACAGATGCGGGACGCAGCTACGTGATTTTCGGCAGCACCAGCAGCGCTGTCGCACAAAGCCGCGTTGACTGGTTCGGCACCCCCGGCAGCGAAGTCCTGACCAGCACCGCCGACGGCGAAACCCTGGTCGCCGATAGCGGCAACGACACCTTGATCGGCCATGGCGGCAACGATGTGCTCTACGGCGGCGCCGGTGACGACACCTTCGTCATCAATGCGAGCAACATCGTCGCACTGGCGACAAAGAATGCCTACAACCCATCCCAAGTTGCCCACATCGACGGCGGCAGCGGCATCGATACGATCGCCTTGGCCGGCAGTGGCCTTTCACTCAACTTGGTCAGCATTCCCAACCAGGGCGGCAGTACCCCTGGCGGGCAATCGCGAATCGCGTCGATCGAGCGTATTGACATCACTGGCAGTGGCAACAACTCGCTGACTCTGAGCCTGAGTGACGTTGTCGACATGGCAGGGATGAATCTGTTCAACAACGTCAACGGCTGGACGAGCCTTGGCGCCTTGGTGCAGAAGCACCAGCTCGTCATTGACGGCAACGCCGGCGACGAGGTGCAACTAAGTGGCTTATGGACCACTGCAGGCAGCACAGTCACCAACAGCGGCCATACCTATGCCATCCACAATGCCAACGGCGCCGCCGCACAGGTGCTGGTTGACACCAATATTTCCACCTCCAACTATATCCCGCGGCCTGCCATTGATCTCTCCCGAATCGCTGCCGGCAACGGCGGCTTCGTCTTTAGCCTGCAAGGTCTTGGGGGATGGATGGAAGCCCTCGCCGGAGCTGGCGACGTCAACGGTGACGGACTGGCCGACCTGATCATCAGCGACCCTTTTGGCAATACCGCCGGCGGCAGCCTTGCCGGGCGCAGCTATGTCGTCTTCGGCAAGGCGAGTAACAGCACCATTGACCTTTCGGCGATAGCCAATGGGATCGGCGGCTTCGTCATCAACGGCCAGTGTGAATTTGACCAGAGCGGCAGCAGCGTGAAAGCTGCCGGCGACATCAACGGCGACGGTCTGGCCGATGTGATCGTCGGAGCGCCCGATAGCGACCCCAACGACAGCTTCGGGGCCGGTCGCAGCTACATCATTTTGGCAAAACCGGGGGCAATGCCATCGACCTCTCGGCAATCGTTGGTGGCAATGGCGGCTTTGTTATTGATGGTCAATGCAGGCTCGACGGCAGCGGCGCAGACGTTGCCTCAGCCGGCGACATCAACGGCGACGGACTGGGTGATCTGATCCTCGGCGCGCCCGGTAGTAGCGTCGGCGGCCACTACGGTGCCGGGCGCTGCTATGTCATCTTCGGTAACAATCGCAGCGCTGCGGTCGACCTATCGGACATTACCGAAGGCAGCGGCGGCTTCGTTATCAACGGCTACTGCGGGAGCCAGAACGTCGGCAGCGGCATTGCTGCCGGCGGCGATATCAACGGTGACGGATTGTCTGACGTGATCGTTGGGGCGACATCTGGCAGCGTTGCTGCCAGCTATGTCGTCTTCGGCAAGACCGACGGCAGCACCGTCGATCTTTGCGCGGTCGCCAGTGGTGCGGGCGGTTTCATCATCAATGGCTCGGCTGGAACCGTTGCCGGAGGAGGTGACATCAACGGCGACGGATTGGCCGACCTGATCGCCGGCACATCTGGCACCAGTTATGTCGTCTTCGGCAAGACCGGCGGCAGCGCCATCGACCTCTCTGCAATCGCCAATGGTGCTGGTGGCTTCGTCATCAATGGTCAGTACGCCGGTGACTCAAGCGGGCAAAGCGTTGCCACAGCCGGCGACATCAACGGCGACGGCCTGGCTGATTTGATCGTCGGTGCGCCCGCCAGCAGCCCCGCCGCGGGGGTCCGTGCCGGACGTAGCTATGTCGTATTCGGCAAGACCAGCAATGGCACCGTCGACCTCTTTGGAATTGTTGATGGCAATGGCGGCTTTGTCATCAACGGACAGTGTGCGCTTGAAAGCAGCGGTAGCCGTGTTGCCCCTGCCGGCGACATCAACGGCGACGGTCTGGCCGACCTGATCGTGGGCGCTAAAGGGAACCTCACCGGGGGCTACGTCATCTTCGGCAGCACCAGCGGCGCCTTCGCACCAAGCGCCGTCGACCAGGTCGGAACTACCGGCAACGACACCCTCACCGGCAGTGCCGCCGCCGAGACCGTGGTGGCCAATGCCGGCAACGACACGCTGATCGGCAACGGCGGCGCCGACGTCCTGTACGGCGGCACCGGTAGCGACAGTTTCGTCCTCAACTTCAGCAACCTTGCCGCCCTGACGGCGGGCTACAACTCTGGCCAGTTCGCCCGCATCGATGGCGGCAGCGGCATCGACACCATCACGCTGGCCGGCAGCGGCCTTTCGCTCGACCTGACCCTGATCGCCAACCAGGGCGCCAGTACCCCCGGCAGCCAGTCACGTATCGAGTCCATCGAACGTATCGACTTGACCGGCAGCGGCAACAACACCTTGACCTTCGGCGTCGGCGATGTCCTCGACATGGCAGGGATGAACAGTTTCAACAACGCCACTGGCTGGTCAGACGGGAGTTACAACCTCGCCGCGGGAGGCGCCAATGGTGCCAACCCCGAGCCGCGTCACCAGTTGATCCTGGTCGGCAATGCCGGGGACGCGGCAGTGCTCACCGACGGCGCAAGTTGGAGTAATGCCGGCACCGTCAGCAGCAGTGGCCATGCGTATATCGTCTATAACCACCGCAGCGCAGCCGCGCAACTCTTGATCGACACTGCACTCGATCTCTCTTTGATCGGCACTCCCGGGAACGACAGCCTCGTCGGCGCCGCCGGTAACGACACCCTGAACGGCGAAGCCGGCGACGACACGCTGATCGGCAACGCCGGCAACGACACGCTGATCGGTGGCGCGGGCAATGACAGCCTGATTGGCGGGCCCGGCGATGACGTTTATCTCGTGAGCGAAGCGGGCGACGTCGTCGTCGAAGTGGTGGCGGGCGGCAACGATCGCGTTGACACCGATCTCGCCAGCTACACGCTCGGCGCCGAAATCGAGCACCTTAGCTACATCGGCGCTGGCAACTTCACCGGCACCGGTCAGGCGCTCAACAACAGCCTGACCGGCGGAGCCGGCAATGACAGCCTCACCGGCAACGCCGCGGCGGATACCCTGATCGGTCTCGCCGGTAACGACACCCTGATCGGCGGCCCCGGCAGCGACACGCTCGTCGGCGGCAGCGGGGACGACGAGTACCAGATCGACGTCGCCAGCGACGTCGTCACCGAAGGCCTCGGCGAAGGCATTGATCTCGTGAAGATCGCCTTGACCAGTACCGGCAGCTACACCCTGACCGCCCACGTCGAGAAGGCCCTCGTCACCTCGCCGGGCGACAGCTTCGCCGTCGATGTCACCGGCAACGCGCTCGCCAACACCCTCACCGGCCACGCCGGCGCCAACAGCCTCATTGGCCGCGACGGCAACGACACCCTCGATGGGCGCGGCGGCAACGACACGCTCGACGGCGGCCTCGGCAGCGACACCGCCATCCTCGCCGGTGTCCTCAACGACTACACCATCAGCCGCCCGTCGACGACGCAGACCAGCCTCACCCATCTGCCCAGCGGCCAAACCGTCCTGATCAGCCGCATCGAGTTCATCACCTTTACCGGTGACGCGAGCAGCAAGACGCCGGCCGAGCTGATTGCCCGCATCAGCTCGCCGGGCAACGACACGCTCATCGGTACCGGCGGCGACGACACCCTGCTCGGCGGCACGGGCGCCGACCTCCTCGTCGGCGGCTTCGGCAACGACGACCTGCAGGGCGGCGACGGCATCGACACCCTCGCTGGCGGTGCCGGCAACGACCTCCTCGATGGCGGTGCCGGCAGCGACACCTACCAGTTCGCCATCGGCGGTGGCGACGACGTCATCAACCAGAACGACCCCCTCGCCGGGTCGATCGACACCGTTGAACTGGCCATCCCGATCGGCGATCTCAGCACCGGCGAAACCACGCTGACGCGCGACCGGCACAGCGACGACGACCTGGTGATCACGGTCACTTCCGGACCAGCCGGTGCCGAAGTCGTCGATCACCTCGTCGTCGATGATTTCTTCAGCAACGACCTGGTCAATCTCGGCGGCGCCATCGACCAGATTCGCTTCCTCAGCAACGGCAGCCTCCTGACGCAGGCGCAGATTCTTGCCGAATTGCTCAAGGGAACCAGCGGCGACGACTGGTTGCGCGGTTACGCCAACACCAGCGACAGCATCGCCGGTGGCGCCGGCAACGACACGCTCGGCGGCGCCACCGGCAACGACACCTTGAGCGGTGGTCTGGGCAACGACACGCTGTCGGGCGACGCCGGTGCCGACCTGCTCGATGGCGGCGCCAGCGACGACCAGGTCTCTGGCGGCGACGGCAACGACACGCTCAGCGGCAGCGGTGGTAACGACACGATCTCCGGTGGGGCCGGCGACGACACGCTCAGTGGTGGCGATGGCGCGGACCGCCTCACCGGCGGTTCGGGGGCCGACCGCTTCGTCTTCGACACCGCCGATGAGCTGGTGCATGCCGATCTGATCACTGACTTCGTCAGCGGCGTCGACCGCATCGCGCTGAAGGCGAGCGTGTTCACCGGTCTCGGGGCGGCGGGGACGACGGCGGGATTGGGTGATCACCTCACCTACGACAATGGGACGGGCAACCTGGCCTATGACGCGGATGGGGTCGGGGGCGCCGTTGCGGTGACCTTCGCGACGCTGGGGGAGGGAACGCATCCGGCAACGCTGGGCATGGACTTCCTGATCGTCTGACGGAGCGGCGCCTGAGCGCGCCCGGCGGGACGCCGCCTTCAGCAGGCGCCACAGCGATGACCCGCCACCCTGAGCCCGTCGGCACCCTGCCGGGCACCCCGCAGGCCGATGCCGCCGAGCTTTGGCGGCAACTGCGCGAACCAAGACGCGCATTCGTCGCGCAGAGGATGGGAACTTCGGCGACTGCGAACCGGTCGGTGACGGGGTTTCAGAAATGAGAATTCACTATGGGCCTGGGTACCGAGTTTATTTTGAGCAACGTCGAGATGAGATTGTGATTCTCCTTGCAGGCGGCGACAAATCCACCCAGGCCAAAGACATCAAGACCGCGTTGAATCTGGCGCGAGAACTGTGAGGACAGGGGTCATGGCAACGATCAAGCTGCGCAAGTGGAATGTGGGGGAACATCTCAAGACTGAAGAGGACATGGCGCGCTATCTGGAAGCCTGCCTCGAAGAGGCGGGGGACGATGCTTCGTTCATTGCCAAGGTCCTGGGAGACATTGCGCGCGCCAAGGGCATGACGCAACTGGCCAGGGATACCGGACTGGGTCGTGAAAGCCTCTACAAGGCGCTATCCGGCGCAGGCAACCCGAGCTTTGCCACCATCCTCAAGGTGATGAACGCCTTGGGTCTGCAATTCCATGCCACACAGCGTCGTGCCCACACGTAGATCGGTGTGCCGTGGGGGAACACATGCTCAGGGCGACGCCGCGATTGGCGCTCGGGCGAGCAACTGAGTCAACTGGCCAACGGCATCTGGCAGCGATAGCTCCGCCCTGTCGATGCTGAGGGACGGGTGTTTGGGCGCCTCGTAGGGTGACGACACGCCGGTAAAGTCGGCCAGTTTGCCCCGTCGGGCCTGACCGTAGAAGCCCTTCGGGTAGCGCGGATCGCAGACGGCCAGCGGCGTGCTCACATGCACCTCAATAAGACTCGCCGCGTCGACGATCTCCCGTGCCGCGGCGCGGTCGGCGCGCCAGGGCGAGATGAACGCCGTGATCACCATGAGGCCGGCATCGTTCATCAGCCGCGCCACCTCGGCAATCCGCCGGATGTTCTCGCTGCGATCGGCCGGCGAGAAACCGAGGTTGCGGTTCAGGCCATGGCGGACGTTGTCACCATCGAGCACGTAGCAGGCGCGCCCGCGCTCATGCAGCAAGCGCTCGAGCGCGAAAGCAAGCGTCGATTTGCCGGCGGCGCTCAGACCGGTCAGCCAGAGCGTGAGCGGCGCTTGTCCGAGCCGAGCGGCGCGCTCCGAGCGGCTAACGTGGCCGGGGTGCCAGACGACATCGGGACGGGTTTCCTGGGTCATTCCGTCTTCAATACCTCGTTGATCAGTGCCACAGACGATAGCACTTCGCCTTTGATCGTGGTCTGCTTTTGTCCCTCTTATAGTAGTGGACAAAGCAGTAGGCTGAGCTAGAATCATGCCCAAGATCAATATCGGCTGAGGAATTGCCATGCCTGCCATCGAGCTTGCCAACATCGCCGCCGGGATCGGCGGTTTTGTCATCAATGGCCTGGCATCGTCCGGCAATCAACGTGTTGCCGGTGCGGGCGACGTCAACGGCGACGGCCTCGCCGACTTGATCCTCGGTGCTCCAATCAGAAACACCGGGGGCAACAGTTGTGTCTTCTTCGGCAAGACCAGCCGCGGCGCCATCGACCTCGCGGCAATTGCCAGCGGAAGTGGCGGCTTCGTCATCAACGGCAAGTGTGCGGGTGACTGGAGCGGCCCTACCGTCGTTGCAGGCCTTTACGCCCTTTCATAGACAGTAGGAGGTCCGCGTGACTTGGGCTTTAGGTGGTAATGATAAAGACAACATTCTCGGTCCTGCTGACGTTCCTGGCTACGGGCTCTGGGGCGATTTCTCTGTCGCGATCTGGGGCTACGGTGGTAACGACTGGCTGGTCGGTGGCAGCAGCTTCGACCAACTGGTCGGAGGTTTCGGCAACGACATTCTGTCCGGAGAAGATGGCAACGACACTCTAAACGGAGAAGACGGCAACGACCTTCTGGGCGGCGGGCTGGGCGACGACTAATGGGATGGTCGCCCCTTCCCGAAACGGCATCTGCGTGCCAAAGTGGAGATGCGATATTTCCACCACCAAACAGGAGAGGCGACCGAGATGAAGATTACGACAGTTGGTATCGATCTGGCAAAGAACGTGTTCCAGGTACATGGCGTGGATGAACGAGGAAAGGCCGTGCTCAAGAAGCCGCTCAAGCGCGAGCAGGTGGCGCCGTTCTTCGCCAACCTGCCGCCCTGTCTGATCGGCATGGAAGCGTGCGGCAGCGCGCATCATTGGGCGAGGAAGCTGGAAGCGTTCGGGCATACCGTAAAGCTGATGGCCCCGCAGTTCGTGAAGCCTTACGTCAAGACGAACAAGAACGACGCCGCAGATGCCGAAGCGATCTGCGAGGCGGTGGGCCGCCCCAATATGCGCTTCGTACCCATCAAGAACGGCGAGCAACAGGCGATCTTGGCGATGCATCGTGCCCGCCAGGGCTTCGTCAAGGCGCGCACGGCGCAGGCC
The DNA here is from genome assembly GCA_016709675.1 of Candidatus Accumulibacter proximus. GTDB lineage: Bacteria > Pseudomonadota > Gammaproteobacteria > Burkholderiales > Rhodocyclaceae > Accumulibacter > Accumulibacter proximus. The sequence continues at coordinate 32,861 of JADJMH010000006.1, forward strand.
AACCAGATCCGCGGTCTGTTGGCCGAATACGGGATCATCATCCCGCAGGGCATTAGCCATATCGCCAAGCGCCTGCCTGATATCCTGGAGGACGGGGGAGAACGGACTGCCGGGCGCCTTCCGCCAATTGCTGCATCGACTCGGGGGATCACCTGAAGGAACTCGACCGCCAAGTGGGCGAACTGGAGGTGCAGATCCAGGTCTGGCACCGCGAAAACGAGGCGAGCAAGAAGCTCGCGCAGATTCCCGGTATCGGTCCGATCACGGCAAGCGCGCTGGTGGCCTCGATCGGGGATGCGAAGAGTTTCGAGAGCGGACGGCAGCTGGCGGCCTGGCTGGGATTGGTCCCCAAGCAGCACTCCAGTGGCGGCAAGCAGTTGCTGCTGGGCATCAGCAAGCACGGCGATACCTATTTGCGCACGCTGCTGATCCACGGCGCTCGGGCGGTGATACGGGTAGCCGAGCGCAAGGCGGGTTATGCGCAAACCTGGCTGGCGCAGCTGATCGGCCGGCGCAACAAAAACATCGCGGCAGTGGCCTTGGCGAACAAGAACGCTCGCATCTCCTGGGCGCTACTGGCCCAGGAGCGGGACTATCAGCCCGGCTATGAACCGTCGGCGGCATGAACACGGGTTGCCCACAGGCGCTCGCTCGCCAGCGTATGGGGCGCGCTCGCGAGCGCCTATGGACAACCCTGCGATATCGCAGCACCACCACCGCTTTTTGTAGTTGTAGAGGAGTAACCCCCACCGATTGCTCAGGCGATCATGACGTGATGGCAAGGCAGGTAAGACCGTGGTCGATTCAACCTGATAGCAGCCTCGCGCTTCAAGCGCGTCCGACTGATGAGGCATCGATCAGCGAATTCCATCAGGGACAGAGGCATCGCCTCGATCAAAGTCCGAATGTATGGCTGCAATCTTTACCCTTCGAACCGTCACCAATTGAATGCTTGGCAAACCCAGGGGCGACCATGTAAGGCTGCTAGGTGGAACCGGTAACGACACTCTCGACGGCGGCGCGGACAGCGACACAGCCAGCTACGCCGGGGCAATCGCCGGTGTGAGCGTGACGCTGGCCACCCCCGGCGTCCAGCAGAACACCGGCGGCGCCGGCCTCGACACGTTGATCAGCATCGAGCACCTCATCGGCAGCGACTTCAACGACAGCATGACTGGTGATTCAGGTGCCAACAAACTTGAAGGACGGGCCGGCGACGACACGCTGCAAGGCGGAGCCGGCAACGACACACTCGACGGCAGCACCGGCAGCGACTGGCTAGACGGCGGCATGGGAAACGATTTACTGTTGGGCGGCGCGGGTAATGACAACTATGTCGTTGATGTTGTCGCCGACCTGATCAGCGAGGGGATCGAGAAAGGGACTGACAACGTCCAAGTGCGCTTCTCGGTCGCGGGAACCTTCGACCTGTCCCGCAATGTCGAGAACGCCAACATTGACAACGACACGGTCGGCGTGAATCTTACGGGCAATGCGCTCGACAATACCCTGACCGGAAACGCCCGCGCTAACACGCTGAACGGCCTGGAAGGAAACGACAGGTTGAGCGGGCTCGCTGACAACGACACCCTCAACGGCGGCGGCGGCAACGACACTCTCGACGGCGGCGCGGGCAGCGATACTGCCAGCTACGCCGGGGTACTCTACGGTGGGGTAGTCTTCGGAGGGGCAGTCTACGGCGTGAGCGTGACACTGACCACACCCGGCGTGCAGCAGAACACCGGAGGCGCCGGCTTCGACACCTTGATCGGCATCGAGCACCTGATCGGCAGCGCCTTCAGCGACACGCTTACCGGCGACGCCGGCGACAACGCCTTGCAGGCCGATGCCGGAGACGACACGCTGCAAGGGGCAGATGGCGACGACACCCTCGACGGCGGCGCCGGCAAGGACACCGCCAGCTACGCCGGGGCGAGCGCCGCCGTGAGCGTCACGCTGGCCGTCCCCGGTGTGCAGCAGAACACCGGCGGCGCTGGCCTCGACATGCTGATTGGCATCGAACACCTCGTCGGCAGCGACTTCAACGACAGCATGTCCTGCGATTCAGGTGCCAACAAGCTTGAAGGCCTGGGCGGCAACGACACCCTGATTGGCAACGGCGGCGCCGATGTGTTCTATGGCGGCACCGGTGAGGACAGTTTCGTGGTGAACACCAGCAACGTCGCCGCCCTCAAGGCCGGCGTCATCTCCGGCGAGTTCGCCCGCATTGACGGCGGCAGCGGCATAGATACCATCACGATCTCCGGCAGCGGCCTGTCCCTTGATCTGACCGCCATTGACAACCAGAGCGCCGACACCCCGTCGCGCATCGAATCGATCGAGCGGATCGACCTCACCGGCAGCGGCAACAACACCCTGACGTTGAGCCTGAGCGATGTGCTTGACATGACCGGGATGAACAGCTTCAACAATGCCACCGGCTGGAAAGATGGCACCTACGACCTCGCCGCCGGCGGCGCCAACGGCGCCAACCCGGAGCAGCGCCACCAGTTGGTGATCGTCGGCGATGCCGGGGACACGATCCTGATCCGCGACGCCGACAGTACGGTCAAGCTGAGCGACGCCGCCAACTGGACCAATGCCGGCACCGTCAGCAAGGGCGGCCAAAGCTATACCGTTTACAACCACCGCAACGCCCTGGCGCAGATCCTCATTGGCGATGCCCCAGGGCCAGATACGAAGGATCTCAAGATCACCTTCATGAATCCGGATACGGAGTGGGTCTCGGATGGTGCGAAGTCATGGTTCTCCTCGGGCGACCTGTTGGTGGGTTTGACGAAATCAGCTGGCCTCACCTTGCTGCGCCTGTCTGGCGGCACTTATCAGGTCACCGACAGCGTGTTCTCCGCGCGACACGTGACGGCTACGGAGGTCATCGACCTCCACGACCGGCCGCTATTCCACGGCGACATCAGCCTCTCACTGAAGGACCCGAAAGGAACGATCGGCGCCGACACGCAACTTTTCAAACTGGCAGGGCTTGACACGCAATTGAGTGCAATGCACCTGGTCTCGGACGGATTGCGCCTGACGACCGACTTTGACCTCGCTCAGCTGTTCACAAGCACTTTCGGCCTCACTGGCGAAACCGTGGTGATCACCAAGGACGGACCCAAGTTTGGCACAGGGGCAACCCTCGATCTCGCGAAGTATCTGAGCGGGCCGGACGGCCCCAGGTCGTTGACGTTGCTGGACAAGATCGGGATCACTTCAAAGAGCCTGCAGTTGGGCTACGACGCTTTCGATGATCGCCTCTTTGTCAAGGGTGACGTGCAGCTCATTGACAATGCCATATTCCAGAAAGATCCCAAGAGCAAGCCCATTCTGAGCCTCTCCGAAGCAGACATCGGGATCAAGGATGGCGAGGGTTACGGCAAAGGTGAAATCAGCGTGATGGATCTCGGCTCCAAGGGTGGATGGGGGATAAATGACCTCAAGTTCACCTTTGATAGCGAAGCGAATAAATACACGGGCAGCGGCGAACTCCAGCTACCCGGCATCAAGGGGATCAAGGGTCTGGGCGCCCTTGCGGGGAAAGTCGAATTGGTCACAGATCCCAAATTCACTGTGGATGGTCTGTTTATCGAAGGCAAGCTGGATTCACCGGGTTTGCCCATTGGACCGACGGGAGCATTCCTGCGTATGCTCGGGGGCGGTGCATCGAACTGGGCAAGCATGACTGACCCGGTGGTGTGGAAGGGTGCCGTCGGGCTAGGCTTCATGGACCTCGGGGGCTTCGACCAGGTGATGAAGCTTCGCTTAGAGACCGAGACTGACTTCCAGACCAAGGCCTCGGGTAGCCTCAAGGGGGGGATTCTGATTGATGACTCGGACATCTTCGGAGTCGACGTCAATCCGAATTCAGACGCGCCGTTACAATTCGCAGGCGCCGGCACGCTGGACTGGAGCAAACAGACGGCATCGTTGTCGGTGAGCATGAACGTAGGGAAAGGCGCCAAGTTTCTTGGGATAGGAAGCGAGAAAGGGATCATCACAGCGAGTGCCATGATCGAGTCAAGCACCGCCACCATCCCAATAGTCACCGCCAAGGGCAGTGCCACATTCACGGTACCGGCGAAATGGGTACAGATAGGTGACAAATGGAAACTCACCGACGACAAATGGGAACTCACCGGTGACTTCAGACTGAAGTACTCTGTTGACGGTGTCCGAAATGACTACGTAGCGGCATGGTCGGAGGTGGACAATCCGCTGTACAAGTACTTACCCTTCTTGAAGCAGAAACTCACCTTCGGGATTCGTGTGGATATCGATGGCGATCTTGGACTCGACGATATTCACCCCTTTGGGGCAAGCGAGGTGCCCCTCTACAAGAGCTGGATTATTGACGACACTGTGGGTGATCTGACCGTGTTCGTCGCTTGGGAGAATGCAGCGGCGAGCCCGGTGGTTACCCGCGTCGTGGTCTACGACGACCTGGCCAAGACGCACGTGCGAGAGATCATCGAAGAGGCCGACTACATCAGTCATGGCATCGCGATCATCGACGAGTGGAGCGGCGCGGCCGGCAAGGTCATCTACATCGCCGCCCCCGAAGCCGGTGTTTGGGACGTCGAAGTCATGAATCCCGATGGCCTTGGCGAGATCACTTATCGCGCGACGACCACTCTGGAGGAAAACAGCCTCACCGTGGGCCAGGCGCGTGCGGACGGTACGCTGATCTCGATGGCCTACCTTGTCGAAGATGCGATCACCGGTAGCGAGCTCGTGGTCTATGCCGACACCGACAACAGCGGCTTTGACGGCACACCGATCGGTGAGGTGAGGGTCAGAGGAAGCGGCGGCACCTATACCTGGAATAGCGCGGGCTTCACCCCTGGCCAGTACTGGCTCTACGCCGTGCTTGACGATGGCCGGCACGTGCCCTTGTTCGACTACGCCGACAACCCCATCCAGGTCACCGCCCAGCTCGTTGGCACCAGTGGCGATGATCGCATGACTGGCACACCCGACGGCGACGTATCGATGCAGGGCCTGGCTGGCAACGACGCGCTGGATGGTCGCTTCGGCGACGACGTCCTGCTTGGCGGTACCGGCAACGACACGCTTGACGGCAATGCCGGTCACGACACGCTGGACGGCGGTGCCGGCGACGACCTGCTGATTGGCGGTAGTGGCGACGACCGCTTGGCCGGCGGACCTGGCGACGACGTCTATGGGGTCGGGGAGACGGACGACGTCGTCGTCGAAGCGGCCGCGGGCGGCGTTGATCGGGTCGAAACCGATCTCGCCACCTACACCCTGGGCGCTGAAGTCGAGCACCTCTCCTACACCGGCGATTCTGACTTCAGCGGCGCCGGTCAGGCACTCAACAACAGCCTCACTGGCGCCGCGGGTAGCGACACGCTCGCCGGCAACGCCGGTAACGACACCCTCACCGGCAACGCCGGGAACGATCGTCTCGACGGCGGCCTGGGCAACGACAGCCTGATCGGCGGCTTGGACAACGACACTCTCGACGGTGGCGCCGGCGTCGACACGCTGATTGGCGGTATTGGCGACGACAGCTACGTCGTGGACGTCCCTGGCGACGTGATCACCGAGAACCCGGGCGAAGGGATCGACCAGGTCCATGTCCTCTTCGCTGCCGCTGGCACTTTCACCCTGGCGGCCAGCGTCGACCACGCCAGCGTCGGGAACGCAACGCCCGGCATCAACCTCAACGGCAACGCCCTCGACAACAATCTGACCGGCAATGCCACTGCCAACATCCTCGGCGGTCTCGACGGCAACGACCGTCTCGACGGTGGCCTGGGCAACGACAGCCTGCTCGGTGGTGCCGGCGACGACTTCCTGAATGCCGGTTCCGGCGTCGATACCGTCGACGGCGGGACCGGCAACGACACCCTCGCCGGCGTAATCGGCAACTTTGCCGATTACGCGCGCGCCCGGGTGAACGAAACCGATACCCGGCTGCAGAACCTTGCGACCAACGAAGACATCATTCTGCGCAGCATCGAACATGTCGGGTTTGCCGATGGTCAGAAGAGCATCGGTGAGGTCTGGAACAACGTCATCGACAACCTCAGTAATTCCTGGGCCGGCACCCCCGGCAACGACAGCATCGACGGACTGGCCGGCAGCGACACCCTGAGCGGCGAAGCCGGCGACGACACGCTCATCGGCAACGGCGGCAACGACCGCCTGATCGGCGGGACGGGCAACGACAGTCTGGTCGGCGGGCTCGGTGACGACGTCTATCTCGTCACCGACGCCGGCGACAACGTCGTCGAAGCACCAGCCGGCGGCACCGATCACGTCGATACCGATCTCACCGCCTACACCCTCGGCGCCGACGTCGAGAACCTCACCTACACCGGCGATTCCGACTTCAGCGGTCACGGACAGGCGCTCAACAACAGCCTGACCGGCGCTGCCGGCAGCGACCGCCTCGCTGGCCTGGCCGGCAACGATACCCTGACCAGCCACGCCGGCAACGACACGCTCGACGGCGGCACCGGCGACGACAGCCTGCTTGCCGGCCAGGGCAACGACCTGCTCGACGGCGGGCTCGGCAGCGACACCCTGCTCGGCGGCACCGGCAACGACGTCTACCAGCTTGACGCCCTCGCCGACGTTGTCATCGAGAACGCCGGCGAGGGACTCGACCAGGTCGTCATCGCTCTGGAAGCGTCCGGCACCTACACGCTGCCAGCCAACGTCGAGTTTGCCCTGATGGCTGGGGCCACCGCCGGTAACGTCATCGGCAACGGCGAGGACAACGCCATCGCGGGCAGTACGCTCGCCAACAGCCTTGCCGGCCTGGCCGGCAACGATCAGCTCTACGGCCTGGCTGGTAACGACACACTCGACGGCGGTATCGGCAACGACTACCTCGAGGGCGATACCGGCAACGACAGCCTGCTCGCCGGCTCCGGCAACGACACCCTGCACGCCGGCACGGGAGTCGACGTCGCCGACGGCGGTGCCGATACCGACACGCTGGTCGTCATTGCCAACTTCGCCGACTACACGCGGATCCGTCCGAACGCCACCGACACCCAACTGGTGAATGCCGTCACCGGCGAGGACATCACCTTCCGCAACGTCGAATCCGTCACCTTCCTCGACGGCACCCGGTCGCTGGCCGATGTCCAGCTCAACATCGTCAGCGCCTACAACGACCCAATTGTCGGCACGCCCGGCAACGACCTGCTCGATGGTCAGGCCGGCAACGACAGGCTCGCCAGCCTCGCCGGCGACGACACTCTGCTCGGCGGCACGGGCGCCGACCTCCTCGTCGGCGGCTTCGGCAACGACGACCTGCAGGGCGGCGACGGCATCGACACCCTGAGCGGCGGCGCCGGCAACGACCTCCTCGATGGCGGTGCCGGCAGCGACACCTACCAGTTCGCCATCGGCGGTGGCGACGACGTCATCAACCAGAACGACCCCCTCGCCGGGTCGCTCGACACGGTTGAACTGGCCAGCCCGATTGGCGATCTCAGCACCGGCGAAACCACGCTGACGCGCGACCCGCACAGCGACGACGACCTGGTGATCACGGTCACTTCCGGACCAGCCGGTGCCGCAGTGGTCGATCACCTCGTCGTCGATGATTTCTTCAGCAACGACCTGGTCAATCTCGGCGGCGCCATCGACCAGATTCGCTTCCTCAGCAACGGCAGTGTCCTGACGCAGGCGCAGATTCTTGCCGAATTGCTCAAGGGAACCAGCGGCGACGACTGGTTGCGCGGTTATGCCAACACCAGCGACAGCATCGCCGGTGGCGCCGGCAACGACACGCTCGGCGGCGCCGCCGGCAACGACACCTTGAGCGGAGGCCTGGGCAACGACTCGCTGTCGGGCGACGCCGGTGCCGACCTGCTCGATGGCGGCGCCAGCGACGACCAGGTCTCTGGCGGCGACGGCAACGACACGCTGAGCGGTAGCGGGGGCAACGACACGATCTCCGGTGGGGCCGGCGACGATACGCTCAGCGGCGGCGATGGTGCCGACCGGTTGAGCGGTGGCGACGGCGCCAACCGCTTCGTCTTCGATACCGCCGACGCGCTGGTCCATGCCGATCTGATCACCGACTTTGTCAGCGGCGTCGACCGGATCGCGCTCAAGGCGAGCGTGTTCACGGGGCTCGGCGCCGTCGGGGCGACGGTCGGCTTGGGTGATTACCTCTTCTACGACAGTGTGACGGGGAACCTGGCCTATGATACGGACGGGGTTGGGGTCGGGGCAGATGCGGTGATCTTTGCGATTCTCGGGACGGATAGCCATCCGGCGACGTTGGGGGTGGATTTCTTGATTGTGGGGTGAGTTGGGCGGGGCATTGCCGGAGCGTCGCTTGCGCGGCGACTGGGCAGGCAGACGGCCAAAATGGGCGAGAAAAGTCCTTTGGTTCCCACGCTTTCCCGACAAAAATACTGGGTTGAAAGTTTTCTCGGAGAAGAGTAGAAACACTGTTACCGTTGTTGGATAAAGCTAAACCTGCGGTAACGTAGGGACAGAAAGTCACGGATCCTGAAGCCAGGAAAGCCGGACTGCCGGATGTGACCAGTTGCATGGCCGCATAAGGGAGTCCGGCTTTCCTTTCTTGGTGTTTCGAAAGCGCGGTTGGAAGTCTCGTCCGTTGGTCCGTCGAGGGGCAAGGGGAATCATGACGGTTCTGATCGTTTCATTCACCAGTCTTGCCGTCGACGACAGCGCTGGCTTTACCGGCTTCGTAGAGCGGCCTCTAACTCAATAATCGGGAGAAACTCACGTGGCTGCCATCGAACTGTCGAACATCGCTGCCGGCACCGGTGGCTTCGTCATCAACGGCCAGTGTGCGAGCGACGGCAGCGGTTACAGCGTCGTCGCCGCCGGTGACGTGAACGGTGACGGCCTGAGCGACCTGATCGTCGGCGCCTGGCGGAGCGACCCTGCTGCCGGCACCGAGGCCGGGCGCAGCTATGTCGTTTTCGGCCAGACCGGCGGTACGGCCATCAACCTCTCGGCGATTGCCGCTGGCAGCGGCGGCTTCGTCATCAACGGCCAGTGTGCGTATGACGGGAGCGGCTTCAGCGTTGCCGCCGCCGGTGATGTGAACGGTGACGGCCTGAGTGACCTGATCGTCGGCGCCTGGCTGAGCGACCCTGCTGCCGGCATCAATGCCGGGCGCAGCTATGTCGTTTTCGGCCAGACCGGCGGTGCGGCCATCAACCTCGCGGCGATTGACGCTGGTGGCGGAGGCTTCGTCATCAACGGGCAGGGTGCGTCTGACGGGAGCGGCTACAGCGTCGCCGCTGCTGGCGATGTGAACGGTGACGGCCTGAGTGACCTGATTGTCGGCGCACCCTCCAGCAACTCTGCCGCCGGCAGCTACGCCGGGCTCAGCTATGTCGTCTTCGGCCAGGCCGGCGGTGCGGCCATCAACCTCTCGGCGATTGCCAATGGCAACGGCGGCTTTGTCATCAACGGCCAGTGTGCGACTGACCGTAGCGGCCGCAGCGTCGCCGCGGCCGGCGACGTCAATGGCGACGGCCTGGCCGATTTGATCGTCGGTGCACCATTTAGCGACCCCTACGCCGGCATCAATGCCGGGCGCAGCTATGTCGTTTTCGGCCAGACCGGCGGTGCGGCCATCAACCTCGCGGCGATTGACGCTGGTGGCGGAGGCTTCGTCATCAACGGGCAGGGTGCGGCTGACTGGAGCGGCCGCAGCGTCGCCGCTGCCGGCGACGTGAACGGCGACGGCCTGAGTGACCTGATCGTCGGCGCACTATACAGCGACCCCGCTGCCGGCACCGAGGCCGGGCGCAGCTATGTCGTTTTCGGCCAGACCGGCGGCACCGCCATCGACCTCTCGGCGATTGCCGCCGGCAGCGGCGGCTTCGTCATCAACGGCCAGTGTGCGGATGACCAGAGTGGCAAGGTCGTGTCCGGCGCCGGCGACGTGAACGGCGACGGGCTGGGCGACCTGATCGTCGGGGCCGATCGAGCGACCCCGCCGCCGGCAGCTTGGCCGGACGCAGCTACGTCGTCTTCGGCCAGACGGGCGGCACGGCCATCGACCTCTCGACGATTGCCGCTGGCAGCGGCGGCTTCGTCATCAACGGCGAGTGTAGGTATGACGGGAGCGGCAACAGTGTCGCCGCTGCCGGCGACGTGAACGGGGATGGCCTGAGCGACCTGATCGTCGGCGCCTCTCTGAGCGATCCCGCCGCCGGCAGCGGCGCTGGGCGCAGCTACGTCATCTTCGGCAACACCAGCGGCGCCTTCGCGCAAACGGCCGTCGACCAGCTCGGCACCAGCGCCGCGGATACCCTGACCGGTACGGCAGCGGCAGAAACCCTCGTGGCGAACGCCGGCAACGACACCCTGATCGGCAACGGCGGCGCCGACGTCCTCTACGGCGGCGCCGGCGACGACCGCTTCGTGCTCTACGCCAGCAACATCGCCGCCCTGGCCGCGGGCTTCACCGACGGCCAGCTCGCCCGCATCGACGGCGGCAGCGGCATCGACACCATCACCCTCGCCGGCAGCGGCCTTGCCCTCGACCTGACCACCATCGCCAACCAGGGCGCCAGCACTCCCGGCAGCCACCTCGCGCCTCGAATCCATCGAGCGCCTCGACATTACCGGCAGCGGCAACAACACCCTGGTCCTCGGCGTCAACGACGTCCTTGACCTGGCCGGCATGAACAGCTTCAACAACGCTACCGGCTGGGCCGACGGCACCTACAACCTGGCCGCTGGCGGAGCGAACGGCGCCAACCCCGAGCAACGTCATCAACTGGTCGTCGACGGCAACGCCGGGGATGCGGTGGAGCTGACCGACGCAGCGAACTGGAGCATTGTAGGTAACGTGAGCACTGGCGGCCATACCTACAAAGTGTTCAACCACACGACAGCGCTTGCACAGGCGTTGATCGATGCGTCGCTATTCCACGACCCAATGGATCTTTCCGCTATCGCCGCCGGCAGCGGCGGCTTCGTCATCAACGGCCAGTGTGAGAGTGACCTCAGCGGCAGCAGGGTCGCCGCCGCTGGCGACGTGAACGGTGACGGCCTGAGCGACCTGATCGTCGGCGCCTGGCGGAGCGACCCTGCTGCCGGCACCGAGGCCGGGCGCAGCTATGTCGTCTTCGGCAAGACAGGCAGCAGCGCCATCGACCTCTCGGCGATTGCCGCCGGTAGCGGTGGCTTCGTCATCAACGGCCAGTGTCAGAGTGACTTCAGCGGCATCAGCGTCGCCGCCGCTGGCGACGTGAACGGCGACGGCCTGAGTGACCTGATTGTCGGCGCCTCAGGAAGCGACCCCGCCGCCGGCAGCTACGCCGGGCGCAGCTATGTCGTCTTCGGCCAGACCGGCGGTGTGGCCATTGATCTCTCGGCGATTGCCAATGGCAGCGGCGGCTTCGTCATCAACGGCCAGTGTGAGAGCGACAACAGCGGCCACAGTGTCGCTGCCGCCGGCGACGTGAACGGTGACGGCCTGAGCGACCTGATCGTCGGCGCCTTCGGGAGCGACCCTGCGGCCGGCATCTCGGCCGGGTGCAGCTATGTCGTCTTCGGCCAGACTGGCAGCACGGCCATCGACCTCTCGGCGATTGCTGCTGGCAGCGGCGGCTTCGTCATCAACGGCCAGTGTGCGACTGACCGGAGCGGCCGCAGCGTCGCCGCCGCTGGCGATGTGAATGGTGACGGCCTGAGCGATCTGATCGTCGGCGCCTATCGGAGCGATCCCGCCGCCGGCAGCGCTGCCGGGCGCAGCTACGTCGTCTTCGGCCAGGCCGGCGGCACCGCCATCGACCTCTCGGCGATTGCCGCCGGCAGCGGCGGCTTCGTCATCAACGGCCAGTGTGCGGATGACCAGAGTGGCAACAGTGTGGCCGGCGCGGGCGACGTGAACGGTGACGGGCTGAGCGACCTGATCGTCGGCGCCTTGTGGAGCGATCCCGCCGCCGGCAGCTTGGCCGGACGCAGCTACGTCGTCTTCGGCCAGACGGGCGGCACGGCCATCGACCTCTCGGCGATTGCCGCTGGCAGCGGCGGCTTCGTCATCAACGGCCAGTGCGTGACTGACTATAGCGGCAACAGTGTGGCCGCCGCGGGCGACGTGAACGGTGACGGCCTGAGTGACCTGATCGTCGGTGCCTATCGGAGCCATCCTGCCGCCGGCATCTTGGCCGGGCGCAGCTATGTCGTCTTCGGCCAGACTGGCGGCACCGCCATCGACCTCTCGGCGATTGCCGCCGGCAGCGGCGGCTTCGTCATCAACGGCCAGTGTGCGAATGACTTCAGCGGCAGCAGTGTGGCCGCCGCGGGCGACGTGAACGGTGACGGCCTGAGCGACCTGATCGTCGGCGCGCCTTTCAGCGCCCCCGCTGCTGGCAGCGATGCCGGGCGCAGTTACGTCATCTTCGGCAGCACCAGCGGCGCCTTCAACCAAACGGCCGTCGACCAGCTCGGCACCAGCGCCGCGGATACCCTGCCCGGTACGGCAGCGGCAGAAACCCTCGTGGCGAACGCCGGCAACGATACCCTGATCGGCAACGGCGGCGCAGACGTGCTCTACGGTGGTGCCGGCAACGACAGTTTCGTCCTCAACGCCAGCAACATCGCTGCCCTGAGCAGCGGCGTCAGTGGTGGCAACTACGCCCGCATCGACGGCGGCAGCGGTGTCGACACCGTCACCTTGTCCGGCAGCAGCCTCACCCTGGATCTCACCACCATCGCCAACCAGGGCGCCAGCACCCCCGGCAGCACCTCGCGCCTCGAATCCATCGAGCGCATCGACATTACCGGCAGCGGCAACAACACCCTGATCCTTGGCGTCAACGACGTCCTTGACCTGGCCGGCATGAACAGCTTCAACAACGCTACCGGCTGGGTCGACGGTCCCTACAACCTGGCCGCTGGCGGAGCGAACGGCGCCAATCCCGAGCAGCGTCACCAGTTGGTGGTGGTCGGCAATTCCGGGGACACAGTGACACTGGGGGCCAGCAGCAACTGGAATCTTGTTGGAACCGTAAGCAATGCCGGTCATACCTACAAGGTTTTCAACCAGGCAACAGCAGGTGCACAGGTGTTGATCGATGCGGCGGTACTCAGCGCCAATATCAATGTCGTTCTCTCCGGCACCGCAGGCAACGACACGCTCAACGGACTTGATGGTAACGACACGCTCAACGGACTGGCCGGCAACGACACGCTGATCGGCAACGCCGGCAACGACCGTCTCGACGGTGGCACTGGCAACGACAGCCTGGTTGGCGGTACTGGCGCCGACCTCCTCATCGGCGGTGCCGGCGACGACACCTACGAAGTCGACGTCGCCGGTGACCTCATCACCGAGCAGAACGCCGAAGGCACCGACCAGGTGAACATCGCCTTCACCGCCGCCGGCAGCTACACCCTCGCAGCTGAGCTCGAAAACGCCACCGTCACCGCTCCCGCGGCGATCGCCGTCAACCTCACCGGCAACGAACTCAACAACCGCCTTACCGGCAACGCCGCGGCGGATACCCTGATTGGTCTCGCCGGCAACGACACCCTGAACGGCGGCCCCGGCAGCGACACGCTCGTCGGCGGGGGCGGTGACGACCAGTACCAGATCGACGTCGGCAGCGACGTCGTCACCGAAGGCCTCGGCGAAGGCGTCGATCTCGTGCAGATCGCCTTGACCAGTACCGGCAGCTACACCCTGACTGCCCACGTCGAAAACGCCCTCGTCACCTCGCCGGGCGACAGCTTCGCCGTCGATGTCACCGGCAACGCGCTAGCCAACACCCTCACCGGCCACGCCGGCGCCAACAGCCTCATCGGCCGCGACGGCAACGACACCCTGGATGGGCGCGGCGGCAACGACACGCTCGACGGCGGCCTCGGCAGCGACACTGCCATCCTCGCCGGTGTCCTCAACGACTACACCATCAGCCGCCCGTCGACGACGCAGACCAGTTTCACGCATCTGCCCAGCGGCCACACGGTCCTGATCAGCCGCATCGAGTTCATCACCTTTACCGGTGACGCGAGCAGCAAGAAGCCGGCCGAGCTGATTGCCCGAATCAGTTCGCCGGGCAACGACACGCTCATCGGTACCGGCGGCGACGACACCCTCGCCGGCGCGCTCGGCAACGACAGCCTGATCGGCGGCGCCGGCAACGACGACCTGCAGGGCGGCGACGGCATCGACACCCTTTCCGGCGGCGCCGGCAACGACCTCCTCGATGGCGGTGCCGGCAGCGACACCTACCAGTTCGCCATCGGCGGTGGCGACGACGTCATCAACCAGAACGACCCCCTCGCCGGGTCGATCGACACGGTTGAACTGGCCATCCCGATCGGCGATCTCAGCACCGGCGAAACCACGCTGACGCGCGACCCGCACAGCGACGACGACTTGGTGATCACGGTCACTTCCGGATCAGCCGGTGCCGAAGTCGTCGATCACCTCGTCGTCGATGATTTCTTCAGCAACGACCTGGTCAATGTCGGCGGCGCCGTTGACCAGATTCGCTTCCTCAGCAACGGCAGCGTCCTGACGCAGGCGCAGATTCTTGCCGAATTGCTCAAGGGAACCAGCGGCGACGACTGGTTGCGAGGCTATGCCAACACCAGCGACAGCATCGCCGGTGGCGCCGGCAACGACACCCTCGCCGGCGCCGCCGGCAACGACACCTTGAGCGGTGGTCTGGGCAACGACTCGCTGTCGGGCGACGCCGGTGCCGACCTGCTCGATGGCGGCGCCAGCGACGACCAGGTCTCTGGCGGCGACGGCAACGACACGCTCAGCGGTAGCGGTGGTAACGACACGATCTCTGGTGAGGCCGGCGACGACACGCTGAGTGGCGGCGACGGTGCGGACCAGTTGAGTGGTGGCGACGGCGCCGACCGCTTCGTCTTCGACACCGCCGACGCGCTGGTGCATGCCGATCTGATCACCGACTTCGTCAGCGGCGTCGACCGGATCGCGCTCAAGGCGAGCGTGTTCACGGGGCTCGGCGCCGTCGGGGCGACGGTCGGCCTGAGCGATCACCTGACCTACGACAGCGGCACTGGAGCGCTGGCCTACGATGCCGACGGCGCGGGCGTCGGCGCTGCGGTGCCCTTCGCGACGCTGGGGGAGGGAACGCATCCGGCCACGCTGGGGATGGACTTCCTGATCGTCTGAGGAAGCAGCGCCTGGGCACAGGCGGTGTCGCCCCGCCGGCGGCGCCTGCAGCCGGCGCGACACCGATGACCCACCACCCTGGGCCCGGCGACACCCCGCCTGGTACCCCTCAGGCCGACACCGCCGAGCTTTGGCGGCAACTGCGCGCATCCCCCCGGCAGGCGAGCGTGTGGCTCGAACTTGCCCGCGACTATCGACGCCATGCCGCCCGGCAGGCGCTGCGCTGCGACGCGGCCGTGCGAGCGCAGCTCGACGCCCTGGACCTCGGTCCCTGGCAGGATCCCGCGGCGGGCGACGCGCAACTCGGCCGGCCGACGCTGCCGCAGGCCAGCGCCCTGGTCGAGCAGTTTTCTGCGCGCGCGAGCGCCTGCCCCGGCGACTGGCTGACCTGGCTGTGTCTCGCCCCGCTACACGAACTGCAAGCGCTCGTTACCCAGGATCTGACCCCGCCGAAGCCGAAAGCGGCTTCGGCCGTCCATGCCCACGCGCTGGCGCGCAAAACGTACCAGGAAATCGTTCAGAGCAGGCTCGCCGCAAGCGAACCCGGCACAGTTGTGCTCGGGCGCAAGGCGGACAGTAAGGTATGTCATGCGCTGCGCAAGAGTTTCCCGAGCGCTTCATTCGGTTCCGGCTGAGTCTCCAATGCCGCCTGGAACGTATCGCGATCGCGATCGGACAGCGCAATGAGTTCCCACTCCGAGACGAGGCGTTGGGCGGCCTCAAAGGCGTTCTGCACCATGAACGCAGAAACCGTCGTCCCCATCAGGGCGGCTGCGCGCTCGATCATGGCCTTGGCTTCCGGGATGGTACGCAGGTTGATACGGGTGGATTGAGCAGATGGCGTTGCTTGCATACGGGCACTCCTTTCGATTGACCCTTGAAGCGTACGTCAACCTGACATACACGGAGAAGAAATTGTCCTCAAGGGTCGATGCCACGAAATCCGTTCCCTTTAAGTCATTGCCGATGTGGGCGGAAAGACGGTGATGCGAAGGGCGGGCGTGCTCACGGTGGCTTGTCACTGGTCCTTGATGATCGGTCAGGAAGTTTGCCAATGCTGGCAAGGGTCGCTGCGGCAAGCGGAGCACGCAGCAAGCGTTGACCCGCCTGAGCCCGGTCTGGCGCTTGCTCGGTGACTCCTCACGATCGAAGCGCTGCCCCGCTATTCGCCGATGTCTCGCAGGACGGCCTCGACGATGTTCGGATGGATGAAATACCCGGCCGGTTGCAATTGCTCCAAGAGTGGGCGTGCTGCCGGGATCAGTCCCTGTACCCTGGCAAGACCGATCACCGCGGCCGTGCCGATGACCGCGAGTCCATGGGCTCTTGCTTCCGCCCGCCCGGCACGGTCATCGATGATCAGGAGGCAGCCGGGTATTTGCAGCGCGGCGGCGATGGCGCTGCACTCGCCGGCATCGAGGCCCGGATTGATCGGCTGCCAGTCGCTCGTCGATTTTGGCAGGCACGACAGCCAGCCCGCCGCCAATGCTCCGGCAATGAGATCCCTGCCTCGGTAGTCGATGGGTGGGAGAACTTCCTCGCGAATCTCCGCGGTGATCATCACTCGACCGAATACGCCTGGCAGCAGGTCGAGTGCGTCAATGCGCGACAAGGCGATCAGCGGCCCGGCATCCGCCAGAACGACCTCGCGCAAGCCTCAGGCCTTGCCAACCAGCCACTGCCTGCCGGCATGCAGGTCGTCGACGGCGTCGGCTGCGCTGGCGCCGGTCAGAGGAATACTCAGGCTGGAAAGCAAGGTCAGCATGTCGGGCAGCGGCTTGTCGGCCATGCGCGCGGCAAAGCCGGCGGAGATGGCCCCAGCGCGGAACAGCGACACCGCCAGCGCGACGCGGACCGCACCAAGATCCGGCAGGCCCAGCTTCTCCAGATCGATGAGCAGCGCGGTCGGATGATCGCGAGTCATCACTACCACCATGTCGTTGTCCCTGGCACCGCGCAGCGCCATCGAGGGGTTGGATTTAAGTTGGCGAATATTGACCACCTGCATGATGTTCTCCTCTAGTGTAGGAACATCCTAAGCGGATTGACCAAGGCCGTCAAATGGAGAGTAGCTGTTACCCGTCGCCCATTCCCGTCCTTGCCTTCATCCCTACCTGCGATGGGGAAATACCTTGAACTTCCGCAGCAGTGATCTATAGTCCATTCCATAATCGGGGGAAATTGACATGGCTGCCATCGAGCTTTCCAACATCGCTGTCGGCATGGGGGGCTTCGTCATCAATGGTGAGTGTGCGGGGGACGTAGCCGGCTGGAGCGTTGCCGGTGCCGGGGACGTGAACGGCGATGGGCTGACCGACCTGATCGTGGGAGCACCCAGCTATTTCGGGAGCGGCCGCGCAGCCGGTCATAGTTATGTCGTTTTCGGCAAGACCGGAAGCAGTGCCATTGATCTAACGACGATTGCCGCCGGTAGCGGCGGTTTCATCATCAATGCCCAGTGCGCGGATGACCTCAACGGCTTCAGCGTGTCTGCCGCTGGCGACCTCAACGGCGACGGCTTAGCCGATCTGATGATCGGGGCAAGCAAGAGCGACCCCCCGGCGGGAAACAATGCCGGACGGAGCTACGTCGTCTTCGGCAAGAGCGACGGCAGCGCCATCGAACTGTCGACGATCGCTGATGGCAGTGGCGGGTTCGTCATCAACGGTCAGTGGGGCGGTGAGTATAGCGGCAGCAGCGTTGCTGGCATTGGCGACGTAAATGGCGACGGCGTGGCCGATCTCATCGTTGGTGCGCCCCTCTTTAACCGCAGCTATGTCGTCTTTGGCAGGACGGGAAGTGCTCCCATAAACCTCTCGGCGATCGCCAACGGTAACGGTGGCTTTGTCATCGACGGCCAGGGCCAGAGTGGTCGGACCGTCGGCGGTGCAGGCGACGTCAACGGTGACGGACTGGCTGACGTAATCATCGGTGCTCCGTTCAGCGACTCCCTCACCGGCATCAACGTTGGGCGGACCTATGTCGTGTTCGGTAAGACCAGTACCGGCGCGATCCATCTCTCGGAAACCGCTAGTGGCAGTGGCGGCTTTGTCATCAACGGCCAGTGCACCAAAGACTACAGCGGGATTAGCGTAGCTGGTGCTGGCGATGTCAACGGCGACGGGTTGGCGGACCTGCTCGTGGCAGCCCCGTCCGGCGACCCCCCGGCGGGCATCGATGCCGGGCGCAGTTATGTCGTCTTTGGCAAGACTGGCGGCAGCCCTGTCGATCTGTCTGCCGTGGCGGCGGGAAATGCTGGCTTCGTCATCAATGGTGAGTGTGCGCAAGACTTTAGCGGTTCAAGCGTAGCCGGGGCGGGTGACATTAACGGCGACGGGTTAAGCGATATGATCCTTGGCCTGGTTTCCTTGGTGCCCGCCTATTACGCCGAGCGCAGCTACGTCGTTTTCGGAAAGACCGCTGGCGCCGCTGTCGAACTCGCGGACGTTAGAAATGGCAGCGGCGGCTTCGTCATCAATGGGCAGTGTGGGGGCGAATACACTGGAAAGAGCGTCGCGGGTGCTGGCGATATCAATGGCGACGGTCTTGCCGACCTTATCGTTGGAGCGCGTGACGGCAGCCCTACTCCCGGCAACACGAATGCCGGCCGCAGCTACGTGATCTTCGGCAGCACCAGCGGTGCCTTCGCGCCGAGCGCTGTCGATCAGTTCGGTACCACCGGCAACGACACCATGACGGGCAGCGCCGCTGCCGAAACGCTGGTCGCCAACGCTGGCAACGACACGCTGATTGGCAACGGTGGCGCCGACGTACTCCACGGTGGTGCCGGCGACGACAGCTTCGTGCTCAACGCCAGCGATATCGCCGCCCTGATCGCGGGCGTGAGCAGCGGCAGTTACGCCCGTATCGACGGCGGCACCGGTATCGACACGATCGTCCTCACCGGTGGTGGCTTATCTCTCGACCTGACCACCATCGCCAATCAAGGCGGCAGCATGCCGGGCAGCCAGTCGCGAATCGAATCGATTGAACGTATCGACCTAACCGGCAGCGGCAACAACACGTTAACGCTGGGCGTCGGCGATGTGCTCGACATGGCCGGAATGAATCTGTTCAATAACGGCAACGGCTGGGCAGGACTCGGCGCCTTGGTCCAAAAACACCAGATCGTCATCAACGGCAATTCCGGCGACCTCGCCACAGTCAATGGTTCCTGGACCGACGCTGGCAGCACGGTCAGCAACAATGGCCACAACTACGCCGTTTACAACGCCAGCGGCATTGCCGCGCAGCTGTTGATTGATACGAACGTGACGAGAAACATCAGCAGCTCGCGACCCCCGGTAGAGCTCTCGGCCCTCGCCGCGGGAACTGGCGGCTTCGTCATCAAGGGTGAGTGCGCGGGTGACCAAAGCGGCTTCAGCGTCGCGGGTGCTGGGGACATTAACGGCGATGGCTTGGCCGATTTCATCGTCGGGGCTCCCGAGAGTGACCCTGCCGCGGGCAGCAATGCTGGACGCAGCTATGTGGTCTTCGGCAAGCTCGACAGCGCTCCCGTTGAGCTGTCAGCGATCGTTGCTGGATCCGGCGGGTTTGTCATCAATGGCCGCTTCGCAAACAATTTCAGTGGCTGGAGCGTTGCTGCTGCTGATGACATGAATGGCGACGGCTTGGCCGATGTGGTGGTGGCAGCGCGAGGTGCCGGGTTCGCGACGGGTGGGCTCAGCTATGTCGTGTTTGGCAAGACGGATACCGCTGCTATTGACCTCTCGGCAATTGCCGATGGTAACGGCGGCTTCGTGCTCAAGGGGCAGACAAACGAAAGCCACCAGAGCGTTGCCAGCACCGGTGACGTCAATGGCGACGGATTGGCCGATTTGATCGTCGGAATAACAATGGGTTTCCACCACAACTGGCGCGGCTACGTTGTCTTTGGTGGAACCGCTGCCGCTCGTGTTGATCTCTCTGCGATTGCCGGTGGCAGCGGCGGGTTCCTGATCAATGGTGCGGACGAGTCGACTGACCTGATCAGCGTTGCTGGCGCCGGCGATTTCAACGGCGACGGTCTTGCCGACTTGATCGTCGGCACCTATAGCGAAAGTATCAGCTACGTCGTCTTCGGCAAAACAGGAGGCGGAACCGTCAACCTGACGGATCTGGCCAATGGGAGTGGTGGCTTCGTCATTGATGGCCAGTATTCCGGGCATAGCGGCATCAGCGTTGCAGCGGCGGGCGACGTCAACGGCGACGGCCTCGCCGACGTCATAGTCGGTGATTATGGCAGCCCGATCTTTTCCAATCGCGCGGGGCACAGCTATGTCGTTTTCGGCAGGACAGGCAGCGGTGGCGTAGACCTCTCGACGATTGCCACCGGCGCAGGCGGCTTCGTGATCAACGGTCAGTGCGCATATGATTACAGCGGCCAGAGCGTCGCCGGCGCCGGCGACATCAACGGGGATGGGCTGGCCGACCTGCTCGTCGGGGCTCCCGGGAATCGGGTGAGCGGTGCCGGTCGAAGCTATGTCGTCTTTGGCAAGACCGATAGCAGTGTAGTCGATCTGTCGGCGGTTGCGAGTGGCAACGGCGGCTTTGTGGTCAATGGCCAGTGTGCGGGTGACGCCACCGGCTACAGCGTCGCCGGCGCCGGCGACATCAACGGCGACGGCCTGGCCGACCTGATCATCGGTGCAGCCTACAGCGCCACTGCGGCCGGTCGCAGCTACGTCATCTTCGGCAGCACCAGCGGCGCCTTCGCGCCGAGTGCCGTCGATCAACTCGGCGGCTCCGGCAACGATAGCCTGACCGGCACCGCTGCCGCCGAAACGCTGGTCGCCAATGTCGGCAACGACACGCTGACCGGCAACGGCGGCGCCGACGTCCTCTACGGCGGTGCCGGTGACGACACCTTCGTGGTCAACGCCAGCAACCTCGCCGCACTGGCCAGCGGCGTCAGCAATGGCCAGCTGGCGCGGATCGACGGCGGCAGCGGGCTAGACACGCTCGCCCTGTCCGGCAGCGATCTCGTCCTCGACCTGACGGCCATCGCCAACCAGGGTGGCAGCACTCCCGGTAGCGCGTCGGGGCTCGAAGCGATCGAACGGATCGACCTCACCGGCAGCGGCAACAATACCCTCAGACTTTCGGTCGGCGACGTCGTCGACCTCACCGGCATGAACCGCTTCAACAACGCCAGCGGCTGGAGCGACGGCACGTACGACCTCGCCGCCGGTGGCGCCAACAGTGCCGGCCCCGAGCGACGTCATCAGTTAGTGGTCGTCGGCGATGCCGGCGACGCGGTAAACCTGAGCGACGCAGCAGCCTGGATCAACGCCG
Organism: Candidatus Accumulibacter proximus; assembly: GCA_016709675.1. Taxonomy (GTDB): domain Bacteria; phylum Pseudomonadota; class Gammaproteobacteria; order Burkholderiales; family Rhodocyclaceae; genus Accumulibacter; species Accumulibacter proximus. The sequence goes on from JADJMH010000006.1 coordinate 54,309, forward strand.
GAACTGTCAGCAATAGCGCTCAGGCCTATGCCGTGTATAACCACCGCGGCGCAGCAGCCCAGATCCTGATCAGCAGTGCGCTCAGGGTCTCTCCGATCGGCAGTCCGCCCCTCTACGTTACCGGTACCGCCCAAAACGATTCCCTCACTGGGGGCACCGGCAACGACATTCTCGACGGACTGGCTGGTTCCGACACGATGGTCGGTCTGACCGGTGACGACACCTACGTTGTTGATGTACCGGGAGACTCCATCAGCGAGAACTCGGACGAGGGTACGGATCAGGTCAACGTCCTTTTCGCAGCCGGCGGCACCTATACCCTGACGGCCAACGTCGAGCACGCGGCCATTGTTAGCGCCGTACTCGGCGTTAACCTCGTTGGCAATGCCCAGAATAATGCGCTCACCGGTAACGCCATGACCAACACTCTCTCGGGCCTGGCCGGTAACGACACCCTCGACGGCGGCGACGGCACCGACAGCCTCGATGGCGGTCTCGGCAACGATACCCTCCTCGGCGGTCTCGGCAACGACACCCTGGTCGGTGGCGACGGTGACGACTGGCTCGATGCCGGTACCGGCGTTGACCTCGTCGACGGCGGCGCCGACAGCGACACGCTGATCGTTCTGGGCGATTTCGCCGATTACACCGTTACCCGGCGGAACGAAACCGACACTCAACTGGTGAATGCCGTCACCGGCGAAGACATCACCGTTCGCAACGTCGAATCCGTCACCTTCCTCGACGGCGCCCGCTCGCTGGCCGATATCCTGCTCAACATCATTAGTGCCTACAACGACTCAATCGTCGGCACCCCCGGCAACGACCTGCGCGACGGCCTGGCCGGTAACGACACCCTCGCCGGCCTCGCCGGCAACGACACCCTGATCGGCGGCACTGGCGCCGACCGCCTCATCGGCGGCGCCGGCGACGACACCTACGAAATCGATGTCGCCGGTGACCTCATCGTCGAACAGAACGCCGGAGGCACCGATCAGGTCAATATCAACTTCGCCGCCTCCGGCGGCTACACCCTGGTCGCCGAGCTCGAACACGCCACCGTCACCGCCGCCGCGGCGATCGCCGTCAACGTCACCGGCAACGAACTCAACAACCGCCTCACCGGCAACGCCGCGGCGGATACCCTGATCGGTCTCGCCGGCAACGACACCCTGATCGGCGGCGCCGGCAGCGATACGCTGGTCGGCGGCAGCGGGGACGACGAGTACCAGATCGACGTCGCCAGCGACGTCGTCACCGAAGGCCTCGGCGAAGGCATTGATCTCGTGAAGATTGCCTTGACCAGTACCGGCAGCTACACCCTGACCGCCCACGTCGAGAAGGCCCTCGTCACCTCACCGGGCGACAGCTTCGCCGTCCATGTCACCGGCAACGCGCTAGCCAACACCCTCACCGGCCACGCCGGCGCCAACAACCTCATTGGCCGCGACGGCAACGACACCCTCGATGGGCGCGGCGGCAACGACACGCTCGACGGCGGCCTCGGCAGCGACACCGCCATCCTCGCCGGTGTCCTCAACGACTACGCCATCAGCCGCCCGTCGACGACGCAGACCAGCCTCACCCATCTGCCCAGCGGCCAAACGGTTCTGATCAGCCACATCGAGTTCATCACCTTTACCGGTGACGCAAGCAGCAAGACACCGGCCGAGCTGATTGCCCGGATCAGCTCGCCGGGGAACGACACGCTCATCGGTACCGGCGACGACGATGCCCTCGCCGGCGCGCTCGGCAACGACAGCCTGATCGGCGGCGCCGGCAATGACGACCTGCAGGGCGGCGATGGCAATGACGCCCTGAGTGGTGGTGTCGGCAACGACACCCTCGATGGGGGTGCCGGCAACGACACCTACCAGTTCGCCATCGGCGGCGGCGACGACGTCATCAACCAGAACGACCCCCTCGCCGGGTCGATCGACACCGTCGAACTGGCCAGCCCGATCGGCGATCTCAGCACCGGCGAAACCACGCTGACGCGCGACCCGCACAGCGACGACGACCTGCTGATCACGGTCACTTCCGGATCAGACGGTGCCGAAGTCGTCGATCACCTCGTCGTCCATGATTTCTTCAGCAACGACCTGGTCAATCTCGGCGGCGCCATCGACCAGATTCGCTTCCTCAGCAACGGCAGCCTCCTGACGCAGGCGCAGATTTTTGCCGAATTGCTCAAGGGAACCAGTGGCGACGACTGGTTGCGCGGTTACGCCCACAGCAACGACAGCATCGCCGGTGGCGCCGGCAACGACACCCTCGCCGGCGCCGCCGGCAATGACACCTTGAGCGGTGGTCTGGGCAACGATTCGCTGTCGGGCGACGCCGGTGCCGACCTGCTCGATGGCGGCGCCAGTGACGACCAGGTCTCTGGCGGCGACGGCAACGACACGCTGAGCGGCAGCGGTGGTAACGACACGATCTCCGGTGGGGCCGGCGACGATACGCTCAGTGGTGGTGACGGCACGGACCAGCTGAGCGGCGGCGTGGGTGCCGACCGCTTCGTCTTCGACACCGCCGACGCGCTGTCCCATGCCGATCTGATCACCGACTTCGTCAGCGGCGTCGACCGGATCGCGCTCAAGGCAACCATCTTCACGGGGCTCGGCGCCGTCGGGGCGACGGTCGGCCTGAGCGATCATCTGACCTACGACAGCGGCACCGGCGCGCTGGCCTACGATGGCGACGGCGCGGGTCCCGGCGCCGCGGTGACCTTCGCGACGCTGGGGGTGGGAACTCATCCGGCCACGCTGGGCCTGGACTTCCTGATCGTTTGAGGAAGCGGCGCCTGGGCACGGGAGGCGGGACGCGGCGCCCGGTTGGGGCGCCGCCTTCAGAAGGCGCGACAGCGATGAGCAACCACCAGGATCCCGACGGCACCCTTTCTGACAGCCCGCCGGCCGACGCCACCAAGCTCTGGCGACAACTGCGCGCTTCCCCCCGGCAGGCGAGCGTGTGGCTCGAACTTGCCCGCGACTATCGACGCCATGCCCTGCCCTGGCAGGCCGGCCATGCCGCCCGGCAGGCGCTGCGCTGCGACCCGGCCATACGACCGCAGCTCGACGCCCTGGACCTTGGTCCCTGGCAGGATCCCGCAGCCGGCGACGCGCAGCTCGGCCGGCCGACGCTGCCACAGGCCAGCGCCCTGGTCGAGCAGTTCTCGGCGAGAACGCAAGCCTGCCCCGGGGACTGGCTGACCTGGCTGTATCTCGCCCGCCTGCACGAACTGCCGCCGCTCGCTACCCGCGAGCCGACCGCGCCGGCGGCGGCTTCGACCGCCCACGCCGAGGCGCTGGCACGCGCCACGGCGCTCGAAGCGATCACCGGCGAAACTGTGCACTGGCTCGGCGTCTGGCGCCTCAACGCCGGCGATGCCGAAGGCGCCGTCACTGCTCTCGCCCGCCTGGTCGACGTCCGCCCCTTGCGCCACGGTTCGATGATGTATCTCGGCGAAGCCTTGCTGCGCATCGGCAACGTCGCCGCCGCCGAGAAAGCCTTCAGCCGCGCCTCGCTCTCGGCCAACCCCGACTTCCTGCTCAACCTCTCGGCGCGGGTCTATGCGCACAACTACTGGCAGGAAGCGATTGCCGTCCTCAACAAGGCGCTCGCGCTGCGCCCGCAACACGTCCCGACCTGGCTCGCCCTGGCCCGCATCCAGTCGGAGGTCTATGCCCTGGCCGACTGCCGCGCGAGCCTCGACCGTCTCCAGGCGCTGGCGCCCGCGCACCCGGAAGCGACCCTGCTTGCCGCCGGCCTGCACGGGCGGATGGGCGATGCGCGGGCCCACCTCGCCGCGCTGCAGGCCGCCTATGCCAGCGGCGACCCGCTGTCGCGTCTGGCTTCCAGCGTGGCGATGACCGCGCTCTACCACGACGACCTGCCACCGGCCGACGTCGCCGCCCTGCATCGCCGCCTGTGCGCGCCGATCGAAGCGGCGGTGGTTGAGAAGACCGACTTCCCGAACCCGCGCTCGACCACCCGGCGCCTGCGCATCGGCTACGTCACCGGCGACCTGCACCGGCAGCACCCGGTCAATCTCTTCATGCTGCCGGTACTCCAGCGTCACGACCATCGCCGCTTCGAGATCGCCATCTACCACACCGGCCACATGCACGACGCCTACACCCGCCAGGCGAGAAGCTCTGCCGATCGCTGGCTTGAAGCGGCGGCCCTCGACGATGCGGCGCTGCAGCAGGCAATTCTCGCTGACGAGGTCGACATTCTCGTCGACCTCGCCGGCCACCGCGTCGCGCCGCCTCGGACTGTTTGCTCTGCGCAGCGACGCGATGCTTGGACGTTGAAAGACCTCCCCCGCGATTACGACATTCCACATCGCCTGCCCCGGATAGTCGTCTCTGCCCTTCGCCCGGCGGGCTTCCGGTGCCAGCATCAGCACATCGTCCGGCAGGTAATCGAGCCCAACGACAAGCGGTCGAGGTCGGAAGGTCGGAGCAGCTTTCGACGTTTTCCCAGGAAAATAGCCGGGCTTCCGGAACATGGGCCATGGAGCTGCTCACGAGGACCTGAAAAGCATGTTATTATCATAACAAGGTAGGCCTAACCCCATGTGAACGCGATAGTTTATGGCGTCCTGTTCGAAAGACATGTGGCGGGGTGAACATTGATGCCCTTCGCATGAACGGCTGCCGACAGGTCGAAAACAGACGCCAAGCTGGGGAAGAAGTTTCCGCCCCTCCTGCAGCCCAGCAGTGGCAAGCGTTTGTGAGGAGCGAAAATGACTCTTCTTTCGAGCAGCTTTTTGCGGCGCCGGCAGGTCTTTGGCATCCGCCGGTGATCGCTAGTGTCCCAGCTTCAGTTGCGAGGACGAAGTCACCCTGCAGTGCCGACCTAATCAAATTGACACCCCCTGAGCATCCCTATACTCTCGCTGAGACCGTGGGATTTCCCGTCCTTTCCTCCTGGTATCGTGGTTCCGAAGAAGAGGTGTCCAATGTCGATCAGCACTGTTGATAAGCAGGCGGTAATCCAGCTCACGGGGCCAACGACTTGGCGCAGCCTCCAGGTCGACCCGGGAGGCGCGCAGATTAGGGGTGGGATTTCGGAACGGCCTTACGCATGGCTCGGCATGGGGCATATTCACTGGCCGCCATTTTCTCTGTACCACGGAAATGGGTCCTGGGTGCCCATCACTACCTCTCAGAAAGCTCGGGCGTCCCTCAACATTCCTGGATTCGAGTCCCTATACACCTCTTCGTTGTCGGCTGGGGGAGAGTTGACGACCTCCGAGGTCCTGACTCCCTCTCGACAGGTGTTTACGCCGCCGCTGTCGGGCGCCAGCCCGGTGACATTCGAGTATGAGTATATGAAGGAAACTTTTAACCTCGAAAGTCTGACCCGCAAGTTTGAGTATGCCTTTACGCGCACTTTCCCCTGGGGGGAGTGGCAGCTGGAGGCATACTCAGATGAGTCCAAAATCACACTGAGATGGTCTCCGGTCGGACCATTCGGGTTCACCGAAGGAGCGGACCACTATCCCGGCGACGACGCTCAGTTCCCGGCCAGCATGGGCATTTGGGACAGTGCGCGGGACAACGACTTTGACGCGCTCGGTGGGGACGATTGGGTCGATGTGGGTGAAGGCAACGACGCGGCGTATGGCGGAGCGGGTGTCGACACCCTGCGGGGCGGGAACGGCAACGACACCCTCGATGGCGGCACGGAGGCTGACCTGCTGGTGGGCGGATCCGGCGACGACGACTACGTCGTCGACCGTCCCGGCGACCAGATCGTCGAGGCTGCGGACGAGGGGATTGACATCGTGCGCGTGCGCTTTTCGGCCGCGGGCACCTTCGTTCTCCCGGCGAACGTCGACGACGCGATCATTGACAACGCCACCGCCGGCGTGAACCTCACCGGCAATCCGCTGGCCAACCGGCTGACCGGCAACAATCTCGCGAATGTCCTGCTGGGATTGGGCGGCGACGACCAGTTGAGCGGCCTCAATGGGGCCGACAGCCTGACTGGCGGCGCTGGCAGGGACACGCTGTACGGAGGAGCGGGCGACGACACGCTCTACTACGAGTCCGAGGCCGACGAACTCTACGGTGGCGTGGACGATGACCGGTTTGCCGCGGGTGACCCAACGAAGCAGATCGACGGGACCACACACCTGCTCAATGGCAACGGCGGCAAGGATCGTCTGGAACTCGCCGGGGCTGCCGCCGACTACCGCGTCCGGGTGGACATCCCGCCTAGCGGCTTCTGGAAAGCCACCACCACCACGATCGCCCGCGGTGTGGGCAGTTCGCTGCCGGACGTCACGCTGTCGACGCAGGAAATCGAGAAGGCCGTCTACCAGGCGCCGATTGCCAACGTCGTAGACCTCGAAGGCGCCAACACCATCGCAGAAATGGCGCGGCAGATGATCGACGTCTATACAGCGCAACCCCGCGTCGGGATCTTCGACGACGCGGCCGGGACGCCGCGAAACTGGCATCCGGTTGCGGCGATCGAACTCGGGATGCAGCCGAGCGGTTGGAACCTGCACGGGCAGGACGTGGGACAGTATCTGTTTGCTGGCGGCGTCTATGAGGAGACGGCGCGGAAGAGTTACAACTTTCTCAGCAACGACACGACCGCCACCGTCTGGTCGGGCCTGGTGGACGGGAGGAAGACGCTCTCCGTCAGCTTCAAGGGATCGAACGACACGTCCGACTGGGACCAAGACGTGCGGCATGTCCTTGCCAACGGAGGACAGGTTCTCGAAGCTTTCTATGAGAAGCACCGGCCGCTGGTCGACGCGCTCAAGACCTACCTGGCCGATGAAGGAGCGAGAATCGACCAGGTGCTGGTCTCGGGGCACAGCCTGGGCGGCGCCATGGTGCAGCATCTGGTCGCCGAGCTGGCCCCGCTCGTCGGCGGCAAGGTTCACGGCTATACGTTCGGCTCGATTGGCGGCGCCTCCGGGACTGCAGCGCCGGTGAGCGGAAAGATCGTCAATTTTGTGCACCTTCATGATATAGCCAACCTAATTAATGTGAATGGCGGCCAGGAGGATACCCGGGGAGGCGTGCAGGTCATCCTCCGGACCGCACTCGCGTCCACCCCGTGGGGCGAACACTTCAAGGAGCCTTACGGCGAGGACATGAACTTCCTGCTGGAGGCCGCGGCTGATCCCGACACGGCCTTTGGTAAGACTTCTCTGGCCGAGAAGCTGCGAAACGGCGAGGTGTGGCAAGGTGACAAGAATGACGTAACGTCGATCCAGCTCGCGACGGGAACCGACGGCAAGGATATTCTGGAGTACGTGCCAGGGGATCGCTTTCTCCTCGGTGGTAAGGGGAACGACCGTCTAGTCTTCGTGGCCGAGGCGGTTGACCTCGTCATGGACGGCGGACCTGGCGACAAAGACCGTGCGGTCATCCTGGGCGGACCCGACATCGTCCTCGCACGTCAGTCCGACACGTCAGTCTGGGTTTGGGACCGCGGGCAGTTGCTGGGCAGGCTATACGGGATCGAGGAGTTTTCTTTGCCAGGGGGGCCGCCAGGCTCCAACATCCCGTTCGACGACTTTACGTCGCCGGCCGCACAACGCAGTATGTCGCCGACCGTACAACGTCCGGCTCCCGGGACGACGATCTTCATGGTCGACGGAGGGTCGGACTCCGCTGACGCTGGCGACGGGGCGATGACCGTCATCGGTACGAGCGGCGACGACACCATCCTGGCCGGGCGGGGCGACAAGACCATCGGCGGCGGTGACGGGGACGACACGCTGATCGTCAAACCTGCATATGAGGTCGCGAACCTGACCGAGACCATCGTGCTCGACGGCGGGCCAGGCAAGGACCTGCTGATCGGCGCGCAAGGGAACGAAACGTTCATCGTCGATGACGCAGGGGACGTCGTCGTTGACCTCGGGGGAATGGACCGCGTCGAAAGCTCGGTCTCGTTCGTGCTTCCTGATGGCGTCGAGCACCTCGATCTCCAGGGTCTGGATGCGATTGACGGCATGGGGAACGACAGTGCCAACCAGTTGCGTGGAAACAGCGCCGCCAACCGACTGTTCGGCGAGGGCGGAGCAGACACGCTGATCGGTGGCGACGGCTCCGATACCTACGGCGTCGACGACGCCGGCGACCAGGTGATCGAAACCAACGCCGTCGCAGCCACGGGTGGCAGCGACCTCGTTCTCAGCGCGCTGGCCAGCTACACGCTGCCGGACAACGTCGAGAACGGCCGGATCGTGGCGGGCGGGGCCGCCAACCTCGACGGCAACATCCTCGACAACCTGCTTGAAGCCGGCGTCGGCGACAACGTCATTGCCGGCGATGCCGGCAGCGACACCCTGTCCTGGGCCCATGGCGTCATTGCTGCCGGCGGCGTCAGCGCGAGTCTCGTCACCGGCACCGCCAGCGGCGGCTCGGGGAGCGACCGCTTCACCGGCATCGAGCATTTGATCGGCTCAACGGACGACGACCGCCTCACCGGCGATGCAAACGCCAACAACCTGCAGGGAGGTGCGGGCAACGACACGCTCGACGGCGGTGCCGGTGCCGATACGCTCGCCGGTGGCGATGGCAGCGACACGTATTACGTTGACAACGCTGGCGATGTGGTGACCGAAACCAACGCCGATCCGGCGACTGGCGGCAGCGACGACGTCTACAGCTATCTGGCGGACTACATCCTGCCGGCCCAGGTCGAGAACGGCCGTATCCTTTCGACCGGTGCCGCCAACCTCGCCGGCAACAGTCTCGACAACCTCCTTTACGCTGGCGCCGGCGACAACGTCATTGCCGGCGATGCCGGCAGCGACACGCTCTCGTGGGCCTACGGCGTCATCGGTGCCAGCGGTGTCGTCGCAAGTCTCGTCACGGGAACCGCCAGTGGGGGCTCGGGCGCCGATACCTTCAGCGGCATCGAGCACCTGACCGGCTCCGCCAACGACGACAGCCTCACCGGCGACAGCAGTGGGAACGAGCTGAATGGAGCAGCCGGCAACGACACACTCGACGGGGGGGCCGGTGTCGACACGCTCGCCGGTGGCGACGGCAGCGACACCTATTATGTTGATGACGCTGGCGATGTGGTGACCGAGACCAACGCCGATCCGGCGACTGGCGGCAGCGACGACGTCTACAGCTATCTGGCGGACTACATCCTGCCGGCCCAGGTCGAGAACGGCCGTATCCTTTCGACCGGTGCCGCCAACCTCGCCGGCAACAGTCTCGACAACCTCCTTTACGCTGGCGCCGGCGACAACGTCATTGCCGGCGATGCCGGCAGCGACACGCTCTCGTGGGCCTACGGGGTGACGGGTGCTGCCGGCGTCAGTGCCAGCCTCGTCACCCACACGGCAAGCGACGGTTCTGGTGCCGATACCTTTACCGGCATCGAGCACCTGACCGGCTCCGCCAACGACGACAGCCTCACCGGCGACAGCAGTGGCAACGAGCTGAATGGAGCAGGCGGCAACGACTTGCTCATCGGTGGTGCCGGTGCCGACACACTCATCGGTGGCAGCGGCGCCGACCAGATGATCGGCGGCGACGGATCCGACACCTACTACGTTGACGATTCCGGCGACGGGGTGACCGAAACCGACGCCGATCCGGCGACTGGCGGTAGCGACACCGTCTATAGCTTCCTCCGGGCCTATACGCTGCCCGACAACGTCGAGAACGGTGGTATCCGTTCAGCCACGGCTGCCGACCTCACCGGCAACGGTCTGGCCAACTTCCTTTACGGCGACACCGGGAACGACACACTGACCGGTGGTGGGGGCCGTGACACGTTCCACTTCTTGTTCGGCGCTGGCGACACCTCTGTGGACACCATTACGGACTTCACCACAGGCGCCAGCGGCGACCGCATTGCAATTCAGACATGGGGATTTACTGACTTTGTGTCAATCGAAAACCCCTTCGCTACCGGTCACCTCCGCTTGACCCAGGCGGGCCCCGATACCTTGCTTGAGGTGGATAGGGATGGTCCTGGGGCGGTCCCTTTCCAGGCGGTCGCGATCTTGAAGGGTGTCATCACGGGAAGTCTGGTAGCGGACAACTTCGTCTATGCTTCTCCTTTGCATCTGTGGGATCCCAAGAGTGGTACTCCGGGACCCGATTCATTGACTGGTACCGTAGGCAATGACACGCTTTCCGGCTATGCGGGCAACGATGTACTGAATGGCGGCGACGGCAATGATCGGCTTGACGGCGGCGAGGACGACGACACTCTGACCGGCGGAGCGGGCTTTGACTCGTTCCTGGTCTGGTCCACCGACGGCGACACCTCTGCGGACACCATCACGGACTTCGATGCAGACGCGGCAGTCGGTTGGTACGACATGCTCATAATTCCTCTGACGGAATTCACCAACTACGAAATTGGGCGGAACGCTTTCGCCACCGGTCACGCCCGCCTGACCCAGTCGGGCCCCGACACCTTGTTTGAACTGGATACGGATGGTCCTGGTGCCGCAGCTTTCCAGACGGCTGCCATCTTGCAGAATGTCATCAAGGGGAATCTCACGTCCCTCAACTTCTTCGGTGGGAGCCCCGCGGTTATTGGAGGCACACCGGGAGCTGACTCACTGACCGGTACCGCAGGCAATGACGAGATTTCCGGCTTTGCCGGCAACGATGTACTGAATGGCGGCGCCGGGAGTGATGAGCTTGAGGGCGGTGAGGGCGACGATACCCTGACCGGTGGTGCGGGTACCGACATCTTTCTGTCATGGAGTGGTCGTTTCGACACCTCCGAGGACACCGTCACGGACTTCGCCACCGGCTCCGGCGGCGACCGCCTCGAACTTCCCGAATGGCGATTTACCAATTTTGGCGGAGGGGAAAACCCCTTCGCCACTGGTCACGCTCGCTTGACCCAGTCGGGCCTCGACACCTTGCTCGAGCTGGATACGGATGGTTCTGGCAGCCCGGGCGCGGCTCTCCAGACGGCGGCCATCTTGAAGAATGTCATCAAGGGCAATCTGACCATCGACAACTTCCGGGGCATAGATCCCAGGGTCATCGGGGGTACTCCTGAAGCCAACTCTCTGACCGGCAGCGTAGGCAATGACACAGTCTTTGGCCTTGCCGGCGACGACACCTTGGCTGGCTTGGCTGGCCGCGACCAGCTTGATGGCGGACCAGGCAACGATTTACTCAACGGCGGAGACGGCGAGGATTTGCTTCTAGGGGACGAAGGTAACGACACCCTCGACGGTGGTGCAGGTATTGACTCCTTGATCGGCTTCACCGGCGACGACACCTATCTTGTCGATCGGCCTGACGACTCCATCATCGAGAGTATCGATTTCGGCAACGATTCGGCCAATGTTCTCCTCCCCGCCGCGGGCACCTTCACCCTTCCCGCCAATGTCGAGAATGCCAGCATCGGTAATGTCACGCCCGGGGTCAACCTCGTCGGCAATGTCCAGAACAATGCGCTGACCGGCAACGCGACGGCCAACAATCTCTCGGGCCTTGTCGGTGACGACACCCTCGACGGCGCGGCTGGCGACGACAGCCTCGACGGCGGCGTGGGCAACGACAGCCTCGTCGGCGGCCTCGGCAACGACACCCTGGCGGGTGGCACAGGCGACGACACACTGCAGGGCAACGAAGGCAACGACCTCTATCTCGTCGACAGCGCGGACGACGTGGTGACCGAAGCGTTCGACCAGGGACTTGACCGGGTCGAGACCGCGCTCGCCAGCTACACCCTGAGTGCTGACGTCGAGAACCTTACCTACACCGGTGCCTCGCCGTTCTCCGGCACCGGCAACGGCGGCAACAACAACCTCATCGGCGGGGCCGGCAACGACAGCCTCAGCGGCCTGGCCGGCAACGACACGCTCATCGGCAACGCCGGCAACGACACGCTGAATGGTGGCACCGGCAACGACAGCCTGGTCGGCGGGCTCGGCGATGACCTTTATCTCGTCACCGACGACGGCGACGCCGTCGTCGAAGCGACCCCTGGGCGGCGTCGATCGCGTCGACACCGATCTCGCCAACTACACCCTCACCGCCGAAGTCGAGCAGCTCAGCTACATCGGCGTCGGTGACTTCACCGGCACCGGACAAGGCCTCAACAACCGCCTGACCGGCGTTGCCGGCAACGACAGCCTCAGCGGTCTCGCCGGCAACGACACCCTGATCGGTGGCGCGGGCAACGACAGCCTGGTCGGCGGGCTTGGCGATGACCTTTATCTCGTCACCGACGACGGCGACGCCGTCGTCGAAGCGACCGTGGGCGGCGTCGATCGCGTCGACACCGATCTCGCCAGCTACACCCTCACCGCCGAAGTCGAGCAGCTCAGCTACATCGGCGTTGCTCACTTCACCGGCACCGGACAAGGCCTCAACAACACCCTGACCGGCGGCGCCGGCAACGACAGCCTCAGCGGTCTCGCCGGCAACGACACCCTGATCGGCAACGCCGGCAACGACACGCTCGATGGCGGGGTGGGCAGCGACAGCCTGGTTGGCGGAGCAGGCGACGACGTCTACGGGCTTGACGTCCTCGGCGATACCGTCAGCGAGGCGGCGTCGGCAGGAACCGACCGCGTCGAGCTCGCGCTGAGCGCGGGCGGCACTTACACCCTGACGGCCAACGTCGAGCACGCGACGATTGTCAACGCCACGCCCGGCGTCAATCTCCTCGGCAATACCGAGAACAATGCGCTGACCGGCAACGCGACGGCCAACAATCTCTCGGGCCTTGTCGGTGACGACACCCTCGACGGCGCGGCTGGCGACGACAGCCTCGACGGCGGCGTGGGCAACGACAGCCTCGTCGGCGGCCTCGGCAACGACACCCTGGTCGGTGGCGACGGTGACGACTGGCTCGGTGCCGGCACTGGCGTTGACCTCGTCGACGGCGGCGCCGACAGCGACACGCTGATCGTTCTGGGCGATTTCGCCGATTACACCGTCACCCGGCGGAACGAGACCGACACTCAACTGGTGAATGCCGTCACCGGCGAAGGCATCACCGTTCGCAACGTCGAATCCGTCACCTTCCTCGACCGCGCCCGCTCGTTGGCCGACGTCCTGCTGAACATCATCAGTGCCTACAACGACTCAATCGTCGGCAATCCCGGCAACGACCTGCGCGACGGTCTGGCCGGCAACGACACCCTCACCGGCCTGGCCGGCAACGACACCCTGATCGGCGGTACTGGCGCCGACCGCCTGATCGGCGGTGCCGGCGACGACACCTACGAAGTCGACGTCGCCGGTGACCTCATCACCGAGCAGGAGGCCGAAGGCACCGACCAGGTCAACATCGCCTTCGTCGCTGCCGGCAGCTACACCCTGGTTGCCGAGCTCGAACACGCCACCGTCACCGCTCCCGCGGCGATCGCCGTCAACGTCACCGGCAACGAACTCGACAACCGCCTCACCGGCAACGCCGCTGCCAACGTCCTCACCGGTCTCGCCGGCAACGACACCCTGATCGGCGGCCCCGGCAGCGATACGCTGGTCGGCGGGGGCGGTGACGACCAGTACCAGATCGACGTCGCCAGCGACCTCGTCACCGAAGCCGTCAATGACGGCAACGATCTCGTGAAGATCGCCTTGACCAGTACCGGCAGCTACACCCTGACCGCCCACGTCGAGAAGGCCCTCGTCACCTCACCGGGCGACAGCTTCGCCGTCCATGTCACCGGCAACGCCCTCGCCAACACCCTCACCGGCCACGCCGGCGCCAACAGCCTCCTTGGCCGCGACGGCAACGACACCCTCGATGGGCGCGGCGGCAACGACACGCTCGACGGCGGCCTCGGCAGCGACACCGCCATCCTCGCCGGTGTCCTCAACGATTACACCATCAGCCGCCCGTCGACGACGCAGACCAGCCTCACCCATCTGCCCAGCGGCCAAACCGTCCTGATCAGCCGCATCGAGTTCATCACCTTTACCGGTGACGCGAGCAGCAAGACACCGGCCGAGCTGATTGCCCGGATCAGCTCGCCGGGCAACGACACGCTCATCGGTACCGGCGGCGACGACACCCTCGCCGGCGCGCTCGGCAACGACCTCCTTGTCGGCGGCTTCGGCAACGACGACCTGCAGGGCGGCGACGGCATCGACCTCCTCGATGGCGGTGCCGGCAGCGACACCTACCAGTTCGCCATCGGCGGTGGCGACGACGTCATCAACCAGAACGACCCCCTCGCCGAGTCGATCGACACGGTTGAACTGGCCATCCCGATCGGCGATCTCAGCACCGGCGAAACCACGCTGACGCGCGACCCGCACAGCGACGACGACCTGCTGATCACGGTCACTTCCGGACCAGCCGGCGCCGAAGTCGTCGATCACCTCGTCGTCGATGATTTCTTCAGCAACGACCTGGTCAATCTCGGTGGCGCCATCGACCAGATTCGCTTCCTCAGCAACGGCAGCGTCCTGACGCAGGCGCAGATTCTTGCCGAATTGCTCAAGGGAACCAGCGGCGATGACTGGTTGCGCGGTTACGCCAACAGCAACGACAGCATCGCCGGTGGCGCCGGCAACGACACGCTCGGCGGCGCCACCGGCAACGACACCTTGAGCGGCGGTCTGGGCAACGACTCGCTGTCGGGCGACGCCGGTGCCGACCTGCTCGATGGCGGCGCCAGCGACGACCAGGTCTCTGGCGGCGACGGCAACGACACGCTGAGCGGTAGCGGGGGCAACGACACGATCTCCGGTGGGGCCGGCGACGACACGCTCAGCGGCGGCGTGGTGCCGACCGGTTGAGCGGTGGCGATGGCGCGGACCGCTTCGTCTTCGATACCGCCGACGCGCTGTCCCATGCCGATCTGATCACCGACTTCGTCAGCGGCGTCGACCGGATCGCGCTCAAGGCGAGCGTGTTCACAGGGCTCGGCGCCGTCGGGGCAACGGTCGGCCTGAGCGATCACCTGACCTACGACAGCGGCACCGGAGCACTGGCCTACGATGCCGACGGGGTCGGGGGGGAGGCTGCGGTGACCTTCGCGACGCTGGGGGCCGGAACCCATCCGGCCACGCTGGGGATGGACTTCCTGATCGTCTGACGGAGCGGCGCCTGGGCACGCCCGGCAGGGCGCGGCGCCTCGGGCGGGGGCGCCGCCTTCAGCGCGGGAAATGCACGCCAGCCAGGGTCCGCAGGGCGGATTCCGGCTGCTGCGTTTTCGTGGCGATCACCCACAGCGCGTAGGCCGGCGCCGGTCGGCGCCGGCCGATGACCGAGGCGAATCCCGATTCCCGTACGGCGCTCATCAGGCTGCGCAGCGTGAAGCCGCTGTGGTGCGCCATCCAGAGGTTGCCGCCGGCAAGCGCCGGACGATGACCGTAGAGGATGTCCAGCGGGCTGATCGGACCGGCTGGGGATTGATAGGCGGGTTCCATGAGTTTGTCCTGCGCAATCAGTTCGGCGACGGATTGCAGGTCCGGACAGGTAATGACGGCAAACCCCTCCGGACCCGAGAACGCGGTGGAACTCCTTGAGCGCCACCGGGACTTCATGCGGGTAGAGATGCTCGATGTTGTGGGAGGAGTAGAGCGCGTCCATGCTGCCGTTCGCCACCAGAGCCATGTCGGTGATCGTCCCGACGATGTCGGGTTGCACCGCGCTGTCGATGTCCAGCCGGCATTCGTGCCAGTCTGGTGTGTTGAAACCGGCTGTCGTCCGGTCCTTCCGTTGCCTGCCACAGCCGACATGCAGGAAATTCGCCATTGGTTTTTCCTTCAGGAACTGGCCGCCTGGCCAACGCGGCGCAGGAGCTCGACCTGCGCCGGCAGGCAACGGGTCTTCAGATCGTATCCCTGGACAATGTGCTGCCGTGCCGCGCGTCGCAACGGGATCAGCTCAGCGCGACGTTGCAGTGCGTCAGCAACAGTCAGGGCAATCTGGTGCGCATCGAAGAAATCGACCAGCAAGCCGGTTCGGCCGTGCTCGATCAGCTCCTCGACCGGCGCTGTGCGTGAAGCGACGATGAGGCAGCCGATGCTCATCGCTTCCATCAGTGACCAGCTCAGGACGAACGGGTAGGTGAGGTAGAGATGCACGGCTGCAACCTGCATCAACTGGGTCAGTACCTCGTGTGGCAGCCTGCCGACGAAGTGCACCCGCCTGCGGTCGATACGATCGGCCACTTCATTGAAAAAGACGTCCTTCCAGGTGGTCCCGGCAGGTGGTGCCGCGCCGTAGCTGACGCCATGACCGCCGACGACGACAACCTGCAGCCTGGGACGCAGGACGAGCAGCTCCGGCAGTGCGCGCATGAAGATGTGGTAGCCTCGATAGGGCTCAAGCTCGCGAGCGACGAAGGTGACGACTTCGTCGGTCGACCCGAGATCCAGGCCCGCTCGTTTCAGGTGGACACGGGCACCCGGGTTTGGCTTGAGGCGCTCGCTGTCGATTCCGTCATGAATGACCGAGATCTTTTGCCGGAGCAGTTGCGGATGCCGGTCGCGCTGAAAGCGCGTCGGCGAAAGTCCCTGGTCCGCCGCCACCAGTGCATGCAGGAGATGGGTGTTCTTCAGCCGCAGGCGCTCGAGACCTTCGAGACTCGATCGCGTGAATTCCGGGTCAAAGTAGGCGTCCCCGCCTTCCGTCCCGTAGAAGTACTCGGCATAGACGATCAACGGCACGCCGGGAAAGACATCCTTGATGAAATAGGCTTCGCCCCAGCCCGAGTGGGCGACGATGACGTCCGGGACAAATCCCTGCTCTTTCAGGCGGCTCAGACAACGGGCGACCGAATGGCCGCGCGTGGTCTTGGCCAGGGTTTCCTGCACGTCGATTGGCGCCTCCTTGAAGGCTTCGGCGTTGGCCGCTTGCGGCCGATGGAGAATCACCCTGACGCCCGCTGTCGCGTACGCCGGTCTGTTGATGCCGAGCGCGATCACCTCGTCACCGCCGGCGGCGAGCGCCGGCGCCAGGTGCTTGAACTGCCCGGGAAAATTCTGGTGGATGAAAATGATCTTCATGGCTATGGCCTCTCGACGCGAGTTGGAGGCAGGCTCCGGCCTGAGGACGTCCGCGGCAGAGCCGCCATTATCGCGCCAACCGGGCCGCGCGGCACGCGCGGCGTCGCTGCCTCCAGGATCCCATGATCGCTGAGATTGACGCCGCTCGATCGGGGCTCATATACTCTTGCCGCTGCGGTTTGATTTTCTGTCTTTCAGGTGGGGAATGGGCCGCTGTTCATCACGACGGCGTCCGAACTGCTTGCGAGCGGGCCCGTCTCCGCCGCGCTGGCGAAGCAACTGGTGGTGGATCACGTGTTTGCAGCCGCAGTATTGACGAACGGCTCATGGAAAGGCGGGAGGCGATGGCATGACCCCTGAGGCAGCGTTGCAGCATTGGCTGGATCAGCGTCTCGACGCGGCAGGTGCCGAATGGTTGCGCGAATCCGTGGTGACCCTGCAGGGCGGGGGCACGGAACGCGACCTGTTCCGCTGCGTCAGCCTGGCTTCCCGCAAGCTGGAAAGGCGCCTCTGGCGCTTGATGCGACGGCGCTGGCCGTTGCCGAGAAGGCGCGGCCCGGCTGGGATCCGGCGCCATGGACAGTCGACCAGGCCGCACGCATCCGCTTGCTGCTCGCGGCAGCGACCGACAGCGATACCTTTGTGCGCCGCCTTGACCAACTTTGCGCGACAGCGGATCTGGACGAACTGGTGGCGTTCTACTGCGGCTTGCCGGTCTACCCGGATCCGCCTCGCCATCGCCTGCGTGCGGCCGAAGGCCTGCGCACCAATATGAAGGTGGTGTTCGAGGCGGTCGCACACCGCAATCCCTATCCTGCCGAGCAGCTGCCGGAAGATGCCTGGAACCAGATGGTGCTGAAGGCGCTCTTCGTCGGGAGCACTCTTGCCCCGATCGTCGGTCTGGACAGGCGGGCCAATGTCACCCTGGCGCGCATGCTCGGCGACTACGCACATGAACGCTGGTCTGCCGGCCGGCAGGTGAGCCCGGAGCTGTGGCGGTGCGTTGGCCCATTCGCGTCGGGTCCGTTGCTCGTGGACCTTGGACGGGTGCTGGAGACGGGCACACTGCCCGAGCGCGCCGCTGCGGTGCTCGCCTTGCGCAGCGCCTCCGATCCCGAAGCCCACCAGCTCCTCGATCGCCATGCCGCATTGCGTGACGCCGTGGCGGCTCGCGGCATCGACTGGAAATCCGCACTCGAGTTCAACTGACCCAAGGGAGAAGAGCGATGCGATTCATCGACCCGCATATCCACATGGCGGCACGCACCACGGACGACTACGAACGTATGGTTGCGGCCGGCATCGTCGCTGTCATCGAACCCGCCTTCTGGCTCGGGCAGCCGCGCACCAGCGTCGGTAGCTACATCGACTATTTGTCGAGCATCGTCGGATGGGAGCGTTTCCGCGCCTCGCAGTTCGGCATCCGTCACTACTGCACCATCGGCTTGAACAGCAAGGAGGCCAACAACGAGGCCCTCGCCGAACAGGTGATGGATATCCTGCCGCGCTACCTGGCCAAGGAGGGCGTGGTTGCCGTCGGCGAGATCGGCTACGACGACCAGACGGCGATCGAGGACAAGTACTACCGTGCCCAGCTTGCACTCGCCCGCGAGTTCGACATGCTCGTGATGGTGCACACGCCGCACCGGGACAAGAAGTCCGGCACGATTCGCAGCATGGACGTGGCGCTAGAGATGGGCATGGCTCCTGGGCGGGTGATCATCGACCACAACAACGAGGAGACCGTGCGCGACGTGCTCGACCGAGGCTTCTGGGCCGGTTTCACGATCTATCCCAATACCAAGATGGGCAACGAACGGATGGTCGAGATCGTTCGCCAGTACGGATCCGAGCGCATCTTCGTTGACTCGAGTGCTGACTGGGGTGTCTCTGATCCGTTGGCGGTGCCGAAGACCGCGCGGCTCATGCTCGAGCGCGGCATCCCGCAGACGGACGTGGAGGCGACGTGCTACGGCAACGCGCTCGCCGCCTACGGGCAGAGCGGCCAGATGCTCGAGTCGCACTGGCTGGAGCCCGCGCCCGTAGACCAGCGCACCCTGTTCGAGGGCAACTCGGTGTTGCGCGGTCAGTCGCCGCGCGTCGGCGCCTTGCCCGAGATACCCGACCGTGTCGAAACGATGGTCTTCAAATAGGGGGTCGTCGCTGCCTGCGAGTGGGGTCTCGGTGAGGTCTTGCCTTGGTGGGCGCAGCGATTGCCCGACTGGCCGCCTGCTGCCCGGACCGCTCGCTGACCAGGCCGCTCCTGCTTTGTCGGACCATGCGGCATTGACGTTCGTCAGGCTGCTCCGATATTCGACAACGCCGTCAGGTGACGCCTGCTCACCCCGGTGTATAGCTGGCGCGGGCGGGCGATCTTGAATTCGGTATCGTCCAGCATTTCTTCCCAGTGCGCCATCCAGCCAGGCGTGCGGGCGAGGGCGAGGGTGCAGGCGAACATCGCGGGCGGAATGCCGAGTGCCTTCTGCAGGATGCCGGAATAGAAGTCGACGTTCGGATAGAGTTTGTGCTCGATGAAATAGGGATCTTCGAGCGCAATTTTTTCAAGTGCCCTGGCCACCTTGAACAGGCGATGATCCTCCATCCCGAGTTCGGGCAGGACCTCGTCGCATGCTTCGCGCAGCAGCTTTGCCCGGGGATCGAAGCTACCGTACACTGAGTGGCCGAAGCCCGCCAGCCGGAAGCTATCGCTCTCGTCTCTGGCGCGGGCAACGAACTGCGCGACGCACGAGACGTCGCCGATTTCGGCTAGCTGCGCCAGGCAGGCCTCGCTGGCCCCGCCATGCGCCGGGCCGGAGAGGCTGGCGATGGCGGCGGAAACGCAAGCGAACGGGTTGGCGCCCGATGAACCCGCCATGCGCACGGTCGACGTCGAGGCATCCTGCCCGTATTCGGCGTGCACCATGAGCAGCCTGTCCAGCGCGTGCACGAGGACCGGGTTGGGTCGGAAGGCTTCGCGGGGGGTGGCGAACATCATGTACAGAAAGTTGGCGGCGTAACCGAGATCGGGGCGCGGCCTCATGAACGGCTCGCCGATCGAGTACTTGTAGGCCATGGCGACGATCGTCGGCATCCTGGCCACAATGCGATGGAAGCTAAGGTTACGTTGCTCGGCATCTGAGAAATCAGCTGCTTCATGATGGAAGGCCGACAAGGCGCCAACCACCCCAACCATGACCGACATCGGGCGGGCATCCCGCCGGAAGCCCTCGTAAAACTTGACCATCTGCTCGTGCACCGGTGCGTTCCTGCTGATCGCAGCGTCAAACGCCTGCTTCTGCCAAGCGTCTGGTAGCTCGCCATTCCTCAGCAGATAGGCGACCTCGATAAAGTCGCAATGCCTGGCAAGTTGCTCGACCGGATAGCCGCGGTACAGAAGCTCACCCTGTGCGCCATCAATGAAGGTGATTTTCGACTTGCAGCTCGCCGTCGACTCGAAGCCCGAGTCGTAAGCGAAGCACCCGGTTCTCGCGCCGAGCGTACGAATATCGAGACAATCCCGGCCGTGCGTTGGCATGATGACCGGGAAATGCATTGGAGCCTCCCCGGGGACAGTCAAGGTGGCTTTGCGATTGGTGACCATGGTTTCGCTCCTCTCCAGATGCTGTGACTGCAGTATGGCTCTCTTCAACTTTGAAGATGCGCAGCCTCCCTCCGCCTTCGGCCTGCGCATTATCCCATGTTATTGGCATGGTGATCGCCGCCCCCTTTTGGGGCTTGGCGCCAGCTTGGCGCACCGGCCTTGTGCCCATCGCTGATCCGGGATCCGTCTTTCTGCCCGGTTCGCGGCTGCATTCGGCGCCTGCTGCAAGCGGCAGCGCTTTCCTGCAAGGGCTCGGCCGCAGGCGGTCAAGGCGTGCTCTGCCTCAATCCAAGCAAAACACATACCAGGTGGGAACCAGCCTTGCACGAATCTTGCTTGATCCGGGCGAAGCCTGTTCGATCAGGCGCCAGGCGGCACTGCACGGTCCGGCCTGAGAGAGTAGCCTGACCCGCATTTGCGGGCCTTGTTGATTGATAAGCGGAGTACGAGATGAAACTACCGATGGTGCTTCCCTGGCTTGCCCACAGGGCCGGTGTAAGTGACAGTCGCGCCGAAGAGTTGTGGCAGATAGCGATTCGTCAGGCCGAGTTGATGACCGGCGAGCGAGGCAACTCCTGTTACTGGGGCGCGGCGCTACAGATCCTGCTCGATCTGCTCGAACAGGAGTGCTTGACGACCTACCCTCTGTTTGCCTGGCCCTGGCTGCTGATGCGAGGCAGCGTCCGGCACTGGTCCTGGCTAGCCAGGCGTTGGCTGGCGCCGCCAGCCTTGATGCCCCTCCTGCACGCCTATCGAATGGCGCCATCCGGCGGGCGGCGATGAAGACAGAGATCGTCGCGCGCCAGGCCCTGATCGAGCCCTTGAAGACCCGCCTGCAGGCGGGTCATCGGGTAATCCGCGAGCAGTATCTCGCCGAGCGTGATGCCGCGCGACTGCTGCACCAACGCTGCCGCTTGATCGATGAAGTCCTCTGCGAACTCTGGCACGAGCTGGCCATGCCGCCTTCGCTCGCGCTGATTGCCGTCGGTGGCTACGGCCGAGGCGAGCTCTACCCGGCGTCCGACGTCGACCTGCTGATCTTGCTGCCGGAGCAGGCCGACAGCTTGCTGACCGCGCGACTCGAGCAACTGGTCTGCCTGTTCTGGGACATCGGCCTCGAAATCGGCCACAGCGTGCGCACCATCGAGCAGTGTCTGGAGGAAGCTGCCGGCGACATCACGGTTCAGACAGCGATGATCGAATCCCGCCTGCTGACTGGCAGTGCCAGGCTCTTTGCAGGCTTCTCGTCGATGATCAAGGGCAGTCTGGACGCGGGCGTTTTTTTTCAGACCAAGCGGGTGGAGCAGGAAGACCGTCATCAGCGCTTCAGCGACACACCCTACAGCCTGGAAGCGAACTGCAAGGACGGGCCCGGGGGGCTGCGCGATCTGCAGCTCATCCTGTGGATCGCCCAGGCAGCGGGCTACGGCAAGTGCTGGAAGGATCTCCAGCAACGCGGCTTCATCACCGACGAGGAGGAGCGAGTCCTCGAAAGCTGCGAGGCTTTCCTGCGTCTGCTGCGTACGCAGCTCCACCTGCATGCCGGGCGCCGGGAAGATCGCCTGCTCTTCGAACACCAGACGGCGCTCGCCGAGCAACTCGGTTTTGCCGCCACGGCCACGCGCCGTTCCAGCGAGCAACTGATGCAGCAATACTACCGGACAGCCAAGACCGTCACCCAGATCACCGCCATCCTGCTGCAGAACATTGGCGCGGCGCTGTTTCCACCCCCGGATGAGCCGCCGCAGCCAATCAACGAGCGCTTCCAGAATGTGCACGAGTTTCTCGACGTGACCGATGAGGAGGTGTTCAACGCAAGACCGGCGGCCATTCTCGAGGCCTTCCTGCTGCTCCAGGAACATGCCGAACTCAAGGGGATGACTGCGCGCGCTCAACGCGCCCTGTGGCGCGCGCGCCAGCTGATCGACGACGACTTTCGCCGCGATCCGGAGAACCGCACACGCTTCCTGGCCATTTTCAAGCAGGAGCATCGGCTGCTGCAGGTCTTCCGGCGGATGAACCAGTGCGGCGTTCTCGGTCGTTATCTGCCCGGCTTCGGACGCATTGTTGGCCAAATGCAGCACGATCTGTTCCACGTCTATACCGTCGATCAGCACATCCTGCAGGTGGTGCGCAACCTGCGCCGCTTCGCGATGGCGGAGTTTGCGCACGAGTACCCGTTCTGCAGTCGCCTGATCAGCGATTTCGGCGACCCCTGGATTCTTTATATTGCGGCCCTGTTTCACGATATCGCGAAGGGGCGTGGCGGTGATCACTCCGAGCTCGGCGCGATCGATGCACAGGCGTTTTGTGCACATCACGGGGTAGGCGACGAAGACAGCGAACTGATCATCTGGCTGGTTCGCCAGCATCTCCTGATGTCCCGCGTGGCGCAGAAGCAGGACCTTTCCGACCCTGCCGTGGTGGGCGATTTCGCCCGCTTGGTCGGCGACGAACGTCACCTGATCGCGCTCTATCTGCTGACCGTTGCCGACATCCGCGGCACCAGCCCGAAGGTCTGGAATACCTGGAAGGGGCAGTTGCTCGAACAACTGTTCAGGGCGACCCGTCGCTGCCTGCTGTCGAGCGACGCGACGCTGATGACCGGCGGCGCCATCGCGCAGAGACAGCGGGAAGCGGAGCGCCTGATGCGCTATTTCGCGCTTCCGGAAGCCGCACACGAAGCCTTGTGGGAGCGGCTCGATACGGTGTATTTCCTGCGTCAATCAGCCGAGGAAATCGCCTGGCACGCGCGCGCGCTGCACGATCGCATCGACACCGACCAACCGGTGGTCAGGGCCCGACTCAATCCGCTCGGCGAGGGCCTGGAAGTGATGGTCTACACGCACGATGAGGCGGACCTCTTTCTGCGCATGGTCGGATTTTTCAGCCGTGCCGGTTACAGCATCGTGGACGCCAGGATCCACACCACGCTTCACGGCTACGCCCTTGACACCTTCATGCTGCTTGACGTCAGTGGTCGTGACGGCGACCGCGAAATGATCAGCTACGTCGAGTACGAACTTGGCGATCGACTGGCGCACCAGGCAGCTCCCGACGAGCCCGCAAACGGGCGTATTTCGCGGCAGGTGAGGCACTTCCCGATTCAACCGCTGGTCAGTATCCAGCCGCTGGTCAGTCTCGAAGCCGACGAGACCGGCAAGTTGTTTGTGCTGACAGTCGTCGCCGCGGATCGCCCGGGCCTACTCTTCGTCGTCGCGAGAGAACTGGCCCGGCATGGCGCCAGTCTGCATACAGCGAAGATTGCGACGCTGGGAGAGCGGGTCGAAGACACTTTCCTGATCAGCGGCGGGCATCTCGATGAAAGTACCAACCGTGTCAGGCTGGAAACCGACTTGCTGAAGCAATTGCAGCTCTGAGTCGTCGGGTATGTGCACCATCATTGTGCATTGATCGCTGCAATTTCGGCTTGACGACGGCTTTTCCCTGGGCCGATTCTTGCTTCCATCAACTGTGATCTTTTGCTCCGGAGCTGACCGTGTCCATTCATGTTGCCCTCAATCATCGTACACACTACCGTTACGACCGTCTGATCAACCTTTCGCCACAGGTTGTCCGCCTGCGGCCGGCACCGCATTCGCGCACGCCTATCCTCAGCTACTCGCTGAAGGTCACCCCGGCGCAACATTTCATCAACTGGCAACAGGACCCGCAGGCGAACTATCTGGCGCGCCTGGTATTTCCGGAGAAGACGCGCGAGTTCTGTGTTGAAGTCGATCTGGTGGTCAGCATGTCGGTGATCAACCCGTTCGACTTCTTTCCCGAGCCCTATGCGACGACTTTCCCTTTCCAGTACGAGGCCTGGCAACAGGAAGAGCTCGAACCCTACCTGCACCGCCTGCCGCTGACGCCCCTCCTGCGAGGTTTCCTGGATACGGTGCCCTCTGCACCCCGGGCCAGCGTCGACTTTCTGGTCGACCTGAATCAGCAGGTACAACGTGCGGTCGGCTATGTCATCCGGCTTGAGCCTGGCGTCCAGACGCCTGAGGAGACCCTCGAACTTGCGCGTGGCTCATGCCGTGATTCGGCCTGGCTGCTGGTGCAGGTGCTGCGTCACCTGGGGCTGGCCGCACGCTTCGTTTCCGGCTACCTGATCCAGTTGGTACCCGATGTGAAGTCGCTCGACGGCCCTTCCGGCACCGACCATGACTTCACCGACCTGCACGCCTGGTGCGAGGTATACCTGCCGGGAGCCGGCTGGATCGGCCTCGACCCGACCTCGGGCCTGTTCGCCGGCGAGGGGCACATCCCGCTGGCGTGCTCGCCACAACCGTCTTCGGCGGCACCGATCACGGGCTTTACCGAGGCTTGCGAGTGCGAATTCGAGCACCACATGAAGATCGAACGCGTCTGGGAGGCGCCACGGGTGACCCGGCCGTACAGCGAAGAGCAGTGGTCGGCAATCGAGACGCTCGGCCATCAGATCGATGCCGATCTGACCGCTGGCGACGTTCGTCTGACGATGGGCGGGGAACCCACCTTTGTCTCGATCGACGACCATGACGGTGCCGAATGGAACATCGATGCGCTCGGGCCGACCAAGCGCATGCGGGCAGCGCAAGTCTTTCACCGCCTGCGTGAGAAGTACGCGCCGCATGGGTTGCAGCACTTTGGCCAGGGCAAGTGGTATCCCGGCGAACAGCTACCGCGCTGGTCACTGAACTGCTACTGGCGGCGCGATGGCCAGCCGGTGTGGAACAATCCCGCGCTGTATGCCGATGAAACCCGCGACTACGGCGCCGATGAGGTTCTCGCCGGGCGCTTCCTGCGCCAGCTCGCCGAGCGGCTGGCGGTCAACCCGAAGCATGTTTTTCCGGCCTGCGAGGATGTTTTCTACTACCTCTGGCGTGAGCACCGTCTGCCGGTCAACGTCGATCCCTTTCGTTCCCGTCTCGATGACCCGCTTGAACGGGAGCGTCTGGCAAAGGTCTTTCGCCAGGGACTTGACAAGGTGGTCGGCCATGTCCTGCCGCTGAAGCGTGATCCCCAGGCTGGTTGGCAGAGCGGCCAGTGGTTCCTGCGCAGCGGTCGCTGCTACCTGGTGCCGGGCGATTCGCCGATCGGTTACCGCTTGCCGCTCGACTCACAGCCCTGGGTGGCCAAGGAGGACTATCCTTACATCCACTCACCCGATCCGACGCAGGCCTTCCCGCCGCTGCGTCCGCATGCCGAGATCCGGGCGCAGGCGGTCGTCAGCCACAGCGAGAGCCTGGCTGCCGAGCAGGCCGCGGTCACCGGCGAGCACTTCGCCGAGCGCGCGCTCGAACGACTGTCGGACGCGTTGACCCACGCCGGCGACGAAGGTGGCGGGTCACGCCTGCCGGCGACGACACCGGCGGCAGCGGTGACGCGTACGTCTGTCTCGGCGCAAGCCCGCAACGGCGTCCTGTACATCTTCATGCCGCCGACCGAAACGCTCGACGACTATCTCGAACTGGTGGCAGCCGTCGAAGCGACGGCCGAGGCGCTCGCCTCGCCGATCATTGTCGAGGGCTACGAGCCGCCGTCCGATCCACGGCTGACCAACTTCCGTGTCACGCCCGACCCGGGGGTGATCGAAGTCAACATCCAGCCGTCGGCCACCTGGGATGAACTGGTGGAAAGGACGACGCACCTCTATGAGGCGGCGCACCTGTCACGCTTGTGCACCGAGAAGTTCATGCTCGACGGCCGCCATACCGGCACCGGCGGCGGCAACCATTTCGTTTTCGGTGGTGCCACTGCCCTCGACTCGCCATTCCTGCGTCGCCCTGACCTGTTGCGCAGCCTGATCAGTTACTGGCACAACCACCCGTCGCTGTCGTATCTTTTTTCGGGCCTGTTCATTGGCCCGACCAGTCAGTCGCCGCGCGTCGATGAGGCACGCAATGATTCGGTGTATGAACTCGAGATCGCCTTCAGCCAGTTCCCGCCGCCGGCTGGCGACGGCACTGAGTGCGTCGCGCCCTGGATCATCGACCGCGTGCTGCGCAATCTGCTGATCGACTCGACGGGCAATACGCACCGCGCGGAGTTCTGCATCGACAAGCTCTACTCACCCGACGGCCCCACCGGCCGCCTCGGACTGCTCGAGATGCGCGCTTTTGAAATGCCGCCGCATGCCCGCATGTCGTTGGCCCAGCAACTCCTGCTGCGGGCGTTGATCGCGCGCTTCTGGCACACGCCGTACGCGCCGGAGCGGCTGGTCCGCTGGGGGACCGAGCTGCACGACCGTTTCATGCTGCCGCACTTCGTGCAGCAGGACTTCGACGACGTCATCAGCGAGATGCGCGGCGCCGGCTATCCGCTCGAAAGCCTGTGGTTTGCGCCGCATTTCGAGTTCCGCTTCCCGGTGCACGGCAGCATTTCGGCACAGGGCATCGAACTGGAGTTGCGGCATGCGCTCGAACCATGGCATGTGATGGGCGAGGAGGGGGCGATCGGGGGAACGGCACGCTACGTTGACTCATCACTCGAGCGTGTGCAGGTCAAGGTGACCGGCATGGCCACTGATCGCTACCTGGTCAGCTGCAATGGCCGCGCTTTGCCGCTGCGCTCGACCGGCAAGGTTGGCGAGTTTGTCTCCGGCGTCCGCTACCGGGCCTGGAATCCGCCCTCGGCGCTGCATCCGACGATCGGTGTGCACGCGCCACTGGTCTTCGATCTGGTCGATACCTGGATGAAGCGGTCGCTCGGTGGTTGTCAGTATCACGTCGAACACCCTGGCGGGCGCAATCCTGACCGCTACCCGGTCAATGCCAACGAGGCCGAAGGCCGCCGCCTTGCGCGCTTCATTCCCTTTGGCCATACGCCTGGCGTGATCGACGTGCAACCCACGCCAGTCAATGCCGGCTTTCCGTTTACGTTAGACTTGCGGCGATCCTGAAAACAGTCGGCGCGGGAAGAACTCCCGCGCCTGTTTCGTTCATGCCGCGTTCCCTGCTTTCGAGTTACCTGAAGAAAACCGACCGCTTCGACGAAATGCTCGCCGAGGATGGCAGCGTTCGCGCGTCGTGGCAACCGTTCGTTGCCCACCTTGACGCGGCAACGCCTGAGCAGATGCGGCACCGGCTGAATTACGTGCGCCGGCGCATCCTCGAGAATGGGGTGACCTACAACGTCTATGCCGACCCCAAGGGCGCCGACCGGCCATGGGAGCTCGATCCCCTGCCGCTGATCCTGTCGCCTGCCGAGTGGCAGGAACTGGCCAGCGCCGTGACGCAGCGGGCCCGTTTGCTCAATGCCGTGCTGAAGGACCTCTACGGCCCGCAGGATTTGCTAAAGGACGGCAGCCTGCCACCGGCACTGGTGTTTGGTCACAACAATTTTCTCTGGCCCTGCCAGGCTGTCCAGCAGCCTGGCGAGACCTGGCTGCACCTCTACGCGGCCGATCTCGCGCGCTCGCCTGACGGGCGCTGGTGGGTGATTGCCGACCGCACGCAGGCGCCCTCCGGCGCTGGTTATGCCCTCGAGAACCGAACCATCGTCGGCCGGGTTTTTCCCGAGCAGTTTCGCGATCTGCATGTCCAGCACCTCGCCTGGTTTTTCCGCGAGTTGCAGGACAGTCTTGCCTACTGGGCGGCGCCGAGCAGCGAAGCACCGCTGATCGTTCTGTTGACGCCGGGTCCCTACAACGAAACCTATTTCGAGCACGCTTATCTGGCGCGCTATCTGGGTTTTCCACTGGTCGAGGGACACGATCTGACGGTGCGCGGCGAGTGCGTCTACCTGCGGACGCTGAGCGGCTTGCGCCGCGTGCACGCCATCCTGCGCCGGCTTGACGACGATTACTGTGATCCACTCGAACTGCGCGGCGATTCGGCGCTTGGCGTTCCCGGCCTGCTGCAGGCGGTGCGCGCGGGCAATGTCCTGGTTGCCAATGCGCTCGGCAGCGGCCTGCTCGAGTCGGCAGCGCTGCCGGGCTTTCTGCCCGGTATCTGTGAGAAGCTGCTCGGCGAGCCGCTGAAAATGCCTTCGGTGGCGACCTGGTGGTGTGGCGAGCAGGCTGCGCTGGAGTTCACCATTGAGCACCTCCACGAACTGGTGATCAAGGGTTCTTACCCGTCGCAGCGTTTCGATCCAATCTTTGGCAATGAACTGACCGGCAGCAAGCGCGAAGAAATGATTGCCCGCCTGCGCGCCAGGCCGCAGGCCTATGTTGCTCAGGAACTGGTGAATTTCTCGCAGGCGCCGGCGTGGAGCACCACCCATGCCCGGCGTCTGTTGCCGCGCGGCGTGGGCCTGCGCGTCTTTGTCGCCGCCACCCCGGGTGGTCACGTCGTCATGCCGGGCGGGTTGACGCGCGTCTCCGCCGTCTCCAACGCGCGCATCATCTCGATGCAGCGCGGCGGTTCGAGCAAGGACACCTGGGTGTTGACGGACCAGGCGGTCAACACCTTCAGTCTGCTCAAACATTCGGTTGGCAAGGCCGATCTGGTGCGCGGCGGCCGCAACCTGTCGTCGCGAGTGGTCGAGAGCCTGTATTGGTTTGGCCGCTACGCCGAGCGCTGTGACAAGACTTCCCGCCTCTTGCGCGTCGCTCTTTCACGCCTGGTCGATGCCGGTGCCGACACCCTGCCGGCCCTGATCTCGGCCGTCGATCTCTGCCGTGTCCTGCAACTGCTGCCCAGTACCGAGGCCGAAACCAATGGTGCCACCAAGGCCAAAGCTGCGGCTGCCGACTGGTCGCGCGAAAAGCAGATGCTCAGCGCCATTTGCGGCAAGGAGTGGGGCCACGGTCTGGCCGGCGACATCCGCCGCCTGCTGTGGGTGGCGACCCAGGTGCGCGAGCGCTTCTCGCTCGACAACTGGCATGCGATCAACCGTCTGCAACACCAACTGCAACGTTACAGCGAAGGCGTGACCGAGGCCGCCCAGCCTGAGCCTGGCGAGGCGCTCGCGTTTCTTGACCAGGTCCTGCTGACTTCCGCATCGCTGGCCGGCTTCGCGATGGACAACATGACCCGCGACGACGGCTGGCGTTTTCTGATCATCGGCCGGCGGATCGAGCGTCTCGTCTTCCTTGCCAACGCGGTCGCCGGTTTCCTGCGCCTGGAATCGGCGCGCGCTGCCGGCAGCCTCGAGTGGTTGCTGGAGCTGACCGACAGCATCATCACCTATCGTTCGCGCTACATGATCCAGCCGCAGGTTCTGCCGGCCCTGGACTTGATCGTTTTCGACGAGGGCAACCCGCATTCGGTCGCCTTTCAACTGCAGATCCTGGTCCGTTACCTTGACAATCTGACGCGCCTGCTCGGTGGTCCCCGTGACGAAGCAATACGTGCGGCGAGTGCACGCCTGCAACGCTTTGACCTCGGGCGTTTCGAGGGGCAGAGCTTCACCGACTGCCGTGCTTGTGATCCCTGCGTTGATCTGGCGGCCATGCTGGGCGAGATTTCCCTCGCTGCGGCGGCGCTTTCGGATCGTCTGGCGATGCGTTTTTTCAGCCACGTCGGCGATGTCAGCCGTTACACTCTGGCCTCGTGATCGCCGTGAACCTGCTTCCTGCCCGTTATCATATTGTCCACGAGACGATCTACAGTTACGAGAGCCCGGTGTCTTTGTCGCGTCAGCTGCTGCACCTGACCCCGAGAGACTGCACATGGCAGCGCTGCCTGGCGCATCGGATCACTGTCGAACCGAAGGTGACCGCGGTGCGCGAGCGCCTGGACTGTTTTGGTAATCCGGTGATGGAACTGGCGCTCGAGTTTCCTCACGACAGCCTCTCAGTTCGCGCCGAGAGCACGATTGAGGTCCTGCCGCATTTGCCGGCTGACGCACTGCTTGCCCTGGCAGCTTGCCCGCCGCCGCTTATGGCCGGCCAAGCCAGGCAGCCGCACGCGGCGACACCCGGTTACCTGCGAGCCTCGCCGGCGTGGGAATTGGTGCGCGATGCGCTGGCTTACGGCTCTCGTCCGGTACTGCTCGACGCCAGTTGCTTCCAGTTCGAGTCGCCCTTTGTGCGGGTGAAGCACGAGTTTGCCGCTTACGCGCAAGCGTGCTTCACGCCCGGGAGGCCAGTGCTTGAGGCCGTGCAGGCGCTGATGAGCCGCATCTACAACGAGTTCGAGTTCGATCCCGAGGCGACCACCGTCGCGACCCCGGTGCTCAAGGTGCTGGCTGAAAAGCGCGGGGTCTGCCAGGACTTTGCGCACCTGATGCTGTCCTGCCTGCGCTCGAAGGGTCTCGCCGCGCGCTACGTCAGCGGCTATCTGCTCACCCATCCGCCGCCAGGCCAGCCCCGAATGGTTGGTGCTGACGCCTCACACGCCTGGGTTTCGGTGTATTGCCCAGAACTCGAAGGCGGGCGATGGGTGGACTTCGACCCGACCAACAACCTGCTGCCAGATACCCAGCACATCACGTTGGCCTGGGGGCGCGATTTCGCCGACGTCTCACCACTGCGCGGCGTCATTCTCGGCGGCGACGCCCACGAGCTCGATGTTGCCGTCACCGTGACGCCGATTGTCGAGGCCTGCGGTGAGGCTTTGTCACAGCCTTGAGTCTCGCTTCACCGACTGGTGGGCGTCTACACGCTGTCACCCCGAGACGGCTTGTTGTCGGTGGACTGCTGGCAGACCCGGGTGCCGTCCCTGAGGCGGATCGGCATCACCCCGACGAGCTATTTTTTCTGCCCAGTGCGGTAGCGGGCAGGCCGGCCGTGCCCGCTTCTGTTAGCATTCCCGTTGGCCCCGACGAACTGTCAATGACCGCCTTGCTCTCCGACGTCTTTTCTGCTGATGGGCCGCTGGCGGCTGGGGTTCCCGGCTATCGCCTGCGCACCCAGCAGCTTGAGCTCGCCGAGCGCATCGCCGCGGCGATGGCCGACAATCGTGTGCTGGTTGCCGAGGCCGGTACCGGTACCGGCAAGACCTATGCTTACCTGGTGCCGGCGCTGCTTGCGGGTGGCAAGGTCATCGTGTCGACCGGTACCCGGAACCTGCAGGACCAGCTCTTCACGCGCGATATCCCCACCATCCGTCAGGCGCTCAAGTCGCCGGTCAAGGTGGCGCTACTCAAGGGGAGAGCCAACTACCTGTGCCACTATCACCTCGCACGTTCGCTGGCTGATGGCCGTTTCCTTTCCCGTGACGATGCATCCCATGCGCAACGGATCGCCCGTTTCGCCCGCAAGACACGCAGCGGTGACAAGGCGGAGTGCGCTGATGTCCCGGAGAACGCGACGGTGTGGACGATGGTCACCTCGACGCGTGACAACTGCCTTGGTCAGGACTGTCCGAACCACAAGGAGTGCTTCGTCCTGGCCGCCCGTCGTGAGGCGCTGGCAGCTGATCTGGTCGTGGTCAACCATCACCTCTTTTTCGCCGATGTGATGCTCCGCGACGAGGGCACGGCAGAGCTGTTACCGGCCTGTAACACCGTGATTTTTGATGAAGCGCATCAGTTGCCCGAAGTCGCCAGCCTGTTTTTTGGCGACAGCGTGTCTACCGCGCAGCTGCTTGAACTGGCACGCGATGCGCAGCTCGAAGGGCTGGCCGCGGCGCGCGACTGCCTTGATCTGCCCAGGCTGTGTCGCGTCCTCGAAAAGGCCGTTCGCGACTTGCGTCTGGCCTTGCCGGTGGATCCCGCCCGCTACGCGCTGCTCCAGCTCGAAGGGCGGCCTGGCTTTACCAGTGCGCTGTCCGCGGCGATCGGCGACCTCGCAGCCGTCGCATCGTTGCTCGAGACGCAGGCGCAGCGCGCCGAAGGGCTGGAAAACTGCTGGCGGCGTGCGGGCGACCTGCTGACCCGACTGCAGTCCTGGCAGAGCGGGGCCAATGCCGATTTCGTCCGCTGGGGCGAGACCTATACGCACGCGTTGCAGCTGAATGCCACGCCCCTGGCGATTGCCGAGATCATGCAGAAGCAGATGAGCGGACACCCGCGGGCCTGGATATTCACTTCGGCGACGCTCGCCGTGCAGAACGATTTTGCGCACTACTGCCGCGAAATGGGACTGGGCGACGCCTGCTCGGCGCGCTGGGAGAGTCCTTTCGACTACCCGCGACAGGCGCTGCTGTACGCGCCGCGGAATCTGCCCGACCCGAACAGTCCCGGCTATACCGAGGCGGTGGTCAAGGCGGCATGGCCGGTGCTCAAGGCGAGCGGTGGCCGGGCTTTTTTTCTTTGTACCTCGCTGCGTGCGATGCGCCGAACGCACGAGCTGCTCAGCGAGTGGCTGGAACACGACGAGCTCGACTGGCCATTGCTGTTGCAGGGGGAGCGCAGCAAGAACGAGTTGCTCGAACGTTTTCGCCGACTGGGCAACGCCATTCTGATCGGCAGCCAGAGTTTCTGGGAGGGTGTCGATGTCCGTGGCGAGGCGCTGTCACTGGTGGTGATTGACAAGTTGCCGTTTGCGCCGCCGGATGACCCGGTACTCGCGGCGCGCATCGAGAAGCTGAAGAGCGCCGGTCGCAATGCCTTCATGGAGTACCAGTTGCCACGTGCGGTGATCAGCGTCAAGCAGGGCGCAGGCCGCCTGATCCGTGACGAAACCGACCGCGGCGTCCTGATGATCTGCGACCCACGGCTGATCGGCAAACCCTACGGCAAGCATATCTGGCGCAGCCTGCCGCCGATGAAGAGAACGCGTGAACTCGCTGACGCGCTGGCTTTTTTCGCCAGCGGACCGGCTGCCCAGATCGCATGAACAAAGGTCTTCCTTCGTCTGTACGAGACCTGCTGGCGGCCGATGGCGGCTTGGCAGCGGAGCTGATCAATCGTGATTGCGCCTGTATCTCGGTTGATCACGAATTGCTTAAACAGGCGCTCGAAAAAGGCGAGGGTACGATGTCACACGCCGAGGTGCTGACGACCCGACCACATCTGTTTTCGAACAGCGTGGTCTTTGTCAGCGAGGCGAATCTCGCGCGCATGGCGAGGATGATCGCCGTACTCGAAAGGGTCGTGCGACTGCCGGCCTATCGCGAGCGGGTTCTCGCCTATGCGCCGCCGGTCGCTCGTCATTCGCCTGGCGCCGCGGGAGTCTTTCTGGGTTACGACTTCCATCTCGGCCCTGAAGGCCCGCAGTTGATCGAGATCAACTCGAATGCTGGCGGGGCGTTGTTGAACGCTCGTCTGCTGCGCGCGCAACGTGCTTGCTGTGCGCCGGTCGCCAGCATGATGCCGGTGCCGACTCCGGTGGATGAGGCATTGGTCGCCATGTTCCGCAAGGAATGGCACCTGGCGCGATCCGATGCAGCCCTGCGGCCGCTGGCGCGCATCGTGATTGTCGATCAGCAGCCGGCCACGCAATACCTGGCGCCAGAATTCGAACTCTTTCGCCAGTTGTTCGAGGCGAACGGTATTGGCGCCATGGTGGCCGACCCGGCCGAGCTTTCCTTCGACGGGAAGCGTCTGCAGTGCCGCGGGCAGTTGGTCGACCTGGTCTACAATCGACTCACCGACTTTGCCCTTGAAGAGCCGCAGCACGCCGCGCTGCGGGCCGCCTATCTGGCCGATGCCGTGGTCCTGACGCCGCATCCGCAGACGCATGCGCTGTTTGCCGACAAGCGCAACCTGGCCGCCCTCGGCGATGACTGCTGGCTGCGGGAAATCGGCTTGAATGAGGACGATCGTATGCTCTTGTCAAGCAGCATTCCACGCACCGAGGAAGTGCTTCCGGCGCAGGCCGGGGCCTTCTGGGCCAGTCGCAAGCAGTGGTTTTTCAAGCCGGTGGCTGGTTTTGGCAGCAAGGCAACCTATCGTGGCGACAAGGTGACCCGGCGCGTTTTCGAGGAAGTGTCGCGCGGTGGCTATGTGGCGCAGGCGGTGGTCCAGCCATCGGTGCGGCGCCTGCTGGTCGACGGTGTCGAGCAGGACTTCAAGGTCGATCTGCGCAACTACGTCTACCGCGGCGCCGTGCAACTGGTCTCGGCGCGGCTGTACCGCGGTCAGACAACCAATTTCCGGACTCCCGGCGGCGGCTTCGCAGCGGTCTTTCCGGTGCCATGCCAAAGTTCGGCAGCGGGCTGCAGATGAAGCTGTTCGGAATTGCCGGCTACTCCGGTTCGGGCAAGACAACGCTGATGGAAAGATTGCTGCCGCGGATCACAGCGCTCGGTCTGCGCGTCTCGGTACTCAAGCACGCCCACCACAATTTTGATGTCGACCAGCCGGGGAAAGACTCTTTTCGCCACCGCCAGGCCGGCGCCAGCGAGGTGCTCCTGGCGAGCAGCGCACGCTGGGTGTTGATGAACGAGCTGCGAGGCGCTCGTGAGCCCACGCTGGCCGAGTACGCTGCGCATTTTTCGCCCTGCGATCTGGTTCTTGTCGAGGGCTTCAAGCACGAGGCCATACCGCAGCTGGAAGTGTATCGGCCAGGCAATGGCAAGCCGCCGCTGTGGCCCGAGCTTTCGCACATCGTGGCGGTTGCCTCCGATCAGGCGCGGCAGGTGAACCAGTCGGCCGATGTGGTTTGGCTGGATCTGAACGATGTGGATGCGATTGTCCGCTTTATCCTCGATTACTGTTCAACCCGGGAGAACGATGCATGCTGACCTTTGACGAGGCCCTATCTCGCCTGCTTGACAGCGCGCAAGCGGTTTCGGAAGTGCGCGCGCTGCCGACCCTGGCTGCCGCCGGGCGCGTTCTGGCACGCGCTCAGGCGGCGACCGTCGATGCCCCGCCACTCGACAACGCGGCCATGGACGGCTACGCGCTCGCGGTTGCTGACGTGCCGCAGTTGGCGAGCTGCCTGCCGGTTTCGCAGCGGATTGTGGCGGGCAGTGTCGGCACCAGGCTGCAGCCGGGCACCGCCGCACGGATCTTCACCGGCGCGCCGATCCCGGCCGGCGCTGACGCGGTCGTGATGCAGGAACTCTGCCAGCACGGCGCCGACTCGGTGATGATCAATCATCTGCCGCGAGTCGGTGACCACATCCGTCGCGCCGGTAGTGACATTGCTGCGGGGAGCGAGATTCTTCCGGCAGGACAGCGCCTGCGGCCCCAGGACACGGCGCTGGCAGCCTCGGTGGGAATTGCCGAACTGCCGGTTTTTCGGCGCCTGCGTGTCGCGGTGCTGTTTACCGGTGACGAACTGCGCATGCCTGGCGAGGCGCTGCCGCCGGGGGCAATCTACAATTCGAACCGCTTCCTGCTCTCGGCTCTGCTCGATCGGCTCGGTTGCGTGGTGCGTGACCTCGGCCAGGTGGCCGACGATCTGGCTGCGACGCGTCGGGCGCTGCGTGAAGCGGCACACGACAACGACCTGGTGCTCTCTTCGGGTGGCGTTTCCGTCGGCGAGGAAGACCACGTCAAGGCGGCTGTCGAACTCGAGGGTCGCCTGGAGATGTGGAAGATCGCCATCAAGCCCGGCAAGCCGCTGGCTTTTGGGCAGATCACCTCGCTCGGGTGCGAAGTGCCGCTGATCGGTCTGCCGGGCAACCCGGTCTCATGTCTTGTCACTTTCCTGACGCTGGTGCGACCCTTGTTGTTGAAGATGCAGGGTGTGCGTGAGGTCATCCCCCCCGCCTATCTGCTGCGTGCCGATTTTGACTGGTTGCGGCCCGACGCGCGGCGCGAGTTCCTGCGTGCCAGAAGCAATATCGACGGCGGCGTGGACCTCTTTCCCAACCAGGCGTCCGGCGTCCTGAGCTCGGCGGTGTGGGCCGATGGGCTGGTCGATAAGCCGGCGCAGCAAGTGATCCATCGTGGGGACAGGGTGCGTTTCCTGCCGTTTTCGGCCTTGTTGAATTGACCCGGGAGAACCGATGGCGCTGAAGATTCTCTACTTTGCCAGTCTGCGAGAGAGGCTAGGGCAGGGCAGCGAGCAACTGGAGCTGCCACCAGGGGTGACGGATGTTGCCAGCCTGCGGTGTTTTCTCGCAGCGCGCGGTGACCAGTGGCAAGCCCTGGCGACGGTCAGGAACCTGCGTTGCGCGGTCAATCAGGAAGTGGTCCGTTTCGATTCGCCGATCAGGACTGGTGACGAAGTGGCATTTTTTCCGCCGGTGACTGGAGGCTGAGACGGTGGTCCGCGTTCAGGAGGCTGATTTTGATCCGGGCGCCGAATTGGCCGCGCTGCGCCGGGACAGGCCGCAGATCGGCGCGCTGGCGTCATTTGTCGGTCTGGTGCGCGAGTTGAACGACGGCGCCGGGGTGTCCGAACTGACGCTCGAGCACTACCCCGGGATGACCGAGAAGGCGCTCGAGGAAATCGTCAGCGAGGCGAGGCGTCGCTGGTCTCTCATCGATGTGCTGTTGATCCACCGCGTTGGCCGTCTGCTGCCGGCCGACCAGATCGTTCTGGTCGCCGTTGCCAGCGCGCACCGTGGCGAAGCCTTTGCCGCCTGCGAGTTCATCATGGACTACCTGAAAACCCGTGCCCCTTTCTGGAAGCGCGAAGTTACCGCCGCTGGCGCGCGCTGGGTCGAGGCGCGTCTGGCCGACGAGCAGGCGGCCGAGCGTTGGCGCGATTGATGTCGCCGCCCGGATCGACAAGCACTTTTGGCCAGCGCTTGCCCCGGCTGCGACCATGATCCCTGCGGTGTCGCCGGGCATCAGCCAGCGCGGGCAAAGGATCGAATCCCTTCCCTCTGCCGGGGCACTCTGCACGAGATGACGGGATGACATGTGCCATCGGTGGTCACGTTTCGTCGCGCGACCGGAAAACGATCCGGTCCGATCGTTGAATTACCGCCGGTCGTCCCCATCATGCAAGACATCAAAGCAACTCCTGCCGAGGATAAGCCATGCGTTTGGACAAACTGACCACCAAGTTCCAGCA
Source organism: Candidatus Accumulibacter proximus (assembly GCA_016709675.1). GTDB lineage: Bacteria > Pseudomonadota > Gammaproteobacteria > Burkholderiales > Rhodocyclaceae > Accumulibacter > Accumulibacter proximus. The sequence goes on from JADJMH010000006.1 coordinate 91,585, forward strand.
GGCTCTGGCCGATGCCCAGAGCCTCGCCGTCGGACACGACAACCAGATCATCGAACCGCCGCACTTGCTGCTGGCCTTGTTGCAGCAGGAGGACGGGTCGACCGCCTCGCTGCTGGCCCGCGCCGGGGTCAATGTGCAGGCGCTCAAGACGGCGCTTGTCCAGGCGGTCGGCCGTCTGCCGAAGGTGCAGGGACACGGCGGCGAGGTGCAGGTCGGCCGCGATCTGACCAATCTGCTGAACCTCACCGACAAGGAAGCCCAGAAGCGGGGTGACCAGTTCATCGCTTCGGAGATGTTCCTGCTTGCCCTGTCCGATGACAAGGGCGAGTGCGGTAGCCTGGCCAGGCAGCATGGGCTGGTCAGGCAGTCGCTGGAGCAGGCGGTAGCTTCGGTGCGTGGTGGTCAGGCGGTCGATAGCCAGGAGGCCGAGGGGCAGCGCCAGTCCCTGAGCAAGTACTGCATCGACCTCACCGAGCGCGCGCGCCTCGGCAAGCTCGATCCGGTGATCGGTCGCGATGACGAGATCCGGCGTGCAATCCAGATTCTGCAGCGGCGCACCAAGAACAATCCCGTGCTGATTGGCGAGCCTGGCGTCGGCAAGACCGCAATCGTCGAAGGCCTTGCCCAGCGCATTGTCAATGGCGAAGTCCCGGAGACGCTCAAGGGCAAGAAGGTGCTGAGCCTCGACATGGCGGCGCTGCTCGCCGGCGCCAAGTATCGGGGTGAATTCGAGGAGCGCCTGAAAGCGGTGCTCAAGGAGATTGCCCAGGAAGAAGGGCGGATCATCGTCTTCATCGATGAATTGCATACCATGGTCGGTGCCGGCAAGGCCGAGGGTGCGATCGACGCCGGCAACATGCTCAAGCCGGCGCTGGCGCGCGGCGATCTGCACTGCGTCGGTGCAACGACGCTCGATGAGTACCGCAAGTACATCGAGAAGGACGCCGCGCTCGAGCGTCGCTTCCAGAAAGTGCTGATCGACGAGCCGACGGTTGAATCGACCATCGCCATTCTCCGTGGGCTGCGCGAAAAATACGAGTTGCATCACGGTGTCGATATCACCGACCCGGCGATCGTCGCCGCCGCCGAGCTGTCGCATCGCTACATTACCGACCGCTTCCTGCCGGACAAGGCGATCGACCTGATCGACGAAGCCGCCGCGCGGATCAAGATGGAGATCGACTCCAAGCCGGAGGTGATGGACAAGCTCGACCGCCGCATGATCCAGCTCAAGATCGAGCGCGAGGCGGTGCGCAAGGAACGCGATGAAGCGTCGAAGAAGCGCATGCACCTGATCGAGGAGGAACTGGTCAAGCTGGAGCGTGAGTACAACGACCTCGAGGAAATCTGGAAAGCCGAAAAATCCCAGGTGCAGGGCAGTGCACAGATCAAGGAAGAGATCGACAAGCTGAAGCTTGAGCTGGCACATCTGCAGCGGGAGAACAAATGGGACAAGGTGGCCGAAATCCAGTACGGCAAGTTGCCGCAGCTCGAGGCGCAACTGACGGTGGCCGAGAAATCGGGCGACGGGCGCCAGCACAACAAGCTGTTGCGCACCAAAGTCGGCACCGAGGAGATCGCCGAGGTCGTCTCGCGCGCCACTGGCATCCCGGTGTCGAAGATGATGCAGGGCGAACGCGAGAAGCTGCTGCTGATGGAAGAGCGGCTGCATCAGCGCGTCGTCGGACAGGATGAGGCGGTGCGCCTGGTGGCCAATGCCATCCGCCGTTCGCGTGCGGGCCTCGCCGATCCCAACCGGCCTTACGGGTCGTTCCTCTTCCTGGGTCCGACGGGCGTCGGCAAGACCGAGCTGTGCAAGGCGCTGGCCGGTTTTCTTTTCGATTCCGACGAGCACCTGATCCGCGTCGACATGAGCGAATTCATGGAGAAACACTCGGTGTCGCGCCTGATTGGCGCGCCGCCGGGTTATGTTGGCTATGAGGAGGGCGGTTACCTGACCGAGGCGGTCAGGCGCAAGCCGTATTCGGTGATTCTGCTCGATGAGGTCGAGAAGGCCCACCCGGATGTCTTCAACGTGTTGCTGCAGGTCCTCGACGATGGCCGCATGACCGACGGCCACGGTCGGACGGTAGATTTCAAGAACACGGTCGTGGTCATGACCTCCAACCTGGGTAGCCAGATGATTCAGCAGATGGCCGGTGACGACTACCAGTTGATCAAGCTGGCCGTGATGGGCGAGGTGAAGACCTACTTCCGGCCGGAGTTCATCAACCGGATCGACGAGGTGGTCGTTTTCCATGCGCTCGACGAGCAGCACATCCGGTCGATCGCCAGGATTCAGCTCGCTTACCTCGAGAAGCGCCTGGCACAGCTTGAGCTGAAGCTCGACGTGGCCGACAGCGCGATCTCGGAGGTGGCTACGGCCGGTTTTGATCCGGTTTACGGCGCGCGCCCGCTGAAACGTGCGATTCAGTCACAACTTGAGGATCCTCTGGCCAAGGCCATCCTCGAGGGGCGCTTCGTTGCCGGCGATACCATCCGCGTGGCTTGCGAGGGCGGCATCATGCGTTTTGACAAGGCCTAGGTGGCACCGCTCGCGATGAACATTGTCTATAACAGCCGGCACTACGCGATTCTCGCTTACCCCGTTCAGCAGGGTTTCGAGCTGGTGGACAAGACGGCCAGCCGTAGCCTGTTCGTGCAGGGATCGGTCGCCAGGGACCTGCGCAGGGCCATCGACGAGATTCCCGACAGCGAGCGCGACGAGGAGTCGATCGACGCGCTGCTCGACGAATACTGTGCCGGCGCCGCGCGCCCCATCATGCTGCACTGAGTTGCGGGAGCGTATAATCGTCTGGGCAGATTTCTTCTATCAGGGCAAATGGATTTCTTCTTTGGGAGCAGGCGAGATGGCGTTGTACGAATCGGATCACACCAAGTTCATGCGCGAGATGATGGCCAAGCATCCGGAGTGGGCTGAGGATCAGCGGCGAGGGCGGGCGATCTGGTGGGACCGGAAAGTCGACCTCAACGAGCAGAAGGCGCGCCGTGAGTCCAATGAACCCCATCGTTCATATCCCTACGATGTGAATTTCGAACAGCAGTAGGGCGGCGAGGAAGCGGCCTGGACGCAGGTCGGGAAGCGCTCGGGCGATCTCGTCGGCACGGATTCTGCAGCGGGCCGAAGACTTCGGCTTCGTCAAGCGGGGTGCGTTGCCTCTGTCACGGCCCCTGGCGGCCGTGCCTAGTTGTTCAGGGGCTTGATGACCCGTTTCACAGCCGGATCGTCCGGGTGCGGGTGAATCGTGAAGCCGAGTTTGGTCATCAGGTTGAACATCTTGGTATTCATCGACAGAACATCGCCGACGACGGTCCGGTAACCCTTGGCACGTGCGCAGTCAATCAGCGCACTCATCAGTTTGCGGCCGACGCCGTGCTTCTGCCAGTCATCGGCAACCGCCAGAGCAAATTCGACGGATTCGCCATCCGGGTTGGTGACGTAGCGGGCGACCCCGATCTGCACTTCCTTGCCTTCCGCGTCGGGCAGTGTCGCCACCAGGGCCATCTCGCGGTCGTAGTCGATCTGGGTGAAGCGCACCAGCATCGTTTGCGTCAGCTCGCGGATGGTATCCATGAAGCGGTAGTACTTGCTTTCGTCGGACATCGCAATGACGAACTGTTGCTCGCGCTCGGCGTCTTCCGGGCGGATGGGTCGAATCGTCACCGTTCGGCCATCCGGCAGTTCCCAGTCCTGGATCAGATGTACCGGGTAGGGATGGATCGCCATGTGCGCATAGCGGTCGCCGGATGGCGCTGCATAGTCGATGACGATGCGCGCATCGGCTGCAATACTGCCGTTCTCGTCGACGATCAGCGGGTTGAGGTCGAGTTCCTGCAGCCAGGGCAGTTCGCAGATCATCTGCGAGACGTGCAGCAGCACGTCTTCGAGTGCTTCCAGGTTGACCGGCGGCATGTTGCGGAATTCGCCGAGCAGTTTCGAGGCGCGTGTTGACCGGATCAGATCCCGCGCCAGGAAGCGGTTGAGCGGCGGCAGGGCAACCGCCCGGTCGCTGAAGACTTCGACTTCGGTACCGCCGGCGCCGAAGGTGATGATGGGACCAAAGATCGGATCACGCGAGACGCCGATCATCAGCTCGCGGCCGTTCGGGCGAGCCAGATAGGGTTCGATCGAGAGGCCATTGATACGCGCCGTCGGGTGGCGCTTCTTGACGGTCTCGATGATGTCGTGATAAGCGTTGCGGGCCGCCGGCGCATTGGTGATGTTGAGCCGGACTCCTCCCACTTCGCTCTTGTGGAGGATGTCAGGGGAGTCGATTTTCATCGCGATCGGAAAGCCGATCTGCTCCGCAAGCAACAGCGACTCGGTCGGCGTATGCGCAACCATGGTCTGCGCGACGGGAATCCGGAAGGCACGCAGGATGGCCTTCGATTCCATTTCAGAGAGAAGTTTGCGGCGTTCGTGCAGTACCGCCTCGATCAACATCTTGGCGCCCTCCGTTTCCGGGCGCGCATGCTTCGACAGGGGCGCAGGTGTCTGCAGGAGGAGTTTCTGGTTCCAGTAGTAGGTCGAGATGTGGTAGTACAGTTCAACTGCGGTTTCCGGCATGCGAAAGGAAGGAATGCCGTTTTCTTCGAGCAGCGTACGTGCCTGATGAACCTGCTCCTCGCCCATCCAGCAGGTCAGAATCGGTTTGGCGGTCAGCAGGTCGACTTCGATCACCGCCTTGGCAACTTCCAGCGGCTGGGTCATGGCCTGCGGCGATAGCATGACGAGAACGCCGTCGACCTCCGGATCCTCGGCGACGGCGAGGATGGCGTCGTAATAGCGTTTGGGCGTCGCGTCACCTTCGATGTCGACCGGGTTCCGCTGCGACCAGGTCGGTGGCATCGTGGCGTTGAGCGCCTGCATGGTGCCTACCGACAATTCGGCGAGCGGAATCTCGAGATCACCGGCGCGGTCTGCCGCCATGGCGCCTGGTCCGCCACCGTTGGTAATGATCGCCAGGCGTTTGCCCTGCGGGCGGAACTTCGACGCCAGAGCCTTGGCAGCGTAGAACAACTGGCCGATGTTCTTGACGCGCACCACGCCCGCCCGGCGAACGGCAGCTTCGAAAACGATATCCGAGCCGGCGGCCATTCCCGAGTGCGTCTCGACGGCCGCCAGGCCGCCGGCGTGACGGCCGGCCTTGAGCAGGACGATCGGCTTGATGCGCGCCGCCGAACGCAAGGCGCTCATGAAGCGGCGCGCGTCGCGAATGCCTTCGACGTAGAGCAGGATGTAATGGGTGAGGTTGTCGTAGATCAGGTAATCGAGGATTTCCCCGAAATCGACATCAGCCGTGCCACCCAGCGAAATGACGCTGGAAAAGCCGATGCGGTTGCTGGTTGCCCAGTCGAGAACGGCCGAGCAGATGGCGCCCGATTGTGCCACCAGCGCCAGGTGACCAACGTTGGCATGGACGCGGGCAAAAGTGGCGTTGAGGCCGAGGTTGGGGCGAATGATGCCGAGACAGTTCGGGCCAAGCAGGCGGACCCCGTAGCTGCGGGCGATCTCCATCATCTTGCGCTCAAGCGCTGCGCCCGAGTGACCCGCCTCGGCAAAACCCGAAGTGATCACGATGGCGTTCTTGACGCCGCTGCGACCGCATTGTTCGATGATCTTCGGCACCGTCTGTGGTCTGGTGACGACGACCGCCAGTTCAACACGGGCGCTGATCTCTTCGATCGACTTGTACGCCGGCACCCCCTGGATCGTGTCGTGGGCCGTGTTGATCGGGTACAGGCGTCCCTTGTAACCGGAATCGAGAATGTTCTTGAAGAGGACATTACCGACCGAATTTTCCCGGTCGGAAGCGCCGATGACGGCGACGGACTTGGGCTCAAACAGGGTGGTGAGGTAGTGATGTTCTAACATGGGGAGATTTACCTCTGGTTCGAGAGGCGCCGCGCGGGTTGATGTTGCAGTGCATCAATTCTACTACGAACGGTCCCGCAAGTCTCCACTAATCGAGCTCCAATCACTCCTGTCCGTGACATTTGGCACGCCCGGTGTCGCTCCATCGGCCGCTGACGCCCCACTGGGGTCGGCAAGCAGGCTGTCGATCCGGATGTCCGATTGCAGGCAGCGGTAAATCGGACACTTGTTGGCGATCGCCAGCAGCCGGCTGCGCTGTTCCGGCGTCAGGTCGCCGTCAAGGCGGATCAGGCGCGAGATGCGATCGACCTTGCCGCCGCCCTCGACTTCGACCCTGTCGTGGGTCAACTCGACGCTCACCCCGGCCAGCGGCAGTCCCTTGCGTTCGGCATACATGCGCAAGGTGATCGAGGTGCAGCTACCAAGGCTGGCGAGCAGGAAATCGAAGGGCGCCGGGCCTGCGTCGCTGCCACCCATGGCGACCGGCTCATCGGCGATCAGGCAATGCTTGCCGACGCGGACCGTCTGCTGGTAAGGTCCCTGCCCGTTTTCGCTGACAACGACCGGGTCATGCTTGTCCTGTGTCATGGTTTCTTCCTTCTTGCCTGAATCTGATCATCTGCCGCAAACGCGCTGCGCCAGGGCTTCAATGCCGGCAGGCGTCAGATCGTCGGTACTCAGCTTGGTCGGCGCCCTGAAACCGACATAGTTCTGATTCTGCGAGCGGCTGTAGAGCGGATCGTAGTGCAGTTCAAGCAGGTCGGCGACCAGTTGGCGCCAGCGGCCCTCGCGGGCCTGGTCGCGCCAGCGCAGGATCGTTTCCGCGCCGCGCAGATTGCGCAAGGGTTGCAGGCGGGCGTCCAGCCACTCGGGTGCGGTCAGGAAATAGTCGTAATCGCGCAAGAGGAACTCGACCCGGGCGTCGAGCGTCGCCTCGATATTCACGCATTCGCCGGCGCGCATCGCTTCGATCAGGGCCGTCGGCAACTGCAGCGACCCGATCTTCCGGCTTTCCGCTTCGACATGCACCAGGCGGTTGTGGTCGAAGCCCTGCAGCGCGGTCAGCAGACGGGACTCGAACATCTTTTGTGACGGTTGCGGGCAGTTTGGCAGGACGCCAAGCACCGAGCCCTTGTGGCAGGCGAGTTCCTCGAGGTCAAGCACCTGTTCGCCGAGTCGTCCGATGGCCTGGAGGATGCGGCTCTTGCCGCTGCCGGTTGCGCCACAGATGACCCTCAAATTCAGCTGGCGAGGGATGGCTGCGAGATCCTCGATGACCAGCCGGCGATAGGTCTTGTAGCCCCCTTCGAGTTGTTGTGCGTCCCAGCCGACCCGGCGCAGGACGTGGGTCATCGAGCCGCTGCGCTGGCCGCCGCGCCAGCAAACGACCAGGGGTCGCCAATTCTTCGGACGTTCGAGAAAGCGAGCGCGCAGATGGCCAGCAATGCTCTCGGCGACATGAGCGGCGCCGATCTTCCTCGCTGCGAAGGGCGAAACCTGCTTGTACAGAGTGCCGACCTCGATCCGCTGCTGGTCGTCGAGGACCGGACAGTTGACCGAGCCGGGGATGTGGTCTTCGGCAAACTCGGACGGCGAGCGAACGTCGATGATTTCATCAAAGGACGAAAGCTCGCTGAGCTGCTCGACCGTAGCGATGTCATGTTTCATGCGCGGAATGCCTGTTGCTGACGGCCGGCTATTTTAGCAGTGGGGCAAGTCCGCGCCAGATATTGTCGAGCAGCAGCGTCTGCGCTTCGGCGGTCGGATGCAGGTTGTCGGCCTGAAACAACTCTGCCTGCGTCGCGACGCCGTCGAGCAGGAAGTCTACCAGCGCGGTTTGCCGGGCTCTGGCGACCTCGCCGAAGACCTGGTGGAACTGCAGCGCGTATTGGCCGTAGTTGGGCGGGATTCGCTGACCGACCAGCAGCACGCGGGCATTCTTCTTCTGGGCACTGGCGACGATGGCTGTCAGGTTGTCGCGCACTTGCGCCACCGGCAGTCCGCGCAAGCCGTCGTTGGCGCCGAGGGCGACAATGACCACCCGCGGCGAATGCCTGGCTAGCGCCGCTTCGATCCGGATACGGCCACCGCTGGTGGTTTCTCCCGAGATGCTGGCGTTGACGACGCTATAATCGAGCCTCTTCTCCTGCAGGCGCCTGGCCAGCAAGGCGGGCCAGGCGGCATCCTGCCGGATACCGTAGCCGGCTGAAAGCGAGTCGCCAAAAACCAGGATGGTTCCTGCTGCCTGGACGGTCGCGGTGAGCAGCATCAGGCCAGCAAGCAGGAAGTGGCGGTATTTCCGGAAAAGGGACATGGTTCGAGACACAGCGATGGTCGTTGAGGTGAAGGATCTTGCCAAGCGGGTCGATAACGGTGGCGAGCCGTTGACCATTCTGCACGAGATTTCGTTCGCCGTCGCGGCCGGCGAGACGGTGGCGATCGTCGGCGCTTCCGGCTCGGGGAAATCCACGCTGCTGAGCCTGCTGGCCGGTCTCGATCTGCCGAGCAGCGGTACGGTGGCCCTGGCTGGCGAGGATCTCGGTCGCCTGGACGAGGATGCGCGGGCGGTTCTGCGCGGCCGCGTGCTGGGCTTCGTTTTCCAGACCTTCCAGTTGTTGCCTTCGCTGAATGCCATCGAGAACGTCATGCTGCCGCTCGAACTGGCCGGCGCCGCCAATGCCCGAGCCGAGGCCCAACACTGGTTGCAGCGGGTTGGACTGGCGCACCGCCTGCGACACTATCCGAAACATCTCTCCGGTGGGGAACAGCAGCGCGTCGCCCTGGCGCGTGCCTTTGCCCCGGGCCCACGGCTGGTGCTCGCCGATGAGCCGACCGGCAATCTCGACGCCGCGACCGGCCATCAGGTCATCGAGTTGATGTTCGAGATCAATGCCGAGCGCGGCACCACGCTGATTCTCGTCACCCATGACGAAGAGATCGCGGCGCGCTGTTCCCGTCGTCTGCGGATGCACGCCGGGCAGCTGGAAGAGCTGCGCTGAGCAGGATGTCCTGCGCCGCTGCGACGCCGCTGCGGACTGCGGCTTCCAGCGTAGCCGGATAGTCGGCGCAGACGTAATCGCCGGCCAGCCAGCAGCCGGCCAGCGCCGTCCGGGCGGCTGGGCGGTGCAGATTCGGGCGGCAGGAGTAGGTTGCCCGACGTTCGCGGATCACCTGTTGCCAAAGCACCGGTGGCAGGCGTGCATGCAGTGTCGCGGCGAGTTCGCGCTGCAGGGTTGCGGCCAGCGCCGCGTTGTCGAGTTGCTCCCACGCGCCATGGCCGCTGAGCACGAAGGCCATGACCCCTGGCGTGCCGCAAAGCGCTCCGCGATCGAAGACCCACTGACCGACCTGCCCGGGAGGACGATCGTCGAGCCCGAGCATCGGGAAGGGCAGGGCGACTTGCGGCGGATAGGCGCAGTAGACGGTGCCTATGGGCTCGAAGGCATAGCCGGCGAGCATCTTCGCCATAGCCGCTGTTTCCGTATGGCGAGCGAGCAAGGCCGCCGCATGCTGCGGGCCGACTGCGACGAGGGCACAGTCGAAGCGCTCGCCATCGATCATCGGGCCGGCGTCGATGGCTTCGACGCGGCACGACAGGCGAAGGTCGCCGCCACGCGCTTCGATGAAACGGGCAGCGGCTGCCGGCAACAGCTGGTCGAGGTCGGCTGCGGGCAGCAGCAGATCGGTCGCACCGCTCCCGCCGCCGAGACTGTCACGCAGCATATTGGCAAAGATCTGCGCCGAGGCCCGCTCGGGCGGCGTATTCAGCGCCGCCAGGCAGAGCGCCTCCCACAGGTGACGGCGCAGACTCCCGCGCCGGCCATGGCGATCCAGCAAGGCGGTCACCGTGCAGTCTTCGCCAAGCCGGTAGCCGTCACGCTGCAGCGAGCGCATGCAGCGAGCCGCACTGATCTTCTCGGCCAGCGAGGCGCCGCGTGCCGTCAGCAGGCCGGCCGCCAGGTGCCAGGGGGAGGGCAGGCGCGGCAGGCGCATGCGGAAGGGAAGCGGACCGCCAGGGAAGCTCAGTTCTAGCGGCAGGCGCTTGAGCAGGCGATCGGGGTCGGCTCCGACTTGCCTCATCAGGCGCAGCGTCTCGCGATAGGCGCCGACCAGGAGGTGCTGCCCGTTATCGAGACGGTGCCCCTGAACCTCGACGCTGCGGGCGCGTCCACCGAGCTGTCTGGCGGCCTCGAAGACGGTCACGCGAAATCCCGCCTGCGCCAGTTCGACAGCAGCCGACAGACCTGCCCAGCCGGCGCCGACGATCGCTGCCTTCATCCACGCACCCAGGTTCGCCAGGCGATCCACAGCTTGCGGATCGGCGTCAGCGAAGTGCGCTGGGTGAGGACCTGACAGCCGTCACGCTTGATCTCGTCGAGCAGCGTGCGGTAGATCGCCGCCATCACCAGCCCCGGGCGTTGTGCCCGCCGATCAGCCGCCGGCAGGGCGTCGATCGCCTGCGCGTAATAGCTCTCGGCACGCTCCACCTGGAAATCCATCAAGCGGCGGAAGTTGTCCGAATGGCGGGCGTTGAGGATGTCGGCGGCAGGCACCTCGAAACGCTGCAATTCGTCAATCGGCAGGTAGATGCGGCCCATGCGTGCATCTTCGCCGACGTCACGGATGATGTTGGTGAGCTGGAACGCGAGGCCGAGATCATGCGCGTATCTCTGCGTCCGGCGGTCCTGGTAACCGAAGATCTCCGCCGCCAGCAGACCGACGACGCCGGCGACGCGGTAGCAATAGAGGGACAGCGCCTTGAAATCGAGGTAACGTGATTGCTGCAGGTCCATCTCCATGCCATCGACGATTTCCTGCAACTGCTCCTGTGGCAGGTTGAATTCCGCACTGGCCGCCTGCAGCGCCTGCGTCACCGGGTGCTGCGGCTGGCCGCCGTCGATGCTCGCCAGCTCGCGTCGCCACCAGGCGAGCTTGGTGGCGGCCACCTGTGGGTCCTGGCATTCATCGACGACGTCGTCGACTTCCCGGCAGAACGCATAGAGTGCCGTGATCGCGCGCCGCCGATTCTGCGGCAGGAAAAGGAAGCTGTAGTAGAAGCTCGAGCCACTGCGGGCCGCCTTCTCCTGGCAGTATTCGTCGGGGGTCATGCGCGATCTCGGGATTTCCACGGGGCAGTCATTCTCCCATGACTTACATGAATAGCGCGCGTCCACCGATACGCAACCAGTCGCCGGCGTCAAGCACCGGCCGACACCGAAAGACGTCGCCGCGCGCACGCCGGATGCGCTCCAGGATGCGCAGCCCCCCCTGGACTGTCAGCCGTATCTCCCAACCCATGCGGCCCGGCAGTTGATGGACCAGGGGCGCACCTTCTCGCATCAGGCGATCTGTGCGGTCGAGCTGAAAAGCAAGCAGCGCGGCCCACTCGGCAGTGCAGCGTGCGGCCGCGATCTGTGTTTCGGCAACGTCGAACTGCCTGAGGTCGGCTTGTGGCAGATAGACCCGGTCCTTCTGCCAGTCGATGGCAATGTCCTGCCAGAAGTTGACCAGTTGCAGGGCCGAACAGATGCAGTCCGAGCGGCGCAGGTTCTCGTCGCTGGCTCGCCCGGCAAGATGGAGCAGCAGGCGCCCCACTGGATTGGCCGACCGCCGACAGTAGTCGAGCAACTCCGCGTAGTCGGCGTAGCGCTTCTTGACGACATCCTGCGCAAAGGCGTCGAGCAGGTCGCGGAGCAGCGGAACGGGCAGCTGCCACTCGGCAACGACTGCCGCCAGCTCCTTGAAGGCCTCCCCGGCGGGAGGCTCGCCACGCTCGATGCGGTCGAGTTCGGTGCGGTATTCAGCCAGACCCTGCAGGCGGATGGCGTCGGAAGCGTCGCCTTCATCGGCAATGTCGTCGGCCCCGCGGGCGAAACGATAGATCGCCTCGATCGGCCGCCGCAGGCGGCGCGGCAGCAGCAGCGAGGCAACAGGGAAGTTCTCGTAATGGTCGACAGGCATCGTTGCGGAGCTTGCTGGCCTGGGGAAAACCGGCCAGCGCTTTTTGGGGCTGACAGTATAGGGTGCTGGCGGTTAGAATAGCCATCGATCGACGGAGCAGAGGAGTTGCTGGCGCGAGCGCGTGGCTGACTGCGCCGCGAGCTGGCCCGGCGCCAGGGTTGGCAGTGCCCAGGTGGCGAAATTGGTAGACGCAGCAGGTTTAGGTCCTGCCGCCGCAAGGTGTGGGGGTTCGATTCCCTTCCTGGGCACCAGCAAGCAGTCCAAGGTAGTCCGTACTGGTTCTGATCGGTCATGAAACTCGAACAACTCCAAACCCACGCGGCGATCCGCGGCATCCTCCCTGACGCCCTGGTAAGCGTGGTCAGCGTCCAGTGGTTTGGCTCCGAAGCGCTGGAACTGACCTACAAGACCGCCTCCGGAAAAGTGGCCAACGAGCTCCTTTACCGGCACGACGAGGCACGACTGGAAGTCGTCGAGCAGGGCCGGCCGTGGAGCTTCGATGGCGACGGTGCACTCTTCCGCCTGGTTTCCGAGGCCCAGCGCATCCGCCTCGCACATCTGTTCGACCCGGTGCTGGCGGTCCATACCTCGATCGTCGACCCGCTGCCGCACCAGATCACCGCCGTCTACGAAACCATGCTGCCGCGGCAGCCGCTGCGCTTTCTGCTGGCTGACGATCCGGGCGCCGGCAAGACGATCATGGCCGGCCTGCTGATCAAGGAACTGATCGCCCGTGGCGACCTGCAACGCTGCCTGATCGTCTGCCCCGGCAGCCTGGCCGAACAGTGGCAGGACGAACTCTACCGTCGCTTCCACCTGCCCTTCGAGATTCTCACCAACGACAAGCTCGAAGCAGCGCGCACCGGCAACTGGTTCCTCGAAACCAACCTGTGCATTGCCCGCCTCGACAAGCTCTCGCGCAATGAAGACGTGCAGCAGAAGCTGCAGGTGCCCGATTGCCGCTGGGATCTGGTGGTTTGCGACGAAGCGCACAAGATGTCGGCGACCGTGTTTGGTGGCGAGACCAAGTACACCAAGCGCTATCGCCTTGGCCAACTGCTCTCGACGCTCACCCGCCACTTCCTGCTGATGTCGGCCACGCCACACAACGGCAAGGAAGCCGATTTCCAGTTGTTCATGGCGCTGCTCGACGGCGACCGTTTCGAGGGTCGTTACCGCGATGGCGTGCACACCGCCGACGTTTCCGACCTGATGCGCCGGATGGTGAAGGAAAGCCTGCGCAAGTTCGACGGCACGCCGCTGTTCCCCGAGCGAATCGCCTACACCGTGCCCTACCAACTCTCGGATGCCGAAGCCGCGCTTTACCGGGCGGTCACCGACTACGTGCGCAACGAATTCAACCGCGCCGAAGCGCTGGAAAACGACAAGCGCGCCGGCACCGTCGGTTTCGCCCTGACCATCCTGCAGCGACGCCTGGCTTCCTCACCCGAGGCCATCTACCAATCGCTGCGCCGCCGGCGCGAACGGCTGGAAAGCCGACTGCGGGAACTGGAGGTGCTGCAGCGTGGCGGCCAGGCGGCGACCATCCTCCCTGCGTCACTGCCTGCCCTCGACGGCGAAGACGTCGATGACCTGGACGAAGCACCCGACAACGAAGTTGCTGCCGCCGAGGAAGAAATTCTCGACCAGGCCACCGCCGCGCGCTCGATCGCCGAACTGCGCATCGAGATCGAGACCCTGAAAGGGCTCGAAGGCCAGGCTCTGGCTGTCCGCCGCAGCGGCACCGATACCAAGTGGTGCCAACTGGCCAGCCTGCTCTCCGAGATCTTCACGCCGGCCGGCATCGGCCACCGCGTCGCTGAACCGCCAGCTCCCTATGGTGCCGGCGCGATCCCGCCACCCACGCCTTCGCCGCACCAGAAGCTGGTGATCTTCACCGAGCACCGCGACACGCTCAACTATCTCGAGCAACGCATCAGCACGCTGCTCGGTCGCCAGGAGGCGGTCGTCGTCATCCATGGTGGCATCGGCCGTGAAGAGCGCCTCAAGGTGCAGGAATCATTCAAGCACGATCCCGAAGTACAGGTACTGCTGGCGACCGACGCCGCCGGCGAGGGCATCAACCTGCAGCGCGCACATCTGATGGTGAATTACGACCTGCCCTGGAACCCCAACCGGATCGAACAACGCTTCGGCCGTATCCACCGGATCGGCCAGACCGAGGTTTGCCACCTGTGGAATCTGGTGGCGGACGATACGCGCGAAGGCGACGTCTACCGCCGGCTGCTGGAAAAGCTCGAACTGGCGCGCCAGGCCCTTGGCGGGCAAGTCTTCGACGTGCTGGGCAAACTCGCCTTCGAGTCCGACGGCAAGGTCATGTCGCTGCGCGACCTGCTGATCGAGGCCATCCGCCACGGCGAGAAGCCCGAGGTCAAGGCCTTCCTCACCACGGTGCTCGATGTCGCGACGGATCGGGAACACCTGCAGAGCCTGCTCGAAGAACGCGCGCTCGCCCACGACGCCATGGACGCCAGCCGGGTGCAGCGCATCCGCGAAGACATGGAGCGTGCCGACGCCCGCCGGCTGCAACCGCATTACATCGAGTCGTTCTTCCACGAAGCCTTCAAGCGGCTCGGCGGCACCGCCAGGCAGCGCGAGCCCCGGCGCTACGAAATCACCCATGTACCCGCGCCGGTGCGCAATCGTGACCGCCTGATCGGCATCGGCGAACCCGTCTTGCCGCGCTATGAGCGAATCGCCTTCGAGAAATTGCTGGTCGCACCTCCGGGCCAACCGCTGGCGGCATTTGTCTGCCCCGGCCACCCGTTGCTCGACGCCGTCATCGACCTGACGCTGGAGCGTCATCGCGATCTGCTGAAACGCGGCAGCGTGCTGGTTGATGAACGTGATCCCGGAACGCAGCCGCGCGTGCTGTTCCACCTCGAACATGCCATCCAGGACGCCGGCCTCACTCGCGCCGGGGAGGGTCGGGTCGTGTCGAAACGCATGCTCTACGTCGAAATGGACGCCAGCACCAGCACCCGTCATGTGCACTACGCGCCCTATCTCGACTATCGGCCAATCGCTGCGGGCGAACCCGGCATCGAAGCGATCCTCGACCGACCCGAATGCCAGTGGATCACGCGCGAACTGGAGAAACAGGTGCAGGGCTACGCCATCACCCAGGTCGTGCCGGAACACCTTGCCGAGGTCCGTGGGCGCAAGCTCGAACTGATCACCCGGACCGAAGCCGCGGTCAAGGATCGCCTCACCAAGGAAATCACCTACTGGGACCACCGCGCCGAAGAACTCAAACTCCAGGAGCAGGCAGGGAAACCCAATGCCAAACTCAACTCTGGCGAGGCACGCAAGCGCGCAGACCTCCTGCAAGGACGGCTCGAAAAGCGTCTGGACGACTTGAAGCTGGAAGCGCAAATCTCGCCGCTGCCGCCGGTGGTCCTGGGCGGCATGCTGGTGGTCCCGATCGGCCTGATCAAGGCCATGACCGGCGAAACATCGAGCACGCCCACGGCAGCCGTCGATACGCAAATCAGCGCCACCCGCGCGCGAGCGATCATCATGGACATCGAGCGCCAGCTCGGCTTCGATCCCACCGATCGCGAATTCGAGAAGCTGGGCTACGACGTTGAAAGCCGCGTTCCTGGCACCGGCAAGCTGCGCTTCATTGAAGTCAAGGGCCGTGTTGCCGGCGCGCCGACGATCACTGTCACGCGCAACGAGATTCTCTTTTCGCTCAACAAGCCCGAGGACTTCATTCTTGCCATTGTCGAGTTCATCGATGCCGACCAATCACAAGGTGCATTACCTGCGCCAGCCGTTCAACCGTGAACCGGATTTTGGGGTGACGAGCATAAACTACAGCCTGGCCGAGTTCGCAGCGCCCAGGAACCAAGGGGGGGGGGGGGGGGGGGGGGGGGGGGGGGGGCCTGAGGATCACCTGGCTCGAGGATCGGCTCGAGATACAGAGTCCCGGCGGCCTTTATGGCGAAGCGTCGCCAGCGAATTTTCCGCAGCAAACGAGCTACCGGAACCCGGTCGTCGCCGAGGCGCTGAAGGCTTTGGGCTATGTCAATCGCTACGGGCGAGGCGTACTTCGCGCACAGGATGCCTTGGAGAAGAACGGCAGTGCCCCGGCAGAATTTCAGTTCGATGCCGGCTATGTGCTCGCAACCATTCGCAGGCGCGCATGAAGACCATCGCATTCTTCAACAACAAGGGCGGTGTGGGCAAGACCACGCTGGTCTATCATCTGGCGTGCATGATTGCCGAGCGGGGAGAGACGGTGCTGGCGGTGGACCTCGATCCGCAAGCCAACCTCACCAGCATGTTCCTGACCGAAGACCAGCTTGAGCCTCTCTGGCCGAATGGCGAACATCCAAGAACGATATTCGGCGCGCTGCGCCCGATCATCCGCGGACTCGGTGATGTGCAGGCACCGCACCTGGAAGAGATCAGTTCACACCTTGGACTTGTGGTCGGGGACCTGGCGCTATCGACGTTCGAGGACAAGCTTTCCGACGCCTGGCCGCGTTGCCACAATCGTGACGAAGCGGCGTTTCGCACCATGACCGCCCTCTACCGCGGAGTGCGCCAGGCGGCAACACAATTCGGCGCGCAGTGGGTCATGATCGATGTCGGACCGAATCTCGGCGCAATCAACCGTGCCG
Source organism: Candidatus Accumulibacter proximus (assembly GCA_016709675.1). GTDB lineage: Bacteria > Pseudomonadota > Gammaproteobacteria > Burkholderiales > Rhodocyclaceae > Accumulibacter > Accumulibacter proximus. Next base: position 108,091 of record JADJMH010000006.1, read on the forward strand.
CGCTGATCGCGAGTCAGCACGTCGTGATTCCACTGGGTCCGGACCTCTTCTCCCTGCAAGGTCTGCGCAACCTGGGGCCGTCGCTTCGCGCCTGGCGCGCAAGTTGGCAAGAGCTGGTCACCAGGAACCCCGATCCGTCGATGGAGTTGCCTCCGGGACAGATTGAGCCATTGGGTTACGTGGTGATGCAACATGGCATGCGTGAGAACCGGCCGCCAAAGGCGTATCAACGCTGGATCAACCGATTTCCAAGCGAATACCGTGAATCGGTACTGAACGAATGCCCGAGTGCCACGATAAGCACCGGCGCAGACCCGTATTGCCTCGCGATGCTCAAGCATTACCGCAGTCTGATGCCGATGGCCATGGAAGCACGCAAACCAGTGTTCGCCCTCAAACCGGCAGACGGAGCCATCGGCGCGCATGGAGAAGCCGTGCGCAATGCCTACGCCGACTTTCTGGCGCTCGCCCGACGAATTGCCGATCGTTCGGGCGTCGTGCTCTCCTGATTTCGACGTTTCACCTCGTCAGAGACCGCCAATTTGCCTGCTTGATCCAGGCTACTGCCCGCTGTAAAGTAAGAATGTAATGCAATCCTTACTGGAGATCGAAATGCTCGCCGTTGCCAAAATCACTGCCAAGGGCCAGACCACGATCCCGCAGGACGTCCGCACCGCGATGCACGTAACAGCTGGCGACCTGATCGCCTGGGAGGTAGGCGCCGACGGCACGGCGACCGTCCGCCGCGTGCAACCGCTGGACATCGAATACCTGCGGGCTGTCGAAGGCACGCTCTCCGAGTGGTCGGGCAGCGCCGACGAGGAAGCCTATCGTGAGCTTTGAACGCTTCGCGGTCGTCCGCGTGCCGTTTCCCTTCACCGACCGCAACGCCACGAAGAACCGCCCGGCGCTGGTGCTCTCGGACGCCGCGGCTTTCAACACGCCGGCTGGCCATTCGGTGATGGCGATGATCACCTCGCAGGCCAACGCCCCCTGGCCGCTCGACTGCCCGATTGCCGATCTCGCCGCCGCCGGCCTGCCGGCGCCGTCCAAGGTGCGTTTCAAGCTTTTCACCCTGGACCATCGTCTGGTGCGCGGCGAGCTCGGGAAGCTCGCGGGCAGCGATGCCTTGGCCGTCCGCGTCGGACTGGCCCATTTGCTGGAAGCGAAGGGATAAACCGGTATGCGCCAGAAATACTCTCAACAGTGTTGAGACTTCCGCAAAGGAATCCCATGCCCACCGCCAGACCTTGTCGGCTCAGGTCGAGCTGCGTTCAGTGGGCCGTCAATAAGGCACAGAGATGAAGCTATCCCGAATCGAAATAACCCACTTTCGCTGCTTTGAATTCCTGCACGTCGATTTCCAAGCTGACATCAACGTGATTGTCGGTGCCAACGGATCGGGCAAGAGCAGCATCCTGGATGCTGCTGCCATCGCCCTTTACGAGCTCGTGGCGGCTAACGGGGCCGGCAGTCAGCGGCAACGAAAAGCCCAGGGCGTCTCGCTACTGCCCACGGACATCTACATCGCACCGCCAACTGCCGATGCTGCCAGTGCACCAAAGCAGTTTGTACAAATCAGAGCCAGCGCAAATGACTACTACCCGATCGAACACTTCACGGGAAAGACACCGACTGGTCAAGCAGCCGCGTTGGAATGGTCGCAATACATTGTCTATCAGCCCCCGGCCCGATTTAGTTACAGCAACAGCACCACCGAACGTCTATCCAGCCTGAACCAATACGTCCAGGCTCTCTGGCGCGAGATTGGCAAGAGTCCACAGGCGCTTATTCCCTTGCCTGTCGTGGCCTACTACCGCGCCACCAGACGGATGGGGGGAACGCCGGAGCTGGGGGACATCTTCAAGCTCGACCTGTCCAGAAACAAGGCGTTTGCCGATGCACTCGATGCTGCTGCCAATTTCACGGCCATGTGTCAGTGGTTTTATCTCCGGGAAAATGCCGAGCTCCGGGCCCAGGTCAACGCGCAGGCTGAAGAAAATCAGGAATTTGTCGATCTGCGCGCGATTCGACAGGCTCTGACACACACCGTCGAAGGGCTGGAACGTCTCTATTTCGACGGAAGTCCGCCCCGACTGATGGTTGATGTTCGGGAAGCGGATGGCGACGTCCACACACTTGAACTTGCCCAACTGAGCGATGGTTACCGAAATCTGCTCGCCCTGGTGCTCGATTTCGCCCGTCGCCTGGCGCAAGCCAACCCAAGGTGGCGAAACCCGCTTGAGGCGCCCGGCATTCTGCTCATTGACGAGGTTGAGCTTCATCTTCATCCCCGTTGGCAGCAAACGGTCATTCCCGGATTGCGTGCGGCTTTTCCGAACACGCAACTCATCATTTCCACCCACAGCCCAGCGGTGCTGACCACGGTGCGCCGCGAGCACATCCATCTGCTCGGGGCGGACCACCAGTTCGAGCAGATCCCGGAAGACGTCGGCACCTACGGCGCAGAAAACTCGCGCGTTCTCGCTGAGGTTTTTGGCGCCGATTCGCGCCCCCGCAATATCGACACCGTCCAGAAGCTGAACGAGTACCTCGGCTTGATTGAGAACCGCGAGCACGACACGAAAGCGGCACGCGTCTTGCGGAATGATCTGGAATCCGCAGTGGGCCGCAGCGATGCGGATTTGCGCCGGGCTGACCTGCGCATTCGTCAGATCCAAGTACTGCACAAACAGTGAGGACGATTCAACGCAACGTGGCGCCAGACTGCCTTGCCGAGCAGCCGAAAAACCAGGATTGGAGCACGTTCATGGGGACGCCGTGCCATGTTACCGTCGATGCCGACTTGCGCAGGGAACAGCAGGGGTTGTGCTGCTATTGCGAAAGCGAAGTAGCCGACAATGAAGGCCATATTGAACACATGGAACCTCGTGGCCGCGATCAGTCTCGAATTTACGACTACACCAACATGGCGATCTCATGCGATGGCGGCACGGTAGAGCATTGCGGGCGCTACAAGGACGACAGCAAGAAGAACCCCAGACACTCATGGGACGCGGCTCTCTTTTCTGCTCCCCATAATCCCGTCACCGCATCGCTGTTTTCGTACCTGCTGACTGGTCGTATCGTTCCAGCAACGGCCGATTCAGCAACGGCGAACTATCTGATCGGCTACCTCGGTCTCGATTGCCCCCGTCTCAACGAGCGACGCAAGCAACACGCGCGGGACCTCATTGACACCCTCGGCGACCAGCCCGATCCGGGCCTGGTGGACTGGCTACGCCAGGATTACTTGCAGACGGACCAAAATGGTCGCCTGAAGCAATATCACTCGCTTTCGAAAGCGATTCTGGAACCATGACCTACACGAAAAAGCTCATCGAAGTCGCGCTGCCGCTGGAGGCGATCAACATCGCCAGCGCGCGCGAGAAGTCCATCCGGCACGGCCACCCGGGCACGCTGCACGATGGCACCTTCGCTCTCGACATGGGCTGCCTGCATGTCGTCGAAAGCACACTGACGGAATGGCGCGGCAATCGGGACGAAGCGGCATGCTACGCTCTGGCCGACCTTGTCGCACACACAGCATCTCTCAAAACAGGAGCACCCCCATGACGCATGCCGAACTGGTGTACCAGCACCTGAAGCAATTGCCCGATTCGGTCGCCGCCGAGGTCCTTGATTTCGTGCGCTTCCTGGAGCAAAAGCAAGCCAACGTTGAAGCTCGGTTGCCGCGACAGCCGGGCAGCGCCAGGGGATTGATCTGGATGGCCGCTGATTTCGACGCGTCGCTTGATGACTTCAAGGACTACTAGTGAACCTGCTGCTCGATACCCACGCTTTTCTCTGGTGGATCGACGACAATCCAATGCCGCCGCTTGCCTCGGAAGCAATCCGCAATCCGGAAAACGCGGTCTGGCTCAGTGCAGCGAGCGCATGGGAAATCACCATCAAGGTCAGCCTCGGCAAATTGCGTCTGCCTGACCGTGCAGCGCGTTTCATCGAAGCGCAGCGCCAGCGTAACGCCTTTGGCTGGTTGCCCGTTGATGTCGCCGCGCTCGACATCTTGCAGGATTTGCCCTTTCATCACCGTGATCCCTTTGACCGTCTTCTGATCGCACAAGCCGTTTCATTGGGCTACACGCTGGTCAGTGCCGACAGCGCCTTTGGGCAATACCCCGTCAGGACACTGTGGTCGTGACCTACAAGAAAAAGCTCATCGAAGTCGCGCTGCCGCTGGAGGCGATCAACATCGCCAGCGCGCGCGAGAAATCCATCCGGCACGGCCACCCGAGCACGCTGCACCTGTGGTGGGCGCGGCGACCGCTGGCGGCGGCGCGGGCGGTGATCTTCGCGCAGATGGTCGATGACCCGTCGGCGCATCCGGACATCTTCCCGACCGAGAAGAAGCAGGAGAAGGAGCGGCAGCGGCTGTTCCGCATCATCGAGGACCTGGTCAAGTGGGAGAACACCACCAACGAGACCGTGCTGCAGCAGGCGCGCGACGAAATCTGGCAGAGCTGGCGCTATACCTGCGCCGAGAATGCCGACCATCCGCGGGCGAAGGAACTGTTCGACCGCTACAAGCTGCCGGCTTTTCATGACCCGTTCGCCGGCGGTGGCGCGCTGCCGCTCGAAGCGCAGCGGCTGGGGCTGGAGAGCTACGCCAGCGACCTGAACCCGGTGGCGGTGCTGATCAACAAGGCGATGATCGAGATACCGCCGAGGTTTGCCGGGCAGGCGCCCGTCAATCCAGGGGATAGGTTGTTGGGGAGGGTAGGGGCGCATTCAATCGCTCGGATTGAACGTCTGGCAAGGCATGGATCTGGCGGGGAGCTACCGGCTGGCCAGCCCGGCGCGCTATGCTGGGCGCTGCGTCGCCGGCGAACATCGCGGAGGGACAGCGGGGGCGGAGCGCGACTTCTGCTGCGGCGGGAGACTCGCCTGCCCGCCGGGGCCCACCCTCCTAGCCGGCGGGCCAGGGCCTCGCTGCCGACGTGCGCTACTACGGCCAGTGGATGCGTGACGAGGCCGAGAAGCGCATCGGCCACCTCTACCCGAAGATCGAGGTCACCGCCGATATGGCGAAGGATCGGCCCGACCTGAAGAAATACGTCGGCAAGAAACTCACGGTCATCGCCTGGTTGTGGGCGCGCACGGTCAAGAGCCCGAACCCAGCCTTCGCTAACATTGCTGTACCGCTGGCCTCGACCTTCATGCTCTCGACCAAGGTCGGCAAGGAAGCCTATGTCGAACCAGTCATCGAGGACGGCGGCTATCGCTTCACGGTGAAGGTGGGCAAGCCGAAGGATGCCGAAGGGGCAAAGCATGGCACCAAGCTGTCGCGCGGGGCGAACTTCAGGTGCCTGATGTCGGGCGCGCCGATTGCCTCCGACCACATCTACGGCGAAGCCAACGCCGGGCGTATGGGCGCACGGCTGATGGCCATCGTTGCCGAGGGTGATCGCGGGCGGGTCTATCTCGCACCGACGCCGGAGATGGAAGCGATTGCCCTGACCGCGCAACCGGAATGGAAACCGGAAGTCGCCATGCCCGAGAACCCGCGCTGGTTCTCGCCGCCGCTCTACGGGCTGAAAACCTACGGCGACCTCTTCACCCCCCGCCAACTCGTCGCGCTGACGACCTTTTCCGACCTCGTGCAGGAAGCGCGCGAGCGGGTAAAGCGCGACGCCATTGCAGCCGGTCTGCCCGACGATGGCGAGGCCCTTGCAAAAGGCGGCGGGGGCGCCGCGGCCTATGCGGATGCGGTGGGAGTGTATTTGGGTTTGGCCATCAGCCGGTTTGCGGATCGCAATAATTCCATCTGCACATGGGACTCTGGCCCGGTGGGCACCCGAGCGTCCACCGGCGGATCGGCGCGCACGGCAAGTCTGCGCAACCTCTTTTCGCGGCAGGCGATACCGATGGCCTGGGACTATGGCGAGGCCAATCCTTTCAGCGACTCCGGCGGTGGCTATAACAGTGCCCTGGATTGGATCGAGCCGGCCATCCGTTTCTTGTGCGGTACTGCTCGCGGTACTGCGACGCCTGACAATGCATCAATGCAATCTGTAAGCGCAGGCAAAGTCGTTTCCACCGACCCGCCGTACTACGACAACATCGGCTACGCTGATCTGTCAGATTTCTTCTACGTCTGGTTGCGTCGCACGCTGAAGCCCGTCTTCCCCGACCTTTTCGCCACGCTGGCCGTACCCAAGGCCGAGGAACTGGTGGCGACTCCCTACCGCCACGGCAGTAAGATAAAGGCCGAGACCTTCTTCCTGGACGGGATGACGCAGGCCATGCACCGCCTTGCAGAACAATCACACCCGGCCTTTCCCGTGACCATCTACTATGCCTTCAAGCAAGCCGAGAGTGACGGCGCGGACGGCACAACCAATACCGGCTGGGATACTTTCCTCGCTGCGGTGATCGAAGCTGGTTTCTCCATCAGCGGCACCTGGCCGATGCGCACCGAACTGAGCAACCGTATGATCGGCTCGGGCACCAACGCCCTCGCTTCCAGCATCGTCCTCGTCTGCCGGCAGCGACCCGCCAACGCACCGACGGCCACCCGCCGTGATTTCGTCACCGCTCTCAAGGCCGAACTGCCTGCCGCCTCCGCTCAGGTTTGCCACCCGCCAGCGCGGCACCCCCCCTACATCGCCCCGGTGGACCTGGCGCAGGCCGCCATCGGCCCCGGCATGGCCGTCTATACGCGCTACGCCAAGGTACTCGATGCCGAAGGCAAACCGCTGCCGGTGCGCGCCGCGCTGGCGCTGATCAACCAGACCCTCGACGAAGCGCTGGCCGAGCAGGAAGGCGATTTCGACGCCGACAGCCGCTGGGCGCTCACCTGGTTCGACCAGACCGGCTTTGCCGAAGGCGATTACGGTGTCGCGGAGCAGCTTTCCAAGTCCAAGAACACCAGCGTCGGCGGCCTCGACGAAGCCGGCATTCTGGTGTCCCGGGCCGGCAAGGTACGCTTGCTCAAACCCCACGAACTGCCGGCCAACTGGGACCCGTTGACCGACAAGCGGCTCACGCACTGGGAGATCGTGCACCAACTCATTCGCGCGCTGGAATCCGGCGGCGAAGGCGCCGCCGCCGGACTGGTCGCCAAGCTCGGCAGCAAGGCGGAAACCGCCCGCGAACTCTGTTACCGTCTCTATACCCTCTGCGAGCGCAGGAAGCGCGCGGTCGAGGCCATGGCGTACAACGGTCTGGTGCAAAGCTGGCCGGAGATCACCCGCCTGGCCGCCGAAAAGCCCCGAGCGGTGACGCGTGCCACGCCTGATCTTTTTGGGCAAGAATGACGCAGCGAAGGAGCGATTGATGAAACGACTGTTGAACCTCGACGAAGAGACCCTGGCGCGCTTCTGCGAAGCGCACCACATCCGCCGTCTGTCGCTGTTTGGCTCGCAACTCAAGGGAACGGCGAGGCCGGACAGCGACGTGGACCTGCTGGTGGAGTTCGATCCAGATCATGTTCCCGGTCTCCTGGGCATCGCCTCGATGGAGCTGACGCTGTCGGAGATGCTGGGGGGCCGCAGGGTCGACTTGCGTACCGCGCAGGATCTCTCCCGTTACTTTCGGGACGAAGTGGTGCGCTCGGCAGAGGTGCAGTATGTCGCCGCATGATCGCTGGCGCCTCCAGCACATGATCGAGGCCGCCGAAAGCACGCAGAAATTCATTTCCGGTCGCGAGCGTGCCGATCTTGACAGGGATCAGATGCTTGTTTTCGCGATCGTGCGGGCGGTTGAAATCATCGGCGAGGCGGCCAGCAAGATCTCCGAGGAAACACGAATTTCGCATCCGGCGATTCCCTGGAAGGCCATCATCGGCATGCGCAACCGTCTGGTCCATGCCTACTTCGATATCGATGCCAGGATCGTCTGGGTGGCGGTCACCGAGGAGATACCCGCCTTGCTCGGTCAACTGAAAACGCTGGCGGCAAGCGAATAGAACGAACAGGGATCGTACATGGCCATCACCCATCACCAAGCACGAACGCGTCGGCAAGGCGCTGGAACGTCTGAGTACTCCGGAGTGCTGCAGGAGATCAATGATGGAATGGATTGACCAGGCAAGGATGTGTCTTGCTGAAAACTTGCCCAATGGCAGTCGGATGATTGTGTTTGGGTCGCAAGCGCGATGCGATGCGATGCCGGACAGCGACCTGGACCTGCTGGTGATCGAGCCCGAGGTCGCGGACCGCTTTGCCGAGATCGCGAGGCTCTCGACTCTGCTCGGGCAACGCCTGATTCCGGCCGATGTGGTGGTCATGAGCGCCGAGACTTTCGAGCACCAGAAGCGGGTCGTCAATACGCTCGCCTGGCGTGCGGATAGGGAGGGGCAGATTCATGACTTCGCCACTTGATCACGCCCGCGCGCTGCTCGCCCGCGCCCGTGACGATTTCTACGTGGTTCGGCATCTGCGCGGGGAGGCGGATGCGCCGCTCTGGGTTCTTGGTTTCCACGCTCAGCAGGCGGTTGAGAAAGCGCTGAAATCGGTACTCTCGAGCCGCGGCATCGAATACCCCCGGACCCACAATCTGGTGATGCTCGTAGAGATGTTACGGCGTGCCCAGATCGGGTTGCCGCCGGATGCCGATGCATTGGGATTGTTGGTGCCCTTTGGCGTGCTGCTGCGGTATGAAGACGTTGAGGGCGCCGATCCGCAGCACATCGATCCGGAAAGGTTTGATGGCTTCGTCGTCCGAACGATCGATTGGGCGGTGGAACACTTGAAGAAAGCTGACTGAGCATGGCCATCACCAACCACGAGCGCGTCGGCAAGGCGCTGGAGCTTCTCCGCACTGGCCTGCTGCCGTTCATCGAGCGGGAATTGAAGGCCAGGTACGGCAACGGCTGGGCTTTCGAAGTGAAGGACATCCTGTCCGACACCCGCCTCGGCGCCGGCAAGGGCGAATCGCTGCAGGACGTCGCCGCCTCGCTGGTCGTCATGGACCGCAAATGGACCGAGGTCTTTCGCCAGATTCTCGGCAAGAGCGAGCGCAGTCTGGTCAATGAGCTGGTGACCGTGCGCAACGCCTGGGCGCATCAGGAACCCTTCTCCAGCGACGACGCCTACCGCGCCCTCGATTCGGCTGGGCGGCTGCTGTCCGCCGTTTCGGCCGCGCAGGCGGACGACGTCGACAAGATGAAGATGGAACTGCTGCGCGTTCGCTTCGACGAGCAGGCGCGCAGCGAAAAGCGGAAATCGGCCAGCACGGCGATCGAAAGCGGTGTTGCCGGCAACCTCAAGCCCTGGCGCGAAGTGGTGATGCCGCATGCCGACGTGGCCAGCGGTCGCTACCAGCAGGCCGAGTTCGCCGCCGATCTGTGGCAGGTGCATCTGGGCGAGGGGACCGACGAGTACCGGGACCCGGTCGAGTTTTTCCGCCGCACCTACCTGACCGAAAGCCTGAAGGGGATGCTGGTCGGCGCGGTGCAGCGCCTCACCACGGGCGGCGGCGACCCGGTGGTGCAGTTGCAGACCAACTTCGGCGGTGGCAAGACGCACTCGATGCTGGCGCTCTACCACCTGTTCTCGGGCATCGCGCCGACCGAGCTGGCCGGCATCGACGAAGTGATGTCCGCCGCCGGGGCGAGCAGGATTCCGACGGCCCGGCGCGTGGTGCTGGTGGGCAACAAGATTTCTCCGGGGAACCCGTCGACCAAGCCCGACGGCACGGTCGTGCGCACGCTGTGGGGCGAACTGGCCTGGCAGCTTGGCGGCAAGGAAGCGTTCGCGCGGCTGGCGGCCGACGACGAGAAGGCGACCAGCCCCGGCGACGTGCTTCGCGAGCTGTTCAACGACTACGGCCCCTGTGTGATCCTGGTCGACGAGTGGGTGGCCTATGCGCGCCAGCTCCACGACCAGAGCGACCTGCCGGCCGGCGGCTTCGAAACGCAGTTCAGCTTTGCGCAGGTGCTCACCGAGTCGGCCAAGCTGGCGAAGAACTGCCTGCTGGTGATCAGCCTGCCGGCGTCGGATACGTCCGGCTCGCCACACACGCAGGCCAACGATGTCGAAGTTGGCGGTACACGCGGCCGTGAGGCGCTCGACCGGCTGCGCAACGTCGTCGGGCGGATCGAGTCGTCGTGGCGCCCGGCGAGCGCCGAAGAGGGCTTCGAGATCGTTCGCCGGCGCCTGTTCCAGCCGCTTGCCGATCCGGCGCAGTTCAGGGATCGCGACGTCGTGGCGCGCGCCTTTGCAGATTTCTACCGCACGCAGCAGGCAGAGTTTCCACCCGAGTGCCGCGAATCCGACTACGAGAAACGCATCCGCGCGGCGTATCCGATCCACCCGGAAATCTTCGACCGGCTGTATACCGACTGGTCGACGCTGGTCAAGTTCCAGCGCACGCGTGGCGTGCTGCGGCTGATGGCGGCGGTGATCCACAGTCTATGGGAGAAGGGCGACCGCAATCCGCTGATCCTGCCCGGCAACGTGGCGATCGACGACGCGCGCGTGCAGTCCGAACTGACGCGCTATCTCTCCGACAACTGGGTGCCGGTGATCGAGAAGGATGTCGACGGGCCGAACTCGCTGCCGCTGAAGCTCGACCGGGACTTGCCCAATCTGGGCCGGGTCTCGGCGTGCCGGCGGGTGGCGCGCGCGATCTACCTGGGCTCGGCGCCGACGACCGCTGCCGCGCACAAGGGGATCGAGGATCGGCGCGTCAAGCTCGGCTGCGCGATGCCGGGCGAGTCGCCGGCGGTGTTTGGCGACGCCCTGCGCCGCATGGCCGGCGCGGGAACCTACCTCTACCAGGACGGGCCGCATTACTGGTATTCGACGCAGCCGACGGTGACCAAACTGGCCGAAGACCGCGCCGAGCAGTTCAAGCGCAATCCGGAAAAGGTGGCGCAGGAGATCGAACAACGCCTGCGCAAGGATCTGGAGCGCAAGGGCGACTTCGCGCGCATTCACCCGATGCCGGCGACCGGCGCCGACGTGCCCGACGATCTGGACGCGCGGCTGGTCGTGCTGGGCGTCGATCATCCGTACAGCAAGGAAGGCAACAGCGCCGGCGAGCTTGCCGCCAGGGCAATCCTCGAATCGCGCGGCAATGCGCCCCGCCTGTACCGGAATACCCTGGTCTTCCTGGCGGCGGACAAGACGCGCCTGCAGGACCTCGACGAGGCGGCACGCAAGTACCTGGCGTGGGAGTCGATCCTCAGCGAGAAGGTGCACCTCAACCTGACTCCCTATCAGGTCACCCAGGCCGAGACCCAGAAGACCGCCGCCGATGGCACGGTCACCGCGCGGCTGCCGGAGACCTATCAATGGCTGCTGGTGGCGGTGCAGGGGACCCCGCAAGCGCCGATCACCTGGGAAGCGCTGCGGCTGTCCGGGACGGATGCGCTGGCCGTGCGCGTCAGCAAGAAGCTGCGCAGCGATGGCCTCTATATGACCCACTTCGCGCCCACCCTACTGAACATGGAATTGAACCGCGTGCCGCTCTGGCGCGGCGATCACGTGGCGGTGAAGCAGTTGATCGAGGATTTCGCGCGCTACATCTACCTGCCGCGCCTCAGGGATTCGAGCGTCCTGCTGAACGCGATCAGTGACGGCGTGAATCTGCTGACCTGGAGGCAGGACGGCTTTGCCTTCGCCGACTGTTTCGACGAGGCGATGGGTCGCTACCAGGGCTTGCGGGCGGGGCAGATGGTGACGCTGGCCGACGCCCACGTACCCGGGCTGGTCGTGAAACCGGAGGTGGCGGTGAGGCAGCTCGATGCCGAACGCCCGGCACCGGTCTCGGCAGCCACATCGGAACCGCTGACCCGGGGTGGTTCCCGAACGATTGACGCTCCGCCGACCGGGAGACAAGAAATAGGAGCGGACGCTCAGCCCGCCGCAGCGCGACCAAACCGCTTCCACGGCACGGCCGTGCTTGATGCCGCCCGCGTTGGCCGTGACGCCAGCCGCATCGCGGATGAAGTGATTTCGCACCTGGTCGGGCTCGTTGGAACAAGGGTGACGGTCACCATCGAGGTGGAGGCGGAGATACCGGGTGGCGTGCCGGATCATGTCGTGCGCACCGTGACCGAGAACAGCCGGACGCTGAAGTTCACGAGCCAGGGGTTTGAGCAGGAGTAGTCTGCTTCGACCCCGCGCTCGCAGGAACCAGCCGCCGCCCTCCGGCTCGATGCTGCGCGAAGGCGGGCGCCGCTCGCCGAACCGTTGTGCTTCATGCGTCAGGACGGAACATGACGGGAGATTGACGGTCGGTTGGCGGGTGGGTATGCTCGTACCGGTGCCTTCAGATTTCCAACCACTCAGCGCCAGCATGCTACCCAAATCGCGGTTGCGTGGCCTGGTCGTCATCATCCTGGGTTTGCTGTCGATCGTGCCCCTGCTCGGGGTGGGTATCTTCTTCCTGGAGACACCGCGCCTGAAGCAGCAGGCTTTCGCGGATCTGAACGCCATCGCTGACTTGAAGGTGAGCCAGATCGAAGCGTGGTTGGCGGAGCGACACGGGGACGCAGTTGTCCTTGGCGCCAGCCCAGGCCTCATTGAGGATGCCGTACTGGCGGCGGCCGGGCAGGACTTTGCGGCACGAAGACGGATCGTGGAACGTCTCGAGACGCTCAAGCGGGCGTACGCCTACGAAAGCTTCGTGGTGGTCGACGCGAGCGCCCAACAAATCCTCGCCATCGGGTTGCACGAAGCCATTGCCGAAGCGCCTGTCCAAAAGGCGCTCCAGACAGCGTTCCAGACCACCCGAGTGGCGACGACAGATCTCTATCGGAGCGACTCCGGCGGTGTCCACCTGGACCTGGTTGCGCCGCTGGTGAAGGAGATCGATGGCAGACGACAAGCGGTGGGCGCCGTCATCCTCGACACGCCGGTCGAAGGTATCGTGTTCCCGTTGATCCAGAGCTGGCCGACGCCGAGCCCGAGCGCCGAGACGCTGCTGGTGCGTCGGGAGGGGGACAACGTGTTGTATCTGAACGAATTGCGCCATCGCAAGGCAACGGCGCTGGTATTCAGTCAAGCGCTTGATGATCGCGAACTGCCGGCCGCCCGCGCCGTGCTGGCCGGCACGGCGCAGGTCATGGAGGGGAAGGATTACCGCGGTGTCAGCGTCTTGGCGGCGACGCGCCCCGTAGTCGGTACGCCGTGGCATCTGGTGGCGAAGATCGACCGCGACGAAGTGCTGGCGCCGCTACGCAACCTGGTGTTCTGGGTCAGCCTGGTCGCGACGTCCGCCGTCCTGGTCGTCGCGCTTCTGCTCCTCCTTCTGTGGCGCCAGCAGTTACGAACGCACGAACTCGAGCTGGCCGCTCAGGGCATGGAGAAGGATCGCCTGCTCAGGTTCTTCTTCGATCTTCCCTTCGTCGGCATGACCATCCTCTCGCCGGACAATATGCGCTGGCTGCGTTTCAACGACCGCCTGTGCGAAATCCTGGGTTACGAGCGCGAGGAATTGGTCGACCTGACCTGGACGCAGCTCACCCACCCAGACGATCTCGCCGCCGACTCGAGCCAGTTCGAGAGCGTGCTGAGCGGCGCCACGGATGGCTTTCAGACTGACAAGCGCTTCCTGCGGAAGGATGGCAGTGTCATCAAAGCCACGGCAGATGTGAGGGCGGTGCGGCATGAAGACGGCCGCGTGGATTTCTTCGTCGCGACGGTCCAGGATATCACTGCTCGCCTGCAGGCCGAGGGTTTCGCCCAGGAGATCCTGGACAACGTCAATCAAGGATTCGTGGTCTATGATCGGGCCCTGAGGGTGGTCGTCTGGAACCGGTTCCTGGAGCGTGCCATCGGGCTGCCGCGCGAGGCAGCGATCGGCAGGCATCTTCATGAGCTGTTCCCCGGCGCGCAACAGCACGGCATAGAAGTTCACCTGGCGCGCGCGCTGACCGGCGAAGTGGTCGTAGCCGACGAGTTCGTGCCGCGCCTGCGTGGCACGACGGAACTCATTGCGCCGGAGGCCGTGGCGGACCGTCGCGACGATCCGCGGCTTTTCTGGACCTTATCCTCCTACGCGCCGCATCGGAACGTCAATGGCGACATCGATGGCGTCCTGGTGAACGTGGTTGATATGACCACGCTCAAACAGAGCCAGGATTCGCTGATGGCGTCCAACGAAGAGCTGCGACAGCTCTCCCAGTATCTGGAGAAAGTCCGGGAGGAGGAGCGGGTGCGGATCGCGCGGGAGCTGCACGATGACCTCGGCAGCGCGCTGACAGGCGTCAAGTGGTCCATAGCGATGGCGATTGACCGCGCTCAAGAGGCCGCGCTGCCCGCTGACGCACAGCTTGTTCGCGCGTCGCAATTGCTGGATTCGGCCGTCGATACGATGCGGCGCATCATCAGTGATCTGCGGCCGAGTGTCCTCGACCACCTCGGGGTATGGACGGCGATCGAGTGGTACGCGGGGCAGATTGAGGAACGGACCGGTCTGCCATGCAGGGTCTCGATTGCCGCGGAGGTTGCGGCAATCGAGGTCGATCCCGAGCGTGCCACCGCGATGTTTCGCATTGTCCAGGAGGCGTTGACCAACTGCGTTCGCCATGCCCGGGCGTCGCGCGCCGAGATTGGTATCCGCCGTGAAGCTGGCGCCGTTATGATTGCAGTCGAGGACAACGGAGTGGGCATTGGCGACGATGCCCTGATCAAGACCGAATCCTGGGGCCTGCTGGGTATGCAGGAACGTGCCGCCCGCTTCGGCGGCAACATCACGCTGTCGCGCGGCCTGAAGGAGGGTACCACCCTTGTATTGCGCATGCCGGTTTGAGGGGCGATGAGCGGACACAAGCTCCAGATCCTGCTGGTCGATGATCACGCCGTGGTCCGCGGCGGCTTGCGGCTGCTGCTGGCTGAGACCGGCGACATGCAGGTGGGGGGCGAGGCGGAGAACGCCGAGCAGGCGATTCACATGGTCCGCCAGAGCGAGTTCGATGTCGCCTTGGTCGATATCGGCTTGCCCGGCAAGGGCGGTCTCGACTTGCTGAAGCAGATCAGGACGGAGCGGCCCAGGCTTGCCGTACTGATGCTCAGCATGTATGCCGAGGAGGTCTATGCCGTTCGCGCACTGAAGGCCGGCGCCTCCGGCTACCTGACCAAGAACAGTCCGCCGGCGACGCTCCTCGCGGCGATTCGCAAAGTCGCCGGCGGGGGCAGGCATGTGAGCCCCGCGCTGCTGGAGCAGCTGGCGGTTGAGGTGGGGCAGGGCAGGAAATCCGGTTCCGATGCGCTGTCTGACCGGGAGGTCGAAGTGCTGCGGCGGATAGCCGCTGGCGAGAGCCTGAACCACATTGCCGAGGCCCTGCATCTCAGCCCCAAGACGGTGACCACCTATCGTGCCCGAATCGTCGACAAGACCGGGCTGCACAGCAACGCGGAACTCGCCCGCTACGCCCTCGAGAAGGGCTTGCTGAATTGAGCCGGTGCGGCAGAAGTCCAGCGCCAGGCCAGTCGTTCGGCGGGGTCGCTCAGCGAGGATGCGCCTCGTGACTAGCCGCTGCTGGCGCGTTCAGGGCGCCGGCACTCTCGTGGTGTAGGGATTCACCGACAAGGAAATTACACTCGACGCCGATAGTCGATGATTGGCGTGTGGAGGATGATGCGGGCTGGACATTGCTTCGCGCAAGAAGGAGCTTTTTCTTCCCGTGGATCAATGACAGTGGAGATAGCCATGGATGCCTGCGCATCGCCCCCCTTACCGCACGACTGCACCCGTCTCCTGCTGGTAGACACGGACAATCTGTTTCTGGACGATGTTGGCGGCGCGCTTCGGGCGAACAAGGGAATCCATGTCGTGGCGACGGCTCGTTCCATTGAGGATGCTTACGATTGCGCGGCGAGGCACACCCCCGATGTGATCGTCATCAGCTGGGGCAAGGCATCGCGGGCTTTCGTGCATGCCGCATTGGCCAACCGATCCTCGGCCGGGACTGATCCGCTGATCGTGATCGTGCTGCGTCGGGGAATCACCAGCGTCCCAGGTTTGATCTCGCTCAGTCTCCTGCCCAACGTCGCGCTGGTGGTGCATGAGCAGCTCGAAAAGTTGCTCCTCCGGCACACGTCGCTGGAGTCCCCGGCGCTGCTGCACTGACACGTGTTTCGCCGGCGACACATGCGCGTTGGCAACGCTCGACAGCCGGCCCTGCCTGGGGGCCAAGCGCGGAGCGCGCGGCCAACAGTCGTTTCGTAGTGCAAGTTCTGTGTTCCTTTTCTGTGTTCTCTCTTGGAAGCGACCGTGATGTCAATCGTGATCGTCGATGATTCAGCCGTTGTCCGCAACATGCTGCGCGACATGCTCGCGAAGGTCGCAGGTGCGGAAGTGGTGGGCGAATTCGAAAGTCCCGCGCCGGCCATCGAAAGCATTCGAAACAACCCGCCGGACGTTATCCTGCTTGATATGCAGCTCGTCAATGGCAGCGGGCTGGAGGTCCTGCGCGCCGTGAGGGCGGCGCATCCGAGCGTCAAGGTTCTGGTATTCACCAACTTCGCGGAGGACGTATACCGCAAGCGATGCCTGGAAGCCGGGGCCTATGCCTTCTACGACAAGAAGAGCGACCTGAATGCTCTCCGGCAGACCCTGCATGGCCTGCTGTCGGCCGGAAGGGTGAATTGAGGACGGCGGCGCCTCTTGTCTGTTGTTGAGCGGATCAAGCGGCGCGACTGCCGGGTCATGTCGGAAGCCTGGCGCTGCGACGATGGGAGCTCAAGCGGCGAAGAATGGGGGATCCGACAGCATCTTGCCGCGCGCACGAACCCCTGTCTAGACTCGTCAGGCTGCTGTGCGGCTTGCCGAGTGGCAAGGCCATCGGCGCAGGAAAAAGGTGCCGGTTCATGGAACGGGTTGCCGGCGCCTCGCGATCACTAGGCATTGTAGCAGTCGGCGCTCCGCCTCGCTCGCTTCTCCGTCCGCGTCTATGCCGAGATAATGCCGCCGGAACGCCGCCAGAGCGGCCGCAGCGTCAGTGACGTCGTAACCGATGGCCTGGAGTGCAACCAGGGGATCGGAAAGATCCGGCGACTGTGTCAGCGGTTGTTCGTCGCACCACAAGCCAAAGCCCGCGCCCGCCAGACGTTCCCAGGGGAAATACCGGCTCGGATCGACTTTTCGCCCGGGGGCCACATCTCCGTGCCCGAGGAAATTCCCCGCCGGAATCCGGTAACGTTCCTTCAAGCCCTTCAACAGCGCAACGAGACGCACGATCTGTGCTTCCGGGTAAGGTTCAGCGCCCGTATTGTCGAGTTCGATGCCAATTGATGCCGAGTTCAGATCGGTGTTGCCTCCCCACCAGGATGCCCCCGCGTGCCAAGCGCGCCTTTCTTCGTCGACGAGCTGGTAGAGGGTGCCGTCGCGTCCAATCAGGTAATGCGCGCTGACTTTGCGGACCGGGTTGGTGAGCGTTCTGAGGGCAGGTTCGACGCTGTCGTTGGTGGTGTCGTGGATGATTACGAAATTGGGCCGACGGGCATTGTGGTTTGGCGACGGAACAGCAATGGCGCCCTCCTCTGGACCGGCCGGAAACCCGCCGCATCCGGCCAGCAGAACACACGCGAAACCGAGACAAACGCCAGGCGCAAGGCGGGAAAGCACCTCAGTCTCCCGGGAACGGCGGTTCGCCGGCGAGGTGAATGGCGTCTGGCCACCTGCCGGGCTGTGGGCTGATCGATGCGGGTACCGGCTGCATCCTCAACAGGTGACGTGCAGGACGGCATTGATGTCGCCGGCTTTCATTCGCTGCAGCTCGCCGCAGATCTCCGGGGTCGGTCGGGCGACGACCTGGATGCCCTTCTTCTCGGCCGCCGCATAGACAGCGGGCATGACGGGCAGGGCCCCGTACATCCCCGTGCCAATGTACAGCCGCTTGCCATGCCACGGGATCGCTTCGTCGGCGGACAGCGGGGTATGTCCATAGGCTGCACGATAGGCCTTCGAGGGGCCTTTCGCGCGCTTTCGAATGGTTCCCTGCTCGATGACTAGATCGCAGTGGTAACGCGCACCCTCGACCTCGATTTCGCCAAAACTCTGCATGTTCATCTTCATCGCTGGCGCTCCTTGAAAGGTGAGACGCTTCCAGTATAGGTCACGCGGGTGGTGTCCCCGGTGATGTTCACGCTTCGAGGAGGGGCGATCAGCGGGCTACCGCGCATGCCGGTAGCGACCGCAAGGCCTCCGACCGCGGCGCGTCCGCCTGTGGGAGCGCACCGCGTCCTCAGGACAAATCCTTCGATTGACTACGGCTGCCGTGGCCGGCGATACTTCGATAACCCGCGTCGATTCCCCATCCGCCATCGCCACTTTGATGATCAACCGCGTCCTGCTCCTTCTCTTCCTGCTCGCAGGCTGCGCCGATACCATGCTCGTGGGCTTTGGTGCAGACACCAACTACCTGACTTTCGACCACCCGAATTCCGAGAAGGCCATTGCGGACGTTCGTACGAGGGCCGAAAGACTGTGCCAACAGCGGAAGCAGGTGGCAATCAGGACGGCAAGCGTCTGCTCCCTGACAAAGTGCGTGACCGACTATCAGTGCGCTGATGAGGCCGATGTGATCAGGTATGGGCTATAGCGCACGGCAACGTGACGCGACCCCGTCAATGGTCAGCGCCCGGACTCCATTTGTTCGGGCCCGCGGTTGTTGGCGCTCGAGCTCTTCCATCCCCCCGCCGCTGTTCACTCGTCCATGACCACGCTGGTGTAAACCTCCTGCACGTCGTCGAGGCTTTCGAGGACGTCGATCAGCTTCTGCATGCGCACCGCTTCGTCACCGCTGAGCTGCGTTTCGTTTTCTGCCTTCATTGTCACGCCGCCATACTCCGCCTTGAAACCGGCGGCTTCGAGGGCATCCTTCACGGCCATGTAGTCATTCGGCGCGGTAATCACTTCGACCGAGCCGTCATCGTTACTCAAGACGTCGTCGGCTCCGGCTTCGATCGCGGCGTCCATCAGCGCCGCTTCGTCAGTTCCGGGGGCGAAGAGCAACTGCCCGCAGTGCCTGAACTGGAAAGCAACACAGCCATCGGTACCGAGGTTGCCGCCGTACTTGTTGAAGGCATGGCGGACGTCGGCGACGGTGCGCGTCTTGTTGTCGGTCAGGCAATCGACGATCACCGCGGCGCCGCCGATGCCGTAGCCTTCGTAACGGATTTCGACGTACTCGACCCCTTCGATTTCGCCGGTCCCTTTCTTGATTGCGTTGTCGATCTTGTCCTTGGGCATGTTGACGCCTTTGCCCTTGTCGATCGCCAGTCGCAGACGCGGGTTGAACGACGGGTCGCCGCCACCCATCTTGGCTGATACGGTGATCTCCTTGGCGATCTTGGAAAAGGATGCGCTGCGCTTCTCATCCTGGCGACCCTTACGGTGCTGGATGTTGGCCCATTTCGAGTGTCCTGCCATGCTGCCCTCTTGTGATTGCTGATCTGCTGCGGTTGTCGCCTGGGCAACAAAACCGGCCGCAAATGGTTGATAATCAAGCCCGGCATTCTAGCACTTCCGGTCTTGCCGCCCCTCCCTGTCGCTACCTTTCGGAGTCGATCATGGTTACACCCCTCGTCATTGCCAAACACGAACAGACCGAACTGGCGCTGCTGCCGGCGCTCGCCAACCGGCACGGCCTGATCACGGGTGCCACCGGCACCGGCAAGACGATCACCCTGCAGCTGCTGGCTGAGCGCTTTTCGGCGATTGGCGTGCCGGTGTTCATGGCCGACGTGAAAGGGGATCTTTCGGGTCTCGCGGCGCCGGGCAACCTGAGCCCGAAGATGCAGTCGCGCCTTGATATGCTGGGCGTTACGGATTACGCGCCGGCGAAATGTCCGGTCGCGTTCTGGGATGTTTTCGGTGCGCAGGGACATCCGGTGCGCGCCACGATTTCGGACATGGGGCCGGTGTTGCTGGCGCGGCTGCTGAATCTGAACGACACGCAGGCGGGTGTGCTGCAGCTGGTGTTCAGGATCGCTGACGACAATGGCCTGCTGCTGCTGGATCTGAAGGATCTGCGGGCCATGATTCAATACGTCGGCGAGAACGCCAAGAGCTTCACGACGGAGTACGGCAATGTCTCGGCCGCGTCGATCGGTGCCATCCAGCGCGGCTTGCTGAACCTGGGCGAGCAGGGGGGCGAAGTCTTCTTCGGCGAGCCGATGCTGGACATTGCCGACCTGATGCAGACCGACGATGGCAAGGGCATGGTCAACATTCTTGCCGGCGACAAGCTGATGGCCTCGCCACGCCTGTACTCGACCTTCCTGCTCTGGCTGTTGTCCGAGTTGTTCGAGCAACTGCCGGAAGTCGGCGATCTCGACAAACCCAAGCTGGTGTTCTTCTTCGACGAGGCGCACCTGCTGTTCAACGAAGCGCCGGCGGCGCTCCTGGAGAAGATCGAACAGGTGGTGCGCCTGATCCGCTCGAAGGGGGTCGGCATTTATTTCGTGACGCAGAATCCGCTCGACATTCCCGATACCGTTCTCGGTCAGCTCGGCAACCGGGTGCAGCATGCGCTGCGGGCGTTCACGCCACGTGACCAGAAGGCGGTGAAAGCGGCTGCCCAGACCTTGCGGGCAAATCCCCGCTTCGATGCCGAGACGGCGATCACCGAACTCGGCGTCGGTGAGGCGCTGGTTTCCTTTCTCGACGAGAAGGGTCGGCCAAACGTCGTCGAGCGCGCCTTCATTCTGCCGCCGGCGTCGCGAATCGGTCCCCAGACTGCCGAAGAGCGGCAGGCAGTGATCCGGAGTTCGGCGATCTACGGCCATTACGAGAAGGCGGTCGATCGCGAGTCGGCTTACGAGAAGTTGAAGGGCAGCAGCGCTGCCCAGGCGAATGGCGGGACGCAGCCGACCGCCGGCGAGCCGGCGCCGGCGGCTGCCGGTGGCGGCTGGCTGGGCGGTCTCGGCGACCTGTTCGGCGGCGGCTCCGCTGGTGGCCGGACGCGGGGCGGCGATTCGGTGATCGAGACGGCCGCCAAGAGTGCTGCGCGGGCCATCGGCTCGCAGGTCGGTCGCGAGATCATTCGCGGTGTGCTGGGGTCCATCCTCGGTGGCGGTTCACGGCGGCGCTGAGCGGCTCGGCGACCGGGGTGACTGATGGCCGGTCAGGCGTTGCCAGGCGGTCGTTGGCCTGTCCATCGGCAGTCTCCGTTTTGCAATTACTGTGCTGGTTGATCCCATGGCTGATATCCCGCTGCGCGAACGTCCCTTCGACACTTTCCTGAGTCACGCCCACGCCGACAAGGCGGTGGTTGACCGCGTACACGCGTGGCTTGAGCGCGCCGGGCTCAAGGTCTGGTACGACGCGACGCATCTGGGTGCCGGTGCGAAGATTGCCAGCGAACTCGGCCAGGCCATCGCCCAGTGCCGCTCGGCGCTGGTGGTGATGTCCCGCGCTTCGGTCGAATCCGGCTGGGTCGAGGATGAGTGGAACCTGGCATCGGTGGAACGTAACCGCAAGGCCACGCGTGACTTTCGCGTCATCCCGTTGCGCATCGAGGACTGCGAACTACCCCGTTTTCTGGAGTCTACGAAGTGGGTCGACCTGGTCGGTCGACTGGACGACGTGGCTGCCTGGGCCGAGGTTCTGGATGCGATGGCCGGTGACGACACCGACCTCGATGCGGTGCGGCCGCTGGATGTGTATGTCAGTCGCAGCTGGCAGCTCGGCCGCGAGCAGACCCTGGCCGACCAGGTGCTGGCGCGGCTGGCGGCGCCCGACCTGCGCCTGATCGGCGACTCGCCCGAATGGCCGAGCTTCAGCGGCGACCGTATTCGCTCGATCATGCGCAGTTGCGGCGGCGTCGTCTGCATCATTCCGAACCGGCCGCGCAGTGCCGACAACGACCGGCTGAAGTACTTCATTCGCGAGGCCCGTACGGCAGGGCAACTCGGGCTGCCGTTGCTGGTGGTGGCCGAGGACGGCGCCGACCTGCCGGTCGACCTGCCGGTGCGCTTGCGTGCCGGCGCCGATGGCGTCAATGCACACCCCGAGTTGGCCGCCGACCTCGCCGAGGGGGTGGAGGAGTTCCTTGAACGCTGCCGCAGCCGGCCACGCGCCGGCCATGTGTTCCTGGCCACCGATTTCGACGAGGCCTCGCGCGCGCGCAACCACCTGCTGCGCCGGGTGATCCAGCGCTGCAGTGGTCTGCGCTGCGTGGTCGGCGAGCAGGTCGGCGGCGATAGCGTGCACAGCTCGATCATCAGCCTGATTCGTGACGCGGTGTGGATGCTGGCCGACGTCAGCGGCAACAATCTGAACACCTGTATCGAGGCCGGCGCCGCTTGCGGGGCGGCGGTCGATTGCACGCTGGTGGCGCGCAAGCCCTACCAGCAGCAGCCCTTCATGCTGCGCGGCATGGAACTCAAGGCCTATGACGATGCGGTGGACCTGCTGGCCATCGCGCACCGGGCGGCGAGGGCTTATCGGCGCAAGGTGCTGCGCATTGGCAACGACTGAGCGGGGGTCTGAGATGCTGCTGCCCCGGCGCACCATTGCGCCCCGGTTTGCGGGCTTGACTTGGGCTTTCAAGGCCAGTGATACTCGCGCAGTTGGTCGCCGGTTCCCTGTCCGGCGAGCGTTGGCGGGTGCCCGAGTGTTTACCGGCTGTGCCGGATGGTTCTCAGTAAGCCTGCCTGAAGACCAGGCAATGCGCCGTGCGATGGCTGGCGTCTGTCGTCGAGGAGAAGATTGATGCAACCCTTGTGTTTCGTATTGATGCCTTTCGGCAAGAAGACCATTGCCTCGGGGGCGACCATCGACTTCGACGCGGTCTATCAGGAGCTGATTGCTCCGGCCATTGCAGCGGCGGGCATGGAGGCGCTGCGCGCCGACGAGGAGGTCACCGGTGGTGTGATCCACAAGCCGATGTTCGAGCGGCTGATCCTTTGTGATTTCGCGGTCGCCGATCTGACGGGCGCCAATGCCAACGTCTTCTACGAACTCGGCCTGCGCCATGGTGTTCGCCCGGCAACCACGGTGCTGCTCTGCGCCGGCCCGATGCCCTTCGATGTCGCGCTGCTGCGCGCGCTACCCTATCAGCTTGGCGCGGATGGCCGGCCGACCGCCGTGCAGACAGCCGTCGAGGGCCTGCGCAAGCTGCTCGATGCAGCGCGACGAACGCAGGGGGAAGCGAACCTGGACAGCCCGGTCTTCCAGTTGGTCGATGGCTACACGCCGCCGGACATTGCCCGGCTGAAGACCGATGTCTTCCGTGATCGGGCGCATTATGCGGTCGCGGCCCGCAACCGCCTGGCTGCGGCACGCCGCGTCGGTAGCACCGCGCTGGCCGAGGTGGCGAGCACCCTGGGCGACATCGGGGATCTCGAATCCGGGGTGGTCATCGACCTGTTTCTCTCCTATCGCGCACTCAGCGACTGGCAGGCAATGATTGATCTTGCCGTGCAGATGCCGGCGCCCCTGGCACGCAGCGTGATGGTCCGGGAGCAACTTGGCTTCGCCCTCAACCGTCTGAAACGTCGCGATGAGGCCGAGCAACTGCTGCGCGAGCTGATCAGGGAGCGCGGGCCGAGCAGCGAGACCAATGGTCTGCTTGGCCGCGTTTACAAGGATCGCTGGGAGGAAGCGCGCACTGCCAACGATCTGCTCGGCGCTGCCGGCTGGATCGGCAAGGCGATCGAGGCTTACCTGCAGGGTTTCGAGGCCGATTGGCGCGATGCCTATCCGGGGATCAATGCGGTGACGCTGATGGAACTGAAGAACCCGCCCGACCCGCGGCGGCTCGAACTGCTGCCGGTGGTCAGTTACGCGGTCAAGCGTCGCCTGGCCAGGGGTACGCCCGATTACTGGGACCACGCGACGCTGCTCGAGCTGGCTGTTCTGCAAAAGGACGAGTCGGCGGCAACCGAGGCCGCTGCCAACGCACTGGCAGCGGTTCGTGAGAACTGGGAGCCGGAAACGACGGCGCGCAATCTGGCTCTGATACGCCAGGCACGCTCTTCTCGCGGCGATGCTGTCGCCTGGGCGTCCGTGCTCGAGGAGGCTCTCGCCAAGCGCGCTGGCGGCTGACGCGGGCTACTACGGTGACGCCGGCGGTCGCCGGTCAGCTTGCCCGGGCGGCCCGGGATTTCAGATCAGTTGCCGGCTGGCAAGCTCATCCTTCAGCCAGGCATAGCAGATCGGTGCGGCGACCAGTCCGGCAAGACCGAAGGTGCTCTCCATGAACAGCATTGCGGTCAGCAGTTCCCAGGCCTTGGCCCTGATCTGGGCGCCGACGATGCGTGCGTTGAGGAAGTACTCGAGCTTGTGAATCAAGATCAGGAAAGTCAGCGAGGAGATGGCCACCATTGGCGAGTGAGCCAGGCTGACGACGAAGATCACCGTGTTGGAAACCAGGTTGCCAACCACCGGCAGCAGGCCGGCGATGAAAGTGACGACGATCATCGTCTTGGTAAGGGGTAGGTGAATGCCAAACAGCGGCAGGAGGACGGCCAGATAAAGCGCACTGAACAGGGTGTTCAGTGCCGAGATCCTTACCTGGGCGAACACGATCCGGCGGAAGGCATCGCCAAGGCGCGAGATCCTGTCGGCCAGAGCGAGCGCCAGCGGCCCGGTGGTTTCGTCATGGTTGGCCTCGCGCAGCGAGACCATGCCACCGATGACCATGCCGATGAGCACGTGCGCGAGTATGTGGCCGGTTTCCTTGCCGATCATCTGCAGTTCGGCCGAATGTTCTCGCAGCCATTGGCTGGCAGCTTCACGCATCGCGTTGCCGTCTCGCGGCAGCAGGTCGGCCAGCCATGCGGGCAGCGTCGAGCGCGAGGTTTCGATGATTTCAGCCATCTTCGCCAGCAGCGCAGCGAAACTGCCTCCCTCGCTATTCATGAAGGCAATGAGCCCGAGCACTGCCCCGCTTACCGCGCCGAGTACCAGTAGTACCACCAGGCCGACAGCTAGCCCCCGGGCGCGCGCACTCGACAGGTGTCGGGCGAAGAACGGCGCCAGCACGTGCACCAGTTCGTACACCAGCAGGCCGGCAATCAATGCCGGCAACAGGTGGACCTTGAGGATCATCAGCATTGCCAGCAGGGCCAGGCAGCAGGAGACGTACTCGTATGCGGTGGCTCTGCTGAGACGGTTGTCTGGCGCAATCATGACTGCCTCCCGTGAGATGAATCGGTCGAGGTGTCTGCGCTTCCGTATTGATCGTTGAGCCACGCCAGTACGCCAAGGCCGGCCGCGCGGCCGCTGGCAAGACACGCGCTGAGCAGATAGCCGCCGGTCGGCGCTTCCCAGTCGAGCATTTCGCCGGCGCAGAACACGCCCGGGAGCTGCCGCAGCATGAGTCGCTCGTCCAGCGCTTCGAAGCGCACGCCGCCGGCGCTGCTGATCGCCTCGTCCAGCGGTCGCGGTGCGAGCAGGCGAACGGGCAAGGACTTGATGGCCGCGCCAAGGCATTCGGGATAGGCGAAGTCGCTTGCCGCGACGCATTCGTGCAGCAAGGCGACCTTGGCACCCTTGAGTTGCAGGCGGCTTTGCAGGTGGCTGGTCAGCGAGCGCGCCCCGCGTGCTCGTGCCAGCTCGCTGACGACACGGGCGAGGTCGTGCCCGGGTAGCAGGTCGAGGTGCAGGGTTGCCGATCCACGACTGGCGATCTCGTCGCGCAAGACGGCGGACAGGGCGTAAATCAGGCTACCTTCGAGCCCGCTTGCGGTCAGCACGAATTCACCCTGGCGACGATGCTGGACACCCGCCGCGTCAACGAGAGAGGCGACCACAGGCTTGATTGCTGCGCCGGCAAAGCGTTCGCTGAGGTACTGGCTCCAGCCGACGTCGAAGCCGCAGTTTGCCGGACGCAGCGGCGCCACTGGTATGCCCGCCTGTTCGAGGAGCGCGCACCAGCGTCCGTCCGCACCGAGCTTCGGCCAACTGCCACCACCGAGCGCCAGGACGACCGCCGCTGCCTCGCGCTGCTGTTCGCCATCGGGTGTCGCGTAATCAAGCCGCGTACTGCCACCGCTGGAACGTGTCCAGCCGTACCAGCGGTGGCGCACGTGGAAAACCACGCCGGCACCGCGCAGGCGCTGCAGCCAGGCGCGCAGGAGCGGCGCGGCTTTCATGTCGGTGGGGAAGACGCGTCCGGAGCTGCCGACGAAGGTTTCCACGCCAAGGCCTCGCGCCCATTCGCGCAAGGCCGCTGGACCAAAGGCATCGAGCAGCGGCGTCAGCTGATCCTGCCGGCTGCCATAGCGGGAGCGAAACATGGCTGCCGGTTCCGAGTGCGTGAGGTTCAGACCACCCTTGCCGGCGATCAACAACTTGCGGCCGACCGAGGGCATGGCATCGTAAAGATCGACCGTCGCTCCGCCAGCGCTGATCGCTTCAGCTGCCATCAGGCCTGCCGGTCCACCGCCGATGACGGCGACACGGACAGCTGGGAAACTGCCTCGATCGTTCAAGCGACAACCAGGCGCGCAGCGCTGCTGACGCGCCTGCTTAGCCAGTTCAGGCCGAGGGCGGGAAGGGCCGCCTGCAGTCTTTCCGGCTGGGCGGTTGCCAGAAGTATCAGTCGGCCCTGCCCAAGGCCGTCGGCGCCGGCGAGGCGAACGCACTGGCGGGCGACGGCGTCGGCGACGTCGACCAGGGTTGCCTTGTTGGCCACGATCGGTTCCAGTACCGGACAGAGAAAGGCGTAATGGGTGCAACCGAGAACAATCTGGTCCACGCCGGCGGCGAGCAGGGGGGCCAGATGTTGACGGGCTTCTTCGACAAAGTCCGGTTCATCGAGCCGCAGCGTCTCCACTCTGGTTGCCCAGCCGGGGCAGGCTTCGACCTGGACGTGTACCGATCCCGCGTGTCGCCGGATCAGGTCTGCCAGCCGTTCGCTGCGTGCCGTCGATACCGTCGCCAGTACCGCGATGCGGCCGCTGCGCGAAAGCGCCGCGGCCGGCTTAACGCCGGGCTCGACGCCGACCACCGCCAGGTCGGGAAAGACTTCGCGAAAGGCCGCCACGGCTGCCGCGGTGGCTGTGTTGCAGGCGACAACGATGACGCGGCAGCCTTGGTCAACCAGGTGACTGCCGATCCTCAGCACACGGCTGCGGATGTAGGCGTCGTCCTTGTCACCATAGGGAAGATGAGCGGTGTCGGCAAGGTAAACCAGATCGGCGCGGGGTAGCGCGCGGGCGATCGCTGCCAATACCGAGAGGCCACCGAGGCCACTGTCGAAAACGCCAATCATCGAGTCAGACGAAACCTCGGGGGAGGGGCGCCCGGCGCGGCCGGGGGGGGGGGGGGGGGGGGGGGCGGGGGGGGGGGGGGGGGGGGGGGGGGGGGGGGGGGGGGGGGGGGGGGGGGGTTTGGGGGGGGGGGGGGGGGGGGGGGGGGGTGCGGCGCTGGGCGCTCCGGTTGCCGGCGCCTCTAGCGGGCAGCAACGACGGCAATTTCAATGAGGAAGTCGTGATGGGCCAGTTTCGCTTCGACGCAGACCCGGGCCGGCGCTGTCCCGCGTGGGATCCATCGGTCCCAGACCGCGTTGACGGCAATGGCGTCGTCGATGTCCCGCAGGTAGATGGTGGCCATCAGCAGGCGCGTCTTGTCGCTGCCTGCCTGTTCCAGCAGATTCTCGATGCCGGCGAGAACCTCGTGTGTCTGCGTGGCGACGTTGCTGTCAAGCGTCTGCGGCGTCTCGACGAGGTAGATGGTGTTGCCATAGGCGCAGATATCGGAGTATCGCTGCGTCGTCCCGTGCCGCTCTATCGCCATGGATGTCTTCTCCAGAAAAGGCGAGGCTGACCGCAAGCCAAATCCCCGCCTGGCCACTCCCGGAAACTCGGAAAACTCAGGCAACCGCGACCTGGATCTTGCCGATCCGGGCCTGCCATTCCTTCGGGCCGGTGTTATGCACCGATGTGCCGCTGGCATCCACCGCCACGGTCACGGGCATGTCCTTGACATCGAATTCGTAAATTGCCTCCATGCCGAGATCGGCGAATCCGACAACCTTTGCTGTCCGGATGGCCTTTGCCACGAGATAGGCGGCACCGCCGACGGCCATCAGGTACGCCGACTTGTGTTTTCGGATGGCCTCGATCGCGGTCGGTCCCCGCTCTGCCTTGCCCACCATCGAGATGAGGCCGGTTTCGGCCAGCATCATCTCGGTGAACTTGTCCATTCGCGTTGCGGTCGTTGGGCCAGCCGGGCCAACGGCTTCGTCACGAACGGGATCAACCGGCCCGACGTAATAGATCACCCGGTTGGTGAAGTCGACGGGCAGTTTCTCACCTTTGGCCAGCATATCCTGGATCCGTTTGTGCGCCGCATCGCGCCCGGTCAGCATCTTGCCGTTGAGAAGAAGCGTCTGGCCAGGCTTCCATGCGGCGACTTCGGCGGGGGTCAGCGTGTCGAGGTTGACTTGTGTCGAGGTCTCGGTGTTTGGCATCCAGTTGACCTTGGGCCATTCATTCAGGTCTGGTGGCGTCAGGACAGCCGGTCCGGAGCCGTCGAGATGGAAATGTGCGTGGCGGGTCGCCGCACAATTGGGGATCATGGCCACCGGCAGGCTGGCGGCATGTGTCGGGTAGTCGAGGATCTTGACGTCGAGGACGGTGGTCAGGCCGCCCAGGCCCTGCGCGCCGATGCCCAGCGCGTTGACCTTTTCGTAGAGCTCGAGGCGCAATTCCTCGACTCGATTGCCCGGGCCGCGAGCGATCAATTCATGGATGTCGACCGGCGCCATCAGCGATTCCTTGGCCAGCAGCATGGCCTTCTCCGGCGTGCCGCCAATGCCGATGCCAAGGATTCCCGGCGGACACCAGCCGGCGCCCATGGTTGGCACCGTCTTGAGAACCCAGTCGACGATCGAGTCGGACGGGTTGAGGGCGTAGAATTTGGACTTGTTTTCCGAACCGCCGCCCTTGGCGGCGCAGATGACTTCCAGGTGGTGGCCGGGGACGACCTCGTAATGCACGACGGCGGGGGTGTTGTCGCGCGAGTTTCTGCGCGCGCCGGCGGGGTCGAGCAGCACCGAGGCGCGCAGCTTGTTCTCAGGGTTGTTGTAGGCGCGGCGAACGCCCTCGTCGCACATTTGCTGCACCGACAGGCTGGCATCCCATTTGACGTCCATGCCGACCTTCAGGAAGATCACTGCAATGCCCGTGTCCTGACAGATCGGGCGGTGTCCTTCCGCGCACATGCGGCTGTTGGTGAGAATCTGGGCGATGGCGTCCCTGGCTGCCGGACTTTGCTCGCGTTCGT
Organism: Candidatus Accumulibacter proximus; assembly: GCA_016709675.1. GTDB lineage: Bacteria > Pseudomonadota > Gammaproteobacteria > Burkholderiales > Rhodocyclaceae > Accumulibacter > Accumulibacter proximus. The sequence goes on from JADJMH010000006.1 coordinate 137,242, forward strand.
AGGCGGCGCCGAGCGCCTTGATGTAATCAAGGGGGTGATAATAGCTGATGTACTGGAACGCGTCGGCAACGCTCTGGATGAAGTCTTCCTGCTTGATAGTGGTCATTTCAGGCTCTCTCGGGTTGGTGACGGGGGCGTCCCCCGCTGGGGATCGGTTCAGTGCTTGCCGGCAGGCGTCGACCGGCTCAGCACCAGGGTTTGGGTCATCACCCGGTCGACCCAGACCATTGACAGTGCCGAGAGGAGGAAGACGGCGTGGATGATGACCTGCCACATGATCGTATGCTCGTTCATGTTTTGAGCATTGATGAAGGTCTTCAGGAGATGAATCGACGAAATGCCAATGATTGCTGTTGACAGCTTGATCTTTAGCACGCCGGCGTTGACATGCGAGAGCCACTCGGGCTGGTCGGGATGGCCGTCAAGGTCGAGGCGGGAAACAAAGGTTTCATAGCCGCCGATGATGACCATGATCAGCAGGTTGGCGATCATCACCACGTCGATCAGCCCGAGAACAACGAGCATGACTTCGGTCTCGTTGATGCGGGTGGCGCTGAAAAACAGGTTGTGGATCAGGTGAGACAACTCGATCATGAAGAGATAGACATAGGCCATCTGGGCAATGATCAGGCCAAGGTAGAGCGGTGCCTGCAGCCAGCGGCTCCAGAAAATGAACATCTCGAGTTTGTCTATGGTCGGTTTCAGTGAGGGCATGGTTTCAGTGTCGGACGTTTCGGATGCGCGATTCTAGCACCAAAAAAAGGCCTGTCTTCGTTGCGCTGCAAGGCCATGGCGTAAGTGGTGTGTAAGATTGGCAGCGTCTAATCGGAGGAGATTGGCGTGACACTGGGCCATCCCTGAAGCGTATCATTTGCCTTCCGCCAGGCGGGATTGCAAACCATGGGTTCTTTTCGCCACTTGCTGCATCGCTTTCTTGAATCTTCCACAAATACTGAACAGGAGACGGGATATGTCACTGAACGAGGCCGTAAACTTTTTTGAGCCCTCCGCCGACTTTGTCAAACAGGCGACGATTTCGGGAATGGATGCTTACAAGGCACTGTGCGCCGAGGCTGAAAAGGATTACACGGGTTACTGGGGCCGCCTGGCCCGCGAGCACATTTCCTGGAAGCAGCCGTTCACGCAGGTACTTGACGAGTCCAACGCTCCGTTCTTCAAATGGTTTGCCGATGGCAAGCTGAACGCTTCCTACAACTGTCTCGACCGTAACGTCGAAGCCGGTCTTGGCGACAAGGTGGCCATCGTCTTCGAAGCTGACGACGGCGAGGTCAAGCGGATTACCTACAAGGAGCTGCTGTCGCGCGTCAGCCAGTTCGCCAACGGGCTGCGGTCGCGCGGCATCAAGAAGGGGGACCGGGTACTGATCTACATGTCGATGGGCGTCGAGGGCATCGTGGCGATGCAGGCCTGCGCGCGCATCGGCGCCATCCACTCGGTGGTCTTCGGCGGTTTCTCGGCGCAGTCGGTGCGTGACCGGGTCAACGATGCCGGTGCCGTGGCGGTGATCACCGCCGACGAGCAATGCCGCGGTGGCAAGAAGATCCCGCTCAAGCCGGCGGTCGACGAGGGTATTGCGCTGGGCGGTTGCGAGTCGGTCAAGGATGTGATCGTTTTCCGGCGTACCGGTGGCGCCTGCAACATGGTGGCCGGCCGTGATCTCTGGTGGCATGACGTGATCGCCGGTCAGTCCGATGTCTGCGAGCCGGAGTGGGTCGAAGCCGAGCATCCCTTGTTCCTGCTCTACACCTCGGGTTCGACCGGCAAGCCGAAGGGCGTCCAGCATTCGACCGGCGGTTACCTGCTGCACGCTGTCGTGACTATGAAGTGGACCTTTGACCTGAAGCCTGACGATCTCTTCTGGTGTACTGCAGACATCGGCTGGGTCACCGGTCACACCTACATCACCTATGGGCCACTCGCCTGTGGCGGAACGGAGATGGTGTTCGAAGGCATCCCGACTTATCCGGACGCTGGTCGCTTCTGGAAGATGATCCAGGACCACAAAGTCAGCATTTTTTACACGGCGCCGACGGCCATCCGCTCGCTGATCAAGGCCGCCGACACCAATCCGTCGGTTGCGCCGACGCAATATGACCTGTCTTCGCTGCGCCTGCTGGGCACGGTTGGCGAGCCGATCAACCCGGCGGCCTGGCAGTGGTATTACGACAGCGTCGGCGGCGGGCGCTGCCCGATCGTTGATACCTTTTGGCAGACCGAGACCGGCGGCCACATGATCACCCCGCTGCCGGGCGTTACGCCGCTGGTACCGGGTTCGTGCACCTTGCCCTTCCCGGGCATCCAGGCGGCCGTGGTCGACGAAACAGGTACTGAACTCGATTGGGGCAAGGGGGGCCTATTGGTCGTCAAGAAGCCGTGGCCGGCGATGATCCGCAATATCTGGGGCGATCCCGAGCGGTTCAAGAAGTCGTACTACCCGGACGATTTCGCCGGCAAGCTGTACCTCGCCGGCGATGGTTCCATACGGGACATCAACACCGGCTATTTCACGATAACCGGTCGCATCGACGACGTACTGAATGTTTCCGGTCACCGTATGGGAACCATGGAAATCGAATCGGCACTGGTTTCACACCCGATGGTGGCCGAAGCAGCGGTGGTGGGTCGCCCGGATGACCTGACCGGCGAGGCGATCTGTGCCTTTGTCGTGCTGAAGGGTCCGCGGCCGACCGGTGAAGCGGCGAAGAAGATGATCAAGGAACTGCAGGATCACGTCGGACGGGAGATTGGTCCGATTGCCAAGCCGAAGGATCTGCGTTTTGGCGAGAACCTGCCAAAGACCCGCTCCGGAAAGATCATGCGTCGTCTGCTGCGCTCCCTTGCCAGGGGTGAGACAGCCGCGCAGGACGTGTCGACACTCGAGAATCCGGCCATTCTGGAGCAGCTGCGGGGCTGATGATCCACACGCCGTTCGGGTGGCCCCTGTGCTGAAGTATCGGGCCGCAGTGGCAGGTAGCTCTCGGCAAACTACCGACGTGCGGCCTGCCTGACCGTCGCTTCGCGGCAAAGTTGGACAACGAGCAGAATTGGCGGCTGTTCCGCCGCCATCCGGGCCGGCGCTCCATGTGCCGGCCTGTTCTTTTGTGCCGATCGAGGAGCAGGCATGAGCAACAATGCGACGGAGATGTTGGTCTCGGCATGCATCCGGTTCCTACAGGCTTACCCGCCGTTTGATCGCATGGAGGGCGAGGCGCTGCGCTTTCTCGCCGAGAATGTCAGGCTTGTTCATTACCCCAGGAGCGCCCTGATCCTGTCGAGTGAGATGGGCGTTGCGCGCGCCCTTTACATCGTGCAACGTGGCAAGGTGCGGGTCAAGGCGAGCGCCGGGCTCGGCCACAGCGAGCACTCGCCGACCAACCTGGGTCCTGGTCAGTGCTTTGCCATCGCGGCGCTGATGGCGCAGCGGCCGACATCCAGTGCCTATACGGCTGCAGAGGATGTTTTCTGCTACGAACTGCCGGCCAGCGACTTCTTCACCCTGACCCAGAAGAGCACGGTCTTCAACCTTTTCTGCACGCAATACATCGCCGGTCTACTCAAGCAGTCACAGCAGCAGTTACAGCTTCAGCTGGCCCAGCGCGCTGGCGAGCAGAGGACGATGAATTCTCCGCTGGCCTCGATTGTCAAGCGGGAGCCAGTTTCAGTCGGGGTAGCTGCATCCATCCGCCAAGTGGTCGAGTTGATGGCCGCCAGCCACCTTGGTTCGATGGTGATTGTCGATGACCAGCAGCAACCGGTCGGCATTTTCACGCTGTCGGACGTGCTCAAGCGGATTGTCTTGCCCGGCACTTCGCTGGATCAGCCGATTTCTTCGGTGATGTCGCCTGTTCTGCAGACCTTGCCCATGGCCGCCAACGCTCACGATGCGGCGCTGGCGATGGCCATGCACGGCATCCGCCACGTGCTGGCGGTGGACGAGGGTGGCCGCCTGAAGGGAGTGATTTCGGAGCGCGATCTGTTCAAACTGCAGGGGGCTGGCCTGCGACAGATCCGGCACGCGATCGATGCGGCGAGCAGTCTCGAGGTGCTGCAGCATGCTCGCGAGGATGTCCGGCAATTGTCGCTGACGATGCTCACCGAGGGGGTCGGCGCGCAGGAGATTACCCAGTTCATTTCGACGCTGAACGATACCGTGACCCGCCGCATCATCGAGCTGAATCTCGATCGGCATGACCTCTACGGAATCGACTGGGCGTGGCTGTCTTTCGGTTCGGAGGGCCGTGACGAACAGACCTTCACCACCGATCAGGACAACGGGATTGTTTACATCTGTACCGACATCATGGATCGCGAGCTGACGCAATTGCGTTTTCTTGAGTTCGCGCGTGACGTCAATGCCGACCTCGACCAGTGTGGTTTCCCGTTGTGCAAGGGGAACATCATGGCCAGCAACCCGGATCTGTGTCTGACGCTCGAGGAGTGGGAGGAACGATTCGCGCGCTGGGTGCGCACGCCGGAGCCGCAGGCTTTGCTCAACGCGACCATTTTCTTTGATTTTCGACCGCTCTACGGTCGCTTCAATCTCGCCCACCGGTTGCGCCTCTCATTGCTCAGGCTGACGCGCGGAAATCCGCTGTTCCTGCGCATGATGGCGCAGAACGCGCTCACCGTGTCGCCGCCGCTGGGCAGGATCCGTGACTTCGTCACCGGTTCTGATCCGGACCATCCGGGAACCATCGATCTCAAGAAATATGGCGTCCGCCTGTTCACCGATGCGGCGCGGGTCTTTGCGCTGGCACATGACGTCGAGGCGACCAACACGGTGCAACGTCTCAAGCGCGCGGCGGCGGTGATGAATATTTCATCGGATGACCTGGCAGCGAGTCTCGAGGGTTTCAACTTCATCCAGCTTCTGCGCCTGCGGCACCAGCATTTCGAGCAGGAGCATGGGCGTGCCGGAGACAATTTCATTCGACCGGAGGAACTGAACGAGATCGAGCGACGCATCCTCAAGGAGGCTTTCCGACAGGCACGCAAGCTGCAGGCACGCCTGAAACTCGATTATCAACTCTAAGCCATGACCTGGTTTTCCCGACTTTTCTCCGGCCAGGAGGCTCCCGGTCAGGCGCTGACAGCCCGGCAGCAGCAGTTGATCGCCGGTTGGCAGCAATTGCCAGCGGCGGATCTGCGCCGTTCGCACTATCGCTGTCGCTACGTCGTGGTGGACGTCGAAGCGACTGGGAGCAACGTCAGCAGCGATCGCCTGTGTTCGATTGCCGCGTTGGCGCTGGTCGATGGCCAGGTCGACTTCAAGGATGCCTTTCAGCTCGTGCTCGCGGATGTCGAGCGGGGCGTCGATTCTGCGCCTTCGCCGGCCGAGCAGCCAACGCCACAGCTGGGCGTCGCTGGGCAGTCGGTCGAAGCATTGATTGCCTTCCTGCAGTTTGTCGGCAAGGCGCCATTGGTTGCCTATAACGCCCCGTTTGTTGCCAGGATGATCGACGACGCGCTGGCAGAGCACCTGGGAATCAAGCTGGGGCTGCCGTGGATCGATCTGGCGTGGGTTCTGCCCGATCTCTTTCGCGATGCCGACGATGCGCAGGGCGGGCTGGACGGCTGGCTGGCGCACTTTGGCGTCGACAGCATCGACCGTCACAATGCCCTGTCGGATGCTTTCGCCACTGCTCAATTGTTGCAGATCACCATTGCCCACGCCGCACGCAACGGTCTTGACACGCCGGCCAGTCTGCATGCGCTCGAAAAGGCGCGGCGCCACCTGCACCAGAGCGGCTAGGTAAAGGCCGGCGATGGCTGACCACAACACGCCGTTGCGTCTCTATTACGCTTCCTACACCGCCGCTTTCTTTCTTGTCGTCCTCCTGCTGGCCGTGCTCGAACGTTACGGCATGCCGCCGCGCTGGATGGGTTACTCCTTTCTTTTCCTGACCATCCTGCTCTACGCCACGATCGGTGTGCTGGCGCGTACCGCCAATGTCACCGAGTACTACGTGGCCGGCCGGCGGGTACCGGCAGTATTCAACGGCATGGCCACTGGTGCGGACTGGATGAGCTCTGCCTCGTTCATGGGGCTGGCCGGGACCTTGTACCTGGCGGGCTATCAGGGCCTGGCCTACGTCATGGGCTGGACGGGCGGCTACGTTCTGGTCGCACTGTTGCTGGCGCCCTATCTGCGTCGTTTTGGGCAATACACGATCCCTGACTTTCTCGCCGCCCGCTATGGCGGCAATCTGGCGCGGCTGGTCGGGGTCTTTGCGACCGTCCTGGCGTCCTTTGTCTACGTCGTGGCACAGATCTATGGCGTCGGGCTGATTACCAGCCGCTTTGTTGGCTTGCAGTTCGAGATCGGGGTGTACGTCGGCCTCGCCGGCATCCTCGTCTGCTCCTTTCTCGGCGGCATGCGCGCGGTAACCTGGACACAGGTGGCGCAATACACCATCCTGATCGTCGCCTATCTGGTGCCGGTGACCATTCTCTCTTACCAGGTGACCGGCATTCCGCTGCCCCAGTTGACCTATGGCCAGGTGCTGCAGAAGGTACAGGTTCTTGAGGAGAAGATCTTTGCGAACCCGGCCGAGGTCGACGCGCGCCGCCTTTTTCGCGAGCGTGCCGATGGCTACTACGAACGAATACTGACGCTGCCGGCTTCGCTCGAGGAAGAGCGGCGCAGCCTGGCAGTACAGATCGATGAGTTGAAGAGCAGCAATGCGCAGATGCGCGAGGTCGTCGCACTCGAGCGGCAGCGTCGGGAGTTGCCGAAGAGCAGCGAGGATGCCCGCAGCTACTGGGACGGCCTGATGCGCCAGGCGGGGCTGCGTGGGGCACCTCCCGATCACCACCTGACTCCCTATCCTGGCAGGGGCGAGGATGTGAACGCCGCCGCGCGCCTGAACTTTCTCACCCTGGTCTTCTGTCTGATGATCGGCACCGCTGCCTTGCCGCACGTGCTCACGCGCTACTACACCACCCCCAGCGTACGCGAGGCGCGGCGCTCGGTTTTCTGGTCGCTGTTTTTCATCCTCGCGCTGTATCTGACGGCGCCAGCTTATGCGGCTTTTGCCAAATACGAGATTTACTCGAGCCTGATTGGCTCATCGATCGCGCAACTGCCGCTCTGGGTGAGTTCATGGGGCAAGATCGGCATGGTGTCGATCGAGGATATCAACGGCGACGGCATTCTTCAACTCGCTGAACTGGCGCTCAACCCGGATGTGATCCTGCTGGCGACCCCCGAAATCGCCGGTCTGCCATACGTCATTTCCGGCCTGGTGGCTGCCGGTGCGCTCGCAGCTGCCTTGTCCACTGCCGATGGGCTTTTGCTGACGATAGCCGGTGCCCTGTCGCATGACGTCTATTACAAGGTCTTTCGCCCACAGGCGACAACGCAATGGCGGCTGGTGGTTTCGAAATCACTGCTGCTGGTCGTCGCCGTGCTGGCGGCCAGTGTTGCCTCGCAGAAGCCTGCAACCATTCTCTTCATGGTGGCCTGGGCTTTCTCGCTAGCCGGCGCCGCTTTCTTCCCGGCCCTGATTCTGGGCGTGTTCTGGAAGCGGGCGACTCCGGCAGGTGCCGTGAGCGGCATGGTGATTGGCCTTCTGGTGACCACCTACTACATGGTGCGCGTTCACTTTGACGCCATCCCCTGGCTAGGCATTCAGGGGATCGGCATGGAGCCCTGGCTGGGGATTCAGTCAACCTCGGCCGGGGTGTGGGGCGTTGCTGCCGGCTTCCTGGTGATCATCGTGGTCAGCCTGCTGGGCAAGCCGCCCAGCCAGGAAACGCAGGATTTTGTCGAGAGTGTTCGTTATCCGGAGTTTGACCGTTGGTGATGGCTTGCCTGGAGCAGAGGGCCTTGCCCATGCCCGGATCGAGCTGGCTGCCAGCAGCGAAGGAGGTTCAATGCGGCTCGGTCGCAAGCATCGGGATTACTGGCGCCGCAATCTCAAGCTGACGGCGTCTTTGCTGGCGGTGTGGTTTGTCGTCACCTTCGTCGTCAGCTACTTTGCGCGCGACCTGGCAGATGTCACCGTGCTGGGCTTTCCCATCGGCTTCTACATGGGCGCCCAGGGCGCGCCGGTGATCTACCTGTTGATCGTCTGGTGGTACGCACGCTACATGAACAATCTTGACCGGGAGTATGGGGTGAATGACGGGGAAGGGGAGGAGTGAGGCAAGTGATCTCCCGAGACCGGCGCTGATCTTCCACACGGTGGTGGCCGCCACAGCGCGTCGGCGTCAGTTCTCTAGTGGCGACAGGCGACGAATTCCGGCTGCCGCCGACGATTGCAAGGTGTCCGGCAAGATTGGTGCCCCGTTGTGCCGGGAGCTCGCTTGCTGGCCTGTTTCATCATGCCTATGGAATACAATGAAAAGCGTGTCTGGCGGTCATCCTTGGTCTTGCTCACATCCGGTGGAGGAGCCATATTGCGTGAAATACATGGCATACGCAAACCGCTTATGATCATGAGCGCCATGGTCAAGAGCGATGCCTTTTGGAACCTGCAAGAAGCTTGAGCTTAGACATGCTTGCTCAGGCTCATTCCCGGGGGAATTGCGCCCCTCGTCCGGGCTCATACCACCTTGGACAGGGCTCCTTCTCGAAAAGCGGGTCACTGTGGTGTACAATCCGGGTCCACGAGCACGACCAATGAGGAGCCAGAATGCCCTCTCAAGTGACGTCATCGTTGCAGAAGAAGGGGCTGGCCGCCATCGTCTGCGACCAGCCGGAACACGCCGACGGGATTCTCGTCGCCGGTCTGGCGGACAGCCTGTCCAACAACGCCGTCGCTCGCTTGTTCAGTCGCCGATCTCCCAGGTCGATTCCCTTCAGCTCCGCCCCAGCCCTGTTCATCGTGCCACCTTCTCAAAAGCTCGGCAGCCTGCAGCGAGGCCTGCAAGCCGTGTAGAAGGACAACCCTTAAAGGCCTTGCGCGGTCGTCGTTTGCGGAAGGTCATCTGCTTGTTCGTATCGCTCTAGGATATTACGTCAAAGCCTTCTGGAGAGGTTTCTATGCTGGATGCTTTTATGCCACCAAAGTGGTTTTCGCCTGCGCGAACTGCGTTTCTCGGGAGCTTGCTACTCTCCTTGGTTGCTGTTGCCGGTACGGTAACCGTTGGCAAGGATGCAGCGATGTATCTAAACATCAGCCAGAAAATTATCGAGCAGACCCCTGCAGTTGCATTTGAGCTTTTCAATTGGCCATGGTTTTCCTTCTTGCTGGCTGGAACATATCTCCTTTCCGGCATTTCGCTGGAGCTGGTTGCTTACCTTTGGTGCGCTATTCTGATGGCGGGCACCTGCGCCTTGTTGGTATTGATCACGCAACGATATACTACCGGCGGTGGCTATTGGGCTTGCCTGGTGGTGTTGTCAGTTCCCGCTTTCAATCACCTACGAAACGACATCATCCGAGAGTTTGGTTTCTGGTTTTTCTGCACTCTGGCCTTGTGGCTGGCGCTGCGCTGGCTGGAAAGCTCCGGCTGGCTGCGCGCGGCACTGATACAGCTCGCCGTTGCCGCGGCGGCGCTCTTTCGCATCGAGGCATTGGTGCTCTTCCCGGTTCTGGTGCTTTCCTTGATGGGTGATCTGAAGACGCGCCAGGGTTTGCTAAAGCTATTTCAGATCAGTCTCGTGCCGCTTGCCGGAATCGTCTCCGCACTCGTCCTGCTCCTTCCCGGCCACCCCCTCTATCAGGCCCGCGTCGACTACGCCTTATTCCTGTTTGACCCGCGGGGTCTCCTGGAAAAATTCAACCTGATGGCCGGTAAGTTTGCCGAAGTGGCACTTGAAAAGTACTCGGCGGATGATGCGCGACAAATCGTTTTCTTTGGCCTATTTTTTACCTTGTTTAGCAAGTTCATCACGTCATGTGGGCCGTTTGCTTTCCCCTTGCTCTATCGTCCCGCCTGGCTTGCCGTCGGTGATTATTGGCGTAAACTGCGGCCGCTAGCTTGGGCTTGGGTTTTGTATTTCTGCATGCTGCTGATCTTCTTTGTTCAGGAGCGATTCATCAACTCACGTTATGTCAGCTTTCTGAGTCTGCTCGCAGTCCCTTTGCTGACCGCGGCCCTAATGTCTTTTGCTAGGAACTTTCCACTTCTGGGGAAGATGGTCATAATGCTGGCTCTGTTGGTCATGCTGGATAACGTCGTATCGTTCAGTCCGAAAAAAACGCATTACCTCGAGGCAAGCGCCTGGTTATCTGAAAACACGAGCCCAGCAGATGCTATATTCTATGAGGATCCGCGGCTAGCCTATTACGCTGGCAGAGGTTATCCTAACATGCCCACCCGTGAGGAGGCGATGAGTGCGGAGCGTGTGGGGAACTTTCGCTATTTCGTGTTTACCGTCAAACCGGGGGACACCACGCTGCAAGGCTGGGTGACGGAGCAGCACAAGCAGGTTCTGGGCCAGTTCGCAAATCGCAGAGGGGAACGCGTCCTGGTAATTGGCAATTGATGCGGTCTGGCCCACGGCAGCTCGGATACTGCGCTTCATCATGGCTTATTGGGACCCTCGCTCCCGGCCACTTCATCTCAATCCTCGTCACTTAGCACTTCATCATATGGGCTTGTAAGCATGAGATCGATGCGGTTTTCGCTGTGGCGTTCGAGGTTTGGAGCGCCCGGCGACGAATTTCTGCAGGTTCGCAGCGATCTCCTGGATGAGGGGCTTCAGTCGCCGCGTCGTCGCGCCGGCGGCGAGCAGCCAACGACCGATCTGGCGCTTGATCTTGTTGATCATCAGGGTGCGGTTGATCTTCCAGTCCGAGTCCGGGTCCAGATGCGCCTCAGTAGCGACGTAGGCAGCCAGCGCATTGAGGTTGTCGAACACTGCCTTGGCGCCGAAATCCTGATTCGCCGCATGCCAGGACAAGCCGGAAGTATGTTCGAGGCCCAAGCGATGCTTGAGCCGGCGAAGCGCCTCCTCGACCCGCCAGCGACCGTGATACAAGGCGCCAAACCCAGCGGCCGGGAAAGCCCCGCTGTCCAGCAGCGAGGTCATCACCACATGCACCCGCCCGTTCGGTGTCACCACCCGCACCAGGCGAACCGTCGTCGGCGTCGCCGGGCATTCGTAGTCTTTCGCGTCATGCGCATTCGGCGCCCGCAGTCGTACCAGCTGTTCGCCTTGTCCCGAGTGCATGAACTGGCGTACCACCCTGAATCCGCGAGAGATATCGCAACGGATACAGAAAGGATCCCGCGTGCGGTCAGAGCTGCCGCCAGCCAGCGGCACGGGAAGCCCCGGTCGAGCACCAGCAGGTCATCGGTGCGCAACCGCTCGATCGCCTCGAAGAGCATCTGGCGCTCGTCGCATGCCCCTTCCTGCAGCGCGAAGTGAAGAAACAACTCCATCCCCGGCAGGTACAAACCAAATGCCACGCCTGTGACGATCGAACGTACACCGTCCCTCATCGTCGTCAGGCGAACCGCCGTGCCATCACCAGCCACCACCCGCAGTTCTTGCCATCGCGGCACCGGCAGATGTTCCTCGACCAAGGCCATCAGTTTTTGATTGAGGTCACCAAACACCAGGGCACTGATCTTGTAGCGCGCCTTGCAGAACGCTTGAGCGCTCACCATGCGCACCGAGTCCGCACGATTCCGCAGGTTGGCGAAGAACTGATCCAGTTCCGCCTGGACCGCACCCTGCACACCGTGATCAACCGCCTGCTTCTGCCGTCGCTGCGATGTAATGACTTGAGCGGAAGAGGAAACGTTTCTCGACGAGGTGCCACATGGCGATCGCGCCAGCCGCGGTGATCACAGTCGCTGAAGCAAGGAATAACCAGGGACTATCGCTGAACCATCCGAAATGAATCAGCAGTTGGATAAGAGGGCAATGAAGAATGTAGGCGCCATAAGAGAAGTCGCCATATTTTCCGAGATTGCCTACATACAGGAACAGGGAGAAGAAAATGACCGCGATGGCAAGAGCAAATGGCACGAACATCGGCAGGGGGAAGTACCGGTTGGTCACAAAAACGGCGACTGAAAAAGCCAAGAAATACTTGAGCCGGCGTTCGAACAGTGGCAAGAAATAGTAGAGGAAAGCGCCGGACATAAAGTACGAAAGTTGGCCGGGCAGCTGGCGCCCAAGTTCTGCATAAAGCTGGGAGCCGCTTCGTTCAGCCATGTTCGTCATGATTTCGGCGTAAAGTACTGAAGCGCAGTAGGTAAGCACAAGTAGCCAAAGGTAGCCAAATTTTCTGAACAAGAACACGAACATTGGCACGACCAGGTAAAACATGACCTCGATCTTGATGCTCCAAAGCGCCCCATTGACAGCCGTCAATCTGTTGTTCTCGAACACCCCTGGCAGTGCGTGCTGAAAGAAGTTCATGAAAGTCAGGTTGGCAAGGACATACCTGACCCAGATTCCGGAAAAATACTCAGCAGCGCTGAGCGAGCTGACCGCGACCATGCCGACAGCGCAAAGCATCACAACGGTGAAGTACGCGGGATAGATTCGCCTGATGCGCTTCATGGCGTAGGACGAAAGGGAGGTTGAACGCTCGAAGCTCATGAAGATCAGGAAGCCACTGAGCACGAAGAAGCCCTTTACCGCCATACCGGATGACAAGACTTGACTGATCACCGCAAGATCTGAAAATCCTGAGAGTTCGTAAGCGTGAACGAGGCACACCGTTCCTGCAAAGAGCAGTCGCAGGAGGTCGAAGTTATTCTCCGTCAGTCGGGGACTTGAGGGTGGTTGCATGGCTGATTAGTGGGATCCGGCAAACGCTAATGACCGGTGCGACCTTCGTCACCCGTATGCGTGACTCGCCAGCGACCTGGTTGATCCGACTGAATGCACTTGATCACTGGCCTTGGCTCCCTAAGGCGTTGCAGCCGCCACCAGCGGAGAATACCGGCTGATACTCGGGCAGCCAACGGATCAGCGCCTGGCGTACCTGGACGTCGCTCTGGTTGCTGCCCTCCAGCCAGGAACGCAAACCGGGCAAGAAATCGTCGTCGACGGCGCGGGCGCCCGCAATGCGCAACTTGGGGTGCGGCGTGGCACGGGTCTGCTCGGCATCGGACAGCAGTTCTTCGAAGAGTTTCTCACCGGGGCGCAGGCCGGTGAATTGGATTCGAATATCCTGTTGGGCGTAGCCGCTCAGCCTGATCATTCGGCGTGCCAGATCGACGATTTTCACCGGTTCGCCCATCTCCAGAACGAATATCTCGCCTCCCTGGCCCATCGCCGCGGCCTGCATCACCAGTTGCGCCGCCTCGGGGATCGACATGAAATAGCGGGTAATGTCGGGGTGTGTCACCGTGACCGGTCCGCCGCGCGCGATTTGCTCCTGAAACTTGGGGATTACGCTGCCTGTGCTGCCCAGCACGTTGCCGAAACGCACCGTCTCGAACTGCGTATTCCACCCCTGCCGGTGCAGCCCCTCGCAGACCATCTCCGCCAGCCGCTTCGTCGCACCCATCACGTTGGTCGGATTCACCGCCTTGTCCGTCGAAATCAACACGAAACGTTCGGCATCGAAGCGGGCTGCACACTCGGCGACCCGCAGCGTGCCCAGCGTGTTGTTGCGCACCGCTTGCCAGGCATTGCCCACCTCCATCAGCGGCACATGCTTGTACGCCGCCGCATGAAAGACAACCTGTGGTCGCCATTCGCCAAATACCTCGTCGAGCCGCTCCGCGTCCTTCACGTCGCCGGCCAGCACCACCAGCACAACTTCTGGCATGTGCACCGCAAACCATTGCTCGAGCGTATACAGCGCATACTCGTTCTGCTCGAAGAGCACCAATCGGGCCGGACCGAAACGCGCCAGTTGCCGGCACAACTCGCTACCGATCGAGCCGCCGGCTCCGGTCACCAGTAAGGTCTTGCCGGTCACCAGGGCGGAGATATGCGGCGTATCGATCCATATCGTCTCACGACCAAGCAGATCTTCGATCTCGATGGGACGGATCGACGAAACAGCCACTCGCCCCCCCATCACATCCTCAATTCCGGGCACGGTAAAGACGTGTGCTCCAGCTTCCACGGCGAGGTCGGCAGCCCGCCGACACGCCTCGGCAGACGCAGAGGGCATCGCCAAGATGACGTGAGCAGCTTTCTCCGAGGCCAGGACCTCGGGGAGGCTCTCGATACCGCCTACAACGCGATTGCCGAAAAGCTCCCGCCCCCATTTGCTGCGGTCATCATCGACCAGCGCCACCACCCTCCAGTCCGGGCTGCGCTCAAGCTCGCGAACCAGCATCGCCCCACCGCGCCCGGCTCCGACGATCACCACCGGCTTGCCTTGGGCGATCAGCCCACCATAGAGGCGATGTTCCTTCCACATGCGGTAGGCGGCTCGGCCGCCACCCATGTAAATGATCAGCAGGATCGGATAGAGTACCAAGAGGGAGCGCGGGACCGCCATTCGCCCATAGCGATAGAAAGCAAAAAAAGCCAGCATGGCAGCCGTCGAAAACGCAACCGCGCGCAGGACCCGCTTCAAGTCCGGCAAGCTGGCGAACATCCAGATCCCGCGATAGAGGCCAGCCAGACCGCAGGCCAAGGCATGGGCCGGCACCAGGAACACCAGACCCCATGCCAACAGGGGAACGAAGCTGGTTGGCAGATCGAGGTTGAAGCGCAGCAAAATCCCGCCAGCCCAAGCAACAATGACGGCCGAGAGATCGAACAAGAAAACGAACAGGGAAAGAAAGGCCTTGGTCACTTGAAAGCGCAGTGAAAGCTGCAGCAAGCCTGAATCAAACGACGATTGTAACCTCTCCACGGGGCTCCCCGAGGAATCATCGGGTTTCGGCGGCAGCAGAATGTGACCTGTCAGCCTAGTGGGAGACACCATCCCGCCTGAGTACCTTGACGGCGGTCAGCCACAAGATACGGATGTCGAAAAGGAGCGAGCGACGACGCAAGTACTCCGCATCCAGTTCCACTTTCTGCGGAATCGGCAGTTCGTCGCGCCCGTTGACCTGTGCCCATCCCGTCAGTCCGGGTACCAGTTCATGGACTTTGCGCTCAGTGCGCAAGGCCACCAGGTCATCCTGGTTGAACAGCGCCGGGCGCGGGCCAACAAAGCTCATGTGCCCGGCAAGGATGCTCCATAATTGCGGAAGTTCGTCGAGGCTTGTCTTGCGCAGGAAGGTACCGATCGGTGTCAGCCAGGCATCTGGATTCGGCAGCAGGTGAGTCGCCATCGCCGGCGTGCCCGTGCGCATACTGCGAAACTTGGGCATGCGGAAAATCCGGTTGTAGCGGCCCACGCGGTCGGACCAATAAAGCACCGGACCTGACGACGTCAACTTTACGGCAATTGCAACAATGAGCAGCGGCAACGCCAAGACAGCTGCAGCCGGCACAGCCAGGCAAAGATCGAACAGCCGTTTCATTCTCCGAACATCTCCGCAAGCCCAGCGGCAAGCGACACCTTTGCCCGCCAACCCAGTTCCCGTTCTATTCGTGCCGGGGAAAACCAGGCCGAACCCAGCAAGCGATCGAGAACCTCACTGTCAAATGGCATTCGCCGTCTGGTCAGCATCTCCAATGCATCACCACCGACTGCTGCAAAGCGCAGCAAAAAGGCCGGAACCTGCCAGGAACATCGTGGCATATCGAGCGTCGAACGCAGCGCGTGGAATAGCTCCCGTCCCGAAGGTGCCGCATGCGAAGCAACGATATAGGTCCGCCCGGAAGCCCGGGGATCGTCGGCAACCAGACGCATCGCAGCGACAACATCATCGACATGCACAAGGGAACGGTGATTGGCCGTTTCCGGCAAGGGTGGAAACAATCCGCGCTGGACCAACCGCCCCATGCGCTCGAGGTTCCCCCGGCCTCCCGATCCATAGACCATCGCCAGGCGCAGATTGACCACGTGCATCCCGTAGCGCCGACCAGCCTCCAGCACAGCCGCCTCAGCGGCCAGCTTTGCTTGCCCATACGCGGTTTCCGGCTGTCCGGGGAAATCCTCATCGGCACGGCAGCTTCCCGGCTCGGCCATCGCCTTGACACTGGAGAGGAACACAAAGCGCTGCACGCCACATTGCCCCGCTGCTTCAACCAGATTGCGCGTTCCCTCAAAGTTTGCTTGCCATTGAATTGTCGCATCGTCCTGTGCAAGGGAGCCAAACGCGTGCGCATGGCCAGCACAATGAAATAGCCGGTGCACACCAGTACATGCCGCGGTCAAAGCCAATTTGTCAGCCAAATCAGCGACAAACGAATCGACGCATGGAATGGGTTGTCGTGACAGGCGGCGGCAAGTTGCTCCGTCTGCCTCAAGTGCCCTGATCAATCGCTGACCAATGAACCCGGTTGCCCCGGTAACGAGATTCATGGCGGGGCACCCGGAACCCTGGGTAGTCGCCCCCAATGCTTCCAGAAAAAACGCGCCACGCTTGCCAGATGCCAACGCAAGTGGCGCAGGCGACGGCGACTCTCACGCTGCGCATCATGGATGACACACCCCTGCGGGCACGCCAGAATCTTCAAGCCCTTCTCCCACACCCGGGCGCATAAGTCGACGTCCTCGTAGTAGAGGAAAAAGCGCTCATCGAAGCCACCCAAGTCTTGGAAATCGCAGCTACGAAACAGCATGAACATTCCAGCCACCCATTCCGGAGAAAAATTCGCCTGGTCGTGCCGGACAACATAGCGGCCATCCTTCCCCCCGAGTGCCTTTATGAGCAATGCACTCGGCGTAGGGAAGCGCCGCATGCTGTCCTCAATCTTCCCATCCGGTGATCTTACCAACGGTGCCACAAGGGCCACGCGATTGTCTTCGAGCGCGGCGCACAGGATAGGAAATGGATTCCGGTCGAATTCAATATCCGGATTCAACGGGCAAAAAAACGTCTGGGTGCAAACAGCAAAAGCCGCATTGTGATTGGCGCCGAAACCCTTTGGCTCCGCGTTGCCGATGACCGTCACACGAGCGTCATCCGGCAATGCCACCGATTCCGGAACATTCAAGGTCAGAATGATCTGGGCGACCTCCGGGAACGCCAGGAGTTGTCCGACGAGCCTGCCCACCATATCGCCGTGTCCATGGCTGACGATGGAAACTGCTATCAATCAGGCACCCTTAGCCGATTCAGGCAGCGAACGGAACCCTTGGGCCCCTCGGGCACCGTGAAAGATGTATCGGGAAAACGCCGATGCCGTCATGCCGCCCCGCGAAGCCTCTCGTAGAGCTTCCTGTACTGCCCGTTGCGACCGAACGATGCGACGAGTTCATCATCGAGCAACGCGGGGTAACAACGAGGCCGGAGAGTGGAAAGCGCTTGCGAGGCACGTTCAGGCGCCTGGGAGTCCAGCCATTCACCAACCTGCCAGCGTTTCACCAGACGAGCCGCCTCGGTATTCTCTGGCGAAAAACACAGGATAGGGCGCCTGGCCTTGATATAGTCGAAAAACTTTCCCGTGATCACTTCGTCGCTGCTGGCTGGATCCGTGTGCAAAATCAGAAGGTAGTGCATTTCCTGCATGACGGTGAAAACTTCCGCATGCCCCACGGAAGCATGGACTTCAACAAAAGGAAAATCCCTGAGGTCAATGCGCGAGAGGCGCAGCGAACCGTAGAAGCACAGGCGGATAGTGATCCCGGCCTCTATCGCTCCGGCTATTGCGCGCAGTAGCGGCTCAACATTTCGATACCCCTTCTCATCGTCGTTCGCCATGCCGAAATGGCCGATGCGCAAGTCCGCCGATTCACTGGCCCCGCGAACCGGCCAAGGTTCGCCGGCATATCCGTTCATCATCAGCAGCCCCTTGCTTTCGAGAGGCAGATCCGGAAACAAGCGGTTCAGTTTGGCGAACATCGGTTGCGAAGCGAAAGTAATGAGATCCGCCCGCTTCAGGCTGAACCGTTCGAGTCTGCGGGAAATCATCGAAGTCACTACCCCCTTGGGAGAGAAGATCTTGCTCCCGTTCCAGCTATCCCGATAATCAGCAACCAGATCGAGTCGATCGTCAAATTTCCTCTTCAATAGCCCGCCTACCAGTTGCATGCTGTGGGGCGGGGTGGAAACAATCAAGGTGTCAATCCCTTTTGATTCAATCAGTGCGGCGGCGGCGCGATAGTACTTCGACACCATGAAGAGACCAAGGTCCGGGATTACCAGGGAAGTCACAACGCGTTTGACGACCCGCAGCCGGGACAACCAAACGCTGGCCGAACCAGCAGGGTGATGTCCGATTCTCATCAGGCTGTTCTGGATCGATCTCTTCAATGGATCCCTCAGATAGGTGACATCCAGCCCTGTCAGCAGCTCGCCAAGGCCAAGATCTCCGAAATCCGCGCCGTCGGAGGTCAGAATATTCACCTCGTAGCCCTGATCCTTTAGGTAGCGAGCCAGGTGCACAACGCGAGCAACACCCCCCACGGAAGCCGCATAGGGGACGAAATACTGACAAATGATCAGTACGTTTCGCGGCACCGAGAAGTCAGACGAGCCGTTCAATCTCATGCAGCAGCACCTGCCCGGTGGCTTCACAACTCAGCTCCCGAACCGCGTTATCGGCGGCCAGTTTGTAACCGCGGATGGACTCATCCGTCAGTTCTTCAAACGCGGTAGCCAGGGCCTTGGATTTGAAAGAATCGGCAATTGCTCCTCGCGAAAACTCCTTCACGAGACGTGGCATCTCGGTGGAAGGGCAAATCGCCACAGCCAGTCGCACCTGAATAAGCTCAAGGAACTTGCTCGGCAAGCATGTCCGTGGTTGAGATCGACCGGAGACGGCAGACAAATGCCCAAATCGTACTGGTTCAGATGGCAACAAAGTGGCTGTACCAACGCGAAAAGTTGATCCACCGCCATACCTGCCAGGAAAAGGGCTTCTTGCCTACCGCGATTAGGTCGAATTCCTTCAGGACTTCGGCTTGGTTGAAAAACGGCAAGTTCAGGTCGACCCTCAACCAGCCACGGATGGTTTCGCTCATTCCAAGCAGCCACTCCTTCTCAGGAGTTTCAAAGCCGATTTTGTCGCGTCGGTTCAGAACATCATCCGGGACGATACCCCGCATCGCTGCACGAAAGATGTGTTTGGTTTCGCCCCGCGGCGAAATCAGGTAGGCCTCCGGCAACGAAAGCAACAACTCCGCAAGTTCCAATGTCAGAAATGGCACCCGGCTCTCAACCGAAAAACGCATCGAGTTGCGGTCGCCGTGGCGCAGCAGCGCGGGCAGACCACGCTTGGTGAGAGAAAGAGCCAGCTCCGCCACGAGGCGTCGCCCGGCTTCTCCATTGTCCGAGCGCCGACGCGGATAGCGACTAATGATGCCTCGCTCCTCAAGGGAATCCGGCCTAATCCAGGGCGGAAGAGTTCTGCTTCCGTTCAGTCGGCGCAACGCATCGTACAGAGGCCCTTGGGTCATCTCGGCCACGGCCCGCTTGGCCCCATCAACACGACTGCGGCCTGGCCATTTCGCCCAATTGTCAAGGAAATCCCAGGCCTCGGCAAGACTGCCTTGCTCGACAAGGCTGCGAATGCGCTGTCCGGGATAGCCGTTGTAACCAGCGAGCATTTCGTCCGCACCCTGCCCATCCAGCGTCACGGTGACGCCCTGCTCCTTGGCCAACTTGAAGACACGATACTGTGCATAAATGCTCGTACTGTTGAACGGCTCACCTTGCGCCCGGATCATTTCGTCGAGATCTTCGGCCAGTTCAGCGGCGCTTACCACCACTTTGTGCGGAATAGCACACACATGCTGGTTGACCCGATCAACCCATACCTCCTCGGATTCAACGCTGCCGCTGGCGATGTAGCTGAAGGTGTTGATCGGCAACTCTGGCTCGACATGACGCATCGCGCACACCACCGCCGATGAGTCGATACCCCCCGAAAGCGCCGCGCCCAGAGGCACATCGCTGCGAAGGTGAAGCCGAATGTTGTCCAGAAAACGCTCACGCACCAGTTCCGTGGCCTGACCAAGACTCAGATCGCTGCGCTCAGCAATTTTTGGTGACCACCAGCGCTGTGGCTCAGAAAGTTGTCCGTTGCGTAGGTCGACGTCAAGCAGGTGACCCGGCAAGAGATGCAGAACTCCGTCGGCAAAACTACGCGGTCCGGTGTCATAGTCGCCATGCACCAGGTAGTCATAGGCCCGCTGCCAGTCAACTTCGATTTTTCGCTGCTTCAATACCTTGATCGCCGTAATTTCCGAAGCAAACAGAAAATTGCCCTGCTCCTGCCCGTAAAAAAACGGCTTGATGCCAAAGGCGTCGCGCACACAGGTCAGGGTGGCAGCCTCTCGATCGAAGACAACGAACGCAAACATGCCGACCAGGCGTGGCAAACTGCCTGCTCGCCATTGAATCCAGGCAGCGAGCAGCACCTCGGTATCGGAATCGGACTGGAACTCGCAACCCAAGTCTTCAAGTTCGCGACGCAGCTCCCGGTAGTTGTAGATCTCGCCATTGAATATGATCGCGAAGCGTTGATCGGCCGAGTGCATGGGCTGGTGCCCTGCCGATGTCAGATCGATGATGGACAGGCGCGTGTGCCCAAGAGCCAGTGAGCCACCCGCTACGGAGATGATCTCCTGCCCGTTGTCGTCTGGACCTCTATAGCGCAAGGCAGCCAGCCCAGCCTCGAGGCGTCGCGGCAGGTCAGCAGGTGGGGATGGGGTGAAAAGACCAATGATCCCGCACATTACAATCGTCCTGCCTTGCGCAACGCGAGTTCATAGTCTTGCTTTACACGCTGCGCTATGGCGAGCGGGTCATGCCACTTCTCTACGTAGGCGCGGCTCTTCTTTGCTAGGGCTAGAAGCTCTTGACGACTCATGTCGAGCACTGCGCGAAGACCCGCCTCGATGGTTGATGGCGTCACCTGAATGAAGGGCAGTTCGGCACGCATTGCCTCAGGGATGAAACGCAAGTCTCCCTGCCGTATATAAACAAGGACGGGCTTCCCCAAGGCCATTGCCTCAACGGCGACGCCCCCGTACCAGCCAGCAAATAGCTGATCAACGAGAACATCTATCGTCTCGTAACAGCGTCGCGCCTCGATATTGCTCAGGTTCTCAACCAGGGCCAGTTCAAAGTGATACCCATCAGCTTTCAGCCGATCGAGCGCCCGCAGCAAATAATCAGTACCCTTTACTCCTCGATGACTGGGCGCATGCCCGATTCTTAACGGCCTGCTTTCGTGTTGTGTAAAAAATGGCTTCCAATCATCAATTGAGATATGTGAATAGGGCAAAAATTCTGTTCCATCAGGTAGAACGTGGAGAAGATCTGGATTAAGCGCATAGGTCTTGGAGCAATATTTATAGAATCGCCGAATCTTTCTTGCTTTATACCGATCAGAATCCGGATTGTAGTATTGCTTGTCAACCTGCGATGCAATACAGATGGGGAAATTTTTCAGGCAGTAGTCCCCTTGACGCGCATCATCTCCCTGATAATGAACAAAGCACGGCACGCCACGCCAATGCAGGATTTTTAGCTCCAAGATCTGCATAATGTCTTGGTAAGAATTAAAAATAACCCTTGCTGCCGTTTTCCAGAAAGGCCAGTTTGGCCGATAATTAATATGGGAACCAAATAAAGACGATCCAAAATTGAAGTGAATTATGTCGTATGGCCCGAACACATAGCGCAAAGCAAGAAGCTTCTTGAACTGCGAAGTCAAGAACGAGTCACCAATATTGACAATCACTCGATCTGCGGGGTAGCCAAAATAATTCTGACGGACCGTCCATGTAACACTATCGACGCCAAGCATTTGCAGATGCCGACTTAGGCCCTGCGCGTTTCCACCAATGACCTCAGGTAGATGAAGTACCTTCATATGATCGAATCTTACCGCACCAAGGCAAGCTCCCGGCTGGAAAAATGAAGCCCGGCATTGCGTGTCATCGATCTGTCCGAATTCCCGATGCCGGCTCTCCCGCGATGCGGCGACCGGAATATCAAAACGCCAGTTGATACCTGGCAGACACCCAAACGGAGGGGGTTTCGCCCCGGGTGGCGCCATTGACCATGAAGAAGGCTTTGCCGCCAGCAATCGTCGATTCGACGCCGATGCCGGCGCGGAACCAGTTCTGGTCGTAACTCGGTCCGTCAAAGTTGAAGGAGAAACCACCCGGACCCAGCAGTTTGCCGGAAACCGCCGAAGCCTCGCCCTGGAACCGGTGCACGCCTTCGGCGAGTCCAATAAGCGCTGTCCTGTTACCGAGCGCCAACGGGTAGGCACCATGCACGCCAATGCGCAGGTCGGTTGCGTCGTCCGTCCGAGAATCAAAGTGAGCCGGAAAGGCCCTGCCAGCCTCGCTGTATGCGTCCATGTTGGCGCGCGCGTACGAAACCTCTCCGTAGGGGTTAAGGCGGAGTCCGGCGCGATCAGCGAAATCATCCCATTCCAGACGGGCGCGTAAGGCCCATATGTTGGTGTCCGGTGAACCGGTCGACGAGGCGGCATTCCCGGCATTGAAATAGCCGCGAGCGACAACCGTACTGCCCCACTGGTAATACCCGCTCAGCACGCCCCAAAGGCTTCCGTAAAGCGGAATCAGCGCCTCACCGAACAGGTAGTTGCCCCGGCCTTCACGTTACCTCCTTGCGCGAGGTCTTGCCTGTTCTCCGAATAACCGACCGACAGGTTGAGTTGGACCGGGCCGAAGTTGTAGCCGCCGCCGATCTCACCGAGCCATACATTGCCATCGACACTATTCTGGTTGTACCAGCCATAGTCGCCGGCGCCCCAGACGGTTGCCTGTCCCTTGGGGGTGCGGTAGGACAGCGGCAGGCTGTGGGCGCCGTTCAGCAGCGTTTCGGACCCCGACAGCAAGACCTGGGTGACGCCGCCTGGGCTGCCCAAGCTGGCGGACAGCGCCGCATTCAGTACCAGTAGCCCAGAGTCAAAGCGGGCAATGAAAGCTTCGTCCTGTCGAGTCACACCAACAACCACGCTGCCATCGGAATTGGTGGCATGAGCGGTCGCAGTGATCTGCCCATTGACGGCAACACCATTGTCGGCCAGCCATTGCTCCACGGTCTGCATGCCGCTCGACCGGGTCCAGCGAAAGGCCTTTGGATCGTGACCCATGGCGTCGGAAACCGAACTGCCCACGATGACGTTTCCATCGCGGCTGATGCCCATTGCATATGATAGTCTGTCGTTGCCTATAAATCCCAAGCCCTCCATCTTGCCACCGGCCCAGCGAAAGGCTTGAGTGCGCAATTCGGGACCACTGTTGAAATAAGTGGATTCACCGACTACCACCTTGCCGTCACCGGAGACTCCGTTCCCGATGGAAGATCTCCCACCCGGTAGAATACCGATGAACACCTGCGCGTATCTACTCCCATCCCAAGTCCAGACGCTGGCCTCCTGCCAATTGGATACGTTGGCTGCCCAGCCAACAACGACGCTTCCGTTTGCCGAGACCGCCTTGGCAACCGACGCAATACCGTTGCTTATGTCAAGAGGGACAGCATACCCCGACCCGCTACGCCGCCATACGGCCGCACGGCTGTTGACCTCACCAACAATGGATGATCCGTCCGGGGTCACGGCCCAAGCATCGACATGCCAAGGAAAGGCGTTTGGAATATAGCCCTCCAACGCTGTAACGCGGGAGGCTATTGAGTAAAATCCGTACCTTTGAGCATTCATCAGGAAACTACCAACGGCGATCGATCCGTCATCGGCGACTCCGCGGAGCTCCGGAACATCCATATTGAAACCGTGAGCGGGAAGCCCCGATCTCGTTCCGTCAGTATTCCAGCGAACAGCTTGCCCTCCCTGATAACCCCGCCTATCTTGATAACCTACAACAATATTGCCGTCTCCGGAAACACTAAGGGCACCCGAGGAGCGGGGTCCTAGTGTGGTAATCCCGTTATCCCAAGCGCCGGCTGAAGAGGCTGCAACGATGCCGGCGAGGCACGCTGCATAAAGCGCGCTACTCCTCCGGAGTACCAACCGGCCCCTTGTTGTTTCGGCATGCGATATGCTGACCATCAACAATGAAACACTTGTTGATTGCATTTCTCGTCACCCCCAGCGCAATCTTCTGAAAACTATGATCATCCCAGACATCCGAGGATCCGCTCCATGCCAGCCCGGAATGAGATTTTTGGCAGACCGAAGAGTTGGTGATACACGGTCGTATCCGCAACCAAATCAAATTCTCGATACCGTTCCCCAACTGAGATTCTCGGCGATTTTCCAAGCAGCCGAGCAGCCTCTTCCGTAAGCCATCGGATCGAGACCGCCTCGTCTCCGGCTAGATTGACCGGGCCATTGTGTGGCTTGTCGAGCATGCCTACCAACGCATCGATCAAATCATCGATATAGATTAGTGATACCCGGAGCCCGTCCACATCGCTGTGGTCATTTGGATTGCGATCAACGAACACTTCCAACTCGTCGCGCACTTTGTGAATGATTGTCGGAACGAGTTTACCTTCCTGCTCGGGACCATACACCCCAAAAATCCTTGCAAAGGACACATCGAGGTACTGCTGGTAGAGCGCCAAGGCATCTTCGGCCATGACCTTGCTCAGTGAATACCAGTTGTCTCTTCTGACGGGAGCGCCTTCAGAGAGCGCATTGAAGGACGGGGCGTACACGTTCCCTGTAGACGCATAAACAAAACGCTTTACTCCGGCGCGGCGCGCCGCCTCGGTCGCCTGGACCGCCGCCACGCAGTTAACCGAAAGAAGAGGCGGACTATGCTCCGGCATCTGCCGGTAGTGCGGTGACTGGGCAAGAAAACAGACAGCGTCGAGCTTCGAAGGAAAGGCAAATCCCTCTGGGAGACGTCCTGTGATGCTGGAAATGCCGTTTGCCTCGCCCGCTGAGTATCTCAGGACAGCAGTGCCCTGCTGTTCAAGTTTCGCGCAAAGGTGCCTTCCAACATACCCTCTGGCGCCGATCACCGCGACTTTCACAGTATTACCCCCAAGTCTTTGTAAGCAGCCTCAAGCCGGTTTGCAAAGGCATCAACGCTGAAGCACTTCTCAACGTAAGCTCTGGAACGTATCCCGATCCCGTGAAGTTCGCTCCGGTCAACGGTGGCAAAACGCCGCAGGCGCTCCTTAAGCTGATCTTTATGGATACTGAGGATAGGACACTCATCGGGGCTCAGAAGATATCGCTCAGGATTCCTGATATAGCAAATGACAGGCTTGCCGAGCGCCATCGCTTCGAGCGCGAAATACCCGTGAAAACCGATCATGCATTGGTCGAAGATGATATCTGCGCTCCGGTAAATAGCCAGCGCCTCGTCATTCGGTACTTTCTCGACCATGATCAAATCGATGGGCACACCCTCTGACTGCAACTCCGAAATCGCCGCTTCAAGAAAGCGTGTACCCTTGAACGCACGATGATTCGGGGCATGGACAACGCGCAGATGCCCTGGATCATCCCTGGATGGATAGACCGGCCGGTAACGTTGCCCGCCCTCCTTGAGAAGATCGATCGGCCAAAAAAACAGGTCATTGCGGCTGCCAGGCGTGTACTCGACCATATCACCCATGGAAAAAATCGCTATGGCGGAACGACTAAGCCTGGAATAATTTTCTCTTCCTTCATCCGCGCTACAGATGCAAGCTGACCCGATGCTCGTGCATTCGCTACAACAATTGGGCTCGCCTAAGGCTTGTGTCACACTTCTGGTCCGAACATCGGCACCATAAGTCCAAATGAATACTTTTATACGAAGTAGCCGGTAGATGAAAAGTTCAAACGGATTGAATTGCAGACGTCTCTTCGATGGAAGCAATCCGCCATCAGCATAGGCATGAAGATGGCTACAACAAGAACACACCCACAAGAAGAACAAGTACGGTCCGGCCAACTGCAACATCCTGATGCCTCGACTCCATTCGGCAACATTGATATCAAAATCCTTGGTGATGAAATATGTCGATCGAACTAGCGTTACGGTCCTGAAACCCAAACGTCGCTCCGCCGAAGCCTTAACCGGCATCGTCACAATTGGCGCGCCAGTCCATACGCTCAGCTTCTCATGCACGAACATGTTTCTCCCGACTCTGATCAGGATCAACGCCGGGAGCGCTCCGAGTAGAAGAACCTCCATGCATAGGAGACACAGTTCCCGGAACGATATTTTCACGACAAGACGCTCACAGAAAACCTGCGGACACGTCCAAATATGCAGTTCTGCAGCGCCAGCCCTCCCTCCCGGTCAATAACGCTCAGGATCGCCTTACACCACGAACAGTAATTCCATAATGGTCTACACAGTGATGTATGACGCTCAGCCCCGCATCCGCAAACCATCCCAGAACCTCGTCCAGCGTGTGCCGCGTGCAAAGTTGTGGATGATACCAATCATAATTGATTGCCACATTCTCATCCATGCTCAACGAAGGATTCCAGAAGCACTTCAGGAAGAAGTGATAGAGGAAACGTTGAATGTCATATTCTCCAGCCTCGATGCCAAGCACCTTGACGCCTGGCAATGTGACCTTGACATCGAGGTCCGACAGGGCCTTGCCCAACAGCGTGATCTCGTGCATCTCCTTCATCGCATGGTCATAAGGCAAGGACGAAATGGCAGCCCGGATGTAATCATCCGCATATTCGCGAAGTGGCGCCTTGAGCTTGTAGACATAGATCGCAATCTCGCCATTCGGGGCAAGACGCTGACACAGGTTGAGGAACGCACCCTTGGGATCAGCCGTATGGTGAAGAACCTCCTGGCAATAGATCAGATCAAACAAGCCAAGATCCGCGAGGTCGCCCAACAGATCCTTCTGGCGAGTTTCAACATTCTTCAACTCGCGCAGATTTTCCGCAGCCACGGCAGCGGCCGTCAGATCAATCCCGACAATGGACGCGGACTGCGGTGCATAGCGCTGAAGCAGTGCTGTCACTCGCCCGTTGCCACAACCGGCATCCAGTATGCGGGCTTTACCGTTCAGCCAAGCGACAAACTGTTCCGGTGAGGGCACACCGTTCCGGGTCAGAATCCAGTTGAAGATGTCGGATCCCTCCTTGAGGGTTTCCGAGAATGCCAGTTCCTTGTTTTGCTCCCACTTGTCACGGAAGCTGACGAGTGTTTGTTCACGATTTCCCATTTTCAATTTCCCGGTAAGGTAACGGTTTCGAGAATTCCAATTCCGAATGAGGCATATGAATCCGGAACTGATCCACCTGCGCATTCACCGTCTGTTCCTTGGCGTGATGTCGCTTCATCCATTCGCGCGATGCCCCGCCCAGCGCCTTCAAATCATCGGGATGCTCAAGTGCGCCACGAATAGCCAAGACAATTTCTTCTTGCGTCCTGCAGTTGAGAACCGGAGGGCAGACTGGATATTGCTTTGACAGCCGCTCAACATCCAGAAACGTAAGAATCGGGGTGCCGACTGCCATGGCCTTGAAGACGACGCCACCAAACGCGCCTAGTTTGAACTGATCGACGACGACATCAGATGCCAGACAATACCTTTCAAACGGCGTGATCGCCTGCGGCGGAATCCATCGGACAAATTGACTACAACCTGATTCCGCTAGCAACCGCTTCGATTCCTCGACATTTGCCCCCCATTCGCAACAGATCAAACCGACGGCAACACCACTTGTCCGAAGTTCGGCAAAGGCGCGAAGAAATATCTCATTCTGTTTGTCAGCGTAGCCAGTACCCGAGACCCAATCATGGCGCGTCGGATGAAAGAAAATAAAAGAGGATTGCAAATCCGCCACTAATTCCTTTCGCATCGCTTGACTACCGGTAACCGCCAATCCGTGATCTTCATCGTACGGGTGGTTAATAAGCGTAAAGCGCCCTGGCGCCAGATAATCTGCACTCGGTTTACAGTCAAAATTTGTAACGAAAACATGCTTCGCCATTCGGTATGCGAGCGCAGTCAGTCGGCCCTGCACACTATTGCTATAAGGGATGTCTCGAATTGTTCCATGTTCAAAGGCAAAATAAGGCGTGCCACATAACATAGGCAAAACCGGATCGGTTGAATAACCAATTACATAGTCATAGTGTGCAAAAAGTTGCTTCAGATCGGGAACTACCCCCATATAAGGGACCACGTCGCTGATTTCAAGTTGATCGTTCCGCTCTCCAAATTGTGCCTTGAAGTTGCTGATGGCTGTGTTGGGGACCATGTTTTCTGTTTCGGAGTCCGAGTCCGAGTCCGAGTCCGAGTTGGCAGCATCGTTCCTCGCGAAAATAACGAAGACAGGTCTAATGGCAAAGCAAACGAAACCTATTGCTGCTTTAATAAATAGTTTACTTGGAATCGTCTGTTTCGGCGTGAGCAAACGCTTTGAGTAATAACCGAATGCGTCGCGGGGGCTATTCTGCGACAGTATCCGAACGTGCCAGTTAAATCGCATTACCAGCCTGCGGACCATTGCGAGGGGCGCGCTATCAGCAACCCAAGACATGTCGGGTAAGCAGCGATTGCGTTTCTTGACCGCCGGGCAGCAGCTGCTTTTCTTCACGGGAGGGCAGCACTTGCTCTCCTCTAGCAACAGTTGCCACAACGTGTCCGCAAGCTGATCAAGACCTGATCTTCTTGCGTGGAGATACTGAATGGCCAGCAATTGTGGCCCTTGCGAAAACCACCTTGGCCTTTGAAACCCTCCCAGGTCCAGCCTAAACCATTGCGGCCTGAAATCATCTGTGACAGACCCGGTGAAGTCCGCATCCTCCCATTCTGGGCAGCCCATAATGTGATAGTAGTCGTAACACAGGACGTCACAATCAAGCCCAGCCTCGTTGAGCAACTTCGCATTATTATATGCGTTGTTGGCAATATTGCCTATGTGCAATACACGGGGCTCGCGCTCATGGCATTTAATGAACGCGTCCAACCATTCCTTGTTATCAGGAGATAGCACGAATCAACCCAGTTTCGATCGGATGGCCTTCACCACTTCGGTTTGCTGCTGATCCGTCATGCCCGGAAAAATCGGCAGCGTGATCGTCGTATCTTCGGCACGGCAGGCGTTAGGAAATTGTTCGGGCTGTAAACCATATTTTTTGGCGTAATAGCCAAGACGATGAACAGCGTGCGTGCCAGGCCTAGTCTGGATCCCGCGGTCGGCAAGGTGCTCCATGATTTCATTTCGTTTCGCCCTGTCGTCACGGGACAGACGTGTCACGTACGATTGATATGTATGCCCAGCATCATCCACTGGAACGGTGATCTCATCCAGCCCAGCGAGCATTTCGGAGTAGCGAAGCGCCAGTCGCCGGCGTTCGGCAAGAATGCTGTCGAGCCTCGCCATCTGCGCCACCCCCACGGCAGCCTGAATGTCGGACAGCCTGAGATTGAACCCGAGCATGTCGAAGGTACTCATTGTGTAGGGCTTCGATGGGTCTGCACCGAAAGCCGGCCCCGTCGCACCATGGTTGCGCAGACACTTCACACGATTCGCGAGATCATCACGGTTGGTCGTTACCATGCCACCTTCACCGGTAGTGATCACCTTGCGGGGATGGAACGAAAAGCACCCGAGATCACCAATCGCACCAATCGGCCGGTCGTTGTATGTCGTTCCCACGGCACAGGCTGCATCTTCGATCACAGCGATACCGTGGCGCTTGGCGATTGCCATAATTTCGTCCATAGGCGCCGCCTTGCCGAAAAGATGTACAACCACCACCGCCCGGGTGCGAGGAGTGATCGCCGCTTCCAGCGCAACAGGGTCTATGTTGAAAGTAGAAAGATTGACATCCGAGAATACGGCCTTTGCGCCAACGTATTCAGCCGCGTGGGCGGATGTCACCCAAGTAAATGCAGGAACAACAACTTCATCACCACATTGCAACTGTAACGCCAATGCAGCCAGATGCAGAGCGGCAGTACAAGAAGTCGTTGCCATAGCGTGCTCTACCGCATGGCGCATAGCAAACAAGCGCTCAAACTCGCTGGTTAACGGACCCTGCGTGACCCACTTTGAATCAAGGCATCGCTTGACGAGTTCAAGCTCCTCCACACCGAATTTTGGCTCAGTAATGTTCAAAATATTTTCCTCTGTATACGCACAAAAAATCCCAGGACCAACAATCGCCGCAGAACCATTTGAAAGGCATCATGTTACCAGTTGCCGCTTGCCGATGCTCTCCGCCGAACACGCGATCGGGTTAAACTCGTGAGCCGACCGAGAAACGGCTTGCCCTCTAGGCGAGCAGGAGGCAAAGTACGTCTTCCGTTGGTACGGACGTAATGGTTGGTATGTGTTGATCTTTTTGTCAAAGTTCTTGACTCGTTTCTTAAGTATCTTTTTTCTCACGCCGTTTTCCTTGAGTCGCGTCTGTCGAAGTGAGCGTTCTCGCGAAACGGCTTCCTCAGCTCGCCCCGCCTGATAGCCGACCTGCTCGGCGAATACACGCCGAAAGAGTAGCCGAAAGTCGCTACGTCTCAGTACATTTTCTGCGCGAACCAAGCGCAAATGGTGTGCGACAAGAGCCTCCACCAATGCCCGTTTTACTTTGCATCCCCTTGGACTGCGACGAGAGCCGCAATCTGCTGACGGGCAATGTCTGCATATTTTTCCGGATGCCGAAAGCGACTCCCTGGATAATCGGCACAGACTTGCCGCCAAACTTGCCCTTGAAACGAGAGACTTTTGCTACCGGCCAATCGTCAGGCAACTCAGGGAAAACTGGTCCAAGACGATAAACATGCAACCCCTGGCGCTTTGCCCAGACGATGGCAGACCAATGCATAAAATCGTTTACTCTCATCGGCAGGAATTCCGGATCGGATACGCCGCCAAGGAAATGGGCTGCTCCCTTATCGATCAACAGAAGCAATGCCGCTATCTTTTGCCCTGCGGAACACACAAACAGAAAGCGGCAGCTGCCTTGCGGTCCAAGCGCATTCCATAGATCCTCGTAGTAGCCCCGGGGAGCCAGAGACTCTCCGGTCCGCTTCGCCGAACGCTCCGCCAACGCGTAGTAATCCCGAACCACATCATCGCCCGCCCCCTCATTGCAAGACAGACATTGACCTTGGGCCTTGCGAACTGCACGCCGACAACTTTCATCGAGCGCGGAGAAAAGAGATTCCTCTGGCATGGTAAGCTCGACCATTTGGTCAGCACAACAAGTGGCTAGCCCAGGTGCCGGAGCCAGACCGCCCGGGCCAATACCCACTCCAAGAAAGTAGCCAAAACCTGAAACCCAGAATGGAATCTCGCTGCACTCTCCATTCGTTCGCTTTGGGGCCAGGTTCTGGATATTCAGTTGGATGCGGTCTGCTGAAACATGCTTAGC
This sequence comes from Candidatus Accumulibacter proximus, assembly GCA_016709675.1. Lineage (GTDB taxonomy): Bacteria > Pseudomonadota > Gammaproteobacteria > Burkholderiales > Rhodocyclaceae > Accumulibacter > Accumulibacter proximus. Next base: position 168,444 of record JADJMH010000006.1, read on the forward strand.
CAAGATTTCAATCCGTCGCATTGCGACCGAGCGAACTGCCTTGATCACCCCCGGTTCAAGGCCATCAAGCAATGCCAAACCAGTATGCCGATGAATCCCACTATGTACCAGGGTTTCTGACCATGCCCCCAACCCCAGAGTCGCGACATACAAAGGCTGAACGGCAACTATTTTGTGACCATCATGAACGGCAAACGAGGCATTGCTGCCCGGAAAGAAGAAATTGCTTTCTAATGTGACCCAAGAAGACAAATGAAAAAGCCATGCATCCGCTGAAGAATCGCATAGCCTATCCCATTCAGAAAGGTCGGCTTCATCAAACGGGAGGACTTTCATTTAGCATTCTTGGTGTATATGGCATTAAACCGATAACCTAAATAGGGATTCAGTGGATGGATATCTGTCAGTTCCACGGACACTCCCAATTTTTCACCAAGCTGCAAAAAGTCGTTCCGGTTGAAGTAATAGCAGACAATTGCTGGATTCACCGGCCGCAGAAAATTTCGTATCCGGTCAAGAGGACTCGCAGGCTTCGGCTCAGGCCCTGGTGGAGGAGGGCCGTAGCGAGCATCAAGTTCTGCTGCGACAGCCACTATGCGCTTTTCGTATTCCTCGCGCTTTGCTGCGTCAGGTATCGAGCCTATAAATACGCGACCACCCGGGCGCACTACCCTCAGCATTTCACGAATGATGCCAGCGCCAAGCGCAAAATCTGGGAAATTTGTAAATACGTCATAGGAAAATGCGCTGTCAAATACGCTATCGCCAAATGGTAAATTTTCTCCATCCGCGTGTTTGAAATCAGCATTAGCAAGACGCAAACGGGTTGCTGCTCTCAAGGCATCACGGGAAAGGTCCACACCCACATAGCGCGACACCTTCGGAGACAGCCCAATAGCGAGAAACCCGGATGCGCAGCCCACTTCAAGCAGAAGCGCGGCTGGCGATAGACCTGCCTGCTGAAAGATGTCCGAAATCAAGTCTTCGTAAATTTGCGAATCTGACCAGAGTCGCGGGTCTCGCCCACTTACATAGCAGAGGTTCGCAAAAGACCCGTCTGATCCCGCACGAGCCCTCTGGGAAAAGAACTCCGACAACGATGACTTCCAGGGTTCGCTCATGCGCTGTACCACCACATGCTGCTCGTTACCACTCAGTTTCCACAACGGATTTTGACCGGTAGTACTGGGTGTCCGGGCTTAAAAACAACGAATATTCATCAGTTTCTTTTGTCTCGCCATATGCCGAATACCATTGTTCGCAATTGGTGCAGACATCATTTGCATAGTTACCTGCAGCATGCTCTGCAAGAATGTCCACTCGTTGTTTTGAGGAAAGAATGTCCAGCAAACTCATCTCATGAACATTTCCAATTATTTCTTGCTTGGCACCTATACATAAAATTACGGTGCCCTCGGCATCAATCCAAATACAATCCTTGATCATTTGACACGGCGGCCGATCGGTTATCGGCCTAGGCTTAACAGGGGAGAACTCTGCCTTATATCGCTTGTTATATGTAATATCGTCAGCATAGTTCTCCGGCCCGAGAAACAGCGCATCCACCTTGCTAATCCAATGATTGACATAACCATCAACTTCCCCAAAATTTCTCTCATTAACCGTATGAGCTAACTGCAGCAAAGGCACGCTCTGGGCTCTTATCTGTTTTTCGTGCATAATTCTGCGTATGGTTGAAACCACTTGTTCAAATTCGTTATTCAGGCGAATCTTGCGATGTGACCTAAGGTCATGTCCTTCAATACTGATTTGAAGCTGATCCAGACCACAGTCCAGAACAAACCTGACATCCTCATCTGACCACAGACTGCCATTACTTGAGAAAAAGGCCCGCAATCCCTGCTTGGACTTGATATGCGTTAGTGCCTCTTTCCAATACGGATACAAGAGAAACTCTCCCCGTCGATATGGGGACACAGTAACCGGTGCATCCTCTTCGTAGCGTCGGTCCAAGGCCGCTATCTCATCGATCACGCGTTTAAAAACTTGCAGGGGCATTTCCGCCGCCGTCCCCGGCTTAATGAACGTAGGCTTATCTTTCTGCCGCCCACCATGATAAGGGCACATCAGGCAGTGATAATTGCACGAGCTGTTCGTCTCAACAACGAAGGAAATTGGTAAATCCATCCGCGTAGCTTGCCGATAAAACGACACAACATTATTGCCATTTAGCTTATGGACAGTATGCGAAATACCAAGGGACTCGAATATCGGGTTAAGGTCGAGCGTTGAGAAATACCCGACCCGCTCCCATTCCTTCAAAACTCTGGAAACATCGCCACTAGAGATTACAGAAAAAGCGCAACTGAGCCGCAAATTTCCCATTAAAGGGCTGGCGTGGTTTTCGTGAACCTGTGAAGCGCATTCCTCACGAGCTGCTGCCACTAGTCCGGAAATCCACTCGTGACTGGCGTGATACTGATCTGAACGAATAACCACGACTGTACGTGTATTGCAAGCATTCATAAGCGAAGAGAAACCGATCTTCCGAACTCCTACCGGCACTTCAAGATCCAGAAACAAAGCGTCGGAGGTAACCGCATTTATGTCATCAATTCCAGCTTGATTCAATTGCTCGACAAGCGCCTCAATGCGATTCTTTGTCGTGGGCCTTTTCACTTGTGGCTCTGGGACGAGAATAATTGCCAGAGCTTCTTGTGTGCGGCCCATGCCCCGCGTTCTATACAGATATTTAGAAAACAATTCTTTAATCATTTTTCGACACCCTGTTTGCAAAGCTGTAAGTTCCACGTGGCCGGCACTTCAAACACGTAATTTAATTCACGGGGATAGGCACGTTTAACCGAAAATTTTGCTATGCGATGGACATACGATACTGTTGTCTCTTCAGATTGCGTGATGACATCCTCAACAATGCCCACCGACACAAAGTACCCCCCCATACCAAAGCATAGGTTCGACAGCGTGAGATTGAAGTATCCGCTCCCCTCCAATTCATCGAGAATCATGTTATTTTCTCGACCATTCCAGCCAGTAGCCACAATCCCGCTTTCCGTATCAACGCGTATGACCGGAAACACACGCCTTTTCACGGCACCTACCCAATGAAACCGGATTGATATCGGCTCCCCTTGAACGAAGCAGGTTCTGGGATTTCCATCATGTCCGATAAACTCTACATTGGTAATTGAAACAGCTTTCGTGCCGAGTTGATATGAGCCTGAACTCAAGGTCTCTTTCAATGAATCTGATAGTAGACGGTTCGACTGAGCGTTTCTTCTTTCTACCTTCGACCAGACACTGAGTTCATAAGCAGCACAAACGGCCTTGGCATCCCCAATACTTAATACTGCACCATTTTCGATCCAGAGTGCTCGGTCGCAAAGCTGCTCAATTGTTCCCGCCGAGTGCGATACAAAGAACACCGTTGTCCCGCTACTGCAAATTTCACGAATCCTTCCCATGGATTTGTGGACAAAATATGCATCGCCTGCAGCAAGCGCTTCGTCAATAATCAAAACCTCTGGTTCGACACTGATGGCCGTGGCAAACGTCAGCCTTGCTTGCATGCCACTAGAGTAGGTTTTAAAGGGATTGTCAATGACGCTGTCGAGTTCGCTGAAGTCAATGATTGACTCGATTTTACCTTCAGCTTCTTCCCGAGACATGCCCAGACACATGCCACCCATGACAATATTCTCACGACCGCTATATTCGGGATGAAAACCTGTTCCCAGTTCGAGGATTGCAGAAATTTTCCCATTGATCTCGACTTTGCCCGCCGTCTTGTCGAGAGTGCCTGCGAGAATCTTCAGCAACGTACTCTTGCCGGCACCGTTCGGGCCGATGACGCCAACGACCTCACCTTTTGCTACTTCGAAAGAAACATCCTGAAGCGCATGGAATTCGGTGTGCCGAGAACGCCCCGTCAGCATTTCCATCAGCATGTCCTTAGGGCGTGGATAAAGCTTGTAGGCCTTGCTCAGACCGGAAACCCGGATCGCGATGTCTCTTCGGCTGGATTGAGTGCTCACAGCAAGTTCCCCAGCCCGGGCTTGAGCTTGCGGAAAACCCGGTATCCGATGACAAACGTCGCCGGACTCACCACGCCCGTAAAGACCCAAGCCCATGGATGTTCGAAGCGCCCAAAGTACAAGGCATCCTGGTAGCACCAAGCCAGGTAGCTGAACGGGTTCAGATACAATAACGGCTTGAACACGTCTGGCACCCAGGCCGGCAGGTAGAACACGGGCATGAGAAAAACGCCGGCGGTTGCAAACAACTGGACGAAGTCTTTGATGTCACGAAAATAGGCGCCAACCGGCGCCAGAATGTAGGCGATGCCGATCATTGCCATGACTTGCATGGCCAGCAGGACAGGAAGCAGCAGATAGGTCGCGTGCAAGGAACCGTGGGTGAGCAGTACGTAACCAACCAGCAGCAAGAGTGATACGAGTTGCGGGAACAAAGATGAGAGCACGCCCTTTACCGGCAATACTTCCAGCGGAAACACTACCTGCTTGACGAGTGCCGAATTACCAGTGATGGCGGTGCAGCTCTTGACCATCGATTCCTGGAAGCTCAACCACGCTACCAACCCGGCAAGCAGGTAGGTAGTGTAGTCCAGCGGCATGTCGACCGTTCCGCCAATCTTTTGTTTGAAGACGAAGGCGAACACGAACACGTAGAGGCCGATCAAGAAGACCGGGTGGCCGATCGCCCATAGCAAGCCGAAGGCTTGGCCTGCGTAACGGTCAGACAACTCGCGCCGCGCCATCTCTCAGGTCAGATCGCGATGGCGCGTAAGAAGGGAAACGATTTCGGTGAACGCTTGGGAGTGACCTTTGGCTAGGCGCATGAGGAAATACTGAAATCAAGTTGTACCAAGGAGAGGGGGCCCACACATAAAACAGGCTGCGTTTCACCACACGGTTGAGCCAATGTTTCGCTGGATATGCCATCACCTACCTACCCTTGAGGCAGGCCCACTTCATACTTGGCGACGTACGCCCGAGCAACAGACATTTCAAGAGAAGTACTCAGTAGGTCTTTTCATCCAGCGTTGGCCTACCTAAAGGATAAAAGATAGAAGGATAGGAGATCCAACGCCATTTCCGCAAGTGTTCCATGTTTTTTTCCGACGACGGGATGACTAGGCAGTTCTCGGAGCGCACCGTGGAGCCCAACTCGGGACTTGGGTAGGCGATGTCCTACACGCAGAACCACTGGCAGAAACTCGCCCTGTTCCTGCGCGTGCCGGGCGCCCCACTCGATAACAGTACTTGCAAACGGGCCCTTGTCTTGAGCGGTGAGAAACCCCGGAAATTTGGCGGAGAAAAGCGCAGGTCAGCATGGCTGTAAGCGCGGAAATGCCGCGCTTACAGCCATGCCCGAGCGTATCCGTCCCTCCGCCGCGTCAAGGGTTCGCTGCGCCGGGCTGTCGCCCGCCCTTGACCCGGCTCCAGGCCGGCAATTTTCGTGCCCCATATTTTGGCGGCGCCAGATGTCCGCGGTTTTTGGCCGCCGACAGCCCTGAAGAAGGCGATCCAGTATCGGAAGAACGCGCTGTCGTATCGCTCCTTGAATGGTGTTCCGGTCGGCGATCTGTTCATGAGCCTGATTCATACCGCGGAACTGCACCAGATCGAGCCGTTCCACTACCTCGTCGCGCTGCAGTGCCACGCCACCGCCGCCGTGCTCGATCCGTCCGCGTGGATGCTCTGGAACTCTACCCAGGCGCTGGCCATCGCCGAATCCGCGCTCGCGGCGAACTGCTCACGGCTCGCGCCGATCCGGTGGTCCGCTGACTGGCGGCGGCAGGCCGCGCCCGCTACCGTTCGCTGAACACGCCTGCGTCCGCCAGACGACTCTCGCCGCTTACCTTCGTTGCAGGAGCATCCCCAAAGAGTGTCACCGCTACCGGTGCTGTGCCGGACCCATGCATCACCGCGGGGTTTGCAGCTCTGCCGAAAGGACACGGTGAACTTGTAGTCCGGAGCTCACTCAACCAAAAACCTTCACCCCCACAATAATCAAAACCCCCGCCAAGGCGATTTGGAGCCAGCGCCCGGAAAACCTTCCCGCAAGGAGACTGCCAGCAACCACAGTGGGAACCGAACCGAGCAGCAGGCTACACAACATCCACCAGTCCACCATCCCTGCAAACAGGTACGTCAGCCCAGCCACCACTGCCAGAGGGATGGCGTGGACAATATCAGTGGCAACCAGTCGATGTGGCGTCATTCGCAGCGGATAGAGGTAGAGCAGCATGACACTACCAAGAGCCCCAGCACCAACGGAGGTCAAGGCGACACAAAGACCGAGAGTTGCGCCAGCCAAAATGGTGAGTGGGCGCTGAAATCGCTTGAACTTTTCAGGACAGCTCAAACGCCGAGCCCGAGCAAAGACCGAGAGCCGAGGCGCCATCAATAGTCCGAACGCGGTTGTTAACACGACCAACCCGATCGCCTGGGTAAGCCAATCAACTTTGGCCATTTTCGCACCCATACTGACGATAACCACAATCAGCAAAGCGACCGGCAAACTTCCTAGCCACAGACGTTTGACGACCAGCCAGTCCACTTGTCCATCGCCGCAGTGAATGCGAGCCCCAAACATCTTCGTGATTGCGGCAAACCATAGGTCAGTCGCTATGGCGGTCGTTGGCGAAACGCCAAAGACCAGTAGCAAAATTGGCGTCATCAATGCGCCACCGCCCACACCCGTGAGCCCGACAACGAAACCTGTCAGCGCACCCGCTAACGCATAACCGCCGTCGATCATTGCACCTCCAAAAGCTGCGATAGAAGCCTCACGGCATGTCGCATTGCGCAAAAACACAAGTCATGATACGTGCAGCAGCACGTTATGACACTATTGCTTGTGCTATAGTTTACCAGATACACATTGCGACAACAGACATGATGGAATCTGACCTCTTTTCCTTAGATGACGATCAAGCTTGGGACACTGAACTAGCGTTCCAGCACCTGCAGTCCATCGGCAAGGCCCACACCAAACGTACGGCTGAGCGAAAACTACGCAGCCTGAACATCGTTCCAGATCGACTACTGCCTAGCGAGCTCAGGGATGAACACGATCGCCCCCCCAACAAGCTCCTCATCGACTGGGCGCTGGAAAAGGCTCGAGACAAGCGCAAGCTTCCTCTATTCACGCAGCTGCACGATCTTCCAAGCCAGAGACCTTGCCTGCACGCCAACGATGGGCGAGGTGCGCGCTACTGGGTGCCACTAAAGGGCGCAACCGGAACATCTACAGTCCTCTCGGCGCTCGAAACGCTCCAGCAACACGTTGGCAAAGCCATTGCTGTTTTTCCACACGGGGAACTGGTTGCCCACTTGCGTACAGCCTGCACGCAGCCAAACATCTCAGTCCCCCTTAGCGCCTATCCGCCGATTCTGGATATGGAGGACACGACCAAGATAGAGCGACCGACGCCCACTCCCCACCTCAAACGACTGGAGGCCGAGAGCATTTACATAATCCGCGAGGCGGTTGCCGCAAGCGAGAAGCCTGTGATGCTCTACTCCATGGGAAAAGACAGCTCGGTCATGCTGCACTTGGCGCGCAAATCCTTTTATCCTGCTGCACCTCCCTTCCCGCTCCTGCATGTGGACACTCTATGGAAATTCCAGGAAATGTACTTGTTCCGCGACCACATGGCCCAAGTCAGCGGCACTGACCTGTTGGTGCACGTCAACCCCGAAGTGGTCGCCAAGGGGATTAACCCCTTCGACCATGGCTCTGCTCTGCACACCGACATCGCAAAAACCGAAGGCTTGAAGCAAGCGCTCGACAAATACAAGTTCGACGTTGTATTCGGAGGCGCCCGCCGCGATGAGGAAAAGTCACGTGCCAAAGAACGTATCTTTTCAATCCGCGCCAAGAACCACCGCTGGGATCCCAAAAACCAACGGCCGGAACTGTGGGATATCTACAATACCCGCAAAAGCCCCGACGAGAACATTCGTGTCTTCCCCCTCTCCAACTGGACGGAACTTGATATTTGGCAATATATCTATCAAGAGCATATTCCAGTTGTACCGCTCTACTTTTCAAAAAGGCGGCCAGTGGTGGTCCGCAATGGGATGATTCTGATGGTAGATGATGCGCGTTTTCGGCTGCTGCCTGATGAGGAAATTACTGAGAGGCAGGTGCGTTTCCGCACTCTAGGTTGTTATCCGCTAACTGGAGCCATTGAATCGAGCGCCGGCACGGTACCGGAGATCATCTTGGAACTTATTAAGGCTAGCAGGTCCGAGCGCCAAGGCCGATTAATTGACAATGACGCCTCAGGCAGCATGGAGAAAAAGAAACAAGAGGGATATTTTTGATGACTGACCCCAAAAAACCCAAACTTCATGAGTTTCAGCACGCGGTAGCCCACGCTACCACGCCAACTACGATCGAGACTTTCTTGGCCAGAGAGCGCGACCAAGACTTGCTGCGATTCATCACATGCGGAAGCGTGGACGATGGCAAGAGCACACTGATCGGCCGTTTGCTGTGGGAATCACAACAGCTTTTTGACGATCAGTTGGCAGCCTTGCACGTCGACTCAAAAAAACATTGCACTCAAGGCGGCGGAATCGATTTTGCTTTACTAGTAGATGGTCTCGCGGCAGAGCGTGAGCAAGGAATAACGATAGACGTTGCGTATCGCTTCTTTGGAACAGCCAAGAGAAAGTTCATCGCGGCCGACACCCCGGGGCATGAGCAATACACCCGCAATATGGTCACGGGAGCCTCCACCGCCGATGTGGCTGTGATATTGATCGATGCGCGTAATGGCCTGCTAGCACAGACTCGGCGGCACACCTTTTTGGCTTCGCTGGTGGGTATTCGTCATGTATTGCTGGCCATCAACAAGATGGACCTAGTCTCGTACAAGGCTGAGGTCTACCAAAATATCAACGAAGTATTCAACGCTTTTGCCAAAGAGTTGAGGTTTGAATCAGCAACAGCCATTCCTCTGAGTGCGCTGAAGGGCGACAACATAACCGAGCGCTCTGCCCACACGCCTTGGTACAGCGGCCCAACGCTATTAGGTTATCTCGAAACCATACCACTATCTCGAGCAGTCAGCCAGCGTCCAGTGTTTCCAGTGCAATGGGTTAACCGCCCGAACGCCGATTTCCGCGGTTTTGCTGGCACCATTGTAGAAGGCCAATTAAAGGTGGGGGATGAAATACGGGTAACCGCCTCCGGCCAAAAAACCAGGATTGCGGAAATCATCACCTTTAATGGAAACCTAGCGCTCGCGCAAGCAGGTGATCCCGTAACCCTGCGACTCGATAAAGCAATTGACGCCTCCCGTGGTGATATTTTCTCATTAAGCCAGCAACCACTGGAAATGACAGATCAATTCGAAGCCACGCTAGTCTGGATGAGCGAAGAAGCCGGAATACCGGGGCGAACCTACGAGTTGAAACTTGCCACCCAAAGTGCCGGCATCTCGATCACCTCCATCAAACACAAGATAAATATCAATACCTTAGCCCACGAACCCTCCAAGGTACTGAGCCTAAACGATATTGCGGTCTGCAATTTGGCATGCAGCAAACCAGTGGTGTGCGATAGCTACACGCACTCGAATCCGTTAGGCGCTTTCATCCTAATTGACCGCTTTTCCCATGGCACTGTCGCTGGCGGGATGATCCGCCACAGTCTTCGCCGTGCGCACAACATTCATAAACAGGCACTTACCATCACACGTGAAGACCGCGAAGGCCTTAACGGACACAAGGGTAAGGTAATCTGGTTCACGGGTCTTTCCGGTTCCGGCAAGTCGACCATTGCGAACGCACTTGAAAAAAACTACACAGGGAAGGCAAGCGTACCTACATCTTGGATGGCGATAACATCCGGCAAGGCCTGAACAAGGATCTTGGCTTCACCGATGCGGACCGCGTAGAAAACATCCGTCGTATTGCCGAAGTCGCGAAGTTGATGATGGATGCCGGCATGATAGTAATCACCGCCTTTATTTCGCCTTTCAGGCGCGAAAGGCAATTGGCGAGAGAACTTGTTGGCGATGAAAATTTCGTCGAGGTCTTTGTCGATACACCGTTAGATATATGTGAGCAGCGCGACCCGAAAGGGCTCTACAGGAAAGCCAGAATTGGACAGATACCGAATATGACTGGGATTAATAGCCCCTATGAAGCACCCGAGCAACCTGACCTGACTGTTCACACAACGAATCAATCTGAGACCACTGCCGTTGAGAGTTTACGGAACTCTCTAGAAGAGCGTGGGCTCCTGTAAAGATTGTTTTAATCAATGCTGCTTCCAATCAACTGCCGAAATCACAGCAACATATATTCCTAGCTTTCATTCAGATCTGATACTGCAGCCTCGAGACGAGCCTTGATGTCTTCGGGAAGCTTAGGGCAACCTGCTGGCGTGAAAGGTTCAGCAATGCCCAGTGGTACGATAGCTACTCCTAGTTCCTCAATGGCTCCACACACATCAAGCAGCAGATTGTTTGGATCTCGACAGAATTGCTCATAATCAACTCTAATTGAGAGTGCCGCAGAAGCGTCTAGTTCCTCATCGACCTCTCTTCGACAGTCCAGAATTTGTGCAACAACTTGCCTAACAGGGTCTTTCGGTAGACGGTCAAAAGTAGACGGTTTCAACGACCACCAAATGTCGTAGGAGCCATAGCGTTCAAAGCGAGACTTTAGAATGGAGGCCGCGGTATCGCGAACACTCCGCGAGATGTGAAGGAAGATGGAGTTTGGGTGCACCTGGCGAAGTAGTGATGCTTGAAACCCGCAAATAACGTTCTTGAACACCATTGGTGTCCCAAACGCGCCAAGGAGATCCACACGCAGCGCCTTGCGCAGGCCTTCGACGTCAACCTCTTCAAGTTCGATGGCTGTCAAGTGATGGGTCTGCGCGGTATCAAGGCTGAGCCAGTGCCGCCAGAAATAGCCATATTCATGCGGTCCAGCAAGATCGCCAGTGACTCCATGGTGAGACCGGAAATCTATAGATCGTCGCGCATCGTCGCCCAGCATGATCTGAGACAACCGCACGCCCACACTTGGTGCCATCCAAAACCTGGCGATAAAATTATTGACGTATCCAACCGGCAGAAAGCGGCTGAGGACTTGTGACAACAAGGTCGTTCCTGACCGAGGCGCCCCGACGATATAGACTATTGGGAGATCAGCTCTCTCCTCAACATCTCGGAGATGACTGAATGGCTCAAGGTAATAATTTAACGCGGACAGAAAACTCTCATCGCTCGCAGATTTGGCCAGACCGGGAAGGCGTTTGCCCTGTTCATGGGGATCATTCATAGCCGGTCAAACGGATAAATGTAAAAGTAGGGAAAGGACCCAATGATGAGGTCTCGGTCATCGCGCAATCTACGCAAATTGCTGTCGGAAATATTCACGAAGTAAGCGTAAGGGAAATCTTTTGCGCCCCACCCAGCCTTAAAGTGATGTAAAGATCTTTGTATCTCCCAAGTGCCCCCCCAGTTCCACCATCGGAAACCCCTCTGAATGGCATCGAGCATGGCATTCCAAATCAAGAAGGAGAGTGGTTGCAACGACCGATATTCCGAACAAATCACTGGCGTAAAGTATTCCACGGTATTGTTAAAATACAACAGGAGCAACGCCGCGACAGGTTTGCCGTCAAGATATGCGATTGACAGTTGCTGCCAATCTTCAGGTATACAGCGCCGCAGAGCCGAGAAGTGCTCCTTCGGCTTTGGACGACCCCCTATTGCATCCAGGTTCTCGCGGTGCACGTCATAGAGGAAGTTCCAGGCTTTGTCGTCGGAGCTCCGGGCAACCACAAAGCCTTGACGGAGCGCCTTACGAACCAGATTTCGCGTTTTTTGGGCAAACACACCTTCGAGGTTCTTCGCATCGTCTGGCCCATGCTTAGGCAACTCTGTGATTTGCCCAATCCGATGATCGACGATTCTTGGCGCCAAGCGTGACAAGTAAGTGTCCTGATAAGCGACCTCAAATGGCGAGTTGATCATTGTTGCGGAAAGGATCGATGGCGAATCGAGCGCCTTACGATACGCTTCGAGAAGCGCCGCACGCACACCGTCTCGCGCTCCGCGGGCCAAAACGCAACCACCGTGGCTACCATACCAGGGGAGGCTATTGATGACGTCGCCGATGCCACTGACGGCCATGCGAACTTGCGGTAACGCGCCGAGCAGGTTGCCGGCTTCGTCGAGCGCGATGAGATACTCGCCCCGGCCACCCGTGGCTTCAAGCAGAAAAGCCCGGAACTCAAGCGTCGAATAGATCAGGCTTCGAGGATCCTCAAGCAATAAAGAGGCGTAGTCGGATTCGCGTTCGGTGGTAAGAGGGCTGACGAATATCATTCTGCCGACCGCAAACAGACAGGTCTGTTACCAGAAAAGAGGGTCATCTGGACGAGCCTCTGAAAGAAGACGCCAAGTAAGGGTTCGAAAATCAAAAACCCAGAAGTCGCTAACATGACCGCACAGTCCCTCGCCCCCCCAGAGGAACCAGTGATCACCAATCACCGCTGAAGAACTCTTTGCGTGATAAGCGGGAAATTCAGCGAACTTGTCGTATCGATGTGGCGTTCTATTGTCAAAGATCATCTCCCAACGATGCGTCTCGAGGTCGAAAATCCATAAGTCATTGAAGTTAACTTTTGGAAAGCGTCGCGACCTGCCACCAAACATGAACAATTTTCGCTCCCACAACGCGAAACCAGCGCAATACCTCGCTTGTGGGCCTTCCCGAGGCCCATCAGGAGAGAGCATCCTCCATGCCCCGCTGGGCTCAGCCATATCGAACTGCCAGACATCGATATGGTCGCCGGCATCAGAAAATCCGCCGCAGACATAAACGGAACGTTTGTCCCCCGCAGACATGGACCCATAACGGATGCCAGGCCATCTTGCACCACGATAGTAGCCACTCGGTTCTTCAGCCGCAACTTCAAGCCAATTCCCGTTCGACCAGAACCATAAATCATTTAGCTTGCGCTTGCCGAGCCTATCCTCTGTATACCCACCGAACAAAAAAAGGCGGCCCCTTAGCGACTGGACTACAGGCGTGTATCGTGGCGGGGGGCGAGAGGGATCACCAGGGGTCACGCGATTATCCTCGGAGGGCTCAAGCAAGTTCCACGTCCCAATCGCTGGATCGAAACGCCAAAAATCATTGAGAAAAGAGTACGCTTGCTGACCGCAAACATCGCCACGTAACCCTGACCCTCCCCATAGCAACAAACGATCATCTTGAGTGACAAAGCCAACACAGCGACGAGCGCCCGGCCAAGGCCCCACCCTCTGAATTTCTTGCCACTTCTGGGTAACAGTGTTGTACCTCCATAAGTCGGCGGAGACATCAAGAATTGACTCCTTCCCACTGGCTCCGACACCGCCAAAAAAATAGAGACATTCCGCTAGTGCCGTAACAGCCATCGAGCGTCTGGAAAAGAAAGGCACCGGATTCATAATGTTTCCTGAGAGGTCAAACGCCATAAAGTCACTTGTAATTAGGAAAAATTGGCGCTGCTGCCAACTGCTTCTGATGGTAGGCCTGTTCTTCGGATGTCAATGGCTGTTCAAGAGGAGTATCGGCAAATGAAGGCAGCCGGCCACAAGCTACTGCGTCAAGCGACGCCTGATAGCGTGCCCCCCATTTTTCATTATCGTGAGTCTTCAAGAACCATTCCCGCAGGCCCGCGCCAACAGCCTTCGACCGATCACGATCGGCATGCAAGGCCACTAGCGAAGAGTACACCTCATCTTCGTTGTTGACGAGTTCAACGGGAGGGCATCCCTCTGGTAACAAAGCGTCGTATTGTTCCTTGTTCAGTTTCATCAATACGGGTGTTCCACAGGCCATCGCTTCCAAGGCGGTGGCTCCGTAATAGCCCAACGAGATCTGATCGATAAGACAATCGGCGGAACGTAAGTACTCTACCACTTTCCGCTTGCCGGCCACCGGGACGACAAGAACCTTATCGTGAATGCCCAGGTCTTGTAGCATTCGTTCCCATTTCTCCTTGTCTGCGCCCCAGCCTGTAGCGACCAGCCGCGCCCCCGCCGTCACGTTCGCAAAGCGGGAAAATGCGCGCAAGGCGATGTCGGAACCCTTGTAGGAAAAATCAAGACGGGAGGTCATCATTACAAAGAAATTCCCACCAGATATTCTCCTCCATTCCCCGCGGCAACTTGGTGGCCCAGGAGAATACTGCCCCCCGTCGATGAGGAGCGGCAAATAGACCAGATTTTTCAGTGCGTATCGCCGAGCAAAGGTCAGACTCCAGGGATTATTGAATGCATAAAACGCCGCTCGGGAATATGCCTCCCGTATCAATCTGCCATGAATGTCATCCCGGGAAGCTTCATACCAAATTTCCCCTCCCATCTGACTTACCGCGTAGGGCAGGCCGGCGAGCATCGCGGCGTAGGGTATTTGAACCGCGAACGCCGAGTCGTGTTCGGCAATCCGCTTTAACCCAGGCAGCAAGAAAAAGTAGGCGCGAAACCTTTGGAAATCCAGAAAACTAACGCCCTTCGGACGATCTTCAGGACGGATATCGGAGTTCTCCGCCGCGTCGACACGATAAACGCCGTCAACCTCCGGCAGCAGCTGTCCTGCGCTCTCGAGGTCTGCCAATGTAGTCACACCATCGGGAACGACGCCACCGTATTCCTCCCAAGCAGGCTGACTCATAAGATTCGTGTCGTGCGGGTGAACAAAGACGTCCACTCTTGCCCCACGACGGCGGAGGACTTTCGCCCGGATGTAGAGATTGTTCGCCATGTTGCCGACAAACGCGTGCGATGCTCGATGCGCTGATAGCGTCTTTGGCTGACTGAGCAGCCGATCGAACCAAGCATCGCTGAAGCGGCGAAACTTAAGGAGGTTTTCAACGCTCAGCCATGGATGATCCCATGGCGTTGAATCGAAACTGTCCCAAGCGTTACGTGGTTCTCCTGCTGGCCACAGAAGCGATGAACGCTGAGAATCCGACAACTGCTGCCACAGCTGCGGTTGGCGGTCAGCGCCAAGATTCTCCCATAGCAGTTGCAGCCGGCCATCCCCCGCTGCAAAGAACGCAACAAGTGACGAACGCTGCTCATATGACGAGTAATCCCATAGATCTGGTTGGTGGTAAGCGCCAAGGGCCATCCAAAGTAATTGACGTTGTGTATCCGAAAAATGCTGCCACAGCTGTGGTTGGCGGCTAGCGCCAAGATTCTCCCACAGCAGTCTCAGCCGGTCATCCCGCCTTGCAAACTCCGCAATAAGTGACGAACGCTGCGCATCTGTCGAGTAATCCCATAGATTTGGTTGGTGGCGAGCGCCAAGAACCTTCCAAAGTAATTGACGTTGTGAGTCCGACAAACGCCGCCACGCCGCTTGTTGAACACGACGTACGAGGGAAACCTGCGACGACTTAAGGTTTGATGTCGACAACACCAAGACTCCCAACAAGACCTAGAGTCAAGACTCGACCCACCCCAAGACATTTGCATGAGCGCGAAATCCCAAAAAAATCCTCTGATGGCAGTCTTTAGAGACACCTTGCTTGGCCATTGCCGAATCCGTTGACGGCGTTGCGTGTAAGCTACCCAAGCTTCTATTCATGGCGCTTAATCCCTTCAAAGTAGTGCTGGACATCGATCGTCATCCTCTTAAGAATTTCAATATCGTTATCCCTAAACCAGCACTCGATTTCTTCCGGAGAATACCTGTAGGCGAACCCCGGGTGATACCAGTCAAAATTAACGAGAGTCGAATATCGATCACCGAATTCATCGTTATAAAAACATTTGAGAAAATAGTAATATATTAACTCTTGGACATGATACTCGCCTCTCGAAATGCCAAGCAAAGGAAGATCTGAGGCGATCACAACTTTCTCTTCGATTTTTTGAAGCGCTTTACCTAAATCGGAAAACTGTCTACAGACTTCAAAAGCAGAATCAACGGGCATTCTTGAAACAACAGACCTCAGCGCATCATCTGAAGCTTCCCGACATATTGATTTCTTGTTATAGACAGAGATGGCAACAGTTCCCTGGGGCTTTACCATTGCACATAGCGAGGCAAATGATTTTGCCGGATCAGGCGTGTGGTGTAACGACGCTCGACACAACACATACTCAAACTTTTCCGCTATGGGCAAGGGATTAGAAATATCCCATCGGACCAATGAACCACACCGGTCAAAATCTGGGAGCTCATCTCGAATAGTATCAAGTGATCGGTGGATATCGGCGCCAACATATTGAAGATAGTTGGCGGTTTGCTCATTAATCAGTTCATTGGCAAGCCCGCCAAAACCGCAGGCTGCATCGTAAACAGACACATTCTCTCGAATTGCTCGGTCCCTTATCCTCCCAAAAAGATCATCCCACCCAAGCCTTGCGGAAGGCATGACGGATTTTACTGCTGGACGCTTCTTTATGAAATCCAGGAAGCCTAGCCCGTCTCCCCATTGATGGGAATAGTGATCTGAGGTCTGGGTTCCATTTGCCCCAAGGTAATCAATAAGATGAGCATTCCCCAAATAGGTAGAAGGGCATGCAAAACAGCACCAGGGCCGATCAGGGACTTCAGCTTTATATGCCAAAGGGCCGCCACAATTTTGACACACAAAAGTGGGAAAGGTCATTTGCTCAACCTCAAAAATTACCAACAATGGCTAACAATATGTCAAATGCCTGCATTGGCTCTCAGTCGGGCCAGCGGCACATCTAGTCAAATGAAAAGACTTTCAGCACGCGTGAATTATAAGTCCTGACTTGTCGCGTCTTCGTCATGAATATAAATCACAGCAACAACAGAGACCGCAGAGAGCATCGCTCAATGACCTCCGCCTACTCTAGACCCAAGACTGGCAACAGTGCGAAACGCACGTCGAGCAAAATCAGCAGCAACAGCCAAGCGGCTTTTCCGAACAGAAACAGATTGGTCGCTGGAATCAATGCGTGTTTGGACAAAAGGCGAAATCATGTCATCAGATGTTGAAGAATCGCGACAAGCATCACGCTCAGCAAACCAGTCTATCATCGAACCAAAAGTCATCGCCGCAAAACCGAGATCTTCTACCAGCCGATGCACCGCATCCAGCATCGGTGCAGCTTTCTCATGATTGGCGGGATGGACATTGAAGACAAGAACACCTGGCACACCGCTGTCGATGATCTGTTGTGCAGCCGCCAAAATAGCCCCAATTGCCACAGTTGCGTCCCAGTCATAGATAAAAAAGACACCGTCGCCAAAGGCGGTCAACTGACTCCAGTGTGAAGTAAGTACTCCATTTAGTGACAATCGCGCCGGTAAGAGCGATCCATTGAGCACATTGCCATTGACGCCTGGCAGATTGCTCGAGCCAACGATCCCTTGATCAAGCCACGGCCTGGCGTGCCCCCAGTAACCGTCGTTAAGGAAGCCATGATTACGCAAGAATCGGGGTCGCCGACCAGTCAGTTTATGGAACCATTCACATTGCTCAGCGAGACGGGTGGCATATTCTCCGGGGGTGTCTAGTGCGTCGGGATGTAACTCCCATTCAATAAGGCAGCCTTTTTCGTGGCGGGCGAGGCTTTCAGCGACGTGTCGGGTGAGCGGGTGGAGGAAATAAGTAACCGGCAGACGCCCTAGCTTTTTTGCTTGCCCGAGATAGTCCTCCAGATAAGCTTGATCATCGTCTCCCGTGACGACAACCGCGCCCCGGGCGCCAAAGGGCAGGATGTCCTGCACTATCGCTCCACCGTGTCGGACAAGGGCATCACGGAGGGTCCAAAGCCACCAATCTGCCATTCTGTTCTGTGGGCGGTCAGCCTCGACTTGTTTCTCAAATAGGTAATTCGGACGCTCGCCAGCGATGCCCCATTGCGGCTCCTGTGGGCGATTGGCTACAGCGGCCGGATCACCCTGCCGGATACGGACAAGGTCTCCCGCGAGATCGGTTCCTATTACTAGAACGCCACCCGATTCTTTGGGACACCATACCCACACCGGTTGGCCTTGTGAATCGACAACAACAGGCTGGAAGGCGTCCCCAAGAATTGGCTGCGCTAAACTCATGCTGCGTAATCGGGCCCAAGTCTGACTGCCACCAGCAACCGCGTGGAATAGAGAACTATCGACTGGCGACACATCACCAGGACTCGTCGTACCTCCCGCATACTCATGGACAAGTTGAATACGGATATTGCTGCCAGAACACCGAATCTCATTCGGCTGCTCGCTTCTACCGGCTGAGACCCCAAATATTCGCAGGTGGTGAAGAACAATTTCGACTGCCAAGCTCATCGTTAGACCTATATTCATTTCGGCAGACATGCAGACACCACAACATTCACGCGATAGCGGGCGGGCGTAATTGCTGACAACCACTCCTGAACCGTTATAGAAACCTTGCGATTAATGAAGAACGACCATAAGTTTGGTATAACCCGGGGATGGAAAGGCGCCAAGAATCTGTCCTGCATAGCGCTTTCGGATGCCGCGCCGTCCCATGGAACGGATCAAGGGGCGTTGATTTCGCAGGAAGCGCAATGCCTCAGGGAATGCCTGCACGTTCGCTCCCGGATGAAGCAGTGAGCAAAGCCCGCGCAACCCGGGAATTGCGTCAGTCACAAGTATGCCTCGCACCATTTCTCAAGGCTGAGAAGTGACCAGATCAGCAACCGCCGATTCTCGCGCCCTTCAAGGTGCTCATTGACCAGCGAATGCACGCTTCCCGCATCCAGGAAGTCGAAAATTCGGGCGTTCTTGTCATACAACTTGCGCCGTACATAGTCAATACTTTCCCCCTTGAACCAGCTTGCATCCGGAGCTGAAAATCCCTGCTTCTCGCGTTCTGTAATGACTTGGGGAATGTGCCGCTCCATGACCTTTCGCAATAGCAACTTGCCGTCCTTCGTTTTCTGAAAGTACTTGGCGGTTTTGCTCCCTGGCTCGTTTTCGTTCAGCTTGACGACTTCACCCAAGTTGCCCAGTTTCAGACGCGCCGGGAGGCGCATTGCAAAGTCTACGAGGTCGTTGTCAAGGAACGGTACGCGCGTTTCCAGGGAATGCGCCATACTCAGTTTGTCCTCGATGACGAGGAGTCCGTGGAGGAAGGTCTTCGCCTCCAGGTAGAGGGAATGATTGATGTAATCCTCTGGGCGCGTCAGTTGTTGCGCGTGCTGATGGAAGACCCCCCGGAAGATATCACGTGTCGAAACGCTACTCACCTGGTCCCAAATTGGCGCAAAGACTCGGTTGATGTCAGAGTTGGGTATCAGTCGCTGCCAGAAGCCATAGTATTTGTCGACATACTGCTCGAAGTCATCATTCACGACCGCCCTGTAATAGCGCCAGGGATAACCGCCGAACAGTTCGTCGCCCCCCGCGCCAGAGAGCACCACCTTGACGAACTTGCTGGCCAACTGCGCTGCGTAAAAATTAGGGTAACTCTGCCCTACCCGTGGCTCTTCGATATGCCATGCCAGCTTTGGCATGATGCGCTCCATATCGCCGGCCTTGAGCACCATTTCGTAATGCTCCGTCCTGAAGACGTAGGACATGTATTCTGCGGTCGACCGCTCATCGAAGCCCAATTCGACACCCGACGCCGAATGCAGATCAAAGCCGCAGGTAAATGATTTGATATAGGGGAGTTGCCTGGCGGCAACGGCCGTCACCGAACCACTGTCCATCCCGCCGCTCAGATAAGCGCCGACGTCGACGTCGCTGACCAACTGCCGTGAAACAGCCTGGACAAACAAGCGGTCGAGTTCCTCGATGTACTCGCGTTCGTCGACGGGTCCTTCAGGTTCGACAAAGCTGTAGTCCCAGTACGCTCATGGCGAATGCCCTTGATGAATCTCGAGGTAGGATCCTGAAGGCAGCAGCCTGACATCTTCAAAAAGCGTTTGATCGGTGAAGAAATTCTGGAAAGTCATGTATTCCAGCAGCCCGGCCTTGTTCATTCGCACGCGGCACTCGCCGCTCGCCAAAATCGCCTTGACCTCTGACCCGAAAACAACGCTGGTACCGATACACACGTAATAGAGGGGCTTGATTCCGTAACGGTCGCGTGCGAGTAGGAGTTTGCGTTCGCGCTTGTCCCAGAGCGCGAGCGCGAACATGCCGTTGAAACGGAGAAGCGCCTTGCTACCCCATGCGACGAGGGCCTTGAGAACCACTTCTGAATCGGTCCGTGAGTGGAAGCGATGACCCACCGCCTCCAGCTCGACGCGCAGTTCGTTGAAGTTGTACACCTCGCCGTTGTAGGCGATGACGTACCGTCCGTCCTCGCTCGCCATGGGCTGATGTCCTGCTGATGAAAGATCGATGATTGACAAACGCCGGTGACCAAGCCCGAGCCCACCGTCGACAAAATGCCCTTCACCGTCGGGGCCGCGATGGGCGATGGCATCCGTCATCTTCTTGAGGATGACGGACGACACCGGCGCGCCGTCGGTATGGAACAATCCGGCAATACCGCACATAGAACTTCCCTCCCGAGAAAATGGGCTATTAGACCGGCGGATTATCCTTGCGCCAATCGATCAGGCGGAGCAAGCCATCGCGCAGCGAGTAGGTATACTTGAAGCCAAGATCCTGTTCCGACTTTATTGGACAGCCGATGCGGTTCTGAACCAGGCGGCGCGCATCGTCAGCGCTGTAAGGCTTGTAGGTGACCTTCAGGTCCGACTTCTTGAGTTCGAGAATGAGGTCACACAATTCCTTGATGCTGGTCTGAATACCCGAACCAACATTATAATTCTCGTCGGTGGCTTCAGACTGAAGAGCGGCAACGTTGCATCGGGCGACGTCCTCGACGTAGATGAAGTCATAAGCCTGCGACCCGTCTCCGTTGATGATTGGCGGCTCGTTCGCGTCGATCTTGTTGAGCATGATGGGAATCACGCCGGTGTACGCCGCGGTTTGGTCCTGGTGCGGCCCATAAACGTTCATGTAGCGCAGACCAACGTAGTTCAGGCCATAGCGATCATAGAAGGCGCGACACATCGCTTCGCAAGCGATTTTGCTGGCGCCGTAAAAATTGCGGTTCATGAATGGGTGATTTTCGGTCATCGGCACTTCGACTGCATCACCGTAAACCGATGCAGAAGAGGAATAGACCAGTTTCTTGACCTTGTTGCGGACGCACGCTTCCAGTACGTTGAAGGTGCCTTCGATGTTGACATGGAAGGCAGTGCGCGGGAAATCCTTGCAGTGCAGCAACCACATGGCGGCGAGATGAATGACGTAATCGCAGCCGCTGATCGCGGCATCGAGCAGGTCCGTCTCGCGAATATCGCTGCCATTCTGGAACAACACGCAACGGGGATCACCCATGTAGGGATCGAGGTAACTGCGCTTGCCGCGGGCAAAATTGTCGTAGACGATTACTTGCCCGACATCCGTCTTGAGCAGCTCGCCGACCACGTGACTGCCGATAAATCCAGCACCCCCGATTACCAGCACTCTTGCGTTAGTAAGTGAGTTCATGGTTTTCTCCCAAATAGATCAATCAATGCCCATTCTTGATATAACTTCGTCGGCGATAGCGAGACAAGAAGTCAAACCTGGGGACTCTATCCCGAAGAGATTGACCAAGCCGCCAATGCCATGATTTTCCGAAGACTGAATCACAAAATCATCTGCAAACTTCGCTGGCGTGCCCAGTTTTGGCCTGACGCCTGCATATCCAGGCTGCAGCCTGGACTTGTCGCAACGAGGCCAGTACGTCTTGATGGCCTGAAGAAATCTTTCGGTCTTTCCCGAGTCAACCGTGTAGTCTGGCGTCTCTATCCATTCCACGTCCGGCCCGAAGCGGGCTTGTCCCTGCAGGTCAAGGGTCAAATGCACGCCCAATCCGCCCGATTCGGGAACCGGATAAATCAACCGCTGGAATGGGCTCTTTCCGCTCAACGTGAAATAACTTCCTTTGGCAAAACAGCGGCGAGGAATGAGATGATTCGGAACCCCAGCGATCCGCTCGGCGACCATGGGTGCATCCAGGCCAGCGGCGTTGATGATGAATCTTGCACTGATAGTAGAAGATTCATCCCCATGAACGTTTAAGGCAATTGCATTGTCTCCGACTTCTCCCGACTCTACCGAAGAACATAGCGCCAGGACACCTCCAGCATTCTCGAAATCACCGAGGAACGCCGTCATCAACCCATGGCTGTCGATGATGCCGGTGCTGGGCGAGGAAAGCGCGGCCACGCAGCGCAACTCCGGCTCAAGGCTTGCCGCGTAATCGCCATCGATCATCGACACCTCGTCGCAACCGTTTGCCTTTGCCCGCGAAGCAATTTGTTCGAGGGCCACCAATTGTCCTGTCGAACTTGCAACCACCCATTTCCCGACACGTCGATGGTTGACATGCCTGCTCTTGCAGTAGTCGTAAAGCCGCTCCCGCCCCATTCTGCATAGCTTTGCCTTGAGCGAACCGGGACGGTAATATAGGCCTGCGTGAATAACTTCGCTGTTTCGCGAACTGATCCCCTGACCAAAATGGCGCTCCCGTTCGAGCAACACGGTTTCCAAGCCAGCCATGGTTAACCGCCGTGCGCAAGCCAAACCCACCACGCCGGCACCAATGACCACCGCGTCAACCGAAAAGCTCAAGGCGCGACTCCAAGGATGCGCTCTGCAATCATCTTGGCAGCATGGCCGTCACCGTACAAATCTGGCTGACCGCGAAACTGGAATTGATCGCCCTGAATGGCGCTGAACACATCGACAATTCTGGCCTTTTTTGCTCCAACCAAGAAATTTGCCCCTGCCTCAACCGTTTCCACCCACTCCGTTTCATCCCGCATGGTGATGCATGGCACGCGATAGAAGAAGGCTTCCTTCTGCACACCGCCGGAGTCGGTCAGGATGACCCTGGCTGCCTGCTCCAGCGCGACCATATCCAGGAAGGGGATGGGGTCGACCACCTTGACGCTGCCGAGGTTTTTGTCCAAGCCAGTTTCGCCAAGCAGTCTGCGGGTACGCGGATGGATCGGGAGAACGACGGGCAGGCTCGCGGATATTTCAGCCAGGGCTTTGACGATTTCCTCGAGGCGATCCGGGTCATCGGTATTCTCGGCGCGGTGGCAGGTCGCCAGCGCGAATGCCCCTTCAGCAAGGCCCAGCGATGCTAGGGCCGTGCTGTGCTTCCTGGCGCGTTCGCGATAAAACAAGGCGACGTCGAACATCACGTCACCGACGTTTTCGACACCCGCAGAAACTCCCTCTTTCGCCAGATTGGCTACGGCCGTAGAGGTCGGGCAGAACAGCAGCGTCGAGAGGCGGTCGGCAACGATCCGGTTAATCTCTTCCGGCATGCGCATGTTGAAGGAACGAAGCCCGGCTTCTACGTGTGCGACGGGGATGTGCAGCTTAGCTGCGGCCAGCGCACCCGCCAATGTCGAATTGGTATCACCGTAGATCAACACCCAGTCCGGCTTTTCTTCCAGAAGAACTTTCTCCACCGCCTCCAGCATGCGTCCCGTCATCGCGCCGTGCTGTCCGCCAGATATCTCCAGGTTGTATTTCGGGTGGGGATGTCCAGTTCTTCGAAGAAGACCTTGGACATGTTTTCATCGTAATGCTGGCCGGTATGAACCAGGATTTCAGTAACCCGGTCGGCGAATTCGTTGCGGATGACCCGGGAAACGGCGGCCGCCTTGATGAACTGGGGCCGGGCGCCAACGATGGTGACGATCTTGATCACTTGCTTAGTGCCTCGATCACCAGCTTGACGATCTGGTCCTGCTCCCGCTGCGAAAGGTCCGCGCTCATTGGCAGGCTCATGACCCGGCCGGCCATGGCATCCGACGACGGGACATTCCCGCTGATCCTGCTCAGAGCCTCGTACGCCGACTGGCGATTCAGCGGAATGGGGTAGTGTACGGCAGTGGGCACCCCTGCCGCCTTCAGTTTTTCCTGCACCTGCTCCCGGTTGTCGACGAAAACCGTGTACTGCGCGAAGACACTGGTCCGGTCAGGACGCTGGATGACCTTCGACACCTTGCTGGCAAACAGTTCGTTATAGCGTGCACCGATTCTAAGACGCTGTTCGACTTCCCACTTGAAGCGCTCGAGCTTGCCCAGTACCACGGCACACTGCAGGGTGTCCATCCGGCCACCGACGCCGATACGGGTATGCACGTAGCGCTTTTCCTGGCCATGCACCCGGATCTCGCGCATGGCCTTGGCCAACTTGTCGTCGCTGGTGAAGATCGCACCGCCATCGCCGTAGCAGCCGAGCGGCTTGCTTGGGAAGAAGCTGGTACAGCCAATTGTCGATAGATTGCAGCTCTTCCGGCCCTTGTACTCTGCACCAAAGCTCTGGGCGGCATCCTCGATGACCGTCAGGCCGTGCTTCGCGGCAATGGCATTGATTTCGTCCATGTCCGCTGGTTGACCGTAGAGGCTGACCGGCATGATGGCGCGGGTCCTGGGGGTGATCGCGACTTCAATCTTGCTGGCGTCGATGTTGCAGGTATCCGCTTCGATATCGACGAAAACTGGTGTGGCGCGGAGCAAGGCGATGACTTCGGCGGTGGCAACGAAGGTAAACGGGGTGGTGATGATCTCGTCACCCGGCTTGACGTCGAGGGCCATCAGGGAAATCAGGAGCGCTTCGGTACCGGAGGCGACGGTAATGCAGTGTTTCGCCCCCGTGTATTCGGCCAGCTTGCCTTCCAGTTCAGCCACTTCGGGGCCCATGATGTACTGGCCGTGGTGGAGCACGCGATGGACGTTGCGCTCCAGTTGCGGGCGCAGATTGTCTTGCTGTCCGGCCAGATCGATAAAGCTTAGGGGTTTCGCCTGCTGTGGAGCCTGGAGGTATTGCTGCGGAGTGATGGTGTGCTGCGGGTAGCGTTCGCACAGCTTGTCATCACGTGTCAGAAGCTTGATGCTGTCCGCCGTAAACCGGGAAAGCGCACGGACAAGTTGCTCGTCTTCAGGATCCTGACTGTCAAACACATTGCCTTCTCCCGCTAAAGAGGCAAGCCAGTGTTTATCCTGCGCGAATACTTTCAACGCGCGCCGGGCGAGAGCGGCGCAGTGGCGCTTGTCTATCTGCGTATTTTGAGCTTCCGCTTTGCGCATTACCTCTCGTACCATGTTGAATTCCATGGTTTGCACGCTGCCTGCATAGAGCCAAAGTTTTGCGCCTTGATCTTTGCAATGTTGCAGGGCTGCCGCCGAGATTGGCGCAAAGGGCATGCGATTAGCGCATACGTCAAGCACGATATTGACATCGATGAGTAAGTCCATGGCTTTAAACCGGGCGACCCTGTTCTTTGCGAATTTGTGCCCGAAGGTCAATGGCCTCCAGGCGCTCTTGGTACTCTGCGCCTAATTCCGGCAAATCTGCATCGGGTGGCAACGGCGCATTGAGAATGGATTTGTACTGTTCAAGCATGGCCTGGCCCCGCGAGATGGTTTCCGTGGGCAAATTGTATTGAGGTATTTGCGTATCTATTTCATCATCCGGCACATCGACGATCACGCGAACATAGTCATGCTTGAGGCGTAACGGTTGCGTGAATTCAATGCGACCGTGGCTATAGATGGCTTCAATTTGCATGATCCGTCCTTTGCATGAAGAGGGTGCTATCTTGACTGCATTGCTTACGCCATTAGCGAGGCTGGCCCTTACCTCGCAAGGCCTCCGAGTCCCAAGGCGATGTTTAGCCAGCCTTTCAGGTCGATTAACGGGATTTCCATGGCTTCTCTCAATGCCGTGATTTCATGACGATTGCTTCGGCCAGGGCCCGCGAGGTGGTCCACTTGCCGCCGAAGACATTGATCAGCCTGCCCCGACGTTCGATCACCGACTCCCGACTGGCTGCGGAGAAATCGGACTTGCTCGCGACGATCGGGCGGAGGCCGGCAAAGCTCGTGATTATACCCTGACGCGACATCCCTCTACTGAAGTAACGGTTGTAGTTGGCGATGAGATAGTCGATTTCTTCGTTGCTTGGCGCGCAATAATCGGGGTCGGCCTGACTGACTTCAGTCGTGCCTAGCAGGGTGTTTTCCCCGTGCGGGAGAACGAACAGGATGCGCTTTTCGCCCGGTGCCTGCAGCACGCAACCCTGCTCGCGCTTGCCGGGCACGACGATATGGCTGCCGCGGATCAGCTCAAGCCGGTAGGCGCTGATCACGCCTGACCTGGCGAGTAGTCTCTCCGCCCAGGGGCCAGCCACGTTGACGACACGGTCGTAACAAGCTTCGGATCCGTCCGTAGAAACTTCTCCCGTTGCCGGGTTAACCTTGAGAACGGGGGTCTGTTCGTGGATTCTGGCACCCGATTCCCTGGCCCTTTCTGCGGCCCACAGCCCGAGTTGGTAGTCATCCATCCGGGCGTCCCAGTAACCATAGGCGCCCAACAACTGGTCACGTTTCAGGCCAGGAAAGCGTTCGGCCACCTCGTCGGCAGCGTACCAGCGGCCACGCGGGAACCTGGATCCGGTTGCCAGCAGGTCGTAGAGCCTGATCCCCGCCCCGACCAGCCACTTCGCTCGCTCGCCGTTGCGGTAGATCGGAATAAGCAGCTCGAGTGGCTGAGCCAGCTGCGGCGCCTGGCTGAGCCACCAGGAGCGCTCCTGAAGCGCCTCGCGAACCAGCCTCAGATGACCATGTTCGAGGTAGCGCAAGCCGCCATGCAACATCTTGGTGGAGGAGCGGCTGGTGGCGGACATCAACTGGCCTTTTTCATAGAGATCAACAGCATCACCGCGCCGGGCAAAGGCCCAGGCGGTCATGACACCGTTGATCCCGCCGCCGATGACTGCAACCTTCATTCAACTGCCAGTGTCGTCCCCGTCAGCTTGTAGGTCTTGCCCGTCACCGGGCATCGCGCGACCCCCTCTCCCTCCAGGGGGAGCGGCAGGCGTTCGCCATGCTCGCTTATCCAGCCGATCTGCCTGGCTGGCACGCCGGCCATCAGTGCATAGGGCTTGACGTCACGATTGATCACCGCACCAGCGGCGACAAAGGCGAAATCGCCAACCGTTACACCGCAGACAATCGTACTGTTCGCCCCAAGCGTTGCGCCCCGCTTGATCGTCGTCGGGCGATACTCATCCTTGCGGGTGACTGTTGACCGCGGGTTGTAGACGTTGGTGAAGACCATGCTTGGACCACAGAAAACGTCGTCCTCGATATGTACGGCATCGTAGATGGAGACGTTGTTCTGTACTTTGACGTTGTTGCCGATGGTCACGTCATTGCCGACGAAGACGTTCTGGCCGAAGGAACAGCCTTCGCCGATCCTGGCTCCGGCACAAATGTGGGCGAAGTGCCAGACGCGGCTGCCGTCGCCAATTTGGGCGCCCTGGTCTACGATCGCAGATGGATGGATGGTCACCGTCATGATCAGTAATCCAGAGGCAACGCTATGCGCTTGCCGTCACGAGCAGCAAGGTATGCGGCAATCAGTGTTTCGAGCGACTTGAGACCTTCACGGCCATCCGTCTCCGGCTCTGCTTCGCCGCGCATGACCTTGATCACATTGTCGTAATACAGGGGATGGCCGAAGCCATAGACCGACGTTGTCTCGTAATTCGCTGCCTCAATCTTGTCGTCTTCCGGCAGTTTCTCGGCGAATTCCCAATGCTGGATTTCGTTGACCGCGACGCCGCCGATACGCACCGTACCTTTCTCACCCAAAATCGTGATGCTGCCTTCGAGATTCTTCGGGTAAGTCAGCATGGTGACGTTCATCGAACCGAGCGCCCCAGAGCGCCAGCGAATGCTCAAGACGCCGCTATCCTCGACCTGGATGTCCCGCTCCAGCGTGGCTGTATAGGCCTGGATGCTCTCGATGGGACCGATCAGCCAATCGAGCAGGTCGACGTAGTGGCTCGCCTGGTTCATGAAGGCGCCGCCGTCGTACTCCCATGTGCCGCGCCACTTTGCGCTGTCGTAGTATTCCTGCGGTCGGGTCCAGAAGACGTTGATATTGACCATGTAGATGCGACCAAAGCGCTTCTGCTCGACAGCGCGCTTGAGAAGCTGCAGCGTGGCATTGCGACGGTTCTGCTTGACGACGAACATCCTCACCCCGGCGTCGTCGCATGCTTTGACCATGCGCAAGCCATCGTGCCAACGTGTCGCCATGGGCTTTTCGGTCATGACATGGCGACCAGACTCGGCGATTTCTACCGACTGTTGTGGATGCAGACCGCTGGGCGTCGCCAACACGACGATATCGGCAGTACTCGTCTTGAGCATTTCAGTCAGGCTTGAGTGTCCGTTCGCCGCCGTGCGCTTGACGGCCTTGTCTAGCGCCACAGGATCTACATCGCAGACGTCGACGATTTCAACGCGGTCAGCGTGTTGTTCCATGGCGCCAAAGTGGTTGGCAGAAATTCGTCCACAGCCAACGAGGGCCAGGCGAATCTTGCGATCGGTGATGACGGGATAGTTGCGCATAGTGTTCGCTGGTAGCCAGGGATCAGGAGTGGAAGAAGGTGAAACCAGCCGCTACGGCGAGTACTGGTCGCGGAGGCACTTCATGTCGCCCCGGGCTGGCCTGCCGCTCGGGCAGCGCGCCCGCGCCCCGCTTGGCAGAAGTCGGCGATAGTGTCCATGTGCAACGGCTACACGGCGCAACGGAACAGTACTCTGTGCATCTATCAGGTCCAGGTGGATTCCGTCTTCTTGCGCCACTTCACCGGGGCCCGCCGATGAACTAGGCGCCGCGATGTCGCTGCTTCCCGAGGTTTCCAGTTCAGAGATGCTGCCCATGGGGTCAACCCTGATAGAAAAGCTCAATTCTAGCGTAGACGCTTCGACTTTTCCGTACGGACGGAGCGGAAGGGCAACGACCCTGGTTCGCGCCGACGCGCGGATGGCCATGATCCGCTGACCCGACCTCGGCCTCTGGTTGACTGACTGACCCATCATTCGGCGATCACCACCACACCGCCACGCCTGCGATCACCAGCGCCGGACAGGTGGCCGTCGCTGCTGGCGACGCAGTTTACTCCGCCGAAGAACATGCTCGCCGAGTCGAAGCGGGTTGCATCGGGCCAGGCGGTCTGCAGGGCGCCGGCCGCCCCGGCCGCGAGGCCGACATCCTCGAACCAGAGCTTCCTGCCTTCGACATGCAGGCGGGCGGCGTTGACCGCCTCGTCGAGCGGGCGCCGATAGAGCAGCAGATTGAGCAGGGCCTGCAGGATGGCGCTGCGGATCCTGTTCGAACCGCCGCTACCGAGCGCGAAGCACGGCCGATCGCCGGAGAGGACAATCGTCGGTGACATCATCGTGCTCATCCAGGTTCCCGCTGCCAGTTGATGAAAGCCGCCCGGGTTGATGTCGTCCTCGCCGAGGAAGTTGTTAACGTGGATCCCCAGTCCTGGCAGCGCATGGCCGCAACCCTCGCCGTTGCTGGTGGTCATCGCCGCTGCCATGCCTTCGGCATCGATCACCGAGATGTGCGTCGTCGCCCCGAGTGGGTTCTCGGTCCGTAGCGAGCGAGCGCGTCCGATCCACGCCGGGAAAGCGTCGCCGGCCAGCAACGAGCGGACTGCCCCCGGGTCGGTGCGAAGCAGTTCGTCGTAGCCCGCTTGGCGGAAGTCGGATACGGTTGCCAGGACCGCTGCCAGCGCGAACTGGTGCTCGCCTGACAGGAACGCCTCCTCGCCAAGCCCAAGGCCCTCGGCGATACGCATCCCGACGCCAATCAGGCCACCCCCCGCCGCGGGCGGCGGGTTGGTCAGAACGGTGTAGGCGCCGAAGGGAAAGCGTAACGGCTCACGCACCACCGGGGCGTAGGCGGCGACATCCTGAGCGGTGATCAGGCCACCGTGGGCTGGGCCGAAGTGGTCGACCAACGATTCCCAGTACTTCGCCACCTGCGTGTCGGGATCGCCCTCACCAAGGGCGTGCAGGAAGTCGCCAAGTTCCGGATTGGCCAGCCGATCGCCCGCGCGCGGCAGCTGCCCGCCAGGAAGGAAGAGGCGTGCCACAGTGGGTGAGTGCCTGGTGATCGGGGCGATCAGGCCGACAATCATCGCGATCTGGGGACTGACCCTGAAGCCGTTGCGCGCCCAGGCTGCCGCTGGCGCTACGACCTCCCGCAGCGGCAGGCGGCCGGCGCGACGATGCAAGGTCAGGAGGCCGACGAGTTCGCCGGGGATTGCAGCTGCCGCTTTGCCGATGTGAAAGACCTGCGTCGTCTGTCCAAAATCGACGGTGATCGGCGCAAAGTCCAGCTTCGGCCGCACGGTGAGTCCGCGCCCGGGCACAGCGGCAAAGAAATCGAGCACTTCGTAGCCATCGTCGGCATCGCCCCAGAGGCAGACGCCGCCGCCGCCAAGCGATGTCAGCGGGAGTTCGGTCACCGTCGCCGCGAGCTTGGCAGCGACGATCGCGTCGATCGCGTTGCCGCCGCGGCGCAGCAGGCGTGCGCCGGCAACCGCCGTATGCGGCTCCGACGCCGCGATCACCCCACGTATGCTGCTCATTCGCAGAGAATACGCGATGGTGCGGCGATCGGGAAGCCGGCCTGAGGACGGAAGTGCCTGGACTGTCTTCCTGTCTGGCCGAGTCACGGCGCGCTCGCAAAATCGCGGGCGAGGGCGGCACTCAATGTCTTTGCTTCCACTAGAATGGGCGCTTTGCCAGACTGCGACCAGTAATCATGATCCGCACCCGTTTTGCGCCCTCGCCAACCGGCTTCCTGCATATCGGTGGTGCGCGCACCGCCCTCTTTTCCTGGGCCTACGCCCGCCGCCACGCGGGCTGCTTCGTGCTGCGCATCGAGGACACTGACCTTGTCCGGTCAACGCCGGAAGCCGTGCAGGCGATTCTGGACGGCATGCGCTGGTTGGGCCTGAGCCACGACGAGGGTCCCTTCTACCAGACGCAGCGGATGCCTCGCTATCGCGCCGTGATCGAGGACATGCTTGCCGCCGGCAGTGCCTATCACTGCTACATGACGCCGGACGAACTGGAGCGCTTGCGCGAGGAGCAGCGCAGCGGGGGGCTCAAGCCGCGTTATGACGGCCGCTGGCGGCCGGAGCCGGGCAAGACGCTACCGACTCCGCCAGCGGGTGGGCAGCCGGTCGTTCGTTTCAGAAATCCGACTACCGGCGTCGTCGCCTGGGATGACCTGGTCAAGGGTCGTATCGAAATCGCCAACAGCGAGCTCGACGACCTGGTCATCGCGCGCGCCGATGGTACGCCGACCTACAATTTCTGTGTGGTTGTCGACGATTGGGAAATGGGGATCACCCATGTTATCCGGGGCGACGACCACGTCAACAATACGCCTCGCCAGATCAACATCCTCCGGGCACTCGGTGCGCAGGTGCCGCTCTATGCCCACCTGTCGATGATTCTTGGCGACGATGGGCAGAAACTGTCGAAGCGTCATGGCGCGGTCAGCGTCATGCAGTACGACGATGACGGTTACCTGCCGGAAGCGGTGCTGAACTATCTCGGACGCCTGGGCTGGTCGCATGGCGATGACGAGATCTTCTCGATGCAGCAATTCTGCGCCTGGTTCGATCTCGACCATATCACCGCTTCGGCAGCGCAGTTCAACAGCGAAAAGCTGAACTGGCTCAATGCGCACTACCTCAAGCGCGCCGACACGTCGCGACTCGCCACCCTGGTGAAGCCACGACTTGAGGCGCGTGGCGTGACGGTCACGGCCGCACCGTCGCTCGTGGCAATCATCGATCTGCACAAAGAGCGTGTCGCGACTCTCAACGAGCTGGCCGACCTCGCGCAAACGTTCTATATCGATCCGCAGCCGAAAGCAGAACTCCTGGCCAAGCACCTGACCCCTGAGGCGTTGCCGCTGCTGGCTGATTTCGTCGCCCGCCTGCCGGATATTCCCTGGGAGGTGGCCGCCATCGGCGCCCTGATCAAGGAATGCGTCACCCGACACGGTCTGAAGATGCCCAGACTCGCGATGCCAGTCCGCGTGCTGCTGACTGGTCTGGAGCAGACGCCGGCGGTTGATGCCCTGATCGCCGTCTTTCCTCGCGAGACGGTTCTCAGGCGACTGGCCGTTGCCAGGGAGGCAACCCTTTCGCAGGCCAGCCTGTTGTAATGGGGATGCGGTGATGCACCGTTCCAACCAGATGAACCAGCTCGATGCCCCTCGATGCCCCGCGTCGCGCAGTATTTTCCAGTTCAGGTATGAGCCTGAAGGAGCGACGGAGTGGGAGGTGCTGTGACGTGGGTTGAAGGGTTGAAAAGGGAGTCTAACGGATTCCGCCGAGGGGGTGTTAGGATGATCCCGGCGGGTGGTTCTTGATCTTGGGTGTTAAGGAATATTTATTCCGGTTGTACGCTTTGCTGCCCGCAGGGCTTCCGGCGGGCAGATTGCGGAGCAATTTGTCCGTCTGGCAAGCGCAGCGCGGCAGGAGTTTCGGTTGGCGTCGTCGCGGGTAGGCGTCAGGCTCGGCGCTTGGGTTTGACAAAGCTGGCAAAGAGTTCGCGTTTGGCGCGTTGCATCGCCTGCGCGGCGGCCAGGTCGGTTTGCGACTTGGCCTGAATCTTCAAGGTGTCCCGGGTGATGCCCGGCGAAGGTGACCAGGCCCTCGGCGTCAACAGTAGCAAACGCTCCAGGGGCGTCTTCACATCCTCATGCTTGTAGCGCTTGACGAGCTTGCCCTTGGCGTTGCGGATCAAGGTGGGAAACAGGCACGGGCGGTGCAGATTGAGCCAGGGATTGAAGGTTTGCTGGTAGAACGCGTTGATTGGCTTTGCATACGCCTGCGGGATATGGTCGTAGCCCATATGCTTGCGCACCACGCTGGCATTCTTGCTCTCGGCCAGGGCGTTGTCGTTACTGTGCCGCGAGCGGGACTTGGTTTGTTCGATGCGCAGTTTCTCCAGCAGCTTCGCGACCTTGTGATTGATGTACTCGGAGCCGTTGTCGGGTGAAAGCCGGCAATGACGAACGGAAACTGATCCATGATCAAAGTCAGCACGGGCAACAAAAGGCTTCGCTGAGGCCTTGCACGCACGCCTCGACCTGCCACTGGCTGACCGCATCGACACAGGTGATGTGATACACACCTTTGACGCCGTCCTGGTCGCCCTGATGAACCGTATCGATGCGCACGAAGCCAGCCCGTCCCTCGGGGCCGGGGGCCTTGCGAACGCCGATCGCGTGGCACACCGGGCGGGTCTTGGTGAAGCGCCTGCGCTGGGCCTGATAGCCGGCGCTCTTGCGCAGGTTGTACAGGTGCGAGACGGACAGGGTCGCCAGGCGCTCGTAGCGGGGATCGTCATAGTCCCGGTAGGCCCGTTGCAGGAGGTGCGCGATCGCCGGCCCGCAGACGTCTTCATGGGCCTGGTCCATCTCGACGAGCAACTCCACGTCAAGGGCGGTGCTCTTGCGCACAAAGGGCGCGGCAGGGGCACGGTAGCGCTTGACCAAGGGGACGGCAGCCAGGCGGTTACGCTGCCACCGGGTCACCAGGCGAGTGACCTGCGCCCGGCTGTAACCGCTGGTGTGCTGCAGGTACCTCAGCAGTATGCCACGCTCGCGCTTGTTGCGACCGGGGTAGTCAAAGCGTGTCAGGACGCGACTGATGTGCCCATACCGCTCGCCGTTGTCGCCTGCCGCCGAGAACTCAATCAACGTGCTGGCGCTGAGAAACTGTTCGATCTGCTCGATCGTCATCAGCCGTGCTTCGTTCATGTCGATCACCATCCTTGCGATGATCAACCCACACCTCATTTCACCCCCAATTTCTTTCGCTCAGGCTCATTCCTGGGTGGAAATACCATCCCCGTTCAGGCTCATACCACGTTGGACAAGGCTCGCGCTTTACAGCGGGAATGCTACTCTCTATAATCCCGTCTTCTTTCGCGGGGGTATAGCTCAGCTGGGAGAGCGCTTGCATGGCATGCAAGAGGTCCGCGGTTCGATCCCGCGTACCTCCACCAGAAGCCGAAAGAAAAAAGTTCCGGGTCCCCATCGTCTAGAGGCCCAGGACACTACCCTTTCACGGTAGGTACCGGGGTTCGAATCCCCGTGGGGACGCCAGAGTTACCGCGGTTGGGTCAGCAGAAGACGCTGATACAACCGGGACCGCGTAGTGAATTTTCACTTGCGTCGAACCTGGCTCAAACTCTACTTTCGAAATCATTTCCTGAAGCGCTATCCGCGTTTCTGCGACCTCCTGTCGTTCTTCCTGCGACCAGATGCCAAGCATCGCCTAATGCTGGCCGGGAAATGATCGTGGCGCACGACACTGCTTCGGCGATGGCCGGTGCAAGGTGGGTCGTGAAAATGGCCGGGGAAGAGGACATCATGGTACTCGGTAACCTGACTGGAACGAAGTACGGGGAGTCGATCGAGCGGGGTCAATCACGTTACGGAAATGGCGAGCTGGCATCGGCCATTTTGCAACTCTTTTGCCACTGGGGATTGCACTTGCCTACTGGCGAACCCCGGAATGATCATGCATAATTACATCATTCTGTACATCAGGGGACTCCAATGAGACAAGCCACCTTTACTGAAGTGCGTAATCACGCCAAGACCTATTTCGACATCGTCGAATCAGGCGAGTCCGTGCGCGTACTGCGTAATGGCAGGCCCATTGCGGACATCGTGCCTGTCGCCGCCGATCTTCCCTCGTGGAAACGGCGCAAGGCCCAGCCGCTGGTGCTGGATGGTGTGTCGGTCAGTCGGATGATTCTCGAAGAGCGTGACGTCGGCGCATAGGGCAGTTCCGAATGCGTGTTTTCTTCGATAGTTCGGCCTTCGTCAAACGCTATGTCAGTGAACCTGGCACCGAAGCCGTGCTGGCATGGTGCGATCGCGCCAGCGAAATTGGCCTCTCCGGCATCGCATTGCCGGAGATCGTCTCAGCCTTTTGCCGCCTGCGCCGGGAAGGCAAAATCGATGACACGCAGTATCGGCAGCTCAAGTCCTTGCTCCTGGCCGACATAGAGGATGCGGCGATTTGTGACCTCACACCTGAAGTCTTGGCCCGGTCAATTGCCAGCCTGGAAACCAATGCCCTGCGTGGCATGGATGCCATCCACATTGGTAGCGCCGTCTCACTCAAGGCCGACGTTTTCATTTCCGCGGATCAGCGGCAATGCGATGCAGCAACTCGAGCCGGGTTGCGCGTCGAAGCGGTTTGAGACCCACACGGGAGTGGTCACTCCAGTTGGCGGGAATCGATGTTGATCGTCACTGGCCCGTCGTTGACCAGGTGGACCCGCATGTCGGTACCGAAAACACCAGTCTGAACACGGCGCCGGAGGGCGCTTTCAAGCTGCCCGACAAAGCGCTCGAACAATGGCTGGGCGAGTTCAGGTGGTGCGGCGCGACTCCAGGAGGGACGATTGCCTTTCCTGGTCGACGCGAAGAGCGTGAACTGGCTGACTGCCAGGATCTCCCCTTCGGTGTCGGTGACGCTGCGGTTCATGACGCCTCCGGCATCGGGAAAGATGCGCAGCCGGACAAGCTTGGCCGCGGTCCACGAGAGATCGTGGTCAATGTCGCTGGCTTCGAAACCGGCCAGGATCAAGAGCCCTGGGCCGATCTCGCCCATCACTTCGCCGGCAACCTCAACTCGCGCCGAGGCGACGCGCTGTACGACAACTCGCATGACGGTTCAGACTCCTTGCAGACGGCCTTTCTCGCCTGTGGGCAGCCAGTGCACCGGGGAACTCAAGGGTTCTGGCTGCAGCGTCACATGCGTGATGCCCTGTTCAGCAAGCACGTGCCGACCGGCGGCGAGGACCGTCGGCCATTGTTCCAGCGATTCGACGATGAGATGTGCCGAAAGGGCGACACGTTTCGATGACAAGGTCCAGATGTGCAGATCGTGTACCGAGGCGACGCCCGGCAGGCTGGCCAGCACCCGCCCCACCTGTTCGGTCGATAGGCTGGGTGGCACCCCTTCCATCAGCGCCTGCAGGACCTCGCGCAGCAGACGCAGACTCGAAGCCAGCATCAGAGCGCAGATCAACAAGGAGAGCAGCGGGTCGGCCGTCATCCAGCCGGTCCACATGACGATCGCGCCGGAGACCAGCGCAGCGACTGAGCCGAGCAGATCCCCGAGGACATGCAGCAGGGCGCCGCGGGTATTCATCGTCTGCTCGCCGTGCATGAGTAGCCAGGCAACAGCAATGTTGAGGGCTAGGCCGAGGGTCGCGACCAGCGTCACCGCTTCGCCATTGACCGTGGCAGGTTCGAGGATGCGACCAACGGCGGCGACCGAGATGCCGACCACCACCAGGACCATGAACAGCACATTGAGCAGCGCCGCCAGCGTTTCGACGCGGCCATAACCGTAAGTGTGACGTCGGGTCGGGGGCCGTTGCGAGAGCCAGGCCGCAAATGCCGCCAGGGCCAGCGATGCACTGTCGGTGACCATATGCCCGGCATCACCGAGGAGTGCCAGCGAGCCTGCCCAGAAGCCGGTCACTGCCTCGACCGCAGCAAAGCCCAGCGTCAGGAGCAGGGCCCAAAGGAGGCGTGGACCGGCATCGGCATGCTGATGGTCGGCATCGTTATCGTGCCGGTGCCGGCTGTGTTCGTGCTCGTGGTGGCGGGGATCGCTCATGGTGCGGGCATTCTACCCGAGATGAATGCCGTGTTCGCTCAGGGATGCGGGCGGAAAACGGCACCACTCATTACGCCCCGCACCGTCCCTGCCAGAGTCAGTAGCCAGAGAACCAACAGCAGACCCCAGCAGGCGATCCCGACCCACTCCACGCCCGGCAGACCAGACGCACGCCCCAGTCGGAAGCTGGCCGAGACAAAGGCACCGAGCGGGAAGATGAAACCCCACCAGGACAGCGCAAACGGCAGCAGTCCCCGACGCTTAGCCGTGGCCGTCAGCAGCACGGCCATCACCACCCACCACACGCCAAAGCCCCAGAACAGCAAGCCTGGGAAGAGCAGCGTGCCGGTCCACATCGCAAATGGCAACTGCTCGGCCAGATTGAGGACGCTGACCGGAATGACCCCGATTGGCGCCAGATGGATCCATGCCGTCGGCGTCAGAATGCCGAACGCCGGCTTCCCCAGGTATTTGCGCTGCAGGGTCATCCCCAGCAGGCCAAGGTACATCAGCGTACCGGCACCGAGGGCAACGACATTGACCAGCAGCGCCAGATCGCGTACGCCACCCGCCAGATGGCCGACCAGCGGGCCACCGGCAATCGGGATGACGACCAGGCCGACGGCCGGAATGAAGTTGGCCGGTGTCACATGCTCCAGGCCAACGTGTTCGCCTTGGAACATGGTGTAGAGCACGGCAAACCCTAGAATGAAGGTGAGGGTTGCACCCGGCCACCAGAACCACAGGGCCAGGTTTGTCTGCGAGCCAAAGGCCATGAACTGCGCGGCGATGACCAGCATGGCAATCGAAAAGGTTGGGTAGAAACTCGCCTGCACCGGATGTTGCAGTGTCGCCAGAGCGGCCCGGGGATGTATGACCCAGCGTGCCAGCCACGGCACTCCCAGCGCAGCGAACAGCAGCAGGTTGAAGTAATGCAGACCCCAGGCGAGCGCTTCGAGGATCGGCCAGTGTGCGGCGAGGGCAAGCGTCGTGAGGCTCAGGACACCGCTCCCCATGACGGAGGCGAACCAGCCGGGAGAAAAGTTGCGGACAATTTCGGAGAAGCTCAGCGGTGGCAACGGAGCAGTGGACATGCGATGGCGTCCTGGTACATTAGCAAAGGCTGATTATCCTCCAGGATTGGCTTCCTTGCTGCGTTATGAATCAGCGGGAAAATACCCCTGCCTTGCCACGGTCAGTATTGCTATCATCACGTGAGCCTGATCCTCCAGAGAGGAATCGGCTGGCCCAGGCGCGCCATGCGCCGACGACATCTCGCTACTGGCCAGCGAAAAAGCAGGAGGGAGAAGCCCATGGCAACGCACCGTGAGAGTCGCAGCATTGCACTGCCCCCTGAATGGCTGTTCGATATCGTTGCCGATGTCGAGCGTTATCCGGAATTCCTGCCGCTGATGCGTGAAGCGCGGATCGTCAGCCGTTGCCAGGACGCTTACCAGACCGAGCAGAGTCTGGCGCTGGGTATGCTGATGCATCGCTTCCGCACGCAGACCGAACTTGCCCGTCCGCACACGATCACCGTCATTTCCGAAGATCGCTCTTTCTGCCGATTCGAAATCCGCTGGGTTTTCTCACCGCTGGGCGACGACCACTGTCACGTCGATTTCGCGCTCGATTGCGCCACTCGCTCGCTGTTCCTCAGGCCGGTGATCGACATGTTGGTCCTGCCGATGGCCACGAGCATGGTTGCTGCCTTCGAGGCCAGGGCGCACGCCCTGGCCTCGAAGGTTGGCGTTGCGGACCCTGTTCGGCAGTCGACGGTTGCTTCGTCGGATCAGGATCAGCCTGACGTCCGACCGGGTGACCGTTAGTTGCCAATCAGCCACGTTTTCCGTGTCAGCGTGAGTGAACAGCTCCGCGGCAAGCGGCGGACCTCGCGATCCCCGCAGCCGATCACGGGTTGACGCCGGGCGTTGGACCGACAGGTCCGGCAGCCAGTTCCACCCAGCAGGCGTCGGGCAGGGTCGATGGTCACAGGACAGGGCGTGAATTCTGACGGTTCTGCAACCATGGCCGGTTAAAATGCGAGGCTTCTCGAATCGAGGACTGCCCCGTGAGCCAGGAGCCAATCAACAATGCGGCGAGTTCATCCGCACCCGCCAGCACCAACTTCATCCGCAACATCATCGAAGCGGATCTCGCCGCCAACAAGCACGCGATGCGCAGATGGTCCGGTCGTCCGGGCCCGGCGGCGCAGCAACTCGCCGGTCCGCTTGACCCGGCAAGGATCCGTACTCGCTTTCCACCCGAGCCCAATGGCTACCTGCACTTCGGCCATGCCAAGTCGATCTGCCTCAATTTCGGGCTGGCGCAGGATTACGGTGGTCGCTGCCACCTTCGTTTCGATGATACCAATCCGGAGAAGGAAGAACAGGAATACGTCGATTCGATCATCGATTCGGTACGCTGGCTTGGCTTCTCGTGGGATGACCCGGGGTCAGGTGGGGCGGTGGAGAGTGAATGCAACCTCTACTTCGCCTCGAATTATTTCGACTGGATGGTCCAGTTTGCCGAATACCTGATTACCAGCGGCCACGCCTACGTCGATAGCCAGAGCGCGGAACAGATGCGTGCCACGCGCGGCACGCTCACCGACACCGGAAGCGACTCACCGTACCGCACGCGCAGTCTCGAGGAGAACATGGATCTCTTCAAACGAATGCAGCAGGGCGAGTTTCCGGATGGCGCACACATTCTGCGCGCAAAGATCGACATGGCGGCAGCGAACATCAACCTGCGCGATCCGGCGATCTACCGCATCCGTCACGCCAGCCATCACAACACCGGCGACCGGTGGTGCGTTTATCCCATGTACACCTACGCCCACCCGATCGAAGACGCGCTTGAGAACATCACCCACTCGATCTGCACGCTCGAATTCGCCGACCAGCGGCCGTTCTACGACTGGCTGCTCGAGCGGCTCGCCGAAGGCGGTCTGTTGCAGTGCCCGCTACCGCAGCAGATCGAGTTCTCCCGCCTCAATCTGACCTACATCGTGCTCTCCAAGCGCAAGCTGATCCAGCTCGTCGAGGAAAAGCACGTCGCCGGTTGGGATGACCCGCGTCTGCCGACGCTTGTCGGCGCGCGTCGCCGTGGTTACCCGGCTGAAGGTTTCCGCCTCTTCGCCGAGCGCGTGGGCGCATCGAGGTCCGATTCCCTGATTGAGTACACGCAACTCGAAGACACGATGCGCGAAGTGCTCAATGAATCCACCGAGCGTCGCGTGGCCGTGCTCGACCCGCTCAAGCTGATCATCGACAACTACCCTGTCGGCCAGAGCGAGGAGTGCTTCGCGCCCAACCATCCGCTCAAAGCCGAAACAGGCAAGCGTGCGATGCCCTTTGGCCGGGAGCTGTGGATCGAGCGCGAAGACTTCATGGAGCACCCGAGCAAGGGTTACCACCGTCTTTTCCCGGGCAACCTCGCGCGCCTGCGCTATGGCTATGTTGTTCG
The DNA here is from genome assembly GCA_016709675.1 of Candidatus Accumulibacter proximus. Classification (GTDB taxonomy): domain Bacteria; phylum Pseudomonadota; class Gammaproteobacteria; order Burkholderiales; family Rhodocyclaceae; genus Accumulibacter; species Accumulibacter proximus. The sequence goes on from JADJMH010000006.1 coordinate 208,462, forward strand.
TTGTACCGGTTGCGAGCGTGACGAGAGCGGTGCCGTCAGCGTCGTGCACTGCGAGTACCTGCCCGACTCGAAGAGTGGTACGCCAGGCGCCGACGGCTACAAGGTCAAGGGCAATCTGCACTGGGTCTCAGTTGCCGACGCCTGTCTCGCCGAGGTGAGGCTATACGATCGTCTGTTCTCCGTTCCGTCGCCCGGCGCCAGGCGGGAAGACGACCCCGAGGGCGTCGAGCGCGACTTCCTCGCCGACCTCAACCCGGACAGTATCCGCGTCATCCATGCTTGGCTCGAGCCTGCCCTGAAGAATGCCCGAGCGGAAGAGCGTTTCCAGTTTGAACGGCACGGGTATTTTGTGGCCGATCGCGTCGACTCGAAGGAAGGCGCGCCGGTGTTCAACCGGACGGTGACGCTCAGGGATTCCTGGTCGGCACGGCCCGGTCAGCGGAAATGAAGTGCAGAGCGGCTGCGGCCGGCTGATCGGGAAGACCGGTTGCGGGCGCCAGTGACCGCGACGCAAGACCTGCAGGCTCTACTACGCCAACAATTCCAGCACTTTCTCGGGCGGCCGTCCGAGCACCGCCCGGTCGCCGCGCACGACAATCGGACGTTCGATCAGAATCGGGTGCGCGGCCAGCGCGTCCAGCCATTCCTCGTTGCTCAGGGAGCGTCCCGCGTAGTACTCCCTGAACACGGATTCGCCGCGGCGCACGAGTTCATGCGCCTGCATGCCGAGCTTGCTCAGCAGTGCGCGCAGTTCTTCACGGCTCGGTGGGATGGTCAGGTAGTCGATGATCTCGGCAGGAACGCCACTTTCGGCGATCAGCTGGCAAGCGGCGCGGCTCTTCGAACAGCGCTTGTTGTGATAGATGCGGAGGGGCATATCGCTCATCTGGTTCTCCCGGGCAAGAGTTGATCGGCAAATCGCCGCCTGTCGATGTTGTGCTTAACGCCACAAGCTCAACGGCGGGTCGGCAATGATCGCACGCAGGATGTCGCTGCGCGAGATGGCGCCGACCAGCGCTCCCGTTTGGTTGACGATCGGTACGCCATCGACCTGGTGTTCGAGCATCACTTGCGCAATGCGCCTCATTCTGCGCGCAAGGCTTCGACCGCGTCCAGCCGTGCGGCGCGTGCGGCGGGCAGCACTCCGGCCAGCATGCCAATCGCAACTGCGATGCCTTCGGCCAGAGCGACGAAACTGAGTGGGGTGTGCACCGGCAGAGCCGGTACCAGCAGATGGATCAGCTGTGCGAGACCGATTCCGAGCAACAGGCCGAGCAGCCCGCCAAGCGCCGAGAGCGCGATGGCTTCGCCAAGAAAGAGGCCAAGAATGGTGCTCCGCGGCGCGCCAAGCGCGACCAGCAGGCCGATCTCGCCGGCCCGTTCGGTGACGGCGATGGTCATGATGGTGACAATGCCGACGCCGCCGACAAGCAGCGATATGCTGCCGAGTGCGCCAACTGCCATGGTCAGGACATCGAGGATGTTCGACAGCGTGCGCAGCATGTCTTCCTGCGTCGTGATGGTGAAATCCTCACGCCCGTGGCGTGCCTTGAGCGTTGCCTTGACCAGGGCACTGACGCCGGCGGCAGGGACGCCTTCCTCGTACGACAGATCAATCTTCATGATGCCGTCGCGGTTGTAGAGTTCAAGCGCGCGGGCGGTCGGGATGTAGGCCGCGTCGTCGAGATCGATGCCAAGGAACTGACCCTTGGCTTCGAGGACGCCGATGACGCGAAACTGCAGACCACCGACGCGCATCCGCGCACCCAGCGGATTGTCAGTCCCGAACAGCTCTTCCTTGAGTTTCGCACCGAGAACGACGAAGGCGCGCGAGTTGTCGGCGTCCTCTGGCGGCAGGAACTGGCCGCTGCGGACCCGGATGCTGAACACCTTGAGCATGTCTGCGCTGACTCCGTTGACCGTCGTGCGCCGCAGTCGGCCATTGGCATTCACCTCGGTATTGCCCCAGACGGTTGCCGTCATGCCGGTGATGTGCGGCAGATGCGAGAGTGCGCGCGCGTCCTCGAGCGTCAGCGGCCGTACCGAAGTCGGGATGCCGGTTGGCGAGTGGCCGGAGGTCTTGGTCTTGCCCGGCGCGACGCTGATGACATTGGTGCCGAATTGGGTGAACTCGGCAAGGACGAAACGGTGGATGCCCTCGCCGATCGAAGTCAGCAGGATCACCGCGGCGATGCCGACGGCGATTCCGAGCAGGGTCAGAAAGCTGCGCAAGCGGTGCGCGGTGATCGCGCGCAGTGCGAGTTGCAGCGAGTCACGCGGGCGGATCATCGTCTGCAGCTCCCGCGCTCAGCGTCTCGACAGCGACTGCACGGGATCAAGCCCCGCCGCTCGCCGCGCCGGCAGAATCCCGAATAGGATGCCGGTGGTCAGCGCCGTGCCCAGTCCAGCGAGCACTGCCCAGTCTGGCGGAAAGGCCGGGAAGGCCGGGTAGATCTGACGGATGATTGCCGCGCCGGCCTGGCCCAGCACGAAGCCGAGCAGGGCGCCGGCCACCGACAGCATCGCCGCCTCGGTCAGAAAAGCGTTGCGGATGGTTGCGCCGGTCGCACCGAGTGCCTTGAGGAGGCCGATTTCCGCCGTGCGCTGGGTGACCGAGACGAGCATCACGTTCATCACCAGGATGCCGGCGACGGCGAGGCTGATGGCGGCGATGCCGGCAACCGCCAGAGTCATGGTGCCGAGCAGGCGGTCGAAGGTGGCGAGGACCGCGTCCTGGGTAATGACCGTCACATCCTGTTCGCCCTCGTGACGGAGCCGGATGATTTCGGTCACCTGCGTCTTGGCTGGTTCGATCGCATCCCGGCTGGTGGCTTCGACGAGGATGCGGAACAAGGTGTTGCTGTTGAACATCGCCTGTGCCAGGGTAACCGGGATGATCACCAGTTCGTCGGTGTTCATCCCCAACCCCTGGCCGGTCGAGGCGAGGACACCGACGATGCGGAAACGACGGTCACCGATGCGCACCAGCTGGCCGAGCGCCTCCTCGCGGCCGAAAATCTCATCGCGTATCCTTGCCCCGATGACTGCTTCCGACACGCCGCGACGCCAGTCGCCCGGCGGTAGGAAACGTCCCTGCGCCAGCGCCAGGCGGCGCACTTCGATGAACTCGGCCGTGGTGCCGGCAACCATGACCTCGCGCAGCTTGCCGCCGACACTGATTTCCGACGTGCCGACGGTCAGTGGTGCGACGCGGTGCACGGCGCTGGCGCGCTGCAACGCCTGGGCGTCATCGACGGTCAGATCGCGCGGTGTGCTGGTGATGGCGTTGCCGGGATTGAAGCCGCCGGTCTGCGAGCGGCCAGGCAGAACGATCACCAGGTTACTGCCGATTGAAGAAAACTGGTTCAGCACGTAGCGGCGCGCACCATCGCCTAGGGCCGTCAGAACGACTACGGCGGCAACGCCAATGGCCATCGCGATCACCAGGAGCAGGGTGCGCAACGGGCTGCCGGTCGCCGCGTCACGGGCGAAGCGGATCAGGTCGGGTGTGCGCATGCGTCGGCAGCCGTCTCTCTCCTGCGCCACCGGTCATGCTGCAGGGCGCCATCCTCCATCAGCAGTTGGCGTCGCGCGCGCGCGCCGAGGCTGACATCGTGAGTGACGACCATCAGGGTAACGCCGCCTTGGTTGAGTTCTTCGAGCAGGCGCATGACCTCTTCGCCGGTAGCGCGGTCGAGGTTCCCGGTTGGCTCGTCGGCGAGGATCAACGCTGGCCGCATGACCGTCGCGCGGGCAATCGCGACGCGCTGGCGCTGCCCACCCGAGAGCTGATCCGGGCGATGACCGGAACGGTTCTCAAGGCCATAGTCCCTCAGCGCTCGGGCGACGCGTTCAGCCCGCTGGGCCGGCGCGATACCCGCCAGAATCATCGGCAGGCCGATGTTTTCGGCGGCGGTCAGGCGGGGTACCAGATGAAAACTCTGGAAGACGAAGCCGATGCGTTCACTGCGTACGCGTGCCTGTTCCTCGGCCGAAAGGGTGGTGACGTCGCGTCCCTCGAGCCGGTACGTGCCGGCATTCGGACGGTCGAGCAGGCCGAGCAGATTGAGCAGGGTTGATTTACCCGAACCGGACGGGCCCATCACCGCCACGTATTCCCCGGCAGCGATAGAAACGTCGAGGCGGCGCAGCGCATGTACCTCGCTGTCACCAAGTCGGAAAACCCGCTCGATGCCGGCAAGTTCGATCAGGGGAACACTCATCAACTACCTGCCGCTCGCTGCCTGCCTGCTGTCGACCGAATAATGCGCACCGGCCGTGACGCCTGCCCGTTCGAGCGAGGTCACCACCCGCTCACCGGTGACCAGACCTTCGAGCACTTCGGTAAATTCCCAGTTGGCGAGGCCAGTCCTGAGCTTGCGCTCTTCAAGGGTGCCGTCAGCCGCCGCCACCAGCGCGCGGCTACCTTGGAGCAGCGCCGACGAGGGAATGCGGATGACGTTTTCGCGAACGGCCAGGATCACTTCGATGTCGGCGCTATAGCCGACCAGGAGTTTTCCCGGTGCTGTCGGGTCGTCGAAGGTCGCCTCGATGTCGACGGTGCGCGCCTGTTTCTCGACCGCCGAGACGTACGGTGCCACGCGCCTGACCTTGCCTGCGAAGGTCTGCTGAGGCAGCGCATCGAGGCTGATCCGGACCGGCTGTCCGGCTGCGATCCGTGGCGCATCAACTTCATCCATCGGTGCCCTGACGTACAGACAGGAGTCGTCGATCAGGTCAATCGCCGGCGGCGTCGGCACGCCCGGCGGCGACGGCGTTGAATACTCGCCAACCTCGCCAACGATCTTGGCGATGGTACCCGCGAATGGCGCATAGAGTACCGTCCGCCCCTGCTCGACGCGGCTCATGCTGACTCTCGCTTCGGTCTGTGCGACGTCCGCTTTGGCCGCCTCGCAGCCGGCGCGCCGGGCAATCGCCTCACTGCGCGAATTTTCCTCTCTGGCACCTGAAACAAAGCCACGGGCACGCAACGCCGACTGACGATCGGCCTCGCGTTCGGCGTTGGTCGCCACGACGCAGGCTTCGCTGACGCGTTTGCGAGCTGTCGCCACCTGCGACAACAGCCACGCGCTCTGTGCCTGTTGATCGTCGTTCCAGAGCTTCATCAGCAGTTGGCCCTTGCTTACTCGATCGCCCTCCTTCACCGTCAGCAGCTCGATGCGGCCGCCGCTGATCGTCGACAGCCGGGTGCGCTGACAGGCCTCAACCGTTCCCGCGCGGGTATTCGAGATCGTCGATTCGACCAGGCCACGTTCGATTTTCTTCAGCGCGACGGCAACCGGTTCCGGTCGGGTCGCCCACCAGATGCCTGCGGCAACCAGCAGCATCACAGGAAGCGCGATAAGCAGACGGCGAAGCAGGGGCGACAGCATGGCAGGGCTCAGTTCAAAAAGATGGGCCAGGCAAGGAGGCTACCCATCGAGGCCCGATGGGTTGTCGCTGTTCCGGCCGTCTGCCTGGACTTGCCGAGCGGTCTCGTCGTCGGGCCTTACTTGCTTGCGCTGCCCGATGGCACGCTGTCGAATTCGCGCAATTTGGACAGCTTGAACTGCGTGGCCTTGTTCGATGGATCCAGTTGCAGGGCCTGGTCATAGGAGTGGCTGGCGAGCCTGGCGTAAACATCGCCGAGGTTCTCGTGGGCGATCGCGTAGCCAGGATGAGTCCTGACGGCCATCTCGAGTACCGTCAGAGCCATGTTGTACTGCTTCTGCTGGGCGTAGAGAACGGCAAGGTTGTTGTAGGGTTCGGGTTGCTCGGGAAATTCTTCGGTCAGATCCCTGAAGACGCCAATCGCTTCCGTCGAGCGGCCCATTTCAACAAGGATCAGCCCCTTGAGGAATCGTCCCTGCAATTCTTTCGGTTGCTTGGCAATCTGCGCGTCGACCTTTTGCAGCGCCTCCAATGTTTGCCCTTGCTTCAATAAACGGCGGACATCGGAAAACTCGTCAGCTATGGCAAAGGAGAACACGCAACAGATGACCAGACCGAAGATCCAGGCTGGAAACGTTGCCGGCGAAGGCTTCGGAGAGTTCGAACGCATGATGAAAGTCTTCTTGGTCTGGCAGCGGATGAGTATCACAGAAGTCGCTGATTCTAACAAGAAACAGCGCCAACCCAAAATGCCGAACCCCGTTCTGACCAGGAGGCAACTGCCCGGCGAAGCATGCGTTTGCTGGTCCGGGCGCCCTTGGGTGGCCGTTGGTGCCAATGGTCGTAGGCGCAGAAGGAGCAGCAGGCAGGCTTGGCGCGAGCATTGAACGGAGCCTCGTCCGGATTGAAATTGCAGTGTGTGGAACGATGTGTTACAAGGAGAATTCATGTCGAAAACGTCTGCAGTTCTCCTTGCCCATGGTTTTTTCGTTTTTCAAGAAGCAGCCACCGGAAAAGAAGATGGTTGCCCGGCCCGCAGCCAGTCCTCGCTCCCCGGAGGATAGGAGTCGTGCTCCGGGCGCTCTGCCGGAAGACAAGCCCAGGGTGTCAGCTGCGGCGCCGGTCGGCCTGGCTCGGGCAGAGGTTCCGTTCGCCACGCGGGTTGCGAGGACCGACACGCAGCCGCTGGATCTGAGTGAATTCATGTTTAGCGAGGCGGCGCCTGATTTTCAGGTGGAAGCCGAAGTCGATCCGATCGATGCCGAGGCAGAAGAAGCGGCCATGCTGTATGCCAATGGGCAGGATGGTGCGGTCCGATCACTGCTCGAGAACTCGACGCGTTCGTATCGCTCTGGTCCAGGTGAGCGCTTGTGGCTGATGCTTTTCGATCTCTTCCGACTGACCGGTCAAAAAGCCGCTTTCGAGGCCTTGGAAATCGAGTACGCTGAGTCTTTTGAGAAGTCCCCACCAGGCTGGCGGGGGGCGGTCAGTGGGGCGCAGGTTCAGGCCAAGGTACCGGGTACAGTTTTCTTCAAGGGTGACCTGACGGGAGACAACGATTCGGGATTCGAGGCTGTGCGCCAAGCGGTCGATCGGAATCCGCTGCTTCGGCTAGACTTGTCAAGGGCGCGCAGGCTTGATGCTGCCGGTTGCGAGCGGCTTCTGGCTTTGCTGCAGCAGGCGCGCAGAGGCGGACGGGAGATCGAGTTGCTCGGCCGCGATTACATCAGTACTCTGCTCGATCACCGGGTCGTGCCCGGTCGCCCGGAAGATCGGGGATGCTGGCTGCTGAAGCTCGAGTTCTGTCAACTGCGCGGGCAGCTGGATGCCTTTGAGGACATGGCGATCAACTATGCCGTGACTTTCGAAATTTCCCCGCCCTCCTGGGAGGCCAGGCGGATAACCGAACCGGGGCCAGACCCGCTCGCTCCCGCTGTGGCCGACGCGTTGCCACCCGAGGCGTATGTCATCAAGGGCGATGTCAAGGCCTCGCGTTTCGGCGATTTGCTGGCGTACGCTGCAGCCAACGATCCGGTACTGATTGACTGCTCGGCCGCAACGCGAATGGACTTCCTCAGTGCTGGTGCCCTGCTCAACCTTCTGACCACGGTGAAGAAGCAGGGGCGACAGATCATATTTCGTCATCCCAACTATCTGCTGGCCGAGTTGTTCCGCGTCGTCGGGCTGAAGGCCGTGGCAGAGGTCGTTCTCGCCAGAAATTAGGACCACCAACAGGAGTTTCGTATGGACCAGTACCACGGCACGACGATTCTGTCCGTTCGCCGCGGCCAGTGTGTCGCCATGGGTGGTGACGGGCAGGTCACCCTTGGCAACATCGTCATCAAGTCCAGTGCGCGCAAGGTTCGGCGTATCCATCAGGGCAGGATTCTCGCCGGTTTTGCCGGTGGCACGGCCGATGCATTTACCCTCTTTGAGCGCTTTGAAGCGAAGCTGGACAAGCATCAGGGAAATCTCCTCCGCTCGGCGGTTGAACTTGCCAAGGACTGGCGAAGCGACCGCGCCCTGCGCCGGCTCGATGCCATGCTGGCGGTGGCCGACCGCGAGAATTCCTTGATCATTACCGGCAATGGCGATGTTCTTGAGCCTGAATTCGGCATCGTCGCCATTGGCTCGGGTGGCGCTTTCGCACACTCAGCGGCGCGTGCGCTGGTCGAGAATAGCGAACTCGACGCTGCCGAAGTGGTCCGCAAGTCGCTGCAGATTGCCGGTGATTTGTGCATCTATACCAATCAGAACTTCACCATCGAGGTGCTGGCTTAATCATGTCGTCCATGACCCCGCAGGAAATCGTTCACGAGTTGGACAAGCATATCGTTGGTCAGGGCAAGGCCAAGAAGGCCGTGGCCATCGCGCTGCGCAATCGCTGGCGGCGGGCGCAGGTGGCCGAGCCATTACGGCAGGAGATCACGCCGAAGAACATCCTGATGATCGGACCCACCGGTGTTGGCAAGACGGAAATCGCGCGCCGCCTGGCACGCCTGGCCAACGCGCCGTTCATCAAGATCGAGGCCACCAAGTTTACCGAGGTAGGCTACGTGGGGCGAGACGTTGAGACGATTATCCGCGATCTGGTAGAGATTGCTGTCAAGGGTGGGCGGGAGCACGCGATGAAGGCGGTGCGCGCACGTGCCGACGACGCTGCCGAAGATCGCATTCTCGACGCGTTGCTACCGCCCGCTCGGGGCAACTTCTTCAATGACGCACAAGCGAGCGAGGACAGCGCGACACGGCAGAAATTCCGCAAGAAGCTGCGTGAGGGCGAACTTGACGACAAGGAGATCGAGGTGGAGGTTACCGCACCGTCGATGCAGGCCGAGATCTTTGCTCCGCCTGGCATGGAGGAACTGACGGCCCAGATCCAGGGCATGTTCCAGAATATGGGCGGCGGCCGGAAGAAATCGCGCAAGTTGAAGATTCTCGAGGCCCGCCGGATACTGGTCGAGGAGGAAGCGGCAAGACTGGTCAATGACGAGGAGGTCAAACTCGATGCGGTCAGGAACGTCGAGCAGAACGGTATCGTTTTTCTCGATGAAATCGACAAGATTGCGTCCCGCAGCGACACGCACGGCGTTGACGTCTCGCGTCAGGGGGTGCAGCGCGATCTCTTGCCACTCGTCGAAGGGACCACGGTGTCGACCAAATACGGGATGATTCGCACCGATCACATCCTGTTTATCGCCAGTGGCGCTTTCCACCTGGCCAAACCGTCGGACTTGATTCCTGAGTTGCAGGGGCGCCTGCCGATTCGCGTCGAGCTGGATTCGCTTTCGGTGGCTGACTTCGAATGCATCATGACGCAGACGGACGCCTGCCTGACCAAGCAGTATCAGGCGCTGCTCGCCACCGAAGGGGTAGCGCTCGACTTTGCGGCAGACGGTATCAGGCGTCTGGCCGAGATCGCCTGGTCGGTCAACGAGCGGACTGAAAACATCGGCGCTCGCCGACTGTACACAGTGATGGAGCGCTTGCTTGAAGAGGTGTCGTTTTCTGCCAGCAAGGGGGGGTTGGAGAGGCTTGCCATTGATGCCGGGTATGTGGACAGCCGGCTCTCCGAACTGGCGCAGAACGAGGATCTGTCACGCTACGTTTTGTAGCAGACCTGCGCCGCGATTGCTTGCTCAGCGCTGCCTCAGCCTACTTGACCACCACGACCGGCAGATCGGTCAGGTGGACCACCCGCTGTGTCACTGATCCGAGTAGTACTCCGGCGACTGTCCCGAGACCGCGAGCTCCCATGACGATCAGCATGCAGCCGTTCTCTCTGGCGAAATCGACAATCGTCGGGGCGGGCTCGCCGACCAGGATGTGGTGAGAATAGGCGACCCCGGCTGCCTCCAGCTTGGCGCGTGCGTCAGCCAGGGCGGCCTCTCCCTTCTCACGGTGGTAGTCATGGACCACCGCGCTGCTGACGAAACGCGTGACGTCTGAGGGCAGGGGGGGCTGCACGTTGACCAGGACAACTTCCAGCGCAGTGGTGTCTCCCAGCACTTCCTGCACGACATGGTCGACGGCTCGCAGGGAAGCCTGCGAGCCGTCGACGGGAATCAACCATGAGGGGAGCATTGCTAGTTTCCTTTCTCTATCTTTTCGGCGCCTGCTGCGGCCAGTTCAACGGTTGCATGTGGCGCACGTTGCCGACTGGCCAGCCACTTGCCAGCCACGACCACTAGCAACGCGCCAAGTCCTGAAGCAAGGTAAGCAGTGCGTGGAATAATCTCTCGCCAGACGGATGGAAATGCCGGGTCAGTGACCAGCATGCCACCGCCGATCCAGCCCAGGAGTGCGCCACCAGCAGTGATCACGATCGGGAATCGATCCATCAGGGCGAGGACCAGTTTGCTGCCCCAGACCACGATCGGGATCGAGACTGCGATGCCGAAGACAACGAGAACGATCGAGCCGTGGGCAGCACCAGCCACCGCGATCACGTTGTCCACGCTCATAACCGCGTCGGCGACGATGATCGTCTTGATCGCTCCGGCCAGCGTGCTGCTTCCCTGAATACTACCGTGCTCGTTCTCGTCTTCCGGCAGGACCAGCTTTATCCCGATCCAGAACAACAGCAGTCCGCCAACGATCTTGAGGTAGGGAACGGCAAGGAGTTGGAGGGCGAAGTAGATCAGAACGACGCGCAGACCAATGGCGCCGAAGACGCCCCAGAAGATTCCCTTGTTGCGTTGTGCGTCAGGCAGTTTGCGGCACGCCAGGGCGATCACCACGGCGTTGTCTCCCCCGAGCAGGATGTCAATGGCGATGATCTGGAGGACCGCAATCCAGAAAGTCGACGAAGCGAAATCGGGCATGAGGCTTATCCTGTCTTGCGGGCACGCCCGCCTTATACTGGCTTGTTATGTGAGTCCGTGACGCCCATCAGTCGGCCAGGCAACGACAGGACTTCGCATCAATAGCTCAAGATTGTCTCACACGTGGCCGTAAAGACGAACGTCCCAGCCGGCGCGGCGCGCCAAAATGCACCTGAAGGTCGAGAGCGGCGGCCAAGCGCGCGGCGTCTCGGCTGAGTTGCCTCACAGCAACTCGAGTGGCGGCGTCGAGCCTGGATCCGCTGCCGCAGAACTGCCTTGCACCGCTGTCTGACCGAGTTTGGCAAGTACCTTGTTGGCGTCGCGCAGGCGGCTGAGAACCTTGACCAGCAAGACCTTGTTGAAGCGTTCGCGGACTTCGTCCGAACTCAACTCCAGCGCGGCACTATTGATGTCGAGAAACAGGGTTGGTTCCAGCGTGACCACCGTTGCTTGACGGCAGCTGTCGCTGGGGTGCAGGAACGCCATTTCGCCGACCACCTCTCCCGAGCCGAGTCGGCAGATCACCCGTCCATTGGCGGAGACCTCGACAAAGCCGTCCACCACGATGCCAAACCGGCGATGATGGTCGCCCTCGCGGATGAGGGTCACTTTTTCCGAAAGCTCCCGCCAGACGCTGATGCGCAACACTTCCCACAGTTCGATGTCCTCGAATTCGGCGAAGAAGGCCACCTCGCGCAGCCTTTCGAAGTGAGTCATGTCCTGCTGCGTCTGATCCTCCTCCTGCATCTGGTAGCGTACTGCCGACAGGTCCTTTGCGAACTCGGCGCCATTGCGATAGCGGCTGTAAAGATCCTTCTCCAGCGCCTTCTTGATGATCGAATCGAGGCCGGCCGGCAAGTTCGGGTTGAGTGCGCAGACCGATGGTGAGTCCATGTTGACGATCTTGTAGACCAGCGTCGCGGGGTTATTGGCGCGAAATGGCAGCCGCCCGGTGAGTAACTGAAAGAGCAGAACACCGAGCGAATAGAGGTCAGTCTTGTGGCTGAGCGGATAGTTCTTGACCTGCTCGGGAGACATGTAGGCCGGTGATCCGACACCCATGACAAAGGTGGAGTCCTGGCCCATATCCTTGCGCAGATTCAGGCCGAGGCCGAAATCGGTGATCTTCGGGTTGTCGTTCGCATCAATCAGGATATTCGCCGGCTTGATGTCACGGTGCACGATGCCCTGGCGGAAGGCGTGGTCGAGGGCCAGGCAGCACTTGAAGATGATCCCGATCACCCGGTGCATCGGCAGCAGACGATTGATCGCGCAGAACTTGTCGAGGGCTGCGCCGTCAACAAACTCCATCGCCAGATAAGCACGCTCCGGCTCAACCACTGCGTCATAGACCTTGACGATGTTGGGATGATCAAGGCGCCGACCAATCGAATCCTCGGTCTGGAACAGCTTGCGCAGACGTCGCGACATGGCTGCATTGTCCTCACCGAAGCGGATCAACTTGATGGCGACGAGTCGGTCCAAGTCCGGATCACGGGCCAAGTACACGATAGCAGTCGCGCCCTTGCCCAGGGAGCGAATGACTTCATACTTGCCGATTTTCTCCAGCATGCGATTACCAGACTCTATCCAGGACCAGTGGGGACCAAATCCTATCAGCAGAAGCGTCGCCCGGATGAAAAATTATCCATCAATTGTGTTGCTGGTTACGACGAGCCGGGCCAAGAAAAGGCTTGAAATTGCCGAACTCGCCCCAAACTCCTTTTCGTTTTTCAGGGAGATCACCATCTATGCAAGCGAATGACAGCGTACCCGACTCTGTGCCAGCCAATGGCACCCGACCCGATCAACTGGCCGCCGCAGACCAAACGCCGGACATTGCCGAATCCGTGGCGGAAAGCAGTTCTGCTGCAGAGGAAATGCCAAGTCTCGATCAGGCCCTCCAGCAGGCGCATTTGAAGTCCGACGAATACCACGACGCCTGGCTGCGCGCCAAAGCCGAAACCGAGAATGTTCGCCGTCGGGCTCAGGAAGACATTGCCAAAGCGGCAAAGTTCGCAATTGATCGTTTCGCGCGCGAGTTGTTGGCCGTGAAGGATAGCCTTGAAGCTGCTCTGGGTATCGAAACGGCCAGTGTGGAGAGTCTCCGCTCGGGCACGGAACTCACCCTCAGGCAACTGGTCTCCGCGTTCGAGAAATCAGCACTGACTGAAGTCAATCCCATTGGCGAGAAGTTCGATCCGCATCGCCACCAAGCGATCAGCGTCGTTGAATCCGAACATGAGCCGAACACCGTCGTGACCGTCCTGCAAAAGGGCTATCTATTGGCTGACCGCGTGCTGCGCCCGGCGCTGGTCATCGTTGCCAAGGGAAGTGACTTGAAATCCGCACAATGATCCCCAGCTACAAAAAGTGAGCAAACCGTCGGATGCTTGAAAGAATATTAATACAAAACAAAGATCTACTGAAAGGATTACGAAATGGGCAAGATCATCGGGATTGACCTTGGCACGACCAACTCCTGCGTTGCCGTGATGGAAAACGGCAAGCCGAAAGTCATTGAGAACTCTGAAGGCGCGCGGACGACGCCGTCGATCGTCGCTTATGCCGACGATGGCGAGATCCTTTGCGGTGCACCGGCCAAGCGTCAGGCAGTGACCAATCCACGAAATACGCTTTACGCCGTCAAGCGATTGATTGGTCGTCGTTTTGACGAGAAGGAGGTGCAGAAGGATATCTCGCTAATGCCCTTCAAGATCCTCAAGGCCGATAATGGCGACGCCTGGGTGGAGGTGCGAGGAAAGAAGATTGCGCCGCCACAGGTTTCCGCCGAAGTGCTGCGCAAGATGAAGAGGACCGCCGAGGATTACCTTGGCGAGGAAGTCACCGACGCGGTCATCACCGTGCCTGCCTATTTCAACGACAGTCAGCGTCAGGCGACCAAGGACGCGGGGCGGATCGCCGGTCTGGAGGTGAAGCGCATCATCAATGAACCCACGGCCGCGGCCCTGGCCTTCGGGATGGACAAGAAGCAGGGCGACAAGAAGATCGCGGTCTATGACCTCGGGGGCGGCACTTTTGATATTTCAATTATCGAGATCGCAGCGGTCGAAGGAGAGCATCAGTTCGAAGTGCTGTCGACCAATGGCGATACTTTCCTTGGTGGCGAAGACTTCGACCAGCGTCTGATCGACTACATCATTGACGAGTTCAAGAAGGAGTCCGGCGTTAACCTGAAGGCCGACGTCCTTGCCCTGCAGCGTCTCAAGGATGCTGCCGAGAAAGCCAAGATCGAACTGTCGTCCGGTCAGCAGAACGAGATCAACCTGCCGTACATCACCGCTGACGCATCGGGTCCCAAGCACCTGACGCTGAAAATCACCCGCGCCAAGTTTGAGTCGCTGGTGGACGACCTGATCGAGCGCACCATCGAGCCGTGTCGCATCGCGCTGAAGGATGCCGGCTGCAAGATCGCAGACATCAACGACGTGATTCTGGTTGGTGGCCAGTCCCGGATGCCCAAGGTGCAGGAGAAAGTGAAGGAGTTCTTCGGCCGCGAACCGCGTCGGGATGTTAACCCGGACGAAGCGGTTGCCGTTGGTGCAGCGATACAGGGCGGCGTCCTGCAGGGCGAGGTGAAGGACGTTCTTCTGCTCGACGTGACACCCCTGTCTCTGGGTATCGAGACGCTGGGCGGCGTAATGACCAAGCTGATCAAGAAGAACACAACCATTCCGACCAAGGCGACGCAGATCTTCTCGACGGCCGACGATGGCCAGTCCGCGGTCACGATTCACGTTCTTCAGGGCGAGCGCGAGATGGCTTCCGGCAACAAGAGTCTCGGCCAGTTCAATCTCTCGGATATCCCGCCGGCGCCACGCGGCATGCCGCAAATCGAGGTCACCTTTGACATTGACGCCAACGGCATCCTGCATGTTTCGGCCAAGGACAAGGCGACTGGCAAGGAGAACAAGATCAGGATCCAGGCCTCGTCGGGCCTCAGTGAGGCGGAAGTACAGCGCATGGTGCAGGACGCCGAGCTGCACGCGGAAGAGGATCGAAAAGCCCATGAGCTGGCGGAGGCACGCAATCAGTGCGACGGCATGATTCACACGGTCAAGAAGTCGCTGGCCGAATATGGCAAGGAGCTTTCCGACAGCGAGAAGGCCATCATCGAAAAGGCGATGAAGGAAGCTGAAGAGGCCATCCGCGGCAGCGATCTCGAAGAGATCAAGGGAAAGAGTGAGGCGCTCGGAACAGCGGCGCAGAAGCTTGGCGAGAAGATGTACGCCAAGCAACAGGAGCATTCCGGTGGCGCCGAGGGCGCTGGCGGAACTGGCGGCGAGGCAAAAAAGGACGACAGCGACGTGGTGGACGCCGAATTTACCGAAGTCAAGGACAAGAAGTAGGCATCCGCCTGAAGGGCGGGGCGTATAATCGCGCCTCGCTCCGTCCCTCAATGCATTGAAGAACCAATGGCTAAACGCGACTTTTACGACATTCTGGGCGTCAATCGGGATGCCTCGGATGATGAAATAAAGAAGGCTTACCGCAAGCTGGCAATGAAATATCATCCGGACCGGAACCCGGATAACCCCAAGGCCGAAGAGCACTTCAAGGAAGTCAAGGAAGCCTACGAGGTTCTCACGGATGCGGAGAAGCGCGCTGCCTACGACCAATACGGCCATGCCGGCATTGATCCGCAGGCGGGTATGGGGGCTGCTGGTGCTGGTGGTTTCTCGGATGCATTTGGCGGTATCTTCGATGAGATTTTCGGTGGCCGGCGAGGTGGCCGGTCGAACGTCTATCGTGGCGCCGATCTACGCTACAACCTCGAAATTACGCTGGAACAGGCGGCCTTCGGCACCGAAACCAAGATTCGCATCCCAACGATGGAGGTTTGCGACGCCTGCCATGGCAGTGGGGCCAAAGCCGGCACGCAGCCAAAGACCTGCCCAACCTGCCAGGGTAGCGGTCAGGTACGTCTGCAACAGGGTTTCTTCTCTATCCAGCAGACTTGCCCAAAGTGTCACGGAACCGGACGTTACATCGCCGATCCGTGCACCGCTTGTCACGGGGCTGGGCGGGTCAAGCAGCACAAGACCCTGGCGGTAAAGATTCCCGCTGGCGTCGATGAGGGCGATCGGATTCGGCTCTCGAGTGAAGGCGAGCACGGCATCAACGGCGGCCCATCGGGAGACCTTTATGTCCAGATTAACCTCAAGCCCCATCCGGTTTTTCAGCGCGAACAGAATGATCTGCACTGCGAGATGCCGATCAGTTTCACCACTGCCGCTCTCGGTGGGGAAATCGATATCCCGACCCTCGACGGTGTAGCAAAGATTCGTGTTCCGCCGGAGACGCAGTCCGGAAAGACCTTTCGCTTGCGTGGCAAAGGCATCAAGGGAGTACGCAGCAATGGCCATGGTGACCTGCTTTGTCACGTGGTGGTCGAAACACCGATCCATCTCACAGAACGGCAAAAAGAGTTGTTGCGGGAACTGGAGGAGTCCAGTCGAGAGAACTCTGCCCATCATAACCCCCGCGCCAAGTCCTGGATGGATCGGGTGCGCGACTTCTTTGCTGCCACTTGAGGCGCATCGTTCCCGGCTTGTGAGGCGCAGCAAGCCTCATCAGTGTCCACGCGTTCACCAGAAGTCCCATCGTGTAAGGGTCGTGTCAGCTTGTTACGCCATCCTTCGCTGGCTGTGGCCGTGGTCAATGAGCGAATCGGCGGACATACACACGGGGAGGGAGCGGCATGAAGCTTGCTCAAGCACTGCTGTTTGGCTTGCTGGGCTGGATTGGCGGGCTTGTTGCGGGTGAGGTCGGTGTTACCGACAGGAGCATTCTGATCGGCATGACGGCGCCGTTTTCGGGCCCGAACGGGGCTTACGGACTGGATATGAAAACGGTCATCAGCGCCTATTTTCATCAGATCAACGAGTCTGGCGGCATCCACGGCCGAAGGCTTGAACTGCGCGCGTTGGACGACGGCTATGAAACCGAGCGGACGGTCGCCAATACCAGGGCACTGATCAGTCAGGAGCAGGCCTTCTCCTTGGTCGCGTCGTACGGCTCCAGTCCAACGACGGCGGCAATGAACGAGGTTTTCGGTGTGGCCAGAGTGCCACTGGTCGGAACGATTTCCGGCGCCGACTCGATCCGGCTATCACCCAAAGACAACCCGAACAATCGCTACATGTTCAATGTACGCGCGAGTTACGCGAATGAGACCGAGGCCATCGTCAACCAGCTGACCTCGCTTGGGTTCAAGAACATTGCCGTCCTCTACCAGAACGACGGCTTCGGTAAATCAGGCCTCGATGGCGTTGTCGCGGCGCTCAGGAAACACAATCAGTCGCCGTCGGCAGTTGCTACCGTGGAACGTAACTCGCTCGATGTTGGCCAAGCGGTCCAGACAATCACCAAGGTGAACCCGCAAGCGGTGATCATGGTGACCCTGTATAAGCCGACCGCAGCTTTCGTGCGGGCGATGCGGAAGGCCAACCAGACGCCGCAGTTCATGACGCTTTCGCCGGTTGGCGCTGACCTGCTGGTCCAGGAGCTGGGCGACGAAGCTCGCGGCATAGGGATTTCTCAGGTCATGCCTTACCCCTGGAACGACACCACGCCGATGGTGCGCGAATACCAGAGACTGGTCGGAAAACAGGGGAAATTCACCTACTATGGCGTCGAGGCCTACGCCATGGCGAAAGTG
Source organism: Candidatus Accumulibacter proximus (assembly GCA_016709675.1). Classification (GTDB taxonomy): domain Bacteria; phylum Pseudomonadota; class Gammaproteobacteria; order Burkholderiales; family Rhodocyclaceae; genus Accumulibacter; species Accumulibacter proximus. Next base: position 225,859 of record JADJMH010000006.1, read on the forward strand.
TTGGTCGATGCAATCCGGAAGTCGGGCAAGGATCTCACCCGCGAAAAGTTGGTGACCAGTCTGGAGAGCATGCAGAACCACGACCTGGGCGGCTATCGTGTCAGCTACTCGGCCACCGAGCGATTCGGGTCCCGGTTTGTCGACCTGACAGTGATCGGCAGTGGCGGCCGGGTTCTTCGTTAGGGCCTTACGGTTGTTCGGCAGGCGGACCCGGTGAGGGGCAGGTGTTTCCGCGAAACAGCGCCGTTAATCAGGCGCGACGCCAGCTGGTGCCTTTGACGCCATCCTCGAGGATGACTCCGGCGTCCGCCAGTTCGGCGCGGATTCTGTCCGCTGCAGCGTAATCCTTGCCTTGTTTAGCAGCCGCGCGCGCCGCGATGAGTGTTTCAATGCGCTCAGCGGGCATTTCTTCGCCGCTCCTCGGCGCCGCCTGCAGGAACGCCTGCGGGTCACGCCCGAGGAGCCCTAGCAAGCCTGACAGACCACGCAACTGGCGGGCCAGCTCTGCGGACTTGCTACGGTTTACCTCGGCAGCCAGGTCGAACAACACCGCACAGGCTTCGGGGGTGTTGAAGTCGTCATTCATTGCCGTCCTGAAGCGAAGTGCATGCGCCTCATTCCAGTCGACCTCCGCACCCCCTGGTTCCACGGCCTTCAGCGCGGTATAGAGCCGGCTCAATGCATGGCGGGCATCGTCGAGATGGGTATCCGAATAGTTCAGCGGGCTGCGATAGTGCGCACGCACAATGAAGAAACGAAGTACTTCGGGATCGTACCTCTTGAGGATTTCCCTGATGGTGAAAAAATTGCCGAGCGATTTCGACATCTTCTCGTCATCGACGCGAACGAAACCGTTGTGCATCCAGTAGTTGACGAAGTGGCAGTTATGTGCTCCTTCGGACTGGGCAATTTCGTTCTCATGGTGAGGAAACTGCAGGTCCTGCCCTCCGCCGTGAATGTCGAAGTGTTTACCGAGCAGTTCCGAGCTCATCGCCGAACATTCGATATGCCAACCTGGTCTGCCATGGCCCCAGGGCGAAGCCCAGAATGGCTCATCCTCTTTGGCGCGTTTCCAGAGCACGAAGTCCAGCGGATCTTCCTTGCCTGCGTCGACGTCGACACGCTCACCGGCGTGCAGATCGTCAAGCGACTTCCCTGAGAGCTTGCCGTAGCCGGGAAACTTGCGCACCGAAAAGTTCACGTCACCAGCCGCAGCCCGGTAAGCAAGACCGTTTCTCTCCAACTGCCCGATCAACTCGAGCATCTGCGGCACATGTTCGGTTGCTCGCGGTTCATGGTCTGGTTTTTCTACCCCCAGTGCTGCCGCGTCCTCATCCATGAAGCGGATGAAGCGTGCGGTCAGCTCGCCTATGCCTTCATTGTTTTCTCGCGCCCGCTTGATGATTTTGTCATCAATGTCGGTGATGTTCCGGACATAGCACACCTGCAGCCCACTTGCTCGAAGCCAACGCTGGACCAGGTCAAAAACAACCAGAACTCGGGCATGACCCAGGTGACAGTAATCATAGACGGTCATGCCGCAGACATACATCCTCACGCTGCCTGGCGTGATCGGTACGAAGTCCTGTTTTTCCCTGGTCAGCGAGTTGTAGATCTTCAGCATTCCTTGGCCCTTGGCAGCCCTCCGCAGCGAGCAGAACGCATGCTGAGTACTATGGTTTGGTCGCGCTTCTTGTTAGAATCGACCGGTTTAGTGACATCCAACCGCTGTCTGGCCGAGTATACCATAACGATGCGTTCGAACTTTCCGCCGCCTTTGCGGGCCATCTTGCGAGCCTTCCTCATCGGCTGTTTCATGAGTTGCGCTGCCTTCATTGCCATGGCTGACGGTCTCTCGGATGCGCAGCGTCTGTTGCGGGAGGGGTATTTTTCACGGGCCCTCGAGGCGATCGAAGGCCATGTCACGAGCAAGCCCGACGATCCCCAGGGGAGATTCACCAAAGGACTGATCCTTGCCGAGATGGGTCGTCCGGCGGAAGCGATAGCCGTGTTCGGCAAGCTCGTTGAGGACTATCCCGAGTTACCCGAGCCCTACAACAACCTGGCTGTTCTCTATGCTCAGCAGAAGCAGTACGACAAGGCTCGTACGGCGCTGGAGATGGCCATCAGGATCCATCCGGGCTATGCCACGGCTTTCGAGAACCTCGGCGATGTTCACTCGATGCTGGCTGGCCAGGCGTACGAGAAGGCCTTGCAGCTTGATCCTTCGAGGCTGTCGACACAGTCCAAACTGACCAGGCTTCGCGACCCGGGTGACAGCGCAGCGAGCCGTGTCGATCGGCGCGGTGAGGCGATGCGGCTGAGCGGCGAGACCAACAAGGTGGTCCGTAGCGCGGCTGCTCCGGTGTCCCCCGGCCTTGGCGCAGCGTCTGCTGCGGGCAAATCGGTGGAACGTGTTCCGCCGGCGGATCGAGCCGGCGACGAGGCGGCCGTGACAAAGACCCTGCAAGGCTGGGCCAACGCTTGGTCACGCAAGGACGCAAAGGCTTATTTCGCTTACTATACGGCTGAGTTCCGTCCGCCAAGTGGAATGGCTCGCAAGGCATGGGAAGAGGGGCGCACGCGAGCGATGAAGAAGCCTGGCAAACTCCTGGTCAAGGTCGAAGACATCAAGGTGTCGTTTGCTGACGACAAGGCGACCGTGAGGTTCAGGCAGAACTACAGTTCGCCATACCTCGATTCCTCGGTGACCAAGACAATCGTCCTCGTCAAGCCCAAGGGCAAATGGCTGATCCAGCAGGAACGCGTCGGTTGACGACGGGCTCGGAGTCATCCTGGTCGGCCAGCCGCGATTGGCTGGGCGGTGAGCCAGGACCATCGACGAATCCAGAAATGAGACAGCGGCGGTATTCGATAGTGCAGGCCGCCGCTGGTAGACCACTTGCGAAGGAGTTGTGTGATGTACAGGAAACTCGCCCTGATTGCCGGCGGATGGCTTGCCGTTACGGCGCTGGCTGCGCCAAGCGTGGAAATGCAGACCAACATGGGCCGCATCGTCATCGAGCTCGATTCCGAAAAAGCACCGAAGACCGTCCAGAATTTCGTCCAGTACGTCAACGAGGGGTTCTACACTGGCACGGTCTTTCACCGCGTCATACCTGGCTTCATGATTCAGGGCGGCGGCCTTACCGTCGATCTGGCACAGAAGCCAGCGCCCCGCAAGGTGCAGAATGAAGGCAAGAATGGTCTGAAGAACGAACGCGGAACCATCGCGATGGCCCGCACCGCCGACCCGCACTCGGCGAGTTCGCAGTTTTTCATCAATCATCGCGACAACGCGGCACTCAACTATCCCGCGTCCGACGGCTGGGGCTACACCGTTTTTGGCAAGGTCACGCAAGGTATGGACGTGGTGGACAAGATCGCCGGGGTGGCGACCGGAAACCGCTCGATGCACCAGAATGTTCCGCTTGAACCAGTCATCATTCAGTCGGTCAAGATCATTCCCGAGAAAGGAAAACCATGATCAAGCTGTACACCAGTTTCGGCGTTATCGGTATCGAAGTGGATACCGAGAAAGCGCCTTTGTCGGCCAAGAACTTCCTTGATTACGTTGCCGCCGGCCACTACGACAATACGATTTTCCATCGTGTGATTCCCGGTTTCATGGTTCAGGGCGGCGGTTTCGCGCCGGGCATGAAGCAGAAGCCCTGCAAGGCGCCGATCGCGAATGAAGCGGACAACGGCCTCAAGAACGACGCCTACACGGTCGCGATGGCCCGCACAGCGGACCCGCACTCGGCGACCGCCCAGTTCTTCATCAACCTGGTGAACAATGACTTCCTCAACTTCCGTGCGCCAAACGCGCAGGGCTGGGGCTACTGCGTTTTTGGCAAGGTGGTCGAGGGGAGCGAGGTCGTCGACCGGATCAAGGCAGTGAAGACAGGGAATTCCGGTTTTCACAGCGATGTGCCGGTAGCGGACGTCCTGATCGAGCGGGCAGAGGTTTGCTGAAACCCCCCGCCGCTGACCTGTCGCCTCATTGATCCTGTTCGTTTCCGACCTCCACTTGGCGCCGCAGGCCCCGGGCGTGGCGCGAATCTTTCATGAGTTTCTTGGCGGACGCGCGCGCGCGGCCGAACAGTTGTTCATCCTCGGCGATCTGTTTGAAGCCTGGCCGGGTGACGATTGCCTTGACGACGGCGAGGAGCCGTTCGCAGGGGAAATCGTCGATGCACTGCGCCAGCTGGTGTCGGCCGGTGTCTCCGTATCGATCATGCACGGCAACCGCGATTTTCTGCTCGGTGAACGCTTTGCTGCCCGTAGTGGTGCCCACCTCTTACCCGACCCTTTCATCCTGTCCTTGCCAACCTGGCAGTTCGTCCTCTCGCATGGTGATGCGCTATGTACCGACGACCAGGAGTACCAGTCGTTTCGTGCGCTGGTTCGCCAGGCGGACTGGCAACAGGCCTTTCTCGCCCGGCCGCTGGACGAGCGCAGGGCGATTGCCAGGGATCTACGCCAGAAAAGCGAGTTCGCCAAGCGCGACAAGGCGGACTACCTGATGGACATCAATGCGGGTGCGACCGACGATTTCCTGCGCCTGCATGGCTATGCAAGCCTGATTCACGGCCACACGCATCGCCCCGCGATGCACGACCACGTGGTCGATGGCATCCACGTCGAGCGCTGGGTGCTGGCCGACTGGAACGAAACGCAAGGCGAATGTCTATGCTGGAACGGAGAGCATCTGGCCCGGGAGCGCTTACGCTGACCGACTGTCGGCTTCGCCGTCGGCCAGGGACCCCTGTGCTGCACAGCCGGGCTGGCGCCGGCGGCAGTCAACCACTTATCAGGCCATGACTTCGCCGGCAGTCGATACCCTGCATCGCGTCTTTGGCTATTCCTCGTTTCGTGGTCAGCAGGCGGAGATCGTGGACCAGATCGTTGCTGGCGGGGACGCGCTGGTGCTGATGCCAACCGGCGGCGGCAAGTCGCTCTGCTATCAAATCCCAGCACTCTTGCGAGAGGGTGTCGGGGTTGTCGTTTCGCCCTTGATCGCGCTGATGCAGGATCAGGTTGACGCCTTGCAGCAGGCGGATGTCAGCGCCGCTTTCCTGAACTCGTCGCAGGATTTCCGGTCGCTGGTCGATACCGAACGCCGCTTGCTGAATGGCGAGCTGGATCTGATCTACGTGGCCCCCGAGCGGCTGCTCAGCGACCGCTTCATCAGCCTGCTCGAGCAACTCGTTGCTCGCCGGCAGGTTGCCCTGTTCGCCATTGACGAGGCCCATTGTGTTTCACAGTGGGGGCACGACTTTCGCCCCGAGTATATCCAGCTCTCGCAATTGCACGAGCGCTTTCCCACCGTACCGCGCATTGCGCTGACGGCGACTGCCGACCAGCAGACGCGGCAAGAAATCATCACCCGCCTCCGCCTTGAAGACGCGAGGCTGTTCGTCGACAGTTTCGACCGGCCAAACATCCGTTACACGATCGTTGAGCGGGACAACCCGCGCAAGCAGCTGCTCACGTTTCTGGGTGCCCATCACGGTGAGGCGGGGATCGTCTATTGCCTGTCGCGGCGCAAGGTTGATGAGACGGCAGCCTGGCTGAGCGCGCAGGGAATCACTGCCTTGCCCTACCACGCGGGTCTGACGGCCACTGACCGTCAGCGCCACCAGCACCGCTTTCTGCGTGAAGACGGCCTGGTGATGGTGGCGACCATTGCTTTCGGAATGGGCATCGACAAGCCGGATGTGCGCTTCGTCGCACACCTCGATCTGCCCAGGAGCGTCGAAGCTTACTATCAGGAAACCGGGCGTGCCGGACGCGATGGTGATCCCGCGGAAGCCTGGATGACCTACGGGCTCAATGATGTGGTGATCCACCGTCAGATGATCGAGGACTCGTCGGCGCCCATCGAACAGAAGCGCGTCGAAAGGCAGAAACTCGAAAGCATGCTGGCCTACTGCGAATCGGCGAGTTGCCGCCGCGTTGTCCTGCTCAACCATTTAGGTGAGCAGGCCGAGCCTTGCGGCAACTGCGATGTCTGTCTCGATCCGCCGCTGGTCTGGGATGGAACGGTGGCAGCGCAGAAGGTGCTGTCGGCAGCCCTGCGTACCGGTCAGCGTTTCGGCGCGGGGCATCTGATAGACATTCTGCGTGGCAAGAGTACCGACAAGGTCAGGCAGTTTGGCCACGATCGTTTGCCGACCTTTGCGGTTGGTGCGGAGATGGACGACATGGCTTGGCGGTCGGTGTTCCGGCAGCTTCTCGCGGCTGGCGTGCTGGAGGCCGACGCCACGGCCTACGGTGCGCTGAAGCTGACAGACAGCGCGCGTCCGATCCTCAAGGGGGAAATCAGCCTCAAGCTTCGCCGTCGGCTCGATCGGCCCAAGGGCAAGGAAGCCAGGGGCAAAGTTCCATCGCGCAGCGCCAGCAGCGCGCCAACAGACAATTCGCCACTGCTTGCCAGGCTGCGCAGCTGGCGGAGCGAGAAGGCGCGTGCGCAGGGAGTTCCGGCCTATGTGATCCTGCACGATCGGACGTTGCACGAGATCGCTTCGCTGCTCCCTGATTCGCCGCCAGCGCTGCTCGGGGTACCGGGAATCGGTCTCGCCAAGGCGCGGCGCTACGGCGATGAATTACTCGCTCTGGTCGCCGAACGCGATTGATTTCAGGTGCCCGGTGCGGCATGGGGATAAAGGCCGTCGAGCGCAACGCTGTGTCCGGAGTGCTGCACGATGCGCACATGTTCGCGTCGAAACTCGCGTGCGTGACGCAGACCGCAGGAGTGGGCGATCATTTCGATCTCCTTGTTCATGTTTCGACAGTAGGATGCTACCCGCGCGGCCTTGTCCTCGACGACGAGGCCGCGTTGCAGGCGAGGGTCGTGGGTGGTGACGCCGGTCGGACAGGTATTGGCATGGCAGCGCAAGGCCTGGATGCAACCCAGCGAGAACATGAAGCCGCGCGCCGTATTCACAAAATCGGCGCCCGCCGCAAGCGCCCAGGCGACGCGGGCCGGTGTCACCAGCTTGCCGGCCGCGATGACCCGAACGCGTTCCTTCAGACCGCAGGCAATCAGCGCATCGACGACCAACGGCAGCGCCTCGTCGATCGACAGCGCCATGTGATCAGCCAGCGCCTGCGGTGCGGCACCACTGCCACCCTCGCCACCATCTATGGTCAGAAAATCGGGTGCTGCCTGTAGTCCCCGCCGTGCCACCGTCGCCGTGAGTTGATCCATGAAGTTGCGGCCGCCGATCGCCGTCTTCACGCCGACCGGCTTGCCTGTCACTGCACGCACATGTTCGACTTGGTCGAGCAGTTCATCGATGTTGGCGACGTCGTGGTGGCGGTTCGGACTGAGGGAATCCCGCCCCAGCGGAATCCCGCGAATCTCGGCAATCTCGGGCGTGACCTTGTTTCCCAGCAGGACTCCCCCCTTGCCCGGCTTGGCGCCCTGCGACAACTTGATCTCGAAAGCGCGTACGGTCTCGTGTGCGGCCAGTTCGCGCAGGCGGTCGTCGGACAATCCGCCGTTTGCGTCGCGCACGCCGTATTTCGCTGTCCCGATCTGAAAGATGATGTCGCAGCCCCCCTCCAGGTGGTATGGAGACAGGCCGCCCTCGCCGGTGTCCAGCCAGCAGCCGGCCGCCGCCGCACCACGCGATAATGCCTGCACGGCAGGCCTCGAAATGGCGCCAAAACTCATGGCGCTGATGTTGACCAGCGACCGGCCGGCGAAGGGTATGCGGCAGTAGCCGTCGCCAATCAGTACCGCGGGTGTCGGTCGCTGCTCCTCTTCCAGCACTGGGAACGGGGCGTTGACGAAAACGAGGGCACCGGGCTCATGAATCCGGTAGGTCGAACCGAAACCGATGATGCCGCCTTCATTCTTCGCCATGCGGTATACCCAGCTACGGGTGGCCCGGTCAAAGGGCATCTCATCGCGGTCGCCAAGAAAAAAATACTGGCGAAAATACTCACCGAGTCGCTCGAAGAAGTATCGCAAATGGCCGACCAGCGGAAAATTCCGCAGCACGGCGTGCTTCTCCTGCGTGACATCCTGTACATAAAGGTAGACCAGTGCACCGACGAAGGAAAGGGCGAGCAGGACGCCCAGGGCAACAAGCAGCAGGTCGAGCATTTGAAGCTCCGGTTGGTGTTAGAATTCGATCGTTCGCCTCCTAGTTTACGGGAATTCCCATGACCTTTGCAGCCATGCTCGAAGCCGAAGTCGAGCGCAACGTCGCGGCCGCGCTTGCTGAGGATGTCGGGAGTGGCGACCTGACCGCGCAACTCGTTCCCGCCAGCGAGGTCGGTCGGGCGACAGTCATCTCGCGCGAGAAGGCGATTCTTTGTGGTACCGCCTGGTTCGAGCGCTGCTTCACAAAGCTCGATCGGGCTGTCGTCGTCGCCTGGAAGGCGCAGGATGGCCAGGAGATAAGCCCTGGGCAAGTGGTGTGCGAGATCGATGGCCCGGCGCGCGCACTGCTCACTGGTGAACGCAGCGCGCTCAACTTCCTGCAACTGCTTTCCGCCGTGGCCACCAAGGCCCGGCAATACGCCGACCTGGTGGCCGGTACACGGGCGCAGGTGGTTGACACGCGGAAGACGATTCCAGGCTTGCGCCTGGCACAGAAGTACGCGGTCAGATGCGGTGGCGGTGGCAATCACCGCCTCGGCCTTTATGACGGGATCCTGATCAAGGAAAATCACATTGTCGCTGCCCGCAGTATCGCTGCCGCGCTGGCCGCCGCGAGGCAGATTGCCGGGAACGCGGCCGGCAGTTGCCAGTTTGTTCAGATTGAAGTCGAAACGCTAGCCGAACTGCGGCAGGCGCTCGCCGCCGGTGCAGAAATGATTCTGCTCGACAACATGAGTCTCGACCAGATGCGCGAAGCAGTTGCGATTGCTGCCGGCCGTGCCGTGCTCGAGGCGTCGGGCAACGTCAGCCTGGAGACCGTACGTTCCATCGCCGAAACCGGTGTCGATCGGATTTCAGTTGGTGCATTGACCAAGGACGTGCGTGCCCTCGATCTGTCGATGCGTTTTCAGGCCCAGCAAGCCTCAGTCGTCGCCAGAGAAGCCGGGAGCAGTTGAGCCAGGGACCGTGATCAGGCAGGAGGACCTGTGACAGGGACAGCAGGAAAGCCGTTATATAATCCGGCCCGAGCAACGCAAAGCAGGCTGGCCTTGCGGCTGGCGCAAAAGAATGGAGAAGAGGGTATGACGCTATTTCTGCTGTTTTACGTAGTGGCGATCACGATTCTGATCATGCACTTTACCGGATTCCTGGCCAGGCATAATCTTGAATGGCTGGTGCTGCTGCTCGCGGTTGCTGTCTTTCCAGCGGTCATTTACCTCTAACAGTCGGAGTCCATGGTCAGCACGTACTGCTGGAGGCGGAGCCAGCCAAGCGTCAGCAGACGTGATCCTTGATGAACTGCTTCACCGCATCAACACTGACGTCCATGACCGCCACTCGTTGCGGCAGGTTCTCGATCCCCTGCAGGCTGGCTGGACGTTCCGGCTTGCGGCCGAGCGCCTCAACAATCGTTTCCTCGAACTTGGCGGGCAAGGCTGTCTCGAGAACGACCATTGGCATTTCGGGTGTCCGCAACTCGCTACCGACCTTGAGCCCGTCGGCCGTATGCGTGTCGATCATCAAGCCATATTTGTCATAGGTTTGACGGATCGTTGCCAGGCGGTCGGCGTGGCTGCTCTTGCCTGAAACAAAACCGAACGCTGGCAGTCGGGCAAAAAAAGGCGTGCCGGAGAGGTCAAAACTGCGGCCGGCATCGACCTCGGACCATAATTTGCGAATCGTGGCCGGATCGCCTCCAACAAGATCAAAGACAAATCGCTCGAAGTTGGAAGCCTTCGAGATATCCATCGAGGGGCTCGAGGTAGCGCAGGTTTCGCCAGTGGCGCGCGGCCGGTAGACGCCCGTACGAAAGAACTCGTCAAGGACGTCATTCTCGTTGGTCGCCAGGACCAGGCGGCCGATTGGCAGACCCATCATGCGCGCGATGTGACCGGCGCAGATATTGCCAAAATTGCCGGAGGGGACCGCAAAGGCAACCTGCTGGCGGCCCGCCATGCCGGCTTCGCCGGTCGCCGCGAAGTAGCCCTTGAAGTAGTAGATGACCTGCGCGGCAACCCGTGCCCAGTTGATCGAGTTGACTGCAGCGATCTGGTACTTCGCCTTGAAGGCGTGATCATTGGACACCGCCTTGACGATATCCTGAGCATCGTCAAAGGTGCCACGCACCGCGATGTTATGAATATTGGCATCGTGCAGGGAATACATCTGGGCACGCTGAAACGTGCTCATCCGTTCGTGCGGCGAGAGCATGAAGACCCGCACACCTTGCTTGCCGCGCATCGCATATTCTGCTGATGAACCGGTGTCCCCGGAGGTGGCGCCGAGAATATTGATACTCTCCCCGCGCTTTGCCAGCACATACTCGAAAAGGTTGCCGAGCAGCTGCATCGCCATGTCCTTGAAGGCCAGCGTCGGGCCATTGGACAGCTCGAGGATCGCCAACCCCCCTTCCCCGTGTCCCGGGTCGGGCTGTTCCAGCCAGCGCAAGGGGGTGATGTCGCTGGCCGCCGTGCCAACGCGGCCGTTGCAGTAAACCGCCGCAGTGTAGGTTCGGCTGACCAGACGTTGCAGGTCGGCTGGCGGGATGTCGTCGACGAACCGAGACAGCACGGCGTAGGCCAGATCGGCATACGATAGTCGCCGCCATTGTTCGAGTTCGGCCGGGCTGACCAGCGGATAGGACTCCGGCAGGTAGAGACCACCGTCCGGCGCCAGTCCACCAAGGAGGATCTCGGTGAACGTTCGGCCGGAGGCGTCGGGAGTCTTGGCGGCGTGACCGCGAGTCGAGATGTAGCGCATGGCGATGACCGTTAGGCGAATGCGGAGAGAGGGTGTTGAGCGAGCAGTCTACCACGCTCCCAACCTTGCGCCGGGTGCCTGCGATGTACCAGTTTTGGCTAGAGCTCAACCCTTGAGGACGCAATTCTTGCCCGCGTGTTTGGCGGCATAGGTCGCCGCGTCTGCGCGCTGAATCGAGTCATCGAGCGATTCGCTGGGTTGCTGGACAACGACGCCTGCACTGAAGGTCAGGACAGCATCCTGACCCGGGATGGTCTGGGTCGCGAGTTGCCGCTGAAAGCGGGAAATCGCGGCCGCCGCGTCGTTCAGTGGGGTATCCGGCATCAGGACGACAAACTCCTCGCCGCCGAAGCGGCAGAGAATGTCCGAGGGGCGCAGTGCCTTGCGCAGAATTCTGACCAGATGGACCAGTGCCGCGTCGCCCACCTGATGTCCAAGCGTGTCATTCAGGCGCTTGAAGTCGTCAAGATCGATCAGCGCTAAGGCCAGCTGGCCGCCACGACGGCGCGAACGGGCCAGTTCCCGCTGGTAAGCCTCGTCAAAGCCTCGACGGTTGAGCGCGCCGGTGAGGGGGTCGGCAAATGCTGTGGCGCGGACTTCGGTGAGGGCCTGCTCGAGAACCCGAATGTGCGCTTCGGCTGCCAGCAGTTCCAGCATCGCCGCCTGTGCTCCGGAAGCATTACTGCGGCGGACGTGCGGGTAATGAATGCGGCCGCCAGTTTTCGGCAGGAAGGCGTTCGGCGGTGTGGAAAGCGTCATGGCCGAAAGAGCGGGGCGGCGGTGCAGGCGGCCAGACGCACGCCGGGACGAATGGACCAGGGCTGCGTGCTCATGTTTGAACATTTTGCTGTCTCCGACACGGATGTCTGCCAGGGTGAGTCATATCCTGATCAACGGACCCTGCTTGGAGATCTTGAGACTCATCTTACGAAAATCGCTTAGTAATATGTTTATACGGGGAAAACTAGCGGTAGTCAGAATTCCACGCGGAACTCGATCCGAGCAGCGAGCGAATCAGTACGATCATGAAGGACAGTAGTCCCAGAACTGCTGACCAGATCCCCTCGCTGATCCCCAGGCCCAGCAGGATGCCGCCAAGAGCAAACAAGAGCGCGCGCAGAACGCCGCCGCGGCGCAGTGCCGCGTGCATTCGGTCACGGGTTGGCGTACGCTTGCCGCGGTGTAACCAGACGGGCAGTAGCTGCGTCAGGGCGCCGGTGACCATTGGCAGGAGGAAGGCGACGACAAACGCCGGCACCGCATCTCGGCCAGCGAGAATTCCCAGACCATGGGCCATGCCCAAGACGAGGAGCAGCAGGAAGCCGCACAGTGCCCCGACCAGCGGTGCCGTAACCCCATCGGACGCAAGCGCCCTCGCTCCATAGCGCCGCAGCCAGGAGACAAGGATCCTGAACCCGACATAGGCCAGGAGGGCCGCGCCGGCCAGCGCCAGCGGCAGCCAGAAGGCAGCACCGACCGCAGCCATCAGAATCCCGGCGATGGCGCAGGGCAGGTCATGCTGCAGCCGCCTTGCGGCATCGGCATCGGGACCGCTCAGCACCGTGGGCAGCAGAACCTGCAGGGTGCCGAGTGCGGTCAGGCCGACGAAGCCGAGAGTATTGAGATGCAGATGCAGCAGGCGCAATTCTGGTCGGGCCTGCGGCCACCAGCTCATGGCCGGGACGAGAATCAGGGCCGTGGACAGAAAGACAACGGCCGCCAGGTACCAGCGCCAGCCAGGGTGAGGTCGCCCGAGCGTGCGTTTGGCTCGCAGCACCAGCCAGCCAGCAAGGAAGGCGGCGATCACGAGCGCGCCGAGTGCAGCGGCTGCCACGGCTGGCATTTCACCCGTGAAATCGAGAAACGCCAGCCAACCTGCCAACTGCAGGCCGAAAGGTGCCAGCAACAGGCTTCGGGGTGCCATGCCACTGCGGGTCAGGACGGGGACGAAATGGGTGATGGCACCGAAGATCAGCGGCATGATGCCGATGACGAACACCAGATGGATGACTGCTGCTGGCGACGTCTCACCAAAGCGCAGCAGGACAAGCGCCGCAAGGAAAGTCGCGACGGCTGAAAGAGCCAGGTAGATCAGCACGACTTTGTCCTGCAGGATGAAGGGATGCCTCGATCCCGCCAGGTTTCTGCCCGGCGGCTTCGGCTACTCCTGGCGGCGCTTTTTGCCCGTGTCCGGGCTACGGGACGGCGACGTCAGACTCTGCGGGTGAAGTCGATGACGATGGCCCCCTGCTCCCGCTGTACGTAGCTGATTGCCAGCGCATCGCCATAGCGGCTTTGCAGTTGGGCGAGCAGGGGGAGGGGATCATGGTCATTGCCGAAGCGCATCGTTTCCCCTGGAATCAGCGCGTCGAGTGCGCCGAAAATCGCCGCATGGCGAAAACGCTTGGCGATGCCGCGGGCGTCGAAAGGATAGATGGCTTCGATAGTGGGCTGATCACAGGAATGCATGAAGTTCTCCGGGGACAATAGTGTTTGGGGAAGCAGGATTATCGGTTTCATAATCTGCTATGTCTTTGATGTCGGCAGGCAATACCCGTACGTGTATTGTGGGATCCATGGCGAGGAACAAAGTGCAAACAGTCCCGACAAGGCTCGCTGTGCCTCGTTGCCAGGCGTCTGCCCGCAAGCACCAGCAGGCACGTTTCCTGGCGGTTTCGGGGATAATGCGGATCATGCGCCGCCAGTTGAGAAAATACCTCCCCGACCATGAGTCCATCCGCCGCAATCCCTGGTTGCGGCCGTTCCAGTCGTCATTGCTACATCCACGGCTGTGGCATCTCAACCGTCACTCGGCTGCCGGTGCGGTCGCGGCTGGCCTGTTCTGCGGGTTGATTCCCGGGCCGCTGCAGATGATCGGAGCGGCAGTCAGTGCGCTGACCTTCCGCGTCAATCTTCCGCTGGCCCTGTTGGTCACCCTCTACACCAACCCTTTCACCATTGTTCCTCTCTATCTGGCGGCTTACCAGATTGGCCGTTTGCTCATCGGCGACGGCAGCGGATTCCTCTTTCCGCCCGCCTTCAGTATTGCGGCCTTTACCGATTGGACCGAGGCGATGCAGGCCTGGATGCTCGCCGTTGCCAAACCGCTGGCGGTGGGCCTCATCGTTCTGGCCAGTGGCCTGGCGATCATCGGCTACATGGCTACCAAGGCCGCTTGGCGCCTGTACCTGATCAAGGCCTGGCGAGGGCGCAGACGGCAGTCCTCAAGCTGATGCCTGCCCCGCAGAATTGCGCCAGATCGAACGGCTGAGTGACGCGAGAGGATCTGTGCGTTGCGCTCGGTACGAGTTCGCCGGCTAGTCGTTGTCTGGACGCCCTGGTACGCAGGTCCTCGTTGAGGATTCAATTGCCGATGTACATCTGGTACTTGGCGCCGTTGGCGAACGAGCAGGTCCCTGGGCCCTGATAGGGTGTGTTCATCGGATGGTAGGCCAGGCGGGGGCCTGTGTTCCTTGGGACATCGATTTCTCCCTTTATCAAGCTCAGATGCGAGTCAGCCGACAAACAAAGCATAGTCGACAGGCCTTGCTTTGACGTTCGGATTGGCTGCCGGTGCCGAGCGCGTGCGCCATTCAGCCGCGCGCCAGCTGCAGCGCGAAGGTCTTGATGCCCCGCAGCATCATTTCAATCGACATCGCCACCAGCACCAGGCCCATCAGGCGTTCAAGGGCGACCACGAAGCGATCGCCCGCCACGCGCTGAATACGCTCGGCAAGCACCAGTATGATGGCGCTTACTGCCATGGTGATGCAGAGGGCGCCAATCCACTCCAGGCGCCGGTCCGGTGCCTGCGAGACCAGTAAGAGCACCGTGGCGAGCGCCGAGGGCCCGGCGATGGCCGGGATTGCCAGTGGCACGATAAGCGGTTCGCCGGTGGGCTCGGCTGTGTCAGCGCGTGGTGGCGGGAAAATCATACGCAGCGCGATCAGGAACAGGATGACGCCGCCACCGATCTGCAGCGACAACTCGCTCAGGTTCATCAATTGCAGAAAGCGTTCGCCGATGAACATGAAGGTCAGCAGTAGAACGAAGGCAATCGAGACCTCCCGCAGGATCACCCATGGTCGACGCTGCGGAGCGACGTGCCGAAGCGCATTGGCGAAGATCGGGATATTCCCGATCGGATCGGTGATCAGAATCAGCAGGATGGTCGCTGAAGCAAAGGTGTAGGTCATGGTTACAGGCCCCCGGCGGCCGAGTGGCGGCCTGCAGCCCAACCCGGCGGACGTCGCCGGCAGCGAACCCGCCGAGCGGGATCGGCATGCCGGTGGTCGAGGTGATGAGGGCTGTGCATCGTTACAGGATAGCAGGCCTGCGCCAGGTCTCCCATTTCACTGCTGGCCCGCATTAATGGGCGGGCGCGTGGTTAGAAGCATTGAGCCCGGGACCGCTGGCAAGAAAAAGCGGGCAGAGCCGAAGCTCTGCCCGCTGTCGGAAGTCCCGCTAGCCTTACTGCTTGGCAGCCTTGATGTCGCCGTCGGCACCGAAGCCCATGGTGTAGCCCATCGAAACATGATGGAAGCGGCCGACGGAATGGTCGGAGTGAATGGCGACACCGAACGGAACGGCCTTGCCTTCCGCCAGGGCGCCATTCAGCTTGCGCGTGAAGGTCACGGTGTAGGTGTCGCCGGCCTTGCTGCCTTCGGCCTTGACGCCGGCGCTGCCGCCTTCCATGTTGCGCTTGTCGGTGACCGAGCCATCCGCTGCCTTGGCGCCCTTGGCACTCTTCCACTGCATCAATTCGTAGGCGCCATCCTTGGTGTACTTGGTCTTCTTGTCGTCGGCACCCGGCATCGTCCGTGCGTCACTATGGCAGGTTGCCCAGCAGCCGACCTGTGCGCCCTGGGTGACCTTGTCGTTGGCAAACATGACCGTCGCCTTGACGTCGTTTTCCTTGTCGGCCGGGTCGACGCCGCCGCCCGGTGCCTTGAAGGTCAGGCGAACGTAGACATTATCCTTGTCGTACGCTGACTGCACGCTGACCGGGAAATTCATCGTTTTAGGCGCGCCCTTGGGTTCGAGGTCCTTGCCGGCCAGGCGCTTCATGTCGAAGTTGAGGCCACCCTTTTCCTCATGGCAGCCGACGCAGCTCTCGCCCTTGTTCAGTCCGGTGCGTCCGCTGTGATCCGACTTCTTCATGATCCACTCAATCGGTGTCACGCCGGCGTGGAAGACCTGAACGTCGCGTTTGGGGACCTTGCTCCAGTCCGGGGCAGCCGCCTGCACAAGCTGCGAACCGAGGGCCAGAATGGCGCCCAACAGGGCAAGGGAAACGCTCGTTCTTTTCATCTCAGACTCCAATCAAGTGTTGATGCGGTCAAGGCCGGCCAAAGAAGGTTGGATGCGCAGCGTCCGTCTCGGGCCGCAAATCGGGTCGAACGCCTCTGGTCGGACGGCGACTATTCGTCTTCCTCTTCCGGCATGTTTTTCGGCTTGTGGTGCGCGATGCCCTTGTGGCAATCGATACAGGTCTGCTTGTCCTCCTGGCCGATCTTGTGCATCTTGGAGGCGCGAGCCTTCTGTTTCTCGATATCCATCGCCGAGAACGAGTGGCAGTTGCGGCACTCCCGCGAATCGCTCGCTTTCATCCGGGTCCACTCGTTGTTGGCGAGTTCCAGGCGCTTGGCCTCGAACTTCTCGGGGGTGGAAATCGTCCCCATGACCTTGCCGTAGAGCTCCTTGCTCGCCGCGATCTTGCGCATCATCTTGTGCCCCCAGTCCTTGGGCACGTGACAGTCCGAGCAGTAGGCGCGCACGCCGGTGCGGTTGGTGTAGTGGATCGTCTTCTTGTATTCCTGGTAGACGTTGTCCTTCATCTCGTGACAGCCGATACAGAATTCCAGCGTGTTGGTCGCCTCCATGGCGGTGTTGAAACCACCCCAGAAGAAAACCCCGGCAACAAAACCGACCGACAGCAGGGCCAGCAGCGAATACTTGGCACTTGGGCGTTTGAGTTTTGCCCAGAAACCTGAGCCGCTTTCGGTCACGATACTTCCCCCTGTCTGATTCTGTTTGTGTCATCTGCCAAGCGCCGATGTTGGCAAGAGTCTAGCGGATCAGGAGAAGCGGACGGTTTGATCTATGTTAACAATTCCAACAAATTGCCTTGGCCTGGAAAGCGATGCAGGGCCGAGGATTCAAGGCTGGACCTGGTCGATCAGCAGGCGCAGCTTCTGGCTGCCGGGCTTGACGCCGGCAAGCGTGCCAAAGAGGTCGCCACTCGAGCTTTGCGCCTGGCCCGCCTTGACGATGCGCGCCTCGATGCTGACGGTAGCGAAGTCCGAGAGCTTCTTGCCCCCCACCAGAGCCATGGAGTCATCGAGGCGAAAGCTCAGGGGCAAATCGGCGACCGTCGCCCGCATCGCAGCCAGCGGCATGCGAGGCCCCTCTGGCGCGCGGGCAAAGACGAACAGTACATCGTCAGGTTTTACCTGCCCCGCGAGTTTGCCGCTCAGCGTCACCTCCCCGCTGACCGTGCCTCTGGCGGCCGCAGGCCGGCGGGCAGACTTGCCGTCGCCAGCCTGCGTTGCTGCGATCTCGCGTGCCTTGAGTACCGCTGCCTCGAGTGCCTTCGCGTCGTCGGATCCCGGATCAAGCTCGGCCAGCAGACGCGACCAGTATTCCGCGGCGGCCGCAAAGTCCTGCCGGTCGCGGGCGGCGGCGCCAGCGAGGAGAAGCGCCTGTGGTTCGTTGGCGTCAAGCTTCAGCGCCCGCTCGATGAGCTCGGTCGGCTTGCCCTGCAGGTTGCCGCCATTGATCCGGCTGAGGACCTCGGCATAATCGGCGAGCAATGTCGCGTCCTGGTCGACGAGAGCGCCGGCGCGACCGTAGGCATCGGCAGCCTCGGGGAAGCGCTCGAGGACCTTGTACGAACGTGCCAGCATCACCCAGCCCTTGCTGTCGTCGGGGTTCTTCTTCAGCTTCTCGACCAGGCCGGCGAGCATTTGCTCGATCTGTTCCGGATCGATACGCGCCTGCCGCTGCAGCGGGTCGAGCGCGCGCGGCTCGCCGAGCAGCAGATAGCCAGCTGCAGTGGCGAGCGGGATGATCAGGAGCAGGGCGAGGGCGGTCTTGCGGCCACCCTGGGTGCGGGCTGCCGGTGCCGACTGTGGTTCCACTTCGTCGAGCAGGCGACGCTGCAGTTCTGCCTGGGCCTGCACGAAGTCGGCTTCGGCGAGCGAGCCTTCCTCGCGCTCACGTTCAAGTTCGGCGAGCTGATCACGAAAGATCGCCAGATTGGCTTCCCGTCGGTCGCCGCTGCCCACGGGCTCTGGCAGACGCCAGAGCGGTGGCAGCAGGATGGCGATGATGGCGACGACCAGCAGCGCCGCGACGATGATGAAAGCGCTCATGGGTGTCCCTGGCGAGAATCCTGGTCCTGCAGCAGGGCCTCGGCCCGGCGCTGCTCGTCGGCAGTCAGCGGCGTGTCCTTGATCGCCCGGTCGCGCCGGCGCAGGTAAAGGACCAGCGCCAGCAGGCCAGCGACGAACAGCAGGCCGGGGCCGAACCACAACAGTAGCGTGGTGCCTTTCAGCGGCGGCCAGCTGGGCGCACCGCTCGCGCTGACACGCCTGTCCCGACCCCGGCCGGGTGGTCCACGATGGGCGACCTGGTCCCCGGTGACTTCGTGTTCGCCGAGGATGGCGCGCCGTGTCGCGTCACCGGGGTCTCGCCGGTGCTGCTGGATCGGGAGTGCCTCACGATCGAGTTCGAAGGTGACCACAGAGAGAGCATCGGGCATTGAGGCAATAACTGTATGGGTGTACAGTTGATGCCTCTCGATTGCTCGACCCGAATCCCCCTGTCTGCCGCCTGTGCGTCTGCTCGCACTGCTGTCTATCGCCGTCGCCGGCCCGAGCGCACCGTGCTCTATCGCACCGTGCAGACGCACCTCGCCACCTGGCTCGAACTCTCCTACGACAGCCGCCAGGGCGCTTCCGGCCCAGCTCATGTCGAACGCGAGTTCCGCCGGTATCTCGAATGCGGGATTCTCGCGCATGGCTTTGCCCGCGCTCGATGCGCCGAGTGCGGTCACGATTTCCTCATTGCCCCCTCGTGCATTCGTGCAAGGGCCGTGGTGTCTGTCCCGCTTGCAACACTCGGCGAATGGTCGAAACCGCAGCCCATCTGGCCGACCACGTTTTTCGGCGACTGCCGGTCCGCCAGTGGGTGCTGTCGGTTCCGAAGCGGCTGCGCTACTACCTGCAACACGATCCGGCGATCGAAACGCTGGCGCTGCGCATTTTCCTGAGCGTCGTCGAACAAGTCTTGCGCCGCGCCTGCCCGGCGGCGGGGTCCGATTCCCGCATCGGCGCGGTGGCCTTCATCTACCCCGCTTTGGGGCGCTGCTCAATCCGTAGGTGCACTGCCACTGCCTCATCATCGAGGACGTCTTCGCGGCGGACACCTCGGGAACTGCGACGTTTCACGAAAGCCGTGCCCCCGACCAGAAGTTGCTCGACGAAGTGCAGGCCAAGGTCCACTGGCGTCTGCTGCGCGCGCTGACCCGACGCGGTGTGCTTGAGCTGGAAGACGCCGAGACGATGGCGAACTGGGAACACGGTGGCGGCTTCTCGCTCGACGCCAGTGTGCGCGTGGACGGCGCCGACCGCCCGAGGTTGGAACGGCTGCTGCGCTACTGCGCTCGCCCGGCCTTCGCGCTGGAGCGCTGGCGTGAAATCGACGCCGAACACTTGGTCTACGAGAGTATCAAGCCGGGTCCCGGCGGCAGCGTCAGCCTGATGCTCACGCCCCTGGAACTGATTGGGCGTCTGGCGGCGCTGATTCCGCCGCCGCGCCGGCATCGCCATCGTTACTACGGGGTGCTAGCACCCAACGCGCCGCTACGGGGGCAGGTCACTGCGCTCGCCGGCGTGCCAGACGGTACGCCGGCGGCAGCCGCGACCGAGTCAATCGCCGCGACCGCTGCGCCAGTCGGTCGTCCAGGGGACGGAGGAAGCACCGGGGGAAGAGGAAGCGATCCACAGTCGCATCGCCCGCTACGCCTGGGCGGTGCTGCTCGCGCGGATCTATGAGGTCTTTCCGCTCCTCTGTCCACGCTGCGGCGGCGAGATGCGAATCATCGCCTTCATCACCGACGCCGGTGCCGTGCGCGGATCCTGACCCATCTGGGTGAGCCGACCTCCCCGCCACGCCCGATGGGAGCCCGTGCGCCCCCGCTCTGGGAGAGGCAGGGCGCCACCCTGGGCGAGGACGACCCCCAGGCTCAGTCGGCGCCTGAGTACGAATTCGATCAGCGCGTCGCCTGGTAGGTGCTGGGAGCGTGCAGGCGCACAAGCGCAAAGCTCGAAGGCAGACGAGCTGCCATTGCCCGTCGTGAGATGACCGCAGGCACTGAGCGCCCAGAATTCAGAGGACTTTTCAGGGGCTTCCGGGTCCAAATTCGACATTGACGCTGCTTGATGAAGGCTCATATACTCTCGTCGGTGACGTTGGATTTCTTATCCTTCGCTATGGCGAGCTGGCCGTGAAGGCCAAGGCTGGCGGGCGAGGATTCCCAACCCCAGACGGCTACATCGCCGCAGTCGCGGCCTCGCGGGGGTTCATCGTAGCGTCACGGCTCCCTATGAGGCCGCCAGCGTCACCGTCATAGATCCGTGGGAAGCGTAGCGATGCCCAGATGCTGGCAGATGGCACAATTTCTCGTTCTACCCGCCTCAGATTGACGGAATTGTCTGGGGTTCCGCCTTACAACCCCCTTTTCCTCACTTTCTCTCCCTCAGAAAAGGTGGTCTGACCCCTTTTTTCTTTTTTCTTATTTCACTTTTTCTTCCAAGTCGTTCTGGAAACCATATTCTCAAACCACTACCATGACCAGAAGTTTCGAGAAGGAGCAAGTATGGGACAACTGAATCGCATTACCCAGCAGCCCGACGTGATGGGCGGCAAGGCCTGCATTCGCGGCATGCGCGTCACAGTTGGCATGGTCGTCGGTCAGATCGGTGCGGGGCACAGCGTCGATGACGTGCTCGCCGACTACCCCTATCTCGAACGCGAGGACATCATGCAGGCGCTGCGCTATGCCGCATGGCGATCCGAAGAACGCGAGGTCATTCTGGTCAATGCATGAAGCTGATCGTCGATATGAACCTGTCGCCGCGCTGGGTCGGCTTATTGGCTGGCGTCGGCATTGAGGCGGCTCACTGGTCGACGCTCGGCGCGAAGAACGCTCCGGACTCGGAGATCATGGCTTACGCCAGCGCGAACAACTATGTCGTACTCACCCACGATCTGGACTTCAGCGCAATCCTTGCTGCCAGTCAGGGCGAAAAGCCCAGCGTCGTGCAGATCCGGGCCGAGGATGTCAGCCCGGATGAAATTGGTAAGCAAGTGATCGCCGCTCTGCAACAGATGGCGTACGAGTTGGAAGAGGGTGCCTTACTCACCATTGATCCGACACGCACGCGCTTGCGCGTGCTGCCATTGCGGTCGAGGGGCTGAGGTGCCATGTTGATCGGCTACGCCCGCGTCTCGACGCAGGATCAGAACCTTGACCGCCAGATCGAAGCCTTGACCAAAGCGGGTTGCAGGAGGGTGTTCGACGACCAGATCAGCGGCAGTGGCGCCGAGCGCCCAGGGCTTGCCAGGGAGCAGGAAATGCTGCGAGAGGGTGACACCCTCGTCGTCTGGAAGCTGGATTGACTTGCGCCTGGTGTCAGGAACCTGATCGATCTGGTCGGCGAATTGCACAGGCAAGGCGTCCCGTTCAAGAGCCTCAGCGAAGCGATCGATACCGGTACGCCGTCAGGCCGGTCTTTTTTCCATGTCATGGCCAGCCAGGCCGAAATGGAGCGCGAACTTACGGTAGAGCGCACCCGTGCGGGACTTGAAACGGCCTGCAAGGGCGGGCGCAAGCGGTAGGTCACCGACAGCAAGAACGAGTCAGCCAGGAAACTGCTTGCCGACGGGGTACCGCCCCCTGAGGTGGCCAAGAACCTTGGTGTGCCGGTGCCAACGCTGTACCGCTGGGTTCCGGCATCAGATCATCCTTGACGTAGTTTGCGTGTCGTGGTCAAGTAATTTCTGACACCGCGATCGGTTGCTTTGCTGCGTGGAAATCACGCCCGGACACATTGCCTGTTCTCTACACCACGGGTCTTCGCTGCCATTCGCCGCAGTCCGGCGGCCAGGCTTTCGCAGATCAGCGGAAAAGGTGGTCTGGCCCCGTTTTTCATGGGTCGTCAAAGGCAAGGCAGGTGTCCCGGTCGAACTGGGATTGCGGGTATGCGTTCTCGAAGACCAACACCGTTTCATTCTTCACCACGAGGTCATGGAAAAGCAGACCGACGACAAAGTGGCGGTGAGCATGGTCGAGAAAAGCCAAGCCACCTTTCCCAGCCTGCGTGCGGTCAGTTTCGACCATGGTTTCCACAGTCGATCGAATCGAGAGACTTTGGAAGAGCGCCTGGATCTGGTGGCCCTGCCCAAGAAAGGCCGCCACTCTGCCGCTGATCGCGAGCGCAAAACGGAGCCAGGATTCGTCCAGGCTCGGCGAAAACATTCAGCGGTCGAATCGGCGATCAATGGTCTGGAGAATTTTGGGCTCGACTTGTGCCCCGATCACGGCATACGCGGATTCAAACGCTACGTGGCGCTGGCAGTCCTGGCGCGAAACATCCATCGCCTCGGCGTAGTGGTTCGTGAGCGCACCGCGCGCGCCAAACCCCGCGTGCCTGAGCCACAAAAACTCGCCGCCTGACCCCACTCAGCAGGGTCAACAAATCCAGTGACTACGGTTCGCTTGACCACACAATATCGGCATTATGGAGCAACCACCCCCAGCGCCTGCCCCCCGGCTCGACGAAAATGCTCCTGTTTTCAACGAACAGGAGCATTTTCCATGGCAGAGAGCCACGTGGTTGCGGCCCTGATCAGCAAGCGCGCCGAGCTGGCCGGGCTGATCGAGCATCAACAGAAGGAAATGGGGCGGCTGGCGAATGATCTGGCCCACCTCGACGCGACCCTCAAGCTGTTTTCCCCGGAAATCGACCTGCGGACGATCCGGTGCAAGGCATACCGGGTGCGGAACCGCTTTTTCCGGCCAGGTGAATGCCAGCGCATGGTTCTCGACATCTTCCGTGAGGCTCAAGGCGCGGCGCTGAGCAGCCGCCAGATCGGCGAAGCGCTGGCCGCACGCAAGGGCCTGGAACCGACCACAGTGATGATCGAGCAGATGCGGAAGAACGCCATTGGGGTCGTGCATCGCCTGACGCGTAACGGCACCCTGATCCCTGTCGGGCGGGACGGGCTTGGCATCACTTGGGCGGTCGCGTGACAGCTTCACACCGCCAGGCTGTCCCCCAGCCGGTGGTTGCCCTGCCAGTAGCCGCACCAGTCCCGACTCACCATGGCGCGGGCGCACTTGCCGACGATATCCCGGAAGATCCGGCCGTTGCTCCAGCGCCGGGTGTCTTCCCGGTACGCCATCTCGTTGGCGTAGTGGTCGAGGTACTTCGGAGCCACCTTGTGAATCTGGCCGATCTGGCAACGGCGGAAGCGCGAGAAGTACGATTCCGCGAGGTTGTTGGTCGTGCCATCATCGGCGCGGTACGCCTTGCCGTGGTTCACCCGGCGGACCTCGTACCTGGCAGGTAGCAGGTCATAGGCGTCCGATTCGTCGGCACAGATCACGGCACCCTTGGCGATGTAGACCGGCGCCAGTTTGCCGATATCGGCCTGGTTCTCGTTCTTCAGGACGAAGGTCAGCGTCTTCCTGGCCCCGGCGTTGCCGGCCTCTACCTCCGCCTCGGTGTAGGCCTCGCGCATCACCAGGATGCAGCGCTTGTCCGGGTCTTGATTCTCCGCCAGGCGCCGGTCGACCCGGTCTTCCTTCTTGTTCTCCGGCCGGACCGTCCCGCCAACGTACGCCCCGTCCACGTGAATCTCGCCCTGCAGGGCGGATTCGTCCCGGCCCACCAACAGGCTCTCCCGTATCTTGTGCAGGAGGACGTAGGCGGTCTTGTGGGACACGCCCAAGTCGCGGCCCACCTGCAGGGCGGAAATGCCCTTCACGGCGTTGGTGAACAGGATCACCGCCGCAAGGTACAGGCGCAGGGGCAGCTTGTGGAAGGCGAAGATCGTTCCGGACGTCACGGAGAAATCTTCGTGGCAGCCCGCGCAGCGCCAAATCTTGCGGCTCGGGCGGAAGTAGTGCCGGTGCGCCATGCCGCAGTGCGGGCAGACCACTTCCTCCCCTTCGCCCCAGCGCAGGTGGCGGAACAGGGAAAAAGCGTCATCGTCACTCATCGCCAGGACCTGAACCACGGACAGGGTACGCGCTTCGGCCTTCAACAGGAAATGTAAACTCATCGCACTGGCTCATGGGGGTGGGTCACGAGGATCAGTGTAAGACCCTGCGGGCTCACAGAGTGAGCCCGACAGAAAAAAGTTGGTCGCCGCCGCGGAGCCCGCCAGAGATTAGGGGTAGCTGCTCCATAATGCCGCACAATATGCCCAGATCAGTTTTTTGACAAATGCACGCCAGCGTCAGCCAACCAGCGGGCTTACGGCTCTGATATTTCGTCACCATCCGTCTTTTCCCGGCCTCAGCAAATCCACCGACCGTCCAATAATCGGCTTTTTCTGTCAGACACTATTTACGAATGCCAAGGGGTTCGTGGGACTCAATCCGAGATTGACGCCGCTTCACGGCAGGTCATATACTTTCGATGGTGCCGTTGGATTTCGTATCCTTCTCACCATAAAGCAAGCGGACGCCGCGCCGTCTTGTCACGCCTGCTCCCCCTCTGGATTCGAGGAGTGGTACTGTCGTTCGCGATGGGCCGCGTTGCTCCGGACGGACCAACCGCGCCACTGACTTTCGATATTTAGGAGCCGTTTCATGGCCAGGATTGCCATCATCAACCCCCGTTTCGAGGTGTCATTCTGGGGCATGGAATACGTCATGCCCATTTCCGGCAAGAAGGCCAATTTACCCGTAGCCGTGCTACCCCTACTGGCGGCCGTGACTCCCGTCGAACATTTCGTCCAGTTGATTGACGAAAACGTCGAGGACTTGGACTACGATCTTCTGGACACCATGGACATCATAGGCATCACCGGCATGAGCGTGCAGCGTTTCCGCATGCGCGAAATCATGACCGAGTTGAAGCGGCGCGGAAAATTCGTGGTTGTCGGCGGCGCCTGGACCACGGTGCGCGAGGATTATTTTGGCGATTTGGCGGATGTGTTGTTCGTGGGTGAGGCGGATGACACTTGGCCCCTGTTCTTGCGGGAATGGCAAGAAGGCATACACCAGCGGCGCTATGAACAGATCGGCCAGACCGAAATGGAAAAGCTGCCCACGCCCCGTTTCGATCTCATGAAAATGGACCGTTACCTTTTCGGATCCATTCAGTTGTCCCGCGGCTGCCCCTTCCTGTGTGAATTCTGCGACATCATCGTCACCTTCGGCCGCCGGCCGCGGATCAAGACCGCGGCACAGGTCATCGCGGAACTCGATGCACTGCGCACCCAGAAAGTCGCCACCGCTTTCATTGTTGATGACAATTTCATCGGTAACAAGAAGGTAGTGAAAGGCTTGTTGCGGGAAATCATCAAATACCAGGAGGAAAACGGCTATCCCTTCCGGCTATTCACCGAAACTTCCCTGGACCTGGCCGAGGACGACGAATTGTTGGCACTGATGGCCGAGGCCAACATCAACAGCGTGTTCATCGGCATCGAGAGCCCAAGTGAAGACGCCCTCAAGGAAACCCACAAGAACCAGAATGTAAGACCCAAGGCCGGCAGCATGCTGAACCGGGTGCACAAGATCCAGCGGGCGGGCATAGAAGTCTGGTGTGGCATGATTGTCGGCTTTGACAGCGACGACGAAAGCATCTTCGACATGCAACTCGACTTCCTGCACCGGTCCCACATTCCCCACATCATGTTCGGCATGCTCTATGCCATTCCCAAGACGCCCCTTCATGCCCGTCTGGAAAGGGAAGGCCGGCTGGACAAGGCGGATGTGCCGGAATACGGTACTAATCTCATCCCCTTGCGCATGAGCCGCCAGGCGCTTCAGGACGGTTACATGCGGGTCATGAAGGAACTCTATGAGCCGGAACACTATTTCTCCCGGCTGGAGACGCTTTACATCGGCCGCCAACTGGGCCGGGAGAAACTCGGCCGGGTGAAATACTGGCAACGCCATCCGAGCCAGAGGATCAAGCTGCAGAGCCTGAACACCATCGGCGCGGCCCTGTTCTTCAAGAGTCTGATGAAGAACGTGGAAAAGCCGGAACTGAGAAACGAATACCGCAGCCGCATCTGGCGCGTGGTGAAGGCCACCAAGGACCCCAGCGTGATTTTCACTTACATCGGCAAGTGCGCCATGCACTACCACTACGACCGCCTGATCCGGGATCTGGAACAAGGTGGCGCCATCAATACCCTTTAGCCGAAGTTTGTCTTTATTCGGCTCTTGGAATTCCCTACCGGCGTCCCTATCATTAGCACTCGTCGGCGCGGGGCGCTAACGAGTAAGCAACTGTCTTTCGAGTCAAGCGGTATGAAGGGAATCGTCCCAGGCTTTACCGGTTCTGACCATGGCGTTGAGGATGGTCAGGAGCTTGCGCATGCAGGCGACGATGGCGACCTTTTTGGGTTTGCCGGCGGCGACGAGGCGGTCGTAGAACTGCTTGATGACGGCATTGAATCGGATGGCCGCCGGTGGAATTCCGGGACGGAATCCCGGGGACAGTATACTAAATTGCTCCCGGGACGGAATCCCGGGGACACGGAATCCCGGGGACAGTATACTAAATTGCTCGTTCCGACAGCAGATGGCCGAGAAGAGTCGAAGTGGCTGCGGTAGGCAGCGGCGGGAATTTACTATACTGTCCGCGCAACTCCCCGCTGTCCCCGGAACTCCCTATTTCTTGCCGTAGGCGCTGTCGTGGTCGGGCGCAATGGTCAGCAGGCGGATGAAGTCGCCCTCGCGGTAGGCTGTCGCCCGCCGCGCCTGCGAGATACGTAGTGAGTAAATGGCGTCGGCCCCGGCCGGCGGTTTGACGCTGACGATCTTTTCCCACTTCAAACCCGCGTCCTGATAAACCTGATGCCAGGTCATCTGGCGCAACCTGTTGAGCGTCTCCAGGGCGGCATGCCGCTCGAGTTTTTGCAGGGTCAGCAAATGGACCTGAAATACCAAGTTGTTCAGGTCGAGCCTGACCAGCGCTTCCTGACCCGGCTCAGGCACCCATTTTCTCCAGGGTCGCGCTCAAGTTTGCATCGTCCGCCGGATTGGCTTGTGCCCACGCCATCGCGCTCTGCAGGTCCG
The DNA here is from genome assembly GCA_016709675.1 of Candidatus Accumulibacter proximus. Lineage (GTDB taxonomy): Bacteria > Pseudomonadota > Gammaproteobacteria > Burkholderiales > Rhodocyclaceae > Accumulibacter > Accumulibacter proximus. The sequence goes on from JADJMH010000006.1 coordinate 253,062, forward strand.
CGGCATTGCGGGGTTCGTGCAGCCAGCGCTCATTGTCGGGAACGACGGTAGCGGTACGCACCAGCCAGACGCCCGGCTCCTGTTCCTCGACGAGCACCTGCCGGCCGGCAAAACGCTTGCCCAGGGAAAGCTGGCCGTTAGCGCCGATGACCTTGATGCTTTGTTGAGAAATGAATGATGCCATGGAACCTCCAAAATTCGTGCTGCACTAACGCACTAATAAGTATATCGCCGTTTGACCGATTAATAATTTCGAGAATTCGCGTTGGCCTGAAAAACGACGCGAAGCGGAGCGCTCAAGGCTGGACCTGGTCGATCAGCAGGCGCAGCTTCTGGCTGCCGGGCTTGACGCCGGCAAGCGTGCCAAAGAGGTCGCCACTCGAGCTTTGCGCCTGGCCCGCCTTGACGATGCGCGCCTCGATGCTGACGGTAGCGAAGTCCGAGAGCTTCTTGCCCCCCACCAGAGCCATGGAGTCATCGAGGCGAAAGCTCAGGGGCAAATCGGCGACCGTCGCCCGCATCGCAGCCAGCGGCATGCGAGGCCCCTCTTGCGAACGGGCAAAGACGAACAGCACATCGTCAGGCTTGACTTGCCCCGCGAGTTTGCCGCTCAGCGTCACCTCGCCGCTGACCGTGCCTCTGGCGGCCGCAGGCGGCGGGCAGACTTGCCGGCGCCAGCCTGCGTTGCTGCGATCTCGCGTGCCTTGAGTACCGCTGCCTCGAGTGCCTTCGCGTCATCGGACCCCGGCTCAAGCTGGACCAGCAGACGCGACCAGTGTTCGGCGGCAGCCGCAAAGTCCTGCCGCTCGCTGGCCGCGGCGCCGGCGAGCAGAAGCGCCTGCGGTTCGTTGGCGTCAAGCTTCAGCGCCCGCTCGATGAGCTCGGTCGGCTTGCCCTGCAGGTTGCCGCCATTGATCCGGCTGAGGACCTCGGCATAATCGGCGAGCAATGTCGCGTCCTGGTCGACGAGATCGCCGGCGCGACCGTAGGCATCGGCAGCCTCGGGGAAGCGATCGAGGACCTTGTACGAACGTGCCAGCATCACCCAGCCCTTGCTGTCGTCGGGGTTCTTCTTCAGCTTCTCGACCAGGCCGGCGAGCATTTGCTCGATCTGTTCCGGATCGATACGCGCCTGCCGCTGCAGCGGGTCGAGCGCGCGCGGCTCGCCGAGCAGCAGATAGCCGGTAGCAGCAGCGAGCGGGATGATCAGGAGCAGGGCGAGGGCGGTCTTGCGGCCACCCTGGGTGCGGGCTGCCGGTGCCGACTGTGGTTCCACTTCGTCGAGCAGGCGGCGCTGCAGTTCTGCCTGGGCCTGCACGAAGTCGGCTTCGGCGAGCGAGCCTTCCTCGCGCTCACGTTCGAGTTCGGCGAGCTGATCACGAAAGATCGCCAGATTGGCTTCCCGTCGGTCGCCGCTGCCCACGGGCTCTGGCAGACGCCAGAGCGGTGGCAGCAGGATGGCGATGATGGCGACGACCAGCAGCGCCGCGACGATGATGAAAGCGCTCATGGTTGTCCCTGGCGAGAATCCTGGTCCTGCAGCAGGGCCTCGGCCCGGCGCTGCTCGTCGGCAGTCAGCGGCGCATCCTTGATCGCCCGGTCGCGCCGGCGCAGGTACAGCACCAGCGCCAGCAGGCCAGCGACGAACAGCAGGCCGGGGCCGAACCACAACAACAGCGTCGTGCCTTTCAGCGGCGGCCGGTAGCGGACGAAGTCGCCGTAGCGGCTGACCATGAATTCCATGATCTCGGTGTCGCTCTTGCCGTCGTTGATCAGCGTGCGGATTTCGCGCCGCAGGTCCACGGCCAGTTCGGCATTGGAACCGGCAAGCGACTCGTTCTGGCAGACCAGGCAGCGCAACTCGGACGAAATGGCGACCAGGCGTTTCTCGGTCAGCTCGTTCTCCGCCCGCGGCCTGGCTTCGCCCGCGTGCAGCCCATGCCAGCCCACACCCGCCAGGGCGAGCAGCAGGATCATCAGCCAGCGCTTCATTTCGACAACTCCGCCAGCAGCGGCAGAATCCTGCCGGAGAAGACCTCGGGGGTGATCGGCCCGGTGTGTTTCATGCGGATGATGCCTGCCTTGTCGATGACGTAGGTCTCCGGGACGCCGTAGACCCCATAGTCGATCCCGACACGTCCGTCCACGTCAAGCACCGACAGGGTGTAGGGGTCGCCGTGTTTCCTGAGCCAGCCGGCAGCACGTTCGATGACCATTCGCTTCTCGTCGCCGGGGGCCACCTTGTCGCTGTCGATCGCGCCGTCGCCGCGCACTTCCTTGTAGTTGAGGCCGACCAGCGGCACGGTCTGGCGTTTCGCCAGTTCGACCAGCACCGGATGTTCCTGGCGGCAGGAGACGCACCACGACGCCCAGACGTTCAGCAGCCAGACCTTGCCGAGCATTTCCCTGGGTGAGAACTCCTTGTCGGGCGTGTCGAGGCGCGGCAGCGCGAAGGCCGGGGCCGGCTTGCCGACCAGCGGCGACGGTACGTCGCGGGGGTTGAGCCGGAGTCCGACGGCGAGCAGCACGACGAGAACGACAAAGCCGATCAGCGGCCAGAGAAAGCGGTTCATCGGCAGTCCCCTAGACGTTCTGCGGCAGCGGCGCGGCGGTGGATGGCGCCGCCGGCGACCTGGCCCGTGCCTTGATCCGATAGCGGCGGTCGCTCATGGCGAGCAGGCCGCCGAGGCCCATCAGCACGCAGCCGCCCCAGATCCAGTCGACGAATGGCTTGTGGTAGACGCGAATCGCCCAGGCGGCGTCCGGCCTCGCCTTGTCGATCGGTTCGCCCAGCGAGACATAGACATCGCGCAGCAGACCGGTATCGATTGCCGCCTCGGTCATCGGCATCGACGAAGCGACGTAGAAGCGCTTCTCCGGGAACATCTTGCGGATCGTCCGGCCGCCTTTGATCAGGTCTATATCGCCGACCAGCGCCCGGTAATTCGGGCCCTGACTCTGGCTGACGCCGTTGAAGCGGAAGCTGTAGCCGCCGACGCTGACGGTGTCGCCAATCTCCATCTTGACGTCCTTTTCCGTTTGGTAACCGCCGACCATCGCGACGCCGACGATGAACACCGCGATGCCGGTGTGCGCCACATGCATGCCGAAGAAACTGCGCGGTTGGCGGCGCGCAGCGGCGAGGAACGACTGGCCGGCACGCGTCGATTGCACGCGCTCAACAAGATTCAACAGCGCACTGAAGACAATCCAGGCGGCCAGCAACAGGCTCAGCGCAACCATCGGTTTCCATTCGCCGTACAGGAAGGGCGCACCGACGCCGACCACCGCCGCGGCAAGGAAGGCCCAGCGCAAGGCGCGCGCGAGTTCGCCGAAGCTGGTCTGTTTCCAGCGCGCAAACGGCGCCACGCCCATCAGGAATACTGCCGGCAGCATCAGCGGCACGAAGACGGCGTCAAAGTAGGGGGGGCCGACCGACAGTTTGCCAGCACCGAGTGCATCGATCAGCAGCGGATAGAGCGTACCGAGCAGGACCGACGCGCAGGCGACGACCAGCAGCACGTTGTTGGTCAGCAGCAACGACTCGCGCGAGAGCAGGGCGAAGCGGCCGCCGAGGCCGACCTTGGGCGCCCGCCAGGCAAACAGCGCCAGCGAGCTGCCGATCACGGCGACCAGGAAGACGAGGATGAAGATGCCGCGGGTCGGATCGGTCGCGAAGGCATGGACCGAAGTCAGCACGCCGGAGCGGACGAGGAAGGTACCGAGCAGCGACAGCGAAAACGCCGAGATCGCCAGCAGCACCGTCCAGTTCTTGAAGCTGCCGCGCTTCTCGGTCACCGCCAGCGAGTGCACCAGCGCCGTGCCGACCAGCCAGGGCATGAACGAGGCGTTCTCGACCGGATCCCAGAACCACCAGCCGCCCCAGCCGAGTTCATAGTAAGCCCACCATGAGCCGAGGGCTATGCCGAGGGTCAGAAAGACCCACGCGGCGGTGGTCCATGGTCGTGACCAGCGCGCCCAGGCGGCGTCGAGCTGCCCCGAGAGGAGTGCAGCAATGGCAAAAGCGAAGGCCACCGAGAAGCCGACGTAGCCCATGTATAGCATCGGTGGGTGAATGATCAGGCCCGGATCCTGCAGCAGTGGGTTGAGGTCGCGCCCCTCCTCGGCACCCGGTAGCAGTCGATCAAAGGGGTTCGAGGTCAACAGGATGAAGAGCAGAAAGCCCGCGCTGAGCAGTCCGAGAACACCCAGCACGCGGGCGACCATGTGGTCGGGCAACTGCTTCGAGCGCAGCGCAACTGCCAGCGTCCACAGCACCAGCATCAGCACCCACAGCAGCAGCGAGCCCTCGTGGCCGCCCCAGACGGCGGCGATGCGGTATTGCAGCGGCAACAGCGTATTCGAATGTTGTGCGACATAGACCACCGAGAAATCGTTCTGGACGAAGGCGGCGGTCAGGCAGCCGAAGGCGACCGCCAGCAGCAGCGCCTGCGCGCTGGCTGCCGGACGCGCCAGCGCAATCCACTGTGCTCGGTTGGTGTGAGCACCGATCAGTGGCAGCGTGCCCTGCGTCAGGGCGACGCAGAGCGCGAGGACGAGGGCGAAGGTACCGAGTTCCGGGATCATGAGCGTATCGTCCGAGTTACTGCTTGATGGTCCTGGCCGCTGCTTCCGCCGCCGCCTTGTTGGCGGCTGCCCGCTCGTGCGCATCGCCGACCGCCTTGGCGGCTTCCGGCGGCATGTAGTTCTCGTCGTGCTTGGCGAGCACCTCGCTGGCGGCGAAGACGCCATCGTCGCCGAGTTTGCCCTGCGCGACGACGCCCTTTCCTTCGCGGAAGAGGTCCGGCAGGATCCCCTTGTAGGCGACAGTCATGTCCTTGTCGGTGTCGGTGACGACGAAGCGCAGCGTGACGCCGTCGCTCTGGCGTTGCAGTGAACCTTCCTTGACCATGCCGCCGATGCGGAAGCTCTTGCCTCTTGGCGCCTCGCCGGCGGCCACCTGGGTCGGCGAGAAGAAGAAGACCAGGTTGCTCTGGAAGGCGTTGAGCACCAGCGTGGCGACCAGGCCGAGAATCGCCAGGCCGCCGATGATCAGCGTGATGCGTTTGTGACGTGGTTTCAATCCTTGCTCCCGCCGGTGGTCATCTGGCTCTTCAGCCTGGCTTCCGATCGCTCGGCACGGTACTGGCGTTTGAGGCGTGCGATCAGTCTCTTCCGACCCTGCAGCAGCAGCATCGGTTCCGCCAGCATCAGCAGGGCCATCACCGCGACCGATCCCCAGACGTAGAGGCCGTGGCTGCCCATCGCCAGAAAGTCGGCCAGGCTGTTCCAGTGCATGTCCTTACTCCTTCTCGGCGAGCAGCGCCCGCACCCAGTCGGTGTGCCGTTCGCGTTCGAGCATGATCGTTCGTGCCCGCATCAGGGCGATGGCGATGCTGTACATCCAGCAGGCCAGGGCGCAGAGCAGCATGCCCCAGAGCATCAGCGCGGCCATGCTGGGCGCTTTCGTCAGGCTGACCGACGCCCCCTGGTGCAGCGTATTCCACCACTTGACCGAGAAATAGATGATCGGGATGTTCACCACGCCGACCAGCGCCAGAATTGCGCCGGCCTTGTCGGCCCGGCGCGGATCATCGATCGCCGCCTGCAAGGCGATGAAGCCGATATAAAGAAAGAGCAGGATCAACTCGGAGGTCAGGCGCGCGTCCCAGACCCACCAGGTGCCCCACATCGGCTTGCCCCAAAGGGCGCCGGTCCACAGCGACAGGAACGCGAAGAGGGCGCCGGTCGGTGCCAGCGCCGACGCCATCATGCCCGACAGGCGGGTGTTGAAAGCCAGGCCCATGGCCGCCCAGAAGGCCATCACCAGGTAGATGAACATCGACATCCACGACACCGGCACATGCAGGAAAATGATTCGATAACCTTCCCCCTGCTGTGCATCGGTCGGTGCGACGAGAAAGCCGATCGTCAGCCCGGCGACGCCGAAGATCGCCGCCAGCGCCCAGAACCACGGAATCAGCTTGCCGGCGAGCGGGTAGAAGGTCTGCGGGCTGGCGTATCGGAACCAGTTGATTACTCGGTTACTCATCTATTCCAGGGCAACTCTCAGAGCCGCGGCAGTTGGCCACGGCGCAAAAAACACGCCGCCCAGCGCGAGGGCGCCAAGCAGCGACAGATGGGCTTGCGGCCCGAGGCCGCTGACCGTCGCGTCGACCGCGCCGGCGCCGAAGATCAGCACCGGAATGTACAGCGGCAGCACGAGCAGCGACAAGAGAACGCCGCCGCCGCGTACGCCCAGCGTCAGTGCCGCACCGATCGCTCCAATGCCGGACAGGGCCGGCGTGCCGATCAGCAGCGACAGGGTCAATACCGCCAGCGCATCGCCGGCGAGGTCGAACTGGATGCCCAGCACCGGTGCCAGCAGCACCAGCGGCAGGCCGGCAACCAGCCAGTGCGCGATCACCTTGCCGAGCACGATCAGGCCCAGCGGTTGCGGCGCCAGCGCCAGCTGTTCGAGCGTGCCGTCACGATGATCGTCGGCGAACAGCCGCGGCAGCGAGAGCATCGTCGCCAGCAGCGCCGCCACCCACAGAACGCCGGGCGCGAGCTTGCGCAGCTGATCCGGTTCGGGCCCGACGCCGAGCGGAAACAGGCTGACGACGATGATGAAAAAGAACATCGCCGCGACGATGTCGGCCTGCCGCCGCATCGCCAGTCGCAAGTCGCGGCCGATGACGGCACGGATCAATATTAGCATCTTGTTAACTAGAACCGCTGCTGCGTTGCATCATCGGCGCCAAGCCAGAGTTCACGCACCGCTGCCGCCGGGATGGCAACCGCCTGGTGGGTGGTCAGGACGGCCAGTCCGCCGCGCTGCAGGTGAGCGCCAACCAGGCCGGCGACGAGTTGGATTGCCGCCCGGTCCAGCGCCACGTAGGGTTCATCGAGTATCCACAGGGCACGCTTTTCATGCACCAGGCGAGCGAGCGCCGCGCGCCGCTTCTGCCCCTGCGACAGATAGCGGCAAGCAAGATCCTCGCGGCCGTGCAGTCCGACCAGTTCAAGCGCGTCGAGCGCGGCTTCCTCGTCGAGTGACTCCTGCGCCAGCCTGGCCGACGACAGGATGTTCTCGAGCGGCGTCAGTTCCTCCTTGATCGCGTTATGGTGGCCGAGGTAGCAGAGTTCGCTCCGGAAGGTCTCGCCGAGCTTGCCGATCGGCTGGCTTCGCCAGCGGATGTTGCCGCTGGCCGCTGGCGTCAGGCCGCACAACATGCGCAGCAGGCTGGTCTTTCCCGAGCCATTCCGGCCCTGCAGGTAGAGCATTTCGCCCCCTTCAAGCCGGAAGCTGACGTCGGCGAACAGGCGGCGTTCACCGCGTATGCATTCCAGATTCGAAGCTTCAAGCATGCAGGGGGAGATCCGGGAAGTGGCCAAGGCCGGCGAGGGCGTATTGTGAACCCGCGAGTTTAGCCCCGGATTGACGAAAATCAAAATCGATTCAAAGGCTTTTAGTATTCTTTGCAGATATTTTCCAGGAGCGTGGCAGTGGAACCCGGGTCGCTGGAGCTGACGCTGACGTGGGACGGAAAGCAGATCGTTGCAGCCGAGGTCGTTTCGACGCGGCCAGCGGTGGCGCGCGCGCTGAGTGGACTGCCGGTTGCGCGCGTCCTCGAGTTCATTCCACGCCTGTTCAGCCTCTGCCCGCGGGCGCAGGAAGCAGCCGCACGACTGTCCCTGGCGGCGGCGCGCGGCGAACAGGCGGCGAGCAGCGCTGCGGCCCCCGCCTTGGCCGTTGCGCTCGAGGCGATCGGCGAACACCTCTGGCGGCTATTGCTCGACTGGCCGCCGCTAGCTGGTCAGCCCGCCAGGCAGAGCGAATTCCTCGGCTGGCGGCAGCGCCTCAAGAGAGTGGCCGATCAGGCGGAGGCGGCAGCGCTGGGCGGCGAGCTCGCTGCCTGGCTTGGATCGGAAAGATCGCCAGCGCTGGACGACGACGCGGCCGTGGCTGCAGGAGTCCTGTTGCCGATGCTGTCGGCAGCCGAATGGGCGGCACACATCGGTGCCGAGTCCTTTGCCGAGTTGCCGACCTTCGCCGGCCAGCCGGCCGAGACCGGGGTGCTGGCACGGCGTGCCGGCGACGCCAGGGTGGCCGAACTACTGGCCGTTGGCCACCGCCTGCAGGCGCGGCTGGTGGCTCGTTACGCTGACTTGCGCTGGCTCGCGCAAGGTCTGGCCGACCCGGACCGTCTGGCTACCTGGCTTGATGCGGCAACGCTTGGCGAAGGCTGCGGGCTGGCCTGCGTCGAGACGGCACGTGGCACCTTGCTGCACCAGATCCAGCTCGATGGCGACCGGATAGGGCGCTATGTCATCGTCGCCCCGACCGAGTGGAACTTTCACCCACAAGGCGCGTTCGTCCGCGAGATCGACGCTCGACCGGCAGCCACCCGTGCCGAAGTGGCAGTCGCGGCTCGTCGCTTGGTCGTATCGCTCGATCCCTGCGTCGCTTGCGAACTGAGGATCAAGGATGCATGAGATGTCGCTGGCCATGAGTATCCTGCAGATCGTCGAGGATGCCGCGCGCGAACAGCGGTTCGAGCGCGTCAGGTCGGTGTGGCTCGAAATTGGTGATCTGGCTGCGGTCGAGGCCGAAGCGATGCGCTTCTGTTTTGACGCGGTTGGCCGCGGTACGCTGGCCGAAGGCGCCACTTTGAATGTAATCAGGGTGCTAGGCGAGGGTTTGTGCTTTAATTGTAATCAGACGGTGTCGCTGGCGGCGCTGTACGACCCCTGTCCTGTCTGCGGCGGGCACCCGGTTCAAGCAACCGGAGGCACCGAGATGCGGGTCAAGGAGCTTGAGGTCGAATAATAAACAGGAGACAGCAGATGTGTACGACTTGCGGTTGTGGAACCGGGGAGACTCGCGTCGAGGGAAAGGCCTTGGCCGAGCCGGGGAACCGTCATGAAGGCAACGGCGGCAACCCATCCCCGAAGCCAGTTGTGAACGACCAGGGGCAGGGTCCCTCCGGAATGGTCTACAGCGCCGTCACCGCTCTCGGTGGCCATGCGCATCACCATCCTGGCGGTCGCCAACATGGCCACGCCCATGGCCACGAACACGGCACCGGGCATGACCACCGGCACGATCGCCTGCATGAGCACAGCCTTGGCCAGGCGGCTACGTCGGTGTCGACGACGCAGTCGCGGCTGGTACAGATCGAGCGCGACCTCCTGGCCAAGAACGACGGCTATGCCGCCGCCAACCGTCGCCGTTTCGAGGAGCAGGGGATCTTCGCGCTCAACCTCGTCTCCAGCCCGGGTTCGGGAAAGACGACCTTGTTGTGCCGTACCGTCGAGGCGCTGCGGACAGAGCTGTCGATCGCCGTCATCGAGGGTGACCAGCAGACCAGCCGCGACGCCGAACGCATCCGCGCGACCGGTGCGCCGGCGGTGCAGATCAATACCGGCAAGGGCTGCCACCTCGACGCGCATATGGTCGGTCATGCCCTCCCCGAGCTTTCGCCGGCCGACGATTCGCTGCTCCTGATCGAGAACGTCGGCAATCTTGTCTGTCCGGCGGCTTTCGATCTCGGTGAGGCGCACAAGGTGGTGATTCTGTCGGTCACCGAAGGCGAAGACAAGCCGCTCAAGTACCCGAACATGTTTCATGCCGCGTCGCTGATGCTGCTCAACAAGGTCGACCTGCTCCCCCACCTTGCCTTCAGCAGCGATCTGGCGATCAGCTATGCCCGACAGATCAATCCGGCATTGCAGGTGATCCAGCTCTCGGCGACAACCGGTGAGGGCTTTGACCAGTGGCTGGCCTGGCTGAGGGCAGGCTGCACGGCAACCCAGGAGAAAAAAAGGGCGACCATGGCTTCGTTGCGGCGGCGGATCGCCGAACTTGAAGCGCGGATTGCGGCTGCGTCGGGAGGCTGACATGTCGGAGCCGACTGTTTGTCAGAACATCCGCGTCAGTGGTGTCGTTCAGGGTGTCGGTTTTCGTCCCTTTGTCTGGCGGCTGGCCAGGGAACTGGGCCTTGCCGGCTGGGTGCGCAACGATTCGCGTGGCGTCGAGATAGAAGTTCGCGGGGCCGCTGCCCAGGTCAGGAATCTCATCGAACGTCTGGAGCAGGATGCGCCGCCACTCGCCCGGGTCAATTCGGTGGTCGCCCGCGATACGGCGCCCGGCCGGATCAACGAGGGCTTCGTCATCATCGACAGCCGCAGCGGCCGGGCGGCGACGATGATCGGCCACGATACGGCCGTCTGCCGTGACTGTCTGGCCGAGATGTTCGACCCCGGCAGCCGCCGCTGGCGCTATGCCTTCACCAATTGCACCAACTGCGGACCACGCTACACGATCAGCCGCGGCCTGCCCTACGACCGGGCGCGCACCAGTCTCAAGCCCTTTGCCATGTGCCCCCGGTGCCAGTGCGAGTACCGGTTGCCCGACGACCGACGTTTTCATGCCGAGGCCAATTGCTGCCCGAAGTGTGGTCCGCAGCTCTTCTTGCTCGACGGCGAGGGACACCGGCTCGCCGACGACCCCATCGCCGGTGCTCTGGAGCTGCTGCAGCAGGGGAAGATTGTCGCCATCAAGGGTCTGGGAGGTTTCCATCTGGCTTGCGATGCGCGCAATGCGGTCGCCGTCGCGCTTCTGCGCGAGCGCAAGCAGCGCGACGAAAAGCCCTTCGTGGTGATGCTCGCCAACGCCGCTTCGGCGGCTTCGTATGTGCAGATGGGCATCGGTGAGCCGGGCCTGCTGACTCTGCCGACGCGTCCGGCGATCCTGATCAGAAAGCGCAGCAGTTGCGACGCCGCGCTACCCGGGGTTGCCCCCGGACTGGCCTGGCTGGGCGTCATGCTGCCATACACGCCGGTACATTTTCTGCTCTTCCACGAAGCGGCAAGACGTCCGGCGGGTGTCGGCTGGCTGGAAAGGGCGCAGGACCTGGCGCTGGTGATGACCAGCGCCAACCCTGGTGGCGAACCGCTGGTGGTCGGCAACAGTGAAGCCCTGCTGCGCCTCTATGGCATTGCCGACGCATTCCTGATGCACGACCGCGACATCGTGACCCGCTGCGATGACAGCGTTGCACGCATTACGACTGGCGGTCTGCAGTTCATCCGTCGCGCGCGCGGCTACACGCCACGGGCGATCAAGCTGCCGTTTTCCGGACCTTCGGTGCTGGCCGTCGGTGCCTGGTTCAAGAATACGATCTGCGTCACTCGCGGCGACGAGGCCTTCGTATCGCAACACATCGGCGACCTCGACAACGCCGCCGTTTGTGACTTCCTCGACGAAAGCGTCGCCCAGCTGGTGAAGCTGCTGGGTGTCGAGCCGGCGATCGTGGCCCATGACCTGCATCCCGATTTCCACTCGACGCGTTTTGCCGCCGATTTTGCCCAGCAGCGCCGTCTGCCCATGCTCGGTGTGCAGCACCACCATGCGCACGCCGCTGCCGTGCTCGCCGAGCACGGCCTGCGCGGCAGCCATCTGGCGCTCTCGCTCGACGGCGTCGGCATCGGCACCGATGGTGCTGCCTGGGGTGGCGAGTTGTTGCGTGTCGATGGCGCCAGCTTCGAGCGTCTCGGTCATCTCGTGCCGCTGGCGCTGCCGGGTGGCGATCGCGCCGCCAACGAGCCTTGGCGGATGGCGGCAGCAGCGCTGCATCGACTGGGTCGCAGCAATGAGATCAGCGAACGGTTCGCCGGTCAGCAGGCCGCCCGAGCGGTGGCGCAGATGCTCGCCGGCGATATCCATTGCCCGCCGACCTCGAGCATGGGACGGATGTTCGATGCCGCCGCCGGTCTGCTCGGCATCCGGTCGGTGATGGCTTACGAAGGACAGGCGGCGATGCTGATGGAAGGAATGGCGCAGCGCTACGGCGATATTCTGCCCCTTGACCAGGGCTGGAAGATCGATCAGGGGAAGCTCGATCTGCTGCCGCTGTTTGCCGTTATGGCGGATGAAAGAGACCCAGAACGCGGCGCCGCGCTGTTCCACGCGACGCTGGTCGCCGCCATCGAGGACTGGGTGCGCGTTCTGGCTCCGGGCGAAGCGGTCGTTGTCGGCAGCGGCGGCTGCTTTCTCAACCAGGTCCTTGTGCGTGGCCTGCGCAGCCGCTTCGGCGCGAAAGGGGTGCAACTCATCGAAGCTCGCCAGGTGCCGCCCAACGATGGTGGCCTTTCCGTTGGTCAGGCATGGATCGGCCTGCAGCATCTGGTGGGTGGCTAGGAGCGTCGGCGATGTGTCTCGCACTTCCATGCCGCATTGTCGAACTGCTGCCCGGGGATCAGGCGATGGTCGACGTGGCCGGCGTCAGCCGGGAGATATCGCTGGCACTCGTTGATGATCTTGCGGTCGGAGACTATGTCATCGTGCATGTCGGCTACGCGCTGACCCGGCTCGATCCCGATGAGGCCGAAAAGACGCTGGCGCTGTTCGCAGAGTTGGGCGAGGGGATTTCGTCCGAGGCGAACGCGGTCGGAGCGTGAGCCCGCAAGGTCCTTCGGAGATGAAGGCAGAGTGGGTCATCAGCGGATGACGCGCTTGTCCACGCCATCCTCGCCCAGCGCCTGGGCACCGACCCACCGCGAGTTGCCCGCCCCGCCTACAGCTTGAAGCTTACCCCGGTATAGACCGAGCGGCCCATGCCGGGAACCGCGATGCCCCAGGGAATCGTGTTCAGCATCATCGTTGTTCCCTGACCCGTGTAGGCACCCCCGAGCGGCAGGTAGTAAAGCCTGTCGAACACGTTGTCGATGCCGACGTCGAGGCGAGCCTGCTTCCACGAATAGCTGGCGCGCAGGTTCAGCAGTCCGTAGCCGGGTGTGCCGATTTCGTTGCGCACGTCGGACAGGTGATCCTTCGATGTCGCGCCGACGAACTCGACCGCGTTGTCCCACCCACCGTAGCGGTGGCTGAGCGTCAGCCGGGCGTTGAACGGCATGATGTTGTACAGGCCGTCGCCGGTGTCGCGGTTCTTGCCGTAGGTGTACGAAAGGACTCCGTTCAGCCCGAAGTTGCCGATGTCGCTGCGCGCCAGCGGCAACTCGCCGGAGACGTCGATGCCGTAGAGCTCGGCCGACTGGTTGGCGTACTGCAGGATGACGAACTGGTTGGTCGTCGTTGCATTCGGCGGCGGACAGGTCGTCGTGTTGTTGCAGCGGATCGCGTCGATGTAGTCCTTGACCCGCGTGTAGTAGGGAGTTGCCCGGAGTTGCCAGCTGCGGTCGGTCGCATGCCAGTCCACCGACGCCGAGATCGTGTACGCAACCTCCGGATCGAGGTCGATGTCGCCGTAGTAGCCGTTGCCATCGCCGGCGAAGTTGTTCATCGCCGCCGCCATCGACCAGGTCGACCAGGTGTAGCGCTCGTACAGGTTCGGCGAGCGCGTCTTGCGTGCCACCCCGACTTCAAGGTCGGTCTGGGTGTCGAGTGCGTAGCGGGCGAGGGCGGTGAGATCCCAGTTGTTGTCGTTCTGCTTGCGGTTCTGCGCGTTGAAGGCTGCCGCGTCTGCCTGCTGGTTGTTGTACGACCGCATGGGCATCATGCCCATCATCATGGTCGTGAAGTTGATGTTCGGGTTGTACCCCTGCACCGGGCCGGCATCGGTCGTGACGTGTTCGTAGCGGATACCGAGCAAGGTCGTCCACTGCGCGTCGAGCCGCGACTCCCACTCACCAAACACGCCAAGGCGGTCGCGCGTACCATCGTTGATGTTGTCGAAGGTCAGCGGCCACATGCCGCCACCCGATGCCGGCCAGTAGTCGTCGAGCCGGTAGTGCTGGTAGAGGCCGCCGACGCGCAGCAGGTCGTTGACACCGAGGTTGACGTCGGCGCGGACGGTGACGCCGCTGGTGTTGCTGTCGGTCTTCATCGGCATGCCGGCGGCACAGGTCGCGCTGATCGGCGAGCAGGGCATGCCGTTCACGGCGTTGTGGCCACCGGAAGCCATGCCGTAGTAGAAGCGCTTGTCAGGGCCGAAGTCCATCAGGTGGTCCACCGTCTCGTAGTACGCGCGTGCCTCGAACTGGCCCCAGTCGTACTGCCCCAGATAGCGCAGGTTGAAGCGGTTTGCGGTATTGCCCAGCATGTCCATCCGCTGGTTCGGGAACAGTTGCTCGGGCATGTCCTGATACGCGTACTTGAACTCCAGGAGATGATCGCGCTGCTGGTAGGCGAGTCCGAACTGGTAGTTGTGCGTCTCGTAGGCCGTCGATCCGACCTCGTCGCGAGCCAGCGTGTGTCCCGGGTTGCCGGTTGCGGTGAAGTTCTTGAAGTCGCCGCCGGCCGTGTAGTTGTCCGCCTTCGCCGTGGCGGCACTGAAGTTGGCACTGAGGTTCTCGTTGGCGAGTACCGCCGACAGGTTGCCACCCCAGGCGTTGCCGTTGCTGCGGTAGAACGCCCCGACCTGGCCGCTCGCCAGCAGATCCTGGCCCGGCGCAGCGAAGCGCGGCGCCAGCGATTCGGCGATGATCGTGCCGCCGATGCTGTCGCCGCCAAGGCTCACCGGCGTGACGCCGGGATAGACGCGCAGCTTGCTGACACCGTTGGGGTCGAGATACGAGAGTGGTGGGTTCATGTGGTTCGGACACGACGCGATCAGGTCCATTCCATCGACAGTGATGCGGTTGCGGTCGTCGGCCAGGCCGCGGATCACCGGCAGGCTGGAGACCCCGCCGGCGCCCTGCAACTGGACACCCGGGACGTCGCGCAGCAGGCTCGCGGTGTCGCTGGTCGCCGGGCGCAGGGCACGCAGTGTTTCTTCACCCACCTGGCTCGCCGCCGGAACGGGCTGCAGGCGGGTGTCCTCGACGATCACCGGTTCGAGCTGCGCGGGCTGCTCGCCGCTGGCAGCAGCCACCCCGCCGGCGGCGGTAGCCGGCACCATGCTGCTTGCTCCGAGCATGGCGATCGCCGCGGCCATTTGATTGATCCGGAATTTCATGTCCACCCTCCTCACTCGTCCCTGTTGTCAGCCAGCGATTCTCGCAGAGGCGGATGACGCACGGAATGCGACATGGTGTCGCGCGGCAATCGGCCACGGTGAACCGTCTCGGCCAGCGGGGCGCCGCAGCCGCAGCGGCTACCGCCCGCCGCCTTGCTGCAATCCCTGATGCACTTGGGGGTGTGGTAATCGAGCATCTTGGGCTATGCTTCGCTGGTGACCAGCGCGAGGAGACGACAGCAGCCTGCTGGGGGTCGCGGATGGCGGTCCGCGGCAGCGAATTCAGCAAGGTCTGCGCCTGGCAGGCAAACCGGAGGTCCCGAATGAAGTTCATCGACGAGTTTCGTGACGGCAAGCTGGCCAGGGGCCTGGCGGTGGCCATCCGACATTCGGCGCGCGACGATCGCGACTACCACTTCATGGAGTTCTGCGGTGGACACACGCACGCCATCTCGCGTTACGGGGTGAGCGACCTGCTGCCGGACAATGTGCGCATGATTCACGGCCCCGGCTGTCCGGTCTGCGTGCTGCCGATCGGGCGGATCGACATGGCGATCCGTCTCG
Organism: Candidatus Accumulibacter proximus; assembly: GCA_016709675.1. Lineage (GTDB taxonomy): Bacteria > Pseudomonadota > Gammaproteobacteria > Burkholderiales > Rhodocyclaceae > Accumulibacter > Accumulibacter proximus. The sequence continues at coordinate 268,547 of JADJMH010000006.1, forward strand.
CCCGTGATGGCGGCGTGATCCTCTGCAGCTACGGCGATACCTTGCGCGTGCCGGCCTCCGGTGGGCTTTCGCTGCTCAAGGCGAAAGCGGGGATGGGCTGTCGGTCGGGCAGCCACGGCGACATCCGGATGGTCTATTCGGCGGGGGACGCGCTGGCGGTCGCCCAGCAGAACCCAGATCGCGAAGTGGTCTTCTTCGCCATCGGTTTTGAAACCACGACGCCACCGACAGCGGTCGTCATCAAGCAGGCGCAGGCGCTCGGTCTCGGGAACTTCTCGGTGCTCTGCTGCCATGTGCTGACGCCGTCGGCGATCGCCAGCATCCTCGAATCGCCGGAAGTTCGGCAGTGGGGCAGTGTGCCGCTCGATGGCTTCATCGGCCCGGCGCACGTGTCGACGATCATCGGTTCGCGACCGTACGAGTTCTTTGCCGAAGAGTACCGCAAGCCGGTGGTGATCGCCGGCTTCGAGCCGCTCGACGTCATGCAGGCGATCCTGATGCTGCTCAGGCAGGTCAATGACGGTCGCGCACTGGTCGAGAACGAGTTCTCGCGGGCGGTGACGCGCGACGGCAACCGCAAGGCGCAGCAGCTGGTCGCTGAAGTGTTCGAACTGCGTCGCTCGTTTGCCTGGCGCGGCCTCGGCGAACTTCCTTACAGCGCGCTGCGCATCCGCAAGCCATTCGCCAGTTTCGACGCCGAGAACCGTTTTGGCGTGTCGTACGAACCGGTGGCGGACCACGCGGCCTGTGAGTGTGGCGCCATCCTGCGCGGCGTCAAACGGCCGCAGGAGTGTCGCATTTTCGGCAGCGTCTGCACGCCGGAAAACCCCGTCGGCTCGTGCATGGTGTCGTCGGAAGGGGCGTGTGCGGCGCACTACTCGTTTGGCCGGTTTGCCGACGCGGCGGCGGTGCAGTGAGCGGCGTGCGCAAGGGCTACGTGCGGCCTCTCGACCTACGGCAGGGCCGGGTCGACATGACGCATGGCGGCGGCGGGCGGGCGATGGCGCAGTTGATCGAGGAGCTGTTTGCCAGACGGCTGGGCAACGCCTATCTCGGGCAGGGCAACGACGCTGCCGTGCTGCCGATGCCGCCGGGCCGGCTGGTGATGTCCACCGATGCGCATGTCGTCTCGCCGCTGTTCTTCCCGGGGGGCGACATCGGTTGCCTGGCGGTGCACGGCACGATCAACGACGTCGCGGTGATGGGGGCGAGGCCGCTCTACCTGGCAGCCAGTTTCATTCTCGAGGAAGGCTTTCCGCTCGGCGATCTGGCGCGGATCGTCGAGTCGATGGCCAGCGCCGCCAGCGCTGCCGACGTGCCGGTGGTCACCGGTGACACCAAGGTCGTCGAGCAGAGCAAGGGCGACGGGGTCTATATCACCACCACCGGCGTCGGGGTGGTGGTCGAGGGTGAGGACTACGCCGGCGACCGCGCCCGGCCCGGTGACCGGATCATCGTTTCCGGCAGTATCGGCGAGCACGGCATGGCGATCATGGCGCAACGCGAAAGCATCGGCTTTGCCACGGCGATCGTTTCCGACACCGCGGCGCTGCATGGCCTGGTCGCGGCGATGCGCGCGAGTGGCGCCGCCATCCGTGTGCTGCGTGATCCGACCCGTGGCGGCGTGGCCACGACGCTCAACGAGATCGCCCGCCAGTCGGGGGTCGGCATGATGCTCCAGGAAAGCGCCCTGCCGGTCCAGGCCGAGGTCGCCGCTGCCTGCGAGTTTCTCGGTCTCGACCCGCTGTATGTCGCCAACGAAGGCAAGTTGCTGGCGATCGTCGCCGCCGAGGACTGCGCTGCCTTGCTCGCCGCGATGCAGGCGCACCCGCTCGGCCAGCGCGCGGCGGTGATCGGCAGCGTGCATCAGGACCCGCAGCACTTCGTGCAGATGACCACCGCCTTGGGCGGTCGACGCATCGTCGACTGGCTGACCGGCGAGCAGTTGCCCCGCATTTGCTGATGCTGACGCGACTATTTCTCTGACCATGCGCATCCTCCTGCTCTGTCACGCCTTCAACAGCCTGAGTCAGCGCCTGTACAGCGAGCTCGCTGCGCGCGGCCACCGGTTGTCGGTCGAGTACGACATCGCCGATACGGTGGCTGAAGAGGCCGTCGCGCTGTTCCGGCCCGAACTGATCATCGCGCCCTACCTTCGCCGCGCGATTCCGGAGTCGATCTGGCGGCGGCATTGCTGCCTGATCGTCCATCCCGGCATCGTCGGCGACCGCGGCGCTTCGGCGCTCGACTGGGCGATACAGGACGGCGAGCGGACCTGGGGCGTCACTGTCCTGCAGGCGACCGGCGAGATGGACGGCGGCCCGGTCTGGGCCGCCGAAACCTTCCCGATGCGCCGGGCGAAGAAGTCGAGCCTCTATCGTCATGAGGTGAGCGAAGCGGCGACGCGTGCGGTGATCAGGGCCGTCGAGCGCTTCACCGCCGGCGGATTCGTACCGGCGCCGGTCGATGACGCCGATCCGGCGATCCGCGGCCGGGCGCGGCCTACGATGAAGCAGGCCGATCGCGCCATCGACTGGCAGCAGGATGGCACGGCACGCATCCTGGCCAGGCTCAACGCCGCCGATGGCTTTCCCGGTGTCGCCGACGAGTTGTTCGGCGAGCCCTGTCTGCTGTTCGACGGCTCGCCCGAAGACACCCTGCGCGCTGGCAAGCCCGGCGAGGTCATCGCCTGGCGCGAGACGGCGATCCTGCGCGCGACGGTCGATGGCGCGGTCTGGATCGGCCACCTTCGCCGGCGCGCTGCGGTCGATTCGCTCAAGCTGCCGGCGACGCAGGTCCTCGCCGAGCAACTGGCGACGATTCCCGAAGCCCCGCTCGACAGCTATTCCCCGTCAGCTGGCAGGACCTGGCAGGACATCCGCTACGAGGAAGCCGGTCGGGTCGGTTTTCTCCACTTCGACTTCTACAACGGCGCCATGAACACCCGCCAGTGCCGGCGTCTGCAGGCGGCTTACCGGTGGGCGCAGCAGCGGCCGGTCAGGGTGCTGGTGCTGATGGGCGGGCGCGATCACTGGTCGAACGGTATCCACCTCGCCAGCATCGAGGCGGCCGAGTCGCCGGCTGACGAGTCGTGGGCGAACATCAACGCCATCGACGATCTGGCCGAAGCGATCATCACCAGCGCAGACCAGATCACCGTCGCCGCGCTGCAGGGCAACTGCGGCGCCGGCGGTTGCTTTCTGGCGCGCGCTGCCGACCTCGTCTGGGCGCGTGCCGGTGTGCTGCTCAATCCGCATTACCGCAACATGGGCAACCTTTACGGCTCCGAGTACTGGACCTACCTGTTGCCGGCGCGGGTCGGGAGCGAAGGGGCGCAGGCGATCATGCGCGACCGCTTGCCGATGAGCGCCGCGGCCGGCGTCGCGGCCGGCTTTCTCGACGCCTGCCTGACGGGCGATGCCGAGGCCTTCCGCATTGATGTCGCGCGCCGTGCTGCCGAACTGGCCGCCGCTCCCGACTTCGCCGTGCGGCTGCAGGCCAAGCGTGCGCAGCGTCTTGCCGACGAGGCGGCGCAGCCGCTGGCGAGCTATCGCGCCGCGGAACTGGCCGAGATGCAGCGCAACTTCTACGGCTTCGATCCGAGCTATCACGTCGCCCGCTTCCATTTTGTTCACAAGACGCCGAACTCGTGGACGCCGCGCCATCTGGCGATTCATCGGGACCTCGGCTGGAGCGTGCCACAATGACTGCCAACCCGAAACGGCGACTGCCGACGGTGCTCGTCGTCGACGACGAGTTGCGCTCCCAGGAAGCCCTGCGGCGGACGCTCGAGGACGACTTCGAAGTGTTCACCGCGTCGAATGCCGAGCAGGCGCAGCGGATCATGGAGACCGAGTGGGTGCAGATCATCGTCTGCGACCAGCGCATGCCGGGGATGACCGGGGTCGAGTTTCTCAAGACCGTACGCAGTCAGTGGCCGGATACCCTGCGCATCATCCTGTCCGGCTATACCGATGCCGAGGACATCATCGCCGGGGTCAACGAGGCCGGCATCTACCAGTATCTGATGAAGCCCTGGCAGCCCGAGCAGCTGCTGCTGACGCTGCAGACCGCAGCCAGCGTCCATCGCCTGCAACAGGAGAATCAGCGCCTGTCGCTTGAATTGCGCACTGCCGAGCCGGTCCTCGCCAGGCGTGTCGAGGCAAAGAACGAGCGCGCCAAACGCGAGTTCGCCCTCGACGGACTGATCCGCACACCCGGTAGCCCGCTCAATGCCGTCTGCGACCTGGTCGGGAAGATCGCCCCCTTTGACCTCTCGGTCCTGATCAGTGGCGAGTCGGGTACCGGCAAGGAAATGCTGGCGCGCGCCATCCACTACTGCAGCCGGCGCGCCGACAAGGCCTTTGTCATCGAGCATTGCGGCGCGCTGCCCGACCAGTTGCTCGAAGCCGAGCTGTTCGGCTACAAGCGCGGTGCGTTCACCGGCGCCTACGAAGACCGCAGCGGCCGCTTCCAGCAGGCCGACGGCGGCACCATCTTTCTCGACGAGATCGGCGATACCAGTCCGGTGTTCCAGGTCAAGCTGTTGCGCGTGCTGCAGGAAGGCGAGTTCCGGCCGCTCGGTGCGGCACGTCCGCTTTCGGTGGACGTGCGGGTGGTCGCGGCGACCCATCACGATCTCGAGGCCGACGTCCGCACCGGCACCTTCCGCGAGGACCTCTACTACCGGCTGGCGACCATGACGCTGCATGTTCCCGCGCTGCGCGAGCGCGCAATGGACATCCCGCTGCTCGCCGGCCGCTTGCTCGAAGCCAGTCAGAAGGCCCTTGGCAAGGTGGTCGACGGCTTCAGCACCGAGGCGCTTGCCTGTCTCGCCGCCTATCCCTGGCCGGGCAACGTGCGCGAGCTGCAGAACGAAATCCTGCGCATGCTGGCGCTGTCCGATTCGCCGCGCCTCGGTGCCGACCTGCTGGCGCCACGCATCCTGCGCACACCGGCGGTCGATCAGCAGCCGGACAACCTGCTCGACCTGATCGCCGTCGATGGCGGGCTCAAGGAGCGCATGGAGGCGCTCGAGGCACGGGTGCTCAAGGAGACACTGATCCGCCATCGCTGGAACAAGTCGCGGGCGGCGAGCGAGCTTGGCCTGTCACGCGTCGGTCTGCGCAACAAGCTGCTGCGTTACGGGCTGGAGCGCGCATGAAGATCCTCTGGCTGCAGGCGGCGGGTTGCGGCGGCTGCACGCAGTCACTGCTCGGCGCCGAGAACCGCAGCGGGATGCTCGCGCAGTTCGCCGACAGCGGTCTCGACTTCGTCCTCCATCCCGGCCTGTCGGAAGCCAGCGGCGACGAAGCCCTGGCGCTGCTGCAGGCCGCCGCCGCTGGCCGCCTGCCGTTCGACATCCTCTGCGTCGAAGGCGCCCTGCTGCGCGGACCGAACGGCAGCGGCCGTTTCCAGATGCTCTCGGGCAGCGGCCGGCCGGTGATCGACTGGGTCCGCGAGCTGGCCGCCCGCGCCCGCCACGTTCTCGCCATCGGCACCTGCAGTGCCTACGGCGGCATCATCTCCGCCGGCGAAAACGTCACCGAGGCCTGCGGCTTGCAGTTCGACGGAGACCAGGAAGGCGGCCTGCTCGGCAAGGACTTTCGCGCGGCTTCCGGCCTGCCGGTGATCAACGTCGCCGGCTGCCCGACGCACCCGGGCTGGATCGTCGACACCCTGCTCTCGCTGGCTCTCGGCGCGCTGGCCGAGAGCGATCTCGACGCCTGGCAGCGGCCGCGCTTCTACACCGAGCAACTGGTCCATCATGGCTGCCCGCGCAACGAGTTCTACGAATTCAAGGCCAGCGCACAGAAACTCTCCGACCTCGGCTGCCTGATGGAAAACATGGGCTGCAAGGGGACGCAGGCCAACGCCGACTGCAATCTGCGCTTGTGGCATGGCGTCGGCTCGTGCGTGCGGGGCGGCTTTGCCTGTATTTCCTGCACCGAGCCGGGCTTCGAGGAGCCTGGGCATCCGTTCATGGAAACCGCCAAGATCGCCGGCATCCCGACCGGTCTGCCGGTCGACATGCCGAAAGCGTGGTTCGTCGCGCTCGCCGCGCTGTCGAAATCGGCGACGCCGAAACGGGTGCGCGAGAACTCGCGCTCCGATCATCCGCTGATCGCGCCAGGCATCCGCAAGAGTGGTCAGAAGTGAGCCGTCGGCTGACCATCGGCCCGTTCAACCGCGTCGAAGGCGACCTCGAAGTGACGCTCGACGTCGCCGATGGCCGCGTCGCCTCGGCGCAGGTCAGTTCGTCGCTCTATCGCGGCTTCGAGCATGTCCTGCTCGCCAAGCACCCGCTCGACGCGCTGGTGATCGTGCCGCGCATCTGTGGCATCTGCTCGGTCTCGCAATCGTCGGCCGCCGCGACCGCGCTGGCTGCAGCAGCCGGCCTCGAGATGCCGCCGAATGGCCGCCTGGCGAGCAATCTGATCCTCGCCTGCGAGAACCTGGCGGACCACCTGACGCACTTCTACCTCTTCTTCATGCCCGACTTCGCCCGCGAAGCCTATCGCGGCCGCTGCTGGCATGACCAGGCGGAAAAGCGTTTCAAGGCCACGGTCGGCGAAGCGCAGCGCGAGGCGCTGCCGGCGCGGGCCGACCTGCTGCGCCTGATGGGCTATCTCGCCGGCAAGTGGCCGCACAGCCTGGCGTTGCAGCCCGGTGGAACGACCCGCGCCGTCACCGCGACCGAGAAGGTTCGCCTGCTCGCCGTCCTGCGCGAGTTCCGCGCCTTCCTGAGCACCATCGTGTTCGGCGACGCACTCGAAGAGGTCGCCGCGATCGGCAGCGTGGAACAACTCGCTGCCTGGGCACAAGGCCGGCTGGCCGACCTGCCGCGTTTCCTCGCCATCGCCGGCGATCTGGGGCTTGCCCGCGTCGGACGCGCCAGCGACGGCTTTCTCAGTTACGGCGCCTACAGCCACGGCGGCGAGGATGGCCAGCCTCTCTTTGCTCGCGGCCTCTGGCACGGCGCCTGGCAGCCATTCGACGAGGCGCGGATCACTGAAGATGTCACCCATGCCTGGCTGCACGGTGATCGCCCGCGGCATCCGCAGCAAGGTGAAACGCGGCCGTTCACCGGCGAGTTCAGCGATCGGCCGGACGCCTACACCTGGTGCAAGGCACCGCGCTACGCCGGTCAGGTCTTCGAGAGCGGCGCCCTGGCGCGCCAGATGGTCGCCGGCCACCCGTTGCTGCGGGCGCTGGTGGCGGCCGATGGCGGCAGCGTGCTGGCGCGAGTCGTCGCCCGCCTGCTCGAACTCGCCCTCGTGGTGCCGGCGATGGAGCGCTGGGTGCGCGCGCTGACCCCCGGCGAACCCTTCTGCAGTCAATGGCAGTTACCCGAGCAGGCCAGCGCTGCCGGCCTCGTCGAAGCCGCGCGTGGCGCCCTCGGCCACTGGTTGCGCATCGAGCGCGGCAAGATCGCGGGTTACCAGATCATCGCCCCGACCACCTGGAACTTCTCGCCGCGCGACGCGACCGGCGTACCCGGGGCGCTGGAGCAGGCGCTGGTCGGTCTGCCGGTGGGTGAGGGCGAAGGCGCTCCGCTCACGGTTCAGCACGTGGTGCGCTCGTTTGATCCGTGCATGGTGTGCACGGTGCATTGAGCGACAGCATGGCTGTCAGGCGAGGACAAAGGGGCGGTCGCCCGAGTTCCTTCCCGCAATCGCGCTGCTTCGCGGCAGCGAGGGATAGGGTCGACTGCGAGGGCCGTGGTGTCTGCCCGCTTGCAACCGTCGATCCGACTGCGGCGCTCGGCCATTGCCAGCGCATTGAGAACTTCCAGCGGCCACAGCGCCGGCGCGGCAGCACCGACTTCGACCAGGTGCTCAAGCAAGGCGTCCGTGGCGTCAGTGCGTTCATCATCGAAGCACCAGGTCAGGCTGACCGAACTATCCAGGACCAAACTCACGGGCGGCCCTCATTGATTAAGGCGAATTCCATGGATTGCCATCCCAAACCGTCCAGGAGTTCCGTCATTCCCGCGCAAGCGGGAATCCAGTCTGTCCTACATCGGGCCGAACGGTGGATCCCCGCTTTCGCGGGGATGACGGCTGTCGTTTATCGGTACCTCTATCTCTGGAAATCGCCTAAATCTTTGATCTTGAGGCCGCCGAGCGTGACGCCGCGCCGGGCCTCGATGATTCCGTCCGCCGCCCGACGCGCCTTGGCGCGGTCGAAGCCCGGTTCGGCGGGCACGAGCCGAGCGACGGCTTTGCCGCGCCGGGTGATGAGAACCTCCTCGCCGTTCTCCACCCAATCGAGCAATGTACCGAGTCTGTTCTTTGCCTCGAAGGCTCCGATCTCGCGCATGATACTTTCTCCACCAAATAAGCCAGATTACAGCCTAGCTTGTAGCATGCACGCCTTGGGCGATCAAGGGTGAAAACGCGAGGCCCGTCACCACTGATTAGAGATGTGATCAATAGTAACGGGCGGGGCGAAAGGAGCAGCAACCCGCTGCCAACCGACTGGCTGGGACGACGAGAGCTGGTGGTGGGGTTTGATGTGCCACCGGCAGATCTGCTTGACCCAGCGACGCGCATCTCTGAGCCGCAAGAGCGATTGCTGCTCGCGCAGCGGTGAGGCAATGAAACCGAAGCGCGTGGAGAACCTCGCGGCTTCCTCATCGATGGGGTGGGTGAGCATTGCCCGAATGGCAGACTGTTCGGCAATCAGCATCGTGCGGCGAATGGCATCCTGCAACAGGCCGAAGCCAATGCCGCGACCTTGATCCTGTGTGGAGACGGCCAGCCGCGCCAGGATCACTACCGGAACCGGGTACTGGCCCATCCCCGTGCGGATGCGCTCGGGTGCCTCCAGCGTATCGATCTGGCCGACGCTCAGACTGAAGTAACCCCCCACCCGATCAGCGTCAGCCACCACGAAAGTCCTGGCTGATCCGCTGCCCTGAGCTTGCCGGGCGTGGCGCAGTAGCCAGTCATTCAGTGCGGGCTTGCCGCAATCGAAGCCATCCAGCCGATGTTGCGCGCCACCTCGGCAGCATGGCTTGGTGGCGGGCTTCGGCCTTCTCGCGACCTGTGGTTCGTCCGAGGCGGATTAACTTTGCGGAGTGCGCGGCCAGTTCAATTCTCCCTGGCGGAATCAACCCCCGTCCGCCCTGACCACCCTGCGGCGAACAGGCCCGTTGGTCGCCGCATGAAATGCGGCGAGTAACTTGCGCCTGCGGAGAATGCGGCTCATAGTCTCCGCATGAACGGCGGCGTTTGCACCTACCGCTGGCAGGTAAGCGACTGGTCAGGCTGGCGCGCTACGACCCGGCGTCACTGGCACACTCGTTGGCCGACTTCGTGGCCGTGCGCAGGGTCTGTTGATTGGGCGGCTGGCGCGACGATGCCACCGGTCCGATGCAGGTGGTTTCCGGCCCGCCTGGTCGCCAGCCGGTGCCTTGCGCAGCGCGTCGGCCGATCGGCTGGCGACCGAGACCGACTGGCTTCTTTTCTGCGGCAATCGAATGCGGGCGGACGCAGTCGCAGCCGCGAACTGAACGACTCATCAGCGTAGGCCAAAGGAGGGCTTTGCCATGGACGACGGTCTGATCACCCCGGCCGTGCTTGAAAGTCTCGCCGGTACCCGCGCCTTCCGGCGTGGCGAAGCGTATTTTTCCGTCGGCGCGGTCGGGCGATTGCGGCTGACTGACGACCGGGTCGCCGCTCTGGTCGAGGGCAGCCAGACCTATCAGGTCGAACTGCGCGATGACCGTGGCGAACTGACTGGCGACTGTAGCTGCCCGCGTGCCGCGGAGGGCTATTTCTGCAAGCATTGCGTCGCCGTCGGCCTGGCGTGGTTGGCACAGCAGGCGGCGCAGGGCGCGCCCGAGGCAACGGCGGGAAAAGCCAGCCGGCGAGATCCGTGGCGTGAAATCGAGGCGTATCTGACGGCGCAGCCACCCGCAGCCTTGATCGAGCTGTTGCTGGGCGTCGCCCGGCGCGATGACCAGCTTTATCAGTCGCTGCGGCTCGACGCCGAGCGCACGGCCGGTGGCGGCGATGTGGCCGCCGCCTTCCGGCGGGCAATCGAGGATGCGACGCGCCGCCATGGCTTTGTCGATTGGCGGCACGCCGCGACCTTCGCCCGTGCCATCGACCAGGTCGCGGATTCGCTGGCGGAGCTGCTCAAGCCGGACACCGCCGCGACGCTGGCCGAACTGCTCGAGTACGCCATCGAGTGTGTCGAGACTGCACTGGAGGAGGTCGATGACTCGAATGGCCAGGTCGGCGGCATCGTCTATCACCTGGGTGATCTGCACCACAAAGCCTGCGCGATGGCGCGGCCGGAACCGACAGAACTCGCCGAGCGGCTGTTCCGCCTGGAAATGACGCTGCCGTTCAGCCTGTGCAGTTTCGATGCCAATGCCTATCGTGACGTTCTCGGCAAGGCAGGCCTGCGCCGCTACCGGGAACTGGCGGAGGAGGAATGGGGCAAGGTCAAGCCAGCCGACCGCAAGGACCACTACGATGTCAGTCGCGCTCGCATCACGCGCGTCTTGGAGCAGCTGGCCACGGCGAGCGGCGATGTCGAGGAACTGGTGGCGATCAAGTCGCGGGATCTTGCGTCCGGCTATGCGTATCTCGCGATCGCCGAAATCTGGGTCAAGGCCAGGCAGCCGGACAAGGCGCTGGCATGGGCGGAGCGTGGCCTGAAGGCGTTTCCTCAGCAACCCGACAACCGCCTGCGCGACTTTCTCGTGGCCGCCTACCTCGACCGCCAGCGCAACGACGAGGCGCTCGCTCTGACCTGGGTTCAGTTCGACGAGAACCCCAGTCTGCAAACATTCAGCAAGCTGCACGCGGTCGCCGGTCAGCTCGGCATCTGGCCGGTACAGCGGGAACGGGCACTGACCAGACTCGACGACAGCATCGCCCGCGAGGCGGCGATGACGAACAAATGGAAGCGAACGCCGTCGGTCCCCAACCAGTCGCTGCGGGTCGAAATCGCCCTGTGGGAAAAAGACCTCGATGCGGCCTGGGCGGCGGCCCATCAGGGCACCTGTAATCGCCACCTGCTGATCGCCCTGGCCGGCAAGCTGGAAGCCGGGCGCCCGGAGGACGCCGTCAGCCTTTATCGCCGCGTCGTGCCACTGATCGTGGAAGACACCAACAACGCGGCCTACGAGGAAGCGACGAGGTTGATCCGCAAGGTGGGCAAGCTGCTGAAGGTGCTGGATCAGTCACGGGACTTCGGCAACTACCTGGCCGAACTGCGCCTGCAATTCAAACCGAAACGAAACTTCATCAAGCTGCTCGATGGTGTCGCACGTTCGACCGAATATACCCAATGAGCCGCGCACAAGCACTTTGCAAACGTCTGGTTCCGATGCTGCGGGACTTCATCGTCTTTGAGGACGACGGCGGTCGCATGACCAAGAAGATGGCTGGCTGCCACCAGTTCCACGCGGTGCTGGTCGCGGTCGGAGAGACGCTGCGCGCCGCGCAGTTTCAGGCGATCCTGATCCTTGCGGATCAGTTCGCGCACGTACTCGCTGCTCGTGCCCTAGCAGCCTTGACGGACGTAACGAGGAGGTACATTCTTGCTGGAAGGGGGCTGGCATCTGTGCTATTCTGGTCAGCATGACCAGTTTATCAAAGCCACCATCTTCTCCGCCAAAGCCGACGCATGTGCGCCCTGGTCACTGGCCGCTTCAGGCCGCCAAAGCCCGTTTCAGCGAGTTGGTGCGTTTGGTACGCAGCGAGGGGCCGCAGCATGTCACCGTGCATGGCCGCGATGAGGTCGTCGTCATCGCGGCCGAAGAGTTTCGCCGTCTCAAGGGCATTCGCACCGGCCAGGCATTGATCGACGCGTTGCAAGCCTCGCCGCACGGCGAGATCGACATCGAACCCCTGCGCGTACCGATGCCAGTGCGGGACGTGAGCCTGTGACGGGTTGGCTGCTCGATACGAATGTCCTGTCCGAACTGCGGCGTCCCCGGCCCGCACCGCAAGTGGCGGCCTTCGTCGCGGGCCAGCCGCTCGATCTCCTGTTTGTCAGCACCGTCACTCTGGCCGAAATCCGCTTCGGCATTGAACTGGTTGCCGATGCCAACCGCCGCGCCGAACTAAACGGATGGCTGACTCACAAGGTGCGGCCCATGTTCGAGGAGCGAATTCTTCCCGTCACTGAAGACATCATGTTTACGTGGCGGCTGCTGGTCGAAGAAGGCCGCAAGACTGGCCATACGTTCTCGCAGCCCGACCTGATCATTGCCGCAACGGGGCTGCATCATGGCCTGACGGTGGTCACGCGGGACACGGGCGACCATGCGAAGACGCGAGTTGCGCTATTCGACCCGTGGCGCGAGTGTGAATAAGTCTCGCGCTGCGCCTGGCTCCGACGCTGCGCGTCATGCCGATCGGCAGGGCTTGCGGGGCCAGGGGCAGCACGGCTTGGTCCTGGCCATCAGGCATTGGTCGATGGCGCAGGCAAACGATCACATGAGGTAGCCATTGGCAAAGCGCAAGGAGAATTCCGGCATGGCGGGTAGCACCGCGGCCAACGTCGGTTACGAAGCCCAGCTCTGGCAGATGGCCGACGCGCTGCGCGGCAGCATGGACGCCGCCGAGTACAAGCATGTCTGCCTCGGCCTGCTGTTCCTCAAGTACATCTCCGACGCCTTCGAGGAGAAGCACGCCGCGCTGCTGGCCGAGCAGGCGCAAGGCGCCGACCCCGAAGACCCCGACGAATACCGCGCACTCTCGATCTTCTGGGTGCCGCCCGAGGCGCGCTGGCTGCACCTGAAGGCGCAGGCGCGCCAGGCCACCATCGGCCAGCTCGTCGACGACGCGATGGCCGGCATCGAGCGCGACAACCCGGCGCTCAAGGGCGTGCTGCCCAAGGACTACGCCCGCCCCGCGCTCGACAAGCAGCGCCTCGGCCAGTTGATCGACATGATCAGCAACATCAAGGTCGGCGACGAGGCCAGCCGCGCCAAGGACGTGCTCGGCCGCGTCTACGAATACTTCCTCTCGCAGTTCGCCAGCGCCGAGGGCAAGAAGGGCGGCGAGTTCTACACGCCGCGCTGCGTGGTCAAGCTGCTGGTCGAGATGCTCGAGCCCTACCGCGGCCGGGTGTACGACCCCTGCTGTGGCTCGTCGGGCATGTTCGTGCAGTCGGTGGAGTTCATCCGCGCACACGCCAAGGGCAACGGCCACGGCGGCAACGCCGGCGCCAAAGCCAGGGCCGACATCTCGATCTACGGCCAGGAGTCGAACTACACCACCTGGCGCCTGGCGCGCATGAACCTCGCCATCCGCGGCATCGACAGCGGCCAGATCGCGCAGGGCGACACCTTCCACAACGACCGCCACCCCGACCTCAGGGCCGACTTCATCCTCGCCAACCCGCCGTTCAACATCTCCGACTGGGGCGGCGAGCGCCTGCGCGACGACAAGCGCTGGCAGTACGGCGTGCCGCCGGCGGGCAACGCCAACTTCGCCTGGGTGCAGCACATCGTCCACCACCTCGCGCCCGCGGGCGTGGCCGGCTTCGTCCTGGCCAACGGCTCGATGTCGTCCAACCAGTCCGGCGAGGGCGAGATCCGCAGGAACCTGATCGAGGCCGACCTCGTGGACTGCATGGTCGCGCTGCCGGGCCAGCTCTTCTACTCGACGCAGATCCCGGCGTGCCTGTGGTTCCTCGCGCGCGACCGCAGGAACGGCACCCGAGCTGGAGGCGAGTCACGTTTCCGCGACCGCCGCGGCCAGGTGCTCTTCATCGACGCCCGCAAGCTCGGCCCGCTGGTGGACCGCACCCACCGCGAGCTGACCGACGAGGACATCGCCCGCATCGCCGACACCTACCACGCCTGGCGCGGCGAGAAGGAGGCGGGCGAGTACGCCGACGTGCCCGGCTTCTGCAAGAGCGCGCCGCTGGACGAGGTGCGCAAGCACGGCCACGTGCTCACGCCCGGCCGCTACGTCGGCGCCGAGGCGCAGGAGGACGACGGCGAGCCGTTCGAGGAGAAGATGAAGCGGCTGACCGCGACGCTGCGCAACCAGCAGGCCGAGGCCGCGAAGCTCGATGCCGCGATTGCTGCCAACCTGAGGGAGCTTGGGTATGGCGGGTGAGTGGATCGACACTACCATTGGCGCGCAGGCAACTCTGCAGCGTGGCATCGACATCACGAAGGCTGAGCAGCGCGACGGTCACATCCCCGTGATTTCTTCGGGCGGTATATCTAGCTATCACGACACCGCTACGGCATCAGGCCCAGGGGTCGTGCTTGGCCGCAAGGGAGTTGTCGGCAGCGTCGACCTGTTTCTCCGACTATTGGCCGCACGACACGACTCTTTGGGTCACAGGACTTTCATGGCAACGACCGGCGCTTCGTCTACTACTTCTTCAAGTGGATGGCGCCCCGAATCGCAACGATGGATGTCGGCTCGGCGAACCCAACGCTAAATCGAAACCACGTTCACCCGATTGAGATTCGTTGGCCGCCGCTCTCGGAGCAACGCGCCATCGCCCACATCCTCGGCACGCTGGACGACAAGATCGAGCTGAACCGGCGGATGAACGAGACGCTGGAGGCGATGGCGCGCGCGCTCTTCAAGTCGTGGTTCGTGGACTTCGACCCCGTCCGCGCCAAGGCCGAAGGCCGCGACCCCGGCCTCCCCAAGCCCCTCGCCGACCTCTTCCCCGCCCGCCTCGTCGACTCCGAACTCGGCGAGATTCCGGAGGGGTGGGAGGTCAAGTCCGTCGGTGAGTTGGCCGACGTGGTTGGCGGCACAACTCCGAGCACGAAGGAGTCGTCTTATTGGGAGGGCGGGACGCATGCGTGGGCGACACCCAAGGATCTTTCCGGCCTGTCAACTCCCGTCCTTCTAGACACGGAGCGACGGATTACTGACGCCGGGCTATCGCAAGTCGGTTCCGGACTGCTGCCGAAGGGAACTGTTCTGCTGTCATCGCGCGCACCGATCGGCTACTTGGCAGTCGCGGAGCTTCCGGTAGCGATCAATCAGGGATTCATCGCGATGGTGGCGAAGGCCGGGGCGTCAAATCTCTTCTTGCTTCGGTGGGCACGCGTCGCACACGAAGACATCGTCAGTCGCGCCAACGGCTCGACCTTCCTAGAGATCAGTAAGGCGAACTTCCGGCCGATTCCCGTCGTCACGCCATCAGCCAGGGTCATGCAGCCATTCGAAAAGCTGACGCGAGCACTCTACGAACCGGTCGTGGCGTACGAGCGCGAATCCCACGCACTTGCTGAGCTGCGCAACTCGCTGCTATCCAAGCTCATCTCCGGCGAGTTGCGGGTCAGGGCCGCTGAAGAGTTACTGCAAGCAGCCGTATGAGTGCAGCCGCCCAGATCGCGAGTTGGGTTCAAACGAAGCCCATGATCCTGATTCGATTCGATCAGACGTTCTCCGCATCTCTGCTTGAATCTCGGCAGGGTTTCGAGCACCTCACGATCGTCAAGCCGCACTCGGTTCTCCAGGACTTCCGGCTGCCGACGCTCTGTGTGTTGGAAGTTCAGGAGCATGATGGCTCGAAGTGCTACGTGGCGACAGCAACCCGCAAAGTGGCCGTGAGTACCTTCGACTCCCGCCTCACGGTTAAGAAGCTTCGCCCAATCACAACCGCATCGCTGGACGGGCTCAAGGCGCAGGTGACCGACACACGCATGAAGCGGTTGCTCGACCATCGCAGTCCTGCCGAAGGGCAATGGTCCAACCTCTCGCCCAAGCTCAGCGCCCATCTTGTTGAAGTGCTGGCGGGGCGGCGCCGGCTCTCCTGCTACCCCAAGGGGAGCCAAGGGCGCAGGGATCCAGCTGCGCATTGGTCTACTGCCAATCAATGCCCTGAGGGCGGGGCCTGCTGTGCCTACCTTTACGAGGACAACGGGTGCGGACCCCGGGTTCGGCCATGGGGCCATCTTTCAAAGGGTGGCGAACGGTTGATCCATACGGCCAACAAGCCTGCTAGGGGGGTCTGAGAGGGGGGTGATGGTCCAGTACAAGATGCGGGGGGGACAGGAGGGGGCGGTGGGGTTGGTTGTTTCGACCGGACCGCCAATTGCGGAGATTTCGCGAAGGGGGGGTTCCGGGGGCTGGCCGTTTGTGTGAAGGGGAGTCTTGTGACTACTTTGCCCGACCAGGGCCAGGGGTGGTTGGCTCGAGCCCTGGCGGCGAGGGGGCTGTGGGGGGGACTAGTGGGGGGGGCGGGGTCCTCTTGGCAGCAGAAGGGTCAAAGCCGAGGCACTGGGACATGATGTTTGGTGAGCAAGCATGAACCGCATCCCTGTCAACCGTGAGTTGCTGACCTGGGCACGTGAGCGCGCCGGGATGGATACGTTCGCACTGGCAGGGCGTTTCCCGAAGCTCAGCGAATGGGAGGGCGGTACGTTGCTGCCCACCTTGCGGCAACTGGAAGACTTCGCGCGCACGGTACACGTCCCGATCGGCTATCTGTTTCTGCCGGTGCCGCCGCCAGAGGTGCTACCGATCCCCGATTTCCGTACATTGGCCGATCGGGTGGTCGCCCGTCCCAGCCCGAATCTGCTGGAGGCGATATACCTGTGCCAGCAGCGGCAGGACTGGTTTCGCGACTATGCCCGCGTGCACGCGCTGGCGCCTCTGGTCTTTGTGGGTAGTGTGCGAATTCAGGACTCCCCGGAGCGCGTCGCCGAGGCGATGCGGCAGGCGCTTGCGCTGTCTGTCGGGGACCGGCAGCGACTGCCTACGTGGACTGATGCGCTGCGCCAGCTCGCCGCCAAGGCCGAGGATGCCGGAGTGTTGGTGATGGCCAGCTCCATTTTCGGCAGCAACAGTCGCCGCAAGCTGGATGTAGGAGAGTTTCGCGGCTTCGCGCTGGCGGATGATCTGGCGCCCCTCGTGTTCATCAATGCGGCAGACAGCAAGGCCGCGCAGATGTTCACACTCGCCCATGAACTGGCACACCTGTGGTTGGGCGAGAGCGGCGTTTCCGATCCGGTAGCCGGTCAACTGCCGGCGCAGCGTGTGGAACGCTGGTGCAATGCGGTGGCAGCGGAATTCCTGGTGCCGTTGGCCGCGTTGCAGCGTGAACACCAGGCCGACGCCCCGCTTGGGGATCAAATCCAGCGCCTCGCGCGCATTTTCAAAGTCAGCACTTTGGTGGCGCTGCGTCGACTGTTCGATGCGCGTTTCATCGATGAGGCCACCCTCTGGCAAAGCTATCGGGACGAACTGGCCCGTATTCGCGCGCTCGACCGAGGCGGTACCGGCGGCGGTGACTTCTACCGCACTCTGGGCGCACGAACCGGCAGGCGCTTCGCGCGAGCGGTGCTCTCCAGCACGCTGGAAGGACAGACGCTGTTTCAAGACGCCTTCCGCATGTTGGGCGTACGGAAGACGGCCACGTTTTACCAAGCGGCGCGAGAGCTGGGGGTGATGTTGTGACCTACCTGCTCGATGCCAACGTTTTCATCCAGGCCAAGAACCTGCATTATGGGCTGGACTTCTGCCCTGCCTTCTGGGACTGGCTGATCGACAACGGCGCGGGCGGTCGCGTGTTCAGCATCGACAAGGTGGCGGATGAAATCGCCGCGGGCGCCGACGAGCTGAACGATTGGATGCGCGAACGTGGCCATGGTCTGTTTCTGAGAACTGGAGTCCCGGTCGCAGCACAGTTCGGCGCTGTCAGCACTTGGGTTACGCAGCAACAGTACGAACCGGCAGCCATCAGCACCTTCCTGCAGGTTGCCGACTTCTACCTGATTGCTCACGCCCTTGCGGACGGGCACGTCGTGGTGACGCACGAAGTGCCCGCCAACTCCGTCAAGCGCATCAAGATCCCCAACGTCTGCATCGGCTTGGGCATTCGATTCATGACACCCTACGAGATGCTGCGCCGCGAGCGCGCCCGCTTCGTACTGGGCCGAGGGGAACTGGTGACATGAGTTCCGGATTCACCGAATCCGTCGTTGAGCAGGCCGTTCTCGCCTGGATCGAGAGCGCCGGCTGGCGGGTCCGTAACGGCACCGGGATCCCACCCGGCGAGCCCGCGGCCAGGCGCGACGCCTATGGGCAGGTGGTCATGGCCCAGGGGCTGCGCGAGTCGTTGTTGCCGCTCGCCTGCAGCGATCTGCGGCGCATGGCCGCTGCGAGGCTTACCGGGAGGGCCCTGTGATGGCGGAGGCACCCGGCGGCGAAGTCCTCCTCTACGAGGCGCCCGACGGTGCCGCCCGGGTGGATGTGCGTCTGGAGCGGGACACGGTCTGGCTCCGGCAGGAGCAGATGAGCCAACTGTTCGGGCGTGAGCGTTCGGTCATCACCAAGCACGTCCGCAACGTCTTCCGGGAGGGAGAACTCGACGTAGAAGCAGTATGTGCAAAATTTGCACATACTGCCGCCGACGGGAAGACGTACCAGGTCGACTACTTCAACCTGGACGTGATCATCTCCGTTGGCTACCGGGTCAAGTCTGCCCAGGGAACGCGTTTCCGCCAATGGGCCACGCAAACGCTGCGCGACCACCTGGTGCGGGGCTACACGCTCAACCGCGAGCGCTTCGAGCACAACGCGCGCGAACTGGAAGCCGCACTCGCTCTGGTGCGGAAGGCCGCCGCCGGCGAAGTGTTGAGTACCGATCAGGGACGCGGGCTGGTTGATGTCATCGCTCGCTACACACAGACCTTCCTGCTTCTGCAGCGCTACGACGAGGGATTGCTGGTCGAGCCGAAGGGCATCGTCGGTGGCCTGCTGCCACCGGCGTCCGAGGCACGTGCCGCCATCGTGCGCCTCAAGCGGGATCTGCTCGCGCGCGGCGAGGCGACCGAATTGTTCGGACGTGAGCGCGAGGACGGGCTGGCCGCCTTACTCGGCAACCTGGACCAGAGCGTGTTCGGCGAACCGGCCTATCCGACGGTCGAAGCGAAGGCCGCGCACCTGCTGTACTTCGTCATCAAGAACCACCCGTTCTCCGATGGCAACAAGCGCATCGGCTCGTTCCTGTTCGTCGAGTTCCTGCACCGCAACGGGCGGCTGATCCGCAACGGCGAGGCCGTGATCAACGATGTCGGGCTGGCCGCGCTGGCGCTGCTGGTGGCCGAATCGGCCCCGACGGACAAGGAGGTGATTGTCCGTCTGGTGATGAACATGCTCGCCGAGCCGGTCACGTGACCGGATTCACCGAGTCCGTCGTCGAGCAGGCCGCGCTGGCGTGGCTCGAGAGTGTCGGCTGGCGAGTTCGCAGTGGCGCCGAGATCGCCCCCGGCGAACCCGCTGCCGAGCGCGACGACTACGGGCAGGTCGTCCTGGCCCTGCGCCTGCGCGATGCGCTGGCGCGGCTCAGCCCGACGCTGCCGGCCGAGGCACTGGACGATGCCTTCCGCAAGCTGACGCGGCCCGAAGGCGCCGACCTCATCGTTCGCAACCGCGCCCTGCACCGCCTGCTGGTCGATGGCGTGACCGTCGAGTACCGCGACGCCGGCGGCAGCATCCGTGGCGCACAAGCGCGGGTGATCGACTTCGACGATCCCGCTGGCAACGACTGGCTGGCGGTGAACCAGTTCAGCGTCGTCGAGAACAAGCACTCGCGCCGGCCGGATGTGATGCTGTTCGTCAATGGTCTGCCGCTGGCGGTGCTGGAACTGAAGAACGCCGCCGCCGAGAACGCCACGATCTGGAGCGCTTTCCAGCAGTTGCAGACTTACCAGACCGGGGTGCCGACGCTGTTCGCGCCGAACGCGCTGCTTGCCGTCTCCGACGGGGTGGAGGCGCGGGTGGGCACGCTTGGCGCCGGTCGCGAGTGGTTCAAGCCTTGGCGCACGATCGCGGGGGAGACCCTGGCCGATGCGCACCTGCCCGAGTTGCAGGTGGTGATCGAGGGCCTGTGTGCGCCGCGGCGCTTTCTCGACCTGCTGCGCGACTTCATCGTCTTTGAGGACGACGGCGGTCGCATCGTCAAGAAGATGGCTGGCTACCACCAGTTCCACGCGGTGCAGGTCGCGGTCGGCGAGACGCTGCGCGCTGCGCAGTTGCGGCGCGGCGTGCAGCAGTTGCAGGCGGGGCAGGGCCGTTACGAGGCCGGCCGCAAGCCGGGCGGTCAGCCCGGCGACCGTCGCGTCGGCGTGGTGTGGCACACGCAGGGCTCGGGCAAGAGCCTGACGATGGCGTTCTACGCCGGCCGCATCATCCGCGAGCCGGCGATGGAGAACCCGACGCTGGTCGTGCTCACCGACCGCAACGACCTCGACGACCAGCTCTTCGGCACCTTCGCGCGCTGCCGGGACCTGCTGCGCCAGCCGCCGGTGCAGGCCGAGAGCCGCGCGCACCTGCGCGAGCTGCTCAGCGTGGCGGCGGGCGGTGTGGTGTTCACCACCATCCACAAGTTCTTCCCGGAAGAGAAGGGCGACCGCCACCCGATGCTCTCCGACCGGCGCAACATCGTGGTGATCGCCGACGAGGCGCACCGCAGCCAGTATGACTTCATCGACGGCTACGCGCGCCACATGCGCGACGCGCTGCCGCACGCCTCGTTCATCGGCTTCACCGGCACGCCGATCGAGCTGACCGACGCCAACACGCGCGCGGTGTTCGGCGACTACATCAGCGTCTACGACATCCAGCGCGCCGTGCAGGACGGCGCCACGGTGCCGATCTACTACGAGAGCCGGCTGGCCAAGCTGGCGCTCGACGAGGCCGAGCGGCCGAAGATCGACGCCGGCTTCGAGGAGGCGACCGAGGGCGAGGAGGTCGAGCGCAAGGAAAAGCTCAAGACCAAGTGGGCGCAGCTCGAGGCCGTGGTCGGCGCGGAGAAGCGGCTGGAGCTGGTGGCCAAGGACATCGTCGAGCACTTCGAGAAGCGGCTCGAGGCGATGGACGGCAAGGCGATGATCGTCTGCATGAGCCGTCGAATCTGCGTCGAGCTTTACCGCGAGATCGTGAAGCTGCGCCCTGGCTGGGATGGCGCCGACGACGAGCACGGTGCGCTCAAGGTGGTGATGACCGGCTCGGCCTCCGACCCGCTCGACTGGCAGCCGCACATCCGCAACAAGCCGCGGCGCGAGGCGCTGGCCAATCGCTTCCGCGACCCGAAGGACCCGTTCAAGCTCGTGCTCGTGCGCGACATGTGGCTCACCGGCTTCGACGCGCCGAGCCTGCATACCATGTACATCGACAAGCCGATGCGCGGGCATGGGCTGATGCAGGCGATCGCACGTGTCAACCGCGTGTTCAAGGACAAGCCCGGCGGGCTGGTGGTGGACTACCTGGGTCTCGCGCAGGAGCTGAAGGAGGCGCTGGCGACGTACACCGAAAGCGGTGGCACCGGGCGCACGGCGCTGGACCAGGACGAAGCGGTCGCCGTGATGCTTGAGAAGTACGATGTCTGCTGCAGCCTCTTCCACGGTTTCGACTGGTCGAAGTGGACGACCGGCACGCCGCAGCAGCGGCTGGGGCTGCTGCCGCTCGCGCAGGAGCATATCCTGGCGCAGGAGAACGGCAAGGAGCGGTGCGTCGGTGCGGTGCGCGAGCTGTCGCAGGCTTTCGCGCTGGCGGTGCCGCATACCGAGGCGCTGCGCATCCGCGACGACGTGGCGTTCTTCCAGGCGGTACGGGCGGTACTCGCCAAGCGCGCGCCCGGCGACTCACGGCCCGAAGAGGACATCGAGCAGGCGGTGCGGCAGATCATCTCGCGCGCGGTGGCGCCGGAGGGCGTGATCGACATCTTCGCCGCGGCAGGGCTCGCCAAGCCCGACATCTCGATCCTCTCCGAGGAGTTCCTCGCCGAGGTGCGGGGCATGCCGCAGCGCAACCTGGCGGTCGAGTTGCTTCAGAAGCTTCTGAAGGGTGAGCTCGCGACCCGGCGTCGCAAGAACGTCGTGCAGGCGCGATCGTTCGCCGAGATGCTGGAGCAGACGATCCGCCGCTACCAGAACCGCGCGATCGAAGCCGCGCAGGTGATCGAGGAGCTGATCGCACTCGCGAAGGAGATGCGGGAGGCCAACGCCCGCGGCGAGGCACTGAAGCTCACCGAAGACGAACTGGCCTTCTACGACGCGCTGGAAACCAACGACAGCGCGGTGAAGGTGCTCGGTGACGAAACGCTGCGGACGATCGCGCAGGAGCTGGTGAAGACCGTGCGCGCCAATGTCACCATCGACTGGACGCTGCGCGAGAATGTCCGCGCGCAATTGCGCGTGCTGGTGAAGCGGATTCTCAGGCGCTACGGCTATCCGCCGGACAAGCAGGAGAAAGCAACGGCAACCGTGTTGGAGCAGGCCGCTCTGCTCTCGGCGGAATGGGCTGCGGTGTGAGCGAAGCGCTCAGGAGTTGTTCTAAAGGGAGCAAGGTTGCATCGCGCAAGCGAAGCGAGCCACGTTCTGAACCGTTCGCTGCTCGTGCCGTAGCAGCCTTGACTGACCTGCTCATCGACGAAGGACTTGAGTGCGTCAGGTAGGGATATGTTCATCGTGCTCATGGGTCAAGATTAGTCCGTTTGGCAAAATCTGCCAAGATCGATGCATCGTGCCTGACCAACCATGGCGTATTCCAGGCATTGCCATCGCAAACCGTCCAGGAGTTCCGTCATTCCCACGCAAGCGGGAATCCAGTCCAGACTCTGTCCTGCATCGGGCCGAACGGTGGATCCCCGCTTTCGCGGGGATGACGGCTGTCGTTTATCGGTACCTCCATCTCTGGAAATCGCCTTAGGCCGGCCAAACCCGACGCTTGAAGCTGGCCACGCGCTTGTCGACGGCCTTGCACGGGGCGGTCTGGATGCGCTGCATGAGTTCCAGCGGCACCTCGGGCAGGTCGAAGTCGTTCTGCAGCTTGCGCTCCATGCGCAGCCAGAGGAGGGCGGTCATTTCGGCATCGGCCAGAGCCCGGTGGTACTGGCCGGTGGCTTCGATGCGCACGTGCCGGATCAGCGTTTCGAGCCGGTGATTGGGCGCTTCGGGATAGACGCGGCGGGCCACTTTCATCGAACAGAGCAGCCCGGTCGGACAGGCTTCGCCGATGCGGTCGAGTTCGGCGCCCAGGAAACCGTGGTCAAAGGCGGCGTTGTGGGCGACCAGGGGGCGCCCGGCGATGAAGTCCAGCAACTGGCGCATCACTTCTTCGGCCCTGGGGGCCTGGCGGATCATCGCGTTGCTGATGCCGGTCAGAGCCTGGACAAAGGGCGGTATGCGGCGACCGCCGTTCATCAGGCTCTGGAAGCGGCCGATGATTCCCGTTTCGTCGATGACCACTGCGGCGACTTCGGTCGCCCGGTCGCCCTGCATGGCCGAGAGGCCGGTGGTTTCAAAGTCGATGACTACGCGTTCGCCCATCTTTCCAACTGTTCCTTTCCGCAAGGGCGGATGCCGGTGTTCGATGCCGGGAGGACGGTGCTGCCGGTTCCTGGCGCTCGGGATTGCCGTACCACGGCCAATGAACTGTCGCCATCAGCGTTCCGGCAGCGTCGTCACACGCTCGATCCACGGTTCGAGGCGCTGGCCGATGGCCAATTGCACCTCGTAGGGCGGCGCCTGCTGTTCGGGCTCCGGGCGCGGGGCGTTGCGCAGCGGCTCGAGCACTGGCCGCAACGCGAAGGGCACGTTAACCTGGGCGATCGCCAGCTGGCTGACATGGCCGGCGAGGCGGTGATCGCCGTCACGACCACGCTCCGCTGGTCGTACGGTGCCACGTACGATCAGATGGCGGCTACGGTCCGGGTAGCGGCGACGCAGGGCATCGGCATCGAGACCGGCGTCGATGGCGAACAGGCGGCTGGCATGCGTTTCCTCGAGCGCAAGACGTTTGCGGCCGGCCTCGGCCTGTTTGGCAAACTGCTCACTGCCGGGATTGGCAGCCGCGGCCGCGGTCTGGCGGGCGGCGTTTTCCTGTGCGCGGATGACCGCCTGCTGCCACGCCGGCCGTGGTGTCGAAGCCCAGAGTGGCCAGGTGAACAAAGTGGGCGAGTTCGCCAGTCCGGCTCCGGCGATCGCGAGCATTCGCCGTAGACCACCGGACCTCGTCGTCGTCGACATCCAGCTCCTCGATGACAGCGGGCTGGATGTTCTGCGCGCGCTTGGCCCAGACCATCCGGCCACGCAGGTACTGGTGTTCACCAACCACGCCGAGGACGTTTGCCGCAGACGGTGCCTGGAAGCCGGAGCCCTTCTACGACAAGAGGAGCGACCTGCAGGCCCTCCGGCAATGCGTGCACCGCCTTGCATCGCCCGGTGGGAGCAGACGGTCGCAGCCGGAAGATCTTGACCGATTGATTTCTTGCGCCGATCGTCTCGCCGGCAAGCTCGCTGCTCGAGTGACGCGACTTGCTGTCTGATGCTGGTTCTCGCCACGACGGCGGCAGGGGCGAGAGTCAAAAAAATCCTCATTAGCGCTACTCTTCAGCCACCCCCCTTGTCGTCTCATCGAGCAAGCCCCATTTTGGCTTTGTGGAACCTGGTGGAGAGCAGCCATGGCAAGGATGAACACAATTCAGTTTCAACCTGGGTTGAGCATTGATGAGCTTCTGGAACGGTACGGCACAGAAGCGCAGTGTGAGGCGGCGGTGGAGCAGAGTCGTTGGCCTGAAGGATTCGAATGTCCCCGGTGTGAAGGGAAGGCGTATTGCGTGGTGTGGCATGACGGCGTGAAGACTTTTCAGTGTAACGCTTGTCATCAGCAAACCACGCTGACCAGCGGGACGATTTTTCATGCGACCAAGCTTTCTTTAAGGACGTGGTTCAAGGCGATGTACTTCCTGACGCAGACCAAGAATAACGTTTCTGCCCTGGAATTGAAGCGCTAGATCGGCGTCTGCTACCGTACCGCATGGCGGCTCAAGCACAAGCTGCTGCAGGTGATGACGGAGCGAGAAGCACTGCGACAACTGGACGGACGCGTTGAGGTCGATGATGTCTATTTGGGCGGCGAGCTTCGTGGCGGCAAGGCCGGGCGCGGGTCGGAGAACAAGGTTCCCTTCATCGCCGCCGTCGAGACCAACGCGTCGGGGCATCCGCTGCAGGTGGTCTTTTCCCCCGTCGAGACCTTCAGTCACGCGGAAGTCAAGAACTGGGCTGAACAGCACCTGGCGCCCTCGGCGACAGTCGTTTCTGATGGCCTGGCCTGTTTCTCGGCGGTGACCGAGGTCGGCTGCCAACACGAACCCCAGGTCGTCGGCAAGAAGCGCAAAAGTACCGACATGTCGTGCCTCCATTGAATCAACACGATCTTGGGCAATCTCAAGACCTCCATCAGTGGGACGTATCATGCCTTCAAGTTCGGGAAGTACGCTTACCGTTACTTATCCGAAACGCAATATCGATTCAACCGCCGATTCGATCTCAGGACCATCCTGCCGCGCCTTATCCGCGCCGCCGTTACGACGGGCAAGCGCACCGAGGTTTGGCTCAGGCTGGCTGAAGCACAGCGCTAATTAGGAAAAAAATTGACGCCGGATTTCTGGCCCCTACACTGTGTGCAACCACCGTTGGCGACCCGCTTCCGTCCAACGCGTTTGTGCCGCGGATGCGCCAGCAGCTAGGCCGGGTGCTTGCGGGCAGCTAGACGTTAGTGGCCTCTTATCACAAGGACAACGGGGGTTCAGTGAAAATCAGCAACCACTTATTAGTAGCCGATTCAGGCGAGGAGCTTACTTAGGTGATTTCCGAAAAACGCCATACCAAGAGTCCTGGCAGTAGACCGGGCTCAGGGCCAGCATGACAAGATGCTGCGGCAGTTATCCGGTATCCTGATTCCGGGAAATCGCCTTACGTCAAGAGTCCAAACCAATCTGCGGGGATATCGCCGATCTATCTGATAATGCACTACACCGCTGGCCCTACTCTTGATGGTGCCGTGTCATGGTTGACAAACCTAGAAGCACAGGCATCGGCCCACCTTGTTATAGACCGCGACGGAAGCATAGTCCAAATGGTCGCCTTCAATCGCCGCGCGTGGCACGCCGGAAAAAGCGAATGGGGCAACCTTAACGGCATGAATCGATATTCTTTTGGCATCGAGCTGGTCAACGCCGGAAAGCTAAGCAAGAACGCAAAGGGGCAATGGCTTACTTGGTCAAAAAAAGTTATCCCCAGTGAGGATGTGACGGTTGCAAAGCACAAAGAGGAATCATCTGAGACAGGCTGGCATGAATATACAGAGGCGCAAATTCAAGCGGCCTCCATGGTTGGTTTATTGCTGCACAAAACCTATAGCTTCACAGATGTCCTCGGTTACGACGATGTAAGTCCAGGGCGCAAAGTTGACCCAGGCCCTGTTTTCCCCATGAACAGCTTTAGGTCAATTTTGCTTCGCTTCTCCCGCCTGAAGAAAATCGTCCTCAACCTCATTCGCCTGGATTCCGCCGACAAGACCAAGACCAGCCTGCGCCTGAAGCGCAAGTGCGCCGCTTGGAAGGACGACGTCCGGATGAGAATACTCGGCTTCACTTCCCTAGGCTTCACTTCGCAATGACATCCGAGTGCGGAAGCCATGGGGTCCGGGGTAAGTTGTGTATAAGGATATGGGTCGACAGACCTATATGTGACTCAAGCTCAGCCTGATACCGAACTGGATGCTCAGCCACAAATTGAAGTCGTTCCCGCCACCGATGTGCTCACCTAGACATTATTCCCATTAATCCTGATCTGCAGCTTGCTATCTTCTCAACTCTTGAGATCACGCCTTTCAGTTCTTGACAGACAACCCGATTAAGAAACTACCCATTAGAAAAAGCCAAAGGGTCGCGGGCTCCGGTACCACATTGATATGAAATGCAAGGTTACCAGTAGTGAAACTTTGCCAAGTCTCATTTGCAGCATAACGATTGTAATTGCTACCTGAGGTATCACTTAACAACCAAAACCAGTCGGCATCCGGATAATTCGGGTCAAATTTATTGACCACGGACAGGTAATAGGGCGTAGCACCGGTCAGCGCAAAAGGACTTGTAACTGACAAGTCATACTGGTAGACCGTCTGTCCGGTAACATCGAGCAGAGCCGTTGGCGTTCGTGTCGCAGTGTCCGTAAGCATATTAAGAGGCGATATCTCAGGATTACCCAAGCCGTCGTCTTGAAAAATACTTACCTGGAACAGATCGGCGGGTAGCCCCGCAGGATCCAATCGATAAGATCCCCACCATGTAAGTCCATCGACCATCCCGTTTCTTGCCAGAGTAAAATCATCCGCCGACTGATCTGCAGAAATACTCAAGAAGGCATCATTGCCGTCGGCCGGCGGTTGTGAAAATGCAAGCGCCGCTCCGGTAGTACCGGAAAATCCAATCCCCGCTGCCAATGCGCAGACGAGAAGGACGCCTCGCAGCGTGTCGACCATTCTGCCATTATTTATCTTGTCCATCATGTGATTGCTCCTGGATTTGTGTCTTATTGTGATTTAAACAATGAAGAGGTCGGTTGGGTTGTTAGGTAAGATTGAGCCGATAACAGCGACCGCCCCGATCTCGAAGGTTACCGCATCAACCAGATAATCGCTACCATGACCAGCGTTCGAGGCTCCTCCGTAACCGTTACCTGCCGCATTGCCGTAGGCGCCGAAAACGAAATCTGTGTCGTTCGAAGCGCCCGCCGAAAATAGTGCCTCGACAAAGCCTCCCGAAACATCAATGGTCATTTGTTTGTTCCCGTTCGCGCTGTCAGCGAAGAACTGCACATCCTTGACGATCTCGTGGGCGAGGTTGAGGAACTGGACTCGACCGGCTTCGGTCAGTCCAGTGTTATCGTCGTTGGCAAAAAAGCGGCTTAGGTTGAACGAGATACCGGTTGCTTCCTGATCCAGGGAGAAACGCAAACTTTCGGTGCCGTCGATCTCCTGCTTTACTGCGCTCGTTGCCAGCGTCTGCCCGCTCACGCCCAGATCGCCCCCCGAGATATCGCCACCATTCAGCACGGCACTGCCGGAACTGACGAACAACACGTCCGAATAAGCCTCGTTGGCATCGGTCAGATTGGCCTTGTGGCTGATGTCCACGTGACTGTCGGACCAGCTTCGTTCCCAGGCACCGGCATCTGACTTGAGCGGACGCACGGGCGCATCGCCGATATGGATGCTAAAGTGGTCGTCGTTCTGGATGATGCCTTGGGCAGCAGCCGTAGCGAGATTGCCGTTCACCGGTTCAGTCAACGTAAGGGTAAAGGCTTCATGAGGTTCGACACGCGTGTCGCCCGCAACCTGCAAAGTGAGGAGTTGTTCACCGCTGCCCGGCGTAAACACGAGCGTCCCGCTTGGCAGCACCCCGCCCGCGAAATCGAAACCGTCGACCGCGCCGCTGACCCCGAAATGGACGGAGGTCTCGCCGCTCAGGTCACCGGTGCGGGTGACTTTGAAGGTGAAGGCCGTTGTGCCCGAATCGCCCTCGGCTTTCACGGCATCCAGCGCCGCAATCGAGAGTTCGGGAGGGGGCGGAACGTCATCATTCTGGATCGTACCGCTCGCCATGGCAACTTCGAGGATACCATTTTGAGGATTTGCAAGAGTGACGGCGAATGCCTCGTCGGGCTCAACCATCATATCGCCGTTCACCTCGATGGTGAGCGTCTGCAGGGTCTCGCCGGGAGCGAAGCTCAGTGAACCGCTGGGGAAGATACCGCCGAAGTCGTTGCTGTCCGCTGCATGGGGGCCAATTCCGCTAATCGTATAATCGACGATGGTGGCAACGCTGGTGTCACCAACACGCGTAACGGTGAAAGTGAAAGTGGTCGGAACAAGGTCTCCTTCTGGCCGGTCGGCATTGGCCGCCATGATCCGTAGGGCCGGCAGGACCGGGAGCGGAAAGGTCTTGAATGAACCATCCTTGATGAGGAGGCCGCTGTCCAAAAAGGCGTCGCGTCCGTCCTTCACCTCGATGGTGAGCGTGTTGGCCACGCCTGGATCAATGGCTCCAGAAATCGTCAGTGTCTTCGTATAGGCATCGGCCTTGATCGAATCGGCAAGCGGTCCGGTTCCCACGGGATTGAAGATCAGATCGCCAGACGCAGCGTAGACCAGGTTCTTGATCGTCAGCGCCGCTCCGTTGGACAGCGCGCTGATCTCCACACCGTTCAGCTTGATGCTGTAGAGATCCGTGAGGTCTGTGCCGTCGAACTCGGGCAGTTCCTCCGAGAACAGCACGACGTCGAGCGAAAAAGCGGTGTCGCCCGTCTTCGGCGTGAACGTGTAGGTAAGGCTCGTCGTATCGCCTTCAGAACCGGCTGCACCGAGATCGGTGGAGAGATCGCCGGTGGGTTCGATGGTGTCGCTTGAAACGTTGATGCTGCCGACGAGGTTTTCGCCGTTCGCGCCGACTTCGGCAGCGTAGAGGTAGAGAGGTTGGTTGGTGGAAACTGTGCTGGTCAGATCGAAGCCAAGCGATCCGCCGCGTCCGAGGGTTAGATACCCTTGAGAGAAATTCTCATTGAAAACATCGAGGCGCACGGCGGCCTGGTCGACAAGACCGTTGATCGATCCTTTGAGATCGGTGCCATAGGGAAAGGTGGCATTTGTCGGCGGGCTTTGGAACCCAGGCTGGAACGTCAGACTTGCTGCGGAGAAATCGAATACGTCGAGTTTCGTCAGAGAGTTAAGGTCGGCAACTGAGTTTGCAGCGGCAAGATTCGACCGGCCCAACAAGAGCCCGTCCAGATCGAATCCGCTGGCGATGCCGCCCGACCCGCCGAGCTCGTTGTTACTGTCCTTAAGCGTGATCGAACGCAGATCGATGCCGAGGTTCGACAGGTCGGCCCTGAAAATGTCGACCAGACCAGTGGTGCCTATTTTAACAAAGGTGATCGGGATTGAGGTAACGTTGCTCCCGGCGCTCTGTGACGTGTTCGGGCCCGGCAAGTCCTCGACATTGCCGGTCGATAGAATGATGCCCTTACCCAGGCCGAAGGGATCGCCATCGAAGGTGCCGAACGCTTCGGCGCTACCCGAAAGCGTCAGCCTGGATCCGGCGCCGCCTGCCGCGCCGTCGAAGACGGCCTTCAACTCGGCGACATTGCCGTTCTGTTGAACCCAGGAGGTCGCGAGCGCTGCCGCTGGAATTGCTTCCAAGATGGCCGCAGGGGGTTGGATGTCTGCTGGTGGCGCAAACAACGATGGCGCTGCAAGAACGCCCAAGGCCGCTCCCGCTGCGGGGAAGCCTCCCGCGCCACCCACGCCGAGATTGCCGGCGTTTGCATAGGTCACATAATCTGCATTGAAGTCGAAGGTCGAGACGCCTCGGACTTCGGCGATCAACTGCTGCGGCGCACGACCGGGTGGTAACTTGTGATAGATGAGGGTCGCGACGTCGGCGGTTCCGGAGTTGATCACCTCGAACGCGTAGTAGCCGGCATTGCCGCTCAACAGAATGGTATCACCCTCGCCCGCGTTGAAGTCGGTGATGACCGCGCGATTGGTGAGCGGGAGCGTCTCGCGACCATAGCTGGCGTAGAAGTACCCGCTCTTAACGACATTATCCGCTTTGACGGTAGTAATCCCGAGTACGAAGGTATCAGCCCCCGCGCCGCCGCTGAGATAGTCGATCTCATTGGGGTCGTTTCCTTCAGTCTGTAAGTTGTCATCCCCAGTGATCGACCGATCATCGGGAGTCGAGCCGATCAGGATGTCGTTGCCGTCATCGCCGAAGAGGAAATCGCTGCCTGACTTGCCAATGAGGACGTCGTTGCCTGCACCGCCGCTCAGAAAATCGTCGCCGCGAGAATTCGAAGCGAGCGCGGCGTCCCCACCGTTAGGCAGATTAAAGCTCAGGAAGCGATAGGAGTCGTCGGTGCCTTCGAGATAATCGCCCTGCTCGCTGCCGGTGACGATCAGCCGCTCAATGTTCGTGAAGTCGACGCGCGTGTAACTGGGGTCTCCGATGCTTCCGCCCACGTAGTTGCCATCGTTGGTCGAGAAGGAGGAAGTCAAAGTGACGATGAAGGCGTTGTCGCCGTTGCCTCCCGAAATGACCCGATAAAGGGAATCGACCGACCTCTCGTCGACAGTTCCGATGACACCGTTCGCACCGGTGAACGCCGAATAGTCGAGGATCAACAAGTCGCCGTTGTTTTGAGCGAACAGCAGGCCGTTTTTGATGATTGAGCCAAAACTGTTTGGGGGTGCAAACCCGAAGTCGATCTCTTTACCCGCGGTGAAATCGTCGCCGCCATCGACGGAATCTACGCCAAGGCCCGGCTGGATAATATCCTGCGCGCCATGCGTGCTGAAAACGTTGTCGTAGTTTCCGAGCTGTTCGACCACATCGTTACCCGTGCCGGTCGTAATGTCTTTCAGCCGCTCAAAAAGGATGACTGCCGCACCGTTGGCGAGGCGCAGGTTGACACCGCCCTCCGCAGCGTCGGTTCGGCCCACGAGTGTGATGTCTTCCGTCGCGCCTTCGAGCGAGATCGACAGCGTATCGATGCCTCTTCCACCTGACAGTTTGAACACTTCGGTTCCATTGCCACCAAGAACGCTGTCGTTGCCTTCGAGGTGGTTGTAGGCGACGAAGTCATCGCCGCGTCCGGTGTACACGACGTCGGCTCCATTGCCAGCAAGAACGTAGTCGTTGCCGTCGCCGGTGATGATGACATCATTACCGAAACCGCCGATGATCGTGTCGGCGCTGCGTGTGCCGACCACGTCGAGCCGTTCGATGTTGCTGAAATGGATGGTGTCTAGCGTCGCGGTGCCGGACGCCGTCAGACGCTGGAAGCTACCGACATCAAAGTGAGTGTAGTCGAAGCCGCCGGCGACGCCTTGGCCGATGTCGGCTTGCACGCTCGAATAATCAAGGCGTAGTGTGTCGTTGAAGCTGCCGCCCCCGCCGACGAATTCTGTAACCATGGCACCGGAAATGTTCGGATCGATGATGTTGTCAACGTCATCGCCGAAGAGAGCGTCGGCAGAGGTCGAGCCGAGTATGTTCTCGACGGCACCAAAGATGTCGCCCTGTGCCGTGCCAAAGAAGCCGCCACCCAGGAGGTCGACGTAGACGCCCGTAGGGGAATCGCTGTAATAAACCCAGTCGATGCCGCTGCCACCGATCAATACATCGGCGCCAAAACCGCCGACGAGAACGTCGAAGCCGGCATCGCCGTTGATGAAGTCGTCGCCGTCGAGACCTTTGATGAGGTTATCGCCGATGTCGCCGGCGAGTAAGTCGCCAGCGTTGCTGCCGACGAGATTCTCAAAGGTACTGCGACCGCGTGCGCCGCCCTCTAGCGGGCGCTCCATGACGATATTGTCGGGCGCAGCGCCCGGAACGAACACGGTTAAGCCGAGGAATTTCAGCTGACTTCCGCCAAGATCAACCGTCACGGGGCCGCCCACATGCTCGTAGCTCAAAGTGTCGACGCCCGCACCACCGTCCAGCGTGTCGCCGTCCGCGCCGCCATAGATCAGGTCGTTGCCGAAACCGCCGCCGACTTCGTCGATGCCGCCGCGTCCCTCAAGCACGTCATTGCCATCGTTGCCAAATAGAATGTTAGCGCTGGCGTCGCCCAGCAGCATGTCGGAATTGATCGACCCCTCGACCGCCTCGATGCTGAACAGCCTGTCGCCCTGGGCATCGCCGCCGCGCTGGATCGTGCGTTGCAGATCAATATCGACAGCGCCCCAGGAAGTGACATAGGAGGTGCCGTCATAACCTGGGAACCCATCGCTTTCTCTGATCGCAACGTCACCATTGAGTAGATCGGCGCCTTCGCCACCGAGCAGCAAATCCTCCCCCATGCCGCCGATCAGAATGTCGTTGCCCTTGCCGCCGTCGAAGACAAGCTTCTGGGTGACCCCGAAGCCCGCGCGGAAATGGTCCGCGAAATCCGTGCCGATAAGGCTCTCGATCGAGATCAGCAGATCACCTTCCGCCTCGCCGCCGCGGCCGATGACGTCACCGACCTTGGTAATCGTCACGTAGACGCCTTGGCGCGTATCCTGGTTGGCCCGTGAATAGTCGATGGTGTCGATGCCGTCGCCGCCGTCCATCCGATCCGCACCCCTGCCGCCGGACAACTGATCGTCGCCGGTGCCGCCGGCCAGATCATCGTTGCCGTCATTGCCGGCGAGAACGTCGTCGTTCGCGTCGCCGCGCAGTATATCCCGCCCGCCGCCACCGGTCAGCACATCATTGCCATCCCCGCCGGAGACCTCGGAATCGACGATCACATCACGCTGGATCACCAGCATGTCAGCGCCGCCCTTGAAGTCCGCCCGGATGATGACCGGTATGTCGACGCGCTGGGTGAAACCGAAGGCGAAGACGTCGAGCTGGGCCGGAACGACGAGAACCGGCGCAGGATTATCGGCGGGATTGATGTTGTTCCCGCTCTGATTGCGAGCGAGTCCGATCACATAGGCCTCGTTCAGGCTTTCATTGATTGCGACGGTCGCCGGATCGTCGTAGGTAGCGACCAGCTTGGCGACACCGTCATGTTCGTCAACGATCTTGCGTTGGTCGGCTCGGTCGGGTTCGCCGACATTCAGCAATAGGTCCTCCCCGACGACCGTGGCAAGGCCGGGTGCAAGCAGCGTTGCCTGTACGCTCGGCGGCGGGCACTTGAACACGTCAAAATCCGCGAGCGTGGCTTCGGCCAGCGGAATGTTCTTCTTGATCGAGAAGGGGCCGAAACCGATCTTGATGGTCACATTGACAGAGACTGTGGCACGTCCCCCAACCGGATCGAAAATGCAACTGTAGTCGTCCGCTCCGGGGCGGAATTTACCATCTGCGAAAGTGGCGGGGGGCTCGGGACTGGCGGCGGCGAAATAGGCGGAGAGCTCGAAGCCGAATCCTGCGTTGACGGTCAGGCTGCTGCCGGCAAAACCAGCGCCCGCGCCTCCTGTCAGTTGGGTATTGAGGTTGCCCACGGGAAGAAAGCCAAGCTGTTCCGGGTTGTCGAGCTTGTTGTTCGACGGATCAGGATCATCCGCAGTCTTGACATAAAAGCCGTCCTGGAACTGCTTGTCGATCAGCCCTTGGGTGTCATAGCCGATGTCGACGTCGATCCCGGCTTTCAGCCGTCCTTCAAGTATAAAACCCAGGGGACCAAGGACAGGGAAGAAGCCGCCGGCCGCTTCATCGAACTTGAGGGGAGGCACGTCGAACTCGATGAGATTGACCGGCTGGTTGGTCAGAAGTATCTTGAGGACGTCGCCCGGATGCTCGAAGAGACTGAAGGTGAAGCCCTTACTAGGCGTAGCACCCGCCGCAGCGGATGCGAGGCCACCGATCTCGATGTCGCTGAGGAAATCGGTCACCTCTGCGGATAGGCCGAGATCGTTAAGACGATCCTTCAGGGCAGCAACGATTGAGGCTGGATCGTTGTCGGGCACAGTGGTGCCGCCGACCAGGGTGCCGCCCCCAAAATCGATCTCGCCCACGTCCGCCAGTGCGCCGATCTTACGGATCTGCGAAACGATATTGATCGTTCTGTACCAGGGATCCAGGATGTCCGCCGCTGCCTGGCTTTGGTAGGCCGCGAGGTCGCCGATGGTGATGACGCCGTCGCCGCCGCCGGTGAGGCCGCCTACCTTGTCGAAGCGGTTGACCAGACCGAAGGTATGAGCGAGGTCATTCAAAACGGGAACCGGTTCGGTCGCGACATCGACGATGGTGCCTAGCGGGCCGGAATTGAAAAGCTTCCCGAAATCGCCAAAGACATCGCCAACGATACCGAGATAGGAGCCGAGATCAACTTTCAGATCCGTGACGGAGATCGTTGGCGCATTGAACGACGTGCCCAGGACCGTGAAATCGATGAGGAGTTTTCCCCGCATGTCGGGCAACAGACCAGCCAATACGTCGGTGGTGGAGAATGAGAGATTGAGCCCCGCCGATGCCGTCAGTGTGGGAGCGACGGTGAAAGTTCCGTCGGCGGCGAGTCCCAGATTGAAGCCGAATTCGGCTTGGAATTCGGGTTTGGCAAGATCGGCATCGTTGAGCGCAACATCGGCGACACCAAGATTGGCGTTGGCATTCACAACGCTAAGGTCGGCTCCGACACTGACCGTCAACTCTGGTGCAAGCTGGTCTTTTAGCGTGAATTCGCCGTCTGCCGAAAAGGACAGAGTGGCGTTCAGAGCGGCGGTAAGCGACGCTCCAGTATTGGCTTTGAAGACCAAGAAATCCCCGACGCTTTTGCCGATATCAAGTTCTGCCGTTCCCGTATTCACACGTTTTTCTGTCGTGAACATGATGTCGACGCCGTCGGCGGCCGTCTTCACTGCACTGAGGCCAGCAATTCCCAGACCTGTAACTGCATCGGCGATGGCCTGAGCCACGTCCACGCCCGCTGCGGCCCCAACGGCATTAAGAACCTGGGTCTTTAGGGCACCGAAGGGGTCTGCGGCTGCGCCGCCGCCCGGCAAGTCGCTCAACTTTCCAAGAAGCGGCAATTCCACGTCCGCCACGTTATTCAAGACATTGTTCTCGACCGTATCGAAAAACTCGTTCAGCTGATTTCTTGTGTCAACAATTGTCAAAGCCATGGTGAACTCCGGTTCTCAGATTAACTTGCAAGAAATGGATAGGGTAGTAGGTCCATTCTTCAGCGTTAGATGGATAGCAAATCCAACGGCACGATCGAGAGTACAGTCGCCGTCACACGGCCTTCTTGACTGCCGGTTCGGCCCGAAGAGGCGAAGGTGCGTGACGATTTCGTCGCGGTCTGGTCGTCCGTCAGACCGGGAGACAGACCGCACGGCGAGAAGGGTGTCGCGTACATCGCCGGCGAAACTGAAGCGCGCCTGGTACAGGCGTCGCGCCTTCCGGCAGAGCGTGGCAACGACGGTCCCAGCCTCAGACGGCGCGCGAGGCGAGCTTGTACCCACCGCTCGGCGTGGCCAGTGGTGCCACGGTTGCTGCCAGCCAGGCGATCGTCGCCGGGTCGACGGCGCAGCGTGTCTTGCGCCCCACTCGCTGCCGTGGTGCGGGTCCGCAGGGGCATCGAGAACCGCCTTCACTGGGTGCTCGATGTCAGCTTTGGCGAGGATGCCAGCACCGTACGCAAGGACAACGCCCCACAGAACCTCTCCCTCCTGAAGAAAATCGTCCTCAACCTGATTCGCCTGGAGACCGCCGACAAGACCAAGACCAGCCTGCGCCTGAAGCGCAAGTGCGCCGCTTGGACGGATGACGTCCGGATGACAATACTGGGTTTCACTGAATAACCAATGATCCCAGTTTAGGAGTCATGCACTCACGGATAGCTCACGGATGAGAAGTCCGCGCGTGCAAGGGAGTGCGCTTATCGACAACGCGCACGTCGGCCAGTTTCTCGGTCTGCGGGCTGGGGGAGACGCCCAAGACGACCGACAGCATCTGTCGGCAACGGCGATAGGTTTCCAGGGCTTGGGCAGGCTCGTCCAGCTCCAGGTGACAACGCATCAGACCCTGATAGATTGCCTCGGCCAGCGGATCCAGTTCGACAGTCTGACAACGCTGGCCGGATCCGGCTGGCCTACACTGACTGGCACCAGCGTCAGGGTGGCCTTGGCCGCCGCTATGCTTGCTTTCGCTCTGCCGCGCCAACGATGGAACGCTCGCTCGCCCAATCCATGGGCCGCACAATGGTCCCGCTGCGTCAGATCACTTCGACACCAGTTCTCAACATGCTCTCGCGAGATTACCGGCTCGTGTCACTTTGCCATTGCCGCCCCTTCGCAAAAGGCGACAACATCGCATGGCGTTACCCGCTGAGTACAGATGGTGGGTTTGGACGCTTACCGACGTTCATCGGCAGCGCGACCTGGACACTGCCGCCGCTTGCGTGCAGTCCTAAGTCGAACCCGAGCCTGTCGTTCGTCGACGCCTGCTCATCTGCGCGGTAGCCAACGCATACCTCGCCCAACATGGGTATGTCGGTTCATGCCCTGAGACTGAGATTGATCGGGGGGGCGACACGTTCTGCTGCAGGCCGATGAACCCGTCGATGCTGATCGGGTTTACCACCCCGGATCCCGCCTCACGGTGAGAGGTTACCTGGGAAAGAGACCAGCTTCGCCTCGTCGTCGAAAGCCCGAATCGGCATCGGCAGCCCAAACATCGCGAACACGAAGGAAGCTCAGGCGCATGCCCGAGCCCGGTGGGGCAGTCGACTCAGGACCGTCTCCGCAAGGACGATAGCAAAGCGGGGAAGTACTCCGGAAAAACACGAGAGCAAACGCCAGAAGTCGATGATCGAGCAGGCCATGCGGGCTTGCCCCTTGTGGTGCGGTCGGGCGAAACCGTTTCGTGTTGGTCAAGTCTTCAAAACGGAGCAATCGGAATTGGTCCTGCGCCTGCTGAATCCGAGTCCGGCCAAGCCGAGGGCAAGAAGCGCGAGCGTGGACGGCGAGGGAACAGGGTTTCCCGGCCCACCGATGCCCCCGGACCCGCCCGGAGCGCCGCCAATGGGATCACTTACCCCGCGGGTGGCGACCAGCATGCCTGAATAGTCGGTCGTCTCGATATCGTTGAGGATCATGTTTTCGAGAAAGGGCACGAGGTTTGTCGCGAACGCTGCCGCAAGAAAGCCGGAAACGCCGCTGTCTATGTCGATGCGCGTGTCGGTCAGGCTGGCGTCAACGTCGGCGAATGCCAGAGGAATGGTCAGCGTCTCGACGCCCATGGCGCGGGCGAACTGGACGTCGTGACCGGCGTCTCGCAATTGCATTGCCAGACCCAGATTCGACGTCACGGAAAACGGCGCGTCGACGACAAGACCGACGCCCGAGATCTCTAGCGAAGTGCGCCCGGTCATGGTCAGACTGCCACTCCTTGGCGACCAGCCCAAATCGGCGGGGGAACTGCCGTTCGTTGCGTAACC
The DNA here is from genome assembly GCA_016709675.1 of Candidatus Accumulibacter proximus. GTDB lineage: Bacteria > Pseudomonadota > Gammaproteobacteria > Burkholderiales > Rhodocyclaceae > Accumulibacter > Accumulibacter proximus. The sequence continues at coordinate 306,279 of JADJMH010000006.1, forward strand.
GGAAGCGAGGCCGAATCCCAGATCAAACGAAAGGGAACTCAGGTCGACATCGTAGTCTAGTGGCCCGAGATTGCCGACGGCGAAGTTATCGATGGCGCCGATCTGCCTGGTGAATCCGAACGCGCTCTCGCCTGCAAACTTAAGGTCGCCTTCGAGGAGCTTGGCACCGACCGTGCCCATAAACGAAGAGCCGAAATTGGTTCCCGCGAGAAAGCCTGAGCTAACCCCCGAGAGAAAGCTGCGGTTCGGGTCGACCGTGTAAGTCACGTCTTGCGGCAACGCCGGAAGGTGCGTCGCGCTGTTGGCAACCACCGTGCCCGGCAACGGAGAGAGGGAACCGAGCAGGCCGCTGACATAGTCTGCAATGAACGCGCGCACCGGGTCGAAAAGCGCGCCGAGCAGGCCCGACCCCTGCACCTCGATGTTGTTCACCGTCACTGGCAGCGCCAGGGGCAGCGTCAGACGCGCGCCACCGGCGGTATCAGTGAGCGCGATCGAGCCGGCGGACGTGGTGAAGCTGGGTACCGGAGTTGCGACCGCTGAAAATCCGACATTCGTGGTGGTCGAGAAGCCGAACACGGAGGTCACAACGTCTACGCTGCCTGAGACCGTGCCGAGCCCTTGCGCGGTCCACGACACCGCGCTGGCGGCATCGCCGTTGCGCACTGCGCCAGCTACGCCGAGTTGCAACGCCCCTGGCAACGCCGCCGTGAAGCTGCCCGACCTAACATCGACCGTGGTCTCCGTTCCCGGTGCGTCGACTACGCGCGTGTCGGGAATCGTCGCACTGGTCACAAACGCGGACGCCAGTCCGATGTTATTGCCGCCGCTGAATGTGAGCGTGCGGTCGAACTTCTGGAAATCCCCGTTGACTGTGCCGTTCAAGGGAACGCTGATCGAACTACCGAGCGAACTGGCGCCTGAATCGACACCGAACGCCAGGTCCAGAATGGGTGATGCACGCGCCGGCAACGCGGCCAGGGTACATATCCCCAGCGCAACCAGAAGCTTTAATGTGGAGGCGCGACCTCGGGCCAGGATGAGCGGAGGAAAACTTCGCCTCTTTGTCCCTGTCATAGTTACCTTGCCAGTTTTGAGTTTCATGCTTGTCTCCCAAGGAAAAGGCATCCTGAATACATCGAAGCACACCATCCCCGCACAACCTGCCCAGCCGCTATTCCCACCCCATCATTTGCAGCATTCATACCCTGCCCGCGCGCCAAACTCAGGTCACCAGCCTCATGCCGCAGCGCTTGCCGTAGCCGCGGCCGAATGTCATGGTCATGCATATAGCGACCACCTTTGCCCTGGGACCGAATCGAGATCAGAGGATGAAGAGGAAGTCGCTCGGGTGCAGGGCGATAAGAGTCACGTTCTCCAGTGTGATCGAGTCCGCCGGACTCGCTTCGATCACAACGTCGGCGCCGACCTGCCGGCTCGCGGCCGCGAGTTCGGCGAAATTCGAGAAGATGTCGCGATCGATCTCGATCACGTCGTGGCTCCTCTTGCCGCTCGCGAAATTGGTAATGATGTCATTACCAAACCCGGCCCAGAATACAAACGTGTCGCCGCCTTGACCCCCATTGAGAACATCGTCTCCCGCACCGCCGATCAGCCGGTCCGCGCCGTCGCCCCCGAATAACTGATCGGCTCCCGTGCCGCCGATCAGCCAGTCTGCCCCGTCATCGCCGGACAACCGGTCATCTCCCGCGTCACCTGACAGCCGGTCCGCGCCGCCGCCTCCGGACAGATCGTCGTTCCCCGGCCCCCCCATGAGCCAGTCGGCGCCCTCACCGCCATTGACTACGTCATTGCCGGCGAGAGCATCGATCGTATCGTTGCCCTTCCCGCCACTGATCACATCCTCCTCGTTGGTCGGAAGCGGCTGACCTGCAACCGTCCTCATGGCGTTGATCGAGTCGGCCTTGGCCGATCCCACGATCGTGGCGCCGCCCACATTCGTCACACTCAACGCGAACGCCTGATCGCGAAAAGCGCCGCCGGAGTCGGTCGCGCGCACCGTGATGGAATGCGCCGTGGCGCTCTCGTAGTCGAGTTCTCCAGCCACGACGACGTTCGCGCCGTTGATCGCGAAGCGCCCTCCGGCATCGTCGAACAGCGAGAACATCAGCAGATCACCCGCATCCGGATCGGTGCCCGAGAGAGCGCCAACCACGGTTCCGTACGGGCGGTTCTCCGCGATTGAGCTTGCCGAAATAGCGATGTCGTTCGGCGCTTCGTTCGCGTTGCCAACGCCAATGGCGAAGGCTTTGTCGAAAGTGTTGCCAACCGCGTCGGTGACCCGCACGCTCACACCATGCGAGGTGGCGGTCTCGTAGTCGAGTGCGCCCGCCACGACGAGGTTCGCGCCGTTGATCGCGAAGCGCCCTCCGGCATCGTCGAGCAGCGAGAACGCGAACGTCTCGCCCGCATCCGCGTCGGTTGCCGTGAGCCCCCCGACCACCGTGCCGGCTGCGCTGTTCTCGACGACTGACGCTCTCGACAACCCAATGTCGCTGGGCGCCTGACTAAACAAGAACTGCTCCGGGGCGAGCGTTTCGCTCGCAACATTCTCGAGCACCAGTCCGCTGCCGAGCGTGATGATTGTATTGGAACCGGCCCGGGTAATGACCAGATCCGACAGGCCGTGGAAGCCGGCAACGCCGGTCAAGTCGAGCCGGTCGCCCTCGGCGGCGTTGAAGTCGGTGATCGTGTCGGTGCCGTCCCCGGTCCGAAACACGAAAGCGTCAGCACCCGCGCCTCCGGTCAAAGTATCGTCATCCCTGCCCCCGGCCAGCGTGTCATTGCCGCCTCCGCCATCCAGAACATCATTGCCGCCAGCGCCATTGATTCTGTCGTCGCCGGCATTGCCCCACACCCTATTGGCGCGGTCATCCATGTTGATGGCGTCCGCGAAGTCCGAACCGCGCACATACTCGATTGAACGGATAGTGTCGCTATTGCCCCAGCCGTCCAACACGTTGCCGAAGCCTGGAAAGGCCGGATTGTTGGTCATCGTCACCCTGATGCCGCCCGGTGAGTCCCGATAATCGACTTCCTCGATCGTTGTGGCGTTACCCTGGATCACGTCGTTGCCGGCTTCGCCGCGGAATGTGGCGAAAGCCAGTGCGGCGTTGGAGTTGACCAGAATATCGTTGAAGGGCGTGCCCCAGAGTCCGTCGACTCCGCTGAACTTATCGTTGCCGATGCCGGTGTGCGGGACGTAGAGATTGTTCGCGTCGGTCTCGAACGCCACGAGATTGTTGTTCGTGGTGGAAAAGGCGGGAAACACGCTGTTGGCATTGCTCTGGCCGCCCGACTCGTCGACCGAAACGCGCTCGATCGCGCCGGCTCCGGGACCGCTGATCGTCTTGACGAAAACATCGATGACGCCGTTGGTATCGCCGGGAACGAGATTGGTGGCGGTCGACAGGAAGGTGACTTTCGTTCCGTCGTGCGACCAGGCCGGAGATTGACTGATCGCGTTGCCGAATGCGCCCGCCGCGTTCGTCGAGACCACGGTGGTGGTCGCCGTGGCGATATCGACGTAGTAGATTTGGGTATTTGAGTAGAGGACCTTCGTTCCGTCCGGGGAGAACGTCGCCCAGAATCCCTGGTTCACCATCCTGCTCACGGCGCCCGAAGATGGGTCGCCGCCCGCATAGGCAGCCGCGACATCCTTGATCAGGAGGCTGTTTCCAGTCGCGCCGAGGTTGGTGGCGACTGAAAAGAACACGACCTTGGTGCCGTCGGGCGAGAAGTCGGCATCAATGCTCTGCCCATTGCCGATCGCGCCTGCCCCGGTGCGCGAGATCAGGTAGGTTGTTCCGGCGTTCGGCCCGGCGAGCATTTTGAGGAACACGTCCGCGACGCCATTGGTGTCGCCGGCAACGAGGTTCTCGGCGCTCGACCAGAAGAGTAGCATGTTGCCGTCGGGTGAGAACTTCGCACCGTAGCTGCCGTGCGGGATGAGGGTGTTGGCAACCGTGCTGTCGGTGCCCTGCACGCCGCCCGTGCCCTCGGATGCCCGCATGATCTGTCCCGCATTGGGGCCCGCGACGGTCTTGATGAAGATGTCGCCGAGGCCGTTGGTGTCGGCGGCGACGAAATTCGTCGCCAACGACGTGAAGGCGATCTGCGTGCCGTCCGGGGACCACGCAACCCTGTATGAACTGGACAGGCTGTTGTTGTTTCCGAACCCGCCCGTTGCCGTCGTCGAAACGATCGAAGTCGCGCCGGTTGCGAGGTCCTTGACCCAGATGTTCCAGAATCCACCCGGGTAGGCCGGATCGAGCTGCGCCGTCGACTCGAACGCAACCTTGGTGCCGTCGGGCGAGAAGACCGGGTTGTCGCTGGTGCCGAAATCATAGGGGTCTGATGCACCGCTTCTGGTTTGTAGCGGGATGACGTCGCCGGTGGTGAGGTCCTTCAGCAACGCTTGGCGCGCACCCGCGCCGCTGATCAGATTGACATTGACCGGGCCCGTTGCCGAGGCGAAGCTCAGGATCGTGCTGCCGTTCCCGTTGATGACGTCGTTGCCCGACCCGGCGTCGACGACGACGGTGCCGACGCCCGGGGCGATGTTGATCCGGTCGTTGCCGGCTCCGGCCTCGACGCGCTCCGCACCGTTGCCCGGCGCGATCTCGATGACGTCACTGCCTCCGGTTCCCTTGGAGATCTCATCGACGTTAGCGATCGAGACGTTGAAGGCCTTGTCGAAGCTGTTGCCGACCGAGTCGGTGACACGAACCGTCACGCCGTGCGACGTCGCTGCTTCGTAGTCGAGCCCGCCCGCGACGACGAGGTTCGCACCGTCGATCGCAAAACGCCCGCCGGCGTCGTCGAGGAGCGAGTATGCGAACGTCTCGCCCGGATCCGCATCCGTTGCCGCGAGCGCGCCGACGATCGTGCCGGGGGCACTGTTCTCCGCTACCGTGGCGTTCGAGAGTCCGACGTCTGTGGGGGCCTGGCTGAAGAGGAACTGATTTGCCGTCAGCGTCTCCTTGACGACGTTCAGGAGGACGAGGCCGCTGCCGAGCGTGATGACGGTATCGGTGCCGTTCTGGGTGATCGCAAGGTCGGAAAGCTTGTGGACGCCGATGACGCCTCGGAGGTCGATGACGTCGCCGTCGGCGATGGTGAAGTCGGTGATTGTGTCGGTGCCGTCGCCGGTCCTGAAGACGAAGCGGTCCGCGCCGGCGTCGCCGATCAGCGTGTCGTCGCCGGTACCGCCTGCAAGGACGTTGGCAGCGCCGTTGCCGGTCAAGGCGTTCGCGAGCGCGTTGCCGGTCAGATCGAACGCCTCGGTACCGAGGATCGTCCCGTTCTCGACGTTGTCGCGAAGGGTGTAGCCGGTACGCACTTCCGCGCCGTCCGCGGCGCGCTGGACGCGGACTTCGTCGACGCCCCCTCCCTCGGCCTCGACGACCTTGTCATAGACGGTATCGAAGAAGGAGAAGAGCGAGCCCTGGAAGAGCTTCGTGGTGACGTCGGTCAGATCGTAGACGTCGTTTCCGCCACCGCCGATCAGCGTGTCATAGCCGCCGGCTCCCTTGAGCTCGTCGCTGCCCTCGCCGCCGGAGAGGGTGTTCTCGGCATTGTTGCCATCGAGGACGTTGTCGAGCGCATTGCCGGTGAGGTTGAAGTTCGCGGTGCCGATGATCTGCCCGTTCTCGACGTTAGCGGGAAGCGCGTACTCCGTGAGTTCCGTTGTCCCGTCCGACGCGCGCCTTATCCGCACGCTATCGGTCCCCTGATTCGCCTCCTCTACGACCTTGTCGTACACCGTGTCGTAGTAGGAAAAGACAGGGCCCTCGACGAGCGTGAAGTTGACGTCGAAGAGATCGTAGGCGTCGTCCCCCGCCCCGCCGAGCATGGTGTCGTATTGAGCGCCGCCGTTGAGCGCGTCGTCCCCTTCTTCGCCCTCGAGCCGATCCTTGCCGAGTTCTCCGAAGAGCGAATCGGCGCCGCCACCGCCCTTGAGTATGTCGGCCTCGTCGCCGCCGAAGATGAGGTCTCCGTCGTCGCCGCCCTCCAGCCAGTCCCCGCCGCGGCCACCGAACAGCACATCGACGCCAGCGTCACCCTGCAGCCGGTTCGAGAAATCGTCACCCGTCAGCACATCGTCGTGCGTCGAGCCCTGGATGTTCTCGATGTTGGCGAGGATGTCGCCTTCCGCCGTGCCGCCGGCGCCCGTTCCCGCCAGCAAGTCGACGAACACCCCGGCGCCGGAATCGCCGTACACCGCGGTGTCAAAGCCGCCACCGCCGTCGAGAATATCGGCGCCGCCGCCGCCCTTCAGGATGTTGCCACCCGTGTTGCCGTTCAGGTTGTCGGGGCCGGCGCCGCCGGTCGCATTCTCGATGTCGAGCAGTTTGTCAACGTTGATCTCGGGACCTCCGGACCAAGGCAATTCACCCTCGTAATAGCTGGAGAAATGGCGGGAGAGATAGACGGTGACGCCTAGCGTGGTGTCGGAATAGTCCGCCGTATCGTTGCCCAGCCCCCCCTCCAGTGTATCGAAGCCGCGCCCGCCCTTGAGAACGTCGTCGCCCTGTTCGCCATTGAGCACGTCGTCGCCGGCGTTGCCGATCAACGTGTCGTCGCCCTGTTCGCCACTGAGCATGTCGTCGCCGGCGTTCCCGATCAACGTGTCGCCGCCGTCGGTACCGTTGATCTTGTCGTCGCCGGAGCCGCCGATGCCCGTATCGATGCTCGTGCCGAGCGCGATCGCGATGTTATTCACCATGCCGGCGGCGCTGCTGAACGTACCGGGCCGGAGGTTGATCGTGGCGTCCGAGGCGAATCCCGACAGGTCGAGCGTGTTGCCGGATCCCGGAGCCCAGATCGTGACGATCGGGCTCTGATTGATCCTGAAATCGAAGTAGTTCCCGACGTCACCGCCGATGTTGGCGTTGAAGCCGAAGATCTTCCCCCCGCCTATCAGAGGCCCCGAGCCCGGCCCGCCATAGAGCCGCTGGATCGCCAGAATGTCCAGCATCATCGGCGTGGTGGAATTGAGATTACCCCAGGCAGTCCCGGTTACCGGGTAATCCCCGAAGAACTTGGCCGTGGTGTCGTTGGCGTAGATGTACGACATGATCGACCACAGCCGCGAATCGTAGAACCCGAACTGCCGCTCGGGGATGGTTCCCAGGTTGTCGCCGGCGTTGTACGGCCCGCCGTGTCCGAGCCCGAGCGCGTGACCCACCTCATGCACGAGGGTGTTGTACACGTAGCCGTACCCGGCACTGAACGAGTTCGGCGACGACGGGGCGCCGATGGGTCCGAATCCGAAAACGCTGGTGTCGATCTTGATCGATACCTGGGTCGGCGCCGCGTTCATCGTCTCGCTCCCGACTCCCGTATTCAGCGTCGGCGCGGAGGCGCCGGCAGAGCCGTTCGTCACGCGTCTGAGCACGATTTGCGCATCGCTCTCCTTGTCGGCTGCCTTGAAGGAGATGTCCGCCAGCGCGGACCAGAGGTGGAGCGCGGAGAGGAACCCGTCCTGCTCGGCGGTCACCCAGTTCGAACCGGCTTCGAACCAGTACTTGACTTCGCCACTCCCGGTGCCGGGGTGTGTGTCGCCCCACTTGAAGGCATACGACTCGGTGTCGTAGGTCGCCGGCTTGTCGTACTTCCAGGTCCAGTAGGCCGTGTCTTCCAGCGTTTCGCTTGACGTGACACCGGAGATGAAGGCGATTTCGGACTCCCAGGCCGAGGGTATGGCGGCGTCTGTGAGCGCGGCAACGCTGATCGCGCCGTCCGTCGCGCCGGGGAACAACCCGACTCCATCGAATGCCGTCGGGGCCAGGAAGGTCGAATGGTCGAGGCCGGACAGGGCCGGGGCGGACGTTGCCAACTGGGAAGCCCCCTCAGCCGGGGCGACCGTGCCGGTGACGATGAGGTCCTGTGCCACGGACTGCAGCCACACCGATGGGGGTGAGGATTCCGCATTCTCGGCACGATGCGGGAAATCGAGGGTTTCGTCATCCTGGAGCAGTTCATCAAGGCTCAGCCGGAGGATCTGGTCGAACTTGTCCGGACGGGAATCGGGATCGGGCCCGTGGTCGCACCACCAGGCGTGATCGTCCAACGCTTCCTCGAAAAGTGACCCGGTCTTGTACTTCCTAGTAGCCATTTCCGCCCTCCAGTAACGGGGTTCTTCGGTACTTGCTCGCTGCCGATCAGGCGAGAGCTTCGCTGCGGGAGACGTGCCCCTCAACGAACCGGCTCACGGGCAGCCGTACCGGCCGCAATCGGCCGTCCCGATAGAACCGCTTGGCGTACACCATCTCCCGGTCGCTAATGACGCGGCGGACTGCTTCGACCAGGACGCGATTCACCGCGTCCCCGTCCGCCTTCCAGACGTTGAGCAGGACAATCTCACCGGCCATGCTGTCCGCGAACCCGATGTCGCGGTTCTCGTTCAGCCACGCCTCCGCCTTCTCCTTCGTCGTCAGCGCCCACCCGACGAAGCCGACGACCTTCTCGCCTTCCATCGCGAACAGGTAGTGCCCGCGGTTGATCTGCCCGACCAGCACGCGCGACCACTGCCCGAACGGCAGCCGCGCGTAGACCGGGTCGGTCATGAGGTAGCTCACCGCCATCCCCAGCGCCTGGCGGCCGTCCCGCGTCCGGACGGCACGCAGGGGTGCCGCGGCGGATGGAGCTTCGCTGACTGAGGATCTGGTGACGCTCTGCTCTTCGGTCGCTAGCATCGACGGACTCCTTCACTGGGTTCTCGATGACAGCTTTGGCGAGGATGCCAGCACCGTACGCAAGGACAACGCCCCATAGAACCTCTCCCTCTTTAAGAAAGTCGTCCTCAACCTGATTCGCCTGAATACCGCCGAAGACCGAGACCAGCCTGCGCCTGAAGCGCAAGTGCGCCGCTTGGATGGACGACGTCCGGATGAGAATACTGGGTTTCACTTCCCTGGGCTTCACTTCGCGATGACATCCGAGTGCGGAAGCCCTGGTGACGCCCCTGCCATCGGTGAAGTTGTATGGCCATTGCCCTGATTCCGGTAGGAACTCTCGTCGGCAGCCGCTTAGCTGGCCACGAGTACGAGGCTGAGCGCAGGTGTGTAAATGTTGTGCATGGTTCTCTCCCTTAAACTAGCACCACGGGTAATGTCCGGTGATCCCAGCTTAAGAGTCATGCACTCACGGATAGCTCACGGATGAAAAATCCGCGCGTGCAAGGGAGTGCACTTATCGACAACGCGCACGTTCGGCCAGTTTTTCGGTCTGCGAGCTGGGGGAGACGCTCAAGACGACCGACAGCATCTGTCGGCAACGGCGATAGGTTTCCAGGGCTTGGGCAGGCTCGTCCAGCTCCAGGTGACAACGCATCAGACCCTGATAGATTGCCTCGGCCAGCGGATCCAGTTCGAGAGCGCGGCGATAGCCGTCGATGGCCTGATTCCATTGACCGAGCCGCTCCCGGGCGGAGCCATACGCGCTAACCAGGCGCAGATAGTGGCTGTGCAGCCTATCCCTGCGCCCCAGCAGCCACGCCTCCTCCTCGTCGCCGGCGAGAAAGGCGCCCGTGTAGCGTTCCACGGCCTGTTGCGCCAGATTTAGTCCCGCATCTCCCGGGTGCTTTTCAAAGTTGCCAGCCAGGCGCTCGAACGCCCAGGCATCTACCCAGACCAGCTTGTCGTTGAGCGAAAGCTTGCCTTCCTGAACCAGGATGGCCCGATCGTCGCCCAGCAGCTTGCGCAATCGGGAAACCGCCATTTCCAGTGCGTGCCGGGCGGTGTCTTCGGAACTGACCTGCCACAAGGCATCGGACAGGGTGCTGGCCGCCACACTGCGGCCGCCCAAAGCGATGAGCGCCTTGAGCAATTGAAGCGGCTTCTTCTGCGTCTTGCCGGAGACGCTGATGGGGACATCGTCCTTGTGGGCCGCGAAGCGGCCCAGAGTGTAGACGCGTATGGGCCAGGACCAGTTTTCAGTGGCGGGTGACTCGGGCAGCAGGCCGCGCTTGCGGATGAGGCGGCGCACGTAGTCCACCTCGATGCCCGCCTTCAGGGCGCGGACGCACAGCGGAGTCAGCATCTGCGGCAGCCAGAAAGGGAAGATACCCATGGCGTTCAAGCGTCTGCCGACCGCCAGCGCACGGTGCAATGCGGCCAGCCCCTTCTCCTCCTCGTCCTGGGAAAACCAGGAATAGGCCTCCACCAGATCCGCTTGAAATTCCGTCATTGGGCTGGGAAAGCGTTGTGCGAATTCCCTTGGCCGGGTCAGGTGATCGCGGGCCGCCTCCGCCTGCCCATTGAGCGCCAAAGCCTGGGCCTGTAGCAGTTCCGCTATAGCCATTGGAGTGACAGCACCGGTCGCCACGACCCTTTCCTGAAAACCTTCCAGTGACTTCACGGCGGCGGCGAAGTCGCCCGACATGAGCAGGATGCCGGCACGCAGGTATTGGACCTGCATCACGTGCAACGTCCAGGTGGGGTCGAGCAATTGTTCCATCTTGACCATAGACGCTTCGGCCTTGGCTGGGTCGCCCACGATGGTGGCGGAAAAGCACGCGCTGGCCTGCACCATGGAATCCATCAGATGGATGCCGGTTTGAGCAGCCACAGCCAGCCCGCTTGCCACCCAGTCGCGCGCGCCGGGCAGGTTGAGCGCGGCGCCCTCGATTTGCGCCCAGGCGCTGGCATAGAGCATGTATGACAAGGGGAAGGACTCGGCCTGGGCGGCGGGAAAACTCACCCGGGAGAGTAGGATTCGGGTCTGTTCGATGCCGTCCCCCCGCCAGACGGTGTTCATCACCACCATCCATGCGAAAAGGCCAACACTTTGCAGTGAAGGTGGATCGAGGAGCAGGGCTTCGGCCCTGGCTATCCAAGGTTGGAGCTGGGGCGTGAAGGGGGCAGCCGTCAGCAGGGTCATCCCCGCGCTCAGCACGCGCGCCTCAATATCCGCGCTCGGGAATTGCGGATGGCGTTGTTGCAGTCGTTCCAGTTCGACGAGCCAGGAGCCGATTTCCGCGAAGGTATGCCAAGGCGCGGAAAACGACTCGACGACGGCGGCCCAGGCCAGGTAGGCGCCAGCGGCATTCTCCTGTGCCATGAACTGTTGATAGGCCTGCGCCAGTGGCTGCCGTGCCGCCGGCGGATTAAACAGGCGCAGCACGGAGCCGTGCCAGAGCAGCAACCAGGGATCGGCCGTACGCACCGTCTCGGGCAACGCCTCCAACCATTGCCGCAGCGGGCCCACACGGCTCGATCCCATCCAGGCCGCCGCATGGGCGCAGATCAGGCGTCCCAGTTCATCCCACGCCCCCGCTTGTATCAGGAGGTCGGCGGCCGACTCCACTTCGCTCTGCGCCTCCAGCAAGCGGGCAGCCTTGATTTTCATCGCCTTTATTTCGTCAGCCGGATAGTTACGTTCCAGGCGCAACAGCAGGAACTCGCGCAGGATGGGGTGGAATTGGTAATTGCCCGATCCCGCACCTTGTTCCTGCCCGTACTGGCTGATCAGGAGGTGTTCCCGGCCAAGCCGGGCAAGGATAGCAACGGCGGTGTTCAGCACCCGTCGGGTCCGGGCGAGCATGCCGGACTGGAAGGCGGCTGGGCCTGAAGCAGGAAAGCGCGCTCAGTGGCTGGAAGTTTGGCGAGGAACTCGCGGTCGAGGAATTCGGTCACGGGTTCGGCGTGAGCCGGGTTCAATGTCGGTACCGCGTTGGCGCCCAGGCGCATCAGCAATACCTGGATTGCGGCCCAGCCGTCGCAGGCTGCGTGCAAGCCCGCTGCGGTTTCGCCAGGTACGTCCCACAGCCGCGCTAGTATCCCGCTCTCGGACTCGGTGAAGCGCAGGTCGTCGCTGCCGATGCGTAGGGTGGCAGCATAAGCGTAGCGCCCGGACAACGGATCGGGGGCGTCACGGCGGCTGGCGACCGCCATGAGACTGCCCCGTGGCAGCAGGTCCAGCACGAGATCCAGCAGCCGGTGTAGAGGTGCGGCGTCGCCCAGTTTCTGGTAGTTGTCGGGAACCAGAACCTGCGGCGTCGATCAGCCCT
>JADJMH010000007.1 GCA_016709675.1 Candidatus Accumulibacter proximus
CGGTTGGTGAGCGAAGAAGTCGCCCGATGAATCGGGCTCCTACACGGGAAATCGGTCAGGGGACGATGACTTCGATGGTCGGGTGGCACTGCCTGATTGCGGCGGCGAGGGCCTGTTTGGCAGCGGTGTCGCCGTGCACCAGGCGGACCTGCCGTGGCTTGTGCCGCATGCGGCCGATGAAGTTGAGGTGAGTGTCTTTCTGGTCGGCGTGCGCCGAGTAGCCGCCGAGGGTGTGGATGCCGGCGCGGATTGGGTAGCGTTGGCCATCGAGAACGATACATACACGCCCCTTCGGGCCATACCGCTGGATTTGCCTGCCCGGCGTGCCGGGCTGCCTGGTAGCTCGATGAGCAGGACATCGTGGCGCGGGTCGTTGAGCATCGCCTTGAGGTAGTTGACGATGCGTTTGTCACCGCACATGCCGGCTGGCGGCGATGACGATCGCCGGGCGCGCGGTACGCCGCAAGGTACTCGACGGCACCAGGTGGGTGGCGTGGTCGTCGATGGTGGTGAGCTGTCCGAAGGCCAGCGGGTGGCGTCCGGCGGCCAGTTTGCGCCGGGCTTCCACTGTCCCAGTGCTCGCGCAGTTGGCCATAGCCGGCGGTGAGATCCGCCGCCAGCGGCGAAATCACGATGATGTCGAGGTCGTCCCAGGTAACGCCCGGAGCAGCCGGACGCTGGCGGTTGCGGTGGATGATCTCTTCCAGCTCGTAGAGCAGTTCCTGGGTGCGGCCGATGCTGAAGGCGGGATGAGCAGGCTGCCCTGGTTGCCAAAGCAGCGTTCGCAGGAGGGGGCCTGCAGGCGCTGACGGCGATCCGTGCGGCTTTCGTGGGTGCGGTCGCCGTAGGTACTTCGAGGACGACGACGTCGGCGCCGTAGGGCGACCGGGGCGCTGGGCAAGGGGGTGTAGGGGGCGCCGAGGTCCCGGAGAAAACGACGCTGCCTCCTGGCTGGCGCCCGAGATCGAATTCGACATAGGCCGAGCCGAGGATGGGCCCGCCGGGGAGAGTCGACGCGCAGCGCCGATTTCGCCGCTGATGATCGTGCGCCACCGTTTGCACGGTACGGCGATGGTCTGCTGGCGGATCCGCTTGAGAAAGCCGCCGATCAGCGCCTGGTCGCGGTGAAACCGACCTTCAGGGCATCTTCGAGGACCAGCGGCAGCAGCGCCTGTAGAGGCCTGGCTGCGGACGATCGGCCCGCGATAGCCGGCCGCCAGCAGCCTGGGATGCGCCCGACATGGTCGATGTGACGTGGGTAACGACCAGCGCGCACCCGATCGATGGGAAAGTGATGTCCAGGCGTTTCGGCCCTGGCGCCTTCGCGCGAGGTTTCCGCGCCCTGAAACAGGCCGCAGTCCACCAGCACCAGACTGGCCGTCGGGCAGGCTGAGCTGGTGGCAGGAGCCGGTGACGCCGTCCACGGCACCGTGATGGCTTATTCTGGCTGCAAGGCTCAAGGTCATGGTCGGTGTCGGTGGTGCGAGATCAGGTACCCGGACTGACTACCGTGCGGCTGTCACGAGGCGAGCGTCGGGGAGCAAAGGCGCATTCGCGGCGGTTCAGGCCAGGGTCAGGTGGCCGATCGGTATGGCCACGGGTTTTTCGCGGCCCAGGAGGCTGAGGGGACACCGTCAACCGTTCTTCGGCCACAGCGGAAACGATGCCGGACATGCCCGCGAGGGGCCGTCAGCGATCGCCACGCTGTCACCGGCCTGAGAAGGGGAAGCAGCGTGTCATCCAGCGCCCTTGCCTGGTGTTCAGCCAGCGAGCGAATCGCCTCCAGCGTGGCTTCATCGAGCGTCGCGGGACGTTACCGAAGGTCACCAGTCCGGTCACGCCGGGGTGCTGCGAATGGGCCGATACTTTGCCCGGCGCGGTTGCAGCGGACAAAACTGTAGCGCGGGAACATCACCTGCTGCTTTTTCGTCCAGCCATCCTTGCTCTTCTGCCATTGCGTCAGCAAGGGCAGAAAGACCTCGTAACCCTGCTCCTCGAGCTTGCGCAGCGCGAACGCTTCTCGCCGCGGCTTGGTGAGGCAGACGTACCACGGGATGGATGGGGGCGGGGTGGAAGACACGGGCGCACAGTATCCCCGGATCCGGCTGCGGCCGTCAAGGGACGTCCTCGCTGCCGCTGGCGACTACCTGCAGCCGGGGGGCTGATGCATGCGGCAGATGCAGCATCAGCAATTCGCTGCCGAGCAGGGTGACGTGGCCCTGCCGGCGATTATCCCCGGTATCGCTGTACTCGAAGCGATAGACGCGCCGCAGGCGCAGGCGGCCCTCGTCATCACGCGCCGGGCGCAGCCCGCCGAGCGCCACGGTATCATCGAGCAGGAGCAGGTTTTCGGCCACACAGGCGGCACGCGCAGCCGCCATCGCCGCCGCACGTGCCCTGGAAGCTGTCGAACCAGAACCAGGCGAGGGGCAAGCAGAACGACCAGGCTGGTCGTTTCCATCTGCGGGATGACGTGTTCCCCAATGGTCAGTCGGTCAAACCGGCACCAGACAGCGCTTCAACCGGCTGGCGGAGGCGGCGGGCAATGATACGGCCAGGCCCCGGCGGTGAGTGTCTTCCTGCCACCCATTCGAACCCATTCGCGCCTGCTCGCACCCATTCTCGCCCGACCCGGTCAGCACCCCAGTCTGTAACATTTGCTAACGCAATCGCGAGCGGCAAATGCGTTTCCGGGTGCCCGGGCCGTACGAGATGGCTGCCAGGCTGGCTATACTAGCGAAAAATGGCTTACACGACACCTTCAGCACTTTCGCGGCACACCCGGACGCCCCCGCCGACTCGCCATCGCCACGCTCCTGGCGGCACTTGCCGGCGAGCTGCAGGCCTTCGAAGTGGGGGATCCCTTCGCCACCGGCGCACTCACCCCGCCGCCGCCGGCCCTGATCATCGATGGCGCTGCCCTGCCCTGCCAGCCGCTGGCGGCCGACGTCCCTTACGGCGTGCTGGAAGTCGTCGATCTCGCGCTGTGCCGGAATCCGACCACCCGCGAGGTCTGGTCCGCGGCGCGGCTGCAGGCGGCGCAGGTCGGTCTGGCGCAAGCCGATTTCCTCCCCACCCTCGACGGCCGACTCGCCGGCAGCCGGGTGAGGGTCGATGCGCGGAGCGCCAACCAGAGCAACGCCGCGCTGACGCTCTCCTGGTTGCTGTTCGACTTCGGCGCCCGTTCGGCCAACCTCGAAGTCGCGCGACAGTTGATGAGTGCCGCCGTCTCGACGCTCGACGCGACCGTCCAGAATGTCCTTCCTCGAGGCGCTGCGAGCCTACTACAACGCCCAGGCGGCCCGAGCGGCGGTGACAGCCGCCCGCGAATCCGGAAAGGGCCAGCCGGGAAAGTCTCTCGGCGGCCGAGGTCCGCTACCAGGTCGGCACCGGCACCCCGGCCGACCGGCTGCAGGCACAGACCGCCTGGTCACAGGCGACGCTCACCCGCATCCGGGCGGAGGGCGTGCAACGCAACACGCTCGGCCGGCTGGCCAACGTCATGGGCCTCGACGCCAACCAGCCGCTGCCACTCGACGACATCCCGGCGGCCAGCCCGGACGCGAGTTTCGAAGGAGACGTCGCGGTACTGATCGCCGAAGCGCGCGAGCGCCGCCCTGACCTCCAGGCCGCCGAGGCCGAACTGAAAGCGGCTCAGTCCGGCGTGGACTACGCGCGCGCCGCCGGTCTGCCGACGCTGTCGCTGAGCGCCGGCCCGAAATGGGAGGACCTCGGCGGCGCCTCGGCCAACAGCAACTCGATCGGGCTGGTGGTGAACCTGCCGTTGTTCTCCGGCTTCAACACCACCTACAGCGTGCGCGCCGCCGAAGCGCGCACCGAGGTCCAGGCGGCCCGCCGCGACAGCGTCCGCCAGCAGGTGGCGCTCGACGTCTGGGAGGCCTACCAGAACCTGACCACGGCCACCCAGACGATACGCACCAGCGCCGACCTGCTGGCCAGCGCCGAGCAGTCAGAGCGCGTCGCGCTCGGCCGCTACAAGGCCGGCGTCGGCAACATCCTCGACGTCCTCAACGCCCAGAGCGCGCTCGCCAACGCCCGCCTGCAACGCATCCAGGCGGCGCTCGAGTGGTACGTCTCACGCGCCGCGCTGGCCAGGGCGATCGGCACCCTCGATAGCCGCCTGCTGGCGCTCAGCGCTGGCCAGAAAGTCCGCAAGCCATGAACATCCCGCGCCAGAAATCCGCTCTCGCCCTCCTCCTGATCACACTGGCTGCCGGTGGTGCCTATTGGTACCGCCAGAGCAGCGAACAGTCGCTGGAACAACGCTACAAGGTGCAGGCCATCGAACGGGGTGATCTGACGCAGACGGTGTCGGCCAACGGGACGCTCAACCCGGTGGTGCTGGTCAATGTCGGCACGCAGGTTTCCGGCACGGTGACCCGGCTCTATGTCGACTTCAATGACCAGGTCGAGAAGGGTCAGGCGCTGCTCGAACTCGACGACCGGCTGCTCGCCGCGCAGGCGCGGCAGTCAGCAGCCAACGTGGTCAATGTACGCGCCGCGCTCGATCTGGCGCGCGCCACGGAAGCGCGCATGAAGGCCCTGTTCGAACAGGAATATATCTCGCGGCAGGAACTCGAACAGGCGATCCAGACGCGCCGCTCGAGCGAAGCGCAGCTCGCACAGGCGACGGCGGCGGCCGAGAAGGATGAGGTCAACCTGCGCTACACGACGATCCGTTCGCCGGTTTCGGGCACCGTCATCGACCGCGTGGTCGATCTCGGGCAGACCGTCGCTGCCACCCTGCAAACGCCGACGCTGATCAAGATTGCGCAGGACCTCTCGGAGATGCGCATCGATTCGAGCTTTGCCGAAGCCGACATCGGCAGCATCCGCGAAGGGCAGAAGGTGCGCTTTACCGTCGACGCCTTCCCGAATCGCAGTTTCCAGGGGCAGGTGCAGCAGATTCGCCTCAACCCGACGACGCAGCAGAACGTCGTCACCTACAACGTGCGGGTTTCGCTTTCGAACCCCGATCATATCCTGCTGCCCGGCATGACCGCCTACGTCAGCATCGGTGTCGCCAGCCGCGAGGACGCCTTGCTGGTGCCCAACGCGGCGCTGCGTTTCAAGCCCAGCGAGACCAACGGCAGCAACGGCAACAAGCCGGTCAGCGGTGCGGCGCCAGCCGGCGGCCCGAGTGCGGCGAGTACGACGAGTGGCAGCGCCGGCGAGGCCAGGGGCAAGGGCAAGAAGCGCGACACCGCGAGCGGCACGGTCTACGTGATCGACCACGACGAGCTGAAGCCGGTGAGTGTGCAGCTCGGGATCACCGACAGCCGCAATACGGAGGTGCTCGGCGGCGAGCTGAAAGCCGGCGACAAGGTCGTCATCGGCGAAAATATTGCCAGCAGCAGCGGCAAGCCGAGCAGCGTCGGGATGAGATTGTTCTGATGTCCGAGGCGATCATTCGCGTCGCCGGCCTCGGCAAATCCTACCTCACCGCGGCCGGGCCATTTCCGGCACTGCGAGGGGTCGATCTGGATCGAGGCCGGTGAATTCGTGGCCATCATGGGCCCCTCGGGGTCCGGCAAGTCGACCTTCATGAACCTGCTCGGCTGCCTCGATACGCCGAGCAGCGGCGACTACTTCCTGGTTGGTCGCAACGCCGCCCAACTCAGCAAAGACGAACTGGCGGCGCTGCGCAACCGGACCATCGGCTTCGTCTTCCAGGGCTTCAACCTGTTGCCACGAATGACGCTCGAGGACAACGTCGCCCTGCCGCTGGTCTATGCCGGCTTCGAGCGCGAGGCGCGGCGGGCGCGGGCACGACTGGAACTGGGCCGGGTCGGCCTCGGCGATTACACGGCTTCGCTGCCGAGCCGCATCTCGGGCGGTCAGCAGCAACGGGTGGCGATCGCGCGCGCACTGGCCAACTCGCCGCAACTGATCCTGGCCGACGAACCCACCGGCAACCTCGACAGCCATACCAGCGAAGAGATCATGGCCCTGTTCGTTGAACTCAACCGCGAGGGGATCACCATCGTGCTGGTGACGCACGAGGCCGACATCGCCGCCTATGCCCGGCGACAGGTGCGCTTCCGCGACGGCCTGATCGTCAGCGACCTGCCGACGCCGGCGCCAGCTCTGGCCGCAGCGGCATGCTGAAAGCGATGCTCGGAGAAGCCTGGCACGCGATGGGCGCCAACCGCATGCGCACGGTGCTGACGATGCTCGGGATGGTGATCGGTGTCGGCTCGGTGGTGCTGATGATGGCCATCGGCCAGGGCGCGCAATACTCGGTGGCGCAGACGATCAGCACCATGGGCAGCAATCTGTACATCCTGATCTCCGGCACCACCACCGCCGGCGGCCTGCGCAGCGGTGGTGGCGGGGGCCCGACGCTGACCGTCGCCGATGCCGAGGCGATCGCCGAGCTCGATGGGGTGGCGAACGTGGCGCCGGTGCACCAGGGCACGCAGCAGCTGGTCTATGGCTCGAACAACTGGAGCGCGACGGTGGTCGGCACGACGCCGCCCTATCTCGATGCGCGCGCCTGGCAGATCGTCAGCGGCTACCCCTTCGGCGATTCGGACGTGCGCTCGGCGACGCGCGTGGCGCTGATCGGCCAGACCGCAGCCGACAATCTGTTCGGCGCCGAGGATCCGCTGGGCAAGACGATCCGTATCCGCCAGAGTCCTTTCGTGATCATCGGCGTGCTTGGCAAGAAAGGACAGAACCTCGACGGGCGCGACCAGGACGATACCCTGATCATTCCGCTGACCACCGCCCAGCGCAAGGTTTTCGGTACGCCCTTTGCCGGCTCGGTGCGCCTGATCATGGTCCAGGCGACTTCGGCTGAGGCGATGCCGGCGGTTGAGAAGAGCATGACCGCCCTGCTCCGCCAGCGGCATCGCCTGCGCGAAGGACAGGACAACGACTTTTTTCTGCGCAACCTGGCCGCTGCCGCCGACTCGGCGGCGGAGACGACGCGCGTGATGTCGGTCCTGCTCGGTGCGATCGCTTCGGTTTCGCTACTGGTCGGTGGCATCGGGATCATGAACATCATGCTCGTCTCGGTCACCGAACGTACGCGCGAGATCGGCATCCGCATGGCGATCGGCGCCCGCCAGAAGGACATCCTGGCCCAGTTCCTGCTCGAAGCGCTGATGATCTCGGTCGCCGGCTGCCTGATCGGCCTCGTCCTCGGGATCGGCGGCGCGCTGCTGACCAATCTGCTGAGCAACATGGTGATCGTCATTTCCGGCGGCTCGGTGCTGGTCGCTTTCGGTGTCGCCGCCGGCATCGGCATCTTCTTCGGCTATTATCCGGCCCACCGCGCGGCGGGCCTCGATCCGATCGAGGCGCTACGCCATCAGTAGCCGGACAGGCTACAATCTCCCCTCCGCCAACCCCACCGCGAGACCCCCCCATGCCTCTTTACGCCCTCGGCGCCCGGCGCCCACAGCTCGACCCGCAAAGCTGGGTCGCCCCGAACGCGATCGTCATCGGCGACGTGCACCTGGCCAGAAACGCCTCGATCTGGTGGAACACGACGCTTCGCGGCGACAACGACCCGATCAGCATCGGCGAGAACAGCAATATCCAGGACAATTGCGTGCTGCATACCGACGAAGGCGTACCGCTGTCGATCGGCCGCGACGTGACCGTCGGTCATCTGGTGATGCTGCACGGCTGCACGATCGGCGACGGTTCGCTGATCGGCATCGGCTCGGTGCTGCTCAACCGCGCAGTGATCGGCAAGGGCTGCATCGTCGGGGCCAACACGCTGATCCCCGAGGGCAAGGTGTTTGCCGACCACTCGCTGATCGTCGGCTCGCCGGGCAAGGTGGTTCGCCAGCTCAGCGCGAACGAGGTGGCTCGCCTGTTGCACAGTGCGGAACATTATGTCGCCAACTGGCAGCGCTATCAGCACGAACTCGAGGCTTTGTAGCGACGGCGCGACAGCGCATCCCGCAGCAGCGCCTGAGCGCTTGTGCAGGGGTGCCCAGCGCTTGTCATTCCTTGCCTGGCGACCGTAATGCTTGCGCCATGCCGGCGCAGGCGGGAATCCACGTCGTCTGGCTGATTGATCATCGCAGTACCCTCCGCCAACCCGAGTACAAGGAAATCGTATGCAGGCTTTTCAGGACTACTACCCGGAGAATGTTGCCCATTGCTACGGCTGCGGCCGGCTCAATGAGCACGGCCACCAGATCAAGACGTACTGGGAGGGCGACGAAACCGTCACCCGCTTCCAGCCGAGGCCCGAGCACACCGCGATTCCCGGCTTTGTCTATGGCGGCCTGCTGGCCTCGCTGATCGACTGCCATGGCACCAGCACGGCGGCTGCCGCGATGTATCGCGCTGAGAACCGGTCGATGGACAGCCTGCCGGCCTTCCGCTTCGTCACCGGGTCGCTGCAGGTCAGCTATCTGAAGCCGACGCCGCTCGGCCCGGTGCTTGAAATTCGCGGCCGGGTGAAGGAAATCAAGGGCCGCAAGGTCGTCGTCGAAGCGACGGTCTACGCCGACGGCGTCGCCACGGCGCGCGGCGAAGTCGTTGCCCTGCAGATGCCGGAGACCTTTGCCAGCCAGTGAGGGCGGGCACTGTCGGTCCGGGCTATCGGTCCCGATCCGGGCCGACAGCGCCAGCGTCAGACCAGCAGCGGTGGCCGCAGCCTGGCCACCAGGCGTTCGGCCGGCTCGATGATCTCGCTGCCGAAGATGCGCTGCAGGTGCGCCCGGTCGCGGTAGCGGACAACGGGCTGCAGCACGGATTCACGGCGCAGGATATGGTCGGACACCGGATACTCGCGCTGTGAGTCCTCGATCAGGGGAATGACCGGTACCGACGGATGCGCCGGCACAATCGCCTGCAACTCGGCGGGGATGCTCTTCGGGTCGGAGAGGTCGGCGATGATGAACCGCGAGACGCCGGCGAAGCGCAGCACTGATTCGATCAGGTCGCGCTCGGGTGCCTTCTCGAAGTCGAAGAGGATGGGCACGTAGCCGCGATCGAGTTGCGTCAGGGCACGGCGAATGTCGTCAAGCACAGCCTTGCGCTCGTCGGTGAAGCGCCCGAGGATCAGCACGCAGACTTGCGCCATGTCGGAGAGCTGGCGCTGGAAGGCCTGCGCGTCGTGCCGGGAGGCGCGCCGCCGGGTGCGCTGGGCCGTCGCGGCATGCGCCGCTACGGTGGCCTCGCGGCGCTCGTCAGCGCCGCCATGTGCGGCCGGCGGGAAGAGCACCGACGACTCGGCCGGCATGTAGACCATGAAGCGGCCCCAGTCGCAGGGCCACCAACTGCGCGAGTCGTCCATCACGTGCAGGCGCGCCCACGACACCGCCTCGTCCACCGACAGGCCGAGCGCCAGCGAGCGATACAGCCTCTCCGCGAAGTGCAGCGCGGCGAGGTTGCTGACCACGCCTTGCACGCCGACCAGGCAGCCGATGCCGACGCGCAGGAAATGCTGCGCCACCGGCCAGTAGCCGCTGTTGCAGGCATTGAGCATCACGCAGCGAACGCCGGCGTGCTTGAGCAGTGGCGCCAGGCGCTCGACGCGGTTCCATCCGCCAGCAGCGCAGCCGTCCTCGAAGCGGCCGCCGAGCATCTGCTCGTCGGTGGCTTGTGCGACCGCCGGATTGACCAGCGCGACCAGGCTGGCCTGGCTGCCGTCGATGTCGACATGGCCGGCGTAGTGGAAGAAATCGCAGCCGCGGGCCAGTTGCGCTTGCACACCATCGGCATCGTCGGCCCACACCGAGTCGATTTCGACCAGGTCGGAGAGCGGCGCGAGCGAGCGTTTGAGGCTGCGGCATTCCTGCTTGACACCCCAGCCATCGGTGTGGTCACTCCACAGCGTGCCGACGAACACGCCACGCTGCTTGCGCGCCGCGGCCTCGGGGCGCGCAAGCAGCGTCGGTGGCTCGCGCACCAGCGACAGCCGGCTGTCCATCAGCAGGAAACCACTGCGCGGCCGCGCCGGGTCGGTCACGTCGGGGCGGTAGAGATACTCCCAGGGCAGGTCGATCAACTCGTCGGCGAGACACAGCCGCAGGCGCAGGCCGGTGCCGGGCACCGCGCCCAGGGCGCGCAGGCTGTCGACCAGCAGCGCCCACACCGGCGGCGGCAGCAGCCAGCGTGCGAGTTCCCTGCCCAGCGCCGCCGCCGCTGCCCAGTCCGCCTTCAGCGGCAGGCGATAGGCCCGCGCGTCAAATTCGCCAACGCGCACGAACACCGGCGCGCGCATGCCACCGACCGGCGATGAATGGGTGATCACGCCGACGGAGTACCCCTCCAGCCACGCGCGGATAGAGAAATCGACAAAGCGCTGTGCGGGTTCGGAGGGGAGTGTCGACCGTTTACCGGCCGAGCGACCAGCCGGGATCAGCGCGGCGCCCATGGCGGGGCCGCGTCGGACGACAAACTGGCTGGCAGACTGGCTGGCAAATTGGCTGGCCAACTCGCCGGCCGACTGGCTGGTATCGGGGTCCGGGACATTTGGTTTGCAGCATGCGCGGAAGCAGCGGGCCGTGTCAAGACCGGCCGTGCCTGCCGATACTCTGAAGGCCGCGTGCAGCAGCGCAAGGCCGAGAGCGGCCGTCGATGCACCACCTCCGGGCACCCCGGGAGGTTAAGACTTCACTGCCTTGTTGATCGGGGCGGCTTTTTTCGGTCGCGCGTTGCAGTTCTCTCTTGCTACTTTGGTGACCATCGCTACGCCTTTGGGACGGCGCGTGCATGTGAAGTTGGAGGTGGCGTGAACAGGGTTGACCACACTTGCGCCAAGCGCACATACTGCTGGCGATGCCGTCGGATTTCCTTCAGTTGGTTGCTTCGGTACACGCCTACCAGCCACCCAACTGGTACCGACTTTCCGCAGGAAGGCCAACGATGATTGACATGGACACCATACGTGCAGCCGCCGCCAGACTGGTCGCTGCAGCTACCTCACCCGCCCGCGTCATCCTGTTCGGGTCCTACGCGCGCGGCACGGCCGACGAGGGTTCGGACCTGGATCTGATGGTCATCGAACGAGAAGTGCAGGATAGGGCGGCGGAATACATGCGCCTGATGGATGCCGTCGGCCGGGTTGCGCCAGGGGTTGGCCTGGACTTGCTGATTTACCCTCTGAGTGAATACGAGCGGCGTGGACAGGTTCCCGGCACGGTGTTGTTCGAGGCACGCGTCGAAGGCCAGGTGTTGCATGACGCCCTCCATTGAGGAAGCCCTCCGGTTGCTGCGGCTGGCGAAGCGCGATCTGCAGACCTACCGTATCCTTGCCGCCCACCCGGATGCATCCTTGGCCGCCACTTGCTTTCATGCCCAGCAGAGCGTGGAAAAGGCGCTGAAGGCCGTCCTGACCGCGCATGGCGCGACCTTTCCGCGCAGTCACAACCTGGAAGAACTCGGCTTGCTCGTGGCAGAGAGCGGTATCGGCCTGCCCGCTCCCGCGAGGGAGTTGCGACGGCTCACTCCCTTCGCTGTGGACTTTCGCTATGACGAAGAAACCATCGCGTTGATTACCGCGCAATCGGCAGGCCTTCTGGCGGAATCAGTATTCCAGTGGGCAAGAACCTTGATCGAGGCTGCCAGGCAATGAGCGACATCGCTGCCTTCGTTTGAGGAGAAATTGAGGAGTCGGCTGGAAGCCCACCGGATCGCTCCGGACGACATAGTGGAGCATGCCGAGATGGAAGAGTTGCGGTGGACGCTGTGCGGCCGGTCGCCGCACTTACTCGCCAGTTGGAACGTCAGGACGAGCTCGCTGCGCCGCTGGTCAAAGCGCCATGGGACAGAATCATGGTGGCTGCAATCATCCCGGATGCCCAAGGCACATCGCGACCATCAGGGGAACCAAGATGACCTCCCTTGGACGGTGCGAACCGGCAAGGGCGGTGGTGCCAACTGGTGCCAGTGGAGGCGCGGGTACGTTGGAGTGGCGCAAGCAGGGTTGCCGGCTAATGCGCTGGACTACATGATGATTGGTGATTCGGGAGGCGAGGTGGCTGTGGTACTTGGTGGAAGCAAGCCCGGACCATTTTCTTGGCTTTTGTTGGGTGTGACGTAGTTTGGCTGTCCGAGGAGATGGGTCGGTGGCAATGGCGAGTGAAGCCGGAGACTGGCGAGGTGGGCCTCAAGAGCGGTACCGGGTGGACGAACTGGTCGAGATGACCGGGCCTTGGTCAACCGAGGCAAATCTGACGATCTGGTTCGATGACGCGAGTATCCGGGATCGTGGACGCCGCCACCACCGGTTGGCCGTGGCAAGCCAGGGCTGTACTCGGAAACCGCAATTCAGACCTGCCTGACGATCAAGGCCTTGTTCCAGTTGCCCTACCGCGCCACGGAAGGGCTGATCAAGTCGCTGATGCGCCTGTGTCACCTGGACCTGCCGGTGCCGGACCACACCCACATGTCGCGACGGGCCGGCGAGCTTTCGGTGACGATCCCGCGCCGCCGCGCAAGGGACCGACGCACGTGGTAATTGATTCGACCGGCCTGAAGATCTTCGGCGAAGGCGAATGGAAAGTGCCGTCACCCGGGGTGGCAAGCGCCGCACGTGGCGCAAGGTCCATCTGGCCGACGAAGCCACCAAGGACATCATCGGCATTGAAGTGACCACCACCGCCGGGGCGGGCAGTGAAATCTTGCCCGGCCTGCTCGACCAGGTCGAAGGCGAGATCGCCCAAGTATCGGCCGATGGCGCCACGACAGCCACGGCTGCCATGCGGCGATCGCCGAAGCGGGACGCGCGTGCCACCATCCCGCCACGCGATGGTGCGGTCACGTGGGAGATGACCACCCCCGCGACGTCATCCTCCAGGAAATCGAGGCCAAGGGGCTCGACGGCTGGAAGAACGATAGCGGCTACCACCGGCGCAGCATTGCCGAGAACATGATGTACCGGCTCAAGCAACTGGGCGACAGCCTGTACTCCCGAACCTTTGAACGGCAGGTCAACAAGCCCACGTCCGGGCGGCGATCATCAACACGTTCACCTACCTGGGCATGCCGCAATCTGTCCGGGTAGGGCAAATTGCGTCCGCTGCATGACGAAGGACGGGAAATGGCGGAGTTCATGCCGAAAATGAGAAATTCAGTTCTATGGAATATTAGTAGTTACTAATAGTGCACCAACGCCACTTGGTGGAAGCAAGCCCGGACCATTTTCTTGCTTTTTTGTTGGAATGTTAGATCTGACCCCGGCCGTGTGACCCCGGCCGTGACCCGCCGGCCGAGCGACCAGCCGGGATCAGCGCCGCGGTGCACCGCCTCTCGGCACCCTCGGGAAGTTAACTATACTGTCCCCGTAATCGGAACGCCTGTCGTGCTAAACGACAACAGCCCGCGAACACGCGGGCTGTGTTTTTAGCATATCGTTCGCGACGCGGACATCAGCCCGTCAATCAGGCCTTCCCATCTTGGCGACGCCTGCGCAGAGCGACACCCGCCAAAGCTGCACTGAACAGCAACAGCGAAGCGGGCTCTGGAACGTGGTTGCGGGGATCGTAGGTATAGGTTATGTCACCGATACAACGGGCCGCAGTGGTGTTTCCGCCCTCTGCATTCCCGCCGCCACCGTTCAGCAGCAGGCCGCTAGACGTTCTGCAGTTGATAGTGAAGTTCCCGCCACCTGCGGCGCTCAAGGCGGCCAGCACCGCATTCGGGGCATTAAACGTGTCAGTCATCAACTCGCTATCCGTCAAGCCAGTGACCGTCTGGCTGGCGCCGGGATTCAATGACACGAAGCCGGTGGTGTACTGAAGGTTCGGATCTTCCAGGAAGGGGTTCAGTGCGGCAATAGTACTGCTTATTAACATGTCGCTGATGGTTGTTCCCTTTACGTCGTCGGGGCCGGAAGCAACCTGCTTGAGCCCGACGGTGATGTCGCCCGCGATTTCGCCGGTCAATCTCAGCGTCGCGCTGGTTAGTGTGCCCAGGTTGCTATCAAACAGACCGAGCAATCCGCTCTGGTTGATTTCAGTGTTCTGCAGCACATTGGTGAAGTTGAAGCTTACCGTTGCAGCTTGAGCGGACGCGGCCAGGCCAAGAGCCGCGACAAAGAGGGAAAGACGTTTCATAAGAAAAAACTCCTTCTGTGAAAAAGTTATTAAGTGCTTTTGAGAGGACAATTCCTCTCCAAGCAACACAAAGCAATTCCTGTGCCACCGCCACGCCGTATCAAATACACACAATAAATTAGTTTGTTACGAATCACGCTGGGTTCTTGAAGTCGCGGCGTGTAAAGTTTTCCGACACGGGAACCACCGCAGCCGCAAGACTGTGTGCTGTGGAAAAGCGAAAAGGAAAGCGAAAGGCGAAAAAAGCGAAAAGGAAAAAGCGAAAAGGGTCAAAAAGCGACCTGATTAGCAATGATCGTCAGCCGGGCTCATCTGGTGAGCCCGGAGAGGCTTATCCTGCGCTCTGTCACCACACGGAGCGCGCAGCGATGGCCATGAACCACATTCAATTTCAACACGGCTTGTCGATGCCAGAGTTTTTCCAGCGCTTTGGCAGCGAGTCGCAGTGCGCGGCAGCGCTGGAGGCGGCACGTTGGCCGCACGGCTTTTGCTGCCCGTGCTGCGGGAAGACAGCGCATTGTGTTCTGCGCGGGGGCTCGTGCAAGGTTTTTCAGTGCAACGCCTGTCGGCATCAAACGTCGCTGATTGCCGGCACCGTGTTTCAGGGCACCAAGCTGCCGCTGACCGTGTGGTTCCTGGCGATCTACCTCATCAGCCAGGCCAAGACGGGTCTGTCGGCGCTGGCGCTGAAGCGACATCTGGGAGTGGACCGAAGACCGGGGTCAAGACCGAAGACCGGGGTCAGAGACCGGCGGTCAGAAAAAGACCGGGGTCAAGTCTAACATTCCAACAAACAATAGCAGACAATAGCTGGCAGACCGCGTTTTTTGACCGATTCAGGGTGCCCGCCACCCCGCAATAGTTCGGCCGCTTGCCTCGTGTCCTGTCGGCGCCGAAGAAACGGGGAAAATCACTTTCTCTTCAAGCCTGAACGCTCAACCTTGCTCGAACAGGGGCTTGGGCAGGCCTGACTGGCGGATGATGGAAGAAGTGTCCCGATGCGAATTTCGTCGTGCAGCGGGACCGGGACCGTTACAGTGGTGCCTGCTGTCCGCTTCTGCATGACCGCATGGCTGCCACGCTGCCTGACCACTTCGAAACCGTGGTCGCCGAGCAGCCGACACAACTCCCTTCCCGAGAAAACTCGAAGCCTAACCAACCGCGACCTCAAGCCGGGTCACGAACACCTCGTCGTGAAGGCGGATGGCGATCTCGGAGGGATCGGCCGTCTCGAAGAACAGCTCGATCGCCTCCTGCAGATTGTCGCGTGCCTTTTCGATTGTGGCCCCTTGACTGGCGATGTCCAGTTCCGGGCAGACGGAAACGTACTCGCTCCCCTCACGCTCGATGATTGCCGTCAACTGCATCGTACCTGCCATGGCCGGGACCTCCAGAACTGAACGCGTCATAGTCTAGCACCTCGAGTTGCAAATCCACACTCCCGGTTTCAAGCCCAAACCCGGAGGCCGCCATCGCCGACCCGAACCTTTCGGAAAAGCAACTTGTCATCACGACACGGGAACAGACCGGCTGGGTGCAGGCCAAGACCACACGCATTCTCGGCATGACACCGCGCCAGAACGCCTACCGGATCCAGGCCCTGAATATCGAGGTCTAGGAATTCTGAGGATTCCAGGAAGGGGCTTGCGGTAAGATAAGCATTCCAGAGGAGACTTCGATGACTGCTTTGCCTGCGCTCAAACTAGATACGCTCTATGAGCAACTGTGCAACCTACCCGAGAATCTCACCGGCGAAATCATTAACGGACAACTGCATAGCCAGCCTCGGCCGAGCGGACGTCACAGCCTCGCGGGTGGCACACTGAGTATTGATATTGGCGGACCCTTCCAGTTCGGTCGGAACGGTCCCGGCGGCTGGTGGATTATCCCCGAACCGGAAGTTCATTTCGTGCACGATACCGAGGTAGCGGTTCCCGATCTCGCGGGCTGGCGCCGCGAACGCATGCCGCAGGTACCCGATGACCACCGCTTCGAAGTCGTGCCGGACTGGGTGTGCGAAATCCTCTCGCCGTCCACTGCGCGCAAGGATCGCATCGTCAAGCTACCTTTCTACGCCAGCCACGGCATCACCCACGCCTGGCTGGTCGATCCTGAGGCCCGCACGCTGGAAGCCTACGAGCTGAGTCAGGGGCACTGGATGTTGATCGCCGCGCTGCAGGATGACGCCCCGGTGAGAGTCGCGCCGTTCGATGCCATCGAGTTTAGTCTGGGCGATCTGTGGGGATGATGCAAGCAAGGCGAAAAGGCTTAAATGAATACTACCCAACCCCAGCTGATCATGTAACGGTGGCACGTGGTCCAGCACGAGTTTCTGCCCGAGTTGCAGCTGCAAGTGGGTCCGCTGACGCCGAAGCTTGAGAAGGTCATCCACACGCTGGAGTGGGTGCTTATCGAGGAATACACGAAGGTTCCTGGTGCGGCCAGGGCGTCCGCCCTTTACGGGTGCGTGGCTGGCGAACGCCTTTATGGTCAAGGCCGTGTTGGGTCTGACGACGACCGTGGGGCTGATTGAGCGCCCCATGATTGACCGCGCGTTGCGCCGCATCTGGGGTCGACCCTGGGGTCAGGGTCGAACCTGCGCACGAACCTGGGGTCACGTCTAACATTCCAACACCAACGGAAACATGCTACGCTTGTTGTATGGCTAGACCGCTAAGGCTGGAATTCTCTGGGGCCGTTTATCATGTCACCTCGCGCGGGGATCGAAGGGAAGAGATTTTCCTGAACGATGCTGACCGCATCGACTGGCTGGAGGTGCTGGGCATTGTCTGCGCGCGCTTCAACTGGGTCGTGCACGCCTTTTGTCAGATGACCAATCACTATCACCTGCTGGTGGAGACGCCGGATGGCAATTTGTCGCTCGGGATGCGGCATTTGAACGGTCTCTACACGCAGCGCTTCAACCGCCGCCACGGCCTGGTTGGGCATCTCTTTCAGGGGCGCTACAAGGCGATCCTGGTGCAGAAGGAAGTCTACCTGCTGGAGCTGACTCGCTATGTGGTCATGAATCCGCTGCGCGCCGGGATGGTCGTTTCGCTTGATGATTGGCCCTGGAGCAGCTTTCCGTTCGTTGTCGGCCGGGAAGCTCCGCCACCATGGCTGGAGGTGGACTGGCTGCTACGGCAGTTTGCTCTGGAGCGCGGCGAGGCTTGCCGCGCTTATGTGGAGTTTCTGCTCGCTGGCAGTGGTTTGCCGAGTCCCGTTCTGGACGCTCGCCACCAGTTGGTACTGGGCGACCGCGCTTTCGTGCAACGGCATTGCCAGAAAGGCATACCAGAGCAATTGCGCGAGGTCTCGAAGGCTCATAAGCGCGCAGTGGCTTTACCGCTCGATGAGTACGCGATGCGCTACCCCGAGCGAGATCTCGCCATGGCCCTGGCCTACCAATCCGGTGCCTATACGATGGCAGAAATCGGCCGACATTTCGCGGTGCACTACATGACCGTCAGCCGCGCCGTCCGGAAGTACGAACTGCAATTGCGGGAGCAGCAGCGCAATTGACTGGGCCTCCTGCAGCACCCGTCCTGCAAAGCAAGGCTTTTCGCGACTGGAAGCGACAGGGGAGGGCGCGGGCGGCCACTTCTGACTACTGTCGTCAGAATCATCATGCCCTCCCAGTCGGTACGACCCAAGCTCAACCGACCATGCAACGGTAACGCGTGGTTCAACTCGGCTTGCCGCCGGAGTTAGCAGCAGGCAGGGCTTGCCAATACTGACGGTTGCGTGCAGCAGTGCGAGGCCGGGAGTGGCCGTGAATCCAGCACCTCCCGGCACCCGCGGGAAGTTAGGTATACTGTCCCCGTAATAACCCGTAATAAGATTTTTTCAGCTTGATTTGCATCAAGAAAAAGCGCCTGTCACAAGCTTAGAGTGTCCCCTCAGCACAGGACCCGCCCGAGTCTGCGGCGGCCGGCCTGCGAACGGGAGCAGCTCGAGCCATGAACCTTTCCAGCGTGCTGGTCAACGCCAGACCACAGGTGCTTCACCGGCTGCGCGAGGGGCTTGCGGCCCTGGGCGGCGTTGAAGTCCATGCTGCAACCGAGGATGGCCGCTTGATCGTCACCATCGAAGGGGACTCTGCGCAGGCGGTCGCAGACCTGTTCGCACAGATCAATCAGCAGCCGGGGGTGCTCTCGGCGGCAATGGTCTATCACCAGTTCGAACCCGATCCCGATGAGGAAGCATGAAATGAAACTGACTTTGACACGTCGTGACTTTATCAAGAGCCATGCGGTGGCCGCCGCCGCGAGTGTTGCCGGCATCAGCGTTCCCGGCCTCGCGGCCGCGGCGCCGGCGAAGAATGACGGCGTGCGCTGGGACAAGGGCACCTGCCGCTATTGCGGCACGGGCTGCGGTGTGCTGGTGGGTACCCGGGACGGCCGTATCGTCGCCACCCAGGGCGACCCCGATGCGCCAGTAAACAAGGGGCTGAACTGCATCAAGGGCTACTTCCTGTCGAAGATCCAGTACGGCAAGGATCGCCTGACGACACCACTGCTGCGCATGAAGGATGGCAAGTTCGACAAGAACGGCGAGTTCGCCCCGGTTTCCTGGGATCAGGCTTTCGACATCATGGCCGACAAGTGCAAGGCGGCCCTCAAGAAAGGTGGCCCGCGCAACATCGCCATGTTCGGCTCGGGCCAATGGACGATCTGGGAAGGCTATGCCGCTGCCAAACTGATGAAGGCCGGCCTGCTGAGCAACAATATTGATCCGAATGCTCGCCACTGCATGGCTTCGGCGGTCGCCGGCTTCATGCGCACTTTCGGCATCGACGAGCCGATGGGCTGCTACGACGATATCGAGCACGCCGACGCCTTCGTCCTCTGGGGCTCGAACATGGCCGAGATGCACCCGATCCTCTGGTCGCGGGTCACCGATCGTCGTCTCAGCGGCAAGAACGTGCAGATTCACGTGCTGTCGACCTTCAGCCATCGTTCAACCGAACTGGCCGACAGTGAATTGATCTTCAAACCACAGAGCGATCTGGCGATCCTCAATTACATCTGCAATTACATCATCCAGAACAACGCGGTGAATCAGGAATTCGTCGCCCGCAACGTCAACTTCAAGCGCGGCGTCACCGACATCGGCTACGGCCTGCGGGCCAACCACCCGCTCGAAAAAGTCGCGCTGAACAACGGCTATCCGGGCGAGGACGGCAAGCCGAAAGGCAACCCGAACAATGCGAGCCCGATGACCTTTGACGAATTCAAGGCCTTCGTCGCCGAGTACACGCTCGACAAGACACACGAAATCTCCGGTGTGCCGAAGGACAGGCTCGAAGCGCTGGCCAAGGCCTACGCCGACCCGAAGATCAAGGTCACCTCCTTCTGGACCATGGGCTTCAACCAGCACACGCGTGGCACCTGGGTCAACAACATGATCTACAACGTGCATCTGCTGGTCGGCAAGATCTCGGAACCTGGCAACAGCCCGTTCTCGCTGACCGGCCAGCCTTCGGCCTGCGGCACCGCGCGCGAGGTCGGGACCTTCTCGCATCGCCTGCCGGCCGACATGGTGGTAACCAATGCCAAGCATCGCGAGGTGAGCGAAAAGCTCTGGAAACTCCCCGCTGGCAGCATTCCCGACTGGATCGGCGCGCATGCGGTCGCGCAGAGCCGCCTGCTCAAGGACGGCAAGATCAACTTCTACTGGACAACGACGACCAACAACATGCAGGCCGGGCCGAACGTCAATGACGAGATTTTCCCCGGCTGGCGCAACCCGGACAACTTCATCGTCGTCTCTGATGCCTATCCGACCGTGTCGGCAATGACCGCCGATCTGATCCTGCCGGCGGCGATGTGGATGGAGAAGGAAGGCGCTTTCGGCAACGCCGAGCGCCGCACGCAGTTCTGGCGCCAGCAGGTCAAGGCACCGGGTCAGGCACGCTCCGACCTCTGGCAGTACATCGAGTTCTCGAAGCGTTTCAAGACCGATGAGGTGTGGCCGGCAGCGCTGCTCGAGAAGAACCCGGAGTACAAGGGCAAGACGCTGTACGAGGTACTCTACGCCAACGGTCAGGTGAACAAGTTCCCGCTCGGTCAGACTTACAAAGGTTTCGACAACGACGAGTCGAAGGCCGTCGGCTTCTACCTGCAGAAGGGCCTGTTCGAGGAGTATGCCGCCTTTGGTCGCGGCCACGCGCACGACCTCGCCGACTTCGACACCTATCACAAGGCGCGCGGCCTGCGCTGGCCGGTGGTGGACGGCAAGGAAACCCTCTGGCGCTTCCGCGAGGGCTACGACCCCTATGTCAAGAAGGGCGAAGGGGTAAAGTTCTACGGCCATGCCGACGGCAAGGCGGTGATCTTTGCCCTGCCATACCAGCCGGCGGCGGAAATGCCCGACAAGGACTACGATCTCTGGCTATGCACCGGGCGCGTGCTCGAGCACTGGCATACCGGCTCGATGACCCGGCGCGTGCCCGAGCTGTACAAGGCGATGCCCGACGCCTGGATCTACATGCATCCGGACGATGCCAAGAAGCGCGGCCTGCAGCGGGGCGATGTGGTGAAGACGAGCACCCGCCGCGGCGAGATCCAGTTGCGGGTGGAGACCCGCGGCCGCAACAAGCCACCGGTCGGGCTGGTTTTTGTGCCGTTCTTCGACGAGCACCGCCTGGTGAACAAGCTGACGCTTGACGCCACCTGTCCGATTTCAAAGGAGACGGACTTCAAGAAGTGCGCCTGCAAGGTGGTCAAGGCCTGATCGACCAGTCAGCCCGGATCATCAGACAGCGCCAGGCGGGCAGCACAGCGCTCGCCCGCCGGCTCACCCCTCGCCCGGTTCCTGGCCAACCATTGATGCCTACGGCAAGAGACACCCCCCCTCGCCTCGCCCCGCGCGCGGCGAATCCGCCTGCTCTGGCGCGCCGCCAGTTCGTATTCGATTCGGCCCGGCTGCTGTGCGGCGTCGGCGTCCTCGGGCTCGCGCTGTCAGGCTACAGCAAGCAGGCGCTGGCCAGGCCGCCACTGGCAATCCGCCCGCCGGGTGCCGGCCCGGAAGAGGACTTCCTCGGTGCCTGCATCCGCTGCGGCATGTGCGTGCGCGATTGTCCTTACCACATCCTCGATCTCGCCAGGCCTGAATCGCCGGTCGCCACCGGCACGCCCTCCTTCACGGCGCGCAGCGGGCCCTGCGAGATGTGCGAGGACATCCCCTGCGTCAAGGCTTGCCCGACTGGCGCCCTCGACCACCGCCTGACGGATATCAACCAGTCGCGAATGGGCCTTGCGGTTCTATCGGATCAGGAGACCTGCCTCAACTTCCTCGGTCTGCGCTGCGACGTCTGCTATCGCGTCTGCCCGCTGATCGACAAGGCGATCACCCTTGATCTGCGACCGAACACCCGCACCGGTCGGCACACGATGTTCATCCCGACCGTGCACTCCGAACACTGCACCGGTTGCGGCAAGTGCGAGAACGCCTGCGTCACCGCCGAGGCGTCGATCCGGGTGCTCCCGGCGAAACTGGTGAAGGGCTCGCTCGGCGAGCACTACCGCCTCGGCTGGGAAGAGAAGACCAGGGCCGGCGGCCATTCCCTGGTCGAGGACAAGGATCTCGTCGATCTGCCTGACCGCCTGCCCGAGGGCATGAAGCTCGAAGGCCACTTCGACCCGGGCAGCGACAGACTGCCGGCGGGAATGCCGGGGGACGGCCCGGCCAACGTCGTTCCCAGCCTGCCGCCCGGGTTCGAGGGAACTGCTGGCGGCAAGGCAGCGCATCCCGCGGCCGACAGCCTGCCCAAGCGCCTCCCCGTTGAGGCCGCCCGATGACCAAGCGGCGGATGGGAGCGGAAGCCGTGACCACCAAAGGCTGGATCGGCGCACACCAATGGCTGCTGGCAAGACGCATTTGCCAGTCCGCGATCCTGGCCCTGTTTCTGCTCGGACCGCTGGCCGCGATCTGGATCGTCAAGGGCAATCTGGCGTACAGCCTGACGCTCGACACGCTGCCGCTGACCGACCCCTATGTGCTGCTGCAGTCACTGCTCGCCGGCCATCGACCGGAGCGGCTGGGTCTGATCGGCGGGTTGATCGTCGTCGTCGGCTACTTCCTCGTTGGCGGCCGCGTCTATTGCGCCTGGGTCTGCCCGCTCAACCCGGTGACCGACCTCGCCGGCTGGCTGCGCGACCGGCTGGGCATCAAGGGCAGCGCCCATGTCGCACGCAGCAGCCGCTACTGGATCCTGGCGATGACGCTGCTGCTCGCTGTATTGACCGGCACGATCGCCTGGGAACTCGTCAACCCGGTATCGATGCTGCAGCGCGGGCTGATCTTCGGCCTCGGCGCGGCGTGGACGGTGGTACTGGCGATCTTTCTCTTCGACCTGTTCGTGATGAGCCGCGGCTGGTGTGGCCACCTGTGCCCGGTCGGCGCCTTCTACAGCCTGCTCGGCAAGTGGAGTCTGCTGCGCATTACGGCGTCGAAGCGGGTGGACTGCAACGATTGCATGGACTGCTTCGAGGTCTGCCCGGAACCGCAGGTCATTCGCCCGGCGCTGAAAGGCGCCGGCAAGGGCGTCGGCCCGGTCATCCTTGCGGCCAACTGCACCAACTGCGGACGCTGCATCGATGTCTGTTCGAAAGACGTCTTCACCTTCGGCATACGTTTCAGCAATTCACCCGAAAACGGGGTGCCGCCGGCCACCTCGTCTGCGACCAGCAGCCACTGAAGTACTCGACAAACATTGCCACAATCCTTTGACCTGGAGGGAACGCCAATCATGAACAAGTCACTGAAACTCAGCCTCGCCATCGCGGCGAGTTGCCTGACGTCCCTGGCCTTTGCCGCCGACAGCGCCACCTCGATGCGCGGCGCTGATGTCGCCGCCCCCGACCAGGCGCCCGAGATCAAGTCCTACGTCGGCAAGCGGCCCGGCACCGAGGCACCGGTCGCCCGCACATTCAGCACGCAACCACCGGTGATTCCACATGCCGTGGAAAACTTCGACGAGATCAACCTCGAAGGCAACCAGTGCATGGACTGCCACTCGGCGGCGACCTACCAGAAGAAGAAGGCACCGAAGATCGGCGACAGCCATTTCATCGACCGCGACGGCAAGAAGCACGCCGAAGCCACCGGCGGCCGTTACAACTGCGTGCAATGCCACGTGCCGCAGGTCGACGCACCGCCGCTGGTCGACAACACGTTCAAGGGCGACGCGGTCAAGAAGCCGGTGAAGAAGAACTGAAACAACCCGGCCTTGCGGCCTTCCCCGACGAACTGCCGGCTTGAATCGCCTCCTCGCTTACCGGCAGCCATCCGTCGTGGTCGTTTGCGAAAGTGAAGCCCGCTTCAAGGCGCGACATCGCTGACCTTTCGGCCCACGCGTGCACCGAGGCGGCACGCTCCTGGAGGAACGAGGCGAGACACAGGGGAGGACCTTGCTGCTGGACTCGAAGGTCATCACGCAAAGAGCCATTGATCTCGTGGGTCGCTCGATCTGAGTCACGGACTCCTGCGCGATGGCATTGGCCGCAGCAATTTTCCCCATCGGCGTAACACAGCAGCACCTTGGCTCGCCCGACCTTACGCACCGATGGCGTCCGCGATCCCGCAAGTCCCGCGAGCATCGTTTGTTACTCTGCTGCCAATACCAGTGCCACCCGATTGGTCGCCCTGACCATGATCGCCCCCGTCACGAGTTGTGTAGAGATCATGGCTATGATCGCCTGTTGTGCAATTGTATGAGCGGAACGTGCTAATCGCTAACCCGGAACTGTCCTGCCTGTTCGACATGACCACTGGGGTCAGAGGGATTTTCCTTCAAATAGGTGTCGATGCAGCGACACAACTCGGCCAACTCACCATCGATCTCCGCCAAGCTGATTTCTGCCATACCTGAACGTGACTGCCGCTCAACCACGTCAAGCAGTTGTTGGAGGGGGAGCGCGCAAAAGTTGCCAACCAGTCCCTTCATGCTGTGTGCCAGTCGCTGAACTGTCTCCCGGTCGGCTAGTCTGGTAGCCTCGTGCAAAGCGGCGAGATCAGCGGGTGCCTGATCCACGAATGCCGACCCAATGATGCCCACGATTTCAGGATCTGCCCGCCGAAGAGCGGCGCGATAGTCGTAACGTGGCCGTACCTTGACATCAGCCTTGAAGCCTGACCGGGAGAACACGTCCTGCAATTGCTGTCGATCAAGCGGCTTTGTCAGGTAACCATCGACGCCGGCCTCGAAGCCGCGTTGTTGGTCCTCGGGCAGTGCCGCGGCGCTAAGGGCATAGATCGGCGTGCGCTTCTCGGGATGTTTTTTCTCGCTTGACCGGATAACCCGGGTTGCTTCGAGGCCGTCCATCTCCGGCATTTGTATGTCCATCAAGATGATGTCGTATTTGTCTGGTGCCCATAACTCAACGGCCTCACGGCCGTTGTTGGCGATCGTTGGCAGGTGCCCCCATTTGCCCAGCAGCTTGAGCATCAGGTTCTGATTGACCAGATTATCCTCGGCTACGAGGATTCTCAAGGATGTGCCATTTTCCCGAAGTGAATGTCGAGTAATGAGCTGATCATGGGGGGCAGAGTTTTCTGTCGGTGAGAGCAAGGATTCGAGCGATGCCTTTAGTTCGTCCTGAGCAATTGGTTTGGTTAGGTAGGCGCCAATCCCCAGTTCACGACAGCGGTCGGCGTCTCCGCGCGCTCCCCCGGAAGAGAGCATCATGAGCACGGGGCTCGGCTCTTCTCGGGATTCCTTGATACGTCTCGCAACCTCAAACCCGTCCATTCCAGGCATATGGTAGTCGAGCAGGACAAGGTCGAACCGCTTGTCGTCTGCGACGCTTGCCGCGTGCATACGGAGTGCTGTCGGCCCGTCCTCGGCCTGCGCGACGTCCATTCCCCAAAGGACCAGGTTACGAGCGAGGATCCGGCGGTTAACGCGATTGTCATCCACGATCAGCACTCTCTTGCCAAACAGATTCTCCGAGGCGGGTGCGTCATTCCTGCTGGGTGCGACTTCAAATGGAACGGTTGCGTAAAAGGCACTGCCTTTGCCCACCTCGCTTTCCACCCGGATAGTGCCGCCCATCAGGTGAAGCAGATGACTAGCAATCGTCAGGCCAAGCCCTGTGCCGCCGTAGCGACGCGTGGTCGATGTGTCCTCCTGGGTGAAAGCACTAAAGATGGCCTCCTGTTTTTCCTTGGGAATGCCTATGCCCGTATCGCTCACGGTAAACTGAAGCGTGGCGTGCTGGCCCTGCCTGTACAGCAACTCGACACGCAGGAGTATCTCGCCCTTCTCGGTAAACTTCACCGCGTTGCTCAGCAGGTTGATCAACACCTGTCGCAGCCGGCCTGGATCGCCGAGGAGCTGGCGTGGTACGCTGGCATCGACATCGGTCACCATTTCGAGTTCCTTCTGGTGAACCTGCAATGCGATGGGCTTCACCAGGGTGGCAATGAGCCCGCTGACGTCAAACGAGATCGATTCGAGACTGAGTTTTCCGGCCTCGATCTTGGAGAAGTCCAGAACGTCATTGATGATCGTCAGCAGCCCTTCCGACGACGACTTGACGATGCTGAGGTATTCACGTTGCTCGTCGGTGAGTTCGGTTTCGAGCGCCAGGTCGGTCATGCCCATGATCCCGTTCATCGGTGTCCGGATCTCGTGGCTCATGCTTGCCAGGAAGTCCGATTTGGCTCGACTGGCATCTTCCGCACGCAGAACACTGACCTTTAGGTTGCCCGCCATTTCCTCCAGTTGATGACTCTTTTCGCGCAACTCTCGTTCGACCGCTTCGCGCTGCTGGATTTCGGCCGAAAGCGACGCGTTGAGTTCCTGCAACACCGATGAGCGTCGGTCAGACTCAAGCACATGCTTTTGCAGACGCTCAGCCCGCAAGCTCATCCGCTCGTACACTTCAGCAGCAAGCAGCACCAGCAAAGGAACCACACTGACAAGATACAGGTACAGGCGGGACGTAATGTGGCCATAGACATATTCCTCGGAGAACAGGGTGACCAGTGAAAGCGGCATGCCAGATACCGCGGTTCTGACAGCGATCTGCTCCCCGACGTTGGCAATGGATTCATCGGACGCCGCTGCAAGGAGATCTTCACTCATCGAAACGAGCTGGTTTTCAGGCAGGCTTTTGAGGACACCGGCAACCCTGCGGTCAACGCCGAAATCCTGCCCGAAGATCTTGAGGTCCTCTCCCTTGTCGGTGATCAGTAGCTCCTGATATGGTTTTCCCGTGGGCGAGAAAATAAGATACTTGGAAAGTTGTCCGAGATCCCCGAGAGTAACGACAGTACCGGCAACCTCTTCCTTGTAGATGACGGGCGCGGCGGCAACGATCTGCCGGTTCTCTGCGGAAATGGTCAGCTGCGTGGCCTCCCGGGAAGGCTTGTCGAGAGAAATCGGCTCGCCCGGCGAGAGGTCGACGAGCACTTGACCCTCATTGTCGTAGAGAAGGATCCGGTTGTAGATCGGCTCTCCACGAACCTGTTTCTTCTCCATCTGCTGACGAAAGCGAACTTCAATCGCCTCGAGGTTGGCGTTCAGTCCGTACTTCAGCGACATCCCGAGGGCTTTGTTGACCAGAAAGCTCTGGATTTCTGGCGCGTCCGCGAGTTCGGCGGTACCGTTCAGGCGATCGACGGCAAAGTCGGCGAGGGCCGCTGCGCGCCGAACGTTGTCGGCGACGATGCGCACATCAGCCGCAACCTTCAGTTGCGTGTGGGAACTGAAGGCGTTCCACAGCAGCAACCAGGAGTAGATACAAAAGACGACGGCAACAAACGTTGGCCAACGCGCATGAAGTCGCACGGATACGGTCCGTTGCTGTTCCGGTCACCCCTTTCTGGCAAAGAAGTCGGGGAAATAGCGCCGAATGCCCGGATAATACTTGTTGACCAGTTTGTCGTAGCTTCCGTCGGCCTTGATCTTCCGCAAATATTCGTTGAACGCGGCGCGAAGTTCCGGCGAAGACTTCGGAAACGCTGCCGCCAGTTGCTGTTCATCCGATATCGGACCGATCACCTTGATCTTCCCTGCCCACTTCTGCAGGTCAAGAATGGCGTCCGGAACGTCGAGCAGGGTCAGTTCCGCCTCCTTGTTCAGGAGCGCCGGGACCATCTCGTTGAGATTCGTGCTTCTGTTGTAGGCACGCAGATCAAGGCCCATTCCCTTCAGGCCATAGTTGGCCGGGTCGAGGCAGGTCCGTTCCATAACCAGCAGGCTTTTCTTGCCAATCATGCTCTTGGTTTGCTGTATGTCCTTCTCCAGACTGCCACTTTCCCGAATCGGCTGGTACGGCGAGTCAGCACGGGAAATCAGCAGGACCTGCGACGGGAAGGTCGGTTCCGAATAGAGGAGAACACGCTCGCGCCAAGGCAAAACGGTAAACCCTGTGGCGATGATGTCTCCCTTTACCGGGTAGTCGCCCTCCAGGATGACTTCGTCGCCCTTGCGAACTGCATTCTTGCCCAGAAGATCGCGGATGACGTTGTAGAAGTCACTATAGACCAACTGATATTTGACGCCGATATGCTTGGCGAAGCCCTTCACCAGATCAACGTCAAAGCCGTCGCCGTCCCCGGTAACGAAATTTGCGTATCTGATACCAAGGTGCCGGATTTCGCCGCGCGCCTGAATCTCCTTCAGATCAGCAGCCCAAAGGCTGGAAATGCTCGCAGCTGTCAGCGCCGCCAGGAGGACTTTGGCCAGAATCTTTCGCAGCGACATCGATAACCCTCCCACACGTTGAATCGAAAAACTCGTCAAACCAGACGGCTAGCTCGCCCCATCGATTTTGTCTCCATAATTGTGTCGAATCTCCAGAACCTGATCCCAGGCATCGAAGAACACCGCAACGCAAGCCGGATCAAAATGTGTACCAGAGTGTTCACGAATGTACGCGGCTGCCTGGTCCATGCCCCAAGCGTTCTTGTACGGCCGACTCGAAGTCAGAGCGTCGAAAACATCAGCTAGGGCCACAATGCGTCCATGCAGATGAATCTCTTCGCCGGCCAGGCCATACGGATACCCGCTGCCATCGAATTTCTCGTGGTGGCTGACCGCGATAACGGCAGCTGCCTGCAATACGAGCGAGGTGCTGCCGCACAAGATGTCATGGCCAATGCTGGCGTGCAGCCTCATTTCTGTCAACTCTTCGCCGCTCAGGCGTCCAGGCTTCAACAGGACCTCATCACGAATCCCGACCTTGCCAATGTCGTGCATCGGTGCGGCCACGAAAATCAGTTGCTGCTCCTCAGGCGCAAGCTTCAGTCCAGCAGCAATCAGTCGCGAGTAATGGGCCATTCGCAGGAGGTGCCTCCCGGTCTCCGGATCACGGTATTCGGCGGCTTTCGACAAGCGAAAGATGGTCTCCAACTCCCGCTCGACGATGGTTTTCGTCGCTGCAGCGACTTCGCTGGCGAGCAGGGCGGCACGATCAGCGATCAATTTCTGGCTGCGGCGTAAAGCAGCCATGTTGCGGACTCGGGCCCCAAACTCATTCTTGTCGATCGGCTTGGTGAGGAAATCAGTTGCCCCTGCCTGTAGTGCCTGATAGCGGGTTTCCACCAGATTGTTGGCGGTAACCATGATGACAGGAACATCGCTCATGCCCCGCATCTGGCGGAAGCGACGGATGAACTCGATGCCGTCTGGCGCCGGCATCATGTAGTCGACCACCACAATATCCGCGCCGTGCGCTTCACACCAGTTGAGTCCGTCGAGTGATGCCTTGAAACAGATCGCCTCAATGTCCTCGAGACGGGCGATCAGGTGTTTGAAAAGAAGCAGGTTAACGTCGGAATCATCTACGATCACAGCAGAGAGTCTCACGGTCGATCTCCGTCAACCCAACGATCGATTCACCGACTTCGTCGCGTCTCCTCCCGCCGAACGCGGTGGTGGCTGGGTGTGGTTCATGAGGAGAAGATCCTCCGGGTAGCGTTTGTCTGAGTTGCCCAAGCGGAGCGGTTAGGCGAATTCCATGGATTGCCATCCCAAACCGTCCAGGAGTTCCGTCATTCCCGCGCAAGCGGGAATCCAGTCCAGGCTCTGTCCTACATCGGGCCGAACGGTGGATCCCCGCTTTCGCGGGGATGACGGCTGTCGTTTATCGGTACCTCTATCTCTGGAAATCGCCTTAGCCGCCCCAACCATCTGATTGTCGCCAAGGCGGGACCAACCTAGCTCCTCCGTGGTCAGTCGATTATGACGCTTTCGGATTTTATCGCACACGACGGGACTCTGGTGACAGAACATGTCAGCAAGGAAAAGAGGAAAAGGAGGAAAAAGGAAAAGAAAGGAAAAGGGGCCAGGCTCGGATTGAATTCGCATAGCCGTCAAAGTCAGCGCTGACGACACGACGATAGTGAGTAGGTGGAAGTCAGAGACCTACCGCACCCGCCGCGCGGGTAGCTGCCGAATCGAGAAGGGCCGCATTGCTGCCCTTCATGCTGATGGCGCTCGCCGTCGAGTGGGTTACCTCGCCATCTCGACCAAGTCGATGCTCTTCCTGAGCATGTCGTTGACCAGATCGGCGAGTTCGACGCGCTTGGCGTCGGCCTTGGCGGTGAGATCATCCTGCACCTTCTCGTCGAGACAGACCGGCAGCCGGAACGTGGCGCCCTTGCGGTAGAACTTGCCGCGCACCCCGTTGCTGAAATCGCGCCCGCGTGAGCAGTGAGCAGGTCTTTTCTTTTGCCCGATCGGTGATTTCTCAACCCGCGATTTCCAGCCGTCTTTCAATCCGGTCAATTCGCGCCTTGATCTGATCGATACTTGACTGTTGCCGGATGATTTCCTCGTAGTTGTGCGCGCTATCGCGTCGGCCAGCGGCAGTGCTCGCTTCCAGGCTGGTAAGCCGGGCGGCGACCTCGCGCAACTCGCTTTCGATGCGGTCCTGTCCACCCCGCAAGGCGCGCAAATGCTCAAGAACCAGATTGTCAACGTTGTCGCTCATGGTCAAGCCTCCTTGCAAAGGATAGAAAATCCGACGGCACCCTCAAGAGTGTATGAGCCTCCATCAAGGGGTGTCAATCTCGAATTTCGCCGCGGTGGCCCTTGAAAAGTTATCCGAATCCCGCCCCACTCAGTGCCATGGGCCATCCGCCGGGCCGGACCGGGGCGGATGGCCCATGGCACGAGTCGTTCCACGACGGGCGATGGCAGCTCGTCCTGCGTCAGTCTGGACCTATGCGCATGCATCAGCCGGCGCCACGTCGTTCAATGAATCTCGTGTTCCGTCAACCCCAACGCACGCTGGGCAACCGCTGGCGACACAACCACGACGTCCTGCTCAACCCCCGCCGCAGGTGCCAACCTCATCCTCGTGCTCCGCGACGACGGCCGGATTCTGCACTTCAGTCCCAAGCGCGGCAGCGCCACCGACTGGGTCACCGACGCCGACATCGTCGGCCAACTGAAGAAGACCGCCACCGGCTGGACCTGGCGCGAAAGCGGCGACACCGTCGAAGCATTCGATGTCTCCGGCATCTAGAACAACTTTGGCCGCAGCCTCACCCTCACCTGCAACGCCCAGAATCTCCTCAGCGAACTCACCACACCCGCTGGCGAGAGAATGACCTACACCTACGACGGCAACGGCAACCTCGCCACCGTCACTACCCCCGACGCTCACGTGCGTGGCGCGCTTGGTGCCTGCTTCTTTGGCAGGCGCCGGCGCGCTGCCTGCCCGGCGCTTGGCCAGGTACTTCAGGGTCATCCTTTCGACCGTGGACTGATGCGCCCTTGCCGCTCGCCGTTTTAGCCTGCCGCTGAGAACTCAATCGACGTACTGGCGCGGAGGAACTGTTCGACCTCCTCGATCGTCGTCAGCCGTGCTTCGTTCATGTGGATCACCATCCTCGCGATGATGAACCCACTCCTCACTTCCCCCGCAATTTCTTTCGCTCAGGTTCATACCACACTGGACAAGGCTCAGCCTCCCGGCAGCCTCATGAAATTAAATATACTGTCCCTCTAATGGACTGTGAATACTGTCCCTGTAATTGAGCGTCCCCGTAATGGGAGAGAGTCACCGATCGAGATCGTGCTCGCCGCAGAGTCGTAGCATCTCCTGGCGCGTCGAATCACGCAGCCGCACCGCTGCAGCCCAGTCATCGCCGGTCGGGTCAAGCAGCGCCCCGAGTGCCAGGCGTACCTCGCCGCGCCGGGGCATCCAGGTGCGGTCCCGCAGAACGGCACGCGTACCGCGCAGCCCGCCCACCAATACCGGCACCCCGGCCCTTGCCGAGGCGACGAAGGCGCCCATGCGAAACGGCTTGAGGCCGGCTTCCCGCGAAAACGTGCCTTCCGGGAAGATCACCACCTTCTGACCTCGCCTGAGAGCAGCGACGATTTCGTCCACGTCCTCGACGCTTCGTGAGGCCTCGAAGCGTTCGACGAACAAGGTGCCGAGCGCACCCAGGAATGCGTGGATCGCCCGCTGCTCGACGAACTCGCGCTTGGCGACAAAGCTGTAGGCCGTACTCGGTGGCAAGGCAGCGCACAGCACCAGCGCGTCAAAATAGCTGCAGTGGTTGACCAGCAACAGGTGCGGCACGGCCGGCAAGTCGCCGGCTACGATCACCGGCACAGGCATGCCCGCCAGCCGGAGGAAGAGCCGCGCGGCATGATGAACGATGCGACGGCCGATCTTTGGCACCCGCAGGGCCAGAACCAGGAGCATCACCGGATTGGCGAGGAGCAGGAAAACGACCCAGCACCAGAGGCCATACACCCACTTGCCGACCCTCCGGGCGCGATCGGCAAAGCCGGCGCGCCAAGCGGCGACGACAAGCCGCAGCATCTGCAGCCCGTCCGGCACGACGCGGGCACCGATCAGGCCACGCTCGAAGGCATCGCGCGAGGCATTGCGCCGGATCTTGCCACTTGATGTCTTGAGAACCGAGTTCGGCGGCGCCAGCACAACCTCGTCAGCCGGCATGCCGATGGCCTCGACGGCCACCTCATTGATCTTCTGCCGCAGCGCCTCGCGTCGGCCCGGGTCGTCCTCGCGCGTTTCAGCCAGAACAACCAGACGTTCCATCGCATTCACCGGATCCCTGCTGGCAAACACCGCGACACACCCCCTGCGCACGCCGGCCAGGTTGCCGACCGCCTGTTCCAGCTCATAGGGATAGAGGTTGCGGCCGCCACGGATGATCAGGTCCTTGACCCGGCCCGTCAGGTAGATCTCCCCTTCGACGGTGTAGGCGAAATCGCCGGAGTCCAGCCAGCCATCACGAAACAGGGCCGCCGACGCCAGCGGGTTGCGATAATAGCCGGAGGTCGCCGATGGCCCGCGAAA
Organism: Candidatus Accumulibacter proximus; assembly: GCA_016709675.1. GTDB lineage: Bacteria > Pseudomonadota > Gammaproteobacteria > Burkholderiales > Rhodocyclaceae > Accumulibacter > Accumulibacter proximus. The sequence goes on from JADJMH010000007.1 coordinate 32,342, forward strand.
CTGCAGCTGACCGACGCGCCGGTCGGGCAGCTCGTAGCCAGCCTCGTCAACCACACGGATCTCGTGCCGTGGCAGTACCCGACCACAGGCCGGAACGCGCATCGCATCGACGTCGCCGCTGGCCGCCGGCAAAGCACATTTCCTGTTGACCAAGGCTTTGCGCTGGATCAGGTCGATACGCGGGCCACGCCCGAGCGGCGGGAAGGCCAGCCCGACCGAGCACTCGGCGAGGCCATAGACCGGGGTGATCGCCTCGGGCCGCAGGCCGTAGGGCGCGAAGCGCTCGGCGAAGGCCTGCAGTGTGGCGGGACTCACCGGTTCGGCGCCATTGAGCGCCAACCGCCAGGACGAGAGATCGAGACCCTCGAGGTCGGCGTCGGCGAGTTTCCTCGCGCAAAGATCGTAGGCAAAGTTGGGTGCCGGAGAGAGTGTGCCACGATGGTGCGAGATGGCGCGCAGCCAGCGCGCCGGCCGTGACAGGAAAGCCAGCGGTGACATCAGCACCAGCCGCATGCCAAAGTAAAGCGAGCCAAACCAGGCGCCAATCAGTCCCATGTCGTGATAGAGCGGTAGCCAGGAAACGAACACGTCGTCGCTGCAAGCGCCGACAGCCTCGCCCATCGCCCGCAGATTGGCCAGCAGGTTGGCGTGGCTGAGTACGACGCCCTTGGGATCGCCAGTACTGCCCGACGTGTACTGCAGGAAAGCAATGTCCTCGGGAGCCGCCCGGTAAAGCAGAGTCATCGGTTCGCTGGCGAGTTCCTCGGGGGTCAGCACCTCGGTCAGGGTCGGCGCCTCGGCACGCAGGAGTGCGGCCACACCCTTCGCCTGCGGCACGGTAATGATGAATACCGCTTCGGCATTGGCCAGGATACGCGCGTGCCGTCGCAGGTGATCCTCGATCTGCGCCAGCCGCGCGGGGGGATAGATCGGCACGGGAATGCCGCCCGCGAGCATGACGCCGAAAAAGCTGGTCAGATAGTCACTGCCGGTGGGCAGCATCAGGGCCACGGCCTGCCGCGGCAGCAAGCCGCGCGAGACTAGTCCGGTGGCAACACGCCGCGCCTGATCCAGCAACTGGCGATAAGTGATCGTATCGGCACGAAACTCGCCCTCCTGGTCGCCGCCATAGAGCAGCACATGCGGACGTTGTGGAGTACGCTCCGCATGCCACTCAAGAACCTCGACCAGCGTCTCTGCCTGTCCGGGAATGCTGATCGGGCCGCTGCTGATGCCGAGGTCGGGGTCAATCGCCGCAAAGCGCTCGGCACCAGCGCGGTCGATGAATCGCAGCAGATCCTGCGGCGTCTCGGCCTCAGCGAGCGCCGCTTCGGGCAGCGACTTGCCGAACTCGCTGCCGACACGCAGCAGGAGTTCGACCCGTGCCAGACTGTCGAGACCCAGATCTCGCTCCAGATGGCTGGACATGCTCACCCGTCCGACTCGCCCCGGGCGAGTCTCCTCGACCATCACCGACACCACGCGCAGCAATCGTGCCGGGATCTCCGGGGACGGCTGGCCAGCGCCAGCCTGATTGGCGATGACGTCAGGCCGCATCGGGGCTCTGACCAAGGTCGATCGCAGCAGCTGGGCAGGAGGCGACGCAGGCACCGCAGCCAGTACATTGTGCGACGCAGACAACCGCCAGTGATATCCCGCCCAGCTGCGGCAGAAAGCGAATGGCCTCTGCGCCGCAGAGGTCGCCGCAAATCCGGCATTCGATCTGTTGCCGCGCCAGGCAGCGCTCGCCGATGGTCGCACGCAGGCACCATGGCGGCTGCCCTGGCGTACGTTGCAACGCACCGGTCGTGCAGACGCTGGCACAGGCGGCACAGAAAGTACATTCGCCGAGCGAAAAATCAAGTGCCGGAAAACCGCCATCACCTTGGCCAATGATCCGTGTCGGGCACGCCGTACGACAATCGCCACAACCCGTGCAGGCGATCAGGAAAGCAGCCTCGGCGACGGCCCAGGGGGGACGCAAGGCGACCGGCCGCTTCGCGAAGCGGCCGCGGAGGAAATTGCGCCGGCTGACCGGGTCAGCCATGGGTCCAGTTCTCTGCGTCGTTGTTGAAAATGCCTGCTCGGCGGCACATCAGCCGTTCAGCCTTGCCGAAAGTTGGTGTTCAGCAACATCTCTCATCGCCGGTGCCGGTTCAGGTCGGATCGGCGAGAACGAAGTCAATCCGCCCGGTTTCAAGATCGGCCCGCACCAGCTTCACCTGCAGGCGGTCACCGAGGCGATAGCGTCTGCCGGTCCGCTCGCCGAGCATCAAGTGCTTGACGCTGTCGAACGCGAAGTATTCCTCGCCGAGTTCCGAAACATGCACCAGACCCTCGACATACACCTCGTCGAGGGCAACGAAGATGCCAAAGGGCACCACCGCCGCGATGGTTCCGGCAAACGTCTCACCAATCCGGTCGCGCATGTAGTAGCACTTCAACCAGTTGCTGACATCGCGCGTCGCCTCGTCGGCGCGCCGCTCGGTCATTGAGCAGTGCAACCCGATGTCGTCCCACTTGCCGGGCGTGTAGTGCGTTCCCGCCAGCACCGCCTTGATCGAGCGATGGACCAGCAAATCAGGGTAGCGACGGATCGGCGAAGTGAAATGGGTGTAGTGTTCGTACGATAGACCGAAATGTCCCACGTTGTCCGGGCTGTACATGGCCTGGCGCAGGGAGCGAAGCATCACCGTCTGCAGCAGTTGGGCATCGGGACGGGTCTTGATGCTGTCCAGCAACAGCGCATAGTCCCTGGCCGTCGGTTCGTCACCGCCACCGAGGCCGATGCCGAACTCCTTGAGGAAGTTGCGCAGCGCCTCGAGCTTCTCCGGCGTCGGACCCTCGTGAATCCGGTACAGGCACGGCTGCCGGCGGCTCTGGAGAAAATCCGAAGCACACACATTTGCGGCCAGCATGCATTCCTCGATCAGGCGGTGCGCGTCGTTTCGATACACCGGGACAATGTTCTCGATCTTCCCCTGCTCATTGAACAGCATCATCGTCTCGATCGTTTCGAAGTCGATGGCGCCACGTTTTTCGCGTGCCTCGCCGAGCACCTTGAACAGGTCGTACAGCGTCTGCACCTGCGACCACAGGCGACGGACCTCGTTCTCCGGCTGCGTAGCGCCAGCCAGCCAGTTCCACACCTGATCATAGGTCAGCCGCGCGTGCGAGCGGAAAACGGCAGGATAGAAGCGGTATTCGTTGATCTCGCCATGCGTGTCGATCGTCATGTCGCAGACCATCGCCAGGCGATCAACATTGGGATTCAGCGAACACAGGCCATTGGAGAGCTTCTCCGGCAGCATGGGTATCACCCGGCGAGGGAAATAGACCGAATTGCCGCGCTCGCAGGCCTCGCGATCGAGCGCGGTTCCCGGCTGCACGTAGTGACTGACGTCGGCAATCGCCACCACCAGTCGCCAGCCCTGGCCCTGCTTTTCGGCGAAAACCGCGTCGTCGAAATCTCGCGCCGTCTCGCCATCGATGGTCACCAGCGGCAAGGCGCGCAGGTCAACGCGGCCCTGCCACTGGCTGGGATCGAGGGCGTCCGGCAGTGCTGCGGCCTCGGCCAGCGCCCCGCCGGAGAACTCGAACGGCAACGCGTGCTTGCGCAACGCAATTTCGATTTCCATGCCGGGATCGGCGTAGTTGCCCAGCACCTCGACGATGCGCCCGATCGGTTTCGAGTGCCGGTCCGGCTGCTCGATGATCTCGACGGTCACCACCTCGCCCGCACAGGCGCTGACCGCACCGCCCGGGGCGACCAGAATGTCCTGGTTGATGCGCCGATTTTCAGGGACGACAACCGTGATTCCGTGCTCCAGCAGGACGCGGCCAACGACCCGGCTGTTCGCACGTTCGAGCACTTCGACGATGACCCCCTCGCGGCGCCCGCGGCGATCAATGCCGACGACACGCGCCAGCACACGATCGCGATGCAGGACCTTGGACATCTGCCGGGCTTCCAGCGACAGGTCTTCGCTGCCGTCATCGGGAACCAGAAAACCATAGCCGTCGGGATGACCCTCGATGCGCCCGGCGATCAGGCTGGCGCGCTCGGGCAGGATGTAGGAGCCCTTGCGGTTGCGCAGCAACTGCGCCTCGCGCTCCATTGCCCGCAGGCGACGCTGAAACGCTTCCAGCTCGATCTTCTGGACATCGAGCAATTCGCAGAGATCGTCGAAAGCGACGGGTTTGCCCTGTTCCTGGAGAATCTGCAGGATGAATTCGCGCGACGGCAGGGGCTGCTCGTATCGCTTGAGCTCGCGCTCGAAGTACGGGTCGCGCCGGCGGATAGCCGACAGTTTGCTGATTGACATTTCCTAATGTTCCTATAGAATTCGCCCTTCGCTGGAAATGCCCAGGTGGCGAAATTGGTAGACGCGCTAGGTTCAGGTCCTAGTGGTGGCAACACCGTGGAGGTTCGATTCCTCTCTTGGGCACCAGCCACAAAAAGTAATGCCCTGATGATTCATCAGGGCTTTTTCTTTTTCCGCGCGCGACTCTTCAATTTCTTCAGGCACTGACCCCAGCAGCGTTGGATCCCAGCGTCGGATCGTTATCCGGCCCGCTGCTATTGTACGCCAGCAGACGCGGTCCTTGCCGGCAATCTGTCATCCCACCACCTGTCGCTGCCAGGCCTCGGCAACCCTACGGCCCTTCCTGCGAAACCGCCCGCCCTGACGACGCCGGCGCTTGGTCCTTGATCCCGATAACTGCCAGGCGGCCCATGCACGCAGTTTGTCCGGGAAAGGACCCGGGCCAGCAGGTCCTTTCTGCGACGCGAAAGGCACCGATTACGACCCGAGAGACGATTCCAGCGATTTTCGCGGCACTAGCCAACACGCACGAAAATATGGATACTACGCTCCCGGAGGCTCGCCAGCAGCGACCTGGTGCAAGAATGAGAATTAGTTCGACCTCAGACACTGTTAGGAATCCCGATGACGATACGACCAGAATTGATAGAAAGGCTGCGCGCCAAGCGCGCCAAGCTGACCGAAAACGTCAGTCCCGAGAAGCTGGAAGCGCTGCACGCCAAGGGTCTGTTGTCGGCTCGCGAGCGGCTTGACACACTCTTTGACGAGGGCACTTTCCAGGAACTTGGCCTCTACGCTGCGCATGCGGCGACGGCCTTCGGCATGGAGGGACGCGTTCTACCAGCGGACGGCGTGATCGCTGGCAGCGGCTACGTGGGCCCGGGACAGGTGGCCGCTTTCAGCCAGGACTTCAGCGTCGTTGCCGGCACGCTTGGCAAGATGCAGGCGAGAAAGATCACGCGAATCATGCGCCATGCCCTGAAAACCGGCGTGCCATTGGTTGCCTTCAAGGATTCCGGCGGCGCACGCATTCAGGAGGGAGTCGATGCCCTCTCCGGGTACGGCGACGTGTTCTACGCCAATGTCCTGCTGTCCGGTGTGGTGCCGCAGATCGCCGTGATCTGTGGTCCCTGCGCGGGCGGTGCGGCCTACTCACCTGCGCTGATGGACTTCGTGATCATGACGCGCAACAACGCGCACATGTTTCTCACCGGGCCGGAGGTGATCAAGGCGGTGACCGGCCGCGCGACAACGATGGCCGAAGTCGGCGGCGCCGAGATGCACTCGACGGTCAGCGGCAATGCGCATTTCGTGGCTGAGGACGACCGGCATGCCATCACTCTGGTGAAGCAGATACTCTCCTATCTGCCGGCGAACAATACCGAGGACCCGCCACACGACCTGTCGGTTCCGATCGAGGAGATGGAGGATCCGGAGATCAACAACTGCATCCCGGACAGCCCCTCGGAACCGCTGGACATGTATTCGGTCATTCGCCGGGTGGTGGACAACGGCGAGCTGCTCGAGGTGCATGCCGGCTTTGCCCGCAATGTCATTGTCGGCTTCGCCCGCATCAGCGGTGTCGTGGTTGGACTCGTCGCCAACCAGCCGATGGTCATGGCCGGCGCGCTGGATCTCAATGCCGCCGACAAGGTGGCCCGCTTTGTCCGGACCTGCAACATCTTCAACGTGCCGGTGGTCACCCTGGTCGATGTCCCTGGCTTCCTGCCGGGAGTCGAACAGGAGCGTGGTGGCATCATCCGTCATGGCGCGAAAATGCTCTCCGCCTACGGCTCGTGTACCGCACCGAAGATCACGGTGATCCTGCGCAAGGCCTACGGCGGCTCGTATCTCGCGATGTGCAGCCAGGAAATGGGGCGGACATGGTTTACGCCTGGCCGACCGCCGAGATTGCGGTGATGGGCGCCGAAGCCGCCGTCAAGATCCTTTATCGCAAGGAGCTCGAGCAGGCCGAAGATCGTCAGGCGAGGGCTGCTGAACTCGCGCAGGAATACCGTGACGAGTTCGCCTCGCCTTACGTTTCGGCCAGCAACTTCTACATCACCGACGTCATCGAGCCGCAGGATACGCGCTGGATGGTCGCACTGGCGCTGCGCAAGATCCTTGACAAGCGTGAACTCAGGCCGGCCAAGAAGCACGGCAATATCCCAATGTAACCGGCCAACGGAAGGAAAGAAATCCCATGGTAACTGCCGCCATTTACCAGGCACTCCAGGTCTACGGCATCGCCATCGTCATCTCGCTGCTGGTTGCCGTGGTGATCAAGGTGCATGGTGTACCTGACCGCCCGGATCGAAAAAGCCAAGCCGGTGGATATGCCGACAGGAACGGTGTGCCCGATCGGACTGGGCGTTCCTGACGAGGACGTCGCGGCGCTGTCAGCGGCCATCTTCGCCGCGATGGGGCCCCATCGCATACTGCACATCGCACCCTCAAGCCATGGCTGGGCAAGCGGCGGACGTGCCGCCCAGCATTCATCCCATACGCCGGGGCCCGCGGGCCGTGGCCCCCGATAACAGGAGCAAGACATGCCCAGACAATTCAAGGTGACGGTCAACGGACGCGAATACGATGTAACCGTTCTCGAACTGACAGCCGGCCAGGCAGCGCAATCACCGGGTTCAGCAGCCACCGCGGTGGCTGCCGCCGGTAGCGCAACCAGCGCGGCACCGGCAGCCGCCGCGCCGCAGCAGCGCGTCACGGCCGCCGCCGGTGCGGGCGATGAAGTCGCCGGGATGGGTGGCGTGGTGGTCGAGGTTGACGTCAAGGTTGGCCAGACGGTCGCAGTGGGCGATCGGCTACTGGTGCTCGAAGCGATGAAGATGAAGACACCGCTCATGGCCAGTCGCGCGGGACAGGTGACCCGTGTTCTGGTGGCGCCGGGAGACCCTGTGGAGGGCGGTCAGGCGCTGGTGACCATCGCCTGACCTCTGGGCCAAACAGGCAGGAGCAAGCTCCTGCCGTCTGCAACTCGATGCGCCGGTGGGCCGCTACTGCGCTCGCCTGACGCGAGGACTGAAGCGTATGGAAGGCATTCATTTTCTCGACTTGTTCCAGGGCATCGCCACTCTGGTCGCGTCCGAGCCGAAAATCATGTTCGGGCGCATCTTCCTGATGTTGCTAGGCTTCCTGCTGATTTACCTGGGATCCAAGAACGTGCTCGAACCCTTGCTGATGATCCCGATGGGACTCGGCATGTCGTCGGTCAACGCCGGCGTGATGTTCCTGGAAGGCAGGAAGATGGGAACGCTGTTCGTCGATCCCTTGATGTCTGACCCGATCGATCTGATCAACATCATGCAAATCGACTGGCTGCAACCGATCTACACGCTAACCTTCAGCAACGGTCTGATTGCCCGCCTGGTCTTCATGGGCATCGGCGTCCTGCTCGATGTGGGTTATGTGATGGCAAGGCCCTTCCAGAGCATGTTCATCGCGCTGTTCGCCGAGCTGGGGACCATCGCCGTCTTCCCGATCGCCATCTGGCTGGGCCTCAATCCGGGCCAGTCCGCGGCCGTCGCCACCATCGGTGGCGCTGACGGCCCGATGGTCTTGTTCACTTCGCTGGTGCTCGCCAAGGATCTGTTTGTTCCCGATCACCGTCGTCGGCTACCTCTATCTCGGCCTGACCTATGGCGCCTACCCTTATCTGATCAAGTGGCTGGTACCCAAACACCTACGGGGGATCAGCATGGCCGCCGACCGCGGACCGAAGATCAGCCGTTCGCAGAAACTGACCTTCGCGGTGATCGCCTGTACGCTGCTGTGCCTGCTGTTTCCGGTCGCGGCGCCGCTGTTCTTCTCTCTGTTCCTTGGTGTCGCGGTTCGCGAAAGCGGCATTGAACCCTTTACCAAGCTGCTCGGCGAAGTCTTCCTTTACGGCGCGACTTTTTTCCTCGGCCTGACGCTGGGTATTCTCTGCGAAGCCAATACCCTGCTCGAACCGACGGTCCTCAAGCTGCTGCTCTGGGCATGCTGGCCTTGACCATCTCGGCCCTGGGCGGCCTGCGGGCGGTTACATTCTTCATTTCTGGACGGGCGGCAAATTCAACCCGATCATCGGCATTGCCGGGGTGAGTTGCGTACCGACCACCGCCAAGATCGTCCAGAAGGTTGCCAGCGACGCAAACGCCGAGCATCGTCATGCCGCAGGCGCTCGAGCGAACATTAGTGGTGTGATCACCACCGCCATCATTGCGGCAACCTATGTCGCGTTGCTGCGCTAATCGCGGAAAGACGGGGCCCGTGGGACAGAGTCTGTCGGCTGGATGCCGACACCAGGGCTCATCGTCTGATGCGAACAAACTGAGCCGCGGCTTGTCTGCGAGGCAGCGGTAGTCCGCCGGGAGTTACTTCTCAGCGTCTCTCGTCTGCTTTCCGGCATCGGAAGGAAAGCCGGGAAGCGGGATGCTGGTAAACAGGCTGCGGGTCTGGGTCTTTAGCTGGTCCTGCATCTGATTGAGCATCTTCCGGCTCTGCTCCATATAGGTAGCCATCATCGTCTGCATCGCCGGACCCTGGAAATTCATGAACTGCGACCACATGTCGTTCTGCATCTGGGTGCTGTTTTCGCCGTAGAGCTGCTGCGACTGGTCCTGCAGCTTTTCTGGAAATCAACGAAGGACTTGATGTTGGTTTCAGATACCCTTTTGCCCAGCATTCCCTGCATCGCGTGACCGTAAAGCGGATCATCTGCGCGAGCAGGTCACTAGAACAAACGGGATACCAGCCGCCTCCTCCTCGAGGATGATCTGGAGCAGAATGCTTCGCGTAATGTCTTCGCTGGTCTTGGCGTCCTGCTCATTGAAGTCCTCCCGGAAAGCACGAGGTCCCTTGACGTCGCTCAAGGTGATGTAGGCGCTCGTCTTGGTGTCGTAAAGACGACGGTCCGGGTATTCTTGATCCAGTCGCGGCTGCTCGGGCATGACGACCCCTTCCTCCCATGTACAGATGACTCGGCGAGCGCTGCTCGACGCTCTTGTGCAAGCAGCACAATTATACGCCAGCCAAAAAACAGGCCTCCCTATTGGAGCCTGTTCTGACCTCCCTGAAGCAAAAACCTGCCCTTACTGATAGTACAGACCGCCTGATGTTCATCGTCGAACCTGTCATGAAGCCGGCGATGTCCGAAGCGAGATAGGCACAGGCACCACCGATCTCTTCCGGCTTGGCCAGCCGCTTCATCGGCACCGTGTCGATGATGCCCTGCAGGATCTCCGGCGATCGCCATCACCATCGGCGTCGCCACGTAACCGGGGC
>JADJMH010000008.1 GCA_016709675.1 Candidatus Accumulibacter proximus
GAAGGTCTCACGCCTGCCGGTGCGCGCATCAGTACCGAGCGAGAACAGGAGAATTCCAGCTTGTTGGTCCCGGCCAGCTTGGTACGGGCATCAATGTTTCTCAGTAGATCCGACATTCCTCTTCTCTAGCGAAGGCCATGGAGAGCTCTGGACGGCTGGCCGCTCTCATCTTAATCGAAACTGCGACGTCCCGGCTTTGGATCGTCCATCGGCACACGAACAGGCCCGGACGGGGGTCAGGTCGCGGTCCTGTAACTGATGCGGAAGCCACCCCAACGTCGCCCCTTGACATGTGGATCGGTGCCGAGATGTCGTGCATGAGTTCACCCGTATCGCGGCGGTAGGTCTGCAACAGAAAAAGAGTGCTCACGGCTTCCCGAGCGCTTGCCAACCGGGTTTCGTCGAAGAGGCGCTTGGTGCGGCTGTTGAAGAAATCGACCTTCTCATCTCCGGTCAGTGGCCGTGAGAATATCCGGTTGTGGGTCGGCACATACCCGTTACGGTCGATGCAGATGGCGACGAGCCATTGGTGCTGGGCCAGCAAACCTTCCTGCAGCGGCGCCACGGATTGATCGGTGAAGTCGTCGAAGCGCGTCTTTGAACTTTTTGTGGCTTGGTGTTCGGAATCGGCTGATAGCGATCGTCAAACAGATCGACGGCGATCCTGCCCGCGTCATCGCCCGGGTCGAAAATCTCGCCGACCGGTCAGCGCCGCCTGCCTGACGATGGTCGGCATTCTGCCATGCGTGGCAACCGCCTGCTCGCCGGCCGGTCCCGGTTGGAAGACACTGCCGATCTCGCTTTGAGGTTCTCGGCCAGGCATTCCACGTGATCGACTGCAAGCAGTGTGTCTGCGGTGACCGCGTTGTTTGTTTCGGCCATCTCCCAGATCTTAGCACGTGCTCTGCGATGCTTTGTCCGGTACACGACTCTCTGCTGGGCGACGGCGCTGCGATAGCGTCAACTTTCTCCATCGTTTCACGCGCGCCACGGTTGATCCGCTCCAGCGACTGAGCAGCCTGCCGGGCAAGCTCGGCACCCTTGCGGGCCTGCCCGCTGCCCGCCTCGATACTGACAATCGCACTCTGCGTCTCGCCCTGGATTGCCGCGATCATCTGACTGATTTCACCGGTCGCATGCGAGGTTCGTTCAGCCAGCTTGCGTACCTCGTCAGCGACGACGGCAAACCACGTCCTTGGTCACCAGCCCGCGCCGCTTCGATCGCCGCGTTGAGGGGGCCAGCAGATTGGTCTGATCGGCAATCTCGCGAATCGTCTGCACAATGCCGCTGATCGCCTTCGAACGCTCGCCCAGCGCGCACACCACCTTCGCTGACTGGGTAACCGGGGCGGCATCTGCTCCATCTCGGCCGAAGCACTGCGCACAATGGCCATTCCCTCGGTCGACAGGCTATTCGACGACGTCCTGGAAATTGTGGCTGTCTCGGTGGCATTCTGGCTCACCTGGTTCAGGTTCTCGGTCAGCACCCATTTCGCCGACCGTTGCCAGGCCGCGTCCGTTGCTGATTCGGCCCGAGGCCACACGATTGGCGTCGCCGATCATCCTTCGCGAGGCATTCCCGACCTCGATCGAGTTGAAAACGGCTTGCCGACAATGGTCGCGAAGCTTTCCATCAACCGATTGAAGGCACCGGCCACCGCCGCTACCTCGTCCTTCCCCTCAACGGCTGCCCGCCGGGTCAGATCGCCATCGGCGTACGTCCTAGCGATCACATTTCGCAAGTGCCTCAGGCGGCAAACCAGATGCCTCTCGACCGGCCAAGCCATCGACGGCCACCAGCACCAGCGCACCCAAGGCCCTAAGCCAACCGTAGAGGCCCGCAGCGAATACGGTATTCGCCAGGTACCCAACCAACGCTGCGGCAGCTACCTGCAACAACAGCGCGGCACGAATTCTCCACGTCACTCCGCTCATCCCGTCCCCTCATTATTGTTGTCTCATCTCGATTGATCCTTCAACGGCCAAAACTGCCTCGGCTTTGTGGTGAACCACCTCTGATTACTCGGCCAGCGGCTCGTAGATCGCCACCGGCATCGTGCGACCGCGTACCGTCACTTCGTCCAGTTGCCGGCAACGCCAATCGCCGAGTGCCTGACGCGTCGCGTCGCCGATGATTACGCCAGCACCGTATTGTGCCGACAGCCCCTCAAAGCGGGACGCCAGGTTGACCGCATCGCCGAGCACGGTGTACGCCCGCCGATGGCGCGACCCCATGTCGCCGACGACCATGGTGCCGGTGTTGATGCCGATGCCAATTCGCAGCGACGGCCAACCGCGCGCGGTAAAGCGCTGATTGACGGCGCCCAGGGCAGCCTGCATGGCAAGGCCGGCGGCAACTGCATGCCGGGCATGTTGCGGATCTGCCAGCGGCGCTCCCCAGAAGGCCACCAGAGCATCGCCGATGTACTTGTCGGGTACCCTATGGGCACGGATGACGTCAGTCATGGCCGAAAAATACTCGTTGATCAGCTGTGCGAGTTCGTCGGGCGGCATTTGCTCGGCCAATGTTGTGAACCCGCGCACATCGGCAAAAAGCACCGTCAACTCGGCACTGCGGCCTTGCATGCTGTAGCGGGCCGGATCGCGGCTCATCTCCTCGACCAGTTCAGGCGGAACGTATTGGCCAAACAACTCCCGCCAGGCGGCGCCTGGCACGAAATTCGAGATAAGCGCCGAAGAACAGATGCAGGGCCAGCATTGCCGCCACCAAGACGAGACCGCTCGCCATCGGCAATACCAGGTGGGCGACAGCCCAGGCAACGAGGTTGAGGCTTGTCACCAGCATCAGCGCCAACAGCGCCAAAGCGACCGCCCCGTGCGGCGAAACTCGGGGAAAGCCCAGCAGCAGGCCGATGCCGACGATCAACAGCAAGCCGGCCTCGAGTACCGGTGTATCAGCCGGCGAATGCAGCATATGGCCGTCGAGCAGACCGGCCAGCAGGTTGGCATGTACCTCGACGCCCGGAAAGGCTTCGCCAACTGGTGTCACGCGCAGGTCAAGAAGGCCCGGAGCGGTGGTACCCAGCAGGACGACGCGGCCACGCAGACTGTCAGCGGGCAAGCGCCCAGCCAGAACGTCAGCTGCCGAATGGTAACGAAAGCGCCCCGCAGCGCTCCGGAAGGGCAGCAGCACAGCCCCCTGCTGATCGACCGCAATACGCAGCACGCCGCGCGCGGTCGGCAGTTCGATCGCCTCAAGTGCTCCCATGCCCGACTGCCAGCGAGCCCGGTCGGCGAAACGCAGTTGCAATCCATGATTACCCAGCAGCAGTTGCGCCATGACCAGCGACAGCGCCGCGTAAATCTTCGCCATCATGCGCCGCCAGCAGAAAAGCACGCCGCGTCACTCCGTCGGAATCAAGCGGCGCACTGAGAAATCCGGCAGCGGTGGCGGCCTGCTGCAGAATCGCCAGGTTGCCCCGTAGCCGGCCCATTGGGTAAGGCTTCGAGCCTGCGCAGCGAGCGCAGGTTCAATCGCGACCGGTGGCGGCAGTTGTCCACTACGCGCGGCGCCGGCGCCAGTCGATAGATGGAAACCCAGAATCACCGGATAGCGGCGCATGACCATCGCCAGACGGCGGTCGTAATCAAGCGCCGGTCGCAACGCCTGCAACGCCAACTGAAAGCCGGCATTCTGGCCCAGGATCCGCGCGCCAAGACATCCAGCGTAGATAGCCCGGAACTCTCGTCGGCTTCGGCCAGAATGACGTCGAGGCCAAGCAGCAGCGCGCCGTATTGGCCACAAATACTGTCGACCAGGTCGGCCAGCCGCAACCGATTCCATGGCCAGCGGCCCAGTTCCGCCAGCGAACGCTCGTCAATATCGACGATGACGATGCGCTCGTCGACTTCCCCGCGCGCCAGCAACCGAACACGGAAGTCGTAAAGCAGCGCGTCGAGTCGACGCAGCGGCACGACTTCGAGGTAATCCAGGCTGTGCGCAAGCAGTACACCGAGCAGCGCCACGCCCAACCACTGTCGGAGACTGTCTGGCGCCAGCCAGCGCCCAAACGTTGCAGAAAACCTAACGAAGCTTGACTTCAACACGGCGGTTAAGCGGTTCTGCGACCTCGTCACCGGTGATCACGGCCGGATCGAGTTCGCCCCGGCCAACCACGCTGATCGCCTCCCGGGGAACGCCAGCACTGACCAACAACTCGCGCACCGCCGCTGCCCGCCGCAGCGACAACCGCATGTTGTCGGCAGCACTGCCCATTCGGTCAGTGTGCCCAATCACGATCGCTTCGCCGGCCGGGAAGTTGGCCAGAGTGGCGACAATGTTGGCCAGCACGGCCTGGGAGTCAGGTCGCAGCACGTCTTTCCCGGGCTTGAAATGAACCACGAAAATCCGTGGCCGCAACGGTTGCATGGCCAGCAGCCGACCATAGGCATCGCGCACCATGCCCGGGCTGGTTGTCTGCCTGGTCAACTCGCCGCCAGCGACATCGACCCTGGTGTAGGGCTCGGAGAGCACGACCTCGCCGGTGGCGGTAGTGACCGACAGAGCGCCAGTCCGGCCATCCGGCCCAGGTAGCAAGACGACACGGTCGGAGAGCTGTGCGCAGGCGGCAAGGCTCAGCGCAAGGACGCACAGCAACCCGTCAGTAGGTCTCACTCGCCTTCTCCGCGCGCTTCGACGATGAACTCGGTGCCACGGACACCCAGCACCACGGTTGGTGTCTGAAAACGCACGTTTTGTGGTGCCTGCTTGCCAATAAGACCGGTCACCACGCTCAGCGTGCCCTTGACCAGCGTGGTCAGCATGTTTCCCTCCTGAGTCGCGGGATTGAACCGGAAGTCGTTGATCAGCAGGGTACTGCGAGGCCCGGCGGTGAGCAACGTGTCATCAGACAGAGTGATACCCACCGAGCCATCGGCCCCAGTGCTAATCCGGTCCCCGACATAGACGGTTGCACCCACCGGTAGCGACAGAACGTGCCCGGCGCGATCGATCGTCACGCCTCCTTCAGCGCGCTTGACTTTTCCGGCTGGTGCACCGGCCTCAGCGGCAATGCCGACGGCGACGGCCAGACAAAGCCCCAGCGTCAGTGCAAGATTTTTCATCATCACCGCCACCACTCCTGGCTTACAAGACGGACGGGTTCGCACCCAGCTGACCGCCAGCCCCCCTCTGCGACTCTCAGGAACTGCCACGCGCGCCAGGGCCCTCGCACCCGCCCTGGCTCAGCGCGCGATAAGGCAAGGTCAGAAGCACTTCCTGCAAGGCCTTCCATCGCTCGGCGGTTGGTCAGATTTCCCAACTGCGCGTTGTTGCCCAAGAGCGACAATGTAACCTGAGTCACGGCGCAGCGGCAATTCAATTTGCTGTTCACCTCTGACCGCCGATGAATCGACCGTCTTGAGTTTTGCCGCCCTATTCTGCATAGTTCGCGCTCTATTCAGCCAGCCGACACCGATGCCGCCACCGCCCGCACACGAAGCCGCACGCGCCATTGCCGAGAGAATCGCCGAGGAGATCGGCTGCCGCCCACAGCAGGTGCTCGCTACCGCCAGCCTGCTTGACGAAGGGGCAACCGTACCGTTCGTCGCCCGCTACCGCAAGGAAGTGACTGGCGGCCTTGACGACATCCAGTTGCGCCTGCTTGACGAGCGCCTGAGCTACCTGCGCGAACTGGAAGAGCGGCGGCGCAGCATCCTCGCCTCGATTGAGGAACAAGGCAAGCTGACGCCCGAACTGGCCGCAGGCATCAACGCCGCCGAAACCAAGCAGCGCCTCGAAGACCTTTACCTGCCCTACAAGCCGAAGCGGCGCAGCAAGGCACAGACTGCTCGCGAGGCCGGCTTGGCGCCGCTTGCCCAAGCCCTGCTGGCCGACCCCAGGCTGTCGCCGGAGGTGGAAGCCGGGCGCTACGTCAATTCCGAAGCCGGTTTTCCCGACGTCAAGAGCGTGCTCGACGGCGCCCGCCAGATCCTGATGGAGCAGTTCTCCGAAGACGCCGAGCTGCTGGCCGAGCTGCGTGCCTACTTGGAAGCGCACGGCTGCCTGCAATCGACGATCATCGCCGGCAAGGAAAGCGAGGCGGGCAAGTTCCAGGACTACTTTGCCTACTCGGAAGCCATCCTGGCGATTCCCTCGCATCGTGCCCTGGCACTCTTCCGCGGCCGCAACGAGGGCCTGCTGCAACTGGCGCTGGTTCTCGACAGCGAACTCGACGAAAAGGCGAGCACCCCCAACCCCTGCGAGGCACGCATCGCGCGACGTTTCGGCATCGTCGACCAGGGGCGGCCAGGCGACCGATGGCTCGCCGACACAGTGCGCTGGAGCTGGCGAATCAAGGTTTCGTTGCATCTCGAGCTGGAACTGATGAGCGCGCTGCGCCACCGTGCCGAGGCCGAAGCGATCCGCGTTTTTGGCGCCAACCTGCACGACCTGCTGCTCGCCGCACCCGCCGGCAAGCACGCCACCATGGGGCTCGATCCCGGCTTGCGCACCGGCGTCAAGGTCGCCGTCGTCGATGCCACCGGCAAGCTGCTCGACACCGCCACGATCTACCCACACGAACCGCGCCGGGACTGGGACAGCTCGCTGCACACCCTGGCCGTGCTGGCGCGCAGGCACCGGGTCGACCTGATCAGCATCGGCAACGGCACGGCATCGCGCGAAACCGACCGCCTGGTCGCGGACCTGATCCGCCAGCAGCCCGACCTGCGGCTGAGCAAGGTCGTCGTTTCCGAGGCCGGCGCTTCGGTCTATTCGGCCTCCGAATACGCCTCGCGCGAATTCCCGGAACTCGACGTCAGCCTGCGTGGCGCCGTATCGATCGCCCGTCGGCTGCAGGACCCGCTTGCCGAGCTGGTGAAAATCGATCCGAAGTCGATTGGCGTCGGCCAGTACCAGCATGACGTCAGCCAGACCCGGCTCGCCAAGGCGCTCAACGCGGTCGTCGAAGACTGCGTCAACGCCGTCGGCGTGGACGTGAACACGGCCTCAATCCCTCTGCTGACCAGGGTCTCGGGACTGACCCCGACGCTGGCGGCGCACATTGTCGCCCACCGCGACCGGCATGGCGCCTTCCGCAACCGGCAGGCACTCAGGGAAGTGCCGCGGCTCGGTGAAAAGACCTTCGAACTCGCAGCCGGCTTCCTGCGCATCAACGAAAGCGACAATCCGCTCGACCGCTCGGCCGTGCACCCCGAAGCCTATCCGCTCGTCGAACGTATACTCGCCGATGTCAGGAAGGGAATTCGCGAGCTGATCGGCGATTCGCGAATCCTCAAGGCGCTGACGCCGGAGAAGTACATCGACGACCAGTTCGGCCTGCCGACTGTACGCGACATCCTGAGGGAACTCGAAAAGCCGGGCCGCGATCCACGCCCGGAGTTCAGGACCGCCGCCTTCCGTGAAGGCGTTGAGTCCGTCAAGGATCTGCAGCCGGGGATGATCCTCGAAGGCGTGGTCACCAACGTCGCCAACTTCGGCGCCTTTGTCGACATCGGCGTGCACCAGGACGGGCTGGTGCACATTTCGGCAATCGCCGACCGCTTTGTCAAGGATCCGCGCACGGTCGTCAAGGCTGGCGACGTGGTCAGGGTCAAGGTGATCGAAGTCGACCTGCCGCGCCAGCGAATTGCGCTCAGCATGCGCCTCGCCGACGAGTTGCCAAGCGCCCCGAAGATGGCTGCCACCCTGACCTCGGCCCGTGCCCGGCAACGCCAGCAGAGCCAGCCGGAGTCGACCGGCGCCATGGCCAGCGCCTTTGCCCGCCTGAAGCGCTGAACGGCGCGGCACGCACGCGTAGTGGCTACAATGGCGACCACGACGCAGACAACGGGGAGCTTTCCCCCACCACTCTCCACCGATACTCACTGAGCACGCCGCCGAGACACCATGACCAAGGCCAACACCACCAGCCAGAACCGCAAGACTTCCGCCCGCAGCACCACCGAGCCGCGCCTCTCCCGGCAGCGCAAGCCCGCCAACCTGCCGGTCGACGACTGGCAAAGGGCACTGCGCCGGCAATTCGGCCGCGAGCAGCCATTCCGCTTCGAGAACCTGGGCGACGATCCGGTCTTCTCCGAGTTCTCGGTCTTCAACCCCGACAGCCGTCGCCGCTACCGGGTGGCGATTCGCGGCGCACAGATCGGCGACAACCACTGCTCGTGTCCCGACTTCGCGACCAACGATCTCGGCACCTGCAAGCACATAGAATTCACCCTGGCACAGATCTGCGCCCGACCAGGCGGCAAGAGAACCCTCGAGCAGGGCTTCCAGGGATCATTCAGCGAGCTGTTCCTCGACTACGCCGGGCAGCGTTGCGTTCGCCTGCGTCCGGGGAGCGATTTCCCCGCCGAGCTGCAGCCGACCATGCGCCAGCTCTTCGACGAGACCGGCGGCTGGCAACTGTCATCGCAGCGCTTCGCCGAACTGCCCGCGTTCGTCGACAGCGTTCGCAGTGCGGGCCACGACCTGCGCTGCGCTGAGGACGCGCTGTCCTTCTTCGCCGAGGTCCGCGACGGCGAGATACGCCGGCAGACGCTCACGACCGCCTACCCGCTGGGTGCCGACAGTCCTGAACTCAAGGCACTGCTCAAGGTCGGGCTGTATCCATACCAGCGTGAGGGCGCGTTGTTCGCGGCGCGCGCCGGTCGCTCCCTGATCGGCGACGAGATGGGCCTCGGCAAGACCGTGCAGGCGATCGCGGCCATGGAGATCTTCGCCAGCCATTTTGCAGCCGAACGCGTGCTGATCGTCTGCCCGACCTCGCTCAAGCATCAGTGGGAACGCGAAATCACCCGTTTCACCGATCGACGCGCGACGGTCATCGGCGGTCTGCGCGCCGTGCGACAGGCGCGCTACGCGCAGGACGACTTCTGCAAGATCGCCAACTACGAAACCGTCAGCCGCGACCTCGACCTGATCGAGGCCTGGGCACCGGACTTGGTGATCGTTGACGAAGCACAACGGATCAAGAACTGGAACACCATCGCGGCGCGCGCTCTGAAGCGGATCGACAGCCCTTACGCCATCGTGCTCACCGGGACGCCACTCGAAAACCGTCTCGAGGAGTTGATCTCGATCGTCCAGTTCGTCGATCAGCACCGTTTGGGGCCAACCTGGCGTCTGCTCGACGAACACCAGCAGCGGGACGAGCGCGGCCGAGTCATCGGCTACCGCGATCTGCACCGGATTGGCCAGACGCTGGCGCCGATCATGCTGCGCCGTCGCAAATCGGAGGTGCTCGAACAACTGCCAGAGCGCGTCGATAACACCCTGTTCATGCCGATGAGCCCGCTGCAGGCCAAACATCACGAGGAAAACCGCCAGACCGTCGCGCGCATCGTGCAGCGCTGGCGGCATACCGGCTTTCTCTCCGAAAAGGACCAGCTCCGTCTGCACTGCTCGCTGCAGAACATGCGCATGGCGTGCAACAGCAGCTTTCTCATCGACCATGAAACCGACGACGGCTACAAGGCCGACGAACTGCTGACCCTGCTCGACGACCTCTTCGATGACCCGCAGGCCAAGGTCGTCGTCTTCAGCCAGTGGTTGCGCACGCACGAGCTGATCATCCGCCGGCTCAAGACGCGCGCCTGGGAGCATGTCCTGTTCCACGGCGGTGTACCCGGCGAGAAGCGCGGCGCACTCGTTGACCGCTTCAACAACGACCCCAGCTGCCGGGTATTCCTCAGTACCGATGCCGGCGGCGTCGGGCTCAACCTGCAACATGCGGCGGCGGTAGTCGTCAACATGGACCTGCCATGGAATCCGGCGGTGCTCGAACAACGCATCGGTCGCGTGCACCGACTCGGCCAGACACGCGGCGTGCAGGTGATCAATTTCGTCGCCCGTGGAACCATCGAGGAAGGCATGCTTTCCATACTGGCGTTCAAGCAATCGCTCTTCGCCGGCATCCTCGACGGCGGTGACAGCGAAGTGGTCCTGCAGGGCACGCGCCTGTCAAAGTTCATGGAAACCGTCGAACAGGTCTCCGGTGCAGCGGAGAGTACCGCCCCGATGGACGAGTCGAGCGAGGACACCTTGCCGCTCGATGCCGCCCCCGAAGCCGGCACCGAGACAGAAGCCGACGGCGAGGCCGAGTACCGGCAGTCGACGCCCGCGGGCGAAGCGGGTCAGCCGCCCGTTGCCGAGGCGAGCACCCGGGCTGAGCCAGCAGCGCCGGCCACTGCGGCGGTCTCAGGGACGGCCGATCCCTGGGCGCCGCTGCTCGCTGCCGGCGTGCAGTTGCTGGGCGAGTTGACCGCAGCGTCAAGCGGCGAACGCGAGTCGCCCTGGGTGCAGACCGACTCGACCACCGGCCAGCGCTATCTCAAGCTTCCCGTCCCCGACCCGCAGACCGTCCAGCGCCTCGCCGAAGGGCTGCTGAGTCTGCTCGGCGGAAAAAAGTAGCTACGGCAGACGACGGCCTGCCCGGCAGCCACGACATCCATTTCATGTTGAACTCCGAGATTCAAAGTAATGGATGATGGCGGCTATCCGTTATCATCTGAGCCTCGGTCACCTGCATGGCCGATTCATTGGGAACACAAAGCATGTTGAACGCTGCCACGCCAACGTATATGTTTTCCGGATTGCCAAAGAAATTGTCAGGGTTGTAGAGCATCGGCGTATGCCAGTACAACCGGTAACCAAGCTCCCAGCAGGTCTCTATCAGGGCCTGTGACTGTTTGACACGATCATTCTCAAGATAGAGTATGGGACGACAGCGTTGAATCGTCTGCTTCGCCCCCAGCAGCACCTCTCGCTCCATGCCCTCGACATCGGCCTTGATCAGGCAGATCGACGCCAAATCTGCGGCATAGCTATCGAGCGTGGTCACTTCCACCGGCAGGCCAGGCCCTTCAGCAGCAAGACTCACCGCTCCGAAGTTTCCGGCCTGGCCGTAGTCAACCGCGGGCACGATCAATCGGCCACGCTCGCTACCGACGGCCATCGGCCAGGCAAGCACATTTTCGCAGCAATTAACCGAGAGATTCGCACACAGGTTCTGAAATACGACCGGCTGCGGCTCGAACGCATGCACCCTGGCGCCCGATGGCGCGCGCGCCAGAGGCACCGTATGTGTGCCGATGTTGGCCCCGATTTCAATTACGTCGCCGCCCACCGAGATCAGCTGCAGGAACAGCTGAATTTCCGGCTCGCAGTACTCCCCGTAAAGTTCCAGCGCCTTGCCGACATAGTGATCATGGAGGTTATACACGAAGCTCCCGTGACGCCCTTCCACCAGGCGCTGATGGCCCCTTAATTGAACGATGTTTCTCACAGATGCTTCCCCATTGATCCCGGTGAGCTGGTGGTCGACTGAACAAACTTCAAATAGGCTTTTTCCAGCGAGTTGACATTGTGCAATGAGTGGAGCTTGCATTCGCCGCCAGAATTGGCAATCTCGCGGAGCAATTCAGGCAAAGCAGCCTCAGAAACGGTGCGACTCCAAAGCCTTGCAGAAATCATGGAAAAACCGTCCAACCCGCTGCGCCCCTCAATGAGCACCTCATAACTTGCGGCGCTTGCGCTCAGCAGCTCATCCGGGGAACCAACAGCCCTGATTCGGCCTTCATGGATGAAGACGAAACGGTCGGCCAGACGCTCGACGTCGAACAGGACGTGTGAGGAGAAAAACAGTGTCCGCCCCGACCCTCTGAAATCTTCCAGAATTTCGACCACCTCCCGCCGCCCGATCGGATCCAGGCCTGACAGGGGTTCATCAAGAATCAGGAATTCCGGCTCACAACTCAACGCATGGGCCAAGGCTGTTCGCTGCATCATGCCCTTGGAAAAGGTCTTGATCGGCTTCTTCGCCACCGCAGCGATGCCGAATCTGTCAAGCCAGCTCAGACAATGGCCCCGCAGGTCCGGTATGACCAATCCATGCATGCGCGCACCCATCTCAAGCAGTTCCAGCGGGGTGAGGTAGTCATATAGGAGTGGGTTTTCAGGCAAATAGGAGACGCGGCGACGGCTGTCCGGATCAGTCACGTCCAATCCTCTCAAACGCACCGCTCCCGTGGTTGGTCGTTGCAGCCCAAGCATGATGCGGATAGTCGTGCTCTTGCCGGCGCCATTGTGCCCGATGAACCCGACAGACTCCCCATGGGCGATGTCCAGATTGATGTCCGCCAATGCCGTCTTGACGTTTCGCGACCAGTTGGCCCGGTATTCTTTGCAAACACGCTGGAGAGAAACAAGCGATTCAGCCATGAAAGCCATCCTAGAGTCACCGCCGCGGTGGATTTGCGACAATTGTCCCCTGGCTGATCGAGTAGCCGCCACCCAGGGGGTCCGACGGAATGGCGTCAAGTTCGCCCGAGTCGACCAGCGCAGCCAGACTTGCGGGAAATTGTCCGCGCTTGTCAAGGTAGCGCGACGCCGCCTGGCGCAAAGCCAGCAGCCCTTCGAGACGCTGAACTCTGATCATCAAGTAAGCGCGCAACGCCTTGTCCTGACTGCGTTCAGCCATCGTCGCAATCGTCGCGATGGCCATCTGGAGATCCTCTCCCTTCTCTGTCCACTGTGCCGCAAGGACAGTCAGTGCCTGACGCATCCCATCATCACGAACCCGCAAGGCCGCCGCCCGGAGAGCTTCCGCTGCGCCGCGGGTATCACCCAGAAAATGCAGCTTATTGAACCCGTAATAGAAGGGTGGATAGGCGTCGTAGGGTCTGGCCTCGATCGCACGCTTCAGAATCGTTTGGGCACGCTCAACTTCACCCTCCCACGGCAGGATTGCGGTTGCCGTGTAGTAATTGTCTTCGTGCGCGGGGTTGAGAAATGAGACATCCGCCTGAGTCATCGCCAGCGCCTTCAGGGTTTCCGGCGGCAGTTGGTCGACCCCAACCATCAGGGCTCGCCAGACGCCCGCATTCGCGGCGAGATAACGGTCGCCGCCGCTCAACAGGACCTGGGCCGGCACCGGCATCGCGACTGACATCCGTGATTCGCCCCAGTACTTTGGCTGATGCAGCAGATTGCCCGCAGTCAGCGCGACCAGGCCGAGAGCCAGTCCGACCCAGCCGAACCAGCGCCGACCTCGGATGCTAGACGCCATGGCGCAGCGAGGGCAAGTCGTCAGAAAGCTGCTTTCGTACGCGCAGGAAGACCTCTGACCAGGGCTCGGCGACTTTCTGCCGGAACAATCTGGCCTGTGGATACCACGGCACATCCTCGCGCTCGAGCATCCACCGGAAATCCGTAAATTTACCCGGCAGGACGATCCAGGTTGGCTTTCCGAGACACGCGGCAAGATGAGCGACGCCGGTATCCACTGAAATCACCAGGTCGAGCAAGGCGATCGCATTCGCCGTTTTTTCCCAGCTCTCGCAATCGAACGCGATATTCTGCAATTCCAGATCATCCCAGGCCAGCGCCTGATTCGAGGCAACGTCCTTTTGCAAGCTGTAGAAGCTGACATCGGGCAAATCAAAGAGCGGCAGCCAGTCGCGCAACCGGGTTGAGCGAAGAGAATCCCCCAAGTATCTTGGGTTTCCCGCCCAGACGATGCCGACCTTGAGACGACGATCACTGGCGCAGGCGCCCTCCCAGTAAGGTAACAAACCTCTGGGTGCGATCATGTAGGGTGGCGAGCTCGGCGGATTCAGCAGGTCGACCGCGAGCAGGCTTTGCAGCTTCATCTGTGCGATCTGAAAGTCAAAGTTGCTTGCCTGCCAGTCGACACTCGATGTGGTCACGGCCTTGCACGGCAACCGCTGATGGCTGACCAGTGCCAGTGCGGAATCGGCAACCGCCAGGGTCACATCAGCGCCATCAGGAAGAAGACGGATCAGATGCATGAACTGAAACAGATCCCCCATCCCCTGATCCTGAAAGATAAGCAAAGATCGGTCATACAACGGCTCCCCGTGCCACTCCGGGATTTTGGTCGGTTTTGAACCGCATCCAGCAGCATAATGTAACCAGCCTTCCTTGTAATTCCCCGCGGCCAGGAGGTTCCAGCCGTAGAGCATCCGCCCAGGTCGACAGTTCGGAAAAGCCTCGGCCAGATGCCGCAATAGATCCCTGCTCTGGGCCAGGCTGCGGGCGCGCTGGAACGAAGCCAAAGCGAGAAAAGGTGCGTCTCGCTCGTGCAGGATCCCTCGGTTGTTGTGCGCCTGGGCATGTCGTGGAGAGAGCGCAAGCGCTCTCTCATAATGCGCAACGGCGGCTTCACTGAGCCCCGCTCCTTGCACGGTTCGGCCAGCCATGTAGTGCAGCTGCGCGTCATCCGGGAAGGCTGACAACGCCCTCTCCCACACCTCGCCAGCCCGATCATGGCTTCCCTGCTCGTGTAACGCTCCGCCCCAGGCAATATAGCCGGAAGGCGGCGGAACGCCACCGCGTGCAACGACTGCGCCCCATTGCTCGAAGGCCGCCGAGGGATCGTCCTGCAACAAGAGCCATTCCGCCCAGGCCGACACAATCTCTGGGTCTTCCGACTGCTGGCCAAGCAGTATGGCCAGCGGACTCGACTTGCCATGTTCCCGCATCATCGCTCGCGCAACGGGCAAGGGGCTGAACCCCAGTTGCCGGAAGCTTTCGATCCAGCCGGCAGGATCGCTGACCGCCGCAGCATCCCCGATCAGATCACTGATCGCCTGCCTGACCAACGCCCAGGCGCCGACGTCCGGATGTCGATCAAACAGCCATTGTGCAAGCGCGGGGCGCACCGTTTTCCTGATGAAGTCTGCCCACCGTCGTCTGCCGGGGTCGGGTAAACAACCGTGCCGACGGATACCAGGGAGAACGCTCGATGTCGGCAAACCAGCGCCAGTCTTTGCCGGAATCAGCCAATAGAATCCAGACCGGTTTATCGAGCGCACCGGCCAGATGAGCCACCGACGTATCGACGCTGATCACCAGATCGAGGCTCTCGACAATCGCGGCAGTGTCGTCAAAGTTGGCGATCTCATCGGATAGCCGGGTGACCGCCATGCCTTGAGGCGGCGACAGCCCTTCGCTCGCACCCGAGCCCTTCTGAATGATTACCCAGCTTACCCCTGGCAAGACAGCCAGCGACTCAAAATCACTCAGGCGTGCGGATCGATGATGATCCTGCTTGTGCTCCGGGTTTCCCGCCCAAACCAGGCCAATTCTGAGCCCTGTCGCCGTCGCGAGCCGCCGCCGCCAGTAGGCAAGCCGGTCAGCATTGGCGTACAGATAGGGAACCTCGGCCGGAATGTCCTCCACCGAATCCGTTCCCAGCATGGCCGGCAGATCGAGCAACTGGGCCTGAAAGTCGAATTGAAGCGTCCCGAGATTCACGCTACCCGAAGGAGATGGCTTGGCGCGCGGATCATTGCGCAGCAAGCGCAGTATCTCCGGGTACGCGTTGAAAACCACGCGTACCCCGGTTGCTTCAAGTCTGGGTAGAAAACGGATGAACTGGATCACATCGCCAATCCCTTGCTCCGAATGCACAAGCACCCGTTTGCCGGCAAGCGCCTGTCCATCCCAGGCCGGCACACCGCGAGCCGCCGTCATCGAGAACAGCGAGGTGCGCGCCCGCATCAGCCGCCAACCCTCACCGAGATGACCGGCTGCCAGACAAGCGAGCGAGAGGTTGAACAGCACGGCTTTCGCCTCATCGCCGCCGGGGATCAATGTCCGAAAGAGCTCAATGGCCTGGACAAAGCGATGCTCTGCCAGCGCCAGCCCCGCATCGAGAAAACGCGTCAGACGATCCACGTTTTCACGACCAGCGGCAGACACGGCGTCGGTTTGAACTGACGCCGTAACCAGGTCTCTTGCGGACTGCGGCAAACCCAGCGCCTCCAGGGCGTTAGCGATTTGACCGACAGTGTTCAGATCATGCCAGGCAGCTTCCGGGAGGCGACCGGTGTACGCTAGCAGTTCAAGGTAACGCCGCTGCAGGCCAAGACAGTGCAACCACCTGGCATGCGAGTCAAGGTCATCCGGAAAGACCTCGAGATGTTTCTCCAGTTCGCGCTCGGCCTCGGCAAAACGGCCCAGTTCAAGCAGCGCAGAAACATGCAGCGCAAGTGGCTCCGGGTCGCGCGGCGTCGATTCCCGATACTGGGCAATCAAGTCGACCGCTTCCTGGAAACGCCTTGCGCGGTAACAGATACTGGCCAGGTTCTTCCACGCCTCGGTCACGGTATGCCACCCAGAAGCCAGCGCCTGCCTGAACGCCTGCTCGGATTCCGGGATCGCGCCGGTCTGAAACAGGGCGACCCCTTTCAGCAACAGCAACTCGCCGTCATGCGGTGCGTCGTCCAGACGCCCGTTCAGCGCAGCCAGGGCGGCCTCGTTCTGCCCCGCCGCCAACAACTGATGCAAGTCCTTCAAGGCAAGCTCCTGGCGTGTCTCAGGCAATCTCGCGGCGACCGTACATCCACACCGCAAGCCAGACCATCATGAGAAAATACCCAACGGCGATGAGTATGCCGGATAGAATATCGGTGGCAACTGGCGCGCTGCCATAGAGGACGATTTCCCGCCAGTCGAGTCGACTGAGGTCGGGTATCAGCCAGCGTATCTTCGCTAGTAGTGGTAGTAAGCCCTGTTTGAGGCCGGGATCAGCATCGGCCGACAGGACCAGGTAATCGAGCACCGGCCCCACCGAGCGCGCCGCCAGCGCAAAGGCGCCGCCTGCCAGGAAAGGCAACAAGGACGACGTGCTGGCACTGATGAGGAACAGCACGACCGAACCGAGGACCAGCAGGTCCAGACACACCCCCACGAGCACCAGAAGATAGCCAATACCAAAAACGGGGCGCGAGGAATCGGCGTATCCCCACGAAGCGTACTTGCCCATCAGGTAGAGCAGCCCCGCCCAGATGGCAACTGCCATGATGATCAGCAACATGACCCCGGTAAAGCGCCCGACGACATAAGCCGACCGACGAACCGGATAGGCCAGCGCCAGGGTAATCGTGCGACGTTCGATATCCTTGACAAACGCTTCCTGCATCCAGAAGAGGACGAGAAGGACACCCAGGAAGCGCAGCCCCGAGATACCCACGTCAAGAGAGACGACGAGAGGCTGGCGAAGCGAAAACGCGCCCGCGAGGAAAGCGACACCGATCAACACCAGGCCCAGGGCCAGAAGTGCACGCAGAGCGTGGGTCCGCAAGCCCAATCGAAAACTGGCTTGCGCGTTCAGCAGAAAAGGGGCATGGAGAAAGCGATGCCGGCATCGCCGGCATTGCTACCATCAAATGGAGCACGAGATCGGTTACTAGCAACCCGTGGCGGTTGCAACCGGGCCGGCAGCAGGATAAGCAATGCTGCTCGTCTCGCAAGCCTTGACGGAGCCGCCGACATGGCGTACCGGAGGCAATGAGGCTAGTCAACGTGTTGCGAGTATCCGACTGCGCAGCCTTGTCCTCGCCTTTCTTGGTGAACTCGGCGAACTGAGGAATTGCAATCGCGGCCAGAATGCCGATGATCGCGACGACGATCATCAACTCAATTAAAGTAAAGCCTTTCTGCAGCTTCTTCATGGCATGGAACTCCTTTTAGTGAAAGCAACGGACAATCCGTTGCACAACTGCAATCAAATACCGTGCCAGGGTCCGGATCGCCCGTCAGGCGCCGTTCTTGGCTGGCGACGCGGGTCGGGAGTACCGATATGCGTCATCTGCCTGACAAGAATTGTCAGCACCGCTCGGTGAACCGTTGGACTTCGGCAAGCATTGCCCACCCACTTGCAGGATGATAGAGCACCAGAGACATCTCGCCAGCGAACATCGTCGCCCTGGCTTTGTTTCTCCGCTCGCCTCTCTCGGATCCCATCGTGCCCTTGTTGGAAAGACGATCTGAGTTCAGTCCGGGTTACCGCTGACAATCAACCGAGACAAGATGTTTCGAGTGTCCGCCTGAGCAGACTTGTCCTCAGTGGTTTTCAGGTACTCGGAGAACTGTGGAATCGCAATCGCTGCAAGAACACCTATGACCGCGACAACGATCATCAGTTCGATCAGGGTAAAACCTTTTTGCAACCTGTTCATGCGATTGGATTCCTTTTCGGTCAGCACAACGGACAATGCGCTGCGTGACATCAAGCAGATTCCATGCCAAAGATGCGAGCCCGGAACCCCGCCTACTTGAGCTTGCCAGGGTCCTGATCAGAAGTCGAAGACCTGATTGTGGTGCAGCCTGCGCGGGGCGAAATCAGCCGCGCAGGCCTCGATTTCGGCCATTGTCAGCTCGATCTGGCTAGGCTTCAGATGACTGATATAGACCTGGGCATCGACCCGCAGCCTGTTCAACTCCTCTGCCAGCATGCTCGGGCACAGGTGTTTGGAGATCTCGGCAAGCCTCCGCTCAGAGTTCGGAAAAGCCGTTTCGATCAGCAGGTAACGAAGATTCGCTATCCGATTGATCACCGGCCAGAAGGCCGCATTGACCGTTGTATCGCCGGTAAAAACCAGGCTGGCAGCCCCCGAGTCGAGCTGATAGCCAACCGCTGGCACCGTGTGCTCAGCCGGAAGTACGGTAATCGTTCGCTCACCCAACCGGACCGACTGCCCCAGAGCGATCGTCCGGTATTGCATGACGGCTGTTCGCGACTCGGAATGACCCCTGAAATCCGGCCAGATGACCCAGTTGAAGATGCGCCTGCCAATGATGTCGAGCGTCGCAGCCGTGGCATGGATTGGTCACCGGATTCGCACGCAGATCGCCGACAGAATCGATCAGCAAGGGCAACGAAGCAATGTGGTCAAGGTGCGAGTGGGTCAGGAAGACATGGTCGATGGTCGCCAGTTCGTCAAGCGACAGGTCACCGACACCCGTCCCCGCGTCAATCAGGATGTCATTGTCGACGAGCATTGACGTGGTTCGCAGATGGCGCCCGCCAATTCCCCGCTACAGCCCAGAACTGACTTTCATGGTGGTTCCTCCGGATTTCCAGCACTGCTGGCTGCTCATTGTCGCCAGATGGAAGACCAATGAGTGCCTCGCCCGACCAGAAGACGATTGCCCATCAGTTGTTCAGGAAGAATTCCATCTTCACGCCCGCAATCTCGATCACATCGTGGTTTTCCAGGCGCCGAGCCTGCGCGTCAACAACCTGGCCATTCAACTGCGGAAAATCCGACCCTTCGACGTGAGTAAGGAAGTAACCCTGTGGCCGCCGGGCAATCACCGCAACCCGACCACGCCGGCCCCGAGTGTCGTCGCGTTTTTGTCGATTGCAGTTGGTGGCCGGCATTGGAACCACTGAGCAACTGGATGGCTGCGCTCGGCAGGGCGGACGCCGTGGCAATACCCTGCGGCGCGCTGGCAGTCATCGCATCCCGGTGCTCCGTAAACCACCTGCAGAGGTTCGGAGCGCAACGGCGTGCCTTTGGTACTCGGTTGCCTCCCGAGACAACGGTTTCGACAAGATACTTCATCTTGTACTTGCCAAACTCTATGGCATCGCCGTCCTTCAGAAATGTTTTTTGATCGGCTGACCGTTGACAAGGGTTCCATTGGTGCTGTTCAAGTCCTCCAGGAAGGAATCATTGAGGATGGTCACCACCGCCGCATGCTCGCCGCTGATCGCCATATTATCGATCTGGATGTCGTTGTGTGCCTTGCGCCATCGTCATGCGCCCCTTGCGCAGAGGGATTTCCTTGAGGACCAGACCATCCATGCTAAGTATCAGCTTTGCCATTGCCATCTTCGTCCTCAATTGAGCCATGACCAGAATTTGGACAAACCCCCTCCGGCGACCGGCAACTCGCGCAAGACCTTGACCACAACCACCGAAATATTGTCGTCACCGCCGTTGTCGTTCGCCATCTGAATCAGTTACATCGCGGAAAGTTCAAGGTTGGCGCCGAACATTTCCAACGCGTGCTGAATCTCTGCCTCATCGACCATGTCGTAGAGGCCATCAGAACACAGCAGATAAACATCGCCCGGCCGCACAGAGTGAACATGAATCTCCGCTTCAACCTGGTAATCGACGCCG
This sequence comes from Candidatus Accumulibacter proximus, assembly GCA_016709675.1. Classification (GTDB taxonomy): domain Bacteria; phylum Pseudomonadota; class Gammaproteobacteria; order Burkholderiales; family Rhodocyclaceae; genus Accumulibacter; species Accumulibacter proximus. Next base: position 19,918 of record JADJMH010000008.1, read on the forward strand.
ATTGCCCGCGTCAGCAGGTTCCTCTTGAGCGAGTAACGCGCCTCTTCCGCCGAAATCCGGCCATGGTCAATCTGCTCCTGCAAGAACGAGTGATCATGCGTGATGGCCATGAACTCCTCGCCACGCAGACGGTACAACCGCGAGTCGCCGACGTGCGCGACAACCACCTTGTCATCACAAAAGACGGCCGCCACGAGCGTAGAAGCCCATGCCAACGAACCTTGCGTCATGCTCCTGAAGCATTATAGATCGCCGAGTTCACCGCCTCGATCTGCTCCGCCCAGGCAACGACTGGCGAACGGCTATCCGGTCACGCGATCGGTTTCGTGCGCTGCGGTCGCCGCGAAAGCAGCTTCCAGCCGGTTGCCAGGAGCGTCGTTGCCATTGCTGGCTGGCGACTTCGCCAGCGTTGTGCCACCCATTCCGTCGGCCAGATCGCCAGACCGTGACTGGCATCGGCAAACACTCGAATCTTCATTCTTCGCCCGCACCAGTCCTGGGTCGGTACGAACGACAATTTCAGACCCCCTTGAGACTGTTGGTCTCCCGATCATCCTGTGCTCCCGACACTCAAGGCGTTCTGCCAATCTACCCACCACAAGGCAGTTCGACACCGAGGCCACGCTCCACGAGCCAGCGCCTCAGGCGAACAGCCAGTGCCAGATCCCGGACGGCCACGCCCGCGACTCGAACACGGTGATCTCCTCAGCCGTCGAGCGCCCCGGCTGTCGCCCGCAGATCACGTCTCCGAGTTCGACCAACTGACGGGCGTGCAAACGGCCTTTTTCCAGCAACGGCAACAAATCGCCAGCCTCATGCAGCGCCGTTTCGACGCTGTCGACGACGATCGGCGAGCAGCGCCTCAGGACGTCTTCACCCAGTTCGCGGCGAATCAGGGAATTCGAACCAGCGGCATTGATATGCGTCCCCGGCGACAGCCACTCAGCCGCAAACAGCGGCGTCGCCGAAGTCGTCACTGTGCTCACGATATCACTGCCCCGCACCACCTCTTCCGGCGAAGCCGCCGGTATGACCTCAAGCGCCAGACGCTGACATTCTCGTGCAAAAGGCCGCCGGCGGCCCGGCGCCGCGCGCGTCTTTACCCGCAGCAGCGAACACACCGCCGCGATCGCCCCGATACCCCCTCGGCCCGCCAGCCGGCACCAAACACGCCAGCCACCTGCGAGTCGGGCCTGGCCAAGCCAGCGTGTCGCCACCCCTGACGCCGCGCCGGTACGCACCATGCCCAGACGATCGGCCGCGATCACCTGGCAAGCCAGGCTGCCGCTCGACGCACGATAGAGGTGGAACCAGGGAAGCGCACACCGGATCGATTGCTCGGTGCAGGGCGCGTAACCAATGACGTCGAGCTGCGGCAAGGCACCCTGCAGGATATGCAGCGTCGTCTGTGGCAAACGTGTACGTTGCCGCGGCACGTCACAGGCAAACCCTGACGAAAGCGCACGATGCGCAGACTCGACCGCATCGAGCGCCATCGGCATGCTCAGCAGTTGTTTGACGTCTTCTTCACGAAGGAACAGTGGCATCTTTTCCTCACACCGCCAATGACACGACCAGCACGCATTCCTCGCCACAGCCTGACGAGGGCCAATACAAAATATCATACGATTCTACCGGCAAATGGCACCGGAGAAAGGTCACAGTTGACACTTCACAGGTAGCGGGCAGCAGGCGCAGCCGCCTTCGTCATGCTCATGCACTCCCGGAAGGGCATCTTCGCATCGTTCGGTTCATCGATCCCGCTGTCGTTGTCGCATGGTATCGAGCAACGGCACCAGACGCGGGATCGCACCCATGCTGGGCGCACAAAAAAAAGCCCTGCCTAGGCAGGGCTTTTGGTACCGCAATATGATTACTTGGTGCCGATCAGTTCGATATCGACACGACGGTCGGGCTGCAGGCACTCGATAACCGACTTGGTGGGCTTCTTGCCAGGGCACTGACCAGGCTTGGTCACCGGATTCTTTTCGCCCTTGCCTTCGGTGTAGACGCGGTTGGCGTCGATA
>JADJMH010000009.1 GCA_016709675.1 Candidatus Accumulibacter proximus
GTGAAGAAGCTATTCGGTGACAAACACGGAATAGACAAGCACCTGGCGTTCAGCCTTCAGTTCTCGTCCATTTCGCGGGAGCAGGCCGCCGCACTACCACTGCCCGGAGCAATGCCCTCGCACATCAAAGCGTTCGTTGAGGGCTTTGAAGGAATCCTCTCAGAGGGCGAATTCAATAGCCCACGCTACGCGTACCGCGTTCTGTTCGTCGCGAAGACGGCGAATCGCAAGGGGCAAGCAGATGAGGTCATTGAGTTCGTAAAGGCGGATTCGGCGCTGGCCGCTGATGTGAATAAGGCTTACGCGGTGATCAGGGAAACCGAACGACCTAAGCACCTGCCGAGCGGCATCGTGAAGCTGATGAAGCAGGAGGGCTATCAGCGTTTCACCATGCACGATCACACGACGCTGTGGCGCGAGGCCGATGCGAAGACCGCCGGCAAAGCATTCGGGGTTCAAGTGGAAAATGCTTGGTACTGGTACGACACCTGGTTGGAGTTCGCGACGATCATCGCCGAGGTTGCGAAGGGCAACAGGGCGGTGGTCCTTTCTTGGCAGCAGAAGGGTCAAAGCCGAGGCACTGGGACATGATGTTTGGTGAGCAAGCATGAACCGCATCCCTGTCAACCGTGAGTTGCTGACCTGGGCACGTGAGCGCGCCGGGATGGATACGTTCGCACTGGCAGGGCGTTTCCGAAGCTCAGCGAATGGGAGGACGGTACGCTGCTGCCGACCTTGCGGCAACTGGAAGACTTCGCGCGTACGGTAGCACGTCCCGTTTGGCTATCTGTTCCCGCCGGCGCCGCCGCAAGAGGCGCTGCCGATTCCCGATTTCCGTACATTGGCCGATCGGGTGGTCGCCCGTCCCAGCCCGAATCTGCTGGAGGCGATATACCTGTGCCAGCAGCGGCAGGACTGGTTTCGCGACTATGCCCGCGTGCACGCGCTGGCGCCTCTGGTCTTTGTGGGTAGTGTGCGGCTACAGGACTCCCCGGAGCGCGTAGCCGAGGCGATGCGGCAGGCGCTTGCGCTGTCTTTCGAGGACCGGCAGCGACTGCCCACGTGGACCGATGCGCTGCGCCAGCTCGCCGCCAAGGCTGAGGATGCCGGAGTGTTGGTGATGGCCAGCTCCATTCTCGGTAGCAACAGCCACCGCAAGCTGGATGTAGAAGAGTTTCGCGGCTTCGCGCTGGCGGACAATCTGGCGCCGCTGGTGTTCATCAATGCGGCAGACAGCAAGGCCGCGCAGATGTTCACCCTCGCCCATGAACTGGCACACCTCTGGTTGGGCGAGAGCGGTGTTTCCGATCCGGTAGCCGGACAACTTCCGAAGCAGCGTGTGGAACGCTGGTGCAATGCGGTTGCAGCGGAATTCCTGGTGCCCTTGGCTGCGTTGCGGCGTGAACACCAGGCCGACGCTCCGATTGGGGATCAAATCCAGCGCCTCGCGCGCATTTTCAAAGTCAGCACTTTGGTGGCGCTGCGTCGACTGTTCGATGCGCGGTTCATCGATGAGGCCACCCTCTGGCAAAGCTATCGGGACGAACTGGCCCGCATACGCGCGCTCGACCGTGGCGGCACCGGCGGCGGCGACTTTTACCGCACTCTGGGCGCGCGAACTGGCAGGCGCTTCGCGCGAGCGGTGCTCTCCAGCACGCTCGAAGGACAGACGCTGTTTCAAGACGCCTTCCGCATGCTGGGCGTACGGAAGACGGCCACGTTATACCAAGCGGCGCGAGAGCTGGGGGTGATGTTGTGACCTACCTGCTCGATGCCAACGTCTTTATCCAGGCCAAGAACCTGTATTATGGGCTGGACTTCTGCCCTGCCTTCTGGGACTGGCTGATCGACAACGGCGCGGGCGGTCGCGTGTTCAGCATCGACAAGGTGGCGGATGAAATCGCTGCGGGCGCCGACGAGTTGAACGATTGGATGCGCGAACGTGGCCATGCTCTGTTTCTGAGAACTGGAGTCCCGGTCGCAGCACAGTTCGGCGCTGTCAGCACTTGGGTTACGCAGCAACAGTACGAACCGGCAGCCATCAGCACCTTCCTGCAGGTTGCCGATTTCTACCTGATTGCCCACGCCCTTGCGGACGGGCACGTCGTGGTGACGCATGAAGTGCCCGCCAACTCCGTCAAGCGCATCAAGATCCCCAACGTCTGCATCGGCTTGGGCATTCGATTCATGACACCCTACGAGATGCTGCGCCGCGAGCGCGCCCGCTTTGTACTGGGCCGTGGGGAAGTGGTGACATGAGTTCGGGCCACACCGAATCCGTCCTTGAGCAGGCCGTTCTCGCCTTCGGAGATCTTCAGCGCGAAAGTTCTGACAAGTTTCTCGGGAGGGCAGTGTGATGGCGCAAGCCCCAGGCGGCGAAGTCCTCGTCTACGAGGCGCCTGACGGTGCCGCCTGGGTGGATGTGCGTCTGGAGCGGGACACGGTCTGGCTCCGGCAAGAGCAGATGAGCCAACTGTTCGGGCGTGAGCGTTCGGTCATTACCAAGCACGTCCGCAACGTCTTCCGGGAGGGAGAACTCGACGTAGAAGCAGTATGTGCAAAATTTGCACATACTGCCGCCGACGGGAAGACGTACCAGGTCGACCACTTCAACCTGGACGTGATCATCTCCGTCGGCTACCGGGTCAACTCTGCCCAGGGAACGCGTTTCCGCCAATGGGCCACGCGCACGCTGCGAGAGCACCTGGTGCGGGGCTACACGCTCAACCGCGAGCGCTTCGAGCACAACGCCCGCGAACTGGAAGCCGCGCTTGCTCTGGTGCGCAAGGCCGCCACCGGCGAAGCGCTGAGCACCGATCAGGGCTGCGGGCTGGTCGAAGTCATCGCCCGCTACACGCAGACCTTCCTGCTCCTGCAGCGCTACGACGAGGGATTGCTGGTCGAGCCGAAGGGCATCGTCGGCGGCCTGCTGCCACCGGTGCCCGAAGCGCGTGCCGCCATCGTGCGCCTCAAGCGGGATCTGCTCGCGCGCGGCGAGGCGACCGAACTGTTCGGACGTGCCCCCCCCCCCCCCCCCCCCGAACCAGCTGAGGGGCTGGCCGCGCTGGTGCTGCTGGTGGCCGAATCGGCATCGACTGACAAGGAGGGGATGATCCGGCTGGTGATTAACATGCTCGCGGAGCCGGTCACGTGACCGGATTCACCGAATCCATCGTCGAGCAGGCCGCGCTGGCGTGGCTTGCAAACGTCGGCTGGCGAGTTCGCAGTGGCGCCGAGATCGCCCCCGGCGAACCCGCTGCCGAGCGCGACGACTACGGGCAGGTCGTCCTGGCCCTGCGCCTGCGCGATGCGCTGGCGCGGCTCAGCCCGACGCTGCCGGCCGAGGCACTGGACGATGCCTTCAGCAAGCTCACGCGGCCTGAAGGCGTCGACCTCATCGTGCGCAACCGCGCGCTGCACCGCCTGCTGGTCGATGGCGTGACGGTCGAGTACCGCGACGCCGGCGGCAGCATCCGTGGCGCGCAGGCTCAGGTGATCGCCTTCGACGACCCGGGAGGCAACGACTGGCTGGCGAGAACCAGTTCAGCGTCGTCGAGAACAAGCACTCGCGTCGTCCGGATGTGATGCTGTTCGTCAATGGACTGCCGCTCGCCGTGCTGGAGCTGAAGAACGCCGCCGCCGAGAACGCCACGATCTGGAGCGCCTTTCAGCAGCTCCAGACTTACCAGACCGGGGTGCCGACGCTGTTCGCGCCGAACGCGCTGCTTGCCGTCTCCGACGGGGTGGAGGCTCGCGTCGGCACGCTCGGTGCCGGGCGCGAGTGGTTCAAGCCCTGGCGAACGATCGGGGGCGAGACCCTGGCCGATGCGCACCTGCCCGAGTTGCAGGTGGTGATCGCGGGCCTGTGTGCGCCGCGGCGCTTTCTCGATCTGCTGCGCGACTTCATCGTCTTTGAGGACGACGGCGGTCGCATCGTCAAGAAGATGGCCGGCTACCACCAGTTCCACGCGGTGCAGGTCGCGGTCGGCGAGACGCTGCGCGCCGCGCAGTTGCAGCGCGGCGCGCAGCAGTTGCAGGCGGGGCAGGGCCGCTACGAGGCAGGTAGAAAGCCGGGCGGCCAGCCCGGCGACCGGCGCGTGGGCGTGGTGTGGCACACGCAGGGCTCGGGCAAGAGCCTGACGATGGCGTTCTACGCGGGACGAATCATCCGCGAGCCGGCGATGGAGAACCCGACGCTGGTCGTGCTCACCGACCGCAACGACCTCGACGACCAGCTCTTCGGCACCTTCTCGCGCTGCCGGGACCTGCTGCGCCAGCCGCCGGTGCAGGCCGAGAGTCGCGCGCACCTGCGCGAGCTGTTGAGCGTCGCTGCAGGCGGGGTGGTGTTCACCACGATCCACAAGTTCTTCCCGGAAGAGAAGGGCGACCGCCACCCGATGCTCTCCGACCGGCGCAACATCGTCGTGATCGCCGACGAGGCGCACCGCAGCCAGTATGATTTCATCGACGGCTACGCGCGCCACACGCGCGACGCGCTGCCGCACGCCTCGTTCATCGGCTTTACCGGCACGCCGATCGAGCTGACCGACGCCAACACGCGCGCGGTGTTTGGCGACTACATCAGCGTCTACGACATCCAGCGCGCCGTTCAGGACGGCGCCACGGTGCCGATCTACTACGAGAGCCGCCTGGCCAGGCTGGCGCTCGACGAGGCCGAGCGGCCGAAGATCGACCCCGGCTTCGAGGAGGCGACCGAGGGCGAGGAGGTCGAGCGCAAGGAAAAGCTCAAGACCAGGTGGGCGCAGCTCGAGGCCGTGGTCGGCGCCGAGAGGCGGCTGGAACTGTTGGCCAGCGACATCGTCGAGCACTTCGAGAAGCGGCTCGAGGCGATGGACGGCAAGGCGATGATCGTCTGCATGAGCCGGCGCATCTGCGTCGAGCTGTATCGCGAGATCGTGAAGCTGCGGCCAGGTTGGGACGGCACCGACGACGAGCGCGGCGCGCTCAAGGTGGTGATGACCGGGTCGGCCTCCGACCCGGCGAACTGGCAGCAGCACATCCGCAGCAAACCGCGGCGCGAGGCGCTGGCCAATCGCTTCCGCGACCCGAAGGACCCGTTCAAGCTCGTCCTCGTGCGCGACATGTGGCTCACCGGCTTCGACGCGCCGAGCCTGCATACCATGTACATCGACAAGCCGATGCGTGGGCATGGGCTGATGCAGGCGATCACACGTGTCAACCGCGTGTTCAGGGACAAGCCCGGCGGGCTGGTGGTGGACTACCTGGGCCTCGCGCAGGAGTTGAAGGAGGCGCTGGCGACGTACACCGAGAGCGGTGGCACCGGGCGCACGGCGCTGGACCAGGACGAAGCGGTCGCCGTGATGCTTGAGAAGTACGAGGTCTGCTGCGGCCTCTTCCACGGTTTCGACTGGTGTCACTGGACGACCGGCACGCCGCAGCAGCGGCTGGGGCTGCTGCCGCTCGCGCAGGAGCATATCCTGGCGCAGGAGAACGGCAAGGAGCGCTGCGTCGGCGCGGTGCGCGAGCTGTCGCAAGCCTTCGCGCTGGCGGTGCCCCACGAGGAGGCGCTGCGCATCCGCGACGACGTGGCGTTCTTCCAGGCGGCCGGGCGGCGCTCGCCAAGCGCGCGGACATCGAGCACGCGGTACGGCAGATCATCTCGCGCGCGGTGGCGCCGGAGGGCGTGATCGACATCTTCGCCGCGGCAGGGCTCGCCAAGCCCGACATCTCGATTCTCTCGGAGGAGTTCCTGGCCGAAGTGCGCGGGATGCCGCAGCGCAACCTGGCGGTCGAATTGCTGGCGAAGTTGCTGCAGGGCGAACTGGCCACGCGGCGGCGCAAGAACGTCGTCCAGGCGCGCTCGTTCGCCGAGATGCTGGAGCAGACGATCCGCCGCTACCAGAATCGGGCGATCGAAGCGGCGCAGGTCATCGAGGAACTGATCGGGCTGGCCAGGGAGATGCGCGAGGCGCACGCACGCGGCAGGGCGCTGCGGCTCTCCGAGGACGAACTGGCGTTCTACGACGCGCTGGAAACCAACGACAGCGCGGTGAAGGTGCTCGGTGACGAAACGCTGCGGACGATCGCGCAGGAGCTGGTGAAGACCGTGCGCGCCAATGTGACCATCGACTGGACGCTGCGCGAGAATGTCCGCGCGCAATTGCGCGTGCTGGTGAAGCGGATTCTCAGGCGCTACGGTTATCCGCCGGACAAGCAGGAGAAGGCAACGGCAACCGTGCTGGAGCAGGCCGCCCTGCTCTCCGCGGAATGGGCGGCGGTGTGAGCGAAGCGCCCAGGAGTTGTTCTAAGGGAGCCGGGTTGCGCCGCGCAGATGGGGGGGCCGAGCACCCGGGCCAAAGCGCCGTTCTTGGCTTGCGCACCCGATCACGCAGCCCTCAAGGGGGGGGGCCGGCGGGGCAGGCCGCCCCGCGGGGGGCGCGCCCGCGGCCGGGCCCGCCGGGGCGCCCCCTCCCCGGCCCTTGGCCGGCCTGGCTCATCGACGAAGGACTTGAGTGCGTCAGGTGGGGATATGTTCATCGTGCTCATGGGTCAAGATTAGGCGGTTTGGCAAAAGTTTAGCAAGATCGATGCATCGTACCTGACCGGTCTGACCAACCATGGCGTATTCCAGGCATTGCCATCGCAAACCGTCCAGGAGTTCCACGAGCGGGAACCCAGTCCGGACTCTGTCCTACATCGGGCCGAACGGTGGATCCCCGCTTTCGCGGGGATGACGGCTGTCGTTATCGGTACCTCCATCTCTGGAAATCGCCTTAGGCCGGCCAGGCCCGACGCCTGAAGCTGGCCACGCACTTGTCGAGGGCCTTGCAGGGCGCGGTCTGGATTCGCTGCATGAGTTCAAGAGGTACCTCGGGCAAATCAAAGTCGCTCTGCAGCTTGTGCTCCATGCGCAGCCAGAGGAGGGCGGTCATTTCTGCATCGGCCAGTGCCCGGTGGTACTGGCCGGTGGCTTCGATGCGCACGTGCCGGATCAGCGTTTCGAGCCGGTGATTGGGCGCTTCGGGATAGACGCGGCGGGCCACTTTCATCGAACAGAGCAGCCCGGTCGGACAGGCTTCGCCGATGCGGTCGAGTTCGGCGCCCAGGAAACCGTGGTCGAAGGCGGCGTTGTGGGCGACCAGGGGGCGCCCGGCGATGAAGTCCAGCAACTGGCGCATCACTTCTTCGGCCCTGGGGGCCTGGCGGATCATCGCGTTGCTGATGCCGGTCAGAGCCTGGACAAAGGGTGGTATGCGGCGACCGCCGTTCATCAGGCTCTGGAAGCGGCCGACGATGCCCGCTTCGTCGATAACCACTGCGGCGACCTCGGTGGCCCGATCGCCCTGCATGGCCGAGAGGCCGGTGGTTTCAAAGTCGATGATTACCCGTTCGCCCATGTTTCCTGCGATTCCTTTCTTGCCGGTGTGAATGCCGGGAAGACGCTGCTGCCGCTTGCCGGCTCTCGAGGCTGCCGAGCGCCGGCCGGTGAACTGTCGCCATCAGCGTTCCGGCAGCGTCGTCACACGCTCGATCCACGGTTCGAGGCGCTGGCCGATCGCCAATTGCACCTCGTAGCGCGGCGTCTGCTCGTCGGGTTCCGGGCGGGGGGTGTTGCGCAGCGGTTCGAGCATTGGCCGCAACGCGAAGGACACATTGACCTGGGCGATCGCCAGCTGGCTGACATGGCCGGCGAGGCGGTGATCGCCGTCACGACCACGCTCCGCTGGTCGTACGGTGCCACGCACGATCAGATGGCGGCTACGATCCGGGTAGCGGCGACGCAGGGCATCGGCATCGAGACCGGCGTCGATGGCGAACAGGCGGCTGGCATGCGTCTCCTCGAGCGCAAGACGTCTGCGGCCGGCGTCGGCCTGTTTGGCAAACTGCTCGCTGCCGGGATTGGCGGCGGCGGCCGCGGTCTGGCGGGAGGCGTTTTCCCGTGCGCGGATGACCGCCTGCTGCCACGCCGGTCCTTCGAGTTCCAGCACCAGGAGAACCTGCCGCGGCAACTGACGCGTGAAGCGCTGGCGTGCTTCGCTGGTGGCTGCGCCGGCCGTGGTGTCGAAGCCCAGAGTGGCCAGGTGAGCCGCATCCAGCCACGCTGGCAGGCCGCCGTGGCGGGCGTAGCCATGGTCCCAGCTGTCGGGGTCCGCGTCGAGGACGCGCCAGTTCAGCTGCAGCGCCAGGCCGCTGTTCTCCGCCTGCCGGTAGCCGCCGTAGGGCAGCGCCAGTTCGCGCTCGCTGAGGGTGACCCGGCTCTCCGCTTCAGCATTCCGGTTCAGGAAGGCGCCGGCGAGGGCGACCGCGTTGGTCAACACGATCAGCGCCGCTCCAGCGGCGAGGGTGTGCGCGCGTGTCCAGGCTTTCATGCGCGCTCTCCCGTGTCGCTCCGACCGATGACGCCGCGCAGCCGCTTGAGGATCAGGAGAACCAGCAGCGCGGTCAGACCCAGCACCAGAAAGAAGAGATACTTGGGCATCACGTCCCACCACCAGTTGTAGAACTTGGTGTACAGGAACAGGACGAAAAAGACGATGCCGGTGTTGACTGATTCCGGCCACTCGCGGCGCGTGCCGATCCAGATGGCCAGGGCGCTGCCGGCGAAGCCGGCGACCTGGTAGCCACCCTCGATCAGCTTCGGTTCCAGGTCGAGGTAGCTGATCTGGCCCCAGTGGCTCAGGATCAGCATCGGGATGAAGACCGTCAGCAGGCCGAATACGCGGTAGATCGCAGCGAAGCCGGGATAGTGGCGATGCAGCGACAGTTGCGGTAGGGCGAGCAGCAGCGCGGCGGCGACGAAGAAGTTCTCCGGCCGCTCCCCGGCGTGCAGCCAGTAGACGCCGTTCCAGGTGCCGATGCGCGCGGCGACGAAGGCGATCACGCAGACGATGCCGGCGGCCAGCAGCAGGCGAAGGTCGCAGGCATAGGCGAGGAGGAAGGCCATCGCTGCCCAGGGCAGCAGGGCCTTGTCCGACGGCGTGATGTTGAAAATCTGGCCAATCATCGAGATGTTCAGCACGAAGCAGGCAAAGGCGACCAGCGCTGCCAGCTTGGTGAAGTAGCCGCTGGCGTCGCGCCCCTGGACCCAGGCCGTCAGGCCAAGGCTGCCGAGCGCGCTGATGATCAGGATGGCGACCTGCGCGGCTTCGGAAAACCGCCCCCAGAACTGGTAGAAGAGGAAGAAGGCGCTCGCTGCCAGTGCCAACGCGCCGAGGAACGAGGCCACTCGCATGCCGAGAGAAATCTGACTGGCGCGGTGGTCGCGGTCGATGTCGTAGGCGCTGGCGTAGGTCGCCAGTAGCGCTTGATGGTAGTCAGCCAGTGACTGGCGCTGCGTCTCGTCGAGGACGAGCACCTCGGCCGCTTCCAAGCGCGCCAGCTCGGCCTGGAAGGCGAGGATTTCGTCTGCCCGCTGTTGCGCCTGGCGGCGCGCCGGCAGGGGCTTCGCTTGGTCGCTCATGATGGTGAGCGATTATGCCGGGTTTGTCGGCCGTCGGCCAGGTGTGGATGCTGGCAGATTCTGCGGGCTACCGGGCGGTGGCGGAGCTTGGGTCTTGGTCTTGCATGACACGGCCCCTGGCCGACGAAGTATCGCTGACCAGGGGCCGGGGAGGGTGACGGCGTGTCGGGCTTGCCGGATGCCGTTCAGCACCCGGAGCCGACTTCGTGCAGGACTTACAGGATCTTGACCTCGACCTTGCGCGGCTGCGCGTGTTCGGCCTTGGGGATCACGAGCTTGAGCACGCCCTGGCTGAACTCGGCGCTCACTTTGCTTGCGTCGAGTTCCTTCGACAGGGAGAACACCCGCCGGTAACGCGAGAGATTGACTTCTGCGTGGCTGGCCTCGATGCCGCCCGGCATTTCGAGGTCGATCTCACCCTCGATGGTCAGGGTATCGGCTTCCACGTGCAGCTGCAATTTGTCTTTGGGCACACCCGGCAGGTCGGCGTAGAGAGTGATCCCTGAAGCATCCTCGATGACGTCCACCGGGGGCTGCAGCGCTCCTTCATCCCGGGCGCTTGGTTGCTTGTCTTGGCTATTGTCCGACATCTTCGATCCTCCTTACTGAACGGTGATCCGGCGTGGTTGGGCGGACTGCTTGCGAGCGATGCTGATGCGCAGCACGCCATCGCGGTACTTGGCGTCGACCGCATTCGGGTCAACATCGTCGGGCAGCGTCACGACGCGCCGGAAGCGACCTTCGAAACGCTCGTCAATATGCACCGTGGCTTCCTCGCCGGCTGCCTGACGCTGGCGCTCGCCGGCGACGGTGAGCACGCCCTTCTCGATTTGTACGTCGAGGGTGGCGGGGTCAATACCCGGCGCGAAGGCGTAGATTTCGACCGACTGTGGCGTGCCGCCGACGTTCATGGCCGGAAAGCCGCCGCGCGCGATGCCGCGAATACTCGGAGAAAGACGGAAACCCTGCTGCATCTCGCGCTGCAGCCGATCCAGTTCCGCCAATACGTCGCGGGGAAACAGGGAGCGATATATCATGTTCAATCCTCCATACGATGGTGAGGGGCGCCACGACCGGCGCTTCGAGTTCTATTTGGGGGCTGTTCCGTAGACTTCAATATCTTGATTCCACCACGCATCAGTACTATTTTGTTGCTTATCCAGTCACGCTTTCAGATCGAGGACCATAGATGGAATTCAAGGACTATTACCAGATTCTGGGGGTCCCCCGCGAAGCCACCGCGGATGAGATCAAGAAGGCCTTCAGGAAACTGGCGCGCAAGTATCACCCGGACGTTTCCAAGGAAGTGGACGCCGAGGCACGCATGAAGGAACTCAACGAGGCCAACGCGGTGCTTTCGGACCCGGAGAAGCGGGCTGCCTACGACCAGTTGGGGCGTGGCTATCAACCTGGCCAGGAATTCCGCCCGCCGCCCGATTGGGATGCCGGCTTCGAGTTTTCCGGGCGGGGTTTTGCGCCGGGCGAAGCGGCCGATTTTTCCGACTTTTTCGCCGAACTGTTCGGTCGCATGGGGGGCGCACGCGGCTTCGATTCCGGCCAGCGGGCGCACTTCCAGGCGCGCGGCGAGGATCATCATGCCAAGGTGCTGCTGGACCTCGAAGACGCCTTTACCGGCGCGACCCGGCAGATCTCCTTGCGTGCGCCGCAGACCGACGCGCAGGGGCGCGTGACGCTGGCCACGCGGACGCTGAACGTCAAGATTCCGCAAGGTGTGCATGCTGGCCAGATCATTCGCCTGGCCGGTCAGGGCGCACCGGGCATGGGCGGCGCGCCGGCCGGTGACCTGATGCTGGAAGTGCGCTTCAACCCGCATCCGCGTTTCCGCGCGCATGGGCGTGACCTGCATCTGACCTTGCCGGTCGCGCCGTGGGAGGCGGCTCTGGGCACGGTGCTGGCGGTCGACCTGCCGCAGGGCAGTGTCAAGGTGCGCATCCCGGAAGGGGCGCAGAGTGGCCGCCAGTTGCGCGTGCGTGGCAAGGGCATCCCCGGTCCACAAGCGGGCGACCTGCTGCTCGATATCCAGGTGGTGCTGCCGCCAGCCGACACGGCCAGGGCGCGGGCACTCTATGAGACCATGGCGCAGGAGCTTGCCTTCGATCCGCGCCGGCAAGGGAGGGCATGACGCCATGCGAGACGATGAGATCCTGATCGGCAGTCTGATGGAAAACAGTTGGCTGACGCTGGAGCAGGTGGCTGCTGCTTGCACCGTCGACCCCGGCTGGCTGATGCGCCACATCGAGGAGGGCTTGTTTCCGCACGCCGAGAGCGTCGCCGGCGTATGGTGCTTTTCCAGCACCAGCCTCCTGCGTGCCCGGCGGATGCGGCAACTGGAGAGGGACTTCGAAGCGGTGCCGGAACTGGCTGCGCTGATGGCCGACCTGCTGGAAGAGCTTGACGATCTGCGTGCTCGCATCGGGGCTGCCGCTGCCAGATGACTTCCCCGGCGAGCGTCTGGGAGGACTCCGCGGTGCGGGCCGGTCTCATCAGGCAGGTCAGGTGGCGCTAAGATTGCGTTAAGGATGGCGACGTAGAGTGGCGTTCGTGCTTGTCGTCGGGGTTCCGTTGCGGGGCCGTGTGGCAAGCCGAAGACACCATCTCCCGGCAATCCTTACTGAAAGACACATCGAATGAACAAGACCACCGCTTTTTGCTCTGCTGCCCTCCTGATCATCGCCTCCAGCCTGGCTGGTACCACTTTCGCTGCCGACAACAAGCCGGCCGCGGCGGCCGCCGTCCCCGCTGCGGCTGTCCCGGCACGTGAAATCACCAAGGAGCAGGCCGTCGAGATGGCCCTCAAGGCGCACCCGGGCGAGGTCACCAAGGCCTACCAGGACACCAAGAAGGGCAAGCAGACCTGGGAAGTGAAAATCAACGGCACCGACGGCAAGAAATGGGAAGTGCACTACGAAATCAAGACCGGCGCCCTGGTTTCTGAAGAAGCCAAGTAAGCCGCAGGTGCTCAGCACCTGATCCATTCACACGCCTCCCGGCCGTCGGTCGGGAGGCGCTGCCAGAAGATAGCGATGCGTATTGTCGATACAACTGAAGTTCCGGTTTGGGACCCTCTGGTCCGTCTCTTTCACTGGACTCTGTTCGTCAGCTTCTGCGCTGCGTGGTTCACCGAGGGCGAGTTGTTCGAAGGTCTTCAGGACCGGCTGAACGGCGAGTGGTTGCAGCTGGTCCATATCTGGGCGGGCTATACCATTGCCGGCCTGCTGGTATTCCGTGTGCTCTGGGGCTTCGTCGGTCCAAGTTACGCGCGGTTCGGCGATTTCGTTCACAGCCCCGGCGTCGTCCTGGCTTATGTCAGGGACGTGCTGACGCTGCGCGCGCGCCGTACCCTGGGGCACAATCCGGCCGGCGGCGCGATGATCGTGGCCTTGCTGCTGGGCCTGACGGCGACGGTCGTCACCGGCCTGGCTCTGTACGGCGCCGACAAGGGCCTGGGGCCGCTGGCCACCATGCTGGCGGAGAGCAGCGATGCAGCGATCGACACGATCAAGGAGGCGCACGAAGTGGCGACCAACTTCACGTTGCTGCTGGTTGCAGGACATCTGCTTGGCGTCGTCTGGGAAACGCTTCTGCACCGCGAGAACCTCGTTCGCGCCATGATCACCGGGCGCAAGCGGGTCTAAGGCAGTTCGCTGCGCAGCGGCCCGGCGACGCTGGAGGACCGGGCCCCGGCCCCTGGCCAGAGACCACAAAGTGACGATTGACTTCGCTTGCCGGACGGGGATACTCTCACCCGTACTGTTCAACGTTGAACGACATCGGGGGCAATCATGGCAATACTCAAGGAATTCGGCGAACTGGTGGTGACATCGCGGCCGGGGCAGGCTGCTGGTGGCCCGTTGCACGAGATGCGCGAGAACTCGGTGCGTTGTCTGGGGCCACATGGCCTGCACCGGATGGCCTACACGGAGTGGGGCGATCCGGCCAATCCGCGCGTCCTGGTGTGCGTACACGGGCTGACCCGCAACGGGCGCGACTTCGACGTGCTGGCCAACGCGCTGGCCAGCGATTACCGGGTTGTCTGCCCGGACGTGGTCGGGCGCGGCCGCAGCGATCGCATGTTCTTCTCCGACGATTACGCCGTGCCGGTCTACGCCAACGACATGATGACGCTGATCGCCCGCCTGGGCGTCGACTCGGTGCTCTGGCTGGGAACGTCGATGGGCGGCCTGATCGGCATGTTTCTTTCGAGCCTGCCGGGTTCGCCAATCAGTCGCCTGGTGCTGAACGATGTCGGGCCAGCGATCGGCATCGAGGCGCTGCAACGGATCGGTGAGTATCTCGGCAAGTCGCCAGATTTTGCCGATCTTGCCGCGGCCGAAGCCTATGTGCGGGTCGTCTGCGCCCCCTTTGGCGCGCTCACTGACGCGCAATGGCGCTACATGACCGTGGTCGGCACGCGCGCCAAGGCTGACGGCGGTTTCGAGATGAACTACGATCGCGCGATTGCCGAGCCTTACCAGAAGGCGTTTCTCGAAGCCAAGGAAATCAATCTGTGGCCAATGTACGAGGGGATTCGCTGCCCGACGCTGGTGCTGCGCGGTGCCCAATCGGACATCCTGTCGCACGAGGTCGCCGTCGAGATGACCGGCAGAGGACCAAAGGCGACGCTCGTCGAGGTGCCGGGGGTGGGGCATGCGCCGATGTTCCTCGAAGAGTCACAGGTGCGCATCGTCCAGAACTTCCTGCTGGCCGCTCCGGGCTGAGCGCCGGCGCCGGCGTGGCTACACCGCTCGCTTGCGCGGCTGGGTGGCGGGCTGGTGCCGACGCACTTTCCGACCATGAATCTGGCTCATCTGCTGGCCCGCGCCGCGCGCGTGTTTCCAGAGCGGGCGGCTCTGGCGTTCGGCGAACGCGAGATCTGTTCCTACGGCGAGTTGTCCCGTCGCGCCGCCGTGATTGGCGGCAGCTTGCGCGACCTGGTGGGGTTGCGGGCGGGCGATCGGGTGGCGCTGTTCATGGCCAATTGTCCGCAGTACCTGGAACTGCTCTACGCGGTCTGGCACGCGGGACTGGTGGCGGTGCCGGTCAACCACAAGCTGCATCCGCGCGAGGTCGCCTTCATCCTCGATGATTCGGCGGCTTCGCTGCTGTTCGTCGCCGGCGACCCGGGCGACCTCGCCGAGCCGGCGCGGCTGTGGGCCGAGAGTGCTCCCGGTCTGCGCATCCTGTCGGTCGATGATCCAGGGTATCGGCAACTCCTCTGCGGCGAGCCGATCGCCGTCGTGCCACGGGCACCCGATGATCTGGCCTGGCTCTTCTATACATCGGGAACCACGGGCCAGCCGAAAGGGGTGATGCTTTCACAGCGCAACCTGCTGGCCATGACGCTCTCGTATTTTCCCGATGTCGACCAGGCGATGGCGTCCGACAGCATCCTCTACGCGGCGCCCATGTCGCACGGCGCCGGCATGTACAATTTCGCGCACGTGCTGGTCGGCGCGCGCCATGTCGTCCCCGAGTCGGGTGGCTTTGACCCGCGGGAGATTGTGGCCTTGTCGCAGCGCTTCCGAGGCGTCTCGCTGTTCGCGGCGCCGACGATGGTCCGCCGGCTGGTGGACCATGTGGCCGAACACGGGGCGGACTGCAGCGGCATCAAGACCATCGTTTATGGCGGCGGGCCAATGTATCTGGCGGACATCCAGCGCGCGCTCGCGGTACTGGGTGATCGTCTGGTGCAGATCTACGGTCAGGGCGAAAGCCCGATGACGATCACGGCGCTGTCGCGCGCTCATCTCGCTGACCGGGGCCACGCACGCTACCTTGAACGGATCGCCTCGGTCGGGGTGGCGCACAGCGTCGTCGAGGTGATCGTCGCCGATGCCGATGGCCAGTCACTGCCCACCGGAGCGACCGGCGAGGTGCTGGTGCGCGGGGAAACCGTGATGCAGGGCTACTGGCGCAATCCCGAAGCGACGGCGGCGACACTGCGCGACGGCTGGCTGCATACCGGCGACGTCGGCAGTCTCGATGACGATGGCTTTCTGACGCTCAAGGACCGTTCGCGCGACGTGATCATCAGTGGCGGAGCCAATATCTATCCGCGCGAGGTCGAGGAAATCCTGCTGCAGCACGCGGCGGTGGCCGAGGTTTCGGTGGTGGGCCGGCCGAGTGCCGAGTGGGGAGAGGACGTGGTTGCTTTCGTCGTCTGCCGCCCAGGCGTTTCGCTGGCGAGCGAGGAACTCGATCGCCTGTGCCTCGAGTCGATCGCCCGTTTCAAGCGGCCGAAGGAGTATTTTTTTGTCGCTGCGCTGCCGAAGAACAACTACGGCAAGGTCTTGAAGACCGAATTGCGGCGCCAATGGAAACCGTCAGGAGAGAACTGAAGATGGGCGGACGTCTGCAGGACAAGGTGGCAATCGTCACCGGCAGTGGCTCGGTGGGGCCGGGTTGGGGCAACGGCAAGGCGATGTCGGTACTCTTTGCGCGCGAGGGCGCCAGGGTGGTCGGCGTCGACATCAACGCCGAGGCTGCCGCGGCAACGCAGGCGATCATCAGCGACGAGGCTGGCAGTGGCATGGCCGTGGTTGCCGACGTGACCTGTGCCGCCGACGTTGCGCGAGTGGTGGCAATGACGCTCGAAGCCTACGGGCGGATCGACATCCTGGTCAATAACGTCGGCATCGCCCTCGTCGGAGGTCCGGCGGAACTCGACGAGGCGACCTGGGACCGGCTGATGTCGGTCAATATCAAGAGTGCCTACCTGACCTGTCACCACGTGCTGCCGGTGATGATTCGCCAGCATGCCGGGGCGATCGTCAACAACGCTTCGGTGGCCGTGCTCGGCTGGGCTGGCGTGAACTACGGTTTCTACGCCGCGAGCAAGGGAGCGATGGTGGCGATGACCCGCACCATGGCCATTCGGCACGCGCCCGACGGTATCCGCGCCAACTGTGTTCTGCCCGGGTTGATGAACACGCCGCTGGTGCATGCCGCGCTGACCCGCGTCTACGGTGAGGAAGGGGACATTGCCAACCTGATTCGCACGCGAGACGCGCAGTGCCCGATGGGCCACATGGGCGACGCCTGGGATACGGCTTACGCGGCGCTGTTCCTGGCGTCCGATGAGGCCAAGTACATTACCGCCGCCGAACTCGTCATCGATGGCGGTTTGTCGGCGCGCTTTGCGTAGCGCTTCCGGGACTGGCTGAAGGTGAAAGCGGTCCGGCAGAAGTTGCCGCAACCTGAGCCGCAACGAACAAGAAACGCGGAACGAAAAAAAGCGCGGAACCAGAGGTTCTGCGCTTTTCAATCTTGTCCCCGCGAGTGCCGCCAGGCCGGCATCCTGAACCTGAGTTCAGTTAGGTCACTTCCCTTCCGCATCAGGTACACCCGACATGAGGGGCACACACAACAGCGGTTTCCATGGTCCGCGACCAATGCCAATATGCATTGGTTCAAGGAATTATGACCTTGACAAACACCGCAGGGAACTCTCTTGGAGGTCAGATAAACATCTACTCCGACTTCAGAACGGCATCAAGTTCCGCCTCCATGGAGAAGATTCTACCCCTAAGCGCGTCCATGTCCAGCCCTATTTCAGATTCAATTTTCTGATGCTGCTCTGGCGATTCCTGATTGAGACCGAGGTGCTCGTGGGCAATATTGAGCGCGGCCATGACCGCGATCCGCTCGGCCAGATTGCTCTTGGTCTTCTCGGCGATATCGCGCATCTTGCCATCAACATAGGCTGCCGCACTGAGTAGCGCGGCACGCTGATCAGGCGGACAGGCGACCCGGTATTCCTTGCCAAGCAGGGTGATGTCGAGAAAATTGGCGTCGTTGGGCATCAGGTCGGGGTTCTCAGGCCTTGGCTTCAGGCAGTTGTCGGGCCAGCTGTTCAAGCCGGGCGCAGGCGGCTGCCATGCGCTCGGCGAGGCGTTCCTTGTCGGCCTGGGCGGCGACGAGTTGCGCGCGCAGTCCATCATTCTCGGTCCGCAGCGTGCGGCACAGCGCAACCACCTGGACCACCTTGCTCTCGAGGGCGTCTAGTTCATTCAGCATGGGCCAGACTATAGATTCAAAAACCTTGTGCGGTCAAGGCGTAAGGTTGGCTTGTGAAGGTTGTTTGTGCCACTGGGGGTGCTTTCTGTTGCAAACGTGGATCGCCGTCCTTTCGGCAGGCTATAATTGCGGCTTCCGCTGGTTGCAAGCGGCGGAAGACATCGTGCAAGGTGCCGCCATGCAGATTTGCTGCAGCGGTTAAACGGGAAACAGGTGCGTGTTCGCGCAACACCATGCCTGTGCTGCCCCCGCAACGGTCAGCGAGTGTGGGCGTGTCGAAATGCCACTGGGCGAGAGCCTGGGAAGGCGACATGTCAAGACTTGCGAGCCCGGATACCGGCCTTCGCACACCTCTGGACGGAAGTGCCGCGGGGAAGCGGACACCGAACGCTCGGCGCTCGCGCCTGCTGTTCTCCCTCGGCAATTCCGCGTTTATGGCTCGCCGGCTTGCGGGGACGCTTGTCGGCAACAGGGAGAAATCCGTCATGCATCCAAACCAACAGCGCGCCGCTGCCGCCGCGACGCTTTCCTTGACTGTCACTGCCTTGTTCTCGACTTCGCTTTTCGCCGCCGATCAGCAGCTCGATCCGATTGTCGTCACCGCGACCCGCCAGGCAACCCGGACCAATGAGTTGACCAGTGACGTGTCGGTCATCTCGCGCGAAGAAATTGACCAGGCCGGGGCATCGACCCTGGCGCAACTACTGGCGCGCCAACCGGGAATACAGTACGTCGCCAACGGTGGTGAGGGGACCAACAGCGGTGTGTTCATCCGTGGTGCGAACACCAACCAGTCGATCGTGCTGATCGATGGTCAGCGCATCGGTTCTGCGACCACTGGCAGCGCGGCCCTGTCGCGGATTCCGCTGAACCAGATCGAGCGCATTGAAATCCTGCGTGGTCCGGCCTCGTCGCTTTACGGTGCCGACGCCATTGGCGGCGTGATCCAGATCTTCACCCGGCGCGGCGAGGGGCCAGCAAGGGTCAACGCCAGTACCGGCTATGGCTCCTTCAATACCAGCGACACCACCATCGGCGTGTCGGGCGGCAGCGATCTGGTGTCGTACGCCGTACAGGCAGGCTACCTCAACACGGATGGCTTCAGCGCAATCCGCAACAAGCGGAGCATCTTCTATAACTCGGATCGGGACGGTTATTACAACAAGAATTTGAGTGCCAACTTCGCTGTACGGCCGGCACAGGGTCAGGACGTCGGCGTCAATCTGCTGGCCAGCAAAGGCAGCAACCAGTACGACGGCAACGACTTCAGTGCCATGGGTGCGGCGAAGAACTACAACAGCGACCAGACGGTCGGTTCGTACTCGATCTATTCACGCAATCGTCTGCATCAGGCATGGACCAGTACCTTGCGCCTCGGCCGCAGTACCGATCAGGTAAAGGACTACGCCGGGAGTTTCCGCGACAGCACCTTCCGAACCGACATGGACCTGTTGTCCTGGCAGAACGACATCCGGCTGCCGGTTGGCGAAGCGCTTCTCGCCGCCGAATACAACAAGCAAAGGGTGTCAGGGTCGACCGAGTACTCGGTTAGCGAGCGGACGATTCGCTCGCTGCTCGCGGGCTGGAATGCCAGTATCGATCAGCACCGACTACAGCTGAATCTGCGGCGTGATGACAACTCGCAGTTCGGCGGCGAAACCACAGGATCGGCTGCGTATGGCTATCAATTCACCCCGGAATGGCGGGCGCATGTCTCGTATGGAACGGCGTTCCGTGCCCCGACTTTCAACGAGCTGTACTTTCCGGCCAGCGGCTTTTTCGCTGGTGGCAATCCCGATCTGAAACCGGAGACGGCCAAAAACACCGAGGTCGGTGTCAACTGGGAAAAGGCCGGTCATCGCTTTTCTGCGGTGGTCTACAACAATGAGCTCTCCGACCTGATCGAATACCGACCGCCGACCTTCGCCCCGGTCAACGTCAGCGAGGCACTGCTGCGCGGCGCCACTTTCACCTACGACGGACGCTTCTCTGACTGGGGCCTGGGGGTTGCGGTCGATTTCCTGGATCCGCGTAACGAGGAGAACGGGCCAAACAAGGGCAATCGCCTGGCGCGTCGCGCCGAGCAGCAGTTGAGCAGCTACCTCACGCGCACCCTGGGCAACTGGGAGTTCCGGGGAGAGTGGAAGCTGGTTGGCGATCGTTACGACGATCCGGCCAACCGTATCCGCATGGGTGGCTATGGCCTGGTCAACCTCTACGCCGACTACCGTTTCGAGCGCGACTGGGCGTTGTTCGTCCGCGCCAACAACATCTTCGACAAGGACTACGAGACGGCCAATGACTACGCCACCGCAGGGGCGAACGTCTTTGTCGGTATTCGCTACGCACCGAGGTAGGACGCCGCCGCATGCCCACCCGTCGCCGTGCCCTGCTGATTCTCGCCGCCCTGGCCGGGCTGTCGCAGCTGAGCATCGCGCTGGCGTTGATGGTGGGCAGCATTCCGATCACTCCAGCAGAAGTACTGGCGTCGCTTCTTGGCGACGCCAGCGGCGTGACCGATGACGTCGTCCGCAGCCTGCGCTTGCCGCGGGCGCTGACCGGATTTGCCTGCGGTGGCTTGTTGGCGCTGGCCGGTGCGCTACTGCAAGTGCTGCTGCGCAATCCGCTTGCCGACCCCTACGTCCTCGGCATCTCGGGTGGCGCCGGCATCGGCGCGCTGCTGGCGATCGTTCTTGGTTTTGGCGTCGCCGGCATCAATGGTCTGGCCTTCGTCGGTGCGCTCGGCGCGATGCTGCTGGTTTTCGGACTGGCGCACGGCGAGGGTGGCTGGACGCAGTCGCGGTTGCTGCTGACCGGCGTCATCGTCGCCGCCGGTTGTGGCGCAGTCGTCACGCTGATGCTGGCAATCGCTCCCGAGGAGCGGTTGCGCGGCATGCTGTTCTGGCTGATGGGCGACCTGTCGCAGACCGGTGACCCGCAGCTTGTGCTGATCCTGCTGGTGGTGGCTTTGCTGACGACGCTGCCATTTGCTCGTGAACTCAATCTGCTGGCGCGTGGTGCCGACATTGCGCAGGCGCTGGGCGTTGCAGTGGGCCCCTTGCGCCGTGGTGTCTACGTCATGGCGTCGCTGGCGACTGCCGCTGCGGTCACCCATGCCGGCGCAATCGGCTTCATTGGACTGATCGTGCCACATCTCGTGCGGCTCGCTGCCGGCAATGATCAGCGCCTGCTGCTGCCCGCCTCGGTCCTCGCCGGCGGCAGCCTGCTGGTGATCGCCGACACCCTCGCGCGGAGCGTGCTTGCGCCGCAGCAATTACCGGTGGGTGTCCTCACGGCACTGATCGGCGTCCCGGTTTTCCTTTTCCTGCTCAGCCGGGCGGCACCCGACCGGCATTGAAATGACTCACCCCACACCTCTCCTGAGCACCCGCGGTCTCGACGTGGGCCTGGCTGGCCGCACTTTCTGTCGTCATCTGACACTGACCGTGCAGCAGGGCGAGTGCCTCGCCATCCTTGGCCGAAACGGTGCCGGCAAGTCAACCCTGTTGTCCGTGCTGGCCGGTCTGCGGCAGCCGGACGCCGGCGAGGTGCTGATCAATGGGGCGAGCTACGGCAGCCTGGGCGCCCGCGCCAGCGCCCTTGCTCGCGGCTGGTTGCCGCAGAGCCGAAGCGAGGCCTTTTCTTCAACCGTGCTTGAAACAGCGCTGGTCGGACGTCACCCGCATCTTGCGCGCTGGGATTGGGAATCAGAGAATGATGCGCGCATCGCCCGCCAGGCCCTGGCGGCGGTCGGCCTCGCCGAACTCGCTCAGCGCGACGTTCAGACGCTGTCAGGCGGCGAGCGGCAGCGTTTGTCGATCGCTACGCTGCTCGCTCAGGCGCCGCGACTCTACCTGCTCGACGAACCACTGGCGCACCTCGACCTGAATCACCAGATTGCCACGCTCGAACTTTTTTCAGTTCTCGCCCGTGAGCGGGAGATCGCCTGTGTGATGGTCATGCACGAGCCCGGTCTGGCAGTTCGCTTCTGCAGCCACGCATTGCTCTTGTTCGGTGACGGTTCAACCCAGCAGGGTGGCTGCGACGAGGTAATCAGCAGTGAGTCGCTGAGCAGGCTTTACGGCTATCCGTTGCGCGAGGTGGGCGGCAAGGGGCAGCGCTGGTTCATGCCGGCGTAGCAAGCCAGTTGTCTGTTGCGAACACGACCGTACGCGGTTGCGACGCGTCGGCGGAAATGAGCAGCAGCATCCTTGCGCCGGTGCGGTCCGCAGCGAGCTGCCGATCAGATTGCCATCAGTCTCGATTCGGTGCCGGGGCAGAAGCCGCCTGAACACTTGGCACATAGTCGAAGTCAGAAACCAGGATGTGGTGGTAAAACCAGCCGTTGATCAGGTACTTGACCTCCTCGGCAATCTCGTCGAGCGTCATTTGCTTGGCGTTCTCAAGCAGTTCGAAAAGCATGCGGCGAAATTCCCCGTGCAGTCGCCGATGCGCCGCGAGGCCAGGGTAGTCGCACGATGCCATCAACTCCTCCTCTTCCCGGAAATGCACCTTGACGTATTCGGTGAGCATCGCCAGCGATTTCAACACCCGGATCTGGTCACCGTCACCTCTGAAAGTGGCGGCAAGGTCGAACAACTGCCGATGCTGCTCGTCGATCATCGGCAGCCCGACCTCGATCTTTGATGACCACTCAGCCAATTCAAATTCCATCTGTTGCTCCATCTGCTGTAAAGGAACTGCCCGACAGACTCACGACTGCAGCGGTCGTGTTACCGCATCCATCTGTTCGGAAAGCGTCAGCCACCTGTCTTCAAGAGCAGACAGTTCAGCCGCGATCTGGTTCAGTCGCCGACCCACACTGGCCAGCTCCTGTGCAGCGATTGTGGTCGCCAAACGGGCTTCCAGCGAGTGCTGTTCTGCCTGCAGTTCGAGCAGGGTCCTTTCGACCTGTCCCTGGTCACGCTGCAGTGCCTTCAGCTGGCCAGGAGGCCTTCGGGCCCTGTCGTCTGGCGGAGGGGCCTGCATGACGGGCTGCTTCGCCCGTTTCACGGACTCTCTGAGGCTTTCACGGCTGCGTCTTGCCTCTTCCAGCAGGTAGCGCTGGTAGTCGTCGAGGTCGCCAGCAAAGTCTTCCAGCCCACCGCGAGTGACGAGCCAGAACTCGTCGCACACCGAACGCAGCAACGAACGATCGTGGCTGACGAGCATCACCGTTCCTTCGAATTCGTTGAGGGCCATGGCCAGCGCTTCACGTGTGGCAAGGTCCAGGTGGTTGGTCGGCTCGTCAAGCAGCAACAGGTTGGGGCGCTGCCAGACGATCATGCACAGTACCAGGCGTGCCTTCTCGCCACCACTCATCGTGCCAACCGTCTGCTTGACCATCTCGCCACTGAAATTGAAGGTGCCGAGGAAGCTGCGCAGGTCCTGCTCGCGTTCGCTTTGTCCGCCGGCCGGGCTTTCCTTCGCCAGTCGTACCATGTGCTGCAGAGGGGTTTCGTGCGGCCGCAGGACGTCCAGTTCCTGCTGGGCGAAGTAGCCGATATTGAGCCCCTTCCCCTCGCTGACGGTGCCGCTGATGCAGGTCAGAACGCGGGCGATGGTCTTGACCAGCGTTGATTTGCCCTGTCCGTTGGCGCCGAGGATGCCGATGCGCTGGCCAGCCAGGACCGATCGGTTGACCTCGCGGACAATCACGGTTGGCGGGGTGCCGGCCGGGGCATCGACCGCCGGTGGGTAGCCGAAGCAGGCACCCGCCATGACCAGCATCGGGTTGGGCAGGTTGGCCGGTTCCTTGAACTCGAAAGTGAAGTCAGCGCTGGTCAGCGCGGGCGCCAGGCGCTCCATCCGCTCAAGCGCCTTGACCCGGCTTTGCGCCTGTCTGGCTTTGGTTGCCTTGGCCTTGAAGCGGGTGATGAAGCTTTGCAGATGGGCGATCTTGTCCTGTTGTTTGAGGTAAGCGCTCTGTTGCAGGTCGATCTGCTGAGCGCGGGTTTCTTCAAAGGTGCTGTAGTTGCCGCCGTAACGCGTCAGCTTGCCATTCTCGATGTGAAGGGTGGCGGTGGTCACTGCATCAAGAAACTCGCGGTCGTGACTGATCACGACCATCGTGCCTTCGTAGCGCTTCAACCACGTTTCCAGCCAGACCAGCGCATCGAGATCGAGGTGGTTGGTCGGTTCGTCGAGCAGCAGGAGATCCGACGGACACATCAATGCTCTTGCCAGTTGCAAGCGCATTCGCCAGCCGCCGGAGAAGCTGTCGACTGGATGGTTCAATTCGGTCGTCTTGAAACCGAGACCAAGGATCAGCGCCTGGGCGCGGGCCTGGGCATCGTGTGCGCCGGCGTCGTGCAAGGCCATGTAGGCGTGGGCCAGGCGTTCGCCATCGCCGTTGGCTTCGGCCAGATCCACTTCCGCCTGGGCGGCGAGCAGCGCGCTGTCGCCTTCGATCACGAAGTCGGTGGCACTCTGGCTGGTTGACGGCATCTCCTGGACGACCTGCGCCAGTCGCCATTGTGCGGGGCGCGCGAACTCACCGGCGTCTTCGTGCAGGCTGCCATCGAGCAGCCCGAACAAGGTGGTCTTTCCGGCGCCGTTGCGACCGACCAGTCCGATTCGCTCGCCAGGGTTGACGGTCACTGACGTGTTGTCCAGCACGGTCCTGGTGCCGCGGCGCAGGGTGACGCTCTTGAGGGTGATCATGCCGGTGACACTCCGCTCGATTGTCCGCCAGCCGCCGGGCAGCAGCGCGCTGTCGGCCGATGCGAAGCAGCTCTGAGGAATCTCACCGGAAAATCACGGTCTTGTTCGCGTGTACCAACACACGGTCTTCGAGGTGATAACGCAGCCCCCGCGCGAGGACCGCCTTTTCGATGTCCTTGCCGTAGCGGACCATGTCGTCGACCGAGTCGGAATGATCGATGCGAATGACGTCCTGCTCGATGATTGGCCCCTGATCGAGGTCTTTGGTGACGTAGTGGCAGGTGGCACCGATCAGCTTGACGCCGCGCTGGTAGGCCTGATGGTAGGGCCTGGCGCCAACGAAGCTGGGCAGAAAGGAGTGATGGATATTGATCATCTGCCCGGGGTAGCGATCACACAACTCGGGCGGAAGAATCTGCATGTAGCGCGCGAGGACCATCGTGTCGCCCTTGACTTCATCGTAGATGCGACTGATTTCGGCGTAGGCAGCCTGCTTGTTGTCCGGGTTCACCGGCACGTGGTGGTAGGGGATGCCGTGCCATTCGACGAAGGCCTTGAAGGCGTCGTGATTAGAAATGATGCACGGAATCTCGATATCCAGTTCCTTTGCTTGCCAGCGGGACAGCAGGTCGTAGAGACAATGCTCCTGTTGGCTGACCATGATCACGACGCGGCGCTTTACCGCCGAGTCGCTGATCTTCCAGTTCATCGACAGATCTTCGGCGAGTGGACGGAAGCGCTCGCGAAACTCGGCCAGGTGAAACGGCAGCGAATCGGCCTTCACCTCCATGCGCATGAAATAGCGACTGTCCTGCTCGCCGCTGCCGTCGTCAGCGTGATAACTTGATTCGAGGATCCAGCCGCGATGCTGGGCAATGAAGCCGGAGACACGTGCGATGATGCCGATCTGGTCTGGGCAGGACCCCGACAAGGTGTAGAAACGCCTTGCTTGCATCGCGCGCTAACCTTCCCTGGCGGGCGTGCAGGCGAGAAAAGCCTTGTCGATCTCGGTGCGCAGTTCAGTGTAGGACTGCGTCACCGGAAACTGCGGGAATTCCCGGATCACCTTCTCGGGTGGGTGGAAAAGGATGCCGGCATGCGCCTCGCGAAGCATCGCCGTATCGTTGTAAGAATCGCCCGCGGCGACCACCGTGAACCTGAGCTCCCTGAGGCGGCGCACGGCCTCGCGCTTCTGGTCGGGCATGCGCAGGTGGTAGCGCACCAGCATCCCGTCGGCGCCGGCTTCGAGGCTGTGGCAGAACAGCGTCGGCCAGCCGAGCTGGCGCATGAGCGGGTGCGCGAACTCGTAAAAGGTATCGGACAGGATGATCAACTGATACTTCTCGCGCAGGCCATCGACGAAGGCGCGTGCGCCATCGAGCGGTCCCATTGCAGCGATCACCTGCTGGATATCCGGCAGCCCGAGCCCGTGCTCGGCAAGGATGGCAAGGCGATAGTTCATCAGCTTGTCGTAATCCGGCTCGTCACGGGTTGTGCGGCGAAGCTCCGGAATGCCGGTGCGCGTGGCGAACTCGATCCAGATTTCGGGGACGAGGACGCCTTCGAGGTCGAGACAGACGATTTGCACGGCAAGCTCCCAAGGGATGGTTTTCTGGCGGAAGGCAGGATTCTACCAAATCCTCTACCAAATCCTCGCAGCGAGGGCCGTCATCCGGCCGCACTACCGGTCACCCCGCTGTCAGGCGATCGCTCGGATCTCGCCCTGCCCGATCCGCCAGTATCGATCGCCGGCTCCTGCCGCAAGCTTTGCCTGCAGCAGAGCCCGGCGTAGGGTAGGGTGCTTGCTGCAGGGATTTCATGCCTGCCGTCGTTGGCGTGTAGAATCCAGTATGGCCAGGGTCCCGGCAGGACAGACCGTCGCTGCCTCGGTGGCGAGGTTCGACTTTCGGTATCCGACTCCCCTTTCCCGTCAGCACCAGACAATGCGTGTGTTACTCGTCGAAGACGACCCGATGATCGGCAAGAGCGTTCAGCAGGGCCTGCGGCAGAATGGCTACACGGTCGACTGGGTGCGTGATGGTCAGGCTGGCGAACTCGCTCTGGCAACCACCGATTATGAGATGCTGCTGCTCGACCTCGGCCTGCCAGGCAAGTCTGGGTTGGAAGTGTTGGCCAGACTGCGCCGTCTCGCCAACCGCATCCCGGTGTTGGTGATCACCGCCCGCGATTCGGTTGCTGACCGGATCAAGGGGCTCGACACCGGGGCAGACGATTACCTTGTGAAACCCTTTGACCTTGATGAACTGTCGGCACGTATGCGGGCCGTGCTGCGCCGTCACGCCGGCCGCGCCGACCCGGTAATCACGCTTGGCGACCTGCGCATGAATCCGGCAACCCATGAGCTGACGCAGAACGGCCTGCCGGTGCAGCTCTCGGCGCGTGAGTTTGCCCTGCTGCGGGCGTTGCTCGAACAGCCGGGGACGCCACTGTCTCGGGCGAAACTCGAGGAGCGGCTATACGGCTGGGGCGAGGAAGTGGAAAGCAACGCCGTCGAGGTGTATATCCATTCCCTGCGGCGAAAGCTTGGTCCCGAGCGGATCAGGAACATCCGGGGCGTTGGCTATCTGGTGCCGCGCGTTTGATGAAATCGATCCGCCGCCAATTGTTGATCGCGCTACTGTCCGCGATCATGCTGACCACGCTGCTCGGTGCGCTCGTCACCTACCGCACGGCGCGCGCTGAGGCCAACGCGCTGTTCGACTATCAACTGCGCCAACTGGCACTGTCGCTCCGCGACCATGCTCTCCAGAAAGGGCCGCGACATGAGTTCGGGATCGACGAAGACGCGCAGGATTTCTCGATCCAGATCTGGGGCCCGGACGGAACACAAATCTATCTGTCGCATCCTCGCCAGGAGCTTCCCCACCAGGCACCGATCGGCTTTGCAACGGTCAATACCGACCGTGGCGAGTGGCGTGTCTTCGGCATGCAGCAGGGAAGCCAGATGATCCAGGTGGCACAACCGATGCAGGTGCGCGACCATTTGGCCCTGGCTGCCGCCTGGCGCACCGTGGCTCCTTTCCTGCTGATGCTGCCGTTGCTCGGGGTGCTGATCTGGATAGTCGTTGGCCGCGGCCTGCGACCTCTCGACGCCGTCGCGCGGGCGGTGACCACGCGCAACGCCGTCGCGCTGGACCCCTTGCCGGAAAACCGCGTGCCGGTAGAGGTGGTGCCGCTGGTCCGGGCGCTGAACGACCTGCTGGTTAGGCTAAAGCGCGCGCTCGAGGCGCAGCGCGAATTCATCGCCGATGCCGCGCACGAGCTGCGTACGCCTTTGACAGCGCTGACGCTGCAGGTCCAGCTCGCCGAGCGTGCCGACGATGCCGTGTCACGTGCCGATGCCTTCGCCGAACTCAAGGGCGGGCTGCAACGCGCCACTCATTCGGTCCAGCAACTGCTGACGCTGGCCCGGCAGGAGCCCGGTGGTGGCGAGCGGCCGTTGGCAGAGGTGAATCTTGCCGAGCTCGTTGCACAGGTTATCGCCGACCATCTGCTTCTGGCCGAAGCCAGGCAGATCGATCTAGGCGCGACGCCGTCTGCCGGTGAGTGTGTGGTGAAGGGTGAGCACGATGCGCTGCGCATCCTGGTCAGTAATCTGGTGAGCAACGCGCTCAGCTATACCCCGCCGGGAGGCACGGTAGACCTCGCCACCGGCCAGGACGAGGGTGGACCATTCATTCAAGTCTGCGATTCCGGTCCCGGAATTCCGCTCGAAGATCGCAAACGTGTTTTCGACCGCTTCTATCGTCGAGGTCAAGCGAACGGACCAGGCAGCGGCCTCGGGCTGGCGATCGTCAAGACCATTGCTGATCGCCATCAGGCGCGGGTCGTACTCGACGATTCCCGACTTGGCGGCCTCCGCGCCCGGGTTGAATTCCCGCCAGCGGTGCCGCCTTAAGTCAGTTTTGAGTTGCGGCCTTCTCTGGGACGAGCTGGACGGGGGCTCCTCGACGAACTCCTTGCCGGCAATGCGCTTTAATTCACTTCGTTGTTGCCCCAGACCTGGTGGCTCGGCAACCCGTTGCGCCGCAGGTGTGCGCGCCAGTGTGCGGCGGGGGGTGGTCATGACAGGGCTCCGAGTGTCCGGCCTCGTTCGGCGCTGGTCCAGGCGCTACCTGGGTCGGGGTTCCGACTGATCTCAAAGCCCCTTGTCGTTCGGCGTCATCATCAGCTGTTTCAGGGCGGCGCTCATCGGCAACTCGAGATTGTCACCGTTGAGCGGGATCGGCGACAGGAACCACCTGCTGTAGAGGCGTTCAAACTCGCCGCTATTCATCAGGCCGATCAAGGTATCGTCCACGAGTTTCTTGAATTCCGGATCCTGCCGGCGAAACTCGAGGCCATAGGGTTCGAACCCGAAGGTATCCGCAAGGACGACCAGTCGTTCACGTTCGGCGAGGGGAATGTTCAACAGCAGATAAGCCAGCAGCGCATCATCGAGTACCAGTACATCGGCATCGCCGCCCAGCAGCAGGCGCAGGGATTCGGCATGGTTGCGGCCGAATCGATAGTTGATCAGCAGGTCCTGCTGGGCGGCCGCCGACTTGATGTAGGCGTCCGCCGACGTCCCGGCCGTTGTCACGACGACCTTGTCCTTGAGGTCCTGGATTGAGCGAACGGCCGAGTCCCGCCGGACCACGGCCTTGACGCTGGCTACGTAGGTCGTGACGCCGAAAGCGACCGAGCGCTGTCGCTGTTCGGTGTTGGTCGCCGGCCCACAGTTGAGATCAATCGTCTCAGCCTCGAGCATGATCTGGCGGGAACCCTGTGTCGTCGGCACGTGGACCACGGCCAGCTCGGGCAGGTTCAACCGGGCCTGGATGGCGTCGGTCACATGCTGACACAGGTCGAGCGAGAAACCGATCGCTTTGCCGTCAGCATCGAGATAGGCGAAGGGCGCGGAGGCTTCGCGGTAGCCCAGGTACACCACACCCGTGGCACGGATCTTTTCAAGTGTTGGCGAGCTCGCCTCGGCGTGGGCGTGTTGACCACCGGCCGCCAGAAGGCAGGTGCAGGCCAGCAGGTTCCGCAATGTTAAGGTTCGGATCACCGTGAAGGGTCTCCTGCCACAGGCGCTGCGGGGTTGGCGAGCGGCCTGGCTGTGGTGTCAGGCGGGAACGGCGCGGCCAGCGGATTGCGTGCGCCAATGAAGCTGTTCGAGGAGCCTTCCATCATCTCTCGGGCTTTGCGGCCCAGCTTTGCTCGATCCGGACGGATCTCGGCGGGTGCGGTCGGCGGGCACAATTGGGCAAGATCGACGGCCGCCATGTCCTTCTCTTCGGGCGCGCCGTCGGCCTCCATGCGCTTCAGCCCCAATTTTTCCAACAGGCGACCCATTCCGGCATAGCTGCGCAGGTAGGCCAGCGCAAGATCCACGTCGGCATTGACCTGCGAACGCCGGGCGTCAAAAAACTCGTTCTGGGTGTTGAGCAGGTCGAGCAGAGTGCGTTGTCCGATGTTGAACTGATCGCGGTAGGCGTTGCGTGTCTTTTCGACGAGGTCGACCTGCAGAGCGAGAAAAGTCAGTTGATCACTGAGGCGCAGCGTATCGTGGTAGGCAATCGACAGCGTCTGTCGAATGTCACGGCAGGCTTTCTCGCGCAGGTCGAGCGCGATGTTCTTGCGCTCACGGTACTGGCGATCCCGTGCGATATCCGAGCCGCCGTTGAAGAGGTTGTAGAAGATGCGCATTTCAACCACCGAATTGTCGCGCGAAGCGTCGGTGCCGAGGTAGTTATTGATGTTTTCCTGGCGGGCGACCAGTTCGACGCGTGGGCTGAAGGCCGCACGCCGGACCTCGAGATCATATTGCGAGGCCTCGACGTTCTCCACCGTCGCCCGCAAGGCCGGGTTGCTTCTCAACGCCAGTGACAGTGCCGCATCGGCCCTTTCGGGAAAGGATGTGGTCAGGTCGGGCGGAGCAAACATTACCCTGGCCGGCGGCTCGCCGACGATTCGCAGGTAACGGGCCGTCACGTCATGCAGGTTGGCCAGCGCGGTAGTCAGATTGACGTCGGCCAGCGCCAGGCGGCTGGCTGCCTGATCGACATCGACTCGTTTGCCAACACCGGACTCGGCGCGTCGCTTGAGCTGCTCATAAGCCGCCTGATGCTGAATGTAGTTTTCTTCGGCGAGGTATGTCTGGCGGCGGAAGCGCACCACGTCGAGGTAGGCGCGGCCCGCTTCAAGCGCTGTATTCTCCGATGCATCGAGCAACTCGAAATAACGGACCAGCTTCGCCTTGCCGAGCCGCTTGACTTCACTCGACGTGGCAAATCCGTCAAAAACCATCTGCCGCAGGTTGATCAGCGTGTCATGACGAGTGTAATTGGTGTCAGCCCCGACAGTCGAAGGGGTCAGCCGTTCTCTCCCGACGCCCGCCGAGAGATCGACCCGGGGCAGGAAGCCGCCTTTGGCGACGCCGATCTCCTCTGTCGCTTCCCGGAAGGCATGCCAGCGGGCCCGGACTTCCGGGTTCCGCAGGATGGCCGTCTGCACGGCCTCCTTCAACGACAGATGGTCACCGTCTTCCGCGCCAGCAGATGCCGGGGCGAGGGCCAGCAACAGCATCAGGACCGCGCTGCGGACCGTTCCTTGCGGTCGTCCTTTGCTGGGCATCAAGAGAAGCCTCTTCGCAGTTAAGTGGGTCGGCGCATTATACTCAACACAGCGCATCATGCGATTCGTCCACTCTTGCCCGGGGATGACCCAGACTTGCCGATTCTCGCCCAACCCTGTTCGACGGAGGTCTCCTTCACTGCTCGTCAGCCACGAAGACACGGTCCGGTCGTGCTCCTGTTGGCGCTGGCGGCTTGCTGGGCCATCGCTGGACCCGACCCGGCGGTACTCCAGCAACAGTTGATCGGACGCTTCGGCCCGGGCCGGGTAGGCTTGCTGAACGACTGGCTGCAGCTCGTCGCTTCGGCAAGGGCCCTCGACGATGGGCGGAAACTGCAATTGATCAATGATTTCTTCAATCGTCGTGTGGTCTTCGATGACGACTCGAGTATCTGGCGGCAAACCGACTACTGGGCAACGCCACTTGAAACCATCGGGCGAGGCAGAGGCGATTGCGAGGATTTTGCGATTGCCAAGTACTTCTCCCTACGCCTGGCAGACGTGCCGGTCGCCAGGATGCGCCTGGTTTATGTGAAGGCCAGGCTGCCTACAGCCAGCGGTCGGGTCGAGCAGGCGCACATGGTCCTTGCCTACTACTCGAAGCCCAGCGCCCAACCTCTGGTGCTGGACAATCTGCAAACCGCGATAATGCCGGCGTCCAAGCGCCCAGACCTGCAGCCGGTGTTCAGTTTCAATTCCGAAGGCATTTTCGCCGGCGTCTCCGGCGCGGCGGCAGCGAGTCCGGTCGGTATCGGCCGTCTCTCACGCTGGCAGGACCTGCTGCAACGCGCCCAGGCTGAAGGTTTCGAATAGCTTCGCAGCGGATCGTTTGACCGAGGATCACCATTATGTCCATATATCGCCAGTTCTGGCTTGCCATCGTCACCTGCATGCTGCTTGCTTTTGGCGGCAGCCTGATCGCCTCGATACTGAGCGCGCGGGCCTATCTTGAATCGCAACTGTCGACCAAGAATTCGGACAACGCGGCGGCACTCGCGCTGTCGATGAGCCAGAGCAACCCTGACCCGGTGATGATCGAGTTGACCGTGGCAGCGCTCTACGACAGCGGCCGTTACGAACTGGTCCGCTTCGTCGATCCCGAAGGGCGGACGATTGCCGAACGTGCCAGTGGGCATCTGGACCTCGATGCGCCGGAGTGGTTCGCGCGCTGGCTGCCGATTCGCGCGGTGCCGGGCCGGGCGCAGATCAGCAAGGGCTGGCAGCAGGTCGGCACGCTGACCCTGGTCAGCGACAGACGCCTGGCCTATGGTGCGCTGTGGAACAACGTCTGGCAAACCACTGGCGCACTGGCGCTCGCCAGTCTGGTCGGCGGCTTCCTCGGATCGATCATCCTCGGCCGCCTGAAAGCGCCGCTGCAGGCGGTGATCGATCAGGCGACGGCGATCAGCGAACGCCGCTTCGTGACGATCGACGAACCGGCGGTGCCGGAACTCAAGCGACTCGCGCTGGCGATGAACACCACTGTCGGTCGACTCAGAACAGTCTTCGAGGAGGAGGCTGCCCGCCTCGAGATTCTTCGCCGGGAAGCGAACTGCGATCCGCTGACCGGACTCACCAATCGCAGCCACTTCATGGCGCGCCTGCGCCAGGCCCTTGACTCCGAAGACGCTGGCGAAGGCACTCTGCTGCTGATCCGGCTAGCCGACCTGGCCGGCATCAACCGCCGCCAGGGTCGCGCCGCCACCGATGACTTCCTGCGGCATGCCGGCGAGGCGATCGGGAAATGCGCCACTCCGGAAAGCCAGGGTATTGCGGCGCGCCTCAACGGTTCCGACTTTGCGATCGTTCTCCCCGCTGGGCGCGACGCCCGGTCCGTCGCGCAAGCACTCCTCGCGGCGCTGATCGAGGTGGGCAAGCCTTATGTCGAAGGCGAGACGATCGTCTGGATCGGTGCCGGCAGCTTCGGCCGACTGACCGACGTCGAGACGCTGCTGGCCCGCGTCGACGCGGCTCTTGCCGCCGCCGAAGCCGGCGGTATGAACGCCGTCCGAGAAGCCGTCGTCGATGCAGGCGACCACACCCCTCGTACGGCCGAGCAGTGGGCGCAGGCGATCACGCGCGCCGTCAACAGGAAGTGGTTGCGCCTGGTTTCCTTCCCCGTGGTAGACGCCGTCGGCGGTCTTTCGCATATCGAGTGCCCGCTGCGGCTGCTTCTTGAAGAGGACGGTGAGTGGCTTGCCGCTGGCCGCTTCCTGCCTCTGGCCGAAAGACTCCGGCTGACCCCTGCGCTCGACCTCGCTGCCGTGGCGCTGGGCTTGCGGGAGTTGACGGCGCGACCCGACCTGCCGGGACTGGCGATCAATCTTTCGGCCAGTTCGGTCGCCGAGGCGAGCTTCCGGCAACGTCTGCTCAACCTGCTCGGTGCGCACACGAAAGAGGCTCCTCGGTTGTGGCTGGAAGTCGCCGAGAATGGCGCGCTCCGCCATCTGGCGACCTTCCGCGAGCTCAGCCGCGCGCTCCAGGCAGCCGGTTGCCGTATCGGCCTGGAGCACTTCGGCCATCAGTTCAGCCAGATCGGGCTGCTGCATGATCTGGGACTGGACTACCTGAAGGTCGATGCGAGCTTCGTCCGCGGACTCGACAGCAACCGGGGCAACGCCGCCTTCCTCGAAGGATTGTGCGGCATTGCCCACGGCATCGGCCTGCAGGTGCTCGCCGAGGGCGTGGCGACGCGTGCAGAGTGGCTCGTGCTCGAGGAACTGGGATTCGACGGGGTAACCGGCCCGGCGGTCTCGGCCTCGCGAACGAATGGGACACCGGTATGAGGACGCTTAGTCCGTAATCAGCTTACCTTTCGTGAGCAGGTCCTGAATGATCAACTGATCGGTGGTCAAGCCGCCGGCAGACAGGTCGACGCCGGCCAATACGACCTGCTGATCAACGGCAGCAAGGCTGTAACCGCTGGCAAAGCCACCGCTGCTGCTGATCTGCACCGTGGTGCTGCCACCCGAAACGTCGAAGTGTAGGTAGTTGTCGAGGCTGCCCAAGGTCGAGTTTTCACCTTGCAGCAGGTCGCGAAGATCGAGCACGTCGCCACCCGACGCACGGGACGCATTGCTGAAGTCGGTCAGCGCATCGACCGCCGGCGCACCGGTGGCGCCGCCGTCGGCAAGACGCCACTGGAAGACATCGGCACCCAGGCCGCCGCTCATCCGATCGTTCCCGGCACCTCCGCTCACGGTGTCGGCACCCAGGCCGCCACTCATCGTGTCGTTACCGGCATCGCCGCGCATGCTGTCGGCAGCGATGCTACCGTTGAGCACGTCGTTGCCAATGGTCCCGACGGTCCTGATCGGCGGCGCCACCTCGCCGGCGCCGTTGACCTGGATGGTCAGTGTCGCAGTATCGACTCCGCCATCGGCATCCGTGATCCGATAGGTGAAGACGTCATTGCCGATCTCGCCGGCAGCAAGGCGCTGTACGGCCGCGCGAGCATTGTCCAGCGTGTAGCTGTAGCTGCCGTCAGCAGCTATGACGACCTTGCCGTAGATCCCGTCGACGACTGCCCCGACACCGGCTGCCGGGGGTGCCGCAGCAATGCCGGCAGCGACTCCGGTGACCGTGAGGCCCGAAGCGCTGTCGGGGTCGTAATCCTGAGCGGGCGTTCCCGGCGTCACATCGCCGCCAACCGTCACCAGTGGGCTGCCGACGGGAGCCGCCGCGAAACCATAGATCTGCTGTCCAGCCGTCACCACGCCGGTCGGGACGGCAGTCCCTGCAGCAAGATCGATGCTGTACATCGCCCCAGCTGCCGTACTCCCGACGAATGTTCCGACATCCGTCTGCGCCAGGTTGTAGAGGTCGCCGGGTAAACCGTTGACCACCGTAGACACCCTACCCGTCGCCAGATCGAGCTTGCGGATCGCGCCGGCAGACGTCGACAGATACAGCGCGTTGTCGAGGAACAACAGATCACCAGAGGATCCCTGGCCGAAACTGCCTAGACGCGCGGCAGCGCCAGTAGCCGTGGACAGTTGGTAAACGTCGCCGCCGGTGCCGGCGGCGGCAAAAAGGCGACCGTCACCGCTGGCAACCAGCGAATTGACGAAAGGGGCACCTGTCACGGGCCCGATCCGGTTCGCCGCGGCGGTCGTCGGATTGATGCTGTACAGTGTGTTGGGCGAGCCCGTCAGTGCGATGCCGAAAAGCGTGCCCGTGGGGCCCACCGCAATGTCGCCGAAGACGACGCCGGCATTGCCGACCACCGTGCGCGCGCCGGTCGCCGGGTCAAGGATGCCAATATTGCCTGCGGCATCGTTGTAGTAGAGCGTGTTGGCTGGAAGTTCGGAAACCGAATTCACGTCGGCGACGGCAACCGGCCCGACCTTGTAGCCTTCGCTGTCGTCGGCCGTCGCGGTGTTGCCGGCGGCGTCGGTGGTGGTGATCGAGGCGGCGATGGTCTTGTCGCCGTCAGCCGAGAGGTCGGCGCCGGGGACGGCGATGGCAAAGCCGAGCACGCCGGCGTTGTTGACCACGAGACCGGTGAAGTTCTGGCCGTTGACCGTCAGGGTGACGGTGTCGCCCGCCTTGGCGTCGCCACCGACCGTGCCGGTGACGGTGACATTGCCAGCGATTTCGGCGGCGTTGAGGATGTCGTCGGCGGTGATGTTCGCATCGAGGGTGATCGTCGGCAGCGGCGGCGCGGTGTCGATGGCGACCGTGTCGTTGTGGCCGGTCCCGCTGTTACCGGCGGCATTGGTGTAGCTGGCGTCGGCGACGCTGACACTGCCGATGCCGGTGAAACCGTCGTTCGCCGTGAAAGTGGCGGTGTAGACCTTCGGGTCGGTCAGGCTGACGGCGAGGCCGCTCAGCGTGCCGCCGACGGCGGTGATGTCGGTCAGGTCGAAGCCGCTCGGGGCGTCGCTGAAGGTGAAGGTGACGGTCGACACCTTGTCGCCGCTGTTCAGGCTGGTATCGACGATATCGACGACGACGCTCGGCGCGGCGGTGTCGATGACCACCGTGTCGTTGTGGCCGGTCCCGCTGTTACCGGCGGCATTGGTGTAGCTGGCGTCGGCGACGCTGACACTGCCGATGCCGGTGAAACCGTCGTTCGCCGTGAAGAGGGCGGTGGACTTTCGGTCGGTCAGGCTGACGGCGAGGCCGCCCAGCGTCCCGCCGACGGCGGTGAGTCGTCGGTCAGGTCGAAGCCGCTCGGGGCGTCGCTGAAGGTGAAGGTGACGGTCGACACCTTGTCGCCGTTCAGGCTGGTATCGACGATATCGACGACGACGTCGGCGCGGCGGTGTCGACGGTGTAGCCTTCTGTCGTCGGCCGTGCGCGGTTGCCGGCGGCT
The DNA here is from genome assembly GCA_016709675.1 of Candidatus Accumulibacter proximus. Taxonomy (GTDB): domain Bacteria; phylum Pseudomonadota; class Gammaproteobacteria; order Burkholderiales; family Rhodocyclaceae; genus Accumulibacter; species Accumulibacter proximus. The sequence continues at coordinate 36,099 of JADJMH010000009.1, forward strand.
CGGCGTCGGCCAAGAGGTCGGCGCCGGGGACGGCGATGGCAAAGGTCAGCACGCCGGCGGTGTCGACGACGTTGCCGGTGAAGGTCTGGCCGTTGACCGTCAGGGTGACGGTGTCGCCGACCTTGGCGTCGCCACCGACCGTGCCGGTGACGGTGATCGACGCGGTGGCTTCGGAGGCGTTGAGGATGTCGTCGGCGGTGATGTCCGCATCGAGGGTGATCGTCGGCAGCGGCGGCGCGGTGTCGATGACCACCGTGTCGTTGTGGCCGGTCCCGCTGTTACCGGCGGCATTGGTGTAGCTGGCGTCGGCGACGCTGACACCTGCCGATGCCGGTGAAACCGTCGTTCGCCGTGAAAGGTGGCGGTGACCTTTCGGGGTCGGTCAGGCTGACGGCGAGGCCGCTCAGCGTCCCGCCGACGGCGGTGACGTCGGCCAGGTCGAAGCCGCCCGGGGCGTCACTGAAGGTGAAGGTGACGGTCGATACCTTGTCGCCGCTGTTCAGGCTGGTATCGACGATATCGACGACGACGCTCGGCGCGGCGGTGTCGACGGTGTAGCCTTCGCTGTCGCTGGCGCTGCCGCTGTTGCCGGCGGCGTCGGTGGTGGTGATCGAGGCGGCGATGGTCTTGTCGCCGTCAGCCGAGGAGGTCGGCGCCGGGATGGCGGTCAGCACGCCGGCGGTGTCGACGACAGGCCGGTAAGCGGGCCGCCGACCGTCAGGGTGACGGTGTCGCCCGTGATCGCCACCGCTGCGGTGACGGGATCGACGCGGTGGCTTCGGAGGCGTTGAGGATGTCGTCGGCGGTGATGTCCGATCGAGGGTGATCGTCAGCGGCAGCGTCGACGTGCCTTCGTGTCGCTGGCGCTGCCGCTGTTGCCGGCGGCGTCGGTGGTGGTGATCGAGGCGGCGATGGCTTGTCGCGTCAGCCGAGAGGTCGGCGCCGGGACGGCGATGGCAAAGGTCAGCACGCCGGCGGTGTCGACGACGGTGCCGGTGAAGTTCTGGCCGTTGACCGTCAGGGTGACGGTGTCGCCGACCTGGTCGCCACCGACCTGCCGGTGACGGTGACTGCCGCGATTTCGGCGGCGTTGAGGATGTCGTCGGCGGTGATGTCCGCATCGAGGGTGATCGTCGGCAGCGGCGGCGCGGTGTCGATGGTGTAGCCTTCACTGTCGCCGGCGCCCGCTGTTGCCGGCGGCGTCGGTGGTGGTGATCGCGGGCGGCGATGGTGCTGTCGGCGTCGGCCAAGAGGTCGGCGCCGGGGACGGCGATGGCAAGCCAGCACGCCGGCGGTGTCGACGACGTGCCGGTGAGTCGGCCGTTGACCGTCAGGGTGACGGTGTCGCCCGCCTTGGCGTCGCCACCGACCGTGCCGGTGACGGTGACATTGCCAGCGATTTCGGCGGCGTTGAGGATGTCGTCGGCGGTGATGTCCGCATCGAGGGTGATCGTCGGCAGCGGCGGCGCGGGTGTCGATGACCACCGTGTCGTTGTGGCCGGTCCCGACGGTTACCGGCGGCATTGGTGTAGCTGGCGTCGGCGACGCTGACACTGCCGATGCCGGTGGAAACCGTCGGTCGCCGTGAAAGAGGGCGGTGAGACCTTCGGGTCGGTCAGGCTGACGGCGAGGCCGCTCAGCGTCCCGCCGACGGCGGTGACGTCGGTCAGGTCGAAGCCGCCGGGGCATCGCTGAAGGTGAAGGTGACGGTCGACACCTTGTCAATACTGTTCAGGCTGGGATCGACGATGTCGACGACGACGCTCGGCGCGGCGGTATCGACGGTGTAGCCTTCGCTGTCGCTGGCGCCTGCCGCGGTTGCCGGCGGCGTCGGTGGTGGTGATCGAGGCGGCGATGGTCTTGTCGGCGTCAGCCGAGAGGTCGGCGCCGGGGACGGCGATGGCAAAGCCGAGCACGCCGGCGTTGTTGACCACGAGACCGGTGAAGTTCGGGCCGTTGACCGTCAGGGTGACGGTGTCGCCCCTTGGCGTCGCCACCGACCGTGCCGGTGACGGTGACATTGCCAGCGATTTCGGCGGCGTTCGAGGATGTCGTCGGCGGTGATGTTCGCATCGAGGTGATCGTCGGCAGCGGCGGCGCGGTGTCGACGTGTAGCCTTCGCTGTCGTCGGCCGTCGCTGTTGCCGGCGGCGTCGGTGGTGGTGATCGCGGGCGGCGATGGGCCTGTCGGCGTCGGCGAGAGGTCGGCGCCGGGGACAGCGATGGCAAGAGGTCAGCGCGCGGGGCGGTGCCGGTGAGCTGGCGTGGTCGGGCGGGCCCGGCATCGCCCGACCTTGCGGTGACGGGTCGCGCGGTGGCTTCGGCGGGTTGGGTGGTCGGCGGATGTCGCGGGGTGCGTCGGCGCGGCGGGCGGTGTCGATGCCCGGTCGTCGCTGGCCGGCCGCTGTTCCGGCGGGCATTGGTGTGCGGCGTCGGCGCATGACGCTGCCGGTGCCGGGGACCGTCGTTCGCCGTGAAGAGGGCGGTGAGCCTTCGGGTCGTCAGGCGACGGCAGGCCTAGCGTCGCCGACGGCGGTGATGTGTCAGGGAAGCCGCGGCGTCGCTGAAGGTGAAGGTGACGGTCGACACCTTGTCGCCGCTGTTCAGGCTGGTATCGACGATATCGACGATGACGTCGGCGCGGCGGGGTGTCGACGGTGCGCCGCTGTCGTGTTGCGGCGGGGGCGGGATGGTCTTGTCGGCGTCGGCCGGGTCGGCGCCGGGGACGGCGACGGTAAAGGTCAGCACGCCGGCGGTGTCGACGACGGTGCCGGTGAAGTTCTGGCCGTTGACCGTCAGGGTGACGGTGTCGCCCGCCTTGGCATCGCCACCGACCGTGCCGGTGACGGTGATCGACGCGGTGGCTTCGGAGGCGTTGAGGATGTCGTCGGCGGTGATGTCCGCATCGAGGGTGATCGTCGGCAGCGGCGGCGTCGTGTCGACGGTGTAGCCTTCGCTGTCGCTGGCGCTGCCGCTGTTGCCGGCGGCGTCGGTGGAGCGGTGATCGAGGCGGCGATGGTCTTGTCGGCGTCAGCCGAGAGGTCGGCGCCAGGACGGCGATGGGCAAAAGGTCGACACGCCGGCGGTGTCGACGACGAGTACCGGTGAAGTTCTGGCCGTTGACCGTCAGGGTGACGGTGTCGCCTGCCCTGGCGTCGCCACCGACCGTGCCGGTGACATTGCCAGCGATTTCGGCGGCGTTGAGGATGTCGTCGGCGGGATGTTCGCATCGAGGGTGATCGTCGCAGCGGCGGCGCGGGTGTCGACACTGTAGCCTTCACTGTCGTCGGCTGTCGCGCTGTTGCCGGCGGCGTCGGTGGTGGTGACGCGGGCGGCGATCGTGTCGGCGTCGGCCCGAGGTCGGCGCCGGGGACAGCGATGGCAAGGTCAGCACGCCGGCGGTGTCGACGACGGTGCCGGTGAAGTTCTGGCCGTTGACCGTCAGGGTGACGGTGTCGCCCGCCTTGGCGTCGCCACCGACCGTGCCGGTGACGGTGACATTACCAGCGATTTCGGCGGCGTTGAGGATGTCGTCGGCGGTGATGTTCGCATCGAGGGTGATCGTCGGCAGCGGCGGCGCGGTGTCGATGGCGACCGTGTCGTTGTGGCCGGTCCCGCTGTTACCGGCGGCATTGGTGTAGCTGGCGTCGGCGACGCTGACGCTGCCGATGCCGGTGAAACCGTCGTTCGCCGTGAAAGTGGCGGTGTAGACCCTCGGGTCGGTCAGGCTGACGGCGAGGCCGCTCAGCGTTCCGCCGACGGCGGTGACGTCGGTCAGGTCGAAGCCGCTCGGGGCGTCGCTGAAGGTGAAGGTGACGGTCGACACCTTGTCGCCGCTGTTCAGGCTGGTATCGACGATATCGACGACGACGCTCGGCGCGGCGGTGTCGACGGTGTAGCCTTCGCTGTCGCTGGCGCTGCCGCTGTTGCCGGCGGCGTCGGTGGTGGTGATCGAGGCGGCGATGGTCTTGTCGGCGTCAGCCGAGAGGTCGGCGCCGGGGACAGCGATGGCAAAGCCGAGCACGCCGGCGGTGTCGACGACGAGTGCCGGTGAAGTTCTGGCCGTTGACCGTCAGGGTGACGGTGTCGCCCGCCTTGGCGTCGCCACCGACCGTGCCGGTGACGGTGACATTGCCAGCGATTTCGGCGGCGTTGAGGATGTCGTCGGCGGTGATGTCCGCATCGAGGGTGATCGTCGGCAGCGGCGGCGCGGTGTCGATGACCACCGTGTCGTTGTGGCCGGTCCCGCTGTTACCGGCGGCATTGGTGTGGTATCGACGATATCACGGCGACGCTCGGCGCGGCGGTGTCGACGGTGTAGCCTTCGCTGTCGCTGGCGCTGCCGCTGTTGCCGGCGGCGTCGGTGGGTGGTGATCGAGGCGGCGATGGTCTTGTCGCCGTCAGCCGAGAGGTCGGCGCCGGGGACGGCGATGGCAAAGCCGAGCACGCCGGCGTTGGTGACCACGAGACCGGTGAAGTTCTGGCCGTTGACCGTCAGGGTGACGGTGTCGCCTTTACCTTGGCGTCGCCACCGACCGTGCCGGTGACGGTGACATTGCCAGCGATTTCGGCGGCGTTGAGGATGTCGTCGGCGGTGATGTTCGCATCGAGGGTGATCGTCGGCAGCGGCGGCGCGGTGTCGACGGTGTAGCCTTCGCTGTCGGTGGCGCTGCCGCTGTTGCCGGCGGCGTCGGTGGTGGTGATCGAGGCGGCGATGGTCTTGTCGCCGTCAGCCGAGAGGTCGGCGCCGGGGACGGCGATGGCAAAGGTCAGCACGCCGGCGGTGTCGACGACGGTGCCGGTGAAGTTCTGGCCGTTGACCGTCAGGGTGACGGTGTCGCCTACCTTGGCGTCGCCACCGACCGTGCCGGTGACGGTGACCGACGCGGTGGCTTCGGCGGCGTTGAGGATGTCGTCGGCGGTGATGTCCGCATCGAGGGTGATCGTCGGCACCGGCGGCGCGGTGTCGATGACCACCGTGTCGTTGTGGCCGGTCCCGATGTTACCGGCGGCATTGGTGTAGCTGGCGTCGGCGACGCTGACGCTGCCGATGCCGGTGAAACCGTCGTTCGCCGTGAAGAGGGCGGTGTAGACCTTCGGGTCGGTCAGGCTGACGGCGAGGCCGCTCAGCGTCCCGCCGACGGCGGTGACGTCGGTCAGGTCGAAGCCGCTCGGGGCGTCGCTGAAGGTGAAGGTGACGGTCGACACCTTGTCGCCGCTGTTCAGGCTGGTATCGACGATATCGACGACGACGCTCGGCGCGGCGGTGTCGACGGTGTAGCCTTCGCTGTCGTCGGCCGTCGCGCGGTTGCCGGCGGCGTCGGTGGTGGTGATCGAGGCGGTGATGGTCTTGTCGGCGTCGGCCAAGAGGTCGGCGCCGGGGACGGCGATGGCAAAGGTCAGCACGCCGGCGGTGTCGACGACGGTGCCGGTGAAGTTCTGGCCGTTGACCGTCAGGGTGACGGTGTCGCCCGCCTTTGGCGTCGCCACCGACCGTGCCGGTGACGGTGACATTACCAGCGATTTCGGCGGCGTTGAGGATGTCGTCGGCGGTGATGTTCGCATCGAGGGTGATCGTCGGCAGCGGCGGCGTGGTGTCGATGGCGACTGTGTCGTTGTGGCCGGTCCCGCTGTTACCGGCGGCATTGGTGTAGCTGGCGTCGGCGACGCTGACACTGCCGATGCCGGTGAAACCGTCGTTCGCCGTGAAAGTGGCGGTGTAGACCCTCGGGTCGGTCAGGCTGACGGCGAGGCCGGCTCAGCGTTCCGCCGACGGCGGTGACGTCGGTCAGGTCGAAGCCGCTCCGGGGCGTCGCTGAAGGTGAAGGTGACGGTCGACACCTTGTCGCCGCTGTTCAGGCTGGTATCGACGATATCGACGACGACGCTCGGCGCGGCGGTGTCGACGGTGTAGCCTTCGCTGTCGCTGGCGCTGCCGCTGTTGCCGGCGGCGTCGGTGGTGGTGATCGAGGCGGCGATGGTCTTGTCGCCGTCAGCCGAGAGGTCGGCGCCGGGACGGCGATGGCAAAGCCGAGCACGCCGGCGTTGTTGACCACAGACCGGTGAAGTTCTGGCCGTTGACCGTCAGGGTGACGGTGTCGCCGACCTTGGCGTCGCCACCGACCGTGCCGGTGACGGTGACATTGCCAGCGATTTCGGCGGCGTTGAGGATGTCGTCGGCGGTGATGTTCGCATCGAGGGTGATCGTCGGCAGCGGCGGCGCGGTGTCGACACTGTAGCCTTCACTGTCGTCGGCTGTCGCGCTGTTGCCGGCGGCGTCGGTGGTGGTGACGCGGGCGTCGATCGTGCGGTCGGCGTCGGCCCAAGAGGTCGGCGCCGGGACAGCGATGGCAAAGCCGAGCACGCCGGCGTTGTTGACCACGAGACCGGTGAAGTTCTGGCCGTTGACCGTCAGGGTGACGGTGTCGCCCGCCTTGGCGTCGCCACCGACCGTGCCGGTGACGGTGACATTGCCAGCGATTTCGGCGGCGTTGAGGATGTCGTCGGCGGTGATGTCCGCATCGAGGGTGATCGTCGGCAGCGGCGGCGCGGTGTCGATGACCACCGTGTCGTTGTGGCCGGTCCCGCTGTTACCGGCGGCATTGGTGTAGCTGGCGTCGGCGACGCTGACACTGCCGATGCCGGTGAAACCGTCGTTCGCCGTGAAAGTGGCGGTGTAGACCCTCGGGTCGGTCAGGCTGACGGCGAGGCCGCTCAGCGTTCCGCCGACGGCGGTGACGTCGGTCAGGTCGAAGCCGCTCGGGGGCGTCGCTGAAGGTGAAGGTGACGGTCGACACCTTGTCGCCGCTGTTCAGGCTGGTATCGACGATATCGACGACGACGCTCGGCGCGGCGGTGTCGACGGTGTAGCCTTCGCTGTCGCTGGCGCTGCCGCTGTTGCCGGCGGCGTCGGTGGTGGTGATCGAGGCGGCGATGGTCTTGTCGCCGTCAGCCGAGAGGTCGGCGCCGGGGACGGCGATGGCAAAGCCGAGCACGCCGGCGGTGTCGACGACGGTGCCGGTGAAGTTGTGGCCGTTGAGCGTCAGAGGTGACGGTGTCGCCCGCCTTGGCGTCGCCACCGACCGTGCCGGTGACGGTGACATTACCAGCGATTTCGGCGGCGTTGAGGATGTCGTCGGCGGTGATGTCCGCATCGAGGGTGATCGTCGGCAGCGGCGGCGCGGTGTCGATGACCACCGTGTCGTTGTGGCCGGTCCCGCTGTTACCGGCGGCATTGGTGTAGCTGGCGTCGGCGACGCTGACACTGCCGATGCCGGTGAAACCGTCGTTCGCCGTGAAAGTGGCGGTGTAGACCCTCGGGTCGGTCAGGCTGACGGCGAGGCCGCTCAGCGTCCCGCCGACGGCGGTGACGTCGGTCAGGTCGAAGCCGCTCGGGGCGTCGCTGAAGGTGAAGGTGACGGTCGACACCTTGTCGCCGCTGTTCAGGCTGGTATCGACGATATCGACGACGACGCTCGGCGCGGCGGTATCGACGGTGTAGCCTTCGCTGTCGCTGGCGCTGCCGCTGTTGCCGGCGGCGTCGGTGGTGGTGATCGAGGCGGCGATGGTCTTGTCGCCGTCAGCCGAGAGGTCGGCGCCGGGGACGGCGATGGCAAAGCCGAGCACGCCGGCGTTGTTGACCACGAGACCGGTGAAGTTCTGGCCGTTGACCGTCAGGGTGACGGTGTCGCCTACCTTGGCGTCGCCACCGACCGTGCCGGTGACGGTGACATTGCCAGCGATTTCGGCGGCGTTGAGGATGTCGTCGGCGGTGATGTTCGCATCGAGGGTGATCGTCGGCAGCGGCGGCGCGGTGTCGACGGTGTAGCCTTCGCTGTCGTCGGCCGTCGCGCTGTTGCCGGCGGCGTCGGTGGTGGTGATCGAGGCGGTGATGGTCTTGTCGGCGTCGGCCAAGAGGTCGGCGCCGGGGACGGCGATGGCAAAGGTCAGCACGCCGGCGGTGTCGACGACGGTGCCGGTGAAGGTCTGGCCGTTGACCGTCAGGGTGACGGTGTCGCCCGCCTTGGCATCGCCACCGACCTTGCCGGTGACGGTGACATTGCCAGCGATTTCGGCGGCGTTGAGGATGTCGTCGGCGGTGATGTTCGCATCGAGGGTGATCGTCGGCAGCGGCGGCGCGGTGTCGATGACCACCGTGTCGTTGTGGCCGGTCCCGATGTTACCGGCGGCATTGGTGTAGCTGGCGTCGGCGACGCTGACGCTGCCGATGCCGGTGAAACCGTCGTTCGCCGTGAAGAGGGCGGTGTAGACCTTCGGGTCGGTCAGGCTGACGGCGAGGCCGCTCAGCGTCCCGCCGACGGCGGTGATGTCGGTCAGGTCGAAGCCGCTCAGGGCGTCGCTGAAGGTGAAGGTGACGGTCGACACCTTGTCGCCGCTGTTCAGGCTGGTATCGACGATATCGACGACGACGCTCGGCGCGGCGGTGTCGACGGTGTAGCCTTCGCTGTCGTCGGCCGTCGCGCGGTTGCCGGCGGCGTCGGTGGTGGTGATCGAGGCGGTGATGGTCTTGTCGGCGTCGGCCAAGAGGTCGGCGCCGGGGACGGCGATGGCAAAGGTCAGCACGCCGGCGGTGTCGACGACGGTGCCGGTGAAGTTCTGGCCGTTGACCGTCAGGGTGACGGTGTCGCCCGCCTTGGCGTCGCCACCGACCGTGCCGGTGACGGTGACATTACCAGCGATTTCGGCGGCGTTGAGGATGTCGTCGGCGGTGATGTTCGCATCGAGGGTGATCGTCGGCAGCGGCGGCGTGGTGTCGATGGCGACTGTGTCGTTGTGGCCGGTCCCGATGTTACCGGCGGCATTGGTGTAGCTGGCGTCGGCGACGCTGACGCTGCCGATGCCGGTGAAACCGTCGGTCGCCGTGAAGAGGGCGGTGTAGACCTTCGGGTCGGTCAGGCTGACGGCGAGGCCGCTCAGCGTCCCGCCGACGGCGGTGACGTCGGTCAGGTCGAGGCTCAGGGCGTCGCTGAAGGTGAAGGTGACGGTCGACACCTTGTCGCCGTTGTTCAGACTGGTATCGACGATATCGACGACGACGCTCGGCGCGGCGGTGTCGACGGTGTAGCCTTCGCTGTCGTCGGCCGTCGCGCGGTTGCCGGCGGCGTCGGTGGTGGTGATCGAGGCGGTGATGGTCTTGTCGGCGTCGCCAAGAGGTCGGCGCCGGGGACGGCGATGGCAAAGCCGAGCACGCCGGCGTTGTTGACCACGAGACCGGTGAAGTTCTGGCCGTTGACCGTCAGGGTGACGGTGTCGCCCGCCTTGGCGTCGCCACCGACCGTGCCGGTGACGGTGACATTGCCAGCGATTTCGGCGGCGTTGGGGATGTCGTCGGCGGTGATGTCCGCATCGAGGGTGATCGTCGGCAGCGGCGGCGCGGTGTCGATGACCACCGTGTCGTTGTGGCCGGTCCCGCTGTTACCGGCGGCATTGGTGTAGCTGGCGTCGGCGACGCTGACGCTGCCGATGCCGGTGAAACCGTCGTTCGCCGTGAAAGTGGCGGTGTAGACCCTCGGGTCGGTCAGGCTGACGGCGAGGCCGCTCAGCGTTCCGCCGACGGCGGTGACGTCGGTCAGGTCGAAGCCGCTCGGGGCGTCGCTGAAGGTGAAGGTGACGGTCGACACCTTGTCGCCGCTGTTCAGGCTGGTATCGACGATATCGACGACGACGCTCGGCGCGGCGGTGTCGACGGTGTAGCCTTCGCTGTCGCTGGCGCTGCCGCTGTTGCCGGCGGCGTCGGTGGTGGTGATCGAGGCGGCGATGGTCTTGTCGCCGTCAGCCGAGAGGTCGGCGCCGGGGACGGCGATGGCAAAGGTCAGCACGCCGGCGGTGTCGACGACGGTGCCGGTGAAGTTCTGGCCGTTGACCGTCAGGGTGACGGTGTCGCCCGCCTTGGCGTCGCCACCGACCGTGCCGGTGACGGTGACATTACCAGCGATTTCGGCGGCGTTGAGGATGTCGTCGGCGGTGATGTCCGCATCGAGGGTGATCGTCGGCAGCGGCGGCGCGGTGTCGATGACCACCGTGTCGTTGTGGCCGGTCCCGCTGTTACCGGCGGCATTGGTGTAGCTGGCGTCGGCGACGCTGACACTGCCGATGCCGGTGAAACCGTCGTTCGCCGTGAAAGTGGCGGTGTAGACCCTCGGGTCGGTCAGGCTGACGGCGAGGGCCGCTGTTCAGGCTGGTATCGACGATATCGACGACGACGCTCGGCGCGGCGGTATCGACGGTGTAGCCTTCGCTGTCGCTGGCGCTGCCGCTGTTGCCGGCGGCGTCGGTGGTGGTGATCGAGGCGGCGATGGTCTTGTCGCCGTCAGCCGAGAGGTCGGCGCCGGGGACGGCGATGGCAAAGCCGAGCACGCCGGCGTTGTTGACCACGAGACCGGTGAAGTTCTGGCCGTTGACCGTCAGGGTGACGGTGTCGCCTACCTGGCGTCGCCACCGACCGTGCCGGTGACGGTGACATTGCCAGCGATTTCGGCGGCGTTGAGGATGTCGTCGGCGGTGATGTTCGCATCGAGGGTGATCGTCGGCAGCGGCGGCGCGGTGTCGACGGTGTAGCCTTCGCTGTCGTCGGCCGTCGCGCTGTTGCCGGCGGCGTCGGTGGTGGTGATCGAGGCGGTGATGGTCTTGTCGGCGTCGGCCAAGAGGTCGGCGCCGGGGACGGCGATGGCAAAGGTCAGCACGCCGGCGGTGTCGACGACGGTGCCGGTGAAGGTCTGGCCGTTGACCGTCAGGGTGACGGTGTCGCCTACCTTGGCGTCGCCACCGACCGTGCCGGTGACGGTGACCGACGCGGTGGCTTCGGCGGCGTTGAGGATGTCGTCGGCGGTGATGTCCGCATCGAGGGTGATCGTCGGCACCGGCGGCGCGGTGTCGATGACCACCGTGTCGTTGTGGCCGGTCCCGATGTTACCGGCGGCATTGGTGTAGCTGGCGTCGGCGACGCTGACGCTGCCGATGCCGGTGAAACCGTCGTTCGCCGTGAAGAGGGCGGTGAACCTTCGGGTCGGTCAGGCTGACGGCAGGCCGCTCAGCGTCCCGCCGACGGCGGTGACGTCGGTCAGGTCAAGCCGCTCCGGGGCGTCGCTGAAGGTGAAGGTGACGGTCGACACCTTGTCGCCGCTGTTCAGGCTGGTATCGACGATATCGACGACGACGCTCGGCGCGGCGGTGTCGACGGTGTAGCCTTCGCTGTCGTCGGCCGTCGCGCGGTTGCCGGCGGCGTCGGTGGTGGTGATCGAGGCGGCGATGGTCTTGTCGGCGTCAGCCGAGAGGTCGGCGCCGGGGACGGCGATGGCAAAGGTCAGCACGCCGGCGGTGTCGACGACGGTGCCGGTGAAGTTCTGGCCGTTGACCGTCAGGGTGACGGTGTCGCCCGCCTTGGCGTCGCCACCGACCGTGCCGGTGACGGTGACATTACCAGCGATTTCGGCGGCGTTGAGGATGTCGTCGGCGGTGATGTTCGCATCGAGGGTGATCGTCGGCAGCGGCGGCGTGGTGTCGATGGCGACTGTGTCGTTGTGGCCGGTCCCGATGTTACCGGCGGCATTGGTGTAGCTGGCGTCGGCGACGCTGACGCTGCCGATGCCCGGTGAAACCGTCGGTCGCCGTGAAAGAGGGCGGTGTAGACCTTCGGGTCGGTCAGGCTGACGGCGAGGCCGCTCAGCGTCCCGCCGACGGCGGTGACGTCGGTCAGGTCGAAGCCGCTCGGGGCGTCGCTGAAGGTGAAGGTGACGGTCGACACCTTGTCGCCGTTGTTCAGACTGGTATCGACGATATCGACGACGACGCTCGGCGCGGCGGTGTCGACGGTGTAGCCTTCGCTGTCGTCGGCCGTCGCGCGGTTGCCGGCGGCGTCGGTGGTGGTGATCGAGGCGGTGATGGTCTTGTCGGCGTCGGCCAAGAGGTCGGCGCCGGGGACGGCGATGGCAAAGCCGAGCACGCCGGCGTTGTTGACCACGAGACCGGTGAAGTTCTGGCCGTTGACCGTCAGGGTGACGGTGTCGCCCGCCTTGGCGTCGCCACCGACCGTGCCGGTGACGGTGACTGCCAGCGATTTCGGCGGCGTTGAGGATGTCGTCGGCGGTGATGTCCGCATCGAGGGTGATCGTCGGCAGCGGCGGCGCGGTGTCGATGACCACCGTGTCGTTGTGGCCGGTCCCGCTGTTACCGGCGGCATTGGTGTAGCTGGCGTCGGCGACGCTGACGCTGCCGATGCCGGTGAAACCGTCGTTCGCCGTGAAAGTGGCGGTGTAGACCCTCGGCTCGGTCAGGCTGACGGCGAGGCCGCTCAGCGTTCCGCCGACGGCGGTGACGTCGGTCAGGTCGAAGCCGCTCGGGGCGTCGCTGAAGGTGAAGGTGACGGTCGACACCTTGTCGCCGCTGTTCAGGCTGGTATCGACGATATCGACGACGACGCTCGGCGCGGCGGTGTCGACGGTGTAGCCTTCGCTGTCGCTGGCGCTGCCGCTGTTGCCGGCGGCGTCGGTGGTGGTGATCGAGGCGGCGATGGTCTTGTCGCCGTCAGCCGAGAGGTCGGCGCCGGGGACGGCGATGGCAAAGCCGAGCACGCCGGCGGTGTCGACGACGGTGCCGGTGAAGTTCTGGCCGTTGACCGTCAGGGTGACGGTGTCGCCCGCCTTGGCGTCGCCACCGACCGTGCCGGTGACGGTGACATTACCAGCGATTTCGGCGGCGTTGAGGATGTCGTCGGCGGTGATGTCCGCATCGAGGGTGATCGTCGGCAGCGGCGGCGCGGTGTCGATGACCACCGTGTCGTTGTGGCCGGTCCCGCTGTTACCGGCGGCATTGGTGTAGCTGGCGTCGGCGACGCTGCACCACTGCCGATGCCGGTGAAACCGTCGTTCGCCGTGAAAGTGGCGGTGCGACCCTCGGGTCGGTCAGGCTGACGGCGAGGCCGCTCAGCGTTCCGCCGACGGCGGTGACGTCGGTCAGGTCGAAGCCGCTCGGGGCGTCGCTGAAGGTGAAGGTGACGGTCGACACCTTGTCGCCGCTGTTCAGGCTGGTATCGACGATATCGACGACGACGCTCGGCGCGGCGGTGTCGACGGTGTAGCCTTCGCTGTCGCTGGCGCTGCCGCTGTTGCCGGCGGCGTCGGTGGTGGTGATCGAGGCGGCGATGGTCTTGTCGCCGTCGGCCAAGAGGTCGGCGCCGGGGACGGCGATGGCAAAGCCGAGCACGCCGGCGTTGTTGACCACGAGACCGGTGAAGTTCTGGCCGTTGACCGTCAGGGTGACGGTGTCGCCTACCTTGGCGTCGCCACCGACCGTGCCGGTGACGGTGACATTGCCAGCGATTTCGGCGGCGTTGAGGATGTCGTCGGCGGTGATGTTCGCATCGAGGGTGATCGTCGGCAGCGGCGGCGCGGTGTCGACGGTGTAGCCTTCGCTGTCGTCGGCCGTCGCGCTGTTGCCGGCGGCGTCGGTGGTGGTGATCGAGGCGGTGATGGTCTTGTCGGCGTCGGCCAAGAGGTCGGCGCCGGGGACGGCGATGGCAAAGGTCAGCACGCCGGCGGTGTCGACGACGGTGCCGGTGAAGTTCTGGCCGTTGACCGTCAGGGTGACGGTGTCGCCCGCCTTGGCATCGCCACCGACCTTGCCGGTGACGGTGACATTGCCAGCGATTTCGGCGGCGTTGAGGATGTCGTCGGCGGTGATGTTCGCATCGAGGGTGATCGTCGGCAGCGGCGGCGCGGTGTCGATGACCACCGTGTCGTTGTGGCCGGTCCCGATGTTACCGGCGGCATTGGTGTAGCTGGCGTCGGCGACGCTGACGCTGCCGATGCCGGTGAAACCGTCGTTCGCCGTGAAGAGGGCGGTGTAGACCTTCGGGTCGGTCAGGCTGACGGCGAGGCCGCTCAGCGTCCCGCCGACGGCGGTGATGTCGGTCAGGTCGAAGCCGCTCGGGGCGTCGCTGAAGGTGAAGGTGACGGTCGACACCTTGTCGCCGCTGTTCAGGCTGGTATCGACGATATCGACGACGACGCTCGGCGCGGCGGTGTCGACGGTGTAGCCTTCGCTGTCGCTGGCGCTGCCGCTGTTGCCGGCGGCGTCGGTGGTGGTGATCGAGGCGGCGATGGTCTTGTCGGCGTCGGCCAAGAGGTCGGCGCCGGGGACGGCGATGGCAAAGGTCAGCACGCCGGCGGTGTCGACGACGTTGCCGGTGAAGTTCTGGCCGTTGACCGTCAGGGTGACGGTGTCGCCCGCCTTGGCATCGCCACCGACCGTGCCGGTGACGGTGACATTACCAGCGATTTCGGCGGCGTTGAGGATGTCGTCGGCGGTGATGTTCGCATCGAGGGTGATCGTCGGCAGCGGCGGCGCGGTGTCGATGACCACCGTGTCGTTGTGGCCGGTCCCGATGTTACCGGCGGCATTGGTGTAGCTGGCGTCGGCGACGCTGACACTGCCGATGCCGGTGAAACCGTCGTTCGCCGTGAAGAGGGCGGTGACCTTCGGGTCGGTCAGGCTGACGGCGAGGCCGCTCAGCGTCCCGCCGACGGCGGTGACGTCGGTCAGGTCGAAGCCGCTCGGGGCGTCGCTGAAGGTGAAGGTGACGGTCGACACCTTGTCGCCGCTGTTCAGGCTGGTATCGACGATATCGACGACGACGCTCGGCGGCGGTGTGATGACCACCGGGGGGTTGTGGCCGGTCCCGCTGTTAGGCGGCTGTAGCTGGCGTCGCCTATGGCGGGGGAAACCGCGTCGTGAAAGTGGCGGTGTAGACCCGCGCAGGCTAGACAGGGGAGGCGGGGGCGCTGAAGGTGAAGGTGACGCGACACCTTGTCGCCGCTGTTCAGGCTGGACGACGATACGACCACCTCGGCGCGGCGGCGACGGTGTAGCCTTCGCTGTCGCTGGCGCTGCCGCTGTTGCCGGCGGCGTCGGTGGTGGTGATCGAGGCGGTGATGGTCTTGTCGGCGTCGGCCAAGAGGTCGGCGCCGGGGACGGCGATGGCAAAGGTCAGCACGCCGGCGGTGTCGACGACGGTGCCGGTGAAGGTCTGGCCGTTGACCGTCAGGGTGACGGTGTCGCCCGCCTTGGCATCGCCACCGACCTTGCCGGTGACGGTGATCGACGCGGTGGCTTCGGCGGCGTTGAGGATGTCGTCGGCGGTGATGTCCGCATCGAGGGTGATCGTCGGCAGCGGCGGCGTCGTGTCGACGGTGTAGCCTTCGCTGTCGCTGGCGCTGCCGCTGTTGCCGGCGGCGTCGGTGGTGGTGATCGAGGCGGCGATGGTCTTGTCGCCGTCGGCCAAGAGGTCGGCGCCGGGGACGGCGATGGCAAAGCCGAGCACGCCGGCGTTGTTGACCACAGGACCGGTGAAGTTCTGGCCGTTGACCGTCAGGGTGACGGTGTCGCCTACCTTGGCGTCGCCACCGACCGTGCCGGTGACGGTGACATTGCCAGCGATTTCGGCGGCGTTTAGGATGTCGTCGGCGGTGATGTCCGCATCGAGGGTGATCGTCGGCAGCGGCGGCGCGGTGTCGATGGCGACCGTGTCGTTGTTGCCGGTCCCGAGGTTACCGGCGGCATTGGTGTAGCTGGCGTCGGCGACGCTGACACTGCCGATGCCGGTGAAACCGTCGGTCGCCGTGAAGAGGGCGGTGTAGACCTTCGGGTCGGTCAGGCTGACGGCGAGGCCGCTCAGCGTCCCGCCGACGGCGGTGACGTCGGTCAGGTCGAAGCCGCTCGGGGCGTCGCTGAAGGTGAAGGTGACGGTCGACACCTTGTCGCCGCTGTTCAGGCTGGTATCGACGATATCGACGACGACGCTCGGCGCGGCGGTGTCGACGGTGTAGCCTTCGCTGTCGCTGGCGCTGCCGCTGTTGCCGGCGGCGTCGGTGGTGGTGATCGAGGCGGCGATGGTCTTGTCGGCGTCAGCCGAGAGGTCGGCGCCGGGGACGGCGATGGCAAAGCCGAGCACGCCGGCGTTGTTGACCACGAGACCGGTGAAGTTCTGGCCGTTGACCGTCAGGGTGACGGTGTCGCCTACCTTGGCGTCGCCACCGACCGTGCCGGTGACGGTGATCGACGCGGTGGCTTCGGCGGCGTTGAGGATGTCGTCGGCGGTGATGTTCGCATCGAGGGTGATCGTCGGCAGCGGCGGCGCGGTGTCGACACTGTAGCCTTCACTGTCGTCGGCTGTCGCGCTGTTGCCGGCGGCGTCGGTGGTGGTGACGCGGGCGTCGATCGTGCGGTCGGCGTCGGCCGAGAGGTCGGCGCCGGGGACGGCGATGGCAAAGGTCAGCACGCCGGCGGTGTCGACGACGGTGCCGGTGAAGTTCTGGCCGTTGACCGTCAGGGTGACGGTGTCGCCCGCCTTGGCATCGCCACCGACCTTGCCGGTGACGGTGATCGACGCGGTGGCTTCGGAGGCGTTGAGGATGTCGTCGGCGGTGATGTCCGCATCGAGGGTGATCGTCGGCAGCGGCGGCGCGGTGTCGATGACCACCGTGTCGTTGTGGCCGGTCCCGCTGTTACCGGCGGCATTGGTGTAGCTGGCGTCGGCGACGCTGACACTGCCGATGCCGGTGAAACCGTCGTTCGCCGTGAAGAGGGCGGTGTAGACCTTCGGGTCGGTCAGGCTGACGGCGAGGCCGCTCAGCGTCCCGCCGACGGCGGTGACGTCGGTCAGGTCGAAGCCGCTCGGGGCGTCGCTGAAGGTGAAGGTGACGGTCGACACCTTGTCGCCGTTGTTCAGGCTGGCATCGACGATATCGACGAGGACGCTCGGCGCGGTGGTGTCGACGCTGTAGCCTTCGCTGTCGTCGGCCGTCGCGCTGTTGCCGGCGGCGTCGGTGGTGGTGATCGAGGCGGTGATGGTCTTGTCGGCGTCGGCCAAGAGGTCGGCGCCGGGGACGGCGATGGCAAAGGTCAGCACGCCGGCGGTGTCGACGATGTTGCCGGTGAAGGTCTGGCCGTTGACCGTCAGGGTGACGGTGTCGCCTACCTTGGCATCGCCACCGACCTTACCGGTGACGGTGATCGACGCGGTGGCTTCGGCGGCGTTGAGGATGTCGTCGGCGGTGATGTCCGCATCGAGGGTGATCGTCGGCACCGGCGGCGCGGTGTCGATGGTGACCGTGTCGTTGTGGCCGGTCCCGATGTTACCGGCGGCATTGGTGTAGCTGGCGTCGGCGACGCTGACACTGCCGATGCCGGTGAAACCGTCGTTCGCCGTGAAGAGGGCGGTAGACCTTCGGGTCGGTCAGGCTGACGGCGAGGCCGCTCAGCGTCCCGCCGACGGCGGTGACGTCGGTCAGGTCGAAGCCGCTCGGGGCGTCGCTGAAGGTGAAGGTGACGGTCGACACCTTGTCGCCGTTGTTCAGGCTGGCATCGACGATATCGACGACGACGCTCGGCGCGGCGGTGTCGATGGGGATCGAGCCACCAACGGTAGCCGCAGCCGCGGCGGCACTCTGCCCCGCCAGGCCAGCATCGACTAAACCGGCCAGTGCGTCCGCGGCGCTGCCCACGCCATCAAGAGGCTCGTCGACGCTACCCCTTCTGTCAGTACCAAAATCAAAGGCCAGCGGATCCAGAGTCTCGACGATGCGCAATAGGCGAACAAACGTCGGTCCTCCGTCAGCACCTCCGGGCGTGCCAGCGCCAGCCGCCGTCTCGTCGAGCAGCGCGTCCAGGCTGCCGCCTTCGTTGATTGCCTTGATCACCCGATTGATGTCGCGTGCCCCGCCCACCAGAGCGGCGTCCGTAGCGTCTGGCTTGACCGTGGCGAATACTTCGGCATCGACCGTCAGCGTCTCGTTGGCGCGCAACACAAGCGAGTGGCGGTCGGGCGTGGCCAAGTCGATGCGGCTGCCGGCGCCGGTGACGACGACGTCTCCCTCGTAGATCACATCGCCGATCTGCAATTGACGCAGATTGCCGTCCTGATCTCTTGCGAAAGCCTTGCCCTGGAGCGCCGAAACGCGTGCGAGAGGAGTCCTGTCAGCCATGGTGAAGCCTCGAAACGGAGTTTGGAAGGATGCAACGATAGCCCACGCTGCCAGGGCCGACTACTGTACTGACGTACGGGAAGAATCCGTGTCGGCAGGCGTTGAATCAGGCCTTGCTGCCGCCGACGCCGTTGATGATCAGCGAGAGCTGCAGGCGGTCTCGGGCGCCCAGCTTTTCGAGCACGGCGCTGACGTGGAACTTGACGGTTCGCTCGGTGATGTCGAGTTGCCGGGCAATTTCCTTGTTGCTGGCCCCATCGGCCACCGCAACGGCGACCTCCTGTTCGCGTGGGGTAAGCGTGCTGCGCCAGGCATCGTGGTCGCCCGGACGCTTGTTCAGCAGGGCGGTGCTAGCGGCCAGCAGGCGCTTCATCAGGCCTTGGCCGATCCACACGCCACCGTTCTGGACCACCGCTGCCACCTGCTGCAGCACCGCCGGTGCCGCATGCGCGTTGCAGTAAGCGGCCGCACCGGCCGCCAGGGCGGCCAGCGCGCCATCTTCATCGGGCTCGTCTGCCAGAACGATCAGCGAGCGCCCGGCCAATCCCCGGCGCAGGCGCGCCACCAGTTCGTCAGGCCGCTGTCCGCACGGCAGCAGTGCCCAGATCAGCGCCGGCGCTGCCGGCATGCCGTCCAGTCGCCCGACGATCAGGTTCGGGAAAGCCTCTCGCCAGGAGTTGCGCAGGCGGGCCTCAACGGAGAGAAAGATCTGCTGCACTGCTCCGCTCAACGCTCGGAAAAGGCGCGTGCCTTGGCGCGCAAGACCGGCTTCAGGAGATAGGACAGGACGCTCTTCTCTCCCGTCACGATATCGACCTCGGCGACCATGCCGGGGATGACGGGCAGATTGTTCCCCAGCGTCGACTGATTGGTGCGCACGCGAACGACATAAAACGCGTTGCCCTTGTCGTCGATCACGGTGTCGGCGCCGATATGTTCGAGCTTGCCGTCGAGACCCCCGTAGATGGCGAAATCGTAGGCGGTGAACTTGACCACCGCCTTTTGACCCGGGTGGAGGAAGGCGATGTCGCGCGGATGCACGCGCGCTTCGAGCAACAGGTTGTCTTCGAGAGGGACGATTTCGACGATGTCCTTGCCCGGCTGGACGACGCCACCGACGGTATTGACCAGCAGACGCTTGACGGTTCCCTTGACCGGTGAGCGCAACACCGAACGACTGACCTTGTCGGACAGGCCGACACCGCCTTCGGCGAGGCTGTTCAGCTTGGCCATCGTTTCGCCGAGTTCCTTGCCCGACTCATTGCGAAAAGCCAGCCCAACCTCCTCGATCTTGCGATTCGCTTCGTTGATTGCCGACTGCAGACGGCCGATCTGCGCCGCTGCCATTTCACGTTCGCCACGAAAACGCGAGACGTCGCGCTCGAGGCGCAGCAGCTCAACTTCGGAGACGGCGCCCGAAGCGATCAGCGGCTTGGTCACCGACAGTTCGCGCGCCGCCAGTTCGTGGGCCTTGGTCGCCTGTTCGTGCTTGGCGCGCACTTCGGCCAGTTCCTGCTGGCGCTGCGCCAACTGCTGGCGGGCGATCGAAATCGTCGTCTCGAGCTCGCTGCGCCTCGATTCATACAGGCGCCGCTCCTCTTCGGCAGTCTGGGGGTCTTCCTTGACCACCTCGTCCGGAATCTTGAAGGGAACGTCTTCGGTCAGCGCTCGCAGACGCGCGGCTTTGGCGACCAGCGCTGTGTATTGCACGCGGCTTTCGCGCACTGACGACACGAAACGCGTCTGGTCGATGCGCAGCAGGATCTGCTCTGGTTCGACGATCGCTCCCTCATGCACCAGGATCTCGTCCACAACACCGCCGTCGAGACTCTGCAATACCTGCAGCTGACGCGATGGAATGACTTTGCCCTCGCCACGCGTGACTTCGTCAACCTGGCTGACCGCTGCCCACATGACGAAGAGCGCGAAGGCCACGCCGATCGACTTGAGCAGGATGCGCGCTCGCAAGGGATCCTGCTGCAGGATGGCGTAGTCGCTGTCGGCGGCAAAGCCCTGCTGCTCGCGCTCCTTTTCGAAGTTGATCGCACGGTTCATCCAGGAGTCGAAGCCTGGCTGCAGACGCACACGCAACCCCTCGAGGGCGCCCTGGAAACGGCGTGCGCTGGCGATCAGGCGCTTGCTCATGGCGCGGCCCGACCGACGCGACCCGACTGCAGGGCCTCGACGACCTGGTCGCGAGGCCCGTCGGCGACGATCTGCCCATCGTCCACGACGATGAGCCGTGTCGCCAGGTCGATCAGGCTCGTCCGATGGGTCACGACGACGACGGTCTTGTGCGCGGCAAAACGCATCAGGCGCTCCTTGAAACCCTGTTCGGTCGAAAAGTCCATTGCGCTGGTCGGTTCGTCCAGCAACAGGATCGGCGGGTCCAGCAATACCGCGCGGGCAATCGCCACCTCCTGCCGCTGACCGCCCGAAAGCGACTCACCGCGTTCGCCGATCAGCATGTCGAATCCCTTCGGATGGCGATTGACGAACTGCGTCAGGCCGGCGACTTCCGCAGCGGTGACGATCGCCGCGTCGTCGGCGTAGGGCGCACCGATGGCAATGTTCTCGCGCAGGGTACCGTAGAAGAGGGTCGCATCCTGGCCGACGCAACCGATGTTGCGCCGCAGGTCTGCCGGATCGAGTTGGCGCAGGTCGATGCCGTCGATACGCACCACACCCTGGCTCGGTTGATACAGCCCGAGCATCAGCTTTTGCAGGGTGCTCTTGCCGCAGCCGGTACGACCGATGATGATGACACGCTCACCCGGCGCGATGTGCAGCGAGACGTTCCGCAGTGCAGCTTCGCCCTGTTCCGGATAGCTGAAAGAGACATGGCGGAACTCGATTTCGCCGCTCAGTTCCGGCCGATGAATGAATGCCGTCGCGTCCGGCCGCTCGACGGGCGCCGCCATCATCTTGTCGAGCGAGGACAGGGCAAGGCGCGCGTTCTGGTATTGCATCAGCAGCCCGACCGCCTGTGCCAGAGGAGCGATGGCCCGGCTGCCGAGCATGGTGACCGCGATCAGTCCGCCCATGGTCAGCAGGCGCTCCTGGATCAGGTAGACGCCGGCGATCACCAGCGCGACGTTCACCACCTGCGTGATGGCGGCTGCACCGTTGCTGGCTGACGACGACAGCAGGCGCAACTGGACGCCGCTGCGCGCGAGGAACGCCGTCGTGCGCTCCCACTTGTTCTGGACGACGCCTTCGGCGCTCTGTGTCTTGATCGTTTCGAGCGCCGTCAGGCTCTCGATCAGTGCCGCATTGCGCTGTGCAGTGGCGCGATAGGTGGTTTCGGCCAGTTCGTGCATCCGGTGCTGGACCAGGTAGGCATAGATCACACCGACGACCAGCCCAAGCAAGGGGATCAGGACCAGTGGCCAGGCAATCCAGACGATGACCAGCAGAAAGATCAGCGCGAACGGCAAATCGATCAACGCCGAAACGGTTGCCGAAGCGATGAAGTCCCGGACCGATTCGAAGGAGCGAAGATTGGCGGCGAAGGAACCGACCGACGCCGGCCGTGCTTCCAGGCGCATGCCGAGTACGCGCTCCATGATCAAGGCCGAAAGCTTGACGTCGATGCGCGCGCTGGCGAGATCGATGAAGCGGCCGCGCAGCAGGCGCAGCATGAAGTCCATGCCGATCACCAGCAACACGCCCAGCGCCAGCATCCACAGGGTATCAGTCGCGTTGTTGGGGACGATGCGATCATAGACGTTCATCACGAACAGCGGCATCACCAGCGCGAAGATGTTGACCAGCAAGGCCGCGCCGAGCACATCGCGATACAGCCCGCCCTGTTCGAGCAAGGCACCCCAGAACCAGTGACGCTCAGCTACCTCTCCGACCTCGGGGGTACGCGCGTCAAAGCTGAAGCGCGGCCGGGCAAACACCGCGATGCCCAGGTAGCGTTCGCCAAGCACCGCATGTTCAAGCAACACTTCGCCCTGACCGGTCTCCGGAAAGAGCAGGCGGGCCGTCTCCCCGCCGTCGTTCCAACCGAGAAGGACGCAGGCGCCGTCTCCCTTGAGCAGGAGGATCACCGGCAATAGGGCGCTATCGATGTCGGCGAGTTGCCGGCGAACGATCCGGCTCGACAGGCCGGCACGCGTCGCCGCACGCGCGAACAGCGACGGCGAAAGGCAGCCGCCCGCCAGCGGTAAGCCAGCCGAAAGGGCGGCGCGGGTGCTTGGACGACCATGCAGTCGGGTTAGCTCGACCAGGCAGTCCAGCAAAGGATCGTTATGCAGAAGATCCTCGCGCAGACCCTCGGCGAAGTCGGGCTGCTGCGCACTCGCCGGCCGATTAGGGGACGTGTCGGCGGACGTCACCCGCGCACCGCGATCGTCAGGCGAGTAAACGCCAGCGCGAACACCAAAGTGTGTGGTTGTCCGGCACGGCAAACAGGTTCCAAGCCCCCCCCTTGTCGGTCAATTACGGCCATTAATTCATACATGCTAGCAAACCTCTGCGGCAGTGTAACGCTTGCCGGCAGAGCATGCTCCAGTGCCGGCGCTGTTCGGCGGCGCTGACGGTGCAGGAGCGAGCGCAACACCTTGCGTAACGGCTGCTGGGAGTGGTTCTTGAGGGGCATGACAGGCTGGCTGTTGGGCCACTTCTTGCAGTCGACTTGTCAAGTCCGACAGCCTGCTAGAATGGGCGCTAGCCCGCCATCGCTGTGTTCCGCAACGGCGCCGTACCCGGCTGGTTATTGGCACCCGCAATCCGCCCCGCAAACCACCTCCCCGAAAGCCTATTCCAATGCGCTCCCCCCCTCTCGCCGGACTTCGCGTGCTCGATCTGACGCGGCTGTTGCCGGGGCCTCTGGCCAGCATGCACCTCGCCGACCTCGGTGCCGAGGTGATCAAGATCGAAGATACCGGTGCCGGTGATTACGCGCGCAGCGCCGGTGCGGTCCACGGTGATATCAGCTACTTCCAGCTCGTCAATCGCAACAAGCGCAGCCTGACCCTCGACCTCAAACAGGCGGCTGGTGTCGACGCCTTCATGCGCCTTGCAGCGCAGGCGGATGTCATCCTCGAGGGCTTCCGTCCCGGCGTGGTGGACAAGCTCGGTATTGGTTACCAGGCCGTGTCGTCGATTAATCCACGCATCGTGTACTGTGCGATCACCGGCTACGGGCAGGATGGACCGTATCGTGACCGCGCCGGCCACGACCTGAACTACCTGGGCTACTGCGGCCTGCTTGACCAGATCGGCACGCCGGGAGGCGCGCCGGCGATTCCCAATTTCCAGATCGGCGACCTGTTCGGCGGCTCGTTGAGTGCGCTGGTCGGCGTTCTCGCCGCAGTCCTCGGTGCCCGTGCCAGTGGTCAGGGACGCTATGTCGACGTGGCGATGACCGACGCCGTTTTCGCCCACATGCTCTTTCCGCTGTTGGCCGTGCTCGGGCTGGGTCAGGCACTGCCGCGTGGCGAGGATGTGCTTACTGGCGGCATGCCCAGCTATGGTGTCTATGCGACCAGCGACGGCCGCCATTTTGCGGTCAGCGCCATGGAGCCGAAGTTCTGGCAGATGTTGTGCGCGGCGATCGACCGCCCGGACCTGAAGCCCTTTGCCTTCGCGACCGGCGCCGACGGCCAGCGCATCCACGGCGAGTTGGCGGCGACCTTCGCGCAGCGCACTTTCGCCGAGTGGACCGCGCTGTTCGACGGCGTCGACTGCTGTGTCACTCCGGTCCTGCGTTTCGAGGAGAGCCTCGAGAACGAGCAGCTGCTGGCGCGCGGCATGATCGTCGAGGTCGATGGCGTCAGGCAGTTCGCGCCGCCCTTCAAGCTCAGTGACCTGCCCTTCGAAGCTCGTCTGCCGCCGCCTGCGGCGGGTGAGCACAGCGAGGAGATTCTTCGCCAGAGTGGTTTCAGCGTCGATGAGATTGACCGCTTGCGCGTGCAGAAAGTGATTTGAGCCCGCGCGGCAGGATCCGCTGCAAGACCAGGGATCCTGCCGCTGCTCCGCGGATTCGGCAGGCAAAATGACTTTATCCGGACCGGATTGGCCGGCGAGCTTTGCTCGTCCGAATATATTGCCGATACAAGGGCGTTTTCCCGCTCATCAAGCATTGCGCCGCGTGATCCGAATTCGGTATGATCAGGCAAAGAAACTTTCCACGAAGTTCCCACGAACTTCCCACCAAACCACTCCTACGGAGCTCGATCATGGCAAAAGCCGAAAAAGTCAAGAAAGCGAAAGAAGTCGAACAGGTCGAAGAGGCGGCCCCGGTCGTTTCCCCAGACTTCGTCAAGATCACCAAGGTCGTCGGTCGGCAGATCCTCGACTCGCGCGGCAACCCGACCGTTGAAGTCGACATCACGCTCGACAATGGTTTCATGGCTCGTGCCGCCGTACCCTCCGGCGCTTCGACCGGTGAGTTCGAAGCCTGCGAGCTGCGCGACGGCGACAAGAAGGTCTATCTGGGCAAGGGTGTGCTGAAGGCTGTCGAATCGGTCAATACGAAGATCGCCAAACTGCTCAAGGGCAAGAACCCGCTCAACCAGCGCGAACTCGACGAGGCGATGATCGCTCTCGACGGCACTCCGAACAAGTCGAGTCTCGGCGCCAACGCAATCCTCGGTGCTTCGATGGCCATCACCCTGGCTGGTGCCAACGTCAGCAAGATGCCGCTCTGGAAGTACATCGGCAAGATTCACAAGAACCGCGATTTCGCCTTGCCGACGCCGATGGCCAACATCATCAACGGGGGCAAGCACGCCGACAACCTGATCGACTTCCAGGAGTTCATGATCATGCCGGTCGGCGCCGAGTCTTTCTCGCAAGGCCTGCAATGGATCACCGAAGTATTTCACGCGCTGAAGGGCATCCTCAAGAAGGGTGGGCATGTGACGGCAGTCGGCGACGAAGGCGGCTTCGCGCCCAACCTGACCAACGACGAATCGCTCGAAGTCGTCATGCAGGCAATCGTCGCCGCCGGTTACAAGCCGGGCAAGCAGATTGCCATCGCGCTCGACTGTGCTTCTTCCGAACTCTTTGACGAAGGTGGCCGCAAGGGCTACAAGTTCTGGAAGTCGAATCCCGACAAGCTGTTTACCGACGACGAAATGATTGCGGTGTACACCGACTGGTGCAAGAAATACCCGATCGTGTCGATCGAGGATGGCCTCGACCAGAGCGACTGGGAAGGCTATGTCAAGCTGACCAAGGCGCTGGGCAGCAAGGTGCAAATCGTCGGCGACGACTTTTTCGTCACCAACCCCACCCGCCTCAAGCAGGGCATCGACATGAAGGCGGCCAACGCAATCCTGATCAAGGTCAACCAGATCGGCACCGTCACCGAAACGCTCGACGCCATCAAGATGGCGCAGAAGGCCGGCTATGGCGTGATCTCTTCGCATCGCTCGGGCGAGACCGAAGACTCCTTCATTGCCGACCTGGCCGTCGGAACCGGTGCCGGGCAGATCAAGACCGGTTCGCTGTCGCGCACCGACCGCATCTGCAAGTACAACCAGCTGCTGCGCATCGAGGAGCAGCTGGGCAGCAAGGCCGTCTACAAGGGCCTGAAGTCGATCAAGGGCGCCGGCTTCTAGACTGCGCCGCAAGACGGGAAAAGGCATCGCTGCGGCGATGCCTTTTTTTCATTCCGGTCTGGCCCATCACAAGCCCGCCTTGTCGAGCCGTTTGATGAAGGCGGACTTGCGCGCGTGCGCCTGACGCAGCGACGCGAGGCGCAGCCGGAAGTCGCCGCCCTTGCCGCGCGCAGCGAGGTCTCGCAGGTCGACCAACTGCCGCACGGCCTGATCATAGCCGGCGGCCTGCGCGGTCGCGACGAGCGTTTCGATTTCGGCCCACAGTCTGGCCTCGCGCCCGACGAGGCTGTCCAGGTGCTTCTCCCTGGCGGCTGCCGCCTCCCGCTCGCGCCGCATCTTTTCCGCTGTCTGTTTCTCGGCCTCGATGCGTTTCCTCTGCCTGGCGTGCGCCGCTGCAGCTGCGAGCAGTTGCCCGACAGTCCTGCCGCTGGTCACCGGCCCTGCGCCGGCAGCGCTGCGTTGCCGTAGGAAGCGTTGTAGCAGTTCCGCGATAGCGGCTTGATCCGACTCGACGACGAGTTTCGTGATCAACTCGTCCTTTTCGGCGGTGGCCAGCGTGCCCACCCAGGCAAGAAACTCGTCACGATCGAGAGCAAGGTCCGGGAGTGGCGAACTTGCCTTCGCGGCAACGTGCAGCAAGTCGCCGTCAATACGCAGGAAGTCCGCCAGACTGTCGAGAGAGGCACTCAGCTGGCCAAGGCCCGGCGGCACCGGCGGCTCCGCTTCCTTGCTGTCGATCTCTCCCGCCTGCACCCGCAGCAGCCAGCCGAGGTAGAGCGCCCGCAGATCACCGCGTGCCAGCTCGGCACGGACCGAAATCAGCGACGAGAGCTGTCCTTCGCCCTCGACCCACTCACCGCCATCCTCGTCGTCGGAGGAGAAAGAGAGGATGACCTTGCCGGACTTCACATTGACGAAGGCGCTGTCGCTGCCGAAGTAGGCGAGGGCGGTCGCCGGATTCAGCAGGCGCGGCGGCAGGCGCAGCTTCAGGATGTGCGTGCCCCAGTTGGCGAGATAGAGGAAGGCGTCGAAGTAACGCTCCATCCAGACGTCAGGCTGACCCTTGAAGTCGCCCCACGCATACTCGTTCACGAAACTCGTCGGCGTGATGCGCGCCCGCGTCGAGACCGCCCGCAGCTCGCCCATTTCGGCGGCGGTGAGCGGTCGGTCGATGGCCTGGAATTCGTAGTATTGGTATTCGCTCATGGGTTTGAACTGGCGGTGAAGTTGCGTCCGGATACAACGGCTGGAGTATAGGTAGCCTGAGTGAAACCCGTCAATCGCGCCTGACGGGCAGGTGATATAGGGGCGCGCGGTTTGCGAGCTGTATCGTCACCCAGAGCGATGGCCATCAGAGAAGCTTCCCGGATCGCGGTCAAGGGGCACGGTTGAAATCGCCATTGATCGCGCTGCCTGCGCTAATCCCCGAGGTCGTCGAGCTTGATCGGCTTGCTCCTCGGACCGAGGTTGCGTGGCAGCAGCAGCGACAGCAGGCCGGCGACGAGCACGAAGGCTGACGACGCCCACAGGCAGGCGATCAGACCGTTGCTCGGCCCGCTTTGTAGACCCCACTGATAGAGGGCCCCGGACAGCACCGTGCCGGCGAGACGACCAGCGGCGTTGGCCATGTAGTAGAAGCCGACGCTCATCGCGACCTTGTCGCTGTCGGTGTAGGCGAGAATCAGGTAGGAGTGCACCGCCGAGTTCAAGGCAAAAACCGCCCCGAAGATGATCAGTCCGGCGACGACGACGATGCTTGGCGCGACCCCGGCGCCGAGAGCGAGGGCGATGCCGGCCGGCAGCGCGGCGAGGACGAAGGCGAGAATCGTCGCCGTCCGCCCATCGGGCTCATGCCTCTCCTCGACGCGGCTACGCAACAGACCCGGCGTCGCCGCCTGGACGATGCCGTAACCAATCACCCACACCGCGAGAAAGCCGCCTGACTGCCAGAAAGTCCAGCCAAGCACGCTGGAGAGGAAAACCGGCAGACCGACGACGAACCAGACGTCGCGCGCACCGAAGAGAAAAATCCGCGCCGCGGCAAGCTTGTTGACCGCCCCGTTACGCGAGAACATCTGCCCGAACTTGGCCTTCTTGTTGGCCTGGCCGAGGCCGCCGCGCATCAGGATGGCGGTGAGGATCAAGGTCGTGCCGACCAGTGCAACCAGCAGCTTGAGCGCTGTCTGGAAGTCGAGCAGGGTCAGCAGCAGACCGCCGAGGAAGAAGCCCACCCCTTTCAGTGCATTCTTCGACCCGGTCAGGATCGACACCCAGCGGTACAGCGTTGCCGAGGCATTCTCGGGAACGATCAGCTTGACCGCGCTCTTCGAACTCATCTTGGTCATGTCCTTGGCGATCCCGCTCAGTGCCTGCGAGGCCATGACCCAGGCGACGATCAGCCAGGCCTGGGGCGCAAAGGCGAGCATCGACAGCGCCACGAGCTGCGTCCCGAGCCCGATGAACAGCGTCGTCTTGAGCCCGAAACGGGCGCCGATGTAGCCCCCGAAGAGGTTGGTCAGGATGCCAAAGACTTCATAGAAGATGAACAGCGATGCCACCGCAAGCGGTGTGTAACCGAGGTTGTAGAAATAGAACAGGACCAGCATGCGGGTGGCACCATCGGTCACGGTATCGGACCAGTAGGCGGCGGTGACCAGCACATAGTTGCGCAGGCCGGCACGCGCAACGGTCGTTTTCTCGGCGGAGGGATCGCTCATGTTCTTCCTTCACTTCCTTCAATATGGGTGCCAGGGCAGCGAGGCCATCGCCCGCAGCGCAGCGGCGACGGCCCCGCTGAAACAAATTGACCGAAGCGTGCTTACAGCGCCGCCGCCAGCTTGCGCGCCAGTTCGACGTAGCGGTTGGCGTAACCCCATTCGTTGTCGTACCAGGCGTAGATCTTGACCATCGTACCGTTGATGACCAGGGTGTGCGCCGCATCAACGATTGACGAGCGCGGATCGCCGCAGTAGTCCATCGACACCAGAGGCCGCTCTTCGTAGCCGAGGATCCCCTTGAGAGCCCCTGCGGCCGCCGCCTGGAGCAGGCCGTTGACCTCTTCGACCGTCGTTGGACGCTGCATCTCGAAGACGCAGTCGGTGAGCGACGCGTTGAGCAGCGGCACGCGCACTGCGTGGCCGTCGAGTTTGCCTTTCAGCTCGGGGAAGATCAGCGCGATCGCCGTCGCCGAACCGGTCGTCGTCGGCACCAGCGACAGGCTGGAAGCACGCGCTCGGCGCAGGTCCTTGTGCATCTGGTCGTGCACGCTCTGGGTGTTGGTCGAGCTGTGGATCGTCGTGATCATGCCGTGCGAGATGCCGATTGCCTCATGCACGACCTTGACCACCGGTGCCAGGCAGTTGGTGGTGCACGATGCCGCCGTGACGATATGGTCACGGGCCGGGTCGTAGAGCTGGTCATTGACGCCCATGACGATGTTCAGCGTATCGCCACCCTTGACCGGTGCTGCGACGATCACTTTTTTCACGCTGGCGGCGAGGTAGGGCGACAGATCTTCTACCGTGCGCCACTTGCCGCTGGCTTCCAGAACGATATCCACGCCGGCCTCTCGCCACGGGCCGCCGGCGACATCCTTGGCGGTGCTGTAGCCGATCGACTTGCCATCGATCACCATCCGCCCGTTGCTCACCCCGACGTCATGCGGCCAGCGGCGATGCACGGAATCAAATTCGAGCAGGTGTGCCGCCGACTCGACCGGTCCGTTCGGCTCGTTGATATGCACGAACTCCAGCTCCGGGGTGTCCCACGCTGCGCGCAGCGCCAGCCTGCCGATGCGACCGAAACCGTTGATGCCAACCCTGACCGTCATTTCTTGCTCCTCCGAATGGTGAGTGGTGCTCGGCTGGACACCCAGCGAGCCGAAGAATTGAACGCCGCGAGCGGCGTCACGTTGCGAAACGTTTTTATATTGCTAGAATCGTTGAAATTTGTAAACCGCTCTTTTCGCCATTGACGACCGACAGCAGGGGATGCGTGTTCTTTTCCTCTGCATCGGCAACTCCTGCCGCTCCATCCTCGCGAAAGCCATCTGCGAAGAGGAAATCGACACGGCATCCATGACTACCTACCGCATTTTTCGTGCTACCTTCCGTCGGCGCATCAAAGTAGGAATTTCCCGTCCATGCCTCGCATCTTCGACAACATCCGACAAGACCTGCTCGAAGCCTTACGAGCCACACTACAAGTCTCGAACCGGGCCGATTTCTGTGTGGGCTACCTCAATCTGCGCGGCTGGCAGGCCATTGATGACCTGATACAGCCCTGGCAAGCGGCCAACGGCGAGGTGTGCCGTGTATTGGTCGGCATGCAACGCCCCCCGCACGAGGAAGTTCGCGAGCTTTACCGCGCGGTCGCCGCTGACAACCTGATCGACCAAGGCACGGCGGTTAGGCTCAAGGCCCACTTCGGGGCCCACTTGCGCGAACAGATCACCTTAGGCATACCCTCTGGCAAGGACGAAGCCGGCCTGCGTCGACTCGCCCGGCAATTGCGAGCCGGCCAAGCCATCGTCAAGCTATTTCTGCCGTATCCACTGCACGCCAAGCTCTATCTGCTATTTCGCGACGACGTGAACAACCCTATCACCGGCTTCGTCGGCAGCAGCAATCTCACGCTGCAAGGGCTCTCCAGGCAGGGTGAACTGAACGTCGATGTGCTGGAACACCATGCAGCCCAGCGTTTGTCGGAATGGTTCGAAGAGCGCTGGAAAGACCGCTGGGCCATCGACGTCTCGCAAGACCTCGCAGCCATCATCGAATCGAGTTGGGCGCGCGAAGCGAGCATTCCCCCGTACCAAATCTACCTCAATATCGCCTATCACCTCAGCACCGAGGCACGCGCCGGTCTCAGCCAATTCCGTCTGCCGGCACGCTTCGAGCAGGAACTATTCGATTTTCAGAAAAGCGCGGTGAAGATTGCCGCGCGCCATCTGCATCGGCGCGGCGGGGTGATGATCGGTGACGTCGTCGGCCTGGGCAAGACCATGATGGCAACCGCATTGGCACGCATGTTCGAAGACGATCTCGGTTACGAGACCCTCATCATTTGCCCGAAAAACCTCGAACCGATGTGGGAACGCTACCGCACCGAATACGGTCTGCGCGGCATGGTCGTGCCAATCAGCCAGGTGTCCAGGAAGCTTCCCAGCCTCAAGCGCTATCGTCTGGTGCTCATCGACGAAAGCCATAATCTGCGCAACCGAGAGGGGCGACGCTACAAAGCGATTGCCGATTACATCCGCAGTTGCGATGCGAAAGCAATTCTGCTCACCGCCACTCCCTACAACAAGACCAAGACCGACCTGTCGAGCCAGCTACGGCTGTTCATCGACGAAAAGACCAACATCGGCATTCGACCCGAGCGGCACATGCGCAAACATGGCATCAGCGAACCCGAGTTCGAGCGCCAGCACCAGTGCAGGGTCAATTCGATTCTCGCCATCGAAAAGAGCGACGAGTTTGACGACTGGCGCGAGTTGATCCGTCTGTATATGGTTCGACGCACGCGCAGCTTCATCATCGAGCACTACACTGCGGAAGATGACAACGGCCGCCAGTACATCGCCGGCAACGATGGCGAGAAACGTTACTTCCCGAAACGCTTGCCCATTTCGCTGAAGTTCGCCGTCGACGAGGCCGACCCGGATGACCGCTATGCCAGGCTTTACTCGGCCGAAATGGTCGATCAGATCAACGCTCTGCATGTACCCCGCTACGGCATGGGTTTATATGTCGACCCGCTGGCTGAAAAGACCGCCACGGCCGCGGAGCGCAAGCTGATCGACAACCTGGGCCGCGCTGGCAAGCGGTTGATGGGATTTTGCCGCACCAACCTCTTCAAGCGTCTGGAATCCAACGGCTTTTCATTCCTGCAATCGATTGACCGGCACATTCTGCGCAACCAGATTTACCTCTATGCCATCGAAAACGGCCTGGACCTGCCGGTGGGTGTCCTCGATGCCGGCTTGCTCGACCTCGGAAGGGTGGACGAAGACGTGGAAGGCCTGGAAGGCGACCCTGAAGATCTGCTCGACGGCCTGGTTGAACCTGTGGCCGAGGCGGACGCCGCACCCGACGGCCTGGCGCGCGCCAGGGTCGTCTATCAGCAATATGCTTGTGAATACAAGAAGCGCTTCAAGTGGATACGCCCCACACTGTTCAAGCGGTCGCTCTCCGAACATCTGGCGGTGGACACGCAAACCCTGGTTAGATTGCTGCGCACGCATGGCCGGTGGGATCCGCACCATGACCAGAAGTTGATCGCCCTGCGTCGTCTGGTCGAACGTACGCACGCCAAGGACAAGGTGCTGATCTTTACGCAGTTCGCCGACACGGCGCGCTACTTGGCGCGGGAGGTGCGCCGCGCTGGTATCACTCACGTGGAAGTCGCCACCGGGGCCAGCGCCGACCCCTATGCGCTGGCTTGTCGCTTTTCGCCCAGATCGAATAACGCGGGCATCCGCAAGTCCGACGAAATACGAGTTCTGATCTGTACCGACGTGCTCTCGGAAGGCCAGAACCTGCAGGACAGCAACGTGGTTGTCAACTTCGACCTGCCGTGGGCCATCATCCGGCTGATTCAGCGCGCCGGCCGAGTGGACCGCATCGGTCAGCGCGCGGAGGAAATCCATTGTTATTCTTTCTTGCCCGCCGAAGGCGTCGAGCGCCTCATCAACTTGCGCACCCGCATTCAGCAGCGCCTGCTGGAAAACGCCGAAGTCGTGGGTACCGATGAAGCCTTTTTCGAGGACGACGACGCCAACACCATCCGCGACCTCTACACCGAGAAGTCTGGTGTCCTTGACGATGGGGATGACGAAGTTGATCTTGCGTCCTACGCCTGGCAAATCTGGAAACAAGCCACGCAAGACAGACCTGAACTTGCGCACGCCGTCGAATCCATGCCACCGGTGGTGTACTCGGCGCGCGCCTTCGCGTTCGACGAGACTGCGTTGCCCTCACTCGGCGGCGATGCCGCGCGCGGGGGCACGCTGGTGTATGTCAAGTCACCCGAAGGCAACGACCACCTCGCCTGGATCAGCCCGGATGGCAAGACCGTCACCGAATCCCAGTTCACCATCCTGCGCGTGGCTGAATGTGCGCCAGACACCCCCGCCGTACCCCGTGCCGAAAACCACCACGAACTGGTCGCCGAGGGGTTGAAACTGGCGGTGCACCAGGACAGGGCGATCGGCGGCGGCCTGGGTCGGCCCTCCAGCCCACGCCGCCGTGCCTACGAGCGCCTCAAGCGCACTGCCGAAGCCCAGAGGCACACCCTGTTTCGCGACGAAGAACTGGAACGTGCGCTCGACGACCTCTACGCTCGCCCCCTGCTGGAAACGGCAGCCGACCTTCTCAACCGACTCATGCGCGGTGGCGTCAACGACGAGGAGCTTGCCGGGGCAGTGAAGACCTTGCGCGAGGAAGGCCGCCTGACCTATACGGAAGAAGATGCACAATTACGCGAGCCGCGCGTGGTGTGCTCGCTGGGGCTGATACCTGGCCAACAAGCAGACCCATAAGCCATGCCCGACATAAACATTCACCTCCTGCGTCAATTCAGTTTCCAGGCACTCTTCGTCGACATGGGCTGGGACTATCCCGGCCAGGGCGAGCCCTATCAGGTCGAGGTGGACGGGCAACCCCATGCTCTGGCCGTGGTCGCGCACAAGCGTGGTGTACAAATCCTGCACGCCTTGCCGGACCATGCGGGCCACATTCCACCCTACGCCACTCGCCAGAAGATCGAACGTAAGATCACTGCCCAGGCGCGCGAACACCTCATCGTCTTCACTGATGCGGCGCACAGCACGCAAGTTTGGCAATGGGTTTCGCGTGCGCCAGGGCGACCCAATCAATACCGAGAGGTGCACTGGCGCGTCGGCGAATCCCCCGAATTGCTGCGCCAGAAACTGTCCGCCATCGCCTTCACGCTGGGCGAGGAAGAAACTCTCTCGGTGCTGGGCGTTGCGGCGCGTCTGCAAGCCGGCTTCGACCGCGACAAGGTCACCAGGAAGTTCTACGGCGAGTTCGAGAAACAGCGCAAGGCCTTCGCCGAGTTCATCGCGGGGATCCCGGACACCGGCGAAGACCTGCGCTGGTACACCGCCGTGCTCATCGATCGCCTCATGTTCCTCTGGTTCCTGCAGGAAAAGCGATTTCTGGACGACAGAAAGGATTACCTGCAACGGCGCCTGATGGACCACCTGAACGCGCAACACGCCATCAGCTTCTACCGACGTTTCCTCTGCCCACTGTTCTTCCGTGGCTTCGCCGAGGAGCGCACGGAGGCCAACCGTGCCTCCATCCGGGCCGAGTTTGGCGAGGTGCCCTATCTCAACGGTGGCCTGTTCGCTCGGCACGAACTGGAGCAACGCCATGGCGCGGCCCTGGACGTCGCCGATGCCGCTTTTGAAAAGCTGTTTGCCTTCTTCGCCCAGTGGGACTGGCACCTGGACGACCGTCCGCTTGAAAAGAAGGCAGGCAGAGCGGACAAACGCGACCCGATCAACCCTGACGTCCTGGGCTACATCTTCGAAAAGTTCGTCAACCAGAAGCAGATGGGGGCCTACTACACCAAGGAAGACATCACCGAGTACATCGGCAAGAACACCATCATTCCCAGCCTGCTGGCCAAGGTGCGCGCCGAACATCCAGGCGCCTTCGACGCCCTGGCCTGGCCACTGCTCCAGGAAAGCGGCGATGCCTACCTCTACCCCGCCATGCTCAAGGGCGTGGATCTGCCTTACCCTTCGGAAATCGCGGCCGGTCTGGACACCCAGGCCCCAGATCTGCTGACCCGCCGCAAGCCCTGGAACAAGCGCGCCGACGATGCCGCCAGCCTGCCTACCGAAATCTGGCGCGAGACGATCGCTCGCCACCAGCGGACCCGAGAGATTCGCGCCAGGATCACCGCTGGCGAACTGCGCGACGTCGCCGACCTGATCACCTGGAACCTCGATATCCGCCAGTTCGCCCAGGACCTCATCGAGCGCTGCACCGACGCGGCCCTGCTCAAGAGTTTCTGGTTCACCGTGGCCGGGCGACTGCCGCGCAGGAGCCACGAGAAATTCCGCCATGGCCTCTCGGTACTCGACCCGACCTGCGGCTCGGGCGCCTTCCTGTTCGCCGCGCTGAATATCCTGAAGCCACTCTATGACGCCACCCTGCGGACCCTGCACGCGGTGCGTAGCGACGCCCTGATCGCTGGTGAAAAGACCCACCCCGAAAAATGGGCAGAGGTGGACGAAATCCTCGCTCGCTTCGCCACCGCGCGCATCGATCGGGAACAGGACTACGCGGTCATCAAGCACATCATCGTGCACAATCTCTACGGCGTGGATATCGAGGAGCAGGCCACCGAGATCGCCAAGCTGCGTCTATTCCTTAAACTGGTGGCTCTACTGGAACCGGGCGACGCCATCGAGCCCCTGCCGGACATCGACTTCAACATCCGCCACGGCAACACGCTGGTGGGTTACGCCAGCGCCGACGAAACCGAGCGCGCGGTCATGGGCAAAACCCAAGGCAATCTGTTCAACGATGCCTGGGAAGACATTCGCATCCGGTTGAGCGCCGTGGAACAGCAGTACAACAATTTCCAGATTCAGCAGGTTCAAAAGGGTGGCCACATCACCGCCCAGGACAAGCAGGCCTTGAGCGACACGCTTTATGAACTGGAAGAGACCCTGAACTACCACCTGGCCCGCGAATACGGGGTAGATCCGAACAAGACGAGGGGATACGACGCCTGGAAAGCCACCCACAAACCGTTTCACTGGTTGGTTGATTTTTATCCGCTGATGGCGGCGGGTGGGTTTGATGTAGTGATTGGCAATCCGCCGTACGTAGTGTTCCCAAGCTCTGATGTCCCGTATGTGTGGCCCCCCGACTATTATTGTTGTGAGTCATCAAGAAACCTCTACGCGCTGGTCTCAGAACGCTCCATTAAATTAGCCACAGGAAATAGTGCCATTGGCTTGATTGTTCAGCTGACATCACTCAGCTCTGAACGAATGCGTGCCTTCCGAGATGTCATGACTAGATCCGCTCAAGTCCTTGTCCTGCCATTCCCGAGGCGGCCAGAGTCCGTTTTTGAAGGTGTTGAGATGCCGACGGCTATCTGGCTTCGACGAAGCGGCGCTGTGCCATTGCTCACTACCAGCTGTGTTCGACGGTTCTATACCACTGAAAGACCAGACGCTCTTGCCACTACACAACTTATGAGCAGACGACTAGAGGAACCCGCCCTTCGCATTCCTAAGATTGGTGGCCGGGTTGGACACTCTATTCTGAGCAAGCTCAAGAGCAGCCGTGTAGTGGATGTTCTGACCAGTAAGTGCGGCGAATATAATGTGTTTTATCAAGAGGCCTGCCGATACTGGGCAAAGTCCAGCACTTTTGGACCTCGATTCATAAGGAATGCCGAAGTTGTCGATCAGCCGCACGGGCGCACCATCGGTTTTTCAGATTCCGCGCCTGCCGGGTTCGTCAATTGTTTGCTCAACTCATCCTTGTTTTATTGGTACTACTCAACCCTTGCCGATTGCGAACACATCAACGACTCGCTGGTGAGGGGTTTTCCGTTGCCAACAGATTGGTCGCGGACTGATTGGGCTGCTCTCTCTGAGGGCATTGACGGTGAACTGCGTCGATCGGCCATCCCAAAAAAAATCCGCACAAAGCAAGGTCATGTGATCGAGTACGACGAGATAGATGGGAAGCGCGCGCGCGACGCTATTGTGCAAGCGGATCTGGCATTGGCGCGGCACTTCGGACTATCAGATGTCGAGGTGGACTACCTTGTGAACTACGACATCAAGTACCGCATCGGCCAAGGCAACAACGATGCTTGACCTCACACCCACTCAAGCCGCGCCGCGCATCGCCACCCTGCTGTCCACGCCGGAGAGCCGCACCCTGGACTTCAAGCGTATCAGCGCCAGGCATGGCCGGATGATCGAGACGGTATGCGCTTTCGCCAATTCCGAGGGTGGTTTGCTGGTTATCGGCGTCGGCGATGCCAAGGACTTGAAACCGGGAGCCAAGGCGCAGTCGCGCCTGTTCGGCATCGAGGAAAACCCGGAGGCTTTCGACGATTTCCGCCGCCAGGTGATGCAGCGCTTCTTGCCGCCCATCGAGCGCCTGCACTGGTTGCGTCTCCCTTGCACCTTGCACAACGGTAGCCCCGGCCACATTGTCATGCTGCGCGTGGAGAAGAGCGACCACGTGCATTCGGTACTCGGCGATGGCACCTGGACCCGCATGGATGCGAGCAACCGCGAGTTGAACGCCGCCGAGATCGCCGAACTGTCCTACCGGCGTGGAGTCCGCAGCGCGGCAAGCGAAACCGTGCCGATCGCCTTGGACCTGCTGGAAACCGACACCTGGCGTACCTTCCTGGGGGCACGCGGCCTCAGGAGCGACGACTTCCAGGGTCAATTGATGCGCATCGGCCTGGCCGCGCGCGAGGGCGGTGAAGTACTGCCCACCCGCGCGGCGGTGCTGCTCTTCGCCGACGAGCCAGGTAGTCTGCTGGCCGCCTTCGACACCCGCGCCGATATCCGCGTCATGGTCTACGACGGCAAAGCCGCTCTGCCCGGCGCGACGCCAAACCTGCGCAAGACGCCGAAGACAGCTCGCGGGCCCTTGATCCAACAAATCGACATCGCGGTGAGGATGGTACTGGACGAACTGGCACATGGCCTTACCCTCTCGGGTAGCGGTTTCAAGACCAGACATGTCTACCCGGAGCGGGTGGTAAAAGAAGCCATTGTCAACGCGGTCATCCATCGCGACTACCGCCTCAATCGCGACATCTTCATCCGCATCCTCGACGACCGCATCGAAGTCGAAAGCCCCGGCGTTTTTCCCGGTCATATCACTGAGGCCAACATCGCTCGCGCCGGGTCGAAAGCGCGCAACCCGTTGCTGGCCCAAAACCTGCGGGAGTTTCCGGTAGCCCCGAACATCGACGCCGGCGAGGGCGTCAAAATGATGTTCGCGGAAATGGCCGCCGCCAAGCTCTACCCACCGCAGTACCGACAGAATACCGGGACTGCGGTGGAGAGCGTAACGGTGACCCTGTTGAACCTGGAACGTCCAAGCGCCTGGGACGAGGTGAGCGACTGGCTTGACCGGTACCGCTCCATTGCCAATGCCGACCTCTGCCGCATTGCCCGGGTGGATACGCTCAAGGCATCCAAGATGCTGGCTGCCTGGCGGGAACAGGGTTTGCTGGTCCCCCTGCCAGACCGGGCCAAGCGCAACATGGCCTACAGGAAGCCCGTCGAGGAACCGGATTTGTTATCCGAAGGTATGGATAACAAACCTGCGGAAGATTGATTTGCCAAATAATTCAATACGATGTCTGAAACGTTGTTTACCTCTTGGTTGCTGGAAGATGGAGTGCCCGGGATCGGTGAGCAGACATTGATCGCGCACAGCCTGACCGCCTTCTTCGCCTCCCGAAAATGCCCCGGAAGCGCCATCCGGACCACGATGGACTGGGCTGTGGAGCAGGCCCGCAAGAAGACGCCGCTGATCGGCGGCTTCCAATCTCCACTGGAACGATCCGTTCTGGAAATTGTCTTCGCCGCGAAATCTCCGGTGGTGATCGTGCTGGCGCGCGGTCTGGACAATGCTCGTCTGCCATTGCCATGGCGCACCGCTTTGAACGATGGGCGCGCCGCTGTCGTAAGTATGGCCGCAGCCGGCAAACGCTTGTCGGAGCCGATTGTGAGGCAGCGCAACCATTGGATAGCCAGCCACGCCAGCCGCATTGTGCTGGGCCACGTCGACTCGTCAGGCCTTCTCGCCGGGCTGAAGGAGCAGTGGCGC
Organism: Candidatus Accumulibacter proximus; assembly: GCA_016709675.1. GTDB lineage: Bacteria > Pseudomonadota > Gammaproteobacteria > Burkholderiales > Rhodocyclaceae > Accumulibacter > Accumulibacter proximus. The sequence goes on from JADJMH010000009.1 coordinate 74,528, forward strand.
AGCGACGGAAGAACGGTCGAGATTCTGACCCCATGCCGTTCGTAAAGGGCGTCTATCCGCTATTTGTTTTCTCACGCTCAGGAAAAGAAAGAGGCTCTAACGATCAATTTCGCTCGCAATCAATGGCTTGCAGTGCGTGTTGTTATCTAGTGAGTTGCCAAAATTCCACTCTTCTGACCACATCAGACCAGATGAGACACGAATCTCGGGTGTGCAACCGCGCGACCTGGGGCTGGACACGGCTTGGCGCTACCGTAGGGGGGAACGTGAAGATAGGCTACGCCCGGGTCTCGACCAAAGATCATGCCCACGGCCTCCAGATTGATGCCCTGCTTGCCGCTGGTCGGCAAGCAGGGCGGGTTGCCGTCGCCGGCTGGTTGCGGCAGGTGGGCGATGAGTCACCGGCGTGGGATAAGCAGGAGGCTGGAAACCCTGTCCGATACCTTATCAGCCTCAATGTGCTGAACCGGGAGAGCAAGGGGTGTCATCAGCCGAGCGCAGCGAAGCTTCAACCCGTACTGAACTTGACGAGGCAAGGGAATGATTGATCCGGTTTTTCTCACACGTGTGCTCCTGCGCAACTACAAGAGCATTGGTTACTGCGACGTCCGCCTCAACCCGCTCACCTATCTGGTGGGCGCCAATGGATCAGGCAAGAGCAACTTTCTGGACGCCCTGCACCTCGTGCGGGACGCTCTGGACGGTTCTCTCGACAACGCCCTGAACGAACGTGGCGGATTGAACGAGGTGCGGCGGCGCTCCAGTGGTCATCCGACGAACTTCGGCATTCGGCTCGAGTTCGCGTTGGCGAACGGGCAAGCCGGCCACTACGCCTTCAAGATCGGCGCGCTGGCCGGCCGAGGCTACGAGGTGCAATTCGAGGAGTGCGTGCTTGGCGGTGTCGGCAGGGGTCCGTTTTTCCGTATCGAGCGCGGTAACCTCAAGGCGAGCAGCGAGGGAACCTTTCCAGCGGTAACCGCCGATCGTCTGGCTCTGGTGGCCGCATCGGGCATGGCAGTGTTTCGCCCCGTGTTCGATGCCCTGACGGCGATGGGCTTCTACAACCTGAATCCAAAGTTGATGCGCGAGTTGCAGAAGCCGAAGGAGGGCCGCCTGCTCAAGCCCGTGGGCGAAAACATCGCAAGTGTGATCGGGCATCTGGAACGGGTCGCCACCGACAGGCTGGAGATTATCCAGGAGTATCTTCAGACGGTTGCGCCAATGGTTCATGGCGTCGAGCGCAAACCGATTGGGCCGATGGAAACCCTGGAGTTCCGCCAGGACATGGCTGGAGCAAAACATCCGCGGCGATTCCCGGCGCAGAACATGTCCGACGGTACGCTGCGAGCGCTTGGCGTTTTGACGGCGCTGTTTCAGGGAAACCGGGATTACGCGCCATCACTGGTGGGTATCGAGGAACCCGAGACGGCGCTGCACCCGGCCGCCAGCGCGGCCTTGCGCGAGGCGCTTGCGCGCGCCTCGCAAGACACCCAGGTCATCGTCACGAGTCACAGCCCGGACCTGCTCGACGATCTGTCCTTGAGTGCCGACGCCTTGCTGGCGGTGGTTTCCGAGGGCGGCGAGACGCGCATCGCACCGCTGGACGAAGCAGCGCGCATGGCCATGCGCGACCAGCTTTTTTCGGCGGGAGAACTCCTGCGGCTGAATCAACTGGCCCCAGATCGGTCAGTGCTTGCCGCCCAGGCACAGGAACAGGCCGATCTGTTTGGCGAGGTCGAGCCGTGATTGGGGTCGCCGCGATTGTCGAGGGCGCTGGCGAGGTGGCCGCGCTGCCGATTCTGCTGCGACGGATCAACGCCTGGCGTACTCCGGATGTCCATTTGCAGGCGCTGCCACCGATTCGCGTTCATCGGGATCGATTCCTGAATCGGCGAGATGAGTTCCGCCGGCACTTGTTGCTGGCAGCCGCCAAGTGTGGCGAAAACGGTTGGATACTCGTGCTGCTCGACGCCGATGACGACTGTCCGGCTGAGTTGGGGAAACAGATTCTCGAGCGAGCAACTGCATACGTTCCGCACCGTCGGGTGTCGGTCGTACTGGCCAACAGGGAATACGAGGCCTGGTTCATCGCCGCAGCTGAATCGCTCGATGGCCAACGCGGTTTCGCATTCAAGCCTGCTGAAGCGATTGATGCCGAAGGTCCGCGCAACGCCAAGGGGTGGATCACGGCGCACATGTGCGGCGGCAGTTACGGGGAAACGACCGACCAGCCGGCTTTTTCGGCTCGCATGGATCTGCAGCAGGCCTTCGCACGCAGCCGGTCTTTCCGGAAGCTTTGCAGCGAGTGGGCAAGGCAGATGTCCTTCGCATGAACAGGGCGCGATGAGCCGTCGGCGTGAGAACGCCAAACGGCTGGACGCGCTGTCCGATATCGGCGGCATCCTGTCGGCGATGAAGGACTTGCCGACGATCTTGGCGCCCGGCGAGCCAGCCAGGAACCCACTCGTCGGGTCCCGAATGTTCGACCTGAAACCGCTGCTGTTGCGACTGCCTTACACTGCCAGGACGATGGCTCCGTAGCGGACCACGGTCGCGTCACGGGAAAGCAGGCGCATGGGCTCACACATCGATTGCGCGAGCAGGATGCGATCGAACGGATCAGCGTGGATATTGGGCAATCCTTCAACGGCAGCAGCATGACGCCACGAGACCGGCAATTCACGATAGCCGGCCTGCGCAAATAGCGCGGCCGCACGCGTCCCTGAAACCGGCATGTCCCCCCTCCCCAAGGCGTGCTTGATGGCGATCTCCCAAACCGTCGCGGTGCTGACGAACACCTCGTTCGCGGGGTCCTCGATCATATCGCCTGCGGTCTTGCCAAGACGCTTCGATCCCGTCAGCGCCCAAAGCGCGATTTGCGTATCCAACAGCAATCGCATGCTCAGCCTTTGCCCAGGAAGAGGCTGGCAACCTCGGCATTGTGTTCGTCGATGTCATCGGGAACCTCAAATTCGCCCCTGGCGATGCCGATTCGCCGGCTGGCATCGGCTGCAATGGGAAGCACCCGCGCCACGGGCTTGCCGTTGCGCGAAATGACGATCTCGTCCTCCTGACCGGAAGCGATCTGGTCGACGAGGCGCGACAAGTGCGTCTTGGCATCAAACAAACTGACCGTTTGCATTGCAGCCTCCATAATCACCGGGTTGGTTAGACTAGTCTAGTTTATTTCTTGTCCAAACGCACGCGCCGACACGGAAGCCGGAGTCGTCACCGGGCAGCCCGGGCACCCGCCGATGTCTCACGCCGAATTCGTCAATGAAGCGCTCACCGGACGGCAACGCTGTAGGTCGGTCGGTTCGGGACACGGCGTCTGCGGTGACTTCAGCGAAGTACTGCTGGTCGGCGATCAGTCCGTCGGTGAAACACCCGGCGAACTGATGACTTGCCATCAGCAAGCCTTGCGAGGCACTTTCATGTCGCTGGGGTTTTCAGAGCAAGCCAGCACCGGATCTTTGAAAGGGAGAGGCAGCCTGTCGGATGTCGGTTTTTCGATTCGCTGACGGCGGCGGATGGCTGCCTGGAGCACAAACGCTTTGCCGGCTGGTCAATATTTCGGTATTGTTGGAAGGATGACAAATACCGATGCCGTGACAGCGCTCGCCGCGCTGGCACAAGACAGTCGCCTCGCGATCTTCCGACTGCTGGTACAGAACGCGCCTGCCGGCCTGACCGTGGGCCTGATCGCCGAGCAGCTGCAATTGCCAGCGCCGACCCTGTCGTTCCACCTCAAGGCGCTCACTCACGCCGGTCTGATCAGTACCGTACAGGAAGGGCGTTTTGTGCGCTGTCATGCTTCGATGGAGCGAATCGATGCGCTGGTGGGCTTCCTGACCGACAACTGCTGCGGCGGGCATCCGGAAATCTGCAAGCCCCGCATCCTGCAAGCCGTCGATTCTCCTGGCTGACTGTTCGCTGCCAGATTTTAGTTTTGATAATACTGGAAATGTAGTATCCTCGGTTGATTGATGGCTGACCGGCCTCGACACGCCCCAATCGACATGAGCAATGCATTCCCCGCTGCCCGCGCCAGCGAACAAAGCGCTGAACCCCGCAAGATGAAGAGCCTCTTCGAGCGCTACCTGAGCGTCTGGGTCGTTCTCTGCATCGTCGGCGGGATCCTGCTCGGCAAGATCGCACCCGAGATGGCACAAACGCTCGACCGCATGGCGGTATACGTGGACGGCGCGCCGGTTGTGTCGATCCCGATCGCCGTCTGCCTCTTCTTCATGATGTACCCGATCATGGTCAAGATTGACTTTGCCTCGGTGATCCAGGCAGGACGCAGTGGCAAGCCGGTGTTGCTGACGCTGTTCGTCAACTGGGCGGTGAAGCCCTTCACGATGTATGCCATCGCTTTCCTCTTCCTCGGCGTCGTGTTCCGGGCGCTGATCGGTGAGGAGGCTGTCGATCTGGTCAAGCTGCCCTTCGGCCTCGACCTGCCGCCGGGTGCGACGCACGGGGCCGGCGTCGTCGTGCTGCATGAGGGCGTGAGAATGCTGGAAGTGCCGCTCTGGCGCAGCTATCTCGCCGGCTGCATCCTGCTTGGCGTCGCCCCGTGCACGGCGATGGTGCTGGTCTGGGGCTATCTGGCGCGCGGCAACGACGGACTGACGCTGGTCATGGTGGCGATCAACTCGCTCACCATGCTGCTGCTCTACGGCGTGCTTGGTGGCTTCCTGCTGGGCGTCGGTCGCCTGCCGGTGCCGTGGCAGGCGTTGCTGCTGTCGATCGGCATCTACGTCGCCTTGCCGCTGGTTGCCGGCTACCTGTCCCGCAAGTGGATCATCCGGGCGAAAGGCGAAACCTGGTTCAAGGAGCGCTTTCTGCACCTTCTGACCCCGATCACCATCGTCGCCCTGCTGATCACACTGGTGCTGCTGTTCTCCTTCAAGGGCGAGGTGATCGTCGCCAACCCGCTGACCATCGTCTGGATCGCGATCCCGCTGTTCCTGCAGACCGTGTTCATTTTTGCCCTCGGTTATGGTCTGGCGCGCTGGCTGCGGCTTGCCTACGCGGATGCGGCGCCAGCAGCGATGATCGGCGCATCGAATCACTTCGAAGTCGCGATTGCCACGTCGGTGATGTTGTTCGGGTTGTCTTCCGGGGCGGCGCTGGCGACGGTCGTCGGCGTGCTGATTGAAGTGCCGGTGATGCTGATGCTGGTGGAGGTCTGCAAGCGAACCGCACACTGGTTTCCAGCGGTGCCGGCAAGGAACTGAGCGGCGAACTTCGCGTCTTGCCGGCCGAGTGGCTTGGCAGCGAGTCCGGCAGACCGTAGACTGTTGGTGAATCGACGTTTGCCACCGGATACCATTTGGCACATTCGGCATCACCGGAATTCACCATGACCCTCCGTTGCCTGGCGCTGCACAGGCTACTGCGCCTGCTGTGCTTGCTCGCGCTCGCTGCCATTGCCGCCATGGCAACCGCCGCCGAGCCGCCGATCTGGATCGACCACGACGCTGCCGGTGCCCGCCGGGTTCATCTCTACTTCTTCTGGACCCGTACCTGCCCGCACTGTCAGGCAGCCCGGCCATACGTTGACGCGCTGCCGGCGCGCCATGCCTGGCTGGTCGTCCGCAGCTACGACCTCACCGCCGATCAGGACGCTGCCGACCGCTATGTCGCGATTGCCGAGTCGCTGGGAGAGGACGCGAGCAGCGTTCCGGCGTTCCTGTTCTGCGGCCGCATGGAGGTTGGTTTCGATCGGCCGGAAACCACCGGCAAGGCTCTGGAAGACGCCCTGCAGGCCTGCCATGAGGGCGCGACACCAGCCCATGGCGACCCCAGCCCCGGAGCGCAGCCGGCGCCCGGCATCGACCTGCCCGGGTTCGGCAGAATGACTCCTGACCAGTGGTCGCTACCGGTGTTCACCCTGGTCATCGCCGGCCTGGATGCCTTCAACCCCTGCGCCTTTTTCGTTCTCCTGTTTCTGCTCTCGTTGCTGGTCCATGCCGGCAGCCGTGCGCGCATGCTGTTCATCGGCAGCGTCTTCCTCTTTTTCTCAGGCCTGATCTACTTCCTGTTCATGGCCGCCTGGCTCAACGTCTTCCGCTGGCTGGGCGAGATCGCTCTGGTCACCACCCTGGCTGGCGTGCTGGCGATCGTCATTGCGCTGATCAACATCAAGGATTACTTCTGGTTCAAGCAGGGGTTTCGCTGAGCATTCCCGATTCTGCCAAGCCCGGTCTCTATCAGCGAGTGCGCGGGTTGCTGCGAGCCGACAGCCTGCCGGCCCTGACGCTCGGGACCATCGCCCTGGCGATCGCCGCCAATTCCTACGAGCTGCTATGTACGGCCGGATTCCCCATGATCTACACCCGGCTGCTGACCCTCTCCGACCTGCCGCCGTGGCAGCATTACGCCTATCTGGCGCTGTACAACGTCGTCTACGTCATTCCGCTGATCGTCATCACCTTGATTTTCACCTATACCCTCGGTTCGCGAAAACTGTCGGAAGTCGAGGGCCGATTGCTCAAACTGCTTTCGGGGACCATGATGCTGGCACTGGGCGTGCTGCTGGTCGTTGCCCCGGCGGCGCTCAACGACCTGCGCGTGGCGCTGGCCCTGCTGACCGGCTCGTTGGGTCTTGCCTGGCTGGTCCATCGGCTGACGGGGCCTGGGCGGGGGGCGAAAAAATGACGGGCGACCGGCGCCGAGGGGGTTGGCGATGCGAAGAGGAATGAACAGGGGAGTGATCGTCACGCTGCTGCTCGCGGTCGCTGCGGCCGCCCACGCCCGCGGGCCCGTGCGGGCCAGCGAGGGCAATACCCGCGGCTGGCAGTTGATGACGCCGGAGGAGCGGATCGAGCATCAAGCGAAAATTCGTGGCTTCACGACTTACGAGGCGTGCCGCAGCTACCAGGTCGGCCATCACCAGCTCATGGAAGAGCGGGCCAGGCAGCGCGGCATGGCGCTGCCGCAAGGACGGCGCGACATCTGCGGGCACCTGCGGCCGGTCGAGGACTCTCGCCAGCGCGCCGATTGATCACTGCCTATGCCGATTCTATCCATCGTTCGCTGGTTGTCGATTCCGCTGCTCGTCCTCGCGGCGACGGCAGGCCCGGTCTACTGGGCGTTCCCGGAAGGGCTGTCGGCGGCGCGCAGTCTGGGCATTGTCCTCGGCTGGGCAGGCTGCGGCCTGCTGCTCGCCAGCCTGCTGCTGATGCTGCGCGAAACCTGGCTGTCCCGCTGGCTGGGGGGGCTGGAAAGGATGTACCAATGGCATCACCGGGTCGGCATGGTTGCTTACGTCCTGCTGCTGGCGCATCCACTGGCGCTGGCAGCCGACGCCTGGCCCGATTCGCCCCTTCTGGCGTGGCAGACGCTTTCGCCCTTCAGCCTGGGTTGGGCCGTCCGGCTGGGCTGGCTTTCACTGCTGCTCCTGATGCTCGGACTGGCGGCGACTTTCGCGACGCGCCTTTCCTATCGGCTCTGGCGTTGGCTACATGTTTCGCTCGGGATCGGCGTCCTGCTCGGGCTATGGCACCTGCTGCAACTCGGCATCGAAGAACCGGTACTGCCGATCCTGGCGCTGGCCAGCCTTTTTCTTGGCTGGCGGCTGATCCGGGAGGATTCCGGACTGGCCGCCCGGCCGTACCTCGTGCAGATGGCCGCTCCGGTTGCCGACGGCACGGTTGAAATCTCCCTCAAGCCTTTGGCAGAGCCGATTGCCGCGGCGGCCGGGCAATTCGTTCTGGTCGCCTTCTTCGCCGGGCCGACGTTCCGGGGTTGCGGCGAGTTTCATCCTTTCACCGTCAGTTCGATGGGTGCCGACCGTACAATCCGGGTCGGTGTCAAGGCTCTGGGCGATTGCACCCGACGCATCCAGGCCATCGAGCCGGGTGTCCTGGCGCGGGTGCATGGCGCCTTCGGGACCTTCCTGGCCGATCGGCCAGCGGCCGCGCAACTGTGGCTGGCCGGCGGTATCGGCATCACGCCGTTCCTGGCGCTGCTGCGGGCGGGTCCGGTCAGCCAGCCGACCACCCTGGTCTATCTCTATCGCGCCGAGGGTGACGCTGCTTTCCTGCCGGAACTACGCGAGCTGGCCGAACGCGATCCACAGCTGTCGCTGCAGGCTCTGGCCACCGGCAACGAACCGCCGAATCCGGACTCGTTCCTGCCCGCGCCAGGTCAGTTGGGCGACAGCGAGTGCTATCTGTGCGGGCCGCCCGGAATGGTTGCCACGCTCAGGCAGGCTCTGCGCACGCGGGGCATCACACCCCGTCATATCCACTTCGAGAATTTCGGGTTCCGCTGATGCGCCGACTGTATCTGTCCGCGACTGCCGTCTTCTGGCTATTGGTGATTGTTTACTGGGCCGGGAGCCGGTGGTGGCCAGCGGTTGACGAGCGCGCCGCGGTCATCACCGATCGGATGATTGCGCCGGCTGAACTGGCCAGGCATGCGCTTCCCGAGGACTGCTGGATGGCGATTCGCGGCAGCGTCCATGATGTCAGCGCCTACCTGCCCGAGCACCCCTCTCGTCCGAGCGTCGTCCTGCCCTGGTGCGGCAGGGAGGCAACCGAGGCGTATGACACCAAGAACAAAGGCCGTCCGCATTCTGCGCAGGCGGACGAGTTGCTGGCCAGATACCGCATCGGCACGCTGCTTGTGGACAAGCCACGGTAAGCAGGCGCTTTCTGGTGCCGAGCAACGTCAAGCCCCGGATCAAGCCCCGGAACGGATCAATTCCCCGGCAGTCAGGCCAGGCGACCGGTCAGCGCAGGAGCGATCGGGGGGCAACCAGGTCACCCATGGGGCTGCCTCTATCGACTCAGCGCCTCTGGGTTGCCATCGGGCTCCCTGCGGGCAGCACCTGCGACGCCAGCCGGGTGTCCGCCTTCAGCAGGCTGATCTCGTCGCTCAGGATATTGGCGCTTTCGGTCAGCAGCACGTCCCTGGCCTTTTTCTGCTCTTTTTCTTCAGCCAGATCGGCGCTCAGAGCACGTTCGTTGGCGAGCAGGCCGTCGTCCCGACGGAGTGCTTTCCGTTTGGCTGACTGGTCATTCCCGGCACGCAGTTTCTGCTTTGCCTCCTGCTTTTCGCGCTCGGCGCGACGTTCTGTTTCGTTGAGCGAGACCTCATTCTTCTTCCGCTGAAAGTTGGCTTCGGCGACATCTTCAACCAGGTATCGAAAGGCCGGGTCTCTTGCCGCCCGCGCTTCGTGCCGCGCACGCAAGGCGGGAACAAGTGTCGTCACCTGGCCGGCAGGGACAAAGTCGGCAGCCTTGATCTGCGTCGAGGGCAGTGCATTTCTCGCGCTCGACTCGCCGAACCGTTCCGGGTCGGTCGTGCTGGGGAAAGCGATGTCCGGGCTGACGCCGCGGAGCTGCGTCGTACCCCCACTGACGCGGAAGAACTGGGCGATGGTCATTTTCAGCTCGCCCAATTGTGCTTTGTCTTCCCTGGCGACTTCGTTGAGGTCGACCACGGTCTGTACAGTACCCTTGCCATAACTCGCTTCGCCGATGACGAGGCCGCGACCGTAGTCCTGGATCGCCGCAGCGAAAATTTCCGACGCCGACGCCGAGCCTCGATTTATCAGCACAGCGAGCGGACCGGCCCAGGCGAGGCCGCTCTGCTGGTCGCGCTCGATCCGCACCTCGCCTTGCGCGTTGCGTTGCTGGACGACAGGCCCCTGATCGATGAACAGGCCTGTCAGGTCGACCGCTTCGCCCAGCGAGCCACCGCCGTTGTTACGCAGATCGATCAGGACGCCCTCGACCTTCTCCTTTTTCAATTGGGCCAGCAGGCGCGAGACGTCACGGGTTGCACTCCTGTAGCTCGGGTCGCCTTTGCGGCGCGCGGCAAAATCCTCATAAAAGACCGGCAGTGAAATCACACCGATCCGGCGTGTTGTTGTACCGTCTCTGGCCTCGATCACCGACTTCCTGGCGGCTTGCGCTTCGACATTGATTTTTCTGCGGCCAAGGGAAATCAGCGTTGGCTTGCCGTCGGGTCCCGCATTGGCAGTGAGGACGGAGAGCACCACGGTGGTGTCTGGCTTGCCGCGAATCAGGCCAACGACGTCGTCAAGACGCCAGCCAAGCACGTCCGTGATCGGCGCGTGGACCCCTTGCCCAACGCCGATGATCCTGTCGCCGACCTTGAGTTTTCCAGACAGGGCGGCCGGGCCGCCCGGCACCAGCTCGCGAATCGTTGTGTACTCGTCGCGTTCCTGCAGCACAGCGCCGATGCCGACCAGCGAAAGCCGCATCGAGATGTCGAAGTCTTCCGCCGCGCGCGGCCCAAGGTACTGGGTGTGCGGGTCCATGGCCGTCGAGTAGGCGTTCATGAAGATCTGGAAGACATCCTCGCTCTTGAGCCTGGCACTGCGCGTCTGGTAGCTCTCGTAGCGTTTGTCCAGCGTCGCGCGGATTGCAGCCTCGTCTTTCCCCGCCAGCTTCAGTCTAAGCCAGTCGCTCTTCACGCGTTTGCGCCACAGGTCCCGCATCTCGTCTTCGCTCTTTGCCCAGGACGCTTTGTCGCGGGAGTGGGAGTAGCTTTCCTTCAAAGTGAAGACAGGCGTCTGATTGACCAGCTCGCGGGCGTGGGCAACCCGCTCGGCAAGGCGCTGCCGCTGCAGATTGAACATGGCAAAGGGAATGCTCAGGTCCTGCTTGAGAATCGCGTCATCGAGCAGCGTGCGCGCACTGGCGAAGCGGTCGATGTCGGACTGGAGAAAAAACAGCTTGTCGCGATCCAGTGATTCGACGTAGTTGGCGAAGATCCTTTCCGACATTACGTCGTCAAGGGGCGCTGCCCGGTAGTGGTAACGCGTGAGGATCTGCGCGGACCACAGAGCCGATTGCGTTTGCTGCGGCAGCGGCATGAGCAGCGCCGACTCGGAACTTCGTGATTCGAGTGCAGAACCCTGGGCAGCAATCAGCCAGGCATACAGAACCCACAGCATCTTCTTCGTCATTTACTCTCCGCAACTCTTGAGCGAGAAACGCCAGCGGGCGTCTTCTTCCACTTTTGTCGGCCCCCAACCGGGTGGAGTTGAGCCTCGTTGTCGCGGGACGTGCTGGCGATGGCTACTTCTTGTCCATTTCCCGAGCGGCCCGGATCATGTCTGCATTGAGCACGGAAGTGTCCGTTCCATAGCAGCGGATCATCTCGATTTCCTCGACTTCCGGAGTTTCCTCGTCAGCCCCGGCAGTGCCAGAAGTGCGCGCGCCGTAGTGCTGGCCCCGCCAGCGCGCAATCAGCATTTCCTGTTCGCTCAGCCCCGTCTTCATGCCCTCCGGAACATCCGCACCCAGTTCGATCAGGGCTTTGACGACCTCGGTCCGGTTGCCTCGAATCGCCATCGAAAGAGGTGATGTGGGCAATGCATTGTCCGCGGCATTGACTTTCGCCCCACGATGGACCAGCTCGCGAACGATGTCGGCGTAGCCCATGAAGCACGCCACGCCGAGCGGCAAGCCGGGGTCGCCACGACCGTCAAGGATCTCGACAGGCGCGCCCGCGTCAAGGACCGCCCGGACTTCCTGCAGACGGCCCGTTCGAATGGCTTTAAGCAGTTCAATGGCAGCGTTCACAAATAACCTCCGACATTTGAAAGTTCAACGCAGCGGGCGAAGTGTCTTCCCTTTCAGAGCGCCGGTCAATTGCTAGCTCAGGGCTTGGTCACTGACGATTACGCCATCGCCGTCAACGTAGATCCACTCCCCGGGTCTGAACGTGACGCCGCCGAAACTGACCGCCAGGTTGCGGTCGCCAATGCCTCTCTTGATGCTCTTCAGCGGATGGGTATTGAGCGCTCGCAGGCCGAGGTCAATGTGGCTGATGTCTTCCGAATCGCGAATGCAGCCGTAAACGACGATTCCTTCCCAACCGTTCTTTTGCGCCAGGATGGCCAACTGGTCACCAACCAGCGCGCAGCGTAGGGACCCGCCGCCGTCGATCACCAGTACCTTGCCCTGGCCGTCTTCCGCGAGCGCTTCCCGCACCAGGGAGTTATCCTCAAATACCTTCAGGGTGACGATCTGACCGCTGAACGACGGGCGACCGCCGTAACGTTGAAACATCGGTGTGACGACGCGAACGCGACCGTCCTGAGTTCTGGCCTCGTTGTTGTCGAGCAGGTCGGGGGTCTTGAAATTCATTTGCTGGCCTTGCTTGTCCGTGTTGGCGAATGGCCATTTCGGGTGTCATGGCCATGGATGGTCGACGTGTTCAGGCGATGACCTCGGGCTCTTCTTCGAAGACCAGCTTCACTTTCTTGTCTTCGTCGAGGTCGACCGTGACGTGGCCGCCGTTGGCCAGTCGGCCAAACAGCAACTCGTCGGCGAGCGACGCCCGAATGGTGTCCTGAATCAGTCGGGCCATCGGGCGAGCACCCATCAGCGGGTCGAAACCCTTCAAGGCGAGATGCTCCTTCAGCGCCGCGGTGAACACCGCTTCCACCTTCTTCTCATGCAGTTGCGCCTCGAGCTGCATCAGGAACTTGTCTACCACCCGCAGGATCACCTCGTGGTCAAGTGCCCTGAACGAGATCGTGGCGTCGAGCCGGTTGCGGAACTCGGGGGTAAAGATCCGCTTGATCTCGGCCATCTCGTCGCCGGCCTGCCGGGAAGGGGTGAAACCCATGGTTGTCTTCTGGATCGCTTCCTGTCCGGCGTTGGTGGTCATGATGATCACCACGTTACGGAAATCTGCCTTGCGCCCGTTGTTATCGGTCAGCGTGCCGTGGTCCATGACCTGCAACAGGATGTTGTAGATGTCGGGATGCGCTTTTTCTATTTCGTCGAGCAGCAGGACACTGTACGGCTTCTTGGTGATGGCCTCGGTCATCAGTCCACCCTGATCGAAACCAACGTACCCGGGTGGCGCGCCGATCAGGCGCGATACCGCGTGACGCTCCATGTATTCCGACATGTCGAAACGCACGAGGTCGTTGCCGAGGCAGTACGCCAGTTGCTTGGCAACCTCGGTCTTGCCGACGCCCGTTGGACCCGAAAAAAGGAAGCTGCCAATGGGCTTGGTGGGATTGCCCAGGCCGGAACGGGCCATCTTGATGGCCCTCGCAAGGGCGTCGATGGCCACATCCTGGCCAAACACCACCGCTTTCAGGTCGCGGTCCAGGTTCCTCAGGTTGGTTCGGTCATCGGAGGAGACGTGGGTCGAGGGTATGCGTGCAATCTTGGCGACGATCTCTTCGATGTCGATCTTGCCAATCAGTTTCTTCTGCCTGGACTTGGGCAGGATCCGTTGCGCAGCTCCTGCTTCGTCGATGACATCAATTGCCTTGTCCGGTAGGTGGCGGTCGGTGATGAAACGGACCGAAAGCTCGACGGCCGATGTCAAGGCCGCAGCGGAGTACTTGATGCCGTGGTGGGACTCGAAGCGGGACTTGAGTCCCTTCAGGATTTCGACCGCTTCGGCGCTGGACGGCTCGTTGACGTCGATCTTCTGGAATCGCCGTGACAAGGCGTGGTCCTTTTCAAAGATGCCGCGGTATTCGTTGTAGGTCGTCGCGCCGATGCACTTCAGCTGACCCGTCGACAGCGCCGGCTTGAGCAGGTTGGAGGCGTCGAGCGTACCGCCTGAAGCCGATCCTGCGCCAATCAGGGTATGAATCTCGTCAATGAACAGGATCGCCTGCGGGTTCTCGGTCAGTTGCTTCAAGACGCCTTTCAGGCGCTGCTCGAAATCGCCGCGATACTTCGTTCCGGCCAGCAGCGAGCCCATGTCGAGGCAATAGACATTCGCTTTCGCCAGGATTTCGGGGATGTCGCATTCGACGATGCGTCGCGCCAGCCCTTCGGCAATTGCCGTCTTGCCGACGCCGGCTTCGCCCACCAGCAGGGGATTGTTCTTTCGCCGACGACAGAGTGTCTGGATCACCCTTTCCAGCTCGCGGTCCCGGCCAATAAGCGGGTCGATCTTGCCCTGCAGGGCCAGTGCGTTGAGGTTGATGGTGTAGCTCTCGAGCGGGCCGGCTGCCGCCGGCTGCTCATTTTCAGGCTCGGCTTCCGCCTCACCGCGTGGCGCGTTCTGTGGCACCTTGCTGATGCCATGCGAAATGAAATTGACAACATCCAGGCGAGTGACTCCCTGCTTCTGGAGGTAGTAGACGGCGTGCGAGTCCTTTTCGCCAAAAATTGCGACCAGGACATTGGCGCCGTTGACTTCCTTGCGACCGGAAGACTGGACGTGCAGTATGGCGCGCTGAATGACCCGCTGGAAGCCCAGCGTCGGCTGCGTATCGATTTCATCGCTACCCCCGATTGTGGGCGTGTGTTCGCCAATGAAGCGGCTCAGATCCTTGCGCAGTTGTTCGATGCTGGCGCCGCAGGCGCGCAGCGCTTCGGCTGCCGAAGGGTTGTCCAGCAGTGCCAGCAGGAGGTGTTCAACGGTGATGAACTCATGACGCTTCTGCCGCGCCTCGACAAACGCCATGTGCAAGCTGACTTCAAGTTCCTGCGCAATCATTCAGTTTTCCTCCATTACGCACGCGAGGGGGTGCTGGTTGTTGCGTGCGAAGCCTGTGACCTGTTCAACTTTGGTGGCCGCGACGTCGCGCGGGTAAACGCCACAAACACCCCGACCCTCGGTATGGACTTTCAGCATGATTCGCGTCGCGTGTTCTCGATCCATCCCGAAGAAACGCTGCAGAACGACGATGACGAAGTCCATTGGGGTAAAATCATCGTTCAGCAACAGGACCTTGTACAGTGGTGGTGGCGCGAGTTGCGTGCTTTTCGGTTCGAGCAGGGAGCTGTCTTGATGCTTTGTTGCCATGCGTGAATTCTAACCAGTCTATACGGATGCGCAATACCGGTCTTGGCCAATCTTCGGTACCGATACCGTGCGCAGTGTGCGGCGGACAATCAAAATTGCTTGACGCGTCCGGGTGGTTTAGCGTAAAAAGACTGCATGCTCTAAATTTCTGCCGCTGGGTGGCGTTTCTACATGTCTGAAATCCTGTCCTGGTTGTTGTTGAATTAGAAGCATGCAAGTCGGGCGATGCCCGGGTTTAGTCTTTTTTCAAGGAAGTGGCAATATGGCAACTGGTACAGTGAAGTGGTTCAATGACGCCAAAGGTTTCGGCTTCATTACTCCGGACGATGGCAGCGAAGATCTTTTCGCTCATTTCTCGGCGATCACCATGGGTGGATTCAAGACCCTCAAAGAGGGCGAGAAGGTTTCCTTCGACGTGACGCAAGGCCCCAAGGGCAAGCAAGCTTCGAACATCTCGCGCGCTTGATTTTTTCGGGTGTGCAACAGGGACCCGCCTCTGGCGGGTTTTTTTTGTCCGCGAAACGGAACAGCAGCCTCGCCCGGTGGCTATGCGGCAGTCAGGATCGCCTCGTCGCGCCGCATTTCGCCTTTGGTGTCTGACCACTCGACGGCAATCCGGTCACCTGCCTTCAGGCCTTTGGCATGGAAGGCAAACAGTGGATTACGCGAAATCGAGGTATTCAGTTGGCCGCTAACCAGCAGGTTGCCGTTGGCGCTGAGCGAAAACGCCTGGATGAAGTGCGCCGGGACGACTTTCCCGCTCTCCGGGTCCTTGCGCTGACCGGTCTCCATCGGATGTGGCATGAGGACGCGAATCTCGGTGATGTCGCCCTGCAACGTGGCGCGAATCTTGATTGGTTCAGCCATGATCGGTTTCCGTTCCTCAGCCGCCGCAGCCGCCCAGCGTCACCTTTACCTCGCGGCTGGTGTGATAAGTCTTGCCGTCAGCTGCCTTGACCACGACACGGATGCGCGACGATTCGGCCATCTTGAGTTGCAGACGGACGCGCGCCAGGGTTCCCTTGGCGAAGTTCAGGCTGGCGGCCAGAGGCAGCGGATTCTTGTCGACGAAGACAGCGATGGTCTGACTGTCAGCGATGTTGCTGACCACTTCGACCGGGACCTGCGCCCCGTTTTCCGCGATTTCCACGGTTTTGATGACGATGCCGTTGCTCTCGACCGAACCAGTCAAGCCGCTGGCCTTGATGGCATCCGACAGGCTGGTGGCGGTGAACGCTGGCCGGTTCCATTCGGCGGCAAGGACGCCGGTCGGTCTCAGCAGTCCGGCCGCCAGCAGCACACTGATGGCGCCACTGGCGCCCGCCGACCTCAGGATGATGCGGCGTAGCGGGTCGATATTGCTGGCACTTGCGGGCACGGTTTCAGTTCCCTGTCCAGCGTTCCGACTTGCCGCCGGCTTTTTCAAGCAGCCGAACGCCGTCGATCCGCATGCCGCGATCGATCGCCTTGCACATGTCGTAGATCGTCAGCAGGCCGATACTGGCGGCGCACAGCGCTTCCATTTCCACGCCAGTACGACCGAAACACTCCGCCTGAGCCAGACAAAGCACCGAACTGGCCTCGCTGTCGATCTCGAAGTCGACCGTAACCTTGGTCAAGGCGATCGGGTGGCACAGGGGAATCAGCTCGGAAGTGCGCTTCGCCCCCTGAATCGCGGCAATCCGCGCCACGCCTAGAACGTCCCCCTTGCTGGCCGAACCTTGCAGGACCACGTTCAGGGTCTCCGGTCGCATCGAAATGTGGCCAGCGGCTCTCGCCAGACGGTGGCTTTCGACTTTGGCACCGATGTCGACCATCTGCGCCTTGCCTTGCGGATTGAAATGGGTGAGTGGACTGACAGGCATGAGGGTCACCAATCTGATGGGCCGCTTCGCATTTGACATCAAGTCGGTCACGCTTGGTAACAATGCAGCAGCCCAGAAGCCTTTATCATACCATCATCCTTGTTTGTCCATGAGCGAGAGCCTCGTTGAATAGAATGGCCTGCGCTGCCGTGTTCTTGGCCTTGGTGGCTTCAGTTGGCAGTTCTTCTCCAGTCCTGGCCGATGAACTTCTAGACCTTGGCGAGTCGGCGTGTGCCGAGTTCTCGCCGCAACTCGAACGGAAGATCGGTGAGCGGATTCTCAACGAGATTCGCTTGCGCGAGCCAAGTTATGTTGACGACCCCGAGATCGCCGACTACCTCAATCGGCTGGGCAGTCGTCTGGTCGCAGCCAGTGCCAGCCCGACTGCCGATTGCTACTTCTTTCTTATCCGAGACAACACCGTCAACGCGTTTGCCATGTTCGGCGGATTCATCGGTGTAAACAGCGGTACGTTGCTCACCGCACAGTCGGAGTCCGAGTTGGCCGGGGTCCTTGCACACGAGATCTCGCATGTCACACAGAACCACCTTGCTCGTCAGATCGTCCGGGAGAAGCAGAGCTCGATCGCGATGATGGCTGCAATGGCCATCGGCGTGCTCGCTGCCCGTTCGAATTCGCAGGTGGCCAGTGCTGCGATTGCTTCGGCCCAGGCTGGTTCGATTCAGGCGCAATTGGCCTTCAGTCGTGATTTTGAACGAGAGGCGGATCGCCTGGGGTTTCAGACACTGAGCGGGGCGGGCTACGATGTGCGCGGCATGGGCGACTTCTTTGGCCGTCTGCAGCAGGCAGGGCGGGTCTATGAGAACAATGCGCCGGTTTACCTGCGCTCGCATCCCCTGACCGTCGAGCGCATTTCCGACATGCAGAACCGCGCGCAGAGTGCTCCCTATCGGCAGGTGGCCGATAGCCTGGACTTCCTGCTCGTCAGGGCCAAGCTTCGCGCACAAATGGGCACGCCGCAAGAGGCGGCCAGCGAGTTCGGCAAGCAGTTGCGGGAAAAGAAGTATGGATCGGAGATTGCCACCCGCTACGGGCTGGCCTACGCGCTGTTCAAGGCAAAGCAGCTGGCCGCCGCGCAGCGAGAAGTCGAGGCGCTTGATGCGCTCAAGGCGTCGTCGCCGATGATCGCCGGCCTGGCAGCCGCAATCCGTATGGCGGCCGATGATCCGCCTGGCGCAGTGGCGATCTATCGCGATGCCATGCAGCGCTATCCGCAGTCGAGATCGCTGGTATATGGGTACGCCGAAGCGCTGCTCGCCGCAAGGCAATACGGGGACGGCTTGCGTTTTCTGGACTCGCAATTGCAGACCTACAGTTCGGACTACAAGCTGTATGGCCTGCAGGCCAGAACCTTTGCCGCGAGCGGCAAGCGCCTGCAACAGCATCGCGCCCAAGCCGAGTTCTATCTCCTGCAGGGGCAGCTCGGGGCGGCCGTCGAGCAACTGCAGTTCGCGCAGCAGGCGGTCGATGGAAATTTCTTCGAACAGTCGGCAGTGGACGCGCGCTTGCGGGAATTGCGCAAGCTGCAGGCAGAAGAAGCGAAGCAGAAGAAGAATGGCGTTTAAAATACGCCCTCAGTTTCTTTCTGGACCAGAGACCATGCATTGCGACCGAGAACTCGACGTCAGAGGGCTGAATTGCCCGCTCCCGATTCTGCGCACCAAGAAGACCCTGTCCGAGATGTCACCAGGGGAAGTCCTGCACGTCGTGGCAACCGATCCGGGTTCGGTCAAGGATTTCGAAGCCTTCGCCAGGCAGACCGGAAATGAGCTGCTGTCCAGCGTTGAGGCGAACAAGGTCTTTGAGTATTACCTCAAGCGCAAATAGGGACAGGATTTCCCGGGCGGTGTCGCCGTGGCCGCCGCGATTCACCTGCCGCGAGAACGCAGATTGATGCCTGCCGGCGGCTGTTTCGCACTCTTTGACGCCGACGCTGGAGGTGCTCTGCTACTGACCAGCTGCTGTCGATCGTTGCAGCTGGATGCATTGGCCGACCCGGCGTCACTGTTCATGGTGGTGGAAGCGGCCCTTGCTGCTGGCCAATGGGTTGCCCTCGCGGCAGACTATGCGCTCGGCGCCAGCTTCGAGCGGGCCGCAGCCGCAGTACCCTCGGGTCGGCCGGTGTTGCGGGCCTGGCTGTTTGCCGGCGGAGAACGGCTCGACGCGCCAGCCGTGGAAGCCTTTCTGGCCCGGCAGTTGGCGGCGATCCCCGACGATCACCGGCTGGCCGGAATTGCCGAGCTGTTTGCCGGCGTCGGTTCGGCAAGGCATGCGGCGCAGGTCAGGCAGGCGTGTCGCTGGATCGCCGACGGGGACTGCTACCAGATCAACCTGACGTTTCCTCTGACCTTCCGGATCTATGGTCATCCAATGGCGCTCTATGCGCGCTTGCGCGCGCGCCAGCCGGTTCGCCATGGCGCCTACGTCCAAGCTGGCGAAGAAGCGATTCTCTCTTTCTCGCCGGAGTTGTTTTTTGAGCGCCACGGCAGCCGCGTGTTGACACGCCCGATGAAAGGCACGGCGCCACGTGGCAGGACGCCGGCGGAAGATCAGGAGATGCTTGCTGGGCTGCTTTCCTCGGCCAAGGAGCGCGCCGAGAACATCATGATTGTCGACCTGTTGCGCAATGATCTGGGGCGTCTGGCGCTGCCGGGCAAGGTGCGCGTTGAAGCCTTGTGCGAGGCGGAGGCCTATCCGACCCTTTGGCAGATGGTGTCCACGGTGGCGGCAGAGTTGCCCCGGACGGGCTTGGCAGAATTGTTCGGCGCGCTGTTCCCCTGCGGTTCGATCACCGGCGCTCCGAAGATACGCGCCATGCAGCGCATTGCCGAGTTGGAGGACTCGCCACGTGGGTTATACACCGGCGCCCTTGGCTGGTTGGCGCCCGGGGGGGACTGTCGTTTCAGCGTGGCTATTCGGACCATTGAGGTTGACCCCGAGGGCAGCGCCAGGCTTGGCGTTGGCAGCGGCATCGTCGCCGACGCCGACCCGGCCCGTGAGTATGCCGAGTGCCTGCTGAAGGCGACTTTTCTCACCGGTTTTGATCCCGGATTCGAGTTGCTGGAGACGCTTCGCCTGGAGGCCGGCAAGTATCCCCTGCTGTCCTTGCACCTTGAACGCCTGCAGGCTTCGGCACACAGCCTGGGTTTCTCCTGCCCCCTTCCGACGCTATCCGCGGCACTGGCAGCCGAAGCGCTTGCCCGACCGGCCGGCGTCTTTCGCGTTCGCCTGACCCTGGCGCATGACGGTCGCTATCAGGTGGTTTCGTCGCCGCTGGTCGAAGATAAAGGCATGCACTGGCGGGTGGTGTTGGCGGCCGAGGCGCTTTCCGCCACTGACTACCTGTTGCGCCACAAGACCACGGCGCGCGCCCGCTATGACCGTGCGCTGGCAGCACTGGCGGACCGGCCAGCGGTATTTGATGCGATCTTTTTCAATACTCGCGGAGAGGTTTGCGAAGGGGCCCGCAGTAACGTCTTCATCGAGCGCGATGGGCTATTGCTGACGCCGCCGCGAAGCTGCGGCTTGCTACCGGGGGTCATGCGCCGGCGGTTGCTCGCGTCGGGGCGTGCCATTGAACAGGTGCTGCGGCTGGATGACCTCCGCCTGGCTTCCGCCCTGTATCTGGGCAATGCCTTGCGCGGCCTGATTCCGGTATCGCTTGAACTGTGAGCGCCAAAGCCGGGCTGGGCGGGCCTAAGCGCTCCTGAGGCGCTCGCGTTGCGGTTGGAGCTTTCCGAGGGTGGCAACGAAGTCTTTGAGACGCTTTCTCTCCTGTTCGACCACTGCTGTCGGTGCGCGCGCAACGAAGCTCTCGTTGGCAAGCTTGGCTTCCGCCTTGCCGATCTCGCCCAGCAGTCGCGCAATCTCCTTGTCGAGTCGCTCACCTTCGACAGCCAGGTCGATCTGCACTTGCAGCATGAGCTTCGTTTCGCCAACGACGGCAATCGGCGCGCTCGCTTCGGCCGGCACTTCGTCCACAATCTGCATCTCCGAGAGCTTGCAGAGTGCTTTGAGATAGGGAGCGAATCCGGTGAGTGCCTGACTGTTGCCGCTGGCAAGCAGCGGCACTCGCAGCGCCGGCGAGAGGTTCATTTCACCGCGCAGATTGCGGCAGGCGTAAGCCAGGTGTTTCAATTGCTCGACCCTGTGTTCGCTTTCCGGGTCAATTCTTTCAGCTTGCGCCTGCGGATAGGCGGCGAGCATCACCGAATCATGCGTCTTGCGGCCAGCGATCGGGGCCACCGCCTGCCACAGTTCTTCGGTGATGAAGGGCAGCAGCGGGTGTGCCAGGCGCAGGACCGTTTCCAGCACCCGCGCCAGCGTCCGGCGTGTCGCGCGCACTGCCTGCTCGGAACCCTGCTGCAGCTGAACCTTGGCCAACTCGACATACCAGTCGCAGAACTCATCCCAGATGAACTCGTACACCGCGCGAGCCAGCAGGTCGAAGCGGTAGTCGGCGTAGTGCTGCGCGACTTCGGCTTCGGTTCGCTGCAACCTGCTGACGATCCAGCGGTCAGCGAAGGAGAAGCTGAGCGCCGATCCGCAGTCGTTGGGGGTGCAGGTGGACAGGCCGATGTCGTGACCGGCGGTGTGCATCAGGACAAAGCGGCTGGCGTTCCAGAGCTTGTTGCAGAAGTTGCGGTAGCCCTCGCAGCGGCCGAGGTCGAACTTGATGTCGCGACCCGGACTGGCAAGCGACAGGAAGGTGAAGCGCAGCGCGTCGGTGCCGAAAGCCGGGATACCCTCAGGGAACTCCCTGCGCGTCCGCTTCTCGATCTGTTCGGCCTGTTTGGGGTTCATCAGGCCGCTGGTGCGCTTTTCGACCAGGGCCTCGAGGCCGATACCGTCAATGAGGTCGATCGGGTCGAGGACATTGCCCTTCGATTTGCTCATTTTCTGGCCTTCCGCGTCGCGAATCAGCCCGTGTACGTAGACGTGCCGGAACGGGATCCTGCCGGTGAGATGCCTGGTCATCATGACCATGCGCGCGACCCAGAAGAAGATGATGTCGAAACCGGTGACCAGCACGGTCGACGGCAGGTAAAGTTCCAGCGCCGGGTTGGTTTCGGCTGGCCATTGCGGCGTCCAGTCAAGCGTCGAGAAGGGCCACAGCGCCGAAGAGTACCAGGTGTCGAGCACGTCCGCGTCGCGCGTAAGCGGGCCCTTGTAGCCCTGTTCCGCCGCTTGCGCTGTGGCCTCGGCTTCGTCATGGGCAACGAAGATCCGTCCGCCTTCGCCGTACCAGGCCGGAATCTGATGACCCCACCACAACTGCCGCGAGATGCACCAGTCCTGAATATTGTTGAGCCACTGGTTATAGGTATTGACCCAGTTCTCGGGGAAGAACGTGATCTCACCCGAGGCGACGCAGGCCAGCGCTTTCGCGGCAATGCTACTGCCGTCGGCAGCCGGTTTGGTCATCGCGACGAACCACTGGTCTGTGAGCATCGGTTCGATGATGACGCCGGTACGGTCGCCACGTGGCACTTTCAAGGAATGTGGGTCGACCTTCTCGAGCAGGCCCGCGCTTTCAAGGTCGGCGATGACTTGCCTGCGCGCGTCGAAGCGATCCATGCCCTGATAGCGAGGTGGTGCGTTGTCGTTGATCTTCGCGTCAAGGGTCAGGACCGGGATCATCGGCAGCTTGTGACGCTGGCCAACGGCGTAGTCGTTGAAGTCGTGCGCGGGGGTGACCTTGACACAGCCGGTACCAAAGGCGAGATCAACGTAGGCGTCAGCGATGATCGGAATCTCGCGTCCGCAAAGGGGCAGGGTGACCATCCTGCCGACCAGGTGCCGGTAACGTTCGTCGTCGGGATGAACCATCACCGCGGTGTCGCCAAGCATCGTTTCCGGGCGCGTGGTGGCGACGGTCAGCGTGGCGCTGCCATCGGCCAGCGGATAACGGATGTGCCAGAGATGGCCCTGCTCTTCTTCCTGCACCACCTCGAGGTCGGAAACGGCAGTTTGCAGCACCGGATCCCAGTTGACGAGCCGTTTGCCGCGGTAAATCAGACCTTCGTTGTAGAGGCGGACGAAAGTTTCGGTGACCGTCCGGGATAGCCCGGCGTCCATCGTGAAGCGCTCGCGGCTCCAGTCGGGCGAAGTGCCGAGCCGGCGCATTTGCCGGGTGATGGTGCTGCCCGAGAACTCCTTCCACTGCCAGACTTTTTCGAGAAACTGCTCGCGCCCAAGGTCGTGGCGGGAGACTCCCTGCGCGTCCAGTTGGCGCTCCACGACGATCTGCGTGGCGATGCCGGCGTGGTCCGTCCCCGGTTGCCACAGCGTGTTGTCGCCCCGCATGCGATGATAGCGGGTAAGCGCGTCCATGATCGCCTGGTTGAAGCCGTGGCCCATGTGCAGGGTGCCGGTGACGTTGGGCGGTGGCAGCAGAATACAGAACGCGCGCGACCGGGACGGATCGAGGCCGGCGCCAAAATAGCCTCTGGCTTCCCATTCGGGGTACCAGCGACGTTCAATCTCTGCTGGTTCAAAGGTCTTGGCGAGTTCCATTGGGAGCACTGAGGGGTGGCAGGAGCGCGCATTATACCGGATCGCGGTGGCGCCCCGCTTCGACGCCTAGGCCTGATCAGCAGCGGCCTCCTCGCCGGTCACACGATGCTCCAGGGGCAGTCGAAGCTGACCTCGTTCGGCAAGGAAGTCCTGCACGGCCGTCTCGATGACCGCGTCGATGCCAAGGCGCAACTGCGCGGCAGCATTGCGCAGGGTGACCTCGATCAGCATCGGCAATTCACTGCTCAGTTGCCGATCAATGTGGTGAGCGAGGTCTGCGGCAAGCGCCGGGCGCAGGTTGTCACGGGGGTTGACGAACTCCTCCTCTGACGTGGTTCTTGCGGCCAGAACAACCTCAGTGAGAACAGGCAAGTCGTCATCGTCGTCGCCCGCCCGGGCAGGCGGCGACAGTCCATCCGCTGTATCGTTCGCAATGGTCGAGGCAAGGAAACTGCGCCGCCGGCGCATTCGACGTGAGATCTCCCGGCCGCTGCCGGCCGTTCCGGCGTCAGCGTTGATCAGGGAGTTGGCACGGCTGATCAGATCGCTGTCGTCGCTCATCAGGCTTTCCCCGACAGATCGAGGTATTTGACCTCGTAGCCCCGATCCGTGTAGAACCTGGCACGCTTGCGGCCGGCAAGGCGCTCTTCGTCACCCAGGCCGACGATCTCGATGAGGCTGGCAAAACGGGAGAACCCCGGAGGGACCTCCGCGGAAAGGTTGACCAGACGTTCATCCTGCGTGACCGAGTCGAGCTTGCCGGCAATCACTACCGGGGTTTCATCCGCCAGCGGCGAATTGACATCCACGTGCGGGACGAAACCTGTCGGCGGGTGAGTCCACAGTTGTCGGTCAAGTGCCGCGGCGACCTCTGCATCGGGCGCGTAAACCAGCAAAGCCTTCTTCTGGGTGACCGCCTTGCTGATCAAACTGGCAGTCGCCGCGATCCGGTTTCCAGCATTGTGGTAGAAGAAAACCCGCGTCAATTGAGCTTACCTGCGCGCTTGAGCAGATAGTGCATGAGTAGAGGTACAGGTCGCCCGGTTGCTCCTTTTTCAGTGCCCGACTTCCATGCGGTGCCGGCGATGTCGAGGTGTGCCCAGACGTACTTTCTGGCGAAGCGGGCGAGAAAGCAGGCGGCGGTTATGCTGCCGCCCCAGCGGCCGCCGATGTTGGCCATGTCGGCGAAGGGACTCTTGAGCAGTTCCTGGTAGTCGTTCCACAACGGCATTTGCCATGCCCTGTCATGTGCCTCATCGCCGGCCTGGACGAGTTCCCGGGCCAGGGGGTCGTTGTTGGCAAACAGGCCGGTGGCGACATGGCCGAGCGCGATCACGCAGGCGCCGGTGAGCGTTGCGACGTCAATCACCGTGTCCGGGTCAAAGCGTGCCGCGTAGGTGAGCGCATCACAGAGAATGAGGCGACCTTCGGCATCGGTGTTGAGAATCTCGATCGTCTGGCCCGACATCGAGGTGACGATGTCTCCCGGACGCGTCGCGCCACCGCCAGGCATGTTTTCCGTGGTCGGCACGATCACCGTCAGGTTGATCGGCAGCTTCATCAGCGCTACAGCCTTGATGGTCCCGAGTACGCCGGCTGCGCCGCACATGTCGTACTTCATTTCGTCCATTTCCGGTGCCGGCTTGAGCGATATCCCACCGGTGTCAAAAGTGATTCCCTTGCCGACAAGCACCACCGGTTTGTCATCGCTCTTGCCCCCCTTGTGCTGCAGAACAATCAGCTTTGGCGGTTGATGCGACCCTTGGGCAACGGCGAGCAGCGAGTGCATGCCAAGCGCCGCCATTGCTTCCCGCTCAAGAATCTGGCACTCCAACTTGTGTTCGGCAGCCATCTTTTCAGCCGTTTCGGCCAGATAACCGGGAGTGCACACGTTGCCAGGCAGGTTGGCGAGGTTCTTTGCCAGGCACACGCCCTCGGCAATCGCCCGTCCCTGGCTCAGTGCCACCTCGGCCGTGGCCAATTCGTTTCGACGATCGACGACGAAGGTCAGCTTGCGCAGGGGGCGACGAACCTTGTCCTTCTTGCTCTTGAACTGATCGAAACGATAGATTGTCTCGTGCGCGACCATCGTGGCCTGGCGCACGCGCCAGGCGGTGCTGCGCTTCCTGACAGCGGTTTCGGTGAGGAAGATGGTGCCGTCAAACGATCCGGTTTCGTTCAGGGTCCGCACGGCGCTGCGTATGGCGTCACAGTACTCCTTGTCACCGAACTCCTTTTCCTTGCCTAATCCGACCAGCAGAACCCGGTCGCAGAGCGTACCCGGCACATTGTGCAGGAGCAGCGTGGAGCCCGCTTTTCCCTCCATGTCGCCGCGGCGGATGATGTCGGAAAGATGGTTGTGCGCCGCGTTGTCAAGCAGTTCGGCAGCCAGTGTCAGCTTGCGCGGCTCGAAAACGCCGACTACGACACAGGCGCTCCGTTGCTTCTCCGGGCTACCGCTTTTTATGCTAAATTCCAATGACCCCTCCTTAGGCAACGCGTGCTTTTCCCCAAAAACCGATTATCACTGCAGTTTTTCACCAAAGTCAAAAAATGATCTTCGAGCGTGCTGTTCGGCGCGAATTCACCCACTCTGCCGCCGGTGTATTTACTGCGCTTTTCGCCATCATGATGACGACCCAGTTGATCCGGCTGCTGAATGAAGCGGTGCAAGGCAGTATCGAACCAGATGCGGTCGCCGCATTGCTTGGTTTTGCCGCGCTGAACTATCTGCCACATCTGTTGGCTCTGGCGTTGTTCATCGCCATCTTGTTGACCCTTTCGCGTGCCTATCGTGATTCGGAAATGGTCGTCTGGTTTTCATCCGGCTTGTCGTTGACGGCGTGGATCCGACCGGTGATGACCTTTGCCGGGCCGCTGGTGGCGACGATCGCCGTGCTGGCATTCTTCCTTTCTCCCTGGGCACTGTCCGAAAGTGCAGCATTTCGGGGTAAGCTGAGCACTCGCAAGGATGCGGGTCAGGTTTCTCCTGGCGCCTTTCAGGAATCGTCGAACGGCGAGCGCGTGATATTTGTCGAAGGCATCGCTGATGACACCAGTCACGTTCGCAATGTGTTCGTCAGCGAAACCCGGACAGACCGCCTCGCGGTGACAATGGCGGCTACCGGGCATCAGGAAGTCGCAGCGAACGGCGATCGCTTCATCATCCTGCAAGATGGCCGTCGTTACGAGTTTGCCCCGGGTGGGGCAGAGTTCAAGATCCTCGAGTATGCACGCCATGCTGTTCGCCTGGAAACCAAGGAGGCGCGGGGCATAGAGCGAACGCCTCGACATCTGCCGACCCTGGATCTGTTGTCAATTGAGTCACCGTCCCATCGGGCCGAACTGCTGTACCGTCTCAGCCTGCCGATTTCGGCTGTGGTGCTGGCTTTGTTGTCGATTCCACTTTCCTTTGTCAATCCGCGTGCTGGACGCTCTGCGAACATGCTGTTGGCCATCATGGCCTACCTGATCTACAACAACCTGGTGACCATCAGTCAGGGGTGGGTGGCGAATGGGAAAATCTCGTTTGCGGTCGGCGTGGTTGGCGTCCACTTGCTCATGCTGTGTCTCCTCCCGATTCTGTTCTACCACCGCATTGCGGTGTCGTCGTTCCTGCGGCTATCGCGATGAAGATCTACCAGCGGTACATCGCGCGCGAGGTTTCGGCAGCCATCCTGCTCGTCTTGCTGGCCTTTCTGGCCTTGTTCGCATTCTTCGACATGCTCGGCGAAGTGAAGAATTTTGGTCAGGGGGGGTACCAGATCCAGCATGCCTTCGGGTATGTCATGCTGCGCTTGCCAGGGCGCACCTATGAACTGATGCCGCTTGCCATCCTGATCGGCACCCTTTACGCATTGTCGGCTCTGTCTCGTCATTCCGAGATCACCGTTCTGCGGGTTTCCGGCCTATCCAATGCGGCGCTGCTGCGCGGGCTGTTCCAGATAGCAGGCATGTTTGCCTTGCTCACTTTCCTGATTGGCGAGTACGTGGCGCCGCCTGCCGAACAGGCGGCAAGTCAACTCCGGTTGAAGGAAAGAGGCCGAACGGTTCGGGACTTGAAGTCCGGTCTGTGGGTCAGGGACGAGAGCAGCTTCATCAACGTACGCTTCGTTCTGCCCGACATGCGCTTGCAGGGCATCCGGATATTCGACTTTGACGAGCATGCGCGGTTGCGCTCGGTTACCGAGGCAGCGGCAGGCGAGTATGTCGTGCCGGATGGCTGGCGCCTGACCGAGGTGGCAAAGACTGTCCTGCACGAGGACAGCGCCGAGGTCGAGAAGCTGGCGGAGATGAGATGGCAGTCAGCCTTGAATCCGGACATTCTCGCTGTCCTGATGCTTTCACCCGACCGGATGTCGCTGCGGCACCTGTCGGCTTACACCAAACATCTGTCGGAGAATCATCAGAAGACCAACCGCTATGACATTGCTTTCTGGAAAAAGGTGATCTACCCGCTGGCAGGCTTGGTCATGGTCGCACTCGCACTGCCGTTTGCCGGGGGACACTACAGAGCCACTGGTATCAGTCTCAAGATTTTTTCCGGGGTCATGGTCGGCATCCTGTTTCACATGCTGAACGGCTTGTTTTCGAATCTCGGGGCGATCAATAGCTGGTCACCGCTGCTTAGCGCAGCGACGCCATCGGCGTTGTTCCTGCTGGCGGCGGCGACAATGATCTGGTGGGTCGAAAGACGCTGATTGACGCTCACGTCATCACCAGCTGAGTGCCCGCCAGACGGTCGTGGAGGAACTGGTGGTCGCGGTCGACCAAGGCCCAGAGGATACCGATTCCGCCGAGAATGACGCTGGGCCAGCAAAAGAGAAAGCGAAGAAAGGCCTGGCCTGGCCGTACGGTCTGGCCATCACGGGAGACCAGCCGGATACGCCAGGTTTTCATGGCCAGCGTTTGCCCGCCATTGCTCCAGAACCAGAGAAAATAGATCAGCAGGACGATCAGACAATGCGCCTGCAGGATGATGGGCGCTGCCATGACATGGGCGAAGGCGCCCAATAGAACGTGCGGCAGAACCAACAGCACGGCCAGTACAGCGAGCAGGAGCAGGGACTCATAGAACATGCTGGCCAGACGACGCAGGATGCTTGGCCGTCTGACGGGTTGCTGCGTCGGCATTAGCGGCTGGTTTCCGCTTCGGGTGGGGATGCGGCTCTGCTGGCAGGGGCGGCAGCGGCGGCGGGCTGCAGCGGCGGATCCCCAGTTGCCGTGGTCGAAGGCGGGTTGGAGAGGCTGCCTGCTGGTGGTGCGTAGGGAGTCGTTGCCGGGGCGCCGGCCGGTGTCGGCGTCGTCGGTGCCCGGCCCGGTCTAGGCACGGGCTTGCTTGCAGCTTGTTGCTTGAGTCTTTCCTTTTCCTCTTCCGGCAGGCTGGAGTATTGTTCCCACTTTTGCCTGAGTTCCTGTTTCTTCTCGGTTGGAAGCTTGTTGGCGGTCATGAAATTCTCGCGTGCGACGCGCCGCTGCTCGGGCGTCAGCTTGCCCCATTCCTGCATCTGAACCTGAACGCGGCGTTGCTCTTCAGGCGTCATGCTGGCGAAGCGGCGCGTGATGCCAAGCCATTTCTTCTGGCGGTTGTATTCCATTGCATCCCAGTCGTCGCTCAACGGGGCAAGGATGGCCTTCTGCGCCACAGTCAATTCGGTCCACTGCGGTTGCGGCGGGGTGACAATGGCGGAGGGGCTGGGCACCTCTGCCCAGGCCGCAAGCGCAAGGAAAGAACTGAGGATTACTGCGACGCTGAGCTTTTCAGCCATGCATCAAAGCCTTTGTCGGTGAAGGCAGCGATCGGCAGATCGTCGGACAGCAGTGCGCTGTCGATCACCTCAAGCTCGGCAATGCTCAGCTCTGCATGCCAGTAGGTGTAGGCGGTGATGCCGAGTACGACCATCAGGGCCAGCAACAGCTGCTTGGGGCGCAGTTGCTCGAAGTGGTGCTGAAGGAAGCTGCCCGCCCCGGCCAGTACGGATTGGTGGACCACCACCCTTTGTCTGGCGAGCGCGCATTGTCGCGCAGCCTCGAGCCGGCTGACGGAGCTTGCCGGCAGTTCGTGCAGTCTACGGTTGAGCTGTTGTCTGATCTTGTAGGCAAAATGCATTTCGTTCATAGGGTGATTCCTTTTGCTTTCAGTGCTGCTGCCAGCGTGTGATTGGCACGCGAACAATGCGTCTTGACGCTGCCCTCCGAGCAGCCCATGGCAGACGCCGTTTCCGCAACATCCATATCTTCCCAGTAACGCAGGAGGAACGCTTCCCGTTGACGGGCCGGCAGCAATTCTATTTCTTTCTCAATTACAGCAAGGACTTGTGACTGTTGTAACTGGTCGTGCGGGGTCTGCGGACTATATGACCCCGCTTCGCTGCTGATGGTTTCGAGCGGATCGTGATCCTCCTCGTTGTTTGGCGAAAGCGACGAGAGCAACGTGGTCCAAAGCGAGCGGACCTTGCTCCGCCGATAGTAGTCGCGGATCGTGTTCTGCAGAATACGCTGGAAAAGCATCGGCAGTTCGGCGGCAGGGCGATCACCGTACTTTTCGGCGAGCTTCATCATCGCGTCCTGGACAATGTCGAGCGCGGACTCTTCGTTGCGCACCGCGAACATGGCCTGTTTGAAAGCACGACGTTCGATTGCGATGAGAAAATCTGACAGTTCGCGTTGGCTGGCCAGAGCGAGAATCCTTGCTGTTGTCGGGTTGGAAGCAGTTTCCGCAGGCGCCGGTTTTCCTGAATACCTTGACCAATTCAAGGCAAAGCGTTAAGGTTATAGGATTTTTTCGAGCAATTTGCTTGCTGGGGCGACGGCAATGACGATGATGACCGGTGCGGAGATTGTAATCAGGTGCCTGCAGGAAGAAAAGGTCGAATATGTATTCGGCTATCCAGGTGGTGCGGTGCTGCACATCTATGATGCCCTGTTCAAGCAGGATCAGATCAAGCATGTTCTGGTCCGGCACGAGCAGGCGGCAGTGCATGCCGCCGATGGCCTGGCACGTTCGTCGCACAAGGTGGGTGTGGCGCTGGTGACTTCGGGACCCGGCGCGACCAATGCCGTGACCGGCATCGCCACTGCCTACATGGATTCGATCCCGCTGGTGGTGATCTCGGGGCAGGTGCCGAACGAGTATATCGGCCAGGATGCCTTCCAGGAATGTGATACCGTCGGCATCACCCGGCCCTGTGTCAAGCACAATTTCCTGGTCAATGACGTGCACAAGCTGGCGGTGACGATAAAGAAGGCCTTCTATATCGCCAACAGCGGTCGCCCGGGGCCGGTAGTGATTGACATACCGAAGGACGTGACCGCCGCCAAGTGCAAGTTCGAATACCCCGAAACCATCCAGCTGCGTTCGTATAACCCGGTCGTCAAGGGACACCTTGGTCAGATCAAAAAGGCAGTGCACCTGCTGCTCGAGGCTAAGCGGCCGATGATCTACACCGGCGGTGGCGTCATCCTGAGCAACGGATCCGAGCAGCTGACCAGGCTGACTCGTCGCCTTGGCTTTCCGATCACCAATACCCTGATGGGCCTTGGCGCTTATCCGGCGACCGACCAACTGTTCCTTGGCATGCCCGGCATGCATGGGACCGTCGAGGCCAACCTGGCAATGCAGCACTGTGACGTGCTGCTGGCCATCGGCGCCCGTTTTGACGACCGGGTGATTGGCAACCCCGACAACTTCGCGTCCATCCCGCGCAAGATCATTCACGTCGACATTGATCCGTCTTCGATTTCGAAACGGGTCAAGGTCGATTTGCCCATTGTCGGCAATGTCCCCGACGTTCTCGAGGAGATGCTGAGGTTGCTGGACGCTGCCAACGCCGCTCCCGACGCAGAGGCTCTGGCCGCCTGGTGGACGCAGATCGCTGGCTGGCGAGCCAAGCAGTGCATGAAGTACCGGATGAAGAAGAGCGTCATCATGCCGCAATACGTCATGGAGAAGCTCTATGAAGTAACGGGTGGCAAGGCGATCGTCACTTCCGATGTCGGTCAGCACCAGATGTGGGCAGCGCAATACTACAAGTTCGACGAGCCGCGTCGCTGGATCAACTCAGGCGGCCTGGGCACCATGGGGGTCGGTCTGCCCTACGCCATGGGTGCGGCGCTCCAGCACCCGGAAATGCAGATCGTCTGCGTCACCGGCGAAGGCTCGATCCAGATGTGTATCCAGGAACTGTCAACGGCCAAGCAGTTTCGACTGCCGATCAAGATCATCAATCTCAACAATCGCTACCTGGGCATGGTTCGGCAGTGGCAGGAGATGTTCTACGGCAGTCGTTACTCGGAGTCGTACATGGATTCGCTGCCCGACTTCGTCAAACTCGCCGAGGCTTATGGCCACGTCGGCATGCGCGTCGAGCGGCCGGAAGACGTCGAGGCTGCACTGCACAAGGCCTTTGTCGACCACAAGGACGATCTCGTATTCATGGATTTCATCACCGATCAGAAGGCAAATGTCTTTCCGATGGTGGCCGCCGGCAAAGGCCTGGCCGACATGATCCTGACCGAAGACCTGTAAGGGAAAGGCACGATGAGACACATTATTTCGATCCTGCTCGAGAACGAAGCCGGCGCACTGTCGCGCGTGGCGGGTCTGTTCTCGGCCCGGGCCTACAACATCGAGACGCTGACCGTGGCCCCGACCGAGGACGTCTCACTGTCGCGGCTGACCATCGTCACATCGGGTACCGATGCCGTGATCGAGCAGATCACCAAGCAGCTCAACAAGCTGATCGATGTCATCAAGGTCGTCGATCTGTCCGAGGCGGCTCATATCGAGCGCGAGTTGATGTTGATCAAGGTGCGTGCCACCGGCAAGGATCGCGAGGAACTCAAGCGTCTGACGGACATCTTCCGTGGCCACATTCTCGACGTGACCGAATCGAGCTATGTCATTGAACTGACGGCCAGCGGCGCCAAACTGGACTCCTTCATTCAGGCGATCGACGCCGGACTGATTCTCGAGACCGTGCGGACCGGCGTCTGCGGCATCGGCCGTGGCGAGCGTATCTTAAAAGTCTAATCAGACGACCAGCAAAAGAGGAAACCCCATGAAAGTTTTTTACGACAAGGACGCCGACCTGTCCCTGATCAAGGGCAAGAAGGTCACCATCGTTGGTTACGGCTCACAGGGCCATGCGCACGCGCAGAACCTCAGCGACTCCGGCGTCAAGGTGACGGTCGGCCTGCGCAAGGATGGCGCTTCGTGGAGCAAGGCAGAGAACGCCGGCTTGAAGGTGGAGGAAGTCGCCAGGGCGGTTCGCGGCGCCGACGTGGTGATGATGCTGCTCCCGGATGAGAGCATCCCGCAGGTGTATAGCGCCGACGTGGCGCCAAACATGAAGAAAGGCGCTGCTCTGGCCTTTGCCCATGGTTTCAACGTGCATTACAACCAGGTGGTGCCGCGTGACGATGTTGACGTCATCATGGTCGCGCCGAAGGGTCCCGGACATACCGTTCGCTCGGAGTACCTCAAGGGTGGCGGCGTGCCGTCGCTGATCGCCGTGCACCAGGATCGCTCCGGCAAGGCCAGGGACATCGCGCTTTCGTACGCGGCAGCGAACGGCGGGACCAAGGGCGGTGTGATCGAGACCAACTTCCGTGAGGAGACCGAGACCGACCTTTTCGGAGAGCAGGCAGTGCTCTGCGGCGGTGCTGTCGAGCTGGCCAAGATGGGTTTCGAGACCCTGGTGGAGGCTGGCTACGCACCCGAGATGGCGTATTTCGAGTGTCTGCACGAACTCAAGCTGATCGTCGACCTGATGTACGAGGGCGGCATTGCCAACATGAACTACTCGATCTCGAACAACGCCGAGTACGGCGAGTACGTGACCGGACCCGAGGTGATCAACGAAACGTCCCGGGCTGCCATGCGGGCGGCACTCAAACGCATCCAGAACGGCGACTATGCGAAGATGTTCATCCTTGAAGGGCGAACCAACTATCCGGCGATGACCGCACGCCGCCGCTTGATTGCCCAGCACGAGATCGAAACCGTCGGCGCCCGGTTGCGCGACATGATGCCGTGGATCAAGAAGAACAGGCTGGTCGATCAGAGCAAGAACTGAACGGGTTGCTGGCTTGCCAAGGACGGCGGGGCAGCGACGCGCCGTCCCCGGCTTTTGTGCCGCCTGCCACGGTTCTCCTGTCTGCCAGCCGATGGCATAGCTAGCAGGCCGCAGTCCCTCGCGACGGAAAGGCTCGTGCAGCGAGGTCCACTCGGCTTGAACTGGCCCGAGCCAGATTCCAGTCAATCATCCAATGCCCGAAATCAAGCCTCGCAAGACACTGTTCAACCCCGAGTTGCGGCGTCGAGGCATTTATGTTCTGCCAAACCTGTTCACCACAGCGGCGTTGTTCTGTGGCTTCTTTGCCATCGTTCAGGCGATGAAGGGAAGTTTTGAGCAGGCCGCGGTCGCCATCTTCGTGGCCATGGTGCTCGACGGCCTGGATGGGCGAGTGGCGCGCATGACGCGTACGCAAAGCGCCTTCGGGGCGGAGTACGATTCACTGTCTGACATGGTCTCGTTTGGCGTCGCGCCGGCGCTGGTCACCTACGCATGGGCGCTCAAGGACATGGGGCGGCTCGGCTGGATTGCCGCCTTCATTTACTGCGTCGGTGCAGCGCTGCGGCTGGCACGCTTCAATACCACGCTGGAAGTGACGGATCGCCGTTTCTTTCAGGGCTTGCCAAGCCCGGCAGCGGCGGCGCTGGTGACCGGCTTCTTCTGGGTGATGATCGACAAGGACATCGCGGCTGCTGAGGTGCGCTGGTTTGCTTGCGGACTGGTGATCTTTGCCGGCATCTCAATGGTGTCAAATATCCGCTTCTACAGCTTCAAGGACGTTAACCTGCGACGCAGTGTGCCCTTCATCTTTGTTGTCGCCATCGCCCTGGGGTTTGCTGTCGTCTCCTACGACACGCCGGTTGCCCTGTTTGGTCTTTTCGTGGCTTATGGCCTCTCAGGGTATGTTCTGGCGCTGACACGAATGATCAGGCGCAAGCCACCACCGGTCGCCTGATGCCAACGCTGGCCGCCAGACAACTGGGATCGCCCGGTCGAGCTGTTTTCGCTCTATTGACACCCTGATTCGAAACTGTCTATAGTCGTTCATATGATCTTGTACCGCCTCTCGTCCCGTTTCATCTCGCCGCGTGTCCTGCTGCTGGCTAGGCCGCCGCTGCGCGTCAGTCGCTAAGACAACTCTCCCCCGATTTGCGCAGTTTCGGTCGGTTGCCCAGCCAGGCCAGCCGTTGCCGGGCCTTACACCCTTCCATCCGGAGTCAGGACATGAAAGAGCATCTGGTAATTTTTGACACCACATTGCGTGACGGCGAGCAGAGCCCTGGCGCCTCGATGACCAAGGAAGAGAAGCTGCGGGTAGCCCGCCAACTCGAGCGCATGCAGGTTGACGTGATCGAGGCCGGCTTTGCGGCTGCATCACCCGGCGATTTTGACGCCATCAGGACGATCGCCAGGGTCATCACGGGTTCAACGGTTTGCTCACTGGCCCGCTCCAGCGAGAACGATATCCGTCGTGCGGGCGAGGCGATTGCCCCGGCCGCACGGGGCCGCATTCATACCTTTATTGCCACCAGCCCGATTCATATGGAGAAAAAGCTGCGCATGACGCCCGATCAGGTCGTCGAGGCGGCAGTCAGGGCGGTACACTGGGCCCGCGAATACACGGCGGATGTCGAGTTCTCAGCCGAGGATGCGGTGCGCTCGGACGTCGACTTTCTCTGCCGGGTCTTCGCCGCCGTCATCGAGGCCGGGGCAACGACCATCAACGTTCCCGATACCGTTGGCTACAGCATCCCGGTGGTGTGGGGTGAACTGATGCGCACGCTGATCGAGCGAGTACCGGGCGCTGACCGGGTGGTATGGTCCACCCACTGCCACAACGACCTCGGCATGGCGGTTGCCAACTCGCTCTCGGCCGTTCTGGCTGGCGCCCGTCAGGTCGAATGTACGATCAACGGCCTCGGTGAGCGGGCAGGTAACGCCTCACTCGAAGAAGTGGTGATGGCGGTACGAACCCGCAGTGATCTCTTCCCGGTCCAGACGCGCATCGATGCGACGCAGATTGTTCCTGCATCCAAGCTGGTGTCGCAGATTACCGGTTACCCGGTACAGCCCAACAAGGCTGTCGTTGGTGCCAATGCCTTTGCGCACGAATCCGGGATTCATCAGGACGGCGTGCTCAAGCACCGGGAAACCTACGAAATCATGCGTGCCGAGGATGTCGGCTGGGCACAGAACAAACTGGTGCTGGGCAAGCACTCAGGGCGCAACGCCTTCAAGTCGCGTCTGTCGGCCCTGGGTATCGTTCTCGACAGTGAGGAGGCGCTGAACGCCGCGTTCACCCGCTTCAAGGAACTGGCGGACAAAAAGCACGAGATCTTTGACGAAGATCTGCAGGCGCTGGTTTCTGATGAGGGGCTGACGCCGGATGGCGAGCATTACAAACTGGTCTATTCTCGTGTCTGCTCTGAAACCGGCGAGACACCAGCCGCAGACGTCACGCTGACGGTCGGTGGCGTCGAGAGGAAGGCATCGGGAATCGGTAGTGGGCCGGTCGATGCGACTTTCAAGGCCGTCGAATCGATCGCCACCAGCGGCGCGCAATTGCTGCTCTATT
Source organism: Candidatus Accumulibacter proximus (assembly GCA_016709675.1). Lineage (GTDB taxonomy): Bacteria > Pseudomonadota > Gammaproteobacteria > Burkholderiales > Rhodocyclaceae > Accumulibacter > Accumulibacter proximus. The sequence continues at coordinate 110,353 of JADJMH010000009.1, forward strand.
CGGTGAATGCGATTACCACGGGCACCGATGCACAGGGTGAAGTGACCGTCCGCTTGGCGAGGGAAGGCCGCATCGTCAATGGCAACGGCGCCGACACCGACATCGTCATTGCTTCGGCAAAGGCTTATCTCAATGCCCTGAACAAACTGCAGTTCCCCGATCGGCTGGACCCGCAGGGCGACGTCTGAAGTAGTTGGCGGCGTGAGGGAGGATGCACGGAGGGCCGCCCCCGTTCTCCTCTCTCAGCCTGCTGATGGGCGGGTAAGCCTGGCGTAGCCGACGCTGGCGCAAAAGAAGATCAGCGAAAGAGCGGTCGCACTGATCGCCAGCGCCTGAGCGGTTCCCTGTTCGGTGGTGGCGCGCACGATGCCCTCGGTAAAGTACAGCAAGATGAGCATCGAGGCCCACTGGTAGGTGTAGCGGCGGCCGTTGAGGATGCCGAACAGTGGTGCCAGCAGCGGCAGGCACTTCAGGGCCAGCCATGATCCCCCCGGCTGGATCGGCGCCAGGCGTAGCTCCCAGGCAAGACACAGGAAGATCAGCGCAATCAGGCTGCTGCAGGCTGCCAGATACAGACCGCGGATCATCAGGAAGCAAGTTTCAGGGCGATGGTTGCGAGTCTGCGTCCCTGAGCGAAGGCGAGCTGGCGCTCATCGCCGGTGAGTGTCGGATCCCCTTCCGCACCGGCCAGATGGCTGGCGCCATAGGGAGTTCCCCCACTCCGCGTGCAGGAAAGCGCGGTCTCGGTGTAGGGCAGGCCGACCAGCAGCATTCCGTGGTGCAGCAGTGGCAGCATCATCGACAGTAGCGTGCTCTCCTGGCCGCCGTGAGCACTCGCGGTGGAGGTGAACACGCAGGCCGGTTTCCCGGCCAGAGCGCCGGCGGACCATTGGCTTGCAGTACTGTCCCAGAAGAATTTCATTGGCGCCGCCATATTGCCGAAGCGGGTAGGGCTGCCGAGTGCCAGGCCAATGCACTGCACTAGGTCGGCTGTCTCGACGTAGGGGGCTCCGGCAACAGGGACCAGTGGCTCGCTGGCGGTGCACACCGCTGAGACCCTGGGAACCGTTCGCAGACGAGCCGTCGTGTTCCCTGTGGACTCGATGCCGCGGGCGATCTGCTGGGCGAGGGCGCGTACCGATCCCCGATGGCTATAGTAGAGAACGAGAATTTCTGACATGAGGCTATTCTACCCGCCTAACCCTCGCTTTACGCTCCCGCCGGGGTCGCTTCCTGGACCTATGTCGCGGCGCTTGCTCGAGGTGGGTTCGACGACATCAGCGCCAGCCTTGCGTTCGCCACACTCACCTCCCTGGCAAGGCCTCTAGGCAGGCTCGATCGACAGGATCTCGACATTGCTGGTTTGTTCGTGAACACGGGTGCAGCGGACCTCACGGACGAACACGTTTGCGTCCTCGATGACCAGAATCAGTTTCTGGGGCTGCGGTGGCAAGACCCCTGAGGCAACCACCAGCAACTCGCCAGCACGTAACCTCGGGATCTCCGGCAGGATGAGGACTCGGAAGTACCCGGTTCCTTCCTTGTCGGAAGGTCGTGCGAGAATGGCAGGAACGGCTCTCGGCGCCAGGATCTGCAGTCCCAGTTCAAGATGCTCCGGGTTTTCCGATATCGCCCAACGAACCATGCCAACCTGCCAGTTCGGGTCAGAGCCTGTTCGGACTGCGGCAACATCACCGACCGACAGCGCCCCGGTGTGGCCAGACACATGCATCACAGCATAGCCATCGGGACTTTCGTTGCTAATCAACCAGGTCGACAATTCAACGTCGGTCGCTTCACCTTTCCGGCTCAGTAGCCACAGGCCGTCGATGCCTGTTGCAAGCAGTGTCCGGTGATCCTGTCTGCGGCGTGGAAAGCGGCGCTTCCCGGCATCACTCCAGCGCTCTGCCAAGCGGTGGAGAACCCCCCGGCCCGCCGGGGTGCCGGCGAACTCCGGCAGATTGATTTCCTGCGGCGGGGTGCCGGCGTCGAGTTGGGCGATCTGTGCCTTGAGCCGGAGGCACAGGCGGGCGCACGAAAAACCATCCAGCGGCACGGTCGGAGGAGAAAGCCTGCGCAAGCACGATATCGCCGGTCCATCGCGCGCGGGATCGATCCAGAACGTTCCCGCAGCGGCTGCCGCCGTCGCCGGAAGCGGTTCGATCTGGCCGGCAAAGCGTTCAAGGTAGGCAGCGAGGAACAGCACTTCCGGCGGCGTCATCGACGCAGGTTGAGCACAGCCGAGCAGGACGGCCGAACGATAGATGTCCCGTAGACTGCGTGACAGGTCCTCGGGAACGTAGGCGTGCAATTGCAGCCGTCGCGCCGTCGCATAGGTCTGATGCAACTGTTGCCAGGCCCCGGTTCGAGCGGGTGCGGCAATCAGGCTGCTGACCAGAATCTGCTGTGCGATCGCATTCAGGCTTCGCCAGACAGCAAGACCCGGCGCCTGACGAGGGTCCGTCATCTCTTGGCCCTGTGCAGCTTCCAGCAGTGCCAGCGTGTCATCAGCAAGCATCTGCAGCAGGTCCACAACGCTGCGAACGATCCGGCGCTGCTTGCGGGGCACCGGTAACACCAGGTTGGTGGCGAGCGACGGCAGCAGGCTGGTGATGACCGTAGCGCTACGCCTGTACAGCCCGTCGAGTGCTCGAGCGTGTTGCTGCGGCGTCCCCTCAAGCTCGCGCAAAGCCTTCATGTGCGACCGCAGGGACGGGAGTTCCTCGGCAGGATGAGGCGCCAGGGGCACTTCCAGCCACTGCAGAATGGATCGTATGCCTGGATCGGGCACAGCGTTCTTGTTGGTAACAAGAGCTTTAAGAGCGGTGTCGGTCATCAGGCCACCTACCAAAGGGTTTGCGTCGTGACACTGGCAGTGTTGCCGTTGCTTGCTTCCCGGCGCTACAGGGCAACCGCGCTGCTGAAGGCAGGGCGCAAGGCATAAAATCAAAGCCTTGCCGGACACCTGCCTTGCCCTTGATTATACCTGCGAGGCGCGCACGTGGGGGCGGCGAAGTTCAAGCTGCTCTGGCCAAGGTGCCGCTGGCCGATGCTCGTAGCCTTGGTCGGGTCGAGTGAGAGCTTCATTTCTCGTGCTTTCTTGTTATAATCGCCCCCTTTTTCTGGATTTGGAAGAGACTGACATGGTTGTTATTCGCCTGGCCCGTGGTGGTGCCAAGAAGCGCCCCTTCTACAACATGGTGGTAGCCGACTCACGCGCTCGCCGTGACGGCCGCTTTATCGAGCGCATCGGCTTCTACAACCCGCTCGCTTCAGGCAAGGAGCAGGGCCTGTCCGTTTCTGCTGACCGCCTTGGCTATTGGCAGCAGCAGGGTGCGCAGGCTTCGCCGACGGTTGCTCGCCTGCTCAAGCAGTCCGCCGCCAAGGTGGCAGCCTAGCCTCGTCTGCTGGCGAAGTGCCCGACACGATAGCGTCTGCGGTGTTGGCAGTCGATGCTCCGGCCAGCGATATCATCGTTCTGGGCAAGATCGCGGCAGCCAGCGGCTTGCATGGCGAAATGCGCGTCTACCCGTTTGCCGATGACCCAACAGGCTGGGCAACACTGCCGCACTGGTGGGTTGGGCGGGAGGGCGATGCGCCCGATCTGTGGCGTCAGACGAGACTGATCCAGTGCAAGGTCCGCAACGAACTGCTGATTGCCCGGCTGGCGTGCGCGGCCGATCGGACCGCCGCTGAAGCGATGCGCGGCCTCCTGGTGGGGGTCCCGCGAGCAGCGTTGCCGCCGACGGACGCGGGTGAATACTACTGGGCCGACCTGGTTGGCCTGGCAGTGATCAATACGCGAGATCAATCCCTCGGGCGGATACTGGGTCTGATCGACACGCCGGCCAACACCGTCTTGCGGGTCGGTGATGGCGACAGCGCCGAAAGGCTGTTGCCCTTTGTCGCGGCAGTGGTGCTGGAGGTGGGTCTGGAGGCCGGACGGGTTCGCGTTGAATGGGAAATGGACTGGTGACTTCGTCAACCGAGGCGCCACCGGTGGCGGGGCCGTTTGTTGCCGATGTGGTGACCCTGTTTCCCGAGATGTTTGTCGCTGTGACGCATTCGGGAGTGACCCGCCGGGCCCTGGAGTTGGGGCATTGGCGCCTGCAGTTGTGGAATCCGCGTGATTTCACCGAGGACCGGCATCGCACCGTCGATGATCGTCCCTACGGTGGTGGGCCGGGCATGCTGATGATGCCGCAGCCGCTGGAGGCAGCGATCATGGCCGCAAAGGCCCGCCAGAGAGCGGCTGGCGCGGTCAGCAGTCGTGTCATCTGCCTGTCGCCCCAGGGTTCACTGCTGACGCATGCGCGGGTGCTGCGCCTGGCACAGGCTGGCGAAGCGGTGGTGCTGGTTTGCGGGCGCTATGAAGGAATTGACGAGCGGCTCATCGGGCGCTGTGTCGATGAGGAGATTTCAATCGGGGATTTCGTCCTCTCGGGAGGTGAAATCCCGGCGATGGCTCTGCTGGATGCAGTCGTCAGGCAGTTGCCGGGGTGCTGAACGACGCCGAGTCGGCAGCACAGGATTCCTTTGTCGCGGGTTTGCTGGATTGCCCGCACTACACGCGGCCCGAAGAATACCACGGGTGGCGGGTGCCGGACGTGCTGCTGTCCGGTCACCATGAGGAAATTCGACGCTGGCGCCTGCAGCAGGCGCTGGGTCGGACGTGGCAGCGGCGCCCCGAGTTGTTGGCGGGACGATCGTTGTCAAAATCGGAAACGCAACTCCTGGTGCAGTTTCAGGAGCAATGCGGTCAGGACAATAAAGCGTGAATCGCATGCATGGAGTTAAAAATGAATCTGATCGAGCAACTTGAGCAGGAAGAAATCGCCCGTCTGGGCAAGGTCATACCCCCATTTGCACCGGGCGACACGGTGGTCGTCCAGGTCAAGGTGAAGGAAGGAACGCGCGAGCGTCTACAGGCTTACGAAGGCGTCGTGATCGCCAAGCGCAATCGGGGTCTCAACTCGAGCTTCATTGTTCGCAAGGTGTCGTCGGGCGAGGGTGTGGAGCGTACCTTCCAGACCTATTCGCCACTGGTTGCCTCGATCGAAGTCAAGCGCCGTGGCGACGTTCGGCGTGCCAAGCTCTACTACCTGCGCGAGCGCTCGGGCAAGTCGGCGCGGATCAAGGAAAAGCTGGTTCGCAAGCAGCGCTGACCACCGGCGTTGCCGGGCTGAGCCAAAAGGAGGGGCGGAGTCGGGAGACTACGCCCCGTTTGCCTTCTGGCGACTCATACGCCAGGGCTCACACGCTTGTCGTTCTCGATCAGCGCGTACGCCGAATGATTGTGGATTGACTCGAAGTTCTCGGATTCCACCACATAGGCGTCGATACGCTGCTCCGCGTTGAGGCACGCCGCGACGTCGCGCACCATGTCCTCGACGAACTTCGGGTTGTCGTAAGCGCGTTCGGTGACGTACTTCTCGTCCGGGCGTTTGAGCAGGCCGTAAAGCTCGCAGGATGCCTGGCCTTCCACGATGGCAACCAGTTCTTCGATCCACAGGTGGTCATTGATGCTGACGGTGACGGTTACCTGTGAGCGCTGGTTGTGTGCACCGCGCTCGGAGATTTCCTTGGAACATGGGCAGAGACTGGTGACCGGAATCGCCACCTTGATCCTTGACTCGATCCGGCCGCGGCAGATCTCCCCTGTCAGGGTCACGTCGTAATCCATCAGGCTCTGGACGCCGGACACCGGTGCCGCCTTGTTGATGAAATAGGGAAAGCTCATTTCGATGTGACCGGTCTCGGCTTCCAGACGGTCGACCATTTCACGCAACATGGCAGGAAAGTTCTCGACCGAAATTTCCCGTTCGTGGCTGTTGAGAATCTCCACGAAGCGTGACATGTGGGTGCCCTTGAAGTTGTGTGGCAGGCCGACATACATGTTGAAGATCGCAATCGTATGCTGGATGCCGCCGGATTTGTCGAGCACCTTGACCGGGTGACGGATCGCCTTGATCCCCACTTTGTTGATCGAGAGCTGGCGTGTATCGGCCGAGCCTTGCACGTCCGCCATGGCAGCGGGGGTTCTTGGGATTTCGGGCGCGTTCATTGCTGCTCCTGGTAGTTATTCCGTGCGCGGACCCGTTGCTTCGCCCGCATCCGCCATGCTCTCCTGACTTGCTCGTACGGCCCGGACAATGCCGTCCCGGTCGAGGCCGATTTCAGCCAGCAGGAGCGCCTGGTCACCATGATCGATGAATCGATCAGGAATTCCCAGTCGCAGGAGCCGGGTCGGGCTGGCGATCTCTTCAAGAACCCGCGCGACCTCGGAACCGGCGCCGCCGATCAAGGCATTCTCTTCGACGCTGATCAGCAGGGAATGTTCCGCTGCCAGGCCACGGATCAGGTCGCGGTCGATCGGCTTGACAAAACGCATGTTGGCCACCGTCGCGTCGAGTTCTTCCGCCGCTGCCAGCGCGGGTGTCAGCATGCTGCCAAAAGCCAGCAGCGCCACCCGCCTGCCGCGGCGGCGGATTTCGCCCCTGCCAACCGGCAGGTCAAGGAGCCGCTTGTCAATTGCCACGCCGGCGCCGGCGCCCCGTGGGTAGCGCACCGCACTCGGGCCGCTGAGGCGGTAGGCAGTCGTCAGCATCTTGCGGCACTCGTCTTCGTCGGACGGTGTCATTACCACCAGGTTGGGAATGCTGGTCAGGAAAGACAGGTCAAAAGCGCCATGATGCGTGGGGCCGTCGGCACCAACCAGGCCACCGCGATCAAGCGCGAAGACCACCGCCAGGTTCTGCAGCGCCACATCATGGATCAGTTGATCGTAGCCGCGTTGCAGGAAGGTCGAATAGATCGCGAGGACCGGTCGCAGACCCTCGCAGGCCAGACCGGCGGCGAAGGTAACGGCATGCTGCTCGGCAATACCCACATCATAATAGCGTTCCGGGTAGCGTTCGCTGAAGCGCAACATGCCCGAGCCTTCGCGCATCGCCGGGGTAATGGCAACGAGTTTCGGGTCGGCCGCCGCCATGTCGCAGAGCCAGTCGCCGAAAATCTGGGTGTAGGTCGGCTTGCCGCCGGCCGGACCCCCTGCGATGCCGATCTCTGGCTGGAACTTCGACACCCCGTGGTAGAGAATCGGGTCGACCTCGGCCAGCTTGTAGCCCTGGCCCTTCTTGGTGATGACGTGCAGGAACTGCGGACCCTTCAGGCTTTTCAGGTTCTGCAGCGTCGGCACCAGCGACTCGAGATCGTGACCGTCGATCGGGCCAATGTAGTTGAAGCCCATCTCTTCGAACAGCGTGCCGGGGGTCAGCATGCCCTTGACGTGTTCCTCGGCCCGCTTGGCAAACTCACGCAGCGAGGGCGAAAAGTCGAGGATTTTTTCGCCCGCCTTGCGTGCGGCGTTGAAGCTGCTGCCGGAGAAGAGGCGCGCCAGGTAACGGTTGAGCGCGCCGACCGCCGGCGAGATCGACATGTCGTTATCGTTGAGGATCACGAGCATGTCGGCGTCTGCCACCCCGGCATTGTTCAACGCCTCAAAAGCCTGCCCGGCCGACATCGCGCCGTCGCCGATGATCGCCACCACCTTGCGTGTCTCGCCCTTGATCTTGGCGGCCAGCGCCATGCCCAGCGCAGCCGAGATCGAGGTCGATGAATGGCCGACGCCAAAGGTGTCGTAGGGGCTCTCGCTGCGCTTCGGAAACCCCGAAATGCCGCCGTGCATGCGCAGTCTGGCCATCCCGGCGCGACGGTCGGTGAGCACCTTGTGGGCATAAGTCTGGTGGCCGACGTCCCACACCAGGCGATCGTGCGGCGTATCGAATACATGATGCAGGGCCACCGTCAGTTCCACGGTACCGAGGTTCGACGACAAGTGGCCGCCGGTCCTGGCGACCGATTCCACCAGGAAAGCGCGCAACTCGTCGGCCAGTTGCGGCAGCTGTCGGCGGTCAAGCTTGCGCAGTTGCACCGGGTTCCTGATGGTGTCGAGAAGAGGGTAACGGTTCATTGGCTTTTTCTTGTCCTGCAGAAGCGCCTGGTGCTGACCAGAAATGCCGGTCAGAACCTGCGTTGAGTGATGAAATCGGTCAGTTGGACCAGGCGCTGGCTGCGTTCGCCAAACGTTGCGAGGGGGACCAGTGCCTGCTGTCTGAGCTCAGCGGCCAGCTCACGTGCCCGTTGGAGCCCCAGCAGGCTGACGTAGGTCGGCTTTTCGGCAGCAGCATCCTTGCCGGCCGTCTTGCCGAGAGTGGCTGTGCTGGCCGTGCAGTCGAGGATGTCGTCGACCACCTGGAACAGCAGCCCGGCGCGCTTGGCAAAACGATCCAGCGCATCGCGTTCGGTCGTGGTCAGCGCGGTTCCGCAGAGGGCGCCGAGCAACACTGCCGCACGGATCAGGGCGCCGGTCTTCAGCGCGTGCATCAGTTCGAGCTCGGGCTGGTTGAGCGGCTGGCCGACCGCTTCGAGGTCGATCGCCTGTCCGCCAGCCATGCCGCAGGAGCCGCTGGCGCGTGCCAGCAGGCGCACCATTTCCAGCTGCCGGCGGCTGTCGCCGAAATCCGCGCGCGCCAGGATCTCGAAGGCCAGCGACTGCAGGCTGTCGCCAACCAGCAGGGCGGTTGCCTGGTCGTACTCGACGTGGCAGGTCGGTCGGCCGCGTCGCAGCACGTCGTCATCCATGCAGGGCAGGTCGTCATGGACCAGCGAATAGCTGTGAATCAGTTCGACGGCGCAGGCGACGACTTCCAGTCGCTCGCTGGCGCTGTCAGTCAACACGCCGGCGGCGAAGACGAGCACTGGGCGAACCCGTTTGCCGCCGCTCAGGGTGGCATAGCGCATCGCCTGGTGCAGCCGGCCGGGAATCGCTTCGCCCGGGGGAAGGTAGCGAGCCAGGGCCGCGTCCACCTGCGCCTGGACACCTTGCATCCAGTCCGGGAAGGACGGGCGGACGGGATCGGCAGGACGAAGGGGGGGCTGGCTCATCTGGCCTCGCCGCCATCCGGCTCGAAATCGCGCAAGGTGCCATTCTCGAGAATCTGGACCTGACGTTCGGCATCGCCGAGTTGCTGCTGGCAGTGCCTGAGCAGTTCGCTGCCCCGTCGATAGGCCGCGAGCGACTCCTCGAGCGGCAGTCGGCCACCCTCCATGCTCTGGACAATCTGTTCAAGTTCGGCGAGTGCCGCTTCGAACTTCAGCTCGCCAATGGCTTCGCCCGCGCTGCTGGAGGTGCCCGCGCCGACGGGGTGTTCAGAGTTTGCTCGTGACATGCGAAAGGCTCGGATCAAACTGGCGAAAATAGCCTATTAGTGGGTTCGCGGTCAAATAAAAAGCAGACCGGCGAGTCTGTCCTGCCGGCGCTCGCGGCCTTGTCTGAGGGCCGGCGGCGGGCGATGTCATCGCCGTGCCCGCCAGGCGCATGCCTTGCACGGCATGCCAGCAGCCCCGCCGCGGTCGCTGGCGAAGCAGCATGGCGTTCGGATGGTGGGTGGCAGACCTGCTGAGCGGGTCTGGTGCTACACTTGCGGACCGGAAAAGGGAGACTGCCATGATTGTCATAGAACACCAGCCCAAGCGCGTCGAAGTCACGGTCTACGCGGAATTCACGCTTGCTGATTACCAGGAGTTCGAGAGCGTGGCCAATGACGCGATCCAGTTCGAGGGGCCAGTCGATCTGCTTTTTGATCTGCGTGAAATGGCCGACTTCACCCTTGACGTGGCCTGGGAGGACATCGTTTTCGCGCGCGCGCACGCCAATGATTTCAACCGCATCGCGGTCCTCACCCATAGTCAGTGGGTCGCCTGGAGCGCATGGTTGGCACAGATGTTCGTCCGCGCCGAGATGCGCATCTTCGACGAGGAGCCTGAAGCGCGCGCCTGGCTGGCGGAAGCAGCGGGAGAGGATCCGGCGTGAGCCTGCCCGACGACCGCTGCTTCAGCCCAGTAAGTGGTCGGCGGCGGCTTCGGCGATCTCGTCGAGCGACAGTTCCCCGTCTCGCCGGTACCATTGGGTGGTCCAGTTCAACATGCCGAAGAGCAACAGCCGCAGCGGCTGGGACGAGCTGCGGAGCCGGCCGCTGGCCGCCAGCTCGTCAAGCGTCGCCTGCCACACTGCCTGGTAGCGGTCGCTGACGGCGGCGATCTCGGCCCGGGCCGCCGCGTCCAGCGAACGCGATTCGTAGAGTAGCATCGGTACTTGGCAATCGCCTTCGAGCAGATTGCCGAGATGGGTGCGGATCATCACCCGCAAGCGCTGCTCCGGGTCGACCAGGCCGGCGCTGGCGGCCTGCAGGCGCCGGTAGCCGGTCTCCAGCCCTTCGATCATGGCCGCCTTGAGCAGGTCCTGCTTGCTGCGGAAATGGTAGAAAGGGCTGCCCGAACGCATGCCCACCGCCTCGGCGATATCACGCGTCGTGGTCGCCGCAAAACCTTTCTCGACGAACAGGCGGGCCGCTGCGCGCAGCAGGTCCTCGCGGCGGTTCGCCTCGAGTCCTGCACCTTGCCGCTTGCGGAGCACCGGCACGGTGCTCAGAGCGTCGCCGCCAGGCGCGTTCCCTGATCGATGGCGCGCTTGGCGTCGAGTTCGTTGGCCACGTCGGCACCGCCGATCAGCGACAGTGGCACGCTGGCGGCGCGCAGGCCCTCTTCGAGATCCCGGCGTGGTTCCTGGCCGGCGCAGATGATCACGTGATTGACCGGCAGGCATTGCGACTGGCCGTCGACGACGATGTGCAGGCCGGCGTCGTCGATCCGCTCGTAGGTTACCCCGGAGAGCATCTGCACGCCACGCTTCTTGAGCAGGGTGCGGCGAATCCAGCCGGTCGTCTTGGCCAGACCATCGCCGACCTTGGCCGCCTTGCGTTGCAGCAGCCAGACCTGGCGTTGCCCGGTGGTACGGGTCGGCGGTTTGAGGCCGCCGCGGTTGGCAAATTCCGGATCGATCCCCCACTCGCCCTGGAAGCGCTCGAGTTCGTCCTGGTCATCGTCGGTATGAGTCAGGAACTCGGCGACGTCGAAGCCGATGCCGCCGGCGCCGATGATCGCCACGCGTTCGCCGGCAATGCGATAGCCCTCGATCAGGTCGGCATACGAGATCACCTTCTCGTGTTCGATGCCTGCTAGCTCTGGCTGGCGCGGTACGATCCCGGTGGCGAGAACGACGTGCTCGAAACCGGCCGCGGCGAGTTCCGACGCCGTACAGGTCTTGCCCAGTTCGAGCGTCACCCCGGCCTTGTCCAGACTGCGATCGAAGTAGCGCAGCGTTTCGCTGAACTCTTCCTTGCCCGGAATGCGGCGGGCGAGGTTGAACTGGCCGCCGATTTCCGGCGCGGCGTCGAACAGGGTCACCCAGTGGCCACGCTCGGCCGCGGTCAGCGCGCAGGCCATGCCGGCCGGTCCGGCACCAACGACGGCGATCCGCTTCGGCACGGCGGCCTTCTCGATCAGCAGTTCGGTTTCCCGGCAGGCGCGCGGGTTGACCAGGCAGAAAGTCAGCCGGCCCTCGAAAATCTCGTCGAGACAGGCCTGATTGCAGGCGATGCAGGTGTTGATCTCGTCGGCACGGCCGGCCGCCGCCTTGTTGACGAAGTCGGCGTCGGCGAGGAAGGGACGGGCCATCGAGACCATGTCGGCAGAGCCCGAGGCGAGGACCTCCTCGGCCACCTCCGGCGCGTTGATCCGGTTGGTGGTGACCAGCGGGATGCCGACCTGGCCCATCAGGCGCCTGGTGACCCAGACGAAGGCCGCGCGCGGGACCATCGTGGCGATGGTCGGGATGCGGGCCTCGTGCCAGCCGATGCCGGTGTTGATGATCGTCGCCCCGGCGGCCTCGACCGCCTTGGCCAGGGTCACGATTTCATCCCAGGTGCTGCCGCCCTCGACCAGGTCGAGCATCGACAGGCGGAAGATGATGATGAAGTTGGGCCCGGTCGTCGCTCGCACGCGGCGAACCGTTTCGAGTGCGAAGCGGCTGCGGTTCTCGAAACTGCCGCCCCAGCCGTCCTCGCGGAAATTGGTCTGCTGGGCGATGAACTGGTTGATCAGATAGCCTTCCGATCCCATCACCTCGACGCCGTCGTAACCGGCAAGCTGGGCCAGACCGGCGCAGCGCGCATAGTCGTTGAGCGTCCGTTCGATGTCCTCCTCGCTGAGTTCGCGCGGACGGATCGGCGAAATCGGTGCCTGCACCGCCGACGGCGCCACCGCGCCGCGATGGTAGGCGTAACGGCCGGTGTGCAGGATCTGCATGGCGATCTTGCCGCCCGCCTGGTGAACCGCGTTGGTGACCTGCCGGTGCTTTTCGGCCTGCGCTTCGTTCTCGAGTGCGGCCGCTCCGGGCATCACCACGCCGTCCTGGTTGGGTGCGATGCCGCCGGTGACGATCAAGCCGACGCCGCCGCGCGCACGCTCGGCATAGAACGCGGCGAGGCGGGCGAAGCCCTTTGGTGCCTCTTCGAGACCGGTGTGCATCGAGCCCATCAGGACGCGATTCTTCAGCGTCGTGAAGCCGAGGTCGAGCGGGGCGAGCAGGTGCGGATAGGTGTTGTGATGCATGCGGAGGATCTCCTGGGACGGGTTGGACGTGGCGTGAGTGACAGGAAGTAATTGGAAACTGATCAAGGGTGATCAAAAATTAAGCAAGCAATCGCTTGTTGGATTATCGGCCATTGGCTCCTTGCCCGCAAGCGTTCGTCGACCGGTCTGCCTGTGGTCGGCATCCGTTGTTGTGCGATCGATCACGCCAGCCTTCGGTCGACCATGGTATCCTCCGTGGCCTTGTGCTGGTCGGGACGCCGTTCGCCAGGCCAGCAACGTGTCGTGACCATGGAGAAAACGCGTGTTGGGATTCACTGCTGCCTGGGCTTGGACAAGTCCCGGGGTCTTCGTAACGGTCCTTGTTCCGCCGGTTGCGACGGCCAGGAGGGCGATCGCCGGCGCCGGCTGTTCGCCGGCGCGGCTGGTGCTTGCCATGCTGCTCGGCGGCCTGCTGCTGTCACCGGCCGGTGCTGCCACGGTCGGCAACGTCTTTGTCTCGTACTCCGCCGATGGCGTTCCCAGCTATGCCAGCCAACGCCTTGATCCAAGCTACCGGCTTTTCATCCGTGGAGAGACGCCGCCCGAGAGCCGTGGCAAGCCGGTGAGAAAGCCCGCCGGTGAGAGCCAGGCCGCAGGACAGCGGGAACTGACGCCACTGATCGAACACTACGCGCGCCTGCACGACGTGACGCCGCAACTGGTGGCGGCGGTGGTGCGGGTGGAATCGGGTTTCAACGCCCGCGCCGTGTCGCCGAAGGGCGCTGCCGGCGCGATGCAGTTGATGCCGGCCACGGCCGCGCGCTACGGGGTCACCAACCCCGACGATCCGGCGCAGAATATCGATGCCGGAGTACGTCACCTCAAGGACCTGCTGACGCAGCATCGGGGCAACGTCGCACTGGCGCTGGCCGCGTACAACGCCGGTCAGGGAGCGGTGGCGCGGCACGGCGGCCGTATCCCGCCCTATCGTGAGACGATGCTCTATGTACCGGCCGTTCTGGCCGCGGCAGCACGGGGGGCCAGGCAGTGATCCGGCGCCTGGCGATGGTTTGGCCGAGTACGGGCCATCGCGCGCGCCGGCAGGCGTGCCCACGGCTTCACGGCGGCCGGGCGTAGGGCTACCGCGCACCGGTCGCCCCGGAGTTCGCGCCTGGAGCATTGCCCCTTGCGCGATGAAGCAGCCGCTGACGTTGCCCCTCTCGCTGCGCTAGTTTTCGCTGAGCGCTTCCCGGGCGCGGCGCAGCGTTTCCGCCATCGGTCGCTCGGCCGTTGCCCCGGGCGCATAGCGCGAGTGGTTGCAGATGGCGAAGAGGGCGGCATACGCTTCCAGACGGCGGTCATCGACCCCTGCCGGGCGCAGGACGCGGGCCACGATCTCTTCGGTGATCGCCGCTGCGGGGACGCCATGGCGGTCAGCCAGATGCCCCTGGAGTGCGCGAAATATCGCGGTATGAAAGGCGGCAGGGTCGTTGGCCGAGAGCCCCCGTTCGGCCTCGGCGAGCCAGTCTGCGACGGACCGCGCTGCCGCCTCCGGGGCGACCGGCGGCGGCTGGCGGGGGTGGCTCGATCGACGCATCGCCCGATGAATGATGAGGACAATGAAGACAATGAGGACGAGCAGCACGAGCACAGCGGCGACGACGGCCGGCCCAACGCCGGCCAGGGGCGCTGCGCTGGCCGGCGCCGGGTCGCTGGTCTCCGGCGCCGCGGCGGCCACGCTGGCGACTGCGCTGGTCGGGGCTGCGCTCGCCGGGGCAGCGGGGCCGCCACCTGGAGCTGAATCGCCTGGCTCGTCAGCGTCTGGTAGCGCTCGCGCCGAGGATCGAAGTAGCTGACGCTCAGCACCGGTATCTCGACCGCCGTGGCCGTTTCGGGAATGAGCACCTGCTCACAGACCAGGCTGCTTTCGGTAAAACTCGCAACCGGAGGATAAGCGCGCACGCCCGGCAAGGAAAGCGCCGGGCAGGAGAAACTGTCAATATTTCCGGCCCCTTCGATGCGCGTCGTCAGGGTGACGGGATCGCCACTCTGGATGAGCGTCGGCGAGACCTCCCTGGCCAGCGTGAAGTGGCCGACCGCACCGCTGAAACCGGCGGGCTTGCCTTTCGCCGGTAGCGGCAGGATCGTGAAACGGACCGGCTGCGAGCGGACGGTCACCGGGCGGGGTTCGCTGTCGCCAAAAAAGGCGGCCGCACCGCTGCCCGGTGTCAGCAGGTCAAACTGCAACTCGGCCGGCCCAAGTTCGATTTCTCCGCTGCGGCTTGCCACCAGCGTCGTCGAAAACTCGTAGGCCGCGTATTCGCGGTCGTTGCGGGTGGTGCTGGCCTGTCGCGGGGGGGCATAGTCGGCGGTCCGGAAGGCCTCGCCTACCAGCCGGGGATACTGGACGTTGCGAATCGACACCGGGCCGGCGAGCAGGGTCACGGTCAGCGGTACCGCTTCGTGCACATAAGCCCGGGTCTTTTTCGGAAGGACCTCGAGGATGAACTGGTCGTCGGGCGCATCGCTCGCCGATGCCGCCGCGGCGCTCTGGCCGACCGGGCACGCGCCAAGCAGCAGCGCCACGAGCATGGCGCGAATCACCCCTCCGCTCAGCCATCGACTCATTGCTTCACCAGTCCTTGTCCGGTTGCGCCAGCTTGCCGGCGGGATTCCCGGCATGCGGCATGCCTGCCGGCCTTTCGCGCCCGCGGGCCTCATTGAGCAGACGTTCGACCTCCGGCTGCGTCAGATCCCGGCGTGGTTTCCCCTTGCCGAGCGCATCATCGGCGCCGTCAGCCGCTTGCGCGGCGTCTGCCGTCGTTGCCGGCGGCGTGCTGGACGAATCCGCCTTCGTCCGTTCGCCCTCGGCTTTGCTAGCCTGGTCCCTGGCCGTTTCCCCGGCCTGCTTCTCATCGCTTCCCGCCGGCTGACGGCTATCTTCAGACGAGGTCTTCCTACCGAGTGCCGCCAGCCGCAGCCGGGCCGCGGCCAGATTGCCGGCGGCATCGGCGGCGTCCGGGTCAGCGGCCAGCGCCTGGCCATAGTCGGCCATGGCGTCGCTCAGCAGGCTTCTGGCGGCCGGCGGATCGCTGGCCGCCAGAAGCTCGCCCTGGCGGAAGCGGCTGTTGCCCCGGTTGTAGTGGATGGCAGCCGCGAGATCAGGGTCAGCCGTGGCGAGGGCGGTGGCAAACTGCTGTTGCGCGCGCACGAAATCCCCCTTGCGATAGAGGCTGACGCCGAGATTGTAAGCCAGCGGCGCGGCGTCGCTGCCAAGGCTGATCGCCCGATTGAACGCCGACTCAGCGCCGCTCGGGTCGCCGGACTGCAGGCGTGCTGTGCCCTGAGACAGGGCCAGGCTGCTGAGGTCCTGGCGCAGCGTGACGGTCAGTCCGGCCACCGCCAGCAGGCCCAGCAGCGTGTTTGTGAGCGCCCGCATCATGGCTTCTGGCGCCAGGCGAGCAGAGGTTCGCCGAGCAACAGGAGCAAGGCCAGCGCGAGCGGGAACTGGAAACGTTCGGCGAGGTGCTGGCGCGTGGTGGAGCTTTCCTGCCTCTCCTGGCTGGCCAGGCCGGTGCGGTAGAGCGTCTCGAGTGCCTTCGGGTCGGCGGCAAGGTCGAGTAGGCGGCCGCCGCCGGCAGTGGCGAGTTGCAGCAACGGCTCGGTCTGCAGGCGCGTCCTGACCAGCGTGCCCTGGCGGTTTCTGACGAATTCGCCGTCGGCAAGCCGGATCACGCTGCCCGCCGCCGTGCCGACGGCCAGGCCATGAACCGTGATGCCAGCAGCGCGCAGGCCGGCGACGCTGCCGAGGTCACCGCCGTGGTCTTCGCCATCGCTGATCACGATCAAGGTGTTGCTGCTCCCCTGATTGGCAGCAAAGACCCGCGTCGCCTCGCTGATGACGCTGCCCAGCGAGGTGCCGCCGAGGGGAAGGGTGTCCGGTCCGGCCTCGGCGAGCACCGCGGCGAAAGTGCCGTAATCGCTGGTCAGCGGGCAGACCAGGAAGGCGCTGCCGGCAAAGGCGATCAGGCCGATCCGGTCGCCCTGCAACTGCGACAGCAATCCGGTCACCGCGTCCCTGGCCGCCGCCAGCCGGGTCGGCGGCAGATCCTCGGCGAGCATGCTGCGGGAAACATCGAGCGCCACGACGATGTTCAGCCCGCGGTTGTGCTGCGGCAGCGTGGTCAGCCCCCACTGTGGGCGACAGAGCGCGGCAATGATCAACAGGCAGGCCGCTGCCGGCAACAGGCCGGCAAGGAAAGGTCGCAAGGCTGTGCGCGCGACCGGCGACCCGTCACCGGTCAACTGCACCAGGTCCCGCCGTCGCCGTCGCGCCGCCCGGTGCCGGAGAATCGCCGCCGGGACAAGCAGCAGACACAGCCAGGCGTAGGCAGGGTCGGCCCAGTTCATCTCAGGGTAGCGTCCGCAGCAAGGTCGTGCGCAGGCCCAGCTCGGCCACGCCGAGGGCCAGCACGGCGAGAAGCAGCGCCGGGAACAACTCCTCGTAGGAAAAGAAAACCTTCTCTTCGCTGCGGCGCTTCTCCAGCCGGTCGATGTCCGCAAACGCTTTCGCCAGGACGTCCCGATCGTCGGCCCGGAAATAGCTGCCACCGGTGGTGCTGGCGATTTCGCGCAGCGAACTCTCGTCCAGATCCGCCTGTACCGCCCGATAGGTTGTTCCACCGAGGGGGTCGTCCACCGGGATGACCGCCGCACCGCTGGCGCCGATCCCGATGGTATGGACCCGGATCCCCAGCGTCCTCGCTGCTGCCGCCGCCAGGCGGGGCGTCGCGCTGCCGGCGTTGCTGCGCCCGTCGGTCATCAGGATGATCGCCTGGCTCTTCGCCTGCCCGGCGTTGCCCTCGGCCGGCCCGTCGCGCAGGCGGTTCAGCGCCGCCAGAAGCGCATCGCCGATCGCCGTACCGTCTTCGATCGCGCCGGTCTGCAGCTGTGCCACCGCGGTCTGCAGCCAGTCATGGTCAAGGGTCAGCGGTGCGGCCGGGTAGGGGCGGGCAGCAAAGGCGACGAGGGCGATCCGGTCACCCCGCCGGCCCTGCAGAAAGCCGGCCAGGACCTCCTTCGCGATCGTCAGCCGGTTCTTCCGGGGTTCGCCGCCGGCCAGGTCTTCGGCCAGCATGCTGGTCGACAGATCGAGCGCCACGACCAGGTCGACCCCCTCGCTGTGCACCGTGACCTCGCGTTCGATCAGTTGCGGTCGGGCCAGTGCGAGGATCGCCAGCGCCAGCAGCACAAGGCGCAACAGGGGAAGTGCCCGGGCGCAGCGTACGCGCAGCGTATCGGGCAGCGCCTCGATGCGGGCCCCGTCCGCAATGTGCAGCGCAGGCGCTGTGCGCTCCCGGCGGCGGCACCACAGCGCCCACGGCGGCAGCAGCAGCAGAAGAAAAAGCATCTGGGGGTCCGCGAACCGCATCAGGCGGGTCCTGCCGACGAGCATTCGAGCAGGCTGGCGGCCGAACTCAGCGCGCCGTCGATTTCGCTCGCATCGGGTTGATGGGCGGCAAACTTGACCCGGTCGCAGAGCGCCACGAGCTGCTTGAGCCAGTCTCGTTGCTGATCGTCGAGGAAAGCGGCTGCCTGCAGCAGCAGTTCGGATGAAGTGAGCCGTTGCGCAGCGATGCCGGTGTGGTCGGCGAGCGTGCTGCGCAGCAGATCGTCGAGGCAGACGATCAACTGGCTGCTTGAGCAGGCGCCCCGTCGGTAGTCGGCGGCAAGGCGTGCCAGCACCGTGCTGGCTGCCGGCCGGCTGTCCGCGCCAGGCGACCGGACGGCGGCTGGCCGGCGGCGCCACTTGCGCTGCAGCCAGAACACGCCGCCGGCCAGCACCAGGGCGCCGCCGGTGAGGGCGAAAGGCGGCAGACTGTCCACCGCCACCGGTCCGCGGATGTCGTGGATGGCCGCCGCCGCAGGGGGTGGCGCGGGTTCGCCCGGCGGGCTCTCGGCGGCGCCGAGGCCGCCAGCCGCCAACACGAGCGGGATCAGAAAGCGCCGCATGGTCAGCGACTCAGCCGCTGCCGGCGACCGTGAAAGAAGCGGCCGAGGGCGTGCAGCGGCGGCACGGCGCTGTCGACGATCAGGTGTTCGACGCCGGTGTCGGCCAGGACCTGGCTGAGCTGGCCACGCCGCGTCGCCGCAAGCTGCCGATAGCGCTCGCGCAGCTCGGCGGCAGCGGTGTCCACCAGATGCCGGGTGCCGCGCTCCGGGTCGCTGACCCGCAGCAGGCCGACCGCTGGCAACTGCTCATCGCTCGAGTCGGTCAGCGAAACGGCGATCACCTCGTAATGCCGGGCAACCGCGGCCAGCGGCAGGCGGAAATCGGCCGCCAGAAAATCCGACACGACAAAGACCAGGGAGCCGCGCCGTTGCACACGTTCCAGGTAGCCGAGGGCTGCGGCAAGGTCCGTTCCCTGGCCGCCAGGTGCTTGCAGCAGCGCGGCGACCACTCGCTGCGCGTGGCGCGAACCCTTGGCCGGCGGGACGTAGCGCTCGATGCGGTCGGTGAAGGTGATCAGCCCGACCCGATCGTTGCTGCGCACGGCCGCGAACGCCAGGAGGGCACAGATCTCGGCGGCCAGCGAACTTTTTGCTCGCCGCGGCGTACGGCAAGCGAGCGAGGCGGACTGGTCGAGGAGGATCATCACCGTCATTTCCCGTTCCTCGACGAAGCGCTTGACGAACGGTCGGCCGCAGCGGGCAGTGACGTTCCAGTCGATGCTGCGGATGTCGTCCCCCGGCTGGTACTCCCTGACCTCCTCGAACTCGATCCCGCGGCCGCGAAAAACGCTGCGATACGCGCCGGCAAAGATGCTCGTCACCAGATGCGACGAAAGCATCTCGAGACGGCGCACGTCGGCCGCCGACCAGGACGACGCATCGCGCGGCTGCTCGCTCCTGGGCATCGGATCAGGGCACCTCGGTCTCGGCCAGCAGCCGGTTGATCAGCCAGTCCACCGTGATCCCCTCGGCATCGGCCTGGTAGCTCGGGATGATCCGGTGGCGCAGGACCTCAGGCGCGATATCCTTGACATCCTGCGGGACGACATAGCCGCGGCCCCGGAGAAAGGCCATGGCGCGGGAGGCGAGGACCAGATTGATGCTCGCCCGGGGCGACGCGCCGTAGGTGATGAAGCGCCCGAGTTCGGCGAACCCGTAGTCCGCCGGCTGCCGCGTGGCAAAGACCAGGTCGATGATGTATTTCTCGATTTTCGGGTCGAGGTAGATGGCGTCGACCAGCGCCCGCATGCGGATGATGTCGTCAGGATGAATCAGCGGCGTCAGTTCGGCCGGCTTGCCCGTGCGTCCCGCGCGCCGCATGATCTCGCGCTCTTCGTCGCGCGAGGGGTAGGTGATGACGATCTTCAGCATGAAGCGGTCCATCTGGGCTTCCGGCAGCAGGTAGGTCCCTTCCTGCTCGATCGGGTTCTGCGTCGCCAGGACCAGGAACAGGTCGTCGAGCGGGTACGAGCTGTCGCCGATCGTCACCTGCCGCTCTTCCATCGCTTCGAGGAGCGCGCTGTGCACCTTGGCGGGTGCCCGGTTGATCTCGTCGGCGAGGACGACGTTGGCGAAGATCGGTCCTTTGCGGGTGGTGAACAGACCGTCTCGCGGGTTGTAGATCAGGGTACCGATCAGGTCGGCAGGAAGCAGGTCGGGCGTGAACTGGATTCTCTGGAAGCGGGCGTCGACCAGCTTGGTCAGGCCCTTGACCACCTTGGTCTTGGCCAGGCCGGGCACGCCTTCGATGAGCACGTGCCCGTTGGTCAACAGGGCGACGAGGATCCGCTCGACGAGAAAGCGCTGCCCGACGATCACCGTTTCCAGGGCGGTCACGATCCGGCCCAGGAAGGCGGCCTCCTGTTGCACCTCGGCGGTCACGGTTTCGATGTCGATAGTCATTGTTGTTTTCAGGGGAGTTGCCGGCCCAGTCGCGGCTGGCTTGCCGGGTGGCATCTGGGTGTTATCCGGGTGTTATCCGGGTGTTATCCGGGTGTTATCCGGGTGTTATGTGGATGGTATCCGGGTTCAGGAGCGTGCGCGCTGTTCATTCCGACCAAAGGTGCTGGTCAATCCCCGCGAACGAATCGCTGACCGGCCCAGGTGAGCAGCGCGCCCGCGATACCGGCGATCAACCAGGGAAACGATACCAGACTGGCGATGACGATGCCGTCTACCAGCGAGATGCCGGCCAGCATGGCCGGGATGACCGGAAAAGTGAAGGGGGTCGGACAAGCGTTTTCGTGCCGCGCGACGAGGCTGATCAGGACGACATAGACAAACTGGATGCCGCCGGCGACCAGGACCGGCGGCAGCAGCTCGCCGGTCAGCGCGAGCGCGGCGACGACGAAGACCAGCAGGCGGCAGAGAGCCATCAGCAGGACGCTGAAGGGGTTGCCCTTGTGGTGGAAGTCATAGGCCACGATCGCCAGCAGCAGGAGCACCGCGGCGACCATGCCGCTCGCCTTCGGCGCCAGCGCGAGGAGCAGGAAACCGGCGGCAAAGAGCGTCAGCGTGAGCAGGCGGGCGCCATTCAGCGACACCCGGCCGGAAGGGATCGGCCGACCCGGTCGGTGCTGCCGATCATGCCCGGCGTCGCACAGGTCGTTGAGGCACATCCCCGCCAGGTAGAAGCAGGACAGCGCCAGCGCCAGCAGTACGTACGACGCGAGTTCGCAGCGGCCGCCGGCGAGCAGGCAGGCGGCGAGGACATTGGTCCATACCGTCGGCAGGTTGCTGGCCCGACAGAGTGCCAGATAGGCCTTGAACGAGTTCATCGATTAAGCGGAAAAGACATGCTGCAGCAGCAGATCATGGACGTCGGTGGCGGCGATGACGTCCTGGTGCAGCAGTTGCGGGGCAGTGCTCATCAGCAGCGGTCCGTCGGCGTCATCGTCGGTGAGGCGGCCGTGCGAGCCCTTGACCAGCGTCGCGTCGAGCGGGATCACCTCCATCAGATAGCGGAAGCCCAGCATCTTCCTGGCCAGCGTCGTGGCGATCTTCAGCCGGGGGAAAGCGATCGCCGGATCGAGGAACAGTTCGCACGGGTCGTAGCCCGGCTTGGCGTGGATATTCACCGTCCGGGCGTAGTCCGGCGCCAGCGCGTCGGCCAGCCACCAATAGTAGGTGAACCAGCTGTCCGCGGCAGCCAGCAGCACCAGCTCGCCGGCGCGCTCGTGGTCAAGGCCGTAGGCTTGCTTGCCGGCGTCGTCGAGCACCTGTTCGACGCCCGGCAGGCCGGTGAACAGCTCGCGAACGCGCGCGATGTCCTGCCGGTCGCGCACGTAGACATGGCACAACTGGTGGTCGGCCACGGCGAAGGCCCGGCTGCTGCCCGGGTCGAGGGTCTCGCGGCCGAGGTCGATCTTCAGCGAGAGCAGGCCGGCCTGCCGGAGAATCCGGTTCGGATGGATCGGCCGGCTGACCGGCGTGATGCCGTATTCGGAGAGGATCACCACGCGGCAGTTGCGCTCCTGGAAGAAGTCGAGCAGGCGGCCGCAGAGCGCATCGATCGCCGCCAGGTCCTGGGCGATGTCGCCCTGTGGTCCCAGCTTCTGCAGGCAATAGTCCAGGTGCGGCAGGTACACCAGTTGCAGGCTCGGCTGAAACTGCTCTTCGATGGCCATGGCCGCCCTGGCGATCCATTCGCTGGCAGCAATCGAGGTGGCCGGTCCCCAGAACTGGAAGAGGGGAAAGGGGCCGAACTCGCTGGTGAAGCGGGCCCGCAAGTCCAGCGGAAAGCTGTAGCAGTCGGGCAGCTTTCGGCCGTCCGCACAGTACAGCGGGCGTGGCGTGACGGTGTAGTCGGCGTCGGTGTTCATGGCGTACCACCAGAAGGTGTTGGCCACGGTGAAGGCGGCATCGCGACGGCGTGCTTCATGCCACAGCTTCTCGCCCTGGACCAGGCGATTCGACTGGCGCCAGAAGAGCACTTCGCCAAGGTCACGAAAATACCAGCCGTTGGCGACGATGCCGTGGCTCGACGGCAGCCGCCCGGTCAGGTAGGTCGACTGGACCGAGCAGGTCACCGCCGGAACGATGGTCCGGATCGGCGCGCTGTTCGGCAGCAGCGCCGACAGCCGCGGCGTCTGCTGGCCGCTGAGCAGACGACGGCTGAGCCCGACGACGTCAAGGACGACCGTGCGGTGCATCAAGCTGTGCCTCCAGCCAGTGAAGTTCGCGAATGATCGACGCCGGCACCGAGCCGCTGCGGAGCTCGGGCGGCAGGACCTCCCAGGTATAGGTTTCGACTTCCAGCAGCAGCGCTGGCGGCAGCAGCGGCAGGATCTCCTCGATGAACGAACGCGTCGTGCCATGCTCACCGGCCGCGGCAACAAAGATCGGCACGTGGAAATGGCAGCGCCATTCGTCGCCGGCCGCCAGCGGGTGGCGGGCGACCGCCTCGGGCAGGTCCAGGTAACGCGACAGGTCGCCGTTCCGGCTTCTGACCACCACCTGGTGCAGATAGCACGGTTCGTCGAAAGGTTTCAGCGCTGCCGGCGTCGGCGCCAGGAGACGGAGCGCCGAAGAAACCTGAACCTTGGCGACCCGGATGCCGGCATCGGCCAGCCGCGCCAGCGAAGCGGCCGGCGTCTCGAATTCGACCGCCTGGTGGCAGCAGTCGTAGCAGACGCCGATCAGGTCACGCAGGTCGGGCGGCAGATTGAGCGCGGCAAAGAACTCGCAGACCTCGTCGGTGGTCTCCAGCAGGCAGCCGGGTTCCGGTTCGAGGGCGAGGACGATCGGCGCTCCCCGGTCCCGGCGCAGCGCCTGCAGATGGCTGAGCACGGCGACGAGTTGTTGTCTGACAGCGGTCAAATCCTGGTCGCTGAAGTTGCCCTTGAGGCCGATCGGAACCGTCGAGATCGACCCGGTCATGCCCTCCGGCAACCATCCGGCGAGCAGGTCGGCCAGGCGAATGGTATAGGCCGCACGTTCCGGACGCCGCCAGTCCGGCAGGTAGACCTGTTCCTTGACCCGTTGGCCGTGGAAGGAACCGTAGGGGAAACCGTTGACCGTCGGGACAAAACAGTCGTTCTCGCGCAGCCAGTCGGTGAAGCGCCGGTCTTCCCCGGTCGTCAGCTCGACTGCCGCCCGCTGGGACAGCCGCAGGCCGATCGGAAACGGGCGCTCCGGTGAAACCGCCGCCTTCACCGCCGGCACGTGCTGTTGCAGGGCGGTGAAGGTTTCCGCCCAGCTGTCGCCGGGATGGATGTTGCTGCAGTAGGTGATCAGCCGGCCTGGAATTTTGGACATTGGCCAAGGAAGCGCTTGGGATTCTCGTAGAAGACCTGATTGACCGCCGGCTCCGGATGTCCGCGGCGACGCATCTCGTTGGCGCACTTGAGAACCGACAGCGGGTCGCTGACGCTCCAGTCGGCCGAGGAATTGATGCAGATCCGGTCGGTGCCGTAGATTTCGACGGCGTCGATCGCCCGCTCGGGACTGCCTTTGGAATTCGGGTACAGCGTCAGCCCGAACCAGAAACCACGGTCCTTGATCTCGCCGATGGTATGTTCCTCGGCGTGATCGATCAGCACGCGGGCCGGATCGATTCTCGGCTCGGCGCGAATGAGGTCCATGATGATCCGCGTCCCCTTCAGCTTGTCCTCGAGATGCGGCGTGTGGATCAGGATCAGTTCGTTGCGCTCGGCGGCCAGCGCGAGCTGCTTTTCCAGTACCGCGATCTCGTTGCGGCTGTTCTTGTTCAGCCCGACCTCGCCGATGCCCAGCGCGGTCGGCCGGTCGATGAACTCCGGCATGATCGCCAGTACGTCTTCGGCGAGCTTCAGGTTCTCCGACTCCTTGGAGTTCAGGCCGATCCAGCAATAGTGCCGGACCCCGAAGCGCGCTGCCCGCGCCGGCTCGGTCACCGTCAGTTGATGGAAATAGTCGCGAAAACTGTCCGCCGAACTGCGGTCAAACCCCGCCCAGAAAGCCGGTTCGGCGACGGTGTGGATGCCACTGATGGCCATCTTCAGATAGTCATCGGTGGTCCGCGAAACCATGTGGATGTGCGGGTCAATTGCCTTCATGCGGTGCTCCTTCCCATGCGCCCCAGGCCTTCAGCCCGACGGCGCTGTCGAGCGGCTTGCTGGTCGGGTCGCTGAGCGCCAACTGAATCGCTCGGGTCCGCTCGCCCGGCGACTCGACGAGCAGGCGCAGCGTCTTCATGAACGCCTGGTAGCGGTATTCGGCGCGGGCCTCGTTGGCGCCCGCGTAGCGGTCGATGCGGTCGAGGAACGAGGCGATGTCGAGCACTCGCGAGCGGTTCTCGATGAAATAGAGATCAAGCACTTGCGTCGCCGTCAGCGGACGGTAGGGGTCATTCATCTGGGTTCTCCTTGGGCAGGGTGATCCGATGCTGCTGGCCGCGGTCGGATGGTCACCCCGGAAATGAAACCCGCAGTTGGAGGGCGGCTCACGGCCGTCAACGGCGTGGTGGCTGTTTGACGTGAAGCATGCGGAACTCGATCACGCGGGCAAAAGTATATGCTGCGGCGAAGACTGCGGTCAATCAACCAGCGCTTTGCCTGGTAGGTGCCAATGCGCAAAGGTCCGGACTGAAGCAGGATGAGCTGTCATCGCCCATCGTGGGACGACGCGTCCTTGGTGACCCGCTCCAGCTCGGGGCCACGCCTGTTTGGTCGGCGGGTGTCGACTTTTCTTACACTTGGCGAGATCGCGTCACGGCGGAAAGGCAGAAATCCGTTGTAAATCAGAAAGGTTTTGTCCTGGGCATCGTTATTGCTTGATGTCCCAGCAGACGGGTAATCCCGTCCTACTTCTGGAGGAACTAACATGTCAAGTATATTCTCCGTTGCGAGGGTAAGCCCGATGGGCCACCTCGCCGCACGGATCAGGTCACTTTTTGGACGCGCCGCCAAGGGTGCCGCGTTGGCTGCCGTCGCGCTGGCAGCGACGGCCACGCCGGTCTCGGCCGAGACGCTGCTGATGCCTTCGCGCGATGCCAGGGTCTCGGTCCCCGTGGTGGTGTGGGGCGTCACCACCCAGGCGCCCCTGGCGCCGCAGGACCCGCCCTTGCCCTGCGCGCTGAACTTCGGTGATGGTTCTGACTTGTTCGACTGCACCGGCGTCGACCGGTCGTACATCGCCCAGGCGCACACCTACGCCAGTCAGGGTACCTACACTGTCCAGCTGACCGTGGGAGGGGAGTCCACCACCACGACCATCCAGGTGTTCGACCCGGCGGTGCTGATTGGCGGGCCGACCGGTGACAACAATCGCAGCCTGGGCATCAACATGACGATCCAGGATGGCCTTCGCTCTCTCTGGACGCAGCAGGTGAACCGCGAAGCCAACTTCCCGGACGGCACGGCGACGAGTTGGGCCAACTACGTCGATTTTGCCGATACGTCGCTGGTCGTACTGGCGTTCGAGAACCAGGGCTACAAGATCCAGGCGAACGTGCCGCCGACGGGTATCTACGAGAAGTACATCGTGCGCCGCGGGCTCAACTTCGTGCTGAGCAGCCTCAGTGAAGAGACCCTGGGCGTCACGCCGGCCGGCAACGACCCCTGCGTCGGAGTGCCGGCGGCTACCTTCGCCGACTGCATCGGTTATCGGCCGCCCTGGGACACGGGCTACACCACAGCGCTGGCCATCCTCAGCGTTGCCGGCAGCGGTGCCCTGACGCACATCGATACCGAGTCGGGCGGCGTCACGCTGGGCAAGACCTATGGCGAGATCCTGCAGCGCCTGGTCAACGCGCTGGCCTGGGGCCAGAACGATGGACCAGGCGTTGGGCGAGGCGGCTGGGACTATGACTTCAACAGCCTTGGGGAGCGTGCCGACGGCTCGACCATCGGCTGGGACGTGTTGGCGTTGCTGGACGCAGCCGCCGCAGGTGCCACAGTGCCACCGTGGGTCAAGACCGAGTTCTCGGTCCTGCTCGATAGCGGCGGTATTCTGAACACCGATGGCAGTTTCGACTATACGGCTGACGGCAACCCGGGTGGCGACAGCGCCGCAGGACCGCAAAAAGTGGGTATCGGTCTGCAGGGACTGTTCCTGATCGGTGAGACAGCGGGTGGTCGCGTCACGGCGGTCACCACCAATCTCAACAGCTGGTGGAATGGTTCATCAGGCGGCATTGGCGTAAATGGTTGGGATTGTGGTGTTCCTGGCGTGGGTTACCCAAATGGCACCAACAAGGGTTGTGCCTATTCGATGTTCAACAACTTCAAGGGCTTGAAGCTGCAGAACATCGCCACGCTGCCAGGCGTCGGTAGGCCTGCTGGCCCGGGCATCCAACCAGCCAATGACTGGTATGCGGACTATCAGGACTGGCTGGTCGCCAACCAGACCAACCCGACCAGTACCGACGGTGGCTATTGGGCGGGGATGGGCTTCTCCTGCTGTGCCAGCGGTGCGGCCCTCACCGCGGCCATTGCCGAACTGATCCTGTCGCCGGTGGCGCTGGTGGCGCCGGACCCGATCCTGTTCGCCACGGTGGGCCTGAGCCCGACGACGTCGACCAACCCGGTCGGCAGCAGCCACACCGTCACCGCCTTTGCCCAGGCGGCCAACAACGCGCCGGTGCCGGGCGTGACGATCGACTTCAAGGTCCTGACCGGGCCCAACACCGGCAAGACCGGCACAGGCACCACCGGTGCGGACGGCAAGACCACCTTCAGCTACACCGACACCGCCGGTCCGGGCACCGACACGATCCGAGCGTTCATCGGAACTTCGCTCAGTTCGAATATTGTGTCGAAGATCTGGGGTATGGCCTGCGACTTCAACAACGATCTCAAGGTGAGCCCGGCTGACGTGCGGCTGATTCGCCCCAGGCTCAACACCGTCGCCACCGGACCGACCGATCCGTACGACGCCAATCACGACGGCGTCGTCAATGTCGCCGACATGAGGTACTGCCAACTGCGGCAAACGGCGACCACGCCGTAAGCGTGAGTATCGCGGCGCGCGCCTGGCGCGCGCCGCTTATGATTCCCCTGCGAGCCTGATGGCTCGCTCTCACTTGATCCCGACGCCATGTCCACGTCCATCTTCCGCCACGCCCGCCGTATCGCCCGCCTGATCGCCGTGGGGCTGGCGCTGGCCAGCGCCGCAGCGGTGGCTGCCGGCAGTGATCCGTCGGGGATACGCCTCACCGGTGTGGTCATGGTACCAGGCGAGCCCGAATGGGCCGTCATTGAGTTTCCGAACGGCGAACAACAGATCGTCCGGGCGGGCGATGAACTCCCTCGAGTCGGAACCGTCGCGAAGATTCTCCCAACCAGCATTCGCCTGCAAACCCCGAAAGGACCCCGGGAGGTGAATATCCAGTGGGGAGTCGCTGGTGCCGCCCCGCCGGTGGCCGCCGCCGCGACCCCGGCTCAGGCGGCTCAGCCGGACGGCCGTCCCCTTCCCGGCGCAAGGTTGAACGACGAGTCTGCACAACAGATCGTCCGTGCGGGCGATGAACTCTCCCAAAGCGGAACTGTTGCGGCGACCTTCCCGACCGGCATTCCCCTGGAAACCCCGAAGGGATTCGGGGTGGCAGGAATGGGGGGCGGCGCTGCTGGTGGCACGCCGCCGGTGGCCACCACCGCCACACCGGCTCAGCCGCTGGCCAGCCCGCCCAGCGCAGCAAGCCTCCCCACCGCAGCAAGCGTCCCCACCGCAGCAACTGTCCCCACTGCAGTAAGCCTCCCCGCCGGAGCAAAGCTGAACGACGGCTCCGCAGAGTCGAAAAAGGCGCTGGAGGCACTCGGTTCTCGGCACCCGCCGTTGCAACCGCCAGCCGTTTCCGCAGTCCAGAAACCTGCCAGCTAGACCGGCCGTGGACGGCTGGCCGTCGGCAAGTAGCCGGTAACCTCGCCAGCAGTCCCTGCGCTGGGAAGCGTTCATCGGCGCGTGCTGCCCCTGTTGCCAGATTTGCGTCAGCCGCTGCTTGAGGTCGAGACGACGGCCTGGCGGGTCTGGATGTTCACCACGGGCGGTCGATACTTGGCCACGACATCGATCACGGCGACCTTTTCGACACGGGACAGGGAAGACCAGAGGGCTGAATTCAGCCCCGAGTGATACCCGGAACGGGCATCAAGTACCTGTTCAACTGCATTTTTCCGGGATCTCTGGAGAACGTCAGCGGCGCTGGATACGTCGCGGCGCGATGCCTTCGAGGAGAAGTTTCAAGCCGGTCCAGTCGGTCTCGCGGGGGTCACCTTCGACCAGGCGGGAATGAACGGCCACAGCCTCGAGACGCGTCGCCCACAGACAGAAGCCGCGCTGTGATCCCAGTACCGCTCCTTGACCGGCGCTACCCCGGCCGGCGCTCTCGCCGCGCAGGACGCCGAAGGGAATCGGACAGACCTGGCCGCGGGTTTGTGCGGCTGTCCTCCGCCGTCGGCCGCGCCTGAGAGCACGTGCTGGCACCTGAAAAAGCAACGGGCCGCTCGTCACAGCGACGCAGCGGCCCGCGGTGGTGTTGCGATCGAGGGGTCTCAGGCGGCCTTCTGCTGCCGCCTGCGGCTGAGGAACAGGCCACCCAGCGCAATGCCAGCCAGCAAAGCCATCGTCGGCTCCGGGACCGGGGTGGTGGTGGCACAAGCCCCCGTTGTCCCGTTGGGGCTCACGCACAACTGTGCGCCTTGGGGACCCGTGACCGGGATGGTACCAGTCCCCTCGTAGTCGCTCAACGAAATACCGGACAGGCCGAAGTCCGCGTAGCCGGCATTGCTCAGGGCCGTGAAGTCGGCACGGCCAAGCCTGAAACCCGTTCCCTGAAGGCCTGCCAGGGTCGCTTCATCCCCTGGCAGGAAGCCGGTGAGCACGGTGAAATTGACCGGAGACCCTGAAGGGATAGGGCTGAGGTCCCAGGCCGGATTCAGTGCATCGCCCATCTTGGTGTCCGGGTCGGCCACGAAACTGCCTAATGACATGCGCGAGCTGTCGTAGTTCAAGTCGAACGCGAACGCGCCGACCGCCTGGGTGAGCCCGCTGACGAAGATGTCGACCCCGACAGCACCACCGAATGCGACGTCGGTCACAGGGCTGAGGGTGAAACTCAAGGTCGTCGAGGACTGTGCCTGTGCCTGTGGCAGGTAGGTTGTTGCCGCGAGCGCCACGGCCAGGGCGGAAAGCGTTTTCTTCATTTGATATACCTCATTTGGTGGTTGTGCCGGAGTTCATCCGGCGCTGGTGGATCACGGAAGCGAACCGGTAGCGCACTACCGCGTGCACTTCACGGGGCAGGCGCGGATGCCGTTGATGGTGATCATCGTTTCCCCGTCGTCGCTCCGCCAATGCACGTAACTGGCGCTTGTTGACCCTGTAGCAAGTTCTGTTCCTGATTCATCGACAACGCGCAGGTAACTGATTTACTGAGGAAGTCTGGAAAAACCTCCATCGGCACAGAAGGCAAGTGTAAGAATTTCCGACATCCAACCATTCCGGGGACAACCATTCCGGGGACAGTATAGTAAACTTCCCAGGATGACGAATACGGACAGGAGGATGAAAGTGGCGAGAATCGCGAGGGTGGTGGCATCGGGTTATCCGCATCACGTGACACAACGGGGTAACCGTCGTCAGCAGACTTTTTTCTCCGATGACGATTATCTCGAGTATTTGCGCCTGATGTCAGCTTCGTGCGCTCGTACCGGGACTGAGGTCTGGGCTTACTGCCTGATGCCGAACCATGTCCACCTGATCATGGTGCCGCAGCATTCCGATGGGCTGCGAAGTGCGATTGGTGAGGCGCATCGGCGCTTTACGCTGCGGATCAACGTCCGCGAAGGATGGCAGGGCCATCTCTGGCAGGAGCGCTTCCACTCCTTCCTGCTGGATGAGACGCACCTGCTGGCTGCCGTACGGTATGTCGAAAACAACCCGGTTCGTGCCGGGCTGTGCGCGCACGCCGAAGACTGGCCATGGTCCAGCGCCCGCGCACACTTGCGGGGTGAGGACGACGGGCTGGCGAGGGTCGCGCCGATGCTGGCTGTGGTTGCGAACTGGCCAGAGTACCTGCGCGAAGCGATGGATCAGTCTCTGGCCGAAAAAATCCATGCTCACTCCCGGACCGGGCGACCGTTGGGCGCAGAAGCCTTCGTCAGCCAACTGGAAACACGGCTGCAGCGCCGGCTGCGGCCGCAGAAACGCGGTCCAAAGCCGAGATCGGAAACCGGCGAGTAGGGCGTTCCTTTCTGATCGGCGCGGTGGGTAGAGTTGACTATACTGTCCCCGAATTGCGCAGCAAGTCCATGAGCAACGGTGAGGCTGGAGAGGCAAAAGGATCGACCACTGTCACTCCACGCCAAACAAATCCAGTCTGGAAATCTTCACTCAGGAGCAGGCGGCAGCGGTTTTCGGCAGCGACCGCAAGAATCACCGCATCCCAGATCGGCAGTCGATGGTCGACAGTCAGGTCGAAAGCGGCCTGGAACGACGGCCACGTCGAGTCAGCTACCTCGAAGCTGTCCGCCCAGGCGAGAATTGCCTCACGGGCAGTTGCCGGAGATTGCCCGGCTTTTCCCGTGAGCACACGGGAAAGTTCGCCGAGCGTTTGAGCGGGCAGCAGAACCCGATTGGCCGGCAAGCGCTCGATGAGTTGGAAGGCCATGCGGCAACGAAGCTCGTCGCCAACCCCTTCGGCATAGGCCAGGATGTTGGTATCGAGTGCGACTCGCATCGTCAGCACTCGTAGAGCTCGTCACGCGTCCAGCCCCGTGCGCCGATGGCTTCTTTCCGGCGCAGCCGTTCGAGCAGGTTGCGCCTCGCTCCCTGACGTTGATCGTCGTCCGAACGTGCAGGTGAAATCGTCGCCACTGGTTTACCACGCGAGAGTACGGTAAACACCTCTCCTTGGGCAACCTCACGTAGCACTCTGGAAAACTGGCGATTGGCATCCCCCGCTGAAACGATTCTCATAAAGGTCCCTTGTATGTAGTGTTGAGTACTACATTATCCACCGGCAGCTCGCCTCGTCAAGTTGTCCAGGAAATTGAAATTCGAAATTCGGGGACAGTATATTTAACTTGTCGGGATCACGAACACGGCCAGGAGGACGAAGGTGTCGAGAATTGCGAGGGTGGTGGCATCGGGTTATCCGCATCACGTGACACAACGGGGTAACCGTCGCCAGCAGACTTTTTTCTCTGATGACGATTATCGCGAGTACTTGCGCCTGATGTCGGCTTCGTGCGCGCGTCCGGGACTGAGGTCTGGGCTTACTGCCTGCTGCCGAACCATGTCCACCTGATCATGGTGCCGCAGCATCCCGATGGACTGCGCCGTGCGATCAGTGAGGCGCATCGGCGCTCTACGCTCGGCTGTGGTTGCGAACTGGCGAGAGTACCTGAACGAAGCGATGGATCAGCCTCTGGCCGAAAAGATCCATGCTCACACCCGGACGGGTCGCCCGCTGGGCGAAGAAGCCTTCGTCAGCGAACTGGAAGCGCGGCTCGAGCGCCGGCTGCGGCCGCAGAAACGCGGTCCAAAGCCGAGATCGGAAACCGGCGAGTAGGGCGTTCCTTTCTGATCGGCGCCGCGAGTCAAGTTGACTATACTGTCCCCGAATTGCCTTCGCCGAACACGGCGTCCAGGGTCTGTGCGTCGAGCACGCGCTTTGCCCACGTCTCCAGGCGCGCAGGTTCGGCGCCTGCGAGCCGGGCCTCGGCCCAGGCCGGCAGGGAGCCGAAGCGCCAGGTCAACAGCTGCTTCAGCAGGCGTGCCTCGCCTTGCTCGATGCCCTTTTCGATCCCTCTCTCCGTCGCCTGTTGTTCCCATTGCTCTGCAATCGTCAGCATCAGTTCATCTCCACCACTCAAAGTTTGCGTCACAGCCTGGCGCAACTGGTCACCGCTCAAGCGGTCAATGCTCGCCGCCTGCGCCAGGTAGCGTAGAAGCGTACGTACATAGTCCAGCCCTTTCGAACTCTGCGCCAAGTCCCGCAGCAGTCCCAGAATTTCCGGCAGCCGTTCGCGCAACTCGTCCCGGAAGATGTACTTCAGGGTCAGCAGCGCCGTTTGCAGCATTACCGCACCTCGCAGCTCATCGTCCCGGTAGTCGCTCAAGTCGATCAGGTGATAGACACACGCCGGCACATAGGCTCGTAGCGCCGGGGCGTCTTCGACCTCGTCGGCGAATTGCCGGCTGACGCGCCAGGTCGCCGCGCCGTGATAGACCACGACCGGTACGACCACGGGCAGGCGACCGGAATTCCCGGCGTTCAGCCATTGTTCCCAGATCCGCACCCGATAACGCAGGAGGTCCAGGCCGATTCGCGACTCGACATAGCTCTTGTGTTCGAACAGCACGTGCACATAGCCGGGGCCGCCGTCCCGAAGATCGACCGCGTACAGCAGGTCCGCGGGATGCAGCGCGAGTTCCGGATCGAGAAACGAGTCCTTGGCCGCGCGTAAGGTCTTCCAGTTCAGCGCCTGCGCTGCTGTTGTCGGCAGATAGCGCTCCAGGAATTCCGCCGCCACCTCGGTTCGCCCGAACACCGCCTTGAAAAAGCGGTCGTGCGGGCTGTTCGACGCTGTCATCTGCGATCTCCACCAATCGCTGCAATTCTATCCTACGATCATCAGCCCTGCCGCCAACAGCGGCAGCGCAATACGGTGACGGTACCGGTTACCGCCGCATGTGCCTTGCCAGTCGGCTGATTATTGCTGGCCACCCGGCTGGCGTGTTTCGAGAAGAGTGGTGAGGAGCCCGCGCCTGTGCAGCAGGCGTGGAGGGAAGATCAGGGGCCGTGAAGAACTGGTGCAACAGGTGGGCGAAATGCTCGATCAGGTACGTTACCGGCACGATTGCCTCGTTATCTTTCGATGCAGAGTGTCCTTGATGCGAACGGCACTACTTGGTCCACCCGGTGACCGGCGTCACCGGCACCAGTTCCATATCGACATAGGGCCGGAACGGCGCCTGAATCTGCTCCAGCAGGGCGGGGTCGTCGGTTTCGAGCAGCGCGAAGGTGCGCGAGCCGTCGTTGGCCGCCCAGTCATTGTGCAGTACGAGTCCGGGCGGGATACCGTCGTAGAAGCCCTGCGCCAGCTTGCCCAGCTGTGCGAAATCGTCGGCGGTCAGGCCGGGGCGGGTGCGATTGATCAGCATATAGAACATGTGGGCGTCTCCAGGAGGATTGGTCAGTCGGATGTTGCGACCTTGACGGTGCGCATTCGTCGTCGCCACAGCCACCAGGCGACTGCCGGCACGGCCATCGGCACGAGCAGGCCGGGACCGGCCAGCGCGCCGGGCAGCAGGGCGGCGCCATTGCCGGCCAGTACCAGCGCGTAGATCGCGTTGCCGGCGGCGCAGGCGCCGACGAAGGGCCAGAACGCGACACGTTCCGCCCCCGCGGCGATGGCAGCGGCTTCGGCCAGCACCGGCACCGGTCGGCTGAGAAACAGGACCGTCAGGGTCGGTGTCTCTGGCAGTGGCGTCCGCAGGCGGCCCAGCAGCAAGCGTCCGCCGGCGTAGGCGAGGAGGTTGCCGGCGAGCATGCCAAGCCAGGCCGCGAGCGCGCCGGCGAGGAACCCGAGGCGGGCGCCGAGCAGCGTGCCGAGGATGCTGGAAGGGACCGGCAGCAGCGCGTCGGCGGCGAGCAAACCGGCGCCGGTCAACGCGAACTGCAGCGCGTTGTCGTCGGCGGCCGACAGCCAGCGCTCGCCCGGCAATTCGCCGAGCAGGACGAAGGGCACGACCGGAATCAGCACGGCCAGCAAAACGACTATAATCAGACGCAAACGCGCAGGCATGGGGTGGGCCGGTTTCCCGCAGTCATCTCAACGCAAAGCGTCAGCGATTCTAACAGCAACCGTTAACCCTGGATAGCGAGGCGCAGCATGACGCTCAGCACTTTACCCCCTTCCGCTCGCTTCAAGCTGGAGATGATGTTTCACGGCATCCGCTACAGCGCGGCGCTGGGCAAGGCAGCCGAGCATGCCTTCCCGAATTATTATCCGTACCGCTTTCAGCCGGGCGAGCCCGATCCCACCGGCACCGGCAAGGCCAGCATTCCCTACCTGCTGACCCTCGAGGATGACACGCTGATCCGTATCAAGGGTAACGGTGATTCGCCGTGGGTGGTGAACGGCGACCGGGAAGCGGGCTACCGCCTGTGCAAGGACGGCGAGCCAGCGGTTGCCGTGCAGTTCACGCCGCTGCCGCGCTGGATGCAGGCCGAGACCAGCGACGGCTTTCCGATGGCCCGGAGCGGCATCGAATTGCTCGGTGACATGGCGGTGATCAACCTGGCGCCCGGGTGCGAGTATTTTCTGCACAAGATCGACGGCGTTTCGATGCGCTGCGCCTTTTGCGCCTATGGCGCGCCCGACGAGCGGGTGGCGCACCTTGGCCAGAAAACCGGCCAGGTGTCCTTGCCCGAGCAGACCTATGCCCGCATGCAGGAGACCCTGCGCGCCGTGCTGGCCGAGAGCGACATCCGCCACCTCTACCTGGTCGGCGGGGCTTTGCCGGACTGGCGTCAGGAGGGCCGCCGTTACCTGGAAGTGGCCCGGCAGGTGCAGGCGGTCAATCAGCGGCGGATTCCCGTGTCCTGTGGCTCCGGCGCCCTGCCCGACGATATCCTGCAGGAATTGCACGCGGAGAAACTGGTCGACAATGTCTGCTTCAACCTGGAGGTCTGGTCAGAAGCCCTGTTCGCCAAGGTCTCTCCCGGCAAGCACCATTTCGTCGGCTATGACCGCTGGATCCGCGCGCTGGAGCAGGCCGTGGCGCTCTGGGGGGCGGGCCATGTCTATAGCGCGATGGTCGGCGGCATCGAACTGGAACCCGAGCACGGGATGTCCGGAGAGCAGGCGGTGGCACTGGCGCTGGAAGGTGCCGAAGCACTTTGCTCGCGCGGCATCATTCCGATCTACTCGCTGTACTGGCCGGTCGGCGGACGCGATCATCCCGATTATCTTGACCGTCTGCACCAGTACTTCGAGACCCTGAACCTCGGCTGTCACGCCATCCGCCGGAAACACGGGCTGCATATCTGGGACGGTTTCATGTGCCACCGCTGCGCCGCCATGCAACTGGAGTGCGACGTCGATCGGGCTGACGCCCGGAGCTGCTGACGCCCGGAGCTAGCGCGATCGCTCCGGGCGGTCAGAAACCTACAGGCCGCGATAGAGGATTTCCATGGTCAGCGTCGCGTAGGCGGTGACCAGATGGGGGTCGCTTTCCATGTAGCGGGCGCTCTGCTTGTTCACCCACGAACCGTCGGCATTCTGCAGGTTGAGCAGGTGCTTGGCCAGTTCCTGACGCCAGTTGACCTTGCTGCCGTCCTTCATCACCAGGGTGTCGATGCCGGCAATGCTCAGCGCCTTGGCCATCGTGTGGTAGTAATAGAACAGTCCATCCTTGCCGAGGCCGGGGTTCTCGTTCAGCGAGTAGTTGCGGGTCAGCCATTCCTTGACGGCGACGACGCGCGGATCGTTCTTGTCCATCTGGGCGTAGATGAAACTCAGCAGACCGTTGTAGCTCGCGCTGCCATAGGAGCGGAAAGCCACCTTGCCGTCGCCAACGGGCATTTCGCCCGCCTTGCTGTTCTCGGGGAAGTAAATGAAGCCGCCCTTGTTTTCGGCATCGCCGCTGACCCACGGCTGGTCATTCTGGCCCGGCAGGTTCTGGCTGCGCGTGATGAACTGCGCGGCGGCCTTCCAGTTGAGGTCCTTGGCGTCCGGATCATTGGCCACGTCGCTCTTCAGGTAGCGGGTGTAGTACAGCGCCTCGAGGGCGGCGGTGGTGTTGTTGATGTCGGAATTCTTGGCACCGCGGCCGCCGTAGCCGACGCCGCCATCCAGCGGATGATCGCCCATCCCCTTCTCGCCGAAGTCGTCCTGCTGGCTGATCAGATACTTGCGAGCATTCTTCAGGATCGGCTCGTAGGCCTTGTTGTTCGCCACCATGAATGCGGTCATCGAAATCGCGGTGTTGTAGTTTGGCAGGCCCTTGCTGTAGATGCTGCCGTCAGGCTTGACGTTGGTGGCCAGATAGTCATAGCCCGCCTTGATGTTCTTCTGGTACTTCTTCTGGTAGAACTTCGATGGGTCTCCCTGGAAGGCGGTGAGGATCAACGCGGTCACTGCCGGGTGTTCGCTTTGGGCCCAGTACCCTTCTGGTTGCTGCTTGCCAGCCAGCCAGGTGAGCCCCTTGCCGATCGAATTCTCGACCTCGACGCGCAAGGAGAGGTCCGGTGTGGTTTGTGCAACGACCTTTTCGGCGGCGATCGAGCCCAGGGGCAGGAACGCCATCACGGCTACAGGCAACAGGGCAGCGTACTTTCTCATGACAATCTCCAGTGGGGGGGTTACTTGGCAGGGGTGATGATCACCTGGACCGGCGTTCCGACGGCTGGCACGGTTCCCTGTTTGACGAACCAGATGGCGTTGCTGTGGCCTCCCGGCGACGCATTGTCGATCATCGCGACCGGGTCATGCCAGATCGCGACGATCGAGCCGGTTTCCTGGGACATGAACCGGCCCTGACGGACAAGGGAGCCGCTATAGACCCAGTTCAGTGGTTCGACGTCGCGCGCGACGTCGCCGAAGCGGTTGATCAACCATTTCTCAACCGGGATGACCTCCTTTCGGGATCCGGTATCCGCGATCAGGGTGATGCGGACGCGCTCGCCGCTGGGCGTTTCGGGATCGCCTTGCCGGGCCAGCGGCTTTTCCGTCGGCTCGAAGCCCAGCAGGAGGAAAGCGACTTTCAGGTTGTAGGGCTCCACCGATGTTCGCAACAGGCTTTCATGCGTTTTTCCCTTGCGGTGGACGAGCAGGTACTCGACCATGCCCTTGTCCATGTTGACTTCGCCGGGAAAGGTGACCGAGCGCTCCGCTTTGTTGATCAGGACGTCACCGAGTCGAAAGACGCCCTTGGCGGTCTCCACCGGGGCAAGCTGCCCACCTGCGTCGCCTGGACCGGCGGGCGCTGGCGGCGCAGCAGCATCGGCAGCGAGGCATGAGAGGGAAGCGATGGCGCCGCTGAGCAGGAGTGCATTGAGGGCGATTCTGGTTGGTTTCACGGGGTCTCCTGGTCTCGTAAACTCGGGGTGGCGTTGCCTGCTCGGCAGACGAAGGTGAGTTGCGTCTCGCCGGCTACTTGCGGGCGGTGGCGAAACTGTGTGGCATCGGCGGCGGCAGGGGTTTGACCTTGATGTCGGTGAACCCGGCCTCCTGCAGCCAGCCGGTCAATTCAGAATCGGCAAACACCCAGCCATTCTCGGTGGTCAGCGCCATATTGACCGCGAACAGCGCGCTGAACTTCGGCTTGGTGTGGCTGCTGTCGGTCATCATGTCCATCACATTGACGATGCCGCCGGGCTTCAAGGCGGCGTAGGCCTTGCCAAGAAGCGCCCGGATGCTTTCCGGCGACTCCTGGTGGAACATGCCAAAGAAGTTGATGACATCGTTGCCGGCAGGGAAAGGCGTGCGCCGATAGTCGCC
This sequence comes from Candidatus Accumulibacter proximus, assembly GCA_016709675.1. Taxonomy (GTDB): domain Bacteria; phylum Pseudomonadota; class Gammaproteobacteria; order Burkholderiales; family Rhodocyclaceae; genus Accumulibacter; species Accumulibacter proximus. The sequence continues at coordinate 148,266 of JADJMH010000009.1, forward strand.
GGCAAGCGTCCTGACCTGTGCCGCGCAGCCCTGCTGCTCGATCAGCTCTTCCGCCACCTTGACCACATCCGGCAGGTCGAGAACGGTACAGGCGATGGCCGGATGACGTCGTGCAATCAGCACGGAGTAGGTGCCGGGACCACCGCCGACATCAAGCAGGGTTCTGCACTGCGTCAGATCGAGTTCTTCGAGGACTGCCCGGCCGATGGCCAGCGCCCGATGATGCATGGAGAGAACGAAGGTTCGCGTCCGCTCTGCATCCTGGCCGAGGTGGCATTCCGGCTTCTCAACCGGTTTGCCGGTCCTGACCAGCGTATCGAGTTTGCCCCAGGCGGCATAGACGTCGCGATTGTAGCGAATGGCCGCGGACAGGTCGCCGGGCGAACCGGGCACGAGGAAGACGGCAGTCTCCGGGGTATTCGAGTAGGTCTCCGCCTGCTTGCTGAGCAGTTCCAGCGCCACGCAGGCGTCGAGCAGCAGGCGTGTTCCCCGCTCATCGAGCTGTAGCGCCGAGGCCAGGCTGGCTGCATCCATCGGGCCCGACTCGGCCAGCCTGGCGAAGACGCCGAGATCCGACGCGGTAAACAGCACGCAGGAATCGAAGAAGGAACTCGTCATTCCGATGATGCGATCAGGTTTCAGCATTGAGCGACTCCAAATGGGGCCAGCATTGAATCCGTCCACGGGCCGATGGCGGCGACCAGATCCCCTGCTTGCTGGACGGCATCTTGACCCTGATCGGGCATCGACAGGGGGTGCTTGGCGATTCCGCGGCGGCGAGATCGAGGGATCAGGCTTCCACGGCAGCGCGGCGAGTATAGCTTCTCGCGCGAGCGACGGTCAATCTTGGGAAATTCGCTGCCGCGCTGTCGCGGGCTGCATGGCCGCCGCAAACGCTGACGCGTTGACACGCGATTCTGCCGGCCCCAGCATCTGGTGCCGCAGCGCGGTGCCGGGAGTGTCGATTTTTCTTACAGTTGCTTGTGACCGGCCCGGCCCGTTTGCCGAGCCGGCTGCGTAGGCCATTAATAAAATGGCGCTTTATTTTTTTGGCACGATCCATGCTTCGTGGGTGATGACTCGCCCTGTCAGGGCGTGGTCGGCGATCATGGTCCGGGTCAGGCGGCATCGCTACCGCGATGCCGCCCGCTGGCAGGGAATTCAAGCATGATCAGAGTCAATCTGTTGGTTGGGCGAGGCGCAGCCGTTTACCAAGCCGCCCCCATCTTGGGTCCCCTGTGCCTGGCCCAAGCCTGCGACCGTGTTCAGGTCCGACCCTCCGCCTTTGGGGAAAGCCATGCAAGTCCTCCAGCAGCAATTCAGCGTCAGTTACTCTTTCCCGGTCATCTTTGCCGAGGCTGTTTTTGACTTGCATAATCCTTTGCTGGCCGACGTAATCCGTCAGGGTGGCCACCCGCACAACCGCGCACTGGTTGTCATCGACAGCGAGGTCGTGCGCCTGACGCCGGATTTGCTGGGACGAATCAGCCAGTACGGTGAAGCGTATGGGTCGGTCATGTCTTTCGTCAGCCCGCCGTTCCAGATCCGTGGCGGTGAAATCTGCAAACATGAGCCGATCGAGGTGGAACGGATTCACGCCCTCGTCGAGCGGCACAAGATCTGCCGCCACTCGTTCATCATCGCCATCGGTGGCGGTGCCGTCCTGGACGTTGCCGGTTACGCCGCGGCGACTGCGCACCGGGGTGTACGGCTGATCCGCTTGCCGACCACCGTGCTGGCCCAGAACGATGCCGGCATCGGCGTCAAGAACGGCGTCAACGCTTTCGGCCGCAAGAACTTCCTCGGCACCTTTGCGCCGCCGTTCGCGGTCATCAACGATGCCAGCTTCCTGCAGACGCTGTCCGAGCGTGATCTGCGCGCCGGCATTTCCGAAGCGGTCAAGGTGGCGCTGATCCGGGATCGCGATTTCTTCGATTTTCTCTACGAGGAACGTGCCAACCTGGCGCGCTTCGCGCCGGCGGCGATGCAGAAAATGATCGTCCGCTGCGCCGAACTGCATCTCGAGCACATCGGCCACGGTGGTGATGCCTTCGAGACCGGTTCGTCGCGGCCGCTGGACTTCGGCCACTGGCTCGCTCACCGCCTGGAGGAATTGTCGGCCAGCGAAGTCAAGCACGGCGAAGCAGTTGCCATTGGCATCGCTCTCGACTCGCTGTATTCCCAGCATCTTGGCATCCTCGGCGAGATCGACCTGCATCGGATTCTGACGCTGCTGGACACCCTGGGCTTTGCACTCAGCCATCCGGCGCTGTCCTGGCTCGATGTCGAGAAAGCGCTCTGCGAGTTCCGCGAACATCTTGGTGGCGTTCTCTCGATCCCCCTCCTCGAGGGGATCGGCCGGAAGGTGGAGGCGCACGCAATCGACATCCCGCTGATGAAGCGCTGCATCACGCTGCTGGGCGAGCGCGCTGCCGGCAAGGCGGCTCTTGGCGTCAGGCAGACCGTCCCGGCGAACGCGTTCGGTCAGACGTATCATGCGCGCGCGCTTTCCTCGTAGGAACTGCCGGCAGGCCGGTTGAAGGCGGCTGCCGGCACGCTGCCAGGGATGCCGGGCAAAGCAGCGCGCTTTCGGGTCAGCCAGTGCGCAGATCCCGCCGGGAACTTCGCAGCCGCGCCGTGACGCTGCGAAAGATTTGCTAAATCAGCATTGGGACAAGCTCGCCCTTGCTCCAAGGGCCTATAATGCCGGCCATCGAATCACCAGACGATGCGCCATCTGCCGGCAGTTCTGCCGGTATCAGCACGGGACAAATGCAGTGAACAGATCGATGAACAGAGACTTGTGGACTGTCGGGCGGAAAGATGGGTCAGCGGTCGGGCGCGCGGGTCGCCCGGCTGGCGCTGACCGACGGCGCCGTACCGGCGGCTTCACGCTGCTCGAGCTGCTGGTGGTGGTGACGATCATCGGCCTGCTGGCAGCCTACGTCGGCCCGAAGTACTTCTCGCAGTTGGGCAAATCGGAGCAGGGGGTGGCCAAGGCGCAGATCGAAGCCTTTGCCCGTGCGCTCGACACCTATCGGCTCGACGTCGGTTTTTATCCGACCACCGAAGAGGGCCTCAACGCGCTGCTGACCAGGCCGGCCACTGCCGCCAAGTGGAACGGGCCGTATCTGCAGAAGGCCGTGCCGCTGGATCCCTGGGGCCGGGCGTACGTGTATCGCGCACCAGGCGCCAACGGCGACTTCGACATCAGCTCCTACGGCAAGGATGGCCAGCCCGGTGGCACCGGCGATGCGGCCGACGTCAGCAATCAATGACCGTGCGCTGGATCTGTCATGCGCTTTGAAGTTCGTGCCCTGTCTGCCGACAACCTGATCGAGACGCACAGCGTCGAGGCCTCGGATGCGGGGGAAGCGGGCAGGCTGCTCGAGCAGAAGCGACTGCAACCGTTGTCGATCAAGGCCGCCCGCGGGTCGGCCAGCCAGTCGGCAGCGTTTCCTGGTCGCAGCAACAAGTCGTTCTCGCTGCTGTTGTTCAGCGCCGAACTGCTGGCGCTGCTGGAAGCCGGACTGAGTCTGGTCGAGGCCTTCGAGGCGCTGCTCGAGAAGGAGTCCTCGCCGACCTCGCGTTCGGTGCTCGAGCGCCTGATGCGCGACCTGCGCGAGGGCCTGCGTTTTTCCGCCGCGCTGGCGCGGCAGGCCGACGTCTTCCCGCCGCTCTACGTCGGCATCGTCAGGGCCGCCGAGGGGACCAGTGACCTGCCGCGCGCCCTGTCGCGCTACATCGACTACCAGACGCGGCTCGAAACGGTGCGCAACCGGGTGGTCAGTGCCGCGATCTACCCGATCATCCTGTTGGTCGTCGGCTGCGGCGTGACCTTGTTTCTGATGGGCTACGTCGTACCGCGCTTCGCCGGGGTGTATCAGGGCAGCGGCCGTTCGTTGCCCTGGCTGTCGCAGTTGCTGCTCGACTGGGGTCAGTTCGTTGGCCAGCATACCGACACCGTGTTCACCTCCGTGCTGCTGCTCGCGCTGGCCGCCGCTTACTGGCTGCGGCGCTTCATTCGCAGCGGCCGCTGGATCGTCTTCCTGACGCGGTTGCCCGGCATCGGCGAACGAGTCCGGATCATCGAGCTGTCGCGCCTGTACCTGACCACCGGCATGCTGCTCGAAGGCGGCATCCCCATCCTCGCGGCGCTCGACATCGTCGGCCACACCGTCTCACCGAACACGCGCGCGGCACTGCTCGCTGCGCGCCGCAGCATTTCAGACGGCGGCACGCTGTCGCAGGGCTTTGAGACCAGCGGCCTGGCGACACCGATCGCCCTGCGCATGTTGCGCGTCGGCGAACGATCGGGGCAACTGGGGGCCATGCTGACCCGCTCGGCCTTGTTCTACGAAGGTGAGAGCTCGCGCTGGATCGAGCGCTTCACGAAGGTTTTCGAGCCGGTGCTGATGACGGCGATCGGCCTGCTGGTCGGCCTGATCGTGATCCTGCTGTACATGCCGATCTTCGACCTGGCGGGGACGCTGCAATGAACGCCCCTGGCCTCGGCGTCCGTGAGACCTTCGATGATGCACTCCTGCAGCAGGCCAGGCGTCTGGCGCTGGCATCGAAACGGCCGGTGGTCACCGAACTCGAGGCGCTGACCGGCATTGATCCGCGGCAGGTGGTGGACCATCTGGCGCAGCGTTTTCGCCTCGCGGTGATGGATACCACGGCGATGCTGGCCTGCGCGCCGGCGTTCGACCTGCTGCCGATGGTCAAGGCACAGACGCGTGGTTGCGTGCTCCTGCGCTCGCCGCAGGCGCCAGCCGACGGTCAGATCGTCGGCGTCATTCCGGACCCCTTCGATACCGACAGCATGGTCTGGCTGAGCAGCCTGGCCGGCACACCGGTACACTATTGCCTGGCGCTGGCAGCGGACATCCAGGCCTACCTGTCAAAGCATGAGGAGTCGGTGCACGCGGTTCGTTCGCTGGTGCACGAGGCTGGCAGTGCGCCCGAGCGCCGCACGGCCGAGGTGCTCAGTTTCGCTTCGGTCAGCGAAGCCTCGAGCCCGGCGGTGAAGCTGGTCAACTCCACCGTTTATGACGCAGTCAAGGCTGCGGCGAGCGACATCCACCTCGAAAGCACGCCCAGCGGCATCGCCATCAAGTACCGTCTAGACGGCGTTCTCGATACGGTGGCGCAGATCAGCGGCGTGGCGCTCGCCGAGCAGGTGATTTCGCGCCTTAAGGTCCTTGCCGAACTCGATATCGCCGAGCGGCGGACACCGCAGGATGGCAGTTTCCGGGTCGAGGTGGCGGGGCGCGACATCGACCTGCGGGTCTCGATCATGCCGTGCATCCACGGCGAGGACGCGGTCGTGCGGATCCTTGACAAGCGCGGCGTGATCGAGGCACATGGTTCGCTGACGCTGGATTCGCTGGGCTTCGATGAGCTGTCCCTGAAGGCATTGCGGCGGCTGGTCGAGGAACCCTACGGCATGCTGCTGGTCACCGGACCGACCGGTTCGGGCAAGACGACGACGCTCTACGGGGCGATTTCCGAGATCAACAACGGTCGCGACAAGATCATCACCATCGAAGACCCGGTCGAATACCAGTTGCCCGGCGTCCTGCAGATTCCGGTCAACGACAAGAAGGGGCTGACCTTCGCGCGCGGCCTGCGCTCGATCCTGCGTCACGACCCGGACAAGATCATGGTTGGCGAGATCCGCGACCGCGAAACCGCCGAAATCGCCGTCCAGTCGGCGTTGACCGGGCATCTGGTGCTGACCACGGTTCACGCCAACAACGTCTTTGACGTTTTCGGTCGTTTCACGCACATGGGCATCGACCCCTACGCCTTTGCCTCGGCGCTCAACGGCATCTGGGCGCAGCGCCTGCTGCGCGTGAATTGCCAGCGCTGCGGTGAAGCCTATACGCCGAGCGACGCCGAGATCGAGCGCTTCCATCTGGACGGCGGTGACCTGGCACGCTTTGCTTTCCGGCGCGGCAGCGGCTGCGGTGATTGCCGCGGCACCGGCTACCGAGGCCGCAAGGCGGTGGCCGAGATCCTGAACCTGAACGATGAGTTGCGCGAACTGATCATCGAAAAGCGACCGATTCGGCAGTTGAAGGAAGTGGCCTACCGCAACGGCACCCGTAGCCTGACCGAAGCGGCCCTGCGCCTGGTGGCGCGGGGCGAGACCACGCTCGAAGAGTTGCGCCGTGTCACGCTCTCGGGCTAGGCGCCTGCTGCTTGGCGGCAGTGCCGGCAGCGTCGCCTTGCTGTCGGCGCCGATGATGCCGATGCCACCAACGGTTTCGACCAGCCTGGTCGAGACGCTCGTCGCGCTGCCGGTCGCCGCCGCGGGCAACGCTGCCGTGGCCAACCTGTGTGGCATCCTGCAGGGCCTTGAAGCTGGCGCGGCGGCACCGGCGCGCGGCAAGAGCGGCCTGACGGTGACGCTCGATGACGGAGTGGCGCGAAGTTTTGTCGTGACCCCGCCAAGCGGGGCACACGGCTTGCGCGAACTGCAGGCGTGTGCGGCGGCACGCTTTGCCGCGCTTTATGGCGAGTCGGCCGAGCAATGGCGACTCGCCGCCGACTGGCAGGTAACCGTTCCATTCGTTGCCTGTGCGCTGCCGCGGGAGCTCTTTGGCGCGATCGAGGAACTCACCGGGCGGCAGCAGTGGCGGCTGGACTCGCTGTGCCCGGCGCTGGTGCGGGTCTGGAACCGGGTGCAGCGGTCGATTCCGGCAGATGGCTGGCTGCTGGTCGGCTTCGGGCAGACGCTGACCGTCGTTCATACCTGCAGTGGTCAGGTGGCCGACCTGCGCACCCTGCACCTGCCGGGTGCGCCGGACTTCGCCGAACTTGAAATGCTGCTCGAGCAGGAGCGGCTGCGGACGCCGGTGCAGGGTGATGGGCGCTCGCCACAGGCGCTGTTGTGGGCCGGTGGCGCCGATTGGTTGCCAGCCGCGGCGACGGTCGCCGGCCTCGCTTCGCGCGTCATTCGCCTGCCGGTGGTGGCCGGGCCCGGCGATCGCTCAGCCGGCTGGCAACTGGCGCTGGCCGGAGCGTCCTGATGCAGCGCCTGCGCATCGACTTCGTTCAGCCGCCGCTCTGGCGCCTGCCGGGTGTCGGGCGCGATCGGCAGATCCTGCTTGCCCTCAGCGCGCTGGCCGCGCTCGCCGGCGTGGTGCTCGCCTGGCACTGGCTCGATACGGCGCGCGAGATCGACGAAGCGAAGCAGGCGATCGCCGTTGGCCGCCAGGAACTGGTGCAGCGCACGCCGCCACCTGCGCCGCCGCTGCTGCTCTCGGAGCTGCAGGTCCGGGCGACCAACAGCGCCATCGCACAGCTCAATACCCCGTGGCCGGCGGTTCTCGACGGCTTCGAGCGCGTCGCGACGGGCGAAGTCGCCTTGCTGCAGATCGAGCCGGACCACCGCCGGGGTCTGGTGAAGGGCGTCGCCGAGGCGAAGAGCCATCAGCAGATGCTGCTCTACCTGGCGGTGCTCGGCGCGGTCGATCCTTTCGCTGGCGCGATGGTGAGAAAGCAGGAGGTCAACGAAAAGGATGCCAACCGGCCACTCCGCTTCATGTTCGAGGCGCTGCTCGAAGAGCCCGCTATTGCCGACGCGCCTGCCATTCCCGACGCGGCGGCCAGTGTTCCGGGCGCGGACGACGGATGAACGAGTTCAGGCTGAAAAGCGACCGCGTCCGGCTGGCGGCCGACATCTGGCTCCACCGGCATGGTCCATGGTGGCTGCTGCTCGCCGTCCTGGTCCTGCTGCTGCTTGCCCTCGCGCTGCTGGTGATACCGGGGCGGCAAGCGGAGCTGACCAGGCAGCAAGTAATCCTCGGCGACCTGCAGGCGCGGGCGAGCCAGCCGCCGCCGGTTGCCGCTGCGACATCGCCTTCCGCAGACAACTACCAGCACTTCCGTGCCAGCCTGGCCGACGAGGACCAGGTCCTGCCGACCCTGCAGGCCATTCTCGATGCGGCGGCCAGCCATCAGTTGAGCGCCACGCGTGCCGAGTACCTGCGCGGGCGAGATGCCAATGCACAGGCGGGAACCCTGCAGATGACCGTGCCGGTGAAAGGGCGTTACAACGATGTCCGGCAATGGGTCGAGGAAATCCTGGCGACGCACGCTTTTGTGGCGGTCAATGAGCTCGGTTTCAAGCGCGAGGACATCGGCGTGAACCAGATCGAGGCCAAGGTTCGCCTGACGATCTGGTACCGGCCGGCAGGTGCCGCCGGTGGGACAACGACCGTCTATCTGGACCCATGAACGCCCGTCGTCTGATCCTGCTGTCGCTGCTGATCGTGGCCATGTGGCTGGCGCTGTTTGGCGACAAGACGCCCTCCGAGCCGGCGACCGGCGAGGTCGTCGAGGCGGCGGCACCGGCTGGCGGTCGCCCGGCCCGCGACGTATCATCACTGGCCGCGCGCGAGATCCGGCCGGCGCCTGAGGCCAGTGGCAAAGGTCGGCAGCCTGCCGAGCTTGCAGTGGCGGCCCTGATTCCCCGCGCCGAGTTGATCCCGGCGGCTGGCGAAGGCCAGGAGCATCCCGACCTGTTCCCTGCGCTGAGCTGGACGCCGCCGCCACCGCCGCCACCGTCAGCGGCCAAACCGCCACCGCCGATGGCGCCGCCGGTGCCTTTTGCCTACCTTGGCAAGAAATTCGAAGGCGGGCAATGGGAAGTCTATCTCGGACGCGGCGAACAGTTGTTGATCGTTCGCGAGGGCATGAAACTGGACGGCATCTATCAGGTCAAGAATATCAGCCCGCCGACGTTGACCCTGGTGTACCTGCCGCTGAAGCAGTCACAGACCATCTCGATCGGAGGAGCGCAATAGTGTTGAACGGGAAATCCGGCAAGGCCGGTCTTGCGGGCTGGCGGCTTTTCTGCCTGAGCTTTTTGGCGGCGCTGCTGCTGGCCGGCTGCGCCGCCCAGAACGCCTATCGGGAGGGGCAGACGCTGCTTGCCGAAAACCAGGTCGACGCCGGACTGGCCAAGATCCAGGAAGCGCTGGTGCTCGATCCCGCTTCCGCCGAGTATCGCATCGCCTATGTGCGAGCCCTGGACCGCGAGATCAATGCCAGCCTCGGCCGGGCCGAGCGCGCGCTGATCGAATTGCGCTACGCCGACGCCGAGGCGGCCTACCGCCGCGTGCTCGCGCTGCAGCCCAGCAATGACCGGGCGCTGGCCGGCCTGAAGCTGATCGAAACCGCCCGCCGGCACGACATCCTGTACCAGGAAGCCGAAGCCGCCTGGGCGAAGAAGGACGTCGACGGCGCACTGGGCCGGCTGCGCGCCATTCTGGCGGTGAACGGCAAACACGAGCGCGCACTGGCCCTGCAGAAGCGGATCGAAGAGGCCACCGCCCAGATGGCCAAGGCGTCGGCCCTGACCGCCGCATTCCGCAAGCCGATCACCATCGAATTCAGGGACACCCCCCTGAAGATGGTTTTCGAAGTGATCTCCCGCACCGCCGGACTCAACTTCGTCTTCGACAAGGACGTGCGCGCCGACCAGAAGACCACCATCTTCCTCCGCAACAGCACCATCGATGCAGCGGTCAACGTCCTGCTGCTCACCAACCAGCTCGAACAGCGCGTACTCGATGGCAACTCGATCCTGATCTACCCGAACACGCCGGCCAAGCAGAAGGAATATCAGGCGCTGACGGTCAGGACCTTCTACCTGGCGAATGCAGATGCCAAAACCGTTGGCGCCACGCTCAAGACGATCCTCAAGAGCAAGGACATCGTCGTCGACGAGAAGCTCAACCTGGTGATGATCCGCGACAGCCTCGAGGCGATCCGCCTGGCGGAAAAGCTGGTGGCGCTGCAGGACGTGCCCGAACCCGAGGTGATGCTCGAAGTCGAGATCCTCGAAGTCAAGCGCTCGCGTCTGCAGGCGCTCGGGATCAACTGGCCGGACGCCATTGCCCTGCGGCCGCTGCCGCTGGAGGGGCTGACGGTGAACGACCTGCGCAACCTCAACTCGTCGACCATCGGCGCCACGGTCGGTCCGACGACCCTGCGTGCCAATCAGACCGACAGCGACGTCAGCGTGCTGGCCAACCCGCGCATCCGCGCGCGCAACCGCGAAAAGGCCAAGATCCTGATTGGCGAGCGGGTGCCGAACATCACCTCGACGATCACCGCGACCGGCTTCTCCTCCGAATCGGTGACCTACATCGACGTCGGCCTCAAGCTCGACATCGAACCGACGATCTATCTCGACAACGAAGTGGCGATCAAGGTGATGCTCGAAGTGAGCAACATCGTCGACAAGATCACCACCAAGACCGGCACGGTCGCCTACCAGATCGGCACACGTACCGCGACCAGCGTGCTGCGCCTCAAGGACGGCGAGAACCAGTTGCTGGCCGGCCTGATCCAGGACGACGACCGGCGCAATGCGAGCAAGCTGCCGTTCCTTGGCGACATCCCGCTGCTCGGTCGGCTGTTCGGATCGCACAGCAACGAAGGGGTCAAGACCGAAATTGTGCTCTCGATCACGCCGCGCATCCTGCGCAACCTGCGGCCCGCCGAACCCTATCTGGCCGAATTCGATGGCGGCACCGAAACCAGTTTCCGTGGTCGCCCCGAGGGCGGCGGTGGCGCCGTTCCGCTGGCCGCCGGGCTTGGCGGCCGGGGCGCCGCACCGGCTCCTGCCGGCGCAGCACCTGGCGGCGGCGCAGCGCCTGGCCCGGCCGCCGCAGCGCCTGGCGCGGTTGCCGCAGCGCCTGGCGCCGCGCCGGCAGCGGCCGTGGGGCAGAACAACCCGGCCTCGTCGCTGCAGCCGGTCGCCTCGCCGCAGGGCGCGGCGGTCGATCCTCTGCTCGCCTCGCCAGCCGGCGGTACGGCTGTCGGCGGCGCGACCTTGCCCCCCGGCACCCAGGCAGCCGCCCAGGTGGGCGGATCGGCGCAGCTTCTCTGGCAGGGTCCGGCCCAGGCCAGAGTCGGTGACACCTTTGCGTTGCAGTTGGTGATGCAGGCCGATCAGCCGGTGGTCAGCGTGCCCCTGGCGATCGGTTTTGACCCTCGTCTGCTGCAGGTGGCCAACGTCAACGAAGGCGGCTTTCTCAAGCAGGGTGGCGCGCAGACCAGCTTCAGCTTTCGCGTTGACCCGGCCGGGCAGGTGCTGATGACCGCCACCCGCGCGGGTAGCGGCGGTGCCAGCGGCGCCGATGCGATTGCCACGATCGAATGGCGGGCGCTCGCGGCTGGTGGCGGGCGTATCGATCTGATCACCATTGCGCCGGTCGGGTCGGGCGGGGCGACGATCAACGCCGTCCTCCCGGCAGCGCATGCCTTGACCATTGCCCCGTGAACGATGAAGCGGCCGCTGGCGTTTCCTCCGTTCCTTGTCGAGACCCGGCGGCGGCGGGCGGCTGGCCGCCGGGCGCGAGGCTTTTCGCTGATCGAACTGCTGATCACGCTGGCGGTTGTCGCCGTCCTCGCCGGAGTGGTCGTTCCCGTCGCCCAGACGGCAATGCAGCGCAGCAAGGAGCAGGACCTGAGATTTGCCCTGCGCGAACTGCGCAGCGCCATCGACCTCTACAAGAAAGCCAGCGACGAGGGGCGCATCCGCAAGTCGATTGCCGATACCGGCTACCCGAAGAACCTGCAGATCCTGGTCGATGGCGTAGAGGATTTGCGCGATCCCAAGCAGCGCAAGATCTACTTCCTGCGGCAGATTCCGCGCGATCCGATGCATCCTGGCGCCGCGGTGCCGGCGGCTGATACCTGGAGCCTGCGCGCCTACGCCAGCGAGCCCGACAATCCTCAGCCAGGCGATGACGTGTACGACGTGCATTCGAAATCGACCGGCATCGGGCTGAACGGCATCCCCTACCGCAAATGGTGAGGATCAGGAGTCCGCAGGCGCAGCATGGTTCCCTGGGCGCCGTCTCGGGCCGCCGGGCGGGCCTGGTCGGACGCGGGTTCACGCTGATCGAACTGCTGGTCGTGCTGTCGATCATCGCCCTGCTGCTGACGCTTGCCGTGCCGCGGTACATCCACAGCGTGGACGTTGCCAAGGAAGCCGTACTCAGTGAGAATCTGCATCTGGTCCGCGAAACGATCGACAAATTCTACGGCGACAAGGGCCGCTATCCCGAGAGTCTCGAGGAACTGGTCAGCGAACGATACCTGCGTTCACTGCCCCGCGACCCGATCACCGACAGCACCAGTACCTGGAAGATCATTCCCCCCGAAACCCCTGAGGCCCAGGGCAACGTCTACGATATCAAGAGCGGCGCAGCCGGAAACACCCGTGATGGCCGGCCCTTTGCGGAGCTCTAGCGATGTCGCGCGATCGTCCTGTCACGTGCGCCGGTCGCCAGCACGCCGGTTTCACCTACCTGGTGCTGATGATCCTGGTCGCCATTCTGGCCCTGGCGACCAGCGCGACAGTGATGCTGGGCAGCGTCGCCCAGCGGCGTCAGGCGGAGCAGCGCCTGCTCGAGGTCGGCGACCTTTATCGCCAGGCGATCACCAGCTATCTCAACAGCAGCCCGGCGGGCAACCGCAGCTACCCCGGCTCGCTCAGCGACCTGCTCAAGGATCCGCGCTATCCTGGCATTCGTCGTCACTTGCGGCAGCTTTACCCGGACCCGATCACCGGCAAGAAGGAATGGGGTGTGGTACCGGCGCCCGGCGGCGGGATCATGGCGGTGCATAGTCTGTCCGAAGCCAAGCCGATCAAGACTGCCGGTTTCGCAGCCGAGAACCAGTTGTTCGAAGGAAAACTGCGCTACTCGGAATGGGCCTTCGGCGCTCTGGCGATGCCCGCTGCCGGAGGCAGGGCACCCGGAGTTGGCGGCGGCGCACCGGGGCCAAACGCGGCCGGGATTCCACCGCAGGGTCCCGGCTTCCTGCCGGCGCAAGCGCCCGCGCTGTTCCCGGGGCAGGTCCCGGCGCAAGTTCCCGGGGGCCTCCCGCCACAAACGCCAGCGTCCTCATCAGGACAGGGTCGCGCGCCCACCGGCTCGCTGACCGCCCCGACACGCTGAGCCCGGCTGGTTCGGTCCGTGCTTTTGGTTCGCGCCGGCGGGGGAGTTTGCCTACTGTTACCGCAACTATCCAATGCCGAGGTAGCGGTGCCAGATGCCGTGATCGGCGTCGAGTGCGGCCGAGCTGCCCTGCCAGACGATCTGGCCGCGCTGGATGATGGTGTGGCGGTCGGCGAGGGCGATCAGCTTCTCGACGTACTTGTCGACCACCAGGATGCTCTGTCCGGCTGCGCGCAGGCGGGTGAGGCAGGTCCAGATTTCCTCGCGCACCAGCGGCGCGAGGCCTTCGGTTGCCTCGTCGAGGATCAGCAGCCGCGGGTTGGTGACCAGCGCGCGGCCGATCGCCAGCATCTGCTGTTCGCCGCCGGAGAGCTGGTTGCCGAGGTTTCTTGCGCGCAGCCGCAGTGGCGGGAAGAGGTCGAAGACGCGGGCCGGCGTCCACGGCTCGCGGACGCCGCGCCGGTTGGCGAAAAAGGCCAGCAAATGCTCCGCCACCGTCAGGTTGGGGAAAACCTGCCGTCCTTCCGGCACCAGCGCGATGCCGGCCCGGCCGATGCGGTCCGGCCGCCAGCCGTCGATCCGTTCGCCGGCGAAGCGGATGCTGCCGGCCTTGACCGCTTGCAAGCCGCAGATGGCGCGCAGCGTCGTTGTCTTCCCCATGCCGTTGCGGCCGAGCAGGGTGGCCGCCTCGGCTTCGGCTATCGCCAGCTCGACGCCGAAGAGGATCTGGCTGGGGCCGTAGGCCGCCTCGAGGTCGTTCACTTCGAGCAGCACGCTCACAGGTCATCGCCGAGGTAGGCCCGGCGCACTGCCGGGTCGGCACGCACGGCTTCCGCCGTGCCGGTGGCGATCAGGCGGCCGTTGAGCAGCACCGAGATGCGGTCGGCAAGCCGGAAGACGGCATCCATGTCGTGTTCGACCAGCAGGATGGTGACCTGCCGGGCTAGCCGCGCGATCAGTTCGACCATCCGTTCCGACTCTTCCGGGCCGGTGCCGGCCATCGGCTCGTCGAGCAGCAGCAGCCTGGGGCGGGTGGCGAGTGCCATCGCCAGTTCCAGGGAGCGCTGTTCGCCGTGCGCGAGATTGCCCGCCACGCGGTCGCTGCAGGCGGCCAGCCCGACCTCTTCGAGAAAGCCGTGCGCTTCGTCGAACAGCCGCTGTTCGCGGCGCACCGGTTGCCAGAAGCGGAAGCTGGAGCCGGCATCCGGGCGCCCCTGCACGGCCAGCGCGACGTTGTCGAGCGCCGAGAGACCGAGGAAAACATTGCTGATCTGGTACGAGCGGGCCATGCCGGCGGCGACGCGCTGATGCATCGACAGGCGCGTGAGGTCGCGCCCGGCGAAGAACACACTGCCCGAATCGGGCTGCAGCGCACCGGAGATGTGCTCGATGAAGGTCGTCTTGCCGGCGCCGTTGGGCCCGATCAGGGCATGCAGTTCGCCGGTTTCGACGATCAGATCAACCGCCTGCAGGGCGTCGACGGCGGCGAAGCGACGCGACAGCCGGCGCACTTCGAGCAGCGCCTCAGCCACCTGCTTTTCCGAACAGGGCGGCGACGCCGCGCGGCGTGAAGAGCACGATGCCGAGCAGCAGCAGGCCGAGCCCGATCGGCCAGTGCGGCGTGAAGCCGGCAAGCACTTCCTCCAGGCTCAGCAGTACGACCGCGCCGACGACGCCACCGTAGAGATGGCCGACACCGCCGACGATGACCATGACCAGCAGGGTGCCGGATTGAGTCCATTGCAGCAGGTTGGGGCTGGCCAGTCCGGTCAGGTTGGCGAGCAGCGCGCCGGCGAGTCCGGCCAGCGCGCCGCCGAGCGCGAAGCAGACCAGGCGGTAGCGGAAAACCGGGTAGCCGAGCGCCTCCATGCGCGTTTCGTTTTCGCGAATGGCCTGGATGGTCCGCCCGAAACGCGCTCCGGCGAGGCGGCCGAGGAAGACGACGGCCAGCGCCAGACAGCCCAGTGCAGCGTAGAACAGAGCGCTGTCGCTGCCCAGGCTGAGGCCGGCCAGCGTCATCCGGCCAGGCAGCGGCAGACCGTCGTCGCCACCCCAGGCGCGCGCCGAGACGAACAGGTAATACGCCATCTGGGCGAAGGCGAGCGTGATCATGATGAAGTAGACCCCGCGCGTGCGCAGGCTGATGGCGCCGACCAGCAGCGCCAGTGTGCCGGCGACGAGCATCGCCAACGGCAGGGCAAGCAGCGCCTCGCTGATGCCGGCGCGCATGCAGATCGCCGCCGCATAGGCACCGGCGCCGAAGAAAGCCGCATGGCCAAGCGAGAACATGCCGCCGAAGCCGAGCACCAGATTGAGGCTGCTGGCCGCCAGGGCGAAGATCAGCAGACGGGTCGCGAAGCCGATATAGAATTCGTGGCCGTGAGCCGTCAGCGCCGGCGGCAGCGCGATCAGCGCCAGCAGCAGCGCGCCGGCGACCGGCTTGTGATAGCGGGTGGGCTGGTAGAACGCCATCAGGCGCGAGCCGGGAAGAGGCCTTGCGGCCGGAAAAAGAGGATTGCCGCCATCAGCAGGTAGATCAGGATCGAAGCCAGCGCCGGACCGAGCGTCGATGCCGTGTCGGCCGGCAGCGTCGCGCGCAGCAGCGTCGGCAGCAGCGCCCGGCCCAGCGTATCCGCCGTACCGACGATCAGGCTGCCGACCAGCGCGCCGCGCACCGAACCGATGCCGCCAATGATGATGACGACAAAGGCGAGGATCAGGACGCTCTCGCCCATCCCCACCTGCACTGCCAGCAGCGGCCCGAGCAGTCCGCCGGCGAGCGCAGAGAGTGCTACGCCGAAGACGAATACCGCCGTGAACAGCCCCCGGACGTTGATTCCCAGGGCCTCGGTCATTTCCCGGTTGGCGGCGCCGGCGCGCACCCACATGCCGACCCGGCTTCTGGCGACCAGCAGGTAAAGCAGCACGCCGATGGCGAGACCGAAGGCGATGATCACCAGGCGGTAAGCCGGGTAGGAGAAGCCGGCGATGTCCAGTGGGCCGGCGAGAGCTTCCGGTGCGTTCAGCATCACCGGCTGGGCGCCCCAGACCATGCGCACGCTCTCGTTGGCGATCAGGATCAGGGCAAAGGTGGCCAATACCTGCGACAGGTGATCGCGCCGGTAGAGCCGGCGGAACAGCGACAACTCGAGCAGCAGCCCAAGCAGCGCCGTGCCCGCCACGCCGGCAGCCAGGCCGATCCAGAACGAATCGGCTGCCTGCGCGGCCGCCGCGACGAAGTAGGCGCCGACCATGTACAGCGAGCCATGCGCCAGGTTGATGCAGTCCATGATGCCGAACACCAGGGTCAGTCCAGCCGCCAGCAGGAACAGCATGAGGCCAAACTGCAGGCCGTTGAGCGCTTGTTCGAGGATGAACTGGGTCATGGGCGCTCACCGTCATTCCCGCGAAAGCGGGAATCGATTCGTTGCCTGTCACTGGATTGCCGCTTGCACGGGAACGACGCTTGCGGTGTCGGCGAGCAGACTTTCACTTCATCCCGCACTGCCCGACATAGGCATCCGGATGATTGGTGAAAATCGTCCCAATGCTCTTGTTGGTGACGCGGCCGCTGGCGTCCTTGCCGATCACCCGCAGGTAGTAGTTCTGTACCGGGTAATGGTTGCTGTTGAACCGGAAGTCGCCACGGACCGACTTGAAGCGCTTGGCCTCCAGCGCCTTCTTCAGGGCCGCCTTGTCCTCGACCTTGCCCTTCACGTCACGCACGGCGGCGTCGATCAGCCGGGCCGCGTCGTAGCCCTGCGAGGCGTACAGCGAGGGCAGGCGGCCGTACTCCTTCTGGAAATCGGCGACGAAGCGCCGGTTTTCCGGGTTGTCCATGTCGTGCGCCCAGTGCGAGGAATTGAACATGCCCATCATCGCCGGGCCGACTGCCTTGATCACGTCCTCGTCGGCCGAGAAGCCTGGCGCGAAAAGCTGCGTGTCGCGCGACAGGCCGGCGGCGACGAACTGCTTGACGAAGTTGATGCCCATGCCGCCGGGCAGGAAGAAGAACAGCGCATCCGGCTTGATGGCGCGCACCTGCGCGAGTTCGGCAGCGTAGTCGAGCTGCCCGAGCCTGGTGTAGATCTCCTCGGCGACCATCCCCTTGTAGTAGCGCCGGAAGCCGGCGACGGCGTCCTTGCCGCCGGGATAGCTCGGGGTAACGATCACCACCTTCCTGAAACCCTTGTCCTCAACGTACTTGCCGATGGCTTCGTGCAGGTTGTCGTTCTGCCAGGCGACGTTGAAGAAGTAGGGGTTGCATTGTTCGCCGGCGTACTGCGACGGGCCGGCATTGGCCGAGATGTAGAAGGTCTGGTTCTCGAACACCGTCGGCCCGACAGCAAGCATGATGTTCGAGAAAACGATACCGGTCATGAAATCGACCCTGTCCTTCTTCAGGAACTTGTCGGCCATCTGCCTGGCGACGTCCGGGCTCTGCTGGTCGTCGGCGATGATCACTTCGGCCGGCAGGCCGCCCAGTTGACCATTGAGTTGCCTGATCGCCAGGTTGAAGCCGTCGCGGATGTCGACGCCGAGGCCGGCGCCGGCGCCGGAGAGCGTCGAGAGCAGGCCGACCTTGATCCGGTCCGCCGCGTGAAGCGATCCGGCGAGCAGCAGGGCGGCGGTGAAGGCTGCGACGTGACGCAACATCGGGACCTCCGGGAAAGTTCGCAATGGCACAGATTCTAGCTCAGGAAACGGGGCGCTGTCGGCCTCGACGCTGGCGGCTGGCGCGTGCTGCCGATGCCGTCAGTCAGCGTGTACGGTTGGCCTTGGCCCTTCAGAAGGCCGCGATGCCGGTCTGCGCGCGGCCAAGGATCAGCGCATGCACGTCGTGTGTTCCCTCATAGGTGTTGACCACCTCGAGGTTGACCAGGTGGCGGATGACCCCGAATTCGTCCGATATCCCGTTGCCGCCGAGCATGTCGCGCGCCGTGCGGGCGATGTCGAGCGCCTTGCCGCAGGAGTTGCGCTTCATGATCGAAGTGATCTCGACCGCCGCCGTGCCTTCGTCCTTCATCCGGCCGAGGCGCAGGCAACCCTGCAGGCCGAGGGTGATTTCGGTCTGCATGTCGGCCAGCTTTTTCTGTACCAGCTGGTTGGCGGCGAGCGGACGACCGAACTGGCGGCGGTCGAGCGTGTATTGGCGCGCCGTGTGCCAGCAGAACTCGGCGGCACCGAGCGCCCCCCAGGCGATGCCGTAGCGCGCCGAGTCGAGGCAGGTGAATGGGCCCTTGAGCCCCCGCACTTGCGGGAAGGCGTTTTCCTCGGGCACGAAGACCTCGTTCATGACGATCTCGCCGGTGATCGAAGTGCGCAGACCGACCTTGCCGTGGATCGTCGGTGTCGACAGGCCCGGCATCGCCCGGTCGAGGACGAAGCCGCGAATCGACCCTGCATCGTCCTTGGCCCAGACGATGAAGACGTCGGCGATCGGCGAGTTGGTGATCCACATCTTGCTGCCGGAGAGCAGATAGCCGTCGTCCACCGCGCGCGCGCGGCTTTCCATGCTGCCGGGATCCGATCCGTGGTTGGGCTCGGTCAGGCCGAAGCAGCCAATCGATTCACCCGTCGCCAGTTTCGGCAGGTACCTGCGACGCTGTGCCTCGCTGCCGAAGCGGAAGATCGGCAGCATTACCAGCGAGGATTGCACGCTCATCATCGAGCGATAACCCGAATCGACGCGCTCGACTTCGCGGGCGACCAGGCCATAGCTGACGTGGTTGAGCCCGGCGCCGCCGTACTCGGTCGGGATGGTCGGACCGAGCAGGCCCATGGCCCCCATTTCGGGGTAGATTGCCGCGTCGCATCGCTCGTGCCGGAACGCCTCCTGCACGCGCGGCAGGAGCCTGCCCTGGCAGTAGTCGCGCGCCGCATCACGCAGCAGGCGCTCGTCTTCGTTCAACTGCGCCTCGATGAGGAGGGGGTCTTGCCAGCAGAATCCCGCTTGCGCTGCCTTCGCCATTCCTTCTTCCTTGTCTGTTCTCGTCACCGGCCTGGTGTCAGCGAGGATTGTAAGCAAAGCTCACCGTGCCGGGCGAAAACTTCGCCAACGGGGGCTGGACAGCGGTGACTCATGCTCGAACGACGCGACCCGCCGTCCAGGCCGGCCGCAGTCACTTCTTCGCGTGAGAGCGGCGGGCACGAAGGAATCGCCGGGTTGGCCCGAATGTTCTCGGGAAGCATGGGTCCCATGGATCACATGGCGGCTTGCGCGGGCATCAGGGTCCGTGCAGCAAGCCGCGGGGAAGGGCGATTGACTCCCGGCGACAACGCCGGGATACTCGCGGCGTTGCTGGCAGGATGGCGGCGACGGAGGGAAGGGGAAGCCGGTAGACGCTGCCGCCAGGCAGACGTCTTGTCGGTTTGGCCGTGACGGTCCTGGCTGGGAGGTGTCTCGATGGGTCTGCGACTGAAGTTCAACCTGGTGTTGCTCGCTGTCTTCGTGGCCGGCTTTGCCGTAGCCGGCTACATCTCGCGCACGCTGCTCGACCGGCATGCGCGCGCGCAGGTGCTCGGCGAGGCACGCCTGGTGATGGAGGCTGCGCTGGCCGTGCGCGGCTACACTGTCGACAAGGTTCGGCCGCATCTGATCGACCGGATGGACAGGCAGTTCCTGCCGCAGACGGTGCCGGCCTTTGCCGCTACCGAGACGCTCAACGAGATGCGCAAGAAGTACAGCACCTACGCCTACAAGGAAGCGACGCTCAATCCGACCAATCTGCGCGACCGGCCAGCCGATTGGGAGGCCGATCTGATCCACAGTTTTCGCCACGACGGTGAGCGCAAGGAAATCACCGGTCAGCGGGAAACGCCGACCGGTCCGGTACTCTACATTGCGCACCCGATCCGCATCGAGTCGCCGGCCTGCCTGCAGTGCCACAGCACGCCCGACGCTGCGCCGCCGTCGATGATCAGGATCTACGGTTCGGCCAACGGTTTCGGCTGGAAGCTCGACGAAGTGGTCGGTGCACAGGTGGTCTCGGTGCCGATGTCGGTGCCGCTGGCGAACGCCGCGCAGGCCTTCCGGACCTTCATGATCTCGCTGGCCGCGGTCTTCGCGGCGGTCTTCGTCGTTCTCAACCTGCTGCTCTCCTGGCTGATCATCCGGCCGGTGTCGCGCATGTCGGCCGTGGCCGACCAGATCAGCACCGGCGATTTCGACCAGCCGGAGTTTGCCGAGACGGGCAACGACGAGGTCGCCGTGCTCGCGCGCTCCTTCAACCGCATGCGTCGCAGCCTGGAAAAGGCGATGCAGATGATCGATGGCTGAGCGGCCGGTGAGCGAGTCGACCGACAGGCCGCCGGGCAAGGCAGCCGCCGAGCGGCGTTCTGCCGGCGGCGACCTGCTGGCCCTGCCGGCGGGCTATGCGATCAACGAGTACCGTATCGACCGGGTTCTCGGCTGCGGCGGCTTCGGCATTACCTACCTGGCCCACGACACCCACCTCGACTGCCCGGTGGCGATCAAGGAGTACCTGCCGCGGGAACTCGCCGGGCGCGATTCCGGGCTGTCTGTCCGCGCGCATTCCGACGCCAGCGCCAGGTCGTTCGAATGGGGGCTGGAGCGCTTTCTCCTTGAATGCCGGGCGCTCGCCAGCTTCCACCATCCGGGCATCGTGCGCGTGCTGCGCTATTTCCGCGCCAACGATACCGCCTACATGGTCATGGAGTACGAACGGGGCGAGCCGTTGGACCAGTGGCGGGCCGGCCAGCCGGCGCTCGACAGCGCGACGCTGCTGCGCATCGTGCGGCCGCTGCTCGATGGTCTCGAGACCATCCACAACACGGGTTTTCTGCACCGTGACATCAAGCCGCGCAACATCTACATCCGGGCCGACGGCTCACCGGTGCTGCTCGATTTCGGCGCCGCGCGCCGTCTTGGCTCGGCGGGGCAGGAGCACTTGCTGACCGCGGTGGTCACGCCCGGCTTTGCCCCCGCCGAGCAGTATCAGCCGGATGGCAAGCAGGGGCCATGGACCGACCTCTACGCGCTGGCCGGCGTGATGTACTGGCTGGTTACCGGCCGACTGCCGACCGAGAGCCTGGCGCGCCTGCGCGAGGATCCAATGCCCGCCGCGTCGGCGATCGGCAAGCCGGAGGTGTTCGGCAAGGCGATGCTCCGAGCCATCGACTGGGCGCTGACGCCCGACGAGAACCAGCGCCCGCTGCGCGTGGCGGATTTTCGCCGCGCCTGTCTGCCGGCGACGGCGGGTGGCGATGCGCCGCCGCTGGCCGGCGCTCCGCACGGGCCGGCGGCGACGCAGCCGCCGGCCGGCATCTCGCTGGCCGAGGGCTGCAGTTTCATCGGTGCCGTCCTGTTCGCCGACGTGACCTCGGCCAACCCCCCTGACGAGGCTGCGCACCAGGAGCAACGCGGCCTGCTGGCGACGCTCGTCAGCCAGGCGGTGGCCACGGTGCCGGCGAGCAGCCGCCTGGCGGCGAACACCCGCGAAGGCTGCGCCGTCTGCTACGTCGGCGATCCGGAGGATGCCCTGCGCACGGCTGCTCTGCTGGGCGCTTCGGCGAGCGAACGAGGGCTCGGGCTGCAGATCGGGATCAATCTCGGGCCGGTGCTGGTGCAACCAGCGCCGGGCGGACGCTCGCGCCTGCTCGGCGACGGCGTCGCGACCGCTTTCCGCGTCATGCGCCTGTCCGAGCCCGGGCAGGTGCTGGTCACCCGCGCCTACGTCGAACTCATCGCCCAACTCGGACGCAGCGCCTCCGCCTGCTTCAGCCGCCTTGGCCGGCGCCGCGATCCGCAGGACCGGGAGCACGATCTCTACCACTATACCGGCGACAGCCAGACGGGCGCGCCATCGCATCCGGGGTCGCCCGGTGTGCCGCCCGGTGTGCCTTTTTCCGACGCCGACCTCGATCGCATCGGCAAGCTCTTCGCCCGTTACATCGGCCCGATGAGCAAGGTGCTGCTGCGCCGTGAAGCCGGTCAGAGTGGCGACCTCGAGGTCCTCTGCCGGGCGCTGGCCAGGCACATCGACAGCGCAGAGCAGCGGCAGCACTTCCTCAGGGAGGCGGGCGTCGGCTGAAGGCGGGCGGCGCTACGGGTGGCAATACGGGTAGCGATACGGGCGCCACTACGGGCGGCGCCACGGTACTCACCGCATGCCACGCGGCGACAGCCGGAGCAAACTGCCGCACAGTCGGAAAAACGGCAAAGCGCGCCTGAAGTGCCGAGCGCAGAAACCCGAAGCCCTCGATCTCATCCGCAAGACCTCAAGCCATGACCAACCTTACCCGCAACCTTGCCGACATCCTCCAGAACGTTCGCCGCCCTGGCGATTTCTCTGCCACGGGCCGCTGCGAGATCTTCGCGCCGCGGCTGGAGGTGGACGGCGTTGGCCTCATTGCGCTGCCGCTGTTACCGGCACAGGCCGAACAACTCGTCGCGGTTGCCGAGCAGGCGCCGTATGGCCGGGGTAGCGATACCCTGATCGACACCGAGGTGCGCCGGACGTGGCAGATCGGTGCCGACCGTGTGCACCTCGGCGGACGTCACTGGGACAAGCACCTGGCCGATATCGTCGCGCGCTGCAAGGCCGGTCTTGGCATCAGCGAGCCCGTTTCGGCCGAGTTGTACAAGCTGCTGGTCTATGATACCGGCAGCTTCTTCGTCAGCCATCGTGACACCGAAAAGGCGCCGGGGATGTTCGCCACCCTGGTGGTCGTCCTGCCTTCGCTCTACACCGGCGGCGAGCTTTGCATCCGCCATCGCGATCGCGAGGTCTGCCTCGACCTCTCTTCGCCGGAGCCGTCGGAAGTCGCTTACGCCGCTTTCTACGCCGACTGCCGGCACGAGGTCCGCCCGATTACTGCCGGCTGCCGGCTGGTCCTGGTCTACAACCTGATTCGCCATGGCTCGGGCCGACCGCTCCGGCCGCCGGCGCGTCTGCCGAGCTGCTCGAACCGGCTGCCCAGGCCCTGGTTGCCGCCTTGCCGGGAGACCGGGCGGCGGCGATGCCAATGGAAGGCTGGCAACGCCCCTTGCCGGTGACACCGGCTCTCGTCGTCGACCTGCTGACCGCGCTCTGCCATCTCGGCGATCCGTCGCGACCAATGCGATGTCAGCCACGAGACCGAGCGTCGTGGCAGCCCGCATGCGCTGGTCTGCACGAAAAACCAGGCGAGCTTCGAGCGGCGCGTGGTGCAACGGCAGAAGGACCTGGAAGACCAGGCGCGCCTGCGTCAGCCATCCGGGCAATGAAACAGGCGAGCAGGTCTGCAACCTCGGCAGATGTGGGGAAGCGCCTGTACGCCCCGTCTCATGTTTCCGGCCGCCATGCCGGGACGATATCGGTCTGGGAAAAATCGTTCCCCTTGAACAGCAAAGGCAGGTCGCGTACCTTGGCCAGGGCGTAGCCGAACAAATCGCCGAAATTCAAGCCTGCCGGGTGGCCGCTTCCCTTGCCAAAGGTCACGAAGGCGGCGTAAGCAGCGCGGCCCTCCGCCTCGCCCGGCGGCACCATCTCGAACAGCGGCAAGCGCAGCAAGTCGTCAAGCAGCAGCACCGCGCGCTGGCCGCGGCGACCGTGAACCACGATCCGCGTCTCCACTACCGAGGGGGTGCTGATCAACACCCGCCGTGCCCGCCGCATAAGGTCGAGGAAGGTGTCGCGCTCCGCTTCGCCGAAGACGACGGCGGCGAGCGCCGAGGTATCTGCGACGATCATGCGGGCAGCCCTCGCTCGTCCCAGGCGAGGGGGTCGAAAGCGTCGCTCCGCTCGGGGATGCGGTCGATCTGCGCCAGCAGCGCCGCCGCGCGCGCAGCCCCGTCATCGACGTCCGCCAGGTCGCCCAGCAGGCGATCGACGGCGTGTTCGACCGCCGCAGTCTTGCTCAGGCCGGTGGCTTTGGCCAGCCGTTCCACCTTGCCGACTACCGCTGGATTGGCTATTTGCAGGGGCATGGTCGTCTCCCGGAATGTGGGTATCAACATCATCAATATATAAAGCCGTCGTCGAAGATGCAAGTGCTGCTCCGCGAAGGCATCGGTCGCAGAGCCGGGTAATCAGCCAAGATGGAAGCCCGCCTTGCCCGATGCCGGCTGACTCCGGCGGGCGTCAAAGGCCACCGGCTGGCTGCCGCTCGCACGGCCATGGCGGTCCGGCACGATACGAGGAAGCGAGATGACTCATCGCCTGGAAAACGCCTACGCGCTGCTGATCGCCGTCGACCAGAACAGGGAGCCATCGGCTGCGCTGCCCGCCGTCGCGCGCGACGTGCAGGCCTTGCACGCGGTCCTCGTGCACCCCGAACGCTGCGGCTACGCGCCCGACAGGGTTCGCCTGCTGTCCGGCGCCGGGAGCACGCGCCAGGCGATCCTCGATGCGCTCGACTGGCTCGGCGACCAACTGGCGGCGATACCGGACGGCGACTCGACCGCGATCATCTACTTCAGCGGCTACGGTCATATCGACGGCGGCGAGCATTACCTGATCCCCTACGATCTCAACCTGCGGCGGCCGCGCAGCAGCGCCATCCGTGCCGCCGACTTTGCTGACGCGGTGGCACAACTGACGCCGCGACGCCTGCTCGTCGTTCTTGATTGCTGCCACGCGGCCGGCATGGCGGTCAACGGCGTTACCGCTGCGCCGGCGCCATTCGCTGGCGCAACTCTGCCGCCGGCGCTCTTCCTGCCCGCGGGCAAATCGCCTGGCGCCGGTCCCGGCAGCGGCGAAGGGAGCGCCGTGCTCAGTTCGTGCCAGCCCGACGAGAGCTCGTGGCTACGCGCCGATGGCCGCATGAGTATCTTCACTTTCCACCTGATCGAGGCGCTGACCGGGCACGTGCAGCCGAGCGGCGGCGCGCTCGAGGTACTGGTTTCCGACCTGATCAGCTACCTCCAGCGCCACGTGCCGCAGAGCGCGCTGGCGCAGCATGGCGCCCGGCAGACCCCCGACCCGCGCCTGACCGGCAACTTCCCGGTGGCGTTGGTGCTTGGCGGCGAAGGACTCGGCAAGGGGCAGGCGGCGCCCGTTGGCGCCGCTGCCGCCGGTGGTTTCCTGGCGGGCCAGCGTCAGCGGCTCGGGCGCCGTCGCGCAGGAGGGCGGGAACGCGCTGGGCGAACGCGCGGTGCAGGTCGGTCGAGACAACCGCGGCAGCATCGTCAGCGGCACGCAGATCGTCAACCACTACTACCAGGCCGCCGGCAGCGGCGCCGCGAGCCGGGACGAGATCGCCCGGCAGGTCGCCGACTACCTCCTCTGGCTGCAGGCACGGACGCAGAGCATCGAACTGCGCGGCATCGAACAGGCAGGGGGTGCGCCAATCGTCGTCCTGCCGCTCGAGACCGCCTATGTGCCGCTGCGCGCCCACTCGCTGCCACGCCCCGGCGAAGCGCCGGCGCGGCTCGCTGCGCGGGGCACGGCCCGACGCGGCCGCCCGGCCGACGACGAGATCGCGACGAACGTTGCCGGCGAATCCTCCGGCAGCGAGGCCGACGTCGCCTTGAACGAAGTCCTCGGGGTCGGCAATCGTCTGGCGATCATCGGCGGGCCGGGCTGCGGCAAGACGACGGTGCTGCTGCACATGGCCTGGGCGCTGGCGTCTTCGCTGCTCGCCGGCGAGCCCGAACCGGCGCGCTCGCGCCTTGGCCTGACGATGGCGCCGGGCGAGCTGCCGCTGCCGATCCTCGTGCCGCTGGCCTCGTTCGCGCGCTACCGGCGCCAGTTGCCGGCCGGAGCGCCGGCAAACGAAAAGACGCTGGCGCACTTCATCTCGCACCACCTGATCAGCAGCGAAGCGCCCTTCGATCTGCCCGCCGACTTCTTCGTCGGCCTGCTCAGGGATGGCCGCAACGTCCTGCTGCTGCTCGACGGACTCGACGAGGTGGCGAACGAAGGCGAGCGCGCCGAGGTCCGCCAGTCGGTGCAGAATCTCGTCGCCGGCCGCAGCGCGATGCGCGTCGTCGTCACCTGCCGGACGATCGCCTACCGCAGCGGCGGCACCGCGCTCGGCGCCGATTTTCGCGAGATCGCCGTGCAGGCGCTGGACCACGAGCAGCATATCGCGCCGATGGTGCGCCAGGCCTACGCCTGTATCCACCCGCAGGACCCCGTGCGGCGTAATGAGCGCGCCGACGACCTGTTGGCCGGCATCCTGCGGCTCGAGGCCGAGCGTCGCCAGCGCGTCGGCGAGCATGCCGACACGCTGGTCGACAGTTCGCTGTTGGTGCGGCTGCTGCTGATCGTTCATCTCAACAACCGTGCGCTGCCCGACCAGCGCGCCGACCTCTTTGACAAGGCGATCAATGCGCTGCTGCAGGTCGATTACGGGCGCGACGAAACCGACAATCGCGAGCTGTCCACCGACTGGACGTTGTACCGCGACATGGCGCAGCAGCTCGCTTTCCGAATGCACCAGCAGGGTGCCGACCAGGGCCGCGAGATCGAGGAACCAGCGCTGCGCGCGATCCTGCGCGCGGAGCCCGAGTTCCAGCCGCGCCTCGAGGATTTCGTTCGCCATGCGCGGCAACGTGGCAGCGTGCTCGAAGAGCGCGACGGCGCCTACCGTTTCCTCCACCTCGCCCTGCAGGAGTTCCTCGTCGCCCGCTACCTGAGCGAGGTCCTCGGACGCGACAGCCGTGAGGCGCTGCTTTCCTTCCTCGCCGAGCGGATCGAAGAACCCTGGTGGCGCGAGCCGATCCTGCTGCTTGCCGGTTACCAGGCCGGGCACGCTGCTCGCTCGGCGCGCGAACTGCTGCGCGCGCTGGCCGAGGCCGGCAGCGGCGCCAACGCGAAGTTCGCGGCGGCCGAGCTGGCGGCGACGGCGGCGCTCGAATGGCGCGAGAGCGGCGAGTCCCTGCGCGCCGATTGCGCGCGCCGCATCGTCAGCCTGTTGAACGACGGCGACGCTCTGGCGAAGTCACAGCCGGTCGTCCGCGCCCGCGCCGGCGACCGCCTGGCGCAGCTCGGCGATCCCCGCTTCGACGCGCAGCGTTTCTACCTGCCGGCCGACGAGATGCTCGGCTTTGTGCGCATTGCCGCCGATCCCGGGTTCATCATCGGCACGCGGCGGCAGGACGTGCCGAGGGTGTCGAAGGTCATCGGAAGGAAGGTGCCAGACGACGAGATCAACGACGTGCCGACGCCGACGCCGGAGTTCTGGATCGCTCGTTATCCGGTCACGGTCGCCCAGTTTCGGGCCTTCGTCGATGCGACTAGATTTCCGATCGGTGACGCCGACGCGCTGGCGGATCCCGACAGCCGACCGGTGCGGTGGGTAAGCTGGCACGAAGCGGAGGCCTGGTGCGATTGGCTCAACCAGATACTGCCCACTTCCCCGGCGTGCGCCGGCAGTCCGATCGCTCGGCTGGTACGCGAACAGGGTTGGCGGATTGCCCTGCCGAGCGAACTCGAGCGGGAGAAAGCGGCCCGCGGCGGTTTGGGCGGCAGCGTTTTTCCGTGGGCAGATGACGTTGATCCGAACCGTGCGAACTATGACGATTTGCAGATCGGCGATACGTCGGTGGTCGGCTGCTTTGCCGCCAATGGCTTTGGTCTCTGCGACATGGTCGGCAACGTCGGGGAATGGACGCGCAGCATTGGCCTGCCCTATCCCTACGATGCAACCGACCCGAAGCGCGAAGACCTGAGGCGATTTCCAGAGATAGAGGTACCGATAAACGACAGCCGTCATCCCCGCGAAAGCGGGGATCCACCGTTCGGCCCGATGTAGGACAGAGCCTGGACTGGATTCCCGCTTGCGCGGGAATGACGGAACTCCTGGACGGTTTGGGATGGCAATCTATGGAATTCGCCTGAAGGCGGGCGATGACGTGTTTAGGGTCGTGCGGGGCGGTTCGTGGGGTGTTCATCGGGCTGTTGATCGGGCCTTCGCCCACTGCCCTTTCCGTGGCGAGAATATCCCTGGCGACTGGGCTGGCGGTTTCGGCTTTCGGGCGGTGTTGCGTTCCTCCCCTGTTTTCTGATCCTGGCCTCTGCTCCTCTGACCTCTGTCACTCCGGATACTCGGACTCTGGAGGGGGTGCGGGGGAGACTTCCCCCGCCGCGCGTCGCGCCATCCGCCACCCGCTACGCGCTCCTGACCTCGTTCAGCAGTTCCGGATGGCGATCGAGCAGCTTGAGCAGTTTGACGAGCGCCAGGGGCGGCTCGGTCTTGCCGTTTTCGTAGCGCGAGAAGGCATTGACGCCACTACCAAAGCCTGTGTCAAACGTTCTGCGCCGCATGGGCGCTCACCGCTGGATGAGCTTGGCTGCCAGCCCAGTGTAGTCTGCAAACCGCTCGTCAAGGCTGGCGACGTGGGCGCCATACTCGAGGGCAGTGGCGATGATCAGGCTGCCAGCCGGGTCACGATGGTGCTCGGGCAACAGCGCTGCGCGACTGGCAATCTTCCGCTCAATCGGCAGGCATACGACTTCGGAACCGCTGAGTCCCTGATCGATCCAGTCTGACAGCGGGAGCTGGAGGGTAATTCGTCCTCTCCAATGCAGCCAGGCTACTTCCCAGCAGGTGATGGCACTGATCGCCAGCGTCTCTGCGGCTTCGATCCTGTCGATCAAGGTCGGTGGCAGAGGATTGGCTGTCGGATCCAGCCAGCGTACCCAGACATGCGTGTCAAGGACAATCAGTGCAACGCATCCCAGTCAGTTTCCGGGACCGCGGCAGCCAGCAAATCCTCTTTGAGACCTACGGTCCCGGCAAGCATGGGGGACGGTCTACGCCGTCGCCCTGACATCGCGGGGAGCTGATCGGCTCGGGCCGGCAGCACGATCACCTCGAGCAGGCAATCGTCCATGCTGGGAGGCAGGTCGATAACCAGTTGGTGGTTGTGTGGTTTGGCAATCAGGCGCAAGGCGTCCATCAGTTTGCAAGGTCCAGAGTTCAGCGTCAAAGTGACAGCACCA
Organism: Candidatus Accumulibacter proximus; assembly: GCA_016709675.1. Taxonomy (GTDB): domain Bacteria; phylum Pseudomonadota; class Gammaproteobacteria; order Burkholderiales; family Rhodocyclaceae; genus Accumulibacter; species Accumulibacter proximus. The sequence continues at coordinate 177,142 of JADJMH010000009.1, forward strand.
TGAATGGTAGCCGTGATTTTGGCATACCTCGGCCGGTTGGCCGATGGTGGCGTTGGGCTAAGTGGCGTAGGTTGGGCTGAGGAACGAAGCCCAACAAATCGCAGGCCCTTTCTCGCGCGCTGCCGTTCGAGGTGTTGGGCTTCGCAAGCTCAGCCCAACCTACGGGCTACCAGGCCCGCCCCTTGCACGCCGCCACGCTCACTCGAAGATTGGGGTGAGCTTCGCCAGGACCTCGTCGACGATCGTCGACGGCACGCTCTCCAACTTGCGCGCGCTGCGTGCGGCCAGATCGAGCGCGCGTGGCTGATCACAGCGGACAACGCCCGTGGTGTGGGTACCCACTCCCATCAGGGACACGGCAAAGCCGGCTGTGCGGGCGAAGTTGCCGCCGCTGGTGATCGGCAACACCACCGGTGTTTTCGTCAAGCGGTTGAAGGCGAGCGGAGATACCACCAGGACGGGCCGTGTTCCGCGTTGTTCGTGACCGGCAGTCGGGTCGAGTGACACCAGGTAGATATCACCGCGCTCCATCACAGCAACTCGTTACCCACGGGCCCGCTATCCAGCCAGGCGCGGTCTTCGGCGCTGATCTCGGCTGATCCGTCGCATTGAGCCAGCAACTCATCCAGGCGGTAGCGTGGCCGGAGCGCAGGTTCGACGACCAGGCGGCCGTGATCGACAGCGAGTCCGACGGTTGCGCCGACGTGCAAGTGCAACAGATCGAGGATGGCGGGCGGTATGGCCAGCATGATCGAACCGCCGACCTTGCGAAGACTGGTTGTGTGCATGAAGTACCTCCATCGAATCGGGTTATACAACAATATAACCTAACCGACCCGTTTGGCAAGGGTCAAACCGTCGGAGAAGTACCGCTACGAGTGCAGGGTGCCCCCGTGTCCGGAACAAGCAGGAATCGTCGGTCGGGGGGGGGGGGGTGGCGCGGGGGGGGGGGGGCCGGACCTGCGGGTCGCAGACCTTGCCGTGCTGCGCGCGGCCTGATCGGCGAGACTTCCCCCACCGCGCGACAACCGGCTTTCAGATGCGGCGTGCCGGGATCGGATGCGTCCCGAAGAGATGTTTGCGCAGCCCCCAGGTATCGGCGTAGCGCACGTGGTTGATCCAGCCCTGCACGCCGGCGTCGAGTTCGGCGAACGAGATGAGCCCCGCTCGATAGGCATCGAGATGGCTTTCGAGCCGACGCGTAAAGTTCACCGCGTTGCGGCGCTTGAGCAGCCGATGCGTCGGATGGACGACGAAACCCAGCCAGGGGATGCCGCAGTGCGTTGGCAGAACCTGCGCTTGGGCGGTGTGGATCGTGAGCCGCTCGTGCGCCAGGCGCGCGATCAGCGCCTGTTTCCATTCCCACAGCGTCTGCCTGTTGTCGCCGCACAGCGCGAGGTGGCGTAGGTTGGGCTGAGGAACGAAGCCCAACAGATCACGGGTCCTTGACCGCGCGTTGTCGTTTTGGGCTGTTGGGCTTCGCAAGCTCAGCCCAACCTCCCCCCTACGGGGGGGGGGGGGGGGGGGGGGGGGGCGCCCCCGGGGGGGGGGGGGGGGGGGGGGGGGGGGGGGGGGGGGGGGGGGGGGGGGGGGGGGGGGGGGGGGTTGGGGGTGGTGTTGGGGGGGGGGGGGGGGGGGGGGGGGGGGGGGGGGGGGGGGGGGGGGGGGGGGGGGGGGGGGGGGGGGGGGGTTGGTTTTTTTTTTTACCGCTGACGCGGATCGACCGGCATTTCCGGAACACGACCGGCACGGATGTGCCGACGCACCGTCCCGCCTCGCGGCGGAACCAGAAGAAGGGGCTGAAGAACGTGGGAGGAACGCAACACCACCCGAAAGCCGATATTGTCATTCCGGTTGCCAGGGTGATTCCTGTTGCGGTAGGCGCAGCGGGCGTTGTCTCGATGATTGTTCCACGAACCGCCCCGCACGACCTCTCCAGACCGCCTGACCGGATGTCGCCACCCGGCAAGGCAAGGATAGCAAAAAATCACGCGGCGCTGCGCGCGGCGTAGCGGGGGAAGTCTCCCCCGCACCCCCTCCAGAGTCGGAGCACCCGGAGTGACAGAGACCAGAGGAACAGAGGGCAGAGTCACGGAACAGGGGAGGAACGGAACACCACCCGGAAACCGATATCGTCGTACTGGATGCCTGGGGGAGCCCCCCAGCGCACGGCGCAGCGGGCGTCGTCTCGAGGATCGCTCCACGAACCGCCCCGCACGACCCGCTCGACGTCGTCCGCCGCCTTCTGGTCCTCGCGCGTCGGGTCAGTCGAATCATAGGGATAGGGGAGGTAAATGCTGCGCGTCCATTCCCAGACGTTGCCGACCATGTCGAAGAGACCGAAGCCATTCGCCGCAAAGCAGCCGACGACCGACGTATCGCCGATCGGCGAATCGTCATAGTTCGCACGGTTCGGATCAGCGTCGCCTGGCCAAGGAAAAACGCTGCCGCTCAAACCGCCGCGCGCCGCTTTCTCCCAATCGAGTTCGCTCGGCAGGGCAATCCGCCAACCCTGTTCGCGTACCAGCCGGGCGATCGGACTGGTGGCGCACGCCGGGGAAGTGGCCAGTATCTCGTTGAGCCAGTCGCACCAGGCCTGCGCGTCGTGCCAGCTTACCCGGCGCACCGGCCGGCTGTCGGAATCCGCCAGCGCGTCGGCGTCACCGATGGCAAGTTCGGTCGCCTCGACAAAGGCACGGAACTGGGCGACGGTGACTGGATAGCGAGCGACCCAGAACTCCGGCGTCGGCGTCGGCGCGTCGCTGATCTCGTCATCGTATACCTTGTCGCCGATGATCTTCGACACTCGGGCCGCGTCCCGCCGTCGCGTGCCGATCATGAACCCGGGGTCGGCCGGAATGCGCACGAAGCCGAGCATCTCGTCCGCGGGCAGGTGAAAGCGCTGCGGGTCGAAACGGGGATCGCCGAGTTGTGCGAGCACGTCGCCGGCACGGGCGCGCTGTGCGCTGGCAGCGCCACCGTCGTCGGGGTGTAACGGCAGCGACGCGGCGAGCCAGTCGGCGACGCGTCTGGCGATGGCGCTGGTGCGGTCTCGCTGCCGGATCGCGCCGACGCCGATCTCGAGCAGCTGCATTCCGGCCAGCAAGGCGCAGGTCCAGTCGGCGGCATCCGGCGTTCTTTTTCGGCAGAAGTCGGCGATGGGCGTGCCACCAATCAACTCGTCCGCGGCACTGGCGCCCCGCTCGGCCTTGGCGATGCGTGCCGCCAGCGGCAGCACGACCTGCCAGTGGCCAGGGGCTTCCCTGGCCAGACGCGCGCACTCGCTGGCGAAGTCCTGCCGTGCCGCGAGATGGCAGGCGGCGAGGAATTCCTGAAAAGTGCGATGCGGGAAAGCGAACTGCCGCTCGCCGTTGCGGTCGCCCTGGCCAAGCAGGAGGCCGGCGCGCTTTTCGATGTAGTCGACGACGACGGCGGCCTTGTCCCAGCTCCCGTCGAGCAGCGGCCGAAACGCCTGTAGCAGACGGCCTTCGCCGATGTCGGCGGTGCGACCGGCGCCGCTCGTCGCAGCCTGGTCGGCATCGAGTCCGCGGTCGTGGACGACGCTTTCGGCATGTACCGCGAAAGCCAGCTCTTCGAGCACTTCGCGCAGGTCGGAGAGTTTCAGCGTCGGGATAGCCAGCGCGTCGAGCAGCGCCTTGTCGGCGCCGATCTGGCGGTTCCAGCGCAGCATCAGCAGGTCGACCGAGTCGTTGTACAGGTCTGCCCGATCGTCGGGCAGGCGACCGCGATTGGCGTGCAGTGACGCCATCAGCGTCAGCAGCAGCGGGTTGCGCGAGAGTGGCAGCAGGTCCGGGCGCTGGCGCGCGGCCAGCAGGTCGGCGAGCTTGCGCTCCGCCTCGCCCGGCGACAGCCACTGGCGCCTGGTCAGGGCAGCGTACCAGGCGCGCATGAAGCGCTCGATCTGCTCATCATTGAAGTCGGCGAGGCCATACACGCCCTGCGCCGGGTCGGCACCGCCGGGCCAGGCGTAGGGCCGCGCGGTGAGCAGGAAGCGGCACTGCGGGCCGGCGCTGCGCATCAGTTCGTCGACGGCGCCCAGCACGCGTTGACGCGTCGCGTCGCTGCCGCATTCGTCGAGACCGTCGAGCACCATCAGCGCGCCGCGGTCGCGTGCGATGCGCTGAACGTACTTCCTGGTCTCGGTCGACAGGCCGTAGCCACTGGCGTCGAGATCGCGCCCGATGAAGGCCCAGAGGTCGCCGGCGTGTACCGGCCCGCTGCCGGCGGGGAGCTGTTCAGCCAAGCGGCGCAGGACAACACGGATCGGCAGCAGCGCGCCGTGCGTCCACTGCTCGCCGAGGTGGGCGAGCTGATCGCGGTGGCCCTGCCAGACCTGCGCCAGCGTCAGCAGCACGCTGGCGCCGAAAGTGCTCTTGCCGCTGCCGGCGGTGCCGAGCAGGGTGAGCTGGCGATGTTGAGACAAGGCCTCAAGTGCCGACACGGCCCGGGTCTCGCGCTGCGTCTCGATCTCTGCGCGCTCGCTGGGCCCGGGCCGCCGGTTGCGCAGCAGCCACTGTTCGAGCGTTGTCTCCTGCGGAATGTGCAGCTGGGTGGCCAGCGGCACATAGACGTCGGCGAGCTGCAGCGGCTCGCGTCGGGTGTCGCTGGCGGCGACGTCGATCTCGCCGAGTTTCAGGCCCGCGAGGTCGCCGGCGAGCGCGGCGAGATAATGGGCGATGACCGCCTGAAACTCGCCGGGGTCCTCGTCGCGCTGGACGAGCTGAGCGACGATCTGGATGAAATCGCGGCCGATGAAATGGCCGCCGGCAGCGACCGAGCCTTCCACCGCTGCGCCGCCCTGCGTATCGATCGTCGTACGGGGCTGGTCGCCGTCGGCTTCCTGCTGCGCGGCGAGTCGGGCCTGCAGCTCGGCAATCTGGCGCTGCAGGTCTGCGATGTCGTTCGGGTTGCTGGATTCGGCTGCCATCGTGTCGCCTCAGTTTCCCTTGAGCTTGTCGAGAACGAATCTCGTCACCGGTCCGGTGACGGCGGCGAGGAGCGGCGTGGTGAAGGTGCTGACCAGCGAGCCGATGGCGCCCGGGACCATCGTCGCCAGACCGTCGAGCAGCCTGCTGATGCGGCTGTCGTCGGCGTCCTTGTCTTTCGCCACCTCGGCCTTGAGATCCTCGACCAGCCGCACTGCCGTGGCCTGTGCGTTCGCTGGCGCGTGTTGCACGACGGCGAGCAGCAGGGGCGCGAAGAGGGCTTCGAGATCGCGAGCGGCGAGGCCTTGCGTGCGGATCGAGTCACGGCCGACGAAGTCGCGGCCGGTGCGGACATTGCCTCCGACGTAGGCTGCGCCGCCGGTGTTGATCTGCGTGCCGACCTTGTCGCCAAGGATCTTGTCGCCGTGGGCGAGGTCGCCGCCGATCCGGGTGCCGGTGTTGATGTTACCGGTATTCTTGCCGCCGACAAGGTCGCCGCCGGCACCGACGGCCGTCGCGCCGGCGCCTTGCGCGATGGCGCCGTCGCCGGTGAGCGTCGCCTGGTAGCCGGTGCCGGCGGGAACTGCCGGTGGGCTCTGGTCGGCCTGGAATTGGATGAAGCCGTTGGCGACCAGCCTGTCGAGTTGCTGGCTGAAGTGGAGCAGCAGCTCGGCGGTGTTGTGGTATTCGGTCTGGAAGTGTCCGAGCGCCTTGAGCTTGTCCTGGAAGGCCCACAGGCTCTGCAGGTCGGCCCGCGGAGCGGTGTTCGGCGCGTTCTTGAAGTAGGTGAAGATGAACGGCCTGCGGGTCGCCTGAAACTGGCCGACCGCCGTCTCGAACTCTTCCTCGGTGTAGCGGCCGACCTTGGTGAAGAACAGCATCACGAAGACGTCGCAGGCGCGGATCGCGCGGTTGTACTCGTCCTGCAGGCGAGTCGGCGAGAGCGCGTCGAGGAAATCCTCCCAGAGGACCAGTTCGAGAAAAACGCCCTGGCTGACCCAGGCCTTGTTCTTGCGGTTGATGAACACCTCGAACTCACGGCGGTCGTCCTTGAGTTCCGCCGACGAGGCGAGGAAGATCTTTCGGGAGGTGGTCATGAGGTGAGATCCCGGCGGGTGACTTCGGCCAAACCGTACGCCACGGGGTCGGGAAAATCAAGTGCGCTGGCCGGGGCGTAGGGCGCAACGGCCAACGGCGGCCGGTGGACGGTCGGCAGACGGTCGGACATCGGAAGCCTGGCTCGAGGCTTCCGCTTGCCCTGTGGCGCGATCGAGGCGCCGAGTTGCGGGGGCGCGAGATCCTGGCAAGAAAAATCGCGCGCAGCGGGGGAAGTCTCCCCCGGCACCCCCTCCAGAGTCGGAGGTCCCAGAGTGACAGAGGTCAGAGGAACAGAGGACAGAGTCAGCGAACAGGGGAGGAACGCAACACCACCCGAAAGCCGACATCGACATTCCGGTCGCCAGGGAGAAGCCAGCCGCGGACGGCGCAGCGGGCGAGGACTCGATGGTCGAGCCACGAACCGCCCCGCACGACCCGCCAGATATCATCCGGTGCATCGAGGTCTTCGCGTTTCAGGTCGGCGGCATCGTAGGGGTAGACGAAATCGGGGTGTTCCCAGCCGGTTCCCCACAGGCTGCGCGTCCATTCCCAGACGTTGCCGGCCATGTCTTCGCAGCCATGGGGGCTGCGCCCCGCTGCGTAGCAGCCGGGGGTGCTGGTCTCGCCGATGCTCTTTTCGGCATTGGCGTGGTCGACGTCCCATTCGTCGCCCCAGGGGTAGCGACGCCGCGGCGACGGATTGTCGTGCAGCGCGGCGGCGGTGACGGGGAAACCCTGCGCGATCGTTGCGTAGCGGACTCTGGCCGGGATCTGCTCCCCGCCGCGCGCGGCCTTCTCCCACTCGGCTTCCGACGGCAGGGAGACCGACCAGCCCGCCGGCAGCACGCTTCTCCAGCGCCCACTCAGCCAGGCGCAGAAGGCGCGCGCTTCGTGCCAGCTCACCTGGACCGCCGGGCGATTCTGCGGGTAACGCAAAGCGTTCGGGTCATGCCCTTGATGGGCACTCGCGGCGACGAACTCGGCAAACTGCGCCACCGTGACCGGCGTCTCGGCGATCCAGTAAGCGTAGTTCAGCGTTTCGTTGCGGTGCAGCGGGGCCTCTTCATCTCCTTCCTCGCCCATCCAGAAGGCGCCGCGCGGCACAGCGACGAAACGCATCCGGTCGACCTGGAGCAGGTAGGTGCGCGGGTCGCCGAGCTGCGCCAGCACGTCGCCGGCGTAGGCGCGCTGTCGGGCCGGCAGGCCGCCGTCGGCGGGGGCGACCGGCAGCGCGGCGGCGAGCCAGTCGGCGACGCGCGTGGCGATGGCGCTGCTGCGGTCGCGCTGGCGGATCGCGCCGACCCCGATCTCGAGCAACTGCAGTCCGGCGAGCAGGGCGCAGGTCCAGTCGCTGGCGTCGGGCCGCTTCTTCCGGCAGAAGTCAGCGAAGTTCGCGCCGCCGATCAGTTCGTCGGCGGCACTGGCGCCGCGCTCGGTCCTGGCGAGGCGCGCCGCGAGCGGCAGGACGACCTGCCAGTGGCCGGGCGCCGCCCGGGCAAGCCGCGCGCATTCGGCGGGGAAATCGGCCTTGGCGGCGAGATGGCAGGCGGCGAGGAATTCCTGGAAGGTGCGATGCGGGAAAGCGAACTGCTGCTCGCCATCGCGTTCGCCCTGGCCGATCAACAGGCCGGCGCGCTTCTCGATGTAATCGACGACGACGGCGGCCTTGTCGCGGCTGTTGTTGAGCAGCGGCCGAAAGGCGCGGATCAGGCGATCCTCGCCGATATCGGTCGTGCCCGCCGTGGCCGCGGTTCCGAGGTCCCGGTGGCCGGCGTGCGCCAGCGGTTGGCTGACGACGCTCTGCTGATGGACGGTGAAAGCCAGTTCCTCGAGCACTTCGCGCAGGTCGGATAGCTTCAGCGTCGGGATGGCGAGTTCGTCGAGCAGCGCCCGGTCGGCGCCGATCTGGCGGTTCCAGCGCAGCATCAGGAGTTCGACCGAGTCGTTGTAGAGGTCGGCGCGGTCGTCGGGCAGGCGGCCGCGATTGGCGTGCAGCGTCGCCATCAGGGTGAGCAGCAGCGGGTTGCGGGCGAGCGGCAGCAGGTCGGGGCGCTGTCGCGCGGCGAGCAGGTCGGCGCGCTTGCGCTCGGCATCGCCCCGTGGCAGCCATTTGCGGCTGACCAGCGCGGCGTACCAGACGCCGATGAAGTGTTCGATCTGGGGGTCGGTCAGGTCGGCCAGTGCATAGACGCCCTGTGCCGGGTCCGGGCCGCCGGCCCAGGCATAGGGCCGGGCGGTGAGCAGGAAGCGGCATTTCGACCCGGCGCTGCGGGTGATTTCATTGACGGCCTTGAGCACGCGCTGCCGGGTCTCGCCGCTGCCGCATTCGTCGAGGCCATCGAGAACGATCAGCGCGCCGTGGCGGCGGGCAATGTTCTGCAGGTACTCGAGCGTGCGCGCCGACAGGCCGTAGCCGCTGGCCTCGAGTTCGCTGCCGATGAAGGCCCAGAGGTCGCCGGCGTGCATGGCTGCCTTGCCGGGCGGGAGCTGCTCGGCAAAACGGCGCAGAACGATGCGGACCGGCAGCAGCGCGCCGTGCGACCAGTGCGCTCCGAGATCGGCGAGCCGGTCGTCGTGACCCTGCCAGAGCGAAGCGAGGGTGAGCAGGACGCTGCTGCCGAAAGTGCTCTTGCCGCTGCCGGCGGCGCCGAGCAGGGTGAGCTGCCGGTGCTGCGCCAGCGCTTCGAGCGCCGACACGGGCCGCGTTTCGCCTGGCGTGTCGATCTCACCGCGGCCGCCAGGCGCGCGCTGGCGTTCGCGCGTCAGCCATCGCTCGAGCGTCGTCGCCTGCGGGACGCGCAGGTGCGTGTCGAGCGGCACGTAGACGTCGGCGAGTTGCAGCGGCTCGCGCTTGGTTTCGCTGGCGGCGACGTCGATCTCCCCGAGCCGGAGGCCGGCGAGATCGCTCGCCAGCGCGTGCACGTAGTGCGCGATGACCTCGCTGGCCTCCTGCGGGTCGTCGCCGCGGAAGACCTGCTGGATGATCTGGACGAAGTCGCGGCCGATGAAGTGGCCGCCGACGTCGAGCGGGCCGTCTACGGCTGCACCACCGGCGGTGTTGATCTGCGTGCCGATCCTGTCGCCGGGGATCTGGTCCCCAAGGATCCGGTCGCCTTGCACGAGATCGCCGCCGGTTGAGGGGGTGGCGGCGAGCTTGTCGAATTGCTGGTCGAAGTGCAGCTTGAGGTCGGCCACGTTCCGGTACACGGTCGGGAAGTGACCGAGTGCGGTGAGCTTTTCCTGGAATGCCCAGAGGCTCATCAGCTCCTTTTTGCTGGCGGTGCCGGTGCTGATCTCCGAGTCCTTGAAACAGGTGAGGATCAGCGGTTTGCCGGTGGCCTTGAACTGGGCGAAAGCGGTCGCGAACTCGTCCTCGGCGTGGGGACCGACCTTGGTGAAGAAGAACATCACGAACAGGTCGCACTCGCGGATCGCCCGCTGGTACTCGTCCTGCCGGCGCGTCGGTGCGACGGTGTCGAGGAAGTCTTCCCGGATGACCAGTTCGAGAAAAACGCCCTGGTCGTGCCATTCCTCGTTCTTGCAGCCGACAAACGCTTCGAACTCGCGTCGATCGTCGGCGAGTTCGGCCGAGGAAGCGAGGAAGATCTTCTGGCGGAGGCTCATGCTGATTTCCGGGTGGTCGCGCTGACGAGGCCTTCATGTTAGCCGGACGCCGGAGCGGCGAGCAAGGTGGGGAAGAAAGCAGCCGACGAATCCCTGGCGGAATAATTGCGTGCGCACCCGCGGACCGGTCGGCGCGCTGGGCGCCGATGCGTTTGTCAAGGCACGGGAAGCTCGACTGAAACGAAGGCGGCGCAGGCGCAGAAACGAGGAGCGGAGTGGAAACGATCCAGCGGTGAGAGTGTCGTAGTTCAGTGACGGTCAGGCTGGAATGAGTTGAGGATTCCATGGCCAAGGATTAAGCGTTAGTTTAATATACTGTCCCCGAATCTACGAATCTACGTGTCCCCGAATCTACGTCCCCGAATCTGCGAATCTGGAATCCGATTTATGTATTCCTTCGTTCGTGGATTCCGTCACGGTCTTCTGGAAGGGGTGCTGTTAAGCTGGATTTGCGTTGAAAGCCGGTGGATGTTGCAGGGCAGGTATCGGAGACCGATGCTTCTGACTTGGTGCCGATTTTGGAAGAAAAGCCTAACTTTTCGGACGGACTTTCTCTATAATGATGCTGCACTGCAACAAAGCGCGTCTGACAGGGCACCTTCGGCCTGTCACAGCGCTTGGCATCGTCAGTATTTCTGGAGTACTCGCATGAAAGCACCAAAGATCTTACCGTGGATCGCCCACAAGACTGGGATCAGTGAGGAACTCGCGCTCAAGCTGTGGCGTCGGGCGGCGGGTGAAGCTGAAGTCATCGCCGGCTGCTGTGACAGTTCCGACTACTATCGCCTGGCCGTCGAACGGTTTATCGACTTCGCGGAAGCCGAAGGCGATTGCTCGGTGGTACGCGAGACGGTCGGTTCGAGGACCTGCATTTCCTGGCTGTGGCGCTACCAGAACCGGATCTCGAAGCTTAACCTGATCACGGCGCACAACCTCGTCAGGCTATGGCAAGCCAACCTGAGCGACTTGCTCGGCGGACAGAAACACGCTGCCTGAGAAGGGGCGCCGAGCACGCTGCTCGATGGGCAAGGATTCTGCTGTCCAGGTGCCGGCCTGTACTGGTCCGCATGTCGGCTAGACTGCCGCGATGCGCGCAGACTGGAGCGACGAACGGTTGATGCTCGCGTACCGTGCGGGCGACGCGGATGCATTCACAACACTTTACCAGCGTTATCGAGCTTCGCTTTATCGCTATCTGGCGCGGCAATGCGGCAACGCGGCGATTGCCGAGGAGCTCTTTCAGGATATCTGGATCAAGGTGGTCAACGCGCGCGCCGACTATGAACCGCTGGCGCGCTTTTCAACCTGGATTTTCCGCATTGCCCGTCACCGGCTGATCGATCACTACCGCAGGCACGCCCACCACTTGCCGGCGCAGTCAGCGCCGAATGATGCGGATGACGATGCGGATGGCGTTGATGAAATGATCGCGCTGCTGCCTGCGCCGGGCCACGAGACGCCGCACGCCTTGCACGAGCGGCAGACAACGGCACAAAGGATCTGTCTGGCGTTGGCCGCTTTGCCGCCTGTCCAGCGCGAAGTCTTTCTGCTCGCCGAAGAGGGCGGCATGACCCTGGAGGAGATCGCGGTCGCCACCGACACCGGCCGCGAAACGGCCAAGAGCCGGCTGCGCTACGCGCTGACCAAACTCCGGCAGTCGCTGCAGGATCTGTTATGACCGAGCCGCGCCCCGATTCGCCCAGCGATCCCGAAGTCTCGCGACTCTATCGGCAGCATTCGACTGACGAGCCGTCGCCGGCCGTAGACCAGCGGATTCTGGCTGCGGCGCGGGCGGCCCTGGCCGGGCGGCCGGCAAGTACCCGCGGCGGCTGGTGGCAACGCTGGCGTACGCCCCTGGCTCTGGCGACGACGCTGCTGCTGACCGTCACGCTCTCGGTGCTGCATGAACGGCAGCCCGCCGAACTCCCTGCGGAGCGAGGGCTGCGGCAGTCGCTACCGCAAGTGCGTGGCGATGAACCGCAGAGCAGCAAGGCAGAGCAAGCGGCTTCCGCTGCCGCCCCGGAAGCCGCCAGACCCGCCACCGCCGCCGGGCCGAAGAGCTTGCCGGCGGCGGGCCGTGCCGAGGTACCACCGCCTGCCGCCAGGAAGACTGAGCGTGATGCTCCCGTGATCGCTGACAACGCGGTTGCCGGGGGGCGACCAGCAGCCGCACAGCGCAAGTTGGCACCGGCTGCGATAACGCAGGAAAACGCTCCCGCTGCGATCGCCGCCCCCGCCGCGCCCGTCCCGGCTTCGGTCGGCGCAGCTGCTAGCGAGGCGCGCGAGCGCTTCGACGCGGCGCCGGCTGCTGCGCCACCGGCCGCCGCCAGGTCGCGGGCGGAAGGCGTCCGCACGCCAGCGTCCTGGCTCGAAGAGATTCGTGCGCTGCGCCGCGCCGGCCGGACCGACGAGGCCGAACGGCAGCTCCGTGAGTTCCGTCGGGTGCACCCCGATTACGCGTTACCGGAAGAATTTCGTCAGTGATCTGAACTGCGCTTGACCCCGTTTGCTGGCAGCCGGCGTTTACACGGTCATCTACTCACCTCACTCAAGGAGACCGTCATGAAAAGATTCGCCGCCCTGCTGGCCGCCCTTCCTCTCGCCGGCTGCATCAGCCTTGCCGACGCCGGCGCGCTGGTCGACGTCAGCGTCCTCGACCGCAGCAGTGGCCAGGAACTGGAGGTCTACCGCCACCGCGGCCGCCTCTACGTCGCCGGGAAGCCCGGCAATCGTTACGCCGTGGTCCTGCGCAACAAGAGTTCCGGTCGCGTGCTGACCGTGCTTTCGGTGGACGGCGTCAATGCTCTCAACGGCCAGACCGCCGCCACTTCGCAGTCGGGTTACGTCCTGTCGGCCGGGCAATCGGCGGAGATCGCCGGCTGGCGCAAGAGCATGGACGACGTCGCCGCGTTCTATTTCACCAGCCTGCAAGACAGCTATGCCGGCCGCACCGACCGACCGCAGAACGTCGGTGTGATTGGCGTCGCGGTCTATCGGGAAGCCGCGCCACCGCCGCCGCAGGTGACGATGCAGTCACGTGAAGCGGACGCCGCGGGCAAGGCGGAGAGCGCTTCGCCGAACGCTGCCGCCAAGGCCGCCGCGCCGGCCAGTGAGGAAGCTCGCGACCGGCAGTCGGCAAGTCGTCTGGGTACCGGCCATGGCGAACGGATCAGCGCACCGACCCAGTACACCGAGTTCCGCCGCGCCAGTGATTCGCCGGCCGAGATGCTCACCATTTACTACGACAGCCGTGCCCGGCTGCTTGCCCAGGGCATCATCCCGCGCCCGAGGCCGACTGCGAATCCTTTGCCAAACCCCTTCCCGGGTGGCTTCACGCCCGATCCCCGGAGTTGATACGGCGACTTTCCAGGCGGCGGCGGAGCAGGGCAAAGCGCGTATGCGTATAATTCAGGGCTTCGCCCATCTCTGGATCATGACCGGCCATGCAGGAAAAGTATCAACCCGCGGACGTTGAAGTCGCCGCTCAGGAATTCTGGAACAGCAGCGGTGCGGCGCGTGCCATCGAGGACCCGGGTCGGCGCAAGTACTACTGCCTGTCGATGTTCCCCTATCCCTCGGGCAAGCTGCACATGGGGCACGTGCGCAACTACACGATCGGCGACGTGCTCGCGCGCTTCCATCAGATGCTCGGTTACAACGTTCTGCAGCCGATGGGTTGGGACGCCTTCGGCATGCCGGCAGAGAACGCGGCGATCCAGAACAACGTGCCGCCGGCGCAATGGACCTACGCCAACATCGACTACATGCGGACCCAGCTCCAGCGCCTGGGCTTCGCCATCGACTGGGAGCGCGAGATCGCCACCTGCCGGCCGGCGTACTACCGCTGGGAGCAGTGGCTGTTCACCCGCCTCTACGAGAAGGGCCTGATCTACCAACGGCTGGGAACGGTCAACTGGGACCCGGTCGACCAGACCGTGCTGGCCAATGAGCAGGTCATCGACGGCCGCGGCTGGCGTTCGGGGGCGCTGATCGAGAAGCGCGAGATCCCGATGTATTACATGAAGATCACCGCCTACGCCGAAGAACTGCTGGCCGACCTCGACAAGCTGGATGGCTGGCCGGAGCAGGTCCGGCTGATGCAGAAGAACTGGATCGGCAAGAGCACCGGGGTGCGCTTCGCCTTTCCCTACCAGCTCGATGGCGAGCCTGGCCAGTTGTGGGTGTTCACCACCCGTGCCGACACGATCATGGGCGTCACCTTCTGCGCCGTGGCTGCCGAGCATCCGCTGGCCAGCTACGCGGCGGCGCGCAACCCGAAGGTGGCGGCGTTTGTCGAGGAATGCAAGCACGGCGGCGTCGCCGAAGCGGACCTCGCAACGATGGAGAAGAAGGGGCTGCCGACCGGCATCTTCGTTACCCATCCGCTGAGCGGCGAGCACATCGAGGTGTGGATCGGCAACTACGTGTTGATGGGCTACGGCGACGGCGCGGTGATGGCGGTGCCGGCGCACGACGAACGCGATTTTGCCTTCGCCAGGAAGTACGGCCTGCCGATCAGGCAGGTGATTGCGGTCGAGGGCGAAGCATTTTCGCTAGACGCGTGGCAGGAGTGGTACGCCGACAAGCAGCGGGGCGTCTGCGTCAATTCCGGCCCGTACGACGGTCTGACCAGCGCCGCGGCCGTGGATGCGATTGCTGCCGACCTGGCTGTCAAGGGTCTGGGCGGGAAGAAGGTCCAGTTCCGTCTGCGCGACTGGGGAATCTCCCGGCAGCGCTATTGGGGCTGCCCGATCCCGATCATTCACTGTGCCAGCTGCGGCGACGTGCCGGTGCCCGACCAGGATCTGCCGGTCGTCCTGCCCGAGAACGTTACCATCACCGGTGCCGGCTCGCCGCTCGCGCGCATGCCCGAGTTCTACGAAACCAGCTGCCCCCGCTGCGGTGGCAGGGCGAAGCGTGAAACCGATACCATGGACACCTTCGTCGAGTCGTCGTGGTATTTCCTGCGCTATTGCTGTCCCGATAACGAGCGCGCGATGGTTGACCAGCGGGTGGCCTACTGGTGCCAGGGCGGCATCGACCAATACATCGGCGGCATCGAACACGCCATCCTGCACCTGCTCTACTCGCGTTTCTGGACCAAGCTGATGCGTGACGTCGGCCTGTTTGGCGATCACCTGCTGGGCGAGCCGTTTGCCAATCTGCTGACGCAGGGCATGGTCGTCGCGCCGACTTTCTACCGCGAGGACAGTCACGGCAAGAAGCAGTGGATCAATCCGGCCGAGGTCGATGCCGTGCATGACGAACGCGGTCGCGCCAGTGGCGCAAGCCTGCGCGCCGACGGCTTGCCGGTGGTCGTCGGCGGCATCGAGAAGATGTCCAAGTCGAAGAACAACGGCGTCGATCCGCAGGCATTGATCGACCAGTACGGTGCCGACACGGCGCGCCTGTTCATCATGTTCGCCAGTCCGCCGGACCAGTCGCTCGAGTGGTCCGACGCCGGCGTCGAGGGAGCTTTCCGCTTCCTCAAGCGACTCTGGCGTATCGTGCATGAGCACGTCTCGGCGGGTCTCGTAGCGCCGACCACGGACGCGGCGTTGTCTGCAGAACTGAAGGCCTTGCGTCGGCAGTTGCATCAGACGATAGCGAAGGTCGCCGATGACTATGGTCGACGCAAGCAGTTCAATACCGCGATCGCGGCGGTGATGGAGCTGCTCAACGCCTATGGCCGGATCGACGACGACTCGGCGGCCGCTCGTGCGGTCAGGCAGGAGGCGCTGGAGGCGGTGACGCTGCTGCTCAACCCGATCGTGCCGCACATCTGCGAAGCACTCTACGCGGCGCTCAGGCCGGGTCACACGACCTCCGGCCAGGCCTTTCCGCAGCCCGATGCGAGCGCGCTGGTGCAGGACGAAATCGAACTCGTGCTGCAGATCAACGGCAAGCTGCGCGGCAGCCTGAGGGTTCCGGCCGGTGCCAACCGGGCGACCATCGAAGCCGCCGCGCTGGCCTGCGAAGCGGCGTCCAGGCATCTGGCCGGTGCCGCGCCTAAGAAAGTGGTCGTCGTTCCCGGCCGCCTGGTCAACATTGTTGCCTGAGACTTCGAGGGAAAGCATCATGCGTGCTGCGCTACAGTCGATCTGGCTGGTCCTTGCCCTGACCCTGCCTTTCGAAAGCCTTTACCTGGCCGTGCCCGACTATTCGGTGGTCGGCGCGCACCTCAAGCGCGCCATCCGCGCTTCGGGATCGACCCGCCTGGCGTTGACGGCGAGCGACGCGCAGGCCACCTTTGTGCCGGGCGCGGAGTATCGCGACCGGGTGATCCTCTCGGTTTCGGGTACTGGCCGGGTCAGCGAACTGCGCCTCCGTTACCTCTACTCCTACCGGTTGACCGACGACAAGGGCCGCGATCTGGTGGCGCCGGGCAGCGTCGAACTGATCCGTGATCTGACTTACGACGACTCCAACGTGCTCGCCAAGCAACAGGAAGAAGTACTGCTCTGGCGTGACATGGAGAGTGACCTGGTGCAGCAGTTGATGCGCCGGTTGGCGGCCGCCAAACCAGCGTTTCAATCCGCTGCCGAATAGCGACTAGGGTCGCTGGCGATGCAGCTCAAGGGCGAACAGCTTGCAGCGCATCTCGAACGCGAGCTGCAGGCGGTCTACCTGGTCTATGGCGACGAACCGCTGCAGGTCATCGAAGCTGCCGACGCGATTCGTGCGGCCGCCCGCCGTCGCGGTTTCGACGAGCGCGAAGTGCTCACCGCGATTGCCGGCTTCAACTGGAACGATCTCTATCATGCCGCTGGCAGCCGGTCGCTGTTCGGTGGTCGAACGCTGATCGACTTGCGCGTTCCGTCCGGCAAGCCGGGGCGCGAAGGCGGTGCAGCGTTGCAGGCGTATTGCACGCGCCCGTCGCCGGATTCGCTGCTGCTGGTAAGCATGACCGGCGTCGACTGGCGAGAGGAAAAGGCTGCCTGGATGAGTGCCATGGTCGCGGCCGGTGCAGTCGTCAAGCTGGTGCCGCCAAGTCTGGCCCAACTGCCGGCCTGGATTGCCGGTCGCCTCGGTCGACAGCAGCAAAGCGCCAGCGCTGACGGCCTGCTGTTCATTGCCGAGCGAGTCGAGGGAAATCTGCTCGCCGCACATCAGGAGATTCTCAAGCTTGGCGTGCTTTACGCCGAGGGCGCGCTGAGCCTGGAGCAGATTCACAACGCCGTGCTCAATGTCGCCCGTTATGACCTCGACGGTCTGCGCGAAGCGATGCTTGCCGGCGATGTGGCGCGTCTGATGCGCACCCTCGACGGTCTGCAGCAGGAGGGGGAGGCGCCGCTACTGGTCCTCTGGGCGATGACCGAAGACCTGCGCGCCCTGGCGCAGATCACGCTGGGGCTGGCCAGACGCCAGCCGCTGGATGCGCTGTTCAAGGAGGCGCGGGTATGGGGAGCGCGTCAGGCGCTGATCAGGCGCGCCTTGCAGCGGCTCGATGGGCAGCGGGCGGAGGCCGCGCTGGCCCATGCGGCGGCCATCGACCGGATGATCAAGGGGGTCGCCGACGGCGACCCATGGGATGAGTTCCGGCAACTGGGCTTGCACATCGCGGCTGCCTGAAACGGCGGCCAGTGGCCGGGCAGGGCGTCGGTTCAGGACCGGGCGGTGTCCGGGCCCGCTGCGGGCTCGTCGGGAGCCAGGTGTTCCCAGAGACAACCGGCCTTTTCCCCACGCACGTCGTTCAGACCACGGCTGTTCTTGGCTTGCACCAGGCACTCACCCTCACAGTCACCGCCGACGACTACCAGGCCGAGTTCGCTATCAACGCTTCGCTCACCATCCCAGTAACTGCAGGTGGCGCAGACTTTCACTTCAGCGGGCAGGATCAGTTTCTTCATGGTTGACACTGGAAATGGGAGAATGATGCCATGAATGAAATGGCACTATGGGCACTATGCTGTTAAGAGTGTACTTCTTTCCAGAGGTTCCGTTGACGTTTGCGCACCGTCGATGGCTATAATCAACTTTTGGGCAGCAGCGGGCAAGCCTTATGGACATCGAGCAGTACATGCAAACCGTCGGCAGGAGCGCACGCGATGCGTCTCGCCTCATCGCACGCGCCGACACCCATGCCAAGAACGGCGCCTTGCGCGCCATCGCGGCGGCGATCCGGCGAGAGAGCGACGCGCTGGTTGCCGCCAATCAGGACGATCTTGCCGCGGCGCGTGCGGCCGGTCTCGAACCGGCTCTGCTCGATCGCCTGACGTTGTCCGCGAAGGGCGTGGCGGCGATGGCCGAGGGCGTCGAGCAGGTCGCCGGCTTGCCCGACCCGGTCGGCGAGATCAGCGACCTCAAGTTCCGGCCGAGTGGCATCCAGGTCGGCCGGATGCGCGTACCGCTTGGGGTGATCGGCATCATTTACGAGGCCCGCCCGAACGTCACCGCCGACGCTGCAGCCCTGTGCCTGAAGTCGGGCAACGCCTCGATCCTGCGCGGCGGATCCGAAGCGATTCGCTGCAACCGGGCGATTGCCGCGCTGGTTCAGGAGGGATTGGCCAGCGCCGGCCTGCCGGCCAATGCCGTGCAGGTGATCGGGACCACCGACCGCGCGGCCGTCGGTCACCTGATCAGGATGCGCGAGTTTGTCGACGTGATCGTGCCGCGTGGCGGCAAAGGGCTGATCTCGCGACTGCTGGCCGAGGCGCGCGTGCCGATGATCCAGCACCTGGACGGCAACTGCCATGTGTACGTCGACGATGACGCCGATGGCGAGAAGGCACTGCAGATCGTTGAAAACGCCAAGACGCAACGTTATGGCACCTGCAACACGGCCGAGTCGCTGTTGCTGGCACGTTCCGTCGTCGCCCGCCTGCTCCCGCCGATCGCCGCGATGCTGACGCAGAAGGGGGTCGAGATACGAGGCTGTCCGGAGACCATGGGCTGGGTCAAGGAGGCGAAGGCTGCGAGCGAGGAAGACTACGCCACCGAGTTTCTGGCGCCGATCATTTCGCTCAAGGTGGTAGGCGGGCTTGATCAGGCGATCGAGCACATCAATCACTACGGTTCGCATCACACCGACGCCATCGTCACCGAGAATTACACTTCGGCGCTGCGCTTTCTGCGCGAAGTCGATTCGGCCTCGGTGATGGTCAACGCCTCGACCCGTTTCGCGGATGGTTTCGAGTACGGTCTCGGTGCCGAAATCGGCATCTCGACCGACAAGATTCACGCTCGCGGCCCGGTCGGTCTGGAGGGGCTGACCAGCCAGAAGTGGATCGTTCTCGGCAACGGCGAGGTGCGCGGTTAGTCCTTCCTGGTTTCTCCAGGTTCATCAAAGCAGCTCAACCCGAAAAGCAAAGGAGACTGTATGAAGCGTTTGCTGCTGGCGGCCGTTGCCGCCCTGTCGTTCAATCTGGCCGCTGCGGTCGAAGTGGCCGGTGTGAAATTCGACGACAAGATGCGCGTCGGTACTGGCGACCTGGTGGTCAATGGTGCCGGTTTGCGCAAGAAGGCGGTCTTCAAGGTCTATGCGATGGCCCTCTACCTGCCCGAGAAGCGCGGCGACGCGGAGGCGGTGCTGGCTGCCAAGGGGAGCAAGCGGATTGCGATCAGTCTGTTGCGCGACCTCTCGGCGCAGCAGTTCGTCGAAGCGCTGCAGGAAGGGATGGCCAACAACCATTCGGAAGCTGAAATGGTGGGGCTCAAGGATCGCCTGAAGCAGTTTTCCGACACCATGCTCGCCGCTGGTGAGCCCAAGACCGGGACCAGCGTCGTCATCGACTGGCTGCCGGAGAGTGGCACGCGGCTGACCGTCAACGGGCAGGTGAAGGGCAAGGACATCGCCGGCGAGGATTTCTACAAGGCACTGCTGAAGATCTGGCTCGGCAACAAGCCGGTACAGGATGACCTCAAGCTGGCGCTGCTTGGCAAGGCGTCCTGACGGCTGCCGCTGCAGGCCGTGATGCGCCCGCTGGCCGAGCCCGCCGCGACCGGCTACCAGTCGGTGATCGCGGCTGCCGGTTTCAGCCTTGGCGTGCGTTGCGACGAGCACGAAATCCACCGGATCAACTTCCTGCCGCCGACGGCCGAAGTCGCTCCGGGCAATGCCCTGGCTGCCGAAGCCGCGCGCCAGATCGGCGCTTACCTGGCGGACGCCGAATTCGCTTTCGCCTTGCCCCTTCGCCCATCGGGGACACCGTTTCAGCGCCGTGTGTGGCACCAGATCGCGGCCATCCCGACACACCAGACGCGCACCTACGGCGACATCGCCAGGGTCTTGCACAACGCCCCACGAGCGGTCGGCCAGGCCTGCGGCGCGAATCCCTTTCCGGTGGTCGTTCCCTGCCACCGTGTCCTCGCAGCGGCTGGCGGACTCGGCGGATTCGCCCGGCACAGGGATGGCTTCCTGCTCGACGTCAAGCGCTGGCTGCTGGCGCATGAAGGTCGTTGAGCCCGACGCTGCCGATCTCGCCGAGATCGATTCCTTCTGCGACACGTTGTGGCTGGAAGACGGCCTGGCCAAGGCTTCGCTGGCCAGCTATCGCAGCGACCTGCTGCAACTGGCGACCTGGCTCGGCGAGCAGCAATTGGGCAGCCTGTGCGGCATTGACGAAGCCACCCTGCTGCGTTTCGTCGCCACGCTCGCGCAAACGCTACGCGCGTCTTCGCAGGCCCGCTACCTTTCGACCCTGCGCCGCTTCTACCGCTACCAGTTGACGCATGGCCGGCGCAGCAGCGACCCGACGCTGAAGATCGCCATGCCGGCGAGGCCCTCGCGACTGCCGAAAGTGATTTCCGAAGCGCAGGTCGAGCGCCTGCTCGCCGCGCCCCAGGTCGAAACGACGCTCGGGCAGCGTGACCGGGCGATGCTCGAGACGCTCTACGCCACCGGCCTGCGGGTGACCGAGCTGGTCGGGCTCAGGCTGCACGAGCTCAATCTCGACATGGGCGTCGTGCGCGTCTTTGGCAAGGGCAGCAAGGAGCGCCTGGTGCCGCTGGGCGAGGAAGCGCGTGACTGGCTGCGACGCTATCTGGCCGGTAGTCGGCCGGCGTTGCTCGAAGGGCGCCAGAGCGACGATCTGTTCGTCACCGGTCGTGGCTCGGCGATGACCCGGCAGGCTTTCTGGCAGATGATCAAACGTTACGCGCTACAGGCGGAAATGGATCCCGCCCGCCTGTCGCCGCACGTGCTGCGCCACGCTTTTGCCACCCACCTGCTCAACCATGGCGCCGATCTGCGCGTCGTCCAGCTCCTGCTTGGCCATTCAGACATCTCGACGACGCAGATCTACACCCACGTCGCCCGCGAGCGGCTCAAGATTCTGCACGCCCGGCACCACCCTCGCGGTTGACGAGGGCCTGCTTCGCGGCGCCTCGCCTGGCCCGGGCTTGTCATTCAGCGGTTGAGGTAGCGCAGGACGCCCGGCGTCCCTGGCTGGCCCTGCCGCTGTCGCGGCTGATCCTCGCCGGTGGCGTCGATTTCAAGCAGCGTGATGCTGCCAAAAGCGAGCGGCAGCTGGCTCCAATCGCCGATCGGCAACTGCAGCCAGTAGCCGAGCAGGGCACGGATGGCGCCGGCGTGGGTGACCAGCGCGACGCGGTCTCCGCGCAGGCTGCGGACGCAGTCGACGACGCGTGTCTGCAGTGTCGCCGCCGATTCCCCGCCCGGCGGGGCGAAGTGCAGGACATCGGCTGCCCAGGCGTCGAGCAGGCGGCGATCGATCTGGTCCCAGGGCTGGCCCTCCCAGTCGCCAAAATCGATCTCCAGCAGCCGGCGATCGCATCGCGCCCGCGGGTGCAGTGCCTCGGCCAGACAACGTGTGCGTCGCAGGGGACTGGCAATCACCGGCGTGTCGGCCGGCAACAGCGGTCGCAGACGCCCGGCGATCGGCTGCGGATCTTCGGCCTCGACGTCGAGCTGGCCATAACAGACACCGGCGGCCAGGAGCGGGCGCGGATGGCGGATCAGGAAAAGTTGCACAGCAGCCCGCAGTAGAACGCCACTTCGGAGAGCTGCTGCGTGGCGCCGAGGCAATCGCCGGTGTAGCCGCCGATCTGCCGCTGGAACAGGCGCGCCAGCCAGAGCGTGGCCAACGCGGCAAACAGGCAGCCGAGCAGCGCCGCGAGCGGCGGCAGCAGCAATAGCGGCAGCAGCGCGGTGAGCCCGGCAAAGCCGAGTTCGCCCCAACTGATGCGCGTCGCCAGCGGCTTCGCCTTGCCTTCGTCGCGCACATAGTCGAGGCCGCGCAACAGCGTTGTCGCCGCGAAGCGGGAGAGCGTGTGACCGGCCAGCAGGGCAAGCGGAATCTCCAGCCAGTCCAGCTCGATCAGTGCGCAGAAGCGAGCCAGCAGCAGCATGACCAGCGCGATGGCGCCGAAGCTGCCGATGCGCGAGTCCTTCATGATCGCCAGAATCTGCGCTTTGTCCCAGCCGCCGCCGAAACCGTCGACCATGTCGCTCCAGCCGTCTTCGTGAAATGCACCGGTCAGATAGAGCGAGCTGGCCATTGCCGCCAGCACCGCCAGCGTCGTCGGCCAGAGGTAGGAAGTGAGTACGAAGACCAGCGCGGCGATGGCGCCGATCAGCAGTCCGACGGCGGGAAAGTAGCGCGTCGCCCGGTCGAGCGCCTCGCTGCTGTGACCCACCCAGGCCGGGACCGGCAGCCGCGTGAAAAAGCGCAGCGCGCCGAAGAAGTATTCGAGTTCGCGTTTAAGCATCACCTGGCCGCTGGCGGGGAAGGCCCATGCCCCTCACCCTTCGATGATGCAGCGGTGTCGAGGGCCGGCGTTGCCGCCGGAAAGCGGACTGACCTGTCGAAGGTGCCGCGAACCCCGCTCCGGCTGGTGGCAGGTAGGAATTGGGCGGCGACTGGTGGCGCCTTGGTCTGTTTGCGGGCATCTCTCGGGATATCTCGGGGATCTCGAGTACGGATGGTATCCCGATATGCCGCCTGCGGGCCATTGCCGCTCGCCTGGCACTGCGCGGCCTCGGTTGACGGTATCATTCGAGGCTGCGCCGGGCTGCGCGTGCTGATCCAAGGCGGGACGGAAATCGGTCCTTTTGTCGTGCTGCGCAGCAGCCCCGTCCTTTGTCTTGAAGATTGACCGCCATGACCAAGCATTTTCCCGAGGCCGGTGCCGCCCTGCTTCGACGCATCAGCGCGCAAAAATTCCACACCGTCCTCGCGGATCCGCCGTGGCAGTTCCAGAACCGCACCGGCAAGATGGCGCCGGAGCACAAGCGCCTGAACCGCTACGCGACGATGACGCTGGACGACATCCTGGCGCTGCCGGTAGCCGAGGTTGTCGAAGATCCGGCACACCTCTATCTGTGGGTGCCGAACGCACTGCTGCCGGAAGGGCTGCGGGTCCTCACCGCCTGGGGTTTCGAATACAAGAGCAACATCGTCTGGCACAAGATTCGCAAGGACGGCGGTCCGGACGGGCGCGGGGTCGGTTTCTATTTCCGCAACACGACCGAACTGATCCTTTTCGGTGTCCGGGGAAAGAATGCCCGCACGCTGGCGCCCGGCCGTCGCCAGGTCAATATCATCAAGAGCCGCAAACGCGAGCATTCGCGCAAGCCCGATGAAGCCTACGATCTGATCGAATCGTGCTCGTCTGCTCCCTTCCTGGAGATGTTCGCCCGCGGCTCGCGGGATGGCTGGGTGAGCTGGGGCCACCAGGCCGACGACTACTCGCCCGACTGGCCAACCTATGCCCACCACTCGCAGGCCGAAACCGATGGCGCACCGACCAAGGGCTGAGGCGGCTGCCTGCCGCGCGGTAGCCTGGCCGGGCTCGATCGTCATTGCCATTCAATACCGGACATCCGGGCGATCTCGAGGTTTGAGCGGCGCCGATTGAAGGTCAAGCTGGAAATCCTGGCAAAACCATTCGACTCCGGGGCTTCCGGTTGCTATTCTGCTCGACGTAGCGCCTTTCACATCCTTACACTGGAGCACTCAAATTGGGCAAGAAGCTTTACATTGGCAACCTCGCTTACACCGTCGGCAAGAGCGAGCTCGAACAGATGTTCGCCGCGCACGGTACCGTCGTCTCCGCGCAGGTGATCACCGATCGTGAAACCGGACGCTCGAAGGGCTTCGGCTTTGTCGAAATGGGCTCCGATCAGGAGGCGCAGGCAGCCATTGGCGCACTTGGCGGCAAGAGCCTGGATGGTCGCAGCCTGACCGTCAATGAAGCCCGGCCGCAGGAAGGCCGGAGCGGCGGTGGCGGTGGCGGTGGCGGCTTTGGCGGTGCCCGTCGTAGCGGCCCTGGCGGCGGTGGTGGCGGTCGCGGCCGCTATTGATGCGCGCGGTGGCCGGCATCTGGCGACGCTTGCCGGAATGACGCGACCCCTGCGAACCCCCAACCGGTTTGGCCGCTATTGCGGCATTAGAGAGGACACAACTTGGTAAAACCAAACTATCAGTTCGAGAAGCGTCAGCGAGAGCTGGAGAAAAAAAGGAAGCAGGAGGAGAAGCGCCTGCGCGACCTCGCGGCGAAGAATGCGCCGGACAGCGGTGCTCCAGTAGACCCGGCTGGCGGCCCGGCGCCACCTGAAGCGGCAAACCCGGCCACGAACAGCTGAGCGAGAAGAGAGATCGGGCGTCGTGGCGAGGGGCATGACGCCGGCGCTTAAAGGATCATCGACCTCCGACGGTAGGTCAGCGCCCTTGCGGGGGCTTTTTCAGTTTGCCAGGTGAAGCGTCTGCCTACATGCGGGCGATCATTGCGTCGCCGAACTCGGAGCAGGACACCTCGGTCGCACCTTCCATCAGACGCGCGAAGTCGTAGGTCACAACCTTGTCGCCGATTGCCGCTTCCATGGCACGAGACGATCAGGTCGGCGGCTTCGATCCAGCCCAGGTGACGCAGCATCATCTCGGCCGAGAGGATCAGCGAACCGGGTTGACCTTGTCGAGCCCGGCGTACTTCGGTGCGGTGCCGTGCGTCGCCTCGAAACAGGCGTAGAGGTCGGAGATGCTGGCGCCGGGGCGATTCCGATACCGCCGACCTGTGCCGCCAGCGCGTCGGAGATGTAATCTCCGTTGAGGTTGCAGCAGGCAATCACGTCGTACTCGGCCGGACGCAGCAGGATCTGCTGCAGGAAGGCGTCGGGACCAGGCGCTCGGTGCCGTCCTTCGAAATCGGCTTGATGCCGATGCCGGAGGTGGCCGGGAAACGAATCTTCTTGACCCCCATTTCGTCCTGCAGAAACTTGATCACCTTGTTGCAACCGTCGGAACCAGCTTCCCATTCGATGCCGGCGTAGATGTCCTCGGTGTTCTCGCGGAAGATCACCATGTTGGTTTTCGACGGGTCCTTGAGTGGCGATGGTACGCCACGGAAGTACTGGATCGGACGGACGCACTGGTAGAGATCGAGTTCCTGACGCAGGGCCACATTCAACGAACGGATGCCACCACCGACCGGCGTCGTCATCGGCCCCTTGATCTTCCTCGACGAGATCGACAGCACGCTCAAGCTGCCCTTTACCGACGACCTGTTCGCCCTCGCGCGAGGGGGGGGGGGGGGCGGCCTTGCTGGCGCGGGTGCTGTACTGGACCGGCGGCCATCCGTTCCTGACCACCCGGCTGTGCCAGGATCTGCGTCGGGAGGATGTGCACACGCCCGAGGGCGTCGATCGCTACGTCGATGCCCGCTACACGACCCTCGAAGGCCTCGGCGAGGACGTGCATGTGCAACAGATTCTCCGCTTCGTGCGGGAGCGGCTCAGCGACGGGCTGGCGAGCTTCAATCTCTACGAACGCATCCTCAAGGGTGAAACCGAGCGCGATCAGCCGAGCCTCGCGCACGCCGAGCTGAAACTGTCCGGGCTGGTCAAGCGTGACGGCAAGGGCTTGCTGATCCCGCGCAATCGCATCTATGCCCGCCTGTTCAACCGCGAGTGGGTGCACCAGAGCCGGCCGAAGCAGGAACTCACGCGCGCGCGACGCGTCGCCTACGGAGCGGTCGCGACGCTGGTGCTGGCCGTCATCTTTGGCGGCATCTACTACCAGACCAGCGTCGTCCCCCTGGAGGCGCAGGTCGTGCCGCTGGAGCAGCAATTGCAGGCGCGGCAGGAACTCGAGAAGCTGCAGGTGACGCTGACTCAGGACGTCCGTGGATTTACCATGGTGAGGCTGCCGGCGCAGGATGGCAAAGCCGTGCTGCAGCGTGCCTTGCCGTATCTGCAGAGGCTGGGGAGCGGCCGCGATGGCGAGGGTCTGGCGCTCGATCTTGCCGCGGTCGGCAGTATCGATCCCGAGGTGCTCGCGCAGTTCACGGTGCTGCGGCGCCTGGTCATTTCCGACCCGAAGTTCTCGGACCTTGGCTGGGTCGCCGGCCTGGTTGGATTGCGGGAACTTGACGTTTCCTCGACCGCGGTCGTCGACCTTGCGGCCCTGGCAGGTCTCACCGAATTGCAGCGCTTCAGCGCGGCATTGACCGGTGTCAGCGACCTGTCGCCTCTGGTCAGGCTGGAAAAACTTGAAGTGCTCGAACTCTCGAACACCCGTGTCAAGGACCTCGCTCCGCTGGCCCGTCTGAGCAACCTACGGCAGCTCGATCTTGCGAACACCCCGGTCGACGACCTGGCGCCCCTGGCCAGCCTGAGCCAACTGGAGGAACTCGACCTCTCGCGCACCAGGGTCAGGAATCTGGCGCCGCTGCAGAATCTGCCTGCGCTGCGTCACCTCGCGCTCGACGGCCTGGACATCCGCGATTTCGCCGTCACTGGCCGCCCGGGGCAGGTCAGCGTCATCGAGGATCCGCCGCCCGGCGAGACCTTCCGCGACTGTCCGGAATGCCCGCTGATGGTCGTCGTGCCGGCGGGCAAGTTCGTCATGGGCTCACCGCCGGAAGAGAAGGGCCGCTTCGACAATGAGGGGCCGCAACGTCAGGTGACGATCCCGAAAGCGATCGCGGTCGGCCGGTACGAAGTGCGCTTTGACGAGTGGGCGCTGTGCGTGCAGGACGGGGCATGTCCCGCGCTGTCCGACGAGGGCTTCGGGCGCGGCGCCCGCCCGGTGATCAACGTCTCGTTCGACGACGCCAAGGCCTACGCACAGTGGCTCTCGAAGAAGAGCGGCAAGAGCTACCGTCTGCTGAGCGAAGCCGAGTGGGAATACGCCGCCCGGGCGGGGACGAGCACGGCGCGCTTCTGGGGCGACGATCCGGATCAGGCCTGTCCGCATGCGAACGTGGCGGACCAAACCGCCAAACGCGGACTACCGCAGCGCCTCAAGGCTGATTGGACTTTCCACAACTGTTTGGACGGCCATACGTATACCGCGCCGGTGGGTATTTACCAGCCGAACGCATTTGGCCTGTACGACCTGATCGGCAATGTATGGGAATGGGTGGAGGACTGTTACCATGCGGACTATACGGACGCGCCTGACGGTGGCAAGGCGGTGATGGATAAGAAATGCGAAATGCATGTCCTGCGCGGCGGCGGGTGGTACGATGGCCCGGAGGGCCCGCGGTCGGCCCTGCGCGGCGGGGACCTCCCCGGCGGGCGCATCGGCTTCCTGGGTTTCCGTCTGGCCAGGACGCTCCCGTAGCATGGCGGAGGGAGCTTGCCCCTTGAACCTTGATGCCTTTACCCCTTTTCTGCCGGCAAAGCCGGCAGAGGTTTTGCGAGCGCGCGCAGCGCGCTCGCGCAATGTCTTTCGTCGCCCGGCGGTACGCCGGATGGCGAAAGCCTGGCTCGCCCAGTCCTGCGCGGCGGCGGGTGGAACAATAACCCGGAGAACGCGCGGTCGGCCAAGCGCAACAGGAACCACCCCGGCAAGCGCAACAACAACCTGGGTTTCCGTCTGGCCAGCACGCCGTAACGTCGGAGCCGCTCGCCCCACGGGGCGCTCGGGAGTACATGCGGTGTCCACGGGCGAGCCATGTTCAGCGCAGCACCCCGCCCGCGTCTTGCCGGAGCCTACCGGGACGCGGGCGGCCCCGGAGCGCAACGGCTGATGAGCCGGCCGCAGGGGCGCGGCGCCACGGCCCTGGAGAAGCACTACGCCTTCCTGCGCTGGCTGATCCCGACCGTCGAGCAGTTTCCGCGCGGGCAGAAGTTCCTGCTCGGTGACCGCCTGCAGAACGCAGCGCTGACGGTGCTCGAATGCCTGATCGAGGCGACCTACAGCCGGCGCTGCGAGCCGCCATTGGCGCGGGCCAACCTCGAACTGGAAAAGCTGCGGCTGCTCTTCCGGCTGGCGCACGATCTGCATCATCTCGACTGCCGCCGTTACGAGTTTGCCGCGCGCAGCCTCGACGAGGTTGGGCGGCTGATCGGCGGCTGGCGGCGTGCCCTGCAGGCACCATCGGCGAGCGGCGATGGCGCGCCGTGAATCCCATCTTTTCGCGCGCATCGCCGATTTCACGGCGCTGCGCGAGGCGGCGTTACGCGCCGCCCGGGGCAAACGGCACAAGCCGAGGGTCGCGGAGTTCCTCGCCGGCCTCGAAACCGAGGTGCTGCGCTTGCAGCGCGAGTTGCTGCAGGGGTCCTGGCAGCCGGGCGGCTACACCGAGTTCATGGTGCGCGAGAGCAAGCCGCGCCTGATCTCCGCTGCGCCGTTTCGCGACCGTGTGGTACATCACGCTCTGTGCGCCGTCATCGGGCCACTGTTCGAGCGCGCTTTCATCGCCCGCTCGTATGCCAGCTTGCAAGGCCGGGGTACCCATCGCGCCGTCGCCGCCTACGAGAAGCTGCGCAACCACCATCGACATGTGTTGCGCGCCGACGTCTTCCGCTACTTCCCGGCCATCGACCACGCCGTTCTGAAGCAGGACATCCGCCGCCGCATCGCCTGTGCGCCAACGCTCTGGCTGTGCGATACGATCATCGACGGTTCGAACGCCCAGGAGCCGGTTAACCGTTACTTTCCCGGCGACGAGCTGTTTACGCCGTGGGAACGGCGGCGGGGATTGCCGATCGGCAATCTCACCAGCCAGTGGTTCGGCAATCTCTACCTCGACTCGCTCGATCATTACGTCAGCGAGGTATTGCGCGCACCGTACCTGCGCTACCTCGATGACTTCGCTCTGTTTGCCGACGATCCCGGGCGCCTGGCGTGCTGGCGCGAGGAGATCGCCCGTTTTCTGGAGCAGCCCCGGCTGTTGTTGCATCCGCTGAAGACGCAGGTCAGCGAAACCCGCTTGCCGACACAGTTCCTGGGTTATGTCCTTGGGCCGGGTTCACGGCGCCTTTTGCCGGGAGAGAACCTGATCCGCCTGCGCGGGCGGCTGCGCAGTCTGCGTGACCGCTGGCGCGCGGGGACGGTATCGCGTGACGAGGTGCAACAGCGCCTGGGGGCGTGGATCGCCCACGCCCGGCACGCCGACACCGTCGGCCTGAGGCACGGCCTCTTCCGGGGTGGCTGGTTCGATCCGCGCTGGGGCAACGAGAGTCCGGTTGTGAGCCCTGCCAGGCGGCGGTGAATCTCAGACCGTGTCCTCAACGCACAGGGTGCTGATCTCGGCATTCGAGCAGACGCGCGCCGCCGGGACTTCGGCTTCTGCGTGGGCCGAGCGGCAGGCGTCGATCGCCGCGCAGCGCGTCACGACGTGCGTCGCGGCCGGCGTTGTCGGTCAGTTGTTCGGGGAGCCGGGTCCGCTGGCGACCATTCTCGTGAAGCAAGAACAAAGCCCCCTTGCGGGGGCTTTTTCAAGTTAGCGGGTTGGGGGGCTACATGCGGGCGATCATTGCGTCGCCGAACTCGGAGCAGGACACCTCGGTCGCACCTTCCATCAGACGCGCGAAGTCGTAGGTCACGACCTTGTCGCCGATCGCCGCTTCCATGGACGAGACGATCAGGTCGGCGGCTTCGATCCAGCCCAGGTGACGCAGCATCATCTCGGCCGAGAGGATCAGCGAACCGGGGTTGACCTTGTCGAGTCCGGCGTACTTCGGTGCCGTGCCGTGCGTCGCCTCGAAACACGCGTAGAGGTCGGAGATGTTCGCGCCGGGGGCGATGCCGATACCGCCAACCTGTGCCGCCAGCGCGTCGGAGATGTAGTCGCCGTTCAGGTTGGTGGTGCAGATCACGTCGTATTCAGCCGGGCGCAGCAGGATCTGCTGCAGGAAGGCGTCGGCGATCGAGTCCTTGATGATGATGCCGTTCGGCAGCTTGAGCCACGGCCCGCCGTCGATCTCGACGCCACCGAATTCGTTCTTGGCCAGTGCGTAGGACCAGTCACGGAAGGCCCCCTCGGTGAACTTCATGATGTTGCCCTTGTGCACGATGGTCACCGAGCGGCGCTTGTTGGCGATCGCGTACTTGATCGCGGCGCGGACCAGGCGCTCGGTGCCGTCCTTCGAAATCGGCTTGATGCCGATGCCGGAGGTGGCCGGGAAACGAATCTTCTTGACCCCCATTTCGTCCTGCAGGAACTTGATGACCTTGTTGCAGCCGTCGGAACCGGCGAGCCACTCGATGCCGGCGTAGATGTCCTCGGTGTTCTCGCGGAAGATCACCATGTTGGTCTTCGACGGATCCTTGAGCGGCGACGGGACGCCACGGAAGTACTGGATCGGACGGACGCACTGGTAGAGATCGAGTTCCTGACGCAGGGCGACATTCAACGAACGGATGCCGCCACCGACCGGCGTCGTCATCGGCCCCTTGATCGAAACCGAGTACTCCTTCAGCGTGTCGAGCGTTTCAGCCGACAGCCAGACGTCGGAACCGTACATCTGGGTGGATTTTTCACCGGCATAGACTTCCATCCAGTGAATCTTCCTGGCGCCTGCGTAGGCCTTGGCAACCGCGGCATCGACGACCTTGATCATCACCGGTGTAATGTCGATACCGATGCCGTCACCTTCGATGAACGGGATGATCGGGTTATCCGGGATGGCTTGCCCCGGAACGATTTTCTGGCCGCCTTGCGGAACTTTGATCAGACTTGCGCTCATGCCAACTCCATATAGTGTGGTTTGGTGGTATCCGATTTGGGTGCCAGCACCAGTGCCTTGCCGCTCACGGCGATGGCTCGGAAACTGCAGATCGGACGATGCTGCATACGTGGGCACGAGGGATCTGTCTGAAGCAAATTCTCCTGCGGCACCACGCGCAATTATGTCGCAAATACAGGCGGGCTGCCAGCACATTCAGTGCCTCGCAAGAGTCTCGAATGGCTGCCTGGAAAAGATCGCGGCGGCTTGCTGCGGTGCGGCAGGCCGAATGCTACAATCGAACGACGTCAGACCATCAGGCTTGCTCCATGGACATTTCGACCGTTACCAACGTGCTCGCTCAACGCCTTGCCGAGGCGATGATCGATGGCTTCAATCGGCATTATCGACTGATTCGGCATTATGGCCAGCAAGCGAAGCTGCTGTTCGAGGCGGCGGACTGGAAGGGTGTCCATGAGGCCGTGCGCGAGCGCATCCGTTCCTACGACGAACGGGTCAGCGAAACCGCCGAGCTGTTGTGCGCCAACTTCGCTGCCGCTTCGCTCGACGATGCGACCTGGCAGCAGCTCAAGCTGCTTTACATCGGGCAACTGATCAACCACAAGCAGCCTGAACTCGCCGAGACCTTTTTCAACTCGGTTTGCTCGAAGATCCTGCACCGGACGTATTTCAACAACGACTACATCTTTGCCCGCCCGGCCGTATCGACCGCGTACATCCAGTCTTACCCGCCGACCTACCGCAGTTACTACCCGGCGCAGCGCGGCCTGCGCAACACGATCCGGCAGATCATCGTCGACTTCGACTGGCAACGCCCGTTCGAGGATCTCGACCGGGACGTGGACTATGTCATGCGCACGGCGGAAAGGCGTGTCGGCACGTGGCCACCCGCCGAGGCCAACGCGCAGATCCAGGTCCTGCACTCGGCTTTCTACCGCAACAAGGGGGCCTACGTCTTTGGCAAGGCGATCAACGGCCACGACGAGGTTCCCTTCGCCATCGCCGTGGTGCACACGCCGGAAGGCAAGCTGGTGCTCGACACGATCCTGCTCGACCGCTGGCTGATCAGCGTGCTGTTCTCGCTGTCGCGTGCCTATTTCATGGTCGATATGGAAGTGCCTTCGGGCTACGTGGACTTCCTGCGCAGCATCATGCCGAACAAGCCGCCATCAGAGCTGTACACCATGCTGGGCCTCGGCAAGCAGGGCAAGACGCTGTTCTTTCGTGACCTCAAGCAGCACCTTCGTCATTCCGAGGATCAGTTCATCATTGCGCCGGGGATCGCCGGTCTGGTCATGCTGGTATTCACGCTGCCGTCGTATCCCTACGTTTTCAAGCTGATCAAGGATGTCTTCGGCGCTTCGAAGGAAATGGACCGGGCAACGGTCAAGCGGAAATATCTGCTGGTGAAGCAGGTCGACCGGGTCGGCCGCATGGCGGACACGCTTGAGTTCTCGCAGGTGGCGCTGCCCCGGAAGCGCTTCTCGGCTGAACTCCTCGAAGCGCTGCATACCCTGGCGCCATCGCTGCTCGAGGAAGAGGGGGACGATCTGGTGATCAAGCACCTCTACATCGAACGTCGGCTGACGCCACTCAACATCTACCTCGACTCGGCGACGCCGGAGCAGATCGACCACGCCGTGCTCGAATACGGCAACGCCATCAAGGAACTGGCGTGCGCCAACATTTTCCCGGGCGACATGTTGTGGAAGAACTTCGGCGTCACTCGCTACAACCGGGTCGTGTTCTATGACTACGACGAAATCGAGTACATGACCGACACCAATTTTCGTGTCATCCCGGAAGCGCCGTACCCGGAGATGGAGATGTCGGGCGAGCCCTGGTATTCGGTTGGCCGGCACGATGTCTTCCCCGGAGGAGTTTGCCAGTTTCCTGCTGGGCTCGCCGAAGGTGCGCTCGGCCTTCCTCAAGTACCATCGGGCGCTGCTCAACGTGAAGTTCTGGCGAACCGCGCAGGACAATATCCGCGCCGGACACGTCGAGGATTTCTTTCCCTACCCCGAAGATCTGCGTTTCTGCAGGGCGTTTGCCGGCAGCTGAGGTGGCCGCCCCTTGCCAGGGATCGTTCTTCAGCTCACCAGAATTGCGTGGAAGTCATTGACGTTGGTCAGGGTCGGTCCGGTGACCAGCAGGCCGTCGATCGCCGAGAAGAAACCGTAGGCGTCGTTGTCGAGCAGCGCGGCGCGCACCGCCAGCCAGCGGGGGGGGGGGGGGGGGGGGGGGGGGGCCCCGGGGGCGGCGGGCGGCGGGGGGGGGGGGGCGGCCGGGGCGGCGGCCGCCCCCGAAGGGCGGCCAGCGGGGGGGGCGCCCGCCGCCGGCGTTGCTTCGGGTGTCGCCGTGCGGGCCGGGGGGGCCGATGCCTTGCCAGCGCCGACGACCAGCACACCGCCGCCCGGTCGCGCTCGCCGGGCAGGTGGGGCGGGAGGCAACGGGCTGGGGCGGCAGCGGCCGTAGCGGCGGCGAACAGGCTCTTCAGGAAACGGGCTGCAGCGTCGTCAGGCAAGGACGCTCTCCTTCGCGTTGCCAATTGTTGATCGATATCAAAACGTCACGCTGCCGTCTGCGTACGCTTGAGTGTCCAAGACAACCAGTTCCTGAGGGCAGCTCATGAGCGCAACAGATTTGATCCAGTGGTCCGATGAGTTCAGCGTCAACATCCAGGAAATCGACGAGCAGCACAAGGTGCTCGTCGGCCTGCTCAACGAGTTGCACCGGGCGATTCGCGAGCACCACGGCAAGGCGACCTCAAGGGAAATCCTCAACCGTCTGGCGGAATATACACGCACTCACTTTCTGCTCGAAGAGAGCCTGATGCGTCTGACGCATTACCCCGGCCTCGAGATCCACAAGCAACAGCACCAGGACCTGATGCACCAGGTCGAGGCGTTGCAGCACAAGCTCAACAAGGAAGACGTTGCGATCAGTTTCGAGTTGCTGCATTTCCTGCGCAACTGGCTCATCCAGCACATCAACGATAGCGACAAGCGTTTTGGCGCGCACTTCGACAAGGTAGGCCTGGCCGCGTACGCGCACTGGAGCAAGGACGTTGAGCGAACGATGAAGAAGAAAAAATGGTGGTGGAAATTCTGGTGAGCCCGGGCTTCGCGGGCCGTTCCTGGCCGACTGCCTAGCGCTTCAGCCAGTCCCTGGCCCAGCCCAGGCCGCTCTCGGTGTCCGCCAGCGACGGCCGGTACTCACAACCCAGCCAGCCCTCGTAGCCCAGCCGGGCAAGCAGGGCGAACAGGAAGGGGTAGTTGATCTCGCCGGTTCCAGGTTCATGCCGTCCCGGATTGTCGGCCAGCTGGAAATGCGCAATGCGACCGATGTGGGTCGCGATGGTGCGCGCCAGATCGCCTTCCATGATCTGCGCGTGGTAGATGTCGTACTGCAGCCAGAGGTTCGTCTCGGCCATCTCGGCCAGCAGGGTCAGGGCCTTTGCCGGCGTATCCAGCCAGAAGCCGGGGACGTCGACCCGGCTGTTGATCGGCTCGATCAACAGCCGGATGCCGTTGGCTGCCAGGCGGCGGGCCGCATGCCGGAGGTTGGCCTTGAAGGTCGCCCCGATCTCGGCCTCCGGGACGTCGGCAGGGCGCACTCCGGCAAGGCAGTTGAGTTGTCTGCAGCCGAGCGCGCGGGCGTAGTCGATGGCCTGTTCGACGCCCTCGCGGAACTCGGCCTCACGCCCCGGCAGGCAGGCGATGCCGCGCTCGCCACTGTCCCAGTCGCCTGCCGGCAGGTTATGCAGAACCTGCACCAGACGGTTCTCGCGCAGCAGCCGGACCAGATCGTCGCGGTCGCAGGCGTAGGGAAACATGTACTCGACGCCGCGAAAACCCGCGCCTGCCGCGCGCGCGAAGCGATCGGGGAAAACGACGTCGGTGAACAGGAAGCTCAGGTTGGCGCTCAGATTCAGACGCGGGGCGGTCATGCGCAGTCCTTCAGCTGGGCCGTCTTCGTGTTCTTCAGTTGCAGCATGTAATCCTCTCAGCGGGCAACCGTCTGCTCGGTCAGTGCTATCAGGCAGCCCAGCGCATCCAGGGCCATGACACATCGGGAACGTCGAACCGCTCCTTCATCCCCGCCCTAATGTGTGCGCTCGATGGCAGGAATCCGGGGTACGACTCGGTTCAGCGGGTCACGTTAGCTTGCGGGGTCGAACCGCCAAAATATTGCGCGACCCCTAGCCACCGCTTGCCAACCCGCATCTTCTTTCATCATCCGGGGCGGCCGCAACTGCAATGACCGTTAGCACCGATCAGAAACAGGGATTTCCCTCTCTTGAGAGCAAACGGACGCGCACTGAGGCTCAGGCTTTCCTATTTCAGGGGCAATCCACTACGTCCTGCAATCAGCCAGCTTGCATATTCCTTTGGCAATGCTCCGAGTTTTTGCTCAAACAGTTCCAGGTCTTCTTGCTTGAACAAGCCTTTCCACCCCCCGATTCGACCTTTGTAAAACAGCCTCTCCGCTTCCCCCCGGAACAGTTTGGCGGTCCGTGGAATCAATGCCATGCCCTCTTCGCGCATTTTCTCAAAGCTGGCGCTATCAGCCAGTTTGGCAAGAGTTGCACGGTCAACCAACACCTCTATGAAATCGGCTATTCTGGCCATTTGCTCAATGAGGTTCTGCTTTAGGTCAGCATAATGAATGAACAACAAGTTATCCCGGTGCGAAGCTGACGCATAAGTTTTTTCGAAAGCAAAATATGAGAGAAAAGGGGAACCGTCTTCCTGGCCATCAATAGCGCCACGCGTAAGCCAGTTATGGAAGAACTCGGCTGGATCCTTCGGAATCTCAGGATAAGGGCGTTGCAGCGTTAAGTCCTGAGCGCCGACTCTGTTCATCGCATCGAGTGACCGATCTGTGTGCGCCAAACAATGGTTATGGTAGGAGAGGCAGACATCCCTGCCATCCCTTGCGACATGGATGTACTTTACCTCGTCAAAAATCGGCAACCCGTCCAGTGGCAGATGTGTCTTGATAGATCGCCGATGGGACTGGCGGGCGATCTCGATAGCCAAGGATTCCACTGAGGGACCTGTCCGGCACTCCCACCATGGGAAAACCCCGTCAAGCTCAATCGGCCTTGTCGACTGGAATATCAGCAGGCTGACTATGCGCTGAAGCCATGTGGTACCGCTTTTCGGGTAGGTGGCAACTATGACGTCCCCTTTCTTCGGGACATAGCCTGCCCAGCGTCGGCTATCGATAAGCCAGGTTCTATATTCTTTGTTGAGGAGGGAGGAATTTGACATCACGTTGCACACCATACACTTCGGCCAGGAGAATAAATCATCACATGCACATGCATGGCCGATTTCTGGCCATGTGGGCGTCAATCAAAACGGCAAAGCACTTTGCAATTGTCTTGGGTAACCAGATCGGGGGTTTTCAGGTGTTCGGCCAATTCGGAAAGACCGCTAATCACTTTGGTAACAATCTCGTCTATTGGCAAACGGCCATTTTCATATAGCGCGGCGAGTCGCTCATATATACCCCCCAAGTGCCCCCGAGAACCTATTATGGAAATGTTCCTTGAGATAATGTGGTCGACACTGTCGACAACCAATGCCCGCCCGCTACGCGCGAGCAAGCAGACCCTCCCGTTGTGCCGCAGGCGTGTAATCGAGGCTGAAACGAGATCAAGGTCGCCAGATGTATCGATTAGGACATCAAAGACACCATGATCGTTCTTGAACTGATCCAGTGTCAGGCTCTCATCCGCCCATTTCCGGGCAAGACTCTTGCGGTATTCAGACGGCTCAACCACACACACGAAGGATGCCCCAAAGGCCAGTCTGCACAGCATGGCAGTGAGCAAACCAATGGGCCCGGCACCAAGAATGGCGACACGATCAGACGCAGAAACTGCTGCGTTAACACAGGCCAGGAAGGCAACGCCTGCGGGTTCCAGGCAGGCAGCGGCCTGGAGCGAGCGATCAGAAGTCCCAAACCGCGAAACATCGAATGCCAATATCGCAGGGATATCCACAACCGTACCAAAAATCCCGTTTACCTCCATCCCGATCAGTTTGGAATTGAGGCACTGATTGAATTGGCCCTGGCGACACGCTTCACAAGCGTGGCAAGATCGGATCGACTCGAACGCAACGAATTGGCAAACTGTCAATCCGGTAACATCGC
Organism: Candidatus Accumulibacter proximus; assembly: GCA_016709675.1. Classification (GTDB taxonomy): domain Bacteria; phylum Pseudomonadota; class Gammaproteobacteria; order Burkholderiales; family Rhodocyclaceae; genus Accumulibacter; species Accumulibacter proximus. The sequence continues at coordinate 213,850 of JADJMH010000009.1, forward strand.
TGGCGACTTCCAATATCTTCCCCACCCCCTCGTGACCAATTAATCTCCCCTCATCGGGAAGATAAGCTGGTGCCGAAGACTGGACATAACCCGTCAGCAGGTCCGGGTTAACGAGATGGATGTCCGTCCCGCATATGCCCGCATAGATCATCTGGACGCGTATATGCCCCGGGAAGATTGGGCCAAGCTGCCGGGATCTGATGTCCAGTTGCGGGTTGCGGTAAAGTTGATGCGGCTGCGGATTTGCGATCCCGGGAAAGGGGCTGCGCTCAGCTTGCAAATATAGGGCAGACTGCTGGTATTCGTTCAGCATTTTTGTCAAAACATCTACCTCGCCATTGGTGCTGGCTTATTGCCCTGAGTCAGCAATGCCTTAAGCCTGGAACGTTGGTTTTTGCCAGTCTCGGTGTGGGGATCGAGGCTACGTGGAGAATACGCACAGGGGCGGCCACTGACCAGAATGCTCAACACACTTCTGGTGAAGTTCATCAAGGACGCAAGCAAAAATAACTTGAACGATACGAGTTGCACGCCGTGCTCCCCGGCTGACACCGGCGCATTCGGTTCACTCGAACCCGCATGAATCGTGGTGCGCGACAGCCCAGTCGCCTTGGCGACCAAGGTGACGCCACCACGCCCCAGGCTTCGTGCCTCTGTCGCCGCCCAAAGGCGAAGCGTGGCCTCTCCAGCCTTCCACACAGCGCTTGATACCTGGCTTCTAAGGCTAACTCTTGCTCCATGCCGAAACCATAGGCCAGTCACCCTAAATGTTCAAGTCTCTTATGGCTCAGATCTTTACATTTTCTGAGATTCCGGAGGAGCTGTGGTCGCAAGCGACCGAGCTCGCCGAGCGGCTGCTCCTTCACCAGAAGGAAAGTGGCCCACGGATGAAGGCGCTGCAAGACTGGATGCCCTGGAACTACACCGCAGCCCTCGCGCGTGCCGAGGCGCAGCGTACCGAACCTCCGCCGGACTAACCCGGCAGCGTGACAACCTCCAGCGTCCCGAACGGAAGCGAACCCACGGGTGGCGCACAGCCGTGGGGCCGCGCGCCACCCGGGTTTTGCGGCGTTGCCGAGAGGACACCCTCTTCACGGACCCCACACCACCCGCGCAGCCAGTGCTCACTTACCGCCAGCACCCCGCGATCTGGCTGCCCCAGCGGCGAAAGCGCGGGCTTCCGGCAAACTGGTCCGATTCGGTACGGTCATGCGTCAGGGCTGCGAGCCCAGGTGCCAGATTGACGCCGTTTGGCCGGGGCTCATATACTCGGTGTGGCGGTGTTGGAATCTCTCTCCGTCAAATCCTTCAAAGAACCGCACTTGCGCCATCATACTTTCGCAAGAACTTGCCAAGTTCTTGGCAAGTTCTTGCGCGCACTTGCGCCATCATACTTGCGCCAGTTTCTGGGCAAGTTCTTGCCAAATTCTTGTTTTCACCTTTTCTAGGAGATCAACCATGGCTGACCAGAAATGCCGACCGGTCGCATCCCTGCTGCTGGTGTTCATCTTGGCTGCCTCGACAAGCGCCATTGCCCAGGAGCGGGTGTTGCGCGTCATCTCTGATCGCACGGACCAGGGCGTCCTCCGCCCCGTTCTGGAAGCCTTCGAGGCCCGCAGCGGCGCCAAGGTGGAAGGTGTGTTCATGGACCAGGGTCTGGTCAACAGGCTCGAATCCAGACCCACCGAGGCCGACGTGGTGATCACCAAGGACGCCGAATTGCTTGACATCGCGGCACAGCGCGGCTTGCTTGATCCGCTCAAGTCGGCCAAGATTCGTGCCGCCGTGCCGCCGGAGTTCATGGACCCGGCCGACCGGTACTTTGTCGACGCCTACCGGGCGCGAGTCATCTTCTACTCGAAGGCGCGGGTCAAACCCAGCGATCTGTCGACTTACGAAGATCTGGCCAGCCCCAAGTGGAAAGGCCGTATTTGCCTGCGCTCGGGTAGCCACGACTACAACCTGGCGCTGTTTGGGCAGTTCTTCGCCTCGTTCGGCGAGGCCAAGGCCAAGGCCGTGATCTCGGGCATTGGCAGCAATCTGGCCCGTGCACCCAAGGGCAATGACCGCGAGCAGGCCAGGGCGATCTACGAGGGCAAGTGCGATATCGCCCTGATGAACACCTACTATCACCCAATGATGGCCGCCGAGCCCACGCAGAAGGCCTGGGCCGATGCCGTTGGCGTGTACTTCCCCAGTCAAGCCGGCAAGGGGACTTTCATCATGCGATCCGCCGCCGGCGTCACCAAGGCGACTGCCAACCGCGACCTGGCGCTCGCCTTGCTGGAGTTCATCGTTTCCAGGGAAGGTCAGCAGTTGATCGTCGACCGTACCAAGCAGTACTCGGTGCGGCCCGACGTGGCGGTGCATCCGCTCATGGTCAGGCTGGGTGCCGAGCAAGGGTTGGTGGATGGTCGGTTCAAGATCGACTTTGTGCCGCTCGACTTGATGGCCGGCAAGCGGGAAGAGGTCATCAGGTTCGTCAACGAGATCCGCTTTGACGCTGAGCGCTAACGCGACCTCCCTGCGGATGCCCGGGTGGGCGAGCGGGCGGGCCGACATCAGCGCTGCCGCCCTGGCACGGCTGGTCTTTACGCTGGCGTTGGGAGGCTGTGCGCTGCTGCCGGCGGGCTACCTGCTGTGGGCGGCGCTGCCCGTGCTCTTCGATGGTGGGTGGCTGGCCCACTTTGCCAGCACGACGTTGCCACACCAGGCGCGGACCAGTCTGTGGGTGGCGCTGGAGGCGGCTGTGGTGGCGTTTGCCGTCGGCGCGCTGCCGGCGGTGGTGGTGTCGCGCTTCGACTTTCGCGGCCGCCGGTTGGTCACCGTGCTGGCCTTGCTGCCGCTGCTGTTTGCGCCCTACGTGACCGCCGGAACGTGGACCGTGATGTTCTCGTGGGCGTTTTTTGAAGGACGGCATGCGCTCGCCATTCAGCACGGGCTGGCCTGTTCGCCCTACCTGTTCATCATCTTTCGAGTCGCTGCAGCACGCATCCCAAGCGCGTTTTCCGAACTGGCGGCGGCGCTGGGTCTCGGCCCCTGGCAGCGGCTGCTGCGTGTGCACGTGCCGACCTATGCGGTGCCGGTTGCGGCCGGGCTGATGATCGTTCTTGCCCAGACCATAGGTGACTATGCGGCCGCCGAGCGCCTGGGCATCGACACCTTGAGCGTCGGCGTGCACAACCTCTGGCTGGCCAGCCAGAGCTCCTCGGTGGCGGCGATCGTCTCGGTCGTGATGATCGTGCCGGCGGTGTTCGCGGTGGGTGTGGCGGCCTGGGCAGCCACCTCGATCATCAGCCAGAATCCCATTCCGCCGGCTGCCGCCGCTGCATGCCGCAAGCCGCTCGCCCGGCCTTTAGGATGGGGGTTGGTGGGCTTCAGCCTGCTCTGCTCGCTGCCAGCCTTCTGGATCCCCGAGGCCCTCACCGTGCGCTGGGCCTGGATCAAGTGGGACCGTACCCGCTTTGCCGCCATTCCGGGCGACATGCTCAACGCGGCAGGCACATCCCTGTGTACCGCGCTGGTGGTGGCGGCGGTCTGCGCCCTCACCGCCCTGCTGCTGCGCTCGGGTGGCCGCTCACGCCTCGCCGAACGCGTGCCCTGGCTGTTCTTGAGCAACTACTTCCTGCCCTCGCTGGTATTGGCGTTGGCCTTCGTGATGATGAGTGCGGATGGCTCGCTGGGCGCGCAGTGGCTCGGTCCATGGCGCGACAGCCGCCTTCTGGTCGTGGTCTCGGAGGCCTTGCGCTTCATGCCGTTCGCCATGCTGCCGGTGCTCGACGCTCTGCGGCGCACACCGCAGGCGACGATCGAGGTCGCTCGCACGTTCGGTGCCGGGCCCGTGCGTGCGCGCATGGTGGCCTTTGCCGGGCATCTGTGGCCCGCTCTCCTGCTGGGCTGCGCGCTGGTCTTCATGGAGTCGCTCAAGGAGCTGGACATGAGCCTGATGCTGCAGCCTTTCGGCTATACGTCGCCAGCGCTGAAGATCTACGCCTTCTCACGGCACCAGAACATGGACCGCGCCGCGGTCTGGGTGTTGATCACCCAGGTTCTGATGCTGCTGCCATTGCTTCTCCTGTGCTGGCGCATGGACCGGCTTGGTGCTCCCGGGCATGTCGGTAGCGGGCAATCAGGCGGGGTGTGATGGCCTTGACACGGTTGTTTGGGACTTCTTGCGGAGCGCGCGCGACATGCTTTCAGTCAGATCCCTATCGCGGGTGATCGCCGCTCGGGCGGTGGTGTCGGAGGTGTCCTTTGACATGGCGCCAGGTGAGGTTCTCGCCATCCTGGGTCCGTCGGGCAGCGGCAAAACGTCCCTGCTGCGGATGATCGCCGGTTTCGACGCGCCTACCGGTGGCAGCGTGCGCCTGCATGGCCGCGAGGTTTCAACCGCCGGCAAGGTGCGCGTGGCACCAGAGCACCGGGAGGTGGCACTCGCGTTCCAGGATGCCACCTTGTTTTCACACCTCGATGCGGTGGGCAATGCCGCCTTTGCCATCCGGGCGGTCGACAAGGCGACTCGGCAGGCACGGGCCCGCGAGGTGTTGCGCGACATGGGATTGACGGCGATGGACGGCCGCGATGTAGCCACACTATCGGGCGGCGAGGCGCAGCGTGTTTCGCTGGCCCGGGCGCTCGCCGCAGATGCCAGGCTGCTGCTGCTCGATGAGCCCTTCGGCAATGTCGATCGCCTCACCCGCGCTGATCTGCTGGTACGTCTGAAGGCCAGGCTAGCCACCGGCCTGGGGGCGATCATCATCACCCACGATCCGGCAGATGCCGTCGAACTGGGTGCCCGCGTGCTGCTGATGCGTGATGGAGCGGTGACGGCAGACGGCTCGCACGAGGCCATCGCCACCGGCCAGATGGGCGAATGGGAGCGGTCATTCCTGCTGGCGGGCAACAACTGATCAGGCGGGCTGCGTGCAGACAGGAAGCCAGGAAGGAACCTGCCAACAGCCCGGCTGGCTGGCCAAAGCGGACTCGGTTTCCCGCCGGGCTCGCTCGCCATCGGCGAATAATGGCCGCAGCAACTGCGGCGAGGAAGTTTTGCCGGCGGCTCAGCTATAATCCTGCTTATTTTGATCAGGAAATGCGGCATGGGCAATCGTCTCTCGAAAATCGTGACCCGCACCGGCGACGCCGGTACCACCGGCCTGGGTGACGGCACCAGAGTCGCCAAGGACAGCTTGCGGGTCGAGACGATGGGGCAGGTTGACGAGCTGAACTCGACGATCGGGCTGTTGCTGACTGAAGACATGCCGGATCAGATCCGGCAGGCGCTGATCGGCGTTCAGCACGACCTCTTTGACCTCGGCGGCGAGTTGTGCATTCCGGGAATGACCATGATCAACGAGGCGCAGGTCGACCGGCTCGAAGATCTGGTCGAGCAGTTCAACGCCGATCTTTCGCCGCTCAAGGACTTCATCCTGCCCGGCGGTACCCGTGCCGCCGCCATCGCGCACCTCGCCCGGACTGTCTGCCGCCGGGCCGAGCGCTGCATCGTGCACCTGGCGAGTACCGAAACGGTCTCCGACTTCGCCCGCAAGTATCTGAATCGCCTGTCCGATCTGATGTTTGTTCTGGGCCGTGCGCTGAATCAGGCGGGCGGTTGCGGCGACGTGCTGTGGGTGCAGGGGAAGAATCGTGGCAGCGCGTGATCGCACGTTTGCAGAGGGCAATTACCCGCTTTGAGGGAGTGTCACCATGGCGACCAGCATTACAGTCATTACCACTGCCAACCGCGCGCGGCGTTTTGCGCAGGCCGACGATACCAGCATGGATCAGATCATTGATAGCCTCAAGCGCAGCGGTCAGCTTTTTTCGGGCAAGCCGCTGATCATTGGGTCGGCAGCTCAGACGGAGGTGTTCTCGGCGTCGGCGATTGCCTGCGTGGAAATCGCAACCGACCGGGATCTGAGTGACTACGTGCCCACCCCAATGAACCTGACGCTGACCGCCCTGACCACCGAGCAGCGGGCCGAGCCCTTCGCAGGCGGGCTCGATGGAGACAGTTTCAAGGTGCGGATAGACTTCTTCTTCGTCGGCGGCTATTCCCTGTACACCAGTGCCGAAGGCGTCCGCAAGGCATCCCTGGCCGAGCGGCTGATGAACCTGACCGGTCTCTTTGAACGTCCGGTGATCAACTATCGGCTGGCACAAGGCGGTGTCGGCCTGATGAATCCACACGCCATGACGCGCTTTGTCATCAATCCGGGGGTGCCCGACCTGCCGCGAGATGCCTGGGTGGCAGAGTCAGTCTAGCGCCGCACTCTTGTCGCTCGGCAGGCCTACAGATTGCGCGCCGCCGACGCTGCAAGCTGCATCAGGATGCCCAGCATCGCGGCCCACACGGCGGTCGCCAGGACCGCCTTGACGCGGCCGCAGCCGAAACTGTTGCGAAAGGCTCCCCAGGCGACGATGGTCCAGACGACAGCAGAACCCCACACCAGGCAGGCGAAAACGAAGAGTGCCGCTGCCGGGCCATGCAGGGCGTTCTCGAGCAGGGTCCGCGCCTCGTCCATTCTTTGTGCCAGGGGTGCGCCGGTACGAACAATCGCCAGGTAATCCATGAACACCTGCGGCGCCACCAGTTGCACTCCGGTCGCTGCGAGCAAGGCGCCGGCGCAAAAACCGATCCAGCTTCCCGAATAGATATAGGCGAAAATCAGCGTCACCTGGCGAAACTCGATGCGCGTGCCGACCAGCCGCCAGGCGAGCGTCAGCAGCGCGGTGAGCAGCGTCAGGGTGAGGACGCCGAGGATCACCCCGACGGCGATCCATTCAGCCAGCGACGTCGCGCCGATGCCGAGCAGGAAAGCGAGGTTTCCCAGGACCAGTACCGACAGCAGAAACACGAAGGCGCGCACGTGGTCAAGCGCGTGCCCGGTCTGTTGTCTGGCGATCAGGCGCGTCGGGTGTGCCGTCAGCTCGAGCAGATCGAGCGCCAGCCTGGCAAAGACGTTGATCCGGCCATCGCTGGCGCCGCTGGAGCCGGGAATCGGCTGTTCGGATTCGATGGCAAAACGTGCCTGCAACGTGGCAATCAAACGGTCGACATCGTAGTTCCAGCGTGTTTCCGACAGTTCAGTCGCCTGACAGCGGGCGAACCGGGCGAGTGTTGGCGGCAGCACCGCCGCCGTCGGCATCACGGCGCCCTCGACCAGTACCGGGATGACCGGCACGCCGCCGAGCAGGGCCGATTCGATCTCCAGTCTGACGAAGTCCGCCTCGTCGTCCAGGCGGCGTTTGCCATGCACGTCGCAAGCGGTCAGCCAGTCCGGTCCCACGACCGCGAGCAGGACGACCGATGTGCCGACAGCCCGTCGGATCGCTTCAGCGAAATCGTCACCGGCGGCAATCGACTCGTGGTCGAGAAACACCCGGGCCGGTCCGAAGTGCGCCGCCAGGCGATCGCTGAGCCGCCCGGTGGCACTCTGGCTGTCGTGCCGGCGGTAGGAAAGAAAGATGTCGGCCATGCCTTGCCTCGCGTCAGTTGGGCTGCAACCGGGTCGTTGCGCTGGGAAAGCGGGATATCGGTTCCCTGTCAACGGCCGGCGAGCTGGCCCGACCGTGGCCGGTCCACGAGAGCGAAGAATAACCGGAAAGTCTCGCGCAGGGGACAGAAGCCATGCGGGGGGCTATGTAGGCTTGCCAACGGGGCCAGAGTAAGATAGTTTTGTAATAGTTCACACGTATGAGGTGGCAAGGCCGTGTCCGCGCAAGGCCATGCCGAAGGGCAAGCCTGGCAAGCCGGTGCGGCGAGACGTCTTGCGCTTGATCGACGAGGACGCTGTTTTCCGGCTGGTCCTCATCACCAGAGGGGGGGAAAGAAATGCTCAATGGGCGGAATGACACCGCAGCGAAACCGGTCACCCTGCTGCTCGCCTTGCTGCTGGCGTCGGGGCTTGCCGGTGCTGCCCGGGCTGACGATGCGGCAGAGACCGCTGGCGTTGCCGCTGCCGAGGCGCCCGCCTGGCCGGAATCCACGCTCAGCGGCGACTGGGGCGGCGCCCGTCAGCGCCTCTTCGACGCCGGTGTCCAGGTGGACCTGGCGTACACCGCCGACTACCTGCGCAACCACAGCGGTGGGTTGCAGCGCGGCGGAGCCTACGTCGGCAACCTCAATCTCGCCGTCCAGCTCGACGGCGAGAAGCTGATCGGCTGGCAGGGCGGTTCGGCCTATCTCGCGCTGATCAGCAACAGCGGCGGCAGATTCAACCTGAACAAGGTGGGCAGCTTCATGGGCGTCGACAACCTGGAGGCGCCGGTTAACCGCACCGGCGTCTTCGAGGCCTGGCTGCAGCAATCGTTCCTGGATGACCGGGCGTCGCTGCGTGCCGGTCTTTACCCGATCGACAGCGAGTTCTACGTCACCGATTCGTCGGGTGTCTTCGTCCATCCGTCCTTCGGGATGGGGGCCGAAGCCGCCGACTTCGGCAGTCTCGCCGGCCCATCGATCTATGCGACCAGCAGCTACGGCGCCCGTCTGCGCCTCGATCCCGATCCCGCCTGGTATGCCATGCTGGCGGTCACGCGCGGCATCGCGAGCGAGCGCATCGACACGGCCGGCCCGAACATGAGTTGGCAGCGCGGCGTTGGCAGCATGCTGATCGGCGAAGTCGGCTTCAGTCCGCTCAAGTCCGGACTGCTCGTCGACCCGCCCGGCGGCGCTGACGACGATGGCGACTATTCGCCGATCAGCAAGCTGGCCGTCGGGCTCTGGCGTTTCTCGCCACGTTTTCCGCAACTGTCAGCCGTCGATGCTGCCGGCGAACCCCTCTCCTCGACCCATTGGGGTGCCTATCTGCTGGCTGAACAGACGGTCTATCGCGTGCCGGAAACGCAACGCGACCTGACACTCTTCGCCCGCTACGGATTCACCGACGGCCGGACCAGCACGCTCGGCTATTCGGTCAGCGCCGGTCTCAGCTTCCGCGGGCCCTTCGCCGGCCGCGAGAACGACACCTTCGGCCTTGCCGCGACACGCGCCCATGCCGACCCGCAAGGGCGGCTGCAATTGGCGAGCGAAGCCGGCGTTCCCCTGTCGTCGAGCAACGAAACGGTCGTCGAGCTGACCTACCAGGCGCAGGTTCTGCCCGGCCTGGTGGTGCAGCCGCTCATCCAGCGCATCCTCAACCCGGGTTTCTACCTGCCGGACTCGACCGTCGCGGGGGTCCGTCTGCAACTGACCCTGTGAATATCGGCGAGCGAAGTTCGCCGGGGCGGGCACGCTCGCAAGCGCTCGAAGGCGGCAAAAAGCCACTGCAGATTCATTCTGCTACGACCATACGACCAATTTATCAAGGGAGGCTTGTCTCATGCACATGGCAGACGCACTGATTTCTCCGCTCGTTGGTGGCGCGATGTGGGCGGTCACTGCCGGCCTCACGGTCCATGGCGCCAGGAAGCTCAAGGAGACCGCGAACGACAGCGTGGTGCCGCTCATGGGGGTCCTCGGGGCGTTCATCTTTGCCGCACAGATGATCAACTTCACAATTCCCGGCACCGGTTCGAGTGGTCACCTCGGCGGCGGCATGATCCTCAGCATCCTGTTGGGCCCCTACGCCGCCTTTCTCACCATGGCCTCTGTCCTCACGGTTCAGGCGCTGCTTTTTGCCGATGGCGGTCTGCTGGCGCTGGGCTGCAACATATTCAATCTCGCGTTCTTTCCTTGTTTCATCGCTTACCCGTTCATCTACCGAAAGATTGCCGGTGAGCGCCCGACCCGGCGGCGGCTCGTGGTGGGGGCGGTCGCATCGTCGATTCTGGCTTTGCAGATGGGAGCCTTGGGCGTCGTTCTCGAGACCCTGTTCTCGGGTATCTCGGAACTCCCCTTCAGCACTTTCCTGTTCTTGATGCTGTCCATCCACCTCGCCATCGGCGTCGTTGAGGGGCTGGTCACCGCTGCTGTGGTGACTTTCGTCGGCAAGGCGCGTCCCGAGATCCTGGAAATGGCTGCCGTACCGCGGCCGCCAGCGCGTCCTGCGATGAACAAGGTTCTCGCCGGGTTGCTTGTGGTGACCGTCGTCACCGGCGGCGCATTATCCTGGTTTGCATCAGCCAACCCGGATGGTCTCGAGTGGTCGATTTTCCACACCAGCGGCAAGGAAGAACTGGACGCCGCCGGCCAGGGCCCCCATGCACTCGCTGCCGTTCTGCAGGAGAAAACCGCCTTCCTGCCGGATTACGGCTTCAGGCCGGCGGAGCAAGCGCCCGCCACCTCAGGCGAGGGAGACGCGGCGGCCGAAGCAGGCAAGGGCAAGGCGGAGGAATGGCCTGACGTCAGCGCCGGGAAATCGCTTTCGGGTCTGCTTGGCGCAGCGATGACCCTGCTCCTGGCCGGGCTGATCGGACTCGGGCTGAGAAGGTCTCAGCACAAGCGATAAGTCGGCGAGTCATGGCGAAGACCGGGTCGTCCCTTCTTGACATCACTTACCTGGACACCCTTTCGTATCAGGATACGCCTGTCCATCGGCTCGACCCACGGGTCAAACTGCTCACCACACTGCTTTTCATCGTCTGCGTCGTCTCGTTCAACAAGTACGAGCTGTCGGCACTGCTTCCCTTTGTCATCTACCCCGTTGTTCTGGTGGCTCTCGGCAACCTGCCGCTCGGCTACCTCGTGAAAAAAGTCCTGCTGGCCGCTCCTTTCGCCCTCCTGATCGGCCTCTTCAACCCGCTTCTCGATCGTGCCGTTCTCATCCACCTGGGTCCTGTCGAGATCTCCGGCGGCTGGGTTTCCTTTGCTTCGATCATGCTTCGTTTCGTCCTGACGGTCAGTGCCGCCCTCATTCTCGTCGCCAGCACCGGCTTCAATGCAGTCTGCGTGGCCCTGGAAAAAATGGGAGCGCCAAGCGCCTTCACCGTTCAACTGCTCTTCCTGTACCGCTATATTTTCGTTCTGGCCGATGAGGCCTGGCGCATGGTCAGGGCTCGGTCGCTTCGATCCTTTGGCGGGCGTGGGATGGAGCTGAAGGTGTTCTCTCTCATGATCGGGCAGTTGCTGTTGCGCACGCTGGATCGGGCGCAACGCATCCACCTTGCGATGCGCTGTCGAGGCTTTGATGGGGAGATCCGGATCGCGCGCCGGCTCAGGCTCGGCTACCGAGACCTCGTCTTCCTCGTTGGCTGCTCGGCACTCTTTCTCTTCCTGCGGCTGCATGATGTATCGCGATGGCTGGGCGATACGACGATGGCGTTGATCCGGTGAGCCAACCCGTCGTCGCAGTCAGGGATCTGCAGTACACGTATCCCGACGGCCACCCGGCGCTGCGAGGCCTTTCGTTCAGCATCGCTGACGGGGAGACCGTGGCCATTGTCGGCGCCAACGGAGCGGGGAAATCGACGATTCTCCTGCATCTCAATGGCTGCCTGATGCCGCAGGCCGGCACAGTGCGGATTGGTGATCTCCCCGTCAGCAAGAGGACCCTGCCGGATGTGCGACGCACTGTCGGGATGGTTTTCCAGGATCCGGACGATCAGCTGTTCATGCCGACGGTGTATGAGGATGTCGCCTTTGGCCCTCTGAACCTGGGGCTGCCGGCCGAGGAAGTGGATCGCCGGGTCATGCATGCGTTGTCCATCGTCGGCGCAGTTCATCTGAAGGATCGCCCGCCGTACAGGCTCTCCGGCGGAGAGAAGCGGGCGGTGGCCATCGCCTCGGTTCTCTCGATGTCGCCGACGATCCTGGTCATGGATGAACCGACGTCCAATCTGGATCCCCAGGCCCGGCGGCGGCTCATCGAGCTGCTGAAGACCTTCGAACAGACGATCATCGTTGCCACGCACGATCTCGACATGGCCTTCGATCTTTGTGCCCGGACGATTGTCGTCAAGGAAGGGGGAATCCTCGCTGATCGCCCCAGTCGGGAAATCCTGCAGGATACGGCGCTGCTTGCTGCCGGCCAGCTGGAAAGGCCGTTGGGCTTGCAGGGCTGTCCGGTGTGCAGCCCAGGGCTGGCCGGCGCCGGGCGCAACGCCGTCGCGTCAGGTCTTCGGCCGGCTGTGGACGTGCGCTTGGCGCATGTCACCAGTGGCCGCTGAATGCGGGTGGTGGCCATGCTCGATGTCTGCCGGCATCAGATTGAGCATGCCGTGGCGCACCCCGCGCTCGGCCAGCAGCAAGTTGGCGAAGTCGCGTACGGCAGGAGTCGGGCCACGCAGGAATACCGTTTCGATGCAATCGTCGTGGTCAAGATGCGCGTGCATGGTCGACAGCGTGAGGTCGTGATGCCGGTGCTGTAGCGTCGTCAGGCGCTCCGCCAGTTCGCGTTCATGATGGTTGTAGATATACGAGAGGGCGGCAATGCAGTTTGGCGCCTCGTCGCGCTGCAGTTGATGCTCGCCCAGCTGCTGCCGCAGCAGGTCGCGTACCGCCTCCGAACGATTGCGATAGCCCTTGGTGCGGGTCAGCTCATCGAAGGCTGCGGCGAGCTGGGTGTCGAGCGAGATGGTGAAACGTTCCATGCGTGGTGACCTCCAGGCTGGCGCCAAAACGAACGGGCGGGGGAGCCCGCCACATTCGCATGCCGTACGTCGTAGCTGCCATTGTCCTTCTTTTTGCTGCTCGGCCGCCAGAAGCGTTGCTTGTTGCCCGTCGGTGCGGGCAAGTCGCCTTGGTCAGCAGATGGCGACGCGCGGCGCGGAATGCACTACCATCATCGCCATGAAAATTCCCATCGTGGACGACGAGCCAGCGATTTTCGATACCCTGCGCTATTGGGCTCGACCGACCTTCGCGCTGGAGCGTTTGCGTGAAATCGACGCCGAACACTTGGTCTACGGGGGCATCAAGCCGGCTCCCCGCGGGGCGGGAGCTTGATGGCCAACGCCGCTCGAACGGTTCGAGCAACCGGCAGCGCTGATTCAGCCCCCGTCCTCGCCCCGGCATCGGCACCGTTACTACGGGGTGCTGGCATCTCACGAGACGCTACGGGGGCAGGTTACTGCTCTCCCCGGCGTGCCGGACGCTACGCCGGCGGCAGCCGCGACCGAGTCAATCGTCGCGACCGCTGCGCCAAGCCGGTCGTCCGAGGGGACAGAGGAGCGATCCACCGTCGCGCCGCCGCTACGCCCGGGCGCTGCTGCTCGCACCATGCTGTGGTGGCGAGATGCGAATCATCGCCTTCATCACCGAGGCCGGTGTCTGGCGCGACATCCCTGGCGGCCACGCCAGGAGTGTCGTCATTCCTGCCCCATCATGCGCAGGCATGGCCGGGGCCGCGGCACTGTGGTCGTACGCATTGGCCCGCGTCACGCGGCGCCAATCTCGACACGGCCACGCCGGAGGACATCGATCAGGCAGTCCTTGAACACGGCGGCGCCCTACCCGACAACGGAGATGTCCGGAGAGCCCTGCGGTAGGCAGAGACGATGTCTCTTCCCCAGACGATTTGCCGGCTTTCCTGTCGGGCTCGCGAAAGCTCCGCTCGACTTTTCTCAAGTACCATCGAGCGCTGCTGGATGGGAAGTTCTGGCAGAGTGCAGTAGGGAGAATCCGCGCCGGTCACGTCGAGGCTCTTCCCTTGCGCCGCAGAACTGCCTTTCTGAAATGTCCTTGCTGCCACCTGGGGGATGGTGCAACCATCGGCACGCGCAGGCGGAGGGGCAAAGCGCGAGCGGGCGCGCACGACGAAGCATCGCAAGTCCAGTCACCAAGTGCAGCTTGGCTGCGGTTGACAGAGCGGTTGGCGCTGCCGATACTCGGGCCGATGTCGTTGGATATCCACTCCTCCATTCTTTCTGGCGTATGTCCCGAACCGTTCATCTCTGGGGATTAGCTGGTCTGCTGATTCTGTGCGCGGGTGCGGTGCATGTCATGCGTCTGGATACGCGTGCGCTGCTCTGGCTGGAGGAGTCGCGCAGCCCCGCCGAGGTGCGTGCTGCCAGCCTGTGGCTACCGGGTTACCACGCGGTACTGCAGGTGGCAGTGCCGGGGTTCGAGCAGGAGGAATTCTCTGACCTTGCTTACAATCCGGCGACCGGCACCCTGTTTACAGTCAGTGGCAAGCAGCCTCTGCTGATCGAGTTGTCGCTCGAGGGCAAGGCGTTGCGCAGCATTCCGGTGATCGGTGCGTCCAATCTGGAGGGCGTAGCGGTACTTGAAGATGGCTGCATGGCGATCACCGACGAACGCCAGCACAAGCTGTCAACCTTCCGTCTCGCTGCCGACACCAGGGAGTTGCGCACGGAGCAGTTCCTCCAGCAGGTCGACCTCGGGCCCTCACAGGACCCGAACAAGGGCTTCGAAGGGCTGGCCTGGGACAAGCGTCGTCAGCGCCTGCTGCTGGGCAGAGAGAAGTACCCGGTAATGCTCTATAGCCTGCCGGCGGATGGGTGCCGGGTGAGCGGTGAACCGAAGGAACTCCGCGGTTTGGGCGACTACATGACCGATCTGGCGGCGCTCACGGTTGATCCGCGCAGTGGCCACATACTTGCGCTGTCGCACGAGTCGCACCTGTTGGTGGAGTTGAACGAGCAGTACCAGCCGCTCAGTTTCATCACCCTGCTGCGCGGCCTCAACGGCCTCGATCACTACATTCCGCAGGCCGAAGGAGTCGCGCTGGACGCCGCCGGCAATTTGTACATGGTCAGCGAGCACAACTTGTTCTACGTGTTCCGCAAGGGATAGAGGAACCGGATTTTCAGACACTGCTTCAGGCTCTGCGCTGTCGCCAGGGACGAAACGCAACAGGCGCAGTCGTAGACCGACCACAGCGATCCTGGCCAAGGCCTTGGCGGTGTGCGGGAAGGCTGTCAGCGTTGAAGGTCCGCCACGTTAGCAGTGAGATGACTAGCGACGATCGGCCGCCCCGGAGGCGTTGGGCCCCGGCCCACGCTATCTGCGGCGTCGCCCACGGACGGTGGTTCCGGCCAATGGGGGAGCCAGCGACGACCGAGGCGAATCAATACTGCGCCTCACCCAGTACCGCCGAGGTGATCTGCTGGACCTCTTCCAGGGTCGTAGCGCCCAAGGCATCCCTGGTGACCGCTTCCATCTCCTTGAGAGTCATCTGCTGCAGGAAGCGGCGGATACGCGCCGCCTGAAAGGGGTTCATGCTCAAGTTCCTGACGCCCATTCCCACCAACAGGCAGACGGGAGCGGGGTTCCCTGCAGCTTCGCCGCACACCGAGAGGCCAATCCCCTGATCAAGGGCCGTCCGCACCACATGTTCCGTCGCCCGCAGCACGCTGGGATGCAGGAAGGCCAACGCGCCAGGAGATTCTTGCGCCTGACGGTCCGTCGCCAGGATGAAGTGAGTGAGATCGTTTGTACCGATCGAGACGAAATCCACCATCTTGACGATCTCATGGATCGTTATCACTGCCGCGGGGGTCTCGATCATCGCTCCGATGGCAACTCGCCTGCCCAGTTTCTCGGCTTCGATCACCTCGGCGACCAAACGGCGCGCCTCCCGCAGATCTGCGACGCCCGTGACCATGGGAAACATGATCCGAACGTCACCCTCCTGCGCCGACCGGAGGATGGCCGCGAGTTGGCTGCGGAACATGGTCTTCTCGGTCAGGGAAAACACCAGGCCTCGTTTCCCCGTCCGGAAAGCAAGCTCACTTTCGGTGCAATTGAATTGCGGGATTTTGTCGCCGCCGAAATCCATTGTCCGGATGACTACTGCCGACGGATTGAGCGTTCTCGCCACTGCCGAATAGGCCGCAACCTGCTCGTCCAGGGTGGGCGGTTGCGCGACATCGAGAAAGAGAAACTCGGACCGGAAGAGTCCGATGCCATCCAGCCGATACTCCGAGACCAGGTGCGCTTCATCCGGTCTGCTGATATTCGCATACAGCCCGATGCGGACGCCGTCCCGGGTCGTAGGGTCCAGCGCGGGATTCTCTGTCGCGACGATGTCTTGGGCTTCATGTCGGCTCCGGCGCTCCGCGAACAGTTGAGACTGAATCCTCGTCGGTGCCACGATCACCGTGCCGGTTTCCGCATCCACCAGCAAGCGGTCGCCTGTTGTCAGCAACGCCGTGACGTCCTTGATGTCGCTGACCGCCGGGATGTTCCTGGCCCGTGCA
Organism: Candidatus Accumulibacter proximus; assembly: GCA_016709675.1. Taxonomy (GTDB): domain Bacteria; phylum Pseudomonadota; class Gammaproteobacteria; order Burkholderiales; family Rhodocyclaceae; genus Accumulibacter; species Accumulibacter proximus. Next base: position 229,888 of record JADJMH010000009.1, read on the forward strand.
AGGATTGCGACATGCGACGCCGGGCCGTTACGCTCGGTGACCAAAGCCACCAGATTGACGTGATCCAGCTGGAACATGTCGGATGGCAGAAGCTCCCTGGCGACGAGTATCGTGTGCGGCGGCAGTGACCCCAGAGCGCTGGCTGGCAGCTCGCCAGAGGCCCTGGTCTGCCGCAGGACGCGGCGTCCGACGTCACGGATGTCAGCAGCGCGCTCGCGCATCACTTCGTGGTTCAAGCCCTCCAGCATCTCTGCCATTCCCCGGACCTCCTCCACGACGGCCTGTTCGACCTTGATCAGTTCCGCACGCACACGCCGCCGGCACCCGTTCCAGAACTCGGCGTCTTTGAGCATGGCGAGGTGCACGTCAAGCAAGGCACTCTCCGCTCCCCCCATGTCGTCGGAGACCTGGCTCCGCTTGTTGTCCAAGTCGCCGATTGCTGCCGCCAGCGCGTTGTCGAGGCGGTTGATCTCCGCCTCGACATCAGCTGGCGCGATGGTTTCGTGCGCGAAGGTCAATTCGCTATCGGCTGGCAGGTGGATCCAAGCCACGCCATCGACCATCCCTGGGGAAAGTCCCCGACCTTGCAGCGTGGCACTCGTCATCCTGGCAAAGGCCCGCAGTTGGCTTACCTCAAACTCCCTTTTCGCGGCCGTCGTCTGCAAGTGTCTTGTCCGAGCCGCGCTCCTGCCGACCAGATACGCATAAAGTGCCATCGCAGCGATTTCCATCAGCGCGTTGAGGCCGGCAATGGCAAGGGATGCGCTGGTACCCCAGGGAAACTCGTAACCACTCCTCAGCAAGGGCAGCGTGATCGCCAGGGCATAGGCCAGGCATCTCTGATTCCCCCATGCCGCCAGGCCCACCGGAAGAACATAGACCAGCGGGAATTGGATCTCCTGGGCCGTGATGAGATCGATCCATAGCACGACCATCGCGAAGATGACGCTGCAGAGCCTGGGGTGTGCTCTCGCAATTGCGTCCACGAATCGGAGGGTAGGGCGCATGCTTTCACTCCTGTTCCTTGTGTCAATGGGCAAACCCGGCATGCAACGACGTCCTGCGAAAACGCGATGGCTCTTCCATCGGAGGCGTGGCAGACTCTCAAGAGACTTCAAGCATGGTCAATGAGATCCGTGAGCAGAATCAATTTCTTTCGGCCATCGCCCGGGCGGCCGCCGTGTGGGGCACTAGCGTTTCACGGCCTTCCGATTCGATGTTTCACTGCCCATCGCCCGGGCTATCGGTGGTGGACCAGCGTGGTGGCCGGTTTGGCGGTAGCGGCGCAGGAGCACGCGCCAGATGCGGGGGCGGCGAAGGACAGGCAAACCAACGGTGTCGAAACAGTATATCAGCCCGCGTTAGGCGGCGTCAATCTCGACTGTTGTCCCGGTAGCGCCCCTCAAGAGTCACCGGAATCGTGCTTCCCTGGCGATCTTCAAGGAACTTCCGCGCAAGACTGCCAGCCACCATGGCCATGGCGGTCGAAGCTCGTCGTCGACGGCCACGATCGGATATTTTCTCGTGGCGCCGGTCATCGAGCGGCAGCACCCTGTTCTTCTTCGCTTTTCAGTCAATCAGGAACGGTGCCCGGTGGCGATGCATCGAGCGCCTCGATGGCGCGGCGCAGCCATGGCAGCATGAGCAGTGCTGGCATCGCCAGCCCGGTGGACAGCAGGAAGAAGCCAGGCCAGCCGATGCTCTCGGCCATCACGCCGGCCATCGGCCCGACCCACACCCGGCCGACTGCACCGAACGCCGATAGCAACGCGTACTGAGTCGCGCTAAAGCGCTGCTGGCAGAGGCTCATCTGGAAGGCCACGTGTGCGGCGGTCCCCATGCCGCCAGAGAGGTTCTCGAAAGCCACTGCTGCGAGAAGCGCGCCATCGACCGGCGTCGGCGCAGTGATCTCCACGAAGCCCCAGTCAAGGGCGGGCAACAGCAGCCCGCCGAACGCGCCCTTGCCACCGGCAGCGAGCCACCAGAAGCCAAGATTGCTCACCGCCTGCAACACGCCGAACAGCAGCAGCGCGCGCCACATACCCAGCCCGAACATCAGCGCGCCACCGGCGAGTGCCCCGGCGATCGTCAGCCACAGGCCGATGACCTTGTTGACCACGCCCACCTCGGCCGCGGTGTAGTGCAGCCCGCTGAGCAGGAACGGCGTCATCAGGGAGCCGGCGAACGCGTCGCCCAACTTGTACAGCACGATGAAGGCGAGGAAGGCGACCGCGCCACGCTGGCTGAAGTAGCTGTGCATGCCGTCCAGCAGCGTGTCAAAGCGCGCACGCCGGGCGGCCCAGGTCGCCAGCGGCAGAGTGAAGGCGATCCCCGCGAGCAGCGCTGCCAGATCGGCCCAGCGCTCGCGGAGTGCGGGCGACAGCGACGAGCCGTCCAGCAGGGGAGCGAGCGCAGCCCCCGCCAGGGGTTTGGCGATCTGTTGGGTGAATGCCACCCAGGGCCACCGCAGCCATCAGCGCGGCGAAGCCCAACAGATCCTGCCGTCCGCTGCGTCGCGCTGTCCCGGCGCCCGGCCCCGCGGGCGCTGCCGGCAGGGGCGGCAGGCCCGGCAGCAGCAGCGCCGAAAGGACCGCGGCGGCGACCATCAACAGCGCCATCACGCGGTACACCTCGCTCCACGACCAGCCGCTGCCCTGCGCCGCATCGGTCCAGATGAGGGTGATGCCGCCCGAGACGATCATCGCCATGCGGTAGCCCATCACCGCCAGCGACGCACCCAGGCCGCGCTCGGCGGCCAGCAGCACGTCGGTGCGGTAGGCGTCCACCACGATGTCCTGCGACGCCGACAGAAAGGCCACCGTCAGCGCGAGCAGGGCGAAGGCGCGCAGCGATTCGCGCGGCGAGGTGGCGGCCAGGGCGAACAGCGCCACCGCCAGCGCCAGTTGCGTCAGCACCATCCAGCCGCGCCGTCGCCAGCGGCCGGACAGGTCGAAGCGGTCCATCAGCGGCGCCCAGATGAACTTGAAGGTGTAGGGCAGACCGACCAGGGTGAGGAACCCGATGTCGGCGATGGCCAGACCGTCCAGCGTCAGCCAGGCCTGCATGGCTTGCCCGGTGAGCGCCAAGGGCAGGCCCGACGCGAAGCCCAGCACAGCCACGGCCAGCAGCCGGTGCAGCCGGGCCAGGCGCCGATGCAGGCTCACGCCGACCACGGGCCCAGGCGGCGCAGCCGGCGCACTCAAACCAGCGCCTTCTGCAGAAAGCTGCGGCAGAAGCCGGGGGGGTAGTCGGGCAGCGAGCCGAAGACCGTGTAGCCGAGGCGCTCGTAGAAAGCGCGTGCGCCGAACTGCGTATCGACCCACGCGTGCGTACAGCCGCGGCCGCGCGCTTCCGCCTCGGCGGCGAGCATCAGATCGCGCCCCAGCCCGCGCCCGCGCGCCGGCTCCGGCACCACGAGCATCTGCGTGTACAGCCAGCCATACGCAGTGGCACCCCACAGGCCACCGCAGACGCCGCCGTCGGCGCCGCGCACCACCAGTGCGAGCGGCCGATGACCGCTGGGCCCGGCCAGCGCCGCGTTGAACGCCAGCAAGGGTGCGGCGATGGCACGGCGCAGCGCCTCGTCGGGTTCGGCAACGAGATCGATGTTCACGGCGTCTGCTTGCCGTCGCGCGCCGGCAACACCCCGGCCGCCTGGGACAGCTTGACGAAGGTCAGCCCGCGACCGAGCAGATCGGGCAGGGCGGCGGCCAAACCCCCTGGCGGTCCCCCACGCGGGCCGGTTCATGTGCGCGATGACGATCTCGCCGGGTTTCGCCTGGCGCAGACGTCTGGCCACCGCCGCCGCACCGAGCGTCGCGCCCTGGTCGGCGTTGAGGCTGAAGCCGGCGACGCGATAGCCCAGTTGCGTGACGATCTGCAGGCTGGCGCGGTCATAGGCGGCGCCCGCCCCGCGATACCAGTCGGGCCGATGACCGGAAGCCTGCAGCACGGCCTGTGCACCGTCCACAATCTCACGCGTCACACCGGCGCCGTCGGGCGCGCCCTGCATGCCGTAGAGGCGGCGACCAATGACCGCAGGAACATGCTGGCTGCCGTGGTTCTCCAGTTCGAACAACTCCGGATGCGCGCGCAGTTCGCGCACCGCTGTCCCGTGGCGATCGAGCCAGCGTTTGGTGACAAACAGCGTCGCCGGTACCCGCAAGCGCAGCAGCGTGGCGATCAGTTCCTGGTCGTAGGCGCCGCCGCAGGCATCCAGCGTCAGCGCTACGTCCTGCGCATGCGCCCGGCTGGCAACGTCGAGCCGCTGATGCGGTTCGAACGGCGCCGCACTGTCGGATGCCGCGCCGACGCCGGCCGGCAGGAGCAAGGCCAGCGTCAGAAGGACAATGCGCAGCCCCGGCAATGCGCCGGCATTCACGGATTTCACGGATTTCACGGATTCGTGATCGCGTAGACCATGTCGCCGACGAAGCGCTTGAACGACTCGTTCTCGACGAACTGCTTGTAGAACTGGGTGAAGTCCTTGACGGAACCCTTGCATCACTTGCCGAGCGCCTGATCGTGGGCCATGCGCGCGGTATGCGGGGTGTTCTCCTTGGCGTTCTGGAAGGCGGCGTCGGCGGCGACCTTGGGGGCGATGTCTTCCATGATCCGCTTGGCGACCCGGTCGGCATCGGCGAACAGCGTGCCGAAGTGCTCGTTGAAGGTCTTGAGGATATTGCTCAGGCGGTCGAGCTCGGGCTGCGGCTTGTGCCCGCCGACCTCGGTCGGGACCGGATCGATCTCGGCATCCTCGTCCGCCAGCGCGATCTTCATCGCCGCCTTCTTCTCGACGCGGTAGCTGTCCATGTCGATCGCTTCGAGGATGCCCCTGGCCAGGTCCTCCTCCTGCGGCGCCGGCAGCTTGGGCGTCAGCAGGTCGAGGAAGATCGACAGCTTCTCCCACTCGGCGTTGCTATTCGGGATCACCGACGAGAGGAAGCTGTAGCTGCGGCAGAACACCTTCGCCTTACCCTTGAACTCCACCTGGCCATCCTCGTCGAGCGTCCACATAGACGGCGACGCACGCATCGAGGATCGGGTCGAGCTGGTCGCGTTCGGCGCCATCGAGAAACATCGCCACCACCTGCTGCACCTGCTCCGGCGAGTAGACCTGCGCCGCGTCGAGCGCCGCCTTCAGGTCGTGCAGCTTGTTCGGGTCGGTCTCCTCGGCGAGCAGCGTCGTGCGGTAGTAGTCCTGGAAGGCGAAGGTGATCGCCTCGCTGTTGTTCTGGAAGTCGAGCACGAAGCAGTCGTGCTTCTGCGGGTGCGCGCGGTTGAGCCGCGACAGCGTCTGCACCGCCTTGATGCCCGACAGCGGCTTGTCCACGTACATCGTGTGCAGCAGCGGCTCGTCGTAGCCGGTCTGGAACTTGTCGGCGCAGATCAGGAAGCGGTACGGGTCGCTCTGGATCTTCTCGGCGATGTCGCCGCTCGAAAAGCCGTTGAGCGACGCCTCGCTCACCTTCGCCCCGCCGTACTCGTGCTCGCCCGAGAAGGCGACGATCGCCTGGTACGGGCTCTTGCGCTCCGCAGATACGCCTGGAAGGCGTGGAAGTACTGGATCGCCCGCTCGATGCCGCTGGTGACCACCATCGCCCGCGCCTGGCCACCGATCTTCCCCGCCGCCAGCACCTGCTCGTGGAAGTGGTCGACCATGATCTCGGCCTTGAGCCGGATCGCGTGGTCGTGGCTCTCGACGTAGCGGCGCAGCTTCTTGCGCGCCTTCTTGGTGTCGAACTCCGGGTCGTCCTCGATCTTCTTGACCAGCTTGTAGTAGCTGTCGACCGGCGTGTAGTGCTTGAGCACGTCCAGGATGAAGCCCTCCTGGATCGCCTGCTTCATCGTGTAGCTGTGGAACGGCCGGTAGCTGGTGCGGCCATCGCGCGGGAGCGGCTCGCCGAACATCTCCAGCGTCTTGTTCTTGGGCGTCGCGGTGAAGGCGAAGTAGCTCGCGTTGCTCAGCATCTTGCGCGCCGCCATGCGCTCGAGCGCCGTTGACCGTGTCCTCGGGGTCCTCCCGCGTCGTCGTTTTCCCCTGGCGCGCCGAGCGCCTGGCTCATCGCCGCCGAGGTCTTGCCGCCCTGGCTCGAATGCGCCTCGTCGATGATGATGGCGAAGGTCCTGCCGCTCTCGGTGGCGATCTCGTCGAGGATGAAGGGGAATTTCTGCACCGTCGACACGATGATCTTCCGGCCCTGTTCGATGAACCGGCGCAGGTCGCCCGAGCGCTCGGCGTGCCCGACCGTCGCGCCGACCTGCATGAACTGCTTGATCGTCGTCTGTATCTGGGCATCGAGCAGGCGCCGGTCGGTGACGACGATCACCGAGTCGAAGACTGCCTTGCCGTTGCGCTGCACGCCGATCAACTGGTGCGCCAGCCAGGCGATGGAGTTGGATTTGCCGCTGCCCGCCGAGTGCTGGATCAGGTAACGCTTGCCCGCGCCGTGGTCGCGCACATCAGCCAGCGCCTGGCGCACCACGCCGAGCTGGTGGTAGCGCGGCAAGACCTGCCGGCGCTTCTTCCTGCCCGTTCGCGGGTCCTTCTCCTCGACGATCTGCGCGTAGTTCTCGAGGATGTCGGTCAGGCCCGCCGGGGTCAGCACCTCCTTCCACAGGTAGTCGGTCTTGAGGCCTTCGGGGTTGGGCGGGTTGCCGGCGCCGTCGTGGTGCCCTGGTTGAAAGGCAGGAACCACGAGCCCTTGCCGCGCAGTTCGGCGCACATGCGCACTTCGCTGTCGTCCACCGCGAAGTGCACCACGCAGCGGCCGAACTCGAACAGCCGCTCGCGCGGATCGCGGTCGCGGCGGTACTGCTCCACCGCATCCTCGACCGTCTGCTTGGTCAGGCTGTTCTTCAGCTCGAAGGTGGCGATCGGCAGGCCGTTGATGAACAGGCACAGGTCGAGCGCGCGGCGCGTCTCGTCGATGCTGTAGGGGAGCTGGCGCGTGATCGAGAAGCGGTTCTGCGCGTGCCGCGCCGCGGCCCTGGCGTTGCCCTGCGAGGCTGTGCCGTAGAACAGGTCGAAGTGCCGGCGGCCCGTGATCAACGCCCTTGCGCAGCACGTCGATAACGCCGCGCTTGCCGATCTCGGCCGACAGGCGCGCGAGGAACTTCAGGCGGTTGATGTCCCTGGCGTCGTTGGCGTCGGCCAGCGCCAGCTTCCTGAAAGCCTCGGGCTGCGTGGCGCGCAGGAAGGCGAAGAGCTGCGGCACGTCGACCGCGTGCGCGCGGTCGTAGTCCTGCGCGCTGCCGGCGATGTAGCCGGTGCCGCCGTAGGGCGCGCGCACCTCGGCGGCCGTGTTCGGCGCGACGACCAGGCCGTCCCCCCCGGTCATGTGCCGCATGATCAGCGTTTCGAGGCCCTTCTCGCTGGTGTCGGTTGGCATGGCGTTACAGCTTCGCCTTCAGGATGCGATCAACACGAGCGAAGCTGGGCAAGTGCTTCTTCAATACAGCGGGGTCGAGCTTCGCCAGCAACTCGAAGGATCGCTTGCCCTTGCGGTAGGCATTTGAGCAATTGCGGGACGCGTGGACCAGCTTGTCGTACACCTCGTGCCGATTCCGGTTCTCCAGGTTGGTCAATGGAGGCAGCGCGTTCTCTTGCAGCCTGTGGCCGTAATGCTCCTGTAGTGCCCGCCGGTCCGCGATGATCCAGGTTTCCATGCAGGTCGTCATGAAGAGGACTTGCTCATCGCTCGCGCCGGCAGGCTTGTCCCATTGGTCGCGGCGATTCAGATGGTCCCAGGTTCTTTCCAGATCCTCCACTGGATCTTCGCTATCGACGAGCATTGCGATGTAGTCGCCCACCTTGCGAAGGGCGTAGGCGGTCTTGAAATCATCGAAAACCGATCCGCGTCCACCGCAAGCGCTGAGTCGAGGCATTCTTCCCGAGAATCCCGCTTTCTCGAACAACTTCCGGAACCCTTCGCGGCAGCGAATCTGGTCCTCCTTCGATTCGCCGCCTTCCACGTACAGATGCGCACTCACCAGCGGTTTCCCCCGATCTCGCCTTTGGTCCACAGCTGGCCGAGCCGATACCTCTTCAGCCACTCGGCAAGGTCGGCCGCGTTCAATCGTTCCATGATCGTTTGTCCCTGGTTCCTGGTACAGACGACCACCGCATCAGGAGTCTCCGTCATCGTATCCACCAGGATATCCGAGTGGGTCGTGACGATGATCTGGGTTCGCTGCGAGGCCGCTCGCAACAGGTCCCCCAACTTCGGCAGGATGTCGGGATGCAGTCCCAGCTCCGGCTCCTCGATGCAGATCAAGGGTGGCGGTTCGGGATCGCAGAGGATCGCCAGAAGGCAGAGATACCGCAACGTGCCATCGGAAAGGCGCGTGGCGGGAATGACGAAATCTCCCTCGGTGAAGAACACCTGCACCGTGCCCCCCTCCACCAGGACATCGAAGTCTTGGATACCATCATAGAGGTCATTCAAGCCGCTGAGGATCGCCTTCTTGGCCGCCGGAAAGAGTGTTTTCAACCGGTTCAGGAAGAGGCCGAGGTTCGAGAAATCTTCTTCGAGCACGTCGTTGCGGTTGTCGGACCTTTGCGGTTCGCGGAATACCGTATTCCGCCCAAACGCCCATTCCCGGTAGATGCGCACGCGCTCGTAGTTTTGCGCCAGCCATGCCAGTTCCGGATAGGCTTCGGGGTCGCGCCGTTGTGCCAGGATCGAGCGATCCGCTGCGATCGATTCCCTGGTCAGACCACGTTTGCCATGGCCACTCGTATTGACGACCGGCTGACCGTGCTGGTAGCGGTAAAAGAAGTCAACGTCTGGTTGCCCAGCCTGCGGGAGCGCTCGCTCCACACGCTCGTCCTCAAGGGAAAATGCCTGCGCCACCGACCGGAACGAGAGCAGATGGCGCAGCGGTATCGAGTCTTTGGAATCGCACACGACGCAATCCACTGATGCCGGAGCCTTCGTCCCGCCTTTCCATATCCATTCCCCAACGCCGCCTCCCTTTCGAGTCACCTCCCGAAGTTCCTTGGGAGCGGAACGGATCAGGCTGATCGCTTCAAAAAGATTCGACTTGCCGCTTCCGTTGGGACCAATGAGGACATTCAGCGCCTGGAGTTCAATGCCAGGATTGTCAGGGCCGAAAGACAGAAAATTTCTTGGCGCCAGATGGCCGATCAAGATGCAGTTGCCTGGGTCGGACATGGTTCAAATCTCCTCAGTTCTCTCAGCTTCATCCAGATTGTCGGCGTCGTCGAGCATTTCGCCGGCGAGTTCTGCAGAGGTGTCGGGCGCCGCTTCGTCGGGTAGCCGAATCGCCGCCTCGCGCACGTCGAGCTTGCCGGTCACGACGTCGGCGACGAGACGCGTGCGGTATTCGCGGAGGAGGTCGATCTCGCGTTCGATTCTTTCCTTTCCGGCAACGACGTCTTTCGTGGCCTCTCGAAGGTCCACGAGGAGCTTCAACTGCTCTGGGAGCGGAGGCACGACGAGCGCAAGATTGCCGATCGTAGCGGTATTGAGCCCGCCGAGGACTGCGCCACGCTGTGTGGCCTCGATCTGACGCTGCACGTAAGTGGAGGTATGCAGCAGCTCCACAATGAACGTTGGCTCGACCTGCCGTTTGTCCAAGCGGACACGAATTGTGTCGGAGTCCGCAATCCCCCTTGCGACGCCAGGCGGAACCAAACGCGCCTTGCCGATGCTTCCCTTGCGCGTCAATACAATATCGCCTGGCAGCAGTTCGTACCTGCGTAGCTCCTCGAATTGCTCCCTCGTTACCCATCGGTTGCCTCGCCCGAAGTCTCCGCTGATCGTATTCTCCTGCCCGAACAGCTTGAACCCGGTATCGACTGCCGCCAACTGTGTGAGCGAAGAGCCAAACGGTCCCATTTGAATACCTGGGCCGTAGTGATCAACGATGAATTTCGTCCGCCGTACTTCCCAATGCTGCGGAATGTCGCCGAGCCAGGGGATGCCGGAGGGTTTGAGGGGGACGGAGGGGTCGAGGCCGCGGGTGACGGCGCGGTGGATGATGGCCTGCTTCTGCTCGTTGAGCAGCGCGATCACCTTCCGCTTCGCCCGGATCGCCCGCTCCAGCCGCCCGTTCGCCCAGTCCAGAAACCGCACAATCGCCGCCTGCTCGACAAGTGGTGGCTCAATCACCTCAATACGCCCAAGATCGTCCGAATAGAGACGAAGTCGGCTTTCGACAACGCCCGTCGATGCGGTCTTGATTCGCCCCTTGTATACCGGCAAGCGAAGCAACTCATGGTAGTACCACGGGATTGCGCCAGGCTTGAACCGATACACGCAGTAGGCGGGGCTTGCGATACCGTCGTACCGGGAAACCCCCATGCTTCCATTCCAAGCCAGCATGATGTTGATCACAAGATCACTCGGCATTACACGCTTGTACCCTACCAGAGATGAGGCACGAGTATCAGGCGCATCCGAACCATCAACCGACTTTCGCCGAGTTACGCCAGTGTATTGAGAAACTCGCAGCAACTGCTCTCTACCTGCCGTCGAACGCGCATCAACCTCACGCAGCAGCAACTTCATCCGCCGCACCTCCCAATGCCCCGGCACCTGCCCGAGCCACGGCAGCCCCGACTCCTTGTAATCCGCATACGGCTTGAGGTCGGCGATCATGGCTGCTCCACCACCACCGCTCGCCGGGCAGCACTCTCGCGCGCATGTTCGATGGCTTGGTGCAGCCGCGCACGCAGCAACGGCAGCGGCGGCAACTCCGTCAGGTACTCGCTGACGCGGATGGACTTGGCATCGAGCTGGAGCAGCTCGACCTGCTCGGCGTCGGCGGACGCGCACAGGATCAGTCCGATCGGGGCTTCCTCGCCGGCAGCGCGTTCGTGCTTGTCCAGCCAGCGCAGGTACAGCTCCATCTGCCCGACATGGCCCGGCTGGAAGGATTCCAGCTTCAGTTCGACGGCGATCAGCCGGCGCAGGTGGCGGTGGAAGAAAAGCAGATCGAGATGAAAATCGTCCTTGCCGACGCTCATTCGCTTTTGCCGGGCGACGAAGGCGAAGCCGGTGCCCAGTTCCAGCAACACGCCCTCGATCTCGCGCAGGATGGCGCTCTCGAGGTCGCGTTCGCTGTAGGTGCCCGTGAGTCCCAGCAGGTCGAGCAGGTAGGGATCGCGAAAGACGATGTCAGGGCTCACCTGCCCGTCGCGAAGTCTGCCGATCTCCGCCGCGATGACGTCGTGCGGCTTCTTCGACAGCGCGGTGCGCTGGAACAATAGGCCGCCGATCTTCTGCCGCAGCGTGCGCACATCCCAACGCTCGATGCGGCACATCTCGGCGTAGAAGTCTCGGGCCAGCGGATCCTTGATCGGCAGCAGCGCATGAATATGCGACCAGCTCAATTGTTGTGACAGCGTCACGACAATCGCCTCATCGGGGAACAACTGTGCGAACTGGATCATGCGGGCGATCTCGGCATAGCTGAACCCGCGCCCGTACTCCGCCGTCAATTCTCGTGACACGGTCACGAGAATCTGCTTTCCATAGGCAGCCCGAGCGCCCTGTAGACTCTCGTTCAAGAGCCGTCGTCCCACATGCCAACAGAGCAATGTCTGGGTGGAATAGGCGACGGTGGCAATCCGCTGGCGTGCGGACTGGATGAGGCTGCGCAAGTCCGAGAGAAGGCCCGCCGCATCAACGACTGCGGGCGTTTCCGTCTCGGCGGTCAAGCCGCGGCGCTGCTCGGACTGTAGCGCGGAGGGTCCGGGCTTTCTGGCTGAAGGGTCGGCCTTCTTCTTCATGGCTTGGCGCCCACCTTCAGCAGACCATCCAGCAAGCCCTCGGCCTCCTTCTCGATGGCCAGGATGTCGGCGCTGATCTCTTCGAGCGTGCGCAGCGGCTGCGGCTTGTAGAAGTGGCGCGTGAAGCTGATCTCGTAGCCGATCTTGGTGGCGTCTTCCTTGATCCACGCGTCGGGCGTGTACGGCAGCACCTCGCGGCGGATGAAGGCGTCGATGCCGCCGTCTTCGAGCAGCGGCACCTGCTCGGTATCGCGCAGGTCGGCGTCGGGTTCGTACTCGACGATGGCGGGCCTGCCGTCCACGGTCGCCGCGTATTGGCCGCGCAGCGGCTCGGCCCTGGCCTTGCCGGGCTTGTGCATCCTGCCGATGACCGGCGGTGCGCTCTCGACGCGCCAGCTCACGGCCTTGAGGATCTGCTTCAGGTCGGCGGCAGCGAGTTTGATCCCGGCCGCCTTCAGCGCGGCGTCCACGCGGTCGCGGAAGACGTTGTGATCGTCGAAGAGCGCCTCGCCGAGCAGCGCGCGCAGCCGGGTGGCCACGTCGACCAGGCGGCCGTCGCGTTCCCAGGTCCTGGCGTCGAGCAGCTTCTTTTTCTGCCGCTCGGGCAGGCCCTTCCTGGTGCCGCCTTCGTCGTCTTCGCCTTCGGGGTCGTCGCTGCTGCCCCAGTCGGCGAGGCGCTTCTCGACTGCGGCGGAAATCGTCCCGAAACCGGTGAACAGGTCGTCGCCGAACTCCTCGTAGAGCGTGGCGCGCAGGTCCTCGTCGCCGGAGTTGAAGCGCAGCGTTTCGATGGCCTTGAGCGAAAGCTGGCTGTGCAGGCGCAGCGGGCGCTCGACGGTGACCTTCCAGTAGCCGAAAGCGGCATTCGGGAAGATCTTCGACTCGGGCGTTTCCTCGAAGTCGAGGAAGCTGCGGCTGATGCGCTCGATGTCCTCGGGCGAGAGCTCGCAGTTCTTCTTGCCGAGATTCTTGCGCAGCGGCTTGAACCACTGGCTGGCGTCGATGAGCTGCACCCGGCCCTGGCGGTGCGCGGGCTTGCGGTTGGAGAGCACCCAGATGTAGGTGGCGATGCCGGTGTTGTAGAAGAGGTTGAGCGGCAGCGCGACGATGGCTTCGAGCCAGTCGTTCTCGATCAGCCAGCGGCGGATGTTGCTCTCGCCCTGGCCGGCGTCGCCGGTGAACAGCGAACTGCCGTTGTGCACCTCGGCGATGCGGCTGCCGAGGGCCGACTGGCCGTTCATCTTCGACGCCATGTTGGCGAGGAAGAGCATCTGCCCGTCGCTCGAACGCGTGACGAGCGACAGCTCCTCGCCTTGGTGCATGACCCTGAAGCGCGGGTCGCGCATGCCGTCCTTGCCGCCCATCGCCTCCAGATCCTTCTTCCAGCTCTTGCCGTAGGGCGGGTTGGCGAGCATGAAGTCAAACTCGCGGGCGGGGAAGGCGTCGTGCGCCAGCGTGGACCATTCGGCACCGCCGACGATGTGGTCGGCGCTCTCGCCTTCGCCCTTGAGCAGCATGTCGGCCTTGCAGACGGCGTAGGTCTCGGGGTTGATCTCCTGGCCGTAGAGCAGGCACCTGACCTGCTGGCCGCGCCCGGCGGCGATCGCCGTCAGCGTCTCCTCGGCGACGGTGAGCATGCCGCCGGTACCGCAGGCGCAGTCGTAGAGCAGGTAGGTGCCGGACCGGATCGCGGACTCGATGGGGCGGAACACCAGGTTCGCCATCAGGCGCACCGCGTCGCGCGGCGTCCAGTGCTCGCCCGCTTCCTCGTTGTTCTCCTCGTTGAACTTGCGCACCAGTTCCTCGAAGACGGTGCCCATCGAGTGGTTGTCGATGCCGGCCGGCGAGAGGTCGATGTCGGGGTCGAGGAACTTGTTGATCAGCGTGCCGATGGCGTCGGCCCTGGACAGCGTCTGCAACTGGTTGCGGAATTTGAAGTTGTCGAGGATGTCCTGGACGTTGGCCGAGAAGCCGTTGAGGTAGTCCTCGAAGTCGGCCAGCAGGCGCTGCTGGCTGCCGCGCGACTTGAGGTCGCGCAGCGTGAACCTCGATGTGTTGTAGAAGGCCTGGCCAGCGGCATCGCAGAGCGCGGCGCGCTGTTCGGTGATGCCCGCCTCGTCGAGCATCCTGCGGGTGTCGAGGACGGCCTGCTTCGTCGGTTCGAGCACCGCGTCCATGCGCCGGATGACGCACATCGGCAGGATCACGTCGGGGTACTTGCCGCGCTTGAAGAGATCGCGCAGGACGTCGTCAGCGATGCCCCAGATGAAGGAGACGATCTTGTTGTGCGTCGCCTGGTCCATGCTCAGGCGACTCCCGATGCACGCGCGACCGCTGCATCGAAAGTGCCGTAGCCGGCAGAGTGATGCACGCTGTGCTGCACCCCGGCAAAGTTGGCAGTGCGTGGCATGGTGGTGTTCCCCCGGTGGAAGTTCTCGATCCCGGCCGTGGCCGACGCAGGTGAGTGGTCCGGTCATTCGCAGCAGTCAGGTATCCGGGCGAGCATAGCGCCCGCTCGCCTCCAAGGTCAATCTCACTGCGTGGCTTAGTGCCTGGCAAGCGAAGGTCTGGCCGGGTCGCCAAAGGCGATCCGTAGGTCCAGCGCCTGCTGTGCCAGTTCGCTCACGCAGCCAGTCGTACCCAATGCGCCTTCAAGTCCAGGTTTGAGGCGCTATGCTTGAGATGAGGTTACAAGCGGGCCACCGTCGCTATCACCCACAAGATCCTCAAAACCGTCTTCCTGTTGATCAACCGACAGACGCACTATCGGGGCTCCGCTGTCGACTTCGCAGCGATGTCCGTCGCACGCAACGCCACTTGCTGGTTGAAGCTGCTCAAGAAGCACGGCTTTATCCCGCTGCCGCCTGAGCCTCCCTTCCATCGGGTTCCTCTCCTATGGCCTCAGCGCGCCGGAACTTCGTCCGCCATGGAGGCTTCTTTCACGGTAAGACTTTTCGGAAAGCCGAACACTCGCGGCACGGATTCCGCTGGGCGCCGACCTGCGCTGCGCGGGCAGGAATTGGGCGCAGATCGCTGCGACGAACCGGTGGACCTGCTCGACTATGTTGCGCGCGTCAGCGAGCTCAAGGGAGCTAGCCTTGTAGTCCACCAGCTGCAGCGATGTGGGCGAGGGTTCAGCGGTGGTCGAAGCCGGGGTCGGCTTCCCGAGCTGCTGGCGGACTTGTTCCGTCGCTGCGTCGAAGCGGTGGCGGCTGCGTCAAGTCTTGGCCTATCGGGAAGCCGATCGCGCCTGGCCTACGGACCATCCATAGCCGGCAGCCTTGCCTCCGTTTCGCAGCCAACGATCCGCGCGTTCTGAACACCACTGACACGTATCCACAATAGCGCCAGCCAAGCGATCGATCAGGGCGATACGACGATCCACGGCAGCAAGCCGCAACGCGCCCCGATCCGAGGAGACCCCTCTGCCGCCGAAGTCGGCACGGACTGTGAAGCGCGCAGCAGGCGGAAATCGGCGTTGCTCCGGCGTAGAATCAGCAGGAGGGCGAGAGCAGGGGGCATTTTCTGCGAATCGGCCTCTGGATAAATGCAAATGCAGCAGGGGTGTAGCTTGCATTTCGCCCGCCTTATGCAACGTCCGGGCTGGTGGCGGGGTGGAATGAAGCGTGCTACAACGCGCTGTTCTGACCGCTGACCTCCATACCTTGAGCACTGGCATGACAACCCTCATGAATCGCTTTGCCATCACCCTTTCTTGCCTCGGCGCGGCTTTGGGCTCCGATGCTGCCTGTGCTCAGGCGGACAACCGCGTCGAATCGCACTGGCGCATCACGCACGCGGTCACCGCGCCGTGGGCGCCTGCGGCTTCAAGCCCGAACATGGCACAGCCCTCCTGGGTGGGCCGTGCGCTGACGTTTCAGACCAAAGCGGTGCGCGGCCCCGGCGTGCTGACCTGTAGCCATGCGGTCATCGAACCAACGCAATATCCGGCCGAAGGCCTGTTTCAGGGCAGCTTGCCGACCCCGGCCACAACGGCGGCGCAGGCCTTGGGCATCATGCTGCTGCCCCTGGCCGGGGTGCGTCTGACCTGTGACACCGGAATGTTCGAGTTCCACCGCGTTGATGCCGACACCCTGTTGCTCGGCCTGGACAACCAGGTGTTCACCTTGAGCAAGGCACCGGGCGCGCTGGCAGAGGCCAACTCGCCGGAAGGCCGGGTGCAGCAGCTGCTCGAGGCTCATTTCAAGGGTGACATGGGGTTTACCCCCGCCAGCACCGAGCGCAAGCAGGACTGGCTGTCGAAGGGGCTCAAACACCGCGTTGCGCTTTATTTCGCCAAGCCCGTATCGGCTGATGAAGTCCCCGTCATCAACGGCGACCCGTTCACCGACAGCCAGGAGTATCCCACCCGTTTCGCCGTCAACAAGGCCAGCGTATCGGGCAGTTCAGCCGAAGTGCCGGTGCGCTTCGCCGATGCCTACCGCAACCGCAGCGTGACGTACCGTCTGGTGCGAGAGCGTGGCGTCTGGCGGCTGGATGACCTGCTCTACGAACAAGGTGAAACCCTGCAAGGTTTGCTGAAGTGAAACGTCAGTGCTTGTGGCTTTGCCTGACAGCGCTGCACATGGCAGCAAACGCTGCCAATGCGGCGAGCTTTGACTGCGCCCAGGCGGCCTCGAAGATTGAACAGCAAATCTGCGCCAGCCCAAGGCTCGACCCGCTCGACAGCCGCATGGGCGAGGCCTTTGCAAAAGCCAAACGCAGCTGCCCGGCAGCCGGCGTTGTGAATGCACAGCGCCACTGGCTGCGCGAACAGCGCAATCGCTGCACCGATGAACCCTGCCTGATCGCCGCCTACGAAAATCGTCTCGAGCAACTCGCGCAACCGGCTTGTGGTCTACCTACCGGCGTGCAGACGGGCGCGTGCCCGGCTGGCAGGGAGGCACTGCTCGGCGCCTGGAAACTGGTCTCGGACGGTGGCCCTTTTGAAGAAATGGCCTTCACGGCAAACCGCTTTGATTCCTGGCTGCACCAGCGCCCGGAGCTCTCCGGCGCGCAGTGGCGAGTCTCGGGCTGCGAACTGCATGTTGAGGACGCAAACAGCGGCTTCGATGGTCGATACACCCTGTTGAAGATGACCGGAAACCGCCTGTTCTTGCGCGAGTCCGGCGAGCGGGAAATTGCCGTTTACCAGCAGATCAAAACCAGGAAATAAGCGCTTCAACGAAAGGACGCGGCCTTGCCACAGCTTGCAACCTTGCCGATAAGCCATCGCTGCCTGTTCATGGCCTTGCTGGCGATGGGGTGCCACGCGCCCGTCAGCCATGCCGGCGCCGACTTTTCCCGCTTTCTGGCGGATTTCCGCCATGCTCTGGCCGAGAACGACGGCGCCCGGGTGGCCGCACTGACCCGGTTACCGTTCCTGTATGAAGGTCGAGGCCATGGGCACAAGCGGCATGATCCGTGATGACGACATCCGCGATGCGCCACCGGCGGCAGCTGGCGGAGTCGGGATGGACAAGACTGGCAGCGACGCGTGCAGGGACGCTGGGTCGAAGCCGGGGCCACCCCCCAATGAAAGGAGAAGGCATGCCTGGGGTTCACCGTTTCTGGCGTGTTTTTGGCTTCGCGGCTGGCCTGCTTGCGCTGCCGTTCCAGGCAGGGGCTGATGACGTTGTCGCACTGGGTCGGGCCGGTGCGCTGCTGTGGGAAATGAGCGAGCTGCACCACGAGTTCGGCGACCGTCACATTGCGCGTGGCGTAACGCCGGAGAAAGCGCGAAAGATGGCCGTATCGACGGCTGGCAGGCTGGCTGACAAGCGTGACGAACTGGCTGAACTATTGCCGGAACTCCCTGCCGACACGCGCTTCGTCGCCGATCTGCTGCGCTTTCTGCAGCAGTGGCCGGACCGCCAGACCTTTCTCGCTGATCTGCTGATCTTCTACAACGGCGCGCAATCCGGCTTGGACATCACCTCGCTGGCCATGCAGGTCCCCGATACGCGGCGCGGCTGGAAGACCCCGTTCCCGATATTCCGGCCATGACGCCAGGACGCCGCCTGTTTCTTGCCACCAGTCTGGCACTGGTGTGGCGGCCCGCGCGTGCCGACAAGGCCGCTGCCACCCATACGCCACCACCGGGCACACCGGAACGTACCGCCCTGCTGGGTGCCGTGCGCAGGGCCCTGCGGCTGAACCCAGGCGCTAGCCGCTTCAACGTCTTCCACCTGCGTCGCGCTGGAAACTGGGCCTATTTTGAAGGCAACGAGGTGATCGCCCTGGACAACCGCAGCTGGCAGGAAACCGATTTGACCGTCAAGGCCTTGCTGGTCCACAGTGGATCAGCCTGGCGCGTCGAAGTCCTGTGGACCCTGCCCGGAAACGACCGCTTTGCACTGGCGGCCTTTGAACAGCGGCTTGCCACCCTGCGCCAGACGCACCACCTGCCTGGCGAACTCTTTCCATGACTCTGCCTGTCCCCCGCTGTGTCGCCGCTGCCGCCATCCTGTGCCTCGCCGCATCTGCCTGGGCGGGCGAAAGCGCCGGACCGTTACGCGGCGAATACCGCTTCCATGGCAAGACGCTGATCGACCCGCCGCCCGGTGAGGCACACGGCAGTCACTTGGGACTGGTGCTTGAAGGTGGGGCTGCGCGTGACCTGTACCGTCGTTTGAAAGGCCGTGGTGAGCGCGACATCTGCCTCGACGACGGCTCGCGCAGCAAGACACAAGGCCCGCTGCGCTGCATCGAACTGGCCGGAAAACGCGGCTGGCGCTGCGAATTCGCGATTCAACTGGATACCCTCACGCTGGTGCCTGACGGCGCCTGTTGATCGCAGGGACTCAACACATCACGCGGCGGACTGGGCCGCCAGCGGCGCATGCGCGCGACTTCCTCAATGTCAGGCGCTCGCCGAGCAACCGGGGTGGGTACTCGCTGACGGCCTGCGCCACCGCACACCCGAACCTGTTTCTCGCGCTCGTTGTCGCGCAGCATGTCCTGCTGTCCGGAGTCTGCAAACATGGCGGATTGGCTCGCGCCCTCAGACGGTCACATGAAAGAGCGCGACCACCTTGCCCTTAGCCTTGTTCCAGTGTTCGATTGCCTCCGGGGTGCGGGCCAGTTCGACCTTGACCTTCCTTTTCGCAAAGAATCCGCCGCTTCGTCCGAGAGCCTGACCATCCCGTTCTGGTCGGCGCCGGTCGCCTTTTTCTGCCCTGTTGCGGTCGACTACTATTTTGGATCTGCTTTCAGGCAGCCTGCAAGGCGGTTTCGACCAGGGTGCTGGCGAGGTGCGGCCCAAGGCACTGAGGGGGCGGGAATCGGATGACTTTCAGAGGTTTCGGGGTCCAAGTGCGAGATTGACGCCTTTTGCCGAAGGCTCATATACTTTCATCGGTAGCGTTGGATTTCTCATCCTTTTATCCATAAAGGCTTGCCAATCCTAGCTTTCGGCCACTTCGGCCGGGGCTCGACAGAGGAATTCTGGATGAACCATCTTGGAATACCAGCGCTGCTGCTTCTTTTCGCGGGCGCTGCAGTAGCCACGTGGATCGCTGGTGTCTGGCTGGCGAAGGCGACCGACGTGCTGGACGATCGCTTCGGTCTGGGCGAGACCATCGGCGGAATGGTCCTGCTGTCGATCACCGGAGCCCTGCCCGAACTGGCGATCACGGTCAGCGCAGTCAGCAGCGGGCATCTCGATATCGCGGCGGGCAACCTGATCGGCGGAGTGGCGATGCAGACGCTGGTGCTCGTCATCGCCGACCGCTTCATGCCCGGTTCGCGCCCGCTATCGACCGCATCAGCTTCGCTCGTTCCGGCGCTCGAGGGGACGCTGGTTGTCTGCGTGGTCGGGATTACCGTCATGAGTGGCCTGCTTCCCGCCACCGCCGCGGTCGGTCCGCTCGGCGTGGGGAGCATCGCGATCTTCGTGGTCTGGCTGGTCGGCATGCTGGCCCTGGGTCGCTGCCGCGACCGCAAGGACATGGACCTGGCCGTGCCCGCCGACACCGCCGCGCTGTCCGCGGCATCGGCTGCGGACAGCGCTGGGAGGAGCGACGGCCTGCACAATGCCAGCACCGTCCAGAACGTCACGATCTTTCTCGCTGCGTCGGTGGTCACGCTGGTCGCCGGTGTCGTGCTCGAGCAGAGCGGCGACCGCCTTGCCGACCTGATGGGCATCAACGGCGTCTTATTCGGCGCGACCGTCCTGGCGCTGGCGTCGGCTCTGCCGGAGATCAGTACCGCCATCACCGGCGTGAAGATGAAGGCCTACACGCTGGTCTTCGGCGACATCTTCGGCGGCAACGCCTTCCAGCTGATCCTGTTCGTGCTCGCCGACCTGTTGGCGGGGCAACCGGTTCTGACGCACGAGGGGCGCGCCAATGCGTGGATCGGCATGATCGGGCTGGTGATGACCACGGTATACGTGGCCGGCATCCTGCTGCGCAAACCGCGGCGCTACTGGGGGCTCGGCGCGGATTCATGGGCCGCGCTGCTGATCTACATCCTGGGAACCTGGGGGTTCATGCTGGTATCGGGCTAGCAGCCTTTCCTGGCCCCGGCCCCCCCCATGCCGGCCCCCTTCATCTCGCGCTCCTTTTGGGGGGAATACCATCTCCCTTTGCGCGCCTTCGGGAAGGGGCGACCATCCCATTAGTTGGACTTGATCAAGTCGGGAGCAAAAAAGTGGGAAGATGTCTCATTGTCCCCCGTGGTTCTGCACGAACAGAACAACTATTCCCATGAAATCCCCGGGATTGTGGAGCAGCCACCGCCAGCGCTGACCCCCAGCTCGACGAAAATGGTCCGATTTTCAATAAGCAGGACCATTTTCCATGGCAGAGAGCCACGTGGTTGCGGCCCCGATCACCAAGCGTGCCGAATTGGCCGGGTTGATCGAGCAGATGCGGAAGAACGCTATTGGGGTGGTACATCGCCTGACGCGTAGCGGCACCCTGATCCCAGCCGGCCGTGACGGGCTCGGCACCGCTTGGGCGGTCGCGTGACGCCCCCACACCGCCAGGTTTTCCCCCGGCCGGTGGATGCCCTACCAGTACCCGCACCAGTCCCGAGTTGCGCGACAAGAGGACCTCCGCGCGTTCCGATTGAGGGACTTCGCTGGCCGGGGGATTCCTGCGTCCTCGACGGCGTTTTCGCTCCCGCTGCGGCGTCCCTTCGTCAGGCGCCCTGGCCGTTCGGCTGTTTTCAAGCGCTGTCGGCAGCGATCTTAGCCAGCCGTCTCAGCACACCCGTTGCGCTGTTCCCGGTGGAGCGAAGGGCGCTACGTGCCGCATCCGGGCCGCCGCCATGCCGCTGTGCTCCGGCGACCAGACCAGTCGGAGCTCGCCCGAGTGCGCCCATTCGCCCAGCGGGCGGCGCGACCGGGCGAGCAGGGCAGCGACCGATTCGCCGCCAGCGCTGAGCGCTCCCAGCCAGCCATTGCGGCCGGCACTCTTGACGGCGTAGAGCGCAGCATCGGCAATATTCACCATTGCACTCCAGTCAAGCGCGCCGGGATGTTGCGCTGACAGCGGAAAGCAGCAGAAACCGATTGAGCTGGTTCTTGCCAACAGGCTGCCATCGTCGACCTCGAATGGCTGATCGGCGACCGCGGCACGCAGCCGTTCGGCCAGTTCGGCGGCGTGCGTGTGCGGCGTGGCTCGCGCCACGACGAGAAATTCCTCGCCGCCCCAGCGTAGCAGGTAATCGGTCTCCCGGAAGACGGTGCCGAGTCGGTCGGACATCTGCTTCAAGACCGCATCCCCTGCCGCGTGGCCGTAGCGGTCGTTGACTTCGGCGCGCAAGGGCTTGCCACCCTGCAGCCCGATGCGCACGACTTCTGTTGTGCCGGGGGGCAGGCAAAAGACGCCATCCTGCGTCGCCACCCACAGGGCGCCATCGGTGCTTTCCAGGAAACGGCGCGTGACGCCTCCTTCGTGGGCCAGGGTTCGCAGTTGCCGGCGGTCATGAGCGGAACTGATAAAGCCGGGAGTCAGCGCCCAGCCAGACGCTGCCATTGCTCGCCTGCGCCATCTCCTCGACGCCGACCGGCGGCAGGGGCTCCCCGGCCGCCTGCGCAGCCGCCCTGACTGGTCGCGGGGACTGCGGCCAGACGGCGCCGGTGACGCGCAGCTGGCTGTCCATCACCGCCACGCCTCCCTTGCGCGTGGCGGCCCAGATTTCACCATTGCGCAAGTGCAGCAGGCTGCGCACGTCGGCTTCAGAAAACGGGCCTGCGGACGGTGTGTCGGCGCCGCGCAACCAGATGCCGCGATTGTTGGGATCGTGGCGTTGCAGGCCCAGGCCATAGCCGCCGACCCAGATCAAACCGGCGTGATCCCGCATCAGGACCGCCACCTCATTGCCCGCCAGGCTTGGGGGCCGGCGCGGGTCCTGTTGCAGCCGCTGCAGCAGGCGGCCGTCGCGCAGGTCATGAATCTCGATCCCGGAGGAACGGCCTGCCCACATCAGACCTCCCGGCGCCTCGACGAGACTGGATACGCCGCCCGGGCCGACGCTATCGGGCGCCTCGTCGAGCAGCAGACCCTGGCTGGTGGCGGGGTCGATGATCGCCAGGTCCCCCTGCTGCGTCCCGACCCAGATGCGCCCGTCCGACGCCTCGAACAGGGCCTGGACGATGCGACCGGCGAGGTGGTTGCCGGCCGCTCCGGGCGCCGAAAGGGTCGGCTCGAAATGATCGCTGCCAGGTCGGCGGCGACTCAGGCCGGCCCAGGTGCCGATCCACAACCGGCCATCGCGCCCGGCGAGCAAGGCGCGGATCCAGCCCAGGCAGAGAAGCGACGGCTTTCCGGTGCCCCTGGGAAGGTGATGAAGGGGCAATGAGCGGGGCGCGGTGACCGATCTCCGTCTTCGACGGGCGGTATTCGGCCGCGGGTAAGACCACAACAGGCTCCCAGGCATTCGTGGTAGCGCCAGTATGTTTTATTGCGGCTCCCAGGGCCCGAATTTCCGGGGACTTGCGAAGGGCCAGCGGGCAAGGGGAGGGCGTGCGCCCTTGCCATTGGCGCAAACGCGGGTCACCGACTTGGCCGGTCTCGAGCGCCGCTGCATAAGCTAATAAGCAAAGATTCGTTGGTCGTCGCGTGCCTCTTTTCTAGACTTCGTTTCACACCTACATTGAACGGAGTCATCATGAAGCTGAAACGTCTTGTTGCCGGCTTGCTGGCAAGCGCCTTGGTGGCGGGCAGCGCTGCTGCCGCCAACGTATCGATCCTGAACGTCTCCTACGATCCGACGCGCGAACTGTACCAGGAGTACAACACCGCATTTGCCAAGTACTGGAAGGGGAAGACCGGCGACGATGTGGCCATCAAGCAGTCGCATGGCGGTTCCGGCAAGCAGGCGCGTGCTGTCATCGACGGTCTCGAAGCCGACGTGGTGACGCTGGCGCTGGCCTACGACATCGATGCCATCGCCCAGGAAACGAAGAACAAGCTGCTAACGCCGGATTGGCAAAAGCGTCTGCCGCACAACAGCTCGCCGTATACCTCGACCATCGTCTTCCTGGTCAGGAAGGGGAACCCGAAGGGCATCAAGGACTGGGATGACCTGATCAAGCCGGGCGTCGAAGTCATCACGCCGAACCCGAAGACCTCCGGCGGCGCCCGCTGGAACTACCTGGCCGCCTGGGGCTATGCGCTGAAGAAATACGGCAGCGAAGCCAAGGCCCTGGAATACGTGAAGACCTTGCTGCAGCACGTGCCGGTGCTTGATCCGGCCGCCCGTGGCGCGACCAACACCTTCGTTCAGCGCGGTATCGGCGACGTCCTGCTGGCCTGGGAAAACGAAGCCTTCCTGTCGATCAACGAACTCGGTCCGGACAAGTTCGAAATCGTCGTTCCGTCGGTTTCCATCCTGGCTGAACCGCCGGTGGCCGTGGTGAACGGGGTTGCCGACAAGCGTGGCACGACCAAGGTGGCGACGGCTTACCTGGAATACCTGTACTCCGCCGAAGGTCAGAAGATTGCCGCGAAGAACTACTACCGTCCGATCAAGCCGGAACTGGCCGATGCCAAGGATGTGGCCCGCTTCCCAAAGGTCAATTTTTTTGACATCGGATTCCTTGGTGGCTGGCAGGCTGCCCAGAAGAAGCACTTCTCTGACGGCGGTACCTTTGATCAGGTCTACGGCAAGAAGTAATTTGCCGCGACTGGTTTGAATCCCCGAAACCGCTTGCGAGTGGTTCTCGCAAGCGGCTATATATTTTATTCAAATATAAAAATAGTTTTTTATTCTTTCGGGTTCTGTCCGATGACTCGTAAACTCGAGCCCACTGATCTGAACATCCGGAGCAAGTCATGACCCACAGCCTGAACAAATCCCTGCGTCGTTCGTTCGCAGCTCTTGCTTTCCTGACGGCCGGCGCGGCCTTTGCCCAAACGACCATTCTCAACGTCTCCTACGATGTCTCCCGCGAGTTGTACAAGGACATCAACCCGGCTTTCAGTACCGCGTGGAAGAAGCAGAGTGGATCCGATGTCACGGTCAACCAGTCGCACGGTGGTTCTTCCAAGCAGGCTGGGGCGGTGATCGGCGGCCTGGAAGCCGACGTGATCACGATGAACCAGTCGCCGGACATCGACATCCTGGTCGAGCGCGGTGGCCTGGTTGCCGCCGACTGGCGCAAGCAGTTCCCGCACGAAGCGACACCGTACACCACGACCTCGGTCTTCCTGGTGCGCAAAGGCAACCCGAAGAACATCAAGGACTGGGACGATCTGGCCAAGCCGGGCTTTCAGGTCATCGTGCCGAACCCGAAGACCTCGGGCAACGGTCGCTATACCTACCTGGCCGCCTGGGGCTATGCCCTGGACAAGACCGGCTCTGAAGCCGGCGCCAGGGATTTCGTGAGCAAGCTGTTTGCCAACGTGCCGGTACTCGATGGAGGCGGTCGTGGTGCAACCACGACCTTTACCCAGCGCGATGTCGGCGATGTGCTGGTGACCTTCGAGAACGAGGCCATCCTGATTGCCCGAGAACTGGGCGGCAACAAGTTCGACATCGTCTATCCCTCGTTGTCCATCGATGCCGCCGCACCGGTGGCCGTGGTACAGAAGGTTGCCACGAAGCGCGGCACGGAAAAGGAAGCCCGGGCCTACCTGAACTTCCTGTTCTCGCCGGCCGGCCAGGAAATCATCGCCAACCACAACTTCCGCCCGCGTGACGCCAATGTGCTGAAGAAGCATGCCGCCAAGTACCCGAACATCCGTACCTTCACCGTCGAACAGAAGCTCGGTGGCTGGACTGCGGTGCAAAAGACCCACTTCGCCGACGGCGCCCTCTATGACCAGATCATCGTGAAACGCTGATGTCGACCGCAAAGACCTTTCGCGTGCTGCCGGGCTTCAAGCTGACGCTTGGCTATGCCCTGAGCTACATGTCGCTGCTGATCCTGATCCCGATCTCAGCGGTTTTCCTGAAGACTCTTGAGTTGGACTGGGAACAGTTCATCGATGTGGTCACCGCCCCGCAGGTGGTGGCGACCTACAAGCTCTCGTTTGGCGCTTCGCTGCTGGCGGCGGCGATCAACGCGGTGTTCGGCCTGATGCTGGCCTGGGCTCTGGTCCGCTACAGCTTTCCCGGCAAGAAGCTGATCGACGCGCTGGTCGATCTGCCGTTCGCCTTGCCGACTGCGGTGGCCGGTATCGCGCTGACCGCTTTGTATGCCAGGAACGGCTGGCTCGGCCAGTACCTGGAACCCATCGGCATCAAGGTCGCGTTCTCGCCGCTCGGGGTGCTGGTGGCGCTGGTCTTCATCGGCCTGCCGTTTGTCGTACGCACCGTGCAGCCGATTCTCGAGGATCTAGATACCGAGCTGGAAGAAGCCGCGACCTGCCTGGGTGCGCAACGCTGGCAGACCTTCCGTTACGTGATCCTGCCGATCCTGCTGCCGGCGCTGATGACCGGCTTCGCGCTGGCCTTCGCCCGGGCGGTCGGCGAGTACGGTTCGGTCATCTTCATCGCCGGGAATCTGCCCTTCGTATCGGAAATCACGCCGCTGATGATCATCACCAAGCTGGAGCAGTACGACTATCGCGGCGCGACGGCGATCGCTTCGGTGATGCTCCTCTTCTCCTTCATCCTGCTGCTGGTCATCAACGGCCTGCAGGCATGGACCGCGAAACGCACCGGGAGGGATCGATAATGGCCGGCGCAGCGACACTTCACCTCGGCAGCGATCACGCCGCCCGCTTTGAATCGAAGCAGGCGACACGTGAAACACCGCTGGTCAGATGGACCATCCTGGCCCTTGCCCTGGGTTTCTTCGCCCTCTTTCTGTTGATGCCGTTGCTTGCGGTGTTCGTGGAAGCCTTCCGCAAGGGCTGGGAAACCTATGTGACGGCACTGGTCGATCCCGATGCCCTGTCGGCGATCAGGTTGACGCTGCTGGCAGCGGCGATCTCGGTACCGCTCAACCTCGTCTTCGGGGTGGCGGCGGCCTGGGCCATCGCCAAGTTCGAGTTTCCCGGCAAGCAGATACTGATCACGCTGATCGATCTGCCGTTCTCGGTCTCGCCGGTCGTCGCCGGTCTGGTCTTCGTGCTGGTCTTCGGTGCGCAGGGCTGGTTTGGCTCGTGGCTGTCCGATAACGACATCCGGATCATCTTTGCCGTGCCGGGGATCGTGTTGGCCACCGTCTTCGTGACTTTCCCTTTCGTTGCACGCGAACTGATTCCGCTGATGCAGGCGCAGGGTAAGGACGAGGAAGAGGCCGCCGTGGTCCTCGGCGCCCACGGCTGGCAGGTCTTCTGGCATGTCACCTTGCCCAACATCAAATGGGGCCTGATGTACGGCGTGATCCTGACCAACGCCCGGGCGATGGGCGAGTTCGGTGCGGTCAGCGTGGTCTCCGGCCATATCCGAGGCCAGACCAACACACTGCCGCTGCACGTCGAGATTCTCTACAACGAATACCAGTTCTCTGCCGCGTTTGCCGTTGCCTCACTGCTCGCGCTGCTGGCACTGGTGACCCTGGTCATCAAGAGCTGGGTCGAACATCGCGCCGTGCTGGCGTATCGGGATTCACAGGACACCGCATCATGAGTATTCATGTCAGAAACATTCGCAAGCAGTTCGGCAGCTTCACGGCGCTGGACGACATTTCCCTCGACTTTCCGACCGGCGAACTGGTCGCACTGCTCGGCCCGTCCGGCTGCGGCAAGACCACCTTGCTGCGCATCATCGCCGGGCTGGAACAGGCCGATTCCGGCCAGGTCCTGCTCGACGACGAGGATGCCTCCGGCACGCATGTCCGAGAGCGCCAGGTCGGCTTCGTCTTCCAGCATTACGCACTGTTCCGTCACATGACCGTGTTCGACAATGTCGCCTTCGGCATGCGCATGAAACCGCGCCGGCAACGCCCTCCGGAAGCCAGGATCCGGGAGAAGGTGCATGCACTGCTCAACCTCGTGCAGCTTGACTGGCTGGCCGACCGCTTCCCCTCGCAACTCTCCGGCGGCCAGCGCCAGCGCATCGCGCTGGCCCGGGCGCTAGCGGTCGAGCCACGCGTGCTGCTGCTCGACGAGCCCTTCGGCGCGCTCGATGCCAAGGTGCGCAAGGAACTGCGCCGCTGGCTACGCAATCTGCACGATGAACTGCACATCACCTCGATTTTCGTTACCCACGACCAGGAAGAGGCGCTGGAAGTGGCCGACAGCGTGGTGCTGATGGATCATGGCAGGGTCGAGCAAATCGGCACGCCCGAGGCGGTTTATGACCACCCGGCGACGCCCTTCGTCGCTACCTTCCTGGGCTCGGTGAATCTGTTTCATGGCCGGGTCGAGGATGGCCAGCTTCATCTCGGCGAACACGCGCTTGCGCTCGGTGGCGCGAGTGGCGACGCCGGTGGCAATGGCAAGGCAGTGGCCTTCGTGCGGCCGCACGAGTTCGATCTGGTGCCGGGCTGGAGCATCGGCGACGGTCTGCCAGCGACGATTGTCCGCGTCGTCTCGGTCGGGCCCAGCGCACAGATCGAATTGAGCCGCCTGGACGGTGAACGGGTCGAGGTCACCATCGCTCGTGACACCTTCCACCCGCTGGGTCTTGGCGAGGGCGACCAGGTCTCGCTGCGCCCTCGCCGTATCCGCGTTTTCCAGGATGACACCCGGGCAGCCTGAGGAACAACCATGAACTTTCAACAATTGCGCATCATCCGCGAGACGCTGCGCCAGGACTTCAACCTGACCGAAGTGGCGACCGCCCTGTACACCTCACAACCCGGGGTCAGCAAACACATCAAGGATCTCGAGGACGAACTCGGCATCGAGATCTTCCTGCGCCGTGGCAAGCGTCTGCTCGGGCTGACCGAGCCGGGCAAGGAACTGGCCGCGGTGGTCGACCGCATTCTGCTCGACACCCAGAACCTGCGCCGCATCGCCGACCAGTTTGCCAGCCGGGAGACCGGCCACTTCGTCGTCGCCACCACCCATACCCAGGCTCGCTACGCGCTGCCGCAGATCATCAAGTGGTTCAAGACCGACTACCCCCGCGTGCATCTCGCGCTGCACCAGGGCAGCCCGGTCGAGATAGCCGAGAAGCTGGTTTCGGGCGAGGCGGATGTCGGCATCGCCACCGAGCGGCTGGACAAGGTCCCGGAACTGGCGACCTTCCCATTCTATCGCTGGCATCATGCGCTGATCGTTCCGCACGGACACCCCTTGCTGCAGGTCGAAAGGATGACCCTCGAGGTGCTCGGCGAATATCCGATCATTACCTATCACGAGGGTTTCACGGGCCGAACACACATCGACAAGGCGTTTGCTGACGCCGGCGTCGTGCCGGACATCGTGCTTTCGGCGATCGACGCCGATGTGATCAAGACCTACGTCGAACTCGACCTCGGTGTCGGGATTGTCGCGTCGATGGCCTACGATGGCTTCAAGGACCGCAACCTGGCGCTGATTCCGGTGCCGCATCTGTTCCCGGAAAGCACCACGCGCCTGGCAGTCCGCCGGGGCACGTATCTGCGGAGCTACGCGCTGGCGTTCATCGAAAAGGTCTGCCCGGAGGTCGGCGAGGAGAACCTCAAGGCGGTAATCCAGAAACAGAACGGCGGCGAGTGATTCACCGCGCGACTGGTGCTGGCCTTTCGGTCGGCAGCTGCCGGCGCGAGCTTGATGGCGTGCAAGCCCTGATCGAGCAGAAGGCGTCGGGCGCGCCAAGCCGGAATCATTGTGCGCCTTGGCGACTGCCTGGCATCACCAGCGCGTGGCGAGGCGGCAGGACCAGGCACTCCCAATTGGGTTAACCCCTGCGCAAGACAGCCTGGAAATCCTGCGCGTCCGTTAGAATAGGCTGAGTCGCGATGCCGGATTCGTGTCCGCACGCTGGCGTCAGCTTGCGCAGCAGCTTCCTCGCGTCCTGAGTCCGGGCACGCGCCAGGGGCTGGCAAGCCTCGCTGGCCGCCTTGCTCGTCATCACTTTTTTGAGGACCACCCATGCCGCATGGCAAGTACGACGCCGGCGTCCGGCCGGTGAAAACAGGTTACAGCCATGCGGTCAGAACCGCGGTACAGGAAACCACGCAGCGCGTCAGGGAAATGCATGGCGCGATTGCCGGCAAGTCTTTCGACGTCCTGCGGCGCATTCCGCTGGTCTCCGGGCCGGCGCGCCTGGTGCAAACCACTCATGATGCGATTGTCGCCGGCGTCTACGCAGCGATTCACCACGGCACTGGCGGCCTGCTCGCCGCCGCAGCGCTGGTCGAGAAGCAGCACACCGGCTCTGCCGCGAGCACGCCACCCGGACGCCTGGCCAGTGGTCTGCGCAGCGCACTGAACGGGGCTTTTGGCGACCATCTTGCGGCCAGCAACAACGTCCTGGCGATCGACATGGCGATCCACGCCCATGGCGCGGCAGTGCCGCTGGTCGCTGATGCGCTGCACAGCGCCTTCCCCCGGGCCGGCCAACGCCTCTGCCTGTTCGTGCATGGGCTGGGTTGCGACGAGCATAGCTGGGAAGCCGGCGATGAGGCCAGCGAGTCAGGAGCGCATTTCGGCCGCCAGCTGCAGGCGGAGTTTGCCCTCACGCCGATCTACCTGCGCTACAACACGGGCCTGCCGATTGCCGAAAACTCCGCGCAACTGGCGGTTCTGCTTGAGGAGCTGCTGATGGCCTGGCCACAAGCTGACAGCGAGCTGGTGATCATCGGCCACAGCATGGGTGGCCTGATCGCCCTGGGTGCCTGCGAACGGGCGATCGCCGCCGGGATGCGCTGGCCGGCGGCAACCCGGCTGCTGATCTGCCTCGGCTCGCCTCATCTCGGCTCACCACTCGAAAGACTGGGCCACCTGGCGAACACGGCGCTGAACCTCTCTGCGGTCACTCGCCCGCTCGGCCGAATTGCCGCGACGCGCAGCCAGGGGATCAAGGACCTTCGCCGCGGTCCAGGTGCGCTGCGGGCTTCAGTCCGCCGGCACGCGATCGCCTTCCGTTTTCTCGGCGCCAGCCTGGCCGCAGACGTCGACCATCCGATCAGTGAATTCCTTGGCGATGGTCTGGTCCCGCTCGGCAGTGCGATTGCGCACGAGATCGAAGGCGACGTGCAGAGCGCCAGGCTGGGCCAGCTCGGCCACCTGCGGCTGCTGAACGACCGACGGGTGTATCGCCAGATCAGGGAGTGGGTCGCGGGCGCCTGCGCTTGCTGAGATAGCCGATCAGAGACGTGGTGTCAGGCCGTCAGCGAGCGACAGCCGGTAGGCGCGGTAGCCGGGTGCCAGGCTGGCGAACAGGCCAACTGCAACGACCGCTCCGAGCAACCGCAGCTCATCGGGGGATACCCACCGCGCGCGAAACGCCAGCCCGAAATGTGCCTGCGCCAGCGGCGCCAGCAGCGCCGTCAGCAGCGCGAGCAGCGCCACGCCCAGCAGGGCGCCCAGCACGGTGATGAAGAGCCCCTCCGCGCTGAGCAGCAGGAATACTTCGCCGGGTCGTGCGCCGACCGAGCGCAGGATGGCCAGTTCGCGACGTCGTTCGCCGAGACTGGCGAGCACCACTGCCACCAGACCGGCGAGACCGACCGCCACGACCATCGCCGAAACCGCCAGCAGGGTGCGTTCGGCAAACCCGACGACTTGCCAGAGTTGGTCGAGAGCAACGCCCGGCAGCACCGCCAGCAGCGGCTCCGTGGTGTCGTTGTTGATCTGGCGCTGCACCTTGAAGACCGCCGCCCGGTTTTTCAGCCCGACCAGGACGGCGGTGATCTCTTTCGGTGTCAGGTCGAACTTACGCACGTACTCGGCCGGGATCGACAGGCCGGGCAGCGGCGCGCCGCCCTGCCAGTCGAGGTGGATCGCCTCCATCGCTTCGAGGCTGACGTGCACCGTGCGATCTACCGGCGTTCCGGTGCGGGCGAGGATGCCGACCACCTTGAAAGGCTTGTCGGCGTGCTCGGCGAGGCTGACGTCGCCCATGCCGTGATTGAGGACGATCGCGTCGCCGAGCCGGTAGCCGAGCCGCTGCGCGACCTCGGCGCCGAGCACGGCGTCGAACAACTCGGCAAATGGCTTGCCCGCCGCCAGGGTCAGCGCCTGCGAGTCCGCGTAGCGGAAGTGCTCGAAGTAGGCGGTCGTGGTGCCGAGGACGGGAAAACCGTGATGGGAATCGCCCAGCGACAGCGGAATCGACCAGGCGACGGCGGGATTTTCGGCGATGGCGCGGTAGCTTTGCCAACGGATGTTGTTGGTCGCTTCGCCGATCCGGAAGACGGCGTAGAGCATCAGTTGCACCGGGCTGCTGCGGGCGCCGACGACGAGGTCGGCTCCCGACACCGATTGTGCGAAACTGTTGCGGGCTTCCAGGCGGACACGTTCGACGGCGAGCAGCAGGGTGACGCTGAGGGCGACGGCGATCAGCGTCATGCCGAGAGTCAGTCGTCGGTTCCAGGCGCTGCGCGCCGCCAGCAGGAGCAGGAATTTCATGCCGCCTGCTGGTCGACGCCGGTCTGGCTGATCGACGCCAGCGACAGTTCGCGGTCGAAGCCTGCGGCCAGCCGCCGGTCGTGGCTGACGAAGAGCAGCGTGCTGCCCGCTGCAGCGCACTCGCGCGCCAGCAGATCAAGGAAAGCGCCCTGCCGTTCGGCGTCGAGCGCCGAGGTCGGTTCGTCAGCGATGACGATCTCGGGGCGCCCGATCAGCGCCCGCGCCGCTGCGACCCGCTGCTGCTGGCCGACGCTCAGGCGGGTGACTTCGCGTCGGTGCAGCGATTCCTCCAAATCAAGGTGCGTCAGCAAACGTCGGGCCTCGGCGTGCAGCGAGGCCCCCGCTGCCGTCGCCCGGGCAAGCCGCCGGCCCGAGAAGCGGCAGGATAGGAGTACGTTATCGATCACCGAGAGGTAGGGAATGAGGTTGAACTGCTGAAAGAGGAAACCGACGTGGTCGGCACGAAAGCGGTCGCGGACCGAGGGCTGCAATCGGGGCAACTCGGTTCCGAGCAGCCGGAGCCGGCCGCATTCGGGCACCAGCACGCCGCCGAGGAGCCCGAGCAGGGTGCTCTTGCCGCTGCCGCTCGGGCCATGCAGGAAAACCCGCTCGCCGGCGCGCGCCGTGAAGGCGGGGATGTCGAGGCTGAAATCGTCGCCCGCCGACCAGCGGAAGCGCAGATTCTCGATCTCGATGACCACTTCCGTCATGGTTGGCGCTTACCAGGCAAGGCGCCTCTGCTGCGGCGACAGCCTGGCGGCCGATTGTCCGCGCGGACCGGCTACCTGGGCGTCGAGGCGGCGCAGCTTGGGGAAGTGCTGGAAAAGTCCCACCTCCAGCTCGCGCAGGGCCGCGGGATTTTCGCAGCGGAAGACGTACTCGCCGTCGAGATCGGCATGGCCATCGCCGGCAACCGGTTGTCCCGGTTTCAGCACCGGCGAGTCCAGCGCCACCGATACCGACGTGCAACGCGCCGCAGGCGAGGGCGAAAACAGCTCTGCCGGCTGGTTCAGACGCTCGCTCATCGCGCGCACCGCGGCCTTCTGCTTGTCGGTGCGCGGGGCGTGTTCGAAGCCCAGCAGGTTTTCGAGCGGCGTCTCGAGATTCAGCGTCAGCGTTTGACCGTCGATCGCGACCTGGAGGCTGGCTGTTCCATGCACATGCGCGCCAGCCTTGCCGGCAAGAGCCGGCAACGGCAGCAGGCAGGCGGCGGTGAGGCAGCAGAGCAGTGGCAGATGTTTCATTGAGGTGGCTCCTTGAGTCCTCGGTTGGGAATCAGCCGAGGCGCGGGCACAGGGGAACGCTGGTCGATGGCTGCCTCGGCCGTCTGGAAGCGGGATCGGGATGATCTCCTGCGCGCAGGTCTGAACACCACCGCATTGTAGATGCAACAGGGTTGCGTTGGAAGGCTTCCGGCGCGATTGTCCGGAGGTCGGCTGTCGGTCCGGCTGAGCTGTCACCCTGCTGCCCGCGCAGCGGGCAGCAGGCCTGGCTGCTTACCGGGGAGCTTGCCTCGACCGGTCATGGTAGGCAATCAATTCGTTCGCCGGCAGGGGGCGCGAGAAGTGATAACCCTGCCCCATCTGCACCCCGGCTACCTGCAAGGCCCTGAACTGGGCGTCGGTCTCTATCCCTTCGGCAACCACCGTCAGGTCCATCGATTGCAGCAGTGCGGCGAGGCCACGCAGCCAGTCAGGGTCGGGGCCGTTCGGGTCCATGCCGGCGATCAGCGAGCGGTCGATCTTGATGATGTCGAAGTCGCAGCGCGAAACGAAGGCCAGATTGGTCCCGTTCATCGTCACGTCGTCTAGGGCCACGCGGACGCCGCGCCGGTTCGCCCCGTGCAATGCCAGCATTCCCAGCGAGTCGGGAATACCTCGCTCGGTGATCTCGATGATGATCTGCGAACTCAGGCTGCGCAGCCCGGACTTGACGGCAGCGTATTCGAGGCCACCGCGACCGAGGATTTCGGGCGGAACGTTGAGGCTGAGATGCACCTCGGGGTGGGTGCGCAGCCACTCGCCAACTTCACTGGCGACCGTATCCATGACCCAGTAGGTGAGCAGACCGGAGA
Organism: Candidatus Accumulibacter proximus; assembly: GCA_016709675.1. Lineage (GTDB taxonomy): Bacteria > Pseudomonadota > Gammaproteobacteria > Burkholderiales > Rhodocyclaceae > Accumulibacter > Accumulibacter proximus. The sequence continues at coordinate 263,624 of JADJMH010000009.1, forward strand.
GCGGCGTATTCTCGATCAGCGGGATGAATTCCGCCGGGGGAACGACCCCCGCCGGCCGCCGCCAGCGAATCAGCGCTTCAGCCCCTAGACAGCGCTGATCGGTGAGGGAGACCGTTGGCAGATACTCGAGGAAGAATTCCCCTCTTTGCAGGCCATCATGAATTTCGTCAAGCTCAGTCAAGGCAGTGTCTTCCGCATTCGGGTACGATGGCGAGGGCATTGCAGGCCCGTCCGGGCAGCGTGGCGAGGCCGGTGGCGGCGGTCATCCCCGCCGTCGGCCATAGAGTCTTGCCAGTTCTGCAAGTCGCCTGGCGTGCCCGGCGTCGACCTGTTTCCAGGTGAACCGCCACTCCCAGGATCCCTCGCTGCGGCTGGGTTCGTTCATGCGGTGGCCGGAGTCGAGGCCGAGCACGTCCTGCATCGGGATAACGCACAGCGAGGCGACGGAGGCGCAGGCCAGGCGGATCAGATGCCAGTGCAGGTCTTCCTCCACCGCATCGTCGACGCCGAGGTAGGCGCGCACGTAATCCTTTTCCGGATTGGCGAGCGACTCCCACCAGCCACGCGTCGTGTCATTGTCGTGGGTACCCGTATAGACGACGGTGCTCGCGTCGTAGTTATGCGGCAGGTAGGGGTTCTTGGCGTCGCCATCGAAGGCAAACTGCAGGATGCGCATCCCGGGCAGGCCGATCGCCTGGCGCAGGGCATTGACCTCCGGCGTGATGATGCCGAGATCCTCGGCGATGATCCTCAGGCGGCCTTGCGCGTCGCCCAACTCGCGGCGCATGGCGTCGAAGACGGCTTCCCCTGGCCCCGGCCGCCATTGCCCGTCGATTGCGGTTTCGGCCTCGGCGGGAATTTCCCAGAATGACTCGAAGCCACGAAAATGATCGATTCGCACGACATCGCAGAGCTTCATCGTTTGTCGCATCCGCTCGACCCACCAGCGATAGCCCTCGGCGGCGTGTGTCGACCAGCGGTAGAGCGGATTGCCCCAGCGCTGTCCGGTGGCACTGAAGTAGTCCGGCGGTACGCCGGCGACCACGCGCGGACGCCCGTGTGGATCGAGATCGAACAGCGCAGGATTCGACCACACGTCGGCGCTGTGCGCGGCGACGAAAATCGGCAGGTCGCCGACGATTTCGATGCGGCGGGCGTTGGCGTAGTGTTTGAGCGCCGTCCATTGCTCGTGAAAGCGCCACTGGCAGAACTTCCAGAAACTGATTTCGTCGCCCTGCCGGTCGCGTGCTTCGCGCAGCGCGTCTGGCTGGCGGTGCGCCAGCGCTGCCGGCCAGTCCTGCCACATCCGGCCGTCGCCGCCGTGCGCCATGTCCAGTGCCATGAACAGCGCGTAGTCGTCAAGCCAGGCGTGGGCATCGGCGCAGAAGGCTTCAAAGGCGGGTCGCTGAGGAACTTTCCTGCCGCCAAAGAAGCGCTTGGCAGCACGTCGCAGGTGGGTCATCCTGAAGCGCCGCACCGCGTCGTAATCGACCCGGTCTGCCGGAAAATCGGGGACAGACTTGAGATCGGCATCGCTCAACCAGCCGGCGTCATGGAGTTGGCCGAGATCGATCAGCAGCTCACTGCCGGCGAAGGCAGATGGGCTGATGTACGGCGAGTTGCCGGGTCCGACGCTGCCGAGTGGCAGCACTTGCCAGAGCGACTGGCCAGCGCCCACTAGCCAGTCAACGAAGTGGTAGGCGGCCGGGCCCAGGTCGCCGGAACCGTGCGGGCCGGGCAGTGACGTCGGATGAAGGAGAATGCCGTTGTGACGGGGAAGGGAATTCATGCCGGTCCTCTTGCTCGATGCGGGGGTTTGGCCGTGGTCAGGCCGCCGCGAAGGCGTCATCCTAACCTGCTTTGGCCTGATCCGTCACTGTCGGGGGAGTCTCCGACGGGCGCCCGTCCTGTCGTACCGCCGGTTGCCGCAAGCCTGGTCATCGCGGCAAACCGGTGCCGGCTGAGCGAAGGCCATGCGACACCGGCTGGCGACACAGGGCCGGGGAGCCCGTCGGCGATGCTCGCCGAACGAACGACTAGGCCATCCCGCTGAGCCGGGCCTTTCGCTCACGCTCGACGCGCGTGATGTAGCGCTGCAGCATGGTCATTCGTGCTCCGGGCAGGGCAACGAACTGGCAGCCGACACGAACGTAACGGGCGCCCCCCCTGGTCGTAACGTCAAGCTTGTTGCGGATGCACAAGGTGGCGACCAGCAGGCCCTCGTCAGGCAGGGTCATCTTGCAGTCGGTCAGGATGTCGCTGCGCTGCAGGAGGGCGGCGAGGCGGGGTGCTGCCATCAGGCCGATGCCGCCACCGCTGATATCGAGCAAGGTTGCTTCGGCGAGCAAGGCGCTGCCATCCCTGCGCCGGATGGTGGCAACGAACTTGACTGGTTTGGTCACCGGCGTCGACAGGCGATAATACTCGCGCCGCTGCAGTCTCAGTATCTTGTCGGGCAGCGCAGCGCTGAAGGCCGGCAAGCCACCGCTCTGCGTCTCCGAGAGCTTGCCCAGGGTGAACTGGACCTTCACCTTGTCGACCGTGGTGGTCAGCAGTACTCGCTCGGCGAGCAAGGCCAGGCGGTTGACCTTGTCCTCGCGCCCACAGTCCAGGACAAGTTCACCAGCCTCCAGGTCGAGCTTGAGCAACGAGGTCAGCAGAAAGGATCTGCCCTGGTCGAAGTAGGCGCTGATCAGGGATCGCCGCTGGATCAGGGAGCGAAGCACCGCCACGATCTCGGCCTTCGAATGCAGCAGGTATTGGCCGTAATCGTCGGGTCGCTCGATTTCGAATCGGACCGCTACCTTTTCTGCTTGACCCTGAACGTCCGTTTCTTCCACTGGCTTTCCTGGAATCGGCTGGAGCAGGCAGTTTAAAGCAAAACCGCTACCGCGGTAAGCCGCGGTGCCGCTGTCAGAGCGGCGGTGGTTGTTCAGCGCTGGCCGGGAAGGGGCGGGCCGGCGACGCCTCCAGGCCGTTCTCGAGCCGATAGAGCCAGGCCAGCAGTTCGGCTACGGCGAGATAGAGTTGCGGCGGGATGTGCTGATCCAGGTCGACCTGCATCAGCAGCGAGACCAGTTCCGCCGATTCATGCACGTAGACCCCGTGCTCGTGCGCCCGGGCGATGATCTGCTCGGCCAGCAGGCCCCGCCCCTTGGCGACGACACGCGGGGCGCCGTCAGCCTGGCTGTAGGCCAAGGCGACGGCGTTCTTCAGCGGGTTATCGGGGGCTTTGGCATGTGCTTGGTGGTCGTGCAGACAGGCTGTGGAATCCCTGCCGCGGCTCATCCCCAGCCGTCACGGAGGTTCCGGCGGCGCCTGAACCTCGGGTGGTGCAGCGATACCCAGTGAAGCAAGGTCCAGTCCGGCGTGCTCGAGTTGGCCGCGCAGGGTGGCCCCGTCACTGCGCAGCAGCGCGCGCGTCTCGACGTCGCTGGCGACAACCGACAGTGAGATCTGCCGGTCGTGGATGTGCAGCCGCGCATCGACCTCGCCGAGATGGGGGAGCGTCAGCCGCAGCCGCGTCTGCCACTTTTCGCCATCGCTGCCGCCATCGCTGCCATCGCCCTCGCTGCGCGCGTTCTCGTGCTCGATCTCCCAGTCCATTTGTTGACCGGGCCAGACCTGACCCTGCCAGGCAAAATTCTGCGTGGCGAAGGCTTCGAGCTGCTGCTGGACCAGCGCCAGCGCCTGCGGCGCCACCGTGGGCGTCGACTGTGCAGACGGCGCCGCCTGGGATGTGGTCGCGGTCGAGTCGGGCGATCGCGTCGGCAGTGGCCCGGCGTCGGCGGTTGCTGCGCGTCCGCTGCTGACGGATTCGCTGGCGCCCGGCGAGTCCTGAAGGGGGGGCGTCAGCGGTGCCAGCTTCCCTTGCGGCTCCTGTAGAAGCTGCGCCTTGTTGAAGCGGCCCTCGACCCATTCCGCCTGATGCGATTCGTAGAACATGCCACTTTCGCTGATCGCCTGCCTGAGCAGTGGCAGCAAGTCCTGTGCCTTGTCCGGAGGGCTGGCGGCAATCGGCTGATTGCCGTTGAGGGGTAATGCCACCGGGCCGCTCCTGGCGTCACGCGCGCCGCCAAGTAGATGGCTGATCAGCACGCCGGTGCGGCTCAGACTGGTCGCGGCCGAGTCGTCGTCACCCTGGCCGCCCGCCGATATCGCTTTCGCAACAACCGCCAGGGTCAGTTTGCCATCGCTCTCGGCGACTTCCAGCTCGATCGCATCACCGGTCCTGGCGGCAAAGGGCAGCGCCAGCGTCACGCTGCGCTGGTTGATCAGGGCACGGTAGGTGCCGTTGGGCATCAATGACTGGATCTCCGCCAGCAGTCGCTGTCCGGCGACGAGTCCCGCGAGCTTGTCGGTGATTTCCTGCGCCGGCAGCGCCGGTCGCACGGAGAGGTCGGCCGCCGGTTGCAGGCGGTTGGCGACGTCGGCGCGGATCATGATGGGGCTCAGGTGTCCGCTTGCGGGCCCGCTCGCGCTGCGCGCAGAACGACGCGCAGCTCGTTCAGGCGAGCATCGACCAGCGGCCGTACGTCCGCATCGCAGCGCTGGCAAGCCTCGATCAGCGCGCGCGCCTTCGCCTGCACGGCAGCCGGGAGACTGCCCGACAGACTGGCAGGCAGACTGTCGGCAAGCGCGCGACGTGCGGCCTCGTGTTCGGCCAAGGTCTCCCAATCACCGCTTCCGGCAGCGCCGCGCATCGCCTCGGAGAGTGCCGCCAGTTGTTGCAGTGCGGCCAGCGGGGACGTCATGCCACGGCTTGTTGCAGAGCGCTGGGCGAGATCTCCCGCCAGGCGCCATGGATCTCTTCAAGCAGGCCAGCAACTTCTTCGAGCGCGGCCAGGTCGTTGTCCAGGTTGGCGCGCAGCAGCCGCAGCACCAGGTAATCGTACAGCGCGTCAAGCCGTCCGGCGATCTCACCGCCGGTTTCAAGGTCGAGGCTGACCTTGAGGCCGTTGCTGATGATATCGACCGCTTTGGAAATCGCTTCGCCCTTGGCGGCGATCTGCTGTTGCTTCATCGCCGCACGCGCGTTGCCGATCGCCGCCTGCGCGCCGGCGAAAAGCAGCAGGATCAGCCGGTGCGGGTCGGCGACTTCGATCGCGGCGTCGACGCCCACCTTCTGGTAGGCTGAAATCGCATTGCGTGCACTGCCGAACATTCGGGGCTCCTAGGTGTTGTACGTGGGCAGGTTGGCGAGTTGCTGAGCCAGGAAGTTGCTGGTCTTGGTCATCCCTGAAATGGCTGTGTCGAGCGCCGTGAACTGTTTGCGATAACGCGCTTCGATCTGCGTCAGCCGGCTGGAGATTGCTTCGGATTGTTTGCCAAGGCTCTTGATCGAGGCGCTGAGCCCCTCGCTACGTGCAGCAATCAGGCCTCCGGTCCCCACCAGCCCTGCGGCGGCGGTCTTGAAGGCGCCGCCGTAGGCTGCGACCAGGCTGGCGACGCTGCTGAGGTCATTGCCAATTGCCATCGTCAGTTTGGCCGAATCAACGCTTAGTTTTCCATCTTTCTGCAGTGTGACGCCGATGTCCGAGAGGCGTTGCAGGGTCGCACTGGAGAGCTCGGATGGGACTTTGCCAAGCGCTGTACGGAAGCTGGTCTGTGCCGTTCGCAGGGTACTGTCACCGTTCAGTGCTCCGGCCTTCTTGGTACCTGCGTCGTAACTGCCAAGGCTGCTGGCGGTGGTGTTGAAATCGTTGAACGCCTTGACCAGAGCGTTTACTCCAGTCGCGAGACTGGTCGTATCCTTGCTGACCGTGAGCGTCGCACTGAGCGAGATTGCAGGCGCTTCCGGGCCTTTGAGCAGTGTCAGGGTGACACCGTCGAGGGCTGTGGTCACGGTGTTGGTCTCGGCTGCGACGGCAATGCCGTTCAGCTTGAAGCTGGCACCCTGTGCTGCCTGTGACTGGACAAAGGGATCGAGAGGCTGGGGTGCCGAAGTCGGGTCGTAGGCGAGGCCCGCTATGCCGGACAGCTTGATGAACTGGTTGCTGCCGGCGGTGTTGCTGGTCAGCACGAGTTGCTTGCCAGCGACACCGTTGATGACCAGTGCCGAAACGCCAGCGCTGGCGCTGTTGATTGCGTCACGAATGGCTTCTGGCGAAGCGCCGTCGGCGATGGTGACGTCTGTTGTCTTGTGCGCGCTGACGCCGCCGGCAGTATCGAGCGAGATGGTCAATGTGCCGCCGACCGGCAGCGTGCCGCCTGCTCCCGAAAACGGTGAGGAACCTCCCGTTGCACTGGCGATGCGGTGCTCTTTCGCCAACTGCTGGATTTCAAGACGATAGTCTCCGGCTACGGCACCGGTGGTGGCAACTGCCGAGGCTAGCGTCGAGTCACTGACGGTGGTCTTGAAAACGGTGAACTTCTGCAAGGCGCTGGTGCCGCTGGCCGGGACCAGATTCGCAGCGGCACTTTCCAGTGCGGAGATGGCGCCCTGAAGGGAACCCAGGGCGGTGATCTTGGCTTGAAACCCGGCCTCCTTCTTGGCTTGCGCGACCAAGGGGCGCTGCTCGAGTGCCATCAACTGGCTGATGATGCCATTCACGTCAAGATTCGAGCCTAGGCCCGGGGACGAAAGAGCCACGTTTTTCTCCTCTGAGATTCTTGGCGAAGCAGTGTCTGCTTTCTTGTCAAGCTGTCTGCTTGACAAACAGTCCCTTGATGCTGTCGAGAGCCTTGGCCAGTGCAAGCATTTCTTCGGAGGGAATCTGGCGAATAATCTCCTTGGTCGCGCGGTCGACGATCCTGACCACCATGTCTCCTGTTTCCTCGTTGACGCGAAATTCCAGATTACTGTTGATGGGTTCGACGAACTCACGGACGCTTTGTGCTGCCGCTTCGAGTTTATTTCGATCGAGTTGGGGCGATTGCTGGTGTCCACGTACCGACTGCGATGGGTCGACGTAGTCACTGGCGTTTTCGACGGGCGCTCGCGCTACCCGCGGGGCAGCACTGAGCACCGGGTTTGCCGGAGGTGGCAAGGACGCGCTGCTGGGCTGGATGCTCATCTCACCCTCCTTGGTGAAGAGATGTCTGAGCGCGAACGCGTTGCCGCGATCGCGCCCGACATGTTACCTCTAATGAACCGTAACCGCTTATCCGCGCAGCAGTGAGAGCACGTTCTGCGGCAGCGCATTGGCTTGCGCGAGCATCGCTGTTCCGGCTTGCTGCAGGATCTGCGCACGAGTCATATTGGCGGTTTCGACGGCAAAGTCTGCGTCCTGGATGCGGCTGCGCGACGCGGAGAGGTTTTCCGAAGTCGTCTGCAGGTTCGAGACGGTAGAGCTGAAGCGATTCTGATAGGCGCCGAGGGATGCGCGCGAGCTGTTGACCGTGGCTAGCGCCGCGTCGATGATTGCCAGAGCCGAGGTTGCTCCACCGGTCGTGGTGAGATCCACCGAGGATACACCGGCTCCCACAGTCGCCGTCGCTGCAGTGTAGCCAGCTGTCAGCCCGGATGCTGCCAGGCCAGCGGCAGTATTGCCGGCGATCGTTATTCCCGCAGAACTGGTCGAGCTCAATGATACGGCTGAGCGCGTGGTATCAGTGGCACCTGCGCCCGCTGCAGCGCCGGCGGTAATGCCTGTCGTGGCGTCGTTGGCGCCTGCGGTCGCAGCAGCGACGACGGTGATATTGCGTCCGTCGGCGGCACTGAGAGCCACGGCGCCGGTAGTCGTATTGAAACTAGCCGTGACGCCGGTTTGCGCGCTGACGGCATTGACCGCGGCAGCGACCTGGCCGCCGCGCGCGGCTGCGTTGCCGGCAGCCGCGATAGCGCCGATGTTCACGCCATTGATCGTGATGTCGCCACTTACGATTGCCGTGGCGAAACCGGTCGCCGCCGTGCCAGCCACTGAGGTGGTGCCGACCGTCGCCGTGACTCCCGTGTCTCCGCTAATGGCATTGATGGCCGCAGCCACGGCGATGCCGCTGGCCGATGGCGTCGTGTTGGACACCCCGTCGCTAGCTGCAGCACCTACCATGTGGCCGTTGATCGAGAGAGCGTTGGCCAACAGTGCCGTCGCACCGACTTCAGCACCAGCCGAAGTAGTCGAGTAACTCGACCCTGAGCCTACCCCCAGTGCGCTGGAGCGGGCGCTGGCGATCGAGTTGATCTGGATGGTCTGGTTCGCGCTGGCGCCAACCTGAAAGTTCTGGGAGGTGAAGGTACCATCGAGAAGGTTGACGCCGTTGAATTGCGTGGTTGTTGCGACTCGATCGATTTCGGCCACGAGTTGGCTCGCTTCGGCATTCAGGGCGGCTCGGTCGGAAGCGCTGTTGGTCGCGTTGGCGGCCTGCACTGACAACTCTCGGATGCGCTGCAGGTTTTCGGTAACCGCGCCAAGCGCGCCTTCCGCTGTCTGCGCCAGCGAGATGCCGTCATTGGCATTCCGCGCAGCCTGGTTCAGTCCGCGAATCTGCGAAGTCATGCGCTCGGCGATGGCCAGGCCGGCGGCGTCGTCCTTGGCGCTGTTGATGCGCAGGCCGGAGGACAGGCGCTGCAGCGAGGTGGCCAGCGAGGTCTGCGACATGTTGAGGCTGCGTTGCGAGTTCAGCGACGCGACGTTGGTGTTGATGACTTGGGGCATTTTCCTTCTCCTATCACTGTCAAGTTGACTTCTGGTTGCCGGTGACCTGCCCGCGGGGGCATTGGCCGGTCCATCCTTTGTGGCGATTGCCTTGCTGACGCTTTTTTTAACGACCTGCTGGCGAAGAACTTTAGTGATTTTCTTCGGGCTGGCCGTGTAAGTTCTCTATCGGCAGTCGGGCAGCCAAGTTGAGGGTTCCGGGTCCCGATACCATGGGGAAACCCGCAACGGCAGATATCCCTTGTCGTCTGGCCGTCGCTGCCGAATGGGGCGGCAATGAGGCTCTGTGCTGCTACGAGGCGGATCTCGTCATCGTGCTGGCATTGCTGCATCAGCGGGAGGCACGGTATTGACTTCCTGCTGATTCGGCGGCCGCGGCGGTTATAATCGAAGGCCCTGCCTGGCAGGGTCGTGGCGGCTGAGTCGGGTGGCTGCTGGGTGTGTGACGAGGTTCTTCGACGTTGGTGGATGGACTATGCGAATCCTGCTCTGTAACGATGACGGCTACTTCGCTCCGGGGATCGAGCTGCTGGCGCGCGCGCTATCGGAGATGGCGGCGATTACGGTGGTGGCTCCCGAGCGCGACCGCAGCGGGGCGAGCAATTCGCTGACGCTCGATCGTCCGCTGTCGCTCAAACGGGCGGCGAACGGCTTCTACTACGTCAACGGCACGCCGACCGATTGTGTTCACCTCGCCGTCACCGGCATGCTCGAAGGGCTGCCGGACATGGTGGTGTCGGGGATCAACATCGGCGCCAACATGGGCGACGACACCATTTATTCGGGGACCGTCGCGGCGGCGACCGAGGGCTTCCTGCTCGGCGTTCCGTCGCTGGCAATTTCGTTGTGCAGCAAGGAGGGTGCGCACTTCGCCACCGCCGCGCGAGTGGCCTGCGAACTGGTCGCGATGTTGCAGAAGCAGTCGCTCAGCGAACCGGTGTTGCTCAACGTCAATGTCCCCGACGTCCCCTGGGAGCAACTGCGCGGCACCGTCGTCACCCGTCTCGGCAAGCGCCACAAGGCCGAGCCGGTGGTACGGACGGTCTCACCACGCAACGAAACCGTCTACTGGGTGGGCGCTGCCGGTGCCGCGCAGGATGCCGGCGAAGGCACCGACTTCTATGCCGTGCAGAACGATCAGGTCTCGGTGACGCCGCTGCAGATCGATCTGACGCACAACGGGCAACTGTCGCTGGTGCGCGAGTGGCTGGCGCGATGAGCGGCGCCGTTTCCGGGTTTGGCATGACCTCGCAGCGCACGCGCACGCGCATGATCGAGCGCCTGCGTGAGCAGGGCATTGTTGACGAAGAGGTGCTGGCGGCGATCGCCGCCGTGCCGCGCCACGTTTTTGTCGAAGAGGCGCTGGCCTCGCGGGCTTACGAGGACACCGCGCTGCCGCTGGGTTTCTCGCAGACGATCTCGCAACCCTATGTCGTGGCACGGATGATCGAGGTGCTCCTCGCTGGCCGTGATGAACTCGGCAAGACGCTGGAGATCGGCGCCGGCTGTGGTTACCAGGCGGCCGTACTGGCGCAGTTGACCGATGAGGTCTATGCGGTCGAGCGAATCGCGCCGCTGCTGGCCAAGGCCAAGGCCAACCTGCGCGCCATCCGGCAGCTCAAGGTGCGCCTGAAGCATGCCGACGGCCAGCTCGGCCTGCCCGAGGCGGCACCTTTTGCGACGATCATCGTCGCGGCGGCGGCGGCGCACGTGCCGCGGCCCCTGTTGCAGCAACTGGCACCCAACGGCAGGCTGATCCTGCCGCTGGGCACGGGGACCCAGCAGCTTGTATTGATCGAACGCCGGGCCGAAGGTTTTGTCGAAACCCGCCTGGATGCTGTGCGTTTTGTTCCGTTACTGTCGGGAGTCGAATGAAGGACCAATGGTTTTTTTCTCGCCACCGGGGCGCTCTGACCTTGTCGGCATTGCTCGTTCTGGCGGGCTGCGCCAGCAAGTCGCCGGCGCCGACCGGCGAACGTGGGGGTCAGACGACGACTGCCGGTGCGCCGATTGCCAGCAAGGATCTGTACACCGTCAAGCGGGGCGACACGCTGTATTCCATCGCGCTCGATCATGGGCTCGATTACCGGGAACTGGTGGCATGGAACAACATCGACAATCCGAACCGCATCCTGGTCGGGCAGTCGCTGCGGGTCAGGGCTCCTGGCGCCGCGGCGGCGACCGAGGCTGTCGTGGTACGGCCGATCAGCACCGGCACGTCGGTCGAACAGCGTTCGCTCGGCACTAGTGCTGCAGATCTCCTGAAGCGCGAGCCCAGGGCAGGCAAGGAACCCTACTCCGAGCAGGCGCTGGCGCGCGCGCAGGCGCAGGCAGTCGATCCGGTGCCGGTGACGCCGGTAGTGGCAAGACCGGAAGTGAAGCCGGAAGTCAGCCCGGCAGCGCGGGTCGAAGCGAAGCCCGAAGCCAGGCCGGACAGCCGGCCGGATGCGTCGGGCGATGCATCGGCCGGCATTGAGGACGTCGCCTGGATCTGGCCGGCCAACGGCAAGCTGATTGGCACGTTCAGCGAGGGTGGCAACAAGGGCATCGATATCAACGGCAAGGCCGGCGACAGCGTGCTGGCCGCCGGCGGCGGCAAGGTCGTCTATAGCGGCACCGGCCTGCGCGGCTACGGCAAGCTGGTGATCGTCAAGCACAACAATACCTATCTCACGGCCTACGCGCACAACCAGAACGTGCTGGTCAAGGAAGGCCAGAGCGTCAGCAAGGGGCAGAAGATAGCCGAAATGGGCAACACCGACGCCGACCAGGTCAAGCTGCACTTCGAGATCCGCCGTCAGGGCAAGCCGGTCGACCCGCTCAAGCATCTGCCGCAGCGCTGACCATGTCGGATGCGTTCGATCCGGATACCGATTCCTGTGAGGACGATCTCGAGCTGCCGGAGCTTTCAATGCTGGATTCGCTGCCGGGGCTTGAGCCGGCGGACCTTGTGCCGTCGCCCGAGGCGGAACTGCTCAATGACGTCACGCAGCACTACCTGAACGAGATCGGCGCCAAGCCGCTGTTTTCACCGACCGAGGAGGCTGCCTGGGCACGGCGGGCGCGCGCAGGGGAGTTCCTGGCCCGGCAGAAGATGATCGAGCACAACCTGCGGCTGGTGGTGAATATCGCCAAGCATTACCTCAACCGCGGACTGCCCTTGCTCGACATGATCGAGGAGGGAAATCTCGGCCTCATCCACGCGATCGAAAAATTCGACCCCGAGCGCGGATTCCGTTTCTCGACCTACGCCACCTGGTGGATCCGGCAAAGCATCGAGCGCGCGATCATGAATCAGTCGCGGACGATCCGCCTGCCGGTGCATGTGGTCAAGGAAATCAACCTCGTGCTGCGCGCCATCCGCCATCTGGAGTCGGCCAACGGGCGGGAGATCTGCGTCGACCAGATTGCCCATCTGATCGACCGGCCGTGTGCCGATGTTCGGCGGGTGATGACCCTCAACGAGCGGATTGCTTCGCTCGACGCCCCTCTGCAAGTAGACCCCAGCCGCTCGATTGGCGATGTCATCCCCGACGAGAGTCTGATAGATCCGGACGAACTGTTGCAGTCAAGCGAGATCGGGGCCTTGTTGCACCGGTGGGTGGGGCAGCTTGGCGACAAGCAGCAGCAGGTCCTGCAACGTCGTTATGGGCTTGGCGGCAGAGAGTCGTGCACGCTCGAGGAAATCGCCCTCGACCTGAATCTGACCCGTGAGCGGGTTCGCCAGATTCAGATCGAAGCGCTCGATCACCTTCGCCGCATCATCCGGCGCGGTGGCGGGACCGCCGACAACCTGCTCTAGAATCAGCTCTACAATTAGCGGCTGCGCCCCTCGCGCAGGGCTTCAGCCAGCTGGAAGACAGCCATCGCGTAAAAGCTCGAACGGTTGTAGCGGGTGATGACGTAGAAGTTGTCGAAGCCGAGCCAGTACTCGGTTGCAGCGCCCGGCGTGACCAGGTCGATCAGGGCCGCCATCTGCTCGCTGGCTGCCGGCGCCACGACGCCCAGACCGGCCAACTCCCCGACGGTCAGCGAGGGCTTGATGCCGGCGGCGATCAAAGCGGCCGGATCGCCATTGACCTTTGCCGGTACGGCGACCGGCGCGCCTTTCTGCCAGCCATGTTGCTGCAGGAAACGGGCGACGCTGCCGATGGCGTCGGTGTTGCTGTGGCGCAGGTCGATGCGGTCGTCGCCGTCGAAGTCAACGGCAAAGCGGCGCTGGCTGCTGGGCATGAACTGCGGGATGCCCATTGCGCCGGCGTAGGAACCCTTGATTTCGAGCGGGCTGACGCCGTTTTCGCGCGCCAGGAGCAGAAACTGCTCGAGTTCGTTGCGGAAGAACTCCGCCCGTGGCGGGTAATTGAAGGCCAGTGAGGCGAGCGCCTCGAGGACGCCAAAGCTGCCCATGTGCTGACCGTAGATGGTCTCGACCCCGATGATGGCGACGATGACTTCGGGCGGGACACCGTAGATCGCTTCGGCGCGTTGCAGTGTCGCCGCATGCTGCTGCCAGAAGGACAGGCCGCCGGCGATGCGCTGACCATTCACGAAGCGCTCGCGGTAGCGTTCCCAGGAGCGCTGCTTCTCCGGTACGGCTGGCGGACGGATGGCCCGCAGCACGGTGGCGTTTGGCCGGATAGCGGCGAATTGTCGCGTCAGGTGGGCAACGTCAAAGCCGTGCTGCTCGTGCATGCTGAGGATGAAGGCCCTGACTTCGGGCTCCTGGCTGAATCCGGCGCTTTGCTGGCTGTGCGCGGACAGCGGCAGGACGCTGCCGAGCAGGCTGAAGAGGAGGGTGACGCATTGTTTTTTCAAACCTTTTCTCTCCTTTGCGGGGGTAGTCGCTGGACGCATTGCTGCAGCCGACGCAGTTGTTCGCCGTTGCTCTGGCCGTAGCGCAGCTCGGCATAGTGCTCGGCGGCTTCGCTGGTGAGCGCGGCCAGCTCGGGCTTTTCGCGGGCCACGCGTTGGGCAAAATCGAGCGGGCCTTCCCAGCCGGCACGCGTGACCCCGCGGCGTTCGAGTTGGGCACAGTATCTCTGCCAGGCGCGCTCGACCGGATCGTCGCGGCGACGCCGTGGCAGTGTCCACAGCGCAACGACCAGCAGCGCCAGCCCGCAGAGCACGGCCAGCGAGGCGGTCATGCTCCGCCAGTCGGGGTCGGGCAGGCCGAGCCGCGACAGGACTTCGCGCTGGCGCTGCGGATTGTAACCGAGCACCCACTGGTTCCAGGTATTGTTTGCCGCCTCCCAGCGGTTGCGCAGGTCGCGCATCCAGTCGGCGTCGAGGCGGATGATGCCGGGCAGCGGCTCACCGGCCGGCAGCGCGGCGACGATGCCTTGCTCGATGCGTGACGGGGCGACTGCCGCCGTCGGGTCAACGCGCAGCCAGCCTTCGTCGGCGAGCCAGATCTCGGCCCAGGCGTGGGCATCGGACTGGCGCACGGTGAGATAGCCATCGACCGGATTCACCTCGCCCCCCTGATAGCCGGCGACCACGCGCGCCGGCACGCCGGCCGCACGCATCAGGAAGACGAAGGCCGACGCATAGTGCTCGCAGAAGCCACGCCGACTGTCGAAGAGGAATTCGTCAATGGCGTCGGCACCGAGCAGCGGCGGGCGCAGGGTGTAGTGGAAGTTTTCGTGGCGGAACACCGCCAGAGCCGCTTCGGCGATCATCGCCGGAGGCCGCGACTGCCACTCGCTGGCGAGGGCGCGCGCGCGCGGATTGCCTTGCGCCGGCAGGGTCAGCGCCTGTTGCAGGCTGGCCTCCGCTTCAATGCGGTTGGCGCGATAGTCAAGCACCGAGCTGAAGGAAAAACGGGAGCGGATGCGCAGCGGTTCGCGGGTCCGCGCTTCGAGAGTCGCGGTCAGCGAACTGTCGGGGGGCAGGCGGGTCGGCACGTCGAGGGCCAGCAGCCAGCGCTGGTTGTGTGCTTCGAGGATGCTGCTGTAGTCATGCGCCGGGCCGCGCGCCTCGATCACTGGCGCTGGCCCTGGCACCGTGCCGCGCTGCCGGCTGCCACGCCAGGTGACTCCGTCGTACTCGTCGAACACCGGGCCGCGCCAGTAGAGGTCGGCCTTCTCCGGGATCTCGCCGGCGAAGCGGCTGCGAAAGGCGATCGCGCCGGACAGGGTGAGGTTGCTGATCGACCCCGGCGACATCTGGCTGGGCAGGCCGCTGAGCCCGGCATGGGCATCCTGAGGCAATCCCCAGAGTGGGCCCGTGACACGCGGGAAGAGGAGATAGAGCAGCAGCATGAAAGGCAGCGCCTGCAGCAGCAGCAGACCGGCCTGCCGGGCAATGGCGATGACCGGCTGGGCGCCGCCATGCAGCCTGAGCAGGGCGCCGGTCAGCAGCGTGCACGCGGCCAGCAGCCAGAGGCCGGTGGGGATGCTCTGCGAGTAGAAATAGTGGGTCAGCAGGAGAAAGTAGCCGAGCATGATGACCACCAGCGCGTCGCGCCGGCTGTGCATTTCGAGTGGCTTGAGGGCCATGAACAGGACCAGCATGGCGACGCCAGCGTCTTTCCCGAACAGGCTGCCGAACTGCCAGCCGATCGCCGCGACGGCAGCGATCACCAGCAGGGCGAGCGACCAGCGCGGCGGCAGCGGGCGACGCTGTTGCCACAGCCAGACTCGCCAGAGCATGGCGCTGGCGACCAGCAGCGACAGCCACAGCGGTAGGTGCCCGGCGTGCGGGCCGGCGGTCGCCAGGGCGACCGCCAGCAGCCACGGCACGGCGCCGTGTTCGAGCGCGCGGCGGCCTAGCGCCCAGCCGCGCTCCGCTTCACCGTACAACGCCAGCGCCTGCAGGCAGCTGCGCGATGCGCCTGGCCCTGCGCCGGCGCGATCTCCTGGCGCGGCAGTCGCAGCCCGTAGCACGCCTGTTGTTCGTCGGCAGCCATGATCCAGCCGGCGAGTATCGACAGGCGATCCTCGTCGCCACGCTCGGCCGGGGTCAGCGACCAGTCGAGCCAGAGTTCATCCATGGCCCCGCCGGCGAACTGCTTGACCAGCAGCGCCTGCTCATCGGAGCGGCGGGCCACGGCTTTCCACGCAACGTGCCGTGTCGGATCGCTGACCTGGCGCGGTCGCAGGCCGGCGAAGTCTTCCTGTCCGCTGTCACCCTGGCGGTGGTCGGCATGCGCTCCCGGCGACGGTGCCGGCAGGGGCGTGCGCAGCGGTTTGGGATAGACGATGCAGGAAAAGGGCGGGTAGGGGTAGCTCCAGGCGCGGAAGAGGCCGAGCGGAAAGCGTGTTGCGAGCGTGACGCGACCCGGGTCAAGGCGGCCGCGCTGGTGCGTGACGAACGGCACGGCGATCGTCGCGCGGCCCTGCGGCGATAGGTCTGCGGTGACCACCGGCTGGTGCTTGAAGGAGAACTCGAGGGCATGGCGTGGCTGGTTGCGGGGGCTTTCGAGCGCCAGCGGGAAGCGCGCCAGGTCGCCGGCAAAAGCGGCTTCAGCGCGTCCCGGCGTCAAGCGCAGGCCGAACAGATTGTGAAAGGTACGCACCATGCTGACCAGGCCGAGCCCGGCGAGCAGAAAGGTCAGGGCATGGCCGAGGCTGAGGTTGTAGTTGATGGCGCCGATCAGCATCACCGCCAGGACAACGGCGAAGAGAACGCCAGCGGACGTCGGCACGATGAAGATGCGGCGTTGCGTGAGCACGATCGGCACCTGCTCGTCATGCGCGAGCCGGAACAACCAGCGCTGGAATCTTTCGCGTCGGCGCATCAGGCCAGCGGCACGGAGCGAATGAGACAGGCGATATCCTCGGCGTCGGCATGGCTGCCGCTGACCCGTCGGAGGCGGTGGCGGGCGACAGCCGGCAGCACGGCCTGCACGTCTTCCGGCAGGACCATGGCGCGGCCGCCGGTGAATGCCCAGGCGCGGGCGGCCGCGAGCAGCGACAAGGCCGCTCGCGGACTCAGGCCATGCACGAAACGCGTGTCTTTGCGCGTCGCTTCGATCAGCAGTTGCAGGTAGTCGAGCAAGGCAGGCGAGACGTGCACCGCCGCTACCTGGCGTTGCAGCGGGGCAAACTCGCCGGCGCCAAGGCGGGCGGCAAGCGCCGGCAATTGCTCCCGGCGACCACCGCTTTCGAGCAGTGAGCGTTCGGCGTCGTGGTCGGGGTAACCCAGGTCGATGCGCAGCAGGAAGCGGTCCAGTTGCGATTCGGGCAAGGGGAAGGTGCCGATCTGGCTGGACGGGTTCTGGGTGGCAATGACGAAGAACGGTTCCGGCAGTGGCCGGGTTTCGCCTTCAGTGGTCACCTGGCCCTCCTCCATGGCTTCGAGCAGGGCGCTCTGCGTCTTCGGGGTGGCCCGGTTGATCTCGTCGGCGAGCAGCACCTGCGAAAATACCGGTCCGGGCAGAAACCTGAAACTGCTCTGTTCGCGGTCAAAGATCGAGACGCCGAGGATGTCCGCCGGCAGCATGTCGCTGGTGAACTGGACGCGCGAGAACTGGAATCCGAGCAGGCGAGCCAGGGTGTGCGCCAGAGTCGTCTTGCCAACGCCGGGCAGATCCTCAATCAGCAAGTGGCCTTTTGCCAGCAGACAGCACAGGGCGAGTCGCGTTTGCGTGCTCTTGCCGAGGATCACGGCATTGGCGGCGGCGAGGATTTCGCTGACTGGGGATGGTCGGGTCGTGGGCTGCATGGCTTGTCGTGGTGGCGCAATTGGGATGATAATAAACCAATAGCCAATAACTCGATTTATCGGAGATCGTCGCGTCCATCGCGGCGCCCATCTGCGGCAGAAAGGCCACAGTGACCAGCACTGCATTCATCACCCACCGCGACTGCCAACTGCACGACATGGGTTCCTACCATCCGGAATCTCCTGAGCGCCTGACCGCGATCAGCGATCACCTGATTGCGCAAGGGCTGGATTCGTACTTTTCCTATCACGACGCCGCAGGCAAGCTTTCAGCAGCTCAAGCGCGTGCATGCTGCGGCGCATCTCGAGCGCCTGAAGCGCGCCTCGCCCGAGTTGGGCATCGTTCATCTTGATCCCGACACGGCCATGAACCGGCATACCTGGCAAGCTGCGCTGCGTGCCGCAGGGGCGGGCGTACTGGCGGTCGATCTGGTGATGGCCGGCGAGGTCGAGAACGCGTTCTGTGCCGTCCGCCCGCCGGGTCATCACGCCGAGCGCTCGTCGGCGATGGGTTTCTGCTTCTTCAACAACATCGCGGTGGCTGCGGCGCATGCGCTGGTGGCACACCGGTTGTCGCGAGTGGCGGTGGTCGATTTTGACGTCCACCACGGGAACGGTACCGAGGACTGCTTCAAGGGCGACTCACGGGTGTTGATGGTCAGCACTTTCCAACATCCGTTCTACCCCTATAGCGGTACCGAGCACCCGGCGGCCAACATGCTCAATGTGCCCCTTGGCAGGGGCGCCGACGGTGAGGAATTCCGTCGCGTGGTGAGTGATCTCTGGCTGCCTCGTCTGCGCGAGTTCAAGCCGGAGATGCTGTTCATCTCGGCCGGTTTCGATGCCCACTATGAGGACGAGATGGGTGGTCTGCGGCTCCTCGAGAAAGACTACGCCTGGGTGACCGAGCAAATGAAACAGATCGCCGACGAGTTCGCGCACGGGCGAGTCGTGTCGATGCTCGAAGGGGGTTACTCGCTGTCGGCGCTGGCGCGTAGCGTGGCTGCCCATCTCCGGGTGTTGGCCGAGCTCTGATCCACGCCGCTGCCAGCCGCCAGGGTTCTCCTGGCGGCGACGTTTTTCATCCCCAGTGCGCCTGCTTTCGGTTAGAATTCAGCGTTCTGATTTCTCCGGCGAAACCCTCCCGGCGAAGCTGTCGGGCGCCCACCCAAGACCATGATTACTGGATCGATCGTAGCGATTGTCACCCCCATGCACGCGGATGGAAGCCTTGACTTGCCCGGCCTGCGCCGGCTGGTCGATTTCCATGTGCAGGAGGGGACCGACGCGATCGTCATCGTCGGTACGACCGGCGAGTCGCCGACCGTCAACCTGGAAGAACATTGCGAGCTGATCCGTCTTGCCGTTGATCAGGCAGCCGGCCGGATCCCGGTGATTGCCGGCACCGGCGCCAATTCGACCGCGGAAGCGATCGCCCTGGCCGGGTTCGCCAGGCAAGCCGGTGCCGACGCGGCACTGTCCGTCGTGCCGTACTACAACAAGCCGGCACAGGAAGGTCTCTACCGTCATTTCCGGGCGATTGCGGAAGCGGTCGATATTCCCGTGATCCTGTACAACGTGCCAGGTCGCACGGTGGCCGATCTGAGCAATGAGACAGCGCTGCGTCTGGCGGAAATCCCCAACATTGTCGGTATCAAGGATGCCACCGGCAGCATGGATCGCGGCATTGAACTGATCGCACGTGCGCCCGCGGGTTTCGCTGTCTATAGCGGTGACGATGCCAGCGCCTGTGCTCTGATCCTGATGGGTGCGCGCGGCGATATTTCGGTGGTGGCCAATGTCGCACCGCGCCTGATGCACGACATGTGTGCCGCAGCGCTGGCGGGCGACGCGGTCAGGGCGCGTCAGTTCAATGCTCGTTTGCTCGGCTTGCATCGCCAGTTGTTCTGTGAGGCAAACCCGATCCCCGTCAAGTGGGCTTGCAGGGAGCTCGGCCTCATCGATGGTGGGCTGCGGCTACCGCTGACTCCCCTGTCGCCCGACTATCACGCGCGGGTTCGGGCGGCCATGTGTCAGGCCGGCGTACTCGTCTAGAATCAGGGTTGTCCAATGAGTCCTGTCGTTTCGCGCTGCCGCGTTGCCGTCTTGCTTCTGCTGCTTGCCGGCTGCACGGGTTCTCTGCTCGAACCCAAGAGAATCGAGTACAAGTCGGCGTCCGGCAGCAGTGTGCCACCGCTGGAAGTGCCCCCTGACCTGACGTCGCCCAGCCGCGATGACCGTTACGCGGTTCCGGATACCGCCGGCAAGGGAACGGCGACTTTTTCGGCGTACGCGGCCGAGCGTTCACCGCAGGCAAGGGCTCAGCAGAAGAGTGAAGTCCTGCCGGAGGTGGATCAGGCCCGCATCGAGCGCTCGGGAACTCAACGCTGGCTGGTCGCCACCGGCTCACCTGACAAGCTTTGGGGAACGGTCAAGGACTTCTGGCAGGAGACCGGCTTTCTGATCAAGCTGGAGTTGCCCGATGCCGGGGTAATGGAAACCGACTGGGCGGAGAACCGCGCCAAGATCCCGCAGGATTTCATCCGGAACGTGCTTGGCAAGGTCATCGATTCCGTCTATTCGACCGCCGAACGGGACAAGTTCCGCACTCGTCTGGAGCCGGGGAGCACGCCGGGGACCACCGATATCTTCATCAGTCATCGCGGTATGTACGAGATTTTCGTCTCCGAAGGCAAGGATCAGACCAAGTGGCAGCCACGCCCGGCCGATCCGGAACTGGAGGCGGAGATGCTGCGGCGCCTGATGATTCGCCTGGGCAGCGAGGAAAAGCGCGCCACCGCTGCCATCAAGGCGGCGCAGGAGAAGCCGCTCGAGCGGGCCAGGCTGTCACGGGGCGCTGACGGTGCCGGGACGCTGGAGGTCGAGGAAACCTTCGATCGCGCCTGGCGTCGGGTCGGCCTGGCGCTGGACCGCGTCGGCTTCACCGTCGAAGACCGGGATCGTTCGCGGGGCCTGTACTTCGTTCGCTATGTCGATCCGGAAACCGACAACGAGAAGAAGGAGGATGGCTTTCTGTCGAAGCTGAACCCCTTCAAGGGAAGCTCTGCCGGCAAGACACAGACCCAGTACCGCATTTTCGTCCGCGAGACGGGTGGCAAGTCGACGGTCCAGGTGCTGACGTTGGAGGGGGGGGTTGACCAATCCGAGACGTCGAAGAGGATCCTCAGCCTGCTCTACGATCAGTTGAAGTGATCCGCTTCGCCTCGTTGGGCAGTGGCAGTCAGGGCAACGCGCTGATTGTCGATGCCGGCGGGACCAGGGTGTTGCTGGATTGTGGCTTCTCGAGCCGCGAGGCAACGGCGAGGCTGGCCAGACTCGGCGTCGTTCCCAGTCAGTTGGCAGCGATCGTGGTGACGCACGAGCATGGCGATCACGTTGGCGGTGTTTTTGCCTTTGCCCGCCGTCACCGGCTGACGGTCTACCTCACGCACGGCACGCATGCCGTTGCCACACGAGCGGGCACTCCCTTGCCCGAGTGCCGTCTGATCGATGGACACACGCCGTTCGCGATTGGCAGCCTTCTGGTGCAGCCATTTCCGGTGCCTCACGATGCCCGCGAACCGGTGCAGTATGCGTTCAGCGACGGTGTGCGCCGGCTTGGCGTGCTCACCGATAGCGGCTCAATCACGCCGCACATCGTGGAAATCCTGCGCGCCTGCGATGGCTTGGTCCTGGAATGCAACCACGACCACGCGCTGCTTGTGGCGTCGCGCTATCCAGCATCACTCAAGCGACGGATCGGCGGAGGCTTTGGTCATCTGGAGAACGAGCAGGCGGCGGCATTGTTGCGACGGATCGACACCCGTCGGCTGCAGCACGTCCTTGCCGCACATCTCAGTCAGGAGAACAACCGGCCAGAACTGGCGACCACGGCTCTCGCACTGGCATTGGGCTGCAGCGAGGACTGGATCGGGATTGCCGATCAGGAAAGCGGGTTCGACTGGCGGCAGTTGAGTTGATCCTTCCCGCCCATAAAAGAAGCCGGCTTGCGCCGGCTTCTTTGTGATTCCTGGACGAAGATTACTTCTTCATTGCGTCCTTGGCGGCGTCAGCAGCGGTACTGGCAGCTTTCGCGGCATCGGTAGCGGCGCCGGCAGCTTCCTTGGCCTTGTCAGCTGCAGCAGCAGCGGCTTCTGCCGGCTTGGCGGCATCCTTGGCGGCATCGGCAGCCGTGCCAGCGGCCTTCTCGGACGCCTTGGCGGCATCGGCGGCGGCTGCAGCAGCGGCAGGAGCAGCAGCCGGCGCGGCAGCAGCCGGAGCAGCAGCCGGAGCAGCGGCCGGCTTGGCTTCTTCCTTCTTGCCACAGGCGGTCACAGCAAGAGCGATCAGCGCAGCAACGAGGAGGGAGTTCTTCATGATGGGGTTCCTTATCGACAATAAAAATGAATACAACGAGCCAATAGCTGAATGGTTGACCGGCTAGTGCGTCGATCAGCCAATTATTCTACCACTGATCCGCCAGAAATAAGCCGATGATCCGGAGAACGTCCCGATCACGGACTGATCCTGGCGTTGACTCGATGCTCGCCGCTTGCCCCCACCGATGCCGCGGCGGTCGTTCATTCCCACTCGCTCGGCATCTTCGGCATGCTGGGCGCGGACGTCAGGTCAATCCAGCCGAAAGCCACGGAGAGGAAGAGAATGAGGCTCACCAGGAGCAGCAGCAGGGAGATCAGCCCGCCAAGGATCATGTGGTCGGTGAAGATTCTTCTGGCGTAGCCCCGCAGACCCAGATAGTCAGCAATTGACAGTTGGCGCCGCTTGGCAGCCGCGTCCGCGCGTTCTTCCCCGGCGATGAATCGCAAACCACAGAGTCTGCAGCGATAAGGGGCCTGGCCCTTGAAACGAAGCACTATTCCTTCCCGTGGGCCGCGTCGCCGTGAGCGGCGGACCTTTTCCGAAAGGCATTTTGGGCAGTTCATGGTTGAGGCAATGCTCCGGTTGCTGATCAGGCCATACGGTGGCTATGGATGTGCGGGGAAAAACCCTCAACCATTTTATGGATCGGGCGAGAAAATTCCGTGCGCTTTTTCACGCAGGAGGGTCCCTTGCCGGCACCGCGAGGCCTGTTTTTCGTGCAGGGCTCAACTTCTCTCACTGGCTGGAGATGACTTGAGGCGATGTCCAGAGATAGAGATCGAAAAGCGACAGCCGTCATCCCCGCGAAGGCGGGGACCGACCGTTCGGCCCGACGTAGGACAGAGTCTGGACTGGATTCCCGCTTGCGCAGGAATGACGGAACTCCTGGACGGCTCGGGATGGCAATGCCTTGGAATCTTCCTTACGCCGACACCGCCGCCCTCGAACAATGGATCGACTGTGCCCCGAGCACGCCACTGTCTGCAGGCATTGCGCGCTTGGTCGATTGGTAGTGCCACTGCGACCAGATGTGAAAGGGATGTTTTCGTCCCATTCGAGTCACCGTTATCGCCACCGGGGCTGGATCGGCTTGGTCACCGGCGCCTCCCTGTCGGAGATGGGCAACCACGTGCTCTGTCTCGATGTGGACGAGCAAGATCGAGATCCTCAACAGCGGCGGCATCCCGACCATGAGCCCGGTCTGGAACAGATGGTCAAGCGCAACGCCCCCGATGGCCGGCTGGAATTCACCACCGACGTCGTCGCCGCGGTTCATCACGGGACGCTGCAGTTGATTGGCGTCGGCACGCCGCCCGATGAGGATGGATCGGCCGATCTCCAGTACGTGCTGGCCGCCGCGCGCAGCATCGGCCAGCACATGACCGATTACAAGGTGATCGTCGACAAGAGCACGGTGCCGGTCGGCACCGCCGACCGGGTACGCGCGGCGGTGCAGGAGGTCCTGGCGGAACGTGGCGTCAGCGGGGACTTCGCCGTCGTCAGCAAACCTTAGTTTCTCAAGGAAGGCGCCGCGGTCGAGGACTTCATGGGCTCCGAGCGCATCATCATCGGCGCCGATGACGAACGCGCCAAGTTGCTGATGCGGGCGATCTACGCGCCGTTTTCGCGCTACCACGACCAGCTGCTGCTGATGGATACGCGCAGCGCCGAACTCACCAGGTACGCGGCCAACGCCATGCTGGCGACGCGCATCAGCCTCATGAATGAACTGGCGCGGCTGGCCGAGCGCGTCGGCGATGACATTGAACTGGTGCGCCACGGTATCGGCAGCGATCCGCGCATCGGCACGCACTTTCTCTACGCCGGCACCGGCTACGGCGGATCGTGTTTTCCCAAGGATGTCAAGGCGCTGGTCCGCACCGGCCACGAGATGGGCGTTGATCTGCGGGTGCTGACTGCGGTCGAGGCGGCGAACGATAGCCAGAAGCGGGTGCTGGTCGACAAGGTCGTCGCCCGTTTTGGCGAGGATCTGCAGGGACGCCGCTTTGCCCTCTGGGGCCTGGCCTTCAAGCCGGACACCGACGACATGCGCGAAGCGCCGAGTCAGGTGATCGTGCGCGAACTGCTGCGCCGCGGCGATCCAGGCCTACGACCCGGTGGCGATGGACGAAGCGGGGCGGGTGTTCGGCGACTCGAGAGGGCTGAGCCTTGTCAGCCACCAGGCGGACGCCCTGCTGATCATCACCGTGTGGCGCGAGTTCAAGAGCCAGGACTTCGAGCAGGTACGGGCGCTGCTCAAGCAGCCGCTGATCTTCGACGGTCGCAACCTCTTCGACCCGGCCCTGGTCCGCAGCTTGGGGCTCGAGTATCACGCCATCGGGTGCGGGGAAGCGCATCACTGGGCGCCTCGGCGGGTGGCGCCGGACTGGTAGAGGGCGGCGCGGCAGGGCCTAAGCTGTCCGGGCCTGCAATTGAGAATACAATTGAGGATACTGTCACCGTATTGCCACCGTATTGCACACCGTATTGCACCGTATTGCCTGAGAATACTGTCACCGTATTGCCAAAATAAGGGGACAGAAAAATAAGGGGACAAAATAAGGGGACAGTATAGTTAACTCCCCACAGGCCCTCGCAACTTCCCCGGCGTTGCGTTAGCCGGACAGGCCGTCGATCGCCACTGAATGCGGCCTAGCGGCAACAGCCGTCTGCCCTTCGCGGAATGCAGCAGCGTCGCTCACTTGATCAGGCTGTACGCTGCGACCAGGAAGGCCAACGAGCTGATGGACACACCTACAGCCATCTCTGTCGCTTGCCGACTCCATGGCCCAGTTGGCATGATCCATTCGGGCCGTCGCGGACAGGAACGCGGTCGGTCCGTCGCAGCAGGGGTGTTCAGGATCGTTCGACGAACAAGGCGTCCAGGGTCTGCGCGTCGAGCACGCGCTTCGCCCACGCCTCCAGGCGCTCCGGTTCGGCGCCTGCAAGCTGGCTCTGGACCCAGGCCGGCAAGGCGCCGAAGCGCCAGGTCAACAACTGCTTCAGCAGCCGTGCTTCGCCTTGCTCGATTCCCTTCTCGATTCCCTTTTCAACCTAAAAACCGCAGTTAGCCGACTCCATGCGCATAATTTCCCAGCAACCGATGCGTTGGTGGCCCGTCGATGCCAGCGAGAATGCGCTTGAGGTGATCACAGACAAGATGCCAAACGGATGGATCGGGCAACTGCTCCGCAGTTTCGGCCACCCAGCCTTGAAGCAAGGCAGAGACTCGCGGCAGCGCCGCCCGCGCTTGTGCGAAGTGAGCATGCAATCCGGTTAGGGTCACGGTGGTCTGCCCGGCATGTTCAGTCTTCCGCCCGACGGATGTCATGAGCCAGGGGCGGCTGGTGATGGCCTCTCGCCGAGCCTCCGGGTTCGCCAGTCGAATGAACAAACTCCACCAGTTGTAGATCAGAGCTACGGCACGAGCAGCCAACTGACAGCGATGCAGGTCGTGCGTCGTATAGCCGCCCCAACCCCACTGGTTCTTGAGTTCATCGAAGGCGTTCTCGGCATCGGCCCGATCCCGGTAGAGCTGACCGAGGCTGAGAATCTCGTAGCTGGTGTTGGTCACGAGAACGGCGTACTCGTAACCGGTGATCTCCTTCCCCCTTTTTCGGTTGGCCTCGATGAACGACAGCTTCTTCGGGTTGTAGGCCACGACGGCGCCTTCCTGGTGACCGTACAGCACTTTGACGGTCGTGTCGGTGTCGAGAATCCACGCGGCGTCCAGCAACGCCGCCGTGCTCTCGTCAAGATGCCCGTCGAGCCAGGTCGTCCCAGCGGCTTCCGGAATCCGCAGCAACCCCTTGCGGAGGGCGTCTGCAGAAACGACTTTGCTCATCTCCAACAAGCCAGGATTCACCCCATCGCCCCGGATTGTCGCGACGTGCGAATAGCGCCGGTGCCCCGACAGAATGGATAGCATCCACGTGCCCAGAACGTCCGCGATCGACGGCGCGTTCGGGCTGCCGTACGTCAGTGGACAGCCTGCCAGCCACCGTGACCACAGCCCGGTCAGATGTAGAAACTGGATAAAGTAGGCCAACTGACCCATCGGCGTCGCTGCACTTTCCGTCTCCCAACGCACCTGAACCTTGCCCGCCATCGTCTGCACCCCAGCACACGACAAAAGCATTTCTTTGCGCTTCTCCAGCTTCCGTTTCGCCTCACCAATTTGGTCACCTCTCTCATCCACAAAACGCCACACCTTGCCTGAGGTTCAGCCGGGTTGCACGCTGGCAACTGCGGTTTTTAGGATGAGAGCATCAAGCCGGGTCCCGGCGGCAGGGTCAGCCTGATGCTGACACCGATCGACGCGTTCGCGCGTCTGGCAGCGCTGGATTTCCTTTCCTTACGCCCGGGTGTGGTTTAACCAGGCCGTGGCGAATTCTTCCGCCGGCTGCGGGCGATCGAACAGAAAGCCCTGAGCGAGGTCACAGCCCTGCTCCAACAGGATGCAGCGCTGCTCAGCGGTCTCCACCCCCTCGGCCACCACGACCAGACCCAGGTGGTGGCCGAGGGCGACGATTGTCGCGGCGATGGCGCGATCGTCGGGGTCGGCCACCAGATCGCGCACGAAGCTGCGGTCAATCTTGAGCGCGGCCAGCGGCAGGCGCTTGAGGTAGCTCAGGCTGGAGTAACCGGTGCCGAAGTCGTCCAGCGCCAGCTTCACCCCGAGCCCCTGCAACTGCGCCAGGTTCGCTGCCGTATCCGGGCCGGCTTCCAGCAGCGTCGATTCGGTCAGCTCCAGCTCGATCGCGCGGGCCGGCAGGTCGTGGCTTGCCAGTACCGCGGCGATTCGGTCGGCCAGCCCAGGCTGCCGGAAGTGGCGGGCCGCGAGGTTGATGGCCACCGTCAGCATGGGCAAGCCCTGGCGGCGCCACGCGGCCAGTTGCTGGCAGACTTCGTCGAGCATCCAGTCGCCAAGCGCCACGATCAAGTCGCTGGTCTCCGCCACCGGGACGAATTCCGCCGGTGGGACCAGCCCACGTGCCGGATGCTGCCAGCGCACCAGCGCCTCGGCGCCGGTCAGGGCGGCGTTGGCCAGCCGGACCTTGGGCTGGTAGTGCGCTCGCAGCTGCCCGGCGGCGAGGGCCTGACGCAGCTCTGCCTCCAGCACCAGTCGCGCCAGTGTCGCGGCATTCATCTCTCGGTCATAGAACACCCGGGTGTTGCGGCCGTCCTGCTTGGCGCGGTACAGCGCGGTGTCGGCGTTCTTCAGCAGATCGGCGAAACTGGTGCCGTCATGCGGATAGAGCGCGATGCCAATCGAGACGCTGGCCCCCAGGCGATGGCTGACTACGGCAAACGGTTCGCGGAGCGCTGCCAGCACCTTGTCCGCGACCCGCAGCGCACCCTGCTGGTCAGCTTCCGGCAACAGCAGGACGAACTCGTCGCCGCCCAAACGGCACACCGTGTCCTCCAAGCGGAGGAGCGCCTGCAGTCTGCCCGCAACCTGCACCAGCAGCCCGTCGCCGGCGGCGTGACCCAGCGAATCGTTGACGTCCTTGAAGCGGTCCAGGTCGAGGAACAGCACCGCCAGCGTCTCGCTCCGGCGGGCGGCCAGCGCCAGCGCCAGTTCGGCCCGCTGGGCGAGTAGCGCCCGATTCGGCAGCGCAGTCAGCGCGTCATAGTGGGCCAGATGCTCGATTCGCCGCTCGGCGGCCTTGAGTTCGGTGATGTCGGTCGCGATGCCGACGTAGTGGGTGACCTGACCGGCGCCGTCTCGAACTGTACTCAGGTTGGCCAGCGTCGCGCGGCGTTCGGCATCCTTGCGTCGGGCCCAGAACTCGCTCTGCCATACTCCCTCGTCCGCGACGGTCTGCCAGATCGCCTCGAAATACGCCTCGGGCTGGCGCTCGGACCATAGCAGGCGCGGGCTTCGCCCACGCACCTCGGCCTCGGGATAACCGGTCAGTGTGCTGAACGCCGGGTTCACGGCGATGATCCTTCCTTCGCCGTCGGTGACCAGGATCGCATCGCGCGTCGCGTCGAAAACGGCCGCCGCCAGCCGCTGGCGTGCTTCCGCCTCCCGGCGCGCGGTGACGTCCTCGAGGACGCCGTCGAGCCACTTGACCTCGCCCTGGTCGTCGTAGGCGACGCGCGCGGTCACCGCGCCCCAGAAGGTCGTGCCGTCCTTGCGGCGCAGGTGGAGCGCCCTGTTGGTGACCTGGCCGTGGCTCAGAATCTCGGTCATGAAGCGAAGTCTTTCCTGCGGGTCGGCGTAGAGATCGGAGACCTGTGCCTGCAGGAAGTCGGCCTCGGCGGCGTAACCGAACATCTGGACAATCGCCGGGTTGGCCTGCAGGAATCGGCCCTGGGCCCCACCGGTGTTGCGATAGACACCGATGTTCAGGTTGTCCACCAGCGTTCGATGCTGTTCCTCGCTGATCCGCAGCGCCGCCTCGGCTCGCAGTCGGACGTAGGCGTGACCAATGGCGGCCGCGGCGGTACGCAGGATGTTTTCCTCGACCGGAGTCCAGACTCTGTCGGTATGGCAGTCGTCGAAACCGATCAACCCCCAGAAGTCGCTGTCAACGTGGATCGGCAGCAGCAGGATCGACCGGATGTCCTGCGCCGCCAGCAAGGCGCGTTGGGTCTCCGGAAGATCCCGCACCAAGCCCGCGATGGCTGCGCCGGTGCGCAGGACAGCGTACCAGTCAGGCAAAGAGTCGTCGTACGACAGGTTCTGCATCTCGGGATTGTCGATCTGCGGGGTGGCGGCGTCGGCGCACCATTCGTAGCGCTGGCTGAGGAGCGGCGCGCCGCTGGCCGGGTCGGTATGGTTCTCGAAGATGTACGACCGATCGGCGGACACCGTCTGGCCCAGCGTCGCCAGAGCTGCCCCGACGGTGTCGCGCAGGTCGGGTCCGGACAGCAGCAACGCCAGCGCGTCGGCGGTGGCCTGCTGCAAGCGATCGCGCTGGCGCAACGCCGCTTCGGCCTGCTGACGCTCGGTGATGTCCTGCATGATGAACAGCAGGCACGATTGGTGGTCGATGGCGAGGGGACGCGCGCAATATTGGCCGGCGCGCACGGCGCCGTCCTTGCGCCGGAAAGTGAAGTCGCGGTACAACACTTCGCCGTACTGACTCAGGTCGCTTACCAGCCGGTCCCGGTCGGCCGGATCGGCCCACAGCTTCAGCTCCAGGGTGGAGCGTCCGACCGCCTCGGCCCGAGAATAGCCGGTGATTTCCTCGAAGCCCGGGTTGACGTCCAGCAAGACGCCGTCGTGCACGCGCGAAATGACCACCACGTTCGGCGTCGTCTGAAAAATCCTGGCGAACTTCTCCTCGGATTGCCGTAACTGTTGCTCGGCGTACTGGCGGTCGCTGACGTCGCGGCCGACCACCAGCAGGTTTTGGCGCTGCCGCCGATCGTCGAACTGAGGGATCCTGATGACGTCGAAGATTTTCTCGGACCCGTCTGTCTGCGGGAGGCGCTCGTCGCTCCGGCTGGGTTCACCCCGCTGCCAGGCGAGTTCGTCGCTGTCTTCGAACCGCTGGAACGTCTCGCGGTCAAGCGGGCTGTACGCAGCCAGTTCGGCGTCGGTCTTGTCCCGATAGGCGACACAGTCCAGGCCGAACAACCGCCGGGCGAAAGTGTTGGCTTCCCGCCAGCGCCCGGCGCCGTCCTTGAAGCAGACGATATCCGGGATGGCGTCGATCAGCGTGCGCAATTGTGCTTCTCGCGCCTCGAGTGCCGCCGCCACCTGCTTGCGTTCGCTGACATCCTTCATCGTGCCGAGCATTCGCCGCGTGGTTCCCCGTTCGTCGAGCAGAAACGCGCCCCGGTCCTCGACCCAGCAGTACGCGCCGTCGCTGCGCGCGAAACGATAGTCGAACATGTACGGAGCGCCGGCGGCCATCGCCTGGCGCAGCCGGTCGAGAGCTTGCGGCCGGTCTTCCGGGTGGATCAGCGCTGCCCAGGCGTCGATGTCCACTCTGGCGAAGTCCGCGGGGTCGTGCCCGGTAAGGGTCATGATTGCGCCTTCCCATTGGATCCGTCCGGTCAGGCAGTCGTAATCGTAGATCATCTGGCCGGTCAGCAGTGCGACGATCCGGTACCGTTCCTCGCCGGCCTGCAATTCGGCCGTACGCGTCGCCGCTAACGCTTCTGCCCGCTGCCGTCTGGCGACCTGGGCGAACAGGTACAGCGCCAGCAGCAGGGTGATCGTGGCGCCGATCGCCAGCGGGAGCCAGAAGTCCTGCGGAGCTGACACGCTGCGTCGATGCAGTTCCCAGCCCATGCCGGCAGTCAGCGTCAGGCCGATGACGAAGGTCAGCGTGGCGATTCTCCAGGCCGCAGCCGTCGCTTCCGAGGCACTGCGCTGCGCCCGGTTTTCCCATACCGCCTGACCGAGCAGCAGCGCCAGAGCGGCCAGCGCCAGAACTCGTGCCAGCGTTCGACTGGTCTGCTGTGCCGTCGCGGAGATCGTCTGCCGGATCGGAGTGTACAGCAGGACCGCCGGTTCGCCGGCCAGATCCACCAGCACCTGAGAGACGGACCCGGCCCCGGCGGGGTCCGCTCGCAGTTCGGGCTCGTCCGCGCGCAGAGTCTTCAGATCTTCGCGCTCCGCTGCCGTCAGACTGGGATCGTTTGCGGCGAGCAGGTGGAAAGCGACTTGCGTCTGCTCGACCAGCGCCCACCGCAACGGTTCGTCGAGAAACCGGCCGAAGACCAGGACGCCGCGCGCCGGCCCCTGTCCCCGAGTGGTCAGGATGGGACGGGCCGCGAGCAGCAGTACGCCGTACTCGGTCAGCAGGAGGCCGGCGTGTGCCTGTTCCCGTTCCAGTACGGCGTGGAACAGAGCGCCGATCGCCGGCCGCTCGCCGGCGAACGCTGCCGGGAGGAGGTCTCCGCCAAGGTCCGAGTCGTAGCCGCCGGCATACAGCCGTTGCCCCTGGCGGTCGAGAATCAGGCAGAGATTGACATGGGTGCTGCTTTCGAGCACGCGCCAGTCGCCGAGGTTGGAGTGAACGAAAGCCGGATTGCGATCCTCGGCAAACGCGTAGGCGTCGTCCCACGCCGCCCAGTCACCCAGCTTCTGGTCCAGTTGTCGCAACTCGCCCTGGATTGCCGCCCGCGCCCGAGTGCCATCCTCGAGCGCTTGCGTACGCTCCAGCTCAACGAAGGCAGGCTGGACAATCTGGTGGTTGACCCCCCAGATCATGAGCAGCACGACAGCAAAACCGGCAATGGCGCTGAGGACGGCGCGAATGCTGGTGCCAGTGTTGGTGCGAGAGTCGCCGCTCATGGGGAAAGGCCTAATGCAACAAGAATAGATCTAAACACGGACAATGCAACCTCCGCCGCGGAGATATTCCTCTCCGTGGCTCCTGCAGTCAATGAGCGACCCGCTGTGGTCGGGTTTGGCGCTTCCTGAGCAACCGTCTGTCGTTGTCGGCTGCCGCATCCAGGCCAGCGCAGCCACAGACGGATGTTGCCATGGCGGCGGCTTAGCGCAACTCCCAGTAGCTCGGCTGGCCGTACGTTTCCTTGAGCAGGTCGATGAACAGCCGCACCCGCAGCGGCAAATGGCGGCGCTGTGGGAAAACCGCGTGAATACCCATCGGCGGCGCCTGCCAGGCATCGAGCACGGAGGTCAGCGTGCCCTCTTTCAAATCCTGCCCGACTTCCCACAGCGAACGCCAGGCGAGGCCGCGCCCGGCCAGTGCCCATTCGTGCAGCACGGCGCCGTCGTTGCACTCGAATTTGCCGGCGACCTTGATCGTATCGACCGCGCCACTATCCGGATCGCGGAACGTCCAGCCGCGTTGCTGGCCGAGCGACAGGCAGTTGTGCGTGGCGAGATCCGCGGGGGCGCGGGGCACGCCATGGGTGACCAGATACGCCGGACTGGCCACCACCATCCGGCGCATCTCGCCCAGGCGGACGCTGACCAGGCTGGAGTCGGTCAGTTCGCCGATGCGGATGGCGCAATCAATGTTCTCGTTGAGCAGATCGACCAATCGGTCGCTCAAATCGAGGCTGACCGCAACTTCCGGGTTGGCCAGCATGAATTCGCCGATCAGCGGCGCCACGTGCCGGCGGCCGAAGCCCGACGGCGCCGAAACCCGCAACTGACCGCTGGCGCGCACGCCGCCGAGCGAAACGGCGGCCTCGGCATTGGCCATGTCGTTGAGGACCTTCTGGCAATCTTCGAGGAAGGCCTGGCCCTCGAAAGTGATCGTCAACTTGCGCGTGGTACGCAGCACCAACTTGACGCCGAGCCGCTCCTCCAAGGCATCCAGCCGGCGCCCGATGATCGCCGGGGTCACCCCCGCCATCCGCGCCGCGGCAGACAGGCTGCCGCGCGTCGCGGCCGAGACAAAGGCCTCAATCTGCTTGAGCCGGTCCATTTATTACTACAGATAAAAAATGAAATGATTCTACTGCTATTTTTATCGACACAAAATAGCAATAGAATTCGTCGGGTCGCATCAATCAACCTTTCATCAGGAGCAGCCATGAGCCTCAACCTTCCGCAAGGCGTGCAAGTTGCCGGTCCGATCAAGCCGGGTTACGAATCGATCCTCACCCACGACGCGCTGGCGCTGGTTGCCAAGCTGCACCGCGCCTTCGAAGGCCGCCGCCAGGAACTGCTCAAGGCCCGCGTCGCTCGCCAGGCGCGCATCGACGCCGGCGAAATGCCCGACTTCCTGCCGGAAACCGCGCACATCCGCGCCGGCGACTGGAAGGTTGCGCCGGTGCCCCCGGCCTTGCACTGCCGCCGCGTCGAAATCACCGGACCGGTCGAAGCCAAGATGATCATCAACGCCTTCAATTCCGGCGCCGATTCCTACATGTCCGATTTCGAGGACTCCAATTCCCCGAACTGGGACAACCAGATCCAGGGCCAGGTCAACCTGTACAAGGCGATCCGCCGCGAACTGTCGTTCAAGAACGAAGCCGGCAAGGAATACAGGCTCAACGACAAGATCGCCACCCTGCAGATCCGTCCGCGCGGCTGGCACCTCGACGAGAAGCACGTGCTGGTGGATGGCCAGCGCGTTTCCGGCGGCATCTTCGACTTCGGTCTGGTCTTTTTCCACAACGCCAGGGAGCAGGTCGCCCGCGGCGCCGGCCCCTTCTTCTACCTGCCGAAGATGGAAAGCCACCTCGAGGCGCGCCTGTGGAACGACATCTTCGTCATGGCCCAGGACCACATCGGCCTGCCGCAGGGCACGATCAAGGCCACCGTGCTGGTCGAAACCATCCTCGCCACCTTCGAGATGGAAGAAATCCTCTACGAACTACGCAACCACTCCGCCGGCCTCAATGCCGGGCGCTGGGACTACATCTTTTCGTGTATCAAGAAGTTCAAGAAGAACAAGGATTTCTGCCTGGCCCAACGCGGCGCCATCACCATGGAAGTGCCCTTCATGCGCAGCTATGCGCTGGCGCTGGTGCAGGCCTGCCACAAGCGCGGCGCCCCGGCGATGGGCGGCATGTCAGCGCTGATCCCGATCAAGAACGATCCGGTCGCCAATGAAAAAGCCCTGGCCGGCATCCGCCACGACAAGACCCGCGACGCCAACGACGGCTACGACGGCGGCTGGGTGGCCCACCCGGGTCTGGTGCCGATCGCCATGGAAGAGTTCGTCAAGGTGCTCGGCGACAAGCCGAACCAGTTCGAGAAGCAGGTCGAGGGCAACTTCGGCCCGGCGCAGTGGCTCGACTTCAAGCCGGAGACCCCGATCACCGAGGCTGGCCTGCGCAACAACATCAACGTCGGCATCCATTACCTCGGCTCGTGGCTGGCCGGCAACGGCTGCGTCCCCATCCACAATCTGATGGAAGATGCCGCCACTGCCGAAATCTCCCGCTCGCAGGTCTGGCAGTGGGTGGTGTCGCCGAAGGGCATCCTCGACGATGGGCGCAAGGCCACCGCAGAGCTGGTGCGCCCGATGATTGCCGAAGAACTGGCCAAGGTCAAAGCGACCGTCAGCGCCCAGGGAGAAGATACGGCCACCTACGACCAGGCTGCCGTCATCTTCGACAGGATGTCGCTGACCCCGGACTACCCGGAGTTTCTGACGCTGCCCCTGTACGAGGCGATGGCCTGATTCCCGAAGGGGAAGTAGAGAGAAACCAGGCGCCGGGGAAACCCGGCGTTTTTTATGCGCAGCGAGACATCAGGTGCCCCGATCCAAGAGGTCTTTCCGCTGTTCTTGCCGCGCTGCGGCGGCGAGATGCCGATTGACGCTGCTTGACGAAGGCTCATCCAGCTCATCTACTCTCGTCGGCGCCGTTCGATTTCCTATCCTCCGAACGTCGGGCGCGAACGTCTACGGCGGCTGCCATCGCCAGCATCAGCAGCAATAGGGTTGACGGTTCCGGAACCGGTTCTCCGTAGATGAAGTCGTCCATCACCACCAGGTCCGAACTGGTGTTGCCCGGCGCAAGAACCTGATTGCCGCTGGTGATGCGTACGCGTGAAACGACGCTGCCTTCGTTGAAGAGCACGCCGAGAAAGGATAGTGTTTCGTCGCCCAAAACGCTGGGTGCAAGGAACTGTCCGAGCGACTGGTCGGCCGCGTTGAAGAACTCGATGCTCGTACTGGTGGCCTCATCGACGTCGGTGAACACCGCTCCGAAGCCGTTGGTCAGCGCCCGTGTTGTCGAACCGGGTATGAAAAAGCTCACGTCGGTGATGGTGCTGCCCAGCGCGGTGAATAGCCTCTGTGAGCTGAAGGGTGCGAAAAAGCTGGGGTAATTGGCATTGATGTTGCCGAACTCGACGGGCGCAACGCCCGAGTTCGCACTGACCTGGAAGCCGCTGCCTGGCGTCGACAGTACGACCCCGCGCGGGCTGTTCACGTTGAAAAAGTTGCCCGGCAGATTGTTCGGTGCCGCGAAGGCATCGCCCACACCGTCCCAGTTGATTTCCCGCCGACCACTGCCGAAGGAGCCGGCGACGTTGGGATTCAGTGTGCCGAGCGAGGCGCGGAAGGCGTCCACCGTGCCCTGGATCGCAGCCGCGTTGGCGCCGGCTGCCGACGATACAATGGGTGCGGCTTGCACACTCGTCGCCACGCACACCAGCGCTGCGGCAAACGTCATTCCTGGGGTCTTCATGGCTTGTCTCCTGTTGATGGGGCATCTATGGGCCACCGGGACCGCCGGCGCCGGTCAGGCTTCGTACTGGCAAGCAAGATTCGTGCGCGTTTGCGCTGGCCTCGACAAATCAGGGACTTGCGCGTGTCGAGAACGGCTGACCGATGACAGGTGTAAAGCCAGTCGACACCTGAGACGCCTCTCCAAGCGGCTGGCGACCCATCGGCTTGGCGCGCGGTTGGCCGCTTTGCGGCCTCTGCGGGCGAGGCGAAGCGTCGCAGTCACACCGGGGTCGCATGACTCGCCGGGACGTGTCTCCGAGAGATGCAGGATCAGTTGCTCTCCCGCATACAGCCAGTGGCGTCAGCCCTGTTGATGGACCTCGATCTCAGGTCACGCTTCTGCAGCCAGTGCGTCGCGCACGCTCTGACGCTCGCCGACGCGCTGCTGGAAGGCGAGCAGCGACGGCCAGCGGGCGATGTCGATGCCGACCCAGCGGCCCCAACCGAGGACCGTGGAACAGGTAACCGTCGGCGACAGGAACTGGTCCCCCATCAGGTAATTCCTGCTGGCCAGATGGTCGGCGACATAGCCCAGGCGGCCGGCGAGGTTTTCCCGCACCACCTGCTTGTAGCCATCGGGCGTATCGGGCCGGAACAGTGGGCTGAAACCCTTGTGCAACTCGGAGTTGATGAAGCCCAGCCACTCCTGCAGCTGATAACGTTCGATCGTGTCGGGGCGTGGCGCGAGACCACTCGCGGGCTTGCGGTCGGCGATGTACTGGACGATCGCCGGGCCTTCGGTCAGGCGCAGGCCATTGTCGAGTTCGAGCACCGGCACGTAACCTTTGCGGTTGATTGCCGTGAAGTCGCTGCCGTCGGCCAGCTTGCGCTGGCGGATGTCGACGCGGACGAGTTCGAAGTCGAGTCCGGCCTCGCGCAGCGCGATGTGTGGCGACAGCGAGCAGGTTCCCGGGGAGAAGTAGAGTTTCATTCCGATGCTCCTTTGCGGTGGGATGGGGTGCCGGCAATCGACCGGCGGCGCAGCGCAGACTATAGTGCATCTCGGCACGACCGCAAGGGTCGCTGCAGCGTCGCGGCGAATGGCTTTGCACGAGCGGCATTTGCTGCCACGATAGTGGTCATGGACAATTCACCACCGCTTGTCGATACCCGCGCTGCCTGGCTGCTGGCCGGCGTCGAGTTCTTCTTCGCGCTGAGCTGGGTGGTCTACGTCATTTTCCTGCCCGACTTGCTGGCCCGCGGCGGGGTGGATAAACGCTACCTGCCGTGGCTGCTGGCTGCCGACCAGTTGCTGTTCGCGCTCGCCGACTGGGCGGTCGGCGTCGCGGTGGACCGCGCGCGTGCGGCGCTGCGCCGGATCGGGCCGCTGCTGGTACTGCTGTCGGCGGTATCGGCAGTGGCGATGCTGCTGCTGCCCTGGCTGGCCGCGACGCCGCTGCTTTTCCTGCCGATGACGGCTTTGTGGGTGGTCACGTCTGCCGCCCTGCGCGCGCCGCCTTACGTGCTGCTGTCGCGTTACGCCGCGCGGGCGGCGATGCCACGGCTGGCCGGCATCCAGTTGCTTGGCCTGGCGGTTGCGGCGGCACTGGCGCCGTATCTGGCGATCGTGCTCAAGGGCGTCGATCCGGCGCTGCCCTTTGCGCTGAGCGCGCTGGCAGTTGGCGTTTCGGCACTGGCGCTGGTCCCGGTCGAACGCGTGCTGCCGGCGACGCCAAAAGTTGTTGTCGGAGCGACGGCGGTTGCCAGCGATCGGGCGGGCAGCGCTGCCTGGGGTCAGCTGCTGCTGATCGCCCTGCTGCTCGCCTTCGGCCAGCAGTTGCATACGGCGATCAATTCGGCGCCGCAGTTCAGGCGTCTGGCCGACCCCGCGCTGCTGCCCTGGCTGCTGCCGGTTTTCTGGGTCGGCTTCAGCTTCGGCCTGCTGCTGGTCGATCGCCTGGTGCGCGGGCGCGGGCCGTTGCCGGTGCTGCAACTGGCGTCTGCAGCCGGCGCTCTCGCCTTGAGCGGCGCTGCGATTGCCCCAGTTGCCGGCTCGCTGCCGCTGCTGGTGGCCAGCCAGTTCGCCGCCGGGGGTTTTTGGGGCTTCATTCTCTGTGCGTCGATCGGCGTCGCCGCCGAGCGCGGCTATCCGCTGCAGACCGGCCGCAATACGGGCGCGCTGATGGCGACGCTGGCGGTCGCGGCGATGTCGCGCCTGGGGCTGGCGGCCTCTGGCGGGGCGGCCCCCGGGTCGCTGCTCGAGTGGTTGCCGGTGGCGATGTGGGGTGGGGCGCTGGTCCTGCTGCTGCGCCTGCGATCCGTTTAACGCTGACGGGGTAGGGATCAGCGCAGCGGCCGGCGAGGCCCCGCCCGTCGCTAGCGGCCGGCGCAGTTCGCCTCGATTTCCTGTTTCCGCCGCTGGACCTCGGCGGCGCGGGCCCTGTCGTCGAGATAAACGCGCTCGCCCCTGTCGTCGAGGCGAGCGACGGCGTTCGCGTTCTGAATGTCCTCGAGGGCGTTTCCTGGCGATGAGGCAGTCGCGCTGCAGCCGCTTTGCCGCGGCCTCGTCTTGCTCCTGTTTGCGGACAGCCGCGTCACGGTCGATCTGGCGCTGGCGAAACTCCGCCTCCTTCTCCTGCCAGCTCTTGGCTGCCGGGCTCGCGGCATCGCTGCCGGCTGGCGAGGCAGGCGGCGGCTGCCTTTGGCACCTCCCGCGGCTGCTGTGGCTTCGGTGCCTGTTGCCCCGGCGGCGGCAACCCCGAGAAGTGGGTGACCCCCTTCTCGTCGACCCATTTGTAGACCCCGGCGCCCGATGCCGCCGTGGCAACGGCGAGCAGGGCGAAGAGCAGGGCTGGCGGACGCATTCGTGACCTCTCTGGCGATTCTGAAAGCAAAAAGGGTTGGCAGCACCGCCACTGGCGGCGCGCCGAATTGCCGGCGTCGCTGGTGTTCTCCGGTCTGGGTCCCTGGCGGCAGCGCTCCCGCGGCAGACGGGAGGCTCCGCGAATGGCGGGGCCTGTGCTGATGCCCGGAAAGCCCGACGATGTCAGAGACAGCATAGAGCCGCCACCCCGCGGCGTCAATCACGCCACCTGCTCCGATCAGCTACTGTCGTTCACGGACGCGTCGGCGTAGCCGCGATGATGTTCGGGACCGCCGGCGGCATGCTCTCCTTGATGGACTGTCGTTGACAGGCTACGAGCGACCAAAGATACGGCTTCGCCAGCTGATGAAATTCCTGTGCCTTGCGTTCACCCAAGGCACACTTGGGTTGAGGGCTGAGGAGGTTGCAAGGCTGCGGTGGCTGTGCGACGCTCGGCCATCGGCCATGGTCCGACGCCACGGAGACTGATCGATGCCCCTTAGCGCCCACACTCGCGAACAACTCAAGACGCTGTACAACGCGTTTGCCGATCGTCTGCTCGAGCCCAGTGATCCGTTCTATGTGGCGCAGGTCAACTGCCAGGGCGACAGCGATGCCATCGAGGAGATTGCCACCGAGATCGAATGGCAGGATGGCGGTGGCGGGTGCCTGTTCACCGGTCAGCGCGGTACCGGCAAGAGCACCGGAGCCTCGCGCCTCAAGAAGCGCCTCGAGGATGGCGGCACCGTGGTCTTCTACGCAGACCTGTCGGAGTTCCTGTTGCTCACCAAGGAGGTGGAGATCAGCGATTTCTTGGTCTCGGTGGCAGGCGCGATGTCGGAAAGGGTGCAGGCGGTCCCGGTGCGTCACCGGGGGTCGCAGCTACTGGGACCGCTTCGGGGAGTTCATGCAGACCAAAGTCGAGATCACGGAATTCGCGGTTAGATTGCCAGGCGTGGACATCAAGGTAGCCCTGAAGAGCGATCCGGATTTCAAGCGCCGCGTGCAGGAAGCAGCGCGCGGTCATGTGGCGCAACTGGCGCGAGGCGCACGACTTCCTTGCCGAGGCAGTGCTTTTCGTTCGAGAAAGAAAGTCTGATCCGGCGTGCAAGGTGGTCCTGCTGATCGATTCGGTCGAGCGGATTCGTGGCGTCGGCAGCGAGGCCACGGCCGTTCACGAGAGCGTCTGCAATCTCTTCTTCGGCCACGCCGAACTCTTGCGAGTGCCATTGCTGCACATCGTTTATACGATTCCACCTTACCTGTCGGTACTGGGCCCGGGCGCCGGCGCTCTGATGGGTGGTGCGGTGCCGCGCCGGCTGGTCAGCACGCACGTCTTCAAGGACCGCAGCCGCGATCCCGATATCGAGGGGCTGGCCGTGCTGCGCACCGTGGTCGAAAGACGCTATTCCGACTGGTCACGGTTGTTTGACCAGAAGGCTCTCGACCAGTTGGCGATCAGCTCCGGCGGTGACCTGCGCGAATTCTTCCGCCTGATCCGCTTTGTCTGCCGGCGGTGCGCGACGATTCGCAACTGCCGCTGTCACCCATTGCCGTGAAAGCAGCCGAGAATGCGGCGCGCAGCGAGATGCTGCCGATCCCGGGCGAGCACCTGGTCTGGTTGCAGCGCATCGCCAGGACCCACGACATCTGTCTCGAGAAAGATAGCGAGCGCTTTGCCGCGCTAGCCCACTTCCTCGACAACTGGCTGGTGCTGCACTACCGCAACGGCAGTGACTGGTACGATGTGCATCCGCTGTTGCGCGAGCTGGTCGACGGCCATGACGCCCGCACCGGCGCTTGACGCGCCGACCGAACGCGCGTTGCCGTCAAGCTGCTGCGTCAACTCGGTGGTAAGCAATACGTGGCTTCTCGCTGGTCTTCCTTTTCGCCGACGTCGATCCCTCGCTGCAGCTCGCTGACTGGCTGGATCAGCGGCTGGCGATGCAGGGCCGAGCGCTGCATCGCCACGAAGCGAAGGACAGCTTCGTGCCTGACCGGAGGTGGCCGTCGCGCGCTGGTCGACCGCTTTGCCGATCTCTCCGCGCAGCCGGGCGGTGTGTGGTATGCGATCCAGCGCCATCCCGGCGACGTGCAGTGGAAACGCGCCCGCACGCTTTGTTCCTCGCGCGCCTGCAACGGACGCCGCTTCCTGCCGAGCGCCACCTGAAGCGGCCGCTGGTGCTGGTCCTGCCGGCGCATTTTCCGTGCCGAGACGCGTGCCATGGCCCTGACATCTGGCACAAGCGGACCTCAGCGAGGGTTGCGCTGGCTGCCCGACACTGGGCCGGCATGTGTGCAGGTTTCAATGGCGCCGTTGGCGACGCTGGCGGTAGGGGACGGTTCCCTGCCGGCATTTATCGAATGGCAGCGGATGGCGTCAGCATCGGCTGCCGAGCAGGCGTTTCTGCCGACTGCCTGGAAGGCCAGCGATGAACTGCTTGTCGCCGGGCCGGCCCGGCTGACGTCGAGCACGTTGCCCGCAGCGCACCTCTCTGGCCAGCGTCGTGCCATGGCGAAACTCCAGGTGCGGTCGAGCGAGCGCGACCTGTCGGTGTCGCTCAACAACCTGGGCCGCGTGGCGCAGGCGCAGGACGACTGGACGCAGGCCGAGGCGGTGTTCCGCGAAAGCCTGGCGCTCAGACGCCAGCTGTCGAGCGGCTGGGCGGCACGCCGGGTCGATGGATGATCTGCCGTGTTGCTGGTGAACGTCAGACAACACCTCCCAGCGATTCTGCGGGCGCGCTGAGGCGGTCGATATCCACCGCCGGCCTGCACACGCTTTCCCGACACTGTGCGCTATGCGCAGCGCTTGCAAGCGCTGTCGAGCGAGGATGGTACGCCCCAGGGAAGCGCGACGATGCCTACGAGTTGACGGCGGAAATGGGGGGCGAGCGGGAGCAGGAAGGCGCTGCCGCCGAGCAATCCGAGGCGACGGGCGCTTTCACGTTCGACAAGGGCCTTCAGCGCTTCCCCCCGCGCTTTGGCGATCAACACGTCATCGGAGCGAGGTTGTTAGCGCATGCGACACGCCCTGGGTCGCTGGTGCCCATCTTTGCCTCGCATGATGTCAGGCCACGTGCAGCGACTTCGTCCCCGTGCCGGCGGCTCCGTGATCGCCGGCCCGCTGGCCGCTGTTGCCGTGGCATAATCCGCTGCACACCATGTCTTCGACCGGGGGGATCGCAGGGT
This sequence comes from Candidatus Accumulibacter proximus, assembly GCA_016709675.1. Classification (GTDB taxonomy): domain Bacteria; phylum Pseudomonadota; class Gammaproteobacteria; order Burkholderiales; family Rhodocyclaceae; genus Accumulibacter; species Accumulibacter proximus. The sequence continues at coordinate 304,384 of JADJMH010000009.1, forward strand.
GACTACCGACAGCGCGTCGATGCAGGCTTCCCGCATCTTCATCAGCTACCGCCGCGAGGACAGCGAACTCGCGGCGAGCCG
>JADJMH010000010.1 GCA_016709675.1 Candidatus Accumulibacter proximus
CAATCCTCGAAAGTTAGCCTATTGTCATTGTTACTTGTAAGCGCGAGAGGGGTGCCCGGCGGTTCGGCTGGGGTTTTCGAGGTTAGGGGCGATTAGGGGACCGAACTTCTGGAGGTTCAACCGATTTCCTCCGAGGATCGGCTGGAAGGCGGCGAGTGGCTGGCGGTTGCAGCCAGAGCCAACGGCCGATCTGGGTCGCTTGATCTTGTCGATTTCAACGTGCGGTTGATCTTCCCCTTAGGAGGAACCGGGATCGGAGGCATCAGTGGCGACATAAGCCGGGGCATTGGGGTTGTCGAAGACCGCCTTGGCGCCGAAATCTTGGCGCGCCCGCATGCAAAGACAATCGAAGTGTGCTCCAGTTACAGCCGCGGCTTGATCCGTTTGAACGCCTCTCCGATTCGCCAGCGGCGGTGGTGGCGTCAACCGGCAAACGCGGCGGCCGGAAAGATCACTGGATCGAGGAGCGATGTCATCACCACATACACCCGTCCGTTCGGTGTCCTACCCGCACCAAGCGAACCGTGGTCGGCGTGGCCGGGCATTCATAGTCCTTGGCATCGCGGGCATTGGGCGCGCGCAAGACGACGACCTGCTCGCATTCGACCGGACTGCAGGAACTCGCGTACCACCTTGAATCCTCGCGACAAATCGCAGCGGATGCAGAAGGGGATGCGACGTGCCGTCAGCGCCGACCACCAGCCAACGACAGGGAAAGCCGCGGTCCATCACGAAGCATCGTCGGAGCGCAGACAATCGATCGCCTCGAAGGAGCATCTGACGCTCATCGGACAAAAAAACTAATGCAGGCGGAAGTTCGAAGCAGGCTCGATTCCCGGCAGGTAGAGCCCGAAAGCCATGCCCGTGACGATCGACCGGACGTTGTCCTTCATCATAGTAGAGGCGAACCGCTGCCATCCCGCCGCGACCACCCGCAAGCCTCTCTCAGCGCGGGATCGGGAAGTGTTCCTCCACCAGTCCCACATCCGGTGCTGATTGACCTCGCCGAACACCAGCGCGTTGATCTTGTAACGCGCCTGGTAGAAGGCTTGAGCGGTGGCCTCGCGGACCGAGTCGGCGCGATTGCGCAGGTTGGCGAAGAACTGATCGAGTTCCGACTGGACGGCGGCGTGGACGCTGGAGAGCAGAAAAACGGGGACCGTTGGCGGGGTCAGGGTACGGCAGCGGGTGAAGTGTTTGGGGTCGAGGCGAGCCACTTGGGTAACTCTTGTGAAAACAGATACTTGGAGAGCCTCCTAAGTATGTTGGCATATTCAGGCTGTCATGCAATTCTCCTTTATAAACAATGTGTTACGGCGCCATTTTGCCGCAGGAGAACGGCCGACACAAGGCGTGGCGCGAAAAATACGCGATATGCTAGCTAGCGAGGATTGCACCAACGTGGGGCGACTGCTTGTCATACGCCGAGTTCCCGAATACGCCTAAGCACTGCAGGCAACTGCGACGGGAGAGCCTTCCGAAACGATTGAATACCACAACTGATACACCCTTGTGGTCACTGCCTCAGGAGCATCCCCTCCTGCTACGGCAAGATCAATTGCCCGAGCGCTCATAAGCATCTACCACGCTATCAAGGGAAAATGCTCGGATTTCACTCTAGTTTTGTTGTATTCCCCAAGCAGCTCTCTCAACATATTATCCACATCTCTTGCTTGCTCAACAGCTGAGAGCCTCCCTAAATCAATAAGGTGATGCAGTAGCAACCAAACTTCAAAACACGGCTTGCTAACTGCAACGCGCACACCTTTTCTTCGTGCCTCTTGGATTGCCGCCAAAAATCCCCTCAAATGAGTCCCAGAAAGACAGTGGTCAGTATCGAGCAACATCCAACGCTCATCATCAACATCGCACTCAAATCCTTCTAAGCGTTTCAGTACATGCGCTGCCACTGAAGTACCATCTTCTGTAGGTACCACATGTATTTTGACTCTAGGGAATTCAAAAGAATCGAAATACTGTTTGGGCGCGTAAGTATCATCACAAGCAACATAAAACAGCCGATCATCTCGCAAGGTTCCACGGCTCACGCTTTATCAGCCGCTTTTTGCGTTTTAACAAACTCACGCCGCAGTCTCCTGCTCGACAAGTCGATCAACATTACCCAAGAACGGAACGGCACCAAATCTGCCTTGCAAGTAATGTTTTCCAATTTTCCAAGTCCTTACGAACAAAATCCATCAGCGAGTAGATCTGAGTTTCTAATGCGTCACTCTTTTCCACAAAGAAAATCTCATCTCGCCGAAACAGTTCCAAATCAAGAAGATTTGACTCATGCGTAGTAACAATTAATTGGCTACCTTGACCGCAACAGGAACGAACAAAAGACTCAAGAAATTTCCAAATAAGCATCGGATGCATACTTCGATCTATCTCATCAACGAAATAAATTTCGCTGTTTGATTTTGCTCGATGAAGGACCGGAATTAGTTGCAACAATCTTCTGAGTTCCATCAGATTCTTCCGACAAGTCAAGATTGCCGACATAGTTGGCACTTGTTTTGTGAGTCGCCTGAATTGATATCCGATAGAACTGGTTTGCATCCTTTCTCTCAATTAGCAACTCAATATCTTTATTCATAGAAACAATTGCCATCCTCTCTCCACCAGACTCCAGGTCTGAAGGAGTTTTCTCTCATCGACTTAGGAAGGATCGCAACAAGTTCTTCTTCAGAGATTTCAACTTTTTCGACACTCAACTTCTCAACGCCCGTTGAACTTGACTTGAGAAAATCTCCAGCGAAATGCAAAAACTCAGCGTCAGTACTTAGCGAATGCCCAATTGGTTCAATCGGGTCGCGAGGACCGATCAGGCTCAGGTACAAATTAAACCAGTTCTAACAGCGCGGATATCTGAATTAATGTCGGAAGAATTAATTGGCCACAACTGTTGCAGAAACGATTGATTCTGTGGGCCGCCAATTGCAGCCATTAAAGATACTTTATCGTTAGCCTTAAAGCCTGGCGCAGAAACAACAACTCTTCCTTCCGGCTCAGTCAGGCGCTCGTAGAGAATTTGCTCACGAGAACCTTTAATATTAACCAACCATTCTTCCTCAATCGAGCCATCACCAACCTTAAATCCGTACCGTACACCTTTCCCTCTGAAATAAATTGCAAATCAAACGAAGAGGCTCATCTGACTGACTTGAAAAGCGAAAGGAATCGCGACCTGTACCTGTGCCTTTTGTTCGAGTCCCGTTGCAATGGATTTGGCGAATTTCAGCGCCTTGAATAGATTTGATTTCCCGCTCCATTAGCTCCATACATAACAGCCATGCGAAGAACGTGCTGCCTTGTACCTGGAATCGGGAAAGATGGTTCGTGTGGCTAGTAAGCTTTTTGCTAGCCACTAGAAGAGCGTCTGCTCCTCGCAAAAAGAGCGGAAGTTGCCCACACAAAATGAAATAAGCATATCGTAACGCCTCCGTTTCTTCTCGCATTGTATGCCTAAGACCAGCATCAAAACAAAAAAATTCACCGCAATGCGAGAGTTTTTCACCGAAAATGCGCTGCTTAGGGAAGACCAAGATAACGAGAGCGGATGCGACAGACTGGTAAGACGGCGACCGCAACTACTCGCCAAGATCTCCTGATGCCCCCTCCCGAAACCAAGCCCCCCCAAAGTGGGTCATCTGCTCGCGACTTCCCGGGCAAGCGCGGATCAACGGCGCCACCAACCCCGCACGCCGAATCGATGACCGCAGCCAACGGCACGAGCAAGCAGTACCCCGGACGCAGACTGGAGAAATAGCTGCCGTTCGTGGCCTTGAAGGCTCGAACAGAGGAAAGGCAACAGGTCCCACTCGCATACCGGGCCAACGGCGGAATTGGGCGAACTGCCGCCAGCAGCTGCGGCCACAAGTGAAAGGGCGTTGGTGTAGTATATTGGCATTAGCTGGGGTGTGACGTAGTTTGGCTGTCCGAGGAGATGGGTCATGGCAATGAGAGTGAAGCCGGACACTGGCGAGGTGGGGTTGAAGCAACGGTACCGGGTGACGAACTGGTCGGAGTACGACCGGGCCTTGGTCAACCGAGGCAATCTGACGATCTGGTTCGATGACGCGAGTATTCGGGATCAGTGGACGCCGCCACCACCGGTTGGCCGTGGCAAGCCAGGGCTGTACTCGGAAACCGCTATTCAGACCTGCCTGACGATCAAGGCCTTGTTCCAGTTGCCCTACCGCGCCACGGAAGGGCTGATCAAGTCGCTGATGCGCCTGTGTCACCTGGACCTGCCGGTGCCGGACCACACCCACATGTCGCGACGGGCCGGCGAGCTTTCGGTGACGATCCCGCGCCGGCCGCGCAAGGGACCGACGCACGTGGTAATTGATTCGACCGGCCTGAAGATCTTCGGCGAAGGCGAATGGAAAGTGCGTCAGCACGGGGTGGGCAAGCGCCGCACGTGGCGCAAGGTCCATCTGGCCGTAGACGAAGCCACCAAGGACATCATCGGCATTGAAGTGACCACCACCGCCTGGGGCGACAGTGAAATCTTGCCCGGCCTGCTCGACCAGGTCGAAGGCGAGATCGCCCAAGTCTCGGCCGATGGCGCCTACGACAGCCACGGCTGCCATGCGGCGATCGCCGAGCGGGACGCGCGTGCCACCATCCCGCCACGCGATGGTGCGGTCACGTGGGGAGATGACCACCCCCGCGACGTCATCCTCCAGGAAATCGAGGCCAAGGGGCTCGACGGCTGGAAGAACGATAGCGGCTACCACCGGCGCAGCATTGCCGAGAACATGATGTACCGGCTCAAGCAACTGGGCGACAGCCTGTACTCCCGAACCTTTGAACGGCAGGTCAACGAAGCCCACGTCCGGGCGGCGATCATCAACACGTTCACCTACCTGGGCATGCCGCAATCTGTCCGGGTAGGGCAAATTGCGTCCGCTGCATGACGAAGGACGGGAAATGGCGGAGTTCATGCCGAAAATGAGAAATTCAGTTCTATGGAATATTAGTAGTTACTAATAGTGCACCAATGCTGGCCACTGAATTTTCGTGGCTTGCTGTCGGCAACCGACCCATTGCTACCCGATGATATTTTCATGGGCAATGTCGGCTTACTGATCGCCAAGCTGACGTACACTGTGATCTGGGCGCCGGCTGCAGCTCGGCCAATGCCGCCATTGGCATTTCTTCATATGATTGGCCGGTGTCGCGCAGTTTGCCGACGTTGAGGCTGAATTTCCTCTGAATCGCCGCTTCTGACGCCGACGAATGAGTGGCACTTCGCACAAGTCGGCTTCGAGGCGCAAAGCCATACCATACCTGATCGACGACTACTCATATACAAAAGCAGGCTTGATCAGGGAAAGACAACTGCTGTCGGGCGGTTGAATTGGGTTGTTGAGAAAGGCGGCGGCAATTTGAGCCGAGCAGGCAGCGGCAGGCAAACCGGGCTTCAATATTAGCGAAATGTGCCCGACGCTCGGAAATGTAAAGACATGGGCGGTCTTGAAATTGCTGGCTACGGCTTGCCCATAGGGCTGTGGTGTAACAGGATCGTATGCACCATTGAGGACCAGTATGGGAGTTTCCCGATTCTCGTAGATGAATGGTGGCTTCAGCTCGACGTTGATTACCTCACAAGCTCTGCGCACGCTATCGGCTTCCCGTTTTCCAAGGGGAAGCACTTGAGGATAGGGTACCGGCAACACCTGTGAGGGACTGACGCCAAGCGATTTGGTCCGAGCACAGAGGACGGTGTGATACATCTCTCTCGCATTGCCAGTCACCAGCGCGTTCGACAGGGGTTTTTCGATCCAGCGAAAGTCCCCCTGACTCGCCGCATGAACCAGCCTGGGAACATCATTCGCATCCGTTGTTCCGTATAGCGATGGCAAGATGCCATCAATCAAGGTCGTTCCATCGAGCTTGGTTGCAATCGTATCCTTGCTGGAGGGTACGGTGAGGGTAATGGGAATCGGGTTCTGGTTGAGTTGATCGACGACCGTCAAGAACTTCTGTTCAAGATTGGGATAGGTGTGGCTACACCGTTGATCTTGAGCGCAATCGTGGAAAACAGTGCGCAGGGCGTAGCTGATCGTGTGACTGGACGCAAGATTGAAATCAATATCGGGTCTCATGACTCCGTCCAGGATCGCGCTACGTAGCTTCGCCTGGTGCTTATCCGTCTGAGCAATGACGTACTCCCCCAACAAAGTTCCGTAGGAGCCCCCGTAGAAATTGAATTGGCGGTAGCCCAGGGTTTTGGCCACAAAGTAGATGTCTGTGGCATTTTCGCGGGTATTGAAGGCACTGGTGTCAATTCCCTGCGACTTGAAGCGATCGTTACATGCCTTGATCCAGCCCGGATCGGTGGCCTCCTTCTCCCCTTTGGCCACCGCGATTTTGTACGCATTGATCTCCGGGCAGGACAGGAATGGCTTGGAGTACCGAGTCCCCCGTTCTTCCACGAAGATCAAATCGCGGCTTTTCAAAATGGTGATCAATCCGGGAGATTTTCCCGGTATGGCGGCGTTCACGAACACGCCGATGGTGGTGTCACCGGGGCCTCCCTGTTCCACGAACAAGGGATCGGGCGCAGGCATATTGCCCGTACTGCGGACGCGCACAACAGCGAGTTGGATGGTACGCCCGTCAGCCTGCTCGTGCTGTTCGGGGACGGTAACATAGCCGCAGTCCGACTGGTGGGGGAGAAAAACGCGGCCAAAAAACCTGGTGGTCCGCGGGCGAAGAGGACGCGCCGCGCAAGCGGCCCCACCCCCACCGAACGGCCCGGAGACACGGGAGGGGCAGGGAACACAAGAACCGGGAACCCCCAGCCCCCGCAGCAGAACACACCCCGGAGCGGCAATGGAATTGGGTACGTCAAAGGTCTTGCAGCTAACGGTTTGCCAAGCCGTACCAAAGTTTTCCCGATTTGGCATCATCCCATTCACGGAACAACTGACATTGGCGGCGACTACAATGGTCAGAAGTGTTGATGAGGAGAGTAGAGTTTTTCGTCTGTTCATCTTGAACCGCCATTTGCGCTGGTGTCCGCTCATGTTATCGATGGGCAAGTATGATCGTACCTGTTCGGCATCGGGACTTTGTCTGGAATTTTGTGCTTCGGAATGACTGGTGTCGTGTCTGCAGCCCTTGATATGGCACAGGTGCGAAAGACTGATTTGACCGAGTATTTTGAGTTGGCCGGACCGCAGGTTTCGGAGCCGCGCGGCCCTTTGAACGTGAGCCATTCAACGAGGCCGAACTTCCGCTACTGGCCGATTGTACACACAGAGCATTCCGCCTGAAAGCGGCCGCACGCCGCCAATAGACTTGGCGACGGTGCGACCGGATCTCAAACCGCCAAATCTCGGTCTGCTCCGAGATCTCCAGCGCGTCATCCACCTCGATACCCAGGTATCGCACGGTGCTTTCGAGCCTATGCACTGAAGTCCATAGGCTGGAGTGGTCGTCGTGAGATATTCCATTGCCCCAGGGGCCCGGTCGCTCGGCGTGCCGTACAAGCCCTTCATCGCAATCGCAAGGGAATCCTCTGCACCCTGGCGCGTTGTATGCCGTTCAGGCGAGGAGTGCGACGCCTTGATCTGCGCCTTCAGCGCCAGGCCGGGCCGGATCTCCAGCCTCGCCGCTGAACGGCGGGTGATGCGGGCGAGCAGCGGCTCGCCGGCGACATCGAGGCTGACCAGGACGTGGCCCGGCGTGTCGGTCGACGCCAGATCGACGACCGTCGCCTCGACGCTGTTGAGAATGCTGCTGTGTACCTGCGGCACCAGCGCCAGGCTGACATCGCGCGCGTGAATGCGGCAGCGGCGCGGCGAGCAGGGCGCGGGCGATCGCCACGCGCTGGCGTTCGCCACCGGAGAGCTGGCCGGAAAGCGGTCGAGCAGGTGTTCGATGCCGAGCAATTCGGCGACTTCGGAGAGGGCGAAGTGGCGCTTGCTGGCCGGCGTGCGCTGTTCGCCGAATTGCATGTTGCCGCGCACTGAAAGATGAGGAAAGAGGCTGGCTTCCTGAAAGACCATCCCCAACGCGCGCTGGTGCGGCGGCACGAACAGGCCTTTTACCTCGTCCTGCCAGACGTCGTCGCCGACTGCAAAGTATCCGTCGGCGGCACGCTCGAGTCCGGCGATGGCGCGCAGACAGGTGGTCTTGCCCGAACCGGAATGGCCGAAGAGACCGGTGACGCCGCGACCCGGCAGCGTCAGGTCGACCTCGAGCTTGAAGTCGCGACGTTCGATGCGCAGGCGGGCACGGATTTCCCGGCTCATTCGCTCTTCCTCCGTGGCGGGTTGAAGATGTACAGCCCCAGCAGCACGAGGAAGCTGAACAGCACCATGCCGCCGGCCAACCAGTGCGCCTGGGCGTATTCCAGCGCCTCGACGTGGTCGTAAATCTGCACGGAGACGACACGGGTCTTGCCCGGAATGCCGCCGCCGATCATCAGCACGATGCCGAATTCACCGACGGTATGGGCAAAAGCCGAGGATCGCCCCGGTGATGAAGCCGGGGCGTGCGGCGGCACGGCAACCGACCAGAAGGCATCCCAGGGCCGGCGCGCAAAGTGGCTGCAAGCTCCCGGCGTTGTGTTCGACCCTATTGTTCGGCATAGTCGTCCGGATAAAGCCACCCTTCATCCTCCGACCGCTGCATGTTTTCGCCAAACTCCATGCACTCCTCGGGAATGTCCCTCTGGATCAGCGCCATCTCGCCGTCTTAGTCTTCGTCTATGCCAGTCTCCCTCTGTCGATTGCCGATGAGCGAATAGTGAGTGAACGGGCGTTCTGGCAACAGGAGAATTGCCGGAGATTCACGACTACGGGACGTCATTCACTCCGGCGTGTCATCCAGTAACCCGGCTCGCGTCGCAAGTGCATCACGGCCAGTACGAGCAAGCTCCTGCTCCCCGGTTCGTACAGAACACCATAGGGAAAGCGGTTGACCAATACGCGGCGAACAGTGCCGGCAAGTTGGGTCCAGGCGTCGGGCATAGCGGCGGCACGTTGGATGGCGGCGTGGATTTCGACCGCGAAGTCGAGACCCAGGCCAGTTTCACGCTCTTCGTACCAATCAACAGCAGCTTCGAACTCTTCGGCCGCTTCGGGGTGAAACTCGATGTTCATCGAGCGTGGCGCTGCCGGATTCGCTCAAAAACCTGTTCCCCCGGAATCGTCTGAACCTGACCGCTGGCCACCTCCTTTTGGCGCTGGTTGGCAACGCTAAGCCAGGCGGCGGTAATAGCGTCATCTTGTGGATTGAGGCTCTGCAATAGCGCTTCAGCCATCCGCGCACGTTCTTCCACGGGCAGGGAGATAATTTCGTCCATCAGGGCATTCGTTTTCATCGGTTAATCCTCGTGCTTGCGTTTCGTTGCTGCCTTCGACTTTACGCTGATCCCAGGCGACGGACAACGAGTGCGGCGTCCACTTTGCTTTCCATCCGCCACAGTTTGCGCAGGCCAACCTGTTCGATCATGGGGCAAACCTTTCGCCAGGATACTTCGGGGGACCGCAATGGCGTCGGCGTCAAGGCGAACCCAGCCGCTCCGCAGACATTGCACGCTGGGCCTTGTTTCAATGGAAAAGCCAAGAGCACGCGAGCCGAAAAGCTGAAGCAGATGACGTCCCGGTTCGGTCAGCCCGAGTTCGATGTTTCGTTCCTTTCCTGTCTTGCCAATGCGTAGGGGTTGAGCGTGGGAGGCGGGCAGGTCGATCATTCGTGTTTCATCGGCCAGCGCGTATCCGGTGACGCAGGCATCGGGAACGGTAACCCGTTTCTCGGCAATTCGTTCGCCCCACAATCCGGCAGGTGTAATTCTCCCGCTGGCGTGAGTTGTAGGGTGTAAAGAGTGAAGGCGTATTCGGTGTAGGCGTGGCGGTTCGCTGCGCCGGCCACCATGCGATACGGCGGCAAACGCGCGCAGCGCTCAAACCGCTAGTGTTCTTCGTAGCAAAGCCCGTCAAGTTCTTCTCTGAGTTCGCGTTTCAGGGTGTTATTGATGGACTGGTCGGCGAGTGACGACCGCGGGGTAAAGAGTTGACGCAGTATCGCGGGAGATCGGTCACTGTTGAATTCTCGCTCACCTCACCGGCTGCTCCTGGCCAACTCGCAGGGTGTCGTGCACCCTGGCGCGCCGTATGCCGTTCAGGCGAGGAGTGCGACGGCCTTGATCTGCGCCTTCAGCGCCAGGCCGGGCCGGATCTCCAGCCTCGCCGCTGAACGGCGGGTGATGCGGGCGAGCAGCGGCTCGCCGGCGACATCGAGGCGGACCAGGACGTGGCCCGGCGTGTCGGTCGACGCCAGATCGACGACCGTCGCCTCGACGCTGTTGAGGATGCTGCTGTGCACCTGCGGCACCAGCGCCAGGCTGACATCGCGCGCGTGAATGCGGCAGCGGAGCGGCGTGCCGATCGGCTCGTCGCGGCGCGTGACGAGGATCGTCCACCGGAGAATTCCGGCTCAGGTCGTCGGCTTCCTGCGCCGCGAGGCGCGTTTCGATGACTACGCCAGCATCGTCGGCGAAAGCGGCGGGCAGGTCGATGCGGCTCAACACCTGCTTCAGCGGACCACTGGCGACGACCCGCCCCTGCTCGAGCAGCACCAGATGGTCGGCGAGTCGCGCGACTTCGTCGGGCGAGTGGCTGACATAGATGATCGGCAGCGACAGTTCGCGATGCAGCCGTTCCAGATAGGGCAGGATTTCGAGCTTGCGCTTGAGGTCGAGCGCCGCCAACGGCTCGTCGAGCAGCAGGATCTGCGGCGCCGCGAGCAGGGCGCGGGCGATTGCTACGCGCTGACGCTCGCCACCGGAGAGCTGGCCGGGAAAGCGGTCGAGCAGGTGTTCGATGCCGAGCAGTTCGGCGACTTCGGAGAGGGCGAAGTGGCGCTTGCTGGCCGGCGTGCGCTGTTCGCCGAATTGCATGTTGCCGCGCACCGAAAGATGCGGAAAGAGGCTGGCTTCCTGAAAGACCATCCCCAGCGCGCGCTGGTGCGGCGGCACGAACAGGCCTCTTGCCTCGTCCTGCCAGACGTCGTCGCCGACTGCAAAGTAGCCGTCGGCGGCACGCTCGAGTCCGGCGATGGCGCGCAAGCAGGTGGTCTTGCCCGAACCGGAATGGCCGAAGAGACCGGTGACGCCGCGACCCGGCAGCGTCAGGTCGACCTCGAGCTTGAAGTCGCGACGTTCGATGCGCAGGCGGGCACGGATTTCCCGGCTCATTCGCTCTTCCTCCGTGGCGGGTTGAAGATGTACAGCCCCAGCAGCACGAGGGAAGCTGAACAGCACCATGCCGCCGGCCAACCAGTGCGCCTGGGCGTATTCCAGCGCCTCGACGTGGTCGTAAATCTGCACGGAGACGACACGGGTCTTGCCCGGAATGCTGCCGCCGATCATCAGCACGATGCCGAATTCACCGACGGTATGGGCAAAGCCAGGATCGCCCCGGTGATGAAGCCGGGGCGTGCCAGCGGCACGGCCACTGACCAGAAGGTATCCCAGGGGCCGGCGCGCAAAGTGGCCGCAACCTCCAGTGGTCGCTCGCCGATGGCTTCGAAGGCGTTCTGGATCGGCTGCACGACGAAAGGCAGCGAGTAGAACACCGAGGCGACGACCAGTCCGGGAAAGGTGAAGGGCAACAGGCCGAGGCCCAGCGACTGCGTGAGCTGTCCGACCGGCCCCTGCGGCCCCATGGCGATCAGCAGGTAAAAGCCGATCACCGTCGGCGGCAGCACCAGCGGCAGCGCGACCACGGCGCCGACGACGCCCTTGAGCGCCGAACACGTCCGCGCCAGCCACCACGCGATCGGCGTGCCGATGATCAACAGAAGAATCGTCACCACCGTCGCCAGCTCGAGCGTCAGCCAGACGGCAGCGAGATCCGCAGCAGCGCTGTCCATCCTGGCTAACCGGATTCCATCGTGACGGCGACATCACGCGGACGAGCAAAATAGGGCGCGCTGGTGACGAGAATCTGCGCGCCCGCCTCGGCGTAGGCCGCCGCGTTGCCCGCACCGAGGCCATCCACGTCGTAGCCGAAGGTGCGACCAGCGGCAATTTCGTACTCCCGATGCTCTTTGAAATCGAGCGGCTCGATCACCATGTCGCGCCACCCGCCGGGCAGGCAAGTCAGCCAGGTGGAATCGTCTGGTGTGCAGCGGCTGACAGCCCGTAGCTGATCAGCGTGATGGAGGACGGCCATGGTCAGCGCAGTTCGTAGCCGAAAGACCGGATGATCGCCCTGGCCTTGTCGCCTTGCAGATAGGCGAGCAGCGCCGCAGCCGCTGGCTTGTCCCGCCCTCTGCCGAGCAGGACTGCGTCCTGGCGGATCGGCTACCGGAGGCGATCTTGCCGTCCTTGATGACTTGCGAGAGGGCGACGAAACCGAGTTCGGCATTGCCGGTACTGATGAATTGGTGGACCTGGCTGATGTTTTCGCCCTGAACGAAGCGGGATTGCAGTGCCGACAGCACACCCAGCCTGGTCATGGTCTCGACGGCTGCCGCGCCGTAGGGCGCGGTCTTCGGGTTGGCCAGTGCCAGGTGTTTGAAATTGCCTTTTTTCAGAACCTCGCCGCGCGAGTCGACCAGATCCGGATTGGCCGACCACAGGACCAGCTTGCCGATGGCGTAAGTGAAGCGCGTACCGGCGACGGCGTGGCCCTCCTTCTCCAGTCGAGCTGGCGTCTCGTCGTCGGCCGAGAGCAGGACCTCGAAGGGCGCGCCGTTGGTGATCTGGGCGTAGAACTTGCCGGTCGCGCCAAAGGACGGAGGAGGCTTTGTGCCCCGTATCCTTCTCGAACTCGACAGCGATCTGCTGCATCGGCGCGGTGAAGTTGGCGGCGACAGCGACCTGGACTTCGTCGGCGCTGGCGCAGACGGTGGTGAGCAGGGCAACAAGCAAGGGCGCAATTCGTTTCATCCGGGTTCTCCTGTCAGCGTCAAACGTACTTGCAAAGAATGACGGCAGAGGCCTTGAAGACGGCACAGGCCTGCTGACCGACGGCCAGCCCGAGGCGCTCAGACGCTGTTGTGCGTGTGATGACTGCGCAGACCGTCTTGCCGCTCCTGATGTTCAGGTGACTTCCAGAATTCACCGGGCCATCGTGGATGCGCGTGATCTCGCCCCCACAGGTGGTTCCGCGCCGAGGTCCTGACCTGGGGGTCGTTCAACAACAGCACCGACGACGACTTGACCAGCGCGCTGATCTCCATGCCGATGGCCGGCCCAGGGCTTCCGCCGAGGTCGTGGGTGATGACAGCGACGATTTCGTTCTCGGCGTCGAGGCTGAGGCGGACCTCGGGGAGTCGACGTGACCTCGCGCAGCCCAACGATGGAGCCGGCGAACTGGTTGCGGGCGCTGGTCTTCATCGACATGCGCCTGAGCACACTGGCGGAACTGATCCGAAATCGCTAGCCTGGCCGTGGTTCATGCTTCCGTGCTCAGGGTGTGGCGCGACCGCAATGCTACGCGCTTCCAACGCGCGATACTGGCGCGACCTTGCGCCCGTAGTCGGTGATCTGCGTACCGCCACCGTGACTGACGCCGGTCGAGCGCACGACCAGCGCCGGGCCGGCGAGGTTGTTCATGGCGTGCGATGGCGTCCCACGCCGCCTTCCTACCGAAAGCGGTACCACCCCCCGGCGGCCCTGCGGGATCGACCGTGCGTGTCCGATCGCGCCGAGCAGGCAGTTGCGGGTGTCCGCCAAAGAAAGGTGCCGCACTCGGTATCGACACTCCAGGTTTGCCGCGCAGGCGATAGTGTATTCATCAGTCTCGCAATGTAGCTATCTATATAGCAACCGCCGCGCCACTTGGCGTGGCACCCAATAATGGCAGGTCGTTATGGTTGTGCTGATCGAAGAGCACCTCTAAGGCGGATTCAGGCATTGCCATCTCAAACCGTCCAGGAGTACCGTCATTCCGGAAGCGGAATCCAATCCGAACTCTGCCCTACATCGGGCCGAACGATGGATCCCCGCTTTCGCCGGGGATGACGGCTGTCATCTACCGGTATCTCCATCTGGAAATCACTAAAATTGTTCGCAACCCAAAACAACGTTGCCTATAAGGTATATGGCGAGAATCGGGCTGATCCTCAAGCCCTCAAGGAGAAGTCGATGAAAGTCAGCGCACGCAATGTTTTCAAGGACAAATCACCGGTTTTGGTGGATGGCGCGGTGAATGCCGAGGTCGAGCTGACACTGCCCGGCGGCGACCGGATTGTCGCGATTGTTACAGAAAGGCAGCGTCAAGTCGCTCGATCTGGCGGTTGGCCAGAAAGCGATTGCCTATGTCAAGGCACCGTGGGTCATCATCCTGGCCGACGAACCGGAGAGTGCGCTTTTCGGCGCGCAACCAGTTGACCGGCCAGGTGAGCGGCTGTCGCAAGGGGGCGGTGAACACGAAGTGGTGATTGTCTTGCCGGGCGGATCGACGGTCTATGCCGTGGTCACCAACGAAGCGGTGCTCGAAGACTCAGTCAGAAGGAAGGTGTCCCGGCGGCATATCAAGGCCAACCACGTCGTCCTCCGGCGTTTCAGTCTGACCGGCGGTGCTTTCAACCTCATCCATAGCGCGGACTCCGGATCCGCTGCCGGTGCGCCAGGCGCGCAGGAGCGTGTCGAGAACATCATCAGATGCTTGCCGACATCCTCGGAAAGCGCAGCACGAGATAGCCGTTCTCCTGCAGCAGCGCGTCCTTTCGCCGGTCGCGGCGATGGCTGCGGGTCG
>JADJMH010000011.1 GCA_016709675.1 Candidatus Accumulibacter proximus
CGCCATGTTCCACCAACTTTGAAGGCAGGAATCTTTTTGGCAGCTGCAAGCCGATAGATCGTCCGTTCTGTGACCTTCAGATATTCCGCGACCTGCTTGATGGTGAGGATCGCCTCCTCCACTGGTACGTGTCGACATAATCAATAGCCAAAGTTGCGTAAACAGGGCAGAATAGTACAAAATTGTCAAGATCGGCCAATGACGCTATCGCTGGTCGGCTTAGGGGATTATCTTCCCACATAGGCTCATGGGGTGAGCCTGTTATACGAACGATACTTGTACGGGGATCGGCCGTAGAGTTGTAGCTGACGGCCCGCTACCTGCGATCCTACGAATGCGCGCAATGTGAAGTGATACGGCGAATACGGCGTTACGCACAGTTTCTCCCGCGTTTCATATCCCCTATCACGTATTGACCGTGACCGCCGTCCCCGCATATGCCACGCGCGAGATTCGCCACTGCGATCCGCCTGATCGTAGTGGGCATTGATCTTCTTGATGCCGACAACTGCATTGGCACCAATACCAACCGCCTTCTGTGCCAACCCGAACAATGCTTCCTTTTCTGCGATGCGGTATTCACAATCTGATGCCGCCTCTGTCTCTGAAAAAAATTCGACATAACCAATCGTCTTGACAATCCTGCCGCCGAACAACGTATCCGTTGTGACGAACAATATCTGGCTCTTGATCAAATCGAGTTCGCGCTCGAGTTGAACGATCCGTGGCACTGCCGTGGTTCTGGATCTGCGATTCCAGCGTAACAAGGCAGCACCAGCTAGTAGTAAAGCGAATAGCGGTAACGCGCCAAACAGGCTGTTAGTTTGAGTCGCAGCAGCGGCGATAGTCATTGGTACCTCCGATCAGTTTTGGCCCAGCTTCGCACAGTTCCTAAAAACCGCAAGAACAGGTGGGACAACCGCTGCTTGTAGGATGCCCACCGCTCAGGTCTCGTGCACTTGAAATGTGTCTTTGCCGGGCGCATTTCGAGAATTGCTCGGCAGGTCGCATCGATACAGTGGCACCATGCATATCCGTCTTTTCAATCTGTCTGGGCGCTGGTTTCCGGTTGTCCTTTGGGTCATGGCAGCCCATTTGGCATTTGGCCGCGCTTATCTCGTCGCCCTGAATCTCACCGAAAGTCTTCCTGGCACCATTTTTCTTGTCGAGAAAGGCGTCACGCCAGCACGCGGAGAGTTGGTTGCCTTCAGATGGGAGGCAAACTGGCCTTATCCCCACGGGAGCATCTTCGTCAAAAAGTTGATCGGACTGCCCGGTTCAGTCGTCACGGCGAATGGCCGAGACTTTTTCGTAGACGGCAATTCAGTCGGCCGTGCGAAGGAAAGAGCCCGAACCGGAGAGCCACTGGATATTGGCCTCATCGGCACAATTCCGGAAGGGCACTACTACGTTGCCGGCTCACATCCCGACAGCCTTGATTCACGGTACCGGCTTACCGGCTGGATTGGCCGGAATCAAATCATCGGGAAAGCGCATCGGATTTTCTGACGTGGGACACATTGGGTTTTCGGAAATGGAATCGGAGCGCGCCATTGGAGGTCATCCAAAGATCAAAGCGCCTTTGGATAGCTGTCCTTCATCAAGCGATCGAAGATGCGAAAGGCAACGTGAGGTCAATCGAGAAATAGGAGAGAAGTATTGGCGGCATACAGCGCGAAGCCGTGATATGGATTTTTCATGGTATTTCCAATGCCGCCAATTCCTTTAACTCGATCTGTGGCTTTCTGGATATTGATCCTGATCGGGCACGGCAGCGTCTTCGCGTTGTACTTGGGATTCGACGCGGCCTGGACAGAACACAGCAAGGCGTTGGCGAAAGGGATGGCTGACCTTTGCTAAGTTTCATCAGGAAGGCAGTTCGCCTTGATAGTCAAAGTCAGAAGCCTGTCGGCAAGCCTGCTGAGAATGACGCTGCGCAAACGGCAATCGACGAGGAGATCCCTCGGTATCCGCCGTTTATGAGAGGACTGCCGGCCACGGACCCACACAAACTTATCGAGACTCAGCGCGAGTTGATTGGTCAGATTCGCGAGGCAGGACTCGCCTCTCCCGACATATTCGAGCAGTTCTACCTGGAGTCTCTGCGTCGATTTGCCTCCTACGCGCATCTCTTGCCGGCAAGCCAAACTCATCATCACAGGGGGCAGGCGGGTTGCTTCGTCATGCTGCCGAGGTCGCCCTGTGGTCGCTTCAATCTGGGGATCGAGTATTACTGCCTGGAGAGCAGGCGCCCCGGAGACGACGTGAGCTAGAACCACGGTGGCACCTTTGCCGTGTTTCTAGCGGCACTTTGCCTACGATGTGGGTAAGCCGGTGACAGACCTTGTCGTTACTAGCAGAGATGGAGCGAAAGTCTGGAACCCATTCGTGGAAGACCTTTACTCTTGGGCCAGCAGGCACGGCGTTGATCGCTACTTCCTGCATTGGCGTGAGAATCGTGCGAAAAAGCATACGGCGATTTCTTCTCTGATTGCTGAGCGCATCATCAGTCCAAAGGGCCTTGCCTGGATTGCGGAGGGGGACACAGAACTCGTACTCTGGATGATGGAAACAATTAACGGGCACCCCAGTGCTGAGAATCTGATACACGATCTCGTGATCCGCTCAGACCAGGTCAGTGTCGAACGAGACCTGCGAAATCTTGGCGTTGCGTTTACCGGCTATGAGATCGGTCTTCCGGTGGAACGGTTCCTGGTGGACATCATGCGCAGACTTGTCCGGGATGGAACCTGGGGAATCAATGAACCTGGCTCACGCCTCTGGCTCATTGACGGGCATCTCTATTTAATCTGGCCTGCGGCAGGCGAAGAAATGGCGGCCATCATCAATCAGGAAAAAATTCCGGGCTTGCCACGAACCCCGAACAGCATTCTGGACATGCTCGTTGATCGGAAGCTGGCGAATGTTCGCGAGGATCGGACTGACGGGAATCGCTACTGGGTGATTGCCCCGATGTGCTAGTCGAGAAGATACCCAATATCCGACTGACTGCCATCAGGTTGCGTGATACTGCTCTGGTCATCGATCCAGCCCCATCATCGGTCCCTGGAAAATTCTCGACTTGGAGGAAATTCCCAAAGATGCCAAGTATCTCTTCTCAAAATTGCCTGCCGATGCGGAGCCCCGCAGTGCCACCCGCGCCCATTAGGGCGCCGGTTCAATCCGAAAAGGTGAATGCCAAGCCACCGGAAGAAGTTGTCGATCGGCTCGACGGACCTGTCGGCGAAGCACTGAAGGCACTTGCCGAAGACA
Source organism: Candidatus Accumulibacter proximus (assembly GCA_016709675.1). GTDB lineage: Bacteria > Pseudomonadota > Gammaproteobacteria > Burkholderiales > Rhodocyclaceae > Accumulibacter > Accumulibacter proximus. The sequence goes on from JADJMH010000011.1 coordinate 3,274, forward strand.
TTCAAACCGGCGAAAAATCATCCGAGACATTGACTCACATCGACTCCTCCGGTGTGCTGTGTCTCAAGTGGCCAGACGCGCTCAATGGCTACGGGTTGGAGAACAAATCGATTCTCGATGAACTGTCGCGCCGAAACTGGCTGGTTCTTGATCCATTGTCGCCGTTTCGCAAGGTGGTGGAGATCGAGATCGACGGTGGCAAGACGTGGAAGGTTGTTCGACTTCAGCCAGTGGTGAAACAGCTCATGGCGATCGGGAAAACGCCGCCAGAACCATCAACCGTATCGACATCATCCGCTGATGCTGTTCAGCTATCCAAGCCAGTTCAGGGCGAGATTGAGGGAATAGGCGAAGACACGCGACTTGCATTGATACAAAGTATCGTCACCACCTTGCGGGAAGGGGTGAGAGAAGGCATCCTAACGGCAGATGCGGATGGAGCCTTCGTCTGGATTCAATCCCGGAAAGCCGAGCCTTTTTTGGTAGAGCGACTCCAGGTAAATCAAATGTCAATAATGCGTTTGGGCAGCGTCGTTCCTGACGTGTTTATGTGCCAGACCTGAAAAAAGGCATATTCCTATCGAATACCGGCTATGCCGTCAGTAGGGTAAATTATTCAGAGAATGCACACGCACCAGCGAACAGAAGTTGATCGCTTTCTTGCCAGCGGCCACTACGACAACGGCTTTGAGACTTGGCCAGGCGATACGTTCGTGGAGCGTGCGACGTGCGGAAGTGCTGCACTGCGTTGCGCACTCATTTCAGAGGTACTGCAGCGGACCGGGTGTGCAGCCGTCCCCGCATTCCTCGAAAATGCCGACTTGAAGGTGTTCGCCCACGCGAAACTTGCGCCCATGGTGCAAGGGCTGTTCCCGCAGCGAGAACGCATGATCGTCCTCGAAAGGCTTGAGCGGTCTGTTGTCTTTCTCACGCCGGCGACGATAGCAAGTACTTTCTCGAAAAAACGCCTTGGCTCAAGACAGCGTGGAATCTGGCAAATCTTTACCTCACAAGCTTTGATGCCAAAAACGGCTTCGACGATGCGCCAAATATTGTTGGCCTGAGCGAAGAGACGACCTGCTGTTCAGTCGAGTATTTTGATGCCAACAACCGCTTCGACGATTATGTGGTTCACGAGGCTGCCCACATTTTTCACAACTGCAAGCGAGAAACGCTCGGGCTGAACGCGACTCGTCATCGGGAGTGGCTGCTCGAGATTGATTTCGCCAAACGAGAAACGTTTGCCTATGCCTGCGAGGCTTACAGCCGAATTCTTGAGCTTGGCGAAACTCGTTCAACTCGAAACCAGCTTCTGTCAGAGCTTGTGGATGGGGCGATGCCGCCGGACGAGCGGGTACATGGTGCCGAGTATGTGGATATTCTGCGGGAGGCGGTTGTCGCCAGGAACGGCTGGAAATGCATCCGCGAGCGATGCTTCCTCCAGGCCAACCCGCCGCGAACAAGCGACCGAGAGACGATCTACCCCGACTTAGCCCCAGAAAATTCCTGTCTGATCGGCATCCAGGGCCGCAAGCAGAGTGTCGAGGTCACGAGACGGCTTTGCTTGGTGATATCGATGCCATTTCGAGTTTCGGTCCGAGCAGAAAAGACCCCAGCTGCCATTATCTTCATACCGAAATTGAGCGATAGGAACGGTCACCCACGTCCCCGGCTGTGAAAACGCAATACGCTCTTCATTGAGCGTCACGCTGTTTCCGCGAATGGCGAAACTCAACCTCACCTGATCCCGTACATGATGCGGAATCCTCTTCTCGCAGTAAGCGCCGAGTTTGATTTCGACCAATCGCTTGGTCAGTACTGGCAATGCCACCGAATGCTCCCTTCAAGGCCAGATGCGATGCTACCGCAGCATGTCCTGATTATTGAAGACGCATTGAAGCTGATGTGACTTGCGGTGCCGAAATGCGCCCGAAAAAGGCGCATTTCAAAAGCCATCGTCGCGACCGTGCGACCAGAATCGATCCTCATGTCGATTCATGCCCAACTCCTCGCCATGCTGCTTTTCAGCTTGATGCCTATCGCACACGCTGAAGAACTCGGTGTCGTCGGGCCGACCTACGATATTGCCGAAGCGGATCTGCTGGAAGTCATCCAGTCACGACTCGGTCGGATGGAAAAATCCGGCGAGCTTGCTAGGAAGCAAGGCGAATACCGCGATCGCGTCGTCGGTGCTATCGAGAAGCCAAAGCCTGTCCCCGGTCTTAAGGCGACAGCGGCCAAACGCACTTATTTCATCGACCCGACATGGACGCTGGATCGGGACATCCGTGGTGCAGATGGCGCGCTCCTGTTCGCGCGCGGACTGAAGGTGAATCCACTGGATCATGTATCTCTTCGCGAAAAGCTCGTCTTCTTCGATGGCAGGGATAGACGGCAGGTCTCCTTCGCCCGGCAGCTGTTGCGGAATCAAGATCGAGCAGTAAAGCCGATTTTGGTCGCCGGCGAGCCATTGAATCTCATGCGTGACTGGAAACGCCAGGTTTTCTATGACCAGGGCGGGACACTGGTTCGCCGCCTGGGCATTCATCAGGTGCCAGCCGTCGTGACTCAAGACGGGAAGAGGTTAAGGGTCGATGAAGTCCTTCCGTGAATTCGCGCTCATCCTCGTGCTCGCCATTGCCGCTGGAGGGTCATCGCTGCCAGCGTATGCAACGGCGACCTGTACCGGCCGGTTTGCGAACCCGATCACGGATATCTGCTGGAGTTGCATGCTCCCCATCCGGTTCGGTGGCCTTGACCTGGTATCCATGGGGCAGGAAGACACACCCAACCCTGGCGGCTCCCCAGTTTGCATGTGCCCGTCGCAATTGCGGGTGGGGTTCAAGGTCAGCTTCTGGGAACCGGTTCGTCGCGTGGATGTCGTGCGTCGGCCGTTTTGCATGACCAGTCTCGGCGGCGTTGAGCTGAACCCCGGGTTTGATGCGCCGCGAGGTTCGCGCTTCAGCCAGGATAGCACCTCGACCTCATCCTTCTATCAGGTGCATTGGTATATCGACCCAATCATCTTCTGGCTGGAAGCCATTTTCGACAATGCCTGTCTGGAGCAGATCCTTCGATGTGGCCTACCTCACCGAACTCGATCCAATGTGGCACGACGATGAACTGACGTTCATTTTCAATCCAGATGTCACTTTGTTCGGCAATCTGCCGGCCCGTGCTGCCTGTGCTGCGGATTGTGTTGCGGCAACAGCGGGGTTCCCACTGAACACGTTGTTCTGGTGTGCGGGATGCCAAGGAAGCCTCTATCCACTTAACGGAAACGTGCAGGCACATATTGGCGGTGTCCAGGCATCCAGTCTGGAGATGACCCGCCTGATTGCGAAGATGCATCGTGAGGGGCTGATGTGGGCGGCATCCGGCGAGGACGGGCTCTGTGGCTATTACCCGCAGCCGATCATGGACAAGACCGGCTACAAGTACCAGATGCTGTACCCGATCCCGCAGACGGCGAAGATCGCTGGCAAATGTTGCCAGCCCCTGGGACGATCGACGGTCCTTTGGGGGGCAGGCAAGGAATACCCTTTTGAAGGCGAGGACTTCGCCTACATGGTTTTTCGAAAACGCAACTGCTGCCAAGGGGCCTTTTGAAACCATGAATCAATATCGATGCGGCGTACTCATCGCAGCTTCAATTGCGTGTTCAGTGTCGAGCATTGCATGGGCGCAGGCTGTGCTGCCAAGCGATGGCGACATGCGCGTGGCGCGGCAACGTATGGAGGAGGCTCTTAAGGGGATGGGGCCGGCAAGAGTAGCGAATCCGTTGTCTGTGCCGAAAACTGACGCATTACCGAAGCCAGTAGCCAAGAGTCCGGACATTTCCCAGATCGCAGAGTCCTATCGCCATGCGTCTCCGCCCAGATCAGAAATGCCATCTGACATCCCTGAGCTGATGGTCTTCGTCTCGTTCTCGATGCCGAAGGAAGCGCTTGAGCGAATCGTCGCCCAGTCGGAAAAGTCGGGCGCCGTCCTCGTCCTTCGCGGTCTCAAAGGCAACTCCCTGAGCCGAATGGGGGAGGAACTGGCCGCCCTGGTCGGGAAGAGAAATGTCACAGCCATTATTCATCCCCCAGCCTTCAAACAGTTCAAGGTGGCTCAAGTACCGGCGTTGGTAATCGCCCGGTCCGGGCAAGCGACCAAGATTGGTGAGGACGGATGCGCTGCTCCGGCAAGCTATATCAAGGTTGATGGCGACGTTGGTCAGGACTACGCCCTTGATCTCATTGAACGCCAAGCACCGAACTGGGCAGAAGCGGCAAGGCGCTATGCCGCAAGATTGGCTGGGGCTCGTCCGTGAGGTGCCTATTTGTCTGGTGCATGGTTTTCATGGCGACCGCGACCAACGCGGTAGCACAGGGCTACGACGCAGGTACGGCATTCACTGAGGGCAGGGCGCTTGGATCAGGCTCGATCAATGGTGCCTTTCAGGGCATCGGTAGCGGGAATGCCGCGTCCATGGTCCCAGGTTACGGTCAGAGTGCCACGCAAACTCAGTTGTTCCAAGGCGGGCAGGGTCAGCTATCTGGACCCGGTGTCACCAAGGTTACGGACTGCGCTAGCCAAGTGCCGGATGCCGACACCTATCGGCGGCAGGAGTGTGATGCAGTGAATTTTGTGGCGCGCAACCCGAGCGTGAGGCCTGCTTTCTCGATTGATCGTGCCACCGATCCTCTGATCAGTCGTGCCAATTCCATCGCCAGCAACCCAACCTTGCAGGTCAATGGCGTCAATATCGGGGCGACTACGGAGCAGTGCCGTGTGGTGACGGAGACCACGCCGGCGACGTTTTCGACAGAGGTCTGTACCGAGTACCGGCCCGTGAGCAGTAATTTCTGTTCGACTGCCCGCCAGATCGCCGTCGATCAACATCATCTGTACCAATGTGTCGAGCAGATGCAAACGCTCAGCGATGCCACCTGCTACATCGGTCGGCAGATTGCGGTGAACACCAGCTACAACTATCAATGCAACCAAACGGTGCAGGGATATGAAACGTTGAGCTGTCGGCGTGGAGTGTCGGCCACAGTCGGGTTTGGCCAATGCACGCCCGGCGCCTGGCTGGGAAGGGCCGCGTTCATGGATTGCAGCTGGTGCGTAGACCCGTACATGGCCATGAACATCTTCTGCGGAAGCGATGGCCGGTCGTACGTGGTGGAACCTTACCGATCCTACGATGGTGTGAATCGCTACGACTACAACTGGATTGGCTATCCATGGGACGGGAGTTACGGCCGGTTCCCGGTTGCGGTGGCTCCAGGGCAGTCGGTTACCGACTATTACGTCAGCAACCTCGGGTTCGGCTGCAATCTCTATGTGTATTTCAGCGTCAGCTGCAGCTCAACGACCTGCACGCCTTCGATGCGCAATGTCAGTTCCGGGTGCAATTCCTCAGGAGGAACTGGTACTGGGGCGCCACTCCAATTGCCGATGTCAAAAACCGTCAGCAGTTGGACATCCAATGAGTGCGCCACTCTGCAGCAGCGGGCACAGTAATGAGGGCACTGACGTTTGTAGCTCTTCTTCTCATGGCTTTCGTGGGCCAGGCGGTTGCCGGCGATTGTCGACTGGAAAGCTCGATCTGCGTTGATAGCACCCCAAGCAAGACAATATCTGGTGTTGTCGTGACATTGGCCGACGTAGGCGGCTGTTGGGAGCTCCAGGATAACTACACCTGCATCAAACCCGATTCGATTGATTACTGTTCGGCACTGACAGCGGCTGGCTGTGGACAAACCAGCTCGACCTGTAGCGATACCGCTTTCAATGGGACCTGCAATACGTACACGAAGACATTTAGGTGTGGCTCCAGCCAAGGAACCCCCACCAACACGGTCCGCTTGGATAACACCTACACGCTGGCGACGGATACCGCGAATACGAGCCAGTGCAGCAGCTATGCTCAAAATTCCCACTGTCGCCTGGCGGCGCATACCTGTGTCGATTCGACGCCATGCAAGGCCGATCCCAGCGGGGCGACGGTGTGTCTGGCCGGTGTGACGCCGCCAGCGGGTGGACTCAACTCTACGGCTACATGCTGGCGCTATCAGGATGACTATTCCTGCATTGCCGAGAATCACATCGACTATTGCGCGGCCATCAAAGCAACCGAAGGGTGTGCGCTGGTCAGTTCGACCTGCGACAGCACGGCATTCGACGGGTCATGCAACCAATATACCCGACGGTATCAATGCACCAACGTTACGGCCTCGACGAGCACCCCGACGGTGGTTGAGCTGAATACGTCCTACACCATCACGTCGAACACACTGGATACCAGTCAGTGCTCCTCATTCGCGCAAAGCACCAATTGCGTCCACGCAGCGACGACCTGTACCGATAGCACGCCCTGCAAAACGATCAATGGGCTACAGGTCTGCTTGACTACCGTATCCCCTTTGCCGGCTGGGGCACAAAGCTCGGGAGATTCCTGTTGGGTTCGTTCTGAGGATTACACCTGTGCTGGTACGACGCTGACCAACGATTGCCAGGAGTTGATTGATCGGGGGTGTACGCAGGTCTCATCCCAATGTATTGACCAGTTGGCCTCCGGGGCTTGTGACATGAGCGAAAGGACCTATTCATGCCAGACATCCCCGGCATCCCAGACCCAGCGCACGGTTTGCGATCAGCGATCATTTTGCCAAGGTGCAACCGGATGCTTCGACACCAGTAATCCAGCCGATCAGGATTTCGGGAAAGCCATGGCGTCGATGGAGGCGGCACGCGAAGCAGGCGTCTACGGTGCCGATCAGCGACTGTTTAAGGGCGTGGGGGAACAGTGCCGTAAGAAGCTCTTCGGCCTGGTGAATTGTTGCAAGAAGGGCGGGGGCGGTGCTGCCAGAAGCAACAATGTACTGATGTCGGCAACCATCCAGGGAGCCTTTGCCGGCGGGCAACTGGCGGTGAATGCCGGCAGCAAGTACATGTTCGACTTCATGTACCCCCAATACACGAGCTATATCGAGGCCGGCGCCCAAGCCATGATCTCCTCGGAGGTACTTTTTACTCCAACCAATTTCCAGCCATCCTTCAGCTTCTACGGACTGACGTTCTCGACCGGGACGGTGACCAGCGGTCTGCTGGGCGGACCAATCTACTCGCTCGGATCACTAGGGAGCTTCAATTTCTACTTCGATCCATATTCCTTGGCAGCGGCCGTCGCCTTGCAACTCCTGTCCGAGTTGCTCTCTTGCGAACAATCGGAACAGTTGCTGGCAATGCACAGGGACGCCAATCTTTGCGTCCATGTGGGTTCATTCTGTTCGGCACGGATCCCGATTCTTCGGACTTGCATCGAGCAAACCGAGTCCTATTGCTGCTTCAACTCGCGTCTGGCCAGGATCATCAATGAACAGGGCAGGGGACAGATCGGGAAAGGCTGGGGGAGCGCTGAGAGCCCGGACTGTTCTGGATTCACAACATCCGAGTTCGAGCAGCTCGATTTTTCCCGGATCGATATGAGCGAGTTCGTCCAGGAAATTGCCTCCAGTGTGCGTGTTCCCAGCGCCTCATCCATGGGACAGAACGTCCAAAGCACTGTCCAGCAACGCGTCAACAGCTATTACAACCGATGAATCGACCTCTGAACATACTTACGATGGCGCTCTGTTTTTTTGCTTTGCTGGGAAGCAAGGATATCCTTGCTGCCGATCTTAAGCAGCATTTGATTGCTGCAATCGATGCGCCCAATGGTCGGTCCGGCGGGGATCTGAGCGGGCCAATGGCTGATTTTTTCAAGGCACAGACTCGTTCCTCCAACCCCGTGAAGGTTCAAGTCAGAACGTTGTCGAAATTTGCTGAAGTGGGTTGTGCTCGCTTGGAGGCGACCTTGATGCAAGATGCGGTACCAACTCAGGAAGGGAAGCTGATTCCGTTTGCCGTCCGCTACGAACTCAATCTGTGCCGTAACGGGCAGCCGCCGACCGAAGGGATCGACCTCGACGCGGCATCACGAGCACTTTCGCGTGAGGCGCCACGTCAAAGATGAGAAAATGCAACTTTCATTTCAACCAACAGGGAGTAACACGATGAACAAATCCGAGCTGATCGAAGCGCTGGCCACCAAAGCTGATCTGTCCAAGGCGGCCGCTGGTCGTGCCGTGGATGTTCTGGTCGAAGAAATTGTGACCGCTGTCGCCAAGGGGGATTCGGTGACTCTGGTGGGCTTTGGTACATTCAAGTCGGCGGCGCGCGCCGCTCGTGAAGGTAAGAACCCGAAAACCGGCGAGAAAATCAATATCGCTGCAACGACGGTGCCGAAGTTCTCCGCGGGCGCCACCTTCAAACAGAAAGTCGCTGGCCAAGCCAAAAAGAAGTAAGCCGTCAGGGTTGTGCCGTCACCAGACAAGGCCCGGCAGCAACAATCAACGATCGTTTAGTTTTCCTTGCATTGATGGTCAATACAAGGCAAAATTCAACGATCGTTTATCTTTATCGGAGGTGCTATGGCAAACAGGGAAGTTGGTATCTCCTCTGTCGTCGAGCTTGGGGAGATTCTTCGGGCTGTCCGCAAGGAATCTGGACTGACTCAACGCGATGCCGCTGCGCTATGCAACGTCAGTTTGCCATTTCTTAACGGTCTGGAGCAAGGGAAACCGACAGCCCAGATCGGAAAAGTACTGTCCGTCTGCAGCCGGTTCGGTATTGATGTCAGGTTGAGATTGCCGGGTGAAACGGCATGAACGCTTTGATTGTCTCGGCCAACGGTATCCCGGTCGGAACCATTGAAATCGAAAATGGGCGGTGGAAGTTCAGCTACGCGGCCGAGTGGAAGGATTATGCGTTATCGCCCAATTTTCCGATTGCCACCCGAAAATTTGAAGACACTACAGACGCCAAGCCGGTTGAATGGTTCTTCGAGAACCTGTTGCCCGAAGGCCGACTGCGAGACCTGATCGCCTTCCGGGACAGAATCGATCCCCGAGATACGTGGGCGCTTCTGATTCGACACGGACAGGACACCGCGGGAGCTCTTTCGCTGATCCCCGAAGGGTTTGATGTGGCGACAGGGGAAACTCTGGTTCCACTCGCGAGAGAGACGCTACAGGAAAAGATTGAGGCATCCAGGGCGCGCAATCTCCCTCTGATGGCATCATGGGATGAAATCCGCATGTCTCTGGCAGGTGCCCAGGAAAAACTGGGGCTGCGTATTGACGCCAATGGCGCAATGTTCCTGCCCGAAGGGTCGGCGCCATCGACCCATATCGTCAAACCAGAGAATGCCAGCGCGGATTTTCCTCACTGTCCGGCCAACGAATTTTTCTGCATGCGCCTTGCCCATGAGCTGAAGGTTCCGGTGCCTGCGGTTGGTTTGCTGCATCTCCCCGAGCCACTATATGTCATCGAACGATTTGACCGGGTGCCATTGGAACAGAGCGCGGAGAAGGTTGCTGGGACGACGTTCGGGCGGCTCCATCAGATAGACCTATGCCAGGCGCTGGGTGTGGCGCCTTCAAAGAAATACGAGAGCGAGGGTGGACTGGGTTTGCATCACTTGTTTGGGGTTCTTCGAGGCACGTTCATCGATCGCCCGATCGTGGCTGCCAATGCAGTTGTCCAGTGGGTTGCCTTTAACTATCTGATCGGCAACCTAGACGCGCACGCCAAGAACATTGCTTTCCTGATGCGGGGGCAGAAAGCCGCAGTGGCGCCGTTTTACGACATGCTCTGCGTGGAGGCCTACCTGCCAAGGCAGACCATGTCCATGGCTATCGCCGGTGAGAACAAGCCCGGCTGGGTGGAGGGGCAGCACTGGGATGCGATGGCCTATGAGGCCGGCGTGGCGCCAAGGCTGGTTCGTGGCATCTTGTCGCGGATGAGTGCGGACTTGCCGGAAGCCATCTCCAGAATCATCGGAGACGAACGGCTGTTGCCGGTCGAGCGAGATTTTCTGAGAGAGAAAGTGCTGCCCGTCATTGAAGAGCGACGAGGGTTCGTCGCGGATGCAATCAAGTCTCGACAATCGACGATTGGAGAACTGCTGACCAGGAAGGAATTCGATCCGTCAGTAGCGGAACGTCTGGCCAAGCTTTCCTGATTTTTCTCGGGAGGTATCAGGCGGCGGTCGCAACGGATTGCGAATGGACAGGTGCCTTCAGATGGCGCCTATTCCATGCAGTAACAGATAAAGCCTCTGTTCGACCGATAGGCCCGGTCGCATGACAGTCCATGCACTCAACCATCCATCCGTTGATATCTACTTCGCTGGATTCCACATGCTGACTTCCGCAAAATGGGCACGATTCGAGAATGACCATGGCTCCTCCTGTTGTTTGTCATTAGTATATTGGAATGTTGCAGATATCCAGCGGCCGTAGGTGAATTAGAACGCATAGGGACGTACAGTCAGGTATGGTTGGTTTGAATCTCCAGCTTTTCCGTACGTCCATTCGTCCGCGTCACTCTCTTGGCGAGTGGGTTCTTTTCCATCATTCGCTGCCGAAGGCGATCAAGGTAGGATGCCAAGTCGGTGATATGAACATAGCGACGCCGGTCCCGAAGAACAGTCGGAATTGGAAAGACGCCCTTGCTTATCTGATTGTGGGCTGTCCTGAGATTGATGCCGATTTCCAGCGCTGCGGCAGATAGTGGGAGCAGCAATCCGCCGTGGCGGCGAGTGAGAAGGGAGAGGCTATCTTCATGGGGTGCGGTATGCATTCGATGTTCCTTCGGAGTCATGAATTCATCGTAGCGTCACCACGAAATGGGATGCGGTTGAAATACATCCTCCAAGTTCGTATTTCGAACGGAACGAAGTGGGGGAATCGGTAGCAGGGTCGTTGGGCCACATTCAACCGCGGCTCCGAAGGGGTAGCAATCAGCACGCTCAAGCTCGCGTAGTGAGCTTTGGGTCTGTCATAGTGACGAAAATGGAATCAACCTGACGGTCAATCGAACACCAGACTCACCCCGGAAAAAGGGGGGGTGAATTAACGAAAAGGAAGCGGAAAATATGGAAGGTTCAGAAATCGAGCTGCTGGCAAGGCAAGTTGAAGCACATCCCGACTATCGGGTGTTACGCCGGTTGTCGCCGCGGCAGGTGTTTGGCGAGAATTCAAGTGGGGCGGCATCGAGAGCGATCATTCTCGACACGGAAACGACGGGTACAGATCCGTCTGCGCACGAAATTATCGAACTGGGCATGGTTGCGTTCGACTTTGATCCGTCGACAGGTCAGGCGATTCGCGTGGTCGACGTCTACGATGCTTTGGAGCAGCCATCTGTACCCATTCCTCCTGACACGACAAGGATCCATGGCATCACTGACGAGATGGTCGCCGGTAAGCGAATCGATGACCAGAAGGTGGAGGAAATGCTTTTTGGGGCGTCCCTTGTTATCGCGCATAACGCACAGTTTGATCGTCAGTTCTTGGAGAAACGGTTTCCCATATTCCAGTCGGTGCCCTGGGGGTGCTCACTGAAGGATGTTCCTTGGGCGGAAGAAGGTTATGGTTCAGCCAAGCTGGACTACATACTCAACTGCATGGGATTTTTCCACGAAGCCCATCGCGCCGAGGCCGACTGCCTGGCTTTGTTGGAAGTTCTTCAGTTTCCCCTGCCAGTCAGTGGCATCACAGGCTTAATGCACCTGCTTTCTGGGCAGCAAAATCCCAGTTATCGGGTGTGGGCCAGGAACAGTCCATTCGATAACAAGGATCGTCTCAAAGCGCTGGGCTATCGATGGGAAGCCAACGAGAAATGTTGGTTCCTGGAGACGACTGAAAGCACACTACAAAGCGATCTGGCGGCTCTTAAGCAGGATGGTTACAACGGGAGTAATCGTTCACTCCCCCTTAAGAAAAGCTGCCAGGCCAATGATTTGTATGACAGAATCCGACTCTTGAGGACGACGAGACAGAGCCGGCAGGATGCGCCTGAGCAAGCATGACCTTTTCCAAATGGACGACGAGTGGCTCAAGAAGCTACCGGCGGAACTATTGCTGGAGGTGTCGAAGCGTCTGCTGCATGACGTCAAGGAGTTACAGGACCGGCTGAATCGGAACCCGACCAACAGTTCATGTCCGCCGACTAGCCAAGCGCCGTGGGAGAAGGCGGGCGATGCGGCGAAGGACAAGGAGACGCCAGCCGAGAGCGGCACGGCAGACGCTACCGCGACCGACACGGTGGGAGATTTGCCGAAAGAGACGGCAGGAACCAGCCCGGCTGTTGCCAACGGCCCCTCGCCCGGGAAAGGTTCGGGGAAGTCGCCCGGCAGGCAACCCGGCAGTCCGGGCCATGGGCGCACGCAGAAACTGGCGGTGACCGCCACGTGTGAGCACCGCCCTGAAAGCTGCACGGCTTGTGGGCTGGCGGCGGACGCCGGGTCGCAGGCTTACACGGCTTGGGACGAAATCGACATCGCGCCGCAGGTCGAGGGCCTGATCGGGCTGACGTTCAGTGTCACGCGTCACCGTTTGCTTGAAGTGCGCTGCGCCTGCGGCCATGTCAGTCGTGCACTGCCGTGGCGGGCGCCAGCGGACGACCAGTGGGAGACGACTGAACTGGGCGAGTGGCGCTTGGTGGGTCCTCGCTTGGCCGGAGTCATCGTTCTGCTCGCGCTGCGCATGCGCCTGTCCCGGGCGAGCATCCGCGAACTGCTGAGGGAAGTGTTCGATCTGACGCTGAGCGCCGGCGTGATCGACGAGACGATCCGCGAAGCCGGGCGTGCCAGTTTGCCGCTGGAGGATGCCTTGGTAGCCGACCTCGTGCAGACAACACAATTGCATGTGGATGAAACGTCGTGGCCAGAATCCGGTGTACTGCTGTGGCTGTGGGCTCTGGTCACCCCCCACACCGTACTCTTCCTCATTGGCCCGCGCAGCCGGGAAATGCTGGAGAACGCCCTGCAAGACGGCTATCACGGCATTCTGATCAGTGACGGTTACGTGGTCTATCGCGCCTGGGAAAACCGCCTGCGCTGCTGGCCGCACCTGATGCGCAAGTTGCGGGGGCTGGCCGAATCGAGCGATCACCGAGTATCTGGGGTCGGGCAGGAGATGCAAGGGATCATGAAAACGCTGATGGCCGCCATCTACGCGGCGCGGACCGATCCGCCGCCAGAAGCACTGCCCTTACGCCACGCAGCCGACGTTGACCGGCTGCAGCACCTGTGCGAAACGCATCGGACGGATCGCCACGAGGTACTGGGCGGCGTCGTGCGCGAGTTCCTCTACGACTGGACCGTGATCTTCCGTCCGCTTGCCGAGCCTCACCTCCCGCTCTCCAACAACGCCGCCGAACAGGCGCTACGGCACTGGGTGATTTCGCGCCACATCAGTCACGGCACGCGCTCTGAACAGGGCTCCCGCGCCTTTGCTCTGCTCGCCAGCCTTATCGAAACCTGTCGCCGTCGCGCCGCTTCTGCCTGGCAGTACCTCGCCACCGTCATCGCCGCCGCTCGCAAGGGTTTGCCGCTTCCCGCCATCCCTGTCATCCCGGCAACAGCGTAGGGGGAGTGAACGATTACCAACGGGAAGCCGGCGAAGATTAATATCGAGAAGCTGGATTCCCGAGTTCGGTTCTCTAGTCGAGGAGGGGAAAAAACAACTCGCGTGATTTAGCGTCTATCTGGTGAGGCTCACGTGGTGAGCTTTGTGCATTCTATGCTGGGTTCATCTCCGACAATTGATCGGAGCATAACCAAGGAGAATCCAGATGCAAATCACCACCAGTGCTCAACGCGGCCAGGCTCAATTTCTAAAGGCGCCCTCGTCATGGGTTTGCTTGTCATTCGTGGCGGCTGTCGGCTTGCTTTCAAGCGGTTGTGCTTCCGTTACTGGCTCACCGAATCAAAATGTGTCGGTTCAAGCTCGCGAACAGTCGGGCACAGAAGTAAAGGGGGCGAATTGCGAGCTTACCAACAATAAAGGGAAGTGGTTTGTAACGACACCCGGATCGGTTGGAATCCACCGTTCTAATGATGATCTCCAGGTGCTTTGCACCAAGGATGGTATCGAGCCAGGGAGAGCGGCGGTTGTGTCTGAGACGAAGGGATCGATGTTCGGCAACATTATCCTCGGTGGCGGGATCGGCGCCATCATCGACCACAATAACGGATCGGCCTACGAGTATCCGGCTTTCATTCAGGTGATCATGGGAGTGTTTTCCAAGCTGGAGACTCCCAAGCCTTCTCCCGGTACCGATACCCAACCTGCGGGGAATGCACAAATCCCTGGGGGCTCCGTCGCAACCATGTCTGCATCTGCGAGTTCCAAAGGCACGGAAGATCAACTGCGAGACTTGAAGCGACTCAAGGAAAGCGGCCTGATCGACCAGGATGTTTATCTGGAACGTCAGCGTCGGGTCTTGGAAGGAAATCTATAAAGATTCCAAATCAGGCCAGCTCAAGCAATTGGGTATGGGGAAGTTCCGACTCCGACATAACCTCTTCCCCGGCACGCCATGCACCTGATCGCCGATCAATACGAAGCAGGCGAGGGCGTCCGCTCTTGGCGATTAGCAATAGATCTATTGATTTTCCGTCAGATTCACTTGGTGTCATACCACGATGGTAGAGGACGATACGTTCGAATGTGTCTGCCACCAGTTGACGAGCTCGCATTCTGGCATCGTAGTCGAGGGCAAGAGTTCCGTTCACTACCTCAGCCCATGCTTCTGCTAGTGCTGGGGTACGTCGGTTGCTCATACGCATTAGCTCGACGTCGGTTGCACTTTCTTGGGCTTTTGCTTCGGATATTTTTGTTTCCAACTCTCTTGCTTTACGGACAAAGGCAATGGGGGTGGATTCTCCATCCGCGGCAATCAGAGCATTGGTTACTCGTTCAAGTTGCATCTCCATTTCGATGATCTTGTTCTTGATTTCAGCGATCTTGGCGCGTAAGGCATGGGCTTGATCACCTCCGTCCATTAGAGCAGATAGATTGAACTGGTCTGAGCAGTAGGTGAGAATCGCTTTCTCAATTGGCACTACACTGCAACTGCCACCAACTACACATCCAGGCCCGCTGTTGTAGCCACAGCACATGAGTCGACGGTGTCCGTCCTGAAGTGTTCCATCAGGTTTTCGGTTGCGGTTCATGATGTTTTGTCCAATGACCGCCGAACCGCAATACCCGCAGTAGAAAAGCGCTAGCCCGGTAACAACCCCCGGGATTTCTCCTTTACCTTTGCGGCGGAAGCGTTTTAGGTTCATTGCCTGAAGCTCGGCAAAATCGTTCTCTGAGATAAGGGAAGGGTAATAGCCAGGCAGGCTGTACCCCTCGCCACCTACCTCAAGAACTTTCACGCCGACCAAATCAGGGCGTTTTAGTAGCTTATATAGCGACGGTGTTGTGGATCCAGTGTTGAACAACTGTAGTCCACGGTTGTGCAACTCACGGACGATCCGCTCACCCCCATACCCACCCCTAAAAAGTTCAATTGCCAGCTTTACTGCTTCGGCTCGCTCCGGTACAAACTCAAATGCTGATCCATTCCACCGAACCCACTGGGGATCTTTCCCATTGCGTATGATTCCGCGGAAGGTGCCGGCAAGCCAACCTTCGCATTGCCTTCTAACCGCAGCCATTACTCGTTTGCTCTTGGTATCCGATTCTTCGTGAGCGCGAATCATTACCAACAGGCTATATACCAAGTCCATTGGATTGGCTTTTAGCCGCTCGCGGTTGTACTCCTTACCATCGCTTGCCGTGACAACGGTGATGCCAGCATTAACGATCTGTGCGAGTTGAGCTTGAGCTTGGATAGGCTCGGCACGGGAAAGGCGATCAAGTCCCTCGACGATCAATACAGAGCCTGAATGAATTTTCCCGTCGTCAACAGCGAGCAGAAAGGCGCCTAATGCCCCTGCTTGATGTGCTTGATGATAGGCAGACAGCCCCTCATCTCGCAGTGACAAACTGGTGTCCAGCACCAAGCCTCGTTCAGCCGCCCATCGCTGGGCGTACTGCATCTGCCGCTCCGCACTACTGCCGGCTGCTTGTTTCGGATCGGAGAACCGAAGGTGTCGATACTTTACCTATTGTCATTCGAGTAGTATTTCATGTCCAAACCAAAAAGTATAGGTGTAGTATCCTCGGCTGCCCGAAGGCGCTGGTCGATTCCGAACAGATCTCTCACCGCTGCGTGCCGAGGGCTATCTGATCTCTCCTTCGTACGAGGGCGCCGATCTGGTGGTGGTCAATACCTGCGGTTTCATCGATGCCGCCGTCGAGGAGTCGCTCGAGGCTATCGGCGAGGCTTTGCAGGAGAACGGCAGGGTGATCGTCACCGGTTGCCTGGGGGCCCGAGAAGCGGTGATCCGCAAGGCACCCGCAGGTGCTGGCGGTGACCGGGCCGCATGCCGCCGACGACGTGCTGCGGCACGTGCATGCGCACTTGCCGCAGCCGCATGACCCGTTTACCAGTCTGGTCCCGCCACAGGGGATCAAACTGACGCCGCAGCATTTTGCTTACCTCAAGATTTCCGAGGGCTGCAATCACGGTTGCACCTTCTGCATCATCCCTTCGATGCGCGGCCGCTGGTCAGCCGACCGATCGGCGACGTGTTGCAGGAAGCCAGAACACTGGCCGAGTCGGGCGTGCGCGAGCTGCTGGTGATTTCCCAGGATACCAGTGCCTACGATTGTGGACCTGAAGTACCGGACCGGCTTTGTCGGTGGGCGTCCGCTGCGCACCCGGTTGCGCGAACTCTGCGAGGCGCTTGGCGAACTGGGAATCTGGGTGCGCCTGCATTACGTCTATCCGTATCCCAGCGTGGACGCGCTGGTGCCGCTGATGGCCGAGGGCCGGATTCTGCCCTATCTCGATGTCCTTTTCAGTATGCCAGCGCGCGTATTCTCAAGGCCATGAAGCGTCCGGCGAGTGCCGAGAACAACCTCGAACGTCTGACGGCGTGGCGCGCGGTTTGCCCAGAAATCACGGTGCGCAGCACCTTCATCACCGGCTTTCCCGGCGAGACCGAAGGCGAGTTCGAGGAGTTGCTGGGGTTCATCGCCGAGGCTCGTCTTGATCGTGTCGGTTGCTTTGCCTATTCGCCGGTCGCGGGCGCGGCGGCCAACGCCTCCGCCAGACTCGCTGCCGGAGTGAAGTTCGCGAGGAACGCCGGCAGCGGCTGATGGCGTTGCAGGAAGATATTTCGGCGGAGCTGCTGGCGGCGAAGATCGGCCGCGAAATCGAGGTGCTGGTCGATGAGATCGACGAGGAGGGAACGATCGCCCGTTCGCCAGCCGACGCACCGGAGATCGATGGGCTGGTCTTCGTCAACGACTATTTCGACGCCGAACCGGGTGATTTTCTGCGCGTCCGGGTGGTCGATGCCGACGAGCATGATCTTTACGCCGAGGTCGCGGGCTGCACCGCCTGAGCGGCCCACTCTGGCTCAGTGAAAGTTCCGACTGGCTGTTGGCAAGCTGCCGAGCAGGGCCGAAAGATCGACCAGGCGTTTGGCCACCAGATGGACGACCGTGCCTTCGCGCTGGACCTGCCCGAGGACGCCGAGCAGGCGGGCGCCGAGCAGTTCGCGGCGCTGCTGCTCGACCAGCCGGGGAGTACCTGACGATATTGGACAGCACGGTTTCATATTCGAGGGTGACGAAAACAAGGCTGCTGGCGGTACCCGGCCGCTGGCGGCAGGTGACGATTCCGGCAGCGCGCATGAGCTGGCGGTCGGCTGCCTGCTGCGCTGGCTGGCGGAAACGAAGCGCTGCGCAGCCAGGCGGGCGCGCAGCAGGCTCAGCGGGTGGCGACCGAGGGTGAGGCCGGTGCTGGCGTAGTCGGCAATCAGGTTTTCGGCCTCGGATGGTTCGGCGAGTTCTGCGGCGGCGGCAGAGGTCTCCGGTGGCTCGACGTTGCTCAGCAGATCGAGTTGTACGGCACCCGGCGACCGCCCAGGCGGCCTGCCGACGATGGCCGGCCAAGTCGGCCAGCGCGCCGGCCGCGGCGAGCAGATCGAGATCCCTGTGCGCCAGTCGGGCGCGCGTCGCGAGATCGGCGACGCTGGCAAAGGGGTGCTGCCGGCGTGCTTCGAGCAGGCGCAACACAGCAGCCTGTGAGAGGCCGCTGATGCTGGAAAGGCCCAGGCGAACGGCCGGACCGGCCGTCGCCGTGGCTGGCGCTAGGTTTTCGAGCTGCGCTTCCCAGCCGCTGTGCATGGCCGTTGCCGGTAGCACCGCGACGCCATGCCGGCGCGCGTCCTGTACGAGTTGCGACGGCGAGTAGAAGCCCATCGGCTGGCTGTTGAGCAGCGCGCAGAGAAAGGCGGCCGGATGGTGGCGCTTGATCCAGGCCGAAACGTGACCAGCAGGGCAAACGAGGCGCGTGTGATTCCGGGAAGCCATATTCGCCGAAACCCCGGATCTGCGCGCAGATGCGCTGGGCGAATGATTCGTCGTGGCCGCGCTGGCGCATGCCGGCGATCGGTTTCTGTTCGAAGGGTTCGAGTCCGCCCTTACGCCGCCAGGCAGCCATCGCCCGGCGCAACTGATCGGCCTCACCGGGGTGAAGCCGGCAGCGACGACCGCCAGCTGCATCACCTGTTCCTGGAAAATCGGCACACCGCAGGTGGCCGAATACGGCGGCGATCTCCGGGCGCATCGCTTCGATCGCTTCCTTGCCGTGCCGGCGACGCAGGTAAGGGATGGACCATGTCGCCCTGGATCGGACCCGGTCTGACGAGCGCCACCTCGATCACCAGATCGTAGAAGTGGCGGGGCCTGAGGCGCGGCAGCATGGCCATCTGCGCGCGCGATTCGATCTGGAAGACACCGACCGTGTCGGCGGCGCAGAGCATCTCGTAGACCAGCGGGTCTTCCGGCGGGATATCCTGCATGCGGCAGCCGATCAGGTCGAGCGCGCGATGGATCGCCGAGAGCATGCCGAGGGCCAGGACGTCGACCTTCAGCAGTCCGAGCGCGTCGAGGTCGTCCTTGTCCCACTGG
This sequence comes from Candidatus Accumulibacter proximus, assembly GCA_016709675.1. Taxonomy (GTDB): domain Bacteria; phylum Pseudomonadota; class Gammaproteobacteria; order Burkholderiales; family Rhodocyclaceae; genus Accumulibacter; species Accumulibacter proximus. The sequence goes on from JADJMH010000011.1 coordinate 22,188, forward strand.
ATCACCGTACGCTCCGCCATCGCGGCATTTTCGACCGGCACCAGGCGGGCTAGCGGGCCGCGCGAGATGACGAAGCCGCCGACATGTTGCGACAGGTGGCGGGGAAAACCACGCAGGCCTCGGCCAGCTGGAGCCATTTGGCGACGCGCGGTGCCGCCGGATCGAGACCGACGGCGCGCAGGCGATCGGGCAGTTGCCCGCGTTTGTCCCACCAAGCCAGCGAAGCGGTGAGGGCGTCGATCTGGCTGTTGCCAAAGCCGAGGACGCGGCCAACGTCGCGCAGGGCGCCGCGGGTACGGAAGGTCACCACCGCCGCGGCCAGTGCGGCGCGCTCGCGCCCGTACCTGGCATAGAGTGCTGGATGACCTCCTCGCGTCGCGCATGTTCGAAATCGACGTCGATATCGGTGGTTCGCCGCGCTCGACAGGAGATGAAGCGCTCGAAAAGGAGGTTCGAACGTGCCGGGTCGACTTCGGTGATGCCGAGGCTGTAGCAGACTGCCGAGTTGGCCGCCGAGCCGCCCCTGGCAAAGGATATTGCGGCTGCGGGCAAAATTGACGATGTCGAGAACCGTCAGGAAATAGGACTCGTAGGAGAGTTCAGCGATCAGGGGCAAGTTCGTGTTCGACTCGTTTCCCGCACACTCCCGGGTACGCTGCCAGAGTAACGCTGGCGCAGGCCCCTTTTCCACCTCGGCGCGCAGGAAGGCAGGCGGCGTCTGACCGTCAGGGCCCACTTCCTCGGGGTATTCGTCGGTGCAGTTCGTCTAGCGAGAAATTGCAGCACGCGGCGATGCGCAGCGTTTCGGCCAGCAGGTCAGGTGGGTAGATCGCCTTGCCAGCCGCAGGCGGCTGCGCAGATGGCGCTCGCCGTTGGCAAAGTGCGTGGCCGGCGGCAAACAGCGTGCTGTTCAGGCGGATCGCGGTCAGCGTATCCTGCAAGGGCGGCGCGCGAAGATGCATATGGACGTCGCCGGTGGCGACCGCCGGCAGGCCGCTCGCGGTGGCCAGTTCAAGCAGCATGGCGAGTCGCGCCGCGTCATTGACGCCCGCGTGCAGTTCGATGGCCAGCCAGAACGGCCGGAAAGTGCGTTGCCAGCCAGCGGCCCTCGTCCACGCTGGCGGCGGGACCAGGTATCCACAGTGCCAGGCAGTCCGGGACGGCGCCGCTGCTGCCGGCGATCTGGCCGGGTGCCTCCAGATCACCGCGGAGCAGACGGTATTCACCCTTGCGCGAGCGTCTGCGTGCCAGTGTGATCAGTGCCGAGAGGTTGCCGTAACCGGCGCGGTTCTGCGCCAGCAGGACCAGCCGGAAGCCTGATCCTGTTGAGTGGCGAGTGGAACTCGGCGCCGATGATCAGTTTCAGGCCGCATGCGCTGGCTGCCTTGTGCGCCCGCACGACTCCCGCCAACGAGGCCTCGTCGGTGATCGCCAGTGCGCTGTAACCGAGCAGCTGCGCTCGACCAGTTCCTCGGGATGCGACGCGCCGCGCAGGAAGGAGAAGTTGGAGCAGCAGTGCAGTTCGGCGTAGAAGGGGAGGGCGTCGGTCATGGCGGTATACTGTTCTTATTTACAGTATAGCGAGTAGTTGAGGAAAACCATGACCAGATTTTTCCTCAACTACCGTTACCGCCAATCAGCCGTGCTGACTACTGCTGTTTGAGGTCGAGCTGCGCCAGGTCGATCCGTTTCCGGTATCCACGGAAACGCAGCCACGCCTTTTGCGCCAGATGTCGGGTCAACAGGCCCGGCGGCATGCGCAACCAGTGCGAGCGCACATACAGGAGCCAGCGGCTGAGAGTCGCCCGGCGGGAAGGATGATCCGGATGTCCGGGGAGCAGCGCATGGTGGATCAGGTGATTCATGACTTGCCGGATTGGCCAGACAGGCGCCGCGTCAGCAAGCTCCTGCAACACTTCCGGCGGGACCGGCGTAGCAAGCAACTCCTGCGCATGATGCAGCCCGTAGCACAGCGGACGCTCGAAACCCAGCTCACGGGCTCGCGGTACCAGTCCCGTCCAGAAACCTGGCGCCTGACCAAAATGGCAGAGCAGATCATGGACATCGACCAGATCCCGCAGGCGCAGGCCTTCGTCAGGATCGCCCTCGAGAAACAGATGGACCAGAGAGTGGAGGACCATGTCAGCCGGCGCGAGAACGTGCAATCGCAAATCGCCAAACGGCCGAGCTGCCGCGAATAGCGGCGCCGGATCGGAACTGAGCCGGCTGGTTCTGGGCAGCAGCCGATGATGGATATCGATTTCGGTGCCCCGCTCCTGATGACGGAGCGGCGGAATCTCGTGCATCCAGACGCGATAGTAACGGTCCTCGTAGGGGTCGATCTGAGTCCTGAACCAGCCGCGGTCGAGCAGTCTGTTTTCGACTTCCTCGATCCGCTCGTCCGGGATCAGCAGGTCGACATCGGCAAAAATCCGACCACGCGCCGACGGAAGGCCTGCCAGGAGATAGCCGCTGCCTTTCAGCAGGATCAGCGGACAGCCGATCCCCTTGAGCGCCCAGAGAATGCGGTTAACCTCCCAGGACACCAGGGTCTTGCGATGCTCGATGACATTGCGGGCAGCCCGCAGATGTGCTGCGGCACGCGGCGGGATGTTTTCGAGCAATCCCGCTCGGGAGAGGTCGGAGTCGATTCGGCCGAGCAGTCTGACGCGCCGCGCCACGCGCAGGAGCAGCTCCCAGTCTGCGGGCGCCAGAGCGGGAAGTTTTTCAGGCGTCCTGAGGGCGTCGAGCAGGAGCCTTTGCGCCCGCCGGGTTTCGCTGGACGCCTTAGCCATCGTCGCGAGACAGTTCGTCGAGGGCGGCGATCGCCTCGTCGAGATCGGAATAGCTCAGCGAGTAACAATCGCAGGCGCGGACCATATCCGCGACGAGCCGGAAGGCGGTTTCGTCGAGGACCTCGTAGTTGAAGGCGTTGGTTGCGACCATCAGGAATGCCTGGCTCTTCGCCATCGGTGCCAGCGAGAGCGGGGGCATTAGCGATCCAGCGCGGGAAGACGAACCAGCGCGGCGGCGCCGGTTCCTGCATCCTCCGGATGCTGTCGGCCGGTGGCCGGACATGCGCGACCGTGCCCTTTGCGCGTCCCGGAGGAAGGGAAGGGCCAATGATGGCTTCCGGTCTGAATCGTCGGATCACCTCGATGGATTCGTTCTTCAGCGGAATCAGCCGCGGCAGGGAGCAACATCCGTCCTCGGGCCGCACCAGGCCGAATTCGTCCGACAGGAGGCGCCACCGGGTGGATCAGCGCGGTACACGAGCGTCGACTTGCCACCGCCGGGCGAGGCGGGGAACAGCATCGCCTGCCATTGCGCTCGACCCCCGCCGAGTGAAGCATCAGCAAATGATGCGAACGGGTCGCCACGCACCAGTTGATGCCCCATTCGAGCGCGGGAAAGGCGTGGTCGACGGCACAGGGGCGAAGGGGGATTGTCCGTCGATGGTGAAGGAAGCCTGACGCCGAAACCATCGGCGCAGTCCGTGAGGACTGCCTATCCCGACGTGAAAGTCGATGATCGCCGCCGCCTCGACCATGGGGTAGGGCTCGTAGAGCTGATGTACGAGCCGCGCAAGGAAGCGAGGTTGGAGCGAACCCTGAGGTTGAAGGGACCGAACTGTATGTCCAAACCGGCGTCGGTCAGCCGTCGTTCCAGTTCCTGGCGACTCAGGTCACCGACGATCATTGACGGGCAATGGCTTCGTCCAAAGATTCGATGAGGCCGAGTTCCTCGAGCCTCGCCGTGGCAAATTCGAAATCGCCGGCAGGAAGTTCACCCATATCGACGCCGAGAACTGCTTCGGTCCATTTCTTCGCTTCAGCTAAACTGATGGGGCCACGTTCCAGGGACTGAAGGATCAATGCAGTGGTTTCGTTGAAGAAGTGGGTTTCGGCAGACGACGCTTGATAAGCGATGTAAATATCTTCCCAGTCCTGCCATCGAAGGGAACGCGCGGCAGGTGTAAGGATATAGGCGGCAGCGTTACCGGACGACAGGTCGTGCAAGATTTCCCTCAGATGACGTCCGCGCGAACTTGTCTTGGGTCCGGGTCAGTCGCCTAACCAACCCCCATCGATGTCGCTGAAGTAGAACTGAGGATCGCAACCGACTGACCCTGGAACTTGCGGCTGCTTCCGCAGGTCCAGAAAGTATTCGGTTGCACGCCCTGAGGTTCCACGCGCTCACTAGGGTGGCGGGAGGTTAGTCTCCACCCTGCCGGGATCGCCGCATGCCCGCAATTGGCCAGGCGCAACGCAAACGTCACCGGCCGCGATTGACGTACTCGCAATCTCAATTTTTCCGGCAAGTGGGTCTCCGCCTACGGTTCCATCGTCAGCTCTTACGGTCACCGACTGGATTTTCACCCCGGTACAAGACGCCGCCGCCAAAGCGCCACTGCGCAAGGTCAACACCAGGGGCGCCAGGGCGGCAGCACCGCGAACCAACCGCCGGCGGCGCTGATCCATTGTCAAAGTCTTGTCCCCCGCAGCGTCGTGACCGCTGGCGGGCACCTGGTCATTCGACTCGACTGCTTCGTCGGTTGCTTCCGTTCGTTTCGTTTCCCTGCTCCCAACGATTGCGACCTCAGGTCCCGCGTCTTAAAGCCCGAATCTGCGGTTCATTGTTCTGGTCACCACCTCGTCGTCGCTACCAGTCTTCCTGGCGTTGGCTCTGCAGAGTGGTTCCGTTTCCGTATGTCTGTAGCCGATACATCATGGCGGCCATCAAGACCAGTTCTTGAGCGAAAAGAATATCATAGCTCTCATGGCGTCGAAAGTTTGCCGACTAGGTCACACTGTCCCCTGGTATTCCAACCGCCGGTAGCGAGTGGCTCACACTTCGTCGCAGAGAAACGCTTAGCCAAGATATAAGCAAACTCTATGCCGCATGTTGTGAAAAAAAAAGTAATCAATAAAGCAACGGCTTGTCAGTGGCCCTGGATTCTGGGACGAGGCGGAGGGACTCTGGTAAAAAAACCGACACCTAAAGCCCCATCTCTCGACAAGACCCTGTCCGCTTTGCCTGCGCGGTCAGACTTTCAGGCGCTCCAGCAACTCGGTTTCGAGCTTGATGCGGCTCGCGGCGTTGCCGAGGTCACCGCCGCTGATCAGGAAGGTATCCTCGACCCGCTCGCCGAGCGTCGATATCTTTGCCGTATGGAGGTTGGCTATCATTGTCGGTCACTGCCGCGATCGCTGAGGTCGACAGCATGAAGCTGTCGAGCGCGTAGCCGTGACGCGTGGTGTGGATCTTGGCATCGACGATGGTGTAACCGGCACGGCTGAAGAACCCCACCAGCCGTGCAAACAGGTCGCGCTGGTCGCGCGTGTAGATCATCACCTCCAGCCCTTCGCCCTGCGGGTTGACGCGTGCCTTGACCACCGGCCTGTGCCGACGCCGGTCCGATAGTGCAAAGGCACGCGTGTAGCAGCGATCTCCTCCGCGGAATGGCGCAGGAAATACACGGTATCAAGCTGTTTCCACAGGCGCTGGTATACCGAGTCGGGAAGTGCGAAATAGCGCAGCAGGCGTAGTGCCTGCTGTTGCCGTTCCTCGATCAGTCCCCTGTCGGACCGGTACCTGACCGCCGGCCAGCAGTGTTCGGCAGGTGCTCGGAAGAGCTGTCGAGGAGCTATCCTTTCCAGGTGTTCCAGACTTTGGGACTGGTGCCGCGAATGTCGGCGACGGTTAGCAGATAGGAGCGCCGACAGGATGACGTTCGTCGTGCACCATTGCGGCAAACGCCCCGACGACGTCCGGGGTCGGAAATGTCCTGCTTCTGGGCGACGGTCGACATCAGCAGATGGCGCCGGACCAGCCAGACGATCAGTTCGCTGTCCTCTGCATCGACGCCATGCTCGGCGCAGAACTGGGCCGCATCGACGGCCCCAGTTCCGAGAGTGGTCGCCCACCTCGCCCCTTGCCGATGTCGTGGAACAGCGCAGCGACGTAGAGCACCCCAGGGGCGGGAAAATCACCTGATCAGTTCGCTGCACGGGATACTCTTGTGCGAACTCGTCGGCAAAGGAAGCGGCGCAGTTTGTGCAGGACCTGCAGGGTATGCTGGTCCCGGTATAGACATGAAACAGGTCGTGCTGCATCCGGCCGACAATCCTGCCGAAGTTGGGCAGGTAGCGACCGAGCAGCCCGAACTGGTTCATGCGTCAGACGTTTC
>JADJMH010000012.1 GCA_016709675.1 Candidatus Accumulibacter proximus
AAAATGGCGCGGCGCGCGGCCAAGGAAGAAGCGGCCGGCATCGATCCGGTGATCGCGGTGGCTCGCGACGAGCACCATCAGGACTGGCGGGAGCGGCACAGCGAACCGGCACCGCTGCCGGCGAATGCGACACCCGTGCAGGGCCTGTCCCATCGCTTGAAGACCAAAGCGGGACGAGCCTCTATGCCTTGCGCAAGCAGACGGTCGAGCCGGTCTTCGGCATCATCAAATCGGTCATGGGCTTTCGCCAGTTCTCGCTGCGCGGTTTGAAGAAGGTCACGGGGGAGTGGACGCTGGTCTGCTTGGCGTGGAATTTGAAGCGCATGGCCAAATTGCGCCCACAGTAGGGAAAAACGAGGGGAAAACCGTCCAAAAGACCGCAAAGTCGACAAAATCCGGCCTTTTCATTCCGCATTGTGAAATTTGGCGGTTTTCCAAACCTCAAGTCCGACTAATGGGATGGTCGCCCCTTCCCGAGGAGATGCGATATTTCCACCACCAAACAGGAGAGGCGACCGAGATGAAGATTACGACAGTTGGTATCGATCTGGCAAAGAACGTGTTCCAGGTACATGGCGTGGATGAACGAGGAAAGGCCGTGCTCAAGAAGCCGCTCAAGCGCGAGCAGGTGGCGCCGTTCTTCGCCAACCTGCCGCCCTGTCTGATCGGCATGGAAGCGTGCGGCAGCGCGCATCATTGGGCGAGGAAGCTGGAAGCGTTCGGGCATACCGTAAAGCTGATGGCCCCGCAGTTCGTGAAGCCTTACGTCAAGACGAACAAGAACGACGCCGCAGATGCCGAAGCGATCTGCGAGGCGGTGGGCCGCCCCAATATGCGCTTCGTACCCATCAAGAACGGCGAGCAACAGGCGATCTTGGCGATGCATCGTGCCCGCCAGGGCTTTCGTCAAGGCGCGCACGGCGCAGGCCAATCAGATCCGCGGTCTGTTGGCCGAATACGGGATCATCATCCCGCAGGGCATTAGCCATATCGCCAAGCGCCTGCCTGATATCCTGGAGGACGGGGAGAACGGACTGCCGGGCGCCTTCCGCCAATTGCTGCATCGACTCGGGGATCACCTGAAGGAACTCGACCGCCAAGTGGGCGAACTGGAGGTGCAGATCCAGGTCTGGCACCGCGAAAACGAGGCGAGCAAGAAGCTCGCGCAGATTCCCCGGTATCGGTCCGATCACGGCAAGCGCGCTGGTGGCCTCGATCGGGGATGCGAAGAGTTTCGAGAGCGGACGGCAGCTGGCGGCCTGGCTGGGATTGGTCCCCAAGCAGCACTCCAGTGGCGGCAAGCAGTTGCTGCTGGGCATCAGCAAGCACGGCGATACCTATTTGCGCACGCTGCTGATCCACGGCGCTCGGGCGGTGATACGGGTAGCCGAGCGCAAGGCGGGTTATGCGCAAACCTGGCTGGCGCAGCTGATCGGCCGGCGCAACAAAAACATCGCGGCAGTGGCCTTGGCGAACAAGAACGCTCGCATCTCCTGGGCGCTACTGGCCCAGGAGCGGGACTATCAGCCCGGCTATGAACCGTCGGCGGCATGAACACGGGTTGCCCACAGGCGCTCGCTCGCCAGCGTATGGGGCGCGCTCGCGAGCGCCTATGGACAACCCTGCGATATCGCAGCACCACCACCGCTTTTTGTAGTTGTAGAGGAGTAACCCCCACCGATTGCTCAGGCGATCATGACGTGATGGCAAGGCAGGTAAGACCGTGGTCGATTCAACCTGATAGCAGCCTCGCGCTTCAAGCGCGTCCGACTGATGAGGCATCGATCAGCGAATTCCATCAGGGACAGAGGCATCGCCTCGATCAAAGTCCGAATGTATGGCTGCAATCTTTACCCTTCGAACCGTCACCAATTGAATGCTTGGCAAACCCAGGGGCGACCATGTAAGGCTGCTAGGGCGGGTACAACCATCGGGTCCTCGGGCACAACTGCATGGCGCTGCTGGCGGGCATGCGGGAGGACTGAAGAAGCGCCGCGGAGAGGCCGTTGTCACGTCTCCCTCGCGGCATCCGCCGCACAGGATGGCTTTCTTCCGGCGGCCTCCTCCGGCTTTGCGGCGCCAGGAGACCGTCGTTCCCTCTATCCATGATCTTGCATTGCATGCGTGTCAGTGGCGGTCAAGAAATGAAAATTCTCACTCTATCCTGACGTTTCTGAGTGAGACATCCTGACCTCAGGACAGGGGGGTAGGCCAAGTGGACGCCTATGCGCTCCGTACTTTGCGGCAACCGAAAACCGAGAGCGGTTACCACGTACCATAGGTAACTCCTACTCCGCCTGTTCCACTCCCCGGTCGCCTCCAAGCTTCCCGCAGAGCGCGGCAACCACTCGGTGCGTCGTCTCAATTTCGGTGACGGCTAGTCCATCCGATAGCTCATTGATCCACGGCGCCTGAAGACGCATGGCGTCGTCGAATGCGCGTCTCCCCGCTTCGCTGAGCACAACCAACTGAGCTCTCCTGTGATGGGGGTTCGGCCGATATTCCACCAAGCCTTCCTTCACAAGGTCGTTGACGATCCGCTGGACGTTCTGACGGTTGCCTCCCATGTCGCGCGCGAGCCAGGCGACCGGTTGAGGTCGTTCTGCTGTGGAGATCGTGCCGAGCACCTTCCAGCGGGCACTCGTGAGGCCGATGCCGGCGACCAGCCGGTCTCCTGCCGCAAGCAGCCGATTGTTCAGTCGGAACAGTTCGAGGACGAGGTCGGTCAAGGCTCTGCCGGATGGGGTGTGCTTGTATTTGCTCATAGGCACTCATGCTGCATTATTGACACTACGGTGTCAATATGGTCATAATTTGCTTGTGTTGTGTCCACTTGTCATGATGCAGCCAATTTAATGGAGGTCTCTATGCTTTCTCTGCTCCCCCTTGATCCTGTAGTGCCCATCGAGCAACAGCTCCACAATGCCGCGACACCGGTCGTGCTGGTGAATCTGTTCACCGTGGCCGAGCCGGACATCCCTGCGTTGAGGACCGCCTGGGAGAAGGATGCCAACTGGATGAAGCGCCAGCCCGGCTTCATTTCCACGCAGTTGCATCGCGCCATCGGCGGCAGTTGCATGTTCATGAACTACGCCGTGTGGGAGACAGTCGATCACTTCCGCGCCGCGTTTACCCACCCCGAATTCGTCCGTGCCTTGGACGCCTATCCGTCCAGTGCCATTGCGACACCGCACCTGTTCAGCAAGATTGCGGTGCCAAACCTGTGTACGGCCTGATCAGGTACACCAGAAAGAACCATGCTCATGCCCAGGCTTGCTCACCGTATCGGGGGTGTCCTCGCCCCTCTCTGCATTGCAACGTTATTCCTCTCGACCATCCTTGCTGAGTTGTTCGGTTCCCACGAAGCAGTCGCACAATTGAAATCGCTCATCGTCAGTCCGGGCTTGTGGATTCTGATCCCGGCTATCGCGGCTGCCGGAGGTAGCGGCTTGTATTTGTCCAAGTCGCGGCGGGGACGGCTGGTCGATGCCAAGAAGAAGCGCATGCCGTTCATTGCGGCCAATGGGCTGCTTGTACTCGTGCCCTGTGCGATCTTCCTGAACCGGTGGGCGGCAGCAGGTACGTTCGACACGAGCTTTTATTTGGTGCAGGCAATCGAGCTGATCGCCGGAGCGATCAATTTGACATTGATGGGCATGAACGTGCGCGATGGCCTGCGCATGGCTGGCCGACTTCGCGTGTCGCCGCCCGCGACACGCGTATAGCCACACATGGACATGTCAGACGTCTGTGCACAGAGGACACCGGGGGCGACATCCGGCAGCTTGGCTTCCTTTGTCGTTATGCCGGGAAGACCCCGGCTCTGCCCGGGTCTTCCCGTTTTCTGAGACCACCCAAAGCGGGAATGACGGCCAGAATCACGCTCGCCAGCCAGGACCGCACAACTTCTGAGGGGTCGACGTTCTGGCGCGCCACGCACAATGGTATGCTTTCCTGGGGCTACGACAGCAATGGCTCGCAGCAGAGGGGGGTTACCGTCGGGCGTCGCGCAGACTGCGTGAGCGCGGCAGGTTTCCGCCACGGCGAAGGCCGGCAGCCGAAGCAGACGGGGCATCGCAGCGGCCAGGTTTGCATGGCCAACTGAGAAGCAGGTCCAACCAGGGTTCACCAGGAGGAATGCCGCAGATGTCCGATCCTCACCGAAATGCGTCGTCCGCGTCAGGGCGTTTCGGTGCAACCCGGATGATCCTGCACGTCGACATGGACGCGTTTTACGCTTCGGTCGAGGAGCGGGACCGCCCCGAACTGCTTGGCAAGCCCGTCATCGTCGGCGGCACGCCCGAAGGCCGCGGCGTCGTGGCGGCGGCCAGCTACGCGGCTCGCCAGTTTGGCGTCCATAGCGGCATGCCGGCTGTCACCGCGCACCGACTGTGTCCTCAAGGCATCTTCCTGCGACCACGCATGTCGTACTACGCGGAGATTTCGGACCAGATACGGGGCATCTTCGAGAAGTTCACCCCCTTGGTCGAACCGCTCTCGCTGGACGAAGCCTTCCTCGACGTAAGCGGCAGCGAGCAACTGTTCGGCACCGCCGAAAGTATTGGCCGGGCGATCAAGCAGCAGATTCGGGAGCGGCTCAAGCTGGTCGCCTCGGTCGGCGTGGCGCCCAACAAGTTCCTTGCCAAGATCGCCAGTGACCTGGAAAAGCCGGACGGATTCGTCGTCGTCGAACCCGCCCGCGTCCAGGAGTTCCTCGATCCACTCCCGGTGGGCCGCCTGTGGGGCGTTGGCAAGGTCACGGGGGGCGCCCTGGCGAAGCTGGGTGTGCACCGGATCGGCCAACTGCGAGAGCTGCCCGTCGAGTTGCTGCGACAGCACTTCGGGAGCAGTGGCGACCACCTCCGGGAGCTTTCCCGGGGCATCGACGAGCGACCCGTGGTGCCGGAACAGGAAGCGAAATCGATCTCGCACGAAACGACCTTTGCGCAGGATCTGGAAGATCCCGAATTGATGCGCGCCTGGCTGCTGGAACTGAGCGAGCAGGTGGGGTGTCGCTTGCGGCGCCACGGCCTGCAGGGATGCACGGTGCACCTGAAGGTCCGCTTCGGCGACTTCCACACCATAACGCGTGCGCAGACACTGCCGAAAGCCACGAACATCACCCGGGAAATCTGGCAGGCAGCGGCGGCGATGTTCGCCGGGCGACTGCCGGCGCGTCGACTGTGCATCCGCTTGCTGGGTGTCGGGATGAGCGGCTTCGAGCAACCCGGGCCAAGGCAACCCGGCTTGTTTTCCGACACCGCGCACGAACGGCAGGCCCGCCTCGATGAAGTCGCTGACCGGGTCAGGGAGAGATTTGGTCAGGCATCCCTGCAGCGCGGCCTGGTGATCCTGCACGACCTTGACCATCGGTCCGGTCCGCCCGGCGCCAGCGACACCCAGTACGGCCGATAGGAACGTCGCGCGGGTGTTCTCTGGCGTGGGGTTCAGGTCCGCCGTCACCGGCGGTGCGGCAGATCACCTCTCGGCGCCTGCCGCTGGTACCTGCGGTAGCTCTCGGGAATCGGCTGTGTCCACGGCGGACATGGTCAGTACTTGATCGAACAGCCATAAGGCGTGGTGGCGGGCACCGATACCGGTTTGCCGGAGACGGCCTCCGCGATCGCAGCCTTGACGTGATTTCGTGCACCAGGTATGTCCGCTGGATTGGTCGAGCGCCGGTCGTCGATGGCGCCGTTATAGACCAGCTGGCCGCCGGGGTCGATCAGATACATGTGCGGCGTGGTTTTTGCGGCGTAAGCCTTGCCAACCGCACCCGATTCATCGAGCGCTGCATAGGTCGGGCTCGCCTTCATTGCCGCCAGCCATTCGCTCATTTGCCTGGCCGACTTGTAGTCCCGATGGCCCGGGTTGGTCGAGTTGACCTGCACCCAGACCACCTTGCTTTCAGCTGCAGCGCGTTGCGTCGCCTGCATGTTGCCGGAACTGTAGTGTTTCTGAACGAAGGGACAGTCCGGGTTGGTCCACTCGAGCGCGACCCACTTGCCCTTGAGTTCAGCCAGCGAAACCGGCTTGCCGTCGAGCGTCGTGAGGGAAAAGGAAGGCGCCGGGTGGCCCGGTACGACAGCCGCCACCGGGCCACTGGCCAGGGCTGCGAGGAGAGCACCAGCCAGGAGCGAACGGCTGCGCCAACAGGGCTGTTCAGCAGCGCAAGCCGCCGGTACCTGCGGCATCTTCCGCTCAGAGGGCGGACAGTGCATCGGGACAATCATGGATCATTTCCTTTCGTCGGGTAGCAGGGAAGTCTGCCTCGCGTGCTGGCCGGCATCGGGCAAGCGCGCGAGGGCAGCGAGAATCGAAGTGTGCGTGAGCACTTCAGGCAGCAGGATGGGCTCGCCACGCGGCGGGTACAGTGCATAGACGGGTACGCCGCTGCGGCCGAGTGCCGTCAGCGCGCGCGTGATCTCGGGGTCGTGCCGCGTCCAGTCAGCGCGCATCAGATGCACGCCGGCTTTGGCAAAGTCTGCCAGCACGACGTCGCGGGAGAGCACCAGCCGCTTGTTGACCTGGCAGGTCACGCACCACGCGGCAGTGAAGTCGACGAACACGGCTGCGTTGGCTGCGCGGGCCGTGATCAGGGCAGCCGGCGACCACGGCTCCCATGCGCTGGGCGGCCCGCCTGGCGCGGCCGAACGTGCCGGAGTGGTCGGTGCCGGCATGACCAGGATCAGCGCCAGCGCAGTGGCCAGCGCGGCGATGCCGCCGCCTGTCCGCCAGAACGGCTGTTCAAAATGCAGCAGCCACGCCAGCACCGCGACGAGCAGCAATCCTGTCCCGAGGTAAAGGATAGCCGATGGGCCCACCTGCTCGACCAGCACCCAGGCGAGCCAGACGACGGTGGCGTAGAGCGGCAAGGCGAGGAACTCTTTCAGCCGGGCCATCCAGGCACCCGGCGTGGGCAGTCTGGCAAGGGCCCGCGGCATGATGGCCAGCAGGCTGTAGGGCAGCGCCATGCCCAGCGCCAGCGCCAGGAAGACCGCCAGGGTCAAGGCAGCCGGCATGGTGAAGGCGGCGCCGAGCGCCACGCCCATGAAGGGTGCCGTGCAGGGCGAAGCGACCAGCACGGCCAGCGCGCCGGCGGCGAACGCATCGACGTTGGGGTGTCGCTGGCGCCAGATGCCTGGCACGTCCTGCGCCAGCGTGGCAATCGGCAAGGCACCGGAGAGCGAGAGGCCCAAGGCGAAAAACAGCAGCGCCATGGCGCCGACGAAAGGCGGCGACTGCAGCTGGAACCCCCAGCCGAGGAAGGCCCCACCGGCTTTCAGCGCCAGCAGGAGGCCGGCCAGCGAGAGAAAGGTGCCGACGACTCCCAGGGTATAGAACAGGGCATGCCGGCGACGTTGCCGTCTGCCCTCCGCGGCCTCGCCGGCATGACGCACCAGGCCGAGCAGCTTGATCGAAAGGATCGGGAAGACACAGGGCATCAGATTGAGCAGGATGCCACCGACAAAAGCCAGCCCGGCCACCGCCGCGAATGACAGCGGTACCCTCCCCTCGCTCGCAGCGGCTGGCACAGTTGCGTCCGGGGCCGCCGGCGACGCCGGGTGAATCGCGCCAGGCGCCGCGCCGGCGATCGCTTCATCGACGGCAAAGGCGATCGGCCCGGTGCCGGCCCCGGAGCCCGCGCTGGCGACCAGAATGCCGGCCAGCGAGGTCCACTCGCCGATCGGCACTTCGGCCCCGGTGAGGGTCAGGACATAGCCCTCGGACTGCCGCCGGAACCGCTGCTCGGCCGAAGCCTGCATCTGCCCCTCGGCAAACGGGAAGAAGGTGAGCGAATCGAGCGGCGGCGCGGTGGCTGGGGTGACGATTCGAACGCTGACCTCGCCGCCCTCGACACGCGCCGAGACCGACCAGCCGGCCGGCGGCGACGGCATCGGCAATGCCTGCCGGGCGGCGGCAAACAACCCGGCCTGGCCGAGCCCCGTTTTTTCAAGGGCACCCACAGCGGGCAAGTCCAACACGAAGGTTCCCGATTCCGGAATGCAATCCTCCTTGCACACCAGCCAGTCGGCAGCGAGCCGGACAGGGAAGCTTCGCGCCGCGTAATCATCCGGAATCTCGATCGGCACGGCGAGCAAGACCTCGCGCGTGTAGCCGAAATTGGTCAGCGGCCCGACGGCGATGCGCGTTGGCAACGGCCACACGATCTCGCCGGCCCGCGCGCCAGCGGGAAGCGTCCAGGTGAAACTCGGCGGGTATCCAGAATCGCCGGGATTGCGCCAGTAAACATGCCACTGCGGCGCCAGCTGCAGCTGCAGTCCCAGCCAGTGGGTCGCGCCCGGTACCACGGCTCCGACCTCGGCAACGAGCGTCGCGGTGACGTGCGGTGTCGATACCACCGCCTTGCCATTGCCGGCAGCGGTCCCGGAAACCGATACGAGGATCACCAGCCCGACAACGAGCGATCGAGCGAGCCGCTGCAGGAGCAGGTACGCCACGCCCAGTTTGAAAGTTCGCAGCGACAATTCCAGAGTGGCAAGGACCTCGCTGAATACCTGACTCATGGCCGCAGCCCCTGCTCTGATCAAGAGGCCGGGATGCTACCCAGCCAGTGCGGGGGAACCGAGCCGTTGAGCTGGAAGATGCTGCCGGCGAGGCAGATAAAGCGGCGGCGTCTCATCATGCCGTGCCAAAACAACCGAGTTGCTGAAACCTGCTCACGCCGACCTCCCGGAAACAATTCTGACGCGTTGGTGACCGTCTCACAATCGCGGGTTTGATTCCGACCACAGCGCATGGTTCAACCGCCCCTTACATGAGCAGCTCACCCAGCTGGCCGCACAGGCATGGCCGTCGCTGATCGCGCCAGCCGCCACCCTTGCCCCTTGGCCGGGTACGTTCGAAGGGCGGGGAGTGCTTCGGGGCGATCGAGGAGGCGCGCGCTTGGACAGCGGCGTCGTACGCTGCTACAATCTCACCACTGTCATGAGTGGCTTCGTCTTCGTTGCGTCACTGCTGCGCAGCGTCTTGCCGACAGCGGTCAGGCCGTTCGCCTGGCCCGCAATCCTGCCAGTCTGCTGGGCAGAACCACCCCGCCCGTCGGGTTTTTGCGGACCGGCGACTGGCTGCGGTCAGTGCTTGGGCGATCGGGCTGGCGTTGGCGATCGGGCGGGGCCGATGGTGATGGGATGAGTGTCGAGGGTGCAGTGCACTCGCGTTGAACCAGCCCAGTGAGCTGGTGAAGGATTTGGTTGCATGTTGTTGCAGCGCTGGCCCTTGCGTGAAGTGCCAGCGCTCGCGGGTGTGGTTTCGATGAGCAAGGTTCCATGTCTGAAGCACTGACGGCCGTCTGGCCAGGCAAACCATATCCCCTGGGCGCAACCTGGGATGGACAAGGGGTCAATTTCGCCTTGTTCGCCGAGTATGCAGACAAGGTCGAGTTGTGCCTGTTTGACGGCAGCGGACGACAGGAACAACAGCGCATCGAGCTGGGCGAGCAAACCGACCAAATCTGGCATGCGTATCTGCCTGAAGTGCGTCCGGGCCAGTTGTACGGCTACCGGGTCCATGGTCCTTATCGGCCAGATGAGGGACACCGCTTCAATCCGCACAAGCTGCTGCTGGACCCCTACGCCAAAGCGATTGTCGGCGCCGTCGAGTGGAGCGATGCCCAGTTCGGTTACCGTATCGGCAGCCCCCGCGAGGATTTGAGCTTCAGCCGCCGCGACAGCGCGCCCGGCATGTTCAAGTGCCAGGTGATCGATCCCGGCTTTGATTGGGACGGGGACCGCCCCCCCAATGTTCCCTGGCATCAAACTGTCATCTATGAACTGCACGTCAAGGGCTTCACCCGCCTGCACCCGCGCATTCCGCCGGAAATGCGCGGCACCTATGCCGGGCTGAGCACCCCGCCGGTCATCGACCACCTCAAGCGCCTGGGCGTGACCGCGGTGGAGTTCCTGCCAATACAGACCTTCGTCGACGACCGCCATCTGCTGGACCGAGGGCTGAAAAACTACTGGGGCTACAATTCCATCGGCTACTTCGCCCCCGATCCACGCTATTCCGCCAGCGGTCGTCTCGACGAATTCAAGCATCTGGTCAAGACCCTGCACGCCGCCGGTATCGAAGTGATCATGGATGTGGTCTACAACCACACCGCCGAGGGCAACCATCTGGGGCCGACGCTGTGTTTCCGCGGCATTGACAATGCCGCCTATTATCGTCTGGTGGCGGACGCTCCCCGCTACTACATGGACTACACCGGCTGCGGCAATACCTTGAACATGATGCATCCCCGGGTATTGCAACTGATCATGGACAGCCTGCGCTACTGGGTCATCGAGATGCACGTCGATGGTTTCCGTTTTGATCTGGCAGCTGCCCTGGCCAGGGAACTGCACGAAGTGGATCAGCTCGGCGCGTTCATGGACATCATTCACCAGGACCCGGTCCTGTCGCAGGTGAAGCTGATTGCCGAGCCCTGGGACCTGGGGGACGGCGGCTATCAGGTGGGCAACTTCCCGGTCGGCTGGACCGAGTGGAATGGCAAGTACCGGGACGTCGTGCGCGATTACTGGCGCGGCGAGGGGGGCCTGATGGGCCAGCTGGCTTACCGTCTCACCGGTTCCAGCGACCTGTACCAGCACAGTGGCCGCCGACCCTATGCCAGCATCAACTTCATCACCGCCCATGATGGCTTTACGCTCTACGACCTGGTCAGCCACAACGAAAAGCACAACGCGGCCAATGGGGAAGACAACCGCGACGGCGACTCGCATAACCGCAGCTGGAATTGCGGCGCCGAAGGCGATACGACAGACCCCGAGGTGCTCCAACTGAGGCAGCGGCAGCGACGCAATCTGTTGGCGACGCTGCTGCTCTCGCAGGGCGTGCCGATGCTGCTGGCGGGCGATGAAATGGGACGCACCCAGCGAGGCAACAACAACGCCTATTGCCAGGACAATGAACTGAGCTGGGTCAATTGGGATCTGGCATGGACGTCGGACAACCAGGAACTCTTCGAATTCACCCGTCGCCTGATCGAGCTGCGCAGCCAGCATCCGGCGCTGCGGCGGCGACACTTTTTCCAGGGGCAGCGCATCCGCGGCGCCGGGGTCAGGGATATCATCTGGCTGCGTCCGGACGCGGGCGAGATCAGCGATCAGGACTGGGATCATCATCATGCCCGTTGCTTCGGCCTGTACCTGGTCGGCGAGGCCCTGGAAGAGCAGGATGAACGCGGCCAATGGGCGAAGGACGACGATTTCCTGTTGCTGCTGAATGGCCACCACGAGGCGATTCGCTTCACTTTGCCGTGGAAGGGGGACTGCGAACTGGTACTGGATACCACCCTGGCCGATGGCGGCAAGGGGCGGCAGGTCAGCGACCAGTCGTATGGCCTGGAGGGCCGTTCGCTGGCGCTGCTGACCCAGCGGCGTCAGGCTGGCCGCGTGGCGGAGCCGCTACTGCGCCGGCGCTATTTCATGCCCTTCGGTGCGCAAGTGCTGGAGGGTGGGCGGGTTCGCTTTCGCCTGTGGGCGCCAGCGGCCGAGCGGGTGGACCTGTCGCTGCAGAAACCCGGGGGTCACTCCCTCCTCCTGGCGATGGAAGCCAGGGAAGCCGGCTGGTACGAATTGACCAGCGACCAGGCGACGGTGAACGACCTCTATCGCTATCGGATCGATGGCTCTGGCGAAGTCCCGGATCCAGCCGCCCGTTACAATCCCCAGGGCGTGCATGGTCCCAGTCAGGTGATCGAGCCGGGTCAGTTCGTCTGGAACGACCGCAACTGGCGGGGCCGGCCCTGGGAGGAAGCGATCATCTATCAGCTGCATGTCGGCGCTTTTACGCCGCAGGGTACCTTCGCTGCGGTCAGGGAACGACTGGATTACCTGGTGGAACTGGGCGTCACCGCGATTCAACTGCTGCCGGTCGGGGCCTTTGCCGGTGGGCATAACTGGGGTTACGACGGCGTGCTGCCATTTGCCCCTGCCGCCAGTTATGGCCATCCGGACGAGCTGAAGGATCTGGTGCAGACCGCCCACCACAAGGGACTGATGGTCCTGCTTGATCTCGCCTGTCACTACTTCGGGCCAGAGGGCAATTACCTGTCCGTTTACGCGCCGCCGTTCTTCGCCCGTCGCGCGACCGATCTCGCCGGCAGGAGCATCGACGTCACGCTGGCGGTCGCAAGCGAGTTCGTCATCCACAATGCGCTGTACTGGTTGGAGGAGTTCCATCTCGATGGCTTGCGTCTGAATGCGGCTCTGCTGCAGGAACATGCCGGCGAGCTGGACCTGTTGGAAGCGCTCGCCGACGCCGTCCGTGAGGGTCCCGGCAAACACCGCCACTGCCACTTGCTGCTGGGGCATGATCAGCGGGCTGCCCACTATCTCCACTGGAATGATCACAGTACTCCGCGGCGCTATGAAGCCGTCTGGAATGACGCCGCCCAGCAGGCCATGCAGGAAGTGTTGATCAGCGCATCGGCAGGCGCGGTCGGTACCGCCCGGCCGCTCGACCAGCTCGGCGCCTGCCTGAGCAGGGGGATTGCCGACGGCGGGTCAGATCGCCTGCTGCCCACTGCTTGCGTGACATTCCTGCAGGACTATGCGCGAATCGGCGACCGAGCACTAGGCGAGCGTCTCCACCAGTTGACGTCAGCGCGGCCACTTGGCGCGATGGTGGCGACATCGCTGTTGGCGCCAATGCCACCGGCGCTGTTCATGGGTGAAGAGTTCGCCGCCGCGCAGCCGTTCCTCTATTTCTGCGACTTCAACCCGGACCTGGTCAAGAACATGGCCATCAACCGGCGCAAGTCCTTTGCCCATCTCCAGGGGTTTCGCACGACCAGGACGCGGGCGCGCATTCCAGACCCCACCGATCCGGCCACGTTTCAGCGCTGCAAACTGGACTGGAATAGCGTGAGTCAGTCACCGCATGCTGACTGGCTGGATTTTTATCGCCGCCTGCTGGCCGTTCGCCGCCGGGAAATCTGTCCCCGATTGACCGGCATGCACGAAGAAACCGTTCGCCATGCCTTGATCGGCGGGCGAGGCCTGTCGATCCGGTGGACGCTCGGTGACGACTCAGTACTGACCCTGTTGGCAAACTATAGCGGGGTTCCTCTGGAGGGACTGCAGCGGCCTGCCGGTGCCGTCCTCTGGGCCGAGCCGGGCGAAGCCGATCATGCGCTGACGCAGGGGCGGCTGTTGCCATGGTCGGTCGTGTGGTTGCTGCGGGGTGCTGCCTGATGCCAGTTACGATAGCAAGAGCCGGTGACGTCTTACGCATGTCACAACCGATTGACCCTGACCAAGGGAAGGAATAATCATGATAGAAGCCAAGTTGAATGACGAAATGATCCGAATCGCCGAGGCTCGCCACCACGATCCGTTTTCGGTGCTGGGAAGGCATCCTTGCGGTGAAGGCGTTGTGGTGCGGGCCTACATCCCGCACGCGACGGAAGTTTCCATCGCCGAAGGCAATTTGCCGCTGGAACGCATTCCGGATTCCGATTTTTTCCAGTGGCAGGGTTCTGGCAAGAACCTTCCGGCGCACTATCGCCTGATCTGGCGCGATACCTGGCATCACGACCATATTGCCCACGATCCTTATAGCTACCTGCCGCAGATCCCGGATTTCGATCTGCACCTTTTCGGCGAAGGCAGGCACAGTCACGCCTATAACTTCCTCGGGGCAAACGAACATGAGATTGACGGCGTCGCTGGCATCCTGTTCGCCGTCTGGGCACCCAACGCCGAGCGCGTGAGCGTCCTGGGTGACTTCAATCACTGGGACGGTCGTCGCCACCCGATGCGCGTGCGTCCGGGGAGCGGCGTATGGGAGCTGTTCATTCCCGACATCGCCTCCGGTATCTTCTACCGCTTCGAGATCAGGAACCGGAACAGCGGCGAGGTGCTCACCAAATCAGATCCCTACGGCCGACGCTTCGAGATGCGGCCGGGAAATGCATCGATTGTCGCTCCTCGCTCGACTTACGTCTGGCAGGACACCGCCTGGATGGAGCGGCGCGTCGCGGCCGACTGGCAGCATGCGCCGATGTCTACCTATGAGGTGCATCTCGGCTCCTGGCAGCGTGGCTATGAAGGGGAATTCCTCAACTACCGCGAGTTGGCCAGGCAACTGGTCGAGTATGTGACCCGGATGGGCTTCACCCATATTGAACTCCTGCCGGTCACCGAGCATCCCTTTGATCAGTCGTGGGGCTACCAGGTCACCGGCTATTTCGCGCCGACCAGCCGTTTCGGCACACCGGACGAATTTCGCTACTTCGTCGATCTCTGCCACCAGAACGATATTGGCGTGATTCTCGACTGGGTCCCTGCACATTTCCCCAAGGATGCCCATGCGCTGGCGCGGTTCGACGGCACGGCGCTCTACGAGCACGAGGATCCACGCAAGGGCGAACATCTGGACTGGTCGACGCTGATCTTCAATTTCGGCCGCAACGAGGTGAAGAACTTCCTGATTTCCAGCGCCGTTTATTGGCTTGACGAGTTCCATATCGACGGTTTGCGGGTGGATGCCGTCGCTTCCATGCTCTATCTCGATTACTCGCGCACCGAATGGGTGCCCAACCAATACGGCGGCCGGGAAAACATCGAAGCAATCGATTTCCTGCGCCAACTCAACGCCACAACCCACACGGAAGCTCCCGGCACGCTGGTCATCGCCGAGGAATCGACGTCCTGGCCGCAGGTGACGCGCCCGACCTACATTGGCGGGCTGGGTTTCGACATCAAGTGGAATATGGGCTGGATGAACGATACCCTGCGCTACATGGCACAGGAACCGATCTACCGCCAGTACCATCATGACCTGCTCACCTTCAGCATGCTCTATGCGTTTTCAGAGAACTTCATGCTGCCTTTCTCGCATGACGAAGTGGTGCACGGCAAGGGCTCGATGATCAACCGCATGCCAGGCGACGAATGGCAGCGTTTCGCCAATCTCAGACTGCTCTACACCTACATGTTCACTCATCCGGGCAAGAAGCTCCTGTTCATGGGCACCGAGTTCGGTCAAGGTCTCGAGTGGAACAGCGCGGGGGTACTCGATTGGTATGTCCTCGACTTTCCTTTGCATGCCGGCATGCAAACTCTGGTGAAGGATCTCAATCACCTGTATCGTCGCTCGTCCGCCCTGCATGGCAACGAGTTCGAGTGGCAGGGCTTCGAGTGGATCGATTGCCACGATTCCCAACAGTCGATCCTGAGCTTCGTCCGCAAGACTGACGATGAATTCGTCGTGGTGATCGTAAACTTCACCCCCGTTCCGCGTATGGATTACCGCATTGGCGTGCCGCAACCGGGCAGCTATCGAGAGATCCTCAACTCGGATTCGCATTTCTACGGCGGTGGCGATTTGGGCAATGGCGACGGGCCGCTTGTCGCCGAGGAAGTGCCGTGGATGAACCGACCGTATTCATTGTCCGTTACGGTGCCGCCGCTTGCCGGCATTGTCCTGGCGCTGAGCACCTGATGCTGCGTGAGGACTACTGCGGAACGTAAACTCGGAGAAAGCGTATGTGACTGGATCCCGGAGCCACGCGCGCACGACGACTTCACCATGGGGGGCCATGTTTGCTCGGACTAGCATGGGGTTGCCGGCAGCACGGCCCGCTTGTCAATCTGTGGCGCGCGTGCCGGACCGGCAACTTCGGATGAGATACCGCGAGGACCTTGAGATCAGCGGGCGACTGTCGTGCCTTGGCGCCGCCGGGGTGGGCAAGGCAAACAGAGCCCGCTGGCAACAAACGGTTCAGTGCAACGCCGAATTCATTTTCGTCATATGATCCTGTCACTACTGGCCTTTGCCTCGGCGTTCCTGATCGAGGGACTCGGAACCTGGATTTCAATAATTGGCCTATCGAGCCTCTTCAGTGCCGATCCCATCATCATTGCATTGGCGGCAGCGCTTGACATAGGCAAGGTGGTCACCGTTTCCTTCCTGTACAAACGATGGAGCACGGCACCCAGGATGCTTCGGGCCTACATGATTCTGGCCACAGCGGTATTGATGATCATCACCTCTGCTGGCGCGTTCGGGTACCTCTCCGCCGCGTTCCAGGGAGCCATCAAGGATACCAAGCAGCAGCAAGTCCTGGTCACTGCAATTGCGGAGGAGAAGGCGAAGCTGGAGGCGCGCAAGAAAGAGATTGACGCCCAGATAGCCAAGCTTCCCTCAAACAGCGTGCGCGGGCGTCAAAAGCTCATTGCTGCCTTCAAGGGTGAAGCGGACCGCATCACCCTGCGTCTGCAGCAACTGGACACTGAACTACCGAAGTTGCGCGTCCAGGAGATCGCCCTGAACACGCATGCGGGACCCATAGTCTACGTTTCGCAGGCGTTCGACGTGTCGGTGGAGCAGGCGGTCAAGTACGTGATCCTGGTCATCATCTTTGTGTTTGACCCGCTCGCGATCGCACTTCTCGTCGCCGGCAACTTCCTGTGGGAGACGCGGGCACGAGAAAGGCAGGCGTCGGCGGCCCCTTCCGGGCAACCCGACAAGGTCACCACAGAGCCGCTTCAGGAAACGCGGGCTAGCCTTGCAGGAGCTGCGCCAGCCCATACGCCCCTTGAAGTGGCTGACCCCGAAGAGGTGTCGATAGCCAGGTGCGAAGTGCCGGAAGATAGTGCTGCGATTCATCTTGGACCCGGCCCATCACCGGTTCACTTCGCAACATCGCAGAATCCGAGCGCGCAGCCCGGAGTTCAACCGCCCATGACAACAGGCTTGGCCACCGTTGACGGGGGACTTGCGGACGCCAATGTGGCGGTGACAATCCCTGCGGATGAGCCCTTACCGTGCCCTCGAGATCGGGAGCAAGCCATTCGTGAGAAAGCGTACTATATCGCCGAGCAGCGTAGATTTGCCGACGGCACGCCTGCCGACGATTGGGCCCTGGCAGAGAAAGAGCTCGAGAAGGACCTGTGAACGGTCGCGTGATGACCGGCATCTGCGGCTGAAACCCGGCTGATCAACCGGCTTGACGGCCAATCGGCGTCGG
Organism: Candidatus Accumulibacter proximus; assembly: GCA_016709675.1. Taxonomy (GTDB): domain Bacteria; phylum Pseudomonadota; class Gammaproteobacteria; order Burkholderiales; family Rhodocyclaceae; genus Accumulibacter; species Accumulibacter proximus. Next base: position 17,000 of record JADJMH010000012.1, read on the forward strand.
CAGCTGTCTCGGGCAGGATCTCGCCAAGCAGTCTTCCGGAAACGCATTGCTCGCAAGACAACAGGCCGTCGGGCGTCGCAAGAGTGACTGCCAAACGGGCACACATCGCCGCTGGACTCGCTAGCATCCCGCGGTCAGCTCTGCCGATCGTCGGGTTGCCAAAAGCCCAATGAGCGCACAACCCTGAAGAAAGGAAGCCCATGACCACCATTGGCCTGGCTGGAGCTGGGACCATCGGTTCCGGCCTGATCAGCCTCCTCAACACATCTCCGGTCGCCCGGAACCTGCGGCTCAAGACCGTACTGGTCCGCGACCTTGCCAGGCCCAGACCGGGAATCCCCGCCGGAACCCCCCTGACCGCGCGCTGCGACGAGCTGACCGACGATCCCGAGATCGATATCGTGGTGGAACTGCTCGGTGGCGTCGACGAGGCCTTTCGGGTCGCCAGCCGGGCCCTTTCTCGGGGCAAGGCCGTGGTCACGGCCAACAAGAACCTGCTGGCCGAACGGGGCCCCGAACTCTTCGCCCTGGCCGCAAAGCACAGGGCGCCACTAGGGTTCGAAGCCAGCGTCTGCGCCGGCATCCCCATCATCCGGACCCTTCAGGAAGCCCTCCGCGCCGACCGGATCACCTCCCTGGAAGGAATCGTCAACGGGACGACCAACTATCTGCTCACCCGGATGAGCGAGGAGCGTGCTTCCTACCAGGACTGTCTGGCCGACGCCCAGCGGCTGGGACTTGCCGAACCCGACCCCGACTACGATGTTTCGGGGAAGGATGCGGTCTGCAAGGCCGGCATTCTGGCCACCCTTGCCTTCGGGGCGTACGTGGACTTCCGGCGGATCCCCGCTTCGGGCATCGACACCCTGGAGCTGGAGGACGTCCGCCAGGCCGAAGCCATGGGTTACCGGATCAGGCTGGTCGCTGCAGCGCGGCGGTCTGCCGACGGCCGACTCGACGCCGAGGTGGCCGCGGTTCTGCTGCCACTGGGCCACCCCCTGGCGTCGATCCGCATGGAGTACAACGCCGTGCTCATCGAAGGCGAAGGCCTGGGAAAGGTTCTTCTTTCAGGAAAGGGAGCCGGGCCTGCGCCGACGTCAGTGAGCCTGCTGGCCGATCTGCTTGACATCGCCGAGGGCCGGGGCCGGATTCCCGGGGCGGACCACCCGTTCGTCGCCGGCGTGTCTGATCTTGGCAACCGCCAATCCGCGCCGGCCCGCTACTATCTGCGGCTGTCGGTTCCCGACCGGACAGGCACCCTCGCCCACGTCGCCGGGCTTTTCGCTCGGCATGACATCAGTATCGCCTCGTTCCTCCAGCCCGAGGTACCCGACGCTGCCGGAAGGGCTCTCGTGCCCCTCATCCTGACCACCCACAGCACCAACCGCGCGCGCCTCGACCTGGTCCTCGACGCTCTGGCCAAGGCAGGCTGGGGGCGGAGTGTCGTGCTGCGCATCCAGGATGACTGACAGGGCAGCAATGATCACCACCTCTGGCGGCATCGAAGGACCCGGCAAGAGCCTCGCGTGCCGGCCCGAACAAGATCGGTGACGGCATCGGCGCGCAAGCTCGCCAGTCGGCGATAATGCGTGTAACCGACGTTCCAACCCGCATGCGCCCGACTTTCTCCCTTCAGCTCGTCAACCCGCCGTTTGGCGACCCCGGGCTCCTGGTCGATTTCCTCTTCGACAAGCGCGCCCTGCTCTTCGATCTCGGCGACATCCGCGCGCTGCCGCCACGCAAGCTCCTGCGCATCAGCCACGTGTTCGTCTCGCACACCCACATGGACCACTTCATGGGTTTCGACTGGCTGCTGCGCGTCTCGCTCGGCCGCCCGAACGCGATCCAGCTGTTCGGGCCGCCGGGCATTCTTGCCCAGGTGGAGGCCAAGCTCGCCGCCTATACCTGGAACCTGGTGCAGAACTACGAAGGCAACTTCACCCTGCTGGTCGGCGAACTGCATCCCGACGGCGATCTCGAACGGGCGCGCTTCGCCTGCCGCGAGCGTTTCCAGCGCCAGCCGCTGCCAACGATCCAGTGCGACGACGGCCTGCTGGTCAGCGAGCCAGGCTTCCGGGTCCGCGCCACCTTCCTTGACCACGAGGTGCCGGTGCTTGGCTTTGCTCTGGAGGAGCCCCGGCACGTCAATCTCTGGAAAAACCGGCTCGGCGAAATGGGGTTGCCGGTGGGTCCATGGCTGCAGGGGCTCAAGCGGGCCGTGCTGGCTGACGCCAGTGACGAGACACTGATCTGCGCCCGCTGGCAGAGCGAGGGCCGCAGCGTCGAGCGGACGTTGACCTTCGCCGAACTCAGACCGGCGATCAGGATCGTCCCGGGCAGCCGCATCGCGTACGTGACCGACGTCGCCCATCACCTGGAGAACGTCCGGCGCATCGTGAAACTCGCCCGCGGGGCCGATGTGCTGTTGATCGAATCGGTCTTCCTCGACGAAGATGCCGCGCATGCAGCACGGAAGTTCCATCTGACCGCCAGGCAGGCGGGCAACATCGCCCGCGCGGCAGCGGTGGGCCAGGTGATTCCGTTTCATTTCTCGCCTCGCTACGCCGGGCGGGAAGCCGCGTTGCGGCGGGAACTGGAACAGGCCTTTCGCGGCGGCCAGTCGATCTGACACAGGTTCCAGCGAAAATCAGCGCCCTGATCGAGACCCCGCGCCAGTGTTAACGACTGCACGCCACGGCGAGATCCAAGCTGCAGCGACGGACAGCAGGAGGTCGCTTGACGGAAGACCCCTATGCTATCCTGGCAGCGAGCGCGACAGCGTGGCGAGGGTCGCGCCATTCCCCGCTTCTCTGCCTGGTCGATCAGGAGGCATGGACATGAGAATCTTCAAGTGGATCGGGGCGAGCGTCGCTTTGTTCGCCGCGCTGGTCTTGTTCGCCGGCCAGCTCGGCCTCTTCCAGGGGACGCAGCCCGACGACCTGGGGGTGCGCGACGGCAGGCTCAAGCCACCATCGAAAACAGCCAACAGCGTGAGCAGCCAGGCGCGGCTTTGGCCCGACCACCCGCAGCGCGAGACCGCCTGGATCGCACCGCTGGCGCTGCGCGGCGACGGGCCCGCGACCATGACGAGGCTGAAGGCACTGCTGCAGGCCCAGCCGGGCGTCAGCATCGTCGAGAGTCGGGCCGACTACCTCTACGCCCAATACACGACACGACTCATGAAGTTCGTCGACGACGCGGAGTTCTGGTTCGACCCCGCGCACGGCGTGATCCAGGTGCGGTCATCGTCGCGCGTCGGGCGCCACGATTTCGGGGTCAATCGGCAGCGTATCGAAGCCTTGCGAGAACGACTCGCAACCTCCTGATCAGCGCATCAAAGCCTCGTCAAGCGAAATCGTTTTCGAGCACGACCCGATAGCGCGCCTTGCCGGAGTCGAGATGTTTCATCGCCTCGTTGACCTGGCTCATCGGAAAAAATGCTCGGTGATTGGCGCAAGCTGGTGGCGGGCACAGAACTCGAGCATCTTGCGGATGGTGGCCGGCGAGCCAAGCGGCGATCCCGAAACGCCCTTCTGTCGGGAGATGACCGCAAACGCCGGCACCGGAATCGGCGACGGAATCACCCCGACCGTATGCAAGCGCCCTTTCGGCGCCAGTGCGCCCAGGAACAACGGCCAGTTCAGATCGGCGTTGACCGTCGAAAGAATGAAGTTCAATGATCCGGCGATCGCTTCGAGCTGCGAATCGTCGCGCGAGTTGACCACATGGTGGGCGCCCATCGCCAGCGCCTCGTCGCGCTTGCCGTCGCTGGTGGTAAAGGCGGTCACCTCGCAACCCCATTTGTTCAGAAACTGCAGCGCCAGATGGCCCAGGCCACCGATACCGATCACGCCAACGTGGTCGGTGGGTCTGACGTCGAACTCGACGATCGGATTGAACACCGTGATGCCACCGCAGAACAGCGGCCCCGCTTTTCTTGCGTCGAGACCCGGTGGCAACAGCACCGCCCATTCAGCGTTGCAGCGCACCTTGTCGGCAAAGCCACCGAAGCGGCGGACCATCGTCTGTTCATTGCTGCCACACAAATTGTGACTGCCGCTCATGCACTGGTCGCAGGTCATGCAACTGCCGCTGAACCAGCCCAGGCCGACCGTATCGGCGACCTTGCGATGCTGCACATTGCCGCCGGTCCGGGCGATCCGGCCGACCACTTCGTGTCCCGGCACCAGTGGATAGGCGCTGATGCGCCACTCGTTGTTCATCAGCATGGACAAGTCCGAATGGCGAATGCCGCAGGCGGGGACGTCAATTTACACCTGCTCTGCCTTCAACTCGCCGGGATCGTATGCAAAGGGCTTCAGTTCGCCACCAACTTCATGGGCAGCATAGGCTCGAATCATCGATAGGACGCCCGAACAGATCAACACGGAAACGCAGCATCAATGCCTCATCGCTGACTATGCTCAGCCTTGCCAACCGCTGTCAAACGGGATTCCACGGGATCAAGCCAATGGTCGATTACTTCACTCCAGTCTCGCTGCAGTCGGGCCGTCCCAAGGGAGAGTAGCTCTCCGCTCGCCGTCGTCAGCTCGATCTTCGCCACAGCGGCCACCCTCTCGCTGCGCAACGACAGGCACACGCGCAGCGCCCTGCCGGGAGGCGAAAGCCGGTGTGGTGTCCGCGAAAAAGAGCTAACTTCGGCTCGCGACCGAGCTAACCCGTATAATTGCGCTTCCACTCCCGCAGGCTCAATCGTGTCCGACCGTCTCGCCGTACTGTTCCAATACCTGCTGCCCAAACAAGCACTTACGACCATCGCCGGCAGACTCGCCGAAAGCGAGGTCGGCAGCCTCACCACCCGCGTCATCCGCTGGTTCGTCAAGCGCTACGGCGTTGACCTCCAGCGAAGCCGTCGATTCCGATCCGGTCAGCTACCGCAGCTTCAACGAATTCTTCACCCGCCCGCTGCGCCCTGGCGCGCGACCGCTGGCCGACGCCGATTTCGTCTGCCCGGTGGACGGCGCCATCAGCCAGTTCGGCGCCATCGAACGCGACCAGATCTTCCAGGCCAAGGGCCATCACTACTCGACCACGGCGCTGGTCGGTGGCGACAGCCAGCTCGCCAACCGCTTCGACAACGGCGCCTTTGCCACGCTCTATCTCAGCCCGCGCGACTACCACCGCATCCACATGCCGTTCGAGGGCCGCCTGACGCGCATGATCCACGTTCCCGGCGCGCTGTTCTCGGTCAATCCGGCGACCGCACGCGGCGTACCCGGCCTCTTCGCGCGCAACGAGCGCGTCGTCTGCGTCTTCGAGACCGACTTCGGCCCCTTCGTCCTGGTGCTGGTCGGCGCCACCATCGTCGGCAGCATGGCCACCGTCTGGCACGGCACGGTCAACCCGCCGCGCAGCGCTGCCCTGCGCGAGTGGTCCTACAACGATCAGCAGACCGTCCTGAAAAAGGGCGAGGAAATGGGCCGCTTCCAGCTCGGATCGACGGTGGTCATGCTCTTCCCCAGGACACCCTGCGCTTCAACCCCGCCTGGGCACCCGAGCGGCCGATCCGCATGGGCGAAATGATGGGCAGCAAGGCCGGCGGTGGCTGACCCGCCACCGTCGATGTCATGCCAGGCTCCAGAGTGAGGCCGAGGCGTTGGGCATTGACCCCCTGCCGGCGATCGAGCGTAGCGAAACGCTCTACTCCCAACTCCTGGGCGGCGGCAATGTGCCAGGCATCGGCGCCGCGCGCCCCTGCTCAAGATCGTCGACCGGGGCCGCTGCCGCGCGGTAGGCAATCCGCGATACCGGTGTCAAGGTCAGGCCGCCGGCGCTGAGTTGCTCGCAGAGAACGAGCACGTCCTTGACCTGCCGGCTGAGCATCTGACTACGTTGGACCGGTCGCCGAAGGGGGCCAGCGAACGTTGAGAGATGCGGTGTCGGGAGTTGGAAAGCGAACTGCAAACGCAGGCACAAGCGGTGGCCGAGGTCGCGGTGATCGGCGTCTGGCTCGAACTTTTGCCATGCGGCTGAACACCTGCACACGAAGGGGCAGCCCTGAGGCCGCCCCTTCGTGCAACCGTGGTTGGCGGCTACGGGCAGGGGGCAGCATCCGTGCTCAGTGACGAAGCGTATCAATGGCGACCGAAGCGTCTTCCTTTGGTCGGCACCTCCCGCGGCTCTGCCGCCGGAAAACGGCGCGCCGGCGCAGCGCGGCAACGCCCAACAGTCCGGCCAGCACCAGCGCGAGGGAGTCTGGCTCCGGGACAGGCGCCACCAGCACTTGCAGACTCACCAGGTTGTGCAGGCAACGGCCTCCCTTGACATCGCCCGGGAGGGTCGGAAAAGCTGCCGGGGCTCTTCACCAGGCCGGAAAGACTACAGCTCGCTGCCGGCCCGCCCGTGCCGGATGTCGCAGTTCGGAAAAGGCCGCCAAGCCCAGCAGGGGAAGCGGTGACGAGGCAAAGTCGTGGTCGGCTGCCCGGTTGTCACCCCGCGTCTTGCCACCGCGCGAGTAGTCGCCAATATTCACCGTCGCCTTGCAGTCCATGCTCAGGCGCATGACGGCTTCGCCTTGGCAATCTCGGTCATGTTCCCGGATGTTGGCGAAGATGGCGTCGGTTTCGGGGACTTTTTTTGGGGTTTGGCCTCGAGCACCGGACGCAGCCGGTACCCGTTCCGGTTCAACACTTCCGCCACATCCGGGTGTTTCTTCTCCCATAATTTCGCACCGCAAAACGCGTGATGCCCCACACAAACGATCCCGGTGCGTTTCTCATGCAGACCAAGCCGCACGGCCTGCCGACTCCAGCCGAAAACGTCCTCTGCGCACCGAGCGCTGCCACTACAGTACTTCAATGCCATCTCCGCCTGAAACGCCCTACGCTCCGACCCCGTCATCCTGCTCGACGCAAGCCGGATATCTTCAAGATGACTGGCTTCCAGAGAAACTTTCTCTTCAGTTACCGTGGCTACCCTCATCAGTGACTCCTACAATCTGAGAACTGACTCGATATATCGCATCCAACGGTATGAACAATCAACGATATCGCCTAAGGCTGTCCTGACTGCACGTCGCGCGCCCTTTCCTCGTACTCACAATCTGGAAGAACTCGGCTTGCTCCTGGCAGAGACCGGTATCGGCTTGCCCGCTCCCACGACGGACTTTCGACGCCTTACTCCTTTCGCTGTGGACTTTCGCTATGACGAAGAAGCTGTCGCGTTGATTACTACGCAGTCGGCAGGCCTTCTGGCGGAATGCGTCTTCCAGTGGGCGAGACCTTTGATTGATCCGGCCAGGCAATGAGCAACATTGCTGCCTTGGCTGCCGCTGGGTCGGCAGTGAGCATCTGTCAAACGGCAAGATCTTACTGATCGTCTTGCAAGTTTCCCGGCAAGGCTCCCGGCGCCGAGTAGATGTGCAGGTCGCGCTGCGGGTACGGGATTTCGATCCCGTGCTCGCCAAGGACGCGGGCTATCTCCCGATTGATCTCGTGCTGCACGCGCAAACGCTTGTCGAGCGAGTCGACGAAGGCGCGAATCTCGAAGTCCAGCGCACTTTCGCCGAAAGCCACAAGGAAGACCGAAGGCGCCGGATCCTGCAGCACGTCGGGATTGCCGCGCACGACTTCGAGGATCGCCCGCTGCACCAGTCCAATATCGCTGCCATAGCCGACACCGACCTTGATCAGCAGTCGGATGATCTGGTTCGACAGCGTCCAGTTGACAACGTGACCGGTGATGAAGGCCTTGTTCGGGATGATCACTTCCTTGTTGTCGAAGTCGATCACCGATGTTGCCCGGGCGCGGATGCGCGCGACCTTACCGGAGACGTCGCCGACCGTCACGACGTCACCGATGCGGATCGGACGCTCGGCAAGCACGATCAGCCCCGACACGAAGTTGGCAACGATCTCCTGCAGACCAAAGCCGAGGCCAACGCTGAGCGCCGTGACCAGCCACTGCACGTCCTCCCAGCCGATGCCGAGCAGGCGGCTCGACGATACGATGCCGACGGCAGCAATGGCGTAGCGCGTCACCACCGTGATCGCATAGCTTGCGTCGGCCTGCATGTCCAGGCGCTGCAGAAGCACGATGTCGAGCAGCGCGCCGACCCGCTGCACCAGGATGGCGGTGATCACCAGAACGAGTAGCGCCAGCAGCAGACGGCCAACAGTGAGCGCGTGCGTCACCTCCTTGCCGCCGAGGCTGTCGGTGTAACTCCAGAGCTTGTAGTCGGTAATCGCCCCGAGCGTTGCCACCGCGTCCCGCCACACCCACCAGAGCGCGCCGACGAGCAGCAGGGAGACGATGAAATCGAGCAGTGATCGGGTCTCCTCGCCGAGAGCCGCAATGTCGAGCCGCGGTCGCCGCGGCGCGCTTTCACGCGCGACCGTTCGCCCGGGCTCGCCGGTGGTTGCGGACTGCTTCGCCGGCGTGCCCTCCTGTGTACCCCCTTCCCCGTCCTGCTCACGGGTGAGCCGCTGGCGCTGAATCTGCACCCACAGCACCATCAGACCATAGAGAACCACGGCCGCCAGCGCCAGAAACAGCGAATGGACGAGTCGTCCGAAGACGTAGCCGGCCGCGACGAAGTAGCCAGCCAGCGCTAGTAGCGCCACGCCGCAGGGAACGCCGACCAGAGCGACCAGCCATACAGGGCGCAGCCGTACCACCCAGGTTCCGGGCGCGTACTCGCCAAAACCACGCATCAACGCGCCGCCGGGCAGGAGGACGCGAAAGAAGAACCCGGCCAGCGTCAGCACTGCCAGGCTGAGGGCCAAGCGCGCGAGACTCTCCTCGTTGGCAAACGGCGCATGCGCCATCCCGTTCAGGGCGGCCACGAAAATCAGCGGCACGAAGATGACCAGACCGCGGCGCAACTCGCGCGCCGTGGCCGCCATCAGTGCTTCCTCCCAGCCGAAGTGGCGGACGGCAACCCCGTTCTGGTCGAGCAGCCAGGCGCTGACGAGCAGGGCCAGCAACAGCCGGCCGACCTGGTACAGCGCTTCCGCCAGCGCGCCGACGAAATCCTGGCTCTCGGGGGCACCCAGCAACGTGCCGGCAGCCGCCCACATGAGCAGCGGGAGGGGGAGAGCAAGCAGGCAGGTGACCCCCAGGGCCGCCAGGGCATGCCCAATCCCGTAGCGATCAACCGTCAGCGCTGCCGGCGACAGGGCCAGCAGTGCCCGCCGCAATCTGCCGCGCAGGGCCAGCAGGAGCCCTGCTGACAACAGCGCCGCGGCCGGCCAGAGCGGCTTGCGCACCAGTTCCGCCTGCATCGCTGCGGCAGCCGCCTGCCAGTGGGCGGCCGAGAACGTCCACCGCAGCGCCGGCGCAAGTTCGGCGAGCGTTTGTGCGGTCGGTGGCGCGGGCGTCCAGAACAGCAGATCGGTCAACTGCGTACGCGCGGCGTCGGCTTGTTTCTGCAGCGCGACCGCCTCCTCACCCGCCTCGTTGAGCGTCTTGCGCAGTTGCTCCTGCTCGCCGGCCAGCCGCTGCAGCAGGTCGCGCTGTTGCCGCAGCGCGGCCGAAAGTGCGCGCTTCAACTGTGGCAGCTCCTCGTCGGAGAGCGGCGGCTGAACTTTCGCCAGCAGGCTGTCGATCACGGCATCCGGATCGTCGAGCCGGTGCAGGGCGCGTTCGACAGCAAGTTCGGCATCGCTGGCAGCGGCCAGAAGTTGCATCCGGCGCGCCTTGCCGACAGCCAACTTCTCAGCGCTGGGCAGCCCACTCAGATACTCCCTGAGCGTCTGTGCGAATTCCTGGCCGAGGGCCTGCACGCTGGCACGGCGTTCGACCCAGCGCATCCTTTGCTCGAGATCGGTCTGCGTTCGGCGCAAGTCCGCCAGCGCTTTCTCCGGTTCCTCGATTGCTTTCGTCGCCTCGGCGATACGGCTCGAGATTTCTGCATTCCTGTCGGCGACGGCGCGCAGCGGATCGTCCTCTTGGGCGAAGCCCCCACGAGCGAGCACCGCGCAAACGAAGGCCAGCAGCAGGCGTGGACCGTGCTCGCGCAGCCATCGGGAAACATGGCAAAGCCAGCGCCCTGCCCCGTACGATGCTGCCCGGCGCGTGCCGCTCACAAGCCGGCGCCCCAGCGATACTGCCAGGCAATCCCGATCAGGTCGTAGTTGTTGCCGGTACGTGCCGACACCCCGCTGCTCGCGTAGAGCTTGACCGAGTTGCGCACGTCCACGGGGAAAGCCAGCGTGCCGCCGACGCGCCAGTTTTGCTGGAGATCATCCTTCGTCACGTCGTTGACCGTCGTGCGGCCGCCGGTGAAGTAGGTTGCATCGAGCGAACCCCAGATACCCGAGCGAGAACCGTAAATCACATGCCCCTGGAGCGAGTAGATGGGATCCTGCGAACGGGTGCTGCCTCCGAAAAAGTCCTTGTTGTCCGTGAAGAAGGTTCCTGCGGCCTGGAACTCCACGGTCCACGGACCCGCAGCTTGGGAAATCCCTACCTCCGGCTTGAACGACCAGCGGTTGGTGCCGATGTTCACCACCCGGCTGGAGTCGTACTGGCCCCAGGGCACCGAGACCTGCAGGCTCGCGCCGACGATCAGGTCCTGCTCGTAATTCCTGAATTCCTGCAGTGTCAGCGCCGGCGCCCCGTAAAGATTGACCGACAATCGGAATCTCGCATCGGCCAGACCATTGGCCTCGCGGTCGACGGGCTGACCCGCGAGCTCGGCCGTTCCCGAAAGCGAGGTATAGGGCACGATGGCGTCGAACTTGCCTGACTTACCCCAAAGATCAAGGACGCGCGCATAGGCCAGGACAAGGCTGGACGTCCTCAGCTGCGCGTTTTCCACGGGCAACGAGGCGTCGAACGGCACCGCACCTTCCGTATAGGCGTAGCCGGTGATCAGGAAGTTCACACCAACCGGGGCGTTGGAATAGGCGCGCGGCTCGATGTCCTGAGCTTTCGCTGCACTGCTGGCGCCAATGCCGAGCCACAGTGCCACGACTGCCAGGAAACCTTGTAGACGAACGTTACGGCGAATTCCAGCAACTTGCATACCACGCACCGGCCGAGGGTGTACTTCCCCCTTTCGCGGACATCCGCTTAATTGAGATCCCCGTCCTTCCAGAACTTGGTCCCCTTGACCGCGACTCCGGCCTGCAGACCGTTCTTGGTGAGCGTGTAGTACGCCCCGCCAGGGCCGCCGCCTCCAGCCACGCCGGCCGACTTGCCGCCAGCGCCGGCCTGCATGCCACCGCCGCCGCCACCTTCCCAGCCCTTGTTGACGAACCAGTCCATCGACTTGGCAGACTCGAAAATGATCAGGGTCTCGCTTTCCGCAATCCCAACCTCGGCGCCGGCGCTCGCCTGCGCCATCGCCATGAAGGTGTCCTTCTTCGTCTTGTTGTTATGGACCAGTCCCTTGCCACCGGCACCGCCAACCAGGAAGCTCAGCCCGTAAGTGGTGAACACACCGTAGCCCGGAGCCTTGGCAACCTGCGCCCTGAGCTCCGGCTGCGCGGCATAGAACTTCTCCAGCGAGGCCTGGGCGACCGTGCGGATTTCGGCCTGCTTGGCAGCCTTGTCGTCAGCGGCCAGAGCGCCACCGGACAACAAGGCAAGAGTGATTACGCCATTCATCAAAAGGTGGTGCACTTTCATGGTCAGACTCCTTGGTTTGGTAAGTGGCTCAACGACAGCCAAGACATGCTAGCCACCCGGCCAGGGGCGGTCAAGCTGCGCTCCCTCCCTCCCACTTGCCGCGAGAGTTGCCGGGAAACGGGAACGAGCTGGCCGGTTCAGCTTGTTCGGCAACGGTGCCGCCACAGCTGCCGCACTACACGGACGAGGTTGTTGCCTTGCAACGCGCTGCGATAATTGGTACCGGCACAGCGGCAATCCTCGATCCCACTCACTGGCGCTGGCACCTAACCCGGAGGCGGCGCGAGTCGGATGTGTCCGTTCCCGACATGGGACCAGAAAAGGCCCCGGATGGGGCGCCGCCAAACGACCGGGCGTCAACCACAGGTCGAAGCTGCTCAGCGGCAGACGCGCCGACCGTCAACCATGCGGCATTCCGGCGTCACACGCACCTCGGCGTCACGCGCCGCGGGAACCTCCCTGGCAGGCGCTACTTCAACCCCCCGTGCGGGAGCTACTTCAACCCCGCGCGCCGGAACGGGCTCGACCGGCTTGCGGACCTCGACAGCGCCTCGCGATGTTTCACACTCGGCACGACGAACACCGTCTGCGCAGTCTACCGCGTAAGCACCAGAAGCAAACGTCATCGCCAGAATCGCAGCCGGCAAGGTAAATGCTGAAGCTTTCATGGTTTCATCCTCTAAATTGACTTTCAGGTCGTTGCCGTGCGCCCGCTCCGGGAAACGGGGGCGACCTCCCTCTCAAGGAGTTGGCACGACGCGATAATAGACGCCATTTGCGCCATACATCGGTTTGAACCAGGTGTTGCCAACGATGTAGTACGTGGCACCCCCGACGTTCGCAGGCGACGCCCCAGACGGCAGCGCTGCGTAGTTGACGCCCATCGCGTAGGCCACCGGCGCACTGGCGGCACCCGCCGCGACGCCGGCAGCGTAGGCGTTTGATGTCGCCGCCGCCGTATTGGCCGACGCCACTGCCGCTCCGGCGGCCACGCCGACCACCGCCCCGGCCGCCGCGGCGCAGCCGTAACAGCCCGACGAATAGGCCGGTACCGCGACCGGCGGATGATAGACGGGATACGCCGGGTAGGCTGGCGGTCGATATCCCGGGTAGGCGGGGGGCCGGTAGGCAGTCGCCCCATATGCATCGGTATGCTCGGTGCCGCCACCCCAGGCGTGGGCGGTGCTGCCGCCGTAGGCGTTGGTGTGCTCGGTGCCCTCGCCATAGGCGTGCTCCGAACTGCCACCGAAGGCGTTTGTGTGCTCGGTGGCGCCGGGAACGTGCGCGGTCGAACCGCCGAAGCGGTTGGCGCTGGCCCATGCCATGGCCTGCGACGAACACAGGGCGCCGGCCAGCAGGATCGATATGCCGATAAGTGACTTGTTCATTTTCGCCTCCGTTCTCACTGCGACTTGGTTGCGGGCTTGGGCGACTTTGCGACCGGTTTGACGCCCGGCGGCGGCTTTGCGGCCGGATGCGCGAAGTCGATGCGCCGAGCATCCTTCGCCTTCGCCGTGCCAAAGGCATCGGCCGCGATTGCCGGATCGAGCTGCCAGTTGGCGAGTTCCATGTCGTGACGCAGGCGCAGCGGGTCGGCACGGAAGACGGCGCGGATGCGGCGCGGCAGCTTGTCGTCGGCACCCACCCACATCTGCAGGAAAACGTCGTCGTTGGCCCAGGCAACCATGTCGGTCTTGACCCCGCCAACCAGTCCGGACGGACCGACGTAAAACGCGAGCTTGGTGCCGTCGGCGATCGCGGCAAATGGGTCGGGAAGCAGCAAGTCGGTGAACGGAAAGTAGATGGCCGCCTTTTCAAACGCCATCCTCAGCGCTGCTTCGAGGGTCGGCGGCGCCTCGGCGATGGCGACGAGGTTCTCGGCCGGCGCGAAGGCCACCATGGTCTTGCCATCGAGATAGAACTCCGAGGCCGGGCCGTCGCCCAGGTTGATGACCCGGAGCCTTTCCGGCCGCTGCATCACGACGTCGTAGCGCGACGTGAACACCAGGGGCGGGCCGAGGCGGCTGGGATGCTCGTAGCTGACGGTGGCGGTGAAGGACATCGCTTTGGCCGCTGCCAACCGGGCGCTGGTCGCCTTGAGCAGGTCAACCGCGCGCGCCTCAAGGGCCGGCTTGTCGACCGGCGCCGCCTTCTTCTTGACCGCCGGCTTGGCCGGCTTGGCGCCAGATGGCACCGTCTGCGCGCTGACGCCGGTCGCCGCCAGCAGGCTCAGGACCAAGGCGATGCCGGTCTGACGAATGAAATGGTTAGTCACAAGGTTCATGGAATCATCCCGCATTCGAACATCTTGTTGACGATCGGGGCTGCCACCCTGTCGAAGAAAGCCTGACGCATTTGCGGATCCTGCTGCAGCATCTGTATGACGCGCTGTTCCATCTCCGGCTTCGGCTGGCCCTGCTTTTGCGCCTTTTCCTGCCATAGCTGCTGGCAGGTCGAGGTCTGGTACTTCTCGATCACCTTGCTGGCGACGCGATCCATGATTGGATATTGCGCCTGGGCGATCCCCGAAACCGTTGTCGCTGCCAATGCAGCCACTACCCAAAAATGCTTCTTCATGGTTATCTCCTTGAGAAAAAGGCGACTGGCTCGCCGCCTATTTGGTCCGCGAGAAAAAGACGTCGAACTTCTGCTGCGCCACCGCCTGGTAATAGACGCCCTTGAGCACATCGGCCGCCGGATCGTAAGCCAGGGTGTAGGTTGATCCATTGTAGCCCCCGGCCCGCAGTTCGAAGAAGAGCTTGATGACATTGCCTTCGCGCGTCGCTTCTGCCCTGGAAAACGGCAGCGGGTTCGGATTGGCGTAAGCGGCGTCGAGCTTGCCGCTGGCATCGATGCTCCTGATGTTGATGACGTAGCCGCCGTCTGGCCTAACCCAGCGTCCCGGCAGGGCCGAAAAAGCGGATTCGGACTGGATTGCCGCCTTGGGGACAACCTGGGCAACGGCCGTCGCCGGGACGGTTCCGATTGCAACGGTAAAGAGTGAGAGGTAGAGCGCAGCCGCTGTTTTCATGGTTCCCCGCCAGATCGAAATGGACGCGGCTGGCGCCCCCATCGGGACGCCAGCCGTTTCGCTTACTTGTTTGTCGGCGGCTTACCGTCCTGCGCCTCAGCCATTGCCGCTTCCAGCTTCTTGATGTCCGCCGGCGACAACTGCGGCCGGTCGACCTTGATCGTCAGCTTGTTGAGCTTGGCGGTCAGCGCGAACGGCGGCTTGTAGTCGGCGTCGTTGACGCCGGTGAGCGTGTCCGAACCGATGTCGAAGCTCTCGTCCCACTGCAGGATCATCGGCAGCGTTTTCTCCATCGTGATCGTCTGCACCACCTTGCCGTCCACCTTCAGGACGCCGGTGCCGGGCCGGCCGAGGCCGCTCATGTTGTTGAACGCCAGCGTCCCGACGCCGAGGCCGTCATACTTGAAATCGAACTCCAGCGTGTGCTGGCCCGGGGTGAGCGCCTCGGCGCCTTCCCACTTGATGCGCTTGAGGTCGACCAGGTTCCACAGGAACACCGGCTTGCCCTTGAGCACGTAGAAGCCGTATCCCCCGAAGCGTCCGCCCGAGGTCAGGATCATGCCCTCGGCGCCGCCCTGCGGCACAGTGATGTCGGCGGTGATCGTGTAGGACGAGTTCAGCAGGAACGGCGAGTCGCCCTGCGGCAGGCCGACCATCGGTCGCGTGTAGACAAATTCCGTCCGGCCGGCCGTGATGTTCGGGCGTGGCGCGACGATGCGGGCCGCCACCGACGCATCCAGCGGCAAGACCTGGTGCTTCTTCGCTTCAGCAAGGAACTTCTGGCGCATTTCCCTGACCTTCTGCGGGTTCTGCGCGGCGATGTCGTTGGTCTGGTTGAAGTCCTTGCCCAGGTTGTAGAGCTGGAAGACCTGGTTGTTCAGCGGATCGGGGTTGGCCGCGCCGAAGGCCTGCCACGGTGCGCGGTTGACCCTGGTGCTGAGGAGCCAGCCGTCGTCATAGAGCGCCCACTGGCCCATCATTTCGAAGTACTGCGTCTTGTGCCGCGACGCGACCTTGGCATTCGCCGGGTCGAAGGTGTAAACGAAGCTGGTCCCCTCGATCGGCGCCTGCTTGATGCCGTCCACCATCTCCGGTGCCTTGATACCAGCCGCTTCGAGGATGGTCGGTACGACGTCGATGACATGCACGAACTGCTCGCGCAGGGCGCCCTTGTCCTTGATGCGCGCCGGCCACGAGACGACCATGTTCTGGTTGATGCCGCCGAGGCGCGAGGCGTTCTGCTTGAACCAGTCGAAGGGCGTGTCGAAGGCCCACGACCAGCCGGCCGACATGTGGTTGTAGGTCTGCTCGGTGCCCCAGACGTCGTACCACTTCAGCTGCACGTCAGCCGGCAAATCGCCGACGCCGTTGAAGAAGGCGACTTCGTTCGGCGTGCCCATCGGTCCGCCTTCGGCGCTGGTGCCGTTGTCGCCGTTGATGTAGATGACCAGCGTGTTGTCGAGCTTGCCGAGATCCTGGAAGTGCTGGATGACGCGGCCGATTTCGTTGTCGCTGTAGGCGGCGTAGGCAGCGAAGACCTCGACCTGGCGGATGAACAGCTTCTTCTCGTCGGCGCTGAGCTGGTCCCAGGGCTTCAGCATTTCATTGGGCCAGGGCGTCAGCTTCGCATCCTGGGGAACCAGGCCGAGCTTCTTCTGGTTGGCGAAGATCGTCTCGCGCAACTTCTCATAGCCGCCGTCAAACAGCTTCATCGCGCTGATCTTGTCCACCCACTCCTTGGTCGGGTGGTGCGGCGCGTGCGTCGCGCCCGGCGCGTACTTGATGAAGATCGGCTTGTCGGGCTGCGTCTGGTGGATGCGCGTCATGTAGTCGATCGCGTCGTCGGCCATACCGGTGATCAGGTTCCAGCCCGGTTTGCCCTGGAAAGGATAGATCTGCGTCGTGTTGCGGAACAGGTTCGGCTGCCACTGGTTGGCGTCGCCGCCGACGAAGCCGTAGAAGTACTCGAAGCCCATTCCGCTCGGCCACTGGTCGAAGGGACCGACCGCGCTGGCGGCGAAGGCCGGCACGTTGTGGTCCTTGCCGAACCACGAGGTGGCATAGCCGTTGTCGAGCAGCATGCGGCCGATGGTTGCCTTGTCCTTGCCGATGATACTGTTGTAGCCGGGGAAACCGGTGGACTGCTCGGAGATGACGCCGAAGCCGACCGAATGGTGATTGCGGCCGGTAATCAGGGCGGCTCGCGTCGGCGAGCACAGCGCGGTGGAGAAAACCCGGTTGTAGCGCAGGCCTTCGCTGGCGATGCGGTCCATGGTCGGCGTCGGGATGACGCCGCCGAAGGTGCTCGGCACGCCGAAGCCGGCGTCGTCGGTGATGATCAGCAGCACGTTCGGCGCGCCCTTCGGCGGTACGACCCGCGGTGCCCACCAGGCCTTGGAGTTCAGCGCGTCATCCTTGATGACGCCACCAAATTTCGGATCGGGTGGTGGCAGTTGCTTGTTGCTGACCGTGGTTGTGGCGCTGGGCGAGCCCAGGGTGCCGGTGACCTGCTGCCCGAGCGCCCAACCGCTGGTGGCTAGAGATGTCGCAAGGACTGCAACAAACGCCAGCAAACGTAAGCCTGATTGCATGTCAGCCTCCTTGGAGAAAAAACCTGATGAAGAACCTAGAAGTGGAAGGTGGCGCCGAGGGCCAGGCCGGTGAAGCGGGTGTCAATGCCTGCACCCCTGCCGGTAAAGTCGTACGACAGGTTGCGCAGCGCCAGCGTGACATCACCCCAGCCGTAGCGGTAGCCCAAAGCGATCATTGCCTGCCAGGTCGTGTTGTCGGACCCGGAGCCCATATCAAGGTAGTAGGGCATGAAGACGCGATCATCGTCGCTGAGGCTCACCTCCCCTTTCACGCCGGCGATCACATCCCACTTGTTCATGCTCGCAGAAAGCGTGCGCTGGCGCCCCGGGAGCAGGCCGGCCGCACCGCTGATGCTCCAGTCGAGCGTCTGGTTCATGTACAGGTAGCGCGTGCCGGCAAAAACATCGAGATGAGAGGCGCCGCGGCGCCAGGCTGTGTAGCTGCCGGCAAGTGTCCAGACGTCGGACTTCAAGTCCATCGTAGCGCCCAGATCGGCCACCGGCAAGGCAGCCCCTCCCGGCCCCCTGACAGTTCGCACGCCGGTGTCCTGTGCCTTGAGCTTCATGTAGATGTAGTCGGTGAACACCGACCAGTCGCCCTTGCGCGCCTCTCCAGCGATCATGAATGCAAACGAGAGGTCGTCGAGGTAGTCGTTCGGGGTAGTGTGCATGGCGCTGTCCACGCCGCCCGAGATGCCGAATGGTCCGTTGAACGACGCGGTGTTGTAGATCGTCGGTAGCCACGCGTAAGGCGTCAGGCTGAAATGCCACTGACCGTCGAAGCGGCTTGCTCCGACAAGGTCATCGGCGGCCGCCGCCGGTGCCACCGCTGCCAGGCTGAGGGCACCGAACATGACGCCGGCAACGCGATGCCTGAAAAGTTTTCCTGTCTCCATCCTTGCTTTTCCTCCGGTTGGTGTCAGTCACGGTGCTGGCTTGCCGCCGGGCTGGCTACGGAACCTGACCGGCCGGTGGATCATTGCGGGACAAGCAAAGGCTGCCGCAGATACCGCAGCCATTCCACGTCGTCGGCCCATTGGCACAAGCTGGTGTATCCGAACCCCTCGCTGTTGCGGACGTTCGCATTATCATGCGGTTGCCCGGGGTCGTGTCGCGACTATTTGCGACAGAAAATATACAATTCACGACAGGTCAACGGCTCTCGGGTACCGGGAGCCCTGTAACGACTACCAATTGTCAGGACAGGAGTAGACGGGTGCAAGCTAAGGGAGCGTTTGGCGAGGGGGTCGTCCGCATTGGCGGGGCGGCGGCGATTCCTGCGGTACTGCGCGACCACGGCGTCGACCCGGCCGAACTGCTGGCCGAGGCCGGCCTCAGTCCTGGTCTTTTCGATGACTCCGACAACATGATTCCCTTCGTCAGCCTGGGCCATCTGATTGCGATCTGTGTCGCCAGGACCGGCTGCAGCCACTTCGGACTCCTGGTTGGTCAACAGGGCGGGCCGGCGTCGCTCGGTCTGGTCGGCTTCCTCGTGCAACACTCGCCGGACGTCGAGACCGCCCTGCGCACACTGGTTCGCTATCTGCACCACCACGACCGCGGCGCCGTGCCTACGCTGGCGATCAACGAAGGCTCGGCGATCTTTGGCTATGCCATTTACCAGCCAGATGTCGAGGCGGCCGAGCAGATCGCCGACGGCGCCATCGCCGTCGCCTGCAACATCATGCGCCGCCTGTGCGGCCCCGACTGGCAAGCCGGCGAGGTCCTCTTTGCCCACCGGGCACCGCCGGACATCGGCCCTTTTCGCCGCTTTTTCCGATCACCGCTGCGCTTCGACGCGGAACAATACGCGCTGGTTTTCCCCGCTGAGTGGCTGACACGCCCTTTGGCAGCAGCGGACCCCGACTTGCGTCGCCTGCTGCAGAAGCAGATCGACGAACTCGAGGCAAGAACCGCGGGCGACTTCCCGCACCAGGTGCGACGAGTGCTGCGGACTGCGCTGCTGACGCACCGGGCTGCGGCAAACGAAGTCGCTGCCCTTTTCTCGATGCATGTTCGTACCCTGAACCGGCACCTGCGGGCCAGCGGAACCACCTTCCAGCACATCTCCGACGAGGTCCGCTTCGAGATCGCCCGGCAGATGCTCGATGATTCGACAATGACGCTGAGTGAAATCGCCGCGGCGCTCGATTATGCCGATGCCAGCGCCTTCAGCCGGGCGTTCTCACGCTGGAGTGGCGTCACGCCGGGCTGCTGGCGAGTCGAGCGGCCCGCCTCGCCCGGCGGTGAAAGGTAGCCCGCGACCACGAACCCGGCGGCCAAATCGGAGACAATCCCCTGGCACGGCCGACTGGTTCCTCGGCAGCGTAGCTGCTCCTGGCGTCCGCGCTCGGGCTACCGGCGCGCTTCCCCTTCGAGAGGTTGCGGAGCGCCTTCCCTGGCTTGGCTCTCGCGCCACTCGAAATGGCCCGCGCTACTTCACAGCGGGCTTGCTCGCCACCGCGGGATCGTGCAACGGCTCGGGCACGATCGTTGCCCCGACGTCCTTCAGCAGTCGCTTGAATTCAGGGGAATCCATGATGATCGTTCCGGCCGCGGCGCGCAGGCGATCGACGGCCTCGGCAGGCAACACGAAGGACGTTGGCTGTTCGTTGAGATAAGCCAGTTCCGCCGGGTCCTGCAGCGCCGCAAACGAGACGTCGATGACATAGATTTCTGCGCCCGGCACGCGTACGGCAGCGGCCACCGCGGGGTCCCGGTTGCTTGCCATGGCCGCCGAGTTTGCGATCAGGCGCGCGGTCTTCCAGCGGTGAGCCATGTCGCGCAACAGCTCGATCGCTTCGTACGAGTAGCGATCGATCGGCACGCCAGCTGACTTCAGCAGGATGCCGACGGTACCCGGCGGAGTCTCGGATTCGTCCCAGTGGGTCGGCGGCGAGGACAGCGAATTGACGACGAAGACGATGATCCGGCGCGCGTCGTCGAGCGGCGTCGCTGCGCCAACTTCGTGCAAGGCCTGCGAAATTTCCAGCGCGTCGAGCACCGCGCGCATGCCGACGTTATCGGAAACGCCGCCGTCCACGAGATGCAGGTAGGGCCGATGGACGCCGTTGTCGTAAGCCTGCATGTCCTTCAGCGAGCGGATCGCGCGCGCCGCCGGTCGCGGCGGTTCCTCGGCGTCGGTGAACGGCTTCACCCAGGCGGGAAAGCGCCTGTTGCAAGTGCCCGCGTAATTGTTCATCGTCACCGGCGACAGCACCACCGGCACCGCCGACGACGCGGCCGCCGCGCGCGACAGGGGAACGGCATTGAGATCCGAACAGAGAATGTCGAAGGTCGTCTGGTTGAAGACAAAACGGGCACCGGTCGAGATGTCGGTGGCCGAGGCCAGGATCAGCGGGCCACGACCGGCGTTCAGATCACCGAAGGTAGCGCCATTGAACAGGATTTCGTCGTACAACTCGGCCGCCAGTTCTGACCGGCCCCAGCCTGTAAACCACAGGCTGCCCCAGTTGCCGGGGCTGAACGTCCGGGCAATGATCTCACCCTGAACATCACGCTTGAGAAAGCGCTGCTCGTACTCGCTGAACAGTCTGTCGCCGTACAGACCATAGGCCAGCGCGGTGAAACTACCGCCGGAGACGCCGGTGATGACATCGACCTGATCGAGGAGGCGAACGCGCTGGCCCTGCGGTCCAACCACCTCGGTACGGCGAAGAAACTCGAGGACGCCGTAGGAGAATGCCGCAGCACGCGTACCGCCACCGGAGAAGGCGAGAATGACCAGACTCTCCTTCTGTTTGACGCTGCCCAGGCGCGTCTCGAAGCGGTAGCCC
This sequence comes from Candidatus Accumulibacter proximus, assembly GCA_016709675.1. GTDB lineage: Bacteria > Pseudomonadota > Gammaproteobacteria > Burkholderiales > Rhodocyclaceae > Accumulibacter > Accumulibacter proximus. Next base: position 38,011 of record JADJMH010000012.1, read on the forward strand.
GCCCTTGGGTCGGCCTGCGTGATCGGCGGGTTGATCGGTCGGCTGGCACAACCGCCGAGCAGGAGCAGGAACACAACAGACAGCAGGCAGCGCGTGGGCAATGAAGTCATCGGTTTGGCCAGGTCGATCATCGAAAATCTCATTCTATCCTGTCTTGTCGCTGCAGCAACTTTTGCGTTGAACGCGATGCTCTTCCTCCACGACCCCTCGATTTCGCGTAGCCTGTACCCACGACAGGACAGCCATGCACAGCGAACCGACCTACCTCCACACGATTCAAATTGGCCCCAGTTGGCGGACGCGGGCGCTGAACGGCCTGCTGCGCCTGACGATGCGCCGGCGGCTGACCCAGGAATCCGATGTCGCCGCCTTGCGGCGTGAATACGAGGAGATCGACACCCGCTATTTTCGCCTCGCGCCCGACGTGCTGCGCACGCCGGTCGACTGCGGCGGCGTTTCGGCCGAGTGGATCACAGTCCCCGGTAGCCGCGACGAGCGCGTCATCCTCTACCTGCATGGCGGGTCATTCGTGTTCCGCTTCCCCAATGCGCACGCGGCGTTGGTGTCGCGCCTGTGCCGGCGCCTCGGCGCGCGCGCCCTCCTCCCCGATTACCGGCTGGCACCTGAGCATCCGTTTCCGGCGGCACCGGACGATTGCCATCGCGCTTACCGAGCGCTCGTTGTAGAGGGGTTGAATCCCCGAAGCATCGTGCTCGCCGGCGATTCCGCGGGCGGAAATCTGGCTCTGGTGACGATCCACCGAGCAAGAGCGGCCGGCGAGCCCTTGCCGGCCTGCGCCGTGCTGCTCTCGCCGGCGCTCGACTGCACGCTCACCAGCCCCAGCATGGCTGATTACGACGGCGAGGACCCGATGCTCCAGTTGAGCACGCTGCTGGTACTGCGTCGGTGTTATGTGCAATCGCCTCAGCAGTACATCGACCCCGAAGTGTCGCCACTGTTCGCCGATTTTCGCGGCTTTCCGCCGTTGTTCCTGCAAGCCGGCAGTAGCGAAATGCTGCGCGATGAAGCGATTCGCGCCGCCGAAAGGGCGCACGCAGCGGGTGTGGACGTGGAGCTCGAGATCTGGCCCGGCGTGCCGCACGCGTTTCAGATCGCCGAATTTCTTCCGGAAGCTACGCTGGCGATCGACCACATCGCGCACTTCGTGCGGATGCGAACCGGCTGGGGCGAGGCGAATGCCCGGTCCGTTCCGGCTGACTGAAACCTGATCAGGCTGCCCATAGAGGCCAATGCCGCATTTGGTCCAGGCGCAAGCGTTCTGCGACCGGTCGTGGCCTCGGCAGCCCGACGGCGGCTTCCAGATGCTCGATAGGACGACTTCGGTCCCGGGCTCGTGGCTCGGCGCGATGGTGCACCATGGCGATGCCGGGCGCGACTATCCCTACGACCACAAGAGCCCGGCGGGCTCGACTGCTGCCGGCGGGTGCGCAACGCTACGCCGTTCGGACGGGTGAGGTACTTCAGACACCCTGCGATGCAGTCGCCCGATCGCAACCCGTGGGTGCCGTGTTCGCCTCATTGCGCCCTTTTCCCAACCCAGGAGATAAGCAACCATGTCACACCCTAAACTCGTGCTCGTCCTGCTGGCGCTGAAGTACTACGCCACGACCGAAGTGACGGGCAACATCGGCGGCATGATCGATCAACTCGAGGCCAGGTACGGCGTGCAGATTCCGCTTTCGGACCTTTTCCTCTGGGGCACCGATGCGGCCCCACTCGACAAGATCGAGTCGGCAATGAACGCCGGCCAGGATTTAGCGTAAACGTCAACCGCAACGTCAATGTCGATCGGCGCGGTGGTGGCTGGAACGACAACTATCACCCCGTCGCCACCACCGTCGCGGCGAGCGCCGTCGTCGTCGGTTCGGTCGTACGAAGCGTGCCGCCCAACTGCTCGCCACACAACTACAAGGGCATGGTGTATCAGCAGAGCGGCAGTAGTTGGTACCAGCCGCAGTATGTTGGCAGAGACGTCCAATACGTGGTCGTCAATCCGCCGTACTGAGGTTCGGTCGCAGGCGGCGCAGAGGCCGCTGACGCAAACCCGCAAGATTCGCCCGCAAACGCGCCTCATCGTCGGCCAGATGCTGCCCATCTGCAGCATCGCCAGGCTGTCCGGCAGCGGCGATACGTTAGACACCACCGCACTGACCACGCTGGTGATCGGCGGGCCGCTAAACCTTCCCCTGCGACTTGCTCCGCAAGACCGGGCTGCCCATCGGGGAGGTACCGGCTTTCCCCTCAGGACAAAGCCAGCCGTACTTGCCGGGCGATCGACAGCATCGCCTCGTCAAGATCGGCCTGATTGAGGGAGTTCAGCGGCCGTCGCGTGTCGTTCGCGCAATTTAGCGCCTCGAGCTCGCTCGACTGCCAGTCGCACTGGCGAACCAGCACCCAGACGATCACCAGACCGTCACCGCGGGCAGCCTCGAGGATTGCCTTGAGCTCGACGTCCTTGATGAAGTCGGAGGCGAGAAAACTGTTGGTAACCAGCAGTAAAGCCACTTTGGTGCTCTTCAGCTGACGTTCGATCTCCTCCCGCCACGCCGAGCCACTGCCCAACTGCGAATCGTCCCAAACGCGCACCAGCTTGCTGCGCAGGGTTCCCTTGAGCACGACCTGAAAGCTGTCCACCCAGCTTCGGTCGGCACGAGCGTAGCTGATGAACACCCTGTCGCGTACTTCGCTCGACAGCCGGCTGTTGGCGCGCGCCATTACCTCGCTGGCACCGTTCTCGGCCATCGCATCGTAGCCGGCTGGCCCGGCGGCGGTCGGTGGCGGCACCCGCGCAATGCTGCTCTCGGCCGTGATCGCCGCCAATTGACCCAGGCAACGTTCCACGGCCAGACGCCCGGCCGCGATCAGCATTCCCCGCTTCTCGACGCCGATGGTCGCAAACGGCAGCAGCAAGTCGTCGAAGCTGGGATCGCCACCGGCCAGCTCACGAAACAGCGCGACCATGCCCGCTTCCTTGAACCGGGCGCGCGGCCAGCGCCAGTTGCCCCACCCGAGGTGGCCGAGCAAGGGACCGCCCACCGGTTCGCCGAGGTAGCGCCGCAGATCGGTCGACAGCACGCTGTCGACCAGCTTTACCGGTGGGACGCCAGCGCACAGGCAGGCGCCAAAAAAGGTACCCGCAGAGCAAGCGGAGATCGATGCGTAGTCCACACCCCGATCGGCCAGCGCTGCCAGGGCACCCGCGTAACCGAGAGTCTTCATCCCCCCGGCACCAAGCACCAGATGAGCTCTCACCGAGTGAGTCCCCTCAATCCTACCGCTGATACGGCGTCACACGCGGCCGCCAGCGAGAGCAGCGCGGCGCACCGCAGGCCGCCACCGCGCGCTCGGCTGCCAAGGGGAAAAAACGGCCGCCTCACTCGCCGCGGGTCCCTTCTACTTCGAACGTAGCACGATGTCGATCTTGCGGTTTCTTGCGCGTCCTTGCGGCGTATCGTTCGACGCCACCGGCTGATATTGGCCATAACCTTCGGCAACGAGGTTCCTCGGGTCCACGCCCTGTGCCTGCAAATATCTCACCACGTCAACCGCACGCGCAGCGGAGAGATCCCAGTTGGTCGGATAGCGGCCGCGCAGCGCCGGTCCGATCGGCTCGCTGTCCGTGTAACCCTCGACGCTGATCCAATGGCCGGTCAAGCTCGCCAAGGTGGGGACGGCCCTGCCGACAGTACTGCGGCCCTTGGCGTGCATCTCGGCACTGCCCGAAGCGAACAGAATCTCATCGACGAAGGTGACCACCAGACGGTCCTTGAGCTGCCTGATCTGCACTTGGTCGGCAGCAATCTCGGCCTGGAACTGCTGATTCAGCGCCAGGTACTGCTTCTCGAGCGTTACCGCTGCCTGCGTCTGCTGAACCTGCTGGTCGTAGGTCTGCTGCGATACACAACCGGGGACCAGGAACACGCTGAACGGCACTGCCATTGTCCAATTTTTCATGGCTGTCAAATCCCCCTGATAAGGTGTGAGTGATCCGGCCCGGCGGCCAATTGCCCTGCGCCTGACGCCATACCTGACAGGCTGCGAAGGATAGTGCATTCAAACCCCGGCGGCGACCTTAGTCACCTGCCGGTAAGGCTCCAGGAACTCCACGGCGCCATTGAAAATCAGCCCCATTCCCATGGCAGCCACAAAGAACCCGACGATACGGGTCGCGGCATCGATTCCCTGCTTGCCCATCTTGCGCAGAATCGGCTTGGCGTAAATCAGCGACAGATAGGTCACGAGCATGCAGGCAACGATCGCTGCGCTGGCGGCGAAAAAGTGCGTCAGTTCCCCTGGCGACTGCTTGATCGTCGAAGCCATGCTGATCAGGGTCGCGATGGCGCCGGGGCCGAACATGATCGGCATGGCCAGCGGAACGAAGGCAACGTCTGTATTGGCATCGTCCGCACGCGGAATGATCCCCCCGGATGGCGGCGGGTTGAAGAGCTCGAACCCGACTCGAGTAAGAATCACTCCGCCAACCACCCGGACCATGCTCAGCGAAACGTCGAAAAGGCGCAGCAGCACGGTGCCGAAGAGCAGAAAAAAGAAGCTGAGCAGTAACGCATAAATGCAGGCCTGGCGTGCTACCCGCCGCTGTTCCGTGTCCGGCTTGCCGTCGGTCAGGCCGAGATAGACCGGAATCGCCTCGAGTGGATTGATGATCGCCAGGAGGGTGGTAAACAGGCTGATGAAGAGGGTGATGGTGGGAGTCACGCGCACAGTACTCCAGTGGGAAACGAGGGAAGCCTCGAAAGGCCCGGCACGCAGCACACAAAGCCAGCGAAGTCTGCACGGTCGGCGACAGCAGACTGGATGGACGCGCCGGCAGGCTATCACAAACGCCTTTGGTCTGGTAGTCGCAGCGCTGCCAAGAGCATTCCTGGTTCCAGTCGAAGACCGGCCCCCTCTCCTGCTTGCCTCCATGGCCGGAGCCGTCGCCGAGCGGCCTGGCCGACGCCGGTCAGCCCGGCGCTGGCGTGCGAGTACGTTGACCAACTTGGTGCAGCGGTCCCATACTCGACGCCATGTTTCTCAGCTTCCTGTACCTGGTCTACGTTCTGCTGGCGGTGGCGGTGGCCTTACGCATTTTTTCGCGCCGCAGTTCGCGCGGCACAGCGCTGGCGTGGCTGCTGCTCGTCATCCTGGTGCCAGCGATCGGCGCGCTGGGCTATCTGCTGATCGGTGAACGCCGCCTCGGTCGCACCTGGATGCAACGGGCGATCAAGCTGCAACCACAGATCATCCGCTGGGCGCGAGCCATACCGTCGACCGACGTCGTCGCGCCAAGCACCCTGAGCAGCAGCGCGGAAAGCATCAGCCGGCTTGCCGCCGGGCTCGCCGGCCTGCCGCTGATGGCCGGTCACCGCCTGCGGCTGCTGGTCGACAGCGAGTCAATCATGCGTACGCTGATTGCCGACATCCACACAGCTCGCCACTCGGTGCACCTGGAGTTCTACATCTGGCACCCAGGCGGTTTCGTCGACGATCTCGTGACTGCGCTTGTCGAGGCGGCGGGGCGGGGTGTCTCCTGTCGCGCGCTGATGGATTCACTTGGCAGCCGCGCCTTTTTCAGGAGCGAATCGGTCGGGCGTCTGCGAGCCGCCGGCGTTGAGGTGATCGAAATCCTCCCGGTCAATGCGCTACGCGCGCTGTTCGTCCGGCTCGACCTGCGTGACCATCGCAAGATTGCGGTCATCGACCGTGGCGTTGCCTACACGGGCAGCATGAACATTGCCGATCCGCGCTTCTTCAAGCAGGACGCTGGCGTCGGTGAATGGGTAGACGCCATGGTCCGCATCGAAGGCCCGGCAGCCTGGGCTCTCGAAGCCGTCTCTCTGTCGCTGACGGCCCTGCAGACCGGCGGCGACTTTGCTCCCCCGGAGCCGCCAATCCTTTCGCTGACCGACAACAGCCGCGTCCAGATCTTCCCTTCCGGCCCACACGGGTCCACCCGGCATATCGAGGCACTGCTGCTGACCGCCATCTATTCGGCCAGGCGCGAAATCGTCCTGACGACACCCTACTTCGTTCCCAGTGAAACCATGCTCACGGCGTTGCGCTCGGCTGCCATTCGCGGTGTCAGCGTCATCCTGATCGTTCCGGAGAAGGTCGATTCGCGGCTCGTCCGCTACGCCAGTGACGCCTACAACGACGATATGCTGGCGGCTGGTATCAACATACTGCACTTCCACGACGGCCTGCTGCACACCAAGAGCATGGTGATCGACGAGCAGATCACCATATTCGGGACGGTCAACCTCGACCTGCGCAGCTTCGAACTCAACTTCGAAGTCTCTCTGATCGCGTACGACCAGCGGTTTTCCTCGGAAGTGCGGGACCTGCAGCGCCACTACGAATCGCGATCATTTGCTCTGGAACTGGAGCAGTGGCGCACCCGGCCGCGCTGGCGGCGACTGCTCGAGAACGCGATCCAGGTCATGAGCCCGCTGCTCTGAAGACGGATCGCCTGGCGCGAGACTGTCGATTCGGTCTTGATCAGCTTCATCGCATTGTTCCTTTCGCTGCTTACTTCGATTGCTGAAGGACAGGCAGCTTGAACTCGATCTTCACTGCGCCCTTCGGGATGACGGCATTGAAGGTCGCTGCCGGGACCGGTGCGCCTGGTTTCCAGTCCGAGAACGTCGCCATGAAGGTCGGAGGACGTTCTCCGCCACGGTAGTGCACGATCATCAGGCGCGGCAATTTGTCCTTGCTACCAATCCCGATTTCCCAATCGACCCCGTTGCCGGAAAATGCCAGGTGATCCGTTATGACCGCCTCAATTGTTGATTGGCCAACCAGCAGGGCGCCCGAGAGATCCTGGGTGAGACGGGCGTAGGGATCGGCAACGAGCAAGTCAACAAAGGGTGCCAAGGCGTCGGAGGCCGGATGCTCCTTCTGGATCAGAGCTTCGATGGTGCTCGCTGCTGCCGGCTGCTGCGCACAAAAGCGCTGAGGCAGCGATCACCTCTGTCAAGCATTCTCGCATAGTCCTTCGCACTTGCCTTTGTCCAAACGCTTCACGATGCGCAGAAGAACGGCTCAACCGTGCCGTTGCCGCCGGCAAGGTCGTTGGGCACGCCTTGCCACCCCAAAGTACGAAGGCGTGCGGTATGGGACGAGCCTCTCGAACCGTCAGTCCGAGCAGATCAATCGGCTGACGCTCTCCTGCGGTCGCTCGCAGCTGACCCGCTACCCACGATCAGGCCAGTGGGCCGCCACCGGTCGGGCCTGTGGTCGCCCCGGCGGGCGCAGCCGACTGGTGCTCGTAGGCAGTCACAACCGCATGCACTGAGCCATAAATCGCATCCAGACCAAGGACCTCCGTAATGCCGTAGCGGTCGAACTGGTCGCGCACCAGCGGAGAAACGTTCGCCAACACCAGCCGGATTCCCTGCTGCTTGAGCAACGTACAGGTATCGCGCAACATCGCCGCGGCCGAGAAGTCGACGTCGCCGATCGCTGCCGCCTCGACGCACAACCATGCCAGCGGCGGCTGCGCCTTGTCCTTTGCCAGGCGGAGAACCTCCTCGGCAAACTGCGCAGCGTTGGCGTAGTACAGGCTGTGACCAAACAGGTAGATGAGCAGGCCCGGTGCGATCTGCTGTGGCTCGCCGAGCGGAACGGTCTGCCAGCCCTTCTTTCGCTTGTCCGCCGCGATGATGGCATTGGTTCCCCGGTAGCCACGCCGAACATGATCGAGCAGCGAGAGCACCATGGCGAGGATGATTCCCTGCTCGACGCCGATCACAACCACAGTGGCGGCGGTCAGCAAGGCCACCCAGAACTCGGCCCGTGCCTCGACGAAGATTCGGCGCATGCCCTTGACATCGACCATTCTCACCGCCACCAGGAAAACGATGGCGGAAAGAACGGCGGTCGGCAAATGCGCCAGCGGTCCGGTCAGAAACAGCAGGACCAGCAGCACGATGCCGCTGGCGGTGAGCTGCGACACCTGGCTGCGGCCACCGCCACTGTCCACCATTGCCGTGTTGGTCGGACTGCCATTGACGATGAAGGTACCCGACAAACCCGCACCAAGGTTGGCCATGCCGAGCCCGACCATGTCCACGTTCTCGTCAAAACGGTCGCTGTACTTCGCGGCGTAGGCGCGCGATGTCGCGGCACTCTGCGCAAGAATCACCACAAAGCAGGCAAAAGCGATCGGTAGCAGCTTCTGGATCAGCGCCCAACTCCACTCGACGTGCGGCAGAGCAAGCGTTGGCAGACCACTTGGTACCGCACCCAGCGTCTCGAGGTGCGCCCCCAGATTCATCGCCCAGCTGACGCCAATCGCGGCGACGACGGCGATCAGCCCGCCCGGGATCTTCTCCGATATTTTTCGGCCACCGATGATCACCACCAGGACTGCGAGCGAAACGCAGACCGCGTACAGATTGGTCTCGCCGATCAGGCGCAGGTCGTGCCCGATTTGCTCGAGTGGTTCGTTGGTGATGCGCGGCAACCCCAACAAGCCCGACACTTCGAGCAGTGCCACCTGAACTCCGACTCCGGTCAGGAACCCGGTGAGGACCGTGCGTGAGAGGAAATCGGCGAGAAAACCGAGCCGCAGCAAGCGCGCGGCAAACATCAGGGCCGCTGCCATCAGCGCGAGCAGACTGCACAGGGCAAGCCACTCGCTCGACCCGCGCACCGCCATGCCTGCAAGACCGGCAGCGACCACCGCCGCCGTCGCTGAATCAGCACCCACCGACAGATGCCGCGACGACCCAAAAATGGCAAACAGGCTCATCGGGATGAGAATGGTATACAGGCCGGTGATCACCGGCGTGCCGATGATCTTCGTGTAGCCCATCGTCCCCGGAATGGCCAGCGCCGCGAGGGTGAAACCGGCAAGGATGTCCCGTCCTAGCCCTGACCGGTCGACTGGCAGGATGCCCTGGAAAACCGGCAGCCTGAAGGCCTGCCGTTGACTGTCTTGTGCCATCTTTCCCCCTCAGTACCTGTGACAGCGGCGCCTTACCGCTGCGCGTGGGTGTTCTGCCCACTGCCCAGGACAGTACCCTGGTTTTCCTGCCTCTTGCTTGTTCTCGCCGCGTGGTCTCCCATTTACACGGCCAAGCATACTGCCACAAAACTCCCCGGCAAGCGAACCGACAGCTGGACGGCCCTTGAAGCCGGACGTTCCGGTGCACCATCGCCTTCGCATACCGCGGAACCAGGCGCATCACAACTGCTATTGCTGCTCGGCCGAGAAGGCTGCTGTCTCCCTCCTGGACGCCGGCATGCGGGATTCCTGCAACCTGCCAGGCCCCAGTTTGGCATCCGGCGCGTTGACCATGCTCAGCGTCAGAGGCATACTCTGGCGCTACGCGGACCCGCCCTTCCTACCCGCTGAGCAAAGGACGATCAAACGATGGCCATCGCCGTACCACGACCCCGTCTCCTCGCCTGCCTGCTTGGTGCCGCCATCCTTGGCCCCATTGGCTGCGCCACTCAGCAATCGTCATCATTTCAGAACGACCCGGCGATGAACGTCGATTTGCAACCGCTTGACGTCTATCCCGGCCTCGACCAGCCAGCCGCGACGGGTAATGCCCCGAACCAGGCACTGCCACTGGCGCCGAACAACACCGTTCAGTCGCCCGCCCCGACGCCAACGATCCGTGATCCGTGGCCACGCCGGGTGGCGATGACCAAGGGTACGGCGCTGGTCTATCTTCCACAGGTGGAAAGCTGGCGAGGTAACACGCTCGATTTTCGTGCGGCCGTGTCGGTCAGGAATACGGCTTCGAGCGAGGAGACGTTCGGCGTGATCTGGGGCAAGGCGCGTACCGGCGTCGATCGCTTGACCCGCACTGTTGCGCTCGATGACTTGAGCCTGACCCAGGTGCGCTTTCCAACCGTTGCCGATAATGGACTCGACTATCTGCGGCAGTTGCGCACCGAGTTGCCGGCAGTGATGGCGACGATGTCGCTGGATCTGCTCCAGGGCCAGCTCGCTGCTTCGCAGACGGCCAAGCCACAGGTAGCGCAGGTCAATAACGATCCGCCGCGGGTGCTGGTCAGCTATTCGCCGGCCATTCTGGTGCCGATCGACGGCACGCCAGTCATCAAGGCAGTGTCAGGTACGCGATTCGAGCGGGTGATCAACAGCCAGGCATTGATTGCCCGGACCCGCCTGGACAGCACCTGGTATCTGCATGTCTTCGACGGCTGGCTAACGGCAACCTCCCTCGAAGGACCGTGGGTGGCCACTTCCGGGGTGCCCTCCGGATTGAACGACCTGACGCAAAAGCTGGCAGGCAGCGTGGACCTGCTCGACGGGGGCCCCAAAGCCAGCCCGAAGCCGTCGTTGCAGCAGGGCGTACCGACGATCTACGTCAGTCAGGTTCCGGCCGAACTGATTGTCTTCAACGGTCAGGCAAATTTCGTTCCGATTACCGGCACCGGGCTGTTGTGGGCGGAGAACACGACCGCCGACGTCCTGGTCGATACGGCCAACAACGACTACTACACTCTGCTCTCCGGGCGCTGGTACCGGGCTGCGACCTTGAGCGGCCCGTGGACTTTCGTCCCCGCAAATACCCTGCCGGCTGATTTCGGCCGCATCCCGAAGCAAGCGCCCGCGGGCGTCGTGCTGTCGTCGATTGCCGGCACGCCGCAGGCGCAGGAAGCGCTGATCGCCAATTCGATTCCACAGACCGCCGTCGTGCCGCTGACCAACGGGCCAGCGTTTACGCCGGTGTTCGATGGCGCGCCGCAATTCCGGCCGATCGCCGCAACCCCGCTACAGTACGTCGTCAACGCGTCGGTGCCTATCATCCAGGTGGACCGCAAAGCCTACTACGCGGTCCAGGCGGGCGTCTGGTTCAGGGCCCCCGCCCTCACCGGCCCGTGGGTTGTCGCCACCAGCGTGCCAGCCGTGATCTACACCATCCCGAGCAACTCGCCATTGCATTATGTGACTTACGTCCATGTCTACGGTGCCAGCAGCGAGGTCGCCTATGTCGGCTACACGCCCGGCTACCTGGGTACAGTGGTCTCACCCGATGGCGTGGTGGTCTACGGCACCGGCTACAACTACACGCCGTGGATCGGGTCCGTCTGGTATGCAGCACCCTACACCTGGGGCCTGGCTGCCGCGCCGATCTACAACCCCTACGTCGGCTTCGGTTTCGGCTTCGGTCTCGGTCTGGCAACTGCCGCCTGGGCAGCGCCCTATTGGGGCGGCGCCTACTATCACCCGGGCTACTGGGGTTACCCCTGCTGTGGCTCGGCCAACGCCAACGTCTATGGCCACTGGGGTAATGCCGTCTACGCCGGCACGCGGAGTTGGTACGCCAGCGCTGACGGCAAGATCGGTACGGCCGCAACGGGTGACTACAGCAACCTGCGTACGGGAACGACCGGCTCGTACGCCGCCGGACGTAGCTACAACCCGTACACCGGGCAAGCGCAACGCGGCTACGATCGGACCTTCGACACCAGCGGGGGAACCACCGGCAATGTCGCCCGCGGCGGCTCCTACAATGCCGAGACCGGACAGCAGTCCTATGCATCAAGCGCCACGGCCACCGGCCCGGGTGGAAGTTCCCTATCCAGGACCGCGACGGCCACCGCCGGCCCCGAAGGCGTCGGCGCACAGCACAGTGTCAGTGCTTACGATGCCAAGACCGGACAGACCAGGAGCTATACCGCGAGCGGGCTTTTTGGTGACCACTACGCTGGTGCTGACGGCAATGCCTACCGCAATACCGATAACGGCTGGCAGCAACACGGCTCAAGCGGCTGGCAATGGGCCAGCGGAGACACTGCCTGGGCCGATCGCGAGCAGCAGGCGCGCAGCAGCTTCCGGAGCAGTGGCTGGGACGGCAGCAGCTGGGACGGCGGCGACCGCTTCGGCGGTGATGACAGTTGGCGAAGTCGCCTCGGCGGTGGAGACAGCTGGGGAAGTCGTTTTGGCGGCGGCGGCTTCGGCGGCCGATTCGGCGGCGGAGGGTTCCGTGGCGGCGGCAGGCGATGACGCGCCAACCGGTGTCAGATCCAGGCCTCCCTGCTTGCTACCGTTCATTGGTCCTGCCGGTATGCCAATCGCGCCGCCCCTGCGGACCTGACGCAGTCGCCGCTCGGTCAGCCCTTCACAAGCAGTGCAGCACGGTCGGTCTATAGTTCGACGGTCACCCTGTTTTCCAACCAACAAGCCTTCCTAGGAGGTCAGCATGTTCAAGCAAGTCTCATCCTACCTGTCAGCACTTGCGCTCACCTTGTTCCTGACCGCCTGTGCCGTCCCTGGACCGCAGCCAGGCGAACTGGAAATCCGTAGCGGCACGATCGAACAGATCACGCTGGTGCAACTGCCGAGCAATCACCATGCGGGTGTTGGCGCTGTCGTCGGTGGTCTTGCCGGCCTCGGCATCGGCAGCCTGATCGGCGGAGGAACCGGACGCGATGTGGCGATGGTGCTGGGAACCGTCGGCGGCGCAATCGCCGGCAACGAAGTCCAGAAAAAATACGACCAGCCTGTGCCGGGACAGCAGATCATCGTGCGCACGACCAACGGGGTGCTGGTGTCGATCACGCAGCCGGTGAGTCAGGGCCTGTTCCAGGGCCAGCGAGTATTCATTGAAGGCAGCGGGGAAAACGCACGCGTCGCTCCGCGTTAGTCCACGCTGTTTCATAACTGCCTGTCAGGTATCGGGCAACATGATGCGAGCCCGATACCCTTCACGCCAAGACACAACCATGCCAAACATCCCGCCCAACGCCAGCCTGAGCTGTCCCCACGCGCAGTTTCTGCACGTCCGATCATCTCGCCGGGCGCTTGTCGTCGCCCTGTTTCCCGTCGTGCTCGCGGCATGCGCGCCCGATGCCTGGCGACCTGACGACCCGTTTGAAGCGTTTCTCGACCAGGTTCAGCGCAAGTGCGGCGAAGTTCGGATCGGCAGCCGAAGCATCGGCGGCGACTTGCTGCAGAATGCCGACGCCTATTTCCTGGATGTCACCTCGCGCTACTATCACCGGGAAATATCCGGGCGGAGTTACGCCGAGGCCTTGGCAGGATCGTTCGGCACAAAGCCGGACTCGCCCGGCATTCTCTGCGTACTGAATCTGAAGCGCGACAAGGATCCCCTGCCGCCGCCCGTGCTCGGGATGTAGTTGGCATTGCCGCTGGTTGCCGCCGACGCCGTTTCTGGCGCCACCCGTCGTCATGCCCGCGGCCAGGAAAGGGTTCGCCGGAGCGGCCGAAGGGAAATCGTACACGTTGGGCTTTGGAAGCAGCCTGATGTGACCCACGCTGACTTGGGAGCGTTCACGTTCGGCGCTTCGTTGGAGGTAATCATGCGTCGACCGCTTGCCGCATTCGTTTTCAGCTTGTTTCCAGTTCCTGTTTTCGGGCAAGTGCCATTTCCGCAGCTACAACAGCCGATAACGGCCTTCTCATTCGAGGAGAAGGATTGGAATGTCGAAGCGATAGCGACCCCAAGAAGAGCGCCATACCATTCACCTACGCCTTGCGTCATTCCAGGTGCAGGCTAGGCGGCACAACGCACCGTCTCGTACCACCCACAGCCATGCCTCCAAAGCTCCTGGCCATCGACCACATTCACGTCTTCGTCGCTGACCGAGCAGAGTCAGAGCGCTGGTATCAGCGCGTGCTCGGACTCAGGCGCACGCCTGAGCTGGAGTTCTGGGTCACGGACGGTGGGCCGCTCATGCTCCAGGACGAGTCAGAGCAGATCCACATAGCCCTGTTCGAGCGTCCGGCCAAACCATGCAGGTCAACCATCGCCTTGCGCGTCCACGGCTCATTGTTCAGGCAGTGGCAGTCCCATCTCGAGCACGAACTGCCTGGAGCGGTCACCTTCGAGGATCACAAGGCCTCGGTGTCGCTCTACTTTGCGGACCCGGATGGCAATCCGTACGAGATCACCACCTACGAGGTAGCACTCAGCAGGTAGCCCTCCTAACGCCCTCGTTCGCTCTGCCGCAAGTGCCGCACAACCCGAGTCGATTCCTCCCCAGGCGTTGCTGGCCCAAGTGTTTGGCCGGATCGGATTCAAGCCGCACCTCCCGTCTGCCGCCGTGCCTCGAACCAGAGGTCACCAAAGCGGGCCTCGACGCGTTCGCCGGTGTTGTCGGTATCGGCACCGAGAGCAATGCCCGAGATGAGCGGCAGAGGGTCGCCGAAGGCGGCACGGAAATCCGCGGCGACATCGCGAACGACGTCTCGCCATTGCCCGGCATGAGCCTTCCCGGAATCGACGACGATCATTCGCAGGCGATCGGTATAGGCATTCCATCCCGACTCGCCGGCCGCCTGCGCCGTGCCCCAGACGTAGCAAAGCGCCGCTGCCGGCAGCTCGGCACCGTGCAGCAGGCGCGCTGCCGCCATCTTCATCCGGTCGCCGACACCAAGCCGTTCGGGTGGGAGATCGAACAGCACATAAACGCGGGCCGCGTAGTCATCGCCCACCTTGCGCTGCAGGTCCGAGCCCGCTAAGGCATTCGAGACTCGCCAGCGCCACCTGAGCAGTGGCGTGACCGCGGGATCTATCCGTTTTGCCAGCGCCAGGCTGGACGCGGAGCGATCGGAAAGCACCCGCAGGACCGTCCGGCCGTCGTCAGCCAACAGGTCAAAACGGTTCGCTCGCTCGACCGACGGCAGCGTTTGATGCGTCCACCCCGCCGGCAGCCGATGACCCACCGGCTCGGCAGAGAAACGTGGCAGGTCGACGCGCGCAACGCCAGTACTCTCGGCGCGGGCAGCGGGCGTCGGCAGCAGGCTGAAGGCGCTGATGACCGGCGTCGCCAGCAGCGCCAGTGAGGTCCGGCGACGCCGGTTGTTCATCGGCTCCATGCGGCAAATCCTTCCAGGGTGGCCAGACGCGCCAGATCGCCTGGCCGATCGAGGTCCCACAGCGGCGGCAGCTCCGCCCAGCGCAATCGCAGCCCGGTGAGGCGCTGTCGCGTCTGCGTCATGACCCGCTCGGTGCCCCAATCGATGCCCTCGAACAGCCTCGGCTGCGGGCGACGCAGGCCAACGAGCACGTAGCCACCATCCTCGGCGGGAATGAAAACCGCGTCGTTGCCGCTCTGACAATCGTCCGGCAGGGCGCTGGCGGCGGCCGACAGATGCTCTGGCTGCAGCGCCGGGCAGTCGGTGCCGATCAGCAGCAGTGGACCGGCCTGCGCCGCGAAGGCGTTGGCCATGCGCTGGCCCAGGTCAGAGCCCGACTGCGAGCGCAGATCGACGCCAGAGCAGCGCTGGACGGCGCGAAAGAAGCGTTGCTGGTCATCCGGCGATCCCCACAGGCTGACGTTGCCGATCGCTGCCCGCCGCGCGACGGCCAGCGCGTGCAGCGTCAGGTGGCGCTGCAGCCGGGCTGCCCCGCCTGCGCCGAGGGCCGGTATCAGCCGGGTCTTGGCGGTACCGGCCAGCGGCGCCCGCGCGAAGATGGCGATGCCCAGCGGTTCAGCGCTGGCGCGGACGATAGCCATAGCGAATCGCCAGTTGCTGCGGATCGGCGCCCAGGAAGTAACTCGCCCGCAGACGCCACATCAGCAGAATGGTGCGCAGAACGCCATGCTTCTCCCAACGGCGCCCGGAAGTGATCACCGGCTCGCGCAGGCACGCAGGCAGCGCAAGCCGCTTGAGCCGCTTCGACAAGGCGATGTCCTCCATCAAGGGCAGCTCGGGGTAGCCATCAACCCGCTCGAATGCCTCACGACGAACGAAGATCGCCTGATCGCCAGTGGCAATGCTGCTCCACCGGGAGCGCCAGTTCATCATCCGCTCGACGGCGCGCAGCAGCGGCTGGTGGCCGTCGATGCGCACGTCGAAACGCCCCCAGGCGGCACCGGCAGCGATTGCGCTGCGGATCAGATCGTCAGCCGCCGGCGGCAGCGTTGTGTCGGCATGCAGAAAGAGCAAAACCTGGCCCCGGCTGGCCTTCGCGCCCACGTTCATCTGTGCCGCACGGCCGCGCGGGGCAGCCAGCACCCGGTCCACGGCCGGTCGCGCCAGATCTGCCGTACCGTCGTCGCTGCCGCCGTCGACGACAATCAGCTCCGTTCCGCGCGTCCTCAGCCCCTGCAGTGCCGCCAGCTGCGCCGGAACCGTCGCTGCTTCGTTCAGGACAGGCAGGATCAGCGAGAGAAAAGGGCGATCGTCAGGTGTTTCCATGCTTCTCAAAGAAGTGTTCGGACCGGGGTCATGTGGCTGCCGTCAAAAGCGCGCCAGCTGACCCTGGCTCAGCGCAAAGGCTTCAGACGTGCGCACCGCCGGATGCGCGATCTTACCGCAGGCGAGCAATGTTGAGCCGACCGTGATGAAAGCATCACCCCGAAAGCTGTCCTTCGCGGTATATTCTCTCCCGCGCCATTCGACCAGCCGTCCGCCTAGTTGGCGCCACTACCGATCAAGCGCTGATCAACGACCATGCCCGCCGATCTGTCCCCTGAAAGCTTCTACACCGCATCTGCCGACCCCTTTCCGGTGCCCTGCGCCAGCGACTTCGTCGAAGACCACTTCGGCGTGACGGTGGTGCTCACTGTCGGCAAAGCCCGCCAGGTGTTTCGCTGGATTTCGCCGGGGCGTTTCCTGATGGGATCGCCAGTGGACGAAGTTGAGCGTGGCAGCGCGGAAGTGCCGCATGAAGTGACGCTGAGTCAGGGCTACTGGCTCGCCGACACCGCCTGCACGCAAGCCTTCTGGCTGGCGGTGTGGCCGGTCAATCCGAGCCATTTCCAGGAAGACGGAAACAACCCGGTGGAAAACGTCGCCTGGCACGATGCGCAGCGTTTCATCGCCGAGCTGAACCGGCGGCTGCCGGGACTGTGCGCCCGCCTGCCCACCGAAGCCGAATGGGAATACGCCTGCCGTGCCGGCACGACAACGCCGTTCTCGTTCGGTAAGCAGATTACCCCCGAACAGGTCAACTATCACGGCGACTATCCTTGCTTCGGTGGCGAGAAGGGCCTCTATCGCCAGCGCACCGCTCCGGTCGCCTCGCTGCCGCCGAACCCCTGGGGATTGTACGAGATGCACGGCAACGTCTGGGAATGGTGCGCCGACTGGTATGCCGAGTACCCGCCGGAGCCCGAGGTGGACCCGCGTGGCCCGGCTTTTGGCAGAATGCGGGTTTTGCGCGGTGGCACATGGAGCGACCCCGCCCGCTACGCGCGCTCGGCCACTCGAAGCCGGATCGAACCCGCCTACCGACCGCGCAGCACCGGTTTCCGAATTGTGCTGGGGCAGCGCTGAGCGCTATCGCGTCGGGTAGAGCACCCCTGGGTGCACGGCATTTCCCCGCCTCACCGGTCGAAGAAGAGCCCGCGGGCGGCCTGTTGCGAGGGCGACGTCAATCAGATTTTTTGCTCATGGCTGCGCTGCAGGTCGCCTGTTCGGAATACAATTCGCCGCCATCCGACCTCAACCAGCCCTGTTCCTGCGGCGCGTGCGCCGCGATGGCCGGGGAACCGGACGTCAAGGAAGGGGGTCAACCAGCGTGTTTTGGATGGTCGTCGTCGACGGCCCTAACCCGGATCGGACAGGACGCGATGAGCATCATCAGCGAAGAAGCACCAAGAAAAAAACGCTCCTACTCGAGAAAGCTGCCAGTCGCGTTGAAGCCGGGCAGCGAGGAGGCGCACGCGGTCCGAATCGACGAGCGGCCCTTCATTGTCGGCATCGGGGCCTCGGCCGGCGGATTGGAAGCCCTCAGCCTGCTGTTGCCAAGCCTGCCCAAGAACCTCGGGTTGAGCTACGTCGTCGTGCAGCACCTTTCGCCCACTTACCGCAGCATGATGTCACAGTTGCTCGGTCGCGAGACGACGATGCCAGTCAGGGACATTGAAGACAGCATGTCGCCGGAACCGAATACGGTCTACATCACGCCACCGAATCGCAATCTGACGTTGCTGGATGGCCATTTCCGGCTGGTCGAACCAGCCAAGGAATCGCTGCCCAAGCCATCGGTGAATCGCTTCTTCGCCTCGCTCGCCGAAGAGATCGGCGAATCGACGATCGGCATCATTCTCTCCGGCACCGGTTCCGATGGCGCGGCGGGCATCCACGCGATCAAGGCCGCGGGCGGCTTCACCTTTTCCCAGGACCCGGAAACCGCCAAGTACAGCGGCATGCCGCAGTCGGCAATCGACACCGGCAGCGTGGACTGGATTCTGCCGCCCGAGAACATGGGCGCCGAAATCAGCCTGATCGTCCTCAACCGTGGACTGATTCCCGTGGCGACGCAGGCGGCCAGTGCGCCGGCCACACTGAAAACGCTGCTTGGCAAGGTGCGCAGCCGCACCAAGGTCGATTTCTCGCAGTACAAGGAGCCGACGCTGTGGCGGCGGATCGAGCGACGCATGGCGGCAAACCACGTCAGTACCTTGCACGACTACCTGCAGGTGGTCGACCAGACGCCGGTCGAACTCGACAAGCTGTGTAAGGATATCCTGATCTCGGTCACTGCTTTCTTTCGCGATACCGACGCCTTTGTCCGGCTCGACAAGGTGGTGGCCGACATTCTCGCCAGCAAGCAGCCCGGCGATGACATCCGCGTCTGGGTCGCTGGTTGTGCGACCGGCGAGGAGGCTTATTCGCTGGCCATCCTGTTTTCCGAACGTCTGGGCGCCGCCTTCGACCAGTACCGCCTGCAGATCTTCGCCACCGACATCGACCTCGATGCGATGTCCCTCGCGCGACGTGGTGTGTTTGCCGCCTCCAGTCTGGCGCACATGGACCGCGCCCGCCTGCGCGCCAACTTCACGCCGCACGGCGACCGCTACGAAATCAACAAGAACCTGCGCGACGTGGTCATCTTCGCCCGCCAGGATCTGGTGCAGGATCCACCGTTCCTGCGCCTCGACCTGGTCAGCTGCCGTAACGTACTCATCTATTTCCAGAGTGAATTGCAGGCGCGACTGCTCTCGGTATTCCATTACGCACTCAATCCGGGCGCCTACCTGTTCCTTGGCAAGTCGGAAGGCATCTTCCAGCAGGAAGCGCTATTCGGTGTAGTCGACAAGGATGGCCGCCTCTATCGTCGCCACGGGGTCAGCGCCCGACTGCCGCTGCTACGATCAGAGATGCAGCTCCCGGCCGCGGGCCTCAACCAGCATCAGCGGCCGAGCAAACCGACCACCCCGCTGGGTTTCGAGAATATCCTGCTCGAGGCCGCCGGGCGCTATTTCATCCCGACCAGCCTGTTGATCAACGGCAAGTTCGAAATTCGCCACATTCACGGTGACGCCAGCCGGCTGCTCAATGTTTCACCAGGCCGGCCCGCCTTCGATCTGATCTCGCTCATCCGTCGCGAGCTGCGTACCGAGGTCCAGGTTCTGATGCGGCAGGCGCAGGTCAAGCAGGCCGTGGCGCACGGGCGACCACGGCATATCAAGGCGCTCGACGCCACCCGCGGCGTCCGCCTGTCGGTCCATCCGGTATCGGCTACCGGTGGCGAGGCACTGTTCATGGTCTGTATTGAATGGATCCTGCCGCCAGCCGGCAAGAATTCCGTCGAGGACAACGGTAACGTTACTGACAAGGAACTCGAAGACGAACTCGCGGCAACGCGCGAGCACCTGCAGACGCTGGTCGAAGAGCTGGAAACCTCGAACGAGGAAATGCAGGCGCTGAATGAGGAGATCCAGGCCTCGAACGAGGAGATGCAGGCCTCGAATGAGGAACTTGAAGCCTCCAACGAGGAACTGCAGTCGACCAATGAAGAACTGGCGACGGTGAACGAGGAATTGCAGATCAAGACCGCCGAGACGCAGGAACTCAACGTCGAGCTGGAATGCATCCAGAACAGCGTCGATTACCCGTTGCTGGTGCTCGATCGCAATGCCTGCCTGCAGCGCTTCAACAGCGCCGCTGCCCGGCTGTTCAAGCTGGGCGCAGCGCAGGTCGGACGCCACCTGCGCGACCTGCCACTGCCACCGGACATGCCCGATCTGGTGGCCGACAGCCAGCAGGTGATCGACACACAGAATGCGCTCGACCGCCAGATCGTCAACGCCAACCGTCGCCACTATTCGCTGCATATCGCGCCGTTGTTGCGCGACCCGCAGCGCACCGCCGGCGTCATCCTGCTGTTTGCCGATAACACCAGCCTTTACGAGACCGAGCGCTCGGCGCGCGAGACCCAGGTCCGGCTGCTGGCGGTGATGAACAATTCGGTCTCGCTGATGGCGGTGAAGGATGCCTCCGGACGCTACCAGTTCGCCAACCCGAAGTTCGAACAGAGCTTTGGCTTCGAAGCCGGGCAAGCGATCGGCAAGACTGACCTGCAGTTGTTCCCCGACGCCGTGTGTGATCTGTTCCGCGAGAGCGAACTCGAAGCAATGCGTCTGCGCAAGGGGATCGAGCGTGAGGAAACCCTCCCCCTCGCCGGCGGCGCGCCATTTCCTGGTGGTCCGCTTTCCTCTTTTCGATGACGACGGGGCGATTACCGGTACCTGCTTCCAGGCCACCAACATCACTGCCCGCAAGCGCGCGGAGGAGCGGCTACGGCTGGCAGCGATGGTCTTCGATCGTCCTTCCGAAGGCGTCATGGTGACCGATACCGAGCAACGGATCCTGACTGTCAATGATGCCTTTACCACCCTGACCGGCTTTACCCGACAGGAAGTCGTCGGCAAGAAACCCAGCATCCTGCGCTCGGAGAAAACGCCAGCCGAGCTTTACGTTGACATGTGGAACAAGGTCAACCGGGTCGGCGTCTGGCAGGGTGAAATCTGGAATCGCCGCAAGAACGGCGAGCCCTTCCTCGAATGGCTATCGATCAACACCGTCAAGGACAAGAGCGGCAAGGTGGTCAACTACGTCGGCATGTTCAGCGACATTACCAAGGTGCGCGAGTCACAGCAGCGCATCGAGTACCTGGCAACGCACGATGAACTCACCGGACTGCCCAACCGGGCACTGTTCAACGATCGCCTGCACCTGGCCCTGGCGCGTGTCGAACGCTCGCGGGAGAGCATCGGCGTGGTGTTCATCGATCTCGACAACTTCAAGGTGGTCAACGACACCCTCGGCCATGTGACCGGCGACAAGCTGCTCAAGCAGGCGGCGCTGCGGCTGCTCGACTGCGTTCGTGCCGAAGACACGGTCGCGCGCCTGGGCGGCGACGAGTTCGTGGTCCTGCTTGAAACCGCCGATCGGCGCGAGGCCACACTGACAGCCGAACGTCTGCTGAGCGCCCTGAGCGCCAGCTACCATTTCGACGAGCACGAATGCTTCATCAGCGCCAGCATCGGCCTGAGCATGTTCCCCGAGGATGCTGCCGATGCCAATGCACTGATGCGGAATGCCGATTCGGCAATGTATCGAGCCAAGGACCACGGCAAGAACGCTTTTCGCTTCTTCACTGCCGATCTCGCGCTTCAGTCGACACGCCGGCTGGCGCTGGAGACGGGCTTGCGCCGCGCGATCGACAACGGCGAATTCTTCCTCCACTACCAGCCGCAGATCAACCTCGAAAACCATCAGGCGGTCGGCGCCGAGGCACTGGTACGCTGGCAGGCAAACGGCGAGGTGGTGGAACCGGTGGTGTTCATCCCGGTTGCTGAGCAGAGTAACCTGATCGTGGCGATCGACGAGTGGGTGCTGGGTGAAGTCTGCCGGCAGATCGTCGAGTGGGACAACAGCGGACTGCCGCCTGTCAGGATCAGCGTCAACATCTCGGCGCGACATTTTCGCAAGGAAGGCATGGCCGCCGACCTGATGCAGATCGTCAGCCAGCATGGTGTTTCGCCACAGCGGCTGTGCATCGAGATTACCGAAGGCGTGTTGATGGACTTCGAACGTGCCCAGCGCATGCTGGCCGAACTGGTGGCCTTCGGTCTGATGATCAGTATTGATGACTTCGGCACCGGGTTTTCGTCCCTGTCGTACCTCAAGCGTTTTCCGATCCACGAACTCAAGATCGCGCGCAGCTTCGTTGACGGCATCTCGACCAACTCCGACGACCGCGCGATCGGTTCGGCGATCATTTCGCTCGCCCGCCACCTCGGCATGCGCGTCGTCGCCGAAGGGGTCGAAATGGCCGACCAGCACGCCGAACTCGACGCCTCCGGCTGCCACAATGGCCAGGGCTATCTCTATGCCAGGCCACTCGCACCGGACGTCTTTGCCGAGTGGTTACGTGCCCGCACCTTGTCGTCCCTTTCGTGAAAAGCGTTGCAGCCTCTGGTGGGGACAGATGCCGAGATGCCCTCCGCACCAGGCGAGCCGCACTCGCGGGCCGCGGGTGTGCTCGGTCCCGGCGTGGCGTCAACGCGGCATGACGGTGCCACCTCGTCTGAAGCGGCCTCATCGATAAGGCGCTGCTCAAGGCTCTCGATCAACCCGTTTGCGGCGTCCTCGATCATGTCGAGGACCAGGTCGAAGCCGTGGCCAAGACCGTAGTAGGGATCAGGAACCTCGTCGTCGTCGAAATTCTTGGAGTAGCTCATCAATAGCCCCAGACGGTCGTGCTTCTCCGGGGGACAAACCCGTTTCAGCACCCCAAGGTTGTTGTGATCCATCGCAAGGATCAGGTCAAAGTAGTCCAGATCCTGGGCTGCCACCTTGCGCGCCCGCATATTCGACAGATCATAGTGGCGAACGGCTGCCGCACGCTGGGTCCGTTGGTCCGGTGCCTCGCCTGCGTGATAGCCGTGGGTACCGGCCGAATCAACCTCCACTTTGTCCTCGAGGTTTTTCTGGCGCAGAATATGGCGGAAAACGCCCTCCGCTGTTGGCGAGCGGCAGATATTCCCCATGCAGACGAATAAGACCTTGATCACCTTCCGTTTTTCCACACGCGTAATGGCACTGCTTCAGTTCAACCGTGCCTCATCCGGCACCCTTCCGGCAGACACGCCAGCCAATGCTGGTAGCCGAAGCCGACGAAGGCTTCATCATCCGTGGAAAATGGAGCCAGTGCAACATTTCACCGGAGATTCGGGGCGCTTGCTGGCCAAAGAACGTCTCCCGGGAAGGCCGCAAGCCGGTTTTCAGCCTCACCCCGGCACCTTGGGTCTGGCCTTGATTTGCTGGCCAGACCCCGGTCTGGCTCCCCGTCCGGCCGCTGGCTCCGATTTTTCGACCGCCTTGGACTTGCGCCGGTTTAGCTCTGGCGCTTTCTTGTCGGCAAAAGGATTGCTGCTGACGTTGAACTGGATTTGCAGCGGTGTGCCCTGCAGCTTGAACACCTCGCGGAAGGTGTGCTCGAGGTAGCGGCGATACGAATCCGGGATCTTGTCGAGCGCATTGCCGTGAATGACGATCAGCGGCGGATTCCTGCCACCCTGGTGGGCGTAGCGGAGCTTTGGCCGGAACAGCCCGCTGCGCGGCGGCGCCTGCCTGGCCACCGCGTCGATCAGAGCACGGGTCAGCTTGGGCGTTGGCAAATTGGCAACGGCCGCTTGGTAGGCCGCGTCCACCGAGCGGAAAAGCTGTTCCAACCCCTGCCCCTTGAGTGCCGAGACGTAGTGAAAGCGGGCAAAGTCGATGAACGACATCTGCTCCTCGATAGCCCCCTTGATCTGCTCACGGACGTAGGCATCGAGGCCATCCCACTTGTTCACTGCGACCACCAGGGCGCGACCCGATTCCCGAATGAAACCGCCGATGTGCGCATCCTGATCGGAGATGTCCTGGCGAGCATCGAGTACCAGAATCACCACCTGAGCGTCCTCGATTGCCTGCAGGGTCTTGATCACCGAGAATTTCTCCAGGGTCTCGAAGACCTTGCCGCGACGGCGCAAGCCGGCGGTGTCGATCAGCGTGTACTGGCGGCCGGCGCGCTCGAAATCCACCTCGATGGCATCACGGGTCGTTCCTGGCTGGTCAAAAGCGATCACCCGATCTTCGCCGAGCAGCGCGTTGATCATCGTGCTCTTGCCGACGTTCGGGCGGCCGACGATGGCCACCTTGATGACGTCGCTTGTCGTCTCGCCTTCCGCCAGTTCCGGATACGGCCCCAGCGCCAGTTCGATCAGGGCGCGCACCCCCTCGCCGTGCGCCGCCGAGATCGGCAGCGGCTGACCAAGGCCGAGTTCATGAAAATCGGCGACCACGATACCGTGGTTCATGCCTTCGGATTTGTTGACGGTCAGCAGGACGTTGCGGCCGGACTTGCGCAGCCGGTTGGCAATTTCCTTGTCCAGCGCCGTCACCCCGCTACGGCCGTCGACGACGAAAACCACCACATCGGCTTCATCAATCGCCTGTTCGGTCTGGCGCGCCATCTGGTGCATGATGCCGTCTTTGGCGAGCGGTTCGAAACCACCGGTATCGATCACCAGATAGGGTTTGCTGCCGAGCCTTCCGTGACCGTAATGACGGTCACGCGTCAGCCCGGGAATGTCGGCCACCAGTGCGTCGCGCGTCCTGGTCAGCCGGTTGAAAAGCGTTGACTTGCCGACATTGGGACGCCCGACGAGAACGATGCTCGGCTTCACTGGGCCTCGATCGCGAGCACGCGTCCATTGGTCGTCTGAACCACCAGGCTGCTGCCGAGGCGCTGCAAAGGTGCCTGAATCGCGCTGCCATCGGTCGGCAGGCGCGCAACGAAGGCGCCATCGTCACGACTCAGAAAGTGCACGATTCCCTTGACATCACCAACGACCACCAGATTGCGCAGCGACTGCGGCGCCGTGAGCCGTCGGAGGAAAAGCTTGTCCTGCTTCCAGAGGCCTGCACCGCTCGCCTTGTCGAGGGCGTGTACGGCGCCTTTGTCGTCAGAGACGTAAACGTAGCGGCTATCGATCGACAGACCGGCAGCGCTCGAGATGTCGCGCGACCACAGCAGGTTGCCGTTGCCGAGGTCGAAACAGGCGACGCGCCCCTGGAAGGCGGCCGCACAGATCATGCGGCCATCGATCACCGGCGCACTGGTGACGTCGGCAACGCGATCGAGTTCAGTGGCGCCCTTCGGCAGGGCGACTGTCCCCTCCCAGAGCGGCGCGCCGTTTTCTGCACTCACCGCAATCAGCTTGCCACCGGGAAAGCCAGCAAAGACGTACTTCTCGATCACCACCGGGCTGGCCGTCACGCGCAGGGACAGCGGCGTGCTCGGACGTTGATAGAGCCACTTGCGCTTGCCGTTGGCCGGGTCGTAGGCGGCCAGGCGGTGATCGACACTACGCACGATCACCAGGCCAGCGCTGACCACCGGCGGGGCAACGATCTCGCTGCTGGCCTTGGCTTTCCACAACAGATTGCCGTCGGCCGTGGCGAAGGCCAGAACATCGCCCTTCGCCGTCCCGACGACCAGCATCCGCTCAGCTGCCCCGACGCCACCCGAGAGCGGCTGGTCGGCCTTTATTCTCCAGACCTGTTGGCCATCATCGAAACGGGCAATCGTGCCGTCCCTGGCTGCGACGTATACCGACGACGCCACCACGGCCGGAACAAAGGTATAGTCGCCGCCCTTGCCGACCCCTTCCTCCCAGAGCACACGCACGCCGGCCCTGGTCTCAATCGGCTGCAGTTCAGCCATCTTCGGCCCACTGCTGGCAAAGGGATTCAGTGCGTCGAGCGTCGAGCAGCCGGCCAGCACCACCGACAGCACTGCCCCAGCAAGCAAGTGTCCCTTCATCAAGCGGACTCCCCGAGTGCGTCGAGTTTCACTTGCACCGACTCCCGGTAAGC
This sequence comes from Candidatus Accumulibacter proximus, assembly GCA_016709675.1. Lineage (GTDB taxonomy): Bacteria > Pseudomonadota > Gammaproteobacteria > Burkholderiales > Rhodocyclaceae > Accumulibacter > Accumulibacter proximus. The sequence goes on from JADJMH010000012.1 coordinate 63,644, forward strand.
GGCACTGGCCTGTCTGTTGGGCTGCGTATTCTTGCCGACCGACGCGCCTGCCTTGTCGAGACTGGCCAGTGCAGCCTGATACGCCGCCCGCGCCTCGGCGGTCTTGCCCTGGGCGGCAAGAATGTCGCCGCGGCCATCCGCAAAACGAGCAGCAAAGCCGGCGCTGGGCGTCCCGTCGAGGTGCTTCAGCGCCTCATCGTAGGCCTTTTCGTCAAGCAGCAGGGTGGCCAGACGCAAGCGCGCCAGGTCGCGCAGGTGATCCTTGCCATGTTCCACCACCCAGGCCAACTGCAGCTTGGCCGTCTTGACATCACCGGCATCAAACATCGCTCTGGCAGCGGTGAGCGCAGCCAGGGAGGCGTAGGCGGTCGAACCGAACTTCTCGATCAGTTCGCCGCTTGCCGCCTTGATGCGCTGCGAGTCGTTCTCGAGGACCGCTTTCTGCAGCACGCCATAGACCATCGAGGCCTGCGCCGCCTGATTGCGCTGATACCAGTTCCAGCCCTGCCAGGCAACCACACCGATCGAGACAGCGGTCACGATGCCGGCCAGCAGATTCCCGTACTGTTTCCACCACGCCTTGATTTCGGCGATCTGTTCCTGTTCTTCGAGGTCGTAAGTAGCCATTACGATTCTTCCCAATCCAAAATAGAACTCATGATTTCGTCGGCAACGCTGTCGACACTGACCCGCTTCTGTTCGTTTGGCTGCTCGCCAGTCGGCCGCAGCGGCTTGAGTGTCACCTCGCCGGCATTCGCCTCGTCGTCCCCGATGATCACGGCAAAGCTCGCACCCGAGGCGTCAGCCTTCTTCATCTGCGACTTGAAGCTGCCGCCGCCACAATGGAAAAGCACATCGATGCCCTGATCGCGCAGGCCCTCGGCAACCCGTGCCGCCAGGCGCGAAGCGGCTTGCCCCTGGTGCACGACATAGACATCGACGGGCTCCGCCCCCGCCTCGCCGCCGGCCTCGCGAATCAGCGCAATGAGCCGCTCGACGCCCATCGCGAAACCACAGGCCGGTGCCGGCTTGCCTCCCAGCTGCTGCACCAGGCCGTCGTAGCGCCCCCCTGCACAGACCGTCCCCTGCGCCCCAAGGCGATCGCTGACCCACTCGAAAACCGTCAGGTTGTAGTAGTCGAGACCGCGCACCAGGCGGGGATTGATCTCGAAAGGCTGGCCGGCGTCGCGCAGCACCTGCTGCACCCCCTCGAAATGCGCCAGCGATTCGGCGCCCAATTGATCGATCAGTTGCGGCGCGCCGAGGATCAGCTCCTGCAAGGCCGGGTTCTTGCTGTCGAGAATGCGCAGCGGGTTGCTGTACAGGCGCCGCCGGCCGTCGTCGTCGAGCATTTCGCTGTGCTGCTCGAAATAGCTGATCAGATCGGAGCGATGGCGCGCACGCTCGGCCGGTTGACCCAGCGTGTTGAGCTGCAGGGCAATGCCGTCGAGGCCAAGATCATCCCACAGGCGTGCCCCCATCAGGATCTGTTCGGCATCGATGTCCGGACCGGGAAAACCGAGTGCCTCGACACCTACCTGGTAGAACTGCCGATAACGGCCTTTCTGTGGTCGCTCGTGTCGGAACATCTGGCCCATGTAGTACAGTCGTTGTGGCTGCTGCGCAATCAGATTGTGCTGAATCACTGCGCGCACGCAGCCGGCGGTGCCCTCCGGTCGCAGCGTCAGCGGCTCGCCGTTGAGACTGTCGATGAAGGAGTACATCTCCTTCTCGACGATGTCGGTCACTTCGCCGATGGCGCGCTTGAACAGCGGCGTCGGCTCGACGATCGGCAGGCGAATCGGCCGATAAGCGTAGCTCCTGAGCCACGAGCGGATGGTTTCCTCGAACCGCTCCCAGAATTCGGCCTCGTCCGGCAGGATGTCGTTCATTCCGCGGACCGACTGGATCTTTGGAGTCATCATCAGCCGGGAGACCTTCTCTGGTAGGTACGCGCGACGTAGGCATCAACGATGGCAGTAAACTCTTCCGCAATATGTTCGCCGCGCAGGGTGACGGTCTTGGCGCCATCCTCGAACACCGGCGCCGCCGGTGCTTCGCCGGTGCCCGGCAGGCTGATGCCGATATTGGCATGCTTGCTCTCGCCCGGCCCATTGACGACGCAGCCCATCACGGCCAGGGTCATGTTCTCGACGCCATCATGGTCAATGCGCCACTGCGGCATCCGCTGGCGCACGTGGTCCTGGATCGACTGCGCCAGCTCCTGAAAAAAAGTGCTGGTCGTCCGGCCGCAGCCCGGACAGGCGACGACCATTGGCGTGAAGGCGCGTAGACCCATGGTCTGCAGCATCTCCTGGGCGACAATGACCTCCTGGGTGCGCTGGCCGCCGGGTTCCGGGGTCAGCGAAACGCGTATGGTATCGCCGATACCCTCCTGCAGGAGGACCGCCATCGCTGCCGTCGACGCAACGATGCCTTTGGAACCCATGCCGGCCTCGGTCAGGCCAAGGTGCAAGGGGTAGTCACAGCGGCGCGACAACTCGCGATATATGGCAATCAAATCCTGCACGCCGGACACCTTGCACGACAGAATGATCCGGTCCCCTGGCATGCCGAGTCCCTCGGCACGAGCGGCTGATTCGAGCGCCGAGACCACCATCGCTTCGCGCATCACCGCTATGGCATCGCGCGGCTCGGGGCAGCAGGCATTCTCGTCCATGATCCGTGCCAGCAGATCCTGGTCGAGGCTCCCCCAGTTCACACCGATGCGCACCGGCTTCTCGTGCCGGCAGGCAATCTCGATCATCTGTGCAAACTGTTCGTCGCGCTTGCGGCCGTGTCCGACATTGCCCGGGTTGATACGGTACTTGGCCAGCCCCCGCGCGCAATCGGGGTGTTCGGCGAGCAGGCGATGACCGTTGTAATGAAAGTCGCCAATCAGCGGCACGTCGACACCCATGCGGCCAAGGTGCTCTCGAATCGGCGCCACGGCCGCCGCCGCTTCGGGCGTATTGACCGTGATCCGCACCAGCTCGGATCCGGCGCGCGCCAGCTCGGCACATTGAATCGCCGTCCTGACAACGTCGACGGTATCGGTATTGGTCATCGACTGGACGACCACCGGCGCATCGCCACCGACCATCACCTGGCCAACCCTGACCGAACGTGTGCGCCGACGGAATGTGCCCAACCCCGGATTGCTCACCCCTTGCATACCCCTCGCGACGCTCTCATTCGACCGTCAGCCGCGCGACTTCACCACTGCTATGCGGCGCCAGCTCGATGACCCTTCCCCGGTACTGGACGGTGACCTGCGTCGAGTTACCCACGACCAGTGAAAACGGCGGCTGCCCATCGACCTCACGCTGACTGCCCGCCGGGTTCAGGCCGGACACGAGAACCTGACCTCGGGCATCACGGATCTCGACCCAGGCAGGCTGGGCAAAGGAAAGCTTCAGGCCACCGCCGGCCACCGGTGCATCGGACAACACGGTTGCGTTCGGCGTTGAAAGCACGGTCACTGATTCTCCGGATCCGGCCGTTGGCGCAGCCAGCCTGCCTGGCGCTGGTTCTGACCTAGGCGCTGGTAGATTGTTCTCGACCGGCGCTGGTGCCGGCTTCCTATCGACCAGCGCCGCCAGCTTTGACTGCCAGAGGTCGGCTGGAATATAGAAGTAGGCCAGCACGGCCAGTCCGAGCAATGCCAACCCGGAAAGGACGGCAAGATAGTCCCGGCGCTCGACCCGCCGCCGGCCTGAATGAGGCAGGCTGGCAGTGGTTCCGGCCGACGCTTCGAGTTGCGCTTGTTGTGGAAGTTGTGCCGCATCCAGCCCGCGCATCAGGGCACCTGCATCGATGTTGAGCAGGCGCGCATAGTTACGAACGAAGCCCCGGATCATGGTGTTGCCGGGCAAAGACTTCCAATCTTCCGCCTCCAGTGCCTCGACCTGCCGAGGACCCAGCTTGAGCGCCTGCGCAACCTCGGGTACGCTCATCTTGCGATCCTCGCGCGCGGCACGCAGCAGTTCACCGACGCCACCGGTTCTGGCGGTCGTCGCTTCACGGGTCGTTGCTTCCTCCTGGGATTGCCCCCCTGGTGGCAACCCTTGCCCTGCCGGCAAGGGAAACATCGATTGCTCACTCATTCTTCACTCATTCTTCACTCATTCGACGTCGCCTCGCAGCAATTCCTGAGCCTCCCGCGAGAGCGGGAATCTATTCCGCAGCTGATTGGCATAGCGGGCCTCGGCCGGACGGTTACCAAGCCCACGCTCGACTCGCACGCCCAGCCAGAGTGCCTCGGCGCTCGGCTCGGTCCGGCGTAGCAGGTCCGCGAGTTGCTGCCTCGCCAGTTCCAGATGCCCGCGCTGGAAATTGATGCTTGCCAGCTGAACCAGTGCCTGCGGGTTGCCCGGCGCGATGCGCAGACTGTGCTGAACATAATTGTCGGCGGCAGCGAGGTCGCCCAGCTTGGCGTAACAGAGGCCGGCATTGAGATAGGCCTTGTCGGGCGTCTCATACAACGGGTTCTTGATCGCTTTCTGAAGGAAGGAGATTCCTTCCTTTTCTCTGCCAATCTGGCAGAGAAACCAACCGTAGTTGTTGTTGATCTCGGGGTCGTTGGCGTCGAGACGCAAGGCCCGCCGAAAGTCCTGGTCGGCAAATGGGATTTCGCGCGCCTGGAAACCCGCCAGGCCACGCGTGCTGTAGGCCTTGGCATAACTGGGATCAATGTCGATGGCGATGGTCAGCTCTTCGAGCGCCACCGCCAGATTGTTGGCCTGCAAATACAGCGCCCCCAGTTCGGTGTGCAGCTTGGCACGCGTGCGGGCGTCGCGGGGCTTGCTCGGGCTGCGCGAGTCGGGCACTTCCTCGGTTTCCTTTGGCTTGCTGGGCGAGGAAAGCGGGAGCGATGAGCAGGCACCGAGGCACAGACACACCAGTACGGCGAGTGGTGCATTCCTCATGTGCAGGCATCCTGACGATCGAGCTGAAGAACCAGCGTTCGCCGGCCCGTCCGCTGCGTCCTGTCGAGCACCTGTCCAGCCAGCTGACCACAGGCGGCATCGATGTCGTCGCCGCGCGTCTTGCGGGTTGTGGTCACCACCCCCGCCTCGAGCAGGACTTCGGCAAAACGGCGAATGCGGTAAGTCGGTGAGCGGCGGTACGGCGAACCGGGAAAGGGGTTGAAAGGGATGAGGTTGAACTTGCATGGCACCGCGCGCGTCAGGGCCAGCAACTCGCGCGCCTGCGCATCGGCGTCATTGACCCCGTCAAGCATCACGTACTCGAAGGTGACAAAGTCGCGCGGTGCCTTCTCCAGATATCGCTGGCAGGCGGCCAGGAGCTCACGCAAGGGGTATTTTCGGTTGATCGGCACCAGTTGATCGCGCAAGCCGTCATTTGGCGCGTGCAGGGAAACCGCCAGCGCCACTGCACACTCGTCGCGCAGACGATCCATCGCCGGCACCAGGCCCGAGGTCGACACGGTGACCCGGCGGCGCGACAGACCATAGGCGTTGTCGTCGAGCATCAGGCGCAGCGCGGTCACCGTATTGTCGAGGTTGGCGAGCGGCTCACCCATGCCCATCAGGACCACATTGCTGATCAGGCGCTCGCCGTTCGCCTCCGGCCCCTGCCAAGCGCCCAGCGCGTGCCTGACCTGCCATAACTGCCCGATGATCTCGGCGACGCTCAGATTGCGGTTGAAACCCTGCTTGCCGGTCGAGCAGAAGGAACAGTCGAGCGCGCAGCCGGCCTGCGTCGAAATGCACAGGGTGCCGCGTTCCTCTTCGGGAATGAAGACCGACTCCACGGCATTGCCGCCGCCGACATCGAACAGGAACTTGCGCGTGCCGTCGTCGGAAATCCGGTCCGAAATCACCGCCGGCGGCACCACCATCGCCAGGCTGCCGAGCTCGTCACGCAGGCTCCTGGCGATGTCGGTCATGACCGCGAAATCAGCCTGCCCGCACCGATGCAGCCAGCGCAGCACCTGCCGGGCACGAAACGGCCTTTCGCCGTGCTCGGCGAAAAAGGCTGTCAGCCCGGCGGCATCGAGATCGAGCAGGTTGACCGTCATTTGCGCGTGCGGATCCGACCTAACGCCCGGAATAGACGTTCATCGCCGGGAAGAAGAAGGCGATTTCGACCTTCGCCGTATCCTCGCCGTCCGAACCATGCACGGCGTTGGCGTCGATCGACTCGGCGAAGTCGGCACGGATCGTTCCCGGCTCGGCCTTCTTCGGGTCGGTGGCACCCATCAGTTCACGGTTCTTGGCGATGGCGTTCTCGCCTTCGAGCACCTGGATCATCACCGGCCCCGAAATCATGAAGGAGACCAGATCCTTGAAAAAAGGGCGCTCCTTGTGCACAGCGTAAAAAGCGCCGGCTTCCTGCGGTGACAGCCAGGCCAGCTTGGCAGCGATCACCTTGAGGCCGTTGGTCTCAAAACGGGAGTAGATCTTGCCGATGACGTTCTTGGCAACTGCGTCGGGCTTGATGATGGAAAGGGTGCGTTCGATGGCCATGAGTTATTCTCCAAAAGGCGGTAGATCAAGAAAAACAACGACAAATCATATCGCTAGATACAAAACCCAAGAATTATACCAAGACACGGCGAGGAATGCCGGCCTAGACGCAAAATGCAGAGCGCGCGTACGGGCTCCCCCGCACGCGCGCTCTGCGCGAGCTGCAACTGCCAGCCGCTGGCTACATCATGCCCAGTGTTCTCGGCAGCCAGGTTGACATGATCGGCACGTAGGTAACGACGACCAGGAAGACCAGCATCGACAGCAACCACGGCCAGACAGCCACCGTCAGTTCGGTGATCCCCATCTTGGTAATCCCCGAGGCGACGTAGAGGTTGAGTCCGACCGGCGGGTGGCACATGCCGACTTCCATGTTCACCACCATCAGGATGCCGAAGTGCACCGGATCAATTCCCAGCTTCATCGCCACCGGAAAGAGGATCGGGGCAAAGATCAGCACGATCGACGACGGCTCCATGAAGTTGCCGGCCAGCAGCAGGATGATGTTCACCGCCAGCAGGAAGGCGATCATCCCCAGGCCATGGCCCAGCATCCAGTCCGCCAGCGCCTGCGGGATGTTCTCGTTGGTCATGATGAACGAGAAGAGCACGGCGTTGGTGATGATGTACAGCAGCATCGCCGACATGTTGGCCGAGTTGAGCAGCACCCGCGCCACGTCCTTCATCGACAGGTCCTTGTACACGAAGACGGCGACAAAGAAGGCATAGACCGCACTCATCGCGGCGGCTTCGGTTGGCGTGAACATGCCGCTGTAGATGCCGCCCATGACAACCACGATCAGCAGCAGACCCCAGACAGATTCGCGGAAAGCGGTCCAGCGCTCGCCGAAGGTTGCCTTTTTCATGCGGGGATAATTGAACTTCTTGGCCCTGAACCAGGTGACACCGCCAAGTACGCAGGCCAGACCAATACCGGGAATCACGCCGGCCATGAACAGCGCACCGACCGAGGTATTGGTCGCCACCGAGTACATCACCATGACGATCGACGGCGGAATCAGGATGCCGAGCGCGCCGGAAGTGGTGATCACGCCGGCCCCGAACTTGTTCGGAAAGCCGGCCTTGAGCATCGCCGGCATGAGGATCGACCCGATCGCCACCACGGTCGCCGGTGACGAACCGGAGACGGCGGCAAACAAGGCACAGGCGAGCACTCCTGCGAGGCCAAGGCCACCGTACCAGTGCCCGACCATGCTGGTGGCAAACTTGATCATTCGTCGAGCCACCCCGCCGTGAGTGAGGAAATTCCCGGCGAGAATGAAGAACGGAATGGCCATGATCTCGAACTTCTCGATGCCGGTGAACAGCTTCAGGGCGACCGATTCGAGCGGCACCTGGGTAAACATGAACAGAAAGCTCAAAACCGTCAGGCCTAGCGAGATCGAGATCGGCATGCCGGTCAGCATCAGGACCAGCAATATCACAAAGATGATCGTGGCATTCATTGTTGCTTACCTCCCTTGTCCGAATGGTCGCCTGACTGCTCTTCGGGATGGCGCTTCTTGTAGGTCAGGTCATGCGGATGCAGGTTGTCCTCCATATTCAAGACATTGATCTCTTCCGCAATCGTCGCCTCGTCGATTCCGTCAACATGGCCGTGATCGTGATGCGGCAACTCGCCAGTCCTCAGGAAGCTGACTGTCACCTGCAGGAAGCGGAAGCACATCAGGCTTGAACCGAGCGGAATGGCGCTGTAGACGATCCATGTCGGCCACTCGAGATCGGGCGTGGTCGGCCCCTCAGGCACATCACCCACGTCCCAGCCCAGCCCGGTATAGAGAGCGTAGTGAAAGCCGTTTTCCCACACGAAGTGAGCGCCGAGCGAGCCGACAATGCCGGTGAACAAAGCGCCAGCGAGCAGACCAAAAACAACGAACTTGGCGCGCGTGCGGCCGGTCATCCGGTTGATCAGCACGTCAACACCAACGTGGATACCGGTGCGAACCCCATAGGCGGCACCAAACTTCGCCATCCAGACGAACATGATGATGCACAGTTCCTGCGCCCACGAGAAGTTGAGCCCCAAGAGCCAGTCCTGCAGGCCCGGAATCGATACTCCGGCCAGGTAGCGATGGGCAACGGAAGCAAAGATGATCGTCGTTGCCGCTGCCATGAGGAAGGTGATCAACCATTCCTCGAGATGATCAAGTATCTTCATTTTCAATACTCCCCCGACTGCCTGAAAAAAAGCCCGCTGGGTCAGGCATCCCAACGGGCCATTCTTGTCCCCTCCCTGGTGCTCAGAGCTTGGTCGGATCGAAACCGGTTTCCTTGTACACCGACTGCAGCAGATCCTTGCCGATGCGCGATTCCATCTTGACATGCACCGGCGCCAGCGCTTTCTTGAACGCCGTACGCTCTTCAGCCGTCAGCGTATGGACCTGCGTCTTGCCGCTCTTCTTGACGCCTTCGAGATCCTTGTCGTTCTGCTCCTTGGCAATCTTGTTGGCGTACACGGTAGCCTCTTTCATCGCCGTTTCGAGTTGACTGCGCACGTCCGCCGGCAGCCCATCCCAGAACTTCTTGTTCACGATCACCGCATAGCCCAGGTAACCATGCTCGGTCAGCGCCAGGTGCTTCTGCACCTCATACATCTTCTGCGTGTAGAGATTGGAAATCGGGTTCTCGGTGCCATCGACGACGCCGGTCTGCAGCGCCTGATACACCTCGGAAAAAGCCATCACCTGCGGCAGGGCGCTGAGCGCGCGGATTTCCTCTTCGAGCACCTTCGACGACTGAATGCGCATCTTCTTGCCCTTCAGGTCGGCTGGCATCTTGATCGGCGTGTTGGCCGAAAACGACTTGAAACCATTGTCCCAGAACGCCAGGCCGGTGATCCCCTTCGGTTCAAGCTTCTTGAGCAGGGTCTGCCCGAGCGGACCCTGCGTCACCCTGTGCAGCTCCTCGTAGTTGTCGAAGATGTACGGCAAGTCAAAGAGTTCAAACTCCTTGACGCCCAGTGGACCGAACTTGGCCAGCGACGGGGCGAGCATCTGCACGGCGCCGAGTTGCAGCGCTTCCATCTCTTCCTTGTCCTTGTACAGCGTCGAGTTGGCGTACACCTCGACTTTGACCTTGCCCTTGGTCAGTTCGGCGGCGCGCTTGGCGAAGAACTCGGCGGCCAGGCCCTTCGGCGTGTCGAGAGCCACGACATGGCTGAACTTGATGACGATCGGCTGCTGCGCCATTGCCCCGAGAGGCATGGCCGAGAGCGCGCCGGCAACGAGACCAAAAAGCAGGGTGGAAATCTTCATTTGTTGTCTCCTCCGTAAACTACCAGTTGTGAAAATGAGCGGTGCCTGACTTGCGGACGCCAATATCACAAAAAAAAGTGTGGGTGCATATTGTGGAAAACCGCAATGTGGGCAAGAAGCGCGTTCATGTGCCATCGCGCACCAGGCCGTGCAGCGACTGGCGCAGTCCTTCCGGACGACGGATGCAGCCCCGGCGTACCCGCTGGCCATGGAACTTCGGTAAGATGAGGCAGAATGAAAGAAGCCTCCCTCCCCTACCCCTATGAACGCCGGCGCAGCCGCCCGCGCCCCGCTTCGCTGAAGTGGTCAAACTGGTACCTGTCGATCCTCAAGCTGGCGGTCGGACTGCTGCTGGTGCTACTGGTCACGCTGCTGTGGCTGCTGCACCGGAACGAGATCGACGAACAGCGTTCGACGCTGATTGCCGATGTCCTGTGGCTCGAGCAGAGCGTCCGCTTCCACCTCGATGGCAACTCGGAGCAATTGCAGCAACTCGCGCTCGACCTGACCCGTGCCAGAAACCAGGGCGAACTCTTTGATTTGCGCGCCCGCCACATTCTCAAGAACAACCCGGAGCTACGGCAGTTGTTGTGGCTCGACGCCGCAGCCAGGACGGTGCATGGCATGCCAACCCAGACCCTGCCACGTCCTGAACACGAGGCTTCCGGCGAGAACCCCGTCAGCCGCTCGGTTGAGCTTGCACGACTGGGGAAGCCCGTTTACAGCGATGCCTATCGCACCGCAGAAACAGCCCAGTTCGAGGTCTACGTGCCGATCTTCGACGACGGCCAGTACCGCGGCACCCTGCTCGGGGTCTATTCACTCACTGGCCTGCTCAAGCATCAGGTTCCCTGGTGGTTCGCCGAGAAGTACCAGGTACGCATTGTTGACGGCAACGGCAGCCTGCTGGCCAGCAAGTCGAAGATCGATGCCTCGGCGACCACACTCAGCTACCCGGTCAGCTTTGACCCGCCGGGGTACGGCATGGTGCTGCAGGTCACGGCCTACCGCGGTGCCGACAATCTGGCCCAGACGCTGATTGCGACGCTGATCATCATCCTTGCCGGGGCGGTCTTCTGGAGCCTGTGGGCGGTACGCGGACTGATCCAGCGCCGCCTCTCGGCGGAACAGGCATTGCGCTCGGAATACGCCTTCCGCAAGGCGATGGAAGACTCGCTGATGGTCGGCATGCGCGCACGCGACCTCGAAGGCCGGGTGACCTACGTCAACCCGGCCTTCCTGCAGATGGTCGGTTTCAGCGCCGAAGAACTGATCGGCCGGGAACCGCCGATGCCCTATTGGGCGCCGGAAGAAATGGACAGGACCCTGCTTCTGCACAACAAGGTGCTCGAGGGCAAGGCGCCGCACGAGGGCTTTGAGATCCGTCTGATGCGCAAGGACGGCAGCCGCTTCGATGCCCTGATCTACGAGGCGCCGCTGATTGACGCCGATGGCAGGCAGACGGGCTGGATGGGGTCGATCATCGACGTCACTGCACGCAAGCACGCCGAGGAGCTCGCCCGCCAGCAACAGGAGAAGCTGCAGGTCACCGCCCGGCTGGTGACCATGGGCGAGATGGCTTCAACGCTGGCACACGAGCTGAACCAACCGCTGGCGGCGATCACGAGCTACAACGCCGGCTGCCTGAACAAGCTCGAGTCGGGCAATTTCAGCGCCGTGCAGCTCAAGGAAGCGCTCGGAAAACTGGGCGTGCAGGCGCAGCGTGCCGGCCACATCATCCGTCGCGTGCATGACTTCGTGCGCAAGAGCGAACCCAAGCTCGCCCCCTGCGATCTCGCCGAGGTCATCGATGACAGCATCGGCTTCATCGAAGGCGCTGCCAAGAACCGCGGCGTCCGCATCGTGCGCGAGATCCAGGGCATGCGCCCGGAACTGCTGGCCGACGCAGTGATGCTCGAACAGGTGCTGCTCAACCTGATGCGCAACGGCATCGAGGCGATGAGCGAGGCGCCAATCAGTCAGCGACGGCTGACCATCAAGCTCGGCCAGGTGGATAATCAGATGGAAATCCGGGTCATCGATCGTGGTCCGGGGGTGCCGCCCGAACTGGTCGAAAAGCTGTTCACGCCGTTGTTTTCAACCAAGGCCGACGGCATGGGCATGGGACTCAACATCTGCCGTTCAATCATCGAATTTCACCATGGTCGCCTGTGGGTCGAGAACAACCCGGAGGGTGGCTCGATCTTCGTCATCACGCTGCCGATCGGCCGTCAATGAACGCACGCGCCTACCTGGTCGACGACGACGAGGCGATCCGCGATTCACTCGGCTGGCTGCTCGAATCGCGTGGCGTTGCCTGCCAGAGCTACCCTTCGGCGGAAGATTTCCTGGCCGCCTGGGAGCCGTCACTCGCCGGTTGCCTGCTGCTCGACATCCGCATGGACGACATGAGTGGTCCCGAGCTGTTCGACATTCTGTGCGAGCGCGGCAGCAGGCTGCCGGTCATCTTCCTGACCGGCCACGGCGACGTCCCGATGGCCGTCTCGGCGCTAAAGAAGGGCGCTTTCGATTTCGTCGAGAAGCCGTGCAACGACAACGAACTCGTCAATCGCGTCATCGAAGCGCTGAAGCTCGACGAGAACCGGCGTGCTGCGGCATCGGGTGCCGATTCGGTCAATGCCCTGGTCAGCCGCTTGACGACGCGCGAGCAACAGGTCATGGAACTGATTCTGGCCGGCAAGCTGAACAAGGTGATTGCCGACGAACTGCAGATCAGTATGCGCACGGTTGAAGTCCACCGCGCCAATCTGTTCGAAAAAATGGGCGTCCGGACAGCGGTCGAACTGGCACAGCTACTGGCAGGCAAGCGCTGAGCGACGACCCTTCCTGCACCTCAATCGGCAGGACGTCGCGACGTAGCGGGCGGCAAGCACCCATCTGCCGCCTGCCAGAACACGGCCAGGCCTTGCTCGCCCGGCGGGCAGACAAACGCTGCAGCGCTGCCGATTCCACCCACCCAGACCAGTCGTTCACCGCACCACAACAGTGGCAGACGGGACCGTTCCCAGGGCGGCACGGCGGCCTCCTGCAACAGCTTGCGCAGCGTTCGTACGGGGCGCCGCGGATCCGGCTGCAACCGCTCGCCGCCCTGCCTGCACCGAAGGTAGACCGGCTCTCCGGCCAGCAGGCGACGGTGGATACCCGCGCCGACGGTCGCTCTGAAGGACACGCGACCGGCCCCCCAGGGCAGTTCCTCCTCGCCACACCAGGGTATTGCACCTGCGGCCAAAACCGGCCGGTGACGGACGAGATGCAATTCGCCCCGGTACACATGGAGTTCACCATCGGGCGTTGCGACACAGGTCTCCGACCCGGCGCTGGCGGTCGCCAACTGGCGGAGGGCCTCGTCAAGCCAGCGCGCTTCGGGCGCCCGAAAGCCGACGGCCAGCAACTCGGAACGGAGCAGGTTGCGCGCCCTCGGCGCGCTCAGTGCATTGAAGCGGGCGAGATCGATGCGTCCCTGGTCCCCGACCACAGCCCGCCGATCCGCCTGCGCCAGTTCGTCAAGCAACAGCGCCGCCTCGGCAAAGTGAGCCCCGGCACGCACCAGGGCCTGGGCAGCGCCGGGAAACTGCTGCTCGATGCGCGGCATCACCTCCCGCCGCAGATGGTTGCGTCGGTAGTGCAAGTCGGCGTTGCTCTCGTCTTCAATCCAGGTCAGCGAATGCGCCTCGCCGTAGTCGGCAATGACCGACCCCCGTAGTGCAAGCAGCGGCCGGATCAGGCACGGGCCGCCGGCCTGTGGCCGTTCGGCGAGCATCCCGGCGGCACCCTTGACCCCGGCCCCGCGCAACAGCCTGAAGAGCACGGTTTCCGCCTGATCATCGCGATGATGAGCGAGCGCCAGCCAGTCCGCAGGGCAAGCGGCAAAAACCGTATGGCGCAGGCGGCGCGCCGCCGCCTCAAGCCCCTCACCGCTGTCTCGCGGCACGGCGACACGGCTGATCTCGAGCGGTACGCCGAGGCGTTGGCAGGACTCGGCGCAAAAGTCGGCCCAGGCGTCGGCGCTGGCACTCAGACCGTGATGGACGTGCAGCGCAGACAGTTCGCAGGCCAGGCCAGACGCACGCAGGCCGGCCAGCGAGTGCAGCAGGACAACCGAATCGCGGCCACCGGAAAGGCCGACGCACAGGCGCGCACCATGATGCAATCGCGCTTCGAGAAACGCCGTGAGAGTCAGCTCAATCTGTTGCGTCGCGGCCGCTGCGGCAGGCTCAGCGCGGCGCCCGCTCTTTGACCCGGCCATAGGCCATCAGACGCTGCAGACGGATCCTGAGCAGGTCGGCAACCGGCACCGTCCCCAGCTTCTGCAGCGCCTCCTGCAATGCCTTCTTGAGATTCTGGGCCATCGCCACAGGCGCCCGATGCGCGCCACCGGTCGGCTCGTTGACGATCCGGTCGATCAAACCGAGCGATTTGAGACGCTGTGCGGTGATACCCATGATCTCGGCTGCTTCGCTTGCCTTTTCGGCACTCTTCCAGAGAATCGACGCGCAACCCTCCGGCGAGATCACCGAGTAGGTCGCGTACTGGAGCATCTGCACCTCGTCGCCAATGCCGATCGCCAGCGCACCGCCCGACCCGCCTTCACCAATGACGGTGACGATGATCGGCACCTGCAGTTCCGCCATCACGTAGAGGTTGCGCCCGATCGCTTCCGATTGCCCGCGCTCTTCGGCATCGATCCCCGGATAGGCGCCAGGGGTGTCGATGAAAGTCAGCACCGGAATGCCGAATTTCTCCGCCAGTCGCATCAGGCGCAGCGCTTTGCGGTAACCCTCCGGGCGCGGCATGCCGAAGTTGCGGAAGATCTTCCCTTTGGTGTCACGGCCCTTCTGGTGGCCGATGACCATCACCGACTCGCCGTTGAGTCGCGCCAGACCGCCAACGATGGCGTGATCATCGGCAAAGGCCCGGTCGCCGTGCAGTTCCTCGAAATCGGTAAAGATCAGGCGCAGGTAATCGAGCGTGTACGGCCGCTGCGGATGACGCGCGACCTGGCAGACCTGCCATGGAGAAAGCCTGGCATAGATCTCCCGGGTCAGGATTTCGCCCTTCTTCTCCAGGCGTCCGATTTCTTCGGAGATGTCGACGGCGGAATCATCCTGCGCCAGGCGTAACGCCTCAATCTTCCCTTCGAGGTCGGCGACCGGCTGTTCAAAGTCGAGGAAACTGGTTTTCATCAAGCCCAACCGTAATGGCACGCGTGCGGATTCTGAAGTCGGCAATTGTACCGCGAAAGACTGGCCGTTCGCCTCGCCTGGCGCTGCGACCGGGAGATTCTGTCAGTCCACTCGGACGACAGATTGCGGGCATTTCACGATAACGCACGACACTGGCAGCGCGCCCCCCGCCGTGTCGGCACGTCCTCGTCAGCCAGTCGGGATAGTGCGTGTATCGCTCTCGATGTTGCCGTCGACCAGTTCGATCACCCGGTCGCAGCGGGCGGCCAGGCGGGGGTCATGGGTAACGATGAGGAACGAGGTGTCCAAATCGGCGTGCATGCGCCGCATCAGGACGAAGACCTCATCCGACGAGGCGCGGTCAAGGTTGCCGGTCGGTTCATCGGCGAGCACCAACGGCGGTTCGAGGACCAGCGCGCGGGCGATCGCCACCCGCTGCTGCATGCCGCCCGAGAGCTCGCCGGGGCGCTTCTGCATGTCGTTACCGAGACCGACGGCGGCGAGCATCGCGCGCGCGCGCTCCTGCTGCGCTGACGTTACGCGGCCTTCCCGCATCAGCGCCGGCAGGGTGACGTTCTCAAGCGCCGAGAAGGCCGGCAGTAGGTGGTGGAACTGGAAAACAAAGCCGAGCACCGCGCGCCGACGCAGGGTGAGGCCGGCGTCGTCCAGCCCGCTCGTTTCCTCGCCCTCGATGCGGTAGCTGCCAACGGTCAGGCGTTCGAGCAGGCCGACGATGTTGAGCAGCGTGCTCTTGCCCGAGCCCGACGGGCCGATCAGCGCGACGAACTCGCCGCGGTCGATGGCAAGAGATACGCCGTGCAGCACCTCGGCCTCGTTGGGGAGGCCCAGGTTGTAGCTCTTGTGGATGCCGGCGAGCTCGATCAGCGGCGTCATGACGGCCAGCCGGGCGCGCTGCGCCCTCTCCCCGTTCGGCTGACCGTACCCCGGGCAACCTGTGCCCGTTTCATCGCCGGCGCCTCACAGGCGGATCGCTTGCGCCGGATCGAGCGCTGCGGCGCGCCGCGCCGGCGCCACGGCCGCCAGCACGCCACAGACCGTGGCGATGCCGGCAATGCCCAGTGCCAGACTCGGCGCCAGCGTGATGGCGAACAGGGGCAGGCCGTCGCTGCCACGGACAAAGGTGGTGAAGGCCTTGATCAGCCCGACCGCGAGCAGAACGCCGAGCGTCGAACCAACTGCGCCGACGATCGCCCCTTGCAGCAGAAAGACGCGCAGCATCTGCCCCTGCGTCGCACCGATCGCGCGCAGGATGCCGATCTCGCGCTGTTTCTGCACCACCGAGACGACGAGGACGCTGGCAATGCCGAGCACGACCACCACCATCACTACACCGCGGATCAGCGCCGTGCTCACCGATTGTGCATTGAGTGCCGAGACCAATTGCGAATTCGCCTCCTGCCAGCTCTCGACCTTGTAGGGGAAGCGCTGCGAAAGGTCGGTGGCCAGCGCCTTGGCGGCCCAGACATCGACCAGCGCCAGATCGATGCCGGTGGCGCCACCGGGCAGGCCGACCAGGCTCTGCGCGGCGCGCAGCGGCACGATGACGGTGCGCCGGTTGAGTTCGCGGACACCCAGATCGACCAGCGCCGTGACGCGCAGCGAGTCGGTGATGCTGCCGGTGACGAGACTGATGCGGTCGCCGACCCGCACACCCAGGTCGTCGGCGAGCTCGCGGCCGATGATGCCCTCCCCAGGTCCCAGGCGCGGCTCGCCCTGCACGACCTTCGAACGCAGGTGCACGATGCGGTCGTAGCGGTCGAGGTCGACGCCCATCAGCGCGATCGATTTCGAGGCCTCGCCGCGTTGCGCGAGGCCGGCGCCCGCAACCATCGGCGATACCGCCGCCACCGCCGGCATCGCCTCGAGCACGGGGACCAGTGACTGCCAGTTGACAATGGTCCGCGGTCGCTGCACGCGCGGCTGCGTCTGCACCAGCACGGCGGTATCCGCAGCCGGTTCGCGCGCCGGGATGACCACGTCGTCACGGGCGCTGACCGTGACGTGCGCCTGCGCGCCCAGCGTCTTCTCCAGGGTATTGCGTTGCAAGCCGGTGATCAGGGCAGAGATGTACGCGACGACCGCCACGCCGGCGGCGACGCCGACGATGATCAACACCGTCTGCATGCGCCCTTCGCGCAGGAAGCGGATCGCCACGCGGCGCTCGAAGCCGAGCCAGTTGACCATCGGTGGCAGCTTCAGCGGCCCATGGCGCTGGTCATTGCCGAACCGGCATCTTCACGCGTGCCGTTGCGCAGGCCGGGCAAGGCGGCCGTCGGGATCGTCGAGTCCGCAATCGCGGCGCGCACACGGCTGCCCGGTCGAAGCGTGCTGCCGCGCAGGATCGTCTCGCCGGCGCTCAGCCCTGCGAGGACCTCCGCCGCTTCGAGCGTGCGCAGGCCGAGGCGCACCGGCCGCTCTTCGACGCGACCGTCGCGCGCAACCAGGACGACGGCGTCAGCCGCGGCCTGGTCGCCGCGCAAGGCATCCACCGGCACCACCAGCGCCGCCTGACGGCGGGCCGTCTCGACCTCCACCGACAGCGTCATGTCCTCGCGCAGGAACGCTGGGGGGGCTTCCGGCAGCGAAAACTTGACCTCGATCGCGCCGCGCTGGGCGTCCACCAGCGGCGAGATCGACAGTACGCGCGCGCTGAAGCGCTGGCCTGGGAACGCGTCAGCCAGCACGCTGGCCGTCTGTCCGACCTGCAGTTGCTCGAGATAGCGCTCGTCGACCTGTGCCACCAGTTGCAGCGGACCAGCCAGCGCCAGACTGAGCAACGCGTGCCCAGGCTGCACGATCTGGCCGGGTTCGACCAGACGCGCCAGCACCCGGGCGTCGGCCGGCGCCGTCAGCACCGCCTGCGCCAGGCGTGCCTGCGCGGCGGCGGTGGCAGACCCCGCCAGAGCGACTTGCGCCTGCGCCTGCACGACCTCGGTGCCCTGTTCGGCGTTGGCCGCAAGCTGGGCGCGCGCACTGGCCTGCTGCGCCCGAGCAACGTCGGCGGCACGGCGAGCCTCGTCGAGTCGCGCCGCGCTGAGGAAACCCCTCGCCACCAGCGACTGCGTCCGCTGCAGATCGGCCAGCGCAGCCACCAGCACCGAATCGGCCTGCGCCACCGCGGCTTGCGCCGAACTCCGCCCGGTGCTGCGCAGCCCCGCCAGGCGGGCAGCGGCCTGACGCTCATTGGCCTGCGCCTGCGCCAGTGCGGCCCGCAGTTCGTCGGTTTCCAGGCGGACCAGGACTTCACCCTGCCTGACTTGCGCCCCTTCATCCACCGCCACCACCAGCACGCGACCGGTCAGCGTGCTGCCGACGTCCACGCGCGAGAAAGTCGCCACCCGCGCCGAGAATTGCAGCGTACGCACCAGCGGGGCGATCTGCAGGGTCACCGCGGGCACAGTGGGCGCGCGGGTCAACCACCAGGTGAGCAAGGCAGCGGCGAGGGTGGCGACAGCGGCGAGGACAAGGAGTGAACGGCGAGGCATGGGTCAGATTGTGGCGTTTCGGTGTATTGGGGCACCGCGATCGGCAATCAGTTTGCGCGGCGCGACGCGTCGGCAGCGCGCGTCGCCGCGCATCATCCCATACTCAGCTCACCGCATGCGCAAGGAATTGCCTGAGAAGCCTCTTCCTCCGGCAGTGCCGGTCAGGCGGCGTGCTGCTTGACCCAGGCAACGTAGTGGTCCATCCAGTTCTGCAGGAATTCCCGGGTGCTTTCACCAAAGTTGTCTGCGTCGTCGAACACGCCCTCCCTGGCATGGATGAACGCTTCGGGCTGAGCGAGCGTCCGCACATCCAGATAGGCCAGAATGTTGCGCAGATGCTGTTGCGCCAGGGCCGTGCCGATGGCTCCGACCGAGGCGCCCAACACCCCGGCCGGCTTGCCCGCCCAAACGCTCTGCCCATACGGGCGCGATGCGTGATCAATCGCGTTCTTGAGCACGCCGGGGATCGACCGATTGTACTCCGGGGTAATGAACAGCAGGCCCTGAGCAGCCGCGATTGCGGCCTTCAGCCGGAGAACCGCGTCGCCCTGGTTCTCGTCGTTGTCCTGGTTATAGAGTGGCAGGTCGCCGATTTCCACTGGCTGGAACACGAAGTCCGACGGCGCCAGCCTGGCCATGGCGCGGCCAAGCTTGCGGTTCAACGAGTCGCGACGAAGGCTGCCGACGATCACTGCGATCTGGTATTCGCTCATGATGATCTCCCATAAAGGTGAAAGGAACTGTTGACGAACCCACGGATCTCCCGCGCGGGCAGCGGGTAGTGAAGTCACATCAGCGCGAGTGCACAACTGCTCTGACGTAAGCGCCAGGCACGCGAGCACGGCTGTCGTGCCCCAGATGCCTTTCGATCGGCCAGGATAGGCTTGTTCCCGCGCGCAGTCTGTGCGCTGACCAACTTAGCCTGATCCGGTCCGGCGCCCGAGTGTTCGCTGGCGCACAGAACAGCGTGCAGACAATCGGCTAGTCTGATTCGAGAGCAATTCCGTGAAGCAAGGAGTGGGTGTGACTGTCAGTTGGCAGCACGCCCACAATCGACTGCTCGCATCGGAGAAAAAATGCGCCATGGACTGATTGTGCTGTGGATGGTGGTTTGGTCGGTGACTTCGGCCGTGGCTCAGGTGAGCATCGGCATCGGGCTTCCCGGCGTAAGCATCGGGATCAACCTGCCGTTCTACCCTGACCTTGTCCGGGTGCCTGGTTACCCCGTTTACTATGCTCCACGACTGGATTCGAATTTCTTCTTCTACGATGGCATGTACTGGGTCTATCAGGAAGATGACTGGTACGCCAGCTCCTGGTACAGCGGACCTTGGGCGCGCGTAGCGCCGGCGGTGGTGCCGCTGTTCATCCTGCGCGTCCCGGTAAGCTACTACCGCAATCCGCCGGCGTACTTTCGTGGCTGGCAGCCGGATGCGCCGCCGCGCTGGGGTCAGCACTGGGGCAAAGGATGGGAGCAACAGCGAAGCGGCTGGAACCAATGGAATCGCCGTTCCACGCCAGCGGCCGCCCCGCTACCGGTTTACCAGCAGCGGTACGCGGGCGATCGCTATCCCCCGGTCGACCAGCAACAGGCACTGCACAACCGGAACTACCGCTATCAGCCCCGTGACGCAGTGGTGCGACAGCATTACCAGCAACAACGCCTGCAAGGAATCCCGTCGCAACCGTCGCAGCGCGGGCAGCAGCGGCCACAAGCGGCGAGAGGTCGGGAGCAGGATGTCCAGTCGAGCCCCCGGCTTCCTCACCAGCCGGCTGCGCCAGAGGCGCAAGGCTCACCGCCGGAGCAGAGACACAGCCAGGAGCGTCAGAGGTCGGGCCCACCCCCCGCGTCTTCCGGGCAACGAAGCCGGCCAGACCAGGACCACCAGCGGCAAGCTCAGCAACCCCGGCAGCCTCAACCGCCCCAGCAGCAAGCGGTCCCGCATCAACAGACGACGCCAAAGGCAAGCCGCGAAAACGCTTCGCATGGTGCCTCGCAGGAACCGCGGCGTGGGCACGGACAGGACAAGGAGCGGGTGAACGGCGAGGAGCGCGGTCAGGATCGCAATCGGTAAGCGGCCCGACGATGAGTGGTCGCTGTTGAAAGTGGCCGCCGCCGGCAGTGCACAATCCTTCACCCGACTTCAGTTACCGAACAGGCCCTTTATCGACTTGCTGATGGCACCCCCCTCCAGCGGAACCGCGGTATTCAGGGCGGTGCTCGTGGCCTTGAAGTTGATCGGCTCGAGAAAGTCCATCTCCTTGTCCAGCGTGTAGCGGATTTCCTGCGGCATGAAACTCGCTTTGACCACATGCTCACCGGATGCCGATGAGTCGCCGGGAATGGCAGTGGCGCCGGAATCCCCATGCGGCCACCACAGGGTACCCGGCGGCAGTGTTTCACCTCCGGCGCCCTCTTTTCCTTGCCGGCGCTGGCCGGCCATGGCCGCCACTTCAGGCGATACGCGGCTACCGATAGCCTTGATGTCGATCACTTCAGGTTGGCCGGCCAACACCGTCGCGCTGCAACCCCAGTAAGGCAGCACCGTGCCATCAGGATCCTCGCCGCTCCCCAGGCCCTTGCCGCACCGCTCGCCCTTGAGCGGCAGGACAGGCCCGAAACGCATCGTTTCCGGAACGATGTGTTCGGCGGCGTAGCCGCCGGGAATATCGCCGGGATTGGTCAGGCGTAGATCCATCATCTTGTTCGTCCTGCTGCCTTGGCCCATCATCACGCCGAGCATACCGCCGGCTCCGCCCGCGCCCACGCCAGAGCGGGTGCCCAGGTTCATCTCATAATTGACCGGCGCCGCGAGTGCGCCTGGCAGGATGCCGGCCTTGTCCGCTTCAGTGCATCCCCGACTGACGGGCTCGCAGTTCCTCACGTGGATCACCCCGCTTCTCGCTCGGCCGGCTATCACCCGGCGCACGTTCGGCACCCGCCGGTCGCTCTCGCGGCGGCTGAGCATCCACCCGTGCCGGAGCAGCCAGGCGAGTCGACTCCGCTTTCCCGGCAGCAGCTTGCTCACTGCGCGCCTCCTGCCGCCGGTGCTGCCGGAGCAAGTCCTCACCGTTTGGCGCGCGATCTGGCAGACGGGGCTCGGCTCTCTCCGCCCGCACCGCGGTAACGGGCCGGGCGGCTTCCACCGGCGGCCGTTCAACGCGTTGCAGCACCATCACGGGCTGTGGCAACGGCGCGGCGGCGCGCTGCGGTGCCATTACGGGCGGTGCCATCGGCGCGCCGGCACGCTGCCCGGCTGCGTCGATGCGAGGCACTGGCGAGGTCGTTGGCACGTCCACCGGGCGCGGTTGAGAACCGGTGGCAGTCATCGCCGGAACCGCGGTCGAAATCGGCGTCGGTGACGCGGCTTGCCGATCTCGCCCTTCGAGCGCGGATGGCGCAGACACGCGGCCCGGGGAGTCGCCAGAGCGCTCGCGGCGTTCGGGGACGGGACCGGCAGCAGGCATTCCTCCTCGATCGATCCGCTGACCCGGGGACAACACCGAAGGCGCTGGCGCCATTGGCGACGCCGGCGCAGCGGGGAGCAACCCGGCATCCGAGCGACGTGCGCTGTCCCTCGGTGCTTCCGTGCGCACCCGACCGCCTGGATGCCCAGGCAGCGCCGCTCCGGGAGGTGGTGGGGATGCGGCGTCGGCAGGTGGCCGCGGGGCCGGTGCCGCCACGGTCGTCGGGGGGGTTGCCGGCAGCATCGAAACGGCGTTTGCGCTCGCTGGTGGCGGCACCGCCGACCTTGGCCGGGTCAAAGCCGCCGCTGCGGTCGCTCCCGACAACCCGACAGGAGGGGTCGCCTGTGCGTCGCCGCGCCTGCCCGGCTGACCATCCGGCAACGCGCCACCGGCTGCCGGCCGCGTTCGCTCTTCTGCTGGCTGCATCTGACCCATCTGGCGACGCACCTCCTCACGATCCCGGGCTGGAACCGGAGCCCTCACCTGCACTGGCTGGCTGGTCAGCAGGGCGCGCTCGGCTGGTTGCAGGGCTGCCTCACGAACATGGCGACGCTGCCGCATGGCCTCCTCGGGAACCGCCGTCACGGCTTGTGGCAGATGCTGATGAACGTAGCGTGAACGTGCCGCGACCGCTTGCGGATTGACCGTGATCTCCGTCAGGTGGTTGATGTTCGTGACATGGGCCGCGTTGACCTGGCGCACATGGCCGGCACTACTCCGGTAGGCCGGGATATACACCTCGCGCGGCGCGAGCGGAAACCAGCCGACGGCAGGCCGTCCGCCGGTGTGCGCTGGTCGGTGGGCGGCCGGTGTGCCGACCCAGGCCACCAGCGCCGGAGCGTAGACCGGTCTCGCCACCCGCTTGCCCGGAACCCAGCCCCAGGCGCCACGGAAGAGCGCCCAGCGTCCGTAGTGGAAAGGTGCGAAGCCCCAGGGCTCGTCGCCAACCCAGCTCCAGCCCCACGGATCAACCCAGACCCAACGCCCCGAGCGGTACGGTGCCCAGTCAGCGGGCAGCGCCCGCGGAAACCAGACGGCACCATATTCGGGGCTCTCATACCAGTTGCCGTGGGCGTCGAGGTCGCCGACACCGGTCATCTCCGGCGAAACAAGGAGGGCCTGGGTAGCCCCACGCTGCGGCTCACGCGCCGCACTCCAGAGGGCAAATTCGTCATTCACCGGCGCCGACACCTGATACTGGGTTCGTCCGGAAGACCAGAACTGGGCACGTTGGCCAGCGCCGATGTCCAGTGAACTGTCGGCTGCAGAGAAACGGATGGCGCCGGCATAGACCGTCCCGGCGGTGGTGGAACGGTCCGAGTCGAAGCGATAGCGACCCGCCTCACGCACCTGGAAACGGCCATCCCGGGTGATGAATTCGAACTCGCCTGCCGATTCGGGCGAGGGAAGCCGGGCAATCACGCTGCCTTCGAGCAGCCGCAGCATGACCCTTTGATCGTCAAGCTGCACCAGCTCGAGAACACTCCCCGAGGCGATCTGGAGCAGACTCGAGCCGATCTGTACTTCGGCGCGGGCACCGGCAGCAGTGGACAACACATCGCCGCTGGTGATCGGCCAGTTGAGCACGGCAGTGCTCGATTCACCGCTCTCCGCCCGGTGCAGATGAACCGAGCCGAAGAGCGAGGCGATGCGCCCTACCCGGCCAGGCGGATCGGCTGCTGCCGGCGACATCGCCAGCAGCGAGAGAAGCAACAGGGTCAGTGATCGACACCAGTGGTGCAGGGTGGCAAGGTAAGGTGGCATGACTTCCGGTCTCCAGAGCGCCGGCATGAAACCTGCCGGTTGAACGGTTAACGCTCGAATCACCGTTTTATCCGACAGCGGCAACCGTTTGTTACACAATTGCCACGCGCCGCATCATCAGGCCAAAAACCGCAGCCGCTCCCGCGGACAGGATCCCGCATTCGTAAGGCGGTTTGGCAGCCACCCTTGCCGACCGTAGAATGCGCCGCAGATCACCCGCAGCGCCACGCCATAGCCCCTGGCGCCCCGGCGCGCCCTTCCGCAGGAGTATCCAGATGAACAGACCCCGTGTTTTCGCCATCGACGGCATTGTCCCGGTCATTGACCCGAGCGCTTACGTCCATCCATCAGCGGTTCTGATCGGCGACGTGATCGTCGGCGCAGGCTGCTATGTCGGCCCCTGCGCCAGCCTGCGCGGCGATTTCGGTCGCCTGATTCTTGAACAAGGGGTCAATGTGCAGGATACCTGCGTCATGCATGGCTTTCCCGGCACCGACACGGTCATCGAGCAGGACGGCCACATCGGCCATGGTGCCGTGCTGCACGGCTGCCACATCGGACGCAATGCGCTGGTCGGCATGAACGCGGTGATCATGGATAACGCCGTGCTCGGTGAATCGTCGATGGTCGCCGCTTGCGCCTTTGTCAAGGCCGGGATGGAAATCCCGGCGCGGTCGCTGGTTGCCGGTGTGCCGGCCAGGGTACTGCGCCCGCTCAGCGATCAGGAGCTCGCCTGGAAGCTTGCGGGAACCCGCACCTACCAGGATCTCACCCGACGCTCGCTGGCGACACTGGTCGAAGCCGAAGCACTGACTGCCGTCGAGCCCGGCCGGAAGCGCTTTGACCTGCCGGGTGTGCTGCCATTGATCGAGCTCAGGAAGCTGTCGGAGAACAGCGGGTAGCGCGAGGCGAAAACCTCTTTCGTGCCGCCGTCCCCGGATTGACGATCCGCTCCGGATGGCACATGGCGACGATCCCACGCTGCTCCCGCCGTTTCCCCGACCCTCCCGGATTGGAACCCGCATGCCCGAGACCAGGCCGATTCCTGCCATCCCACGACAAATCGAGCAGGGCATCGAGCGGCTCTCCACTCTGCTGGAGCGGGGCCCGGTCGCCCTCCTCTCCGGTGCCGGCTTGAGCACGGCGAGCGGCATTCCGGCGTATCGGGACCGTCATGGCCAGTGGCAGCATTCGCAGCCGATCCAGCATCAGGATTTCCTGCGTTCGGAATCCGTACGCCAGCGTTATTGGGCGCGCAGTTTCGCCGGTTGGGCGAGCATGGCCCTGGCCAGCCCGGCGGCGGGGCATCGGGCGCTGACCCGTTTGGAAGAGAGGGGGATCGCCTCGGCGGTTATCACGCAGAATGTCGATGGCCTGCATCAGAAGGCGGGCAGTCGTTCGGTGATCGAACTGCATGGCGGCATCGATCGGGTGCTCTGCCTCGCCTGCGGCGAGCGTTTTCCGCGCGCATCAGTCCAGCACTGGCTGGCGACCGCCAACCCCGAGTTCACGGCCGGCGCCACGCGCCCGGCGCCGGACGGCGACGCCCAGTTGCCCGATGCGGCCGCCGCCGATTTCCGGATCCCCGGCTGCCCATCCTGCAGCGGGACGCTCAAGCCAGATGTCGTCTTCTTCGGCGACAGCGTGCCCAGGGAGCGTGTCGCGGCAGCGAAGCAATCGATCGATGCGGCACGGGCATTGCTGGTGGTTGGCTCGTCGCTGATGGTTTACTCGGGCTTTCGCCTCGTCGACCATGCACGCCAGCGCGGCCTGCCCGTGGTCGCGATCAATCAGGGCGTGACGCGAGCCGATCACCTCCTCGACCTCAAGATCGAAGCCGACTGCGGTGAAGTTCTCGAGCGCCTGCTGGGCATTCTGGAACTTGGCAAGTGAAACAGTGACGCCGCCGCACTGCACGTGCGGCGGCGTCACTGGACGACCGAGACTCGTCGCGCCTACCTCTTCTTCACCGCCGGCAGATCCGTGCACACCCCCTCATAGACCTCCGCCGCCATCCCCACCGACTCGCCAAGCGTCGGGTGCGGGTGGATGGTATGGCCGATGTCGGTCGCGTCGCAGCCCATTTCGATCGCCAGACAGACTTCGCCGATGAGATCACCGGCGTCGGTGCCGACGATGCTGCCGCCGATGATGCGGTGCGTGGCTTCATCGAAGATGAGCTTGGTGAAGCCCTCTTCACGACCGTTGGCCAGAGCCCGCCCCGAGGCAGCCCAGGGGAAGACGCTCTTGCCATAGGTGATGCCTTCCGCCCGGCATTGCTCCTCGGTCTTGCCGGCCCAGGCAATTTCCGGATCGGTGTAGGCAACCGAGGGAATCTGCAGGGCGTCGAAACAGCGCTTGCCGCCGTGCGCGGCCTCGGCGGCGACGTGCGCTTCGTGCACCCCCTTGTGCGCCAGCATCGGCTGGCCGACGATGTCGCCGATGGCAAAGATGTGCGGCACGTTGGTACGCAACTGGCTGTCGACAGGAATGAAGCCGCGCTCGCTGACCGTGACACCGGCCTTTTCGGCTGCCAGCTTGCCGCCGTTCGGCGACCGACCGACGGCAACGAGAACGAGGTCGAAGCTTTCCTTCTCGTCGTTGCTGTAAGTGACCTCGATGCCTTCAGGTCTGACCGCGGCGGCGACGACGCCGGTGTTGAGCAGGATGCGGTCGAAGCGGTGAGCGTTCCGCTTCTCCCAGACCTTGACCAGATCGCGGTCGGCGCCAGGCATCAGCACCGACCCGAGCTCGACGACCGTGATGCGCGAGCCGAGCGCCGAGTAGACGCTGGCCATTTCGAGGCCGATGATGCCGCCACCGACAACCAGCATGCGCTGCGGAATCTGGCGCAGTTCGAGGGCGCCGGTCGAGTCGACGACGCGCGGGTCGTCGGGCATGAACGGCAGCGCGATCGGTTGCGAGCCGGCGGCGATGATCGCCTTCTGGAACCTGATCAGCTTGCTGCCGCCGTCGGCCAGCGCGACTTCAAGGTGATGCGGGTCGACGAACTGGCCAACGCCCTGCACGACTTCAACCTTGCGCCCCTTGGCCATGCCGGCGAGACCGCCAGTCAGCTTGCCGACGATCTTGTCCTTGTGCGTGCGCAGCTTATCGAGGTCAATGCTCGGGGCGGCGAAGCTGACGCCGCAATCGCCCATGTGCTGCGCTTCGTCCATCACGACAGCGATGTGCAGCAGCGCTTTCGACGGGATGCAGCCGACGTTGAGACAGACGCCACCGAGCGTCGGGTAACGTTCGACGAGGACGGTCTGCATGCCGAGATCAGCACTGCGGAAGGCCGCCGAATAGCCACCCGGGCCGGCGCCGAGGACCAGCACCTCGCATTCGATATCGGCTCTGGCCGTGATCGCTGCCGCGGCCTGCGGGGCTGTCGCCTCGGCAGCCACTGGCGGCGCCGTGACACTGGCCGCCGGCGAGGCTTCGTCGACGGTGCCGGCGGCTTCGATCAGCGCCACGACCGAGCCGGCGGAGACCCGGTCGCCGAGCTTGACCTTCACCTCCCTGACGACGCCGGCGATGCTGCTTGGCACGTCCATCGTCGCCTTGTCGGATTCGAGGGTGACCAGTGCGTCGTCGACCTTGACCGTGTCGCCCACTGCCACGCAGAGGTCGATCACCGGGATATCGTGATAGTCACCGATGTCGGGCACTGTTGCTTCAATGATCTGGCTCATGGTCTTCTCCTGATCAGAGCAGCACGCGCCGCATGTCGGCAAGCAGTTGCGCGAGATAGACGTTGAATCGGGTCGCCAGCGCACCGTCGATGACGCGGTGGTCGGCGGTCAGCGACATCGGCAGCGTCAGTCTCGGCGCGAACTCCCTGCCGTTCCACACCGGCTTCATGACCGAACGGCTGACCCCCAGGATGGCCACCTCCGGCGCATTGATGATCGGCGAGAAACTGGTTCCCCGATACCGCCCACGCTGGAGATGGTGAAGCAGGCACCCGACATCTCGCCCGGCGTCAGCTTGCCGTCGCGCGCTTTCGTCGCCAGTTCGCCGCTTTCGACGGCGAGCTGGCTGACCGATTTCTGGTCGGCGTTCCTGATCACCGGGACCACCAGCCCGTTCGGCGTGTCGGCGGCAAAGGCGACGTGGAAGTACTGCTTGAGCACCAGGTTGTCGCCGTCGAGCGAGCTGTTGAACTCGGGAAACTTCTTCAGCGCCAGGGTACAGGCCTTGATCAGGAAGGCGAGCATGGTGATCTTGACGCCCGATTTCTCGTTCTCGCGGTTGATCGCCACCCGGAAGGCCTCGAGATCGGTGATGTCGGCGTCCTCGTGATAGGTGACTGCCGGGATCATCACCCAGTTGCGCGCCAGGTTCTGGGCCGAAATCTTCTTGATCCGCGCCAGCGGTTTGACTTCGACGGCACCGAACTTGGCGAAGTCGACCTTCGGCCAGGGCAGGAGGTCGAGGCCACCACCAAGCGATGGCGCTGCCGCGGCCGCCGGAGGCGCCGTCAGCACGCCCTTGACGTAGGCGGTGATGTCTTCCTTGAGAATGCGGCCTTTCGGTCCGCTGGCCGCGACACGGTTGAGGTCGACGCCGAGCTCGCGCGCCAGAAGGCGCACCGACGGGCTGGCATGCGTCCGGGCGCCCGGTGCCAGGCCGGCGACCGGTGGTGGCGAGACGGCCACCGGGACGGCAGGGGCAGTGGGCGGCGCAGCGGCGGGGGCAGGTACCACGGCGACAGGTGCTGCTGCGACCGGCGCGTCTGCTGCGCTCGCCGCCGCTACGGCAGCCGGTGCCGCGACCGGTATCGCGGCAACCGCGGCCTCGGATGCTTCGAGAACGACGACGACCGCGCCTTCGGAAATCTTCTCGCCGAGGGCAACGCGGATTTCCTTCACCACGCCAGCCGCCGACGATGGCACATCCATCGTTGCCTTGTCGGATTCGAGGGTCACCAGGGCATCATCGACCTTGACCACGTCACCGACGATGACGCAGATGTCGATCACCGGCACGTCGTGGTAGTCGCCAATGTCGGGGACTTTT
The DNA here is from genome assembly GCA_016709675.1 of Candidatus Accumulibacter proximus. Lineage (GTDB taxonomy): Bacteria > Pseudomonadota > Gammaproteobacteria > Burkholderiales > Rhodocyclaceae > Accumulibacter > Accumulibacter proximus. Next base: position 92,376 of record JADJMH010000012.1, read on the forward strand.
ACTTCGATCAGTTGACTCATCAGAGGGCTCCCTTAAACCGTCGTCGGGTTGGGTTTGTTCACGTCGATACCGTAGCGGGCAATGGCCTCGGCGACCTTGCTGCGCTCGATGGTGCCGTCATCGGCCAGTGCCTTCAGCGCAGCGACGGTAACCCAGCGGCGATCGACCTCGAAGAAATGCCGCAGCTTTTCGCGCGTGTCCGAACGGCCAAAGCCATCAGTACCCAGCGTGACGTAGCGACGGTTGAGGAAGGGACGGATCTGCTCGGCGAACAGGCGCACGTAATCGGTGGCAGCGACGATCGGGCCGCGGGTGTCGCCGAGACAGGCCTCGACGTGCGATACCCGTGGTCTCGCCATCGGGTTGAGCATGTTCCAGCGCTGCGCATCGTTGCCGTTGCGCGCCAGTTCGCTGAAGCTCGGGCAGCCCCACAGGTCGGCATCGACGCCCCAGTCGTTCTTGAGCAGCTCGGCGGCCGCGATGACTTCGCGAAAGATCGTTCCCGAACCGAGCAGCTGGACGCGCGGCGCGGCCGGATTGGTGTCGGACGACTGGCCGCGGCGCAGCAGATACATGCCCTTCAGGATGTCGGCCTCAGCGCCGGCGGGCATTTCCGGATGCTCGTAGTTCTCGTTCATCACGGTGATGTAGTAGAAGATGTCTTCCTGCTCCTGGTACATCCGGCGCAAGCCTTCACGCATGATGACCGCGATCTCGAAGGAGAAGGTCGGGTCATAGCTGAGGCAGTTCGGAATCAGGCTGGAAAGCACCAGCGAATGGCCGTCTTCGTGCTGCAGACCTTCGCCGTTCAGCGTCGTGCGGCCAGCCGTACCGCCGATCAGGAAGCCGCGCGCGCGCTGGTCGGCAGCTGCCCAGCAGAGGTCCATGGTGCGCTGGAAGCCGAACATCGAGTAGCAGATATAAAACGGAATCATTTGTACGCCATGGACCGAGTACGCCGTGGCGGCGGCGATCCAGTCGCTCATCGCGCCGGCTTCGTTGATCCCTTCCTGCAGGACCTGACCGTCCTTCGATTCCTTGTAGAACATCAGCTGATCATGGTCCTCGGGAACGTATTTCTGGCCTTCCTGGTTCCAGATGCCGATCTGTCGGAACAGACCTTCCATGCCAAAAGTGCGTGATTCGTCGGGAACGATCGGGACGACGTGGCGACCGATTCGCTTGTCCTTGAGCAGGATGTTCAGCAAGCGCACGATGGCCATCGTCGTTGACACCTCCCGCCCCTCGCCCGAGGCCTTGAGCAGGGTGTCGAAGGCCGCCAGCTCGGGAATTTCGAGCGGCGCCGCCAAACGTCGGCGCTTCGGCAAGTAGCCGCCAAGGTCCATCCGCCGCTGCCGCATGTAGGTCAGCTCGGGCGAGCCTTCGGCGAACTTCAGGTAGGGCAGCTCCTTGATCTGGTCGTCTGCCACGGGCAGGCTGAAACGGTCACGGAAGCGCTTGATGGCGTCGTAATCAAGCTTTTTCTGCTGGTGCGAGATATTCATCGCCTCGCCGGCCTGGCCCATGCCGAAGCCCTTGATCGTCTTGGCCAGAATCAGCGTTGGCTGGCCCCGGTGCTCGACGGCGCTCTTGTAGGCGCTGAAGATCTTGAAGATGTCGTGACCCCCGCGGTTGAGCGCCCAGACCTGGTCGTCGGTCCAGTCAGCCACAAGCTCCCTGAGCTCGGGGGTGTTGAAAAAGTGCTGGCGGACGTAGGCGCCGTCCTTGGCCTTGAAGGTCTGGTACTCGCCATCGACCGCCTCCATCATCCGCTGCTTCAGGATACCCTTCTTGTCACGCAGCAAGAGCGTGTCCCACTGGGTACCCCAGATCAGTTTGATGACATTCCAGCCGGCGCCACGGAAGGTGCCTTCAAGTTCCTGAATGATCTTGCCGTTACCACGCACCGGGCCGTCGAGCCGCTGCAGGTTGCAGTTGATGACGAAGATCAGGTTGTCGAGCTTCTCGCGCGCCGCCATGCCGATGGCACCGAGCGATTCCACCTCGTCGGTCTCGCCGTCGCCAAGGAAGGCCCAGACCTTGCGGTCGCCGGCCTGAATGAAACCCCGGCTGTCGAGGTACTTCATGAAGCGCGCCTGATAGATCGCCTGGATGGGGCCCAGACCCATCGAGACCGTCGGGAACTGCCAGAAATCAGGCATCAGCCAGGGATGCGGATACGACGAGACGCCCTTGCCATCGACTTCCTGCCGGAAGCAGTCCATCTGTTCATCGGTCAGCCGCCCGAGCAGATGCGCGCGGGCATAGACGCCAGGGACCGAATGTCCCTGGAAGAAGATCAGGTCGCCACCGTGCTGCTCCGAGGGCGCATGCCAGAACCAGGAGAAACCGACATCGTAAAGCGCTGCCGCCGAGGCGAAAGAAGCGATATGGCCACCGACGTTGCTGTCCTTGTTTGCCCGCACAACCATCGCCATGGCGTTCCAGCGGATGTAGTTGTGAATCCTGATTTCCATGTCAGCATTTCCCGGATACTTGGGCTGCCGATCGACCGGAATGGTGTTGACGTATTCGGTGGTGGCGCTGTAAGGGATGTCGATTCCCTGCTGGCGCGCCTGGTCAATCAGGCCTTCGATCAGGAAATGAGCCCGCTCGGCGCCTTCCTTCTCGATCACGCCGCTCAGCGCGTCCTGCCATTCCTGGGTTTCTTGCGGGTCGGCATCGCTGATGCTGGCCGACAGCGCGTTTTCGGGCAGAGCTGCCATGATTTGTCTCCTGATCTACAGAATCGTGAAGTGAATGGTGGTTGGCTGCGCGCCGGGCTTGACGGCAGCGAACAGGGTAATACCTTGCCGCATGGCGTGGTACCGCAGCGCAGCAACAGAGAGAGCGCCGGATTGTAGGATAGACGTTCGCATGCTGCAATTTGCGTCCCCAGTCAGCATTACCCGGACGCGCGGGCACACTTGCATGGACAGCCAAATTGCAAGGAAGTTGAGCGGCAGAAGACGGGAAGGTTGACGCGGAAAGAGACTTCGTCAACCAGGGCTGTGGTTGTCCGCTGCCGCCGAGGTCGGCATGTTCCGGCGCCCCGGCAGAGTCATGTACAGTCGTTTGGCAGTGGGTCCAGAACGAGTAAACACCTTCGCCTGGTATTTCCCGGTCGCTGTGCCGGCCTGATAGAGCTGATAGAACTGCGTGACCAGCTGGACGTAGTTGCGCGTTTCCGGGTAAGGCGGAATCTGGTTCTTGTATTGTTGCACCGCGCCTTCGCCAGCATTGTACGAAGCCAGCACCAGTTCCTGCTGATTGGGAAACCTTCGGGACAGGTCGCGCAGATAACGTGCGCCCAGGCGGATATTGGTTTCCGGGTCGGCCAGTTTCTGTTCTATGCTTTTGTTCCTGTCGCCCTGCAAGCCATAGCGCTCGGCAGTGGCGGGCATCACCTGCATCAGGCCAATGGCCCCCTTGGGTGAAATCGCGCCGGGGTTGAAACCCGATTCTGCCGCCATGACTGCCTTGAGCAAGGCAGGCTCCACCGAGAACTCATCGCTGGCGACTTTCAGCAAGGGCTCAAACTTCTTCAGGTTTGGATGTTGGGACAGATAGCGTGCCAATTCGGGCTTTACCGGACCGATTGACGTGACTTCAGACGAATCGAATTGCTTGCCGCGCAGGAACAGCTGATAGCGCGCATCGATTTTCTCGGTCGCGAAATGCGCCGCCCCCTGCTCGTCAATATAGCCATAGATGTTGGCGCAGGCGCTCGCGGAGACGAGGCCCAAACCAAGCATCAGGATCACATTGAGAACTTGCATCAGCTATCCACTTCCATTTCGGTCCGTTGCCATGCTCCTGGATCGGCGCCCGGCGGGCCGCCGTTTCTCTTATTGCGGGCACGCTCGCCTCGGCATCGAGTTCCAGACAACCTCAATCTTACCACGCCACGGGGGGCAGAACGCCTTGACTCTCAATCCAGGCCTCGCCACGCCCGCTTCCCAGCATGCCGGGTGACCCTGGCTGGACCGCTGCGGCAGCGCCGACGCGGACTCTGCTGAGCGAGAACCGGCTCGGCAGCCCATCCCGGGCAAGTTGACCTGCGTCAACGTCCCGACCCCCCTGAGCCGCTAAGGTCTCGCCTTTGTCCGCAGCTTTTTTTTCTTGCAGGAGAAGCAATGTCCGCAGAAGCAGCGATATCAACCCCGCCGGTGACCGCACCGAACCGGCTTCTGATGTCCGGCAACGAGGCCGTGGCGCGCGCCGTATGGGAGGCGGGTGTTCGGGTGGCAGCCGCCTATCCCGGGACGCCCTCGACCGAAATCCTCGAGTGCGTGGCGGCCTATCCGGCCATGTACACCGAGTGGTCGGTGAACGAGAAGGTCTCGCTCGAGGTGGCCTTTGGCGCGGCGATGGCGGGTTCGCGCAGTTTCTGTGCCATGAAGCATGTCGGCATGAACGTCGCGTCCGACGCGCTGATGACCATGACCCTGACCGGCGTTGCCGGCGGCCTGGTGATCGCGATCGCCGACGACGTTGGCCTCTCCTCGTCGCAGAACGAGCAGGATTCGCGCTACTGGGGTCGTTTCGCCCATGTGCCTTTGCTCGAACCGGCGGATTCACAGGAAGCCCATGACTTCACGCTGGCCGCCTTCGAGCTCTCAGAGCGCTTCGAGGTACCGGTGATCCTGCGCCTGACCACCCGCATCTGTCACGTCAAGGGTCTGGTGAGCGTCGGGGAACGTCACGAACGCGCCGTCGCCGGCTTCACCAAGGACGTCGGCCGCTGGGTGATGGTGCCCAGCGCCGCCGGTCGACGTCTGCCGCTGATGTTCGAGCGCGAACGCCGGCTACGCGCCGAAGCGGAGATTTCCGACCTCAACGTCGTTGAACCGGGCAGCGACCGCCGGGTGGGTTTCGTCACCTCCGGCCCCGCCTACATGCATGTCCGCGAGAGTTTCCCCGACGCGCCGGTGTTCAAGCTCGGCCTCTCCTTTCCCCTGCCCTTCGCCAGCTTGCGCAGGTTCGCCGAGCAATGCGAGCAACTGGTGGTGGTTGAAGAGGTCGAGCCGCTGATCGAGACCGAGCTCAAGGCGCAGGGCTTCAACGTCACCGGCAAGGACATTCTGCCGCTGTCCGGCGAACTGTCGCCGCAGGTTCTCAAGCCGGCGATCGCCCAACTGCTTGGCGAAGTGCTGGCCGAACAGGCGAAGACGGCACCGATGCCGGTCTTTCCCCGCCCGCCGACGATGTGCGTCGCGTGCCCGCATCTGGGCGTCTACTACACCCTCTCGCAGTTGCGCAATGTCACCATCTCGGGCGACATCGGCTGCTACACGCTGGGCTTCGGCCAGCCGTGGAACGCGCTCGACGCGTGCATCTCGATGGGTGCGTCAATGGGCATGGCGCTGGGCCTCGACAAGGGGCGCAGTGATGCCGAGAAGGACCGGAAGATCGTCGCCGTGATCGGTGACTCGACCTTCCTGCACATGGGCATGCAGGGTTTGCTGGACATCGTCTACAACCGCGGCAACGTCACCGTCCTCCTGCTCGACAACCGGGCCGTCGGCATGACCGGCGGTCAGGACAATCCCGGCAGTGGCCGCGACATCCACGGCCAGGAAGCGCCACGGGTCGACTTCGCCAATCTGGTCAGGGCGCTCGGCGTGCGCGACGAACGCGTGCACGTGGTCAACGCCTACGAACTGCCGGTGCTGCTCAAGACGCTGCGTGAAGAGACCAAGATCCCCGAACCATCGGTGATCATCACCAGCCAGCCCTGCGTCCTGATCAAGGATTACCATGCGCTGAAGCCGTACACGGTGATCGAGGACAAGTGCACCGGCTGCGGCAACTGCATTGATGTCGGCTGCCCGGCGATCCACGTCACCCGCCGCGACCGGGTCACGAAAGCCAGTGGCCGCGAGGTCGATCTCGCCTTCGTGCGCATCGAGAGCGCGGCCTGTACCGGCTGCGGTCTGTGCCTGAAGCCCTGTGCGCCGGATGCGATCGTCCATGTCGATACCCTGGCAATGCCGATCAGGGTCGTCAGGAAGACCGCCGAGTTGACGCCAGGCGCCTAGCGCGCAGGCCACGATACGGGATGGGCGAGCGCGGCAGACACCTGGGGCATCGCCCGCCCACCGAAGTTGAGAGGTTCCGATCTGATGTCTGAAACAGGCAAGTTTGACACCACCAACATTCTCGTCGTCGGCACCGGTGGCCAGGGTGTGATGACCGCGACCGAGATCCTCGCCGAGGCGGCGATCGCCCTCGGCCACGACGTGAAGAAGACCGAAGTCGCCGGCATGGCCCAGCGCGGCGGCGTCGTTTCCTCGCACCTGCGCTTCGGCCCGAAAGTGTTGTCGCCGCAGATCACCCCCGGTTCGGCCGACGTCCTGCTGGGTTTCGAAGCCGCCGAGGCGATGCGCTGGCGCCACATGCTGCGTCCCGAGGGCCTCGTCCTGATGAACACCGGCCGCCTGGTGCCGCCCATCGTCGAGCTTGGCCTCTACGATTACCCGAACGATCCGGTAGCCGAAATGCGCGCGGCCGGGACGCACGTCGTCGCCTTCGACGCCTCGATGATTGCCCAGGAACTCGGCGACATCCGTCTCGGCAATACGGTCATGCTGGGGGCGATCTCGGACCACCTGCCGTTCCCGGCGGAAGTGCTCGAGCGCTGCATCCTCAAGCGCTTTGCGAGCAAGAAAGCCGAACTCGTCGAACTCAACCGGCGGGCCTTCGCCGCCGGTCGGGCAGCCGCCGAAGAGGCGGCCAAGGCCGAGGCCGCGGCTGCCTGATTTGCGCTAGACTCGCACCGTTATCGGCGAACAATGCGATACCGGGACGGACTCGATACGCGCGCTGGAGACGAGGTGAATGGCAATTCTCGAAGGCATACAGATTCAGAACTACCGGGCATTGCAGAGGTTCACGCTGGGAAAGACGCTCTATGAACGGGAGCAGGACGCTCTTCCGAGACTGGTTACCGTCATTGGCGCGAATGGGTCCGGCAAGTCGAGTCTGCTCGACGCCTTGGGGTTTCTTGGTGATTGCCTCGCTGAGGGAGTGGAAGCCGCGTGTGACAAGCCGCACCGCGGCGGTTTTGAACGCATGCGAACACAGGGTTCCGCTGAGGCCGTCAAGTTTGAAGTTCGCTACAAAGAGACGCCCATCGCAAGACCGATCAGCTACTCGCTGCAGATCGCCTGTGATGCGCGGGGACGCGCCCAAGTGGTCTATGAGAGACTCCGGCAACGTCGCAAGGGACAAGCCTACGGCCAACCGTATTCCTTTCTCGAACTTACCAACGGGCAGGGCTATGCCTGGTCGGGAACGGAAGGGTTCGAGCAGGGCACGGGCACCGGAAAAGGCGCACCGGCGGCAATGGAAGGAAGCGAGCGCGTTCCGATCAAGATGAAGGATCGGCAAGTCCTCGGCATCGCCACGCTGGGAACGCTTGCAAACCATGACCGCGTTGTCGCCTTCCGAGATTTCCTGTCGGGCTGGTATCTCTCCTGCTTTGTCCCGGAACTGGCGCGCAGCCCGAGTCAGGCCGGTGCCGACCCGCATCTTGATCGAAGAGGCGAGAACCTCTCGCGCTATCTCCAGTATGTGGAGCGCGCCAACCCCGAAGGCTTCCGTCAAATGCTCTCGCGCATTGCCGAGAAGGTTCCCGGGATAATTGACATCACGCCCAAGACCGAGAGGGACCGCCGCCTCGTACTCGAATTTTCTGCGAAAGGTTTTCCCGATCCGTTCTATCAACAGGATATGTCCGACGGTACCCTGAAGATGCTTGCCTACCTGTTGCTAATGGAAGATCCAAGTCCGGCACCCTTGATTGGGATCGAGGAACCCGATAACGGTCTGCATCATCAACTGCTGGCAACGCTGGCTCAGGAATTCAAGGAATATGCGTCGAAAGCGCGCGGCCCGCAAATCCTGATCACCACCCATGCGCCGAATTTTGTCGACGCGCTTACTCCGGAGGAGGTCTGGATCCTTGACAAGGGCTCCGACGGCTTCAGCCGCTTGAGTCGGGCGGCCGACCTCAAGGGAGTGCGCGAGATGTTCGCGGAAGGCATCCCGATGGGTAGCCTGTGGTACAGCAACCATTTCGGGATCGGTAACCCATGATCTGGTTTGAGGTTCTGGTCGAAGGTGCCTCGGATTTAGGCGATTTCCAGAGATAGAGGTACCGATAAACGACAGCCATCATCCCCGCGAAAGCGGGGATCCACCGTTCGGCCCGATGTAGGACAGAGCCTGGACTGGATTCCCGCTTGCGCGGGAATGACGGAACTCCTGGGCGGTTTGGGATGGCAATCCATGGAATTCGCCTTACCTGCGGTCAGGAATGTGCTCACCCGGCATTTTGGCCTGGTGGAGAACGAACAATTCGCGATGCTGGCACGACTCCCCCGCCGACCCCGTCGCGTTCTATTCCGGCTGGCGATCGAGGAGACAGAGAGCTGGTTCATTGCCGACCTGGAAGCCGTTGTCAAAGCCTACCCAAAGGCAAAGCAACAGAAACTGCGCGGTATCGTGGCGGACGATATTGTCGGCGCCTGGGAGAAGCTGGCCGACGCCCTGAATATCAAGCCTTCCGAAGTGACCGGCGCAGACAAGTACGCCTGGGCCGAGCGTATCTCGCCACACCTGAACCTCAAGGAACCCCATTCGCCCAGCCTGGGAAAGTTCATCGCCGGCATCAGTCGCGAGGTATCGAGACCTTAGGCGAAGGGCCCGAGCGGTGGCAGAAGCAGAGGCCGCCTGATCCGGGGGCTCGGCCCTCGATGGCTGCGCGGCGGCGGCATCCGGGCATCTCTACGCCTCCCACGGATTGATGACGGTGACGCTGGCGGCCTCATAGGGAGCCGTATCGCGTGACGCCACGATGAATCCCCGCGAGGCGGCGATCGCGGCGATGTAGGCATCAGGGGTTGGGAATGCTCGCCCGCCAGCCTCGGCCTTCACGGCCAGCTCGCCATAGCGCCGTGCTGCGTCGATGTCGAATGGCAGCACCCGATCCCTGAACAGTCCCATCAGACCGTCAAGGGCCTGGGTCAACCTGTCCTTGCGCTTGCCGGCTGCGAGCGCCCCGATGCCAAACAAGAGTTCTGCCTGCTCGGAGGAATCCGCCGGCGCCGACTTCGACTTGCGCACGGGCCGGTGCGGCGGTGTTATCGAGGATGCCGATGTTCGCGGGAAAAGGTCTGCGTCATGCTGAGTCGGCTTCTCGTGCTAACTGCGGGCAAAGGCGATCAGGGGTGCGTAGTCGCGGGCGTCGGCGGCTTGCAGTGCGGCGATGTAGGCCTGCCGCGTCGCACCTGCATCGACCAGGTTGCGGCTGCCCCAGGTGAAACGGGGCCGACCCAGCCGCGTGACGAGTAGATCGGCCAGCAGGCGCGCATGCCGTCCATTGCCGTTGGCGAACGGGTGAATGGCGACCAGGCGGTGATGCAGGCGGACGGCGATCTCGTCCGACAGCAGGCTGGCGTGTTCGACCTGATAGCGCACGTCGTCGAGCAGTTGCCGCAGTTCGACGCCGATTCTCAGCCAGTCAACGCCAATGTTCTTGTCGGACTTGCGGAACTCGCCGGCCCAGCGCCAGGTCTTGCCGAACATCTGGCGATGCAACTGGCGCAGGAAGGGCTCGTTGAGTATGTCCCGGCGTTGGCGGAGTGCCCACGCTTCGCCTTGCACGATATTGAGTTGTTCCCACTCGTTCAACTCACCCTGCGTCGTGATGTGACGGGGAAGCAGGCTCGCCAGCTCGTCCGGGTCAAGCGGGGTGGCGCCGGGCGGGGTATCGAGATGGATGGGCACAGCGGCTACTGCCCTCGCTCTTTCCACAGGGCGCGGCGCGAGCCCTTGAGCAGGCTTTCGGCGAGCGCTCGGGTCTGCGCCTCGAGATGTTCGCGCGAGGTGGACTGGGCCTCCAGCGCCATGCTGTGGCTGATGGCGGCCATCTGATGCTGCGCCAGGCGGCTGGCGCGTTCCTCCAGCGTTGCCGTCAACGGCTGTCGGGGCACCAGGGCATAGTGCAATTCGCAGCCGAGGGCCTCGGCTGCACGACGCAGGGTCGCCAGGCTGATGGTGTCGTCGGCTTCCGAGATCTCGAGCCGGGTGAGCGTCGAGGTGGTCACCCCCAGACGGCGGGCGAGATGGGTTGCCGTCATGCCCAGCGCTTGCCGGATGGCCTTGAGCCAGCCCGATGGCGGGCGGGCCGGCAGGTCGGCGCTGCGCCAGCGGTCGAGTGCAGCGTCGAGTTGCCGGAGCTGGAGATCGGAGAAATTGGCGGCAAAGTTCGCAGAGAGGTTCGGTTCCATGGAATTGCGTCCTGATGCAACTAAATATTTTGTTATATTGCATCATGGCGCAATATAAGTAAATTGCTTGTTGCGTTACAAGACAAAACTCTACAACTGCACCGGGCCATCAGAAAGCTTCGCCAGCACGGCGCTGCGCCAAGAGCGGCCATTCGGCTGGGCAAACTTGCCAGATAGCCTACGCGTGCAACTCGGCCAAAGCTGACCTTGGGCCTCTGGCCAGCATCAGGCCACCATGTGCAGGTTACCGGCAGTTCAGCCACTGATGGCGGTCAGCTTCGCATCAAACGGGTAGAACCTCGACGCGCTGGGCGTGCCTGCGTGGGTTTGACCGGCTTCAGGCGCGCAGCGTGGTCAGCAACAGGACCACCTCGTGCAGGGCGGTGAAGGGTTTCGGGGGCGGTGTAGGCATTAAACTTCGCCGCCAAGGCCTGCGCCCGCTGCGTTGCTGTTTCCAGCCGGTCGCGGGTGGCGGCAAACGCGCCGCCCGCGCCTTTTTCGTAGCCGAGGATATGCTGTTTCAGGCGCTGCATCACTTCGTCGCGATGGATGGGCGCCTGAATGTCCTCGTAATGCAGCAATAGCCATAGTTCGAAGCTGGGGATGAAGGCGATGGCCTTGAGCTGACCGGTTGCTTGTCGTCGTTGCGCAGCTTGCCATCAAGTGATTGCGCGAGGTTCATGGCATTGAAATAGCTGTCGTGATCGTCGCGGTCAAACACTGCATAGACCTGGTCAAAGCTCTCGGGGCGAATGCCTTTGCGCAAATCGCCCTCTTCAAACAGTTGCTGGGCATAACGCACCACTTGGATGGGTGCCGTGCCCAGTTGTCCAGGCTGCACCTCCACGTTGGCGGAATGCAGCTGATGCGCGGCGCGGATTTCCTCCAGGTAAAGCGGTTCGGTTTTACTGCCTTCGGTGACGATGAGGATGCGGGCATAACTGGCACGGCTCGCCTCCTTGGCGGCCTTGCGTCGCAGCTGCCTGTCTTTGGGCTGGTTGTCGCGACCCATCAGCGCTTCACTCCCAAGGCCTGATTTTGCAGGAATGGCAGTGCGCCGTATCGCCCCTGCAGGTACCCCCGCTCCAGCGCTTCATTCTTGCGCGAGCTGAAGTCGAGCAGCGGATACAGCGATCGACTTTGGTCCGGGCGCTTCTCGACAAACCAGATCGGGTCGCGCCGGAACAGCCCGTAGGCATCGAGCAGTGAGGTGTTGTGCGTGGTGAAGATGAGCTGCGCGCCACCCGTATTGGCTTCGGGTCGGTGGAACAGGCGCACCAATGCTTGTACCAGGAGGGTATGCAGGCTGGTATCCAGTTCATCCACCACCAGCGTCAGCCCCCTGTTCAGGATGTCCAGAACGGGGCCGGTCAGGAAGAGCAAGTTGCGGGTACCTCCGGACTCATCCGCAAGATCGAATACCGCTTTGCCGTGCTCGGTAACGTGGTGGAATTTGATTTCGTCTACGGCCTGCTCGCTGGCCGTCTCCTCGTGCTTGCCGGTGGCGAGGTCGAAATGGATGGTGTGCGCCATCGCCTGCTTGGTGGCCACTTCGATGTCGGCAATGCTGATATCGGCTGCGCGCAGAAACTCGCAAATGGCCTTGCGCTGTTCCTCCCGCTTGAGCATCTGCACCGAAAACTGCGGCGACAGCTGCGACTGTTCGTTGAAGATCACGAGCCGATTCACAAACCAGTCAAAGACAGGGCGCAGGGCATCACCGTTGAGCTGCGCGGCCATCGACAAGAACAAGGCATTAGGCCGGGTAGCTCCCTCCCATAAGTTCTTGGCGCCCTTCAGTCCAGGGCCGAAGTCGTACCTATCCTTGCCAGTTTCGGTAGCGAAGTGACGCTCGAACCAGCGTTGCGGCTTGAATGCCTTGTAAACCAGGAGATGCTCGCTCACGATTCGCTGCGAGGTCATGGCGAAGCCGTACTGGTAGCGTACTCCGTCAAGGATGAAAATGACTTCAAACTCGCTGGGCTGGCTGGCTGATGCGGCATCGAGCTTGAAAGGGCTAGGCTGATGGTTGTCGTCGGCTTCCGAGATCTCCACCCGGGTGAGTGTCGAGGTGGTCACCCCCAGATGGCGGGCGAGATGGGTTGCCGTCATGCCCAGCGCTTGCCGGATGGCCCTGTGCCCGCCCGATGGCGGCCGGGCCGGCAGGTGGGCGCTGCGCCAGCGGTCGAGTGCGGCGTCGAGTTGGCGGAACTGGAACTCGGAGAAGCTGGCCGAGAGGTTCGCAGAGAATTTCGGTTCCATGGAATTGCCGCCTGAACCAAAAATTTTTCATATATTGCATCCGCGAGCAACAAAGGCAAATTGCTTGTTGCGTTACAAGACAAGACTCGACAACTGCGCCGGACCATCGGAGAGCTTCGCCAGGACGGCGCTGCGCAACTCCGCCAGCCAGGCTTCGAGATCCGTTTCCCAACGGACGATGCGCAGGGTGGCCTCGGCGGTTTCCCATCGAGCTGGCCGCTCCAGCAACACAAGCGGCCACTGAGTTTTCGTGGTTGGAGGATGCCTTGCGCAGCCACGGCAAGCCGGAGATCTTCAACAGCGATCAAGGCTCGCAGTTCACCAGCGAAGCCTTTACCAACGTCCTGACCAGAGAAGGGGTGGTCATCAGCATGGATGGACGAGGGCGAGTGTTCGACAACATCTTCGTCGAGCGGCTCTGGCGGAACGTCAAGCATGAGGACGTGTATCTGAGGGGCTATGCCACGATGGGCGAGCTGACGGTTGGCCTGACCGCGTACTTCGCCTACTACAACGACGTTTCATGGTGCCCCACCTCGCTATGTGCTTGAGAAATCGAAGGTTATCTGCTCAGTGTTTGGTACTGCGGGTTGCCGATTCCTGCTCCTGACGCGCTCAACCAGTGCCGTCGCTGCGGCTGTCCGAAGTGTATCGCGGTTGAACACCCATGGCCCATCAGCCAGCGGATGCTGGGCCTCGATTTCTCCACGCGCGACGGCCAAACGGAGCGTGCGCGCACTAACTCCCAAGTACTCGGACGCTTCGGTTAGATTCATCCACGGGTGACCGTCGCGCTGGTCGGCCCGATAGCAGGGAATGTGGTGATGGCTGCGCAGCGCTGTGATCCGTTCTTGCGTCCACCGGTTGCCGCGTCCGGTCAGTAGCCCGTTCCGATTGAGTACGCCGGCAATCAGCCGATCCGGACAGATGCGCGCGAGCACGCGCACGGCTTCCAGGACTTCGGTGGGGGGTTTGCGTGCTGTTCTGTCCGCGCCGGCGTCGCGGCAAACGCAGCTCAGTATGGACGCCGCCTTTCCAGTGAATGACCAGGACCACTTCACTGGCTGGCGCATCCACGTCGACGACCACGTCGCGAATCAGTGTGCGAATGACGCGCTCTTGAGCCGTTCATCAGTCCCTGGATCATGCCATAGCGACTCCAGATCGGCGGCCAGATCAGCGAATTCCTCGCGCGTGGCCACGACTAAGGGGCCTTGCCGATCCCGATGTTGCCGGATCTGCGATTCGATCTCGTGGACCCGTTGCAGGGACTGATTCCAGCGTCGTTCAAGCTCGTCGGTAACCAGTCGATTCTCAGGGTCGGCCGCGTCGTATTGCTTCTGCGCTCGTCGAGCACTGTACTGCGCCGCCTCCAGGTCGCGTTGCAGAGCCGACAAGACTTCGTCGACCTGGCGTGCTTGCTCTTCGTGGGCGATGACCGCCGCCTCGATTGCTGCTGGCTCCACGACGCGCAGGACCTCCCTCGTAATCGCTTGATCGACGACCAAACCGGCAAATCCAATGCAGCGCGGCTCGCCATTATCGAGCCACCCTCGACGGCAGTGGTACCGAAGTACGTCGTGACAGCTACCAGTGTAGTGCACCACCAGCTTATGACCACAGCGGCGACAGCGCAATAACCCGGCGAGCAGCGCCGGACTTCGTTGGGCGGCGCCGATTTGCTCTCGGCGCATCATATTCTCGGAGATGGTCGCCTGCAGGCGCTCGAACTCCTCCCAGCTGACGTAGCCGTCGTGTGCGCCCGGAATGAAAGAAAGCCATTGTTCCCGCGGTTTGCGGCGCACCCGCTGACGGGCCTCGCCGCCATCGTACTCGGTCAGTTGTTCGGTCTTGCCATAGGCGTAAGCTCCGGCGTACGCCGGGTTGGTGAGCATGCTGTAGAGCATGCCGTAGGACGGTCGCTTCCAATGCACTTCCTCGCGGGCGTTGATCACGGGAAGTTCCAGACCATGCTCAAGGAACCACAACAACGTTTGCCGAACACTTCCCAGTTCGCCGAGCTTCTGGAACACCAAGCGCACCGCTTCCTGGACACGCCGGTCGGGATCCTTTTCCAGCCGTCGTTCGCCCTTCCGATAACCCACCGGGCTGGCGATCAACAGCTCACCCCGACGCGCCTTCTCGCGGCGGGCTTCGACCGAACGCTGCCGGAGCAGATCGAGTTCGTACTCGTTGAGGCTGCCCTTGAGCCCGAGCAGCAAGCGATCATTCCCTTGCCGCGGCGCATAGACCATCTCCTGGTCGATCAGGACGGTGTCCACAACACGACAGACCTCGACCAGCTGTTGCCACTCCCGGCTGTTTCTGGCAAAGCGCGATACTTCGCGCGCCGCCACCGCGCCGACCTTGCCCAGACACACCTCGGCCACCATGCGCTCGAATCCGCTGCGCGTCACCAGACCGGCTGCCGACCGGCCGAGATCTTCATCGACGACTTCGATCTCACGCCAGCCCAGTTGCATCAAGCGTTCCCGCATCGCATATTGCAGCTTCTGGCTCTCCAGGTTGTGGTTGACTTGGTAGGCCGAGGACTGACGAATGTACAGGATGGCTTTGCGCGAAAGATGCTGCGCCTTGAGCTTCTCACTCATCGCCGGCCTCCTGGGTCGATCGGGAAGCCAACTCCCGTTCGGACTGTTCGCTCAGCATTCGCGCCAGCAACCGAATCGTTTGCTGGCGCACCTCCCACGGCAGTTGTTCCCATTGCGGCGTTGCTGGCCTCGACTGAAACAACGACAGCTGGGTTGCCCGGCACGGGCTCGACAGGATTCTCATCAGCACCTCCTTCGGGTAATAAGGAATCGTGCTGGGCTTGTAGCATAGGACTACCATCCGGCTGCGAGTGTGCAGCCAGCAGTGCCGCCAATCCGCGCAAGGCTCCGATATCCACGACGGGTCTCGGCGCCAGGCGCAGCTGGCAGCACACTGCCCTGTCGAACATCCAGAGCGGCACTTCGAGCCCGCGGCATTCGTGCTGCGGCTCCAATCCGCAATGCGCGACCATCCACCCGCGGCTCACCCGCGCCCGATAAATCCAGACGACGCGACCAAACCAGGGGTGCCAGGGATAGAGAACTTCTCGCGACTCGGTACTATGGGTGTTCGATTGATGACTTGTACAACGGCGAGCGCCCGCACCAGTCGCTGGACGACCAGACGCCCCAGACGGTGTATCGAACCGGTATCGGTGGCGGGGCGATGATCGTGGATAAATTCGGCGGCGCGGGGGGAGGAACCCCTGTTCCGCTACGCTCCACAGGGGTTCCTCCCCCCGCAGAAACCAGATCAACAGCCACAGCACCAACCGAAGCAAGGGCACAACCGGGGCAGCGCCGTCCAGCTGCTACTGAAGTCAAGTGCCCACCTTAAACAGGCTTGATTCTTGTCTTGACTTCGGGGTCCACTTTACATCGTGGCGACGATGCGAACGCGGCAGCGATTTAAACGCGCGACTTGGACTGATCGGTCGGCAATTGCAGTGGCCCCGGATCCCCCTGACAAATGAAGGCTGCCCAATCGGTTGGATCCGGCCACCGCGCCTTGAGTGCCAGCTGCGCCATTCTCAACGCCTCGGCCCGCGGCTCCCCTGCTAGAACGCGCTTGTAGAAGTCCACCATGAGCTCCTGCGTCTGTGCGTCTGGCACCTTCCACAGACTCATCACCAGGGTGCGCGCTCCCGCCACCACGAAGGCCCTTCGAAGGCCGAAGACACCCTCCCCGACATTGACTTGGCCCAGACCTGTCTCGCAGGCACTCAGCACGACCAACTCGGTGCCGGCGAGGTCAAGGCCCGCCACGTCTTCACCGTTGAGCATGCCGTTTTCGGCAGCCGCGGATGTCGAACCATGCCGCAACCAGGTATTGAACCCGGCAAGCAGCAGACCCGACCGGAGCAGCGGATTTTCGATGAGCGGCGGCGGGAACCCCGGTGTCTGACGAAATCCTGTCTGGTCTTTTAGGAAGAAGCCATGCGTAGCCACATGCATGATCTGTGGTGAATGCACATCGCGGAATCGCCGCTTGAGCACCTCTTTGCCAAGCAACGCCTGGACACCAAGCAGTCCTGCGACCGTTTCAGCTTCCGCACGTGTACCGGGCAGCCGAACTGCCCCTTCATTGCGGCTGAGGTCGCGCGACTCGCGGCCGTCGGCGAGCGGTGCGTCGCCAACGTCACCGGAGAGATCGAAGTCTGGGTCGGCTGCAACGAACGCGGCGCCGAATATTCCAGGTGCCTGACCTTGCATGCGAAGCAGGTCGCGTCCGCAGCTGAGGTAGGAGAACACATAGCGATCGATAAGGCGCGTGCCACGATCCAAAGGCAACGCCTCGAAAGGCAGCGTGGCGAGATCGCCGTCAGTCGAGACAATGACGCGCGTTCGACCTGCCAATCGCGGCAACAAGGGATCGAAAACCAAGCGGCGCACGTCCTCCCCGGCATCGGTCGCTGGCGTCTCGGTTTGCGCACGCGAATAGCTCAGGTCACCCGAGAGAGCAACGCGCACGCGCGCAATGGCATCTTCGACCGGTTCGGCCTCGCCCAGGTCCAGCAGCGCGACCGAATCTGGTTCGTTCGCCGGCAGCACAAGAGCAAGATAGCGCGCACCCTGCCACTCGGGCTGCCCTCGGGCAAAGACGGCGCTGAAATCGCGCACCTCGATGCGAACGTACTCGACAAGCGCGCTTCCCGACGGCAGCGCCCGCGCGACGGCGACGGCGTCTATCTGACTCAGGCGCTGGGCCCAGTCCAGCTGGGGTACGCTTTGCGCCAACTTGGTCTCAAAGCTCTCACGCTGGCTTTGCAGAACGACCAGGGCTTCCCGGTGCGCAGCCACGCCTACAAGCGGGGCAGGCCCGCCGAGCGTCATTGCCGCAATGTCATGCCGGAGTTGGGTCAGTTCTTCCAGCATTTGTGTCAATGCCGGATCATGTCGGCCGCGAATCGCGTCGTGTTGCGCGGCCAGCACCTCCGCGGCCAGTCCTTTGCGGCGCAGCACGAGGTCGAGTGCAAAGCGAACGGCATCAGGCCGGTCGGCACGGTGCTGTAGCAGCAGGCTCAGCACCACATCGTGCCTTTCTCGCAGGTGGCTCAGGAACCGCAACCGTTGCCCCTCACTGCCAACGCTGAATACCTGGGCGATGAGCCTGTCATCGATGAAGCTGGAATTGCGTAAGAGGTCGTCAGCCTCGTCGAACCGCCCCGTCGCTGCAGCGATCAACGCCAGATTGTTGAGACTCCATGCCACATCCGGGTGGACCTCGCCAAGCACCGCGCGGCGTATCTGCAGTGCACTGCGACACAAAGGCTCGGCTTCGGCACAGCGCCCAGTGGCGCGATACAAGCCGGCAAGCGTGTCGAGGCTTGTCGCCAGATCCGGGTGCTGGTCGCCGAGGGCGGCGCGCCGGTACGCAACTACCTGTAGGGACAGTTCCTCCGCGCGTACCCAGTCCTGACGCGCCATGCACAGTAAAGCCAGGTTGTTGACCGCCGTCGCCCAGTCAGGATGATCTTCCCCCACGCCCGCACGCCAGACTGCCAACGCCTGGTTCATCAGGTGATCGGCTAGTTCGAGCCGACCGGTGACCCGACAGAGCTCACCCAGGTTCTGCAGGCTTTGCGCCAGGTCTGGATGTGCCGGAGGAAGGATTCGCTGTCTCAGCGTCACCGCTTCACGCAGCAGGGGCTCCGCCCGGTCGAAAAGCCCCATCTCGTAGTACAGGAGGCCCAGGTTCGCGGTTCCCTTCACGGTCTCGGGGTCCTCCTCGCCGCGATGCGTGCGATTTGACTCGCGCGCCTGCACAAGCAGCTGTTCCGCCTCGGTGAACCGGCCGTCGGATTTCAACACCATGCCTAGGTTGTTCCGCACACCGGCAATGTGGTTGGCGACTGGACCGGGACTCGTCAGGAGCCTGTCTAGCACCTGACGATACTGAGCTTCGGATTCGCGCTGGCGACCCAGGTCGTGGAGTATGAGGGCCTGGTTTCCGAGAGCGCCCAACGTCAGCGTGGCGTCTTCAGGCACGATCTTTTTCGCGGCGTCGAGGGCCTGGTCAAAATAGCTGGCCGCCTGCGCCAGATCGCCTGTGGTGCGCGCCAGGGCCCCCAGGTTGTTCAGGATTCGCGCCGTCATTGGGGCATCGCCCTGCGGTGCCTCCGACAGCGCGGCCAGAGCCTCCTTCCAAAGGCTCTCGGCACTCTTCATGTCCGCCCGATCGAACGCATAGCGAGCCCGGCGGTCAAGCATGTCGGCCAACGATGGGGTCTGCCCGTCCGTATCCGAAATGCGCGTCTCGACAAGTTCCGGGCCGAGCTTCCTCGCTTCGTCGAGGCGTTGCTGGCCGATCAGCAGTTCGAGCAGGTATCGACCGATCTCCCGCGTTGTATCGGCCTGGGGCCCGTGGACCTCCCGTGACACGTCCAGTGCGTCGCGGAACAGCCCCTCGGCGGGCTCAGGCTCGCCGATCGCCAGCGAAAACCGGGCCTGGATAACAGCCATGTCTGCCCACTCTGCGTTGCGGTGCAATCCGGCGGCCTTGTCTTCGGCCAGGACTCGCCGGTAAAGCGCACCGGCTTCATGCAGTTGCCCAAGTGCGGCCAGAACGCCGGCCAACTCTTTGCGCGTGGATCGCGCCTGGGCGTGATCTTGACCCAGCTCGGTCTCCTGGATTGCAAGTGCCCTACGGTAATGTGCCTCGGCACTTGCGCGGTCTCCCAAAACGTAGCAAGCGGCGCCCAGGTCGAAGAGAGCAGCTGCATAGTCGAGGTGGTGTTCCCCGTGGACAGACCGTTGGGCTTCACAGACCTGCTCATACAGCGAACGCGCCCCTTGGGCATCGCCCTGCTGGAATAGAGCGTGCGCCCGATCTCTGAGAGTTTCAGCCCATTCCTGGGGCGAGCTCGCGGACTCGATGCTGTCTGCGTGTTCGCCAGGCGTGATCGCCTGATTGGCCGACGCTTGGACCATCTCGAGAATGCCACGCAACTGGACCGTTCGGGGGTCGTTTGGACCGAGCGTGTCGCTGCGGATCTGGAGTGCTTCGCTCAGGAGTGCGACCGACTCGCCGAATGCACCACGTTCAGTGCATGCCAGCGCGAGGTTGACCATGGTCTGGGCAAGTTCAACGTCCCCTGGCGGCAGGCTGGCACGCTGCAGCGCAAGCAATTGGCGCGAATAGGGCTCCGACTGCTCTTGGCGATCGGTATTCGAATAAAGGGCACTGAGGTTCTTCAACAGCCAGATCACCCGCTCCCGTTGATCGCCGGCGCTTCGCTGATAGATATCCAGCGCACGAAGGTAGTCCGCCTCGCATTCCGCGTCGCGCTTGAGCAGTCGATAGACACGCCCGCGATTGAGCAATGCGAGACCCAGATCTTCATGCTGTTCGCCGCGAGCACGGCGGGCCAGGTCTACGACCTGCCCCAATGTTTCCAGTACCTGCGGATACAGCTTCTGCTCGAAGAGCTGAAAGCCCAGTCGATTGAGCTGGTCAAGCTGTTGACTGACATCCCCATCGCCTGTTTCAGTCATCGCGACACGCCTCCTGCTTTTCTCGTGCTTGGACATTTCGGCCACCGGAAGAACCCGCGCAGCCGTAGCCGCTGTCCAGCAAGGTCATGGCGGCCCCAGTCCGCCGCGTTCCACTGCCTGTTCCAACGCTCTTCGCGCCCTGGACTCGGCTTCATTGCGTTCGCCGATGGTCAGGCCGCTTGCCGGCGGCAACCCGGCGCTTAGCCCGCTGTGCCTGAACACTGCAGGCTGTAGGGCCCCGGCCATGGGGTCGGACTGCGCGTAGGGCGTCATGACGGTCTCCAGCCACAACACCGACCGGTCGACGACTTGCTGCGTCGCAAGTGGCAAGCCGCGCTCGAGCGACACATCGCCCAGCTTGAGCCTGTAGCTGAACCGCACTCCGATCCGCCCGTCGTGATCGAAGACCTTTGGGAGTCTGAAGGTATCGACCAGCTGATCGAGGTAGATCCCCGCGGGAGCGTCCAGGTTCACCGTGAGGGGTGTGGTGATGCCGAACGCCTCGGAGGTGACATAGACGGTGCTCGTGCCGGGCGTGGCGCCCTGGGCGAGCGGCGCACTCGCCACGGGTCGCTGCGTTTGCTGCTCCGCAACTCGATCGGCCAGCCAAGTGTCGATGATGCGGCCCAGGCCGGGCTGCAGTTCCGGGAACAGGTCAGCACGCAACCGCGGCGCAAGCAGGGCGGGCAGTGGGAGGTCTTCCAGCAGAGCTGCTACAAGGAAGCCGCGCTTCTCCTGCACGGATCGGTAGAGCGCAGCTTCCCACTCCATGCGAACCCATTCCGTGGCCGCTGCCTGGCGGGACCAGAGCAACAGGCAGTAGTCGGATGTCGACAACGCCTGTTCCATGAACGTGAGGAACACATCGCCCAGTCGCAGCTCTTGGCGATCGAACCGGACATCAATTCCGGCGGACTGCAGGCAATTCGCAACGGCCAGCGCCTTGGCCGCGTCAGCGCCAGCGTGCGATAGGAAAATGACTTTTGCCATGATTCGACGGTTCCTGCTGGGGTTCGGCAATGATGGCCCAGGTATCGTGCAGCGGTCAACTCCACAGAGCGACTTTAGAGCTGAATCCCGCAAGGGGGAGTCTTCCCCCCGGACGTGTGCGTGCATGGCCAATGGCTTCTACCGTGATCGTCTTGGTGCGAGCATCTCAAGAATGGAACCGGTGCATTCGAGCGCACCGAAGGACGGATGTCCATCAACGCGCGCCTTGAAGTCACGGTCGGCACCTTTGGACGGTGCCGTCTTCAATGTCAGCTCTACGGCTGCAATTGCGCTCGCGTCTATGTCGCCGATGGATCGGCAGCGCCAGTTCGGCCGATCGAGCTGCTGACGTAGCGCATTCATCAGGTGCCGACCAGCGCGGCGGGACCGTGTGCGACTGCTTTGGAGAATGAGCACCTTCGAGTGGCCGTCGGCGTATGTCGGCTGTACTTTGAGACTGGTCGTTGGCGTGACGAACTTTTGACCGATCGGATGACTGCTGATGGCCGATTGCCGACGGACCCCATCCCGCACACTCTGGCCGCTCCTCCTTCAAAGCTGCCCGTCAGGCAAGAATAGCACTGCTGGAAATCGAACGGCAGCTTCCGCGTCGCGGGCGGTTGCGAGCAACGGCCGCCTTCAAGAACCGCACCGTCTGCCCTGGGTCGGTGGCTGCCCTTGGCGTGAAACATCTGAGGACTGCTTCCCGTCCGATCCGACCGTTGATGCCAATACCGGGTACCGTGCACCCACGCGCCGAGTCACGGAGGGACTCGCCAAGGCGCTGGCGACGGCTGAAGGCAACTCGTTCGAGTGCACCGCGCTGTTCGACAAGGGACGCAGCGCAGTTCGTTGGAGTGCCGCCAACAGCAATGCAGTACGAAAGCCGGAGCGCTAAATGGCGAACCATCTGCTGCGCGAACGGCAGCAGGCGATTCGACCTCATTGACCGGAGGCGGTCCTGGCTTGCGGCCGGCCGAGTCAGGAGAATCTTCCGACTCCCCAGAGCATCAACGCGCGCGAAGCGGCGACGACGCGCCGGCCTCCGTCTTCACTGCGCGGATACGCACCGGCGCACTTTCCACCTGGCTGGTCTCCATCCCTGCCGCCAATGCCGCTGGAGAAATGCCTACGATGCGCAGCGACGGGTAGTCCAACCGGGGCAGCAGCTAAGTCAATTGGACTCTATTTGCAGGAGCGATAAGGCAGGCGATCTACGTGAACAGGTGACCGGAAGATACCCGCAGCTATTCAAGTGGATTGACGAATACCGACGGGACATCGCATCTTCAGGCTTCGCATCGCCGGCCGGTCGGCGTCGGTATTGGGATGGTCTTAACAGCGCGGATATTGATAAGCGAAATAGAGCACAGCGAAGTGCGGTACGATGGCTTATCGGTATGTGGCGGGGCGATTCGACTCAAGAAGATGAGATCTCACCCTGAGACACCGGCCCCGAGATCGGAGAAGTTACTGATCTTGACTGCACCATCCGGGAACCGGGCGACCACCTCCAACTTCCCACCCATGGCTTCAATATGGCTGCGCAATGTCGATAAATACATGTCAGTACGCTTTTCCATCTTGGCAATGGAAGGTTGCTGGACGTGCAGCACTTCCGCCAGCATTTTTTGCGACAATCCACGCGCTTGGCGCAACTCGTTGAGCGGCATCTCGGCAAGCATTGCATGTGCTTTGGCCTGTGCGCGTGCCTGCGACTCAGGCGCCATGCGCGAGCGCAGTAATGTAAAGTCTTTAGCCATTGATCAGCCCTTCCTTTCGTAGTTGCTCCAAGTGTTCGTCGTAGAGTTGGTCGGCGATTGGAACATGTACGTCGTACCACCGATCATCTCCCGTCTTGTCTCCACCAATCAGCAAGATGGCCGACCGCCGAGGATCAAACGCGTACAGGGTTCGATACGGGCGACCATCATGCTGTGTGCGAAGTTCACGCATATGGCTGTGCTTTGAGCCGTTGATTCCGCTGGTATGAGGAAAGCCTAAACTCGGACCGCGATATTCCAACAAGCGAACGGACGCATCAATCGACTCGCGCTCGTCTTCAGCCAAGTCGTCCCACCACTTGCCGAATTCATCTGTGTACTCAACGCTCCAACTCATACGCTTACTGTAGTCTTGGTAAAATATTCCGTCAAGGGAATGTAATGATCGAGAACGGCGCCTGCGAGTTCTCCTGATGCAGGCGCCGTTCCGTCAACGGGGAGCACACCGCATGCGGCGCGCTTGGCCGCGGGCAGCAGTGTGCCTGATCCGGCTATCCGATTTGCGCTAGAATGCTGGCCTTCTGCTGATTGATGGGCAGCCCGGGCGCACACGCCTTGCCTGTTTCCCACTCGCCCTCCAGGCACTCCAGGAAGATCCAAGATGACGGCAAAAATCCTCGATGGCAACGCGCTGGCGCAAAAGCTGCGCGCCGACTTCAAGACGCGTGCCGAAGCGCTGCTGGCCAGCCGCGGCACCCGCCCCGGCCTGGCCGTGATTCTGGTCGGCGAAGACCCGGCTTCGCAGGTCTATGTGCGCAACAAGGTGAACGCCTGTGCGCAGGCCGGTTTCTACTCCGAGAAGATCAGCTATACCGCCGATGTGGAACCGCAGCTGGTCTTCGAGCGGATCGCCGAACTCAATGCCGACCCCAAGATACACGGCATCCTGGTTCAGTTGCCGCTGCCGAAACACTTTGACAGCGATGCGGTCCTCAAGGCGATTGCCCCGGAAAAGGATGTCGACGGTTTCCATGCCGAGAACGTGGGTGCCCTGATGCAGGGCCACCCGCGCTTCATCCCGTGTACGCCTTACGGCGTCATGAAGTTCCTGGCCGACGCCGGCATCGACCTCAAGGGCAAGGAAGCGGTGATCCTCGGGCGCTCGAACATCGTTGGCAAGCCGATGGCGATGCTGCTGATGCAGGCCAGCGCAACAGTCACCATCTGCCATTCGCAGACCCGCGACCTGGCCTTCCACACGCGCCGTGCCGACGTCCTGGTCGCCGCGCTCGGCAAGGCGCGCTTCGTCACCGCCGAGATGGTCAAGCCGGGCGCCGTGGTGATCGACGTCGGCATCAACCGCCTGCCCGATGGCAAGCTCTGCGGCGACGTCGATTTTGCAGCGGTCAGCGAAGTCGCCTCGGCGATCACGCCGGTACCCGGCGGCGTCGGGCCGATGACCATCACCATGCTGCTCGCCAACACCCTCGAAGCGGCTGAAAGAGAGGCCCGCTGATGCCGCAGCAGCAGCCGCTGGTCGGCGTGGTGATGGGTTCCGATTCCGACTGGCCGACGATGCAGGCGGCGGCGGTGATGCTCAAGGAATTCGGCGTGCCTTTCGAGGCGCGTGTCGTGTCGGCGCATCGCACCCCCGACCTGCTTTTCGAATACGCGGCAGCGGCGGTCCAGCGGGGGCTGAAAGCGATCATCGCCGGTGCCGGCGGCGCGGCGCACCTGCCGGGAATGCTGGCCGCCAAGACCATTGTTCCGGTCCTGGGCGTACCCGTGCAGTCGAAAGCGCTGTCCGGCCAGGATTCGCTGCTCTCGATCGTGCAGATGCCGAAAGGAATTCCGGTCGCCACTTTCGCCATCGGCGAAGCCGGGGCGGCCAACGCCGCCCTGTTCGCCGTCGCCCTGCTGGCCACCGGCGATGCGGCACTCGCCCGACGTCTCGAAGACTTCCGCCGGGCGCAGTCGGAGAAGGTGATGGCCATGAAGCTGCCGGAGGTGTGACCGGGTTTCCGTCAACGGCCTTCCGGACCACAGCCATGGACCATGATTCTTCCTCCTGCAACCCTCGGCATGCTCGGTGGCGGTCAACTCGGCCGCTTCTTCGTTGCGGCGGCGCACGAGATGGGCTACCACGTCTGGGTCCTCGACCCTGACCCGCACAGTCCTGCCGCACTGATCGCCGACCGCCACCTGCTCGCCGCTTACGACGATTACGCGGCGCTTGACGAGCTGGCGCAGGGTTGCGCGGCGATCACCACCGAGTTCGAAAATGTTCCCGCCGGCACCCTCGACTATCTGAACAAGTTCGTTCTCGTGCGGCCGTCAGCGGCAGCGGTCAGCGTCTGCCAGAACCGCATCGCCGAAAAGAACTTCCTGCGCGAGAATGGCCTGCCACATGCCGGCTTCGCCGCGGTCCACCATGAACACGACCTGCGCGACGCCGACGACAGGCTTTTTCCCGGCATCCTGAAGGTCGCCCGTTTCGGCTACGACGGCAAAGGGCAGAGCGTGGTGGTCAGTCGCGACGCGGCGATCGCCGCCTTCCAGCATTTCAAAGGCGAGACCTGCGTCCTCGAGCAGAAGCTCGCGCTTGACTGCGAAGTCTCGGTGGTCCTGGCGCGCGACGAAACGGGCAGCGTGAAGAGCTTTCCGACCGCCGAGAACAGCCACCGCAAGGGGATCCTCGACGTCTCCCTGGTGCCGGCGCGCGTGGCGGCGGAACTGCGCGACGAGGCCGCCGGGCTCGCCGGCAGGATCGCCGATCACCTCGGCTATATCGGCACCCTGGCGGTCGAGTTCTTCGTCGTGCAAGGCGAACTGGTGATCAACGAAATGGCCCCGCGGCCGCACAACAGTGGCCACTACACCATCGACGCCTGCCTCACCAGCCAGTTCGAACAACAGGTACGTGCCCTGTGCGGCCTGCCGCTGGGCGAAGCGCGGGCGCACTCGGCGGCGGCCATGGTCAATCTGCTCGGTGACCTGTGGTACGAGACAACCCTTGCCGGCGACCACTACCGCGAGCCGGACTGGTCGAAGCTGCACGCCTTTGCCAACCTCAAGCTGCACCTTTATGGCAAGCATCACGCCCGGCCCGGCCGCAAGATGGGACATTTCACCGTCCTCGATGCCGACCCGGAACGTGCCCGGCAGGTCGCGATGACAGCGCGCGCCGCCATCGGAATCGTCGATGCCGCCTGAGCGGGACGCGATCGATCGCGCGGTCGCACTGCTGCAGGCCGGCGAACTGGTGGCCTTTCCGACCGAGACGGTCTACGGCCTCGGTGCCGACGCCACGAATCCCGCCGCCGTCGCCCGGATCTTCACCGCCAAGGGACGACCTGCCGATCATCCACTGATCGTCCATCTTCCCGCCGACAGCTACCTCGAGCGCTGGGCGCGGGAAATTCCTGCCGTCGCCTGGGAACTTGCCGAGGCCTTCTGGCCCGGCCCGCTGACCCTGATCCTCAAACGGGCCGCGGCTGTGCCGGGTGCCGTCACCGGTGGCCAGGACAGTGTCGGCCTGCGCGTGCCGGCGCATCCGCTGGCGCTCGATCTTCTGCGCGCCTATGCCCGCGCCGGCGGCGGCCTGGCAGGCATGTGCGGCGTTGCCGCCCCATCGGCCAACCGCTTCGGCCGGATCAGTCCGACCGAAGCGGCGCACGTGCGCGACGAACTCGGTGACGCGGTGAAGCTGATCCTCGACGGCGGCCGCTGCCCGGTCGGCATCGAGTCGACGATCCTCGATCTGACGCCCGGCAGCGCCCTGCCGCCACGTCTGTTGCGCCCCGGCCGGATCACGCGCGAGCAGATCGCGACCGTCATCGGCGTGCTGCCGGAGATCGCCGGCCGGCAACCGGACGACCGCACACCGCGTGTTTCCGGTTCGCTGGCCGCGCACTATGCGCCGACGACGCCACTTCGCCTGGTGCCCCCCGGGCGCCTTGCCGAAGTCATCGCCAGGCTTTGCCAGGCAGGCCACCGCTGCGCCGTCCTTTGCTACAGCCAGCTGCCGGATCAAGGCGCATCGCCTGAGCTGCGCCGCCTGCCGGGCGATCCACGTGGCTACGCCAGCGGACTGTATGCCGCCCTGCGCGAACTGGACCAGGCGGCGACCGAGCTGATCGTCGTCGAGGAGATTCCCGCCACGCCGGCCTGGGCAGCGGTCGCCGACCGCCTGCGCCGGGCGGCCTGTGGTGCCGGTCGGGGGACGGACCTCGCCCGGCGACTGAGGGGGGTCCGGGGGCGGCCCCCACCGCGGGGGGGCCCGCCCGGGGGGGGGGGGGGGGCCCGGCGCGGCCTCGCCCCGGCGGGGGGGGGGGGTGGGCCCCCGGGGGGGGGGGGGGGGGGGGGGTGTTGGATCTCTATCTCTGGAAATCAACTTAACGCCCGAAGCGATAGTTCCAGAGCAGGTCCAGCCCGGTGTCGGTACCGGCGCGACCGATGAGCGAGAGATTCCGGCTGAGGTTGACGGTCAGCTTGACGACGCGGCCGACGTTGATGAGCGACTGGTCGTAGCTGATCAATACGGTCGACGACAAGCGCTTGCCAACGCTGACGATCTGATCGCTCGTCGTATCGTTGGCGCCAAAACCGGTGGTACTGGCGATACGACTCGTCTGCCGTTCGCCAGAGCCATCGAGCGTACCGCTGCTGACTCCGAACTCGTCAATGCCGAGACCGCGCTGTATGGCCTTGAGCGGCCCGCCATCCTGCCCGCCAAGGATCGCCTGCGCCGCAGCCAGCAGCACTGCCGACTCCTGCCCACCCGATTGGTCCGGCGCATGCCCGAGCACCAGCCAGGAGAGCTTTTCGGCATCCGGCACCTCCGGGTCGGAAACCAGGCGGACAACCGGCCGCCTGGCTGTCCCGGTCACCTCAACACCGGCCTCGACCGGCAAATTGGCGCGCACGGCCCGGATGTTGAGGCCGGGGTTGTCGATCAGCCCCTGGAAGTTCAGTATGCCCCGTTCGATTTCGAGCTTCTGGCCGTAGGCATTGAAGCGGCCGTCTCTGGTGCGGATCGAACCGGTGGCGCGGGGCACACCGGTTCCGTCGGAGCGAATGTTCACTGCGCCGACCAGCCGGCTCTCGACGCCGGCGCCCCGAAAATGGAAGTGGCGGCCAAGGTCAGCGTCCACATTCACCGACAACAGCCTGGCCGGCAGGGAAGACTTCGCCTGCCCGGCGCTCGCCCGCTTGATCACGACGTCGTCCGAAAGTCGCGGCGTACCGGTCTGGGCCAGCTCCCAATAGCCGGCGTCGAGCTTGAAGCTACCCAGCATCTCAACTGCGCCCTCAGCCAGCTTGATCTGCGCATCGCCGGAAACCAGTGTCCACTGATCCGGCCTCTGCGTCACACCCAACCGATCCGCCTTGACGGTCAACACGCCATCGACCTTGCCCGTGCGCAGCTCGCCACTCGCCTCGACGCGCCCCGGTTTGCCGGTCAGGCCGGCGGCATCGATGCCGGGATCGAGCAACAGTACGCGCGGCATCGGCTGCAAGTCGCTCTCGAAAGACAGCTGCTTGAGAATCAGACGAACGTCACCATCGGCTTCTCCGCTCAGTTGCAGAAGCAGCTTGCCACGCTCGAGACGCATCCCCAGGTCGAGCGCACGCAAGGCCAACCCGTCACCGCGCCATTCGCCCGTAAGTCGCGGTAGCGCCGGCGTACCGGCGAGCAGCATCTCGCCCGCCAGCCGGCCGCCCACCTGCCAGCCCGGGCCGAGCAGCGGACCCGCCCAGGCCAGATCCGGGGCATTCAGCCTGATCCTGCCGCGCCAGGGCGCCAGCCGATCGATCCAGGCGCTGGCCGAACTCGCCGCGCTCAGCTCGCCATCCACTTCACCCAGCCGCTTGCCTTGCAGTCTGAGCTGGCCTTCGAGACGCCCGGCCCTGGCCAGCAGGCTCAGGCTCCCCTCCTCCAGGCCGAGAGGCAGGCCGCCGATCGACAGGTCGCCGCTCTCTCGCCACAGCCGTGCGCGCCCGCCCGGCAGGGCGACTCGCGCCGCCTTGCCTGACGTCGCGGAAGGGTCGGCACTGCTGATCTCCCACTCGCCATTGAGCCGCAGCGTGTCACCATTGTCCTTCGCTGTCGCCGAAACCGCGCTCGACCACTCCGGAAACTCGGCGAGAAGCGCCACGACCGGCAGGGAACGCATGCTGCCGGCAGTCTGCCAACGGCCCTGCGCGTAGCGCGATTGCTCCAGCCGGGCCGACCAGCCGGCGCCGACGAGATCGGCCGGGCCGGCACTGACGCCCGCGGCGGCCACCTGCAGCGGCATCGCCGAAGCCAGACTGACGAAAGGCCGCTGCGCATCGACGACCGAGGAGAGCGTCAGCTCGCTCAAGGTGCCAGCCCAGCTCAGGCCGGCCGCCTGCGTGGTGAGGCCACCCTCGAGCAGCAGGCGAAGACCACGCTTGCCGGGCAAAGCCAACTGCCCGCGGAGACTGTGCTTGCTGCGCACACCCTGGGCATCGAGCTGCAGGTCCTGGGCGACGGTTTCGCCGCCAAGCAGGTCCAGTCCGGCCAGTCGCAGCTTGCCAACCAGCGCACCCTGACTACCGTCGCCCAGTTCGGCTTCAAGATCCAGCCGACGCAGCTGTCCGATGCCGGCCGCGGCCAGACGCGTCGAATGCAAATCCGCCGACAGCTGCAGCGTCTTGAGGCTACCGCCGACAACGAGCACGCCAGCAAGATCGCCGGCAATACCAAACAGGTCAAGCTTCGGCGCTGCGATCGACACGGTCAGCCGGTCACCCGGTGCCCCGAAAGCGCCTTTCGCCGACAGCTGGTTGCCGGCTGCGGCCAGTTCGATGTCGGCCTTGCGCAGCCGCTCCCCGGCGAGATCAATCTCGCCGCGGCCGGCAAGCGCTTCCGCACCGAGGCGGCTGTTGCGCAGCTGGAAGCGCAGTCCCAGCGCGAGCTGCGGCTGGCGGCTGCCTTGCGCGTCAAACTCGGCATTGAGACGCGCCGCCGGCAACTTGGCAAAGCGGCTGGGATCGAAATCCTTCAGGCTCCCTGCGACGGCGAACTGGCCGGTATCCACCAGCGCAACTTTGCCACTGGCAGTCAGTTGCGCGTCACCGCTGCTCAGCTGCAGGGTCTCGACAGTGACCTCGGCTGGATCAATCGCCAGTTTGCCCTCGATCGCGAAACGCGGGTCGCGCAGCTTGCCTTCGAGCTGCTGGCTATTGAGGCTGATGCGGGCGCGCAGCGGACCCGCGAGTTGCGTACGGCGCAACCCGGTGTACAACGCACTCGCGTCAAGCGCAGTCACCGCCAGGCGCAGAGCCAGTTCGGCGTCGCGCAGGCTGCCACTCCCCTGCAGGCGTCCGCCGCCGGACAAACGAACATCAAGATCCGCCAGGTCCAGCTCAAGGTCGCTCAGATTCAGTCCGGCGGTGACTGACTCGATCGGCACGAGCTGACGATCAACGGCTCCGGGACGACGGTTGACCAGCCGCAACTGGCCCCCCAGCGCGGCGGCCGACTCCCCCAGTGGCCGCAATTCGGCACGCAGGTCAAATTCTGCCTGCGGCGCGCCGGCAATCCAGGCCCTGGGGTCGACCCCCGTCAACTCCGCCGCCGCTTCGACGACCGGCTGCGCTGCGAAAGGGGCAATCCTCGCCACGACTTCACCGGCGAAGCGGTCACCGGCCGCGGCCTCGAGCGGCCGCGCACTGCCGACCAGCGCGAACTCTTCGAGCCGGCCATCGGCAGCCAGGTCGAACGCCAGCCGCCGCCCACCGGCTTGACCCTCGATGCCTGCTTTCGCCACCAGTGCGAACGGCCTTTCCGCGCCCAGCGAGGCTTCACCGCTGACCGCCAGACCCGCCACCTGCACCCGTAGCTCGAGCAGGCGATGCAGCGCGCCATCGCTGACCAGTTGCGCCGCGAGCGACTCGGCGACCGTTGCCGCCTCGCCGTTCGGGTAGGCATGCTCACCGATTTCAAGCCGGCCGAGCTGGAACTGCTCGATTTCGACCGCCAGCGGGAGTCCCAGGCTATCGGGCAACAGCACGGGCTCGCTACTCGTAACGTTGGACACGCGCAGACTCGCCGCAGCGATGCGGCTGACGACCACTCGCCCGCGCAACAGCTCGCGCGGGCGCCAGTCCAGCTGCAACGCATCGACCTGGACATCGAGCGTTTCGCTGCGCCAATGCACGGCCGGCAGGAAGAACGAGCCGCCGAGCGTGCCGCCTGGCTCTTCGAGCGTCAGTTGACCGGCGGCGAGCCGCTCAATCATCCGGCAGCTCAGCCGCAGGCCGGCCTCGCTGCCAAACAGCCAGCCGGCGCCGGCGAATGCCAGCAGCAGGGCAGCGAGTGGCGCCAGCCATCGCCAATGACGGAGCGACGAGCGCACCGGCGGCGGCGGCGTAGGCGTCGGCGCCGGCGCCGGCATGGCGGCAGTCGTCTCCGGGGTCATCGCTGGCAATTCGTCGTCATTCAAAAGGGTATCGCCAAGGAAAAGTCCAGCCGCAGCTTGCCCTCACGCTGGCCGTATGCGAGGTCAATGCCGAGCGGTCCAGCCGGGCTCCGCCAGCGCGCGCCAACACCGTAGCCGACCGCGAGATCCATCGCCTGCCAGTCGTCGACCGCATTACCGGCATCGACAAAAACCGCCGCACCCCAGGTTGGCTTGATCCAGTGCGTGTATTCGCCACTCATCGTCACCAGGTAGCGCCCGCCGACGATTGCCGAACCCTCCTGCACGCCGAGGCTCTGATAGGCGTAACCGCGCACCGTATTGCTGCCGCCGGTACGAAAGAGAAAGTCCTGCGGGATGCCCGCCGACGAGGGGGCAAAAGTTGCCCCCAGTTCGCCGCGGAAGAGCAGTGCGTTGTTGGTACCGAGCGGAATCCCCTGGCTGTAGCGCAGGTAGGTACGCACGAAGTTCTGATCGGAAAGCAGTTGCTTGCTGCCGCCGCCAACCTGAAACTGCAGCGAGGTCCCCTCTGCGGGATCCAGCGGATCGACCGCGTGCCGCCAGGTCCAGCCAGCCTGTGCGGTCAGGGCGCGATTGGTGGTGGACGGCGCCCCCTGCGGCGATTGCCGCTCGTTCTGCCAGTTCAGGCTGAGGCGTTGCTCGACGCTGCCAAGCTGCTGCAGACGTGTCGCCCCGATAGCGTAGCGCTGGATCCCCAGATCTTCAATATCGGAGTTCTCGACAGCGATGCCCACACCGTTGCGCCGCTGTTCCTCGTCTGGCGGCAGGAAAACATCGGCAGAAGCCGTCTGGCGCAACTGCGCCAGACGCACGCCGGTCTGCAGATCCCAGGCACGGCCGAGAAAATCGAGGTTGCGGTAGGTGGCTCCAGCGCGCGCACCGGTGTTGGTGCTGAAGCCGACGCTGAACGACACCTGGTACGGCTGCCGCTCGCGGAGCTGTACCCGCACCGGCGCCGTCACCCAGCCGTCCGCGGCGGCGGCCGCTGCAGCGTCATCGTCGCCGCGCTCCAGGGAGACGCTGACCGTGGCAAAATAGGGTGCGCTCTGCAGTGCGACCTGGAGAGCCAGCAGACGATCTTCCCGGTAGCCTTCGCCAGGCCTGACGCTGCGATTGAAGCGCGCCACCAGTTCTGGCGAGTAGCGCTGCAAACCACTGATCTTCAGTTCGCCGAAGCGGTAACGCGGGCCGCTGTCGGCGATCACGCGCAAATCGACCCGGTGGGCTTCGGGATCGACCTCGGCGCTGGTCTCCTGCAGGCGAGCGGCAGCGTAATCAACGGCCAGCAGGTCGGCCAGCAGCGATTGCTTGGCATCATCCCAGTCGGCTTGCCGGAACGGCTGACCGGCGTTCAGCTTCCACGAGCTCACCAGCACCTCGCGACGCGCCGGATCGAGATCACCCGCGATTTCGATGTGCACGCCACCAATCAGCGAACGCGGGCCGGGGTCGACCGTCAGCAACAGTTGCTCACCCTGCTGGCGCAGCGCAACACTGGGCGAGAAGTAGCCCTCGGTGGCCAGCAGCGCAGCCACCTCGCGTTGCATCCGGCGTTCGAAAGCCGCCTGGGCCGGCGCATCCAAAACCTCACCGATCTCCAGGAAGCTACCCAGCAGTTCGCGCACCTCATCCGGCGCCTGCAACTGTGGCACCACCGCGGCAGCAGGCAAGGCGAGCAGCAGCGCTGCAAGGGAAAGGAGCTTGTGCATGGGGGAGTGCGGGTCTGGCAAGCGGCGAATCCTGGCCTGGGTTTTTCTCTCGGCACGCCTCAACGAACCTGCAACGCCGTTCATGGGACCGGCACAAGACACGGCGGGCGGCATAGGATAAACCCTTTTTGGCCCCTGGCGCGAAGATCAGCCCGGCGAAGCCGCGCCGGCGCGTGGCTGAGCAAACGTTCCGGCTTCAACTCGGTCGCCAGCACGCGCACCAGGGCCAGCAGTCAGGTCAGCAGACGGTCATCGCGATACACGCGGATTCCTCGGCAAGAAACGCGCTCGGCACGCAGCGCGGCGCGGCGTCCGCGTCCAGCGCGGACACCGCCGAGCAAGGCCAGGCCAACCAGGAAAAACAGGCCGGTTGCCCACAATGCCCGCCGATGATCACCGTCGGTTGCCCAGGTGACGAGGCCGTAGCTCAAGGGACCGAGGATGGCGGAGAGCTTCATGGCCAGGCCCCAGAACCCGAAGAACTCGGCACGACGCGAGGGGGGCGACAGCAACCCGACGAGCGCGCGGCCGCCGGACTGTGAGGCGCCCAGGCACAAGCCGGCGAGAGTCGCCGCCGCCCAGAACGGCGCCGGCGTTTGCGCACCGGCGGCAAGTCCGATGGTGACGAGCCAGCCCCCCAGCACAAAGGCGATGGCGCGCACCGAGCCGAGGCGGTCCTGCAGGTGGCCGAACAGGAAGGCGCCCACCGCCGCCGCAACATTGACCGCCAGGATCAGCAACAGCGTCTGCTGCGTCGTGAAGCTCATGGCCTGGGTGGCATAGATGGCCGCCAGGGCGATCACGACATTCACGCCGGCCTGGTAGAAGATCGAGGCCAGCAGGAAACGCGAGAGATCGGGAAATAGCGCTGCTGAGCGCAAGGTGTGCGCCACTTCCCGCCAGGCGTCGAGTACGTAACCACGGGGCGGTGTTGAGTGCGGGACGGCGCGCTCGGGCAGCAGCAGCAAGGTCGGCAGGCTCGCCAGTGCGAACACGGCGGCAGTGATCAGCATGGCCACCGGCACGTAATCCGTTGCGCCCTGCCCGAGGTTTTCCGCTGAGGTGATCCAGGCCAGGCACAGGCCCAGGCTGAACAGGCCGCCGAGGTAGCCCAAGCCCCAGCCCCAGCCGGACACCCGGCCCATGCCGCGGCCGCGCGCCAGTTCGGGCAGGAAGGCGGCAATCAGATTCTCGCCTGTCCCAAAGAAGAAATTGGACAGGATGAGGCAGACCACGGCCAGCCACAGTGCGTCGGGTTGCGCGAAATACAGCAGCGCGGTGAACAGCACGCAGCCAGCCGTCGAGAGTGCCAGCAGGCGTTTCTTGGCGGCGCGGCGGTCGGCGTAAGCCCCCACGACCGGCGCGGTGACGAGGATGGCCAGGTAGGACACGGCCAGCGCCCCCGTCCAGGCCAGCGTCGCCCAGGACGCTCCCCCCGCGACAACGGCGACGAAATAGGCATTGAACAGTGCGGTGACGACCACCGTGGTGTAGCCGGAGTTGGCGAAGTCGTACATCGCCCAGGCCCACACGTCGCGAGGGCGCGCATCGGCGCGCAACGCGGGCCTCATGCCACCCTCCGCCGGGGCAGATGGCGCACGATCTGGATGCGAGCGCTCTCCACCCAGCTGCGCAGGTGGATGCCAAGCCGGTTATCCTGAGCAACGTCAGTTGGCGTGCCTTCCATTT
This sequence comes from Candidatus Accumulibacter proximus, assembly GCA_016709675.1. Classification (GTDB taxonomy): domain Bacteria; phylum Pseudomonadota; class Gammaproteobacteria; order Burkholderiales; family Rhodocyclaceae; genus Accumulibacter; species Accumulibacter proximus. Next base: position 127,060 of record JADJMH010000012.1, read on the forward strand.
TTCTTTTCCCAGGCATTCATGGACATGGCGCATTTCCTATCCAGCGAGGATACGTTTGCACAGGCGCAATAGCAGCTTGCGCGCCTCTTCGAGGAATAGCGTAGACGAGGCGACAGCCACCGCCACCGCCCACTCGGTCAGCGTCAGATCGACGGTGTTGAAGATGGCCTGCGCCGGTCCCCAATGCACGGCGACGATCTGCAGGGCGACGACCGCGACGAGGGCAAGCCACAGCTTGCCGTTGCTGAAAAACTGCGCGTTGAAAGCGCTCCCGTATTCGGCGCGGGCGTTGAAGATGTTGAAAAACTGGAACAGCACAAAAGTGGTGAAGGCCAAAGTCATCGCCCTGGCGGCATCGCCGGACTGAGTCGCCCAGGCGTAGGCGCCCAGCGTGCCCACCGCCATCGTTGCGCCATAGAGCCCGATGCGCCACAGGCGCCGCGTCGAGAGGATTACCGCCTCCTTGCTGCGCGGGCGCTCGCGCATGATTCCGGGACGGGCGGGTTCAACGCCCAGCGTCATTGCCGGCGGACCGTCCATGATGATGTTTACCCAGAGGATCTGGATCGCCGTGAACGGCGTGGCAAAGCCGAGCAAGGGAGCGCCGAGGACAGTGAGAATGGCGCCGATGTTGGTAGAGAGCTGAAAACGCACGAACTTGACGATGTTGTCGTAGATCGTGCGTCCCTCTTCCACCGCGCGCACGATGGAAGCGAAATTGTCATCGGTGAGCACCAGCGTAGCCGCCTCCTTGGTGACCTCGGTGCCGGTGATACCCATTGCCACACCGATGTCGGCGGCCTTCAGCGCTGGCGCGTCGTTCACGCCATCGCCGGTCATCGCCACGACATGCCCCTTGGCCTGCAATGCCTCGACGATGCGCAGCTTGTGCTCCGGTGCGACACGGGCGAACACGGCGCTCTTCTCGACCAGCGCGGCGATTTCGTCCTGACTGAGGCCGTCGAGTTCGCGCCCCTCGTGCGCCTCGCCGTGCAGGCCGAGTTCACGCGCGATAGCCGCCGCGGTGGCGCGATGATCGCCGGTAATCATCTTGACCTCGATGCCGGCTTCCCGGCAGGTGGCGATCGCCGCCCGTGCCTCGGTGCGGGGCGGGTCGATGATGCCGACCAGGGCGTGCAGCGTCAGTTCCCGCACCCACGGCAGCAGGTCGCCAGCGGGATCGAACTGCTCGGCCGGAATCACTCGCCCAGCCAGCGCCAGCACGCGCAGCGCCTGCTCGGCCAGGGCCTCGTTCTCGGCGGCAAAGCGGTCGCGAATTCTCTCATCCAGCGGCATCACCACGGCGTGATGCAAATAGCCGATGGACAGTGCCAGCAGGACATCCGGGGCACCTTTGACGCACAGCCGTACCTGGTCGCCTTCACGGTGGAAAGTGGCCATGAACTTGCTGGCTGAATCGAAGGGAATCTCGGCGATGCGCGGCAGGTGTTCGACTGCCTCCTCGGCGTCGAGCCCGGTCTTGGCGGCGAGCGCCAGCAGCGCGCCTTCGGTCGGGTCGCCGATCAGTTGCTCATCCCTGATACGGGCATCGACGCACAGCGCCGCCGGCAACAGGATGTGACGAACATCGCCTGCACCCTCGATCCGGCCTTCGCAGCCGTAGCCCTCGCCAGTGACGGCATGGCGTTGACCGTTGAGATAGACCGCCCGTGCCGTCATCTCGTTGAGTGTCAAGGTACCGGTCTTGTCGGAACAGATCACCGTGGTGCAGCCCAGCGTCTCGACCGCGGCGAGTTTCTTGACGATGGCGTTGCGCTTGGCCATGCGGTGCATGCCGAGCGCGAGGGTGACGGTCACTACTGCCGGCAGGCCTTCGGGAATCGCCGCGACGGCCAGTGCGATGGCGGTCATCGCCGTCTGCACCAGCGGGTCGCCGCGCAGCAGGCCGAAGACGAACATCAGCGCCACGACGCCGCTGGCGATCACTGCGAGGCGTTTGCCCAGGCTGTCAAGCTGCTGTTGCAGCGGCGTCTCGCCTTCGGCGGTGGCGGCGAGCAGCCCGGCAAGACGGCCCATTTCGGTGCCCATGCCGGTGGCGGTGACGACCGCTTCGAGGCGGCCGCGCGTCACCACGGTGTTCATGAACACCATGTTGTACCGTTCCGCCAACGCCGACTTTTCATCAACAGCGTCGGGCAACTTGGCGACCGCCTGCGATTCGCCGGTCAGGGCAGCCTCCGCCACCTCAGCGCTGTGCGCCGACAGCACGCGGGCGTCGGCAGGAATGCGGTCGCCGGCCTCAAGCAGCAAGATGTCCCCCGGCACCAGATCGGCCGCCTCGATCAGGCGAATCTCGCCGTCGCGTCGCACGCGCGCCGTCGGCGCGAGCATGTTCTTCAGTGCCGCCAGAGCCGCTTCGGCACGATGCTCCTGAAAGAAGCCCAACGTCGCGTTGAGCACCACCACCACGGCAATCACGATGGCGTCCTTGAGATCGCCGATGGCGCCGGCGAGGACTGCGGCTCCGAGCAGAATCAGGATCAGCAGGCTCATGAACTGATCAAGGAACTTGCGCCAGGCAGGGCGAGCCGGCTTCTCGGCGAGCCGGTTGGGGCCATGCCCGGCAAGGCGTTGCTGCGCAACGTCCGCGGTCAGACCACGAGAGGGGTCTGACCCGATCTGGTGAAGGACTTCGGCAGTGGAGCGAGCATGCCAGGCAGTATCAGGATAAGGAGACATAGTGACTGAGATCAGGAAGTGAGCGTTGCCCAGACAAAGCCGACATAGAGGATCAGCAACAGGAAACCGCGACCCCGCACGATCAGGCCGCTGCGGTTGGGCAGCAGCAGGAGCAGCGCGACGATGCCGCAGGCGAGCGTCAGCGCCACCTCGGTCATTGGCGCGGCGATCGGATGTATCGTGCCGGCTACGCCAACGATGGCCAGCCCGTTGAACAGGTTGCTGCCGATCAACGTGCCGACGCCGACATCGTCGTGGCCGCGCAGGCGAGACAGGATCACCGTCACCAGTTCTGGCAGCGATGTTCCGATTGCGACCACGATCGCCCCGATCACGTAAGTGTCGACGGCGAAGGCGGCCGCGATGCCCGTTGCCCCGCTGACAAACAGGCGACCGGCAGCGATCAGCGCGCCGAGACCGAGCACACCGAGCAGCAGGCTCTTGCCGGCAGACAGTTCGCTGGCCTCAAGGTCGACCGCCACTGCTCGCTGGCGCAGAGCATGGCGTACGGTCCAGACCAGCCAGGCGAGGAATACCGCCAACAGCAGCAATGCCTCGGCCCGCTCGATCCGTCCGTCGACAATCAGGAAAAAGCTCAGCGCCGGGACTGCGAGGGCAAGGTAGAAGTCGCGGCCGAAATCCTGCCGCGAGGTCTGCACGCCACCATACAGCAAGGCGAGACCGAAGATCAGCGCGATATTGACGACGTTGCTCCCCAGCGCATCGCCCAACCCGATCTCCGGCTGGCCGGCGAGCGCGGCGACGGTAGAAACGGTAAGTTCCGGGCTGGAGGTGGCGAAGGCCGCCAGTGTCGTCGCCACGACCACCTTCGGTACGCGCAGATGGAGTGCCGCGCCGAGGATGGACCTGAGGAACGCCTCGCCACCCGCTGCTGCCAGCAGCACGGCTCCCAGGATGAGTGCGAGATCGGTCATGGCGATTCGTCGGGCGCCTCGCGCGGGTCGCAAATGACCAGCACATCGCATTGCGACTCCGCCAGCACCTGCTTGGTCACGCTCCCGAGGAGCAGTTCCTCGACGACGTGCGAGCCGTGCTTGCCGATGACGATCAGGTCGGAAGAAAGCTCCTGCTCCATGGCGACGATCTGCTGCGCAGGATCGCCATGGATGACCCGGCCCCGATACTCCGCTGGCGCCAATCCGGCGGTAGCCGCCAGATCGTGCAACCGTTTGCGGCGGGTCTTGCTGCTGCTTGTGACATACTGCTCGAGTTCCTGCTCTTCGACGCCCGCGAGCCGTAGCTTGCCCTCGTAGGGCAATTCGAAGGCGTGCAACAAAACCAGATCGGCTTTTGGCGCCCATTGCCTTGCCAGGCGGATCGCCTGAAGCGATACCGGCGAGAAATCCACGGCAACCAGAACGCAGCGATATGCCGCATGCGGCGCTTGCTTCACCACCAGTACCGGCCGCCGCGACGACTTGCGCACCAGACGGGCTGCCGTCGGTCCCAGTAAAGCGCGGCGCAGGAGAGACTCGCCACGTGCCCCGAGCACCACCAGACACGCATCCAGCGCGTCGGCCTCGGCAGCGATCGTGGCCAGCGGGTTCCCTTCGGCGACGCACGTGCGCGCAGCGATGCCACGATGGCTCCCGACCTCGCCGAGCAACTGGTCGAGGTGCCTGTGGGCATCGCTGGTCAAGGCTGCCCGGACCGCGAACACGTCGTCCCCCAACATCTCGCGCAGGCTGTCGAGGGCATCCAGCTCCATTGCGTGCAGAATGCAAAGCTCACTGCCGGTGCTGGCAGCCAGCTGAAAGGCGCGCTCGACGGCCTGCCGAGCCGGCGCGGAAAGATCGGTGGCGACGAGAATCGTCTGGGCCCTGGTCATTTGGCATCCTCCTCCACTGGGGTTTCAATCACGGGCTGGTAGTCCCAGTCACGAATGTCCTGCAGCATCAGGTCGATATCGACGGTGGGAATCCGCAACATCCGCAAGGCGGTCGCGCCAAGACGCAGGCTGGATTCGATCGCCTCGGGATAGGCATGGATCGCTCCGGCGTTGACCAACGCCGAACTGGCTTCCAGGTCGCGGGCACGCGCGATCACCGGCACCTGCGGACAATGCCGACGCAGCGCCGCTATCGCGCGCAAGGCGATGACGTGGGAGTCGACGGTGACGATGGCCAGACTGGCACGTTCGGCCCTGGCCGCTGCCAGCAGTTCCGGATCGGCGATGTCGCCGTAAAGCACCGCATGCCCGTCGGCCTGGCCTTGCTGTACCCGCTTTGGATCGGTGTCGAAGGCCACGAAATCGACGCCGCTCGATTTCAGCAGTACCGCGATGGTATGGCCGACCCGGCCGTAGCCGCCGATCAGCACCTGAGGCGACGGCAACCCGGCAAGCTGCTCCGCCGGCGGGGGAGCCTTGGCGGCTGGCCTGGCCAGGCGGGTGGCAATCGCCTGGTTGTAACGGATCAGGAGGACGCCCGCGATCATCGAGAACAGGACGGCAGTCAGCACAATCTGGCCGATCTCCGGATCGATCACGCGGGCATCGAGCGCAATGGCGAGCAGCGCGAAGCCGAACTCGCCCCCGACCGCCAGCAGCAGGGCGGTTCGCCAGGCAACGAGGGCGTCCATGCCGCTGCGGCGCACGATCACGGCGACAACGACGATCTTGCTCAATAGCAGCAGAAAAGCGCCCAGCAGCGCCCAATGCCAGATCCGGGGCAGCGTAGCCGGGTCGAACAGCATGCCGATGCCCACGAAGAACAGGCCGAGCAGCACATCGCGAAACGGACGAATGCTGGATTCCACCTGATGACGGAACTCGGTCTCGCCAAGCATCATGCCCGCCAGAAAGGCGCCAAAGGCGAGCGACAGCCCGAGGCTGCTGGTCGTCCAGGCAGCCGCCAGCACCACCAGCAATACCGTAAGGGTGAACAGCTCGGCGGAACGCCGCTCGGCGACCATGTGGAAGAGTGGGCGCAGGGCCCAGCGCACGGCATAGAAGACCAGGCCGAACGCCAGGACGGCCTTGGCCATGGCCATGCCGAGTTCCCCGGCGAGCGCGTTCATGCCGGTGGCGGTGCCCAGCACGGGAATCAGGATCAGGAACGGCACGGCGGTGACGTCCTGGAACACCGAAATCGCCAGTCCGAGCCGCCCGTGCGGCGAGGCGTCCTCGCCCTGTTCGGCCAGTTGCCGGCCGATGATGGTGGAGGACGATTGCGCGAAGACGGCGCCGATGACGAAGGCCACCGCAGGACTCAGGCCAGCCAGCCACAGTAACGTGCCTACGACAGCCGTGGTCCATGCAACCTGCGCGGTACCGAGGCCCAGGATCTGATGACGCATCGCATGCAGTTGCGGCAGCGAGTAGTTGAGTCCGATCGAGAACAGCAGGAAGACCACGCCAAACTCGGCCAGCACCTTGAATTCCGGGACATGCACCGTCGGGCCGGCCGTATGCGGCCCAAGGATCAGCCCGACCAGCAGGTAACCAAGGCTGGAGGGGATATGCAGCCGCTGAAAGGTGACCATGATCGCCACAGTCACGCCCAGAAGGAGAATGATCTGAATCAGATGATCCATGTTGGCTTACCCGCTCGCTGCGTTTCCTGGCAGGGATGCGAGGTGTCGGTCGTACCTCACTTTGCCGCCCCGTCGTACCTGATGATAGCGGTCAGCGCCTCGACCGCGTAATCAACGGCGTTGCGCATCGGGTAGAGGATGGTCGGGGCACCCATCCTCTTCAAGGCGGTGCCGTCGAATTCCTCGCGGGCGACGATCGCCACTTCGCCTGTGAAATGCACTTCCCTCAGTCCGCGCAGCAGATCCCGGTTCGAGGCCATGTCCGGCAGGGTGCTGACTACCCAGCGCGTGTCCTTGAGCGGCAGGCTTTCGAGGAACTCGCTGGCGATGCCGTCGCCGTAGCGCACCGGCAGGCCCTGTCGCCGCAGGGCGCGCGCCACTTCGGGATCGAACTCGACGCCGAGCACCTTGAGCTCGGCTTCCTTGAGGCCAAGCGCCAAGCGGCTGCCATAACGCCCGAGGCCGACCACGATGACGTCGGCCTCGCGCAGATCGTGACGCCCCGTCGCCACTGCCAGTTCCCGATAGGGACGCTTGCGCTCGAAGGCGCCGAGCCAGGAACCCAGTTTCTCGTAGAGCGGGTGGGAGTAGAGGATCATGTAGGTCGACAACGCAATAGTGATCAGACCGACGAGCGTGGTCAGCCCCAGCGCACCCTTGTCGACGTGACCGAGCGAAATTCCCATGGCGACGAAGATGATGGAGAACTCGCTGATCTGGGCGACCGTCAGGCCGCAGAGAAACCCGGTACGCTTGCGATAGCCCATGTACCCCATGATGGCCATGACGATCAGCGGGTTGCCGATCAAGACGAACAGCGACAGCACCACCGCCGGCCAAACCTCGCCGCCGAGGGTTGAAAAGTCGAGCTTGGCGCCCAGGTCGATGAAAAAGAACAGCAGCAGGAAATCGCGGATGCCGGTCAACCGGGCATTGATCGCATCCCGATAATGCGTCGATGCCAGCGAAAAACCGGCGAGGAAGGCGCCCGCTTCCTTGGAGAACCCCGCCCATTCGCCAAGCGCAGCGAGGCCTGTGCCCCAGGCGATGGCGAATATGAGCAGCAGTTCCTGCGACTGCGCCACGCGCTCGACGACCCTGGGCAACACGTAGCGCATGAGCAGATACATGCCGACGCCGGCGACGCCGAGGCGCAAGGCAAGCGAGCCAGCCAATGTCAGCAGAGACCTCTCGCCACCGTCCCCGCGCAGGGCGCTCATCACCATCATCGCGACCACGACGGCCAGATCCTGGACGATCAGGAAGCCGACGGCAATGCGGCCGTGCAGGGAGTCGATCTCGCGCTTGTCGGAAAGCAGCTTGACGATGATGATCGTGCTGGAAAAAGTCAGTGCCACGGCGACGTAGAGTGCCTCCACCCAACCCTTGCCCATCGCCAGGATGATGAGGAAGCCGATGACAATCGTAAAGGCAAGTTGCCCCAGACCAGTCGCCAGTGCGACCGGACCGATATGGCGGATATGTTGCAGGTCCAGCTTGAGACCGACAACGAACAGCAGCACTGCCACGCCAACCTGAGCAAGCAGGTCGATCTGGTCGTGAGCCGTCACGACGCCGAGCACGGCCGGTCCGGCGACGATGCCGATGACGATGTAGGCGATCAGCACCGGCTGGCGTAGCCACAACGATACCGCGCCCGCGGCGGCGGCCATCAAGAGCAGAAGCGCAAATTCAGCAAAGACTCCGTGCATGATTCAGGGGCTCCGATTCGACACTTGCGCTCCAGACTCAGGCCGGCATCACGCTAGCGATAAGCCAGGAATCCGACCAACACCAACACCAACGCGACCGTCGTCCAGCCCAGGCGATCGACGTAGCGATGCAGTGCGGCCTCCATCTTCGCGCCACCCAAGGCCATCAATGCGGCCACCAGAAAGAATCGGCCACCACGTCCGACAAACGAAGCAATCGCGAAGGGCAGGAGGGCCATCGAAAGCGCGCCGGCGGCAATGAGCGCTACTGCTGGCAAAACCCAGCAAATGGAGCAGGCTGGTGAACAGGTTGAAGATCGAGACGAACAGCGACACCGTCGCCATTACGTAGTTGGCCTCGCCACCGTGGATGATGTTGTTGGTCTCGTACAGAATCAGACCGGACATCAGCAGCACGAAGGCGGGCGAGACGGTGAGCGATAGCGCCGGAACCTCGAAGAAGATCGCCGCCGTGCCGCCCATCGCCATCATCACCGTCTGGCCGCCGTTGGGTAGACTCAGGTAGTGGCGACAGCAGCATGTAGGTGTTGCGGATTACCCGGTTGCCGGCGAGCACCGACTCGGCACCATGCGAAAAGGCAATGGCCTGGGCTCTTTGCTGGTTCATGTCAGTCTCCTGATGTCAAAAAAAACGGATTGCAAAGGTCGCCACCGGCGGGCCGGCGTGATTCAGGGCACCACCTCCAGGGGCGGCCCGCTCAGGAGCATGAGCTTGTTGGTAACCGAGCCGAAAAGCAGGCTCTCGGCGACGCCGAGGCGGCGGCTGCCGACGACGATACGGTTGCAATGAAGCCCGACGGCCAACTCCATAATCCGCTCGGCGGCATCGCCCATCGCCACATGCAGCCGCCACGGCTGGCTGTCCGCGTCGAGCACGGCGCGCGCCCGCGCCGTGGCGGGCCATGCCTTGCGCGCCAGTTCCGTCTCCGCCGCCTCCTTGCTGAGCCAGTGCTGCACATTGACCAGATGCAGGGAGCAGGCATGCATCTCGCCAGCCTGGCGCACTGCGTAGCCGACGGCGCGCAACGCGTTGTCCGAGCCATCAACTGCGACCAGCCAGGGATTGGTGCCGGGCGCAGGCAGCGGCGGCGTGCTGTCGAAGATGAGGCCGACCAGGCGGCCGTCAGAATCGCGTTGACAACCCGCGGCGGTGGGAATGCGCGGTTCGCCACTCATGCGTCGTCTCCTGCGGCAACGGGTTGGGGTTTCGAAAGCATCAGGCTGGCCGCGACCGAGACGACAATGATGCCGGCGACGATGGACAACGACCACTGAATCGGCATGTGGAACCAGGGCATGGCCAGCATCTTGCCGCCGATGAATACCAAGACGATGGCCAGGCCATACTTGAGCAGGTGGAATCGATCCGCCATGTCGGCCAGCAGGAAGTAAAGGGCGCGCAATCCCATGATGGCGAAGATGTTCGAGGTGAAGACGATGAAGGGATCGGTGGTCACGGCGAAGATGGCCGGGATGCTGTCTACCGCAAAAACCACGTCGCTGGCCTCGATGAGCGCCAGGACGAGGAACATTGGCGTGGCCCAGAGAATGCCGTTTTGCCGGACGAAGAACTTCTCGCCATGGAAGTCCGGGGTGATGCGCAGATGTCGGCGCAGCCAGCGGAGCAGCGGGTTTTTCTCCAGGTCGGGCTCGGCCTCGGCGAAGATCAGCATCTTTATGCCGGTGATGACAAGGAAGGCGCCGAAAACGTAGAGGATCCAGGCGAACTGCTGGACCAGCCAGACGCCGGCCAGGATCATGCCGGCGCGCATGACGATGGCCCCCAGCACCCCGTAGAGCAGTACGCGGCGCTGCAACTCCGGCGGCACTGCAAAGTAGGTGAAGATCATGACGAAGACGAACATGTTGTCGACCGACAACGACTGCTCGATCAGGTAACCGGCGAGGAACTCCAGCGTTTTCGTGCGCGCCACCTCGGCGCCGTGGGAGTCGTTGAGATACCACCACAGCAGGCCAGCGAAAGCGAGCGCGAGGCAGACCCAGGCGATCACCCAGGCCAGCGCTTCCTTGACATCCACGCGATGCGCCTTACGTCCGCCAAAAACGAAGAGATCGAGCGCCAGCATGGCGAGCACGAAGACGACAAAGCCAGCCCACATCGGGCCGGTGGCGAATGACTCAACCGTCGCGTTCATTTCTCGCTGGCCTCATCAATGGCATGCTTGGCCTCCATCGGCATATAGTTTTGGTCATGTTTGGCCAGTACTTCGGTCGCCGCAAAGCTGCCATCCCGATTGATTCGACCTTGCGCCACGGCAGCTCACCCCTCCCTATGCACGGATCCTGATGTCGAGTCGCATGAAAGATACCCCGTCCGTAACTGAATATCGGGAGTATGGTAGGGGTAACATATACATCCTACAAATCGAATTTAACGACATCAGACATCGGCTTTTTCGATGTTTTGCGTCCGGTCGTCCAGGCCATGTCAGAACATGAGGGCACATATTCCGTCTTCATTTGACTGGATCTTGATTCTCGGCGCCGCGAGTCGATCTGCGGTGACCGGGCCGCGAGGATCGGGACGGCCACCTTCATCCACCGCTTGCGCTAGTTCGCCGGCAACGGCGCTGCGGCCATCTCGGAGATCAGGCGGTGGTAGAAACGGATGGCATCGGCATAGCCCGCGATGCTCAGGCGCTCATTGGTTCCATGGAAGCGCTTCAGGTCCTCAGCATTCGCCCGGATCGGGGAAAACTTGAAGATGTGGTCGCTGATGGCGCCGTAATGGATCGAGTCCGTGCCCGCGACCATCAGCCCCGGTGCAACCAGGGCATCGGGGAAAACCTCGCGGATCGTCTTGTTCAGCACCTGGTACTGCACCGAATCCGTCGGCGCCACTTTGGATGCATCCACCGCCCCCGGCAGGACGAAAAGTTGGACCTGGTCGACAGGAACCGCCGTCCTCACCTTGGAGCGCATGTGCTCCAGCACCTGCTCTCTGGTGTCACCCGGCAGGATGCGGAAGTTCACGGTGGCTTCAGCCCGACCGGGCAACACGTTTTCCTTGTTGCCGGCATTCACCATCGTCAACGCGGTCGTGGTGCGCAACATGGCATTGGTACTGCCGGCGCCTTCAAGCTGCTTCTTCACGACCGGGCCGAACAGCCACAGGTTGGAAAGCGCCACGCGCGAAAAACCGCCCATCTCGGGAGTCAGCGTGTCGAACATTTCACCGGCCACGCCACGAATACCGCCGGGCAGCTGCTCATCTTCCAGTCTCGTCAGGGCGGCGCTCATCATCGCAATGGCGCTGCTGCCGTTCCTGGGCGGCATGGACGAGTGGCCCGGGGTGGACGAGATTGTCAGCAGCACCGACATGTAGCCCTTTTCCGCCACGCCAACAAGCGCTACGGGCTGCTTGAGACCGGGCAGGACGCCGTCGAGCACCAGCAGCCCTTCGTCGATCACGAAGTCCAGCTGCACCTTACGTTCCTTCAGCACGCCGGCGATCTTTGCCGCGCCACGCGCGCCGCCGACCTCTTCGTCGGCACCAAAGGCCAGGTAGATGGTGCGTGGCGGCTTGTAGCCGCCGGCCAGCAGCATTTCCACCGCTTCCATCTGCGCCATCAGGTTGCCCTTGTCGTCCCACGCACCGCGGCCCCACACGAAGCCATCCTTGATCTCGCCGGAGAAAGGCGGCACTTGCCAATCCCCTTCCGTCCCAGGGGCCACCGGCACCACATCCTGGTGGGCCATCAGCAGAATCGGCCTTGCGTTGGGGTCGGCACCTTCCCACGTATAGAGCAGGCTCAGCTCGTCCACCGTCTCGCGTTTCAGGCTGGCACGAATCTTGGGGAATCGGGTCTCCAGCAGCTTGTGCAAGGCGCGAAACTGCTCGGCGTTCAGGTTGGCGTCTTCGCGCGACGAAGTGGTGTTCAGGCGCACCGCTTCGCTCAGCCGGGTAGCGGCGGCTTCATCCACTTCGATCGCTGCCAGCGGTGCCACCGCTATCTGGCGCGAGCCTTTGCGCAAGGTGTTGACACCCACCGCGAAGGCAATCAGCAGCACAAGGCCAAGGACGGAATAGAGGATCTTCCTGATCATGATGTGACTCGCGGTTGATGACGCATGGTCGTTTTCGGGTCAGGGCGTCGGGGTGCGTGCGCATCGCAGGCCCTGGGCAGGTTGCCTGATCGCCACTCTCGCTGAAAGGGAAGCACTATATACCCGTTTCAACGGATGGCTTCTGCCTGCGCCTCTGGAGCTGGATCAGCTTCAAGCACTTCGGCCTCGTTGCTCTCTCTCATGATCTGATCGCTCTTCTCCTGCAGCGGATCGCCCTGGGTTTGAGGGGGCAATACGACTGGAGCAGGCGTAACGGGTTCTTCCGCAGGCTCCTGCCTTTGGGCGGGCTTTGCGACCGGTTGCGGCTTGGGTTCGGCGACGGGCTCTGGCGAGAAAGGGCTCCGGAACCAGCCCCTGATGCGTGCCAGCAGACTGGTACTCGCTAAGGCTATGACCAAAACCTTGACCTGTTTGGTTCCGGCTTCGCCGGCTTAGGGAGTGTGAGCCTGACTCCTCCTGTCCGACTTCTGACCCGGGCATGAATCAGCTTCCCTAAAGGGCAGTAGCGCTGGCGCCGTGTGCCCGGTAGTCTTGTCTCCATGGCGGTTAGCGGCGTAGGCAATCTCTATGTAGGTATCGTCGACGATGACGAAAGTCTGCGGCGCTCGGTCGCTCGACTGTTGCGCGCGGCAGGGATGCAGCCGATCACTTACGGATCCGCCGAAGCGTTCTGCGCGGATGAGACGCAGACGCGATTTGTTTGCCTTGTCCTCGACATCCAGTTGCCCGGCATGTCCGGGATTGATCTGCGAAACAAGCTGGCCGCCGAGGGCGTTGCAACGCCAGTTCTCTTTGTCACCGCTCATGACGACCCCAGGGCACGTGCGGCAGCAATGGCTGGCCAGTGTGTCGGTTATTTTCGCAAGACCGATGCTGGTAGCAAACTCTTGAACGCGATTCGCGGTGTGGTTTCGGTATCCACAACCAGGCAGTGACGTCTTGCAGTGAATCTTCCAGCCGCTGACCCTGCCGCTGTCAGCAGGACTGCAAGGCGGAAGTTCAGAGGCTTTCCGGAAACCCGCTCATTCGCCCCTGGCTGACATAAAATCGTGCCTTTCGGGGCTCGTTGGTAGCGACCCCTTTGGGAGACTGAGGGCAGCGGAGCCATCGATACTTTCCCATGAACTGGATGACCATCACCTGGCCCATGGTGGCCGCTGCTTGCCTCACGCTGGGCTTGATCGAGCTGAGCATCGGCCTCTGGCAGCGGCCACGTGCGCCCCGCCTGCTGTTTGCACTGAGCGCTTTCACCGTCGCCTGCATCGCTGGTCTGGAATTGGCGTTGATGCAAACCGATGTTCTGGCGGAGTGGTGGCTAGCGACGCGTTTACTGGACGCTGCGGTAGGAATACTGCTTGTGTCGCTGACTGCGTTCATCTGGCGCTATTTTGGCACTGGGCAGAAATGGCTGGCTCTAGCGATCCCGTGCATTTACGCCATCGGGTTGAGTTTCGACTTCTTTCCCGGAACGCCGCCTGGTGTGGGCATGACTTACCAAGCGTTCATTGGTTTCCGAACGGTCGAGACCTTCGGTGGAGCGACCTTCAATGTGGCCGAAGGGGTGCCAAATCCCTGGAATGTGTTCCCGTATCTGGCGGTCCTGGCGCAGATCGTGTTTGTGGCGGATGCTTCTTTACGATTGAGGCGCCTGGACGGCGGCCGACGTGCCGTGCGTGTCGGAGGGGCCGTCGTGCTCTTCCTTCTGGGCGGCGGCTTGCAAGCAGCTTTGGTGGATCTCGATATCCTCAAGACACCCTACATGATCAGTTGGGCCTATCTCGCCGTCCTGATAGCGATGTCCATCGAGTTGAATGCCGATGTATTGGCGGGAGCACGACTTGCCCGCCAGCTGCAGGACCGGGAACGCCACATGGATTTGGCCAGTGCGGCGGCTGATCTGGGCATGTGGACATGGGACATTGGTCACGACACGATCTGGGCCACCAGACACGCCCGCGAACTATTCGGCTTTTCGGAATCGGAGCACATCAATCGCGCGCGTTTCCTTGGCTCATTGCATCCCGAGGACCGCGAAGCCGTGGACCAGGCTCTCGAAGATGCGTTGGCTACCGGAGGTGGCTATGAAGTCGAGTACCGCGTACTCCTCCGTGGAGGGAAAATTCGCTGGATGGCAGCGCACGGACAGATCGAACGTGATGGTAGCGGCAAGCCGATTGTACTGCGCGGGGTGGTACTCGATATTTCCGCACGGCGCAGTTCCGAACTCGAGTTGCAACAACTGCGCAGTGAACTGGCCCATGCCAATCGTGTCTCGATGATGGGGCAGTTCGCATCAGCGCTCGCGCACGAGCTGAGCCAGCCGCTTGGCGCCATCCTGCGCAATACCGAGGCGGCCGAACTATTCCTTGAGCACGACCCGCCGGACATCGAAGAAGTGCGGGCCATTTTGGCCGACATCCGCCAGGACGAACGGCGCGCCAGCGGCGTGATCGACCGGTTGCGGGCGCTGCTGAAACGCCGCAGCTTCGTCCGAAGCGCCCTTTCGGTGAGCGACGAACTCGCGACGGTGATGGCCCTGGCGCGCGGCGATACAGCCATACGCAAAGTGGCATTGGTAATCGACGATGCCCCCAACCTGCCGCTGGTGATGGGCGATCCGGTACACCTTCAGCAAGTGCTGCTGAACCTCATTCTTAACGCGATGGATGCTGTCGAAGACGCACCCGCCGCAAGGCGAAAGGTAACCGTGCGAGCGCGGCCCAACAGTGAGGGTGCGATCGAGGTGGCTGTCGAAGACAGCGGACCCGGCATCGCGCCAGAACGACTTGGGCGCCTGTTCGAGCCCTTCTTCACCACCAAGGCGAAGGGGATGGGCATCGGGCTCTCGATTTCGCGCACGATAATCGAAGCCCACGGCGGGCGCATCTGGGCGGAGAACAATGCCGATGAAGGCGCAACGTTCCGCTTTACGCTGCCGCAAGCAGGGGTGGCAAGATCCTCATGAGCACAACCATGCCAGTGGTGCATGTCGTCGATGACGACGCCTCCTTCCTCGTCGCGCTCGCGCGTTTGTTGAAGGCGTCAGGCTACGCCGTCCAGACGTACGCATCGGCGGCCGATTTTCTCGCGAGACTGAGTGACGGCGCGGGGTGTGTCATCACCGATCTACGGATGCCGGGAATGGACGGCCTGGATCTCCAGCAGGCACTGGCGCGCGGGGTGAACATGGTGCCGGTGGTCTTTCTCTCCGGGGCCGGCGACATCCCGACAACCGTGCAGGCGATGCGCCAGGGGGCCGAGGATTTCCTCACCAAGCGCGCGCCGAAGCAGGCGATTCTTGCGGCGGTGGACCGGGCCATTGCCCGTGATGCCCGGCAGCGCGCCGAGGGTGCGCACCTGCACGCGCTGCGGGCCAGATTCGATGCCCTCACGAGTCGCGAGCTGGAGATCCTGCGCTACGTCGTCGCCGGCCAGATGAACAAGCAGATCGCGGCCGACCTGGGCATCAACGAACGGACGGTTAAGCTTCACCGCACGGCCATTAGGACCAAACTCGAGGTGCACTCCGTGGCGGAACTCACACGAATCGCTCAAGCAGTGGGATTGCTCGACGAACCCCTGCCAACCTTCCCTAAAGGGAAGTAGCAAAACGATGGCAAAGACACTATGCTGCCCGGACGCGTAACGCATCGCGTTGAGGGAGTTGTCCAGCTTTGGACCGGGAACATATCGCGGCAAGAATCACCAGGAAGCTCGTGAATCAACCACAAGGGATATCAACATGAAAAATGCAGGACGTATTCTGCGAGCGCTGGGCTTGGCGCTTGCGGCAATGGTGATGGCATCGGGGACTGCGCTCGCTCAGGGGCCCGCCAAGAAACCCAACATCCTTTTCATCATGGGCGACGACATCGGCTGGATGCAGCCGAGCATCTACCATCAAGGACTGATGGTCGGCGAAACGCCCAACATCGACCGCATCGGGCAAGAGGGTGCGAAGTTCATGACCTATTACGCCGAGCAAAGCTGCACGGCCGGTCGCACCGCCTTCTTCACCGGCATGACGCCGCTGCGCGCTGGCATGATCCCGCCGCAATTGCCGGGCAGCCCGTCCTACCTGCAGCCCGGCACGCCGTCGCTGGCCAAGTTCCTGCTCGATCTCGGCTACACCACCGGCGAGTTCGGCAAGAACCATCTCGGCGACCATACGGCGGCGTTGCCGACGGCGCACGGCTTTCAGGAGTTCTGGGGTTACCTCTATCACTTGGACGCGATGCAGGGCGTGAGCTTCCCCGACATCAACAGTTCTCCGACGGTGCAGGCCATCGTGCCGCCGTGCAAGAACTCGCCGGTCCGCGGCCTCAGCGACCCTCCCGGCGCGGTGGATCCGAAGACGACCCTCTGCATGACGCCGCCGCGGCCGGTGATCGCCTGCACGTCCAAAGATGGCACCGAGAAGAACCAGACCTGTAGTGACCAGGGGCCGCTAACGCTGAAGCGCTCTGAAACCGTGGATGAGGAAATCTCGGCCAAGGTGATCGACTTCCTCGATCGCAACGACCCGAAGAAGACCAACAAGCCGTTCTTCGTCTGGTACAACCCGGCCCGCATGCACATCACGACCATGCTGTCGGACAAGTACATGAACATGGTGGGCACCAAGGGCGGCAAGGACTGGGGCACCAATGAAGCCGCCATGAAGCAGATGGACGACAACATCGGCGAGGTGATGAAGAAGCTTGAGACAATGGGCGAACTCGACAACACCATCATCGTCTTCACCACCGACAACGGCGCCGAGGTCATCACCTACCCCGACGGCGGCAATACGCCGTTCAAGGGTGGCAAGCTCACCACCTGGGAAGGCGGCATGCGCGCGCCGGCATTGATCCGCTGGCCGGGGAAGATCAAGCCCGGCACCGTCTTGAACGAAATGTTCGCGTCGTATGACTGGATGCCGACCTTCGTCGAGATTGCCGGCGGGGCGAAAGGCAACCAGTTGAACGAGCAGATCATGGCGGGCAAGTATCCCGGCATCGTCAAGACCAAACTCAACGGGGTGAACCAGCTCGACTACCTGACCGGCAAGTCGGCGACGTCGGCGCGCGATACGTTCTTCTACTACGGTGGCCCGGTACCTTCGGCCGTGCGCTACAAGAACTGGAAGATCTACTTCGCGATGGCGTCCGAGGCCAACACCGGTGGCCTGATGGGGGTCCATACCTTTCATTGGCCTTTGGTCAACAACATCAGGCGGGATCCTTTCGAGGGGTCGGTCGGCTTCCAGCCGTCAACCCTGCTCGGCCAGGGCGGCGCAATAGGCGCGCCAATGACCGCGTACATCTACGACTGGAACATCATTCCCGTTGGCCAGGCACTCTGGCTGCAGGAACTGGAGTCCTATGGGCCTTTCCCTGCGCTGCAGTCGCCGGCGTCTTACAGCCTGGCGCAGGTTCTCACGGAGGTGAAGCAACAGATGGCGAGGACTCGCGCCCGAGGAGACTAAGACGTCGCCCGTCGGATTGAGTGGGAAGACGTTTGTGACACAGCCAGGCGGGCGGCACGAAAGAGCCGCCCGTTTGCATTCGACAATGGATGGTTAACCATGAATACAGGGAGTTGGATCATGAAGAGTACTCGCTCTGTTTTAACGCTTGCCCGCACCTTTGCGCTGGGCGCGCTGCTGACGCTGGGTCTGCCCGCCCAAGCACAAACCGACCCGCTGCCCTCGTGGAACGACGGCCCGGCCAAGCAGGCGATCGTCACCTTTGTGAAGGACACCACCACGCAAGGCAGCCCGAAATTCGTGCCGCCGGCCGAACGCATTGCCACCTTCGACCAGGACGGCACGCTGTGGGTCGAGCACCCGATGTATTCGCAGGTGATGTACATCCTCGAGAGCGTTCCGGCGCTGGTCAAGGCCAAGCCCGAACTGGCCAAAGTCGCTCCGTTCTCGACGGTACTGGAGATTTTGAAAGGCGACCGTGCAGCCATCGCCAAGCTGACCATGCCCGACCTCGAGAAGCTGGCCGCTGCCACGCTGACCGGCATGCCGGTCAACACCTTCAACGCCCAGGCCAAGAAGTGGCTGGCCGAGGCGAAGGACCCACGCTGGAAGAAGCCCTATACCGAACTGACTTACCTGCCGATGCAGGAAGTGCTGAAGTACCTGCACGCCAGCGGTTACAAGACCTACATCGTCACCGGTGGTGGCCAGGATTTCGTACGTACGTACTCTGAAGCTGTTTACGGCATCCCGCCCGAGCAGGTGATCGGCACCGCCGGCGGAACGAAATACGGTTACGCCAGGGACGGCAAGCCCTTCCTGACCAAGGAACCCAAGCTGATGCTCAACGACAACAACGCCGGCAAACCGGAAGGCATTCACCTGATGATCGGGCGGCGGCCCACCATGGCAGTCGGCAACTCGACCGGCGACCAGCAGATGCTCGAATACACCAAGGCTGGTGACGGCGCACGCCTGTCCATGCTGGTGTTGCACGACGATGCCAAGCGCGAATACGCCTACGGACCGGCTCAGGGTTTGCCGGCAACCAAGGTCGGCACCTTCACGCAGGCACTCCACGACGAAGCACTGAAACAGGGCTGGACGGTCATCAGCATGAAGAACGACTGGAAGAGGATTTTCTCGTTCGAGTAATACGGACAAAGCTTTTTCGCAGCACGTACCGCATGAATCACTCAAACCTCGCGTCGGTATTGGCTTTGCAGCCAGTACCGACGCAATCTACCGGACTCTACTGAAATATGATGCCAAGAAAATCCAGAATCCTTCTGGCCTGCGCCGCTTCGATGCTGGTCCTGAGCGCCTGCAACCCCGACGACAAGGCAAAGTCGGCCGCTGGGCCGGCAGCGAAAGAGGCTGCCGCGGCCACGGTGAACGGCATCGCCATCAGCAAGAACCGCGTCGACATGATTGTCAAGCAAGGCCTTGCGTCCGGACAGCCGGACAGCCCGGAACTACGAAAAGGCATCATCGACAAGCTGGCCATGCAAACGCTGATCGCGGAAGAGGCGGTAAAAAAGGGGCTGGACAAGTCCGCCGAGGTCCTCGACCAGATCGACCTGACGCGGCAGTCGATTCTCGCCAATGCCTACGTTCAGGATCTGCTGAAGAACAGTGCGGCCAGCGAAGAAGCACTGAAAGCCGAATACGAGAAAATCAAGGCAACGATCAGCGGCACGGAATACAAGGCACGACACATCCTCGTCGAGAAGGAAGGAGAAGCGAAGGAGATCATCGCAAAGCTCAAGAAGGATCCGGCTTCTTTCGCAAGACTGGCCATGGATAAATCGAAGGATACCGGGTCCAAGGCCAGCGGCGGCGAGTTGGGCTGGTTCGACCTGAGCCGGATGGTGCCCGAATTCGGCGCTGCGGTCAGTAAACTGGACAAGGGCGCGATCACGCAGGAACCCGTGAAAACCCAGTATGGCTACCACGTGATCCAGGTCGAAGACTCGAAGCCGATCGAGGCGCCGCCTTTCGAGGAGGTCAAACCCCAATTGGCTCAGCACCTTCAGCAACAGAGCGTGAAGAAACACATGGACGACCTCAAGGCCAAGGCCAAGATCGAGATCGTGGAAGCACCTGTTGCACCGGCAGCCAAGTAGACACCAGCCGCATCGTCCGGGTGCCGCGCCATGGCGTGGCTGTGGATTCACGTTACGTTCTGGTCGCTGTGGTTCACAATCAAGCAAGAGGAGAAAGTCTCATGAGCAAGCTAGTGGTCATTGCCTACGACACACCCAACAAGGCGGCGGAAGTCCGCGGCAAGCTTCGCAAGTTGCAGAAGGACCAGGCGATCGATGTCGAGGAAGTGCTGGTCGCGGTCAAGGACGAAGACGGCGAGGTATCGCTGCTCCAGACCTACAAGCCGGTTGTCACGGGACGGTCGAACCGGGGTTTCTGGAACACCCTGATCGGTCTGGTCCTGATGAACCCGGTACTCGGTATGTCCACCGCCCGGCGAACGGATGCCGTCAGCGGTGCCCTCACCGAGGTCGGTGTTGACGAGGATTTCCTGAAGGACCTCACCGCGACGTTCCAGAATGGCAGTTCCGTCCTTTTCGCACTGGTCCGCGACGCGTCCTCACCCGAGAAGGTCCTGGCCGAACTGCGCGGTACCGGCGGCACGGTTCTCCAGACCACGCTGCTGCACGAGATGGAAGAGAAGCTGCAGACGGCCCTCGACGCCTAGCCGGCGTGGAAAGCTCCGGATGGATGCGCTGCTGCAACAACATCTGCAGGCGATCGTCACCCTGCTCGCTCTGGTGAATCCGCTGATGTGCGGGGCGTTGTTCGCGCGCAGCGATGACCGCCAGGACCGAAAGGTCCAGCTCGCCGACGCGACGAAAGCGGCTGTGGCGGTGCTGGTCATTCTCCTTCTTGCGGCGCTCTTCGGCGTGCGCGTACTGCACCGCTTTGACCATCGCCTACGACAACACGCCGGTGAGTCCCAAGCCGGTGGGCTGGGACAGGCCACGCATCTTCGGCGTCGCCAGCGTTCTCGGCTACTTTCTCGTCGCCGAGTCGTTCGGCCTGCTCCTCTTCGGGGTCAAGGTGCTGTCGCTACCGCAACTGCAGGAGTCCTTTGGCCGGGCGACGCATGCGCAACAGCAGACGATGATGTTCCTGCAACTCGTTGGCGGTGGCCAGTTGCTACTCTTCGTCACGCGCACCGAGCGCTGGTTCTTCATGCGGCCATTCCCGGCAGCACCGCTATTCTGGGCGATCGTCGCCACCCAGGTGACCGCGGCCTTGATGTGCGGCTACGGCGTGCTGGTACCGCCGATCCCGTGGAAGTTGATCGCCTGGGTCTGGGTCTACCTGATGGCCTGGTTGTTCATCCTCGGTAGCGTCAGGCTAATCTGCGACCGCTTCGCCGGCTACTGCACGACGCGCCACATGAAGAGCGTCCACGTCATCAATCAGCCGCTGCAGCCACAAGCGGGGACTGCTTCAAGTAATCCGTAACCCAGGAGGTCCCATGGACTATCGCAAGGAATTCTTCGTCGGCCGCGGCATCAGCACTGGATCGGTCACCCATCATCTCGCTGGTCTGCTGGTCATCCTCGTCGCCGTCACCCTTTCGGCCTCGGCTCTTGCGCAGACGGCGACCAGGAAGCCGAACATCCTCGTCATCTGGGGCGACGATATCGGCGTCTCCAACATCAGCGCCTACAACCTGGGCGTGATGGGTTACAAGACGCCCAATATAGATCGCATCGCCAGGGAAGGCGCGTTGTTTACCGATGCCTACGCGCAGCAAAGCTGTACCGCCGGGCGCGCCTCATTCATCCTCGGCCAGCACCCGTTCCGCACCGGCCTCCTGACCATCGGCATGCCGGGTTCACCGCAGGGCATTCCGACCTGGGCGCCGACCATCGCCGACCTGCTCAAGCCCCAGGGCTACGTGACGGGCCAGTTCGGCAAGAATCACCTGGGCGATCGTGACTCGCACCTGCCGACCGTCCACGGCTTCGACGAATTCCTCGGCAATCTCTACCATCTGAACGCCGAGGAGGAGCCGGAAACCTACTATTACCCGAAGGATCCCGAGTTCCGCAAGAAATACGGACCGCGCGGCGTGCTGCACACCTGGAGCGATGGCAAGGGTGGGCAGAAGATCGACGACACCGGGCCGCTGACCAAGAAGCGCATGGAAACCGTCGACGATGAGATCTTCGCCGCCGAGCAGAAGTTCGTCGCCGATGCGGCCAGGAGCGGCAAACCCTTCTTCGTCTGGTTCAACACCACGCGCATGCACGTGTGGACGCGCCTGAAGAAGTCCGCCGAGGGCCGCACCGGCATCGGTCTCTACCCAGATGGAATGGTCGAGCACGACGACATGGTTGGCGCAGTGCTCAAGCAACTCGATGATCTCGGGATTGCCGACAACACCATCGTCGTCTACGGAACTGACAATGGCGCCGAAACAGGCACCTGGCCCGACGGAGGAACGACACCGTTTCACGGCGAGAAGGGCACGACCTGGGAAGGAGGCTTCCGCGTGCCAATGCTCGTACGCTGGCCGGGCTTGATCAAGCCCGGGACACTCATCAACGACATCTTTTCGCAGGAAGACTGGTTGCCGACCTTCCTGGCAGCGGCCGGTGTGCCAGACGTCGTCGACAAGGTCAAGCAGGGCTACACCGCCAACGGCAAGACCTGGAAGGCACACCTGGACGGCTACAACTTCCTGCCCTACTTCAAGGGTGAGGTGAAGAAGGGGCCACGCGAGGAAATCTTCTATTTCGGCCAGGGCGGCGAATTGAACGCCGTGCGCTGGAACGACTGGAAGGTGAATTTCGCGGTTACCAACGGCAACATCGCCACCGCGGTGCGCGATGTGCCCGGCTGGCCGGTGATCGTCAATCTGCGCGCCGACCCGTACGAGAAGGCGCCGCATGAATCCGGGTTGTACCTGCGCTGGTACGCCGACAACATCTGGCTGTTCGTGCCGGTGCAGCAGAAGCTCGGCGCCTTCCTCAGGACGCTGCCCGAGTACCCGTTCCAGCAGGGCAGCAGCCTCAACGCCGCAGGCATCAACTACGACTCGCTGAAGGCGATGCAGGCGATGAAGCGGCTGAAAGAGCTGGAGACCCTGGCGCCGCCGGGCAACTGAGCGGGCGAAATAGCTTGTTACGTAAATTTCGGCGGCAGTGCTGCTGAACGATTCTTTGAGGGGGCTACCATGGAACTGACCATTTATCACTGGCTGATCATCATTGCATTCATCGGCGTCGTCATCTGGGCATTCGGTCGCAAGCGCAAGGCGCGCTTCGAGAAGGACGCCAGAATTCCTTTCGAAGACGGGAAGGATTGAGACGGGAGTGCAAGCGATGGAAGCCTTGCTGGGATTTGACCTCGACCTCTGGGACTACCTGACGTTTCTCACCCTGATGCTCTGTGTGGTCGCACTGATCGCGACATGGCTCTTCCTGGCCGGCCTGCCGGGGCGCATCGCCCTGGCGCGCAAGCACCCGGAAGCCGAAGCGGTCAAATATCTCGGCTATGCCGGCCTGCTGCCCACGGTCTATCCGTGGATGCAGGCGCTGATCTGGGCCTTCAAGCCGACTGACATCGTCGACATCCGGCGTTTCCCCCGCGAGGAAGCCATCGAAACCGACAAGGAGATAGCCCGCTTGCGAGGCACACCCGACTCGGCCCGCGAGGCGGTCAAGGAATCGACGCAGGAGTCCGTCGCCGACGCGCAAGCCATTCACTTGGCCAAGACCGTTGTCCAGGGTTCTGGAGACCGCAAGTCATGATTCTCGGCCTCCTGATGCTGTTCGGCTACTGCTTCATGATGTGGCTGATCTTCTTCAAGCTCAAGCTGGCGAAATTCGGCATCCCGCAGGCGGTCATCGGCGTCTTCGTCGGGGTGCACCTGCTGATCATCTTCCTGATCGGCCTGCGTTTCATGGCGCCGCTGGCCACCGAAGCGAGGGTAATCCAGCACACCATCCAGCTCACCCCGCGCCTGTCCCAGCCGACACTGCTTATGGCCGTGCTGGTCGAGCCCAATGTGCAGGTCAAGAAGGGCCAGCCGCTGTTCCAGTTCGATCGCCGGAGTTACGAATACCAGGTCAAACAGCTGGAAGCCCAGCTCGCCAAGGCCAAGCAGAACGTGCTGGTGATGAAGATCGACATCGAGGTGGCGAGGCAGAAGGTGAACAAGAACAAGGCTCATCTGGAATTCGCCAAGTACCAGCAGGCGTTGTCGGCGAATCTGGCGAAGCAGGGCGCCGGCCCCGAAGAAGATGCACAGAAGTGGGCCGCCCAGGTGGCTGCGGACACCGCCGCCATCAAGGAGGCGCAGGCCGAAGAGCAGCGCGCCATCCTGAATTACACCTCCGAGATCAATGGCGTCAACACGACCGTGGCTACAGTTCAGGCCGAACTCGAGCAGGCGCGCTTCTACCTTGACAACACCCTGATGGTGGCCCCCGAAGACGGCTACATCATCAACCTGCAGGCCCGCCCTGGCATGGTGGCCGGCGATTACCGCATTGGCGCCATCGCGACTTTCGTCTGCGATGCCGACCGCTACCTGCTGGCCCAGTTCTTCCAGGAGAACCTGAAATACGTCAAGCCCGGCCAGGACGTCGAGACGGCGATCGACCTCTACCCCGGGCAGATCTTTACCGGCAAGGTACTGGCGATCTGGCAGGGCAGCGGCGCCGGGCAGATGCTGCCGAGCGGTGTGCTGCCGAACTTCCAGGCCGTGCCGACCGATCGCCCGCAGGGCCAGTTCGCGGTGGCGATCAAGCTCGACGACCCGGTCCAGGCGAATTTCCCGATCGGCACCCAGGGCCGGGCGGCAATCTATGCCAATCCCGAAAGCTGGTTTGTCCCCTTGCGCAAGATCCTGCTGCGCGCTTACTCGTGGTTCAACTGGATTTATCCATTCTCCGGCTGATGCGTATTCCGACCCTGGCCGTGGCACTCGCTGCGGTATTGCTCACCGGCTGCGCCCTGGCCCCCGCGCCCTCGCATGACGAGGTTGTCACACGCGCGCTGCCAGCGGATACGCGCATCCCGCCGACCTGGAAAGCGGCACCGGAGACCGGCCCGGTGGTTGGCGACTGGCTGAAGTCGCTGAACGACCCGCAGCTCAGCGCGATTGTCGCCGAGGCGATTGCCAACAACCTCGACCTGCGCCAGGCCGCGGAGAAGGTTCGGGCCGCCCAGCAAACCGTGACCGTGGTGGGCGCGCAGCTCTTGCCGCAGGTCGGCATTGGGCTGGGTGAGCGCGTCCTTCATGACCAGGACCACAGCGGCCATACCGACTCCACCAGGGCGCTGGCCAGTGTCGCCTGGGAACTCGACGTCTGGGGCAAGCTGCGCGCGCAGCGCGCATCTGCCGAGGCCGCTTACGAGGCCACCGCGCTCGAGTACGAATGGGCGCGCCAGTCGCTGGCCGCCACGGTGGCCAAGACCTGGTACCTGGCGACCGAGACGCGGCAGTTGCTCGCGCTTTCCGAGCAGGCGGTGACGATCTACAGCGAGTTGCTCAGGCTGGTCAAGGCGCGGCGTGCAGCCGGCAAGGACACCGATCTCAACGTGGTCGACATGCGGGCCAATGTCGATTCCGCGCTCGGCTCGGTCGAAGCCGCGCGGCAGTCTTATGGCGACGTCCGGCGCAGCCTCGAAGCGCTGCTGGGGCGTTACCCGGCCGCCGAGATCGAGGCTGCCATGAATTACACTCCGGACCCGCCGCCGATTGCGAGCGGCATCCCCGCGGCGTTGCTGCAGCGCCGGCCTGATGTGATCGCGACAGAGCGCCTCGTGCTGGCCGCCTTTCGCAAGACCGAGGCGGCCGAGCTGGCGCTGCTGCCCGACTTCTCGATCGCGCTCACCGGCGGGCGCCTGGCCGACCCCCTCCTGACCTTGCTGCGCCTGAATCCGTGGCTGGTGACCGCCGCCATCGGCGCCGCCATCCCGATCTACGAAGGCGGCGCCCTCGAGGCCCAGGTCCGGATCGCCACTGCGCAACAGGCGCAGGCCGTCGCCCGCTATGGCAACGTGGTGCTGACGGCGTTCCGCGAGGTGGAGACCGCACTCGCCAACGAGCCCTTGCTGGCCAGACGAGCGGTGCTCGATGAAAGCTCGCTGGGCAACCGGACCAGCGCCGTGCGCATCGCCACCCAGCAGTATCTCGCCGGCGCCAAGGATCTCCTGTGGGTCTCGAACCTGCAGACGAACCAGATCCGCGCCGAAGGCGATCTGATCAAGCTGCGCGGCCTCCGTCACATCAACCGTATCACCCTCCTGCTGGCGCTCGGCGGCAGCTTCGCGGCGGCGCCGACGATGCGGGGAATCGACTGAGAGGGTGTGACCGGACCCGCGCATCCCTGACTTTTTTGAGGAGAAACAGTGTGAGGATTCCACGTTCAACATTGGCATTGGTGTTTGCCGTGGCCTTGTCGGGGCCAGTCGCGTTTGCGCAGGACGGCGGCTCGGTGGAAAACGCGACGTTCACCGCCAACATCGCGGACGGTGCCCCCGTTGATTTCCGCCAGCAGTTCACCAACTCGACCCCGGTCGTCTACTTCTACGGCGAACTCCTCGGCCTGAACGGTCAAACGGTGACCTTCCGTTGGAGCCTCGAGGGCAAACGCATGCAGGAAACGGCCGTTCAAGTCACCAGTCCGCGGCAGCCCGCCTGGTCGAAAATGAACATGCAGGAACAATGGACGGGCAACTGGACCGTAAAGATCCTGGATGGCAAGGGCCGGACGATCGAGCAGCGCAATTTTGCCTTTAATCCACCCTTGTAGTGGCATGGTGATTGGCCGCGCTGCTGATCGCCACACGCGTGGCGCAGGATCGGTACCCGAAGCAGAGCGCTTGCGGGGACGTCAATTTTGTTCATCACTTTGGAGATTGTCATGAAGACACCTGTACTGCTGTTGCTTGCGGCCCTTTGCTTGGGGTCGTCGCCAGGTCTTGCCGCCGAGTGGTCATGGGACCCGCTGAAGGACGCCGAAAACATCCTCCCGGAAGGGGTGCCGAACGAAGGAAAGATCATCCAGGCCCGGCACCAGGTCCGGGAGATGGCCCAGGACGCGCTTGCGACCCTTTATGAGATCCAACCCGGCGCGCGGCGGGCGATCGAACGTTCCGCCGGCTACGCGGTGTTCAGCACCTTCGGGATCAAGCTCTTCTTCGCTGGCGGCACGACCGGCAAGGGGGTCGTCGTCAACCGGCAGACCAATCGCCAGACCTTCATGCAGATGGCCCAGGTACAGGGCGGGCTGGGGTTCGGCGTGAACAAGAATCGCCTGATCTTCGTCTTCGCCAACCAGCAGGCGCTCAGCAACTTCGTCAATCAGGGCTGGGAATTCGGCGCCCAGGCCAACGTCTCAGCGATGGCCGGCGGCCAGGGCGGCATGTTTTCCGGCGCGGCCTCGGTGGCGCCTGGCGTCTACCTGTACCAGTTGACCGATACCGGGCTGTCGGCGACGCTGACAGTGTCCGGAACCAGGTTCTTCAAGGACGCCAGTCTCAATTGAGCGACTGCGGCGTCCTGCCGGTCCAACCCGTTCGCGGGCCGCTATCATGCGGCCCGTGAGTATTCAGTCCGCGCTCGCAAACTCCCCTGACATTCAGAATGGATAGAAAGACAGCAAGATGAAAGCAAGAAATCGCTCCCGGCTCGCAGCCTCGCTGCTTGGCTCGACGGTTATTGGTTTGGCGGGTTGTGCCAACCAGAATGCCCCGGTGTCCTACAGCCCGGGGATGGATGTCCAGATGCAGCCGCTCGCGGTCGATCCGCAGCTTGGCGGGCAGGCCAGCACGCCTGGCGCGGACAACCAGTCCGCGGTCCCAACCCAGATCCAGGCCGATCCATGGCCACGCCAGGCCGCCCTTGCCAATGCATCCGCAGAAATCTACCTGCCCCAGGTGAACAGCTGGTCCGGGAACACGCTCAGTTTCCGCGCGGCCGTCTCGGTCAAGGCAAGCGGGGCGAAGGATCAGACTTTCGGCGTGGTCTTCGGCACCGCGCGCACCCACGTCGATGCCTCGTCGCGCACGGTCGCCCTGAACGAGCTCGTGCTGACGCAGGCCAAATTCCCCACGCTACCTGACAACGGGCTTGCCTACCTGCAGCAGTTACAGGCGCAGTTGCCCGTTGCCATGGCGACCATGTCCCTCGACCTGCTGGCGGGAGAGCTGGCGGCGTCGCAGACGGTCAAGCCAAAAACGGTACAGGTCAACAACACGCCACCCAAGGTCATCATCAGCTATTCGCCGGCGATCCTGGTGCCGATCGATGGTGCGCCGAGCATCAGGAAGGTTCCCGACACGCGCTTCGAGCGCATCATCAACACCCAGGCCGTGATCGCCCGGGTCCGGAAGGATCGCACCTGGTACCTGCATGTCCTGGATGGCTGGATGTCGGCGCCTTCGCTCGACGGGCCGTGGGTCGTTGCGCCAACCACGCCGCTCGGGCTCGACGACCTCGCGCAGAATCTCGCGAAAAAAGGCATCGTGGATCTGCTCGATGGCGGCCCGCGCGCCGACCCGAAGCCGACTCTGGCGGCTGGCGCACCGGCCATCCATGTCACGCAGGTGCCGGCCGAACTGGTCGTCTTCAAGGGGCAACCGAACTTTATCCCGGTCACCGGGACGTCGCTGTTGTGGGCCGAAAACACGACCGCCGACGTGCTGGTCAATACGGCGAACAACGACTACTACACCCTGCTCTCCGGACGCTGGTATCGCGCGTCATCCCTGGGTGGACCATGGACCTTCACGCCATCGAACAGCCTGCCCGCCGACTTCGCGCGGATTCCAAAGGAAGCACCCGCCGGCGTCGTACTGGCATCGGTTGCCGGCACGCCGCAGGCGCAGGAGGCGCTGATCGCCAATTCGATACCGCAGACAGCCGCTGTTCCACTCGTCAACGGGCCGAAGTTCACGCCGGTCTTCGACGGTGCCCCGGCCTACCGCGCCATCGACGGAACGCCGCTACGCTACGTCGCCAACGCGCAGCAACCGATCATCCAGGTCAGCCAGAACAGCTATTTCGGGCTCGAAGCGGGCGTCTGGTTCTCCGCCCCCGCGCTGACCGGCCCGTGGGTCGTCGCGACGAGCGTGCCGCCGGTGATCTACAGCATTCCGGCCAGTTCAGCGCTGCACTATGTGACTTATGTGCAGGTCTATGGCGCCAGCCCGGAAGTGGCCTATGTCGGATACACCCCGGGATACCTCGGTACGGTAGTGGCCCCCGACGGGGTGGTGGTCTATGGTACTGGCTACAACTACACGCCGTGGATAGGCTCGTATTGGTATGCGGCGCCCTACACCTGGGGATTGGCCGCTGCCCCGATCTACAACCCCTACGTCGGCTATGCCTTCGGCTTCGGCCTTGGCCTGGCCACTGCGGCCTGGGCGGTTCCCTACTGGGGTGCCGGTTACTACCACCCGGGGTACTGGGGCTATCCGTGCTGCGGGTCGACCAGCGCCGGCGTCTATGGTCACTGGGGAAACACGGTCTATTCCGGGACACGGAACTGGTATGCCAACGCCGATGGCAAGATCGGCACATCCGCGACAGGCAACTACACCAACCTGCGCACGGGAACGAGCGGCGCCTACGCCGCCGGACGCAGCTATAACCCGGAGACCGGCCAGGCCCAGCGCGGCTACGACCGGACATTCAACACCACCGGCGGCACCAGCGGCAACGTGGCACGCGGTGGTTCCTACAATACCGAAACCGGGCAGCGTTCCTATGGATCGAGCGTCTCGGCCACCGGCCCGGGCGGCAGTTCCATAAGCAGATCGGCCGCCGCCACGGCCGGCCCCGATGGCTTTGGCGCCCAGCATACGGTCAGTGCCTATGATGCGCAGACCGGACAGAGCAAGAGCTACACGTCGAGTGGCCTGTTCGGCAACCATTACGCAGGTGCCGATGGCAATGCCTACCGGAACACGGGCAGCGGCTGGCAGCAGCACGGCGCCGGCGGCTGGCAATCGGCCGGTGGCGACACCTCATGGGCCGACCGCGAGCAGCAGGCGCGCAGCGGTTTCGAGAGCCGGGCCGGAGGCTTCGGTGGCGGCGACTTTAGCGGCGACCGTTTTGGCGGTGGCAGCTTCGGTGGCGGCGGCTTCGGTGGCCGCTTCGGAGGTGGGGGCTTCGGTGGTCGTTTTGGCGGCCGGCGCTAATCGGCGCAGGCAGGCCTGCCCGGCGCAGCATGTTGCGGTCCATTCGTTCTACAAGGAAAAAAGTGAACAGTGATCTGAATAAAGGAAGAAATGCAGTCGCGGGTCCAGTATCCATTCTGGCACTTGCTGTCGCCGGCATGCTGCCGGCCGGTTCTGCGCTGGCGGCGACGCTGAACGGTCAGGTATTAGGCGGTGGCGCGCCGGTTGCCAACTCCACCGTCACACTGTGGGCTGCCAGTGCCGGCGCACCGAAACAACTGGCGCAGGCACACAGCGGCGCCGACGGCCGCTTTGCGCTGACGGCGCCTGCCGCCACCGACTCCAGCCTCTACCTGATCGCACAGGGTGGGCAACCGACCGCCAACAAGGCCGCCGGCAACAACCCGGCCATAGCCCTGATGACCGTGCTCGGGCAGCAAAGCGCCGGCCAAGGTCACGATCAACGAAATGACCACCGTCGCCTCGGTGTGGACGCACAACCAGTTCATCAGCGGAACGACGATCCAGGCGCAGCCGTTGCAACTGAAGATCGCCGCCGGCAACGTCCCGAGTTTCGTCGATCTTGCCACCGGTGGCTGGGGCGGCACGATCCAGGATCCGCTCAATAGCGGACAGACCCCGACGATGGCCAATTTCTCCACGCTGGCCAATGCGCTGTCCGGTTGCGTGACCGTGGTGAAGGTTGATGCCTGCGCTTCCCTCTTCGCTGCGGCGAAGGGACCAGCAGGCGGAACACCAGCCGACACGCTGAGCGCGGCTCAGGCGATCGCCAGGGCGCCCTGGTATCAGCCGCGGCGGGTATTCGCGCTGGTCGAACAGTTCTATCCGATTCCGCAGGGCAAGACCATGCGCCCGGTGCCGTTCATGCCCTACTTGCAGGTTGCCCCCAGCGCCTGGGTGTTGCCGCTGAAATTCGACGGCGGCGGCTACCGGGCTGGCGGCAAGGCGATGTTCGACGCCGAAGGCAACCTCTGGGTCGGCAACAACTTCACCATCGGCTGGCAGGCGAGCGACGCGCTCTGGCAAGGCAACGCCAGCAAGTTCGACCCCAACGGCAAGCCGCTGTCGCCGATCACGACGGGTTTTGCCGGCGGTGGCATGCAGGGTGGCACCTTCGGCGCCGCTGTCGACCTCAAGGGCAACGTCTGGCTTGCGAGCTATGGCAGCAAATCCATTGCCGTGTTCGACAAGAACGGCAAGCCGCTGACCCCGCCCGAGGGAATCAATTTCGGCGGCAAACTCGGCTTGATGCAGGGCATCATCACCGCGCCGAACGGCGACGTTTGGGCGCTGGGCATCTCCAAACGCCAGTTGCTTCATTTTCCGAAGGGCGACTGGAATAACGGCAAGATCGTCTGCGAGGGCGACAGCGGCGAGCCGTGCAAGTCCTTCACGGCACCGTTCCATCTGGCCATTGACCAGCAGGACCGCATCTGGGTGTCGGACAGTGCGATCCATGTGATCCGTTTTCCGGCCTCCGACCCGACCAAGGCGGAACGCTTCGACGTGCGCTCCAACAACAGCGGGCTGAACATCGACAGCCAGGGCAACGTCTGGGTGACCAACCGCTTCGGCGCCGGTTTGCTCGGCCTGGCGCACATGGTCGACATGGCGGTGCACCTGAAGGCCGGCGGCGTGCTCTCGGCCTCCGACTATCTGACCAAGACCATGTCCGAACAAGAGGGCGGCAGTGGCAGCATCACCGTGCTGCGCCCGGATGGTACGCAGTTGCCGGGTTCACCGTTCAGGGGGGGTGGTCTGCCCGGACCGTGGGCCGTGGTGGTCGACGGTAACGATAACCTCTGGGTCTCCAATTTCGCGATGCCGGCGAGCCCGATCGTCCAGTTGTGCGGCGTGCGCACCGAGAACTGCCCGCCCGGCTTCAAGACGGGTGACCAGATTTCCCCGCCCGGCGGCTATGTCGGCGGTGGCCTGCAGTTGCAGACCGACATCGCCGTCGGCCCGGCGGGCGACGTCTGGGCCATGAACAACTGGCAGGACATCGACAGTTGCTACCCCGGCGCAGCCGAAGCGCTGTCCACCCGCTGCGGCGGTCAGGGCGTGGTGATCTTCTTCGGCATGGCCAAACCGGTGCGTGCCCCGCAGATCGGGCCGGCCCGTCCGCTGTAATCTGCTTGCCGTTGGGTGCCGCGTGGCGCCCATGTTTACCTGGGAGTTTTTGATGACCATCCACAACAAGACGAAATCCGGTGCATTTTCAGCGTTGACCGCAGCACTGCTCGCCGCCGCACCGGCGTATGCCGAACTGAGCGCCGAGGAACTGGCCAAGCTCGCGCAGAACCCGGTTGGCAACCTGATCAGCGTGCCGTTCCAGAACAACACCAACCTGAACGTCGGGCCGGACAACCGCAACCAGAACATCCTCAACATCCAGCCGGTGATTCCCATCTCGGTGAGCGACGAATGGAACATCATCACCCGTACCATTGTGCCGGTGATCTCGCAGCCACTCCCGGGTGGTGATCGGACCAACGGCATCGGCGACACCGTGTTCACCGCCTTCCTCTCGCCGGCCAAGCCCGGCGCCTGGATCTGGGGCGCTGGGCCGGTGGTGCAACTGCCGACCAACAGCAACTCGGATCTCGGCAACCGCAACTGGGGTCTTGGGGCATCGGCGGTAGTCTTGCATCTGGAAAAGGGCGATCCGTGGGTGTACGGCGTGCTGGTCAACAATATCTGGTCGCTCTCCGACAACAAGCAGGGTGGCTCTTACAACAACGGCCTGATCCAGCCTTTCGTCAACTACAACTTTGACGGCGGTTTCTACATCACCAGCGCGCCGATCATCACCGCCGACTGGAAGGCCGAGAGCAGCCAGCGGTGGACGGTGCCGGTCGGGGGCGGCGTCGGCAAGATATTCCACCTCGGTCGTTTGCCGGTAAATACGCAGTTGTCGGCGTACTACAATGTGGTCACCCCGGACGACGGGGCGAACTGGCAGATTCGGGCGCAGGTGCAGTTCATGTTCCCGAAGTGAACGATGCCTCGACAGGTCGATGATGGCATCAGCCCGGAAAACCGAATTACTCGCAATCAATCCAGGGGAACAGAACACCATGAATCTCAAGACAACGACTTCTGCCCGTGCCGTCCGCGGCCTGGGCATCTGCCTCATTGCCGGCGCCACGTTGCTATCCGCCGCTTGCCAGACCTACGACGCCGCGCTGGGCAGCGGCACCAGCGTGACCGCGACCGATTCGGCGCGCCTGACCAGGAGCGGCTTCCTGAGCGATTACGCGCGCCTGCGGCCCATGTCGGCGCTGGACGGCATCGAATGCTGGCGTGACCCCCGTCTTGACCCGAAGCAGTTCGACAAGGTCCTGGTCTCGCGCATCGTCGTCTCGCTGGCGCCGCCCAAGGGCCAGAAGGAGGGCGAGGTCAAGATAATCGACCCCAGCGATCTCAAGACGCTGACCGACTACTTCCACGCTTCGCTGGTCAAGGCCTTGAAGCCGCAGATGCAGGTCGTCGACAAGGCCGGGCCGGGCGTCGTGGTGATTCGCGTCGCACTGACCGACCTCGTGCCGACGACGGTGACCGACAGCCTGGCGGGGACGCTGATTCCCTACGGCTTCGTCGCCGAAGCGGGCTCCGGGGTGGCCACCGGCCGCCCGGCAGGGTCGACCCCCTACCTGGGTGAAACCGGCATGGAGATGCAGTTCCGTGACGGCGCCAATGGTCAGGTCATCGCCGAATGCCGCGATACCGAGATCGGGCGCAAGTACGCTGCCGACGTCAATAGCAGCGCGGTCGGCGCGGCCCAGACCTGGGCGAACGGCTATATGAGTTCGTTCCAGGCCTGGCAGTATGCAAAGGAGGCCTTCGACAAGTGGTCGTTACTCGTCGCCAGGCGTTTTGCGGAGTTGCGTGGGGTTGTCATCCAGTGACTCGCATTGTTATGCAAACCCTCGGTGTCCATGGCTCAGAACAAGGAGGAAGACTATCGTGTGGTGGGTAAGCTATCGGGGAGAAGGCCATCACGGTCTCGAGAACATCGGCGTCTTCAACGATGACGGGACGCCGCGGGAGAAGCACCCCTTGCTCCTCGACGATTCGCCCGATGCTGCGCCATTGAAGATCGCCCGTGGCTTTGCGCTCGTTGGCGACAATCTCTATATCGCCAATGCCTGGCGCAAGGACAGCCATATCGCCCACTACCGCCGGCACGGGGACACCTTTCATTTCACCAATGTCCTGGCAAGAGCAGCGGACGTTGCGGCGATGGTCCACCCCTTTGACGTGGAACTCGGCGACGATGGCCGCATTTATGTCTCCTGCCAGGATACCAACACCGTCATCGCCATCCTGCCGGATACCTTCGCGCCGGCGCCCGTGGCGAAACACCTGCGCAGGAAGTTCCCAGACGGAAACTTCCTGCCCGGCACCCTCGTCGCCTCCAGCCATGGTCACCTCCCCGAAGTCGGCGACAGTGCGCCCACGAACGTGCCTGCGCCGCAAGGTCTCAGCGTTGTGCTCGACGAGCATGGCAAGCCCCGGCATTCGGTGCGCGGGATCGTCGTCCACCGCAAGCATCTCTACGTGGCGGATGAGGCAGGAGACACCGTCAAGATTTTTGCGGTAAAAACCGGGCGGCTCGTCGCGCAGGTCGAGGGGCGCAAGCTGACCAAGCCGGTACACCTCATTCTTCACCGTGAAACGCTATACATTGGCGCTACTGGCTCGGGCAGCATCCTTGCCTTCGACATCCCGGTCAAAGCGCCGTGCGGCAAGCTCAAGGCAAGTATGGTCATCGACGGTAAGCTGAAGGCGCCTTCGGGATTCGCGATCGGACCGGACGGCGACTTTTATGTCGCCGAGCGGCTCAAGCAGCGCGTGCAACGTTTCTCGGCCAAAGGGAAGAAGAAGGAGACATTCATAGGCGGGCTCCCGGACATGCCGGAGTTTCTGGTGCATGTGCCGGATAGGGTGTGAATAGGCAACCCTCTCCAGGTAGTTCGTTTCAGGAATAGCGGCATGTTCATTCTCGATTACCTGCACAAGGCAGTCGAAGTCCTGCCCGTATTGGCCAAGTTTGCGGTCTGCATGATGCTGATCGTCATCATTCCGCGCTTGTCGCGCCGCGTCCATCTGCCGGAGGCGGTCGGGCTGCTGCTGGCCGGCGTGCTGTTCGGTCCCCACGTGCTTGACATCTTTCCAACCCAACATCCCGTCCTGCAGTTTTTTGCAGAAGTCGGCATGCTGCTGCTGATGTTCTTCGCGGGGCTGGAAATCGATCTGTCGCTGTTCAGGCAAAAGATCTTCCGCTCACTCGGCTTCGGGGTGGTCACGACCACGCTCCCCCTGCTGCTGGGAACACTGGTCACCCTGTGGCTCGGTTATGACCCGCTGCCGGCAATCGTCGTCGGGTCGCTGCTCTCCTCGCATACGATGCTCGGTTCGACCATCGTCGCCAAGCTGGGCGCGCGAAGTCTCGAACCGATGGTCGTCACCACCGGCGCAACGATGGTTTCGGACACGTTGTCGCTACTCGTGTTCGCGGTCTGCGTGCCCTTGTACGCCAGCGGTTTTTCGGTATCCGGGATCGCCATCCAGGTGGTCGAGATCGTCGTCTTTGTCCCGCTCGTGCTGTTGGGCCTGGGTCGTGCAGGTGCGCACCTGTTGCGGCGGGTGGAGAACGAGGAAGATACCTACTTCATCCTGATGTTCGGCATTTTGGCGGTCACGGCGTTGCTTGCCGAGTGGATCAACCTGCCGGGGATCGTCGGCACCTTCCTCGCCGGCCTGGCAGTGAACGCGGCAGTGAAGGACAAACCGGCCAAGGGCAAGCTGGAATTCATGGGCAACACCCTGTTCATCCCGATCTTCTTCATCGTGACCGGCTTGCTGATCGATCCGTTCGAGATCCTCCGCAGCATCAACGAAGACTTTCTGCTCGCCGCAGGAATCATCGGCGCCCTGATTGCCGGCAAATGGATCGCTGCCGACTCCTGTGGTCGCGCCTTCGGCTACACCACGGCGGCGCGCCGAACAATATGGTCGCTGACCCTGCCCCAGGTCGCGGCGACGCTGGCGGCGACGCTGGTTGCGCTCAAGACCATCAATGCCGCCGGCCAGCCACTGCTCGACAGCCGCATGCTCAACGCGGTGCTGATCATGGTGCTGGTCACGGCGATCCTGGGGCCGGTCTTGACGCAACGCTACGCGCCGCGCATGCTGGAGGAGGCGAACAGGTAACTGACCGAGAACTTGGCCGGGCAGCGAGAGACATGAGGGAAAGTCCAGGATCGAAAACGATCCCTCATTTCACCAAAGGGCAATACCTGCCGTCTTGTCTCACTCGCAAACCACCAGCAGACCTGCGCCGGCTGACAAGGCCTAGCCAAGGTCGCTGATTGCCGGTCCCGCGAAAAGTCAAGCGCCGCAAAACCTGCTTCAACGGAAGGTTTCCTCCTGCTTCGACGGTGATGGCTCGGTTTCAATCAGTTCGGCCTCGTTGCTCTCTTTCGTGATCTGATCGATTTTCTCCTGCAGCGGATCGCCCTCAGGTTGAGGGAGCACTACCACCGGAGCAGGCGCTGCGGGTTCTTCGCGAGCTTCCTTTTCTTGGGCCGGCTTGACGATCTGTTGCTGCTTGGGTTCGGCAACTGGCTCGGGCGCAAACAGACTCCGGAACCAGCCCCTGATGCGTGCCAGCAGACCGGTATCTTCTGGCGCCGTGAAGCGAACACGTGGATCGATGATGCGAGCGCGCAAGGCATTTCCGAAGAAGTCACCGACTATCGGCAGTGCGCTGTGCGCGCCCTGCCCCCAGTAATCGCTGCGCAGCGTGACGCGGCCGTCGTTGAAACCGACCCATGCCCCGGCCACCAGCTGCCGGTGCATCAGGATGAACCAGCCATCCGCGTTGTCCTGCGTCGTCCCGGTCTTGCCGGCGACGTCGGCGCGGATGCCATATCGGCTGCGGATACCTCGGCCGGTGCCGCGGTTGATTACCCCGCGCATGTTGTCCAGCAGCGTGTAGGCAACGTCGCGCTCAAGCGCGATCTCGGGGTCTTGCGGGCTGAATTCTTCGATGACCCGGCCGTCGCGGTCCTCGATGCGGGTAACCAGCAGCGGCTCAAGGTAGCCACCGCCGTTCGCGATCGTGCCGTAGGCGGCAACCATTTCCTTGAGGGTAACAGGGCTGGTGCCCAGGGCGAGCGAGGGCACGGC
The DNA here is from genome assembly GCA_016709675.1 of Candidatus Accumulibacter proximus. Lineage (GTDB taxonomy): Bacteria > Pseudomonadota > Gammaproteobacteria > Burkholderiales > Rhodocyclaceae > Accumulibacter > Accumulibacter proximus. The sequence goes on from JADJMH010000012.1 coordinate 163,990, forward strand.
TTCGAGCGTGCTCTGGCGCACGCCCATGTTGCGGGCGAGTTTGGCCACTTTGGCGGGGCCGACTTGCTGAATGAGTTGCGCAGTGATGGTGTTCTTTGAGTAGGCGAGCCCATCGCTCAGGCTCATTGCCTCGCCGCTTGGCGGCCCACCATCGGTGGGCCGCCAGACCTCCGTGCCACCGACGGCAATCTCCACCGCCTGGTCGATCAGTCTATCGTTCGGGCTGGCACCTTGGCGAAAGGCTTCCCCGTAAACAAAGGGCTTGAAGGTCGAGCCGGGCTGGCGACGCGCCTGCTGTACATGGTCGAAGGCATCCTGCGCGAAGTCGCGGCTGCCGACCCAGGCCTTGACGTGGCCGTTGCGCGGATCGATTGCCAGGAAACCGATCTGGATCTGCGTCTTCTGCCGGTGCAGCGCCTCCATGAAGGCCTTGTCGGCCTGAAGTTCCTGCATGGCCTGTTCAGGCGTCCGGCCTTTGGTCATGGCTGCGGCGTACTCGGGCGATTCGCGGATGAACGCCTGGACCAGGCTGGAGTCGCGGCTCCACGCCGAGCGCCTCGCCCATGCCGCGTCGGCGATCATCTGCAAGCGGTTGCCCTGGCGAGTCACGGCCAGGTTAGCCGCGGCCTGGAGTCGGGAATCGATGGTGGTGCGTACCACCAGCCCGTCGCCATAGATGCTGTAGTCGTTGCGGTCGGCCCAGGCAATCAGCCACTTGCGCAGTTGCCTGGCGAAATGCGGTGCCGGTCCCGGTGGTTCGGTCTGTCGCTCGAAGTCGATACGCAAGGGCCTCTTGCTGAGCGAGTCAAACTGTCTGGAGGTCAGTTTCTCGCGCTTGACCATCTGCTTCAGTACCGTGTTGCGTCGCTGCAGGGCGCGCTCGGGATTGAGAACGGGGTTGTAATAGGTGTTGCCCTTCAACATGCCGACCAGCGTAGCGCTTTGCAGTACATCGAGTTGGTCGGCCGAGGTATCGAAATAGGTCCGGGCCGCCATTTCGATGCCGTACGCGTTGTAGAGGAAAGGCACGGTGTTGAGGTAGGTTTCGAGGATTTCGTCCTTGCTGTGGATGGCCTCGATCTTCAACGCGGTGATGGCTTCCTTGATCTTGCGCGTCAGCGTGGGGGCCCGGCCGATCGCTCTGGGTAGAGGTTGCGGGCAAGCTGCTGCGTCAGGGTCGAACCACCCTGGCGATCGCCGCTCACGGTGTTGAACGCGGCGGCAGCGGTGCGTCGCCAGTCGATGCCAAAATGGTCATGGAAACGGTGATCTTCGGTGGCAATCAGGGCATCGATGACATGTGGCGAAATCTGGGAGAGTGCGACCCATTCCCGATTGGATTGCTTGAACTCGGCCAATTTCTTGCCATCTGCCGAGAGGATCTGGGCCGGTTGCTCCGATGACGCCTTGCGGATGTTGCTGATGCTTGGCGTCAATGGAATCAGGATCAACACATAAAGCAGCAACAGGGCCGGCACTGCCACCAGTGTCCGCATAACCCCTCGCCGGGTGGGGTAGCGAAGGGCGTTGAGCGTGCCGGGGAGGCGGGATGAAAGGCCCGCGACGATCCGGGCCACCAGCTGTTTCAGTTCAAAAAACCGGGAACGCATTGATGCCATGATCGTTCATCTCAAGGCCGAAGGGGCTCGTGCGCAAGCGTTCCTTCAATTTCGACCAGCGTCGTTCCGTCTGCTTCCCCTTCACCGCCATGGCCAGTGCCCGCTTCTGGCCAACGAGCACGACCAGTGTCTTGCCGCGCGTGATCCCGGTATAGATCAGGTTGCGCCTGAGCATCATGTAGTGCTGGGTCGACATCGGAATGACCACCACCGGGTACTCGGAGCCCTGCGACTTGTGGATCGTTGTCGCGTAGCAGAGTACCAGCTCGTCGAGTTCGCCGAACGGATAGGTGACCGTCCGGCCGTCGAAGGTGACGGCGAGTTCCTCTTCATCCCCATCGATGCCGGTGACGAAACCAATGTCGCCATTGAAGACGTCCCGGTCGTAATTGTTCTCGATCTGCATCACCTTGTCGCCGACGCTGAAGCGATTGCCGAACTTATCGACACTGTGCTCCCCGGGCGGATTCAGTGCCGCCTGCAAGGCCTGGTTGATGCCTCGCGCGCCGGTGATTCCCCGGTTCATCGGGCAAAGCACCTGGATGTCGCGCACCGGGTCGAGCTGGAACTTCCTGGGCAGCCGGGTCTGCACCAGATCGACCACGGTCTGCGCGATGACTTCCGGTTCCTCGGCGGCAACCAGGTAGAAGTCCGAGTCTGCTCCCTTTTCCGGCAGGCTGGGGAACACTCCCCGGTTGATCTGGTGGGCACTGCGGACGATGCGCGAGCTGGCCGCCTGGCGGAATACTTCGGTCAGCCGGACGACGGGCACCGCGCCCGAGTCAATCAGATCGCTCAGAAACTGACCTGGGCCGACCGAGGGCAGTTGGTCGACGTCGCCCACCAGGATCATCGCCGTCGAAGTGGCAATCGCCGAGAGGAGCTGGTTCGCAAGCGGCACGTCGATCATCGAACACTCGTCGGCAACCAGCAGGTCGCACTCGAGGGGATTGTCGGCGTTGCGCTTGAACTGGCCATTGAGCGGGTTGACTTCCAGCAGACGATGGATGGTCCTGGCTTCCAGGCCGGTCGATTCGGAGAGGCGCTTCGCCGCCCGGCCGGTTGGGGCGCACAGCACGGGCTTGACGCCTTTGACGGTCATGATGGTCAGGATTGAATTCACCAGAGTGGTCTTGCCGACGCCGGGTCCGCCGGTGATCACGAGGAGCTTCGCGGACAACGCAAGGCGGATCGCCTCCTTCTGGCTGTCGGCCAAATGGATCGAGAGCTTCTGCTCGACCCAGGGAATCGCCTTGTCGACGTCGAAGACTGGCAGGGCCGCTGCGCCGGCCTTGAGGCGCCGGATCTGGGCGGCTATGGATTGCTCGGCGTGGTACAGCTGCGCCAGGAACACGCAGGGCTGTCCCCCGACGGTATCTGGGATCAGCACCTGGTCAGCGACTTCCTGAGCGATAGCGGTTTCGATGACGCTTTCCGGGATGTCCAGCAGCTTCACCGCCAGGGGAACCAGTTCGGCATGAGGCAGACCGCAGTGGCCCTGTGACGACGCTTCGGTGAGCGCATAGGAGATCCCGGCCTGGGCGCGCAGGGGCGAATCCTTGGCGATGCCGATCTTCTGGGCAATCGTGTCGGCCGAGAGAAAACCGATGCCGCGGATGTCCTGCGCCAGCCGGTAGGGGTTTGCCCGAACGACGTCGATGGCACCCTGGCCGTAGGTCTTGAAGATGCGCACGGCGCGGGAAGTGGATACGCCATGCGCGTGCAGGAAGACCATGATGTTGCGGATCACCTTCTGGTCGGCCCAGCCCGAGGTGATCCTTCTGGCGCGCACCTCGCCGATGCCGGCGATTTCACGAAGACGCTCGGGCGCTTGCTCGATGATATCGAACACTGCCGCGCCAAAGGATTTCACCAGCTTGCCGGCGTAGATGGGACCGATCCCTTTGACCGTGCCGGAACCGAGGTAACGCTCGATGCCAGTCAAGGTGGCTGGCGGGGAAATCCTGACGAACACGGCGCGGAATTGCCGACCATGCTCGCGATCGTTCACCCAGTGCCCCGAGGCGGATGCGTACTCGCCGGGAGAGACGATGGGAGTGTGGCCGATCAGGGTGACCAGCTCTCGCTCACCCTTCACCTTCAGGCGGAGCACACAGAAGCCGCTCTGCTCGTTGTGGAAGGTGACACGTTCAACGAGACCGGCGAGGTGGTCGAGTTCAACGGCGGGTGCAGGAGACATGGGGCTGCCAGGCTACGGCGCGCGGCAGCAGTATCCGCTGCACGCAGGGGTCATGCCGGATCTCTCAGTTGAATCGGCAGGCGCCAGGGCCATCAGGGTGGCCGCAACTCCCACAAGGACCCGGGAAGTCGGCTGACCCCGAAGCCGAACCGCTTAGGGCGGCAAAGGCCGAGACTTTCTTGCGCAAGTCCAGACTGTGGCAGGCCGGACACTCCGGCGTCGGCGAGGATTGGCGTACCAGCTTCTCAAACGCCTTGCCGCAGGCGGTGCACTCGTATTCGTAGATGGGCATGATGTCGGTACTCCCTGTTATCTTCAATGATCCTGAAAAACCTGTTTGATATCGGTTGATGGCCTACCGCAAGCCGTGATTCAGGCCTACCGCGAGACCGTGCAGCGGATTCTGGGTCATTCTCTGGCACGTTCCGGAGACAAGGCGATGCGGCCGCGACGCAGGAGAACTTCCATTTCATCGGGGGGCAACGGGTAGCTGAACAGATAGCCTTGCAGCTTCGGGCATTGCGCACGCTGCAGGAAGTCGAGTTGTTCTCTGGTTTCCACCCCTTCGGCGATGACGTCCAGATCGAGGCCGCGGGCCATGGAGATAATCGCGGTGGTGATGCCCGCATCGTCGGCATCCCGCGGCAGGCCGTGGATGAAACTCTGATCGATCTTCAGCGTGCCGATCGGGAAGCGCTTGATGTAGGACAGCGATGAGTAGCCAGTGCCGAAATCGTCGATCGAGAAGTGCACCCCCATGGCGCGCAGGCGGAACAAGCCGTTGATTCGCTTGGCCTCCGGGTCCATCAGAATGCTTTCGGTCAACTCGAGTTCGATCTGGTTTGCGGTGACACCGGCGTTGACGATGATCGCCGCAACCGTGTCGAGGAAATCCGCTGCGCCAAGCTGGCGCGCCGAAACGTTCACCGCCACCCGCGGGACCGAAACGCCCCGCCGCTGCCAGTCCCGAACCTGGCTGCAGGCTGCGTTCAGCACCCACTCGCCGATCGGAACGACCAGGCCGCTTTCCTCAGCAACGGGAATGAACAGTGCCGGCGATACCAGTCCCTGCTGCGGATGCTGCCAGCGGATCAATGCTTCGACGCCGACGATCATACCATCGCTGGCGCGCACTTGCGGCTGGTAAAGCAGACGAAACTCGTCGCGTTCGAGGCCCTTGCGAATATCGCCTTCAAGCGCCAGGCGTGCCGTTGTGCGGGTAGTCAGCGTGCGCTCGTACAACTGCCAGTTGTTGCGCCCCTGCTCCTTGGCGTAATACATCGCGGTATCCGCGTGCTTCAGCAGCGTCGCGGCATCGTCGCCGTCGTCGGGAAAGAGCGCGATGCCGATGCTAGAGGTAACCGCGATCTCCTGCTCACCGATCAGGACAGCTCGTCCGAGCAGCTCCTGTATTCGCTGTGCGATCACGCAGGCGGCCCCGGCGGTGTCGACATCGGGCAGGACGACAGTAAACTCGTCGCCGCCAAGGCGTGCGAAGTGCAGGCCTGATTCGTCCAGCGCCGGCCGGGCAATGAAAGCACCTGCGCGCAGTCTTTCCTGCAGGCGGTCGGCGACGGTCTGCAGCAGGCAATCTCCGGCACTGTGCCCAAGCGTGTCGTTGATCCGCTTGAAACTATCCAGATCGAGAAAGAGCAGTGCTATCCGGCTATTCGTCCGGCGTGCCCGCAGCAATTCGCGGTCGAGACGTTCGAGAAAACTCTGACGGTTCGGCAAGCCAGTCAGCGTATCGAAATAGGCCAAGCGACGGATCTTCTCCTCGTTGCGCTTCTGCAGCGTGATGTCGCGCACGACCACCACCACCTTGCTGGGGCCGTTTGGCGCGATACGCGCCTCATAGTGGTGAAGGCTGCCGTCCACCGGCAGGTCGATGAACACCGATTGCAGATCGCCTCGTTGCAGCGCCTGCTCGACACCCCGCTGGATCGTACCGGCCGTGTCGGTTGGTAGAACCTCAGACACGTTCTTGCCGACCAGTTCGCCCCCGGTGACGAAGAATCGCGTGGCGTAGGGCTGTTTGTAGTCGAGGCAGACCCCTTGCCGATCAATCACCAGAATCAGGTCAGGCATCGCCCACATGATCGCCGCCTGTTGACGTTCGAGTTCGGTCAGTTCCCGGTGCTCACCCCGCAGCCGGACGATCAGCGCTGCCAGCCAGAACACCGCCTGAAGCAGGCTGCCGATCGGAAATGCGAAGGCCGCCAGCCGGCCAACCTCGACCCCGCTACCGATGACCGAAAACGCCTGCACCCCCCCGCCGACCATGGTCGCGCCAAGCCCGAGCGTGAACAGCCTTATCGAGGCATCGCCCTTCAACACGCCCTTGACGAGCAGCAGGATGGTCGCCACGGCGAGAACGGAGAGAACGGCCGCCCCGAGACGGTAACCGGCTGGATGCCATGCCGACCCGAGGAAGCAGAGAGCGCTGAGCACGACGAAGCCGCCGATCGCCGCGCGCACCCTGCCGCTCAGCTTCAGGAACTCGAGCACCGCGAAACCGATCCCGAGTACCACGCCCGCCACCGAGATCGCCTGCAGCATCGGGAAGTATTGCGGGCCAGGCCAGAACGGCATGAACGCAGAGCCGATGCCGAAATTCTGCACCAGCCAGACCTGCAACGCAACGCAGTAGCAGGCGTAGGCCAATGCGACGCGGCTGCCTGTGTGAGCGTCGAAGCCCAGGGCGACGACAACCATCATCAACAGGATGCCACTGTAGGCCCCCAGGCCGACCCACAGCACGGTGTTTTCGCGCACGAAGCTGCCTTCGCCGGCGAGCATGATCCACGGACGAATGGCCTTGTAGTCCTGCACGATCGCGGTGATGGTCGCCCCCTGGGGCAACGGCGGAAGGCGTGCGTACGGGAACGGGCTGATGATGTCACGCTGGGCGAAGGGCAACCCCCGACCAGAGATCGACAACCAGGGGCAACCATGCACGTCCCTCGCAACGACAATGAAGAACTCGGCAATCGGTTCCTGCAGGTAGACGATTGGCGATCCAGCCCCGAACTGCTCGCGCTCGACCGTTAGCTGGAAAGCGCGGGCTGGCTTGGTCAATGACAAGTCCGGCAGCGCCAGCGGCGTACACCCTTCCGGGGGATTTGACACCGAATCGCTGAGCTGGGTCAGCCAACGGCGCGCATCGTCCGACCGGCCGGGACCTTGTGGGGCATCCCACAGAATCGTCAATCTCGCCGAGAAAGCAGTGGTTTCCGGCCAAGCCCCTGGGATCACCAGGGCCATCACCGCCAACAGCACCAGAACCCTACAGATCCGCTTGATCATCACACGCGTCATCCCGTGGTTTTTTTCGCCAGCCACGCTTCCGGTCTCCGGAGACGCCAGGAACCGGCGCTCGTCAGGGTATTGCAATCGCATTATAGTTGGCAAACGGTGCTACTTCGCCGCTGTTCGGGTGGAGCAGGCTGGCGGCGTCGCCAATCAGGCCATCGTGCAACTCGCCATCGGCATCAGTGACGTAGAGCGGCTCAAAATGTCCGCGGTAACGTTCGGGAATCCTGATGCGGGGACGGTACAGCGAGCCGAGCGGTTCGGAGCTGGCAAGGTAGGTGCGGCAGCCTTCCCGGCCGGGCCGAATGCCGTCGCGACCATTGCTGCCGAATCGCGGATAGCCCATCGTCCAGGCATTTCCCAGGCCGCTCAACAGTCCCCACCTGGATAGCGTAGCGCCATAGCGGCGAAAGAACTGCCACGCATGCACCGCCAACTTTCGTTTTGCGATCAGCCCCTTGTCCATGAGCGCAGCAAAGGCGATGGCCTTCGCGATGGGGTCAACGGGGTGACACACGAGTGAGCGGCCGTCCATATCGCGCAGCTTGACGTTCGGCAAGAACAGGCCCTCGCGCAGCCGGCTGCCGAACAGCGGCGTCCCCAGCATCGGGATGGTAAAACTGATGAAGCTCGGCAGGGTAATACATGGGTTGGCGACGATAAGTTCGGTTTCAGCCAGCACCTCATCGATCGTCTGGTCAACCAGGTCAAAGAGCAGACCGTAGTGGAAGACAAGGCCGGCCTCCAGACACGATCGGATGGCTTGCTCCTGCGGCAGCACCAGGTTCTGCTTCTTGTTGAAGGCGGCGACCTGCGCGCGGCTGAACGATTCGACACCGCTGAAAAACCCGATGCAGCCGGATTCGCGTGCCAGCAAGACGTTGTCGGCGCGCGTGAAGAAATCGCCGGTCACCAGCGCCGCCCAACCACCGAACTTCCGTTGTTCGAACAGCTCCTTCATGAGTGCCATGCGCGCCCTGAAGTGGGCTCGCGGCCCGGCAAAAAAGTTCTGGTCAAGGAACATGACACACTCGCGGTGGCCAAGCGCCTCGATCTGCCGGCGCACATCGTCCAGGTCGTAGGCCATGAACTGGCGATCTTCGGCGGTCATGGCGCAAAAGCTGCAGCGGAAGTTGCAGTTGCGGGAGGTCTCCGCGTAGCCGATGATGCGACTTCCGGGCAACAGATCATGCCGCGGAATGGGGACTTCGGCAGCGTGCCCCGGGCCAAAGACCGCATCCACCACGCTTACGATCTGCTCGACATCCCCACTGCAGACATAATCGAAATAGCGGCGGCTGAGATTGGGCAGCATCCGTGCCAACGGACCGCCCATGGCGACGACGATGCCCGGATTGACCACTCGGGCATACGCCGTGACCTGCTTCATCCGGTCGAAGGCTGGGTTGAGGCCGGTCAGAACCAACAGGTCTGCCCATTGCAGCGCGCTGAAATCCTCGAAAGGGCCGTTGCGAAATTCGCAGGCGAGCCGGATATCGACGTGCGCGGGATCGAGCATTCCAGCCAGCACCGCCGGCGCTATCGACTGCGGCATGATCCAGGGGTTCCCCCGCGCGCTGCGGTGGTTGTCGGAATAGCAGTTGAGAATCAGGATTCGTGGTTGGGGCATGTCGGGCTCGGTTCTCTGGCATCAAGCCGACAGCTCGGTCCAGGCGGTTTTGGCATCGCTATACCAGCGATGGCCAATTTCACACAGGCGATCCGTAGTGGCCAGCGGCGAGTCGGCGAGTGGCGACGTCCAGATGCCGCAACCCCGGATGGGTTGATTGTGCCATTCATCCCGCAACCACCCGTCGCATAGCCGCTTGATCAAGTCCACGTCGTCTTGCCGGCGCGCGGAGATATCCATCTCGGCGATGCGGCGGAAGTCCTCGACCCTCCAGCCGGCCGGCACGCTCCACTCCCCCGTGGCACGATCGATGACCGGCTGAATCACCGGATTCATGCGCACAATTGCCGTTTCGGTGTGGGGACAACAGGACACGTCCAGCGGCAAGCCCCCATCGAGCATCAGGTGGGCAATGAAGGTGTGCGCGTCCGGAGGATCAGCGATGATCGTCTTGCCGACCTTGACAAGCTCCGGGAGAAAGCCTGTTCTGGCGCGCGGCTGGCACAGCTCCTCCGGGATCCCGTCGCTTCCGTATTCGGGCAGAAAAACCGTGCTGGTGCCAAGCGACAGCACGCCGATGTCGTGACGCGGCACACCCATGGCGATGGCTTCGACAACGCCTGCCAGCACCGGATTATTGTAGCCCGTCATGGCGCCGTCCCAAAAGCGGCAACCGTCAAATTCAGCGGGCTTGTCGAACCAGTTGATCGGTGCGGTGCTTGACGCATGCGCGGCTTCCGCCAGCGTCGCGCGCTGCTGCCGATGCGGGAAACTGGCGGCCGGGCTCGTGACATTGCTGCGCATCATGCGAGCCCGGTCGCGGTCGAAGTCGTAGGTGACAAAGAGAAAGGACATTGGCCGGTCCGGTTCATCGCGCTGCGCCCGCAAAGAAGCGATGCTGTCGTTGAGAATTCCGTGCAGGCTGTGCAGCGAGGTACTGCCCATACTGGGCAGTATGCGGCGCAGGAATTCCAGCTTGCCGCCGGTGGAGAAGCGCCGGCCAACCGGGCTCGACGGTGAAAAAACACCGGTAACGAGCTGCAACAGACTCCGGTACCAGGGTAAGCGCCCAAAAAGCGCGTGCCGATTGGCGGGGCTGTCGAACAGCTCGAAGATTTCGCGCGGCGCATAGCCCTCAATCAGCGCCGCAGCGACGATCGCCCCGCCCGAGCAGGCCGACACCAGGTCGAAATGGCTGAGAACCTGATGTCCATCCTCGCCCGGGAAGAGATCATCAAGCACCTTCGCCTGAATCAAGGCAAAGGTACCACCGCCGTCCAACGACAATATACGGAAGGGCTTTCTGCCCGGCCTGACTTCCATCGGCAAGGCTTCCAGTAAAAGACACCAAGTGTCCCTTTTCTTGCGATTTCAAGCAAATGATATTATGCGGGAAGTCTCCCAAAAAGCGCTGCGTGCGGGCAAGTGGTGCAAGCTCGACGCCACTCCGCTCTCCGCGTTCCCCTCGTCATTGCTCCCATGACCATTTCATCCTTCAACGGCCTAAACTGCCCCGGCTCTAGGCAAGCCATGTCCGATTACTCGACCAGCGGCTGGTATAGTGTGCCTAAGGAATGACCGGCCATTCGATCTGGTCGCTACGCTCGATACCGGCGGTCATCGTCCGACACAGGCCAACGAACTCGCGCATCCCGGCAGTCTGAAATTTCCGACTGTGCCAGAGGAAGTGGAAGTGCCGGCGCAGGTCGAGTTCGGGCGTTTCGATCGCCACCAGGCTGCCGCGCCGGAATGCCTCGCGCAAGGCCAGGCGTGAGATGCAGGCAATGCCGAGGCCGAACTCCACGGCGCGCTTGATGGCCTCGGTATGTTCGAGCTCGAGTCGGATGTTTAGAGCCGAATGATGATGGCGCAGTGCCTGATCAAGTGTCTCACGCGTTCCCGAGCCGGGTTCGCGAACAATCCACGACTCCTTGGTCAGTTCTGCCAGCGTCGCCCTGCCCTGCTTCGCCAGCGGATGGCTCGGCGCGCAAAATACCACCAGTTCGTCCGCCACCCAGGGCTCAACGATCAGATCGGGGTGGCGGCAGGTGCCTTCGATCAGCCCCAGATCAAGTTCGTGGCGCGCCAACTGGGCGACGATCGTGGTCGTGTTCTCCACCTTCAAATGCACCGCGCCTTCGGGATGGCGCTTGAGAAAGTCGGCGACGACCAGGGTCGCCAGGTAGTTACCGATGGTCAGCGTTGCGCCGATGCGCAGCCGCCCGTAACCGGCGCGGCCTTCGAGCAGACTGGCGATGGCCGCCGCCCGCTCGATCAACTCGACGGCCTGCGGCAGCAGCGCTTGCCCCAGCTCGTTGATACGTAGCGTCTTGCCGAACCGGTCGAAAAGCTTGTTGTCGTATAGTCGTTCGAGTTCGGCGAGTGCCGTGCTGGTCGCCGACTGCGACAGGGAAAGCTCTGCCGCGGCACGCGAAACGCTCTCGTGGCGGGCAACGGCTACAAATACCTCGATCTGACGCAAACTGTATCTCATATCAGTATTTAGATAAAGTTTATCCAAAAAATCACTTTTACAAATATAGCACGAGCGAATACGATTTCCCGGTCAACAGCAAACCATGGTCAAAACGATGAGCAACTTTTCCGCCCAACGCGTACTTTCGGTCCATCACTGGAACGATACCCTGTTCAGCTTTCGCACCACCCGCGATCCCGGCCTGCGCTTCATCAATGGTCAGTTCGTGATGGTCGGCCTACCACAGGCGGGGCGTCCGCTGACTCGCGCCTACAGCATTGCCAGCGCCAACCACGACGAATACCTCGAGTTCTTCAGCATCAAGGTACCCGACGGTCCATTGACCTCAAAGCTGCAACACCTCGCGGTCGGTGACGAGGTCGTTGTCAGCCGCAAGCCGACCGGTACGCTCGTGCTGCGCGATCTGCGGCCCGGCCAGAATCTCTATCTGCTGGCGACCGGGACGGGCCTCGCGCCATTCATCAGCCTGATCCAGGACCCGGAAACCTATGAGCGCTTCGAAAAGGTGGTCCTGATCCACGGTGTTCGCTGGAAGAAGGACCTCGCCTACCGCGAGTTCATCAGCGAGGACTTGCCCCAGCACGACTATTTCGCCGATCTGGTGCGCGACAAGCTGATCTATTACCCGACCGTCACCCGCGAACCTTTCTGCCACCAGGGTCGAATCACTCAGCTGGTCAACAGCGGCCGCCTGTTCGCCGACATTGGCCTGCCCCCCTTCGATCCGGCGCGCGACCGCGCAATGGTCTGCGGCAGCCCGGCGATGATCAGGGACTGCTGTGCTCTGCTCGACAGCCGGGGCTTCCAGGTGTCGCCGTACATCGGCGCCCAGGGTGACTACGTCATCGAACGGGCATTTGTCGACAAATAGGGGCGGCCGTTTGGTCGGTCGCAGTTCGTGGCGCGGTATGAGCTGAGCCGAGTCACCCTGCGAGAAAGCGATGTTCAGCCGGCATGGTCGGCCAGTCTCGGGTAGACTTGCGTTTTCCGGACGCGTCCTGCGTTCGCCAACGGAATCCTCCACCCGCTGACCGACAAGCACAGCCATGGCTCAATACGTATTCACGATGAACCGCGTGGGCAAGATCGTGCCGCCCAAGCGCCAGATCATCAAGGACATTTCGCTCTCCTTCTTCCCGGGTGCAAAGATCGGCCTGCTCGGCCTCAATGGCTCGGGCAAATCGACCGTTCTGCGCATCATGGCGGGAGTCGACAAGGACATCATCGGCGAAGCGACGCCGATGCCCGACCTCAAGATCGGTTACCTGCCGCAGGAACCCCAGCTCGACCCGGAAAAGACTGTCCGCGAGGAAGTCGAGTCTGGCCTCGGTGAAGCCTTTGCCGCCCAGGCCAGGCTCGAGGCGGTGTACGCCGCCTATGCCGAACCCGACGCCGACTTTGATCAACTGGCCGAGGAGCAGGCGCGCCTTGAAGCGATCATCGCCACCGCCGGTTCCGACCTTGGCAGCCAGCTCGAACTCGCCGCCGATGCGCTGCGCCTGCCAGCCTGGGATGCGCTGGTCCAGAACCTCTCCGGCGGCGAGAAACGCCGCGTCGCGCTGTGCAAACTGCTGCTCTCGAAGCCCGACATGTTGTTGCTCGACGAACCGACAAACCATCTCGACGCCGAGTCAGTCGATTGGCTCGAACAGTTCCTCGTGCGCTTCCCCGGCACGGTGGTCGCCGTGACGCACGATCGCTACTTCCTCGACAACGCTGCCGAGTGGATCCTCGAACTCGACCGCGGCCAGGGCATCCCGTGGAAGGGCAACTACTCGAGCTGGCTGGAGCAGAAGGAGGCACGCCTGGAAACGGAAGGCCGCCAGGAGGCTGGCCGGATCAAGGCGATGAAGCAGGAGCTCGAATGGGTGCGCCAGAATCCAAAGGCCCGCCAGGCGAAGAGCAAGGCACGGCTGTCACGTTTCGAGGAACTGTCCAGCGTCGAATACCAGAAGCGGAACGAGACGCAGGAGATCTTCATTCCGGTCGGCGAGCGCCTCGGCAGCAAGGTGATCGAATTCAGGAACGTCAGCAAGTCGTTCGATGACCGTCTGCTGATCGACAAGCTGACCTTCAACGTGCCGCCCGGCGCCATCGTCGGCATCATCGGCCCGAACGGCGCCGGCAAGTCGACGCTGTTCCGCATGCTGATCGGCAAGGAGCACCCCGATTCGGGCGAGATCGAGATTGGCAATACCGTCAAGCTCGCCTATGTCGACCAGAGCCGCGATTGTCTCGACGGAGACAAGACGGTTTTCGAAGAGATTTCCGGCGGTGCCGAGTTGCTCACCGTTGGCAGGTACGAAACGCCGGCCCGCGCCTACATCAGCCGCTTCAACTTCAAGGGCGGCGATCAACAGAAGCGCGTCGGGCAACTCTCGGGTGGCGAGCGTGGTCGCCTGCACATGGCCAAGACGCTGATTGCCGGCGGCAACGTCCTGCTGCTTGACGAGCCTTCCAACGACCTCGACGTTGAAACACTGCGTGCGCTTGAAGACGCTCTGCTTGAATTCGCCGGCAGCGTGCTGGTCATTTCCCACGACCGCTGGTTCCTTGACCGGATCTGCACGCACATTCTCGCCTGCGAAGGTGATTCGCAATGGACCTTCTTTGCCGGCAACTACCACGAGTACGAGGAAGACAAGAAACGCCGCCTTGGCGAAGAGGCAGCGAAACCGAGGCGGATTCGCTACAAGCCGATTACGCGCTAGCAACCTGTCGGACTTGGGTGGCTGGCATGAACCCGGAAGCAATCGAAGTCATCAAGGTGCCGGATGGACGGCCGATCAAGCTGTGGACCGAAGGCGTGCCGATCGAGGACGCGGCCCGCCTGCAGCTGATCAACACCGCCCGCCTGCCATTCATCTTCCGCCACCTCGCGGTGATGCCGGACGTGCATCTGGGCAAGGGTTCGACGATCGGCAGCGTGATCCCGACGCGCGGCGCGATCATCCCGGCGGCCGTCGGCGTGGACATCGGCTGCGGCATGATCGCCACGCGCACCACGCTGAACGCCTCCGATCTGCCGGACAACCTGCACCCGCTGCGCGTCGCGATCGAGCAGGCGGTACCGCATGGCCGCACGCTCAGCCGCGGCAAGCGCGACGAGGGCAGTTGGCAGAACCCGCCGGAACGGGTCAGCGCCTTGTGGGCCGAACTGTTGCCCGGCTTCACGCGCATCGTCGAAAAGTACCCCCACCTCAGGGATACCAACAACCACAAGCACCTGGGTACGCTGGGCACCGGCAACCACTTCATCGAGGTGTGCCTCGACGAGGCCGAGCGCGTGTGGTTGATGCTGCACTCGGGTTCGCGCGGCGTCGGCAACGCCATCGGCAGCACCTTCATCGCGCTGGCACAGGCGGATATGCGGCAGCACCTGGCCAACCTGCCCGATCGCGACCTCGCCTACATCGAAGAAGGCAGCGTGCATTTCGACGACTACCTTGAAGCGGTCGGCTGGGCACAGAACTATGCGCGCCGCAATCGGACGGCAATGATGGACAGTCTGATCGCCGTCGCACGCAAGGTGATCACCAGGCCCTTCACCGTCAACGTCGAGGCCGTCAACTGCCACCACAACTACGTCCAGAAGGAAACCCACTTCGGGTCCGAGATTTTCGTCACCCGCAAGGGCGCGGTGTCGGCGCGCAAGGGCGAACTCGGCATCATCCCCGGCTCGATGGGGGCCAGAAGCTATATCGTTCGTGGCCTCGGCAACGAGGAGTCATTCTGCTCGTGCAGCCACGGCGCCGGCCGGACGATGAGCCGCAACGAGGCCAGACGCCGGTTCACGGTTGCCGACCAGGAACGCGCCACGGCACACGTCGAGTGCCGCAAGGACAGGGAGGTCATCGATGAAATCCCGATGGCGTACAAGGACATCGACGCGGTGATGCACGCTCAGCGCTCGCTGGTGGAAGTGGTGCATACGCTGCGGCAGGTAGTGTGTGTCAAGGGCTGAGGCGTCGCCGGCGGTGGCTGCCGCCGCGAAACCGGTCACCGCACGACATCGACCGCCGGTTGCCGACACGGGACAGCGCTGGGTGGCGCGGTCTGGTGGCCAAGAGCACGCAGATTGATTTGACACGCGTCAGCAGCGGCAACGGGATGGACTATTCGCCCGCGTTGGCCAATAATTGCGCCCTGTTGGCCAACCACGTGTCCGCCGTCGGTGTGGCGGGCCGTTTTTCTTGAGGTTCGTGATGCGCTACCAGGTTTTCATGGAAGAAGAAGAAGGCGCCGATGGGACGGGAGAACTGGCGAATTTCGACCATCTGGATGAGGTCTGGGAGTTCATCCGCAGTCGCCTGCCGACTGGCGTCTTCAGTGATCGGCGTCTGGTCTGGGTCAAGGACCGAGAAGCCGCTGGCGACGTCTCGTTCTCCTTGACTGCCGAGCTGTGGGCAGAGCATTGCGAAACCCCGCTTGCCTTTGCGCGCTGTTTCAAGATGTTTCTGACTTTCAAACACACCTAGACTGGTCCGGCGCCGTTCTTCACCAGACCGACTCAGCGACCGGTTTCGCAAGGTACGCGAGTGCGAGGACAGCACGCGAAACGTGGCGTGAGGGCCGCGCTCAGTCGGCTTGCCAGGCGGCGAAGGTCGCGCGAATCGCAGCCGCGTCAGGTGCGGCGGCCAGTTTTTCACGCACCGCACGCTCGGAGAACATCTGAGCCAAGTCGGAGAGCAATTGCAGGTGCTGCTCGGTGGCGACTTCCGGCACCAGCAGGGCGAAGACCAGATTGACCGGCTTGCCATCCGGCGCATCGAAGTTCAACCGGAGCGGCCAGGCGGACGAAGGCACCGACCACCTGCTTGAGACCCTTGATGCGCCCGTGCGGAATCGCGACACCGAGCCCAAGCCCGGTCGAGCCGAGCTTTTCACGTGAGAACAGGGTATCGAGCAGCAGGCCAACCTGCTCGAAGAGGCGCTTCTTGCTGCTCACATGGAGGTCAGCGACGACATTGTCCGACGTTAACAGTTTGGCAATCTGGTTCATGGCTTTGACGTGCAGGCAGAATAGGTAGGGCGCAAGCAGGGAAAGTGGTTACCGGACATCAGGGTGCGCCGGATTATAGCTCGCTGCCGCAGCCCTGCTCATCTTCCCGGGGTTTTTTGCGCGGATGATCCGGGGCTGTTTACACCGTTTTTACATCGACTGCAGGACACTGCGCCACTTCCCTGATCGGAGAGATTGGGTGCTCGATTACTGGTTTCGCGCGCGCTATCCGATAGCTCTGGCCCTGTGTGCGCTGATCACGGCCCTGACCCTGCCGCTGCGCGGCTGGCTGGACTTGGCGAACATCGTGATGCTGTTTCTCCTCGTCGTGTTTGTCGCCGCCGTCAAACTGGGCCGAGGCCCGGCCGTCCTTGCTGCCTTTCTGAGCGTCGCCTTGTTCGACCTGTTCTTTGTCCCGCCACACCTGTCGTTCACGGTCGTCGATGCACAATACCTGATCACCTTTGCCGTGATGCTGGCCGTTGGATTGATTACCTCGCACCTGGCGTCACACATCGCCGATCAAAATGAAGCCATCCTGTCGAAAGAACGCGAAACGCGCATGCTGTATCAACTGGCGCGCGACCTCGGGGCTGCCCTGGCCCTCGAGCAGGTGGTTGACATCGTCGGCCGGTTCCTGCGCGCGCTCGAAATGGACAGCGCGGTGTTGATCAATGAAGGAAGCGCGGGACAGGAGGCGCTGACGATCCATGGCACCCTGCCCATCGGCGACAAGGCACGAGGTCTCGCCCTCACGGCGTATCGACAGAACACCGCTGTCAACGACGCAGACAGTGTGTTCCTGCCTCTTGCCGGCGCGACGCGCGCGCGTGGCGTTCTCGCCGTGGCCAGGACGCGCGGCGCGCTGCAGCCCGTCGTCGAAGCAGTCGCGTCCCTGTCGGGCATTGCCATTGAACGGATTCACTATGCCCAGATTGCGCAACAGAGCGAACTCGAGGTGCAATCCGAGAAGTTGCGCTCGTCAATCCTCTCTTCTTGTCTCACGACCTGCGGACACCACTGACCAGCCTGGTCGGCCTGGCCGATACGCTCATCGATACCCTGTCCGACCGGCAGGCAGGCGCACCGGACAACGCCATCGAGACAGCCGGCATGTTGCGCGACCAGTCCCTCGCCATGCACCGGATGGTGACCAATCTGCTGGAGATGGCCCGACTTCAGTCGGGACGCGTGAGGCTCAACAAGCAGTGGCAACCGATCGATGACATTGTTGGATCGAGTGTGCGTCTGCTTGACGATATCCTGGCGGCACGACAGCTTGACATCGCACTACCCGCCGACCTTCCCTTGATCTGCTTTGACGCCGTGCTCATGGAACGTGTACTCTGCAATCTGCTGGAGAATGCCGCAAAGTACTCAACCGCCGGTACGCCCATCGGTTTGACGGCGCGCGTTTGCCCTCCCAACCTGGAGGTGTCGGTGTGCAATGAGGGCGCTGGCTTCCCCCCCGATCGCCTCGATCAGGTCTTCGATCCCTTTGTGCGCGGTTTTCAGGAGCCGACGGTCGCGGGTACCGGCATCGGCCTGGCGGTCTGCCGCGCCATAGTCAGTGCCCATGGCGGCACCATCGCGGCAGAGAACGCGCTGGGCAAGGCCCGGGTGCGACTGACGCTGCCGCTGGGTACCCCGCCCGAGATGGAGGGAGACCTGTCGTGAGCGATCTGCCGATCAGCGTCGTGGTGGTCGAGGACAACCCGGAAATCCGGCGTTTCGTCTCCGACGCCGTCCGCAAGTCAGGCTGTATGGCGTCCGAGACCGCGACTGCCCGCGCCGGGCTTGAAGCCGTTGCGGCGGGGGATGTCCATCTCGTCATTCTCGATCTCGGCCTGCCCGACATGAACGGCATCGACTTCATTCGCGAACTGCGGCTGTGGTCTTCACTGCCAATCCTGATTCTCTCGGCCCGTACGGCCGAACACGACAAGATCGAGGCCCTCGATGCCGGTGCCGACGACTACCTGACCAAGCCTTTCGGTGTGGGCGAGTTACTCGCCAGGGTTCGTGTCCTGCTGCGTCGGCGCAGCCCGACCGGCGAAGCCGTCACGACCTATCGCTTCGGCGAGCTTGAGGTCGATATCGCGCGCCACACCGTCCGGCGTGCCGGAGAGGATATTCACCTGACGCAGATCGAACACCGCCTGCTCGCCGTAATGCTGGCCAACGCCGGCAAGGTACTGACGCACAGGCATCTGATGGAGGAGGTATGGGGCCCTGGACATGCAGAACAGGAGCACTACGTGCGCATCTATATTCGTCGCCTGCGGCAGAAACTTGAACGCAATCCGACCCAACCACGCCACTTGCTGACCGAGACCGGTATCGGCTACCGTTTTCAGCCGGGGGTGAGATGAAGCGCTACTACCCGGTCATCCGTGTCGTCGGTGTGTTGGTCCTGGGCTTTGCCTTGCTCTCCTGGTCCGCTGCTCTTCTCCTGGTGCAGGTGGCGCCACAGCCTAGGCGTTTTGTTCCGGGGGTGGTGGGGGACCTGCCGGACGGCTTCTCCTGGTGTCTGGTGGGGATCCGTTTGCGCTGCCTCTGGCTTGTTTCGGCGGTCTCGCGGCATCCTCCAACCTCCTGTCACTGAGCTGGTCTGGCTTGGCGGTATGGGGCTGATCGTTCTCGCGGTAGCCATCCTGCCCTTGCTCGGCATCGGCGGTCGCCAGATGTTCAAGGGAAACCCGATAAGCTAGAGGTTGTGGGTGGTCTATGCCGGCATTACCGTGCTCGCGGCACCACTGGGCCGGCATGACTGGTTCGACGCTGTGGTGCACGCTTTCAGCACCATGGGCCTCGGCGGCTTTTCACCGCCGTTTCGGCTTCTGGAACTCGCCGCAATCGGGGTTTCCGTCTTCGTTTGGGGGACCCGGTCTTTCCCCAGGCGCCTGCCTTCAATGTCATTTCCTGCGTACGCGGCTGTTCAATCTGTGGCCTTTTTCGCGCCATTGTGGATGCTCTTCCGGGCCGCGGCGCGGACGGGCGACGCTGACACTTCAGATCTGGGTCTGCAGCTTCGCCATGCTGCTTGGTCGTCTGGAAATATTTACCCTGCTGGTGGTACTGACGCCGGCCTTCTGGCGCCGATAGCCCTAAACTAGCGACATGAACGCCGATCGCTTCCTTGCGCATGGCCGATAGCCCGCTGCAGGCCCGCCTGCGGCTTCGCCGCCGGCGCCGCCTGCGCGAATCCGACGTGCGCGTCGCCGGGCAACTGCAGCGCATCATCGTTCGCATCGTCTGGGCGGGCTTGGTGGTGGTGATCCTGATCGGTCTCGGCACACTTGGCTTCCACGAGATTGCCGGTGACAACGCGGACTGGTCGGATGCGCTCTACATGACGCTGATCACCATCTCGACGGTGGGCTATGGCGAAATAGTCCCTCTCCATACGATCAGCGAACGGCTGTTTGCCGGTCTGGTCGCGATTGCCGGCCTCGGCGCGCTGACCTTTCTATTCACCAGCCTGTCAGTGTTCTTCCTCGAGAAGGACCTTGATCTTTCCCTGCGGAGACGACGGATGGAAAAACGGATTCAAAAACTGCGGCAGCATTTCATCATTTGCGGTTTCGGGCGAGTTGGTCGGAGTGTCGCGCGGGAACTCCACAACACCGGCCGTCACTACGTCGCCATTGACATCGAAGCTGATCGCTTCGAGGAGAACCTCGACAAGTTTCCCGGTCTGCTCCACCTGCAGGGGGACGCTTCCGACGACGATCTGCTCGAAGCGGCCGACATCGAGGACGCCCGCGGGCTGTTTGCGGTCACCGGCGACGACTCACGCAATCTGATGATCATCATCACCGCCAGACAGCTCAATCCCAACCTGCGGATTGTCGCCCGCGCCCAGGAACTGCGCAACGTCGAGAAGATGAGTCGGGCGGGCGCCGACACGGTGATTTCGCCTGATTTCACCGGTGGCACCCGCCTGGCTTCGGCGATGGTCAGACCGCACGTCGTCGGCTTCCTTGACGAGATGATCCGTTCCGACAAGAACGTACGGGTGGAAGAGGTACCGGTTCCCGCCAATTTTCCGCCGACCCGAGTCGGCGACCTGCGTCTGCGCAGTCCCGACTATATCCTGCTCGCCTTGCGCGAGGGCGATGGAGCCTGGGTATTCAATCCCAAGGTTGACCACGTCATCCACGCCGGCAATACGATCATCGCCATGGCGAGCCCTTCCGGGCGTGCCCAGATCAAGGCGCACCTGATCGAAAAGATGGGCTGACGACTCCTCGCAGTCGCCCGACCGCTCGTCGAGGCGGCTTTGATCTCAGGTCATCGAATGCAGACCAAAGACGTTGCCCTCGGTATCCACGGCCAGAGCGCAGAAACCGTATTCGCCAATCGAGAACTTTTCGCGGCAGATGCGGCCGCCGGCCTTGACGACTCGCGCGGCTTCGACCGCGCAGTCCTCGCAGCCAAAATACACCAGCGTGCTGTTGCCTCCCGACGGCATCCCTTCCATCCTGACCAGCGAACCCGAGGCACCGCCCTGCCCCATCTGCATCGGAAAAGCGAACATCTCCACGCCAGGGCTGTTGAGCGCTTCTAGTTTGACGCCAAGAACGGATTCATAGAAAGACTTGGCGCGCGCCATCTCCTGCACGTAGATTTCAAACCAGCGAACCGGATTTTCGTTCATTCTGTATCTCCTTTTTGGCAACCAGAGCCGTTGATATTTGGTTCGGGCAGAGTCAGGCCGGCGCCAGTGGCAGGCTCAGGGTAAAGACTGCACCGCCCTCGGTCCGGTTCGCCGCTTCCAGGCGACCGCCGTGCCGTTCGACAATGCCATAGCTGATCGACAGACCCAGCCCGGTCCCCTGCCCAACCGGTTTGGTTGTGAAGAACGGGTCGAACAGACGCGAGAGGTTCGCCGACGCTATCCCCGGTCCGTTGTCTGCGAAGTGCACCCGGATCGTCCCCTCGCACACTTCAGCACTGATGTCGAGCGCCGGCGATTCGCCACCGACAGTGGCGTCACGGGCGTTCTGCACGAGGTTCATCAGGACCTGCTGCATCTGGCCGGAAGACCCGATAACCAGCAACTCGCTGGGCAAGTCGACATTCACCTGGAAGTTGCGCGGCCCGGCACGAACCACCCAGCGCACTGCCCGCGCGACGACCTCAGACAGGTTGAACGACTCGTCGGCACTGCGGTCGACCGCCGAGAATCGCTTCAGTCCG
Source organism: Candidatus Accumulibacter proximus (assembly GCA_016709675.1). Classification (GTDB taxonomy): domain Bacteria; phylum Pseudomonadota; class Gammaproteobacteria; order Burkholderiales; family Rhodocyclaceae; genus Accumulibacter; species Accumulibacter proximus. The sequence goes on from JADJMH010000012.1 coordinate 185,452, forward strand.
TCGACGATGTCGCGCGTGCGCTCGGCGCCCTCGGTCATGCCGTCGAGCAGTGGCGTCAGGTCGGCCATGATGCGGTCGATACGCAATTCCTGGCGCAATCCTTCGGTTTCCGGCGATCGCAGGCACTGTTCCGAGTGCACCGCCTCGAGATAAGTCTGCAGGCGCGTGGCGTAGCGTCGGATGGCCAGCACGTTGCCGAGAACGAAGCTGATCGGATTGTTCAGCTCGTGTGCCACACCGGCGACCAGGCGACCAAGCGAAGCCATCTTCTCGGCCTGCAGAAGCTGCTGCTGAGTGCGCTTGAGATCCTCGTGCGCCTGTCGCAGCGCGTGATAGGCACGGCGCAGTTCGCCGACCGGGCGGCCGGTCAACACCATCCCGACCAGCTTGCCTGTTCCCGAGAGCCGTGGCGTACAGTTCAGCGAGACCGGCAGCGGGCTGCCATCGCGACCACTGATCAGCAGCTCGCAATCCTGGACGTTCGCCGGGCGGGCGGCCGAAAAGAAGTCGCGTACGCGCTGCCTTGAGGCCTGATCGGCGAAGAGGTCGCAGAGCGGTCGCCCGCGCAGGCCAGTCTCGTCCAGGCCGATGAAGCGTCGCAGCGAATCATTGACCTCCTGGATCGCGCCATGCCGGTTGCACACGATGAGGATGTCCGACATCGACGCCAGAACGCTTTCGATGAACTGCTGCGATTCCTCGAGCGCGGCGTTCTTCTGCTCGAGGACCACCTCGTACTGGAGAAGGTCGTTGTACACCTCGTCCATCTTGCGAATCACCTCGACCCAGACCGTCTCGTCCACGCCGTCCAGTGCCGACTGCGGTTCCGGCAGCCGCGCATCGGGCGCGACCAGCGAAGGCCTCGGCAGACGCTTAATCGGTAAGCCGGTGCGGGCCATCGGGCGGCAGACCAAGACTGGCACAGACAGCAACAACTGGCGCCTGACGCGGGCGACCGCCCGCTGCCGAACGCCGTTGGTGGCCATAACGCAGCTCGTAGCCGGTGATCCGGGCCACGGCAAGTCTGCGTTTGAGAGGGAGGATCGGGCGGCTCATGCGTTGATCGTAGAGACAATCGCTGCCCGTTGCAAGGTTGCCGCGATCGCGGAGCGGATCGCGAGGTCAGTGGCGGTGACCCGCAGTCCCTGGAGGAGGCAGGCACTATCGGCAGCCGTTGCGCGACGGCACAAGTGTCGCTCGACCGCGCTGCAAAGCAAGTTTCCACTTGCTGCCCAAGGCGCAAAGAAAGATTTCCTCCCGCTCTGCTGGCATAAACTGATGTCTTTGTTTTCAATATACATTTCAATCTGGCACGGTTCTTGTGTGCATCGGCGTTAGGGAATGCACACGCGCTCCCTGACGTGCCGGGGAAAACCTCCCGACCAGCGGTCGGACGACGAGAGAGGGAAGATGAAAATGGCAAATACCAGTCTGCTGAAGCTGGAAGGGGATTCGCGCATTGCTGCGACAAGCGAACGACTCGGCATGCCGCGGCGCGAATTTCTGCAGTTCTGCGCCACCGTGGCAGCCGGCCTTGGCTTGCCGCAGGGGGCGGATGCAGCAGTAGCAGAGGCGCTCGCCACCAAGAAGCGTCCATCGGTGATCTGGCTGCACTTCCAGGAATGTACCGGCTGCACCGAGTCCATGCTGCGGGCCGAGCATCCAACGCTCGAAAAGCTGATTCTCGACGTCATCTCGCTCGACTACCACGAGACGCTGTTTGCTGCCGCCGGTCATCAGGCCGAACAGGCGCGCAAGACGGCCATGGCCGAGAACAAGGGCAGCTACCTGCTGGTCGTCGAAGGCGCCATCCCAACCCGCGACGGCGGCATCTACTGCAAGGTCGGCGGCCAGACCGCCATCGACCTGACCAAGGAATGCGCCGCCGACGCGGCAGCGGTGATCGCCATCGGCTCCTGTGCGAGCTGGGGCGGCATGCCAGCCACCGACCCTAACCCAACCGGAGCTTCCGGCGTCGCAACGGTGCTCGGCAAACCGGTGGTCACGATTCCCGGTTGCCCGCCAAACCCCTATAACTTCCTGTCCACGGTCGTGCACTTCCTGACCTTTGGCAGCCTGCCGCCAGTCGATGGACTCGGCCGGCCGACATTTGCCTACTCGCGCCTGATCCACGAAAACTGCGAGCGTCGGGCTCATTTCGATGCCGGTCGTTTCGTCATCGAATTCGGGGATGAAGGGCACCGCAAGGGCTACTGCCTCTACAAGGTCGGCTGCAAGGGCCCTGAGACCTACGCCAACTGCCCGACGGTCCTCTTCGGTGACGCTGGCGCCGGCACTTGGCCGGTTGGCTGCGGCTGTCCCTGCATTGGCTGCACCGAACAGGGTGTCGGTTTCAGCAAGCCGATCCACATGCTGGCCAAGGTAAAGAACGCCGAACCCCCGCAGCAGTACCCGCGCATCGTCGAAGAGCAAGGCATCGGTGCGACGCTCGGCTCGGCGGCCATTCTTGCGGCGGTCGCCGGTGCTGCCGCCGGTGGCACGGCCATGGTCGCACGCAATCTGGGCCTTTCGCACAAGGCTGAGGAAGCCGAGAGAGCCAGGACGGCGAGCGAAAAGACGGAGGTGTGAGATGCGTACGCAAAGGCCAGATATTCCCGAAGACGGTAACCCCCGTCGGCAGTTCCTGAAAGGTTGCGCCGCTGCCGGTGCAGCCGTCGCTGCCGGCGCGGTCAGCACGACCGCCGAAGCTCGCGAAACCTACCAGCGCCCCCCGGAGGCGCTCGGGCTGCTCTACGACGCGACGCTGTGCATCGGCTGCAAGGCCTGCGTTGCCGCCTGCAAGCGGGCAAACGACAATCCGGCCGAGTTCTCGACGGCCGACAAGCTGTGGGATACCCCGCTCGACACCAGCGGCTACACCTTCAACATCATCAAGATGTACCGCAGCGGCACGATGACCACCAAGGACGACGAAACCAACGGGTACGCGTTCATGAAGACCTCGTGCATGCATTGCGCCGACCCGTCCTGCGTTTCGGCCTGTCCGGTGACGGCAATGGTCAAGGACCCGACGACCGGTATCGTCGCCTACGACCCCCAAGCATGCGTCGGCTGCCGCTACTGCGTCGTCGCCTGTCCGTTCGGCATTCCCAAGTACCAGTATGACTCGCCGACCGGCAAGATCGGCAAATGCGAACTCTGCCGGCATCGCCACAAGGACGGCCACTATTCGGCCTGTGCCGAGGTCTGTCCAACCGGCGCGACGCTTTATGGCCGGACCAGCGACCTGCTGAGCGAAGCCAAACGCCGTCTGGCCCTGCAGCCGGGCAGTGTGACCACCTATCCGCGCGGCAACCTCAGCGGCGGCGCGGATCAGAGTTATGAAGGCTACGTCGGCAACTACAAGCAGCACGTCTACGGCGAAACCGAGTATGGCGGCACACAGGTCCTGAAGCTCTCGGCGGTTGACTTCGAGAAGGTCGGCATGCCTTACCTCTCGCCGAAGTCGTCGGCTTCCACCTCGGAGACGATTCAGCACACGCTCTACGGCGGACTGCTGATGCCTTTTGCCGTCCTCGGAGCAATGACCTACGTTGCCAAACGCAACGTTCATCATGAAGACGATGCGCCGGCAGACGAACCCGGGAAGGAGTGATCATGAGCGCCCAGCAGCATGCAGCACCAGAGCCGATTGGCGGCAGCCTGTTCAATGCCACGACGCTCGTCTGTGGCGTACTGATTGCCGTCATGGCCACGATCATCGTCGTCCGTCTGTTTTTTGGTCTCGCCTCGACGACCAACGTCAACGATGGTTACTCCTGGGGCCTATGGGTCGTGGTGGACGTTTTCATCGGCTCGGCCCTGGCCTGCGGCGGCTTCTGCATGGCGCTGCTGGTCTATATCTTCAACAAGGGCAAGTATCATCCGCTGGTGCGTCCGGCCCTGCTTGGCAGCCTCTTCGGCTATACCCTGGCCGGTGCCGCCATCACCTTCGATCTGGGGCGCTGGTGGAACTTCTGGCATATCTTCTGGCCAGGCTACTTCAACGTAAACTCGGTCATGTTCGAGGTCGCTGCCTGCATCACCCTGTATATCATTGTCATGTGGATCGAGTTCTCGCCGGTCTTTCTCGAAAAGCTGGGCCTGCGCGACGCGCGCCGGAAACTCGAGAAAGTGTTGTACATCTTCATCGCGCTCGGCGTCGTCCTGCCGATGATGCACCAGGCTTCGCTGGGAACGATGCTCGTCGTCATGGGCGGCCAGGTCCATCCCCTCTGGCAAACCCCGGTGCTGCCTTTGCTCTACCTGCTTTCGGCCATCACACTGGGCTACGGAGTCATCCTCTTCGAGTCCTGTGTCGCCGCGTCCGCTTACCGGCGGCAAGTCGAGGTACCCCTCCTCAATCCGATGGCCAGGGTGATGCTCGGCACCATGGCCGTCTTCCTGGTGGTACGGTTCGCCGATATCCTCTGGCGCGGTGTGATCGGCGAGGCGTTCAAGCCAACTTACATCGCGCTGACCTTCTGGGTCGAGAATGGCTGTCTGATCGCCCCTTTCCTGCTGATCGGCACGACCGAGGCGCGGCGCAACCCGGCCAGGCTGTTTCTCGCCGGCATCGCGGTCATGCTCAGCGGCATCCTGCTGCGCCTCAATGGCTTCCTGATCACCTTCGACACCGGGCCGGGCTGGAGGTATTTCCCGTCGGTACCGGAATTGCTGGTTACCCTGGGCATCTTCGCCGCCGAGGTATTCGGCTATATTTACATCACCCGCCGATTCCCGGTTTTGCCGCGTGAAGAGCCGTATGCTCAGCCGGCGCACAGCTAACGCGCTTTTCAGGAGACAAGAAAATGTCGCAAAGAGTCACGATTGATCCGGTCACCCGAATCGAAGGTCACCTGCGGGTTGACGTTGAAGTCGACGCCGGCAAGGTCAGGAAAGCGTGGGCCTCGGGCCAGATGTGGCGTGGCGTCGAGAACATCCTGATTGGTCGCGATCCGCGCGATGCCTGGGCGATCACCCAGCGCATCTGTGGCGTGTGCACGACGGTGCATGCGCTCGCCTCGGTACGCGCGGTCGAGAATGCCCTCCAGCTCGAGCTGCCGGTCAACGCCCAGTACATCCGGAACATGATCATTCTGGCGCATGCGGTGCACGACCACATCGTGCACTTCTACCACCTCTCGGCGCTCGACTGGGTCGATGTCACCAGTGCCCTGAAAGCCGACCCGGCCAAGGCGGCCAGCCTCGCCGAGAGCCTCTCGAGCTGGCCAGGCAACAGCAAGGCCGAGTTCACCAAGGTCAAAGAGCGCCTGGCCGGCTTCGTCGGCACCGGGCAACTCGGCATCTTCACCAACGGTTACTGGGGACATCCAGCGATGAAGCTGCCGCCGGAGGTCAACCTGATCGCGGTGGTCCACTATCTGCAGGCGCTCGAAGTACAGCGGCACGCCAACAAGGTGGTCAGCATTCTCGGCGGCAAGACCCCTCATATCCAGAACGTTGCCGTCGGGGGTGTCTGCAATGCGCTGGCCATCGACTCACAATCCGTGCTCACCGTCGAACGTCTGCTGGCCGTCAGGGGCTGGATCGATCAGCTCGCGGACTTCGTCAAGAATGTCTACCTGATCGACGTCGCGGTGGTCGGAGGCTTCTACCCGGAGTGGACAACCATCGGCCGCGGCATCGTCGACTATATCTCGGTGCCCGACATTCCCCTCGACGGCAGAAACACGCAGTTTGCGCTGCCCGGCGGCCATATTGCCGGCGGCGACCTCGCCAGCTTCAAGGAAATCAAGACGCACGACGACGCCTACTTCAGGGATGGCGTGACCGAATCGGTCAAGCATTCGTGGTACGAAGGCGGCAAGGGTCCACTGCATCCGTACAAGGGCGAAACGCGACCGCAATACACCGATTTCCAGGAAGACGGCAAGTATTCCTGGTTGAAGTCGCCGACCTTCTATGAGAAGCCAATGCAGGTTGGGCCGCTGCCACGCGTGCTGGCGATGGTCGCTGCCGGGCACAAACCGACCATCGACTATGCCACGCATGCGCTTGACCTGGTTTCCACCGTGGCCAAGACCAAGGTCGGTCTCGACGCGCTGCACTCGACGATCGGCCGTCACGCGGCACGGGCCGTCGCCTGTGCGGTGGAGGTCGACGAACTGGCCCGGCAATGGGATCTGCTGTTGGCCAGCATGGCCAAGGGTGACCTCAAGACCTTCAACAAGCCCGTCTTCCCGAAAGGCGAGATCTCTGGCGTCGGCATGCACGAAGCACCGCGCGGCGTTCTCTCGCACTGGATAGTGATCAACGACGGCAAGATCAGGAATTACCAGTGCGTCGTGCCGACCACCTGGAATGCGGCCCCGCGCAACGAGAAGGACGAGCCCGGGGCTTACGAGGCCTGCCTCGCCGGGACGCCGGTCGCCATTCCGGACCAACCGCTCGAAGTGCTGCGCACCGTGCACTCCTTTGACCCCTGCCTTGCCTGCGCGGTGCATGTCGTCGATCAGGAGAACCAGCCGGTGGTCAAAGTCAGGGCCACCTGACGCGGGTCACAGCGGCCCTCGCCGAGCCGCCCTGATCTCATCCTGGCGGCTCTTTTACCATCCCGTGCTGTGGACCAGTCATGCGCATTGTCGTCCTGGGTGTTGGCAACATTCTGTTGAGCGATGAAGGGCTCGGCGTGCGAGCCATTGAGCGCCTGCCGCTCAGCTGTTCCCTGCCGCCGGAAGTCGAGCTGATCGATGGCGGCACCAGCGGCATGGAGATGCTCGAGGACCTCGAGGGCCTCGATGCACTGATCATCGTGGACGCGATTCGCGCCGGCTATGCCGCGGGCGCGCCGATCCGACTGACGGGCGATGCGGTACCAGTGTTTTTCAAGACCCGGCTGTCACCCCACCAGGTCGGGCTGTGCGATGTCCTGGCCACACTGGAGCTGCTCGGCAGGGCCCCGAAGCACACCGCCATCCTCGGCCTGCAGCCGCAGTCTCTGGCTCTCGGCATGGAACTCAGCCGCGAAGTCGAAGCCGGCATGCCGGAACTGCTGCGGATGGTGATCAGCGAACTGGTGATGCTCGGAATTCGCACGTCGCCAGCGACCATCGAGGCTGGCTGATGTGTCTGTCGATCCCGATGCAGCTCGTCGCCCTGGAAGGCAGGAATGGTGACTTCGCGGTCGCCGAGCGACGACAGGGAGACACGCTGCGGCGTGAGCGGATCAACCTGATGCTGATCGGCCCGCAGCCCGTCGGCACCTGGGTTCTGGCCTCCCTTGGCCTGGCCCGGGAAGTACTCGAGGATGGCGAGCGGAAGTTGATTGAAGATGCTCTCGCCGCGGTCTCTGCTGCACTGACCGGGGACTACGACCCCGCGCGACATTTCGCCGACCTGACCAGCAAGCCCGCGGACCCGGGCGAGCCGCCATGAGCCCCGAGTTCCGCAAGCCCGCCTTCGAGGCGAAGCGACCACCTCCAGCGGCGCCAATCACCGACAATCCCGGACAGCGCCTGGAGGCGATGTACCTGCAGATCTGGGCGACGAGCATGCGTGAGCTCCCTTTCGTCAATGCCGCCCTGTCGGTGGAAGCGGTCGGCTTCCGCCGCTGGCGGTCTGCCAGCATCTGCCCCTCTGGTACGGACACCCCGGCCCCGACCGGAGAAGGCGAGGCAGCCAGCCGAAGCGAGCCGTCGGGCGACTGGGTAGGTGCGGTCATCACGCCGTGGTTCATCAATCTCTTCCTTCTGCCAGGCGGGGGCAATCTCTGGTCCGACCAGCGTCCCGGCCAGCGCTGCCATATCCTCTTCCCGGTTGGTCCGCTTGAGTTCATCGCCGATCACGATCCAGCCGCGATCATCCCCTCCTACCAGTATTGCCCGCTGTTCGCTCCGCCCAGCCAGTTCGCTTCGCAAGCCGCCGCGCGTGCGGCCGCGAGTGCCGCGCTGGAAGCCATGCTCGTGCCGCCCACGGTCCCGGACCCGAGGTCCAGTTCAGGCGATGTTTCGGCGGCAAAGCCGGATTCGGCGCGACGTGCCTTCCTTCGCCGCTTCGCCAGACCCTGAGCAAGATGGACGGTGCGACCGTTCACCCGCTGTCGGCAGCTTTTTTCCTTCTGTGGTAGATTCGCCCAAGGAACAGCCTATCGGCAAGACACAGGCCTCGTGACCGCATCTCCCACGGCGCCAGCTAGTACCCCACAAGCCTGGTGCCATGACTTCACTCGACATTGCCCTCCTTTATCTCCTGGCCGCCGTACTCTCGGTCGTCGCTTGCCGCCAGTTCAGGCTGCCGCCGATGCTGGGATACCTGGTGGCCGGCATCCTGATCGGGCCGAACGCCCTGGCCCTGGCGCAAGATTCTGCGGGTATCCGCTACCTGGCCGAATTCGGCGTCGTGTTCCTGATGTTCGTCATCGGCCTCGAGTTCAGCCTGCCCAAGCTGCGTGCGATGAAGCAGCATGTCTTCGGCCTGGGTCTGGCGCAGGTCGTGCTCACCATCGGGCTCGCCACGGCTGCCTCGCTGCTGCTGGTGCTGATGCTGCCAGGCTGGTGGCAGGTGTCCTGGCAGATCGCGGTGGCACTGGGCGGCATCCTGTCGATGAGCAGCACTGCCATCGTCATCAAGCTTGTCGCCGAGCGCCTGGAACTTGAGTCCGAACACGGTAAGCGGGTGGTTGGCGTCCTGTTGTTCCAGGATCTGGCTGTGGTGCCCTTGCTGGTCCTCATTCCAGCGCTGGCGGCCGACCCGGAAGACCTGCTGCCGGCACTGGGCCTGGCCCTGCTCAAGGCCGCGCTGCTGCTCGGGCTGCTGCTGACGGGCGGCCAGACGATCATGCGCTGGTGGCTGACCCTGGTCGCGCGACAGAAAAGCGACGAGCTGTTCATGCTCAACCTGCTGCTGATCACGCTCGGCCTGTCCTGGCTGACCGAGCACGCCGGCCTGTCGCTGGCGCTAGGTGCATTCGTCGCCGGGATGCTGATCTCGGAAACCGAATTCAAGCACCAGGTGGAAACCGACATCCGGCCATTCCACGATGTCCTCCTGGGCCTCTTTTTCATCACCATCGGCATGATGCTGGACTGGCGCCTGGTGCTCGAGCGCTGGCCGCTGGTACTGGTAATGCTCACGCTCTCGCTGGCGTTCAAACTGGCGATGATCACCGGCCTGGCACGGGCATTTGGTGCCTCGATGGGGGTTTCACTGCGCGTCGGCCTCTACCTTGCCCAGGCCGGCGAGTTCGGCCTGGTGCTGCTGACGCTCGCCGGCCAGCACAACCTGGTCCCGCCGCAGCTGTTCAACCCCATTCTGGCGGCCATGGTGCTATCAATGCTGGCGACGCCCTTCATGATCCTCTATACCAACACCATCGTCGCCAAGCTGGTGGCCAGCGACTGGCTGATGCAGGCCGTGCAGATGACCCGGATTGCCAGCCAGGCAATGAACGTCGACCAGCACGTGATCATCTGTGGTTACGGCCGTTGCGGCCAGAATCTGGCGCGGTTGCTCGAAGGCGAAGGCATCCCCTACATCGCGCTCGATCTCGACCCGGATCGGGTGCGCCAGGCCAAAGCGGCAGGGCATTCGGTGGTCTTTGGCGATGCCGCGCGCCTGCAGGCGCTGAAGGCCGCTGGCCTGCACCGCGCCAGCGCCGTCGTGGTGACCTACGTCGATACGGCGAGCGCGCTGAAGGTGCTGCACCACACCCACGAGCAGGCAGTCAATCTGCCGGTGGTGGTGCGTACCGTCAGCGACGTGGACCTTGAAAAACTGCGTGCGGCCGGCGCCACCGAGGTGGTACCGGAAGCGATCGAAGCCAGCCTGATGCTGGCCAGCCACGCGCTGGCGCTGATGGGCGTGCCCATGCGTCGCGTCGCCCGTATCGTGCAGGACCAGCGCGATGCGCGTTACCAGCTCCTGCGTGGTTACTTCCACGGCGCCGACGACGACAGTGCCGACGAGATCGAGCAGGAGCGCCTGAGCACCGTCACCCTGCCCACAACCGGCTGTGCGGTCGGCAAGACGCTGGCCAGCCTGGCGCTGGAGACCCTCGGCGTGCGGGTGGCAAGTCTGCGCCGCGCCAGCGGCTTGCCCACCACTTTCGACGAGGCGACCGTGCTCGATGGCGGCGACACGCTGGTGCTCAGCGGCCCGGCGCCGGCGCTGGCCTTGGCCGAAGACCGACTGCTTTCGCGCTGAACAGGCCAAGGGCTGGCGCGTCGCAACACCCCTGAGACGGCTCGCACTTGCCGCCGGCAATCACAAATGCGAAGATTGCCGACTACCGGCAGGTTTCTGGCCGCTTTTTCTTTTTTTTTCTGAAGCCCATGCATTCAACTCAGCACGGCATAAACATTGAAGCGCTCCTGGCGCACGTGCCGCTGTTCAGTGGACTGGAAACTCAGGAAATTGCCCGCTTGGCACGCGGCACGCGTGAAGTCACCGCGTCGCGCGGCGACATCCTGTTCCACAAGGGCGACATGCCAACTGGCTTCTACCTGATCGTCTACGGGCAAGTGAAGCTGGCCTTCACTTCGGCGCAGGGCGGTGAAAAGGTTGTCGACATTCTGGGTCAGGGCAAGACCTTCGGCGAAGCCGTGATGTTCATGGACAAGCCCTGCATGGTCTATGCGCAGGCACTGGCCGATTCGCTGCTGCTGCACATCGCCAGGACTGCGATCCTTGACGAGCTCGACGCTGACCCCAGGCTCGGTCGCAGGATGATTGCCGGGCTGTCGATGCGTCTGCACCACCTGATCAGCGATGTCGAATCCTACTCCCTGTGTTCAGGCCGCCAGCGGATCATCGGCTATCTGCTGCGGGAGATTCCGACCGACAGCGAGAAGTCGATCACCGTGACCCTCCCGACCAACAAGGGAATCATCGCCTCGCGTCTCAATCTGACGCAGGAACACTTCTCGCGCATCCTGCACGAACTCTCCGAAAAAGGGCTGGTCGTGGTTGAAGGACGGAAGATCCACATTCCGGATATAGGGAAGCTGCGTAGCTACGATCAATGAACGATGTGGCACCCATACCAACCAAGAGGAGACACCAAGAATGGCACTGGAAACCGAGATCAAGCTGAGCCTGCCGGCGAATGCCGCGCGCCGGGTGCCCGCACACCGGCTGGTCGCCGACAGCAAGCCGATCCGACAGAGACTGATCAATACCTACTATGACACGCCTGACCAAAGCCTGCAGCGCCGGCGCATTGCCGTGCGCTATCGCCACAAGGGCGCGCTATGGCTGCTGACCGTAAAGAGTGACGCCCCATCGCCCGGCGGGCTGGCACAGCGTAGCGAATGGGAGGCTCCAGGTCAGCCCGGCGAGTTCGATTTCTCGCACGTCGATAACCCGAAAATTCGCCGCTTTCTCGAAGCGGCAACTGCCGACCTCGCGCCGGTGTTCACCACCGACTTCACGCGCAGCTTCTGGCTGCTGACACCGCAGGAAGGGACGCGCATCGAGCTTGCGCTGGACCGCGGCAAGATCGTCGCCGGCGAGCGTCAGGAGACCATCTGCGAAGTCGAACTTGAACTTCTCGAAGGCGACGTCGCCGACCTGTTCAGCGCGGCAATCGCCCTGCAGGCCGATCTGCCGCTGCATCCGGAAGCTGCCAGCAAGGCTGAGCGAGGCTACCGGCTGGCCAGGGAAGCGGCGCTGGTGCCGGTCAAGGCCGCCGACGTACTGCTGGCACCGGGAATGACCAGCATCGCGGTCTTTCGCAGTACGGCGTTTTCCTGCCTGTCGCAACTGCAGGGCAACGAGCGCGGCGTGCGCGAGACCGACGCGCCCGAGTTCATCCACCAGGCACGCGTCGCCATTCGCCGCCTGCGCTCGGCACTCCGTCTCTGGCGGCCGCTGCTGCCGGAAGAATACGTCAGCCAATTCGACCCGCGCTGGCGCACTCTGGCCAATCAGCTGGGCGACACCCGCAACTGGGACGTCTTCATTACCGAGATGCTGCCGCCGATCAGCCAGGCGTTTCCTGATCACACCGACGTCCAGCGCCTGGTCAGCCAGGCGAGCAGCCACCTCACCGTTTGCCGCAAGGCGGCAAAGACGGCAATGACCGCGGCCAGCTACTCGCAGTTGTTGCTCGAGTTCACCGCGGCTACCGTTGCCCTGGTGGAAAACAGGAAACCACCGATCACCGCTTTTGCCCCCCGTTCGCTGAACAAGCGCGCCAAGCGCGTCGCTGCGCTGGCAACCGAAACCAAGGATTCCAATCCCGAGGCCCGGCATGCCCTGCGCATCGCGCTGAAGCGGCTGCGCTATGCACTCGAGTTCTTCGCCCCGCTGTTTCCTGCCCGACGCCTGCAGCGCTATCACCAGAGTGCAGCCGGGCTGCTCGACCTGCTGGGCCGGATGAATGACACCGCCGTCGCCGAACAGCTCCTCGTGCAGGCGGTGCCCGGCCACCACAGCGACCTCGTGCGCGGCTGGCTGGCCGGTCGCAACGACCTGATGCTTGGTCAACTCGATGCTCTGCTGGCCGATTTCCTCAGCCATCAGCCGCCCTGGGAACACGGCTGAACGGCACTTGGCGCAGATCGGTGGGCAGCGCATGCCCTCGCCGCCAGGCCGCAAGCCCGGATTTGGCGGCCAAGACGTCGCTTGACGCGCAGCCAGCCCGACCAACGGGCTTTTCCCGGGCTCCTGCGTTAGCTGTCAACCTCAGGCGCATCGCCCGCTGGCTGCTGATCGTGCTCTTTGTCGGCGGCGTGCCAATGGCGCGCGCGGCAGAACTGCCGCCTGCCGTCAGTCAGGCGCTCCGAGAGGCAGGCATCCCGGAGCGCTCGGTCGCTCTCTTCGTGCAGGCGGTTGATGGCGGACCGGCGCTGCTCAGCCATAACGCCCGCCAGGCCATGAACCCGGCCTCAGTGATGAAGCTGCTGACCACCTACGCTGGCCTCGAACTGCTCGGGCCGGCGCATACCTGGCGCAGTGAAGCGCTCGCCGAGACCAGCCCGACCGGCGGTCGGCTCGACGGCAACCTTTACCTGCGCGGCAGTGGTGATCCCAAGCTGGGTCTCGAACAGTTCTGGCTGTTGCTGCGCCAGCTTCGTGTCCGTGGACTGACCGAAATCGCTGGCGACCTTGTTCTTGACCGGAGCGCTTTCGCGCTGCCGCCGCACGAACCGGGCGAGTTCGACAACGAGCCCTTGCGGCCGTACAACGCCGGCCCCGACGCGCTGCTGGTCAACCTCAAGAGCGTTCGCCTGACGCTGCAGCCCGACCTGACTGGCAAGGGAGTCAGGGTGATCGCTGAAACCCCGGGCGAGGGTCTGCAGATCAACAACCGCCTGCGCCTTGACCACGACGCCTGCGGCGACTGGCGCGAACAGGTCAGGCCGGCGGTCAGTGGCCTGACTATCGAACTCAGCGGCAGTTTTTCGGCCGCCTGTGGCGAGAAAGCGCTGCACCTCGCGCCCTGGCCAGCCGACATCCAGGTCGAAGGCCTCTTTCGTGCCCTGTGGCGGGAACTCGGTGGCAGCTTCGGCGGACGCGTACGTGCCGGTCGCGCGCCCGCCGGCGCGCGCACACTGGCGGTGCACGAGTCTGCCGCGCTCGGCGAGATTGTTCGTGACATCAACAAGTACAGCAACAACGTCATGGCGCGCCAATTGTTCCTGACCCTCGACAGCGAGCGTCCTGCGACGGCCGACGGCGCGCGCCGCCAGATTGCCGGCTGGCTGCAGGCGAAGGGTCTGAGACTGCCTGACCTGGTGCTCGATAACGGCTCCGGCCTGTCGCGCAGCGAGCGCATCTCGGCCGAAGGCCTTGGCCAGTTGCTGCGTGCCGCCTGGCAAAGCCCGGTGATGCCCGAACTGATCGCTTCGCTGCCGATTGCCGGGGTCGACGGTACGCTGCAAAAGCGTTTCAACGCCGGTGCAGCGACCGGGCGGGCACATCTGAAGAGCGGCTATCTTGATGGCGTACGGGCGATTGCCGGTTACCTGCTGGATCAAAGCGGCAAGCGCTGGATCGTCGTCTGTCTGATCAACGACCAGAAGGCGAGACTCGGCAAACCGGCGATCGATGCCCTGCTGCTCTGGCTGGCGAAGCGGTGAGCGACCGGCGCGACAAACCTGCTGCCAATGGCTGAGCTGCCCGATGGCGGAACCGCCGACGAACCAGGACCTTTCAGACGAGGAAACGATCACGCACGAAGGCCTCGAACTGGTCAGCTGTCAGTGGCTCGCTGAACAGATAGCCCTGCGCTTCATCACAACCTTTCTCGCGGAGGAAAGCGAGCTGCGCCTCGCTTTCCACACCCTCGGCAATCGTCTGCAGGCCGAGGTTGTGCGCCAGGCTGATGATCGCCGCAACGATCGCCTCATCATCGGGATCGCTGGCGAGGTCGGCGACAAAGGAGCGATCGATCTTGAGCTTGTGCACCCGAAAACGCTTGAGGTAACTCATGGATGAATAACCGGTACCGAAGTCGTCGATCGAAATCCGCACGCCTCGCTCGCGCAGTTTGTCCATCGTCCCGATCGCCGCGAGCGGGCTGTCCATCGCCACGCTCTCGGTCAACTCCAGATCGAGAAACTCCGCCGGCAGATCTTCCTCATCCAGAATCCCCGATACCCGCTGCGTCAGATTGGCCTGCCGGAACTGGACCACCGAGAGATTGACAGCCACCGTCACCAGCGGCAGGCCGGCTTGCTGCCAAGTCCGCATCCGGCGCACCGCCATCCGCAGCACCCATTCGCCAATCGGCAGGATCAGGCCGGACTCCTCGGCAATCGGGATGAATTCGGCTGGCGAAACCATCCCCAGCTCGGGATGCTGCCAGCGCAGGAGGGCCTCGGCGCCAACCAGACGACGGCCCTCAATGGCAAACTGCGGCTGATAGCGCAAGTGCAGTTCGCCGTGTTCAAGCGCCCGCCGCAGGTCGTTCTCGAGCTGCAGGGTACGCGCCGACCGCTCCTGCATCTCGGCGGCAAAAAAGCAGTAGGCGTTGCGACCGCGCTGCTTGGCGCGATACATCGCCGTATCCGCAGACATCGAGAGTGCCTCGAAACTCTCGCCGTCGGCCGGGTAGATGGCAATGCCCACCGACGCCGTGCAGCTCAGCTCATGCTGTTCGATGCGATAAGGCGGCGCTGTGATTTCGAGTAGCTTGGCCGCCACGTGCGCAGCACCGGCGGCGTCGGTGCTCGGCAAGACCAGGATGAACTCGTCGCCGCCGAGGCGGGAAACGGTATCTTCCTCGCGCACCGTCCCTTTCAGGCGCTGTGCGACCTGGATCAGGAGTTCATCGCCAATCCGGTGGCCGAGCGAATCATTGACGTTCTTGAAGCGATCAAGGTCAAGAAACATCAGCGCCAGCGACTCGCGACCACGGTTGGCACGGCTCAGGTCATGCCTGACCCGTTCGTCGAGCAGGCTGCGGTTCGGCAGACCGGTCAGCGGATCGAAGTGCGCCAGACGCTGGATGCTGGCCTCGGCTTCCTTGTGCTGGGTGATGTCGATGAAGGTCCCGATGTAGTTTGTGGTCATGCCCTCCCGCTCGACCCGGCTGATCGACAGCCACTCGGGATAGACGCTGCCGTCCTTGCGGCGGTTCCAGATCTCCCCCTGCCAATGCCCCCGCGATTCGATCGCCCGCCACATGCTCTGGTAGAAGCTGCCATCGTGCCGCCCCGAAGCCAGCAGGCGCGGGTTGCAGCCCAGCGCTTCGGCCGCGCTGTAACCGGTGATCCGGCTGAAAGCGTGATTGACCATGACGATGTTGCAGGCGGCATCGGTGATCGCGATCCCCTCGCCGCCCTGCTCGAAAACCTTGGCGGCCAGGTCGAGCTGGGCCGCTGCCTGCCTTTGCTCGCTGACATCGACGATCGTTCCGAGATAGCCGGTGAGCCGGCCTTGCGCACCGTGCATCATCGTCACCGATAGCCAGACGACAACGCGCCGTCCATCCTTGCGGATGAAGGTCCATTCCCGTTCGTCGGCGACGCCGCTGCGGCGCGCCTCGGCGACCAGTGCCTCGAAACCCGGCCCGACCCGATAGCCGAGTGCATCGCTGAGTTCGGACGCCCTCGCCTCAACCTCCTCTGGGTCGTGAAAGACGATCGGCGTCACCTTGCCGACCACTTCCTCGGCAAGGTAGCCGACGATCGCTTCAGCACCCGGATTGAACACCGTGATCAGACCTTGCGGGTCGGTTGCGACGATGCCGCAGGCCGCACTGGCCAGCACCGACCCTTTCAGTGCCTCGCTTTCCCGCAGCGCCTGTTCCACCAGCCGGCGCTCGACCAGCAGGGCGGTGTTTTCGAGGGCCACCGCGGCACTGGCGGCCAGGCCCTGCAGCAGACGGGCATCGGCTTCATCGAAGCCACCCGGCTTGTTGTGGATTTCGAAGCAACCGAGCAGCTCGCCATGGCGGTTGATGATCGGCATGTCGAGGAGGTTGTGGAAGCCGATCGCCTGCTGAATCTCGGGGACAACATACGGATCGTGTACTGCATCGTTGCTGAGATGGAACTGCCGGGTCTGCAGCACCCGTCCGGGCACACCGTAGCCCGGCGGGAAACGGTAATCGATCGGCAGCAAGCGGCCGCCCTGGTTGTACTCGTTGAACACCATCTGCTGTTCGCAGACTCGGGCCGCCGCACCGGCGGTCGCGCCGGTGATCTGCAGCGCCGCGGCTACCAGTTGGCGCAGGATCACCGGGATGTCCAGCTCGCTGTTGAGGCTCTGGCTGGCGGTGGACATCATCGCCAGTTGCTCGCTACGGCGCAGCAGCGCGGCCTCGGCCTGCTTCCGCTCGCTGATGTTCATCGCGGTGCCCACCGCCAGTACGACTCGACCTGCGGCATCTCGCTGGGCAACCCGCCCGCGAGTCTGCAGCCAGATGCACTGTCCTGACTTGTTGATGATCTGGTGCTCGAAACTGAACACCGGATCACCGGGTTGCATGGCCTCCTGAAAGCGCTCGATGAGGGCTGTCCGATGATCCGGATGGACCAGTTCCATCAGCGCACCGGAACTCGCCGGATCCTCGCCGTGATCGAGGCCGAGCAGCTGCAGCATGGTCGCATCGTAGAGAATGCGGTCCTTGACCAGATCCAGTTCCCAGAAGACCAGCTGGGTTGCCTCGGTGGCCATGCGCAGGCGAGCCTCGGCGCGCTTGCGCTCGGTGATGTCGCGCGAAAGGGCGATGAAGCGCGGGCCTTCACCACTCCGGGGCGGCTTGCGGGCCACCGACAACTCGAACCACAAGCTTCCCCTGGCCAGTTGCAGCTCGAACTGGTGGCCCAGCGAGTGCCCTGTTTCGTGCGCTTCGCGCAAGGCCGACAAACAGGTGGCGGCGGCCTCGGGCGGCAGAACATCTGCTATCCGGCTGCCGATCAGCCGATCAGGAGGAGCAGCCAGCAGGTCGGTCCGTGGCGAGTGGCAATCGTGGTAGCGACCATCCAGCCCCAGCTCGAACATCGGATCGGGAATGGCCTCCAGTGTCGCTTCGAGCTGTGCGGTCCGCTGCCGGACGACGCGCCGCAAGGTCATCACCCAGAGCAGCAGCAGGCCACCGACCAGTGAACCGATCAGGAGCGCGTAGCCTAGGTAGCGTGCCATGGGGGACAAGACCAGCGGCGTTCCCATCCACTTGTGACGCAAGTCCCGCTCTTCCTCGGCAGAGATGCCGGCAAAGCCACGCTGCAGCAGCGCCAGAGTGGCCGCATCGCCTTTGTGCACCGCGCGGTGAAACTGCCCGGTGTATAGCGTGAAAGCCTTGTTGAAAAGGTGGTCCGCGTTGTTGAGGTAGAGCAGGTAGTTGGCTGGCGGCTCGTCGAGGCAGAATACCCGAACCCTGCCCTCAACCGCACCAGTCACCAGCGCCTGATAGCTCGCAAACGGCTGCACGGTACTGATGCCGGCGCCGGCGAGCTTGTCGACACAGGCATCGCCGGCCTTGACGCCAACCAGAAAGCCCTCCAGGGTATCGAGGTCAGTGATGCCGCCGATGTCCTTGTGAGTGTAGATCGACACCGGAATCGTTTCGTATGGCGGCGAGAAATCGAGCGTACGCTCACGCTCCGAAGTCCGGAAAGCCGTGTCGATCACCGCCGCCCGCTCGTCGGTCATACGCTGCTGCGCCGTCGCCCAGTCACTGCCGAGCAGATCGACCCGCACACCGGTCTTTTTTTCCCAGAGCTTCCACGTATCGACCAGATAGCCGGTGAGCGTGCCGTCGATAGCACGAAACACGTAGGGCGGATAATTGTCGTCGATCACCACCGTCAACTCCGCTGCCGGCGTCGGCGCGGCTGCTTCGCCGGCAGCGGCGACGCCGGCCAGCAGCGTGGCGAGGACGAGAAACAGGCGGCGGCAACTGCGAGCGATGCTCATGCGGGTGACTCAACGACTCGGCCAATGAGACATCATAGCCGACAACCCATTCGGAATGCAGCAAGCGCCGCCGGAAGACCTGATGCGGGTCGGCCGGCCGGGCTGCTTATCGACACAGGTCCATGACGCTCATCGTATCCAGCGCCGCACCCAGCGAGGAATCGATCTGTTGCAGGACCTGCTCGACACGCTCTGGAACCGGCAGGCTGGCCGGATTGAGGAAGCCCCCCTCTCCGGAAGACCGAACGATGTCCAGCAGTTGCTTGACGGACACCGCGCCGAGGTCGCGCGCCGGCAGGTAGCCCTGCGCCCCGTCCTGGCTCTGCACGATCAAACCGCCGCGCTGCAGGGCCCCGAGCATCGCCTCGACGGCGTGCCTCGGCACCTGCAGCGTCTGACATAGTTGTGGCAGCGTCCATGCCTGGCGTCCGCTCAGGTAGTGCGCTCCGATCGAACTCATGATCACCAGGGCAAGCCGCTCGCGCATCCGGTTGCTGAGGCGTGGCTCACCCCCGGTCGCGACCACGGACTCGGGATGCTGCCAGTAGAACGAAACACTTGCGCCAAACAGCAGGATCAGCCAGCTGAGGTACAGCCAGAACATGAACAGGATGACGACGGCAAAGCCGGAGTAGATCGCCGAGTACCTGCTCGATGACGCAACGAAGACCGCAAACCCCCATCCCGAAAGCTGCCACAGCAGGCCGCCGACGAAGCCGCCAGCGAGCGCCGGGCCGAGGTCCACGCGGGTGTTGGGAACGGCCATGTAGATCAGGGTGAAAGTGCCGATGGCGACAAGATACGGCACCAGCCTGCCGATCATCCCGACCATCCAGCCGATCGGTTCGAGCGCGATTACCTCGCGCACGACCTCCATGTTCAAGGTAGCAGCGATGATCCCGACCGCCGCGAAGATCAGGATCGGGCCCACGAGAAGCGCGCTCAGGTAGAGGCTGAAACGTTCGGTGATGCTGCGTGGTTCGGCGATATGCCAGATGAAGTTGAACGACTCTTCGATCTTCTGCACCAGCGAGACCACCGTGTAGAGCAGCAGCGCAAGTCCGGCGGAACCGAGCACGCCGACATTGGTATGGTCGACGAACTCGATGATCCGCGGGCTGATTTCATCGGCGCTTGCCCCGAGCGGTACCAGCAGTCGCTCCAGCATCGGCTCGATCTGGTTATGCACCCCGAAGGCCTTGAGGACCGAGAAGCTCAGCGCGAGCAGGGGGACGAACGATAGCAGCGTGGTGTAGACCAAGCTCATCGCCCAAAGGGTGAGCTGCCCATAGGTTATATCCCGGAACAGGACGATGACGAGGCGAGCCAGGCGCAGCGTGCGCCGCCGCCACGCGGGCATCGACGGCGGCTGGCTCCCCCAGACGGCGGCGTTGATGGCATCGAGGAGATGTACCGGGTTCCAGCTCACTGCTTTCTTGCTCCCAACGAGTGCTGCCGATGATGCGATCGATGCGAGCAATGAAAACGGTCGCGACCCGATCGCGACGAGCGGTCAATGCCCGCTGCTGCTCAGGAAGTCCCGATCGGTCGTTGTCCGGCAAGGGCCAGCCAGCCGCGGATGACCCGGTAGGCCACCCATAGACCGAGGAGGACAATCAGTACCCAGGCGATCGGAATACCGATGAGGGTGATGATCAGCAGACCGTAGACCAGCAGCCAGAGGAGGGTAAACCAGAAAGTCCGGATCTGCCAGCGATAGTGACTGTCGAGCCAGGTTCCCGCGACCTCGCCACGTTTGAGGTAGTTGAGAACAACGGCGACCAGCGATGGCACACCAAAGACAAACGCTCCGGCGATGGTCGCGGCACCGACCACGCCGACCACGACGGCCAGCGCATGCAAACCGTAGATGACATGGCACCAGGCGCGCGCGCCTTCAAGGTTGGTGTGGGGAATCAGCTCATTGCTCACTTTGTTCAGCCTCCAGGATGGCATGCTCCGCCATAGTCCATAACCATGCCGCTCGCCCGGCGCTCACAGGCCGAGCTCAGACCACAGCGAATCGACCCGCTGCTTCACCGCCGTGTCCATGGCGATCGGTGTGCCCCACTCGCGAGTGGTCTCGCTCGGCCACTTGTTGGTCGCGTCAAGCCCCATCTTGCTGCCCAGGCCAGCGACCGGGCTGGCAAAGTCAAGATAGTCGATCGGCGTGTTCTCGGCGATCAGCGTGTCGCGTGCCGCGTCGACGCGGGTGGTCATCGCCCAGATCACTTCCTTCCAGTCACGGATATCGACATCGTCGTCGACGACGATGATGAACTTGGTATACATGAACTGGCGCAGGAAACTCCAGATGCCGAACATCACGCGTTTGGCGTGCCCCGGGTACTGCTTCCTGATGCTGACCGTTGCCAAGCGATACGAGCAGCCTTCGGGTGGCAGATAGAAATCGACGATCTCCGGGAACTGCTTCTGCAACAGGGGCACGAAGACTTCGTTGAGCGCGACGCCGAGCATCGCCGGTTCGTCCGGCGGCTTGCCGGTGTAGGTGCTGTGGTAGATCGGCTGCCGGCGCATCGTGATGCGCTCGACGGTGAACACCGGGAACCGCGCCTGCTCGTTGTAGTAGCCGGTATGGTCGCCATACGGTCCTTCGAGCGCGCTCTCGGCGGGATCGATGAAGCCCTCGAGAACGATCTCCGCCGAAGCCGGCACCTGCAGATCGGAACCCAGACACTTCACGACCTCGCTCTTGCCACCGCGCAGCAGCCCGGCAAACTGATACTCGGAGAGACTGTCCGGCACTGGTGTCACGGCGGCGAGAATCGTCGCCGGATCGGCACCGAGCGCTACCGCCACCGGAAAAGGCTGGCCCGGCTGCCGCAGGCAGTGCTCCCGGAAGTCGAGCGCGCCGCCGCGATGCGCCAGCCAGCGCATGATCACCCTGTTCGCGCCGAGCACCTGCTGGCGATAGATGCCCAGGTTCTGCCGCGTCTTGTGCGGCCCGCGCGTCACCGTCAGCCCCCAGGTGATCAGCGGCGCCGCATCGCCCGGCCAGCAGAGCTGGATCGGCAACCGCGACAGATCGACCTCGCTCCCCTCCCAGACGACTTCCTGGCACGGCGCCGACGAGCGGACGCGCGGCGCCATGTTGAGCACCTGCCTGAGGACTGGCAGCTTGTCCCAGGCATCCTTGAGTCCCTTTGGTGGCTCCGGCTCCTTGAGGTAGGCGAGCAGCTTGCCGACCTCGCGCAGCGCCAGCACCGAATCCTGCCCCATGCCCAGCGCCACCCGCCGCGGCGTGCCGAAAAGATTGGCCAGCACCGGCATTGCATGACCCTTCGGATTCTCGAACAGCAGCGCCGGCCCGCCAGCCCGCAGCACGCGGTCACAGATTTCGGTCATCTCCAGGCGCGGATCGACCTCAACAGCGATACGCCTGAGTTCGCCAAGGCTTTCGAGTTGCGCGACGAAGTCGCGCAGGTCGTGGTATCTCATCAGGAGTTTTCCGGCCGCGCTACCGGATGCGATAGGCATAGTGGCAGCCGACGCACGCGGTGGTCAGCGACGGCAGCGCGGCGAGCGTCTTCTCCCGGTCACCACTGGCAGCGGTACGGGCAAACTCGCTTGCCGCCCGGTGCCCGTCTATACCGATGGCGTGCATCGCCGGCGGCATGTGCGGCCCGGGACGGGCGTCGAAAGGCAGGCTGCGATGCTTGCCCATGGCCGAGATGCCGAGTTCCTTCTCGGCAAGTTCGCCGGCCCCCTTGAGCTTGCCGGCCGCCACCAGGCCGAGGATCTCGTTCAGCGCCAGCAGGCTGGCCCTCATTTCGGCCCCCAGAGTGGCCGCCGCCGCCGCCGGCATCGGCACCAGCTGGCGTGTGTCCTCGGCTGCCTGCAGGGTGCCCGCCAGCACTGCCAGCGCGCCGAACAGGTAAGTCTTCATGCGGCGATACCTCTGTTGACAAGAAAATCGAGGGCGATGCCGGCAAAGACGCTGGCACCCAGCCAGTTGTTGTGCAGAAAAGCCTTGAAGCAGCGCTGCGGATCGCGCTCGCGAATCAGCGTGTAATGGTAGCCGGCAATACCGGCAGCAAGCACCAGCCCGACGTAGAACAGGTGGCCAAGCCCGAGAGCGTGTCCGACCATGCCGACCAGCCCGAGCGCCAGCGCGTAGCACAGCATCACCGCCGCCACGTCGGCGCGGCCAAAGGTGATCGCCGAGGTGCGGATGCCGAGTTGGATGTCGTCGGCCCGGTCGACCATCGCGTACTCGGTATCGTAGGCGACCGCCCAGAAGACGTTGGCCAGCAACAACCACCAGGCTTCTGCCGGCACGCTGCCGAGTTGCGCGGCGTAGGCCATCGGGATGCCAAAGCCGAAAGCCACGCCGAGATAGGCTTGCGGAATGGCCAGGAAGCGCTTGGTGAACGGATAACTGGCGGCGAGAAAGAGCGCCGCGACGCACAGAACGCCAAACAGCCAGCTGCGCAGCGGCAGCACGAGCACGAAGGCACAGGCAACGAGCGCGGCGAAGAGCACCAGCGCTTCCCTGCCAGATACCCGGCCGGCGGCCAGCGGGCGATCGCGCGTGCGCGCCACATGGGGATCGAAGTTGCGGTCGGCCAGGTCGTTGATCACGCAGCCGGCGGAACGCATCAACACCGTCCCGAGAACGAAGATGCCGACGACCAGCCAGTCCGGCCGCCCCAGCGCCGACAGCCACAGCCCCCAGAGCGTCGGCCAGAGCAGCAGCAGGATGCCGATCGGCTTGTCAAGGCGCATCAGCCTTTCGTAAAGGTCCAGCCGCTCGCGCAGTCTTTCGCCGCTTATCTCCATGACCGTCATTCTACCGCGTCCCCTGCACTCAGTGCCCTGCCATCGCCCGCTGGCGGGTCAATGCCGTGGTGCTACGGAAGACCCGGCGCCTGTTGGCGAAAGGTATCGGCGGCTGAACGTCAGCCAGCGATCACCGACAGCGCATCGTGGTAGTCGTAGTTAAGGTCTTCGGCGACCTCGCGACAGGTCACCTTGCCAAAGGCAACGTTGAGCCCATTGCGCAGATGCTGGTCGTCCCTCAGCGCCTGCCGCCAGCCCTTGTCGGCGATCTGCAGCGCAAAAGGCAGCGTCGCATTGTTGAGCGCATAGGTCGAGGTGCGCGGAACGCCGCCGGGCATGTTGGCGACGCAGTAATGCACGACGTTACCTACCATGTAGGTCGGTTCAGCATGGGTCGTCGCCCTGGCCGTTTCGCAACAGCCGCCCTGGTCAATGGCGACATCGACGATCACCGAACCCGGCTTCATCGCATCGACCATCTGCTGGGTGACCAGCTTGGGTGCCGCGGCACCCGGAATCAGTACGCCACCGATCACCAGATCAGCACGCAGCACGTGGTGTTCGACGTTGTCCCGGTTGGAGAAAACGGTCATCACGCGCGCGCCGAGCAGGCGATCCATGCGCCGCAGGACATCGATGTTGCGGTCGATGACCACCACCTGGGCACCGCTGCCGACAGCAATCTGCGCCGCGTTCGTACCGACCACGCCGCCGCCGAGGATGACAATCTTCGCCGACGGCACACCGGCGACGCCACCGAGCAGGACGCCCATGCCGCCATGCGCCTTCTCGAGGCAGTATGCGCCGGCCTGGACCGACAGGCGGCCCGCGACTTCCGACATCGGCGCCAGCAAGGGCAGACCGCCACCCGGCTGGGTGACTGTCTCATAAGCGATGCAGACCGCGCCACTCCTGACCAGATCGGCACACTGCGCCGGATCGGGGGCGAGGTGCAGGTAGGTGTAGAGAATCTGCCCCTCGCGCAGCATCGCGCGCTCGCCGGCCTGCGGTTCCTTGACCTTGATGATCATCTCGGCCGTGGCGAAGATCTCGGCGGCGGTCGTGGCAATGACGGCGCCGGCCTTCCGGTAGACCTCGTCGGTGGCGCCAATGCCTTTGCCGGCACCGGTTTCGACGGTGACCTGGTGACCATGGACAACCATTTCCCGCACCGATGACGGGGTCAGACCAACACGGTATTCGTGGTTCTTGATTTCCCTGGGTACGCCGATGTGCATCGCTGTCTCCTTGCCGATGGTTGAGGGGCTGCTCATGTTATGTCATTTCGTCAAGCTTGGCTGCGTTTTCGCGCCGGTCACAAGCAGCAGGGCGCGTCGTCGAATCGGGCCGATGATGATCGCCGCCAGTCTCTCATGCGACGGCCAACCCGTCCCGGCAAGGCGATGCCGGACCAGCTCCGGCGTATAATTCGCCAATCGGTCGAATGCAGCAAACCTGCACGCAGACCCAACGGCTGCCGGAAGCGCGGAGAACTCCGCCCGCTGCCAGAGAAACGGCCCCACAACCTTCGCTCGCGAGAAACCCCGGCCTTGAACAACTCCTGCCAGTCTGCCGCAGTCGGCGCCGCCCGATGACCCCGACCGCTGGCGGCACCAGTCACCCCCCATCACCGACGGGCAAGGACCGGGCGCTCCCGGCGGCTGCGGAAACCATCGCCGGCGAGCTGTCCGGCTTCCGGCGCGAGATGCTGCGTTTTGCGGTACTGCAGTTGCGCGATCAGGCCGCTGCCGAGGATGCCGTCCAGGAAGCGATGCTCGCCGCACTGCAGGGAGCCGACCGCTTTGGCGAGCGGGCCACGCTCAAGACCTGGGTATTCTCGATCCTCAGGAACAAGATCGTTGACATCATCCGGCGACGGGTTCGCGAGCCGAGTTACCAGGAAGCCGAGGACGAAATCGACGAAGCCGATTTCGACCCGCTGTTCAGGAACAACGGCCACTGGCAACGCGACGCCCGCCCTTCGGACTGGGGAAATCCCGAAAAGAGCTTTGAAAACCGAAGCTTCTGGGCGATCTTCGATACCTGTCTGAACCGCCTGCCGGCGGGCACCGCACGCGTCTTCATGATGCGCGAGATGCTCGGTCTGGAGACCGACGAAATCTGCGCGGAACTGGCAATGAGCAGCAACAATTGCTGGGTGGTGCTGCACCGCGCGCGCATGGGCCTGCGCCTGTGTCTTGATCAGAAATGGTTTGCCAGCGGAGGACAGGCGAAATGATGAGCTGCAAGGAAGCCGTCCGGCTGATGTCGGAAGGGATGGACCGTGACCTCGCCGGCGGCGAGCGTTTCGCGCTGCGTCTGCACACCCTGCTCTGTGTCGGCTGTCACAACTATCGGCAGCAGCTGACTTTCCTGCGCCAGGCATGCCAGCAGCAGGTGGCTGCCGACGACGCGACGCCGCCACTGGCGCCACCGCCCGCCTGAGAGGCAGCGGCAGCTTGCCGTCAGGCTTTCGGAAAACCTAGCCACGGCGCGGCGCGTTCGCTTCAGGCGCCGACGACGCCACCATCCTGACGCCTGATGACGACCGTTGCCGAACGCGGCCGGCCACCCGTCAGCTCGGCGAACTGGCTTGCCGGCCAGCCTGAACCGGCGAGGGCCTGCGCCGCGTTGGCGCGGCCGCCGGCGACTTCACCCGGATGCTGGACGTTGATGAACAGGTTGCGCCCGTCGGGCGTGGCCGTCAGCCCGGCTATCTCGCAGCCTTTCGGGCCGGTGAGGAAACGCCGGATCTCGCCACTGAACACGTCGGCCACCAGCATCTGGTTGTTGCCGAATCGCTCATGATCGCCACGACCGAGAACGCTGCCGGACGCATCGGTCTGAATCCACAGGCGGCCATCACGATCGAACCACAATCCGTCCGGACTGCTGAAGGCATCGCCCCGGATGTTGCCGCGCCTCGCCGGGTCGGCATGCTGCGGGTCGCCGCAAAGAACGAAAACGTCCCAGGCAAACCTGCCGGCAGCTGCGTCACCCCTCGCCTCGCCCCCCTCGCGCCAGCGGATGATGTGGCCGAACGCATTTTCGGCGCGCGGATTGGCGGCGTCGGCAGCCAGCCGCTGGCGATTGTTGGTCAGGGTGCAGTAAACCTCGCCGCTCTGCGGATGGACGGCAATCCACTCGGGGCGATCCATCGTCGTCGCGCCAACGAAGTCAGCGGCCTGACGGGTGCGGATGAGGATATCGGCCTGATCGACGAAACCATTGGCCTCGGTCAGGCCGTTCTGCCCGTGCTCCAGCGCCAACCACTGGCCGCGGCCATCGGCAGCGAAACGGGCCACGTGCAGCGTTCCGACTTCGAGCAAGCCGGCGCGGCTGGCCGGGTTCCCGGCGTCGTAGCGGTCGCGCGACACATACTTGTAGATGTATTCGAAGGGCTCATCATCGCCCATGTATACCACCACCCGGCCATCGCCGGCCAGCGTGACCATCGCACCTTCGTGCTTGAAACGGCCGAGCGCGGTGTGCTTGACCGGTGCCGCAATGGGATTCCAGGGGTCGATCTCGACCACCCAGCCAAAGCGGTTAACCTCGTTCGGCTCGCTCGCGACGTCGAAGCGCCGGTCATGCTCGTGCCAGCGGTAGCCGGCACGCTCCCCCGAGATGCCGTAGCGCTTCTGTGCCGCCGTCGGCGTCGGCAGCCCCTTGAAATAGCCGTTGAAATTCTCCTCGCAGGTCAGATAGCTGCCCCACGGCGTCACCCCCATTGCGCAGTTGGCCAGGGTGCCGAGAACGAGCTTGCCATCGGGGTCGTCGGCGGTGCGCATCGGACCGGCGCCGGCGGCCGGGCCATCGATTTTCATCGGCGTACGTGCCGTGATCCGGCGCGCGTAGGCGGAAGGCCGGACGACCTGCCAGCGCCGATCCGCGCCGCTGCCCTTGAGCTCGAGCTCGATCACCGAGACGCCGTGCGCGTTCTGCGACTTCAGCGTCTTGGCAGGGCTCCAGTCGGCCCGGCCATCCGGGTGTAGCAGATTTTCGTCGGTGTACTCGTGGTTGACGCACAACACGCCATGCGTCGAGGACGCCTGACCTTGGCTGACAAAGGGGAAGAAATGCATGCCGTCGTGATGCATCCCCGCCTGCTCGGCCTGCTCCGCCGCGCTGTTCTCAGCATCGCCACGAAAAGCCGGGCCAGCCGAAACCGGGTCACCCCAGGCGAACAGCAATTGCAGCGCATAGCCCTCGGGGACACGTACGGCATCCTCGGTGGAAGCGGCCACTGGGCTGAAACCGATGCCGGGTCTGGCCAGCGTCGCAGCCAGGGCCGGCCAGCCGAAGAAGGGCAGCGCAGCGCTGCCCAGGCCAAACTGCAGCAGGCGCCGGCGCCTTCTGCCATGGCCGGGCAACACGGCGAGAAGCTGCTCGAAGCACGGGTTGTCGCTGTCGTTGCTGATCGGATCGTCGTTCATGGGCTACGCTATCCCGGAATTGGCAGAAGGAATCATTATCGCCCAGGCTGCGGTGGCAGAGCCGCCCATCCGCATCCTGGATCGAACTTTTCGCAACAGTGTTGCATTTGGCCGCCAAACGAGGCAAGATTCATCCTCCGCCGCAAACCTCAACGATTCACTTTTCCCGTCCGTCCCGGCCTGCCGATGTCTTCCCCTACCCGTCCGGCCGAATCGGCCAGCCTCGCGAAAGCCAATCCGGTGCTCTGTGCGAGTGCCGCCTCTCGCGTGATCTGGGCCGCGGGCGCGCTGGTCGTCTTGTGGACGACCGTGCTGTGGGCGCTCGATTGAGCATCGTGCGGTCGATGCGCCCACTTGCCCCCGGGCCCGCAGGGCCGATTCTGCGCTTCGAGAATCTGACCCTGGGTTACAACCGGCACCCGGCGGTGCACCACCTGCGCGGCGAAGTGGCCGCCGGCAGCCTGCTGGCCATCGTCGGCCCGAACGGCGCCGGCAAGTCGACCCTGCTCAAGGCCATTGCCGGCGAACTCCGGCCGCTGCAGGGCCGGATTGAGTTGATCGGCGTCCAGCGACGACAGATCGCCTACCTCACCCAGCAGGCGACGCTCGACAATGCCTTCCCGATCGTGGTTCATGATTTTGTCGCCATGGGCCTGTGGCGCGAGATCGGTGCCTTTGGCGGCCTCGACCGCAGCCTGCGCCGGCGCATCGCCGAGGCGATCGACAGTGTCGGCCTGAACGGCCTGGAAGCACGTCCGATTGGCGCCCTCTCCGGTGGCCAGTTGCAGCGCGCCCTCTTTGCCCGGGTCATGCTGCAGGATGCGCCGCTGGTGCTGCTCGACGAACCCTACGGCGCCATCGATGCCGCCAGCGTCCGGGATCTGGCGGCAGTGGTACGCCACTGGCACGATGAAGGGCGGACGGTGATCGTCGTCCTGCACGATCTTGAACATGTGCGGCAGGAATACCCCGAGACACTGTTGCTGGCCCGCGAGCTCGTGGCACGCGGCGACACCACCAGCGTCCTCAGCGAGGCCAACCTGCTGCGCGCCCGCGACCTTGCCGAAGGACGCGGCGATGATGCCCACGCCGCGATTTGTCATGCCGACCAGGATGTCGCATGAGCGAAACGCTGTCCGCCTTCCCCCTCCTTTCGCCCTTTCTGGAGTTCGGCTTCATGCGCCGGGCTCTGGCGGGTTGCCTGGCGCTGTCGTTGGGAGCGACACCGGTTGGCGTCTTCCTGATGCTGCGCCGCATGAGCCTGGCCGGCGATGCGATGTCACACGCCATCCTGCCCGGTGCCGCCATAGGCTATCTGATCGCCGGCCTGTCGCTGCCGGCGATGACCCTCGGTGGCCTGGTCGCCGGGCTGGCGGTAGCAGTACTGGCCGGCGGCGTGGCGCGCAACACGGTGATCAAGGAGGACACCAGCCTGGCCACCTTCTACCTGCTCTCACTTTCCGCTGGCGTCCTGATCATCTCGCTGCGCGGCAGCAGCGTCGATCTGCTGCACGTTCTCTTCGGCAGCGTGCTGGCGCTCGACGACGCGGCGCTCTTCCTGCTTGCCGGCTTCGCCTCGCTATCGATCGTGGCGCTCGCGCTCGGCCTGCGCCTGTTCGTGCTCGAAGGCTGCGACCCGGCCTTCCTAGCGCGCATCAGCCGCCTCGGGCCGGTCGCCCATTATGGCTTCATGGTCCTGCTGGTGCTCAATCTGGTTGCCGGCTTCCACGCCCTCGGCACGCTGATGGCGGTCGGCATAATGATTCTCCCGGCAGCTGCGGCACGCCTGTGGGTGTGCAACATCGGCCCCCTGCTGCTGATTGCCGTGTTCATCGCCTTCGCTGGCTCGCTGGCGGGCCTGCTGCTTTCCTATTACATCAACCTGCCGGCCGGACCGGCCATCGTCCTGACGCTCGGCGCCATCTACCTGCTTTCGCTGGCCATCGGTTCCCTTGGGCCGCTCGCCAGCCGCTGGCGGTCGGGTTGGCATTTCGAGCGCTGAACCGGAGAGGAGAAACCTGATGCACAAGTGTGTCGTGAGCAAGCTGCCCCGCCTGGCTTTGATCCTGCTGCTGACCCTGGTCAGCGTGTGCCTTCCCGTCCGGGTTACGGCTGGCGAAGCGCTGCCGGTAGTCGCCAGCTTCAGCATTCTCGGTGATCTGACCCAGCAGATCGGCGGCGACCGCGTCCAGGTGCATACCCTGGTTGGCCCGGGTGCGGATGCGCACGTCTACCAACCGACCCCGGCCGACGCCAAGATCCTTTCGCAGGCCAGCCTGGTGGTGGTCAACGGACTCGGCTTCGAGGGCTGGATCGACCGCCTGATCAAGTCGTCCGGCTATCGCGGCAAACGGGTCGTTGCCAGTCAGGGCATCAACGCCATCCGGCAACCGCATGCCCATTCCGGCAAGCACGAGGCGCACGACCACGCCGGCGGCCTCGACCCGCATGCCTGGCAGGATCTGGCCAACGCCCGCCGCTACGTGGCCAACATCGCTGCAGCGCTCGGCGAGGCGGACCCGGCCGGAAAGACCGTCTATCAGGCCAACGCCGCCCGACTGGACAAGGAGATCGCTGCGCTCGACAGCGAAATCCGCAGCACCTTCAGCGCGCTGCCAGCCGAGCGGCGCAAGGTGGTGACCTCGCACGACGCCTTCGCCTATTTTGGCCGCGCCTACGGCATCCGCTTCATTGCCCCGGTCGGGATCAGCACCGATGCCGAACCCTCGGCCGCTGATGTGGGCGCGATCATCCGGCAGAACCGCAGCGAGAAGATCAAGGCGATGTTCGTCGAGAACATCGCCGACCCGCGGCTGCTCGAACGTATCAGCCGCGAATCCGGCGCGCGCATCGGCGGCACGCTGTACTCCGATTCACTGTCCGCAGCCGGCACGCCGGCCGACAGTTATCTCGGCATGATGCGGCAGAACGCGAAGACACTGGCCAAAGCGCTGGCCGACTGAGTTTCCCGGACAGGATCGCCATCATTCCCGGGGGAACTGGCGCGGCATCGCCAGCTCGGAAACCCGGCCGGCACCGCCGCGATCAACGACCGGGAATCTTCTGACGACCCTCGGGGCGCGTACCGGTGGAGTTGTCGAGCAGGCTGCCGGTGGCCACCTGCAGGTAGGCATCCAGCGCCCTGCCCAGCTCATCGGCGAGGCCGTCCTCGTTCAATTCAAGCGCCTGGGGGGCAGTCCAGAGCTGATAGGCATAGACTTTCTGGCCCAGCGACCTCGATTTGACGAGAATCTTGTCGTCCCGGATGATGGCGACGGTCTGATCGTTTCCCGACGGTTTGATGACGCCGAAACCCTTGTCGTTCGCCGGCAGGTTCAACAGGTCTCTTCCCCAGCACTGATGCCGGACATCGCCACCCAGACGTCCCATGATGGTCGGCACGATATCCACCTGGGTGCCGACCGTGTCGCTCCGCTCGCCGAATTTCTCTTGCATGCCCGGAGCGATCAGAAGTAGCGGGACGTTGAACCTGGCCAGGTTCATTTCCGTCAGTTGCGGACCACTGCCAAAGCCATGATCGCCGACAATCACGAACAGGGTCTCCTTGAAATACGGGGCCTTTCTGGCTTTGTCGAAGAACTGGCCCAATGCCCAGTCAGAGTAGCGCATGGCGGTCAGATGCGGGTCAATCGCCCCGTGGCCGCTCACCGGCTCGACCGGCAGCCGCTCCGGCAGGGCATACGGGGTGTGATTCGACAGCGACTGGAGAATCGCATAGAACGGCTGCCGGCGACCCATTGCGGCCAGTTCAACGGTGGCCCGGTCAAACATATCCTGATCGGATACCCCCCAGGTCGGATCGAAAACCACCGGGTTCTTGTAATCGAAGCGGCCAATGAAGTTCGACACCCCTTGCCGCCCGAAGAAACCCGACTGGTTGTCCCAGGCGAAGTCACCGTTGTACACGTACAGGTTATCGAATCCACGCGCGCCGAGGAGCTGCGGCAGCCCGGAGAAACCGTTTGACCCTTCGGGGGTCTGCATCAGGTATTCGAACGCCGGCAGGTTGGGGAAGCACGCAATCGAGGCAAAGGTCCCCTGATGGGTATGCGTCCCGTTCGCGAAGAAGCGGGTGAATAGCAGACCCTCCCCGGCCAGTGCGTCGAAGTGAGGGGTGATGTTGCCCTGCCCGCCAAGGACTCCGACGTGTCGTCCAGCAAAGCTCTCCATGAGAATGAGCACCACATTCCTGATTGGGAGCGTCCGTTCCTGCGGCGGACTAAAGTCTCTCCGTACGGGCGCGGTATCGCCATCGACCAGCCTTTCGCTGTCCAGCAGCAACAGGCGGCGAACGGTGTCGCGCGCCTCGGACTCGGGCAAGGAGCTCTTCCAGATGTTGCTGCGGTGATCGGAGGCCAGGGCTTGCGCGGCGGTGATCAGGGAGAGCGTCCCGTTCAGACCAAGCTGATTGGCGAAGACCGAATCGGTCGTAAACGCGTCGCCCCAGCGCAGCGGCGGCCCTTGCCGGAGCGTCCCGCGGACCGCGAGCACCATCAGCAAGATGCACACCACGAAGACCCCCAGCCGAGTCAACCATCCGCTGCTGGCGAGCGAAGCCGCCGCCGGGTTGGCGATGCGCAGGCGCGTTCGCCTGTCTATCGTGCGGAACACCCGGGCCAGCAGCCAGGTGACAATGGCCCAGGCCAGCAGGTAGCGGAGCACGGGAAAGCCGAACCACAGCATGCTCAGGACAGTCTTCGCATCTTCCTTCAGGTACTGGAAGACCAGGCCATTCAGGCGCTGGTTGAACTCGCGGTAGAAATCGAGCTCGAGAATGCCAAGAAGAAGCGTGATGCTGGCAACGCCGGTGAGCCAGAAGCAAAAGAATGCGCGCGCAGCCATGGCCTTGTCGCTGAGCAAGGCAAGCAGCAATGGGAAACACGCCGCCGCAACCAGTCTCAGATCGAAGCGCAGGCCGTTGAAGAAGGCTTCGGCAAAAGTCAGCGCTGGCGTAACGCCGATCTGGTCGCTGTTGTAGATCAGCAGAGCAAGACGCAGTGCCGAGTTGAGCACCAGTAGAAGCAGGATGCTCCAGGCGCTGAAAAGGAGATGGCCTCGCAGATCAACGCTGACGATTGTCGCGGCGCTCTCGCCGGCTGGCGGAACAGGGAAGGAGGCTTTATTGAGCGGCATTCTGTACTCGTGTCAGTTCAAGGATTCGTCCCCGGCCCTGCTCGGCGACGAGAAAACGCCCCGGGCCGATCTCCAGGATCGTCTGCCCCGAGCGTAACCCCGAGAGCACGGTGTGTATAGAGCCATCCGGGGTGATATGCAAGAGGCGGGCACGGTGGGTTGCATCCTCGGTCAGCCACAAGCCGGCTGCATTGCACATCAGGAATGCCGGCTGGTTCAACGCCGAGGCAATGATCGGATCCTCGCCCCCTTCAGCGAATTTCCTGACCCATCCATGCCCCTTTTCGCTGTAGAACAATCCGCCATCCGGGCATATGGCGACGCCTTCCGCCTCGGCCAGCCCCTCGCGCAGGGTGCTGACCGCCCCGGTGGTCGGATCGAACCTCAGGAGCCGCCCAGCCGCCTTTCTGTCCTCGATGGCGAACAGTTGATGACCGTCGCTGGCCAGACCCTCGATACTGTTGCCGGAAAACAGGACCTGGCTGCGGCCATGCCGCAACAGGATGACGGGCGAACCGTCCACCTCCTGACTGATGGCGATGCCACCGTCGAAAGACTGCAGGCCGTCTGGCTTGGTCAGGCCTTCCAGGACCCGCTGCCGGCGACCGCCGCTGTCGACCACCAGCACCATGCCCTGGCGACCCGAATGTTCCTGAGAGACAAACAGATTCCCCTCCGGGTCTTTCGCCAGCGCGCTCACTTTGGGCAGATCATCGAGGTACACGCGGACGGACCACCCGGGCGCTGCCTCTACCGGATGGAAGTGCTGCCAGAGAAGAAAGGCGGCACCAGCGAGGAGCACGGCAGTCGCCGCCAGGCCGGCAATCCAGCGGCGGGCGGTCAACACACGGATATCTGACACCTTGCTTCCTCTTGGGCGAGCGATCGAGACTCGGCATTTTCCACGCCGCGCTTAAGGGGCGATTAAGCGGCGAAGGCGAGACTCCGAGACTGGCGCCATGATCCGACAGATCCACTCCTTGGCCACAGCACCATGTCGCCGGGAGTGTCAGCGACCACTCGCGGACTGCGCGTACCCTCCCTGGACGCCGCCCGTGTCTGCCCGGCCTTAGTACCTGACCCGCGCCCGGTAGCTCCTCTGGCTTGCTTCGCGCGCCTGACGCAGTGTGTTGACCCCCATTTCAGCGAGTAGCGGCAGCATTCTCAGGAAGATTTCGGCAGTCACTATCGCGTCGCCGAGCGCCGTGTGCCGTCCAAGCACTGGTACCCCCAGACGTTCGGCAATCGCTTCGAGCCGGTGCGTTGCCTGATTTGGCTGAAGAGCGGAGGAGAGCAACAAGGTATCGAGCACCGGCTGCTCGAAACGTACGCCAGTCCGCTTCTCCTGGAGCTGCAGGAAGCGCATGTCAAAAGCCGCGTTGTGGCCGACCAGCACGGTATCAGCACAGAACGCGTGGAACTTTGGCAAGACGGCATCGATGCTCGGCTGGCCAGCCAACAGTTCGCGCGTAATGCCGTGCACCTCGATCGATGCTGGTGAAAGGCGGACCTGTGGCTTGACCAGCTGGTCGAAGCACTCGTGCCGCAGGAGGCGGCGGTTGACGATTCGTGTCGCTCCGATCTGTATGATCTCGTCGCCTTCCGACGGGTGCAGACCGGTCGTCTCGGTATCGAAAACCGTGTAAGCGAGTTCGCTGAGCGGCCGGTCATCGAGTTCATGACTGCTAGCCGACCAACCAAACAGATCAAAATCGTAGAACTCCGGACGCTCTCCCGCCGTTGCCGCGATCATCGGCATCGGTAGATTCCCGGGCGCCACTGCCAATGGCAATACGGTCCTGAAAAAAGCGCGATGGGACACCCGTTCGCGCTGAAACCAGATGTCGCCGTTACAGCGCTCGATGACATCGGTCACACTCAGCGAAGCTGACTTGCCCGGGACGTTCATCGGATCCTGCAACCAGCTCATCGCCGTTTCGTTGTTCATGAAGGTGCCGGGCCACGACAGGTCGAGTTGGGCCAGGTGTCCGCTGCGCGTCAGTGACAGGCGAACTTCACGAATCTGGTACTCGTCCTGCAGGCGGAAGGCCAGGTAACGCAGCGCCTGCAGCAAGGCGAAACTGTCCACGCGCAGCCACAGACCCTTTTCCACGTGCTCGGTCTTGACCGCCAGTGGGGGCCGCTCGCCGCCGCTTTTCTCCTGAATGCCGCCGGCCGTCGCCAGCAGGATTTCCGCACCACTGATCTCCTCCAGCACCCAGCGCTCCCGCAGGTCATTCGAGAACGCACGCGCCGCCTTCTCAAACTGCGACGACAGCGCGGTTGCTTCGTCGCGAATCGCGCGCATGAAACGGTCCTTCTGTTCGCTCAACATGTCCGGGAAATCACAGAGCATCTCGGCCGCCGCGCGAACACTGCCCAGCGGGCCGCGACATCCTTCGACCAGTGACTGGATCACCGCGTCGCGTCGCGTGTGGCGCTCGTTGGTTGTTGTCACGTCATCGAGGACGAGGACGAAACCGGTCATCGGGAGAGCGTCGCCTTCGGCATGATGCCGACCCGGATCGCCGAGGACCGGAGACATGTGGGCACGCAGCAAACGACCGGTGGCAGTCCCGGTCACAAAGTGCGTCGAGCCAACGACTCTCCCTGCGCGCCCCGAATCCGCCTCAGCACTGGCTTGTTGCAGGCGGGCAATCGCGTACCCGATGACCGCGCGATCAAAAATCGCATAAATCGAACGTCCAAGGCCAAGCAACTCGGTCTTTTCGCCGTTCGGCCCCGTCGAGAGCTCCTGCTTCGCCCGTTGATTGTAGAGCAGCACGCGACCATCCAGATTGCAGACGACGACACTCTGGCTGAGGTCAGCCATCAGCGCGCTCAATCGGCTGCGTTCTTCCTCGAGCGATGCCTGTGTTGCGCGGACGCGCTCGGCGACATCATTACGCTCCGCTTCGCGTTGGGCGAGCAGCAGATTGGCCGTCTGCGCCAACTGCTCGAGTTCGGGAGCGTCATAGCGGCCAACTCTCAGGCCGGTGTGCGGCAGCGTTGCGGCAAGCTGTTCCGCCATGCGCAAGGGCGCCTGAACATAAAGCGCATCGAGTCTCAACAATACCCAGCACGCCGTCCCCGAGGCCACCAGGACCACCGGTATCAGCTTGACCAATCTGTCCGAAAAAGCCCCATCGTCAGCATGGCTGATGGGCTCGCCGGCGAGCAACAGGGCAGCGGCGGAAGCTACCACCGCGAGCATGAAGACGAGTACCGCCAGCCCTCCCAGCAGGCGCTTGCGCTTCGGTTGCATCCTTCGTATCCTTTGTATCCCTTCGTCTTTGTTCATTCTAGAGGATTGTGCACCGGCGTGCTCGGGGTGCGCAAGACGCTTGCCTGCCTGTCCAGTATCCTTGGGGCTATATCCGTTATGAGAAGCGCAGCGGGATAGTCTGGCATGGCTGTTCGCTGACAGGATCAGCGGCCGCCGCGCCGATTGGCCAGGGCTTGCCAAAACGCAGGACATGCTGCGAGCGGGTGACAGCCTTGTCGTTCGAAAACTGGATCGACTCGGCAAGTCAGCTCTCGAGCGCTTCCCAGCGCTCGAGCAGGGCCAGCAGCTGGTCATCGATTTCGCTCAGACGCGCCGACAGCCGCTGGGCTTCGTGCGGCTCCGCCTGGTACAGAACCGGATCGGCCAGGCGCTCGGCAATCACCTTCTGTTCCGCTTCGAGGGCGGTGATGCGCTGCGGCAGTTCGGCCAGCTCGTGCGCCTCCTTCCACGACAACTTGCCGCCCGCGGTCGCTTTTTGCCGACCCACCTTTGCCGGCTCTGCCGGGCGCGGGTCGCCGCGCCTGGCGGTACCCGGCGGCAACGTTTCCTCCTTGCGCCGAGCGGCCTGATAGTCGGCCCAGTCCTGATAGCCACCGGCGTACTCGCGCCAGCAGCCGTCGCCTTCAGCCGCAATCGTCTGGGTCACGACGTTGTCGATGAACGCACGGTCGTGGCTGACCAGGAACAGTGTACCGCTGTAATCCTGCAGCAACTCCTCGAGCAGCTCGAGCGTCTCGATGTCGAGGTCGTTGGTCGGCTCGTCAAGCACCAGCACATTCGCCGGGCGCGCCAGGAGCCGCGCCAGCAACAGGCGGTTACGCTCGCCGCCGGACAGCGAGCTGACCAGGGAACGCGCGCGTTGCGGGGCAAACAGGAAGTCACCGAGGTAACTTATCACGTGCTTCCTCTGGTTGCCGATCTCGACGAAATCCGATCCCGGCGAGATGACATCGATCAGCGTCGCCTGTTCATCGAGCTGACTCCGGAACTGGTCGAAATAGGCGACCTGCACCTTGGTCCCGAGAGCCACCTTGCCCTCCTCCGGCGCCAGTTCGCCGAGGATCAGGCGGAGCAGCGTCGTCTTGCCGGCACCGTTGGCGCCGATGATGCCGATCTTGTCCCCACGCTGCACCCGACACGAGAAGTCGCGCACCACCACCTTGTCGCCGAAACGCTTGCTGACGTGCTCCAGCGAGGCGACCAGCCTGCCACTCCGGTCGCCGGCATCGACCGCCAGCTCAACCTTTCCCTGTCGCTCCCGCCGTGCTGCCCGCTCCCGGCGCAGACGCTCGAGCCGCAGCACACGGCCTTCGTTGCGTGTCCGGCGGGCCTTGATGCCCTGCCTGATCCACACTTCCTCCTGGGCGAGAAACTTGTCCGAACGGGCGTTGTTCAGTGCCTCGTCATGCAGCATCGCCTCCTTGCGGGCCTGATACTCGCTGAAGCTGCCCGGACAGGAAAGCAGGCTGCCACGATCCAGTTCGACGATACGGGTGGCGACACGTTCGAGAAAGCGGCGATCGTGGGTGATGAACACCAGCGTCACGCCCGAGCTGACAAGCATCTCCTCGAGCCATTCAATGGCTCCGACATCGAGGTGGTTGGTCGGTTCGTCGAGCAGCAACAGCGCCGGCGAAATCGCCAGCGCCTGGGCCAGCGCCAGGCGCTTCTTCTGGCCACCGGACAGGGTACCGACCAGGCTGTCGGCATCGAGCGAGAAGCGCTGAATGACGCGCTCGGCCTGCGCCTCGAACGACCACGCCTGCCGCGACTCGAGTTCCGTCTGCAGCGCGTGCATGCGCTCAAGCAGTCTCTCCTGATCGGCACCGGGTTCCCCGAGTGCGTGCGACACCGCATGGTACTCGGCCAGCAGCGCCGACAACTCGCCCATGCCAGCCACCACGGCCTCGAAAACCGTCAGATCGGGGTTGAAGGGCGGCTCCTGGGGAACGTAACCAATGCGCAGCCCCGGCTGCAGCCAGACCTTGCCATCGTCGAGCCCGCCACAACCGGCGAGCGCGCTCAACAGCGAGGACTTGCCGGTGCCGTTGCGGCCAATGAGCGCCACCCTTTCGCCAGGGTCAAGCTGGAAATCCGCATGGTCAAGCAGTGGAACGTGGCCAAAAGCCAGCGAGGCGTCAGAGAGAATCAGGTACGGCATGGGCGTCGGTCGTTTCCGGTTGGGTGGGTAGCGCCTGACCCAGGACACGCCGGAAGCGCCGGCCGCCGCTTGCTTGCAGGCGCAGGGCGCGATTCTACCGCGGCTGGCGAAGCGCCAGAGGCCCAATGCGACCGCGCCGGACCAGTCGCCGCGCGTTGCCGGCACAAACGCCCGCGCATGGCAGTCCTGCCCGCGTCGAATTGGCGCAATTCCGGGGCAGCGGCTACAATACGCGCCCGACTCCTCGTAGCACAATGGACAGTGCACACGCCTCCTAAGCGTGGGATACAGGTTCGATTCCTGTCGAGGGGGCCGGACTCCCCCCCCCCAGGCGCGGCCCCCCGTGCCCTTTCGCGGCCGCGCGGGAACCCCAGCCCGTGGGGGGCTGGCTGGGCCTGCAAATCGAGGAGGGATGGCCTAGTGTAGTGTTGCATTCTTGAGGAACTTGTCTGGATACCACGTCTCCAATGTACGTTGTGTGCGGAGTGGGATGCAGATGCGAGTTGCCCCGAAGATTGTCTTGTCGAAGAGGGCGTGGCGGAGTTGACCAAGCTTTCTCGTTCCAGGCGCCAGCGTGCGGCTGGCTGGCAGCGTGCGCGGATTGTGCTGCTGGCCGCTGATGGGATGCGAAACGATGAGATCGCGGATCAGTTGGGGATTGGCCGCGTACAGGTGTCGCGTTGGCGAGGGCGTTATGCGAAGTCGCGGCTGGCGGGAATCGAGGCGCGACTTGCCGCGCGGCGCCCTCCGGTGAAGGTGGATGTGGCGCGACTGGTGGAACTGACCACGCAAAGCACACCCGAAGCAGCGACGCACTGGAGTACCCGCAAGATGGCCGCCGAACTGGGCGTCAGTGCGGCCAGCATCTCGCGCCACTGGCGCGCCAACGGCTTGAAGCCTCACCTGGTACGTGGCTTCAAGGTCTCTCGTGACCAGGTTCGTCGAGAAACTCGAACATCGTCGGTCTGTACATGTCGCCACCCGAGCATGCGCTGGTGTTGTGCTGCGATGAGAAAAGCCAGGTGCAGGCACTCGACCGTACGCAGCCCGGGCTGCCGCTGAAAAAAGGGCGTGCAGCCACCATGACCCACGATTACAAGCGCAACGGCACGACCACGCTGTTCGCCGCGCTCAACGTGCTGGACGGCAGCGTGATCGCACAGTGCGAACAGCAGCACCGTCACAGAGTGGCTCCAAGTTTCTGCGCAAGATCGACCGGGAAACGCCGAAGGACAAGGCGCTGCACCTGATCGCCGACAACTACGCCACACCCAAGCATCCGTTGTGCAGGAATGGTTGGCCGGCATCCCGCGGATTCAGATGCATTTCACCCCCACCTCGGCACTCCTGGCTGAACACTGGTCGAGCGCTTCTTCCGCGATATCGCGACCGAACGACTGCGCCGTGGCGTGTTCTCCAGCGTCCCCGCGTTGGTCTCTGCCATCGACGACTACATCGCCCATCACAACACAAAACCCAAGCCTTTCATCTGGACCAAAAGCGCTCGCGATATCCTCCAAAAGGTCATTCGCGCCAACAGCCGCTTAAGTTCTAAACAGAATGCAACACTACACTAGTTCAATTGCCCGTAGCGCTGCTCATACTCGGCGATGAGTTGCGCAAGCATCGTCGACAGCCGCTTGGCCGCGAACGGACTGAGCATGATGCGATGCGACAGTTCGATCGCCATTTCCGGCTGCGCCCGATCCCAACTGTTGTTCACGCCGAAATTGAGCACCACTTCCTCGCGCGTGCTGTTGGCGTTGGCAAAGTTCGCGTACGAACTCTTCAAGCCGTCCGTCACCCACCGAATTCGCGGCATCTGCGGCGCGGCAGCGCCTTCGGCCGGGGTCTGGACAGCGTTCTCTTGTCGATCAGCTTTGTTCATGGTTTGCTTCTTTCCTTCCTGATTGTGGTACGTTGAAAAAACGTTCCCGCGCGCCGCCTCGTGGCCAGCCGACGGCGACACGGCCAATAGCGTCACGATTCCCAGTCCGAAAGCATCGCCGCCCCCGGTTCCGGAATCCTAGTTCCCTGTTTCGCCATTACCCTCACCGTTCCACTGGTTCGCGGAATATCGTAGTCCGACGCCAGCAGAGACTGAAAGACAATCTCCGAAGACCCGAACGGTGCCCCCGCCTTGATCAAGAACCCGACATCAACGAGCGGCCCCTTTCCTGCTGGGCCAAGCGTGGTTGCCCAACTGAAATCCACCTGCTCAAGGCTACCGCCAAGCTCCGATCGCTCCAGCTTCCCCACACCCCAGCGACCCCGGCGATCCGACCCTACCAGTCCCACTGAGCCAAGCGGCGGACTCTGATAGTCGAAGACGCTGCCGTCAAAGGTGAGCCGCAAAAGGGCCCCTTCGAGGCCGGCAGTGCTGCCGTCAAAAAGCAAGGAAACGGTAATCCAATCTCCTTGCTCGGCGCTCGCCGGCGCAGCTACGGAAAACGGCATCGCGTAAGCGGGAACCGCCGCCAGTAAGGCGCACGGCAACAGCGTGCGCAACATCGTACCCAAGGTCATGTTTCCCCTTCTTCCAATTGCCCATCGTTCTGTTATCCTCGCCAGTCCGCTTTCGCGCGAAGTCCGCTGGCTGCTATCTTGGCCATCCTGAGCACCTCGCGACGGATTGTAACGCTGCAGATTGCATTACGAGCGTGCCAGGACGCTGCTGCTCAAAGGACGCACCGTCGCCGCCGACACCGGTATCGTCACTTTCAGCGCCGAGTTCGGTGAAGCCTTGCGCGTCTGTCCGCCATTGCCGAGATAGTCCTTCAGCCACGGCTTGTTCCTGCTGTCGGCAACGATCGCCTGCTCCACCGCCAGCGGCACCGAGAAGCTTCCGCCGAGGTCGATCACCGGCACCACCGCCGCCTGCCTGCCGCCTGGCTGCGCGATTGGCCATCCCGCCAGCAGAACTGGTCCCGCGTGCGGTGGGTCATCAGGCGTCAGTGCCGCCGCCGGCTGGGCAGTCCCGCTTGTCACCCTGCCACCTACGGTAATCCGCCCGTCGGTCTCGTCGTTCCCGAGCACCGGTAAAACGCCAAGCGTCAGGCGCCCGTCATTGAGGCTCGCGTACTGCAGGTCGCTCGGGCTGACACCGGGCATCGCGTCGGCCCTGACGCGCAGGTCGATATCCAGCAGGGTGCCCGTGCCGTCGGCGAGCGCTGCGAGCCGGCTCATGTCGACCGTGAGCTGGCCGGGTTGCTGGCCGCTGACTAACCAGCCGAAATCGCCGGTGACCGAGCCGCGGCGGACGGCAAGCAGCTCGAAGCGGCTGGCGTCGTAAGCAACCCGGACCTGCAGTGATTCGAGACCAGCGGCGGTGTCGATCCGCACCGGCACGGTGACGACTTCGCCCGGATCGGCCATCGCGTCTACCGGGATGTCTACGAGCGGATCCGGGCCGGCGAAGTGGATCGGTCCGATACCGGCGGGAATCGGCGGGATCTCGGGCCGGTCGATCGCGCTGGCGCCGGTGAGGTAGCTCACCTCCTGCAGGACGCGGCTGGCGTCGAGCGAGGTCAGCGTGCCGCTGCCGTTGATGTCGGCGATGAGCAGCGGGTCGACGTTCGGCCAGGCGGCGAAACCGGTGTCCAGCTTGACCAGGACGCGCTGGATCTGTTGTCCGTCGAGCGTCGTATAGGCGGCGTTGCCACTGGTGTCGCCGAGATAGCCGACGAGATGCAGTGCGTCGTCGTCGATCACAGTGCCGGCAACCGGCGCGCCGCCGTCGATGCTTTCGACGCTGAGGTCGAGCACGTGCTTGGCGCCGTACGGTGCGCTGTCGGGAACATGGGCCACCAGGTCGACCAGGCGAACGGTTCCGGCAGCCAGGGTGGTCTGTCCGGGCAGGATGACACTGATGCGTGCGCGCTGGCCGCCAGCGTCGCGCGGGGCGCTCGCGAAACGGACGTCGCTGCCAGCCGGCAGGCCGGCAGCGGGCGTCGCGCCGGAGATGTCGAGCAGACGCGGATCGTAGTCGATGGTGAGGACGAGGCTGCGCAAGCCGCCGGAACTGGTGAAGCTGATTGGCAGCCTCTGGCCGGTGGCGGGGACATCGACCGGCTGGCCGGGGCCACGCATGAAGTCGGGCGCGCTGAGGATGCCGGCGCCGGTGGGCCTGGAAGTCGAAACAAGGTCAGCCAGTCGTCGCCGGCGATGCCGTCGCCGTTGCCGTCGAGGGCGCTGACCGAGTCGTGGAAGCCCGCCGGGCCGCTGGCGAGGCGGACGCTGTAGCTGTCGAACGGCAGGATGCCGCCGCTGCGGATGAAGCTGAAGCCGCGCCCGTCCGCGTCGAGCAGCAGCGAGCCACTGACGATACCGGCGAGGTCGCCAACCAGTT
>JADJMH010000013.1 GCA_016709675.1 Candidatus Accumulibacter proximus
GCGCCTGCGCGAATACCTGATCAAGGGCTTCGCGATGGACGACGAGCGCCTCAAGGCCGCCGGCGGCGGCCGCTACTTCGACGAACTGCTGGCGCGTATCCGCGACATCCGCAGCTCGGAAAAGGTCTTTTGGCGCAAGGTACTCGACATCTACGCCACCAGCATCGACTACGACCCGCGCGCGGAAACCTCGCAGCAGTTCTTCGCAACGATCCAGAACAAGATGCACTGGGCGGCGCACGGCCACACCGCTGCCGAACTGATCGTCCAGCGCGCCGACGCCACGCAGCCCAACATGGGACTGACCAGCTGGCAGGGCAGCCGGCCGCGCAAGGCCGACGTCGAGATCGCCAAGAACTACCTCGGCGAACAGGAACTCGACCTGCTCAACCGCCTCGTCACCATGTACCTCGAATTCGCCGAGCTGCAAGCCATCCGCCGCAAGCCGATGACGATGCAGGACTGGATCACCAAGCTCGACGACTTCCTACGCACCACCGACTACGCCGTGCTCACTCATGCAGGCACGGTCAGCGGCGAGGACGCGATGACGAAGGCGCACCTCCAATTCGAGGAATACCGGCGCAGCGTGATCGACCTGCCGAGTCCGGTCGAGCAGCACTTCGAGGAGGCGATGGACAAGAGCAAGCGCTTGGAAAAGGCGAAGAAGGGGGGCACGCAGTGACCTATGCAGGGAACTGTCGTCTCGGCGACCTATTTACCAGCCGACGCGAAAAAGGACGCTCTGGCTTGCCAACCTTGTCGGTCACGCTCAACGATGGTTTGGTAAATCGTGAAGACCTTTGTCGCAAGCAGGAGACCAGCCTTGCGCCGGAGGAACACCTGCTCGTCAAGCCAGGTGACATCGCCTACAACATGATGCGGATGTGGCAGGGGGCGCTTGGCCTGTCGAAAACAGAGGGGCTCGTAAGTCCGGCTTATGTGGTCCTGAAGCCAAAGGCTGGAGTAAATCCCCAATACATGGCCTACCTGTTTAAGACAAAAAGGGCCAAATATCTATTTTGGGCCTATTCATATGGATTAACGGAAGATCGTCTTCGCCTCTATTTTGACGATTTCCACAAAATTCCTGCCTTCATTCATGGATTGCCTGAACAGGAGGCGATTGTTGCCAAGCTCGCTACTTGGAACGCTGCGATTCAGCGCACAGAAAGGTTGCTATTCATTGCTCTGGCAACGAAGCGATCAATGATGCAAGCGCTCCTATCGCCTAAACATCCTGCCGACTGGAGAAATCACCACTGGAGAAGAGTGTCGCTCGGAGAGATCTGCTCCATTGATGTCGAGACACTTTCTAACAACACGCCTCCGAATTACGAGTTCTCATACATTTCTCTCGCCGATGTAGATGGTGTTGCTGTGTCGAAAAGTCTTGCGAGGCACAAGTTCCATACTGCCCCGTCCAGAGCCAGGCGCGTTGTGAAGAGTGGCGATATTCTGATGTCGACCGTGCGTCCAAATCTAAAAGGGTATGCTCGCATCAACGAACAACATGCGATGTGCATCGCGTCAACGGGTTTTGCCGTTCTTTCAAGCATTGAAGGGGTTTGCCGAGATTACGTTTACCACTATCTATACACGGACGATATTTAGCGCCAGCTAAATTCCCTTGTCGCTGGATCAAACTATCCAGCGATCAATTCAAGTGACGTTTCAGATCTTCAGATCAACATCCCAGCGCAAGAAACACAGGAGCGCTTAGCCAATTTTCTGGAAGCTCAGGACAGCGAGATCGTTGCGCTAAGAAGGCAGAAAGAGTTGCTGGAATCAGAGAAGTACGCGTTGATGCAGAACTTCTATGCTTTTGTCCCGGCGGAGATGGCAAACCAAGTGAGCCCCGTTCCGGAAACCCGCGAGCAATACAGCGCCCACATCCCGGCCCTGCACCTGCTGTGCAACCTCGGCTGGAGTTTCCTCAGCACCGAAGCCTGCCTCGCGCTGCGCGGCAGCACGCGCGAGGTCATCCTCAAGCCGCGCCTGATCGAAGTGCTGCAATCCCGCCGTTTCGACTACAAGGGCGAAAGTTTTCCGCTCTCGCCGTCCGGCATCGACCAGATCGTGCGCGAACTTTCGGCGCTGAATCTGGCCGAGGGCCTGCTGGCCGCCAACGAGCGGCTCTACAACAAGCTGGCGCTGGGCATCACGATCACCGAGTTCATGCCCGACGGCAAGAAACATCAGCCGACGATTGCGGTAATCGACTGGCACGATCCGAGCGCGAATCGTTGGGACGTGACCGAGGAACTCGAGGTGCTGTCGGCGCAAGGCACGCACAAACGGATCCCGGACCTGGTCGGCTACGTGAATGGCCTGCCGCTGGTCGTCATCGAAGCCAAACGTCCCGAGAGCGGCAACGCCAACAAGGCCATGGTCGAGGAGGGCATCAGCCAGAACCTGCGCAACCAGCGCAACGACGAAATCCCGCATCTCTTTGCCTACGCGCAGTTGCTGCTG
Source organism: Candidatus Accumulibacter proximus (assembly GCA_016709675.1). Lineage (GTDB taxonomy): Bacteria > Pseudomonadota > Gammaproteobacteria > Burkholderiales > Rhodocyclaceae > Accumulibacter > Accumulibacter proximus. The sequence continues at coordinate 2,476 of JADJMH010000013.1, forward strand.
GCGGTGAGCCACAGCGAGGGGCGTTACGGCACGACCTGCACGCCGACCAAGTTCTGGGCGCGCTGGCGCGAGGAGGAGTTTTCCGACGCGCAGGTGGCGGAACGTAAGAATCGCCGGCTCGACGCGGCGACGCAGGCCGCGCTGTTTGCCGGCAAGCCGGGCAAGCTGCGCGATTATTTCGCGCGCCTGTGGTCGCAGACGATGATGCCGACCGATCAGGACCGCCTGCTGGTCGCCCTGCTGTCGCCGGCGCGCCTGCTGGAGTTCCTGCGCTTCTTCGTGCTCTTCGACCGCAAAGTCGGCAAGGTCGTCGCGCGTTACCAGCAGTTTTTTGGCATTCGCGCGCTCCTTCGGCGGATCAACGAGCGCCGGCCCGACGGCGGGCCAGAGGGTGGCGCACGTCAGGGCGGCGTCGTCTGGCACACCACCGGTTCGGGCAAGAGCTTCACGATGGTCTTCCTGACCAGGGCGCTGGTGCTGCACGACAGCCTGAAAGCCTGCCGGGTGGTGGTGGTCACTGATCGCCTCGATCTGGAAGACCAGTTGGCGCGCAACTTCATGAGCAGCGGCGCTTTCGGTTCGGCGATCGCCACCAGGAAGGAGGGCGAGAAGGCCAAGGTTGGCTCGGGACGCGAACTCGCCAGGCGGATCGGCCGGGGCAACGAACGCATCATCTTTACGCTGATCCACAAGTTCGCCACCGCGTCGCGCCTGCCGGAGTGCTTCAATCCTTCGCCCGACCTGATCGTGCTGGTGGACGAAGGACACCGCAGCCACGGCGGCGAAACGCACGAGCGCATGCGCAAGTCGTTGCCGCGTGCGTCGTACGTCGCCTTCACCGGCACGCCGCTCTTGAAGAAGGAAAAGACCGCCAACAAGTTCGGTCCCATCGTCCATGCCTACACCATGCAGCGCGCGGTCGAGGACGAAACGGTGTCGCCGCTGTTGTATGAGGAGCGGGTACCGGAACTGACGATCAGCGAAGGGGCGGTCAACCGCTGGTTCGAGAAGATTACTGCCGGCCTGTCGGCGGCACAGGCGAGCGACCTCAAGAAGAAGTTCGACAACAAACAGGCGATTTACGGCGCCGCCAACCGCATCGAACTGATCGCCTGGGACATTGCGACGCATTTCAGCGAGAACGTGAAGCAACTCGGCCTGGGGCTCAAGGGCCAGGTTGCGACTGCCAGCAAGCTGGAGGCAATCCGCACCAAGGCTGCGCTCGATGAGACCGGGCTGGTCAGCAGCGCCATCGTGATCTCGGCACCCGACAGCCGCGAAGGCAATACCGAAGTTGATGAAAGCAGGCTGCCGGAAGTGCAGAAATGGTGGAACGCGAATGTTGGCAACCAGCAGGAAGCGTACGAACGACAGGTGCTGGATGGCTTCTCCGGCGACGGCGATCCGGACCTGCTGATCGTGGTGGACCGCCTGCTCACCGGCTTCGACGAGCCGCGCAATACCGTGCTCTACATCGACAAGCCGCTCAAGGAACACAACCTGATCCAGGCCATCGCTCGCGTCAATCGCCTGCACGAAGCCAAGCGCTACGGCGTGCTGGTCGATTACCGCGGCATCCTCGAGGAACTCGACACGGCGGTGCGGGCCTATCAGGACCTTGAAGCGCGCACCCAGGGCGGCTATGAGCTGGCCGACATCGAGGGGCTCTACCAGCAGTTCAGCGCCGAGTACAAAAGGCTGCCGGGGCTGCATCAGGCGCTGTGGGCGGTTTTTGCCGAGGTGAAGAACCGGCAGGATCTGGAGCAATACCGGCAGGTGCTGATGCCGAAATTTGCCAACGACGAGGAGGGCCAAAGCTACGACACGCGCCAGAAGGTACGTGAGGATTTTTATGAAGCGCTGACTCGGTTCGGCCTGTGCTTGCAGACTTCGTTGTCGTCGCGCAGCTTCTTCGAGGATCACGGCTTTTCAGAAGAAGACCTCCGCACCTACAAGGAAGACCTTCGTTTCTTCAGCAGCCTGCGCCAGATCGCGCGGCAGGATGCAATGGAGACGGTCGACTACAGCGTCTATGAAGACCAGATCCGGCGCATGGTCGACAAGCAGGTGATCGGCAAGGAAGTGCGCGAACCGGAGGGGGTCTATGTCGTGCACAAGCTCGGAGTGGACGCAAATGCGGCCGATGAGCCAGAAAACTGGAGCGAGGAGAAGACGCGCAACGAAACGGACATGATCCGGACTCGCTTGAAGAAAACCATCGAGCAGGATCTGGCCGAGGATCCCTATGCCCAGAAGGTGTTCGCGGACTTGCTGAAGCAGGCCATCGCCGAAGCTGAGGCCATGTTCGACCATCCGCTCAAGCAATACGCGCTGTTCAAGAAGTTCGAGGAACAGGTCGAGAACGGAGAAATCGCGGGTGTTCCCGATGCCCTCGGCGACAACGTGCATGCCCGGGCCTGGTTCGGCATCTGTCGTTTGGTGATCGGCGAAACCGACTTCGCTGCCAACGATGCGGCACGTCTGGTGAGCGAGGCGTTCGCCATTGACCAAGTGGTGCGGGACGCGGTGGCCGAACACTCGCTGAATCCGCAAAACATCGAATCGGCGATCCGACAGGGACTATTGCCTCGCCTGTTCGGGGTAATGGGGCTGGACCGTGCCAAAGCAGCCATCGACCAGATCATACAAGTGACGCGAGTTGGTCTGAGTCGCGGTTCGCTCTGAAATGCAACGCAGTATCCGATATGGCGGCGTGGAGATCGGTTTCACGATTCGCTTTATGACCGGCGGGCGCAGGCGCGTTGCCATCAACGTGCTGCCCAACGGTGACGTATGTGTAGATGCGCCAGATTTCGCGACTCCGGACGACGTTGTCGCGGCGGTGCGCCGGCGCGCGCGCTGGGTCTGGCAACAGCTGGAAGCTTGCACGGTGCGACAGCGCCTTGTATTGCCGCGCCATTACGTGAGCGGCGAGAGCCACTTCTATCTCGGACGTCGGCATGTTCTGAAAGTCTTCGTCGATGCTACCCGGCCGCCATCGGTCCGCTTGTGGCATGGCAAGTTGGAGGTGGTGTCGTCCCGGCATGCCCCTGAAGAAGTCGCGGCGTTGCTTGATCGATGGTACCGGGAGCGTGCTAGCGAATATCTGTCGCGACTGATCGAAGAAATGACTGCCGACATCCGCTGGCTCAATGCGCCGCCAGCGTTCCGCTTGCTTCGCATGAAAACCCAATGGGGAAGTTGCTCACCCACGGGCACGCTCATCTTGAACCCAGATCTAGTGAAGGTGCCGCGCCCTTGCGTGGAGTACGTCATTGCACACGAGTTGTGCCATTTGCGTGAGCACAACCACAGCGTCAGCTATTTCAAGCTGCTTTCGGCACTAATGCCAGACTGGGCAAAGCGCAAGGCAGAACTGGATGTATTGGCGGAGTTGGCGCTCAACCGGTAATCGGACGCCTCCATTACGCAGGCAGTTGCATTTGCAGCCATTGGCGATCGTTGTTGTAAAGCCATTGTTTCGTACGATCAGGTCGCCCGTTCCTAGCAGCCTTACATGGTCGCCCCTGGGTTTGCCAAGCATTCAATTGGTGACGGTTCGAAGGGTAAAGATTGCAGCCATACATTCGGACTTTGATCGAGGCGATGCCTCTGTCCCTGATGGAATTCGCTGATCGATGCCTCATCAGTCGGACGCGCTTGAAGCGCGAGGCTGCTATCAGGTTGAATCGACCACGGTCTTACCTGCCTTGCCATCACGTCATGATCGCCTGTGCAATCGGTGGGGTTACTCCTCTACAACTACAAAAAGCGGTGGTGGTGCTGCGATATCGCAGGGTTGTCCATAGGCGCTCGCGAGCGCGCCCCATACGCTGGCGAGCGAGCGCCTGTGGGCAACCCGTGTTCATGCCGCCGACGGTTCATAGCCTGGCTGATAGTCCGCTCCTGGGCCAGTAGCGCCCAGGAGATGCGAGCGTTCTTGTTCGCCAAGGCCACTGCCGCGATGTTTTTGTTGCGCCGGCCGATCAGCTGCGCCAGCCAGGTTTGCGCATAACCCCGCCTTGCGCTCGGCTACCCGGATCACTGCCCGAGCGCCGTGGATCAGCAGCGTGCGCAAATAGGTATCGCCGTGCTTGCTGATGCCCAGCAGCAACTGCTTGCCGCCACTGGAGTGCTGCTTGGGGACCAATCCCAGCCAGGCCGCCAGCTGCCGTCCGCTCTCGAAACTCTTCGCATCCCCGATCGAGGCCACCAGCGCGCTTGCCGTGATCGGACCGATACCGGGAATCTGCGCGAGCTTCTTGCTCGCCTCGTTTTCGCGGTGCCAGACCTGGATCTGCACCTCCAGTTCGCCCACTTGGCGGTCGAGTTCCTTCAGGTGATCCCCGAGTCGATGCAGCAATTGGCGGAAGGCGCCCGGCAGTCCGTTCTCCCCGTCCTCCAGGATATCAGGCAGGCGCTTGGCGATATGGCTAATGCCCTGCGGGATGATGATCCCGTATTCGGCCAACAGACCGCGGATCTGGTTGGCCTGCGCCGTGCGCGCCTTGACGAAGCCCTGGCGGGCACGATGCATCGCCAAGATCGCCTGTTGCTCGCCGTTCTTGATGGGTACGAAGCGCATATTGGGGCGGCCCACCGCCTCGCAGATCGCTTCGGCATCTGCGGCGTCGTTCTTGTTCGTCTTGACGTAAGGCTTCACGAACTGCGGGGCCATCAGCTTTACGGTATGCCCGAACGCTTCCAGCTTCCTCGCCCAATGATGGCGCTGCCGCACGCTTCCATGCCGATCAGACAGGGCGGCAGGTTGGCGAAGAACGGCGCCACCTGCTCGCGCTTGAGCGGCTTCTTGAGCACGGCCTTTCCTCGTTCATCCACGCCATGTACCTGGAACACGTTCTTTGCCAGATCGATACCAACTGTCGTAATCTTCATCTCGGTCGCCTCTCCTGTTTGGTGGTGGAAATATCGCATCTCCACTTTGGCACGCAGATGCCGTTTCGGGAAGGGGCGACCATCCCATTAGTCGGACTTGAGGTTTGGAAAACCGCCAAATTTCACAATGCGGAATGAACGGGCCGGATTTTGTCGACTTTGCGGCCTTTTGGACGGTTTTCCCCTCGTTTTTCCCTACTGTGGGCGCAATTTGGCCATGCGCTTCAAGTTCCACGCGAGGCAGACCAGCGTCCACTCGCCCGTGACCTTCTTCAATCCGCGCAGCGAGAACTGGCGAAAGCCCATGACCGATTTGATGATGCCGAAGACCGGCTCGACCGTCTGCTTGCGCAAGGCGTAGAGCGCTCGTCCGGCTTTGGTCTTCAAACGGTGAGACAGGGCCTGCACGGGTGTCGCATTTTCCGGCAGCGGTGCCGGTTCGCTGTGCCGCTCCCGCCAGTCCGGATGGTGCTCGTCGCGAGCCACCGCGATCACCGGATCGATGCCGGCCGCCTCGCACGCCTTGATGTTCTTCTCGCTGCAGAAGCCACTGTCGGCGATCAGACTTTCCACGGGGCCCAGCACCTCGGCTTGTGCCTTGAGCGTCGCCAGCATCGGTTCGACCTGCTCTTTGTCATTGGGGGCTTGCGTCACGCCGACCGCGACAACCAGCATCGTCGCCGCATCAACCCCGGCCTGGGCGTTGTACGCCTGTTCGAAGCCGCCACCGGCCACCGGCATGATGCGCGATTCTTCGTCGGTCAGATTGATCTGGTCACTGTCCCGTGCGCCGGGCTCGGGGGCTTTCGGCGGCTTGCCGCCCAACTTCTTGCCGGCCGCTTCTTCCTTGGCCGCGCGCCGCGCCATTTTCTCGTCGTACTCGGCTTTCTCTCGCTGATAACGCTCCTCGGCCCGGGCAGCAATCTTCGCCTTGGCCACTGCCATCGCCGCCAGCCGATCTTCACGGCGCTTGATTTCTTCGGGCAGGCTGACGCCGTCCGGAACGTCGGCTTGATCCGCCTGTTCCGCCAAGCTGAAGAGTTCCTGCACCTCCGCCTTGAGCTGGGTTTCCAGCTTTTCGATGTGTCCGTGGGACAGCGCGCTGTGCCTTGAGGCGTTGGCTTCGATCTTCGTGCCGTCAAGACAGACGTTACCCAGCTTGAGCAGTTTCATTTCCTTGGCCATCGCCAGGACCTGCAGAAACAGGTCGCTCAGTTCGTCCAGAAAACGCCGGCGGAACGTCGCCAGGCTGTCGTGATCGGGATGGCTTCCGGCGGCAATGTAGCGGAAGGCCACCGAATCGTAGGTGGCCCGCTCCAGCCTGCGGCTGGAGAAAATACCCGTGGCGTAGCCATAGACCAGAATTGCCAGCAGGGTCGCCGGATGGTACGCCTTCGATCCACGTCCAGCGTACTGTCGCGTCAGCTTCGACAGATCAAGCTGGTCGACCACCTCCACGATGAATCGCGCCAAGTGATCCTGGTTCAGCCAATCGTCAACCGATGGCGGCAGCAGGTAGTCGGTCTTACGGTCGGTGACGATGAAGTGGGACATGCCGGACCTCGGTTGCTTCAACAGGCATGATTTTAGCATATCCGGTGGGGAGCAAGCCGAAAGTCCGACTAATGGGATGGTCGCCCCTTCCCGAAACGGCATCTGCGTGCCAAAGTGGAGATGCGATATTTCCACCACCAAACAGGAGAGGCGACCGAGATGAAGATTACGACAGTTGGTATCGATCTGGCAAAGAACGTGTTCCAGGTACATGGCGTGGATGAACGAGGAAAGGCCGTGCTCAAGAAGCCGCTCAAGCGCGAGCAGGTGGCGCCGTTCTTCGCCAACCTGCCGCCCTGTCTGATCGGCATGGAAGCGTGCGGCAGCGCGCATCATTGGGCGAGGAAGCTGGAAGCGTTCGGGCATACCGTAAAGCTGATGGCCCCGCAGTTCGTGAAGCCTTACGTCAAGACGAACAAGAACGACGCCGCAGATGCCGAAGCGATCTGCGAGGCGGTGGGCCGCCCTAATATGCGCTTCGTACCCATCAAGAACGGCGAGCAACAGGCGATCTTGGCGATGCATCGTGCCCGCCAGGGCTTCGTCAAGGCGCGCACGGCGCAGGCCAACCAGATCCGCGGTCTGTTGGCCGAATACGGGATCATCATCCCGCAGGGCATTAGCCATATCGCCAAGCGCCTGCCTGATATCCTGGAGGACGGGGAGAACGGACTGCCGGGCGCCTTCCGCCAATTGCTGCATCGACTCGGGGATCACCTGGAAGGAACTCGACCGCCAAGTGGGCGAACTGGAGGTGCAGATCCAGGTCTGGCACCGCGAAAACGAGGCGAGCAAGAAGCTCGCGCAGATTCCCGGTATCGGTCCGATCACGGCAAGCGCGCTGGTGGCCTCGATCGGGGATGCGAAGAGTTTCGAGAGCGGACGGCAGCTGGCGGCCTGGCTGGGATTGGTCCCCAAGCAGCACTCCAGTGGCGGCAAGCAGTTGCTGCTGGGCATCAGCAAGCACGGCGATACCTATTTGCGCACGCTGCTGATCCACGGCGCTCGGGCGGTGATACGGGTAGCCGAGCGCAAGGCGGGTTATGCGCAAACCTGGCTGGCGCAGCTGATCGGCCGGCGCAACAAAAACATCGCGGCAGTGGCCTTGGCGAACAAGAACGCTCGCATCTCCTGGGCGCTACTGGCCCAGGAGCGGGACTATCAGCCCGGCTATGAACCGTCGGCGGCATGAACACGGGTTGCCCACAGGCGCTCGCTCGCCAGCGTATGGGGCGCGCTCGCGAGCGCCTATGGACAACCCTGCGATATCGCAGCACCAGCGCTTTTTGTAGAGGAGTAACCCCCACCGATTGCTCAGGCGATCATGACGTGATGGCAAGGCAGGTAAGACCGTGGTCGATTCAACCTGATAGCAGCCTCGCGCTTCAAGCGCGTCCGACTGATGAGGCATCGATCAGCGAATTCCATCAGGGACAGAGGCATCGCCTCGATCAAAGTCCGAATGTATGGCTGCAATCTTTACCCTTCGAACCGTCACCAATTGAATGCTTGGCAAACCCAGGGGCGACCATGTAAGGCTGCTAGGCGGCCCGCGTCAGGCCGGCGTCAGCCGGGCGTACTCGAGCGCCAGCCACTTCATGCCACCGGCGCCGAAGTTGACCTGTACGCGGGCTTCTGGCCCGGAGCCTTCGGTCGACACGATGACCCCGACACCAAACCGCGCATGGCGAACATTCTGGCCAATCCGCAGACCACCAGCGACGGCCGGTGGCTGCCAGCCAGCGCTCGCGGCCGGCCTGGCGGCAGTCGCTCCCCGGCTGATCTTGCGCAGCAGTGTTGCCGGCAGTTCGTCGAGAAAGCCTGAAGGCAGGCAGTAGCGCGTCTGTCCGTGCAGCAGGCGGGTCTGCGCGTGGCTCAGGTAGAGACGGTGGCGCGCGCGGGTAACGGCAACGTACATCAGCCGCCGCTCCTCCTCCAGCCCGTCGCGCTCCTGCGCTGCGTTCTCGTGCGGGAAAAGACCCTGCTCGAGGCCCGTAATGAAGACGACGTCGAACTCCAGCCCCTTGGCAGCATGGACGGTCATCAACTGCACTGCTTCCACTCCCTCGCCTGCCTGGTGCTCGCCGGCCTCCAGCGAGGCATGCGCGAGAAATGAGGCCAGCGGCCCGCCATCTATCGCGGCCTCGCCATCATCCCTTGGATCGCCTTCCTCGTGCAGGAAGGCGGCTGCCGCGTTGATCAGTTCGTCAAGGTTCTCGAGTCGGTCCTGGCCTTCCTTGTCGGCCAGATAGTGCTGGCGCAGGCCGCTTGCTTCGATCACGTGATCGATCATTTCCGGCAGGGGAAGGGCCTGCGTGTCGGCGCGCAGGGCTTCGATCAACCGGACGAATCTGGCGACTGACATCCCGGCCTTGCCGGCAAGGCTCGCGGCGGCGTTGTAAAGGCTCGAATTGGCAGCATGCGCCGTCTCCTGGAGCGCCTCGATGCTGCGCGTGCCGATGCCGCGCGTCGGAAAATTGACCACCCTGGCAAAGGCCGTATCGTCGTCGGGATTGGCGATCAGCCGCAGGTAGGCGAGCGCATGCTTGATCTCCTGCCGATCGAAGAAGCGCAGGCCACCATGCACGCGGTACGGCACACCCACCGTGAACAGGTGATGCTCAAGGACGCGTGACTGCGCGTTCGAGCGATAGAGCAGGGCAATCTGATGACGGGGAACACCCTCGCGGACGAGTTCCGAAACCTCCTCGACGATGAAACGCGACTCGTCGACATCCGAATAAGCCTCGAAAACCCGAATCGGCTCGCCAGCGCCGGCCTCGGTCCATAAATTCTTGCCCAAGCGACCACGGTTCTGTTTGATCAGCGCGTTGGCCGCGTCGAGGATATTGCCATGCGAACGATAGTTCTGTTCCAGGCGGATCACGTTCGCCAGCTCGAACTCGCGTTGCAGGTCGCGCATGTTGCCAATCTCTGCGCCGCGAAAAGCGTAGATCGACTGGTCGTCGTCGCCGACCGCGAAAATGCACGCCGGCGGCGCCTCGGGGGTGACGCTGCCGCGGCCGGCCAGCAGTTTCAGCCAGGCATACTGGAGGCGGTTGGTGTCCTGGAACTCGTCGACCAGGATGTGCCGAAAACGCGCCTGATAGTGCTGGCAAAGCGGCTCGTTTCGTTGTAGCAGCTCATACGAGCGAAGCAGCAGCTCGGCGAAATCGACCACGCCCTCACGCCGGCACTGTGCCTCATACTCGATGTACAGTTCAACCCGGCGGCTGGTGTAGTGGTCGTAGGCTTCCGCCTGGGCGGCACGCAGGCCTTGTTCCTTGTGCGCATTGATGAAATGCATCAACTCGCGTGGCGGGTACTTCTGGTCGTCAACGTTGAGGGTCTTCAGCAGGCGCTTGATCGCCGCCAGCTGGTCGGCCGAATCAAGAATCTGAAACTGCGCGGGCAGCCCGGCCTCGCGGTGGTGTGCCCGCAGAAAGCGGTTGCAGAGACCGTGAAAGGTACCGATCCACATCCCGCGCGTGTTGATCGGCAGCATCGCCGCCAGTCGCGACAGCATTTCCTTTGCCGCCTTGTTGGTGAAGGTCACCGCCAGGATGCCCTGCGGCCCGACCTGTCCGGTCGAGATCAGCCAGGCAATGCGGGTGGTCAGCACGCGCGTCTTGCCGCTGCCGGCACCGGCAAGAATCAGGGCGTGCTGCGGCGGCAACGTCACCGCAGCGAGTTGTGGCGCATTCAGATTGGCGAGCAGATCGGACATGGATCAGGATTCCCTGGCGGAGTAGCCGGGATTATAGCCGCCGTGATGTCGCCGGAAGCTTCGCGTGACAGCGCTGGCGATTGCTGATTACAATGCGGCTGGCACCGGAAATAGACCTTCCCAAGACATGGATTTGGTCAGCTCCTGGTAGCCGGGAGCTGGAAGGCTGCCGGCCGTGGTCGGAACCGGCACGGCATCAGGCTGGATGCGGTGCCTCCTGGCGGTGAGAACACCGCCGCTTGGCGAGGAAAGAAATGTCGAAGTTGATACCACCGGAGGTGATCGAGAGAACGCTGAAGGGCATCGCGATTCCAGCCAGGCCCCAGGTGCTGGTGCAACTCGAAAACGAACTCACGAGAGACGACCCCGACCCGCGGGTCATCGTTCGCCTGGTCAGCGGCGATGTTGGCCTCTCGGCGGCCGTACTGAAGACGGTGAACTCCCCGTTCTTTGGCCTGTCCCGCAGGATCAGCTCGGTCGCACAGGCGGTCAACCTGCTCGGCATGCGATCCGCCGCACAGATCGTCACCGGCCTCGTGCTGAGGGCCGCTATTGCCGGCAAGGCGGGATCCCTGGAACGTTTCTGGGACAGTGCCGAGAAAGTGGCCGGCATCGCCAGCCACATTGCGTTGTCCATTCCCAGAGGACCTCGGGACGAAGCCTACTGCTTCGGCCTGTTCCACGACGTCGGCATCCCCATCCTGCTGCAGAAGTTTCCGGATTACCGGCAGACTCTGGCGCTGGCAGACAAGCTCAGCGACCGGCCCTTCACAGCCGTGGAGGAAGAACGTCATGCCACCGATCATGCGACGCTTGGCTATCTGGTAGCCAAGGGATGGTTCCTGCCCGAGGCCATCTGCGAAGGGATTCTCTACCACCATGACCCGTCGGTCTTCGATGACCGGGACGTCGTCAGCTCGCAGGCACTGACGTTGATCGCCATCAACGCTCTGGCCGAGCATTTTCATGACGAGTACTTCCGCCTGCGCAGCAACAGCAGTTGGGAAAGAATGGGGGATCGGGCGCTCGCTCATCTGGGTCTGCAGGAGGACGAGTACTGCGACTTGCGAGAAGATCTGACGACGACGGTCGGCTGAGCGAGGTCAGCGATCGCCTGCCAGGCGCCACGACCACGGCTGCCCCTGGCTTCGCCAGCCGCGCACGTCCATCGGCGCCGAACTGGCAGATGACTACCTGGATGGCCGAAAGACGCCGGCCTCGGTGACCATCACATCAAGGCGTTGGTCGTGCGGCTCAGGGCAGATCGAATCCAGTCGTGCCAGCTCGAAGCCGACGCCAACGGCGAGCGGACGGGGGGAGAGCGAAGCCAGCGTGCGGTCGAAATAACCGCCGCCATAGCCGATGCGGTAGCCCGCCGCGTCGAAGCCATTGACCGGTATCAGCACCACCTCGGGGATCAGGAACTCGCCCGCCGCCGGCGCCGGAATGCCGTAGCGGTCGCTGACCATCACCGTGCCCGGCGACCAGGCGCGAAAGACCAGCGCCCGATGTTCATCGATCACCACCGGCAGCAATGCGGTGAAACCTTTCTTGCCCGCCCTGAACCAGCTTTGGATCAGGGGCCTGAGGTCCGGCTCCTGCTTGAACGGCCAGCAGAAAGCGACCCGCATGCCCGAGAACTCCGGGAAAGCCGCCTGCAGGAGCGCACAGATTCCGTTGGAGAGGCGAACACAGTCCTCTACCGACAAGCCGCACCGGCGCTCGATCAGCGCCTTGCGCAGCGCAGGTCGGTCAGCGAAGCGGGTGCTAGCGTGGCTTTCGGCAATGATTGCAGGCGTCAATCCGGCAGTCATGTGGTATGCTGAAACGTAGTTTTTTCAAGAAACCCAGCTTATCATGAAGTTCCGCTGCGCCATCCTTGTCGTCCTCATCCACCTCTTCCTGAACCCGGCTGTTGCCCTTGCGCAGACTGCCGACGAGCAATTCCTGGCCGCGCGCGACGCTGCCAGAGCCGGCGACCGGGCCAGGCTGGAGCGTCTCGCGTCCGCGCTGCAGGGCTATGAGCTTGAACCCTACGTTGAATACTGGCAGCTCCTGCTCGATCTGAAGGATAGCGAGCCAGGGACTGTCGGCGCCTTTCTGGCGCGCCACGAAAACACCTATGTGGCCGAGAAGCTGCGCGCTGACTGGCTCCGCCAGCTCGGCCGAAAGCAGCAGTGGGCTACGTTTGATGCCGAGTATCTACGGCTGGTGCAGCCTGATCAGGATCTGGCCTGTTATGCCCTGCAGAGCCGGCAGGCACAGGGTGATGCCAGCGTGCTCGACGCCGCCTTGCCACTCTGGCTGACCCTGCTCGAACCGCCCGAGCCCTGCTACCCGGTCCTGAAGCGCTGATCCTCGAGAAGCGCGTGCTGGCCGACGCGGTATGGGCGCGCATCCGGCGCCAGTTCGAAGCCAACAAGATATCGGCAGCCATCTACACCATGAACTACCTGCCAGCCAGCCAGGCGCCCGACAAGAAGCTGGCCCAGACGGTCGCGGACACGCCGCTGCCCTGGCTCGTCAAATTGCCCAGCGATTTCTCAGCCAACCGCATGCAGCGCGAACTGGCGACGCTGGCAATCCAGCGCATTGCGCGCAACGACCCGCGCATGGCGGCAGATCAACTGGAAAGGATCTCGCCGTCGCTGAAGATCGGGGAGAAGTCGTGGGCATGGAGTCAGATCGGCTGGCAGGCGGCGCAGCGGCACCTGCCGGAAGCGATGGAGTGGTACCGACAGGCCGGCGACGCCACCCTGTCGGACGACGCAGCGGCGTGGAAGGTCCGCGCGGCGCTGCGGGCGCAGGACTGGGGCAGCGTCCGTTCGACGATAGAGAAGATGCCACCCGCTCTCGCCGCCCAGCCGACCTGGGTCTATTGGCTAGGCCGCGCTTACCGTGCCGGCGGACGGCTCGAAGAGGCCAACACACTTTTCGCCCGAATCGCTGGACAGCCGGACTTCTACGGCAGTCTGGCAAATGATGAACTTGGCCGGCCAACCACAACACCGCCCAAGGCGTCACCCGCGAGCAGGGACGAGCTGTTGCAGGTCAGTGCGATTCCCGGGGTGCAACGTGCACAGGCCTTCTTTCGTCTCAACCTGCGGACGGAAGGCGTCAGGGAATGGAACTGGGCCTTGCGCAGGATGAGTGACCGGGAACTCCTGGCGGCATCCGAGATTGCGCTGCGTGCGGGCAATTACGACCGGGCGATTGCGGCCGCCGACCGCACCCGCAGTGAACACGACTACTCGCTGCGCTACCTGGCGCCGTATGGCGACCAGGTTCGACCGGCAGCGCAGAATCAGGCACTTGACGACGCCTGGGTTTATGGCCTGATGCGCCAGGAAAGCCGCTTCATCACCAGCGCGAAGTCGCCTGTGGGTGCTTCCGGACTGATGCAGCTGATGCCTGCGACCGCCAAGTGGGTGGCCAACAAGATCGGTCTCAAGGATTTCCATCAGGGCAGGGTGAACGACACCGAAACCAACCTGCTTCTCGGTACCACCTACATGCGCCTGGTCCTCGAAAGTCTCGACAATCACCCGGTGCTTGCCTCGGCTGCCTACAACGCCGGCCCGGGGCGTGCGCGCAGGTGGCGTGCAGACCGTCCGCTGGAGGGCGCCGTCTATGCCGAAACCATCCCCTTCAACGAAACCCGCGACTACGTGAAAAAGGTGATGAACAACTCGCTCTATTACGCGGCCCTGTTCGACGGCAAACCGCAAACCCTCAAGAGCCGGCTGGGCGTCATCGCGCCACGCACCGGCGGCGAGGCCAAGGGCGAGGATTTGCCTTAAAATGATGCTTCCTGGACGTTTACTTCATCGGTAGGATGCTATGGAACTCGAGAACGTGCTGTTGATTGGCGGTAGTGGTTTTGTCGGCGGTTGGATTGCCAGTCGCCTTTCGGAACGTGGCGTGCGGGTGACGATACCTACCCGTCATCGGGAAAACACCAAGAAGCTCATCATGCTGCCGACGGTCAGCATGGTCGAGGCCAACGTTCATGATCCACGCGTTCTCGCCCAGCTGATGCAGGGACAGGATGCGGTGATCAATCTGGTCGGCATTCTGCACGACAGCGATTCGCGCCTGCCCTATGGCAAGGGCTTCGCTGCGGCACATGTGGATCTGCCGCGGAAGATCGTCGCTGCGATGCTGGAAAGCGGGGTTGATCGCCTGGTCCACATGAGCGCGCTGAAGGCTGCGCTCGACGCGCCGTCCGAGTACCTGTGCTCGAAGGGCGAGGGCGAGACGCTGGTGCGCGCGGCCATGGATAAGCTGAACGTCACGGTTTTTCGTCCGTCGGTCATTTTCGGACCTGACGACGCCTTCCTGAACATGTTTGCCAAGCTGATCAAGCTGTTCCCGATCCTGCCTCTTGGCGGCGGCGCAGCGCGCTTTCAGCCCGTCTACGTGGGTGACGTCGCCAGGGTCTTTGCCGACTGCCTGACTGATCAGTCGACGTTTGGACAGACCTACGACCTGTGCGGACCGAAGGTCTATACCCTGCGCGAGCTGGTGAGCTACACTGGGCAGCTCGTTGGCAAGTCACCCCGGATCATCGATCTGGGCACCGGTGGCTGGGCCTACCTGCAGGCGGGTCTGATGTGGCTGTTGCCAAACCCGCCGCTGTCGCCCGATAACCTGCGTTCGATGGAAATCGATAGCATCAGCGATGGCTCGCACGACTACCCGGGCTGGCAGCCAACGGCGCTGGAAGCGGTGGCCCCCACCTATCTTTCACCAACCGAGCTCCCACAGTTTCGCCTCGACCGCTATCGCTATCGCGCCGGTCGCTGAGCGCACCGGCAGGAGCCCGGTCGGATTTTCATCCCGGCGCCCGCCGACGGCGATGGAATGGCAGGCCGCCGCACTGGCCGAGCCAATCTAGACGCCTGCTACTGCCATCATGGAGATCTTCACTGTCGGCGGCGCGATCCGCGACGAGCTGCTGGGCTTGCCGGTCAAGGATCGCGATTACGTCGTCGTTGGTGCATCGCCAAAAGAGATGCTGGCCTGCGGTTTCAGGCCGGTCGGCAGGGATTTTCCGGTTTTCCTGCACCCGCGGACGCACGAGGAATATGCGCTGGCGCGCACCGAGCGCAAGACTGGTCATGGCTACCAGGGTTTTTCCTTTCACACCGCGCCGGATGTCAGCCTGGCTGACGATCTGGCCCGGCGCGACCTGACGATCAACGCCATTGCGCGCGCAGCCGATGGTTCGCTGATTGATCCGTACCACGGGGTCGACGACCTCGCCGCCCGCGTCCTCCGTCATGTTGGCCCCGCTTTCAAGGAGGACCCCGTGCGCATCCTTCGCGTGGCCCGCTTTGCCGCTCGCTTCGTGGATTTCACCGTTGCGCCGGAGACCGTATCGCTGATGCGCAGGATGGTCGAGGCCGGCGAAGTCAATCACCTGGTTGCCGAACGCGTCTGGCAGGAACTGGCCAGGGGTCTGATGGAAGCGCGACCGTCGCGGATGTTCGAGGTCCTGCGAGACTGCGGCGCGCTGGCCCGCCTGCTGCCCGAACTCGACCGGCTTTACGGCGTGCCACAACGCGCCGACTGCCACCCGGAGGTCGATACCGGCGTGCATGTGATGATGGTTGTCGATCTGGCGGCGCAGGACGACTGCGCCCTGCCGGTTCGCTGGGCGGCGCTGCTGCACGATCTGGGCAAGGCTACGACGCCCGACGCCGATCTGCCGCGGCATCCGGGTCATGAAGCCCGAAGTGTCGAGCTGGCAGGCCAGATCTCTGCCCGACTAAAGGTGCCGGTGGACTGCCGTGAGCTGGCCGTATTGGTCGCTCGCTACCATGGCGACGTCCATCGGGCGCGCGAACTGGCACCAGCAACAATCGTCAGACTCATGGAAAACACGGACGCCCTGCGCCGGCCAGGTCGCTTTGAGCAATTGCTCGCAGCCTGCGCCTGTGACTTTCACGGTCGACTCGGCTGGCGGGACGTTCCTTACGCTGCACCGACGATCTTGCGACAAGCGCTGGCTGCCATGCGCAACGTCGATGCCGCAACTGTCGCACGCGGTTGCAGCGAGCGCGGACAGATCGCTGCGCGTATCCATGAGGCACGGGTGGCCGCAGTCCGACTGGCACATCCGTGACAATCTCAGGGTTGCCGTTCACGCGATCCGCGCGGAGAACAACCGGCAGCGTTTTCGTGTTCCGGATAATTCGACGGAATCTGCCCGCTTCCTTGCCTGCGCAGCCCATGGCGGATATGCTTTACGGATGGCGTGCCGGCAGTTTCCATCGGCGGGCCCCAGCGGGCACATTGTTATCGCAATCACCTTCTCCAGGCTGACACGTGTTCGAGGTCGTACTGGTACACCCGGAGATACCGCCCAATACCGGCAATGTGATCCGGCTGTGTGCCAATACCGGGGCGCGGCTGCACCTGGTGCAGCCACTCGGCTTCGAACTGACGGAACAGCGGCTTCGCCGCGCAGGCATGGACTATGCGGAGCTCGCAGCGGTGCACCTTCATGCCGATTGGACATCCTGCTGCGCGCGCCTGGCCCAACTTGCACCGCAGGGTCAGCGCTTTGCGCTGACCACCAAGGGCACCCGTCATCCTGCCAACGCGGACTTCCGGGCGGGCGACGTGCTGGTCTTTGGCTGTGAGACGCGTGGGCTGCCGGCAGCAATTCTCACCGAGTTCGCTGCCGAGCACCGCCTGCGTTTGCCGATGGTGCAGGGCAATCGCAGCATCAACCTGTCGAATGCCGTCGCCGTCACAGTCTATGAAGCCTGGCGCCAGATCGGCTACGCCGGCGCGACTTGACAGCGCAGGCTGCTTGCCGGGCGCTTCTCCCCTAATGGTCCTCGAAACCAATGTCACGCGCCATCAGCGCGGCAACCCCCTCGATCGGCGTCATGCTGCCGTCGAGAACCGCACACACCCAGTCGGTAATCGGCATCTTGATGCCCAGCGCCGCCGCACGACGCTGCACCTCGCGCGCCGCGGGCACGCCTTCGGCCACATGGCCCAGTTCGTCGGTGATCTGGTCAAGCGGCTTGCCGGTGGCCAACAACAAGCCAACGCGCCGGTTGCGGGAAAGATCACCGGTACAGGTGAGAATCAGGTCGCCCATGCCGGACAAGCCCATGAAGGTGTCTGCGCGCCCACCCAGCGCCTTGCCAAAACGGGTGATCTCGTGCAATCCACGGGTCAGCAGGGCGGCGCGGGCATTCATGCCCAGGCCGAGGCCATCACAGACGCCGGTGGCGATTGCCATGACGTTCTTTACGGCGCCGCCGACTTCCGCCCCGACGACGTCATCGCCGGCGTAGATGCGCAGGCGTGGACCGCGCAGGCTTTCGGCACAACGCAAGGCGAACCCTGCATCGGTCGACGCGATTGTCACCACCGTCGGCAGGTTCCGCGCCGTTTCATCAGCAAAGCTAGGACCGGTGAGAACGCCGCACAGACACTCGCCGAGCACCTCGCGCACGACCTGATGCGGCAAGAGCCCGGTATCCCTCTCCAGACCCTTGCAGACCCAGAGGAAGGGCGTCCCGATCCGTGCATCGCGCAGGTGCTGTACTGTGGTACGCAAACCGGCGAGCGGCGCGGCGATCAGAACGAGGTCGGCGCCGTCGGTGGCCAAGGCGAAATCGGCGGCCAGCGCCAGCGAGGCAGGAAAGCGATGCCCCGGCAGGTAGCGGCTGTTTTCACCGGCTACTCGCATGGCTGTAACCTGCTCAGGATCGCGTGCCCACAAGGCGACGGAGTGTCTATGGGCGAAGGCGATGGCCAAGGCGGTACCCCATGCCCCGGCACCTAGAACCGCGATGCGCATTGATTTTCCTTTCCTGCAATGGCGTTGTGTGGCGGCTCGCTGCGGCACGGGTCGGCGGCCGCCGATCGGACCGTGCTGGCCGCACTGACGGGGCCGGCCGCATCGAACTCGAGCAGGGTCGGCGAGAAAACCTCGGTCACCAGAACTGATTGGGCACCGAAGCCGAAATGCGAGCGACGAGCCCAGAGTGTATCGGGAGCATCCTGACCGTCAAGATGCAGCGCCGCCAGCGCCGGCGCGAACAACTCATCTCGCCGATCGATCCGCTTGACGTTCATCGGTCCACGGACGAAACCGGCATCGGCGAAGAGCAGGGCGCCGAGCGACCGGTTGCCGAGGCGCGCAAGCCAGCGGGTCAAAGGGCCGCGCGGTCGACAAGGCAGAACCGTGTGGGCGAAGACGACGATCCGATCATCGCAGCTCAGCGCCACCTCACGAATCCACGCATGCGCGCCGCGCTCAAGGCCGAGTGCCACAGCTTCATCGCCTGTCGGCCTGCCCAGGTCCTGGCGCAACAACTGCACAGCGAAGCGCCCTCTGGCCTGGATGCGTGCCGTCAACGAACCACGGTCGCGCAGCCAGGGAAGGAAAGAGAGATTGTCGGCGGTGCGTAGCACGCGACTGCGCCACTGCTGGCTATCGGCAACGCTCATTGTCCGAAAGCGCCGGACTGCCGCCGGCTACTGCGGACCAGGGGACTTCTCGGTGCCACCAATGCGCGCCCCGGGCTTGATGCCCTTGCTCGAAAACCAGCCGAGGTTCATTTCCAGCGCAAAGCGGGCAGCTTTCGCGGCGCAGTGGTTGTCTTCGGTCTCGGGCTGCATGTTCTCGATATTCAGAATGCGCCCTTCCTCGTCAAGAAAGGCGACCGAGAGCGGCAGGTACGTGTTGCGCATCCACATGCAATGGCGTGCGGCCTGCGGAAAAACGAACAGCATCCCGTGATTCGACGGCATACTGCGGCGATGCATCAAACCTTGCGCCCGATGGGGATCGTTGGCCGCCACCTCGGCCTCGATCCGGTAGAAACCAGCGCTCAGCTCGATATGCGGCATTTGCGCCGAAACCGCTGGAGCGGCTAGGAGCAGAAAAGCGGTGATCAAGGAAAAACAGGAGCGGTCCATCGAGGACTCCGGCAGCATTGGTAGCACGAGACAGACGCGGCGCTTGGCCTGGTGACATCCGCCCGGCAGTCGAATCTGACGACGACGGTCACGGTCACTATTTCTTCCCTGCCTTGCCTTTGGGCTTGACCTTCTCGGCAGGCTTCGTCGGCGGGGGAGTCCCGGCAGTCGAGGCCGCAGCGACTCGTGCTGGCTTCGCTGATCCGGTCTTCTTCTTGCCAGTCGGCTTCCCGGCTCCCTTGGCCACGGGTTGCCCTGCGGCCTTGCTTCCCTTGCTGACCGGCTGCGTGGTGGGCTTCGCCGCTGGCTTCGGCGGCGCCCCGACGGCCTCGCCGAAGGTCACCTCACCGTCTTCATGCTCGGCCGCCTTCGGGACGGCCAGTGTCGCTGCGCAGGACAAGGACAAGCCCACGACCAGAAAGCAATGCAGCAGTCTGCAGATGGATTTTCTCATAGCCAGCTTTCTCGACGTCTCGGTCCGGATTATCGCATTGCCACAGCAGGCGGCGAACCCGCCTGCTGGCGCCCGATGAAACCCGCCTCGTCCCCGACCGGTACGCGAACTGCCGGCCGGATCAGTGGCTGGTGCCTTCTGAACGCGATATTTTATTCCAGACGTTGTACTTGCCGACCGGTTTCTTCGCCGGGATGCGCTTTACTTCCTTCAGCGTCCGCGCGTCGATCACCACCAGCGCGCCATCCATTTCCCACAGGCTAGCAAGTGCGTAACGGCCATCCCGGGTGAATTCGACATGCGCCAGCGTCTGTCCGGGCTCAGCCTTTATCTGCGCCACGACTTCGAGCGTCTGCTTGTCGATTACCTGCAGCGTGTTCTTGTGTTCCTTGCTCATCATCGAGTCGGTAAAGGCGTAGCGCGTGTTCTCGTGGCTGCGCATGAAGAATCCGGGTCCAAGCGTCCTGATCTGCTTGACGTTCTGGTAGTTGCCCAGGTCGATCACGGTCACCAGGCCTTCATTGAGATTGGGCGAGGCCATCACGGTTCGCTCGCGCCCCGACGGGTCCTTCCACTGCCAGGTGATACCCGAACCAAGATGCGGCATCCCTGGCAGGTCAAGGTCGGCGATCTTCTTGCGTCCGTCGAGAAGGATTACCTGGCCCTTGGTCGCCGAACGTGAAGAACCGAGGATCTCGTCGTAACTCTGGGTGAAGAAGAAGTCATCAAGGTAGTCCGTTAACATCGTCCGGCGCGGGTGGAACATTGCCGGCCTGAACTCCCCTTCCCGATACTGAAAGTCATGCACCAGGCCCTCGGCCACCGGCTCGGCGGCCGGGTCATAGCTGATCTCCCAGGCCTCGGGCACATCCTTGAGCGCGGCGACGAAACTCTTGCGCGGCGCAGCGTCGTACACTGCCGAGACCCGCGAGCTCTTGTCACCAGCGGCGTTGAGCGCGGGAATGATCTTGACCAGCGAGAGGTCCCGTGCATCGAGCAGCACCAGACTGTGGGGCAGGTAGTTGGCAACCATGACCCATCTGCCGTCGCCCGAAACCGCTGCATTACGTGTGTTGAGCCCGGCGCGTATCTCGGCGACAACCACCAGATTGTAGATATCGAACTTGCTGATCCAGCCGTCGCGCGAGGCGAAATAGACGAAGCGGCCGTCCGGCGAAAACTTCGGCCCGCCGTGCAGGGCATAGCGGCTGGGAAAGCGGTGCAGGCGCTCGAGCTTGTCACCGTCGAGGACGGACACATGATGGTCGCCGGTCTCGACGACGATGAACAGGTTCAGCGGGTCGGCTCCCTTCAGTCCGGCGCCGGGGCGCGCCGGCAGCTTCGCGGCGTCGGCATTGACGACCTGCGAAGCGCGGATCTCTGCTTCACCCCATACCGGCGCCGGGCTGACCTTGCTGTAGATCCATTCCGCCAGTTGCTGGGCCTGATCAGCATCCAGCTTGTCGCCGAAGGCCGGCATCTGCGTCGCCACACGCCCCTCCCGGATGACTTTCAGGGCGTCTGGCCGGCGCAAGCGCTCGAGGTTCTCCGGCAACAGGGCCGGACCGATACCGCCCAACCGCGCTTCGCCATGACAGGCAGCGCAGTGCTCCTGGTACAAGGCCTTGACGTCGGCGGGACCGGCAAACGCCGGAGCGCCGACAAGAATGGCTGCCAGACAGAAAGCTGGGAAGCCCGCATGCCATTTCATGACGTTCTCCGTATCCGGATGTGGGGTGTGACCGTCAGGCGCTCACGGCCGGGGGCGACACCGATCTCCTCGTCGTCGAGATAACAGCCGGGGTCCTCGGCCCAGGCGTCGCCCGTCAGTTGCTGCGCACGGACGCGGGTATTGCCGTTGCAGATGTCGAAGTGCTGGCATTCGCCACAGCGCCCAGAGACAGTGCGCGGGGACTGCTTCAAACCCGCCAGCAGCGGGTCCGAGAGGTCCATCCAGATTTCCGAGAAGGGACGCTGGCGAACGTTGCCGAGAGTGTAATGCCACCACATGGTGTCGGGATGGACGTTGCCGAGATTGTCGATGTTGGCGACGTTCACGCCCGATGAATTGCCACCCCACTGGACGAGGCGAGCGCGAATGATGGCTGCCTTGTCGGGAAAGTGCCGCTGCACCCAATGCAGGAAATACACGCCGTCGGCATCGTTGTTACCGCTGGTAAACTCCTTGTGCAGTCCCCGCTGCTGGTACTCCCAACAGGTTGCGAAAAGCAGATCCATTGCCCAACGGGTCAGTCGGTGCTGTGCGTCATCCTGACGGTTCTTGTTGCCACGGCCGGCATAGTTGAGGTGCGAGAAATAGAAGCGGAAGATGCCTTCGTCCTCGACCAGTTCGAGCAGGCGCGGCAGGTCGCGCGCGTTGTCCTGGGTCATCGTGAAGCGCACGCCGATTTTCATGCCGAGGTCACGACAGAGGCGGATGCCTCGCAACGAGGCTTCGAAGGCGCCCTTCATCTGGCGGAAGCGGTCGTGCGTTTCACCGATGCCATCGAGCGAAACACCGACGTAGTCGAAATCACAGTCCGCGATGCGAGCGATGTTCGAAGCGTCGATCAGGGTGCCGTTCGACGACAGACCGACGTAGAAGCCCATCGATTTGGCCCGACGGGCAATGGCGAAGATGTCCCGGCGCAGCAGGGGCTCGCCACCGGAGAGGATCAGCACCGGCACGCGGAAGCGGCGGAGGTCGTCCATCACGGCAAAGACCTCATCGGTCGTCAGCTCACCCGGAAAATCTTTGTCGGTAGAGATGGAATAGCAGTGCCTGCAGGTGAGATTGCAGCGCCGGATGAGATTCCAGATCACCACTGGCGCCGGTGGGTTTCGTTTGGGGCCGGGCAGTGTCGGCGCCGAAAGCTCCTGCATGTATTGCGATATGCGAAACATCGTGCAATCTCCAGCAGCAAATGGCGCATTAAAGAGCAGGCTCGTCGGGGTGGCTTTGACTTGGATCAAGGCCTCCAACGTCACCTGCCCGGACGCACCACCGAAGATGATATACGCCACGAGCCCACCGGCCGGCGAAGTCGAGACGGTGCAAACGTCGATGCGCTGACGCCAGCGCGTGCGCTGAGGGCTTGCGCGGTCGACAGGACAATGGGAAACTGGCTGACCTTCAACGGATAGGAGAAACTCATGAATGCTCAGGACATCTCTCGCTGGCAGGAAATGGCACTGCAAACCGGCTCGGAACTCGGGATCAAGGTGCTCGCAGCGATTGCCTTCTGGATCATCGGTCGGTGGCTGATTGGCGTCGTTGGACGTCTCGTGCAAAACGCACTGGGCCGTCAGAAGGTCGATGCGACCTTGATGCGCTACCTCGGGACGGTCATCAATGTCACTCTGAATATCATCCTGGTGATCGGCATCCTGGGCTATTTCGGCATCCAGACCACCACCTTTGCCGCCCTCTTCGCCGCCGCCGGTGTAGCCATCGGCCTGGCCTGGTCCGGCCTGCTGGCCAACTTTGCCGGTGGCGTGTTTCTGATCATCCTGCGGCCGCTCAAGGTGGGTGATTTCGTCACGGTTGGCGGCATCACCGGCACGATCAAGGAGGTCGGCCTGTTCACCACGGCGCTCAATACGCCGGATAACGTGCTCACGCTGGTCGGCAACAGCAAGATCTTCTCCGACACCATCCAGAACTTCTCGACCAACCCCTATCGTCGGGTGGATCTGAAGGCACAGCTGTCCGGGGCGGCTGATCATGCGGCGGCGATGGCACTGCTCAAGGAGAAAATCGCGGCTATTCCCAACGTGATGGCGAGCCCGGCAGTCGATGTCGAGATTCTCGAATTCAACCTGGTTGGCCCGGTGCTGGCCGTACGTCCCTACTGCCACACGGACCACTACTGGCAGGTCTATTTCGACACCAACCGGACGATCCGTGAATCGCTCTCGGCGGCTGGCTTCCCGGCGCCGATGCCGGCGCAGGTGGTGTTCGTCAATCAGCAATAGACTCGACGACGACCACGTCGCGAAACTCCGCGCCGGGGGTTGCCTGCCGCCCGGCGGCGCAGCACGATGGCGCCTGAGTTCCTGCCCGGCAACCGGTTGACCCTGTTGAACAGCGGCGTGGAGTACTTTCCAGCACTGATCGCGGCGATCAACGAAGCGCGGCATGATGTCCATCTCGAAAGTTACATTTTCGAGGATGATGCGACAGGGCGCGCCGTTGTCGACGCGATGACCAATGCCGCTCGCCGCGGTGTCACCGTGCGGGTGCTCGTCGATGGCTTCGGTGCCCCCGAGTTTTCTGATCGCCTGCAGCCGGGACTGGTGTCGGCTGGTGTCCAGGCAATGATCTACCGGCCGGACATCGCGCGCTTCAACTTGCGTCGCCATCGCCTGCGTCGCCTGCACCGAAAGCTGGCGGTCATTGATGGAGAAATTGCCTTCGTTGGTGGCATCAATATCATCGACGATTTGAATGGCCCGCATCCGATGCCGCCGCGCCACGATTATGCGGTGCGCGTCGAGGGGTCGCTGCTGACGCCGATTCAGCTTACGCTGCACAGACTTTGGGAAATGGTGCTGTGGGCGAAACTGAATCGCCGCGACCGGCTGCCGAAAACGTCGCGCCACGAGCCGATACCGCGAGGGGATCAGACAGCAGCCTTTCTGATACGGGACAACATCCGCCACCGGCGCGACATCGAAGAGGCCTACCTTGAGGGAATCGCCGCGGCAGAGCATGAGATCATTCTCGCCAACGCCTACTTCCTGCCCGGGCGCCGCTTTCGACGGGCCCTGCGCGATGCGGCAGGGCGTGGCGTACGGGTGATCGTCCTGCTGCAGGGACGCGTCGAATACCGGCTGATGCATTACGCCACACAAGCGCTTTACGGCAAGCTACTCGGTGCAGGCATACGGATATTCGAGTATCAGCGCAGCTTCCTGCATGCCAAGGTCGCGGTCATCGACAGCTACTGGGCGACCGTTGGTTCGTCCAATATCGATCCTTTCAGCCTGCTGCTCGCGAGGGAAGCGAATGTCGTCACGCGTGATGCAAAGTTCGCCAGCGAACTGCGGCACAGTCTTCGCCAGGCGATGCAGACTGGCGCCCGCGAACTGCCTGTCGATAACTGGCAACAGCTGGCGTGGCATTCCCGCCTGTTGCGCTGGGCAAGCTACAATCTGGTCCGCATGCTGGTAGGCCTCGCCGGTTACGGCGGCAAACACTGATCTGGATCGACGCCGCGCCGTGCCGGCACCCGCCCGATCGACCAAGCGGCGATGGCCCAATGCCAGAGATCGACCAATCGGCCATTACGGACGTCCTGCGGTGGGGAGTGGCCAAGAAAATGCAGCGCGGCTGCAAGGACCACGCTGCCAGCCGAGGTATCGACAGCTCTTGCCTGGGTCTGTTTGGAGAGCTTCTCGCCGGCAGCGTTGGTCACCACCGGCAGATGTGCATAGCTAGGCCGAGCCAGAGCAAGGCGCTGTTGCAGCCAGATCTGGCGCGGCGTCGAGTCGAGCAGATCTGCTCCGCGGACGACGGCAGTGACCCCCTGTGCGGCGTCGTCGACGACAACCGCCAGCTGGTAGGCAAACTGTCCGTCGGCACGCAGGAGAATGAAATCGCCGACCGCGTTCTGTAGATTCTGCCGCACACGTCCCTGTACCCGATCCCGAAACGAGATCTCTTGATCCGGCACGCGCATTCGCCAGGCGCGCGCAGCGCGTCCCTCGGCGAGCCCTGGACGACAGGTTCCCGGATATAGCAACCCCCCATCTGCCGCCGGTGGTGGTGAGCAGGCGGCAATCTCGCGTCGTGAGCAGGCGCAAGGGTAAACCTCGCCGTCCAGCTGCAGTCGCGCGATGGCCGCATGATAGACATCCAGACGCCGGCTCTGGACCATCACCTCACCATCCCATTCAAAACCGAATCCTTCCAGCGTACGCAGGATCCCGTCTGCCGCTCCGGGAACCGTGCGCCGCTGATCGACGTCTTCAATGCGCAGCAGCCACTCGCCGTCGCTGGCCCGGGCATCAAGATAACTGCCGACTGCCGCGACGAGCGAACCAAAGTGCAGCGGACCCGTCGGCGAAGGTGCAAAACGTCCTCGGTAGAGGAGACCACTACGACCGTCGTTTGGCTTGACGAGGCTCATTGTCGATCACGGTCGGAGACCGAAGCGCTGGCGGCGCCGATCAGGATGGGGACCGACGCAAGCCGCCTTGGTAATTGCCCAAGCGCCGGGTAAAATCTCCGGGTCATCAACAGGATTCCCCCCAATGAGCGATCGCGCGATCACCCCAGCCGACGAAGCCGCCATTCTCGCCGAGGCACTCCCCTACATCAAACGGTTCCACGGCAAGACCATCGTTGTCAAGTATGGCGGTAATGCCATGACCGACGAGAATCTGAAGCAGTGCTTCGCGCGCGATGTCGTTCTCCTCAAGCTCGTCGGGATGAACGTCGTGGTGGTTCACGGGGGCGGTCCGCAAATCGAGCATCTGCTCAAGCGCGTCGGCAAGAAGGGGCGGTTCGTTCAGGGCATGCGGGTCACCGATGGAGAGACGATGGAAATCGTCGAGATGGTGCTCGGTGGCCAGGTCAACAAGGACGTTGTCAACCTGATCAATCAGGCGGGCGGCAAGGCGGTAGGCCTGACCGGCAAGGACGGCAGTTTCATTCGCGCCAGAAAGCTGCTGCTGGCCAACGAGGACAACAGCGATGATCTGATCGACGTCGGCCAGGTCGGGGACATCACGCAGATCGACCCGTCGCTGATCGGACATCTGGAGTCCGGTGGCTTCATCCCGGTCGTCGCACCGATCGGTGTGGGCAAGAATGGCGAAACCTACAACATCAACGCCGACGTCGTCGCCGGCAAGATTGCCGAAATACTCAAGGCCGAGAAGCTGGTCCTGCTGACCAACACGCCCGGCGTCCTCGACGATACAGGCACCCTGCTCACCGGCATGACGCCGAAGCAGATCGACGACATGGTCACCGACGGCACGCTGTCCGGTGGCATGCTGCCGAAGATCAGCTCGGCGCTCGACGCCGCACGTAACGGCGTCAAGAGCGTACATATCATCGATGGTCGCGTCGAGCACGCGCTGCTCCTGGAAATCCTGACTGACCACGGCGTCGGCACAATGATCAAGTCGCATTGATCGGAAGATGGCGCTGAAAGCCTCGTTCCGGGTCTGGCTTTTCGACCTTGATAACACGCTGCACAACGCGACCCCGCACATCTTCCCGCACATCAACCGCTCGATGGTGAGCTACATCTGCGAGCATCTGAGCGTTGACGAAGGCGAGGCGACCCGCCTCCGGCAGGAATACTGGCAGCGATACGGCGCCACGCTACTCGGGCTGATGCGTCATCACGGCACCGATCCGCACCATTTCCTCTGGCACACCCACCAGTTCCCCGACCTAAAGCACATGCTGGTCCTCGAACGTGGCCTGAAGGCCATGCTGCGGCGGCTGCCGGGACCCAAGTTCGTCTTCTCCAACGCGCCACTGCGCTATAGCGAGGCGATACTCGAACTTGCCGGCATCGCGACCTGCTTCGACGCGGTCTACTCGGTCGAGCGCATCCGTTTTCAGCCGAAGCCGGCGGTTGGCGGCTTCCGCTACCTGTTACGCAGCGAGCGCTTGCATGCCCATCGCTGCATCATGGTCGAAGACTCGCTAGCCAATCTGCAGACCGCCAAGCGGCTGGGAATGAAGACTGTCTGGGTAAGCGCAAGCACGCGGCAACCCTCCTGGGTCGACCTGCGGCTGGCTTCCGTGCTCGATCTGCCAAGACATCTGCAGCGTCTGTAGGCGCTCGGTCGGCCGCTTGCAGCAGGACGATCAAAGTCGTCCCCCAGGGCACGCTACCCCGGCCGGCCTTACTCATGTAGACTTCGTTCGAAGGAGCTTCTTGTCCGTCGCCATGCAAGAGTCTGATTCACTCGAACAGCAGTTGCTCGAATACAAGGCAATCCTTGATCACTCAGGGATCGCCGTGGTGTGCATGCGAGACCGCCGCGTCTACCGCTGCAACCCGCGTGCAGAAGAACTCTTCGGCTGGGCCGCTGGATCTTTGCTGGGCCAGCCGGACCTCGTTTTCTACCCGACCCCCAACGCCTGCGAAGCACTGCGTCGGAAAGTGCGCGCGCAGTTGCGGGTTGGGCAGATCGTGGACCTCGAGACAGAGATGGCGCATCGCGACGGCGCCACCTTCATCGCGCACCTGATCGCGCGGGCAATCGACCCTTCGGCGCCGCGCCAGGGAACCGTCTGGATCATTCGGGACATTACGCAGGAAGTTCAGGTCCGCGAGGCCAATGCTCGTCTGCTGCGGGAGCAACACCTGATTTTCGAGAACGCGGAAACCGGCATCGTGATCCTACGCGATCGTGTCATCCAGCGCTGCAACCGACGCTTTGCCGAGATCCTGGGTTACGCGCCAGCCGAGCTGATTGGCCGCTCGACGCGCACCTACTACCCGAGCGAAAATGCCTGGCTTGAGACCGGCCGCCGGGCGTACGCAGCGATTGCCGAAGCTGGCATCTACCGCGGCGACACGATGTTCCATCGACGCGATGGAACACCGATCTGGACTCATATCACCGGGAGCATGATCAACCCAGATAGCCCTGACGATGGTTACGTCTGGCTGTATGAAGACGTGACCGAGAAGCGCCAGGCCAGCCGTGCGATGGACGCCCTGCTGCGAGAACAGACCCTGATATTCGAACGTGCGCCGATCGGCATTGCCTTTCTCCGCGATCGCGTTATTCAGCGCTGCAATCCCAGCCTGGAAGCAATGTTCGGCTATCTGCCGGGGCGACTCCTCGGTCAGTCGAGCCGCGTCTGCTTCGCCAGCGAAGCAGAGTGGCGCGATGCCAGTGAGCGTGCGCAGACGGCCATCGAGGAGTCGGGGAAATTCGTCGGCGAACTACAGTATCGCAGGGCCGATGGCACACCCATCTGGTGCCAGATCACGGCCAGCCTGCTAGACCCGGCAAACCCGGACGAGGGCCATATCTGGCTGTTCCAGGACGTGACCGCTAGGCGAGCCGCTGAGGAAGCACTGGTGGAGAGCCTCTGGGAACAACAGCTGATCTTTGACAACGCCATGATAGGCATTTCCTACCAGCGGCAACGCCGGATCCTGCGCTGCAATCGCCGTTGCGAGGAGATTTTCGGCTACCCGGCGGGCGGCCTGAGGGAACACTCCACCCGAGTCCTTTTTTCCAGCGACGAGGCGTGGGAAGAGGTCGGACGCCTGGTCTCCGGAAATAGCGCCACGACGGGTACCTTCGACGGCGAGTTCCTTTATTGCCGCCGCGACGGCACGCCAATCTGGGTGCACACGATTGGCCGCACCCTTGGCGAGCATCAGGATGACGACACCTGGATCTGGACCTTTGAGGATGTCACCGCGCAACACGCTGCCGAGCAGGCGCTGCGGCAAAGCCACCTCGAACTCGAGCAACGGGTGGCCGAGCGGACCCGCGAATTGTCACACCAGCTCCATTTCATGCGTCAGCTCATCGAGGCCATTCCCGGTCCGGTGTATTACCAGAATAGCGAAGGGCGTTATCTCGGGTGCAATCAGGCCTTTCTCGAAATGATCGGCAAACCGCGAAACGCCGTGGTCGGTGCCACCGTCTACGATCTTGCCCCCCGCGAGCTCGCCGAGCGCTACAGGAGTGCCGACGACGATCTTTTCCAGCACCCCGGCTCCCAGGTCTACGAGTCCAGGGTCCAGCACGCCGACGGCAGTTACCGCGATGTGGTCTTCCACAAGGCTACCTATGGCAGAAGGGGGGACCCGGGCGGCGGTCTGGTTGGCGTGATGCTCGACATCACCGATCGGAAGAGGATGGAGGCGCGCCTGCAACAGGCCGCGACGGTTTTTGACAGCAGCGCCGAGGGCATTACCATCACCGCGCCAGATGGCTGCATCATCGCCGTCAACCGGGCGTTTACCGATATCACCGGTTACAGCGAAGAGGAGGTCATCGGACGAAACCCCCGAATCCTGCAGTCCGGGCGTCAGGATCAAAGTGTGTACCTCGAGATGTGGCGGGCTCTTGGCAATTGCGGGCGGTGGCAGGGCGAACTCTGGAACCGGCGGAAGGATGGTCAGGCCTTTCTGCAGTCCTTGACAATCAGCGCCGTCAAGGACCGCGACGGTCAGGTCACGCATTACGTCGGCGTCTTCTCTGACATCACTGAACTGCGGGACGCGCACGATCAGCTGGATCACCAGGCTCACCACGACCCCCTGACCGGTCTGCCCAACCGCCTGCTACTTGGCGACCGATTGCACAAAGCCATTCAACGTGCGCACCGTGACGAGACAGGACTGGCCGTCCTTTTTATCGATCTCGATCGCTTCAAGAACATCAACGACACCCTTGGCCACCAGGTCGGTGACCGCGTTCTCTGCGAGGTGGCGGGGCGCCTGGGCAAACTGATGCGGGAATCCGATACGGTTGGCCGCCTGGGCGGCGATGAGTTCCTGATTGTCATCGAGGACATTGGCGCAGCGATCGCCGTCTCGCATATTGCCGAAAAGATCCTCGATGTCCTGGAGAATGCACCAGTCACCGTCGGACAGGAGTTTTTCGTCGGCGCCAGCATCGGCATCAGTGTTTATCCTGAGGATGGCGGTGACGCCGAGACGCTGATGAAGAATGCCGATGTGGCCATGTACCGTGCCAAGGAACGCGGCCGCAACACCTACGAGTTCTTTACCAAGGAGCTGACCCAGTCTTCGCTGGCGCGCCTGCAGATGGAAACCAACTTGCGACATGCCATCGATCGTGCGGAATTGAGGGTCTACCTCCAGCCGCAGTTCAGCCTTGCCAGTGGCAGGGTGGTGGGGGCCGAAGCGCTGGTGCGCTGGCTGCGGCCCGAGCAGGGATTGGTGCTCCCCGGCGAGTTCATCAAGATTGCCGAGGAGTCGGGACTGATCGTCCCGATCGGTGCGTGGGTTCAGCATGCCGCCGCCTGCCAGTGGGCGGCATGGGTGGCCGCAGGTCTCGATCCCGGCGTACTGTCGGTCAATGTTTCCGGCGTCGAATTCGCCCGCGGCCGAATTCAGGAAACCGCGCGCCAGACATTGGCGGCGTCTCGACTGTCGGCGCAGTTCCTTGAACTGGAAATCACCGAAAGTGCGATCATGAGCCATGCCGAGGACAGCACCCAGATCCTGGACAACCTGCGCGCCATGGGCCTGAGCCTGGTGATCGACGACTTTGGGACCGGCTATTCGTCACTCGCCTATCTGAAACGCCTGCCACTCAACAAGCTCAAGGTGGATCAGAGCTTCGTGCGCGGGCTGCCCGGCGACACGGAAGACTGTGCCATCGTGCGCGCGGTGATCGCGCTTGCCCACAGCCTGCAACTGACGGTGATTGCCGAGGGCGTCGAGAACGAGGCACAGCGTGAGTTCCTGGCGCGTGAAGGCTGCGACGAAATGCAGGGTTACCTGCGCGGCCGACCGATGCCTTTTGAGGAGTACGCCATGCGCTTCCTACATGCTTGAAGCTCCCATGACTGGCGCCACGTCAAGGCTTGCCTTCGTCGATGCGCTGAAGGCCCTGGCCAGTCAGCTGATCGTCCTGCATCACCTGGCCTTCTACGGACCCATGTCCGACCACGCCTACTCGCTGGCGCCGACCGTGATAAGTTGGCTGAGTCAGGACGCGCGCATGGCGGTGCAGGCCTTTCTCGTCATCGGCGGCTTCCTCGCCGCACGCGGTATCGCTCCATTCGGCGCGCTGCTGTCGAGCCAGCCCCTCATGCTCTTGCTGAAGCGCTATCTGAAACTCGTGGCGCCCTTGCTTGTCGCTGTGCTGATCGCCATCGCCTGTGCGGCCATCGCTCGCACGCTGATGACGCATGACTCTGTCCCTGGTTGGCCAACGCTGCCGCAGGTTCTTGCGCATGCGCTCTTGCTGCAAGGACTTCTCGGCTACGAGGGACTATCGGCAGGCGTCTGGTACATTGCCATCGACTTTCAGCTCTTCGCGCTCCTGGTCGGCGTCCTCTGGCTCGCGCGTGTCCTGGGTCGCCGCGATGCGGCGGTAGCCGTCGCTGGCGCCTTGCTGGTTACGACGCTGGCGCTGTCATCGCTTTACTACTTCAATCGCGACGGCGACTGGGACAACTGGGGAGTGTACTTCTTCGGCGCCTACGCACTGGGAATAGCCAGCTACTGGGCGACGAACCAGCGACGGACGCTTGGCTGGCTTCTGCCGATGCTCGGCCTGGTGATCACCGCGCTGCTGCTCGACTACCGGCCACGCATTGCCGTGGCGCTGCTTGTTGCGCTGATGCTCGCCTTCGCTGGCCGCTGCGGTTTTATCGAACACTGGCCGAAATCGCGCCTGATTGCCTATCTTGGACAGATTTCCTATTCAGTCTTTCTCGTTCATTTCCCGATCTGCTTGATAATCAATGGCTTGTTCGCGCGTTTCGCTTCACGCGACCCTTGGGTCAATCTGGCTGGCATGATCATCGCGTGGCTGGCAAGCATCGCAGCCGGTGCACTTTTCTACCGCCTGGTCGAAAGTCCGGCGCAACACGGGCTTCTCCGAACGCGCTCGGCGTCTGTGGTCAAGCAGACGCTTTGAGCCAGCCTGCCGCGGCGAGCGCAAAGTAACTCAGGATCCCGTCAGCCCCAGCCCGTTTGAAGGCCAGCAGGCTCTCGAGAACACAAGCCCGCTCGTTGAGCCAGCCGTTCAGTCCGGCTGCCTTGAGCATGGCATACTCGCCGCTGACCTGGTAGACGTACGTCGGCACATTGAACTCCTCTTTCACGCGCCGAACAACGTCGAGGTAAGGCATGCCGGGCTTGACCATCACCATGTCGGCACCTTCGGCAAGATCAAGCGCCACCTCGCGCAGCGCTTCGTCCGTGTTCGCTGGATCCATCTGATAGCTGTGCTTGTTGCCCTTGCCCAGACTGCCCGCGGATCCCACCGCGTCGCGAAATGGACCATAGAAACTCGATGCGTATTTCGCCGAGTACGCCAGGATGCGCGTATGAATCTGCCGGCCCCGGTCAAGCTCACTGCGTATACGCCCGACACGCCCGTCCATCATGTCCGAAGGCGCGACAATGTCGGCGCCGGCCTGCGCGTGCACCAGCGCCTGCCTGGCGAGTACCTCCAGCGTCTCATCGTTCAACACGTAGCCAGAGGGATCGTCAGCGTCAATGAGCCCGTCCTGGCCATGGCTGGTATACGGATCGAGAGCGACGTCGGTCATTACGCCGAGTTGGGGAAACTCCTTTTTCAGTGCGCCGACCACGCGCGGCACCAGACCATCGGGGTTGAGTGCCTCTTCGGCTCGCGGCGTCTTGTAGGCGCTGTCGATCACCGGGAACAGCGCCAAGGCCGGAATACCGAGCGCAAGCGCCCGTTCGGCTGTCTTCAGCAGCCGATCCAGGCTTTGCCGTTCCATTCCAGGCATCGAGGGTATCGGCTCGACGCGCTTGACGCCTTCCAGCACGAACACCGGGTAAATCAAGTCATCGGCAGTCAGTCTGGACTCGCGCATCAGCCGGCGCGAAAAATCATCACGACGCATGCGCCGCATGCGTGTGGCTGGAAAGCGTGCTTGGTCATCCATGGAATTTGCCTAACTCATAGATACAATTGATGATAAAAGCTGCACTGACGGGGAACTGTTGGCAGCGTAGGGCCCTCTTATCACGCAGATGGCGACGCCGTCTCCCGCTTCACCTCCCTGAGCGGGTGCCTTATTCCTGTAAGGCATGTCTCGCCCCCGGCATCCCCTTTGCCGGGGGCTTTTTTTAGCGCTTGTCGATATTTCCCCCATGACGGGCGCTCCAGCCAACAGCGCTTCGCTTCTTCAGACGAGCCGTTCTCCCGCTCGGAAAAACGATCGGCGGCGCCTCGTCCCTGGCTTCCAGGCCAAGCCAGCGGCTCAGAACCGCCTCTGCCTCGCCTACCCCGGACTTCTTCAAGCTTGAAAACAGCTGACAGGTGCAATTGGCGCCGATCTCGTTCAATGCTTGCTGGACCTGACGCAGTGAAAGCGCCTGTTCCTGGCGAGTCAGCTTGTCGGCCTTCGACAACAACACGTGAATCGGCTTACCCGTCGGCGCAAACCAGCCGAGCATCTGAAGATCCAGCTCGGTGAGCGGGTGGCGGCTATCCATGATCAGGACCAGGCCATGTAGCGCCTCACGGTAGCGCAGGTATGGTGCCAGCAGACCTTCCCATTGCGAGCGGATCTCTTCTGGTGCCTTGGCAAAACCGTAGCCCGGCAGGTCGACGAAGTACTTGCCCGCGTCAAGCCGAAAATAGTTCAGATGCTGGGTTCGCCCCGGCGTCTTGGAGACAAAGGCCAGACGCGAGTGGTTGGCCAGCGTATTGATCGCCGACGACTTGCCGGAGTTCGAGCGTCCGGCAAACGCGACTTCACATTGCGCGTCGGTCGGCAAATCACGCAAGTGGGCAACCGTCGTATGAAAAGCCGCCTGCTGGAAAAGGGGCATGGCAGAACCCGGGAGTAGGTGGAGAGGGTGGAGGACAGGCACGCTGCCGGCAAACTGATATAGAATATCAGCTTTGTTGCTTCACTTCTTCGGCCTGAGATCAGTCATTGTTGTCAATGGGAGTTTGGACATGATTCGTACAACGGCACTCGCGGTTCTCCTGGCCGCCAGTTTCCCCGCCTTCACAGCAGAACAGGCGAAAGCAAAGGTTGACCTGACAAAAGCCAAGGAAATTGCTGAGGGCATCTGTGTTGCCTGTCATGGTGCCGACGGCAATAGCCAGACGTCGGCGAATCCCATCATCGCCGGCCAGATCCCGGAGTATTTGTACAAGCAGCTCAGCAATTTCAAGGCCCTTGACGGGAAACCGGCGGTGCGCAACAACGCGATCATGGGCGGCATGGTTGCAGCGCTGTCAGACGAAGACATAAAGAGCCTGTCGGTGTATTTTTCTCAGCAGAAGGTTAAACCGTCGGTCGCCAAGGATGAGAAGCTGCTCGCCGAGGGCAAGACTCTTTGGCGCAGGGGTGACTTCGACAAGGGCGTCCCGGCGTGTGCCGGTTGCCACGGTCCTGCTGGCGCCGGACTGCCCGTGCAATACCCGAGGCTGGCAGGGCAGTATGCGGAGTACACGGCCAGCCAGTTGAAGACCTTCAGGAGTCACGAACGGGCCAACGATTCGGAAAAGGTGATGCGTGATATTGCCGGCAAACTTTCCGATCACCAGATCAACGCTGTCGCCGAATACGCTGCAGGTCTGCGCTAGACCTCTGTAAGCCGGCCGACGCCAGCGCCGGTCTTTGCTGCTGTCACCCCTTGGCAAGAAGCGGCTGACGCTCTAGCATGTCGGTGACTTCCTGACCAGAAAGGACGCATCATGAAGACACTGAGGCAACTACTCGCCAGCAAGAGCGGGCTGCTCGCTACCGTCTCCCCGGACGCCCACGTTTTCCACGCCCTCCAGGTGATGTCCGATGCCAACGTTGGTGCGGTCCTCGTTCTTGACGAGGACCGACTGGTCGGCATTTTTTCCGAGCGCGATTACGCGCGGAAGGTGATTCTGCGCGGCAAGGCGTCAAAGGATACCCGCGTTAGCGAAATCATGACCGACAAGGTACTCTATGTGACCCCTGATCAGACGGTTGACGAATGTATGGCAATCATGACCGAAAAGCACTTCCGTCACCTGCCGGTACTCGACGAGAAGGGAAAGGTCATCGGTATTGTCTCAATCGGTGACGTCGTCAAGGAAACGATCTGCGCCCAGCAGTTTATCATTGAGCAAATGGAAAAGTACATCACCGGCTGAGATTCGGAGAATCGTCTCCGGGCGCCCTGCCGTACGCCCACAGTAGCTTGCCGGCTCACAGGAACCGAGTCTTTTTGCTCTTGGTACTCCTCACACAGTCCGGGTTTGCCTGGCGAATGGCGCAGGCTCTGTCGGGGGAATGCTCGGGAGGCGCCGGCACACCACTTCAGGACGCCCACAAGGCGGCGCAGCCGAGACTGCCGGCCCTGCTGTGCACCGACACTGGCAACGGGAAACCGGCCCGCCGTCGTAGCCGGCGAAGAACCCCTTCGTAATTCGAAGGCATTCGGCTGCGGCGTCCGGATGTCGATCAGAATGCCTGAACGATCGCTCCCTTTCGGACCGATACCATGCCAGAAACGAACATCGCGATGCGGATCGGGATAGACCTTGGCGGTACCAAGATAGAACTTGTCGCTCTCGACGAGTCCGGTGTGTTGCGGCTTCGCCGGCGTCGGCCAACACCACAGGGCGATTACGAAGCGACGGTCAAGGCCGTCGAGGAACTGATTGGAGCGGCCGAGAGGGAGCTGGGGCAGCGGGGCAGTGTCGGTATTGGCATACCCGGTGCCGAGTCCGCCGTGGACGGCAGAATCAAGAACGCAAACTCGACCTGCCTGATTGGCAAGCCCCTGCGGCATGACCTCGAAGAACGGTTGCAACGCCAAATTCGCTTGGCCAACGATGCCAACTGTTTTGCCCTCTCGGAGGCCATTGACGGCGCCGGGTGCGGTGCGGAAGTTGTCTTTGGGGTCATTCTCGGCACCGGGGTTGGCGGTGGCATTGTCGTCGCTCAGCGAGCGCTGACGGGCACCAACAGAATTGCAGGCGAATGGGGTCACAATCCACTGCCGTCGTTGGACGAGGAAGACGAGGCACCGCCGCCATGTTACTGTGGGCGCGTCGGTTGCGTCGAAACTTGGCTTTCCGGTCCCGGGCTTTGTCGCGACCACCAGCGTCATGGCGGAGAATCAATCACGGCGGAGGAAATCGCCACCCGCGCCGCAGCGGGAGACAGCGTCTGTGAAGCAACCCTGCGGCGCTATGAACGGCGCCTGGCCAAGGCCTTGGGACAGGTGGTCAATATCCTCGATCCTGACGTGATCGTGCTCGGTGGTGGCCTTTCCAACATCGAGCGGCTATATGTCGCGGTACCAGGACTGTGGAGCGCAGCCATTTTTTCCGATCGGATCAGCACTCGATTGTTGCACAACATGCACGGCGACTCATCCGGTGTGCGGGGTGCAGCTTGGCTCTGGAGTGAGCAATGAGATGGCGGCAGCGAGCTAGCCTGCCGGCTGCCTGACAGGCCTTGACCAACCGAGCGCGGGGCTGAGTCCGACAAGGGAGCACTGCAATAACCATGCTATGGCTGAAACTATTCCTGCCCTTCGCTGGCGCCTATTTCCTCTCCTACCTCTACCGAACTGCAAACGCAGTCATCGGGCCGGTACTGACCACGGAATTGTCGCTTGGTGCGGGTAGCCTCGGCCTGCTGACCAGCGCCTACTTCCTGTCCTTCGCCGCCGCCCAGCTGCCGCTGGGCATGTTGCTCGACCGCTTCGGCGCCCGGCGCGTCGAATCCGGGCTGCTGTTGATCGCCGCCGTGGGCGCGGCGACCTTTGCCCGTGGCCAGGGGATCGCTGATCTCGCGATCGGCCGCGCGCTCATCGGACTGGGCGTTTCGGCATGCCTGATGGCTGCCTTCAAGGCTTTTTCGCAGTGGTTTCCGGCAGAGCGGCAAGCTTCGCTGACTGGCTGGATCATGACCTCCGGTGGCCTCGGGGCGCTCGCTGGCACAGCCCCCCTCGAAGCAGCCATGCAACTTGCCGGCTGGCGGGAGATCTTCTTCGCTCTGGCCGGTCTGACCCTGGCTGTCGCCTTCTGGCTGTTCTTCAGCGTCCCCGAACGCAGGGACTGCGATCAACCAGAACCGCTGGCAAGCCAGTTTTTCGGCGTCAGGGAGGTCTTCGGCAGTGCGCACTTCTGGCGCTTTGCGCCAGTGGGATTGACGCTCACCGGTGGCTTCATGGCCGTGCAAAGCCTGTGGTCGATATCCTGGCTGATGCAGGTCAATGGCTATACCCGCGCCATCGCAGCCGAACACATGGCCGGGATGAGCATCGCGATGCTGGTAGCCTATATACTGATCGGCCTGCTGGCCACCGGACTGGCCCGCCGCGGCATCAGGCCGGGCATGCTGCTCGGTGTTGGGCTGGGCCTTTCCCTGCTGACGCTGGCCTTGATCGTCACCGAGGCCTTGCCACACACCCGTCTGCTATGGGTTGCTTACGGCACCTTTTCAAGCTTTGGCACCCTGGCCTACTCACAGGCGGCCACCGGCTTTCCCGTCGCTCTGTCCGGCCGGGTCAACACGGCCCTGAACCTGATGGTCTTTGTCGGCGCCTTTGGCGTGCAGTGGGGCCTCGGTCTGCTGATCGACCTGCTGCAGACGCAAGGGCAAAGTGTGGCAATGGCCCACCGCCATGCCTTCCTTGCCTTGCTCGCCACACAGATGGTCGCTTACGCCTGGCTCTGTCTCGCAAGCCACCGAGCGCGTTGACTGCCAAGCGGAGAATCGGCTGGTGCCCGTCTGCACCCGCGTCGCGACAGTCGCGAGGGAGCCCGCGACCGACGCTCAGCGGTACAGCGGCAAAGCAGCGAGACGGCGCTCGATCTCGGTGGTCACCTGCCGATAGGCGGCGTTTTCACCAGCGCCAAAGCGGTGTTTGAAGTCGGCTGCAGACAATGGCTCGGGCAGCCCATCGAGAGAGGGCGCCAGTTCGGCGTCGGTCAATGTCCTGCGCAGAGCATTCTCCAGGTGCATCGAGCCACCGGCAACCAGTTCGCCAAAGCGTGTGCCGGCGCGATCGGCTGCCAGATCAGCGAAGGAGAAACCGCTACCGCCCCGGGAGTCCTGAATCTCCTTGAACAGGCCCACCGCATTTGCCGCGGGCTCGCCGGCCCAGGCCGCCAGGGCAGCGGAAACGACAAAGTGCTGAGCACTGTCGTGACGCCCGAACAGAGTCAGCTGCACTCGCCGTGGAGGCGGCCACTTCGCTGCTTCAGGCAGGACGACAGCGAGCTTGATTCCGGTCAGATAGCTGGCCAGCACCAGCAACGCCGCGCGACTCTCCTGCGGAGTCAGGTCGCCACAGCATGCGATTAGCGGCGCCAGAACCTTGCTCACGGGAACGTTTGCACGGTTGGCATAGGGGTCGAGAAGGCGCGTCAACGCGCTCTGGGCGGCCTCGATGAGAATGATGTCCTGAGGCGTGAAAGCGAGCCTCCGGGCCTGCTCAAGCAGGCCCGGTTGCCAGATGTAGCTGACCTCTACGTTGCCCTGGTCCGGCTCGAACACCAGACGGACGATGGCCTGCCTCGCAACCTGCCAGTCGTCGGCAAATCCCGCGCTCCTGATCGCTAAGGCGATAAGCCACTCGGCCAGCACGGCCGGAATTGGCAGGGAGGAAATCGAGGCCTTGACAATCCGCGGCTCACCAGCCGCCGCCTCGAAAACCGTGCGCAAATTCATGTAGCGAGGTCCAGGCACGCCGGGAACACGGACGGTCAGGCGCACTTCAGCGGTATCGTCGGCAAGGAAGAAGGCGCCGCGGGCTCCCATACTGCGGCTTGCCAGATGGTTGATGGCGGCGTCAATCAGCGCTGCGGGAATGACGGCTGTTCGCTCATCACCCTTCTGCAGCCTGCGTGGGTCGTTGCTTGCCAACAAACGCCTTGCTTCGGCAATCGACGCCTGCGAAATGGTCTCGCCACGGCTGACCAGCGGCACCTGATCGAGCGCGGCGACCACGAGAGCTACGGCAAGCACGATCGGCAAAAACAGCAGCGCTGCGGTCACGCCTGCGCGAAACAGCACACGGCCGATCGTCACGACGGAGAGGCGCTTCCTGCCGCCGGCTTCGGCTCGACACCGGTGGCGCCACTGCCCAGCCGCAGCTCGAAGCCTGCTTTCCGGAGAAAACGAGCTTCCATCTGGAGATCTGCGCGAGTCAACGGGTGCGCCGTCAGCCAACCCGAAGGAAAACACAGGTGCATCCGCTGCCCATCGACACGCAGGCTGATCGCGGGTAGTGGCTCGTTGCTGCGGCCACGATGCAGCACCACCGCCAGGCGGAGGAGTGCGCAGAGACGGCGAGCCGTCCTCATCCAGTCCTTGGGTAACTCGGCAAACGCATCATCGGGAAATGACCGCCGATGCCGCCTGACCAGCGCCGCGAGCAGCTGCTGATCATCGCGCGAGTAGCCCGGCAGATCAGAGTGTTGCAGGACATACGCCCCATGCCGGTGATACTGGTCATGGGTCAGCAGTAGGCCGATCTCGTGCAAGCGGGCCGCTCGTTCGAGGACGTGGCGTGGCTCCTTTCCCGTCAGCCCCCATTTCGCTCTCACCTGTCGGAGCAGGTCAAGCGCCGAAGCACTTACCCGCGCCGCCTGGGCCTCGTCGAGATCGAAGCGACGCGTAACGTCCCTGATGGTCCGGTCACGAACATCTTCGTGGCAAATACGGCCCAAGAGGTCATAGATCAGTCCCTCGCGCAGGGCCCCTTCGGATACCTCCATCCGCTCGATACCGAGCGCCTCGCACAAGCCATGCAGGACGACGAAGCCGCCGACGAAGACACGTGCGCGGGCGGAATCCAGATGCCAACGGGTGGCCAATGGCGCAGTATCCCGCACCTCGAGCAAAGCCGCCCGCAGCCGCCGCAATCCTTCGAGGGAGATTCCCTCACGAGTCCAGCCCTCGCTGCTGAGGACCTCCTGGATAGCCTTGATCGATCCGGAAGCTCCAGTGGCCACCTCCCAGCCGCGCGCCAGATACTCCTCGCGGAACGGTTCAAGGTTGAGCTGAACCAGCAACTCTGCCTCGCGCAGCCGCCCCGCCGTCACCCGACCGTCGGCGAAGCAGGAGCGGCTCAGGCTGACGCAACCCATCCGTAGACTCGCCAGGTGCAAGGGGTCAAACTTTTCCCCGACGATCAGTTCGGTACTGCCGCCACCAATATCGATCACCAGCCGCTGCCCGGCGACGTCACCGACGCTATGGGCGACCCCAAGGTAGATCAGTCTGGCCTCTTCCTGTCCGCTGACGATCTCCACCCGATGGCCAAGGAGCTGCTCTGCTCGGGCGACGAACTCTGCACTGTTTCGCGCCTGGCGCAGGGTATTGGTGCCGACGATACGCAGTCGAGCCGGCGGGATGTGCCGCAACCTCTGGCCAAAACGAGCCAGGCAATCAAGCGCCCGCTGTTGTGATGCGGGCGAAAGCCGGTTTCGGCCATCCAGTCCGGCAGCCAGTTGAACCATCTCGCGCAATCGGTCGAGAATCTGAACGTGACCATTCGCAATGCGCGCGACGATCATGTGAAAACTGTTTGAACCCAGGTCAATCGCTGCCACAAACTCCGAAGGCACAACAGGACTCCTCAAAATGAAAAAATACCATGGCTGGCGCGGGGCAGAAATCGGCCTCACGTTCCATGGCCGGCCCGCAGCCCGCATTCTGCGTCCCGTTGCGCCAAGAGCCCGGCCTCGGCTTCGTTGCCGGGGCCAATCCCGGTCGGATGCAGGAAGTGTCCGGCTACGTTCCAGCCTGCGAGACAGACAATAGCTGCTATGGTTGCCAAACGCTGTGCGATGCTGCACGTTGCAGGGGAAAGTGTCAGCAGGGTCAAGTATCCCTGCGCTGGGTGCCCCAGTCAATGCTGGCCGGGATACGTCCGCTGATGCTTCGTTGGCAAATGCCAGCAAGCACGTACTCGGCGATGGCAATCAATCGGCTCGACAATTCACCATCGATTACCGTGAAAGTCGCGCCTGCGACTCACGAATCCCCCTTCTCCCGTATGCGGGAGAAGGGTTGGGGAGGGGAAACGGTCACGACGTTGATGATCAGGGGTGTCTTGACAGTCATGACCGCTGGGATCAGAACTCGAGCGGGTCGACCTCGAGATGCCAACGTAGGCGTGAGGGTAACTTGATCGCTGCGAGCTGGCTGACCCAATGGCGAAGAAAGCGCTGCAAGGTGCGCCTTGACGATGACTCGACGAGTAGCTGGCCACGCTCCAGGCTGGCTCTACGGGAAAGACGCATCGGGACTGGGTCGTAGAAGGTCACCCGATGCTCCTCGTTGGGCGATGAACAGGCGCGCGCGGCGGTGAGAAAACACAAAGCGTCAGCCATTCGAGGTGCCTCTGCGCGCAACATGGCCTGATAGGTGTAGGGGGGGAAACCGGCTTGCTGCCTGTCCCTGAGTTGCGCTGCCGCGAAGGCCGGATAATCCTGTCGAACCACGGCGTCGTAGAGGGGGTGGTCTGGAAACTGCGTCTGCAGCAACACCTCGCCTGGTCTCTCGGCCCGGCCAGCGCGGCCGGCAACCTGCATCAGCTGTGCAAACAGACGCTCGGGCGCGCGCCAGTCGGCAGCAAACAGTGCCGAGTCAGGAGCAATCACACCAACTAGGGTAAGTTTGGGGAAATCATGGCCTTTGGCCAGCATCTGAGTCCCGACGAGAATATCAGCCTCACCGCCCTCTATTCTTGCCGCCAGTGCTTCCCATTGCCTGCGGCTGCCCGCCGAGTCCCGGTCGACGCGAAGGATACGTGCTCGTGGGAAGTGCTCCGTTAATGCTTCCTCGATACGCTGTGTACCGCGACCGAAAGCACTTATGTCCTGGTTACCGCAGGTAGGGCAGTACTTTGGTACCCGCGCCTCGAAGCCGCAGTGGTGGCAACGCAAGCAGTGGTCGGCGAGGTGCAAAACCAGATTGGCGGCGCAACGATGACAATGGGACGTCCAGCCACAGGCAGAGCAGGCCAATACGGGGGCATAACCGCGCCGGTTGAGAAAGACCAGACTTTGCTCGGCACGCGCCAGACGTTCTTCGATGGCTACCAGCAACGCCCTCGAGAGTCCGTCTACCGGCTTGTCGACACGCGTGTCTATGGTTCGGACCAGTGGCAGGCGGGCGGCTTCTACCGCTCGCTGCTGCAGCGAAAGCAAGCGATAGCGCCCACCGCCAGCGTTGTCGGTCGCATTGGCCCAGCTCTCCAGTGAAGGCGTCGCGGAGCCAAGGACAATCAGGATGTGACTATCGCGCGCACGGAAAACGGCAAGGTCGCGTGCCGAGTACCGGATCCCGTCCTGCTGCTTGAACGACGAATCGTGCTCTTCATCAACCACGATCAGGCCCAGTTGGGGCAAGGGGACAAAGACTGCCAGGCGAGTGCCAAGAATGATCCTTGCCGCACCGGTCAGAGCAGCCCGCCAGT
The DNA here is from genome assembly GCA_016709675.1 of Candidatus Accumulibacter proximus. Classification (GTDB taxonomy): domain Bacteria; phylum Pseudomonadota; class Gammaproteobacteria; order Burkholderiales; family Rhodocyclaceae; genus Accumulibacter; species Accumulibacter proximus. Next base: position 45,161 of record JADJMH010000013.1, read on the forward strand.
TGCGGCCGCGCGCTGCATCTCCCAACTCGCTATGCAGACTGGCCAGGCCGGCATCCGGAAAGCGCGCCGTGAGACGGGCTTCAAGTTGCGGCGTCAGGTTGATTTCCGGCACTAGGAGCAATGACTGCTGCCCGGCAGCCAGCGTACGCTCGATCAGGCGAAGATAGACCTCCGTCTTGCCGCTGCCGGTTACTCCGTGCAGCAGATAGGCTCGGAAGCCACCGGCACCCTCGGCCACTGCCCTCAGCGAAGCCTCCTGTTCGATTGTTAGTATGGGCGATTGTTGCGCCAAGGCCGCCGAAACCTTTCCTCGGCGCACCCGAGCTTTGGCTGGTGCAGGCGAGCGCAACCCAGCCGGTAATGTGGAAAGCATGACCTGGCCAAGCGGCGCATGATAGTAGGCTGCACAGAATTCAGTCAGACGAAACCACGCGGCGGGCAGACGAGGCAAATCACGCAGAACAACAGTCACTGGCTTGAGCTGGGCCAGCGGCAGTTCGCTGGCTGCCGCCAACTCGACGATGATGCCGACCATCTGGCGTTGGCCAAAGGGAACACAGACCCGATAGCCTATGTCAGCCGTCGATAACTGGTCGTGGTCGGGAACGCGGTAATCAAACAAGTGCCGCACCGGCACGTCAAGCGCCACGCGGACGATTTGCAGCAGCAGGGTGTGGTCTGGCATCGTTGAATGCGGGGAGTATTGATATCACTTACCGCCGGAAGCTCGCGCCACTTCTGGCAATAGCGGTTAAGGTGTTCAGTTATCAGCGCTTTTCGTGCATTCACCGCGCTTGTGGATAACTCTGTGGATGAGCCGCTCAACAAGTGGCTGAAAGGCTGTTGCCACAAGGGTTTCAGCCGTTCTGCCCAAAAAACGGGCGATTTATAAATTCATATAAATCAGTCTGTTACAAGCAGTTTGCTGATTTTAGTCAAGTCGGTTGGTCGATTGAAAGAGCTACCCCAATTTCTGTGAACAAGTCAACCAGCGAGAGGCATTTCATGCCTTTTTTTCCCCGAGATCCGGCTGTGTTCATGAACGGCACCGACCAGCGCGGTGACGTTCTCGGGTGGCGTAAACTGCGAAATCCCGTGACCTAGGTTGAACACGTGGCCGGTATTGTCCAGGCCGTAGCTGTCCAGCACCTTCCTGGCCTCGGCAGCCACCCGGTTGGGCGAGGCGAAAAGCACCCCCGGATCAAGGTTGCCCTGCAATGCGACCAAGTGACCAACTCGCCGACGCGCCTCGCCGATGTCAATCGTCCAGTCCAAACCGATGGCATCGCATCCGGTCGCGGCGATGGATTCCAGCCACAAGCCACCGCCTTTGGTGAACACGATGGACGGGACCCGTTCGCCATCCCTCTCTCGAATCAAACTGGCAACGATGCGTTGTAGGTAGGGCAGCGAGAACTCACGGTAGGCTGCCGCCGAGAGTGAACCGCCCCAGGAGTCAAAGATCATGACAGCCTGAGCGCCGGAGTCGATCTGGGCATTGAGGTAACGGCTCACTGCGTCGGCGGTAACCGAAAGAATACGATGCAGCAGATCGGGGCGCTCGTAGAGCATCCGCTTGATGTGGCGGTAATCGCTGCTGGAAGCGCCTTCGACCATGTAGCAGGCGAGAGTATATGGACTACCGGCAAAGCCGATCAGTGGCACCGAGTTGTTCAACGCCCGCCTGATTTCAGACACGGCATCCATCACGTAGCGCAGATGATCCCAGGGATCCGGTGCGCTGAGATCACGAATTGCCCATTCCTCGCGCAACGGACGTTCGAAGCGGGGCCCTTCGCCATCCGTGAAGTAGAGCCCGAGCCCCATGGCATCGGGTACGGTCAGGATGTCGGAAAAGAGGATCGCGGCATCCAGGTCATAACGGGTAAGAGGCTGTAGAGTCACCTCACAGGCCAAAGCGGGGTTCCTGCACAACTGCAGAAAGCTGCCGGCACGCCGACGCGTTTCGCAATACTCGGGCAGGTACCTGCCTGCCTGCCGCATCAGCCAGATAGGGGTCTGTTCGGTCGGCTCCCTGAGCAGGGCGCGCAGAAGACAGTCGTTGCTCGGTCGGGTCACGTCGAATTCCGCCTGAAAAAGAGGACGATGGTTTCCATTTCTAGAAGAAATGGAGACCGACTGCGAACAGCTGCTCCACCTGTTTGACGACCTTCTTGTCGAGGCAGAAGATGATCACGTGGTCATCTGTCTGAATCACCACATCCTTGTGTGCGATCAGCACGCGCCCGGTTTGCTTCTTCATTCCCAGGCGAAAGAGATTCAGATCGTCGGTTGCTGCAAGGTCGCGAACAATGGCGGCGATGAATGCGCCGCGGATTTCCGGCAAGTCAGCAATTCGCCGCCCAACGACCTTGGAGGTCTTCTGGTCGCCATGGGCGACGATCTCGAGTGCCTCGGCAGCCCCCCGGCGTAGACTGTGAACCTGCGCCACGTCGCCGTGACGGACGTACGTCAGCAGGGTGCCGATCGACACCTGCGCCGGCGAGAGCGCGATGTCGATCGGCCCACCCTGAACCAGATCCGCGTAGGCGCGGCGGTTGATCAGCGCCGCCACCCGTTTGCAGCCCATGCGCTTGGCCAGCGAGGCGCCCATGATATTGTCTTCGTCATCATTGGTCAGAGCAAGGAAGAGGTCCATATCGTCGATCGCTTCCTGCTGCAACAACTCCTCGTCGGTGGCGTCACCGCTAAGTACCAGTACCGACTTCAGCGTAGTTGCAACGAACTCTGCGCGGCGTCGATTGACCTCAATGAGCTTGACCTGGCACTTGCCCTCGAGCGCCTGCGCGACGCGCAGACCGATATTGCCGCCGCCAGCAATCATGACCCGCTGGACGGGCTCCACCGAGCGTCGCAACTCGCGCATGACCGCCCGGATGTGTTCCTCGGCAGCCAGCAGGAAAACTTCGTCACCGTCTTCGACAATCGTCTCGCCGGTTGGCGTGATCGCCCCCTCGCGGCGATAGATGGCGGCGATCCGGCCATCTATCTCAGGTGGCAGGTGGTTGCGCATTTCCTTGATCGGACTGCCGACGAGCAGCCCTCCGGCGTAGGCCCGGACGGCAACCAGTACCAGGCGCCCGCCGGCAAAGTGCAGTACCTGCAGTGCTTCAGGGAAGTCGATGAGACGCGCGATGTACTCGGTAATCACCTGTTCTGGACACAAAGCGTAGTCGACGGCAAAGTTCTCGGGCAAGAGCAACTTTTCGCTATCCAGAAAGTCACGGGCACGCAACCTCGCGATCCTTGCCGGGACATTGAAGACGCTGTGTGCGACCTTGCAGGCAACGAGATTGGTCTGGTCGCTTTGCGTGACCGCTATGAGCAGGTCGGCGTCCTCTAAGCCGGCACTGGCCAGTACCGAGGGATAGGCCGCATTGCCAACCACCGTCTGAAGGTCGAGGCGATCCTGCAGATGCGCCAAGCGATCCTGGTCATTATCGACAACAGTAATGTCGTTGTTTTCTGACGCCAGGCTTTCGGCGACGCTGGCCCCAACCTGACCAGCGCCAAGAATGACGATGTGCATTTTCCTTGATCTCCCTGACAGGCTGGCGGCACCAGGCTTGCTGTTACTCTCATTCGTCACCTCGCCGACCGACGTTAAGACCGAGTTGCTTCAACTTGCGGTAAAGGTGTGTTCGCTCGAGGCCCGTCTTCTCCGCCAAACGCGTCATACTACCCCGTTCGCCGGTCAGATGGTATTCGAAGTACATCCTCTCGAAGGCCTCGCGAGCCTCACGCAGTGGTTGATCAAAGAACATCGGCGGTAGCGGCGGCGCGGCGCCGATCTGCCCACCGTCACTTTGCAGGATCAGTGCGACGTCCTCCGCGCTGATCTCTTCCTCCAGCGCTGAGAGAGCAAGATTCTTCACGGTTGCCAGCAGCTCCGCCCATTCGCCGTGCCAGCGGTGAAGACGGAGCGCGTTCTGTGCGCCACTGGAAAAATGCCTCAACGGCACTTCGCCTCGTTCGGCGAGATGAGCGAGCAGCAAAGAAGCTATTTCCGGAACGTCGTCTCCGTGTCCGGAGATCTGCGGCAGCGCCACCCAAACCTCGCCAAGGCGGTTCACCAGGATCGGATCCCAGCCGGCCTCGACGAGCCCAGCCATTGGACGAGTCGAGGCAGCTACCAGCTGCAGATTATGTCTATCGAGCCGCTCAAGCGCGAAGACAAGATTCATCTGTTGCAGTTTACCCAGCTGCGCCAGGTCAGAGACGAAGACAATGCCACCACTGGCGTTCTGCAGCATCTCCTGGGTCAAGGGCGCGCTCGAGGTCGATAGATCCAGCCACGGTGTCAGGTGCGTCTGCAAGGTGCGGGCGCAGATTTCTGCGATGCTGCCCGAAGCGCTTTTGAGCAGGAGAACAGAGGTTTTTGCTGCCGCCTGTTCAAGACGCCGCTTAAGATCCTTGAGCAACGGGGAACGCGCGAAGGCATCAAGCGTCAGCGGCTTCTTGACCAGTACGGTTTCGTGCTTGAGCGCCTTCTTGACGGTGAGCAGCAGCTTTTGCAGGGCAATCGGCTTCTCGAGGAAATCGGTGGCACCGATGCGTGTCGCTTCAACCGCTGAGTCGATAGTGCCGTGTCCGGACATCATCACCACCGGCATCGTCAACAGTCCGCTCGCCGCCCACTCCTTGAGCAAGGATATGCCGTCAGTATCAGGCATCCAGATGTCGAGCAAAACCAGATCGGGCCGCCTGTCTGTCCGAACCCTTCGCGCCGCTGCTGCGTTCTCGGCCAGCCAGACCGAGTGACCTTCGTCGGCAAGAATCTCGGACAACAGTTCTCGAATACCCATCTCGTCATCAACGATCAGTATCTGCGCCATACTCAGGCCTCGGGAGAAAGTTGGCTTACACGTCGCCTGGGGGTCGACAGGGACACCAGCGGCAGCCTAATGCTCACCTCGGCACCGACCGGCTGACGGTTGTTTATGCTGACGCCGCCGTGATGTTCGTCGACGATCTTCTTGACGATCGCCAGGCCAAGACCAGTACCGCGCACTTTGGTGGTGACATAGGGTTCAAAAACCCGCGCGATGATCTCTGGTGGAAAGCCTGGCCCCCGATCGCTGACCACCAGCTCGGCCATGTTCTCGGCGCGGCGCGTGCTTATCCGGATTAGCGGAGCATCGACGGCTTCCTGCGCGTCTTCTGCGTTGCGCAGCAGATTGTGGATGATTTGCCGCAGCTGGGTACTGTCGCCCCAGACGGGCGGTAGCTTTGCCGCGAGTTTCGGCTCGATCTTGGCCCGTGACGTTTCATACAGGCCTAGCACCTCGCGGACCAGTCCGTTGAGGTCAACAGCTGCCAGTTCGGGTGCGGGCATGCGCGCGTAGTCGCTGAAGTCATTGACCATCCGCTTCATCGCCTGCACCTGGGTAATGATGGTCTGCGTCGAACGAGTCAGCATCTCGGCATCAGCGCCGCTGAGGTGATTGGCAAGCTTCATCTGCAGTCGCTCGGCTGACAGCTGGATCGGCGTCAGGGGATTCTTGATCTCGTGCGCCAGGCGCCGCGCCACTTCACCCCAAGCAGCACTGCGCTGGGCGGCGATCAGTCGCGTCACGTCGTCAAAGACGACCACATAACCACCATGGGGTCCAGCCGGCAGTTGCGTGCCGCGCACGAGGAGCGTCTGCGGCGGGCCACCGCTACGATCAAGTTCAATCTGTTCCTGCCATTCGATTCTCTCGTGTTCGGCAAAGGCCTCACGAATGGCCTGTCCAAGCAGCTGCTGACGCGGCCAGGCATCGGTCGCCTCGCCGAGCAGGCCGGCGAAGTCGTCCGCCAGGATGGCCAGCGCGCCCTCATTGACCGTTCGTAGAACGAAGCGCCGGTCGAATACCAGCACGCCAGCAGAAAGGTTGGCCAGGATAGACTCCAGATAGGCGCGCGCCGCCTCAAGCTCGCCGCGGTGACGCTCGTTATCGCGACGAGCTTCGTCAAGCTGGCTGGTCATCTGTTTGAACGACCGGGTCAGAACGCCCAGCTCATCGCGACTGTAAACCGCCTGCTTGGGAGTATAGTCGCCAGCTGCCACGGCCTGGGTTCCCTCGGCGAGGATCGATAGCGGTGCCGACAAGCGACGGGCAAGGACGAAAGCCAGTGCGATGGCGGTAAACAGGGCGAGTAGCACGGTCAACGTCAGGGTCATGGCGTAAATCCGGGTCAAGCCCTCGCGACCCAGCGAGAGCTCCTGGTAATCAGCATACACTGTCTGAACGCTTTCCGCGTTGAGCGCGAGGCCGCTCGGTACCGGTTCGACCAGCTGCAGGATACGAGTCTCGACGCCAAGGCCAGGCGGCATCACGCTAACCAGAACGCGCAAGGTCAAATCCTTCTCACCGTTGCTTTCAATCCCCGCGTATCTGCGTTCGCTGCGGGCCCGGCGCAACTGTTCGGCTGTCGGCTGCGACGGCAGCAGACTTGTCAGGCTGGCGCTGGTTGTCGCCAGCAACTCGCCACTGGTCGAAAACAGCGCTGCAGATTCGACCCCTTTCTGCTCGCGCAGGCGGTTGAGCTCAAGTCGGCGTTGTGCCTCGGAACGCTCGCCCAGTTCCAGCGCCATCGCTTGTCCCTTGGCCCCGAGATCCTCAAGAAGGGAATCGAGCGCGCTGCGGCCGAGATTCAGTCCAGCTTCAAGAGCCTTCTCGACGCGAACGTCGAACCAGGTTTCAATGCTCTTGGTGACAAACTGCACCGAGACGGCATAGATCAGCACCCCCGGCAGTACCGCCATCAGACCAAACATCAACATCAGGCGCAGCTTGAGACGTGAGCCGAAGACCTGCGCCCGGTGCTCGCGCCACAGAGCATGCAATTGCCAGGCGATCAGCGCCAGCAGCGAAAGGGCAACGATCGCATTCAGCGCAAGTAGCCACGGGTAGTGACGGGCGAACAACGCTGTGTTGGCGCTTGCCGAAGCCAGCAGGAACAAGAGGATGCCGCCAAACGACGCGGCGGCGACGATCAGACTCTTCATCTACCGTCTGCAGCGGCAACCGTCAAGGTCGATATCCCGCCAGCAGGAGAGGCAGCGGATTCAGCTGGGGTAAATTGCCAACGCGCCCAGTCCGACGAAAGATTCCAGTCCCGGTTGGCCAGCGCATTAACCTGAAAGGTCTTCGGCATTTGTGTCAGGTCGAGGCGCATTCGCACGGCGGCGAGGTAGGTCTGATCCGCCTTGACCACTCCCTTGTCGAGGACCTGCCAGTGCCGCAGTCGCGAGAGAATGCGCTGAGCATCGTCGAGCGAGGTGAAACTCTGGTGAAGCGCACCGCTTGATAGACGATACTGGCGCGTCAGTGCGTGGTAGGAAAGCTGAAAGGTCTGACTGCGACTGACGACCTGTTCGTCCAGCCAGTACCAGCGGGAACGACTCAGCTCGAAGTCGACAACAAAGTACAGGGTGACACCCCTGGCGATCGCTTCATCAAGCCGGGCGTTGAGATTGATGTTGAAGTCTGCAGACAGCGTATAGCCGTCGTCGCCCGGTGAAAGGCTCGGGTTGCGAACGGTAATGTCCGCAGCGTACCCGCCAAGCGAGCCAAGCAGCAACAGCAAGCCAACGAGCGAGCGGCTAAACAGCCTTTTGCAACAAGGCATAAAAGAATCCGTCATGTTCTTCCTGAGGCAGGAGCCTTTCCTCGGTGAGCCGGCGAGCGGCCGGTTGGCGAAAAAGAAAGGCGTCGATCTGCGCACCATTCTCTTCCGGGAAAACCGAGCACGTAGCGTAGAGCAGCTTGCCGCCCGGCTTCACGAGGGGCCATAGCGCGTCGAGAATTTCAGTCTGCAGACGAGCGAAACCTCGGAGGTCACTCTCGCGGCGCAGGTACTTGATATCCGGATGGCGGCGAACAACGCCCGAAGCCGAGCAGGGCACATCTGCAAGAATGGCGTCGAACGGTAGACCATCCCACCACTGATCAGTGGCTCTGCAATCAGCCACCCTGACCATAGCCGGCAGGCCAAGCCGCCGCACGTTCTGCGCAATGAGCCTTGTCCGGCTGGCATCGCTTTCAAGCGCCAGCAAGTCAATATCCGCAGTTTCCAGGAGATGGCAGGTCTTTCCGCCGGGTGCTGCACAGGCATCGAGGACACGCTGGCCAGCCGTTGGATCAAGGATTTGCACCGCGCGCTGGGCACCCGCGTCCTGGATCGAGACCAGGCCATCGACGAAGCCCGGCAGCGAATCGACGGGGACCGCCTTGTCCAGTATCAGCGCATCGCGCCCCACCTGCCGGGCTGACAAACCAACGTTCTGCAAACGTGCCACGTAATCGGCCAGCGCGATGCGGCGGCGGTTTACACGCAGGGTCATCGGGGGCTGGGAATTGCCTACCGCGACGATCTCCTGCCAACGATCAGGATAGGCACGACGCAGGCGCCCCAACCACCAGCGAGGATGTTGGTGCGCAGCCTCATCGTCATCCGCGATGGCCACGTGCAGAGTCTCGCGCTGACGCAAGTAATTGCGCAGGACGCCATTGACCAAGCCCCGAAACGCGCCACCCGCCAGTTCACCAGCAGCCGCCACTGCCTGATCTACCACCACATGGGGTGATTCGGGGCGGGTCTGCAAACGATAGAGAGCGCCAAGCAAGAGAGCCTCCACTGCCGGATGCGGCAGCGCTTTTTCCAACAAGTGTCGAAGGATGAATTCGCCGCAGGCGTAACGTCGTAATGTGCCATAGGCGACATCCTGCGCGCCTGCGCGGGCAGCGCTGGGCGCCGTGCTCAGGCCGGAGAGCGCCTGCGTCAGGCTCTGTCCCGCCCGCACCTCCGCAATCACGCGTCCCGCCAATAACAGGCTCAGAGCCAGCGAGTCCGGCAGTAGTAGGGAGGGCGTAACGGCAGCAGCCGGAAGGGGCGATCCTTTGCCTGGCTGTCCGGGCTTACGCACGCGTCGGGCAAGCGACGAAGGGGAGGAAAGGGAAGAAGGCAAGGCCACAATTCGTTGCTATTGGGGGATGGGCGAGTTTAGCACGATGCCTGGTGATGGCGAGATCGTCCCTGAGGGATGATAATGCGCGCATGGATTACCCCTCGCTCGATCCCTGCGCACGGCTTTCGATCACCGCCGCCTTGACAACGATCCCGCTGAAGGGATTTACCTTGTCGATCGCAGGCCCTGTCGGACGACTCGCAGACGCCCTCGAGAGTGTGGTCCGAGAGCGACATTGACCGTGACTGCTGATCGAAAGGCTGTGTCCAAACTTCTTCGGCGCTCTTGCCGGCTGACCCTGCTGCTTCTCCTCGTATCGCCGGTATGGGCCTGGAATGCTGCCGGGCATCGGATCAGCGCCATGATTGCCTGGGAGCAACTCGACACGGACACAAGGGCAGCAGTGGCTGCACTCCTTCGCCAGCACCCGGACTTCGAGCGCTGGCAGGCGCGCGGCAAGGGCACCGACCAAGACCTGACTGCCTTCCTCGAAGCATCGACCTGGCCAGACGACATACGCAAGGATCAGCGGTTCTATACCGCTGGCGACGAGCAGCCAACGCCAACCCTTGCTGGCTTCCCGGATATGGAGCGGCGACTGAATTGGCACTACGTCGACCGTCCGCTGAACCGTGGAGGAGACTTGCAATCGTCGCCAGGCACGATCGATCGACAACTGGGGGCGCTAGCGCAAACGTTGGCAAGCCGCAAAGCGAAACCCAGTGAAAGAGCCTACGCCCTGCCTTGGATCATTCACCTCGTGGCTGATGCCCATCAACCGTTGCACGCTGCTAGTCGCTATGGACGAGACGGACGGAGCGACAACGGGGGCAATGCTTTGGCTATCATCAATCCGTACAACTCGCGGCACCCGTCGATGAGCCTGCACCGCTATTGGGACGATCTGCCGGGACCGCCCTGGCTGCGCAATAGCCGGCTTGAAGACGCTGTCAGGCGGTTGACAGAACGGTACTCCCCGCCGGCGTCATCGGGAACTCCCACACAGTGGCTCGACGAAAGCTGGCGAATTGCCCGCGAACACGCCTATCCTCCGGGCGATGAGTCCGTACCAACGATCGGCGCCGAATTCCATGATCGTGCTCTCGAGATAGCGAACCGCCGTGTAATCGCCGCAGGCTATCGCCTGGCCGATCTGCTGCAACGGCTCCTGCGCTAGGCGACACTGATACAAACGACGCGCCAGCGCTTGGTAATGTTCCACGTGAAACAAAACGGTCGCCTGACCCTTGCTGCCACATACCGCCAGCAAGGCTGAGACAGGTCTACCATTGGAGCAATGGTGCGCGTTTTGAGCCGGTTGCCAAGCCCTTCTCAGCCCCGGGGGCCACGAGGAGTCCCCCTGCCAGAAAAGATCGGACCAACATGGCTAAGTTGACGGCCCCGTCAGGCAACAGCGGGCGCCCTGCCGAACAGACGTTCCGAACAGGAACTGGCCTGCCGAGAGTCGCTTCCCGCCTGCTCGCTGAATCTCGGTCAGCCGCAGTGCCCCTTGGCCGCAGGCGACGGTCAACCCGCTCCGGTCAGCCGCAAGAATCTCCCCGGGTGGCCCGCTGCCAGCGGCAAGCTCGGCACGCCAGACCTTGAGAAAATTGCCAGCCAGAGAGAACGTCGCACCCGGAAATGGGTTAAAGGCACGCACCTGCCGCTCCAGTTGTGCTGCTGGCAAACGCCAATCCAACGCCGCCTCGGCCTTGCTGACCTTGGCAGCGTAGCTGACCCCGGATGCCGACTGCGGACAGGCAGGCATGGGCAGTCTCGCCAGCACGTCTACAATCAGGCGGGCGCCCTGCTCAGCCAGCCTGTTGTGCAGGGAAGAAGCTGTATCATCCAGTGCGATCGACTGCCGTTCCGAAAGCAGTACCGGCCCGCTATCGAGCCCGGCGTCCATCTGCATGATGCACACGCCGGTCTCCGTGTCGCCAGCCAGAATCGCACGCTGAACGGGTGCCGCACCGCGCCAGCGGGGGAGCAGCGACGCATGAATGTTGAGACAGCCAAAGCGCGGCATGTCCAGCACTGCCTGTGGCAGAATCAGACCATAGGCTGCAACGACGACCGCCTCGGCTGCGGCGGCACGAATCCGGCCTTGTGATGATGCGTCCTTGAGCGTTGGCGGTTGAAAAACCTCGATCCCTGCCGCTGATGCCAGCTGCTTGACCGGCGAGGAATGAACCGCCATCCCCCGCCCTGAGGCCCGGTCAGGCTGTGTCAGGACCAGCACCACCTCATGGCCCGCAGCGACAACTGCCCGCAGGGCAAGCGCAGCGAACTCGGGTGTACCGGCAAACACCAGTCTCATGCGGTGATTCGCGCTTGCTTGGCCAACTTGTTCTTGATCCGCAGCTGCTTCAGTTGCGACAAGTGCTCGACAAACACTCGCCCCTCCAAATGGTCGATCTCGTGCTGCAGGCATACTGACAGCAAACCTGTCGCCTCAACGGTCTGCTCTCTTCCTTCCAGATCCATATAACGAACCACTACATGTTCGGCGCGCTCAACCTTGTCGTAAACACCGGGCACCGACAGGCATCCTTCCTCACAGACCTGCCGCCCATCCTTCTCGATGATTTCCGGGTTGATCAGGGTTAGCAGCTGATCCCTGGTTTCCGAAGCGTCAATCACAATCACCCGTTTGTGCACGTCGACCTGCGTTGCCGCGAGACCAATCCCAGGCGCCTCGTACATCGTCTCGGCCATGTCGCGCGCCAAGCGACAAATGCTTCCGTCAACCTCTTCGACGCGTGCGGCAATCTTCTTCAGGCGCGGATCGGGAAAGCGAAGTATCGGTAGGAGAGACATAAAAGGCTTGATCGAAGAAGTAACTACGTGCAAAATCCAATACAGCGTCTTGATAATGCCGACGTCGTTTGCACGACGGGTGGAATAACCTGGATAACAGACTTGCGTAACCAACGAAAAGGGACAAACGCCTGAAGCGGGAGTTCCTTAACCGCCTCGCCGCCGCGTCTGCGACTGTTCGTACGAGGATAACACGATGATCCGCATTATATCCGCGTTCATTCTGGCCATGGTCAGCTCGCTCTCGTGCGCGACGGGGCTGGAACTTCGGCTCGCCGACGGCGCGCCCCAGCGTCACGTCGTTGTGCCGGGGGACACGCTCTGGGGAATCTCGAGCAAATTTCTCAAAGACCCTTGGCTCTGGCCAGAAATCTGGCGCATGAATCGCGAGGAGATCAGGAATCCGCACCTCATCTTTCCAGGCGACGTCATTCTTCTCGACCGCGATTCGCGTGGCAAGCCACTACTGCGGCTGCAGAGTGCCCGGCTGGTCCCGCAGATTCATGTCGAAGCAATGGAGCAGGGGATTCCGGCAATTCCGCCGAACGTCATCAGGCCATTCCTCTCCCATCCGTTGATCGTCGAAGCGGACAGTCTTGACAGCGCAGCACGCATCGTCGCCACGCCCAATGATCGAGTCTATATTGGCAACAGTGATCTTGCCTACGTCGCCAATGCCGATCCTGCCAAGCTCGATTGGCAGATCTATCGCGACGGCAAGCCGTTAACAGACCCGGACAGCGGCGAGATTCTCGGCTATGAGGCCTTCTATCTGGGCACCGCTCGGCAGGTAGAGGCCGGCGATCCGGCCACGTTCGAGGTAATGACCGTGAAGCAGGAGATCGGTCGCGGCGACCGTCTCCTGCCAGCCATTCGACCGCCGCTGGTCGCCTATGTCCCGCATAGGCCAGACTTTCTGGTTGATGGTCGCGTGATTTCAGTATACGGCGGTGTCGAGGCAGCTGGGCGTGGGTCGATTGTCTCGATCAATCGCGGTACCCGAGACGGCATCGAGATTGGACACGTCCTCGCGCTGGAGCGCAATCGGACGGTCACTCAGCGTGACGAGCAGGACAACAAGGTCGTTGTCCCGATTCCCCCGGAACGTGTCGGCCTGCTTTTCGTTTTCCGGCCGTTCGAACGTATCTCCTACGGCCTGATAGTGCAGTCGGACGGTACCGTCGACGTCAACGACTTCGCCCGCACTCCCTAGCGATGAACGTGGCCGAGTCGCTGGCTGACTGGCTACGACTGACGCTGATTCCAGGCATTGGCGGGAGAACGCAACGCAAGCTTCTGACCGCCTTCGGGCTGCCAAATGCGATCTTCTCCGCCGGCCGACAAGCGCTGAGCGCGGTTGCTGGCGACGAAGCCGCGCGGCTCCTGCTCGACACCGACAATCTCCCCGCCGTTGAGCGAGCACTGGTCTGGTCCGAGGCGCCTGACCAGCACCTGGTCTGTCTGGCCGACCCCGAGTATCCCCAGGCGCTGCTCCAGATTCCGGACCCACCGACGCTGCTCTACGTTCGTGGGCGACTCGATCTCCTCAACGCGGCTGCTTTGGCCATGATCGGGAGCCGTAACCCCACGCCCCAGGGTATTCAAAACGCCCAACGCTTCGCTGCCGCCCTTGCCGAAGCCGGCCTAACCATCACCAGTGGCCTTGCCTTGGGCATCGACGCTGCCGCGCACCGCGGTGCCCTGACAGCTTCAGGCAATACAGTGGCGTTCATCGGAACGGGAATTGACCGCATCTACCCGGCGACCAACCAGCAGCTAGCAATGCAAATCGCCGCCAAAGGCTCGATCATCTCAGAGTTTCCCCTTGGCACACCGCCAGTCGCCGCCAACTTCCCGCGGCGCAATCGGCTGATTGCGGGCTTATCACTCGGCGCGCTGATAGTGGAAGCAACAGTAGACAGCGGCTCTCTGATTACTGCCCGGCTAGCCTCCGAGCAAGGACGGGAGGTCTTCGCCATCCCTGGTTCGATTCACTCGCCGCAATCGCGCGGCTGCCACAGATTGATCAAACAGGGCGCAAAACTGGTTGAAACGGTTCAGGATGTGCTTGACGAACTGCGCTGGAAAAGCGCTCCAGCCAAGCCTCCTTCGCGGTCCGATTCGGCCCGGGACGTCCCGGGACTACTGCACAGCATGGGTTTCGATCCCTGCAGCGTGGACGAGCTCGCCAACCTCAACGGCTTGACGGCTGAAGTCGTTTCGGTGATGCTGCTTCATCTGGAGCTGGATGGCCAGGTCGCCAGTCTGCCCGGTGGCCGCTATCAACGGATTTCCCAAGCCTGAGAACCTGTACGATGATCGACATCCTTGTTTACCTGTTCGCGAACTATCACGATTTCAACGCCCGGCCAAAGACCAAGACGCTCAAGCGCAAGTTAAGCGCCGTGGGCTTCAAGGACGAAGCCATCAGCGCTGCCCTGCGCTGGCTGGATGGCCTGAAGGCTGCCGCGATCGTCGATTTGCCAAACGGCCATCGTGCGCTACGCGTTTACCTGGCCCGCGAACAGCAAAAGCTTGGCCACGAAGGCCTGGGCTTTATTGCCTTTCTTGAAGCAGCTGATCTAATCACGCCCGCCTTGCGGGAACTGGTCATTGAACGCGCCATGATGCTCGACGATGATCCCGTGCCACTTGCCAAGTTCAAGATTATCGTTTTGATGGTCCTCTGGAGTCACCAACAAGACCTCGAGCCACTGGTCGTCGAGGAATTGCTCGACGCCGGCAACTCTCGACTACTGCACTGACCACCAGTCAGGCAACCGTGCAATTCAGGCGACCATGAACAGCCGAGCCGATGACTGGCAGCCGGGCGAGAGCTCCTTCACCACCAGGCTCTGCCGGAAAATTCCCGCGTGCTCTTGAACCGCCATTCGCCGGCCAGTATTGCTGGCACCCGCGCGTTTGCCGACAGGCCTTTCGCTACCGCCAGCGACGCCCTTACTTGCCAAGGACCGCAGAGTCCTCTTATCATGGCTCACGAGATGTCAGCCTTTGATCATCCCTTTAACCCCCCTTTGCCACTCTCCCCGGTTGATGAATGCCCCCCATGAGCAAGAAACTGATCATCACCGAGAAGCCGTCCGTTGCCGCCGACCTTGCTCGCGCCCTCGGAGGATTTGTTCGGCAGGACGACTATTACGAGAGTGAGAGCTACGTCCTTTCCTCGGCTATTGGTCACCTACTGGAGCTGGCCTGCCCGGAGGAATATGAAGTCAAGCGTGGCAAATGGTCTTTCGCCCATCTTCCTGTAATACCACCTCGCTTCGCGCTGCAACCCATTGCGAAGACTGAAGCTCGCCTGAAGCTTCTCGTTCGGTTGATCCGGAGGAAGGATGTCAGCGGTCTGATTAACGCTTGCGACGCTGGCCGCGAAGGCGAGCTGATCTTCAACTACATCATCCAGCACGCCGCAAGTGCCAAACCCGTCGAGCGCCTGTGGCTTCAGTCGATGACCCCGCTATCCATCCGCGAGGGCTTCTCCCGACTGCGCAGCGGTAGCGAGATGCGCGGCTTGGCCAATGCCGCTGTCTGTCGATCGGAATCGGACTGGCTGGTCGGCATCAATGGCACGCGGGCGATGACCGCGTTCAACTCGAAGACTGGCGGCTTCCACCTGACCACCGTAGGCCGCGTTCAGACGCCCACCCTGGCGCTGATTGTCGATCGTGAGGACCGGATCCGCAAGTTCAAGCCTCGCAACTACTGGGACCTCGAGGGCCGCTTCATCTGTGCCGCCGGGGAGTATCGGGGCAAGTGGTTCGACGAGAAGTTCAAGGGCAAGGATGACGACGAACATGCTCGCGCCGATCGGCTCTGGGATGAAGCCCGAGCGATCATGCTGCAAGAGAAATGCGTCGGCAAGGCCGGTGAAGTCAGCGAGGAGTCAAAGGCTTCAACCCAGCTGTCGCCCCTGCTCTACGATTTGACCAGCCTGCAACGAGAGGCCAATGGCCGCTTCGGGTTTTCCGCCAAGGCGACGCTCGGCCTGGCGCAGGCACTCTACGAGAAGCACAAGGTACTGACCTATCCTCGTACCGATGCTCGTGCGCTACCGGAAGACTATCGGCAGACCGTCAGCAATACGCTCGCCATGTTCAGCGGAGAGGTTCTTGGCAAGGGCCACGATGACCTCGCCCTGGCTCGCTACGCACCTTTTGCGCACGAGATAATTGCTCGCAATTGGGTGGGCCCTAACAAGCGCATCTTTAACAATGCCAAAGTCTCGGATCACTTCGCAATCATTCCCACGCTGCAGCCACCCAAACACCTGTCTGAACCCGAGTTCAAGCTCTACGACATGGTTGTCAAGCGCTTTCTGGCAGTTTTCTATCCGGCAGCGGAATACCTGATCACGACCAGAATCACCCGCGTCGAGGGGGAACCGTTCAAGACCGAAGGCAAGGTACTTGTCCATCCGGGTTGGCTGTCCGTCTATGGCCGCGATGGCCAGGAAGGAGAGGAGGGTAATCTGGTCGCTGTGGCGCCGCAGGAGAGGGTCAAGGCTGAAGAGGTGATCCTCGGTGCCCACCAGACCAAGCCGCCGGCCCGTTATTCGGAAGCCAGCTTGCTGACCGCCATGGAAAGTGCCGGCAAGGCGATGGACGACGAGGAACTACGGGCGGCAATGGCCGGTCGCGGTCTAGGTACTCCGGCGACGCGTGCCCAGATCATCGAGAACCTGCTTGCCGAGCAGTACCTGCTTCGTGAAGGCCGTGAGCTCGTGCCAACCGCCAAGGCCTTCTCGCTGATGACTCTCCTGAATGGTCTAGGCATCCGAGAGTTGACTGCTCCAGAACTCACCGGCGAATGGGAGTGGAAACTCGCCAGGATGGAACGTGGGGAGATGTCGCGAAGCGAGTTCATGAAGGAGATCGCGGCGATGACGCAACACATTGTCGATCGCGCCAGGAGCTACGATAGCGACAGCATTCCTGGTGACTTCGGCGAACTGACGATACCTTGCCCAAAGTGCGGTGGTTTGATCAGGGAAACCTACAAGAAATTCCAATGTCAGGCCTGCGAGTTTGCTCTCTGGAAAATTGTCGCCGGACGACAGTTCGAGGCCAGAGAAATCGAGGAGCTCCTGTCGACACGCCAGGTTGGCCCGCTGACCGGCTTCCGCAACAAGGTGGGTCGGCCCTTCAACGCCTTGATCAAGCTTAACGCTGAAAATGCTCCGGAGTTCGATTTCGGCCAGACCAGAGGCAATGATGAAACCGGCAGCGAAGAGGTTGATTTCTCCGGAAGTGAGTCTCTGGGGGCCTGCCCAAAGTGCAGCGCACGGGTCTTCGAACACGGCATGGCCTACATTTGCGAGAAATCGGTAGGCGCAGCGAAGAGCTGTGACTTCCGCTCGGGTACGATCATCCTGCAACAGACAGTCGAACCCGAGCAGATGCGGAAACTGCTCAAGACCGGGCGTACGGACTTGCTCGGCAACTTCGTCTCAACCCGCACTCGTCGCAAGTTTTCCGCCTATCTGGTACGCGGTGCGGATGGCAAGGTCGGCTTCGAGTTCGAGAAGCGCGAACCCAGAACGGCCCGGAAGACAAGCTCGGCTACAGCCGGGAAGACCAGCCCAAAGGAAGTGCCAACCGAACCCAAGGTGCCGGCACGTCGGCCCAAGGCTGGGTCCTGACCCCACAAGAGGCAGCCTGTTTCACGTGGAACAACGGTGGCTATCACTGCCACCATGCCGCCACAACAGCTGGCCGCAAGTACCACCCGTCAGACAGCGATGACGCCTGGTGGTGGCGCATCCAGAATGGCAGCTCGCAAGATATCAATGGCCTGTGGTCTGGGGAAAGTGGCCCGCCAGGCGATTACCACCCCACGTGCCGGCGCAGGCTCACTGAAGTGGCGAAATGATAGCAGCGGGTCTTCCTGTGGCCACGATGCAGCGGCCGACGCCGGGACGACCGATATGCCAGCGCCACTCGCCACCATGTAGCGGACTGTTTCCAGGGAGCTTCCTTCCAACGCGCCTTGCGTGCCGCCTGGCGCCGCCAGCTTGGGGCACGCCTGCACCACCTGGTCGCGAAAGCAGTTGCCATTACCCAATAGCAGCAGGTTCTCCGAAGCTACCTGCCCTGGCTCGATCAACGTTTGCTGCGCCAGTGGATGTCCCCGTGGCATCAGGACACAAAATGGCTCCCGGTAGACAAGCCGCGATACGATACCGGGTTCCGTAAAGGGTAGAGCAACAACGATTACATCCAACTCCGCCCGACGCAGCTGCGCAGCCAGATTGACGGTGAAGTTCTCGTGCAAGAACAGCGGCATCCGCGGGGCTCGCGCGTGCAGGGCCGGAATCAGTCGCGGCAATAGGTAGGGTGCTATCGTATAGATGACGCCGAGGCGCAATGGCCCCTGTAGCGGATCCTTACCTTGCGCGACGATTTCCCTGAGCTTTCCTGCTTCCTCCAGTACGCGTTCAGCCTGCGCGGCGACCTGATCGCCGATGGCTGTCAGGCGTACATCAGCAGAGGATCGTTCAAAAAGAATGACGCCGTGCCGCTCCTCAACCTTTTTGAGAGCAACCGAAAGGGTGGGCTGGCTGACGTGGCATTTCTCCGCAGCGTGTCCAAAATGCCTCTCGCGCGCAAGGGTCACAATATAACGCAGTTCAGTCAAAGTCATCACGAAGATCCCCCAGCCCAGACGGCGATTCCAGCCACATCCATTGGCCCAAAGGCATTGCGACGGGCAGAGAAAAGCCACCGATGGCAATCCGATGCAATCCCGCCACACGATTGCCGACTGCCGCGACCATTCGCTTCACCAGATGATACTTCCCCTGCGTCACAGTCAAGCACAGCTTTCGCTCGTTCAATAGAGTGCAGGCGGTGGCTGCCACCAATTTCGATTCGCCATGCAACTCGACTCCGCCGAGCAGCGCAGCGCGTTGCGCTTCGTCTATTGGATGGCGGGTGATCACCTCATAAATCTTCGGCACCAGCTTTCGCGGCGAAGTATAGCGGTGAATGAAAGAGCCATCGTCCGTCAGCAGAAGCAGGCCTGTCGTATCCTGGTCAAGCCGCCCAACTGCCTGGACACCCCGCATGACGAGCGGCGGAGGTAGTAGCGAATAGACGCTTGGGTGATGCACTGGCCGACGCGAACATTCATAGCCCGCAGGCTTGTTCAGCGCAAGGTAGACAAGCTTGCGATAGTTCCACACAACATTGTCGACGGCAAAGCTGAAGCCTTCTGTCTCAAACTGAGCACCCGAATCCTCGCAGACCTGTCCGTCAACCGCAACCCGACCTCGGGCAACCAAGGCGCGACACTCCGCCCGGCTGCCAAAGCCCTGTGATCTGAGCAAGCGTTCAAGGTCGACTCTCATTGATAGGCCTGGCTCGCTATTGTTGTCCAATGCCAGAACTGCAACAATGGGAAGCCTCCCCCCAACTTCACGGAGACCGCCCTCATGTTGGTGAAATTCACTTCCAGCACCTCCGGCCAGATCATGATGTTCGCCCAGACCGCGCGCCAATTGCTCGATATCGTCGGCAAGGAGTGCAACGCCCGCGGGGTCATCACCACGGAGCAACTACCGGGGGCCATCGAACGACTCCGCGTCGCGGTTGCCGATGAAAAAGGGCTCTCCCCCGGCATCGACGAAGAACCAAACGATGTTACCGAGAGCGACGACCACGATCAGCCCTCAAGGGTTGGCCTTCGTCAGCGTGCGTATCCTTTGATCGAGTTGCTCGTGTGGACGAGCAAGGAGGATGGATTTGTCCTTTGGGAGGCTGCCAAGGACTTCTGACGTCTATCGGACCAGGACGGCATCGCCACATTCTGTACGTTCCGAGAGGCTTCCGTGCCCGGCAGCGTCAGCCAACATCGCAGCGCGTCAGATCTTCCGATAGACCTCTGCGCCTGCCTTGACAAACTCGATGGCCTTGCCTTCCATCCCTTTCTCCAGCGCCTCAGCCTCCGTCACGCCCTGCGCCAGAGCGAACTCCCTGACCTCCTGGGTGATCTTCATGGAACAGAAGTGCGGGCCGCACATCGAGCAAAAATGTGCCACCTTGGCAGATTCCTTGGGCAGCGTTTCATCGTGAAACTCCCGGGCCTTGTCCGGGTCGAGGCCGAGATTGAACTGATCCTCCCAGCGAAACTCGAAACGCGCCTTTGACAAGGCATTGTCACGAATCTGTGCGCCTGGGTGACCTTTGGCCAAGTCTGCGGCATGCGCGGCAAGCTTGTAGGTGATGATTCCGGTCTTGACGTCGTCCTTGTCGGGTAAACCGAGGTGTTCCTTGGGGGTGACGTAGCACAACATCGCCGTACCGAACCAGCCGATCATCGCTGCACCGATACCACTGGTGATATGGTCATAGCCAGGTGCGATGTCGGTTGTCAGGGGGCCAAGAGTATAGAACGGCGCTTCCTTGCAGTAGGCCAGCTGCAGGTCCATGTTCTCCTTGATCATATGCATGGGCACATGCCCGGGGCCCTCGATCATCACCTGCACGTCGTGCTTCCAGGCGATATCAGTCAGTTCACCGAGGGTCTTCAGTTCGCCAAGCTGGGCTTCGTCATTGGCATCGTAGATCGACCCCGGGCGCAGGCCGTCACCAAGGCTGAAGGCGACGTCATAGGCCTGCATGATTTCGCAGATCTCCTCGAAGTGCGTGTAGAGGAAACTCTCTCTATGGTGCGCGAGGCACCACTTCGCCATGATCGAGCCGCCGCGGGAAACTATTCCGGTCAGGCGTCCGGCAGTCAGTGGCACATAACGAAGGAGCACGCCAGCGTGAATCGTGAAGTAATCAACCCCTTGCTCGGCTTGCTCGATCAGGGTATCGCGAAAGATCTCCCAGGTCAGATCCTCCGCCTTGCCATCGACCTTCTCGAGCGCCTGGTAGATTGGTACGGTCCCTATTGGTACCGGACTGTTACGAATGATCCATTCGCGCGTCTCATGGATGTTCTTCCCTGTCGACAGGTCCATCACCGTGTCGCCGCCCCAGCGAATTGCCCAGGTCATCTTTTCAACCTCTTCCTGAATGCTCGAGCCCAACGCTGAATTGCCGATGTTGGCATTGATCTTGGTCAGGAAGTTGCGCCCGATGATCATCGGCTCGCTTTCCGGATGGTTGATATTGCAGGGAATGATCGCGCGACCCCGCGCGACTTCGGAACGTACGAACTCGGCGCTTATCTCATCTGGAATACAGGCGCCGTGGCCGTTGCCGCGATGCTGGCGCCCGAGGATCTCGGCAATACGGGCGCCTTGCGCACCAGCAGCCTTCAATTGCTCCATATAGCCGTGCCGGTTATTGTTCTCGCGGATCGCCACATACTCCATTTCTGGCGTGATGATGCCGCGCCGTGCATAGTGCATCTGGCTCACGTTGGCACCCTCCTTGGCACGCCGAGGGCGGCGCTCCAGACATGGAAAGCGCATCTCGTCCAGAGTCACATCGGCCGCGCGATTGCGTCCAAAATCCGAGCTCAAACCTGGCAGGGGCTGGCTGTCTCCTCTCTCGGCTATCCACCCCGCGCGCAGCGCTGGCAGTCCCTTGCGAATGTCGACTCTCGCCTGCGGGTCAGAATAAGGTCCGGAACAGTCGTACACATAAATGGGCGGGTTCTTCTCTCCGCCAAAAGCGGTGTCCGTATCCGCCTGACTAATCTCCCGCATCGGTACGCGAATATCTGGCCGACTGCCGACCATATAGACCTTGCGCGAATTGGGCAGCGGATTGATCGCGGCTTCGTCCACGTAAGCGTCGGCAGCGATGAATTTTTCGTTAGCGTTCATGGTGTTTCCTTGCAAAGGGCTATGGCAGAAGCGCCGCAGTAAGGTGCAGCATGCAAGGGGATTGGCGACGCGGCGGAGACGGATGAGGGACAGGACCGCGCTGTGCGATCCGCTCCGCTTCCCTACGACGGCATGACCCGTACAGGTTCGAAGGGACTCTCTCAGCCACACCAGCTTCGGCGTGGCACCCCCAACGTGACGACACAACTTACTGGAATTGCCGCCCTTTGGCAAGAATCTTGATGCTAATCGCACCCCGTCGTGTCCAGCGCCTGAAGCAGATTTGCCAGTAGCCGCCTTCCTTCAACGGGAGGGCCAGCGCCTATCACTTGCCTCAATTATGAAGGCCTGCCAGAAACTGCAACCGGCAGCGGCTTCTGCGCAGCGCTAGCGTGATCAGCGCGGGCACGAGTGACTGAGCGCTGGAGCCTGACTGGCGTCCCCACGGGGATTCGAACCCCGGTACCTACCGTGAAAGGGTAGTGTCCTGGGCCTCTAGACGATGGGGACCCGGAAAAATATCCTCCGTTGTTGTGGAGGTACGCGGGGTCGAACCGCGGACCTCTTGCATGCCATGCAAGCGCTCTCCCAGCTGAGCTATACCCCCCGAAAGGCTGACGATTATAGGGTTCAGGACCGCTTCTGTAAAGCTGGTGGAACCGCTCTCGCATTGACCACCGTCTCGAAATCGACCCAGTCGCTTTCGCCAGCGATGCCCTGAAGGCGACGCAGGTTTCGCGCCCGCAATCGCTTGCTCATGCGTCGAAGTCCAACCCGTGCATCAGAGATATCAATCAGACCAAGTCGATGTTCAGGCGTGTAGACCACGTTTCCCAGGTGCAGCGAGCGGAAATACACCCCGCAATCATGCAAGCGGATGACGAAACGCGTGAAGGCTGCCCGCAAACGATCTTCCGAATCTGGATCCAAACCCTCTCGCCGAATCTCGCGTAGCGTCTTGCCAACCAACGGATGATAGTGCACCGCGTCGCGCGCTATTGAAGGAATTCGCAGAACCTCGATGATCTTTGGCACCGGAATCCCGAGTTTGTCCAGAGCCACCGCGTTGTCGGCAAAACGTCGCGCGTACGGATACCAGGCCGCTGATGAAAGCAGGCGTTTGCGTCGAAAGAGCTTCAGCATTGTTCCATCCACCAGGCGCAGAACCTTATCGCCAAATCCATCGGCTTCAAGGATCGTGGCGCCAGCGCGCATGGCCAGATAGTCATCGTGCGCCAGTCTCTTCAAGGTGCCAACGCGGCCAAAAGCGCCCAGTTTACTCTCTCCTGGAAGACACTAGCGCCATTCACCGCGCAAACCAAGCCGTCGACACCAATAACTCTTAGAATGATGGCTTTTCGACAACTTCTGCCATGAACTTCACCGATGCCTTGAACTCGGCCTGGCGCGAACGCAACAGCCTCCTCTGCGTTGGTCTCGATCCTGACCCTGAACGTTTCCCTGCCCACCTCAAAGGTAAGGCGGATGCCATTTTCCATTTCTGCGCAGCCATTGTCGACGCCACAGCAGACCTCGTCTGCTGCTTCAAACCCCAGATAGCATATTTCGCCGCACGCCGCGCGGAAGATCAACTCGAAGCACTGATTGATCATATCCATCGCCAGCATCCGGCTACGCCCGTCATCCTTGATGCCAAGCGTGGCGACATCGGCAGCACTGCCGAACAGTATGCGATCGAGGCTTTCGAACGCTTCCAGGCCGATGCGGTCACGATCAACCCCTACATGGGACACGACTCGGTGGCTCCCTACCTGGCCTACAGCGACAAGGGCGTCATCATCCTTTGTCGGACATCGAACCCTGGTGGCAGTGATCTGCAGTTTCTCGATGTCGGCGGCGAAAGGCTTTACGAGCGGGTTGCCCGTCTGGTAAGCACGGTCTGGGATACAAATGGTCAGTGCGCCTTGGTTGTCGGCGCCACCTTCCCCGGCGAGATCGCCCGTGTCCGAACGATGACCGGCGACATGCCGCTGCTTGTACCCGGCATCGGGGCACAGGGCGGTGACATCGAAGCGACCGTACGCGCCGGGCGAACTGCCAGCGGCTGCGGCCTGATCATCAATTCCTCCCGCGCGATCCTCTACGCCGGAGGTGGTGAGGAATACGCTGAGGCCGCCCGCAGAGTGGCTGAGTCTACTCGCGATGCCATTAACTGCTATCGCCACTCAGGCTGAATCAACTTGGCGTCAAACGTCGATGTTGCGTGCTGCCAGAGCATTCGATTCTATGAAGCTACGACGCGGCTCCACCAGTTCCCCCATCAGCGTGCTGAAGATCTCGTCGGCACCGATGGCGTCTTCAATCTGAACCTTGAGCAAACGCCGAACCTTCGGGTCCATTGTCGTTTCCCAGAGCTGCGCTGGATTCATTTCTCCAAGACCCTTGTAGCGCTGCTTGCTGACGCTACGCTCGACCTCGCTGAGCAACCATTGCATTGTTTCCGCAAAACTGCTGACCGCCTTCTTCTTTTCACCGCGGACGACGAAACCACCCGTGCCAAAGAGCCCTGCCAGAATCTCGGCCGTCCGCCGCAGTTGTGCGTAGTCACCGCTGACCAGCAAGTCCTCGTCGATGACGCCCAGCTTGAGGTTGCCATGCAGAATCTTTTCGAGACGTAGCTGCCAACGTTCCTGAACTGCATCGTAGCGTGCCAGGATATTGATCCCCAGCTTGTTCCCCACGGCTTTCATCAATGCATCTGCGCTGGCCATGGCAGACGCCTCATCGACCAGTTCAACCTTCAGATTGCTGTCGATCAGCGCGTGCAGTACCTCCGGGTTGATCAGATGCGAGAGACGATTGATCACGGCTTCCGCCAGTAGATACTCCCTAGCCAGATGTTCCAGCGTGGACCCGGAGATTTCGGGTGATCCTGCTTGTGGGGTAAGCACCGAACCCTCGAGCGCCAGAGTCAGAAGGAACTGCTTCAGCGCCTGATCATCCTTGATGTAGCGTTCTGTTTTGCCGTGCTTGACCTTGTACAGCGGAGGCTGCGCGATATAGATGTGGCCGCCTTCCACCAGTTCCCGCATCTGCCGGTAAAAGAAGGTAAGCAACAATGTACGAATGTGCGCTCCGTCGACGTCGGCATCGGTCATGATGATCAGACGATGGTAGCGCAGTTTCTCTGGCTTGTATTCGTCCTTGCCGATACCGGTACCAAGTGCCGTAATCAAGGTGACGATTTCCTGCGATGAAATCAGTTTGTCAAAACGCGCTTTCTCAACATTCAGGATTTTTCCCTTGAGCGGTAGAATGGCCTGGAACTTCCGGTCTCTACCCTGCTTCGCCGAACCTCCGGCCGAATCACCCTCGACCAGATAAAGTTCACATAGCGCCGGATCCTTCTCCTGGCAATCGGCGAGCTTGCCCGGCAGACCAACGCCATCGAGCAATCCCTTGCGTCGAGTCATTTCCCTGGCCTTGCGCGCTGCATCCCGAGCTCGGGCAGCTTCCACGATCTTGCCGGTAATGACCTTCGCATCGACAGGTCGCTCCTGAAGGAACTCGGTCAGCTTCGCCGCAACCACCTCCTCCACTGCCGGCCTGGCCTCCGAGGAAACCAGCTTCATCTTGGTCTGTGAAGCAAACTTTGGATCCGGCATCTTTACCGACAGAACGCAGGCAAGGCCCTCACGCATGTCATCACCGCTGATATCGACCTTGGCCTTCTTGGCAATCTCGTTTTCTTCGATATAACGATTGATCACCCGCGTCATGGCCGCGCGCAGGCCAGTTAGATGGGTTCCGCCGTCAGCCTGCGGAATGTTGTTGGTGAAACAGAGAACCTGTTCGGCGTAGCTGTCGTTCCACTGCATCGCCACTTCGATGCTGATCGCACCGTTGACGCTCAACGACTCACCGCTGGCGTAAAAGATGTTCGGATGCAGAACCGATTTGGTTCGATTGATGTATTCGACAAACCCCTTGACGCCGCCAAGGAAGGCAAAATTTTCTTCCTTGCCAGTGCGCTGGTCATTGAGGCGAATCTTCACCCCGTTGTTCAGAAATGAAAGCTCTCGCAGGCGCTTGGCGATAATCTCGTAGTGGAACTCGACCTGGCCAAAGATCTCCTCATCAGCCATGAAGTGAAGCTCGGTACCTCGCTTCTCGGTGCGACCGACAACCCTCAACGGGGAGACCTCGACACCCCGCTGAACTTCGATCAGTCGATCGACGACAGCGCCTCGATTGAACTCGACCAGGTGCTTCTTGCCCTCACGCCGAATAGTCAGACGCAACCACCGGGAAAGTGCATTGACACAGGAGACGCCAACGCCGTGCAACCCCCCCGATACCTTGTAGGAATTCTGATTGAACTTGCCACCCGCATGCAGCACACACATCACGATCTCAGCCGCCGACCGCTTCGGCTCATGCTTGTCGTCGAACTTTATCCCGGTCGGTATCCCCCGACCGTTATCGCTCACCGATA
The DNA here is from genome assembly GCA_016709675.1 of Candidatus Accumulibacter proximus. GTDB lineage: Bacteria > Pseudomonadota > Gammaproteobacteria > Burkholderiales > Rhodocyclaceae > Accumulibacter > Accumulibacter proximus. The sequence goes on from JADJMH010000013.1 coordinate 71,207, forward strand.
TCGAATTGTCGGCATGAATGGTGATTACGATATCATCACAATGACCGGCCAGAGCCTCGTCAATGGCGTTATCAACCACTTCAAACACCATGTGGTGCAAACCCGTGCCGTCAGAAGTATCCCCGATATACATCCCGGGACGCTTGCGCACTGCCTCCAGACCCTCAAGCTGCTGGATGCTGGATTCGTCGTAGGCAAACTGCTCGTTCTCTTCAATCATCTGAAACCAGTATTCCTTTCCTGTTGAATTTCTGCGACTTTCTAGCCTTTTCTACCAAACAATCTAGATCCGCATCGGCATCACGACGTACTTGAATCGGTCATTGCCCGGGATCGTCAGCAGTGCACTTGAATTGGCGTCGTTGAAACCCCACTCGATGATGTCGTCGGCCGTATTGTTCAGGACATCAAGCAGATAGGACACATTGAAACCCACATCCAGGGGCTCGCCGCTGTAATCCACTTCAATCTCTTCCTGCGCTTCTTCCTGTTCAGCATTGGCGGCCATGATCTTCAAACTGCCGTCTGCCAGGACCAGGCGAACACCCCGAAACTTCTCGTTGGTCAGAATTGCCGCCCTGATCATCGATTGCAGCAGAAGGCTGCGATTCACAGTCACGACATTCCTCAGTGCTGTCGGTATGACTCTCTGATAATCCGGGAATCTCCCATCGATCAGCTTCGAAACAAGATTGATCTGACCAAAATGGAAGCGGATCTGAGCGGGCAGAATCTCTATCGACAAAGGCTCGTCACTGTCCGCTAGCAAGCGATTCAGTTCGATCACGGTCTTGCGCGGCAGAATGACTTCCTGGCGTTGACTGCCATCTGGAGGCGATGCGTCTCCTATGTCACCGAGGGCCATGCTCGCGTAAGCGAGTCGGTGACCGTCGGTCGCCACGGCACGCAGTTCACCACCGTCAACAAGCAAGAGGAGCCCATTGAGGTAGTAGCGAACGTCCTGGGTCGCCATTGAATAATGGGTTTGCGCGAGCAAATGTCGAAACTGCTTCTGGCTTACCGCCAATCTCTTGACCTCTCCCTCCGAAAGCGCCATGCACGGAAAGTCGTCGGCAGGTAGAGTCTGCAGGTTGAAGCGGCTCTTTCCCGCTTTCACCTGCATCCGCCTGTCCTCGAGAACCAGGCTGACCTCCGCGGTATCAGGCAAGGAGCGCAGAATCTCCTGCAACTTTCGGGCACCAACGGTGACTGCGCCATCTCCCTCACCGCTGGCGCCGGTGGTGGACGTGGTGATCTGGATCTCGATGTCGGTGGCCAGCAGGGTCAGCACCTGTCCCCTCTTTTCGAGCAGAACATTAGAAAGAATCGGCAACGTGTGACGTCTTTCCACTATCCCCGAAACTGCCTGCAGGGGTGCCAACAGAACGTCTCGCCGTGTTTTAATAAGAAGCATATATATAAATCCTAAAAAGACTATGGTCCGGTCAAGTCTGTTGATACATATGAAGTTTTTAATTTAATCAGTATCTTATCTTACAATTTACGGCTGTATAAGAGCGGTATTGCGCTGTGCGTATATTCTTGCAACTTATCCACAACCCCTTCTGGCACGTCTTGTTCACTATTGCTCAACAGCTTGTCCACTGACTCGTCCCCAGGGCGCGTCAGCCCTTGAGCACCTGTTGCAGCACATGCACATCGTGGTTGAGTTCGTTATCGCGGGTACGCAGTTCATCAATCGTTCGCACAGCATGCAGCACCGTCGTATGGTCACGACCACCAAACGCACTTCCGATGGCCGGATAGCTCTGCGAGGTCAGATTCTTGGCTAGCCACATGGCGATCTGCCGCGGTCGAACAATTACCCGTGTTCTTTTCTTCGAAAACAGGTCGGCTACCTTGATCTTGAAATACTCGGCCACGGTCTTCTGGATGTTCTCAACCGTGATCTGTCGGTTGACCGAACCGATCATGTCCTTGAGTGCCTCCTTGGCCAGTTCGAGTGCAATGTTCTGACCGTGAAACGCGGAGTAGGCGAGTACTTTTTTCAGAGCCCCTTCGAGTTCGCGAACGTTGGACCGCAGGTGTTTTGCGATGTAAAAAGCGACCTCGTCATCGAGTGCTACTCCCTCGGCCTCCGCTTTCCTTTGCAGGATCGCAACGCGCATCTCCGTTTCCGGCGGCTCTATCTGAACCGTCAGTCCCCAGTCGAAACGAGTCACCAGACGATCCTCCAGACCGGAAATATTTTTCGGATAGGTGTCACAGCTGATGACAATCTGCTTCTTTGCCTCACTCAGCGCGTTGAAAACGTAGAAAAACTCTTCCTGCGTTCGGTTCTTGCCGTTGAAGAACTGGACATCGTCGAGCAGTAGAACGTCCAGTGACCGATAGTAGCGCTTGAATACGTCGAATGACTTCTGCTGGTAAGCACGAACGACGTCGGAATAGTAGTCCTCTGCATGGACGTAACGCACAACCTTTTCCGGGCAATGTTCGAGAATCTGGTTGCCGATCGCGTGTACCAGGTGGGTCTTGCCGAGACCAGCGCCGCCGTAGATGAACAAGGGGTTGTAGGTAGCTTCGCCAGGACTGAGGGCGACCCGCCTGGCGGCTGCCCGCGCGAGGTCGTTCGCCTTTCCCACGACCAGGTTATCGAAGGTAAAAGTGGGGATCAGCCTACTTTTCTCGTAGCTCGAGCGGTCCTTGTCAACCGGAGCCGCTATTCTCGTCATCGCACCCACGGCAACCGTCTTACCGGCCGTGCGGCTGGCAGTCCTCTCTGTCGCACCTGGAACTTGACTCGGCGCTACCGCAACACGTTCGCCCAGGGTCAGCGTAATGTTGACGGGGACGGAGAAGTACTCGCTCGCCAGCGCTTCGATTCTTGCCAGATAACGCTCCTTGACCCACTTCAGGATGAAACCGTTCGGTGCCAGCAAGCGCAAACCGCGCGCCAACTCGTCTTCACCGTCAAGACGCAGAGGGCGGATCCAGGTATTGAACTGCTGGGGCGGGAGTTCCTGTTCGAACTGGCTCAGGCAGGACGACCAGAAGCTACTCATCGACGATCATGGCGGAAAATTCTGGGGCGGCGCAAAGGTTTGGGTGGCTGACGATGCCGCATTTGTCTTTCTTGAACTCAACAACATCAGTGGGTATCGCAGGAGGCGGCAAGCTGACCATCAGAAGCGTCAGGCTGGTGCTCGCAGTCTGGTGCCATCTCTTGCCAAGAATTCAGCAACGCAAATTCTAACCCGTTGGGGCGAAGTTATCCACAGCTCGAGCAAAAATATGGCCTTGACAAACGCCTCTCGGAGGCTGTCTAATTGCACGTTTTTCTTGCTTTGACTTCAAGGGTTTAACCATGAAACGTACCTATCAACCGTCAGTTGTTCGCCGCAAGCGCACGCACGGCTTCCTCGTTCGCATGTCTACCCGTGGCGGTCGTGCCGTCATCAGGGCCCGTCGCGCAAAAGGTCGTCACCGCCTGGCCGTTTGAGCGGTAGCTTCGTTGCCACGGGCGATCGTGCGCCATCTGCTGCCACGTTTCCGAAGCACTACCGCCTGATCAAAACGGATGAGTATTCATCCGTTTTTGGTTTCAAGAGAGCACTGAAAAGCCGGCATTTCCTGCTACATTATCGGCCTCGGGGTGCTGAAGAAGTGCCGGGAGCCCGGCTGGGTCTGGTCGTCGCCAAGCGCTTCCTGCGTCGCTCCGTTGATCGAAATCTTGTTCGACGTCTCGCCAGGGAGCAGTTCCGCCTCCTGCGGGCGCAGCTTCGCTCAAGCGATTTCGTGCTACGGCTGGCCGTCAAGCCATCCGCTCTTGATCGGCAAGCCCTGGCGCAGGAAATCCATGCCTTGTTGAGCAAGGCGACCTCACCTCAACGATGAGCCGATGAAACACTTGCTGCTGGCGCTGATAGCCTTTTACCGATACGCAGTCAGCCCCATGCTTGGCCGCCGTTGCCGTTTTTTCCCCAGCTGTTCCGAGTACGCAGCAGAAGCCATCGCGAAGTATGGCGCCATAAGAGGCGTACGTCTGTCCCTGCACCGACTGTGCCGCTGTCATCCGTGGAATCCGGGCGGTTTTGACCCAGTACCCTGAACAACAATCAAATCGTATAGGCTTTCATGGATAACCGACGCCTGCTCCTCCTCCTTATTTTTTCGTTCTCGCTGGTGATGCTCTGGGACGCTTGGCAGAAGCACAACCAGCCGAAGGCAGTCGCTTCGACCACGGTCAGTACGGCCGAAACGCCGACACCGCAGCCAACCTCAAGCCTGCACGCACCGCTTCCGGTGGCACCTGTGACTGCCGCCGTGCCTGGTGCTGAACGAGCCGAAACAGTCGTCGTCAAGACCGATCTGTTGAGTGCCGAGATTTCGAAGCAGGGTGGTGACATCGTCCGCCTCGAGTTCAATCACTACAAGGATAGCGTCAACAAGAACAAGGACTTTGCGCTTTTTGAGGCCAAGCATCAGTACGTCGCGCAGAGCGGTCTGATCGGTGAGAACTTGCCGAATCACAAGACAGTCTTTTCCGCGGTAGCGGGCACGAGAGAGCTCGGTAGCGACGCCCAGACCCTGGAGCTTCGCCTGGAGGCACCGACGGTCAACGGCGTCACTGTGGCCAAAGTGTACACCTTCACGCGCGGCAGCTATCTGATCAACGTAGCCTATGAAATCGACAACAAGGGCGAGAAAGAGATCGCAGCGCACGCCTACTATCAGTTACAGCGGGACATAAAGCCGCCAGATGGTGAGAGTTCGATGGTGTCGACCTTCACCGGCCTGGCAGTCTATACGGACAAGGAAAAGTTCCAGAAGGTCGACTTTGCCGACATCGAGAAAGGCAAGCCGAACTTCGCAACCAAGGCAGACAACGGCTGGCTTGCCATGATTCAGCACTACTTTGTCTCTGCCTGGATTCCGGAGCCCGGATTGCCGCGTGAGTTCTACATGCGGGCCCTGGAAAACACTGCCAGTCCTGCCGTTGCGGCGGGCGTCATTGTCCCGGCACCGGCTGCGGCGCCTGGCACCAAGGCCGCCATTTCCGTGCCAATTTATGCTGGTCCACAGATTCAGACAACGCTTGAACAACTCGCCAAGCCCAAGGCAGAAGGCGGAATCGGCGCGCAAGGTCTGCCGCTGGTGGTCGACTATGGCTGGTTGACGATCATCGCCGCGCCCATTTTCTGGTGCCTCGAAGCCATCTATAAAGTGGTCGGCAACTGGGGCTGGGCGATCGTCCTGCTGACCGTGTGCATCAAGCTGCTTTTCTTCCCGCTTTCGGCGGCCAGCTACAAGTCAATGGCCAAGATGAAAACCGTCACCCCGCGATTGATGGCCCTCAAGGAACGCTATGGCGACGACCGCCAGAAGCTCAACCAGGAGATGATGGCGCTCTACAAGCGCGAAAAGATCAACCCGCTCGGCGGCTGCCTGCCCATAGCGGTGCAGATCCCTGTTTTCATCGCACTCTACTGGGCTTTGCTGGGTGCCGTAGAAATCCGCGATGCGCCGTGGATCCTCTGGATCACCGACCTCTCGGCGCAGGATCCCTATTTTGTCCTGCCGGTGATCATGGTCGTCACCATGTTGATCCAGACCAAGCTCAATCCCACCCCGCCCGATCCGATCCAGGCCAAGGTGATGATGATGATGCCGTTCATTTTTGGCGCGATGTTCTTCTTCTTCCCGGCCGGCCTGGTGCTCTACTGGGTGGTGAACAACATCCTCTCGATAGCCCAGCAATGGCAGATCACAAGGATGATCGAAAGTGGCGGAAAAGCCGCCAACGACAGTAAGGCCTGAGGCAAGCATAGCCGCCATCGCGACCGCCGCTGGTCGCGGTGGCATCGGCGTCATTCGCGTCTCGGGAGAAGGCCTCCTGGCGTTTGCCCACGCAATCAGTGGCAAACGGCCGGCCGCTCGAGTGGCGACGCTTACCAATTTCACTGCGTCTGATCGAAGCGTGATCGACACCGGGCTGCTGCTGTACTTTCCGGCGCCAGGCTCTTTTACTGGCGAGGATGTCCTCGAACTGCATGCCCACGGTGGACCCGTGGTCATGCAGATGCTGCTGGTGCGGTGCCTGGAACTCGGTGCACGACTCGCCGAACCCGGCGAGTTCACGCGCCGGGCCTACCTCAACGGCAAGCTCGACCTGGCGCAGGCCGAGGCAGTCATTGATCTGATCGACGCCTCGACGACAGCCGCCGCTCGTAGCGCCGTGCGCTCGCTGCAGGGCGAGTTTTCCAGGGAAGTGAACGCCCTGCTGGTGCAACTGACCGAACTCCGCGCCTTGGTCGAAGCCACCCTCGACTTTCCCGACGAGGAAGTCGACTTCCTCGAAGCGGCCGATGCCTTTGGCCGCCTTGAGCGCCTGCAGCAGCGCTTGACTCAGGTGTTCGACCGCGCCCGGCAGGGCAGGCTGCTGCAGGGCGGCCTGCACGTCGTACTGGCCGGCCAGCCCAATGTCGGCAAGTCCAGCTTGCTGAACAGGCTGGCCGGAGACGACGTGGCGATCGTCACTCCCCTCCCCGGCACGACCCGAGACCTGGTGCGCAGCACCTTGCAGATTCAGGGTATTCCGCTGCACGTGATCGATACCGCTGGCCTGCGCGAGACCGACGACGAGATCGAGAAGATCGGCATTGAACGTACCTGGCGCGAAATCGAACGCGCTGATGTAGTCGTCCTGCTGGTTGATGCGCGCACCGGTGTCGGCCCTGCCGACCAGGCCATACTGGCTCAGTTTCCTGCTCACCTTGCCCGGCTGACGGTCTACAACAAGATCGATCTCGCGTCCCTGGCGGCTGAACATCGTGAGGAAGGGGATGCCGTCGCGATTGCCCTATCTGCCAGGTCGGGCGAAGGCGTAGAACTGCTGCGCCAGGAATTGTTGCGCATCGCGGGCTGGCATCCGGCCGAGGATGTCTTCATTGCCAGAGAACGCCACCTGCGCGCACTGACAGAAACCTGCAGACATATCGATGGCGCGCGTGAGCAATTGCCGCAACTGGAGCTGTTTGCCGAGGAGCTTCGCCTGGCGCAGCTGTCGCTGAGCACGATCACCGGCGAGTACAGTGCTGATGACCTTCTGGGCGAGATTTTCGGGCGCTTTTGCATTGGCAAGTAAGAGACTAAGCCAAGGTGTGAAAACCGCAGGCAAAGCGCACTAGTCGCGGCCCTCAAGGTCGCAGTCCAGGTTACCCATTAGCCGGCTCGGGTCCACAGGGCGACCGAAGTTGCGCGCGCTGCAGGCGCAGCGCATTGCTCGTTCCCCGTACGCTTGGCTTCCGCCCAGAGCTCGCGCCCAGGTTTTTGGTCCAGCAATGTCGGATCAGGCCGCGTCAGTCACCCATCTGCTTCACAGGTGTGTCCCGACCGATCCCTATGCTTGCCATGGTGGCCGGGGAAGACCGTCGGTGCGCTACGCGTGTCGGTGTCCTGCCACTTGCCCCGATGTCCGATCCGTGCCTGCTCGCAGACGGCGCTGCGGGCACCACTCTGGTTCGGCAGAGGCGAAGCGGCCGAGCGTTCTGCCTCGTCAAAAATACTGTGGTGTTTCTTGTCCGTTCAAGATCCGGGCGCCTGCGCCTACTGAGACAGCAGGTCGTAAAGCGCCGAAAACTCGTTGCTCAGCTTGTGCCGGGGGTCGAGGTGGATCATCGGCTGTGCGAGATGGTGAGACTCTCGAATCTTGATCGACGCCGACAGGAATGCGTCGAGGATCGGCAGCCCTTCAGCGCGCAATTCATCCACCAGCCGCAGTGGTAGGTTGGCGCGCGCCTGATACTGGTTGACCACGATGCCTTCCACACGCAGGGCTGGGTTGTGGTCGCTCTGGATCTCGCGCACGCTGTCCAGCAGCGAGTACAGGGCCCGCCGCGAGAAATCGTCGCAATCGAAGGGAATCAGGCAGGTATCGGCGGCAATCAGCGCCGAGCGGGTGAAAAAGTTGAGCGCGGGCGGAGTGTCGATGAAGATTTCATCATAGCCCTGCAACTTGTCCAGCGCCTCGCGCAGCTTGTACATCTTGTAGCGCGATTCGAGCTTGAACTGCACCTCCTCCAGCCTGGCGTCGGACGGCAACACGGCGAGATCGGCGAACGGGGTGAGAACGACGTACGAGGCTAGCGTGTCGGGAAACAGCTTGTAGCCGAGAATGTCGTCAAAAAAATGGGCCAGGGTCTTCTTCTGTTCGTCCAGCGTCCTGCCGAGCAGGTAGCGGGAAGCATTGGCCTGCGGATCCAGATCGATCAGCAGTGTTCGCCGACCCCGTGTGGCGGCGATGGCGGCAAGGTTGCAGGCGATCGTAGACTTGCCGACGCCCCCCTTCTGGTTGAAAACGACTCGGCGCATGACATTTCCCCTGGAGTGGTAAGGAATTAACGGGAGTGTAGCCAACTCCGGCGATTGCGTCGAGCGGTGCGCTGTTGGGAAGATATTGGGCAGCTGGCTGGTGGTCTTGCGATCCTTCTTGCGAGCCTGGCCAGCCGATCAGCTCACGCAAAGTCAGATAGAGACGCAGATCGAACTCCAGCTGGTGGTAGTCTGGTTCCATGTGGCAACAGAGCTGGTAGAAAGCCCGGTCATGATCGCGCTCCTTGAGATGGGCCAGCTCATGGACGACGATCGTGCGCAAGAACTCGGGTGGCACCTCCTTGAACAGGCTGGCGACCCGGATCTCACGTTTGGCCTTGATCCGGTTGCCCTGGACCCGCGAAATCTGGCCGTTGAGCCCGAAAGCATTTGCCGTGACGTGTATGCGGTTGTCAAAAACCACCTTGGCCGGCGACTCCGCATTGCGCAGGAAGCGGCTTTTCAGGGCCAGGGTGTATTCATAGAGCGCTACAACTGCGTACCGCGTGCGTTCCAGGGTACTTGGTGCGCAGCATGGTTGCCAGGTGACCCTGTCTGATCGCCTCCCGGATCTGCCTCTGAAGTGGCTCGGGATAACCCGCGAGGTACCTTAGCGGCTGCACCGTCAGCAGACGTCTGCCAGAACCTGATTCAGCCAGTTTTCGATGTCACTCAGCTCCTGCGCGCACACGGTGTGCTCGGCGGCGTACGCGTGCCATTGCACCGGATAGTCCTGGGCCTTCAGCAGCTTGCTCGATTGCTTACCGAGGTCGTAGGGAATCACCGGGTCGGCATGTCCGTGCGCCATGAAGATGGGTACGTCGCGGTTGGCCTTGTGCGCCTCCACGGCCAGCGTATCGGCCAGAGGCAGATAACAGGATAGCGCCAGGATACCGGCCAACCGACGCGGATGACGCAGCCCCGTGTGCAAGGCGATGACCCCGCCCTGAGAGAAGCCGGCGAGCACGATGCGTGCGTCGGGGATTCCGCGTGCATTCTCGCGGGCAAGCAGCGCTTCGATCTGTCGTGCCGATTCCCGTACGCCCTCTGCTTCTTCACGTCCAGGGGCGAAGTCAGGCGAGACGATGTCATACCAGGCACGCATCACGTAGCCACCATTGATGGTTACTGCCCGCATTGGTGCATGCGGGAAGACGAAGCGGAGCGCCGGCAGCTGGTCAAAATCGAATTCGTCCACGATCGGCTCGAAGTCGTGTCCGTCGGCCCCCAGACCGTGAAGCCAGATGATCGCACACCTGGGGGACTCGCCGGTTTGCCGTTCGACGGCTGGAAGCAGCGGACCATCGGCTGTGGCAGGTGGCTGGTTGGCAATCATGGAACAGGTCCTTGTTCTGGTCGAAGGCCGCCATTCTATCAGCTAGCCTCAGCCCTCATCGACGGCGTTGCGGCGCCAGATCGAGCCAGGAAGCCAACGCCAGGTGCAGCGGAGAAAGGTCAGCGTGCGCGCAGGTTCGCACAGCCAGGAGTCAGACCTTGCGGATCTGGGTCATGATTGCCCTGGTGATCGCTGCCGTGCCGTCCTGTCCACCGAATTCAATCGGGCATACGAACGTCAGGGCCCTTTCGACCGCATGCTCCAGAATGCGCGCACCATGCGCCAGTCGCGGTTCCGCATGCTGGTCGGCCAGCCAGTCGAGCATCAGTGCGGCCGAGAGGACCTGCGCCACCGGGTTGGCGATGCCCTGGCCTGCAATATCGGGTGCGCTACCGTGTGCCGGCTGGAAGACAGCGTGCTTCTCGCCGATGTCAGCCGATGGAACCAGACCCAGGCTGCCAACGAGTCCCGCTGCCAGATCCGAAAGGATGCCGCCAAACACGTTCTCGGTGACCAGAACGTCGAAATCCCATGGTGACTTGACGAGGTTCATCGCGGTGGCGTCGACGTAGGCATAATCGGCCTTGACCTCCGGGTGGCTTGCCGCCACCTCGCCGAACACCTTGCGGAAAAAGGCCATCGAAGCGAGGGCGTTGGCCTTGTCTACGCAGGTGACCCTCCCTCGACGCCGCCGGCCTATGGCGCGTCGCTCGGCAACCCGGAAGGCGAACTCGGAAACGCGACGGCTACCGTTGCGCGAGATCATCATCGTCTCCCAGGCAACCCTGTCCTCTTCCACTGTACCCCGTCCGCGCGAGTACAGCAGTCCCTCGGTCTGCTCGCGAACCAGTACGAGGTCGATCCGGGCTGCGCGCTTGTCGGCCAGCACCAGCGGCAGGCCGGGGTAGCTACGGATCGGACGCAGACCGGCGTAGAGGTCCATTTCTGCCCTGAGATCAAACTGCGTCGAGATTTCCGTGCCATCCGGGTAACGGACGTCAGGCAAACCGATCGCACCAAACAGCACCGCATCTGCCTTCTTGCATTCGGCCATGTTTTCGTCGGTGAAGGCGACGCCGGTTTTCTGGTAATGTCCGGCGCCACCTTCGAGGTGTCGAAAATCGAAGCCGATGCCGCCCAGGCGCTCGTGGAGCACATTGAGAACCTGCAGGCAGGCGCGCACGATTTCAGGTCCGATACCATCGCCGGGAACTACCGCGATATGGAAGCGTGAATCTCTTTTCATGCTTTTCATTCCTTTGTTCTGAGAGTGCAGATACCATGCGTTGACGCAGCCGGCGCAGAGCAATCTTCAGTTTCAATGCGTTGCGGATGGCCAATGCCGGCACCGCGAACCGTGCGGTCAGTGCATTCGCCGGGCGACGCTGACCTGGCGCGCGTGGGCTACGGGTCAGGCGCAAGTGCACCCTTGCATGGCTCCATCCGTGCACTGTTAAAGAAAACCTGCTCAACGGTCAAGTGCTTTCACGCCAGTCAGGGTGTTTGCCAACTTCAGTCGCGCGTCGGCAGCAGCGCATCGTGTGGTTTCCAGGCGTAGCGCGGGGCGCGCTTACTTTGCCATTGGCGCCTCGCGCATGCTACGTTTGCGCTTCCAACGACTACCCGGAGGGCCTCAACATGCCGTTCGATCCCGCATCGCGGGTCCAGGACTATTTGGTCTTTGGTGAGTTCGGAGACGTCAATCCGTCAATCACCGACTCTTCCACCTATACTTTCCTCAGCCCGGAACGAATGGAGGAGTTATTCGAACACGAAATCGAGGGTTGCTTCCTCTATTCGCGCCATTTCAACCCGACCAACAAGTGCCTGGCCAACGCCCTCGAGCGGATGGAGGACGGCGAAGCCGCGCAGGTCATGGCCTCGGGGATGGGCGCCATCAGCACCACACTGATGACCCTTTGCGGTGCCGGCGACGAGATCGTCTGCGGCCGCAGCATCTACGGCGGCACCTATGCGCTGCTGAAGAATCTGCTGCCGCGCTTGGGCGTCACCACCCGCTTCGTAGACCTGTGCAAGCACGATGCCGTGCGCAGCGCGATGACGTCGCGCACGCGGGTGCTCTATTGCGAGTCGCTCAGCAATCCGTTGCTCGAGGTCAGCGACCTGCCGGCGCTCGCCGCCATCGCGCACGACAGTGACGCCCGGCTGGTGGTGGATAACACCTTCACGCCGATGATCGTCTCACCGCTACGTCATGGCGCAGATGTCGTCGTGCATAGCCTGACCAAGTTCGTCAACGGCACCAGCGACTGCGTTGCCGGCTGCGTCGTCTCGTCACGCGAGTTCATCGGCCAACTCAACGACATCAACGCCGGTCCGAGCATGCTGCTGGGCCCGGTACTCGACAGTACGCGCGCAGCGAGCATCCTGAAAAACCTGCACAGTCTGCACATCCGCCTGCGCCAGCACGGCCGCAACGCACTGTACCTGGCAAGTGGGCTCGACGCGCTGGGTTACACGGTTCACTATCCGGGACTGGCCAGTCATCCACAGCACGCGCTGCTCGCGCGCCTGATGAACCCGGGCTATGGCTGGGGGGGAATGATGACCCTCGACACCGGCGACCATGCCGCCGCCAATCGTCTGATGACGCTGATGCAGCGCGATAAGGTCGGCTATCTGGCCGTCAGCCTCGGCTATTTCAAGACCCTGTTCACCACACCGGGCCACAGCACGTCTTCCGAGATTCCCACCGAAGAACGGGAGGCAGCAGGCCTGTATGAAGGATTGATCCGCTTTTCGGTCGGCCTCGACGAAGATATTGCCGAGACCATGGCGCGCATCCAGCATTGCCTTGTCGAAGCCGAAGTCAGTCCGACCGGGAGTGCGCACACCTGAGAGGGCGCTGTACAGCGCCAGCACATCCGCCACCGGCAAGCGATAGCGCCACTGCGGCCAGGGCCAGTGGTCATTGGGCTGGAAGCCTGTAAAATACGCCCCGGGTCTGTAGCTCAGTTGGTCAGAGCAGAGGACTTAGCGAGGGCAGCCTGCGCATCATCAGCTGTTTGGGTGTCCTCATGGGTTGCCCGTTGCCAGCTTTGCGCTGGTTGCGGGTAGAACTGGTCAAATTCGGTGGAAGCTAACTTCCTCAGAATACGCCAATACCGAGCCAAGTCCCCGAGCAGTGCGGGGAAAGGTGTAGAGACTAGACGGCCAGCCTGTAACGGGAAGGTATAGTCCAGACCACAAACCCGAAAGGGGCGGCGAAAGCCGTAGTGGCAAGCATAATCCTTCGGTCCAGGGTTCAAGTCCCCGCGGGCCCACCAGACAAGAAGACCAACCCCTCATCGGGTTGGTCTTTTTCTTGATACTCCCGCGTGTTTGCGCGGGTTCGTGTGGGTTCCTGTGGACTTCGTCATTTCGCAAGGGCGCCCGGATTCCGCCGTTTTCACTCTCTCCTGGCCATTCTTCTCTCCGGCCTCGCTGTCCGCTGGAGGCCGAAGTCCACGAGTTCACAGAATTGCGCCGTTATGAATCAACAGCTTATACGTGGTCCAATCAAGCGGTTGATTCGTGGCATTGGTGGGCGGAGGGAACAGCGGCGCCAGAGCAGCGAACGGAAAATGCTGGATCTCTGGCTGGCTGGCGTGCCGTTCAGTGCGTGTCGTTGAACGTTAGCGTCGCGGGTCCGAGCGTCTGCTCGGTGGCCGGTGTCGCCGTTGACGGCCTGCTCGAAGCTCCGAGCCAACGAAGGACGCCTTCCAAATTCGCTGTAGGACTGCTCGCTACCGTCAGCTGCCAATCGCGAAGAATGCAATAGGGCAGTGGTTGCGAACGCGGAAAGATGGAAGCGGTGGTTCACAATTAAAGATCGATCTGTTTGATCTCACAGTCGGCAGCGCAGCGCATGACAAGTGAGATCTGTACACAGTTTAGCCCTGACACGGGGAAGCCCGGAGGGGTTAAGAAGTGGCTGCATTGCGTCGAAACTAGCAGTATTCATCTCTCTTCAGCTCCCGCAAACTGGCCCCTTGGCGAATCGGACTCTGCCAACAGGTCAATGTTCTCCTGACTCAACAAGGGTGAGCCAAGCAGGCGGGCTAATCCCTCGCCGCCCTGCGTCATGACCAGCATGTGGTTATGGATAAACATCGAACGGGCGATCGGCGCGATCAGGTTCATCCAGACCAGCGTGCTGTGCACATGCCACTCATAACGGACGATGCTAACTGCGCCTTTACACGAGAAATGCCAGCGGCCAATTCCTTCAAGGTCTCCCTCGGCGGCTCCTTCAATGGCTACCAGCTTTTCAATGCGTGTAGCACGCATTGAAAATTCCACCAGATAGGGAAACTCGCCCTGCCAAGCATAGTTCCGGACGTTGTTTATGCCATTGGAGTCGCCGGCTTCCGTCTGCTCCACTTTCTGGGCACCTGGCCACCACTCCGGCCAGCTCAAGGAGTTCTGGATCGCCTCGTACACCTTCGCGAGCGGCGCTTTGATCCGCCAAATCGTCAGCAATCGATATTCGGTCATGGCATGTGCAATGGAGTAGAGAAGCAAATCAAAAAGTATTAGGGAAGATCCGGCCAATAAGCGGCAAAGCTGCATTCTGCAGACCAACTGAATCGCCAACAACGTCGCGCACCAACGTAGCTTTCGCTGCTGTCCTGGTATGGACGACGAGCACCATGTGGCCGCTCCGGATGGCATCAAGCACCAGATCGGTGAGCTTCCCTGCTTTCCATTCGTGCTGTTCTTCTGCGCCAGCCGCAGCACCAACAAAACCGCCAATGAAATCGCCCCAACCCAGCATCAACAGCGTCCGGAGCCGAAACAACAATAAAGACGAAGGCGCGACCGAGCTTCGCAACGCGCTTGATCATAGATCGCCAGCGAATGCCTGCTGGCCGGCACGATCACGTCTGCCTCATCCGATCTGACGTATCGTTCGCGTCGAGCAGCAGCGATAGAACAAGCAATGCTAGTGCGGCAAACTGGAGTGCGAATCGCATGGCATGGCCCGTTTCCGCAGTTAGAGCGCAGTTCTGACCAATTGAGCGGAATGTTCGGCAGCATTGCAGCGAGAAAGGCCGCATTCGCCGGAGCCACCAGCCAGAAGAATACGATTGGAAAAGCCAGCAGAAGAAGGAACAGCGCGCCCACTGAAAGCCACAGGTCGCGCTTGTTGCTGCGAATGAAGAATGCCAGCAGGCCGGTTGTTGCAATTGTCAGTGGCTCAAGAACTCCACCAATGTGTGGCGTGCCCCACTGAACATACAGTGATCTCTGGAGTGTGATGTACAGCATTGCGTCGTACTGCATCTTTGCAGGCTGCTCAAGAACATGGGCGAAAGCCAGGCCCGAGAGCAGTGCGGCCAAAAGAATGGTGGAGAATCGCAACAGGTTTAGCGTCATGTGATGTTCGCCTTCGAGACGTGGAATGGCTTGGATTTCTTGACTCAGTGCCGAGCGCTAACTCGCCAGACGACATTCCCCACGTCGTCGGCAACCAGCAACGCACCCGACTTGTCGAGTACCACGCCGACTGGCCGGCCAAAGGCATTGCCGTCCCCGCTGAGGAAACCGGTCAGCACATCGACGGGCTCGCCAGACGGGTTGCCGTTGTCGAACGGTACGAAGATGACCTTGTAGCCACTGTGCGGTCGCCGGTTCCACGAGCCATGCTGGCCGATGAACATGCCCTTGGTGAAGACTTCCGGCAAGGTAGTGCCAGCGGAAGATGCCAGGCCCAGCGGGGCGGTATGCGGCCCCAGGGCGTAAGCGGGTGCAATCGCTGTGGCCACCAGATCAGGGCGCGGCGGCGTCACACGTTCGTCGACATGCGGTCCGTAGTAACTGTAGGGCCAGCCGTAAAAGCCACCATCACGTACCGACGTCAGGTAATCGGGCACCAGGTCGCTGCCGAGCTCGTCGCACTCGTTGACTACCGTCCACAAAGCGCCGCTGTGCGGTTCCCAGGCCAGGCCATTCGGGTTGCGCAGACCGGTGGCAAAAAGCCGGTGCGTACCGCTGCTGATATCCACTTGCCAGATGGCGGCCGGTTCAGCCTCTACTTCCATGCCCCGTTCGCCGACGTTGCTATTCGAGCCGACAGTCACATAGAGTTTGTTTCCATCGGGACTGGCAATCAGGTTCTTGGTCCAGTGATGGTTGAGCGGACCGCCAGGCAGATCCACGACTTTGTTGCCGCGCGCGCTGATGCGGGTGTCGCCAGCGGTGTAAGAGAAACGGACTATCACGTCGGAATTGGCGACGTAGAGATCGTTGCCGACCAGCGCCATACCAAAAGGCGAGTTCAACCCGTCCAGCAACACCGAGCGAACATCAGCCACGCCGTCGCCATCGCTGTCACGCAACAGGGTGATGCGGTTGGCGCTGGGTACGCCAGCCCCCGCCCGCTTCATCACCAGCCCCATCAACCAACCCTTGATGCCCTTGCCGTCCTCGGGTTTGGGTGGCGCATTAGTCTCCGCAACAAGCACGTCACCGTTCGGCAGGACATAGAGCCAGCGCGGATGATCCAGGCCGCTGGCGAACGCGACCACCTGCGTACCCGGTGCGGGATGTGGTGTCGTCCCCTGCGGCCAGCCTTGGGCCGGAGCGATGTTTACGGTGGGTAACAGCGCGTGCTGTGGCGCTGGCAGCGCAGGCTGTGGCCCGGTGCCAGCGGAGACGGGCAAGGTCGCCATTTCTCCACAAGCAGTGAGGGTCAGCAGCACCAAGCTGGACGACACGCCAAACAAAACGGCGATCAAGCGTGGACTCAACAAACGCATATGCACTGTCTCAAGTTGAAACGCCGATCCATTTCTCGATCTTCAATTCATCAGCGTTGAAACTGAAGATGCTTCTCACAGTGTGCACGTTTTCATGGCTCACCCGTCCTGTCGGTGCGAAAGCGAACAGACGGTGTTTCCTTGCGCCGCTAAATTTGCGTGGCAAGCCAGTTGCCAAACGCAGTAAGAAAGGAGACACACCATGATTGAAAAGACCGCCAGCGTTCATTGGGAAGGCCAGGGCAAGAAGGGCCTGGGTACGATCAGCACCGAGACCGGTGCGCTGAAGCAATACCCCTATGGTTTTGCCAGCCGCTTCGAGGATGGCCGGCCCGGCACCAACCCCGAGGAAATTCTTGCTGCAGCTCACGCTGCCTGCTTCACGATGGCATTTTCGTTCGCTTGTGATAAAGCGGGATTGGCGACTACCGACGTGGATACCACGGCCAGTGTGCGCCTGTCCAAACAGGGCGAAGGTTTTGTCATCGACCGCATCGCGCTGACCATGCAGGCCACGGTCCCCGGCATTGACGACGCGACGTTTCAGGAGATCGCCGCCGCAGCCAAGCGTGACTGCCCTTTGTCAAAGGCTCTTGCCAGCGTTCCGAAAATCACCCTGGTGGCCACGCTGAGACCAAGAGCCGGCAGTTGATGGGGGCCCCTGCAGCGCGGGGCGGCCGGAGTGTGATCCGTACACCTTCAACGCGGGTCTGGTGCCTGAACAGACCCTGGAGCGCACCTGCAGCGGTGGCCGCAAGGGTGGTCTTGCGCATCACCAAACGGGGGGGCCAGTTCTCGACCGCTATTCTTCCAGCAACCTTCGCCGGGAACAAGAAGAAAGAACGCGCTACATGAGCCAGGGAAGGTACGCGGCCGAGATGACCGATAGCGTTCTCCAATGCGACCCCATTGAAATCTGCCCCGACTGACCCCGTGCTCCGCCCCCCTTCGACCCCGCTTGCACCGCTCAAGACGCTTTTCGAAACGAAGCGCGGCAAGACGTTGCCGCTGCCTCTCAAGCTGGCACGGCTGTACGGCAGCCTGCGCATGCCCCAGCCGCGCACGCATCCCCATGTCCTCAGCAATTTTGTGACCACACCTTGGCGCTCACCAGAATTGACCCGTTTCTGCTCATCAGACCGGACCCACTGCCCGGGCTTGCCGGGTGGCATGTGAAGGAGAGAAAAGGGTCGCGCCACAGGGGTACGTTTCTGGACTGGTGAGAAGGCGAGAGACGTGCCGCAAGGTTCAACCAACTCGGGTCTGATGGGGGCCGCCGGTGGCCTGGAGCGATAGCACCTCAGTCCGAAGGCGCATCTTCCGGACGGTGCGGCTGAGCACCCCCTAGTGGCGCCGTCTTCCCGAACAGATCCCGCTCGGACCTCATAAGCCCTCCCAGCGCCAGGAATCACGCCGGCCGCCGTATCTTCCCGCACGACATCACGACCTCGTGCGGGGAGAACGAGCTATGGAATTCCGGCAATGCCAGGCGTGCCAGGCCCCCTTTCGGCCACGCCCGCAAATTGCAGAGCAACGCTTTTGTTCCGCTGCCGCCTGCCAACGTGAACGGCGACGGCGTTGGCAGGCAACCAGGCGCCAGAACGATCCGGACTATCGCGAGAACCAGAAGCGGGTGCAACAGGCCTGGGCGGAGCGTCACCCGAACTATTGGCGGGACTATCGACGCCAACACCCGGAGTACGCCGAGCGCAACCGCGTCCGGCAGCGGCAACGCGCAAAGGACAAGGCAGCCGGGCAGCTTGCAAAGATGGACGCGTCAAAGGCTGCAATGCTCATTTCTTCAGGCACTTACCGTTTGTCCCCGGTGGTAGACGCGTCGCTTGCAAAGAGTGACGCGTGGATGGTCGAAATCACCGTGATTACAGCGGCTTGTGCCTCGCCCTGAGGGAATTGCAAAAGACGACTTGCTCGCCCTGGCGGCACCAGGCCGGTACGCTAGGTCCGACAGGAGGTTTCTCGCATGGATAAATTGGCTGCTGCGGGGGTTCTGACCCTCGACTTGCACCGCCTCGACTTGCGCTATGCATCGCTTCGCCTGCCGGACCCACCAGCGATCACGCGTCTGGCCCGCTCGATCGCGGCCGATGGTCAATTGGTTCCCTGCATTGCGGTCACCGGGGAGGGCGAGGCGTTCATCCCCGTTGATGGCTATCGACGCATCGCCGCGTTGCGTCACCTCGGGCGCGATACGGCCGAGGTCGAGTGCTGGCAGGCGGATCTCGCGCAGGCACTGTTGGGCGTGTTGGCCCGCACGCGCAGCCGATCGTTTGCGCCGATCGAAGAAGCCTTCCTGTTGCGCGAATTGATTTCGGGTGGGCAGTTGAGCCAACACGAGGTCGCCCGGCGTTGCGGGCGCGATGTGAGCTGGGTCAGTCGCCGCCTGCAACTGCTCGGGGGGCTGTCGGACGCCTTGCTCGAGGCCGTACGCCAGGGGCAGGTGTCGACCTGGGCGGCGGTTCGCATCCTCGGACCGTTGGCGCGCGCCAACAGCGCGCACGCCGAACAATTGCTCGCGACCCTGCGCACGACGCCACTTTCAACTCGGCAATTGGCCAACTGGTTTGCGCAGTATCAACGCGCTTCGCGACCGGTGCGCGAGCGCATGGTCGAGTCGCCGCAGCTGTTGCTCGAGGCCGTCGCAGCCCGGCAGGAAGAGAAGGTTGCCGAGCGCCTGCGGGATGGGCCGGAAGGCGAGGTGCTCGCCGACCTGCGCATCCTGGAAGCCGTCGGCGCCCGTCTGAAGCGGCGTTTGTCCGCCTTGAGTTTGCCATCGACCGCTCTGCCGCCCGCGGTCACCGCGGCCGTGGCTTCTTTGCAACCGGCGCTCGAGTCGCTGCAGCGCCATCTGACCAGGATTTGCTCGCATGATATCCCCCGAGATTCGTCAATCCGTCCAGACGCTGCATCAGCAAGGTCTGGCGGTTCGCGAGATCAGCCGGCTCTTGAAGCTGTCGCGTAATACGATTCGCCGCATTCTGCGAATGCCGGTTCTTGCCGACGCGCGCGAGCCCGCGTGCCCGGCGCCGGTACGCCTCTGGCTCCCTGCCGCTTTTGCGCGCGTGCGCGGGCAACGGGGTCCGCATTCAGGAGATGCTGCAGGCGGAACTGGGCCTCAATCCCGGCTACAGCACGCTCACCCGATGGATCCGGGAAGCCGGCCTGCGCACCCCGCCCAAGCGCTCGGGCGAGTATGTCTTCGCGCCTGGCCAGGAGATGCAGCACGATACCTCGCCCCATCGCGTGACGCTCGCCGGCAAGCCGCTGATGGCGCAATGCGCGTCGCTGATCCTGGCCTATTCGCGCTGCCTGTTCATCCAGTACTACCCGCGCTTTACCCGCTTCGAGGCCAAACAGTTCCTGCTCGAGGCCGTGTGCTTCCTGGCCGGGTGCTGCCCAACCTGCGTCATCGACAACACCAGCGTGATCGTCGTCGACGGCGCCGGCGACGAGGCCGTGTTCGCGCCCGAGATGGTGGCGTTCGCGCGCACGCTGGGCTTCGCCTTCCGTGCCCACCCGGTCAACCAACCCGACCGCAAGGGGCGCGTCGAAAGACCCTTTGCCTGGGTCGAAGGCCATTTCCTCGCCGGGCGGACGTTCGCCGATTTCGCCGACCTGAACCAGCAGGCGCGGGCCTGGTGCGAGAAGGTGGCGAATGCCAAGCCGAAGCGCGTCCTGGGGATGGCGCCGAGCGCGGCCTACGCGATGGAGAGGCCCTGCCTGCAGCCGCTGCCGGCGGTGTTGCCGCCGGTCTATCAGGTGGCCGAGCGGGTGGTCGATCTGTACGGCTTCGTGTCGATCGAGACCAATCGCTACTCGGTGCCCGAACGTTGGGTAGGCAAGACGCTGACGGTTTATCTGTACGCCAGCGAACTCAGGATCTGTGCCCGCGAGCAACTGGTCGCGATCCACCCGCGACTGATCGGCGTGCGCGATACGAAGCAGAAGCTGCCCGGGCACCACCCGACGCCGCAGCGTCGGGATCGCACACCGCCGCCTGAAGCCACCTTGCTGCAGGGCCATCACCCCGTGCTCGACGCGTACGTCGCGGCGCTCGTCAAGCAGGCGCACGGGCGCGGGGTGCGGCCCCTGCGCCGCTTGCTGGGGTTCCGGCGAAGCTACCCGGAAAGTCCCTTCCTCGCGGCGGTCGCGCAGGCGCTGAAGTTTGGTCTCTTCGACCTCGGCCGCCTGGAGGCAATGATCCTGCAGCAGGTGGCCGGGGACTTCTTCCGCCTCGACCGCGGAGACGACGATGCGTGAGCCGCTGAAGGCGCTGATTGCGCAGATGCGCTGGTCCGGGATGGAGCGAGTCCTCGACGAGGAACTCGACCTCGCCGAACGGCAGGGGACGCCGGTTCCCGAGGTGCTCTTTCGCCTGCTTCGCGCCGAAGACGCGGCACGGCGCGAGAAGAGCCTGGCCTATCGCCTGGCCCAGGCCCATCTACCCTGGCCGTGGACCTTGCAGTCGTTCCCCTTCGCCCGTCAGCCGAGCGTGAACAAGGCGCAGGTCCTGACCCTCGCGGGGCTCGACTTTCTGCGCCGCGGCGAGAACCTCCTGCTGATCGGCCCACCCGGCACCGGCAAGTCGGGAATCGCCGTCGGGCTCCTGCGCGAAGCGTGCCTGAATGGCTACCGCGCCCGTTTCTATAACGCGCAGGCCTTGCTCGACGAACTGTATGCTTCGCTCGCTGACCGCTCGACGGTTGGGCTTCTCAATCAGTTGTGCCGCCTGCCGTTGATCGTCATCGACGAACTCGGCTACCTCAACCTGAAGCCCGAGCAGGTCAACGCGTTCTTCCGTCTGATGGACCAGCGCTACAGTCTGCGTCTTTCGACGATTGTGACCACGAACCTCGAGCTGTCCGATTGGTACGAGCTGTTTCAGAAGAAACCGCTGGTCGATGCGCTGCTCGACCGCCTGCAGCATCGCTGCACCATTCTGCGCTTGAGTGGTTCGAGCTTGCGCAGCGAGCCGGCTGGCTCCCAGGCAACCCAGACGACGGCCCCGACAGCTGCCTCCACCCGCGCGACGTCTCGCAGGAAGACCTCGCCAGACGACTCCGCGTAGCGCTTGAAGGCACCGGTGAACGGCGGCCGCTTGCTCGCCCAGTATCACCCTTGCTCCTCGATGACCGCCGCGCGGGTCCGACGCCTCAAACGCCGGTCTGCATGGCAGTAAGCGCGATACTGCCGCACTTACTGCCACGCCCCAGCGTATCGCCCCTCCGCTGCGTCAAGGGACGCTGCGCCAGGCTGCGAAAAGCCGCAGCCTGCCCTTGACCCAGCTCCGGGGCACCTCTCCCACACCCCCCAAGGCTTTCGCCAGCCACAAAAAAACACCCTCCCCACGGCTTGGCGAAGGCCGCTTCTTCAACAGCTTCAACCCTTCCCCGCAACCGCGCTCACCACCTATGCCTGCGCCACCGCTGGTTCAATTCTCTTGAGCAAAAAAGGGTCAGGTTTCGTGAGCGTCAAGGCGAGGGCATGACGAGGAATTCATGCACGTAAGGAGCACCCGTCACAATCGCCTTGGTGCCGGTGATGACGATGCCTTTCGCGTTGCGCTCAACGATATGGACGTACACATCCTGATTCAGTTGTTGATTGGGGCGCTTGCTACGGTCCCCCTTGGCATCGGTCATGGCGATACCCAGCGTCAGGTCGTCGTCCTGCACTTTCTGGAGATACGCGGCGAACTTGGCGCTGTGCTCCGTCGAACCCTTCGCATCGTCCATCTTGGTCACGGCCTGCAAGATGCCATTGAGGGCATCGTGGGCGAGGTAGCGTTGAGCGCAGCCGGTTTCCTGGCAGAGCACACGGATTGCTTCTAGCTTGTTCAGTAGGTCTCCGGCCGATTCGTCGATATGCAGCATTCGATTGAGCGTCTTACCGGAGACCGTTTGCTTGCCAGCATCAACGGCGCAAGGGCCGGGTCATGGGCAAAATCGTAGGTCACGGCCAAGGCATTGATACCTGGCTGAAGCGAAGGTGCGTCAACGACCGACTCAATCAATTGTCCATCAACATAGACAGTCGGCTTGTACTTTCTCAGCGACTCCCGAAACGCTTTCCATCCATCAAACCCGTGGTGTTCGTACCAGCCATAACGATTCCCTTCTATAACGCTTATTGGATTGAACAGTGTTCAATTTCAAGAGCAGTGTAGAATTTGTCTTATGGAAAGGTCAACGGTAATCCGGAAAAGCGGTGCAGAAAAGGCGCCACCGCCGCTGAAACTCGTGCGGCTAGAGAAAGCACGCTCAATCAGGCAAGGCGGTCGCTCATCCTGGATGCGGCACGCTCAGCTTTTTTTGAACTGGGGTTGGATGGTGCGAGCTTGCGAGAAATTGCCAAGCGGGCGGGCTATACGCCGGGTGCCATTTACAGCTACTTCGCCAACCTCGAAGAGATTTATGGCGCCTTGCTCGGTGAGTCCTTAGAGCGGCTCAATCAGGTGGTCGAAGCTGCCAAGGGGTGGAGTGATTCGTCATCAGCTACGGAGTTGCTCCGAGCCAAGGCTGAAGCCTTCTATGTCTTCTACCGTGAGAATCCCAAGGAACTGGACTTGGGCTTCTACCTGTTTGATGGCATGAAACCCCGAGGGCTGACACCGGAACTCAACCACGAATTGAACGAGCAGTTGTTGGCCGCACTGCAGCCGGTTCAGCTTCAACTGGAAGCCTTGGGATTGAGTACCGAGCAGGCCGTTATCGAGACGAGTGCGGTTTTCGCCCATATCGTGGGGGTTCTCATATTGAAGAACACGGGGCGTAGTCGCCTCTTCAAACAGAACCCTGACCAACTTTTCGAGCGGTATATGGACTCGCTCGTTCGTCGCCTCCCTGCTACCTAGGCATCAACAGCTGCTATGACGTGGAAGCAGCCGTTAACACCTAAGGTGATTGCCACAAATAGTCATCCCGTCGAGGCCGGTCGGATCAGGATGTCCCACTTGGGTAGGAGCGGGTTTCGTTGTAGCCGGGACTCGACAGCTTGCATGGCATCCTTGGCCACCGTGACTCCTTTCTCATAGACCGTTCGGCTCAGTTCGACGACGGGATGAACGCCTTTCCAGGTCATGCTCTTGGCCCACTCCGGCATCGTTTGGGCATCGGTCAGCTTGGCGCCGTTCCAGTGCTGTTCCAGGATTCCCCAGCAACTCTGTCCGGCGATAAATCCGAAGAAAGGACGGTCGCGTCACGACCGATTGTTGACGTTCAGGCTATCTATGAGCAGACCTTCAACCGACTCGCTCACCAGCTCCGCATGGCAGAGGCGGGTGAGACACCCAGTCTTAACACATCTCTACTCGTTCTAGCGCTACGGGCGTACGTCACCCACGATTCAGCGTCGAACGCCCACGCGGTTAGCTCCCCCGTTCCGGTTGGTTGCACTAGCCCCTGCCGCGCCAACATTCCCAGCAGCTCCGGGTTGGTTGATACCGGGGTCCCGCACGCCCACGCCGGGTGCGCCTACGCCGACACCGGGTGCAACCCCCACGCCCGGAGCGCCGACACCGGGGGCTGCCACTGGGCGCGCAACACATCCTTTGGGTACGCCAACGGTCTTGCAATAAACGACGGCACTCGCGGGCATGGCAGCGAAAGCAAGGCCAAAAGCCAGCACTGAAGTTACAAATAAACGGTTCATTATTCACTCCCGCATACCAACATAAACGCCAAAAGTGGCACTTCAAGATACGAACTTCAGCTTACACCTACTCCGCCCCAATGACTGGTTTGGACAGATGTTTCTAGCGTCTGTTCATGGCCGGGAGGGTGAAGTCGCCAACGGCCGCTTCGGAGCATTCGGTTCGAACTCCCTGCTCAGAGCCCTCGCCGAAGTCTATGCCTGCAGCGACGCGCAGGAGGCGTTCATGCGTGGCTTTGTCGCGGCGTGAGACAGCTTGCGGACTGCACGCACCCGGCGTGATGCTCAGGCCACGCGCGCCTCGCCCTGCAACAAAGAGTGAATCGCCATCAGCGGATCGACACTTCGACCCGTCGGTTCTTCGGCTCCCATACGTTGTCGGGCGTGGGGACCAGCAGGTTGCGCTTGCCGTGCGATTCCACCGTCAGGGCATGAACCCGGACGCCCTTTTCCTTGAGCAGTTGGGCAATCGTGGTGGCGCGCTTGAGAGAGAGTTGCTCGTTGTAGTCCGTCTTGTAAACGGTGTCGGTATGGCCGATCACTGAAATATCGACCGCCGGCCGGCGTGCCGTTTCGGCAATGATCTTCGGGATCAACGCTTCGGATTCGGGAGTAAGCGCGGTACCGCTCTTGAAGTAGAGCAGATAGCGCACAGGGATTTTCGGCTGCGCCGCCATGGCGTCGGCAAAGTCTTTCGTGATCTGGTCTGTCTCGACGGGCGCAGCCGGCGCGGAACCGTCGGTCGGTGCTCCCTGGCGCGCCTTGCTGATGAGCTGCTCGCCTTTCTGGCCCTTGATGACCACCTGGCCTGTGGAACCGTCCGGGCTTTCGAGCAGGACGACATAGGACTTCGGCGCGCAGCCGGCCAGTATCACCGCGACAATGGTGACGAGAAAAAGGCCGTTAGCCCGATTGAGAGAGTCAATTGGCTTCCACGTGGCAAGACGCATGACCTATTCTTCCACCTTGACGACAAACTGCGTACCGCGCACGCCGATGGTGCCGCTTGGCGTCCTGACGGTTACGGCATCTGGCTGCAGTTTGGCGATGACGCCCGAAACGTAGTTCAGACTACCCTTGGCCAGCTTGCTGCCGAGCCTGAGTTTACCCTGTACGGGTGCATAGAGGTACTCATCCACGACAAACTCGGTGTCCGGGCCAAAGGACATCACCGTTTCATCTTTGAAGGTGACACCCATACTGCTCCTCGGACCCGTCTGCAGCACACTTCCCTGGTGCACGGCTGTACCGACCTCGGCCTTGGCCCTCTTGCCGCCGTTGGTCACCGAGGCTTCCCCGGTGACATTCTTGACATAGCCGATCGACGTCTCGTCGGCCCATGCGCAAGTGGTCAGCAGGGCACAAATCAAGGTCAATCGAGTCATTTCGCTCTCCTTCATAATTCACGCTGATCGTGCAACGTTGACTTCATCAAGGCGCCGACGAAAGGGCCAGTTCATCTCGCGCAAACTCCGTACAAAGCGTATCAGCCACTTCGCGCAACAAACGGTCCACGTGCGTGACTATACACCACCCCTTGCGGACGATCCCTTGTCGGGGGTCACCAGGCGATGTCTCGACCCGGAAGCTTCGCGCTTTGTGGGCGAGATGCGAGCGACGTACTATTTGTCCTCTGGAGAACGCCGGTCTTCGGATCGAATGCGATTCGACGAAAATTCACCGATTGGTCGAAGACATGAAGAGTACCTCTCTGAAGCACCTGGGCGCTTTTCTGCCAATCATTCCGGTTGTGCTTGGGCTGGCGCTGCTACTGACCGACCCCTTGCCACTGCAAGCCTTGCGCCACAATCTGTTCGACCAGTATCAGCGTTGGCATCCGCGCGAGTACACAGAGGTGCCAGTGCGCATCATCGACATCGACGAGGAAAGCCTGGCACGCGTCGGCCAGTGGCCGTGGCCACGCACGCGGCTTGCCGAACTTGTTGACAAGCTTAATGCGGCGGGCGTCGCCGCCATCGGCTTTGACGTGGTGCTCGCCGAGGCCGACAGCACCTCACCGCGAGCAATGGCCGCGTTGTGGTCACTGCGAGGCGCGTTGCGCAGTGCCCTTGAAAACCTGCCGGATCATGACCAGGTACTGGCGCAAAGCCTGAGCGGGGCCCCCGTGGTACTTGGCTTCATTGTCCAGCGTGGCAAGACGCAAGACAGCGCGACAGGGGACCATGCCACAGCAACCCCAGCAGCCATGCTGCCGGCCAGACCATTCCGGTACATCAGTTCGGGGGAGCAACCGGGGCGCTGGCTACATCGCTTCGACAGCGCAATTTCGGCCCGGCCCGAGTTGGCAAAGGCGGCCCAGGGCAACGGCGCACTGAGTTTCGTGCCGGATGGCGACGGTGTGCTCCGCCGCGTCCCGCTGGTACTGCAACTCGCAGGCGAGCCCGTTCCGACCCTGGTTGCTGAAACCCTGCGGGTAGCCCAGGGTGAGCGGAACTATGTGCTGAAAACGCAGGGTAGCGATATCGGTCTCGAAGAGCTCCGGATCGGCCAGTTCAGGATTCCGACCACGGCGGAAGGCGAAATCTGGGTGCATTACTCGCGCGAGGTGGCCAGCCGCTATCTTCCGGCCTGGAAGGTTCTTGCCGAGACGATCCCCGGCGCGATGCTTGACGGCCAACTGGTGGTCATTGGCAGTTCCGCCGAAGGGCTGATGGATCTCCGATTCAGTCCGCTGGGCCGCATCATGCCGGGTGTCGAAGCGCACGCCCAGGCGCTCGAACAGATTCTTTCCGGCCACATCTTGCAGCGCCCGGGCTGGGCCCGATCCGTGGAAAGTATCGCCATCATCGTCGGCGGGTTGGCCATCGGGTTCCTCGCCATCCGGGCCAGCGCGCTGACCGCAGCCGGCACGACCCTGATCTTGCTGAGCGTGGTACTCCTTGGCGGCTGGTATGGCTTCCGTGAACACGCACTGCTCCTCAACACCGTCACACCGGCCCTGACCTTCGCCTCGGCTTTCGTTCTCGGCAGCCTGCTCCACCACTTCATCAGTGAGCGAGAGCAGCGCCGGATCAGGGATGTCTTTTCGCGTTACGTCTCGCCGAACCGCGTCCGCTATCTGGTCGACCACCCGGAGGCCATGGAACTCGGTGGTTGCCGGCAGGAATGCAGTTTCGTTTTCACCGATCTGGCTGGCTTTACCACCTTGATGGAGACTATCGACCCCGGCGAGGCCGTGTCCCTGCTCAATGCTTACCTCGACCAGATGATCGGCATTGCCTTCCGCCACGAGGGCACTCTTGATCGCATCGTCGGCGACGCGGTGGCGATCATGTTTTCCGCGCCGGTACCGCAGGCCGACCACCGTTCCCGCGCCCTGGCCTGCGCCCTGGAGATGGATGCTTTTGCCAGCGACTACGCCGCAGAACTGAACGCCAGAGGTGTCGCTTTCGGTGAGACGCGCCTCGGGATTCACTCCGGAGAAGTAACTGTCGGCAATTTCGGGGGCTCGACCATTGCCGACTATCGGGCACTGGGAGACCCGGTCAACACTGCCGCTCGCCTGGAAGGTGTCAACAAGCAGATCGGAACCCGCATCTGCGTTTCCGAAGCGACCCTGAGTGGCTGCCCCGAAGCCCTGGCGCGCCCGATCGGCCGCCTGCTTCTCAAGGGGAAGAGTCAGGCGCTGCAGGTTTTTGAGCCCCTTGACGGCGCGCGTCTGCGGAAGTACGCGCCCCTCGAAGAGTACCGGGCAGCTTACCGTCTAATGGCCAACGAGGTGCCGACTGCGGCCGCCGCCTTCCGTGATCTGGCCATGCACTATCCGGATGACCCGCTTGCGGCCCTGCACCATCGCCGGCTGGCGGAAGGATCCCGGGGAGATCTCGTAGTGCTGACCGAGAAGTAGCGAGGCGAAGAAATGACCGGCAGGGACGGCATCGCGCTGCGGGCGCGGGCCTCTTCGATATCGCTGCAGCTCGCGGGGCTCGGGTGGAGCCGACCTTGACGGCGAGCTGGTCATCAGGGGCGGAGGCCGACCACGAATTGCTTCGGCGCTAGTTGCGTCCCAGACGAACCGTTGCCGTTTCGGCGACCTGAGTTTGCAGGTCCGGGTTTCGGGCAAGCAGGCTGGCGAAGTCGCCTGCCGTCATGACTAGCACTTCGCAGAATGCCAGTGCGATCACATCGGCCGCGCGGGGGGCCTGGGTCAGCAATGCGAGTTCGCCAAAGAAATCACCCGAGCCGAGCCTTCTCGGTCCGCTGGCAAGCTTGACCTCGACGGCCCCCGACGCCAGGAAAAACATCTCCCGGCCTTTTTCGCCCTTGCGGATGATGGTCTCGCCAGGCACGATGAAACGCGGCTTCAGAAGCGGGACGATGGACTCGAGGAAGGCGGAATCAAGTCCGTGAAAAAAAGGAAGCCTGACGAGCAGTTCCTTGGGGCTCAGCTTGAGGTCGAGGGGCGGACGCTGATTGGCCAACTGCCAGCGGGCGTCGAGGTCGCGCAGCAGATCCTTGAAGACTTCACGGCTGATTACGGCCTCGTCGACAAGCCGCTGATATTCGGAATTTTCGATGCGCAGTGCGGCACGCTCGAGATAGCGCACCTGCATGACTTCGGCGAATTCGCCGTACTGAAGGCGCAGCGCAGCAAGTGCGCTCTCGATCGCCTCCAGGCGTCGCTGCAGCACGACTGCCAAGGAGTCGGCAGCCTGGGCGCCGAGCATTTCCGGAATGCGCTCCGCGGCGAATTGCAGCAGGCTATGGATGGTGGCCCGGCCGACGAGAAGGGACTCCTGGCGGTCGGCCAGGGCTCTTGCCAGGAGAGTTGACCACCCGAAGCGCCGCTGCAGTTCGGCGGACAGGCGGAAGGGTAGGGAGAAGCCCAATTCTTCACGTGCGGCAGCTTCATACCCTTCCTGCCCCTCGGATTTCGCCCGGTCTTCAAGATCATACGCGCGCGCCACCAGGTTACGCACGATCCGGCCCGAAACGATGCGCTCGTGATAGTTATGAAAATGCAGCAACTGCTCGCGTTGCGCCGTCGTGACCAAGGCTGAACGCAGGCGCTCGTCCGGAGATGGCGCATGGTCGGCCTGCAGCACGGTTTCAGCTTCATTCATGCGCACCGAGTACTGTTCGGCCAGGCGTTCGCGGGCGGCGGGTTCGATATGGTATCGGTCGGCGGCGACAACGAGCCGGTCCTTGACCATGTCGAGGCTACGCGCAATCGCGCGGCCGCGGAGGAATCGGTCAATTGGGGCCAGCTGGTCGATGCCGAGAATCCGTATCAGTGGCCTAAGGGTCAGGCCATTGACGAAGAGAGTGATCAGTACGAACGCGGTGACAAGGGTGGCCACCAGATGCTTGACGTCTGCGGGCACCGCAGGGTGCTCGACGACGGCGAGGGCCAGGGCCAGAGAAATGGCACCCCGCAGCCCCCCCCACAGGATGACCAGACGCAGGTCGGAATCCACCTTCTGGGCGAGGCCCACGGCACTCATCATTGGCAGGAGGAAGTACAGAACGAGTCCGCGGGCAGCCAGGGCGCAAAGCAGGAGTACGGCGAGCAAAAAAATGTCCGCCATGCCGACATCGGCCAGCAAGCCGGGAATGCGCAGCGAGGCGAGCAGGAAGATCAACCCGCTCGCCCAATAGCCCAGTTGCTTCCAGGTTCCGACCAGGAAACTCCAGGTCTTCGGCGAGACCCGGGTTCTCCCGTCATAGGCAAAGACGAGCCCAGCGACGACCACGGCGACGACACCGGAAAAATGGAAGCCGTATTCGCCGACGGCGAAGGCGAGATAGGCGACAACCACCGTCACCGTGACCTCCGCCATGCGCTTGCCGGGGAGAAATTGAAGAAGCTGAGTGGCCAGGATGGACAGGCTGAATCCAACGAGAAAGCCACCGGAGAAACTGCGCAGGAACCCAAAGATGGCATCGCTCCCGTCGCCCGAGCCGACGGTCAGCATGGTCATCAGTACCGAGAACAGCGCGATCGCGGCCGCGTCGTTGAAGAGGCTCTCGCCCTCGACCAGAAGGGTTAGCCGGTGCGGAACGCTGATGTCCTTGAACAGGGCCACCACGGCCACGGGATCGGTCGTCGAAACGATCGCCGCCAGCAGCAGGCAGGCAACAAGGGAATACGACGAGAAGTTGGCAAGCCCAAAGCCGATGACCAGCGTTGATGCCATCACGGCGACGACGGCCAGAAGGAAAATCGGCACGACATCCTCGAGCAGGCGACGGACATCGATCTCGATCGCAGTTTCAAACAGCAGTATGGGCAGAAACAGGTAGAGAAAGGTTTCGCTGGACAGCGACAACGAAGCGCCCAGCGGATGGCTTGACAAATCCATTGCGAAGCCCGCGGCCGTGCCGAAGATCACCAGCACAAGGGAAAGCGGCAGGGCCAGGCGGCGGGCGACAGGCTCCATCGCCACGACCACTGCCAACAGCAAGGCTACACCAAGGACTGAAATCGGGATACTGGCCATTCACTGCTTCCCTGTTGTTTCAATCATCTCGTCGAAATTGACCAGACGACTGGCATATGGTACCGGACAGTCACGCCAGCGCGGCAATCCATTGGGTCGCCCGCCGCAGCTTTTCAGCCATGTCGCGCGAAATGTTTTCGAGCAGGACTATCCTGAGCGTTGGCGCATCTCGCGCCAGCCGGTCGATGTCGTTGGCTTCCAGTACCCAGCACCTGACCTCGCCGTCGGCAACGACAGTCGCGCTTCTCGTTGTTTGTCCGAGCAGGGCCATCTCGCCGAAACTCATGCCCGGGCCGAGCGTGGTGATGCGCTGGTGGGCCCCGTTTTTCAGCGGGACGAGAATGCTCACGTGTCCATCTGCAATGAAGAAGACACGGCCGTCACCGGCCTGGCCAGTAGTCAGTATCGATTCGTCCTGACGATAGCACTGCACGGTCGCTGCCTTGTCGACCTGCGCCAGCAACTCGGGCGGCAAGCCACGCAGGAGTGGGCAGTCGACGAGCGCAATCGGGTCGGGTGTCGGCATGGCCAAATCGCCCAGGAGATGGTTTTCACACCACTCGACCGCCAGGTCGTTATCTTCGAAGCTCAGGTACCCGCGATCATTCTTCGGTGATGTCGTGCTCAGAAAATGCTTGATCGCATGGCGCCGGTGAATTCTGGAAAAGACGACGGCTATGTTCTCTCCGGCAAAGCGCAGGCGGGCATCGTTGAGCAAGCGGGCCGCGCTTTCCGAGATCCCGTCCACCTGATGCATGTCAAGAATGAAGCTGGAACTGTCCGCTGCCATCTCGATCATCCGGCGGATGACATACTCGATGCCGTCGACGGCGAGAAAGCCATGCAGGCAAAGGTACTTGATCCGGTGCGCATTGTCGTTCAGGTAGCGGCGCATCTGCGGCGATGGTTGGCGCTTCGAGGGCGCCTGATCAGCCGTATAGATCCGGCCAAGCGCCATGCTGGGATCGCCGGCCCGGCTGAAGACATGCAGGTCGAAGTCTCGCGAGAGGTGCCGGCAAACCTCGATGCCGCGTACGCTGTTCCCTTTCGGATCCAGGGGCGGGGAAAAGACGCCGATGCCGAAGCGCCCGGGAAGGACTGCAATGATGCCGCCGCCGACCCCGCTCTTGGCGGGCATGCCTACCTCGTAGACCCAACTGCCGGCAAAGTCGTACATGCCGCAAGTTGCCATTACGCTCAGCACGCGCTCGACGTGCTCCAGGGGCAAGGCTCGGCGGCCGGTGAGCGGATGGACGCCGCCATTCGCCAGCGTCGCCGCCATGAAGGCGAGATCCCGGCAGTCCACAAGGATCGAGCACTGCCGGAAGTAATTCTCGAGCGAAGCCATCGGCTCGCCGTCGATGATGCCGAAATTCTTGAGCATCCAGGCAATCGCGCGGTTGCGGAAACCGGTGTCGCTTTCCGAACGATAGACATCTTCGTCGATATCCAGATCCCGCCCAACGAACGTGCCCATCGAATCGACGATCCTCTGCCATTGTGCTTCGGGTGTTGCTCCTGCGACAAGGCTGGCCGTAGCGATTGCACCAGCATTGATCATCGGATTGAGCGGCGCACCAGTTTTGGGATCGAGGCTGATGGAGTTGAAAGCATCGCCGCTCGGCTCGACGCCAACTTTGCCGGCGACGAACTTGACGCCGCGGTCGGCCAGTGCCGTGGCATAGACGAACGGCTTGGAGATCGACTGGATAGTGAATTTCTGCGCTGAGTCACCCGTCGAATAGACCGCACCGTCCATGGTGACGAGGCAAATGCTGAACCAGGAAGGGTCTGCCTTGGTCAGTTCGGGGATGTAGTTGGCCACCTCGCCACCCTGCATTCTGGCGAGTTGCGCATGGAGACCATCCAGATAAGCTTGTATCGGAGATTGCATGCCCGGTTCCTGTGGAGTTGGATGATCCGCCTTATAAGCACGTACCGTACCCGCGACCCGGCAAATGGATTGAGCCCTGCACGGAACCGTCGAGTGAGTGTTCTACGCCCGGGAAATCGAGCGAGTTGCGGGTGCCTGACCTGCCAGCCAGGGCCTTGGCGATGAAAAGACGGCCGACGTGCGGCCTGGGCGCGCGGTCGTTGACCCAGTTCTTGAGCCGGGTCAAGGGCGGGCGTCAGCCCGGCGCAGGGCCTTGATCTGCGCCTTCAGGCAGAGAGCCTGCTGTTGGCCTTCGAGATGTTCGCGGATCGTCTGGCGAGCTTCCGCGAAGCTCAGCTGTCGTTCTTGCTGGATGGTTTCGCAGCGGACCAGGTGGTAGCCCAGCTCGCTCTCGATCACCTCGGAGAGCATCCCCTCGGCGAGGGTGAAGGCCACCGCATCGAGTTGTGGATAAAGCTGGCCGCGCGGCACGCGGCCGAGCAGGCCGCCATGAACTGCCGTCGGGCATTCGGAATGCTTCAGTGCCTGCTCCGCAAAGTGCTGCGGTTCCTTGAGCAGCCGCGCATGGATGGCGTCGATGCGGGCGCGCGCGGCCTGCCGCTCGTTACCCGCCAGACCCTCGTTGATGGTCACCAGCAGGTGTCGCAGCACGCGCGTTTCGCCATGGCGAAAGCGTTGCTGGTGCAGGTACCAGAAGATCTCGACGTCGGTATCGCTGACCGCCGCCGAACCTGCCGCGACCTTTTCCAGCACCGCCTCGACCACCAGGTCGCGCGCCACTGCCTGGCGCAGCGACGACGCATCCAGGCCGAGGCGCTCGAGCTCCGCGTGATACTCGCCATCGTCGGCGTAGCGACGGCGGATTTCCATCAGGCTGGCGTCGATCGAGGCTGCCGGCAGCATGACGCTGACCGCTTCCGGGGTCTCCAGGATCAGCGCCTCGATCTCCTGTTGCCGGGCGGCGACCCTGGTCACCCGGTGCAGTTCTTCCGGTGCGAGAGACTCCAGCGGCTTGCCGAACAACTGCTCGGCGAGCTTGATCGAGCGGTAGATACTGCCCGGCTCAGGCATCGTCTGACTGCCGCCATTCGCCCAGCGCTGTCTCGGGCACCCACAGGGGGATGCCCGCGAGGCAGTCGAAGTGCGTCTGATAGACGACACCCGCGGTCGCCGACTTCTCGAGATGCAGGATTTCGCCACGACTGCCGGCCGGCACCCGGACCTCCCCGCCAACAGCCAGCGGACGCAGCGCGCGCACCCTCTGGCGAACCTCGAAGCGGCTGTCGATCCAAGGCTCGTCGACGCCGACCAGCTCTTCTTCACGGCAGCCGACCAGGCGCCCCTCGTCGAGGAAATGCACGGAGTAGATGATCTGGTCCTGGAGAAAGGTGCCGACATCGCGCACATGCCCGATGCGCCCGCGTCGCACCAGCAGGTTGCCGGTCGGCACGCCAGGGAAGGTGCCATCGTTGCGCACATTGCGCGTCACGCGCACGGCATCGCCGTAGTCCCAGCGCGGCAACACGGGTTCAGTCCGTCAGCGAGGAGAGGGGCACGAAGGACGACCCCTCGGCCTTCTGGAAGACGGCAAAGACCTTTTCGGCCTGTGCGCTGGAGCCGACGAAGTCGGCATAGGCGCGCGCCAGCCAGTGGCGATAGGCGATGTAATCGGGCGCCTTGCCGGCTTCCTGCTTGGCCAGGTAATCATGAAAGCGCTGCAGGATGTGCAGGCGATTGACCTGCACCACCCGGTTGTCGAAAGTGATTTCGAAGTAGTCGAGGAACTCTTCCGCCGAAACCAGCTCGGCAAGGTCGTCCTCAAAGGTGTCGTTGGCGCAAGTCATGGGTTTTTCCCCTTTCAGTCCAGTGGTTCGGCGGCGGTGTACTGGCGATCGATCACCTCGAGCAGCGGCAGGGCGCCGAGGGCATCGCGGCGGTCGACTTCGGCAATCGTCCGCAGGCGGGTGCAAGCCTCGCCGAGTCGCCCGAGACGCAGCAGAATCACCGCCGATCCCTTGAGCGCCAACAGATGGAAGCGCAGCATGCCCATCGAGCGCATCGCCGCCTCGCCAAGCGTGTTCGGGCACAGGCTGCGCCAGCCGCCGACCAGGTGCAGGCGGCGGGCACTGACCTCCAGCGCCCGTTCGGCGACGACCAGGGCATCCTCAAGGCGATGCTGATAGAAGTAGTAGCGGTAGAGTGCGACCAGCACCGAGAGCTGCTCGGGCGCCAGAAAGTAGGCGTAGAGCAGCCGTTGCTCGGCAACCGGCTGGCCATAGTCATGCGCCGCGGCGTCGATCTGGGCCGCCACCCGGGGCGGGCAGGGCTCGTCGAAATAGAGCACGTCATCGCCAAGTTCGAGCAGTTCGAGTCGGTCAGCCATTGCCATTCTCCTTGATCATCGGCTCAGGAGCGCAGCAGGGCCAGGAGATCGGCCGTCGAGGGCGCTTGCTTCCTTTCCATGACAAAGCTGCGCAGCCGCCGCAGGAAGGCGCGTGCAGAGGTGTCCGACAGCTCATGGCCGAGGCCCGCCATGACCTGCTGCACGGCACGCGCTCCGGAATGCTTGCCGAGAACCACGCGATGCTGGCGGCCGACCAGACGCGGATCAAAGCCCTGGTAGTTGGCCGGATCCTTGAGCAGACCGTCGACGTGAATTCCCGCTTCGTGGGTGAAGGCGCCCTCGCCGACAACGCTCTTCTGCCAGGCCAGAGGGCGTCCCGAAGCAACGGCCACGCGCTGCGAGAGATCGGGGAAGCCGGCCAGATCAATCCCGGTCTTGATTCCCTGGCAGAGATGAAGACCCAGCACGACCTCTTCCAGCGGCGCATTGCCACAGCGCTCGCCAAGCCCGTTGACGGTCGTGTTGAGGTGCGTCGCGCCGGCGCGGGCGGCGGCCAGCGTGTTGGCCGTGGCCATCCCGAGGTCGTCGTGAGCGTGCATCTCGATTTCGAGATCGCAGCACGAGCGCAGGTGGCGTATGCGCTCGAAGGTTGCAAAAGGATCGAGGACACCCAGGGTATCGGCAAAGCGGATGCGCTGCGCGCCGGCCGCCTGCGCGGCTTCGGCAATCGCCGCCAGCAGGTCCGGGTCACCGCGCGAGGCATCCTCGGCGCCGATGCCAACGCCGAAGCCAAGGTCGCGCGCCAGTTGTACGTGTGCGCCGATCTGCGTCAGCAGCCACTTTCGATCACGTCGCAGTTTCGCCTGCAGGTGTTGGTCCGAGGCGGGTACGGAAATGTCGATCAACTGCGCACCGAGATTCGCCGCCAGCGAAATGTCCGCACGGTTCATCCGCGTCCACACCATCAGGCGCGCCTTGAGTCCCAGCGCCGCCACTGCGCGGATGCTGTCGCGTTCGGCCTCGCCCATGGCCGGAATCCCGATTTCCAGCTCGGGTACGCCCAAAGCGTCGAGGCCACGCGCAATGCCGGTCTTTTCGCCAAGACTGAAGGCAACCCCAGCGGACTGCTCGCCGTCGCGCAGAGTGGTGTCGTTGATGACGATGTCGGTCGGGGTTTGATGGTTCATCATACGGGTGGACTAGCAATTCCAGTGCCAGCATTAAATACACTACAAATCAATCTGTTGCAGAATGGCGCGGGAGGATTGTCGGGTTTGCGACCGCTTTGTTCGCTTGCCGCATGGTGGCAGGGGCCGGGTGTCTGACACCGCCATGGGGGTCGCTGCCCGACGCCAGTGGCTATCCCTCCTCCGGTCCGAAGCAGAGCGCGCGATCGCAGCACTCGGCACAGTGCGGTGACTTGCAGATCGGCACGCCGGCGCGCTCGCAGAGCTGCCGGTAAAAGAACTTCTTCCACTTCATGTTGCCGATGTTCTTCGCCGCCAGTACAGGGAAGTTCTCGCGCAGCAACGCCGACAGGGCCTCGCGGTCAGGCAGACCCATGTCCTGCCACAGATGATTCTCGCCCATGGCCGCGCTGGCGATCGCATAGCACAGGCAGGCGCCGAACTCGTCCGGCAACGCCAGGTGCTCGAGCAGCAGCTCGAGCAGGTCGGCAAATTCGTCGCCGCCCGTGTCGGTGTCCGGCGCGTTGGCTCCTGCCACGAACGTTCCTTCGACGCCTGGGGCAGCAAGCAGTGCCTGCAGGCGTTCGTCAGCAACGCCGCGGATCAACGGCCGGCGGCCCGCCGCCAGGGACTTGCCGACGACGCCAGCAATGGCCAGGGCACGGCGATCGGCCCCATGCGGCACGGTCAGGGGCCTGTCGGTCAGGTGAAGCATGCGCGACTCCGAAGGATGGCAGATGGGCAGCGCTACGCAAGACTCATGCCAAAGCCGCGGACTTTGCGCCATTCCCGGGTCAAGCCGCTGGCGCTGGCCGGCCGCAGCCGCGCCTTGCCCCGCCCGCTGGCGCAGCGATCGATGTCGCAATGTCGCAAAGCCGACAAGCCCTGGAGCAGGGTCAAGGACGAGGAATCAGGCGCTTAGCGTTGGCACGGCAATTGCAACACGACAGAAAACAGAGGACTGATGCAATGAAGACGGCCGAAATCACCGAACTGCTGAACGAGCCCGCCTGTGCCCACCACCGGACCGAGAAATCGGGTTGTGCACGCACCCGGCCGGGGGCGACGGCGGGTGGCTGTTCCTTTGACGGCGCGCAGATTGCCCTGCTGCCGATCGCCGACGTCGCGCACATCGTCCATGGACCAATCGCCTGCGCCGGCGCGTCGTGGGACAACCGCGGCGCGCGTTCGTCGGGCCCGACGCTGTACCGGATCGGCATGACCACCGATCTCACCGAGCAGGACGTGATCATGGGCCGCGGCGAAAAGCGGCTTTTCCTGGCGATCAAGCAGGCGATCGACGACTACGCGCCGAAGGCTGTGTTTATCTACGCCACCTGCGTGCCGGCGCTGATTGGCGACGACCTCGAGGCGGTGGCCAGGGCGGCCAGCGAACGCTGGGGCGTGCCGGTGGTGCCGGTCGATTGCGCCGGCTTCTACGGCACCAAGAACCTCGGCAACCGCATCGCCGGTGAAGCCATGTTCAAGTACGTGATCGGTCGCCGCGAGCCGGACCCGCTGCCCGCCACCGCACTACGGCCAGGCATCAGGGTGCATGACGTGAACCTGATCGGCGAATACAACATTGCCGGCGAATTCTGGTACGTCGCGCCGCTGTTCGACGAACTTGGCTTGCGCATCCTGTGCACGCTCTCGGGCGACGCGCGCTTCCATGAGGTGCAGACGATGCACCGAGCACAGGCATCGATGGTGGTCTG
Source organism: Candidatus Accumulibacter proximus (assembly GCA_016709675.1). Taxonomy (GTDB): domain Bacteria; phylum Pseudomonadota; class Gammaproteobacteria; order Burkholderiales; family Rhodocyclaceae; genus Accumulibacter; species Accumulibacter proximus. The sequence goes on from JADJMH010000013.1 coordinate 108,910, forward strand.
CGCCAAGGCGCTGCTCAATGTCGCGCGCAAGCTCGAGGGCGACTTTGGCGTGCCCTTCTTCGAGGGCAGCTTCTACGGCGTCAGCGACACCTCGCAGGCCTTCCGCGACTTCGCCCGGGTGCTCGGCGACGCCGATCTTGCGGCGCGCACCGAGGCGATGATCACCCGCGAGGAGGCGAGGATTCGCGCCGCACTCGAACCATGGCGGGCACGGCTGGCCGGCAAGCGGGTGCTGCTGTATACCGGTGGCGTCAAGAGCTGGTCGGTAGTTTCCGCCCTGCAGGATCTCGGCATGACGGTGGTCGCCACCGGCACCAACAAATCCACCGAGGAAGACAAGGCGCGCATCCGCGAGCTGATGGGCGACGCGACGAGAATGATCACCGACGGCAGCCCCAAGGCGCTGCTGCAGGCCTGCAAGGACTACCGGGCGGACATCCTGATCGCCGGCGGACGCAACCTGTACACGGCGTTGAAGGCGCGGATTCCCTTTCTCGACATCAACCAGGAACGCGAATTCGGCTACGCCGGCTACGACGGGATGCTCGAACTCGTACGCCAGCTGGCACTGACCCTGGAGTCGCCGGTGTGGCGCAAGGTGCGGGCGCCGGCGCCGTGGGCAGCACAGCTGGCAGCGGACCAGGCACCGCTGGTCCGGGGAGGAAACGATGGCTGAAGTCCTCAAGCGCGCCAAGCCCCTGACGGTCAATCCTCTCAAGGCCAGCCAGCCGATCGGCGCAGCGCTTGCCTTCCTCGGCCTGCGCCGGGCGATTCCGCTGCTGCACGGCTCGCAGGGCTGCACGGCTTTCGGCAAGGTGTTCCTGGTGCGTCATTTCCGCGAACCGATCCCGCTGCAGACGACGGCAATGGATCAGGTGTCGAGCATCATGAGCGCCGACGAGAACGTCATCGAGGGTCTGCGCGTGCTTTGCGAGAAGAACTCGCCGGAGCTGATCGGGCTGCCCACGACGGGGCTCTCGGAGACCCAGGGCTGCGATGTTCAACGGCTGGTACGCGAGTTCCGCGCCCGCCATCCGGAGTTCTCGGCAACCGCCGTCGTGCCGGTGAACACCCCGGATTATTCCGGTTGCCTCGAATCCGGCTTTGCACTGGCTGTGGAAGCGATCATCGACACGCTGGTTCCCGACAGTTCAGGCAGGGGTCTGGCCGGACGACGCCCGCGCCAGGTCAACGTGCTCGCTTCGTCGATGCTGACACCTGGCGACGTCGAGGCGATCAAGGAGTGGATCGAGGCCTTCGGCCTGCAGCCGCTGGTGCTGCCCGATATCGGCGACTCGCTCGACGGCCATCTGATCGATCAGGACACTTCGCCGCTGACGCTCGGCGGGACGCCGACCGGCGATCTCGCGAACATCGGTGAAGCGGCGGCGACGCTGGTCATCGGCCGCTCGCTGCAGCGGGCAGCCGATCTGCTGAAGGCGCGCAGTGGCGTGCCGGACTATCGCTTTGACCATCTGCTGGGCCTCGATGCCTGCGATGCCTTCACCCTGGCGCTGGCGGAGATCTCCGGGCAGCCGGTACCGGCGTCGGTCGATCGTCAGCGGGCGCAGCTGCAGGATGCGATGGTCGATACCCATTTCATGACCGGCTTCCTGCGCGTCGCGATTGCCGGCGACCCCGACCTCCTGCTGGCACTCGGCCAGTTTCTCCGCGGGGTCGGTGCTGAAATCGTTGCCGCCGTGGCCGCGGCACGGTCCGAGGTGCTGGCCGAGCTGCCGGCTGCCTCGGTGCGTATCGGCGATCTCGAGGACCTCGAGCGCGAGGCACGGGCGCACCGCGCCCAGCTCATGGTCGCCAATTCGCACGCCGTGCCGAGCGCCGAACGCCTGCAGTTGCCCTTGCTGCGCGCCGGCTTCCCGCAGTACGACTGGGTCGGTGGCTATGCGCGCACCTGGGTCGGCTATCGCGGCGCACGTCAGGCCTTGTTCGATGTCGCCAATCTCTTTCTCGGGAACCACCATGACACGCCTGTCCATCGATCCATTTACCGGGTCGGCAGCGAAAGCGGTCCGCCACACCAGGCGCCGGCTGGCGCTGGCCTGGTCCGCAAATAGCGAGGTGCCGAACATGCTCAGGGTCGCCTTTGCCAGCAACGATCGCAGCACGGTGAATCAGCACTTTGGCGCGACGGAAGGTTTCGCCATCTATGCGCTGGACGGCGAGCGGGCGCAACTGGTCGAAATCGCCGAGTTCCCCCCGGAATCGATGGACGGCAACGAAAACCGCTTGCCGGCAAAGATTGCGACGCTGGCTGGCTGTGCCGCCGTCTATTGCCTTGCTGCCGGTGCCTCGGCGGTCAGGCAACTGCTGGCCGTCGGCGTCCAGCCCGTCCGGCTCGACGATGAGGTGGCGATCGACTGCCTGCTGCGGGAGATCAGCCTGGCGATTCGGGAAGGTGGCATGGCCTGGGTCGACAAGGCCATCCGCCCGCATCCGGATGATGGCGCCCGCTTCGACCGCATGCTGGCCGAAGGATGGGACGAATGAGGCCGGGCATGCTCGAAGCCCGCGGGCGGGTGGTCGAAGTGCGCGACGGCACGGCCGAGGTCCGGCTTGCCGTGGCATCGAGCTGCCATGGCTGCCGGGCGCAGGGCGTCTGCAGCAGCGGCCGCGAGCAGTCGGTTCGCATCGCCGCTGCGGATGGTCTGGCGGTGGGGGACGTCGTCTCCCTCGCGCTTGGCGAAGCGCAGTTCTCGCTCGGCGTCGCAATCGGCTATCTGATGCCGGCGCTCACCCTGCTGCTCGGCGCCGTGCTCCTGTCATTCGCCGGCGACGCCGCCGCGGCACTGGGTGCCGCGGTTGGCCTGGCCGTCGGCCTCCTCCTCGTCCGACCGCTTTCCCGCCGGCTGCTCGCCGACCGGCTGCGGCCGGCGGCGATCATCACCTGCCAGCCCCAATCACTTCCCGGAGAACACCCATGACCTTGACGCTTGCCCCCGAATCGGCCATCGAGCCCGCCGACGATCCCGTCTTTGCCACCGACTTCATCCGGGAGATGCTGCGCCAGACGCGCGCGCTCGACACTTACGGCGAGTGGGATGGCCAGCCGGTGCCGGTAATACTCTCTGGCTACGTGCTGAGCAAGGAACAGAAGCGCGCGATTCCGACCATCGGCGATCCCGACGAAGTGACACTGGCCCGCGTCAAGGCTTTCCACAACGCGATCGCGGTATTGATCGAGAAGGAATGTGGCCAGATGGCGGTGCCTTTCGTGCACATCAGCCACGAGGGCTTCGGCCGCGCGCTGATCACGGTCGGCAAGCTGGTGGTGATGGATCGCACGCTGCGCGACGTACACCGCTTCGGCTTCGAGTCCTTGTCGAAAATGAAGACCGAAGCCGACAAGCACCTCGCTGTGGCACTCGGCATCATCGGCAGATTCCCTGAAGTGGCCGGCATGTGAGGGTACGAAGATGAGCGAAGACGAACTCAGGGAACTCGATCGGGAAGTGAAGAAGCTCAAACGCATCGCCAGCGAGCAGGCCGCGAGACTGCACGATCTGGTCGAGGACAGGCTGCCTGCCGGTTGGCAGGAACTCCCGGAAATTTCACAGGCAACCCTCACGGCCTGCCAGGCCTGGGCGGCCGCCAACGCCCGCCTGCAGGCGGCGCAGAAAGGCTAGCACCATGACCACGATCACCGGTCGCACGCGCGGCGGGTACGAATGGGTCCCGCAGTTTGTCAGTTTTCTCGATCCGAAGAAGTGCATTGGCTGCGGCCGCTGCTACAAGGTCTGTCCACGCACGGTTCTCGACCTGGTCGAGCGCAGCGAGCAGCTGCTGGCCGACGCCGACGACGATGATGACCAGATGGATGACGATGACGAGATGATGGTCATGACCATCGCCAATGGCGCCGACTGCATCGGCTGCGGTGCCTGCGGTCGCGTCTGTCCGAAGGACTGCTACACCTATGCTCCCGCCGAGGGGTGAGGATTGGCGTCATCCCGCCTCCCAGCGACCCTGGCGGCAGCCGGCGTGTCGCGTCTGCGACAACTGCCCGATTCGCCGGAAAAGCCGGACAGTCGCATTGATTCAATCACTTGTGCTCACCATGACGGGCTGGTACGAAGCTTGCGTAGCTAGACCCGGAGCCCCAAACCGACCCTGTCTGAAGGAGAACACACAATGATCAATATGACCCCCGCTGCATCCAGGGCGATCAACCGCTTCATCAAGGCGACCGAGACGCCAGTTGCCGGCCTGCGCATTTTTGTATCCGGCGGCGGCTGTGCCGGCCTGCAGTACGGGCTACGGCTGGAACAGGACAAGAGCGAGGACGACCTGGAATTCGATGTCGGTACCGGTGCCAAGCTGCTGGTCGACCCGATGAGCCGTTCGATGCTCAACGGCCTGACCATCGATTTCGTCGACAGCCTCACCCAGACCGGCTTCAAGTTCAACAATCCGAACGTCTCCGGGGCCTGCTCCTGCGGCCAGTCGTTCAAGGCTTGAGGGGAACGGCATGTGGGATTACTCAGAGAAGGTGCGCGAACACTTCTTCAACCCGCGCAACTCGGGCCCGCTGGAAAACGCCAACGCCATCGGTGACTTCGGCTCGATCAAGTGCGGCGACGCGCTACGCCTGATGCTGAAGGTCAACCCGGCCACCGAGGTCATCGACGAGGCCCACTTTCAGACCTTCGGCTGCGGCTCGGCGATCGCATCGTCGTCGGCTCTGACCGAGATCATCAAGGGCAAGACGCTCGACCAGGCGCTGCGGGTCAGCAACCAGGACATCGCCGATTATCTCGACGGCCTGCCGCCGGAAAAGATGCACTGCTCGGTCATGGGACGCGAGGCGCTGCAGGCCGCGGTGGCCAACTATCGCGGCGAGACCTGGAAGGATGATCACGAGGAAGGCGATCTGGTCTGCAAGTGCTTTGCCATCGACGCCGTGATGATCGAGCACACCGTCCGCGCCAACAGCCTGCGAACGATCGAGGAGGTGGCCAACTACACCAAGGCCGGCGGTGGCTGTTCGGCGTGTCACGAGAAGATCGAGGACATCCTGATCGCGGTCAACGGCCGCCTCTACGCCAAGGAAGCGAAGCCGGCCAATGCGCGCCCGGCGGCCAGCGACATGGCGGGCAAGCCAAAACTGACCAACTACCAGCGGATCCGCAAGATCGAGGAGACGCTGGAGGCAATCCGCCCATCGCTGCAGCGTGACCACGGTGATGTCACCCTGGTCGAGGTCGATGGCAAGAAGATCTACGTCGAGCTCACCGGTGCCTGCCGTGGATGCTCGATGGAAGCCGCCACCCTCGGCGGCGTGCAACAGAAACTCATCGAAGCCCTGGGCGAACTGGTGCAGGTGCTGCCGGTTGCCGCGCTGGCCAGCGCTTGACCGTCACTCCCCTGGAGAAGCCATGAAACCGATCTACATGGACAATAACGCCACGACGGCCTGCGATGCCGCCGTCGTGGCAGCCATGCTGCCCTATTTTACCGAGCAGTTCGGCAATGCTTCCTCGATCCACAGCTTCGGCTCCGAGGTCGGCAAGGCAATCAAGCAGGCTCGGTTGCAGGTTCAGTCGCTGCTTGGCGCCGCCCACGACAGCGAAATCGTGTTCAATTCCTGCGGCACCGAGTCCGACTCGACGGCCATCATCTCCGCACTCAAGGCCAATCCGGATCGGCGGACGGTGATCACCACGGTGGTTGAGCATCCGGCGATCCTCAGCCTGTGCGCCTACCTCGAGAAGGAAGACTATGTGGTGCATCGCCTGCGCGTCGACCGCAAGGGGCGCGTCGACCTCGACGAATACCGGTCGCTGCTCAACGACCGCGTGGCGATCGTTTCGGCGATGTGGGCGAACAATGAAACCGGCACCCTCTTTCCGGTGGAGGAGATGGCCGAGATGGCGCACGAGAAGGGCATCCTGTTCCATACCGACGCGGTGCAGGCCGTCGGCAAGGTCGCCATTGACCTGAAGAGCACGAAGATCGACATGCTCTCGCTGTCCGGTCACAAGCTGCACGCGCCGAAGGGCATCGGGGTGCTGTATGTGCGCCGCAATACCCGCTTCCGCCCGCTCCTGCGCGGCGGCCACCAGGAGCGTGGTCGCCGCGCCGGCACCGAGAACTCGGCCTCGATCGTCGGCCTCGGCGTTGCCTGCGAGCTCGCCCGGCAATGCATTGTGGCGGAGAACACGACGGTCAAGCGCCTGCGTGACCGCCTGGAGCGCGGGATTCTCGCCAGGGTCGCGAACGCCTTCGTCAACGGCGACACGCTCTACCGCCTGCCGAACACGTCGAGCATTGCCTTCGAGTATGTCGAAGGCGAAGGGATTCTGCTGCTCCTGAACCAGCAGGGGATAGCTGCCTCCTCCGGCTCGGCCTGCACCTCGGGGTCTCTGGAGCCGTCGCATGTCATGCGTGCGATGGGTATCCCCTACACCGCGGCCCACGGCACGATCCGCTTCTCGCTGTCGCGCTACAACACCGAGGAGGAAGTAGACCGCGTCATCGCCGCCATCCCGCCAGTGATCGCCAGGCTCAGGAAGCTCTCACCGTACTGGCGTGGTGACGGACCGGTGACCCATCCGGAGCAGGCCTTCCAGCCGGAATACGCCTGACGCGGTCTCTCCCGTCAGCGGCGCCAGTCGCTGCCGTTGCGCGCCAAGCGGGGGGCTTCGGCCGAGATGACGGCACCCGCCACGCCATCGTGCCATCGTCACTGGCTGCGGTCAGTGGTCAGTCGGCCTGGTCTGCGTTCGGTGTAGCGACTTGGTCAACCAGTAGCCGACTGACAGTGCCAGCGCGAGCGCCGCCGTGGCATAGACGTAGTCCGGGCTGATTTCCTTGTAATCGAGGATGACGATCTTGCGGAGAACCGCCATGTAGGCAGTCGCCAGAACGATGTCGAGATGCAGTCCGTCTTCCTGCAGGTAGCTGACAATGTTGATGAACACTTCGATGGCGATAAGCACGGCCATGAAGGCCCCGAAGGTGGCGAGAATGTCACTGATTTCGAGCAGATAGTAGGGGTGCACGCTGACCCGGCTGTAGAGCACGTACACCACGTCGGCGACGCCCCACCAGATCACCAGCACCATCAGCACGGCCAGCACGCGCGCTGCATGGCGGATGCTGCCGCGCAGGCGGCGGATCAGCGGCTCGTCGGAAAAGTGTTGTTGTGGCGCTGCAGTGTCTGTTTCCTGGCCGTTCATTACTGCCCCCCATGATTCGAGAAAGGTCCGTGCCGGTGAGCGGTGGTGCCGTCGATCTGTTGTCCTTCGGCTCGCCACAGGCATCCATGCCAGCCATTATCGTCCACTGTCGTGGGCGCGGAAACGTTTTCTCAGGTACTTGCGCGCTTCGTCGAGAAGCAGCACCGTCGCCGCTACCGCCAGCGCGAGTCCCCAATCGCGCAAGCTCCGATCGACGGTATCGAAGACGCTCTGCGCCGCTGGCGATCGCGGCGGGTCGCGCATCAGGCCGGGGCGTGCGGATCTCCGGGGACTTGTTGCCGAGTGCGGCCAGCGTATCAGCGTCGAGATCGCCTGGCCCTGGCCCGAACGCCTCATCTCGTAGGCATACTGGGCGACGGCTTTGCCGGCCGTCGTGCCGAACTTGACGATGCGGTTGATCGTGCCGTTGCCGCCACCTTCGTCGAGCATTGCGCTCTGCAACATGGCATAGGCGTAGTTGCCGCCCGGGCTGATCGCCAGCCCCTCGAAGCCCCGGTTGGTACGCTTGCCGGCAGTGTTGTCGGCGTCGCTGGCGAAATTGGGGGTACCGCTGACCGCATTACGAGGGAAGTCCGCCGCTTCCTCACCGGCCCGACGAACTGCGAGGTCACTGGGGCGTCATCACGACGCCCCATCACAAGACGATGTTTGTCAATATCCAGCATCCGGGTGATCGCGGTACGCCGGACGATCCCATCAAGGGCAGCAACTGGCCGTATACTCGGCACGGCGTTTGCGCCGCCGCTGAGCGCACGTCGTCCGCGGCCGGGCCGCGGACGATCGCTGCGAAATCGTCATGCCGCCGGCGTGAGGGTTGCGTAAGGTGATCGCCACCCATACCCCGGCGGCTTCGTGTTCCACGTCCTCGCAGCGAGGCGATCTTGCCATCGAGGTTCTCCCCGAATGAGGGGACGGGATCGCTCGGTTCCTCGGTTTCTGGATAACTGGGAGAGCCGACGATGCCGCGGCGAACGACGTGCTGTTGCAGCAGCTCAGGCGGGCGATATGCGCCGGTGGCACCGCCCGGGTTGAAATGACGGTTCACAGACAGGAGGGCGACAGCGAGCGTTTCGTTTGCATGCTTGACAAAGGCTGGGACGAACGATGGCGGGTGCCCTCGAAACCCGTGGCCGGGTCAGTTTCGGATGCGCACCGACTTCGCCACGTCCTCGACCCGGCTGAGGTGCCTGGCGTAGTAGTGGCTGCGCGGCGCCTCGAAAACGACCAGGTACAGCTTGCTACCCCGCACCGCACCATAGCCGATACCGCGCATTTCGAGTTCATCACCCTTGCGCACGCGCGAGAACTCGAAACGAAAACCATCACGGCCGGCGAACGGCACCGGGGCGAGCTTCTGGCGCTGAAACGAACTGCCGTCGGAGGTGGCAAAGACTTCGTACATCTCGACGATCTCGTGTGCTTGCATCGTTGTACGGTACTTCGGAATCTGACGGTCCTTGCGCTGGCTCATTTCACCCAGCGCCTCTCCATCGGCAATTCCGACATAGAAGACCAAGCGGTCCAGCGGCAGGCCATCGATGGTCCACGTTTCGGTTTTCGCGCTCGCACCCAGCGAATACTGATTCCACGCGTCGTCCAGGGTGACCGATAGCGAGTCGCGCACTGTCACTTCTCCCGGACCGACCTTGGACATCGCGGCGCAGCCCGACAACAGTGCCAGCAAGAGTATCAGCAGCCAACGTGACACTTCAGCCTCCCTCCTGAAGATAGCCTCGAATCATCTCGCTGTCTTCGGCATCGGGGCGTAGCAAAAGGTAGCGCTCGAACGATGCGCGTGCCGCCGGCTCGTCGCCGGCCTGGCGCTGCAGCATCCCGCGCGACCGGAATATCTCGGGTGGGCAGTCAGGTCGCGACTCGGCCTCGGCGTATTCACTGAGCGCGCGCCGGCCATCGCCTTCGGCTGCACGCAACCGATAGGCTTCGCCAAGAAAAAAATGCGTCTCGCCATCATCCGAATTGCGAGTCAGCCGCTCGAACAGCGCGATCGTCTCGCCGGATTTGCGGCGTTTCAATTCATCTTCCAGCCACTGCCGGCGATGTCCTCGCAACTGCCGCGCCAGCGCAGCTCTGCCCGCTTCGCCCTCGTTGCCACTCATCTCTGCCGCTCTCTGGGCCATCGCCTGGCTACGCTCCTCGGGGTCTGGATGGCTGGCAAGGAAGATGCTCCGGCCACCGGCATCACCAGACCATTCAGTCTCGGCCTTGAGTTCCGCGACCAGTTGTGCCCAGACCCGGGCCGCCTCGATCGGAGGATAGCCGCCTACGGCCATCAGTTCCTGCCCGATGCGGTCTGCCTCGCGCTCATGCTCTCGCGAGTAGGCGAACATCCCTGCCAGCAGCGCCAGTTGCGCGATCGACCCGGCGGCACCGACACCAGCGGCGCCAAACGCCAGTCCCAGAAACTGGCCGAGAGCGCTACGCGACTTGGCGTCGCGCAGTTGTTCGACGCCGTGCCGCGCAACATAGTGACCGATTTCATGACCGAGGACCGCCGCCAGCTGGGCTTCGTTGTCCATGCGCAACAACAGACCGGTCCAGACTTGCATCATGCCGTTCGGGGCCATGGCAGCGTTGAAGTAGGGCGAACGTACGACATAGACCCGCGTGTCCGGGCAGTGGTCTCCGGCCAATCGGCAGGCCACCCCGGAGACGTAACTGTTCAGGGCTGCATCACGCACAAGGAAACGACTCTTCTTCAGGCGCGCCTCCTCGCGGCTGAGCAACGCCCACAGGCCACCCTCGTCGCTGCTCGGATCGGGCCTCTCCAGTCGCGCTGGTAGAGGACCCTGACCGGCGGCAAGCAGATGGGAGGCACTGGCCATCAGGCCGCAGCAGGTACAGCCGGTGATGAAATCTCGCCGCCGCACGCGCTTACTCCGGGAAACTGTCGAGCAGCGCGTCGCATGACTCCCGCGCCTTGTCGAGTTCGCGCAGGTCGCCACTTCCCCTCAACAGACGGTTGAACCAGACGACTCGACCGGTCGTCAGGTCGACCAGCGAAGCATAGCCCACCTGAAAGCCTCCCGAGAGGCCGACGCCCAGGAGTGCTCCGACGACCATCATCGCCACTCTCTGGCCGCTCGTGTAACTGTCGCGAACGAAGGCAAACAGGGCGTAATCCGCGCCGGTCCGCGCACGGAGTACCGCCACCTCGTCGCCGAGCGACCAGTCCAGCTTGCCTTCCTTGGTCGGCAAGGCGAACATGCCCTGCTGATGCAGAATGATCGCCTGGCCGACAGCCGCATGCAGACGATTGAGGCTGTCGCTGACTTCGTCACCCTCGTCCGGCAAAGCCTTGAAGTTCACGTTGAGCGCGCTTTTGCGAGTCAGGAAGGCCTCGCGGAGATTGGCGTGCGCCTTCTCGGTCCATTCCGCCTGGGGTTCGAGAATGCCACCCGCGCTGACCGAAAACAATTCAATGTCGAGTGGCATCAGAACAACGGCCGCGCCGCCTGGCAAGCGGCTAAACCCTTCCGCCAGGCTGGCCGCGGTCACGGTCAGCGGCCAGCAGAGCAGGCAGGCCAGTACCCACCACTGACCAACACGGCGAGAATAGGCCATCCCCCCTCCAGCAAACGATAGGCAATCCAACGGTACCGAGAAGAGTATATGAGCCTCTATCGAGCGGCGTCAATCTCCAAACCTGCTCCAGGAGCCACTGAAAAATCACCCGAATCCGGGCCCCCGTCGTGCCCGGGGTCAGCCGCCTGACCGCTCCGGCTGGGAGGATGGATCACCGCAGGCACGCGTCCTCTGGCGACGGGCAACGGCAGCTCGCGTTGCTTCCGGCTTGACCTTTGCGCATTGCCACTACCAACCCGGCGGCTGCCAGACGATGCGCTGCTCGAATTCCTACTCCGGCGATTGCTGGAACGGCGGTTCGGGCTCGCCCGCGTTGGGCGGTCTGATGGGACTGGCGCGACCCATGAAGTCCGCCGAGCGCCACCGCGGCTTGCTGGATGAATACCTATCGGACGACAGGACAGGCGACTCTGCCAAAAGGCGTTGTGCAATGGCAGGCGATGTGCCGCAGCAAGCCCGAATTGTCAATCGGACGGCCGTTCGCGCGTGCCAGTCCCCAGATGACGGAAGCCGAATACAAGGCCTGCGACGCGCCTTCCTGGCAAGGGACTCCCCGGTGGGAACCGGCTATACTGTCCGCACAACTCACATGGCGACGACAATGGTGGCGCGGATCCGTCAAATGTTCACTTTTCGTCTGCTTGCGCTCTGCTCGCTCCTCGTGGGGCTGTCCCCGCTGCAAGCGGGCGAACGCGATGTCGCCCGGGAGATGGCGTTCTTCTACAGGAACCCTCGCTCCGAGATACTGATCGGCGTGCTCGATCGCTACCAGGGTTTGCCGTCTCGAGCAGACTGGCGAGCTTATCCGGCACTCGCCGGATTCCTCGCCGTGCTCTTCCGGACGAGAGCTGACGAGATCGAGGGCTGGCTGCCAGCTCGCCTCACTGCCAAGTCGGCGACTGCGCTAACCGCCGCTTTGCTGCTCTCGGGTAACCCGTCGGCGCTCGCCAAGCTCAAGAGCAGACTTGACAGTGCCGGCCAGGACGAAAAGCTACGAGCCGAGTTTGCCGGACTTCCGTCCCGCCTCGAAGAGATACGGATCAGAACAGCTACCCATCTCGACATCCTGTGGGGCGCTTCGTTCGCCAGCGGGGACGCGCGCTTTCCACGAATGATCGTCGAGTTCTTTGCGCGGACGGTCAATCGCTCCGAACAGATCGCGCTCGATGTGACAAAGACGACGATCGCCCTGATGGGTGGATCGAGCGAAATCTACAGCCAACTGAAGCCGAAGCATGGCGATGCGGTGGCCTTCGAGATCATCATCGCCGCAACAGCGCTATGGTCGCTCCAGTCGAACGCCCGTGAGCACGAGTTCGTCGACCAGGTCATCGCGCAATACCTGCACGAGTTTTCCGCCACCTATGCTGCCAAAGCGCTGACGGCGATCCGGAACGTGCCGCGGAGATCGCCCGCCGGCCCCAGTGCCACCAGGTCACGCTGTACCAACACCAGTCAGCCTCCAACCTGTCCGACTTGAACCCCCCCCCAAGAAAAGGATCTGGTCGAAAATCCTGCTGCGCGAAAACGCGAGATCGTCGAGGCCATCGGCGTCTGTTGGCAGGGTGATGGCGTGACGCCGCAGCAATTCGATCAGCATCGAGAGGTTGTGCGTTCTTTGAAACCCGCAACCGATAAAACGGGGCCGTGCAATCATCCAGCAAGCAAGCGGGAAACAGCCGAGCGACGATGAGTGCCAGAGCGTGCCGCATCGCAAGCTTGCCATGCTGCCCCTCGCGAGGCAAAAGAACGACAATGCTCGACATCCCAAAGCCGAGCATTCGAACCATGCCCTACGTCAGCGAACACCCCAGCGACTATCCCCGACGCATTCTCATTGCCGTCACCGGCCTGTCGCCGCAGATCGTCACCGAAACCCTGTACGCGCTCGCCGTCGCCCCCGCGCAAGCCGCCTTCGTGCCTACCGACATCCACCTCATCACCACCCGCAGTGGCGCCGAGAAGGCGCGCCTCGCGCTGCTCTCGGAGGAGCCCGGCTGGTTCCACCACCTCTGCCAGGACTACGCGCTGCCGCCGATCAACTTCGCCACCAGAAACATCCACGTGCTTGAAGACGCCGACGGCAATGCGCTCGAAGACATCCGCTCGCCCGACGACAACTGCCGCGCCGCCGATGGCATCACCGAGATCATCCGCGAGTTCACCGCCGATCCGGACTGCGCGCTGCATGTCTCGATCGCCGGCGGCCGCAAGACGATGGGTTTCTTCCTCGGCTACGCCCTGTCGCTCTACGGCCGGCCGCAGGACAAGCTCTCGCACGTCCTGGTTTCCGAGCCCTTCGAGTCGAGCATCGGCTTCTACTACCCGACGCCGGCCAGCCGGGTGCTGGAACTCGCCGGTGGCCGCCTCGCCGACACCGCCAGCGCGCAGGTAACGCTCGCCGAACTGCCCTTCGTCAGCCTGCGCCACGGCCTGCCGGAAGCGCTGCTGACCGGCCGCGCCAGCTACAACCAGACCGTCGAAGCCGCCCGCCGGGGGCTGGCACCACCGGAACTGCAGATTGACCTCGCCTCGCGCCGGGTGCGCGCCGCCGGCAAGGTGTTCGCACTACCGCCGGCCGAACTGGCGCTGCTCAGCGTCTTCGCCCGGCGCGCACTTTGCGGCGAGGGAGCACTCCCGGCACCACCCAGGGAACTGCCAGACCTCGAATGGCGAAAGCGCTATCTCGTCGAGCTGCGCTGGATCGACGGCCTGTTCGGCGAACGCGACACCACCGAACGTGCTCTGAGAAAGGGGATGGACGGCAGCTACTTCTCGATCCATCTCTCGAAGCTCAAGAAAATCCTCAAGCGTGAACTCGGTTCCGCCGCTGCGCCCTACCTGATCAGCGACGGCGCCAGCCGGCCGCGTCGCTACCGGCTCGAACTGCCCCCTTCGGCCGTGTGGTATGGTCCGCTGGGGACGGCAGCCTCGGTCGCGACCAACCTCGTCGACAACGGAACTGCTCGGGGAACACGCGCGTGACCACCCTCATCAGCCTTCTCGGCAAAGGCCGCCTCGACCCGCGCACCGGCTACCGCACGGCCACCTACCGCTTCGACCCTGGCTTCGCGCCGCTGCTCGCGGCCGACGGCATGGACCAGGAACGTGCCGACCAGAATGCAGGCACAGTCGACGAAGAGAACCGCCTGCGCGGCCGGCTCGAAGCGCTGCGCAAAGAACTCTTCCAGCCTTGACCAGGATCCGTACCATGAACGAGCGCCCAGCCGCCTTCCCGATAGCGCCCCTGCGTTTCACGCTGCGCTCCGCGGGGCTCACCTTCCCGGATTTTAGCGGCAGCGTCTGGCATGGCGGACTTGGCAAGATGCTCGCGCAGCATTTTCCGACCTCTTATCAGCTGCTCTACGGCGGTCAGAATCTTGCCCGTCTTTATGCCCTGCGTCCGCCCGTGGACGAGCGCTTTCCTCCGGGGAGTCTCCTGACCTTCCATCTCAACCTGTTCGGCGCAGCCACCGGACACGTCCTCGCCTGCACCCAGGCGATCGCATTGCTCGGTGAAGCCGGGATGGACCCAGCCGGTCACTATCGGCTCGAAGAGGCCAGCGTCCTGCTTCCCGAGGGCGATGCCGTGTTCTTCCGGGCCGGCGACGGATTGATCACGGCCCCACAAGTAGCCGACTTCCGAGAGTGGGTGGGGCGGGATGCGGCACAGCAGCGAGTGGGCATTCGCCTGCTGACGCCGCTGTTCATAAAAGAGGGGAACAAGCAATTGCAGGAGGCACCGAGCTACGCCCAACTACTGCACCGCCTGTTCAGCCGCCTTGATCAACTGGCGCACGTCATCGGCAGCGAGCCACCGATCGCCAAGTGCGCCCGCGCGCCGCTGTTCGAGGAAGCCCGCCAGGTTGCTCTGGTCGGCGCGGAAGTAGGCTGGCCAGAGCTAAGCCGGCGTTCCGCGCGCACGAAGCAACAGATGAAGTTGGAAGGCCTGCTCGGCCACCTGCAGTTCGCCGGCGAACTGACACACACGCTGCCCTGGCTGATCGCTGGTCAGCAGGTCCAGATCGGCGCCAAGACGGCGTTCGGCTTTGGCGGCTACCAGATTCAAATCGACTACGAAACGGGAGGGTCTCGTGGATAAATCGCAACATCTGCTGTTCATTGAAACATCCGGCAACCAGAGCTACATCTATGCCACCAACAAGCTGCGCGAAAACATCGGCGCGTCGGAACTCACCCATCGCGCAGGAACGCGATGGGTCCTGGACGCGGCCGGCTTCAAGGAGGTAACGACCGATGACCCGCAGGCCTATCGGCAATGGCTCGCACGCGGGCCGCTCAGGGATGGCGTCGAAGTCGTCCTTGCCACTTCCGGCAAGGCGCTGCTCGTCGTCGCCGGTCGCGAGCGTGCCCGGCAGATCCTTGCCACCCTGACCAAGCACGCCGCCAAGGAAGCGCCGGGGCTGTCGGTCGGTGGCGCGATCGTCGACCTGCCGTCGCGACAGAACGCTGATGTCAAGAGCGCCATTGGTGCTGTTCACGATCGTTTCAACGCCAACCGTGATCTGATGCCTGCTCCCGCCCAGCGCTTCACGATGCTGCCGTTTTGCCAGCCCTGCGCCACGTCGGGGTTGCCGGCGAGCGGACTGGACAAGAAAGCCGCAAAACAGGAGGCGTCGATGCCCTTCGCGGCGCCGGCGCTAGCCAAACGCAAGTGCGCCGACGACTGGTTTAAGCGCATCCGGCAGATGTTTCGCAATAACGACGCTGATTTCTTCATTGCCACGAGTGCCCATCAACTCGAACAAGAGTTTGACGAGCTGCCCTGGCTGGCAGTCGTTCATTCCGACGGCAATGGTCTCGGGCAGATCATGATGCAGTTCGACCGCTGGCTCAGCGACGGTGACGACTACCTTGCCACGCTGCGCGCTTTTTCTGTCGAACTCGACGCGGCAACAGAAGACGCCTTCTACAGCGCTTGCCAACGTCTGCGTTCCCTCGGCGCGGCGGGGGAACGCAGACGTTTGCCGGTGGTGCCTTTGCTGCTCGGTGGCGACGACTTGACTGTTCTGGTGCACGGCCACTACGCCCTACCGTTTGCCCGAGACTTTCTCGAAGCGTTCGAAGCAAAGTGCGCAGAACAGCCGACTATCGCCCGCATTGCCCAACAGGCACTGGGCGCTGGGCGACTCTCGGCCGGTGCTGGCGTAGCGATCGTCAAGACGCACTTTCCCTTCCATAGCGCGTACGACCTGGCCGAATCGCTTCTGCGATCGGCGAAGATCGTCAAGCGCAAAGTGCGCAGCGCCGATGGCCAGCATCCGCACCCGTGTTCGGCGCTCGACTTTCATGTCCTCTTTGATGCCGCGTATTCAAGTCTCGAAACGATTCGGCAGAAGCGACGCACGGCGCTCGATGTCCGGCGCCTGTGGGGCGGACCGTACGTCGTCACCCCGCTAAGCCGCCTGACCGGCACGCCAGGCCTTGACTGGGCGTGTCAGCATCACCTCGAGGCCTTGATCAAACGCGTCGACGCGCTCAATCGGCGCGATACTGACGATCGCCCGCAGCTTCCGCGCAGCCAGATGCACATGCTGCGCGAAGCGCTTTCCCAGGGCAAGACATTCGCCGACGCAAGACTGGGCGAGCTTGCGCGACTCAACGAGCAAGGTCTGGCCGACCTCATTGAACAGGCGGGTTCGCTGTTTGATGAGACTGATGACCCCGGCGTGACGCGCTTTCTCGATGCTCTGGTCAGCGCAGAATTCTGGGGGAACCAAGCGGGCACAACGAGTGCAACGGAGGAGCACGAGCAATGAGCGCCATACAGATCAACATCGTCTTTCACTCCGACTGGCATGTCGGCGAGGGTGCCGGTGGCGCCGGCTATATCGACCGGCTCGTCCGGCGACACCCGGAAGACGGGCTGCCGTTCGTGCCGGGCAAAACGCTGACCGGCATCCTGCGCGATGGTTGCGAGAAAGTCGCCTGCGGCCTCGACGACGGACAACCGGGTGCCTGGCAGTCCTTCGTCGCCACGCTCTTCGGTGAGCAAAGCAAGGGGACCGAAAATCCGGCGACGACGACTCCAGCGCGTTTGCACATCGGCCCGGGGCGCTTTGCGCCGGAACTGCGCGCGGCCCTCGCCCAGGACAGCGAACTCGCCGCGGCGCTGGTCTTCATCAAGCCCGGAATTGCCATCGACCCCGACACCGGCGTCGCGAGAAGCGACATGCTGCGTTTCGAGGAAGTTGTCCTGGCCGGCAGTGAGCTGACTGCCGAAGCCGAAATTGTCCTCGATCATGGCCCGATTCGGTTGGCTGCGCTCGCGCTGCTTGCCGCCGGCGCGCGCGCGGCCGAACGCCTCGGGGGCAAGCGCCGCCGCGGTAATGGCCGCTGCCAGATCGAGATCGTCGGTGCCCCGCCCAATCTGGTCGACATTCTGGCCCAGGCACCGCCCGAATGGCCCGCCGAACCTCGCTGCAGTCTCTCCCTCGCTACGGGTGTGCAGCGCAGTCGGCAATGGCAGCGTTTCTCGCTCGATCTGGAGCTGCTCGCGCCGGTGATCGTTCCCGACCGCACCGCCGGCAACGTCATCACCAGCCGCGACCATGTCCCCGGGTCGTTGTTGTTGCCGGCTCTCAACCAGCGGCTGCGCAAGCTGCTCGGCGATCGCGCCGGGCAGCTCACCACTGCCCTGGCCGCTGGCTTGGTACAGGTGCGCAACGCCTATCCAGCGCGCGGTGGCGAGCGGCTGCTGCCCGTACCGGCGGCACTGATGGTTGAGAAGGAGCGGCCCGGCGTCGTGGTCAATGAACTGTATCAGCGGGCCGACCAGCACACGCAGCGCAAGCAGTTGCGCGCGGGTTACGTATCGGCCGCCGGCTTGGCGCCCAGCGAGGACGATAAGTCTCCGGTCGTCATGATCGACAACGTGGCCGTCACGCACGCGGTGATCGACGACCAGCCGCAACGACCCACCGCCGCCGTCGGTGGCGTCTACACCTACCAAGCCATCTCCGGCGGTCAGAGCCTGCGCGCCGAGGTGTGGATCAACGCCTCACTTCTCCCTGACGCCGGCGACCCACGCGTGCTCAACGGCGAGATCCGTCTCGGCCGTGCCAAGAAGGACGACTACGGCCGCGTGCGCGTCACCGCCCAGCCATTCGACAGCAAGCCGGCAGCGACCGGCGAGCGCGGCCAGTTCACGCTCTGGCTGGTGTCGCCGCTGCTTGCGCGCGACGAACGTCTGCGCCCGATCGTCGCCGTCGACAGCCTGACAGCGTGGCTGGGCAAATCGCTCGCGGTTGAACTGAGCTGCCAGCGGGCCTTTGTGCGCTCGCTGCGCGACGACGGCTGGAACATCGCCTGGCGGGAACCGCGGCCGACGCGTTTCGCGCTTGCCGCCGGTTCATGCTTTCTGTTCTCGGTCACCGGCGGACGCCTCGCGGCCGATCGCCTGGCCAGGCTGGAAGAAGAAGGTCTCGGCGAGCGACGCGGCGAAGGCTACGGCGAAGTGCGCGTCGATCCGCCCGTACTCGTCGAAAACGCAGCGCGGCTCGCCGTCACCACCGTCCAGGCAGCGCCAGCGGACGAGCAGCACGGCGTTGCCGTCACCGCCTTCAGCCAGCAGATTGTCGAGCGGGCGTGGCGCCGCGCGATTCGCCACCAGGCGCTGGTGGGTGCTCCTGCCATCGCCCGGAAACTCGGGTGGACCGACAGCAAGCCGCAAAGCAGCCAGATCGGAGCGCTGCGCAGCCAGTTCGAACAGTGGTTCGGCGACGTGTCACGCGCGCAACTCGGGCGCTGGCTCGACCAGCTCAGGCAGACAGCGAACCGCGTCGACAAATGGCCTCCCGCCTCATTGTGGGCGCTGCAAGCGTTTGCCGACGATTCGCAGGCAGTCTGGTCGCACCTCAATGCCGACGGACTCCCGGTACTGCACGATCACCGGCGTAACGACTTCCGCGAGCGTTTGGCCGGTGAGGCGACGCGGGTGTTCTGGCTCACCGTCATCGCCGCCGAGTTCGATCGACGCACTCGCGACCAGGAGGACTGACATGGCGCGCACCATCTCCCACACCTTGCTGCTGACCGGCGTGCTGGTCGCCGAAACGCCGCTGCATGTCGGCGGCGCCGACAGCGGCCACGAAAGCGACCTGCCGCTCGCCGTCGATGGCCACGGCAGGTTCTATCTCCCCGGCAGCTCGCTCGCGGGCGCTATCCGCGCCTGCGAGCGAGCCAGTGACGGCAATTCGATCTGGGGCTACGCGCAGGGCGACCAGGGCGCCGCATCCTACCTGCTGGTTGACGACGCCCCCGCCCTCGACGCGCCGCTGGCCGAACTATGGCACGGGATCGGCATCGATCGGCGCCATGGTGGCGCCGCCAGGCGGGCAAAGTTCGACCGTCAGGTGCTGCCGCGCGGGACGCGTTTCGACTTCCGTCTGATCCGTGAGCTGGCTTTGGACAGCGGCCTCGAAGCGGCACAGGCACAAATGGGCCGTATCGTGCTGGCGCTCGAAGTGGGGGAGATTGCCTTCGGTGCTGGCAGCACGCGCGGCTACGGGCGGCTGGTCCTGCACAGTGCACGGGCCAGCGAGACCCGGTGGAATACGCGGTCGGGCATGCTCGATTGGCTGAACGGCGAGTCGACCGATGCACTCGCGGCATGGCGAGCTAAGGCAGGCAAGGATGCCGGCCGCCAGTCGAGGGCCGGCGGACCGCTTGTCGACCACTTGCGCATCACTATCGAGTGGCGGCCGCGCGGCCCGCTGATGAGCAAGGCAGCGCGCGACGGCCTGGCGGTAGATAGCCTGCCCTTCGTTTCGCAAACCGGCACCGGCCTGGCCCTGACGCTTCCCGGCTCAGGCATCAAGGGCGCCTTGCGCAGCCACGCCGAGCGCATCGTGCGCACCGTGCTGTGCGACGATCTGAATGCCGCTGCCGAGCAGCACTTCGACCAGGTGGCGGTGGATCTGGTGGGCGAACTCTTCGGCAGCGCCCGCCCGGGCGACGCCGCGGTCGCCGGCGACAAGCAGCCGTGGGGTGTCCGCGCGTTGCTCAGTGTCGACACCTGCTATGCCTGCGAAGCGCTGGACGCGGGCGAGTTGGCCGGCTTCGACCAGCCGCGCGAGAACTGGCGCGATAGCCAACGCCTTGCGCGTGCCGACCATGTGGCCATCGACCGCTGGACCGGCGGCGCAGCCGAAAGCCTGCTGTACAGCGGCGTCGAGCCCCGGCCGCAAGCATGGCAGCCGATTCGGCTGCGTTTCCGCGGCGGCCAGGGTGGTCAAGCGGGCAACACTGCCGCGCTGGCGCTGCTGTGGCTGACTCTGCGTGACTTCTGTGCCGGGCGCATCGCGCTCGGCTTTGGCGCCAATCGTGGCTACGGCGACCTTGCAGTGAGTCGCCTGACGATCGACTGGCCGGAAGGTGACAAGCAGCAGGTTCTGCCGGTCAAGGAAGGAGTGATCGATGAAACAAACATCGCCGAGTGGGTGAAGAAGATGAAACGCGCTTGGCAGGAGTGGCAAGAAGCCAGGGAGGGAACACGATGAGCTGCACTCTGTACAGCCTGCGCCGGCAGGAAATCGCCCTCACCGACGCGCTGCACGGCGCAGCGGCCGGCGAGGTTCTGGTGGGTTTCTGCTACTCGCCTGCCAGTGCTTTCTTTGTGCGCTGGGACGGCAACACCCTGGACGCCGGCGAGGGGGCCGACCTCGGGCAGGTCTATGAAGCCCGCTTGTTCGCGGAGGCTGGTGAGTTGCGTTGGCTGCGCGATCCGGAGCATGTCCAGGGCCTTGGTGACGCCGTCTGGCTCAGCGAGAGCCCAGTCCCGCGCTCCGGCTGGACGCAGCTCAGTCCCCTCGAAGGGCTCGAACCGATCGCCAGCCAGCGCCTGCTCACCGGCCTCCTCGGCAAGCCAGTCAAGGCAGGCTGGAGCAGCATGCACGCACCACGGCACGGCGAAGTCGCCGTGCCGGCGGTCGGTGCTGCCGACCAGCGCCTTTGCTTCACGCTGCGCGAATACCTTGGTCAGGCGCCGGGAACTGCCGGTGAAGACGGCAACCGTTTGGTGGTCGAAGAGCGCCTGCTCGCGATCGCGGTCTGCAACAATACAGGAGGGCAATGATGGCCAATCACCGCCACGATGACGCCAAGCCGAAGCTGCCGGCACCATCGCTGCATTTCGAACAGCAGTTCGAGAACCCGTACAATTTCGTGCCGGCGCCGCCGCGTCTCATTGAGCATCCGACGCTCGGCGACGCGCTGCCGGCCGGGCACCACCGTTATCTGCCGGGGCTGTGGAGCGGCCGTATCAGCGTCGAACTCACCACCGTCACGCCGCTGCTGATTCCCGATCAGCCGAGCGTCGCCACCAACGGCCACAAGACCTTCGGCGTCCGTACCGACGAGAACGGCGCACCCTACCTGCCGCCGACCAGTATCAAGGGGGCCTTGCGTGCGGCTTACGAAGCGGTGACCAACAGTCGGATGGGGGTGTGGTCAAAGGCGCATGATTCAAGACTGGCGCTTCGGCAGCCCGCCAAGAGTGCCCTTGACCTGATTCCAGTCAGGATCGTCTTGAAACCGGCTGGGGAGCGAGCGCTGTTGTTTGCGATCGAACACGAATCGCATCCACTGCGCTTCTATTCGATCGCCGAAGGTGACAAGCGACGCGGCTCCGATGCCTGCGCCGAGCGCTACGCGAACATCGAAGAGGGTGGCGACACCCTTCTGCAACACGGCGACTGCGTCCAGCGTAACAGCCACTCGGGCGAACTTGCCTGGGTCGAAGAGGACGAGGCCGTCTCCGCCGGCTGGCGCCGCGGTTACGCAGTAATCAATGGGCCGAACATCAAGAACAAGATCAACGAGCGCCTGTTTCTCGAGACCAATCGACCACGCGAGTTTGAGATTACCCCGGCGATCACGAAGCAGTGGGACGAGTTGATCTCCAACTACCAAAAGCTGCACGTGCTGGAGATCGAAAAGCGTCGGCGTGAGGGACACGAACCGGCAGATTTCCTGGGCGAGAAGCCCGGGCAGACTGCCTGGTCGCGACATATCCACGACGTGGAGTCCAGCCAGCTCAAGCACGGCTTGCTCTGTTACGCGCAGGTGAGAGCAGCGTTTGGCAGCACTTTACCCCGTGTTGATTCCGCGTCAGTTGTTTTCCACCGCGCCGTCTGCACTGCTTGATGAATCGGTGCGACCAGCCACAGCACTAAGCCAGTTGTCCCCGGCGGACCGGCTGTTCGGCTGGGTTGGACAAGGCGATTCCGGTCAGTACAAGGGCCAGTTGCGCATCGGCAGCACTCACTGCCCGGAGGGTGCCAACGCCATCGAGCGCGTCGGCGACGCACGCGGCGTTCCCCTCGTCATCCTCGGCGCACCGAAGCCCTCACAGGCGCGCTTTTACGGTGCCAACGACAGGCAAGGCACTCCGTACCCGCGCGGGACTGACAAGGCGGCAATGTACTGCCCGAACCACGGCCTGCGTGGCCGCAAGGTCTACCCGCATCATAAAGCGCAGAGTGATGTGAATGACTATTGGGACGTCAGTGCCAATCCGCCGCTATTGAACAGTCAACCCGGCCAGCCCAGGCTGTACCGTGAATGGCGGCTGCCCGCCAACGCCGCAGCGCAGCGCAGCGACCAAAACCGATCGATCACTGCCTGGGTAAGACCTGGTGTCAAATTCTGTTTCGACCTGCAGGTGACCAACGTGTCGACCGTCGAGCTTGGCGCCTTGCTCTGGCTGCTCAGCCTGGATAACGACTGTTACCTGCGCATGGGTGGCGGCAAACCGCTCGGCTTCGGGTCGGTACGCCTGAGCGTAGTCGAACCCGCTGGTCTCGATCTTCGCGATGGTGCGGCGATACGTTCCGACTATGCCCGCTTCGGGGGTCCATCCACTGCTGAGGGTAGACGCCTGCGCAGCAACGACGACGTTCAGGCTCTGATCGCGGTCTACCGCGGGGATCTGCCAATAGCGCTCCGCTCGCCCCACGCCGCGTTCGACGATTTGCCGATTATCAAGGCGTTTCTCAATGCATCGCGCGGCGGCGGCTTGCCGGTGCATTACCCACGAACACAGGTGGCGCCGAATCCGAGCGGAGAGAACTACAAGTGGTTTGTCGCCAATGAGACCGACTCGCAATCCCGCCACGAGCGGTATAGCCTCCCCAATCTGGCAGCTGCAGACCGGGGACTGTGGGTGCTCAAATGAAGAGTGGAAAACAGGATGTTCAGAATGCAGCAATCAACATCACCCTGGCCTTCGTGATCCTCCTGCTGCAAAGCTGGATCGCCGACGGTATCAAGGGTGACCAACTGTTTCCCTGGCTGCCCGGAGGCGCGCTGATCTTTGGTGCAGCGGAGTCTGGCTGGTGCCTGCTCGGCATGGGGCTCCTCTCTGTCGGCTGCGCCGGCGTGCTCTACGCCCGACGGCGCAGCTTTGTGCCGGTCACCGTGCAGCGCATCGGGCAGCCCGGCCGCGTCGAGCCGCACGCGGTGCTGGTGCTCACCGTATCGTGGCCGGGGTGGCAGTGGGAATCGGGCCAATTGACGCGCACCGACCCGAACACGACGAAGCAGGAATCCCACGCCTTGCCGGCAACGCTGCCGGCAGTACTGGACGTCATGGCGGCGCTCGGTCAGCGCGAGAAGTTTGCCTGGGAGCAGTTGCTGCGGGCCATCCGCGAGCACCTTCCCCGGCTGCAGCGCGTAATCCTCATCGGATCCTCCGGCACTAACGGCACGGCCGCTTCGTTCGACGCCTGCCGGCAAATGATCGCGCACTATTTTCCCGGCCTGGTGCAGGCGAGCATTCAGGCGCGCACGGCTTCCTTCGAAGCGCTCGACGACCTGCTGGGCGTTTACCGAAAGATCATCGTCGAAGAAGCGCAGCGCAAGGGCGACGTCATGATCGACGTCACCGGCGGCACCAAGGTCGTCAGCATCGCCGCCGCGATGGTCACCCTGGAGCACCCCGAGATCGAGTTCCAGTACGTCGAAACCGAAGGCGAAAAGCGCGTGCGCACCTTCAACGTCATTTCCGGCAGCGCCGGCGGCGAGGGACCATGATCTACCTGCTCAACACGTCAATCCTGACGGCCTATGGCGAGTATCGCTTCAGCGGCCCGTTAGACGCCGACGAGGCCCGGCGGCGTCTGGCCGGGGGCTTCATTTCGGCGGTCGGGCACGAGGCCAGTGCCCGCTTGCTGTCGGGCCTGCTCGGCGTCGAAGTGCCGACGAGGCGCGTTGAAATCGCCATGGCGCCGGGCGATGAGGCGCTGATCCTGCGCATCACGACGCGGCTGCCCGAGGGGAAGCTGCTGTCCGATGCCGAAATCGCCGCTGCGCCGCATGAGCTGGCCTGGCTGGAACGAAGCGCATGAGTGCCGTCCCCGGACGCCGCCCCGACCGAAACCTTGCCCTTTTATCGACCGTGGCGACGGCGAGCAAGCCACGATGGTCAGCCGATGAACTGCGTTCAACGTTCGCTGGGCAAGAGGGGACGATCAATGCCAGCAGCACGAAGTTCCATCGCGAAGCCAGAAGATTTCATGTCACCGATGCGACACCCAATGTCTTGAGCGGAAGCTTCGCTCAAACACATGCCGGCTTCGCTGAAAAGGATCGAGGATTATCGATGTTCGACAGGGGATGTGCCATCAGCGCCATGGCAGGATTCGTCCAAACCATGAAAAGATGCGGTCAGCGGACGAACTCGCCGTGATCGCGTTGTCAGCTCCTGCCGGCCTCAGCCGTCAGCCAGCAGCCATCGACAAGTGCGCGCCGAGACGCTCGGCAAAGCCGGTCCGCCGGACGGGCGCCAGCCGAGACCCCGACGCGATCGCGATATTTCCACGATGGAGAATCAGCCACTTGAGCCTGACCGAAGAGCGGCGCACGAGGCACGCGCAGCACCATGATTAGAAGCACGAAACTGGCGTTTTTCCCCGCCGCCAACAATGTCGTCGGGGTATTGTGGCACTGCGCGCCGATTCGTGGCCTGCAAACCCTTGCCACAAGCGGTCTTCCAGTGTTAGGGTTATCGCTCCCCGAATTCCTGAAGGGGATTAAGACTGAATCTAGCGACTCTGTTTTAACTTGGCTAGGTTATCGCTCCCCGAATTCCTGAAGGGGATTAAGACGAAGTCCTTCAGCTGCGCGGCGAGCGCCCTTGGTTATCGCTCCCCGAATTCCTGAAGGGGATTAAGACATGGCGCGATGCGGGCCAGACCCCGATCCCGAGTTATCCCTCCCCGAATTCCTGAAGGGGATTAAGACTTCAAAGCGAGCGCTCTGTTCTGCCGTGAGAGGTTATCGCTCCCCGAATTCCTGAAGGGGATTAAGACCCGGCACCGTCTCCGTTGTAGAAGCAGACCCACGTTATCGCTCCCCGAATTCCTGAAGGGGATTAAGACAAAGTGGCAAGAGCGAGTAACACGACAGATAAAGAGTTCTCTCTTCCCGAATTCCAACCGGGAAGTCGGGGAGACCTGAGGAGAGCCGCCGACGCCAAAGGCCGAGCCACTTCCTAGAGCCACCGCCACCGCAAGCTTGCCGTGTGCGCTTTTTTCGGTTCGCGGTGGCAGACTCTTCACCCATGGCACTACTTGACAATCTCCTGTCCGACGACACGCTGACCCAGGCCTGGGCACGCGTGCGCAAGAATGGCGGCGGCGCCGGCGTCGATGGCATCGGTCTCGATGAATTCGGCCGCAATGCGCTGCTCCGCCTCAGCCGGCTGCGCGATCAGGTGCGCGGCGGCCGCTACCAACCGACGCCACTGCTGCGGGTTGAGCTTCCGCGGCCGGGGCGCGAACCTCGCCTGCTTGCCGTACCGAGCATTGGCGACCGCGTATTGCAGACCGCGGCGACGCTTGTCCTTGGTCCGATCCTCGATCGCCATTTCGAGGACGAGAGCTTTGCCTATCGCCCCGGTCGTTCGGTACGTGATGCCATCGCCCGGGTCGCCGAACTGCGCGATGCGGGTCTGGCCTGTGTGGTCGACGCGGACATCCGCGCCTTTTTCGATCACATCCCGCATCGCCAACTTGTGCAGCGGCTGGCGGGGCTGCTGCCCGACGGCAGCGTCCTGCCACTGGCCAGGCAATGGCTGGCGGCGCCGGTGCAAACAGCCGAGGGCAACGTCCGCCCGCTGCAGGGGGTGGCCCAGGGTTCGCCGCTGTCACCACTCCTGGCCAACCTCTATCTGGACGGTTTCGACGAGGCGATCGCCGCCGATGACCGCTGGCATCTGGTGCGTTACGCCGATGATTTCGTGATCGTCTGCGGCGAGGTCGAAAGCGCCGAGCAGGCGCTCGAGGCCGCGGCGCTCTGGCTGGCCAATGCCGGTCTCGAACTCAATTTCGACAAGACGCGCATCGTGCTTTTCGCCCAGGGCCTGAGCTTTCTCGGCGTGCATTTCGATGAGCACGGTCAGCGCGCAGAAGACCCGGCAGCCGAGGCCTGGCTGTTGCCGCCGCACTTGCGCCCGGCCGGCACAGGCAATGGCTTGCCGCACGCGGTGCCGCCACCGGTCGCGCTACCCGCCGCACAGGTGCCGGCGCCCGTAGCGCCGAAACTCGCTGCGCGTACGCATGGCGGTGCGGCGCGGCCAGGCCGAGGCGTGCGCCATGACGATGCGCCGCCGCCGCTGTTGCGTACGCTCTATCTGGCCGAGCCGGGGGCCTACCTGCGGATCGACGGCGGACGCATCCTGGCGATGAAGAATGGCGAGGAGCTGTTGAGCGTACCGATGGAGAAGGTGGACCAGGTGCTGGCGACCGAAGAAGGCGCGGTCAGCTTTGCTGTACTGCGGGCGCTGCTGGCGCGCGGCGCGGGTTTCGTGTTGCCGGGTACAGCGGGCCAGCCGCCGGGCCTGCTGCTCAGTGCTGCCGACAACCGAATCGACCTGCGGCGCAGCCAGTATCGGCGCAGCGAAGATTCCGCGTTCTGCCTGTCCGCGGCGCGCGCCATCGTCGCTGGCAAGATCGGCAACGGCCGCGTGCTGCTGCGCCGGCATTACCGCTTTCGCCCCGGCGGGCAATCGCCGGCGGAAGCCGCGCTGCATGAGATGCAGGCGCACGCGCTGCGGGCAGACGACCTGGATGCCTTGCGTGGCGTCGAGGGGGCGGCGGCGCGCGCCTATTTCGAGGCCTTCGCCGGCCTCCTGCCGGAGCGCTGGTCTTTCCCCGGCCGCCACCGTCAGCCGCCCACCGACCCGGTGAATGCGCTGCTGTCGTATGGCTACGCGGTGTTGTTCCAGAACCTGCTGACGCTGGTCGCCGAACGTGGGCTCGATCCTATCTGGGGCCTGCACAGCGCACGACGGCCATCCCGCCCTGGTCTCCGACCTGATGGAAGAGTTTCGCGCGCTGACCGTCGATGCGGTGGTGCTCAAGCTGCTCGGCCGCGACGACATTCGCGACAGCGACTTCGTCATCGGTGGCGCGGGTGAAGGCTGCCGTATCGGGCTGACGGTGCGCAAGGCGTATCTGGCAGCGCTGGAAGCGAGGCTGCAGAGCGCGGTGGCGCATCCGCTCGGTGGGCCGGACGGCGACTACCGGCGGGCGATGCGCGCACAGGTGGCGCACTGGATCCAGGTGCTGCGCGGCGAGGCGCCGGGCTATCGCCCCTTCATGGCGCGCTGAGCATGCGTCTGTGGGTGATCGCCTACGATATCGCCGACGATCGGCGGCGCCGGCGTCTGGCCGGCGTGTTGGGAAGATGCGGGGCGCGGGTGCAGGAGAGTGTGTTCGAAGCCTGGCTGAACGGCGCCGAACTGCGCGCGCTGCTGACCGAAGTGGCGGCGGTCATCGAGCCGAGTGCCGACGCCGTGCGTGCCTATCCGCTGGCCCTGCGCCATCCGTCGCGGCGCGAGACACTTGGCGATCAACCGGGCGCTGCTCGCCCGGTGGGCTACTGGATTGCCTGATGAACGGAGTCGGTGAGTTCACTGTCGTCTGCTTCGATATCGCCCACCCGCGTCGGCGGCGGCGTGTGGTGCGCGTGCTGGAGGCGTTTGCCTGGCGCGCCCAGGAGAGCGTCTTCGAAGGTTGGCTCGACTGGCGTGAGCGGCGACTGTTGCGGGTGCGTCTGGCGACGGTGATCGACGCTGGCGAAGACCGTGTCGCGTTCTATGTGCTGGCGCCGGCGGACCGGGACGACGCGGTTTCGCTGGGTCGCGGCCTGCCGGCCGAGGAGTTTCGGCATGCGCTGCTTTGAGAATCTGCCAATTCTCCTCGTCGCCCGTACCCCCCGAGAGGGGTAGAGAAGAACTCGCGTTCCCGCCTGGCCGGCGCCTCTCCCGTCAACGCGGACGCGAGAGCGGGGAAATGCAACCGGCACCCGGGGCAATCCGGCCATGCGCTAGAATGCGAGGCGAAAACCCTGACCCGCATCCTTGAAAACCCCCAACTTGACCGAAGACACCGATGGCAGGAAAGGCGCAGTCGTCCCTTGCAGCGCTGACGGGGCCATCGCTTCCCGCCGGCGGTTGCCATTGTTCCTGCGCTGGCTTCGGCAACGCCTGATGGGACGCAGCTCGATCGAGATCAGCGAGCGAGCCGGCGTCCGTTACCTGCATTTTTCGTCGGACTGGGTGCAGGGTGCGATGCGCGTGCAGCGTCCCAATGCCCTGGAATTGCCCCTACACGCGCGAAATGATGGCCGGATTGCTGCTGCGTGAGCCGCCATGGCCGCGCCAGGCCTTGCTGATCGGTCTCGGTGCGGGATCGCTCGCCAAGTTCATCTACCACCGACTACCGGCAACCAGGATCACCGTCGTCGAGATCGATCCGCAGGTGGAGATCGTCGCCCGGCTGCACTTCAAACTGCCGGACGACCCGCTGCGGCTGCGCGTGCTGATTGCTGACGGAGCCGAGTACATGCTCAAGGGCGACAGCCTGCATGATCACAACCTGAGACTAAACAAGTATTTTCAGGACCGTCTTGAGGACCGTTTTTAGCGGCAAGTCCATTGTCGCTAGTACCACCATTGGCAGCACGGCAGCACCAACAAGCGGAATCAGAGAACCCATGGTCAGCGGCAATGGGCGGATCTTCGAAATCAACTCGTACGGCGCTGCTGTATCGGCTATCGGGCCAAGTTCCGGGGCGTCGAGAATTGGGGCATCAGCTACCTGCTTGCCGTCAATCCAGCGTTCCCGAACCAGGCGGCCATGCCGGCCGATCAGGTCACCGTAATCTAGCAAACCCTGCTTCTTCGTGCGGAGCATCAATCCGAGGAAGGAAACAAATGGCGAGAGAAAAATCAGCGGCACGACCACGACGAAGGCAATGATCTCGACGCGCAGGGAGCCGATGGTCACGTCGTGATAGACGACCTGATGCGCCCAGCCGGAGGCGAAGACCGAGGAAATACCCAGCACGACCGGTACGAACATCACCGGAATCCGCGCCATAAATCCCAGGCCAGCGCAACGGTCCGGGTGCGTCGGCACCATTGACAACTCCAGTCCGGCAATCCGCTTGAACAGCATGAAGAGGAGCGCCAAGCGCCACAGCCAGGCAAGCAGAAGGGTCAGGAAAATGGTTCGCCCGACATAGAGATACCACCAGACGCCGAGGCCCATTCCGGCGCCATCTGCTTGATCTTTTGCCCAGGAGAGTTCGTGCGGCACTTCACTGGGCCTTGAGAAAAGAAAGAACGAGGCAAGCGCGGCGAAGATGGCGATCCACGGCAACACTGAATCGCGCAGTTGGGCAATGTCGCTCAGTACCGAACGCAGACGATCAAGTTGCCCAGGTGGCACGACGCCGGAACTGACGAGGCGTGGCAGCAAAGTCGTCAGCGTGCTGTGCATCATGCCTTCGGCGAAGATGAACAAAGGGACCGCCAGCAACAGTCGGGCATTGATTCCGAAGTGGGCAAGCAGTGGTTCGCCACCATCGACCGGCAGCAAATATTCCTTTTGCCAAGCCCAGACAGCGATCGGCAGCCACGCCAGAAGCGACCAGAATACTGCCCGCCGACCAATGCCCAGACCGTTCTCCGGGATCAGTCCGATCTTGCGCTGGAGGCGAAACAACAGGTCGCCGCGAACCAGGGATATTGCCCACGGGGTGGGATTTGTCTCCGTATTGACCTTTCTGTAAACCTCAGGCGGCAGGCATTTGCGTCACTGCTTCAGATCGACCTTGACCGAGTTGATCTTGCCGCTGAAGGCAAACGGCCGGCGCTCGTCATAGACCAGCGACACCGTCGAGCCAAGATCAACGCCGACATCGAATGACTCGCTGGCCGTAAACGCGGCCGGCACGGTACGACTGACTCGGGTTTTTGCCACTTCCTTGCCGTCGA
Organism: Candidatus Accumulibacter proximus; assembly: GCA_016709675.1. Taxonomy (GTDB): domain Bacteria; phylum Pseudomonadota; class Gammaproteobacteria; order Burkholderiales; family Rhodocyclaceae; genus Accumulibacter; species Accumulibacter proximus. The sequence goes on from JADJMH010000013.1 coordinate 139,033, forward strand.
CCGCAACAGTCACGATCGCGGGGGCCATCGGCTTCGCACTCTCCAGTTGGGTATCGACGATGATCTGGTGCTTGCCGGCCGGAATCACGCCCGATTCGGCCTTGTAGTTCTCGATGATCATCATGTTGTACTCATAGATCAGCTTGCCCTTGTCCATGTAAATCACCAGGCCGCCACCGGCACCGCCTAGCGCATAGAGCACGCCACTGGCGTTATCGCCGAATTCGGCATCGATGACCACACGATTGCTCTGGCGACCGAGGCCCGGTGCAGTGAATTCCGGCATGCGCCGAGTCTGGTCGCTGAAAGTCCAGCTCGTATACGGCGAGGCTAGGCGGTCTTCCGGGTGAATGCGCAGCCAGGTGCCGGCGCCGATTGGCCAGGCCTTGTTTTCCCTGGCCTGCTTGTCGAATTCCTTCTTCAGTTCGGCCAGCTTTTTCGGGTTTTTGTCGGCCAGATCGCGCGCCTGCGAGAAGTCGTCGTTCAGGTTGTAGAGTTCCCATGGGTCCTTGGCGGCATCCCATTTGGCCATGCCAGCCGCGGAACCGGCGGCATCCCACGGAACAAACGGCCCGAACGCGCCGGCGAACCAGCTATCCTTGTAGATGCCACGGCTACCGCTGTTCTCGAAATACTGCACCTTCTTCCGGGTCGGTGCCTTCGCATCATTCAGGGTGTAAGCCATGCTGATACCATCGAACTGATCCTGCTTGTAGCCATTGACCACCTTGGGCGGCTTGATGCCGATCAGCTCGTACAGCGTCGGGGCAATGTCATTGACGTGGTGGAACTGCGCACGCGCCACGCTGTCCGGCTTGACCTTCGCTGGCCAGGAAATCGCCATCGGCGAACGCGTGCCGCCAAAGTGCGCGGCGACCAGCTTGGTGGATTTGAGCGGCGTGTTGCCCGCCCAGGCCCAGCCGGCGTGGTACATGTTGTCGGTCTTGTGGGTGCCGATGGCATCCAGCCCGCCGATCTTGTTCAAGGCCGCAATTTGCTGGTCGACCGTATTCGGGATGTTGTTCTGCGCCAGCAATTCGCTGATCGAACCACGCTGGCCCTCGGCGCTCGCGCCGTTGTCGCCGAAGATGTACATGATGATCGTGTTGTCGCGCTTGCCGAGGCGCTCCACTTCGTCGATGACGCGACCGACCTGGGCGTCGGTATGCTCGACGAAACCGGCAAAGGTTTCCATCAGGCGCAACTGGAAGGGACGCTCCGACTCCGGAATGCTGTCCCAGGCCGGCATCGACTCGACGCGTCGGGTCAGCTCCGTGGCCTGCGGGACCCAGCCGATTTCCTTCTGCCGCTTGAGAACGCGCTCGCGCATCGCCTCGTAGCCATCATCGAACTTGCCCTTGTACTTGGCCGTCCAGGCCGGTGCTACATGGTGCGGACCATGCGCGCCGCCGGTGGCGAAGTAGATGAAGAAAGGCTTGTCAGGCGTGTACGACTGGTGCTTCTTCAGCCAGCCGATGGCGTGGTCGGCCAGGTCCTCGGTCAGGTGATAGCCCGGCGTGTTGGGCGGCTCGATGATGTTGGTGTTTTCCACCAGGCGCGGTTCCCACTGGCTAGTTTCGCCCGCCAGGAAGCCGTAGAAATACTCGAAGCCGTAACCGGTCGGCCATTTGTCGAAGGGACCCATCGCCGTCGTCTGGTCGGCCGGCGTGTTGTGCCATTTGCCGAAGGCCGCCGTCTTGTAACCGTAGTCCTTCAACACCTCGGCGATCGTCGCCGAAGATTTCGGGATGACGCCGGTGTAGCCATCCCAATCGACCGCGCGTTCGGCGATGGTCCCGCTGCCGACGCGATGATGATTCCGCCCGGTGAGCAGTGCGGCCCGCGTCGGCGAGCAGATCGACGTATTGTGGAAGGCATTGTAGCTGACGCCGGAGTGGGCGATGCGCGTCAGGTTGGGCGTATTGATCTCGCCGCCGTAGGTGCTTGCCTGCCCGTAGCCGACGTCGTCGATCAGGATGATCAGCACGTTCGGCGCATCCTTCGCCAGATGGTTCGGCTGGGCACGGCGAATGTGGGTTGAGGTCTGTAGCGTCGGGCCTGCCTTGCTCGCTGAGGGAACGGGCGGAAATGGCAATTCCGCACCGTCGACCGGAGCCGCCGAAACCTGCGGCGCCGCCAGCAAGAAAACCGCTGCGACAGCCGTTGCGATCCAGGTGGAACAAGTCAATTTACGCATTTCTTTCCTCCCTCAGAGCAAGCCGGCGCGCCGGATTCAGTCGACAGCCTTTTTCACAGCACTCTTGGCCGGGCCCGAATCATCCTTGCCCTTCTTCTCCAGCGGTCCCTTGTCTTCGATCCCGGCGGTACGCTTGGCCGAATCCTTGGCGGCCTCGCCAGCGGAACAGCGTCCGCCGACACCCACCGTAGATTTGGCGGCAGCACTCTTGGCCGCTTTTTCCGGCGTGCAATCGGGATCAAGCGGACCGGCCAGCACTGGGGAACTGGCCGTGGCCAGAAAACCAGAGGCGAGAACCGACAGGGAAAGCAGTTTCTTGGCGTTCATTGGTATCTCCTTTATTTTTTCAGGTAGGTGATCTTGGTCTTGCCTATGGTGCCGTTGAAGGCAAACGGTGCCTGGTCGTAGTAATCAAGCGACACCGGCGAGTCGAGGTCGGTACCGATATCGAAGGTGGCATTCGACGTGAAGTGCAGCGACATCGCTGCCGGTACGCGCCCCTGGCCGACAACGTTCCCGTTCACCCGCATAACGATGTCCATCGGGCCGCCGATCTTGTCGACAAGCTTCGATTCAACTTCGATCATGGCCTTGCCCTGCGGCAGCATTTCTTTGGATCTGATCTTCGTACGTTGGACCTCGAACAGGTTGAACTCATAGTTCAGGAACCCGTCTTTCATGTAGGTCGTGATGCCGCCGGAAAAGCCGGCCAGCGCGTACAACACGCCGTTCGCGTTCGCCGGCACATCCACCTCCATGGCGACCAGGCTGTCCACCTTGCCGAGCTTCGGTGCGGCGGATTCCGGCATGCGCGTGATCGGGAAATCGAAGGTCCACTCGGTGAGAGGCGAAGCCGGAGCGTCTTCCGGATGGAACATCGCGGTGGACCACAGGCCACCGCCAATGGGCAGGTTCTTGTTCTTCTTCGATTCCTCGATGAACAGCGCCTTCATCTGCTCGAGCTTCTTCGGGTTCTCGCTTGCAAGGTCCTTCGCCTGACTCCAGTCCTTGTCGATGTGGTACAGCTCCCACTTGTCGGTCAGCGGCGACCATTCCTTGATCCCCTTCGGCATGCCGCCTACCCAGGGCTCACGCGGGCCGGGGGCGCTGGCGAACCAGCCGTCGTGGTAAATGCCGCGGCTGGCCATGATGTCGAAGAATTGCGTCTTGCGCGTTCCCGGCGCCTTGGCATCAGCCAGGGTGTAGACCATGCTGACGCCGGCGATCGGGTCCTGCTTGAATCCGTTAACAATGCGTGGCGGCTTGATCTTTGTCAGTTCGTAGATCGTCGGCACGATGTCGATCACGTGGTGGAACTGCGGCCGCGCCATCGCGTCGGCCTTGATGCGCTTCGGCCAGGCCACGGCCATCGGCTGGCGCGTGCCGCCGAAGTAGGCGCCCTGCAGCTTGGTGCCCTGGTAGGGCGTGCTGCCGGCCCAGGCCCAGGCGGCATGGTACATGTTGTCGGTCTTCGGGCCGCCCAGAGCATCGAGCCCGCCCAGTTCCTCGAGTGCCTTCAAGTGCTGCGCGATGGTGGTCGGGATGCCGTTCTGCGCCAGTTGTTCGCTGATGGTGCCGTACAGCCCCTCCGAAGAGGAGCCGTTGTCGCCCCAGATGTAGAAGATCAGCGTGTTGTCGAGCCGCCCCTGGCGCTCGATCTCGGCGATGACCTTGCCGGCGTTGACATCGGCGTGCTCGGTGAAGCCGGCGAAGACCTCCATCAGGCGGCGCTGGAACGGCCTCTCGGCCTCGGGGATCGACTCCCACGACGCCATCGACGCCGGGCGCGGCGTGAGTTGTGCGTCCTGCGGGATCCAGCCCTTGGCCTTGGCGCGAACAAAGGTGCGTTCGCGGTACTTGTCCCAGCCGTCGTCGAACTTGCCCTTGTACTTGTCGGCCCACTCCTTCATCACCTGGTGAGGACCGTGCGATGCGCCCGGCGCCCAGTACATGAAGAAGGGCTTGTCCGGCGCGTAGGCCTTCTGCTCGCGCAGCCAGGCGATGGCGTCATCGGCGATGTCTTCGGTCAGGTGGTAGCTCTTCTTCGGATGCATGATGACCGGGCTGGTGTTGCGCGTCAGAGTGGGCTCGTATTGCGACGCCTCGCCGGCCAGGAAGCCGTAGAAGTACTCGAAGCCATAGCCGGTGGGCCAGTAGTCGAAGGGCCCCTTGCTGGTGATCTGTTCTTCGGGCGTGTTGTGCCACTTGCCCCAGGTGCCGGTGTTGTAGCCGTAGTTTTTGAGCACCTCGGCGACGGTCGCCGAGGTCTTCGGGATGGTGCCGCTGAAACCGTCGAAGTCGTTCGCGATAGCCGCGATCTGGCCATTGCCGACGAAGGTGTGGTTGCGCCCGGTGAGCAGCGAAGCTCGCGTCGGCGAGCACATCGCAGTGGAGTGGAAGCGGTTGTAGGAAACACCCATCTTCGCCACGCGATCAAGCGTCGGGGTGTTGATCTCGCCGCCGTAGGTGGAAGGTGTACCGGGCCCGACATCGTCCATCAGGATGATCAGGATGTTCGGTGCGCCCTCGGCCAGGCGCCTGGGTTCGACGCGCTTCTTGTAGGTCGAGGTCTCCATCGTCAGTCCCGCCTTCGAGCCCGAGGGGGTGGGCGGGAACGGCAGGATTTCCTGGGCTGAGGCGCCCATCGCAAACGCCAGGATCAGGATGACGGCACATAAGAAAGACGTGGACTTGCGTTGCATGAAATGCTCTCCTTGCGGGACGGTTCGTCAGAACTTGTAGACCATCTTCAGCCAGAGGTAGTCGCCCTGCAGACGATTCCTGGTCTCCAGCTCCGGCAGCCACTTGAACTCGAACAGCAGTTTCTCTTTGCCGATCGGCTGGATGTAACCCAGCACCGGCCCGATGCCGGCGGTACGTCCCTTGAAGCAGCCGAGCGTGGCGCCCGATCCGCGGTCGCAGGTCAACTGCTCGAAGTACCACGCCTCGGCACCGATGTTCGCGAATCCGGAACCGAGCGGGAAGATCTGTTGAATTGACGTATCGAGATGCAGGACATTGCCGCTCTTGTAGCTGGTGGCGTTGTTCTCGGTATTGATCGCATAGCCCAGGTGGGCGGCCGCATTGAGGCCCGACTTAGTGTTGCTGTAGGCCACGCCGGCAATCGGATCGAAGGTCCAGTAGTTCAGCCCCGTGTTTCCCAGCCTGCCGGTTTCATAGCTTCCCGTCGGCGCATAGACCGGCATCAGGAAGTCGTACTGCCAGTTGTCGGATTTCCAGGCCAGCATCACGGGCACCACCGTCAGGTCACCGAAGCCGGACACGCTGTTCTGGATCGCGACGCCGCCCAGCGCCGCGGCGTTCCCGGAGATGGAGAGCCAGGTGTAGGGTAGGAACGCGGCGACGCTGTAGTGGGCGCCCCCGAGGATCGTCTGCTCCAGGCCGTAGCCCCCGCCGAGCACTAGCGTGTTGGCATCCGCGTTCAGATTGGCGACGACCCCGGCCGCCGTGGGAACCTTTGCCGAGGCGTCGCCCCGGTAGTTGATGTACATCGGTTTGAAGAACCCGCCGGGCGACGTTGGTGGCAGATCCACCAGCGTTGCATTGGCGCCCGGCATGATGTGCGACGTGCCGCCTTCGCCGGCGTTGGCTGGGTTGAAGGAAAAAGCCGTAACCAGGCCAATGCAAAGCGCTGTCAATCTGCGGATACTCTGAAACCTGTTCATGGATTCACTCTCCGGAAAACCCTGGAAATGACGCCGAAGGCGAAGCATTCGCGAGGCATTTCAGAAATCGGGAGGGGGGCCGGCCCCCCCTGTTACGGTCAACAGGCCGCAAGGACGTAAAACGGGGACAGGGAGGCCAGCGCCGCTGGCCTCCCTGGCACAGGTTCAGTAGGGCGGGTTGATTACGATGTACTGGTTACCCTGCGGCTGGTACCAGGTGCTACCGCACTGCTGGTAGATATAGCCACCGTAGTTGACCGGCACGCAGCCAGCGGGAACGGTACGCACCATCGAGCCGACAACCGCGGCGGTGACCGCAACCGTCGCAGTCACCGCCGCGGCCGTTGCGACCGGGTGATAGTCGTTGTCCCAACCGCCACCACAGCAACCGCCGCGGTTGCGATCGACATTGACATTGACGTTCTTGTTGGCGTTGATGTTGGTGTTCCGATTGTTGACGTTGTTCACGCTGGTGCTGCGCACATTGTTGGCCCGCACGTCGCGATTGGCGCTATTGACCTGTTTGGCGCCACCACCGCCACCTCCCCCGGCACGCGCACCGGCATGGCCACCGCCCCCCCCATGACCGCCGCCACCGCCACCACCGCGTGCCTCAGCGATCGGCGCCAGGGCAAAGCTAGCCAAGACGAGCACCGCCAGGGGGGTCGCGAACAACTTGCTGAATGATTTTTTCATTTTGGCGCTCCTTTACTTTTTTTCCAGCGAACGAAGTTCAACTGCGGTCGCGCCCTTGGGCGGCGTGAATTTGAAGATGCTGTCCTTGAAGGTCGGCTTCAGGTTCCAGGCGAAATACTGGACCGACTGCGGACGTGCCTCGTCGGATCGATCGGTGATCACGAGCTTGCGTGGCAGCGGCTTGGCCCCGGTGGTGATCCAGATCTGCCAGTCGGTGTTGCCCTGGCGAAAGGCGTAATGGTCACAAAGGTCGTTGTCGATGAAGTCCTGGCCCGCATTCATCGCCGAGTCGATCTTGTCGAGCGGCGCGGCCGGGGTGCCCCAGAGGAACATGTCGGACATCGGAATCTCGACGCCGTACCTTTCCTCAAGTTTGCTGACCAGTTCGCCGAGGTTCCCCGTGAATTCGACGGTCGAGTAGGCCTTTTGCGCCGGGATGGAGATGGTCGCCAGCTTGCCGTCGTAGAAAATCTCGCGTTCGGCGCGCGCGCTGAACATGCGGGCGCGCAGCATGTTGGGACGCACGGCCTCGATCTTCGCCGTCGCCGAGTGCTGCAGTTTCTGGCCGTCGGCGAGAACCCGCTCGCCGGTCAATTCGGTCGATACCTGGAAGCGCTTCAGAGTCTGCAGATGCACGCCCATGTCCCTGAGCGCCTGGATCGAAGCCGGATCGACGGCACGCACAACTGATTTCGCAGGCTCCGGCGCGGCTGTTTGAGCGTGCGCGAATGGGGCCGATAGCGCCAGAGTCAGCAACCCCAGTGCCAGTTTGGTATGAAGCATAGAAATCTCCTTGATCCAGTATGCATCTTCAATGGAAAAACACGCCGCTTGCGGGCAGCCCGCCACAGTTGCGCAGTCTTTAGTCTGTCGAAGTAGAACAGCATCCTCGACATGCGTCCAATGCATTTTAAGAATTGACGTGATAATCTAGGCGCATGACGATCGATATCCGCCTCCTGCGCCAGGTGCTTGCCCTGAGCAAGCATCGGAACTTTGCCCGTGCTGCAGAAGCGCTGCATATCTCGCAGCCCGCCCTGTCACGCAGCATTGCCGGGTTGGAGCAATCTCTAGGCGTGCAGTTGTTCGATCGAACGTCAGCCGGCGTCGAGCCGACGATATTCGGACAGACTGTCATCGGCCGCGGCCACGACATTCTCAAGAAGGAAAAAGAACTTCGCCGCGAGATTTTTTTGATTCAGGGCATCGAAGTTGGCGAACTTTTCATTGGTGCAGGGCCGTTTCCCTTTGAAATCTCCATTAGCCACGCGGTCGCAAAGCTGATCGCCCGGAACACGAAGCTGCAGGTCAGGATCGACATGGATAGCGCGCCAGCGATCGTTAATAGGGTTCTCAGTGGCGATATCGATATTGGCGTGGCAGACATACGTCACTGCGAGGATTTCGCCCGCCTGACCTTCGAACTCCTGCCCGAGCATGCCGTCGCTTGCTGTTGCCGTCGGGAGCACCCGCTTGCAGGCAGACGCGCACTGTCGCTCGACGACCTTCTGCAGTTTCCGATCGTTGGCACCATCATGCCGCCTGCACTGGCCGCTCTCCTTTCCCCGGGCGGTGCAGCAGGGCGTATCGACGAGGACACAAAGAATTTTCGCCCGGCCATCACGGTCGATTCGCTCGCTGCTGCGCGAAGTATTGCCTTGGGCTGTGATGCCCTCCTGCCCATAACGCCCGGCTGTATTGCTCCCGAGTTGGAGTCTGGTGATCTCGTGATTCTCGATTTCAGTACTCCCTGGATGCGTAACCAATACGGGTTCATTTCCAGGAAGGATCGGACGCATTCCCCTGCAGCCATCGAGTTCATGGCACGGATGAGAGAAGTCGAAGCGGAGGCAATCGAACTCGAAAACAGGCTGTTCGCGATCTATTCGAGCTACAGCGATTCGCCTGGTGGCCACGCCGGATCGACGAGTTAGCCGAGGAGCGTCGTTGAAGCGTCGCGCCATCGCAGCCTGGATCGCTTACGACATTGCCGTTCACGGTTATGGCCTGATGATTCCGGCAGTCGGCTTTGCCATTTATTTCACCTCCTTTGTCGCCGCCGGCCATCCTTCTGCGGATGGGCTCTGGTCGCTGGCGGTGGCAATTCCGCTGGTTGCCGCAGGGTTATTGGGTCCGTGGCTGGGGGCCGTCGCCGATGCCGGCGGTCACCGGCGCGCAATGCTGGCCGGGGCAACCATGATCTGCGCGGCAGCCAGTGCGCTGTTGGTCACGCTTGGCCAAGGCGACATCGTGGCCGGCATGCTGCTGTTCATCGCTGCCCAACTGGCTTGCTTGCTGGCAACAGCACTCTACAACTCCTACTTGCCCGAGATTTCGACGCCGCAAACCTCGGCCCGCATTTCCGGCATGGCATGGGGGCTGAGTTATCTTGGCGGAATCGCGTGCTTCTTCTTGTGCCTGCCATTCATCCGCGCCGGCATCGTGGCTGGCAACGAGGCTTATTTCGCCAATGCCTTTCTGGTCACCGCAGGTTTTTTGCTGACGCTTGGCATGATGTCGATGCTGGGATTTCCGGCAGAAAACAAGGTCGACCGCAAGGGCGAAAAGACCAACCCGTATCAACGCCTCCGGAATACCGTGGGCTCCTGGCGCCAAGAGCGCCAAATCCCCAAGTTTCTCCTCGCGTATTACCTGATCAATGACGCCATGGTCACGGTGCTCTATTTCACGGCCATTTTTCTCAAGGCGACATTCGGACTCAGCATGCAGGAGATCTTGATCCTCTCGCTGAGTTTTCAGTTGATCGCCATTCCAGCGACGATTTTTTTCGGCTGGCTCGGCGACCGCTGGAGCCAGTTTGGCGCAGTCAATGTGACGTTAGTAATCTGGGGGGTGGTGCTTGCTCTGATGGGCCTGGCTGACGGTGAACATGCTCCGCTGGCCATCGCGATGACCTTGGGCCTGGTTCTCGGTTCTACCCAGAGCCTTCTGCGCAGCATGTATTCGCGAATGGTCCCGCCGGACCGGGCAGGGGAGTATTTCGGCTTCCATGCACTGGCAGGGCGTGCTTCGTCGGCTCTCGGGCCGTTGCTGTTCGGAGCGGTCAGCTCAATGGCTGGCAGTCAGCGGATTGCCATGATGTCGCTCGGGGTTTTCCTTCTTTCGGGGGCAATCGTTCTGGCCAGAGTCCAGGCAGAAATCCGACGAATGAATCGCTCCAGCTTCCATAGGCTGTCTTAACGGTCGCTTCGCAGAGAAATCCGGTCGCAAAAGCTGACCTTGGCGGATGGCAGCTTCGGCCGAGAACTGGGCCGACGGCGGTCATCCATCTACCTGCACGACTGACTCAGCCGTGGTAGACCGTCCACCAACCGTTATTTCCTGATCGCGTACTCCTGCAAATGTCGCGGCGTATGTTGTGCAATACACGGCTCACCCGAGTTCGACACTTTTCGCGTGCCAAACGCATAAACGGGGCTTGGGCCGCAATAAAAACAAGGAGTTGGCGCGCGACCAGGAAAATCGTGTAGTGACACGGCTTGCCCAGAATCCTATTGCGATCATGTCGGTATGTGGCTACAGTAGCGACATGTTCGTGAAGATCACCACGTCCGGCCCGCGCCAGTACGTCAAGCTCGTCGAGTCCTACCGGGACACCGCCGGGGTGCCTCGCCAACGGGTCATCGCCACCCTGGGGCGCATCGAAGCAGTGCGATCGGGCGAGACCGACTCGCTGCTCAACGGTCTGCTACGGGCGGCGGGCAAGCCCTCCCTGGAGGAGGGAACCGGCGAGGTCGCCTTCGCGCCAGCGCTGTCGGTCGGCGACACCTGGCTGCTGACCGCCTTGTGGAAGGAACTGGGCTTTGCCGACGCCTTTCGCCGGTTGCTGCGCAACCGCCACCAGTTCGACGCCGAACGTCTCCTGCGGGTGATGGTGTTCAACCGGCTGTGTGATCCGGAATCCAAGCTGGGGATCCTGCGCTGGCTGGAGGGCACCCGGGTTCCCGAGGTCAGCGCCGATTCGGTGAACCACCAGCACCTGCTCCGCACGATGGATACCCTGGCAGAGGGCGCAGACCGGGTGGACGACGCCTTGACAGGTCTTCTGCGGCCGTTGATCGATCAGGAGTTGGCGATCGTCTTCTACGACCTGACGACGATCCGTGCCGAAGGCAGCACCGACGAGTCCGAAGACCTGCGGCACTTCGGCCATGCCAAGGAGGGCGGTACCGTGCGCCAGGTGATGCTCGGGGTGGTCCAGACAGCGGAAGGCCTGCCGATCCATCACGAGGTCTTTGCCGGCAATACCGGTGAGACAACGACGCTGGTGCCGACGATCGAGAAAGTGCTGGCACGCTATCCGATCAAGCGGGTGGTGCTGGTGGCCGATCGCGGTCTGCTGAGTCTCGACAATCTCGACGCCATTCCGGGCCCTGCGGGTCGGCGATCAGCCGCTGGAGTTCATTCTGGCCGTCCCGGCGCGGCGCTACGGGGATTTTGACAGCCTGCTCACCCCGTTCCACGAGAAGAGCTGCCAGTCGGCGACGGCAGAGGTCTTCGGTGAGCTGAAGTGGCAAGGGTTTCGTCTGATCGTTGCCCATCGCCCCGACAGGGCCAGCGAACAGAGTCGCGTGCGCGATGAGCGCATTGCGGCGCTGGAGGCCGATGCCGCGCAGTGGGCGGAGAAACTCGATGCTCAGGAGGCCGGCCAGACCCATCCGGGCAAGAAGCTGTCAGACGCCGGCACGATCGCCCGTTTCTACAAGGCGGTCGCTGACGCGCATCTGGCGCACATCATCAAGGTCAATCTCGCCTCCGAGGTATTCACCTACGAGATCGACGAACGTGCGCTGAAGCGCGCGCGGCTGATGGATGGCAAACTGATCCTCGTTGCCAACGTTCCGGATTCTCCCCCACCCGAGATCGTGGCGCGCTACAAGGCGCTGGCCGACATCGAACGGGGATTCCGTGTCCTGAAGTCCGAGATCGAGATCGCGCCGGTCTTCCATCGCCTGCCGAACCGAATCCGGGCGCATGCCTTGATCTGCTTCCTGGCGCTGCTGCTCTATCGGGTGCTGCGCCTGCGCCTGAAAGCGAAGGCCAGTCCCCTCTCCCCGGAGCGCGCCCTGGAGATCGCCCGCCGGATCCAGTACCACCAGGTCACGCTGCATCAACGCCAGTCGGCCTCCGGCTTGTCCGCCATCACCCCCCAACAGAAGGAGCTGTTCGAAACCGTCGCCCTGCCCGAGCCCTCCGCTAGACGCCTGTAGTGCCAATTTCGAACCCTTGAATTGAGCACAAACAATCACTTGGCCGTATTTTTGTCGAACTCGGGGCTCATGGTCGAAACGGCGGTGCACCTGGTCGATCACATCTTTCGGCCGCTACCGGTGCGGCAATGGGTACTCGCCGTGCCCAAACGGCTGCGCTTACTTCCTGCAGCGCGACACAGCCCTGCAAGGCACGGTGCTGCGCATCTTCCTCTCCGTGATGGAACGTTGTCTGCGCAAACACAGTCCCGCTTGCCTCGTCGATGCGTGGCTCGGGGCGGTCGCCTTCATCCACCGTTTCGGCGTATCCCTCAACGAGCACGTCCACTTGCACTGCTGCGTCATCGCCGCCGTCCCGCCAGTGATCGCCAAGCTCGGGAAGCTCTCGCCGTACTGGCGCGGCGACGGACCGGTGACCCATCCGGAGCAGACCTTCCTGCCGGAATACGCCTGACGCGGCCTCTCCCGTCAGCGGCTGACGGGAGAGCGGGGAAACGCAGCCGGCACCCGGGGCCGTCCGGCCATGCGCTAGAATGCGAGGCGAAAACCCTTACCCGCATCCTTGAAAACCCCCAACTTGACCGAAGACACCGATGGCAGGAAAGGCGCAGTCGTCCCTTGCAGCGCTGACGGGGCCATCGCTTCCCGCCGGCGGTTGCCATTGTTCCTGCGCTGGCTTCGGCAACGCCTGATGGGACGCAGCTCGATCGAGATCAGCGAGCGAGCCGGCGTCCGTTACCTGCATTTTTCGTCGGACTGGGTGCAGGGTGCGATGCGCGTGCAGCGTCCCAATGCCCTGGAATTGCCCTACACGCGTGAAATGATGGCCGGATTGTTGCTGCGTGAGCCGCCATGGCCGCGCCAGGCCTTGCTGATCGGTCTCGGTGCGGGATCGCTCGCCAAGTTCATCTACCACCGACTACCGGCAACCAGGACCACCGTCGTCGAGATCGATCCGCAGGTGGAGATCGTCGCCCGGCTGCACTTCAAACTGCCGGACGACCCGCTGCGGCTGCGCGTGCTGATTGCTGACGGAGCCGAGTACATGCTCAAGGGCGACAACCTGCATGATTACATCCTGATCGACGGCTTCGACCGGCACGCGCGCGCCGGCGTGCTCGATACCCTGCCTTTTTACCAGGCCTGTCGTGCCCGCCTGAGCCAGAGTGGCCTGTTGGCAGTCAACCTGCTCGGTCGCGAGCGCGGCTTCGAGGCCAGTGCCAAGCGCATCAGCCAGGCCTTCGACGGCCGCGCGCTGGTCTTTCCGTCCTGCGACAGCGGCAATACGATCGCCTTCGCCAGCGCCGGTGATCCGGTCGACCTCCGCTTCGACGAGCTGATCAAGCGCGCGAATCAGTGCCGGCAGGAGACCGGTCTGAATCTGTTGCCGACCATCGCTCGCCTGCAGCAGGAACGTCACTTGCCCAACGATTGGCTCAGGGTCTGATGCGACGGATCGTCGATCCGCTGGTGCGCCCCTCGGCAGCAGCGTCAAGACGGGTATACTCGTCGGTTACGGTTGCCTGCGGCAGCCTTGTTCGAAAAGCGGCCAAGCCATGACCCAACCCGTTCTCGCATCGACAGCCCACGGCCCGGCGTTTGCCGGGCTGTCGCCGACGACCCCGCCGGCCGCCTGGTCGGCACAGCTGGCCAGTCAGTTGGCTGGCGACGAAGCAATCCTCGCCTGGCTCGAGATCGATCTCGACGCCACCCTGCGCTTCGCCAGTGGCATCCTGGTGCTCAGCAGCGAACGCCTGCTGGTCCTGTCGGCTGACGACCGCCACTGGCAAAGCTGGACTTACCGGCCCGGACTGACCCTCAGCCGTCGCGACCATTCCGGCGTCGGAACGCTGGAACTCTGCGACACCGAGGCCTTGTTGGCGAGCTGGCGTTACACACTGGGCGGCGACATTGCCGCCGGACGTCTGGTCGACCATTTCATGCGGCAGCTGACCTTCCGGGTCACCGGCGAAATGCCGCCACCGTCCGCTCTGGCGCTCTGCCCGAAGTGTGAAACGCCTCTGCTCGCGGGGCAGGAGGAGTGCCCGGCCTGCAGCAAGGAGATCCACGAACCGCCTTCGACCTGGACGCTGCTGCGCCTGGGGCGCTTCGCCAGGCCCTACAAGGGGCAACTGATCCTAGGTTTCGTGCTCTCCCTGCTGACCACTGCCGCAACGCTGGTCGCACCGTACCTGACCATGCCGATGATGGACAAGGTGCTGATCCCCTACCAGAATGGCCAGCCGATCGACCCCGCCCTGGTGGCCCTCTACCTTTCCGGCCTGCTCGGCGCGTCGCTGGTCGCCTGGGTGCTTGGCTGGGGACGGACCTATATTCTGGCGCTGGTTTCGGAACGTATTGGTGCCGACCTGCGCACCACCACCTACGAGCATCTGTTGAAGCTCTCGCAGGAGTACTTCGGCGGCAAGCGGACCGGCGACCTGATGGCGCGGATCGGTTCCGAGACCGACCGGATCAACATCTTCATTTCGCTGCACCTGCTCGATTTCGCGACCGATGTGCTGATGATCGTCATGACGACGGCGATCCTGGTGTCGATCGATCCCTGGCTGGCGGCGGTGACCTTGTTGCCGCTGCCGATCATCGGCTGGTTGATCCACGTCGTGCGGGAGAAACTGCGTACCGGCTTCGAGCGCGTCGACCGCATCTGGGCGGAAGTGACCAATGTGCTTGCCGATACGATTCCCGGCATCCGCGTGGTCAAGGCCTTTGCCCAGGAGAGCCGCGAGGCAGCGCGTTTCCGCGCCGCCAATGTGCACAACCTGGAAGTGAACGACCGGGTCAACAAGGTCTGGTCGCTGTTCTCGCCGACCGTCACGCTGCTGACCGAAATCGGCCTGCTGATCGTCTGGGCTTTCGGTATCTGGCAGATCGCCGGCGATCAGATCACGGTCGGTGTGCTGACCGCTTTCCTGGCCTACATCAGCCGCTTCTACCTGCGCCTCGACTCGATGAGCCGCATCGTCTCGGTGACGCAGAAGGCGGCCGCGGGCGCCAAGCGTATTTTCGACATTCTCGACCATGTTTCGAGCGTTCCCGAGCCGGTCAACCCGGTGCACCTGCCGAAGGTTTCGGGGCGCATCGAGTTGCGCAGCGTCGGCTTCCGCTACGGCACGCGCAGCGTCACCCGCGACATCAATCTGGTCATCGAACCCGGCGAGATGGTCGGCCTGGTCGGGCACAGCGGTTCCGGCAAGAGCACGGTGGTCAACCTGATCTGCCGATTTTACGATGTCACCGAAGGCGCCATCCTGATCGATGGCGTGGACATCCGTTCGCTGCCGGTCGCTGAATACCGCAAGCACATTGGCCTGGTGCTGCAGGAGCCCTTCCTGTTCTTCGGCACGATTGCCGAGAACATCGCCTACGGCAAGCCCGAGGCCTCACGCGCCGAGATCGTTGCGGCGGCGCGCGCCGCGCACGCGCACGAGTTCATCCTGCGCCTGCCGCATGGTTATGACTCGCTGGTCGGCGAACGCGGCCAGGCGCTGTCGGGCGGCGAAAGGCAGCGGATTTCGATCGCCCGCGCGCTGCTGATCGACCCGCGCATCCTGATCCTCGACGAGGCCACCTCGTCCGTCGATACGACGACCGAGAAGGAAATCCAGAAGGCGCTCGACAACCTGGTGCGCGGACGGACGACGATTGCCATTGCCCACCGCCTGTCCACCCTGCGTGACGCCAATCGCCTGGTCGTTCTCGACCGGGGTAGCGTCGTCGAGGTGGGCAGCCACGACGAGCTGATGGCTTGCGAGGGCCATTATTACCGCCTCTATCAGGCGCAGGCCCGCAACGTCGACACCGAAGACGAGCTGCGCCGAATGGAAATCGATCCCAAGGACGAGGGAGACCGCGAATGAGCGACGCAGCCGACTATCAATTGCGCCGGAATGCCTTTGGCCGGCTGGAGTTCATCGGCAGCGACGGCGAGGTCCACGTCGGAGTGGTGCCGGTGCGCGCCTTTCCGATCAGCGCCGCCGACGATGGCGTCGCCCTGGTGGACCCCTACGGACACGAGCTGGCCTGGATCGACCAGCTGGCCGACCTGCCGGACGAACTGCGTGCCCTGGTCGAAGCAGAGCTGGCGCAGCGCGAGTTCATGCCGGTGATCACGCGCATCGTCGGTGTCGCCAGCTTCGCCACGCCAAGCACCTGGCAGGTGGAAACCGATCGCGGCCCGGCAAGCTTCGTCCTCAAGGGCGAAGAGGACATTCGCCGCCTGGCGCCACCGGCACTGCTGATCGCCGACAGTCATGGCATCCACTTCCTGATTCGCGACCGCTCTGCGCTGGACCAGCACAGCCGGCGGATTCTGGATCGCTTCCTGTGAACCGTTTTTCGGCGATCGCTTCGCCGGTCGGTCAGCCGATTGACGAGTGCCACGTTATACCGACGATACTCCGGGCCCGGCCTGTTGTCCGCTTGCCTTCCGCCTGTGCCGCGCTGCCCCGCGCCAACCTTCCCGTGCCTGGACTGACGCCATGAAAACGAAAGACATCAAGTTCCTTGAAATCCGCTACCTGCGAGGTCCGAACATCTGGACTTACCGTCCGGTCATTGAAGCAATCGTGGATATCGGCGAACTCGAGGACTTTCCTTCCAACACCATCCCCGGTTTCTACGAGCGCCTGACGGCTCTGCTGCCATCGCTGAGCGAGCACCGCTGCAGCTATGGCGAGCCCGGCGGCTTTCTGCGGCGGGTGCAGGAGGGAACCTGGCCGGCCCACATGCTCGAACACATCACGCTTGAACTGCAGAACCTGGCCGGTATGCACGGTGGCTTCGGCAAGGCGCGGGAAACGTCGACGCGCGGTGTCTACAAGGTGGTTGTGCGTGCCTGGCACGAGGACGTCACCCGCGCCTGTCTGCATGCCGGCCGCGACCTGCTGCTGGCTGCCATCCAGGACCGGCCTTTCGCTGTGGCCGCCACCGTCGAGCGCCTGGCCGACATGGCCGAGCGCAAGCTGCTCGGGCCAAGTACCGGTTGCATCGTCGAAGCGGCGACCGCCAAGGATCGTCGCATTCCGGCGATCCGCCTGCTGGCCACCGGCAACCTCGTGCAATTGGGTTACGGCGCTCGCAGCCGACGCATCTGGACCGCCGAAACCGACCGCACCAGCGCCATCGCCGAGGGTATCTCGCGCGACAAGGATCTGACCAAGATGCTGTTGAAGTCGTGTGGCGTACCGGTTCCCGAGGGGCGCCTGGTCGATGGTCCGGAAGATGCCTGGGAAGCCGCCGAGGAGATCGGGCTGCCGGTGGTCGTCAAGCCATCCGATGGCAACCACGCCCGCGGCGTATTCACCAATCTGATTGCGCGCGAAGAGGTCGAGTCAGCCTATGCCGCGGCCGTCGTCGAAGGCAGCGGCGTCATCGTCGAACGTTACGTGCGTGGCTCGGAGCATCGCCTGCTGGTCATTGGCGGCAAGCTGGTCGCCGCCGCACGCGGCGAGACCGCCAGGGTCATCGGTGACGGCCGTTCGACGATCGACGAACTGATCGACAGCCAGATCAACTCCGACCCGCGACGGGGTGCCGCCGAGGAATTCCCGCTCGACATCATCGCGCTCGCCGACAACCCGGTTGCCCGGCTCGAGGTTTCGCGGCAGGGGTTTGCGCCGGATTCGGTCCCGCCGGCGGGTCGTGAGGTCCTGATCGTGCGCAGCGGCAATCATACCGATGATGTCACCGACCTCGTGCATCCGGAGACGGCGGCCACCGCCTCGCTGGCCGCGCGTATCGTCGGACTCGATATCGCCGGCGTCGACCTGGTCTGCGAAGACATTTCGCAGCCGCTCGATGGGCAGCGTGGCGCGATTGTCGAGGTCAATGCCGGGCCCGGCCTGCTGATGCACCTCAAGCCCGAGAGCGGCCAGCCACGCCCGGTCGGTCGCGCCATTGTCGACGAATTGTTCCCCAATGGTGACGACGGCCGCATCCCCGTGGTCGGTGTCACCGGCAGCCTGGGCAAGACCACCGTCGCCCGACTGATCGCCCGCCTGATCGCGCTATCCGGAAAGCATACGGGTCTGGCGTGTAGCGCCGGACTGTTCGTCGACCGGCGTTGTATCGACAAGGGTGACTGCGCGAACTGGGGATCGGCAAACCGGATCCTGATGAATCGCTCCGTTGAAGCCGCGGTTTTCGAAAATGGCAGCGATACCATCCTCGGCGAAGGCCTGGCCTATGACCGCTGCCAGGTGGGCGTGATCACCAATGTCGACGCGCCGCGGCACTTTGGTCGCTACGATGTCAACACGCCCGAGCAGGTATTCACCGTCCTGCGCACCCAGGTCGATCTGGTGCTCCCGGCGGGTGCAGCCGTACTCAATGCGAATCAGCCGATGCTGGTCGAGATGGCTGCGCTGTGCGACGGCGAAGTGGTTTTCTTCGCGGCTGATCCCGAGTTGCCGACGATCGTCGAACACCGGGCGAAGGGCCGGCGCGCAGTCTTCGTGCGCAACGGTCGGGTGGTACTGGCCAGCGGCGAGTACGAAACACCGATCGTCAGCCTGAAGAGCATTCCGCTGACCGACGGCGGGCAGATCGACTGCCAGGTCGACAATGTCCTCGCGGCCACGGCTGCGGCCTGGGCCCTGGGCATCGGTCCCGAACTGATACGCACCGGGCTGGAAACCTTCACCGTCGTCTGAGCCAGCAACCACCAGCAGGGATGCGGGCACCGCCGCCGGCATCCGGACCGAACCAGAAAGAGGAAACTGTTCATGGAAGTCTCGCGTATCCGCGCTCTGCGCGGTCCCAATCTCTGGAGCCGGCACACGGCGATTGAAGCGATCGTCTGCTGCAGCGAAGTCGAGTGCAACATAGACCACCTGCCTGGCTTCGAGGACCGCCTGCGTGAGCGTTTCCCGGAGCTGGCCATGCTGCGACCGCTCGGTCATGATGAAGCGGTATCGATGGCCCAGGCGCTGGAGTTCGCCGCACTGGGTCTGCAGGCACAGGCAGGTTGCCCGGTGACTTTCAGCCGAACGGCGCAGACCACGGAAGCCGGCACCTACCAGGTGGTCGTCGAATATAGCGAAGAGGCGGTTGGCCGATTGGCCTTCGAACTTGCCCAGGACCTTTGCTCAGCGGCTGTCGACGACAAGCCTTTCGAACTCGACGAGGCGCTCGACCGTCTGCGCGAACTCGACGAGGATGTGCGTCTGGGACCAAGTACGGGGGCAATCGTCTATGCGGCAGCGGCGCGCAACATCCCCTACCGTCGGCTGACCGAGGGGAGCATGGTGCAGTTCGGCTGGGGCAGCCGACAACGGCGGATTCAGGCAGCGGAAACCGATCGTACCAGCGCGGTCGCCGAATCGATCGCCCAGGACAAGGAGCTGAGCAAGGTTCTGCTGCACGCTGCCGGGGTCCCGGTACCCACTGGTCGGCCGGTGCTCAGCGCCGAGGACGCCTGGGCGGCCGCCTGCGAGATCGACGGACCGGTCGTCGTCAAGCCACAGGATGGCAACCAGGGCAAGGGGGTCGCGGTCAATCTGAGTACGCGTGAGCAGATTGAAGCGGCCTACGCGATCGCTTTTGAAGTCAGTGACGAAGTCCTCGTCGAGCGCTACATTCCCGGCCACGACTACCGACTGCTGGTGGTTGGCGACAAGCTGATCGCTGCCGCCCGACGGGATCCACCGCTGGTCATCGGCGATGGCGTGCGCAACATTCGCCAGTTGGTCGAACGTGTGAACCAGGATCCACGACGTAGCGAAGGCCACGCCACGTCGCTGACCAGAATCCGACTCGACGAGGTGGCGCTGGCGCGTCTGACCAGCGCTGGCCTCACGCCGGAATCGATCCCGGCGAGAGGCCAGCGCGTGGTCCTGCGCAACAACGCCAATCTGTCAACCGGCGGCACGGCAACCGACGTCACCGATGACGTGCATCCCGATTTCGCGGCTCAGGCGGTCGCGGCGGCGCAGACGATCGGCCTCGATATTGCCGGCGTCGATGTCGTCTGCGACGGCGTCCTGCGGCCGCTTGAAGACCAGGGCGGCGGCATCGTCGAAATCAACGCGGCGCCGGGACTGCGCATGCACCTGCAGCCGTCGTTCGGCAAGGGGCGGCCGGTGGGCGAGGCGATCATTGCCAACATCTTTGCCGCCGGCGATGATGGACGGATTCCTCTTGTTGCCGTCGCCGGAACGAACGGCAAGACGACAACCGTGCGCCTGATCGCCCACATCCTTGGCCAGCAAGGTCTGCGCGTCGGCATGACGACGACCGACGGCGTCTATGTCGAGGGTCGGCGCATCGATACCGGTGACTGCAGCGGCCCGAAGAGCGCCAGAAACGTCCTGCTGCACCCTGGCGTCGACGCCGCCGTGCTCGAGACGGCGCGCGGTGGCGTCCTGCGTGAGGGGCTGGGCTTCGACCGCTGTGATGTTGCCGTCGTTACGAATATCGGCCTCGGTGACCATCTGGGATTGTCCTACATCAGCACGGTCGAGGATCTCTCGGTGGTCAAACGCGTGATCGTCAACAACGTCCGGCCGGGGAGCGGTGTCGCGGTACTCAACGCCGCCGATCCGATGGTCGCGCGGATGGCCGATTCGTGCCCAGGCAGCGTGACTTACTTCGCTCATGACCGGAACCATCCGGTCATGGCGATGCACCGCGCACGGCGAAAACGCGTCGTCTATCGCGATGGCAACTCGATCGTCGCCTCTGGCGGCGGTATCGAGTACCGCATCGCGCTGGCCGATATTCCCGTGACACAGGCCGGCGCCATTGGCTTCCAGGTCGAGAATGCCATGGCGGCGGTCGCTGCCGCCTGGGCCCTGGGACTCGACTGGGCAATCATCGAGGCCGGACTGGCCGGTTTCGTCAACGACGCTCACACCGCACCCGGACGCTTCAATGTTTTCAGCTATCGCGGGGCGACCTTGATTGCCGACTACGGCCACAACCCGGACGCCATTCAGGCGCTGGTTGACGCCATTGACAACCTGCCGTCGCCAGCGGGTGGCAAGCGCTCGGTGGTGATCAGCGGTGCCGGCGACCGGCGCGACGAAGACATCCGCCAGCAAACCCAGATCCTGGGTGGCGCCTTTGATCGGGTCGTGCTCTATCAGGACCAGTGCCAACGGGGTCGCGCCGATGGCGAAGTGCTTGCGTTGTTGCAGGAGGGTCTGAAGGACGCTGAACGAACCTCGGAGATCCGGGAGATCCATGGCGAGTTTCTTGCCATCGACAGCGCCCTGGCCGAACTGCAGGCAGGTGATCTCTGCCTGATTCTCATCGATCAGATTGAGGAAGCGCTTGAACACATCGCCCGGCGGGTAGCGGAGGCGTAGGTCGCCGACCGTCGCGTTGGCGCCCACCTTCGGCCGCAGCAGCACTCAGGCCGACGGCGGGCGGTAACGCCAGGCAAAGTGGCCGGCGCTCCCGGTGAACAGCAGCCGTGTGGCTGCATCGGTTCGGCGCAATCTCGCCTTCAGGTCCTTGCCTGGCAGAGCGCTCAGGGGGGTATCGGCCAAGCGCAGCAACAAGGTACTGACGCGCGTTTCCCCTTCGACGCACTCGACCGTGCAGGCGATACCGCTGCAGGCCTGTTCTCTGGCCGCGGTCACTTCGTCGTGCTGGCTGCGCAGGACATTCAAATTGCCATCCAGCTCCCTGGCCACTTCCGCCAACTGAGACATCGTCCGCAAAACGGGTGCGACCAGGGCCGAGAGCCTGCGCCAGCCAACTTGCTGCTCCGCACTCAGGGTGACTTCCTGGCGGCGCAGCTTCCCCGCCAGTAGCAGGTAACTGGCGACCTCCTTCTCGCTGCGCAAGGCATCGATCCGGGAACGATGCTCGGCAATCTCCTTGTCCAGCGCGGCGCATTTCTTCTCCAGGGCAGCGATCTGTGCCGCGTACGTAGACAGGTCAGGCAGGAGGACCAGCAAGACGGTGTCAAGCTCGCGGCGCGAACGGGCAATTTGCACCGTTATTGCCCTGGCGGCGACGGTGCAGGCCTCCGAAACATCGAGCGTCACCTCATCGGCGACGATGGCGCAGTTCGTCGCTTGTCCGACAACTACCTGGCGACCCAGAAGCACGCAGTTGTCCGCTTGCCGGACAGTGATGCATCCGTGGTGTGCGGTCAGCGTCGCGCCGGAAGCCATGCCCTCGACGACAATGTCGCCTTCATCATTGCTGGCACTGCCGCCGACCAGATTGTGCTTCAGGCAGACCACCCCGCCGCTCGAAACGATGTTGCCAAAAACGTCAGCATAAGCCGTGATGCTGCGACACTGGACGACCCGCTTCTCCTGGATCTCGCCGTGCTGCTCGTACACTTCGCCGGTCAGCAGGAGGTCGCCGGTGGTGCGCACACTGACGCCCTCGTGACTGACGATCTTGTCGGCAACCGAAAACTGGTTGCTGCGCCGGTCGATATTGAGAAAGCCACAGACCGAGGCCAGCAGGTATTCGCCATCCGCCTCCTGGTTGATGCGGGTCCCGGGGCCGGCCAGGCTCTCCAGGTCGCAGTCCTTGGGCAACGGTGCCGGCAGCGGCTCGCCACTGATGTCCCAGCCGTCGAGGCCCGGCGTGCGCGGCGTCTTTTTGACCAGGCGTATTCCGGCGGCGACTTGCGGGTAGCGAGTTTCGAACTGGCGAAGGTCGACTCGATCCCCGAGCAGCCGACGGGGTGCGTTGTTGCGGCGAAGTCCAGGTGCCTGTTCGACAATCTCGGCATCCTTGCCGGGAACACATGGCCGGCTGCGGGCAACCACCCGGCGCTCGGGTTTGTCGAGTTCGAGCCCTTCGCGCACCACCGCGACGTCGATACCGAAGCGCACGCCTGGGGGTAATCAAGCCCCCGGAAGTAAAGGCCCGACGCGAAGACGCGATTGACGAAGTCGGAAAAGTCGGTGGCCGACTCCAGCCGCGAAAGACTGACATACAGGCCAGCGTCGCGCTGTACGATGAATCGCGACAGCGCGATCTGTCCCTCCTGAAGGTCGGCCAGGTTGCCGATGGCGCTTTCCGGATGTTGTGGCATGACGGCAGTCAGATCAAGGTCGATTCCCAGCGCGGAAGGCCCGCCGCGTCTGGTGCGTGTCAAGGGCTGCTCGGCAGCCCCGTCGTTCAGCTTCATGCGAGAATCACGGGTGCCCACAATCACGGGCCGTCGGCCGACTGCATCACAGCAGTGCAGCCGACGGTTCGTTGCCCGGTCATCACGCCCACAGCTCTGTCGCCAGCAGCGTACCAGAAACCGCAGGCGCCAACACCCTCTGTTTTCCGGTTCAGTACCCGCACCAATGCGCGACTGGCAGCGGGAGAACTGCGCCCGGATCAGACGGCCAATGCTGGTCGCGGGTGAACAGGCTTTCGAAACGCGTCAGCCTTTGGGCGCCGCCTGCGTTATTAAGTGTTTCAAGCAGGTGTTGACCGCGCACTGGTACGTACCCCGGGCGATGATCCGCGCCGACCAGATGTCTTGCCACCAGGAACCGCCCCGTGATGCCCAGCCTCCGCCATAGCCCACCGCTGTTGATCCTCATCTTAACCGCCTGTGTCAGTCTGCCACCGGAGGGTCCGAGCGTGATGACCCTGCCGGGAACGGGCCAGAGCTTCGCGCAGTTCCGCGCCGACGACGCCATGTGCAAGGACTATGCGCGCCAGATGATCAGTCCGAGAACCCCTGAAACGGCGGCCGTCGATGCCAGCGTGGCGAGCGCCGTGCTGGGAACGGCAGTTGGCGCTGCGGTTGGTGCCGCTGTCGATGGGTCGAGTGGTGCCGCCGTTGGCGCCGGTGTTGGCCTGCTCGTTGGCAGTACCAGCGGAGTCGCGGCCAGCAATGCATCGAGCTATGCCCTGCAGCAGCGGTACGACCAGAGCTACGTGCAGTGCATGTACTCGCGCGGTCACAAGGTGCCGCTGATTGGTGGCTATTCACTACAGAATGCGAACGCTGGCCGGCCCTTTGCTGCCACCGCTCTTCCACCACCCCCCCCACCGCCACGTGGCAGCCCACCACCACCGCCACCGCCGCGTGGCGCACCCCCACCACCCCCGCCGCGTTAGCACAGGAGGGATGGCGGCAGGCAATTCCGAGCGCGGCCGCGGTAAGTTCTGGCGTAAACTACGCGCCCCGACCCGACGAAAAGCCATGCCATGTCCCGCGCGACCCTGAAGCTACCGAAAAGACCCGCCAGCTCTGCTGCTCCCGGCGAAGCGAGGGCGCCTGCGCGCCGGCCGATTCGCGGCGGTTCTCCGACATCGAAGCATGCCACGCAGCAGCCGGCTGACGGCAAGCCGACAGCACCGACTCCGCCAGCCACGAAAGCTGCGAAAAACCATCCACAACGTGGAATAGCGCGCAGCACCGGCGTGCGCGCCTTCCCTCCGGCGCCGCAACGCACCGAGCGTGAGGCGCTTCCGCCAACCCCGGTCGCGGATGTCTCGCCGGCAGCACCGATTCTGCCGGCCACGAAAGCTGCCAAAAAACATCCGCAACGTGGAATAGCACGCAGCACCGGCGCGCGCGCCTTCCCTCCGGCACCGCAGGGGTGCGCGACCGACGCCGCCGGCTGAAGCGCCAGCCGCCGCGGCCAGTAGTCAACGTGGTCTGGCGAAGGAGTCACCGCGGCTGTCGAAGCTGGTGAGCGCACAGGCCCAGTGTTCGCGGCGCGAAGCTGACGAGTGGATCGAAAATGGCTGGGTGACGGTGGACGGCGTCGTCATCACGACACTTGGCGCGCGGGTGAACCCGAAGGCCAGGATCCAGGTCAAGGAGGCGGCGAGCAAGCATCAGACGGAAAGCGTCACCATCCTGTTCAACAAGATTCCGTGCGGCGATCTCGATGCGCCGGCAGGGAACGGGCGCGAGAACCCGGTCGAATCGATCCGTGCCGAGAACCGTTGGCCGGAAGACGGCTGCCCGCTCCGTTTCAAGGTCGGCCACCTGCGCGGGTTGGCTCTGGCCGGCAGACTTGAGCCCGAGGAGGGTGGCATGCTGGTGTTTACCCAGGAGGGTAGTGTCGCCCGCCGACTGACTGGTGGCGATTCCAGGCTGGAGAAGGAATACCATGTCCGCGTCGAGGGTGAGTTGCTGCCGGGTGGCTTGGAGCTGCTCCGGTATGGCCTGTTGCTCGACAAGGTCAAACTGCTGCGCGCGGAGGTGTCCTGGCTGAGTGAGCAGCAATTGCGCTTCGTCCTGCACGAAAACAGGAAGCGACAGATCCAGAGCATGTGCGAGCAAGTGGGCTTGCGGGCGACCGACATCAAACGCGTCCGGATCGGCAGCGTATCGCTTGGCAAGCTGGCTCCCGGGCAATGGCGCTACCTGCGGACGGGGGAGCGCTTTTGACCTTTCAGGCAAACCGCCACCGGCAGCTTGCAGGCTGACGAGGCTGGGACTACCATCTGCCTGATCGCGCTGGCCAGCGGCAAGGGAAGCTGTTCCGCTGTCAGCGCATTCTTCGGACGCCCTTGTTGAAGGCGACACCCATGTTCGACAAGCACCCGCCCCGCGACCTGGCTGGCTGGCTGGCCTTCGTCAGCGGCAGAGAAATGCCCGTTCTACGCCAGACGGCGCGCCGCCTCGACGAGGCGCGTCAGAATATCGACCGGGTCAACGGCCGCGACATCACTGACATCGTGCTACAGGACCCGTTGTTGGCCATCCGCGTCCTGGCCTACATTCAGGCTGGCAGCCGTCGCCGCCTGCAAAGCGACATCACGAATATCGCCAGCGCGGTGATGATGCTCGGCGTCGACCCTTTTTTCCGGCAGTTCGACCGGCCGCTGACGCTCGAGGGCATGCTCAGCGGTCAGCCGCAGGCCCTGCTCGGCGTACTGCAGGTGATCCTGCGCACACAACGTGCCTCACGCTACGCCCACGAGTGGGCGTTCGCGCGGCATGACATGAACGTTGAGGAAGTGGCTCTCGCCGCGCTGCTGCATGACCTCGCAGAGATCCTGCTATGGTGCTTTGCGCCGGATCTGGCAATCGAGATTCGCTCGCGGCTGCAGGCCGACAGATCACTGCGAAGCGCCAGCGTGCAGCAGGAGGTGCTCGGGTTTCCGCTGGCCGAACTGCAGTTGGCGCTCTGCCACGCCTGGCATCTACCCGAGCTGCTGACGACGCTGATCGACGACGGCAACGCGCATCTGTCCAGGGTGCAGAACGTGAAACTGGCTGTCAACCTCGCTCGCCACTCGATCGATGGCTGGGCTGACCCGGCCATACCGGATGACCTGAAAGCCGTCCAGGACCTGCTGCACATCAGCCGCGAAACCCTGCTCCACCGGCTGCAGTTGCCGCCCGAACTCCTGCCCCGATTCCTTCGTGAAGGTGCTGCTGGAGTATAGTGCCGGCTTACTCCGCCCGGCGCACACTCCCGCATGCCACGTCTGCTGCTCTTCCTCATTGTCTTCATTGAAGGCTTCTGCTCGCTTGGCGCCGAAGTCATCGCGTTGCGCCAGATCATCCCGCACATGGGCAGCTCGATCGTCGTCACCGCACCCACAATCGGTTTCTTTCTTCTTGCCCTGGCCCTGGGTTACCACGCCGGGGCAAAGATCGACGACGAGTATCTCGATGTCGTGGCGAGGAACTTTCTGCTCGCGGCCTTGCTGATCGGCGTCGGTCTGGCCGGGGTGAGCGTTGATGTTATCTTTGCTGCAATCCGTCCGCCGGAACTCGCCTACCTGGTGCTCATTGCCGGCGTACTCTGTCCGATCGCCTGGCTGCTCGGGCAGACCGTACCCATCCTGACCAATCTGCTACAGCACGAACGCGTCGGCGAGGCCAGCGGACAGGCACTTTACTACTCCACGCTCGGCTCCTTTCTCGGTTCGCTGTCCTTGTCGCTGCTGGTCATGCAATGGCTAGGCGTGTCGGCAGCCGTGGCGCTCTGCGCACTGTTGCTGGTCGTCGGCTTCGTGCTGTTGCGCGGTCGCGGCTGGGCCACCACCACCGCCGGCTTGACGGTCATCACCCTGGCCGTTCTCGCCAATGCCTGGCTGCGCCCGGAAATCGAAACGGCTTACGCCAGCTACCTGGTGGTGCCGGCCAAATACGACGGCGCGATCAACGGGCAAGCCTTCAAGAACAACAACTCGTTCGCGTCATTGATCGACGAGTCAGAACCGCCACACTACGCGCGCTACATCCGGCATGTTCGTAGTCTCCTGCTCGATGACCTTGGCTTCCGTGACCGCCGGATTCTGGTCCTCGGCGCCGGCGGCTTCACGCTGTCACACCGCGAACCGCGCAACCATTACACCTATGTCGATATCGACCCGGCGGTCCGCGGAATCGCCGAAAAGCATTTTCTCCACACAGCCGCGCGCGGCGACTTCATCGCCGACGATGCACGCCGCTTCGTGATCCGGACCGAGGAGCGCTTCGCTGCCATGCTGGTGGACGTCTACGGCGCCCACTCGTCGATCCCCGGCCACCTGGTCACGCGCGAATTCTGGCAGGCGACGCGCCGGGTACTTGAACCCGATGGACTGCTGATTGCCAACCTGATTCTCGACAGCGCCCTCGCCACGCCCTACTCGCGCAACCTGCTGGCGACCATCGAGAGCATCTACGGCCGCTGTGCCGTCGAAGTGCTGCAGAAGAAGCAGGTGCTGGCCAACGTGGTGGTCACCTGCCGTAACGGTGAGCCCCCAGAACCGGCTCGCCTGTTCATCGACGAACGCAACACCGCCGACTTCGATCTGGCGCGCTCGCGCTGATCAGGGCATCGCATCGCGTCGCTTTCGCTTCGCGGCACGCCCAACGACGGTCAGACCTTTCGGTCGCGATGCCGATCGGTACTGCTTTGTCTGGCGGAAGCGGTGAGATTCGAACTCACGAACGGTTGCCCGTTGCCGGTTTTCAAGACCGGTGCAATCGACCACTCTGCCACGCTTCCTGCACATCCCCACTGACTCGACTCGCAGCCGGTTCAGGCCACTGCCACGCGTCGGTGCGGCGCGAATGATAACATGGCCACTGATGTTCCAGAGCCACCAGCGACCCGCTGACACCCTACGGCCTTGCTCGCCAAGGAACCGCCAGCATTGAAACTTTTTTCCTATTTGGCTAGTCTTAGGGCCGTAGTCGCATTTCCATACACAGGAGGAACACGATGCAACCCCAGTTTCAGATGACAGGCCAGGCCAGCGGCGAGCTAGCGCTGCAACAGAACCGCGTCCTGCGCAATACCTTCATGATGCTCGCCCTGACCATGGTGCCGACCGTTCTCGGCGCACTGGTCGGCGTACAGATGCAATTCTCGTTCATGTCCGGCAGCCCGTTCATGTCGTTCCTGCTCTTCCTCGGTATCGCATTCGGCTTCATGTGGGGCATTGAGCGCACCAAGAACAGTGGCATGGGCGTGGTCCTGTTGCTTGGCTTTACCTTCTTCATGGGTCTGATGCTGTCGCGCATTCTGCAGGTGGCGCTCGGCTTCAGCAATGGCGGTTCGCTGATTGCCATGGCTGCAGGGGGTACCGGATTGATCTTCTTCTCACTCGCCGGCATAGCCACGGTGACCAAGAAGGATTTCAGCTTCATGGGCAAGTTCCTGTTCATCGGCATGATCGTCGTTCTGCTGGCGGCGGTAGCCAATATCTTCTTCCAGATCCCGGCCCTGTCGCTGACCATCTCGGCGATTGCCGTGATGGTCTTCTCGGCCTACATCCTCTATGACATCAGCCGGATCGTCACCGGTGGCGAGGACAACTACATTTCGGCGACGCTGGCGGTCTATCTCGACATCTACAACGTTTTCGTCAGCCTGCTCAACCTGCTTATGGTCTTCAGCGGCGATCGCGACTGATCGAATCCGGTGCTCTGGCAGGCAAGGGCGGCTGCGGCCGCCCTTGTTCATTCAACACCGTTGTTCATATACAAGTATCGAGGAAAGCGGGCCCCTGTGTCATTCGCTGGCCGAAGCGACCCGGCACCTCGGCAAAAACGACGGTGTGGCGCGGCAGGGTGGCGATGTTTTGCGATGTGAGCAGATCGCGCAAGGCGACCAGTCGATAACCCCTGCTCATCCAACCGACGAGCAGTTCCTCGAACGCACCCTTGTACTTCATTCCCTCAAGCTCGGCACGCAAGGTGAATACGTGGTCGCCGTCGATGCTGGCGGATTCGGCGAGAATCCGCTCGGCGGCCTGGGCGGCAGAAGTCGTTGCGGTGACGAGGAGTTCGTCAAGCGTGGGCAGCGTTGTCGGCAGCTGTGGACAGTGGACGAGTTCCCCATCAACGACCGGAATGAACGGGAAATTTCCCCGGCAATCACTGGCATAGCAGAAGCCGAGGCGCTGCGTCAGGCGCAGGGCATGACGATTCATTCGCCAGCCAGATGCAGCATGGGCTAGTGCCTGCTCACCGAAAACGGCAGCAAAACGCCGGCTGGCCTGTTCCATTTCGGCTTCAATCCAGGCGTTGTCGGCCGTCGGGACAAATTTTTCCCAGCGCACACGGTTCCAGGCATGGATGCCGACCTCAAGACCGGCATCGCGCGCCTGCCGCATACAGCCGGCGCCGCGAATCCCGATATCCGGTGCCGGCAGGAGCAGCCCGTAGAGGCGCGTGAGGAGATCGTAGTAGCGGCTTGGTGAAAGATGGCGTGCTTCCCGACCGCTGGTGTCGGGACCGAGCGAGAAGAAGAAAGTGCCCGATGCTTCATGCCGCTGCAGCAGTTCGATCAGCGTCGGCACACCAAAAAGTGTGCCACGGCAGGTGTCGACGTCGATCTTGAGGGCGATGCGCTTCATCGAGGGAAACCGTGGCTGAGCAGGGCGGAAGCGCCGCCGACTGCGGCGAGCAGTCAGACAAGGAGCAGACCGACGGCAACCTTGCGTCCTTCTGCCATCAGTATGTTGTAGGTGCGGCAGGCGGCCGGCAGATCCATCACTTCAAGCCCTTCCTTCTGCGCGCACCAGCGGTCGCAACAGGTCCGGGGCTCGGGAAGCGCAGGCGGTTGCCGGTGCCCAGCAGGATGATCTCGGCATCCAGTGCGGCGAGCAGTTCGAGGTCGGCAACGCTCAGCGTTTCGAAGGTCGCCAGCGTCCAGTTCGGCAGAAGGCGATCGGGCAGCACCGCCAGGTTGCAGTTGTGACGGACGCCATTGACGCTGACGTAGCCTTCCCCGTAGGCGGTGAAGGTGTTGAGACCAGCGCTTCTGTCTAGCTGCAGTTTCATGAAAATTGCGGTGCACAAAACGTTAAAGTAGGATTATAACTTTTTTGTCGATCGCGTTCCAGAGGCTGACAGCGGCTGCTGGCCTCGCTGCGCCGGATGTCGATCGATGCGTTGTGCCAACTACGGTCGACCGCGAGTAGCGCTGACCATTTCCCGAGCCTGGATCATGAGAGACTTTCCCGCATCAAACGCTTGCCCCCCTACGTCTTCAGCATCACTGCCGAGCTGAAGATGGCCGCCCGTCGGCGCGGCGAGGACATCATCGACATGAGCATGGGCAACCCGGACGGCCCGACGCCGCAGCACATCACCGACAAGCTGGTCGAAGCGGCGCTGCGCGAGAACACGCACGGCTATTCGATTTCCAAGGGGATTCCACGCCTGCGCAAGGCGATCTGCGACTGGTATCAGCGGCGCTACGATGTCAGCTTCGACCCGGAAACCGAAGCCGTGGTAACCATCGGTTCGAAAGAGGGCCTCGCGCATCTGATGCTCGCCACACTGGACCGCGGCGATACCGTGCTGGTTCCCAATCCGTCCTACCCGATTCACATCTATGGGGCGATCATCGCTGGCGCCGACATCCGCTCGGTACGCATGACGCCGGACGTCGATTTCTTCGATGAGGTGCAACGCGCCATCCGCGAGTCGATACCAAAACCAAAAATGATGATTCTCGGGTTTCCGAGCAATCCGACGGCGCGCTGCGTGGACCTCGAGTTCTTCGAGCGCATCGTGGCTCTGGCCAGGCAGCACGACATTCTGGTGGTGCACGACCTGGCCTACGCCGACATCGTCTTCGATGGCTACAAGGCGCCCTCCATCATGCAGGTTGCCGGGGGCGCGCGAGGTCGCGGTCGAGTTCTTCACCATGTCGAAGAGCTACAACATGGCCGGCTGGCGGGTCGGCTACATGGTTGGCAACCAGGAACTGTGCAACGCGCTGGTGCGCATCAAGAGCTATCATGACTACGGCACCTTCACGCCGATCCAGGTCGCTTCGGTGATCGCCCTCGACGGTCCGCAGGACTGCGTCGAGGAAGTGCGCCAGCTCTATCAGGGCCGTCGCAACGTGCTCGCCAAGGGGCTGCACGAAGCCGGCTGGATGGTCGAAATACCCAGGGCCTCGATGTACATCTGGGCGAAAATCCCCGCGGCCTACCAGCAGATGGGCTCGCTCGGATTCGCCAAGAAGCTGCTCGGCGAGGCCAAGGTGGCGGTGTCGCCCGGCGTCGGTTTCGGCGAGTATGGCGACGATCACGTCCGTTTCGCGCTGATCGAAAACGAGGAGCGCACGCGCCAGGCGATTCGCGGCATCAAGGACATGTTCAGGAAGGACGGCCTGCTCTAGGCCAAGACAATGAAACCGGTACTCAAATCGAACAAGCTCGACAACGTCTGCTATGACATTCGCGGCCCCGTGCTGCAAAAGGCCAAGCAGATGGAGGACGAAGGCCACCACATCATCAAACTCAACATCGGCAACCTCGCCGCCTTCGGCTTCGAGGCGCCCGGAGGAAATCCAGCTCGACATGATCCGCAACCTGCCGAACGCGGCAGGTTATTCGGATTCGAAGGGAATCTTCTCGGCGCGCAAGGCAGTGATGCATTACACGCAACAGAAGCACATCAAGGGCGTCACGCTCGAAGACATCTATATCGGCAATGGCGTCTCGGAACTGATCGTGATGGCGATGAACGCCCTGCTCAATGCCGGCGACGAGGTGCTGGTGCCGGCGCCCGACTACCCTTTATGGACGGCCGCAGTGAGCCTGTCGAGCGGTACGCCGCGCCACTATCTCTGCGACGAAGCCAACGACTGGCTGCCCGACCTCGACGACCTGCGCGCCCGAATCACGCCGAGAACGCGCGCGCTGGTGGTGATCAACCCGAACAACCCGACCGGCGCGCTGTATCCGGAAAGCGTGCTGCGCGAAATGGTCGCCATCGCGCGCCAGCACGGCCTGATCGTCTACGCCGACGAGGTGTACGACAAGGTGCTCTACGACGGGGCGACGCACACGGCGATCGCCTCGCTGTCGCAGGACGTGCTGACGGTGACCTTCAACGGCCTGTCGAAGAACTACCGTTCCTGCGGCTATCGCGCCGGCTGGATGGTCGTTTCCGGCGACCTGCGCGAGGCGCGCGACTATATCGAGGGCCTCGACATGCTCGCGTCGATGCGCCTGTGCGCCAACGTCCCGGCGCAGCACGCGATCCAGACCGCGCTCGGCGGCTATCAGAGCATCGACGATCTGGTCGCTCCGGGCGGCCGCATGTGCCGCCAGCGCGATCTGGCGCACGCCCTGATCACCGCCATTCCCGGCGTCAGCTGCGTCAAGCCGAAGGCGGCGCTGTACATGTTTCCGCGCCTCGACCCGCAGGTCTACCCGATCGACAACGACCAGGACTTCATCGCCGAACTGCTGCAGGAAGAGCGCGTCCTGCTGGTCCAGGGCAGCGGCTTCAACTGGCCGCACCCGATCACTTCCGCCTCGTCTTCCTGCCGTATGAAGACGATCTGCGCGACGCCATTGCCCGCATCGCGCGTTTCCTTGCCGCTTATCGCAGGCGCGCCGGAACCTCGGCGTAGCTGCGGCGAGTCCGCCACTCGCCTGCTCTGCGGTCGTTTTCTCTACTCACCCTCCCTGACTGCTCTATGAAACCCATCAACGTTGGACTGCTTGGCATCGGCACCGTCGGTGGCGGAACCTACGCCGTACTCAAGCGCAACGCTGAAGAAATCACCCGCCGCGCCGGTCGTCCCATTCAGGTCAGCATCGTTGCCGACCGGGACCTCGGAACGGACGCGCCAACTGACCGGGGTAGCTGCCGGGTCACCGACGATGCCTTTGCCGTGGTCAGCGACCCGGAAGTCGACATCGTCGTCGAACTGATCGGCGGCTATGGCGTCGCCAGGGCGCTAGTCCTGCAAGCGATCGCCAATGGCAAGCACGTGGTCACCGCCAACAAGGCCTTGCTGGCCAAGCACGGCAACGAGATCTTTGCCGCCGCGCAGGAGAAAGGCGTCATGGTCGCCTTCGAGGCCGCCGTCGCCGGTGGCATCCCGATCATCAAGGCGCTGCGCGAAGGCCTGACCGCCAACCGCATCGAATGGATCGCCGGCATCATCAACGGCACGACCAACTTCATCCTCTCCGAGATGCGCGACAAGGGGCTGTCTTTCGACGCCGTGCTCAAGGAAGCGCAGCGTTTGGGCTACGCCGAAGCCGATCCGACTTTCGACGTCGAAGGCGTGGACGCCGCGCACAAGCTGTCGCATCATGTCGGCGATTGCCTTTGGCAACTCGATGAGCTTTGAGCAGGCGCACATCGAAGGCATCAGCCAGCTCGACGCCGCCGACATCCAGTACGCCGAGCAGCTCGGCTACCGTATCAAGTTGCTCGGCATCACCAAGCGGACCGCCGAAGGCGTCGAACTGCGTGTGCATCCGACGCTGATCCCGGCCAAACGCCTGATCGCCAACGTCGAGGGCGCGATGAACGCGGTGCTGGTCAAGGGCGACGCCGTCGGCGCAACGCTCTACTACGGCAAGGGCGCCGGCGCCGAGCCGACGGCATCGGCAGTGATCGCCGATCTCGTCGATGTAACGCGCATGCATACCGCCGACCCCGAGCACCGCGTCCCGCATCTTGCCTTCCAGCCCGACGCGATGGTCGATCTGGCGATTCTGCCGATTGCCGACGTGGTCAGCAGCTACTACCTGCGCCTGCGCGTCGAAGACCGCCCGGGAGTGCTCGCTGACGTGACACGAATCCTCGCCGATGACGGCATCTCGATCGTCGCCATGATCCAGCGCGAGCCTGGCGAAGGTGAGGAGCAGACCGACATCATCATGCTCACCCACAAGACGCGCGAACGAAATATCGACACCGCCATTGCCGGTATCGAGGCACTGGCAGCGGTCAAGGGCAGGATCATTCGCTTGCGGCTGGAAGAATTGCTGTAGTGGGACCGGCATCGACGACTTGCAGCATCCACTCAAAGGCGGTATGCACTGTCGTGCCGCTGCCGGTGCGGCCTTGACGTCATCGGGATGCGCTGTGTCGCTACGGGGCATACGGAAAAGCGCGTCGCCGTCGCCTTGATGAAAGTACAATACCGCGCCAACGACGCCTGAACTTCCGACCAACGAACCGTGGCATGAGGCTGCATGGCATGAAAGACCTGTATCGAGGCCAGACTGACTGCCGCCACCTGAGCCGGTGCTGAGTCGCCTGCTCGTCGCAGCGCTCTGGCTGCTGCATTTCCTGCCGTTGTCCGTTCTGGCGGCCTGCGGCAATGCGCTGGGCAGTGCGTTCTTCGTGCTTGCCCGCCGGCGCCGGCACATTGTCCTGGTGAATCTTGGCCTGTGCTTCCCGGAACTCGATGATGAACAGCGTCGGCAGCTGGCGAACGCACATTTCAGGGTGCTTGGCCGCAGTGTGCTCGAGCGCAGCCTGCTGCTGTGGTGCCAGCCGGAGAGGCTGTCGCGGCTGATCCGGGTCGAGGGCGAAGAGCGAATGCGGACGCTGCTCGCGGCGGGCCGGCCGGTGCTGATGCTGACGCCGCACTTCGTCGGACTCGACGCCGGCGGCGCCGGGATTGCCATGCGCTTCGACAGCGCGAGCATCTACGCTGAACAGTCGAACCCCGTCTTTGACCGCCTATTGCTACGCGGCCGTTGTCGTTTTGGCGATCAGCTGCTGCTGTCGCGTGACGCAAGCGTGCGCGCCAGTATCCGGGCGATGAAGGCAGGGCGCCCGCTGTACTACCTGCCGGACATGGATTTCGGGCGCAAGGATTCGATTTTTGTCCCCTTCTTTTGGGGTGCAGGCGGCAACCGTCCCGGGTCTGTCGCGGCTGGCACGGCTGGCCGGCGCTGCCGTCGTCCCCTGCCTGACGCGCATCCTGCCCGGCGGCGAGGGCTATGTCGTGACGGTTGGCGAGCCATGGCAGGATTTTCCGACCGACGACGTCGAGGCCGATACCCGACGCATGAACGCCTGGATCGAAGCGGCCGTGCGCGAGATGCCGGAGCAGTACTACTGGGTCCATCGCCGTTTCAAGACCCGGCCAGCGGGCGAGCCACGCCCCTATTGATCGGCGTTCGGTCCGGTCGGCGGGCGCTTGTCCACCAGGGAACCGAAGAGGGTCCGGCGCAGGCTGACTTAGCGAATTCGTCGGTCAGCGGTCGCCTTTCGGCTGCCTGGGCCGAAAATGTGATCCTCTGAGACCTCGACTTTGGCACTGACCCTACTTGGCCTGTCCGGCGCCCTGACCCACGATCCCTCGGCAGCGCTCTATATCGACGGCAAGCTCGTCGCAGCGGCAGAGGAGGAGCGTTTCGTTCGCGAGATCCTGACCGGCAACCGGCGCTTCCATCGCTACCGTAAGCGTATCGAGTGGTGCCTCCTGCAACTTGGCTTCGACCTGAAGAAGACGGACATCGTGCCGGTCGAGCATCACCTCGCACATGCCGCCAGTGCTTACCATTGCGCCGGGTTCAAGGAAAAGACCGCGATCCTCGGCATCGACGGCAAGGGCGAATACGCGACGACCTTCTTCGGCTACGGCGAGGGTGGCCGGATTCACAAGATCAAGGAGTTCTACGATCCCGATTCGCTGGGCGGGCTGTACGGCGCGCTGACCGAGTATCTGGGTTTCGAAATGCTCGACGGCGAGTACAAGGTGATGGGCATGGCGCCCTACGGTGACGCCGCCCGCTACGATTTCTCGCGCCTGGCGAAGTTTGAGGATGGCGAACTGACGGTCAACACGGCCTACGCCAACGTGATAGGCTTCCCGCCGGTATAAGGAGAACGGCAAGGGCTACTACTTTTCGCCCAAGCTGGTCGAATGGCTGGGCCCGAAACGTTCGGGAGACATCGCCGACGACCCCTACATCCACTACGCGGCAAGCATCCAGAAGCTCTTCGAGGATCTGTCGCTGCAAATGATCGATCATTACCTGGGAGAGATTCTGCGGGAGACCGGCCGACTTGCCTTTTCGGGTGGCGGCGCATTGAACGTCAAGCTCAACCAGAAAATCATTGCCCGTCCGGACGTCCGCGAGCTCTTCGTTCAGCCTGCCTCGGGGGACGCCGGCACGGCCGTCGGCGCTGCGGCCTATGTGTCCGTGCAGCGGGGCGTTGCGGTCGAGAAGATGGAGCATGTCTACCTCGGCCCCGCGTACAGCAACGAAGACGTCGTCGCCGCCTGTGCTCGCCATCCGGCGCGGCCCGCATGGCAACGGTTGAGCAACGTGCCGCAGCACATTGCCCGACTGCTCGCCGACGGGGAGCCGGTGGCCTGGTTTCAGGGGCGAATGGAGTTTGGCCCGCGGGCCCTTGGCGGACGTTCGATCCTCGGTTGCCCGAGTGCCCCCGGCGTCGCCGACCGGATCAATGCCCAGATCAAGTTCCGCGAACGCTGGCGCCCATTCTGCCCCAGCATGCTCGACACTGTCGGACCACAGATGCTGGGAAGCGAGCATCCGGCGCCCTTTATGACCTTTACCTTCAGGGTAGCCAAAGGCTGGAAGGAGCGCGTTCCCGAAGTGGTGCACGAGGACGGGACATCGCGCGCGCAGGTGCTGCAGCGCGAGTTCAACCCACGCTATTATGATTTGATGGTGGAACTCGAAAAACTGACCGGTAATGGTGTCGTTCTCAACACTTCGCTCAACCGCCGTGGCGAGCCGATGATCTGCTCACCGACCGATGCCCTGAACATGTTCTTCGGGTCCGACCTGCAGTATCTGGTCATGGAAGATGTACTGGTGGTGAAAGCGCCAGCAGCGACGAAGACAGATTCAGGCCAATCTCCAACCTCTGCATTCGACCCTTGACGCGGGGAACAATGAACAAGATCACTCTACTCTACGCAAAGAATTTAATCACCCGAAAAGCCTCGGTGCCCGAGCAGGACCTGTCGTTTCTTGTTCTGGTGGACGACCTTGCCTTCGACAAGAGCGTTGATGTGGCGTGGGCCGGCGAAGATGGCGTGTGGCATACCTTGACCGCGGCCTATCATGGCAAGGCCGGCCACAACCAGGAATACTGGTTCGCCCGGATGGCCTTTGCTGCTGCGACCGATCAATCACTTCCTGGCAATATCCAGTTCGCCTTGCGCTATCGGGTGTCCGGCGCGGAGTACTGGGATAACCAGCAGGGTGAGAACCATTCGTTGCAGGCAGATTCGGGGATCATGCTGGCTGACAAGGGCCGGCTTCTGAATGTCGAGTTCGGGCGCCGTCTGGCTGATGGCGAAAACCTTTTACCGGTTGTGGTGGCAGTGGATGCTGCCTTGCAGGCGCGCAGAGTCACGATTCACTGGACGCGAGACGACTGGCGGAACTCGCGCAAGTCGGCCTGCCACTACGGGCGCAACTACTGGGACAGCGAGTTCCTCAGCAACGCGAGAAACCCCAATCACTACGGTTGTCAGATTTGGAATACGGTGCTGAAGGTGGACGGGGCCTGTAGGGTTCACTACAGGATCTCCTGTGAAACCCGGCAGGAAGTCCTTTGGGATGACAACTTCGGGCAGAACTACTCGGTTCAGCGTCGGCCGCTGACGGTGATGATCCTGAATCTGCACTGCTGCCAGGAAGAGAATCAGGACGACAAACTGTCCCGGATCGCGAGGGCAATTGACGCGCAGGATGTCGACATCGTCTGCCTGCAGGAAGTGGCCGAGCTGTGGAATGACGGCAAGGGCGACTGGCAGACCAATACCGCGCGGATCATCAACGAACGGATCAAATCTCCCTACCATCTGGTGACTGATTGGTCGCATCTTGGTTTTGACCGCTATCGCGAGGGGGTCGCGGTCCTGAGCCGATACCCGATAGAGAGGCATCAGGGTCGATATGTTTCAAGCAGTCGCGACCCCTACAGCATCCACTCGCGCAAGGTGGTGATGGCCCAGGTAAGAGTACCTTATGTCGGCCTGATCAATGTCTTCTCCTCCCATTTGAGCTGGTGGGAGGATGGGTTCGCCGAGCAATTCGAGAATCTGCGTCAATGGGCAGCGGATGAGCATACCCATCAGGTGACCGCAACCATGCTTTGTGGGGACTTCAACATCAAGGCGGGTTCAAGGGGTTATCAGCTCGTGGTCGATTCCAACGAATATGATGATCAGTATCTTTCGGCAAACTCGCCACAGGTTTTTCGCCGGATCTTCACGGCGAGGGATGCTCACTGGGAGCGCTGCCTGGACGAGGATCATCGCATTGATTATGTTTTCCTCCGCAAGGGCAGTGGGCTTGCGGCCACCGCCAGCCGGGCGGTGTTCACCGAGCAGGATTATGGAAGAGTGTCCGACCATTTTGGCTATCTGATGACCTTCGAGCCAACATGAGTGGTGGGCGAGTTCTTATCGCGGACGCGGCACCTGCCGTGTCGAGTCCGCGCCAAATAATATAGGTGGTCTTTTTTCACATGGATACAGCAGAACATTACGCGGTTCCCGTGCACGGAAACCTTGGCGGTTCGTTCGTGCGGACCAACGACTTCAACGAGAAATTCTACCTGCGCTGGGGCAAGATCATCTTCGATGTGTCGTTCGGCGTACAGGTCAACGTGAAGGTTGTCCTCCGCGTCTATCGGGACAACAATATTTGCGAAACCTACATTGTTGACACCGACCCCTACGACATCCAGTGGAACCATCACAAGCGGCGCACGCGGGATTTCTACATCCATCCCTCGTCACGCAGTTTCGGGCACATCGATTGTGTCAAGTTCGCTTTCGTCGTGCACCGTGACGAGCACTCCGTGCCCTCGCAGCTCGAGTACATCTTCATGGATTGGTCGCAGTTGCGCGACGAGCACCCGCAGTACCGAAGAATCACTTCGCATTGGGCCACGCACAACGGTTATCGCACCCACGAATGCAACGCCTGGCAACTGCAAAGCGACGTCGACTGGTACAACCATCATTTCGATTCCCTGCATCTGATTCCCAAGTTCACCAAGGGGCAGCAGTATCATCCGTATCATCCCAAGCGCTTCATCCACGATCACATCGACAAGGTCATTCGCTGCAAGCACGCGCATCCCCAGCGCTTTTGCACCATCAAGGTGAGCGTGGACTGCATTGACGACCATGACTTCACGCGCCATCTGGTGCATGCCAGCCACCACGGAGTCTGGGTCCAGTGCATTGTCGACTGGCGGAAGATGACCCTCACCAACAGTGAAAACTATGCGCGACTGAAGCGCGCCGGCGTCGAACTGGTGGGCGTTTTCTGTACGCCACATCATCACCTGATCGAGGTCGATCCCGACATGCATACCAAGTTCATCATCTTCAACGATGAGGATTGCATACTCGGCTCGTTCAATATCACCTTCGACCGCTGGTGGGCGAACTGGGAATCGGGAATGACCTTTCATTCGAAAGGCGTTTGCCGTCTGCTGGACAACGTATTTCAGAGCGAGCGCGGAGGGGTCAATCAGAAATATGGCATCGACCCGCTCAGCCCTTTCAACCTGCTCTACACCTACGGCCGACATTCCCTGCTCGACGGTAGACACTACCTTCCGCACCACGCCATCCTGGCCGAGATCCATCGCGCAAGGCATTCAATCAAGCTGACGCTGTTCCTGATTGGTAACCTTCTTGGCGAGCACGGAGACAGTGTGATCGACGCCTTGATACACGCCAAGCACCGCGGGGTCCATGTCCACGTCCTGCTCAACGGTCATCTGGCCAGGCAAGGTAGAGTTGGCATCGAACGATCGATGGCCGATGAACTCAACCGCCCGTTGCTTCCGGCCGTGCAGGGGCTGAGAACAGCCGGCATTCCGGTCGGACTGGTTTACGGACAGACGGATCACCCGGTACCCTATTCGCCAATCCATTCCAAGTACTGCATCATCGACGAGGCGACGGTCATCGAAGGCAGTTTCAACTGGTACAACACTTCGGTTTTTTCCCATGACCTGACGGTGCTGGCCACCAATCGCGAGGTAGCGAAAGCGTATCTGCACGAGTTTGAGCAGATACAGCAAGCCTTCAGAGTCTATTACTGAAATCGGAACCTGCCACTTGACACGAGACAATTGACTCCGGGAGCGGCGCCAACGATACTTCGTCTGCGTGGTTGAAACGCCTTCCCTCATGTTTCATTTTCTCAACGCAGTGGCCAAGAGTGCTCTGTCGAGGAGTCGGTTTACAGCCAATACGGAGACACCATGCCATTTTCGATCCTCATTCCTGCCTTTTTCAACACCAACTCACTCTCGAGGAAATCATGTCCAAACTGTTCATCGAAGATCTCGCCCTCGAAGGCAAGCGCGCCCTGATTCGCGTTGACTTCAACGTCCCCCAGGACAAGGTGACCGGCGCCATCACCAATACCAAGCGTATCGAGGCCGCGCTGCCGACGATCAAGTATGCTCTGGAAAAGGGCGCCGCAGTCATTCTCATGTCTCATCTTGGCCGTCCCGACGGCAAGGTTATGCCGCAGTACAGTCTTGCGCCGGTTGCCACCGCGCTCGCTGGGCTCCTCGGGCAACCAGTGAAGTTCCTTGCCGATTGCGTCGGGCCGGAAGTCGAAGCTGCCTGTGCTCAGATCAAGCCCGGCGAGGTCATTCTGCTCGAAAACCTCCGCTTCCATATCGAGGAGGAAGGCAAAGCCAGCGTCACCAATGCCGACGGTACGGTCACCAAGGTTAAGGCCAACCCCGATGACGTGAAAGCCTTCCGCGCCTCGCTGACCAGGCTTGCCGATGTCTACATCAACGATGCCTTCGGCACCGCCCACCGCGACCACTCGTCAATGACTGGCGTCCAGTTGCCCCAGCGCGCTGCCGGTTACCTGATGAACAAGGAACTCGCTGCCTTCTCGGCCGTGCTCGAATCGCCGCAACGGCCCCTGCTGGCGATCCTCGGTGGCGCCAAGGTAGCTGACAAGATCCAGCTGATCAACAATCTGCTCGACAAGGCCGATCAGATCATCATCGGTGGCGGCATGGCCTTCACGTTCAAGAAGGTGCTCTCGGGCATGCCGATCGGGAACTCGCTGTTCGACGAAGAAGGCGCCAAGCTCGTACCGGACCTGATGAAGAAGGCCAAGGAGAAAGGCAAACAGATCCTGCTTCCCGTCGACTTTGTCATTGCCGACAAATTCGACGCCAGCGCCAATACTGGCAGCGCCAACGACGTCGATGGCGTTCCGGATGGCTGGCTGGGGCTCGACTGCGGCCCCGAATCGACCAAGATTTTCACCGCAGCGATTCTCAAGGCCAAGACAATTATCTGGAATGGCCCGGCCGGCGTCTTCGAGTTCGAAAAGTTCGAAGCCGGCACCAGGGCCATGGCCAATGCGGTCGTCCAAGCCACCGCTGCCGGCGCCATCACCGTTATCGGCGGCGGTGATACAGCCACCGCTGCGAAGAAGTACGGCGCCGACAAGAAAGTCACGCATAGCTCTACCGGGGGAGGCGCGTCCCTCGAGTACCTCGAAGGCAAGATCCTGCCTGGCGTCGCCGCTCTTTCCGAGAAGTAAACTCCCGCGGCCCCGGCGATGCCGGGGCCACCGCTTGCCTCAAGTCATCCCCGCAACACAACCTCGAGGAATACCATGCGCAAAATCGTTATCGCCGGCAACTGGAAAATGAACAAGACGGTTGCCGAGTCAGTGAAGCTTGCAGCCGACGTGGTCGCGGCCGCAAAGGACATCAAGAACGTGGTCGTTGCCATCGCACCGACCTACCTTGCTCTCGCCAAGGTTGCCGAAGTGCTCAAGGGCAGCAACGTCAAGCTGGCTGCGCAGGACGTACACTGGGAGAACCAGGGCGCCTTCACCGGCAAGGTCAGCGCCGACATGCTGAAGGAGATCGGCGTCGATTTCGTCATCATCGGCCACTCCGAGCAACGGACCCACTTTGGTGAAACCGACGAAACGGTCAACAAGAAGGTCAAGAAGGTCCAGTCTCTCGACATGACGCCGATCATCTGCATCGGCGAGACTCTGGCTGAACGCAAGGGCGGCCGATTGGAAGCGGTGCTGACGACCCAGGTAAACGGCGCCTATGCCGGGCTGTCCGCCGATGAGGCCCTGCGCACGGTCATCGCCTACGAACCGGTCTGGGCCATCGGCACCGGCGTTACCGCCAGCGACGACGAAGCTCAACAGGCGCATGCCTTCGTGCGCAGCCTGCTGACCAAGCTTTATGGTGACAATGTTGCCCAGTCGATCAGCATCCAGTACGGCGGCTCGATGAAACCGGAGAACGCCGCGGGCCTCCTGGCTCAGAGGGACATTGACGGCGGTCTAATCGGTGGTGCGGCACTCAAGGCCGACAGCTTCCTGGGCATCGTGACACCGGGCGAGTCGATCAAGAAATAGAACCTGCGTTGTCAAGCGCGGCGCCCGCTAACCGGCGCCGCGTTTTTTTGTGGCGGGCAAGGCAGCCCCAAGAACGGCTTGACCTGCAAAGACCGCCTTCCGGTGGCTCGCCCGCGTGTAGATGTTTGGTGAAGGGGCGA
Source organism: Candidatus Accumulibacter proximus (assembly GCA_016709675.1). GTDB lineage: Bacteria > Pseudomonadota > Gammaproteobacteria > Burkholderiales > Rhodocyclaceae > Accumulibacter > Accumulibacter proximus. Next base: position 181,529 of record JADJMH010000013.1, read on the forward strand.
TACCTCAGTGTCGGCGTGCGTTAGCTGTTGCCATTGTCCAAGAAGCTGCGCAGCTTGTCTGAGCGCGAGGGATGCCGAAGCTTTCGAAGAGCCTTGGCCTCAATCTGGCGAATACGCTCTCGGGTTACGTCAAACTGCTTGCCGACTTCTTCCAGGGTATGGTCGGTGTTCATTTCTATACCGAAGCGCATCCGCAGCACCTTGGCTTCGCGCGGAGTCAGCGTGTCCAGAACATCCTTGGTGATGAAGCGCAGGCTGGAGTAAAGGGCGGCTTCGGTCGGTGCCAGAGTCGCCTGGTCCTCAATGAAGTCACCGAGATGAGAGTCGTCGTCATCACCGATCGGAGTCTCCATCGAGATCGGCTCCTTGCTGATCTTCAGGATTTTTCGGATCTTCTCCTCCGGCATCTCCATCTTCTTTGCCAGTGTTGCAGGATCTGCCTCAAGACCGGTTTCCTGCAAGATCTGCCGCGAAATGCGGTTCATCTTGTTGATCGTCTCGATCATGTGCACCGGAATACGGATGGTACGGGCCTGATCGGCGATCGAACGGGTGATCGCCTGGCGGATCCACCAAGTGGCGTAAGTTGAGAACTTGTAGCCGCGCCGGTACTCGAATTTGTCAACGGCTTTCATGAGGCCAATATTGCCCTCCTGGATCAAATCCAGGAATTGCAAACCACGATTGGTATACTTCTTGGCAATCGAGATCACTAGACGCAGATTGGCTTCGGTCATCTCCCGCTTGGCTCGACGGGCCTTGGCTTCACCGGTAGACATCTGCTTGTTGATGTCCTTCAATTCGCGCAGCGGAATACCAATACGGTCCTGCAGGGCTAGCAGTTTCCTCTGTTCCTCCTTGATATTCGGCGCGTTGCGCGAGAGAATCGCGGCATAGGTCTTGCCGGCAGTTGCGATCTCGGCGTCAACCCAGTCGATGTTGAGTTCGTTGCCCGGGAACACCTTGATGAAGTGCGCGCGCGGCATGCGTACGGTATCAACACAGATTCTCTGGATCTTCCGCTCGCAGGCGCGAGCTTCCTCAACCATCGCGCGTACCGAGTCGCACAGACGCTCAATGGTTTTGGACGTGAAACGAATGTCCATCATCTCTTCCGAGATCTGCTGCTGCAGCTTGAGGTAAGCCTTGTCCTGG
>JADJMH010000014.1 GCA_016709675.1 Candidatus Accumulibacter proximus
TCGCCCAGCCATTCCTGATAGGCGAGGTAGTCTTCCTCGGCGAAGAAGCAGGCGTCGCGGTTATGCCCCCGCTGAACGATGTGCAGGGGCAGGCCAGGAAATGAATTCGGGTACGACGAGGCATGGCGGAACGTATAGCAGATTAAATTGACCCTGGCCCCTTTACTCTCTTCTTTTTTTACCGTTTCCTTTACCGTCTCTCGGCCTGGCCGGGATCGCGACCCAGCGGGGGGAAGAGACAAAAAGTCAATCAATCGTCCTGGCAAGGCGGAAACCCAGGCGGGAGCTCCGGAACTCGCGATCGAACCCGCTGCGTGCGGCCGCCCGCGCGCCGCCGGGATCGTCGAGCCAGGAGCCGCCGCGGAACCTCCGAAAGGCACAGTTGGATTCTTAACCAAGCGCTGCCATCCCTGGGTGCGTCGGCGTAGCGGTTTATCCCGCAGTCCTGGGTCCATTCCCAGACATTCCCCAGCATGTCGTAGAGGCCGAAGGCGTTTGGGCGGAAGCTGCCGACCGGCGCCGTCTCCGCATGCCGGTCGTCACAATCGTGGATCGTCGCCGCCTCCCCCGACTGAGAAAAAAGGGGGCCCTTCACCGCGAGAGCACGGTCGGCGACGTTCGCGAATTTGCAGGCATGATTCGGGTCCTCGCCCCAATAGCGGCTGGTGGTCGTCCCAGCCCGGGCGGCATACTCCCACTCTGCCTCGCTGAGCAGGCGGTAGATCCTGCCGGTGCGCTTCGACAGCCAGGCCGCATAGGCCTGCGCATCATTCCAGCTCACGCAGACGGCGGGATTGGCGGCGCCCTGTTTGAACCCCGGATCGTGCCAACTCCTGCCCGCCTCCCAGCCCGAAGGCCGAGAGATGTAGGTGTAGCAGCCGTCACCAAACCCCCTAACACGGGTATTCCTTTCGGCGTCGCTGCGGTAGCCACTGGCCTTCACGAAGCGCTCGAAGTCGGCCACCGTCACCTCGCTGCGCCCGAGCGCGAAGGACTTGACAGTGACCAAGTGCTGCGGGCGTTCGCCGTCGTCGCTGCCCTCCTCACTCGCTGGCGCCCCCATCGTAAAACGCCCTGCCGGGACGATCACCATCTCCGGGCAATCGGCGCAGTCGCGGAAAAACGCGCTCGTCATTGGGCTGACCGGTATCGGCGAAGCTCCACAGCACCACCGTCCCGAACGGCCGACCGACGCGAGCCCCTTGCCGTCGGGGTTCCAGGCGACCGCGGCGACCGCCTCGCCTGGACCGCCAGCGGCACACCCCGCAGCGTTCGCCGGGCGACGTCCCACAGCCGGAGCGAGCCGTCGTCGCTGGCCGAGGCGAGGGTCGCGCCGCCGGGGCTGAAGGCGAGTGCCGCAACCCGCGCGTCGTGCTTCGCCAACGATCCGGGCAACGGCGGACGGGCCGCGACGTTCCACAAGACAATCGCGCCCTGCTCGTCGCCCGTGGCGAGCACACCGTCCGCACGCCAGGCGAGCGCGCTGAGAGCCGGGCGGCGGCCGCTTCCGGCGGCCGCTACGCTCGCCAGTTCGGCGACCGGCTGACGGCTCGCCACCTCCCACAGGAGCACGCGGCCGTCGGCGCCGGCCGAGGCGAGGGTCTTGCCGTCGGAGCTGAAAGCGATCGCCGACACCGCGCCCTGGTGAGGACCGACTCTGTTCGTGGCCGCCACCCTGGCCGGAGCCGCCGCAGCAGGCGATGTCCCGCCACCCTGGATGGTTGCTGCGGCCGTAGCGGTTCCGGTCTCGGCCAGCAGGGTCGATCGCGAATCGAAAGCGACCTTGCGGAAGGCGCCGGGCAGCGCCGCTTTCGGTTCCCGCGAACCGACGGCGCCTGCGGGAGCGGCCGGGGCGACATCGTGGAACTTCACCTGGCCATCGGCACCGCCGGAGGCCAGTGTCCGTCCATCGGGGCTCACCGTCAGCGCCTGCACCGGGCCGGTATGCGCGGCGATCGGATCGCCAAGCGGGCCGCCGGTCAACGGGTCGAGCCGGTAGATCGTTCCCTGCTCGCCGCCTTCGGCCAGCACCTCCTTGCCGAGCGCCAGCGCCGATACCTGCGCATCGTGGCCGGTTAAACGGGGCAGCGACTCCTTCGCGGCCAGCCACGTCCCACAGCACCGTCGCCGCCTCGTCGCTGGTCGAGGCGAGTCGCGCGCCGTCCGGGCTGTAGGCCAGCGGGCGCAGCGCGGTCTGGCGCGCGGGTGGCGGTTTGACGGCGACGTCGTAGCCTTGCACGATCGGCGGCCGCTCGCCCGGTGGCGTGAGCCACCACAGGCTGCCCACGGCGACCAGCGTCGCCAGCGCCGGGATGATCGGCCGCACGCCGTAGCGCGACTGTCCGTTGAGGTACCACAGCCGCTGCAGCAGCGGCGGTGCGGCGAGGGTCAGCGGGTCGATCGTGTCGCCGGTGAGGGTAGCGAGGAGCACCCGGTCGTTCAGGGGATGAGCGCCGAGAGAAGCCAGCGCGGCGGCCTCCCGGCGCCGTCGTTGCTGCTCGCTTGAGGGCGCATCTTCCTCGGCGAATTCGAGTGGCAGCTTGTCTCTGCCACCCTGGCCAGCGGCATCGAGCAGGTGCCACAGCGCGTTGCGCGCCTGCCGCTTCCAGTAGGGCGGCAGCTCGCCGATCAGGCGGCGGCGCAGCCAGTCGGGCATCGCGCCGAGCCGAAACCACGGCAGGCGCACCAGTGCGGGCAGGATGCGCGCCAGGCTTTCGCTGTCGAGCAGACGGGTACCGACGGCAACCGTCACTTCCCAGCGCATCGCCGGGTAAATCGCGCAGGCAGCCAGCCAGAAGTAGCCCATCGGGCCGAGATAGCACCGCAGCTCGGCGCAAAGCGCTTGCTCATCCTCGGCGAGCGGCGGTGTCTCGTCGAGCCAGCGCGCCGGGGTGCGCGCCAGGCGCTGCGGATAGGGCCAGGGCCAGGCGTCGTTGTCGGCACGCGGCGATTCGTCCTCCAGCGCAAAGGCGAGCAGCCCGGCAGGCGTGGCTGGCAGGACGGCGAAACCGGCCTGCTCCAGCGCGTGCTCGCGATAGGCCAACGGCTGGGGCGATTCGGCAACGAAGATCGCTCGCCGCGACCAGTGCGCGAAGGCGTCGAGCCAGTCGACGACCGTGCCGGACAGCGGTTCGAACAAGCCGTTCGGACGCCGCTGAAGACGAGCAGCGCATGCTCGGGATAGAGACCCGCGAGGTCGGCCGGCCCGACGAAACGCACCTCGCCGGTGGACTTCCAGCAAAGACGCGGGTCGCCGTTGAAGTCCCAGCAGTCAAGGTAGACGCCGTCCCGGCGCAGGCGCGCGAGCAATTCGTCGAGCAACCGCGCCTGCTGGTCGCGGCCGCTGCGGCGATCGACCAGGACGAGGTATTCGGGCGCCGCGCGTCGCCGGCCATAGACCGGTGTGAAGCGCCCGCGCTGGCTGACGGTCGCCTCTACCGTCGCGGCCGCATCGAGCTGGCGGCTGACGACGCTGCGGTGGCGGCGTAGCTCGCGCAGGGCGTCGCGCAGTTCGCGACCGGCAAAGAGACGTGGCAGGCCGCCGGCCCACCGCCGGTGCAGGCGATAGCGCTCGGCCGCCGTGCCGGCGGGAAAGCGGTCCAGCACGGCGCGCCGCGTATTGCCACGCCGATAGACCGACCATAGCCACCACCAGAGCGCACCGATGGCGAGCAGCGCCAGAGCGACCCGCACGGTCGCGGGAAGCAGCGGCGCGGCTGGCGGCTGCGGCGGCGGTACCGGCGTCTGGATGGCCGGGGGTGGTACAAGGGTGGCGACTGGCGTAGCCGCGGCACCGTCTGGCGGGGGCGGCTGCCGGGGCGGCACACGCTGGAGCAGGAAATCGATTCTCGTCTCGGGCGGCGATTCGATGGTTTGGCTCTGCGAAAGGTAGTCCTTGGCGGCAACGTCGAGCATCGCCGGCAGATCGCTGCGGTGGTAGGCGCACGAAGAGGCGCCGTTGCCGCCAGTTTGCTGGCAGGTCTTGGTCTCCTCGCCATCGCGGCTGACGAAGCGAATCGTCGCACCGCCGATGGCGCCGTGATCGCCCGCGACCGACCCCTGCAGTGTTCGCTCCTTGAGGTAGTAATCCCAGCCGAACCAGCTTGCTACCGGCCCACCCGCAAGCAGCAGGGCGGCCGCCAGATAGGCCAGCCGACGCCTGATGCGACGCCAGTCGGGCGGCGGCGGCGATTCGCCCCCGGGTTTTCCAGCGGTGTCCGGGGTGCCATCGCTGCTAGAGGCCGGCCCGTCGAGCGGCGCCAGCCACTCGCGGTAGAGCCGGGGGAAGCGCTCCTGTTCGTCGGGATTCGAACAGAAAACTGGCGCCAGCCAGCGCTCGAGTTCGGCCTTGCTGGCCGGCATACGGCCGTTGACCGTCAGGTGCAGCAGCAGGTCCTGCGCCGCCAGCAACTGGGCAGGGGCTGACATCGAAGCGTTCGCGACGCAATAGCCGCACGAGATCAACCAGGTTTTCGAAGGTCAGCACGGCGCGCTCAACCGAACGACTACTTCTCGTTCAGCCAGGCAAGCAGTTCCTCACGCACCGGCGAAACGTCGTCCTGACTCTTGCAGAGCGCCCCAACACTGGCCATCACCTCTATGTCGTTCCGCTTCGCCACGAGCGAGGCGCGTGATTGGACGCCAATGCGACGCAAGTAGGCCAGCCAGTCGATGAACTCGGCGGTGGCGGGCTTCTTGCTGAGATTGGCAATGCTGCGCACCCGGACAAAAAAGTCAACGCTGTCCGCCAACAAGGGCTCGTCCAAAGCCAGCCCGGTGCGCCAATGGATGATCTTCTTCAGGCGCTCGCGGCAGTCGCTATCGTCTTCGGGGAAGGCGATGTGGTGGTATGCAGCGCCGCAGGAAAGCGTCGGGCAGGTGCTTCTCGGAATTGCTGGTGATCACGACCACTGGCTGAAAGTCCTTTGTCGCCTGGCGCACCGTGTTGCCCAACTCGGGGATGGTGAAACGAAGTTCCTCGATCTCCGCCAGCAGGTCATTGGGGAAATCACGCGGCGCCTTGTCGATCTCGTCGATCAGCACCACCGCGCGTAAGGGAAGCTGCTGCTCCTCTGACCAGTCCGTCGGCAACCATTCCTGATAGGCGTCGGGCTTCGCCAGCCATCCCTCGAGCACGTCCTTCCTGTTGGCGAGCAGGATCGCCTGGCCGAGCGCCTGGTAGTGGATGAAGTCGCGGTCGTCGATCTCGGGCAAGGCGATATCCGGCTTGCCGTCCTTTCTGTCCCTTGCAGCTCGCAAATAGGCAGCGTCGAAACGCCCGATGCTATCGTAGGTATAGAAAAGGTCTCTCGCGACGCTGCTGGATTTGGTGTCGAAGCGGAACAGCGGATAACCCAACTGCCAGGCGACACTGCGCGCGAGTTCGGTCTTGCCCGTCCCCGGTTCGCCGGTGACGAGCAAGGGCCTGCCGAGCATCAGCGCAACGTTGACTGCCGCGACGAGGTCTTCGTCAGGCCGGTAGCCGTTCGGATCGGTATGCCGGTCGCGCGGGAGGGCGTCGACCGTCTTGGGCGCCGGGCGCTTTTCGTGCAACTTCGGGTTGTACTTTTCGTGCAACTTCGGGTTGTAGGGCATCTCGGTCATGATGGGCTTCTCCTGCTGTGAATGTGTCTCGCGATCAGATCGGCTAGGTGTGGCGCGAATTGTCGCATCGGCAGTGTCGACTTCAGTTCATCTTCGAGCGCGCTGATGCATTCCTCGTCGATCTTGCATTTCAGTTTCTTGTTGACCAAACTCCTCCAATCCCGGACGTCGGACCACTTGACTCTCTCCAGCCGATCGAGCTTGATGGCGAGAATTCCTCGTACTGACTTAGAACCAGTCCTTCGATGAAATCGGCGAGATCCTTGGCTCGCTGGTCCCACACCTGACGCTCCTCTGCGGGCCGCGCCGGATCACCGTGCTCGTACCGCACACACAAGCAATGAAGGAGCACACGCCTGAGTTTCACGTCGCGCCATTGCGTGCTCCAGAACTCCAGGATAAGCTCCAAGACCTTCTTGACCTGATCGCAATCCCGGCTATAGAAGTCCGACACGAGCATAAGATGATGGGGATGGGCTGCAACGCGCCGGCGTATAGCAACGCGGCTGTCGTCGGCCATACTCGCTCCTTGTGCACGTTCTCGGCCCCGCCACCGGTCCAGCAACCCGTCCCAAAAGTGGCGAATAGGGGCACGGATGTGTGCAGGTTCCAGGTCCGCCCACTGATCGCTCAGCTCGTACAAAAGCGAGTCAACATCCGACACGTCAAGCAGATTGATGAGCGGGTATCTCGTGATCTCCCAGCTGGCAAAGAAAAGGGAGACAGCTCGACGCGACCCAAACGATCAACGAATCGGCTGTGGCATTCCTCACTATCACCGTGGACGATGACTACTACGGGGCGCAGCGGCTGATCCTTGATGAAATTGCGAAGTTTCTCCTTCAGCGGCAAGATTTGCTTGGTGCGATCGCAAAGATGAGGCAGGAAATCCAGATCAGGAGGTGCTGCTTGGATAGGGCCCGCTGCCTGTTGTTTCGCAGCCGCTGCGCCGTAGCCCCTTTCCAACAATGCCTTTCTGAGGCCCTGAACGACTTCCTCATAAGCCTTCTCTGGATCGGGAAATTCCGTAACTGGCTTCAACTGTTTCGGCAGTGCCTGAAGCTCGCCCAGGCCAAGCTCCTTGAGCGTCACGTTTGGAGTCAGGATGATTGGCACCACGATCCTGCCCTTGTCGGCGAGTTCAAGGGACCGCGGTACCTCGAAATCCATGCAGAAGTCCGAATCAGCGAAATTCGGGCTCAGCAACAGCAGGATCAAATCGGCTTTTTCGAGGTTTTCCGATATTGCGGTCTTCCATTTGCCACCGGATTCGACATCCCCGTCCCACCAGGGCGCTTCGATCAGACCACCACGTTTCAAAGTCGCGAGGTTGCGGCGGAGATCCTCGAGAAAATCCATGTCCCTGTGCGAGTACGACAGAAAGACCCTGGCCGGCCGACCGAGGCTCATTGCGCGCCACCGTCTAAGATGGTCAACGCAATTTGTCCCAGGGACGAAGACTGCCCGGCTCGCCGCAAGAATGGGCCAGGCGGCACCGGCGCGCCGCCTGGCTCACACCCCGCAGCCATCCACACCCGCTTCCACGACACCCGAAGCCCCCCGTCCTGGTTGTTCGTTGCGCTACAGCCTGTCGGCTACCGGCATGCTCACACCTGAATGCGATCGCATCAGGCCCGCCTATCTCGCTAATTTACACCGTTTTCCGCAGCGTTGGCGCGCGCTCGGGGCGTCGGTAACGGTGCCGACGCCGGCACGGCGGCGGAATCAGCGCCGCCAGCCACTCGAGCCTTCGAGCGGCGTCAGCACCCGGCTGACGCCGCCGCCGAGAACCCGCTTGACGCTCGCATGGGCCAGCTGCTTGCGACGGAGGAATCCCGGCGGCGCAACGGAGCACCGCCGGATTCAGCCGCCCATGGGCCTGATGCAGCGCCACCCGCAGCGCTCTGTCCAGGACGAAGTCATGCTCACAGTTGCGCCATGGCCAGATGCTCGAGCAGCCGCCGGTGCACGAAGATGTAGCCGTTGCCGACCCTCTGCATGAGGTTGGTCACGCGCGTGATCGAGAAGAGCGGCCGAGATTCCATGGCACCTGTCCGCTCGCGGTGAGGACCGCCGGGACGAAGTGCTTCAGGACGTCGATGCCGCCGTACCCGAGGAAGAGTGCCATGAACATGCCGGCGACGTAGCCGAGAATCGCCTGCAGCCCGGCAGCGCCTTCGAATCCGCCAAGTTTCGCGAACGCCCAGACGATCGCGACCAGCCAGAGCGCATTCAGGCCCATCAGGGCAGCCACCTGAGCGAGAACCGTATCCCCTGGTTGGTCGCGGTCTTCCCCTCGAAGACCGGTTCGAGCCCACCCAGAAGCGCGCCGAGCGCCAGCCCGACCGTCGAAGCCCGCGAGCAGGATCAGCTTCTGCGCGTGACTGATCTCGATTGTCGGCAGGAACGCGAAGGCCCCGACCGCCAGCCCGCCTCAACAGTTCGAGCAACGCGCCCCGCCAGGCGATTGCCGGTGACCAGCCGAGCGGACTCGACCGTCTCGATGCTGAAGCTGATGCTTCCGATGATCTCGCCATAGTTGAGTCCGCCCTCTCCGGGCGTGAGGGCGGAGGTCGACCAGTAGGCGATGTTGGCGGATCCGATCAACAGCCCCAGCACGAGGCTGAGTCCGATCAGGTACGCCCAGCGCTGGGCGCCGGTCGACAACCAGCCGGGCTGCAGGTCTTCCATCAGGATCATCGTCCGGCTGCGTTCGGAGAGGCGCCTGGCACCCACGACAACCAGGCGGTCGCTCCGGATAGGCGAGCTCCGGTTTGCCCCGTCCTTGCGAACATGCGATCGATGTAGGTTGCGAACAGATGCGGCCGATCCCCTTCAGAGCCTCCTCCCCTCAGCTCTTGCGCGCCGTGGTCGCGGTAGGCGAGACACATCAGGTTGAGCATCAGCGGCGAGCGGGCGAGTTCCCGCAGCGCCGGGTCATCGCATAGCGCGCTCCTCAGCCCGCCCAGCGCAGCCCAGCGTCCTGGACATAGCCATCGATCTGCGTCCGTCAGCGGGCGCAAGGGAATGGCAGCGTTCGCGCCAGCTTGACGCTCAGTTCCTGGTACTGGTCGAACGGCAGCACACGGCCAGCCCAGGCAGCCCGATCTCCCTGATGAACCGGTTGATCGCCTCGAGGCACGGTACGCCTGGCCTCCGCGACCTCGTCCAGGCCGTCGAGAAGCAACAGCAGCCGATTGTGCTCCAGCCCTCTACCGATCTTGCCTGGATCTGATACTTGGGCGCTGAGCTCGTTTTCCAGCCAGGGCGGCCAGCGATTGCTCCGGTCCTCCCCATGAAGACAGGTTGAAGACGACCGGGAACGGCTGCACGGGGCTGCCGGCAGCCCGTGCGATGAGCTCGCGAGCGAGCGTCAGCAGGGTGGTCGTCGTGCCTGAGCCCGGCTGGCCGAGGATGAGCAGGAATGCTGGACATCGTCGGTGTAGTCCTCGACCGCGTTCCTGGGCGGCAATCCAACGCCATAGCCTCGTCTCGCCTCCACCGTGTGGAACCTGCGCAATTGTGCCTGTGTTCACCGCCGAGCGTACCCGGCAGGCTGCGCCCCATGCGTCCGTTCCGGTAGAATGCGGGCTCGACCTCTTACCGCATCACCACCCTGAGCGCCTGCCCGCCACCGGCGTTCACTCTCCGAGACCGAGACCATGCTATTGCCATCCCCGTTGTCGTGTTCCGCGCCGGCGATTCTGCCGCGCATCGCCGCTCAGCCGCACTGGCCCGCTCAATGCGGCAGTCTGCCGGCGGAAGACAGGACGATGACGCCATGACGCTCGACGAAAGGCGCTGGCAACAAAAACTGGCCAGAAAGCGCAAGGCCCAGGCAAACAGAAAGCCTTCGCCGCCACGCAGCGGCACGCCCTCGCCGGCACAGGCGGCGCGGCGACCGATTCACGATTCGTTGATCGAGAAGGGGCTGTTCAAGAACGGTATCGGGCTGGTCGGATTCGCCCGCGCGATGCCCGACGGTGACGTGGCCTTGACCGCCTTTCTGGTGGACGTCTGTTGTCTGGGCGTCAAGAATGCTTTTTATCGCGTCGTTTCGCCGGCCGAGTGGGCGGAGTTCCTGCAGCGCGCGGGCTCGAGAAGATTCATCCCAGCTGTCTGCGCAAGCTCGTCGAGGGCGCCGTCGCCTATGCCCGGGACCTCGGGCTGCCACCACATGCCGACTACGCCCGCGCAGCGCAGCTTTTCGGGACGATCGAGGCCGCCGCGTGTCCGGTGCGCTACACCTATGGCCACGACGGCAAGCCGTTCTACGTCAGCGGGCCAAACGACACCCCGGCGCAATCGAAGCGAATGGTGAACATGCTGACGCGACGACTCGGTGCGGATGGCTTTCACTTCATGACGGCGACCGACATCCCCGCGGTAGCGGCAACGACTGCCGACGAGAACGCCGACCGCGTGGCGGCCTGGAGCTACGAGATCACCAGGGACCCGATCCCCGAACCCGAGTTCGAGCGACTGCCCGATGACGTGCAGGCTCGGATCAACGAACTGCACGACGAAGTCCAGCAGGCAAAGCCGCGGCGGGCCGTGCCTGCCCTGCGAGCGCTGATCGAACAACACCCGGAGGTGCCGACGCCCTACAATTTTCTCTACGTCGCTTATTGCAAACTCGGCGAGCATGCCGAGGCGTCGCGCGTGCTGCAGCAGACGCGGGAGCGCTTTCCCGATTATCTGTTTGGCCATATCTCCCTGGCCAACGAATGTCTGATGCGCGGCGAAACCGAAAAGGTCGCCGAGATTTTTGGCGGCAAGTTCGATCTCGAACTGCTTTACCCCGATCGCGAGCGCTTTCACATCAGCGAGGCATTGGCCTTCCAGGCCATTGTGGCGCGGTATCATCATGCTCTGGGTGACCGGGAACAGGCGCAGCGGTCATACGATCTGATGTGCCAACTGGACCCGGCGAGTCCGCTGACCCGGGATGTCAAACGCCGCCTTCGCTCGCCGGGCTTGGGAACGTGGCTGCGAAACAAGCTCCAGGGGCGTTGACGCGGCTCGATGCTGCCGGCTGCCAGGCGACCCGCAGGGGTCTTGCCGAAAGCACCGCCCTCGACCTCACCGCGGTACGCGCGCTCGAGACTGCCGACCGCACGCACACGCTATGGACCGATGCCGACCGAGCATGGGCGAGTCGCGCAGCCGGCGAAGTGGTTGGCCAGGGCGGCTCACCGCAGGCTTTCCTGGCGCAACGCGCGCGGCTGGCGCTCGCTCGCCTGGGCGAGCGCTTCAAGGCCCTGCCGCGCGCTGTGCGCGCGCTGTGCTGGCGACCCTGGCTGAGCACCGCCATCGTCGTCGCCGCCTTCGCTGCCGGCGTGGCGATCGACCGCATCGGCGACAGCCAGGGAATCAACGTGCTGACGCCGCCGGTGCTGACCTTGCTGGCATGGAATCTCGCGGTTTACGGGTTGCTCGCGGTCCGCCTGACCGCCGGCTACGGCAACGCGGCACCACCGGGACCACTGCGGCGCGCGGTGACATCGCTTGCCTGGGCTGCGGAAGCCGCTGGGCGCTGGCGAACTCGGCACTGCGCTTGCCCGCTTCGCCAGCGACTGGTCGCGCATCGCCGCCCCGCTCTACGCTGCGCGCGCGGCGCGCATTCTCCACCTCGCCGCCGCACTGCTGGCCGCGGGCCTGCTGGCCGGCCTCTACCTGCGAGGCATGGTGTTCGAGTATCGTGCGAGCTGGCAAAGCACCTTCCTCGACGCCGGCAACGTGCCTGGTTGCTCGCCAGCGCACTGGCGCCGGGGGCGGCGCTGACCGGCATTGCCGTTCCTGCCGTCGGGGAGATCGAGGCGATCCGCGCACCCAGCGGTGAGAACGCCGCCCGCTGGCTGCACCTGATGGCGGCGACCGTGTCCCTCGTCGTGATCGTCCCGCGTCTGCTGCTGGGACTGTTCGCCTGGCTGATAGAACGCCATCGCGCGACGAATCTTCCGCTTGCGCTCGAAGACCCTTACTTCCAGCGGCTGCTGCGGGCTTCGCCGGCGGCCCCGCCCGGGTGCACGTCGTACCCTACAGCTACACGGTTCCGCCGACGGCAACGGCCGGGCTGGAGCGACTCGTCACGCGCGCCTTTGGCGCCGGCGCGGCGCTGACGATCAGCACGCCGGTCAGCTATGGCGGCGAGGATGCGCTGCCCATGGTCCCGGCCAGCGCCCCTGCGGGCAGCGTCATCGCCCTGTTCAACGCCACCGCAACCCCGGAGCGCGAAGCGCACGGCGCCTTCCCTCACCGCCGTCGTCGCTCGGCTTCCGCCAGGCGGCGCCCTGATCGCCCTGGTGGACGAGAGCGCCTTCAACGCCCGCTGGGGCGACGCCGCTGCGCGCAGAGAGGAACGCCGCCGCGCCTGGCGCGAACTGTGCGCCCAACAGCGCGTGCCCTTTGGCTTCGTCGATCTCGCGGCGCTCGGGGCGGACCTCAGCGGATGGAGCCGCAGAACTCGCCGCTGCCGCCGCGGCAATCGACCGGCTGCTCGCCGAGGCGACCCGATGAGCGGCGCCGCTGGTGCAATTGCGCTGTCGCTGATCTCGCACACCAACGCCGGCAAGACGACGCTCGCTCGCTCGCTGCTCGGGCGCGACGTTGGCGAGGTGCGTGACGCGCCGCACGTCACGACCGAGGCGACACCGTATCCGCTGATCGAGACGCCGCAAGGCGACGCGCTGGTACTCTGGGACACCCCCGGCTTCGGTGACAGCGTGCGGCTCGCGCGGCGACTCCGGCAGCAGGGCAACCCGATCGGCTGGTTCCTCTCGCAAGTCTGGGACCGCTTCCGCAACCAGCCCTTCTATCTTTCGCAACAGGCCGTGCGCAACGTCCGCGACGATGCCGATGTCGTCCTCTATCTGGTCAACGCCTCCGAAGCCCCGGCCGACGCCGGTTATCTTGCCCCTGAGCTCGAAGTGCTGGCGTGGATCGGCCGGCCCGTCGTCGTGCTGCTCAACCAGACGGGAAGGCCTCGCCCGCGCGCCGAAGAGGAAGCCGATGAAGCGCGTTGGCGTGAGGCGCTGCGCGCCCACCCCCTGGTCCGCCAGGTACTCGCACTGGACGCCTTCGCGCGCTGCTGGGTGCAGGAGATCGTGCTGCTGCGAGCCCTCGCGCCGCTCGTCGCCACCGATAAGGGCGACGCCTACCAACGGCTGGTCGGTGCCTGGCAGACGCGGCGCGACCTGCAGTTCGACCAGGCCATGGCCGCGCTGGCTGCACCGATTGCCAGCGCTGCCTGTGACGTCGAAAGGCTCGCCAACCCGCGCCTCCGGGACACGCTGCGCGATGCCTTGCGCTCGCTGGTCGCCGGCCAGCCGGAAGACGAGGACCAGCAGCGGGCAGCACGCGCGCTCGCCGGACGTCTGGACGCCGGTCTGCGCGAGCACCGAGCGCCTGATTACGATCCACGGCCTCGCTGGTCACGCGGCCGACGAGGTGCGCGAACGGCTCGTCAGGCACGTGCTGACGCAGGCACCGATGCACCAGGGCAAGGCTGCGGCACTCGGCGGCGTGCTGTCGGGCGCCCTGTCAGGCCTGGCCGCTGACCTCGCGGCAGGCGGTCTGAGCTTGGCGCCGGCACGCTGCTCGGGGCGATCGCCGGGGCCGCCGGCGGCGCCGGGCTGGCACGCGGGGTCAATGTCCTGCGCGGCCGCAGCGACGCCCAAGTGCGCTGGGACGACAAGCTGCTCGATGGTCTGATCGCCTCCGCCCTGCTGCGCTACCTCGCCGTCGCCCACTTCGGCCGCGGCCGCGGCGAATGGAAGGAAAGCGAGTACCCGCCGTTCTGGCGCGAGATCGTGCAGCGGACCGTGGCAGCCCGCCAGCCGACGCTCGCCGCCCTCTGGGCGCAGCGCACTCTGGCCGCCAATGCCGCAACCCTCGAGGCCAGCGTGTACACCGTCCTCAGTGAGGCCGGACGTTCGCTGCTGGAGACGCTCTATCCAGGGGCATTGGCCGCACGCTGACCGCAAAAAGATCGCTGGTTTTCGGCAGAGTTGCCGCTTTTCATTGATCTTCGGCCACGTTTTCTATAATGTAAGACTCTCGTTGAAGTCTGTTGTTGCACCATTGCTTTTTCTGTCATCACCTTCCACTGTGAGGTTCGCCATGTCTGAAGTTACCGATCTTTCCACCGCCAACAAACAGAAACTCGTCTCCGACATGAAGGTCGTGGTCGCCGACGCAGAGGAGATTCTGCGCGCCACCGCCGGCGTTGCCGGCGACAAAATGGGTGATTTGCGCGAACGCTTTGGCGAACCTACGCGACGCCAAGCTACGGCTGGCGGATGCCGAAGCCGCGCTGGTCGACCGTACCAAAGCCGCAGCGCGTGCCACCGATGACTACGTGCACGAAAATCCGTGGCGCGCTGTCGGCGTTGCCGCCGGCATCGGCCTGCTGCTTGGCGTGATCATCGGCCGCCGTTGAGCGGACCGTCTGAGAGATGAGCGAATCCGCCAGCAGTGCAAGCGGCGGCCTGTTGGCCGCCACCAGAAACAGCGCTGCGACACTGCTGGCTACCGGGCGCACGCGTCTCGAACTTCTCGCCAACGAAATCAGCGAAGAGAAGCTGCGTGCGGTCCACCTCCTGCTGCTGTCGCAGGTGGCGGCTTTCTGCCTCATGGTCGCCACGATTCTGGCCATCGGCCTGCTGCTCGTCGTGTTCTGGGACAACCGGCTGGTCATCCTTGCTGGCCTGACCGCCTTCTTCCTCGCTGGCAGCGGCCTCGCTTATCTCGCTCTGCGAGCGTCAATGACTCGCAGCAACCGCCTGTTTGCAGCCAGCATTTCCGAGCTTGGCAAAGACCTTCGTCAGTTGCAGGGCGCGGCCGGCAATGAATCAAGACCTGATTAGCCTCGCCATCGAGCGCGGCAGACTGCTCGAACGCATCAGCAACCAGCGCCAGCTGCTGGGTCAGCAACTACAGCCGGTTGGCGACGCCCTGGAGACCGCTGATCGTGCAGTCGCCACCGTGCGCAAGGCGGGCACTTACCTCGGCCAGCACCCTGAAGTCGTCGCTGCCGGTGTCGCCGTACTGGTTGTCCTGCAGCCCGGCCGCGTCTGGCGCTGGAGCAAGCGCGGCTACTTTGTCTGGCGTACCTGGCGCCTGCTGCGCCGAAATATGTCGGAACTCAGTCTCACCCCTGCCCGTCGTGACGCTACCGGTCAAGCGTAGGAACGTCTCGATCGCCCGTTAACTCGGACCAGAGCCGGACAGCGGCAAGCCGTTTCAGTCCCAGACGCCCAGGGCGACCAGCTGCCTGCTCGCCGCTTCCGCCCAACCGCGGTTGGCAACCGGGCTCGCGGGACTCGGATGCAGCACGCGACCGATTCTTGCATGCGTCCCCGCCAGCGCTTCGGCGGCACGCGCTTCGGCGAAAGCGCCAATGCCAATCACCCATTCCGGCTGCATGGCGGACACCAGGGCCAGCAAATGAGCGTCACAGGCCGCCCTCAGCGGCGCCGCCGCTGCTGCCGCTAGCTTGTCCGGGGTCAGGTTGCGGCCATGATCGAAGAAAGCCAGGGGACAGTAGTTGGCGACAAAGTGCTCGGCAAAGAAAACATCGGGGCTACCGAAGCGCTCGCGGAACAGTCCCCAGAGCCGTCGCCCGCTGACCTCCGAACGTGAGCAGGCGAAGCCTTCGATCGGCCGCGCCGGGTTTTCCGCGGCCGGCTTCTGCACGCTCGCCTCGAGCCCCAGCCAGTCACGGACGACGGCGATTTCACCGAACGGCACGCCGGTTTGCACCATCCCGAAAGGGCCCGGATTCATGCCCAGGAACACCACCCGCCGGGTACTCGCAGCATAGCGGCGCAGATACCGCTCATGCACCGCCCAGGCATAGGTCAGCGGGTTGTAGAAATGGCTGACTGGTGGCGCAAAGGTGAGCGTCGACAGACTTGCCGACAACTGCCGGGCGGCAGCGATCAGGCTTTCGGCGACGGGGGAATCTCGTTCCATGGCGCAACCTTGAGCAGCAGGGCCATGCCCGGCGCAGCAAGGACGAAACAGAGGATGAAAAAGCTGACCCAGCCCATCGACTCGACCAGCGCACCGGCGCTGGCATTGATGAAGGTCCGCGGAACAGCGGCGAGACTGGTGAACAGTGCAAACTGGGTCGCCGTGAAGGCCGGATTGGTGGCGCGCGCAATGAAGGCGGTGAACGCCGCCGTACCGAGACCGACACCCAGATACTCGGCAGCAATCACCCCGGCGAGCGCTGCCCGGTCAAAGCCGTCGATGCTCGGCTGGACGCCGCGCCACGCCAGCCAGGCGAAACCGAGAATGGTCACCATCTGCACCAGACCAAACAGCCACAGCGCCCGGTTGATACCCAGGCGGACCATCCACAGGCCCCCGAGCAAGCCACCGAAGACCGCCGGCCACAGTCCGGCATGCTTGGCAATCATGCCGATGTCGGTCTTGCTGTAGCCGAGGTCGAGATAAAAGGGGGTGGACAGCGCCGTGGCCAGCGAATCGCCGAGCTTGTAGAGAAAGATGAAGCCGAGCACGGTCAGCGCCCCCGACCATCCCTGACGACCGATAAACTCGTGAAAGGGCTCGACTACCGCCTGGCGCAAGGTTTTCGGTGCCCCGACCACGGCCGGTTCCTCGACCAGCAGCACCATCCCCATGCCCGGCAACATGAAGGTAGCCGTAATCCAGAAGACCTGCCCCCAGGGAAGCAGGTCCGCGAGGATCAGCGACAGCGACCCGGGGACCAGGCCAGAGATTCGATAGGCGTTGACGTGCACCGAGTTGCCCAGGCCGAGTTCCTGATCGCAGAGAATCTCGCGCCGGAAGGCGTCCAGCGCCACGTCCTGCGTCGCTGAGAGGAAAGCCAGCGCCACCGACAACCAGATCACCGGGGTCAGATTGGTCGACGGCGAGAAGCCACCGAGCAGGCCAATCGAGAACAGCAGGCCGATCTGCGAGACCATCATCCAGCCACGCCGTCGGCCCAGCGGCAGGCGATAGCGATCGAGCAGCGGCGCCCAGAGGAACTTCCAGGTGTAGGGAAACTGGATCAGCGCGAACAGGCCGATGGTCTTGAGATCGACGCTCTCGCTGCGCAACCAGGCGGGCAACAGGTTGAGCAGCAGGTACAGCGGCAGGCCCGAGCTGAAGCCGGTAAACACGCAGATCAGCATCCGCCTGGTCAGCAGCAGGCGCAGCCAGTCGGGCATCAGGATTTTCGTCCGAGGCGATAGAAGGCCAGACTACCGTTGAGATTGGGATCCTGGCTGACCTCGCGACCCGCTTCGTCGAAAGCCAGACGCTCGCGAATCTCGATCCCCAGCCTGCTGCACAAGTCCTCGAAGTCAAAGATCGTGAAGAAGCGCACGTTCGGCGTATCGAACCAGTCGTAGGGCAGGTCCTCGGAGACTGGCATGTGCCCTTCGGCAATCGCCACCCGGTTGGCTCGATAGGCAAAATTGGGAAAGCTGACCACCGCCTCGGCAGCCACACGCAGCATCTCGGTCAGGATGCGCTCGGTGGTGCGCATCGTCTGCAGCGCCTGCGAGATGACCACATGGTCGAAGGAGTTGTCCTCGAAGCCGGACAGCCCACACTCGATGTCCATCTGGATCACATCAACCCCGTTGCGAATACAGCCGAGAACGCTTTCATGTTCGATCTCGACACCGTAACCACTGACATCCCGGGTTTCGCTCAGGTAGCGCAGCAATCTGCCGTCACCGCAGCCCAGGTCGAGAACACGCTCACCGGGTGGAATCCAGCTGGCAATCACGGCGAAGTCGAAGCGCTCCCGCTGCTCCGCCTTGACTCTCCTCTCGTGCTCGGTCATACGACGATATTCTCCAGGTAGGCCGCCAGCAGCGCATGATAGTGATCGTCGTCGAGCAGGAACGAGTCATGGCCTGCGTCACTTTCGATCTCGGCATAAACGACGCGCAGGCGATTGTGCAGCAACGCAAAGACAATCTCACGCGAGCGTGCCGGCGCAAAGCGCCAGTCGGTCGAAAAACTGGCGACGAAGAAACTGGCCCTGGCGCGCGCCAGCGCAGCAGCCAGATTGCCGTCGTAGTCATAGGCAGGATCGAAGTAGTCGAGCGCCTTGGTCATCATCAGGTAGGTATTGGCGTCGAAAAAGCCGGCGAACTTGTTGCCCTGATAGCGGAGATAGGACTCGATCTCGAAATCGACGTCGTAGCTGAACTTGTGCTCACCGTGGCGCAACTGCCGGCCAAACTTTTCGGCCATCTGGCTATCCGACAGATACGTGATGTGGCCGACCATCCGCGCGAGTCGCAAGCCCCTGGTCGGGATGACGCCATGGTCGGCGTAGTGACCGCCATGGAAATCGGGATCGGAGATGATTGCCTGCCGTGCCACCTCGTTGAAGGCGATGTTCTGCGCCGACAGCTTCGGAGCCGAAGCGATCACCATCGCGTGCCGGATGCGGTCAGGAAACTGCAGCGACCACGCCAGCGCCTGCATGCCGCCGAGGCTACCGCCGATCACTGCCGCCCAGGTATGGACGCCCAGATGGTCTGCCAGGCGTGCCTGTGCCGCTACCCAGTCCTCGACCGTCACCATCGGGAAATCGGCGCCGTAGCGTTTTCCGGTTTCCGGATTGATCGACAGCGGACCCGTCGAACCATGGCAACCACCCAGGTTATTGACGCCAACAACAAAGAACTTTCGGGTATCGAGCGGCTTCCCCGGACCAACGAGATTGTCCCACCAGCCGATATTCTCAGCATCGTCGGCATACCGACCGGCGACGTGGTGGCTTCCGGAAAGTGCGTGGCAAACCAGCACGGCATTGGAGTGGTCGCCGTTGAGCGTGCCATAGGTTTCGAAAGCCAGCTCGAAGCCGGGCAGCGCCGCTCCGCTTTTCAGCCTCAGCGGCTGGTCGAAGTGCACTCGCTGCGGCACAACGACTCCGACAGAATTCTCTGTTAACATCGTGATCGTATCGGTACCAGGGCAGAAACAAAAACCCAGTCAGCTAGCAAGGCGGACTGGGTGCGCCGCGCTTTAGCCGTATTTATAGGGCGCCCGCAAGCTGATCGTTCAAATCGGCGCCAAGGCCGCGAAAGTTACCCGCAGCCCGCGAAAAAGTCAATTCAGACGCTCGCGTTGAGCTTCTCCAGTTGCTCGCGAATCTTCGCCGGCTCTTCATGGCGCAACATGCGGCGAACGATCGGCGCCAGCTCGGAGCAGTTGCTCTGCATGATCTTCTGCTTGACCAACAGGATCTGGGCCGGATGCATCGAGAACTGCCGCAGCCCCATGCCCAGCAACAGGCGCGTCAGCGTGGGATCGCCAGCCAGCTCGCCACAGATCGAAACCGGGATCGCGACCTTCTCGGCGCTCGCGATGGTGTGCGCCAGCAGCATCAAGACCGCCGGATGCAGCGGATCATAGAGGGCGGCCACCTGTTCGTCGCTGCGGTCGATGGCCAGCGTGTACTGGATCAGGTCGTTGGTCCCGATCGAGAGAAAATGCATGCGCCGCAGGAAGAGACCCACGGCCAGCGCGGCGGCCGGAATCTCGATCATCGCGCCGACCTCAATCGCCTCGTCGAAACCAACGTGCTCGCCGCGCAGGCTGGACTTGGCGCGCTCGATGGCGGCAAGCGTCTGGTCGATCTCGTGTGCCTGCGAAAGCATCGGAATCAGCAGCTTGATCTTGCCGTACTTCGAAGCGCGCAGGATCGCCCGCAACTGCGTCTGGAACATCTTCGGCTCAGCCAGCGACAGGCGGATGGCGCGTAGCCCGAGCGCTGGGTTGCTCTGCAGGCGATCACCGTGCACCTTTTCCGGATGCAGATCCTTGTCGTAACCGAGGTCGAACGTGCGGATGGTGACCGGCCGACCGCCCATCCCCTTGACCACCGTCCGGTAGGCCTCGAACTGCTCATCTTCGGTCGGCATGTCGCCACGATCGAGAAACAGGAACTCGCTGCGAAACAGCCCAATGCCCTCGGCACCACCGTCCAGCGCATTGGCGACATCGCCCGGCAGCTCGATGTTGGCGTGCAGATCGATATCAACGCCATCGAGGGTGACCGACTTCGCCGTCTTCAGCCGCCTGAGCTTGGTACGCTCGAGCTCGATCTGGCTTTTTCGCAGCCGATACTCTTCCAGAATGCGCGGATCGGGGTTGACGATCAGCACCCCACGCGTGCCGTCGACAATCAGAACTTCGCCATCGTGGATCAGTTGTCGGGCATTGAGCAGACCGAGAACGGCAGGAATCCGCAGGCTGCGCGCCAGAATCGCAGTGTGCGACGTCGAGCCGCCGACATCGGTCACAAAAGCCGCAAAATGATGCTCCTTGTAGGCAATCACATCGGCCGGCGAGAGATCATGCGCAACGACGATCAGATTCTCTTCCCTGATGCCTTTACCCGTGCGCAGCGACATCCGGCCCGGTTGGCCGACGAGTTCCTTGACCACCCGCTCGACCACCTGGCGCACGTCATAGCTCCGCTCGCGCAGGTACTGATCGTCAAACTTCTCGAACTGGGCGACGAGGATTTCCATCTGCTGCACCAGCGCCCATTCGGCGTTGCAGCGACGCTCGCGGATCAACTGCTTGGGCGTTTCGGCCAGCTCGGGATCGGAAAGGATCATCGAGTGCAGATCGATGAACGCACCAAACTCCGCCGAAGTGTCCTTCATGCGCCCTTTAAGGGCCGCGAACTCCTCACGAACCCGCTGCAGAGCGGCCTCAAAGCGGGCGACTTCCTTGTCAACCATGCGCGGCGCGATGACCAGATGCGACACTTCGAGCGTCGCATGCGACATCAGATGCGCCTGACCGATCGCGATGCCACCCGAAACCGCCAGACCATGCAGGGTAAAACTCATGATGTGCTTACTCCGCCTCGCCAAACCTGTTCGCGATCAGTTCGAGGATCGCCTCGCTCGCCGCCTGCTCGTCTGCGCCATCGGTCTCGACGATCACCGTCGAGCCCTTGCCGGCAGCCAGCATCATCACCCCCATGATGCTCTTGGCGTTGATCCGGCGGGCCCCCTTCTCCATCCAGACCTCGCTCGCGAAGCGGCTGGCGAGCTGGGTCAACTTGGCTGAAGCACGCGCGTGCAGGCCCAGCTTGTTGGGTATTTCGGCTTCAACACGTAGCATTCAGAACTCCTCTGGCACAGGTCTAGGCTGGCGGTGGCAGCTTCACCACGCCATCATGGGCGCCGCTGATCGCCTTCTGGAGCATCGTTTCCATGCCCTTCTCGCGATAGGTCAGGGCACGCAACAACATCGGCAGGTTGACTCCGGCAACGCCTTCAATACGTCCTGGCTCGAGCAGCTTGAGCGCCAGATTACCGGGCGTCGCCCCATACACATCGCTCATCACTAGTACACCCTCGCCAGCGTCAACCTCCCTCAGCAGCAGGCGCGCCAGCGGCAGAATATCAAGCGGGTCGTCCTGAGCGGCCACACCGAGTTGCGCAATCAGTGGCGGACGCTTGTTGAGGACATGGCAGACGTTCTGGACCAAGCTTTCGCCAAACGAACCGTGGGTTATCAGTAAGACACCGATCATTTCACTTATCCCTTACGACAGGCCGCCATTCTAAGCGATTCCAGGTCGCCCGACAGCATCGGCAGGCCGGTCACGGGATCACGTCGAGCGCCTTCGGCTGACCACCGACGTACGCCAGCCGGCCCTGCATGGCACCACTGACCTGCAGGCGACCGGTTGCGTCGACCCGTAGGACGTGCTCGACCTGCAGCTTTTGCGCCAGGCGTGGCCAGTCGCTGCCGGCGATGAACAGGGGTTTGGAAGCAAAGTCGGACAATGCGCCGGCCGCCGGGCGCGACGTGATCAGCACGGTCAGCGCCTGCGTGTGCATCACCGGCTGGCCGCTGCGCGGATCGAGCAGGTGGCAGTAGCGCTGGCCATCGAGCTCGAAATAGCGCTGATAGTCACCTGAAGTGCCGATCGCCTCGCCATCGTCAAGCTCGACCGTCGCCAGCGGGCCCGGCTGGCGTGGATGCTGGATGCCGACCCGCCAGCGCTGCCCGTTCTTGCTACCGAGTGCCATGACGTTGCCACCGATATTGATCAGCGCGTGCTGTACCCCCTGCGCCTTGAGGATGCTCGCTGCGCGATCGAGCGCGACCCCCTTGAGATAGCCACCAAAATCGAGCGCCAGTTCCCGCTGGCGACTGCTGGCGTGATTGCCGTCAAGCCGTAGGTCGACGATGCTCGGCCGGGCCGCTTGCCAGACAGCCAGAGCGCTGGCTTCAGGCAGCCTGGCGGGCAGCTCGTCGGACTGGAAACCCCACAGGCTGACCAGGCGACCAATGCCCGGGTCGAAGAGCTGCTCGCTGAGTCGCGTCAGGCGCTGCGCTTCGGCGACCAGCTCGGCCATTTCCGGCGTGATCGGTTGCCGCCTGCCAGCCGCAATGGCATCGTTCAGCGCGCTCAGCTCGGACGGCTTCCAGGCATGGTAGCTGCGATGCAGGCGATCGAACTCGCGCAGCACGGCCGCCGCCGCCGGCCGCGCCTCCGCCTCGGCCAGCCCGGCAATCAACACTTCGACCCGGGTCCCGAAAACAAAGGCTTCCTGTTGATGCAGCGGCGCCCGGCTGCAGGCTGGCAGGGCCCAGGCCAGAACCAGCAGGAGCGCTAGGCAGCGGCCACGCACTGGCGCTCCAGCGCCGCGATGAACATCTCGGCAGCGTCGAAACCAGTCTGCTCGGCGATCTCGACCATGCACGTCGGGCTGGTGACATTGATTTCCGTCAACCAGTCGCCGATCACGTCCAGACCGACAAACAACAAACCGCGGGCGGCCAGCACCGGCGCCAGGGTGCTGGCGATTTCCCGGTCACGTGGGCTGAGTTCGCGTGCCACGCCGGTACCGCCGGCCGCCAGGTTGCCACGGGTTTCGCCGGCCTTGGGAATGCGTGCCAGGCAATACGGAACGACCTCGCCACCGACAATCAGGATCCGCTTGTCGCCATCGGCGATCTCGGGGATGTAGCGTTGCGCCATGATCGTGCGGGCACCATCGTGGGTCAGCGTCTCGACAATCACGTTGCGATTCGGGTCGTCATGACGCACCCGGAAGATCTCGCTGCCGCCCATGCCGTCGAGCGGCTTCAGAATCGTGTCGTGTTCAAGATCGATGAAAGAGTGGATCACGGCCGGCGCACGCGCCACCGCCGTCGGTACCGTAAACTGCCGGAACTCGGCCACCGACAACTTCTCTGAATGGTCGCGCAGAGCGCGCGGTCGATTGAAAACGCGCGCGCCCTCGGCTTCGGCTCGTTCGAGCAACCAGGTGGTGGTCACGTACTCCATGTCGAAGGGCGGATCCTTGCGCATCAGGACAGCGCGAAAATCCCGCAGCGCGACGACGTAGCGATCGACCTCGACGAACCAGTCCTGGTCGTCCGCCAGCATTTCCAGATGCACCGCTTCGGCACAGACGCCGTGCAGGGGCGACCAGTGTATTGCCTCCTGCTGCACCGCCCAGACCGCATGCCCGGTGGCCTGGGCGGCGCGCATCATCGCGATGCTCGTATCCTTGCAGGCCTTCAGCGACGGCAGCGGGTCGACAATGAATGCTATGCGCATGATATCAGCTCCTCTCGTGGCGCGGTACGTTCGAGTTCAAGCGACGCGGCGAGCTGCGCCAGACGAGCCACCACGCCATAGGCGTAGAAGCGGTTCGGCGCCGCATCAGGGTTCTGGCAGTGATCGGGCAACGAGCAACTGGTCTCGAAGGCGAGTGGCTCGAAGTGCATTCCCGGTGCATTGAGGTTTTCGTCCTTGCCACGACCGCTGTGCACGCGGTAAAACCCCCCGACGACAAAGCGGTCGATCATGTAGACCACCGGTTCGGCGACTCCTTCCTCCACTCCGCTGCCCACCCGCTCGTAGGTATGCACCCCTTCCTGGATGATCACCTGCGACACCGCCAGGCCTTCCTTGACAACTGACATCTTGTTGCGCTGTCGGCGACTCAGACCGGTCACCTGGGAAGCGTCCTTGACCGTCATCACGCCCATGCCATAGGTGCCGGCGTCGGCCTTGACGACCACATAAGGGGTCTCGTCGATGCCGTATTGCCGGTACTTCTCCCGGATCAGGCCGAGTACCGCGTCGACGTTGGCTGCCAGGCAGTCCTCGCCCTGCCGCTCATGGAAGTTGACGCTGTCGCAGACTGAAAAGTAAGGGTTGATCCGCCACGGGTCGATCCCGACCAGTTTGGCAAAGTTGCCCGCGACCTCGTCGTAGGCGGCGAAGTGGTTGGACTTGCGGCGCAAGGCCCAGCCCGCGTGCAGCGGCGGCAGGACGAACTGCCCGTCGAGATCCTGCAGGATCTCCGGGATGCCCGCTGACAGGTCGTTGTTGAGCAGGATGGCGCAAGGATCGAAGTCCGCCAGCCCAAGCCGGCCAGCGCTACGCCGCAGAGGCTCGAGGAGCAGCGTCGCACCGTCAGGCAGGGTCACCGGCGTGGGCTTGTCGATCTCCGGCAGCAGCGAACCGAGGCGCACCTCCAGGCCCGTCAGGCGAAGGATCGCGGCGATCTGGGCCACATTCTGCAGGTAGAACAGGTTGCGCGTGTGGTTCTCGGGAATCAGCAAGAGCTTCCTGGCGTCCGGGCAGATGCGGTCGATGGCCGTCATCGCAGCCTGAACGCAGAGCGGCAGGAAGGTGGCAGCCAGATTGTTGAAGCCGCCCGGGAAAAGATTCATGTCCACCGGTGCCAGCTTGAAACCTGCGTTGCGCAAATCGACCGAGCCGTAGAAAGGCGGCGTATGCTCCTGCCACTGACCGCGCAGCCAGCGTTCGATCGCCGGCATGGCGTCAAGGAAGCGGCGCTCGATCTCCAGCAGTGGGCCGTTGAGGGCAGTCGTCAGGCGTGGAACCATGGGCTCATCTCCTCCCCGCGAACACCAGGCGGCGCCGGGGATGCTTGGTGGCGAAGCATGCCGCAGCGGCAGCGGACGCCGCTGTTCAATTGGCTATTTTAACACCGCGACCGGGCGCGAACGCCCGGAACGACTCGGGAAGCGGCGTCTGCTCAAGGCTGCGCTGGGCAAACAGGAAGCGGCCGTCGCAAACGAAACCGAGGTCAGCCCAGTCGACCGCATTCAGCGCGGCAGCCAGTGCCTGCACATCGACTGCCGGGTCGTGCGGAAAAATCGCCAGCACCGATCCGTCATAGTTCGTACACGGGTGTACGAAGAAGGGCTGCAAACGGCGCGTCTTGTTGTTCACATAGACCCGTGGCTGCTGCGACTGGTGGTAGCCGCGTCCCCATTGCCACCAGTTGGACTCGTCAAAAGGCCGAATGCGGCGGGCGATCAGCCGTTCCCTGTACTGCAGCAGCACCGCCGGCGGCGGCTCGCCCGGCTCGCACCAGAGCATGCGGCGGGTTTCACCGCTGCTCACCGTCGCCGAGCAGACGAAGCTGCGATTGCCGTACGCCTCGCTGGCGTAGAGTTCATCGGCACCGGACACGGCACCGACCTTGACAAAGGCAATGTCGGCCAGTTGCAGCCCGTAGTCACCGCGTGTGAACAGCAGGTGCCCACCGCTCTCGACAAAGTGACGCTCCTCCCACTGCAGCCGCGCCAGGCCGCGCAGGCCATCGGCAACGCCCTGCGCCGCATAGCGCGTCCGCCGCGAGAAATTGTCGCGCTCGAAACGCCAGATGGCGCAATTCGGCGTCGCGTCGTCGAACAGCCGTGAATCGCCGAGGTCGACGAAATCGGTGATCGTTCCCGCCGCGTGGAGCAGCCGGTTCAGCGGCACCGCGGAAGTCGCCTTGACGAAATCGCGTGGCGTGATGAACACCAGTTCACCGCCCGGCGCCAGATGCCGCAGACACTTTTCGATGAAGAAGAGGTAGAGGTTGGCGCGCCCGTCGAGCACGCTGCGCCTGACCAGCCGGCGCGTCGCAATGGCGATTTCCCGATAGCGTACGTAGGGCGGATTGCCGATGATGGTCGCGAAGGCCTCGTGTTCGGGCAAGGCAAAAAAATCCATCACGCGCGCCCCAGGCGGCGCGTGCCGCGGATCGATCTCGACGCCGAGCGCAAACGGAAAATGCTGCAGGAAAGCGCCGTCGCCACAGGCCGGCTCGAGCACCCGACCACAATTGCGGACCAGGGCAAGCATGGCATCGACGATCGCCGGCGGCGTAAACACCTGACCCAGGCGGCCGACGTCGTACTCGGTCGGCGCGCAAGAATTGGCGGTCATTGCCGGTCAGAGGACGGGAAGGGCTGCGGCAGCGTCGAGACTATCGGACCTCGCTGACCAGACCGTCGGCGGCATGCCGGAACCGCTGCCGCCTGCGGCAAGCCCGCAGGTGTGGTCAGTCCGTCCACCTTCAGCGCCCGCCCCAGGGCATCACCGGCACGGTCGAAATGCTGTTCGCTGGCGCACCGTCGATCAGCTTGCGGCTGATCGCGAGGTAGACCAGCGTCCGGTTGGCCTCGTCCCACATCCTGACGACTCGCGTCTCCTTGAACAGGATCGAGGTGTCGTCCGAAAAAACGGTCGCGTCTTTCGGCAATTTTGCCGGCAACGTGATCGGACCGGTCTGTCGACAGGCCAGCGCGAACTGCGACGGATCCTGCGCCAGGCCTAAGGAGCCCTTGACACCACCGGTTCTCGCCTGGCTAACGTGGCAGGTCACACCCGACACCTGTGGATCGGGAAAACTCTCGACACAGACCCGGTGATTGGCGCCGACCAGCTTCCACTCGGTGGTCACGCAACCCACCTGTTCGGCCAGAGCCAGCCCGCTGCAGAAACAGGAAACGCCCCAGATGGCCACCTGCCCGCCCAGCTTCCATTGATTGCTGCCCATCAGATTTTCCCTCCTGCCGGCAAGTCTCGGTCAATCATCACTCATCACTCCGGATACGCCTCGAGCGTCACGTTGGTCATTGGTCCGACGGGCGAGCCGCGCCGCGCTCGCAAGGCGAGATGCCGAGCCTCGGAAGCCAGCGTCTTGACCCGGTTCCGGGCGGTCCCCTTGATCATCACCCGCGATCCCTGCATCGCGATCACCGCCCGCAGCGACTCCGCGTCGCGCAGACCAATGATCTGAACGCCCTTGCCACTCGCCAGGCGCTTCATCTGTTCGAGCGGAAAAATCAGCAGTCGACCATCTTCCGATAATGCGGCCAGATGATCCTTGCCGGCAAGCCTCACCGGCGGCAGGATACCGGCGCCCGCTTCGACGGTCAGGAAGGCCTTGCCGGCCTTCTGGCGCGAGAGCAGATCGCCGAGCGTGCAGATGAAGCCGTAGCCCGAGGTCTTGGCGACCAGCAGTTCGTCCTCTGGCAAACCGGTCAACACATGCGCGATTTTTCCGCCACCCAGCTCGACGAACGACGATAGCGGTGCTCCCATGCCGCGACCGTCCGGCAGACTGGCGATCGACACGGTGAACGCACGTCCCTCGGTCGAGATGATCACCAGCGAGTCGACCGACCGGCATTCCTGCGCCGAACCGGCGCGGTCACCATCCTTGAAAACAACCCCCGACAGGTCCAGGCCATGCCCCTGCCTGACCCGCGCCCAGCCCTTCTCGGAAATGATCACGGTGACCGGCTCGTCAGCAACGGCAGCCACCTCGGAGCGCGAAGCGGTTGCCGCCGGCTGGATGATGGTCCGCCGGGCATCGCCATGCTTTTCCGCATCGGCCCTGATCTCCCGAATTACCTGCCGACGTAGCAGCGTGTCGCTGCCAAGCAACTTGAGCAACCCTTCGCGCTCGCCGCGCAGCTTGGCAAGTTCCTGCTCGATGCGGATTCCCTCGAGCCTGGCCAGCTGGCGCAGGCGAATCTCCAGGATATCTTCGGCCTGCCGATCCGAGAGCGTGAAACGTGCGATCAGCGCCGCTTTCGGCTCGTCGGACTCGCGGATGATCCGGATCACCTCGTCGATGTTGAGGAAGACGATGTGCCGGCCTTCGAGAATGTGGATGCGGTCGTCAGCCTTGTGCAGGCGGAACTCGGTGCGCCGATGCACGGTCCGGATGCGGAAGGTGCACCACTCGCCGATCAGGTCGGCCAGGGATTTCTGGCACGGCCGGCCATCGATGCCGACCGCGACCAGGTTGATCGGCGCCGAGGTTTCGAGACTGGTATGCGCAAGCAGCAGGGCCACGAACTCCTGCCGGTCGATGCGCGAACTGCTCGGCTCGAAGACCAGACGCACATCGTCATCCTTGCCCGACTCGTCACGCGCCCGATCGAGCTGCGAGGCCATCAACGCCTTCAGCTGCGCGACCGACTGCTCGATCGCCTTCTTGCCCGGCTTGGGCTGTGGATTGAGCAGCACGCCGATCTCGGCGAGCACCTTGGCCGACGAAACACCCGGCGGCAACTCCTTGAACACGACTTGCCACACCCCGCGCGCCATCTCCTCGATCTCGTAGCGGGCGCGCACGCGCAGGCTGCCGCGACCGCTGCTGTAGGCCGCAGCGATGTCGCCCGACGATGAAATGATCTGCCCGCCGCCGGGGTAATCCGGCCCGGGAATGTGCGCCATCAGCTCACTGACCCCGGCTGCCGGCTGCTCGATCTTGTGGATCGCTGCCGCCGCCACCTCGCGCAGGTTGTGCGCCGGCATTTCAGTGGCCATGCCGACGGCAATTCCCGAAGCACCGTTGAGCAACAGGAACGGCAGGCGCGCCGGCAGGAAAGCCGGCTCATCGAAGGAACCGTCGTAATTCGGCTGAAAGTCGACCGTGCCTTCGCCGAGCTCGCCGAGCAGCAGCTCGGCGATTGGTGTCAGGCGCGCCTCGGTGTAACGCATCGCCGCGGCGTTGTCGCCATCGCGCGAGCCGAAATTGCCCTGGCCATCGACCAGCGGGTAACGCAACATGAAGGGCTGCGCGACCCGCACCATCGCATCGTAGGCCGAAGTGTCGCCATGCGGGTGATACTTGCCGATCACGTCACCAACGACTCGGGCCGACTTGACCGGCTTGGCCGTTGCTGACAGCCCCAGTTCGCGCATCGCGAAAAGAACGCGACGCTGCACCGGCTTCAGGCCGTCCTTGACGTCCGGCAGCGCGCGGCCCTTGACCACCGCAATGGCGTATTCAAGGTAGTCGCGTGCCGCCGAGTCGTGCAGCAGGATGCTGTCGTCGTCTTCCCCCGGGAGCTGCGTCGCTGCGGCCGGCGGTGCCGGCGGCACCTGCTTGTTGGCCGGCAGGTCGGCAAACAGGTCTGGCGTTGAATCGTTCCTCACCTTCGGTTCACCCTCAGATTTCTGCGCCGATCAGGGCGCCGTTTTCTTCCATCCATGCCCGCCGACCGGCGGATTCGCTCTTGCCCATCAACATGTTCATCACCGGCTTGGCCGTCTCGGCGCCAGGCATCCGGATGCGCATCAGGCGGCGCGTGTCGGGTGACATCGTCGTCTCCCAGAGCTGTTCCGGATTCATCTCGCCCAGCCCCTTGAAACGCGAGATCGAAACCGCCTCCGGCTTGATCCCTTCGAGGCGCAGGCGATCGATCGACGCCTCGAGTTCGGCGCTGTCGAGGGCATAAATCTTGCGCGGCGGACGCGTCTTGCCCAGGCCGGGCACATCGAGACGATACAGTGGCGGCTGTGCAAAGTAGAGATGGCCACTGGCGATCAGCTTCGGGAAATGGCGATAGAAGAGCGTACACAACAGAACGCGGATATGCGAGCCATCGACATCGGCGTCGGTCATGATTACCACCTTGCCGTAGCGCAGATTGGCCAGCACCGAATCAGGCGCGTTCACCTGGTGCGGATCGATGCCCAGCGCCACCGCAATGTCGTGCACCTCGCGGTTGGCGAACAGGCTGCCCGCTTCGACCTCCCAGGTATTCAGCACCTTGCCGCGCAGCGGCAGGATCGCCTGCAGATCCTTGTCGCGTCCGGATTTCGCCGAACCGCCGGCCGAGTCACCCTCGACGAGAAAGATCTCGTTGCGACTCACGTCCTCGCTCTGGCAATCGGACAGCTTGCCGGGCAAGATCGCCACCCCCGATTGCTTGCGCTTCTCGACCTTCTGCCCGGCCCGCGTGCGCGCCTGCGCTGCCCGAATGGCCAGCTCAGTGATCCGCTTCGCCGCCTCGGGATGTTCATTGAGCCACAATTCAAGGCTGTCGCGCACCATGCGCGCCACCAACGCCACCGCATCGCGCGAGTTCAACCGCTCCTTGGTCTGCCCCTGAAACGATGGATCGAGCATCCGCACCGCGAGCACGAAGCTGGCGCGTGCAAAGACGTCCTCAGCCGCCAGCTTGATCCCCTTCGGCAACAACGCGTGGTGCTCGGCGAAGCTGCGTATGGCGTCGAGCATCGCCTGCCGCAAGCCAACCTCGTGCGTGCCGCCGGCCGTCGTCGGGATCAGGTTGACGTAGGATTCGCGCGCCACCCCGCCCTCGGCCGTCCAGCAGATCGCCCAGGCGGCCCCCGAGCCGACGGGAAAGTTCTCGTCTCCCCTGCCGGCGTATTTCTCGCTGCTGAACACCGGCGCCACCGCCTCGCCGTCGAGCTGCTCGACCAGATACTGCTGCATGCCCTCGGCAAAACACCACTCGTTGCTTGCGCCATCCTCGACGCTCAGTGCAACCTGCAGCCCGGGCAGCAACAGTGCCTTGCTGCGCAACAGTCGTTCGAGCTGCGGCAGGGGAACGTTCGGCGAGTCGAAGAAAGCCGGGTCCGGCCACGCCCGTACCCGCGTACCGCTCGCTCTCTTCGGGGCATCGCCGACCCGCCGCAGCGGCTCGACGACCTCGCCACCGGCGAAAGCCATCTGATGCCGCGCCCCGTCGCGGACGACCTCGACCTCCAGCCGGGTCGACAGGGCATTGGTCACCGAAACGCCAACGCCGTGCAGTCCGCCCGAGAAGCGGTAGGCCGAAGCCTGGTCATCCTTGTTGAACTTGCCGCCGGCGTGCAGCCGGGTAAACACCACTTCGACCGTCGGCACCTTTTCCAGCGGATGCATTTCCACCGGGATACCTCGGCCATCGTCCTGGACGGTGACCGAATGATCGCGATGGAGAATGACGGCGATGCGCTTGCAATAGCCGCCCAGCGCCTCATCGGCAGCGTTGTCGATCGCTTCCTGGATGATGTGCAACGGGCTGTCGGTCCGCGTGTACATCCCGGGACGATGGCGCACCGGATCCAGCCCCTTGAGGACAGCGATCGATTCCGCGGTGTAGCTCATGACTCCAATATCTCCAGCAGGCAGCGTCGGCAGATTGCACACCAGCGGCCATGAACAGTTACTTGTCGTGGAAGCCTGCCGCGATGCAGGCTGATCGGCGACAGCCGGCTGCCCGCCGGAACCTCACCAGGCGAGTCAAAACCAGGCAACGCCAGAGGGAGGCCGGGCGCCAGGGGCTTCGAGGGGCGGAGTGTACTACCGAATACGAAACGAATACGACCGAGCCTTTTACGATGCAGACCTGAGAAGCGAGTCACCGGCGGGTGTCTCGTCAGTCATCCCATCCGGCTGGCGCTGCTGGCACCGGACATCGCAGAGAAAATGCTGGCAAACAGGCAACCAGCGGACCTGACGTCGACAGACTTGATGGTACGGTTTCCGATGCCGTAGTCGGGCAGCGGGTGAGGCCTGGCATCGGTGGTGGTCGGCTGCAAACCCCGCAGTCCTGATTTATCAGCCTCGAGAAACCACCCGATTTCGCCCTTCTTCCTTGGCCACATACAACCGTCGATCTGCTACCCGCACCAACTCCTCGGCACTGATTTCCCCCACCCCCGCCAGTTGGCTCGCCGCGACCAGACCGACGGAGATGGTGACCGGGACCCGCTCCCGATTGAAGAAAAAATCGGTGTTGGCCACTGCCAGCCGCAAGCGCTCGGCAAATTGGAGGCCGTTCTGCAAGCCGCCGATGGAGAATCCGTAAAACTCCTCGCCGCCATAGCGACCGATCTCGTCCTCATGCCGCTTGGTGGCGCGCATCACCTCCGCGAAGCCGACCAAGACCTGGTCCCCGGCCTGATGGCCATGGGTGTCGTTCACCGCCTTGAAATGATCCAGGTCCAACAACAGAAAGACAAAATCGTTGATGTGGCCGCGGTGGAGATTACCGATATTCATCTCGAGAATCCGCTGGAGGATGGTCCGTTTGGGCAACTTTGTCAGTTCGTCGAAATAGCCGATTTTTTCCAACAGATCCTTCTGCTCCATCTCCTTGGTGACCTCGGTCAGGCAGCCTATCGAGAGACAGATCTGGTCCTCGACAAAGACCTCGATGTTGGCCTGGTCCTTCAGCCAGATCGTCTTCCCCCCCGGCAAGGCCAGTTGATAGACGAACTCCACCACCCCAGCCTTCTTCACCTCCTCGCGCAATCCGGCCTGATCGCCCCGCAACTCAACCCGGGTGACGATCTCCTCCTCCACCTTGCTCTCCCGCTCGCCATACCGGTAAAGACGCCGATCGACGACACTCTGCCGAAAGACCTCGTCGACTTCCCCCCGATCACAGCCGAGAAGGGCGAGAAGCCGCGCTCCGACATATTCATACCAGATGATCTTCTCGCGCTCGCGCCAGGCGGCGATATAGGGGATGATCGGCGAGGAGATCTTCTCCAGGGCCGCCATGGCGGCGACACACTCCGTCAGCCGCTGGCACAGCCGCGGCGAAAACCTGCCCGCGAGAATCTTGCCACCCGGCCCGGCCAAATCGCTCGCCATTGTCCGTGCCTCGCCCTTGCTCATGGTTACCTCCTCACGTTTACTTGCCGGCTCGGGCTACCGCGGCGGCGCCGGCCTGCAAGAGTATAGGGCGCACATTGGATTAGCTGCGGGCATTTATCAGGTGCCAGTGGCCGAAAAGCATGAACGACTGCTCTCATGTGCGATGCGGCAGTTGGCGCTCGGCCCCGGCAGTTGCTCGTCTGACTGGCTGCTCCATAGCATGAGCGGTCAGTGCGTTTTCGTGGGCTATCGAACTCTTCGATGACTTGTTCGGAGAGTCCCTTGTCGATGACCGCCCTGGATAGGGAAAGGCCACCCACGCACAAGGCCATCAAGGTGATCGCATCATCAAACTGCTGATCAGATGGTGCTGCTTGCAGCTCCTTGGATCCAATGCAGATGCCATGTAGCGACTTGAGCAACTCTTCTTCGTATGCGCCGCATCGTAAGGAAAACGAAACCCGGCCTCGTCTCGCTCGATCAGCCCTGCGGCCAGCAATGAATGCACGCCTGTATTTACACTGCCCACGTCGCACAGCACACATCGTGCAATTTCCCGCAAGGCGAGCGGCCCTGCACCAGTCACGACCTTGAGGATGTCACAAATGCTTGCGTCGACGGCAATGTGTGGTGAGGCAATTCACCAAGTCGGTGGCAAAGCCGGTGGACCCAGCGAGTCTGCAGCTCGTCCTTGCAATTGAACACCAGGCTCGGTGCGCGTGCCCAGGGGCTGGCTGTTGCAGCCGACGGCAGGACGGGCTGAGCCTGTGACAGCAGCAAGGACGATGCCGCTTCGCAACCAATCGGCGGTATGGTCCTGGTCTACCGCGACCTCCATCAGAACCGGAGCTTCGGCGGCGAACGCAGCGACCGCCGGTGCGAACCAGGTAGCGAGGGATAGTCGAGCATGATGTCGTTTCCCTAAACCCAACTTAGTAAAGACAGTTTGCCTTCGTGCAGGCATGCAGGCAAGCTGGCGATCCATTCGATCAGCAGGCACTCCACGCATGTTCTTCCCGGTATTTGTTCAGGGACTCGCCCTGGGTCTTGGCCTCATCGTCGCCATCGGCGCGCAGAACGCCTTCGTGCTGCGCCAGGGTCTGCGCCAGGAGCATGTGGGAAGCGTCGTCGCGTTCTGCGCCATGACTGACGCGGTGTTGATCGCGGCAGGCGTCATGGGCATGGCGCAAGCGCTCGCCGAAAGCCCTGGCCTTGCACCTGCGCTGGCTCTGGCGGGCGCCACCTTCCTGACTGTCTACGGTGTACAGGCACTTCGCCGTGCGCGCCTTTCGCACCAACTGCAGGCAGCACAAGGCGGTGCCCGCCTGAGCCGTGCGGCAGCCGTGGCTCAGGCTGCCGCGTTTTCGCTTCTCAACCCCCATGTCTATCTCGATACGGTACTCCTGGCGGGAAGCATCGGCGCACAACAACCCGCCGACTTGCGCTGGTGGTTCGTCCTGGGGGCAAGCACGGCCAGCATCCTCTGGTTTGGACTGCTTGGATTTGGCGCTCGTTGGCTGGCGCCCTGGTTTGCCCGGCAACGTGCCTGGCAGGTGCTTGACGGGCTGACCGGTTTGACCATGTGTACTTTGGCCGCCCTGCTCCTTCGTCAGGTCATCAATGGTTCTTGAGGAGCAAGTACGGAACCGACCGTTCTGGATCCGCCGCAAGCAAAATGCCAGGTCCGCCGCCAGGCCAGATCGTGCACAGCGGCAGAGTGTCGTCCGTGCAACCGAGCCGCACCTCCGCCGCTGGCGCATCTCAGCCTTTCCCTGGTGGGCAGCGGCGCGTTGTCTGGAACATGGGGAACAGCGCAAAGGCAACCTGCCCGGCCAGCCCCAACAGATGCGACCCCTCGGAGTAAAGCGCCAGATGCGCCAAGAATGTCCGGTTCGCAAGCACGATGGAGATCGACAGCTCTGCAATCATCAGCAGCCCAAACGCACAAGCACCCATGAGGAGCGCTGCCGCCGGGTCCAGCGATGCTTGTCGCAGGATGCGGCCGCAGATCACCCAGGAAACGCCAAGGATGATCGGCAGCTCGACGAGTACCGCCAAGAGTTCGCCAACGCGAGGCGCCAGCACCAGGGTCCGCAACACACCGAGGAGAAAGCCGACGGCGAACACCCCAGCAAAATAGGTACAGCCCGCTTGCAGCGCCTTCGTCATGGAGAACTCACGCGGCAATGATCACCTCCCTGACCGGGCAGCGCGGGGAACGGGGCATCGGTGCGGCATGGCCATAACGAACCATCAGATCGACACGACATTCACCCGCCCCAGGGTCGGAGACCTCGATCGTGGTGGCCGACAGGATAAGCTCAAGCACCTGTTCGACCCCGGCGCGATCCTCGATCAGCAGCAACTCACAACCGTCGACCCGTGCCGCCTGCAGCAACAGGATCCGATCCGCCGCGCCAAGGGGTCGGCCACCATAGTCGGAGCGGGTGCACTGCCGGTCGGGAATGGCGTCGAAGAGGGCCCGTCAGACGGGCGAGCCGGGTCGGCTCGCCGTTTTCGACCAAGGGCCGGGACTACTGCACGCGGATCTCGACTCGGCGACCTTCTTCAGGGCTGCCGCTACCAACGGTGGACTCTGGCTTGCGGAACTTGACACGGGCCGCCGCCACCCCACCGGCAACCAAGGCGTCACGCACCGACTGTGCGCGTGCGCTGGCGAGTTGGGCATTGTGCTTGGGGTCGCCAGAAGGATCATGGAAACCGGACAGCAGCACAATCGCTTTCGGATTGACAGCCATGGCTGCCATCGTCCGGGCGACGACACCCATGTCGTCACTCTTCAGCGCGGCGTCATCGACCCCGAAATAGACCTTGGCCAGTGCGTCACCAACAGGCATGATCTCAGCCACGGCAACTGGCGGGTATTTCGAAAACCCGCCGCCATAGAGCACGGCAACGACACAGAGAGCGATACCTCCAACCACCCCGGCAACAACACCCGCTACTTCGTCTTCGTCATCATTTGTAGCCATACTGACCTCGCGGAAAAGACCGATCAGCTCCCCCGACCGGCGTCGGTGTAAATTTTAGTCCGAAGACCAGGAATTTCAATGCCGCTTTCCGAGAGTATCCTGGGCGTTTCCGCGCCCGGCATCTCGCACAGGGGCGGTCCGGGTTCCGGCAGGAGGCACGACGGCCAGGTCGGTTCGCCCAGATGGCCGAGAATCTCGCGGATTGCCGCGCCTTTGGTGATGAAGGCGATGGTCCTCATTTCGCCGCCGCACTGGCGACACGCTAGAGGAAACACCTCGTAAATTCTGGCGATCAGCATCACCCTCTTTATAGATCGATCGACCAGCGGTGGCCGCATCAGCTTCAAGGCCTTGCGCTCGCGCTGCAAGGCGGCCGACACGGCGATCAGGGTGCACCAGCGCCGGCTGGATTTCGTGTCCTTCTTCGGCGGTCAGGGGGTATCCATCTGGCAACACCCCGCGGAGGCCGAGTTGTGTTACAAACGGCTCGTAAGCCCGATCGCTGCCAAAGGTATTTTCCAATTCAGGTATGAGCCTCGAGCCTTGACTTGGCGTTGCCGCGCCGTATAATGCCCACTTCCTTGAAGCCGCTTGCATTCTCGGCTTTGATGAAGGCGCGTAGCTCAGCTGGTTAGAGCACCACCTTGACATGGTGGGGGTCGTTGGTTCGAGTCCAATCGCGCCTACCAAGCGTATTTCCAATAGGGTAACAGGGGATGTGCTTGGGGAAAGCAGACGAGTAGTTGCAGAGAACATGATCAAACCGCCCGCAGGCGGTTTTTTTTTGCTCACCGGATCTGGCCGGGCAGGCAGCACTTGCCGCCATAGCGAAGCGCATGCTCCGACCGGACAACTTGTCAACTTGACGTCGGGTGACAGCAACAGCGAATTTTCCCGGCATCTGGTGATGACTTCCGGCTATGCCACCGACGCGCAATGCGATAACATGACTCGACCATGGGAACTGCCTGGAGGGTGATCATGGCAAGCTGGAAGCAGTCGGGAGGAGAAGGACCAAGCTCAACCACCTTGTCAGGATCTGTAATTGCGAGCCAGCTTAAGTCACTTCCCCATGGTCGGTGTCCCATCAGAAAGAGAAGGAGAAAGAAACATGGATAAGCCCGGCGAACGAATTGACGCTGAGACCGAGGCCACCCTGCTATCGGCATCGCCTGAGCAATACATGTCTGCCGGCCAATTGGCTTTCTTTCGCCGACGGTTACTCGCGGAAGAGCAGTCCCTTCTCTCGGCAGTGAAAACGACCGCAGGCCACCTCCAGGAGAGTGAAACCAGTTCCGACTGGAACGATCGTGCCAGCGCGGAAGAGGAGCACACCCTGGAGCTGCGCGTTCGGGATCGCGAGCGAAAGCTCCTGCAGAAAATCCGCGAAGCCCTGAAACGCATCGATGACGGCAACTACGGTTGGTGCGAGGAAACCGGCGAACCGATCGGCATCGCCCGGCTTCTGGCACGGCCAACCGCGGCCCTGTGCCTCGAAGCGCAGGAACGTCGCGAACTGGCCAAGCGCCGTTTCGGTTGATGAATGGCGACCCCAGGTTATCAGCTGTCGTCCTTGCGAATGAACTGCCGCCCGCCGACCGCTTGCGTATCCGGTGAGGCGTCGCCCGATCGAAAACCTGGTGGTGCGGCGTGATGCTGACAGCTGAAACGGAGACTAACGGCGAGCTCGGAAGTTCAAGATGAAAGCGCGCAAGCAAATCTTCGTGCCGGGCGACCGGACAACGACGCGTCATCAGGTCGCGGCAACCGTGCTGTTCGCCGATATTTGCGGTAGTACCCAGCTGTTCGAAGAGTACGGCAATTGGCAGGCAAGGCAGATCGAGAGCCGGATTCTCGAGTTGCTCAAGGGGAAGACCGCCGAGTTCGATGGCACGGTGATCAAGACCATCGGCGATGAAATCATGAGTCGGTTTCCAGATGCCGAGCGGGCGATGAACGCCGCCTGTGAAATGCAGACGGTAATCAAGGACGATTCGTACCTGATGGAATTCAATATTTCCATCAAGATCGGTCTGCAGCACGGACCGGTACTCGTCGAGCAGGACGATCTGTTCGGCGACGCGGTCAATGTGGCCGCGCGAATGGTTTCGCTGGCCAAGGCTGACCAGATCATCACCACCCGCGAGACGGTCAGGCAGTTGCCGGACGACCTGGCACAGCTGACTCGTAGCCTGGGTCGCTCGTGGGTGCGTGGCAAACAGGACGAGATGGAGATCGTCGAAGTCCTCTGGCAGGAGCCATCCAGCCTGACTCAGGTTGTCAGTATTGAGCAAGAGGAGGAATTGCGCTGCGTGCTGGTCGCCCGGCTGATCCTCATCTATCGCGGCGCAACCTTCGAGGTAATGCCGAGTTCCCGGGGGTTTACCCTCGGACGCGGGGAGAAGAGCAATCTGGTGGTGGACAACGACCGGGTCTCCCGCAGTCATGCCGAAATTCAGTTCCGCCAAGGCAAGTTCATCCTCGCTGACGGCAGCACCAACGGAACTTATCTGTTGATGGAGAACGGCACCCGCTTCTTTGTGCAACGCGAGGAGTTCACCTTGCACGACCGTGGAGTCATCTGCCTGGGACGGGCGGTTGCTAACCACTCCCCCGACCTGATCCACTATGAGTGCGTTCAGGCATGACCTCTGTCTCAACCCGACCACGTTCGGGAAGATCGTCACTGCTCCACAGCATTTGGCCCCGTCAAGCCATCCTTTGACGTCGAGATCGGTTTGCCCACTCCGGCTCGCGCCGCTTGCTTGCCCGCTGAAATTCGCTATAATGCTCAGCTTGTACCGCGCGAAGACGGTTTCCCAGCAGGGCGGCGTGTGCTGGCTGTACCGCAAGAGCTGTTCGTCAGCAACACGGAGTGGTAGTTCAGTTGGTTAGAATACCGGCCTGTCACGCCGGGGGTCGCGGGTTCGAGTCCCGTCCACTCCGCCAGCATTCATGCCCAAAGCCCAGCCCCGTCTGGGCTTTTTTGTTTCCGGATCATCGCCCGACGCCTGCCAATAGCTGACACGACTGCGCCAGCAAGGCCTCAATCAGAGCCTTCCGATGTCAGGAAATGGGTCCCATCTGCGCAATTGCTTTCCACTTTGTCAGCGCGTTTGGTCTATAATCATCGGCTTGCAGCCTCACCATTCGACCAGGTGATCCCACGCAGCGGGGATGAACTGGCGCCCACCCGAGAACGAGAACAGGATGTACGGATGACGCCACGAATCGCGTATGCAGTCGTATTTGCTTTTGCCTGTGGTGCTGCTTCGGCTGACGAGGTCACGACCCCGGGTCTTGCCTTACCCGATGGCCACCTCGCCAAAGCCAGCGGCACTGTTTCAGCCCAGCAGCTGGCTGGTAATGGGCCCTTGCCGGTTGTCGAACTCGTCGCGCCGGCACCGCTCCCCGAAACCATCGATCTGACCTCCGAGCCCGAGGAGTTGTTCCAACGTATGCGGCAGGGCTTCTCGATGCCGAACATCAACAACGCTCTGGTTCTGCATCATCAGCAGTGGTACCTGAATCACCCCGAGTCCCTGCGCCGCATGGTCGAGCGCAGCAGTCGCTACCTGCATCACATTGTCGAGGAAATCGAGAAGCGTGGCATGCCGATGGAGCTTGCCCTGCTGCCCATGGTTGAAAGTGCCTACAACCCGACGGCCTACTCGCGCAGCCACGCCTCCGGCCTCTGGCAGTTCGTGCCGGCGACCGGCAAGCAATACAAGCTGGAACAGAACTGGTGGGTCGACGAGCGGCGCGACATCGTTGCTTCGACCGCCGCCGCCCTCGAGTACCTGCAATACATCTACGATCTGCACGGCGACTGGCACCTCGCGCTTGCTTCCTACAACTGGGGCGAAGGCGCTGTCGGGCGGGCGATCAACAAGAACAGGGCCAACGGCCTGCCAACCGACTATCTGAGTTTGACGATGCCGGAAGAGACCCGGCACTACGTCCCCAAGCTGCAGGCCCTGAAGAACGTTTTCAGCAACCCGAACGTTCTCGCCACCCTCAATGTCCGTGGCGTTCCCAATCGACCCTATTTTGCCACGGTCACCAAGACAGCCAATATCGACGTCACACTCGCGGCCAGGCTTGCCGAGATGCCGGTCAAGGAATTCGTGGCGCTGAACCCGGCGCACAATCGCCCGGTCATCAAGTCCGAGACGCCGATGGTCATCCCGGCGCACAAGGTAGAAACCTTCATCAGCAATCTCGAGGCGCATGAGGAGAGCGAAAAGCCGCTGTCCTCATGGCAAGCCTACACACTGCGTCCGGGCGAGAAGCTCGAAGAGGTTGCCCCGCGGTTCGGCATGACGGTAGCCAACCTGAAGGCAGTCAATGGGATCAGCGGCAGGATCAGGATCTCTCCGGGACTTACCCTGCTGGTCGCGGGACAGGAGGGCGCAGAGCCAGGCGAGGTCGCCGGACTTCCTGAGCCGCAGCTCGTGGCCGAACAACCACGACTGCCGCAGGTACTGGAGCCCGC
The DNA here is from genome assembly GCA_016709675.1 of Candidatus Accumulibacter proximus. GTDB lineage: Bacteria > Pseudomonadota > Gammaproteobacteria > Burkholderiales > Rhodocyclaceae > Accumulibacter > Accumulibacter proximus. The sequence goes on from JADJMH010000014.1 coordinate 39,792, forward strand.
GCCGGCAACGGTGGCGACCACGCGCACGCGCACGCACACGGTACAAAAAGGCGAAACGCTGCTCAAGGTGGCGCAACGGTACGGCATGAGCCTGGCTGAACTGAAGCAGATCAACAAGCTGCGAGTCAACCAGGTAAACGCTGATACCAAACTGGCAGTCGCAGGGCCCGAGCCAGTCAGCAAGCCACCGGCAGGCAAGCTGCGCACCGATGTGGCCGAAATCGAAAGCCAGCAAGACAAGGCAACCAGAGGCAGCCGTCAGAACCTGGCCAAGGTCGACGTCAAGACGGCAAACAAGATGGCAAAAAAGGCCAGCGGCAGCTCGGAGCAGGCGCGGCCAGGCAGCAGGAAACAGATGAAGATGGCGCAATACACGATTCGTCGTGGCGATACGCTGGTTTCGATCGCCAAACAGTTCCGGGTCGAGAAAGACGATATCCTGCGCTGGAATCGCATCCAGAGCAACGACCTCAAACCTGGGCAGCGGCTCACCATCCAGCTCGTGCAGAATACCTTCTAGGCTCCAGGCTTTTCGCGTCTCCCGATCACGACAAACGCCGCCGGCAGGCGGCGTTGTGCTGCCGGCCGCCGCCCGGTGAAGCTAGCGGTAGAGATGGCAGCGCACCGAATGCGTGGTTGATACGCTGGTCGTCTCGGGATAGCACTCACGGCAAACGGCGCTGGCTTGTCGGCAACGGGGATGAAAGTGGCAGCCAACTGGCGGCCTGGCCGGCGACGGGATTTCACCCGGCAAGCGAATGAACTCCGGCTGCGCATCCAGACGCGGGCTCGGCACCGCCGACAAGAGGGCGCGTGTGTACGGGTGCTGCGGCGAACGCAGGACCTCGTCGACCGTCCCCCGTTCGACGATGCGGCCGAGGTACATCACCGCCACCTCGTGTGCCAGGTGATCGACGACGGCGAAGTTGTGGGTAATGAACAGGTAGGCCAGACCAAGATCGGCCTGTAGCGTCGCCAGCAGATTGAGGATCTGTGCCTGCACGGACACGTCGAGCGCCGAGGTCGGTTCGTCGCAGATTACCAGATCGGGCTGCACGGCGAGCGCGCGGGCAATCGCGATCCGCTGCCGCTGACCACCTGAAAACTCGTGCGGATAGCGCCCGGCTGCCTCTCGCGCCAGTCCCACCTGTTCCAGCACGGCGGCGATCGCCGCCCCGTTACCCTGCCCTGACGAGTCAATCCCCAGCGCCCGCATTCCCTCGCCAATGATCTCGCCGACCGAAAGACGCGGATTCAGCGAAGCGAAGGGGTCCTGGAAGATCATCTGCATGCGCCGACGCAATGGCCGCTGGGCGCGGCGCGACTGGGCGCCGAGAGCCTGCCCGAGCAACTGCACGCGGCCGCCACTGGCCGGGACCAGTTGCAGGATCGCCTTGCCGACTGTCGTCTTGCCGCAACCCGACTCGCCAACCAACGCCAGTGTGCGGCCCGATGCCAGTTCGAGCGAGACGCCATCGACCGCTCGCACGTAGCCAACGGTGCGCTGCAGGAGGCCGCGTCGAATCGGGAAATGCACGCGCAGATCCTCGACCGCAAGCAGCGCAGGCGGCTGCCCGCCCGCCGCCGCAGGGGCAGTGACCACGGCTGCGGCAATGCCGACGCAGGCCCCCTCCCCGTCATCAAGATGGCAGCGCAGACGATGACCCACTGCCACCTCCCGCCAGGCCGGCGTCTGCTGGCGACACAGATCCCAGGCGTGTGGGCAACGCGCCGCGAAACGACACCCGCCCGGCATCTCTGACAGCGGTGGCACCTGCCCGGGGATCGTCTCCAGCCTGCCACCGCGTCGTGCCAGGTCGGGCAAGGCGGCGAACAGCTTCCGCGTATACGGGTGGCGCGGCGATGAAAAGAAGGCCTCGCGTGGTGCTTCCTCGACGATCTCGCCAGCGTACATGACACCGACGCGGCTGGCCATCTGCGCCACCACCCCGAGGTCGTGGGTGATCAACAGCATGCCCATCGCGCGATCGGCCTGCAAGCCGCGCAGCAGTTCGAGAATCTGCGCCTGGATGGTGACGTCGAGCGCCGTCGTCGGCTCGTCGGCAATCAGCAGGCGTGGATTGCCAGCCAGCGCGACGGCGATCATCACCCGCTGCTTCATGCCGCCGGACAGCTGGAAGGGATATTCGCCAAGCCGGCGGCCCGGGTCGGCTATGCCGACCGCCGTCAGCAGTTCGAGCGACCGTTCCCGCGCCGCCAGCCCGCCGACCCCGAGGTGGCGTTCGAGTGCCTCGCCCAGCTGGTGACCGACGGTCAGGACCGGGTTGAGGCTGGTCGCCGGCTCCTGAAAAATCATCGCCATGCCGCCGCCGCGAACGCCACGCATCTCGGCTTCGGACAGGCACAGCAGATCGCGTCCCTCGAATGACACTTCGCCGCCGGCGATCCGCCCGGCAGCCGGCAGCAGGCGCAGCAGCGCCAGCGCCGTCGCCGACTTGCCGCACCCCGACTCGCCGAGCAGCGCCAGCGTCTCGCCGGCAGCAAGCTGGAAGCTGATCCCGTCGACCGCCGGCAGCAGCAAGCGCCCACTGACAAAGGCGATGCGCAGATCGCGCACGCAGAGCAGCACGTCGTCAGCCAAACCCGCCTCCTGGCTCAAGCTGACCCCGCCAGACGGGGATCAAATGCGTCGCGCACGGCATCGGCGAGCAGGTTGGCCGCGAGCACCAGCGTGAACATGAAGACGAAAGCCGCCGCCAGCGACCACCAGACCACGGGTTCGCGGGCGAGTTCCAGGCGGGCGTTGTTGATCATCGTGCCGAAGCTGATCATGGTCGGATCGACGCCGATGCCGACGTAGGACAGCACTGCTTCGGCGAGCACCAGACTGGAAAAGTCCATCACCAGCGCGATGATCACGATATGCATCAGATTGGGCAGAATGTGGCGCGCGATGATCCGCAGATCGGGAACGCCAAAGGCCTGCGCCGCCTGAATGTACTCCAGTTCGCGCAGCTTCAGTGTCTCGCCGCGTAGCAGCCGGCACAGCCCGGTCCAGCTGGTCACCCCGAGGATGAAGCACAGCGCCACCAGGCGCAGGTCGGCGCGTTCGGCGGCAGTGGCGAACCACTGGGGATGGGTGTCGATCACGACCTGCATCATCAGCACGGCGGCGGCGATCAACAGCACACCGGGGATCGAACTGAGCGTCGTATACAGGTACTGGATCAGGTCGTCAACCCACCCACGGAAATAGCCGGCGATGACCCCGAGCAGAATCGACAGCGGCAACATCACCAGCGTCGTCACCAGTCCGATGACCAGCGCCGTGCGCACGCTCTTCAGCACCTGATAGAGCACATCCTGGCCGACCTTGTCGGTGCCAAAGACATGGTAATCGACCGCCAGCAGCGCCACCGGCGCGCCGAGCAGCAGCAGCCCGGCAACCGCCACGAGTACCGCATTCCAGGCAAAATCACTCTCGTTGCGCCAGATCCGTCGCCATGCCTCGCACTGCACGCAGCCGGCGCGCCGCGCCAGAACCGCCGCCACCGTTGCCGCCAATGCCCACCAGGCAAGCAGCGCAATGCCCGTGGCGCGCAGGACGCGCTCGCCGATGTCGGCATGGCGCTGCGCCTCGTCGGCGCCGAGGTGCGCGCCGCCATACTTCAGGCGAGGGTAGTCGCGGCTCTGTCGAAGCTGGCCGTTGGCATCGCGCACCTCGATCGACTCCTTGGCGTGCGCACGCGTCGCCAACGGTTCCGAATAGGTCTTCTCGTTGCGCGTGCGCAATGAGCTCAGGATGCCGTCGAGCAGCGACAGCACTTCCACCGCATAAGCTGCCGGCTGCTCCTCGCTGCCGGCAGCGCCCTGCCCGACCGGGTGCTCCAGGCGCGGGCGGTAGTGGATCGAATCGAGCAGGCCAACGACGACAAAGGCGATCAGCAACGTGGCGGAAGCCATCCCCGCCCGGCTGCGGCCCACCCGCCACCACGCCGCGACCAGCAGCGGGTTACGCGCCGAAAGCACGGCAAGCGCGATGGCACCAAACAGCAGTAGCCAGATCAGCACATCGGACCAGAGAATGACGGGAAAGCCATCAGTTGAAGCGAATCCGCGGGTCGACAAAGGTGTAGGAGAGATCGGTGAGGATCAGTCCGACGATGTACAGCACCGAGCCGATGAACACCATCGCACGCACGACGGCAAAGTCCTGCGCGTTGATCGCGTCGATGGTGTAGCTGCCGAGCCCGGGGATGCCGAAAAACGATTCAGTCAGCAGCGAGCCCATGAAGAGTAGCGGGATGACGACCACGACCCCGGTCAGGATGGGAATCATCGCGTTGCGCAGAACGTGACGGAAGAGCACGGTGACCTCGGATAGCCCCTTGGCGCGCGCGGTACGCACATAGTCCTTGGAGATTTCCTCGAGGAAGATCGTGCGATACCAGCGGGTCGACGAACCGATGCCGGAAACCACGCCGATCACCACCGGCAGGATGAGGAACTTCCAGGCGCCGAGTCCGCCCCCATAACCCGAGATCGGCACCAGCTTCCAGATCTTGCTCACCAGATACTGGCCGCCGATGATGTAGAAAAGGCCCGAGATCGACATCATCGCCACGCAGAGAACGACGCCCCAGAAATCGAGATAGCTGGCGCGGAAGAAGGTCAGGAGCAGGGCAAACGAGACGGTGACCAGCAGGCCGAGGAGGAAGGTCGGCAAGGCGATGGCCAGCGAGGGCCCCATCCGGGTGGTGATCTCCCGGGCAATGTCGCGCCCGTCCTCGGCCCGCCCGAAATCACCGGCGAACATCCGCACGGACTTGGTGAAAAAAATGGTGTCGGTGATTACGGCACCGCCGGACGCCGCGTGGTTGATGAACAGGGGCTTGTCGTAGCCGCGTTCGGCCTTCCAGCGCTCGATCGCTTCCGGCGTCACGCGCTTCACGCCCAGCTGCATGCGCGCCATGTCGTCCGGCGTGTTGACCACGAAGAACAGCGCAAAGGTGATCAGGTTAACGCCGATCAGGATCGGCAGGGCGTAAAGCAGGCGGCGGACGAGATAAGCGAGCATGGTGGCCGAATATACCTCAAGCCGTGGCGAGTGGCCGCTGCCGCGCGATCGGGGCGCTCATCAGCGCGCCGTGCTGCGTTCGCGACGGCGATAGGCGATCGCCGCCGGCAGAATGACAACCCCCAGGGCCACGATCGCCGCTGCCAGCGGCCAGAGCACCGGTCGATTCCATTCCTCGCGCAAACGTTCCCGCTGGGCCACGTCGACACGCTGATACTTGAGGATGTTATTGCCAACATCGGTCGGCTTTCGGTTGTGCAGCCAGACGTGTCCCAGCGTGTAGCTTTTCGGGTGAAAGCCGTAGATCCACGGCGCATCGTGCTGCAGCAGCGCGATCGCCTGGCGGATGATCGCCAGCCGCTCGCCGGCGCGCGGACCGTCGCTCTCCATGTTCTTCATCTGCTCGAACAGGCGGTCGAACTGTGGATTGGCGTAATTGGAGGCGTTCTCGCCGGCCTTTGCCACCTTGCCCTCCGACCCCGCGAGCAGGAAGAGGAAGTTCTCCGGATCGGGATAATCGGCATTCCAGCCGAGGTAATAGAGTTGCACCGCCCCCTTGCGCACCTTCTCCTGAAAGCGGTTGAAGTCGGTCGACCGCACCACGAGCTGGATGTCGAGCTTGGCGAACTGCCGCGTCAGCCAGTCCAGGCGCGACTTTTCCCCCATGCCGCCGGTGGTCGTGTCGAGATTCAGGACCAGCGGCTCACCGCTGGTGGCATGGCGACCATTCGGCCAGCCAGCCTCGGCGAGCAGCTTCTTCGCCTCTGCCACCGGCTTGCGCTGCGGCCGCCCGTCGACCCAGTCGTAAACGACCGGATTGCTGCCCTCCTTGCCTTCCAGGTAACCGACGATCCCCGGCGGAAGCGGACTGGTCGCCGCGATGCCGCGGCCGTTCATGAAGATCGAGATGAACTCCTCCTGGTCGATGGCAATCGACAGCGCCTGCCGCAGCTTCGTCGGCTGCTCTGCCAGGCCACCGACCACCGGGTCGAGCATGTTGAAGCCCATGTAGAAGATCGACGCCCGCACGCTGGTCAGCAACCGGATCCCCTTGTCGCGCATCTCGTCGGTCAGCTGCACGTCGCCGCCAACTCCGAGGCGCACCGCCTGGTCGAAGCTGTCCGAGGAAATCCCGGAGGCATCGTAGTAGCCCTGCAGAAACTTGTTCCAATAGGGAATGCTCTCCTTCTCGCGCGAATAGATCGCCTGCTCGATGAACGGCAACGGCTTGCCGCAGTCGGCCAGCAGGCCGGCAGCCCCATCTTCGGGCTCGCCATGACAGGGATAGGTCTCGCCGTGGAAGTTCGGGTTACGGTCGAGAATCATGCGGCTGTTGGGGTCGTTCTGCGTCAGCATGAAGGGCCCAGTGCCCACCGGATACCAGTCGAGCGTCAGGTTCTTCGCGGCCATTCCAGGCTGCTGGTAGAAGCGGTCGACCTCGCGTGGTACGGGAGCGAAGAACGGCATCGCCAACCAATAGACGAACTGCGGATACTTGCCGCGCAGCCTGATGCGATAGGTGTAGCGATCGACGCGGCTGACCCCGGCCAACGGCAGACGATCGAGATCCAGCCAGGCGCCAGCCGGCAGGGCTTTGGCCTCCTCCTGCAGAGCAGCGCCGAGCTCGCGCAGGCCAACGATGCGCTCGGCCATCATGCTGAAGATCGGTGAATGCAGGCGCGGATGCGCCAGTCGCTTGATCTGGTAGATATAGTCGTCGGCGATCAGTTCGCGCGTGCCGGTTTGCCGGAAATCGGTGATCTTCTCGATCCCGCGCAGCTGCTCGCGATCGAGATCCCGATACAGTGGCTGGCCGGCAGCATCGACCGCAAAGGCCGGGTGCGGCTGATAGCGGATTCCGGGGCGAATGCGAATCTCGTAGACACTGTGCGCAATCGCCGCCAGCGGTGCATCGGCCGGCAACTCGTGGCCGCGGTCGTCGTAATAACGTGGCACCGGTACGGCATCGCTGGTCAGCGGAATCAGCGTGTACGGGCGCTTCAGGTAGTGATACTGCAGTGGCGGCTCGTAGATCTGCGCGGTGAAGGTGATTTCGTCCTCGCTGTAGGATTGCACCGGGTCGAGATGCTTGGGGCGATCGGTGAATGCCGAATAGAGGATGTTCCGGCCACGCTCGGCGCGCGGGTAGGGATCGTTGTGCTCGCTGCCACAGGCCGTGAGCAGGAGCAGCAGTACGACGAAGGCGAAACGGAAAACAGACATGGGACGGCAGTGTAGCGCGAAGTCCGCCCGATTGGGTCCGCCGGCGCAACCGGGGCCGACGGCCGATGCCCGACGACGATCGCCGGCGACCGGGTGGAATCCTTTATAATCGTGCGGTCAAGCTGATCCGAACAAGAACCTGCCAACAAGCCAATTTCAGTTACCGGAGAACCCATGGGATTCCTTGCCGACAAGCGTATTTTGATCACCGGGGTGCTGTCCAAGCACTCGATCGCCTACGGCATCGCGAGGGCCTGCCACCGGGAAGGCGCGCAACTGGCTTTCACCTATCAGAGCGAGCGCTTCAAGGATCGCCTCGCCAAGTTTGCCAAGGAATTCGACAGTACCCTGGTTTTTCCCTGTGACGTCGCCGAGGACGCCGAGATCGCGCAGTTGTTCGCCGACCTGGGCCAGCACTGGGAAGGCCTCGAAGGGCTGGTGCATTCGATCGCCTACGCCCCCGGCGAAGCGATCGAAGGCGACTTTCTCGACGGCATCACCCGCGACGCCTTCCGCATCGCGCATGATGTCTCGTCCTACAGCTACCCGGCGCTGGCCAAGGCCGCCCGGCCGCTGCTGCTGCAAGGCCGCAACCCTGCCCTGCTCGCGCTCTCCTACCTTGGCGCCGAGCGCACCCTGCCGAACTACAACACCATGGGCCTCGCCAAGGCCAGCCTCGAAGCCGCCACCCGCTACCTCGCCTTCTGCCTCGGTCCGCAAGGCATCCGTGCCAACGCCATCTCGGCTGGCCCGATCAAGACCCTGGCGGCTTCCGGCATCGGCAACTTCTCGCGCCTGCTCGCCTACAACGCACACAACGCACCGCTACGCCGCAACATCACCATCGACGAAGTCGGCAACGCCGCCGCCTTCATGCTCTCCGACCTGGCCAGCGGCATCACTGGCGAGATCATGTACGTCGATGGCGGACTGAATACAACGGCGCTGGGGAACCCGGAACCGCTGCCCGCCTAAACGGGGGAGCAATCGCTGCGCGAAGCGGCAATCGCCCAGGACCTCGTAGCGGGGCTTCCCCCCGCTGCCGATAGGCAGCCTTTTCACCCGCGGGTCAAGAACACCCGGCAGGGCTCGCCCAGCTCGCCTGCCGGTAGCCGCATTCATGCTTGACTGCAAGGTCTGCATCGCCACGCCTGCCGCATCTCCCCTTTCTATCGGGCGTATCATGTGCTTGCCGATGCGCTTGTTCACCAAGAAGGAGTCCCCCCATGAATACACCACAAGAGATTGATCACGCACTCGAAGAGCGGCTGTCGCGCCGCCTGCTGGATACCTTGATCCGCGCCGGCCTGGTGCTGACGCTGGTGCTGCTGTGCTACCACATCTTCTCGCCGTTCCTCACGATGATGCTCTGGGCGCTGATTCTGGCGGTAACGATCTATCCGCTGCACCAGATGCTGGCAGCCCACGTCGGTGGCAAGCAGGGGCTCGCGTCGACGCTGATCGTGCTGCTCGCCGTCGTCGTCGTCATCACGCCGACCGTCATGCTCGGCAGCCAGTTCGGCGACTCGGTGCACGACGTGGTCAAGGGCGTGCGCGACAACACCCTCCAGGTGCCAGCACCGTCCGAGAAGGTCGCGACCTGGCCGGTCGTCGGCAAGAGAGTGCATGCGATCTGGTCGCAGGCGCACGACGACCTGCCGACCCTGGTCAAGAGCATGCAGCCCAAACTTGGCGAGCTTGCGACCAAGGCGCTGGGCATCGTCGCCGGCCTGGGCGGCGCGCTGCTGATGTTCATCTTCGCCTTCATCGTCGCCGGAATCATGATGGCTTTTGGCAATGCAGGCGCGCAGGCAATGCAGGCGATCTTCGAACGCGTCTTCGGCATGGCCCGCGGCAAGGAGTTCACCGAGCTGTCTACCGCGACGGTGCGGGCCGTCGCCTCAGGCGTCATCGGCATTGCCTGCATTCAGGCGCTGATCATCGGCGTCTCGCTGCTCATCGCCGGTGTCCCGTTCGCCGGCGTGCTGGCCGTGGTCGTCCTCGTGCTCGGCGTCGCGCAGTTGCCGGCGCTGCTGGTCACGCTGCCGGTGATCGGCTGGATCTGGGCGAGCGGCGACTACGCCACCGTCCCCGCCGCCGCCTACAGTGTGTTGCTGTTCGTCGGCGGCATGGCCGACAACGTCCTGAAGCCGATCATGCTCGGCCGCGGCGTCGATGCGCCGATGCCGGTCATCCTGATCGGTGCGCTCGGCGGCATGGCGACCGGCGGCATCCTCGGCATGTTCATCGGCGCAACGGCGCTGGCACTGGGCTACCAGATATTCATGCGCTGGGTGGATGACAACCCCGAGAGGGCGCGGCAAGAGGCCACGGGCGATTCGCCCTCCACCGCCGCCTGAGCCGATGCCGCGACGCTTCGCCGGTGCGATCGGCGCGCGCCTGCTCGCCATCGCCGGCACGCTGCTGCTTGGGGGTTGCGCCGCGGTCGGGCCGGACTTCAAACGCCCCGAAGTACCCTGGCTGGCCACTTGGTCGAGCGGCTCGCTCGACTCGCTGGTGGCCGAACAGCGCGGCAAGCCGCGGGCGCAGACCGAGGAGTGGTGGCAAATCTTCAACGATCCGGTCCTCGACCATCTGGTTGCCGAGGCACAGCGCCTGAATCCAAACGTGCGCACTGCTGGGATGCGCATCCTGGAAGCACGCGCGCAGCTCGGGATTGCCGGCAGTTTGCTCTATCCGCAGCAACAGCAGGTCACCGGCAACGTGCTGCGCACCGGAACCGAGGCGAGCAGCGGGCCGGACAGCGCGCTGACGGCCTACAACCTCGGCTTGGGCGTCGGCTGGGAGATCGACTTCTGGGGCAAGTTCCGGCGCGGCATCGAGGCGGCCGACGCCGGCTACTTCGCCCAAATCGCCCAGTACGATGACCTGCAAGTGCTGATTGCTGCCCAGACGGCCTCCTTCTATGCCGCGATCCGCACGATCGAGTTGCGTCTCAACATCGCCCGCGAGAACGCGGCACTGCAGAAGCGCAGCCTGGAGATCACTGAACGGCTGTTCAAGCACGGCAACGACTCTGAACTCGACGTGCAGCAGGCGAAGTCGCAATACCTCAGCACGCTGGCGACGATTCCGCAGCTCGAGGGCACTCTGCGCCAGACGCAGAACGCACTCAGCGTGTTGCTCGCCCGCCCACCCGGACCGCTGCCAGAGATGGCGGCAGGCCGGGAGCGCATTCCGCTGGCCGAACTGGCCGTCGTCGCCGACCTGCCGGCCGAGACGCTCCGCCGGCGCCCGGACGTGCGGGCGGTCGAAATGCAGCTGGCGGCCCAGTCAGCGCTGATCGGGGTCAGCGTGGCCGATCTCTACCCGTCGATCGCGCTGCTCGGCTCGCTCGGCGTCTCGACGACGTCGCAGTCCGGGGCGGCGCGCAGGTTCGATTGGGCAATCGGCCCGAGCCTGGTCTGGAACGTTTTCGACCACGGCCGGCTGAGCAACGAGGTGTTGGTGCAGGACGCGCGCTTCCAGCAGCTTTACGAGCAGTATCAGGGGACGGTGCTCGCAGCGGCACGCGAGGTCGACGACGCCGCCGCCGGTTTCGTCGCCAACCGCGACCAGGTGCCGCTACTCGATGAGGCGGTCAAGGCGGCGCGGCGTTCGCTCGATATCGCCACGCTCCAGTATCGCGAGGGGATGGCCGGCTTCGAGCGTGTGCTCGATTCGCAACGGGCGCTGTTCAGCCAACAGGAGCGACTGGTCAGCACCACAGGCAACGTCGTGCAGAGCCTCATTACGCTGTACAAGGCGATGGGCGGTGGCTGGCAGCAGGCGCGCAGCCGGCCACTGATCGACGACGCGACACGGGAGACGATGAGCCAGCGAAACGACTGGCAGGACATGCTGGCGGTGCCCCTGCCGTCGCCCGATGCCGATCCGTCACAGATCACACCAGAGAGGGAAGCAAGATGAACCAGGAATCGTCCAGCCAGGATCAGTCGACCGCAGCCGACGCTGCCGCGCCGCAGCCGGGCGGGGCGACACGGGTCGGCGCCACCGTCGTGCTGGCCCTGATCGCCGTCAGCCTGCTCTGGTATTTCGCCGCCGACCGGCTGACCCCGCACACCACGCAGGCCCGCGTGCAGGCCTTCGTCGTGCCGGTGGCCGCCGAGGTGGCGGGCAAGGTGCTGGCGGTCCACGTCAAGAACAACGACGACGTTCGGCACGGCCAGCCGCTGTTCGACATTGACCCGGAGCAATACCGGATCGCACTGCAACGCAGCCGCTCGGACTTCGAATCGGTGCGCAGTTCAGTCAATGCCTCGGTGGCGACTGTCGCCGCGGCGCGCGCCTCGCTGGAGGCAGCGCAGGCCAATCAAGTCAAGGCCGAAAAGGATGCCGCGCGACACGAGGCTCTCTACGCCGAGGATCCCGGCGCCATCTCGGTGCGCCGCCTCGAGGTCGCTCAGACGACAGGGATCGAGGCGCGCAGCCGTGCGAAAGCCGCCGAGGCCGATTTGCGCAAGGCCCAGGAAGCCGCGGGTGACGCCGGTGACGACAACGCCCAGTTGCGCAGCGCCCGCTCGGCGATCGAGAAAGCCGAGCTGGATCTGGCGCGCACCAAGGTGCTTGCCCCGGCGCGCGGAATGGTCACCGACCTGCGGACCGACGTCGGCCACTTTGCCCAGGCCGGCGCGCCGGCGATGACGCTGATTGCGATTCACGACCTCTGGATCAGCGCCGACATGACCGAGAACAACCTCGGCAACATCGACCCCGGCGACGAAGTGGCGATCGTCCTCGACGTGCTGCCCGGTGAAGTACTGAAGGGCAAGGTACGCAGCGTCGGCAGCGGCGTCAGCTCCGGCGAGCCGGCGCAGCCAGGAGCGCTGCCGACGATCCAGAACAGTCGCGACTGGCTGCGCCAGGCGCAGCGTTTTCCCGTGGCGGTCGAGTTCGACGCCGCCGAGGCCGAACGTCTGCGCAAGGTGCGCATCGGCGGCCAGGCCGAGGTCATGGTGTTCACCGGCGACAACTTCGTCATGAACCTGCTCGGCGCTGGCTACCTCCGGTTGATGAGTTGGCTCTCCTACCTCTACTGAGCGGACCATGATCACCCGGGCGGACAAGGCGGTCCTGCGGCTAGCGATCGGCCTCGGCCTGGCGGTGCTGGTCGCCTACGGCTTCGCGCTGCAGATGCCGCACATGGTCTGCCTGATGGCGATCCTGCTCCTGTGCAGGCCGGGTCCGCCGATCCCGCCGGTCAAGGCGGTCGCCATTGCCCTGTTGCTCGCCGGCCTGTTGGTGACGGGCGTGCTGATGGTCCCCCTGCTGGAAAACTACGCGCTGGCCGGGGTCGTACTGACCGGAGCGATCCTTTACGCGCTGTTCTTCTTCGGCATTCGCACCGGCAACCCGCTGACCATGATTCTGGTCGTCACGTTCACGCTGATCCCGGTCGCCGGGGTAGCCGAGCAGGCCCTGGTCACCATCATCAGCGTGACCATCGCCGTCGGACTCGCGGTCGGCAGCCTGGTCGGCGGCTTTTCGCATGCCTTTTTCCCCGACGCTCCCGCTGCCAAGCCGGCCAAGGCATCACCGCCCAGTCGAGAGGCGGCGAGCTGGATTGCGCTGCGCGGCACGCTGGTGGTCATGCCGGTGTTCGTTCTGGCGCTCACCGACCCCTCGTTCTACCTGGCCGCGATCATGAAGACAGCCACGCTGGGGCAGCAGGCGGGTTCGACCGACACCCGCTCGGCCGGGGGCGAGCTGGTAGGATCGACCCTGATGGGGGCGGCGATGGCGCTGGTCGTCTGGATCGGCCTGTCGCTGTGGCCGAACCTGTGGATGCTGATGCTGTGGATGATGGCAACTGCCCTGTGGGCCGGCGCACGGCTTTTCGGGGTCAGGCGCACGAGTTTCTCGCCCGGGTTCTGGAGCAATGCCCTGGTGACGATGCTGATCCTACTCGGGCCGGCGATCGAGGACAGCGCAGGCGGCACGGGGGTGCTCGCGGCGTCCGCCGTTCGTGCCGGCCTGTTCATCGGCGTCGCGCTCTACGCCTGGGCTACGGTATGGCTGCTCGAACGCTGGCGTGCCTCGAGGAGCGAGTCTCTGTTCTTCCACAACGGCTGAAGGAGGATAAAGCATGATCCCGGTGAACCTGTTAATCGGATTGCTGACCATGATGGCTTGTCTGATCGTACAGGTCAGCTTCACCTTCTGGAGCGTCCGTTACGCCGTGCGCCATGCGGGCGAACCCGGATCCGGCGACCGACTGTTCGCCGGCATCTGCACACTGCTGATGGCGATGGTGATCATGATGCTCGGCAACTTCCTGCAGATCGTGCTCTGGGGCACACTCTTCCTCTGGCTGGGCGAGTTCAGAGAGCTCTATGAAGCGGTCTACCACTCGGGGGTCAATTTCACCTCGCTGGGGTACGGCGACGTGGTGATGAGCGCCGACCGGAAACTCCTCGGCCCGCTCGAGGCACTCAACGGCATCCTGATGCTCGGCCTGACCAGTGCAGCGCTGGTCGCCATATTGCAAGGTCTGACACGGGGAACGCAGCCTCTGCGCGACCATCGGGATTGAGCGACTCGGTGAGGCTTTGTGCAACAACCGGGAGGCTGAGTTCAGCCGCGAGATGCCTGTCGAGTGCAAAGCTCCCAAGGCGCAAGGACCAAGCCTGAAGCGGGATTCCTGCCAGCGATCAGGGTTCCCCGATGGCAACTCAAATCCGAAGGCGGAGCTTGACACCTCATCAGAGCGCTGCATACACTGCTTAGCGGCGCCGTCGGATTCCGTTTCCTCGAATGTAGACGGTCGGATTTCCCGCGACGATCTTCGTCGACGGCACCACTTGTCCGGGGTGCGTTATCGTGCGCCGGTTTGACTCGCAATGCATGAACGCAAATCAATGGGGGAACACGATCATGAAACTGTTACTTGCCTTGGCATTGGGATTGACGATTGCCGGCTGCAGCAATCCCAAGAAGTTGTGCGAGGAGTGTTTCGCGCACAAAGACTGCGAAGGACAGCTCAACTGCCGCTCAACACCCATAGCTGACGGATCTGTCAGGAATGTATGCGTTGATACCTCCGCAAAGATCACCTGCCCGGTTCCACAACCGGAGGCTGCCAAGTAGGAGTATGAACGCCGGTTGGATTTGTTGTCCTCAGGCGGCCCGCCACAAGCTGGCCGCTGTTTCAACCTAACAAAGAGGAGCGTGAGCATGGTCGAATCGAGAATCAGACTTTGGCGCCGTGCGGTCGGAACACTGACCGCCGTTGGATTCCTGGCGCTATCCGGCGCCGCCCTGGCTACCGAACAGTCGCAACAACGCCAGGAAGGCCGGGATGCCAACCAGGCAGCCAAGCAGGACGCGCGTTCGGGCAAGGTCGACTGCCGGGCCGAAAACAACAAGAGCAATGCTGAGTGCCGGCAAGACAAGCGCGACACGAAACAAGATGGCCGCCAGGAGAAGCGTGACGTCAAGTATTGATCGACCGTAGCGGTTGAATGCCGTGCCCGCCAGCGGCGGAGCACGCTTCGACCGCCTACCGTGCTCAGTGGGCCCGCTTCGCCCGGATCGACACCGCACTTCAGCGATGTCGGCAAGCCGCTCCGGGTTGTCTTCGAATCCGCTGATGCTTCAAGGGCATAGCGTCACCCGGCCTCTCGTGCGCTTGTTCCTGTGCGAGGAGGAGCGGAAGACGCTGGAGCGATGAAGGAAGTCCGCCCCGCTGGCGAGTTTCATTTGCTTCCGGTGTTCAACCGTGCAACTGCGTCGCGACCCTTTTGGGCGTTGAATTCGGCAACAATACAGTGAATTCCAGCCTCTGCTTGCCGCGCTCGCTTCGACGCTGCTTTGCCAGCTCCTGTCGGACTCAGAAATTTATAATACTGTCCCCGTATTTGGCGTCCCCGTATTTGGCGGCGCGCCGCGACAGGGCGGCTGCGGTCGACCACGAAAATGGGCGGGATTTCGTATCAGGCGGTGGTGAGGTCCGGCACGCCGATCGCCAGCGCATCGGCAATCGCTCGCAAGGTCTGCAGCGCCCCGACACGCCTGCGCATTTCGATCTGGCACAAATATGCCTTGCTGGTTCCCGCTTTGGCAGCGAGCGCCGCCTGCGTCAGGCCGCGCTGTTCGCGCCATACTTTTACTGGCTGCTCGCCTTCCAGCAGGGCGTTTACCACTGCGGCGGGAATGCGAAAGCCATCGTCCGCGGCGTGCGCCGCATTGGCCAGCGCGGCATCGGCAGATTCTCTGCGCATCGCAATCAGGCGACCGCCAGGGCGACCTTGTGGCCGGCGCGAGTCGCCAGCGTGACGAGCATGTCGAGGCTGAACTTCTCCCACTTGCCGCGAACCAGATCGGAAACGCGGGACTGCCCGATGCCGAGTTGGCTGGCTGCTTCCGTTTGGGTCCAGCCGCGCTCGACGATGGTTTCACGCAAGCGCGCCATCAAATCGGCGCGCATGGCCAGCAGCGCCGATTCCTCGGGCGAAAAACCTAGATCGGCAAACACGTTGCCTGAAGACTCGCTGATCGTTTCCATCGTTCAAACTCCAATCTGCCGATACCGGCGTGCCGCCAGCGTGATGTCCTCGACGCGGGTCTTCTGCGTCTTTTTCCGGAAGGCATGCAATACGTAGATACCATCCTCGAACTTGGCGACATAAATCACCCGCCACTCGCCCTGCACATGCAGGCGAATCTCGTAAGCCCCCGGCCCGACGTTGAGCATCGGCTTGAAATCCGAAGGCATCAGGCCGCACTGCACGGCATGAAGCTCAAAACCCGCTGCCCGCCGTGCCTCGGCAGGAAAGTCCTTCATGTCGTCGAGGCTGGAACCAACGAAGCGTAATGGTTTCATGCGCTGATTATCCAACTACCTAGACAAATTATCAAAGTATTTGTATAACTCGCTCGTCCTGACGCCCATTCCAGATTCAGCGCCAGCAGGCGACGGCGATGCATTCGCTGATGGCGACCCTCTCGCGCTGCCGCTCACCTTGCCGCATCGTTGGCACTTCACGTTATTGCCATCGTGAAACGGGATCAGGCAGCGGCGTAGCGACGCAATTCGACTTGAACGCCGGCGCGGACGGCCGCTTCGGCGGCGTGAAGCAGATTGGCTGAGGTGGTTTCATCGATGAATTCCTCGCCGCAATTGTCACAAACCTGCGCCGGGACATCCTTGAACAACAAGGTCGTCAGATCGCGCTCCAGCGTGACGCTGGCGAAGCCGGGACGGGTGTGGCCACATCTGCAAATTGGGCAAATCATGGCTTCTTCCTCTCGAAACCCGGCCCCCAGAGCGCGGGGGTGGGTTCATGATTTGGCGTTGGAATCAATTCTCGAGCAATTCGTTAACACTGACTGCCAGCGCATCTGCAATCGCCCGCAAGGTCTTCAGTGCCCCGACACGCTTGCGTGTTTCGATCTGGCACAAATATGCCTTGCTGATTCCCGCTTTGGCAGCGAGCGCATCCTGCGTCAGGCCGCGCTGTTCGCGCCAGACTTTCAGCGGCTGCTCGCCGTCCAGCAAGGCATGGGCGACAGCGGCAGGGATGCGGAAGCCGTCGTCGGCAGCCCGCACGGAGTCGAATAGCGCCGCATCGTCGGCATCTTCCAGCGCGACGGATAGGCGTTCATACAACTCGATGGGAATCACCGCGAACTCGCGCTTGCCATCACGTTCAATAAATTGAATGTCAGTCATTGATACACACCTCCACGCGGCGTCACGGTCAACACATGAATCACGAGCCGTCCGCCTTCGATTTGATAAATCACTCGCCAGTCGCCCACCCGCAAGCGATACGCCTCACGACCGATCAGCTTCTTGACGTTGTTGTTCGCCGCACGAGGGTCAGCTGCCAGAAGTTCGATCTTGCCGCGTATTTGTAGCGACACGTTACGCGGCATCACCTTCCGGGCTTTGACCGAATCGCGGGTGTACTCGATCTGCTACATGGTTGCATGTTAGCAAAAAGCTAACTAGAAGTTAAATCTGATTTCTGTGTGAATCGTTCGTATCGTAAAGACTTCCCTGGCTTCGAACGAGATCGTTCAAAAGCTCTCCGATACAGGTAATGAGGGCGGATTGGCGGTTGTATTCGGATTCCATGAAGGGATCGGCCCAGCGGGCTGGGTATGCTTGATCGTCGTAAACGAAAGCGGCGAATTTCAGCCCGTGGGGCTGAGTGTCGCAGCCTGTTACATCGACCGAATAAGGTGTCTGGATGACGCTGCGATGCTTGGAGTGATTCACGATATCGGCCAGATGTCGGTAATCCTCGTGGTTGATCAGTTCCTGGAGACGAACACTCACTGCGCCGGCGGACAATAGCGCCTGAACTTTGTGCAGATAAACGCGCTTGGGTGGTAGTCGGGTTGCCTTGTGCAAATTCAATCCCAGCGCGAAGTAGATGGCATGCGCCAGGATGTCCGAGAGGCTGTGCAGGCTTTGAAGGAATGCCACGACGTGCGCTTCGGCGAATTTCCTCCTGCTGGCGAATTCGTGGTGGGCATTGCGGTTGGCTCCGAAGATAAGATCGACAAGGATGGCTTGGTCATCACGGTCGTTCAGCACTTCACCCAGAATTCGCTTGCTTTCCTGATAATGGAAACGGGCGTAGGTCTGCCGGTCGACAATGGAATTGAGCGACGGAGAGAGGCATTCGCGCTGCTCGTCGCCAAACAGAAATGTCACATCCTCCCTGAGTTGTTCAAGATTCCAAGTCATGGTCGGTATTCACTGAGCGCTGCCAGGCCGCGTTCGATCTTTCCAGATTCAATGTCAGCAGGCGGCGGAGGATTTCGTCGTCGGGCATCGCCGGGGTGTAGTCGGCCCAGCCGTAGGCGGCGGCGACGGCGGCGTCGAGCGCCTTGTGGGCGAGGTCGAGCCAGGCGGGGCGGGCGTTGGGCTGGTTCCGGGGACAGTATAGTGAATTCCCGCCGCTGCTTGCTGCGCCCGCTTCGACGCTGCTTTGCCATCTCCTGTCGGAATCAGCAAGTCAGGATACTGTCTCCGTAATTCCCTGTCTCCGTAATTCCCTGTCTCCGTAATTCCCTGTCTCCGTAATTCCCTGTCTCCGTAATTCCCTGTCTCCGTAATTCCCTGTCTCCGTAATTCCCTGTCTCCGTAATTCCCTGTCCCCGGAATTCCGATGTTCCGAAAGTCCTTGCGGCGCCTTGCTCCCCGAAATATCATCATTGTTGAAATTTTCCACAACCGGAGCGAGCCATGGCTACCATGAACTTCAGCGTTCCTGACGACGTCAAGGAAAGCTTCAACCAGACCTTTGCCAATCAAAACAAGAGCGCCATCGTGAGCCGCCTGTTGCAGGAAGCCGTCGTACAGGCGCGGCGCAAGGCGCAAAGCGACGCAGCATTCATGCGCATCCTCGCACGCCGACAACAGGCGCCACACGTTTCCAGCGAAGAGATCCTGCAAGTGCGCGACGATATCCGGGCCGAATCCGACAGCGCCCACGACAGTCCGGCGCGATGACCCGCTTTGTGATCGACGCCAGCGTCGCCATCAAATGGTTCCTGCCTGACGCGACGGACGAAGCCAATGCGCTGCAAGCGCTGGACCTGTTTCTTCGACTGCGGGCGGCGGAAGTCTCACTGGTGCAGCCGGCGCACTGGAAAGCCGAAGTGGCCAGCGTCCTGGCGCGCCGAGTGCCGACCACTGCCGCCGCCGACCTCGACGACCTGAACCTGCTCGAAGGTATCCAGATCATCGACACACCGCTGATCTATCGTCGCGCCGTGGAGCTTGCCATCGGCTTGTCACACCACCTGTTCGACACGCTGTACCACGCCACCGCGCTCGAAAGCGAGGCGGTCATGATTACTGCCGACCGCCGCTACCATGACAAGGCGGCCCATCTTGGACGCATCATGCTGCTTGAACAGCTTGCCGCTTGAACGAACCCGAATTGAATCTGGGAGTTCCGGGGTTGTTCTCCCAGCCGAAGCGCCCGCGCATCCAGACGTCGGCCCAGCCGTCGCCGCCGCCGGACTTGCCGGCGCCGCGCTCGAAGCAGTAGTTGTCGGGGTCGCGCGGCTTGGCGACGCCGAGCAGTTCGCAAAGGTCGTCGAACCAGGCCTGCGCGCCGGCGCGCTCGGTGAGCGGGTTGTTCTTCCAGAGGGCGATGAATTCTTCGGGCGTCATGCCGGCAGTGTAACCGGGATGGCGGGAACGAAGAACCGGCACAGCCAGCCCTGACGCATGACTGGCGAAACCCAGTCGCAGCAAGGCGGGCAGCCGCAAGAAGAGCGTTCGCAAAGGGGGGCCAAATACGTTTTTTGGATTTGACACGTGTCAAATCGCCGCAGGGATGCCATCAATATAATCAAAGACTAATAATTACCACCGGCACCGGTTCAGGATTCCTAGCGACGTGAGTTTTCACACAGCATTGCGCAAGGGCGCGAGCAGCGTTTTTCTGCGCATCGAAGAAGCTCTCGACGTACCCTTCGGCGGCCTGGACAACCCGCTGCGCCATCTCGGCGCCATCGGTCTGTATCTCCTGTGGATCGTCGTCGGTACGGGGCTCTATCTGTACACCGTGCTTGACACCGGCATCGAGGCGGTCTACCGATCGATCGGCTACCTCTCAACTGAGCAGTGGTACCTCGGCGGCGTCCTGCGCAGCCTCCACCGCTATGCGGCCGATGGCTTCATGCTGGTGATGCTGCTGCACCTGGTTCGCGAATGGTGTTACGGGCGTTACCACGGCTTCCGCCTGTATTCGTGGATGACCGGCATCCCTCTGATCTGGCTTGCCTATGCGGCAGGCATCGGCGGCTACTGGATCGTCTGGGACCAGTTGGCGCAGTTGTCGGCCACTGCCACCGCCGAACTGCTCGACTGGCTGCCGATCTTCAGCGAGCCATCGGCGCGCAACTTCATGTCGCCGGACTCGATCAGCGACCGCTTTTTCACCATGCTGGTGTTCATCCACATCGGCATCCCGCTACTGCTGATCCTTGGTCTCTGGGCGCATGTGCATCGCATCAGCCATGTCGATTACCTGCCCTCGCGGCGCGCCATGGTCGCCACGCTGGCTATCCTGATCGGCCTCTCGCTGCTCAAGCCGGCGCTCAGCAACCCGCCAGCGAATCTGGCGACCATACCCGGCGCACTCGATTTCGACTGGTTCATCCTGTTCCTTCATCCGCTGACCGACTTCAGCTCGCCGGCGATCATCTGGTCGCTGCTGTTCGGGGTCACCGCCCTGCTCTTCGCGCTGCCTCTGCTGCCTCACCCCAGACCACAGCCGGCAGCGGTCGTCGATCCGGCGAACTGCACGGGCTGCAACCGCTGTCTGGCCGACTGCCCCTACGCCGCGATCGCGATGACCCAGCACCCGAGCCGGCCGGGTTTCAGGCTTGCCGTCGTCGATGCCGACCTTTGCGCTGCCTGCGGCATCTGCGCCGGCTCCTGCCCTTCCTCGACGCCTTTCCGCCGCCGGGAAGCCCTCGTTACCGGCATCGACATGCCGCAGCAGCCGGTCAATGCGCTGCGCGAACAACTCGAAGCTGCGCTCGCACGACTCGAAGGCCGTACCAGGATAGTCATCTTTGCCTGCGCGCGCGGTGCCGAAGCCGGAACACTGGCCGCCGTCGATACCGCGGTGATCGGCCTGATCTGCACCGGCATGCTGCCACCGGCCTTCATCGAATACGCGCTGCGCGGCGGTGCCGACGGGGTGCTGGTGGCAACCTGCCGCAACGGTGGCTGTGAGTTCCGCCTCGGCGACCAGTGGACCAGCCAACGCCTGCTCGGCCAGCGTGAACCACATCTGCGCAGGACGGTTCCGCCATCGCGCCTGCAACTGCTTGCCGCCTCGGCCCACGATGACCGGACGCTGGCCGAAGGACTGGCCGAATTCAGAGCCCGGCTCGAGGCCCTGCCGGCTGCCAGTGACAGACTTCCACCCTATCTGCGGAGCGCTTCCCATCATGCTTAAACCCGCTGCCATCGTCGGCCAGGTGATCCTCTACGGCGCTTTTGCCGCGTTCATCGGCACCTTTGCCACCTGGCCGAAATACCAGCAGATCCCGAGCGACGTCGCCTTGATCAAACTGTCGATCAGTCACCTCGGCGAACGCGAGTGTCGCAAGCGAACGCCTGAAGAGCTGGCGAAAATGCCGCCGAACATGCGCGCGCCGCTGGATTGCCCGCGCGAGCGCTCCGACATCCGGCTCGAAATGGATCTCGACGGCGAGCCGATCTTCCGCACCGTGCTGCACCCGACCGGCCTCTACAAGGACGGCGTCTCGACGGTGTACAAGCGCTTTGAGGTCAAGGCGGGTAGCCACCGGCTGACGGTCAGGATGGACGACAACCTCGAAAAGCCGGGCTTCGATTACGTCAAGGATGAGCAGATCACCCTCGCCCCGGCGCAGGTGATGGTGGTCGACTTCAATCCGGACCGTGGCGGCCTGTTCTTCAAATGATCGCTGCCCGCCCTGAACGATCCGGATGCTGCTCCTGGCTTCGCCCGCCCGTGGCCGGCACTTACATCCTACCCATTTCCTGAGCTGACATCGACCATGGTCAAACTCCTCCAACAAATCCTGCGCTGGCTCTTCATGCGCGTCGAAAACATCTTCAACGTGGCTTTCGGCGACAAGCTCAACCCCTTCTACCACCTGGGAACGATCAGCTTCTGGCAATTCTGGTTGCTCGTCGGCTCCGGTCTCTACCTCTATATCTTTGCCGATACCGGCGTCCATGACGCCTATGACTCGGTCGAGCGGATCACGCACAACCAGTGGTGGGCCGGCGGCATCCTGCGCAGCATCCACCGCTACGCCACCGACGGCATGATCCTGACCATGCTGCTGCACATGCTGCGGCACTTCGCCTACGACCGCTATCGCGGCTTCCGCTCGTTCTCGTGGCTGACCGGGGTGGCGCTGCTGTGGCTGGTCTACATCGCCGGCGTCAACGGCTTCATGCTGGTCTGGGACAAGCTGGCGCAGTTCGTCGTCATCGCCACCGCCGAGTGGTTCGACATCCTGCCGATGTTCAACGGGACGCTGATCCGCAACTTCCTCTACGTCGAAACCGTCAACAGCCGCCTGTTCACGCTGCTCGCCTTCATCCACATTGGTGTGCCGCTGGTCGTCGCCATCATCATGTGGGTGCACGTCCAGCGCGTGCCGCGCGCGCACATCAACCCGCCGCGGCCGATCGCCATCGCGGTCACGCTGATGTTCCTGGCGCTTTCCCTGGTCAAGCCGATTCTCAGCCAGGGTGGCGAAGCCGACATGTCGGTGGTACCGACCAACATCGAATTCGACTGGTTCGAACTGCCGGTGCTGGCGCTCGTCTATGTCATCGATCCGATGCGTCTCTGGTACTGGGTACTCGGTCTCACCGCCCTGCTCTTCCTGATTCCCTGGCTACCCCCCAAGCGGCTCGGCTCGGCGAAGGCTCTGACCTCGATCACCTTCCACCCCGATCACAAGACCGTCAGCGCACGCTTCGACGAAACACTGCTCGACGCCGGCCTGCGACAGGAAATCAACCTGCCCTACGAGTGCCGCAACGGCGGCTGCGGCGTCTGCAAGTGTACGGTGCTGCAGGGCAAGGTCGACCCCGGCCTCTACCAGCCGAGCGCACTGTCTGCGGCGGAACTGGCGCAGGGCAAGGTGCTGATGTGCTGCGCGACGGCACTCGACGACGTCGAGATCGAGTACCAGGCGAGCACGGCGCCGAAAGGCTTCCAGGAATACAGCGGCCGCGTCGTCAAGCTCGAGAAGCTCACTCACGACGTCATGCGCGTCCTGCTCAAGCTACCGGCAGGCCAGCAGATAAGGTTCAAGGCCGGGCAGTATATCAACATCATCCTTGACGACGGGCAACGGCGCGCCTTCTCGTTTGCCAATCCACCGCACGAAGCCGAATTTGTCGAACTCCAGATCCGGCTGATGCCCGGCGGCCGCTTCACGACGCACGTTTTCGAGGCGATGAAGGAAGGCGACGAAGTGCGCTTCGAGGGCCCGGTCGGCGACTTCACGCTGCGCGAATCCGAGCGGCCGATCGTCTTCGTCGCCGGTGCCACCGGCTTCGCGCCGGTCAAGAGCATGGTCGAGGACGCCTTTAAGCGCGGGCTCAAGCGCCAGATCCATCTTTACTGGGGCGTCAAGACGCTCAGCGATCTCTACCTGCCGGAACTGCCGGCGCAATGGGCACGCGAGCACGAAAATTTCCACTTCATTCCGGTTCTCTCCGAGCCGGCGGCGGATAACGCCTGGCACGGCCGCACCGGCCTGGTCCATGAAGCCATTCTCGAGGACTTCCCGGAACTCAAGCAGCACGAAATCTACGCCTGCGGCTCGGTGCGCATGGTCGAAGCGATCTTCCCCTTCCTCAAGCAGCACGGCGCCGAAGACGGCGCCTGCTTCTCGGACGCCTTCAGTGTCTCGGCACGCTCGATGGCGTTTCAGCCACGGCAGGAATAGGACCGGCACTCACTCGCCGGCGCCGCCCCCGAAGAAAAGCCGCGCGTCCCATTGACGAAAAAAACCCGCCAGGGCGGGTTTTCTTCTGGTCACCTGGAGCCCTTACGCGACGACGGGCACCTCACAGGCACTTCGATGATCGGTCGATCGGCCCGGTCGCAGTTTCACTGCCCAACCAGTTGACGCAGAGTAGCCTCGAGCGTCACCTCGTCGATCCGGCCAAGGCGGCTTCCCTCAAACCGACCGTTTCGGTCAATCACCACCGTGTACGGCAAGCCCCTGACCTGCAGAGCCGGCGCCTGGGTGCCAGCCGGATCGCCGACCAGCAGGGGATACGCCACCGGCGTCACCCTGGCGAAGGTCCGCAGCTTCTCGACTTCGTCGATGCCGATACCGACGAACTGCACCCCCTGTGCCGCGTAGCGGCTTTGCAGACGAGAGAAAGCCGGCATTTCCTCAACGCATGGAGCACACCAGCTGGCCCAGTAATTAACCACCAGGATCTTGCCACGCCACTGGGCGATGGCCTGCGGACGTCCGTCCAGATCGGGCAGAGTCAACGCCATGATC
This sequence comes from Candidatus Accumulibacter proximus, assembly GCA_016709675.1. Taxonomy (GTDB): domain Bacteria; phylum Pseudomonadota; class Gammaproteobacteria; order Burkholderiales; family Rhodocyclaceae; genus Accumulibacter; species Accumulibacter proximus. The sequence goes on from JADJMH010000014.1 coordinate 64,081, forward strand.
GCGTCGGCTGCCGGCTGCCCCTGTTCCGGCGGCAACTGCTGCGACGAGATCAGACCACGGGGAATACCGGCGGCCGGCGAGCGGTTCTGCTCCAGCAGGCGATAGCCCATCCAGCCGATCGTCGCCAGCGTGGCCAGACCGGCCGCCACCGCCAATCCCAGTGCATGTTGCCGGTTCATCGTCCGTTGCGCCGCGACATCGCCTGCAGACAGACGACGACGAACATCAGCCCGCCAATGACCGCAATCAGGCCACCCAGCCCCATCATGCCCATGCCGACCTTCTGCGGCAGTGTCGTCAGGAACTGGTCGGCGCCGGCAACCTTGCGCTGCACCCCATAGCCGCCGGACCAGGCCAGGCCCAGCACATGGATCAACTGACCGGCGCCATAGACGTAGGGTTGCCAGATCGCCATCCGGCTGTCGGCGCGGCCGAAACCCAGAGTCGGCAGCAGCACGTAGGCAAGGCCCATGAAGGCCAGCGTCACGCCAACCGTCGAACCATGGTAGTGCGCCGGGATGACGACGTTCACCCCGTGAATCAGGTAACCCAGCACGCCACCCACGGCAAACAGGACGAAGGAAGCAACGAAAGCCGACTTGGCCGGCGCCACCGGGACGCCGCGCAAGCCCCACAACGAGAGGGCGCCGAGGATGACCAGCGGCGCCATGTACGGATGCCCCCAGATCATGAGTTTGGCGAACAGCTCGACATGCGGCAGAGAGCCAACCGGCACCAGCAGGTAGATTGCCGGCACGACGAGCAGCGGCACCGCAGCGACCAGGAACAGAACGGACACTGCGCGCGCCGTCGCGATCGACGGGCGACTGAGATGCGCCGCCATCCATAGCCAGGCAACGACCATCAGCAGCGCGTGCTGAAACTGCAGCGTATGCCCGCCCCCCCAGAACAGCACTTCGTAATAAATCGCCCCCTCGACCCAGGGCACCATCCACCACGACCAGAAAAAGGCAGCCAGCGACAGGAACGCCGCGACCGCACCGAGGAAGGCGCCAAGTCGCAACGGCTCGGCAAGAAAGCGCTGTGGCCAGGTGGTGAGCAGGGCGCGCAACACGGCCAGGCTCACGCCAGCGCCGAAGATCCAGAGCGAAGCAAAAAACAGCGGCTGTTCGAGTACCGGGATGTAGTTGTTGAGTACCGGATCGGCGCCTGGAAAGAACGGCGAGACGGTCATCAGCGCCGTCCCCAGCGCCGCCAGGCCGAAGCCATTCCAACCCAGCCACGCCAGTCCCGAACCACCAACCGCAGACCAGATCACCGCGGCAAAGGCCATGAACCAGACCGCAACCGACAGGTCGACGTGCACCACCAGCGCCGCACGGAACATATCCTTCAGCGGAAAGACGTCCTGAATGCCGGGCGTGCGCGACAGGACCAGCAGCACGGCGAGCAGACCGGAACCGATCAGCGCCATCACCCCCAGCCACAACCAGGCACGCGCCAGGCTGGCCGGTGTTCCGGAAGCAATCGACGGCGCCCACGACTCGCCTGAAGATACTTTCATTACCTGTGAATCCACTGCTGCCTCGCGCAAGGAAAATCGTGTGAGTATACGGTGAGCTGGCTGCCCGCGCCAAGCTCGGGGCTATCGCATCCAAGGCTTGGGCAAGCGCTGCGGGGCTGGCGCGGCAGTCGCCAGAAGATGCGATGATTGGCCAGCTACTGCCGGCTGGCCAGCAGCACCCCCGCCAGAACCAGCATGGCACCGGCCAACTGCGCCGCTGAGATCGGCTCGGAGAGCAACCACCAGCCGAAGAGAATCGTCAGCATCGGGCCCAGGGTGCCGATCAGCACCGCCTTGGCCGAGCCGATGCGGCGAATGGCTGCCGACTGCATGAACACCGGCAGCACCGTCGAAAAGAGCGCCATTGCCGCACCGTAGGCATAGACCGGCAGCGGCTGGAGCAACGCCGAAAGTGGCTGTGTGGCGAGGAAGTGCACCTGCGTCGCCAGCGTCGACACCAGCATCGCCAGGGCCGTGAAGCGCGCCGCCCCAAGCCGCGCGATGGCCGGGCCACTGCCGGCGAGATACAGGGCGTAGGAGAGCGACGAGGCGAACACAAAGGCGGCGCCGATCAGCACGCTGGTCGTCTCACCCATCGTCTCGAGATCATGCGCGAAGGCGAGGCCGATACCGGCGTACGACAGGACCAGCGAAGCCATCTCGCGGCGCGACAGCGACTTGCCCATGAACAACACGCCGATCAGCAATGTCAGCGTCGGGTAAGTGAACAGGATCAGGCGCTCGAGACCAGCCGAGATGTACTGCAGGCCAAGGAAATCGAGGATGCTGGCGCCGTAGTAGCCGACCAGGCCAAGCGCCACCAGCATCGCCCAGTCGTTGCGGGTCAACCGCGGCGCCGAACGGCTGGCGACAAAGCCCACCCAGAGAAACGCCGGCAGCGAAAACACCATGCGCAGCGACAGCAACGTGACCGCATCGACCGGTGCGGCCGCGTAGGCCAGCTTGACGAAAATCGCCTTGAACGAGAAACCGAGCGCCGCCAATACCGCGAGGGCGACACCCAGGCGTTCAGCCGACCAGTGCTGCCAAGGCATGGTCCGGCTTACTGCAGGAGGGGCAGCAGCGCCGGCAGCAGCAGTGCGGTCGCCAGCCCGTTCATGCCCATCGCCAGCGCCGCAAAGGCGCCGGTCTGCTCGCTCTCCTGAAAGGCGCGTGCAGTGCCGATGCCGTGCGCCGTAATGCCAGTGGCGAAGCCGCGAATCGCCGGGTCGCTGATACGCAGGGCGTCGAACACATAGCGACCAAGAACGGCGCCGAGAATGCCGGTGCTGATGACCAACACTGCCGTCAGCGAGGGAATGCCACCGATGCGTTCGGCAACACCCATGGCGATCGGCGTCGTCACCGACTTCGGGGCCAGCGAAAGCTGCGTGGCAAGGCTGGCGCCGAACAGCCGAGCCACCAGAACAGCGGACGCGGCTGCGACAACGCTGCCGACCAGCAGCCCGACAATCACCGGTACGAGCATCGCACGCACGCGCTGAAACTGCATGTACAAGGGTACGGCCAGTGCCACCGTTGCCGGACCGAGCAGGAAGTGCACGAACTGGGCCCCGTCGAAATAGGTCTGGTAAGGCGTATCGGTGATCGCCAGCAGGCCGACCAGTGCCGCCACGGCCAGCAGCACAGGGTTGGCCAGCGGGCTGAAGCCGGCGCGTCCATGGATCCACCAGGCACCCTGATAGGCCAGCAGCGTCAAGGTCAGGCCAAGCAGCGGCGAAGTCGAGAGATAGACCCAGAGCTCGTTGATCTGTGGCGTCATGTCACTCTCCGGTCACCACACGCTGCGCGCACAGGCGCATCACCAGTGCGGTCAACGCCAGCGTCAGGACGGTGCTGAATAGCAGCGAGAGCAGCAGCGGCAGCCATTCGTCGGCGACGCGATGCAGATGCAGGATGATGCCCGTGCCGGCCGGTACGAACAGCAGCGAAAGGTGCTGCAGCAACCCCTGGCTGGTCGACTGGAGGTCGGGCGGCGGTCCACCGCGCAGCGCCAAGGCCAGGAACAAGAGCAGCATGCCGATCACGGGCCCGGGAATCGGCAGGTTGAACCCGCGGGCGATGACTTCGCCGACCAGTTGCAGAACGAGCAGTTGGGTCAGTGCAGCGATCATGAACTTCTCCTCAAGCGGGAAACGGCAAGCGCAACCAAGGCGGCTCGCCGGTTTTCACCGGCGAGCCGCAACAGCTGCGGCAGCATACACGGCGCGGCGAACGCCTCAGGTCTTCAGGCTGAAGGGCGTGAAGTCGGTCTGCAGGTCGTAGTAGTCTTCGTTCTCTGCCCGCTTCAGCGCCGCCACCACCTTGTAGGTAACCGGCGTGAACACCACCTCGACCATCACCTTGGCGACGAACTGGGAGAGCATTACCTGCCACAGGATTGCGTTGGGAATCAGCCCCGAGTCATAGAAAGCGAGCGGATAGAACAGCGCCGAATCGACGCCCTCACCGACGATCGTCGAGCCGATGGTGCGGGTCCACAGCCAGCGACCGCGGGTGAGGATTTTCATCTTCGCCAGCACGAAGGAATTGACGAACTCGCCGCAGAAGAAGGCGATCAGCGAAGCAAGTACGATCCGCCAGGTCGAGCCGAAAGCGATCTCGTACGCCGCCTGATTGCGCCACTCCGGAGCCGGCGGCAGCTGCACCACGACCCAGGCCATCAGCGAGGCAAAGGCCATGGCGCCGAATCCGGCCCAGATTACCCGCCTCGCCCGGGCGTAGCCGTATACCTCGGTGAGGATGTCGCCAAAGATGTAGGAGATCGGGAAGAACAGCACGCCGGCGCCAAAGGTCACCGGACCCAGCCAAGGTAGCGTGAGTTGCGCGGCCTTCGCCGGCCCAATGAGGTTCGAGCAAAGATAAACCGCCACGAATGCGGCCATCACCAGGTCGAAGTAGCGGTAGGCGCGGCGGTGCGGCGGCGTCAAGAGCGGTTCCTGCGCATCCATCGCCGCACTTATACCACGGAAACTCTTCGCCTGGTGCCGTCGGAACTTCTGTTCGCTGCGCGGTGCCGTGTCGCCATGCTGTCGATGGACAGCATGGCGCTCGGTGTGAGCGCTGGGGTGCTCACCCAGCGGCTTCTGTGTCTCGACCTCGCGACCGGCGTTGCGCTGATCGGCGCTGATACAGAGTGAAATGAAACCGGCGATCAGTGCTTGTGTTCGCTTGCCGGCGACGCGACCGAAGTCAGGTCGCGCACCTCGGCCTTGATCTGGATAGTTTCGACCTTCTTGTCCTTGCCCTCGACCTGCAGCGTCAGTGGCACCGAATCGCCCTTCTTCAGCGGCTGCTTGAGGTTGATCAGCATCACATGGTAACCGCCCGGGCCGAGCTGCACTGGCTTGCCGGCCGGTAACTCAAGGCGCGGGATGGCGCGCATGCTCATGACGCCGCCCTCCATCTTCATTTCATGAATCTCCGTGATCCCGGCTGCCGGGCTGGCGGCACCGACCAGCACGGCTCCCGACTTGCTGGTGATTTCCATGAAGGCGCCGGTCGCCTGCTGGCCGCTGACGGTGCCGCGCACCCACGGCGCCTTGACCTCGACATCAGCGGCGAGCGCAGCCGCCGACGAAAGGCTGAGCAGCGCCAGCGACACTAGAGTTTTTCTTGCGTTCAAGCCGTACTCCTTCATCTTTGATAAACAATGATTATAAACGAGCACTTGCGCTTCTCTCCGCGACCAGTTGCCGCAGTTGGCGGTGTCGACGGCAAACACAGTCGCTCAGGGTTTGATGCTCCATTTGCCCGGCGCATCCTCGATCCACCAGCCAGAGTGAAACTGCTCCTTCCAGCGCTTGACCTGCGCGGCGCGCGCGGCCGGCTCGTAAACCTGCCCGCCGTGCGCTTCGGCAAGAGCATAGATCAGCGAATTCCGGTCCGGGTTCTCGTTGTCGATCAGCTTCTCGGCGATCTGCCGCTGCGGCAGGGTAAGCCGGCTGGCGTCGCGCATCTTGACCATGCCGTCGTAACCCAGCCCGATGATCCCCGCGTCGTAAAAGCGGACGAGTCTCGAGGCGCGTTGGGCGAGGCTGTGTTTGACCACCACCACCGGTGGGGTGCCGATGTCGAGGTTGATCGGCTCGCCCGGGCCGGCAGCGAAAACCGGCAGCGAAAGAAAGGCGAGCAGCAGGAGAAAGCGTTTCATGTCAGGTTTCCTGAAAGATCACTTGCCGGCCAGCAACAGCTTCAAGTCGGCGGCAACGTTGTCGGGCGTTTCACCGTGGCGAACGAGAAGCCGCAGCCGACCCTGCGGGTCAAAGACATAGCTGCCCGTGGAATGGTCGATGCTGTAACTGCCGGGAGTTGTCCCCGCGTGCCGGGCGTAGAAGACCTTGAAGTCCTTGGCGACTGCCGCGATGGTTGCCTCGTTGCCGTGCAGGCCAATGAAGCTGGGATGAAAGGCCGTGACATACTCGGCCAGCAACTGGGCGTTGTCGCGCGCCGGATCCAGCGTTACGAAGAGCACCTGAACACGGCCGGCGTCGGTGCCGAGAGCGCCCAGCACCGCCTGCATCGACAATAGCGTCGTCGGGCAGACGTCAGGGCACTGGGTGTAACCGAAGAAAACGACGACTGCCTTGCCCTTGAAATCAGCCAGCCGGCGGGGCTGGCCGTGATGGTCGGTCAAAGCCAGTTCCTTGCCCCAGTCGGCACCGGAAATATCGGTCGACTTGAAGCTCGGCGGCTGCGAACAGCCTGAAAACAGGAGCACGATGCACAGGAGCAGGGTCGGGAGCAAGTTCATGGTGGTCTGAGGATGATGGTCAATAATCGGCAGCGACGGCTCCGATGGCAACGCTTGATGACTCGAATGCCGCCCGCGGGCTTCATATCGCGGAGGAACTGCCGCCGGGTTTACCCAGCGAGAGCGGCTTCGGGCGGTTCCGGCCAATGCCGACGAAAAGAAACGCATCGCCATGCATTATCGGCACACGGGTCTTCGGCAGCCTTGATACAGATTAATCATTGTCGCTCATTCCACGTCGGCTGGCGCAGAACGGCGATATTTCGCCCGTGGCGCGCGCGGCTGCCGATCGCCTGTTCAATCGCGCGCCGGCGCTGCCGAGCATTTCGCTGGTCGATGCGCCAGCCCGGCCTTATCATTGTTGCATCCCACTTCGATCATCGAGGAAACGCCATGGCCTCCTGGGGCTGCCCGCACGAAATCAATGGCATATGTACCAAGATCAACGACCTTAACTGCGACCCCGGGATGAAGGGCTGTGTTCTGGCCGGCCGTTACTTCTTCCTGGGCAGCGACGACAAGAACGAGCGTCGGCGGGAAAAGCAGGAACGCTCGGCGCCCGAAAACGACGACGCCAGCCGCCGCCGGGCAAAGACGCGGGACGAGACCTGATGGCACGGAACGCGGCAAACCCGCCCTGCCGACGAATGGCGCGTCCTCGCCCTTCTCAAACCCGGATCAAGCGGCCACCGGCCTGATCCGACTCGCCGCCAACTTGGCCCGCTCGCGCGCCTGAGCCACATTCTCGCCGTTGGCCACCGCAACACCCATACGGCGCTTCCTGAACGACTCCGGCTTGCCGAACAGCCGCAGATCGCTGCGCGGCACGGCCAGCGCTTGGTCAGCGCCTTCGAAGGCGATACCTGCTTCGTCGAGGCCACCGTAGATCACCGCCGAAGCGCCCGGCTCGCGCAGGCCGGTATCCACCGGCAGGCCGAGGATGGCACGGGCGTGCAGCTCGAATTCCGAGAAGTGCTGCGAACACAGCGTGACCAGTCCGGTGTCGTGCGGGCGCGGACTGACTTCCGAGAACCAGACCTGGTCGCCCCTGATGAACAGCTCGACGCCAAAGATGCCGCGTCCACCGAGACTGCCGGTAACGGCAGCGGCGATGTCGCGCGACTTCTCCAGCGCAGCCGGGCTCATCGCCTGCGGCTGCCACGACTCGACGTAATCACCGGCGACCTGAATGTGGCCGATCGGCTCGCAAAAAGTAGTCCGGACGACGCCGGCAGCATCGCAGGCCCGCACGGTGAGAAGGGTGATTTCGTAGTCAAAGTCAATGACTCCCTCGACGATCACGCGGCCCTGGTTGACGCGCCCGCCACTCGCCGCGTAATCCCAGGCGGCCTGCAGGTCGTCAGGCCCGCGCAGCAGCGACTGGCCCTTGCCGGAAGACGACATCACCGGCTTGACGATGCAGGGATAGCCAACGCCACTGTTGATTGCCGCCTGCAGCTCGCGCAGCGAATCAGCAAAGCGATAGGGCGAGGTCGGCAGGCCGAGTTCCTCGGCGGCGAGGCGACGGATACCTTCGCGGTTCATCGTCAGCCGGGCGGCACGTGCGGTCGGAATGACCTCGGCCAGACCCTCGGCTTCGACTTCGACCAGGGTATCGGTAGCGATGGCCTCGATTTCGGGCACAATGAGGTGCGGCTTCTCCTCGGCGATCAGCGCGCGCAGCACAGCGCCGTCAGTCATGTCGATCACGTGCGCGCGATGCGCGACCTGTTGGCCGGGAGCGTTTGGGTAGCGATCGACGGCGACCACTTCGACGCCGAATCGCTGCAGCGCGATGATCACTTCCTTGCCGAGCTCGCCGGCGCCCAACAACATCACGCGCAGGGCGCTGGCGGACAAGGGGGTTCCGATCTTCATGGCAATTTCCTTTGATTCCGTGGATCGATGCGGTCGTTGGCAGCGCCATGCGCCAGACCAGACATGGCTCTGGCGATGGCAGGGCCGATGCCCTGCCAATGAAGTCGCATGGTGATGCGCGAGTGACCCTGCGCACCGCGCCCGGCTCCTGAGCTGCGTCAAACGAAGCTGGCGCTGGCCTCGCTGCCACCATCCTTCCCGCGCTCGCGCTCAAGACAGGCCAGCAACTGCGAACTCGTCGCGCGTAAGCGGTGCGAGAGCATCACCACGAGTTCCATCAGAATCTTGGCCCCCAGACTGGGCTGTTCGAGAATGATGCTCGCCAGATTTTCTCGAGTCAGCACGCCGATCACCGTGACACCGTCGGCAATACAGGTCGCGGAACGTGGATCACCGTCGATCAGCGACATCTCGCCAAGCGTCTTGCCGGCCCCAACAACGGCGATCAGGCGCGGGGAATCATTGGTCCCCTGTTTGGAGACCTGGATACTGCCTTCGATCACGAACATCATGAAGTCGCCCGTGTCACCCTCCCGGATCACTTCCTGGCCAACCTGCGCACGGAACACTTGCAGGAAGCGGCACAGCAGTCCGATCTCGACAAGATTCAGGTTCTCGAAGAGAGGCCAGTAGGGGAGCATGGCGTGTAGCCGTGACGCGAACGGCGTCGCGTCGCCGAGGTACTCGAGTTGCGCCAGGCGCCGGTCGCCGGAAAGTTCCACTTCGCGTCCCTTCCTACTGAAAACACCCGAGGAGCCGCCACCACCCTTGCTTCCGTTGGCGCCGAAACGCTGCTGGAACAGCCACAGGCCCCAGCTTGCAACTGGGACCTGGCGCTTGACCCGTTGACTCCCCGACCTGGGCTCGAACCAGGAACCTGCGGATTAACGGTCGAACCCATAGGGCGTTGCATTGTAACAAAGCTGAAGATTCCTCACGCATCTTTCACTTCGTAGTCGCCCGACCGGTTCGCACCGAGGCCATCCCGAACCCCTGGCCTCCGCATTTCGCTTTCCTGGATGGCAACGTGATCGAGACGCCGCCACCGTGATCCCGGTTCGCCATCGTCTCGGCGCCTGCCGGCTCAAACAAATTGCGACGGGCCAGCAGCGCAGCTCGTTTCCACCCTTGGAGAGCGCATTCGCGAAGCCGGCGGTCGGCGACATCAGCGATTGGCAAGCGGCAGATAGGCACGCACGGGCTCGCCGGTGTAACGCTGACGCGGCCGTGCGATGTGCTGGTCGGAGGCTTCGATCATCTCCTTCCACTGGGCAATCCAGCCGATCGAGCGGCCAAGCGCGAATAGCGACGGGAACATGGCGGTCGGGAAGCCGATCGCGCGCAGCATGATTCCCGAGTAGAAGTCCACGTTCGGAAAAAGCTTGCGCTCGATGAAGTACTCGTCATCGAGGGCGATCCGTTCGAGCTCGAGCGCCAGTGCGAACAAGGGCTCGTCCTCCTTGCCCAGTTCGGCCAGGACCTCGTGGCAGGATTCGCGCAGTACTGCCGCCCGCGGATCGTAGTTCTTGTAGACCCGGTGGCCGAATCCGGTCAACCGGAAGGGGTCGTTGCGGTCCTTGGCGCGGTTGATGTAGAGGGGGATGCGGTCCTTGCTGCCGATCTCCTCGAGCATGTTCACCACCGCCTCGTTCGCTCCGCCGTGGTCCGGCCCCCACAACGCCGTGATGCCGGCGGCGACGCAGGCATAGGGATTGGCGTGGCTCGATCCGGCGATGCGCACCGTCGCCGTGGAAGCGTTCTGTTCGTGATCGGCATGCAGAACGAGGAAACGGTTGATGGCTCGCGCCAGGACCGGGCTGACCACGTACTCCTCGGCGGGAACGCCGAACGACATGCGCAGGAAGTTCTCGGCGTAGCCGAGATCGTTGCGCGGATAGAGGAACGGGCGTCCGAGCGAGTACTTGAAAGCCATGGCGCAGATAGTCGGCATCTTGGCGATCAGACGATGCGTCGCGACCATCCGCGCTTCCGGGTCGGTAATGTCGATGCGGTCGTGATAGAAGGCGCTCAGCGCTCCGACCGTGCCGACCATCACCGCCATCGGGTGGGCATCCCGGCGGAAGCCCTCGAAGAAGCGCTTGAACTGCTCATGAACCATGCTGTGGTGCACGATCAGATCCTTGAAGCCGGCCAGTTCCGCGACCGACGGCAGCTTGCTGTAGAGCAGGAGATAGCAGATCTCCAGGAAATCGGCGTGCGCCGCGAGATCCTCGATCGGGTAACCGCGGTGCAGCAGGATGCCTGCCTCGCCATCGATGTACGTGATCGCCGAGTCGCAGCTGGCGGTCGACATGAAACCCGGGTCGTAAGTCAGATAGCCCGTCTCGGCATAGAGGCGCCGGACGTCGATCAGCTTCGGACCATGGGTGCCGCCGAGGACGGGCAGCTCGTACTGCTTCCCGTCGGCGTGGAAGACGATGCTCACCTTCTCGCCTTCTACCGGCGGCGTGACTTTCAGATCGGGAAGTTCGCGTTGCATGTCCAGGTCTCCTTGCTGCACGCAGCTAATGGTCACTCGCTGGTGCGGCGCCCGCCTGCAGAATCGACCCTGTGGTCCGGCGTCCGCCCCCGCATGTCTTGGTCCTCTCGCGAATCGCTCTGGGGATGGCCGATCCGGTGGCTCCCTGGCCAGTATAGGCAGCCGCGGCGACCGGCGTCAATGCCGCCAGCGATGGCCAGCGAGCGCCAGGGTGCATCGAGTGCAACCCACGGCCGCTTCGCGAGACCCCGGCCACCCCTTCCCGCAGAAAGGATCGTTGGCTATAACTTCTTTGGAAAGGAAGACGAGATGCCCAGAACACGCATTCAGGCGGCGCGCAAGGCCGAACCCGTGGCCGTCCTGAGCAAGACGGTGACGCGGCTGGGTCTGGCGCATCATCGAGGCGCAGCAAGTGGCGGCGACGATGAAGATCGTCGATGACGCTGCCGAGCAGGAAGTCCTTGAGTCCCTGCTCGAAGCCAGCAAACCGGCCGCGCCGGAAGTAGCCGCCCAACTCCACTACCTGCTGGCGACCCCGTTTCGCTGTCCGCCCACCGCGCACGGATCCCGCTTCCGCTCCGTCGCCGATCCAAGTGTCTTCTGCGGTGCCGCAGCGGTCCGCACCGCCTGCGCTGAGGTCATCTGGCGGCGGGATCACGAGCTGATCGCCCTGGCGATGCCCTGCCCGGTGACGACGACCTCGCCGCTGCCGGCGTGCCAGAGCGCCGGTGCCCGAATCACTGCCGGCAGAACGGCGCAAGATCGGACAAATCCAATCGTCGGAGCCGGGTGCCGCACCCGTAGCAAGAGGAGACGGGAGGCGGCCGCCGCCTTAATGGCAACAGCCGGCTGCACGTTCACGCACCACCGGGATTGTTGGTGTCGGCCCGGTTTCTACCGATTGCAGCCGTGACCAACGACACAGGACAAGTGGAAGGGCGACGGCCGGTGATCTGAAACCGGCAGAGGATGACCCGCGCACACGACAGTGATGCGCGCGGCTCTTGGTGGGCCCGTGATGATTACGGCAGCAGGAGGGTGATCGACTTGTGATAGGCCCGATAGTGGAGGTAGTTATAGCCGTTGATCGTGCGATCCCAAACGTGCAGGTAGAAGGTGTGGGCGCAACGACGCGAAGTCGGGTCGCCGGCAACCGTAGCTGCCCAAGGAGCGGCGGGCACGACGACGCCGTTCAGCCCAACCCATTGCTTGGCCGGATTCGGGGTGTAGCTGTCGGAGGCGACCGTGGCAGACTTGTTGTCACCCCACAGCGCCACCAGGCTCCAGTCACGCAGATGACCCTCGGCGTCCCGGGCCGTGATCCGGAAGCTGAACTGGTCGCTGTTTTCCGTCACTATCCCGCAGGTATTGACCGGGGTTTGCCCATTGACCGCATGGTGATGGATGATCTGGTCGATACTTGCCAGCGGCCACGAATTGTCGATGCGGACCACTTTCGATTGCTGGCTCAACAGGGCAGCGGCTGACTTGCTGCTGAACAGCTTGATGGTGATCGTGTGCAGACCGTTGGTCAGACCTTCGGTAGGTAGCAAGCTGCCGAGCCAGTGGTTGTACCAGAGGGCATTGGGCAGCCTTACCGGATAGTATCCCAGCGAGGGAACGGTCGTTGTGGCCACGAACTTGCCCTAAGTCGTATTCCACTGATAGTCGGTAAACGCTTGCGCTTGCAGCACACCGTCAACTTCGATCCGGTAATACCTGCCGTTGTCAGCGTAGGCTCGGGGATGGTTGATCATCAGCGGCAAGGTGCCGCCAAATGGCGCGTCCTTGACCTGGAAGAAATAACCTGCATCGGAGGTCGTGTCTGCGTAACCATCGGCCGTAATGCGATCGACAGGCACGTGCCCGACGCCGAGGAAGATCGGCCCCACCGGAGAATACACGGACTCGTCGAGTTGAAGCTCGCTGAGGACCGAATCGCTGCAGGCGATCAGTTGGTAGGGATTGGCAATCGCCACCGACGACGGGCGGGCGGCAACCGTGGCCAGCAGTCGGAGGTCTGGATTCGACCCAGCCAGGGCAAGCCGGCTGATCCTGTTCGCAGGGTCACGCTCCGTGATCAGCAAACCGCTTTCACCGGCATCGGTCCAGGTGAGGAAGAAAGGATTGACCAGCCCGGTCTTCACCGTTTCGCGGACGCCGCCGGCAAGATTGATTCGTACCAGGCGACCTCCGGCAGGGGCCTGCTCGGTGATGTACGCCTGTTGGCGATTGTTGGTCAGCACCAAGCCAATCGCGTTGGTCAGGCCAGCCGCGACCACCGTCTGGGTGCCGCTGTTCAGATCGATACGCAACAGGCGACCTGCTGGCGCATATTCAACCGTGTACGCCACGCCTTGGTCTTCGTCGAGCCAAATCTGGTGTGGCGCCGTCATGCCGCTGCTAATGACCGTGGCAGAAGCGCGCGAGGCCGCCGTAAGCTTGACCTTTAGCAGATTACCGGTACGCTCGGTGACGTAGGCGTGAAGGCCATCAGCGGTCAGTGCGATGTCTTCGGGCTGTTGATAGCCGGTACCGAGCACCTTGTAGGGATTGTTGAGCTTGTAGGTCGTCCACTTGACCCGGATGTTGTAGCCATACTCGATGACCTCAACCTTGGCGTAATTCCCCTGATTGGTGCGAACGGCAAAGACGGCACCGGCCGTCAGCAGGTTGCTGCTGTTGTTGCTGCCCTCGATCGAATCGGATGAATAGCTCAGGGAAGCCAGTTGTGCGTAGGTCAGGGTCGTGGAACTGATGTGGCCCAGGTAAGCAAGCTGGGCACTGTTGCGTGGCGTCATCCGGCGCACGACGCTGGTCTCCTGTTCCCACCAGACATCGCCGGCAGAGCCGGTCCCACCTTGAGTTCCTGTTTCAAAATCAATGATGAAAGTCCCCTTCCAGGTGGTGTCGGCACTTGATGCCAGCACGCTTGCACCCTTCGGGGTCAGGTCGAACGAGGAGACCTTGCCACTGAATTCAACGAAGAGAAGGCGGTTCCTCAGCTCATCGATACGACTGCCTATGGCGCCGCCGAGACCGGTCACGAGCGTTCTTGGAGTAACCATGTCGAGATCCTTTCTGTGATCAAGAGCATCGATTGGCGGGCATCGGCTGACACCCGAATACGCAGGCCTTCCTCGCAAGACCGGGCATTTCCAGAGCCAGGCCGAGCCTGCGCCGCAATGGAACCGATCAGGTTCCGGAACAAGCTTACACCTTGCCGCGATCGGAGAAGGATGGAATAGAAAGCTTCTATCTCGAATTCAGGGGTGTCGAGCATAGGTCTGGAGCGTCCGCTGCGGTATTGCGCGCGCCCGGCCTTAGCGCTGGAGCGTTGGCGTGAAATCGACGCCGAACAGCTGGTCCATGAATCAGAATGACCAGCTCAGAGACTCCAGGCCGCACACGCTGGTACACGCTGGTTCATCGCCACTCCAAACAGGTCACGAGCATCCTCGCACCGAGGGGCCTTGGCGTCGGTGGTAAAGATGCCGCACAGGTGACCTATACTGTCGCCGGAATTTCCAACGAATTGCCTCCGGCGTCAGAAGCGCGTTGTCAGCTGACACTGACTGGCTCCACCAACAGGAGACACGACATCCGTCAAGCTCATTTCATTGTCACGGCGGCCGCTCGCTGCGCAGGCGCAATCTTCGCGACCATAGCGATGTTCGCGATGGTGCCTGCTGCTGCCCGGGCGGCGGAGGGAAAGCCCCTCGGGCATGCGCCCCTATGCGAGGCGTCGGCGGCGCTGATCGTCGATTGCCCACGCTCAAGCGGTAGCTGTCTGCTAGTCGGCGACAATGAGAGGAAAGACTCACTCTTCTGGTTCAGGCTTGATGGCAAGCCCTTCGAAGACGCGAAACAGCAGCAGCTACAGTTCAAGGGCGGCAAGATCGATGATATCGAGGCACTTGCGAGATTGCGGAACGGACGAATCATCGCCTTTGGCTCCTATAGCCGAACCACGAAATGCGAGGACAGGCCGGACAGAAGAAGATTTGGCGTCATCGACCAGCCGGCCAAAGAATCCGCAGCGCTTTGGGTGAGCAAGCCAACGCCCATCGACTGCGATGCTCTATTCGGGAAGAATCGCCCCAGGCGATCGGTGATTGAAGCTGCCTGTTCGGCCATTGAGGGGGCCGGGAGAGCGGCCGACAACGCCGCGAACGACGAAACGAAGTGCAATCAAGCGCATGCATATAATGCCGAGGGAGCGGTGAACGTCTCCAGGACAGAAGTGCCCGACATCTGGATCGGACTGCGTGCACCGTTGCTGCCGAAGCACCCCAACGACGACGAGCGACGCAATCTGGCAATGTTGTTGCACCTCAAGAGTCTCGACCGATATGCGTTCGACCGCGTGGCTTTACTCGATCTCGGGGGCCGTGGGGTCCGCGAACTTGCCTACACCGATGATGGCGTCGTTTGGGTCATCGCGGGCCTCCCTCAGGATCTCGGGAAGAAGAAAGCCAAGGAGACACTGCGGGATGGAAAAGGGCCGTTCCGGCTGATGCGCTTCCGGGCTGAAGAACTGAACGCGAACAAGATCATCCTGCCAGAAGAACACCAGACCGAGGATCTGCCACACTCGTCGGAAGGGCTTGCGGTCTTCGGCGACAGGATTTTCGTCCTTATGGATGGAGATAAGCCGTCAAAAGGGGACGAGCGGTGTAAGACACCTGCCCACTACCTTATCGTGCCAAGGTCGCCTACCGCCCAGCGATAGACGGTTTGGACGAACTGCCCGCGGAGTTGGGGATCCGGGGCCCGGCCGGTTGCCGCCAGCTTGGGGTGAGGCCGCGCCTTGTCGTACAGATCGCCGACCAATCAGGCCTGGTTACAGCCTTGCTGCCGGAAAAGCGACTGAGGTGAGCACATGGGAACGTCGCCTGCACAAACTCGAAGAAGTGTTGCTGCCGAAGCCCCAACAACCCCTTTGCATGCTGAGTGAGCCAACGAGCGATTCACCGGCCGAGCAATGGTTGGAGTACCGGCGGCAAGTTGAGGCAGCAAAAAGCTCGTGGAGATTTCGTCATCGTGGTGGCGCCCATGAAGCCAGCCGTCCGAAAAGCGGAGAGCCTGGTGATCGGTACCGAGATCCCGACGGCCTACTGCACTCTCCAGACACTGGCCGGCGATCGGCGCCGGTGATCTGGCCTGCCCGATGGCGAAGCCCACTTCGAGACGATGGCCGGACCTCGCCGGGTTCCCATCACCTGCCACTTGCCCCGAGCCTGACCGGCGATCGGTACCGGCTTTTCATCACCCGCGGCTTGCCCGAGCCTGCCTTACGTCGCGGTGTGGTGACCTTGCCGCACGGCTATGGTGTCAGCTTCCAGAATAGCAAGCCAATCGGCCCTCCCGTCAATCGCTTGACGTCGATCGGCCATTGCGAACCGTTTTCAAGAACACCGTTTCACAAGTACGTCCCGGCAGCGATTTACAGGCCAGACGCAATCTGATGAACAGGAACGGGCGATCCGCTGTCCGTGAGAAGCAGTGCCGGATGGCTGAATCACTCAAATACCTGCCGTTGAACCTCTGGTGACCCGACCGGCGGCAGTGGGTCGGTTGCCGACAGCAATCCACGAAAACTCAGGGGCCGCTTGTGGTCCGGGAGCGGCCAGCTCGATGGGAAACTGCCGAGGCCGAGCACCAACGTCCGGATCAGACTGGAAGCAGTCGCTCAGATTTTTTAGGCCACCGGCTGCAACCAACCCGTTGCTGACACTTAAGGCTCTTCGAAAGCCGTCGTTCATTGGTCCGGTTCAGCGGTGGGGCGCCAGTCCCATCCGCTGAGCCGCTTGTTGGGCAGCAGCGCATTGAGCGCCGCCCCCCTTGTAGGATATTCACCAGTTACGGCTGAACCTCGATTTCGCCTGGTTTCCAGGTCTTGTCGAACCACGGCTCAAGCGGCCCGTAGAGTCGCAGGATCATGAACCACCCCTTGCCGGGAATCGTCTGAACCCAGTTGTTCTCGAGTCCTTTCGGCGCGCGCGGGCCGAAATAGACATCCACCGACCCGTCCGCATTCGTCTTCAGCGCCTTGTTCTGGCTGCTGACACTCGGGGACTTCTGATCCGTCTGGACCATCGAGCGCGTCTGGTTGTCATACACGATGACCGACCAGAAATCCTTCACCGGCACGTTGGGCGGCAGGCGCATCTTGTAGGTCTTGCCGCCGTCGAACGGGTTGCCCTTCGCGTCCTGAACGGCCCATGGATACTGCGATCCCTTGCCGATCATCTTCATCTCCATGGCCGGGGTAACGCCAGTGGCGAAGTAGTAATACTGGATGTAGCCATCCATGTTCGTTACGCCGGGGGCGCTCTCGAACTTGTAGCCGCCGAAGAACGGCAGGCGCCAGGCGCTGTCCGGGAAGAAGTAGGCGTCTTTCGAGCGCACCTTGAAGGCGATGGTGCGCGCTGTCACGGCGCCGATGTTCGCCGCATCCGTGAGAATGTTCTTCATCCGTTGGTCGGGCGAGAAAGGCTGCCCTTTGACAATGCCGATAGAGGCAAAGAGGCCAAGCGTAGTCGGATCGCTGCCTTCAGATGGCTCTTCCTGGATAACCTTGTTCAAGAGTTCCCAGAACGCGTAGTCGCCCGGTGCGACAAAGTTTGCGGGAACGCCCGAGGCATTGACGAACTTGATCGCCGGAGGATTCGCGGCCTCCGACAGCTGATAGATCTTCAGGTGCTTCTTGACCGACTCGACGCCCGGCTTCGTCGAGCCATCGACCAGGAAGGCGCGGAAGAAAAGCCAGTTGCCATACGTGCTCGGCCTAACGACCACATGACCTGCAGGGATCTGACCCTTGTACCCGGGCGGAAG
Source organism: Candidatus Accumulibacter proximus (assembly GCA_016709675.1). Classification (GTDB taxonomy): domain Bacteria; phylum Pseudomonadota; class Gammaproteobacteria; order Burkholderiales; family Rhodocyclaceae; genus Accumulibacter; species Accumulibacter proximus. The sequence continues at coordinate 81,598 of JADJMH010000014.1, forward strand.
AAAGAGGTACTTGCCACCTTTGCCCCGGTCCTCGCCGGTGATGCCCACATCGGCGACCCAGCGATACCAGAAATCGTTCACGGCGCCCAGGACCTCGGGCGGAATCTCCACGACCAGCGGACCTTTCTTCGTGTCGAGCCAGATGAAGTTGTAGATGGTGTTGTCGTTCGCTGTAAGTTCTACCGTCCGGGCATCGACGAGATCTTCCCAGATGACATCAGTCTGGTTGGCCGGCCCGAATTTGCTCAGCGAGTCGCGCATGCCAGCCTGATTCACGATCGGAATCGCCATGAGGTAAGCCTGCAGGGCGCGCGAACGATCGAGGTTGTCGTAGATTTTCTCGACGGTGTCCAGCTTGGGATAGCCGTAGGTCAGATTCAGGGTGCCGATGGAGCTTTCGATCTTGTCCGGCACGGCGACGCCCGGAGCGATGGGAGTCGAGAACTTGAACTGGGGATGCGCCGGCGCTCGGGCAGGCGCCTGCCCCAAGGCTCCGCCTGACGCGAATAAAACGATGGCGGCCACTGCCGCCAATAAGTAGTTTCGACTGCGTTGCTGCATCATTATTCTCCGTTTGAGGTGAAAATCCGGCGTGGCTTACGGTGCGTCCATGTCCCGACTGCTGCGCGTATGCTTTACTTGATATCAAGAGCGTCCCTTGGTTCCGTCGCAATTCAACAATCTTGACCACAGGACGCTGTCCGGACGCCATGTTCCGCATGGGATCGTGCGAATTTCTCTCGTATTCATCTCGCCACGCGACCATAGAACCGGGCAGGCTGGAACGTACCTGCGATTCAACGCTGGCGCAACCGAAGGTTTGTAGATTACATATGCTCGATGAGTTCCACCGGTCGGTTTGGGGCGAATTTGGCTAGGACCGCTTGTGGTCGGTTGCCGACCGACATCCTCCTACACCCACTGACTGCTTTTCGAAGCATAAGGGCCAGTCCGCCAAGAAAACCTACGCCCCCAATGGCTGCTTACGCCTGAACGCCGAAGATCACCGCCGGCTTGGCAGGAAGGTCCCCACCGTCTGCTGCTGGCCGCGCCCCGCCCACCGTCTGACTCGAATTCTACCCGTTTGAACGGCAGACCCGCACTGCCAGCGCTCCCTCAAGCGATCACCTTGGCAGCGCTATCCGCGACGGCTTTCGCCTGCGTCGCTACATCGATGGGTCGGTGCCGGCTGCTTTGGCCCGACACGCCGTGACTGACTTTTCGGACGCTCGCCCGATACCGGTCTCGGTGCCCTTGACTTCACCAACGTCGGCTGCCGCAAACTCATCTGGACGCTCGATGCCAAACCCCAGCAGCAAACACCCTTGCCACCCACCAGAAGCCCTGACCGCGATGGCGCCACCCCGCCCCACCGCCACCAGGTCGGTATAGGCCCGGACGCGATCCCAGAACGCAAAAAGCCCAACCTCGGGGGCTGGGCTAAGCGCTTGTACTACCACAAATTTCTTTGGCTCCCCGACCTGGGCTCGAACCAGGGACCTACGGATTAACAGTCGAACTCACTCTGATTTCTATGGTGGCAAAGCTGAAGATTCTTAACGCCTTTTTCTCTACGTTTCCGACCGACCGGTTCGCACCGAGCCTATCCCGAACCCCTGTCCGCGGCGTTCGCCTTCCTGGCGCGAAAACTCAAATCTTTTCAACGAAATAACGCTGATTCGATCGACCGGCAACAGAACCGCCTGGCTGGCCGGCCGCCGGACTCCGGTACCGCGGCGAGTGGGGGCGGCCGGTGATTCCGCGCCCAGCGATGGCGTCGAGACGGCTCTGGACGGTCCCACGAGGGGCCACCTCGCGATCGGGGATTCGCCCTTGGACTCGCAGGCACGCAAGCTACTTGTCGGCCCCGACGGCTGCTTTCTGGTCGAGTGCTGAACGCGTACAATCGGCCACAAGCGGCCGGTCGAAGTGGGAATTCAACCCAATTTTGAATGGCGGGTAGCGGGCCGATACCTGTCAAAGACGATGCCGAACTGGGAGCGCGCAAAAACCTCTTAGCCAGGCACGAATACTGCCGGACTGATGTTGAAGAACCTGGCCAGTTTCCCAGCCAGGGTCGCGCTGATCTTTCGCTTGCCGGAGAGAATTGCCGAAAGGTTGCTCTGTGGGACGATTTCCGCGAGATCGCCTTGCTTCAGGCCGCGCAATTCGATCAGGTAGCGCAGAACCTCATTGGGCTCGGAAGCTTCGATGGCGAAGTGGTTGGTGTCATAGTCGGCCACCAGTTCGCTGACGAGATCAAGAAGCCCTGACAAAGCGTGATCCTCCTGGTCGCCGATCATGTCCAGCAAACAGTTCATCAGCGAAACCGTACGGTCATACTCTTCATCAGTACGAATCGGACGCAGATGGGCGATGCGATCAAACGCAGCCCAAGTCTTTTGCAGGGCCTTGATGTCCAGAGTAGCAGTAGCCGTTGTCATGGTTATACCTTGCCTTTCCTGTATCGTTTGCACCAGTCGTCGTATTCCCGGTGAGTCATTACCCAACGCACGAACATCTTGCCGTCGCGGTAGCGAACGATGACAACGACCCGATAGTTATTGCCGCCGACATCGAACACGGTATAAGGCGGAACATAATCCGCACTGCCAAAGCTCTGCCGCAGATCAGCAAAGTCGGCAAAGCGTGAATTCTCGGCAACGGTGTGCCAGTTGCGCAAAGACTGCTCGGCTTCAGGATGCCTGTGCCAGAAGTCACGCAGCATCTTTAGTGAAATGATGTGCACAATGCGAGTATATCCAAACGATATAATTACGGCAAGCGCAACCTCTTAACGGATTTCAGATTTGACTCCAGTCGGACCATAGCCGTCACTAAGGCAGAGCGGCGTGAATGGCCGCTTGACCGGCCAAAGTCGAAGCCCTGAAGAAGCTAAAGCCACCCACTCATCTCGTTCGAGTCCCGCGCGTCTGACGGTGCCTGCCGAATGACCTGTTTGCGGCAAGCGGTTCCGGCGGAACGGACCCACCGTAGTCTCCCGGCGTTCGGTTGGACAACCGGCCGCTGCGCGTCGGCGATGTGACGTCCGGAATCATCGGCAGCGCAGGGCCTGAAACTGCGTCGAAAAACGTCGGCGACGGCGTTTCAGCTTGGCCCTTTCCGGGCATTGATGCTGACTTCAAGCGCGGCGACGCCGGCACGCGCCACCTGAGCGTCTTCACCAGCCTTGACGCCGGAAACTCCAACCGCACCGATGACCATTGCGTCGCACAGGACGGGCTAGACTCAAACGGGCCTGGGTCGACTTATGTTGATGAGATCAATACCTCCGTCCCTGTCCTGCCGGGCAACCGAAACAGCGCAGAAGTTTGTTGATCAATCTATTGGTGTGGAAGTCTAGGCCGGACGGCGGCAAAGCAGCATGAAGCGTCAAGGGCCCTCCATTGGGGAAAATTGACAACCGACCAATCCTACTGCGGGTGTCTGGCCCGAACATAGGATTTTCTTCTGGTTCACAACGCCGTTCCTCTCCGCTTTTTGTGTCGGCGTGGGTGGCGCCCCCGCCCCGCGGACTGGCGTCTGCCCCCGCCCCCCGCGAAAATGCCGCAACGCCGCAACGCCCATGCCGGGCAAGGACTCCGGCGTTGCGGCAGCGTTGCGGCGTGGCGGGTTCAGGACTCGTTGCGGGCTGACGCCCCCGCGATCCGCAACGTCGCTTTGCATGCGGGGCAAGGGTTCCGGGGGGCCGTTGCGGCGTGGCGGCAAGATTTCATCCGGCCCGGCAGCGGCGCTGCCCGCTCGCCGCCCCCCCCCCCCCCGCCGCGCCAAAACCCGGCCCCAGGGGACGCGCCCGGGCCGCCGGAAGGGGGCAGTCATCCCGGCCCGGCGATTGCCCCGCCGCGGACCCGCGCGGCCCCCAGTCGGACCCGACGCGCGCCCGGGGGACCCGCCCGCCCCCCCGCCGCCCGCCCCTCGCCTCGTCAGTCGATCGCCGCCAGAATCGCCGCAGCCTCCGGATGCCCCAGCAGGACGAACTCCCGCAACCGGTGATAGTGCTCGGCGCATGACTCGCCGAAGTTGCCCTCCCGGAACGACAGATGGCTATAGGCATAGAGACAGGCCGAGACCCCCAACGCGTCGCCCGAGAGTTCGCCCTCGTAGCCATTCTCGGCGCTAACGGCGAAGCGCCTCTCCCCCGCCGGCGCCATGTAGAAACCGCCGTTGCTCAGGGTGTAGAAATGCCAGTAGCCGCCGCGGTAGTCGTCGGACAGGAATCCGGCGAACCGATAGATGGCGGGCTCCAGTTGCAGCGGAAAGCAAACACCGAACAGCGTCGCGGCAGTGCTCAGCCGGCGCGATTCAGGTACGAGGACGGCGGTAACGTATTGGTTCATGTGTGACTCCTGCAAAGTGGAAGGTTGAGGTGCTCCCCGATAGCCTTCTCGGACGAACGCCACCCTCCGCGTGAAGCGGATACGTGGGCATTGCCGGTGCTATCGGGGAGGGGTACTGCGGGGGTGGAGACGGGACGAGCGAGTGATGAAGTGTCAGAGCGAGGGGAAAGCGTTGATCTGCTCCGGATCGCCGCCGGCCAGCAGATTGGCTTGAGCCGTCAGCGCCGCAGCCATTGATGCGTCAGAGAGTTCCCAGGCCAGGACGGTATCGAGGGCGTTCATGAGATCGTTGGGGCGAAACACGGGTATGACTCCTTTCGGGATGGTTGTTCGGGATGGTTGAAGTGAAGAGACAGCAGGGTCTGGCTACAACAGGACGGTCCAGGCCGCAGCCCAGATCATTCGCGTCGCAGCAGCCCCATAGCTACTCAGGCCAGCGAGAACCACAACAACAATGATTTCCAGCATTGGGACTCCTTTGGATTGAGAAATTGAAATGCTCAGGACGGTGAAACCCTTGCGTGACCAGACAGAGACTGAGCACCCACGGCCGCGTCCGGGTCGGTATAGGGTCGGTATTGCGCGGGTGCGTGACGACGCCCCGGAGAAAGCCTTACGTTTCTTCGAGTTACGGGCGCGCCTTGCAGGGCACCTCCGGACTACAACTCGAACGAACGGAAGGCGGGGACTGCGGTAGGTCAGGCAGCGGTATCGACTTCGGCGGTTCCTTGGTCCGTCGCTTCGGTCACGGCTTCAGTCGCTACGTCGGGCGCTGTTTCGGTCGTCTGCTTCTTGGGTTTGGCTTTCGCGGCCGGTTTAGCGTCCGCATCGACATCAAGAGCGACCGCAGACGCCATTAGCCGCTCGATCCGCGCAAGAAACCCCGCGTCCTTTGTCGGCTCATAACAGCGGCGTTTGACCGCCGATGCCTTCACTACGCCTTCGGCCTTCAGCACCGCCATCAGAAACCCGGGACTGTTCAGCGACTTGCCACGGAACAGCGCGTGCAGCACCTGCGACGTGAAAAAGGTTTCGCCTGACTGCGGCTTGAGCCTCTCCTGAATCGCCGTCCAGGGAATCCAGTCCTGATTGAGGAAGCCGTTACCGCTGTTGGCATACAGGCGAATCTGGATAGCCGATTCGGGGGTGCAGCCAACGTGATACGTCAGGGTCGATTTCCCGGAGACGGTCAGGCAATGGCCGATCTTCAGGATGCGCAGGGATGGTTCGGCGGGGACTGTCTTGACTGCTTTGACTGCCTTGGTGATTGCTGCTTTGGCGGTGACGGGCTTCGCGGTGACTGCCTTGGTGGTTGTTGCCCTGCTGGTTGCGGCTTCGGGGGTTGCTGCTTTGGTGGTTGTTGCCTTGCTGGTTGCAGCTTCGGGGCCGGCTGCCTCGGCGGTTCCAACGTCGACGGTGACTTCCGGTGCCGATGCTTTCTGAACGGGCTTCTTCATTGCGTGACTCCTTTACGTGGTGGGTGAATCTGAGGTGGCGAATGACTTCATCCATATAAGATGGTGGGATTTGCGCAGACGTCAGCCGAGCGTGCCGAGAACTGCGACGCCGCCGTATTGCTCCTCGACGACGGCCGCCGGATCGAGAACGGCCACTTCCCTGCCCCCGATGTCGGCCAGATGCTCGCGGGCGAAGGCCAGGTCGGAGGTCAGCAGCCATTCGGTGCCGCCGTCGATTTCTGCCTGCAGGACTTGAAGACCTTCCACGGCGCGTGCATTGCGACGCAGGACCTCCAGCAGCGCGAGGCATTCGGCGTGGGCACGCGGCAGTTGGCCGTCGTACTCGATGATGGCGGCGCGTTCCTCAAAGGCTTCGCGATCGTCAGCACCGAGGCGGTCCGCCATCTCGATAACAATGGCGTCCTTGGGGATGGGGTGATTGGGCGTAGGGTGATTGGGTGTAGGGTGATTGGGCGTGGGGCGGTTGGACTTACCGTGAAACACCGAAAAACCCCCAAAAAAACACTGGCCCCGCGCGGGGGCCCCCCCCGCCGGGCCCAAGCCGCCCGGGGGGGGGGAGGTGTTTTTATCTGGGGTGGGGCACGGCTCTCGCAATGATCGTTGGGGTGGTTTTGCATAACGGGCTCCATAAATGAAAAAAGCCACCGAGACCGTGAAGGCCAGGGTGGCTTGAGGGGGTGGCAGAGAAAGTGCGGTAGGGCTTCAGGGTGCCGGGACGGCATACTCGGCACACACGGCCAGAAGGTCGGGATCGATGCCTTCGCGCTTGGGGATGAAGATCACGATGCCGAAATCGCCGTCGCCGGGGACGAAGACCATTTCGTAGCAGCTGTCCAGTTCCTCCAGGACTTCGAAGCATGGACAAGCAGCGGCAAGTAGCGGGCAACCGCTCTCCTCCTCCAGGTCCCGAACGCTGTCGCCAGCTTCGACGACGATCATGTAGCCATGCACGTCTGGTTCGTAGGCTTCTTCGGCGCAGATATCGAGGAAACGTTGCTCGACCAGCTGGCGTATCTCCGGGGCGACGATCCTTCGGGCAACCTCGGGATCACGAAGGACGAGCATGGGTCACCTCCAGGGTCGGCAGGGAATGCGGGTGAAGCCTCTTGCGGCGGCTTGCGTTGCGATGCTCAGCGGGAAGCTGATCGGTGATCGTTGATGCCATGTGGAACTCCTTTCGTGGACAAAAAAATGCCCGACCCCTGTGAAAGGGCCGGGCATGGTGGGTGAAAACTGGTCAGTGCTTGATGGTGCTTGACTGGTCTGGGTGGTGCTTGGTGGTGCGTGACTTGGTGGTACTCGACTTGGTGGTGCCTTGACTTGGTGATGCTCGATTTACGACGGAACTGTCTAGCGATACGCGAAGGTGATCGTCGGGACGGACCGAACATTCGGCTGCTTCGAGAGGAAGTCGCGCAGGAATTCTCCGAGTTTCCGCTCGCAGAGGGCGATGACGGCTTCTTCCTTCTTGATGGCGTCGCCCTGCTTCTCCGCGATGATCGTCAGTTGCTGCTGCAGAGCGATCACGTGCTCCTTCTCATCGATGAGCAGCCCCTTGCTGGCAATCTCATGGGAAACGGCCCCGATGGCCGGCGACGCAACGAGTTCCGGTCTCTTCAACGTCACGGTGATGCCGCTGGCGTCGCCGGCAACGCTGAAACTCTCGGGGCTCAGGTCGTAGCCGACGGAATACTCGACCGCGTACTTCAGGATGATGGTGGCGTCCGACTTGATGCCCAACGCTGACCTCCTGATGTGCTCGACATGGACATACTCTCGGTCGACTCTTGCCGCCAGGAATTTTGTCCGACCGGAGATGGCTTTCTTGGTGACCTCCAGATACTGGGTGAAAGTGGTATAGCCGAGGAGTTCGCTCTTGGTCTCGGACAGGGTCTGCTCCACGACGTGCAGCCTCGACAGAAGGTCGGATTGGCGACGTTCGGCGGAGAACTGAACGTATTGATAGCTTGCGGCGGCGGCGAGCACGGCGGTGATGGCTATGGCGGTGATGAGTCTCTTCATGGGCAGCTCCTGAACGGGGTTGGGAAGTGGGAATTGGGAATTACGAATTGAAGTCGTGGCGCTGGCGAGCAAGGCAAGCCGCTGGCTTGATGGCAGCCGGCTGCACGTTCGGGCACTACCGGGAGTGTTCTGCGGTGGCCGCGCACATCGGACGAGGGGAAGTGCGATGGCCGCTGTGGGTCCACACCTGTCGCGGAGATTTTCAGGGGTGCAGTTCGCCGCGGAGGCGGAAGGGGCGGTTCGTCAGGCCAAGACGACGTGGATACGGGAGCGGCCGGTGTACAGCGGGAGCTGCCGAACCTACCTGAGCAAGTCGGCGAGAGGTGGCCAAGGGCCTAGACCCCGAATACGTCGCAATACTTCGGTTACCGTCCCGGTGTTATGCTTTCACGATGCTTGGCAAGAATCAAAGATCACTACCATGACCACTCATCTCGACCGTCTGCTGTTCGCCCAAGGGGGCCAATGCTTCTTCTGCCGCAAGCCACTGTCGAAAGCCGACGCTTCCGTTGAACATCTGGTGGCCAGCACAAACGGTGGGACGAACGAAGACGGCAACTGCGTGGCATGCTGCAAGGCTCTCAACCACCTGCTCGACTCCAAGTCCATCAAGGACAAGATGCAGATCGTCCTGAACCAACGCGGCAACTTCCTCTGTCCGGGTAATGTCTGCCCACCGTCGAACCCAGCACCGACTTCCAATCCAGCGACGGCGGCCCCGAAGCCACTTCCGGCAACCACCAATGGAGCATCCACAGCCATCGACCTTGTGCAGTCAGACCTGAAAAAACGGGGCGCATCGCGACCACGGAAATTATCAACGTTGACGAGTACGATCAAGGCACTACTCAAGCAGCAACAGAAACCTAATTCTGACGCTGAGGTGGCAAAATTGATCACAGAGCTTCAGAAGCGGGGCAACTTGATCGTCACTGACACCAAGATTACTTACAAGCTAGGCTGACCGCCTGAATCGCCCCGGATGCATCACGCCTCATATCCGGTTTTCGCTCATCGCCCCGCAGCTTTGGATTGGGCTTCCTCCGCACCTCGCCTCACGACGACGCATTTGCCCTGCTCCTTGCCTTCGGCGCTGCGAAAACCTGGCCAGAGGACTTGCACCCATGAAGTAACACGCCATGGCCGGCGCACGTCTGAATGAACCGGCTGGCGCGGCTTCATCGCGCCGGTCCGGGTTTAATGAAAAGTTCGATTAAGCGACCCTGGCCCCTTTTCGTTCATGCTTTTCGTTCCATGCTCAGCAAGAGGCTTCGGTGCTCGACGAAAGCGAGTTACTACACCGGCGTCTGATTGATGAGGAGTACACCCGGCACCCGTTCTACGGCAGCCGCAGGATGGTGGTCTTCCTCGGGAAAGCGGGTCACACGGTCAATCGCAAGCGAGTCCAACGACTGATGCGGCTGATGGGCCTGGCCGGCATGGCGCCGGGTCCGAACACCAGTCGGCGGCACCCCACGCACAAGGTCTATCCCTACCTGTTGCGCGGGGTTGCTGTGCTCAGGCCGAACCACGTTTGGAGCACGGACATCACGTACATCCGTCTGCCGCGTGGCTTCGCCTACCTGGTGGCGGTGATCGACTGGTACAGCCGCAAGGTGCTCAGTTGGCGGATCAGCAGCAGCATGGAAGCGATCTTCTGTGTCGATTGCCTGGAGGATGCCTTGCGCACCTACGGCAAGCCGGAGATCTTCAACAGCGATCAAGGCTCGCAGTTCACAAGCGAAGCCTTTACCAACGTCCTGACCAGAGAAGGGGTGGTCATCAGCATGGATGGACGAGGGCGAGTGTTCGACAACATCTTCGTCGAGCGGCTCTGGCGGAACGTCAAGCATGAGGACGTCTATCTGAAGGGCTATGCCACGATGGGCGAGCTGATGGTTGGCCTGACCGAGTACTTTGCCTTCTACAACGACGTTTCATGGTGCCCCACCTCGCTATGTGCTTGAGAAATCGAAGGTTATCTGCTCAGTGTTTGGTACTGCGGGTTGCCGATTCCTGCTCCTGACGCGCTCAACCAGTGCCGTCGCTGCGGCTGTCCGAAGTGTATCGCGGTTGAACACCCATGGCCCATCAGCCAGCGGATGCTGGGCCTCGATTTCTCCACGCGCGACGGCCAAACGGAGCGTGCGCGCACTAACTCCCAAGTACTCGGACGCTTCGGTTAGATTCATCCACGGGTGACCGTCGCGCTGGTCGGCCCGATAGCAGGGAATGTGGTGATGGCTGCGCAGCGCTGTGATCCGTTCTTGCGTCCACCGGTTGCCGCGTCCGGTCAGTAGCCCGTTCCGATTGAGTACGCCGGCAATCAGCCGATCCGGACAGATGCGCGCGAGCACGCGCACGGCTTCCAGGACTTCGGTGGGGGTTTGCGTGCTGTTCTGTCCGCGCCGGCGTCGCGGCAAACGCAGCTCAGTATGGACGCCGCCTTTCCAGTGAATGACCAGGACCACTTCACTGGCTGGCGCATCCACGTCGACGACCACGTCGCGAATCAGTGTGCGAATGACGCGCTTCTTGAGCCGTTCATCAGTCCCTGGATCATGCCATAGCGACTCCAGATCGGCGGCCAGATCAGCGAATTCCTCGCGCGTGGCCACGACTAAGGGGCCTTGCCGATCCCGATGTTGCCGGATCTGCGATTCGATCTCGTGGACCCGTTGCAGGGACTGATTCCAGCGTCGTTCAAGCTCGTCGGTAACCAGTCGATTCTCAGGGTCGGCCGCGTCGTATTGCTTCTGCGCTCGTCGAGCACTGTACTGCGCCGCCTCCAGGTCGCGTTGCAGAGCCGACAAGACTTCGTCGACCTGGCGTGCTTGCTCTTCGTGGGCGATGACCGCCGCCTCGATTGCTGCTGGCTCCACGACGCGCAGGACCTCCTCGTAATCGCTTGATCGACGACCAAACCGGCAAATCCAATGCAGCGCGGCTCGCCATTATCGAGCCACCCTCGACGGCAGTGGTACCGAAGTACGTCGTGACAGCTACCAGTGTAGTGCACCACCAGCTTATGACCACAGCGGCGACAGCGCAATAACCCGGCGAGCAGCGCCGGACCCCGTTGGGCGGCGCCGATTTGCTCTCGGCGCATCATATTCTCGGAGATGGTCGCCTGCAGGCGCTCGAACTCCTCCCAGCTGACGTAGCCGTCGTGTGCGCCCGGAATGAAAGAAAGCCATTGTTCCCGCGGTTTGCGGCGCACCCGCTGACGGGCCTCGCCGCCATCGTACTCGGTCAGTTGTTCGGTCTTGCCATAGGCGTAAGCTCCGGCGTACGCCGGGTTGGTGAGCATGCTGTAGAGCATGCCGTAGGACGGTCGCTTCCAATGCACTTCCCTCGCGGGCGTTGATCACGGGAAGTTCCAGACCATGCTCAAGGAACCACAACAACGTTTGCCGAACACTTCCCAGTTCGCCGAGCTTCTGGAACACCAAGCGCACCGCTTCCTGGACACGCCGGTCGGGATCCTTTTCCAGCCGTCGTTCGCCCTTCCGATAACCCACCGGGCTGGCGATCAACAGCTCACCCCGACGCGCCTTCTCGCGGCGGGCTTCGACCGAACGCTGCCGGAGCAGATCGAGTTCGTACTCGTTGAGGCTGCCCTTGAGCCCGAGCAGCAAGCGATCATTCCCTTGCCGCGGCGCATAGACCATCTCCTGGTCGATCAGGACGGTGTCCACAACACGACAGACCTCGACCAGCTGTTGCCACTCCCGGCTGTTTCTGGCAAAGCGCGATACTTCGCGCGCCGCCACCGCGCCGACCTTGCCCAGACACACCTCGGCCACCATGCGCTCGAATCCGCTGCGCGTCACCAGACCGGCTGCCGACCGGCCGAGATCTTCATCGACGACTTCGATCTCACGCCAGCCCAGTTGCATCAAGCGTTCCCGCATCGCATATTGCAGCTTCTGGCTCTCCAGGTTGTGGTTGACTTGGTAGGCCGAGGACTGACGAATGTACAGGATGGCTTTGCGCGAAAGATGCTGCGCCTTGAGCTTCTCACTCATCGCCGGCCTCCTGGGTCGATCGGGAAGCCAACTCCCGTTCGGACTGTTCGCTCAGCATTCGCGCCAGCAACCGAATCGTTTGCTGGCGCACCTCCCACGGCAGTTGTTCCCATTGCGGCGTTGCTGGCCTCGACTGAAACAACGACAGCTGGGTTGCCCGGCACGGGCTCGACAGGATTCTCATCAGCACCTCCTTCGGGTAATAAGGAATCGTGCTGGGCTTGTAGCATAGGACTACCATCCGGCTGCGAGTGTGCAGCCAGCAGTGCCGCCAATCCGCGCAAGGCTCCGATATCCACGACGGGTCTCGGCGCCAGGCGCAGCTGGCAGCACACTGCCCTGTCGAACATCCAGAGCGGCACTTCGAGCCCGCGGCATTCGTGCTGCGGCTCCAATCCGCAATGCGCGACCATCCACCCGCGGCTCACCCGCGCCCGATAAATCCAGACGACGCGACCAAACCAGGGGTGCCAGGGATAGAGAACTTCTCGCGACTCGGTACTATGGGTGTTCGATTGATGACTTGTACAACGGGGAGCGCCCGCACCAGTCGCTGGGCGACCAGACGCCCCAGGTGGTGTATCAAACCGGTATCGGTGGCGGGGCCATGATCGTCGACAAATTCGGCGGCGCGGGGGGAGGAACCCCTGTGGAGCGTAGCGGAACAGGGGTCCCTCCCAATGCTCTCAACCTAACACGCGATTGGCATGAATTCATGAGCCGACCGAGAAACCGGTTGCGCGCCAGCCGAGCACAAGGCAAAGTATGTATCCCCTTGATACGGATGTAAAATTTTATATGCCGCGATCTTTATGTCAACGTCGTTGACTCGTTTTCCAAGTATCTTTTTTCCCAAGCTTTTTTCCTTGATTCGCGTCTGTCGAAGAAAGCGTTCTCGCGAACGGGCTTCCTCAGTTTTCCCCGCCTGATGGCCTGCCTGCTCGGCGGATACACGTCCAAAGTGCAGTCTGAACTGGACGCGTTCTTCGCCAATCTGGCAAACCGCGCCGACCTGCTGCGAGAAGTCTCCGCGCAGGCCTTTGCCCAAGCCCGGAAGCAGGTGTCGGCTACGGCCTTCGGGCTGCTCAACGATCATTTCCTCGCCTTGATCGGTGCGCAATTCGGCTATCCTCTCTGGCGCGGGCTCCGCGTTGTTGCCGGCGATGCCACGGTCCTGCGCCTGACGCTGTTCGGCAAGACCCGTGACGGCAAGCCATTTGTTCGCCACGTGGTCGACGCCATTGGCTTCGCGCTCTATCTGCCCGGGATCGAAATGACCCTGGCCGCCACGCTGTATTCTCCCGACGTCGGCGAGCGCCAGATGCTCTTCGAACACCTCGACAAACTCCGCCACAACGACATTCTGGTGCTCGACCGCGGTTACCCGGCCTACTGGCTCTTCGCCGCCTTGTTGCAGCGAGGACACCATTTCTGCATGCGCGCGGACAGCCTCAATTTCAGCGCCATTCAAGCCTTCCGCCGATCCGGCCTGGCCGAGCAAATCGTGACTCTGCCAGCCCCTTGCAAACAGGATGCGCTCGATTACGAAATTGCCGCCACGCCTTGCGAAGTTCGCCTCATTCGCCAGGTGTTCGGCCACAAGGTGCGCGTCCTCGTGACCTCGCTCCTCGACCTCGACGCCTACCCCGCCGGCGACTTCGGGGCGCTCTATCACTCCCGGTGGAGAATTGAGGAGGCATTCAAAAGGATCAAGCACCGTTTGGCCCTGGAGCAGTTGTCAGGCATGTCCTGGCTGGCCGCACAACAAGACTTCGGCGCAAAAATCCTCTGCGACAACCTCAATGCTCTGGCCGTCCATGCTGCCAGTGAATCCCTCGACCCCAACATTAGCGCACGCTACTTCATCAACCGGGGCGACACCTTCTCCCGCATCAAGCGCACCCTCGGACGCTGGCTCCTCCAAGGCCTCGACGCTCTCGACAATGTCGCCTCCGTCTTCAACGAACTGATCAAAAACCTCGTCCAGATAAAACCAAACCGATCCTGCCCCAGAAGGTTCACCCAAAAGCCGCATTCATCACACGCTTACAAAAATGGGGTATGACCATGTCGTGTAAGATTGGGAGCATTGGGCTAAAGTGGGGGCGGTCAGTGGGCGTAGGATGGCGTCGGTCGGCTACGGCCATGAACCGGCCATAGCAGCGCAATCGACCTACCCAAACGACAGTTGCCTCATCAGATACCGACCCTTCGGGCCTGTCGGCGGCCGGCCCGTTCCTCGGGCAAGGTGGCCGTTATCGCAAAACGCGCGAACGCGCTGAGGCAGGCAGAGGAGACGATCAGTATTCATCGATCAAGAATAGACTCATTCAGAATGGCCAATTAAGACTACTGTCGAGCAATCCCCTCGTAGAAATAATGGAGGACATACCTATCAAATCTATCCAAGCCCTCAACTTCAGCCAGCATTTCTGGACGCATCTCAAGTAGCTTATCGATCGCCGAATGAAGCGTAAGGTTCACGTCCTCGAAGTCGATGAGTCCCGCAGCATGTATTCTCTTCGCCAGCATCCGAGGTAACCCGTACTCCTCAAGTTCGATGACACAAGAAGGGAGGAAGGCCTTTGAAAGCCGGGCGATGAACGGCGAGATGTCCATGTGCTGCTCGGGCATAATCTCCTTCTGGATAACGTTGATGTCGCTTAACAACGCCGTCAACTTGAACGTTGCATTCCGCTCCATCTTGAAGAAATCCTCGATCGCCACATCCTGTTCGTCCAATTGATCCAAGAGCTCAGGTATGGAACTCTTCCAATTGCTCGACAGCGCCCTCACGAATTCGACGAATTTTGTGTAGGGGACATCCCATCCGCCTGGCACCAACCTGAGGACCTTGTGAAGTATCCAACCCCAATATTCGGTCGAGGTCGAGTTCAGGATAGCGAGCCCTCGCCACCTACTCCGATTCTGGCTGATTTCCAACGCGATATCGGTTATGAGCGTAGTATCGCCTGACATCAGAGCACCGTCGCGCCTAAGACGGTCAAAGACCTCCTGCCCTAGAACGCCTGACATCCGCTCCTTATAGAGTAGAATCTTGGCTATCTGCTCCTTAGACAACTGCTGCTTGAATTCGTCCTCGTCGACGTCGGCGAGCAACTCGTCAGGAAAGGTCAAATTCAGTTGCGTATCAGCGGGTAATGGCGGCTCTTCGAGGATGTAAATGTTTCCGATGAAATGCTTGAACATCCGTCCGCCGCGTCCGATGATGTTCTTGTAAGTGAAATCATTGAGCTTCAGGGTTCCGTTCTTGTTGCTCCAAACAATGACGTTTTGCGCCGACGTATTCACCCCTTCGATGATGGAGGAGGTCGACACGATGGTGTTAAGCCCGTCCTCCTCTTCGAACAGTCGCACCTGCACTTGACTCAGTGACCTGTGAAGCTGTCCCGTATGAATACCAGTCCCACGCTTGACGAGCGCGGTCAACATCCAGTTGGGGTCGTAGTTCTTCGCGAGCCAAGTCGAGAATGCGGTCAACAAGTCGCTGCCGACCTCCCCTGTCTTTTCGAGGAGCAGATTCGAGACACGTTCAACGTTCGAATACGTGCCAGCATAGATGAGCGACTTGGACTTCCTCTGCCCAAGTATCTCGATAAGGACATCGCTCTTCTTCTGCGCATCCTTCCTGATGTCCTTGTAAAGCTCGTGCTTTTCGAGGAATACCGTGTTGAAGTCTAGGCGCAGGAACAGCATGTCCTTTGTAAGCGTCCAGCCCCTCCACCTGTAAAACCCGCGAGGAAAGGAGCAACCTCCAGGTTTTCGACAGGAGGAAGAGATGGACAAGGGTGGGGAACTGGAAGCGCACTGGCGAGGGCATGTGGACGCCTGGCGGGCCAGCGGCGGCAGCCAGAAGGCGTACTGTGAGCAGCACGGGCTAAGAAGCCATTCGCTCAGTTACTGGCACCTGCGCTTGGCAAAGGGTCCAGGGCCGAGCGGAGCGAGAAGCCTGCTGACCCTGGTTCCTGCAGTGAGGGTTCCGAGTGTCACGTCCTCGACGCCGAGCCTGTCGCTCCATAGCCCGCAGGGCTGGCGACTCGACTTTGCCGCGCTGCCACCAGCCGAGTGGCTGATGGCCCTGTGGGCAGCGCGCGCATGAACGCGCCGCTCGGGGCGACGCCGGAGCGCATCTGGCTGGCCGTCGAAGCGGTGGACATGCGCCTGGGCATTGATGGCCTGTCGGCCCGCATCCAGGCCAGTCTCGGGCGCAGCCCCTGTGACGGCACTGCCTACGCCTTCACCAACCGGCGGCGCAGCCGGCTCAAACTGCTGGTCTGGGACGGCACTGGGGTCTGGCTGTCGCAACGCCGGCTGCACCGTGGCTACTTCACCTGGCCGAGCGCCAGCGACCCGGTTTTCGCCCTCACTGCAGCGCAATGGCGTTGGCTGACTGCCGGCGTAGACTGGCAACGCCGGGACGCGCCAGCAGCCGCCCACTGGCAGGTCTAGGCATGCGCCGTCTTTTCATAAAAGCACGCAAAATCCGTGACTTCCACGCCTTTCTGAGCATCTTGATGGTATAATTCGTCATGGATTTAGCCAGCGAACTTGCCCCCTTCTCACCCTCGCCGGAACTGCTGTTCTGGGCCGAGAACCGGGTCGGTGGGCTGCTCGAACAGGTCAAGACCAACGCCACGGAGATTCACTGGCGCGATGCCAAGATCGAGAAGCTGACCCTCGAACTGGCCTATTTGCGGCGGATGAAATTCGGCGTCAAGAGCGAGTCCCTGGCCGCCGGCGCACGGGACCTCTTCGACGAAACCCTCGCTGCCTGCGAAGCCCGCCTGGACGAACAGCGCCAGGCGGCCGAGATGGGGCCGCATCTCCCGCCCGCCGAGAAACCGAAACGCGAACGCGCCGGCCGTCAGCCCTTGCCCGAGCAACTGCCGCGTGTCGAGCACCTGCATCGAGCCCGAAACCTGCACCTGTGGGCAATGTGGTCAGGCGCTGGTGCGGATCGGCGAGGACGTGACCGAGAAGCTCAGCATCGTCCCTGCCGAGTTCTTCGTCGACGTCGAGCGCCACATCTACCCCAAGTACGCCTGCCGGCCCTGCGAGACCCTCACCGCCGCACCGGCGGTGGCTTCGATCATCGACGGCGGTTTGGCGGCGCCGGCCTTGCTGGCCTGGGTGATGGTCAGCAAGTACGCCGATCACCTGCCACTCTATCGCCTGGAACGGCAGGCCGCCCGCTCGGGGGTGACTCTGTCCCGTTCGACACTGGCCGACTGGGTCGGCCGTACCGGCGTCGCCCTCGAACCGCTCTGGCTTCGCCTCGCCGAACTGCTCCGCCAGGGCACGGTGCTGCATGCCGATGAAACTCCGGTGCAGCAACTCGATCCGGGCAGAGGAAAGACCAAGCGGGCCTATCTCTGGGCGTATCGCAGCAATGCCTTGGGAAGCGATCCGCCGATCGTCGTCTTCGACTACCAGCCTGGCCGGGGCGGGAAGTATGTGGCGGAGTTCCTCCACGACTGGCAAGGTGCGCTGATGGTTGATGAGTTCGCCGGCTACCAGGCCCTGTTTCGTGGCGAGGTGATCGAACTCGCCTGTATGGCCCACGCCCGGCGGAAGTTCTTCGACCTCCATCAGGCGAATGGGAGCCCGGTCGCAGCCGAGGCTTTGCGCCGCTTCGCAGCGTTGTACGCCATTGAGGCCGCGGCAAAGGGAAAGACGGTCGAGGAGCGGGCCCGACGACGAAAGGAAACCAGCCAGCCGCTGCTCGAAGCCCTGCACCTATGGCTCCAGAACACCCGCAGATCGGTGGCCGACGGCGGCGCTCTGGCCAAGGCGATCGACTACAGTCTGCGGCGCTGGCCGGCCTTTGCCCGTTACGCCACGAACGGTTTCTACCCGATCGACTGTTACGTCCCGCCCTATTCGAGACTCTTCGTCCCGAGCTATTCCGGGGTGAGACAAGAGAAAAGTCCCACGCTGTAGCCGGGCGGATTTTCCCCGGCATTAGCGTGGGACAAGGGGCCTATCGGGATCGGGGATCGCTGGGCGGGAAGCGCCAGGGTTCCTCGGGATCGTAGAGGTTGGTTTGGCGATCGTGATGGCGGCGCAGTTGTACAAGGTAGTGGCTCTCGCAGGCGGTGGCGAGCTGGTAGAGGAAATCGCAGAGCGCCACGGCGGCTTCGTCGGAGAGGCCGTCGGGGAACGGGCTGTTACGGCGGCGGCTCATTGGAGTTCCTCGATGGCCAATTGCAACAGCTCGTCGGGCAGATGATTGAGCCCGCGTGGTACCGCCAGACGCATGGCGGTACGCAGAATGCGCGCCGCATGCCGGGGCAGCCCCTTGCTCGCCTGACGCAGGATCTCCAGGCCCGAATCGGTGAGCAGCGTCTGCGTGCAGCCGGCGCGCTTGAATCCATGCTCGATCAGTCGCGCGAAGCGTTCGCGCTCGAACACCGGCGTCAAGTGCACACGCACCTGGATGCGTCCGGCGAGCGCCGCATAAGGGGCTCGTTCCAGAGTCTGCGCCAGCACCGGATGACCGACCAGCCAGACCGTCATCAGATCGCGCGAATCGAAAGCGAAGTTGAGGAAGGCCGGGAAGTCGCGGAAGAAGTCGGGCGGCAGATTCTGTGCCTCATCGAGGATCCACACCGGCAGGAGCTGCTTGGCATCCGCCAGATGATGGATGTGCGCCTTGATCTCCCGCCACAACAGCGCCCGGCGATAGCTCGGCGCCAAGCCCAGCGACTGCGCCAGACAACGATACAGATCGAGGCGCCCGAAGTCCGTCTCCGCGTGGTAGATCACCTGATAGCGATGCGGATTGAGTTTCGCCGTCAAAGCCCGCAGCGCCGCCGTCTTGCCCACCCCCGCCTCACCGGTCAGCAGCCCGACGCCCGGCGATTGCAGCAACCACTGGAAACGCTCGTGCAAACGCGCCAGCACCCCGTCATCCCACAGCTCGGTGGTCTCCTTGCCCAAGGGGGAATGGCGCAGCCCAAAATGTTGCAGCTCCATCTTTAGTCTCCTTGGCAGCCGTAATACTGTTGATACACTAACTCGACCAGATTCGGCCCAGCGCTCGGGTGCTTGACCGGTACGACCGGCAGCGGATCGGGTTTGCGTCGACGCCGATCGCGATTGGCCAACGCATCGAGCGGCGTCGCCTGACCGATCGATTCGCCGGCGTCGTCCTCGACGCCGACCACGGTCTCTGCCTGCGGATCGACGAGCAGGCGAACGGTCTTGCCGGCGAGCTCGAAAGGCACCTCAAAGCGTCCGCCCTGATACGACACCGTGCCATCCTTGCGCACCAGACGGCGGACGCGGTGCAGGAACAGCGCATCGAGCTTCGCCGCCAGCGGTCCCAGCGAACGGATCTTCGGCAGATCCTGCTGGTAGCGGGCAAGTGGCGTCTGGCCATCGAGACCGTCATGCGGGCTGCGGTGATAGACCTGCTCCAGCCAGGCCCACAGCCGCGCGTTGAGATCGTCGAGACTCAGGATCTGGCGTTCATCGACCTCGCCGAGAAACTGATCGCGGCAGGTGCGGTGCCAGCGCCCGAGCTTCCCCTTGCTCTCCGGGTGAGTAGGCCCGGCAATGGACCAGCACGATGCCCAAACGGGCACAGATCCCTTGCAGGGTGTGCGCGACATAGGCGGCGCCGTTATCGACGACCAGCTTGACCGGGACGCCCCGTTTGAGGAGCGCCTGCTTGAGGACGCCCTCGATGTCGAGTGCCGTTTCGCCACGGCAGAAGGCGCCGTGGGCAACGAGCCTTGCCGCGTCGTCGAAGAGCGACACCAGATAGCTCTTGCCCAAACGACCGCCGATCGGCACGCGCGGGCCGTGCATCACGTCGCTGTACCAGATGTCGCCGACGCAAGCGGCGACGAAACTGCGTTTCTCCTCTGGCAGACTCGCCGAGCCGGCGATCCGCGATAGGCCGTGTTGCTGGAGCAGGCGGTGGATGCTCGAACGCGACAGGGTCCCCCGTGCGACGGTGCCGGCGACCTCAAGCAGGCGCTGGATCTGGCGGATCGAACGGCGGGGGTTCTCGCGCTTGGCGGCGAGAATCGCCGTCTGGATGGCGGCGGAGAGTTTCGACTGGCCGCGATCGGCCCGCACCTTGGGGATCAGTCCGTCGAGGCCGCGAGCGCGGTAGCGGTAATACCACCCCTCGATCGTCTTCTCGCCCAGAGAGCGCCGGTCGGTACCGGGAATGGCGTAGTCGCGGGTGGCCAGCTCACGCAGGATCTTCTGCAACTCGCCCCGCGGCAGCCGTCGCCGGCTGATCAGCGGACCCAGGACAGAGAAGCGAAACAGCGCTTGCGGATCGATTTCGTTCATGACGACTCCTCGTGAAAAAAGGGAGTCGTCATCAAACCGCAATCGCCGCGTCAATGACAGCTGCAAAGTGTGTGGGGCCCGCGGCGGGGGCCCCCGCTGTCTGCCGCCGCTCCGGGATCAGCCGATCAAGGGACGCTGATCTCCTGATCCAGCCACGCCATGGCAGGTGGCAGGCCAAGCGAAGAGAACACTTGCCGCCAGAAGTCGCAGAATTCACTGGCTCGACCCAACTCCGAAAAACGTGCCCGCAGATGAAACGCGAAGATCGGTCCGCGATCCCGGAGCCACCGCCACCAGCGGCCGATACTCCGCGCAGCAGGCTGTCCGCCGTCACCGCATCCGGCACGAGCGGCGCCGACTCGAGACGACAGGACGTGCTGTTGCACCGACCAGGGGAACCAACGCCGTGGCGCGATGCACTCGGGCAAGCGCGAACAGGTGCGCCGGCAACCGGCGCAGCGGTAACGACTGATCGGCACCGGGTCGAACCTGGGGCGCTGCGCGCGCCGATCGGCTTTCCGGTAGTAGTACCCGTGCTGACGCAGGAGCTTGATTCCGCAGTGCGGACACGACGGCGGTCGATAGACCTCGCGCTTCCCCTTCACCATCTCCAGGTGCTGCTCAAGCGTGGTGATGCCGGCTACAATTCGTTGCATGGGCTGGGCTCCTTTCTCTCCGGGTGGTCGTCAAGCTTCCCACGATAGCAGAGGTTCTCCAGCCCTCCCTGCTCCCGAAGCGTCCCAGCCTTCTTCAGGACCTGCTCCTTCTCAAGTCCTCTCCGTTCGCGGGATGAGCGAGCGCCTCAGCCCTCTGGGAGAGGAAGACGTAACAATCGACAACAACCCCGTCGAGAATGCCATTCGCCCGATCGCCATCGGCAAGAAGAACTGGCTGTTCGCTGGTTCCGAGGCGGCCGGCCAACGCGCCGCGGCGATTCAATCGCTGCTCGAAACCGCGCGTGCGAACGGTATCGAGCCCATGGCCTGGCTTACCGACACCTTGGCGAAACTCCCCGCTTGGCCAAACAGCCGCATCGACGAGCTGTTGCCTCTCAAAAAACCAGTGTAATTGTGCGCGCCCAGGGGTGGGTGCGCTGAACGCTTACAGTCCTTTGTGAACGGATTGTCGTTCAGTTGCGAGATGTTCGGTGCTAAGTAGTATTTCTGGGTAGCCATGGCACCAAGCTTCATCATCGCCTTCAAAAGGGCTGGAGAGCGCTCCTTGTCAAAATCCCGGCTTGCCTTGTAGAACTCATCGACCACAAGCAAATCCAGTTTCTTCAGTTTGTCACAGTAGTGAATTGCCCTCTCCTGCGGGAAGATGAGAATGTTCCTTTCCCCAAGCTCGACGTCTGCCGTCGTTACGATTTTGTATTGAGCGGAAAACTTCCTGCTCAACCGTCGCCTGGTCTCGTCCGTCAAGGCAATGGTTGGAACGAGAATGACCACGTTGGTTGGTTTCCGGATGGCGATGTATGCATCGATGATCAAGCTCTTGCCGAAGCTGGTCGGCGCGCTGACGGCGAGGTTTGTTCCATCCAACAGATGCTTGAGGAGCAATGACTGTTCGCTGTGCAGAGTGACAGGAGCCTCCTGCCCAATGTCCACCTTGAACGATTCGTAGACGAACCTGTCCTGCCAACTCGATGTCTCGGGGTCTAGATACGGGAAAAGCCCCGAGTCCCTAATCAGATGGTTGAGAAGCGGCGAATAACTAATTCCTTCCCTCTCGTGCTGGTCGAGCAGGCGAATCAGGCGGTTTCTTGCCTCGGTTCCGCTTTCAGCTTGCAGGAGGTCGTTGATAGCAGCGCACTCCTCGAATATTTCCATTGATCTCTATCCCTTGTAAAGGCTCTATGCCGTTTCGTGTGGAAACGGACGAGAGGCGTGTGGTTTGAGGGGGAGGTGATGTCAAGGGCGGACGCAGTCCGGGCGTAGCCGGACCCTTTACATCGCCTCCCCCTCGCGTACGCTTCCTCTTTGCCGAGGAGGCAGTCTGCCGGCCTCGGCATGGAGGACAATGGCGGCCTTTCCTCTTCCGACCGGTTCCTCATGATTGAAACGCTGTTCACCAGGCCCTGGGCCTCGTCGCGCCTTGGCAGGTGGATCAAGTGACCTTTACACCGGAGGCTGGACGGATCGACTTCCAGGTGAAGTTCGGCGCGGCCAGTCATGCCTGTCCCGCCTGTGGAGCAGCGGCGCAGCCGCTGCGACCGCTGGCGCGCTCCTGGCGGCATCTGGATTTCTTCGAGTACGAAGCCCATCTGCATGCCGAGGTACCGCGCGAGTCGCCTGTACCGACTGTGGCAAGGTGACGCAAATCCCTGTGCCCTGGGCGCGCGAAGGGAGTCATTTCACGCTGTTGTTCGAGGCGTTGACGCTGATGCTGGCACCGACCATGTCGGTACTGGCGGCGGGCCGGGTGCTGCGCGTTCGCAGTCCCAGACTGTGGCGCGTCATCGAGCATCATGGCGCAGGCGCGCGCCAAGGAGAGTCATGCCGAGGTTCGTGCCGTCGGCGTCGATGAGACCGCCAGTAAGCGCGGCCAGACGTACATCGCTGTTTTCCATGATCTTGATGCGCCACGTCTGCTGTTTGCCACGCCCGGTCGAGATAAGGCCACGCTGGGGAAGTTCGCCAGCGATCTCGCCGAGCATGGCGGCCAACCGAGCGCGATTAGCGATATCAGCATGGACATGAGCGGCTCCTTTCAGGCGGGCGCCGCCGAGCACTTTCCCGGGGCCGCGGTCTGCTTTGACCGCTTTCATGTGGTCGCCCTCAGCAGCACGGCGCTGGACGAGGTGCGCCGTGCCGAGGTCAAAGTGAACCGAACTCAAGGGCACCCGCTGGAGCCTGCAAAAGAAACCCGCCGACTGGACCGTCAAGCAAACCCAGACCATGCACTGGCTGCAGCGCTCGAATCTCAAGACCGCACGCGCTTGGCGCATCAAGGAAGCGTTGCGCGCGATCTATGCCAAGGCCACGACGCCTGATGAGGCCAAGCCCCTCTTCAAACGCTGGCTGAGTTGGGCCAGTCGCTGCCGACTCGAACCCTTCAAGCGCCTCGGCAGGACCATCACCAAGCATCTTCCGGGCGTACTCAATGGCTTCCAGGCCGGCAAACACAATGCCCGCGTCGAGGCCATGAATCGGGCGCTTCAGGAGGCGAGCCCGCGCCCGCGGCTATCGCCGCGTCGAAAACTTCATCGCCATGGCCTACCTCGTCGCTGGAAAACTTACCCATTTGCCCGCCCCTCCCTTCGCCCGTTTCCTCCCCATTCCACACGGAACGGACTAAACCCCTTGTAAAGCTCGACTTCCTTCGAAAAACGCTCGATCAACTTTTTTCTATCTGGTACCGGGAAAAGAATGATGTGAAACTTGACCTCAGAATACTTCGAAATCGTTCCGAATAACGCATCGATCTGTTTCTTGAAATAAGCGCTCGCCCGTTCGAGGTGGTACTTTCTGACGCCCTCCCTGTAGGCATCGCTAATTTCAGTGGTCGACGCTGTCAGGGTGCACTCGTGCAACAGCAGGATGGGGACGTGAATCTTTGCCTTGAGTTGGTCCATCGAGTTCTTGCTGGAGAGGGCGTCCTTGACTCTCGCTGCCAACTCCGGATTGGTCACCAACCGGTCGATATCCGAGGTGTTGGTGATGATGCTGTTTTCCTTCTTCAGCTTGTCGGCTTTCAGCGAATTGCCGACCGATCCGACGACAGCCGGAAGTCTCGCATCCTCAATACTATTGTAGAACTTCGCCTCTCCGAACCAAAGCGAGAAGTCATCGTCCCCTTCGACGATGATATGAACGCTGTCGGCGCCCTTCGCGTTGTCCTGCGCGTTCTGTTTGTAGAAAATCTTCGGAACGACCGGCAACGCTCCGTAGTGGTGATGCATGATTCCGTAGAGGACAATCTCAGCGAGTTCGCTGCCCTTTCCTATATCGGTCGCTTTGTCAGTCAGCCGAAGGTTTTTTGCCGATTCCCGAAGCGTCGACCTGCTCTGTCCGGTGAGCTTTTCGCGCTCCTGAGCCGACAAGGCTGTTAGTGCAATGTTGTCCCAGATGAAATTCTCGAACTACTCATATCGCCACTCTTGATCTTCAAAATCATTCACCAAACTCAGGACGCTCTTGTTTTCCACAGGAGCAAGGACCGTGCCTGAGAAAATCTTCAGGTAGTGGTCATTGACTAATATTTCGAAGTCCATCGAGACACTACCCTAAAGGGGGTCCATCGATTTTCTGCGTCACACATGTTTGGTACGAGAAGGGTTTAGTCCGTTCCGTGTGGAATGGGGAGGAAACGGGCGAAGGGAGGGGCGGGCAAATGGGTAAGTTTTCCAGCGACGAGGTAGGCCATGGCGATGAAGTTTTCGACGCGGCGATAGCCGCGGGCGCGGGCTCTCGCCTCCTGAAGCGCCCGATTCATGGCCTCGACGCGGGCATTGTGTTTGCCGGCCTGGAAGCCATTGAGTACGCCCGGAAGATGCTTGGTGATGGTCCTGCCGAGGCGCTTGAAGGGTTCGAGTCGGCAGCGACTGGCCCAACTCAGCCAGCGTTTGAAGAGGGGCTTGGCCTCATCAGGCGTCGTGGCCTTGGCATAGATCGCGCGCAACGCTTCCTTGATGCGCCAAGCGCGTGCGGTCTTGAGATTCGAGCGCTGCAACCAGTGCATGGTCTGGGTTTGCTTGACGGTCCAGTCGGCGGGTTTCTTTTGCAGGCTCCAGCGGGTGCCCTTGAGTTCGGGTTCACTTTGACCTCGGCCCGGCGCACCTCGTCCAGCGCCTTGCTGCTCAGAGCGACCACGTGAAAGCGGTCGAAGCAGACCTTGGCCTCGGAAAAGTGCTCGGCGGCGCCCGCCTGAAAAGCACCGCTCATGTCCATGCTCAAATCGGTAATCGCGCTCGGTTGGCCGCCATGCTCGGCGAGATCGCTGGCGAACTTCCCCAGCGTGGCCTTATCTCGACCGGGCGTGGCAAACAGCAGACGTGGCGCATCAAGATCATGGAAAACAGCGATGTACGTCTGGCCGCGCTTACTGGCGGTCTCATCGACGCCGACGGCACGAACCTCGGCATGACTCTCCTTGGCGCGCGCCTGCCACATGATGCTCGATGACGCGCCACAGTCTGGGACTGCGAACGCGCAGCACCCGGCCCGCCGCCAGTACCGACATGGTCGGTGCCAGCATCAGCGTCAACGCCTCGAACAACAGCGTGAAATGACTCCCTTCGCGCGCCCAGGGCACAGGGATTTGCGTCACCTTGCCACAGTCGGTACAGGCGACTCGCGGTACCTCGGCATGCAGATGGGCTTCGTACTCGAAGAAATCCAGATGCCGCCAGGAGCGCGCCAAGCGGTCGTGCAGCGGCTGCCGCTGCTCCACAGGCGGGACAGGCATGACTGGCCGCGCCGAACTTCACCTGGAAGTCGATCCGTCCAGCCTCCGGTGTAAAGGTCACTTGATCCACCTGCCAAGGCGCGACGAGGCCCAGGGCCTGGGTGAACAGCGTTTCAATCACGAGGAACCGGTCGGAAGAGGAAAGGCCGCTATTGTCCTCCATGCCGAGGCCGGCAGACTGCCTCCCTCGGCAAAGAGGAAGCGTACGCGAGGGGGAGGCGATGTAAAGGGTCCGGCTACGCCCGGACTGCGTCCGCCCTTGACATCACCTCCCCCTCAAACCACACGCCTCTCGTCCGTTTCCACACGAAACGGCATAGAGCCTACGAGAAGCGTTCCTTGGTGCCATCCATCCGGACGGCGCAAAAGCACTGAGTCCCGTAGTCAGCTGGTATGACTTGAAAGTAATCGACCCCGGATCCTACCTTTTCGGCGTACTTGGGATGCCTTTTGAACAGGCCTGCAAGATGCGTCGAATCCTCGGGTGAAACGTGTTCTCCCGGGATATATCGATTGAGCATTTCCTTGAAGAAATCCGCGGCTTGGCTTTGATTGTCGAAGCTCACAGAGTTGAGAATCACCGGTCTTCCTCGTCCCATTGAAACCCTCTCAGCTCCGGTATCACGCGGTGATCAGGCAGGCTTGGGTCGGTGCCTGTAAGTGGCCTGAAGAATCTGAACGACTGCTCTAAGGTGCGATCCGCCCGTTGGCGCTCGGCCTTCGCAGTCGCACGCCTCACTGACCGCTCGACACCAACTGCCGACCGACGTCATCCTACACCCACTGCCTGCTTTCCGGAGGGTAACGGTCGGTCAGGCGAGGAAATTGACACACCCCGCCGGATGGCCGCTTCGCGGTTGATCTCCCCAGGTCAACATCGGCGTGGAGGAAGAAACGCCACCGGCTCTTTCTGGCCGGTTACCGACCGACAGAAGCTTCTCTCGAACTTTCCGCCGTGCTGAAGCAGGTATTGCCTTGCACCGCCCTGTTGGCAGTCATCTGCTGCCCGGTCAGTTCATTGTAGAGACGGGTCTCCCCTCTGCCGGTCGAGCTAAAGACCAGCATTCGATACTTGTCATGTGTAGCTGCCCTGAGAAGGAAATGTCACGCCCGCCCTACACCCGTTCTTCATACAGATACTTCTGAAACCCGCTGAACACCCGCCGAATCTCCTCCGGCTGCCCAAGGTCATCCAGCGCATCCTTCATCGAGTCGTGATAGCGGAGCTTCAAGAGCGGCGTCAGCTTTGCCTGATCCAGTTCCTCGACGCCCTCTTCCACGTAGTGCGACAGCACGAACGTCAGAAACGCCTGCTGCCGTGAGTTGAACTTGGCGTCGATCACAGCCTTCGCCCTGACCGCACGTTCCTCGCGGGTCAGCGGTTCCTGGGCATAGGCCACGTACGCCAGCACGTCGAAGATGTCGCTGTTCTCGGCGTCGATGACCTTCTGCATCTCGGCCAGTTGTTCCCTGCCGAAGCCCTTCTCGTCCAGGCCATCCAGCAGCTTTCGGCGTGTTCCCGGATCGCTCCATAGCGCCCGCAGTTCGTCTTCGTCGGCGAAGAACTCCGGCAGCTTGCCGAACAGGGCTTCGAGAAACTGCTGCGCTGACATTGGCGTGCCATCCGGGTGCCAGAAGGTCGTCGCGGAAATGAACATGATCTTGCGTTCCTTACCGTCCGCGAGTTTGACCTTCGCTTTCCTCTTCTTCTTGCAGACGCAGGATCGCTGACCGCAATCCGGGCAAGGCTCCTGCGGGCAGGTGCAGGGCGTGTTGCCACAGAGGTAACAGGGAGGCGAAGGCTCCTTGACGCAGACGCAGGGATAACAACCGCACTGCTTGCAGTTCTCCGGCTCGACAGGCTCGCCATCCCATTCGGGATCGCTGAAGTGGTGGTGCGCCTTCACGAAGTCGTAGATGGTGAAGTAGTCCTTGCCGTCGTAGAGACGGGTGCCACGTCCGATGATCTGCTTGAACTCGATCATCGAATTGACCGGACGCAGCAGCACAATGTTGCGCACGTTCCGCGCATCGACGCCGGTCGATAGCTTCTGCGACGTGGTCAGGATGGTCGGGATGGTCTTCTCGTTGTCCTGGAAGTCGCGCAGCCATTGCTCGCCCCGCGCGCCATCGTTGGCCGTCACCCGCTGGCAGTAGTCGGGATCGCTGCTGGTCTTGATCTGGTTGATCGCATCGCGGATCGCCAGCGCATGCTCCTGTGTCGCGCAGAAAACCAGCGTTTTCTCGCGCTGGTCGATCTGCGCCATGAACTGCCTGACCCGCGCCTTCTCGCGTTCCCTGATCTCGATGATCCTGTTGAAGTCGGCTTCTTCGTAGCGCTTGCCCGCCTCGATCTCGCCCTCCACCAACTTGTCGTCGGGGGTGTAGACGTACTCGTCCAGCGTCGAGGCGAACTGCTTGACGCGGAACGGGGTCAGGAAACCGTCGTTGATCCCGTCCTTGAGTGAGTAGATGAACACCGGCTCACCGAAGTAGAGATAGGTATCGGCGTTGTCCTTACGCTTGGGCGTGGCGGTCAGGCCAAGCTGCACGGCGGGAGCGAAGTAGTCGAGGATGCCGCGCCAGTTGCTTTCGTCGTTGGCTCCGCCTCGGTGGCACTCGTCAATGACGATGAAGTCGAAGAAGTCCGCCGGGTACTCGCCGAAATAGGGTGACGGATGCCCATCCTTGGGCGGGCCGCTCATGAAGGTCTGGAAGATGGTGAAGAAGATGCTGCCGTTCTTCGGCACCTTGCCTTTCTTCTTGATGTCTTCCGGCGCAATGCGCACCAGCGCATCTTCGGGGAAGGCCGAGAAGGCGTTGAAGGCCTGATCGGCGAGGATGTTGCGGTCGGCGAGGAAGAGGATGCGCGGGCGCCGTGTCGGATCGCCCGATTTCTTCCAGTCGTTCAGGTTCCAGCGGCTATGGAACAGCTTCCAGGCGATCTGGAAGGCGATGAACGTCTTCCCCGTGCCAGTCGCCAGGGTGAGCAGGATGCGCTGCTGCTGGTCGGCGATGGCATCCAGCACCTTCTGGATGGCGATGTCCTGGTAGTAGCGCCCCTGGAAGAAACCGCTCTTGTCCTCGAACGGTATGGCGGCGAAGCGGTCGCGCCAGGCGTTCTCGGTGGCGAAGGTCAGGTTCCATAGGGCTTCAGGCGTCGGGAAACTCGGCTGTTGGCCTTCGGCCCCGGTCGCCATGTCGATACCGTAGATGCCTTGCCCGTTGGTCGAGTAGGTGAAGCGTACCGCCAGCTTGCCGGCGTAGTCCTTGGCCTGGCCGACGCCTTCGGTGAGCACCTTATCCCAAGCCTTGGCTTCGACGACCGCCAGCTTGATGTTGCGGTATTCGAGGACGTAGTCCGCCGTCAGCGGCTTGCCGCGCTTGCCGCCCCCTTCGAGCCGGCCAAGGGTGATCGGATACTCGCGCCGGATGCGACTGCCTTCAACGACGCCCCAGCCAGCAGCTGCCAAGGCGGGGTCGATGTGTTCGGCGCGGGTTTCGGCTTCGTTCATGGCGGCTTCTGGGTCAAAAGCCTAATTCTTCAAGTGCTGCACGGGGGGACAATATCTGCAAATCGCCCAAGGGATGCAAACACAGCAAATCGTTGTCGCCCGTGATCAAGCGAGTTGTTTTGGCCTCGATGGCGGTATGAACAAATACATCGTCCGCGGTGTCACGGGAATAGCTGCGCGATGCGGTCCCGGCTGTCACCTCAACCCAGAACGCGCCGGCACTGGCTTCGTGAAGCACGCGCCGGCGGCGCTCCATGGGCAGGTAGCGGTCAAACTTTGGCAACCAGATACGTGCTTCCAGTTCGGAGAAGGTAGCGTTGGAAAACACCAGGCTACCGAATTCCAAGACGCAATCGACCAGCGTAGCGGCGACTCCATTTGGGGACAGCGCTGCACTGAGCAGGACATTGGTATCGATCACGACTCGCGCATAAGTTTGGGCGGTGACTTGACTAACTTTCATCGGCTAGCAGTTCAGCCAGTTTTTCTTCGGTTAAACCGGCAGCAGCTGCACCTTCCGCGGTCTCACGCAGGGTTTGGCGCAAACGGTCGGCGTAGAACCTGCGCATCGCCTCATAGTCCTCGGCGCTGACCATCACGCCGACCACGCGGTCGTGGCGCATCACGCGCACCGGCTCGCGCTGCACGCGGTCGAGAAACTCGCCGAAACGGGTCTTGGCTTCATTGGCGGTATAGGTTTGCATGGATCGGTCCTCACATCGAAAGAGCAACGATCTCAATATAGACAAATCGTTCGATCCGGTCAAATCGAACGATTCAGTCGGTGGTAATTGGTCACCGCTTGCCCGCGCATGAAAGCAGGTCGACGCCTTACAACTGGCCGCTGAAGGCTCGGTGCAGGAGGGATTTTTTCAGGTCGTCGAGGGCGGTCAGCTTTTGCTGGTAGATGGTTTCGAGGCGTTGGGTTTCCTCTGCCAAGCTTTCTAACTGTTCCACAATGTTCTCTTGATCACCTTGGGATTCAGGAAATGAAATCTTGAGCGGGGCGATGTCGTAGTTATTGATTTGCGGAATTGACGAGCCGCTGCCAATCAGCCGCATATCAACGTTCAGGAAGTAGAAATAGAGCAATCTCGGGAGAAGGTTGCTAGAAGGGATAACTCCCATGATGTTCAAGTCTGCGCAGATGGGTAGCGCGGTCAGTCTCTTTTTGTTCGTGAGAATCGCTCCGCCCCGTTTCGGAAAAATGGTTGTTCCTGTCGGGAATACTGCATTCTTCCCAATATCTGCCATATCCAAGTATCGAGACGAAGCAACGATTTCCGTCTCGTTCCCGGCATACGTCATGTCGGACACTTTTACGTAGGGTATTTCACCTTCCGACTTCTCAAGCGACACGCTGACCGACGTTCCACTTTTCAGCGTGCAAACGTCTTCGATGCTTGCCTCCACCCACCCCTCACCCCGCTCCGTGAAAACGGATTGCAGGTGGCTTTCAAACAAGGCGCGGGCGCTCTGGAGGTTCTTTTCGGCGTTGGCTTTGGCGGTGGCGATGCCGTCGAAGGCTGCGTCGAGAATGGCGGGCTCTATGCCGTTTCGTGTGGAAACGGACGAGAGGCGTGTGGTTTGAGGGGGAGGTGATGTCAAGGGCGGACGCAGTCCGGGCGTAGCCGGACCCTTTACATCGCCTCCCCCTCGCGTACGCTTCCTCTTTGCCGAGGGAGGCAGTCTGCCGGCCTCGGCATGGAGGACAATGGCGGCCTTTCCTCTTCCGACCGGTTCCTCATGATTGAAACGCTGTTCACCCAGGCCCTGGGCCTCGTCGCGCCTTGGCAGGTGGATCAAGTGACCTTTACACCGGAGGCTGGACGGATCGACTTCCAGGTGAAGTTCGGCGCGGCCAGTCATGCCTGTCCCGCCTGTGGAGCAGCGGCGCAGCCGCTGCACGACCGCTTGGCGCGCTCCTGGCGGCATCTGGATTTCTTCGAGTACGAAGCCCATCTGCATGCCGAGGTACCGCGAGTCGCCTGTACCGACTGTGGCAAGGTGACGCAAATCCCTGTGCCCTGGGCGCGCGAAGGGAGTCATTTCACGCTGTTGTTCGAGGCGTTGACGCTGATGCTGGCACCGACCATGTCGGTACTGGCGGCGGGCCGGGTGCTGCGCGTTCGCAGTCCCAGACTGTGGCGCGTCATCGAGCATCATGTGGCGCAGGCGCGCGCCAAGGAGAGTCATGCCGAGGTTCGTGCCGTCGGCGTCGATGAGACCGCCAGTAAGCGCGGCCAGACGTACATCGCTGTTTTCCATGATCTTGATGCGCCACGTCTGCTGTTTGCCACGCCCGGTCGAGATAAGGCCACGCTGGGGAAGTTCGCCAGCGATCTCGCCGAGCATGGCGGCCAACCGAGCGCGATTACCGATTTGAGCATGGACATGAGCGGTGCTTTTCAGGCGGGCGCCGCCGAGCACTTTTCCGAGGCCAAGGTCTGCTTCGACCGCTTTCACGTGGTCGCTCTGAGCAGCAAGGCGCTGGACGAGGTGCGCCGGGCCGAGGTCAAAGTGAACCCGAACTCAAGGGCACCCGCTGGAGCCTGCAAAAGAAACCCGCCGACTGGACCGTCAAGCAAACCCAGACCATGCACTGGCTGCAGCGCTCGAATCTCAAGACCGCACGCGCTTGGCGCATCAAGGAAGCGTTGCGCGCGATCTATGCCAAGGCCACGACGCCTGATGAGGCCAAGCCCCTCTTCAAACGCTGGCTGAGTTGGGCCAGTCGCTGCCGACTCGAACCCTTCAAGCGCCTCGGCAGGACCATCACCAAGCATCTTCCGGGCGTACTCAATGGCTTCCAGGCCGGCAAACACAATGCCCGCGTCGAGGCCATGAATCGGGCGCTTCAGGAGGCGAGAGCCCGCGCCCGCGGCTATCGCCGCGTCGAAAACTTCATCGCCATGGCCTACCTCGTCGCTGGAAAACTTACCCATTTGCCCGCCCCTCCCTTCGCCCGTTTCCTCCCCATTCCACACGGAACGGACTAAACCCCGCAGATATCACTGAAAATCAGATGCGAGCTGCGGGTCTTGATTTGCACGTAGATGCGTTTGTCCGGAAGCACCAGTTCCACGTCTTCGTCATTCTCGACGACGATGTGGGTCACTCCGGCGCTGGCGGCGCGAAATAGGCAGGCCACAGCAAAGAGATGTTGGTAGAGGAAGCCACGATGAACGGATTCGATCCGGGCGAGTTGGCGGCTATCCAGATTGAAGTTTTCGATTTGTTTTGCGCTAGCCACGGAGTCAACTTTCATCAGCATTCATATCGGTGGACGATGCCTCGATAATCGTGATGATAGTGATAGTCTTGAAGTCAAACTTACCTGGATACCGAATCCGTTCAATCTGGCTGCAATTGATGGCTGCCGGGGTCACGTCTGTACGGGAGACCAGCTGCCAGCAAGTGGCCGACTATATATTCTGCAGCTCTCCAGAAAACCGCCCTTGGTTAAAGACAACTGTTTAATCCGTGTCCTTTCGGCAACGCTGCGAAACCCCGGTCGCGGCGGCTGATCCGCGGCCAGGGCCACGGGTGGCGCGCGGCTCCACGGTCGCGCGCAGGCAACCCGCAGCGGCAACCCTGGGTTCGCTGCGGCTCTGGACGCTGGAGGTTGTCACGCTGCCGAGTTAGTCCGGCGGAGGTTCGGTACGCTGCGCCTCGGCGCGTGCAAAGGCTTCGGTGTAGTTCCAGGGCATCCAGGCCGCCGGATCGAGCGCCACCTTGGCCGCGTGGCGCTGCAGGGAAACGAGGTAGTGAAACGGCTCGATCTTGTGGAGTTCGGCCGTGTGGATCAGGGTCATGAACAGATCGCCGACGCGCGCCGTTCAACGTCCGATAGAAGAGCGCGTTCTTCCGATGCAGAATGGCCTTTTCAGTATGCGTTCGGTGATGTTGTTGTCGAGTGGGGCGCCCGGCACGCGCAGAAACAGGCTCAGTTTCTCCCAGTGGTTCTGCATGTATGAGATCGCCTGGCCGAGTCCCGAGTGGGGCTCCACGGTGTGCTCCGCGAACCGTCTGGCCATCCAGTCTTGCAGCGCCTTCATCCGTGGGCCACTTTCCTTCTGGTGCAGGAGCAGGCGCTCGGCGGGCGAGAGGCCCTGGCGCTTGGCCTGCGCGTCGGTGTGGAAGACGGCGCGCAGCGTGTGCAGGACAAAGGCCACTTCTTCCGGAAAGGCCTCGACCACATCGACGTAGTTGCGTCGCGCATGCGGGAATACACGAGGCGGCCAGCGTCGAATGATCGCCCGGCCGGTTGCGCGTCGAGGCATCGGACATGTGGATCGGCGGATCGGTCACTTCCCGCAGATCGAGTACTTCGGCAAGGTGCTCGCCCGCATGACAGGGCCCGGTTTTGAACAAGGCGATCAGACCATTGGGCGTCTCGGCGACGACACCGGAAGTGAACACGCCAGTGCGATCGGCGGACGCGCCTGCCGGTAGCGCTTCGGCGCGCGCCTCTTGCGTCAGGGTCAGGATGCGCATCGTCGTGTCATCGTTGTACACCACGGTTCCTTGGGCGGCCTGCCGTGCCAGTTCGTCGAAGACCGGGATGAGGGGGCGGCGGCGGCGGCCACGACTTCCCATTGCGTGCCGACCGGCATCGGGATGGCCAAACCCTGTTCCAGCCGAGCGATGCGGTGGAATGGCAGACCGCAGCCGTATTTGAGGAGCGCGATCATCGCCGCGGCGCTGTCGTCGTACTTTGCCTTGCCAACACCTGCCGGTGGCTCTGCGGTAAACACGGTGCCACACAAGCCGCAACGCAGCCGTTCGAGTTCGGAGACCTGCGCGAGCAGTGGCGCGACGCCGGTGATGCGAACCAGGACCGCGGGCTCTCCTCGTTGCCCATACACCCGACCGGTACACCGGCGACGGGACACGGATCGCCGTGCCGTAACGTCGCATGCGGTACGGCAATATGCGGCGCTCGCGGATAATCGGCCGCCCCATTCCTTCCGTGCCCTGGGCGCTTCTTCTTGGGCTCGGCTACCGTGGCGTCCGAAGTCGCCTGGCCGGCGGCTTTCTCGTCGCCGCCTTCCGCCGATGGACGGGTCGCCGTGTCCGCTGGCGGCGTGTCGCCCTTCTCCGCTTCCCCGAGCACATTGGCCGTGCTCTCGGTCGGCGCGCCGAAGAGAATCCGCCGTAGCCGTGCCAGCGTGGTTTCCTTCTCGAGTTCGGCGGTGATCCGCGCGAGGGTGCCCACCGCTGCCTTCAGCGTCGCCTGTTCGGCCTCGGTCAGCGGTCTGGCTCCGCTCTGCTCGACGATGGCCTCGATCTCCTGCACCGGGATGGCCATCCGCTGCGGCGGGTTGTGTTCAGGCCGCTTCCGGTGGGATGCCCGCTGCCGGCTCCGGCTCATGGCCGTACGCCAACGAGCTGGCCGGAAGTCCCCCCGCAGCCGCTTCCGGGAACGCTTCGAGCTATGGCGGGGGTCCATGCGGCCACTGACCGCGGCGGCGCGGCTGCTCGCAACCTCCGCGGCGCGGAACTCCCGTCTGCCGTAAGCCCAGCTTGGCGAACTCGCCAGCTGCATTCTCAGTCCTCCAGCAGTGACCCTTTCTACCCAAGGTATTCTGCCAAAGACCGGCGACAATGTTCAGTCCTTTCGCGAAAGGTCATCTTCGGTATCCCCGTTGCGGTGGGTGACGACCAGCTTTCGGAAGTTCTGTTTGCGGGCTGCGCTCGCGAAGGTCAGGCGACCGCTCGCCACTCCGGGATTCCGCCGGCCGCGGCGTAGTCGCCTCCCGAGAGCAGGACCGCCAAGGCGTGCGGCGCGAGGAGCTTCCCCGGTGACGCCTGCGGCCAGAAGCGGTAGTGCCCCTGCGACAGCCGCTTTTGACAGAGCCAGAAGCCTTGCCCGTCATAGACCAGGAGTTTGACCGCCGTGCGCCGGCGATTGCAGAAAACGAACACGCCGCCGCTGAACGGGTCTTGGGCCAGTTTCTGCCGCACACGTCGGGCGAGACCGTCGATGCCGCACCGAAAATCCGCTGGCTCGGCAGCGACCCAGACACGCAGGCGCGCGTTCAGCGCGAGCATGGTTGGACCTGCCAGAGGCTACGCGCGACCTCGGCGAGGTGGCTACTGGCCGCTGGCGGCAGTTCGATGCGCAGCGCACGGCCCGCCCGGTCGGTGAGAACCAGGACGCAAACGGGTGGCGCCAGCGGCAGGCCGAGATCGAGTTCGACGAAACTCGATGACACGGGCGCGCTGCGCGCGTCTTCGGCGGCGTTCCTGGCGGTCAGGCGGTGCTTCAGGCTCTTGTAGTCGAGCTTCAGGGCGACGGCAACCTGGGCGATGCCGTACCGCTCGGCGAGTTCGGTCGCTTGCGACCACAGCTCCTCCGGAATGCGAGCACTGCGGCGGCGGGTGCTCCGCCATTGGGCAAGCGCTGCGGCGGTTTCGGCCAGTTGCGGGGCGGTTGCAGGTAAAGACGGTGACATTGGTAGGCCTCTCGAACGGTCGTTACGGGCCTACCAAGGTACCAGGCCAGCGCAGGGATTTCACGCAGCATTGCCGAAAGGACACTTTAATCCAGCGCTGCTCTAATTCTTTCACGTATGGCCAATTTCCTAGCTAGATCCGTACATCACCAGCGACCTTTCGTTAGCTTTGTACTCCGATACTGGTAATGGCTTTTTGAGCGCCATCCGCGCCAAGTAGCGCCGATTGAAAGTCTCTCTTGTCATGCTCCGGAACGATGTATTCTCCATCGATGGGCCGCGTAGGAGGTTAGCGCTACCGCTGTAGACCTCGCACCAGTCGTCCGAGATACCCGCATAGAACTTGGCATGGAAGTCCTGTTTCGACTGCCCGGCTGACACCACTTTGTTCTCAAGGCTGAACTGTTCCAAGATGTCGACAGGGAGCCCTGTCTTCTCCATCGCCTCACGGTAGGCCTTCCACGATGTGCTCCGAGTCACGAACACTGTGATCCGAGCATCAAGCATGCTGAGCAGCCATTCCCAGATGGCTATTTGCTTCTCTTTCGATAGGAACTGATGGCCAATGAATGGCGAGGCGATTACGATCTGATCTGCTAGCAAATTCCAGCGCATCACCAGCTTGGTTAGTAGATCCATCGCGTCATCCTTGGATCGAATGCCGTCGAGTGCGTCCGTAAGCTGCGCACCAGAAACATCGGCCAAAACGAAATCTGTGGCCTTTAAGGGAGGCTGGTCCGGATCGATAACAAATCGCCGGTAGAAGACGGCCTCATGAACCGCCCCGCACTCGCATGTGAAATTTACCTTCGCCACGACGTACTGAGCATAGAACCGGCCCTTGATGCCATAGTGAATGCGGTATCGGTATTGCATGTTGACCGCCTCAATTTCCTTCTCGAGTTGCCGCAAAGCGGCGATATCCAATGGACGTGCGCAGGCGCACTCGTAAAGCGGACAAGCGTCGAAGTCGTAAACCAGCGATAGCGCGTTGAGGTCTAGATTGTGCCGAGCCACTTCCTGAGCGATGGGATGCTCGGACTCGCGGACGTCGCCCTCCTCGCGAGCGAGGACGACGATACTGATCCCGTAAGAGTCGAAGACGTCGTGCAGGCCTGTAATGCAGAACGGCTTGCTACAGCCAGAGCACTGAACAACCCAATATCCAGGATCGTTGGCCATAGGATGCTTAACGTCGACGTACGAGTGCGACGTCCTGCATCGCGGGCAGTTTGCAACATGTTTGCGATGCCGCGATTCAAAGGGATTATCGAGATCGTCCATACAGTGGCCTAAATGGTGGCTGCTGGCGGGGTCAACCAGCTAGCAAGATGAAACCATAAATTTTGGTGATGTGGCGCGCCTTCAGCGGTGTGTGCGGAATCTGGTACTTGCACAGTTGTATGGGGGCGCGGCGATGCGCCTGCAATGACTGATATGCGGTGCCAGTCTTTTAGCGGGCAGAGACCGCAGCCGGTTGGGCGTTTGAGTTTGGCTTATGAAAAGCTGAGCTTCGGTGTCAATCGAAGCAGGGCGGCAGCTTAGCGACACAGTGCAGACCGAAACGGCGAGCCGGCCGAATGGCCATGGCCGATGAGGCGACCGCCAAGCCAAGGTTTCGAATGGCAGCTTGATGATCATAAAGCCGCCATAGCCCTTGCAAACATCATCAGGCAGTTGAGGGTCGGTGGCTGCCAGTGGCCTGAAAAATCTGAACGACTGCTTCCAGTCTGATCTGGCCGTTGATGGTCGGCCTCGGCGGTTTCCCATCGAGCTGGTCGCTCCAGGACCACAAGCGGCCACTGAGTTTTCGTGGCTTGCTGTCGGCAACCGACCCAAAGCGGTAGTAGCTCCGTTGAAAAGTGGACGTTCAACGTTTGAATTCAGCTGCTACGCGTGTTTCTTGCGCGGAGTCCCCAGGAATGATGGGTCTGGCCACTTAGTCCGGCTCAGGAATGTTGTACTGTTCGCGCAGCATCCGAATTAACGGAAGGAGACGCTGGATGCAGCCATTCCTGTTGATTTCGTCATTGGTCGATACTTTCCAGTTGCATCCGGTTTCGTCGGGCTCGTGCCAGTAGACGCCGCCAATGTAAGCCGTTTTACATACCACGTGCTTCTCAGCCTCGGTAATCAGTCGCTCTCGGATTTCGCCGGCATCAAGAATTACTCTGGACATTCTTGTTCCTTTCCTCCGTAAGTAGGATTATTCAATCTATAAGTCGATAGCTATTTCTTTCGTTCGGCCAGCACTTGATCCTGAGCTATGTGTTTGCCAACCTCGCTCACAATGAGGCTAAGTACCAAGTCTGCGGATTCATAAGTGTGCAATTTTTCGATTACCTCGAAGTCGCCGAAACTGTAGGAACGTCGTTCTTCGATTTCAAAGGAGTTATTGTGGGCGTCCATTCTTATGGAATATGACAGCCTCTGCGCAGATGAATTGAGCTGGACAGTAGCCATATGACCATGTTGGGCCAAGCCAATATCGACGCCATTTACGCTCCCGATCTCTTCTTTTAGAGCGCGAAGAGACTCGATAACCGGAGACATTCTTTCGATCCTCTGGGCTAATATGGCGTCATTGCGTTCGTAGTGATCGTGGAGACGGCTCTTTTCTAGACTGACGACTTCATCGAGTGCCGCACGAATGTGCTTTCGGATTCCATCAGTGGACATAGTCATACCTGCCTGGAGTGGCCCAACGTTTGAGTTGAGGCTGCGGCCCTGTCGGGCCGACAGCCTCCAACGAATGGTTGGCTACCCTCTGCACGGAGAGAGCCTAGTGAATTCGCGAATACGTTTGACCACTAAGTACTCTCTCGACTTGAAGTTGGTTCCTTGCACCTACGAGCTCAACCATCTTTTCGATTGGTATGCCAAGGCAATTTAATTCACGAAT
Organism: Candidatus Accumulibacter proximus; assembly: GCA_016709675.1. Lineage (GTDB taxonomy): Bacteria > Pseudomonadota > Gammaproteobacteria > Burkholderiales > Rhodocyclaceae > Accumulibacter > Accumulibacter proximus. The sequence goes on from JADJMH010000014.1 coordinate 120,093, forward strand.
CTTCCGCACTTGGTCAGCGGTTAAGCGCCCTTCTGCGCCACAGATTACCTGCTCTGCGTACTCCGGATCTTTCCATAGCTGGCTTATAAGAAGATTGGGTATTCCTGCGCGGGGATTTAGCGCCTGAAAATTCACTATGGCGGCATCCCGCTCTTCAAGGGTCACAACTGGCGAGTGTGTCAGGCGGTGCTCATGAAGGAACTTCATGCCCTTGAAGCCACCGGGAATCATGTTAAGGGAGGTGCCTTTTGCCATCTCTCGATCTACAGCCCACTCCTCCCAACTCATGATTTCCTCAAAAGTGTGGTTCGTAACAACAAGCTCAAAGGTAAGTTGAACATCTTTTCTTCCCACATACTGACGCCATGCAGCATGGAATGTCTTGTTGCTACCTCGCCTAATCTCCGCAAAATGCTCGCTCATTCTTTCAAGCCAGTTACGCTTAGTTATGCCTACGTAGTTGTGCTGCGTGCTGGATAATTTCCCTTCCTGATCCGTTAGCGTAATTCCATGACAGTACCCAACGTACCCGCTTTCAATGCTGGGATATCCCTTCATTACCACCTGAACCGGGAATGAAATTGCCCAGCGCGTCCCAATCGGATCACTGTAGTCTAAGTGGAATACCACCCTACGCTCTGCCAATGGGCGACTAAACTGCGTCTGACGAAAGTAAGCCTTCACTGAAGTATTTATTGACTTCCCGTTCCTCGCCAACGTTGGGTTTGACTCATGAACAAGATCAAAATCCAATCCGCTGTAGAACTCCCACAGTTTTCTATTCGCAGTAGAAAGATTGTGTGCAAGCAGCTTATCAGCGACTCCAACCAGCGCACCTGAAACTACCGGATCGTCGCTCTTAAACCGACCCTGACCCGCCTCGGTATGTACGAAGCCAAGGTTCGTATTTTCCAGTGCCTCTTCAATAATTCTCGCAAGAAAAAATGATCCAACGGGCGCGTATTTCCCTACGACATGATCTACTGCCTTCGGATTCACGTACTTGAAGTTCATGCGCTACTCGATAAAGGGGAGCTAACTTTGCTATGGGAAGGCAGTTGTGCTACATAACTATAGCGCCTGCTCCCTGACTCGGCGTCGTTTGTCACATGAAAAGCCTCTCTACTACAGGCTTTGCGCCATTTTATTCATGTTTTCTACAGTACTAAATAAAAGCGTAAACCGGCACGCTGAAATATAGGGCACTAGCATACACCAAGAAAGAATGACCGGCTGCTTTGTGGCGATTTCGCCACCGTCCGGAAATGGCCAGATGCCGACCGACGTCCGGCGACACCCACTGACTGCTTTCCGAAGCGTAAGGGCCAGTTCAGCGAGAGAAGTGACATCCTCAGCCGAATGACCGCTAACGCGCTGATCCCTCCAGCCCTGCGTCGGTTTAGCAGGGAAGTCGCCGCCGTCTGGTGCTGGCCGCGTCCCGCCCACCCTCTTGACTCGAATTCTACGCGTTTGAACGGCAGGCTGACGCTGCCAGAGCTCCATCAGGCGATCACATTGGTAGGGCTGTCAGTGACCGCTTGCGGCAGTATCGCTACATCGAGGGGTGACCAGCAGCTTCGGCCCGACGAGCCCTCGCTGGCTTCCCGGAATCTCGCGCGCATCAGGTCTTGGTGCCCTTGCCTATGTCGCCGACCGGTCGGCAACCGCAGATTTCCGGCAGCACACGCACCTGGACTCTCCATGCTGAACCCCAGCAGCAAACGCCCGCGCCACCACCAGAAGCCCTGACCGCGATCGCCCCACCCCACCCGGAGGCGCCACCAGGTCGGTATAGGCCCGGACGCCACCCCAAAACGCAAAAAGCCCGACCTTTACGGACGGGCTAAGCGCTTGCACTACCAGAAATTTCTTTGGCTCCCCGACCTGGGCTCGAACCAGGGACCTACGGATTAACAGTCCGACGCTCTACCGACTGAGCTATCGAGGAACATGCGAGCCGGGAGTTTAGACACTCGCAGTCTGTTCGTCAACACTGAGCTTTGTTCAACGTGGTATGAGCCTGAACGGGGATGGTATTTCCACCTAGGAATGAGCCTGAGCGAAAGAAATTGGGGGTGAAATGAGGTGTGGGTTGATCATCGCAAGGATGGTGATCGACATGAACGAAGCACGGCTGATGACGATCGAGCAGATCGAACAGTTTCTCAGCGCCAGCACGTTGATTGAGTTCTCGGCGGCAGGCGACAACGGCGAGCGGTATGGGCACATCAGTCGCGTCCTGACACGCTTTGACTACCCCGGTCGCAACAAGCGCGAGCGTGGCATACTGCTGAGGTACCTGCAGCACACCAGCGGTTACAGCCGGGCGCAGGTCACTCGCCTGGTGACCCGGTGGCAGCGTAACCGCCTGGCTGCCGTCCCCTTGGTCAAGCGCTACCGTGCCCCTGCCGCGCCCTTTGTGCGCAAGTACACCGCCCTTGACGTGGAGTTGCTCGTCGAGATGGACCAGGCCCATGAAGACGTCTGCGGGCCGGCGATCGCGCACCTCCTGCAACGGGCCTACCGGGACTATGACGATCCCCGCTACGAGCGCCTGGCGACCCTGTCTGTCTCGCACCTGTACAACCTGCGCAAGAGCGCCGGCTATCAGGCCCAGCGCAGGAACTTCACCAAGACCCGCCCGGTGTGCCACGCGATCGGCGTTCGCAAGGCCCCCGGCCCCGAGGGACGGGCTGGCTTCGTGCGCATCGATACGGTTCATCAGGGCGACCAGGACGGCGTCAAAGGTGTGTATCACATCACCTGTGTCGATGCGGTCAGCCAGTGGCAGGTCGAGGCGTGCGTGCAAGGCCTCAGCGAAGCCTTTTGTTGCCCGTGCTGACTTTGATCATGGATCAGTTTCCGTTCGTCATTGCCGGCTTTCACTCCGACAACGGCTCCGAGTACATCAATCACAAGGTCGCGAAGCTGCTGGAGAAACTGCGCATCGAACAAACCAAGTCCCGCTCGCGGCACAGTAACGACAACGCCCTGGCCGAGAGCAAGAATGCCAGCGTGGTGCGCAAGCATATGGGCTACGACCATATCCCGCAGGCGTATGCAAAGCCAATCAACGCGTTCTACCAGCAAACCTTCAATCCCTGGCTCAATCTGCACCGCCCGTGCCTGTTTCCCACCTTGATCCGCAACGCCAAGGGCAAGCTCGTCAAGCGCTACAAGCATGAGGATGTGAAGACGCCCCTGGAGCGTTTGCTACTGTTGGACGCCGAGGGCCTGGTCACCTTCAAGCCGGGCATCACCCGGGACACCTTGAAGATTCAGGCCAAGTCGCAAACCGACCTGGCCGCCGCGCAGGCCATGCAACGCGCCAAACGCGAACTCTTTGCCAGCTTTGTCAAACCCAAGCGCCGAGCCTGACGCCTACCCGCGACGACGCCAACCGAAACCCTGCCGCGCTGCGCTTGCCGGACGGACGAATGGCTGCGCCATCTGCCCGCCGGAAGCCCTGCGGGCAGCAAAGCGTACAACCGGAATAAATATTCCCCTTAACCCCCCAAGATCAAGAACCACCCGCCGGGATCATCCCAACACCCCTCGGCGGAATCCGTTAGACTCCCCTTTTCAACCCTTCAACCCACGTCACAGCACCTCCCACTCCGTCGCTCCTTCAGGCTCATACCTGAACTGGAAAATACTCACTGCTCGGGCATTTCCCTTGCTTGCTACCCGCGGGAGCACTTCAGGGCGCGGTCAGGATCGAGGCGGCGACCGCTTCGGCGCACACACGGAGCAGCGGAGGGGGATGAGCCCCATCACGGCACCGATGGTCGGTGGCATGCTCTCCTCGAAGGTGCCGACCCACGCCGCAACGCCGACGTTCGCCATGGTCACGCGCTGGCGACTGCGGCACGGAGGGCACTCGGTATTGCAGCGCACCATCCACGACACCTTTCCATTAGAATCGAGCCCTCGGCCAAGCCAGGCCGGCAGCCAGGAGAGAGCCCGATGACCTTGCAGAGTAAGCCGAATACCGACGACGTTCGGATCAGGGAAATCAAGGAACTGGTCCCGCCAGCCCACGTTTTCCGCGAGTTTCCGGTCGGCGTGCGTGCTGCGCTGACGACCTATAACGCACGCCAGAGCATCCACCGTATCCTGCATGGTGCCGACAACCGCCTGCTGGTAGTGATTGGGCCCTGTTCGATTCATGATGTCGATTCGGCAATCGAATACGCAACGCGACTGCACAAGGAAGTGCCCCGCTTCGAGAACGATCTGCTCATCGTCATGCGCGTGTACTTTGAAAAGCCGCGCACGACGGTCGGGTGGAAGGGCCTGATCAACGACCCGCGGCTCGACAACAGCTTCCGGATCAACGAAGGGCTGCGCCTGGCCAGAGGACTGCTCCTTGAAATCAACGACATGGGCCTGCCCTGCGCAACCGAGTTCCTGGATACGATCACGCCGCAATACACGGCTGACCTGATTGCCTGGGGTGCAATCGGGGCGCGCACCACCGAATCGCAGGTGCATCGGGAACTGGCTTCCGGGCTGTCATGCCCGGTCGGTTTCAAGAACGGGACTGATGGCAACATACGCATCGCCATCGATGCCATCCGGGCCGCCCAATCGCCACATCATTTTCTGTCAGTGACCAAGGCAGGCCACTCGGCGATCGTGTCCACCGGCGGCAACGAGGACTGCCACGTCATCCTGCGCGGCGGCAAGGGTCCTAACTACGATGCGGCGCATGTCGAGGCAGCGTGCAAGGAGATTGCCGGCGCTGGCCTCGCTGCCCGCCTGATGGTCGACGCTTCGCACGCCAACAGCAGCAAGCGCTTCAAGCAGCAGATCGAGGTCGTCAGGGACACTGCCTGCCAGCTCGCCGCTGGCGACGAGAGGATCATTGGCGTGATGGTGGAATCGCACATCGTCGAAGGACGTCAGGACCTCGTGCCCGGCCAGCCGCTGGAGTACGGCAAGAGTATTACCGACGCCTGCCTGGGTTGGGAGGATTCGCTGATGGTCCTGGAAATGCTCGCCAAAGGGGTCCGGGATCGCCGCCTGGTTGAAGCCTCGCAGTGAGTCCCACAGCCAAGCGGCCCGCGCGCACCGACCCTTGCACGCGCAGCTTCCACTCCTGGCCGAACCTACCTGCCGCCGCGCCGCCCTGGCGTGCCTGTGCGGTTCAGCGGAGCTTGATTTCCTTGTAGATCACGTGCTTGCGGGCTTTGGGATCGTACTTCTTGATCTCCATCTTGCCCGGCATCGTTTTCTTGTTTTTGGTCGTCGTGTAGAAGTGTCCGGTACCGGCGGTAGACTCGAGCTTGATCTTGTCACGCATGGCTGCTCTCCTTGTCAGATCTCGCCGCGGGCACGCAACTCGGCGAGCACGACGTCGATGCCATTCTTGTCAATGGTTCGCAAACCGGCGTTCGATACGCGCAAGCGCACCCAGCGGTTTTCGCTCTCGATCCAGAAGCGGCGATACTGCAGATTCGGAAGGAAGCGGCGCTTCGTTCTATTATTGGCATGGGAAACATTGTTCCCTGCCATCGGGCCCTTGCCCGTAACCTGGCAAACACGCGCCATGATTGTTGCTCCAATTTTCGTGGGAAGAAAGCCCGCGATTCTAGCCCATGCAGGCGGTCGGGTTCAAGCGATTTCCTGTTTGGAACCATGCCGGCGGCTGTCTCGGCGTATCCAATGAGACTTGCCGCTCATCTTCTCCTGCTTGCCGCGTTGGCGCTGCTCGGCATCAAGGTGACCTTCGATGATCACGAATCGAGCGGACTGCTGGCCGGGCTTGGCAGTTTCCTGTACGGGTTGTTTTTCGCAACCTATCTCGTCATCGCGTGCAGCGGCTATGTTGTCGCCCGACGACGAAGCGGCGCGTGGTTGCTGACGGCCCATGTGCTTGCTGTTGTCGGTGGAATGGCCGTGGCGGCGGGGACGTTCCATTGGCTCGCCAGCAAGGATCAGGCAGGGGCTGGGGCGACGAGGACCATGATCGAGTCACTCGGCAGAGCCCCTGCTTACAGGCCCCAGGAGAGCGGGCGCCGCGCTTTGGCGGGAGCAGGGACGGCTCGAGAAAAGGCCCCGCTGCAGGCTGAAGACGCGCCGGCAATTCGACGCGGAGGACTGCCCCACAAAGCGGACCAGCAAGGCGCAACTCGTGACTTGCAGCCCGTCCGCTGACGTTCTCTGGCTCAGAGCGCCGACGTCACCTGTCAGAAGACGCTGGCGCCCCGAACCACAGAAGTGGCCACTTCGTCGGATCGGCCGGCTGGCGCTATCCTTGGCGTCTATTTTCTCTATACTTGGCACCTTGTGTCACAGTCGAAAAATACCTGCGCAACGATGATACGGGCGAGGACGGCGCGGTTCAGGCTGGACGAAGTGAACCATGATCGACCGGTCACCGCACAAAGTCATCCCTTCCCATATTTCCCATTACAGGCCAGGACAATGAAGACAACGGTTAAACGCATGTTTGCTTGCCTTTTCATGGTGAGCGGCGCCATATCACATGCCGAAATGGAGCTGCTCGCCCCCGATGGCAAACGGGTGTTACTCAAGGACGACATGACCTGGCAGTATCTTGAAGAGGCCATTACTCCTGGCAGCCCGGACCGTTATGCCTACCTCAACGTCGCATTCATCGACGAGAAGGCCGCTTCCTGCCGCCTAGGGCTGCGCATGCGCAACGGCCTGGCGGATGGGATCGACAGTATCGTCCTGAGGTTTTCTGCCTTCACGAAAGATGACATTCTCTATGAAACCATCAGCAAAGGCTTCCACAGTCTGAAGCCGACCAACACTCAACACCAGGAGATCAGCTTCAGAGGCGTCCCCTGCAGCCACATCAAGACCATCCGCGTGCATGGCGGTGATCGTTGCAGCATCGGCGAACTGAACAAATTCTCCGATGCGCCAGGCCAGTGTCTCGGCAAGGTCTCTGTCGAAGCCAGCGACAAGATCTCGATCTACAAACACTATAGCGAGAAGGCATCCCCGCCGCCAGGCAGCGCCGGCGGCGCAGACGATTCCACCCGATAAGTCCGCCGCCTTTGCGGGCATGAACTGCGACGGCCTACAGCAGCCCCCTTTCGGCAAACGAAAGCGGCGGCGCCTGAGCGGCAACGATGAAATGATCCAGCACGCGCACTTCGACCAGCGCCAGGACCTGCTTGAGTTCGCTGGTCAGCACCTCATCAGCACGCGACGGCTCGGCGACCCCGGAGGGATGGTTGTGCGCCAGGACGACCGCCGCCGCGTTGTGCCTCAGTGCACGCTTGACCACCTCGCGCGGATAGACGCTGGTCTGCGTCAACGTGCCGCGAAACAGCTCTTCTGCCGCGATCAGGCGGTTCTGCGCGTCCAGCCACAGGGCCACGAAGACCTCGTGCTCGAGACCGGCGAAATGCAGCCGCAGGTAATCGCGGACAGCGCCGGGCGAGGCAAAGGCACTGCGCTGTTTCATCTCCTCGGCCAATGCCCGCCGCGCCAGTTCCAGGACCGCCTGCAACTGCGCATACTTGGCAGGTCCCATGCCGGGCACTGCCGAGAAATCGGCCTGGCTTGCCGCAAACATCGGGTTGAGACCGCCAAAACGGCCGATCAAGTCCCGCGCCAGATCGACGGCGCTCCTGCCCTTGCTACCGACGCGCAGGAAGACCGCCAGAAGCTCCGCGTCCGATAGTGATGCTGCCCCACGGGAAAGCAGTCGTTCCCGCGGTCGCTCGTCCTCTGGCCAGTCGGTGATCGCCATCGCGCAATCTCAAGTAGAATGTTTTGTCAATCATTCTAACCAAGTCGAAGAGCCAAGCGCATGGAACTGGCAGGAAGACACATCGTCCTTGGCGTCACCGGCGGCATCGCTGCCTACAAGGCAGCCGAACTGGTTCGTCTGCTGGTCAGGGAAGGTGCTGCAGTGCAGGTGGTGATGACCGAGGCGGCGACCCGTTTCGTCACGCCAGTCACTTTCCAGGCACTCTCGGGCCGGCCGGTGTTCACCGACCAGTGGGATCCTCGCGTCGCCAACAACATGGCGCACATCGATCTCTCGCGGGAAGCCGATGCCCTACTCGTCGCGCCTGCCTCGGCAGATTTCCTTGCCAAGCTCGCCAATGGACTGGCGGACGACCTGCTGACCACCCTGGTGCTCGCCCGCGACTGTCGTCTGCTGGTCGCTCCGGCAATGAACCGCCAGATGTGGGAAAACCCGGCGACCTGCCGCAATCTGGCGACGCTGCGCAGCGACGGCGTGGACATCCTGGGTCCGGCCAGCGGTGATCAAGCCTGCGGCGAGACGGGGCTCGGGCGAATGCTTGAAGCGGAAGAGATCCTGCTCGAGATGGTCGCCCATTTCCAGCCCCGGCTGCTGGCCGACAAGCGCGTGTTGCTGACTGCTGGCCCGACCTTCGAAGCGATCGACCCGGTGCGCGGCATCACCAACCTGTCGAGCGGTAAAATGGGCTACGCAATTGCCCGCGCCGCGCGCGAAGCGGGAGCGCAGGTCACTCTGGTCTCCGGCCCCGTCAGCCTGCCCTGCCCGCAGGGGGTCAACCGCATCGATGTCAGCAGCGCACTCCAGATGCACGCGGCGGTGCACGGCAAGGTGGCTGAGAACGACGTCTTCATCGCCGTCGCCGCCGTCGCCGATTACCGACCGGCCATGCCCGTCGCGCAGAAGATCAAGAAAGGCGCTCAGGCGGCGCCACCGCCGATCGAACTGGTACAGAATCCGGACATCCTCGCCGAAGTCGCCATGTTGCCAGCGCCGCCGCTGTGCGTCGGCTTTGCCGCAGAGAGCGAGAAGCTGGATGAATACGCCGAGAGCAAGCGGCGCAGCAAGAAGATCCCGCTGATCGTCGGCAATCTGATCAACGATGGCTTTGGCGGTGACGACAACACACTGATTCTGTTTGACGACGATGGCCAGCACCCGCTGGCACCGGCACCGAAGCTGCAGCTCGCGCGCCAGCTCGTCGCCCGCATTGCCACCCTGCTCGCAGAACGCCAATGACCAACCCAGTGAACCTGCGAGTAGACGTCAGGCTGCTTGACCCTCGCCTGCGCCACAACCCGCCGCGCTATGCCACCGTCGGCTCGGCCGGACTCGACCTGCGGGCCTGCATCGAGGCACCGGTGGAAATCAGGCCAGGGGAAACGCTGCTCATTCCTACCGGGATGGCGATTCATCTTGCCGATCCGGGCCTCGCGGCAATGATCCTGCCACGCTCGGGCCTGGGCCACAAACACGGCATCGTGCTCGGCAATCTGGTCGGGCTGATTGATTCCGACTATCAGGGCGAGATCATGGTATCGACCTGGAACCGCGGCCAGGAGCCCTTCACTCTCAGGCCGCTAGATCGCCTGGCGCAACTGGTGGTGGTTCCAGTCTTGCAGATGAGTTTCAACGTGGTTGAAGAATTTGCTACCAGCCCGCGCGGTGACGGCGGTTTCGGCAGCACCGGCCACGCCTGAATCGGGCCAATGCGCCTCGCAGCCCACCCTCGTCAGTGCTCTGGCTGAGCCATCCGCAAGGTTGCTGACGCTCGTCTCGCCAGCAGCGTGCCCGCGGCGACCAGAAACACCAGGAAACAAAGGCCCGACCAGACGGCCATTGACAGGCCGAGGAATAGCCAGTCCTTGCTGGTACAGAAACCGGTGGCCATGAAAAGTGCCGGCCAACGCAGGCCAAACCAGTCGACGATCTGCTCGATCAGTGTCGGATCACCAAGACCGCACTCCATGCTCGCATCGGGCAGATACTGCAGCCAGCTCTGGTAGGCCGCGGTTGCCAGCCCGCCGGCTGCCGTCAGACCGAGCAGCACCGCCCAGAGGCGAGACCAGGCAGGCATCAGCATGCCGGCCAGCGCGAGAAAGGCGATCAGGAGATAGAGCAGGCGCTGAAAAATGCACAAGGGACATGGCTGCAGCTTCATCCACTCGCCGATCCACCACCCGGTGAGCGTCAGACCAATCGCCGCCAGCGCCAGCAAGCCAAAACAGGCACGCAGCGAGACGCGCATCAGCCTGCCCGATCAGGCCAGCACATAGCTGCGCAAGCGCAACGACAGTTCCTGCAACTGGCGCACACCGGAGTTCTCGGCACGCTCGCACCAATCCTGCAGCGTCTTGAGAAGGTGCTCGCGGGAGGCATTCGAGCGCTCCCAGACGGCCACCAGATCCTGGCGCATGGCGTAGGCCGTTTGCAGCGCACGACTCTCGCCGAGCAGCAGTTCGAGCCGTCCGCGCTGTTCCTGCGGGACAGTCCCGGCGTCCGCCGCCAGCCAGCACTTGAGCCCCTTGAAACGACTGCCATCCTGCAAGGTGCCAAGCTCTTCGCGATACACCTGTTTCAGCGACCGCGCGTACTGCGACAAGACGTCATAGCGGTTGGTGATGACCGCTTGCAGGGTATCGAAATCGACCACCGGACGCAGGCTGCCCAGACGGGGTCTCGGCGCCACCTTCTTGACCTGCGCCAGGCCAAGCGCAGTGAGGATGCGGATATAGAGCCAGCCCACATCAAATTCGTACCAGTGGATCGACAGCTTGGCAGAAGTGGGAAACGTGTGATGATTGTTGTGCAGTTCCTCGCCGCCAATCAGGATTCCCCAGGGGCTGATGTTCGTACTCGCATCGCGCGGACTGAAGTTACGGTAGCCCCAGAAATGCCCAAGACCATTGACCACGCCAGCCGCCCAGAACGGAATCCAGACCATCTGCGTCATCCAGATCAGCAAGCCGGGCAGTACGCCAAAGATCGCCAGGTCAATGGCCAGCATGATCACCACGCCGAGTTTGTGCCACGGCGAGTAAACATGATCCTCGATCCAGTCGTCTGGTGTACCCCGGCCGTAACGCTCGATCGTGTCGCGGTTCCTGGACTCTCTGACGTAGAGAAAGACACCTGTCCAGAGGACCCGATGGATGCCGTACACCTGCGGACTGTGCGGGTCTTCCACGGTTTCGCACTTGGCGTGATGTTTGCGATGGATCGCGGCCCATTCCTTGGTTACCATGCCGGTACTCATCCACAGCCACAGGCGAAAGAAATGTGCGACCAGCGGGTGCAGATCCAGTGCGCGATGCGCCTGATGCCGGTGCAGGAAGATGGTGACCGCAGCGATTGTGACATGCGTCAAACCCAGTGTTATCAACGCGTAAGCCCACCAGGGCCAATCGACTAAGCCGGCGTACATAGACCATCCTCAAGAAAGCGAGCACGCGATTCTAAGGCAATAAGCCGCTTGCGCCAAACCATATTGCAGCCACCCTGACTCCGCTGCGGCCGGCACGGCCATCTGCCGCTCGACCGATTCTGGTCTTGTTGCCCGTGAACGTTTATCCCATACCCACAACCCGCTATGATTACGCCATGAAGACACGCATACTGCTGGTCGAGGACGATGAGCGCCTCGCTAAACTGACCGCCGAGTACCTGCGCAAGAACGATTTTGAAGTTCTCATCGAACAGCGCGGCAACACAGCCGAAGCGCGCATCCTTGCCGAGCGGCCCGACCTGGTCATTCTCGACGTCATGCTCCCCGGCAAGGACGGCTTCGAGGTCTGCCGCGGCGTGCGCTCGCAGTATGGCGGGGTGATCCTGATGCTCACCGCACGTGACGAGGATTTCGACCAGATCCTTGGCCTGGAACTGGGTGCCGACGACTACATTGCCAAACCGGTTCAACCCCGGCTCCTGTTGGCACGTATCAAGGCCTTGCTGCGCCGCTCGCCGGTCACCTCCGGCAGCGCCGCCAGCGAAAACCCGGCGCCGAGCGAGCCGGCCGAACTGGCCTTTGGCAGGTTTCGCATCAGCCAGGGGACGCGCAGCACCCACCTCGGCGACGACGCCATCGACCTGACCACCGCTGAATTCGACCTGCTCTGGCTGCTTGCGCGTCACGCGGGCAGCATCCTGTCTCGCGACGACCTGCTCCAGGAGCTGCGCGGCATCGGCTTCGACGGGCTGGACCGCTCGATCGATGCACGGATTTCCAGGCTGCGCCGCAAGCTCGGCGACGACCCGGAGAACCCGACCCGAATCAAGACCGTGCGCGGCAAGGGCTATCTGTTCAGCAAGCATGACTGGCAATAGCAACAAGCTCCTCGCCATCCTCGGGGCTTACAAGCCTGCTCCCTGGCGAGGGCGATACAGCCTGTCCCGGCTGTTCTTCAACTTCTATCTGCTGGTCATGGGCTCCTTCGTGGCCATCGCGGTCTTCGCCGACTTCGTCATTTCGACTGCGGTCAAGGGCATCACCGACGACTATACCAGCCGCTTCATGGGCGGCACCGTCCTCCTGATCGAAGAGGAGCTATTCCGCAAGCCCCGTACGGAGTGGCCGAAAACGATTGCCGCACTCGACCGAAAGTTCGCCTACAGGCTCGAAATAGTTGACCGCTGGTCGCTCCAGCTGCCGCCGAAAGAAGCGCAGAAGCTCGATAACGGCGAGTTGGCGATCGACGCGCAGGGCGACATCATCTACCACCGGCTCAAGCAGACACCGCAGATTCTGGTCGTCGGCCCGCTTTCCCCGGAACGTAACCCGGAGTACCAACGCGGGATGCCGCTCGATCTCCGCATCAGTCTGCTGACCTGGAGCCTGATCGGTGTCTGCCTGGCGATTGTCGTCTGGCTCTGGGTGCATCCGGTGTGGCGGGATCTTGAAGCCATGCGGCAGACCACGCGTTCGCTGGGCGAGGGACTTTTCGAGGCGCGCGCGCCGAAGATGCGCAGCAGCGCTTTCAGGCCCCTGGCCGATACGCTGAACGGCATGGCGGAACGTGTACAGCGGCTGATCGCCACGCAGAAGGAACTGTCCAGCGCCATCTCGCATGAACTGCGCACCCCCATAGCGCGGCTGCGCTTCGCGCTCGAGATCCTGGCAGACACCGATGACCCCAGCGAGCGCGAGCGCTTGTGGCGAATGATGGAGTCCGACCTTGATGAACTCGATGGCCTAATCGACTCGAGCCTGACCTATGCCCGCTTCGAGCGCGAGCAGCCTGAACCGCAGCTTTTTGCGGTCGACATAGGACCCTGGCTCGAAGAGCAGGTCGAGGGCAGCCGCCTGCTGGCGCGTGATTTCGACCTGCAGGTCGACATCACCGCTCTGCCACCACAGCTGCACGTCGAACTCGATCGCAAGAGCATGCCCTATGCCATCACCAACCTCCTGCGCAATGCCATCAAGTACGCGCGGCTGCGGATCAGGGTCAGTGCGGAGGTGGTCGCTGATCAGATTCGGGTGCATGTCGACGACGACGGTATCGGCATACCGCCGGCGGAGCGCGAACGGATCTTTTCTGCCTTTACCCGCCTCGACCGTTCGCGCGACCGCTCGACCGGTGGCTACGGCCTCGGGCTGGCGATCGCGCGGCTGGTGCTGGCCCAACACGGCGGCACAGCCAGCGCCGGGGATTCACCGCTTGGCGGCGCCCGCTTCACCCTCACTTGGCCACTGTCACAGAACGTCACTGAAAGCTGACGCAATCACGGAAGACACGCACCCTGCTCGCCCCTATCATCAACCCCTGTTTACAGAGCAATGATCGAGGAGACGAAATGAGCGAATTCAAGCTGAACTGCGAGTACTTCCTCGCCACCACACGCCAGCACTTCTTCGCCAGCGACCCGGCTTCCGGTGCTCAGCAGGGCGATCCCGCAGACGATTTTGCGAGCGCCCACGGCGAGTCAGCACATCACGCACACACGGGCACATGAGCGCCGTGGCGGAACCTCCTCAGCCCATCCCACTTGCCGAGGGAATCGGTATTTTCCTCGGGATCGTGGGCTGGGACGTGCTTACTGCTGGCGAGGTGGAACTGCTCAAAGCTTCTCTGATTGCCGCTGCTGGCGCACTGGCCTGGTACGGCGTGCGCTGCTGGCGGGCAAACCGCGACAAGCGACACTGACACTGAACGCGCAAGGCATGTGGTAACTGGTTGACCCTCCCTGACGCCCGTCGCAACGACGGGCTTTCAATCCCGCGCATCCCCGGCGCGGGATTTTTTTGTCCACCGACGCGCAATCCCGCTGGCCGGGAAGATCAGGCCGCGGACGGCGTACCGCCGATCAGGCGGACTTCACGTTGGGGAAACGGAATCTCGATGTGATTTTCCGCAAACGAACGCCAGATCGCCATGTTGATCGCCGAGCGGACACCGCCGGTGCCCTCCTGCGGGTCGGCAATCCAGAAGCCGAGATCGAGGTTGATGCCGCTCTCGGCAAAAGCCGCCAACAGCACCTGCGGCGCCGGGTCGGCCAGCACTCGCGCCTGCGCCTGCGCCGCCGCATTCATCAGGCGCATGGCTTGCTCGAGATCCGTGCCGTAGGCCACCTGCACCGATACCACCACGCGCACCCGTGAGTCCGAGTAGGACTCGTTGCGTACGATATTTGACACCAGGTACTCGTTGGGGATGATCACCTCTGTGCCGGTCAGCGTGCGCAGGACCGTGTAGCGAGCAGTGATCTGGGTCACCACACCAGAGGTTGCTGCGTCAAGCGCCACCACATGACCAATGCGGATCGAACGGTCGAGCAGGATGATGAAGCCACTGACGTAGTTGCTGGCAATCTTCTGCAGACCGAGGCCGAGGCCAACGGCGAGCGCGCCACTGAACACTGAAAGCGCAGTGATGTCGATGCCGACCATCGACAGACCAAGCAAGAGGGCGATCACCGACAATACTGCCTTGACCAGACGGCCAAGCACCACACGAAGATTCGAGTCGAGCGACTCGTTGGCCAGCACCCGTCCCTCGATTTCGCCCGAGAGCCAGAGCGCGACCAACAGGGTAACGACCACCGTCACCAGGCCAGTCAACAGGGTCCACAGGTCGAGCCTCTGGCTGCCGGCGTGGAAGCTCACCTGTTCGAGCATCTCCATCAGCGGTACCGCAAGGCCGGTGATGTACAACGCGAGACAGAGCCAGATGCTGGTGGCAATGAAACGCTCAGAAGACGCCAGCCAGCCGCTGGGGGAAAAAGCGTGGCGCAGGACATAGATCGCTGCCCGCACCAGCGCCATCGAAAGCAGTAGCGGCACCGCCAGATCGAACAGGCTGACCGGCCCCAGTTGCCAGTACTTGAACACCTTGCGCACAATCACAACAAACAGCAGCGACAGCAGCGGGAAAGCAACCCGCTTGAGGCTTCCGGTACCGAAGGCCCGCAGCGCACCGTAATCAGCGCTTGCCTGTGCGAACTCCTGCCGCTCCCCGTAGCGTGACAGACCCCAGGCAAGGAGAAGACTCAGGCCCAGCGCGAAAACTTGCCAGAGGAAGGCCGGATCCCGCAAATCCCGCCAAAGCTCAAGCAACAAGGCGAACATTACTTGCTCGTTCATTTTCGCTCCATTACCGCCGCATAGAAGGCATCGGTCCCGTGGCGGTGCGGGAAGAGCCGAAGGCGCTCGCCAATGTCAATCGCAATCTCCAGCCTGGCCAGAATTTCCTGCGCCGAGCAGGAAGAAAACGCCGGGTGCTGCGCCAGGAAACCCTGGACCACGACCTCGTTCTCCGCTTCGAGCAGGCTGCAGGTGGCATAAACCAGCCGCCCGCCCGGTTTGACCAGACTGGCAGCGGCGGCAAGAATCGACGCCTGCCTGGCGCACAACTCCGCAACGCTGGCCGGTGTCTGCCGCCATTTCAGATCCGGATTGCGACGCAAGGTGCCCAGACCGGAACACGGCGCATCGACTAGTACCCGATCGAGCTTGCCGGCAAGACGTCGGATTCGGATGTCCCGCTCGGACTCGATACGCACCGGATGCACATTCGACAGACCCGAGCGCGCCAGCCGGGGCTTGAGCCTGGCCAGCCGCCGTTCGGCGACGTCAAAGGCATAGACTCTGCCCTGCGAGCGCATCAGTGCACCGAGCAACAAGGTCTTGCCACCGGCACCGGCGCAAAAGTCGGCGACCATCTCACCGCGTTTTGGCTGCAGAAGGAAACCAAGCAACTGGCTACCCTCGTCCTGCACTTCGATGCTGCCGTCAATGAACAGGGGATGTTTCGACAACGCCGGCTTGCCCGCCAGGCGAATGCCAAGCGGCGAGTAGGTGCAGGGCTCGGCTGCCAGTCCGTCCGCGAGCAGCCGCGCCAACACCCCTTGCCGGGACGCCTTGAGCGAATTGACGCGCAGGTCAAGCGGCGCCGGCTGGTTGAGCCCGGCGGCCAGTTGCGCCAATTCTTCAGCGGCAAACTGCGCGCTGAACTCCGCGTACAGCCAGTCGGGCAGATCAAGGCGCACCGCTGGCGACAGATCCTCCATCTTCACCGCCTTGGCCTGCGCCAGCCATTTGCCTTCGGACTCGCTCAAGACGCCCTCCAGCTCACGCCGGTTCATCCCCTGCAGACAGGCCAGCGCAGCGAGCAGCAACCGCCGCGAAGTCACCTCGTCGGCGCAACGTGCCGACAGCGAGCGTTTGCGACGCAGCACTGCGAACACCGCTTCGGCAACGAATCCGCGGTCGGCATGGCCGAGTTCGCGATGCTGGCGGAAATAGTGGGTGACCACCTGGTCGGCCGGATAGGGCGAGCGCAACAGTTCGGAGAGCAGCGCTTCGGCATGACGAAACAGGGCCGCATTGAAACGCACGCTCACGGCTCCTGGCTAAGTTCGATGGCAGTCGCAACTTGCACGTAAAGATTGCCCTTGCGGTCGACATGCTGGATCTTCACCGGTAGCAATGCACGGTCGTACGCCAGCCAAATCTCTGTCGTCGCCACCCCCGGGACGCGCAGATGGAGGCTGCGAAAGGTCCCGGCCGGAATCTCGATGTCCTCGTCACCGACGACTTCGAGTCGAAAGTTCGCATACTTCTTGCCAGTGGCAATCGGCAGGCTCCCACCCGAAGCAAGGTCGGCGATCAATCCCAACTGGTAAGGATAGGACAACAGGTCCTGCGATCCCAGGCTCAATACCTGCACTGGCCGATTGCCCATGCGCAACTGCATGCTGTCCCAGTCGAACTCAGCGCTCTCGCCGGTCGCACGCCCCTCGCGACGGGTCATGAAATGTTCGGGGACCAATCCGGCAGCCGTCAGCCGGCCTCGGCTCTCGACCTCGATCCGCAGCGGCTTGAAAAAAGCCACCAGGCCGGTGGTTTCGCTGACTGCGGTGATCCGGTAGGCACCGTCGGCGGCTTCCCACTCGTGGATCGAAAAACCGATCTGGAAACCCTGGTCACCGCGATCGACGCGGTAACGGATCACGCCTCGTGCCGGCAGCGCCGAAGCCACCGGCACAACTGCGGCAAGCGGCGATGCGGCGACGGCTGGCTCCAGGCCCTGCTCGATCTCGCGCTCCTCCATTGGCTCCGGCATTGGCTCCGGCGAGGGCATGGGCTCAGGGATTGCCAACGGCGAGTCGGTTTCGGTCGAAGGCGGCAAAGGCGCTGCCGGACCTGGCGGTCTCCGACGGCTTGCGCTGCGCCTGACCATGCTGCCGTTCGCCGCCGCGGCCTTCACCTCGGATTTCGCCAGCGGCGGGGGTGGCGGTGCTGGTGGCGTTTTCAGTTCGACCAGCAGCGGTGGAGGATCGCTGACCGTCGACAAATCGATATCCGGACCAAACAGCGCCAGCGCATGCGCGCCGAGCGAGGCAGCAAAGGCGATGATCAGGACCACGGGCATCGGCTGGCGGACCTAGTTGGCAGCGAGCTGTGGGGCGATCAGTACCGCCTCGCCCGACTGCGGCGAATCCAGCTGGACGCGTCCGTCCTGCAGACGCAAGCGACCTTCGGCAAACCAGCGGACGGCCAGCGGATAGACCCGGTGCTCCTGCACCAGGACGCGCGCGGCAAGCGCCGCCTCGTCATCCTGGTCGAGTACCGGCACGGCAGCCTGGATAATGATCGGTCCGTGATCCAGATCCGGTGTCACGAAGTGTACGCTGCAGCCATGAATCCGGACCCCCTCGGCCAGCGCCCGACGGTGCGTGTGCAGGCCAGGGAATGCCGGCAACAGCGAAGGGTGGATATTGATCAACCGTCCCCCGTAATGGCGCACGAAGTCGCCACCAAGAATCCGCATGAATCCTGCCAGGACGACGAGATCAGGCGCGAAGCCGTCGATTGCCTCCGCCAGCGCGGCATCGAACTGCTGGCGCTCGGCAAACAGCCGGTAATCCACGACGCGTGTCGGCACGCCGCGCAAGGCGGCAGTCTGCAGACCCTGGGCATCAGGCCGGCAGGAGATGACGCCGACGATCCGTGCCGGCAGCTCGCCAGCATTCGCCGCAGCCAGCAGTGACGCCATATTGCTGCCGCGCCCGGAGATCAATATCACCAGCGCGATCATGCACTAGGCCTTTCGCTGCTGCAGCCAGCCGACGAATACCGGCAGCAGCGAAACGACGATGATCGCCACGATCACCGCGGTCAGGTTCTGCTGAATCCACGGCAGGTTGCCGAACCAGTAGCCCGCCAGCGTCAGCGAACCGACCCAGCCGACACCGCCCACCAAGTTGAAAAAGCTGAACTTCGCGTAGGTCATTGCGCCAATCCCCGCCACAAACGGGGCAAAGGTGCGGAACAACGGCAGGAAGCGAGAAATGACCAGGGTCTTGCCGCCGTGTTTCTCGTAGAAGGCGTGCGTCTTTTGCAGCGCTGCCTTGTTGAAAAATCGCGACTGCTCCCAGTGGAAGACCTTCGGTCCGAGATAGCGGCCAATCTGGTAGTTGAGCATATTGCCGAGGACCGCAGCGGCGATCAGCACCGCGAGGAGAACGCCGATCTCCATACCGCCCAGCGCGGCCAGCGCCCCAGCCACGAAGAGCAGCGAATCGCCAGGCAGAAACGGTGTCACCACGAAGCCGGTCTCACTGAAGATGATCACGAAAAGAATGACGTAGATCCACTGCCCGTACTGTTGCACGAGCATCGCCAGGTGCTTGTCCAGATGCAGGATGATGTCGATGAAGGCAGTGAGATATTCCATGGGACGAAAAAGTGGTGGCAGACGCAAAGGCGGGATTCTACCGGAAAGCCGGGCCGGTATAATCCGCCGATGCTCGAAACCGCGCGCATCCATCTGCTGCCCGACCTGCTGATCAGCCAAATCGCTGCCGGCGAGGTCGTCGATCGGCCGGCGTCAGTGCTCAAGGAACTGCTCGAGAACGCCCTCGATGCCGACAGCTCGGCGATCCAGATTCAGCTCGAAGAGGGTGGCGTCAAGCTGATCCGCGTCAGTGACGATGGTCGCGGCATCGCGCGTGACGAACTGGCACTTGCCCTGCTCCGTCATGCGACCTCGAAGATCAATTCGCTCGAAGATCTCGAACGGGTCGCCACCCTCGGTTTTCGCGGCGAGGCGCTGGCTTCGGTGGCGGCCGTCGCTCGCCTGACGCTGACCAGCCGACAACAGGGCGGCACGGTGGCCGGCCAGCATGCCTGGCGGCTCGGCAGTGAAAGCGGAGCGACACCGGAGCCGGCAGCGCTGGCGATCGGTACGGTGGTCGAGATGCGCGATCTCTACTACAACACGCCGGCGCGGCGAAAATTCCTCAAGTCCGATAACACCGAATTCGCCCACTGCGCCGAGACGGTCAAGCGCATCGCGCTGGCGCATCCGGAGGTCGCGTTCACCCTCTCGCACAATGGGCGCGTCAGCCTGCAACTGGCGAGGAGCGATGCCCGCGGGCGTGCCGGCGCCATCCTCGGCGAGGACTTTCTCGCCCAGGCGCGCCAGCTCGAGGCCCAGGCCGGCCCCCTGCGAGTTTCTGGTTACTGCGCCCTGCCGGCCTATTCGCGCGCGCGCAGCGATGGCCAGTACTGTTACGTCAACGGCCGCTTCGTACGCGACAAGCTGCTCGGCCACGCGCTGCGCGAGGCCTACCAGGACCTGCTGCACGGTAGCCGTTACCCGGCTTACTGCCTGTTCCTCGAGATCGACCCAGCCACCGTCGATGTCAATGTGCACCCGCAGAAGACCGAGGTTCGCTTCCGTGATGCGCGCGCGGTCCATCAATTTGTCTTTCATGCCGTGCAGCGCCTCTTGTCCGGTCCACTGGTAACGCAGCCCTTCGCCTCGCCAGCCAGTCAGGAGGCAGCGCCGGAGGGCAAGGAATCACCCACCCCCGATCGTGCAGCCGACCCGCTGCCGGGCCATCCAGGCAGCCCGGCCTTTGACTACCGGCTACCCTACCAGGCGCCGCTGCGCACCGGCGAAGCCGCCACCAACGACGCCTACCTGACCTTTGTCCAGGCGGCGCAAGCCCCGGCAACGCTGCCGCCGGCCCTATCGCCCGGGACGCTGGCCACCGCCGACAGCGAGGTAGCGCCGCTCGGCTATGCCCTTGCCCAGTTGCACGGCGTCTATATCCTGGCGCAGAACACCCAGGGGCTGGTCGTCGTCGACATGCATGCGGCGCACGAACGGATACTCTACGAGAAGCTCAAGCGAGCGTTCGACGAACGGCAAGTGGCAACCCAGGCGCTCCTGATTCCAGCAGTGTTCAACGCCGAAGCGATCGACGTCGCCACCGCCGAAGAGCACGCCGAGACGCTGCATCAGCTCGGTTTCGATCTGGCCCCGGTGGGACCCCGGCAACTCGCCGTTAGGAGCATCCCGGCATTGCTGCTGGCCGCCGATCCCGCCGCGCTGGCGCGCGCGCTGCTTGGCGAACTGCGAGCGCATGGCGTTACCCAACTGATGACTGCCCGGCGCAACGAGTTGCTGAGCAGTCTGGCCTGCCAGGGAGCGGTGCGCGCCCGGCGCCTGTTGTCGCTGGCGGAGATGAACGGTCTGCTGCGGCAGATGGAAGAAACCGAACGTTCCGGCCACTGCAGCCATGGCCGTCCGACCTGGACCCAACTGAGCATGGCCGACCTCGACCGCCACTTCCTGCGCGGCCGATGAGCAACCCCACAACGCCTGCCAGACACCTGCCGCCAGCCATCCTGCTGATGGGACCCACTGCCAGCGGCAAGACAGCGGTGGCGATCGAGCTGGCGCGCCGTTTTCCCGTCGAGCTGGTCAGCGTCGACTCGGCGCAGGTCTTTCGTGACATGGATATCGGCACGGCCAAGCCCGATGCGGCGACACTGGCCGACTTTCCGCATCGTCTGATCGACCTGATCAGTCCCGAGGAGACCTACTCGGCCGCCCGCTTCCGCGCCGACGCCCTGGCGGCGATGGCCGAGATCACGACCCGCGCCAGGGTGCCGCTGCTCGTCGGCGGCACGATGCTCTATTTCAAGGCGTTGATCGAAGGCCTGGTCGATCTCCCGCCAGCCGACCCGGCGACGCGTGCGGCGATCGACCAGGAAGCCGCTGCCCGCGGGTGGCCGGCGCTGCACGCCGAACTGGCCAGGGTCGACCCGGCAACTGCCGCACGGCTGCACTCCACGGATGCCCAGCGCATTCAGCGTGCGCTCGAGGTCTTTCGCCTTTCAGGCCGCCCGCTTTCGGCGCTGATCGCCATCGGCACCAAGACAGCGCTGCAATACCGCTTCCTGTCGATTGGCCTGCTGCCGTCCGACCGCGCCGTCCTGCACCAGCGCATCGCCGCCCGCTTCGAGCACATGCTTGCCGCCGGGCTGGAAGCCGAAGTCGAAGCTCTGCGCCAAAAGTATCGCCTGAGGGCCGACCTGCCATCGATGCGTTGCGTCGGCTACCGGCAGGTGTGGGACGTTCAGGCAGGGCTCGCACCCCGCGGCGAACTGCGCGATCGTGGCATCTATGCCAGCCGCCAGCTGGCCAAGCGGCAGATCACCTGGATCGGCAATACCCTGCAACCGCAGAAAATCGATTGTCTGTGCCCTGATATCCTGGGCAGGACAAGCCGTCTGGTCGGTTCCGTCTTCGTCTGACTGCGTGCCGCAGCAGACGTCAGCGCACCAGCGCCCGCGGCCTGCCGCTGCGCCTGCAAGGCACTTTTCCGGTCAATCTCCCGGCGAGCTCAAGCGGTCGAGCCGAAGGCGCTGGCGCTCGTCGAACAGGCGCCGGGCGGCAAAGCTGACCGCCACCATGGTGCCAAAGCCGGTGCCGCCAGCAATCAGAAACATGACCAGGATCTGGTACTTGACGGCTTCCACCGGCGGCGTACCGGCAAGAATCTGGCCGGTCATCATGCCCGGCAGACTGACGATGCCAGCCGCAGACATGGCGTTGATGATCGGAATCATGCCAACCCGGATCGCCTCGCGGCGGCTGTCGGCAATCGCCCGCTGCCAGCCCTGGCCGAGCGCCAGCCGGGCCTCGATCACCAGCCGTCTTTGTGCAGCATCCTGGGTCAGGCGGTCGAGCCCCAGCGAGATGCCGTTCATCGTGTTGCCGAGGATCATGCCGAGCAGCGGAATGGCATATTGCGGCGCGTACCATGGGTCGGTCCCGATGACCACGACCAGTGCCAGGACGGTGACGGCAAACGACGACACGAACATTGACAGGGTGCCGACGCCGAACCCCCACCAGCCGACAAAGCGGCGCTGCTGGCGAACCATCACTTCCCGGCCGGCGACGGCGAGCATCACCGCCGCCAGCAGCGCGACCCACGCGGGGTGGGCATGGTCGAAGAGAACCTTGAGCACGAGACCGATGAGAAACAGCTGAACCGTGCTGCGTAGCGCGGACACCAGCAGTTGTCGTTCGGCGCCGATCTGCATGCGCCGCGAGAGGCCGGCCAGCGCCAGGATGAGCAGCGACGCGATGCCGAGGTCGACCGGGGAGAGCTGAACCAGGTTCATCTCGGCAGCTTCTCGGCCAGCCGGCCGTCGTTCAGGATGAAGCTGCGTTGCGACACCCGTTCGATCTGGCCGGCATCGTGACTGACCCAGAGCAATGCCGCCTGCCACTGCCGTTGATACCCGGCCAGCAGGGACTCGACTCGCCGCGTGCTTTCCTGGTCGAGATTGCCGGTCGGTTCATCCAGCAACAAGGCCGCCGGCGCCTGCATCAGGGTGCGCAGCAACGCCAGCCGCTGCCTTTCCCCGGTCGAACATCGAGCGACTTCCCAGTTCATGGCAGAGTCGGGCAGGCCGAGTTGTTCCAGCCAGGCCTCATCGACGCCCCGGTCGAAATGGTCGCCGATCCGTTCCGACCACCACTGACTTTCCGCCACCACCAGCGCCACCGAATGACGCCATGCCGGGGCCGGCAGGCTGCTGCAGCTCGCTCCGTCGAGGTAAGCCTCACCGCGATGGGGATCAAGATCGGCGATGGCGCGCAACAACAGCGTCTTGCCACTGCCCGATGGCCCCTCGATGCACACGCACTCGGCGGCGCCGATCGAGAGTTCAATCGGACCCACATGGCGAGTGACAAACTGATCGATCCGCAGCCTGGCCAAGCTTCCCATCATCTCGAATCCAGGGCGCCGCAGCCGATGCCATCCGGCCCCTCGAGAGCTACCCTGGCAACCCGGCCCCGGCAGGCGATCAAAGCCGTCACGTCAGAAAAAATGGGGGCGCTTGCGGCCCCCCTGGTTGACCCCGGATTCGCTGCCGATCACAGGATCGGCGTGTGGTCTACCTGTGGGTGGACGGATCCACTCGGTTCATAGACCACGTGCGGACGGCCAACGAGCAGTGGATCGATCGGCCCGATGGCTTCGATGTCCTTGCCGGTATAGTTCAGCTTGTGCAGCACGTAACGCATGGCGTTCAGGCGAGCACGCTTCTTGCAGTCCGACTTGACCACCGTCCATGGCGTTTCCGCCGTGTCGGTATGGAAGAACATCGCCTCCTTTGCCTTCGTGTAGTCATCCCATTTGTCGAGCGAGGCGAGGTCGATAGGCGACAGTTTCCACTGCTTGAGCGGGTGCACTTCGCGCTCCTTGAAGCGGCGGCGCTGCTCCTTGCGGCTGACCGAGAACCAGAACTTAACCAGGTGGATGCCGCTGCGCACCAGAGTCCGTTCGACTTCCGGCGTCTGGCGCATGAACTCCTGATACTCTTCATCAGTGCAGAACCCCATCACGCGCTCGACGCCGGCACGGTTGTACCACGAGCGGTCACAGAAGACGATCTCGCCGGCGGTCGGTAGGTGACGCACGTAGCGCTGGAAATACCATTGCCCACGCTCCTCCTGGGTCGGCTTCTCGAGCGCCATGACACGCCCGCCGCGCGGGTTGAGGTTCTCGGTGAAGCGCTTGATCGAGCCACCCTTGCCGGCAGCATCGCGCCCCTCGAAGATCACGACGACGCGCTGGCCGGTGTCCTTGACCCAGTTCTGCATCTTGATCAGCTCGACCTGCAGGCGATACTTCTGCTTCTCGTACGCCTTGCGCGACATCAGGTTGCGATAGGGGTAGGAGTTATTGTCCCGCCAGCCGCTGGCCAGTTCGTCGTCCGGGCTGGTCGGCGGCTTCGCTGCCTGCGGTGGCTCCTTTTCGAGCAGCGCCTTGCGCAAGGCCTGTGCGTCGTCGGGCGACGCGCCGGTCATGATGGCTTCCAGCGTCTTGGCCAGCGATGCCGTGTCGCCGACCTTCGCATGCGCGATGATGTCTCGCAGGGCGACCTTCTTCTGTTCGATCGCCGAACTGGCCGCCTCGGCGACGTCATAGGCCTCCATGGCAGCGGGCGTGTGCGCCGGCGCCACGTCACCCGCCGAGGCCCGGCGTGGCTGCGCGGTACGCGTCGAGGTGGCAGCGCGTGCCCTCGGCGCTCGTCCCGCCGGCTTGGCAACCGGGGACTCGGCATCATCGGTGGGCCTTGCTGCTCCCGCCGTATTGCTGTCGGTGCCTGGTGCAGGCGGCGGAGTTCTCTTGTCCATCTATCTCTCTCCAGTGGGAAATGTTCTATGGTTCTGTGACAACAAACTTGACGTCGGATCATTGATCGACGGCGTTGCAAATAATAGCGCCGATATGCCAGCCCCTTCAATCGCTTGAAGGCCATCGACTGCTACTTTTCGACGCTTTTTTTGTTTTTCCCCGGCTGACCCGAGAAAAGCTGCGCCGACGTTGAGAGCCATGCTCAGTGGCGGAAGGCTGGGGAGGCGTGCCGTCATGACCAGCGTCCTGGCTTATACTCGACCCCGATGGCGATCGGTTCCTGCCGCGACTGCCAGGCTGGACGACTTGCTCCCGGAGGTTCGCATGCTGCTCCCGATAACGATTGCGGTGATCCGCGTCCCACCCATCTGGCTGCTGATGGTCACCATCCTGATCACCCTCGGCACCGGCCTGATTGCCTGCTCTCCGCCGGAACCGCTGCGCATCGGCTTCCTCGGCGGTCTCTCGGGGCGCGTCGCCGACCTCGGAATTGGCGGTCGCAACGGCGCCATCCTGGCGGTGGAGATGCGCAACCAGCAGGGCGGGATCAAGGGCCGGCGGATCGATCTGATCGCCGAGGATGACCAGCAGGATGCCGAGGTGGCAAGACGGGCGGTCACGCGCCTCCTGGCGCGCCAGGTCAAGGTCATCATCGGGCCGATGACCAGCGCCATGGCGATGGTGGTCCTGCCCCAGATCAATGCCGCCGGAATTCCGCTGATCGCTCCAACCGTGACCACCAATGCACTGACCGGTATCGACGACCAGTTTTTTCGCGTCGTCGCGCCCACCGCGACGCATGTCTTCAAGTCAGCGGAGCACCATTTCGTTGCGCACGGACTGCGTCGGGTAACGCTGGTCTGCGATTTGCGCAACAAGGCCTACAGCGAGAGCTGGGCGGGAGATTTCCGGCGGGCGTTCGAAGCCATGGGCGGCAGCATCATCGCTGAGCTTGGCTTCGATTCGAGTGATTCACTGGCAACTCTGGCAACCAAAGTCCTCGCCGATAAACCCGATGGCGTGATGATCATCGCCAACTCTGTGGACACCGGCCTGCTCGTGCAGCAGATTCGCATGCGCAACGCTTCAGTCCACCTTGGCACGGCCGAATGGGCGGCAACCGAGCGCTTGCTCGAACTGGGCGGCAAGGCGGTGGAGGGTCTGATCGTCGCCCAGTATGTTGACCGCGAGAGCAAGGCTGCAGCCTACCTCTCGTTCCGCCACGCCTACCGCGAGCGCTTCGCCCAGGAACCGGGTTTCGCCGGACTCACTGCTTTCGACGCGACCAATGTCGCGCTTGACGCGCTTGCAAGCCAGTCGAGCGGCCAGACGCTCAAAGAGGCGATCCTCGTCCACGGAGAGTATGCCGGCGCGCAGTCGCCGATCCGCTTCGACGGGAATGGCGACACCCTGCGCGACACCTTTCTGTCGGTCATCCGCGACGGGGAGTTCAGGTCACTGCGCTAGCTTTCGCGGCACGAGGACCGGGGGGTGGCCGAGCACAGGTAACGAGTTCAAGTGCCGTTTTGTATTAGTATCTGCGGCATGGCTCGATCTCTCCGCTTCTGGCTCACGCTGGGTCTCTCCGCCGTGGTCGGGGTGGCCATTGTGGCCGTGGTTGCAGTCTTGCTTGGCGTCTTGCTGCCGCGCCTGAACGATCAGGTCGAGAACAGCAACAGAACCCTCGGGGTGGCGCTATCGCGGCAGGTCGACGATTTCCTGCGCGGCTCGGCGGCGGCACTGGAACGAGTGGCCGCCGAGATCGACGCGCAGCCAGACAGCACGCCCGAGCGCACGCGCGTCATCATCGATACCCTGACCCATGCGCACGCGCCACTCGACGCGCTCTACGTCCTCGATGCCAGTGCACGGGTCGTCGATGTCGGCCTGCCACTGGAACGGCGGCAACGTCGCGACGAGCTATTGGGACTCGACTTCTCGGCGCGTGGCTTTGTCAAAGCGGTACGGCCGGCCGGCTCGGTACTCTGGTCGGACAGCTATCTGTCGCAACGCGGCAAGATCGTTGTCGCCGCCACCGTGCCGCTGCGCGGCAAGGCCGCGCTGACCACGCCAGAGCGCTGGACGCTGGTGGGCGAAATCGACCTCGAACGACTGTCTGACCACATTGCCGAACTCGGCGAGGCGGCCACCGTGCTGCCGATCATTCTCGATCGGCTGGGTCAGGTCGTGGCGCACCCGGATGCCGGTGCGGCGACTCGCCAGGAAAACCTTGGCTACCTGCCGCTGGTCCAGGCAGGGCTGGCTGGTCGCTTCGCAACCGAACGCTTCTCGCTCGCCGGGCGAGAATACATCGGCACGGTCACGCCAATTGGCGCCTCCGGCTGGCTGACGCTGGTCGCCCAGCCGACCGAATCCGCCTTCGCCACCATGCACTCGACCTTGCAGGCCATTGCTGCCGGGGTGGCAGCCGCCTTCGCTCTCGCCCTGCTCAGCGCCTACCTGTATGGTCGGGCGCTGGTGCGACGGGTGGCCGACTTCAGCCGCCACGTACAGGCGATTGCTGACGGAGACTACGCCGCACCCCTGCCGTCGTCGCGAGCCCTGGAACTGGCAAATCTGGCGCTGAGCATGCGCCGCATGGCCAACGCCATCCTCGACCGCGAGGTGGCTCTGGCCGATTCCGAGGAACGCTATCGCGCCCTGTTCAGCGACGCACCACTGGCCTATCAATCAATTGACGCGGCGAGCCTCCGGCTGGTTGAGGTCAATGACGCCTGGCTGGCGCTGCTGGCTTACCGCCGTGACGAGGTCATTGGTCGCCCGATCACCGATTTCCTTGACCAGCGATCCTTGCCGATCCTCGTCGAGACCTTCCCGAAGTTCATCACCGACGGGCGAATCGACGAACTGATGTGCGACCTCCGGCAGAAAAACGGCAAGGTGCTCACGGTCCTGATCAACGGCCGCATCCACCGCGGACCACAAGGGCAGGCGCGCACCCATTGCATCCTGACCGACATCACCGAGCGCCAGCGGCTTGAACAAGCACGCCTACAGGCCGAAGCGCTGCTCAGGCACCAGGCCGAACGTGCGCTGGCCATGCTTGAGTTGCCCAAGGCTGCCGAACAGATGGACGAAGCAGCTTTCCTGCAGCACGGGCTCGAGGTGGCCGAGCGATTGACCGGCAGCCAGACATCGTTCCTATGTTTCGTCAACCCGGATCAGCGCACGTTCGAATCGATCACCTGGTCGCGCGACCCGTGCCGGGGTAACCCCACAGCGCCAGCCGACCCGCTGGCGACGGCCGCTCTGCAGGGCATCTGGGCCGAGGCCCTGGAGCAGCGCGGGGCAATCCTTTGTGACCAGCCTCCGGCGGGCCTCGAAGGACTCTGGCCGGCTGCAGGTGCCGGGATCGAGCGCCTGATCAGCGTGCCGGTGATCGAAGGGGGTGTCGGCCGCATGCTGCTCGGCGTTGGCAACAAGGCCGAGCCGTACTGCGAGCACGAAACGGAGACTGCTCGCCTGATCGGCCAGGACATCTGGCGCATCGTCAATCAGCGCCGTGCCGAAGACGCGCAGCGGCTGGCTGCCAGTGTATTCTCGGCGAGCACTTCAGGTATCTGCATTGCCGCTGCCGATCAGCGGATTGTCTCCATCAACCCGGCGCTGACCGCGATCACCGGCTACAGCAGTGACGAAATCATCGGCCAGACCCCGAAGCTTTTTTCCTCCGGACGCCAGCGTATCGCCTTCTACCGCGAGATGTGGAACTGCATCAGTGTCCGCGGCGTCTGGCGCGGCGAGATCTGGAACCGGCGCAAGAATGGTGAGGTCTTTCCGGCCTGGCTGACGATTACCGCGGTCAGGAACGGTGACGGCGTGGTCACACACTACATCGGCAGCTTCTACGACATCACCGAACGCAAGCGGTCCGAGGAACATATCAACTTTCTCGCCCACCACGATCCGCTGACCAGACTCCCCAACCGGACGTTGCTCGACAACCGCATCCGGCAGGCCATCGCGAGGTCCAGGTGCAACGATGACCACACGGCGGTGTTTTTCCTCGACCTCGACCGCTTCAAGCTGATCAACGACACGCTCGGTCATGACACCGGCGACCGTCTGCTCGCACGCATCGCAGAGCTCCTGACCGAGGTCCTGCGCGAGACCGAGACCGTCGCACGGCTGGGCGGCGATGAGTTCATCATCGTTGTTCCCGGACTCACCGACGTCACGAGTGCGGCGACTCTGGCCGGCAAGGTGCTCGAAGTCGTCTCATCACCACAGATCATCGACGAACGGCCGCTGCACGTCACGCCAAGCATCGGTATCAGCGTCTATCCGGATGACGGTGAGGACGCATCGACCCTGTTGCGCAACGCCGACACAGCGATGTATCACGCCAAGGAGCGCGGTCGCAACAATTTCCAGTTCTTCACGCCGGCAATGAACCGGGTGATTCAGGAGCGGGCCGCGATCGAACACGACCTGCACTCCGCGGTCGAGCGCGACCAGTTCGAGCTTTTCTACCAACCGCAGGTCAACTGCCGCAGCGGCGACGTCACCGGCATGGAAGCATTGCTCCGCTGGCGTCACCCGCAACGCGGTCTGATATCGCCCGATCGCTTCATCCCGATCGCCGAGGAAACCGGTCTCATCGTCGGCATCGGTGAGTGGGTACTGCGTGCCGCCTGCCGCCAGGCCCGGTGCTGGCGCGATGCCGGACACACGGACCTGCGCATCGGCGTGAACCTGTCGGCACGACAGCTGCAGCAAACCGACCTCTGCGAGCAGATCGTCACCACCCTGGCCACCTGGCAGTTGCCGCCGTCGACCCTCGAACTCGAACTGACCGAAAGCATGCTGATGGCCGATACGGTGACCGCCACGGCCCTGCTGCACTCGCTTGCAGAACTCGGCATCCGGATGACCATCGACGATTTTGGCACCGGCTACTCGAGCCTTGCGTACCTCAAGCGCTTCCCGGTCGCGCGCCTCAAGATAGACCGGTCTTTCGTGCGTGACCTGACGACCGACGCCAACGATGCCGCGATTGTGCGCGCCATCGTCGCGATGGCCGATAGCCTGAAGATGGAGGTCATCGCCGAGGGGGTTGAAACCGTCGCCCAGTTGCACTTCCTTGAGTCGCATGGTTGCCCGGAAGTCCAGGGCTACCTCTTCAGCCGGCCGCGACCAGCCGCCGAGTTCGATTGTTTCCGCTTCGACCTGCCGCCTACGGCAACTGATAGCGCGGCGGTAGTCAAGACAGAGAGCCCATATGCTCTCCTGCCAACGCCCTTTTTACCCCATGGAGAATAAAGCCATGCCGCGCAATCTCGTTGTCTGCAGTGATGGAACCTGGTGCACCCCGGAGCAGGAGATGGGCGCCCTGCCCTGCCCGACGAACGTCGTCAAGCTCCACAACCTCTGCGTCGCCGACGATCGGCAGCTCACCTATTATCACCCGGGTGTCGGTGCCGAGGGCACTCTCCTGGAACGTGTCCTTGGCGGTGGCATCGGCGTCGGTCTGACCCGAAACATCCTCAGCGCTTACCGCTGGCTATGCGATCACTATCACAGCGGTGACCTGATCTACCTTTTCGGCTTCAGTCGCGGGGCCTACACCGTGCGCAGCCTGGGCGGCTTCGTTGCCCGCTGTGGTCTGCTCGACCTCAGCGGGAAAAGCGACCGGCAGGCCTGGAATGCAATCCAGCGAGCCTACGACCGTGGCTACCGGAAACGTGAAGCAGCGAGCAAATGGAGCGCCGGTTGCAGCTTCCTGCGCGGCGACCTGCCAGACGGCGGGGTCGGCATTCACCTGATCGGCGTCTGGGATACCGTCGGCTCGCTCGGGGTGCCTGATGATCTGGTTCTCCTCGACCAGTTGCTCGATGACCCGCGCAACTACCGCTTTCACGACACCGAACTCAGCGCCCTGGTCCGCCATGGGCGGCATGCGCTGGCGATGGACGAACAACGTGCAAGTTTCGCGCCAACGCTGTGGACCGGCGGCCAGCGCCCGGCGGATGGCAGCCTGTTGCAGCTCTGGTTTGCCGGCACGCACAGCGACGTCGGTGGCGGCTACGCCGAGTGCGGCCTCTCCGATGGCGCGCTGCAGTGGATGATCGACGAAGCGACGGCGCTCGGCCTGCGCATCAATCCATTGCTTGCCAGCCAACTGGCGCCTGACCCGCGCGGTCTCTTGCATGACTCGACGACAGGCGTCTGGAAGCATCTGCGAACCCTGCCGCGCGCCACCCCCTGCGTCGCCGCTGGCAGCGTCGGCAGCGAACTGGCGCCACAGGTGTGGGAGCGCCATCAGGTGCCGCCGCTGACCCAGGCGCCGTACTGGCCAACCCGCGTGCTCGCTGCCGGCGACTCGGCCAGTGTCGCCGTGTACGCCCGCCAACACTGGAATACCACCGGGCTCCATCTTGCAGCGGGGGTGAGCTATGACCTGTCGGCCAGCGGTGAATGGCTGGACAGCAACATCGCCTGTGGTCCGGCGGGAGCGCGCGACGGCAAATTCAAGATCGGCGAAGTGGCCTACCTGTTCGGCAACGCGCTCGGCGAGGCCGAGGAAATCTACAAGCGAGTGACCGGCAAGCAGGGTACAGACTGGTGGGGCTCGCGCCGCTGCGAGGACGCCCCATGGTTCGCCCTGATCGGCATGATCGCCAACCAGCCAAACATCGATGCCAGTGGCACGCCGATCGAAGGCGAAACTTTCGTCATCGGCAAAGGCCGCCGACTGACGCCGAAGCGGTCCGGCTATCTCTACTGCTACGCCAACGATGCCTGGAAGTTTTACGCCAACAACCGTGGTCACGTGACGCTCAGCGTCAGCCGCCGCTAAGCCGGAACGGCAGCCGCGCAGGCGCGCCGCCTCCAGGTCGGTGGCCCACCTGCTGCGCCGCCTGCGCGGTCAGAACATCACTCGCGCCAGTAACAGGCCGGTAGTGACCGCCACGACGGTCGCCACCAGACCGGGAATCATGAAGGAATGGTTGAGCACGTACTTGCCGATCTTCGTCGTCCCCGAGAGGTCAAAGTTGATCGCGGCGATCAGTGAGCCATAGGTCGGGATGAAGAAGTAGCCATTGACCGACGGGAACATCGCGATCAGGAACTGTGGCGGGATGCCCAGGGCAATGCCGAGCGGCATCAGTGCCCGTGTCGTCGCGGCCTGGCTGTAGAGCAACACCGAAGCAAAGAAGAGGCCGAAAGCGAAGGTCCACGGTGCCGCCTCGGCCCAGTGGCCGATGGCCGGAACGATGACGTCCTTGTGCGCGGCAATGAAGCTGTCACCGAGCCAGGCCAGGCCGAAAATCCCGATCACCGCCACGACCCCCGCGCGCAGAGTCGCCGTCTTCGGCACTTCATCGACGTTCACACGGGTCGCCATCAGCATGATCGCCGCCACCGCCATCATCACGATTTCGATGACGATCGGCATGCCGAGCGGGGTCTTGGCACCCGGCAGCCTGCGCAACTCGGGGAAGAAGCCGAACAGCACCACCAGCGCCACGCCGGCCAGAAAGAGATAGGCTGACAGTCTGGCCGCCGGCTTCAGCGGTGGGCGATCAGCCGCGGCCTTGGGTGTCGGGATCTGCCCCGCCGCCAGGCGCGCCTGATACTCGGGATCGTCCTTCAGGTCCTTGCCGAGAAACATCGAGACGATCGCCGCCACCAGCACACCGGTCAGCGTGGCGGGAACGCAGATCATCAGGATTTCTGGCAGACCCCACTGGGTCATTCCCTTCTCGGCAAACAGCCCGATCATCGCCGCGGTCGCTGCCGCCACCGGGCTGGCGGTGATCGCCTGCTGCGAGGCAATGGTGGCGATTGCCATTGGCCGCTCGGGGCGGATACCGCTCTGGTGCGCGGTCTCGTAGATCACCGGCAAGAGCGGATAGACGATGTGCCCGGTACCGGCGACGAAACTGAAGCTCCAGGTCGTCAGCGGGGCAACGATGGTGACGTACTTCGGGTTGGCGCGAATGATCCGTTCAGCCAGGCGGACGAGAAAGTCGATGCCGCCGGCCGCGTCCATCACCGAGGCGGCCATGATCACTGCCAGGATGATCAGCATCACGTCGATTGGCGGCGACGTCGGCGTGACGCCGAAGCCGACGACCAGCACCAGCAGCCCGACGGCACCCCACAAGCCAAGTCCGACGCCGCTGTAGCGTGCGCCCATCCAGATCGCCGCAAGGACCACCGCGAACTGCAGGAAGATCGCCATGCTCATGATTTCTGTTCTCCGGCAAAGACCAGCGAGGGAGCCTGACCATCAGGGCAGCCCCCGGACAACGCAAGGCAGCAGGAAACCGCCGCAAGGAAATGGCTACTCCGACTGCGGACTGATCAGGTTCTCGAACGAAAAGACCTCGTCCCACTGCGCCTGTGTCATCAGTCCGCGCTCGCTGACCACGATCTGGTGCAGAGACTTGCCGGTTTCGTAGCCCTCGCGCGCGATCTCGGCGCACTGCTTGTAACCCAGTGTCGGCTTCAGCACGGTGACGATTCCGAGCGAGTTGAGCACCATCTCGCGCGCGTGTTCGACGTTGGCGCTGATCCCCTGGACGCAGTTCACCCGCAGGCTGTTGACCGCATTCTCCATCGTGAAGATCGAGGTAAACAGCGCGAAGGTAATCACCGGCTCCATCACATTGAGTTGCAGCTGCCCGGCCGACGCCGCCAGCGTCACGGTCAGGTCGAGTCCGATCACCAGGAAGCTGGTCTGGTTGACGACCTCGGGAATCACCGGATTGACCTTGCCCGGCATGATCGATGAACCCGGCTGCATCTGCGGCAGGTTGATCTCGTTGAAGCCGCAGCGCGGGCCCGAGGCAAGCAGGCGGATGTCGTTGCAGATCTTGGTCAGCTTGGCCGACGTCCGCTTGAGCACACCAGACAACTGCACATAGGCACCGGTATCCGAGGTCGCCTCGACCAGGTCACCGGCAAGAATGAATCGCGTCCCGGTTAGTTCGGAGAGGTAGCGGGTGACCAGTTCAGGATAACCTGGCGCAGCCGTCACCGAGGTGCCGATGGCAGTGGCGCCTAGATTGACCTCGTGCAACAGCTGACGCACCTCGGCAATACGGCTGACTTCCTCGCCGATGGTCGTCCCCCAGCCATGGAACTCCTGCCCGAGTGACATCGGAACTGCATCCTGCAGGTGCGTGCGACCCATCTTGAGAACCTTCTCGAACTCCTTTCCTTTGGCGTAGAAAGCGTCCTGCAGCCGCCGCAGAGCGTCCATGTAACTGGCCAGACGAAGGATCAGCGCCAGCCGGAACGCCGTCGGATAGATGTCGTTGGTCGATTGCCCGTAATTGACGTGATCGTTCGGGTTGACATACTGGTACTCACCCTTCCGGTGCCCGAGGCTTTCCAGCGCCAGGTTGGCAATCACCTCGTTGGCGTTCATGTTGGTCGAGGTACCGGCACCGCCCTGGATGAAATCGGTCACGAACTGGTCGCACATCTCGCCCGCGATCAGCCGGTCGCAGGCGCCGACGATGGCATCTGCCACCCTGGCATCGAGCACGCCAAGATCGCGATTGGCCAAAGCTGCCGCTTTCTTGACATAGCCGAAGGCCTTGACGAAATACGGCTCCGCCGACATCGGGATGCCGGTGATGTGGAAGTTTTCCCGGCCACGCAGCGTCTGCACACCGTAATACGCGTTGTCCGGCAGTTCCTTCTCGCCCAGAAAGTCCTTCTCGATTCGTGCCATGGTCATTCCTTTCGTCTGATCAAGAGGCGAAGCCCTGCCCACGCCAAGATACCATTCTAGTCCACCCAGTGGCCGCCTGCCATCGCCGCTTCCTGCGCTGCTGGTCCAGACACCATCTGCCAGCAGGCCGGCGTCGCCGGCCTGCTCGGCTACCTCTGACCACTGGTTCGGTGGTGCGACTGTCGATGCCGGCAGCTGAGGTACACGCTGCCCGTTGACCACCCTCAGGTGAAAATACAGCTCCCGGCGATATTTTCCTGACTTAACTTTGATTTGTGTGGAATTTCTCAGGTCTTGTTTCTATACTGCATGAATAATAAGAAAGGCCCTGTCATTTCCAGAGGAGACTTGCCATGGAGATTAATTTTTCCGGCTTGCTGCCGGAAGCGCTGTTGGTGGATTTGCCGGAAATAGATGCTCAACACGAGGAGATCTTCCACCGTATTGAGTCGCTCAAGACAGCCTGTTTCGAGATCAGCTACGTCCCCATCGCTGAGTTCGATGCACTGTTTGAATACTTCGCCATGCATTTCGCTACCGAAGAGCGGATCGCCGAAGAAGCGGGCCTGGAGTTCTCCGAGCACAAGAAAATCCACGAGGACACGCTTCGCATGCTGCGCAGGGCTCTGGCCGAGGTCCGCAGCAAGGGGCGCGACGCGCACTCCTTCCTGCGCTATTGCGAATACTGGTTTGAGCGTCACATTGCCGAGGACGACCGGCTATTCATTTCCACCCTGCAATCCAGCGCCTTCAATCGCTCCCGCAACCTTCGGCACGCCGCCGGCCGTCCCCGCCTTTCCGCGCAGGCGTGACTCAGCGCCTGCCGCGCAACAGCGGCAGCGTACGGATCAGCCGGTCACTCCGGTCATCGGTAAGGGGTGACTTGATGCGGCGGGCAATTGCCCTTCTTGGCCTGACCCGGCGGGCAGTGGTAGCTGTTGCCGTGTCCCTGCCCCTTGCCATGGTGCTTCTCCCAGTAGACGGGGTCCCGCCAGACTCTTCCGTCCCAGTAGTAGCCGCGCCTGTCGCGTTCGCCAAAGCTGATCGTCATACCGCCCCTCATCCGCCGGCCGAAGGCGCAGCCAGCCGGGCCAGGTAATCCTGATGCGCGGCCAGGCTCAGCGCGTTCGGTCGCAGCGCCTTGACCACGCGTGTGGCGTCATCTTTTGGCCAGCCACGTTCGACCAGGATCTGCGCCGCCATCAGGCCGGTACGACCTGAACCGCCTTTGCAATGGATCGCAATCTTCTTGCCCGCATTCAGCAGTCGATGCACCGCCGGCCGCTGGGTCTGCCAGGCTGCGTCAAAATCCGCCTCCGGCGCGTGCTCATCCTCGATGGGCAGATGAAACCATTGCACACCTCGCTCGGCACAAAGCTGCCCGAGGTCGGTCACCGCATTGCTCGCCATTTCCGCTGCCGGCATCAGCGTGATCAGCGCATCGGCGCCGGCCGCCTGCAGTTGTTCGAGCGCAGTCGTTGTCTGCACGCCCCTGGTTCCCGGGCACGGGGTCAGGATCAATCCTGCGCCTTCCTGGTCCAGAGGCAGCAAGTCAGAGGGATGGCTATTCATGGGCTTGACCTGTCATGGATGGGTGATGATCTCTGCAACGATCGCACTGAGGCCGCGTCCAGGCAGCAGACCGTCGGCTTCTGGCACGGATTTTCTTCCAGGCGCATTTTACCCGACTTGAACACCGGCGATCATCGCCGGATACTTGCGGTTGCGGCACTGGAAGTGATCGCAGCGCACGCTTTGGCCGAGGAGTCCCATGCACGAAAACCGTTCGCAGCCCGTCTCGACGCAGTTCGTCGTGCCAGATCATTGGCTGCTCTTTGCTGGATGGCTGCTGCTTTGTGCCCTCTGGCCGTTGACCGCCTTCGCCGAGGTTTTCGACAGCGAAGGGCAGCGCGTCCGGCTGACGATTCTCACCGAAGGTCTCGACCACCCCTGGGGCCTCGCCTTTCTGCCTGACCGACAAATGCTGGTCAGCGAGCGCCCGGGCCGCTTGCGGCTGGTCGATCCCGACGGTCGGCTGGATCCGGAGCCCGTGCGTGGACTGCCCGTGATCGCCGCGATCGGCCAGGGCGGGCTGCTCGATGTCGCATTGCATCCCGGCTTCCGTGACAACGGCTGGGTCTACCTTTCCTACGTCGCCGAAGGAAAAGGCGGCTACGGGACCGAGGTGCTCCGGGCCCGGCTGAAGGGAAAGACGCTCAGCGACGTGCAGGTGTTGTTCCGGATGCTCCCCAAGTCGAGCGGCGGACGCCACTTCGGTTCGCGCCTGGTCTTCGACCGGCAGGGCTTTCTGTTCATCACCCTCGGCGATCGCGGCGACCAACAGCGGGCACAGCGTCTTGACGACCACGCCGGGTCGGTCATCCGCCTGCATGACGACGGCCGGATCCCGGTCGACAATCCGTTTGTGCAGCAACCCGGCGCGCTACCGGAAAAGTTCACGATCGGCAACCGCAATATCCAGGGTGCCGCACTGCACCCCGAAACGGGTGAGCTATGGACGCACGAACATGGCCCGCAAGGCGGCGACGAGATCAACATCATTCGCGCCGGCGTCAACTATGGCTGGCCGGTGATTACCTTCGGCAGGAACTACGGTACCGGAACACAGATCGGCGAGGGAACGGCAAAGCCCGGCATGGCGCAGCCCGTGCACCAATGGACGCCCTCGATTGCTCCCTCGGGAATGGCTTTCTACACCGGCGACCGTTTCCCGGCATGGCGGGGCGATCTCTTCGTCGGTGCCCTGCGCGACCAGATGCTGGTCCGCCTGAAGCTCGAGGGTTCGCGCGTCGTCGATCAGGAGCAATTGCTCAAGGCAGGCATCGGACGCATTCGCGATGTACGCACCGGACCTGACGGCTTCATCTACCTGTTGACCGACAGTCCCCGCGGCGTCATCGCGCGCCTCGAGCCGGCACGCTGAGCAACCGGACGCCGAGCAATCCGTGCAGACAAACACACGACGCCACTGATGCCAGGCACGCACCCAGCCGCCATTGCCGGCGCCGAACTCACCGCCGCCGCCAGCCTCTTCGACTGCCGCGACTGCGGCGCCTGCTGCGCGAGTTTTCGGGTGTCGTTCTACTGGGCAGAGGCCGATGCCCTTGGCTTGCCCGAAGCCCTGGTCGAACAGCTTTCGCCTTGGTACGCCTGCCTCGCCGGAACCAATGCCGCGTCGCCGCGTTGCCAGGCTTTGCAGGGCGAGGTCGGGCACTGCGTGACATGCGCCGTCTACCTCCAACGCCCGTCACCATGCCGTGAGCTCCAGCCGGGCGACGCCCAGTGCAGCAAGGCGCGCCTCGCTTGGCGCCTGCCGGCGCTCGTCGTGCCGAGCACGGAGAAGGTGCCGGGCCTGGCGGCAGCAACCCTGCCGATGCCTGCGCACCCTGCCCGGCGCGACCGCCGCTGACCGGCCCACCCCTCTGCCCAAGTACTCCGGAGAAACTGATGTCCGCCAACCATGACCCCACCTCACGCCCCGCAGCCGTTCCTTCCCCGAAAAAGGGACAGGGAGCAACCGGCCTTACCGGCGCGCTGCTGACGCTATTGCCGGCGCTGCTCGCGGCAACCGCCGGCGCCCCCGTGGCGGCGGCCGACACCGACTACGCGGCCGCACAAAAGCGCATGGTCGAGCAGCAGCTGATCCCATCGTCACGCGGCATCACCGATCCGGCTGTCCTCAGGGCGATGGCCACGGTGCCACGGCATGAGTTCGTGCCCGCGGCCATGAAGCGGCACGCCTATGCGGACCAGCCGCTACCGATCGGTTACGGCCAGACGATTTCCCAGCCCTACGTGGTCGCTTTCATGACCGAGAAGCTGACGCCCCGGGAAACCGACCGGGTGCTCGAAATCGGCACCGGGTCGGGCTATCAGGCAGCCATCCTGTCCGGTCTGGTGCGCGAGGTCTACAGCATCGAGATCGTCGAGCCGCTGGCCAAGCGGGCGGCGAGCGATCTGGCACGACTCGGTTACCGCAACGTCAGCGTGCGTCACGGCGATGGTTACCAGGGCTGGCCCGAGGCTGCGCCGTTCGACGCCATCATCGTCACCTGCGCGCCCGACCACGTGCCGCAGCCTCTGGTCGACCAGCTCAAGGAGGGTGGCCGAATGGTCATCCCGGTTGGCGAACGGGATGATCAGAACCTGTTCCTGCTGAGAAAACGCGGCGACAGACTGGAACGCGAAGCGATCCTGCCGGTACGCTTCGTACCGATGACCGGCGCCGCCGAAGGCACGAAAAGGTGAGCAGCCCGGTCGCCACCCGCCGGCTCGGCCTGTTCTCGGCAACGACGCTGGTGGTGGCGAGCATGGTCGGTACCGGCGTCTTCACCACCAGCGGCTTCCTGCTGGCGGATCTGCAGTCGCCCTGGCTGGTACTGCTCGCCTGGCTGGTCGGCGGCGGGTTGGCCGCCTGTGGCGCCCTCTGCTATGGCGCGCTGGCGCGTCGACTGCCCGAGTCCGGCGGCGAATACCTCTTTCTCTCGCGCACGCTGCACCCGGCCGCAGGCGCCATGGCGGGCTGGATATCGATCGTCGTCGGCTTCGCCGCCCCGCTCGCCGCCGCGGCACTCGCCTTCGGGGAATATACCCGCGACTGGTTGCCAGGTAAGTCGCCGCAATGGCTGGGCAGCGGGCTGTTGTGTGGCTTGGCCCTGATCCACGCGCTCCGGATGGAGGGCGGTGCCCGCCTGCACAATCTGACGGTTGCGCTCGAGATGCTGCTGATTGGCGCCTTTGCCGTCCTCGCCCTGGCGCGCCTGCCGGCCGAGGTACTGACGCGCCCGACACCCGACAGCAGCAGTCCGGCCGGGTTTGCTGTCGGCCTGATCTGGGTATCGTTCAGCTACTACGGCTGGAACGCCGCCGTTTATGTGGCCGGCGAGGTGCGCGATGCCGAGCGTAACCTGCCGCGCTCGCTGCTCATCGGTACCGCACTGGTGACCGGTCTCTACCTGGCGCTCAACGCTGCCTTCGTCTTCGCGGCGCCGTGGGAGGTACTCGCCGGCCAGGCCGAGATCGGCCGCCTCGCCGCGCAAGCGCTGGGCGGGGCGCTCTGGGCCGACGCCCTGACGGCACTGATCGCCCTGGTCCTCGCCGCGTCGGTCTCGGCGATGACCGTCGCCGGATCACGGGTCTATGCCCGCATGGCGACCGACGGCGAGCTGCCGCGCTTGTTCAGGGCGCAGGCCGGCGTGCCACGGCTGGCGATCGCCATGCAATGCGCGCTGGCGCTGGCGCTGATGTGGAGCGCCAGCTTCCGGAGCCTGCTGACCTACATCGGCTTCACCCTCAATCTCTGTGCTGCCGCCACCGTCGTCGGCCTGATCCGGATCCGGCTGCGCGAAGGTGCTCAACTCAAGGTCGTCGGCTGGCCCCTGGCGCCGGCGACCTTCCTGCTCGGCGTCCTGTGGATGGCCTCGAGTGCCGTCGTCCGGCAGCCGATCGAGAGTCTCTGGGGCCTGGCCACCCTGGCCATGGCCTGGCTGCTCTGGCGCCTTGGCCGGGCGCTGCGGGGCGAGCAGTCCCGACACTGAGACTGGCACAGACCCGGGTCTTTCGTTGCTCCCGAGACCCAGCCGCGAAGGATGTTCCGGCAACGGCCGTGGATAGCGACACGGCGGCGAGCAGCAGAGCATTCCGCTTCATCGATTTCATCTCCTCTTGGCTTGCAACTTCCGGTGTCGGATGCGGAATGCAGCCATCCACCGGTGAAAAGCAATTCATCGCATCTCGAAGGCTTCCTGATGGAAGCGCAGTCGCCTGCCGAGCCTGTCGAGCCCGCTGCGCAGGGCGTCGGCGAGCCGACTGGGACCGCAGAACCAGACCTCGGCCTGCTGCTCGCTGCCAAGCGAACGGCTCAGGGATTCCGCCGTCAGGCTCGCACCCTGACGTGCGCCATGCACATGCAGGCGGATGCCCGGCAGCGTCGCGCACAGGCGCTCAAGGCGCGGCACGAAAGCATCGCTGGCCTGATCACGGGTGCAGTAGTGCAGGTCAGCCGCCGGTGCTTGTGCCGGTGCCGACTGCAGCGACTCCAGCCAGGCAAGAAAAGGCGTCACGCCGATGCCACCCGCGATCCAGATCTGACGGGCATGCGGATTGCAGCGGGCAAGATCGAAGCGGCCGTAGGGGCCTTCGACACGCACGCCCTGTCCCGCTTGCAGGCGAGCGGCAAGGCTGCCGGTGTAGTCGCCGAGAGCCTTGATGTCGAAGCTGATCACCCGATCGCCCTGGTCGGCACTGGCGATGGTGAAGGGGTGCGCCCCCTCTTTCTCGTCGAAGGTGACAAAGGCGAACTGGCCGGGGTGGTGACCGTGCCAGCCGCGATCGAGGCGGCAGCGTACGGTGGTAATGTCCGGCGATGGCTGCTCGACCGCGAGGATCTCGCCGGCCGCTTGGCGCGTACGACCAATGCTGCCCTGCAGCGAGCGAAAGGCGCCATACACCCCGACGGCCAGCAAGACGGCAAGCAGCGCGCCTGCCGGCTGCGCCCAGTAGTCCGTCGGGGCCAGCAGTGCCGCGTGGAAGGCGAGCATCAGATAGAGCACCGGCATGGCACGGTGCAGGCAACGCCACGCCTTGTACGGAAATTTCTTCCACAGGGTGATGACCAGCATGATCAGCACGGCGTAGATCGCCCACTCGCCGATGTCTTCGGCCAGATCGCGCAGCACTTTCAGCAGACCGGCAAACTTCTCCTTCGGGATGCGCCCCTCGCGGCCAATCGTCGATTTCAGGATGTCGTCGGACATCTCGATCAGCCAGTGCAATGCGGCAAGTGAAATCGCGAGAATGCCCGCCCACTTGTGGGTGCGGTACACGCGATCCATCCCGCCCAGCGGTGCTTCCAGCCAGGTCGGGCGGGTAGCCAGGAACATCGCCAGCGACATCAGGGCAATCGACAGATAGCCGCTCAGATAGAGCGCCTCCTGGCGGCTGATCCATAGCGGATGCGCGCTGGCCGGATAGGATGTGTTGAGCACGTCCCAGCCCCAGACGGCGGCGACCAGGGCAAGCAGACTGGCGAGTAGGGGTTTCATGGCGATTCGCTCAAGAAAGTTGCAGGCCGATTACCCGGCCACCGTTTGCGCTGGCGGGGCGCTCCGCGGCAGATCGTCGCGACAGCGGCGCTTGCTGCATTCGGCGGACATGCTGCTGACCACAAATCCACGTTAAATCCACGTTCATTGTGCACGGCGCTGACTGAATGCGCCCTGAAGCATCTGTTCATCTGGCGTTGATCAAACATGCCGTTCATTCGTCGTAGTAACCGCGTTCGGCGTCGGTATGGCAGGCGGCACAGTTGGCCTTGCTACGCACATCCTTGTGCTTCCATTCCCAGCCCGCCACTTTGCGGTGTTCCTTCACCCACTTCGGCAATTCGGTGATGCGCAGCGGCGCGCTGGTAGTCGACACGCCGCGCAGCAACTTGTTGCTGTAGCGCCGGCCACCAGTGTCGGCCGCGTTGTTGACCAGATACTCGGTAATCTTTGCTGCCAGCGCGGGATCAACCGTGGCATCGTCACCGAAGTGATTTCTGAGCTCGCCCATCATCCGCTTCCATGAATTGGCCGGCAGCATTGAAGGGGCAAAGGCGATGTGGCAGCTGCCGCACTCTTCCTTGACCACCGGTTCGGCCACGGGCGGGAAATAGTGGCTGCCGCCGGCCTGCGCCCTGCCCAGAACAAGCCCAGCGAAGGCAATGGCGAGCAGGCCGAGGGCCAGAGGGCGGGCAGGTATCTTCATGGTCGGCTCCTTGAATGTTGTTGGCTCACTGGCTGATCATCAAAGTCAGCCAGTCGCCCTTTTCCAGCGGCGTGCATTCCCGACCGAGCACTTCGTTGCAGTTGCGTTTGAACCACTTCTCGACTTTCGCCGGGTCGGTGTAACGTGAGGGTGAAGCCGACAGCCCCATCGCCTCGATGGTCTTGCCGGCGGGATTGCGGCCGGCGCCGCGCGTGTCGTTGCCGTGGCATGAGGTGCAGGCCGGCGTATCCGGCTTGCCGCCGGCGAAGGCCTGGGTGTGCAAGGCCTTGCCGCGCGCAGCAGAGAATCCGGCGAAGGCCGGGTTGGCGGCCCTTGCAGCACTGGCATACTTGTCCAGTTGTTCCTCGCGCGGCCCGGCGATGCCGGGGCTGGAAGTAATCAGGACCAGGCTGGCGGCAAACAGGGGGCGGTGATCTTTCTGCTCATGTATCTCTCGTCGCTTTCGTTTGGTGTTTGGCGGTGTGGGAGCCATGATGCAGGCAGGTGACTGAACGCCAGCTGAACCCGTCGTTCATCCTGCGTTCATCAATTCCGGGCTATAACTTGCGCATGCTGAAACAGGACCACATCGTCAATCGCCCCTCAGACCGCCACATGGCCGCAGGTGTGCTTCTTGCACTGTGTCTGGTCATGGGCAGCGGCACCAGCATGGCCAGTGAGGATCACGACCGCGCCCGGCAGGCGGTGGAAGCCGGCGAAGTACTGCCGCTGCGCACCATCCTTGAACGGGTCGACCGCGAATATCCGGGGCAGGTAGTCGATGTCGAACTGGAGCGCGAGCGTGAAAGCAGCCAGGAGCGCTGGGTATACAAGATCAAGCTGCTGCGCAGCGGCGGCGCGCTGATGAAACTCAAGGTGGATGCGCGCGATGGAAGCATCATTGGCAAAAAGGCCGCGGGCGGGCATGAGCGCGAACGGGAACAGCAAAGAAATCGACGCGGCGGAGAAGACCACTGATGCGCATCCTGATTGTTGAAGACGAACCAACCCTGCAGGCACAGCTGGCCGACGCTCTGGGGGCGGCGGGCTACGCGGTGGATGCCGCCGGGAACGGGGTCGACGCCCATTACCTGGGTGATACGGAACCTTACGACGCGGTGATTCTCGATCTTGGGCTGCCGCAGATGGACGGCATCACCGTCCTGAAAAAATGGCGCAGCACCGGTCGCACGATGCCGGTGCTGATCCTCACGGCGCGCGATGGCTGGCACGAGAAGGTGGCCGGCATCGACGCCGGCGCCGACGATTACCTGACCAAGCCCTTCCACATGGAAGAACTGCTGGCCCGCCTGCGCGCGCTGATCCGCCGTGCCGGCGGCCATGCCAGCGCCGAATTGATCTGCGGGCCGCTGACCCTGGATACCCGCAACAACCGCGCCACGGTCGATGGCCAGGCGCTGATGCTGACCAGCCACGAATACCGGGTGCTCGCCTATCTGATGCACCACCGCGACGAAGTTGTTTCGCGCAGCGATCTGGTCGAGCACATCTACGCCCAGGACTTCGATCGCGACTCGAACACGGTCGAGGTCTTCATCGCCCGCCTGCGCAAGAAACTGCCGCCAGGGCTGATCGAAACCGTGCGTGGCCTGGGTTATCGTCTCAGCGCACCGCAATGACGGCTGCAGCGACCAGGGATGGCGCATCCGCCTTGCCGCGAGGCTCGCTGCGCTTGCGCCTGCTGTCCGGCACCCTGGTCTGGATCGCTGCCTCGATCGTCGTTGCCGGCTGGGGCTTGAGCAACCTCTTCCACCGGCATGTGGAAGCCCAGTTTTACGCCGAACTGCAAACGCATCTCGACCAGCTGACCGCCAATCTCACGCTGGATGCACGCGGACTCCCGGTGCTCGCGCTGCCCCTGAGCGATCCGCGCCTGAGCCGCCCCTATTCCGGCTGCTACTGGCAGATCGACCGCATCGATGAAGACAATCGCGGCGCAGCGGCAGGCGCCGGGCTGCTGCGTTCGCGTTCGCTGTGGGATCATGTACTCACCGTGCCGGCGGATACGCCCGCCGACGGCGAACTCCACCGGCACCGCGCCACCGGCCCGGAAGGCGGCATGCTTGGCGCGATCGAACGCAGCGTACGCATCGACGACACCCCCGATGGCAAGCCAGCCACCTTTCGCCTGATCGCCGCCGCCGACGAGCGCCAGATGTCCGAACCGGTCTCGCGCTTCAGTGGCGCACTGTGGATGGCGCTTGGTGCCCTCGGGGCCGGCCTTGTCATTGCCGCCATGGTCCAGGTTTTTGTCGGACTGGCGCCGCTGCAAAAGCTGCGCGCTGCGCTGGGCAAGGTGCGCAGCGGCGAAATGCAGCAGCTGGATGGCGAATTTCCGGCGGAAATCATGCCCCTGGTTGCCGAATTCAATACCGTCCTGGCGCAGAACGCCGAAGTCGTCGAGCGCGCCCGCACGCAGGCAGGCAACCTCGCGCATGCGTTGAAAACACCACTCTCCGTGCTGTTCAACGCCGCCCAGAGCCCGGACACCAAAGACAGGGAACTCTCCGGCCTGGTGATCGATCAGGTC
Source organism: Candidatus Accumulibacter proximus (assembly GCA_016709675.1). Taxonomy (GTDB): domain Bacteria; phylum Pseudomonadota; class Gammaproteobacteria; order Burkholderiales; family Rhodocyclaceae; genus Accumulibacter; species Accumulibacter proximus. The sequence goes on from JADJMH010000014.1 coordinate 164,823, forward strand.
GGCATCGCCAGACGGCAGGTGGACTACCACCTGGCCCGGGCGCAGGCGGCGGCAAGCGCCCGTATCCCCGGTACCCGCACACCGGTATTTCCGATCATCGAGGGGCTGGCGCGGACCATGCGGCGTATCCATGCCGGTCGACAGCTGGTGCTGACCGCAATGCCAGCGTCGACGTCGCTGAGTTTTCGCGGCGAAGCGCAGGATTTGCAGGAAATGCTGGGCAATTTGCTCGATAACGCCTGTAAGTGGGCTTCGCATCGGGTCGAAATCAGCACCTGCAGCGAGGACGATCAGCTGCGCATCGTCGTTGACGACGATGGCTCCGGCCTGGCCGTCGAACAACGCGATGCCGTCATCCGTCGGGGTGCTCGCGCCGACGAGGAAGTACCGGGATCAGGTCTCGGGCTGGCAATTGTCGATGATCTGGTACGCCTGTATGGCGGCCAGATCGTGCTCGCCGATTCACCGCTCGGCGGCTTGCGCTCAGTACTTGTTCTCCCGCTCGCCCGATAGTTCGGCGGCCGCCTGCGCGTGCGATGGTTGTTAACCTGCGGTTAATCCCGAGCGGCGTAGGCTGGCGAAAACACGCAGAAAGGCCGCGCCTGGGGCTGGGGGGCCCCGCGGCCCCGCCCTCGCCCCGCTCGGACGGCGGGGGGGCCGGGCGGCGGGGGCGGGGCGGGGGCGGGGGGGGGGCGGGGGGGGGGGGGCGAAGATGTCGCACAGTCGATCTGCTCCTTTTACCTCGTGCCGGAGGATGGACAGGCGCTGCCGCCGTTCAAGCCCGGCCAGTTCCTCACCTTCACCCTCGGCATTCCGGTACCGGGTGGGCAACAGAAAATCATCCGCTGTTATTCGCTGTCGGATGCGCCACGGCCGGATTACTACCGCATCTCCGTCAAGCGCGTACCGGCACCACCGGGCAGTGATCTCCCGCCGGGGCGTTCATCCAGCTTCCTCCACAACCAGGTCGCCGTCGGCGATGTCTTGTCGGTGCGTGCGCCGAGCGGCCATTTTCATATCGACCGCAGCGACGCGCCCCTCGTCCTCATCGGCGGGGGTATTGGCATTACGCCCATGCTGAGCATGCTGAACTGGTGCCTGAACGAGCAGCCGGGGCGGGAAGTGTGGCTGTTCTACGGTGTGCGTAATGGCCGCGAACTGGTCATGCAATCGCAACTTGCGACGCTGGCAGAGAAACACCCGAACTTCCAGCTGCGCTTCTGCCTGAGCGACCCCTTGCCCGTTGATCTGGCCGAAGAAAATTTCCAGATCAACGGCCGTGTCGATGTCCCGCTGCTGCGCATGCAGTTGCCACTCAAGCCATACCACTACTACATCTGCGGTCCCACGCCAATGATGGAAAGCCTGGTACCGGCGCTGGCAGAGTGGGGGGTTCCAGACAGTCATATCCACTTCGAGGCCTTCGGTCCGGCATCGATCAAGCGCCAGTCTGCGGCAGCCGTTGCTGCACCGGTTGATGAGGCTACTGCCAGCGGCAGCGAAATCATCGTGAGTTTTGCCAAATCGGGCAAACAGATTGCATGGCGGCAGGCCGCTGGCAGCCTGCTGGAATTCGCCGAGGCTAACGGCATCATGGTCGATTCCGGCTGCCGTGCCGGTGGCTGCGGCACCTGTCAGACCAGGATCAATCTCGGCGAGGTAGCCTATCGCCAGGCGCCGGATTTCGACCCGGAGGCGGGCACCTGCCTGCTCTGTGTTTGCACCCCCAAAACCAGCGTGACTCTGGAGGCCTGAATGATCACCTCGCTCTGGCGCCGGCATGTACTGCCCTTTACCCTGCTGCTCGGGCTTCTGGCAGCCGCGACCCTGATCGGCGATTACTTTCTGCACCGGCTGAATCTGGTCTGGGTCGGCCGCTATCTCGGCATTCCGGGCACCATCCTGATCATTGCCTCGCTGGTTTATTCGCTGCGCAAGCGCAAGTTCATTTCGACGGGGAATCCGAAGACGCTGCTCAACCTGCACGAGATCGGCACCTGGCTCGGCTCGCTGATGGTTCTCCTCCATGCGGGCATCCATTTCAACGCCATCCTGCCGTGGCTGGCGACGGTAGCGATGGGTGTCAACGTAATCAGCGGCATGGTTGGCAAATTGCTGCTCGATCGCTCGCGCCGGCACGTACAGGGCGAGCGCGAGCACTTCGCATTGCGCGGGCTATCGCTGCCGGAAGTGGAGCAGGCGGTTTTCTGGGACGCCGTGGCGGTCGATGCCATGAAGATGTGGCGGAAGGTGCACATCCCGATCTTCATTGTCTTCGCCACTCTGGCGCTCGGTCACATTCTCAGCATCTTCCTGTTCTGGGGTTGGTCATGAACCGAGTCCTCAAGGCCATCCTCGCCGTTAACCTGATCGCCATTGCCATCCTGGTTTTCGTCTATCCGCATCTGATGGTTGGACCGGGGAAATTGATCCCCGGCCACCAGCAGTTGAACGAGGACTGCTTCGCCTGCCATGCGCCGCTGAGCGGAGCCGACTCGGCACGCTGTGTCGCCTGTCACAAGACGGCGGACATCGGCCGCCTGACCACGACCGGCCTGCCGGTGACGCAGCCCCTGACCACGACGCCTTTCCACCAGAAGCTGATCAATCAGGATTGCATGGCCTGCCACAGCGACCATGCCGGCGCCAAGCGCTACCGGCTGCAGGGGCGTTTCAACCACGCCCTGCTGCAGAAGGAAACAGGAGACCAATGCCAAAGCTGCCACAAAACACCGACGGATTCGCTGCACCAGCAGATCACCGGCAATTGCGCCCAGTGCCACAGCCAGGAGAAATGGAAGCCCGCGACCTTCGATCACTTGCAGCTGTTCGAACTGGACCGCGACCATAACGTCAGTTGTGTGACATGCCACGTGCGCAACGACTACCGGAACTACACGTGCTACGGCTGCCACGAGCACACGCCGGAAAAGATCCGTCGCGAGCACATCAAGGAAGGTATCCGCGAGTACAGCAATTGCGTGGAATGCCACCGCAATGCCGATGAACATGACATTCGCAGCCCCTACGCCAAGCAGTCGGGCAAGCGGGAAAAGCAGAGCGACAGGAAGAAGGGGCATGACGACTGAGGGCGAGCTGCGACGTTTGTTAGCACCGTCACCGAATGAGACGGAGGGCACATTCAGCACCAATCGACGTACAATGAGTCCACATTTTAACGGAGTCACATCATGTCGATCGCCATCCGCGAACTCAAGGCCAGCCTCTCGCGCGTGCTGGCGCGCGCGCGCGGGGGAGAGATCATCGAGGTCACTTCCCACAACAAGCCCATCGCCCGCATCGTTGGCATTCCTGTTCATGCCGAGAAAGGATTGCCGGCTCTGATCGCCAGCGGCGCCCTGTCCTGGAGTGGCGGCAAGCCCCAGCCACAGGCGCCGCTCGAGATGACGGCCCACGGAACACCAGTCAGCCAGATCGTGCTGGACGAACGCAGTTGATTCTGTTCTGCGACACCTCGGCGCTGGTCAAGCTGTACATCAAGGAGGATGCGAGCGAACAAATGGCGGCGCTGGCCCGGTCCGCAACCGCCATTGTGCTGTGCCGCATCGCATGGGCAGAGATCATGGCGGCTCTGGCACGCCGCGCACGCGAGAATCCAGCTGACGCCGCAGCAATTGAAGCCGTCCGCACGCGCTTGCGAACCGACTGGCCGCGCTATGCCATCGTAGAGATCACCCAGCCGCTGCTGGAACTGGCTGGCGAATACGCCGACACATTCGCCCTACGCAGCTACGATAGCGTGCAGCTCGCCGCCGCCCGGCGGGTGCAGGAGTCGGTCAGCGAACAGCTTCACTTTGCCTGTTTCGACACCCGCCTGCAGAAGGCTGCGCGGGCGCTCGGGATGACGACGTCGGACTAGAACGTCAAGCCGCCCCGGCGGTTAGTGGTCCTCACACCACCGGCAAAGGTCGGGCTGGCATCGCCAGCCCGAGACCGGCTCAGGACGCCGCCGGCCCCTGCAGGCGGCCGATGATCTCGTCCGCCATCTGCGTCGTGCTCAGCTTGCCGCCGAGGTCGGCGGTGCGGGCGCCGGCGCTGATCGTCGCGTCGACAGCCAGTTCGACCGCGGCCGCTTCGGCCTCGAATCCCAGAGAGTGGCGCAGCAGCATGGCGGTGGACAGGATCATCCCGATCGGATTGGCAATGCCCTTGCCGGCGATGTCGGGGGCCGAACCATGGATCGGCTCGTAGAGGCCAACGCGGCCCTGGCCGAGACTGGCCGAGGGCAGCATCCCCATCGAACCGGCCAGCACCGAGGCCTCGTCGGTCAGGATGTCGCCGAACATGTTTTCGGTCACCACCACATCCAGCGAAGCGGGACCAGTGATCAGGCGCATGGCGGCGGTATCGACCAGAACATGCTCGAGGGCAACGTCCGGATTCGCCGCGCCGACCTGGGTGGCAATCTGTCGCCATAGCCGCGACGATTCGAGCACGTTGGCCTTGTCCACCGAGGTGACCTTGCTCTGGCGACCCTTGGCCAGGTCGAAGGCGAGATCCACCACCCGACGGATTTCGTAGTCGTAATACTCCAGGGTATCGACGGCGCGCTCGCGGCCATCCTTGACGTCGCGGCCCTTGGGCCAGCCGAAATACAGGCCGCCGGTCAACTCGCGGATGACGAGAATATCCACCCCGCGAAGTTTTTCCGGCTTCAGCGGCGATGAATCGATCAGCGCCGGGTGTACCCTGACCGGCCGCAGGTTGGCGAAGACGCCCAGCCCCTTGCGCAGGGCAAGGAGGCCGCGCTCGGGGCGATCCCTGGCGTTCGGATCATCCCATTTCGGTCCGCCGACGGCGCCCAGCAGCACGGCGTCCGCCGCCTGGCAAGCGGCCAGCGTTTCGTCGGTCAGTGACGAACCAAAACGGTCGATCGAACAGCCGCCCATCAGGCATTCCTGATAGGCCCATTGGTGCTGGTACTTGCCGGCAACCGCATCGAGAACGCGAACGGCCTCGCGGACCACTTCCGGACCGATGCCGTCACCGGGGAGCAGGACGATACTTGCTTTCATGATTGTTCCATTCGACAGGTGCGCAGCCAGGCTGCACGGGTACACGATTGATCCGAAGCATGCGCCATCAGTGCGCCACCGACAGTCCGTACTCGACGGCATCGACCAGCGCCTGCCAGGAGGCTTCGATGATGTTGGCGCTGGCGCCGACGGTGCTCCATAGCTGGGTCGGGCTGCGGGTATCGATCAAGACGCGGGTGATGGCATGCGTGCCATCACGACCATCCAGGATACGGACCTTGTAATCGGCCAGATGGAAGTTGGCGATTTCCGGGTAGTGCCCCATCAGTGCCTTGCGCAGAGCGATGTCCAGCGCGTTGACCGGGCCGTTGCCCTCGGCGGCAGTGTGCAGCAGTTCGCCCTTGACCCTGACCTTGACCATGGCCTCGGAGAAGATTCCACGTCCCTGGCGATGTTCGACGTTGACCAGGAAATCCACCAGTTCGAACGGCGCCTTGTAATCCGGCTGCTGCCGCTTGAGCATCATGGCCACCGATGCCTCGGCGGCCTCGAACGAGAAACCGCGTGCTTCCAGTTCCTTGACCTCGTTGAGCACGCCGACCACATCGGCCACGCTGCCGACCTCGAGACCGTGCTCCTCGGCCTTGCTGAGGATGTTGGCCCGCCCCGAAAGCGCCGAGACCACGACGCGCATCCGGTTGCCGACGCGCTCCGGAACCACATGCTGGTAGGACTGCTCCGAGCGGCGCATGGCCGCCACGTGCACGCCGCCCTTGTGGGCGAAGGCGCTTCGGCCAACATAAGGCAGGTGGTCGTTGGGGGTGATGTTGGCCACTTCATCGACCACATGCGACAACTCGTACAATTTGTGCAGGCGGCCTTCCGGCAAACACTGGTGGCCCATCTTCAGCTCCAGATTGGCCATGATCGAACACAGATTGGCGTTGCCACAGCGCTCGCCGACGCCATTGATCGTCCCCTGTACCTGAATCGCCCCCTGGCGCACGGCGGTCAGCGCGTTGATCACGGCGCATTCGCCGTCGTTGTGCGTGTGGATGCCGAACGGGTGGTCGATCGACGCCTTCATCGCGCGGATGGTGCTCTCGACTTCCCAGGGCATGGTGCCGCCGTTGGTATCGCAGAGCACCACCGTCTCGGCGCCGCCGCGAATGGCTGCCTGCAGCGTTTCCAGCGCATACACCGGATCCGCCCGGTAACCGTCGAAGAAGTGTTCCGCGTCGTAGATCACCCGACGGCCAGCGGCGCGCAGACAGGCCACCGACTGCTCGATGATCCGCAGGTTGTCTTCCAGCGTGGTGAGCAGGACATCGGTGACGTGCAGGTTCCAGGTCTTGCCGAAAATCGTGCACACCGGTGTCCGGGCATCGAGCAGCGCCCGGATGTTGGCATCCTCCTCGGGGCCGCCCGTGACCCGGCAGGTGGAACCAAAGGCGGTGATCAGCGCGGTCTTCCACTGGATGTCGCGGGCGCGCTCGAAGAACTCGGCATCTTCGGGATTGGAGCCAGGCCAGCCGCCCTCGATGAAGGCCACGCCGAGATCGTCCAGCCGCTGGGCCAGGCGGATCTTGCTGTGACCGGAAAGGCAGAAACCTTCGCTCTGGGTCCCGTCGCGCAGAGTGGTGTCGTAAATCTGAACAGCGGTCATGCGCTCACCTGCGCGCCTCAAAGGCTGCGATTTCCTTTTCGAAGCTCAGGATGTAGCCGAGCTCGTCGACACCGTTGAGGAGGCAGGTCTTGTTGAACGCGTCAATCGGGAAAGTCACCGATCCACCCGGGAAGGAAAGCGTCTGCGACGCCAGGTCGAGGGTCAGTTCGACGCCGGGCTTGTCCCGCACCAGCGTCAACAGCGTCGCATGGGTCGGCGCATCGACGATGATCGGCAGCAGGCCATTCTTGAGCGCGTTGTTGCGGAAAATGTCGGCGAAAGACGTGCTGATCACCGCCCGGAAACCAAATCCGGTCAGTGCCCAGGGCGCGTGCTCGCGCGACGAGCCACAACCGAAATTGTCGCCGGCCAGCAGGATCTGGCAGCCCGCCGCCTGCGGCTGGTTGAGCACGAACTCCGGCTTCGGCGAACCATCGCCCTGATACCGCCAGTCGGCGAAAAGGTTGTCGCCCATGCCCATCTTGTCCGTCGCCTTGAGGAAACGGGCCGGGATGATCTGGTCGGTGTCGATGTCGTTGACCGGCAGCGCGACAACCCGGGAGGTGAGGGAAGTAAACTGAGCCATCTTACCGGTCTCCTGCGACGCTACGGGGATCGGCCACGGCGCCGGCCAGCGCGCTGGCAGCGGCGGTCAGCGGCGAGGCGAGGAAAGTACGCCCCCCCTGCCCCTGGCGGCCTTCAAAATTGCGGTTGCTGGTGCTGACGGCGTACTGGCCCGGCTGTAGCTGGTCGCCGTTCATGGCGATGCACATGCTGCACCCGGGTTCGCGCCATTCGGCGCCGGCCGACCTGAACACCTGGTCGAGTCCCTCGGCTTCGGCCTGCTGCTTGATCACCTGCGAACCCGGGACGACCATCACCCGGACGTTGCCGGCGACCTTGCGGCCGGAGAGCAGCGAGGCGGCCTCGCGCAGGTCGGAGATGCGCGAGTTGGTGCAACTACCGATGAACACCACATCCACTTTCTGTCCCAGCAAGGCCTGGCCGGGCTGCAGGCCCATGTAACGCAATGCCTTGTCCAGCGCGGACTTCTGGTTGGCGTCAGCGATACTGGCGGGGTCGGGTACCCGCCCGCTGATGCCCATGCCCATGCCGGGATTGGTGCCGAAGGTGATCATCGGTTCGAGCGCGGACGCGTCGAGGGTGATGGTATGGTCGTAGGTAGCGCCCGGATCGCTGGCGAGCGTTCGCCAGCGGGCGACGGCCTGGTCCCATTCGGCGCCGGCGGGGGCGTGCTCGCGACCAGCGAGGTAGTCAAAGGTTATGTCGTCGGGGGCAATCATGCCGGCACGGGCGCCCGCTTCGATCGACATGTTGCAGACCGTCATGCGCTGCTCCATGGTCAGCCCGCGGATGGCGGAGCCGGTATATTCGAAGACATAGCCGGTGCCGCCGCCGACGCCAATGCGGGCGATCAGCGCCAGGATCAGGTCCTTGGCCGAGACGCCGGCCGGCAGTTCGCCATCGATGCGCACTTCACAGGTTTTCGGCCGGGTCTGCAGCAGGCACTGGGCGGCGAGGACGTGCTCGACCTCGCTGGTGCCGATGCCGAACGCGAGCGCGCCAAACGCCCCGTGAGTCGCGGTGTGGCTGTCGCCGCAGACGATGGTCATGCCCGGCTGGGTCAGGCCCAGTTCCGGGCCGATGACATGAACGATGCCGCGATGGGCGCTGGCCATGCCGTGCAGCGTGATGCCGAACTCGGCGGCATTCGCCTCCATCTGCCGGATTTGCGCAGCGGCCAGCGGGTCGGCGATCGGCACACTGAGCGGCGTCGTCGGGATCGAGTGATCCATCGTCGCGACGGTACGCTCCGGGCGACGGACCTTCAGACCGCGCTGACGGAGGCCGGTAAAGGCCTGCGGCGAAGTGACCTCGTGCACCAGGTGGAGGTCGATATACAGGATGGCCGGAGAATCGGGTCGTTCGGCAACGACATGCGACTCCCAGACTTTTTCAAAGAGTGTTTTTGGCATGACCAGTCGGTGTCAGTGAGGTGAACTGTGATTCCCGGCAGGAGGCCGGAAATCATGGCGAGGGCGTCGACCGCGTGCTGGCTGCCATTCCTGGCACCAGCTACGCGTATCGGCGCGGAGACGGATTTTCCCATGGTTTCCGGATTGGCGATAGCCGGCAATTCCGGTTTGACGTCGGCTTCCTGACTGAGCTACCAACCATGAAACGGCTGCGGCCAACGCGATCATCGCCAGCGAACGGGAAAAAATCCGCGCCCGGCATCCCGGCATCAACCTCGATTTCTCGGGCGAACTCGAGGACATCGAAAAAAGCCTGGCGGCGATGCAGACACTCTCCCTGCTCGGCGTCGGCATCATCTACCTGATTCTCGCCGCGCAGTTCGCCAGCTACTGGCAACCGCTGGTGATCCTGGTCGCTGTGCCGCTGCTCTATGTTGCTTTCATTCGCCAGCGCAAGCCGGTCGCCAGGGCCTCGCTGCTGCGGTGTTTCCCGCTACGCTTCGGGGGCGAATGACCGGCGAGCGAGACCGGTCACAACGCTCCTGACACCTCGCCGACGCCAGCCACCCGCGCGCCCTGCCGGCGCACGCGGCCCAGCGCTTCCAGCGTGTCGACGATCTGCGGCAGGCGTTTCTTCCACGCGCCCTTGCCGGTAAAGCGCGCCGCGAGTTCGCCCTCGGAGAGCGGCAGCGGCGAAGCGGCGAGCAAACGGGCGACTGCCGCGACCTGCGCGGGCAGCGTCGCCGGCCAGGGCAGGCGCTGCACGGCGAGCGCCGATGAGGTTTCGCCGGGGAGCGTATCTTGCCCGCCGTCGTCGAGGACCATGTCCGCCTGCCGGGGCTGTGCGGTCGGCTGCTGATAATCGGGACGGAGCCAGCGAATGTAGCCTTTCGCCTCTTCCGCCGCGCGTTCGGCGTTGAGCGCGACCAGGCGGACGAGCAGCGTTTCCTCCGCAGCCGCCTTCAGCGCCGCGTCGGCGTGTGCAGCCAGCTGCGGCGCCAGGTCGCTCCAGCCATAGGCATCGAGCACGGCGGCGTCGAGTTCGTCGTGCAGCGATTTCAACACGCTCACCAGCCCCTGCTCGTGGATGGCCTTGTCCTTCGCGTTGAGTGCCTCGCCGCGGCGGAGCTTTTCGAGCACGTTGTACATGCCGGTCAGCGTCAGCGCTGGATGCGCGGCCTGCTGGCGCTTGCGGTGCGCGTCGAGTTGTTCGGCGAGGTCGCCGATGTGGGCCTGCTGCGCTTCGCTGGCAGCGGGGAGAGGGAAAGGCTCGAAGCAGCGGGATTTGTTGTAGCGCGATCGTTAGCCGGACCGGGCAAGTGCCCACACGACATGCACACAGGACGACAGCACGCCAAGATGCAAGGCGTCGGCGCTGGCAATGCAAATCAGCATATTGTCCGGCGCAATCTCGGCTTCGAGGAACTGCAAGGTGCGGTGCTTCGCAGTTTCGACGGTGGCGATGTAGCGCGGCAGGCCAACGAGCATAGGACGCAAGTCACGCCGAGGCTCGCCGAATATCCACCACGAATCGCGGTAGCTTGCTCGTGCATTCTGATCTCGCTCCGGCTTGACACGTTCGACCACCCATTGATACGTCGCCGGATAGCGGGCACGCACCTCTTCGACGGTTAAACCAAAGAGGTCGATCAGCTGCACGCCACGCGGCCGATCGGTCAGGTCGCGACCGTTGCGGTAGACCTTGATCGGCGCGTCCGCGTCGAGACGCGCAGCCTCGCTGGGCGTGACGATGAAACCAGCGCCGTGCAGCTTGAAGCCCGGCGAACTGATGCCACTGTTCGCCCGCAGCGCCTTCGCCGCCGCGACATTCGCGCCAATCCGCAAGTCGGCGTGTATCAGCCCGACCTGTTCCTGGAGCGTCACCTGCAGCCCTTCGCCTCCCGCTTCCTGCTCGTCGGTTACGCTCAGCAACTGCCCTTCGCCACCACCCGCCGTGCCGACGGTCATCGCGATGCGCACGGCGGCGCCGTCGGCGCTGTCGACCCAGGGGTGATCGGGCACGGCGAAGGCAAGCGAAATGCCCTTGTCGAGCGCAGACTGCACGACGCGGCGATTGAAGGTCTGCTTCAGGCTGTTGGTCGTGATCAGCCCAAAGCGCTGCGCCTTCCCCGTCGCCACGAGTTGCGCGGCATGATGCCACCAGAACATCACCAGGTCGGCCGATTCGGGAACAGCTTGCCAGGTCTTGCGCAAAGCCTCGACGTAACCATCACCCAGCGCTGCGCGCATACCGCCGGCACCGATGAACGGCGGATTGCCGACGATGAAGTCCGCCTGCGGCCACTCCGCCTGACGAGGATTGAGGTAGCGCTGCAGCGGCAGGCGGGCGTTCTCGTCCGGCACGGGTTCGCCGGTCACCGGATGGGGCTTGGTCGTTACCCCGTCCCAGCGGCTGACCGGCTGGCCGCGCTCGTCGAGGACGGTTTCGACCGCATCGTAGGCCAGCACGGCGTCGCGGCATTCGATATTGCGGAAGTCCTTGAGGATCGGTTGCGGTGGCAGGCCGCTGCCGTTGGTGCGGAAGTGCCACTGCAGGTAACCGATCCAGAGCACGAGTTCGGCGATCGCCGCGGCGCGCGGGCTGAGTTCGAGACCGAGGAACTGGTGCGGGTCGACGGTCAGGCCTTCGGCTTCGAGACGCTGCTGGGAACCGCCAGCAGCCCGGCCGAAGGCGTGCAGCTGATCGAGCACCTCGCCCTCGAGGCGCTTCAGGTGTTCGAGCGTGACGTAGAGGAAATTCGCCGAGCCGCAGGCCGGATCGAGCACGCGCACCTGGCACAGGCGGTGATGGAAAGCATCGACCTCGGCGCGCGCGGCATCGAGCCGGCCTTCGTTGGCGAGCAGCAGCGCCGCCGCCTGGACGTTGCGCCAGTCGCTGCGCAGCGGTTCGACGACGGTCGGCAGCACCAGCCGCTCGACGTACGCACGTGGCGTGTAGTGGGCGCCCAGCGCATGGCGCTCACTGGTCGACAGGGCACGTTCGAGCAGGGTACCGAAGATCGCCGGTTCGACCTGCGTCCAGTCGGCGTTCGCGGCTTCGATCAGCAGGCCGATCTGGTCGCGGTCGAGCGCGATCACCTCGGGCTGCTTGAAGAGCTTGCCATTGAACCGCGGCAGCGTCGCGCGCAGGACAACCGAAAAGCCGCCGCTGTCCATCTCGCGCCAGAGTGCGGCGAGCAGCGGCACGAACTGCTGCGGGTTGGCCTGCAGCGTGGCGAGCAGCGCGCTGAACGCGCCCTTGCCATCCTGCTTCGGCAGCAGGCCGACATCTTCGGCAAACATCGAGAACAGACACCGGGTGAGGAAACCGGCAACGAGTTCGGGGTGGTGACCGACGCCTTCGAGCGTCTTGGCGATCTTCGCCAGGTGTCCGGCAATGTCGCGCGTGACTCTCGCCGAGACGCGCGTCGGGTCAAGCGCCAGCGGGTCGAGCCACAGCGTTCGCAGGCGGATGCGGATCGCTTCGTCGGCCAGATCGGTGAGCCGGATACGATGCGAGCGCGGGTCGGGGAAAGGCGTGTAGGTGGCGCCGGAGCGGGTAAAGTCGGCGTAGAGTTCAATCACCCGCCCGACGTCGATGACGATCAGGAAGGGTGGCCGGCCTTCCTCGGCCGGCAACGCGCGGGCGTAGCCTTCGGCCTGACCACGGGCGCGCTGCATCGCGTCATCGAACACCCTGCTGGCGACGCCGAGCCTGATCTTCTTGGCTTCGAGGACGTACGCGCTGCGCTTGTAGCAATCAATGCGGCCCGTCGACTCACTGCCGTCGCCATGGCGAAAAGTGACCCGCCGCTCGAAGACGTAGGCATTGTCGCGCGTGTCATCGCGCGCCGGATCGGGCGCCGGCACACCCAGCAGCTGGCAGAGGTCGGTGATGAACAGCTGGTAATTGGCCAGTTCTCATCCGTCGGCATCCTGCCAGCGGCTGATGAAGGCATCGAGCGAAAGGGCTGCGGCGCTGGCGATGGCATTCGGGCAAGGTGGTTCGGTCATGCCCGGGAGTATGACACGGAGAGACCGGCGACGGCGCCCTGCCCGTCCTGCACTCGACCTGCCACCGTGACCATTGGCTACCCGGTGCTGCAGGAACAGAGTCCCGGATTCGCCCTGAAGCCTCCCCGTCAGTCTCGACGCTCTGCGCTGTGCTCGGTCTTTGACAACTCAATTCCTATACTGTCACCGATATGCTCACACCGATATGCTCAACATCTCTGCCGTCAGGACCGCCGGACCCCGGCGCCGCGGTGGCACATAGAACCCCTTCGGCCCCTCCTGCCCACCTATTTCGGGGACGCCTATTTCGGGGACGGTATACTAAATCTACCGAAAGCGACACGGCAGGCTGGCCCAAAGCGAATGCCCGAAGCGCCCGGTTTTCGCTCAGTTCTGGTCGAAAACGGCATCCGGCTGACGCGCTTCATCCATAAACCTCGTCGTGGCTGCCGATGTCGAGCAGCAGGATTTCGTGCTCGGTGATTTGAAGGATGAGAGTGATGCGGTAGCTGTAGGTCAGGCTGACGGCTTGCATGCCCTGCAGTTTGCCGGTGAGTGGATGCAGGCGCAGACTGGGCTCGAAGGGATCGGTGCGCAGTTTCTCGAGCGTATCGGCAAGCCGGGGCCGCAGGTCGGGGTGGCGGGCGAGGAATTTGCGGGCGCGGCGGTCGAAGCTGACGGTGGTCACGAGCGTCCAGCTCATTCAGCGGATTGGTCCAGATGCTTTAGGAGCGCATCGACGCTGCGGTGCCGGGTGGTGCGGCCGGCCTTGGCGTCTTCCAGCGAGGCCTTGATGCGCGCGAGCACAGCTTCTTCCTGCATTTCGAGCAATTCCTGGTAGCACGCTTCGGTGAGCACGACGTATTGCGCACGATTGTTCTTGATGATGTGGACGGGCCCTTGGGCCAGCGCTTCGTCCACGGCGGCGATGCCGCGGCGCTTGATTTCCTGGGCGGGAACGATATTCATCTTCAACTCCAATACCTGATTAGGTACTCATTTGAGCACCCATCTTCGTATTTGGCAACCCCGGGACTTGATATCAACCTGATTATGGCCAGGGGTCCCGCTGCCCTCGATACGCGGCGCGTATATCGTATTTCGTATTTCGGGGACGGTATACTTAGTTTATCGAAAGAGACACGGCAGGCTGGCCCAAAGCGAATGCCTGAAGCGCCCGGCCTTCGCTCGGCGCTGGTCGAAGACGGCATCCGGGACTTCGGCATCGAGCACCCCAATGACCCAGGTTTCAATCTGATCCGTGCTCGAGCCGACAAAACGTCCGCGGACTGCTTCCGGGAGGTAACCAGGACAACGAAACAGCAGGGAGGCAACGTCACTTTCCTGACGACCTCCTGACGGCCTCCTGACTGCCGTCCTTTATGCCGAAGCGTTCTGCTGAGGTGACATGGCGCATGGAGACGTTGCCTTCCAATGCGCAAACTTCTTCCAGTAGTCGTTGCTCAAGTTCGTCCGACAGCTGCATCAATCAGGAACGAGGACGAGGCCACTGCCATGCTCAAGCTATTTACTATACTGTCCCTCTTACAGCCTGTCCCTCTTACTATACTGTCCCTCTTACAGCCCTCCCTCTTACAGCCGCGGCCCACGTCGGCGACATCGGCCAGCGTGCGGTCAGGCGCTGGCCGACAGATAAACTCAGGGATCGATGCGCGTTCCCAGCGCCTGCAGGAATTTCGCCAGCCAGGCAGGGTGTGCCGGCCACGCCGGCGCGGTGATCAGGTTGCCGTCCGCATGCGCCTGGTCGATTGGAATCTCGGCATAGGTGCCGCCGACTGCCCGCACCTCGGGAGCACACGCCGGATAGGCGCTGCAGGCGCGCCCGCCGAGGACGCCGGCCGCGGCCAGCAGTTGCGCGCCGTGGCAGATCGCGGCGATCGGCTTGCCGGCGCTGGCGAAGTGCTGGACGATGGCGATCACCGCCGGATTCAGGCGCAGGTACTCGGGCGCGCGGCCGCCGGGGATGACGAGCGCGTCATAGTCCGCGGCCTGTACGGCGTCGAAGTCGGCATTCAGCGTGAAGTTGTGGCCGGGCTTCTCGCTGTAGGTCTGGTCGCCTTCGAAATCGTGCACGGCCGTACGCACCTGTTCTCCGGCCTTCTTGCCGGGACAGACGGCGTGCACCGCGTGACCGACCATCAGCAGTGCCTGGAACGGCACCATGGTTTCGTAGTCCTCGGTAAAGTCACCGGTGAGCATCAGGATCTTCTTGGCTGCCATGAGGGTCTCCTTGGTTGGGGTGCCGACGAAGGATAGGAGATCCAACGCCACTTCCGCAAGGGCTCCAGGCTCTGTCAGGCCCTGACCGCAATCCGCCGACCGACCCGGCAGCCAGCCCTCGCGCCGCACCTCAAGGCGAGTTCGTCACCTGCCCCCGGCAGCCGGCGGCGAAGGACGGCGCGCCGCGGTATCGAGGTCAGCCGGTGGCCGCTCTAGGCGATAGAAACGGACTCGCGCGGCAGGCGGCAGATCGACCGACTCCGGTTCGCCAATGAAGCTCAACCCGGCGCTGCCTTCCCAGGGGGCGAGCGGACCGCGCGCCTGTGCCGATTGCGGATAGTAGAAATTGACCACCAGCGAAAGGCCGTGGCGCCGCTCCCATGGCGTGTCGAGCAGCGGATAGTCGTGTCCACGCACCGCCATGCCGGCCGCTGCCACGGCGAGCTGCCACGCCGCCGCGTCCTGCGGACAGAGAAAGTCGGCGGCGAACGGCGAACGTCGCGAGACGGCCGGGTTGAACTGCTGCGGCTGGAAAATCACCCCGGCGACCCCGCTCCCGTATCGCCGGCGCGCACTTGCCGAAACCTCGGCCAGACGCACCCGGTTCATCGCGCCCCAGGCGATTCCGCGCGCCACCCGCGGATCGTCGGCGAAGCCCGTCGACCGCGCCTCGGCGTACACCAGGCGAGCCAGCAGTTCTTCGTCGCTCGGCCGGACGGCGAGAAGGACTTCCTGTGGTGCCTGCTCCGCCGCGCGTCGCAGACACGACGGCAGGCCGTCGGCGACGGCTGCCTGCGCCGCCAGCAAGCCGCAGGTCAGTGCCGCGAAGGCTGCGACTGGCAGCGCGCTGGCGCCGCGTCGCCAACTCACCGCGAACGCCAGGGCAACGACGGCCAGGACGACGACGAGCATGACGATCGGCACAGTGTGGTGGTCCACCATTCATTCCGTCCTTCTGATGCCCAGGGCGAGCCACGGCGCCGACCCAGCAGGCGGCGGCAAGTACGCCAAAGGATAGGACACCCAACGCCGCTTCCGCAAGTGTTCCAGGCTCTGATAGGCCCTGACAGCAGTCGTGATTCTGGGAGAGCATGCCGGCGGAACCTGAAAACCTCGCCAGAACCGCAGCACCAGGATGGCCATGATGGCCATGGGTCGCCGTGGTGGCCGACAAGGCCGGCGCGGCGACCCGTGGTGCAAGCGGTCCCTGACGAGCCCGATCGGATCGGATCGTCTTCATACGGCCTTTACCAGGCGATGCGTCGATCGCATTCGTACTCCGGCGTAGTCCGGTGCCGGTTGAGCTGGCGGGTCGAACTCGCCCTGCTCGGCATCGGTGATCTCCCACAGCGACGGACCCGGGGTCACTTGCGCGGCCCCGGCTTATCTTTACCAGTGCGGCGAGCCGCGTACGCCCGATGATCTGTTCGGCCACCGGATCGTCTCGGCGGCGGGCGTCAGGCCGACGCGGGAATGGCGGCTGATCGAGGACGGTTCACCACGCGTGGTCAAGCTGCAGGCGCGCATGACCACCAGCAGCAACGACTCGGCGGTGGCGGCCGCCTTGGGCGGTTTGGGCCTGACCCGTCTGCTCGCCTACCAGGTCGCTGAACACTCGCGCAGCGGCCGGCTGCAGGCCGTGCTCAGCGACTTCGAGCCACCCGCGCTGCCCGTGCACGTGCTGCACCGCGAGGGACGGCATGCGTCGCAGATGGTACGCGCGTTTCTTGATCTGGCGATCGAACGTTTGCGGGCGGATCCGGCGCTGAACTGAATCGGCGCGCGCTTGCGGCCTGAACCCAGTCGGTGAGCCGAAGGTTTGCGGCTGCCCGGCGTGGCGCCAGCACGAGCGTCCACTTCAGAAACAGGGCGCCCGGACCGCAGCTCACGCGCCGGGACCACAGTCCAGGCAATGCTCGACGGGCGGCGGCCCCATGCGCAAGGCGCGTTGCAGCCCGCGCAGCGCCGTTCGCAGACCCTCTTCGATGACCGGGTGGTAGAAGGGACTGTCGAGCATCTCCTGTACGCTGTCGCCTCGCTGCACCGACCAGGCGAGCAGATGCCCCAGATGCTCCGCCGCCGGACCGAGCATTTCGGCACCCAGCAGGCGACCAGTGCGCCGCTCGGCATAGAGATGCAGGGCACCCCGATTCTTCAGCATGACGCGGCTGCGCCCTTGATCCTCGAACGAGACCTCCCCCACGGCAAAGTCCACCCCCGAGCGCAGCAACTGCGCGTGGCTCCGCCCGGCGAGCATGATCTGCGGATCGGAGAACACCACCGACAGCGGGGCGCGACGCGGGCGCACGCGCACGTCAGGGAAGCGGCCGGCGTTGTCACCGGCGATGCGTCCCTCATCCGCCGCCTCGTGGAGGATTTCCCGCTCATGCGTCGCGTCGCCGGCGATGAAGACGTGGCTGTCGGCGATCCGCCCGGTACAGGGATCGAACAGGGGCGCGCCGCGCGTGTCGAGCTGCAGTCCGCCATGCTGCAAGTCCAGTGCGTGCAGATTCGGACGGCGGCCGCTCGCCGCCAGTATCCACTCGTAACGCTGCTCAGCGCCCGGATCCTCGTCACCGACGCGAACGGCGACCTCGTTGCCGACACGCCGGAGGTGCAAGTCGGATGCACCCAGGCACATCGGCAGCTCCTGTGCGAAGAGCTTGCGCGCCTCGGCCTGCAGGGCGGGGTCGGTGAGCGGGCCGACGCGCTCGCTGCGGCCGTAGAGACCGACGCGCACGCCCAATCGATGCAAGGCCTGCGCCAACTCCAGGGCGATGACCCCTGTGCCGAGTACGGCGACGGACTGCGGCAGCGATTGCCAGGCAAAGACGTCGTCGTTGACTATCAGCCGATCGCCGGCGGCTTCGCGCCAATTTGCCGGCACGTTCGGGTGCGAGCCGGTGGCGATGACGATACGCCCCGCCGTAACGCGCGTGTGCTCGCCAACCTGCAGCGTGTGGCGGTCAAGAAAACGGGCGTGGCCGCGCAGGCGGTGCTCAGCCGGCCAATGTTCCACCGCCTCGGTGACGAAGCCGACAAAGCGGTCGCGTTCGTCACGAACGCGCTGCATGACGGCGGCGCCATCGATGCGCAACGAATCGACGACGACGCCGAAGGCGTCGGCATGCCTTGCCGCATGCGCGACCTCGGCGGCGGCAATCAGCAGTTTGCTGGGCATGCAACCGACCCGTGCGCAGGTCGTCCCGTATGGCCCTCCCTCGATGACCACGACGCTGCGGGTGTGCGCCAGCGCGGCGCGGTAGGCGGACATTCCGGCAGTACCGGCGCCGATAATGGCGACATCAACTTCCAGTGTATTCATGGACAAGCCCCTTTCCTCGAATCATTCTTTGTCGCTGCCCGCGAGAAGCGGGCAGCGACACGTTACAAGTCCAGCACCAGGCCCGCCGCGTTGCCGGCACCCGCCGCCGGCACCGAGCAGCAAATCAGAATCTCGTCGGTCCCCAGGTCGACGGCCGGCGACGACGTGTAGCTGACTTGGCCCGTCAGCAACCGGGTCTTGCAGGTGCCGCACGAGCCGCCGCGGCAACTGAATTCCGGCGTCAGCCCGCGCGCTTCCGCCAGCTCGAGCAGGCTGCCGCCTCCCGATTGCCAGCGGGCCTCCTTGGCCGACCGCGCAAACACGACCGCGACGGAAGTTTCGGCGGCGGGCAGAGTGGTCAGGGGGTGTTGCGCGGCCGCTTCCGTCACCCGTCGGCGCAGTGATGAGGGGCCAGACTGCTCCACGTGGATTCGCTCGTCGGCAATCTGCATCGCCCGCAAGCCGTCGTAGAGATCCTGGGCAAACGCCGCCGGACCGCACAGGTAGAAATCGCAATCAGCGAAATCGTCGAAGGGCAGGATGGCCTTCAGCGAGGGCAGGTCGATGCGGCCGTGAACGTCATAGTCGCTGCCGAGAACGGCAGCCGGTTTTGGCTGGCTGAGAATGCGCACCACCTCTACCGCACCATCGGCACGCTCGATCAGTTCCTGCAGTTCGCCGTCGAAGGCCCGCTCGGCCAAGGTCCGCGACGTATGAACAAAGAATGTCCGGCGTACGCGGCGGGTACGTACGCCTTCGTACACCACCTCGCGCAGCATGGCGAGCATGGGGGTGATTCCCACCCCTGCCGACAGGAAGACGAGCGGGCGGCGTTCATGCGCATCCACGACGAAACTGCCCAGCGGCGCACGGGCTTCGATTTCATCGCCCACGGCGATGTGCTCATGGAGGAACTGCGAAACGCGTCCTGCGCGTTTGACGCTGATGCGGTAGCAGCCATCCGACGGCGCCACCGAGAGGGTGTAGGTGCGAATGACCGGCGCGGCGCCCGCGGCGACGGCCAGCCGGATGGGCAGATGCTGCCCGGCCTTGAAGAGCGGCAATCCCGCACCGTCGGCTGCTTCGAGATGGAAGGACTTGATGGTCGAGCTCTCGTTGGTGATGCGTGCAACGCGAAAACGCCGCCACTGGTTGCGTAGCGCCTCTGCCTGCTGGCGAGCCAGGGCCTCTTCCCACGATCCGGTCATCAAGGAGTTGGGCGAGATTTCCTCAAGCCGCCAGCGCAATTTCAGCACGCGGCGACGGCGCACCGCCTTGTTGACATGCAGACGCCAGAGCCGCTCGGCCCCCTGGAAACTGCTCACTTCGTCACCCGCAAGGACCAGTTCGGTAGGACCGGCAAGCTGCAACAGATCGCCGGTGGCGAAGTCGATGAAGAGCAGGCCCGCCCGCGGATTGACCTGCAGATTGCCGAGCGTGTTGAAATGCAGGTTGCCGGCGAAATCGGGGATGGTCAGCACATCAGCGTCGACACGGACGAAGCCGGGCTTGCCACCGCGATGCGAGGCGTCGACCTGCCGCCGGCCGACATCCCCTTCCGGATCCACGTAGCTGGCGACGAAAAAGGTATCGACAGCCCGGATCATGGCACTGGCCTCGCCGTCGAGGGTCGACAGGACTTCGCTGCGACCGCTGAAAGGCTCGGCGGGATCACCGGCAAAGCTGAAGTTCCTTGCCTGGATGTATTGTGGGCAGTTGCCGAAGGCATGCTCGACCTGCAGCGTCAGCTGGCGGTCGTCGCGTGCGACCACTCTGCCATTGACGCGATTGCGGCGGCGCGTCTGCAGCTCGATGCCGAGCACGCCGATGCCGTCGCCCGGCCGCAACGCGTCACCAGCGGGATCCCCCTGGCCGGGCAGGGCGTTGATCTGCAGGTGCCGTGCATCGGGTGACTGCGCCAGCCCGGCACGCGCCTCGACGAGCGTCGCCCAGGGATCGCCCGCCGTGTCGACGGCGGCGATCACCAGGAACGGTAGCTGCCGGTAGAATGTACGATGCTGCTCCGGCATGAAGTCGCGGATGACCTGGCGACCAAAGACCTCCATACGTTCGGCGACGCCGACGCTCTGTTGCAGCTCGCGTTCGCCGCGGTGCCAGGGGGAAGCCGTTGCAGCGCTCATGCTTGCCAACTCCCGGTGCCGGTGATCACGCCGCCAGTCCGACGGCGGTCTTCTGCATGCCGACAAAGCCGGGCATGCCCTCGATTCTCGCCAGCCAGTCGCGCACCTTCGGGTAGGCGTCCAGGGACACGTTGCCCTCGGGCGCATGCGCGAGGTAGGTATAGGCAGCCACATCGGCAATGGTCATCCCCTCACCGACGAGAAAGGCGTGCCGCGACAGCTCGCTCTCGATGACGCCCAGGACGGCGTGCGCAAGGGCAAGCGCTGCGTCCGCTTCCTTCTTCGCTCCGAATACCGTCACCAGACGCGCCACCGCCGGCCCGAAGGCAATCTGACCGGCGGCCCCGGACAGCCACCTTTGCACCGCGGCTTCGCCGACGGCGTCGCTCGGCAACCAATGTTCACCTCCGTACTGGCGTGCCAGATAGACGAGAATCGCGTTGGAATCGGCAACGATCGTTCCGTTGTCGTCGATCACGGGAACCTGGCCGAACGGGCTCAGGGCCAGGAATTCGGGCTCTTTGTGCGCTCCCTTCATCAGGTCGACGTCGACGAGTTGCGTCGGCAGATCGAGCAGTGACAGCATCAGTTGGACGCGATGGGCGTGACCGGACAACGGGTGACGATACAGTTTGATGGGGGTGGCGGGTGTGGCCGACATGATGATTCTCCAGAGAGTGAGGGACGAGGTGACGACGCGGGGCAGTTGCCGGGAGGCCAATGCGAGTGCCAGTCACAGGTAGACATGGTCGGCGCAAAATCGTCCGAGGGGAATCGTCGTGCGGCGCAAATCACCATTCCAGTTTCTGCAATGATCCGGCGAGCCCTGTTCGCCTCGGCCCTTGGCGCGATCGTCCCGAGCTGCACGCCGGGCACGCGCCAGGCACAGAAAGCGATGGCGGCCGATGGCGACGGTGAGCGGATCACCGTTGATGAATCGCTGCCACTCTCCCGAGCAGGCGCTGAGCAGGCCGACCGCTTGCTGACGACTGGCCTCAACGGCTGGATCCCCGCTATCCAGTAGAACGGCCGGACCCCGGGCCGGCGTGATAAGCGGCGGTGACGTCGGCTCGCCCAAGTGCGAGAGGATCTCGCGCACGGGTCCGCTACAGGAGCGACTCGGTGCACGCCCGCGTCGATCGGATTCAGCCAAGCAACGCGGCGGGCGGGGCCCGAATAGACTACGATGTCAGCTTGGAGAACGGCAAGCACGGCGTCGTTCCAGCGCGCATGCTGCGGGCGTCCTAAGCGTCGCCGGCCCGCCAGCGCGGTTCGCGCGCGGCCTCGCGGCGAGCACGGCCGGACGCCGACGAAGGACTGCCAGCCAACCGCCGGATGGGCACCCGGTGCGGCAGTGGGCGACGATGATCACGGCGCGCGTCGGGCCCGGAGGTCTCCGAAAGCCGGCAGGAGACGGAATACACGAGCAACTGCGCAAGGAGCGAGTCATGCCAACCACTACCCTCATGATCACCGGAATGAAATCGGACGACTGCCTGCGTAGCGTCATGAATGCGATCCAGGACCTGCCTTGCATCGGCCACGTCGAGGTCTCGCTGGAAACCGGCGAAGCCAGCATCGAACATACGGCGATGGTCTCCGAGAGCGACATTCGCCAGAGCATCGAGGATGCCGGTTACCTGACGCTCTAGCGTTGATCCACTAGCCTGGCTTTGCCCCGGATCGTCGGCAAGACCGTTCCGGAGTTCCATGACGCTCAGGAAAATGCGCAGCGCCAGCGTCTCGATCGCCGGATCATGTTCGAGGTGACAACGCAGGCGCTTGGGAACCGACAGCACCCACTGGCGGACCGGCAACCGCGGAAAAACCTGCTCGGCCAGATGGGCAGTCACCGGCGCGCCCGGTGCGCATGGGCGAGGCAATGGGGGAGCGCATCGCGCGTCCAGCGTGAGCGCCACGGGCGCCAGCAACCGGGGACCGCGGCTTGCCAACCCGGCCGGCGCCTGCGACACCGCCGCAGCCACTGCAGACTTGCACCTGCAAGCAACCCCCGCCGAGGACTGCAGACGGGTAGGCCCAGCGTCCTCGCTCAGCCACCGGGTGGCAGTCGATAGTCCTTGAACTGCTCGCGCAGACGCAGCTTGTGCAGCTTGCCGGTGGCCGTGTGCGGCAGTTCGTCGACGAAGGCGACATCGTCCGGCAGCCACCAGGTGGCGACCCTGTCCCGAAGGAAATCGAGCATCGCCTCCCGGCTGAGTTCCTGGCCCGCCTTGCGGACGACGATCAGCAGCGGCCGCTCCTGCCACTTGTCGTGCGCTGCGCCGATCACCGCCGCCTCGGCGACCGCCGGATGGGCAATGGCGGCGTTCTCGAGAGCGATCGACGAGATCCACTCGCCGCCCGACTTGATCACGTCCTTGGCGCGGTCGGTGATCTGCATGTAGCCGTCGGCGTCGATCGTCGCCACGTCGCCGGTGTCGAAGAAGCCGTCGCCGTCGACATTGCCGGCGCCCTCCTCGCGGTAGTAGGCGCGGGTGATCCACGGCCCACGAACCAGCAGATGGCCGGCGGCCTGCCCGTCGTGCGGCAGCTCGGCGCCGTCGTCGACGATCTTCATCTCGACGCCATAGACCGCCCTGCCCTGCTTCTCCTGCAATGCCAGGCGCTGCTCGGGCGAGAGACCGGCGTGCCGCGGCAGGAGGTTGCAGACGCTGCCCAGCGGCGACATCTCGGTCATTCCCCAGGCGTGGACGACGAACGCACCGAATTGCGTCGCGAAGCGCTCGCTCATCGCCCGCGGCGCCGCCGAGCCGCCGATGACGACGCGCCGCAGGCACAGGTCCTGCAGCGGCTGCAGGCCGGCCGCCTCGACGTACTGCTGCAGCATCAGCCAGACCGTCGGCACGCCGAGCGCCAGGGTGACGCGTTCGTCACGCATCAGTTCGTAGACGCTGCGCCCGTCGAGCGCCGGACCCGGCATCACCAGCCGCGCGCCGCTCATCGCGCCGGCGTATGGCATACCCCAGGCATTGACATGGAACATCGGCACGACCAGCAGGACGCTTTCATGGGCACCGATCGCCAGCCCGTCAACCGCGCAGGCAGCCCAGGAATGCAGTACCGACGAGCGGTGCGAGTAGAGCACGCCTTTCGGGTTGCCGGTCGTCCCCGATGTGTAGCAGAGCGAGGAGGCACTGTTCTCGTCGAACTGCGGCCACGCGAAATCGCCGGACTGCCCGGCGAGCAGCTCTTCGTAACACAGCAGATCGGGCAGGCTGCTTGCGGGCATGTGGGCGCGATCGGTCAGGACGACATAACCGCTGATCCCGGGCGCCCGCGCCGCCAACTTCTCGACCAGCGGCAAGAAGCCGGGATCGAAGAACAGCAGCCGGTCTTCGGCGTGGTTGACGATGTACTCGATCTGCTCGGGGAAGAGGCGCGGATTGATCGTGTGCAGAACCGCCCCCATTCCGGAAACGCCGTAGTACAGCTCCATGTGCCGATAACCGTTCCACGCCAGCGTCGCGATCCGCTCGCCGGCGCTGACGCCGCGCGCCGTCAGCGCGTTCGCCAACTGGCAGGCGCGGCGCCGGACGTCGGCATAGGTACAACGATGGATCGGCCCCTCGCTCGTGCGCGAAACGATCTCCCCCTGCGGATGCAGGCGGGCGGCGTGCTCGATGAGCGAAGAGATCAACAGCGGTTGCTCCTGCATCAGTCCCTTGAGCATCAGTCGTCCTCCCCTGACGGATTGGTTGGCAGCACCTGCAGCGTTCGCATGAGCTCGCTGCCGTAGGCCGGGAACTCGTGCACGTCGGCATGCGCCGCATCAGCCAGGCGCAACAGCCGGGCGTGCGGTACCGTTGCCGCCAGCTGCTCGCTGTGCGCGATCGGGATCAGTCGGTCCCTGTCGCCATGCACCAGCAACAGCGGGCCGTCGATGCGGACCGCATCGGCGCAGGTAGCCAGAGGATAGCGCAACAGCGCTGGCGGCAACAGCGGGTGATGCTGCCGCATCAACTGCTGCATGCTGCAGTAGGGTGAGACGAGGATCGTCAGGTCCGGCTGCACCTCGGCGGCCAGTCCCGCTGCCAGCGCGGTGCCGAGCGAGCGCCCGTAGATCACCGTGCGCCGGCCGGCGTAGGCGGGCGCAACCGCCTGCCAGGCGGCGCGCACGTCGGCGCGCAACTGCTCCTCGCTCTCGATGCGTCCACCACTCTTGCCATAGCCGCGATAGTCGAGCAACAGCAGATCGTAGTTTGCGGCGCGATAGAAGTCGGTACTGGTCAGCCAATCGGCGGCGTTGCCGCTGTTGCCATGCAGGAAGAAGATCAGCCCGCGCGGATTCGGCAGCCGCAAGTGCAGCGCCGAAAGGGTCGCGCCGGCGACCGGTATGGCGACCTCGTGGACGTCCGCCAGAGCGAATCGGTGCGTCGCCGGCAACGGCGCCGGCCGGAAGATCAGCCGCTCCTGATGGTGGTAGACCCAGGCCAGCAACAGCAGATAGGCAAACCCTCCAGCGAGAGCTGCCAGCGCGCCACAGGCCCGCAGCCAGCCACGCGCATTGTGCGATGGCGCCACACGGTCGCCCGCCAATGCCGCCAGGATGCCGGCAGGGGCCAACAAGCGTCGTTCGCCGATCATCGCGCGGCCTCAGACGAGCTGCTGAAAGCGGTGGATCAACGGCGGCTGCGCCAGCAGGGCGCCCGCATGCTCGATGGCGCGCGCGACATGCGCCGTCGCCAGATGGCCATCGGCTGCCGTCTGATCGGACCAGCGCTCGACCGTGACGAACTCGCACGCCGCGTCCTGGTTGTGGAACAGCTCGTAGCCGAGACAGCCGGCCTCCGAGCGGCTGGCAAGCGCCAGCTCGACGAGCACCGCCTGGAGTTTCCCCTCACACCCCCCGCGGGCCGTGAGCCGCGCCATGATTCTGATCATCGCTCCCTCCTCGTCTCCGGAACCGGCGTTCACGTCGCCGAACCTTCATCAACCAACCATAGACCATACGCAGCCGGCACTCTCGCGGATGCAACCGGGCCGCAAGGTGCCCGGCGAAGCGGCGGCAGGAGCGCCAGCCGCAAGGGCGAGGCCTCAACCATCGACTCCCCGTTCCGCGGCAGCCAGCGCCGGCGCGCTTGCGGTGCCATCGTGATGCCGCGACACCGGACAAACTCCCCGTGGCGCTTCCGCCGAGCCGAGCGAGGCGATGTCGTAACCACGCGGATAAGCCGCCCGGGCGATCCGCGTCCGCAGCATCGGCCGCTGCCGCCGCGGCAACCAGCGCAGAAGGCGTGCCCGCCAGCGCAGTGCAGCTGCGACCGTCCGCTGCAGCCACCGCGGCGCTGGCTGCAGCTCGAGTGCAGCCAGCAGCGGCGGGTCGAGCAGCGCGTGGATGCTGCGGCGAACCAGCGGCCGCAGGGGCGCCGGGAACCAACTGGCGAACATTTCCCGCGTCGCCAGCGCGACCTGCCGGCTGGCCGCCTGCGGGCGGAAATTCCGCTTTTCGTAGTCGCTGCTGAAGGCAGCGAAGTCGGCCAGCGTCGCGGGAATCCCGAGGATCTGCATGCGCTCGCCCACCTCGCGCCAGAAGCGGAACCACGCCAGGCGTTCTTTTTCGCTCATCCGCCGCCAGCCGAAACGCTCGTTCCAGCGCAACGGCTCGAAGACGAAGGTCGACAGGACATAGAGGAAGTCCTCGTTGGCAATGCGAAAGCGCGCGTGCAACTCGTTCATGCGCTCGATCGCGCGCTGCCCGCGCCGGCTGTCGAAGCCGTTCTCGATGATCTCGCTGACGAGCAGGTCGGTATCGTCGTAGCGCTTCTGGGGCCGCCTCTCGAACTCGCCGGTGGCGTGCAGCAGGCCGCCAATGCGCCCCGAAGCGAAGCTGCGGAACAGGGCCAGTTCGAGGGCACGCGTCGTATCCCAGGGAAAGACCACGGTCGCCAGGTGGCGCACCACCTGCTGGCAATCGCGGCCATCGTCGGCGTGTGGGTGTGTCGTCATCGCGCCCCTCCTCTTCTCTGCTCGATGCAGCAACATACGCGCTGGCGGTGGCACTGGATGCAGCTGGATGCAGCCGGCAATAGATAGGAGATCCAACGCCACTTCCGCAAGTGTTCCAAGCTCTGATAGGCCCTGACAGCAGTCGTGATTTGGGGAAAGCGGGCCGACGGAGCCTGAAAACCTCGCCAGAACCGCAGCACCAGGATGGCAATGATGGCCATGGGTCGCCGCGGTGGCCGACAAGGCCGCCGCGGCGACCCATGGTGCAAGCGGTCCCTGACGAGCCCGATCGGATCGGATCGTCTTCGTGCGGCCTTTATCAGGCGATGCGCTGATCGCATTGGTAGTGCGGTGCCGGTTGAGCTGGCGGGTCGAACTCGCACTGCTCGGCATCGGTGATCTCCCACAGCGGCGGGCCCCGGGCCGGCGCGATAGGCGGCGGTGACGTCGGCTCGCCCAAGTGCGAGAGGATCTCGCGCACGACGCAGGCGTCGGTGATGAAGGCGATGATGATTCGCATCTCGCCGCCACAGCGTGGGCAGACGAGCGGCAAGACCTCATCGATCCGCGCGAGCAGCAACGCCCAGGCGGTGCGGGCCGCGCGAGGCAGAAGCGCTTCCTCTGCCTGCTCCTCGCTGTCGGACGACGCGCCTGGGGCGGTGATTTGCACCGCGATTGGCTCAGTCTCAGTCAGTGCGTTGGGCGCCAGTACGCCGTAGTACCGATGCCGATGACGGCGCGGGGGTGGAATCAGCGCCGCCAGACGCTCGATCAGTTCGAGCGGCGTCAGCATCAAGCTGACGCTGCCGCCGGGACCCGGCTTGACGCTGTCAGCGCCGCTTCAGGAGCGTGAGCGCACGCTCTGCAGCCGCGTCGAAGACGGCGATACGCGAAACGATCCGGGCGTGGCCCGAGCGTATCTGCTGATCGAGGGTGGTGTATGGCATGGCCACTGCGTAGCCCCACTCCGGATTGAACAACAGAACCCTGCCCGAGGCCGGGCTCTGCCAGCAGCAGAGACCACATGACGACTCCTGAGACGAGACCACGAAGCGCAGCCAGTCGCCCACCGGACTCCTGCCGGCAGGTATCCCTTGGGGTGCCTTGCTGTCGACCGGATCAGGCAGATAATGGATCGCTTGCCCGTGACGCTCGCGCAGGATGATTTCGGCGATCGGGTTGCTGGCCTCGGCGCCCGGCTGGCGTTCGAGCGCAGGTGCTGCCCGCAGCGGCGCTGTCGGCGTCTGGTTGCGCAAGGCAGTGGTCTGCAGGTCGAACAAGGTGTCGAGAAAGGGTTTTCTCTCGGAGACTGGGACACCGATGACGTCCAGCCCGGCGCTGATTCGCCCAAGCAGCGATGAGGCCAGCCCGGCAAGGCGTTTACGTTCCTCGGCGGTCTGCTTCGGGAGCACGCTCCAGATCAGTTCGTCGGCCGTGTTGCTGTCCTCTTGCCAGCGTTTGCCCTGGGTTCCGTCCTCCGCAGCGGCAGCGATCATGACTCGCCACCAGTATTGCTCAAGAAACGAGGCAATCTCCGGCGAACCGGTCCGCGCCCGCATGAGGCGCAGCCAGTGGTCGGCGAGCAGCATCGCGTATTGCCGGTTTTCGTGCTCAAGCACGGTCTGCACATGCGTCCCGACAGCTTCCCGAATAGCGTGATCACGCTGCCTGATCAGCGTGTCGAGTTCCGCCAGTTGCGGATCGAGCGAGCCATTCTGTTCGAGCATCAGGCGAGCGCTTGCGGTCAACTGCCTGATCCGTTGGCAGACCGGATGATTCGACCCCGGTGGCAGACCAACGCCTGCCCGCGCCATACGATTGATCAGCAAGCGAGCAGGATGCTGTGCGTTGACCAACAAGGCAGGATCGATGATCGACACTTTGAGCAGCGGGATCTGCAGCCGCCCGATCGCTTCCTTGATCGCGTCGGACAGGTCGTCGGAGTCGAAGAGGGCCTCGAAAATCAGCGCCAGGGTGTCGAAGGCGACCGCTTCGTGTCTGCCCAGGGGCACGTCGAGATCCTTCGCCCTGAGGGTTCCCAGGGGGGATTCTGCGGGTGTGCCGTCAAGGCTGGCCGACACCGAACGGTTTTCGAGCGCCGTCAGGCGCTCAGACAGATGGTTGAGCATGATCTGCGCGGCGGCATCGAGCGTCGGACTTCCCGATCCCGCGGTGTGGTGAGCAAACTGCAGGACGGTCGACCGATCCGCATCGAGTTCCTGGGTGACCGCCTGTTGCAGGGCCGACAGGGCGTTGGCGTTTGCGGGCAGGGTGTCGCCGGAGGGTGCCCGGCCGGTTCTGGGATCGGTGCCGCCCGACGGGTTTTGTCCTGTTGGCGCTGGCCCGATGCCGTGGCCCGCCAGCAGGCCGTCAATTTCGCCATAGAGTCCGGAGATCTGTTGGCAGAGGCCCTGTTCGAGCCGATCGAGCAGCGCCAGCGTGGGCTCGAGACCCCCGCCGGCGTGTCTGCAGATCGCCCACAAGCCAAGACCGATCGCTTCCGGCCCCACCGGATTGATGGTCTCGCTCATCGCCGGCCGGGAGAGCAAGGTCATGTAGCGCGACTGACAGCGCCACAGGTTGCGACCGCCGGTCTCGCGCAAGCGAGTGATCAGGGCGTTGATCCGGATGTCGAGTTCAAGGTCCTCCTCACTCATCAAGGTCAGGCGCGAGGCTGTCAGGTTGGTAAGCTGATCGGGGTCCTGATCCGAATCGGATGCGCTGGCCAACTCGTCATGCGCTGCGCCGACTTCCTGATCGAAGGCCGCAAGCACGGCCGGTACGCGTACCCCGCACTGCCTGATGATGTCGGTGAGTCGGCGCTGAAAAAGTTCCTTGCTGGCACATAGAATGGCGAAGCGATCGTCGCTTGCTTCGGGTGCTTGCGGCAGATGGCTTTGATCAGACATGCATGGCGGGCCAGAAGGATAGGAGATCCAACGAAGGATAGGAGATCCAACGCCACTTCCGCAAGTGTTCCAGGCTCTGATAGGCCCTGACAGCAGTCGTGATTCGGGGAAAGCGTGCCGACGGAGCCTGAAAACCTCGCCAGAACCGCAGCACCAGGATGGCAATGATGGCCATGGGTCGCCGCGGTGGCCGACAAGGCCGCCGCCGCGACCCAGGGTGGAAGCGGTCCCTGACGAGCCCGATCGCATCGTCTGCGTGCGGCCTTTACCAGGCGATGCGCTGATCGAATTTGTACTCCGGCGTAGTCCGGTGCCGGTTGAGCTGGCGGGTCGAACTCGCCCTGCTCGGCATCAGTGATCTCCCACAGCGGCGGGCCCCGGGCCGGCGCGATAGGCGGCGGTGACGTCGGCTAGCCCAAGTGCGAGAGGATCTCGCGCACGACGCAGGCGTCGGTGATGAAGGCGATGATGATTCGCATCTCGCCGCCACAGCGTGGGCAGACGAGCGGCAAGACCTCATCGATCCGCGCGAGCAGCAACGCCCAGGCGTAGCGGGCCGCGCGACGCAGGAGAGCACACCGCGCCGGGCCAGCGCGCGCAGCAGACGGCGGCGGACCTTGGCCTGGACCTCGTCGAGCAACTTCTGGTCGGGGGCACCGCTTTCGTGAAACGTCGCCGCTCCTGAAGCGTCCGCCTCGAAGACGCCCTCGATGACGAGGCAGTGGAAGTGCTCATGCGGATTGAGCAGCGCGCCAAAGCGGTGGATGAAGGCCACCGCCCCGATGCGGGAATCGGAACCCGCCGCAGATAACCAACCATGAACCGCGCGGGGTGCATCTGCTCAAAGTGAAACGGGGTATCGCCTTGGGGCAGGCTGCCGTCTCCGGTGTACGGCGTTCTGACAACCAACGCACCGCTTGCGACTAGGTCGGCGAACAGCTTTTCGCTCATGCGTGCGGCTTCGGCAGGTGCTGGCGGATCCAGACGATGGCGTCGTCTACGAAGGTGAAGACGACCGGGATGACCAGCAGGCTGAGGAAGGTCGAGGTGACCAGGCCGCCGATGACGACGATGGCCATCGGCGCGCGGAAGCTCGGGTCGGTGCCGATGCCGATGGCGATCGGCAGCATGCCGGCACCCATCGCAATGGTGGTCATGACGATCGGCCGCGCCCGCTTGCGGCAGGCGTCGAGCAAGGCGTTCCAGCGGTCGAGGCCGTGCTCGCGGCGGGCGAGGATGACGTAGTCGACGAGCAGGATCGAGTTCTTGGTGGCGATGCCCATCAGCATGATGAGGCCGATCATCGACGACATCGAGATCGCCTTGCCGGTCACGAACAGCGCGAGGAAGGCGCCGGGCACCGAGAGGACGAGGGCGGCGAGGATGGTCACCGGCTGGACGAAATCCTTGAACAGCAGGACCAGCACGATATAGATGCAGAGCACGCCGGTCGCCATGGCCAGGCCGAAACTCTGGAACAGCTCCGCCATCGACTCGGCGTCGCCGATCGTGGTCTGGAGCACGCCAGGCGGCAGGTTCTTCAGGCTGGGCAGGGCCAGCGCCAGCTGCTCGATCTCGCCGAGCGGCTGGCCGTTCAGCTCGATCTCGAAATTGACGTTGCGCAGGCGGTCGTAGCGGTCGATCTCGGCCGGCCCGCCGGCGATGGCCAGCGTCGCGACGTTGCCGATCGCCACCGGTCCGTGCTTGCCGGGAACCGCCATGCGTTCGATCAGGGCGAGGTCCTGGCGGGCGCCGGGCGGCAGCTTGACGACGATGGGCACCTGGCGCTGGGCGAGGTTGAGCTTCGCCAACCCCTGGTCGTAGTCGCCGGCCGTGGCGATGCGCAGCGTGTCAGCGATGGCCTCGGAGGTGATGCCGAGGTCGGCCATGCGCGCGAAATCGGGGCGGATGACCAGTTCCGGGCGGACCAGGCTGGCGGTTGTGGTCACCGCGCCGATGCCGGGCAGGGTACGCAACTCGCGTTCGACGACGCGGGCGTGTTCGGTGAGCAGCGGCCCGTTCTCGCTGGCCAGCACGAGGATGTACTTCTCGCCGCTCGAGCCGCCGAAGCCGACCTTGACCTGGACTCCGGGCAGCACGGCGAGCGCCTCGCGCAGCTGACGTTCGACATCCTGCTTGGTGGTGCCGGAGCGTTCGCCGCGCGGCGTCAGGTTGAGCGTCAGCGTCGCCTTGCGCACCTCGGCCGCGCTGCGCGGCATGAAGGGGTCGCTGCCCGAGGCGCCGCCGCCGACGGCCGTGTAGACCATCTGCACGTGCGGGTTGGCGTTGACGATGGCGCGCGCCTGCTCGGCTGCGGCGACCGTCTCGGCGAGTGTCGCGCCGGGCGGCAGGGTCACGTGCACCTGCGTCTGCGAGAGGTCGTCGGCCGGCAGGAAGCCGGTCGGCAGCAGCGGCACCAGCGCGAAGGAACCGAAAAAAAAGACGGCTGCGGCGGACAGCGTCACCAGCCGGTGCCTGAGGCACCAGGCCGCCCAGCCCTCGTAGCGCACCAGCCAAGCGGGGAGTGGCTTATCGGCGACCGGCTTGAGCAGGTAGGCGGCCATCATCGGCGTCAGCAGGCGGGCGACGACCAGCGAGAAGAACACCGCGATGGCCGCGGTCCACCCGAACTGGACGAAGAACTTGCCGGCCACGCCGCTCATGAAGGCGGTCGGCAAGAAGACGGCGATCAGCGTGAAGGTGGTGGCGATGACCGCGAGGCCGATCTCGTCGGCCGCCTCCATCGCGGCCTGGAACGGCGCCTTGCCCATGCGCAGGTGGCGCATGATGTTCTCGATCTCGACGATGGCGTCATCGACCAGGATGCCGACCACCAGCGACAGCGACAACGCCGTCACCACGTTGAAGGTGAAGCCCATCAGGTACATCACCGCGAAGGTCGGGATCACCGACAGCGGCAGCGCCGTGGCCGAAACGAAGGTCGCCCGCCAGTCGCGCAGGAAGAGCCAGACGACGATGACGGCGAGAATGGCGCCCTCGATGAGCAGCACCATCGACCCCTCGTAGTTCTCGATCACCGGGTCGACGAAGTTGAAGGCCTCGGTAATCGTGATGTCCGGGTGCTCGGCCTTCAGCTTTTCAAGCGCCCTGCGCACCACCTCCGCCACCTCGACCTCGCCGGCGCCGCGGCTGCGCGTGATCTCGAAGCCGACCACCGGCCGACCGTCGAGCAGCGCCGCCGAGCGCGGCTCGCCGACCGTGTCTGACACCGTCGCGACCTGGGCGAGACGGACGCGCCGGCCGTCCGAGAGCACGATGTCCATCGCCGCCAGTTCCTCGGCCGATTGCACGGTGGCGATGGTGCGCACCGACTGCTCGATGCCGCCGACGTCGGCGCGTCCGCCCGAGGCCTCCTGCTGGATGCGGCGCAACTGGCGCGAGATGTCGGCGGCGGTGGCGTTGAGCGCCAGCAGGCGGGCCGGATCGAGTTCGACCCGTATTTCGCGGGTGACGCCGCCGACGCGGGCCACCGCGCCGACCCCGCGCACGGCGAGCATGGTCTTGGTCACCGTGTTGTCCACGAACCAGGAGAGTGCCTCGTCATCCATCCGCTGCGAGGCTACCGTATAGGTCAGGATCGGCGCCCCGGATACGCTGATGCGGCCGATCACCGGGTCGCGCAGGTCGCCGGGCAAATCGGAGCGGATGCGCGAGACGGCATCGCGCACGTCGTCGACCGCCTCCTGCACCGGTTTCTCGAGGCGGAACTCGACGGTCACCGTCGCCGTGCCGTCCTGGACCTTGGTATAGATGTGCTTGATGCCCTGCACGGTGGCGACCGAGTTCTCGATCTTGCGTGCGACCTCGGTCTCCATCTGCGCCGGCGCGGCGCCAGGCAGCGTAGCGGTGACCGTCACCGTCGGCAGGTCGATGTCCATGAACTGCTGGATCTTCATCGCCCGGAAGGCGAGGATGCCGGCCAGCGTGAGCAGGACGAAGAGGAGGATCGCCGGAATCGGGTTACGGATCGACCAGGCCGAAACGTTCATTTCGCGGCGGCCGCGACGACACGCACCGGGTCGCCGTCGGCGAGGAAACCGCCGCCGGTGGCCACCACGCGTGCCTGCGGGTCGAGGCCGGAAACAATCTCGATGCGCTCACCGAGGCGTCGCCCGGTCGCTACCTTCGCCTGGGCGACGCGCGCCTGTTCGCCGTCGCCCTCGAGGCGGAAGACGTAGGCAAAACCGTCGCGCAGGACGACTGCCGACTGCGGCAGGGTCAGCGCCGGGGCGCGTCCCAGCTCGAACTCGCCGCGCGCGAACATGCCGGCGCGCACGGCTGCGGCTGACGCCGGAATATCGACGAAAACCAGTCCGTTGCGCGTCTGCGGGTCAACGCTCGGTGCGACGAGACGCACGGTGCCACGCACCGCCGCGCCATCCGGCCCGGTCAGCGTCGCCGCTCCGCCCGGTGCCACGCGGGCGAGGTCGGCGGCCGGCACCTCGGCGCGCCATTCCAGGCGCCCGCCGCGGATCAGGCGGAACAGTTCCTCCCCGGCTTCGGTCAGTGAGCCGACCGTCGCGCCGCGTGCCGAGATCACGCCGTCGTCAGGGGCCAGCACGCGCGTCTTGCCCAACTTCAGCTCGGCCGCCTGCTGGCGGGCGCGGGCAGCGGCAAGGCGCGAACTGGCTGTGTGCTCGGCGGTCTGGTACTGGGTTTGCAACTGGGCGCTGTAGAAGCCCTTCTCGCGCAGTTCCTTCGCACGCACGGCGTTGGCCCTGGCCTCGGAAGCGCTCGCCGCCAGTTCGGCGACGACGGCGCGCGCCTCGGCTGCTTCGCTGGCCACCGTATCGTCGGCAATGCGGGCGAGCACCTGGCCTTTCTTGACGATGTCGCCGACGTCGGCCTCGACGGCGGTAATGCGGTAGTTGGCGATCTCGGCACCGATCACCGCTTCCTGCCAGGCGACGACGTTGCCGTTGGCGGCCAGCGTGCGCGGCCAGTCTTCGTTCTGCGGGGCGACGGCAGTCACCGTCAGCGCCGGCTTGCCAGCCAGCGCCGCGGCCTTGGGCGCGGGTGCCTCACCGCAGGCGGCGAGGGCAAGCGCGAGGAGGAGGTGGGCGACTGGCTTCAGCATGTTGATATTGTTGACCGAAGAGTCAGCATTGAAAACCCCGGAGCCGGATGGTTCCCCGGCGTTTTCCGATCGCCCAGACGCCCTGCCTGAGGCTGGCCTCGATGAAGCCGTCGAGGTCGCCGTCGAACACTGCCTGGGTGTTGCCGTCTTCGAGGTACGCAGTTGAGGTCAGGTCTACCATTGCAACACCCAACGCTTCGACCAAGCGTAGCATGTTTCTCCCAATGTTGGGATGTTGGACTTGACCCCGCTGATGACCGGTCGATCAGCTTCGCGCCACGTGGCCGATCGGTCAGGTCGCAACCGTTGCGGTAGGCCTTGATCGGCGCGTCAGCTTCGAGGCATCGAGTCTTGCTGGGCGTGACGATGAACCGAGCACCGTGCAACTTGAAGCCCGGCGAACTGATCCCACTGTTCGCCCGCAGCGCCTTCGCCGCCTAGATTCGCGCCAATCCGCAAGTCGGCGTGGATCAGCCAGACCTGTTCCTGCAGCGTCACCTCCGGCCCTTCGCCTCTCCCCTTTGAGGATCGGCTACGGCGGTAGGCCGCTGCCATTGGTGCAGAAATGCGATTGCAGATAGCCGATCCAGAGCACGAGTTCGGCGATCGCCGCGGCTCGTGGGTTAAGTTCGAGACCGAGGTACTGGTGCGGGTCGACGGTCAGGCCTTCGGCTTCGAGACGCTGCTGGGACCCGCCAGCAGCCAGGCCAAAAGCGTGCAGTTGATCGAATACCTCGCTTTCGAGGCGCTTCATGTGTTCGAGCGTGACGTAGAGGAAATTCGCCGAGCCGTAGGCCGGATCGAGCACGCGCACCTGGCACAGGCGGTGATGGAAAGCATCGACCTCGGCGCGCGCGGCATCGAGCCGGCCCTCGGTAGCGAGCAGCAGCGCTGCCGCCTGGACGTTGCGCTAGTCGCTGCGCAGCGGTTCGACGACGGTCGGCAGCACAGCCGCTCGACGTACGCACGTGCGGTGTAGTGCGCGCCGTGCGCGTGGCGAGCAGCGCGCTGAACGCGCGATTGCCCTCCTCCTTCGGCAGCAGGCCGACATCGCCGGTAAACTGACAACTCAATTCCTATACTGTCACCGATATGTGCTGTCACCGATATGTGCGTCACCGATATGAGCACCGATATGTGTAGCACCGATATGTATGATATGCACAGATATGCCGATATGCACATATGATGCCGAATGACGCCTCGTCGCCGTTGCCGGCACAACGGGTGATCATCCCGGGCATTGCCGTCAGGTGCCGGGTCGACTTGCCAATCAACACGAAAGCCCGGGCCGCCGCCAGTTCTTCTATTGGCCGCTGCCGCTGTCGCCGGGCCCGCCCAGCCTGGTTTGACCGCTCATCGAGGCCGCTTTTGCGGCTCTCGGCGGCGGCTCACGCCAGAGTCGCAACAGTACCTGGGTTCTGTCCCACCAGCTCAGCCGCTTGTCGGCCAAGGCTTCCAGGAAATCGGAGAGAACCTTGGAATTGGCCACCGCATAATTGACCAGCAGTGTGCTCGGAATCAAGACGACCAGCAAGATCAACAGCTTGATCCACAAAGGATTATCCGCCTCGTCGAAGATATTCATGCCGAGAAAGCCCGTCGACACCGTGGCGATCAGTCCCAGCGTGGTCACCACGGTCAGGCGTACCACGGTGTTCGCCTGCCGCCGCAGGCTATCGCTATCCAGATACTGATTCATGTCCTTGATCGACGCGCTGACATCGTGATAAAGCTGGTCGGTATCGAGATGACGGGAAAGCAGCCGAAACAGGTCGCGGGCCTGGACCTGGGCAGAAACGACGTGGAACCAGTAGCGCTCGGTAAAGCGCAGAAAAGAGGCCAGTAGTTGCCGGATTTCGCGCTTGAAGGCCTTGATCGAATCGACGTTCTGCACTTCGAGCTGAGAGATGGCGGCCACCAGCCATTCCGAGAACAGCATCAGCGCCGCCTTCTGAAAGTGGGCCATCAGGTTCATCAGGAAGTACTGGTGGCGAAATTGTCCCAGAACACCCGTCTCCGGGTCGGCGAAGAAGTCGTCGTCGGCTTTGCCGACGACCACGAAAGCATGACCACAGCAGAGGTAGCGGCACGACAGTTCCGGGTCGAGCGGATCCCAGAACCTGTCGTAGCAGTGGTGCTCTTCGAGATCAGCCAGTTCCTTCGTGGAATAGGGCAGGGAGTCGGATGGTCCGGCTTTGGTGATCAATGCCAGGCGAGCGAAGTCCCCACGCGTCAGAACCTTTGGATCGTCGAAGCTCAGGTAGGCGAGCAACGGCATCCGGTGATACTCGATCTGGCGGAAGCGAATCACGCCGTCGCCGTCAGCAAGGTGGAGAGTCAGCGGTTCGAGCAGATACGCCCAATGAGCGGCAACGTTCGGCGAACGGTATTGGCAGGTAAACTCGAGAAACTTCCGCTGGTCTTCGTAGTCGGACACCGCCAGAGTGTCACCGGTCGGGGACAGCCACTCGACCCGATACGGACATTGCGCGGCCCGGCCATCCGGTTTCCAGTACGCCGGATAGGCCCGGCCGGTCTTGAACAGCAAGTCTTCGGCGACCAACAGCGGAACATCGTCGGCGAAGACCTCAACGACAGGAATGATGACGTCCGTGTCGTAAAAGAAGTAGAGATCGACGTGGGCGATCTGCAACACCAACGGGGCGTTGTGGCTGTCGAGCGTGACGCGCATCTGGGCAATGTCGCGGCGACGGAATACCCGCAGGGCACTGTCCAATCCTCCTCGTGGGTCGCTGGCCACTCCCTGGCCATACAGGCAACGCTGCACGAACGGCAGAAAGGTGATGAATTCCTTGTAGTGCCGCTGCTGGAAGCGCTTTGGGTCATCGAATTCGTCCCGGAGCTCCTGCCACGGACAGGCGTCCGCAGTGGCTTCGATCGCTTCCCAATGCTTCGGGATACGGGTCCCTTCAAGCTGGCCGGGCATGATTCGCAACGGCCACATCAAGATCTGGCGAAAGTGCCGCACCACTACGTCGGTGGGCAGAGCCGATGTCGAGGCGGTCGATGAGTCAGGGCTAGTCATTGGCGAGTCCTTTCGATGTTCACCCATGGGACACCATCCCTTCGCAATCCGTAGCGAGTGGGTTTGATCCAGGATCGACCAACCGGCTGCGACAAATGCCCACCAGAGCGTGGCAACATGTCAAGAAAACATTCTGCAAAACATGGAGTTACGCTGCGTTGCGATACCGCCCGGAGCGGATTTTCGCGGTTTTTGCAACGTCCGGGTTCCCCTGGGTTTTTCCCCTCTTGAGAACCGGGGTCTATGGTACCACTCTCTCCTGCTGCTCGCGGCGCATCCGATCTCCCGGGAACGGAACCCGGCCTCGTCCGGCAAACCGTGGTCGGCCGGAAATTCCGGCAAGCGCCAGCATGCTCCCTGACGCCGGACGGGGATGATCGCGACGCTGACAGCAACGGTGGTCCAGGCAAAGCAGTTCCGTCCCATCTGATGGTCGTCGTGACAAGTGTCACGCAACCCTGCCGGCTTAACTGTTTCAATCCGTGGGTACGGGCAGAAAGCCGTGCGCGTCAGCGACGACCCCAACGACAGGCTGTGACCGACGATGGCATACGCGGTGGCAGCGCCATTCCAGGAAAGTGTTGCGAACAGGTGACCAGGTGAAAAAGCTCCGAATTCCGGCCGGGCTCTACGATGCGCTGCCCTGCTTCTATGTCTGCGCCGGCCTGCTTGCGATGATCGTGCTGCACAACGGGTTGGCGGTCTTCATGGGCCTGGCCCTAGTGTCGGCCGGCGGCATCCTGGGCCTGCTTCGCTACCAGTGCCGTCGTGGCATCCATCAAGGCGCGGCAGGCGTCAATCGACCGGAGATAAGGAGACAAGAGGCTGCGGTTGGCGGACCGGTCCAGATTTCATGGCGTGACGCCTTCGACTGCGGACATCCGGTGATCGACGGGCAACGCCGTCGGCTGTTCGGGCTGGGCGGCGAACTGATCAACGGGGTTCTGCTGAAGCAATCCCGCGCCCAGGTGGAAAGGCTGATCGATGAGCTGATCGAACGGACCATTGAGCATTTCCGCACCAAGGAGTCGGTGCTGGCCGAAACGAATCAGCCAGCCCTGAAGAATCATCAGGAAATCCATCGCGCCTTGCTGGCCAGAGCAGCCACTGTTCGTGACCATTTTCTCGCTGGCGAGATCGCCGCCAGTGAACTGGTCGGATTCGTTTCGTGCGAAGTCATGGCGGACTACCTGCTCAGGGACAGCCAGGAACTCGCGGGTGAGGCAAAGCGATGGCCTGCCGGCACGACCTGCCGGTCAGCACTGACGCCAGGGTACGGCCGGGGGTCTGCGCAACCGACTGGTCAGCCGGCCGAACTGGCCGAGGAAGCCGAAAAGGAAGATCCTGGCGCCGTGCCGGCATTTCGCTGACCCTGTTTGCGCCGCGGTTTCCCGCAGCGGCTCCTGCTCCGACGACTCAGACAGCAGTCGCCTGCGGCGAGTCTGACAGTGCGACGTCGACCACCTGCCCTCCGGTCATGGCCAGCAACTCCCGCGGCGAGAGCTTGAAGACCGCGTGTGGATGTCCGGCGGCGGCCCAGATGCTGTCGAAACGAAGCAGGTCCTGGTCGACCAGCAGCGTCGTGTCCTTGAGGTGGCCGATCGGACACACGCCACCGATGGCGTAACCCGTGTGCTCCCGCACGAAGCGGGCGTCTGCCTTGCCGAGCGGGCCGACCAGCGCCGCCACCTTGCGTTCGTCGACTCGGTGAGCGCCGCTGGCGACGACGATCACCGCCGCGTCGTCCTCGAGACGGCGGAAAACGATCGACTTGGCGATTTCGGCGACGCTGCAGGCGAGGCCGGCGGCCGCTTCAGCCGAGGTTCTGCCACTGGCGGGCAAGAGAACGACCGGCTTGCCGTGGCCGATCCTCGCCAGCAGATCGGCGACACGTTGCGCGCTATCGGGCAGTTTGCCTGCAGAATCCATGGGCACACCTTCCTGCTTTGATTGACAATGGTCCCCGTCGCCGCGGGTATTGCAGCGCCCGGCGCGCGGACGGTCCCGGGCGGGCAGGCGGCAGTATGCCACAGGTGGCTTGTGGCTGGCCCGGCGGGAGCGCAGCGCCTGCCCGGACGATGTCGATTTGCAAAACGCTGGAGGCTTGTTAATCTGGGTGCGACTCCGCTGACGTCGGCTGACCCCAAGCACCGGGCCACCCGTAGACGTTGAGCCTGCCCCCAGGAAAAGGAACGCCATGCTCACCACCCCCGACGAACACCAGGAAATTCGCGACGCCATTCGCGACCTTTGCCGCCAGTTCCCCGACGAGTACTTCCGCAGGATCGACGAGCAGCGCGCCTATCCCGAGGCCTTCGTCGATGCGCTGCTCGGCGCTGGCTGGCTGGCAGCGATGATTCCCGAGGAGTACGGTGGCTCCGGCCTCGGGCTGACCGCGGCGAGCGTGATCATGGAGGAGATCAATCGCAGCGGCGGCAACTCGGCCGCGGTTCACGGCCAGATGTACAACATGGGGACGCTGCTGCGCAACGGCAGCCAGGCGCAGAAGGAGAAGTATCTGCCGGCGATCGCCGCCGGCAAACTGCGCATCCAGTCGATGGCGGTGACCGAACCGACCACCGGCAGCGACACAACGAAGGTCCGGACCACGGCCGTCAGGAAGGGGGACCGTTACGTCGTCAATGGTCAGAAGGTCTGGATCTCGCGCGTGCAGCACTCGGATCTGATGATCCTGCTGGCGCGCACGACACCGCTCGCCGAGGTGACGCGGAAATCGGAAGGGATGTCGATCTTCATCGTCGACCTGCACGACGCCATCGGCCAGGGGCCTTTCCGTGCGGCCGATCGCCAACATGGTCAATCACGAGACCAACGAACTGTTCTTCGACAATCTCGAGATTCCGGCAGAGAATCTGATCGGCGACGAGGGCCAGGGATTCCGCTACCTGCTCGACGGCCTCAACGCCGAACGCGCGCTGATCGCCGCCGAGTGCATCGGCGACGGCTACTGGTTCATTGAACGCGCCAGCCGCTACGCCAGTGAGCGCATCGTCTTCGACCGGCCAATCGGCCTCAACCAGGGTGTCCAGTTCCCGATCGCCGAGGCCTTCATCGAGGTGGAAGCGGCCAATCTGATGCGCTTCAGGGCCTGCGCTCTGTTCGACGCGCGGCAACCCTGCGGCGCGCAGGCCAACATGGCCAAGTACCTCGCCGCCAAGGCCTCGTGGCAGGCGGCCAACGTCTGCCTGCAGACGCACGGCGGCTTTGGCTTCGCCAGCGAATACGATATCGAGCGCAAGTTCCGCGAGACCCGCCTGTATCAGGTAGCGCCGATCTCGACCAATCTGATCTTCTCCTACGTCGCCGAGCATCTGCTCGGCCTGCCGCGCTCGTTCTGAGCGGCTGGAGTCCATGGAGAACAGCATGCGCCCGCTCGACGGCATCACCATCGTCACCCTCGAACACGCCATCGCGGCACCCTTCTGCACCCGCCAGCTGGCCGACCTTGGCGCCCGCGTGATCAAGGTCGAGCGCCCGCGAAGCGGTGATTTTGCCCGTGCCTACGACGAGCGCGTGCGCGGGCTGGCGTCGCACTTCGTGTGGACCAACCGCTCCAAGGAGAGCCTGACGCTCGACCTCAAGCATGCCGAAGCGCCGGGCATCCTGGCCAGACTGCTCGACGTCGCCGACGTCCTGGTGCAGAACCTGGCACCCGGCGCCGCCGCCCGCCTTGGCCTGTCGTATGACGCGCTGCGCGGGCAACACCCGCGGCTGATCGTCTGCGACATCTCCGGCTACGGCAGCGACGGTCCATATCGCGACAAGAAGGCCTACGACCTGCTGATTCAGAGCGAGTCGGGCTTCCTCTCGGTCACCGGCGCGCCCGACGCGCCGGCCAAGGCTGGCTGTTCGATCGCCGACATCTCGGCCGGCATGTACGCCTACAGCCAGATCCTGGCAGCGCTGCTGCAGCGCGGCAGAAGCGGGCGCGGCTGCCATATCGGGGTGTCGATGCTGGAAAGCATGGTCGAGTGGATGAGCTATCCCCTGTATTACGCCTTTGACGGCGCCAGCCCACCGCCGCGCGCCGGCGCCGCGCACGCGACGATCTACCCCTACGGCCCGTTTCCCACCGGCGACGGCAAGACGGTGATGCTCGGCCTGCAGAACGAACGCGAGTGGGCCGTTTTCTGCACCGCGGTGCTCGATCGCCCGGACCTCGCGAGCGACCCGCGCTACGCTTCGAACGCCCTGCGCACGGCGGCCCGCGACGAGTTGCAGCCGCTGATCGTCAGTCGCTTCGCCGGCCTCAGCGCCGAGCAACTGATCGCCCGCCTCGACGCGGCGCAGATCGCCAACGCCCGCATGAACGACATGCACGACGTCTGGCAGCATCCGCAGCTGGCGGCACGCCAGCGGTGGACCGAGGTGGCGACGCCAGCCGGCCCGATTCCGGCCCTGCTGCCACCCGGCACGGTCGATGCGTACATGCCGCGGATGGATGCAGTACCGGCTCTCGGGCAGCACACCGACGCCATCCTCGGCGAACTGGGTTGGGACGCGGCGGCGATCAGCCGCCTGCGTCAGCTGGCTGCCATCTGACAGGCGGTGAATTGTTCCCCGGCGACGGGGCTGGGTGTACCGTCATTCCCGTGCAAGGGGAAGCCACCGGCTGTATCCGTTTGTCTTTGCAATCCATTGTTTGAACGGAGCGGATTCAGATCGTCGTCCGCCCGATGGCGCCGACGATTCGCCGCAGCAGCCACTTCGGCGTTGCGCGCCCGGCCAGGGTCGCCGCCTGATTGAGTGCACCCGGCACCCGGATCACCTCGCCGTCCATGCACGCCTGAAAGCCTTCGGCAGCCACCGCGTCAACGTCGCCGATCAGGAAGTCCGGCAGCCGGGCGAGCGCCGCGCTCGCCTCGACCGCGCTGCTGAGCATCGGCGTCGCGGTGATGCCGGGGCAGAGAACCGTGACGGTGACGCCGCTGCCGCGCAGTTCCTCGGCCAGCGATTCGCTGAGCGACAGCACGTAGGCCTTGGTCGCCGCATAGGTGGCCAGCGAGGGAACCGGCTGGAAG
The DNA here is from genome assembly GCA_016709675.1 of Candidatus Accumulibacter proximus. Classification (GTDB taxonomy): domain Bacteria; phylum Pseudomonadota; class Gammaproteobacteria; order Burkholderiales; family Rhodocyclaceae; genus Accumulibacter; species Accumulibacter proximus. The sequence goes on from JADJMH010000014.1 coordinate 207,269, forward strand.
GCCGCGATCGAGGCCACGTTGAGGATGCGTCCGCGGCCGCGCGCCACCATGCCGGGAACGAACTGCGACAGCATCGCGGTCAGGCCGGAGACATTGAGATCGATCATCTGCTGCTGGTGCTGCGCAGTCATTTCGACAAACGGGCCGTGCGCGAGCACACCCGCATTGTTGACCAGCACGTCGATGGTCAGGTGCCGACGACGCAGCCGCGCGGCGAGCGCGGGCACTGCGCCCGGCTGCGACAGATCAGCCGGCAACGCCACGGCGCGCACACCGTATTCGCCGGCCAACGCCAGGGCAAGCGCCTTGAGCTTTTCGCTGCTGCGCGCGACGAGAACCAGGCAGTGGCCGGCGCGTGCAAAACAGCGCGCCAGGGATTCGCCGATACCCGACGAGGCGCCGGTGATCAACGCGGTCGACACCGCATCGCCCTGCCCTGTGGTCATCTTTCTCTCCTGCAGGAAGTATTGCCCGGATCGCATCGGCGGACCGCCCTGCCCCCACCGGCTGCCCGGGTAGCACGCGGGACGAGCCGGCCGGGGCGGCTGCTGTGAGCCGCCAGCTGTCGGAGCAGCGTTCGCGGCAGGCAGACACGCCACCGTGGCCACTGTAGCTGCCGCCGCCTGAGGGGTCAATCGCCACCGCGCTGGCATTCGCGCAGCAGTGCGTCTATCCTTGTCTGTGAAGCGCCAGGCAAGCTTGTGGTCGTGGCCGATTGGCGGCGCTGCGGTGGCACCCCTGATGATCCTCGATCGCCTCATCCATCTCGTCCCGACTCGCGAGCAACTCGCCGCCAGCCGCTGGTTGCGCTGGCTCGGCCCCTTGCTCCTTGACCCCCGCCTATGGCGCTGGTCGCGGCGGGGGGTGGCCCGGGGCGTCAGCATCGGCGTCTTTTTTGGCCTCCTCGTCCCGGTGGCGCAGATCCCGCTGGCGGTCGTCACCGCGGTCGCCTTGCGCGCCTGTATCCCCGCTGCCGCGACCAGTACCCTGATCACCAACCCGCTCACCTTTCCCCCGGTCTATTTTGCTGCCTACAGGCTTGGCCTCTGGGTAACGGGCGAAACGGCTGGCGCGGTTCCGGAACGGCGAACCGCGCAGGACAGGGATGATGAGCTCAGCCTCTGGCAGAAAATCACCGGCATCGGCCGCCCTCTGTTCGTTGGACTGGCGATCACCGCCACGATCGCCGGACTGGCGAGCTATGTCACAATCAGTCTTGCCTGGGACTGGATCGACCGCTACCGCCGGCGGCGGGAGAGGTGAAGTGATCTCGCTCCTGATGGCGTCGAGGCTCTGACAGCGAAGCGGCTGTCTGCGGCGCATGCCAGCGGCGAGCCGCTGATCAGGACGTGCCCGTGAATTCGCCAGGAACAAGGCGGCTGCCGCTACGGCGAATGCAGTCGTCGTCGGAATACTGCAACCGGAGGTACGAGATGACCGTGGTCCTGTGGATCGTCGCTCTGGCAGCCATGCTGCTCGGCCTGCTCGGGGTCTTTCTGCCGCTGCTGCCCGGCGTGCCCCTGCTCTTCGCCGGCATGCTGCTGGCCGGCTGGCTCGACGACTTCGCGCGCGTCGGCGTACCCACACTGGCGGTTCTGGCGATCATGGCGCTGGCTGCCTGGGTGGTGGAGACGCTCGCCTCGGTCTGGGGCGTCAAGCGTGCAGGGGCGAGCGGAATGGCGATCGCCGGCGCGGCCGCCGGCGCCATTCTCGGCATCTTTGCCGGGCTGCCGGGGTTGATTCTCGGCCCCATCATCGGCGCCGTCGGCGGCGAATACCTCGCGCGGCGGGACGAGCGCACGGCCGCGCGCGCCGGTATTGCCGCCGGCATCGGCTTTCTCGTCGCCATCGTCGCCAAGCTGGCGATTGCCGTCACGATGCTCGCCGTCTTCGTGTTTGCCTGGTTCGCCTGATACCTGGGGAACGCCAGCGGACCTGCCGGGCCCGGCAGTCCGCCCCTGGCCCGTGGCCGCCCGTGGCCGCCTCTTTCCGTGACTGGCGACGAACTTGCGCGGCCGGTCAATCCGGCCGGGGTCGCCGACGACCACGGGCCCGTCGGTGCATCAGAACGGTGCCCTGGCCAGATCTAGCGAGCACCGTGATGGAGCGCACGGACGGCCCGCGCGATCGCCGATAGAGTTGAACCCGAGACCCTTCCATAGTTGATCAAGGCGATAGTAGCAAGCACGATTCTTGCTTCCGACAAGACATTTTTTGGCAGAGATGACCACGATGAACAGTGTCCACCGGCTCGCGCGGCCGTCGAGGAGCGAAGCACCGCCTGAGGGAACGCGCAGAATCATCGACAATCAGGAGCGTGTGCTCTACGACGGTTACTGGATCAAGACCTACCCCGTTCCCTCCGATTCCCTACAGGCGAAGAAGCTGCTGATCGAAGCGCTGACCCGGCGCTTGTTCAACCACACCGAGCACGGGCTGAATATTCCGGGATGCCGGCTGGGGGAAGCTCGGCAGAGTTATCAGGCGGAAACCGACCCGGGCCGGCGGCGGGTCAAGGCGGCAATGCTCGCCGGCGCCCTGTTCAACCGCGCCACCGACATTTTCCGGAAGCTGGTCGAGCTGCAGGCGGACGGCATCGAGGTCCCCAGCGACGACGCGCTGATGCGCGAATGTGGCCAATGTCTGCTTGATGCGATGGAACTCGGCCACGTCGTCCTTCACCGCAGCGGCGAAGAAGGCATCGATGAATTGTGGGGCGAGCCCTTCCGTGCCTTCTCGGTGCCGATCGAGGAATTCTACGAGAGCCGCTACATCAAGATTGGCCAGACCATGCGGGACATCGACCGCGTCGCCAACGCCATGGTCGCCAATTTCAGCGGCATTCCCGCTTTTGCAGCCATCGAGGCACCGGTACGGCACTTTGCCAACGCGGCCAGGATCAAGGCGGAGACCCTGCGTACCGACCCGAACATCTTCGATGTCTGGGCACAACTGGTCACGGCTGGCGAAAGGCTGGCCAACTTCACCCCCATACCGGCGTCAAAGCCGCTGCGAGAACAAACCGGGCGGCGTCTGCACCGCGTTTCCGATGGCCTCCAGTTACTCCGCAACGGCCGCGCGCTCGTCTTTTACATCGCCCGTGCGCGCACGCCGATGCCCAGGAGCACCAGCGACTACATCGAACGCTGCCAGGCCTACTTCGCCACTGGCAGGGTTCCCGTCATGCCAGTACCGTTGCCGGCATGACGCTTCCGGTCTTCAGCGGTGAGAAACCGCGGCAGTCTGGCGGAGATAAGCACGGGCAGCAAGGCTGTAACAACACATGCGCCAGCGCAAAGAGCGACCACACTGCGCGTGCCAGCAGAAATCAGCCCGACAAGCGGTCGACAAGCGCCGAACGACGAGCCCACCTCACCCTGAACAGCGCGATGGGCCGCGATTCTGTCGGCTTCCGGTGGCTACCCCGGAGATGACCTATGCGGCAGTCGTCAGGACGCGAAATTCTTGTCAGTGTGGAGGATGTCCCGACGGTAACGCCGATCATGAAGTTGAGGATCGACAAAGCTGTCCTATCGGACACCCACGCTCCTGTGTCGTCTGCCAGCCGGGTACGGAGGAGTTCGAACTCCGCGAGCATTCCTGCGTGCTCGGCACGATGCGCATCGAGCGTGGGGTGGCCAATCCCACCCAAGACAGATTCTTCGTACGCGAAGTGTTCCTTGATCGCATTACCGAATTCGTCGAGCACCACCGCAAGTCTGTCGGCATCCGCCGCGTCGCGGGACAACCCGCTGGCTTCCAGAGCCAGGCGAAAGATTTTCTGATGCTCCTGGTCGAGACGGCCTGCATCGATCTTGAAGTCATCTCCCCACGTGATCAGGGTCTTGAGCGTGTTGAAGGCCAGCCCTTCGGTCGCCGAGACGCGACGCTGAATTCTCTCGTTCATGATTTGTCTCCTCGTTATATGTCGGTTGTGTTACACACACGCGATCAGCGTCAGTGTACTCGGCAAACGCCAGAAAGCAAGCCGCGGACGCGACCCGGGCAGGCGCATCTTGCACTACAGCGCGGAGCGGAAGCGCCTTCAGGAATACGGCATGCACGAAGCGCACCCGAAGCTGTCGGAGCTTGTCGTACCGCGTCAGTTCCAACTCCTGCACCGACTGAGTTTCGAAAAGGATAAGAAAGCCAACGGTACCAACAAAAGTAGTTGAGTCTGCATCAAACAGCGCCAATCTCGCATCTGGGCCCGGGCATCCCTGCTATGCTCGCGCCCATCGCCTAACGGGGTGCGAGTCGACGCAGCGCAATGGATTCTCCGGATTTTCCCCACAGCTTTGCCTTTGATCCGCGTTACGGCTACGACTTTGACACTCTGTGCAAGCTCGATGCGCCGCTCGCGCCGAACGACTTCGCTGCCTTCTGGCAGGGCCTCCGCGACGCTGCGCTGGCAGTCCAGCCACTGCCGGTCAGTCGGGAGATCCACAGTCCCGCGGCTGACCTGCGACTATTCGAGATCGAATTCACCTCGCTCGATTTCTGCCGCATTGGTGGCTGGCTTACCTTGCCGCGAAGCGGGCCGGTGACGCGCGGCGTCGTCGTTGGCCACGGCTACGGTGGGCGCGACGGGGCCGACCTCAGCCTGCCAATGCGCCAGGCCGCCGCGATTTTCCCTTGCGCGCGCGGTATCTCGCGCAGCGCCCATCCGTTGGTACCGGGTGACCCCAGCCGTCACGTGCTGTACGGTATCCATAGTCGCCGCAGCTATGTGCTGGGCGGTTGTGCCGCCGACACCGTGTGGTGCGCTGCTTCGGCGATCCATGAACTGGTACCGGAAACGCTGGCGCGGCTGGACTACATGGGGATCAGCTTCGGCGGCGGCATCGGCGCGCTGGCGCTGCCCTGGGACGAGCGCTTTGCCAGCGGCCACCTCAACGTTCCCACCTTCGGAAACCATCCGCTGCGCTTGACCCTGCCCTGTGTGGGAAGCGGTGAAGCGATCCGCCACTACCACCGCGACTGCAGCGACGTGCTCGAGGTTCTGCGTTACTTCGACGCAGCCAGCGCCGCCCGCCATCTTCACATCCCGATGTTCCTCGCACCGGCTCTGTTCGATCCCGCCGTACCGCCCCCCGGCCAGTTCTCGATCTGCAATGCGATTGCCGGTTGCAAGCAAGTGTTCGTCCTGCAAGCCGGCCACTACGACCACCCCGGCAAGGCGGACGAGGACCAGCGGCTGCAGGTCTCGTTGACCGCTTTCTTCCAGTAGACGCGGGGGACCAAGCGCCGTAACAAAAGCTTCGCCGTTCTGTAATCCGGCCGCAAAAGTCGGGTCTTATCGTCAGCCCCTGTGTGAAACCTTTACAGCGACTGGCGGAGCGGCCAGATGAACAGAGAGTATCACAAATGGTACAGCCCCCATCTCGAGCGAAATATGGAACTGCTGATCTTCGGCCACGGTGGTGCCAAGGTGCTGATTTTCCCAACCCGTTGCGCACGTTTTCACGAATACGAAGACCTGGGGCTGGTAAGCGAATTGCGCGCCAAGCTGGAGCACGGCCATCTTCAGCTCTACTGCCTCGACAGCATGGACGCCGAGACCTTCTATTGCTCCTGGCGCCACCCAGGTGACCGGGTGCGCCGCCATCTGCAATACGAGCGTTATGTCCTGCACGAAGTCCTGCCGCTGATGGCACAGAAGAACGCCCATCCCTGCACCATCGCTCATGGTTGCAGCTTCGGCGCCTATCATGCGGCCAACATCGCGTTTCGGCATCCGCATCTGTTCCGCAAAGTCGTCGCCTTGAGTGGGCGCTACGATCTGACCATGGCTGTCGAGCATTTCCGCGATCTGCTCGACGGCCATTACGAAGACAACATCTATTTCAACACCCCCAGCCATTTCATTCCCAACGTGAGCGACGCGCACACCCTGGAGCACTTGCGGCGGCTGGAAGTGGTCATGGCGGTCGGCGATGCTGACCCGTTTCGCGACAACAACCACCAGATCAGCGCGGCGCTGTGGGCCAAGGGTGTCTGGCATGCGCTACATATCTGGGAGGGGCGCGCCCACAGCGCACCCTATTGGCGCAGGATGGTGCCGCTCTACGTCTGAAATGGCCCGGAGGACTACGGACTGACAACCGCGCGCAGTGAGTCTGCATTTGCTGTCGACGATTCCGCTCGTTCCCTCTGCAGCTTCGGCGTGCCGCCACAGAATCAGATCCATGCGCTTCGTGACCCTGGCCATAAAAAATAGTGGGTGGGAAACGGTGTTTGAACACGCACCAGATCGCAGGTGGTGCCAGCCCGGGCTCGGTCGAGGTGGTCGAGCGTGCTCGGTGACATCACGCGACTTCCCTCACGTCGCGCCCTTCACGAAGTGGCGCGGATGGCGCATATTGAAGCGCGACAGAGGCAGGAGCAGCAGCATGTCGGCGGTGTTGAAATTCGGATCCCAGGCCAACTCGCCACAAACCCAGGCGCCGGCACGCAGGTAGCCCTTGATCAAGGGCGACATGAGGGCCGGTAAGCCATTGGCCAGTCGTTCGTACGGTAGACGGTCGAACGGATGGACGCGAAAGTCGCTTGGTGCGATCTGCGCCGGCGACAATTGCTGGAAGAGGTTGGCGGCATTGTGTCCGCCGTCGGCCATGCCGATAGGCGCGCAGCCGATCAGGTGCTCGTAGCCACGGCTCACCATGTACTCAGCGAGGCCAGCCCACAGCAGGGTGATCACCGCCCCACTGCGGTGATCCGGATGAATGCACCAGCGGCCGACCTCGGCCATCTGCGGGCGCAGGTTTTCCAGGCAGCTAAGATCAAACTCTCCTTCCGAGTAGTAGGCGCCGACCTGACGTGCCGCAACCGGCGAGAGGATGCGATAGGAGCCGACAATGCTTTGCGACGGGCCCCCGCGCACGACGAGATGCTCGCAGTAGTGGTCGTAGAGATCGCTGTCATGGCCCGGAATCCGGCAGCGCAAGCGTGCTCCGAGTTCCTCGGTAAATACCTGGTAGCGCAAGCGCTGTGTTTCGCGGATTTCTTCCTCACTGCGAGCAAAGACCAGGCAATAGCCCGCCTTGTCGCTCACCTGGCTCCGGCGCTGGAGGACCTGTTCTTGCATGACCTTCTCCATTCGTGTCTTGGGCGATCTTCATTCTCGACTGCTTGCGTGACGAAGGAATGACCCTTTGGTGACGAAACGATGACGGCTACTCGGGAGGAAGTCACCGGAGCGCCAGTGCCTGACTGATGGGGCGCTGCGGCTGCCGCGCGCAGGGACCACCGTCTCGCTACCTCGGCACAGCCAGCCGATCAGTGGCCAACGCGCGACGTCTTCCTTGCACACAAAGACCGAAGGGGCCAGCGGGTTGATAACGGAGACAGCGTCATCAGGTAGCGGTCGTCAATGACGCTCTTGCGAACCTCGACAAAGCCGAGGTCATGAAAGCGCTTGCCCTTGGTGCTGGAAGTCTGACACAACCGTCTGTCACCGTACTGACATCTGGCCCACCTACACTGGCGCGACCATTTTCGAGGGCCAAGCAAAGAGGCCAAGCAGGAACATGATCATGCCACTCAGGGACCAGGCCAATGACGTCGGGCGCATCATTCGCGAGGGTCTGCTACACCCGGTTTTTCAGCCCATTCTGGATTTCCGGGCGCATGCCTACCTGGGATTCGAGTCGCTGATCCGCGGGCCGGCCAGTTCGCCCCTTCATCTCCCGGAGCAATTGTTTGCTGCGGCCCGCAGTGCCGGGCTGGCCAGCGCACTCGAACACGCGTGCCGCGAAGCCAGTCTGCGGGCCTTTGACCACCTTGGCCTACCCGGGCGACTGTTCCTCAACGTGACGCCAGACTGCCTGCTCGACGACCGCCTGATGAACGGCGAGACCTGTCGTCTGCTGAACGAGCTGGGAATTGCCGCCAACCGGGTGGTCATCGAGTTAACCGAGAACCAGCAGGTCACCGACTTGCCCGGAATACATGAAGGACTGCTGCATTTTCGCGGACGCGGCTTCCAGATTGCCATCGACGATCTCGGAGAAGGCTTTGCCAACCTGCGCATGTGGTCTGAAGTGCGGCCCGAGTTCGTCAAGATCGACAAGCATTTCATCCATGGAATCGCCGATGACCGCATGAAATACCACTTCGTACGCGCCATGCAGGACCTCGCCGAGATCTGCAATGCGTCGATTGTCGCAGAGGGAATCGAACGCTGCGAAGATTTTGCTTTTGTCCGAGACCTGGGCATTGCGTGCGCGCAGGGATATTTTGTCGCCGGGCCGGCGACATCTCCTGACCGTCATTTGTCGCCAACGGTCGTTCAGGCACTGGCGCGGAAACAGCTTGCTCTTTCGCCCGCCGGTGCGCGGATGGCCACTGCCATCGATCTCTTGCGGCCGCTGCCGCCAGCACCGCTCGAGGCGAGCAACGAGAGCGTCATGGCCCGCTTCGAGGCTGACACGGAACTCGACGTGCTGCCGGTGGTGCGTGGTGACCTGCCAGTCGGCTTGATCAATCGTCACACCCTTTTTGAGCGCTTCGCCCGGCCATTCCACAGGGAACTGTACGGGCGCGCGAGCTGTGCGCAGTTCATGGACCACGCGCCACTTGTCGTCGATCAGCAGGCCACCGCACAGCAGCTGGCGACCATGCTGGCGCTGGCCCCAAAGCATCACCTGTTCGATGGCTTCATCATCACCGGCGAGGGCAAGTACCTGGGCGTTGGCAACAGCCACGACGTGATGGCGATGATTACCGAAATGCAGATCAGCGCCGCCCGCTACGCCAACCCCCTTACCCAGCTCCCCGGTAACGTGCCGATCAATGAGCACATTGACCGCATGCTGGCCGCGAGCAAAGACTTTGTCGTCGCCTATCTCGATGTCGACGCTTTCAAACCGTACAACGATACCTACGGCTATCGCCGCGGCGACGACGTGATCCAGATCCTGGGACGCATGATCTGTCAGACGGTCAATCAGGATATCGACTTTGTCGGGCATATCGGTGGTGACGATTTCTTCGTTGTCTTCCAGAGTACTGACTGGGAAGCTCGCTGCTGGGAAATCGTCAATCGCTTCGGCGAGGCGATGAGTCGGATCGGCGGTGCGAACTGCCATGGTCACGGTGGCTATATGGCCGAAAACCGTAAGGGGGAACTGGTTTCTCAGGCGTGGCCGACGCTCTCGGTGGGTGCCGTGCGGGTCAATTCCGGCGATTGCGATTCGCATCGCGAAGTCGCGGCGGCTGTCTCGGTAGCCAAGAAGGAGGCGAAAAAGGCAGGCAGGAGCCTCCCTGGAAAGCTGCCGGGTGGTTGCGTCTTCGTTGAGCGGCGCCGGTCCGGCCAGGTGGAGGACGCCAGGCTTGCAGGTAGCCGCCTGAAGCCCTGCTCGGACGCTGCCGCAAGACAGCGGAAAGAAGAGTGCCCGCCTATCCCCTCGAGCCCCAAAGTGGGGGCAGAAATCCCACCAGGGGGAACAACGCGGGAAAGTACCAGGACCCGAATTGTATGATTCCTGCCCGATGGCGCTCCGAGTTCAGCCCAATGCGTATTTCCTTCGACCTGGACGACACGCTCACCTGCCCTAGCGTCAAGGTGCCACGAGAGAGAGGATTCCTGGCATCACTTTCGCTCTGGTGGTTCGGTGAGCCCCTGCGGCACGGAACCCGAAGCTTGATCGCGGAACTGCGGCGCAGGGGCTGGAGCATCTGGATCTATACGACGTCGAGCCGATCGCCGTGGCAAATTCGCAATTGGCTGCTGCTGCACGGGATTCATGTCCACGGCATTGTCAACAGCGAGCGGCATCGAACCACGCCGGGCTCTCGTTTCATCCGGCAATTGCCTTCCAAGTTCCCTCCCGCTTTCGGCATCGACCTGCATGTCGATGATTCGGAGGGCGTCAGGATGGAGGGTCAAGAGTACGGCTTCCGCGTTGTGCAGGTCGATCCACATGACATCTTCTGGATGCACAAGGTGCTGCACGCGGTGGACGACGTTCGCCTGGGATGAGCGCCACGGCGTATCACCCGTGGCGTCGGCCTTAGCCAGAACCCTTTTCGTGCCAACCGATGGCGCGCTGCGCCTCCCCGCGGTCTACCGCGATCCGATTGACATGACACTGCAACAATACGCCATTAGCCTGAGGGCTTCGTTACCACGTTCGGAGTCCAATTGATGAAACGGTTCATGTTTGCTGCGACCTGCGCCGCCGCGCTCGCTCTGGGTTCCTCTGCCTCTGCCCTGGCGCAGGAAAGGATTCGTCTGATCGGCTCCGGCGCCAGCTTCCCGGCGCCGATCTACCTGACCTGGTTCAAGGATTTCAGCAAGAAGACCGCCAATGTGACGGTGGATTACCAGTCGAAGGGTAGCGGAGCCGGCGTCCAGGACTTCCTGAACAAGACCGTCGATTTCGCGGCCAGCGACTCGGCGATGAAAAAGGAAGACATCGCCAAGGTCGGCGAAGGCGTGCAGTTGCTGCCGATGACGGCGGGTGAAGTCGTGCTTGCCTACAATCTCCCCGGCAGTCCCAAGGGCCTGAAGCTGCCGCGCGACGTGTACTCCAACATTTTCCTGGGCAAGATCACCCGCTGGAACGACCCGAAGATCGTCGCCGCCAACCCCGGCATCAAACTGCCCGACCTGCCGATCACCGTCGTCGTCCGTGCCGATTCCAGCGGCACCACGGCCGTGTTCACCAAGCACCTGGCGACGATCAACGCCGAGTTCAACAAGGTGCTGGGCGAAGGCAATACGGTCAACTGGCCGGCCAGCGACAAATTCATCAAGTCGCCGAAAAACGATGGCGTGACCGCGACCGTTCGCCAGACTCCGGGCGCCATCGGCTACATCGAATACGGCTTCGCCAAGCTGGCCAAGGTGGACTTCGCCCTGTTACAGAACAAGGCCGGCCAGTACGTTGGCCCCGGTAACGGCGCCGAAGCACTGGCGGCGGTCAAACTGCCGGACGACATGATTGCCTGGCTCCCCGATCCGGAGGGCGCCAAGTCGTATCCGATTACTTCCTACACCTGGATGCTCTTCCGCAAGAACAACGCTGACCCGGCCAAGGCCAAGGCCATGCGCGAGATGATCGAATATGGTCTGACCGAAGGTCAGAAGAGTGCCGATGCGATGGGTTACATCCCCTTGCCAGCGGTGGTCGTCGAGCAGGTGCGCAAGGCTGCGGCCAACATCAAGTAGCTGGCAAGTTGTCTTGCTCCCACCGCCCACCCCGCTAGCGCCGGCAGTTCCGGGCGCTTCACAGACCCGGGACCATTCGACCATTCGACCAAGAATATCTCATGAACAAGCCCTTTGCCGTTCTGCAGCAGAGCGATTCCGTTTGCCAACCGCCGACTGCCAGTCAGTTCATGGTTGACCGCGGCTTTCGCGGACTATGCCACTTTGGCGTTTTCCTGATCCTCGTGCTGGTTGTCGCCCTGGTTGTGGAGATCGGCGGGAAGGCTGTGCCTGGAATGCAGAAGTATGGTGCAGGCTTCATCACCGGCACGGTATGGGATCCCAACCAGCTGCAATTCGGCATCCTCCCAGCCATCTGGGGCACGCTGTACAGTTCGCTGCTGGCCTTGCTGATCGGCGGCTTTTTCGGCGTCATGATGGCCATCTTCCTCACCCAGGACTTCCTGCCGCCACGCCTCGCCGCGGTGTTTCGCACCATCATCGAATTGCTGGCTGCCATTCCCAGCGTTGTTTATGGGCTCTGGGGAATCTTCGTCGTCATTCCGGCGATTCGCCCGCTGGCCGACTGGTTGCATCAAGCGCTTGGCTGGCTGCCTTTTTTCAACTCGAGCCTGAGTGGCCCGGGTCTCCTGCCTGCAGCACTCGTTCTCGCCATCATGATCCTGCCGACCATTGCTGCGGTCTCGCAGGACGCGCTGCGCGCGGTGCCGCTGAAAACCAAGCAGGCCGCCCACGGCATGGGCGCCACCCATTGGGAGGCCATCCTCAGGGTCATGTTGCCGACCGCCGCTACCGGCATCTTCGGCGCGCTGGTTCTGGGCCTTGGTCGCGCCCTCGGCGAGACGATGGCGCTCGCCATGCTGGTCGGCAACTCCAACCAGATCAGCCTGTCGCTGTTCTCGCCAGCCAACACGCTGGCTGCACTGCTGGCACTGAATTTCCCCGAAGCCGGCCCAGCCGAGATCGAGATGCTGATGTACGCCGCCCTGGTGCTGATGCTGATCACCCTGTTGGTCAACCTCGTCGGCTCTTCGATCATGATGATTTCCCAGCGTGGAGCGAAATGATGCAGGACCGACCCGTTTCCGGCCAACCGGCGCCCAGCCTGCAGCACAAGCTGGAAGGACGTTCTTTGCGCAGCGCCCTGCTCAGCGGAGTGGCCTGGCTGTGCGCCCTGATCGCCAGCGTGCCGCTGCTTTCCGTGCTTTACATGTTGATCACGCGCGGCGGCGCCCGTCTCAATTGGGAAGTGCTCAGCGAGTTGCCGCCCGCCGGCTTCGAAATGGGCGGCGGTTTTGGCAATGCGCTGGTTGGTACCTTCGTGATGGTCGGCATTGCGGCGCTGATCGCGGTTCCCATCGGCATTCTCGCGGCGATCTTCCTAGCGGAATTGGGTCCGAGCAGCAAGCTGGCCAATATCGCCCGTTTCGCCGCCAAGACGCTCACCGGCCTGCCCTCGATTCTCGCCGGCGTCTTTGCTTACGCCATGGTCGTGCTGACCACTGGCAGTTATTCGGCGCCTGCCGGAGGCGTGGCGCTGGCCGTGCTGATGGTGCCGATCGTCGTGCTGACCGCCGAGGAAGCCCTCAAGATGGTGCCCAAGGCGATGAAGGATGCGGCCTACGGCATGGGGTGCACCAGGACCCAGGTGATCTGGAAGATCGTTCTGCCGACCGGCATGCCAGCCGTCCTCACCGGCGTCATGCTCGCCGTCGCGCGCGCCGCGGGTGAAACCGCCCCCCTGCTATTTACTGCGCTATTCAGCAACTACTGGCTGCTCCAGGATGGTTCGCTCGAACTAATGGGGCCGACGGCATCGCTGGCCGTCCTGATCTACAACTTCTCCGGCATGCCCTTCGACAACCAGATCGAGCTGGCCTGGGCCGCGTCGCTGGTACTGGTAATGATCGTGCTGGTCATCAACATCGTCAGCCGCATCATCGGCCGCCCCCGGTTTTGACCTACCAAGGCAAGGAACAATGAACACCAACACACAACTCGCCGCAGGCGCCACAGCAACAGCAGCGGTGATGGACTGCAAACTCGACAAGATCTTCTACGGCAACTTCATGGCTGTGCGCGACAGCCACGTACCGATCGAGAAGAACAGGATCACCGGTTTCATTGGCCCTTCAGGTTGCGGCAAGAGCACGGTGCTGCGTAGCCTGAACCGCATGAACGACCTGGTCGACGGTTTTCGTTTCGAGGGCCACGTACATTTTCTTGGCCAGGACGTCTATGGCAAGGGAGTCGATCC
>JADJMH010000015.1 GCA_016709675.1 Candidatus Accumulibacter proximus
CCTGCGAGACCGCAGCAATGGTCAGCGGGATCATGATGGCGAGAACAGGTGCTGCAGGCAGGAGACCCGGGCCTCGGAAACCGAGTTGAAAAGGCAACCAGCCAAGCGGCAGTGCAACCGGTCAGCCAGCGGGCAGATCGCCGAATGACGACGAAGTTTGAACACCGTGACGCGAATGGCAGCCAGCAATTCGATGATGTGCGAAACACCGCGGCGAGGCGTGGCGGCAGGAAGTCCGTTGAGGAAGATGGCCATCATGACGCCGAAAAAGCCGCCGATCAGCAGGCCAGCAGCGAACTGTTACAGCGTGCCCCAGATGGCAGGAGGATGCCGAATTGCAGCTGGTTGGGATCCATACCGTGCCGGTGATGAAGCCTGCTGCCGCTTCTGCATTTGGCTAGCCTTCCGCCGATCTCCACAGCAGGGCATAACCAGCACGAAGATCAGGAAAACGCCGAAGTGGCATAGTCCGCGAAAGCCGCTGTCACATGAACTGCTGGGAGTCGGCGGTTGGCAAACGGAATCGCTCTGCTGCAGAACGGCAAAGGGCTTGTTCTGGTGACTTGTGGTCCAATGGTCGATGGTCGATACCGGGTCTGTGAAGCGCCCGGAGTGCCGGCAAGACGCTAGGCGGGGAGGCACACACTGGGGCAAGGCAACTCACTCAGCTCTTGATGTTGGCCGCGGCCTTGCGCAACTGATCGACGGCCGGCTGGCAGGGGATGCCCACGGTAGCGGCCCTCTTCCGACCTTCGGTCAGACCACTGGTCGATCATCTCGCGCATGGCGCGCCCCGGGCCTGCTCGGGATCGGCGTTGTTCTTTGCGGAAAAGCATCCAGGTGTAGGACGTGGTCGGATGGGACTTGGCGCCTCCGGGTCAGGGAGCCAGGCAATCACCCTCGGGCAGTTTGACGCCGGCCAGTGCTTCCGGCGCCGTTGCCGGGCCCCACGTATTGACCGGCCTTGTTCGGTAGCAGCGCTAATCAACCTGGCCAGCTCTGGCAAACCATGTCGATTAACCGATGGCCCCCGGAGTCCGGCAACGGTGGCGCTCACCCCATCGTTCTTCGGCGACTTGATGAATTGTCGCTGGCCGGCCAGTTGACCGTGTTGCCTTTCGGGCCGAGCGCCTTGTTGAACTCAGCGTTGATCGTCGCCAGGTGCTTGATGAAAACGGCCGTTGTACCGCTGGAATCCCGGCACGGACGACAACCGTATTGATCGGCAGATCGGAAGACTGACGCCGGGATTGGCGGCGGCGATCCTGAGGTCGTTCCAACGGGTGATCTTGCCCAGGAAGATGTTGAAGACACCGTCGCGCGCGCAGCCTGGAGCCCTTGGGACTTCCGGGAGGTTGTAGCCAGGACAACTTCGCCGGCCGTCATCGGAAGGGTGAGCTTGCACGCCTTCTTGGCAATTTTGGCGATGTCCTCTCCCTCCATCGCCGAGTCGCTGGCGGCGAAATCAACGGTCTTGTTGAGGAAATCCTGAACTCCGGCTCCACCGCCCTTCGACTGGTAATCACCGTCACATTGGCGGTCTTCTTGCCGAGATCCTGAACCAGGCCAGTGATCGGCGCCGGACTGGCGCCGGAGCCGGTCAGTCGAACTCTTTCTGCGCAAGGGCAGAGGAGAAGACCAGAGCGAGCGCGGCAGCGCGGTCGTAGCCAACATGAACCGTTTCATCAATTAGACTCAGACGTGGTACCAAAGCCATCAGGTTAGTGGCATATTGCAGGGTCATGTCGGTGGAGCTTGGCAGACCCCCGGGAAGGGCGGCGCCCGCGATCGATTGGAAAGACAGGGTTCGGCAAAGGCCGACGCCGCTGTTGAGACGCCGTGCCGCTCATCCCAGGCGAATGGTAACGACTGCGTTCAACACCTTGTGCATCCAGTAAGGTCAGTGGGGATCGACCTGCACCAACGCGGAAGCCATGCGCTTGGCCCTCCATCCCGACTCCTCCGATCGTCGACATGCAGGTCGTTTGCCGAAATCCGGAGGGAACTTGGAGGCAATTGCGGATGGAAACGAGAACCCGGCGTGGTTCGATGCCGACTCCTGTTGACAATGCCAGTAACATGAATCCCGTGCAGCAGGCAGCCAATGCCGAATGTACCAAGGCGAGCGACCCGACGTCGTGTAGACCAGATTCTCCAGCCCCGGAGTTGCTGTTCCGCCGGATCAGTGCGGGTCCCCTCGCGCAGGGCTCGCCGAACCACCAGAGCGAAAGATGATGCGGAACCCTCTCTCGCGGCACCTGACGCTAGGAGCAGGTAGAGCGTATCGTCGAGGTCGAACGAAATACGCAGTGGGCAAGACTCGGAAGGCACCTAGGGCAGGAATCATGGAATTCAGGTCCCGTACTTTCCGCGTTGTTCCCCCTGGTGATTTCCGCCCCGACTTTGCGGCCTCGGGGGGTAAGCGGGCACGCGTCTCCGCTGTCTTGCGGCAGAGTCCGCTAAGGGGCTTCAGGACGCGGCCTGCAAGCCTTGAATCGTCCACCTGGCCGGACTGGCGTCGCTCTAACGGGGCACGCAACCGCCCGGCGGCTTGCGGGAGGCTCCTGCCTGCCTTCTTCGCCCTCCTTCTTGGATACCGGGGACAACCGCCGCCGCGACTTCGTGATGAGAATCGCAACTGCCGGGGTGGTTCCGCACGGAACTCCACCGAGAGGCGTCGGCAAAGCCTGAAAACCAGTTCGCCTGCACGGTTTCCGCCATATGGCCGGCGTGGCATGGCCATTCGCGCCGACCATCGACGCATCGCCTCTGCCGAAGCTGATTGACGATTTCAGCAGCGAGCTTCCCAGTAGTTACTCTGAAGACACGAAGAAAGTGTTGACACTAATATACCCGCAAAGTCGATATCCTGATTGACCGACTGACAGATCAGGCGCTCGGAGCTGATACGTCGTCGCCGCGGCGATAGCCACCGTAGGTATTGTAGTACGGTTTGACGTGTCGACATCGAGATAGGCGACGACAGATCTTCGCTCCGCCGCCAACACGCGATCGATGTGCTCTTGATCGGCGTTGCCGGGGGGAGCTGGTGGGGTTGGCGAAGGGTGGCGCTGATCTGCATTTCGGTGATCATCGCCATCACGTCGTGGCTTGCCAACACCAGGTACCTGCCCTTTCACCGGTAATGATGAAGTCCTTCGAACAGGTGATGCCAGGGCCAGCGCCAGCATGATTGCCAGTTCCTGGGCTGTGGCCTGCTGATCGACGACGAGTGGCGCTTGGTCCATGAACTGCGTACAACTCGCGCGACCGAACAGTTCCCGCTGGAATGGCCGGGCGAAACGTTCGAAGAGGGTGTGACGTTGATCAGGCCGACCGGCAGGTCACCACGCACGACCGGCAGCACGTCGAGTTCCGGGTCGGCCTCTGCGGGCCGTGACGCTCTCGTTGCTCGCACGCCGAACGGTGCTGGCGGCACCGGCCCGCAGAGATTGGATGGCAGTGGCCATCCCAGCCCCGGCGGGCGAAAGAGCAAGCTGTTTGCAAAGCCACGTGCCTGAACAGACCGTTGGCGACAGATGACGATCCGGGAGGGCGCCGCCGGCTACAAAGTATCCCCTGCGCACACGCGATGCCGAGATCTACGGACAAAGCGAAGTCTTCGCAACGTTCGACTCCCTCTGGTGACAATCGACCGCATGCGCAGATCCTCGGCGAGGTCCCGCATGGCGAGGAACGAAGTGGTATTTCATGCGGTCATCGGCGATTCCATGGATGAAATGCTTGTCGATCTTGACGAACTCGGGCCGCACTTCAGACCACATGCGCAGGTTGGCAAACCTTCTCCGAGATCGTCGATGGCAACCTGGAAGCCGCGTCCGCGAAAAATGCAACAGTCCTTCATGTATCCCGGGCAAATCGGTGACCTGCTGATTCTCGGTTAACTCGATGACCACCGGTTGGCGGCAATTCCCAGCTCGTTCAGCAGACGACAGGTCTCTGTTCATCAGGCGGTCGTCGAGCAGGCAGCCTGGCGTCGTTGAGAACAGTCGCCCGGTAGGGGCAAGGTGGTCAAAAGCGGCAGGCTGGCCTCGCGGCAGGCGTGTTCGAGTGCGCTGGCGAGTCCCGCACTTCGAGCCGCGGCAAACAATTGGTCCGGACGATGCAGGGGCGAACTGGCCGGCCCGCGATCAGGCCTCGAACCCTGGTAGGCCTGCGCTCTAAATCCAGAATGGGCTGAAAGACCGGGTGAAGCAGACCCTCGCGAATGATGCGCCCGACGTCCTTGGGCTGGTCCTGAGTGGCATGACCATGTTCCTGGCAACGGCCTCTGTTGGCCTCGAAAATAGTCGCGCCAGTGTAGAAGGGCCAGATGTCGGTACGGTGACAGACGGTTGTGTCAGACTTCAGCACCAAGGGCAAGCGCTCACTGACCTCGGCTTTGTCGAGGTTCGCAAGAAACGTCATTGATGACGACCGCTACCCTGATGACGCTGTCTCCGTTATCAACCCGCTGGCCCTTCGGTCTTTGTGTGCAAGGAAGACGTCGCGCGTTGGCCTGATCGGCTGGCTGTGCCAGCGTGCGGCGAGACGGTGGTCCCTGCGAGCATGGCAGCCGCAGCGCCCCATCGGTGAGCACTGGCGCTCGGTGACTTCCTCCCGAGTGGCAAATCATCGTTTCGTCGCAAAGGGTCATTCCTTCGTCACGCAAGCAGTCGAGCCTGAAGATCATGGGAACACGAATGGAGAAGGTCGTACAAGAACAGGTCCTCGGCACCGCCGGGCCGGAGGTGAGCGACAAGGCCAGGCTATTGCCTGATGTTTGCTCGCAGTGAGGAAAATCCGCGAAACACAGCGCTTGCGCTACCGGGTATTTACCACGGAACTCAGACCACGCTTGCGCTGCCAGTTTCGGGCCATGACGGCGATCTCTACGACCACTACTGCGAGCATCTCGTCGTGCGCGGGAGGCCCGTCGCGAAGCATTATCGCTCCTATCACGCATCCTCTCGCCGGTTGCGGCGTCAGATCAGCGCCTACTACTCGGAGGAGAGTTTGATCTTAGCTGCCTGAAGCCTGCGCCCGCAGATGGCCGGTCGGCCGCTGGTGCGTCGCTCCGGATCACCGCAGTGGGGCGATCACCCTGTATGGACGGCTGGCCTCGCTGGTACCGCGGTGAGCCGTGGCCACGGAAGCACCTGATCGGCTGCGCGCCTATCGGCATGGCCGACGGCGGACACAATGCCGCCAACCTCTTCCAGCAATTGTCGCCGGCGCAGATCGGACCGAGCGACTTCCGGGTCCATCCGTTTGACCGACTGCCGTACGAACGACTCGCCAACGGCTTACCGGCGCTTATGCCGCCCGTGATCAAGGGCTACCTGCGTGCCGGCGCCTGGGTTTGTGGCGACCTGGCCTGGAATCCGGATTTCAATACCGCCGACATGCTGCTGCTCCTGCCTGTGTCGCGCTTCAATACGCGCTATGCGCGCCACTTCGTGAAGGGCGCGACGTGAGGAAAGTCGCGTGATGTCACGGAGCACGCTCGATCACCTCGATCGAGCCCTTGCTGGCACCACCTGCGATCTGGTGCGTGTTCTGACACTGTTTGCCCCCCACTATTTTTTATGGCCAGGGTCACGAAGTTCATGGATCTGATTCTGTGGCGGCACGCCGAAGCTGCAGAGGGAACGAGCGGAATCGTCGATAGCAAATGCAGACTCACTGCGCGCGGTTGTCAGTCCGTAGTCCTCCGGGCCATTTCAGACGTAAAGCGGCACCATCCTGCGCCAATAGGGTGCGCTGTGGGCGCGCCCTTCCCAGATATGCAGCGCATGCCAGACACCCTTGGCCCACAGCGCCGCGCTGATCTGGTGGTTGTTGTCGCGAAACGGGTCAGCATCGCCGACCGCCATGACCACTTCCAGCCGCCGCAAGTGCTCCAGGGTGTGCGCGTCGCTCACGTTGGGAATCAAATGGCTGGGGTGTTGAAATAGATGTTGTCTTCGTAATGGCCGTCGAGCAGATCGCGGAAATGCTCGACAGCCATGGTCAGATCGTAGCGCCCACTCGAGGCGACGACTTTGCGGAACAGATGCGGATGCCGAAACGCGATGTTGGCCGCATGATAGGCGCCGAAGCTGCAACCATGAGCGATGGTGCAGGGATGGGCGTTCTTCTGTGCCATCAGCGGCAGGACTTCGTGCAGGACATAACGCTCGTATTGCAGATGGCGGCGCACCCGGTCACCTGGGTGGCGCCAGGAGCAATAGAAGGTCTCGGCGTCCATGCTGTCGAGGCAGTAGAGCTGAAGATGGCCGTGCTCCAGCTTGGCGCGCAATTCGCTTACCAGCCCCAGGTCTTCGTATTCGTGGAAACGTGCGCAAGGGTTGGGAAAATCAGCACCTTAGCACCACCGTGGCCGAAGATCACAGTTCCATATTTCGCTCGAGATGGGGGCTGTACCATTTGTGATACTCTCTGTTCATCTGGCCGCTCCGTCAGTCGCTGTAAAGGTTTCACACAGGGGCTGACGATAAGACCCGACTTTTGCGGTTGGATTAAAGAACGGCGAAGCTTTTGTTACGGCGCTTGGTCCCCCGCGTCTACTGGAAGAAAGCGGTCAACGAGACCTGCAGCCGCTGGTCCTCGTCCGCCTTGCCGGGGTGGTCGTAGTGGCCGGCTTGCAGGACGAACACTTGCTTGCAACCGGCAATCGCATTGCAGATCGAGACTGGCGGGGGCGGTACGGCGGGATCGAACAGAGCCGGCGCCAGGAGCATCGGAATGTGCAGGTAGCGGGCAGCGCTGGCAGCGTCGAAGTAACGCAGAACCTCGAGCACGTCGCCGCAGTTGCGGTGGTAG
This sequence comes from Candidatus Accumulibacter proximus, assembly GCA_016709675.1. GTDB lineage: Bacteria > Pseudomonadota > Gammaproteobacteria > Burkholderiales > Rhodocyclaceae > Accumulibacter > Accumulibacter proximus. The sequence goes on from JADJMH010000015.1 coordinate 6,826, forward strand.
TGGCGGATCGCTTCACCGCTTCCCACACAGGGCAGGGTCAAGCGCAGCGGATGGTTTCCGAAGGTGGGAACGTTGAGGTGGCCGCTGGCAAAGCGCTCGTCCCAGGGCAGCGCCAGCGCGCCGATGCCGCCGCCGAAGCTGATCCCCATGTAGTCCAGCCGCGCCAGCGTTTCGTACCAGTTCATGGATCGCCGAAGCAGCGCACCACACGGTGTCGGCGGCACAACCGCCCAGCACATAGCTGCGGCGATCATGGATACCGTACAGCACGTGACGGCTAGGGTCCCGGTACCAACGGATGGGCGCTGCGCGAGATACCGCGCGCGCAAGGGAAAATCGCGGCGGCCTGGCGCATTGGCAGGCTGAGGTCGGCCCCGTCGCGCCCACCGTAGCCGTGGCCACCGACGACGCCGCGCGTCACGCCCGCTTCGCGGCAAAGGTAAGCCAGCCACCAATGCGGCGAAATCGAGCGAGGTGAATTCGATCTCGAATAGTCGCAGGTCAGCCGCGGGACTGTGGATCTCCCGACTGACCGGCAGTGGCTGGGCTGCCAGCGCAGCGTCGCGGAGGCCCTGCCGCAGAAGGCAGCGAAGTCGTTCGCGCGAGCGGCGCATCGAGCTTGCACAGAGTGTCAAAGTCGTAGCCGTAACGCGGATCAAAGGCAAAGCTGTGGGGAAAATCCGGAGAATCCATTTGCGCTGCGTCGACTCGCACCCCGTTAGGCGATGGGCGCGAGCATAGCAGGGATGCCCGGCCCAGATGCGAGATTGGCGCTGTTTGATGCAGACTCAACTACTTTTGTTGAAGTACCGTTGGCTTTCTTATCCTTTTCGAAACTCAGTCGGTGCAGGAGTTGGAACTGACGCGGTACGACAAGCTCCGACAGCTTCGGGTGCGCTTCGTGCATGCCGTATTCCTGAAGGCGCTTCCGCTCCGCGCTGTAGTGCAAGATGCGCCTGCCCGGGTCGCGTCCGCGGCAGTATTTTCCAGTTCAGGTATGAGCCTGAAGGAGCGACGGAGTGGGAGGTGCTGTGACGTGGGTTGAAGGGTTGAAAAGGGAGTCTAACGGATTCGCCGAGGTGTTGGGATGATCCCGGCGGGTGGTTCTTGATCTTGGGGGTTAAGGGAGATATTTTATTCCGGTTGTACGCTTTGCTGCCCGCAGGGCTTCCGGTCGGCAGATGGCGCAGCCATTCGTCCGTCCGGCAAGCGCAGCGCGGCAGGGTTTCGGTTGGCGTCGTCGCGGGTGGCGTCAGGCTCGGCGCTTAGGTTTGACAAAGCTGGCAAAGAGTTCGCGTTTGGCGCGTTGCATGGCCTGCGCGGCGGCCAGGTCGGTTTGCGACTTGGCCTGAATCTTCAAGGTGTCCCGGGTGATGCCCCAATCCTTACAAGTTAGCATATCAGCATATTTCGCGCCAAGCCTTGTGTCGGCCGTTCTCCTGCGGCAAAATGGCGCCGTAACACATTGTTTATAAAGGAGAATCGTATGACGGCCTGAATATGCTAATATACTTACGAGGCTCTCCAGGTATCTGTTTTTCACAAGAGTTTACTCCAAGTGGCTCGCCTCGACCCTAAACACTTCACCCGCTGCCGTACCCCCTGACCCTGCCAACGGTCCTCAGTTTTCTGCTCTCCAGCGTCCACGCCGCCGTCCAGTCGGAACTCGATCCAGTTCTTCGCCAACCTGCGCAATCGCGCCGACTCAGTCCGTGAGGTCACCGCTCCAGGCCTTCTACCAGGCGCGTTACAAGATCGTGCGCTGGTGTTCGGCGAGGTCAATCAGCACCTGATGGGACTGGTGGAAAACTTGCGCGATCCCGCGCTGGAGAGGCTTGCGGGTGGTCGCGGCGGATGGCAGCGCGGTTCGCCTGACGATGATGAAGGACAACGTCCGGTCGATCGTCACGGGCACGGCTTTCGGCCTCTACCGGGGAATCGGGCTGTTTCTGAACTTCCGCCTGCATGAGCCTTTGTCCGATGAGCGTCAGATGTTCTTCCTTCGAGGCGATCGATTGTCTGCGCTCCGGACGATACGGCTCGTGATGGACCGCGGCTTTCCCCTGTCGTTGGCTGGTGTCGGCGCTGACGGCACGTCGCATCCCCCTTCTGCATCCGCTGCGATTTGTCGCGAGGATTCAAGGTGGTACGCGAGTTCCTGCAGTCCGGTCGAAGCGAGCAGGTCGTCGTCTTGCGCGCGCCCAATGCCCGCGATGCCAAGGACTATGAATGCCCGGCCACGCCGACCACGGTTCGCTTGGTGCGGGTGGCGACACCGAACGGACGGGTGCAATGGTGATGACATCGCTCCTCGATCAGTGACCTTTCCGGCCGCCGCGTTTGCCGAGCTGTTACCACGGCCGCTGGCGAATCGAAGAGGCGTTCAAACGGATCAAGCACCGGCTGCAACTGGAGCATACCTCCGGATTGTCTTGGCATGCGGCGCGCCAAGATTTCGGCGCCAAGGCGGTCTTCGACAACCTCAATGCCCTGGCCGCCTATGTCGCCACCGATGCCCTCCTTGATCCCGGTTCCTCCTACAAGATCAACCGCACCTTGGAAATCGACAAGATCAAGCGACAGATAGGCCGTTGGCTCCTGGCTGCAACCGCCACCACTCGCCGCCTCAAGCCCATCCTCGAGGAAATCGCGCTGAACCTCCAGAAGTTCGTCCCCAATCGCTCCCAACCTCGAAAACCGCAGCCGAAACCGCACCTCTCTCTCTTACAAGTAACAATTGTCAGCGCCATTCTCAAAGTCCGGTAAACCTGGCGGTTTGAAAGTCGTGTTTTTTCTTCGTTGATTTTCTTCGATGGCTTTCATTTCAATGGTTTTCTAAGTTTTCTTCCGCAGTTTTCTGTCTTCTTCGTTCCTGGCTTTCCCGTCGTTCCGGGAATCCTTGTATTGCACCTCGGCGCGCGCTTTGGCGTTGCATGATGCGCGGCAAGGAGGTGACGATGGCACACCACGAGCCACCCAACTGTCTGTTTTGCGGCGAAATCTTCCAAGCCGATGCGCGCAACGCGGCGCGCCAGAAATATTGCTCCTAAACCGCCCTGCCCGCAGGGCGAGCCAGGCAGCGAGTCGCCGCGCCTGGCTGGAGAAGCCGAAGAACCAGGACTACTTCCGCGGACCGGAAAATGTCGTTCGCGTACAGCTATGGCGGGCGGCCCACCCGGGATACTGGCGACGATCGCGGAAGGAAAGCGAGGCCGAGCGGGAAACGGCGCTTGCGTTACAAGATGTCTGCCCAGCCCAAGTGGTTGAAATCCTTAGCGATTCAGCAGCGCTGCCGGAAGATGCGTTACAAGATGTCTGGCGACATCAACCGGCTGTTTTGATTGGCTTTATTGCCCAGTTTACCGGTAGCACGTTGCAAGATGACATAGCCAGGAGCACCCGGCAGCTGTTAAAACTGGGACATGACATTTTGGCTGGAAGGACTGGTAATGACCCTCAAACGAGTGCTCTGTCCGCAACGGATCCGAACGATCCCCCGGCAATTCAGTTGGATCGACCACCGCCTGGTCCGCGAACGCTATCTCGATCGCTGTGATCCGCCGGCGGCCGCGCTCTATCTGTTCCTGGTGACCGTCGCCGATGTCCAGGGGTTGAGTTACTACTCGGATGCCACGCTGACTCGTTGCCTGTCGATGGCGTCCGTCCGCCTGAGTCAGGCCCGCGAGGGGCTCATCCGCGCCGGACTCATCGCCTATCAACGGCCGCTCTACCAGGTCCTGGCCTTGGATGGGCCCGCGCAGTTCGAAGCGCGCGAACTCGCGGCGGACGAAATCGCTTTGCGAATCGGAGCGCTGCGGGCCGTCCTGGGTCGGACGCCATGATCAATTACGAGATGTACTGCAAGATCAAGGATTGCCACGATCGGCAGCAACTGACCATCGCCCAGACCGCCCGCGCCCTCGATCTGCATCCCGACACCGTGGCCAAGTGGGTGGGCTGCCCGCAGTTCCATGCCCGGCAGTCGGCGCCGCGCAGCAGTCGGCTCGACCCCTTCAAGAACCGCATCATTCGCCTGCTGGAAACCCACCCGTACAGCGCGCAGCAGATCTACCAGCGCCTGCGCGAGGAAGGCTTCGCGGGGGGCACGATGGTCAAGACCTACGTCTCCAAGGTCCGGCCGGTGCGCCGACAAGCCTTCCTCAAGCTGGTCTTTGCCCCCGGCGAATGCGCCCAGGTGGACTGGGGTGAATACGGCACGATCGCCGTCGGTTCGACGCGCCGGCGACTGTCCTTCTTCGTCATGGTGCTGTGCCATAGCCGCCTGATGTATGTCGAATTCACCGTCTCGCAAACCATGGAACATTTCCTCGCCGCCCACGAGAACGCCTTTGCCGCGTTCCGGGGCTGTCCGGGTCGCTTGATGATCGACAACCTCAAGTCGGCCGTCCTCTCCCGTGTCGTCGGGGAAGCGCCGGCGTTCAATCCCCGCTATGTCGATTTCGCTCGGCATTGGGGGTTTGGCATCTCGCCCTGCAACGTCGCGAAGGGCAACGAAAAAGGACGCGTCGAAAACGGGGTGGGCTATGTCAAAAAAAATTTCCTGAACGGTCTGGACCTGCTTGACTTCAGCGCGGTCAATCCGGCCGCTGAGGTCTGGCTGGCGACCATCGCCAATGTCCGCATCCATGGGGAAACGCACCAGCGACCCGTGGACCGGTTCAAGGACGAGCAAGCGCTGCTGCAGCCCCTCAATCCGATGCCCTACGATATCGGTCGCATCCAGAGCCAGCGCGCTTCGAAGCAGTTCCGTGTCGCGCTCGACACCAATCACTATTCGGTACCGGCCGAGTTGGCGAGTCAGCGCGTGACGCTGAAAGCTTACCCGGATCGGGTGTGCATTTACCACCAGGACCAGCTCGTTGCGCGCCATGTCCGCAGCTACGATCGGCGTCAGGATATCGAGGACCCCGATCATCCGAAGGCGCTGCTCGCCCAACGGCGCAACGCGCGGGAGCAGCGCTTGTTGGTGCAGTTCCTGAGCCTGTCGCGGGATGCTCAGGCCTATCTCGAAGGCATCGAGCAACGCCGCGTCAATCCGCGCCATCACCTCCGCAAGATCGTCGCCCTGAGCGAAATCTACGGCGTCGACGCCGTTGATCGGGCCATCCAGGACGGTATGGCGTTCGCCGCCTACAGTTGCGAGTACGTCGCCAACATCCTGGAGATGCGAGCCCGCGAAACCCCCGAGCCCGGGGCGCTGCATCTCACCCGCCGCCAGGATCTCCTGGACATCGAGATCGCCGCCCCCGATCTCTCCCCCTACGAAAGGCATGGCGATGGGGGCTGACCGACGCCTCGCTGCCAATAGCCAGGCTACCACCGATGCGCTACGCGGCCAGTTGGTGAGCCTCAAACTGTCCCATCTGCTCGAACGCTTTGAGCCCCTGGCCCAGCAAGCAGGCGCCGAGCAGTGGTCGCACGTCGACTATCTGGCGCAACTGATCGAAGGCGAGGCGCATGCCCGCGAAGACCGCAGTATTCAGCGACGGGTGGGGCTGGCCCGCTTTCCGGTGGTCAAGACCCTCGATCTGTTCGAGTGGAGCTGGCCGACCAAAATCAACCGACCCCAGATTCAGAATCTCTTCCGACTGCGCTTCATCGAGGACAAGGGCAACGTGATCTTCATTGCCAACGTCGGCCTGGGCAAAAGTCATCTCGCGATCGCGCTGGCGCACACCGCGTGCCTGCGCGGCTACTCGGTGTTGTTCCCTGACCGCCGTCGATATCATCAACTCGCTCTCCGCCGCCCAGGCGCAGGGCAGCCTCAAGCGTGAACTGCGCAAGTATCTGCAGCCGCGACTGCTCGTGGTCGACGAACTCGGCTACCTTCCCATCGACAAGCACGGCGCCGATCTGCTCTTCCAGATCATCAGCGAACGCTATGAGCGTGGCGCCTTGATCATCACCAGCAATCGTGCCTACAAGCATTGGCCGGAAATCTTCAACCACGACAGCACCCTCACGTCAGCGCTCCTGGATCGGCTGCTCCATCATGCCGAAACCGTCCTCATCGAGGGCAAAAGCTATCGCATGAAAGAGCAGATCGAGACATGACCAGCACCACCTGACAACCAAGCCTCCCTCGACCGTTCGTGACGGTCACCAAATCGGGAAAAGAAGATGACGGACCACGTCGTGACGGTCACGAAACCCGGCCGGCCGCTCAAAGGTGAGCGGCCGATGACGGACAGAGAGCGCAAGCGTGCCCAGCGGATGCGCGACAAGAGAACGGCCATCGACGCCATCGGCGAGGAGACGGACGCGCCACTGCGCGCGCTGCTGGATCTTCTGGGGCGGGTTGAGGCATCCGGAGCCGGCTCGCCTTTGTGCCCGTCGGGCATGGCTTGCTTTCGGCCAGAGGTACGGCTTCGTGACGGTCACGCAATGGCGCAGCCTGATGGAAAACGACGAAGCCAGCACGCTCCTGACGTCTGACACCGCGCGCCGTCCATCGCACTCCGCAAACAGTTACCGCACGCTCGCCCCAGGTCGATGCTTGGCCACGAGCGGCCGAACATGCGCTTCAGCGCTGCACAGGCGCCCGAAAGGTCCGAGCAAACTGCCCTTTGCACAGACTCCCACTCGCTCATCCATTACGAATTTCAAACCGCCCATTTCAACCGAAATTCACGCCGCCGCTCACAAACAATGACAATAGGCTAACTTTCGAGGATTGGGTGATGCCCGGCTTGAAGGTGACCAGGCCCTCGGCGTCCAACAGTAGCAAACGCTCCAGGGGCGTCTTCACATCCTCATGCTTGTAGCGCTTGACGAGCTTGCCCTTGGCGTTGCGGATCAAGGTGAAACAGGCACGGGCGGTGCAGATTGAGCCAGGGATTGAAGGTTTGCTGGTAGAACGCGTTGATTGGCTTTGCATACGCCTGCGGGATATGGTCGTAGCCCATATGCTTGCGCACCACGCTGGCATTCTTGCTCTCGGCCAGGGCGTTGTCGTTACTGTGCCGCGAGCGGGACTTGGTTTGTTCGATGCGCAGTTTCTCCAGCAGCTTCGCGACCTTGTGATTGATGTACTCGGAGCCGTTGTCGGAGTGAAAGCCGGCAATGACGAACGGAAACTGATCCATGATCAAAGTCAGCACGGGCAACAAAAAGGCTTCGCTGAGGCCTTGCACGCACGCCTCGACCTGCCACTGGCTGACCGCATCGACACAGGTGATGTGATACACACCTTTGACGCCGTCCTGGTCGCCCTGATGAACCGTATCGATGCGCACGAAGCCAGCCCGTCCCTCGGGGCCGGGGGCCTTGCGAACGCCGATCGCGTGGCACACCGGGCGGGTCTTGGTGAAGCTCCTGCGCTGGGCCTGATAGCCGGCGCTCTTGCGCAGGTTGTACAGGTGCGGGACAGACAGGGTCGCCAGGCGCTCGTAGCGGGGATCGTCATAGTCCCGGTAGGCCCGTTGCAGGAGGTGCGCGATCGCCGGCCCGCAGACGTCTTCATGGGCCTGGTCCATCTCGACGAGCAACTCCACGTCAAGGGCGGTATACTTGCGCATAAAGGGCGTGGCAGGGGCACGGTAGCGCTTGACCAAGGGGACGGCAGCCAGGCGGTTACGCTGCCACCGGGTCACCAGGCGAGTGACCTGCGCCCGGCTGTAACCGCTGGTGTGCTGCAGGTACCTCAGCGGTATGCCACGCTCGCGCTTGTTGCGACCGGGGTAGTCAAAGCGTGTCAGGACGCGACTGATGTGCCCATACCGCTCGCCGTTGTCGCCTGCCGCCGAGAACTCAATCAACGTGCTGGCGCTGAGAAACTGTTCGATCTGCTCGATCGTCATCAGCCGTGCTTCGTTCATGTCGATCACCATCCTTGCGATGATCAACCCACACCTCATTTCACCCCCAATTTCTTTCGCTCAGGCTCATTCCTGGGTGGAAATACCATCCCCGTTCAGGCTCATACCACGTTGGACAAGGCTGCGGCTTGCTTTCTGGCGTTTGCCGAGTACACTGACGCTGATCGCGTGTGTGTAACACAACCGACATATAACGAGGAGACAAATCATGAACGAGAGAATTCAGCGTCGCGTCTCGGCGACCGAAGGGCTGGCCTTCAACACGCTCAAGACCCTGATCACGTGGGGAGATGACTTCAAGATCGATGCAGGCCGTCTCGACCAGGAGCATCAGAAAATCTTTCGCCTGGCTCTGGAAGCCAGCGGGTTGTCCCATGACGCGGCGGATGCCGACAGACTTGCGGTGGTGCTCGACGAATTCGGTAATGCGATCAAGGAACACTTCGCGTACGAAGAATCTGTCTTGGGTGGGATTGGCCACCCACGCTCGATGCGCATCGTGCCGAGCACGCAGGAATGCTCGCGGAGTTCGAACTCCTCCGTACCCGGCTGGCAGACGACACAGGAGCGTGGGTGTCCGATAGGACAGCTTTGTCGATCCTCAACTTCATGATCGGCGTCACCGTCGGGCACATCCTCCACACTGACAAGAATTTCGCGTCCTGACGACTGCCGCATAGGTCATCTCCGGGGTAGCCACCGGAAGCCGACAGAATCGCGGCCCATCGCGCTGTTCAGGGTGAGGTGGGCTCGTCGTTCGGCGCTTGTCGACCGCTTGTCGGGCTGATTTCTGCTGGCACGCGCAGTGTGGTCGCTCTTTGCGCTGGCGCATGTTGTTACAGCCTTGCTGCCCGTGCTTATCTCCGCCAGACTGCCGCGGTTTCTCACCGCTGAAGACCGGAAGCGTCATGCCGGCAACGGTACTGGCATGACGGGAACCCTGCCAGTGGCGAAGTAGGCCTGGCAGCGTTCGATGTAGTCGCTGGTGCTCCTGGGCATCGGCATTGCGCGCACGGGCGATGTAAAAGACGAGCGCGCGGGCCGTGGGAGTAACTGGAGGCCATCGGAAACGCGGTGCAGACGCCGCCCGGTTTGTTCTCGCAGCGGCTTTGACGCCGGTATGGGGGTAAGGCCAGCCTTTCGCCAGCCGTGACCAGTTGTGCCCAGACATCGAAGATGTTCGGGTCGGTACGCAGGGTCTCCGCCTTGATCCTGGCCGCGTTGGCAAAGTGCCGCACCGGTGCCTCGATGGCTGCAAAAGCGGGAATGCCGCTGAAAATTGGCGACCATGGCGTTGGCGACGCGGTCGATGTCCCGCGTGGTCTGGCCAATCTTGATGTAGCGGCTCTGTAGAATTCCTCGATCGGCACCGAGAAGGCACGGAAGGGCTCGCCCACAATTCATCGATGCCTTCTTCGCCGCTGCGGTGAAGGGACGACGTGGCCGAGTTCCATCGCATCGAGCAGGCATTGACCGCATTCGCGCATCAGCGCGTCGTCACTGTGGATCTCGACGCCATCTGCCTGTAACTCGACCAGCTTTCGGAAAATGTCGGTGGCGCGGTTGAACAGGGCGCCGGCCAGCATCGCCGCCTTGACCCGACGCCGACCCGGGTCGGTCTCCGTCTGATACTCTGCCGAGCTTCCCCAGCCGGCATCCCGGAATATTCAGCCCGTGCTCGGTGTGGTTGAACAAGCGCCGGGTCAGCGCTTCGATCAGCAGCTTCTTCGCCTGAGGGAATCGGAGGGAACGGGGGTAGGTCTTGATCCAGTAACCGTCGTAGAGCACACGCTCCTGATTGTCGATGATTCTGCGCGTTCCCTCAGGCGGTGCTTCGCTCCTCGACGGCCGCGCGAGCCGGTGGACACTGTTCATCGTGGTCATCTCTGCCAAAAAATGTCTTGTCGGAAGCAAGAATCGTGCTTGCTACTATCGCCTTGATCAACTATGGAAGGGTCTCGGGTTCAACTCTATCGGCGATCGCGCGGGCCGTCCGTGCGCTCCATCACGGTGCTCGCTAGATCTGGCCAGGGCACCGTTCCTGATGCACCGACGGGCCCGTGGTCGTCGGCGACCGGCCGGATTGACCGGCCGCGCAAGTTCGTCGCCAGTCACGGAAAGAGGCGGCCACGGGCGGCCACGGGCCAGGGGCGGACTGCCGGGCCCGGCAGGTCCGCTGGCCTTCCCCAGGTATCAGGCGAACCAGGCAAACACGAAGACGGCGAGCATCGTGACGGCAATCGCCAGCTTGGCGACGATGGCGACGAGAAAGCCGATGCCGGCGGCAATACCGGCGCGCGCGGCCGTGCGCTCGTCCCGCCGCGCGAGGTATTCGCCGCCGACGGCGCCGATGATGGGGCCGAGAATCAACCCCGGCAGCCCGGCAAAGATGCCGAGAATGGCGCCGGCGGCCGCGCCGGCGATCGCCATTCCGCTCGCCCCTGCACGCTTGACGCCCCAGACCGAGGCGAGCGTCTCCACCCAGGCAGCCAGCGCCATGATCGCCAGAACCGCCAGTGTGGGTACGCCGACGCGCGCGAGTCGTCGAGCCAGCCGGCCAGCAGCATGCCGGCGAAGAGCAGGGGCACGCCGGGCAGCAGCAGCAGAAAAGACCCCGAGCAGGCCGAACAGCATGGCTGCCAGAGCGACGATCCACAGGACCACGGTCATCTCGTACCTCCGGTTGCAGTATTCCGACGACGACTGCATTCGCCGTAGCGGCAGCCGCCTTGTTCCTGGCGAATTCACGGGCACGTCCTGATCAGCGGCTCGCCGCTGGCATGCGCCGCAGACAGCCGCTTCGCTGTCAGAGCCTCGACGCCATCAGGAGCGAGATCACTTCACCTTCCTCCCGCCGCCGGCGGTAGCGGTCGATCCAGTCCCAGGCAAGACTGATTGTGACATAGCTCGCCAGTCCGGCGATCGTGGCGGTGATCGCCAACCAACGAACAGAGAGGCGGCCGATGCCGGTGATTTTCTGCCAGAGGCTGAGCTCATCATCCCTGTCCTGCGCGGTTCGCCGTTCCGGAACCGCGCCAGCCATTCGCCCGTTACCAGAGGCCAAGCCTGTAGGCAGCAAAATAGACCGGGGAAAGGTGGGCGGGTTGGTGATCAGGGTACTGGTCGCGGCAGCGGGATACAGGCGCGCAAGGCGACCGCGGTGACGACTCGCCAGCGGGATCTGCGCCACCGGGACGAGGAGGCCAAAAAGACGCCGATGCTGACGCCCCGGGCCACCCCCGCCGCGACCAGCGCCATAGGCGGGGTCAGGCGCAGGGGCCGAGCCAGCGCAACCAGCGGCTAGCGGCGAGTTGCTCGCGAGTCGGGACGAGATGGATGAGGCGATCGAGGATCATCAGGGTGCCACCGCAGCGCCGCCAATCGGCCACGACCACAAGCTTGCCTGGCGCTTCACGGACAAGGATAGACGCACTGCTGCGCGAATGCCAGCGCGGTGGCGATTGACCCCTCAGGCGGCGGCAGCTACAGTAGCCACGGTGGCGTGTCCCTGCCTGCCGCGAACGCTACTCCGACAGCTGGCGGCTCACAGCAGCCGCCCCGGCCGGCCTCGTCCCGCGTGCTACCCGGGCAGCCGGTGGCAGGGCAGTCCGCCGATGCGATCCGGGCAACACTTCCTGCAGGAGGGAAAGATGACCACAGGGCAGGGCGATGCGGTGTCGACCGCGTTGATCACCGGCGCCTCTCGTCGTTTCGGCGAATCCCTGGCGCGCTGTTTTGCACGCGCCGACCACTGCCTGGTTCTCGTCGCGCGCAGCAGCGAAAGCTCAAGGCGCTTGCCCTGGCGTTGGCCGGCGAATACGGTGTGCGCGCCGTGGCGTTGCCGGCTGATCTGTCGCAGCCGGGCGCAGTGCCCGCGCCGCCGCGCGGCTGCGTCGTCGGCACCTGACCATCGACGTGCTGGTCAACATGCGGATGCCTCGCACGGCCCTGGTTGTCGGATGACTGCGCAGCACCAGCAGCAGATGATCGATCTCAATGTCTCCGGCCTGACCGCGATGCTGTCGCAGTTCGTTCCCGGCATGGTGGCGCGCGGACGCGGACGCACTCAACGTGGCCTCGATCGCGGCCTTCCAGCCGGTCCTCGCTGGCCACCGGTGCGACTGCGAGGCCTACGTGCTGTCGCTCAGCGAATCGCTGGCCGAGGAACTGCGCGGCAGCGGCGTCTCCGTCACGGTTCTCTGCCCCGGCATCACCACACGCCGATATCGGCAGCGCGGTCGAGGCGAGCGCGGCGCCCGCCCGGCTGCCGGACTTCTGATCGGCGACCGTTGACGGTGGTGGCTGCAAGGCTTTCAGGCGTTGCACGGACGGCGAGGTGATCCCGGTGCCGAGGTACCGCTAATCAGCGGCGACCCTGGCCGGGCGCGCAACGCCGAAGTGGCTGCGCGGGCGAATCGTCGGCGCCATCGGGCGGACGACGATCCGGATCTGTCCGTTCAAACAATGGATTGCAAAGAACAAACGGATACAGCCGGTTTCTTGCGAGGAATGACGGTACCACACCAACCCCCGTCGCCGGGGAACAATTCACCGCCTGTCAGATGGCAGCCAGCTGAAGCACGCAGGCGGCTGATCGCCGCCGCGTCCCCAACCCATTTCATGAGGATTGGCGTCGGTGTGCTGCCCGAGAGCCGGTACTGCAACCATCCGCGGCATGTGCGCATCGACCGTGCCGGGCGGCAGCAGGGCGGCCAATCGGGCCGGCTGGCGTCGACACCTCGGTCCACACTGCTGGCGTGCCGCCAGCTGCGGTGCTGCCAGACATCCTGCGCAAAGCGTCGTTCAGGCGTTGGCGATCTGCGCCGCGTCACGAGGCGGGCGATCCGTTGCTCTGGCGCTGAGGCCAGGCGAAGCGACTGACGATCTAGCGGCTTTCAACTCGTCACGGGCGCGTGCGCAGGCGTTCAAGCGTAGCGCGGGTCGCCCGCGAGGTTCAAGGCGATCGAGCACCGCCCGGTGGAGGAAAACGGCCCACTCGCGTTCGTTTTGCAGGCCGAGCACCACCGTCTGGCGTCGCGCGGTGGAAACGGCCGTAGGTAGATCGTCGCGTGCACGGCGCCGGCGCGTTGGCTGGCGCCGCCAGGCGTAATACAGGGGATAGCTCATCCACCTGACCGCGCTTTCCAGCATCGACACCCCGATATGGCAGCCGCGTTCGCTTGCCGCTATGCAGCAGCGCCGCCAGATCTGGCTGCAAAGCGGGCCGAGATGTCGGC
>JADJMH010000016.1 GCA_016709675.1 Candidatus Accumulibacter proximus
GCCAACTATTTCAGCAGCGAAGAAGCGCTCGCCCGGCTGCAGACGCGATTTGTCCTCCTGCCGTCCGCCGAGAGCACTGGCGGACCAGCCCGTTACTGGCGGATTCCAGGCAGCTCGACGCGCGTCGGCTTCATCTCGCCGCACAGTCACAACTTCTGCGAAACCTGCAACCGGGTACGCGTCACTGCCCGCGGCGAACTCTACCCGTGTCTTGGCAACAACCACGCCATCCACCTGCTGCCGCTGCTGCGCGCGCATCCGACCAACGACGTTCACCTGCGCGCGGCCATTGTTGACGGCATGGGGATCAAGGCGAGGGGCCACGACTTCAGCAGCCAGATGGCGGCTCCGCAGGTGCTGCGCTTCATGTCGACGACCGGCGGTTGATCGCGCGCCGGCGCCTTGGATCAGCGCGCTCGGCGCCGTCTGCCGTCCGCCGTGATTCGCCTGGATGCCTGAATCGACTGGAGGAACGATGGACACCCTGATGCAAAAGACTTGGGCCTATTTCTGGCTGCCCGAGACGAAGTACGTCATCGCCGCTGCAGTCATGCTGACGCTGATTGCGCTGCCGCTGCTGGCGAAGGAGCGGCGGCGGGCAGTCGCCACCTTCCTGGCCTTCGTCCTCTGCCTGGTCGGCCAGCTTGCCGGCGCGCTGTTCGAAGCGCTCGACTACTCACGTTTCGCAGTGATGGTCCACGAACTGTTTGTCATCGGTTCGGGAATGGCGCTGGTCCGGCTGCTGGCCATGCTCGTCTTCCGGGGGATTCTGCCACGGCTGGGCATCGTCGTCGTGCGCATCGCCGAGGACATCAGCGTCCTCCTGCTTTACGCAGCGTTCATTCTGGCGCGGCTGCACTTTGTCGGCCTTGACCCGTCGAGCCTGCTGACGACCTCGGCGGTGATCACCGCGGTCCTGGCCCTTGCCATGCAGGACACGCTCGGCAATGTGCTTTCGGGTGTTGCACTGCAGCTCGACAACTCCTTGCGCACCGGCGACTGGATTAGGATTGACGATATCACTGGCCGTGTGGCGCAGATACGCTGGCGGCAAACGACGATCCGGACGCGTAACGGCGAAGTGGTCATCGTTCCCAATAGCCAGTTGATGCGCGGCCGTTTTACGGTCTATGGTCGGGAGGAAATCGCGAACTGGCCCTGGCGGCGCTGGATCTGGTTCAACATCACCCATGACTCGGCGCCAAGGCAAGTCATCCAGGATGTCGAGAAGGCGATCAGTGCGGCCGACATTCCCAACGTCGCGACCGATCCTGCGCCGACCTGCGTCCTGATGGAGTTCGGTCCGGGTTATTCCCGCTACGCCCTGCGCTACTGGATGCTCGATCCGCAACCGGATGATCCGACCGACTCGGCGGTCCGGGTGCATGTCCTCGCGGCCCTGCAGCGCGGGGGCATGCAGTTGGCGGTACCGGAACAGTCGCTGCTCGTGACCAAGGAGAACGAGGCTTACCGCAAGTCGATCCGGCGGCGCGAAACCGAGCGTCGGGTGGCCGATTTGCGCAAGCTGGAGCTGTTTGCTGACCTGCAGGAGGAGGAGTTGCGGACGATCAGCGAGCATCTGATCTTTGCTCCGTTTGCCAGCGGCGACGTCATCTATCACCAGGGCGACGCGGCCCACTGGCTCTACCTGCTGGCATCCGGCGAGGCCGAGGTGTGGATGGAGATCCCCGAACAACCAAAGCAGCTCTTTCGTACCATTCATGCCGGCAGCACCTTTGGCGAACGCGGCGTGATGACCGGCGAGAACCGGCGCGACACGGTCATCGCGAAGACCGAGCTGGTCTGCTACCGGCTGGATCAGTCGACGGTCGACGAGATCATTCACTCGCGGCCTGAGATCTCGCGGGCGTTTGCCGAGATTCTTGGTCGCCGCGAGCGCGAAATCAACGCCTTCATGCGCCGGTTCGTCGATGTGCCCAACGCCCCAGTGCCGCAGGAACACGGCATACTGGAAAAGATCCGCAGTTTCTTCGAGCTCTGAGCGCGCTTGCGTCGTCGCCCTCAGCCCCTGGCGACGCTGTCGGGGGCGACGGCGACCCGCAGGGGCCCGGCATAGCCGGTCATTTCCAGGTAGCCGCGACCGCTGAGGCTGCCCTCGACCCTGACCAGCCCCTCCCAGTAAACCACCGGCGCCGGGCGATTGGTAGACAGTTCCTGGTCGTCGAGGACCGGCAGCGTGCGCAGCGTCTGCTCGCCGCAGCGGATTTCGAGCTGCACTGGATAGTTGGCGCCGCTGCGTGGCGACAACCAGTGGCGCCGGGGCGCGAAACTGACTTCGTCGGCAGCGTACTGGCGCACGCGGCCAGCGGCATCGCGCCAGGCCGCGTGCGCGTAGAGCGTTTCGCCGGCGGCATCGCGCATGCGGAACGCCATCAGCGCGCCGCCGTCGATGAGGTTGATGCCCAGCCAGTCCCAGCCGACGACGCCGTCGCCAAGCAGGGTGGTCGACCACTCGTGGTCGAACCAGGCCAGGCCGCTCACCGCCTGCCGGCGGCCTTCGCGCAACAGCGTCCCGCCGACCTGCAGCTGCGGCCAGCTGACGTAGTAGCTGGCGAGTTCCGGCCCGTGACCCTTGCGCGAGTAGCCCTGGTCACCCTGCAGCAGCAGCGGCTGCGATGGCGTCAGCGTCAAGTCAAAGGAGAACTGCGGGCTCTGCATCTGCAGCCGGAGCACCTCGCCAGGAGTCTGCCGCTGCCGGACCATGCGCCAGGCGCCGATCGAGACATCCAGGTCGAGGCTCGAGAAACTGGCGCCGAGGTTGGCCCGGGCGGCACGTTCCGCATGGCGCAGCCGCTCGCCGGGAATGGTCAGCGCCGCATGGGCGAAGAGGATCTGGCGCGCGGCAATCGGCGAGCGCAGCGCTTCGGCGGTTCCCGGCCGGCTACGGAAAAAGGTCAGCTGAAAGCCGACGTCGGCCAGTGGCGAGTCCAGTGCGCCAGTCACGTACCACCATTCGGTACGAAACTCCGGGTGCGCGCCGTGGTCGCGCGGGAACGCCAGTCGCACGCCAGGCGTTACCGGCGCATAGGCGACGGTGGCAGCAGCAGGTGCAGCGCGTACCAGTGCCGGCAGCAGCAGGGGAGTGGCGAGGAAGTGGCGGCGGCGCATCGCAGTTTTCCTTACTGGGCGCTGGCCAGAACCTGCGCCACCGGCAGCCGGGTCGCCTGGCGCGCCGCGTAGTGACTGGCGACGATGGCCGCAGCCAGGGTCGACGCGCCGCCGGTGAGCAGGGCCAGCCAGGGAATGTCGAGCGGCATCCGCCAGTGGAAGGCCTGCGGATTGATCACGTGGGTCAGGATGGCGCCAATGCCGATGCCGCAGGCGAGCCCGATCAGCAGGCCGACCAATGCGATCAGCGCCCCCTCGAGCATTACCGCGTGGCTCAACATCTGGCGGCTGAAACCAAGGGCACCGAGCGTTGCCAGTTCGCCGGCGCGCAACCAGACGCCGGCCGCCAGTGTCACAGCCAGCCCGAAGAGGCCGATCAGCATCGCCGCGGCTTCGAGCGCATAGGTGACGGCAAAACTCTTGTCGAAAATCGACAGGCTCAGCTGGCGAATGTCGGCAGCCTCGGCGAGCTCGAGTCCGTAACCGAGCGTCCACGGCGCCAGCCAGGCGACGGCAGCGGCTTCCTGGCCGGGCAGAGGCCAGAGCGCGAGGTCTGTTGGCTGAAAAACGCCACCGAGTCGATGATAATCGTCGCGGCTGATCGCGACAGCGCCGAACTGCCTGGAATAGTCGCGCCAGACGCCGCCGACGAAGACCTCGACCTCGCCTCCGAGCAGTGGCAGGCGCAGCGTCTCGCCCGGGCTGATGCGGTAGATCTCGTGCAGTGGTTCGCTGATCCACACCACCGCCATGTCCGGCGGCGGCATCAGCACTACGCCGGTGAAGGGAAGCCTGGCCGCCGGGTTGCGGCGGTCGATTTCGCGCACCAGCAGCCCAACGTTGGGTCGCTGCAGATCGAGCGTCAGTGAGGCGTGCGCCGCTCGCTCGACGCGGGCGAACGGCGCCTCGGGCCGGGTCAGGGCAGCGAGCAGTTCCTGTGGCAGGGGGGTTGCCTTGCTGCGCAGATAGAGCGGCGCTGGCAGGACTTCGTCGAGCCAGTGGTCCACGGCGACGCGAAAGCTGGCCACCATGATCACCATGCTGGCGGTCAGCGCGAAGCTGACGATCAGCCCGCTGGCTGCCACCTGCGCCATCAGCGGCGCCTGCGCGACGTTCTGCAGCGCGATCTGTTGCGGTGCCGGCAGGGACTGTCGGGCGAAGTAGCCAAACACCCGCTGCGTCAGCAAAGGCGCGGCGGCAATGCCGATTACCAGTACCAGGGCAATTGCGGCATAGCCGGCAAGGGGCAGGTCGAACAGCGGTGGCAGGCGGGTCAGTCCAAACACGCCCAGGGCGAGCAGCATCGGCAGCAGCAGTCTGCTTCGTGACCTGCCGGTGGCAGGCGGGCTCTGCGCAAAGCCCGTTTTCAGAGCCTGCGCCAGTGGCTGCATGCGGTTCAGGTAGGCCGGATAGAGCGCGCCGGCGAGGCTGGCGATGCAGCCCAGGGCGAGAAAGCCAAGTGCCGGAGCGAGTTGCGGAACAATCAGCGGGGCACTGGCCGAGAAATAACCACCGCCGAGATCGCCGCCGAGAAGCTGGGTGAAACCCAGCGCCAGGCCGTAGCCGAGAGCCAGCCCGAGCAGCGCGCCGGGGAGGCCGATCGCCAGCCCTTCGAGCAATATTTGCAGCAGGCGCATGCGCGGTGACAGGCCGAGCACACCGAGCAGCGCAAACTGCGTCGAGCGCTGCGCGACGGCGGTCAGTTGCGTGGCGAAGACGAGGAAGGCGCCGGTCAGCAGGGCGACCAGCGCCAGGACGTTGAGGTTGACGCGGTAGGCGCGTGACAGGTTGGAGACGCGTGCGCGGTCGTCGTTTGCCGCCCGCAGCAGCAGGCCGGCCGGCAGGCGCTGGGCCAGCGCTGCTCGCCAAGCGGCGGCATCGGTGTCCGGCGCCAGACGGACGCGGGCCTCGCTGACCGCGTCGTCTGGCCCGAAGTGTTCCTGCACCCAGGCGATGTCGGCGACCAGCAGCAGGTCGTCGGGTCCAGTGGCGGGCAGGTCTCCGGCGACGATGGTCGACCATTGCTGATCGCCGCGCCGTAGCGTCACCGGGGCACCGAGCGACAGCCCGAGCTGGGCGAGCAACGCCGGCGAAGCATGGACGCCGCCGTCGACAATACTGCCTGTCGCCGGGCGGTCATCCTGCCGCGGCAGCAGTCGGGGCATCACCGCTGCGGCGCTGAAGACATCCAGTCCGATCAGGCGGATCGGTGCTCGCGCCTGGGCGATCCGGACGCGCGTCTCGATCACCGGGGTGATGATCAGCACTGCCGGGTCGCGCGCGATTTCGTTCAGGGTCGCCAGCGGCACGCCGCCGGCACTGTCGCGAGCGGCAATCACTGCATCCGGATCGCCCTGGACGGTGTTCATGGCGCGCGCGAAATCGGCCAGCGCCGCGTCGTTGATCAGGTGAATGGCGTAGCCGAGCGCGACGCCGAGGGCGATCGCCAGCAGCGACAGCAGTGTCGCCGCGCGGCGGCTGCGGAACTGCGCGCGGACTAGCCACCAGGCGAGCGTCTTCATGCCAGACCGTCCGGCGTCAGCGTCAGGATGCGGTCGCAGCACTGCGCGACGTGCTGTGAATGGGTGACGACCAGCGCGCTCGCCTGCTGCTCGCGAACGCGTTCGAGCAGCAGCGACAGCACCTCGCCGGCGGTACGCGGATCGAGGTTGCCGGTCGGCTCGTCGGCCAGGATCAGCGACGGGCGGTGCACCAGCGCGCGCGCGATCGCCACCCGCTGCAGTTCGCCGCCCGATAGCGAAGCCGGCCAGCGGTCGCCGAAGCTCGGCAGACCAACGCGCTCGAGCAGCAGCCGGGTGCGCGGCGCGTGTTCCGCAGCCGGCACGCCGCCGAGCAGCAGCGGCACGCGGATGTTCTGCGCCACAGTCAGCGTCGACAGTACGTGAAAGGCCTGGAAGACGAAGCCGATACTGCCCGCCCGCAGTGCTGCCCGGGCTGCTTCGTCAAGCTGTACGATGTTTCTTGCCTGTGGTCCGATGCGGATCGTTCCGCTGTCGGCGGTTTCGAGCCCGGCAATGCAGTTCAGCAGGGTGCTCTTGCCGACGCCGGACTCGCCGACCAGGGCGACGATTTCGCCTGCCGCGACGGCAAAACCCAGTCCGCTGAACAGCGGTCGGCTGGCCCTGGCATGACGCTTCGACAGGTCGGCAACGGTCAACATCGCGTAGAGGCCAGTCGGCAGGTCCGGGTCACTTCTGTTCCGCCATGTACGACCAGTTGATCTTGCGCCAGGCCGGCAGTGGCGATGCGTCGATGCAGATTGCACCCGCTCGCCGGGTGGTGTCATCCGGGGTTGATGACATGTCGCTACCTTCCGGGCGGTGGTGCGCGCAGGGTGGTCAGAAGTTTCTGGCCGGGACGGCCGTCGACGGCCATGCCGAGGCGCTTCTGTTCGGCCTGGATCGCCTGCCGGGAGTTGGCGCCGATCATGCCGTCGATCTCGCCGATCGGGTGTCCCCGGTTGGCGAGCAGGGTCTGCAGTTCACGGCGCTCTTGCCGCGACAGGCCGGGGTCGTCGGTTGGCCAGGGTGTGGCAAACGCCTTGCCGCCCTTGATCCGGTCGGCGAGGTGGGCGATCGCCAGGGCATAACTCTCGGCGGCGTTGTAACCGTAGATCACGTCGAAGTTGCGAAAAACCAGGAACGCCGGGCCGCGCGAACCAGCGGGCAGGAGCAGGCCGGCGGCGGCATCCGAGGCGGCGATGGGCTGGCCATCGGCGCGCTGAACGCCGCGTCCCGTCCAGTACGCCAGCGGACGCTTGTTGCGCCGTCCCGAGACGCTGCTGTCGAAAGCGGCCGGCAATACCACCTCGTAACCCCAGGGCTCGCCCTTGCGCCAGCCCGCCCTGTGCAGAAAATTGGCGGTCGAGGCGAGGGCATCGGGAACGCTGTCCATCAGGTCGCGACGGCCGTCGCCGTCGCCGTCGACCGCCAGTCGCAGGAAGGTCGACGGCATGAACTGGGTGTGGCCGAAGGCGCCGGCCCACGAACCAACGAGGCGCTCCGGCGCGATGTCGCCAGTGTCAAGGATCTTCAGCGTGCTCAGGAACTCGCCCCGGAAGTAGGGCTGCCGGCGGCCGAAGCAGGCCAGGGTGCCGAGCGAGGTGAGCAATGGGCGTTTGCCGAAATTGCGTCCGAAGTTGCTTTCGACGCCCCAGACGGCGATGACCGTGTCGGCGTCGACCTGGTAGCGCTCAGCTGCCTTGGCCAGCGGGGCTGCCCATTTCTCACGCATGGCAAGCGCATCGACAACCCTTTCCTCATCGACCAGGCCGGCAAGGTAATCCCAGATCGGTGTCCGGAACTCCGGCTGATAGTCGAGGAATTCGAGCACGCTCATGTCGGGCGTCAGGCCGCTGGTCAGGCGATCGAAGGCAGCCGTCGAGACGCCTTTTGCCGGGGATTCGGCGCGCAGCGCAGCCATGCAGGTGGTGAAACGCTCGGTGGGCACGGCTTCCTGGCCAGCGATGGCGCTGGTCATCAGGGTCAGAGTCAGGGAAAGTGGGAGGTAGGCGGATTGCATGGCAGGGTAGGAAGGGCAAAGGTGGAGTAGCGGTGCGTCGAGGCAATGAAAAGCGCTTGCAGCGTTGAAAGGCGTCATCGCAGCCAGCGCGGGAGCGACGGGTTCATGCCGCAGGCAAGGAAGAATCCCCCGACTGTCAACCGTCCGTGGTCTTGCCAGGTGGTTCGGTCGGGCGGGCCGGGAGGTCGCTCGCTGGTTGACCGCTGGCCGCGGTACGCGGTTGCGCGTCGTATTCGGCATCGCCGATCACTTCGCCGTCGATGATGAATCCGTCCGGCTGCTGCCTCTGCCGGTTAGCCTGCTGCTGCATCTGCTCGTTGAGATGCTGGCGCAGGTGGCGGGTTTTCCACTTCAGGTAAGCGAAGACCAGCAATCCGCCGATGACCACGACAGTGAGTGCCAGCAACGAAAACATGAACGCGACGACCAGTAGCATTGCCCCGGCGGCAATCGTCAGCAGTTTGCCAAGGATGCCGCCGGGCGGGGCTGCAAGCCGCGTGCCGGAAAAGCCGGATTGTTCGTGATTGTTTCGCATCGAAACCCTCGTTGTTCCGTTCCGAGAAGAACGACCTTGCCGCGCATTGTACGGTGTAGGCAGCGCTCGGACCACTGTGCGGCAACCTTCATCGCGGTGCGCGGTTGTCGCTGCCCGGCAAAAGAAACGGCCCGCGCAGAGGGGGAGCTGGGCGGGCCGGGTGATGCTGTCGCCGTGACACTCCGGGGGGAGGGGGGAGGGGGGAGGGGAGTGCTCCGGCGACAGAAAGAATGCTACAGATAAAGACGAACCAGATCTGTGAAGTATTTGTCGTTTTGTGTCACAGCGTGTACCCGGCCACCTGGCAAGACGCTAGATGACGAAGGGACTGGCGACGCCAGCAAACAGCCTGGCCAGCAGCTTCTGCTCCTTGCTGTCGATCGAATCGAGAAACTCGCTTGCCGAGCCCATTCCGCGGAAGGCGTTGAAGCCGCGTTCGAGGAACTCGTGCAGTTCGCGGAGTCCGGCGAGGTGGGCAGGGCCGCGCATCAGCTTCAGCATACCGCTCAGCAGCGGCTTTCTGGCCAGCCTGTCGAGCGCCTCGCCGGTTTTGCGAATCAGCAGGATCTGGCGTTCCCGCTCTGCCTGACAGCCGACAGCCCGGTAGGCTGTAGCATAGGCGTCCTCGTCGATGCAGTCGATCAGCCCGGCCCGACACAATTCGGCGATCATGGCCGAATCGAGTTCTTCGGACAGGGCATCCAGTTCGACCGCCAGCGCGATGGTGCGCAGCGCCGAGGTCGGCAGCATCTTGATCAGGAGCGGCAGGATGCGTTCGACTTCTTCGTCGCGGCTGCTGAAGTCCTTCGGGCCGTAGAGATCGGAGAGAAAAAACTGCGCCGCTTCCCCGAAGCGCGGGCTGGCAAGCAGGTCGGCATGGGTCCGCGCCAGTCGTCCCGCCTGCCATTCGCGCAGGCGCAGGCGATCGCGCGCGGCCGCAGGCTCGGTGTTGGCTTGCAGGCGCAGGTGCTTGGCCGCCTTCAGGTGCTGCCGCAGCGCGTCGGCGCTCTGCTGTTTTTCGATCGAGACCGTCGAACTGTCCATGGCGACGCATTATGCACCGCCGGGGAGAGTCTGTTTAGAGGACATCGCCTAACGGCGACTCGCCGGGCAGCATACACTTGACCGCGAAAGAACCTTCGAAAGGACAAGCCATGCCTCATCCCGATTCGCTGGTCAGCCGCTTCGCCCGTTTGCAGGGCGCAGCGCGAAGCGATCCGAATCCGGATCGGGCGGTCCGCGATCGTCGTCTGCAGAGTCTCGATCGCCTGCTGCTCGACAACGAAAAAGCACTTGCCGACGCCGTAAGGAGCGATTTCGGTCATCGCTCGCCGGCGGAAACGCGACTGCTCGAGCTGTTTCCGGCGCACGAGGCCATTCGCCACGCGCGTCGGCACCTGCGCCGCTGGATGCGGCCACAGGCGCGCTCGGTGTCGCTGTGGTTTCAGCCGGGTAGCGCCGAGCTCCGTTATCAGCCGCTCGGCGCGGTGGGCGTCATCGTGCCCTGGAACTACCCGATCTTCCTCGCCGCCGCACCGCTGGCCGCGGCGCTGGCGGCCGGCAATCGCGCGCTGGTCAAGATGTCGGAGGTGACCCCGGCGACGGCATCGCTGTTTGCCGAACTGGTCGGCAGATACTTCGCCGACGACGAGGTGTCGGTGGTCGAAGGGGATGCCAGCGTGGCACAGGAGTTTTCCAGGCTGCCGTTCGATCACCTGCTGTTTACGGGTTCGACCGCGGTGGGTCGGCACGTCATGCGCGCTGCGGCAGACAATCTGACGCCGGTGACGCTGGAACTTGGCGGCAAATCGCCGGCGATCATCGGCCCCGGATCGGCTGCCAGCGCGCATTTTGCGCGCGCGGTGGAGCGCATCGTCGTCGGCAAATGTCTGAACGCCGGGCAGACCTGCATCGCACCCGATTACGTCCTGCTGCCGGCCGGGCTCGAGCAGGCGTTCCTCGACCGGGCGCGGCGTGTCGTTGCCGACTGTTATCCGGAGATCGAGAAAACCGCCGACTATTCGACGATCATCGATCAGCGCCAGTACGTCCGCCTCTGCGCTTACGTAGACGAGGCCAGGTTGGCTGGCGCGAAGGTAGTCGAGCTGGCCCCGGCCGCCGTCGCCGACCCAGCCCGCCGTCGCTTGCCGCCGCTGGCCTTGCTCGAGCTTGGCGACGACCTGCGCGTGATGCGGGAGGAGATCTTCGGTCCGCTGCTACCGCTAGTGCCCTATCGCGATCTCGACGCGGCGATTCGCTACGTCAATCAGCGGCCGCGGCCGCTGGCGCTGTACTACTTTGACAGCGAGCGTGCGCACATCGAGCGTGTGCTCAATGAAACCGTCTCCGGTGGCGTGACGATCAACGACACCATCCTGCACATCGCGCAGGACGATCTGCCATTCGGTGGCGTGGGCCCGAGCGGCATGGGCTGCTATCACGGTTTCGCCGGCTTCGAGACCTTCTCGGTCAGAAAGGCGGTCTTCCGGCAATCGCGTTTGTCCGGCATTGGCCTGTTCAAGCCGCCTTACGGTGCCCTGTTCGACCGCGTGACGAGGATCATGCTGCGATGATTCTCTCCCGACGGCAGTTCATCCAGACCGGTCTCGCCGGTAGCCTGTTGCTCTCCCTTGCCGGCTGGCTCAACGCGGCCGGCGCGCGTCGTCTGAGCGCAGCCGAGCGCGAGATGCTCGCTGCGCTGTGCAACGCGCTGCTCGACGGTGCGCTGCCGAAGGACGCCCAGCAAAGGCGCCAGTTGGTGGCGCTGACCGTCGATGGCATTGCCACCGCGGTCGCCGGTCTTTCGCTGGCCAGCCAGAAGGAACTCGGCGAGTTGTTCGGCCTGCTGGTGCTGGCGCCGGCGCGGCTGCTCCTGGCCGGTGTCGGCAAGCCCTGGCGCGAGGCCAGCGTCGCCGAGGTGAGCGAGTTTCTGCAGGATTGGCGATCGAGTCGTCTCGGCCTGCTGCAGAGCGCCTACGGCGCACTGCACGATCTGACCTTTGGCGCCTGGTATGCACGTGCCGACACCTGGGAAGCCATCGCCTATCCCGGCCCACCACGAGGGTATTTCTGATGCAGGACCCGATCAAGACCGGCCTGGCCAACGGCTGGAAGCACGTCGACGCCTCAACCCTCACCAGGAGTCAGGCGGTGGAGGCCGATGTGGTCATCGTCGGCACCGGTGCCGGTGGTGGCGTGACCGCCGACATCCTCAGCGACGCGGGCTTGCGCGTCGTGCTGATCGAGGAAGGCCCGTTGCGCTCGTCGAGCGACTTCCGGATGCGCGAGGCCGATGCCTACCCCGAGCTGTACCAGGAATCGGCCTCGCGCAAGACGGCTGACAAGGCGGTCAACATCCTGCAGGGGCGCTGCGTCGGCGGCTCGACGACGGTGAACTGGACCAGCAGCTTCCGCACGCCGCCGGAAGTGTTCGACTTCTGGCAACGCCAGTTCGGCCTGCGGCAACTGAGCGTCGAGTCGATGAGTTCGTGGTTTGCGGTGATGGAGCACAAGCTCTGGGTACGTTCCTGGGATACGCCGCCCAACCAGAACAACCAGGTCCTCGTCGCCGGTGCCGAGAAACTCGGTATCCCGGTAGCGGGCATCAAGCGCAACGTCAAGGGTTGCTGGAACCTTGGCTACTGCGGCATGGGTTGCCCGACCAACGCCAAGCAATCGATGTTGCTGACTACCATTCCGGCTGCGCTGAACCGTGGCGCCACGCTGTACACCCGGCTGCGTGCCGAACGCCTGCGTTTCACCGGCAGCCGGGTGAGCGCGCTCGACTGCATGGCCTTGCAGCCAGACGGCATCCATCCGGCAGGCAAGCGCGTGCAACTGCGCGCCCGCCATTTTGTCGTTGCCGGTGGCGCCATCGGCAGTCCGGCGCTGCTGCTGCGCAGCGGCATTCCCGACCCCCATCGCCTGCTCGGCAAGCGCACCTTTCTGCACCCGGTGGTGATCTCGTCGGCGCTGATGCCGGGGCGCGTCGACGCCTACGCCGGCGCGCCGCAGTCGATCTATAGCGACCACTTCCTGCATCGGGCGCCGATCGACGGTCCGCTGGGCTTCAAGCTCGAAACGCCGCCGTTGCACCCGGTACTCTATGCGACCACGCTGCAGGGCTTCGGCGAGGCACACGCCAGGCTGATGCGTGAGTTTACCCACGTCAACGCGCTGCTGGCGCTGCTGCGCGACGGTTTCCATCCGGAAAGCCGCGGTGGCCAGGTCCGCCTGGGCAGTGACGGTCTGCCGGTGCTCGACTATCCGCTGGGTGACGTCATCTGGGAGGGGGCCCGGCGGGCGCTACTGGCGATGGCCGAAATCCAGTTCGCTGCTGGCGCCCGCTGGGTGACACCGGTGCATGAGACCTCCCCCGGATACTCGAGCTGGGCCGAGGCGAAGAAAGGGATCGCCGAATTGCCGCTCAAGCCCTTCCTCTGCCGGGTGGTCAGCGCGCACGTGATGGGCGGTTGCGGCATGGCCGATACTCCCCAGCGCGGTGTCGTCGATCATCGCGGGCGGCACTTCTGGCTCGGCAATCTGTCGGTGCACGACGGATCGGTTTTTCCGACCAGCCTGGGGGCCAATCCGCAGCTTTCGATCTACGGCCTGGTCGCCCGCAATGCCAGCCTGCTGGCCGCCGAACTATCGGGCCGGCCGCCTCCGGTCATCCCCTGAGGAGAACCGTCCCATGCTCGCACGCGCCCTGCGTCTGTCGCTGGTGCTTGAAATTGCGCTTTACCTGGCGCTGGCGAGGTTCGCTTTCGATGCCTCGCCAGCCACCGCCGCCCTGGCGGCCCTCGCTGGCGTGCTTTGCCTGCGCGCTGCGCTGCTCACGCTGATCTACGCTTATGCCTGGGCCTACCATTCCCCGGCGTCGCGGCTGTCGCCGCAGCAGGCGCTGGTGATGGTCGCTGGCGAGTACGGCGCCCTGCTGCTCGCCTTCCTCCTGATCTTCCCTTTCGAACACTGGTGGATGGGCGAGGATTTCCTGCAGCCGGCTGCGGATGGTGCGGGCCCGGCCGGCCGGCGGTTACCGGTTCTGCTGGTGCACGGCTACGGCTGCTCGCGCGCTGCCTGGTGGTGGCTGCGCCGCCGGCTCGTGGCAGCTGGCTGGACGGTGGCGACGATCAACCTTGAGCCAGTCTACACCGGGATCGATGATTTTGTTGATCCCCTGGCCCGGCGCGTCGACGCCGTGCTTGCCGAAACCGGCGCCGACCGGGTGGTTCTCGTCGGCCACAGCATGGGCGGTCTGGTGGCGCGGGCTTACCTGCAGCGCCACGGCGAATCGCGGGTGGCAGGTCTGGTGACTCTGGGAACGCCGCATCAGGGCAGCCGGCTGGCGCACATCGGTTATGGCGAAAATGCCCGTCAGATGCGGCCCGGCGCACCCTGGTTGCAGACCCTTGCCAGCCCGGCGCCGGTGGTCGATACTGTCGTCATCTACAGTTCACACGATAATTTCGTGATGCCGCAGAGCCAGCTGCAACTGCCAGGAGTACCCAGTCAGGCGATCGACGGAATCGGTCACCTGGCGATGCTTTTTTCACCACGCGTGGCGCAGGCCCTGCTGGCGGCACTCGAGCGGCTCGGCGCGCGCCCTCTCGCGGCCGGCAGCGCTTGAGCAGGCAATGAACAGGCTGGCGCTCGCCGTGTCGATCTGGCTGCTGGCGGTTCAGGCGGTGGCGCCGGCGCAGGAGGTGTTTGTCACGCGCAGCGCCGGTGGCGCGGTTTATTCCGACAAGCCGCAGCCGGGTTCCAGGCCGGTTACCTTGCCGGAGCTCAACGTGTCGCCAGCCGTGCCGCTGACCAAAGCGGCTGTCCCGGCGGCGAGAAAAGCGCCGGATGAAGCTGGTAGTCGCGCGGCGGCAGTGCCTGGCTACCAGAAGTTCAGCATCGTCTTCCCCGAGAACAATGCCAGTGTCGCGGCCAACACCGCGCTCTTCGAGGTTCGGGTGGCGCTGGAGCCCGCGCTGCAACTCGGCGAGGGGCACGCGATCATGGTCAGCGTCAATGGTCGGCCGGTCGGCCTGCGCTTCACGGCGACAGAGTTCATGATTCCGCCCGAATTCTGGGGCGATACCTTGCCGCCAGCCAACCAGCGCCATCAGGTCGATGCGGCGATCGTCGACAGCAGTGGCGCGGTGATCAAGCGGGCGGATCCGGTCACCTTTTATCTGCGCTATGTCGAGTTCAGGCATCACCGACCGGGGCACTGGCAGCAGCCGTTGCCGACACCCGTCGAGAAGCCCAGGCTGCCACCGTCAGCAATGGAGAAGGGCCCGGCGGTCAGGAAGTCGGTGGAACCACAAGGCCAAGCCCTTCCGCGCGCCCTGGGCTCCAGCCCAACGCAACCACCCACGGCAGTAGAACGGGGGGCCTGCGCCATGCGACACTGTGCCAGACCGAGGGCGACGCCTGGCGCAGCCGCTACGGGTCTCGTTGCGCCCGCGGAAAGCGGTACGCGAACTGACACCCACCCGGGCGCCGCGGCGCTCGCCGCACTCACAGAAGCTGACAGAATCTGACCGAGGATAAGCCGACCATGGGACCACAAATTCGTTTCATCACCGCCGAAATCTGCCAGGTGGGTGGCCCCGGGCAGACGGATCAGAACGATGCGGCGATCTACCTCGTCCATTTCGCCGATGCAGCGGCACTGATCGATGCCGGCAGCGGTCGCGCCAGCGATCGCGTCCTGATGAACATTGAAGCCGGCGGGGTCCTTCCGGATCAGATCCAGTACCTGTTGCTGACCCATTGCCACTACGATCACACCGGCGGTGCAGCGGCGTTCCGCCAGCGCTTTGGCTGGCGCGTGGCCATTCACTCGCTCGAAGCAGCCGCCCTGGAAACGGGCGACAACAAGCTCAGCGCGGCGTCCTGGTACGGCGACCATCTGGCCCCGTGCCCGGTCGACGTCCGGCTGGCCGACGGCGATCGCATCCGGCTCGCCGAGCGCGAGATTCAGGTCATCCACATTCCGGGGCATTCGCCCGGATCACTGGCCTACCTCGTCGAATCGGAAGGCAAGCGCGTGCTCTTTGCCCAGGATGTGCACGGACCCATCCACCCGGCGCTGTTGTCGAACCGGACCGACTATCAGGCCTCGCTGCGCAAGTTGCAGGCCCTGCAGGCTGACATTCTCTGCGAAGGGCACTACGGCGTCTTTGTCGGCCAGGCCAGCGTGGCGGCTTTCATCGACCGCTTCATTGAGGGCTGACGACGGCCGTCACGTGGCGTACCCGGGGTCCTGTTCGTGCCATCGGGCGTGGGAGGTGAGCGCTTGACAGCGCTACCTTGCGTCGATGGGTTGCCTTCGATAAGCTGTTCTGGCACGGCTCTTTAGGAGGCAAGGTTTGCCCTAAAGGAAATGCATTCATCAATCACCAACAATGAGGAGACATGATGCTCTACGCCGCCCCCGGCACCGCAGGTGCCAAGATCGCCTACCAAGCCCGCTACGACAACTTCATCGGTGGCAGTTGGCTTGCCCCGGTCAAGGGTCAATACTTTGACGTCATCACACCGATCAGCGGCAGGCCCTATACCCAGGTTGCCCGCTCCACTGCCGAAGACATCGATCTCGCACTCGACGCTGCGCATGCCGCCGCCGACAAGTGGGGCCGCACCGCCCCCGCCGATCGGGCCAACGTACTGCTCAGGATCGCCGACCGCCTGGAAGCCAACCTCGAAATCCTCGCCTACGCCGAGACGGTGGATAACGGCAAGCCGATGCGTGAAACACTGAATGCCGACATCCCGCTCACCATTGACCATTTCCGCTATTTCGCCGGCTGCCTGCGCGCGCAGGAGGGCGGTATCAGCGAGATCGACGAGCACACGGTCGCCTATCACTTCCACGAACCACTCGGCGTCGTCGGCCAGATCATCCCGTGGAACTTCCCGATCCTGATGGCCGCCTGGAAGCTCGCCCCGGCCATCGGCGCCGGCAACTGCGTGGTGCTCAAGCCGGCCGAATCGACGCCGATCAGTATCCTGATCATGGCCGGGCTGATCGCCGACCTGCTGCCGCCCGGTGTTCTGAATATCGTCAACGGTTATGGTCGCGAAGCCGGCATGCCGCTCGCCACCAGCCGCCGCATCGCCAAGATCGCCTTCACGGGCTCGACGACCACGGGCCGGTTGATCGCGCAAGCCGCCGCCAACAACCTGATTCCGGCAACGCTGGAGCTCGGCGGCAAGTCGCCGAACATCTTCTTCGGCGATATCGCCAAGGCCGACGACAGTTTTTCGGACAAGGCCATCGAAGGCCTCGTGCTGTTCGCCTTCAACCAGTCGGGCCGGTGCTCGCCGTGACTACCTTCAAGGACGAAGCGGAGGCGCTGGAGATTGCCAACGACACCCTGTACGGTCTCGGTGCGGGCGTCTGGAGCCGCGACGGTAACGTCGCTTACCGCATGGGCCGCGCGATCAAGGCCGGCCGCGTGTGGACCAACTGCTACCCTCCAGCCCCGCGCACGCTACCTTCGGTGGCTACAAGGAATCCGGCATCGCGCGGGACGCACAAGGTCATGCTCGACCACTACCAGCAGACCAAGAACCTGCTCGTGAGTTACAGCGAGCAGAAGCTCGGCTTCTTCTGATGCCCGCCTCGCCGTGAAGCGATTTACGGGCTGGGGTGGGCAGCCACCCCAGCACTCGGAGACCAACATGGTTGAAAAAGTCGTTGCCACTGAGGCGGCGCTCAATCTCATCGAGTTCCTCAAGCAGAAGCATGGTCCGCTGATGTTCCACCAGTCCGGCGGTTGCTGCGACAACAGCGCCGCCAACTGCTATCTGCCGGGAGAGATCACCGTCGGAGCTGGCGACGTATTCCTCGGCGAGATTGGTGGCTGCCCCTTCTACATCGGCAAGTCACAATACGAGTACTGGAAGCACACCCAGTTGATCATCGATGTGATCGACGGTCATGGCGGTACCTTCTCGCTCGAAGGTCCAGAGGGTAAGGCCTTTCACACGCGCTCGCGGGTCTTCAACACGTTCCATTGCGGCCGCGTCGGCTGGTGTGCTGTTGCGGTAGCGTCGCATCAGCTCGACCTGCAGGTGGTTGAGCGGGTCGATGTACGAGAAGCGGTGCTCGATCGAGCGCGCCAGCGAGGGGTTCGACGACAGGCGCTGCTCCTCGCCGGTAATCAGGGCGAGTGCCCTCTGCGTACGTCGCCATTCGGCTTCGATCAAGCCGAAAATGTGCTCGCCGAGTGCGTCGTCCTCGACCAGTTCGACGTATCGTCGGGCGATGCCGAGGTCGGTCTTGGCGAGGACCATGTCCAGGTTCGACAGCAGTGTGGTGAAGAAGGGCCACTGCGCGTGCATCCTCCGCAGCAGTGCCAGGCGGGTATCACGCGCACCATCCTGGTCGCCGAGGTAGGCGTCGACCGCCGACCCGAAGCCGCACCAGCCCGGCAGGGCGACCCGGCACTGCCCCCAGCTGAAACCCCAGGGAATCGCCCGCAGGTGCTCGATGGCGTTGCTTGCCTTGCGGGCGGCGGGGCGGGAGCCGATGTTCAGCTCGGCGATTTCGCGGATCGGGGTGGCGCTGAAGAAGTAGTCGGCGAAGCCGGGCGTTTCGTACCTGAGCTGTCGATAAGCCGCCATGCTGCCCACGCTCAGAGCCTCGGCGGCGGCCAGAAAGCGCGCCGGTGCCCGCCGGGGGGTCGGCGGTAGCAAGGTCGTTTCCAGCGTTGCTGCGACCAGTGTTTCGAGGTTGCGGTGGCCGATCTCCGGGTTGGCGTACTTGGAGGCGATCACCTCGCCCTGCTCGGTGAGGCGGATCTGGCCATTCACCGTTGCCGGCGGCTGCGCCATGATCGCCTGGTAGCTTGGTCCCGCCGCCGTCCGACCGTCCCGCCACGGCCATGGAAGAGGCGCAGCGTCACGCCCTGCGACTGGTGGAGCCCGCCGAACAGGGCGGCCAGCGAGGTCTCGGCCTTGTAGAGCTCCCAGGTGCTGGTGAAGGTTCCGCCGTCCTTGTTGCTGTCCGAGTAGCCGAGCATCACTTCCTGCTCGCCGCCCGAGGCCCCGATCATCTTGGCGATGCCGGCGGTGGCGTAGAAGCTGCGCATGATCGCCGTTGCGCGGCGCAGATCGTTGATCGTCTCAAACAGCGGCACGACGGTGAGTTCGCTCTGCGCTCCCTCGCGCAGCGTGCCGCGCAGCAGCCCGGTTTCCTTGAAGAGCAGGAGGACCTCGAGCAGGTCGCTGACTTCCTCGGTGTGCGAGATGATGTATTGGCGGATGGCGTGGTCGCCGAACACCTGCCGCAAGCTCGCGGCAGCCTCGAAGATCGCCAGTTCGCCGCTGGCCAGGGCGCTGTAGTCGCCGCCGCGCACGCGCAGCGGTCGGGCATCATCGAGCAGTCGCAGCAGCAGGGCGCAGCGGGCCGGTTCAGCCAGACCGCCGTAGTTTTCCTCCAGTCGGGCGACGCGCAGCAGTTCGGCGAGCACGGCCTCGTGCTGGTCGGAGCTCTGCCGCAGGTCGACTGTCGCCAGGTGGAAGCCGAAGACCTCGACCGCCCGGATCAGCGGCGCCAGCCGGAGGGCGATCAGGGGATCGGCGTGATGCGCGCGCAGCGAGTCCTCGATCACCCGCAGGTCATCGAGGAAATCGGTCGCCGAGGGATAGGCGGCGGCGCTGACCACCGCGTGGCGCAGCGCGGACTGGCCGGTCAGCGCCTGCAGCGTCGCCGCCAGGCGCGCATACATGCCGATCAGCGCCCGCCGGTACGGCTCGTCGCGCCGGTGCTCGCTGGTGTCGGGCGAGCGATCGGCGAGCGCCGCCATGGCCGGCGTCATGCGCACCCATTGCGCCGACATCGAGAGTTCGCCACCCAACTGGTGCACTTCGGAGAGGTAGTGTTGGAGCGCCGTTGCCGCCTGCCGCTGCAGCGCCATGCGCAGGGTCTCCGCGGTAACGAAGGGGTTGCCGTCGCGGTCGCCACCGATCCAGTTGCCCATGCGGAAGAAGGGCGCCAGTTGCTCGCCGGGGAGTGCTTCCTCGAGCGCGCGGTAGAGGCGCGGGATCTCGCGCAAGAAGGTGGCGTGGTAATACTGGAGAGCGTTCTCGATCTCGTCGGCGACCGTCAGCCGGGCCAGGCGCAACATTCGCGTCTGCCAGATCTGTGTCACCCTGGCCTTGATCAGCGCCTCGTTGTCGGCCAGTTCGCGTGCGCCGAGCAGGGCCTCACGGCATTCTACCAGTTCAGCGATGGTCCGTTCGGCAGCGAGGATGCTCTGCCGCTGGACCTCGGTGGGATGCGCCGTGAGGACGGGTGAGATGTGCGCCGAACGCAGGCTGCGGCCGATTTGTTCGGGTGATACGCCGGCCGCTGTCAGTCGCCGCAGGCTCAGTGCCAGCGATCCTTCCTGCAGGTGTCCGGCGCGCTCGTGAAGCCGGCGGCGGCGAACGTGATGCCGGTCCTCGGCGATGTTGGCGAGGTGCGAGAAGTAGCTGAAGGCGCGAATGACGCTGACGGTCTGGTCGTTCGACAAGCTGCGCAGCAGTTCATCGAGTGCCTGACCGGCCTCATTGTCGCTTTTCAGGCGGTAGGCGATCGACAGTTGCCGTACACGTTCGACCAGTTCGTACGCTTCGGGGCCATCCTGTTCCCGGATGACCTCGCCGAGGATGCGCCCGAGCAGGCGAATGTCTTCGATCAAGGGGCGGTTCTTGTCGTCGGCGGCAGAAGCAGGGTTGGAGTGGCGGGTCATGGCAGCGAGAGAGAAGGGTGGTCTTCGCGGCATGGTATCAGGTTCGCGCTGCACGGGCGCACTCGCCGGCGGCGAGTCCGCGCGCCCTTCCCTAATCCGACCGGGCCGGCTACAGTCGCGCTTTGGTTCCGCCAGCAAGCGCAGGCCGGCGGCAGCAACGGGGGTTGATGAATGAAGAGCATGAGTGGTCTGGACGGTGTGTTTCTGCACCTCGAAACGTCGGCGACGCCGATGCACGTGGCCGCGCTGTACCTGATCGAGCCGGCGGCCGACCGCGACCGGGATGTGGACTTCGCCGGCGAGATCGAGCGACAACTGATGCCGCGGCTGGCGCTGGCGCCTTTCTTTCGCGCCCGGCTGGCGCCGATGCCGCTGCAGTTTGCCAACCCGGTATGGATTGACGGTGGCCTGCCGGAGTTTTCCTATCACCTGCGCCATATCGTCCTGCCGGCAGCAGCCAGCTTCGCCGATCTCGAGGCCTGTGTCAGCGGCCTGCACTCGACGCCGCTCGATCGCCGATACCCCCTGTGGCAGGTGGCGATCATCGAAGGCCTGGCCAGTGGCGAGATCGGCCTGTACCTGAAGATCCACCACGCGGCGCTCGATGGTGTCTCCGGCATGGCGCTGGCCGGCAGCCTGTTCGATGCCACCGCCGAGCCGGCAGAGGTGCCCGCAGACTGGCGGCAACAGGTGGGCGAAGCCGAAGACCCGGGGCTCGGGCAGCGGCTTGGCGCGATTTTTCGCCATACCGCAGCCCAGTACCTGAAGCTGGCGCGTCACCTGCCGGCGGGGCTGCAGTTGCTGACCGGCATGGTCAGGTCCGCCGGCCAGGGAAGGGCGCCCGGCATGGGACAGAACCTGTCGTTTGGTCCAAAGACACCGCTCAACGTGCCAATCGGCGCTGGGCGTGGCTTTGCGGCGCTGTCGCTGTCGCTGGCCGGGGTCAAGGAGATCGCCCGGCGGCACGAGGCGACGGTCAACGATGTCGTGCTCGCCCTCTGCAGTGGAGCGCTGCGCCGCTACCTGCAGGCGCAGGGCGGGCTGCCGCGCAAGTCGCTGATTGCCACCATGCCGGTGTCGCTGCGCGCCGCGGGGAATACCGAAACCACCATCCAGGCGACGCTGACGCTGGTCAGGCTGGCCACCACCTGGCCGATCCGCTGCGGCGACTGCACGCGGTGCGTGCCGCGGCCGGCGCGGCCAAGGCCTGACGGCGCGTGCGCGGTCGATCATCCCGACCGATTTTCCGTCGCTCGGGGTTCCCTGGGTCGTCGGCGGACTGGCGGCGCTATATGGCCGTTCGGGCGTGGCGAAAGCCCTCCCGCCACTGGCCAATCTGGCGATTTCGAACGTGCCCGGGCCGCGACAGCCGCTTTACATCGCTGGTGGCCGGATCCGTGCCTGCTGGCCCTTGAGTATCGTCGAGCACGGTCTCGGCCTCAACATCACGGTGTTCAGCTACTGCGATTCGCTCGATTTCGGCCTGACCGTCGCCCGCGATGCCGTTCCGGACGTCGCCGTGCTGGCGCAGGCCCTGACCGCCGCTTATGCCGAACTGGAGCAACTGCCGGCGACGGCCGTGGCGGACGGGCCGGCGAAAATGCATGGCCCAGGGGAATCGGTGGTGCGCAAGCCGGCCGCAGAAGCGAGTACCGCACGCGCCAGGGCAGCTCGTCCGGCGGCACACAAGAAGACTTCAACATAGGGAGGAGACAAGCATGTACGAACCCCATCAGTGGTACGAACTGGGACTTCTGCGCTCGCCGGGTTGGCTCAGGCTGGCGCTGGAGATGCGCGCGGGCTGGGAGTACGGGGCGAGCATTGCGGCCACACCGCTGTTGAGCATGGCGCCGCGCGGCGACGGTCATCCGGTACTGGTTTTCCCCGGCCTGATCACCGGCGACCTGTCGACGCTACCGTTGCGCAACTACCTCCAGAGTCGGGGCTACGCAGCTTACCCCTGGGGGCTGGGAATAAACCGTGGCCCGCGCGAGGGCGTTGTCGACGGCTGTCTCGAGCGCCTGGATACGCTGGCCCGCGAGCACGACCGCTCGGTCAGCCTGATCGGCTGGAGTCTCGGCGGCATCTATGCGCGCGAGCTGGCGAAGGCGAGGCCGGATATCGTCCGGCAGGTGATCAGCATGGGAACGCCTTTTACCGGTCATCCGAAAGCGACCAACGCCTGGCGCATCTACGAATGGGCCACCGGGCATAAGATCGGCGCTCCCGACATCCACGAGCCGCTACGCATGCCGCCGCCGGTGCCGACGACGTCGATCTTCAGCCGCAGCGATGGGGTCGTCGCCTGGCAATGCAGCCTCGAGCGCGAGAGCCCGCATACCGACAACATCGAGGTGCAGGCCAGCCATCTTGGCATGGGCCTGAATCCGCTGACGCTGTATGCCATCGCTGATCGCCTCGCGCAGGCCGAGGGCGAGTGGCAGCCATTCGATCGCTCGGGCTTTCGGAGCTACCTGTATCCCGACCCGCGTCGCCGGGCCCGCTATTGAGCGGCAAGGCGGCCGCGCTGGCGACGAGGCGAGGGCGCCTTGGGCACTGAGCTGGCGTCGCCCGACGGTGAGGCGATGGTGCACGCGAATGGTATCGACCTCTGCTACCAGAGCCTGGGTGATCCCGGCGCACCGGTGATCCTGCTGATCATGGGGCTGGGCATGCAGCTCATCGCCTGGCCCGATGCGTTCTGCGCCAGCCTGGTCGAACGGGGCTTTCGCGTGATCCGCTTCGACAACCGTGACGTCGGCCGTTCGACGCATGTTGTCTGGGGACAGCGGCCGCGGGTGCTGCTTGCGATCGTGCGCAGCATACTTGGCTTGCCGGTTCATTCGCCGTATCGCTTGAGTGACATGGCAGACGATGCCATCGGCCTGCTCGACGCGTTGCAGGTCGAACGAGCCCATGTGGTCGGCGTCTCGATGGGCGGTATGATCGGCCAGTGCATGGCGGCGCATCATCCGGCGCGCCTGCTGAGCCTGACCTCGATCATGTCTGCCAGCGGCAGCTGGCGTGTCGCCTGCGGCCGTCCGTCCGTCCTGCGACAGCTCCTGCGCCGGCCAGTGCAGCCGGATGACCCGGCGAGTCAGGTCGATCACCTGATGCGACTGATGGGCGTCATCGGCAGTCCAGGTTTCCCGACTGACCAGGCGGAACTTCGCCGGCAACTCGAGCGCGGCGTTGGTCGCGCGTTTTACCCGGTTGGACCGTACCAGCAGTTGCTGGCGATAGTCGCAGCCGGCGATCGGCGTCGTGAACTCGCCATGATCCGCGTGCCGACTCTGGTGATCCACGGTGCCGACGACCCGCTGCTGCCGGTCGCGGCGGGCCGGGAAGCCGCGAGGCACATTGCCGGCGCCCGGCTGCAGGTCATCAAGGGCATGGGACACGACCTGCCTCCGGGGGTGCAGGCGCTGCTGGCGGAGGGAATCGTCAGTCACTGCCGGGGAGCCGAGAAGGCTTGAACGGGGGCTGCCGGCACGCCGTCTACCCGAAACGCCCGGTGATGTACTCCTCGGTCAGCTTTGAGGAGGGGTTGGTGAAGATCTTCTTGGTGTCGTCGAACTCGATCAGCTGGCCGATATACATGAACGCGGTGTAGGCCGAAACCCGCGCGGCCTGCTGCATGTTGTGGGTCACGATGAGGATGGTAACCTTCTCCTTGAGTTCGTCGACGAGTTCCTCGATTTTTGCCGTGGCAATCGGGTCCAGCGCCGACGTCGGCTCGTCGAAGAGCAGGATCTCGGGGTCCGTGGCCAGCGCCCGCGCGATGCACAGGCGCTGCTGCTGGCCGCCCGAGAGGTTGAAGGCAAGGTCATTGAGCCGGTCCTTGACCTCGCCCCACAAGGCAGCGGCGCTCAGCGCTTCCTCGACCTTCTCGTCGATCAGGGCGCGATTGCGAACCCCGCGCACGCGCAGCCCGTAGGCGACGTTCTCATAGATCGACTTGGGAAACGGGTTGGGCTTCTGGAAGACCATCGAGATGCGCATGCGCACCTCGATCGGATCGACCTGCTGGTCGACGATGTTCACGCCGTCTGGATAAAGCAGGATCTCGCCCTCGTAGCGCATGTTCGGGTAGAGATCGTGCATGCGGTTGAAACAGCGCAGGAAAGTCGACTTGCCGCAGCCGGAAGGGCCGATCAGGGCGGTGACCTGGTTCTTCTCGACCGGAAAGTCGATGCTCTTCAGGGCCTGGAAGTCACCATAGTAGAAGTTGAGCGCATTGGCCTGCGCCTTGAGTTCGGCCTGGGGCTTTCGTGCGAGGGTGCTGATGGTGCTCACGATGGTCATCCTTGTCGGGTGAGAAATTCGCTCACCATTTGATTTTCTTGCGGAAGTGGTAGCGGATCCAGATGGCGACTGCATTCATCGACAGGGTCATCACCACCAGTACCAGCCCGGCGGCGGCGGCATTCGCCTGAAACGCCTCCTCTGGTCGCGAGATCCAGTTGAACATCTGGATCGGCATCACCGTGAAGGGCGCTGTGAGCCAGTCGAAGGAGATCAGCTGATTCGGGTTGGCGAAAGGCGAAGGCGGCAGGAATGCGATGAAGGTCAGCGCGCCGATGGTGATGATCGGCGCCGTTTCGCCGATTGCGCGGGCGAGGCCGATGATCACGCCGGTCATGATGCCGGGCAGCGAGTAGGGGATGATGTGGTGCGAAACCACCTGCCACTGGGTCGCGCCGCAGGCATAGGCACCTTCGCGGATGTTCTGCGGGATGGTTCGGATCGCTTCACGGGTGGCGACGATGACCACCGGCAGGATCAGCAGGGCCAGCGTCAGGCCAGCGGCGGCGATGCTCTGGCCGAGGCCGAACTGGTATACGAACAGCCCCAGGGCGAGCAGGCCATAGATGATCGACGGGACGCCGGCCAGGTTGGTGACGTTGATCTCGATAATGTCGGTGAGCAGGTTTTTCGGTGCGTACTCTTCCAGGTAGATACCGGCACCAACGCCGAGTGGTACGGCGACCAGGGCGGTCACCAGCATCACCAGAACCGTGCCGACCCAGGCCGACAGAATGCCGGCACTGGCCGCTCGTCGCGACGGGAAGCTGGTAAAGAAATCCCATGAGAGATGCGGCAGGCCGTTCTTCAGCATCTGGCCGAAGAGCATGGCAAATACCAGTGCGGCGAACATCAGGGCAAACACGCCGAGCAGGCCGAACAGCCAGTCCCAGGTCTTGTGTCTGGCAATGAGACGACGGATCGCCTCTACGTCGGCTTCGGCGGCAGGGAAGGTGAGCGGCTTGGCGGTCATTGTCAGTAAGCCTCACGAAAGCGTTTGCGCAGGATGTGGCCGATGATATTGAACAACAGGGTAATCAGGAGCAGGGTCAGGCCGGCGGCGAAGATCGTCTGATAGCCGATCGATCCGTGGGGCAGGTCGCCGAGCGCCACCTGGACGATGTAGGCGGTGATCGTGGCCGCCGGTTCGGCCGGGTTGAAGGTGAAATTCGGCTGCATGCCGGCGGCGATGGCGACGACCATCGTTTCGCCGACAGCGCGCGAGATGCCGAGGATGTACGACGAGGCAATGCCGGACAGCGCCGCGGGCGTGACGACAAAAATCGCCGTCTGCAGACGTGTCGCCCCCATCGCGTACGACGCTTCACGCATGTTCATCGGCACCGCACGCATCGCGTCTTCGGACAGCGAGCTGACGTAGGGGACGATCATGATGCCCATCACCAGACCGGCCGAGAGCATGTTGAAGCCGGGCAGGTCGGGGTAAATCTTCTGCAGCAGGGGGGTGACGAAGAGCAGCGCGAAGTAGCCATAGACGATCGTCGGGACACCGCCGAGCATTTCGAGAAAGGGCTTGGCCACTTCCCGGATGCGGAACGGTGCGAACTCGGAGAGGTAAATGGCGAGTACGGTACCGAGTGGAATGGCCACCAGCAGGGCGACAATCGTCGTCGTCAGGGTACCCGAGAGCAGCGCGATGATGCCGAAGTGCGCGTCGTCGAACAGCGGTGTCCATTGCGTGTCGGTCAGGAACTCGACCAGCGGCACGGTGCGGAAGAAGGCAATCGACTCCCAGACGAGAATCGCGACGATGGCGAGTGTCGTAAACACCGAGACCAGCGCCGCCAGCAGGAGCAGGGCCTCGATGCCGCGTTCGGTAAGGCGGCGCCGCAGGTTCATCGAGGGTGTCGCCAGCGGCCTGCCGGCGGCCGGAACGCCCAACTGCTGCGGCAAAGGTTTCAGGGGAATACTGCTCATCGTTCGAGCCTCAGACGACCGCGTGTTGGAATGGAGCACACCGGGGCCGGGCGCCCATTGGCGCCGGCCCGGTGCCAGTGGCTGGCCAACGCCTCAGAGCTGCGCCTCGCGCTTCATCAGCTGCTCGATGGTCAGGCCGACTTCGTTCTGGCCGCCAAAGACGGTACCAAGCTTCTTCTTCGCAATGTGCTCGAGGTTGCCCGCGTAGGCTTTGGCCGGCAGCGGGATGTACTTGACCTCCTTGACCAGTTGCGGGGCGTTTTTCATGTAGAAGTCGACGAAATCGCGGATCTCCGGCTTGTCGAGCGACTTCTCGCTGACATAGATGAAGATTGGTCGCGACAGCGGTTGATAGGTGCCGTTGTCGACGTTCTCCGGTGTCGGCGCGACCGGCCCCTTGCCGCCGTCGATGGCGACTGCCTTGAGCTTCTTCTGGTTTTCGATGTAGTAGGCGAAACCGAAGTAGCCGAGCGCGCCCTTGTCGCCGGAGATGCCCTGCACGAGCACGTTGTCGTCTTCCGACGCAGTGAAGTCGCCGCGGCTCGACTTGGCCTTGCCGACGATGGCTTCGGTGAAGTAGTCAAAGGTACCGGAATCCGATCCGGCGCCATAAAGCTTGATCTTCTGGTCGGGCCAGGCAGGGTTCACGTCTTTCCAGCTGTTGATCTTGCCCTGCGCGGCCGGTTCCCAGATCTTCTTGAGCTCGGCGACGGTCATGCTCTTGATGAAGGCATTCTGCGGGTTGACCATCACCGTCAATGCGTCATAGGCGATGGGCATTTCGTAGTACCGCACACCAGTCTTGGCACATTCTTCCATTTCTTTTTTCGAGATCGGCCGCGAAGCATTGGCCAGGTCGGTCTCGCCACGGCAGAACTTCTTGAAGCCACCACCGGTGCCGGAGATGCCGACGGTGACATTGACGGCGCCTTTCCTGGCCTTCTGGAACTCCTCGGCAACAGCTTCCGTGATCGGGAAAACGGTACTCGAACCGTCGACCTTGACCACCGGCGGCGCGGCGAGAAGCGGTGTCGTTAAGCAGAGGGCCGTCAGGAACGTGACTGAAGGAACAGCGGTTTTGGATAGCAGACGATTCATGATCAACTCCTGGTTGTGTCTGGATGAGGGTTCTGGAGTCGATTATTCACTGGCTGTGTGACAGCTTGATGACGGCTGGCCCGTGCGGTTGCCTCGGGGTGGGCGCGCAGATCTGGCCACGGCCTGGTCCGTGTGCTCGCCCAGAGGGCCAAACGCACCCCGCCTCGCTGGCTGGCGAGGCGGGGTGCGCCATTCGGGAGCATCCGTGTGATTCGCAGAGCAGATCTGGCGCCTCGACCTACTGGCTTTCGTCGGTCGCCGGTTCAGGGGCGATCACATCGCGTATCGCGGTCTTCAGATCGCTTGGGTCAAGGTGCGCAAGCAGCAGCAAGCCAGCGCGCACGAGTTGTTCCTTGCCGGTTTCGACGCCTTGGCGTGCGAGCCGCTTCTTCAGTTTGCCGAGTTCCCGGTATTCGCTCTCGGCCAAACGCACGCTGCAGCGGACGGTCTTCGCCTTTCTCGGCTTCCTCGGCTTCTCGGTCTTCGTCTTGGCCTTTCCGGCCGGCGCCCTGGCCGTGGTTTCTGCGGTCCTTCTGAGTTTGAGTTCGTGTGCGGCAGCCTTGATGGCGTCAGCGCTGGAAGGGGGGGATGGTGCTGACATACAAATCTCCATGGAATGGTGGATGGTGTTCTTGAGGAGGGGATAGCGAACCGTACAGCAAGGCCTCGCGCAGCTTCCTCGATTCGGCGACGCTCGGACTATTGACCAGGCATTCCGCGGAATGACCACGACGTTCAGCGCATCGTAGGCGATGGCCATTTCGTGAAACCGGAAGCCTCCGCGACATTGTGTGACAGATTTGTGACGGATTGATGACGGTTTGCCGTTCCGGGAACAAAGCGGCCGGCTGGCGGCCGCTGGACGAAGCCAGCCGAAGCTCACCAGAATGCCCTCGGCGCCCGTTGACTGCCCAGTGCTCCGGCGCGGCGGTTTGCGCGTAATCGCACGACCGCGGATAATGCGCCCTGGCGTTGGCGCGAACTGCTGGCGGAATTTGGAGACATCAGATGGATTTGTGGGCATGCCCGGCAGTGGTCACCGGCGCAGCATCGGGCCTGGGCGCGGAAACGGCGCGCTATCTCACCGAGGCCGGTGCCAGAGTAACGGTGATCGACATTGACGCCGATGGCGTTCGCAAGGTTGGCGAGGAGATTGGTGCGCATGCGATCCATTGTGACGTGGCGGATTCGCTGTCGGCGGAAAAGGCGCTGACCACAGCGCGCGAGACGCATGGTGCCGCCCGCGTGCTGGTGCACTGTGTTGGCCGTGGCCACTTCGAGCCGATTGTCGGTGTCGATGGCCCGATGCCCCTGGAGGATTTCCGGCAGCTCGTCGAGGTGAACCTGATCTCGACCTTCAACATGATGCGTCTGGCCGCTGCCGACATGGCACGCTTGCCGCCGATGGCCAATGGGGAGCGCGGCATCATCCTGTCGACGGCGTCGGTCTCGGCGTACGAAGGACAGAGCGGCGAGGCGGCCTATTCGGCTTCCAAGGGTGGTGTCGTCAGCATGATCCTGCCGGCCGCCCGCGAACTGGGTCCCCTGGGCATCCGCGTGGTCGGTATCGCGCCAGGACTGTTCGGCACGCAAACGCTGTTCGATATGGAGAAAAACCTCGACTCCCGGCTGGCGCGGCAGATTCCGTTTCCGCACCGCTTCGGTGACCCGGCCGAGTTCGCGATGCTGGTCCTGCACGTGATCAAGAACGTCATGATCAACGGCAGTGTGCTGCGTCTCGACGGCGGCTATCACCGCTGAATCGGCGTGGTGATCGTGCAGGAGGGCGCGGCCATGAGCAAGACCATTGTCTTCTATCTCATCTCGCATGCCTCGGGCGAACTGGTCGAGATGCTGGCGCGCAATGCCGTCACCCAGCTCGAAGGGGTGGAGGTGAAGCGGCGCCTGTGGAAGATGGTCCGTCGCCTGGACCAGGTTCCCGAGATTCTTGGCGTCCTGGCGACCGCTCCCGGCTATGTCCTGCACAGCATCAGTCACAGCGATGTGCGCGCGGCCATAGAAGAGGGCTGCCGCCGTCTGGCCATGCCTTACCAGTTTGCCCTTGAGCCTTTGCTCGGCCAGCTTGCCGAGTACTCTGGTGCCGCGATAATTTCTCACACCAGTTCGGGCGACGCTTTCGACGAGGATTACTTCCGCCGCGTCGAGGCGATGAAGTACACGCTGGCCCACGACGACGGTATCGGTAGCGAGGACCTCGATGGCGCCGACGTGATCGTCGTCGGAGTATCGCGGGCGACCAAGACACCGACCTGCATGTATCTCGCCTCGCGTGGCATCAAGGCGGCCAACGTGCCGCTGGTGCCGGGTGCGCCGCCACCAGTCGGCTTGCTGCGGGCGAATGGTCCGCTGGTCGTCGGCCTGACGGTCGATCCGGCGCGTCTGGCGACGGTTCGCGCCGCTCGCCTGAGTGCTCTGAAGGACGAAGCCAACACCGACTACGCCGACTTCGATGCCCTGCGCAAGGAGGTGCTCGAAGCGCGGCGCCTGTTCATCCGGCGCGGTTGGCCGATCATCGACGCCAGCCATCGCTCGATCGAACAGACGGCCGCGATGATCATCGACATGTTGCGCAAGCGGGCCGGCGAAATCCATTAGAAGGCCTGCTGGGCGCGGGTGCTGGCCGCCGCGCCTTGGTAGATGCCTGCGGCACCCGCTGCACCCCGTCAGAAGAGAAAGCGATGGGCGAAGAACGCTGCCAGGCCGATGGCGATCGTCGCCAACAGATTGCGCGTGGTGATGCCGGCGGCGAGGCTGAATAGCGCGGCGACCAGGTAGGGATTCGCCAGCGAAAGGTGCCAGTCGCCATTCGGCAATAACACGGCGGGCAGGGTGATCGCGGTGAGCACTGCCGGCGGGATGAACTTGAGCGAGTCGCTGAGCCAGCGCGCGAGGCGAATCCGGTCCGCCAGGCCGAACAGGAGGTAGCGGATGCCGAAGGTCACAGCGACCATGCCGGCAAGCATCCACGCTTCGTTCGCACTCACTGCCGGATCGCCTCGGCTCTGGCCCGGGTCAGGCGCTGCGCCATTAGGCCGGCAGCGATGCCGGCAAAGGCGGAGACGAGAATCCCCAGCTTGTAGGGCAGCGCCAGGGTGAGCAGCGAGGCGGCGCCCGCCGTCAGCACACAGAGCGCGACGGGAAGCGTCTTGACGAAGGGGATGATCATGCCGATGAAGGTGACCGGCATCGCGACATCGAGCCCCCAGTTCTGCGCATCGGGAATCCGGTTGCCGAGGACCAGGCCGAGAAAGCACCACAACTGCCAGTTGAGATACATGGCGATCGACGAGCCCAACTGGTACCAGTGTTTGCAGGATGACGAATCGTTTCCTTGAAAGCGGTGCACGGCGACCGCGAAGGTTTCGTCGGTGAGCCAGAAGGCGAGAGGAATGCGCCAGCGCTGTGGCAGGTCCTTGAGGTAGGGCAGGAGGGTAGCGCTGTAGAGCATGTGTCGCAGGTTGACGATCAACGTCGTCAGAACGATGATTGCCACCGGTGTCTGGGCGGCCACCAAGCCGATGGCGATGAACTGCGACGAGCCGGCGAAGACAA
Organism: Candidatus Accumulibacter proximus; assembly: GCA_016709675.1. Taxonomy (GTDB): domain Bacteria; phylum Pseudomonadota; class Gammaproteobacteria; order Burkholderiales; family Rhodocyclaceae; genus Accumulibacter; species Accumulibacter proximus. The sequence continues at coordinate 30,856 of JADJMH010000016.1, forward strand.
AAGCCGACATGGCGATGGCGGCGGCGAAGGACAGACCCGAGGTGGCGGCGACCGCGCCGTAGATCAGCCCGAACGGCAGCGCGCCGAGCAGCAGTGGCAGCGTGTCGCGCACTCCCGAGAGGAACTCCTGCTTCCTGAGGGCTGGTGGCTGATTGATTGGCTCCATGGCTTCAGAGGCGCGCGCCCCAGGGAGACTGAATCGGGCGATCCGCCTTGCGCTGGCTGCAGAACCTGGTCAGGCATCTCATGGCGGGATTCTACCCGCCTATGGCTACCGAAGTCTTCCGACCTGGCAGGAAAACCGCCGACTTGGCCTCTCCGTCAGGGTGTGCGATATGGCCATGCATTCTCGGCTCTTCGCGTGAAAAGCAGAAGAGGCGAAAAGGGCCATCGCGGACGACGACCGGATCATTGCCCAAGCGGCGAAGGCGGATGCCCGCAGCAAACGGCGGATGACCCTGCCAGAGATCGGCACCAATACCGCCAGCGCGATGCGGGCCAGCATCGGCGACGGACATGACTTCAAGAATCGACGCCAGGTGGCGGCCTGGATTGGTCTCACCCCCAGGCAAGTGGGCGCATACGGGTTCAGTCTGGGGGTCGCTCTGGCTTACTGTCCCGACTAAGCCGAGGAGCTGACAGTGCCACCACCGGCGGGGTTCTTGGCCACGCTCAAGCTCGCGGGTACAATCCGCGGCGTTTAAGGTCCGAGGATTTTCTGCTTTGACACTGTCGCCCCTGTTCTCTGCTGCTCTGCCGTCGATCCGGCAACAGAACAAATACCTGCTCTGGTCCGGGCTGCTCCTCGTCCTGCACGTCACGGCCTTTGGCGCTGGCGCGCAGTTTGCCGACCTGAAAACGGCCCTGTGGACCGTTGCCACCACGATCAGCTACGCTTTTATCTACCTCTTACCAGCCGTCGTGTTGATTGCGCTTGGCCGCACCGTGCTTTCGCGCCTTGCCGGACAGGCAGCCGGATTCTCGCTGGCGCTGCTGGCGATTACCGCGACCAGCCTGACCCATGTCCTGCTCTTCGCGGACCGTACGATCTACGCGATGTATGGCTTTCATATCAACGGCTTCGTCCTCGATCTGGTCAAGACGCCGGGCGGCATCGACTCCCTGGGTGCCAGTCGCAGTACCGAGCTGACGGCGGCGGCAATCATCCTGGCCTTTTTCGTCGTCCAGGCGGTGCTCTATATGTGGGTCATGCGCAGGGCGGGCGCCGCACGCGCCATTCGCTGGCGCTGGCTGGTTGCCATCCTCCTTTTCCTGACCCTCGGTGAGCGCGTCGCCTATGGCTTCAGCCATGGGGCCAATTTCCAGCCCATCCTCTTTGCCGCCGAACGCTATCCACTGTATCTGCCGATGACTTTCCGCAAGCTGTCGGCCAGCCTGGGTGTCAACGTGGCCAGCGAGGGCGACGAAATACGGGCCAGGAAAATCAACCTGAGCTATCCGCTCCAACCACTCGATATCAAGCCTCCGGCCAAGCCGCTGAACGTCGTCTGGCTGGTTGCCGAGTCGCTCCGCTTCGATATGCTGGACCCGAAAATCATGCCGGCCCTGTGGCAGTTTTCCGAGCACTCCCTGCGCATGGAACGTCACTACAGTGGCGGAAACATGACCCAGATGGGCGTTTTCTCGATGTTCTACGGCTTGTACGGCAACTACTGGTTCCCGATGCTTTCCGCCCGGCGCGCGCCGGTCCTGATGGACGTGATGCAGCAGCAGAACTACCAGTTCGGCCTCTACACCAGCCAGCGCTTTACTTATCCGGCCTTCGACAAGACGGTTTTTGCGAACATGGCGCCCGAGGATTTGCATGAGCGGGCCGGTGGCGATGTGGCCTGGCGACGTGACCAGCTGAACATCGACGACATGCTGCGTTTCGTCGACCAGCGGGACAAGGGCCGGCCTTTCATGACCTATATGTTTTTCGAGTCCACGCACGCCAATTACTACTTCCCGGACGATGCGGTCATTGCCCGTCCCTACATTGACGACCTGAATTACCTGACGGCCGACTTTGCCAAGGAGATTGGCCAGATCAAGAACCGCTACATCAACGCGGCGCACCATGTCGACAGTCAGATCGCCCGCGTCCTTGAACACCTGCGCAGCACCGGCCTGCTCGACCAGACGATTGTCATCGTTCTCGGCGACCATGGCGAGGAGTTCATGGAGCGCGGTCGGTGGGGTCATAGTGCTGAGTTCAATCGCTATCAGACCAGCACGCCAGGCGTGATTTACGTGCCAGGCCAGGCGCCGCGCGTGATGACCGGCATCAGCAGCCACCTCGACATTCCTGCCACGCTGCTGCCTCTGCTCGGCGTCATGAACCCGCCGGAAGACTATTCGCTGGGCGGCAACCTGCTCGATCCCAACTTCCATCGTCCCTACGCCGTGGCGGCGGACTGGAACCGGATCGCCTACCTCGGCGAGCGCTACAAGATCACCATTCCCTATAACGCCACCGGCTCGCTGCGCAACGAAGTGACCGACGGTGACGACAACGCCGTGGTCGATATTGCGGCGGCAAAACAGGCCATCGGCCAGGAGCGGGCCGAAATCATGACTCATCTGGCGCGCTTCAGCAAAGCGAAATATTGAAGCTTCATGAGCGGGTGAATGAAGCAATGGCTCGCGCGGGAGAATGATGCTTGAGCCACTCGTGCAAGGCAGCATCTACGCGGTTTTGCCAGCTTTCACCGCTTTCGCGAAATTGCTCAACCACTTCTCGCGGCAATCGGATGGTGATGCGCTCTTTGGTCGGTTTTTCTGGCAGCCGCACACGCCAAGCTTCTCTTCAAGGCTTCTTGGCAGAGAAGTTGGAAACGCCGGTGTGGCGGGTCAGTCCCGCGCTTGCGGCGGCTTCCATTCCCTCCCAAGGTCGATCGGACCGGAACCGCGCCGCAGGTGGCTCGAAATCCGCTGCGGAGCGCGGGAAGACTGCCCTGGGGTTGAGCGGAATGGGTCAGTGGATCAGGTAACGATCGAGGTAATGAAATCAGTCGTCACGCCTTCACTGATCGTATATCGTTTTGTATCGCCTCTCTTCATGCTGCGCGGCCATAGACGTCTCTGCCCAACGCTGGCGCTCACCTGCCGCCGCAAGCGGGAGCGCAGCGGACGCTGAGGGCAAGCAGGTGCAGCGCTTTATGGGGCGGCATCAGTGCTCGTTGACCAAAGCGTCCAGCATGGCTGTGGACGTGACCTGCTCGCCACGTTTGCCCAACTCCTCGGCCGCATTGATGCGATCTCGCTCCTCCCGGTTCTGGCTGAGCTTCCACTTGGGTTTAGTCCGTTCCGTGTGGAATGGGGAGGAAACGGGCGAAGGGAGAGGCGGGCAAATGGGTAAGTTTTCCAGCGACGAGGTAGCCCATGGCGATGAAGTTTTCGACACGGCGATAGCCGCGGGCGCGGGCTATCGCCTCCTGAAGCGCCCGATTCATGGCCTGGACGCGGGCATTGTGTTTGCCGGCCTGGAAGCCATTGAGTACGCCCGGAAGATGCTTGGTGATGGTCCTGCCGAGGCGCTTGAAGGGTTCGAGTCGGCAGCGACTGGCCCAACTCAGCCAGCGTTTGAAGAGGGGCTTGGCCTCATCAGGCGTCGTGGCCTTGGCATAGATCGCGCGCAACGCTTCCTTGATGCGCCAGGCGCGTGCGGTCTTGAGATTCGGGCGCTGCAACCAGTGCATGGTCTGGGTTTTCTTGACGGTCCAGTCGGCGGGTTTCTTTTGCAGGCTCCAGCGGGTGCCCTTGAGTTCGGGTTCACTTTTGACCTCGGTCCGGCGCACCTCGTCCAGCGCCTTGCTGCTCAGAGCGACCACGTGAAAGCGGTCGTGGCAGACCTTGGCCTCGGAAAAGTGCTTGGCGGCGCCCGCCTGAAAAGCACCGCTCATGTCCATGCTCAAATCGGTAATCGCGCTCGGTTGGCCGCCATGCTCGGCGAGATCGCTGGCGAACTTCCCCAGCGTGGCCTTATCTCGACGGGGCGTGGCAAACAGCAGACGTGGCGCATCAAGATCATGGAAAACAGCGATGTACGTCTGGCCGCGCTTACTGGCGGTCTCATCCACGCCGACGGCACGAACCTCGGCATGACTCTGCTTGGCGCGCGCCTGCGCCACATGATGCTCGATGACGCGCCACAGTCTGGGACTGCGAACGCGCAGCACCTGGCCCGCCGCCAGTACCGACATGGTCGGTGCCAGTATCAGCGTCAACGCCTCGAACAACAGCGTGAAGCGACTGCCTTTGCCCGCCCAGGGCACAGGGATTTGCGTCACCTTGCCGCAGCCGGCACAGGCGACTCGCGGGACCTCGGCATGCAGATGGGCTTCGTACTCGAAGAAATCCAGATGCCGCCAGGAGCGCGCCAAACGGTCGTGCAGCGGCTGCGCCGCTGCTCCACAGGCGGGACAGGCATGACCGGCCGCGCCGAACTTCACCTGGAAGTCGATCCGTCCAGCCTCCGGTGTAAAGGCCACTTGATCCACCTGCCAGGGCGCGACGAGGCCCAGGGCCTGGGTGAACAGCGTTTCAATCATGAGGAACCGGTCGGAAGAGGAACGGCAGCTATTGTCCTCGTCCGTTTCCACACGAAACGGCATAGAGCCAGACAAAGTAAGTCGGCCTCGTGTACCAACGCCTGTGAAATCTCACGCGGCCAGTCGAGTTCAAGCCGCTTCTGGTCACGCCACACGCCATATCCAAGCTGGCTCAATTCAGCGTGTATCTGTTCCGCAAGCTTTCGGTCTATGGACGAGTAACTGATGAAGACGCACGTCATATTCACATCAGTGCGCAGATTCCAACAATGAATCGCAAGTGACTCCCTTTATAGACGCGGAACTGCTGGCTAACGTCTGAATTAACCGGCTGGCGCGGCTTTATCGCTCCAGTCCTGGTTGAATGAAAAGTTGGGCCTTTAATTGGCCCCTTTAGGCTGCCGCTGCTGATGGTCCGGGCTTCGGCTTGGCCGGAGGCTTCGACCCGTCTGGTCTCGAGATTGCGACTCAGGTCGTAGGTGTAGGTCGTGAGCCGGCCGTTGAAATCGGTGCGGCTGGCGAGGTTGCCGTTGCCGTCGTAGGTTTAGGTAATTCTCTCGCCAGTGGGTGTGGTGAGTTCGCTATTCCACGGTCCCCTGGACATCCTTCCGGACGCCAGTCTCCCGGTTTGCTAAAAACCAAGAAACAGCGTAAAACCAACCCGTCCGAAACCGCAAGAACGACCACTTCTACTGGCCGCATTAGGCCGCGATTTGACAGCGCTGAAGCTACAGCAACAGGTGGAGCGTCTTGCCCGCCTGCCCAAGGCGCAGCAGCGCGTGGTGATGCAGATGCTCGACGGCGTGCTTGCCCAGGCCGGCAGCCGCTGAACCCAACCGACAGGAGCAGAACGATGAGCGCTACCGAACAGGTGTTGATCGAGAAGATCAGGCAGTTGCCGCCGCAGCGGCTGGCGGAGGTCGAGGACTTCGTCGATTTCCTGCGCACGCGCGAGGATGACCAGCGCCTCACGCAGGCCGCCGCCCGTGCCAGCGAGGCGAGTTTTTCGGCGGTGTGGAACAACGACGAAGACGCCGCGTACGATCGGCTGTGACGATGGCGCACTCCTTCGGCGATGTGGTGTTGGTGCCGTTTCCGTTCACCGATCAGTCGGGGGGGAAGAAGCGGCCCGCGGTCATCGTGTCCAGAAGCGGCTATCACGCCGGCCGGCGCGATCTCATCATCATGGCGATCACCAGCCAGGTGCGCCAGCCGCTGGGCTTCGGCGAGGCGCTCGTCGCCGACTGGCAGGTGGCCGGACTGATCAAGCCTTCGGTACTGAAACCCGTGTTCACAACCATCGATCAGGGGCTCGTCGTGCGCACCATGGGCGCGTTGTCCGCCAACGATCTGCGCTCTTTGCGAGAGGTCATCGGGCAGGTTATAGGCTGAGCCAAACGCACGAAGGGCCGCAGCAAGCGGCCCTTCTCAATTCAGCGGCTACCCGCGCAGCGGGTGGGGGTGGCTTTTTACTTCTACTATTGACTATCGCCGTGTCGCCAGCGCCGACCTTTACGACTATGCAAATTCAATTCGAGCCTGGCCCGTTTGATTGGTTCTGGCCGTCCCGGCGCGGCGCTACGGGGATTTTGACAGCCTGCTCGCCCCGTTCCACGAGAAGAGCTGCCAGTCGGCGACGGCAGAGGTGTTCGGTGAGCTGAAATGGCAAGGGTTTCGTCTGATCGTTGCCCATCGCCCCGACAGGGCCAGCGAACAGAGTCGCGTGCGCGATGAGCGCATCGCGGCGCTGGAGGCCGATGCCGCGCAGTGGGCGGAGAAACTCGATGCGCAGGAGGCCGGCCAGACCCATCCGGGCAAGAAGCTGTCAGACGCCGGCACGATCGCCCGTTTCTACAAGGCGGTCGCTGACGCGCATCTGGCGCACATCATCAAGGTCAATCTCGCCTCCGAGGTATTCACCTACGAGATCGACGAACGTGCGCTGAATCGCGCGCGGCTGATGGATGGCAAACTGATCCTCGTTGCCAACGTTCCGGATTCTCCCCCACCCGAGATCGTGGCGCGCTACAAGGCGCTGGCCGACATCGAACGGGGATTCCGTGTCCTGAAGTCCGAGATCGAAATCGCGCCGGTCTTCCATCGCCTGCCGAACCGAATCCGGGCGCACGCCTTGATCTGCTTCCTGGCACTGCTGCTCTATCGGGTGCTGCGCCTGCGCCTGAAAGCGAAGGCCAGCCCCCTCTCCCCGGAACGCGCCCTGGAGATCGCCCGCCGGATCCAGTACCACCAGGTCACGCTGCATCAACGCCAGTCGGCCTCCGGCTTGTCCGCCATCACCCCCCAACAGAAGGAGCTGTTCGAAACCGTCGCCCTGCCCGAGCCCTCCGCTAGACGCCTGTAGTGCCAATTCTGAACCGGTGAATTGAGCACAAACAATCACTTGGCCGCATTTTTGTCGAACTCGGGGGCTCAAGTCCCTTCGTCGAGCGTGCCACCTCGTTGAACCGCCCACTGCGGACCCGCACGGTGGGTGGTGTGGGGGCCGAAGGAGAGAAACCTCCGGCTACCCGATTGGGCCTCGCGCCGACCGGACGCTATTTTGCTGCAACGGCCAACACTGCTTGCGGATTCGTGCTCGCGATGGCCAGTAATGTACGAGCGGCACCGCTCGGCTGCTTGCGCCCTTGCTCCCATCCTTGCAAGGTGCGAACAGAAACACCCAGCAGTGCAGCAAACTGTGACTGTGACAGGCCGGTTTTCTTACGCGCCTCAATGACCGGCGACGTGACGACGGAAACTTGACCGGCTTTCATCTCGCGCACCGACTGCAAAAGCTCTTCAGCAAAGTCGCGCGTTGCTTCGTAGGCTTCAAGTTCAGCCTTGGTAAGTGGCTTATTCTTCAAGGGCACGGCGGATCTCCTTCAACTTGGGGCCGGTGAGGTTGTCGGTCTTCGCTTTCGCATACAAAGTGAGCAAGACCACATCACCTTCAGTGAGGCGAGTGAAGTAAATCACCCGCACACCACCCGACTTGCCCGAGCCTGCTTGCCGCCAACGCACTTTGCGAATTCCGCCGGATTCGGGCACAACATCTCCAGCGGCTGGGTTCGCTGGGATGTACGCAGCAAACTCGCCGCGCTCCTCTTCGCTCCAATAGTGAGGCCATTGGCGTTCAAACAGTAGCGTTTCGACGACGGTGAGCATTTGTGTACTATACGCCTAAAGAGCATAGCCATGCAACACTTATCAGGAGGCGCAACGTTTGACATAACCGGCTGGCACGGTTATATCGCGCCAGTCCAGGTTGAATGAAAAGTTGGGCTATTAATCGACCCTGGCCCCTTTTGCCTCCTTTTGCCTCCTCTTTTGCCTCCTTTTGCCTCTTCGAGAGTTTCGTTTGCACACTTGACACGGGCCGGCTAATGGGTGGCCCCTTTTGCTTTGTTTACGACTATGCGAATTCAATTCGAGCCTGGCCCGTTTAATTTCGTTTAATTTATCATGAAACGCCCGGGCATTGGCCCGATCGGCGCCAGCGCGCTTTTGGCCAGCATCGGCGGCGGACACGACTTCAAGAACAACCGCTAGGTGGCGGCCTGGATGGGCCTCACCCCGGTCCAACTCTACGCGAGGTACCATTTAGCCAACCGGCTCACCGAACGATATCTCGTTCCCATCTGGATCAACGATTCGACAGTCTTTCATACCGTAGTCGCGAACCGCAAGCGGGTAGATGACTTTGGCGCCAGCCGTAACGATCTCGCCGTAATACTGCTCCAAGCCAGAAATCACGACGTACATCTTGGCGGGAACCACGGCGGCCGCCTCTGGTGCCAACTCAAACATCAGCTCGACTTCGTCTCGACAGACCGACGCGACCGACGTTGGGTCACCCCACTTCCAACCGAGCCGAAAGCCCAGGACTGACTCGTAGAAAGAAATCGCCCCATCGACGCTCGCGACGGCGAGGATTGGTGAGACCGAACGAAACTTCGGGCTGGTCATTTCGACTTCAGGCACGAGTCCGGACGCAATTGCATCTGCGGGGCCCGTCGTGTCGCCGAACGTACAAGTCACCGGCGCTGCGCGGCTTTATCGCGCAGCGTCCAGTGGGCCGCAGAGTGTGCGCCCCGCATGGGCGAAGAAAGAAAAAGAAGAAAAAGAAGAAAAAAAAGAAGAAAAAGGGGCCTGGCTCACACATCAGGTGACATCTGGTCCCGTGGCCCCGTTTCTTCAAGCATTGCCTTCCGTGGCCGACCCCGCGGGCGAATTTCGCGCCGCTGTCCAGTGGCCCGTTCGATACTGTCGATAAACCGCGCATCCCCGAGCGGCTGCCCCTGATCCAAGGCCATGCGGATGTCGCTGATGGCGTCGGTATCCAGCTCCGGGCGGAACAAGGACCGATAGTTCGCCAGCCGGTCAGCCTCGTTTGCCCCGAGACTGGAATACACCGCATGCGGAGTCAGCAATGAGTCAGGTTGCCCCAGTCCGTTCGCCCGATAACTGCTCCAGCGATAATGCGCCGGGTCATCGACCATCGCTGCGCGCACGGGATTGAGTTCGATATAGCGCTGACAAAGAAGTAGATAGGCATCGGCCTGCACCAGAGAAGACTTGTAGCGGCTGTCCCACAAGGTGCCGGTGCGATGGTACGTCTTGTTGATGTACTGCACATAGCGCCGGCCCAGCGAAATCATCAGCCGGGAGACAGCCTCGGATTCCGGCGGCGACAGCAAGAGGTGCACGTGGTTGGTCATCTGGACGTAGGCGTGCAGTGCGCAGCCGGTGGCTTTGCAAGCCTCGCCCAGCCATTCGCGGTAGGCGAGGTAGTCTTCCTCGGCGAAGAAGCAGGCGTCGCGGTTATGTCCCCGCTGAACGACGTGCAGGGGAAGACCTGGGAGATGAATGCGGGGGCGCCGGGGCATGTCGTTGAGGATAGCAGGTTCTGCCAGTTAAAGCGACCCTGGCCCCTTTTGCTTTCTCTTTTGCTTTCTCGTACGCCGACACCACGTCGAAGCCCAGAGCATTCAGCGCGCAATGCGCAACGCGCTACGCCATGCCGGTATCAGCAAGCCGGCCACCCCGCATACCATGCGCCATTCGTTCGCCACATCGCTGCTCGATACCGGCTACGACATCCGTACGGTAGCGGGCCGGGCGGGGGGTGGCCGCCCCGGCCGGGACGCGGGGCCTTGGAGGCGCCAGCGCGGTGCGGGCCCGCCGGCCTGGGGGGCGGGGGGGCGGCGTGTGGAGAGGCCGCCCCGCGAGGGGACAGGGCAAAAACACCGCCTACCGTCCCGGGTGGGGGGGCCCCACGTTGCCAGGCGCCCTGGGCTCCGGTCATTGCCCTTCACCCCGCGCCGCCAGATAGATACCGACGAGCAGCAGGACGAAACCGACCCCCTGCATCAGTGCAAACGACTCGCCGAAGACGATCCAGGCCAGCAGCGCGCTGCCGACTGGTTCGCCGAGCGTCACGACGGCGATGAAGGTGGGCGAGACATGCTTGAGCGACCAGTTGTACGAGGTGTGGCCGAGCAGCTGCGGGCCGAGCGCCATGCCCAGGGCGACCAGGTAGGCGGCGTGGGTGTAACCGGTCAGCGGCGTGCCGCTGGTCTGGCAGGCAAGGACCAGGAAGATCGCAGCGCTGCCGTAGGCCAGCCAGACATAGGCCGGCAGCGGCAGGTTGGCGCGCAGGCGGCGGCCGATCAGCAGGTAGGCCGAGAAACACCAGCTGCCGACGATGGCGAGGAAGTTGCCGAGCAGCGGATTGCTGCCGGGGGCGCTGCTGCGACTGTCGCTCCAGAAAATCAGCAGGCTGCCGGAGAGCGAGATGATGATGCCGACGAGCATCAGGCGGCTGGGCCTTTCGCCGAACAGCAGGAACGACGCGATGCCGACCCACAGCAGGTTGGTGGTCACCAGCGCCGTGCTGCTGGCCACCGAGGTGTATTCGAGCGAAGTGATCCAGGTGGCGAAATGCAGCGCCAGGAAGAAGCCGGCGCCACAGGTCAGCAGGGCTTGCTGAAGGCTCAGCGTGCGCAGCGTCCGGCCCGACTGCCAGAGGGCGATCGGGGTGATGATCAGCGCGGCGAGGCCCAGGCGCAGGGTGGCGATGGTCAGCGAGGGCAGGCCATGCCCCTGCGCGAAGCGCGCCAGGATGGCGCCGAAGGAGATTGCCAGCAGCCCGACGCCAAGGACCAGAAAGGGGAGCCAGCGCGGTGGCGGTCTGCTCCCGTCCACGCCTCAGGCGGCCGTCGCGGCGTGGCCGCCTGCGAGGTAGGCGGCGTGCACCTCCGGATTCGCCAGCAGCTCACGCCCGGTACCCGAGAGGATTATCTGTCCATGCTGCAGGACATAGCCACGATGCGCGACGCGCAGCGCGTGGTGGGCGTTCTGTTCGACGAGGAGGATGGTCATCCCGTGGTCGCGGTTCAGTTCCCGGACGATCTGGAAGATCTTCTTGATGTACAGCGGCGCCAGGCCCAGCGAGGGTTCGTCGAGCAGCAGGAGTTGCGGCCGGCTCATCAGCGCGCGGGCGATCGCCAGCATCTGCTGCTCGCCGCCGGACAGCGTCCCGGCGCGCTGCTGGCAGCGTTCCTCGAGAATCGGGAAGAGCTGGTACATGCGCTTCAGGTCGACCGCGAAGTTCATCTCTTCGCCGAGGACTGCGCCCATCTGCAGGTTCTCGAGCACCGTCATGCGCGAAAAGATGCGCCGGCCTTCGGGAACCAGCGCGATGCCGCGGCGGGCGATCTCGTGCGTCGGCAGCTGGGTGATGTCTTCGCCGTCGAAGACGATGCGGCCGCCGGAGGCGCGCGGCTGGCCGAAGATCGACATCATCAGCGTCGACTTGCCGGCCCCGTTGGCACCGATCAGGGTGACCACCTCGCCGACCTGGACATCGATATCGACCCCGTGCAGCGCATGGATGTAGCCGTAGTGGGCGTGCACGCCCGACAGTTGCAGCATCATTGGACGGCCTCCGGGTGCAGTTCTTCGTCGGCGTCTTCCTCGCCGAGATAGGCCTTGATCACGTTCGGATCGCGCTGAATCTGCAGCGGCGCGCCTTCGGCGATCTTGCGGCCATAGTTGAGGACGCAGATGTGATCCGAGACATTCATCACCACGCTCATGTCGTGTTCGATGAGCAGGATGGCGATGCCTTCGTCGCGCGCCAGATGCTTCAACAGTTCGTTGAGTTCGGCCGACTCGCGCGGGTTGAGGCCGGCGGCGGGTTCGTCAAGGCAGAGGAGGAGGGGGTCGACGCAGAGCGCGCGGGCGATCTCGATCCGCCGCTGCATGCCGTAGGGCAGGTCGCCCGCAGCGGTATCGGCCTTGTCGATCAGGTTCAGGCGCTTGAGCCAGCCAACCGCCTTGTCCATCGCCGCCTGTTCGGCGCGGCGATAGCCGGGCAGGGCGAAGATGCCGGCGAGCGAGAACCGCGAGGCGTGCTGCAGGGCGTTGTGCTGCGCGACGATCAGGTTTTCGAGCACGGTCATCTTCGGGAACAGGCGGATGTTCTGGAAGGTGCGCACGACCTGGGCCGTGCGCGCGACCTGGTGGCTGGCCAGCTCCTCCAGGCGCATCACGCCGCGCTGCGGGTGGTTCAGGCGGATGCTGCCGATAGTCGGCTTGTAGAAGCCGGTCAGACAGTTGAAGAAGGTCGTCTTGCCGGCGCCGTTCGGTCCGATGACGCCGGTGATCTGGCGCGCGGCGACGTCGAGCGACAGGTCGTCGATCGCCAGCAGGCCACCGAAGCGCATCGTCAGGCGCTCGACGCTGAGCAGCGGGGAGGCGGCGGCGCTCATCGCTTGCCGCCACCGAGGTAGCGCAGCGTCGGTTCGCGGTGCGAGAGAATGCCGCCCGGTTTCCAGACCATGATCAGGATCATCGCCGCGCCGAAGATCAGCATCCGGTACTCGGCAAAATCACGGCCGAGTTCGGGCAGCAGCACCAGAACCAGCGAAGCGAGGACGACGCCGAGCTGGCTGCCCATGCCGCCGAGGACGACGATCGCGAGGATGATCGCCGACTCGTTGAAGGTGAATGATTCCGGCGAGATGAAGCCCTGCCGGGCGGCGAAGAAGACGCCGGCGAAGCCGCCGAGCATGGCGCCGAGGGCAAAGGCCGAGAGCTTGACGTTGCGCGCGTTGATGCCCATCGCCTTGCAGGCGATCTCGTCCTCGCGCATCGCTTCCCAGGCGCGGCCGATCGGCAGCTTGCGCATGCGCGAAACGAACAGGTTGGTGAGCAGCGCTAGCGCCAGGATCAGGTAGTAGAGGAAGATGATCCGCTGGTTCGGCGAGTATTCGAGGCCGAAGAACGAGGCAAAGGTCGGTTCGTCGCCGGGTGGCTTGAAGGGCAGGCCGAAGAACGAGGGGCGGGGGATCGAGCTGATCCCGTTCGGACCGCCGGAGAGCTCGGTCCAGTTCACCAGGATGACACGGATGATCTCGCCGAAGCCCAGCGTCACGATCGCCAGGTAGTCGCCGCGCAGGCGCAGCGTCGGCCAGCCGAGAATGACGCCAAAGGCTGCTGCCATGGCGCCGGCGACCGGTAGTGCCTGCCAGAAGGTCCAGCCGAGCTGGGTCGCCAGGACGCCGTAGGTGTAGGCGCCGACGGCGTAGAAGGCGACGTAACCGAGATCGAGCAGGCCGGCCAAGCCGACGACGACGTTCAGGCCCCAGCCGAGCATGACGTAGATCAGGACCGTCGTCGCGGTATCGACCACGTAGCGGTTGTCGGAGAAGACGATCGGCAGGACCAGCGAGACGCCGAGTGCGCCCCAGCCGATCCAGGTCAACAGCGGACTGGTGGTCAGGCTGCGGGCTCCCGCCGCCGCCACGGCCTGCTCACGCGCCAACCGGCGCAGCCGCCAGTGGTCGAGCGCATAGCGCAGCAGCAGGCGACCGGCAAAGCAGGCGGCGACGAAGGCCAGCAGCATCGGCCAACGAGTCGCGATGCGCAGGGCGCCGCCCTGGTCAACGGTGGTCAGGCCGATCATTGGAATGCCGAGGAGCAGGGCGACGAAGGAAACCGCCGCCGCGTCCTTGAGCCGCTCGGCCGGCGAGACGCCTTGATGTGCGAGAACGAGCGTGGTCATCAGACTTTCTCCACTTCAGGACGACCGAGCAGGCCGGATGGACGGAACATCAGCACCAGGATCAGGATGCTGAAGGTCGCCACATCCTTGTATTCGGCCGACAGGTAGGCGGCCCAGAACGCCTCGATCAGGCCGATCAGCAGGCCGCCGAGCATCGCCCCCGGCAGCGAGCCGATGCCGCCGAGGACGGCGGCGGTGAAGGCCTTGATACCGGCGACGAAGCCGATGTAGAAATCGACGACGCCATAGTAGACCGTGACCATGACGCCGGCGACGGCGGCGAGCGCGGCACCGAGCATGAAGGTCAGCGAGATCGTCCGGTCGACGTTGATGCCGAGCAGGGCGGTCATCGTCCGGTCCTGCTCGCACGAGCGTTGCTGCCGACCGAACGAGGTCTTGGTGATCAGCCAGGTGAAGCCGGCCATCAGGGCGACGGTGACGAAGACGATGAGGATCTGCGAGTACGCCAGGCGAACCGTGAAGCCATCGATGGTCAGCAGGTCGATGCCACCGACCAGCACCGGCGCGATCGGCTTGACGCGCGCACCCTGCGTCAGTTGCACCATGTTCTGCAGGAAGATCGACATGCCGATCGCCGAGATCAACGGCGCCAGGCGGCTCGAACCGCGCAGCGGCCGGTAGGCGATCCGTTCGACCGTCCAGCCATAGACCGAGGTGAACAGCACGGCAACCAGCAGCACCAGCAGCAGCGACAGCGGGATCGAACTGATACCGAAGGTGGCCAGCAGGGTGAACACGGTGACCGCGATGAAGGCGCTGACCATGTAGATGTCGCCGTGCGCGAAGTTGATCATGCCGATGATGCCGTAGACCATCGTGTAGCCGATGGCGATCAGGCCATAGACGGCACCCAGGGTCAGGCCGTTGATCAGTTGCTGTAATGCGAGAGCCATGGTCCTCCTCCTTGTTGTTGCAGGCGCGAAACGCAGGGCCTAGCGGTGCGGGCGGGATGAGCGCCAAGTGCCCGGTGAGGCGTATTGTCAGAACTTTGTTGGCTCCGGGATGCCGAGGTCACGGCAAATCTTGACCGCCAAGTGGTTGCTGATCTCGTTGTGTCTTGGAACTGCGCTTCGCCTGTGTGTGCCTACGTTGCACCACCAGGAATGACTACCACCCTCGCGCAGCAATGCGCACTCATGCGCCATCAAATGTGACAGCAAGTCACGCCGTTTCATAACGCAATTGGCAGTTCTTCAAACCTCTTGCCGGCGGCATCAAGTGCCTCTGCGCGATTGAAGTCAATGGCTTCGATCAAAGTCTCGCGTAGTGACCGTAACAACGCTTCGCGTGAAGATTCCTGACAGTTTACCCCTGGCACTTCTTCTATCCAGCCGATCCACCAGTCGGCATCCTGCTTGATTACTGCGGTGTAGGTTTGATTCATTGTTCGTTCTCCTGTACTCGCATCAGAGCGAAGTGGCATGAAAAGTTCTCACTCTCGCCCCTACCTTGCGCGTTCTACGCATAACAACGTAAGCCCCGCGTTCTTCGTCGCAGTCGATGGCTTGAACGAACTCAGCCTCTGCCATCGGGCCGAACGGTGGATCCCCGCTTTCGCGGGGATGACGGCTGTCGTTTATCGGTACCTCTATCTCTGGAAATCGCCTAAGGTCCTTGCCATAATTTGACATCAGGTTGTAGTCGATCTCGTAGGTCCTCGCTGGCAATAAGCCGAACTCATGCGTTTCGAGCAACTCGATCAAGCGATCCCCATCGATCAATTCGATCGGTTTGCAACCCGGACGCCGAGCAGCGTCCCGGGCACTGTCCGTGAAGTAGCCGGTGGTGAAAAAGATCCCTTTCTCGGCATCCCCAACAGCGCCTTGAAAACCCTGCACTTCACGCGAAGAGACCGGACCGGAGTAGCGCTTGCATTGAAAGGCAATCTTGGCTGTGACGATTGGTCCCAGCGGAAGGTATCCTTCGCCATCGATGCCTTTGTCACCAGTACCGCCTGTTACTCTTACTCTTTCAAGCCCAAGATGCTTCAGGAGATCGGCACAAAACCTCTCGAACGATTCGGGGGAGAGCGCCTGCAGTTGTACGAGTAACTCTTCACCATATCCGTTCGGCGGACTCGTTACAGAGGGCTGATTTTCGACAGCTTCTGGCAGAGGTTCCTGCGCTTGTGCCCGCTTCTCGGCATGAATGGCGACCCACTTTCTGGCTATTTCGCGCGCTTGATCGTAGGTGAGGTGGAGTTTCTGGCTGGACGATGTGAGCATCCAGATCCCGTGTTTGGGTGACGACAGCAACCCTTCCCAAACAAGAAATTGACGAGCCCAAGCGACCTGATTCGGGAACCGAAGACTTCCACTTCCGAGCTTGGCGAATCGCTTTTCATCTGGAACATGCGCAAGCCTGGCGACCGAGTTGCAAACCTCTCTCGGTGTGGCTGATCCGTTCAATTCCCGCAAGGCGTCGAGTATGTATGGCATCCACTGTACGAATTCTGCTTGTCTCTTATCTGTCGTTAGTTGGCTCATGACGTTGCTCAGCTCTGTTGTGGAAAGCCGGCTTTGCACCCCGATTGCGCCTCAGGGTGCAGCGAATACTTCATTGAAATGTGCACCGTAGCGTGCTCCCGAGAAGGCTTTGTCAGGCGCTTCTTCTGACCAGGTTCACTGTATGCGCGATACCAAGTAGTCCATCTATCGAGATATCTTCATCAAGCAGCGGCCAGTGAATGCCATATCCCGACGGCGAAACTCTAAATCCCTGCTGTTCTTCTTCGCTTGCCGCTGCCAGGAGTGGGGAGACCTCCTTCAGTTCACGCTGAATTCTCTTGCCGTCAACAACGAGGCTCAACACGCCGCTCTCTATGGATACATTCTCGACTTGATGATGTTTATTCACCTCGGCCGCCTTTCCTGGAACTCCCGCCATTGGTCGGTAATATAATCGAAATGCTGGAATATTATTTGACGTACTTGCTTCTTGTCGCGTGCTGACATTTCGTAAGAATAGGCCTCTTGAATATCAAAATTGTCGACATCAAGCCAGTACTTGCACTCCATGCCGCCTTTCCTGCAATGCACGTGGATGGGTTCGTCTCCCTCGTTCGCATAGAAGAAAAAGCGCCAGCCCAATAGGACAAGTATGGTCGGCATCCTGGCGCTCGCATCACTCGCCCGCATCGAGCGCCATCAACCCGGCATTGCCGCCGGCCGCGGTAGTATCAACCGAGACCGTGCGTTCGCTGGCAAAGCGGTAGAGATAATGCGGGCCACCAGCCTTCGGACCGGTGCCCGAAAGTCCCTCGCCACCAAATGGCTGCACGCCGACGACGGCGCCGATGATGTTGCGGTTGACGTAGGTGTTGCCGACGTGCAGGCGGTCGGTGATGCGCTTGATGGTTTCATCGATGCGGCTGTGGATGCCCAGCGTCAGGCCGTAGCCGGTATGGGCGATGGCCTCGCAGACCTGGTCGAGATCCTCGGCACGCCAGCGGACGACGTGCAGGATCGGCCCGAAGACTTCGCGCTCGAGCCGCGCGATGCTGTCGATGGCATAGGCGCGCGGGGCAAAGAAGGTGCCGTGGCGGGTCGCTTCCTCGTCGAGCGGGCAGGTGAAGATCGGCGCGGCAAAACTGTCGAGCCAGCGCGCATGCGCCTGCAGCACGCCGCGTGCCGCCTCGTCGATGACCGGGCCGACGTCGGTGCGCAGGTCGGCCGGGTTGCCAATGCGCAGCTCCTGCATCGCACCGGCGAGCATTTCGCACACCCGGTCGGCGATATCGGTCTGGATGAAAAGCACCCGCAGCGCCGAGCAGCGTTGTCCGGCCGAGTTGAAGGCCGAGGCGACGACGTCGCGCACGATCTGCTCGGGCAGCGCCGACGAATCGGCGATCAGGGTGTTCTGGCCACCGGTTTCGGCGATCAGCGGCACCAGCGGACCTTCCTTGCCGGCAAGGGCCTGGGCGATGAGTCGGGCGACCTCGGTAGACCCGGTGAACGCCACGCCGGCACACTCGCGAGCGGCGACCAGTGCCGCTCCGATGCGGCCATCCCCCGGCAGGAAGGCGAGCGCAGCGCCGGGGATGCCAGCGTGGTGGAGTAGCTCGACGGCGAGGGCGGCGACCAGTGGCGTCTGTTCGGCCGGCTTGGCGACGACGGTATTGCCGGCCGCCAGTGCTGCGGCGATCTGGCCGACAAAAATCGCCAGCGGGAAATTCCACGGGCTGATGCAGACGAAGACGCCGCGGCCGTGCAGCGACAGGCTGTTGCGCTCGCCGGTCGGGCCGGGCAGGGGGATCGGCTGCGAGAACTTCTCCCTTGCCTGCGCCGCGTAGTAGCGGCAAAAATCGATCGCCTCGCGTACTTCCGAGACCGCGTCGGCCTGCGTCCGGCCGCCTTCGCGGACAATCAGCGCGATCAGTTCCGGCAGGCGTCCCTGCAATCGGTCGGCGGCGCCGTCGAGGGCGGCCGCACGCTCGCTGGCAGGCGTTCCCTCCCAGGCCGGGAAGGCCGCCTGCGCCGCGGCCATGGCCGCAGCGACGTCGGCAACGCTGGCCTCGGTCACCTGACCGACGACCTCGCGCTGGTCGGCCGGCGAGCAGACCGGCTTGCTGCTGCCGCTGCGCGGCCTGCCGCCGATCAGCGGCGCGGCGACGTAGCTGACACGGGCGCTCTGGTCGATCGCGCTGCGAAGGTTTTCGAGAGTCGGTTTGTCGTTCATGTCCAGTCCTTCGCTGTTGGCGCGCTCAGCGCCGAAGAGGTTGCGCGGCAGAGGGATACGGTCCTGGCGCTTGACCGCCAGGGCGGCGGCTTTTTCGACCGGATCGGCGATCAGGTCGTCGATCGGCAGGGTGGCGTCGGC
The DNA here is from genome assembly GCA_016709675.1 of Candidatus Accumulibacter proximus. Classification (GTDB taxonomy): domain Bacteria; phylum Pseudomonadota; class Gammaproteobacteria; order Burkholderiales; family Rhodocyclaceae; genus Accumulibacter; species Accumulibacter proximus. The sequence goes on from JADJMH010000016.1 coordinate 49,315, forward strand.
GATGCGGTTGACGAACGACGAGTTGGCGCCGTTCTCGAGCAGGCGACGCACCAGGTAGGCCAGCAGATCCTCGTGGCTGCCGACCGGTGCGTAGACCCGGCAGGCGCGGCCCCAGTGGGCTTCTCCGACGATCTGGTCGTAAAGCTCTTCGCCCATGCCGTGCAGGCGCTGGTATTCCCATTCATCGCTGCCGCCGGCGCTGATCGCGATCTCGGCGACGGCGGCCAGGGTGTGCGCGTTGTGCGTCGCGAACGCCGGGTAGAAAGCCGCCGGGTCGGCGAACAGGCGTCTGGCGCAGGCGAGGTACGACAGGTCGCTCGACACCTTGCGGGTGAATACCGGGTAGTCGCTGAGACCACGTTCCTGCGCCAGCTTGATCTCGGCATCCCAGTAGGCGCCCTTGCACAGGCGGACCATCAGCCGGCGGTTGGCGCGGTGGGCGAGGTCGGCGAGCCAGTCGATGACTGGCAGCGCACGCTTCTGGTAGGCCTGGACCGCCAGTCCGAGGCCGTTCCAGCCAGCGAGTTCGTGGTCGGTGGCGAGCGCCTCGATCAGGTCGAGCGACATTTCAAGCCGATCAACTTCCTCGGCGTCAATCGTGAAGCCGACGTTGCGCGCCTTGGCCCGCACCGCCAGTTCCTTGACCGCCGGCAGCAACTCCTGGCGAACGCGATCCTCGTTGGCAACCTCGTAGCGCGGATGCAGCGCCGAAAGCTTGATCGAGATCGACGGCGCCTCGAAAGCCGGGCGGCCTTCCGCGGCGTCGCCAATCGCCCGGATCGCCTTGCTGTAGGACTCGAAATAGCGCAGGGCGTCGGCGCTGCTGCGCGCCGACTCGCCGAGCATGTCGTAGGAGTGACGGTAGCCGGCTTTCTCGGCGCTGCGCGCACGGTCCAGCGCTTCGTGGATGTTGCGGCCCATGACGAACTGCTTGCCCAGGATGCGCATGGCGGTGATCACCGCCTGCCGGATCACCGGTTCGCCGGCGCGCGCGACCATGCGTTTGAGCGTGCCGCTGAGATTGCGGTCTTCGTTGTCAAGATTGACGATGCGGCCGGTGAGCATCAGCGCCCAGGTGCCGGCGTTTACAAAGGTGCTGTGCGAGGCCCCGAGCCGTTTCTCCCATTCGGTGTTGCCGATCTTGTCGCGAATCAGACGATCGACTGTCACCGCATCGGGGATGCGCAGCAACGCCTCGGCGAGGCACATGAGGACGACCCCCTCGCGCGACGAGAGGTCGTAAGTGGCAAGGAAAGCGTCGATGCCCCCCGTGTTCTGGCGGCTGTCACGCACCGTCTGGACCAGCGGCGCGGCACGCTCGTGGATGCCGCGCTGCTCGGAATGGGTGAAACGGGCCAGTGCGATCAGTTCCTCGACGACCTGTGCTTCGTCGATCCGATGATATTCGCGCAGACGCTGGCGTAGTAGAGGGGTATGGGCGTCGCTCATCGTACCTTCCAATTGGATTCGGCGTCGACACCAGGTGTCGCGCGGGTTTGACCTCAGTTCCGCCGGACGGCGGCGGTCGGCGCTGCGGCAAGCTGAAGGGCCCGCTGCCGCGCCCGGGGCAGGGCGCGGGCGTGTCCGCGCGTCGGCGGACACGCCCGGACGATTACTTCTTCACGTAGTCGTACTTGCCATCTTTCCACTGGTAGACGACGAATGCCGGCGCCGAACTGTTCCCCTTGGCGTCGAAGGACAGCTTGCCGATCACCGTGTCGAAGGTGCCGTTGCGCAGCGCTTTCTCGATGTCGGCGAACTTCGTGCTCTTGGCCTTGGTGGCAGCCTGGTCGAAGAGCTGGAAAGCGGCGTAGGCATAAAGAACGTAACCTTCCGGCTCAACCTTGGCGTCGTGGAACTTCTTGACGACCGGTGCAGCACTCGGGTTCTTGCGCGCGTCCGGGCCGAAGGTGAAGAGCACGTTGTTCGCCTCCGGGCCAGCCGCAGTCGCCAGCTCGGTGTTGGACATGGTATCGCCGCCCATCACTGTCAGTTTCAGGCCGGCCTGTTGTGCCTGACGCAGGATCAGCGCCACTTCGGTATGGTAACCGCCGTAGGACATGACCTCGATGCCGGAGGATTTGAGCTTGCTGACCAGTCCGGAGTAATCCTTCTCGCCGGCCGTGATCGACTCGCGCAGCGCCGGTTTGACGCCCTTGGCCTCCATCGCCTTGGCCACTTCGTCAGCCAGTCCCTTGCCGTAGGCACTCTTGTCATCGACGACGGCGATCTTCTTGCCCTTGAACTTTTCCACCAGGTAGGCACCGGCCACCTGGCCCTGTTGATCGTCACGACCGGCGATGGCAAAGATGTTCTTGAGGCCGCGGTCGGTCACCTTGGGGTTGGTCGACACGGTGACCACCGGTATGTTGGCCTCGACGTAAACTTCGGACGCCGGGATCGTCGAGGACGAGCACCAGTGACCGTGCATGAAGATGATCTTCTTGTTGACCATCGTGTTGGCGACCGAAACGGCCTGCTTCGGGTCGCAGGCATCGTCGCCGATTTCGAGCTTCAGCTTCTGGCCGACGACACCGCCCTTGGCGTTGATGTCGGCGATCGCCATCTCCGCGCCCTTGCGGATCTGGTCGCCCGCCGAGGCGTACTGACCGGTCATCGGGCCGGCAATGGCGACCAGGTGATCGGCCCAGGCGTTACTGCCGGCGAGGGCGAACAGGCTGAAGCCGGTCGCGAGAATGTGTTTGTTCATGTGTTGCCTCCTCTGCTACGGTGGTCGTTAAGGTAAGTGACAAGTGACGCACCCGCATCGAGCACGTGCGCCCGAGTGAGTTCTGCCGCCGCGTCGGGGTCCCGGCGGACAAACGCGCCGAGAATCTCGGCGTGTTCGTGCTGGGTCTTGGGCATTTCGGTGGTAACGGACAGGAGCGCCCGGACATAGCGCTCGACCTTGTTGTACAGGGAACGGATTTCGGCGAGCAGGATCGGTCGTCCGGCTGCCGCGTAGAGCGTCGAATGAAAGAGCCAGTTCAGTTCGCCCCAGCGGCCGGCGTCGCCGGCGCGGCCGAACTCGTCAAGATGGTGGCGCGCCTGCTCGATGACCTGGTCGCTGATCAGGGGCGCTGAAAGACGCGCTGCGCGCGCTTCGAGCATCGCCCGGATTTCCATGTACTCGTCGATTTCGGCAGTGGACAGCGAAGCGACGACGGCGCCGCGGTTGCGCAGGAAGGTCACCAGCCCTTTCGCCTCGAGGTGCTTGAGTGCTTCGCGAACGGGAATCTTGCTGACGTGAAAATGGGCGGCGATCTCGTCCTGCCGGAGCAGTTCACCGGCCGGCAGCAGGCCATCGACGATCGCTTTCTTGAGCGTCTGCGCGACATGATCCGACGCGCTGAGGCGTGGCATCTTCTGGGCGGCGACAAGCTCAAGAACTGAAGGCATCGGCAGCGAGGGAACTCCGAAGATCGTATACGATATAAGCTGTTGGCCGCGACCATACAGACTGAGTTCGCGCTTGGCAAGCTGCAGTGCAGCAATCATGCAACCGGAGCCAAACCCGCCGTCGAGAAAATTGCGGGCAGCTGCCGCCAGGCCCGGTTCTCCTGGATCAGGGGCGCGGCGATCCGCTCGTAACGCCGGTGATTGGCAGCCGTTCCTGTAGAATCCCGGGCCGATGAATACTCTCCGCAACGCGCTTCCGGGCGGCGCCCCCCGCAACCTCTTCTCGTACCGCAAATACTGGGCCAGCCGTTTCGGCACGGCACCATTCCTGCCAATGTCGCGCGCCGAAATGGACGAACTCGGCTGGGATTCGTGCGACATCATTCTCGTCACCGGTGACGCCTACATCGACCACCCGAGCTTCGGCATGGCGCTGGTCGGGCGTCTCCTCGAAGCGCAGGGCTTTCGCGTCGGCATCATCAGCCAGCCGGACTGGCTGTCGGCCAAGGCTTTCCGGACGCTCGGCAAGCCGAACCTGTTCTTTGGCGTGACCGCCGGCAACATGGATTCGATGGTCAATCGCTACACGGCCGACCGCAAGCCCCGTTCCGATGACGCCTACACACCGGGCGGCGAGCCCAACCGGCGGCCGGATCACGCCGTCGTCGTCTATGCACAGCGCTGTCGCGAGGCTTTCCCCGGCAGCAATGTAGTGATCGGCTCGATCGAAGCCAGCCTGCGCCGCATTGCCCATTATGACTACTGGTCAGACAAGGTACGTCGCTCGGTATTGCCCGATTCGAAGGCCGACCTGCTGATCTATGGCAGCGCCGAGCGGGCGATCGTCGAACTCGCCCACCGGCTTGCCGCCGGCGAGCCGGTCGCCAGCATCCGCGATCTGCGCGGCACCGCCTTCATGGTGCCGCGCGGCTGGCTGCCGGACGAGGAATGGGTGGAAATCGACTCGAGCGAGGTCGATACGCCGGGACTGCTGATTCGCCACGCCGACCCCTACGCGATGACGCCGGAAACCGTCCAGGAAGCTCTCTGCGCGGGAAAGCCCGCAGTGGCCAGTGGCGATGGACAGGCACGGGGGCAGGTGATCCGGATGCATTGGCAGTCGCACCAGCGCATGCCGAAGCTTGATCGGGCGCGGACCGCGATCCGCCTGCCATCCTACGAGCAGGTTGCTGCCGACCCCGTGCTTTACGCACACGCCTCGCGCGTCTTCCATCTCGAATCGAACCCGGGCAACGCGCGCGCGCTGGTCCAGGCGCACGGCGAGCGCGACGTCTGGCTCAACCCGCCGCCGATCCCGCTGACGACGCCGGAGATGGATGGCGTCTTCGCCTCGCCTTTCCAGCGCCGGCCGCATCCGTCCTATGGCGAGGCCAGGATTCCGGCCTTCGAGATGATCCGCTTCTCGATCAACATCATGCGTGGCTGCTTCGGCGGCTGCACTTTCTGCTCGATCACCGAGCACGAAGGGAGAATCATCCAGAGCCGCTCCGAGCAGTCGATCCTGCACGAGATCGAGGAAATCCGCGACAAGACGCCGGGCTTTACGGGCATCATTTCAGATCTCGGCGGACCGACAGCGAACATGTATCGCCTGGCGTGCAAGGACGCGAGGATCGAGTCCGCGTGCCGCCGCCTGTCATGCGTCTTTCCCGGCATCTGCGAGAACCTCGACACTGACCACACGCCGCTGGTCCAGCTCTACCGCAAGGCGCGGGCGCTGCCGGGGGTGAAAAAGGTGCTGATCAGCTCCGGCCTGCGCTACGACCTCGCGGTGCGCGATCCGCAGTACGTCCGGGAGCTTGTCACGCACCACGTCGGCGGCTATCTCAAGATCGCCCCCGAGCACACCGAAGAAGGCCCGCTGGCGCACATGATGAAGCCCGGCATGAGTTCCTATGAGCAGTTCAAGGTGATGTTCGAGAAGTTCTCGAGGGAGGCAGGCAAGGAGCAGTACCTGATCCCGTACTTCATCGCGGCACATCCCGGGACCACCGACCGGGACATGCTAAATCTCGCCCTATGGCTGAAGCGCAACAACTTCCGTCTGGATCAGGTACAGACCTTCCTGCCGACGCCGATGGCGATCGCCACGGCCATGTATCACAGCCGCAGGAATCCGCTGAAGAAGGTCGACCGCGATTCGGAAGCCGTCGAAACCGTGCGCGGGGCTCGTCAGCGCCGCCTGCACAAGGCCTTTTTGCGCTATCACGACCCCGAGAACTGGCCGTTGCTGCGCGAGGCCCTCAAGCAGATGGGGCGCGCCGACCTGATCGGCAACGGGCGGAAGCAGCTGATCCCGTTTTTTCAGCCGCCGGGAACCGGTCTGCGAGGCCTCGCCCAAGCGGGTGCGGTCAGCGCTCGCCATCAATCGCTCGCAGCGGGTTCGTGCATACGTCGGCGCCGTCGCGCGGCAGCGGGCCCAGGGTGAGCCACTCGATCGGGAGGAGGATCGGCGACGCGATCAGACGCAGAATCGATTCAAGCAGGTCGCGCCGCTTGATGCCGAAACGAAAGTCGGTGAACGTTCCGCTGGCCCGCAACGGGGTTTGCAGGCGAAACGGAGCGAAACCCTTTGCGCGCGGGCGAAAAACGAACGCCAGCTTTTCGCTCGCCAGGTCGGCGCTGCCAGTGCCGCGAATGCGCACCCGGGTCGTATCGATAATCATCTTGTCGTCGGGCAGCTTGCCGTCCTTGAGGTCGAAGCGGCCAACGACACAGTTCAGGTGGGCGTCCCCGCCCGGATCAATCAGCGGCACCAGCGAAAGCACGAGATTCACCGACCACAGACTGAAGATGCCAGTGCGCAGTTCCGTCGGCCAAACGGCAAAGTCAACTCGTCCGTTGGCGTGGTGCATGATCGTATTCAGTGACGGTGCCCTGCCCGCAAACTCCAGATTCATGCTGAAGAGTCCTCTGGTGTCGTCCTTCCGGCTCAGGCGGCGGGCAATGATGCCGTAGTCGAAGCGCTCGACGTAAGCGCCTGCGGCGAGCTCGATCTCGGACAAGGTCGGGTCGTAGGCAACGGCAAGCCGCAGGGTTCCCCCAGGGATATTGACCATGGCCGGGCCGAGGAACAGACGCCCGTTGACAACCTGGACGCGCAAGGAACCGTCGGCAAGCCGGTCGCTTCCGGAAAGCACCTCCTGTACTTCCACATCGAGGTAGGCATCGAGCCGGCGCAGGAATCCGGCGCCCAGCAGGCGCTCGGTCTGCCCGACTACCTTGCTTGCCGTCAGGCGCAGGGCTTCGGCCCTGCTCGCCCTGGGCGGTTCCTCGGCAAGGCGTTCCGGCAGAGGGAAGTCGTCGAGTTGAATGCTGGGCGCGTTCACCCGCACGTCGAGCCGCGGCCGTGCTCCACTCATGTCGAGCGTGCCTGTTCCCTCGAGTCGGTTTTCCCCGACGCGCAACAAGAGCCCCTGCAGTTCGTAGCCGGTCGGCGTCATGCGCAGCGGGCCGCGCAGCGACCAGGGACCCCACGCCGGGAGTTCAACCCGCGCCAGTTCGCTGAGCGAGTCGAGCCGCTCGCCGCTCAGCTCGAAGGTGAGCTGTCCGGAGCGCCCGAGTGGCAGTGCCACCTCGCCCTCAAGCGTCAGGCGTGCCCCCGCTGCCTGCGCCACCAGTGAGAAGGGCAGATGCGTCGCATCGCGCAGCATGTCCGCGAGTCGTCCGCTGCTGAGCCTGATATCGAGCGCAGTCTCGTCGAGCGTGCCGTTGAGAGCAACCCGGATCGGCTCGCCCGGCAGGACACCGATCTTGGCCTCGGTGACGCCGAACTCGGTGACCGGACGTTGCAGCGCACCGAGCACGCTGATGCGCCCGCCGATCACGCGCGCCTCGAATGACGAGAGCCTGGCGAGCTCGCGGAGGGTCTTGCCGCGCCCGCGCAGGGTGAGCTGCAACTTGTCGGCGCGCCCATCGATGTCCTCTGCGGCGCCGATGTCGCGCAGAAGTGCGCCGACGTCGATTTCGCCTGTGGAGAGATCGAGCCGTGCTTCGGGGACGTCGCCGCGCAGGTTGAGCGCAACAAGCCCCGTGAACGGTACGCCGGCGACCTTGCCGCTGAGCGCTGACGGCGGCAATCGCGCCTCGCGGACGCGGCCGACGAAAGCGACGTCCTCGAGATCGGTGCGGCCGAGGAGTACGTGCTGCAACGCCAGGCTGAGGTCGGCGTCAGGAAGGTCAGCGGCGTCGGGAAAAACCGGTTCGTCGCTGCCCCGGCTGGTGCTGGCGCGCAACGTCGCGAGTTCCGGCACATCGATCAGCGGACTGCGCACAGACGCCACGGTGATCGGCCGATCGCCGACGCGGGAGCGCTTGGCATCAATCGTCAGCTCGCTGCGACCGAGCTTGAGCCTCGTCTGCTCCAGGTACCAGGCGTCAGTGGCGATCCGCGCGCGACCGCGCAGGGCGAGGGGCAGTTTCGATGCCGGCGCGACGCTCAGCCAGCGCGCCAGGTCCCCTGTGCGGCGGGCCTCAAAAAAAAAGCTCAGAGCGGTTTCGCGCGTTGCGTCGGGGCGCGCGAGCGTGCCCTCGATGCGCAGTTTCGCCGGCGCCGCCGCGATCTCGAATTCGATCGGGGTTGCCGACTCGCGCAGCATCTCGGGCAGTGTGCCGCCGCGCATCGAGAGTTTCACAGGCTCGCCGAGCAGCGTCCCGCGCGCGCTGCCCCGCAGTCGCTGGCCACGGCGCAGCGCAAGGTCGAGCGTGTCGACCGTGATGACAATCGGGCGTGCGTCGGTCAGTTTGCCGTAGCTCAAGTGTGTGTTCGCCGCCTTGAGTGAAAGCTCAAGATCACTCACCAGTGAGTCAAGCGTTTCGCCACGTCCACCGAGGAGCAACTCAATGTGCCCGAGCCTGCCTTCGATCTCGGCAGCTCCGTGCAGCTCCCGTGCCAGGTCGCCGAGCGCAGCGTCCTTCGCTGCGAAACGCAGCGCCAGTGTTGGTGTAGGTGCCGCCGTATCGAGGTCGAGGCGACCCGAGAATCGGGCGCTGGCCATTGTGGCGCTGGTTGGCACTCGCACGCCGTTGGCGTCGGCGCGCAGATCGAACTTCGCGTCGCGAATGTCGACGGGCAACCCGAGCCAGCGGCCGACACTCAAGTCAACGTCGACGTCGAGCGGCACAAGATCGCGCAGGGGCGGCACCTGCCGCTGCAGCGCGGCGGAGTCAAGCGCTTTGTCCGGTGCGCCCTGACCACTGGCGAGGAACGGGCGGAGGTCGAGGGCGGCGACGCTGAGCGCGCCGCTGAGGCTTGGCCGGGCCCCGCCGAAAGCGAGCGTGAGTTGCCCGGTAAGCTCGTTCGTCGTCGTGTTGTCCGGCAATTCAGCGACGGCATCAGCCGGCGCGACGAGCGCGTCATTCGCCGCGCCGTCAGCCAAATGCGGCCGCCTGGTGTCGGGGGGCCGCGTAGCCGGCACGAGCGCCGCCGCGTCGGTGCCGAAGTTGACGCGTGCCTCACCCTTGCTCGTGTCGATGTTGCCGGCGGCGTGCAGTCGCGTGCCGGGAGATGCGAAGTCGAGCGTGAACGGCCATGGCCCGGATGTTTCCTGGATCAGCCGGAGAGGCCCGCCCTCGACCGTCAGATCGAATGGAAACTCCTTGCCCAAGCGGCCACGCGCAGCCAGGCGCAGGGCTTCGCTCCACCTTCCGCTCGCCGACAGCTCGTCCAGATCGACGACGTGGCGCGTCGCCGTGCGCGCATCGTGGTAGTCGATGGCCAGCCGATGCAGCGCAATCTGCCCGACGCTGATCGTTCCCCGAGAGGGATCCGGAGCACTCTGCGCCGGCGCCCAGTTGTTGCGCCCATCGCCTGCTCGCTCGAACCACAGGCGAACATCGCTGGCCTCGATGCTGTGCAGGTGCAACTCGCCGCGCAGGGCGTCGAGCAGGTCGAGCAGGTCGATCCGTACGCGTGCCTCAGCGAGCGCAAGGAACGCCTCCGCCGCGAATCCGGACGGGTTGAGGATGCGCACGCCGCCAATGCGCAGTTCCGCCGCACGACCCAGCGACAGCTCAAAAGGCCCCTCCAGGATGACTGTGCGACCGAGTGCGGTGGACACGCGTTCTGCAGACGCGTCGCGCCAGCGCGAGACGTCGATCGTCACCCCGGTCACCAACAGCGCGACAATGGTGGCGAGCGCCGCGGCGAACGGCAGACCGACGAGTACCCTGATCAAGACCGGGAACCATCGCCAGCGGATCATCGAAGCCAGCGCGCCGAATGCCGATGCGCAGCGCGCTCGGCAAAGGAGAGAAGTTTCAACCCGACAATCCAGAACGACCCGAAGTAACCCAAAATATCCTTTCCTTCCTGAGCACGGTCAATGCCGCAAAGTCCGGCCTGGAGAACCGGGATAGCTCCATATTCTGCCCTCATCTCCACGTGCAGCGGCGAGATTTTTTTCAAGGGGCTCTTCGAGAAAAGGTCAAGAGTGTACGCACGTCGAGGGCAGCAAGGGCTCGCAACGAGGCGCCACACGTTTAAAATGGCCATCCTGCTTTCCGCTGTCCGTTGAATGACTCTTTGAGAGGGGAAGAATGAGCGCTGATACTGCCAGGCGCAGGACCTGCAAGACCTTGGTGGCGGCCCCGCCCGGTCTGCCTCGCAAACTCCTGTGGCTTGGCCTTGCACCGCACGGCGTTGGCTCGCATGGCGCGTTCGCCTGGTCCGGCTGTGCTGCTCTATCACGCCATCGGGCAAATTGCTGGCATCAGCGGCATTCTCTTCACCGGGCTGAAAGAGGGCGGGCTGTGGCGCTGGCTGTTTCTTGGCGGCATTGTGGCCGGCGCCGGGCTGGCAGCGCAGCTGTTTCCCTCACTGAACATCGTCAGCCGCCCGCATCCGGGGTTCTGGCTCTTGGCTTTGTCCGGCCTGCTGGTTGGCTGGGGAACCCGCCGGGGCGGGGGGCGCCCCGGGGGGGGGGGGGGGGGCGGCCCGGGGGGGCCGCCGCCCCCCCCGCCGGCGGCCGCCCCCCCCGCCCCCCCCGGCCGCCCGCCCCGGCGGCGCGCCCCCGGCGCCCCCCGCGGGGGGGCCCCCCCCCCCCGGGGCCCCCCCGCCCCGGCGGCGGGGGCCCCGCTCCGGGGCGGGGGGGGTGGTGGCGGGGCGCCCCCCCCCCCCCGGGGGGGGGGGCCCCCCCCCCGGCCCCGGGGCCGGGGGCCCGGGCCCCCCCCCGGGCGGGGGGGCCGCCGCCCCCCCCCCCGCCCCGCGGCCCCCCCCTCGCGCCGCCCCGGGGCCCCCCCCCCGGGGGGGGGCCGGGGCCCGCCCCCCCCGGGGGCGGCCCGCCCCCCCCCGCCCCGGGCCGCCCCCCCCCCGCCCCCCGGGGGGGGGGGGGGGGGGGGGGGCCCCGGCCCGGCCCCCCCCGCCCCGGGCCGGGGGGGGGGGCCCGGCGGGGGGCGCCCCCGCCCCCGCGCCGGGCCCGGCCGCCGGCCCCGGCGCCCCCCCCGGGGGCCCGGGGGCGGGGGGGGGGCGGCCCCCCCCCGGGCGCCCCCCCGGCCCCCTGAACAATGCACCGAAGTGTCAACCTGTCGGGGCCCTGTCTGCCCCGAAAACACGATGTTCCACCGAATTTTGGCGGGCGGATGGCTTGTCCCTTCGTGAAGTTTTGGCGCTGCTCCGCGGATACTTTTGTGCCGTGAGTTGTGGGTATTGCGGGTTTGCCATATTTGCCAAACCAGTACCCTTGGCGAGTGTTGCCGGCATTCAAGAGCAAAAAAAAAAAGAAAGCGGGTCATATTTCCGTGTAGAGTTTTCCTGGACGAGGTCACTAACGACGGTAACAAATCACCCGGGAAAGCGGATGCCAAGAAGTGATGCGTTGATGCGGGTATATTGACCGATTTGATCAAACTGAGAACACAGGAGCTTACCCAATGAAATCAAGAGTCAGATCCAGGACAGCCTTCGCGCTCGCCCTCGTCTTTGCGACTGCTGCCCCCGCTGTGGTCGCCGCAGGCGATGGCAGCGGCACGGCCAACCCTGGTGCTGAAAAAGGCCAGCATTTCGACCCCAAGGGCAGCCTGCCATCGAAGTTCACCATCGAGCTGCGCAAGGGTATCTCCGCTACCTTGCCGTTCGAGGACAAGCGTGACTTCGACGAGGCTAAGAAGGGCTTCATCGCCGAGCCACCCTACAAGAAGATCATGGCCGATGCCGGCCACATCGCCTGGGACATGGGCAGCTACCAGTGGTTGCTGGAGGGCAAGGACTTCCAGAGCATCCACCCGTCGCTGCAGCGCCAGGCCGTACTCAACATGGCCTACGGGCTCTATGAGGTCGTCCCGGGCAGGATCTACCAGGTACGCGGCTTTGATCTGGCCAACATCAGCTTCATCAAGGGCGATACCGGCTGGATCGTCTTCGACCCGCTGACGGCCAAGGAAACCGCCCGCGCCGCACTTGAACTCATCAACGAGAAGCTCGGCAAGCGCCCGGTCGTCGGCGTCGTGTACTCGCACTCGCACATCGACCACTTCGGCGGCGTGCGCGGCGTGGTCGATGAGGCCGACGTCGCAAGCGGCAAGGTCAAGATCATCGCCCCCGAGGGCTTCCTCCATGAGGCGATTTCCGAGAACGTCTTTTCGGGCAACGCCATGTCGCGCCGCACACAGTACTCGTACGCCGTGCTGCTGCCGCGTGACCCGCACGGCCACGCAGACCAGTCGATCGGCAAGAACGTGGCCAATGGCAATGTCGGGCTGATCCCGCCCAACCTGATCATCAGCAAGGACTTCGAGGAAGTGACGCTCGACGGTGTCAAGATGGTGTTCCAGAACACTCCTGACACCGAAGCGCCGGTCGAGATGAACACCTGGTTCCCGCAGTTCAAGGCCTTCTGGGCGGCGGAAAACATTACCGGCACCATCCACAACGTCTACACGCCGCGCGGTGCGCCCGTGCGCAATGCGCTGAACTGGTCGAAGCAGATCAACGTGGCGCTCTACAAGTTCGGCCAGGAAGCCGAAGTGATGTTCGCCTCGCACAGCTGGCCGCGCTGGGGCAATGCGCGCATCCAGGAAGTGATGCGCGTCCAGCGCGACACCTACGCCAACCTCAACAATCAGTCGTTGCATTACGCCAACCTCGGCGTGACGGTCAACGAGATCCAGAACGTGTACAAGCTTCCCGACAGCCTGTGGAAGCAATGGCCAGCGCACAGCTACCACGGCTCGGAGCAGCACAACAGTCGCGGCGTCATCAATCGCTTCCTCGGCTACTGGGACGGCAATCCGGCTACCATCGTGCCGCTCTCGCCGAAGGATTCGGCGCCACTGTACGTCGAGATGATGGGCGGCTCGGGCAAGATCGTGGCCAAGGGCAAGCAACTGATCGCCCAGGGCAAATACCGCGAGGCCACGGAAATCCTGAATCGCCTGGTCTTCGCCGAACCGCGCAACCAGCCGGCCAAGGATCTGCTGGCGGATGCCTTCGAGCAACTCGGTTACCAGAAGGAGAGCCCGACCCTGCGCAACATCTACCTGCAAGGGGCTTATGAACTGCGCAACGGGCTGCCCGGCGGCAACCCGGTCAGGACGACCGGGCCCGACGTGATCCGCGCGATGTCCACCGAGCAGTGGCTCGACTTCCTCGGCATCAGCATGGACCCAAGGAAGGCCGAGGGCATGCGTTTCACGATCAACCTGGTGACCCCCGACAACGGCGAAAAATACCTGATCGAGCTGAGCAACGCGACGCTGACCAACATCAAGGGCGAACAGGCGGCGAAGCCGGATCTGACGATCACGCTGAACCGCAGCGACCTCAACCAGGTGATGATGGGCGCCAGCACCTTCGACGACCTGATCAAGGCCGGCAAGGCGAAGTTCGAGGGCGACCGCAAGCCATTCGACCAACTGCGCAGCCTGATGGTGGTGTTCCATCCGAACTTCGAGATATTGCCGGGCACGGCCCCGAAAGTACCTTCAGCTGGCGGGAAGCCTTTCGAAGTGCCCGATCTGTTGCCGCCGAACTCGGCGGGCGACTAATCGCAACATAAGCACGGGTGGGTGCGGCGGGCGCAGTTTGTGGCCCGCCAATCGTCCCTGTACAGTGCAGTGCTTGACCGACCCGCATCCCCTCCCATAATCCGCAAGTCGTCGGCTCTTGCCCCGTATCGCCCAAGAGGAGCTCAAATAATGCATTCGATCCTGCGTGGCGTCGCCGCGCTATTTGCTGCAGTGCTCCTGTTGTTGGCGGCACCGGCACGTGCCGCGGACCCTCCCACGTTCAACGCCGAGCAACTCGACCAGATGTTGGCGCCGATCGCGCTTTTTCCCGACGCGCTGCTGTCGCAGGTGCTGATGGCATCCACCTATCCGAAAGATGTTGCGGAAGCTGCCGGGTGGGCATTCGCCAACCGCAGCCTGAAGGGTGACGATGCAGTAAGAGCGGTGCAGGACAAGCCGTGGGACCCCAGCGTGCAGTCGCTGGTTGCCTTCCCGCAAGTGCTGGCGATGCTCGACGAAAAGCCCGAATGGGTTCAGGACCTTGGCGACGCTTTCCTGGCGCAACCGGAAGACGTCATGGATTCCGTGCAGTTGCTGCGCGCCAAGGCCAAGGGTGCCGGCAACCTGAGCTCCAACGAGCAACAGATCGTGAGTTTTGAAGCCGGAGCGCCAGCGCGGCAAACAGTCGTCGCCACGGCGCCGTCCTCACCAACCCAGATCATCACCATCGCACCGGCCAATCCGCAGGTCATTTTCGTGCCGATCTACAACCCGGTCCATGTCTTCGGCCCGTGGTGGCACCCGCTGTTTCCGCCGTTTTTCTTCCCGCCGCCAGTGCGCTGGGGATTCGGCTGGAGCCCCGTCAGCACCGCCATCTGGTGGGGCGTCGGCATTGGCGTGACGTACGCACTGTGGGGTGGCGTCGACTGGCGGCGGCGTAACGTCAATATCAACGTCAATCAGTGGAACAACATCAACGTCAACAACCGCATCAACTCCAATAACCGGAACGTGAACTGGAACCACAACCCCGGCAACCGCCGCGGTGTTCCTTATCGCGACGCCAGTACGCGCGATCGCATGCAGGACAGGCTCGGCGATCGTGGCGGCCGCCAGGAGTATCGCGGCCGCGAGGATCAACGGGCGCAGGCAAGGGCTGCGCTGTCCGACCGCGTCGGCGCCGAGAATCTGGACCGCGAAGCACTACGCAACATCGACCGCAGCCAGATTCCGCAGCGGACACCGGGAGGCGACAGAACATCGGCGGGCGACCGCGCCGCCGCCATCGACCGCAGTCAGGCCCGCGACCGGGTCGGCAGCATCGACCGCAGCCAGGTTCAGGAACGGGCCGGCAACATCGATCGAAGTCAGGTCCGCGACCGAGCCAGCAATATCGACCGCAGTCAAGTGCAGGACCGGGCAGGCAACATCGATCGGAGCCCGGCCCGTGACCGCGCCAACAATGTGAACCGCAGCCAGGTTCAGGACCGCGCTGGCAGCATCGAGCGCAGCAGGGTTCAGGATCGCGCCAGCAACATTGACCGTAGCCAGGCACAGAACCGCAGCGAAAGCGCTGCTCGAACCAATCGCGACAATGCGCTGCGCGGCGCCAACGATGGTCGGCAGACCCAGCAACAGATCGACCGTGGCCGTGCAAGCCAGGCTGCCCAGCGGCACAATGCGCCGCAGCGCCAATCCAACGTTTCACGCCCTGCAGGCGGTGCTGCCGGCCAGCGGCACAACGCGCCGCAGCGGCAAGCCAACGTTTCGCGCCCCGCAGGTGGTGCCGCCGCCCAGCGGCGCAATCAATAACGACGAGGCCGACCATGAAAGGTCCAATGATGAGCAATCGATGGTTGCAGGCCACAACCGCGCTGATCTGTGCGCTGGCAATGTCAGTCTCCTGTGCTGTCGCCGGTACGCCAAGGATTTTCGCCTCACCGGAAATTGCGGCGGAAGCCCTGGTGGATAGTCTCGCGCGCAATGACGATGCTGAAATGCGGGCGATTCTCGGCTCCGAGGACGAGCGCCTGATGTCGCTCGATGACCTGGCGAGCGAGGATCGCCTGGCTTTTCTCGTTGCCTGGGCAAAAGGGCACCGCATCCTGCGCGACAGCGACACGCGAGCGCGCCTTGAAGTGAGCAGCGGCTGGACATTGCCGATACCGCTTGTGCGCAGCGGCAGTGGCTGGATCTTCGATACCCGGGCCGGAAGGGAAGAAATGCGTACCCGCCGTATCGGGCGCAATGAACTGGCCGCGATACAAACCATGTACGCTTACGTCGATGCGCAACGGGAGTACGCCGCGCAGGACCGCAACGGTGACGGGGTCCTCGAATTTGCGCAAAAGATACTGAGTTCACCAGGCAAGCAGGACGGCCTTTCCTGGCCAACGGCCGCCGACGAGCCGGAGAGCCCGGCGGGTCCCTTGCTGGAGACGAAAGACCTGACGGAGGGCTATCATGGCTACCGGTTCAAGGTTCTCAAGGCCCAGGGAAAAGCAGCGCAGGGCGGCGCCCGCAACTATGTCAACGGTGGACGCATGACCGAAGGTTTCGCGCTGGTCGGATGGCCAGCCCGCTACGGCGAGACCGGCTTGATGACCTTCATCGTCAACCAGGACGGTACGGTTTACCAGAAGCATCTGGGCCCAAGGTCTGCCGCCATTGCTGGCGCAATGACGCGATTCGACCCCGACGGTTTATGGACGGCGCTGCCTGCGCCCTGATCGACGGCCACGCCGGTTAGGCCGCTCGACATCTGAGCGGCTCGTCGATCAAGTCTGAAGATCCGTCAGCGGTCACCGGCGCGCCAAATTCGCCGAGGCTGAAAATGTGCCAGGGTCGCGCTACGATCCCGACGGGTTATTCCTTCAGATGAACAGCTTCGACGTTTCCAGCGCGCTCAGAACTTCCAGTTGAAGTTCGCCGACATATAAAGAATGCCGATGTTGTCGTACGAACCGACCAGGTTGCCCCGACCGCCAGTATCAACCGGCAGCAGGGCCTGCTTGTTCACGTCACCGGTACCGCCGTAGATGTATTCTGCGGCGAGACCCCAGCCGAAAGTCTTGTCGACCTGGTTCTGGCCGCCGATGCCGAAGCGCCAGCCCTGGTTGGTCGGCAGCATTGGCGATACGTTGCCTGACTGAAAGGCCGAATCATAGGCGATACCGAGATTCAGCCGCCATGGCTCGCTGATCCGGTATTGCGCGCCGACTGCGGCGTGCCAGGTGTCCTTGAACTTGAGATTGGTGGTGAGGCTGGTCGGATTGTTCGTGTCCTCCACGCCGACTTCGACATCGCCGAATTTCGACCACTGCTGCCAGCCGACGTTGCCGAGCAGCGCCAGTCGGTCGTTCACCGTATGAAACACACTGCCCATCACCTGTTGCGGTACCGTGATGCCCAGGTTGAGCGTAGCCCTGTTCAACCCCCGCGCATCAAGCAGCGCGGTCAGCACGGGCCCGGTGCCGCTGAACCGCGCTTGCGGCTCAAAATCGAGTTTGACCTGCGAGCTGTAGGTCAGGCCGAAACGGGTGTCGGGGGTCGCCTCGTACATCAGGCCGAGATTGCCGCCCCAGCCCCACGTGCCGTCACTCATGCTGAGCTTGCCGTCGTTGGCGCTGAAGAGGTTCTTTATTCCTGTCTCGTTTTTCAGATAGCCGTACATCGCATTGACGCTGGCGCCAAGCGAGAGCTTGTCAGTGACGCGAAAGGCGATCGAAGGCAGCAGCGAAGCACCGATCAGGGTCGCTTGCTGAACGTAGTAGCGACCAGCCCAGTTGTCGTTATAGTCGAGCACCGAACCGAAAGTGCTGGTCGCGGCCAGGCCGAGTTTTAAATCGGGCGAGACGCTGTAGCTGAGGAACAGTCCGCCGCCAGGAAACCAGCCGTTGTCGCCAATGAATTTGCCGCTGCTGTTATTGCCGAGTGCGGGCGAGCTGGCGCCACTGTTGGAGAACTTCAGGTCGCTGTAGAGCAACTGTGTGCCGAGCTGAACCCGGGTGCCGTCAAGCCGGACCATGCCCGCCGGATTGGTCAATACCGTGCTCGCATCCTGAGCGCGCGCGGCGTAGCCCGCGGCGGCGAGGCCTACGTCCTCGGTACCGACTTCATAAAGAATTATGCCGCCGGCGATTGCCTTGCCGCTGGCGAGCGCGCCAACAGAGAGGGCCATGGCGGCAAGCACTGCCTGCTTTGCGCGCGTACGGGCGGGGAAGGTATTCATTGAAACCCCTTAGCTCAACTATCGTCGCCGACCAACAACAGAGGGTCGCTGGCCAGCACAAACCAAACCAAGGCGAATTCCAGGCATTGCAATCCCAAACCGTCCAGGAGTTCCGTCATTTCCGCGTAAGCGGGAATCCAGTTCAGACTCTGTGTTACATCGGGCCGAATGCTGGATCCCGCTTTCGCGGGGATGACGGCTGTCGTTTATCGGTATCTCAATCTCTGGAAATCGTCTAAAGACTCCGGGTACAATTTTTCAGAAGCGTCCAACGAAGGTTGCGCCGACGAGAGGCGCCGGGTCAAAGTCCTCCTCGCTCAGCTTGTGGCCGGACGAATTTTCAACGCGTAGCTTGCCGCCGGCCACAACGCCGCCATAGAGGTGCAGCGCCATCTGGTCGGTAAAGTTGCGCGTCACGCGCACGAATACCGGCACGCCGCTCTCTTCGCCGACGCCGTTACGCGTCGGGCCGGTCTCGTTCAGGCGAAAGCGCAGCACCCGGTAGGCCACCCCGACACCGGCAGTCCAGCCACCGTCGAAGCGGTAGTCGAGCTCCAGGCCGGCCGGCCCTGTCGGGCCGCTGGGAAGAGGATTGATCAGGCGCCAGCGGTCTCCAAAGCGCCAATCGACGACCAGGAACGGGAATACGCTGGTCTTCTCGATGCCGTCGAACACCCCGACGCCGAAGCCGAGACGGTTGCCACCCTCGAAGCGCCTGGACCCGGAGAGCGTGGCGCCCCACGTCAGCGAATCGCCGGTGTCCGCCCCATTTTCCTTGAACCAGTCCACCGATGGCACGACTCCTACGCTCCAGCCGTCTCCGACCTCGAACGATAGCGGTGCCGACACGCCGTAACGCTGAACAATGCCCCACGGCTCTACGCGGCCGAAAGCGCCGGAGTTGGAGAACGAATAGCCGAGATAGTCGTAGGTGAGGGTGACACCCGCGCGGTTGCCTCCACCGAGGTCTTTGGCCACCCCACCGCGCAGGATCGCACCGCCAACGCTGAAATCACCGCCGCGGTCGAGGTCGGCGTTGCCCTGGTAGACTGGCGTGAGCGAAACGAACCCTTGCCAGTTACCCGCTTCAGTCCCTTGCACGGAACCCGCGACCGCCAGCAGCGTGGCAAGAACTGTCAGGGTCGGAACGCGCCAAAAACTTGAATTCATCCGGATCTCCGTCGGTAGGTGTCAGATGGCATCAATGATAGCGTTGACCAGCGTCCAAGCGAATGGAGAGTAACGACCGGCCGGCTTTGGCTGACGTTTCTGTGGTAGCGATGGGACAGAAGCGACCATCCTGTTTGGCACATCACCTGCGGCGTGTTGCTCGGCGCCTTCCCAAGCGGCGAACCCTGGAAATCGTTGTCGCAGGCGGTGGGGAAGGGTGGGGGCAGGGTGAGCGACGACGCCACCTCGCGGCAACCGTTCGCGACGGCCTCTGTGTGGGCGCCTGGAGTGAATGTCAACAATCCCTGGTGCCATTGGGTACTGACTCCGCTTGATTCTGCTATCCCGAATCGATTCCCTAAAGGAAGCCGGAACATTCAGCGGCTTGACGTACAATCCGCCAAACCGACCCTTTCTTCTGCTCATGTATCGGAGACTTTCCAGGCAGCAGTCCAACGAGCTTGAGCAGCGCACGCTGCGAGTGTCGCTGTTCGTAATCATCGGCCTGGCGATTGTCGGCATTGGCTACGGTTTCTACATCGGCTCCGAGGCGGTCATGCTCGACGGCTTCTATGCGCTGACCAGCCTGGTCGGTTCAGGCCTATATCTGCTGGCCGCGCGGGTCGTCGAGAAACCGGCCGACCGGCGCTTCCAGTATGGCTACGCGCATATCGAACCGCTGGTCAACAGTTTCAACAACCTGATCCTGCTGGTCGTCCTGTTCTATGCCCTGTGCAACGGTCTCGAAGGCCTGCGTACAGGCGGTAACGAGGTCGACACGCTCAGTGTGGTGCTCTACGGCCTGGTCAGCGCTGTCGTCTGCGCCCTCGTCTGGATCTACGAGAAGCGCGTAGCCAATCGAACCGGCTCGCAACTGGTTCGCAACGATGCTCGCGAGTGGATGATCAGCCTGGGCTTCAGCCTCGTCACGCTGCTTGGATTCGCCATGGTCTGGGTGCTACCCGAACCCTATCGCGGGTGGTGGGCGCGCTACGCCGACAGCGGGGTAGTGGCACTGATGGCCTTGCTGCTGATTCCGCTGCCGGTGAAGATCCTGCACAGCAATCTGCGCGAGGTGTTGTTGATCACCCATCCCGATAATGAGATCGTGCAGCGCGTTGAAGCGGTGATGCAACAGATGCGGGCCGAACAAGATATCGTCGAGTACAGCTCCCACATTGCCAAGACCGGGCGCATCCATTTCATCGAGATCAACATAGTGGTCGGGCCCCACTTCAAGCCAGGCAGCGTTCCTGAACTCGACAAGCTGCGTGCGCGAATCTGGGCGGGAATTGGCTTGCCGCTCGAGCAGGCCTGGCTCAGCATCCTGTTTACAGCCGACCCGCGCTGGAGTTGAGGGTCCGCTCCTCGACGCGTACCAGCAGGGCCAAGGTGGACGTGGATTTTGTGCTCAACCAGACTCAGGATCAAGCCGTCAACAAGCCTTGTGGGACGCGGGTTGCCGCCATGCAAGACTGAATGACGCCGAAGGGTGCGCATGAACTTTAGTCCCTGCTCCTTGCCGGGATCTCGGGAGGTCTGCGCGAACGATGCTGCTGTCGCGCCTGGAAGGCTTCCTGGCACTCTGGCAGGTCGAGGGCGGCACGTTGCCGCTGCATCACCCCGTAGTCGTTCCAGTAGCGCTCGCACTCCTCCAGTGTCCGCGCGCGTACTCTTCGCGTCGGCGGCGGCAAAATGCATTCCGCAATCAACTGTTCCCGGATGCCGGGCAGGACCGCGTCTCTTGCCGCCTCGCATTTCCGGTCGAGCTCGTCCAGTTGCTTCAAGGTTTGCCTGCTTTGTGCGAATGCGGGTTGCAGCGTTGCAGAAAGCACAAGGGCGACCAGCGTACAGAAGACCTTGTTGTTCATCGATCAGCTCCCTCATTGCTCTGCGGCTTGTTTGATCAACCAGTCGGTCTGTCGCTAGCGTACTCACCGGGGGCTTGCTATCTAGAATCGGCGGTTGACCGAGTCGATCCCGGCTGCGCTGGCGGATCTCGCCGAAACCAGGATCCGCTCACGTGCTCACGTGGCCAACACCATTGATACCGCCGGAGCGATGCCCATGGCGCTGGCCTGACACGCCTTGTGGCTACCGTTGACTGCCCTTGATATTGCCGGCGACGCCGCCGGCAGCGGCGCCGATCGCCAAACCAGTCCAGGCGCTGCCCCCGGCGATGGAGGCGATGCCGGCTCCGGCGACCCCGCCAATGGCCGCGCCACTCACTGTTCCCTGCTGTTGTGCGCTCATGTTCGTGCAGCCGATCACACTCGACACCGCCAGGATGGCCACCATCAAACGAACTCTTTTCATTTCATGTCTCCGTTATTTGTATTTCTGAAGTCCTGGAACGATGACTTCGAACCAGATGGTTTCGAGGACCGGTCGCTGTAATTTGCCGGGATTCGCGGCGTACCATTTGTCGAGCGCTGCACTGACACTGTCAAGCGACTGGCCTTTCAAGCCCTTGGCAGTACGCGGGATAAGACTCTGACTATCGGGTGGCGGGTTCGCACCCTCATAGGCCACTTCGACCTGGAGTGTATTGGCCACGCCAACGAGATAAGCCTTCTTCAACTCGGCCGACGACTTGCTCCACATTTCGCCGGTGACCAGGGGAACTTCATCCGCCAGGACACTGGCCGAAGCCACAGACAACAACGCGCAAGCGCCGAACAGCGCCGCCCGAAAACCCTGTTTCATCACCATCGCACTCTCCATGAAAAAACAAACGTCGAAGAAAAACAGCAGCGTTCGCTGAGACTGGTCGCAGTCGCCGGCGCACCTTGAAAACTACCACCTGCTGGACTCTCGGCTTGATCACAGGTTGATAAAAGCAAACCCTGTTGGCAAAGTATCATTGCCCTCTTCAGACCTGTCAATGCCAGATTTTGCAGTCATGCAACACTCAGAAAGTAGCTAATCATGAAGCATCTTGACGGGAAAGCATCAGGGCACCTTGCGGGTTGCGCCGTGCAGCCAGCCGCGCAGCAGCGACCACAGCGCACTGCCGGACAGCATGCCAAGAATGTAGACACCGATCACCAGCAGTGAAACCGGCATGGTCAAACTCATGCTGAACAGCGAAACCGTGACGGAAGTGAGGTTCTGGATCTTGAACAGCAGGACAACCGCTGTTACTACGACGATCAGGCCGATGTAAACATAGCGCATGATGACTCCTTCGCGGAAATGCAGCCAGCTGGCTTGAAGAACGAATTGTATCAAACGGTCGCTCGTTGTCGGCTGCCGAAGTCCAAGAGCCGGACCCGGAGCAACGGCTGTGGATTGGTCGCGGTGGCGAGATACTTAGGCGAATTCCATGGATTGCCATCCCAAACCGTCCAGGAGTTCCGTCATTCCCGCGCAAGCGGGAATCCAGTCCAGGCTCTGTCCTACATCGGGCCGAACGGTGGATCCCCGCTTTCGCGGGGATGACGGCTGTCGTTTATCGGTACCTCTATCTCTGGAAATCGCCTTAGCTGGGCGCGGAGATGTTCCGCAATGGTGCCTTCGGCTCAGCGAAGTGATAGTCTTCCCGCTTTTCAGATCACGAGGCCGGTGATGAACAGATACACGTTCCTGATCCGCAACATGTCAGAGGCGCCGCTGCTGGTTCCTTTGCGCGGCCCGAAAGCCGCGTGCGGCACGTCTCCTGCCCATCCGAAGGAACCGCCCTCGTGAGGCCGCTGCTGAACGCCAGTCGTTTCCTGGTGCTTGCTGCGGTGCTCGGTTCCCTCTTGTCAGCGATGGCGCTGTATGCCTACGGCCTCGTCGATACCATCGTGGTCATCACCCGGACACTCACGACCGGCGACGTCTCGACCACGGGCGCGAAGGCCGTCAAGACGTAGCGCTTCGCGGGCCGCATCAGTGTTGCGCTTGTCATTGGCGCGGTTGTCCTCGCTGCTCGCGGTTCCCGGCTGGCCAGTCCTGATCGGCAAGGTGATACCACGTTGTCAGTACTGGCCTGTGAGCTTTCGGCAGGATCACGACCCGGGCTAAACGGCGAGGCGGGCTTGACCAACCCATGTAGTTGGACGGATGACGGAAACTGACGTTGACCGGTACCGCGGCGATCGGGGATAATCCGGCTTATGCTCTTGAAATTTCTTTCCTTTCGCTCGTTGCTGCCAGTGACCTGGCGGCTACGTGCCATTCCGGAAAAGGCGACACACCATCCTCACCGGCTGGTCGCCGTCCACGAGTTGGCGAAGGCATTGCGGGTGGCGGGCAGTTTTAGTGACAAGATTGAATCAACCATCGACAGGATGCTTATGCGTACGCCCTTAAAATTGCTGGTAGCACTCGTCATCGCCGGCACTTCATGCCTTCCACTTGCGGCAGAGCAAACGGCGACCACGACAACCAGTGTTAACGTCCGCTCCGGTCCCGAGAATGTCTTCCCTACTGTTACCTGGCTCTTGAGCGGGACAAGGGTCACCGTTGTCGGGTGTGTCGCCAACTGGCGGTGGTGCGATGTCATTGCGGGTCGTGATCGGGGCTGGGTGTATTCGCGCTTCCTTTCCATTCCGTTCGATGGCACCGCAGTCACGATTCTCAATGGTGGCCCCAAGGTCGGCCTGCCACAAAGTGAGTTCTCACTCGGTGAATACTGGGACGCGCACTACCAGCGCAAGCACTGGTTCGGACGGAAGGCCTATTGGCAGAAACGTTGGGACCGCCGCGCGCCGCCGCGCGAGTGGCGTGACCCCTCGACAAGGTCACAGCCGGCCAGTTCAGAGCAATAGAACTCACCGCTGCGGCTAACCGGCTGCGTGCTTCTCGGGAGCCTGACGATAAGTTTGACGGTCGCCGCAGTTCCGGCCGCGGTGGGAATATCGGCATGCGTTGCCTCAGCAGGAAGCCGTCCAGTATTGTCAGGGGTGAGGCTGGTCTGTGGAATGCATTGCGGAAGCCCGGACTGCGGTATATCCCCAACGACCATGCAGCACGAGCCAGTGGCGGAATCGACAGCGAGGAATTGCATCGGGACGGCCGGAGAACCGGGTATATTCAGGCATGGATAGACTTCAAGGGCTCGTACACGGCATCGTCCTGATGCTGATCACAGGTTGGGTGCTGTACATCGGGAAGGATGTCTTTGTCCCCGTTTTCTTTGGCCTTGTCGTTGTCTATGTGATTGTCGGTCTGGCGGAGGCCATGCACGGGATTCCGTATCTGGGTCGCGTTCTGCCACTTCAAGCCAGGTACGCACTCTCGGTGCTGGTCATTACACTTTCGTTGCTTGTCGTTGTTTACCTTTTCATAATCAACAAGGACAGGTTGCTGGCGCTTGCCCCGCAGTATCAGCAATCCCTTCTCGCCGCCATCCAGAGACTCGCTGTTTTCTTGCGGATCGAGACTGAACCAACCTGGACCACGCTGCGTCAGGAACTTTTCGCCCAGATAAACATTCAGCGGCTGCTCGGGTCAATGCTTGCGTCGGTGTCGTCGATCATCGTCAGCGTCATCGTCGTGTTCCTGTATGCCACCTTCCTGTTGGCCGAGCGGCGCTTTTTTCACCAGAAGATGGAAAACATCTCGAGCGACGCCGGCCGCGTAGCCCGGATTCGAGCAATCACCACTGACATCAACAAGCGGATCGGATCCTATCTGGCATTGAAGACATTCATCAGCTTGTTTCTGGGAGCGATAAGCTGGGTGATCATGGCCTTCGCTGGACTTGAGTTCGCCGCGTTCTGGGCGGTGCTGATCGCGTTTCTGAATTATGTTCCCTATATTGGATCGTTTCTCGGGGTGCTGTTCCCGGTCATCATGGCGATCATACAGTTCGAAGATCCGAATGTGATCCTTTGGGTGTTACTGGGACTGGTGCTTGCCCAGTTCCTGATTGGCAACTTTCTCGACCCATACGTCATGGGCAATTCGCTCAACCTCAGTCCATTCGCCATTCTGGTCAGCCTGGCGATCTGGTCCGAATTGTGGGGGATCGCCGGCGCATTCCTGGCGGTGCCGATTACTGCCGTCCTGGCCATCATTTTTTCAGAGTTCTTGAGTACGCGGCCGATTGCTGTCCTTCTCTCGCGGAACGGCAGGTTGTGAGACAAGCGACCGAAAGTTCCACCGAACCAGGGTGTGAACCGCAATGGTCTAGGACCGGCTTGAAGTGCTCGCGTTTGCGCGGCGGGCCAGCTGACGCCAGAAGCCGCGCTGAGCGGCGGGGAATCGGGCCGTGAATCTGAGGGAAATACCGGATCTATTCAAGGCGGCTGCCGTGAACTGGGTGGATGACTATGCGCAGAGCATGGGCGCGGCCTTGGCCTTCTACACGATGTTTTCGATTGCTCCGCTGCTGTTGATCGTGATTTCAATTGCCGGTTTCTTTTTCGGCGAGCAAGCCGCTCGTGGCGAAATCTTTGAACAACTCGAAGGAATGCTTGGGACACCTGGAGCGCTGGCCGTGCAGGGTCTGCTGGAGAGTGCGGGCAAGCCAGCCGAGAGCGCGATGGCGACAATCTTCGGACTGATCTTTCTCTTCATTGGCGCGACATCCGTCTTCGCCGAACTGCAGGACGCGCTCAACCGAATCTGGCGGGCCCCGCAAAGGGCAAAAATCTCCGGCATATGGAGTTTGCTGCGCGCCCGCCTGTTGTCCTTCGGCATGATTCTCGGAATCGGCTTCCTGCTGACGGTTTCCCTGGCTTTCAGTGCTGCTCTTGCTGCCTTGAGCAAGTGGCTGGACCCAGATGCCACCGGCTGGGCAACGGTCGAGAACACAAGCGAGGTCGGACTTGGCGTCTTGCTGTCGACGGCGGTTTTTGCCATGATTTACAAGACCATGCCCCGCGTTCAGATCCACTGGAAAGATGTCTGGGTTGGTGCAGTCGTTACATCGCTGCTGTTTATCACCGGCAAGGCGCTGATCGGTGCCTACATCGGGAGAAGCGGTGTTTCGTCTCATTTTGGCGTCTCAGCCTCACTGATCGTTGTGCTGCTGTGGGTTTACTATTCGGCTCAGATTTTCCTGTTCGGTGCGGAATTTACGTGGGTCTACTCGCACAAGTTCGGTTCACGCAAAGGGCAGGCGTTGACAAGCTCAGCCGGAGCATTGCGGGGCACCGATGGAGGGCTTGTCGCTGACCAATGAAGAGGCTTCGTCGAGGTTCTGCCATCTCCGTGCGGAGAATTCCCGGCGGCAAGGACGCGTGCCCGAGGGCGCGCGCTTGCTATGGACGGCGTGAAGAGTGTCGGAGGTTCGGGTTCAACGGAACAGCCGCCCGGTTCCACAGTGACGTCATTGCCAGCGATGCCAGCCAGGTAACGGTCCAAGTCGTCACCAAATTCTGTATGATTGCCGGCCCAGGGCTTGCGCAAGCAGGCATCGAGGGATCCCTCTGCAAGAATCCATCCGTCGCAGCGGCAGGAGCAAGCATGGGTCATGAAGATCTGGGAGCGAACGACCACGTCTGGGTGCCCCGAGGTGAAAAGGCAACCACGTTGGGGAGAACAGTAGCCATCAAGGGACTGCCTGGCGTCCCACAGGAAGGAGTCATCACGTGATCTACTTTGCCGCTCTGGTCGTACTTGCAACCCTCGTCGCCATGGCGTCGGGGCGGGTTCCTGCTGTCCTCGCACTGGCTGCGGCGATCTGCGTCGCGGGCGTCACCGGTCTGGCTCCGGTGCCGACCCTCCTCGCCGGATTGAGCAACGGTGGGATCATCACGGTGGCGGCAATGCTCGTCATCGCCAAGGGCATCGTCCATACCGGGGCGGTGTCGCGCGTCACCTGGGCGCTGCTGTCAACCGTTACCAGTGCCCAGAACGCGGTGCGTCGCCTCGCACTGCCCATCAGTGTGGGATCCGGCCTGATGAACACCACCCCGATCGTTGCCATGCTCGTTCCGGCAGCCAAGGAACTGGAGCAGAACCGCGGCATCAACGCCCGGGAGGTGCTGCTGCCCGTCGCGCACATCACGACTCTGGCCGGCTCGGTCACCCTGATCGGCACCAGTTCGAACCTGCTCATCGCCGGCATTGCTGCGCCAGCGGGCGTCGACATGACGATGCTGTCGTTCGCCCCGGTGGCGTTGCCGGTGGCCATCGTCGGCGCGGTGATCGTGTATCTGACCGCGCCGCTGATGCTGAGCGGTCAGGGGGAGACGGTAGCGGCGACTCGCGACTGGCGAGTCGAAATCCCGGTCTCCGGGAAGGCGCTGGCGATTGGTCGCGTGGCCGCGGATTTCGGGATCGACCAGACGCAGCAGTACGCCCTCGATGCAATCCGGCGGTGGGATGCGGACCTCGATCCTTCGGCACCGATCGAGGCCGGCGACACCCTGGTCTTCTCGGCGACCGAGGGCGGTGTGACCGCCTTGTGGGGCAGCCCGCTCTTTGGCTTGGTTGAACAGCGTCTTTACCGGGTTTCCGCAGGCTCAGGTGCCAGCGGGACAGTGCGCGATTTCGAGACCGACGGGGGAATTCACGTCATCGCAGCGCGGACCACAGGCCCCCTGCGCGACGCCGAGGTGCGCCCCGGCGCCACCGCCTTCGTGACCACCCCGACAAAGGCCCTGCTGGTCGACCAGCCGGATGTGGCGATCTTCGAGAAAGCCGCGGGGCTGAGCCCGCAACCGGCCAAGACCGCGTTCGCTCTTGCCATCCTCGTCGCCGTCATCGTCTCGGCGTCCTTCGGCCTGGTTCCGGTCGAGCTGGCTTCATTGACCGGGGCCGTGCTCATGGTGGTCACCGGCATCCTGACGCCGAAGTCCGCTGTGCGCGCCCTCGACTGGAACGTGTTGTTCATTCTCGTCGGGTCGGTGGCGCTCGGCGCCATCGTCGTCGAGAGCGGGCTCGCCACCGTCCTTGCCAACGCCGTCAGGCACCTCGCGGGAGGTAGCGTGCTGCTCGTCGTTATCGTCTTCGCGTTGACGACGGCGATCGTCACCAACCTCGTCACCAATGCAGCTGCTGCGTCCATCCTCACCCCGGTGGCGATCGGCATAGCCAGCGAACTCGGCATCAACCCGGTGACACTCCTCGCGCTGATCGGGACATGCATCTCGTTCACCTTCATCAACCCGTTCAGCCACCAGTCGAATCTGATGGTCATGCAGCCCGGTGGCTACACCTCGGCTTCATTCGCCAGGTTCGGTATCCTGTTGGTCGCGGGATCGCTGGTGACGGTCGTCATCGTCAGCTACCTGTTGCTGCACCTGCAAATGCGGTTCTAGCGGCGGCTGGCTGGGCAGGGGGCAGGGGCTCGCGCCGCGCTCAGCTCGTCAGGCCAGCGAACAGCAAAGGGGACTGGATCTGGCGCCAGCCCCCTTCGCTCATCCATTCAGCCTAGCCCAGCTCGACCGGAATGAAGATCCTGGCGTTGCCGCGGTCGACCAGGACGGCGATGCGCTTGCCGGCTTTGCTGATCAGGTCGCGCAACTGTTCCGTTGTGGAAATCGCCTCGCCGTTAACCGCGACGACGATGTCACCGGGCTTGATGCCTGCCTTGGCGGCTGCGCCGGTGACATTCTGGACCACGACGCCGTTGCTGACATCCGCACGCCGCTGCTCTTCCGGAGTGAGTGGACGAACCGCCACACCCAGACGACCCTTGCCAGCGTCGGGAGCGTCGTTGCTGGCCAGCTGCTCGTCACCGAACTTGCCGACCTCGACATCGAACGGTCGCGTTTCGCCCTTGCGCCACACCTGAAGCTTCGCCTGCTCGCCGGGCTTCATGGACGAGACGATTGCCGGCAGTTCATTGGAAGAGGCAATCTCCTTCCCGTTGATTGAAAGAATGACATCGCCTGGCTCGAGGCCGGCCTTCGCTGCCGGACTGTCCTTTTCCACCGACCCGACCAATGCCCCTGCGGGTTTCTTGAGACCGAAAGAGTCGGCGAGCGACTGATTGACCTCCTGGATTCCGACGCCAAGGCGGCCGCGCTGTACCTTGCCGTGGGTGACGATCTGTTTTTCGACATTCATCGCAACCTCGATCGGTATCGCGAACGAAAGGCCCTGATAGCCGCCACTGCGTGAGTAGATCTGCGAGTTGATGCCGATCACCTCGCCCGCCATGTTGAACAGAGGCCCGCCCGAGTTGCCAGGATTCACCGCGACATCGGTCTGGATGAAAGGAACGTAGCTGCCGTCGGGCAGCGACCGCGAGATGGCCGAGACGATGCCGGCACTGGCGCTGCTCTCGAAGCCGAAGGGCGAGCCGATGGCGAGAACCCATTCCCCGACGCGCGTGTTGCTGGCCGAGCCGATCCGGACTGCCGGCAGATCCTTCGCGTCGATCCTCAGGACGGCAACGTCGCTGGCGGTATCCAGGCCGAGCACCTTGGCCTTGAACTCGCGCTTGTCGGTCAGCTTGACGATGACTTCCTCGGCGCCGTCGACGACGTGGGCATTGGTGAGAATCGTACCATCCGGGCTGACGATGAAGCCCGATCCCAGACCGCGAGCTGGTGTATCGCCCCGGTTGTGCGGTACGCCGAAGCGGCGGAGGAAGTCCGGGATCGACTCGTCGTCGTCGTCAAATTGCGGCGATCTGGGTCCGCGCGAGCCTGCCTTGCGCGTGCCGGATACGCTGATATTGACCACGGACGGACTGTTGCGCGTAACGATGCCGCTCATGTCCGGCAATGCGGCGCCCGCAACTGCGACCGGCTGGGTCATCGTGGTGGGAAGAGTGACTTGCGATGCAGGCGCCTGCGGCGCGGGGGCGTTAGCGTGACCGATAGTGTAGGCGCCGGTCAGCGCTGCCGCAACCGCGGCTGCGCCCGCGGTCAGTTTGAGCTTGTTTGAGTTCATGGCGTTCTCCTGGGGAGGTTCCGGGCAGGCAACATGCCCACCGACAGGAGAAGCATGCCTCGGCAAGACTTAAGGCTGACTTAAGAACAACTGCCGCCGGTACGACCGGCACCCAGCTTCGCGCAGGCGGGCGATCCAGCGCTGCGCTGCGTATTGGCAGGTCCGGCGAGGTCGCGCGCGGACCCGCCCGCTGCAAGGAGCAGGTACTTCGACGCGCTGCAGGCAACCGACATCTATACGAAGCAATGTTCGCTCAAGGTGAACGCCAGAGACTTGGCGGTCATGGGCGCGACGCTGGCGGACGGCGGCGTCAACCCGCTCACGAAAGAGCGCATCGTAAGTGGCGAGGTCGCCAAGCGGGTGCTCGCGACGCTTGCGACCGCCGGACTCTATGAACGCTCCGGCGACTGGCTGTTCGAAGTCGGCCTGCCGGGGAAGAGTGGCGTGGGCGGCGGCATCGTGACCGTGTCGCCTGGCAAGGGCGGCCTGGGTGTGTTCTCGCCGCCACTGGACGAAGCCGGCAACAGCGTCCGTGGCCAGCGCGTCACGAAATATCTCTCGGAGCGCCTCGGACTCAACCTGTTCGTTTCGCAACCCGAGTGATCCAATTCATCAAGCCCGCCACCCATTCTCACCAATAACCGAGGAGTCCCGATATGACCACCGCTGCCATCCCGACCGCGAGCAATCTGAAGGAATCCTGGCTGCCGATGATCGCGATCGCGCTCGGCCAGGCGCTGATGTCGTTCAATGTGGCCTCGCTGCCGGTCGCACTGAGCGGCATGGTGCACAGCTTCAACGTGCCGCCCACCACGGTCGCCACCGGGATCGTGATGTACTCGCTCGCCGTAGCGGCTTTCGTCATGCTCGGCGGAAAGTTGACCCAGCGCTTTGGTGCGCTGCATGTCTTCCGCGCCGTGGTACTCCTCTTCGGGGGGGCGCAGGTGTTGATGACCTTCAGCCCGACCGCCAACCTCATGCTGACCGCCCAGCTGCTGGCCGGACTCGCGGGCGCGGCGCTGGTCCCATCGCTCGTCGCGCTGATTGCGAACGAGTACCATGGCCAGCAGCAGGCGGCCGCGCTCGGCGCCCTCGGTTCGGCGCGCGCGGGCGCCGGTGTGCTGGCCTTCCTGATCGGCGGCGTGCTGGGTACCTACATTGGCTGGCGGCCCGCGTTCGGGATCCTGATCGTGGTTTCGGCGGTGGTCCTGCTCCTCAGTTTCAAGCTCAAGCCGACCAAGAGCCGGCCCGAAGTGCAGATCGACCTGTTCGGCGTGCTGCTGACGGCGGCGGCGATCACCCTCATCAGCTTCGGCTTCAATAACCTGAACCGGTGGGGGCTTGGTCTCGCGCGGGACGCCGCGCCGTTTGACCTGTTGGGCATGTCGCCCGCTCCGTTCATGATCGTGATCGGCATCGTCCTGCTCCAGGCCTTCATCGTCTGGACGCGCCGGCGCACGGCGGCCGGGAAAACGCCGCTGCTCGCCCTGGAGGTGGTCAGATCCCCTTCCGAGCGAGCCGCGGTCTACGCGATGTTCGCCGTGGTCGCGCTGGAGGGCGCGCTCAACTTCTCCGTGCCGCTCTACATCCAGATCATCCAGGGTCGCACGCCGATCGAGACGGCCATCGCGATGATGCCGTTCAACCTCACCGTGTTCTTCACGGCGATGCTGATCATCAAGCTCTATGACAAGCTGACGCCGCAGCAGATTGGACGCTGGGGCTTCGTCCTCTGCACGATTGCGCTCCTGTGGCTGGCCTGGGTGGTACGCAACGATTGGAGTGCGCCGGTCGTCATGATCGGGCTGATCGTGTTCGGCATCGGGCAGGGGTCGCTGGTGACGCTGTTGTTCAACGTGCTGGTCACCGCCTCGCCCAAGGAACTGGCGGGTGACGTCGGGTCGCTGCGCGGGACCACCAACAATCTCGCCGCCGCCGTCGGCACGGCGTTCTCCGGCGCGCTGCTCGTTGGCCTGTTGAGCGCCTTCATCCTCGGGTCGCTGGGCCAGCACCCGGAACTGAAAGCGGAACTCCAGTCACAGATCGACCTGGACAACAACATCACCTTCGTGAGCAACGAACGGCTGCTGACGGCCCTGGAGAGCACCAACGTCTCCCCTGAGCAGATCAAGGAAGCGGTGCGCATCAACGAGGAGGCACGGCTTCGGGCGCTCAAGATCGGGCTTCTGATCATGGCTGCACTTTCGTTGCTGGCGATCTTCCCGGCTGGCCGGTTGCCCAACTACAAGCCCGGCGAGATCCCGGCGAATCCACCGCTACCCAAGCCGAAGCGCGAGGAGGCACTGGAAGGACCATGAGGCCCGTGAACAAGCCACGTCTTCTCGTCCTGTCGCTCGGCGGAACGATCACCATGCTACCGAGCGATTCAGGTGGTATCACACCCAAGCTGGGTGCCGCCGAACTGGTGGCGTCGGTGCCAGCGCTCGCAGAAGTCGGCGACATCGACGCGCGGTCGCCGTTCCGCCTGCCCAGTCCATCGCTCACCCCGGCAAACCTGGTCGAAGTCGCGCGGGTGATCGCGGAAGGCTTCGCAGCCGGTTTCGAGGGTGCGGTGGTGGTCCAGGGGACCGACACCATCGAGGAATCGGCTTTCCTCCTCGATCTGCTCATCGATTCCGACAAGCCGGTGGTGGTGACGGGCGCGATGCGCGGCGCCGACGCGCCAGGTGCGGAAGGACCGGCCAATCTCCTGTCGGCTGCCATCGTCGCCGCATCGCCGGAGTCGCGCGGCCTCGGGACGCTCGTCGTCCTCAACTACGACATCCACGCGGCGCGATTCGTCCAGAAGTCGCACACCGCGCTGCCGTCGGCGTTCCTCTCGCCGCTGGTGGGGCCGATCGGCACACTCATCGAACGGCAGCCGCGCTTCTATGCACGGGTGAAGCGGAACCCCACCCTGTCGACGGCGGAGGGTTCGCCCGTGCCGGTGGCACTGGTGAAGGTCGCGATGGGTGACGACGGGCGCTTGCTCGGTTTGCTGCCCGGCCTCGGCTACGCCGGCGTCGTCCTCGAGGGGATGGGCGCCGGCCATGTGCCCGCGGAGGTTGCCCCCCTGGTCGGCGACCTTGCCGCGAAGATTCCGGTGGTGCTCGCCAGCCGTGCAATGACCGGCCACGTGTTCACGCAGACCTACGGCTATCCGGGCGCCGAGATCGACCTGATCAAGCGCGGGGTCGTGCCCTCCGGGTATCTCTCGGGCCTCAAGGCGCGGCTGCTGCTGGGGCTCATCCTGCGGTCCGCCAGGGGTGCCGCCAGGATCTCCGAAGCGTTCGCGCCCTATCGGTAGAGGCTGGGGACATTTCCCCGGCTTGGTTTGTTTGGCGTTCAAGGAATCGGACACCGCCGATCACCTCCTGAACGAACTCAGGGCGTTGCAGAAGGAGCATGTGATCGAATGCGAAGACGTTTGTGTAGTGGGTCGGTGACAGCGACGGCAAGACTCATCGCAAACAGAGGGTCAATCTGGTTGCGATTGGCGCCAGTCGGCGGCTTTCGCTCGCTATGTTGATGGAAACACTCGCCGGCCTGTTGTTCATGAATCCGTTGGCCGGCGTCTTGCGGGACTCCCTGTGCCGTCGTTGAGGCTTCCTTCAGCCTGAGCTTTTTTCGATTGACTGCCGGCTCTGCGACCAGCGATACTTTCGCCCGCAGGTTCGAGTTTTCCATCCATCCAACATGGCGCGCTGAAAGGCCGATGCCAGGAAACATGTCAAGGCGAGACTATGCTGGGAACCATCGGAAGAATCCTGAAGTGGGTGCTGCTGTTGATCCTTGTGATCGGTGTGGCGCTGCTGGCCCTGCGCTCGTTTCGTGTGCTCGGCGGCCCGCCCTTGCAGCCATGGCATACCTACGTGCCAACGGAACTTTCGGCGGATCAACTCGACGCGGCCGACTGGACCCGCTACCTCGCGCAGGAAGACGAGATCATGACCAGCGTACGCGGAGAGGTCAGCCAGAAGCTGGCGCCCGACCAGCGCGTGCCGATCAATCGCTACTTCGAGGCGAGCCCGGTCTATCCCGCCCGCTTTGCGCAAGACTGGAACCGCTCCTACGTCTTGGAACCCGATGGCAAACCGCTTGGCGTGGTCGTCTTGCTGCATGGTCTGACCGATTCGCCATACAGCCTGCGGCATATCGCGAGACATTATCATGAGCACGGATTTGTTGCCATCGGCCTCCGTTTGCCGGCCCACGGCACCGTGCCCGCCGGCCTGAGCAATGTCCGCTGGGAAGACTGGATGGCCGCAACCCGCCTGGCCGTGCGCGAAGCGCGTCGGCGAGTGCCTGCTCCCGCACCTCTGCATCTGGTAGGGTTCTCGAACGGCGGCGCGCTGGCGATGAAGTACTCGCTCGATGCCTTGGAAGACCCGCGACTCGCGCGCGCCGAGCGCATAGTCCTGTTTACCCCGATGATCGGCATCACCCGTTTTGCCCGCTTTGCCGGTCTGGCCAGCCTGCCGGCGCTACTGCCGCCATTGGCCAATGCCGCCTGGCTGAGCGTCGTTCCGGAGTTCAATCCGTTCAAGTACAACTCCTTTCCGGTCAACGGCGCGCGCCAGTCGTTCCGCCTCACCGACGCGTTGCAGGCGCAGATCCAGCGCCTTGCGCGAGCCAGCCAGCTCGCTGGCCTGCCGCCCGTGCTGACGTTCCAGTCGGCGATCGATTTCACCGTCAGCACACCGGCCATCCTGACGGCGCTCTACGCGCATCTGCCGGACAACGGCAGCGAGATCGTTCTCTTCGACGTGAATCGGACACTCAAGTTCGCTCCGCTGCTGCGCCCTTCTTCCTACGTCGCAGTCGATCGCCTCGCCCCCACGACGCCCGTGAGCTATCGTTTCACCACCATTGCCAACGCGAGCGACGACAGCGACATGACGGTCGAGCGCAGCATCGCGCCCGGCCAGTTGCAGCCTGTTGTGCGCCCCCTGAGCCTGCCGTACCCGCCGGGAATCTTTTCGCTGTCGCACCTCTCGATCCCGATCCCGATGGATGACCCACTGTACGGAATGCATCCCGACCCGAAGACGAAGGACGATTACGGTTACAACCTGGGCGCGATGGATGCCCGCGGCGAGCGTGGCGCACTGGTCGTCGACCAGGACTTCCTGACACGACTGTCATCCAATCCGTTCTTCCCGTACCTGCTCGAACGAATTGATGGCGAGATCGAGCGCCCGTCGGGTCCTTCGGGACTCAACATTGCCACGACGGCACCGCCGGGACTGCCAGTCCGGTTGGAAGCCGTGTTTTCCGCGCTGCTACCGTCCGATGAAGAGCTGCAGCCATTCGCGGGGCCCTGAAGGGAGCCATCGGTTGGCGGCCGGCAGGAACTGCCCGCGCTCGCGCCGCCCTATCAGGGGAACGCCGACCGCGATCGCGGGGGTGATTTCACCGTTGGCCGCGCGGGTCGTGCGGGGCGGCGCCTCCTGGGACCTTGGCGACGGCACGCTGGCAGGCGTGACGCTCAACTACGACCATCGCGACTATTCCTTCTCGAACTCTGGAGCAAGCCAATGAAAAAACCCCCATTCGTCCATTCCACGCTTACCGCAGTTGCGCTGGCACTCGGTCTGAGCTCGACGCTGGCCGACGCTCAATCGCGCGTCCAGTACGGGCGCGTGACCAAGGTCGTGGCCACGACCGTCACCGACACGACTGCTCAAAACGTCGGCACCATCATTGGCGGCGGCATTGGCCTGGCGACCGGCAGCGGGCAGTCGGGCAGCAATCGTGCCCTGCGCACCCTCGGGGGCGCAGCCGCCGGCCGGGGGATTGGTCACCTCGCTGGCCGGTCGCAGTCCTTCGAATACACGGTACTGATCAACGGCGGTTCAACAGTGCGCATTATTTCCGACCAGGCAGGCAAGAGCGTCGGGGACTGCGTGGCGATCGAACAAGGCCAGTTCAGCAACATCCGGCTGGTCTCCGACGACCGCTGCGCACCCACGCGGACAGCACAGCCGACCGGTACGGCAGCAGCGGCTGCCGACGTACAGGCTGCCAATGCCTGCGACCAGGCCAAACAGCAAGCCTTGAATGCCGAAACCGACGAGGCCTTCGCACTTGCCGAGCGCCGCATTCGCCTGTTGTGCGGCGAGTGATGGTGGCCAGACCAGAAGCTTACCGGTCTCCTCGGTAGCCCTGGTACCGAGAGTCCTGGCGTCCGGGCAGCGCGAGGCTGCCGCCGCGACGAGCCAGCAGCCTGCCGCGGGTCGTCGAGGGGTTCAGCGGCAGCCGCTCTCAATTGACAGCGCCTGTCGCACTCACTGATAATTCTGCCGTCTAATCGGCATGGCCTGTTCTTTCGCCGGCTGCCGACCTCGGAATTGCAGCCCAAACGCGCACTCTGCCACGCCGCACGTGGCGCGTGCCATTGCAGGGTTTTCTCGATCGGGGATGAATCTGAACATGTTGAAGTCCGTCGCTGCGCTCGTGCTTTCTCTGGCCTGCTCACTGCCCGCCACGGCCGCGGAGGCATCGCTGATCTGTTTTGGCAACGAGCCTTCATGGGGCCTGTCGTTCACTGCACATGGCCCGGCACGGCTGGAGTTGGCCGATTCAGGGGCCGTGGAGTACCGCGGCAGAGAGACGCGTCTCGAGGCACAGAAGGAGCGCGCATGGCGCGGCAGGCCGACGAGCGGCCGGACTGGCGAGCTGGTCGCCTTCCTCACCGATGCCACGTGCAGCGATGGCATGTCCGAGGTTCAGCACCCGGTTACCGCGCGCGTTTCGCTGCCCAACGGGCGCCTGCTCGTCGGCTGTTGCCGGGTTCCGGCCGCGACCGGGACGCCGCCGCCTGCCATGACCATCGAGGGTCCGACGTGGCGGCTGACCGCCATCGGCACCAGCAAGCCGGACACCGCCGGCAGGGCCGGGCGGCCGGTGACGGCCCGCTTCGAGGCCGGGCGAGTAGACGGGTTTTCAGGGTGCAACCAGTTCTTTGGCGGCTACACGATCGACAACGACCGCATCAGCTTCGCCCCCCTGGCTGGGACGATGATGGCCTGCCCGCCGCCAGCAATGGCGCTCGAGAAGGCCGTTCAGGGCGCACTCGCCGGCACGGTTCGCTACGCGATCGATGGCGACCGGCTGAGGCTCACCCCGGCAGCGGGTGCGACGCTCGCTTTTCAGGCCGAACCCGCGCCAACGCTGGCAGGCGTCGTCTGGCATGTCACCGGTTTCAACAACGGTCGGGACGCTGTGGTGGGACCACTGGCCGGTACCGATCTGACGCTCTCCTTCGGCGACGGAATGGTACAGGGGCACGCTGGCTGCAACAGCTTCCGCGCGCCTTACACGACTGACGGCGAGCGGATGACCGTCGGGCCGGCGAGCACGACGCGCAAGGCCTGCGCTGGAGAAGGCATGATGCAGCAGGAGCGCGAGTTCCTGGCGGCGCTGGCAACGGCGACGAAGTGGAGCGTGCGCGGCGGCATGCTCGACGTGCATCGCGCCGATGGGCAGCGCGTGCTCAATGCCAAAGCAGAAGCCAGGTGAGGGTGGCCCTGCCGACAACTTCACGCCGCAAGCCCCGATGACGGGTCAGCCGACATCCCGGCACGCGTCTGGTCGACTGCCGGCTTGACGCTGCCGTGCGTCGTCGCGGCATTCGTGCTGCGCAACTAATCGAGAATCGCGGCCAGAGCCCAGACATAGAGCGCTCCGACCGACAACTGCAGTGCCGCGATGGGCAGCCCGATGCGCAGGAACTGCGCGAAGCTCACGCGCTGGCCATTTGCCGCGCAGATGCCGACGGCGACGACATTGGCCGCGGCGCCGATCAGCGTCGCGTTGCCACCGAGGGTGCCACCGAACATCATTGCGACGAATACCGGCAGCGTGGCCGATGGCCAACTGACAAAACCCGGAGCCAGCGCGATCTCCGGAGCCGCACCGGCCGCCACCAGGTAACCGGTGACCATCACCAGTGCGGCGGCGACCACAGGGATGTTGGCCAGCAGGCTCGACAGCACCCCGATGCCGGCGAGCAACACCAAAGCCACGGGCATCAGGTCGGCGCCGAACCACTGGTAGATCTGGATCGACAGCCCTTGCAGCAACTCGGTCTTGATGAACGCCTGGACCAGCGTGAAGATGGCACCGAGAAACAGGATCGTCTTCCAATCCACGTCCCGGATCACTTCGCCGACCGGCTCGATGCGCACGCCATAGACCAGGAGCAGCGCCAGCGCTGCGCCGATGATCGCCACCTGTGGTGGGACGATGCGCGTCGGCAGGTATTCGCCGAGCATGAACAGGCCCACCATGAGCAGCAGCACGAGCAGTGACAGTACCAGGAAACCGGGCCGTTCCAGGGGAACGGGTGGGCGCGCCTCCGGCAGGGTCACCCGCGCCGCCCAGACCTTCGGCAACAGTAGCGGCAGCAGCGGCACCACCGCGAGCACGGCCAACAGACCACCCAGGCTAACCTGCCGCAGATAATCGGGGAACGACAGCCCGATCGCACTGCCGACCAGAAAGGTGGCGGGGTCGCCGACCAGCGTCAGCATTCCGGCGGCGTTGCTGACGATCGCCGTGATGATCAGGGGCCCAACGAAGTCGACCTTGAGCGCCCGGCAGACGTTGACGATGACCGGCGCCACCAGGATGACCGCGGTGGCGTTCGGCAGGACGGCGCAGATGGGCGCAACCAGCGCGACGATCAGCAGCAGAAGCCGCTTGCCGCTGCCGCCGGTGGCGCGCAGGAACGAATCGCCGATCCGCTCGAAGATCCCCGTCTTGCCGATCACCCGCGCCACCACCATGCCACCGAAGAGCAACGACAGTGGCCCACCGGCGGTGTGCACGATCGGCATCAGGTCGCGACCGTCGAGGATCCCGAACGCGATCAGCGTACTCACCCCAAGCAGTGCGGCGACCACCATGTCTACAAGATCAAAGGCGATGCAGAGGATGACTGCGGCAAAGACGACGATGGTGAGGTTGATCTGGAAGTCCGTCATCTGGGCCTCACTCAGTCGATCGCTGGCGAATAGTGGAGTCCACCGTGCATCCATAGCCGGTTGAGACCGCGCTCGATCTTGAGCGGGCTGTTTCGCCCGAGGTTGCGCTCGAACACCTCACCGTAGTTGCCGACGGCCCGCAGGGCCCGGATCCCCCACTGGGGCTCGATCCCCAACGCCTGTGCGATGGTCTTGCCCTCGTACGGATCCTGTCGCAGCAGGGGGTTCCTGTTTTCCTTGATCTCCTCATCGAGCCGGTCACGGGTGACGCCGTATTCCTCCCCCAGGATCAGGATGTTCAGAACCCAACGAATCACCGTCGCCCACTCCGGATCGCCACCCCAGACGACCGGGCTGATCGGTTCCCTGGAGATACGTTCGGGCAGGATTACGAAGGACCCTGGAGCACCCGGCGCACGCAGACGCATGGCCGCCAGTTCGCCAGAATCCGCGGTATAGGCCTGACATTGGCCGGCGAACAGGGCTGCCGCCGCTTTCTGGGCCGAGGCCATGAGCAGAGGCTTGACCGACCTGCCGTTCGCCCTGAAATGGGCCTCCAGGGTACGCTGGTGCGTCGTTCCCTTCTCGACGCAGATGGTCGCACCGTCGAGGTCGGCGAGCGTGGCCACCTTGGCGGCGGCAGCGACCATGAAGCCCTGGCCATCGAAAAGGAGGATGCCGGGAAAGCGCACCCGCAATACGGCCTCGCGGGTGAGGGTCCAGGTGGTGTTGGCGAGCAACAGGTCGACCCTGCGCGTCTGCAGCGCGGGAAATCGTGCGGTGGTCTGCAGCGGCACGAACTCCACTTTTTCCGGGTCGTTCAGCACCGCCGCAGCGACCGCACGGCAGAAGTCAACTTCCAGTCCGCGCCAGTATCCATTGGCATCGCGCTCGGAGAAGCCGGGAATGTCGTCACTCACCCCGCAGCGCAGTTGCCCGCGCGATTTCACACCATTGAGGACCTCGGCGGACTCGACCTGCGGCGAGGCCGCGAGTATGAGCACCAACAGGGCGGCACAGCGAACAGCCAGGTTCATCGGGGACCTCCGAAAGTGCAGGACGGTGGATACATTCGTTGTCACGGTCTTGCATGCGGACCCGACGGCCGATGCAGGGCTTCAAAGCAGAGCGGGAAAGCAGCTACGCGACCAGAGTCAGGCAGGTTCCGGGTAGCGGGCGTCGTTGGGATACGAGGCAAAGTCCTTGCCGCGTGCCCGCCAGTCCGTCAGCCACTGTTCCGCAACCGCCTTACCTTCCTCGCGAAGTTTGGCGAAATGGCCAGCGCTGCGGTCGAATTTCGACGTGTGCTGGAGACCCCAGGCGGTTTCCCGCCTCATCTTGATGGTCCGGACCTCGACGGTCTTGCGACCCCTCAGCGGCGGTTGACTGTCCCCATGTTCTGCGATCCAGCGATTGATCGTCAAGATGTGGTCGAGCTCCTGGTTCAGCGAGAGATTACCGGCCAAGTCGTTCTCACGATCCTTGATATCTTCGAGGCTGACCTTCTGGGATTGCGGCGAGATCTCTTGCGGATTGATCCGCACAACCCAGATTTCGTCGGGCTTTTCGGCTTTTGTTCTGACGTCCAGGAGGTTGCGAACGGGGGGGTTCTGCGAATACAGGCCATCCCAATAATACGCATTGCGGGTCACGACTTTGTCGGGTTCACAAGTGGGAAACATCGTGTTGCCGATGACTTGCGCCGGTAGAATCTCGGGCAGAGTCCCTGAAGCTGCCACACCCTCGAGCGAGATCGCACGGCGCATGCGCCAGCGAGTGACGTCGTATTGATTGACCTCCGGTGGGCTGGCCAGCAAACCGAGTTCTTCGAGGGTCTTGTTGGAATCGAAGACCTCGAAATTGCCGCTGAGAACCTCGATCGCGCCCACCAGGATGCGCCGCTCGGCCTTTGCCACCGCGGCCCAGTCAATCGTCTTGAAATCCGGACAGAGCGCGTCGAGCAGATCCGGAAAACCGAGGTAGTCGCTGCGGGCACCCATCATCGCAAGAGCGGACAGACCGACATTGCCGTGCCCGGCGTAGGGATTCGATCCCGGGAACGGCACGCCTTTCGCTTTCCACTGCAGAAGCGTGCCCACCATCTGGTTGTGGGCGATTTCCACCGGCGTGGTCGCAGCAAAGTTGTTCCAGAGAAAGTCCAGACGCTCAATCGCCTTGTCGATCGTGCCGCAGCCTGTGTCGGCAGCGTTGGGGACCAGTCCGTACCACGTGGCCAAAGCGCAAAGCGCTCCGGCGGAAGTGCCGCTGACGGCAATGATGTCGAACTTCTCTCCCCCGCCAGCGTCGGCGTCCCACGCTTTCTTGGTTTCCAGAATCTGTGTGAGAACGCCCCAGGTAAACGCTGCGTGCGTACCACCACCTTGACAGGCGATTGCCACTTTCTTCGTGCTCATGTCCGGTCTTTCATGTTCATTAAAGGATGGAAAACGCGACGGCGTCTTCCGCAGTACCGAGGCCCCGATCGGGGGCCGTCAACCGCGCTGCTCACCACGCGAGCAGCACGCCCCAAGGCCAGGCCAGCCGCGGCTAGAACGAACCGACGGTGGAGCCCAGGGCAATCACCGCAGCGAGCGCCAGCAGGGCGCCGACAATGGCGACCATGATGATGTCAAAGTAGCTTTCCCGGTGCGTAGCGCCGCAGACGGCGAGCAGGGTCACGACGGCGCCGTTGTGCGGCAGGCTGTCGAGCGTGGCCGCGCCGATCACCGCCACGCGGTGCATCAGCGCCGGGTCAATGCCATGGGTTGCAGCGATCTGCATATAGGTTTCGCCAAGCGCGCCGAGGGCAATGGTCAGTCCCCCCGAGGCCGAACCGGTGAGCGCCGAGAGCACGTTGGTGGCCAGCGCCAGGCCGACCAGCGGGCCGCCTTCGATGCCCAGTACCCAGTCGCGCACAGCCTCGAAGGCCGGCAGCGATGCGACCACCGCACCAAAGCCAACCAGGCTGGCGACGCTCAACACCGGCAGCGCTGAAGCATTGAGGCCAGCGTCCACCGTGTCGCGCAGCGCCAGCAGACGACCCCGATTCAGAAGGTACACCGCGACGATCGCCAAAGCCAGCGCGACGATCACCGACCAGACACCGCCGACGCTCGCCAGCGAGGTTTCGCCCCAGCGCAGTTCCGCCAGGTAACTCGTGTCAAGGCGCGGCAGCACCAGCTGCGACATCGTCAGGTTGACCACCATGACGACGATGAGTGGCAACAGGGCGACGCCGAATCCCGGCAATTGCGGACTGCGCGTGCCGTGCTCGACTTCCGCGGGATCGAACTCGTGCGATGCCGTGGCGCGCTCGCGCACCACCGGGTCGTGCGCTGCCTGGGAGGCCGAGGCGATCTGGCCGGTGAAACCTTCGCCGGCGCGGCGCGCAACAGACTCGACGCGCGTCAGCCACCACAGCCCAAAGCCCAGCATGATGCCAGCCGCCATGAAGCCCAAGCCGGGCGCAGCGAACGGCGTGGTGCCGAAGAACGGCATCGGGATCGCATTCTGGATCGCCGGCGTGCCCGGCAGGGCCGACATCGTGAAGGTCGCGGTGCCCAGCATCACGGCTCCGGGCAGCAACCGGTTGGGAACGTCGGCGGCGCGGAACAGGGCCTGACCCATCGGAGCGAGTACGAACATCGCGACGAAGACGCTGACGCCGCCGTAGGTGA
This sequence comes from Candidatus Accumulibacter proximus, assembly GCA_016709675.1. Classification (GTDB taxonomy): domain Bacteria; phylum Pseudomonadota; class Gammaproteobacteria; order Burkholderiales; family Rhodocyclaceae; genus Accumulibacter; species Accumulibacter proximus. The sequence goes on from JADJMH010000016.1 coordinate 91,521, forward strand.
CCAATGCGCCGGCCAGCACGACGGCCAGGATGGCGCGGTGTGCTCCGAGTCGTTCAGTCATGAACTGCGCAATGGCGGTGACCGAGCCGCTGTCGTCCATCAGCTTGCCGAACAGCGCACCGAGCAGGAACAGCGGAAAGAACTGCGCAATGAAGCCTGCGGCCGAACCCATGAAGGTCTGGGTCCAGTTGGCGAGCAGTGGATCGCCCGCGAAAGCCGCCGCGATCAGTGCCGCGACGGGTGCCAGACCGAGGACGCTCCAGCCGCGAAAAGCCAGCCAGACGAGCAGTCCGAGGCCGAGCAGGATACCGAGTAGACCCATCGTCAGCTTGTCTTAAGCAGGAGGTTAAGGTCGGGTATCTGGTGTTGGCCACCGCCTTCGGCTTGCGCGTCGACCGACCAGTCAGCTGTGCGGCTTGCTTCGTCGCGCAGCATGGCGATATTCTAGGCCACGCGAGAGGCCTTCGTCCATGGCCCGTGTGATTCCGCCATCACGGCATCGGTCAAGCAGTCGCCACGCGGATCAAGGTCGGTCAATTCACCCGCGGCCGGGTCACACATTTTGCCCTGGCGCTGCTACCGGTCCGCAGCTGCCGGCGGCACCAGCGCTCCCAACGGGCTCCGCAGGTGCATCTCGCGTTGCGGCAGCGGCACCTCGATGCCTGCCTCCGCCAGGCCGTCGCGAATGCCTACGGACAGCGTGCTGTGCACAGCCACCCAGTCGGATCCAGGGGTGGTCCAGGCCCGTACACTGAACTCCAGAGCGCCCGGGGTGAGGCCGCTCAGGACGGCGATAGGGGCGGGCGACAAGGCGATGCCATCGATGCCGCGTGCAATGTTTACCAGTAGTTCGATGGTCTGCTTGGGGCTCACGCTGTAGCCGGTACTGACGCCGACGTGGATGCGCCGGCTGCTGCCGCTGAGCGTCCAGTTCACCAGCTTGTCGGCCAGCAGCATGCCGTTGGGCACCACCACCTCGGCACCATCGAAGGTGGTGATGATCGTGGCACGCATGCCGATGTCGCGGACCTTGCCGCTCATCCCCGCCACATCCACCACATCACCAAGCCGGATCGGTCGCTCGAACATCAGGATCAGCCCAGCGACAAAGTTCTTCACCACATCCTGCAGGCCGAAACCGATGCCAACGCCGAGCGCACCGAAGACGATGGCCAGTTGCCCCACCTGAAAGCCGGCCATGGCCAGCGCCAGCAGCAGACCGATGAAGATGATGCCGTAATAGGTCAGCGTCGAGATGCTGTCGCCCACCCCGCGCGGCAAGGCCAGCGCGGGCAGCAGGTCTTCGGCGAGCACCAGACGGATCGTTCTGGCCAGCCAGAAGGCCGCCCAGATCGCTACCGCAAACGCTGCGAGGTTGCCCAGGCTGATCGACACCAGGCCAAGCTGGAATTCGTGCGTGAGTGCTGTCACCAAAGCGGTGGAAAGTGGCCGATAAACGCGGAACGACTGTAGCGCGTAGATCAGCCAGGCAAGCACCATCAGCGTGCGACCGAGCCGGGCCGCCAGCGGGATCAGCGAGCCGGAATGGCGCCCGGCGAAGCGCGCCAGCGTCGAGCGGGGAACCAGGACCTGGAACAGGGCCACCAATACCGTGCTGCCGGCGTACAGGGCCAGCGCGGCATAACTGCTGTCGAGCAGCGCGCCGGTGAGCATCGTCGCCAGTGAGATGTTGCCGAGGACGTTGGAGCCTGCCGATACGAGCAGCACAACGCAGGCTATCCAGCCAAGAAATGTCAGTGCCCGGACGGGCATCGGCCCGGCCTCGGCGATGTCATCCCGTCGCGCGCGCAGCATGCGCCAGGCCAGTGTCAGCAGCATCAGCAGGTTCAGGGCCAGCAGGACGCCGCGGTACAGCAACTGGTCGCCGAGCAGCAACGAGGCCAGGGTGTTCAGCAAATAGAAGACGGCGCTGAAGTAGGCCCAGGGGCCGACGCTGGCCAGTACGCGGCGCTGGACAAGCGCCAGCACCGGGATCCAGGTGAGGAGCATCACCGCCTGCTGGCGGAAGATCGGCCCCTGGATGTCGTACACCACGGCGCCGATCAAGACGAGCAACAACCACGCCGCCCAGGGCCGCGAGAGTGCGCGCATGGACAGCTCGGTGGCTTGCCCGGTCGCCACCAGCAGGCGAGCGCGATACCTCAGCCAGACCATCGCCGGCAGGAGCAGCACAGCGCCGGCCGCCAGGGCCGGCAGCCAGCGAACGTTGGCGGCGTCGTAACTGCTGGCAAACGTACGCTCGATATCGAGGCTACGGGTCAGACCGGCACTCACCGGCTCCCGCGATGCGGCCTCGCGCAATGCCAGCCACAGCGGCGGCGTCTCCATGCTCACCAGTCGCCGGTCCTGGTCCTCGACCATACTTGACACTGAGGCGATGCCCTGTTGCACCTGCGTCGCCAGAGCGCCGCCCGTCCGTCCGAGATCGAGCAGCCTGGCGAGGGGCACCGAGAGTAGCTTTTCTGCGTCTTCGATCCTGGCAATCAACTCCTCGACACGTTCCCGCAGCGCGGGTGGCAGAGCCGCGGTATGAGCGGTGGCCTGCCAGGCCGCCCGTCGGTTTGCCAGGTCGGACACGTCTTCGGACTGGGCGTTGATCGTGCGCGCCAGTTCCGCACGCGTCTGGGCGACGGATCGCTCGTAGAGCAGCCAGTGGCGCTGCAGGCTCTCGAGCCGGCGCACCGACAGCACGGCCAGATCGCTCTTGCCGGAGCGTTCCGCGAGCTGCTGGATGGCCCTGGCATGACGCGCGAACGCCGCTTCGTAGCGCCGGGCGGCATCCGGCGCCTGCGCGCGATGCACGATGGCCTGGATGTCCTGCTCGTCGGCGTCGGCGCGGGCCGGAATATCGGCGGACCTGTGGGCTGGTGTCTGTAGCGCGCTGTCGGCCGGCGCAGGAGGGGAGTCGGCGCTGGCGGTGACCGCCTGGGCCCGGACGGGGGGGGCCGCGACCGAGAGCCACAACAGCAGCGCGCCGACGGCAAGCCACGCCTGGCGCGTGTGCGGGCGAAACGCCCGGCGGCAACCAGTTGACAGGTGGCTACGAGCGAACGGAGCAAATAGACGTCGCATGAGTCTCGTGGTTCCTGATCGCCACGTTCGTGGTCAAGCCAGCGGTTTTGAAACCAGGTGCTGTTGACCAATCCCCGGGGCGAGGCGTTGTTGCTGCTGGCGTATCGGCGTTCTAGCGAAGGCGCCTCGCGATACGCTGCAGCCGATGCGCCCGCACTGAGTGTCGCATTCTTGCGGCAACAAAATCAATCCGATGCCAACCGGACGCGCACCCCCTCCAGCTGCATGCTGGGCAAACCCGCCCCGACCAAGGGCGATCCAGTCCCTGGTCAAGAAAACCGGGACGGACGCCAGTTCCTGCCGCGTTACCACCCTGACGATGATCGCCTCGCTGGCGGGAGTCATCGCTTCGGTGCAAGCGAGCGACACCGCGTCGCGCAGTGGCCCCGCTTGGCTGCATTCGCCAGCTTGACAAGCAGTCGCCCCGGCGGCATCCTGTGGCGGAAATTCACGACGCCAATTCGTTGGATGCGTATCCGTTGCTGGCCAGTGACGGGTTTCATGTTTCCACCGCAACCCTTCTGGCTGCACGCCAGAGGCGATTCGAGGAGTGCCGATGACGGAGACCGACCCCAGCACGCCTTCGCCGACAACGGCTCCGGTGCACGACCTCCGGGAGACCGTCGAGGAGCGAAGCGCGGCCGGCAAGGCTGCGCGCAAGCGGGCTCCGCGGAGCGCGTTTGCGCGCTGGGACGAAACCGCGCGCGGGCACGACGCCCTCGACACGATCGTCGCCCAGAACGCGATCCGGGTTCCCGAGTTGCTCCCCGTCCGACACGGCCGCATGGTGGCCTCGCCGTGGAACTACTACCGCGGAGCAGCCGCGGTGATGGCTGCCGATCTCGCGTCCCGGCCCCACAGCGGGCTGCTGGTGCAGCTCTGCGGCGACGCTCACGTCCTCAACTTCGGCCTGTGGGCGACGCCCGAGCGGAACCTCCTGTTTGACCTTCGCGACTTTGACGAGACGCTGCCCGGGCCCTTCGAGTGGGATGTGCAGCGACTCGCCGCCAGCCTGGTGGTGGCGGCTCGGGAGGACGGTCTCAAGGCGGCGACGGCGGATGAGGCGGTGGTCACGGCAGTGGAGGCGTACCGGGACCGCATGGCCCGCTACGCGAAGATGAGCGAGCTCAGCCTCTGGTACGACGGCACGCATGTCGACAGCCTGATCAGCTACTTCACACCGGCCGACCGCGAACTGATCTCGGTGCACATCGAGAAGGAATCCAGGAGCCGTACTCACCTCGGCGCGTTCGCCAAGCTCACCTCGATGGTCGACGGCCGGCCACGGATCGACGAGGACCCACCCTTCCGCGTTGCCATCGACGACGACGAGCAGGACGCGCTGACCGACCAGTTCCTCGCTGGCTACCGGATGACCTTGCGGGAGGATAGGCGCTTCCTGTTCGACCGCTTCACGCCGGTTGACGTGGTCCGCCAGGTCGTGGGGGTCGGCAGCGTCGGCATGCGCGTGTATCTGGTTCTCCTCGAGGGCCGCAGCGGCAGCGACCCGTTGTTCCTGCAGATCAAGCAGGCGGGTCCGTCGGTATATGAGTCTTACCTCGGCCGCAGCCAGCACGACAATCATGGGGCCCGGGTGATCGCCGGCAAGCGGGCGCTGCAAACAGCGACCGGCATCTTCGTCGGCTGGGGCTCGTTCCAGGGCAGGGACTACTACGTGCGGCAGTTCCGTGACATGAAGATCATCCTCGATATCAAATTGCTCGCCCCCTGCCTGGTCGAGTTCGCTGCCGCCTGTGGCGAGACGCTGGCGCGGGCCCACGCCCGCTCGGGAGACGCCGTGGCGATCAGCGCGTACCTCGGCAAGGGCTCGCAGTTCGCCACCGCCCTTTGCGACTTCGCCCGCCTTTACGCCGACCAGAACGAGCGCGACCACGCGCAACTCGAGCGCGCCATCGCCGCGGGTACGGTCGCGAGTGCACCGGGTTGGTAGGAACGCACTTAGAATTATCTGCCTCAGGCTCGCCTGCCAATTCACCGAAACTTCAACAAGGAGCCGCTCTGTGTCCGTGAACGTTGCCACCAAGCGAACCGCTTTTCTGTCCGGAACGAACGCCTTGCTGACGCTCGCCGCGTTGGCGCTGCTGGCGGCCTGTCAGCGCGCTGACGAAGCGTCGGTGCCGGAGATTCGCCCGGTGCGCGTGACGAACATCGAAAGCCGTGCCGCGAGTGGTATCGTCTCCCTGACCGGCTCGGTGCAGGCGCAGACCGAGATCAACGAGTCATTCCGCATCGACGGCCGGCTGGTCGAGCGAACGGTGGACATCGGCGACAAGGTAAAGCCCGGTCAACTCATTGCGCGGCTCGATCCGCAGAACGAGGAAAGCGGCCTGCAGTCGGCGCGTGCGCAACTGGCGGCCGCACGGGCACAGTTGGTGGAGGCGCGCAACAATCACGCGCGCATGCGCGAGCTGGTGGCCGAAGACGCCGTCTCGCGCGCCTCGTTCGACCAGGCCGTGGCACTGCTGAAGACCGCCGAGTCGCAGGTCGAGGCGGTACAGTCGCAGGTCAGCCTGGCGGAGAACCGTCTGAGCTATACGCGCCTCTTCGCGAACGTGGCCGGCGTCGTGACGGCGCGCGGGCCGGAGCCCGGCGAAGTCGTTGCGGCCGGACGCATGATCGTCCAGGTGGCGCGCGAGGGCGCGCGCGACGCGGTTTTCGACGTGCCGGGCCGCATCAAGGACGTCGCGCCGAAGATTCCAGAGATCACGGTGGCGCTGACCGACGACCCGCGGGTGACGGTAGCCGGCCGGGTACGGGAAGTCTCGCCGCGCGCGGATCCGGTGACCGGCACCTTCGTCGTGCGCGTACGCCTGATCGACCCGCCGCCGGCCATGCGCCTGGGCAGCACCGTTACGGGCAGGATGCAACTGCCCGAGGCGCTTGCCATCGAGGTGCCGGCCTCGGCGCTGGTACGCGCCGACGGCAAGACCGCGGTATGGGTGGTCGACAAGGCTTCGAGCACCGTATCGTTGCGCAACGTCCAGCTGGGCGGGGGCGACGCCAACACCGTGCAGGTGGCCGCGGGGCTGAACCCAGGCGACGTCGTCGTCATCGCCGGCGCGCAGGCGCTGCGCCCGGGCCAGAAAGTGCGCGTGCCGGAGACCCGCTCGTGATCGGACCGAACCTGTCGGAATGGGCGCTCAAGAAGCGCTCGCTGGTCGTCTTCCTGATGATCCTGGCCGTGGTGGCCGGCGTCATGTCCTTCTTCAAGCTGGGGCGCGGCGAGGACCCGGCGATCACCACGCGCACGATGGTCGTCGCGGCCGGCTGGCCCGGTGCGACGGTGGACGAGACGATGAAGCAGGTTACCGAGCGGCTCGAGCGCACGCTGCAGGAGACCGACTACCTCGACCGCTTGCGCAGCTACACCATCGCCGGGCAGACGACGATCTTCGTCGACCTGAAGCAATCGACGCCGCCTCACAAGATTCCCGACATCTGGTACCAGGTGCGCAAGAACATCGGCGACATGCGCCACACGCTGCCGCAGGGCGTGCTCGGGCCGTTCCTCAACGACGACTTCGGCGACACCTTCGGCATCATCTACGCGTTCACCGCCGACGGCTTCAGCTTCCGCGAACTGCGTGACTACGTCGAGGCCGCGCGCTCGCGGCTGCTGCAGGTGCCCGACGTCTCGAAGATCGAGGTGCTGGGCGCGCAGGACGAGCAGATCTACATCGAGTTCTCGATGGAGCGGCTGGCCGGACTGCGATTGAACCTGAACCAGATCGTGGCCACGCTGCAGGCGCAGAACCTGGTGCGCCCGGCCGGCACGATGCAAGGCGAGCAGGAGCGTGTGTTCCTGCGCGTGACCGGCGCCTTCGACAACGAGCGCGACATCGAGGCGGTGAACATCGTCGCCGGCGAGCGCATCTTCCGCCTCGGCGACATCGCCAAAGTGCGGCGCGGCTTCACCGACCCGCCGCAGCCGATGTTCCGCGTCAACGGCAACCGGCCATCGGCCTGGCGATCGCCATGCGCGACGCCGGCGACATCCTGGCGCTCGGCGAGAACGTGCGCAAGGAGATGGCCGAGATCACCGCCAACCTGCCGGTCGGCATCGAGCCGGTGCTGGTCGCCGACCAGGCGGTGACGGTCGATCTGGCGATCAGCGACTTCATGACCTCGCTGTGGCAGGCCATCGTCATCATCCTGGCGTGCAGCTTCGTCAGCCTGGGCATGCGCCCCGGCGCGGTGGTGGCGCTGGCCATTCCGCTGACGATGGCGATCGTGTTCGCAGTCATGGACGTGGCCAACATCGACCTGCACCGCATCTCGCTGGGCGCGCTGATCATCGCGCTCGGGATGCTGGTCGACGACGCGATGACCACGGTGGACGCCATGCTGCGCCGGCTGGGCGCCGGCGACACCCCGGACCAGGCCGCGACCTTTGCCTACCGCACGCTGGCCGCGCCGATGCTGATCGGCACGCTGGTCACGATCGCCAGCTTCGTGCCGATCGGCTTCGCCAAGAGCTCGGCCGGCGAGTACACCTTCTCGATCTTCTCGGTGGTCGCCATCTCGCTGATCGTCAGCTGGCTGGTGGCGGTGATCTTCGCGCCGCTGATCGGCAAGGCGATGCTGAAACCGCCGAAGCAGCAGGAGACCGAGCCCAAGCCGGGCAAGCTGGTGCAGCTGTACAGCAGCTTGCTCCAGGGCGCGATCCGCATGAAGTGGCTGACCATCGGCGTCACGCTCGCCGCCTTCGTCGCCGCGCTGGTCCTGTCGGGGAACGTGTCGCGGCAGTTCTTCCCGTCCAGCGACCGTCCCGAATTGACGGTGAACCTGACGCTGCGCCAGAACGCGTCGATCTTCGCCGCCGAGGCCGAGGTCAAGCGGCTGGAGGCGATCCTGAAGGCCGACCCCGACGTCGACCACTTCAGCAGCTACGTCGGGCGCGGCGCGATCCGCTTCATCCTGACGCTGGACGTGCAGTTGGCGAACCCCTTCTTCAGCCAGTTCGTCATCGTCGCCAAGGACCTCGAGGCGCGCGAGCGGCTGCGGGTCAAGCTGGAGAAGGCGCTCGCCGAGCAGTTCCCCGGCGTCGTCTCGCGTGTGTCGCCGCTCGAGCTGGGGCCGCCGGTGGGCTGGCCGCTGCAGTACCGCGTGTCGGGCCCGGACAAGGACGAGGTGCGGCGTCTTTCGCTGGAACTGGCCAACGTGGTCGGCGCCGACGCGCGCACGCGGCACGTGCACTTCGACTGGATGGAGCCGGCACGCCAGTTGCGCGTCAAAATCAACCAGGACCAGGCCCGGCAGCTCGGCGTCAGTTCGGCCGCGATCGCCGGCGTGCTCAACGCCGCCATCTCCGGCACGCCGGTGACGCAGGTGCGCGACGACATCTATCTGGTCAACGCCGTGGTACGCGCCGCCGATGGTGAACGTGCCTCGTTCCAGACGCTGGCGTCGCTGCAGGTGCCCACGCCGAGCGGGCGCATGGTGCCTCTCCAGCAGTTCGCGACCTTCGTCGAGGAGCAGGAGTTCCCGCTGGTGTGGCGCCGCGACCGGGTGCCGACGCTGACGGTGCGCGCCGACGTCAACCGCGGCGTTCTGCCCGACAGCGTGGTGGAAGCGCTGGCGCCGAAGATCGCCGACTTCAGCGCCAAGCTGCCCAAGCCCTACAAGGTCGAGACCGGCGGCCTGTTCGAGGAGAGCCAGGTCTCGCAGGCCTCGGTGTTCGCGGTCGTGCCGCTGATGATCGTGCTGATGCTGCTGGCGATGATGGTCATGCTGGTCAGCTTCCGCCGCCTGGCCATGGTGATGGCGATCCTGCCGCTGGGGCTGATCGGCGTGGTGCTGTCGCTGCTGCTGTTCAACCGTCCGCTGGGCTTCGTCGCCATCCTCGGCATCCTGGCGCTGATCGGCATGATCGCCAAGAACGCGGTGATCCTGATCGTCTCGATCGAGGAGGAGCGCGCCGCCGGGCTCAGCGTGCGCGACGCGGTGCTGGGCTGCGCCACCAATCGGCTTCGGCCGATGATGCTGGCCGCGATGTCCACCGTGCTCGGCCTGCTGCCGATCGCGCCCACCGTGTTCTGGGGCCCGATGGCCTTCGCCATCATGGGCGGCCTGCTGGTGGCGACGCTGCTGACGCTGGTTTTCCTGCCCACGCTGTACATGGCAGTGCTCGGCAACGAGAAGACGCCGGCGGCTGATGCCGTGGAGCAGTCATCATGACGTCGCAGCCGGCGGCACTGCCGCCGCGCCCGCCCGTTCCCCTGCTGATCCCGGAGGACGCAGCGCGGAGGGTTGTCCGGTGACCGCCGCGCCCGATGGTAGTCTCACCCGTGCTCTGGCCGTGCGTGCGCTGTTGTACTTTGCGCTGTGGATCGTCGTCGACCAGAGCGCCAGGCCGGCGAACCTGGTCTTCGGCCTGCTGGCCAGCGCTGCGGCCACCTGGGCCAGCGTCAAGCTGCTGCCGCCGGCCAGCAGTGGCGTTCGCCTCGGCCAGCTGCTGCTGCTGCTGCCGCGCTTCCTGTGGCAGTCGCTGGTGGCCGGCACCGATGTCGCGCGCCGCGCCTTCGCACCGCAGCCGCGCTTGCAGCCGGGCTTCATCGACTATCCCGTCGGGCTGCCACGCGGCGCGGGGCGCAACGCCTTCGAACTGATCGCCAGCCTGATGCCGGGCACGGTGGCCAGCGACGGAACACCAGACATGATCGAGTTCCATTGCCTCGACACGGGGCAAGCGGTGGTCGAGCAACTGGCCGCCGAGGAGCGTGCCTACGCCAGGGCCCTGCAGCCGGAGCCGCGCGATGGCTGATTTTCTGCTCTCAGCGGCGGCCTTCATCGTGCTGATGGTGGCCGTCGGCCTGGTGCGCGTGGCGCGTGGACCGGGCCGCGCCGAGCGCATGATGGCCGCGCAGCTGCTGGGCAGCGGCGCCATCGCTGCGCTGCTGCTGTTCGGAGCGGCCTCCGGCGACCGGGCGATGTTCGACGTGGCACTGACGCTGGCGCTGCTCTCCGCCTTCGCGTCGATCGCCTTTGTCAAGTTCGCCCTGCGCCAGGACCAGAAAGTCGCCGACGATGACGCCACTGAGGGTGCAAGGTGAGCGTTGTGATCGACGTGTTCAGCATTGTCGCCATTGGCGCCGGCCTGGTGTTCTTTCTCGCGGGCACGGTCGGGCTGTTGCGCTTTCCCGATGCCTACACGCGGCTGCATGCGCTGACCAAGGCCGACAACCTGGGCGTCGCGCTGGTGGTCACCGGTCTGCTGCCGCAAATGGATGGCGTGCTCGCGGCGCTGAAGCTGGTACTGGTGTGGCTGCTGGTGATGCTGTCCAGCGGGGCGGTGTCGCAGCTCATCGCGCGCTCGGTGCGGCGCCGGGAATACAACGAATGAGCACGCCGGGCCGTTCCCGGGCGCTCATCGCGAAGCGCGCAGCGCGCAGGGTAGTCGAATGACGGCGCTCGTCAGCCTGGTCGTTGCCTTGCTGCTGCTGTGGCTGGCGCTGTGGACCGTGCTCGCGCGCGACGCCTTCCTGGCGGTGGCCGGTTTCGTCGTCTACGGCTTGCTGCTGTCGCTGGTTTGGGTGCGCCTGGCCGGCATCGACGTCGCGCTGACCGAAGCGGCCATCGGCGGCGGCCTGACCGGCGCGCTGTTGCTCGGTGCGGTGGGGCGGCTGCGTGGCACCGAGGCGGCGGCCTGGTCCGAGCGCAGCGGCGCCGGTACGCGCGCATTCGCAGTGTTGCTGTCGGTGAGCGTCGCCACGGTGCTGGCGCTGTGCGTGCTGGCGTTGCCCGAGCCCGCGCCGACGCTGGCGCCGCAGGCGGTTGAGAACCTGGCGGCCACTGGCGTCGGCAACCCGATCACCGGCGTGCTGCTCGCCTTCCGCGCGCTGGATACGCTGCTCGAGGCGGTCGTGCTGGTGATCGCGCTGATCGGCGTGTGGTCGCTGGCGCCGGACCGCTTCTGGGGCGGCCGCCCCGGGCCGCGCTACGGCGCAGACCCCGACGGCATCCTCACCTACCTGGCGCGCGTGCTGCCGCCGATCGGCATCGTCGTCGGCCTCTACCTGTTCTGGGCCGGCGCCGACCACCCGGGCGGCAAGTTCCAGAGCGCCACCATCCTGGCGGCGATGTGGATGCTGGTGCAGATGGCCGGCCTGGGCGATGCACCGCGCATCGACAGCCGCTGGCTACGCGCCGGCATCGTCGTCGGGCCACTGGTGTTCGTTTCCGTCGGCGTGCTCGGTGCGTGGCAGGCGGGCGCCTTCCTTGGCTATCCGGACGGCTGGGCCAAGCCGATGATCGTGGTCATCGAGCTGGCGCTGCTGCCGACGCTGGTGCTGGTGCTGGCCTTGCTGTTGAACGGGGCACCGGCGCGAAGCGCCGACTCCTCGCCGGCGCCCGGCGAAACTTCCCTGTCAGCGCGCAACATGAGGCCCATGCCAACCCGGAGTACCGGGCGATGAACGTCGAGACGCTGTTCGCGCTGTGCGCCTGCGCGCTGGTGGGCATCGGCCTGTACGGGCTGATCGTGCAGCCGCACCCGCTGCGCAAGCTGGTGGCCTTCAACATCATGGGTTCGGGCGTGTTCGTGCTCTTCGGCGCGCTGGCCAAGCGCGGCGCCGCGGCCGGCATGGCCGCCGACCCGGTGCCGCAGGCGCTGCTGATCACCGCCATCGTCGTCGCCTTCGCCGCCACCGCAGTGACGGTGGCGCTGCTGCTGCGGCTGATCGAATCCACCGCTACCGCGTCGCTGGCCGACGAGCCGCCGTCCGGCGATTGAGCGGAAGCAGCGGCGGTGGAACTCTGGACGGGCACCTACGGAGGCGCGCTGCTGGCGCCGGTGGTGCTGTTGCCCTTCGTCGGCATGCTGCTCGGTTTGCTGCTGGGCGGGCGCCAGGTGCAGCGCATGGCCTTCGTGTTCATGCCATTGGGGCTGGCGCTGGCGGTGGGCATCGCGGCCGCGTGGCTGCGCGAAGGCCAGACGCTGGTCTACCTGCTCGGCGGCTGGGCGCCGCCGCTGGGCATCGCGCTGCGCGCCGACGGGCCGGCGGTGGTCATGCTGCTGGCGGTGGCCGGGGTGGTCTGCGGCATCGGCATTTACGCGCGCGCCGACTTCGGCACGCCGCTGGGCATCAAGGAGTCGCGCGCCGCGTTCAGCTATTGGCTGCTGCTGATGGCGGTGTGGGGGGCGCTGAACCTGGTTTTCGTCAGCGGCGACCTGTTTACGCTCTATGTCGCGCTGGAGCTGCTGACTTTCGCCGGCGTGCCGCTGGTGTGCCTGGCCGGCAGCGGCGAGACACTGCGCGCCGCGCTGCGCTACATGCTGTTTGCACTGTGCGGCTCGGTGCTGTACCTGCTCGGCGCGGTGCTGTTGTACGGCGGCTACGGCACGCTGGACATCCCGCTGCTGGCCGAAGCGGTGCAGCCCGAACCGATCGCCCGGACGGCTCTGGCGCTGATGACCGCCGGCCTGCTGGCCAAGACCGCGCTCTTCCCGCTGCACATCTGGCTGCCGCCAGCGCATGGCGGCGCGCCCGCGGCAGCCAGTGCGGTGCTGTCGGCTCTGGTGATCAAGGGCTCGTGGTTCCTCGTCGTGCGGCTGTGGTTCGACGTGATGCCGGGCGTCGTGACCCTGCCGTCGGCGCAACTGCTCGGGGCTTTGGGCGCGATGGCCATCGTCATCGGCAGCGTCGTCGCGCTGCGTCAGGAGCGCTTGAAGTTGCTGGTTGCCTATTCGACGATGGCCCAGATCGGCTACCTGTTCCTCATGTTCCCGCTCGCCTTTGACGCCACCGGCAGCGTGCTGATACACGGCCCGGCCCTGACCGGTGGACTGTTGCAGGCGGTGTCGCATGCCACCGCCAAGGCCGCCATGTTCATGGCCGCCGGCCTCGTCTATGCGGCGCTCGGTCACGACCGCATCGCCGACCTGACCGGTGTGGTCCGCGCGCTGCCCGTCACCGTGCTGGCGTTCGTGCTGGCCGGCATTGCACTGATGGGCGTGGTGCCGAGTGGTGCCTACCTGGCGAAGAAGCTCCTGCTCGATGCCGCCGATGGCTCGGGGCAGTGGTGGTGGACGATCGTGCTGCAAGGCGGCGCCGTATTCACCGCCGGCTATGTGGTGCTGGTGCTGGTCAATGTTCTGCGCCGTCGCTCCGCGGCCCTGATTCTGGTGAAGCGCGTCTCGCGACGTTCCGAGTTCGCCGCACTGGCGCTAGCCGTGGGCTCGCTGTTGCTTGCTCTCGCCGCACTGGGGCCGCTTCCCGGCCACCTCGTGTCGAACCCGCTGGCGCCCAGTGAACTGGCAACGACGCTGCTGGTGCTGGTGGGCGGCGCGCTGCTGGCGCTGGGACTGTCGCGCGCGCCCGTACTCGCTGCGGCCCGGTCTGCTGCGGGCGCAAGAGAAGGCCGGCTGCGCCATGCGGCGCTGGCCCTAGGCATCGCCTTCGAGCAGGCCGACCGCCTCGCTCGGCGCTGGCCGTTCGCCAGCATCAGCTTGCTGACGCTGGCGGCGCTGTTCGGTGGGCTACTGCTGGTCGACGCACCGAAATGAGTGCCGGGCAGGTTCGCTCGCTCAGCAGGAGCGCTGGCGGCGATTGACATTCAACGAGGACCAGGCCGATGACAAGGCCTCGCCAGCGCGCCTTGGGGGGGATGAATATTGCTACAATGTGCGGCGTCAGGGCACCTGGCCCGGCACGGCGGTCGAACGGCAGTCGACGCCTGCCTCTGCCGCGCATCACAGGAGGAAAACCGACATGAGGATCAACGTGCTCGTGGCACTGCTGGCCACCGGCCTGGCCGGCTGCATGGTCGGACCCGACTACGTGCGCCCCACGGTGGAGTCGCCTTCCGCATGGCGTATCGATTATCCAATGGCGGTCGAAGTGGCCAACAGCAAGTGGTGGGAGCAGTTCGGCGACCCGGTGTTGAACGATCTGGTAGAGAGCGCGCTGCGCGAGAACCGCGACGTGCGCATCGCAGCGGCGCGAGTCGATCAGTTCATCGGCGCGCTGACCGCCACCCGCTCGCAGTTGTACCCGCAGATTGGCTATGGCGCCGAGGCCAGCCGGACGCGCGCCAGTCGTGTTGGCCAGCCGCCGCTGCCGCCCGGCGCCGACCCTTATTTTTCACTCTACCAGGCATCGCTTGGCGCGTCCTGGCAACTCGACCTGTTCGGTCGCGTGCGCCGCCTCAGCGAGGCCGCGCAGGCGCAGGTCTATGCCAGCGAGCAGGCGCAGCGCGGCGTCGTGCTGTCGCTCGTGACGAGCGTCGCCACCAGCTACATCGCGCTGCGCGCACTCGACCGCCAGCTGGAAATAGCGCAGGCGACGGCCAGGAACTTCGGCGCCACGGCGCGGCTGTTCGACCTGCGCTTCAAAGCCGGCATCGTGGCCAAGACGGAAGTGATGCAGATCACCTCGCAGTACCAGCAGGCACTGGCCGCGATTCCGGCCTTCGAGCAGGCGATTGCGGCGCAGGAGAACCTGATCTCGATCCTGCTCGGCCGCAACCCGGGGCCGATCGCGCGAGGCAAGACCATCGACCAGCTCGTCGCGCCGCTGATCCCGGCCGACCTGCCCTCGACGCTGCTGCAACGCCGGCCCGACATCCTGCAGGCCGAGCAGAACCTCGTGGCGGCGAATGCCAACGTCGGCGCCACGCGCGCGCTCTACTACCCGACCGTCTCGATCACCGGCCTGCTCGGCAGCGTCAGCACGGCGTTCAGCAGCGTCTTTACCGGCCCGGCAAGCGCCGGCCTGATCGCTGCCGGCGTCAGCGGCCCGATCTTCACCTTCGGGGGGATCTCGGGCCAGGTCAGCTCGGCGGAGGCGCAATACGAGCAGGCGCTGCTCTTTTATCAACAGACCATCCTCAGTGCGTTTCGCGAGACCAACGATGCGCTGACCGGGTCGCAGAAGAAGATCGAGGAAGTCGCAGTGCAGAGCAAGCGAGTGGACGCCTTGCGCGAGTTCGCCCGGCTGTCGAAGCTGCGGTTCGACAAGGGGGTGGCGGCTTATCTCGATGTGCTGGTGGCCGAGAACGAGTTGTTCGCAGCCGAGCTGGCAGCGGTGCGCCTGCTTGCCGATCGCTACACGCAGCTGGTCAATGTGTACCAGGCGATGGGCGGTGGCTGGGTGGACATTGCGGGTTCAATGACGCCGACCCCACCGAGCACGCTGACCGCACAAGCGCAGTAGCGTCAAGGCGCCGTCTGCATGACTGTCCCGCCGACAGCGCGTAGGTCGGGACAAGCCTCAAACCAACACTTGTTCAAAGGAATGATATTGACCCACAATCTGCGTAGCGCGCCGCGACGCGCCCTCCCCATCGCGACGGCTGCCGCGATGTTCAGCCTGGTTCCGGCTTTCGCGCCGACGATGGCGCGGGCTGACATCAACCTTGTGGCTCCGAGCCGCACCATCGATCCCGCCGCGCCGTTCAGGCTCTCGCTGATGGTGACCGGTGAGGCCGAATCGCGTTCCTATTCCCTGCCCGAGGTACTTCGCGTCAACCTGACGCCTGACCTGGGTGCTGTGGCTCGTGTCGAATTGCGTCGCGAGACGCCGGTGCCCGACCAGATCAATCTGCGCCAAGGCGAATTCAGGCGCATCGACTATGTCGGCGAGGTGCCACCGAACCTGCGCGGCAGGGTTCGCGTTGACGCCATCGACATGGACGCTCCGGCCATGTTGGTGCAGATGTCCACGCCAAGGGAACCAGCAGCGGCAGAACCGCTCCTGCCGCCAGCCAGCGGCGGTGAACGCATTGCGCAGGCCGACGAGGCAGCGACGACCGACCGCGTGCCGGTCACGATTCTCAGCGTGCGCTCCGACAACGATCCCAACCGACAGGATGAAGGCCGCCTGTCCTTTCACGAACCCATGTTCTTCATTGCCGGCGCCGGCAGCGATGCCAACGCACAGGCTCAGTTGAGCTTCAAGCTGCGCCTCTACGAACCGGCCGACAAGAACTCGCGCCGTTTCTTCGACAACCTGTACTTCGCCTACACGCAGGCGGCGTTCTGGGATCTCACTGCGGATTCGAAGCCCTTCCTCGACACCAACTACATCCCCAGCTTCTTCTACTACGTCCCCAACACCGACTGGCGCGTCGGCGGCAATGCGGTCGGCATCGCGGCTGGTTACGAGCACGAATCCAACGGCAAGGACGATATCGACTCACGCAGCATCGACACCCTGTTCGTCCGACCGTACTTCGCCTTCGGCGACACGCGCGATTTCCACTGGACGTTCTCGCCCAAGATCTATGCCTACATCGAAAAGAGCGAGAACCCCGATATCCAGAAGTACCGTGGCTACGGCGACTTCCGCTTTACCTACGGCAAGAACGACGACTGGCAAGCGGCATGGATCCTGCGCAAGGGAACCAAGTCGAGTGCGTTCAGCTCCGACCTGCAATTCACCTACCCGCTCAACAAGCTGGTACCCGGCCTGTCCGGCTACCTGATGGCGCAGTATTTCACCGGCTACGGCGAGTTCCTGCTCGACTACAACCAGCGCGAGCCGTGGAGCGTGCGCATTGGCTACGCCATATCGCGCTGACGAGGGCGAGCCACTGCGGCAAGAGCAGACCGCTGCAACGCAGGGCATTGCGGCGGTTTGCGTCGATCAGCAGCACACCGGAAGAAGCACTCGGATCAGCGGTTGGCCATGGCCGCATCGCGCTTGGCCTTTGCGGCGGCCATGGCGTCACGGCGGGTTTCGGTAATGGCCTTCATCTTGGCGTCGAAGTCGGGCTTGGTGGCCTGCATGGCCTGCCCCCTGGCAACGCGCCCGGCGACCACCGGGTCCTTGCCGCTCGCCTTGGCTTCGGCCACGGCTTTGTCCACAGCCGCCTTGACAGTGGCAGCGCGTTCAGCACGGATGGGTTTGGCGGCTTCGTTGAACGCATTCCGTGCAGCGCGCTGCTCGTTGCGCATCACCACGATGGGGTCGCTACTGGCCGTCGCAGCAGCTTTGGCTGGGGCAGGGGTGGCTGGTGAAGTCTGGGCATGCACAAGCCCACCCATCAGGGCAAGAGACAAGGCGGAGGCGACGATCAAATTTTTCATGGCCGGTCTTTCAAGGAATGTAAGGGTGGCGGGACAGGACATCCGACGGCACCATCTGGAGTCTACGGGCCCGCATCATGCAGCGTCGTGCCCGAGTCTAGGCCAGGCAGCTTGCCATAGTCAAGCAAGAAGGCGAATTGCAGCCATCGCCAACTGTCGACCCGCTGAAATGAAATGAAGTTCGATTACGTTACAATTCAAGACCGGAACATGGGGTTCCGCTTGCCGTGTTGAACCAGAATATAGGAGAAGTTTTTCATGAGCGACCTGATAGTCATAGGCTACGACGATAAGTTCAAGGCCGAAGAAATGCGCACCCAATTGCTCAAACTGCAGAAGGAATATCTGATCGATCTGGAGGACGCCGTGGTCGCCGTCAAGGACGATTCCGGCAAGGTCAAGCTGCATCAAACCTTCAATGTCACCGCTGCGGGCGCACTGAGCGGTGGCTTCTGGGGGACCCTGATCGGCCTGATCTTCCTGAACCCGCTGATCGGTCTGGCGGCAGGCGCCGGTGCCGGCGCGCTGAGCGGCGCGCTCACCGATGTCGGCATCAACGACGATTTCATGAAGGATCTCGCCGCGACCTTCAAGAACGGCAGCTCACTGCTCTTCGTGCTGGTTCGCAAATCGACGCCTGATAAGGTGCTGGCCGAGATTCAGGGCAGCGGCGGCAAGGTGATCAAGACCTCGCTGACGCACGAGCAGGAACAGAAGCTGCAGGCGGCGCTCGATGCGAGCAAGACCCCGGAGGCCGGCTGAGGCAAACTGAGATGTGCGTGCGAGCGCACCCCGATGCACCGGCGGGGGGCTTCGACCAGGCCGGTCGTGAAGATCAGGACAAGCACAATCGTCACGCTCGCCGCCGCGATGCTGACTGCCTTCGCTGCACAGGCCGCCACCGTCTCCACAGGCGACGTGATCCAGGGAAAACGCGTCATCAGCCACCTCGACGTCGCCGACCTGGAGCCGGGAAGGAAGCACAGTTTCTACTTCCAGGGCGCGCAGATGGCCACCGGCCAGCACTGGTACGTGCCGGTGGTGGTGGCCAAGGGGGAGATCCCCGGCAAGCGCATCCTGCTCATCAGCGGCGTGCACGGCGACGATGCCGGCGGCAACGCGCCGACGCGCCATGCGGGCCTGGTGTTCAACCGGCTGTTCAAGCCCAATGCCGATTACGTGCTGGACAACCACACCAGCACCACGGGCACCCACATCACGGCCTCCATCTTTGCCAAGATGGGTCGGCCCGAGATCCGCGCGATGGCCGAATTGTTTCCAATCGAGCAGATCTGGAATAACCCGGGATATCCCGGCACGCTGGAGACCGCGCTGGTCGATGCCGGCATCCCGGCGCTGCCCACCGAGGTTGGCGCCGCACGGTCATTTGACCGGCGCATGATCCCGCTGTTCGTCGAAGGTTCGATGAACGTGCTCAAGCGGCACGGAGTAGTCGCCGGTCCGATGGGCCGCACATCGAAGGAGGCGGGGTACCTTTACCGGCAACGCGGTGCGCCCGGTGCGGGCAACGCACGATGGCTACCTGGAGCTGAAGGTCGAGCTGCGCAGCAAGGTGGTGCCAGGCCAGGTCGTCGCAATCCAGCACAACTCTTTCGGTGAAGTGGTGCGCGAATACAAGACGGAGGTGGCCGGCGAGGTGTTAGCCCTGTAGAGCGACGCGCTGATCGAGCCGGGCTGGAAAGTAGTCACGATCCTATACCGCGATCCAGGAAAGTTGCCCCACGGGATGAGTGCGCAAGATGCCATTTCAGTTTGTGAAGTGGCGAAAGGCTGTAGTAGAGTGCACCGCGAATTATCCAGTCAAGGGAACAGATCAAGCTGTTTCCCCTTCTCACCCTGATATGAAATCGAGGACTCAATGATCAAGACTCTTCTTGCGGCACTCATCGTCACCACAACGCTGATCGGCGGCACCGCCACGGCGCAGACCGGTTCGGGAACACTCGGCAAGATCAAGTCGGCGAAGGTCATCAACGTCGCCTATTCCCCCGATTCCCTGCCGTTCTCTTTTGTCGGAGCGAAAAGGAGCCGGCCGGGTATTCGATCGATCTGTGCAAACGCGTCATTGCGCAGATTGCGCGTGCGGTTGGCGACGCAAACCTGAAGGTGAACTGGATTGCCGGCTCTGTCAGCGAACGCCTGCAGATGGTCGCCAAGGGGCGCGCTGATCTCGAATGCGCCAATACAACGCAGACGCAGTCGCGTCTGGCCAATGTCGATTTTTCCAATCTCATCTTCATCGATGGTGGCGGGCTGCTCGTCAAGGCCGGATCGCCGGTCAATCAGTTCACCGACCTGGCTGGAAAGCGGGTCGCGGTGCTCAAGGGAACGACCAACGAGACGCGACTCAATGACTTGCTGCGCCTGTTCCAGATCAGCGCCACGGTAGTGACCGTCGGAGATGCCAATGCCGGCCTGGCGATGCTTGAGGGTGGCAGCGTTGACGCCTATGCCGGCGACAAGGTCAAACTCGTAGGCTTGGCCGTACAGGCGAAGGAAGCCGCCAAGCTCGCCCTGGTAGCGGAAGATCTGTCGATCGAACCCTACGCGATGGCCCTGCCACGCAATGATTCGGCTTTCCGCCTCGAGGTCAACAAGGCGCTGACGCAGGTCTACATGGGCGGCGACATTGAACAGATTTTCACCCAATGGCTGGGCAAGCTCGGGCGGCCGACCGGCTTGCTGGCGGCCATGTTCCTGCTGAATTCGATTCCCAACTGAAAAATCCGTCAATCTGTAGTGGAGAGAATGAAAATGACCAAGCTTTCGGGATGGCAGCGTTTTGCCGCTGTATTGAGTGCAGGCTTTGCGTTGCTGCTGGCCGGCTGCGAGACAACGCCGGCGTTCCAGGTTGCCCAACCGGCGTCGCGTGACGGTACGGTCGAGTCGATCGTGCAGGACACGGTGCAGCGGGGTAACGCCGCCGCCGCTACCATCGGCGGTGCGGTGATCGGCGGCTTGCTTGGCAATCAGATCGGTGGTGGCTCGGGCCAGACCGCGGCCACCATCGTCGGCGCAGGTGGTGGTGCCTTCGTCGGTAATCAGGCCGCACAGCGCCAGACCCTCGTCTGGCGCATCGGAGTGCGTTACGACGATGGCTCCCTGGCGACGATCCAGCAAACTACTGCGCCGGCCGTGCGCATCGGCGACCGTGTCCGTGTCACGGGGAGCGGCATTGAATTGCTCAGGCAGGGTCCCAACTGAGGATTCCCTTCCCGCTGCGACAGGACCGACATGACTCCGTTCCAGATCAAGCGACGGCGCCTGCTGGTGGGCGCTGGCATCGCAGCCTGCGGGCAGCTCGCGGGCTGTGATCTCTCGTTGCGCGACGGGGTGTTCAATGCCTGCCTTGCCGAACTGCCGGCCGACCTGAGTGCGCATCCCCTCCTTGCCGCCGCGTGGAACGGGCTCGACGCTGGCAAAGTCTGGGACACCCATTGCCATGTGTTCGGCAATGGCGATTCCGGCAGCGGCCTGTGGTTCAATCCGCGCATGGAGCAGATCTGGTATCCGCGTGGCTACGTGCAGCGCGCGTTCTACGTCAATGCCTCCTGCGTCGACGATTCGCCAGGCAAGGTCGACACGAGTTTCGTCGAGCGCCTGCTGGCGCAATGCCGGAGAATGGCTCCCGGTTTCCACGTGCTTCTCTTCGGTTTCGACTGGGCGCGCGATGAGGCCGGGGTACCGCTGGCGGATCGCTCGACCCTCTATGTGCCGGACGACTACGTGGCCGGTCTGGCTTTCAGCCATCCTGCGCATTTCGCGTGGGTGGCGTCGATCCATCCTTATGACCCGCGCGCGCTCGACCGGCTCGACGCCGCGGCGGCGCGCGGCGCGCGAGCCATCAAGTGGCTGCCCTCGGCGCAGAACATCGACCCTGCAGACGCACGCTGCGATCGCTTCTACGCCAAACTCGTCGCGCTGCGCATGCCGCTCATCACGCACGCCGGTGACGAGCGTGCGGTGCATGGCTTCGGCGAGCACCTGGGTAACCCGCTGCGCCTGCGGCGGCCGCTCGACGCCGGGGTACGGGTGGTGGTCGCGCACTGTGCGTCGCTGGGTGACGGGCACATCGACGATCTGCGCTCGGCGAAACTCAGCAACTTCGAGCTGTTCGGGCAACTGATGGACGATGCGCGCTATCGCGCCAACCTGTTCGGCGATATCTCGGCCATTACGCAAGGCAACCGGATGGGCGTGGTCGCCACACTGCTGGAGCGTCGCGATTGGCACGACCGCCTGCTGAACGGCTCGGACTATCCCTTGCCCGGCGTCGTGCCCCTGATATCCCTGAAGGCGCTGGTCGATTGGCAGCTGCTCGATGCGAGCACCGTCGAGCCCTTACGCCGGCTGCGCGACATCAACGTTCTGCTCTACGATTTCGTGCTGAAACGCAGCCTGACCAAGGATGGCCAGAACTTCGCGAAGCCGGTATTCGAAACCGCGCCCTTCTTCCGCCGGCCGGCTTGATTGGGGAACCACCTGACCTGCGCCAAAAGCGGCACGCTCTACACCGGCGTCACCGCCAACCTGATCAACTGTGCATGGGTGAGTCCGCAGGGCAGGGGGGTTGCACCGTTTTCCCTGTAGGAGAAGGGCAGGGATGAAGGCGGTGAATATTCGCATCATGCTTGACGGTGCCTTTTGAGGTTTATGGATTATTTGTCTCTTGGAGCGAGGCAAGAGCGTCGATGACACCGATGACACCGTTTCAACCACTCGCCTGGCTAGCGCACTGCGTGCTGCTGGTCCTGACGCTGGCGCTCGCCGGCTGCGGTTCGCTGCCGCGCAATGGCGTACCTGTCAATTTGATGGTCGACGCCGTCATTCCGGGCCTGCCGGACGTGCGTGCGCCAGCCGGTCGCCCAAGCCCGGTCATGGAGCGCGACATGGCGAGATCCTTTGCCCAGGAGTCGGCCGGCGACTTCCCGGCGATGGCGGAGGGTATCGTGCTCCATCCACACCTGGCGCTGTCGGGTGGAGGCGCCAACGGAGCGTTCGGTGCGGGCTTTCTGGACGGCTGGTCGAGCACCGGCAAGCGCCCGATCTTCAAGGTGGTCACCGGCGTATCGACCGGCGCGCTGATGGCACCGTTCGCCTTTCTTGGGCAATCCAGGGATGAGGCGCTGCGCGAGTTCTATACCACCACGCGCTCACACGATATTTTCACGCTCGGGGACTTCCTGTCGACCGTCCGGCAATTGTTGTTCGGCGAAAGCATCGCCGACACGGGACCGCTCATCAGGCTGATCGAGCGGCACATCGACGAGGCCTTCCTGCACGAGATTGCGCTGGCACATCAGAGCGGTCGGCGCCTCTACATCGGCAGTGTCGATCTGGATTCGCAGCGCTTGGTCATCTGGAACATGGGGCTGATCGCCACCAGCGGCCATCCCGATGCGCTGCCACTCTTCCGCAGGGTCATGCTGGCATCGGCCGCCATTCCCATTGCCTTTTCGCCGGTATTCTTCGAAGTTGAAGCCGGCGGTCGCCGCTATGACGAAATGCATGTCGATGGCGGTGTGGCCCCAGGTGTTCTATACCGGCGGGTTGTTCAGCGCGCGCGAGCTGCGTCAGAAGGCCGGTCGCGGCACGACGCGCGAGGACATCTATGTGATCCACAACGGCCAACTGGCTGCGGATACCGCGACCACGCGCCGCTCGATTCCGGACATTGCGCGACGCACCTTCAAGGCCGCAGGCAGGGCAGCTGTCGTCGGCGACCTCTTTCGCATCTACGCGCTGGCGCTGCGCGAAAACTCCGGGTATCACTGGATCACCATTCCCGAAGGCATCAACCTCGCTGGCAACGAAACGTTCGATCCGGTAGTGATGCAGCAGCTTTACGATATCGGTTACGAGATTGCACGCGCCGGACCGCCCTGGAACATCTTGCCGCCTGGCGTGCGCGGCGAAGCGGGCGAGATGGTAGTCGGTGCGGACTAGACTGCGTGTCGCAGCCCTCGTCGTGCGCCTTGCAAAGCCGGGCCTGTTGCCACATGGCATGAAATCGCCGCTTGGCCACTTCGACGCCGCCTACCACTGGCTGCGCCGGCACTTTCCGGCCCAGGTCGACGTGTGGCACCTGCGCCACCGCTGGCCGGGCGAGCGCGCCCGGCTGCAGGACGAACTGCGCAGCCACGGCCAGTTGCGCCGCGCGCTGCGCACGCTGAACCGGACCTTCGAGGAGCTGAAACTCGCCCAGGCCCGCGACAAGACCTTCATCGCTTGCGTCGAGCGGGGATTCGGTTTATCAGCGTCAACCAGACGCCCGCCGATCGCCGGCTGGTCGTCCTTGCCGCCGAGCGCGTCCGCGATGCCGGCTCGGGTCGGCTGATCGGCGATATCGAGGGCGAACTGCGTGCGCGATCAAAGGACGAACTCGAGCATCCCGCGCCAAGCGGCTTGCTGGGCGGAGCGAGGACGCTGCTCACGCGTGGCATGAGCCCGCAGGCGGCGATTCGTCGCCGCATCGCGGCGGCCGAAGCGCTCGGCAAGATTGGCGGCAACCGCTTCTGGAGCCTGCCGCACGGCGAGCCCGAGTGGGTCGACATACCGGCCGGAGAATTCACGATGGGGGAGGGCAGCGAAGCGCACCGCGTGTTGCTTCCTGCGTACGCCATCGCGCGGCTGCCGGTCACCAACGCGCAGGACGTAGCGGTAGCGCCGTGCCAGTTCCTGTAGGCGATCGATCGCGCGATGCGTTCCCTTGCCCTTGCGGCTAGCATTTCCGGAATGCGTTCGGCACGGGAGTACCGTCGCACCGCTACGCAACCAGAAGCAGTGGGGAAGAACATGGGACCGGCGCAAGAGAAACCGAAAACCGCAGTTGACGCCGCAGACGTCCGGGAGATCCCCGAAGCGGACTGCGCAGCGGGCAAATCAACGGAGAACGTACCACGAGCCGCCCCGCACGACCCGCCGATTGTCACGGTTTGCCGAGAGGTTCTCCCGCTCTGCGTCGCGCACGTCGTAGGGGCATCCGAAATCCGGCTTGTCAGTCTTCTATCCCCAGAGGCTGCGCGTCCATTCCCAGACGTTGCCGGCCCCATGTCCTCGCAAGACCCAAGGGACTGCGGCCACGCGAAAAGCAGCCTGGAGTCGTCGTGTGGCCAATATCCTCCTCGGCATTGGCCAGTTCAGCGTCCCACTCGTCGCCCCAAGGGTACCGACGCTGCGCTTGCGCGTTCGCTTGCAGCGCGCATCGCGGCGACGCGAAGCCGTCGGCAAGACTCGTACGGATCGCACCGCGCGCGATGTCGACGCCGCCGCGTGCCGCTTTCTCCCATTCGGCTTCTGATGGCAGCGTCAGCTCCCAGCCCGCGGGCAGACGCGCGCGCCAGTGTGCGTAGAGCCAGCGGCAGAACGCGAGCGCGTCGTACCAGGGTATCCACGCCAGCGGACGATTGTCGAAGTCCTGCAACGCCTCGGGGCGGTGCTCGGCGTAGCCGCTGGCTTCGACGAACTGCCGGAACTGCGCGACGGTGACCGGAGACTCGCCGATCCAGTAGTCGTGGTTGGGCGTGCCGTTCTCGTGCAGCGGCGCGTCGTCGTCGCCTCTCGCCCATCCAGAAGGGGCCGCGCGGGACGAAGACGAAGCGCATGGTATCGACTTCGAGCAGCTGTCGGGGCGGGTCGTCGCCAAGCTGCGCCAGCAGATCGCCGGCGGGCGCGCGTTCGCGTGCGTGCCGCGCTTGCAGGCTCGGTTTGAACGCGGCGAGGTCGGTCTCGTGCAGCACTTGTGCGGCGAGCAGCGCTCCCCAATGCGCTTCGGCGTCGTCCGGCGCGTCGTCTTCGGCGCAGAGCGCTTCGACGAGTTCCCCGATCGCCGACGGCGATGCTTTCGAACGTGCGGCGGCGAGCAGCGTCACTTCGCGCCAGCGGATCGGGTCGCTGCGCCAGCCGGCTCAGCGTGTCGGGATAGTCGAAGCGCGAGGTGGCAGGCGGCGAGGTATTCCTGAAACGAGCGGTGGGGGAACTGGTAAAGCCCTTCGCTGTGCGAGGCGAGCAGCCCGGCGCGGTCGCGCAGGTCCTCCTCGAGCCGCTTGAGCCGCATGTCGGGGTTCGACGAGGCGGCGTAGACCGCGTCGATCAGCGTGCTCTGGCAGATGTCGGCAGTGCCGGTGAGCTGCGGTTGCGGCAGGTAGGCTTTGTCGGCGAGCCTGTCGAGCCTTGTTCTCGACGACCATCACGAAAATGTCACGCTCACGGATTGCGCGGTTGTAGTCGTCCTGCAGCGGCGTGCGCGACATCGCGCCGAGGAAGTCTTCCCAAAGCACCAGCTCGAGGAAGACACCCTGCGACACCCATTGCCAGTTCTCGCGTCCGACGTAGATTTCGAAGGCGCGACGGCCTACTCCAGCGGGCGATTGTGATGACGCCATTGCGCGGGGGGACTAAACTGACCGGTCCGCGCCTGCAAGGGCGCCGTCAGGCGCCAATGCCGCTCGAAGCTGTTACATTGGTCAACGTTCAACACACAAGGAATGCATGCTTAATGATCAAGATCGATTTTGAGAAAATGGGCGGGTTGATCCCTGCCGTGATCCAGGATGCCGAGAACGGCGAGGTGCTGATGGTCGCCTTCATGGACGAAAAGACGTTGAATCTGACGCTGGAGTCCGGCAAGACCTGGTTCTTCAGTCGCTCGCGCAACAAATACTGGATGAAGGGCGAGGAGTCCGGCAACACGCAGGACGTCGTCGAGGTATTCACCGACTGCGATGCCGATACGGTGGTGATCAAGGTCAGGCAGAACGGCCCCGCGGCCTGTCATACCGGTAACCGCAGCTGCTTTTTTGTGAAATGGGAAGGAGGCGCCTGGGTGGAGCACTCCAATCCCCTGTTCGACCCAGTGCAGGTGTACCAGAAATGAAGCAAGCCGTGATGGACAATCTCCTGAAGTTCGGCATTCCCAAGGGAAGCCTGGAGGAGGCCACCGTCGAGCTGTTCCGCAAGGCCGGCTGGCGAATCACCACCACATCGCGCAGCTACTTCCCAAGCGTCGACGATGAAGAAATGAAATGCAGCCTCATCCGACCCCAGGAGATGGGCAGGTACGTCGAACGAGGGACCATCGACGTCGGCATTGCCGGCCGGGACTGGGTCCGGGAGAGCGATTCGGATGTCGTCGAAATCTGCGAGATGGTCTATTCCAAGGTCTCCCGCGGCGCGGTTCGCTGGGTCCTGGTGGTCAATGATGATTCCAGGGTTCGCTCACCGGAGGATCTTCGCGGCGGCACCATTTCGACGGAACTGGTGGGCTTCACCAAGCGTTACTTCGCCGAGCGCAACATTCCGGTCACCGTTGAATTCTCATGGGGCGCCACCGAGGCCAAGGTGGTCGAGGGGCTGTGCGACGCCATCGTCGAGGTCACCGAGACAGGTTCGACCATTCGTGCCAATGGCCTGCGCATCGTCTGCGACCTGATGGAGTCACTGCCGGTCATGATCGCTAACCGGCGGGCATGGGAAGACCCCTGGAAGCGCGTCAAGATCGACCAGATCGCTACCCTGCTGCAATCGACGTTGCGCGCGGAAGGGATGGTGGGCCTCAAGATGAACGCCCGGGAGACCGTGTTGCCGCCATCACCGACATCCTCCCGAGCCTCAACAACCCGACGGTTGCCCATCTATACAATTCCGACTGGGTTTCGATCGAGACCATCCTGCCGGAAAGGAAGGTTCGAAGCATCGTTCCGGAACTGATGAAGCTCGGTGCCGAGGGAATCGTCGAGTACCCGTTGAACAAGATCATCTGAGCAGATTGGCGCGCTGGCGATTCCTTGCAGGAACCGTCATTCGCGCTTTGGCCGGGATGTCGATCCAGCTAGTCCGGCAGGTCCTGCAGAGTACCCTGTCCTGCCCGCTGGCCTGCCGGCGCGGTTTGTTGCCGCCCGCGTCGGCGACATCCTGACCCATCCGGGCGAGCCGATGTCGCCGCTGCGCCCGAACCCTGGCGCGCGGACCACCGCTCTGGGAGAACCGGGAGAAGGTCGGTGCGCCGGACGGTCGATTGTGGCAGAATCAGGCATCTTCGAATGCTCCCCCCATCCTGGTCTTCCTTCGCCGGCGGACTCCGTTGACCGTATTCCACGCCGGTTGCAGGCCGATCGGTGCTGTTCGACCGCTTGAGCAGAGACCCCCCATGACCACAGAGCTGCTTTTCCGTGACGACGCCTACCTGGTCTCCGCCAGCGGGCAGGTCGTCACGGTGCACGCCAAGGGCATCGAGCTGGACCGGACGATTTTCTATCCGCTCGGCGGCGGCCAGGTAGGCGATACTGGCTTCCTGGTGCGAGGCAACGGCGAACGCATAACCATCGCCGATACCCGCAAGGACCACGCGCTCGACGCGGTGTTGCACCTGCCGGCGGCCGGTGCAACGCAACTGGAAGTGGGCGAAACACTGACGCTCGAAATCGACTGGCCTCGCCGTTATCGCCTGATGCGCCTGCATACTGCGCTGCATGTGATGTCCTGCGTGGTGGCAGCGCCGGTGACTGGCGGCCACATCGCGCCCGACAAGGCGCGTCTCGACTTCGACATCGACATGGGCCTGCTCGATGGCCAACGGATCGAAAGCGAGGTGAACGCCCTGATCAGTCGCGGTATCGACACCGAAACCGTCTGGATCACCGACGACGAACTGGATGCGAGACCCGAACTGGTCAAGACGATGAGCGTACAGCCACCACGCGGTTCGGGACGGGTACGCCTGCTGCACATCGCCGGCATCGATCTGCAACCCTGTGGCGGAACGCACGTGAGGAACATCGGTGAAATCGGCGCCATCCGGGTGCTCCGAATCCGCAACGAAGGCAAGCACAACCGGCGCGTCGAAATTGCGCTCGCGGACTGAAGCAGTTCACGCAGCAATGCTTGCGAGCGTGCCGCCGCCTCCTGTGTTGGTCCGCCCAACGAGTCCGGTCCCTGGCATGGTCGCGCCGATGCAGACGATCATCTCCTTATCTGAGCTGTCCAGGATCTGCGCTTCCGGCAAGTCTTCCTTGCGCTGGTAGAGCTTCACCTTGCTGAGAAGAATCGGGATGCCGGGATCGACGAGGTTGGCAAGGAAGTCAAGGAGGTGCTGTGATGAACGCGCACTACTTCATTGCTCTGATCGGTCCAGCGGCACCAGCGGATGACCACAGGTGCTGAGCGGGGGGGGCTCGGATGACTGGGCCAAATTCGAGATTGAGGCTCCTCGATGGAGCCCCATATACTTTTCATGGCGCCGTTGGATTTCCGACGTTCATAGTGAAGTTTCCCAAGGCGGTTGCGCCGGACGACAAGAGTGTGGCGGGATGGCATCCAAGGGGTGCCGGCACCGTCACGGAGGGGGAGCAGCGAATTCATGGATGCGCTCTTGCAGCTCGCCGATGTCAGCCTGATCATCGGCCAGACACGGGTGCTCGACCATCTGGATTTCGCGATGGAGCAGGGTGAGATCCACGCGCTGCTTGGCGCCAACGGCTGCGGCAAGAGCAGCCTGGCCTTCATGGTGATGGGCTGCCAAGGTTACGCGCCGAGTTCTGGCTCGGTGCGGTTCGCCGGCGAGCGCAAGCGAATCGAAATGGCAGCGATGCTGGCCATTCAACCGAGGCTGGCCATACTTGATGAACCGGCCGCCCGCGTTGATGTGCTGTCGCTGGATGAGGTCACCGAGGCGATCCGCAAGCTTCGCTCGGGCGGCTCGTCGGTACTGCTGATCACCCACCAGGAGGACGTCGCCGCGTGTGCCGACCGGGCCTCGCAGCTGTTCGCCGGAACCATCGTCTTCAGCGGTTCGCCGGCAGCAGTTGCCGAACACTATCGCGGACGTTCGTGCGTCCGCTGCGACCGGAGCGTGTGCGCTCATGCCTGAATTGCGACTGATATTCGAGGCTTTGCGCATCGTCGGTGTCGACCCGACGCCCCTGCGCACCGCCGACACGGCGCACACGGTCGCCATCGGCCAGCAGGTGACCAGCGAGCACGGCATTGCCGGCCTCAGCCTAGCCGCCGCCGCCGTCGATGATGAGATCCGGGTCTGGCTCACCGCCCTCGAAGGCGCCCGGATCGTCCAACCGGTCCACCTATGCATGGGACTGTTCGAACCAACCGGGACGCAGAAGGTGAGGATGGACATTCGCCTCAAAGCCGGATCGAGCGCGTCGTTTCTCGCCCACTGCCTGTTCACCCGTCCGGCGTCGGCCAGCCACAGCATGCAGGCGGACATCACGATCGCCGCCGCCGACGACACCCGTGCCGAAGTGATCGGCATCACCGAAGGCAACGCACCCGGCGCCCGAGGTCACGTCGATCGCATGGAGATCGTCCACGACCGCGCCCAGGTCAGCGCCAATCCGCTGGTGAGGGTCAGCCACCCGCAGGCCAAGGTCACGCACGAGGCGGCCATCGGCAGCGTCGATCACCAGCAGCTTGAGACGCTGATGACGCGCGGACTGACGCCGGATGCGGCGGTCGACCTGATTGTCAGAGGCCTTCTGCGGCAGTCCTGAACACAGCGCCAGCGCATGGGGCGCAACAAGACAAGACAAGGTACTTGAAGAAATCAAAGGTAGTCCCAATTTCTTCCCCGACGGCCGTTCGGCCAGCGGGAGTCGTCTCTCGTCGTCCGACGCGGCCTCGTCGTGCCGACGGCACTGCGACTTCATCAATTCATCGAATAATTTGTTTCGCATGCGAGATAGCGTCATGCAGATGCGTCCCCTTTACGACCGTACGTCGCTGCGGGAATGAATCCGACGGACCTCAAGCGCGGTATCGACAAGGCGGTAAACGCGGTCGTCGAGGAACTTAAGGAGCTCTCCAGACCGTGCACCACGCGCAAGGAGATCGCCCAGGTGGGCGCCAACTCGGTCAACTTGGACAGCGCCATCGGCGACATCATTGCCCAGGCGATGGGCAAGGTGGGCGCAGCCACCGAGGTCGAGATGACGGAAAAGAGGGATGGCGTCGAGGACGCCCTGCATGCGACGCCTGCTGCCGTCGAGGAGGGTATCGTACCCGGTGGCAGCGTGGCCTTACTGCGCGGCCGCGCGGCGATCCAGGCGATCAAGGGCGACAATCATGACCAGGAGGCGGGGATCACGATCGTCCTGCATGCCCTGGAACAGCCGCTGCGGGCGATCGCCGCCAATGCGGGGATGAGCGTTCGGTGGTGGTGACCAAGATCGAGGCTGGCGAGCGCAACTTCGGTTACAACGCCACCAGCGGCGAGTACGGCGATCTGGTCGCCATGGGAGTCATCGATCCGACCAAGGTGACGCGCAACGCGCTTCAGAACGCGACCTCGATCGCCGGACTGATCCTCACCACCGAAGCCATGGTCGCCGAAGTGCCCAAGCAAGAGAAGGCCGCGGTACCGGCGACGCCGGAGACGGACTACTGAGCCAGCACGGCACGCCCATCTGACCGTCAGCAATGAAATGCGTGGAAAGCCAAAGACCGACGCTGTAAGGCTGCTGGCGCAATCGTCAGGTGCAGGGACCTGCCCGATATGGCAACATGATGCATGGTGCTGCCAGTCAACCGGAAACAAGCGACCCGCTGCGGCGGGTCCTGACAGCCATCAACAGGTGGGCTGCCTGCCGGACCGGCAACCGGCAAATCTCGAACAGGGGGAGTTGGCAATGAAGAAACCGGTTCTGGCGATTTTTCTGGCGATGGGGGCCGCGGCGCTTGCGCATGCCGCGCCGCCGGCAGCTGGTTCTACCGGCATCGGGATCAAGGATTACCCATGGCAGGCGGAGACGGGGGAGAAAAGCGAAGCGCTGGAGCGCAAGGGTAACAGGAAGCGCGGTGAGGTCCTTTACGCGCTGTGCCGCAGTTGCCACCAGCCGTCGGCGGGCGGACACTCCGACGGCAGCATCCCTCAACTCGCGGGTCAGCACAGCAGCGTGCTGATCAAGCAGATGGCCGACATCCGCGCCGGTTTGCGCGACAGCCCGACGATGTATCCGTTTGCTGCGGTACTGTCCGATCCGCAGGGTCTGGCCGATCTCGCCGCCTATCTCGAAGGGCTGTGCATTCCCCTCGAGCACGGCCAGTACGATGCTCAGGATGCAGTTCAGCAAGTGGCGAATGGCAGAGCTCTGTACGACAAGGAGTGCAGGGTGTGCCACGGAGTCAACGGCGAAGGTTCCAGGTACAAGCTCTATCCGGTGATCGCTGGACAGCACTATAAGTACCTGCTTCAGCAGATGACCCAGATCCGAGACGGCAAGCGCCGCAACGCCAACCCAGAGATGGTCAGGATCATCAGCAAGTACAACGACGATCAACTGATCGCGATTTCGGCTTACCAGTCGAGTCTGGTGATGCCAGGAAAGGTGTGCAAGGTGAGGGGGCCAGCAAGGAAACTGTAGGCACGCTGTCCCAGCGCAACGACCGTCGATCAGCCTGCTGCCGGGGGTAGAGCACGGCTTGAAGAACTGCCAGGTATCCGAGCGATGGCGCAAGCAGCCGCGCCAATCCTGATCGACACCGCTTGCCAGCAGTGCGGGAGATGGTGTTGTGGACAACCCCGGGAGAGTCCGCCGCTGTCCACAGAATCTGCTGGCAACACTGTGGGTAAGCGGTGGACAAGCTGTGGACAGCTGCCCTGGACCGGCCTCAGGCAAGGGAGACCTTGTGCCGCGCAAGAATTAGGCGTCACCGTCAACGATGAGGAAGGTGCGCCGTGTCGGTCGGAAAACGCAGGCAACTTCCGTTCCGGCTACCAGACGAATCACGGTGGAACGAGTTGCCTGAAATCAGCTGTTGGCCGACCTTTCCGGGTTGACGTGAATGCCCTGAGACACATTCTCGTTTGCGGCGGACTCTGCGGTTGGTAAGATTGGAGGGGAGGAATGTTTCCCCGCCATTCATCTGGCATGGCGCGCCTGCGGCAGCAAAGAGCCTGGTCATTATCGTGGGCGATTCGGATGCACCAGATCCGGCAGCGCCACGCATGACCTGGGTTCATTGGCTGGTGTACAACCTGCCTGCGGACACCACCGGGCTGCCCGAGGCAGCGCAGTCGTTTCCCACTGGCACGCTGGATGGACTCAACGATTGGGGCGCGCCGGCTACGCTGGCCCCTGTCCCCCCATCGGTCGGCACCGCTATTTTCACAAGCTCTACGCGCTTGACGTCGTGTTGCCCGACTTGAAGCAGCCGAACAGAAAGTCCCTCGAACAAGCCGTGAAAGGACATGTCGTTGCGGAAGCCCAGTTGGTCGGCAACCATGAAAAGGGGCGTTGATGTCGCTTCGTACCTACGCCAACGCGAACTGTCTGGTTGGCGTAACTGCAGGGGGCTGCGGCCACCATGGGGCCGATAGATCCCGGTCGCGTGCAGACCACGCTGCACCAAAGACCGAGCACGGTCAGTTGCCATGATGGGGAATCGACTCCTGGCGCGTCAGTGCCGTTCAGTCCAGGTCTATCGGCGTTGCGAAGGAGGTAGAATGCGCTCTCGGCTTGGCAGACACTCAACGGGAGCGAAGGAGTGGACAAAGTGAAGGACATTGAAAAGGCAATTGGCGCCCATGCGCTATGGATGTCGGAACTTCGGCAGGCCATCCTCGACGCTCGTCCGGGCATTGAAGTAGGCGGCATTCGGGCAGACGACCAGTGTGATTTCGGTCAGTGGTTGTACGGTTCTCGCCTATCGGCGGCTGACCGCATGACCGAGAGTTACCAGGAGGTCCGCCGCCTGCACGCCGAATTCCACGATCTGGCAGCGCTGGTGGTCGAAAGAGCAGCGGCTGGCAGGATAGTCGATGCTTATGCTCTGCTCTACGACGAATACGTCACGATGTCCGGCAGGCTTGCCCTTGCCATGCGGGCGTGGCAGCAGCGCTTGCTGCAGGGCCTTGAGTGAAGCGAGATCACGACGAGTCAGCGTCACTGTTTGAGGCCATGTAGCGGGCTGCCAGATCGTCAATGCTGCGCAGGCGGCGGCTGAGTTCCCTGGCCAGGTTCATGACGATCAGCGTGAAGGTCGGGGGGTCGAACTCGTAAATATGGAGCAAATCACCGTTGCTCAACGCCAGCGTCGAGACCGACTCGAGGGCGCGTACCGTGGCCGACCGGCGCTGCATGTCGATCAACTCCATCTCGCCGAAGACATCGCCCACTGTCAGGACGGCGATACGCTTGCCGAATACGCCTGCCGCCTCAGGACTGGCCTTCAAGACTTCGACCGACCCGCTGCAGATCACGAACAGCGAGTCGCCGTCTTCGCCTTCCTGAACGATGACCTCTCCAGCCGCAAAATCCCGTTCGCGCATCAACGGCATGATTTTCTGCATCGCCTGATCGTCAACCCCACCGAACAGTGGTTGATCCTGAAGGAAGCGGGCGGTCTTCACGGAGTACTCCTGCGGCAACGGTCAATGGGCCACACTCGGGACGGCTGATATACAATTTTGCACCATGCCGAAGAAGAATAGAAGAAACCAAGAGGATCCGCCCGCCAGAAACTGGCCAGTAGGATGATCGTGCGCAATCAACCAGCATGGCTGTGATCCGATTTCGCCGGCCGAAGCGTCGCTTGAATGGTGCTTCTAGCCAACGGCTGTCAATCCGCTGCAGCCGCCGAGTGCCGTCTGGCGGGCAGCACGCCTGGACCAGGTGATGGCTACGCCACGGCGAAGCGCCGTGGTGGAGTAGAATCTACCCGATGAACGACGAATTCTTCATGCGCGAGGCGATTTCTCTGGCGCTTGCTGCCGAATGCCTTGGGGAGGTTCCGGTTGGCGCGCTGGTGGTTCGCGATGGCGTCATCGTTGGTCGCGGCTTCAATTCGCCGATTGGCGATCATGATCCGACGGCCCATGCCGAAATTGCCGCATTACGCGATGCAGCGCGCAATCTCCGCAACTATCGCCTACCCGGCTGTGAGTTGTTCGTAACCCTTGAGCCTTGCGCGATGTGTGCCGGCGCGGTGCTGCAGGCGCGCATTGCCCGCCTGATCTATGGCGCCCGTGACTCGAAGACCGGCGTGCACGGGAGCGTCGTCGACATCTTTGCCGTTGAGCGCCTCAACCATCAGACCGAGGTCCTTGGTGGCGTTCTGGCAGAAGAGTGCGGGCAGTTGCTCTCGGACTTTTTTCTCGCCCGCCGCGGCCGCAGCGGGCAGTAGGCGTGCATATCCACATTTCCATCGGCAAGCAGACGCTGACCCTGTCCGATGACTCGGGCCGAGTGCTGCGTACCTATGCCGTATCTACGGCGACAAAGGGTGCCGGCGAACTCAGGGGCAGCTTATGCACGCCGCGCGGGAGGCACCTGGTGCGTGCCAGGATCGGCGCGGGACAGCCAGAGAATACGGTGTTCATCGGTCGTCGGCCGAGCGGCGAGGTCTACTCGCGAGAACTGGCCGAGCGCTTTCCCGGGCGCGACTGGATTCTGACGCGAATTATCTGGCTGTCCGGCTGCGAGCCCGGCCGCAACCGCCTCGGCCCGGTCGACACGATGCGCCGTTACGTGTACATCCACGGTAGCCCCGATACGGCGCCGATGGGCCGCCCGGGGTCGATTGGCTGTATCCGCATGCACAACATCGATATCGTCGACTTGTTCGACCAGGTACCGCCTTACACGCTGGTCGATATCAGCGAGGACTGAAAGCTCTCGCAGACCTCGCCAAGCGCGCGTGCGTCGGCATCGAAACTGCGTTCGAGCAAGGTTGTCAGCCCATCCCGATGCCTGGTGAGCAGGGTCGACGCCCGCGTTCCGTAATGCTCCGAACGGACGAAAATGGCCGAGAGGATACGTTCCCATTCGATCGGCACACCGGTTTCCGGCAGGTGGGAATCGGGTACGATTTCCTGGTCGGCGAGCAGTTCAAGGAACGCTGCCGGTGCCGGTAGCGTTGCCAGGGCCTTGGCAAAAGCCGCCTTGGCGCTCGCCAGCTTGGGCCAGGGGGTGTCGAGCAGATGGTTCGAGAGTCCGTAGATGCCGGGGCCGAGCCAGCGCGTCCGGCGGTCGCCACGGTTCGTACAGTAGCCGAGACGCTCGTCGTCGGCGATGAGGAGGTTGAAGCCGTTGTAATCGGCAGCATGAGTTGCGCGCCGTGCCAGATACGCTGCCGGGCGGGCGTGGCCGGCAACGAAGTCGGCGACCAGGGCACCGCGTGAGCGGGCACGGGGGAGTAGTTTGCCACCTTCGCGATAGTTGGTCAGGGCGGCGAAGCGCCGCCCGCGGCTGACGCCGAGCCAGGTGCCGCCGGCTTCGAGATCGCGCCCGGCCAGGACCTGCGGGGCTTCCGGCCAGAATGTGGCAGGTGCCGAGGGGCGGGTGAAGAACTCATCGCGGTTGGCGGCGACCACCAGAGGATAGTCGGGGTGCGCCTGCCAGGCGAGCAGGATCAGGCACATCGTCGGCCGGCCTCAGGACGTCGCGAAGGCAGGCATCACGGGCTCGACTTCGATCGGCGAACCGCCGGCAGCAGCGAGTTGAAGAACACCGACACCGACGAAGCTCTCCTGGACAACCACCAGAGCATCATGACCGCCAGCCGGCGCCGGCGCGGCATTGACGACCATGCCGCAAGGCTGCTCGGCATTGACCTCCGAGTATATCGCCTGCCCGGCGGCCATCGGACTGGCCGAGTGCGCACGATAGAGGTGGCGCTTGACCTTGCCAAGATACTGCGTGCGGGCGACAATTTCCTGGCCGGGGTAACAACCCTTGTGGAAACTGACCGCACCCAATTGCTCGAAATTCGCCATTTGCGGCACAAACTGCTCCTTGGTACCCTCGGTGATCAACGGCACGCCGGCCTGGATATCCAGCCAATGCCAGACAGGGGTCCCGACCGGGCGAGCATGCGGCTGCAATCGCTGCCATAGACCGGGAGCCGCCGCTAGGCTGACGACGATTTCGAAGCGTCGGCCATCGAGCCGGATGACGCCGCCTTCGGCGAACGCGGCAGTGCTCAGCGGCGTCGGTGGAACCGGCAGGCGGGCGGAGTGCAATGCCGTTTCGGCCTGCGGGCCGGCCAAGCCGACGACTTGCTGGGTGCCGGACAGGTCGGTGATCTTCACCTTGCTACGCAGGACGAACATCTGCAGGCGCTGGCGAATCGGCGGCAGCAGGTCCGCCGAGAGTTGCAGGCGATAGTCCGGGCCGTTGCGGAAAAGCAGAAAGCTGGCGAGCATCCTGCCCTTGGCCGAGCACCAGGCCGAATGCTGCGCCATCTCACTGGCCAGATGCTTCACGTCGCTGGTCAACTGATTGTGCAGAAAAGCCGCCGCATCAGGCCCCGCCACCTCGATCAAGCCGAGATGTGTCAGCGGTGAGACGAGCGTCGCGTCGCAGGCGTTCGCCAGTTCGCCGGCAGCATCGCCGAAATCCGTGACCAGTTCCCCGTCGATGCGTGCGCCGGCGGCACCAAGAAATTCCTGCCAGTTCAAGTTCATCGTTTCGTCACTTTTCCATCTGATAGTTATCTGAAAGGCGTCGACCGCCTGCGGGGCGTGATTCCCCATGCTGGACGGTGACCGGCAGAGCATGATCGCTCGACAGACCGCGTCGTGTTCGCTTCAGAACCATGGGTTTCGGCTATTATAGGGCTACTCGAAGTTCATTCCTCCGTTCCCGCCCAGCAGCCTCAAGGCTGCGCCGGACTGATGCGAAAATTCCTCCGCAAGCTGTTCATCGTCGCGCTGGTTGTGCTGGTGCCATTGACGGCTCTGCTCGCCGCGAGGGTCCTGGCGCCAATCGGTCTGGCGCGCGAGACGGTCGAGTTCACGATACCGCCCGGCAGCAGCCTGCGAGCCGCAGGCAGGGAGATCGCTGCAGCTGGCGTGGAAGTCGATCCCTGGGTTCTGGTCGTCCTCGCCAGGCTGATGGGCGTCGAAGCGTCGATCAAGGCAGGCAGCTACGAGATCACCGGCAGCATCACCCCGCTGCAATTGCTGAAGAAACTTACCCGTGGCGACTTCACACAGGCTGAACTGACGTTCATCGAAGGGTC
Source organism: Candidatus Accumulibacter proximus (assembly GCA_016709675.1). Taxonomy (GTDB): domain Bacteria; phylum Pseudomonadota; class Gammaproteobacteria; order Burkholderiales; family Rhodocyclaceae; genus Accumulibacter; species Accumulibacter proximus. Next base: position 128,653 of record JADJMH010000016.1, read on the forward strand.
GACGTTCCGGCAAGTCAGGCAACGCCTCGATGCCCATCCGGATCTGCGCCATGACACGACCGGCCTACCGGAGGCCGAGATCATGCGCCTGCTCGGTGCGCCAGGTATGGCCGCCGAGGGTTCGTTTTTTCCGGACACCTATCTTTTTGCCAAGCGCAGCAGCGATGTCGAGTTGCTGGCGCGAGCTCGCCGCGCGCTCGAGCGGCATCTGGCAAGCGAATGGCAGGCGAGGGCGCTTGGACTTCCATATCGTGAGCCCTACGAAGCCTTGATCATGGCGTCGATCATCGAAAAGGAAACCAGTCGTGACGAGGATCGTTCGCTCGTCGCTGCGGTGTTCGTCAATCGCCTGCGCCAGGGAATGCTGTTGCAGACCGATCCGACGGTCATCTACGGCCTTGGTGAGGACTTCGACGGCAACCTGCGGAAGCGCGACCTCCTGGCCGATACGCCATACAATACTTACATGCGCCGGGGTCTGCCGCCGACGCCGATCGCGATGACCGGTCTGGCGTCCCTTCGGGCGACACTGCATCCGGCGCCCAGCGATGTGCTGTATTTCGTCGCGCGTGGCGATGGCAGCAGTCATTTCTCGCGTACGCTGTCTGAACACAATCAGGCGGTGACGCGCTATCAGAAAGGCGGTAAACCTTGAGTCAGTCCGAGTGCAAGCTTCGAGGAAAATTCATCACCTTCGAGGGCATCGACGGTGCCGGCAAGAGTAGTCATCTTGCCGCCGCCGCGGCTCTTGTCCGTGACCAGGGGCGGCGGGTATTGACCACCCGCGAGCCAGGGGGCACAGCGCTTGGCGAGAAGCTCCGAGACTTGCTACTACGCGAGGCCATGCATCGCGAAACAGAAGCCTTGCTGATGTTCGCCGCTCGCCGAGAGCATCTTGAACAGGTGATCGAACCGGCGCTAGAACGCGGCGACTGGGTCCTCTGCGACCGCTTCAGCGACGCCACTTTCGCTTACCAGAGCGGCGGACGGGGCCTCGACCGAGAGAAATTCGCGCAACTTGAACAGTGGGTACATGGTCATGTGCAGCCGGACCTGACGCTGCTTTTCGATCTGCCGTGGACAGTCGCTGGCCTCCGGATTGCTGCGCAGGCGCGCGCCCGTGACCGTTTCGAACAGGAGCGGGCAGATTTTCACGAGCGTGTGCGGCTGGCCTATCTGGAGCGCGCAGCCATCGCACCTCAGCGCTTTGCCGTCATCGACGCCGATCAGGCGCGTGACGTAATCCAGAAATGGGTTGAACAAACAATCTTAGTTCGTTGTTTATGAATATCATTGAGTTGCACTCCCCGGTCTGGCATCAACTGCAGGCGAGGCGGACACAATTACCGCATGCACTACTGATCGCGGGTCAGCACGGAATTGGAAAGTTTGATCTCGCTCGCTCCTTCGCGGCGTCGCTGCTCTGCGAAGACGCTAGCGAGTCCGGCATGGCCTGCGGCAAGTGCCTGGCCTGTGGCTGGCTGGCGCAGGGCAACCACCCGGACGTCCGCCTGCTGCAGCCGCAAGCCCTGGCCAGCGGGGAGAACAGCGAGGCTGGCGAGGGCGAGGAAGTGGCCAGGAAGAAGCCAAGCCAGCAGATCACGATCGATCAGGTGCGCGCGCTGGATGACTTCCTGCATGTGGGTACGCATCGCCATGGCGCGCGCCTGGTCTTGCTCAATCCGGCCGAGGCAATGAATCGAGCAACCGCCAACGCACTTCTTAAGTCACTCGAAGAACCGATTGCATCTACTCTGTTTATATTGGTATCTAGCGAGCCGCACCGCTTACTGCCAACGATTCGCAGCCGCTGCCAGATCTTGCCCGTCCGTCGGCCTGTGCAAGCAGTTGCGGTCAAGTGGTTGCATGATGCCGGGGTTCGCGATGCCGAGAGCTGGCTCGCGCTGGCCGGAGGTTCGCCGCTGCTGGCGCTTGAACTGAACGGCAGCGGCGAGCGCGTGCTGCTCGACTCGTTGCTGGCGCAGGTATCACGTTCTCAGGGAATCGATCCCCTGGCTGCTGCTGCAGAGATGGACAAGGTGGTCAAGGCTGACAAGCGTCCAGCGCCTCTGAAACGCGCCTTCGATTGGGCGCAAAAGTGGTTGTTCGACCTGACTCTGGCGAGCGAGGGTCTCGCACCACGCTACTTCCTGGCGCAGGCAGCGCTGCTGCGACGCCTGGCGCAAGGCACTGACAGCCGCAAGCTCTTGGCATTCAGTCGAAAAGCGATACAATACAAGGCCCAGTGTGAGCAACCCTTGAATAGCCGCCTGTTTTTCGAAGACTTTTTCCTCAGCTACGCCAAGCTGTTCCGAACCTCCTGAGTGGGATATGGCAGAAGCAGACACCACCAAGCCAGTGGCTCCGGCGCCACCGCGCCCGAGCGTATTGTCGCTGAACATCAACTCAAAATCGGCACTGTACGCGGCGTACATGCCGCTCTTGCGGAACGCCGGCATTTTCATCCCGACGACGCGCAACTATTCGATCGGCGATGAGGTGTTCATGCTGCTGTCGCTGATGGACGATCCAGCGAAACTCCCGATCGCCGGGACGGTCGTCTGGATCACGCCGGTTGGGGCCCAGAACAACAAGGCCCAGGGAATTGGCGTTCACTTCAAGAGCGACGAAAGCGGCAGCGAGGCGCGCCGGCGCATCGAAGGGCTGCTCGGCGGGGTGATGCAGTCCGGTCGGCCGACGCATACCATCTGATGGTGGGTTGATGCTGGTCGATTCCCACTGTCACCTCGATTTTCCCCAGTTGTCGGGCAGCATCGAGCAAGTCATCGGCTTGATGAAGGATAATGGGGTTGGCTGCGCGCTTTGCATCGGTGTGACCCTGGAAGATCTACCGCGTGTGCTGGCGCTGTCCGAGGCTTGGTCAGTGCTTCTGGCGTCGGTTGGCGTTCACCCCGAGGCGACGGAGGTGCGCGAACCAACGGTGGCCGAACTCGTCGAGCTTGCACGCCACCCGCGGGTCATTGCCATCGGGGAGACCGGGCTGGACTACTACTGGCACAAGGATGCGCCCGAGTGGCAGCGGGAACGGTTCCGTACCCACATTCGCGCCGCCCGCCAGGCGCAGAAGCCCCTGGTCGTTCATACCCGTGAGGCGGCGGCAGACACACTGCGCCTGATGCAGGAGGAGGGTGCCGGCGAGGCTGGCGGCGTCATGCACTGTTTCACCGAAACCTGGGAGGTCGCGGAAGCCGCGCTCGATCGGGGCTTCTACATTTCGCTCTCCGGTATCGTCACCTTCAAGAAAGCGCTCACGGTGAGGGAGGTGGCACAGCGCGTGCCGCTCGACCGCCTGTTGGTGGAGACCGATTCACCCTATCTCGCCCCGGTGCCCCATCGTGGAAAAGCCAACCAGCCGGGCTATGTCAAGCACGTCGCGGAAGAAGTGGCACGCCTGCGTGGCCTGAGCTATGAGGCCCTCGTCGACGCCACAACAGCCAATTTCTTCCGTCTGTTCCCTTCCGCCCGTTCGAAAGTTACTCAATGAAGATCCTCGTTCTATTGTTTGCCTTGCTCCTGCCCGCCCTGGCCTCAGCCGGGGCATACGAAGACATGGAGGAGGCGCTGATCTCCGCCAATACGTCCTGGGCGATCCAGTTGATCAACCGTGGCATGGACGTCAATTCGGTCGACGCGACGGGTAACACGCTGTTGATGCAGAGCGTCCAGCGCGACAACATGGATTTTTTTGACTATCTTCTCAAGCGTCGCGCACGGCTGAATACCCGTAACCGCAACGGCGAGACCGCGCTGAGCCTGGCCGCGTACCAAGGCAAACTACCGTTTGTGCAACGCCTCGTCGAAGCGGGAGCAGATGTGAACCTGTACGGCTGGCCACCGCTGATCTACGCTGCCTTCAACGGTCATGCCGCAGTAGTCGACTACCTGCTGAAAAAGGGCGCAGAGATCAATGCGACGACCGCGAATGGCTCAACGGCGTTGCTGTTCGCCGCGCGCTTCGGACACATCGAGGTGGTCGAGGTGCTGCTGCAGAACAAGGCCGATCCGAACATTGCCAACGAGCGCGGCGCGACGGCCATCGACTGGGCTCTGAAAACCGACAACACCGATATCGCTGACCTGTTGCGTAAAGCCGGCGGGCGCGCCGGTGAGCCGGCGGCCGGCGAGCGTTCAAGGTGAGAAAAATGGGGGCAGAGGACGCACGTGCACCGTGCCGGACTGGAGAAAGCGGTTGATGATCCGGTAAATGTCGGGGTCGAAGCTGTGCCCAGTCGGTCCGTCGGCGAGGCGCGCATGCAGCGCTTCCTCGTTGTGCACCGTGCCTACCAGACGCCAACGGTCGATCAAATGGAGATCCTCGCGCATGCCGAACTCGTCTCGCTCGACCAGCACCACCGGCCCCTGGTATGGCCAGGCCCTGACTTTCAACCTGGCCAGCGCGGCCATCAGGCGAGCGCTGTGCAGCGCCGGTGCTTCCTTGCCGATGCAGACGCCCCGGCAGTTCTTCTGCCGATAAGCAGTGCACGCTGTGCCTCGGGCCCCTTCCTCGAGACCCAACTGCTTGTGACACAGACGGTGGGCGTCAGCCAGCGTGCGCAGGCTGCGCAGGGCCTCGCGACGACTGGGGTACAAGCCGAAGAGATCAGCGGCAAGCGCAAGATCGATGTCATCAGCGAAGACGAGTTGCGGCAGGAAGTCGCCCTCCGCGCCTTTTTCCAGTTGCCACGAACAGAGCGTGCTGGCCGCGGCGTTCAGCCTGGCGGTGGCCTTCCCGGCAACATGCTGAGGTGTGGCGGGGGATCCAGAGCGAGCGAGGTGGATCTCGTGCAGGCGTGCGCCCAGCTCGCCCGCCGCATCACGCCAGTCGATTCGCCACGTGTCGCGGATCAGAGTGCTCTCGCGCTTGTCCGCGGTGAAGTGGGCCAGTACCTGCTGGCGCAGGTTGCTGCTGCGCCGGCTCAGCAGCAGGCGACCATCCTCACCGTAAAACGCATAGGCACCGGCCGCTTCGGGTAGGTCATCGATTAGCGCGGGATCGATCCGGGGTGGCAATTCGGGGCGGCCAACGATCTCCGCCACCGCGCTCCGAATCGTTGCCGCAGGCACTTGCTGATGCCAGCTTTGCCACAGGTCCCACAACAGTCGTGCATCGGCCAGCGCTCGGTGACGAGTACCGGCGACGCTCAGCCCGTGGCGAGCAATCAGGGTGTCCAGGTTATGCCGGTGATGCTGCGGAAACAGTTTGCGCGAGAGCTTAACGGTACACAGCTTCGGCGCGCGAAAATCTACCCCCAGCCGCCTGAACTCGCCTTTCAGGAAGCCGTAATCGAAGCGGGCGTTGTGGGCGATCAGCAAGCGCCCCCGCAAGCGGTCGAGCAGCGTGGGTGCCAGCTCGCGAAAAGTGGCCGCAGAACAGAGCATTGCATCATCAATGCCGGTGAGCCCGGTGATGAAGGAAGAAAGCGGAGCTCCGGGATTGACCAGCGTGCTCCATTCACGGGCACCGCTCTCGTCGACTTCGATCAGTCCGACTTCGATGATTCGGTCGTTGGCAAAGTTTGCCCCACTGGTCTCGAGATCGATGAAGACGAGGGGTTCTGGCGCGAGAAGGGCAGTCATTCCTGGAAGACCAACCGCGCCACCAACCGGGGCCGCCGGACAACGGACTGGCAATGCGTCACTAAAAGCTCACTCCGGATGGTCCGCAGAGCGGGACATCAGCCTGCCGCCGCCAGCGCCACCGACGCGATCGCGTCGGCAAACACGTCTGTGAGCGCCACGGGAAAGTCGTGTGCCATCCCTTCGATCACCCGCATCTTGGCACCCGGGATGTGTGCCGCCACGTCGTAACCACAGGCAATCGGGATCAATGGGTCGTCGGCACCGTGCAGCACGAGCGTCGGCGCCGTGATCGTCGCCAGCAGAGCGCGCCGATCACCGCTGGCGAGAAAGGCAGCCAATTGACGGGTCACCCCGCGCGGATGGAATCCGCGCTCATGTTCCTCGGTGAACAGGTTTCGCAAGCGCTGCGGACAGCTTGGAAACTCCGGGCTGGCGACGGCCAGTTGGCGTTTGATGGCGTCTTCGATCAACGCCTCCTTGTCTCGCGTCGGCGGCAACGGCGCCATCAGCGCCTGCGCAGCTTCGGGTGTCGGTGGTGGCAAGTCGGGATGGCTGCTGGTGGACATGATGCTGGTCAGCGACAGCGTGCGCTGCGGATACAGCGCGGCGACGATCTGCGCAATCGCGCCGCCCATCGAGGCGCCAACGACATGTGCCTTGGCAATGCCCAGCGCATCGAGCAGACCGACGCAATCGGCCGCCATGTCTTCGAGCGTGTAAGGCGCCACCAGCGGCGTGCCGGTGCGTAGCGCGCGACCAACATCCGGAACACCCGCCTCGTCGAGTTTGCTCGACAGACCACAGTCGCGGTTGTCAAAACGGATGACGCGATAGCCGCGGGCGACGAGCGCGTCGCAGAGTTCGATGTTCCAGCGACCGAGTTGCGCACCAAGCCCCATGATCAGCAGGATGGTAGGCGCCGACTCGGCACCAAGGGTTTCGTATTCGATCTGAAGATTGTTGGCAGTGATCTGTGGCATGGGGAAAAGCTCAACAAGTGAGTCATCAAGGGAAGCAGTCATTCCGGCAATTTACCACCGAATAGATCTAACGGTTGTCTGGCCGCTGGCCTGGTATCCTGGATTACGGATAATTCGTATTATGTAAAGTTCAGCGCGTACCCTTGCTTCACCCCGCGGGATGGTTTGCTGCGACGCGATTCACACCTGGAGTTCGACCCGGTCGCGGAAAAGCTCCAGCGCTTCGGGGTTGGCCAGCGCTTCGACGTTCTTCACCGGCCGGCCATGCACGACGTTGCGCACCGCGAGTTCGACGATCTTGCCGCTCTTGGTGCGCGGGATGTCGGCGACCTGCAGCACCTTGGCCGGCACGTGGCGCGGTGTGGCGTTCTGGCGAATCTGCTGCCTGATGCGGCCCGTCAGCGCCTCGTCGAGGGACACTTCTTCACGCAGCTTGACGAAGAGAACAACGCGTACATCGTGCTCCCATTCCTGGCCAATGACCAGCGACTCCAGCACTTCCGGCAGTTGCTCGACCTGGCGGTAGATTTCGGCAGTACCGATACGCACGCCCCCGGGGTTGAGGACTGCGTCCGAGCGACCGTGAATGATCACGCCTTCGCTGGCAGTCAGCTCGACAAAATCGCCATGGCACCAAGTGTTGGCGAAGCGGTCGAAGTATGCGGCGTGGTACTTTGCGCCGTCGGGATCGTTCCAGAAACCGACCGGCATCGCGGGAAAAGGTGCCGTGCACACCAGTTCGCCGCGCCCACCCTGGCCGGCCGGAATCGGCTGCCCATCGTCGTCGAAAACGTTGACCGCCATGCCCAGCCCGCGACATTGCAGTTCCCCGCGGTAAACCGGCAGGATCGGACTGCCCAGCGCGAAACACGAAAGAATGTCCGTGCCGCCGGAGATCGAGGCCAGCAGAAGGTCTGACTTGATGTCGCGATAGACGTAATCGAAGCTCTCCGGTGCCAGCGGGCTGCCGGTCGAGAAAATGGCCCGCAGAGCCTCCAGGCGATGGCTCTCGCGCGGCTTCAGACCCGCCTTGGCAATCGCATCGATGAACTTGGCCGAGGTGCCGAAGTGCGTCATGCTCTCGGCGTCCGCGTAATCGAAGAGGATCGCTCCCGGTCGGCCGGTGGCTCCCGGTACAAACGGCGAGCCATCGTAGAGCAGCAGCGTTGCCCCCGAGGCAAGGCCGGAAACCAGCCAGTTCCACATCATCCAGCCACAGGTGGTGAAGTAGAAAATCCGGTCGTCGGCCCTGACGTCGCCATGCAGCTGGTGCTCCTTCAGATGTTGCAGCAGGGCGCCGCCATGGCAGTGCACGATGCACTTCGGTACGCCGGTGGTGCCTGACGAGAACATGATGAACAACGGGTGATCGAACGGCAACGGCGCAAAGTCAATCTGGGCCACGCCAAAGGGCGCGACGAAATCCGCGTAGCGCAAGCCGTTCCTGACCCCCGTCACGTCGGGGGCGTCGGCGAGATAGGAAACCACCACCGTGTGGGTCAAGCTGGGCATCTTCGCCGCGATTTCGGCGTTCCTGGCCAGGCAGTCAACCGCCTTGCCGTTGTACCAGTAGGCGTCCACGCAGAACAGGACCCTGGGTTCAATCTGCCCGAAACGATCAAGCACGCCCTGGACCCCGAAATCGGGCGAAGCGGATGACCAGATCGCCCCGAGCGAGGCAGCGGCGAGCATGGCGATCAACGCCTCCGGCATGTTCGGCAGATAGGCGGCGACACGATCTCCCTGCCCCACCCCAGCGGTCTTCAGGGCCTGTGCGCAGCGCGAAACCTGCGCGTAGAGATCGCCGTGCGAGAGGCGGCGCCTGAGCTTGTCTTCACCCCAGAAAACCAGCGCGTCAGCGTCGTCACGACGGCGCAGCAGGTTCCCAGCGTAGTTGACGCTGGCTTGCGGAAACCAGCGTGCGCCGGGCATCCGGTCTCCGTTTTCGAGCACCGTCGTGCCACGCTCGCCGATCACCTGGCATTCTTCCCATACCGAGGTCCAGAAAGCTTCGGGCTGAGCAACCGACCAGCGCCAGAGACTCGCGTAGTCCGAGCAGCCGACATGCCAACGGCGGTTAACCACCGCCATGAAGCTGCTGAGCCTGGCAGCAGCAATACGTTCCGCGCCAGGGCGCCAGAGTGCGTCTTGCTCCATCCCCCCTCCTCCTTCCTAAATGCTCAGCCTGTCAAGTCCGCGCGCAGGGCGTCCGGAATTGGCACCGACTTGCCGGTTGCCACATCCATCCAGACGATCTTTGACTCGCCTGTTGCGTAGACGGTATCGTCTCCCTGCAAGCGTATTTCGTAGTAGGTCGGCACGCTGCTCCGGCCAGGATGTCCGCAGAACAACCGAACCTCGACAACGCCAGGGTAGTTGAGCGGCACCAGAAAGGTGCAACTGGCGTTGATGATCACCGGCGCCGAGCCACGCGGCATCACCTTGAAGCCGAGTTTTTCCAGATACTCGACGCGGGACTGCTCCATGTAACGGAAGTAGACGGTGTTGTTGACGTGTCCGTAAGCATCCATGTCGCCCCAGCGAATGGGAATCAGGCTGGTCTGGACGAGTTTGCGTTGGCTTGGCAATTGGCGCTCCTGTTCTCGATCTGGTTGGCTGGGCCGCGTCGCTGACCTCAGCGGCGACCCAGGGGCCGGCGACGGCTCTGCATGCGCGCCGCCGGTCTGTCTGCCGGGGTCAGAACATGTCTTCGGGCAGCGCCAGCACGCCCTCAGCACCGTCGGTCACGCTACTCGCCAGGCCCCTGGCCTGCGACAGCACGTGGTCCGCATAGAAGCGCGTGGTCACGACTTTTGCCTTGTAGAAGGGATCCTTGTCGCCACCATCGATCTTTGCTTGCGCGACCAGCGCCGCGCGCGCCATCTGCCACCCGCCGGCAACGATGCCGAGCAGCGTCAGGAAGGGAACGGCACCGGCCGATGCGGCACGAACGTCGGCGCCATAAGTGGCGACCAGCCACTCACCGGCTTCTGCCAGCGCATCGATGCCAGCCGAGAAGCGGCTGCGAATGGCAGTGAAGTTCGCCCCATCCTGCTTGGCCAGATCGGCGTCGAGGGCACGCATCGCGTTAATCACCGACTTGAGGGTGGCACCACCCTCGCGTGCCATCTTGCGGCCGATCAGGTCGTTGGCCTGGATGCCGGTGGTTCCTTCGTAGATCGTCGAGATCTGTGCATCACGCAGGTGCTGCGCAGCGCCGGTCTCTTCGATATAACCCATGCCGCCATGCACCTGCACCCCGATCGAGGCAATGGTCACCCCGGATTCCGTGCTCCAGCCCTTGACCACCGGGATCATCAGATCGACGAAGGCCTGATTGCGCTTGCGCACCTCGCTGTCCGGATGGCGGGTGGCGGCGTCGTGGGCGGCTGCCACCACGTAGGCGAGGGCCCGCGTGGCCTCGGCGCGTGATTTCATGATCATCAGCATGCGACGCACGTCGGGGTGATTGATGATTGCCACTTTGGCGCCGCCGCGCACGCCGATGTCGGTACACTGGATGCGGTCGCGCGCGTAGTCCCTCGCCCGCTGATAGGCCCGTTCGCAAGCTGCAACCCCTTCCAGTCCGACACCGAAGCGAGCCGCGTTCATCATGATGAACATGTACTCGAGACCCCGATTCTCCTCGCCGACGAGGTGGCCTACCGCGCCGCCGTGGTCGCCGAAGGCCATGATCGCGGTCGGGCTGGCGTGAATGCCAAGCTTATGCTCGATCGACACACAATAGGCGTCGTTGCGGTCACCCAGGCTGCCGTCGTCATTGACCATGAACTTTGGCACCACGAACAGCGAAATGCCCTTGACCCCCTCGGGTGCGGTCGGCGTGCGGGCCAGAACGAGGTGGATGATGTTCTCCGCCATGTCGTGCTCGCCGTAGGTGATGAAGATCTTCTGGCCAAAGATCCGGTAGCTGCCATCAGGCTGCGGCTCGGCGCGGTGTACGCACGGCGGCAAGATCGGAACCGGCGTTCGGCTCGGTGAGGTTCATCATCCCCGTCCATAAACCGCTGACCATCTTGTCGAGGTAAGTCTTCTTCAAGTCGTCGCTGCCCGACAGCACCAGTGCCTCAATGGCACCGGTCGTCAGCAGCGGGCACAGCGAAAAGGAGTGGTTGGCCGACTTCCACATTTCCCCGACGGCAGCCGCGACCACCTTGGGCAGCCCCTGGCCACCCCACTCTGGCTCGCAGGCCAGCGCCGTCCACCCACTGTCGGCGAACAGTTGGTAGGCTTCCTTGAATCCGGCCGGCATCGTCACGGCCTTGTCGTGCCATCTGGCCCCTTCCTGGTCGCCCGGCCAGTTGAGTGGCGACAAAACCTCTTCGGCGAACTTCGCCGCTTCCTCGAGCACCGCATCAACCAGGTCGAGCGTTGCTTCTTCGCAACCCGGCAACTGGGCCACATCTTCCACCCCGGCGAGTTCCTTGAGCACAAACCGCATGTCACGGATCGGGGCAACGTATTCACTCATGTGCTTCTCCTTTTATGGCTACTGTGGAAACCTCCGGGTAGCTTCGCGGGCTCCCGAAAGGTCAATCAAGAACAACACTTCCTCGACGATCGGCAAGGTGAAGCCGCTGCGCTGTCCATCACGGTTGTCACGCAGCAGTTTCTCGAGATAGCCGGGACACTCCGGCCTTCCCCAGAGAGCTATGATCTGATCGCGAATCCGCGGAATCTCTTCCAGCGTCATTGCCTTTCCGGGTGCCCCCTCAACCGGTAAAGGACCGAGTCCCTCGCCGGCCTCTCCACCACTCCAACGAATGACTTCGACGTTGAAGTTCCGGTTCAGCTTCAAGGTCAATGCTTCGAATTCCTTGCGCAGGCCGTTGCGCTCGTAAATCTGCAACAGCCGGAGCCAGGGTCGCAATGACTCCTGCGGCATATCTGCGAGATATTCCTCCAGCGTACTCGCCGCTCCGCTCACGCGACCGAAGGAGAGCATGATTTCAGCCAGCTCGAGCGAGGGAGCGGCGCCGGCAATTTCTGGCCCGGTGTGCGAGGTCAGCGAAGCCGGGGCCGGGACGTCAGGCGGCTGCGGAACCGGCGCCGGTGGCACGCTCGGCGTCGGTTCCTGCCCCTGCTCTCGAGGCCTGATGGCGTCAGCCGCCACCTGTGACGTGCCAAAGAAGTCACGGTCACTCGCATCCGGCACCGCGAAAGCGGCGGGTCTGCGAGCGCCACCTTCTACGGCGAGACCACGGCGGCGGAGCATCAGAAGGAACACCAGCACCGCCACCGCTGCAAGCCCGGCAAACAGCAGCCACGGGTCAGACTCCGCCGCAACCGCGGCCAGTTGATCGAGTACGGCTGGCTGCGCAGCCGACTGGCCAGCTAGCACCGCTGTCGCGGGGGAAGTCAGTGGCTTATCCGGGGCCGGGGGTGACAACGCGGAAGCAAGCGGATTCGTCGCAGCCTTGGCCGCAGCGGGAGCCAAAACACCGCCCGGACCGGGCGGCGGAGTCGACGGAAGTGCCGCCGCGACACCTTCCAGCCGCTCCCCTGCCCTCTTGAGTTCGGCGACATTTGCTTCCAGCCAGGCAAGCTTCTCGCTCAGGGCTTGTGGATCATCATTCGCTTCATTGAGCATCTCCAGCGTGCGACGTTCCAGACGCAACAAGTCACGACCGAGCACACTGCTTTGCCCAGCGGTGGCCATTTCCTCGCTCAAGCGCAACGATGTTGCCTTTTCAGCGGCCGCGTTGCCCGCTGCCGTTGGCTCCAGACGCCTGGCTGCCGGCGGTTGGCTGGCCGCCGCTGGCGCTGCCGTTCCGCGGCGCGCAGAGGACGGAGGCGTCTCCGCCTGCTGTTGAACTCGTGAGCTGCTGTGAATCTCGCCGAGGACGATCGCACTTAGCTCAGGCGCGGCAAAAGACAACAACAAGGCTGCACCAATCAGCAGCAAAACGGAGGTTTTCGATGCCATCAGCAAAGCTCACCCTGTCGTTGACAATATTTCTGCGGGAACGTCATTTTCTTCCGAGAAACTGCGCATCTTCAAAATCCGCCAGCAACTCCGGCCGATAGACAGCAAACAGCGTGCTCAACATGCCCGACAACCAGGCCTCGGAGAAGCCGAGCAGAACAAAGTACGGCAGGTACTCACTGGCCAGATACTCCCTATCGTATGCTCCCGCAAGTATCAGTAGCACGCTGGCGAGCACTCCGACAGCCATCACCGCCAGCGCCGAGGCAAAGAAACCCTTGCAAAAAATATAGACGAACAGGTGCCTTGGTAGCACCCGATCGACCAGTCGATGAAGGCCATGACTCGCCGCCACGCCGACTCCCGCCATCAGCAAGGCGTTGACAGCAAATGCCTCGAAGCCGGCTGCTCCGTTCAGAGTCACGCCGACCAGGACCGCGCAGAGGCCGACAAAGGCGAGGGCCCAGCCAAAGCACAAGGTGAAGACCGTCGCACCAAGCAGGTGCAGCGCAAGTCCCGGCTTGATCCCGGCCTTCAGGTGCCAGAGCAGGATCAGTCCGACAATCATTGCCAGAAAGGCATTCAGACGTCGACTGTCAGCCAGCACGTGCCACGGCGCGTACCTCGCCGCCAGGGACGCCGACATGGCGAACAAGCACCAGCCGAGAACGGTCCAGTGACCGTCGATCAGGCCATCGGGCAGGTTCATGCTGCCGGGCTTCCCTGGCGTGGCTCAGCCGAGTTCCGCCTGCAGCGCCGGCAGGACTTCGAAAAGGTCACCGACCAGGCCATAATCGGCGACCTGGAAGATCGGTGCTTCGGCGTCCTTGTTGATCGCGACGATCACCTTGCTGTCCTTCATCCCGGCCAGGTGCTGTATGGCCCCCGAAATGCCGACCGCGATGTAGAGCTGCGGCGCGACGATCTTCCCCGTCTGGCCGACCTGGTAGTCATTCGACACGTAACCGGCATCGACCGCCGCACGCGACGCGCCCAGGGCGGCGCCGAGTCTGTCGGCCAGCGGCTCGAGCAGGCGGTGAAAGTTTTCGCCGTTGCCCATGCCGCGACCGCCCGAGACGATGATCTTGGCAGCGGTCAGTTCGGGTCGCTCCGATTTGCTCAACTCGCGACCCACGAGCTTGTTCTGAGCGAGATCGGGGCCGGCGCCCAGGCTCTCGATGCGCGCGCTACCACCGTCGCCGGCCGCCTCGAAGGCCGTCGCCCGCACCGTGATGACCTTGACCGGGTCAGCCGACTGCACGGTGGCGACGACGTTGCCGGCATAGATCGGGCGGACGAAGGTGTCGGCCGATTCGACGCCGATGATCTCGGAGATCTGTGCCACATCGAGCAGCGCGGCCACGCGCGGCATGAAGTTCTTGCCGCTGGTCGTCGCTGCCGCAAGCAGGTGAGTATGGCTTGCCACATTGGCCACCACCAGCGCCGCCAGGTTCTCGGGTGACTGATCGGCGTAGTGCGGCGCGTCAGCGACCAGTACCTTGCTCACGCCGGTCAGCCCGGCAGCGGCATCGGCTGCCGCGGCACAAGCGCTGCCGGCCACCAGCAGGTGAATCTCCCCGATCTTCGTCGCCGCGGTGACGGCGTTGCGTGTCGCCGCCTTGATCGAGGTATGGTCGTGTTCAGCAATAACGAGAATGGCCATGGTCAGATCACCTTTGCTTCAGTCTTGAGTTTCATCACCAGATCGGACGCATCAGCCACCTTGATGCCTGCCGTTCGCTTCGGCGGTTCGGCGACCTTGAGTGTCTTCAGACGCGGCGAGACATCGACACCCAGCGTCGCCGGGTTGGTCGTCTCGAGCGGCTTCTTCTTGGCTTTCATGATGTTCGGCAGCGTCGCGTAGCGCGGTTCGTTGAGCCGCAGGTCGACCGTCAGAACGGCTGGCAAGGGCACCTCGACGGTCTCCAGACCCCCGTCAATCTCGCGCGTGACGGTCGCCAGCTGCCCTGCGGTGACGATCTTCGAGGCAAAGGTCGCCTGCGGCCAGTTCATCAGGCCGGCCAGCATCTGTCCGGTCTGGTTGGCATCGTCATCGATCGCCTGCTTGCCGCACAGTACGATCTGGGGCTGCTCCTTCTCACATACCGCCTTGAGCAGCTTGGCGACCGCCAGCGGTTGCAGCTCGACATCGGTCTGGATCAGGATGCCACGGTCGGCACCAATCGCCATCGCCGTGCGCAGCGTCTCCTGGCAGTTGGCAATGCCCGCCGAAACAGCGATCACTTCCGTGGCGATACCGGCTTCCTTCAGACGCACCGCCTCCTCAACCGCAATCTCATCAAAAGGGTTCATCGACATCTTCACGTTCGCCAGATCAACGTCACTCGCGTCAGGCTTGACACGCACCTTGACGTTGTAATCCACCACTCGTTTGACTGGAACGAGGATCTTCAAGTTTCTCTCCTTTTCACTACACAGTAATCGACATCAAGCACGATGCAGACCGGCCGCGTTTGACATTGCTTAACTCTGGCCGGACAATAGACCATACTTACTGGTATGGGTAGCGTACGGTACCGTATGGGGCCAAGGCTGTCAACGCTCTCGGCCGAGGCAGCAGCGCATGAGCCAGTAATATTGCCTCACCCGCGTGACTGAGGAAAGGACAAGATGACGATGAAGCGCCAAGGCACAAGGCCGCGTGCCGCGCTGGACCGCAACGAGTGGATTCAGGCGGCGATCGAAGTGCTTGCAGAACAGGGTGTCCAGGGGATGAGAATCGAGGTTCTGGCGAAGGACTTCGGTGTGACCAAGGGTAGTTTCTACTGGCATTTCAAGGATCGTCAGGATCTCTTCGACGCCGTTCTCCAGACCTGGCGGGATGGTCGCATCCGTGACATCGAGAAACAGAGCGTGGCGATCCCGGGCAGCGAGCAGGCGCAACTCCTGCATCTGATCGACGTCTATGGGGCCACTCGGAACCGCAAGGGGATTTCGATCGAACTGGCAGTTCGCGAATGGGCCAGGCGGGACGCCCAGGCTGCAGCCGTTGTCGCGCAGGTCGACACATGGCGTCTCGAATGTACGCGAAAGCTGTTTGTTGCCCTCGGCGTTTCAGAGGACGAAGCGAAAAGCCGCAGCCTGCTGCTCTACGCCTACGTTTTCGGGCAAAGCCTGATGGCCTGCGACAGCTACGATCCGCGAGTGAACGACTTCAAGCGCTGGATCGCCAAGCTGATCGTCAGACAGCAGCACGAAGCCCCGAATGGCCAGACCTGAGATCGACCGAACAACCCTCTCTCGCGCTGGAGATCGCCGGATGCCAGAAACCCCAACCAGCCAGCAGTTCGTTCTCGCTCTCGACCAGGGAACGACCAGTTCACGTGCCATGCTCTTCGGACGCGATGGCCGCATTCACGGCGTTGCCCAACAGGAGTACGCGCAGTACTACCCGCAACCCGGATGGGTCGAGCACGACGCGGACGAGATCTGGCAGACGCAGCTTGCCGTCGCGCGCGCCGTGCTCCGCGACCGCGGCATTCCGGCCAAGCAGATTGCCGCTGTCGGCCTGACCAACCAGCGCGAAACCAGCGTCCTGTGGGATCGCGCCAGCGGCGAGCCACTGCACCGCGCGATCGTTTGGCAGGATCGCCGCACGGCTGGGCTGTGCGACCAGCTCGCCGCAGCCGGTCATGCTGAGCTGTTCCGCGAGCGGACGGGCCTGGTCCTCGATGCCTATTTCTCGGGCACCAAATTGAAATGGCTGCTCGACCACATCCCCGGCGCGCGGGCGCGCGCCGAACGTGGCGAACTGGCGTTCGGAACGATCGACAGTTGGCTGGCCTGGAAGCTGTCCGCTGGGCGGGTACATGTTACCGATCCATCGAACGCCTCGCGCACCCTGCTCTTCGACATCAGACGCCTCTGCTGGGATGACGAGTTGCTGGCCCTGCTCGACATTCCGCCCGCCGTACTGCCGCGGCTCGTCGACAGCAGCGGCCCGATCACGCCGCTCGCCAGTGATCTGCTCGGTGCGCCGGTCCCGCTGGCGGGCATCGCCGGCGACCAGCAGGCGGCCACCTATGGCCAGGCCTGCCTCGAACAGGGTATGGCCAAGAACACCTACGGTACCGGCTGTTTCCTGATGATGAATACCGGCCAGCGAGCGATGAACTCGCACCACCGCATGCTGACAACCATCGGCTGGCGGCTACAGGAGAAGACGACCTATCTTCTCGAAGGCAGCGTCTTCATGGGCGGCGCCATCGTCCAGTGGTTACGAGATGGCCTCGGAATGATCTCCCGCTCCGACGAAATCGAAGCACTGGCCGCTTCCGTACCCGATAGTGGCGGCGTCTACCTGGTACCGGCACATACCGGCCTCGGCGCCCCCTACTGGGATCCCTACGCTCGCGGCGCCCTGCTTGGCATGACGCGCGGCACCAACCGGGCGCATGTCGCGCGCGCCGCGCTTGAAGCGATCGCCTATCAGAGTGCCGAAGTCCTGAACGCCATGGAACTGGATTGCGGCGAGCACTTGCGCGAACTGCGCGTCGACGGGGGGGCCGCGGCGAACGACCTCCTGCTGCAGTTCCAGGCTGATCTGCTCGGCGTGCCAGTGGTGCGTCCGCGAATCACCGAGACCACTGCCCTCGGCGCGGCTTACCTGGCGGGACTGGCGGTCGGATTCTGGCGGGACGAGGCGGAGCTGACTTCGCTGTGGCACGCCGAACGCCGTTTTGAACCTGGCATGCCCGCCGAGCAACGCGCGACCCTGCTCGGCGGCTGGCGTCGTGCTGTCGAACGCTGTCGCCATTGGGTGGAGGCTGACTGACCAGCGCCATGAGCGCAAGAGTCTGACGCTCACCGCCAACCCGCCATTCTCTGGCTGGGATCAGGTCTTTTCGGATGCCGCCATGACCGTCGCTGCCGTCGATCGCCTGGTTCATCTCTCGACCGTTCTTGAACTCAATCTACGAGCAAGCGGGCGTCATAGGTCCAGGGCCGAACGGCCGTTGCATCCACCTTCGCTGCGTCCGCATGACGGGGATTCAGCAGCACGTTGAACTCTTCGGGGACGATCGCCGACGGCACCATCAGCAGAGCCGACAGCAAACCATCGAGCCATGCATCGCCAGCGTCTGCGGACACCAAACCCGCAGGCACGGCATTCCAGACCGCATAGAGGTATGGTGACCCTTTTTTTTGCTCTTGTCCTGCTTGACCCCGCGACGTGTTCTTCCGCCGCCATTGACACACCTCTAGCCGTATACTGTTTTCCTCAGGACAGACAATGTCGTGCTGACAGCAACGGAGGTCGAACGATGGATTCAACCGTGGAACAGACTTTGATTTCGCAGCTCAGAACGCTTGCGCCGCAGCAGGTGGCCGAGGTCGTCGACTTCGTGGAGTTCCTTGCTGCCAAGGCGAGCAAGCGCGCGGCATTGGATCGGCTGCTGGCCATCGCGCCTGCGCTGGAAGCGGCCGGCGTTCAGCCGGTGAGCGAGGAAGAAATCGCTGCCGAGGTCAAGGCCGCACGCGCCGAACGGCGCCGGCGGCCGGCAGCCTTGGCGGCGCAGCCCGCCGCCAGGGACTCTGGTGCGGATCGTCATTGACACGAACGTCGCGCTGTCGGCACTGCTGTGGCGCGGCACACCCTATCGGCTGCTGCGGGCCCTTCGCCAGCGCGGCGATTTGCAGCTCGTCAGCAGCCCCACACTGCTGGAGGAACTATCCGACGTGCTTGGGCGGCCGGTCGCAGCGAAGCGGCTGGCGATCATCGGCATGACGGTGAAGGAGGTGCTGGCCGATTACGTTGAGGCTGTCGAATGGGTCGTGCCCACCGACGTGCCGCGCGTGGTGCTCGGCGACGCGGATGACGATCACGTCATTGCCGCGGCGGTGGCCGGCAGCGCAACCTTGATCGTCTCGGGCGACCGCGACTTGCTCAGTATCGGCAGCTATCAGCGCATCGCCATCGTCTCGGCGCGGGATGTTCTTGCTCGGATTGATGCGAAAGGCAAGGCCTGAGCCCGCGATCCCTTTGGTGTTGGAATGTTAGACGTGACCCCACTGTCCTCGCTCGACCCCTGTCCTCGACCCCTGTCCTCGACCCCTGTCCTCGACCCCTGTCCTCGACCCCTGTCCTCGACCCCTGTCCTCGACCCCTGTCCTTTCTGTCCTTTCTGACCCCACTGTCCTTTTCTGTCCTTTACTGTCCTTTACCACTGTCCTTTACTGTTTGTCTGTTGTAATGTCAGACCTGACCCCCTCCTTTGTGACCCCCTCCTTTGTGACCCCCTCCTTTGTGACCCCGTCCTTTGACCCCGTCCTTCGCTTGACCCCGTCCTTCGTCCTGACCCCGTCCTTCGTCCTTTCGTCTGCGTCCTTGCGTCCTTGACCCCGTCCTTGCGTCCTTGCGTGGTGACCCCGTCCTTGCGCTGATCCCGTCCTTGCGTCCCGCGCGATCCGTGGGCTTGGGATGCTCAGGACGCACCGCATTAAGGTACGCACAGCGTACCTTAATGGCTGTCAGTTATGTTTGTGGAAGTCCCCAGCCATTCTCAGCAAGAATTCTTTGTAAATAGGCTTTTCTCTTTTCTTCCAAATCACACTTCAGGGCGCTGTTGAGTAATCTTTCGGCCATATTACGTGGCAGCAGCGTTGCAGCAAACACGCCCATTCTAAAAACATCGTCTTCTGTGGCGAGAAGCGCCTTTTGGATCTTATCGTCGTATTTTTCAACATCATAAGGGCACCCAAGCGCAACGTGTGAAAGAACCGACGGTTTCTCTTGCCATCGGTGATTCGCATCATGTATTAACTTCTCGCATGTGACCGCACCCAAAAGCTGTGCCAACTCATCTGCAACGCTATCCACGTTCTCGTCAAGCCGGCCGCGGATTTCTATATATGTGGCATCAATAACCAAGCTTGCCACCAAGAGAAGCTCGAAAGCAGTTGGGTCGCCAACGGACCACCGATATGTGGAAACCTCCGGGTTGATCTGCTGCTCTAGATAAGTAATTGTGTCAGAGAGAAAAAACTCCAATACTTGATCAACAGAGGCAAGATCCAGTTGTGATATTCCTCGCTCAGCGCTCCCCAGAACTAGTGTTGTCTGTTTCATTCGCGCCCCGCTTGATGCAGTAAATTGAGAAGGGCCAGTTCTAGCCTGTAAGTGAGATGATCAATTTCAGGCTCGCTGAGTTTGACCATTTTATCTGGTGCCGGAAAGTTGTATGAAATCCATTCACGGAAGGCAAGAGCCACTGCTTGAATTGCTTTGTCTTTATCTGTGGTGATTAAATCCACGGGAGGCTTTTCCATTATTCTGGCTAGCCGGACAAAAATGTTATTGATCGCTTCTGCTCTATGTAACTCGGCCGCCTTAAGTTTATTGATTTCTCCAGATTCTACTGTCTCGTGTGGTAATGATTTCAAGTCTTTACGCCTCTTGGCTTCGACGTCTGCAAGCTGTGAAGCGCCACTTATCGCAGCGGGACCGAGAGCCGGGGCCCTGCCCAGCGCGCGCTGATCGGTGAGAATCTGCTCGGGTGATTTACCTTTTAGCGATTTTAATTTATCTCGTTCGGCCTTGGTTTTAGGCGTCATAGCGGAGTCGCCCGTGATTTCTTGATCGGTCGCGAGTCCTTTGGCTTTCATCCAGTCGGTTATGCGCTCTGTTGCTTCGGTACCCGGTATCCGGCCGGTTTCGATCACAGAACGTAGGCCCCGGACCGAGGGAATATTTGCGTCGTTTAGTGTCACTGGGTATGATTTAGCACCAGGTACGTGAATAGGCCCGGCCCCGAATTTATTCTCTAGAACTTCGGCTCGTCGCATATTAGCTTGGAACTCCTCCTGCGATGGTTTCACCGTAACCTTACTTGTAGACTCTGGAACGATTATCCGTACGTCATTTTCCTCGACTCGCCGAATAATTTCTATTGATTCAGTTCTCGATGTACCGAGCGCTTCTTGGCTACCACCAACTACCGCTTTGGCAGATTCCTCTAGGCGTCTGATATCCTCTTTGGTCGGATGTTTTGCGTGCAGGCCAGACTTCTCTAACCGGGTTATCTCAGATGGATCAACGTGACCAACGAAACGCGTTCTTCGATAAGTATCTTCAGCCTTACGAAAAATGTCGAGCAGTACACGTCCCAAATCTCTGGGGTCGACGTGTTCAAAATCTTTAAGTCGTTCTGTGGGATTAACGACCGCGTTGATCGACCGATCCTTGATTTCCAGCCGACTTAACCGATACTCTATACGCCATTTGAGTAGGCTAAAGCCCAGGCGCAATCGGCTAATCCCTTTTTTTAAAAGCTTCTGAACTTTTGGACGCAACGCTTCAACGGCCTTTTTGAGCCGCTCCATTTTTGCTTTTTCCTTATCCTGCTGCTTCTTTTGAGGATCTTCCTTCCCTTTCTCTTTCTTGGCATCCTTCTTTGCCTTGCTCTTCGCCCTCCAGTCCGTCAGTTTCTGCTTGGCATTCTTGGCCTTGCCCTTGACCCAACCCACCGCCTTCTTCGCCACGGCCTTGATCTTCGCCATGATCTTCTTGGCAATGGCCTTGATCCTGGCGCCGATCTTCGAGGCTGGGCCGCGCAGTTTTTTCAGCAGCCAGTGAGAGACAAAATCGATGACGACGATGGCAGCCGCGGCCAACATTTCGGCGAAGGACGGCCCGGCATCACCTTTCTTTACCGCCTTGAGGAAAGCGACGAACTTGCCAAGGGCGGCGATGATGCGCTGCACGGAACCCCAGGCGGCCTGTATCCCCTGGATGATGAGCATCACCGCGCCTGCCGCCGGCACGATCATCGCCACCAGTTTCTCGATCAGGATGGCGATCAGGGCGGACGGAATAGCGGCCTTGAGCCCTTCCCAGACCATCTTCCCGATTTCCTTCAGCGCGATGCCGCCCTTCTTGAGCACATTCCAGATCACGCTCCCGAGGCCAAGCATCTGTTCGAGCTTCTGGTTGAACCATTCCTTGACACCGCTCTTGAACGCTGTCCAAAGATGGTTCTTGATGCCGTCCTTGACGGCAGCCGCGAGGTTGCTGATCCACAGGCCCGGGTTTTTGGCGATGTCCTTGACCAACACCACGTAGGGGCCCAACGCGTCCGCCACCTTTTTGGCGAAATTGATGGCGCCCATGGCAACGGTTCTCGCGCCGTCCAGGGCCGCCATGATGGCCTTCTTGTGGAGGTCGAGCAGGAACCCGAAACCCTTCCCCAAGGCGCCCAAGAGCTTCTGCGCGTTTTTCTTGAGGGTGTCGGCGAGTTGGTTGCCCCTGTTTTCCGCTGCCCGGATCTTTTCTTCGATGAACCCTCGCCATTTCGCCCTTAAGACCGGGAATGCGGCCAGCAGCGTCTCGCCTATGGCGATGAGGGCATCACCCACGGCGCGGATAATAGACACCACCACCTGGCGGGCTTTTTCGATCACTGCAACGGCGAGTTTCTTCGCCTGTGCGATGGCGGCGCGCACCAGTCTTGTCGCCTCTTCGAAAATATCGGCAAGGCCTTTCTTGAGGGCATCGAAAAATGACGAGACCTTGGAAGCGACCCCTGCGAATACGCCTTGAGACTCGCCTTCCGCCTCATTTTTCTTCTTTTCGGCCTTGGTTTCGGCCTCCTGCTTATGATGTAAGGCTTCCCGTTCACCCTCGGCGATATGCCGGGAGGCTTGCTGGTTGGCCCGTGATTCTTCTTTGGCGATTTTTTCGTCGCCAGAAGACAGTTGGGCCCGGGTTTTCTCGTTCGCCCGGTCGATTTCCCGACGTTGTGCTTGGCTCCAGACCGCCTTCGCCTTGCTCACTTCATTCCTGGCCTGAAGCCGCACGGCGTCCTGCTGGTTGGCGTTTTCGACTTGCAGTCCGGCAAGCTGTTGCTGGGTCTTGCTCTTCTCTTCGGCAACCCTGGTTTGATGCTCGGCCTTCTTCGCGGCGACTTCGCCTTGGGCTTGCGCGATAGCAGAGCGGACTTCGTCGCCTTTTTTCTCTTCGGCGATGATGCCCACTGCGTCGTCAGTGGGCTCCACGCTGCCCGTGCCGGCGTTTCCGGGAACGGCGAGTTTCTGCGCCTTCCGCGATTCCCGGGGCCGACGCACCCGGATATTGTCATCGCCCGCTGGAGCCGCGATTTCTGCGGCGCCCTGGTTGCGCTGGGCGAGAATGATGGCGTCGATTTCTTGTTTCTGTTCGGCAATATGGGCGGGATTGGCATCGCCGGCGAGTCGCAGTGTCGGCGGCGTGCCGGCCGGCACTGCCAGCCCGGGATCGCTGGTGGGCATGGCAGCAATACTCGATTGCACCCGTGATGCGTCGTCGGCGGACACGGCGCCCGTGGCGCTGTCGTTGATTCGTGGCGAAGCCGTCTTCTTGATGGCGGAGGGAGATGCTTTGGGCAAAGGCTCAGGTGCGGGGGTTGGTTCCGCCTTGCCTGTCTCAATGCGCCGGGGCCTTTCGGCAGCGCCCGACCCCTCCAGGCGTTGCACGGCGGAGCCATCTCCTTGGCCGCCCACTTCCACCTCGGGAACTTGGGCCTGAAGCGACTGGCCCTCCTGTTGGATGCTGTTGTCGACCGAACCACCGACGCCAGCGAGCGCGATGGGCGCGGCTCCCGCCGGGAGCGCGGCGGCGGTGGCGAGTCCGGATTCGGAGTCCATGGCGGAAGTATCCGGCGCCTTGGGTTCCTGTTGATCACCCAAATCGCCACTGGCAGCTCCACCACCAACCGTCGCCGCTGCGCCCTCCTGGCCACCGGCGTCTTCTGCGACTGCGGCAAGACCGGCTTCCTTTTCCATTGGAGTGAGTCCGGCATCGCTCATGCCTTGGACATTCCCGGACTGGGCTTTCTGTTCCTGCTGCTCTTCGGCGCGTTCCTGATCCTGTTCCTCGGCGTGCTGCTCCGCAACTCGGGCGTTATCAGCCTGTTCCATGCGGGCAAGTTGTGTAGCCTGTCGCCTTGCAGCCGCTTCCGGGGTGTTGTTTTCGCTACCGTTCGGTTTATCGGCTTCGCCTCCCTCGACGGAGGACGGTGACAAATCAGCGCCGACATCCGGGCGGGACGAAGGCTCGCCAACAGCCTCTGATGGCGATGTGGGAGCTTCTGCACCGGATTCAGGAAGGGCTTCCGGGGCCTGTTCGGATTCTTCAGCCGCTTCGGCGCTTTCGGGAGCAGCAGACTCCAGCTTCTCCTCGGTTTTCTCCTGGGCCGGGTCCGGGACCGTTTCCTTACCGCCGGCGAATAGCTCGGCTCCCGAGCTTGCCTCGGCCGCGGCTCCTTCTGCCGCCGGAGCGGCAGGTTCAGCAGCCACGCCGCCTTTGCCGCCACCGGCGGCAGGAGCCACAAGCTTCGGAGGCTTGGCCTCGGTGCGCCGCGCGGCAAGACCCGCGCCGGCGAGTTTGCCCGGGATGAACGCCGCTCTCTGAGCCGGCGCTGCTCCAGCCTTGGCACCAGAAATGGGAACACTGCCTGTCGAAGCCAGCGCAGGGGTCAGGGCCGAAGCCTTCAATGTTTGCGGCAAGCTTGTCTTGACAACAGGCGTTCTTGCCCACACCCCACCTTCTCCCAAGGGGAGAGTTAGAAGGCCGTTTCCCGCACCGAATGGTGTCCAGGCACCCTTTTCGATTGTCGAGCGCCCTTCAGGCGGCCCAAGCACCCTGAAGGGCGCCCTACCTGTAGGGTGTCCTGTTCCATCTGTATTGTCGAAGAACGACCTTCCAGTAGCGGCGGGAGTCTCGGGACTTCCAGGCTTCACGAGAATGGAAGAGCCCTTGTGATCCCAGACCGAAGCAGGCTTCCCGTAGGCAGTTGCCCCTTCGGAAGGTCTACGATCTCGGGCCTGCTGTACGGGACCCACCATGCCTCGACTGTGGGCCGGGGCCTGCCATCGGGATTGCCTGGCGATACTGCCGCGTGTGTCGTCTTCTCCCGGTGAAGGGCTGGACAAAGCTTCATCTTCCTGGCTCAGTGTATCGGGCAAGCCGAAAGCCTCCTGCGGCTGCCTTTGGCGGTCGAGGAAAGCAATGCCGTATTCGGGAGCGGTCAAGGAGGGAGAAGCCAAGGGGTCTGACCGCTCTTGCTGGCCATAAGCCGGCGGAAAAAACGCTGCGCCGTTCTTTCCACTGGCTGACTGTAGCGACGCTACGTCCCTGTTCTTGGCTGCTTTGCTGGCCGAGGCGTGGGCTTTCACGGAAGGGGTCATGTCCCTTTCCCCTCCTTGACCTGCTCGCGGCGAATGCCGCGCTGGAGTGTATCGAGCGTAACCACGCTGTCGCCGCTCTCCAAAGCCTGCAACGACGCGTAACGAACGACATTCATGATCGCCGCGCCGCACAGCTCGTACTGCGCCGCGATCTTGTCGAGGTCGACGGCTTCGTCGATCCGGGCTTTTGGCGAGAATCCCTGCCGCCACAGGCGCAGGCGCTCTTCCTGTCGCGGCATGGGGAAGTAGATGATCGACTCGAAGCGGCGGGCGAAGGCCTGGTCGATGTTGTCTTTCTGATTGGAGGCGAGGATGGCGATGCCGTCGAAGGTCTCGATGCGTTGCAGCAGGAAGGAGACCTCTTGGTTGGCGTAACGGTCGTGTGCGTCCCTGGTCTCGGTGCGCTTGCCGAAGAGCGCGTCGGCTTCGTCGAAAAAGAGAATCCAGCCCTTGTGCTGCGCCTGGTCGAAGACGCGGGCGAGGTTCTTTTCGGTTTCGCCGATGTACTTCGAGACGACCAGCGCAAGGTCCACCTTGTACACTTCGCGGCCGGTCGATTTGCCGAGCAGGCAGGCAGTCATCGTCTTGCCGGTGCCGGGCGGCCCGTAGAACAGCGCGCGGTAACCGGGCCGCAGCTTCGGACCCATCCCCCAGTCGTCCATCAGCGTGTCGCCGTGCCGCAGCCAGATCTCGATTTCCTGAACCTGCGTGAGCGTGCCGGGGTGCAGCACGAGGTCGCTCCATTCGAGCCGGGTCTCGATGTGGCGGGCGGGGAAATCGGCGCTCAAGTCGGGGCGCCGGGCGTAGCCGGTGGTGACCAGGCCCAGGCACTCTGCCGATAGGCGCAGTGGCGCTTTCATCAGAGGCTCGTCGCGGCTCTGCGGGACGGGCCGCAGGAGGTCGTGCCGGGCGAAGTAATGGTCGCGGTCGAAGATCGGCTGAAGCGCGAAGCGGGTTTCGAGATCGGTGCCGGCGAGGATGAAGGCGAGCGTTTCGCCGGTCGGTACGAAGTCGCCGTTTTCATCACGCACGCCGCCGAACTCGGTGAACCGGCGGTCAAACGTCTTGTTCTTCGTGTGGAAGATGTCGAGCAGTTGCGGCCGGAGGTGGGGCACGAGGCCGAGGACGAGCGCCACGCGCTCGGCGAAGGAGAACGCGTAATGGCGCAGGAAAGCCGCGTAGCCCGACTCGGGAGTGCCGAATTCGGGCGGCGCGACCTCGAAGACGCTGCTGTAACTCGTTTCCTGGCTGAAATAGAGCTTGAAGCGCGTATCGAGCAGACGTGCGAACCACGCGAGTTCCTGTTCGAGGTCGCGCGCGTTGAGCTCGATCAGCGAGGACGCAGCCGTTTCCAGAGGCAGATTGGCACCCATTGGCATCACCACTCGACCTGCATCAGCGCCGTCATCCACGGCAGCTTGACGATCTGGACGCTCCACGGGAAGCGGTCGAGAACGATGTCGTGCGTTTCGCGCTGCACGCGCAGCAGCCAATTCCCGTCCCGCGCGCTGAGTTGCCCCTGGCGCAGCAGAAAAGTGCTGCGAAAGCCGGCGATCGACATCTGGCGCAGAATCGGCGCCTGCGCGATCACCGCGGTGAGCAGGTCGGTGCATTCCTCGACTTCCTCCACGCCAATCGGCTCGCCGAAGTCGAACACTTCGTCGAGCGCAATCCCGCAGAGCACCTTGTTCAGGGGCAGCAGATACTCCGGCGGCGCCTCGTCGGCGGTGGCGACGTACTGCAGCAGACCAGCCGCCCGATGCGCCGCGGCCTCATCCCTGAACCGCTTTTCGTCCAGGAGCCCGAGGCGCCCGAAAAAACTCTGCAGGAAGGGCCAGAGGATGACCAGGCCGGCGTTGTCGAGGTAAATCGCGTCGCTGTCGCTGAAGGCTTGATCGACTCGCGCCTTCCTTTTCGGCGCGCTCGGCGCCGGCTTCCGCGCCGC
The DNA here is from genome assembly GCA_016709675.1 of Candidatus Accumulibacter proximus. GTDB lineage: Bacteria > Pseudomonadota > Gammaproteobacteria > Burkholderiales > Rhodocyclaceae > Accumulibacter > Accumulibacter proximus. The sequence goes on from JADJMH010000016.1 coordinate 155,309, forward strand.
GTCCAACACGTCCAGCAGCTTCGCGCCAAGTTCCGAGGAGACCGCGGCGGAGGGCATTCCCGGCGGGGCCGATTGAAGCAGCCTCGCCGCGCAACGTTCGACCACGCCGGGCGCAAGGAGCTGCTGCGCGAGCGCAGCGCGCACCAGCGCGCCAAGGGTGTCGATCATCACGCTGCTCAAGGACATGAGTTCGCCATCCTGCACGAGGGCAAATGCTTCGATGGCTTGCGCTTGCAGGCGCGCGGGCAGGTGGTCGAAAACCGCGCTCAGCCGCGTCCATGGATCGGCCTCGGGCGCGGAGACCGGCGCGAGCCGGTCCAGCAACTGCAGCAAGTGCGCTCGCGCCGATTCGTCGGGCGGGGCTGCCGCCGCGTCGGCATTGCGGGCGGCCGAATCGACCTTCCTTTCTTCTGTCGACGCGCCGGAAGCCGGCACCCCAATGGCGTCGAGCAGCTTGGCGCCGAGTTCAGAGGCGATCGCGGGGGACATTCCCTGCGGTGCCGATTGAAGCAGCCTCGCCGCGTAGCGTTCGACCACATCGGAGGTCAGAAGCTGCTGTGCGAACGCCGCGCGCACCAGCGCGGCAAGAAGGTCGATCATCGTGCTGCTCAAGGTCGCGACTCCACCATCCTGCATCGTGGCAAACACTTCGATCGCTTGCCCTTGCAGCACCGCGGGAAGGCGATCGAAGACGGTGCCCAGCCGCTGCCACAAACCGCCGTCGGGCGTGAGCGCGGTGGGCAAGTCGAACCGTTCGAGCAGCCGCAGAAAGTTCGCCCGCGCCGACTCACTGGCTGGAGTGACCTCGCGGGTTTCCAGCAAGTTGCCGCCGCTCTCGCGCCACAGAGCTTCCAGGGCTGCGTGCATCCAGGGCGGCACCGACACACTGTCATCGGCGGGCAGGCGATGGAGATCGGCTACCAGCGAGCGGTAGTCGAGTTGCCTGCGGCGGGCGACGCGCCGCAGTACCGCACCGAAAACACGCGGCGCCTCGGCTGCCGAAACGTCCTCGGCGATGGCGGCGCGCAGGATCTCCTCCCAGAGGAGATGCCGCTCTGCACGTGCCGACTCAACCTGCCCTTCGTGCCGCGAACCAAGAATGGCGATCAAGGCGCTGCCCAGACCTGGACAGGCGGCAGTCCAGCGCGGCGCGAGAACGGCGGCCAACTGATCGAGCGAACGATCGGAGCAGGCTCGAACGATCCGGCGCAGCGTTCGCTCTCGGTCGGCTGCGGCGAGGATCGTCTGTCGAAGTGTTTGCGGGGCACGCCCGAGCAAACGCGCCACAGCCGCTGGCAGCAGATTTCGATCGGAAGCGTCTGCCCACCAAGGAATGGTTCCGCTCCGGATGAAGAAGTCGACCAACTCCAGATCGGCATCGCTCTCCGGCGCGTCGTCGATGGCGTCGGCCAAGCGGCTGCGGAACGTCGGCGCGAAGCTGTCAGCAAGCGCGGTTTCGAAGGTTTCGAGCGGCAGCTCGCCGAGGTCGATCTCCAGCCTGTCGACGCGATCGATGCAACCCGGCGCGCTCAGCTCCGAACAGATCGCTTCGATCAGCGGCAGCAGGCGCTCGCGGTACGCGTCGCGCAGCTCCGCCTGGAGATGTTGCGCCGCGTCGCGCGAGCAACCGCGGACTTCCAGCACCTGGCGCATGATCTTGTGCTGTTGGCCGATCATCGTTCGGCGGGCGCGCTCAGGCGCCGGACTTGAGTTTCACGGTGGCTTGCGCCGCAAGAACGACCGCGATTTCCGGCTTGTCGGCACGCGCGGCAGTAACGCTGAACGTCGTGTCCGCCGTGATCGGTCCGGTCGGCAGGACGATGCTCGCCCCGTTACCAGGCAGCGGCGGGCCGATGGCGGCCTGCCCGGAAAGCAACTGGTAATCGATGCCGCGCTGGCTTTGTTCGACGACGATCTGGCTGCCAGCGTTCAGCGCGACAGTGTCGGCGGTCGCCGATACCGGCAGTGCCGCGTTCGGCCGCACCAGCACCTGCACCGCTACGACGCGCTCGACGCGGATGCCTTGCTCAACGACGCTGGAGACGACCACCTCGCAGGCTGCATCTGCGTTCAACGGCTCGCTGCTGATGACCAGTTCGCCATGGTTCCCGGTCAGCGCCGGCCTCACTGCACCGCCAGCAAGCGTCACCTGATACTGGTCTTCCGGTTGGCTGTCGGGGATCACGATCTTAGTGCTGCTGCCGTAGTCGATCACCGCCTGATCGGCGCGGATCGCGGGTACCGCCGCGAGCTGCGCGAGTTGTGCCATCGCCACCTCGACCTTGGTCTGCGCTTTCACCGCGCGGCAGGCCAGGCTGGTGCCGGCCGGCAAGGGCGTGATGTCGAGCAGCGGCAGACGCGGAAAAGCCCTCGCCAGGTCGGCGCCCACGGCCAGTGGAGGTTGCAGATCGGTGGCGAGCGCCAGATCGATCTCGACGCCGAGTTGATCGACGCCCTTGTTCTGCGTCACGTCGTGTTCATCACGCTGGTGGAAATACGCCGGCAGCGGAAAGTCATCACCTGCCGGCGACGGCCGGAAGTGGTAGAAGACCCCCAGTTGACCACCGGCGACCTGCAGGCTGTCGCCCGTCTGCGCGCCGATCAGCGGCACGCGCAGCGTCAGCACCCGCTCCGGGTCGGGGCGCACGAGCAGCGCTGCGGCCTGGTTCAAGTGGACCGCCGAAGTGATGATTGCCGAATCCGGACTGTCGGCATCGACCCGATGCTCTTTCAGCGCCTGGACGATGATCAGCGAGTCGTCGGTCAAGGACGGTATCGCCAGGCGCAAATCCCCGCCGGTGCCGGGCACCGGACCGTCACCGAGCGCCACGTATCCCACGGGCGTCTGCCACGTTCGCCACGCACTGGGGGCCGTTGGCGGCGGCTTTTGCACTTGCACATCCGGCCACCCCGGTACCGGCACCGTCGCGAGGTCCGCACCGCCGGCGTCGCCGTGCACGAAGTCGGCGTCCGGTATTCGACGCAGGTAGGCGCGGTAGAAAACACTCCCTTGCGTGTCGGCAATCTTGATCGCCGCGCCATGACGGTAGTCAACAATCGGCTGCGGGTCGGCCGAGACGGCGAGCCCCGGATTGGCGAGCACCTTGAGGTGCAGGCGGGTTTCCAGCAGATCACTCTCGTCGGGCCGGTTTGCGGAAGCGGGGAAGGTCTTGGTCGCGCGCACCCGAATCACGGCATCCTCGGTCATCGGGCCGGTCTGCAGACTGACCGCGCCCAGATCGCCGGGCTTGCTTTCGGTTCCCTCTTGCTCGTCGACGATCAGCCCGAGCAGCGAATACTGGACTCCCTCCTGCGTCTTGTCGACCTGCACCTCGACGCTGCACCCGTAGGGAACGATGCGCGCATCGGAAGGCTTCGGATCGGAGAGCGTGCCATCGAGCACCTGCGCTGCCAGGATGCTGATGGCGAGGCTCGTGTCAATGCCGACCTTGACCGGCGCGGTCTCGTTGAGAAAACGCGGGCTCTGCGCCGGCAGCGTCGAGCCCGCAGCGCCTTGTTTGCTCGCCAGGATTCGATAGGTGACGTTTTCCAGAACCGCCGGCGTTTCGATCCCCAGCGTGGTGTCGGCGCCGTCGCTCTTGAACTTGTCTCCGAGCGAATTTCCCTCGGGATCGCACAACTGGTAGCTGACGCCCGCTTGCGCGTTTTCGAGCTGGATGCTGGCGGTGCCCCCGTACGGGACCTTGGGTGGATCGGCGACGACGTGCAGGTCGGTCAGCGGGTAGGTGTCACCGATCCCGAGCAGGTCGATCAGTCGATCGCGCGCGCTGCGCAGCGGGATGGCGTGGTCGGGCATGCTGCTCATCGGTCAACCCTCCAACTCGGCCAGGCGGTAGCTGCGCAATTTCTGCAGCCAGGCGCAATACGCCATTTCGAAGGCCTGCTTCTCGTCTTCCTCCTGCCACAGCACGCGGGCGCTGAGATGTGCCGGCGTCTCCTCGAGCACCGTCCGCTCGACGAACTGCCGGAAGTTGGGTTCCTGGTAGCGAGCAAGCCACCCAGGGAAGACCAGGCTGATCTGCAACGAGTAGGGATCGCGCACCTGCGCGTCACGAAACAGCGGCGCCCTTTGATGCACGTCGCCCGGCAGCGGACGCAGCAGGATGTGCTCGACGAGATAGAACGTCTCGTCATCGCTGATGCCGAGCTTGCGGCGCAGCGTCCATTCCAGGCCCGAGCGGTTTTCGGCGCCAGCGGGTTCGAGAAGGTTGAACCCGGTACCGCGGTCACGCCCGATGCGCGGGTAGTCGCGCAGGAAGGTGCGTTTGTCGCGCGCCAGCCGCTCGGCACGCGTCATGCCGGCAGCCGCGCCCTCGCCCGCCTGCAACAGTGCGTAGTCGTGGAACTGCTCGCCAAAGCGCGCCAGCAAGTGATCGAGAAAACGGTTGCGCCGCTGCAGCCCCGGTTGGCGTTTCGACCCGACTGCGTCCGTGGGTTCCTCGGTGATCTGCTGCAGCAGCGCGCGATGCTTATCCGGGCCCGAAACGCGAATCTCGTCCAACCCGAGCTCGCCGTCATCCGGAATGACCTGCGAGAAGTACGAATGGTACGAATCGTCGGCATCGTTCGCGTCCGGCGCTTCGTCACCGAACGAAAACAGCTTGCCGACGTTTGCCAACTGGGCGAATTGATTCGCCAGCAGTTGATCGTAGAACATCAGGTAGGCTTTCAATTGCTTCGCCAGAGCGTGGCGGGCTGGCGGCGCCGACTGCGGCAATCCCGCCGCACCGATGCCGTAGGTCATCGGAAAGTGTTCCTGGATCGAATGGTAGTTCGCCACGTGGCGGTCGCGACCTGGCGGCGACCGCAGTTCGTGTTCATGTTCCCCGTTCTGGTTGCGGGGGGCAGTCTCGCGCGCGAGCGACTCGTACAGACCCTGTGCCGTCTCCTTGATTCCTGCCTGATCGATCAGCAGGCCTCGCCTTTCCAGGCGGATTTCCGATTTCAGATCGAAACGGGGGGTCTTCGCAGAATCGACGGTCAGCAACCAGTCCTTGAGCGCCTTGCCGTCGCCATCGGTGAAATGCAGACTCTTGACGGCCAGCACCCCCGGCACGGCCATCAGCACGCGGATCATATCCGAGACGCGCACCGAGCTGCGCCGTTCGATCCCGGCCAGATCTTCGACGTCGATGAATCCGTGATCGAGCAGCGGTCCCTCGAAGATTTCATCGACGCGCCGGCCGCGCTCGAGCATTTCCGCCAGCGTGCGGAAAGGCACCGCCGGCGAGAAGTAGCCCGCAATACTCTGGTAAATGCTCGCCAGCAGCCGCGAGGCGTCGCCCACAGCGCCGATCTCCAGCGTGGCGCGCAGCCTGATCGGCTCGTCATCGAGGACGAGAATCTCGTGCACATCCACTCCCAGCGGGCGGCAGCGATGCAGCCGCCGCGCGGCTTCCGAACGGAGTGTACGCGCCGCTTCCGAACCACCGGCCGTCTTCGCGGCGTCGCTCATTTCGATGCGGACCCGAAGCAGACCCTGGCTGCGGATTTCGGAAACGTTAGGGCTCGGCGCCGCAGCGCCTGCGGTCGGGGCCGGGACAAGCGGGCTCACTTCGCGCTTCGCCGAATCAAAGGTCGCTGCCGGCTCGTCGACGAGGTCGATCCAGGCGTTCCTGACGCCGGGAACGTCGATCACCAGCTTGCGCAGGTCGCTGATCGTCACCGGGCTGGTCGGCAGGATCTGCGCTGGCGCGGGAAGATCCGCGCCGGGCTCGTGTCCCGCGCGGGTCAGCAGGTCGGGAAGCGCGAACTGGCTCCGGTAGCCGAGATCGGTGAGCGCATAGCAAAGCTGCTCGAGGATTGTGATCCCGGGATCGTGGGCGTTGTGATCGGTCCAGGTGTCACCGGCCAGCGAGCAGACGAGCGCCATCGCTTGCTGGCGCAGCGATGGGAAATCCGGCGCCGTGACTGCCGCCGATTCAACCACTGCGAGATTTCCGGGCTTGTCCATGTTTTCGCCGCCGCTTCAACGTGCTCTTAGCGTCTCGATTTCCACGCGCAACTCACCTATCTGGGATTGCTGTTGCTTCAAGCTCTCGATCAGCGGCGCGATGAGCGCCGAATAGTTGATGCCTTTCATTCCGTCGGTACCGGTACGAACTGCTTCCGGAAAGAACTCCTCCACCTCTTGCGCGACTAGTCCCATCGCATAGGGGTCGTCCTCGGCGGCGTCTTGCCACTTGAAACGAACGCCGCGCAGTTTGAGGATGTCTTCCGGCGCCTGTATCAACGGCCCCACTTCCTTCTTTAGTCGCAGATCGGAGACGCCAAGGAGACGGCCGGCCCACAACTCGCCCTGTACATTGAGCGAGCCGGTTCCTCCCCATTCCTGTCCAATGATGACGCCCTTCTTGTGCAAGAGATACAGAATTTCGTCGCCATTGATATGCATTCGCCCCGGGCTGAAGAGGGTACCTTGTGCGGCCATATTAATACCGCCGCTTACATCCAGCTTCGCCTTGGGGTCCGACGTACCGATCCCGACGTTGCCCCCTGCATCGATGACGAGGCCTGTAACGCCCGCGTGTCCGTTCATGATCGAAAAAGAATTCCCGCCACGAACCCCGATATCCCACCAATGGCCGCTCGACACGCCCCCGCTACGGCCCATACGGATCGAGGCTGAACCTTGCTCAGCGCTCCACACGACGTGGGGGTTGTACAACATTATGCCTGACGCGCCACCTTCACCTATGGTGACATACTGGTTGTTGCCGTCTCCCCATCGGTTCGTGGTCTTGACGACGAACTTGTCCCAATTTCCGGTGCCGCCAGTTTGAACATGTAATTGGCCCGCGGGACTGTCCGTCCCGATCCCGACGTTGCCATTCAATACAACTTGCTTAATGGCGCCCCATCCCATATCGCGCCCAATCGTGATCCGGTTGGCCGCGTCGCCCTCGTAATACATCAGGCTGGCTACCCTCTGAACCGAATCGTGTACCGCGATCTCGGTGTTGGCTGCGGTCTCCAATAGAAGCCCGGCGGTATTGGAAGTCCAGCCCTGCCCGCCGCCGTAACTGGTGTTGTTGCCACCAACGGTGAGTGATCCCGAAGCCATGTATCCCTGACCGGCGGCAACGCAATTACCGTTGCTGATGACCGCTACACCAGTCACTTCGAGCTTGCCCTTGGGGTCCGACGTGCCGATGCCGACCTTGCCATTCAATACAACGTGCCCAATGGCGCCCCATCCCGGCCCCATATCGCGCCCAATTGTGATCCGGTTGGCCGCATCGCCTTCGTAATACATCAGGCTGGCTACCCTCGTACCCGAATCGTGTACCGCGATCTCGGTGTTGGCTGCGGTCTCCAATAGAAGCCCTGCGATATTGGAAATCCAGCCCTGCCCGCCGCCGTAACTGGTGTTGATGCCCCCAACAGTGAGTGATCCCGAGACCATCAGCCCAGCGCCGGCGGCAACGGAATTTCCGTTGCTGATGACCGTTACACCATTTACTTCGAACTTCGCCTTGGGGTCCACCGTGCCGATTCCGACATTCCCGTCCACAACAACGTTGCCGCTTACGGCTGTCAAGTCTGCAAAAAAACTCAACTTTGGAACATTACCGGCGTGTCGACCAGTAAGCAATAATTCAGAAGCGTGACCTGTTCCGTCGCTGCTGAACGCTTCCAGATAAATGCGGTTGTCGTCTTTATTGTTGGCTATTATCAGTTGCCCACCCCCATAACCTTCCAAACCAAGCTTTATCGCTGACGATGCCTTGATCTCAAACGAGTATTTCGGGTCTGTCGTGCCGATCCCGACCCTACCATCATGTGTAAATAGTGCCAAAACCTTTGGCGTGAAATCCTCGGACTCTTTTGAGGAAGTCGTGCCGCTAGAAATAATGCTTAGATTATTCCAGTTTGGATAGTTTACAGCCAGTCCGATAGCACCGATATTGTCATGCTGGCTCGCGTATCTGAAATGGGGTTTTGTGTCGTGGTTCAAGTAGGCATTGCCTGCGAACAGACCATAGCCACTTGGTGAGGCTGACATATCTGCCCAACTATTGGTGCTGATCTGCCGTTTGGTCACGGCTGATATGCCTAAGGCGCTTCTTGGCTCCGACGTGCCGATGCCGACGTTCCCGTTCACCACAACGTTGCCGCTCACGGCTGTCAAGTCTGCAAGAAAACTCAACTTCGGAACATTACCGCCGTGTCGACCAGTAAGCGATAATTCAGAAGCGTGACCTGTTGCGTCGCTGCTGAACGCTTCCAGATAAATGCGGTTGTCGTCTTTATTGTTGGCTATTATCAGTTGTCCACCCCCAGAACCTTCCACACCAAGCTTTATCCCTGACGATGCCTTTATCTCAAACGAGTATTTCGGGTCCAACGTCCCGATCCCGACATTCCCCGTGTTCTGATCAATGAACAGCCTGCTGTTGCCGTCGGCGTCACCGATGCTCCAACCGGGCCTGGTGGCGCTCGCCGGGTCGTTGGGCTCAACGCGCGGATTCAGGCTGAGGGTCCACGCCGGCTTGGGATCGGCGAAACTGCCATAGAAATTGATCACTTTCTTCTGACTGTTGGCGCTGCCGTCCGCCTGCAGGCTCAGTGGCTCGTCCGGCAGCTTGACGATGCCATCGTCCTTCTGATTGATCATCCCATCGATCAGGTCCCTGAAGTTGCCTTCCGTGGGGATCGCGTTCTTCACGAAAAAGGACTTCAGCGCTTTGCGGTCGAGTTTCTTGATGTCCATGGCGGTCTTTCCTGTGATCTATGGTTCGTTAGTCGAATGCAGCGACGACGAAGTCGAGCTCGACCTTCATGTAGTTGATGCCGGTGAGTCTTTCGACGCGGTAGTCGGCTTGCGAAATGACGTCGAAGACGTGCTCGCGCGCCGCGACGAGAACGTCGTCCGGACGTTGCGCGCGAACGTGATAGCTGTCGCCCTCGGGGACGACGTTGGGGCTCTGGCCATCGTCCTGGCTGGAGAACAGCTTGAATTCGGCGAGGTAGTCCACGTAGTCGCGGCCGTCGAGGAAATCGATGATGCTGTTGGCGTAGATGCTGCCGCCGATGACGATGTCTGCGCCTTCGTCGTAGGCCCAGGGCGACAGGAAGCGGTTGAGCTCCTCGTTGAGCCGCTTCCGGCAATAACCCTCGTCGCTGCCGGAACGAAAGCGCACGCCACAACGGACCATCACTGGGACGTAGTGCGCGTTCCTGGCCCTGACGGTGGCAAAAGGCGGCGTCTTGTCCTGCAGGAAGGCTTCGATGTCGCGCAGCAGATCAACCGGGGCCTTGGGCTCGAAGGGGTTGAAGGGCAGACGGTTCCGGATGTCCGGAATGACGATCAGCTCGATTCGGCCGGGTTCGTCCCGCTGCACGCTGGGGTCGGCACGCAGGCACTTCACCTTGTACAGTTGCGGGAATTTCTCGAGCACCAGACGCTCGTAGTCCCAGGCCGTCAGCGCGCGCTGCTTGTGCCGCAGCCGTTCGCTGACGCGGACGTTGAAGCTCGCGTCCTGCTCGGCCATTTTTCCGCCGAACGAGGAGTACGGCTGGCGGATGTGCGCGACGCCGGGCAATGGCGTCACCAGCTTGGCAATGCGGCCGGCGGGAAGAGGTTCACTGAGATGTTCGGGAGCGTTGCGGTCGTCCGCAAAGGACGCGAGCACCGCATTCGGATGAATGGCGACGAGGTCGCACACGCTGTCGGACGAGCGCGCGATGGCAGCGCGAATCCAGTAGCAGCCGCCGGGCAGCCGCGTGTTGGGCGCTGCCGGTTTCAGCAACAGCTCGACGATGCCGGAATTGATCAGCCCGCGCGTGCCATCGGCGACGAGGCTGCCGTCGTGCAGCGTCAGCCAGCGGTTGCCGCTCAGGTAACTCCATTGCACCGGCTCGGGTACCGCGTCCGGATTCGCGCTGCCTTCGGCGACCTGGAACAGCAGCGAGACTCTCTGCGGAGCGTGGACGTTGCGCAAACCGATGTACAACTCGCCCTCGTTTTCGTACTGCGGCAGGAACGGACAACCCGGCGGCGCGCCTTCGGGCTTCAGCTCGGCGTAGCCGAAGGGCTCGACGTGGAAGACGCGCATCGCCGCCGTGCCGCTCGCTGCCGGGTCGAGGACAAGGTTGGCCGAGGCCGCATAGTCGACGGTCAGCGACTTGATCTTCGGCGTGTACGGGGGGTTGACCTGGTAAGTGGCGGCGACCACCGTCGCCGGGTCCTTGTTGGCGATCGCTGCCGCCATCGCCAGCGACTGGCGCAGCGCGACCGTCGGATAGACGGCGTGCTGAAAGTCTGGCTCGCCCAACTCCCACACAAAGTAGCGATTCCATTCGGTGACATCGGATGAAGAGGCGAGCACGTGGTCCGGGTTGCCCTGATCTTCCGGAGCCTGCAGGGTTGCCGCGACGGGCTGTGTGGCGCCTGCCTTATCGAACAGGGTGAGGTCACGGGGAAAGTCCTGCAGTACTTTGCCATCGGCCAGTTTCACTTTCGCCGTAAACTTTTCGTTGGCGAGCGAGGGAGGATCGCTGGCCTGTTCTGGCGGCAGGTAGGTCGCATAGTGCTCGCCGAGATTCTTCGGGACACCCATCCAGGTGATGTTGAAGCCGAGCGAGTCGAGCTTCTTGCCGACCATTTCGCGATGCCCGAAGTAAAACCTTGAACCGGTCGCCGGTTGGATGCCAAAGGGCTCGAATGGCTTCCTGGCGTCGAGGATGGTCTGGTCGTTGCGAATGGACACACTGGCGAGCCCTTCGACCGTGACGACCAGGCGGGCGCGGAACAGCGTCAGTTTGCTCAAAGGCTGGTAACTGATGGCGTAGCAGGAGTCTTCGTCGTTCCAGATCGGCCTGAGCATCAGGCGCAGAACCGGCACGGGCGTTTCGATGCCGTGCACTGCGAGCGTTGGCGGAATGAGCGGCGGTTGGTCCTCCGAGAGGACGACACGGAACATCAACGCGCGCAGCTTGGTGATGTCCACATCGGGCGGCGGCGGATAGTCCATCGCCGGATCGTTCCAGGTGATCTCCACGGACTGTGGTTCGATCCAGCCCTTGGCAGTACTCATCTGTACCTGGAAGGGGTTGAAGTTCGCGACGCTCGGTGCTTTGTCCGTCGGGGCGAGCAGCTTTCGGACTTTCTCGGGATCGAAGCTCTGCGGGTCGGCGGCGAAGCCGAGTGTCAGATCGATCGTCCTCTTTCCCTCGGCAAGGGCCAGCAGCGGCGACGACATCGCCCAACCGAATACCGGCTCCGGAACGGGCAGCTCGGCGCGGCGCTGCTCGCCGCGGCCGAAGGTTTTCCAGCGTGGCAAGGCTTCAGGCTCGGCCTGCGCCGGCTGTGCGAGCACCGCCCTGGCATCGGCGGCGGCATAGAGATTGCGCCATTCGACTTTCTCGGCGACGGGGTCTTTGAAGTCCTCCCGGTTGCGCTGGGCGATTTCGAGCATCTCGTAGACGCGGCTCCAATCGGTCGGCTCGATCGCCCTGGCGATGTTGGCGAGGTATTGCTGATCAGGTTCGCTTAGCTTGAGTGCGCCAAGGCCTGCGAGCGCCTGGTCAACATCCTCGATCTTGTCGAGGCCGAGCACCTTGAGCAGCAGGTCGTGCAAGGCCCGTGTGCTGTCGTTCGCGGCGATGCCGGGCTGTGCGATGGCCTCGAGCGCCTTGCGCCGCCGGGCGTAGATCATTTCCCGATGCGCCGCGCCGACGATCTCGTAAACCTTCTGCCAGTCGCGATCTTCTGCCGTCCACGCGTTCTGCGGAGCGGCGACGGACATGATGAACGTGAAGTTCTCGGCCGACATGAAGAAGTAACGTTCGATGGCGAGAAACGCCTCGAAACAGGCATCGATGTCGCCGGGGAAGTCGAAATTCGGGGCGACTGTCTCGACAGCGGCCGCCAGCTTGCGGTGGAAATCGTGCGATGCGCGCACTTCAGGGGGCAGCTGGAACGTGGAATCCTTGCGCTTGCCGGCTGCTTCCAGCAGTTGATTGATGGCTTCCCATTGGTTGTCAACCTTGAGCACCTTGATGTCCATCATGGCCTTGAAATTGGCCAGTGTCAGCGGGCTCAGCGATACCTCAAGAAATGCTTCCACGTCTTTGGGGCGCTTGCAGTACGCGGCGTAGGCCTCCTCCACCGTATCGACCTCGGGCAAACCATCGAACAGCTTTGCCAGATCCTTGCCCAGCGCTGCCGCCAGGTTGGCCTCGAAGTTGCTCGAAGCCACCGGATCGATCGCGAAGGCCGCGTTGCGGTTCCTGCCGGCTTCGACGAGGTAGCGGTTGATGCTCTGCCAGTCTGCCGCATCGTTCTTCTCTCGCAGCCGCTTCAAGCGCATCAGCTCGCGGAAATCGGCGAACATCGGCATGCCGAGCCCGATGTCGACGATGGCGAGCAGATCGCGGGCCGCAACGAGGTTGGCGAAGCTGACTTCCGACCCGGCTGGCGGCACACCCGCATAGATCGGCACCGGCAGCGGATCGCCGGGATTCGGCTGCCCGAGGGCGATTCTCAACATCGCCACGAACGCTTCCTCGTGCGTGCCGCGCAGCAAATACTGGCGGCTCGCTTCGCGAATGCCGATGTGCCTGATCTCGGTATGCAGCGAGCTGACTTGCGCCACCTGTACCTGATTGGCGATCAGCTCGTTCGCGGTACGGTAGTGGAGGTCCCTGCCGAGGCGGTCCTTGCCGGCGCGCAGTGGCGTTCCCGGAGGCAGTTGCACGGCGTCGGTGCGGCCGTCGAGTTCGACCAGCACATGGACCTGGTCGGCAACCGCGCGCTTGCGGATCATCCGCAGGACGTCGCGGTAGAAGAATTCGAGATGCCGCCCGGTCAGGGTGTTGAGTTGCGCGCGCGTGTTCTCGAGCAGCTTGAGAAAAGTGAGCAACAGGGCAACGTGCGGCCGCGCGTACGCGCTCGCAGCCTCCGGCGCAAATTTCTCCGGCTCGTCCGTATAGCGTGCGGCCAGGTCGAGGTCGATGGAGCCGACGAAGCCGCTCCAGTCTCCCTGTGCCTGATCGGGATCGTCGATGCCGAAATACTTCAGCTCGCGCGCGTAGGCTTGCACGAAAGCCAGCAGGTCACGCGTCGTGCGTTCGTCGACCCGGACATGCTGCGGATCCAGCTCAGGCAGAATCCTGCCCGACTGGCTGGTGCCGTCGCGCACTTGTGGGAGCGTCGTCTTCTGGTCGTTTGCCATGCCGCTCCCCGTTTCCTAGTCGCCCATGAACTTGCTGTTGGTGGTCACGAACATGCCCTTGCCGCTGTAGTCGCTCGCTGAATCCGGTATTGGCGATCCCAGCCCGGGCGGCGGCTGCTGTGCCGGGCTCTGGACCTCGAACTTGGCGGTGAAGTTGCCGCCCTTGAGCAGTACCGGCTTGCCACCGGTCTGCGTTTTCTTGGCCTTCTGGTCGCCGGCCAGCGCCGAGATCTTCAAGGTGCCGGTACCGGGGATCGAATACTGCGGGGTCATGTAGGTGCATCCGGCGACGGAGACCTTCGATTCGTCGCCGTCCACGCAGATCTTCTTGCCGCCAATCGTCGCCGGGCCGCTGCCTTCGAGTTTGCCGGGTTGCACGACCACGATCGCCGGCGAAAAAGCCGGAAGGAAGATGACCTGATCGCCTTCGATGAGGATGGAATCGGACATGATGGCAGTCAGCCTCGCCGCGCGGTCGCCTCGTTCAGGTAGAACGGGTAGACCATGTTGTAACGCGAATTGGTAGCACGTACCGTGTAGTCGATAGTGATCAGCAGCAGCCCCTCCTGGGCGCCACTCAGCGAGACGTCGACGTCGTTCAGGTTGATCCGCGGCTCGTGATGCAGCAGGCCGTCCGCAATGAAGCGGCGTATGCGGCCAATCAGCCCCTGGCTGACCTCGGCGAACTGGAATTCGCTCAGGTCGCAACCGAAGTCCTCCTGCATCACGCGCTCGCCGCGCCGCGTCGTGAGCAGGATCGCCAGGCTCTGTTCGATGTCTTCCGCCGCCGAAACCATGCGCACATCGCTCCCCGCCGCGGCAAAGCCCGGCGGAAAGCTCCAGCCCGTGCCGAGAAAGGAGCTGTCGCTGCTCATCGCCTCATTCCAGCGTGTGGGCCATCGGTGGACCTGCGTCAGCCTTCGCGGCGCCGCTCTCCTGAAGCTGCTGCGCGGCCTGTTGCTGGATTTTTCCGATCAGCGTGTAGACCCTGGCGAAGGGAAGACTCCCCAGCGCCTCGAGGATCAGGTTGGCGTCTTCGATCGCCAGCTCCAGCTTGATTTCCTGCATGGTCGTCCTTTCAATGGTTGTCGTCGGGCCGCCGCATCGGCCCGCAGTCAGTTTGCGCGGTCATTTCACGTCCACCTTCGCGCCCTGGATCTCGACCTTGCCACTCGCCTTGAGCTTGAGATCCTTGGCGCTCTCGATCGTGATGCCATCCTTGTCGAGGGTGATCTTGTTGCCGTGCTGGTCGGAAATCTCGATCGTCTCCTGGTCATCGTCCAGACGGAGTCTGTTGTCGGACGCGGTTTCCAGCGTTAGCGAAGCCTTCTTGTCGTCGTTAAACAGGATTTTCGTGCCGGCCCTGGTGACGAAGCCTTTCTTGAGGTTGTCCTTGGTGATTTCGGCGCAGTCCTGCGGCGCGGTGTTTTTCGAGCCGTAGAGCGCGCCGAGGATCACCGGTTGTCGGGGATCCTGGTTGAAGAAGCCGACGACGACTTCGTCGCCTTCCTCGGGACGGAAGAAGCACCCTCGATCCTTGCCGGCATCGGGCGCCGCCAGCCGCGCCCACAGCGCTTCGGTCTTGGCGCCGATGCCCGGAAGAACGACCTTGACGCGCAGTTCCTTGTCCGGGTCCTCGACGAATTTGTCGACGACGCCGATCTGCAGGCCGCTCACTCCGGGCAGCAGCCCGGCAGCGGGTAAATCGGCGATGCCTTCCTCGCGGCAGAAAGCGCGCGGCGAAAGACCGAACTGGATATCGCTGCGCCAACCGTCCCTATCGACGCGATGACGGATCCCGGTAATCAGGGTCTTGCCGTTGAAGCGCGTGCCGACGCCGTCGATCTCGATGACGTCCAGGAGCTTGAGGTCGGCCAGCCCGCGGGTCGCCAGACGGCCGCGGATCATCGACATGCGGCTGCGCATCATGCGCGCATCCGCCCAGGCTTGCAGTTCCTCCTGCGCCACCGGCACCGGATGCGAAAGTGCGCAGGGTTCAAAGCCGACGGCGTCGGCGAGCTTGGCGCCGTCGAGGTCGCCCTGCGACAGGGAGAATGCCTTGGCGTTCGCCGGGTCGGTGGACGCGGCCTGCTTGAGGTCCCAGCCACTGCTCTTGACGCTCGGGTACTGGTTGCCGGCGTCCACCTGGAATTCGAAATCGTAGATCTCGTCGATGCCGTAATCGAAGCGGTGCTTGGGCTTCGCGCTCGCGTCCGCCTTGCGCACCGAAATCTCCCCGTCTTCAACGACGGTGAGCAGCCCCTGAATGTCGGCACGCGAGACGAGAAAGTCCCAGTCTGAGCAGCCGTACTGGACGATCTGCGGATGTCTGGGCTTGGTCACTTCCACCGTCCCGGCCTTGAGCTTGCCGTCCTCGATGATCTTCTTGATCACTTCATCGTCGGACTGGTCGATGAACACCGCGCTCTTCCTCGTCTGCGTCAACTTAACGGCGGCATCCTTGATCTCGACCCTGAGCAGCGAGCCGCGGGCGCTTGCCTCGACACCATGCGTGATTACCCGGCCCTTGAACAGCGTTGCGTCGTCGGTCTCCGCTTCGTAACGCAAGACGATCTCGATTTCCTTTCCCGGCTCGAAGACCTGGTCATTGCTGAGGGCGAATTCCCGCTTCGCAGCGTTGCCGTCGACCAGCACGAGGCTCGCGCAGGGGATTCGGTTCACCTCGCGACGAATGTCGATCGCGAGCAACTGATAGACCTCATCGATCTGCTCTTGCTCGCTCAGGATGGTGACAGTGACGACGCTCATGATCGGTTAGCCGAGGGATGGTCAGTTTTTCGGCGCGCGCTCGCCGCGCTGCAAAGGCGCGAAGCGGAGCGTCTGTCCGGGGACGAGACGACGAAAATCGTCGAGTCCGTTGTCGGCCGCTACGCGCAGGTAATGCGCGGACGATCCGTAGATCTCCTTGCACAGCAAGGGCAAGGTGTCACCGCTCTTGACCATTCGGACATGCGTCAGGTCGGGAGACTTCTTGTCGGCGGTGCGGGCGATCGTTGCGGGGGTTCGGTCGTCAATGAAGCTGGCGTCGATTTCCGCACGCAGCGGATCGCCGCCCTCATCGAACAGTTTGTAGGTGATGTCGAGCGAGCGCAGCCGCGCGTCAAACTTCAGGTGATCCCCCCAGGAGATGCGGAGAAAGTTGGGCTGGTGGCTGTCGCTGTTCATGTCCAGGCAAAGCTTTTCGAACCTCTCGATCTGCTTCTTGACGCTCTCGCCGCGCAAAGCGCGCGCTGCCTGCTCGACTCCGGAATACGCCACACCGGTTCCGTCAAAAACGAACTGGAAGGCAAGTTCGCCCGGCGGAGTGAAGCTGTAGTCCGCAGGCTTGCTGGCCGAACCAACGGCCTGCGGAGAAGCGAACGCGATCTCGTACTTTCGCTTGTAGCTGGTGGGATTGAACATGACCTCCATGCCGGGCGGATCGGCAGGGGAGTTCCGGTCTGCGTCCTTGAAAGCCTCGATCCGCAGCTTCTCCAGCTTGAATAGATTCCCCAGCCCCATTTCTCATCTGTCCTTCTCTTTGGCGAGGATGCGCAGGACCTGCCGCACGCACTCCTGGACGATTTCTTCGTTGTTGGCGGCAGCCAATCTGCCCTTCGACGCGGCGGCGAGGGACTCCTTGCCGTCTCTGCCTGCACCGGCGCGGTCGTCGCCAACCACGACGCGGATCACCAGTTCCTTGATCTCGACCGGCATGATCAGACTCGCAAGGCCTGCATGCGGGTATAAGCGAGTTCAAGGGTGTCGATCACCAGCGCGGGCTCGGCGTTCAGGTCCGAGGTCGACCACTTGACCGGGTAAGCCTTGAGGAACAGCCAGGCGGCAAGCGGCTGCCTGTCCTCGCCGAGCAGCGTCACGAGCACATTCGAGGTGGCGAACTTGAACAAGGACATCGCGGCGTTGAACTCCAGATTGAGCGGCGAACCGACCACCATGCCGCGTTCGAGAACCAGGTTGTTGTACTTGATGCCTCTCGGCACGCGCTGCGTGTAGAGATTCTGCCCGCCTTCGCTCACCGCCTCGGTCTCGACCTCAGCCGACAGCCCCGATACCCTCTGGAAGCGGATGTCGAGCGGATTGGGCACCACTCCTCCGGCGAGAAACAGGACGCTGAAACGCATGCCGAGGATCGGATCGCTCATTGCCGGACTCCTTGTCTCATGCTGTCAGTGGTGCTCGACCGAGATCCCGGACACCATCAGCGTCAGCGTCTCGATCGCCGCCTCGTTGCCGCTGGCCTGCAGCGGCGGCGCTTCGAGCTTGACGATCAGCGCCTTCTTGATCTGCCAGGTCACCACGGCATCTCCCTCCTCATCGCACAGGCTGATGCTCAGACCTGGCTGGTCCCCGCTGTCCAGCCACTCGTAGATCTCGGTGAGACCGGCGATCACGCCCTTCTTCAGCGTCAGCTGCACGTATTTGTCGTAGCGGAACCTGCTGATCGACTCGCCCTCCCAGAAGCTCAACCCATGCTTGTAGGTGAGCGTCTGGTACTCCTGAGCCAGTCCCGACACTTCGGTGAAGCTCATCACCGCCTCGCCGACGGTGACGCGAAAGTTGTAGGCCGCCAGCGGATACTGCGCCCGCTGGCTCGCCGCGGTTTCCGACATCGCTGGGTCGTCCGGCTTCAGGCGGGCTCGACGACGACGCCGTCGGCCATCAGTTCCATGCTTTCGATCGCGACGTCATTCGAGTTCGCGGTGAAGGTCGGCGCGTCGAGTTTGGTCGGGAAGGCGTTGATGACTTTCCAACTGACCACCGCGGCACCATTCTCGTCGCAAAGGCGAACGTAAATGTCCTTCTTGTCAACGCGATTGAGCTGAATCGAACTGATCCAGCCGAAGAGCACCGGCACGCTGACGCCGGCGACGATCCCCTTCTTCATGGTGATGGTCGCCGATTTTCGCTGGCTGGGCATGTACATCCGGCGAGGGCCGACGCCGCTCGTCGGGCTCTCGACATAGGTGCTGGTTTCGTAGGCAATGCTAAGGCCCGATACTTCGGAGAAAGCGACGGCCTTGCCGTCGATTTCGACCTTGTAGTTGTAGACGGGCAGCGGGTAGGTAGTCCTGATTTCGTCTTTGGTCAGTGCCATGGTGGTCTAGGCCTCGTAGTGTCTGGGTTGGCGGCAAATGCTTGGCGGCTGGTTGGCAACTCGGCCGATCCGCGGTGATTCGGCGGCGGCGCTCAGGCGGTCTGCATCTTGTGGGAGAAGCGGAGAATGATGAATTCGGCCGGCCGGACTGCAGCGATACCCGTCTCGACAATCATCCGGCCTTCGAGCACGTCCTGCGGCGTCATCGTCGTGCCCAGGCCGACGCGCACGTAGTAGGCGGCTTCCGGCTTCGACCCGGCAAGCGCCCCCTGTTGCCACAGGCCGTAGAGATAGCTCTCGATCATCGCTCGTACCTTGAGCCAGGTGGTTTGATCGTTCGGCTCGAAGACGGCAAACGCGCTCGCCTTCTTGACCGACTCCTCGATCACGATGAACAAGCGGCGGACGGGGACGTAACGCCATTCGTTGTCGTTACCAGCCAGAGTGCGGGCGCCCCACACCAGCGTGCCCTTGCCGGTAAAGCTGCGGATCGCGTTGATCGACTTGCCGGCAGTCGCATCGATGTTGAGATTCTCCTGTTGTGCATCGGTAATCCTGACGTCGGGCCCGAGAACGGAGAGCACGCCGACGTTGGCCGGCGCCTTCCAGACGCCCTGCTCGCGGTCCACGCGGGCGTAAATGCCGGCGATCGCCGAACTGGGCGGGAGAACGACACGCTGCTCTGCGAGCGTTGCCTTGGTCTTGTTGTAGAGCGCGGTCTTGCTGCTCATGACGCTCGCCAGCGTCACGCTTGTGGTCTTTCCGACCACATCGATGGCCGTGCTCGCCACATCGGCAGTCGCGACCACCCCCGATCCGTCGCCGCTGCTGACGATATCGAAGCCCAAAGCCTTGTTGCCAGACTGCTTCCAGGCGCTCCAGGCGTTGGCGATTTCGTTCCCGGTCTTGTCCTTCGCGCCCGAGATGGTCAGCGTGCCATCGGTGATCGAAAAGCTCAGAGGGTCCCCTGCCGCGGTTACCGCCACCTTGGGCGCACTGCCGGTCGGGCCGGTGAAACTGACGGCTATCCCCTTGGCGCCGCCCAGCTTGAGCGTCCCCTCAACCTCGGCAGGCTTAACGGAAACCCCGGTGTCTTCGTACTCGTAGTTGATCGATGTCTTCAGGTAGGGATGATAGGCGGCGCCGTACTTGAGATTGGCCGACAGGTTGCTGTCGTTTCTGAAGTCTTCGACCTGGCCACCAATCACATCGAGGATGGTGAAGCGGTCACCCAGCTTCGCGCACTGCGCCAAAGCCTGTCCGCACACATCGTAGTAGTCGCTGGCCTTCAAGACGCTCGCGGCATCGGTGAGCACGATCAGCGTCGGTTCGTCCTCTTTTTCCAGCGCAGCAAGGCCCGCCGTGAAATGCGCGGAACTGGGCTCTGCCGCGTAGGTGCCGACCGAAACGACATAGCACGGTCCACCCCCGTTACGAAAGTAGAGGCTCAGGGCATAGTACAGTGAGAACGGATGGCTGGGAGGCGTCAGCTTCACCGCTACAGCGCCGGCGGGATCGGCCGGCTCCGTCACTTCAAATGTCGCCGGCTGCGCGCCGCCGAAAGCAGTGACGAATTCGAGCAGGGTCGCGATGCGGGCGACGATCGGGGTGGCTTTGTCCGCGGGTCCTTTACTGGTGTAGCCGATGAATGCCGGCACCGCGGTCGCGACCTCGGCGACCGACGGCGGCAGTGTTGACTTCTCTTCGACATATACGCCGGGTGTTCTGTAAGTGGTCATGTGGTGAGCCCCCTGGTTGAGTGCCTAGTGGTTCGGAAGGTACTTGACGATCTGGTGAAACGTGTCCTGCTCCAGAAATCCTGCTCCCGTCTGTTGTCTGATCCTCGACAGGTACCCGAGCGGTGGATTGGGCAGCGGACGGAGAAGCTTCTGGTTGCCGAGCCGCAGCTCGATTCCCGTGCGCGTCGCGATCGAACACGGTACCGCCTGATCCGACAGGAATCGGACGCGCTGCAGATCGCGGTACTGGCGTGACAGCTCGCTGGCCAGGGGATCGGGATCATCGGGAAAATCATTCAGCGTCGTCCGGTTGGCGGCGCTGAAGCTGATCGAAGGGGTTGCCGAGTTCGTGTCGACGATCGAAAAATCCCCCTTCTGGTCGGTGATCAGGTAGTAGGCCCAGCGCCCGGTTCGGGCCTTGAAGGAAATCTCGAATGGCGCGTCGCTTGCTCCCGGAGCAGGCATCGACTGGTTGTAGCGCAACTCGACGTCAGCGAGGAAGCGCCGGTCGCGATTCGGGCGCACTCGGTAGCGGACCGTCAGATCGCGCTGCGCCGCGCCCAACTCAAGCGTGAGGATCTTGGTGGCGGCATCATAGGCTGTGATCCTTGCCGTTCCGGCGGGCGGCACGAGGCTGAAATCAGCGGCCTGTGGCGTCTTGAGCGGATCGCCGTCCAGAGCCAGCGGACTGCCGGCGAGGCAGAACCGACGCTCGGTGTCTCCCCGTATAACGACGAAGCTTTCCATGTTCCAGGATTGGCGGTCGGTTGGCTCGAGCGTCCGGCGGTCCGACGCCGAGAGTGCTTCGTTCGAGAAGACCGGATCGGTCTTGTGCGTGAGTTCGTGAAGATCGGTGAACAGCGCGAACTCCGCGTTGCACACCCTGAGGTGGAAGGCGAAAAGTTCGTCGCGTGGCAGCCCGACCAGTGGCGTCTGGCCGTCGGGCGCGAGCGCCGCCAGCACCGTCAGCCCGCCGGCCACCTCCCTGATCCGCAGGCGGTAGCGCGCGATGAGACGCAGTGTCGCCGGCGTCGGCTCGCAAGCAAGGTCGCGGCACGCGCCGGCGCCATGGTAATCGTGTCTCACGCGAAGACCGAACAAGGGGACGAATTTCATCGCGAGGGGACCTCCCCGACCGTCGGCAGCGCCTCCTCGATCGTCGCCAGCGGCTGAGCATCTTCGTCCCGGAAGACGACCATCCTGACCTTGTACAGGGCGCTGGGCTGATAGGCGGTGCGCAAGGCGCCCCAGATCTCGTTCTGTTCGGAGAATGACGGCGCCACGAGTTCCAGCACAAGCTGTGGGATGTCTCGATGAAGATCCGGCGAGTTCTGGTGGTTGAAGACGCGGTGATTCTGGAAGTACCGAATAACCCGCGACAGGTGGTGCAAAGACAGGCTGTAGTCGTCTGGAAAGCGGGCGACGAACAGGACGAAGAGATTCAGCCTGATTTCGGGTTCGACTTTCTGCCGTACGCCGGCGGCGGACACCTTGGCATGGAGGTCGGGCTGACGAAGCGCCGTCTCCTCGCCGATCCTGACCAACGCGAGGGACACTGCGTCTGCCTTGAAAACCACCCTCTCGTCGTTGCCGGTACCGGCATAGACGAAGAGGTCTTCGACCGGTCCGCCGGAGGATTCTCGAGGCAAGGTGGCGTTCAGGCGACCCCGCAGAAATTTGATGGCCTCGGCAATCACGATGCAAAGCAATCTGATCGAGGGGTTTCTTGGAATTGCTCGCTCTGGCGCCATGTTGTCATGGCCCCGGTCGGTCTTCAGTTGCTCTTGGTGTGGGTCGTAGCATTAGCAGCCGGTGGGGCGTCCAGCACGGCCTTTTCCGCATCGCCGACATGGAATACTATAGCAGGCGCATTGAATTAATGCCCAACTAATTGTGCGGCAAGTTCCTGCCTGATCGGGCGCCAGGCGGCAGGTCGCGGTTCATCCGCTCGCATTGTCCGCCAGGGGCAGTGTTGCTGCCCGCCAACTGCCATCGAGGTCGTCTATGGCGATGGCGACGATATCTGGATCGAGTACCCCGTGGCTGACGAAATCGTGCAGAAAATGCGGAATCTCTTCCACGCGCTGGCGACCCCGGTACGGACGGTCCTGCGCCAGTGCCTGAAAAACATCCGCAACAGCCACGATGCGGGCTTCCGGCGAGAGGTGTTCACGGCTGCGCCGGAAGGGATAGCCATGGCCATTGAGTGCCTCATGATGAAAGGCGGCCCATTCGGCGACCTGCTCCAGGCCAGGGATATGGCGCAGGATCTGGTAGGTCTCAAAGCTGTGCCGCTCCATCACCGAGAACTCAAGAGGCGTCAGGCGGCCAGCCTTTTCGACGATTTCATCCGGGACGCAGAGCTTGCCGACATCGTGCATCAGACCGGCGACCTCGACTTCGGCCAGTGCGTCGGCAGTCAATCCCACCCGCTCGCCGAGGTGACGGGAGAGTTGGGCGACCCCGAGCGAATGCGCCGCCGTAAAGGCGCTCTTGGCGTCGACGATGCTTGAAATCAGTCGGGCGACATGTCCGAATTGGGGGAAGTCGATGGTTATCCGCCAGTCGCTGAGCGAAAGATCGCCGAGATACCTTTGCACATGACGTGGTACCAAAGCGATCCAGAAAGCTTCGCGGGCGGCGGCGGCAACGAAAGCCTGCACCAGGTCGGACGACAGCTCGCAGCCGGTAAGCGCAACGATCGCCTCAACGATCCCGTCACGGTTGAACAGGGGGTTCTCCAGCCCACG
Organism: Candidatus Accumulibacter proximus; assembly: GCA_016709675.1. Classification (GTDB taxonomy): domain Bacteria; phylum Pseudomonadota; class Gammaproteobacteria; order Burkholderiales; family Rhodocyclaceae; genus Accumulibacter; species Accumulibacter proximus. The sequence continues at coordinate 178,113 of JADJMH010000016.1, forward strand.
CTGGATCAGCATGGCGTCGACCCGGTCGCCCAGAAAGATCAGGTTGCTGTCGAGCCCGTCGACCTCGCTCAGCTCGGCAGGCAGTTGCCGCCATGGTGTGTGGTGATAGCGGATCGCGTTGGCGACCAGTGACAGATGAGCAAAGGGCTGCAGCAGGCGGTATCCGGTTTCGCAGTGTGCTTGCCGGTCATCCCAGTCGGCTTCGCGCAACAGCCGCCGGTGTACTGCGGTAGAAGACACGCCCAGATCATGCAGCAGGCTGGCGCAGACCAGGCGATCCAGCCTTTTCTCCGGCAAACCCAGCATCAGACCGGTTTCGCGCGCGATCATGGCGACGCGCTTGCCATGCTGGAAATCACTGACCCCAACCAGGTCCAGTGCGTCAGACAACGCCAGGATAGCGCTCTTGAGGTCGATTCGCAGAGTCATGGAAGGCCAGCCGATAACGAATGCGCAATCGGGCAAGCGCCGTGGTGACGCCCGCCGCGACGTCTGTACCGCCGAGGCGGCCAGGATACGTCGCGGTCAAGGGCGCTTCCCACAACTGTCTCGCGCCCGAACGGACGCGATCTACCGGAAACCTCAGGCGCCTCGTTCGCGCATCCAGCTCGCCACCTTCGGCGCCAGGACCTTTTGCGCCAGGCCACCGGTGTAGATGCCGATGTGTCCGGTAGCGATCGCAAACTCGGTGTAATCCTTGCTGCCGACATGCTTGCCGAGGGCAACGGTGCACGGCGGCGGCACGATGTGGTCCTTTTCGGCAAAGATGTTGAGGATCGGCATCTTGAGTTCCTTGAGGTCGACCTTGCGACCGCCTACCTCCAGGGTGCCCTTGACGAGCTTGTTGCCCTTGAGGAAATCCCGGATGAATTCCTTGAACGTCTGGCCAACGGCATCGGGACCACCAAACAGCCACTTCTCCATGCGCAGGAAGTTCTGCAGCGCCAGGCGGTCGTCGAGAATATCGATTACGTCAGCGTACTTCCCGTAGTTCAGGATGAACGGTGAAGCCATCATGAACGACTCGTTGAGCACGGTAGCCGGCACGTTGCCATGCACGGCAACCATCTTTTCGACGTCGGCGTCGGCTCCCATGGTGAACATCAAGCCCTCGTGTGGCTTGTGATTGGCCTTGTAGGCGTCGAAATCGATCGGCGACACGGTCAGCGTAAGGTGGCTGATCTTGTCCGGATTGAGCGTCGAGTAGGTGGTGGACATGGTGCCACCCTGGCAGATGCCAAACAGGGCGATCTTGTCTACGCCATGGTGCTTACGGATGAAATCGACCGTGTCGTCGAGGTAGCCGTTGATGTAGTCGTCCACAGTCCGGTACTTGTCGACCTGGCGTGGATACCCCCAGTCGTTGAGGTAGACATCAATGCCCTCGTTCAAGAGATTACGGACTAGAGAACGATCGGGCTGCAGATCGGCCACCTCGTAGCCGTTGATCAGTGGCGGCACGATCAGCAGCGGCGTCTTCATGATCTTCGCCTGGTCGACCAGCGCGTGGTAGTGATAGACCTTGATTCCGTCCTGCGCAAGAACCACGTCCTTGGGCGTGCTGCCAATATCGATATCGTCGTCGGTCAGGTTGGTGAGATTGCTGATGCCCTTGGCGAGTTTCTCGTTCAGGGCTGCGGTTTCAGCCGCAACGTCAGCGGGAAGAATCTGGATGGGGAAAGAAAACATCGGTAGCCTCCTATAGGTCTATTAGCTTATCAGCCGAATCAAGTTGCAGACTTTCTCGGCTCATTCGCTCTTGGCGCGCGCTGCCGCCGGCTTGCGAGGAGCGCTGGCCTTGGGATCTGCAGCCTGGCGCGACGGAAGCAGTGCCTTCTTGAGCGCTCGTACCTCCATCTTCAGTTCGTGGATGACCTGATAGGCTTCGTCCAGTTCGCTGCGAGTGGGCATATCCAGACCGCGGAAGATATCCTCGACGACAGCGCGCTGCGTGAGCTTGAATTGCTGCTGTGCCTTGGTAAACGCGTTCTGCTTGTCGAGGAACTCCTGCGTATTGAACGTGACCAGCAACGACTTGTCGGCCGTGCGGTACCAAAGGCCCATCAGTTGACGCACAGCGGTGATCTTCTCTCCTTTGGCAGCCACCTTGGCAAGTTCTTCGATGGTCGCTTCGACCGCCTTGGCCAGTGCTTCGGCGAACGCCGTGTGGAAGGCCAGACTGTTCCTGCGCAGATCGACGACCGCGTCGACCAGCCGCAAAAGCTTGGTGTTTTTCTCTCGCGAAGCACCAAACAGAGGAATTTCGCCGACGCTTGCCAGCGCGGCATCGCCTTCCATCGACAGCAGGCGATTGATTCCGGAGGTACCGCCGAGCATCGCCTCACCGACGTGCCCCGACGAAGCTGCCTGCATCAGGAACGACAGCCAGGGACCCATGGCATCAGGCAAGTCCTTGGTCAACGTTGCGTTCAGATTACCCAGATGCGAGCCAAGGCCAAAACTGCGCTCGAGCATCGCCGTCGACTCCTTGGCCCACTGCTCGGCAAAACCCTTGAGGTCGGGGCGCCAGTCCTTGTTGGCCTCGAGATTTGGCGCCACGACCTTCATCGACTTGAAAAAGAAATCCATGACGCGATTCATCGCGCCCTGGCTGCCGGTCATACGATCCATCAGCATGCGCGCGGCTTCGTTCGTACCTTTGGTGGCGGCTTCAACACCTTTCTTCACCGCCTCGACGGGAGCTTCAGCGCTGCCCGGCAGATTCTGCAACAGCGAGGACCAGTCGCCCCACATGCGCTTCTGCATATCAGCCCAAGCGTTGACGACGCCGCCCAATTGCTCATTCGGATTCTTGTTTTCCACTCCGGTGATCTCCTTTCAGTGTGTCGGACACGCCTACCGCCACGGTAGGCGGATGCCCAGCGGTAGACGGCGTGCACTCTACAATAAAACTGCGGCCGTCTGTCGACGGCCGCGATGATGCAGCTTTACGGGTTTGTCATGGGTCAGACCAGTGCCACAACTGCATCTCCCTTGTGCTTCGCCTCACCCTGCTCGTTGGCACAGGTCAGTTCAAGGCGGACACACTTTTCCCCACCCTGCTCCAGCTTTTCGACCACCTTGCCGGTGCACACCATGCGTTCACCAATTTGCGTGATCGCGGTGAAACGTACGCCAAAACTGCGGATGGCGTCCTGCGGCACCCACTGCGTCAGCAGGCGGCCAAGATACGCCATCCCCAACATGCCATGGGCGAAAACATCGGGAATCCCGTTCGCCCGGACAAAGTCCTGGTCAAGGTGCAACGGATGGTGATCTCCCGAACCCGTCGCATACAGGGCCAGCGTCAGTCGCGACACCGGCTCGGTGGTGAACGAGGGAAGATCGTCGCCAACATTCAGCGCATCAAAATTCGGTTTTGTCATCGACTTTCCCCTATGCCCGAATAACCATCACTGAGCGCACATCGCACACCAGTTCGCCCTGCCGACGCACCTTGACATCCTTGACGACGAACTGCAGCGCACCGTTCCGCTTGTCGTAGATATCGGTGATCTCTCCGTCGAAGTCGAGCTTCTCACCGGAATAGACCGGCTTGTGGTAGGTGAACGACTGTTCGCCATGCAGCATCTTCATCAGGTCGCAGCCCATCGTCTCGAGGTAATCGAAAGGATGGTCCTTGTCCATGTCCATGCAGAAAAAGAAGGTCGGTGGCACCAGCACGCCCGGCAGACCAGCCTGGCGCGCCGCTTCCTCGTCAAAGTAGATCGGGTCCGTCTGGCCCGTCGCCTTGGCGAACCACTTGAGTTGCCACGCCGTCGGGGTTACCGAGTGTGGCGGCACCTTCATGCCTATGTGTTTCTTGTCAATCAACATCCGATTCACTCCTCGTCCACCCCGGACGCCGGGGTGGAAACGCTGGTTGGCGACTTGATCAGAGAACTTCGATAGCAATCGCAGTGGCTTCACCGCCGCCAGCGCAGAGGCCGGCGATGCCCCGCTTGAGGCCACGCGCCTTGAGCGCGTAAAGCAGGGTCACCAGAATCCGCGAACCCGTGGCACCAATCGGATGCCCCAGAGCACAGGCGCCGCCATTGACGTTGACCTTGTCGGCAGGCAGCTTGAGATCGCGCATTGACGCCATCGTGACCGCCGCGAAAGCCTCATTGATTTCCCAGAGGTCGACGTCCTCAGCCTGCCAGCCGACCTTCTTCAGCAGCTTCTGGAAGGCGAAGACCGGGGCGGTGGTGAACCAGGCCGGGTCATGAGCAAAGGTCGCATGGCCGACAATCCGGGCCAACGGCGTGATGCCGCCGCTTCTGGCGTCGGATTCGCGCATCAGGACAAAGGCCGCGGCGCCGTCGGAAATCGACGACGAGTTGGCTGGTGTCACCGCGCCATCCTTCTTAAATGCCGGCTTCAGTTTGCCGATCTTCGACACGTCGCACTTCATCGGCGTCTCGTCGAGGGCGATCACCTCCTCGCCCTTGCGCGAGGTGACGGTGACTGGCGCGATCTCGGCACTGAAGACTCCCGAGGTGACGGCTTTCTGTGCCCGCGTGACGGATTCGACGGCGAAGGCATCCATCTCTTCGCGCGAGAAACTGTACTTGTCGACGCAGAGCTCGGCAAAAGCGCCCATCAGCTTGCCCTGCTCGTAGGCATCTTCGAGGCCATCGAGGAACATGTGGTCGTGCAGAACCCCATTGCCCAGCCGATAACCGGTGCGGGCGGTGGTCAGCACGTGCGGCGCATTGGTCATCGACTCCATGCCGCCGGCGACAGCGATGTTGATCGAACCGGCCAGCAGTTCGTCATGGGCGATCATGATCGTCTTCTGGGCCGAACTGCACATCTTGGTCAGGGTGGTACAGGGCACCGACTTCGGTAGACCAGCGCCGAGCACCGCCTGGCGCGCCGGCGCCTGGCGCAAACCTGCCATCAGGCAGCAGCCCATCAGGGCTTCGTCGATGTCCTCACCCTTGACGCCCGCCTGTTCGACCGCGGCCTTGATCGCAACGCTGGCCAGTTGCGGCGCGGTCACCCCCGCAAACTGCCCTTGGAAGGCGCCCACTGGCGTGCGCTTGGCGCCGACGATAACAACTGATTCACTCATGATTAAGCACTCCTTGAAAACAACGGATATTGCCGGATTTGATCTGCCCTGCCTGCACGGAATTACTTCCCGGGCATGCGGATGGCACCGTCGAGACGGATGACTTCACCGTTGAGATAGGTGTTCTCGCAGATGTGCCGCACCAGCGCCGCGTATTCGGCAGGATAGCCAAGGCGTGACGGGAACGGCACCATCTTGCTGAGCGTATCCTGAACGGGTTGTGGCAATCCTTTCATCATCGGTGTCCCGAAGATACCCGGCGCGATCGTCACGACGCGGATGCCGTGCGCGGCCAGCTCGCGCGCCACCGGCAGGGTCAGGCCTACGACGGCCGCTTTCGAAGAGGCATAGGCTGCCTGACCAATCTGACCGTCGAAAGCGGCGATCGATGCCGTATTGACGATCACGCCACGCTCACCGCCCTCGTTAGGCTCGTTCCTGCTCATCGCCTCGGCGGCCAGGCGGATCATGTTGAAGGTGCCGATCAGGTTGATGTTGACGACGCGCGTGAAGGTCGCCAGGTCATGCGGACCATCCCGGCCAAGCACCTTCTTGGGTGGCGCCACGCCGGCGCAGTTGACCAGTCCGTGCAGCGCGCCGAATTCACTGACAGCCATTTCGATGGCAGCACGTGCGCTCGCTTCATCGGTCACGTCGGTTTTGGCAAAGCGCGCGCTGGCCCCCAACTGGGCCGCCTGCGCCTCGCCAGCAGAGGCGTCGACGTCGACAATGACCACTTTCCCACCAGCATTGACCAGGCCGCTCGCCGTTTCCGCTCCGAGTCCGGATCCTGCTCCCGTTACCACAAACACACTGCCATTGATTTGCATGATTACTCCCAAAAAAATATCGCGACATCACGCGATGCCGCGCTCCTGGCCTGTGCCGACGGCGATTGATGAGAACTCACATCGTCACAGAAAATCGCGCGCTCCGTGCCGATTCGACAGGGTCCTCTGGGTCGGTGATCAGAGGACGGGCCCGGGTATGTTGCCCCGCAACGGCACAGCTGAGCAGCCCCGCCCCGGCACCCGTCGTCCCAGGGACGATTTCGAGGCGAGCCGCCGACAGCTGCGAGCAATTCCGGCATTGTCGAATGCGGAGCACCGTCGAGTCAAGCACCGGACGCACTGCAGCATGGGAGTCGAAAGCTGGTCGGCTGGACCAATGCCATGATTACCCTGGGCAAGGCGACGACGCTGCCGCCCGATCCCCATGACAGGAGAAAAAGCGGTCTTGCACAAGCTGTTGACCTGGATCAGGAATTGGCCCGGCCGATGGTTTACGATGGCCGCTGACGCGGGCGAATATGCGCCCACGGCTGGACTGATTCAGCGTACAACGGAGAATTTTCATGGTCGAAACGCGCAAAGAACTCCCGGACCCCGCCACGACCGAGGCAGCCCTCCCCGAGGGAACGACTGACACACCGAAGCGGCGCAGCAGGCCGAGCACAGTGCGCCGCAAGAAGCCTGTCGAGGCAGCGGCAACCGCCGCCGCCACGCCAACAGCCCCAGCAGGCCCACCAGCAGAGCAACGCGCTGCCAGTCTGCCCCCTGCAACTCCGGCAGCAGTCGTACCGCCGCCTTCCCCGGCGGCAACTCCGGCTTCCCACTCGCACGGCGACTTTTCCCGCCGCCTCGGCGACCGGCATCTGCTGGACTCCGGCGCGCTGGAAGACATCGATCGCATGACCAACATCGCACTCGGCCAGTTCAGCGGCGGCGTTTCGCCGGCCTCCCTGGCAATGGCCTATCTGGACTGGACGGTTCACCTGGCGGCCTCGCCCGGCAAGCAGTTTCAACTGGCAGCGAAAGCGGCGCGCAAGGCGATGCGCCTCGGAGCCTATGCCCTTTCGTCGGCGGTCACCGGCACGGCCGAACCGTGCATCAAGCCACTGCCCGGTGACCATCGCTTCGACCATCCGGGCTGGCAGCGTTTTCCTTACAACGTGGTCTACCAGGGTTTCCTGCTCAATCAGCAGTGGTGGCACAACGCGACCACCGGCGTGCGCGGCGTTTCCAAGCACGGCGAAGCCGCCGTCTGGTTTACGGCCAAGCAGATTCTCGACATGTCGGCGCCGTGCAATGTCCCCTTCCTCAACCCTGAGATCGTCGAGGCGACGACCAAGGAGCGCGGCGCCAACCTGGCACGCGGCGCCGAGTTCTATGGCGAGGATGTCCGTCGTTCGCTGCGCGACGAAAAGCCGGCCGGTATCGAGGCCTTCCGGGTAGGCGAGAACCTCGCCGTTACCCCGGGCAAGGTCGTTTATCGCAATCTGCTGATGGAGCTGATTCAGTATTCGCCGACTACCGATACCGTCCAGCGCGAACCGGTGCTGATGCAGTCCGCGTGGATGATGAAGTATTACATCCTGGACCTGTCGCCGAACAACTCGCTGGTCAAGTACCTGGTCGATCGGGGCCACACCGTGTTCATGATCTCCTGGATGAACCCGCGGGCAGAGCACCGCGATCTGGGTATGCACGACTACCGCAAGCTCGGCACCATGGCGGCAATCGACGCCATTTCCGACATCCTGCCCGGGCGCAGGATTCACACCGTTGGCTACTGCCTGGGGGGAATTCTGCTGACCATCGCCGCCGCTGCGATGGCTCGCGACGGCGACGACCGTCTGGCCAGCATCAGCTTGTTCACCACCATGACCGACTTCACCGATGTCGGTGAGATCAACGTCTTCATGGACGCCAGCGAGGTTACCCTGCTCGAGGACATGATGTGGGAGAAGGGTTACCTGGGACACAAGCAGGTTTCGGGTGGCTTCCAGCTCCTCAAGTCAGCCGATCTGATCTGGTCGAAAATGGTCCGCGAGTACTACCTTGGCCATCGCGAGCCGATGTTCGACCTGATGGCCTGGAATGCCGACGGCACGCGCATGCCCTATCGTCAGCACTCCGAGGTGCTGCGTCGCCTGTATGTCGATAACCAGCTGTTCCAGGGCAAGTACATGGTCGACGGGCGTGCGATTTCGATCAGCAACATCCATGCGCCGATGTTTGCCGTGGCGGCCGGGGCCGACCACGTGGCGCCGTGGCACTCGGTCTACAAGCTGCATCTGCAAAGCGACGCGACCGAACTGACTTTCGTCCTCACCAGCGGCGGGCACAACGTCGGCATCGTCAATGAACCGGGCCACCCCCGCCGGTCTTACCAGCTCAGCGTCTGCCGCGAAGGCGAACGTTTTCTTGACGCCGAAACCTGGAAGCAGACGACGCCGGTGTATCAGGGATCCTGGTGGCCGGCTTGGCAAAAATGGCTCGAACAGCACTCCTCGGGGACCGAAGCAGCACCGGCAATGGGCGCTCCCGACAAGGGCTACGAGCCGATCTGCGAGGCGCCGGGGACCTACATTTATCAACAGTGACAGCCGGCACTGGCTCGGTTGCCGACAACGGTGACCGAGCCATTTCGTGCTTGTCCCCCCGATCACACTTTCGTCACCGCACCGGACTCCCCACCAGCAGAACACCGATCTTGGCAGCGCTGCCGTCTTCAGCCGCAGCTGCCAGCTGACCTCAGTGATTCTCCGGATGCCCGATCTGGTAGGCGTCCCGCATCTCCCGCTTCAGCGTCTTGCCAGCCGCATTGCGTGGAAAGTCGTCCATGATCTGGACCGCGTGCAGGCGCTGGTAGCGGGCACCGACACGCTCGTTGATCCAGTCGAGCAGTTCGCCAGCGCTGACCGACGCACCGGAGCGCAGAAGCACCGCCGCGACCGGCGTCTCGCCCCATTTTTCGTGGGCGACGCCGAAGACGGCGACTTCCCTCACCGCCGGGTGGCGGGCCGCGACTTCTTCGACGTCCTTCGGGTAAATCTTGACCCCGCCGCTGTCGATCATGTCCTTCTTGCGGTCAACCAGGTAAAGATAGCCCTCGCCGTCGGTGTAACCGAGATCGCCAGTAAATAGCCAGCCGTCGCGGATCGCCTGCTCGGTGAGGTCCGGGCGACCGTAGTAGCCGAGCATCAGTGACGGCCCACGACCAACGATCTCGCCGACTTCCCCGGTTGCTGCGTCGCGACCATCCTCGCGCACGATGCGCATTTCGTAGAAGCACGGCGGTGACCCAACCGAGCCGGCCTTGCGTAGCGACTGGGTCTTGTCGAGGATGGTCCAGAAACCCTCCGTGAGGCCGTACAGTTCATAAAATCGATCCGGCAAGAGGCGATTGAGCAGATCCTTGTGTTCCTGGTATAGCGGCGCTCCCAGTGAAAGGATCATCTCGAGTGAAGCGAGCTTGTCGGGCGAAAAATTCGGCGAGTGGAGCAAGGCAATGATCTGTGCCGGCACCATCATGGTGTGCGTCACCTGCTCCCGAGCAATGATCTCGATCGCCTCTTCGGCGTTGAACTGCCGCTGCAGGACGTAGCGCGCGCCCAGATAGAAGCACGGCATCAGGGTCACGAAGGCGCCGTTGAAGACGATCGCGCCAGTGTGCAGTACCACCGATTCCGGTCGCATCCGCCATGCCGCGGCAAACAGGGTGCAATACATCGAGCGCACGAAGTGGCTGTGCATGATGCCTTTTGGCAGCCCGGTGGTGCCGCTGGTATACATGACATTGAACAGATCGTCCTGGGTCAGTGCGACTGGCCGCGCGCGGCCTTCGGCATAGCTCTTCAGGAGCGCTTCGTAGCCAGGGTAGTCGGCTGTCGCCCCGTCGACCATCAGCACGTGCTCGGCACGCAGGCCGGGAAGCTCGTCGCGAACCTGATCGACCAGCGGCGCCATCGACCGCTGAGTGATCAGACAGACAGCCCCCGAGTCGCGCAACAGGCTGGCCAAACCAGGAGCCATCAGCAGCGGGCTCAGCGGCACCAGTACCGCTCCGATCGAGGGCACCGCCCAGTAGACCTCGAGAAGTTCGCGGCAATTGGCGAGAACGGTCGCCACCCGGTCGCCCTTGCGCACACCGAGCCACTGCAGCAGGCAGGCGCAACCACTGACACGCCTATCGAACTCGCGCCAAGTCAGCCGCTCCTCCTCGAAAACGACCGCTATCTCATCTGGTCGGAACTTCGCGTGGTGTCTGGTCAGCGTCGCTAGTTGCAGCATCGTTCTCTCCCTCCAGAAAAACTGCGCTCTACCTTGCCGGTTGCGCGCTCCGGCCACGTGCCCGACTCATCGCAGCGCAGCAAAACGTTACTATACCGCGTTGACCGGCACAGCGGCACAAGCCTCTGATCACCTCCCCGATGCCTGCTGACAACCGCCCGCACCAGCCCCTCCAGACGGTCTGTCCGGCATGGATAACGGCGCTCTCAGCCACGCTCGCAACAATCCCTTCAAGAACCGCGCAGCGATGTGAACAAATCGTGCGCGGAGGAGTAGAATGCATTGTGCGGCGCGCAATAGTGCCCGAGTGAATGGATTTTGCGAGGGTGGGTTTTCGGTGGCCAAAGTCGCGAGAGGAAGTCTAAAGGAATCACCGGTATCCGCCCTCCTGGCGGAACCACCGTAATCGTGGGTTGCCCGCTGCGGGCTGACCCGTTTTGGCTGACGTTAATTTGTTGGAGGTTGGAAAATGTATGCACTGCTAAAGGAAATGCCGGATTTCACCGCCAGTTGGATGCGCTACACGCTGGCGATGATGCGCTCATCGAGCAGGGAGATTCATGAGTTCAATGACAATCTCTTCATTGCCGCTCACATCGCCATGACTGCGGCACGCGACAATCCGCTGAGCATGTTGGAAACCTTCGAAATCATGGAACATAACGTCGGCATGATGCGCAAGGGGATGGCCGGCACGCAAGACAAGATGGCCGACTACGCTTTCGACCAGATGGAAGAAGCGACCCGCGCCTTCCTGAACACCGTCCTGAACTCCGAAGGTGAAAAGCTTGGTGGCTACATGAGGCGGGAGGCCGAAATCATGGAAGCGGTCTCGAACTTCCACGAGCAGATCGAGGCGATCGGCGACGAGTTCGGCTTCCATTTCAACACCTCGGCCTACAAGCTGGTACACGAAACGGACGCCTTCGAGCTCTACCAGGTGCTACCGCTCAAGGAAGGCGTCAAGGTGAATGAGCACCTGAAGCCGGTCATTCTCGTGCCACCGTACATGCTCGGGGTACACATCCTGGCCTTCCTCCCGTACGAGAACAAGAGTTACAGCCATTCGTTCGCCAACGAGGGCATTCCGACCTACGTCCGCGTCGTCAAGGACATCATGACCAATGAGAAAGTCCAGACGATGACGCCCGAAGAGGACTGCGAACAGACGCGCCAGCTCTGCGCCAAGGTCATGGAACTCAACGATGGCAAGAAAGTGACGCTGAACGGCACCTGCCAGGGCGGTTACATCTCGCTGATGAATATTCTGTCGGGCAAGCTGAAGGACGTCTGCGACGCACTCATTACCAACGTGACGCCGGTTGACGGAACCTATAGCGAGGCGATCAGCGGCATGCCGACGATGCACCACGACTTCACCACCACGACGCTGCCGAGCGGTAACAAGGTCGCCAACGGCTACCTGCTGAGTCTCGGGATGCGCTTCGTCGCCATCGACCGGGAAACGCCGCTGGTCAAGGTTCTCGACCAGGCTTCGCTGCAACGTGCCACCGACATGAACCCGGGCAAGACGCCGGCCGCCCTCTTCCGCTGGCTGCTCAAGGAACGTGTACACCTGCCACGCGCGATCGCCAACATGAGTTCGCACACCTTCCAGGATCCGATTGGCGATGACGGCACGCTGCCGGTGAAACTCTTCGACCAGCCGCTGAACATCAAGAACCTGATCGATCTCAAGGTCCCCTGGTACCAGAACTACGCGATCAAGGACGACCTCGTCACGCCGCCCTGTGCCACCGCCGGCAACAAGTTTCTCGAAGGCTGGAATGGGCTTGAGTCGGTTGCCTTCTTCGGCGGTCACGTCGCCATCCTGACCAGCCCGTACGGCAAGAAGGCGCCGGTCAATGGCACCTTCAAGGACGCCAACGGCAAGGATTCCCGCGGACCAGTGAAGTTCCAGATGGACATCTCCTGATTGGCACGAGTCACTTGGCTGCTGACGAAGCGGCAGCGCTAGCTGCCGCGTCATAGCCGTCAATCGACGTCGCCGGCCTGAGATCCCGCATTCAGGCCGGCGACGCTTTATTCCAGGCACGGAGCTGGGAATCGTCAGCCATCCAGAGCAGCGTCCCGGACGCCAGTTCCGACCAGAACACCGACGAGCTCCCCGTTGGCGGGAGCTTGCATCAACCCATTTTTACTCCGGAGATCTTTTATGAGCTACGACAACATTAATGTCGAAGTGCGCGGAAAAGTCGGCTTGATCACTCTCAACCGCCCGAAGCAGCTGAATGCCCTGAACGATGACCTGATGGACGAGCTCGGCAAGGCGCTTGGCACCTTCGAGGCTGACGAAAACATCGGGGCGATCGTCATCACCGGCTCCGACAAGGCTTTCGCCGCCGGCGCCGACATCACCGTGATGCAGTCACTCAGCTACATGGAAGCCTACAAGGGCGATTTCATCACACGCAACTGGGACACGCTCAAGAACTGCCGCAAGCCGGTCATCGCGGCTGTCGCCGGCTATGCCCTGGGTGGCGGTTGCGAACTGGCGATGATGTGCGACATCATCCTGGCGGCTGACAACGCCCAGTTTGGTCAACCCGAAGTCCGCCTGGGGATCCTTCCCGGCGCAGGCGGCACGCAGCGTCTGCCGCGCGCCATATCGAAGGCCAAGGCGATGGAAATGTGCCTCGCATCGCGCAACATCGACGCTGTCGAAGCCGAACGCGCCGGCCTCGTTTCACGCGTCGTTCCGGCCGACAAGCTGCTCGACGAAGCAATGTCCACCGCCACGCGCATCGCCGGCTTCTCGCTGCCGGTCGTGATGATGATCAAGGAATGCATCAATCGCTCCTACGAAAGCTCGTTGTCCGAAGGCCTGCTGTTCGAACGTCGCACCTTCCACTCGGCCTTTGCCCTCGACGATCAGAAAGAGGGTATGGCGGCTTTCGTCGAAAAGCGCAAAGCCGCCTTCACCAACCGCTGACCCTCGGCTGCTACCGCTTCGACCGGCGCCCAGCAAGGACGCCGGTGAGCCGGCGCTGAGTGGCGGAGTAGCAGTGCTCTCAGCAGTGGGCCAGATCGACCGCGTTGTGAACCGTGATCTGGTCCACCCAGGCCTTGGCGTGAACCGTACTGTAGATGTTTGAACACGCTGCCACTTCCAGGGTCAGCGTCACCGTGCGGTTGGCAAAGCGCGATAGATCAATCGCCGACTGGCGCAGCCATTCGGTTTCCTGGTGGACCATGCCGAGGGCGGTCACCTCGTCGACGACCTGGCCATCGATCAGGACTCGGAAACTCGCGCTGGTGTAATCATTGACCCCGGCGCTGAGATCGAGCCGCCGGACGTAACTCAGTTCCGGCTGCGGACCCAGTTTGATCTGCCGCGAGATCGACTGTGGCCTTGCTCCCAGCGCGCCACGGTCACCTGACGAGGCGTGGCCATGGAGCATCGAGCCGCCGCGGAAGGCACGCGGGTCATCGAGCAGCAACTCCCAGCCGGACCCCTCCCAGCCAGCAGCTTTCAGACTGCCCGCGGCCGTCGCCGAACCCGCGCGCTGGGCGACGCCTTTCAGCACTCCAGCTGCCTCCAGCGCCGTCGAAATGATCCCCGGCACGTCGATGCCGAGCGGCGCCGTGCTGTCCGTGCGACGGCTCCGCCCGGCCTTCAGCAGTCCTGCGGCCTCCAGAGAGGCCGAAATGATGCCATGCACGTCGAGGCCGAAGGGCCGGTTGGTCGCAGCGCGCGGTTCCTGCGGTCCGAAAGCGTAGCCCGGACCAGCGTCCGCAGCATTCTCGTCGTTGACCACCCGCTCGCCACCGCTGAATCGGTTCGCGCCGCCGATGCTCTCGGCAGCCGCTGCACTGGCTGCACTCCTCCCAGCTTGCTCGGCTGCCGCCGGCTCTTTCGCGCTTGCCGGACGTTCGGCCAGCAGGCCCCAGAAATCCGCGATCCGATGCGTCGACGAGATCCCCACGGCATTGAAGAACGGTGCCGCCGTACCGCACTGATGCGGTTCGGCGCCTGGGTCCAGAGCGGCGCCGTGCGACATGCCGGTGACCGTGTAGGACTCGATCAGTTCATCGCCGTCCGGCCCCTGCCAGACCCGGCGCGGATACCCGTCGACCGTCATCTGCAAGGTTGGCTGCAGATCCAGACCGTGCAGGTCGGTCCATTGCTTGATGATTTCTTCGGCGTTCACCGGCTTGACCGTGGTATCCGCGTCGCCATGCCAGACCGAAACCTTCGGCCAGGGTCCCTGGTGCGGCGATGCTGCGCGTACCAGTTCGCCCCACTCCTGGGCCGAACGGGGACGCCCCTGGAAGATGCTCTCGAGGCCCTCCTGCAAGCCCCTGGCGGTACGGTAGGGAACCCCGGCGAGCACAGCGCCGCCGGCAAACACCTCCGGATAGGTCGCCAGCATGACGGTCGTCATCGCACCACCAGAGGACGTCCCGGTCACGTACACCCGGTGGCGATCAAGGCCATGATCGGCGACCATTCTGTCGACCATCTGTCTGATCGACAGCGGCTCGCCTCTTTCGCGCTCGTTGTCCTCCGGCCTGAACCAGTTGAAGCAGCGCAGCGGATTGTTGTTCCAGTTCTGCTGCGGCAGCAGGAGCGCAAAACCGTAGCGATCGGCCAGCGTCGACCAGCCGCTGCCCTTGTTGTATGACGCCGCGCTCTGCGTACAACCGTGCAGCACGACGACCAGCGGCGCGTTGGCGGGCAGCCCTTCTGGGACGTAGCTGTACATCCGTAATTCGCCTGGGTTTGAGCCAAAGTCGGCGACTTCGCGCAAGCGGTTCTCCTGCGAGTCCACCTGTTCTGACCAGGCCTGCACCGCAGTCAGTGCCGACAGGAGTTTCTCCCAGCGGCTGCCGTGCGGCGTCTTCGCCGCGAGTTTTGCCATTTTGGCGATGGCGGCCACTTTATGGCCCAGTTTGTTCAGCATGGGACTACTCCTGTCATCGGACAATGTGGTGAGCAAACCGATCTCGATCAACTTCCGGACCGGCAAGAAAACGGAGTGGAACAGGCCTGGTGCGACCACGCCACCGCGTTGGGGATCAAGCCAGGCCGGCGGAGCGGCGTCCGCCGCCAGGCCATAGGTGTGACTGATGACCGCCCGCCGGCCCTGCCACCAGCTGCTGAACTGGAGCGAGGCAACCGGGCAGCCACGGTTGATCCAGACGCCGAACAGTTCGCTGGCGACGATCGGCCGCGTCTCCTCGACGCAGGCCAATTGCAGCAGGGCAGCCAGTGCCTCACCGAAGGACAGCCCCTCGAGCCGAATCGACGAGGTCGCACACGGCTCGGCATGCACAGGGGCCATCGCCGGACCGAAGAGCACCCGCGGGCTGTTGTCTCCCGCTGCGACCACCGTCGGCCGCAAGCCGGCATAGCAGCGAATCGCCTCGACCGCCTGCGACTGTTGCGGTGCGGCCATCGTCCCGATCAGCAACTGCGCGGCGTACTGTGGGGTCGCTGGTGGCGAACCCCGCCCCCGCGGTCCGGGAAGCATCAAGCCCCCGGTGACCATCAGCGTCACCCGAAAGCGCAGGTCCCGACGCGACTCGCCGAGAATGTCGGCCAGTCGTTCGCTGAATTCATAGCGTGCAAGTCCATTTACCATGAGGCAACGATACCACGCCTCCGCAAAATGTGCACGTATTTATTGAGTAAGTGACAACAAATAATTTTATACCCGGTTCGCTCCCCCCAGGCCGGACGCCGCGGCTGCCAGGTACGCCGGCGGCAAGCGGTCAGGGCTCGGCACCTGCCCTCCCGTGCCTCGCCGTAATCTGGTGTTTGCGGTAAGATTCGTTGCCGCCCGCCCCGCTCTTGCCACCCGACCCAATCCGTCGGTCCCGACCGCGAATTCAAGCCAATGATCGACCTGTATACCGCTGCCACACCGAACGGGCACAAGATCTCCATTGCCCTGGAGGAACTCGCCCTGCCCTACACGGCGCATACGCTGAACCTGTCGCAGGGCGAGCAGAAGCAGCCCTGGTTCCTGGCCATCAACCCCAACGGTCGCATTCCAGCGATCGTCGATCGCGCAGAGGGCGATTTTGCCGTTTTTGAGTCCGGCGCCATCCTGCTGTACCTGGCCGAAAAAACCGGCCGCCTGATGCCCCAGGACGCCCAGGGCCGTTCCCGGGTCGTCCAGTGGCTGATGTTCCAGATGGGAGGCATCGGGCCAATGATGGGGCAGGCGAACGTCTTCTTCCGCTATGTCCCCGAGAAGATCCAGCCGGCGATCGACCGCTACCAGGGTGAGTGCAGGCGATTGTTCCGCGTCCTCGACAGCCACCTGCGGGAGCACGAGTTCCTGGCCGGAGACTATTCGATCGCCGACATCGCCAACTGGGCCTGGGTTCGGACGCATCGCTGGTCTGGCGTGGACGTCGACGACCTGCCGCACCTGCAGCGCTGGCTTGGCCGGATTCGCGCCCGCCCGGCGGTGCAGAAAGGCATCAACACGCCCCCGTCGGCCATCGACCGCGACGCCGGCGACGACAGGGCGCGGCAGTTCGCCGAAGAGGCGCGCCAGATGGTCGAAATGGGCCAGTCGCGCCAGGGCGGCGCCTGAGCTTCCCCCCAGCACGCCGCCACCACCGCATTCATCCAGCAAATTCGTCAGCCAGGAGAACCAGATGAAACTCTTCATTTCACCACGGGCGCCCAACCCACGCCGCGTACTGATGTTCATTGCCGAAAAGGGGTTGTCCGGCATCGAGCGGGAGATCATCGACCTTGGCAAGGGTCAGCACCGCGACGAGGCCTTTCTCGCCCGGAGCCCGATGGCCAAGGTCCCGGTTCTCGAACTGGACGATGGACGCATGCTCGGCGAAACACGCGCCATCTGTACCTATCTCGAGGGCCTGGCGCCGCTGCCCAATCTGATGGGCACCGACTTCGAAGAGCGTGCCTTCATCGAGATGGCAGATCGGCGGGTCGAACTGTACCTTTTCGGGGGCTTCACCAACTGGATCCGGCACACCCACCCGGGATTGGCGCCGCTCGAACAACCCCAGTTTCCCGACTTCGGCCGCTCGCAGGGAGAAAAGGTGCGTGAGGTCGCGCACTGGCTTGATCGCGAACTCGCCGAACACCCCTTCGTTGCCGGCCAACGTTTCACCATTGCCGACATCACCGCCTTCTGCGCCGTCGAATTTGCCCGTGGTCTGGTGAAGTTCCAGCCCGCCCAGGAAGGGATGCCACATCTGCAGGCCTGGCGCGACCGCATCGCCGGGCGCCCCAGCGCCAGCGAGGGTAGCTGACCAAGCGGCAGGGTCGGCGGTCAGCGACCTGCCACGACCACCGGTTGCAGTCCAGCGCTCGCCCGGCTTGACTCATCGTTGCTGCGCCCTTCCGGAGACCCACCATGGTCCAACGTCGAGTTCACACCCTCCATCACGCGCCAGCCACACCCTCGAAGCGACCACCGCTGCTCTTCGTGCACGGCGGCTATGTCGACGCCAGGTGTTGGCAGGCCCACTTCCTTCCGTACTTTGCCAGCCGCGGCTTTGACTGCTATGCACTGGACCTTTCCGGGCACGGCCACAGCGAGGGGCGTGCGTCACTGGACACGCTGAGCCTGGACGATTACCTGGCCGACGTCTTGCAGGTGGTCGCGGATCTCGGCAGGACACCGGTGGTCATCGGGCACTCGATGGGCGCCTTCCTCGCCGAGCGCGTGCTCGAGCAGTCACTGGCCAGCGCTGGCGTACTGATGTCGCCGGTGCCGCCGCACGGCACGCTCGAATCGGCAATGACCCTCCTCATCCGCTACCCGCGATTCCTCCGTGAAGTCTCCAGGATGACCAGGGGAGCCTTCGACTCGGATGGCCTTCGCGTCCTCAAGGAAGTCTACTTCACGCCCGTAACAAGGCCCGAAGTGGTCCTGCGTCTGGCTCAACTGGTGCAGCCTGAATCCCTGCGCGCCATCTGCGACATGGCACTGCTCTGCTGGCGCTGGCTACCGAAGGTGCCCGACCGACCGGTGCTGGTGGTCGGCGGCGAGCTCGATGCCGTTTTTCCGCCGCACATGGTCCGGCGTGTCGCCAGACGCTGGCAAGCCGAACTGCAGATCATCCCCGACGCCGGCCACGCCATGATCCTGGATCAGCACTGGAAGGTCTGTGCGACCTGCATCCTCGGCTGGCTGGAGCGACTTGAAAGACGCCAGCCGATGACGCAATTCGCGCGCGATCAGTCCCACTGCCTGATCTGAGGTACGAGGCCTGACCTGGATCGCCGCAGCGACAGACAGAAAGGCCGGGTCCGAGTTTCCGTGCACGGCTGTCAGCGGGGCCGGAGCGGCAGCCGGCGTGCTCGCGGACAGCCGCTCTGGCGCAGCGTTTGACCGACCAGCAAAGATCAGGGATACTCCGCGGGCTTCGTCTGAAGCGCCAATCACGCAAGGATTTTCACGCCGCCATGCGCACTCGCCGCATCTTCCTGAATCGCCTTGATCCGGCACACGAGCCTGAAGATGCCGTGGTGGTGATCGACGTGCTGCGGTCCTTCACCACCGCTGCCTACGCTTTCGCCGCCGGCGCCAGTACCATCTACCCGGTGGAGACGATCGCCGGCGCCTTCCGCCTGCAGCGGCGTTTGCCCGATGCAGTGACCACTGGCGCCGTCGGCGGTGGCGACCCGATCCCCGGTTTCGATTTCGGCAACTCGCCGTCGGCGCTGCAGGGCGCCAGTCTCGCCGGTCGGCCACTGATTCAGACCACCGCCGCCGGCGTGCGCGGCCTGACCCGTTTCCGCCACGCGCGTGCACTGTTTGCCGGCAGCCTGGTTCTTGGCCGGGCCACCGCCTTGGCCTTGCTCGATTTCCAGCCCGACGAGGTGTGCTTCGTGATCACCGGCGAATGGGTCGATCGTGACGGCGATGAAGATCTGGCCTGCGCGGACTATCTCGACGCGCTGCTGCACGGTGAGGACCCCGATCCTGAACGCTACGCAGCGCGGGTGCGCGACTCCGATTTCGGTCGCCGCTTTCAGGCCGGCAACAACCCCAACCTGCCACCGGGCGATCTCGCTCTGTGCGCCCAGCCAGACCGCTTCGACTTCGCCCTGCTGGCCTCGCGTTCGGACGGGCGCCTGCAGCTCAACCGGTCGCGCGCCGGCCAGGAAAGTCCCTTGCCTGACGACAGCAGAGTCGCCATGGGTCCGCTCCGCAACGGCCTCAGGTTGCAGGAAAGCTAGCCGTTCCGTCACCCGCCCCTGCCTGACCGACGATGGCCCGCATCCTTCCCGACGGCAGGCGAAAGCTCGCCGTCACCGGCGCCGCCCAGCGCGAGATCTAAACCCTCGCCCTGCTCGCCAGCGGCTGCTGCCCCCGCCCCGGTCGCTACAGGCGCCAGCGCCGGTTGCCTGTAAACCGATCAGTTGCCAGCCGGACCGCGAGGTCCGTAGCGGCCGCCCTGCCCCATACGTTCCAGCTTACCCTTGAAGAACACGCGCGCCTTCTCCTTCTGTGCCGCGTCAAGACTGTCGTATACCGCCAGCCAGCGGTCGCGGCCGGCCTCGCGCTGCTGGCGACCGCCATCCCTGAGATCGTCCATCTGCTTGAGGATGGCGCGCAAGTCGGCTCCCGGTTTGCTGACGGCGGCCAGCGCTTCCTCGCGGTGCTTGCGCATCTGCTCGCGCATGTCGCGCATACTGGTCTGGCTGAACTGCTCGGCGTCCTGCCAGAGCGCTTCCTGCCGGGCGTCGAGCTTGAGCTCGCCGTGCAGGCGCGACATGTCCTGCAGGTGATAACCCATCCCATGCTGCATGCGGCCGCCGCCGGCGCCGCAGCGCTCGGGGCTCATGGCGAAAGCCGCGCCGCCGGCGCCGAGCGCCAGAACCAGTGCAGCAACGAGAAGGCGGGGTGAAAACTTCGATTTCATGGTGAACTCCTTGGCTGAGGTTGATTGATCGCGACGAGCAGTTCTTCCTGCCTCTCTCGCGATGGAGCCATTGTCCTCTGGCACTCATTGCAAACGATTTCGTCGGCCGTGGTACCTGATTGCAAATTGTTTCTGCTCGTCAGCCAAACGCTGCTGGCGGCATAGAATGATCACCATCGCCCAACTGGCCAAAACCATGCGAAAGATCCTCCTCGTCGACGATGATGCCGAACTGCGTCGCCTGCTCGCCACCTATCTGGGCCGCCACGGCTTCGACACGCTGCTGCTGCCCGACACCCGTCAGCTCGACGCCTTCCTCGATCGCTACCAGCCGCAGTTGCTGGTACTCGACCTGATGCTGCCAGGCGAGGATGGCCTGGCAGCCTGCCGGCGCCTGCGCGCCCGCGGCGAGACGCGGCCGGTGATCATGCTGACCGCGCGCGACGAACCCGTCGACCGGGTGATCGGGCTCGAGATGGGCGCCGACGATTACCTCGGCAAGCCCTTCGATCCTCGCGAGCTGGTTGCCCGCATCGAAGCCGTGCTACGTCGCGGCACCCGCCCGCCGGCCGCACCGGATCCCGAGGGAGGAGTGACGCGTTTCGGCGGCTGGCTCTTTGACCGTGGCACCCGCCAGTTGTCGAAAGACGGACAGGTGGTGGCGCTGACCAGCGGCGAGTTCGCGCTGCTCAACGCGCTGGTCGCCAACGCCAGCCAGCCGATGAAGCGCGAGCGTCTGCTCGAACTGACGCGCGGCGAAACGACCGAAGCCTTCGACCGCGCGATCGACGTCCAGATTCATCGCCTGCGTCGTCTGATCGAGGTCGATCCTGCACGCCCGCGCTACCTGCAGACGGTGTGGGGTATCGGTTACGTCTTCGTCCCCGACTCGGCGAACGGCGCCGCAGAATGACCCTGAGAGTCCTTCCGTCCTCGCTGGCGGGTCGCACCGTCCTGCTGGTGATTGCCGTGATCGCCGTGGCGGAATTCGCCACCTTCTCGCTCCTCGGGCATTTCCGCCGGACCTCACACGTCAATCAGACGGTCCAGCTGATCGCCGGGCAGGTGCGCCTGCTGCAAATCGTGCTGCCCGGGCTCGACCAGGCGGCCAGGCAGGCCCTGAGCGAGGCCGATGCCGGCGAGCAGGGACTGCAGTTGCGGCCGGATGGCAGCAACGTCCCCAGATACGAGCCGCAGTTCCCGTTCGCCCGCCGCCTTTCCGGCGATCTTGCCGAGCGTCTCGGCGAGCCGGTTCTGCTCCGCCACGGCGGCAGGGGTCAGCGCACGGGTCTGTGGATCGGCTTCATGGCCGGCAGCGAGCGCTGGTGGCTGCTGCTGCCGCCGCCGCGCTTCGAGCCACAGGCGCTGCCCTCGGATCTGTGGTCGTTTCTGGCGGTCACACTGATCGCCGTACTGCTGATCGCCGGCCTCTTCGTGCGCGGCATCGTCAGGCCACTGGCCCGTCTCGGTGAAGCCGTGGCGGCGACCGGCGATGGTGCGGCGCGCGCGGCAACGCCGGAAGGTCCGCTGGAAGTCAGACGACTGGCCGAGCGCCACAACACGATGCTTGGGCAGTTGGCGAGCGCAGCAGCCGAGCGGCGCGAGATGCTCGCCGGTCTGACGCACGACCTGCGGGCACCGCTGACCCGCTTGCGTCTGCGTCTGGAGCTGCTCGAAAGCGACACCGACCGAGCCGGCCTGGTGCGTGATCTTGACGACATGGAGCGCATTGTTGGCCAGTGTCTGGCTTTCCTGCGCAGCGACGACACCGACCGAGCGCCGGCGCCACTTGCCCTGGCGACCCTGCTGATCGACGAGGTCGCCCGCCAGCGCGAGCTCGGTCGGCCGGTCGAGGTGAAGGTCAGCGAGGCGGCGGCGCAATGTCGGGTGGCGATCGACGCGGGCAATCTGCAGCGCCTGCTCGACAACCTGATCGACAATGCACTGCAGCACGGCGCACCGCCGGTCGAGGTCGACCTGAGCATGGCCGGTGCATCGCTCGCCACGCTGCGCGTACGTGACCACGGGCCGGGAATCGCTGGCGCCGATCGCGAGCGGGCGCTCGAGCCCTTTGCCCAGATCGAGCCGGCCAGGGCAACCGACGGCAGTTGTGGGCTGGGTCTGGCGATCGTGCGGCGAATCGCCACCGGCTGCGGCGGTGAGCTAACGCTCGAAGATGCACCTGGCGGCGGGCTGGAAGTCATCGTCCGCTTGCCCGCCTGCTGACCGCTTGCCGAGGCGGCTGCCTGCTCGCCACCACCCGTCCACCGGCCACTGGCGCCTTCGTCCCGGCAGCCGCCGGTCGCACCAGCGCTCGCCTTGCGTTATGCTGCCGGGCACGCTGACGGCGCCGGACGAAGTCCTCGCCTGCGCTCGCCTTGATCATCGGCGGGAACTTGCGGACACTCGCCGGGCCAAACCACACCCTCACAGGAGATACTTCGCATGAACGAGCAGGAACAGAAAGCCATTCTTACGCTCAGCCTGATGGCTGCCTTCGCCGACGGCATGAAAGACGAGGCCGAGCGTGCCGAACTCAAGCGCATTGCCGACGCCCTGGCCGGCGAGCGATCGATCAATCTCGCCGCCCTCTATCAGGATGTGCTGCTCAAGCGCGTGACGATGCCTTCGGCAGTGGCGGCCCTGACTACCCCTGAGGCGCGGCAGCTCGCCTTCGAGATGGCGGTCTGCGTCTGCGATGCCGACGGCGTTCAGTCGGCAGCCGAGCAGGCCTTCCTTGCCGATCTGCGGCGCACCCTGGCGCTCGACGTGCAGCAGGCGGCAGCCTACACGCAGCAGGCGGAAGCGATCGCAGCGCTGCCGGTGGCGACAGCCGCCGACAGCAGCGCAGAGATGGCGCCGCAGGCGCCGAGGGCACCGGCTTCGCCCGCCGCGGGCTACGCATCGACGATGAGCGAGAGCGAAATGGACCAGGCCATCCTCAACGCGGCGATCCTCAACGGGGCGCTGGAGCTGCTGCCGGAATCGCTATCGACGATGGCCATCATTCCGCTGCAGATGAAGCTGGTCTACCGTATCGGCAAGTCCTACGGTTTCGAACTCGACCGCAACCATATCAAGGATTTTCTCGCCACGCTCGGCGTCGGGCTGACTTCACAGTATCTTGAACAGGCCGGGCGCAAGCTGCTTGGCGGCCTGCTCGGCAAGGTCGGCGGCGGCATGTTGCGCGGCATCGGCAAGCAAGCGGTGAGTTCGGGCATGAGCTTCGCCAGCACCTATGCGCTCGGTCACGTCGCCCGGCGCTACTACGCCGGTGGCCGCAGTTTCTCGACTCAGATGTTGCGCGAAGCCTTCGACAACGTGCTCGGCGAGGCCAAGGGCCTGCAGAGCCGCTATCTGCCCGAGATGCAGGCCCGGGCGCGGACGCTGGATACGGCTCAGATCGTCGACCTGGTCCGACGTGGGTGATCACCGCTGCCACGATGAGCGCGATGACCTCTTGCCGCTTGTCGGCCAACGCTGCCGGGGACCGACCGGCTGATGCTTGACTTCGATAATCGTTTCGTCCGCGATCTGCCTGGTGACCCGGAACCGCGCAACGAGCCGCGGCAGGTCTTCGGCGCCTGCTGGTCGCCGGTCGACCCGACGCCGGTCACCGCACCCCAACTGCTGGCCCATTCGCGCGAAGTCGCGTCAGCGCTCGATCTGGACGAACAGGCGATGGCGGCGCCAGCATTGCTTGCAGCACTGGCCGGCAACGGCCTGTTGCCGGGGATGGTCAGCTACGCCAGCTGCTATGGTGGCCACCAGTTCGGTCAGTGGGCCGGGCAGCTCGGCGACGGCCGGGCGATCCTGCTCGGGGAGGTGATCAACCGCGCCGGACAGCGCTTTGAACTGCAACTCAAGGGCGCCGGCCCGACACCGTACTCGCGTCGGGCTGACGGACGCGCCGTGCTGCGCTCGTCGATTCGCGAGTTCCTGTGCAGTGAGGCGATGCATCACCTGGGGGTGCCGACGACGCGCGCGCTGAGCCTGGTCACCACCGGCGAATCGGTGGTGCGCGACATGTTCTACGACGGGCATCCGGTTGCCGAACCGGGCGCGATCGTTTGCCGGGTCGCACCCTCGTTCACCCGCTTCGGCCATTTCGAGCTGCCGGCCGCGCGCGGCGAGCGCGCTCTGCTGCAACGCCTGGTCGAGTTCACCATCGCGCGCGATTTCCCCGAGCTGGCAATCGACCCTGCGCACGGCCTGGCCGCCTGGTTCAGCGAAATCTGCGAGCGCACGGCGCACCTGATGGTGCACTGGATGCGCGTCGGTTTCGTCCATGGCGTGATGAATACCGACAACATGTCGATCCTCGGTCTGACCATCGACTACGGCCCCTACGGCTGGGTCGACAACTTCGATCCCGGCTGGACGCCCAACACCACCGATGCATCGAGCCGCCGCTACTGTTTTGCGCGGCAACCCGCGATCGCGCGCTGGAATCTCGAACGACTGGCCAACGCGCTGGCCATGCTGACGCCAAAGCCGGACGCACTGCGCGAGGCTCTCGAGCGTTATGACGAAGTCTATGCCACCGGGTTCTGTACGGCATTTGCCGCCAAGCTGGGCTTTCGGCATTGGCTGCATGACGATGTTGATCTGCTCGAGGATCTCTTCGAGCTGATGCACCGGGCAGAAATTGACATGACCGAGTTCTTCCGCAGCCTCGCCCGACTGGACATCGAGCAGCCAAACATCGATGTGCTGCGGGAATCCTTCTACCGAGAAGATCTGTGCCAGCGCTTCGCCGGCGACCTGACGCGCTGGCTGGCGCGCTACGCTGCCCGCCTGCGGCAGGACGGAGAGCCGGCAGAGCGGCGCCTGGCGCGCATGAACGCCGCCAACCCGCGTTATGTACTGCGCAACTACCTGGCGCAGCAGGCAATCGACCGCGCCGAACAGGGCGACGCGCAGATGATTCACGACTTGCTCGAAGTCCTGCGCCGGCCCTCTGACGAACAACCGGGGTGGGAAGCGTTCAGCGCCAAGCGACCCGATTGGGCAAGGCACCGGGCGGGTTGTTCGATGCTCTCGTGCAGTTCCTGAGCGCCGGCCGGGCAAGGCGCGCTAAAATGCAGCCCCATCTTCACCACTGGTTTCGACCAACGAGGAACTGCCATGCCCTTCACGCCCGATCTGGTCGATGAACTCAATACGCTGATCCATTTCGATCTTGGAACAACCCAGCAGGGAATCAAGATCCACAAGACTGCCGATCCGGCAATCATCGCAGCAACCCGGCGGCTGCATGCCAAGGGGCTGCTGACGCTGGTCGACGGCGGCTACCTGACAAGCCTGGGCCGCGATGCGGCGGAGCACGCGCAGGCTGCACTGACCATCCTCCAGTCGTGAACATTGTTTCCTGGTGGCGCCAGCTGCTCGCACTGCTTGCCACGGCAAGGCTGACCATTCTCGAATCATGAACAGTGTTTCATGGCGGGGCCTGCTTCTGCTCGCACTGCTTGCCACGGCGGCGCTGGCCAACGCTGCCGCCGAGGTAGCCAGGCCGCGTGTCGCCTTGATCCTCGGCGGCGGCGGCGCACGCGGTGCGGCGCACATTGGCGTCCTCGAGGTGCTCGAGAAGCTGCGCGTGCCGGTTGACTGCGTCGCCGGCACCAGCATGGGCGCGCTGGTCGCCGGCGTATACGCCGGCGGCATGTCGCCAGCGAAGATGCGCGAAGAGCTTGCCAAAGCGGACTGGGACGACCTGTTTCAGGACGCCCCGCCCTACTCGCAGCGGCCTTTTCGCAACAAGGTGCAGGACAGGCTTTACCTGCCGGCCTCGGAAACCGGCGTCGGCCCCGATGGCCTGAGGTATCAGACGGGGATCGTCACCGGGCAGAAGATCAAGCTGTTCTTCAACCAACTGGTCGGTGACCATGTCGGCCAGCGCAGGATCGAGGATCTGCCTCTGCCGCTTTCGATCATTGCCACGGATATCGTCCATGGCCAGCAGGTGGTCTTCCGTAGCGGCAGCCTGTCATCGGCCATGCGCGCCAGCATGTCGGTTCCCGGCCTGATGTCGCCGGTCGAGATCAACGGAGAGAAGCTGGTGGACGGTGGCCTGGTCAATAACGTACCGATCGACGAAGCGCGTTCGCGCTGTCAGGCGGACATCGCGATTGCTGTCAACGTCGGTTCGCCGCTGTTGAAGGCAGATGAAATCGGCAGCCTGCTGAGTGTTGCGGCCCAGATGGTCAATATCCTGACGGAGCAGAACGTCGTCCGCTCGCTGGCCACCCTCAAAGCAACGGACATCTACATCAAGCCCGACCTTGAAGGAATCACCGCCGGTGACTTCAAGCGCACTTCGGAAACGGCTGACCGGGGCGTCGCGGCAACCGAAGCGCTTGCCGATCGCCTGCGTCCACTGGCTGTCAGCGAAGCCGACTATGCAGCCTGGTCGGAAAACATACAGCTTGCCCGACGCGAGGCGCCCAAGGTACACGAAATCCAGATCGCCGGACTCAAGCGGGTCAACCCGGTCATGGTCGAGCAGCATCTCGGAATCAAACCGGGTGACGCTATCTCGCCCTCGAGCTTCAACAACGATCTGATGCAAACCTATGGAGACGGCTACTACGAGAGCGTTGATTACTCTCTGGACGATACAGTGCGCGAGCGCAACATTCTGCGCGTGACGCCGCTCGAGAAGAGTTGGGGCCCCAATTATCTCCGCTACGGCGTCAGTCTCGACAGCAACTTCAAGAGCGACTCCAGCTACACCTTGCGTCTCGCCTATCAGAAAACCTGGCTGAACCATCTTGGAGGGGAATTCGTGGCCTTCGGCGAGATCGGCTCGGTCAACCGCGTCGGGGTGGACTATTACCAGCCGGTCGACGAGCGCCAGCGCTACTTCCTGGAAACCAATCTGGCTTATGGCAGCCAGGTTAGCCCGATTTTTGAGAACGACAACAAGCTCGCCGAATACCGCGTCACCAAGGGCGTAGTCAAACTCAGCGGAGGGATCAACCTCGGCACGCTGGGTCAGGTCCGTGCCGGTTGGGAGGAAAACTGGTGGAACGCCAAGCTCGATGTTGGCTCTCCCTTCCTCCCGGATCTGTCGAAGCGCTATGGCGGCTGGATTGCGCAGGCCGACCTCGATAGCTCTGACCGCCTCTATTTCCCGACCACCGGCTGGTTCTCAAAGGTCAGTTATTTCGACTCGGCGGCCGAAGGCTTCAGCAAACTCAACGCCACCGCGGGCGTCTACGCGAGCATGGGCGACTGGGTGCTGAATAGCCGCGTGTCGTATCAGGGTTCCCTCGACGGGCAACTGCCGATCTACGATTCCGGCAGCCTTGGCGGCGTGTTCAACATGACCGCCTTTGGGCCTGGTCAACTGAAGGGGGACGACATGACCTATGGCAGTCTGCGCGCAGAAAGGATCATCGGCCGCCTGCCACTTGGCCTGCGTGGAGACATGCGGCTCGGGCTGATAGTCGAAGCGGCCAAAGTTGGTACCCCTTATACCGAAACCGAACTGAAAGGCTGGATCAACTCGACCGCGATCTATCTCGGTGGTGAGACCCCGCTGGGCCCGATCTACTTCGGTTACGGCTATTCGACGTCGGGCTCGACCGGCGGCTATTCCAATCTCTACCTGCTCCTCGGGGTACCCTGATCGAGCGGAGGCGACTGCTTCGATCAGCCGCGCCGGCCGCGTGCCGAGACCAGGATTCAGGAGCTGATCCGAGGCGGGGTTTCGACCGACGGGGCCGCTAAGGCCGCGTCGTATCGCGCGCCGCAGCCTTGCCGGATTGGCTCAGCAAGCGCCACAGCCAGCCCTGCGCACCGCGACCGGTGAGCATGTAGTCGAGTGCGTTTCGATTGTCGAGCGCCAGGTTCTGGGCCGCCTTGGCGACGCGCGTCCCGGCGAAAAGGAGCTGATCACCGGGTTGCAGCATCATCTCGTCGGCCGGCAGTTCGTGGTCGCGACCGTCACGTACCAGCAACAGCGGCAGCAGCGGCAGCGACTCCTGATGCGCCGCCGGGTCCCGACGCAGGACACCGAGGGCCATCGTCGCCTGCTCCATCATCAGCAGGCGGTGCACCGCCGGTGCGTCCGCCGCGTTGATCCGCACCCCCCAGACCAGCGGTACGCGCTGACCACAGAGTTCTTCGAGTTGTTTGGCAATGGCAGCAGCACGCGCCTCCGGCCAGCTACGAACCAGCCCGAGAAAGCGCGCCAGCAAGGGTGAGGTGATCAGCGCCAGGCATTCACGTGCCACAATCCGCGAAGGCACCATGGTGAAGTCCGCGTCGTAGGCGTCGAACAGGACCTGGTTTGCCACCCGGTTCTGGCGAACCACGACAAACAGATCCGGGTTGACCTCCTTGGCGGTCATGGCAATCGACAGGTTGTTGGTATCGCTGTCACCGCCGGCGACGATGCCCACCGCCGTCTCTATCCCGGCCTGCCGCAGCGGCTCCGCTTCCGTGCCATGGCCAACGATGTGATGAACGTTGATCGGTAGAGAGGAATCCGGCTCGATGACCGTCAGCCTGACCCCCTGTCGCGTCAGATTTCGTACGACTGCCTGCCCGAAGCGCCCGTAGCCACAGACGATCCAGTCGCCGGCCGGTGGGTCGTGTCGCTCGGGCACTTCCTGACCCGGCAGACCAGTGAGCAGGTCAACCAGGCGGAACCAGTTCGGGGAATGAATCGCCTGCGCCAGATAGTCAGCGAATTTCTCGAAGTGATTGACTACGTAGTGGGTACCAAACGACATCATGTTGCGCTCGATTGCTGGACTCGCGACCCGGGCGACGACCATCAGGCGGGGATTGATCAGGCGGCTGGCAATCGCCACCGCCAGATTCGCCGAATCGTCATCGGTGATTGCCAGCACGCCGCGGCAACTCCGGTGCTCCAGGCCCGCCATCAATAGCTGCTGCGGCTGCGCCGCATCGGCACAAAGGGCGAGAATGTCGGCAGCGAAGTCTTCGAGTTCGAGCTCCTGGATTCTTGCTTCGTCGCGCTCGATGGCAACCACCCGGATGCCCTCCCGGTCTAGGGCGCGCGCGATCAGCAGGCCGGTCTCGCCGCAGCCACAGAGGATATAGAAAGGCTCGCCGAGCTGTCTGATGCGACGCCCGAAACGAGCGGTCAGCAGAACCTGCTGAAAGCCCTTGTCCTGGACCAGCGACAACAGGCTGATGATCGAGTATGACCAGCCGATCACCGAGAGGAAGATCACCACCGAGACCCACATCCGCTGCGCCTCGGAAAACGCCACTGGCAGTTCGCCGAAACCGATCGTGCTGGCGGTATAGCTGACAAAGTAAAAGGCGTGGAAAAAACTCATCGGCGGCGCCGGCTGGCCTTGCGCGTCAATCCCGGGAATCAGCGTCAGGCCCAGCGTTGACAGCGCATAGATGACGATCAGCACGATCAGCGGTGCACGCATCCGCCGCAGCGCGAGAAAGAAGACGCTGGCGTTCATTGCAACGCCATCACTAGCGCCGCAGCATCACGGTTTCCGCGATCAGCAGAATGACTGAAACGACGTTGGCAAACAGTGCCCCGCCGCTTAGCGAAACCACGCTGGTGGTGACATCCGCCGACATCCCCTCGCCCGTGACATGTACCGCGATAGCCCAGACACAGGCGGCCGCGACCAGTTGCAGGTCGGCTACCAGGCTGGTGGACAGATGCACCGCGCCGATCTGCGTGCGGTCACCGAACTTGAGCACCGTGGCTATCAGATTGACGACTATGGCGGCGAACAACTCGTAGATGTGATGGTGCCTTGGCTCGTCGATTTCGCCGATGAAGAAGCCGAAGTTCAGCGTTGCGGCAAGCACAATAAAGAAACCAAAAACCACTTTCTCGAGGTTCATGAGCACCATCTCCATACCGGGCGAAACCGTTGCGCCATCCGCAACGGGATGACTGGAAAGCATACTCGCCCAAAATGCGAAAAGAAAAGTGGGAGCGACTTCGCTCGGATCTTCCTCGCACTCTTGCGAGGAAGGCTTCAGACTAGGTGCTGAATCGCTTATCGTATTCGCGTGACAAGCGAAGGAGCAGCGAGGAATATTCCTTCTCCGTTTGCGTGAGATTCACCCATTCGAAAGGGAAGGGCGGAATGTTGGTCGCGCGGAAGCGGAGAATTTGCAACTCAAAGAAATGTGGCTGGGCTTCTGCGCGAACTCTTTGCTCTGCGGTGGTGGCTTCCTGGTTGGGATGCTTCTCCCTCCTGCCATCGGTCAGATACTCGCGGTCACCCTCGTAGGACGTGTAGCTCGACGCCTGGTTGATGCCGACAATTCCAATACAGATCGGATTCCCGCCCGTCCGTTTGAACTGTTCTGCTTGGCGAATGAGATCGCCAATCACACGATCAATCTGCTTGATCATGGCCTTTGCGAGTATTTTTGTTTCAGCTCCGATTTCGATATTGGCTATTTCGCCCCTTGCGACATGTAGACCATCTTCGGCAATCGCCATTGCGGTCGGGACGAGTTCCCCAAACGTACCGTCGCCACGTCGTGATTTCTTGCCGACTGCTTTGTTGGCGGTGTTGACGACCCTTTCCCGACGAGCGATACGTTCCGCGAGCAAGGTGGACTTCCCGAGCGCGACCAAGTCTTCGTACAACGGCTCGCGATTAGGTCTCCGAGGATCGGGTTGCGGTGTTGATACTTCTGACCGTCGAAAGTGGAGCGAAAGGTATTCAACAAAGAAAAAGAACTTTCGGTCTTGCTCATTGGGTCACCACTGAAGCCACAGTAGATCCCAATGTCCTGGGTAACCAGGCCGCTTCACGAAGGCGTGCCTCGGCCATGGCATGATAAGCTGCTTGTAGCTCGTTGCTGATGCTGTTGCGACCGCAAACGAGAGCAGCCAAGGCCGTGGTACCCGTCCCCGAAAATGGGTCGAGAACGATATCGCCGGCGAAGGAGAACATCCGTATCAGCCGTTCCGCGAGAGAAACAGGATAAGGCGCCGGGTGACCTCGACGTGTCGATTCCCCCTTGATGTCGCTCCAGGTCGAACGCATCCAGGCTTGCATCTCATCCTTGGTCAACATGGACAGGACACGCTGGAGTTCGTTCGGAGAGCGATAGTTTCCACCCTTGCGCATGAACAGAATGTACTCGACATCATTTTTGATTATCGCACCAGGTTGGTAAGGCTTACCGTAGAATCCCGCGCCATTTCCCTTAGCCTCCGTCACACCATTAGCGATCTTTTGCCAAATAATGGGGGTAAGGCAATCCAGCCCGAATCGCCGTGAACGGACCTGTATATCGGCATGAAGGGGCATGACGAAATGCCTTCCAACGCGCTTGCGCGGGACGCAAACGTCCCCCACGACGCAGCAGATCCTTCCACCTGGGATGAGAACCCTACTGCACTCCAACCATACTTTGTCCAGCTCGTCCAGGAAGGTCTCGTAGTCCTCCACGTCGCCGAGCTGCTCATCGCTGTGTTCGTATTCCTTGAGAGTCCAATACGGTGGCGACGTCACGACCAGGTGGACGCTTTCGTCATGGACCCAGGAGAGCGAGCGGGCGTCACCCCGGTGGAGTACATGCCGGGTCTGATCGTAAGGTGCCGGCCATGGTAGATTCCGCATCAGGCAGTTTACCCGGAGCAAACGTTCGACGGCCCCGGGAGCATTGTCTGATTTCGGAAGATCTTGCAGGAGCGCATTAACCGTCTTGTAAGCATCCTCCGCCGCCCGTTTTGAACATTCAACAGCTGGCCGAAACGCTAACACCTCGCCAGCCCGGTGGTCTTTGTCTTGTGGTTTGCGCGCTAATGCTTTCATGCTACTCAACGACTCAGAGATGTAATGGGGTCGTGTTCACTTGAACACTTTCACGCTTTGGAGTCAATGGATGGCAATTCGGGGTTGGAAGCGGCCAATCGGTCGGTCAGCGAGCCTCGACGCGGCTCAGCGTCGCCGGCCTTTCGCCTAGCAAGCAGGGTATAAACGGTCGGCACGACGAAGAGCGTGAACAAGGTACCGAGCAATAGGCCACCGACAATGACCCAACCGATCTGCTGCCGGCTTTCGGCACCGGCACCCCTCGCCAGAGCGAGCGGGATCGTCCCCAGCACCATCGCCCCGGTGGTCATCAGGATCGGCCGCAGGCGCAGCTCGGAAGCCTCGATCACCGCCTGCCGGAGGTCGCGACCCTGCTGCTGCAACTGGTTGGCGAATTCGACGATCAGGATGCCGTGCTTGGTGATCAGGCCGACCAGCGTCACCAGCCCGATCTGGCTGTACACATTGAGCGTGCCGCCGCTGAGCAGCAGGGCCAGCAGGGCGCCGGTCATCGACAGCGGCACGGTCAGCATGATGATGAACGGGTCGCGGAAACTCTCGAACTGGGCCGCCAGCACCAGATAGATGAAGGCCAGCGCGAGGACGAAGGTCAGCGCCAGCGACGACGACGAGAGCTTGAACTCGCGTGACTGGCCGGCATAGTCGACGGCGTAGCCGGCCGGCAGCACGCGGCCGGCCGCCGCTTCGAGAAACTGCAGCGCCTCGCCCATGGCGTAGCCCGGCGTCAGGTTGGCGGTGATGGTGACCGCCCGCCGTTGCCCGAAATGGTTCAGCTCGCGCGGGCTGACCGTCTCGTCAACGGTCAGCAGATTGGCCAGCGGAATCATGCTGCCATCCCTCGCGCGAACGAAGATGTCGCGGATGTCGGAAGGCGTTGCCCGATCAGCATCGGCCACCTGGACGATCACGTCATACTGCTCACCTGCACGCTTGAAGCGGGTGACCTGGCGACCGCCGAGCATGGTTTCCAGCGTCCGGCCGACGGTTTCGATCTGCACGCCGGTATCGATCGACTTGTCGCGATTGACGATCACCGACAGCTCGGGCTTGTTCAGCTTGAGATCGGTGTCGACGTTGGTGAAGCCGGGGTTTTTCGCCACCTCTTCGAGAATCCTGCCGGTCATCTGGTCCAGTTCCGCGTAGGATGCCGAAGTCACGATGACGAAATTGATCGGTCGCTCGCGCGGGCTCTGGCCCAGCGAGGGTGGCAGGACGGGGAACGCGAGTACCCCAGGGATGCCCATGAACTTCGGGAACAGTTCCTTGACCACCGCCGCCGAGTTGCGCTGACGTTTATTCCAGTCTGCCAAGCCGACAAAGGAGATCCCCTGACTGACCGTCGGGTTGCCGGAGACAACGAAGTAGCGCTCGATATCGGGGGTATTGGCGTAGATGCCTTCGATCTCCCGCGCGTAGCGGTCGGTGTAGTCGAGCGTTGCACCTTCGGGCCCGAGAAAAACGCCGATGATGACCCCGCGGTCTTCGATCGGTGCCAGCTCGGACTGCAGCGCGCGGAGCAGCAGCACGTTCGAGCCGGCGACCAGGGCGAACGCCAGCATCACCAGCCAGCGCCGCGCCAGCGCGGCGGTGAGCAGCCGCCGGTAGCCACGGGTCATGCCGTCGAGGAAGCTCTCGACCCACAGGTAGGCCCTCCCGTGCCGGGTCTCGTGCTTGAGCAGCACTGAGCACATCATCGGCGACAGCGTCAACGCCACGAAGCCGGACACCAACACCGCCCCGGCCAGGGTCAGCGCGAACTCGACGAACAGCTTGCCGGTACGCCCGGTCATGAATGCCACTGGCGCATAGACTGCGGCCAGGGTGATGGTCATCGCGACGACGGCAAAGCCGATTTCCTGCGCACCCTGCAATGCCGCTTGCCTTCTCGGCATGCCTGCCTCGATATGGCGATAGATGTTCTCCAGCACGACGATTGCATCGTCCACCACCAGACCGATGGCCAGCACCAGCGCCAGCAAGGTCAGCGTGTTGATGGTGAAGCCGAGCACCAGCATCAGCGCAAAGGCACCGATCAGCGACACCGGAATCGTCACCAGCGGTATCAGTGTGGCGCGGAAGTTGCGCAGAAAGAAAAAGATGATCAGCAGCACCAGCAGCATCGCCTCGCCAATGGTCTTGAATACCGCATCGATCGAGCGGTCGATGAACACTGATGAGTCGTAGGCGATGTTCGCGGTCATTCCCGGCGGCAGTTCGCTGATCACCTTCGGCAACTCGGCGCGCAGCGCGCGCGAGAGTTCCAGCGGGTTCGCCGTCGCCTGCTTGATGACCCCCAGGGCGACTGCCGGTCGGCCCTTGAAACGCACGCTGCTGCGCTCCGAAGCGGCGCCGATCTCGACCCGGCCGAGGTCGGCGATGCGCACCGGGTAGCTGCCCCTGGCGTCGGCCGCCTGTTTGACGATGATCTCGGCAAACTGTGCCGGCTCGGTCAGATCGGTGCGCGCAACCACCGAGAATTCGCGGCTCTCGCTTTCGATGCGGCCGGCCGGCACCTCGACGTTCTGCCGCCGCAAGGCATCCTCGACGTCCTGCGGCGTCAGATTGAAAGCGGCCAGGCGATCACGATCGAGCCAGATGCGCATGGCGAATTTGCGCTCGCCGAAGACGCGCACGTCGGCCGCACCGGGCAGCGTCTGCAGGCGCGGCTTGACGATCCGGTTGGCGAAGTCGGTGACTTCGAGCGCGGAATGCTGGTCGGAAGAAAAGGCAATCCAGATGATCGGATTGGCATCGGCTTCGACCTTGGCAATCACCGGCTCGTCGATATCGGCGGGCAGCTTGTTGCGAACGCGCGAAACGCGGTCGCGCACGTCCGATGCCGCCGAGTCCGGATTACGTTCGAGTTTGAAGCGCACCGAGATCTGACTGTTCTCCTGGCGCGAGATCGAGGTGATGACATCGACCCCCTCGATGCCAGCCAGCGAATCCTCGAGCGGCTTGCTGATCTGCGACTCGACGATCTCGGCCGAAGCGCCGCGATAGGTGGTATCGACGGTCACCACCGGCTCATCTATCTTCGGATACTCGCGCACCGGCAGTCGGGTGTAGGAGACCAATCCGATCAGCATGATCGCCAGCGAGAGCACGGTCGCAAAAACCGGACGACGGATGCACAGCTCGGAGATCTTCATTTGCCCTGCCCCCCCGCTCCGGCAGCAGGCACGCTGGAAGCGCTGGCCGGCGCGGCTGCCGGCTGAGCAACGGCAGCGCCTTCACCAGCGGCGCGCACCGCCGCGCCATCGCGCAGCTTCATCTGCCCCGCGGTCACGACCTCGTCGTCGGCACTCAGTCCCTCAACGACCTGGATCTGGGCATCGCGGCGCAAACCGGTTTTTACCGGCGTGCGTTTCGCCTTGCCCTCAACGACACGGTAGACGTAAGGCACCTTGCTGTCGGGGATCAGCGCCTGCTCAGGGATCAGCAACACGTTGCTGCGCTGCTGAAAGATCAGACGCACGCGCACGAACATGCCGGGGCGCAGGCGCCCTTCGCCGTTCGGCAGACTGGCACGCAAGGCAATCGCACGGCCACCGGCCTCGACCAGCGGGTTGATGGCATCGAGCACCGCCGTGAAAAGCTGGCCGGGTAGCGCGTCGCTGGACACTTCCAGGCGTTGCCCGGGTTTCAGCTGAGACAGATAGGACTCCGGCAGCCGAAAGTCGATCTTCAGCGTGCCGATATCCTCGATGTTCACCAGTTCCTGCCCCTCCTTGACATAGTCGCCAACGCTCACGTTGCGAATGCCGACGATGCCCGAGAACGGCGCCCGGATGCGCGTCTTGTCAAGCCTGGCCTGCGCCAGCGCCAGTGCTGCTTCCTGCACCTTGAGTGCCGCCTGCGCGTTGTCGAGTGCCTGCCGGCTGATGAACTTCCTGGCAAACAGATCCTCGGTCCGCTGGTGATTGGCCTGTGCGAGTCCCAGGTTGGCCCGCGCCTGATCCAGTTCTGCCGCTTGCGTTGCAGCGTCGAGCGCGAGCAGCAGTGAGCCCTTGCTGACGGCAACACCGTCCCTGAAGTTGATCGTTGCGATTCGACCCGCCGTCTCCGGACGGAGGACGACCGACTCGTTGGAGCGCAGCGACCCGACAGCGGTGGCATCGAGGGCCAGTTCGGCCGCCAGCACGCGCGCCGTCTCAACCCGTGTCGGCTGACCTCCCGGCGGGCCCCCTGCAGCGGCTCCGCCCGGCTTCGCTGCGGCCGCCCCGGGCGTTGCCGGCAGCTTCGGACCGACCGGCTGGCGGAAACTCATGTACGCATAGTAGGCGAGCCCGACCAGGCCCACCACCGCAAGGAACAACACCAGCAACCGCTTCATCCTGCCAGACATCTTGATCCGCATCCCCCGCCGTAGCGAGCAAGTAAAGGTAGTACCAGGCAACCCGGCCGAACGGGCGGGCAAGCAGCGAAGTGTAGCGAAGCCGGCGCCGATGCGAAACCCCAAGACAACGCGCTTGCTCGCGGCAAGGCTCCTGGCCAGCGCTGCGACGCGCTTCCCTGCGAGAAAGTTGGCAATCAGCCGCACTTGCCGTGTTCAAATCGGGCGACTGCAGTGATAGAGTTCAGCCATCAGCGATCGCCGATTCGATTGTCTGACCGCAGGCCCGAATTCCTTGTCTCGCGGTCACTTGCCTGGGACCTGGACCATGAAGATTCCAACTGACGCGATGCCTCCACTCCGAAACGTGAGCAGGGAACTCGAAGAGGACCGGAAAGCAGAGCCGGTAGGGAATGCGGCCCGACTCGCCAACGAGCTTTCCACGTCATCGCGGCGCCAGCCGCCGCCGTTTGGTGAACAGCAAGCACGCGCGCCGTCGCAATCGCCGACCCCGGCCGCCGCCAGCCGCGAGCAGCAGGACCCGCCGCCCGCCGTCGAACGCAGACAACAACCCGAGCGCCGCTCGGAAAACCGGCCGGTCCTGCTCGATACACGCGCCAGGAAAGGCCGTCGGCAAAACCCGGGGGAAGTCCGGATCAACATCAAGGTTTGACACACCCGCCGCTCTTTTTGACCGTGAGCATTGGTGTGCTGCGGGATGATGCTGATGCTGGATCGCGCGGGGCCGATCGAATTGCCGCCGGTGCGTCAGATCACACGCAATCCGCTGGCCGATCGCCGGTCGCCGGCGCTGGTCCGGGTGGACGACACGCCGCTGCAAATGAGCTTTGCCGAACTGGGGCCGCTGGAGTGCGTCAGGTCCGACGCACGGCGGAAGATGCCTTGTTCAACAGCCTACTCCAGCAGCACCACTATCTGGGCTATACGCAACCCGTCGGCGAGCATCTGGTGCGGGGCCATGCGCTGGTCAGGGACTTTCGCCAACGACTGTCGGAGGTCGCGTGACGAAGCCGCCCGAATACGTCCCCGCCACGCAGGAACAGCTCGACGAACTGCTGGCACTGGCCAGGCCAACGTTCCCGGCGCCGCAATACGAGCTGCTCAGCCAGGTGCTTGCCACTCTTGTCTTGGTCATGCAGGCCCTGCGGAACGTAAAGACGTCGCTGACGCGCTTTCGCAAGCTGTTGTTCGGCGCATCGACCGAGAGCAAACACAAGCTGCATCACCCGGCGTTGGCACCACCGATGCAGATGAGCGATGCGCTGGCGTGCAACTTCGTCAGCGAGTTCGCGACGATCATCGGCAATCATGCCAGACAAGGAGAACTCACATGACCACAGACGCATTGGAACACGGCACATGGCGGAGATCGCTGAGGTGCTGCGGCATCGCTCGCAAAAGAGTACCGCGATCTACGCGAAAGTGTCTTTCGAGGCGTTGCGTGCCACGGGACTGCGCGCACTGACCTATTCGACGCTCCTCGGATTTCTCGCTTCGACCGGTCTTCCGCCCGGCGATGCGCTCGCACTTGACCGCTCTGACGTTGATCTCGCAAATGGGATACCTCGATCCGACAGACGAACTTCGGGAAGTCCCGCTTTGTTCCGGTTGAGGACTCGACGCGCCGGCCCTTGAGCCCAGCAGAAGGCCAGCAGGATCTTCCCAAGGATCCTCGCGAGCTTCTTGTAGCCCCAGTGGCGATCACAGATGACAACGCCGCCCGCGCTATCGGAGAGTTCTGCGATCGGCACCTGCGCCGATCGCGTCGGGTCCAGCACGCTTCGGCGAATCCCGGAACTTGCCCTCGGCCTTCTCCAACTCGCTGCGCAAAGCCGCCTCAGGCTCCACCGCTTGCGCCATCGCCAGGCGATGATCGGCCTCCCGTTGCGCCAACCGGGCAAGCGCTTGTTGATGCTGACTCTTCCTCGATCTTCGGCTGACACTGCGACAATAAGTAGCTATCATTGGTAATCACCGTTTTTCGGAGTTTCACATGGATACCGCACGCCTTTTTCGATCGGGCCGCAGCCAGGCCGTTCGGCTACCCAAAGAATACCGGTTTGCCGGCACCGAAGTGGTTGTGCAACATTTTGGCAATGGCGTTCTCTTGCTACCGGTGGATGACCCCTGGCAAACGCTGGAAACCGCGCTGTCATTCTTCGAGCCAGGATTTGTCATGACACGGGAGCAGCCAGCGACGCAAGTTCGTGCCGAGATTGCCGCATGATTTTGCTCGACACCAATATCTGCATTTATATCATCAACACCAAACCGCCTGAAGTGCTGGCGCGTTTTCATGAGTACCGACTGGGTGACATCGGGCTGTCGAGTGTGGTGGCTGCGGAACTTGCCTTTGGTGTGGCCAAAAGCGCCTCGATACGCAATCGCCAGGCGCTCGAAATGTTTCTGGCCCCGCTGGAAATTCTTCCTTTTGATGTTACGGCCATGTGGGCTTATGGTGATTTACGCGCTGACCTGGAGCGCCGGGGGGAAACGATTGGCTCCTTGGACACACTGATTGCTGCGCACGCACTGAGCGTCAATGCCGTGCTGGTCACCAACAACACTCGCGAGTTCTCTAAAGTCCGGGGCCTGCAGCTGGAAAACTGGGCGGCTAACAAATGAGCACCTTCATTGAAACCCAGTCCCGTGCCGGGAGACTGATCGACCAAGGCTACCTGTACAAGCTCTTCAAGAGTCCAGTCTTCATCGGCGTCGCCGCGTCCAAGGGCAAGCACTTCGCCGGCAAGCATGACGCGATTTTTGACCGGGCGGTGTGGGAGCAGGTACAGGCGATGTTGGAACGTGGGGAACCGGAACAACGTCTCGGCAGAACCGGCCATCCGAAGCACCTGCACTATTGAAGGGGCTGATCTTCGCCGATGATGGTTAAGCGATAACACCGGGCGCCACCCAGAAGGGCGACAAGGTCTATCGCTACGTGGATACCAAAAAGGAAGGCGGCGTGATGGCTGCTGATGTCATTTCTGTTGATCTGCCAGGGCGTTTCGGTGGCAGAAGCTGCTGGAGAACCCGACCTACGGGTGCCTGGAGGAAATTGCAGAGGCTGAGAAGATCGCTGCTTCGTTCGTGAGTCGCATTATCAGGTTGGCCTTGCTGGCACCAGACATTGTTGAAGCGATGCTTGCGGGGAAGCAACCTGCGAGCCTGACTTGGAAGTCCATGCGTCTGCCCACTTGGCGCATTGCTTCCGCTTGCAGACGATCAAGGTCTGAAGATCCTCCCGAGGAAGCGTAGCATATCGCCGACACATGGGGTCGTGGTGACGATGGGAATCGGGAAGTCAAAGCGATTGAACCGACCACTGCCCGCTTCGCCACTGCACAGAATTCCAAGTAGATCGTCGGGTCCGGAGAAGATGTGGTCAATGAGTTTCTCGCGCGAGAGACCGTCCATCCTCTGTCGATAGTGGATGAGGGAGTCGGCACCGAAAACGACCGGCAGGCGTCCGTGCCCATCTCCGTCGGCGATGCCTGCGAGCCTGCCGTACAGCTCTGCTGTGTGACGTCTCTTGTTGTGCGAGACTCCCGACAGGTTGGCCCAGGCGATCTTGCGGCATTCGAGGGTTTGCGTCTGCTGATCGAGGGTAACGAAAAACCAACCTCGATCCATCTCTCGGTCATCCAGCTTGATGACAATCTCCCAGATGTTAGGCTGCCCTTCATGGCCAGATAGGTCGTACTCGGTCACAGCGATCTCTTCGATCAACCTCCTCATGGCTTCGGGGTTGGTTTTCGCCTTCCTCAGAGACAAGGGATCGATACCCGGAATGGGCAGGTCCTTGTCCAGTACACGTTCGAGAAACTCTTGTTTGGAGAGCCCGCGGCAATAGGGCCTGAAAAGATAGAACAAGACGCGATGCCCGTGCATGTCGCCATAACACACAAGCTCCTCCTGCATCTCGAAGTAGCAGCATTCGGTGAGGCTCAAGCTGTCGAGAAAGCCGGCAGGCATCGTGAGCCGATCCGGATCAACGCATGCGCCGAAGTCCCGACGTTGCAGCGGGATGCGTGACTTGCTCGCGGACAATCCGTCCCTTGCATCGTTGGTATCCACAAAGAGTAGGCCGCCCGAGAGGTACATCGGCAGCTCACCTTCCCCGACGGCGCCAAGTGCCTCTTCGATGGAGGAAACAAGCTCGCCCCTCGCGCCTCCAGGCGAGGCGAGTAGCGAAGCAATCTGGTCCATCCATGATGCATTCTGGCCGAGCTGTCTCCCCGTCGCCATAGGGTCATTGCGTCGGAAACTGATGGTCAGTGTGGTGTCGCTAAACGCAAGGTTGTAGGGCCTCGCGACGACGAGCGGGTGGTGGCGGCTTGCACCCGACCCGTGGGTGCGTCCCTCCAGGTCGCCGACGGTGCGGATGACGTCGATGTTTCGAGCGATGTAGTGCTCGAGGGCGGCAACAAATGCGCTCGGCGTGCCCACATCGAACCAGGCTCCCTTGAGTTCAGTGTACCTCGCTGTGCATCCGCTGCGCATTTGCTCGCTGATGAATGCGGCGATATCGACGGTGGCGTTGGCACAGTCATCAATCGCAGATGCGGCAGCGGTCGCGTTCAGCTTCCGGCTCTCGCATTCCCGCAGCAAGAACTCGTGGAGGCTTCTCCGGGTCTCTGCATCGTTGCGCAGAGCATAGCATCCGGTGCTGACTAGATCATGCTCCGCGGTTGGATGGGCGGGCTTTTCAATCAGCTCGACGATGCGGGGATCATCCCTTTCATGGATGATTACCCCGAAGCGCCAGGCATCACGATAATCGGCTAGCCGCCAAGCAGCGTTGACGCAGAAGCAGCACGGATCGCGCAGCCAGTTCTCGCTCTCATGAAAGAAGCCGTCCAGGTCGTCATCAAGATAATTATCGGCGTTGAAAACATACCAAAGGTCGTCTTCGGCTATCTCACTTGCCGCGCGGAGATACTCCAGCGTCAGATAGATGGCGGGAAGTGTGCCCGCACACACTGGCAACAAGGCGGCGTTCAACGTCGTCTCTTCAAACACCAGCTTGATCGGTCCGGCGCCTACTTCGCCAAGGAGTTTTCGCCTCTTAAGGCGCCGTTCGTAGTGCTCCAACCAGCGATCGAAGTCGTGACGCCATTTCTCCCGCGTGACGACGTAAATGTGGAGGCGAGGGTCGCGCCGCAACAGCTTGTCGGTCAGGATCTCGATCACGGGCGTGATGACCAGCCGCATCAGCGCCTTCGGGTATTCACCACCGACCAGTCGAGTGCCCTCGCCGCCTGCGAGGATAATCGCGGCACCATTGATTCTAGTCTGCTCACACATGATCAAGGCCCAATCACTCGAAAACACAAATGGCGTTTATCGGGTTCATGTCGTTGCGTGTGGACCTGGACCGCGGAGAAGCGGATACCTTTGGGGCACGGTCCGGCTTTCACCACCACGCTCAAGTCACTGCTTCTACGTCATTGATCTGCTTTAGGCCGCGCGGAGTGAGTTCGGTGCGATCTGCCGCCGGT
This sequence comes from Candidatus Accumulibacter proximus, assembly GCA_016709675.1. Classification (GTDB taxonomy): domain Bacteria; phylum Pseudomonadota; class Gammaproteobacteria; order Burkholderiales; family Rhodocyclaceae; genus Accumulibacter; species Accumulibacter proximus. The sequence continues at coordinate 219,815 of JADJMH010000016.1, forward strand.
GGTCCGGTCACTTCGCTCACTCGGCGTCACGGATAGCATCGAAAGCTCCTTCCTGGCAGGCTTTCAATTGTGCTTTCACTGTCTCTATACTGCACCAGTGTCGAGGCTCTCCACTCTAGGCGATGGTCAGGGAACCAGAGACCTACAAATCCCGCGCAACGCGAAAGCCCAAGTTAACGCATCGACTGCTTGGCGTGTTCCAATTGCGGAAGGACGAACGAAGCCAAATCGGGAAACTATTCCAACCGCCTCCGCGCCGCACCCTCAGTTCCCCACTGCGCGGCCCTTGAGGGTCGTCGACTGGCGACTCTGAATAGTAAGTAGCGCCATACCAGTCCGCGACCCACTCCCAGACGTTTCCATGCATGTCATGTAGCCCGAATGCGTTTGGCGCTAAGCGGCCCACTGCAATAGGAAATGCGGTGGGATCATCAGGTTTGATGATGATCTCCTGTATGTGACCGAATTCGCCATGTCGCGATAAATCGATGGCGCGAGCGAAGCTCGGCAACTGGGCCGGATCATCCGAGTTTGCGTACCGTGTTTGAGTTCCAGCACGATTCGCATATTCCCATTCCGCTTCCGTAGGCAGGCGATAGTGCTTTCCTTCCTTCTTACTGAGCCACTGACAGAAAGCCAAGGCGTCGTTGTAGCTAACGTTGACAACTGGTTGTGCGTCCAGCAGGGGATACCCCGGATTGTGCCAACTATACTGGACTTGTCGGCCCTCGCACCGACCCGTGGAAGCGTTGCATCCCCAACCTCCGGTACCGTCCGACTCCGCTTCTGTTTTGTACCCAGTTTCAACGGTGAACTGACGAAACTGAGCCACCGTAACCTCGAACTTGCCCAGCAAGAACGCCTTGGTAATCCGCACACGGTGTCTTGGGTACTCGTCAGCAAAGTAGTCTGGCGTTTTCCCCGAACTCGGGTACGCCAATGCCAATGCTTCCGCCGTTTCCGTGCCACCCATGAGGAACTCCCCTGGCGGTACCATTACCAGCGGGATAGCAACTACATCGACGTTCCTATTCGCAGGCGGATTCTCGGGCTGCGCCAAGTGGATGCAGCCGAACAAACCAAGGAAAAGAGGAAGGCATAAAGCAATGGTCAGACCGCGAAGGTGACGCATGAGTGCCCCGAAAAAAATGGAAAATCCAGCGGAATCACCAAGAGTATAGGTAGCCTCGTTAACGGCTGTCAATCTCAACTCTAGCTCCTGGAGTCAATGGAAGGAGAGCAAACTTCCGCATCGATCGCTGGCGAGACGGATGACGCTGCATTGATCGAGTTCCAACTCCGGCACCGGGTGGCCGCCCTGCGGATCGGCCGCGCCTGGCAAGTACGGGGAGAGATGGCGGTGCACTGCCGTACAGGATTGGGTCGCTAGGGGGCAGCCGCCGTGGATGAACTTGATCGCTTCAGCCGTCTGGTCCTCCTGCTCCAGGAAACTGCGCTCGGGTCAAGTGTCTGGGACGCAGTCGTTTCGGAGATCGTGGCAGCGGCCGGAGGCAGCGATGGCATACTTTTCTCCCCCGAACTACCGCCGTCGATGGGCGGGTTCTGGGCGTCGAGGGCGATCCTGCCGCATCACACGGAAACGTATGCGACCGATTACTGCTCAAAGGATGTGTGGTGCCACTCCCGGCCCAGTTTGTACCGCATGGACGGGCGCTTGATCCCGGACGAGGAACTGATCGATCCCGTTTCGATGCAGCGCATCCAGGTGCGCGCTTGAACCTGAAGTGCTGGAGCAGCTCCATGGCCTGACCCGCTGCGAGGCGCTGCTCGCCAGTTTGCTTGCACAGGGAATGCCTTTGCATGACGCCGCAGCAATTCGCGGTATCAGCTACGAAACCGCGCGCTGCCAGTTGAAGAGTGCTCTTGGCAAGACCGGATGCTGCCGGCAGCCGGAACTGGTGGCGCTCCTGGTCAATGGGTGTCGGCGCTGATGCGTTTGTATCGGGCTCCATGCCTGAGGTCCTACGCCGTAGGCTGGGAGACATCACAGAACATCCTTCACGTCCTTGGCAACCTCATCGATCCCGGCATCCCGGTTTTTCTCGATGAAGTTGAAGACCCAGCGCACGATAGCCCAGCCCGGCATGCCGCAACCGAAGATCAAGCCGCCCAGGCCCACAACCCCGGTCACCGAATCCACCCACTCCTGCAGCCGAGAGTACTGGACGGTAATGGCCCCGCCACCGATCCCGGTCACCACGGTGCTGATCAATCCGACCACCCACTCCCGTTGCGTTCGTGGCGGCGTCATCAGCATCACCACGATGGTCGAAAGCAGTGCCCCGCCTGCCGTGCACATCGCACACCAGGAATAGCGGCCTTGGCCTACGAAAAGCCAGCCAAACGGTTTGAACGAGTTCTGACCGCATTTATCTGCGGCAGCGATCTTTGACTTCGCCGTGACGCCGGCACGTGGTCAGATGATCGTTGACCATGCCCGCCGACTGCATAAACGCATAGCAAATCGTCGAACCCACGAACTTGAACCCGGCTCGGCCCAAAGCCTTACTCATGGCATCCGACCGTGTCGTCCTGGCCGGCACCTCGGCCATAGAAGTCCATTGATTCTGAATCGGAACGTCATCAACGAAGCGCCATAGAAAATCGCTGAACGACTGCCCTTCGGCTGTGAGAGCCAGGTACGCTTTGGCGTTCTGGATGGCTGCGGCAACCTTGGCGCGATTTCGGACGATCCCCGAATCTGCCAACAGTGCTGCAACTTTTCCGTCGTCATACTGCGCAATCTTCACTGGATCGAAACCGTCGAAAGCACGCCGATAGTTTTCTCTTTTTTTCAGGATCGTCGCCCAGGACAAACCGGCCTGCGCTCCTTCCAGGATCAGCAGCTCAAAAAGCGACCGATCATCGTAGAGTGGTACGCCCCACTCCGAGTCGTGGTATTCACGGTAAAGGTCAAAACCTTCGCACCAAGGACAGCGCTGCATCGACATCAACTCAGCGAACAAGGTCCCGAGGGCTGCGCATTGTCCCGATGGCCCGGGTTGAAAGCGTTATTATGCGTTATTCCTCAAGGCGGCCACCGTGGCTCCTGCGTTCGCTTTTCTTGTTTCCGTTGCCACTTCTTTGCTTACGATCGTCTTACCAATTGGGGCGAGCGCAATTCCTGCCAGTTTCATGTGTTGAATACCGAACGGGATGCCGATGATCGTGACAAAGTCGAGCAGTGCACACAGGAGATGGCCCATAGCCAACCAAAAGCCTGCGAAAACGAACCATATGATGTTGCCAACAACACCCAAGCCGCCGGTGCCAATATCGTCTTTCTGTTGGAGTTCTTTTCGGCTGACTGCTTCTTTACCAAACGGGAAAAACGTGAATTGGCCAATGACGAAGCATGCTTTGCCCCAGGGAATTCCGACGATTGTTATAAAAGCCACCAAGCCGACAACCCACCAGGTGAGTCCCATTAGGAAGCCGCCAAGAATGAACCAGAGGAAATTGCCAATTGCGCGCATCGTTGTCTTCCGCATTGATTGGGAAAAAGGGATGGCCAGCCAGCCTAAATCAAGAACTCTTCCATCTTATGACCCGCTTCAACCAACGCCTTGAACACGTTCGGTGGTTTTCCGCGACCAGTCCAGGTCTTTCCATCAGGCGTGATGTACTTGGCTTTCGCTGGTCTGCGAACCTCTGCGGTGCTGTTTGAACCAAAGCCACACTGCGCGGCAGTCAATCCAAATTCTTGAATGATGTCTTTTACCTGACGCACAGCAATTGCGATCTCCCTCTTGCGGGCTTCCTCGATCTGTCTTTCCAGCTCGTTGCGTTGTGCAAGCAGTTCCTTGTAGATGGACATGGTGTCTCCGCAGCAGATGTCTATTATTGAAGCTGGTGGGATACTTTACTCGATTCCGACGGGTTGAGGGCACTTGACGCTGCTTTGGATATCGCACCAGTGGTGGGTGCAGGAGCGGGACCATCTCCAGACTGAGGGCGGACAGTAATGGCGCTCCCTGCCCCTTTACACGGGCGTTCCCGGAATGCTGTACGGCCATCTTCGACACATTTGTACATCTCGGCGAGAGCGGAGGTCACGGTCAGCATGAACCCAGCAACCGAGTAGCAACGTTTCATGCATTCCTCGCTCAGACAGGGTTGTAGAGTTCATGAATTTAGCACCTATTTGCGATTGGCGGCATCATAGCTCTTGCCCGCATGGCATGGAATCTGTAGGGGGGAGATGAATCCAAGGGCGAGGGGCTGAAGGCTTGCCAGGGGGCTCGCTTGGAACCCACCGCTGCCTTACCTGTCCGAAGGACGATGGATGCATTGCATGCCCAACAATCTGCCCAGCATGATGGATAACCCGAGGCATCCTGCCCACGTGCCAATCACCAAACGCTGGCATCGCGGGCGAACACGACCGCGTGTCATGGCGAACCGTGCGCCGGGCCTGCTCACCTCCTTGGCTCTGCTGCTGAAGCTCGCCTCTTCGACCCGAGCGCTTGTCAGTTGGAAGGTCGGTGCCGGTTGCTGGGTGGTGCCGTATGCGAATGCCCCCTGTCACCGTGCGTTTGGATTCGCTCTGGAGCATCGTGTCGATTGACGCCGTCTGCGTTGGCCAGCGATACTTCTTGATGCGGCCTTGAACCCCCACCCCTTGTGGCCGCATTGCCGGAGTTTCGGCGAGCCCACCGTTTCAGATAGCCGCCCTCAATATGACCACTCTGTCCATCACCGACCCCGACCGCGCGGCATTCGTTGCCGTTGCCAACGCAGAGGGACCCCCCGGTACCATCGTGCACGACTTCGATGCCCTTCTGGGCTACCTCGGCACGGACGGGATTCCTGTTTCGCCAAAGACCAGCGAGTTCGCCATCGCCCGTCTGCCTGAACTCAACGGCTTGCTGACGCACCCCGTCCCGATCGGGCTCAGCCGCGGCAGGCAGGTGTCGTATCCCCATGTGGATGGCTTGCACCTGCTATTGCGCTTTAGTCGGCTGGGAAAGGTGGATCGTTCCACCACCACGCCACGAATGGTCCTCAATCCGGAAATGGTCGCCAAGTGGCAACTGCTCAATCCGACAGAACGTTACTTCAGCCTGGTCGAACGCTGGTGGAGTTTCGCCGACTTCCAGCAGGAGCGTTTCGGCCTCGCCAGCAGAATGGCAGAGTACCGGCTGGAGCTAGTGAAGCGCCGCCGGCCCGGCAGCCGTGCAAGAAAGACAGACGACAAGTGGCAAGTGGCCATTTTCGGATTGCTCGGGATGAAACAGATCGCACTGATGCAATTGTTCGGCCTGCTCGACATCCTTTCGGACCCCGCCGTTTCCGGCAAAGGCTGGCAGATCAAGCGAATGGTCGCGACCCCGTGGGGACTATCCGCCTGCGCGACCTACCTACAGGCATTCCGCTACACTTCTACCGGCTTGCTGGAACGTCTGTTCAACCCTGCAGGAGAGGATTCGGCCGTAGCGGAAGCGCCAAGCGAAGACGAGATGGATCGCCCTCCGTTCTTCACATGGGCAGACGCGGTGATCCCGTTCTTTCCTGCCTGGCGGGATTCCCTCGGAGAACCCAACGCCGGAGAGCCGTTCCGCGGGAGTGTGACGTTCAAGGTTTCGCTCAGCGCGGGTGTCTGGCGTCGCATCGTCATGCCGGCCGAACGCGATTTCGACGATCTCGCAAGATTCATCCTCGATGCCTTCCGATTCGATGACGACCACCTATATCAGTTTCGCTACCAGGACGAATACGCGACCCATCGCACGCTCGATGACCCGCGGTGCAGCGATGTCGAGGACGATTACGCGGACGAAGTGACCTTGGGCGAAGCCGGGCTGTTTCCCCGGCAAGTCGTCGAATTCCGCTATGACTTCGGCGACGACTGGCGCTTCGACCTGCTCGTGGAAAAGCTCGACGCGTCCGACACGCGAGTGAAACCCGCTGTTGTCGGCAAAGAGGGAAAATCGCCACGCCAGTACCAGTGAGTGCCGGCCCCACGTTGGCCCTTCCATCTCACAGGGGATGCCGGTTACCCGATCTGTTCCACCCCGCCTGGCTGCCCAAGAATCCCGCAAGAATGCGTCCACCCGATTGACTGGCCAGTCGCCTGCGACGCCTATCAGTGGTGTCAGTGGCGGTGAGCAAGCGCCGATAGCCTCAAGAGCCTGCTCCTCCACCCGCTCTTTGCCGTCGCGGTCCCGGAAAAAGGCTGCAGTGCCATCCAGCGCAAGGCACTGCCAGCCATGCACCGGCCAGCGGTTATGATCTTTCCCCCACCCAGCCCGAGCGCCAGACCCAAGCAGACCGCCCTGGCCCTCGAACCGATGGCCCCGATTGCGCAGCACTCGTCAACCCCGCGTCTTCGCCAGACGACAAAACGGGCAAGAGCGCGCCTGCGACACATCCGGCTCGTAGAGGAACATCGCCTGACACCTCGCGCACTGGTGCCAACTGACGATCCGGGAACGGACGTCCCTGATCGCGTACCACGCAGCGTTGATGTCCAGGTGATCCTGCGCAAGCCGACAATGCACCTCCCAGACCGACAAGAGCATCGCCGCTGTCACGATGCGGCCATCGCCACCGTCGAGCCGATTGTAGAGCGCTACGAACGTCGAGAGATTGGCCAGCTTCCTCGCGCTGGTGATGAACGGCCGGACTGAATCCGGTAATTTGCCGTTGGGCGGACTCTCGCCATGAAGCTGGAGCCAGCGCAGGCGCAGTGGCTTGGGGTGGACGTCCGTCAGGTAATGAACGATCGGCACCCGCAGCTTCATTCGGATCAACTCGTGAGCCCCCCGGCTGTTCTCCAACTGGTCAGCAGCCAGCAGCGCCGACATGATCGCTAGACCAAAGTCGCTTCAGCGTAGGTGCCCTTCACCTCCCTGGGCATCTGAAGCAAGCGGTTGAGCGCGGCATCGGTCAGCCGGAAGGTATAGAGCGATACCGGGACGGTCTCGGCCAACTCGTCGATCTCATCGAGGTCGAGAGAGCCGATCTTGTCGATCACCGCGCGCGGCAGGCCGGTCAGGACTTCAGCCGCCCTCCCCTCCTCCGCCAGTTGTCGCGTGAGCAACAGGAACTGCCGATTGATCTTCTGCACGTCTCGCTTTTCCATGATCAGAATCCCTGGGATAGACCGAGGTCTGTGTCGTCGTGCCGCGAAAGAGCTCCATGCCGGCGATCAACCGGTTCTGGGCATCAAGTCAGAGCGCGAGAAAGCTCTCGTACGCCTGCCCTGCCAGGAACAGCCGCAGGTAGTCGCGAACGGCCCCGGGTGAAGCCAGGCTGACGGACACGTCCGCCAAGTTTTCCGCCAGTGCCCTGCGCAGGAGTTCGCGGGCCGCCATCAGCTGGTCCGGCAGCGCATAGGAGAAAGTCTCCTCCGCCACCTGCAGCGTTCTGGTCTGGCGAATCCGGCGTAGCCCGAACAGTTCGGCCAGCGAGTGCCCGGCATACCCTTCGGCCTCCTGACCGAGCAGGATCGAGAGCAGTTCGCGATCGGTTGAGTGGATCATCTTGGGTGCCTCCAAATGGAAAAGCGGGACGGCACCCTCCCCTTGCGGGACGATGGCACGCCCCGCGGGGTTAAGAATGAGACTGAATGGGTTACGACTGCGTGGCTTTCGTTCTGCCAGCTTCGAGAATCTCCTGGCTCACCTTGAAGAGTCGCTGTGCCGACTTCTCCGGCAGCGGTCCGCAGGCCCCGGTCATGAAGCTGGATGGCCGCCAGGATCTGGTTGCCAATGCTGAAGCGGTGGAACCGGCGGTAGGCCGCGCTGATGATCCCGGGCTCGGTGAGGGCCCGTTCGAGTAATGGTGCGAATTGGTCGTACATGGTGCCTCCAATGAAGAGAGGGAAGGCACCGCCCCCGTCGGGGAGCGATACACTCCCCGTGGGATGAAGAAACCGGTCGAGGCCGGCGATGGGTGCTGCGTCAGCTGTGGTGAATCGACGACCACACAGACAAGGCAAACTCGCGCGCTTCGACGGCATGCGGTCCGAAAAACCGGGGCGCCGTGCCGCCCGCCTGGCGCGCGAGGATGCGGCCGACGACGGCGATCTGCTGGCGCACACCGATGTCGCCATCGAAACGCGTTTGCAGGTATTGCCGGTAGTCGCCCTGCCATCCTTCGGGCGGGGCGAAGGGTCCGCAACTGCGGGGCAGGGTATCGATCCGGCTGAAGTCGATGACTCCGTACATGGCTTTCTCCGGATCAGGCGGCTCGGGTCAGCAGCGTGTCGACGCTGCCGAGGGCAGGAAACCCTGCCGGACCAAGCCGGTTGAAGACATCGAGCCAGTCGACGCCCTTGCTGCCGTCGGGAATGTCGAGCCCGGGTGCAATCGCACCGGCACGAATCCCCATGGCCCAGAGGCGAGTCACCAGTCCTCTCGCCGCTTCCTGTCCGTGACCGGAAGGATGCTGTCGAGACGGTCGATCCTTGTCGGCGAAGACGAGGACCTGACGCACGCCGGGCGGCGGAACGAAGGTTTCCAGAAGATGAGCGTTGCCGGTCGCCCAGGTGGGGAGGCCGGTGGCCTCGATCACGGCCAACGCCGTCTCGATGCCTTCGGTCACCGCCAGGCGACTGCCCGGCTCGACCAGGCGGATCGCGCCGCCGGTCAACTGTTTCGCCGTCGGGTGGCGCATCAGCTTCTTCGGCGCGTCCACCGGCGCTTTCTGGCCATCGACCGTCAGGTAGGTGCGATGCAGGGTGACGGCATCGCCGCCCTGCCCGGTCACCTGGGCAAGGATTGCCGGGTAGCGCCCGACGAGGCGCTGGTCTGCGTAGTACCCCAGGTCGGGATGAAAGCGCAGGGCCTCGGGTACTCGTGCGGCCAGCCCGCGTCGCGCCAGGTACAGGCGAGCCGGTTCGGCTTCTCGGTGCGTGAGTGGCAACGATTCCCGCCAGGTCCGGTTGAGCTGTTCGCGGCGGGTGGTATCGTCCGGTGAACCACTGCGGTCCACCCCAGGTGACGTGCTCCAGGGTACGCTGGAGGTGGGCGCCCCCGCGAGCTGCTGCGCGACTTCGCGAATCGTCTGGCCGAAATCCCAGCCGTTGATCCACATCAGCAGTGAGAAGCCGTCGACGAAGTAGCCGCAGGTATTGCAGACGCCACCACCGGTTTCGCTGACATCGGGAAAAACCCGAAAGCCATCGCGACCACCATGGACCGGGCAAGGGACATGCTTCCCCCGCTTTGCCACGGCATCCTGCAAAGCCGGCGCGAGGTCGGACAGGACCCGCTGCCACCGTCCGCGGGCGTCGTCCTTGACACGTGACGCCTGGTACTCGTATTTCATCATTGGTGCCTCCATGGAATGTCCCGACCGGGACCTTCCGAAGCACCCCTGACCGGGATCCCTGGAAAGGTCCCGGCCGGCCGGGTGGGAAATCTCCGCGCGGTCTGGAGGTATCCCTGCCGGGATACGCTCCCCGGCGGGGTGGATGCTGCTGCTTGTTTTGTCGTGGCCAGCTACCACACCTCGATCCTGCCCTTAGGGTGCGGGAACGAAATTCGATCGGCTTTGCGCAGGGGGCTCGGCGAACCCCCTCCGAAAAGCCCCGGCGCGGTGGCCGGGGAAGACTTGCGAGGGAGAGAGCAGCGACGATGGTACGTAGTCACGGTGAATCCTGACCGCCGAAACGTGGCCGGAAGGGATCGATTTCGGTCGCCAGGCTCGGGGCTTCAGGCGGAACAAGGAACGGTGATTTCGATCCTGCGTTCCCTGCCTGGACAAGCGGCCGCTCCTATCGCAGGGCTACGCCGGCGGCGTCATCGGGATGATGCGGTACGCAAATCAGGACCTCAGCGCGACGCACCAGAGGCTGTCTTGGTGAGCTGCGATTGACCGGCTTACGAGACTGGGAGCCTGTCAGAAGCGCGGCCGGAGACTGCCAATTGACCGCGACTCCCCTAGCCAGCGATACTTCTGGACGCGGCGAGGAATTCCCTTTGCCTTTACCCTTTGCACGCGCATTGCTTTGCTCCGATTCTGGTCGGCGCGAAAGAGCCCCCATCGGATTCATCTTGCGTCTTCCGACCGCCCAAAGCCCGGTCAGTCTCGCGTGATCACCAGCCGCCCATGAGTAATCGTCGCAAGAAACTCGTTCTGGTCATCGGTACGGGATGGACGACCCCGGCCAAGCGCAGAGTCGCGCGAATGATCGGCACGACGCTGGTGGATGCGGGGTTCGGACTCGTGACCGGCAATTCGAGGGGCGTCGACTATTGGGTTGCCGATGCCTTCTGCGCTGCGCTCAAGGAGCGCGGCGAGTCGCCGCAGGGCGCATTCTGGCAAGTCTCGCTAGGGAGCATGCGTTTCTTCCGGCGTGGCGGCTTGCCGCTACCGGGTTATCCGGCCCCGGCCGAATGCTGCATCCCGGTGGGTGACGTCGAGGCGTGGAAACGCGAAGCGATCGTTCGCTGCGATGCGGCGGTGATGGTTGGCGGCGGACGGGGCTCCCTGGACATCGCGCGTCGTATCATCGAGCGCGGCAAGCCGGTGTTTCCGCTCCCCTTCATGGGTGGTCTCACCGGCTATTCGGACGACGTTTTTCAGGAGATCCTCAAGACTTGGGAAGGGCACCCGGTCCCCGGGGTGAGCCGGTCGCAATTCCTGCAACTGGCCGAGCCTTGGGTAAGTGGAACCGGCCAACTGAGGAACCTTCTTCGCGGAACGCTCGCCGATGCCCCGGACGTCTTCATTTCCTACCGCCGCAGCGATGCGCCGGCGGCGGCCGGCCGAGTCGCCAACGACCTGGCGGAGCATTTCGGCTTGCGACGCGTGTTCCTCGACATCAGCGGCATCGCCCCCAGTCGTGCCTGGGACGAATCAATCGGAGGCGCGCTGGTGGCGTGCAAGGCGGGCGTGATCGTCATCGGCCGGTCCTGGCTCGTACCGGGACCCCAAGGCCAGCCCCCGCGGCTGCACCAGCAGGACGATGTCGTTCGCACCGAGATTGAAGCATTGCTCCAGCGCCGAAGCGCGATCTTCCCCTTGCTCGTCGAGGGCGCGCGACTTCCGGACGCCTCGGAACTTCCGGACACGCTGACCCCGCTGCTGCGCTTTCAGGCAACCGCAATCGACAATGGCGGTTGGGGAACAACGATGAGCCTGCTGATTCGTGAGATCGAATCGGTCATTCGCGATCACGAACCTGCTCGGGGCAGCGAGGCCGGTGGTTCGACGAACACGCTCTCCACGCGGATCGAACGAACCGGTCGTCTGGACATCTGATTCTCGATATCCCCTCCACGATCTTCTTGCGGGACTGTTCATGGATAGGATCAAGGCGCTTGTCTTCGATGTCTTCGGTACATTGGTCGATTGGCGGACATCGAGCGCCCGCGAGACAGAAGCGAGCCTCTCCCCTCTGGGTATCTCCATCGACTGGCTGGGCTTTGCCGATGCATGGCGCAACCAATACTAGCCCGCAATGGAGGAAGTCAGGGTGGGGCGTCTTTCCTTCTCGAAGAATTAAAAGTGCCAGGTTCGATGAAAGGCCTGACTTTTGTTCAACCCGGACTGGCTTGCTGTGGAATCGGTGTCCAGTTTCCCGTGGAATACGCATGCTTCCAGTCTGATCCGGCCGGTGATGCTTGGCCTCGGCGGTTTCCCATCGAGTTGGCCGCTCCAGGATCACAAGCGGCCACTGAGTTTTCGCGGTTTGCTGTCGGCAACCGGCCAAAAGAAGTCAGTGGGCGCGCGGGCCGAAAGCGGTCAGCCGCGCCGATTTTGACTACTTGTAAGGTATGACGAACTAATTCGGAAACCGGCAGCGGGCTACCGACGCCGTTCGCCCTTTCCCGCCACCGGCACAAAAAAGCGAGAAATTCATGTGCTACAGAGCAGGACAAACTCAAAAGCCCACGAGCTTGCCTCGGGATTTTCATTGTCAGGCCTGTACTTTCTATGGTACCTAAGCTAAAGGCGGTCAGGTGTCAGTACGGCGCCCCGTTGGCCGGTCAAATTCCCCCACCTTTGGTCACTTCAAAATCCCCCACCCTGAAGGTCGCGTGACGGAGCGATAAGGCCCCGTTTTTGGCGCTTTCGGGGCACCCCGCGGCAGGACGTAATCTTCCCCCTTCGATTTTTGAAGGGAGTCTGGAGTGAACGTCTTGAAGCCACATCTGCAAACCACGGTCTTCACCCTGCTGGCCGCCGGGAAGAGCCAGCACGAAATTGCCCGCATCACCCAAATCGATCGCAAGACGATCCGCGGCCTGGCGCGGCGTTTTGCGAGCGAAGAGGCAAATTCCCCGGGGTGGCCACCGGCCCTCCCGGTCAAATTCCCCACCCCGACCACCGGCGCCGACCCGGCCATCGACTTCCGCCTGCGAGTCGCATCGCGCCTTCATCGAGGCGCAGTTACAGCTTCGCCGCAACTTCACGGCGATCTACCAGGAGCTCGTCGATCAGTTCGGTTTACGGCCAGCTATAACAGCGTCAAGCGCTTTGCCGGTACGCTGGTCGCCCACGAGCCGGCCCAGTTTGACCGACTGGAATTCGCCCCGGCGAAGAGGCGCAGGTCGACTATGGTGAAGGGGCGCTGACGCTTCACCCCGGTACCGAGCGCTATCGCCGGCCGCGTCTGTTTGTCATGACCCTGCGCTATTCCCGGCGTAGCTTTCGGCGGTGGTCTGGAAGTCCAGCCAGGGAGCCTGGGCCAGACTGCACGAGCAGGCCTGGCGGTATTTCGGCGGCAGCAGCCAGTACGTGGTACTCGACAACCTGAAGGAAGGGGTCATCAAACCCGACCTGTACGAGCCGCAGCTCAACCCGGTCTACGCGGCCGTGCTCGCGCATTACGGCGTCGTGGCCGACCCCGCGCGGGTCCGGGATCCGAATCGCAAAGGCAGCGTCGAGAACGCCATTCAGCATACCCAGAACACGGCGCTCAAGGGCCGACGCTTCGCCTCGATCGAGGAGCAGAACACCTTCCTCGAACAGTGGGAGATGCGCTGGGCAGCGCAACGCATTCACGGCAGCGCCAAGCGCCAGGTCGAGGCGATGTTCCAGGAGGAACGTCCGCTGCTCAAGCCCTTGCCGTTGCAGGGCTTCGCGTATTTCACCGAGTCGCTACGCACGGTCTGCGACGACAGCTGTGTACGCGTCGAGCACAGCAGCTATGCTGCCCGGCCGGCGCCTATCGGCAGCCGTGTGCTGGTCCGCCTGTTCGAGCAGCACCTCGGGATCCGCGACTTCCAGTCGCAGGCCTTGCTGCGCACCCACCCCGGGCGACGCAACCGGGCAGCGTGATCTTGCCCGACGAGGAGCGCCCTTTTCAATCCATCGCGGGAAACGCGTCGCATCTTGACCAGGCCAAGGCCATCGGCCCGGCCACCGAGCAGTTGTGCCAGTGCCTCTTTGAGCAAGAGGGGCGCGTCGGTCAGCGGCGTCTGTGGGGCATCGTCAGTCTGGCCAAGCGCTATCCCGCACACTGATCGACCGTGCCTGCGCGATGGCCCTGCACGACGGCAGTACAGCTATCCACAGATCAAAGCGCTCACCGAGCGCCTGCTCAACGAGGCGCTGGCCGATATCGATACACCGGTGCAGGGGGAGCTGGCGTTGACCCAGGACGACCGTTTGATTCGCGCCGCCGCGGACTACGGCGACCTGTTCTCCTGGGCGCTCAAAAGAGCGCCGCTTTGTCACTTCCCTGGAGGATGCCAAATGAGCATGACCCTGAACGAGATCGAACGCGCGCTGCGCGACCTGCGCCTGTCCGGCATTCGCGCCACCCTGGAAACCCGCGTGCTGCAAGCGCAGGCGAATCAGGCGCCTTTCCTGGAAACCTTCTCGATGATTCTGCAGGATGAACTGGACCGGCGCTGTTCGCGTTTGCTGGATCGCCGTTACCAGCAGTCGGGTCTGGACGAGCGTGCGACCTTGACGGATTTCGACTGGCGCTTCAATCCGAAGCTGCCGCGCCAGGCGTGCTTCGAGCTGCATACGCTGGAAATTCGTCGCCGAAGGCCAGAACGCGCTGAGCATCGGCAAGCCGGGCACCGGCAAAGCCGGATCGCCAAGGCGGTTGCTTACCAGGCGACCCTGCAGGGCCTGGATGTGCGGGTGCTCGAGGCCGACAGTGTTTTTGCCAGCTACGCGCTGTGCAGTGGCGCCGATCAGCAGCGGCAACTGCGTCCCTGGCTCGACGCCGACCTGCTGGTCCTGACGATCTCTTCCTGGCCCGGCGCATCAGCGACAGTGCGGGCGAGTTGCTGCAAACGTTGGTTCATCAGCGTTACAAGGCGCGCCGCAGCCTGGTGGTGACCTCCAACCGGGTGGTCCAGGACTGGGGCAAATACCTGGACAATACGATGGCCAGCACGATTCTCGACCGGCTGATGCATCGCTCGCATCTGCTCGAGTTCGAAGGCCGCAGCTATCGTCTCAAGGAGGCGGCGACGCGCTTCGCACAGCAGTCCTCAGACAGCTGATGCGCCGCTTCGACCCCACGGCCAGCGCTTTGCTTTGGCAACCTCTGGCGCTCATTCGCCACTTGTGGGGCGCTGCCCCAAACCCCGCAGCTCGCCACGTGGCAGCCGCCGGGGATGATCAAACCATCCCCGGCAGCAGCCAGGAGCGTTGGTCGCTACGCGCTGTCAAGCGGCTTTCGCGGCATAAACGGGCGGCAAACAACGCCGCCCATTTATTCCACGATCCCCTTGACAGCGCTTCGCTCCTCGGGCCAGGATCAGCACCGCCACAGCAAACTCGTTCCCTTGAATCACTTCAGCGTGACGCAGTAACGAGCGCACCAGCCCGTCACTGCGTCACGCAATCTCCGGAGACAATATGGCCAAGACCGCCGCTCAAAGACAAGCCGCCTACCGCGCCCGTCGCCCTCTTGCCGGCGAGGACGGCAACGGCGAACGCCGTCTCAATCTGTGGGTCAGTACGCGCACCGATTTGGCCATCGAACGATTGGCTCGCCGTTACTGCGTAACGAAACGCGAGATCGTCGAGCGCTTGGTCATCGCCATGGATGATCGCATCATCGCCACCCTCGATATCGATGCACCCGAGTGGGATCAGTACTTCACCGCCGCTTCCGTTACGCAGTAACGGGCTCCTGATTCACCAACAACGGCGGGCAAAAAACCGGCCCGCCGCCATCGACTGCATTACAATTTCTACGGTCCTGCCTGGGGGAGTTTGGGTGACCATAAGTGGGGGATTTTGAAGTGACCAACGGGGGGCGCCACGCGGCGACACGCCAAGGAGCACGAAACATGAGTAAGGCGCACATCGGTTCAAGCCTCGACAACCACCTCACGAGCGACGCCCCGTTTGAGGAAACACAGGTGCTCGCCGTCAAGGAAGTGGTGGCCTCACAACTCGTCGCTGCGATGCAGAAGCAATCTTTGAGCAAGGCGCGCTTGGCGATTCTTCTGAAGACCAGCCGATCGCAAGTCGATCGGCGGCTCAGTCCCTCGCGCGATGTGACGCTCTCAACCCTGCAGCGTGCGGCAGCCTTGGTCGGCCGCAAGGTGCAGATCGAGCTCGTATGACTGAGCGCAAAGGGAACTCGCGCATGTGCGCAGCCGAATATATTACGCAAACAGGAATTCATACCGCGCCGCGGAAGTCGCTTTTGCTCACGGTGCCTAGCCTTGGTGCATGTAACGAACTGTTTCGGCACTGTGCACACTGGACAGGCCTATCGGATACCGATAGTCGTCGCTACCCAATTTACTGTCTGGTCGCTCTGCCGACCAAACAACCTTCGAATTCTGAAATAGGCTAGAACATCATGAATGCGGATATCCTCAAACGAGTGGTTCGGGCCATCGCTGACGGCTCGCAGAATGATCTGGATCGGCTAGCTGACAAGATCGTCGAGTCTGAACGCCTTACGGGTCATGTCAGACTTGCAGCGCAGCTGGAAGCTATCCTCAAACAGCCCCGACCGAAGCGCCCGTCCGCGTCCCCGATCCCTCCGATCGCCGACATTGAACGCACTCTTAAAGAGCTGCCACTAAGTCGGCGACATGGGGAATCCCTCGCGACACTGCTGACGACGGATGCCCTTGAGCACCACATGGTGCTTCCGAAGGCAATCGAGGATCGCTTTGCGCGAATCGAAGCTGAATACGCGGCAAGAGATCGCTTGAGGACCTTTGGTCTGAAGCCTAGGAAAACCATCCTTCTGTACGGTCCCCCCGGATGCGGGAAATCGCTCGGGGCCAAGCGCTTGGCGTGGAGCACCGGTCTACCGTTGATGAAGGTTCGCTTTGATGTCTTGATCTCATCGTACTTTGGCGAGTCAGCCACCAATCTGCGAACCATCTTCATCGCAGCGAAGGAACGTCCATGCGTGCTCTTGCTTGACGAATGTGACTTCATCGCGCGCTCACGCACAAACTCGAAGGACATCGGCGAGGCTTCGCGGATAGTCAACTCCCTCCTGCAACTCATGGAGGAATACGATGCGCCTGGCCTCTTGGTTGCCACAACAAACGTTGAATCGTCGCTGGATTCCGCACTGTTCCGTCGCTTCGACGACGTATTCATGGTGCCGCTACCCGGCCCGATGGAAATTGGGAAACTTCTGCGGATGACACTGTCCACGGTAAGGCTCGCCGAACCGATCGACTGGGGTGCTCTCGTCGAGCATCTGTCAGGCGCGTCGGCAGCGATGGTGGTCAAGGCGGCGCAAGACGCGGCAAAGGCGGCGGTCCTCAGCGGACGACAGGTCGTCACGCAGGCGAACCTGCTGCAAGCCATTGCCGAGCAGCGGAGAACCAACGCGTCTGCGCACGAGGAATAGCGCATGCCGGATCAGCATAACTTCGAATACCTGCCGCTGATACGTCGCTACCAAGGCCAGGCCAAACTGCGGGGCGGTGGCAAGACATCGCCGCAGACGATTGAGAACAGAAACGCACGGCAAGCGCACAGCGCCGCTCTTGATGCTGCTGCACAAACATTCAGCGCAAGCTGGCAAGAGCGCAGGGCGCAGCGACAGGGGGTTGGTCAGGTGCTGCCCCCAATTCCACCTGATGTGCCTATTCTGTTGAAAGTGGATCCCGGCTTAGACCTGGACGCGCTTCGGGATAAGTTCACCTTCGAGATCGTGGCGGAGCAAGAGGAAGGCTACGTGATCGTGGCGTCTGCAGACATTCAGATCGCACCGTTTCGCGCCATGCTGCAACGCTTTGCCGTCCAAGCTCACGGGTCGGCGACGATCGCGCAAGTCCACAAGCTCTATCCTGACGACACGGATCGGCTTGCCAGAGTTCTCTCCGACCACCTAATGACGGCATGGAGCAAGATTGATGTCGATCAACTTTATGTCGTGGACATCGGGATCGCCTGTGCCGGCACTCAAGAGATTCCAATACGTCCAAAGCGCGGCAAACGAACGACCGACGCGGATTGGGCGGCCAAGGAGTTTGAATGGTCGCAGGCTCGCGCCAATGCCTATGACGAGTGGGACGCCATCAAGATCCAACGCGAGGCCGCGATCCAGCACTTCGCTAACTTCTACCATGCAGATATCTTGCACCTGGTCGACGGTGTCGATTTTGACGCCGGAGTTCTTCCCGATAGCTTCACAGTTCGGCTGAAGATTTCGGGGAAGGGGTTGAAGGACTTCGTCCTTAACTATCCCTACATCTTTGAGGTTGTCGAGCCCGAAGACATCGCGCTCCCGCAGGACCTCGGACAGCCAGGAGCCCAGTTGCAACGTGCTGTAGCGCCGATAGCGCCCGACGCGGATGCACCTGCGGTTTGCGTCATCGACAGCGGCATCCAAGAGGGACACCTCCTGCTTCGGCCTGCAATCGATCAGGCTACGTCGCATTGCTTCCTGCCAGGCAAGACTGCGACCGATGTAGGCGACTACGTGGCCGGTGGCGGTCATGGCACGCGCGTGGCAGGTGCGGTCCTGTACGGCGAAGCCGTAGCCCAAACTGGAACACCAAAGCTGCCGTTCTGGATACAGAATGCGCGCGTGCTCGACGACGACAACCGCATGCCCGAGGAAGTCTTCCCAGCCGAGGCCATGCGCACAGCGGTTGAGAGGTATCACTTCGGGCCGCGCACTACTCGCATCTTCAATCACTCGATCAATGCCTACGGCTATTGCCGGTTGCGGTACATGTCCTCGTGGGCGGCGGAGATTGACGCGCTCTCGAACGAGCACGATGTACTCATCATTCAGAGCGTCGGCAACATTCGACCCGTTGGACCAATACCGTACCCAGGGGTCAAGGATCACTTAGACGCTGGGCGCACATATCCCGAATACCTCTACGAACCGGCAGCACGCGTCGCCAATCCAGGGCAAAGCCTCCAAGCATTGACGGTCGGCTCAATTGCGTACGGATCCTTTGAAACAGGCAACTGGCGCAGCTTTGCGACCGAGCCCGACTTCCCTTCGGCGTTCTCGCGATCCGGCCCCGGCATCTGGAGCGTCATTAAGCCGGAAGTGGTGGAGTACGGTGGCGACTTCATTCGCACGAGCAATGAGCCGACTGACGTGCAGGGCGGCGGCGGCATACCAGCAGCCTGCCCTGAGCTGGTGCGGTCGACAATGCCAGCGCCTGGACCGGCTATTGACCGCGACGCGACCGGCACATCCTTCGCAACACCAAAGGTGGCTCGGATCGCGGCGCAATTGCAGCGGCTATTGCCGAGCGAGCCCACTTTGTTGTATCGCGCTCTACTTGTCCAGTCAGCACAATGGCCAGAATGGGCAGAAGATATCCTATCGCGTCTGCGCTCGCCCACCGCAGCGTTGACTCAGGGGCAGCGGCAGCAGCTGCTGGACCAAGCATCGCAAGTCATTCGCTGCATCGGGTTCGGCATTCCGGACGAGACCCGAGCAACGGTGAACAGCGATCACCGAACGACTTTCATCACGAGCTCTGAGAGTCAGGTCCACGCCGGTGAGTGCCACATCTATCAAGTGCCCATTCCGGCACCTCTGCGTCAGCAGGCTGACGAGTACGACATCCGAATTGATGTGACCTTGTCCTATGTTGCACAGCCGCGTCGTACGCGTCGTAATCTTCGACGCTATCTGTCAACGTGGGTTGACTGGGTTACCAGCAGGCTGGGGGAAGGGATCAACGACTTCCGTGTCAGGGCCATGAAGAGCGAGGAGAACGAGGGTGAACCGTTGCCCGGGTCCATTCTCCCATGGACACTGCACGAAAGTTCGACCTGGGGCTTGATCCGTGACACACGTCGCAACAGCGGCACTGTGCAAAAGGACTGGGCCATTGTGAAGTCAAACACACTGCCTGATCACTTCTGTATCGCCGTGCGTGGACATCGAGGGTGGAGTCACGATCCCGATACCACGGCCCGTTACGCGCTCGCCGTCACGTTTGAGATTGTCGGTCAAGAGATCAGCATCTACGACCCGTTGCGGGCTGCAGTCATTGAACTGCAGACGCAAATCGAGGCCGAGGTTGAAGTCGAGGCTGAAATTGAAATCGAAGGCGAAGAATAGTGCTTGCCGCCAAGGTGTCCGCGAGAAGTATCTTATTCGCTACCGTCAAGGAAGCCTTTCCTTCCCATTGGCGTAGTTGAAGTTCGTAGTCTATCTCTGCGCATTCATAGGTTAACGTGCGCTCGCGTAGCCAATGACCGCTTCCACCCGTCGCGACTGACAGCAATGGGTCGGTTGCCGACAGCAGACCACGAAAACTCAGTGGCCGCTTATGTTCCCCCTGCGGCCAGCTCGATGGGAAACCGCCGAGGCCGAGCATCAACGGCCGGATCAAACTGGAAGCAGTCGTTCAGATTTTTCAGGCCACTGACAGCCACCGACCCTAAGCGGAAGTAGCGTGATAGTGAAAGCTGCGTTCAACGTTCAAGGTCAGGGGCGGTCACGCCATCTTTCCTTTACTCGTCTCAATGTACGCGCAAAACGTTGACTCAAGGAAGGTCCGTAAAGACGCTGGAATGCGCGCGCGTGTGCCGATTACGGCCATCCCATTCGAGCACGACAAATTCACATTAATTTTAGGTGGCTTAGACATTCCCTTAAACAGCGCCGCGGCATCACGGCGAACCGAATTGCAGAACTCAACTAAGAACCAAAAGACATATTTGCCACGGGTAAATTTTCTATAAATGTTCTTTCGCCGAAATTCGACTTGTATGGGAGCGATGTCACTCCCTGCGTTGTAAATGACATTGCACTGGTCGTGTAGATACATGGGGACGGACGCCTTTCCCTTGGGATTTGGATTCGAGTGGAGTCTTCCATTGACAAACGAGAATACATCCCGCAGTTCAATATCATTGAGGTTAGGTCTCTTACCATCCCTTCTACACGCAAGAATCCAAGCCATGATTGGCACCATGGCTTGAAGAAATACTTCGAGTTCCTGATCAAACAAATCACATACAGCTTCGAGTTCGCCATGATCGGCATTTGCAAAACCACATAGCTCTGTAAGTATCCGATGACATGCAGTCCTATTAACGACATCGTTTTCGATTGAATATCCCGTTGTCACATAGATGTTCGTATCCTGTCGCAAGTTTTCCGGAATCACATCTGAAAGATCACGGTCCACAAAAAAGCATATCCGCGGCTTTTGGAACCGCCTCCAATCGATATTTTTATGAATTTCGTAGACCCGCTCTTTGTTACCGGCGGGCCACAATTCAACACGCCAATCCTCTGGAAGAAGTAACTCAATGAAGCCTCGGTAAAAGCATGGATCCTCTTTTCCCTCCACAAATCCGTAGACCACCTTCGCGGCCTTTACGTATCGGGAGATAAACTCATGGTAGCTTGCGATCGTGCTAAGTGCAGCCGCATGGATTTCAATCATGGTCATCGGTTCACTTCCTCAAACGGAAAATTCACCAAGGCCATGTGCATATTTCTTCAGTACGTTGTCGTAAATAAAAGGTGAATGCGTTACGGCAACCAAACCAGTGCAGAAATCGGCGTTTCTGATGTCGGGCAAGAACTTACGTTGCCAAGGTACGGACAGAGAAAGTTCGGGCTCGTCAATCAATACAAAGTACTTCTTCCCACCCGACAGATAGAGATGACTGAAAAGAGAAACGATCTGCTTCTCCCCGGAAGAAAGGTGATGAAGTTTGATTTCACTTTCTACGTCAATCGTCCCTTTGGGTCGAATTGAAAACTGGAAATTGGAAGTGTCATATTTGAACTCTTTGCCGACCATGTAGTCATTGCATATCCTGCAAAAATTCACAATCTTTGCTTCCTTCGCCTCCAGTTCCTCATGGAACGCCATCAATTTTGTGAAGTAATGGCAGATCACTTGTGCATGTTCATTCTGATCACCGTCAGTCTTTACGCCTTCGATAATTTCACGCAAGTGCTGCTTGTTGGCTGAAGACAAGACAGGCTCTTGAATTCTGTTGAGAATATTTTCAACCGTCTCTGCCGTAGCACTCTTGATCTTCTTCAGATCGACCGTTGTGTACTTGTGTTCCACCACATCACCGAGGTAACTAAATGTTAGGTTGTTTAGGCTTTCACGCGCGAAGCGATCAAGTTCTTTACGAGTTTCATTGATCGCCTCGTCAACATCTTTCATCCCAAACTCAATTAGCTCAACGAACGTGTCCTCCTTCCGCTGGTCTGTAAGCATCTTCCCGCGATTGCGAAGCTCTCGCTCGTCCAGCCCTTTGAAAATTAGGCTCAACTCTTGTTCAATACGGCGGTACGTTGGCAGATATAAGAGCTGCGCCTTAAGGGACTGCCGAATACCCCCCAGAGCTTCGCGAAGAGGCTCGCCTTTCTTGCTGCGTGATGGCTCGAAAAGGTCAAGTTCGCCTAGTAGGTAGTGCAGTGGAACGCCATATTGCTCGCAAATTCTTTCAAGCTCGGGAGTCACAAGAAGCCCTTCACTTTCTTCCATAAGGGCCATGACCCGATGCCTGACTACCGGAGGAAGGCGAACAAGAAGACGACGATCGATACTGCGTAAAGATTTCTCAATGTCTGAGTATTTCAGTGTGTACTTCTTATTTTCAATGGTCATACTGACCGACTCAAACTGGTATTTGGCCATCGAGCCCCATTGCCCCGAGAGTAGGTAGTAGAAAAGTTGCAGTACCGTGCTTTTCCCCGCTCCATTTTCTCCGACAAGAATCAACGTGTTGTCGACCAGCTTGAGGTCTATGTTCTTGCTGCCATGAAGCTTCTTGATTTCGAGACGCGTTATTGAGTTCATTTGAAGAAATCCTTTGAATCGTGGTTTTGCGTCCCGCCGATCACTTTTCCTATCGGGTTGCGCGTCATCGAAAGTCGGAAGCAGGCTCGGAATTTTCAGCCCTTTCCCGGACCCAAAATACTCAGTTATTAGCCGCAATACAACTGCGCCGCGACTATTGTGGCTTCAATTTGTCATCATGCCAATGCTTTACGCATCGCGAATAACCCCTTCTAGACAAAGTCGCGTTGGTCCGGTCTTGGCCGGGTCGAGCCAAAGTGGGATTCAAATTGGTTGCCGCAAACCGGTCATCCGGAGGAGACCTAAGAGGAAAATTTCGTCGGCATTGCCAACGGCGGCTCATGGCCGGCTGCCGCCAGACGCCATCGTTCACCCAGTGACCGCTCCCGCTTCAAAGCTGCCGGTCAGGCAAGAATAGCACCGCTGAGAATCGAACGGCAGCTTCCGCGTGGCGGGCCGTTGCGATGAATGACCTCTTTCAAAAGCCCCGACCATCGGTTTAGGGTCGGTTCCGGCCCACTCCGTTTTATCTGGCTGCGCGCACTCGAATGACGAAGCGCCAGAATGACGAAGAGTCGCCCGCGCTAGTCCAATACTATTCTGGGCGATCCCTTGAGGCACAATACGCAATTAGCCTTCAACGCCCACGTTGCAACAACCCAACTCCAAAGGAAATGACGTGAACAAAACCGAACTGGTTGATGCCGTAGCCGCAAAGACAGGCCAAACCAAAGTGGCCACCGCGGCGCTGCTCGATGGCTTCATTGAAGCCGTCACGGAGTCTCTCGTCAAGAGCGAGTCCGTGCAACTGATTGGTTTTGGTGCGTTCGAGGTCACCGAACGCGCGGCCCGAGAAGGACGCAACCCAGCCACCGGCGCTGCTCTAAGAATCGCCGCCAAGAAGGTCGTTAAATTCAAGCCGGGAAAAGCCCTGACCGAGGCTATCGCAGGCGAGTGAGAGGCGAGAAACAGGACGCAGAGCGCGTCTCCGTTCGGGAACCTGAAGCGCATCGCCGGGTGGCCAACCGCATCGATGCCAAGATCAGGCAGTTTGGCCCAGTGGGAGCGAAGCTGCGATTTGCGGACACATGAGGGTTGCCTGGATAGCGCGCGGGTGATCAACCAGGGTCCCGTCGAGCCGCTGCCAGCGCTGAACTCCTTCTACGCACGCGCCAAAGCGCGCGAGATCACGCTGGCTGCTTTGCTTGCACTCCTGACTGGACTTCCGACAACGGGCGCACCGGTGGTTCTGGTCACGCATCAGGTCACCATCGATGCCTTCACCAACGAGGGCACAGCGTCAGGCGGCGGGAGTCTGTTCGCGCTGAACGGATCGGGCGAGCCCCGTCTGCTCGGTTCGATCAAACCCGACTGAATTCACACCGGCGAGGTTAATGAGCATGCGCATCTTTGTATTGGCCGCTCTCTTCCTGTTGTCTCTGCCAACCTTTGCGCAACCGGCCCTGCGCGCAAAGCAGCTGGCTGAGTTCGCGGACGGGCTTTCGCAACCTCACGACGCGGCCTTTTCGCCGGACGGCAAACTCATCTATCTGACCGACATGCGCAACAGCCGCATCCAGGTTCTCGAAGCCATGACGCTGAAACCGGTCGGCCGCTTCGGTGCCGGTCAGTTGTCCTATCCGCACGATGCCGAGTTCGACCAAGCCGGTCGACTGGTCGTCGCCGACACCGGCAACGACCGCGTGGCAATCTACGAGATCAAGGGCGCACAGGCCAGGCTGGTCGGCGAACTGAAGGGTCTCGCCGGCCCGGAAGGGGTAGCGGTCATGCCCGACGGCCGGATCCTCGTCACCAACACGCGCAACGCGACGCTCAGCGTGTTTCGCGACGGCAAGCTGGTGCAAACGGCCGGCGGCCCAGGCAGCAGGGACGGCGAGCTGCGCAATCCGCATGACGTCGAAGTCGCAAGCGATGGCACGGTGTATGTCGTCGATTCGGCCAATAACCGCGTCCAGGTGTTCGACGCCGCACTGCAGCATCGCGCCAGCTTCGGCGCTGCGCTCGGCCTGAGCGGGCCGAAATACCTCGCCATGGACGGCGATCGCGTCTGGCTGGCCGACGAATACAACCATCGCATCCTGCTCCTTGATCGCAGCCATCAACTGCTCGGTGTGCTCGGCAGCGGCAAGCGCGGCCGCGCCGCCGACGCCTTCCACAAGCCCGAGGCCGTGCTTGCCCGCGCCCCCTACGTCTGGGTCATCGATACCTACAACGATCGCGTCGTGCTGCTGCGCATCGACTGAGTCATGGCGGTCCGGGGCGCCGTCGACAGTCGAAGATGTCCCCGAGCAGAATTCCAAAACCCTGGTTCACAACATCGTCTGGCGCTGTCACGGGCGCATTTTTCACTTGTGGGACCTGCTGTGGTTGAGGCTGCAGCGGTTCTGTCTAGCAAAGATACTACGCAGCGACCAACTGGCGGGAGCAGGCGCGGGAACTCGCGCGCCGAGGGCCGTTGATCCGCGAGGCCGTCCGTTGGCCAGCGAATGACGCCAATCACCTCGCCCCGCAGCAAATAGCGGCAAAAAAATACCCCGGGAACTACTGCCTTGTCAGGCAGGAGTCCCCGGGGCGACCGGTGGTTGCCGTGCGCGGCTGGCTCGTTTTGCCGCAACGGGTTGATCAACCAGGAAAGCACTGCCCATGACGCGCCAGCACCCGCTCGCGGATCTCGTCGGAGTCTAGGCCAAACAGCGCGCAGCATGTGCGGTACGAGAAGGCGCCTGGCCACTCCTGCGGTGCAAGCAGCCAGGCGAGAATCTCGCGCCGCGTCGCCGCGGACACCCGCGCATCGAAGAGATCGTGCAAGGACTTCTCCAGGAGATGTCCGTGCAGACGGACGAGGTCGTCATCGGTCCACACGACGCTCCTCTCGCCTCGTGCCCCCTTCCTCCTTCCTGACGCCGCCGGCCGCGGCATTACCTCGTCTGCGTGCATCGCCGTCTCCACTGTCAGCGGCCGAGGTGCTCCCCCGGGACGGGGAGAACCTCGGCCTGGCTGGTCAGGCCGACGCGCTGTTCACCACGCCGCAGATCGGCGACGAGGGCGACGAGGGCGACGATGCCGATGGCGACGGCATCAACGCGGCCTTGCGGCTGCGATAGGCGCGCAGGAGCTGTTCGAGATCCTCGCCGGCGACAAAGTCTTCCGCCTGCGCGTAGACCTCGTCCAGGGCCTCGATCGATAAGGCTTGCCCGATGCTCGCCAGCAGATCGGCGAGCGGTTTGCGGGGTGCCGCGCGTGCCGGGTCGGACGCCTGGCCGGCGTCATCCGATTGCTCGTCGAGGACCGGTGCCCAGGAACCGTCGATGGCCTCGGCGACCCCGAGGTTCTGGGTTTCGCCGCGTTCGTTGAGCTCATCCATCGCCAGCGCCATCGCCAGCTCGGGTGATTTCGGCAGCAGATGGCACAAGCGGCGAATCACCGTCTTGAGGCCCATCGACACGAAGTGCGTGTCCCACGGGCTCTCCTTGCGCAGTTTCCTGGCCATCTGGTAGCCGCGGGAATGATCCCGAACCTGCTCGACCTGCTCCTTCGACAGAGCGTGGAAGGTGCGGCTACCGTCCTTGAACACCGCGACGGCGTAGAAACCGACGATCGCGCCCCGTTCTTCGTCTGCAGCCGGAAAGCCGTTCTGCTTCAGCGGCTCATGCATCAGCGATCGATTCAGACCGAGGACGATGTCGAAACGGTCGTTGATCCGAACTTCGTGACCGTAGATATCCTGCACCAGGCCACTGTTGCGCGCGAGCTTCATCAAGCCCTGATAGCCGGGAATCAACTGGCACTGGCTACCAAACGGGACGAGGTGCGCTTCGCCCATCAGGCCGACTTCGAGGCCGAGCTGGCTGGACTGGATGACGGCCGCGAAGACGCTGCGCGGATCGACATCGGCGAGTTTGGGATTCAGGCGAAAGGCGGTCAGCGCCACCCGAACGATGCGATCGGGGCTGAGATGCCGGGGTAGCGCCCGGGCGACTTCGCCCTTGAACTGTTCGAGCATCGCCGGAAACGAGACCGCGTTGGCCGGCGTTCCCTGACGGGACTTCTGCAGATTGCGCAAGGTTTGTGACATGGCTTTCTCCAAAGAAGAATGGCGGAGACACCCTGTCGCCCGAAGCGGGGACTGGTTCCCCGCCGGGGTGGATGAACTACTGGAAAGTGCCGCTCAGGCGGCGTCGAACGCGAAGGCTTCGGCGTTGGCGGCCCAGCGCGGCAGGGAGATCAGTTCGACCTCGCCCGCCGGCTGGTACGCCGGCCAAGTGCCGGACTCCTGGCACCACTTCAGTAACTGCAGCGCGGCCTGATACTTCCTGCGACCGATCTCGATGATTTCCGGATCGGCCCGATACACGGCTACGGCATGCGGTGGCTCCTTCTCGACGGCGACGAAAAGAAAGGGCAGTTCCCTGCCGGTCACGCGCTTGATTCCATCGACGTAGAACGCCGCCTGGACGTCGTAGCCGAGGTTGGTGTGAGCGGCGGCGTGAATTTCGGTTGAAATGGGCGGTTTGAAATTCGTAATGGATGAGCGAGTGGGAGTCTGTGCAAAGGGCAGTTTGCTCCGGACCTTTCGGGCGCCTGTGCAGCGCTGAGCGCATGTTCGGCCGCTCGTGGCCAAGCATCGACCTGGGGCGAGCGTGCGGTAACTGTTTGCGGAGTGCGATGGACGGCGCGCGGTGTCAGACGTCAGAGCGTGCTGGCTTCGTCGTTTTCCATCAGGCTGCGCCATTGCGTGACCGTCACGAAGCCGTACCTCTGGCCGAAAGCAAGCCATGCCCGACGGGCACAAAGGCGAGCCGGCTCGGATGCCTCAACCCGCCCCAGAAGATCCAGCAGCGCGCGCGGTGGCGCGTCCGTCTCCTCGCCGATGGCGTCGATGGCCGTTCTCTTGTCGCGCATCCGCTGGGCACGCTTTGCGCTCTCTGTCCCGTCATCGCCGCTCACCTTTGAGCGGCCGGCCGGGTTTCGTGACCGTCACGACGTGGTCCGTCATCTTCTTTTCCCGATTTGGTGACCGTCACGAACGGTCGAGGGAGGCTTGGTTGTCAGGTGGTGCTGGTCATGTCTCGATCTGCTCTTTCATGCGATAGCTTTTGCCCTCGATGAGGACGGTTTCGGCATGATGGAGCAGCCGATCCAGGAGCGCTGACGTGAGGTGCTGTCGTGGTTGAAGATTTCCGGCCAATGCTTGTAGGCACGATTGCTGGTGATGATCAAGGCGCCACGCTCATAGCGTTCGCTGATGATCTGGAAGAGCAGATCGGCGCCGTGCTTGTCGATGGGAAGGTAGCCGAGTTCGTCGACCACGAGCAGTCGCGGCTGCAGATACTTGCGCAGTTCACCGCGAGGCTGCCCTGCGCCTGGGCGGCGGAGAGCGAGTTGATGATATCGACGGCGGTCGTGGAACAACACCGAGTAGCCGCGCAGGCACGCGGTGTGCGCCAGCGCGATCGCGAGATGACTTGCCCAGGCCGACGTTGGCAATGAAGATCACGTTGCCCTTGTCCTCGATGAAGCGCAGTCGGGAGAGATTCTGAATCTGGGGTCGGTTGATTTTGGTCGGCCGGCTCCACTCGAACAGATCGAGGGTCTTGACCACCGGAAAGCGGGCCAGCCCCACCCGTCGCTGAATACTGCGGTCTTCGCGGGCATGCGCCTCGCCTTCGATCAGTTGCGCCAGATAGTCGACGATGCGAC
This sequence comes from Candidatus Accumulibacter proximus, assembly GCA_016709675.1. Taxonomy (GTDB): domain Bacteria; phylum Pseudomonadota; class Gammaproteobacteria; order Burkholderiales; family Rhodocyclaceae; genus Accumulibacter; species Accumulibacter proximus. The sequence continues at coordinate 247,714 of JADJMH010000016.1, forward strand.
CACTGCTCGGCGCCTGCTTGCTGGGCCAGGGGCTCAAAGCGTTCGAGCAGATTCTGGGACAGTTTGAGGCTCACCAACTGGCCGCGTAGCACATCGGTCGGTAGCCTGGCTATTGTTAACGAAGGCGTCGGTCAGCCCCATCGCCATGCCTTTCGTAGGGGGAGAGATCGGGGGCATGTCCAGGAGATCCTGGCGGCGGGTGAGATGCAGCGCCCCGGGCTCGGGGGTTTCGCGGGCTCGCATCTCCAGGATGTTGGCGACGTACTCGCAACTGTAGGCGGCGAACGCCATACCGTCCTGGATGGCCCGATCAACGGCGTCGACGCCGTAGATTTCGCTCAGGGCGACGATCTTGCGGAGGTGATGGCGCGGATTGACGCGGCGTTGCTCGATGCCGCGCTTGAGATAAGCCTGAGCATCCCGCGACAGGCTCAGGAACTGCACCAGCAAGCGCTGCTCACGGGCGTTGCGCCGTTGGGCGAGCAGCGCCTTCGGATGATCGGGGTTCTCTATATCCTGACGCCGATCATAGCTGCGGACTTGGCGCGCAACGAGCTGGTCCTGGTGGTAAATGCACCCGATCGGGTAAGCTTTCAGCGTCACGCGCTGACTCGCCAACTCGGCCGGTACCGAATAGTGATTGGTGTCGAGCGCGACACGGAACTGCTTCGAACGCGCTGGCTCTGGATGCGACCGATATCGTAGGGCATCGGATTGAGGGGCTGCGAAAGCAGCGCTTGCTCGTCCTTGAACCGGTCCAGGGTCGCTGGTGCGTTTCCCCATGGATGCGGACATTGGCGATGGTCGCCAGCCAGACCTCAACGGCCGGATTGACCGCGCTGAAGTCAAGCAGGTCGAACCGTTCAGGAAATTTTTTTTTGACATAGCCCACCCCGTTTTCGACGCGTCCTTTTTCGTTGCCCCTTCGCGACGTTGCGGGGCGAATACCAAACCCCCAATGCCGAGCGAAATCGACATAGCGGGGTTGAACGCCGGCGCTTCCCCGACGACACGGGAGAGGACGGCCGGCTCGGGTTGTCGATCATCAAGCGACGGACGGCCGGAACGCCGGCAAGGCGTTCTCGTGGGCGGCGAGAAATGTTCCATGGTTTGCGAGACGGTGAATTCGACATACATCAGGCGGCTATGGCACAGCACCATGACGAAGAAGGACAGTCGCCGGCGCGTCGAACCGACGGCGATCGTGCCGCTAATCACCCCAGATCCACCTGGGCGCATTCGCCGGGGGCAAAGACTCCAACGAGGAAGGCTTGTCGGCGCACCGGCCGGACCTTGGAGACGTAGGTCTTGACCATCGTGTAGCCCCCGCGAAGCCTTCCTCGCGCCAGGCGCTGGTAAGATCTGCTGCGCGCTGTACGGGTGGGTTTCCAGCAGGCGAATGATGCGGTTCTTGAAGTCGAGCCGACTGCTGCGCGGCGCCGACTGCCGAGGCATGGAACTGCGGGCAGCCCACCCACTTAGCCACGGTGTCAGGATGCAGATCGAGGGCGCGGGCGGTCTGGGCGATGGTCAGTTGCTGCCGGTCGTGGCAATCATGATCTTGCAGTACATCTCGTAATTGATCATGGCGTCCGACCGGGACGGCCCGCAACCCTCCGATTCGCAAAGCGATTTCGTCCGCCGCGAGTTCGCGCTTCCGAACTGGCGGGCCCATCCAAGACCAGGACCTGGTAGAGCGGCCGTTGATAGGCGATGGAGTCCGGCGCGGATGAGCCCCTCGCGGGCCTGACTCCAGGCGGACAGACGCCGTCGACAGACAACGAGTCAGCGTGGCATCGGTAGTAACTCAACCCCTGGACATCGGCGACGGTCACCAAGGAACAGATAGAAGCGCGGCCGCCGGCGGATCACAGCGATCGAGATAGCGTTCGCGGACCAGGCGTGGTCGATCAGCTGAATTGCCGGGGATCGTTCCGGATCCGTTGCGGACAGAGCACTCGTTTGAGGTTACCAGTCCTTCCAGCCAGATGTCATGTCCCAGTTTTAACAGCTGCCGGGTGCTCCTGGCTATGTCATCTTGCAACGTGC
>JADJMH010000017.1 GCA_016709675.1 Candidatus Accumulibacter proximus
AAATGGCCATCGCCTACGATGCGCTGAACGTCGTGGTCATTCGCGGAATACTGGTCAATAGTCCGAGCGTCGCCGAATCGAGGAAAGCTGCGCGAAGGCCTTGCTGTACGGTTCGCTGTCTCTCAGAGCACCATCCACCATTCCATGGAAGTTGTATGTCGGCACCATCCCCCTTCGCGCTGACGCCATCAAGGCTACCGCACACGAACTCAAACTCAGAAGGACCGCAGAAACCACGCCGGGGCGCCGGCCGGAAAGGCCAAGACGGACCGAGAAACCGAGGGAAGCCGAGAAGGCGAAAACAAGTCCCGCTGCAGCGTGCGTTTGGCGGAAGCGAATACCGGGAACTCGGCAAACTGAAGAAGCGGCTCACGCACGCCAAGGCGTCGAAACCGGCAGGACTGCTCGTGCGCGCTGGCTGCTGCTGCTTGCACCCTGACCCAAGCGATCTGAACCGCGATACGCGATGCTGATCGCCCCTGAACCGGCGACCGACGAAAGCCAGTAAGATCAGAGGCGCCAGATCTATCTGCGATCACACGGATGCTCCCGAATGGCGCACCCCGCCTCGCCAGCCAGCGAGGCGGGAATTGGGCAACCCCTCTGGAGGCGAGCAAACGGAAAGGGCGAGAGCGGATCTGCGCGCCCACCCCGGGGGCAACCGCACGGGCCAGCCCGTCATCAAGCTGTCACACAACCAGTGAATAATCGACTCCGAACCCTCATCCAGACAAACCAGGATCGATGCAGATCGTCTGCTATCCAAAACCGCTGTTCCTTCAGTCACGTTCCTGACGGCCCTCTGCTAGACGACACCGCTTCTCGCCGCGCCGCCGGCGTGGTCAGGTCGATTCGGTTCGAGTACCGTTTTCCCGATCACGGAAGCTGGCGCCGAGGAGTTCAGAAACCCAGGAAAGGCGCGTCAAATATCACCGTCGGCATCTCCGGCACCGGTGGTGGTAAGAAGTTCTGCCGTGGCGAGACCGACCTGGCCAATGCTTCATGACCGATCTCGAAAAAAGAAATGGAAGAATGTGCCAAGACTGGTGTGCGGTACCACAGAAATGCCCATCGCCTATGACGCAGCCTGACGGTGATGGTTGACCCGCAGAGCACCTTCATCAAGAGCATGACCGTCGCCGAGCTCAGAAGATCTGGGAACCGGCCGCGCAAGGGCAAGATCAACAGCTGGAAAGATGTGAACCACTGCCTGGCCCGACCAGAAGATCAAGCTTTATGGCGCCGGATCGGATTCCGGTACCTTTGACTACTTCACCGAAGCCATCGTCAGCAAGGCCAAATCGAGCCGCGGCGACTTCACTGCGTCGGGAGACGACAACGTGCTCGTGCAGGGCATCTCCGGCGACAAGGGCGCTCGGCTACTTCCGGTTTCGCCTACTCCATCGAAAAGTGGAAGAAGCTCAAGGCAATCACCATCGACGGCGGCAAGGGGCCGGTCGCGCCGACACCGGAGAACGTCGACAACGGCACCTATCAGCCGCTGTCGCGACCAATCTTCATCTATCTCAGCGAGAAGTCGATCGACAAGCCGGAGATCCCGCGTTTCGTCGACTACTACCGCGAAGAACGCCCACAACTGGTCAAAGGAGGTCAAGTACATCCCGCTGCCGGCCAAAGCCTACGCGGGCAACCACTCGGCACATTGCAAGAAGAAGCTTAGTACCGTCTTTGGCGGCCAGGGAGCGAGTCGGCCTGACCATCAAGCAGCTGATGAAGCGCGAGGCGCAGCTCTGAGGCGTTGGCCAGCCACTGGCACCGGGCCGGCGCCGTGAACGAAAAACCCGGCCACTCCATTCGAAGCACGCGGTCGTCTAGAGGCTCGAACGATAGGCAGTATTCCCCTGAAACCTTTGCCGCAGCAGTTGGGCGTTCCGGCCGCCGGCGGGGCTCACGCGACACCCTCAATGAACCTGCGGCGCCGCCTTACCGAACACGGCATCGAGGCCCTGCTCCTGCTGGCGGCGCTGGTCTCGGTATTTACGACACTCGCCATCGTCGCGATTCTCGTCTGGAGTCGATTGCCTTCTTCCGCACCGTACCGCTGGTCGAGTTCCTGACCGACACGCAATGGACACCGCTGTTCGACGACGCGCACTTCGGCATCATCGCGCTTCTCTCGGGTACCCTGACGACGACGATTGTCGCCCTGCTGGTGGCACTTCCACTCGGTACCGTACTCGCCATTTACCTCTCCGAGAGTTCGCACCGTTCACGCATCCGGGAAGTGGCCAAGCCCTTTCTCCAAATGCTCGGCGGTGTCCCGACGATCGTCTATGGCTACTTCGCGCTGCTCTACGTCACCCCCCTGCTGCGGAAGATTTGCCCGGGACCTGCCCGGCTTCAACATGCTCTCGGCCGGTCTGGTGATGGGCATCATGATCGTCCCCTACGTCAGCTCACTGTCCGAAACGCGATGCGTACGGTGCCGATGAACATGCGTGAAGCGTCGTACGCGATGGGGGCGACACGTCTGCAGACGGCGCCTTTCGTCGTCACGCCCGCGGCGCTGTCCAGCCTCGCCTCGTCGAACATCCTCGGCATCTCGCGCGCCGTCGGCGAAACGATGGTCATCACCATACGCCGCCGGCATGCAGCCGAATTTCACCTTCAACCCGGCCGAACCGGCGGCCACGATCACCGCCTACATCGTCCAGGTGGCGCTCGGCGACCTGCCACGGATCGATCGGCTATCAGACGATCTTCGCCGCCAGCCTGACCCTGCTCCTGATTACCCGTTGTTCAATATCATCGGCCACATCCTGCGCAAACGCTTTCGTGAGGCTTACTGACAATGACCGCCAAGCCGATCACCTTCCTGCCGCCGAAGCCGACGTAGAGGCGATCCGTCGAATCATTGCCAGACACAAGACCTGGGACTGGCTGTTCGGCCTGCTCAGCGTGTTGCCCCTGATGTTCGCCGCACTGGTATTTGCCATGCTCTTCGGCCAGATGCTGAAGAACGGCCTGCCGCATCTCTCATGGGATTTCTTTACCAGCTTCCCGTCGCGAGCGAGCGGCCCGTCGCCGGCATTCTGTCGGCCTGGGTCAGCACGGTTCTGGTGATGCTGGTGACCGCCCTAGTCGCCGTACCACTCGGCGTTGGTGCCGGTATCTACCTGGAAGAGTACGCGCCGAAAAACCTGCTCACCGACATTATCGAGATCAACGTCACCAACCTGGCCGGCGTCCCGTCGATCATCTATGGCCCCTGCTCGCCCTCGGGCTGTTCGTACTCTGGTTCGGCCTCGGCAAGGGCCCCATCGCCGCCGCTGGCCTGACGCTTCCACCTGCTGATCCTGCCGGTGGTCATCGTCGCCGCCCGTGAAACGATCCGAACCATCCCGCAGGACATCCGCGAAGGTGCCTATGCCTGCGGCGCGACCCAGTGGCAGGTGGTTTCGCACCCATCATCCCCTTCTCGCTGCCCGGCATCACGACCGGCGTGATCATCGGCCTCGCCCGCGCAATCGGCGAAACGGCGCCGATCATCTCACCATCGGCGCGCTGACCTTCATCGCGTCCTGCCGCCTTCGCCTTTCGCCAACCCGAATCAACTGATCCTCCTTCGACCGGCTCACAGCGCCCTTCACGGTGATGCCGATCAAATGTTCAACTGGATCTCGCGACCAGAGGAGGCGTTTCCGGGCGAATGCCGCCGCCGCCGGGCTGGTACTGGTGGTGTGACCCTGTCGATGAATGCAGTCGCCATCTGGATCCTCCACCACTTCCGCAAGAAAATCAAATGGTGAGCGATTCTCACCCGACAAGGATGACCATCGTGAGCACCATCCAGCACCCTCACTCGAAGCCCCAGGCCGAACTCAAGGCGCAGGCCAATGCGCTCCTTCTACTATGGTGACTTCCAGGCCTAAGAGCATCGACTTTCCGGTCCCGAGAAGAACCAGGTCACCGCCCTGATCGGCCCTTCCAGCTGCGGAAGTCGACTTTCCTGCGCTGTTTCAACCGCATGCACGATCTCTACCCGAACATGCGCTACGAGGGCGAGATCCTGCTTTATCAGACGGCGTGAACATCGTCGACCAGCAGGTCGATCCGATCGAATTGCGCATGCGCATCTCGATGGTGGGTCTCAGAAGCCCAACCCGTTTCCCAAGTCGATCTAAGAACGTCGCCTACGGGCTGCGCGTGCGCGGGGTTCACAATCGCGCCCTGATCGACGAGAAGGTCGAGGAAGCGCTGAGCGCCGCTGCCTCGTGGGGCGAGGTCAAGGACCGGCTCAATGACCTTGCCTTCCAACCTCTCAGGCGGCCGCAGCAGCGCCGCTCCATCGCGCGGGCGCTGGCCTAGAACCCCGGATCCTGCTCTTCGACGAGCCGACGTCGGCGCTGGACCCGAGTGCCACGGCAAATCGAGGAACTCGTCGACGAACTCAAGAGAGGTTACCATCCTCATCGTGACCCACAACATGCAGCAGGCCGCGCGGGTTTCGGCCTACACCGCGTTCATGTATATCGGCCAGCTGATCGAGTTCGACGACACGAAGAAGATCTTCACCAACCCCTCGTCAAAGCTGACCGAGGAGTACATCACCGGGCGTTTCGGTGAACCGCGTGGCGGCAACCCCGTTCACGCCTTCTCCGGCTCCCCGGCAGTGACTGACGATTCCCTCCGCCAGCAGCGCCTGCGCCCCCGGAGGCAGGTCGTGTCCATGCCCTTGATGACCTGCAGCCGGGCGCCGGCAATGTGCCTCGCGGCTTCCCGGCCCGCCGCGACCGGCAGCAGCGGGTCGTCGGCACCGTGGATCACCAGAGTCGGCACGCGGATCATGGCGAGTTCACGACGCCGATCGCCGGCTGCGACTATCGCCAGCAACTGCTGGTACGGTCCAACCGGGTAAAACGCGCGACCAACGCCGCGCTCGAGTTGCCAACAAAGTTCCGCCTGGTCAGTCAGAGGAAACCTGGACTGCCGATGACGCCCATCAGTCGCATCAGGTGATCGACCTGACTCGCCGGATCATCCGGCTGCACTGGCCGGCGCAGGAGCTGTCGCAGGACGGACGGACGGCCGCAGGCGACACGCCAGCTGCCGCTGGCAGACATGATCGAGGTCAGGCTCAGCAGGCGCGCCGGATGACGCGCCGCCATGCACTGGCCGATCATGCCGCCCATCGATGCGCCAACGACATGCGCACGTTCGACCTGCAGCGCGTCGAGCAGGCCGATGGCATCGTCTGCCATGTCACTCAGGCGATACGGCGAACGAACCGGCAGGCCCAGCACGCCGCGCGCGATCGCGAGCAGCACCCGCGGCCGCTGTCCCCAGACGACATGTGTCGAACGGCCGACGTCACGGTTGTCGAAACGGATCACGCGAAAGCCTCTCTCGACCAGGCTGGCGCAGAACGCGTCGGGCCAGGCGATGAGCTGCATGCCCAGCCCCATGATCAGCAGGATCACCGGCGCACGGGGGTCGCCCAGACTCTGGTAGCAGAGGTCGATACCATTGGCGCGCACCATCGCCTCGCCGTCGGGCGGCGCCGGCTCAGTGCCCAAGGCGCCCTCGCCTCGTCGCCAGCGCGGCCGCCTTGCCGCTCAACCGGGCCCGGCGACGCGGGTCGGGATACAGGTGCTCCGGAAGCCCGAGCGGTCAAATGGCTGCCACTCGCCCTCGGCCTGCGCCAGGCGATCAGCGATGGCATACAGCGTCAGCGGATTCAGGCCCATGCCAAGATGGCTGGCCTGCACCTCGATGTTGTCGGTATGCGGGCTCTCGCGTTCGAGGCTGCATTGCCATGCGACGACCCCGTCGCTGCGGCTGAAGATCGACGTTGTCGGCACCGGCGGCGGCGTGCGTAGCGGCTCGTGGATGTCGGGAGCGCCGATCTTGTGCCCGGTGGCCCATTCGTAGATGCGCCAGGCGTTGGTCGCTTTCGGGTGACCGGTAAATGGCGTTCCCATGCTGATTACCTGCCGGACGATATCCGGCCTCGCCTTCGCCAGCTCGCGTGCATAGATTCCGCCAAGACTCCAGCCGATCAGGCTGACCGAGCGGCCGTGCTCGCGGGACAGCGTGTCCAGGCGCTCGAGACAGGCGTCGACCACGCCCTCGCGCGGACCGCGATTGATTCCCAGCCCCCAGGGGTAAGCTGTGTAGCCCCGACTCTGGAGGTAGTTGCGCAGCGGCAGCGTCGACAGGTCGCCGGTGATCAGCCCAGGAAAACCAGGACCGGATGACCATCACCGCGTGGCGCCATGCTCAACAGCGGTGTTGCCGCAATGCTCGCGCCGTACTCCCAGCCCGCGCGCATCTCCAGCGCCAGCCTGAGCCAACCCGGCGAGCGCAGGAGTCCCAGTTCGTACCACTGATGGGGTTCGTACATTCTTGCCCTCCTCCCTAAGCTGCTGTCTTCTTACGAGCCGCAGGGTGACCTGCCCTGGCGCGTACTGTACCCGCTTCTGCCGCCGGCTTGCGCACCACCGATTCCCCTGGACCATGCATTCTCGCCGGCTCGCCGGCCACCGCCGTCGCCGGCAGTTGCTCCAGTTCGGCATAAGCGGCGGTCAGGGCCTGCGCCAGCACGGCGACGTCCGGAACGGCATCGCGGGCGACGGTCAGGCCGAAATCGAGCGAATCGCAGTAGCTGAACACCGTGATGTTGAGGCCCAGACCGTGCTCGACGATACTCAGGGCCAGCAGGCACGGATCCGGCCACCAGCGATGTAAGCGGCTGTCGCGGCCCGGGCACGTTCGAAATCGCCAGATTGGCCAGTGGCGGGATGGCTTTCGCCAGGCCCGAACGGCCATATAGCGCCGCCAGTCCGCCGACGATCCAGGGCACCCCGAGCGATGGAAAATCGGTCGGGATGATCGACCGCGCACGCGCCGTCAGGGCCTTGGCCGCGCCGGCCGCGGCACGCACCGCGCGCAGCCGCCGCAGCGGGTCGGCCAAGTGGGTCGCCAGCCGGACCAGTGTCAGCGTCGCCTGAATGGTCGTCTCGGTGTTCCCCGCCTCGCGCAGCGACACCGGCATGGTGGCAATCAGCGACTTGCGCGGCAGCCCGCCCTGTGCCTGCAGGTAGCGACGCAGGGCGCCACTGCAGAGGGCGAGCACGACATCGTTGACCGTCGCCCCGTGCCGCCGGGCAATCTCCTTGACCCCGGCCAGCGACAGCGACAGCGCAGCAAAGCCGCGCGCAGCGGTGATCGGCACGTTGAGCGGCGTCTTTGGACCAAACGACAGGTTCTGCCCTATGCCGGGCGTCGATCCCCGGCCGGCAGACCTGACCATCCCGGTCAGCAACTGCAGCCCCGCCGGCAAGTGGCGCGCCAGCTTCAGGTACTGGGCAGCGGTATGGCGAAAAATCGCGCCAAGCCGCTGCCCGAGACCGGGGTCTTCGGCTTCGCCCACCTGTTGACGCCAGTCTGCAGGCACCTCTGCCGGCTCGGCGGTGGCATCGAACAGAGCGCCGGCCAGCGCCATGCCAGAGACACCGTCGAGCGCCGCATGGTGGATCTTCAGGTACAGGCCGATCTCGCCACTGGCCAGGCCTTCGATGATTGCCAGCTCCCACAAGGGATATCGACGATCGAGGAGCGTCGCGTGCAGGCCGCTGACACAGGCCTCGAGATCGGCGAAGCTGGCTGCTGCCGGCAGGACGATGCGGCGCAGGTGATAGGAAAAATCCGGTACGCCGCCATCAATCCACACCGGGTTGGCAAACTGCAGCGGCATCGGCGCCAGCCGGGCGCGAAAGAACGGCGCCAGCGCCAGCCGCGGCAGCAGCTGTCGCCCGATTTCGCCGGCGAAGTCCGTATCCCGTTCGCGATCGGCCGCCGGCTCGATCAGGTACAGCGCCGCCACGTGCATCGGCGTCGCCGGTGTTTCGAGGTGCAGAAACACACCGTCCAGCCCACTCATGCTCTTCATTCATCAACCCCCCGCCCGCCACCGCCGGCCTGCCCTTGCTGGCGGTACAAAAGCGCGACTGTAGCGGGCCCGCTCAAATTAGGGAAGGAGCGCGGTCTCGCCGCCGGCAAGCGTGATCGTGCGAATAGCCGTCACAAGGGCCACAGAGGGGGTATCCCCCTCAGGGTTTCGACGCGCCCACCTTGAACAGCGTGCTGAGTGTCTTGCGCAATTCCTCGTTGTCCTGGTGCCCGTGCACCGTCACCGCGTGCTGCACCGCGGCTTCGAGCAGTTCCTTCTCCGAGTCTGCTGCGATGGAAACGGTGCAGATCACCACCGATTGGCCAATTCAATACGGTTACCGGCCGCTCTTGCTCGAAACCTTCGTCGAGCAAGACCGCTTTCGCGGCACCACCTACCAGGCTGCCAACTGGCTCTGCCTCGGTCAAACCACCGGCCGCGGCAAGCTCGATGTTCACCACCAAGCCCTGCTGCCGATCAAGACCGTCTGGGTCCATCCGCTCGACAGGCACTTCAGACGGGTACTCTGCGGGTGAGTGTGTCGTTCTGGCAACCATCCAAGCGCTTACATGCCCGGGCTTTTTGAGAAGTTACGACAAAAAGCCCCGACCGAGAACGGAGGGGGCTTCGTGTCTGGTGGTGCAATCACACCCTGGATCACAACTCGCTATCGGGGCATGTGAGTACTGGTGAGGGTATGAGCGGAAACGCTGCTCTTGTGACGGACGATCAGGCCGTTCCCTGCTCTATTGACTCGCACTTCCAGACTCGCGGCCGGCCATATTGTGTGCTCGCCTCGGTTCCACTCCCCCGCATTGGAGATTGCGCCCACGTCTGTCAGATCGCCATCTTCCACTCCCGTAGCAGGCCAACGGTCTGCGTCAACCCCTGCTTCAGCAGCGTGTCCAGGTATTCGTCCGCCGTCTTGGGCGGGTTCTTCAATGACCGCCGGTGATTGGTCGCCGCCTCGCAGACACTGGCCGGGTGCAGGCCTAGCAGATCGAAGATGAAGTCATCTGGATGCTGAACCGACAGGTTGAAGCGCTTCAGCAGATCCGCCGGGAAGTCCTTCAGGTTGAATGTCACGATCAGACTGGCGCCACCGTGAATGGCAGCGGCCACCACATGACGATCATCGAAGTCAGGCAACTCGATGGACGCGATCAGATGCTCGAAGCCGGTGACGAGGCTGTCCCGAACATGGGCGTTCATTAACGAGCGGGTGCGATCCAGGTCTTCTCGCTTCAGATCCGGCCGCTTCTTGAGTACGTTGCGAGTCCACTCGTCGTGGATCATGTCCGTCCAGCGCGCCCGGTATAGATCCGCAAGCGCCAAGCGCATGAGGAAATCGCGCAGCGGTGCAGGGTAGAGCACGCACGCGTCGTAGATGACGATAAAGTGCGAGCGCATTCATTCGTACCCCATCTGGAGTTCTTGGGCCTGCTCCGCCAGTGCATCAAGGGCCTTGCTGCGCTGCGCATCGATGCGATCTTTGTAAGCAATCACGTCTTGGTAGCGGACGCGGCGGTGCGTGCCGATCTTGTGGAACGGAATCTCGCCGCACTCCAGCAACTGCACCAGGAAGGGACGCGAGACGTTGAGCACATCTGCTGCGTCCTGGGTGGTCAGTTCAGCATGGATGGGGGTGATGCTGACCGCGCTACCCTCACCGATCCTGGTCAGGACATCAACGAGTAACCGCAGCGCCGACACGGGGACACGAACCGGATGGGCCGCTCCTTTGTCGTCGAGGATCTCGATCTGTTGCGTTTCAGCACCGGTCTGCAGATAGGCGGACAGAGCACGTCCGCTCTCCCGAGCGAGAGCGACCTCCTCGGCCGTGGGCAGCGAGCATGTAGATGAAAGTATGGTCATGGCAGCCTCCTGGAAGATTGGAACAGGATCGCAGGAGGAATGATAAACGAAATATCCGAAACGAACATGCTACAACCCCAGTCGGTACCCAGGACACCCACACAGACGCCCATTTACACTCAATCCACCGCCAGACCGCCGCGAATCGTGGCTGGCTCACGCAACAGCGTCTTCATCAGACTTCAGCCGGTCGAGCAAGAAGCCATCGAACACGGCTTCGAGGCCGGGATGTATGGCGCGTATTCGCGTATGCCAAAGACAACCTTGACGGCCCAGTCGAAATACGCCTGCTTCTGCTCCGCTGGCCAGCCCGCAGGAGTTGATGCCAACATGTCTCGCACGTTGCAGATCTTGTCGGCCAGCTTCACCAGCTTGGCCTCGGTCGAGAGGTGTGGCGCGTGTTCGATTTGCCGTTGCTTGCGGACATGCTTCTCCAACGATTTGTCGTCGGTGACTTCCTGAACCAGGGTAGTGACCTCAGTTCCGAAAAAAGCAGCCAGTTCATCAGCCGTCGTTTCGCTGTCCTCGATGGTGTCGTGCAAGACCGCTGCACAAAGGACGCTATCCTCCCGAGTGCGATCGGCTTGTCGCGCATGGACGTTCAATGTGGCCGTTATCGACCGAATCGCTTTTCGAAGGCCCCTGGCGGACCAGCGGGTGGTCGACGCATTCGACCAGCGGTTCGCGGACGGTTGAGTCTGCAAAACCCGTCCCACGTCATGGCACCAACAGAATCACAGACACTTGGGCGAAACCCTCTACTCCGATAAATCTGTCGCAGTGTTGATCTGGGTCAAGCGACGTGCAGTTCTCCCGGTCTAAATTGTGGATGCAGATTTCTACCGCAGAAAAAACGGCTGGGGCATAGGAGGAGCGGGGTGGGCTGTGCCAGGAGTCTCGGCAGGATTGCAGCAGCACGGGGACGTTTAGGCGACCTGACGGCAATGCTGTGCTCATTTTCGGGTAATGGCGAAGCCATTGACAGCAAGCGCGGTGAAAAGCCGCCTGGGGACAACGATGGGGCGGTCCGCTGACGCTGGCAACTGCGGTTTCGCTGGTCACTCTCAGCGTCCCCTCCCTCGTGTCGACTCTTCGCTCGGGGTATCGTGCATCCACACTCAGGCAGTGCTGAACCCGCTCGGCCGATGCTCATCGATTGGCAAGCACGCACGCGTCCACGCGCATCATCCTGATCGTCCGGACGGCAACGCTCTGTTTTGTTCTCCACACATCATAGATCCCAGAGGTACTAGTTATGGCTACGATCACGCTATTGGACGGTAACGACCTCGTGAACGCCGGAGATGATGATGACGTCATCGACGCTGGTGGCGGCAATGACACGGTAAATGCGGGCGGTGGCGATGACGTCATCTACCAGAAGGATCCGGGCAGGGACACTCTCGACGGCGGAACGGGGGATGATCTGCTGGTGCTGGATTTTTCTGGTGAAGGGGCCGATTGGTATTCCCCGGTATGGTATCTGGATGGACTTCTATGATGCAGCGGGAGCCAATCTCAGCAGTGGGGTCTGGTGGAAGTCATCCGTGCCGAACGGGACAGTCACGACCCAGCTTGGCAGCCGCAACTACGGGGTGACTTTCAGCGGCATCGAGCGGTTGGATGTGACCGGCACCCAGTTCATGGACAACTTGGTAGGCGGCGAGCAGGCGGACATCCTGCGCGGCGGGGCTGGCAACGATGTGCTGGTGGGTGGTGGCGGCAACGATACGCTCGAAGGGGGTGACGGGGACGACGGCTTTAGGGCCGGTGTCAATTCGCAGCAGATCGATGGCGGTAACGGAACCGACTGGCTGGAGATCGACCTCTCCGGTTTTGCTGGGGGCTTGGTATGGGCGAACGACCCGACGCAGAGGGTCACGCTGGCCAATGGCCTGACGGTGAGCGGCATCGAAGTGCTGGCGCTGACCACCGGCGCCGGCGATGACGAGATCCGCAATACCCTCGTGGCGGCCGGTGACACGATTACGACCGGCGACGGCAACGACATCATCGACGCTGGTGGCGGCAATGACACGGTAAATGCGGGCGGTGGCGATGACGTCATCTACCAAAAGGATCCGGGCAGGGACACTGTCGACGGCGGAACGGGGGATGATCTGCTGGTGCTGGATTTTTCTGGTGAAGGGGCCGATTGGTATTCCCCCGGGTATGGTATCTGGATGGACTTCTATGATGCAGCGGGAGCCAATCTCAGCAGTGGGGTCTGGTGGGAAGTCATCCGTGCCGAACGGGACAGTCACGACCCAGCTTGGCAGCCGCAACTACGGGGTGACTTTCAGCGGCATCGAGGCGGTTGGATGTGACCGGCACCCAGTTCATGGACAACTTGGTGGGCGGCGAGCAGGCGGACATCCTGCGCGGCGGGGCTGGCAACGATGTGCTGGTGGGTGGCGGCGGCAACGACACACTCGAAGGGGGTGACGGGGACGACGGCTTTAGGGCCGGTGTCAATTCGCAGCAGATCGATGGCGGTAACGGAACCGACTGGCTGGAGATCGACCTCTCCGGTTTTGCTGGGGGCTTGGTATGGGCGAACGACCCGACGCAGAGGGTCACGCTGGCCAATGGCCTGACGGTGAGCGGCATCGAAGTGCTGGCGCTGACCACCGGCGCCGGCGATGACGAGATCCGCAATACCCTCGTGGCGGCCGGTGACACGATTACGACCGGCGACGGCAACGACATCATCGACGCTGGTGGCGGCAATGACACGGTAAATGCGGGCGGTGGCGATGACGTCATCTACCAAAAGGATCCGGGCAGGGACACTGTCGACGGCGGAACGGGGGATGATCTGCTGGTGCTGGATTTTTCTGGTGAAGGGGCCGATTGGTATTCCCCCGGGTATGGTATCTGGATGGACTTCTATGATGCAGCGGGAGCCAATCTCAGCAGTGGGGTCTGGTGGAAGTCATCCGTGCCGAACGGGACAGTCACGACCCAGCTTGGCAGCCGCAACTACGGGGTGACTTTCAGCGGCATCGAGCGGTTGGATGTGACCGGCACCCAGTTCATGGACAACTTGGTAGGCGGCGAGCAGGCGGACATCCTGCGCGGCGGGGCTGGCAACGATGTGCTGGTGGGTGGTGGCGGCAACGATACGCTCGAAGGGGGTGACGGGGACGACGGCTTTAGGGCCGGTGTCAATTCGCAGCAAATCGATGGCGGTAACGGAACCGACTGGCTGGAGATCGACCTCTCCGGTTTTGCTGGGGGCTTGGTATGGGCGAACGACCCGACGCAGAGGGTCACGCTGGCCAATGGCCTGACGGTGAGCGGCATCGAAGTGCTGGCGCTGACCACCGGCGCCGGCGATGACGAGATCCGCAATACCCTCGTGGCGGCCGGTGACACGATTACGACCGGCGACGGCAACGACATCATCGACGCTGGTGGCGGCAATGACACGGTAAATGCGGGCGGTGGCGATGACGTCATCTACCAAAAGGATCCGGGCAGGGACACTGTCGACGGCGGAACGGGGATGATCTGCTGGTGCTGGATTTTTCTGGTGAAGGGGCCGATTGGTATTCCCCCGGGTATGGTATCTGGATGGACTTCTATGATGCAGCGGGAGCCAATCTCAGCAGTGGGGTCTGGTGGAAGTCATCCGTGCCGAACGGGACAGTCACGACCCAGCTTGGCAGCCGCAACTACGGGGTGACTTTCAGCGGCATCGAGCGGTTGGATGTGACCGGCACCCAGTTCATGGACAACTTGGTGGGCGGCGAGCAGGCGGACATCCTGCGCGGCGGGGCTGGCAACGATGTGCTGGTGGGTGGCGGCGGCAACGACACACTCGAAGGGGGTGACGGGGACGACGGCTTTAGGGCAGGTGTCAATTCGCAGCAGATCGATGGCGGTAACGGAACCGACTGGCTGGAGATCGACCTCTCTGGTTTTGGTGGGGGCTTGGTATGGGCGAACGACCCGACGCAGACGGTCACGTTGGCCAACGGCCTGACGGTGAGCGGCATCGAAGCGCTGGCGCTGACCACCGGTGCCGGCAATGACACGATGCGCAACACGATGGTGGGCAGCAGTGACGCGATCAGTACGGGCGACGGCAACGACGTCATCGACGCGGGTGGCGGCAACGACGTGGTGAATGCGGGCGGTGGCGATGACGTCATCTACCAGAAGGATGCGGGCAAGGACACTGTCGACGGTGGCGCGGGGGATGATCTGCTGGTGCTCGATTTTTCTGGCGAATCGGCCGATTGGTATTACCCCGGGTATGGCATCTTCATGAACTTTTATGATGCAGCGGGAGGCCAGCTCAGCAGTGGGGTCTGGAAGTATTCCGTGCCCGAGGGGACAGTCACGACCCAACTCGGCAGCCGCAACTACGGGGTGACTTTCAGCGGCATCGAGCGGTTGGACGTGACCGGCACCCAGTTGGCGGACAACTTGGTGGGCGGAGCGCAGGCGGACGTGCTGCGCGGCGGCGCTGGCAACGATGGGCTGGCGGGCGGCGGCGGCAACGACACGCTCGAAGGGGGCGACGGGGACGACAGCTTTAGGGCCGGTGTCAATTCGCAGCAAATCGATGGCGGTAACGGAACCGACTGGCTGGAGATCGACCTCTCTGGTTTTGGTGGGGGCTTGGTATGGGCGAACGACCCGACGCAGACGGTCACGTTGGCCAACGGCCTGACGGTGAGCGGCATCGAAGCGCTGTCGCTGACGACCGGGGCCGGCAACGACACGATACGCAACACGATGGTGGCCACCAGTGACGCGATCAGCACGGGCGATGGCAATGACCTGATCGACGCCGGCGGCGGCGACGACGTGGTGAATGCCGGCGCTGGCGACGACGTGATCATCCAGAAGGACCGCGGCAGCGACGTAATCGACGGCGGCGACGGCAACGACCGGCTGGTGTTGGACTACAGCGGCGAGACGAACGACTGGATCCGCAGTGGTCGTGGGATTTGGCGCTACTACTACGACGCAGCCGGCAACGACCTCAATAGCAGCGGCGTGGGCTACGAGGTCGCCGTGCCCGCGAATGCCGAACGCTGGGGTTACCACAGCTATCACTACGGCGCGACCTACACCGGCATCGAGCAGTTCGAGATCACCGGAACCCAGTACATGGACTACCTCGTCGGCGGCGCCCAAGCCGACATCTTGCGGGGCGGCGGCGGCAACGACATCCTGGAAGGGGGTGGCGGCAGCGACACGCTCGAAGGGGGCGAGGGAGACGACGTCATTCGAGTCGGTAGCGGTCGAAGTTCCATCGACGGTGGGTCAGGAACCGACGCACTCGACTTCACTTCAGCCGCTGGCGCGATTAACGTCGATCTCGGTGCCGGAATCGCCGCGAAGGCGGGCAACCCAGGTTTCGACACAATTGTAGGCATCGAGAGAGTCATCGCCTCGGAGAACAATGATCGCCTGACCGGCGGCGCCGGTAACGAGACTCTGGAAGGTGGTGCCGGGGAGGATTGGGTCGCCGGCGGTGCAGGAGCCGATGCCCTGATCGGTGGAGCCGGAAAGGACATCTTTATCGCCAAACCGGGGATGGCGGCTGATGTAATCGGTGATTTCACGCCCGACGAGGATCGGATCAGTGTCGCTTCCTTCGGCCCAATGTTGCCCGACTGGGCGGCGCTGTCCGCGCGCATCAGCTACAGCCGCGGTGACGCCTTTATCGATTTCGACAATGGCGACGTCCTGCGTGTGCGGGGCGTGGTTGCTGGACGGTTGCGCGAGGCCGATTTCGCCGGCATCGGCGCCCAGATATGGGGCGCCACATCAGCCGACGACGATCATACGGGCACTGCCTCCGATGATCTGTTGGAAGGCTTCGCCGGCAACGACACCCTCCGCGGCGACGCCGGTAACGATACCTTGATCGGCGGCCCAGGCAACGATGTGTTGTTGGGCAACGGCGGCAACGACGTTCTTGAAGGGAACACCGGCGAAGACACACTGGAAGGCGGCGATGGCGTTGACACCGCAGTCTATGCTTGGGATGCCGGGGCGATCAATGCGGATCTCGCCGCTGGCGTGGCCGATTCCGATGGTGACGGTGGCCACGACAGTCTGACCGATATCGAGAACCTGGTCGGTAGTGCTTTCGGCGACTCTTTGTCGGGAACCGATGGCGACAATGTTCTTGAGGGTGGAGGAGGCGCCGATCACTTGTTCGGGCGCGCGGGCGCCGATGTGCTCCGCGGAGGAAGTGGGGCGGACAGTCTGGATGGTGGGTCGGGCGACGACCGCCTCGACGGCGGCTCAGGTAACGATAACCTGCTGGGCCGAACCGGCAACGACCAATTGATGGGAAGCGACGGCGCCGACAGTCTCGATGCCGGGGACGGCGCCGACACGCTGTCGGGAGGTTCCGGAGTGGACACGCTCCGTGGTGGCCATGGGCCGGATATCTTCCACGACGGGCTGACCGCACTGGACGGCGACACCATTCGGGACTTCTCCCCCGAAGACTCGCTGGTGATTAGCGGAGCCAGTTTCTTGACGTCATCCCTGAGCTTTACCAATGGCGTGCTCGGAATCGACACAAGCGGTGACGGCGTTCCCGAGGCACGGGTTCGATTCGATGGCAGCTTTGACGGCCGTTTCTTCGCAACGCCAGCGGCGAGTGATACGACCGTCGTCTTCGTCGCCAGCACCGATCTTGCTGATCTGGTCGTAGATTCCGTGACGGTGCCGCTGAGCGCCGTTTCTGGTCAGAGTACCACCATCAGCTACACGGTTCGTAACGACGGGCAACATGCGGCCATTGGCGAATGGGACGATTCCATCTTCCTATCGGCCGATAACGTCTGGGACCTTGGCGACGTCCTGGTCGGACGCGCCCACCACATCGGCGACGTCGCCTCCGGCGCAAGTTACACCGAAAGTTTCACGGCATCGATGCCAGGCGTTCTGCCGGGGGACTACCATTTCATTGTCCGTGCAAATAGCCTGGGCCGACTTCGCGAAGTCAGTGACGACAACAACCTCGGAGCATCGACCTCAACCACTGAAAACGACTGGCCTGCGTTGGCTCTCGGTTCAACCGCAACAGGTAGCCTCGGGAGTGGGCAGTCCGCTTTCTACCGCGTTGATGTTCCGGCCGGCAAGACCCTGATCATTTCCTTGGACAGTGCCGCGACCACAGCGTCGAACGAGCTCTATGTTGGTTATGGCTACGGGCCGACCCGCACGTTTTTCGATGCCGCTTCCAGCGATCATTTCCAACCGGATCAGGAGATACTGCTTCGCGAAACCCTCGGCGGGCCGCACTACGTCTTCGTCTACGCCGATCATGCCGCACCCGGGCCGACCGACTTCACGATCGGCGCGAAGCTTGCCGATTTGTCCATCCGCGAGGTGACGCCCGATCGCGGCAGTAACCGCGGCCAGGTCACACTCTCGCTGGATGGTGTCGATTTTGCTCCCAACGACATCGTGCGGATCGTCGCCAGCGACGGTACCGAACGTGCCGCGACTCAGGTGCGATACGTAGACAGCGGCGAACTCTGGGCGACATTCGACTTGCAGGGACTGACTACCGGTGTCTACGATGTGCACGTCGATGGCACTGGCCGCAGCGCGCTAGCGGACGATGCTTTCACCGTGACAGACGGACAGCCCGGCCAACTTCAGTATTCGCTGTCGGTGCCGGCAGCCGTGCGGCCTGGAACAACCGGAACCGGCACAATCACTTACACCAATGTCGGTGAAACAGATATTGCTGCACCGCTGGTGCTTCTGGGAGGGCAGGGGGCAACGTATCAGATCGCGGGCATTGCCGAGGAGCGTGGCAACGCGGTTGCGTCTGTTGGCGGTGGCTCACACGGGCCTGCCGGCGTTCTACCCGCTGGCGCCACAGTGCGCGTGCCGTTCACCTTCTCCGATTTCGCAACCAGCAACGCTCTCTCGCACAGTCTCTACTTGGCCAATCC
This sequence comes from Candidatus Accumulibacter proximus, assembly GCA_016709675.1. Taxonomy (GTDB): domain Bacteria; phylum Pseudomonadota; class Gammaproteobacteria; order Burkholderiales; family Rhodocyclaceae; genus Accumulibacter; species Accumulibacter proximus. Next base: position 17,731 of record JADJMH010000017.1, read on the forward strand.
GGGCTCAACAAACCCGCATGGCCTCCCAATAGCACCGCCCCCGCTCGACTGGGCGCCAATAGAATCTGCGGCAAGGCCGGCCTACATCGATGACCAAGCCTGGGACTTGGTCTGGGGCCAGTTCATCCTCCGAGCCGGAGCGGACGTATCAGAACTTGCCGAGCAGTTCGCCATCCGCTCAATCGAGCTCTTTTTTCGGAGCGAGGCCATGAACGCGATGCTTGGGGGGAACTCTGTTTACGGCGTGGATCGAAGCGGCGAGACCCAAGAATCTCTGAGTGAGAAGTTTACCGGGAGCGTGAGTCAGATTATTCAATCGCAGCTCGGCGAGATCATCCAAAGCGGGCCGCGTCCGGTTCTCGAAACAGCCACCGACTTTTCTTTCATTTCGCAAGGCCCCGGACTAAGCTTTTCACGTGTGTTTGACGGAACCCTGACGGGCCGTAACACCGCCGGGGCCTTCGGCTACGGGTGGACGCATACCTTCGACATGCGCGCGGTCACCGATTCCGTTGGTGACGTTTACATCAAAGGACCAGCCTCAGCACGTTTTTTCGACAAAGTGTCACTCGAGGGTAAAGAGGGCTACCTCGAAAAAACCGATGGCCATGGCCACCTCATCGCAACGGGCAACGGTTACACTCTCACCGAGACCGATGGGAGCAAATTGTTCTTTTCTGGTACCGGCGAGCTTGTTCAGGTACGCGACAGAAACGGCAATGGAATCGATCTCCAGTACCAGGCGGGTCAACTCCTTCGCGTCGCTCATACAAACGGTGACGAGCTGACTCTGAGTTACAACGGCTTTGACAGAATCTCTACAATAACCGACGGGTCCGGACGGGCCGTTGACTATCACTACGACGCGACAGGCAGTCACCTGACTGGGACAATGGGCGCAAGAGGAACAGTTGAGTACGCCTATGACGACAGCGGCAACGCCCTTCGCAATCACGCGCTCTTGTCCGTTACTTACGCGGACGGGACTCATCACGATCTCGCCTACGATAATCAAGGGCGCCTCGTGCGCGATTCATCCGACGGGGGCGGTTGGGTTGCGTACAGTTATCGCCAGCCCGGCAAGATTCATTTCACTGATGCCGCTGGCGTTTCGTCTGCGATAAGTTATAACAGTAGCCTGGCACCTATTCTAGTCGTCGATAGCCTTGGGGCCGCTGCGCGTTTCGACTATGACGCCAATGGCTCCTTGATTCGCACGGCGGCAACGAATAACACTGTCACCAGATACACTTACGATGCGCTTGGCAATCTGACAAGCGTCGTTGATCCAAATGGACAGCGCTACAGTTTTTCCATGAATCGGACGTTCGACAGCCTGGATTCGCTAACCGATCAGCGGGGGAACGTCACGCGTTACGTCTACGACGGAAATGGAAATCTCAGCGGGTTAGATTACGCGGACGGCAGCACGGACCGATATGTCCACGATGCCAGTGGTCAGATGATGGAAGCCACTAATGGTCGGGGGCAAAAGACACTGTTCGCTTACGATTCCCAGGGCAGGCTAACCGAGAAGCTTTATTCCGATGGGACACGCTTCACGTACGGATGGGATACGCACGACAACCTGATTTCGATCACTGATCCGCGGGGTCTTACCACGTTACAGTATGACGCTGCAGATCGCCTTGTGTCATTTTCTGACGCAGAGGCCCGGACTGTTTCCTACGCGTACGACGCGGCGGGGCGCCGGATTCAGATGACGGATGCAGAGGGTCGCGAGGTCCATTACGCTTACGATGCTGCCGGTCGGTTGGCATCGCTGCATGACGGCGGGGGCGATCTGATCGTCACCTACACTTATGATGCTGCGGGCCGTATCGTGCAGACGCTGAACGGGAATGGCACGGAAACGGCTAACGTCTACGATGGCGCCGGACGCGTGACGAGCGTTCGGAACCTCGCAGCCGACGGCAGCGTGATCACCGAGTTCCATTACACGTATGACTCCATGTCGCGCCCGATCCGGGTCGACGCAACCGATGGTCAGTGGGGTTACCGCTATGATGCGCTCGGTCGTCTGACCGGCGCTGATCTGGACTCTGACCGAGACGGCAGTGCTGATCGCACTTTCGCCTATGCGTACGATGCTGCGGGCAACCGCATTCGCACCACCACCGATGGATCGGCCAAGGATTATGTCTCGAACCAACTCAACCAGTACTCCAGCGTCGGCTCAGCCAGCTACCGGTACGATGCTGATGGCAACCTGATCGAAAAGACCGAGGGGGGGCAGACTTGGACTTACAACTACGACACCGAGAACCGCCTGATCAGCGTCGCAACCCCCTCTGGGATTTGGAACTACGAGTATGACGGACTCTGCAATCGCGTTGCTTCTGTTCATGATGGGGTCCGCACGGAGTACGTGATCGATCCGTCGGGACTTGCCAACGTCGTTGGTGAGTACGACAGTGCGGGCAATCTCGCGGCAACCTATACCTATGGCCTGGGTCTCGTTAGTCGCGACGATGTCCAGCAGAACACCGCCTTCTATGCGTTTGACAAATTGGGCAATGCGAGCGTGCTCACGGACGAGACCGGTGCCATTGTCAATAGATACTCGGCCGCACCTTTTGGCGACCTCATGTTCTCGACCGAGTCCGTAGAAAATCCATTTGCGTTCGGTGGTCAGTATGGAGTGATGAGCGACGATACCGGATTGTCCTTCATGCGGGCCCGATACTACAGTTCGGAGCTAGGACGCTTTCTTTCCCAGGATCCGGTTGGTTTGTCGGGCGGCATCAATGCCTATGAATATGCGGCATCCACACCCACGACGAGTATTGATCCGCTTGGGTTGACGTCGTGGAAGGATTTCCAAATCAACTACGTGCCAGTTAATTTTTTTGGGCCAGTAGGACCAGAGTTTACGATTTCGTACACTGGGCAGAATGGTGTCATGCTGGGAGCAGGGGTTTCCGTCGGCTGGAATAATCCTGGTGTCAACGTCACGAGCTTTTCGAACGTCGGTCCCGGCCCGAGTTGGTCGTTAGCATTGCTCGGCCCCCACCCAGTAATTCCTGGGCTCGGGGAAGGCTTAGTGTTTTCGGGTAAGGATAAATCGCTTGCACTGGGAACACCAACGGCAAGCATCGCGCTTCAGTATTTCGAGTCTCCGAGCGTATGGGCTGATTGGTACATGCATTGGTTTGGGGTAGACCCATTCAATCAGCCCGCCCAAGTCATCACTCGTCTCTTAGTCGACCAGTTGACCAGTCTCCTGTCGCCCTATTTGTCTCGCATTACCCCGATTGTTAGAGCCCGCGATCCGAATGACATAATCGGACCTGCTGGGTACGGCGACGAGAATCATGTCAAGTCATCCGACCTCTTGCCCTATACGATCCGCTTCGAAAACGCCTCAGACGCCACTGCTGCAGCGCAACAGGTCGTCGTTACTCAGCAACTGGACAGCGATTTGGACTGGACGAGTTTCCGCGTCGGCAGCTTCGGCTGGGGTGATCTGCGCTTCGACGTTCCCGATGATCGCCCCTTCTATGAGGCCCGCATTGACCTGAGTGCGACGCGGGGTTTCCTCGTGGACATCACGGCGGAGATCGACATCGGCGGCGGACTGGCGACCTGGACGTTCGCCACGATCGACCCGCAAACGGGGGAACCGACGACCGATGTCTTTGCGGGCTTCTTGCCACCCAACGACTCAACCGGGCGCGGAGATGGTTTCGTGTCGTACAGCGTCGAAGCACGGGATTCCGCACCTAGCGGCACGGTGATCGACGCGATTGCCAGCATCGTTTTCGACACGGAGGCTCCGATTGTCACCCCGGCAGTGTTTAATACGCTTGATGCTGGTGGGCCGCAAAGCGCGGTGGCGCCGCTGCCTGGAGTTTCTGATCTGCCGGAAATTCGCGTGTCTTGGTCTGGTGCTGACGACCCAGATGGGTCTGGAATCGCCCATTACACCGTCTATGTGACGGACAATGCTGCATCCCCAACCGTCTGGCTCCAGAATACCCAACTGACCGAGGCGATCTTCACTGGCGAGGGCGGTCACACCTACGGATTCTTCAGTGTCGCAGTCGATCACGTGGGCCACGTCGAGCGAGTGCCCTCGACGGTCGACACCGAGACCTTCGTTCGCGCCCGAATCCCGACCCGACTCGATCTGATGGTGGGTGATGCCGACGGCGATGGACTGCCGGACGCGGCCAGGTACGAACGCAACTCCGCCGCGACCGCCTTCAGCTTTACTGTCGTCCGATCGTCTGGTGATCTCGATGCCGCATCGGTGTCTTACGCGGTGACGGGTTCAGGCCTGAATCCCGCTGCCGCTGATGACTTCCTCTCGCAGACACTCCCGTCCGGAGCCTTGGAGTTCGCGGCAGGCGAGGCGCAGAAAACCGTGACCATCGAGGCACGTGGAGATGCTCTCGTCGAGTTCGACGAGGTTTTCGTCGTGACCTTGTCGGCGCCCGTGAACGCCTTACTCGGCAGCGCGACGGCTTCGGCAACGATCCTGAATGACGACGTGCCGCCACCTGAAGTGTCGATTGTCGCAACCGATGCCGTAAAGAGCGAAGGGGACATCGGCACGAGCGCCTTCGTGTTCAAGCTCACCCGCACCGGCGATCTCAGTGGCCCCTCGACTGTCGCTTACGCGGTGATTGGCAGTGGCAGCCATTCCGCCAGTGCCGACGACTTCGGCGGCGCATTGCCGAGCGGTGCGGTCAGCTTCGCAGCCAACGAGGCGAGCACGACCGTCACGGTCAACGTCAGCGGTGACACAACCGTGGAACCGGACGAGGGCTTCACGGTGACGCTGAGCGATCCGAGCAATGCCACGATCGTCACGGACACAGCCGAGGGCACCATCGTGAACGACGATGCCCTCCCCCCGCCGACGCTGGCCATCGCGGCGTTGGGTACCAACAAGGCGGAAGGCAATACGGGCACCACCGCTTTCAGCTTTTCCGTCACCCGCGGTGGCGACAGCACCGGTGTCACGACGGTCGATTACTCCGTCGCCGGTGCAGGCGCCCAGCCGGCCGACGCCGCCGACTTTGGCGGCGCCCTGCCCTCGGGAACGCTGACCTTCGCGGCCGGCGAAGTCGAGCAGGTGGTGACCGTCGCCGTGACGGGTGACACGACGATCGAACCGGACGAGGGCTTCACGGTGACACTGAGCGATCCTGCCAACGCCACGATCACCACCGCCGTGGCTGCAGGCACGATTGAGAACGACGACGTGCCGCCGCCCACGCTAGCGATCGCCGAAGCCGATGCGGCGAAGCCCGAAGGCAACACGGGCAGCACCGGGTTCACCTTCACCGTCACCCGCAGCGGAGATCTGAGCGCCGCGAGTAGCGCGACCTACGCGGTGACCGGTGTCGGCGCGACGCCGGCCAATGCCGCTGACTTCACCGGCGACACCCTGCCGACAGGCACGGTGAGCTTTGCCGTCGGCGAAGCAACCCAGACGATCACAGTTAACGTGGCTGGGGACACGATCGTGGAGGGCGACGAGCGCTTCCGGGTGACGCTGAGCGACGCCAGCAATGCCGACCTCGCCACGGCAACAGCCGAGGGCACCATCGTGAACGACGATGCGCTACCTCCGCCGACTCTGGCCATTACGGCGTTGGCTGCCAGCAACGTGGAGGGCAATACGGGTACCACCACTTTCAGCTTCACGATCACCCGCGGTGGCGACACCAGCAGATCCACGACCGTCGATTACTCCGTTGCCGGTACAGGCACGCAGCCTGCGGACGCAGCCGACTTTGGCGGCGCCCTGCCCTCGGGAACGCTGACCTTCGCGGCCGGCGAAGTCGAGCAGGTGATCACCCTCGCCGTGACGGGTGACACCACGGTCGAAGCCGACGAACAGTTCGCCGTCAATCTCAACAATCCAGGCAACGCCACGCTGGCGGTGGCTTCGGCATCCGCCACAATCGAGAACGACGACGTGCCGCGCTTGCCGACGGTGTCGATCGCCGCCGAACAGGCGCGACTGGCCGAAGGCAACAGCGGCACGACCGCGTTCTCCTTCCTGCTGACGCGCAGTGGCGACTTGTCCGGCGAGACGACCGTTTCCTACAGACTGAGCGGTACGGCCGACGCGAGCGATTTCGTCGGCGGCCTGCTGCCCAACGGGCTAGTGGTGTTTGCCCCGGGAAGCAGCGAGCAACGGCTGACGATCGAAGTCGCCGGCGACGGGCTGATCGAGCCGCACGAGGGCTTTGTGGTTACGCTGAACGACCCGATAAATGGCACGGTGACTGCCGGCAGTGCAACCGCGACCATTGCTAACGACGACACCTCCACCTTCAAGATCGGCGACGCACCCGCCCGGCCCCCCAGATCGGATGCTGGAGCGTGGGAGAGAAGCTGGAGCCATGCAGGCGTCGATATTGAGCACAAGGCCAACCTCAACGACGCGAACGAGTCGTACAGCAACGTTCTTTTCGGGAGTTCCGGCAGCGGCATTCTCGCCGGGGGTGACGTCTCCGGTGGCGACCTCGGGGTCAGCGGCCAGACACTGGCGACCAGCGCCGTCTTGCAGGAGATCGACGGCAGCGAGGGCTTGCGCTTTGTACTCGACGAGGAGGCCAACCAGATCAGCTTCCAGCTCAGCCGGTTCTCCCGCAACGACGAAGGCACCGGCTTCAACGAGGCCGGGCGCCTGCAACTTCTCGATGCCGCGGGTGCACCCGTCACAGAAATCTTTTTCTACGCCGACGCACTGGACGGTTCCAAGCAACTCTCGGTGTCGGTCGAGGAGGGTTTCAGTCAGGCGGTCTTTTCCGCCGGCGCGCAGAATGGCGAGGATTTCGCGTATGGAGCGTATGGTAACGAGGCCGGAAATGGCTTCGGATCGGATCCGTATTCTGCCAATGGCAGCATGCACGGCAGCGAGTACCTGATCGACTCGGTAACCTTTACCAGCGGGTATGTCGATCTGCTGTGGGCTGGTTAGACAAGGTGGCGTGTGTTCAAGAAAGGTGTTGAGGGGGAATGCTATGAAAAGAAATGACATGACGTCAAACGGGGCATCGCTATACGCTTGTAGTCTCGGCTGCCGGGCAGCTATGGCTCGCACGCTCCTTCCGCTGGCGCTTGCCGCGTCACTCATTGGCGCGGCGTCGGCCGCGGTGGTCTTCGAACAGGCGCCAGCAGATGGGAATGATGCCTTTCTCAGCATTTCCGCGGCACAAAGCGCCGACGGTTTTGTTCTGTCGACAACGACGTCGGTCACCGGGCTAACGTGGTGGGGCTCGTATCTGGAGGATCCGGGCGATCCAGCCACTCCCTTGCGAAAAGACGACTTCACCGTGCGGTTCTTCGCCGATGACGGGAGTGGAGCACCGAAAGCCCTCCCAACCGAAACGATTTTGCAACAGCCAGCACGCTCCTCGACCTTGCTAGTGGACAAGGAGCGCGCTCCGGTTTATCGCTTCGACCTCGATCTCGCCCTCGCACCCGTCACGCTCGCCGCCGGGAGGAACTATCTCTCCGTCGTCAACCAGTTCGATGTTCTCGATTCCCGGGCAGAGTGGTACTGGCTACTGAGCGATACGACCGGGCAGAACTTCTATCGTGTCGTCGATCGAGACCCGTGGTCGCGTGCCCTGAACCCGCCGAAGGGGAACCTGGCGTTCCAGGTGAGCGGTAACCCGGGGACGGCGATTCCAGTTCCCGGCTCACTACTTCTAGTGTTGTCCGGCCTGGCTGGGTTGAACCTGGTGGGATTGCGCGGCCGTGGGGAGTTGGCCGCATCTCCGGTCGAGGGCTGATCGAATTCACCCGCAGCTTGCCTGGTCAGTAGGGATGAATGAACCTGTCGGACGAGATGCCAACCAAGCTCAATATCGAGTTGCATCAGGATGCGAGGGACGCTGTGCTCAAGGCTTTGTGGATCAGACAGGTCCAGTTGTGCTTTGCTGTCCCACACGTCGGCGATGACCGGGACGCCCCGTGAAGGCAACATGCTCGCTGCCGTGGAACTTCGCGGTTAACAGCGCCGACGCAGAGCACGCCAACGATGCGTGACCCGCGCCATCGTTTGACCCCTGGATCCTGTGTGTCGCCTCGCTGGCGAGCCAGTGGTTCGCCGGCTTGCGGAGAGTCCTCGCCGCTCCCGAACAATGGCGCCGATGCTCGCCAAACTCGAATCAATCAGGTGCTGCAATCACGTTTCCCGTGTACGATCCTGATACCATGCCGCGAAAGCCACCCGCCCCTCCCGCTCCCATGACCCGCCACTCCAGCCCTGCTTCCGCCGCCGCCGACAAGAACCGCCCCTTGATCGAAGACATTCGCCTGCTCGGGCGCGTGCTCGGCGAGGTCATCCGCGAACAGGATGGCCCCGAAGCGTACGAGCTGGTCGAACGTGTGCGGCAACTATCGATCGCCTACCGCCTGAAAAGCGACACTCAGGCCGGGCAGGCCCTCGATGAACTGCTGCGCAGCTTGTCGAACGACCAGACGGTCAGCGTCATCCGCGCCTTCAGCTACTTCTCGCACCTGGCCAACATCGCCGAGGACCGGCATCACGTTCGCCGCCGCCGGCTTCACGAGCGCGCCGGACACCTGCAGGAAGGATCGCTGGCATTGAGCCTGCGGCGGCTGACATCGGCCGGCGTATCACCCGAACAAATCGGCCACAGCCTGCGTTCGGCGCACATCTCGCCCGTCCTCACGGCGCATCCCACCGAGGTCCAGCGGCAGAGTATCCTGGCTGCCGAGCGGACCATCGCCGAACTGGTGGAATGCCGCGAGACCCTGCTCGGCGCGCGCGAACTGGCCGACAACGAGGCGCTGATCAAGGCCAGGGTGACACAGATCTGGCAGACGCGAATGTTGCGCCTGGCCCGGCTGACGGTCGCCGACGAGATCGAGAACGCTCTCCAGTATTACGACGCCACTTTCCTGCGCGAGATCCCGCGCCTCTACCGCGCGCTCGAGGAAGCGCTCCCCGGCGAGCAACTGGCGCCCTTCTTCCGCATGGGCAACTGGATCGGTGGCGACCGCGATGGTAACCCCTTCGTCACCGCCGAAACCCTGCGCATGGCGCTGCAGCGACAGGCGGCAACAGCCCTGCAACACTACCTCTCCGAAGTGCACCAGTTGGGTGGCGAACTCTCGATGTCCGCGCAATGGGTGCGCATGACGCCGGCCATGGCGGCGCTGGCCGATCGCTCGCCCGACACCAGCGAGCACCGGCGCGACGAACCGTACCGGCGAGCGCTGATCGGCATGTATGCGCGCCTGGCGGCGACGCTGCAGGCGCTGACCGGCCAGTCCGCGCTCCGCCACGCGGTGGTCAGCGCCGCCGCCTATCCCTCGGCGACCGATTTCCTCGATGACCTGCGGGTGATCGAGCACTCGCTGCGTGCGCATCACGCCGATCCCCTGATCGCCCTCCGGCTGGCACCGCTGATCCGCGCCGTCGAGGTCTTTGGCTTCCACCTGGCGACGGTCGACCTGCGGCAGAGCTCCGACCAGCACGAGGCCGTGCTCGCCGAACTGCTGCGCGTCGCCCGACTGGAGGAAAACTACGCCGGTCTGGCTGAACCGGCCCGCTGTGCCCTGCTGCTGCGACTGCTCGATGATGCCCGACCGCTGCGTGTGCGCGGCGGCGACTACAGCGCCGTGGCCAGCGGCGAACTGGCGATCTTCGAGGCTGCCGCGAGCTTGCGGCAGACGTTCGGCGACCACGCCATCCGCCAGTACATCATCTCGCACACCGAGGAAGTCAGCGACCTGCTCGAGGTCCTCCTGCTCTTCAAGGAAACCGGGCTGCTGCGCGGCACGCTGCGCGAGGGAACGCAGACCGAACTCACCGTCGTGCCGCTGTTTGAGACGATCAACGATCTGCGCCGCGCAACGGCGATCATGCGCAACTTCTATGCCACCGCCGGCATCGCCAAGATGATCGGAGCCTCGGGCGGCGAGCAGGAAGTGATGCTCGGCTACTCGGACAGCAACAAGGACGGCGGCACCTTCACCAGCACCTGGGAGCTCTACAAGGCCGAGACCTCGCTGGCCGCCCTGTTCGCCGGGCTTTACCAGTCGCAGGGCGTGACGCTGCGCCTCTTCCATGGCCGTGGCGGGACGGTCGGACGTGGCGGCGGACCAAGCTACCAGGCGATCATGGCGCAGCCGCCGGCAACGGTGAATGGCCAGATCCGCCTCACCGAGCAGGGCGAGGTGATCGCCTCCAAGTACGCCAACCCGGAGATCGGCCACCGCAACCTCGAAACACTGGTCGCAGCAACGCTGGAAACGACCCTGCTACCGCCGACCCGGCGGGCACCGGCGCGCTTTCTGGGCGCCGCCGAGGCTCTGAGCGTGGCCAGCATGGCGGCTTATCGACAGCTCGTGTACGAAACGCCCGGCTTCGCCGACTACTTCTTCAGCGCCACCCCGATCCGCGAAATCGCCGAGCTGAACATCGGCTCCCGCCCCGCCGCCCGCAAGGCAAGCAACGCCATCGAGCACCTGCGGGCGATTCCCTGGGGTTTCAGCTGGGGGCAGTGCCGGGTCGCCCTGCCGGGCTGGTTCGGTTTCGGATCGGCGGTCGAGGCCTACCTCGGCGGCCAGGACGACGAGCGCGAGGCACGCTTGGCGCTCCTGCGGAGGATGCACGCACAGTGGCCTTTCTTCACCACGCTGCTGTCGAACCTGGACATGGTCCTCGCCAAGACCGACCTCGGCATCGCCCGACGATACGTCGAACTGGTCGAGGACGACGCACTGGCGAGCACATTTTCGGCTTGATCGAAGCCGAATGGCGACGTACGCAGAGGGCACTGCCCTGATTACCGGCGAGGAGCAGCGCTTGTCGTCGAACCCCTCGCTGGCGCGCTCGATCGAGCACCGCTTCTCGTACATCGACCCGCTCAACCACCTGCAGGTCGAGCTGATGCGACGCTACCGCAACAGCACACCAGCCGACGCGGCAGCAATGGAACGTGTGAAACGCGGCATACACATCTCGATCAACGGCGTTGCGGCCGGGCTGCGCAATACCGGGTAGCGGAGAAAGGCGAATCCACCGAGACTATCAATTTGGGTGTGCCCTCGTCCACGGGTCTTCTGACCCATTGAGGCTTCGGCTAAGCGTCCCGGCCCAACTCTGCCACCTCCGCATCGCTGAAGACCCGCGAGCGCGTGTGAAAGGCCTTACCCTCTGGACCTTCGAGCGAGAAGGTCCCGCCATGACCGTCGATCACATCGATGATCAACTGGGTGTGCTTCCAGTATTCGTATTGTGACTTGCCGATGTAGAAAGGGCAGCCGCCAATCTCGCCGAGGAATACGTCGCCAGCGCCGATGGTGATCTCTCCCGGCAGATAGCAGTTGGCGGCGCTGTTGTCGCAACAACCGCCAGATTGGTGGAACATCAGCGAACCGTGCTTCTGCTTGAGGAACGCGATGAGATTGAGCGCCGCTTCAGTGGCAATGACTTTTTCAACCATGTTGGTCTCCGGGTGCTGGGGTGGCTGCCCACCCCAGCCCGTAAATCAAGGCGAGGGAGGCATCAGAAGAAGCCGAGCTTCTGCTCGCTGTAACTCACGAGCAGGTTCTTGGTCTGCTGGTAGTGGTCGAGCATGACCTTGTGCGTCTCGCGGCCGATGCCGGATTCCTTGTAGCCACCGAAGGTAGCGTGCGCGGGGTAGGCATGGTAGCAGTTGGTCCACACGCGGCCGGCCTTGATTGCGCGGCCCATGCGGTAAGCGACGTTACCGTCGCGGCTCCAGACGCCCGCACCGAGACCGTACAGGGTGTCGTTGGCAATCTCCAGCGCCTCCGCTTCGTCCTTGAAGGTGGTCACGGCGAGCACCGGCCCGAAGATCTCTTCCTGGAAGATCCGCATCTTGTTGTGGCCCTTGAACAGCGTCGGCTGGACGTAGTAGCCGCCCGCCAGATCGCCGCCAAGATGGGCCCGCTCACCACCGATCAGCACCTGGGCGCCCTCCTGTCGGCCCAGATCAAGGTAGGACATGATCTTGGTCATCTGTTCCTGCGAGGCCTGCGCGCCCATCATCGTGTCGGTGTCAAGCGGGTCGCCCTGCTTGATCGCCGCGACGCGCTGCAGTACGCGCTCCATGAAGTGATCGTAGATCGACTCGTGAATCAGCGCGCGCGAGGGACAGGTGCACACTTCGCCCTGGTTGAAGGCGAACAGCACGAGGCCTTCGATGGCCTTGTCGAAAAAACTGTCGTCGGCCTTGGCGATATCGCCGAAGAAGATGTTCGGCGACTTGCCGCCGAGTTCCAGTGTGGCCGGAATCAGGTTGTTGGCGGCGGCTTGCGCGATCAGCGGGCCCGTGGTCGCGATGCGGCGGCTGGTGGCGAGCGGCATGCCGGCTTCGCGACCATAACCGTTGACGATATTCAGAACACCGGGCGGCAGCAGGTCGGCGATCAGCCCGGCCATGATCAGGATACTGATCGGCGTCGATTCGGCCGGCTTGAGCACCACGCAGTTGCCGGCGCCGATGGCCGGGGCGAGCTTCCAGGCGGCCATCAGGATCGGGAAGTTCCAGGGGATGATCTGCCAACGACGCCGAGTGGTTCGTGGAAGTGATAGGCGACCGTGTGCTCGTCGATCTCGCTGATACCACCCTCCTGCGCGCGCAGGCAGCCGGCGAAATAGCGGTAATGGTCAACGGTGAGCGGGGACGTCGGCATTCAGTGTTTCACGCATCGGCTTGCCGTTATCCACTGTCCCGGCGTAGGCGAGGATTTCGAGGTTGGCTTCCAGGCGGTCGGCGATCCTGAGCAGTACGTTGGCCTGATCGGCGGGGGCGGTGCGGGCTTACTTGTCGGCGGCGGCATGCGCAGCGTCGAGTGCGAGATCGATGTCTTCGGCAGTGGGAGCCGGGCAACCTGGGCATAGGGCCCGCCGCTGATCGGTGATGACGTCAAAGAATTGACCCGACCGGGGGCAAGCCAACTGCCACCGAGGGAGTTGCCGTAGCGGCTGGCAGGGCGATCTGGCACCTGGGGTACCGGGGCGGCGTAGAGCATCATGTCTCCTCATTGTTGGGTGATTGATGAATGCATTTTCTGGGCAAACCTTGCCTCCAAAGAGCCGTGCCAGAACAGCTTATCGAAGGCAACCCATCGACGCAAGGTAGCGCTGTCAAGCGCTCACCTCCCACGCCCGATGGCACGAACAGGACCCCGGGTACGCCACGTGACGGCCGTCGTCAGCCCTCAATGAAGCGGTCGATGAAAGCCGCCACGCTGGCCTGGCCGACAAAGACGCCGTAGTGCCCTTCGCAGAGAATGTCAGCCTGCAGGGGCCTGCAACTTGCGCAGCGAAGCCTGATAGTCGGTCCGGTTCGACAACAGCGCCGGGTGGA
>JADJMH010000018.1 GCA_016709675.1 Candidatus Accumulibacter proximus
CAGTATGATCGCGGGAAGCTTCCGTTCTCGCGCAACTGCTCCACCGTATTCCGGTAACGCGGTGCCCAGCTTCAGCTCCTCGACACGGAACGTCCGCCTTGTCGATCTTGTGTCCCAATGTTCTGCCGATTCAAACATCAATGATCTCCGCCAACTAAGTCACCCCACCAAAACTGGATTGCCGCCAGAACGGCTGGGCCAACCCGTTTCCGTGCGCAGGATCCGCGGCCCAAGGCGCACCGGCAGAAAACCGGCCAATCCTGCCAACCGGGTTTCCTCCGGAGCCAGCCCTCCCTCGGCGCCGATCAGCAGTTCCACCGCCCGCCCCACTGGCGGTCCCGGGACGTTCGCCAGCGAACGTCCACCGCCAACGCCAGCATCAGGAAACGCAGCCCACCTCCTTTGGAGCATTTCTTGGCAACCGTTATCAAAGGCGCCCTGGAAGCCAGCACTTCCAGCCAGTTGCGCCCGCACTGCTCACAGGCTGCGACAACGACGCCCCGCCGGTGCTCGGCGGCGCAGGGCACGCTCGCCCTGGAGCCGCAGCGCACAGCGTATCGAGATCCGATGGAACAATGCGGTCGACCCAGGTTAACTGCCTTCTACCGTCAAGTCCATTTTCTCGCCAGCTTGCGGCGCGCCTGCAGGAGTGATCGAAAGCGGTGACTCTCACGTTCCGTAGCAAGCCAGTCCGACACCTCGACGCTGACGCGGGCACGCCCAACGCCCACTATTCGGGCTGCGATGTTCGCCGCCTGCACCGTTGAAAGCGTCAGGAGGCATCACTGCGGCGCAAGCGGGAGACGTTGATCGCATGATGCGCCACACGTTCCGGCAAATCGAGATTCGGGCCGACTGCCAATGGCATCGGGCAATGGCGTGAGAGGGTTCACCGTGTTATTATAAGAGTTTTACTTGTTCGATGTTCGTTGTTTGGAGACTGCTGCGTCATGGCGCTGGGCCTACCCCAGTTTTGTGACTTTGGCTGGCAAAGGCCGTCGACTTCGAACTGGACGATACGGTTGGTTCGCGGCACACCCTAGCCACGCGAGGGCCGAACGGGCTGCTGTTGATGTTCATCTGTAACCACTGTCCCTACGTCCAAGGCGATCATCGACCCCATCTGCCTTGATGCGCGCAGCTACAGACCCTCGCTTCTCCAGTGTCGCCGCCATCTCACCGAACGCGACCTGACCGAATACCCGGAGGATTCACTGGAAAACATGGCAGCGCGCATCGCCCGGCAACTCGACGTACCTTCCCCTACCTCTACGACCCGACCCAAGACGTGGCGCGTTGCTATAGCGCCCGTTTGTACGCCGGACTTCTTCGGTTTCAACTTCCAGAACCTCGAACTCCAGTACCGCAAAGCCGCCTCGATGCCAGCGGTCGCCTGCTGCACACCGCCTGATGCCAGACGCGAGCTGGTCGAAGCGGTAAAACATTGCCGCAACCAGTCGCTGTCCGCAGGAAACGGTTTGCCAGTATCGGTTGCTCGATCAAGTGGCGTCACTGACTCGACATGCGCGAGGAAGACAGCGCCAGTTGCGCCGACGCTTGCTGACAGCGAGCTCAAGCGCATGCCCGGCGGCTTGCATTGCGCTGGTGCGCGGGTGGCGCCGCACGAAATCGTCCCGCCCCCCGCGGGTCGGTCACAGTCAGCGAAGAACTTGATGGCTCGCTGTGTGCTCCGGAAAGTAGCGGACCTCGCTGCTGTGGTATTTCCTCCTCGGAGCGCCTGACCGGGGATCCGTCCCTGCCCGAATCCATCGGCGAAGAGATGACGCCAGCCGCCCAGGAGGCCAGTGGCGGGAACGGCAGCAGCGACGACCTCGGACTGTGGTCTATAGACCCGATCGACGGCACGACCAATTTCATCAACGGTTTTACCGTGTTTTGCCCGTCTCCATCGCCTGGATGCGTTCGCGGCGCGCCGCCTGGCGGTGACCTACAACCCGATCATGACTAAATGTTCTATGCCAGAGGGAAATGAACCTATCTCAATGGCCGCCGGCTGCCCTTCGCCAGGTGACCGCCGACATCGCACGCGCCGTCCGGTGGCGTCGTTCAAACGGATCCCAAAGGAACTGGCTGACCGGATTGCGGTCAGCCCGCCTTCTATTCGCAGCGGCGCAATTTCAGCGGCTATCGACGCTTGACTGGTGCCAATCTGGCTGCCGGCCCAGCCCGACCTCTGCACGGCGGTCAGGAATGCTTTGGGATTACGCCGCCGGCAGCCCGAGTCCTGCGCGAGGGCCGGCGGGCAAATGTTACTGTCTGCTGACGACTACGACGCCGACGACCGTCTGGCAGCGCCCGTCATCGCTGACCTTGCATCCGACCGTTTTGCGGCCTGGCGCGACTG
Source organism: Candidatus Accumulibacter proximus (assembly GCA_016709675.1). Lineage (GTDB taxonomy): Bacteria > Pseudomonadota > Gammaproteobacteria > Burkholderiales > Rhodocyclaceae > Accumulibacter > Accumulibacter proximus. The sequence continues at coordinate 2,366 of JADJMH010000018.1, forward strand.
GGTCCGCTCGGTGATTGGTGGGGCGGCGCGGTGACCTCCGCCAGTTCGCCGGCAATCTGCCATCTGGCGGGCAGTTCCCGGAAGCTGCCCGGAGTCCGGTGATGCAGCCAGCGCCGCGCGCTCAGCACGTGGCAGTTCAGGCCGTTGTCCGCACCAACCCTCGTAAGCTTTAGTAGGTATGACCGTAGCGTTGGCCGGAATCACAGAGCAGGGTCGACCCCCGAACCCTGCTCACCGCGCTCGCGCATCTCTGCGCTATCCACGCCAAAGCGGCGATCAGGTTGGTGCCGGTCGACGGGCCGACGGTTACGTCCCCAAACGCGCTGATAATTCTTGCATCGCGGCCAGCGACCAGACATCCGGCACCTTCACCATGGCGTCAATCACCTCAGGCAGAAAATGACGCTTCAACGCGTGGCCGGCCGATACCTTCGATTCTGAGCATTCATGCCGCCCAGAATCCCGCTGGCAGCTAAGGTAATGATATTCGAAGAAGACCGACCGTTCGGATCAGCGGCGCAGACGAGGTGTTGGCCGAGAGCGCAGTAGCGCACGTAGCGGCCAAGTGTCGCGGCTGCCGCCGGTACCGGCACTCGAAACAGAAACCAAGTCGGTATCGGATGCTGTTCCAGCCGCATTTGCTGGAAAATCGATTCGGCGATGTTGTTATTGGCACCCCAGTCGGTCGCCCGTTCAGCGTAGGTAAATTGGTCCATGTAATGGCCACCGAGTTCGTCGGCCAGGCGCTGCGATTCGCTGTAGATGGTCGGCGGATCGCCTACCAGATAACAGCGCCCGCCCTGGAACGACGTGATCGCCGCGTTTCTCAGTCCCCGTCGACAACGGCATCACGGCGACAAACAACGAAGCCGAGGAGGCGGGCAAGTAGGCACTCCGAAATCGCCGTCGAAACCACTCGATGCTTCGACCACGGTGCTGTCTGCGCGCAGATAGCCGTTGCAGAGGGCGTAGAGAAACAATGAGCGCGCCAGGCGGTGTTTGAGACTGCCAGTGGGATGGCTGGATTCGTCCTTCGAATACAGGTCGATGCCCGGAAAGCCGCACAGGGGCGGGGAATCAGGTGGGTATCGCTGGAGCGCTGGAAATCCGCTAAAATGCGGCGAATGGCAGCCAGGCGCAGACGTCTCGCTCGATATCGAGTTGGGTTATCCCGCGCAAACACAGCTCGATGACATTCGCGGCGCAGTCGTCGGAAAACTCGCGGCGATCCCGGGCATCGGCAAGATCAGCGTCAATGTAGCGGTCAACATCGTCGCCCACACCGTGCAGCGCGGCTTGAAACCGCTGCCGGGTGTCAAGAACATCATCGCCATCGCTTCCGGCAAAGGTGGTGTCGGCAAGAGTACAACGGCGGTGAATCTGGCGCTGGCACTGGCGCAGGAAGGCGCCCGCGTCGGGCTGCTCGACGCCGACATCTATGGCCCTTCCCAACCGCAGATGCTTGGCCTGGTGGGACAGAAACCCGAGTCGCAGGATGGCGTCTCGATGGACCCATTGCAGGCGTATGGTCTACAGGCGATGTCGATCGGCTTCATGATCTACATCGATTCGCCAATGGTCTGGCGGGGACCGATGGTCACCCAGGCGCTCGAGCAGTTGCTCAAGCAGACCAACTGGCACAACCTCGATTACCTGCTGGTCGACATGCCCCCCGGGACCGGCGACACGCAACTGACCCTGGCGCAGAAAGTGCCTGTGACCGGCGCGGTGATCGTCACCACCCCACAGGACATCGCCCTGATCGACGCGCGCAAGGGCCTGAAGATGTTCGAGAAGGTAGGCATCCCGATTCTCGGCCTGGTGGAGAACATGAGTATCCACATCTGCTCGCAGTGTGGACATGCGGAACACATTTTCGGTCACGGCGGCGGCGAGCAGATGTGCAAGGATTACGATACGGAGTTGCTCGGTTCCCTGCCACTGGAACTGTCGATCCGCGAGTTGACCGACTCGGGCAAACCCACGGTCGTCGGCGCCCCGGACTCGCGCGCGGCCGACATCTACCGAGCGATCGCGCGCCGACTGGCGGTCAAGATTGCCGAGCGGGCCAGGGATATGAGCGCCAGGTTTCCGAGCATCGTCGTCCAGAACACCTGAGCGGGCTGGCTCGCGACGACGGCCCACGCCAGCTCGCGAGCGCCGGATAGCGTTTCTTCCGCCTCCCGGACACCGTAGAATGGAGACCTTTCCGGTACTACGGATGTTCGGATGACCAGCGATGTCAATCAAATCGGATAGGTGGATCCGCCGCATGGCGGAGCAGCACGGCATGATCGACCCTTTCGAGCCGAATCAGGTACGCGAGATTGATGGTCGCCGGATCGTCTCCTACGGCACCTCCAGCTACGGCTACGACATCCGGTGCTCAAACGAATTCAAGCTGTTCACGAATCTCAACTCGACGATCGTTGACCCGAAGAACTTCGACCCGAATTCCTTCGTCGAGGTGAACAGCGACTTCTGCATCATCCCGCCGAACTCATTCGCCCTCGCCCGTACCGTCGAGTACTTCCGTATTCCGCGCAGCGTCCTGACCGTTTGTCTCGGCAAGAGCACCTATGCGCGTTGCGGCATCATCGTCAACGTGACGCCCTTTGAACCCGAGTGGGAGGGCCACGTGACGCTCGAGTTTTCGAACACAACGCCTTTACCAGCAAAGATTTACGCCAACGAAGGCATTGCGCAGGTACTGTTTTTCGAATCCGACGAAGAATGTGAAACGTCGTACAAGGACCGCGGCGGCAAGTACCAGGGTCAGAAGGGCGTCACCTTACCCAAAATGTGACCCGCTTTCGCCGCCAGGCGCAGCAAGAGGCAAGCATCGGATGACCTCTGCCGTCGCCGCGCTGCCGTCCTTTCACTCCTGATTTGGTACTGGATCCTCACATGCATTTCAATTTCCCGGTAATCGTCATCGACAAGGACTACCGCTCGGAAAACACCGGCGGACTTGGCATCCGGGCACTCGCCAAGGCGATCGAGAAGAAGGGCTTCGAGGTCTTTGGGGTGACCAGCTATGGCGACCTGACTTCGTTTGCCCAGCAGCAGAGCCGCGCCTCAGCCTTCATCCTCTCGATCGACGACGAAGACTTCAGGCACGGCAGGTCCGAGCAGACCATCGCCAGCCTGCGCGCTTTCGTCAAGGAGATCCGCTGCCGCAACGAGGACATTCCGATCTTCCTCTACGGCGAGACGCGTACCTCGCGCCACATCCCGAACGATGTGCTGCGTGAGTTGCACGGTTTCATCCACATGTTCGAGGACACGGCCGAATTCATTAGCCGCTATGTGTTCCGCGAGGCGAAGGCCTACCTGGAAAGCCTGGCACCGCCCTTCTTCCGCGCCCTCACCCACTATGCCGAGGATGGTTCGTATTCCTGGCACTGCCCCGGCCACTCGGGCGGGGTGGCCTTTCCTGAAGAGTCCGGTCGGCCGGATGTTCCACCAGTTCTTTGGCGAGAACATGCTGCGCGCCGATGTCTGCAATGCGGTCGAGGAACTCGGCCAGTTGCTGGACCATACCGGCCCGGTTGCCGCCTCAGAGCGCAACGCGGCGCGCATCTTCAATGCCGACCACCTGTTCTTCGTTACCAACGGCACCTCGACATCGAACAAGATCGTCTGGCACTCGACCGTCGCGCCGGGCGACATCGTCGTCGTCGACCGCAACTGCCACAAGTCGGTTCTCCATTCCATCATCATGACTGGTGCCATCCCGGTGTTCCTGATGCCGACGCGAAACCACTACGGCATCATCGGACCAATCCCGAAAGAGGAGTTCCGCTGGGAAAACATCCAGAAGAAGATCGAGGCGCATCCTTTTGCGCGCGCGGTCAAGGCCAAACCGCGCGTACTGACCATTACCCAGAGCACGTATGACGGGATCCTCTACAACGTCGAGGAAATCAAGGAAATGCTCGATGGCGTGATCGACACGCTGCATTTCGACGAGGCCTGGCTGCCACACGCGGCCTTCCACGATTTCTATGGCGATTACCATGCCATCGGGGCGGATCGTCCGCGCTGCCGGGATTCGGTGATCTTTTCGACGCAATCGACGCACAAGCTCCTGGCCGGGCTGTCGCAAGCGTCGCAGATTCTGGTGCAGGAGTCCGAAGGACGAAAACTCGACCGTGACGTGTTCAACGAAGCTTACCTGATGCACACCTCGACTTCACCGCAGTACGCGATCATCGCCTCCTGTGACGTCGCGGCCGCGATGATGGAAGCACCCGAAGGGACGGCCCTGGTCGAGGAGTCGATTGCCGAAGCGCTCAACTTCCGACGGACGATGCGCAAGGTCGAGAAGGAATGGGGTGCCGACTGGTGGTTCAAGGTGTGGGGACCCGACGACCTCGCGGGTGAAGGACTCGAAGAACGCTCGGCTTGGGTACTCAAGCCTGGCGAACGCTGGCACGGGTTCGGCATGCTCGCCGAAGGCTTCAACATGCTCGACCCGATCAAGGCAACGATCATCACGCCCGGCCTCGATGTTGACGGAGACTTTGCCGAATGGGGAATCCCGGCGGCGATCGTCACCAAGTACCTGGCGGAACACGGAATCATTGTCGAGAAGTGTGGCCTTTATTCCTTCTTTATCATGTTCACCATCGGCATCACCAAGGGTCGCTGGAACACGATGGTCACTGAACTGCAGCAGTTCAAGGATGGTTACGACCAGAACCTGCCGCTGTGGAAGGTGATGCCGGTGTTCCTGGCCAAGAATCCACGTTACGAGCACTACGGGTTGAAGGACCTCTGCAACCAGATCCACGGCATCTACGCTGCCAACGATGTGGCACACCTGACGACCCGGATGTACCTCTCGGACATGGAGCCGGCGATGAAGCCAACCGACGCTTTCGCCCGCATGGCTCACCGCGAGATCGACCGCGTCCCGATTGATCATCTGGAGGGGCGAATCACCAGCACTCTGCTCACCCCTTACCCACCGGGAATTCCGCTGCTGATCCCGGGCGAGCGCTTCAACGCGACGATCGTTCGCTATCTCCGGTTCGCGCGTGACTTCAACGAACGCTTTCCGGGCTTTGAGACCGATGTCCACGGCTTGGTGAAGGCAATTGTAGACGGCAAAGCGGTCTACTCGGTGGACTGCGTTCGCTGAGCGGATGGGCCGGCATTCGCCTGGACCGGCACGCCGCAAACCTCTGCCAGCCGCTGCAGCAAATTGGTTCGGCGGCAGTTCCCCAGCGCACCCTACTGCGGCGCTTCGGTAGGTGCGGTATGGGTATCGGCTGCGGACGAGTTTTCGACCAGGCGAACGACTCCGTCCTCGCCAACGGCGGTATCTTCGAACCTCAACAAGGTGATCCGGTGGTTGTCCATCTCGACCACCGTCAGTCGACCGCCTTCGAGTTCAACGGAATCGCCCACGTTCGGCACGCTGCCGAGCCTCTTGTAGAACAGACCCGCGAGCGTCACGTAGTCGTCATCGCGCGGGAAAGGAAAGTCGAGCAGCACGTCGAGATCGGAAACCCGCATCGATGCGTCGATTTCATATTGACTGCCGACCAGCTTCTTGACTCGTCTCGCCTGACGGGTGAATTCATCCTCGTAGTCGCCGACGATTTCTTCTAGGATATCTTCGAGCGTGATGATGCCTTCAGTACCGCCATATTCGTCGATCACAACCGCCATCTGCTGCCGGGTACGCTTGAATTCCTTGAGCAGATCGCTCAGTGACTTGCTATTGGGAACGATGTACGGTGCCTGTACAAACTCGCTGACCGGCCGCTGGCTGACCTCTTCCAGCGTCTGCCCGGTGCTTTCGGCCATCACCGTCAGCAACTCCTTGATCGCCACCACGCCGGTGATCCGGTCAAGGCTCTTGTCATAGACCGGAAAACGCGCGTGCGGCACGTCCCGAAAAACCCGCAGGGCATCGGCGAGCGTGTCTTCATTCGACAAGGCCCGAATTCGCGTACGCGGTACCATCGCCTCACGCACCGAATGCTCGTCGAGTTTGAAGACGCCGCGGATCATCTCGGTTTCCTCCTTGTCGAGCGTACCGTCCTTCTCGCTCGCCGAGAGGATCATCCGGATTTCCTCGACCGACATCGTGAAATGGCTCTCCCCGTGACCCTCGAGATTCCTCTGCCCGAAAAGCCGCAGGAGCGCGTTCGAGGACAGCTTCATGACGTAAATCAGCGGCTTGAAGGTGAGGTACATGATGTTGATCATCCCGCCCACCGCCATGCTCAGCTGCTCGGCCTTGTGGAAGGCAAGCACCTTGGGCGCCAGCTCGCCAGCGACCACATGCAGGAAGGAGATGACGATGAAGGCGAAGACATAGGACATGGTGTGCGCCGCCTTGATCAGCGCCTCGCTGTCACCGAACAGGGCAAGAATCGAAACAAAGGTCGGATCGGTCAGGGTGCTGATCGTCTCCATGCCAACGGCACCCAGGCCAAGCGAGACCAGGGTAATCCCCACCTGGGTCACCGAGTAGAAGCGCTCTGGCTCGTTGTGCAGCATCTCGACCCTGGCCGCCCGTTTGTCGCCCTCCTCGGCCAGCTGCCTGATGCGGCTGCGGCGGGCCGAGGAAATGGCGATCTCCGAGCCGACAAAAAAGGCGTTGCCGGCAACAAAGGCCAGAATCAGTAAGAGGTTGAGATAAAGAGTCATTTGTTCCATGTAAGTCTCCTTCGGTGTCTGCCGTAGCTGAAATCCTGATTCACCCCTGGGTGGCCCCGAGAGGAGCGGTCAGAGGCAACGCCAACGTTTCGCGGGGCTGCATAACTCTTGCTCTTCTGTAACGTTTTCCCCCCGCTGCGCTCCGGCGCCCGAATAATACGCCATTTATGCCGAAACTCTAGCCTTTCGCAGCGCTGAAGGTTGCCCGCGGAAACGAAGGGGCGCTGGATTGCCTGACCGGCTCACGGGTGTATGCGAGCCGTGCCGGCCGCTCGACTTTGATACCGCACGGGGCTGCCAGCCTGGCTTCTCAATCCCAGCGCGCGCTGCACTGCGCCTGCTCGAAGCGCCGCATTGCGGTAGAATGCAGGCTTTGTCGCGCAGGGAACAACCCGTGAAGGGCATCACCATCGCTCTCTCCAAGGGCCGGATTTTTGACGAGACCCTGCCGCTGCTGGCAGCAGCCGGGATCGAGCCGCTTGAGGATCCCGAGACGTCGCGCCGGCTGATCATCCCGACCAACCGGGAACACGTGCGAGTGGTCATCGTTCGCGCCACTGACACGCCGACCTATGTGCAATACGGTGCCGCCGATCTCGGCGTCGCGGGCAGGGACATCCTCCTGGAGCATGGCAGCGACGGCCTCTACCAGCCAATTGACCTGCAGATCGCCAAATGCCGGATGATGGTCGCCGTCCCCGCCGGCTTTGATTACGCGTACGCCGTGCGGCAAGGAGCGCGCCTCAAGGTGGCGAGCAAGTACGTCAATATCGCCCGCGAACATTTCGCCGCCAAGGGCGTCCATGTCGACCTGATCAAGCTCTACGGCTCGATGGAACTGGCGCCACTGGCCGGTCTCGCCGATGCCATCGTCGACCTGGTGTCCACTGGCAGTACTCTGAAAGCCAATGATCTGCTCGCCGTAGAACACATCATGGACATCTCGTCGCGACTGATCGTCAATCAGGCGGCACTCAAGCTGAAACGCGAGATGCTGGCACCGATTCTCGAAGCCATCGCCGGAGTCGTTGGCAGATGATCGCGATCAAGCGCCTGGCCAGCACCGACGCCGACTTCAGCGAGCGTCTCGACGCCCTGCTCGCTTTCGAGGCGGCGCAGGACGAGTCCGTCGAAGGCACGGTCACCAGTATTCTTGCCGAGGTAAAGGCGCGTGGTGATGCGGCCTTGCTCGAGTACACCCGCCGCTTCGATGGCCTGAGTGTTAGCTCCATGGCCGAGCTGGAACTGTCGCAGAGCGCGTTGCAGCAGGCGCTTGCCGGCCTGCCGTCAGCGCAGCGACAGGCGCTCGAAGCGGCCGCCGGACGCGTCCGCAGCTACCACCAGCGACAGACCATACAGAGCTGGCAATATGAAGACGAAGGCGAAGAAACACTCGGCACGATGCTCGGGCAGAAGGTGACGCCGCTTGATCGCGTTGGCCTCTACGTTCCCGGCGGCAAGGCATCGTATCCGTCATCCGTGCTGATGAACGCCATTCCGGCCCGCGTTGCCGGCGTCCGGGAATTGATCATGGTGGTGCCAACACCGGCAGGCGAGCAGAACCCGCTGGTACTCGCAGCAGCCGCGCTGGCCGACGTCGATCGCGTATTCACCATCGGTGGCGCGCAGGCAGTTGCCGCACTGGCCTACGGTACACAATCCGTGCCGCAGGTGGACAAGATCGTCGGTCCCGGCAACGCCTACGTCGCAGCTGCCAAGCGCCGCGTCTTCGGCGTCGTCGGCATCGACATGGTTGCTGGCCCGTCGGAGATCCTCGTCATCTGCGACGGTCAGACCGACCCTGACTGGGTGGCGATGGATCTGTTCTCGCAAGCCGAGCACGACGAGCTGGCGCAGTCGATACTGATCTGTCCGCATGCCGCTTATATCGACCGCGTTGCCGCGTCGCTCGAGAGACTCTTGCCAACGATGCCGCGTCAGCAGGTGATTCGTGCCGCGCTGGAGAATCGCGGCGCACTGATCCAGGTACGCGATCTCGACGAGGCTTGCCAGATTGCCAACCGCATTGCTCCTGAACACTTGGAGCTGTCGCTCGCCGACGCCGAAGTTTGGGTCGACAAGATTCGGCACGCCGGCGCGATCTTCATCGGCCCCTATACTTCGGAGTCTCTCGGCGACTACTGCGCGGGCCCCAACCACGTCCTGCCGACTTCCGGCAGCGCCCGCTTCTCGTCGCCGCTAGGGGTGTACGACTTCCAGAAGCGGACCAGTCTGATTCGCGTCTCCCCGACCGGATCGAGAACGCTCGGCCGCATCGCGGCAGCCCTGGCGTACGGCGAGGGCTTACCGGCACACGCAAGGTCGGCCGAGTATCGCATCGAGAGCTGACACCGGTTCGCAGCGTACTTCAGACTTGACTTCTCGGGAGCGAACCCAGGAAAGGGCGACCGAATGATCAGAGGACAGGGCTCCCCCCAGCTGCGCTGCCCGCGGAATCCAAAGGCCTGGAAAACCCATCATGAGTGATGATTCGATCAGCGGTCCACACCGGCGGCGCCGGCAGGTTCTGGTGGGTCTCTGCCTGATTGGCGCAGGCGTCGGCGCCGCTCGCTACCTGACCGAGCACCCCGGGCCGCCAGCCGGCAATCCGGTCAGCGCGGAGTTCTCGGACCTGCCGCCGGGAAAACTCCGTGTCCTCGATTGGCAAGGGCGCACGCTCTGGATTCTGCGGCGAACGGCCGAGGAAGTGATGGCCCTGGCCGACCACGAAAGCGAGCTCATCGATCCACGTTCCGAGCAGTCGCTGCAACCGGAGAGCTGCCGCAACCGTCATCGTTCGCTGCGCCCCGACGTCTTTGTCGCCATCGGGCAATGCACCCACCAGGGCTGCACCCCGCAGTTACGCGGCCGTCCGGGAGCTCATGGCGAGTTCCTGTGCCCTTGCCACACCTCGAAGTTCGACCTTGCGGGACGCGCCTTCCTAGCCGGCCCGGCCCCAGCCAATCTGGTGATACCGGTGTATCGGCTCGACGGCGACAGCCGCCTGGTGATCGGCGAGGCCTGAGCCGGCATGCGCTGGAAACCGCGTGCTATGCTGGCCGTCACGGACTTCAACGCAGTCAGTTCTTGTCAGGAGGATGCCATGTTACCTTTCGCTCCACCCACACCCAGCGCGAATCCGGATCTGGACGGCGAGCACCGCGTTCAGGTGGCCTTGATCAATGCCCTTTGCGCTGCCGTCGAGGACCGTGCGACGAGCGAAGAGATTGGCAGTATCCTGGAGCGGCTGGTGGATTACAGCAAGGCGCATTTTCTGTCTGAAGAACTGTTGATGCGGCTCGACAGCTACGATGGTTTCGACGAACACGTCGAGGATCACGCCGACATGCTGGACTCCCTTGCCGCGATGGTGGACACGCATCGGGTCGGTCGGACGGAACTCATACCCGGGCAGGCACGAAGGATGCTGGCCTTCCTGGTCAGACACATCGAAACCCGTGACGCGAGCTACGCCAACGCGGCGCACTATTGAAGGCGGTGGCAGACAGCTTGCCGATTTTCGGATGTTGATGGACATCTGGTAGAATCGTCTTGGTCAGTCAATGAGCACAACAGCTCGCTATCCTATCTCTAGGGGGTCACATGGAGGTCAAAGAAGTTCTGCAGGTCAAAGATTCCGCGCTGTTCGCCGTACATCCCGACCAGCCGCTCTCGGAAGCCGTGATCATGATGTCGGAAAACGACATCGGCTCGGTGATCGTGATGGAGGGGGGCAAGCTGGCCGGGATGCTGACCTTCCGCGAGGTGCTGTCAATACTGGCCAAACGCCAGACCGAGCGTCGGGTCGGGCCAACACCGCCAATTGCCGAGATCCTGGTTATCGAAGCGATGGACCCCAACCCCCCGACTACTGATCCCGACATGGACGTCGACGAGTTGCGTCGGATGATGGTAGACACGCATACGCGCTATGTGCCCGTGATGGAAGGAGACACCATCGTGGGAATCGTTTCCTTCCACGACGTCGCCAAAGCAGTACTGGAGGAACGGAATTTGGAGAACAAGCTGCTCAAGGCGTATATCAAGGACTGGCCGTCGCCTTGAGCCACCCGCTGGTTAGTGGCGAGCGATCTTTTCCTCTACCGCATTGTCGCTGGCCGCCGAGCCACGTGGTTTCTCGACGCCAGGCCAGAGCCATGGGCCGTCGCTACCACTTTGCTTCTCCCGGATTGGCCTCATTGCGTCTGAGTCAGCCAGCGCGGGCAAGGGGTGACGGAGCGAGGCCATCAGTGGTCCCAGGCGCGCACGCCGAAAGGCTCAGCTTTCGCCAACGGCAAACAGGCGTCGATGCTCCTTGATGGCATAGCGATCAGTCATGCCAGCGATATAGTCAGCCACTCGGCGCACCTGGTCGCCCTCGGCCGGCACTTGGTATTGCGGCGGTAGCAGGCGCGGGTTGGCGGTGAAGGCGGCGAACAGGTCGGCAATGATCCGCTGCGCTTTGCTGGCCATCCTCAGGACCTGGTAGTGCTGATAGAGTTGGGTACGCAAGAAGCGCTTCATATGGTGCTGCGCTTGCCGCAAATCGTCTGAAAAGCCCACCAGCGGAGGCGACAGGCGCACCGCAGCAACATCCGCTGGCCGGTGGCGCGCAATGTTGCCGGCGGTCGTTTCAATCAGGTCGCAGACCAGGGCATTGATCATTCGCCGAATCGTTTCGTGGATCAGACGGCGCCCACCTAGTCCGGGATAAAGGCCGCGCACGGCCGCGACGTGCTGCGCAAACAAGCCGACTTCGGCGAGCTGCTCCAGCGTGATCAGACCGGCACGAAGTCCGTCGTCGACGTCGTGGTTGTTGTAGGCGATTTCGTCGGCCAGATTGCAGATCTGTGCTTCGAGTGATGGCTGAGTGCGATTGAGAAAGCGTTCCCCCTAGTTCGCCAAGGCGGCGGGCGTTTTCCGGGGAACAGTGCTTGACGATCCCTTCCCGGGTTTCGAAACAGAGATTGAGGCCATCAAAGGCGGCATAGCGTTCCTCAAGCAGGTCGACCGTCCGAAGACTCTGCAGATTGTGCTCGAAACCACCGTGCGCACGCATGCAATGGTTGAGCGCCTCCTGTCCGGCATGGCCAAACGGCGTATGGCCCAGGTCGTGCGCGAGCGATATCGCTTCCGCGAGGTCCTCGTTGAGCCGCAGCGCGCGGGCGATTCCGCGTGCGATCTGGGCCACTTCGAGGCTGTGAGTCAAACGGGTACGGAAGAGGTCACCCTCGTGATTGACAAAGACCTGGGTCTTGTACTCGAGACGCCGAAAGGCGGTCGAGTGTACGATCCGGTCCCTGTCGCGCTGAAAATCGCTGCGATGAGAAGGCTGTGCGTCCGGATAGTGACGACCGCGCGAGTTGGCCGCGGATACTGCATAAGCTGCAAGCCTAGGCATGCGTACAGCGGTCGGCAATGGCGCGGCGGATTTCCGCGAGCGGGGCAGCGTCAGTCACGGCAGCCTGCCCGAGTTGCTGCAGGAGAACCAGACGAAGTTTCCCATCGTCCACCTTCTTGTCGTGCTGCATCAGCTCAAGGTAGCGGTCGACACCCAACATCGGCCCGTACACCGGCAGACCCGCGCGCTGAAACAGCTTCTCGATCCGAACAAGGTCCAGCGCGTCGATCCAGCCAAGTTGCAGTGAAAGTGCAGCCGCCATCATGGTGCCCGCCGCAATCGCTTCTCCATGCAGCCATTCACCATAGCCGACTCCGGTTTCAATGGCATGGCCGAAGGTATGGCCAAGGTTGAGGAGGGCGCGCTCGCCGGTCTCGCGCTCATCAGCAACAACGACTTCGCTCTTGTTCCGGCAAGAACGACACACCGCCTCAGCCAGCGCCACTGGTTCGCGAGCCAGCAGGCGATCCAGGTTGACCTCAAGCCATTCGAGGAAAGACCGGTCCCTGATCAGCCCATACTTGATGACTTCAGCCAACCCAGCCCGAAGCTCACGGTCAGGCAGCGTATCCAGGGTATCGGTGTCGGCGAGCACGAGCTTTGGCTGGTAGAAAGCTCCGATCATGTTCTTTCCCAAGGGGTGATTGATTGCGGTCTTTCCGCCCACCGATGAATCGACTTGCGCCAGCAGAGTCGTCGGCACCTGGATGAAGGGCACGCCTCTTTGATAGCAGGCGGCCGCGAAACCGGTGATGTCGCCGACCACACCACCACCGAGCGCAATGAGAGTGATCGAGCGTTCACAGTGGCGCTCAAGCAACGCATCAAAGACCTTGTTGAGCGTGCGCCAGTCCTTGAACTGCTCGCCGTCCGGCAGAACGATCTCGACCACTTCAACCCCGGCGAGACCTAATGCATGCGCCAGACGCTGGAGGTACAAGGGAGCAACGGTGCTGTTACTGACGACGGCGGCTTTCGGCCGGCAAAGAAACGGTAGCAGCAGTTCGCTGCGCCCGATGAGGCCACGCCCCACATGAATGGGATAGGAGCGATCCCCCAGCGCAACGGTCAGCGTTTCCATGGCTCTCCCATTTCCTTGATCAACATGTGCAGGACCGACTGTACAGTGATTCGACTGCCACTGACGATCAGGTCCGCGATTTCGCGGTACAGCGGATCTCGTTGCGCGTAGAGCTCTCTGAGCTTGCGCCGTGGGTCACTGACCTGCAACAGCGGCCGCTTCTTGTCATGCCGCGTCCGTTCGTACAGCGTTGACAAGGGCACATCGAGATAGATCACGAATCCGCTCGCTTCCAGGTGTTGCCGGTTCTCCGGCCGCAGAACGGCGCCGCCACCTGTCGCGACCACCTGGGCATTGCGGCTGGCCAGATCCGCAATCACCTGCGCTTCGCGTCTGCGAAAGCCTTCCTCGCCTTCGATTTCGAAGATCGTCGGCAGACTGACGCCGGTTCGAGCCTCGATCTCGTGGTCCGAATCGACGAACCGATAGCCAAGGCGTTTGGCCAGGGCTTTGCCGATCGTTGTCTTTCCCGCTCCCATCAGACCAATCAGGTAGACATTCCGTTTGTCGTCTTCGATTGTCACAATCCTATCTTATCGCACGGTCAAAGGCATCATCTGCCCAACAAAAAGCCGGCTCATCGCCGGCCCTTTGCCTATACCAGGCGCCGGTCAGCGCACGGCAAGGTTCTCGGCAATGATACGCGGCGTCACAAAAACCAGCAGCTCCGTTTTTTCGTCAATGGTTTCGCGGTTCTTGAACAGAAAACCCACATAGGGAAGATCTCCGAAAAACGGAATCCGCTGGGTTTGCTTGTTCACTATCTGGGTGTAGATGCCGCCAATCACGACCGTGCCACCGTTCTCGACCAGGACCTCGGTCCTGACGTGCTTGGTATCAATGGCCACCCCTTGGCCCTGGGTCGGTTGGGCGCTCGGACTGTCCTTGTTGATGTCCAGCTGCATCAAGATCCTGCCATCCGGAGTGATCTGTGGCTTGACCTTCAGCGAAAGGACGGCTTTGCGGAACGACACGCTGGTGGCACCAGAACTCGTTGCCTGCTGGTATGGAATCTCCGTCCCCTGCTCGATGATCGCTTCGACCTGATTCGCCGTCATCAGCCGGGGACTGGAGATTACCTTTAGGCGGCCATCAGCTTCCAGTGCCGAGATCTCCGTATTCAGAAACTGGGTCAGCGCGCTGTTGTAGAGAACCAGCGAAAACAAACCGGCGTTACCCGCTCGCGGCGTTGCCGGAAGATTGACGTTGAACGCGTCGGTGTTGAAATTTGGAATGTCCCGGACCTGCCCGGTGTAATAACCAGGCACATTTGCTCTGGCACCGGCCATGGCCTGACCGCTGAAACCCTGTCCGCCAAACCCGTAACCAGTTTTCTGATTCCAGCCCAAACGAACGCCCAGGTTCTTGGAAAAAGTGTCGCCAGCCTCAACGATGCGTGCTTCGATCATCACCTGCCTGGCTGCAACGTCGACTTTGGCAATCATCGCTCGCACATCATCGATTCGGCTCGGCGTGTCCTTGACGAACATCATGTTTGAGCGGGCATCGATGAGGGCGCTGCCGCGCTTCGAAAGCAGGCTCTGCTTGGGGTCGACAAGCAGCTTCTGAATGTCCTCCGCCTTAATGTAGCTCATCTGGAAGCTTTCGGTCTGCAAAGGCTCGAGGTCGCCGATTTGAACTCTCGACTCGAAGTCGAGCTTCTCCTTGGTGGCGATCTCCTCCCGCGGCGCGATCAGAATGACGTTGCCATTCTTGCGCATGTCGAGCCCTTTTTGCTGCATGATGATGTCCAGCGCCTGATCCCATGGCACGTCCTTGAGAATCAGGGTGATCGAGCCGCCAACAGAGTCGCTGATGACCATGTTCATGCCGGTGAATTCGCCGATCACCTGCAGCAGACGGCGGACCTCGATGTTCTGGAAATTGAGTGACAGCTTTTCTCCCTGAAAACCGCCGCGCGTTCCCTGTACCAGCTTGTTTGGGTCCTCGACGATCTTCTTGACTTCAATCACGAATTGGGAATCGCTCTGATAGGCGTTGTGCTCCCAAAGGCCGCGCGGGGTAATTGTCATGCGAGCGTTCGGGCCCTGCTGGACAGTATCCAAGGTCAGCACCGGCGTCGCGAAATCGGTCACATCAAGCCGCTTGCGCAGCGCTTCCGGAACGTTCACCTTGACGAAATCGACCACCAGCTTGGATCCTTGCTGCTTGATGTCGATTCCCGCGTTGGGGTCGCTCAGGTCAACGGTGATCCTTCCCTCGCCGTCCTTGCCGCGCCGAAAGTTCACGTCGCGAATGCTGTTCGCCATGTCGGAGGCGCGCGCTTTGGCGAAATGCTCGACCATGAGTGTGCTGTCGGGAGTAGCACTTGGTAGCAGAGTGAGGAGAAGGCTATTCCCGTCAATGGTCGCCTCGTAGGTCATGGCCTTGTTGAGGTTCAGGACGACACGAGTACGGTCTTCTGCCTGAACGATGTTGGCACTTTTCAGGTCTCCCTCGTTATACGTCTGACTCGACCTGCCTAGGCCGTTGGTTGTATTCGGAAAGTCAAAGGCTATGCGCGCGGGCTTGGCGACACTGAAAGCTGGAGGGAGAGCCTGCAAGGCTTCCTTGAACGTCAGCTTGACGTTCAAGACCGAGCCCTGCTGGACAACGTTCAAGGACTCGATGGAATTGGGTCGGACTTCCTGCGCCTGCGCACCGGCCAGCGCCAGCAGCGCACTACCCACAAGGCCGAGCAGGTATTGTTTGATCTGCTTCATTTAGTTCGCTCCCTTTTCCTGCAACAGCAAGGTGCTCGTCCTTTCCACCCAGTCACCCGCGGAATCCTGGATGAGTTCTCGCAATGTGATTTCCGACTCGGAGATATCCACCACCACGCCGAAGTTCTGTCCCATGTAGTTTCCGATCTTGACCTGGTACAAAGTGCTATCCGCCTGGACAATGCCATACGATACCTTCTTCTTGGTCATCACGCCGACGTATTTCAGAGTCTCCAGCGGATGCAATTCCAGCGGCTCCTTTGGTCGATCGAGGTCAGGCCGGAAGCCACCACCGCCTTTCTTCTCCTGCGGCCCCATCTTGGCGGCCTTGAAGGGATCAAGGATATTGCCTGCGTCGTAGGGAACTGGCTCGTAGGGTTCCACCTCAGGCAAAGGCGGGACCTTTGCGGTGACGCCCTGGGCAGCCGTCTGCATCCACTCGCGCAGTTCCTCCTGATCGCCGCCAGCGCAGGCGGCCAGGATGAGGCAACCAAACAAGACAGAGAGTCTCCTCATTGCTTTCCGCCCTTCGCCGCGGCTTGGGCAGCCTTTCTCTTCGCCGCCAACTCTTCCTCATCGAGATAGCGGAAGGTCTTGGTGGTCGCGTCCATCACCAGTGTGCCGTCCTTGCTCTGCTGGTTCGTGGTAATCGCGATATTGTTCAGGGTGACTATTCTGGACAATCCGCCGATGTCCCCGGCGAAGGAACCGAAGTCATGGTAAGTGCCAGTGAGGCGTACAGTAATCGGTAGTTCCGCGTAGAAATCCTTGACCTGTTCCGCCCCGGGTTTGAATAGTTCGAACTGCAGGCCACGTCCCATTCCCGCCTGGTTGATCTCGACCAGCAAGGATTCAACTTCCGACTTGTTGGGCAACTGCTTCAATAGCGTGCCGAAAGAGCGCTCGATCTCGTTCAGGCGCTGGACGTACAAATCAAGGTTAAGCGCCTGAGCCTTCTTGGTGATGAACTCGTCCCGCAGCTTCAGCTCGGTCTCCTGTTTGGCCTGCAGGGAATCCAGTTGTTCCGCCCAGAGAAACCACCAGCCAGCAGCCAGGATCGCCAAGCACAAACCAACGAGGACGGTCACGCGCGGTAACAAAGGCCATGTACCCAAATCCTTGGGGTTCAGATCCTGGAAATCCCTGAGGATGGATCTGAAGTCAATGGTCGGAAGAGAGCTCTTTTTCACTTCTTCGGCCCTCCTTGCTCGACGACAGTTCGCTTGAGTGAGGCAATCATGCTGAACTCGTTGAGACGCCGCTTGTCCACGACCACGGCCTTGATCTCCAGCAACTGCGGCTTCTCAAGCCATGACGATGCTTCAATGTTGCGCATCAGCGTCGACACCCGAGCGCCGGACTGGGCGAAACCACCAAGGTGGATCTTTTGCCCTTCCTGCTTCAGCGATCGGAGGTAGACCCCCTCCGGCATCTGCTTGGCCAAGTCACTCAACAAGCGTACTGCCTCTGCCCGATCGCGCTGCAACGATTCGATGATCCGCTTACGTTCCATCAAGGCGTCACTCTGCTCCTTTAGCCGCTTGATCTGATCAATCTCCTTGTCAAGGACGGCAATTTCCTTCTTGAGAAAGTCGTTTTTGGCGTCCTGATTCGAGATATAGCCGGCAATCACGGAGTACACCAGGAAGACCATCAGCCCGGAAAGCAAGATGACCAGCCCAAGCAAGGCGTGGAACTGCTGGCGCCGAGCCCTGCGCTTCTCTTCACGATGCGGAAGAAGATTGATACGTATCATTCGTCGAATCTCCGCAGCGCGAGACCGCAGGCGACCATTAATGACGAAGCGTCTGTCAGGAGACTGTTGCTGCGAACCCGATCGGAAAGCACCATGTCGGCAAACGGATTGGCAATGATCGTGTTGATCTGGGTACGAGAGGCAATGACCTGGTCGATGCCGGGCAGGACTGCACAGCCACCGGCCAGGACAATATGATTGATCTGGTTGAACTGCGTCGAGGTAAAGAAAAATTGCAGAGCGCGCGACAACTCCAGGGCCATAGCCTCAAGAAACGGGCGCAAGAGTTCAATTTCGTATTTTTCCGGCAGGCTATTGCGGCGCTTCTCGGATTCGGCCTCCTCGAAGCTCATGCTGAAAAGGCGAGCGATATCCTGCGTCAGCTGATTTCCTCCAAACGCCTGCTCACGAACGTAGAGCTGCTGGCCATTGCGAAGAACCGTCAGGTTCATGACGTTGGCGCCTACATCCACCAATGCGATGATCTGGCCTTTACCACTATCAGTGAGCTGTGCTTGGATCAGATGGAAAGCGGCCAATTCAGCGTAGGACTCGACGTCAAGCACCCGCGGCTTGAGGCCGGCCGATTCGGCAACGGCGACGCGCTCTTCCACCTTCTCCTTGCGCGACGCGGCGATCAGAACCTCGATCTCGTCAGGAGACGAAGGCGCTGGCCCGACGACCTGAAAATCGAGGTTGACCTCATCGAGCGCGAACGGAATGTACTGGTTGGCTTCGGACTCAACCAAGACTTCCAGATCCGCCTCACGCTGCCCCGCCGCAACGATGATCTTCTTGGTGATTACATGCGACGCCGGCAGGGCAATTGCCACGTCCCTCGTCGAGGTCGCCAGCCTTTTCCACGCCCGCCTTACGGAATCCGAAGCAGCCTCAAGATTGACGATGTTGCCATCAGAAACGATGTCCCTCGCCAGGACCTCTATCGCGTAGCGCTCGACGCGGTAACCACCCTTACCATCGCTCGCCAGTTCGACCATCTTGACCGCCGACGAACTGATGTCGAGCCCGATCAGCGAGCGCGCCTTGGGATTAAAGATCGAAAGATCAAACTGCAAATCACCACCCCTCGCCCAAAAAACCCTTCAATAAGTTGCAGTTAGGCTACTTATAGATATTCTACTTTAGATGCTAACAACTAGCTTACGGCATGTAAAGCGATTTCTGGAGCCTCTCGGCGAAGATACTGTCTGCGATTTTCAGGGCAGCGCAAGCCTTGAAGTCATGAAGCCGCCAGCTCGGCCCTTTTGACGACCCTGCTCTAATATAATGTCGGACATTCGCCTTTTCTGCCGGACGCCCTGTTGCCTACCGCCATCCGCTGGTTGATCTATCCGATCGTCGCTGTCTTGGGATTTGCTGCAATCGCCATTGCGATGGTGGTTGTGGTCTTTAGTCTGACCTACCCCAACCTGCCTTCGCTGGAAATTCTGACCGACTATCGACCGAAAATTCCACTGCGCATTTTCACGGCGGATGGCTATCTGCTGGGCGAGTTCGGTGAGGAGCGTCGTGCTGTCGTCAGCATTCACGAAGTTCCGGCGATCATGAAACAGGCCATACTTGCAGCCGAGGATGAGCGTTTCTATCAGCACGGCGGGGTGGATACCATGGGCGTTCTGCGTGCGCTGCACGCCAACCTGCTGAGTGGTGGCAAGCGCCAGGGCGCCTCAACGATTACCCAGCAGGTGGCCAAGAACTTCTTCCTTTCATCCGAGAAAACCTATACCCGCAAGTTCTACGAAGCGCTCCTTTCGTTGAAGATTGAACACAATCTGAGCAAGGACCAGATCTTCGAGCTCTACATCAACCAGATCTTTCTCGGGCAGCGCGCTTACGGTTTCGCCGCGGCAGCCCAGATCTATTTTGGCAAGCCACTGACCGAGCTCACGCTCGCTGAAACAGCAATGCTTGCTGGTCTTCCCAAAGCACCTTCGGCTTATAACCCGGTGGTCAATCCGAAGCGCGCTCGTATCCGCCAGCAGTATGTCCTGCATAGAATGAGGGAACTCGGATTCATCAGCGAAGCGCAGCACGAGGCCGCCCTCGAACAGGCGCTGATCATCAGACGCGACGTCACCGGGACGCCCATACACGCCGAATTTGTCACCGAAATGGCGCGGCAGATCGCCGCCGAGCGTTTTCCTGACGACGTTTATACGCGGGGACTCCGTGTTTATACGACCATCGTCAAGGATGATCAGGACGCCGCCCACGCCAGCGTGCGCCGCGGCGTCCTGGATTACGACCGCCGGCACGGTTACCGGGGTGCAGAGGCCTACGTAGACCTCGGCGAAACGAAGTCCGAGCAAGACGAGGCCCTTGAGGAACTGCTCCTTGATTTCCAGGACGCTGAGGACCTGCAACCGGCCATCGTACTGCAAGCTGACACAAAAAAAATCCGCGCCTACCGTCGCGGCGGCGAAGTCATCACCATCAGTGGCGACGGCCTCAAGTTTGCGGCCCCCATGATTGAAGACAAGGCACCGCCAAACAAACGAATCCGCCGTGGGGCAATCATCCGTGTGCAGGCAGATGAGAAAAACAACTGGCGCATCGTACAAATGCCAGAGGTAGAAGCCGCTTTCCTGGCTGCCGATCCGCGCGACGGTGCGGTCCGTGCTCTGGTTGGCGGCTTCGACTTCAATCGAAACAAATTCAACCATGTAACGCAGGCCTGGCGGCAACCGGGCTCTAGTTTCAAGGCATTCATCTATTCGGCAGCGTTGGAAAGGGGCTTCACTCCTGCATCGATCATCAACGACGAACCGATCAGCTTCCCCTCGACCGTGACCGGCAGCCAAGCTTGGGAACCAAAGAACTACGACGGTAAGTACGAAGGTCCGATGCGCATGCGTACCGCACTGGCCAAGTCAAAGAACATGGTCTCGATACGTCTTCTGCAAGCGAGCGGGGTACGCTTTGTGCAAGACTATATCACCCGCTTCGGTTTCGAAGCCAGCAGACACCCGCCTTACCTGACCATGGCACTCGGCGCCGGATCGGTCACGCCGTGGGAAATGGTCGCCGCCTACGCCGTCTTTGCCAACGGCGGCTACCGTATCCGACCCTACATCGTACGTGAGATACAGGACGACAAGAAGCAGGTCCTTGCACGGGCGGAACCTGTCACGGCCGGCGATGACCACCTGCGAGCGATTGACCCGCGCAACGCTTACCTGATGGACAGCATGCTACGTGATGTCACCATTTATGGCACCGCTGCTCGAGCTTCGGCAACGCTCAAGCGCCGCGATCTGGCAGGCAAGACGGGAACCACCAATGAGCATGTTGACGCCTGGTTCTGCGGCTATCAACAAACGGTTGTTGGCTGCTCGTGGATTGGCTTTGATCAACCGAGAAATCTCGGCAAGGGTGAAACCGGCGGCACAGCTGCGTTGCCCACCTGGATTGCCTTTATGGCCAAGGTGCTCAAGGATGTCCCTGAATCATTTCTCCCGGCGCCCGAGGGTCTCGTCACAGTGCCTGATTCAAGCAGCGGCAACGGTCCGGCTGAGGAATTGTTCTACCGGGAAAATGCCCCTGCCGCCCTTGAGCCGGAGCCGCCACTCGACGACAGCATTAAGCCGGAGGACTAGGATCGCCTTCGGCCTCCTGCCCGCTCAACTTCACCTGCCAGGCGTCGAAGCGGGACACTCGGCAAAGGTTTTTCAGCAGCTCGAAGGCACAATCGGCATTGCGCGCCGCAGCAGGGCTCAACCCTTCGCCCAGCTCGAAACTCGCACCGGCAACACACAACACGAAAGCCGCCGGTGCTGGTTGCTGGCTGATACGTGCCAGCACCGAGAGTACCGCTTCGGGTGACAGTGCATGCGTGCCTGGGATGACGCCAGCGCGCGCCCCTATCTGACGAAACACAAACGGTGCCGGCGTCTGCTGCCCGGCGTCGACAAACAGCGCCAACCGCCGTCCAACGAGGTCGAGCGCATGTTCAACCTGCCACTGGAAGTCGCTGATCAACTCGAAGCCGTCGGCCAGGCCTTCTTCATCCAGCCAGGTCTGGAGGCAACCGAGCAGCAGCGGCCCGAGCGCATCGTCGCCACGGCTAGGGTTGCCACAAGCAATAACGACGACTGGCACGACGCACACTGGTAGCGCGTCCGGCATGTCAGGCGACTGTGCACAAGCGCTGGAGCACTTGCCCGGTGGCATCCTGCAATTCGACCTGCAGCGGCATCTTGCCGAGCGCATGGGTGGCACATGAAAGACACGGGTCGAAGGCACGGATGGCGACTTCGATATGGTTGAGCAGGCCTTCGCTCAGCTGACGGCCGTTGAGGTAACGGCGGGCAACGCGCCGGATCGCCTCGTTCATCGGCTGATTGTTGTGCGTGGTCGACACGATCAGGTTGCACGTCGTCACCAGATCGTCGTCGTCGACGCGATAGTGGTGGATCAGCGTGCCGCGCGGTGCCTCGATAACGCCGACGCCCTCGTGGTGTCGAGTCCCACCGGTGGTGAGTTCAGTTCCGGAAAGATCATCGTCGTGCAGCAGATCCTTGATCGTTTCGGCGGCGAGCAGCATTTCGATCATACGCGCCCAGTGATAGGCCAGCGGCGCGTGGATCAACTGGCCCTGACCATGGTCAATGAACTCGCGGCGTTCGGCTTCGGCAAGCGGCGTCGGGATGGAATCGCAGTTCTGCACCCGCGCCAGTGGTCCGACCTTGTACCAGCCTTGCTGCGGGCCAAGTGCGGCGAGGAAAGGAAACTTCATGTAACTCCAGGGTTTGACTTCCTCGTGGATCAATTGGTGGTAATTCTGGACGGGTAGACCGTCGACGATGGTGCTCCCGGCGGCGTCGCGGGCGCGCAGGCGGCCATCGTAGAAGTCGAGCGTCCCGTCGACGCCGACCAGTGACAGGATGTTCGAGCGGCAGGTGCCGAAACTATCGTAGAGCGCCGAATCGGCTGTGTGCAGGCGTTTGACGAGCTGCACGGCTTGGCGGCTCCAGCCAATGATGGCGTAAATTTCGGCCAGCAGCTCATTGCGCTCTTCTCGACTGAGCGCACGATTGACCCCGCCCGGAATCGCGCCCGTGCCATGGACACGCTTGCCGGCAGTCAGGCGGATGACTTCCTGCCCGAACTTGCGCAGCAGCACGCCCTGCCGGGCGACCTCGGGATAAGCCGCGGCGATGCCGACGAGGTTGCGCCGGCCTGGCTCGCTATCGAAACCGAAGAGCAGATCGGGTGACGAGAGGTGGAAGAAGTGCAGCGCGTGCGACTGCAGGATCTGGCCATAGTGCATTAGTCGGCGCAGCTTCTCGGCGCTCGCTGTCAGACGGTCGGCACCAACGACGTGGTCGAGCGCCTTGGCTGCCGCCAGGTGATGCGACACCGGGCAGATGCCGCACAAGCGCTGCACCATCACCGGGACCTCCCAGTAAGGACGGCCCTGGATAAACTTCTCGAAGCCACGGAATTCAACGATGTGCAGGCGCACCTGCTGCACCTGATCGTCTTCATCGAGCAGCAGCGTGACCTTGCCGTGACCTTCGACACGCGACAACGGATCGATCGCGACGCGACGCAGCGTACTGCCGTCGGCAGCAGCGGTTTCCAGTGCGAACGGCGCGCAGTCCATGGTGTCCCTCGGTAACAAGTGCTCAGTCGAAGTGCAGCAACGGATGGCCCAGGCGCGGTGTCCGCCCATCGAGCAGATCGGTCAGGAATTTCCAGATGGCGTCGCCCGAAGGTGGGCAGCCGGGAATGAAATAGTCGATGCGGACGATTTCATGAAGCGGGTGTACCTTGTCCAATGGCAGCGGCAGTTCGGGATCATTGGGCACCTGGCCGCCGACGATCCCGGGGCCGGTCAGATAGACTTCCTGCAGGCACTGACCGAGGTCGAGATGGTTGCGCTGTGCCGGCAAACCGCCGTTGATCGCACAGGCGCCGATGGCGATCAATACCTTGCAGTTGCGGCGGAACTCGCGCAGCACATGGATGTTCTCGGCATTGCAGATGCCACCTTCGATGAGGCCGATGTCACAGGAACCGCAGTGCTTGATGTCGGTGAGCGGCGAACGGTCGAAGTCAACGCGCTCGAGCAGGTCGAACAAGCGCTCGTCGATATCGAGGAGCGACATGTGGCAGCCGAAGCAGCCGGCCAGCGAGGTCGTCGCGAGGCGCAGTTTTCGCTTCGGCGTGAGGGCGCTCATTTCAGACCTCGGGCTCACCGGCGCTGCGCCTCGCCAGACCTTCGACCTGCATGCCAATCGGCTCAAGGTCGTAGCGTCGTCGGCCGATCGGTACGGCAAAGCCCCGGCGCTTCTCGAGGATCACACCGACCGGACAAACGTGCGCCGCCTTGTCAGCCAGTGAGAAATCGGTATCGGCCAGCCGGCCGGACTCGGCATTGACGATCAGGTGCTTGCCGATTCCCCGCCCGGAGAGAGCGAAGACGTTCTTGCCGTCGACATCACGGCTGGCCCGGACGCAGAGTTCGCAGAGAATGCAGCGGTTGAAGTCGAGCAGCACCTCGGGGTGTGAGGCGTCGAGCGGTCGGTCGGGATAGAACTGGTTGAAGTGTGGGGTCAGCATCTCGAGTTCATAGGCCAGTGCCTGCAGCATACAGTTCCCGCTCTGTTCGCACGAAGGGCAGAAGTGATTGCCTTCGACGAACAGCATCTGCAGCATCGTCCGCCGCTTGTCGTTGAGATCCGGCGAGTTGTTCTCGACCTCCATGCCGTCTGTCGCCGGCATCGTGCACGCCGAGACGTAGCGGCCGTTAGCCTTGACCGTACATAGCTTGCAACTACCCTGAGGCTTGAATTCGGGGTGGTGGCAGAGGTGTGGAATGAAGATCTCGGCCGCCATCGCGGCATCCATGATCGTCTGGCCCTCCTCGAAGGGAATCGGCAGGCCGTCCACCAGCATGTATCGTCGTGCCCTCATTGATGCGTGTCCACGGTTCAACCAGTCAGTCGGAGCCCAGGCCAAAATGCGCTGCCGGGTCGTCTCGGCCGGTCATCTGCCGGGCAGCGGCGAGTGCCTGGTCAAGGTCAAAGGCCGGCTCAAAGTCGAGCGAGCGCAGTCGTCGCTCGTACGCCGGGCGGAACTTGTGCAGGGTGTCGAACAAGGCGTTGCACGCCGACTGCCCGAGCCCGCAGTGACTGGCAGCGTGCAACAGGCGATGGATCTGGAAGATCTCGTTGATCTCGTACTGCGAGCCGTGACCATTGGCGATCTTGTCCATACAGTTGGCGACGAGCGCCGTGCCGACCCGGCAAGGGGTACAGAAGCCACAACTCTCATGCGCGAAGAAGTGCGCAAAGTTGCGCGCCACCTCGAACATGTCGCGCTGTGCGCCAAAAACCATGAACGCGCCCGCCGTCGGAACATCCTCGAAGGCAATACGTCGCGAGAACTCGTGTGTAGCAAGACAGCTTCCGGAGGGGCCGCTGACCTGAACCGCCTGGGCACGCCCGGCGCCACAATCGCCGAGCACCTGCGCTATTGAAACACCGAAGGGGTAATCATATATGCCCGGCCTCTCCACGTCGCCCGAGATCGACAGCAGTTTGGTCCCGGTCGACTGTTTGGTCCCGAGTCCGGCGAACCATGCGCCACCGTTGACCGCGATCAATGCAGCTTTGCACAGGGTCTCGACGTTGTTGACCACCGTCGGCTGGCCAAGATAGCCCGCACTGACGGGGAAAGGTGGGCGAATCCGCGGCACGCCGCGCTTGCCTTCGAGCGACTCGAGCAGCGCCGTCTCCTCGCCGCAAACGTAGGCGCCAGCACCGAGGTGGATATCGATGTCGAAGGCCAGGTCGGGTCGGCCACACAACGATCCTCCGAGCAGTCCACCCTGTCGGCGGCGCGTCAGGTTCGCCTGCAGGGCCGGCAACAGATACTCGTACTCACCGCGCAGGTAGAGGAGGCCCTTGCCCGCACCGACCGTGACACCGGCGATGGTCATGCCGTCGAACACCAGATCGGCGTAGCTGTTTAGGAGAACGCGATCCTTGAAGGTCCCGGGTTCCCCCTCGTCGGCGTTGCACACAACGAAGCGCATCGGCTGCTCGCCTCTACGCGCCGCGCGGCGCGCCGACTCCCACTTGATGTAAGTGGTGAAACCCGCGCCGCCGCGCCCGCGCAGGTTCGAGAGCTTCATTTCGGCGAGCATCGCTTTGGCGCCGCGCGCAATCGCCGCGCGGATCGCTTCCCCCGCCGGCCATTGCACCGACAGCAAGGCATCACGGCGGCGAATGTTGTCCGCTACCAGAAAATACTCTTCTGGCCAGTCGGCGAGTGGGACCTGCGCCTGAATCCACTCGCTGATGCGGTCAATGCGCTCGACAGAGATGCGTGGCAGCGCCAGGCCGTTGATCAGCAGCGCCGGCCCCTGATCACACATACCGGTACAGGAGGTGGTTTCGACGCTCACCAGCCCGTCCTCGGAAACCTTGCCGCGCTCGATCCACAGCTTGTTGCACAAGCGATCCATCAGCTCGACACTGCCCAGCATGCGGTCGGTGATGTTGTCCGAAAACAGCACGCGGTAGCGGCCCGCAGGTGTCAAATGGAGAAAGGAGTAGAAACCGGCGATGCCTTCGACGCGCGCTCGGGGCAGATTGACTGCCCTGGCGATCGCAGTCAGTGCAGCGGCCGGCAGATATCCCAGGGCCTTCTGCGCCTCGCGCAGGATCTGCAGCAGCAAGCGCGAATCGCGACGGTAATTGTCGACAATCGGCTGCAGCAGCTCGTCAATCCTTCCTGCCTCAAGACACTCTTCCGTCACGACAACCTCCCGCCGGCAAAGCAGCGGCCGGTGCGCTTGCGAAGCCTAGCGCATCGGCAGCAGCGCGTGCTGATGCACGTCAACAACAGGGCGATCCGACGGCCTTGGCCAACTACATGCAAAATGCAAAAAAGGGGCGCGCTACGGCCGGGTTGCCGTACCATTTTGTGTTGCGTTGCAGCATAATGGCGAACATATGCGAGTCACTCTCGAGCCCACGCCGTTGGCGCGCCAGCCACTGGCGATCATGGCCGCCAGGACGGCCGGGCAAGCGACAAACCTGATGGCGGTGGCGGGCAAACTACTATGACCTCGTCCTGAGTACCCTTGTGAGCATCATTGGGAGCACGATCATGCACTTTGAAACCCCTCTCGAATATCTCGAAAGCCGGACCTACGACGAAATCAATATCGGTGACAGCTCGTCGCTGGTGCGCACGCTGCGCCCGGACGACGTCAAGCTTTTCGCGCTGATGTCCGGCGACATGAATCCGGCGCTGGCCAATGCCGACTTCAGACACAGCGGCCTGTTCCAGGATTTCATCGCGCACGGCATGTGGATGGCCTCGCTGCTGTCGACCACACTCGGCACACAGTTCCCGGGGCCAGGGACCGTGCTCATCGAGTCGACGCTGCACTTTGCCCGGCCAGTCACCATCGGCGACACGGTGACGGTGACGGTAACGGTGAAGCAGAAGTTCAATCGCAACCATCACATCATCCTCGACTGTTGCTGCGTCAATCAAGACCAACTGCTGGTCGTCTCCGGCAGCGCCGAGGTACTGGCGCCGGCAGAGAAGATCAGGACCAAACGCGTGGCCATGCCCGAAATCACCATCTCGGACAAGTACGCCCGCCTGCAGGTCCTGGTACAGCGCGCCGCCGGTCTGGCGCCGATCGACATGGCGGTGGTGCACCCCTGCGACCGCGAGTCTCTCAAGGGCGCGCTGCTCGCCGCTGAGGCGAATCTGATCGAACCGATCCTCATCGGGCCGGAGCAGAAGATACGTGGCGTCGCAGAGGAGAATGGCTTCGACCTCAAGCAACACCGGATCGTGAACGTCAAGCACAGCCATGACGCGGCGGCGATGGCGGTCACCCTGATCCGCAGCGGCGACGCCGAGGCCCTGATGAAGGGTAGCCTGCACACCGACGAACTGATGGCCGAAGTGATTTCGCGTAGCGCTGGTCTGCGCACTGAACGCCGGATCAGCCATGTCTTCCTGATGGACGTACCAACCTATCCGCGACCGATCATGATCACCGATGCGGCAATCAACATTGAGCCGACGCTGCAGGACAAGGTCGACATCATCCAGAACGCAATAGACCTCGCGCACATCATCGGCACCCCCGAACCCAAGGTCGCCATTCTCTCGGCGGTTGAAACCGTCAGCCCCAAGATCCAGTCGACGCTGGATGCCGCAGCCCTGTGCAAGATGGCCGACCGCGGCCAGATCAAGGGCGGGCTGCTCGACGGCCCGCTCGCTTTCGACAACGCGGTCTCGCTGGTCGCTGCCAAGACCAAAGGCATTACCTCGGCGGTGGCCGGTCGTGCCGACATCCTGGTCGTGCCCGACCTCGAGTCCGGCAACATGGTCGCCAAGCAGCTGGAGTACCTGGCCAACGCACTCAGCGCTGGCATCGTTCTCGGCGCGCGGGTACCGATTGTCCTCACCAGCCGCGCCGACACTGCCGAAACGCGCATCGCCTCCTGCGTCATCGCAGCGCTGATCGCCCACAGCAACCGCGACAGGCAGACGACAAACTGAAGGCAACTACATTTAGTAAGGTTATTGCCTTTCACTACTACATGTAGTAGCTTCGCATCTGTTGCGCCATGAATGAACCGGCGGCACCGGGCGACGCCCAGGTGTTCATGGCGAGCCGCTGCAGTCGACGATTTCACGCCCCAGAGGCCTCCGTCGCCAGCTCCACCTACTTGTCTGCAACCAACAATCAGAGGGACAGTCCATGAGCCAGCTCTTACACCAGTTACCCCTGTCGGCAATCGCCGAGGCACCGGCGATCGCTCCGCTTGCCGAACAGGAAATCTCCGGCGAGGTGCTGGTCGAAAAGTACGCCAAGGGCAACGAGACCTCGGTCCACGACGTCCGCCGCCGGGTCGCCCGGGCGCTTGCCGCCAACGAGGACGAAAAACAGCGCGCGCACTGGGAAACCCGTTTCCTGTGGGCACAGGAGAACGGTTTCGTCCCTGCCGGGCGGATCAACTCGGCAGCCGGAACGACGCTCGCCGCAACACTCATCAACTGCTTCGTCCAGCCAATCGGAGATTCGGTGGTCGAAATTGTCGACGGCAAACCCGGCATTTACAGTGCGCTCGCCGAGGCCGCCGAAACCATGCGCCGGGGCGGTGGCGTCGGCTACGATTTCTCCTCGATCCGGCCGATCGGCGCACTGGTCAAGGGCACGCAGTCGCGCGCCTCCGGGCCGGTCTCGTACATGCGCGTCTTTGACCGCTCGTGCGAGACCGTCGAATCGGCCGGCGCCCGCCGCGGCGCACAGATGGGCGTACTCCGCTGCGACCATCCGGACATCGAGGTCTTCATCCACGCCAAGGACCACGGCGACCTGACCAACTTCAACGTCTCGATCGCCGTCACCGACGCCTTCATGGAAGCCGTCGAAGCCGACGCCGAGGTCGAACTGACGCACCGGGCGGAACCGAGCCCGGACATGAAGCGCACCGGCGCCTTCCAGCGCGACGATGGCATCTGGGTCTACCGCCGGGTGCGCGCGCGGGACCTCTGGGACCAAGTGATGAAGTCCACCTACGATCATGCCGAGCCGGGAATCCTCTTCCTGGACCGCATGAACAAGGACAACAACCTCTACTACTGTGAAGTCATAGAAGCTACCAACCCATGTGCCGAGCAGCCGCTGCCACCCTACGGCTGCTGCTGCCTCGGCTCGATCAACCTGACCCTGTTCGTCAGGTCGCCCTTCACGATCGACGCCGAGTTCGATTTCGAAGCCTTTGGTGAAGTGGTCAAGCTATCCACACGCATGCTCGACAATGTCCTCGACGTCACCGCCTGGCCGCTCGCGCGGCAACGCGACGAAGCCGCTAACAAGCGCCGCGTCGGACTTGGCTTCACCGGCCTCGGCGATACGCTGTGCATGTTGTGCCTGCGCTACGACCGCCCGGAAGCGACCGCAATGGGTGCCCGTATCTCCGAATTCATGCGCGACACCGCTTATCTTGCGTCGGTCGAACTGGCCAGGGAACGCGGCGCCTTCCCACTCTTCAACGCTGAGCTCTACCTCTCCGGCGGCAATTTCGCCTCGCGGCTGCCGGCCGAGATCAAGGCCGAAATCCGCAAGCACGGCCTGCGTAATTCGCACCTGTTGTCGATTGCGCCGACGGGAACCATCTCGCTGGCCTTTGCCGACAACGCGTCGAACGGTATCGAGCCGCCGTTCTCCTGGACCTACAGCCGGAAGAAGCGCATGGCCGATGGCACGCTCAAGGAGTACGCCGTCGAGGATTACGCCTGGCGCCTCTACAAGCACCTCGGCGGCGACGTCGAGAAGCTGCCCGACTACTTCGTCACCGCGCTGGAAATCTCCGCCAGAGCGCACAAGGACATGGTCGCCGCGGTCGCCCCATACATTGATACCTCGATCTCGAAGACCGTGAACGTCCCCGCCGACTACCCCTACGAGGACTTCCAGGATCTTTACCTTGGTGCCTGGAAATCGGGCCTCAAGGGGCTGGCCACCTACCGCCCGAACGCCGTCCTCGGGTCGGTACTGTCGGTCGAGTCGCAGAAGCAGGCCGAAGACAGGAAACAGCCGCAGGACTTCGAGATCGGCGATGCCAATCGCCGGCTGACGATCAAGACGCTGCCGGCGCCGGTGCTTGCCAGCCTGCGCTGGCCGAACCGGCCGAATCTGGCGGAGGGCAACATGGCGTGGACCTACATGATCGAGCACACGCACGGCAAGTTCGCCCTCTTCGTCGGCGAGATCGAACAGGAGGGTCGCAGCTGGCCATTCGAAGCCTGGGTCAACGGCCCAGAGCAGCCGCGCGGCCTTGGTGCCGTCGCCAAGACCCTGTCCATGGACATGCGCGCCAACGACCACGGCTGGTTGGCGCTCAAGCTCGAATCTCTGGCCAGGACCGCCGGTGACGAAGGCTTCGACATGCCCTTCCCGCCGCACGGAGAAAGGAAGCGCATGCCGTCGGTGGTCGCCGCGATGGCGCAACTGATCCAGTTTCGCGTCGAACGCATCGGCGCCTTCAGGCATGAAGGCCCGACACCGGTCCTCGATGCCATGTTCAGCCGCAAGGAACCGAAGACGGGCACCGACGGCACACTGTCCTGGACCGTCGACATCTTCAACCCGGCCACCGGCGAAGATTTTGTTCTCGGCCTCAAGGAAATCACCCTGCCTGACGGTGTCACCCGGCCGTATTCAGTCTGGCTCTCCGGCAACTACCCACGCGCCCTCGACGGCCTGACCAAGCTGCTGTCCTTCGACATGCGCGTCATCGACCCGGCGTGGATCGGCATGAAGCTGCGCAAGCTGCTTGACTACCCCGAACCGCTCGGCGACTTCATGGCCTTCATCCCTGGCACCCGCCGCCAGACCACCTACCCGTCGACCGTCGCCTACCTCGCGCAACTGATCATCCACCGCTACGCGATGCTCGGCATCCTGGACGAGAGCGGTCTGCCACTGCAGCAGATGGGCATCCTGCAGAGCCCGGTCGGCAGCACTGGAGCACGGCCGACCGCGGGAAAGTTGTGCAGCGAGTGCGGAAACATGACCATGATCCGCAAGGACGGCTGCGATTTCTGCACGGCGTGCGGGGCGGTGGGGAGCTGTGGGTAAGGTCTCTCTGCGACAGAGGGAACGCGGACCCTTCTACAAGCCCGTAAGCCCATACAAAGACCTTGCATTTTCAAGACACCTGCTGTAGATTCGATCGCACTTACTTAACTGAAAAAGGCAAACCCGTCGAAAGACGGGGACGCAAAGTCACCGGTCTAAAGGAAGCGGATACTGTGCCGTTTCCAAAGATGGCGGGGCCGCCAGGCTAACCGAGACAGTGTCCGGACCATCGAGACTCCCGTGCGAGTTCTCCGTCCGCAATGGACTCGTCGGTTCCCCCAAGCGGTCTGTGGCCGCTCCGCGTGTGATCTTGCGCCAGCCCGGCAGTTTCTGCGGTATGGCAGGGCGCTTTGGCGCTGGCGGGAAGGAGAATCGGCGATGGGTGTTCCAGACGACAACGTGATCAGGTTCCCTGAAGGGATGCGTGGTTCGACGGCGGAGTTCGATCGTCCACAGGCCCTGATCAAGGCCAGGGACCGGGTAACCCAAGGGCTTCGCGTCGCCTTCAGCGCCCTGCTACCCCAGATCGAACAGGAGCTTCTAGCGCGTGGTGATGTCGCAACCGGACGCGCGCAGCGCGAGCTTTTCTACGGCACATGCGGGACTCATCCATGACCAAGCGCTGCGCCTTGAGAGCTTTCTCGCGGCCGAATGGTTGGACCTCTTTGAGCAAAGGCTCCGGCCGCTTGACAAGGTCAAGGCACTCAGGGCCATCGGCGATCCCGAGGAACTGCAACTGCTTGATTTTGGCGCAATGGACCAGGAGCTCGCCGTCAACGCGATCGCGAGCCGCCTACGAAGCGGTTGCGACGAAGGCTTGTTCGGCGCCAGTCATCGTCTGGCCTTTCTGTCTGGGCAGAGAGAAAACAGCTGGCCCGTTGAGGATCTTATTGCTCAGTCGTTGGACAAGGCTTTCGTGGCTGCAGGAGTCGTTGGAATGGCGCAGGTCGAACTGCTTCATGCCATAGAACGCCACGCGGTCGAAGCGTTTGGCCCAACGATTCAAGATCTGAATACTTTCCTGACTGACCGCGGCGTGCTGCCCAAGCTGCGCCGAAGCTACTCCGCGTCAGCAGCGGACAAGACGCGATCGATCGAGGCAGAGCAGGCTGGCGACACTGCCGACATATTTCCCCTGCTGCAAAGACTCGTCGCGGCGCAGCCGGCCGCAGCAGGCGCGGCTGCCGTCGGCTTGCCAATGCTCGGGAGCCATGCCACCCCAGCCGCCGGCATGTATCGTCAGGAAGCTTTGCCTGGCAACATGGCCGTGCCGATGGAGCAGGTCATGAGCTCTCTTTATTCCCTGCAAACGGCGGCACCTGTCCAGACCTCGGGTCCACTGACGGGGAACGTATTGCGGGAGTTTCGCGCCAGTGACACCGGCCAGGGTCTTGGCCATCTGCATGCGGTGACGGTGGATATCGTCGCCACCTTGTTCGACTTCATTTTCGACGATGCTTCTGTCGCCGATCCAATCAAGGCGCTGGTCGCACGCTTGCAGATTCCGGTGTTGAAGGTCGCGATGCTGGACAGCAGCTTCTTTTCCAGCAAGGCCCATCCAGCGCGGCGCCTGCTGGACGGGATTTCCCGAGCAGCGGTACGCTGTGGTCCGCGAGCAGGCCATGATGACCCACTTTACGCTCGCATCTCTGAAGTCGTCGATCGGCTGCAGAATGAGTTCAAGCAGGATACCAGCCTGTTCGATGCGCTTTGCGTCGAACTGGACGCCTTCCTCGATGGACAGGAGGCGGCTGCCGACGCCTGTGCGGTCGAGGCCGCCCCCCTGGTCGCCGAACAGGAACGGCGCGAACTGGCAACCCTGGCCGCCGACCAGGTCCTCTCTGGCTGGTTGTCCATGCCGTTGCCCCCTGCCATCACCGATCTACTGCATCACGAGTGGCGCGCGCTGCTCATTCGGTATCATCTGAACGGCGACGACAGCGCCTGGGGAGTGGCGATGAGCACCATCGGCGACCTCGTCGCGAGCGTTCAGCCGCAACCAGATGCAAGGAGCCGGAAGCGCCTTGCGACCTCACTCCCGACCCTGGTTCGCCGGGTTTACGAGGGCCTGGACAAGCTGAAGGTGGCTGAAGATCGCCGCCTTGCCCTGGCCGATCAGCTGTTCGCTCTCCATGCGGCAGTTCTGCGCGGCGCGGCACCGCTCATGGCGAGCGCAGAGCCGATGGCGTTGGCAGCCAAACCGGCGTCGTCGGAGCTAAGCAGCGAGCATATCGAGTACGGCGAGAGCTGTCTGGAGCGGATTTTCCTCTCACCCGGTGCTCTGCTGCCCCCCTCGGAGGGCAGTAACCACGCCCACTCCCTGGTGGCGAATCTTCGGCGCGGTGACTGGCTTGAGTTTGCCGATGCCGAAAGCGGCCCGCTGCGCTATCGGCTTTCCTGGATCAGTCCGCAGCGCGGCATCCTGCTATTGACCAATCCCCAGTCGCCCAAGGCGATATCGGTGTCGCCGGACGCCCTCGCGCTACAGCTCGAACGTGGCAAAGCAAGCATTGTGACGGTCGAACCGATGTTCGATCGGGCCGTGCACCGCGCGCTGGAAACCCTCAAGGCGGCCTAGGAGCCGGACTTGACCAAGTCGGCTGATCTGGCTTCAGAATCTCGCGCAGGGCGTCGACCAGTAGCTTGCATTGTGCGTCGGTGCCGATCGTTATCCGCAGGTGCTGATCGATGCGTGGCAGCTTGAAATGGCGAACGATCATGCCGCGCTGGCGCAGCGCTGCGGCAAGCTGGCCGGCATCGCGCTGCGGGTGGCGGGCGAAGATGAAGTTGGCGGCCGATGGCAGGACTGAAAAACCGAGCGCAAAAAGGGCACTGCGTAGCGCTTCGCGACTGCTGATCACCGCTTGCCGCGTCTTCTCAAAGTGCTCCTGGTCGCCAATCGCGGCGACCGCGCCGGCAATTGCCAGCCGATCGAGCGGGTAGGAATTGAAGCTGTTCTTGACTCTGTCCAGCGCCTCGATCAGGTCGCTCTGGCCGACCGCATAACCGACACGCAGGCCGGCCAGCGAGCGCGACTTGGACAGGGTATGGACAACCAGCAGGTTGGGATGGCGATTGACAAGGCCAATCGCCGACTCGCCGCCGAAGTCCACATAAGCTTCGTCGACGACGAGCACCGACTCGCGGTGCACGGCCAGCAACTTCTCGATCGCCGCAAGCGGCAGCAGACAGCCAGTTGGTGCATTGGGGTTCGGAAAGATGATGCCGCCGTTGGCTGCCGTGTAATCTTCGATGCGAATGCCGAAATCGTCGCCCAGAGGCACCGTCCGATAGGCAATGTCGTACAGACCGCAGTACACTGGGTAGAAGCTGTAGGTAATGTCCGGAAACAGAATCGGCAGTTCGTGCCTGAGCAAGGCGACAAAAACGTGCGCCAGCACTTCGTCGGACCCATTGCCAACGAAAACCTGCTCCGGAGAAATGCCAGACTCGGCGTAGCGAGCTGCGATTGCCTGTTTCAGGATGTCCGCATTCGGGTCCGGGTAGAGGCGCAGCGACTGCCCACCGTTGGCCAGTTCTTCAGCAATCGCAGTCAGCACCCGCGGTGACGGGGGATAGGGATTTTCGTTGGTGTTCAGCTTGACGAGGTTCGGCAGCTTCGGCTGCTCGCCGGGGACATAGGGCGTCAGGCGATGAACGAGGGGACTCCAGTAGCGGCTCATGAAAGGCTGCTCAGGTCGGATGCACGGGAAGCGTGAAATGGTATCATGCGCGTCTATTGTCCAGTCCGGTTTGCTGATGATCACCAGAGGTACGCAACAGCAGGCCGAACCTTTCTCGAGCCCCGAAATGCCACTCTGCAATGGTGTCCCGATGCGGCAAGCAGAAATTTCCAGGAATACCCTCGAAACCCGGATCGCCGTTCGGCTGAATCTCGATGGCAGCGGCCAGGGTAGATTCGCCACCGGCGTCCCCTTTCTCGATCACATGCTCGAGCAGATTGCCCGCCACGGGCTGATCGACCTCGAGATTGAGGCCAGCGGCGACCTGCACATCGACGCGCACCACACGGTTGAGGATATCGGCATTACGCTCGGCCAGGCACTGGCCAAGGCTCTCGGTGAGAAGAAGGGACTGCGTCGCTATGGGCACGCTTACGTACCACTTGACGAGGCGCTTTCGCGCGTCGTGATCGATCTCTCGGGGCGGCCGGGCCTGGAGTTCAATGTCGAATTCAGCCGCGCAATGATTGGCCCGTTCGATGTCGATCTCGTACACGAGTTCTTCCAGGGCCTGGTCAATCACGCCCTGCTGACTCTGCACGTCGACAATCTGCGCGGCGTCAACGCCCACCACCAGGCTGAAACGGTTTTCAAGGCCTTTGGTCGGGCGCTGCGCATGGCAGTTGAAGAGGACCACCGTGCCGGTGGCAGCATCCCATCGACCAAGGGTTCACTCTGATGCCCGAGGCCAGCACGCCCAGGGGCAAGATCGTCGTGGTCGATTACGGCATGGGTAATTTGCGATCTGTCTGGCAGGCATTGGTTCGCGTCGCCGATGGCCGTGAAGTCGTCGTCTCGGCTGACCCGGCAGTGGTCAATTCTGCCGCGCGCGTGGTCTTTCCCGGGCAGGGAGCAATGCCCGACTGCATGCGCCAAATCGAGGCACGCGACTTGCGGATGGCGGTGCTCGACGCGGCCCGCAACAAGCCCTTTCTCGGCATCTGTATCGGCCAGCAGATGCTCCTGGAACACAGCGAGGAAGGGGACGTGCCGGGGCTCGGCGTCATCCGGGGTGTTGTCCGTCGATTTCCCGCTGCACAGATGTTCGACGCCACCGGCAAGCGGCTCAAGGTGCCCCACATGGGCTGGAACCAGGTACAACAGACCAGAGCGCACCCCTTGTGGAAGCACATTACCGATGGCGCACGCTTCTACTTCGTGCACAGCTATTTTGTCGACCCTGCCGATAAGGAATATGTTGTCGGAACGACCGATTACGGTCTCCTCTTTACCAGCGCAGTGGCGCGGGATAATATCTTTGCCATTCAGTTTCACCCGGAAAAAAGCGCCACAGCGGGACTCGTCATGCTGGCCAACTTCGTCGCCTGGAACCCCTGACCAACCGCCGGTGCTCGACTTGTCTCAACCCATTATCTTCTGCCTTCAACATGCTGATCATTCCCGCGATTGACCTGAAAGACGGACAGTGCGTCCGCCTCAAACAGGGGCTGATGGACCAGGTAACGGTGTTCTCCAATTCGCCCGGCGAGCAGGCTCGTCACTGGCTGGCACAAGGAGCGCGGCGCCTGCATGTGGTCGATCTCGACGGCGCTTTTGCCGGCAAGCCGAAAAACGAGCGGGCCATCAAGCAAATCGTGCAAGCCGTCGGCGACGACATTCCGGTGCAGCTCGGCGGTGGTATCCGCGATCTGGACACCATCGAACGTTGCCTGGACGACGGCGTCAGTTATGTGATCATCGGTACTGCCGCGGTCAAGAATCCCGGTTTCCTGCACGACGCCTGCGGCGCCTTTCCCGGCCACATTATCGTCGGCCTCGATGCCAGGGACGGCAAGGTAGCCGTTGATGGCTGGTCGAAAATGACCGGCCACGACGTCATCGATCTGGCCAGAAAGTACGAGGATTACGGCGTCGAAGCCATCATCTATACCGATATCGGCCGTGACGGCATGCTCTCGGGAATCAACGTCGAGGCGACGGTGAAACTCGCCCAGGCACTGCTGATTCCGGTGATCGCCAGTGGCGGCCTGTCGAGCTTAGACGACATCCAGCAGCTTTGCGCTGTCGAACAGGAAGGCATCAGCGCCGCCATCGCCGGCCGCGCGATCTACGACGGTTCGCTCGACTTTGCCTCGGCACAGGCCGCGGCCGACCGCGGGACAAACCCGTGATTCGCCGGGCCGACGGGCCGATCAAGCGCGGTCGCTGACCTTGGGCCTCGCCAAGCGTATCATCCCCTGCCTTGACGTGACTGCGGGTCGCGTCGTCAAGGGCACCAATTTCGTTGACTTGCGTGATGCCGGTGACCCGGTCGAAATTGCTCGCCGCTACGACGAGCAGGGTGCCGACGAGGTCACTTTTCTCGATATCACGGCCTCCTCGGACGAGCGCGATATCATCCTGCACATCGTCGAGGCCTGCGCGGCGCAGGTGTTCATCCCGCTTACCGTTGGCGGCGGCGTTCGGTCGGTAGCCGATGTGCGCCGGCTCCTGAATGCAGGCGCCGACAAGGTCAGCATGAACACCGCGGCCGTCGAGAACCCAGAGCTCGTTGCCGAGGCATCGTCCAGGGTGGGCAACCAGTGCATTGTCGTTGCCATCGACGCGAAGCAGTCGGCACCAGGCGTGTGGCAGGTATTCACCCACGGCGGGCGCCGGAACACCGGCATCGACGCCATCGCCTGGGCACGCCGCGTACAGGCGCTGGGTGCGGGTGAAATCCTGCTCACCAGCATGGATCGCGACGGCACCCGGAACGGCTTCGATATTCCGCTGACGCGTGCAATTTCCGACGCCGTCGACATCCCGGTGATTGCCAGCGGCGGTGTCGGCAATCTCCAGCATCTGGCAGAAGGCGTTTCCGAAGGCCATGCCGACGCCGTGCTGGCGGCAAGCATTTTCCACTTTGGCGAATATTCAGTCCGTCAGGCGAAGGAGTTCCTGCGAGGACGAGGCATCGAGGTCCGCCTGTGAGAGGTCTCAACCCCGTTCAGCCATGGCTTGACGCCCTGAAATGGGACGCACAGGGTATGATTCCGGCCATTGCCCAGGATGCAACCGGCGGCGGCGTCCTGATGTTTGCCTTTATGAACCGGCAATCCCTGCAGGCGACGGTTGACGGTGGTACCGCGGTATACTGGTCGCGTTCACGTCAGCGCCTGTGGCGAAAGGGTGAACAGTCGGGTCACGTGCAACGGGCGCGCTCGATTCGCGCTGACTGTGACGGCGATGTGCTGCTGTCGATTGACCAGGAAGGCGGCATCGCCTGCCATACCGGCCGCGAGAGCTGCTTCTTTTATCAACTGCAGGGGGACGTCTGGGTTGCGGTGGACCCGGTGCTCAAGGACCCCAAGGATATCTACGGCAAATGAACATGGACATGCTGCACCGGATCTCGGACACTCTCCTTGAACGCCGCAAGGCCGACCCGGAGACTTCCTACACGGCACAGTTGATGGCCAAGGGGCCCGACGCGATCCTGAAGAAGATTGGCGAGGAGACTGCCGAGCTGATCATGGCCGGAAAGGAAGGCAACCGCCTGCATGTGGTCTGGGAATCAGCCGATGTCCTCTATCACACGATGGTCCTGCTCGCCTTCTATGGTCTGTCAATCGAGGACGTACTGCAGGAAATGCGGCGGCGCGAAGGCATCTCGGGAATCGACGAGAAGAAGTCACGGAAGAGCTGAAACATGGAGAACTGTCTGTTCTGCAAGATCGCAGCTGGCCTGATTCCGTCGCGCAAGATCTATGAAGACGACGAGATACTGGCCTTCCACGATATCCACCCGGCTCGTCCGGTACACATGTTGGTCATCCCGAAGCGCCACATCACCTCCCTGGCAACTGCCACCGACGCCGATACGCCGGTTCTCGGCAGGATTCTTGCTGTTGCCAGCCGCCTCGCCACCGAGCAAGGTAGCCCGGACGGCTTCCGCTTGATCATCAATACCGGACGCATCGGCCATCAGGAAGTACAGCACCTGCACGCTCATATCGTCGGCGGACCTGAACCGGTCGGGCCGATGCTCAAGCGAGTCTGATACTGGCCGATGGTCTGCGCAGGACCGACCTCACGCCGGCCATGGCATCACGTTTCACCTTAATGGAGGCCTGACATGGGTTCTTTCAGCATCTGGCACTGGTTGATCGTTCTGATCATCGTCCTGTTGATTTTCGGCACCAAGAAACTGCGCAACCTCGGCGCGGATCTCGGTGGCGCGGTCAAGGGCTTCAAGGACGGGATCAAGGATGCGACAACCGAAGACAAACCGGGCGAGACGACTCCTCCTTCTCAACCACCGCCGCAGGTCACTACTGGTCAGACCATCGATGGCGAGATCAGGGAGAAAACCAGGACCTAGGCGAGGCGCACGTGACCTGCCAGCGATCGCCAAGGCCAGGACAGGCAGTGCGCTTGCCATGGCCTTCCGGCCAACCGCCGCTCACCGTTTGCCATCCGCTTTCGCCAAACAGGTGACCATCAATGTTTGATATCGGCTTTTCCGAGATGATGCTTATCGCCGTCGTCGCACTGGTGGTGATCGGCCCCGAACGCCTGCCCAAGGTGGCGCGCACCGCCGGGCACCTGCTTGGCCGCCTGCAGCGTTACGTCAGCGACGTAAAGTCCGATATCAACCGCGAAATGCAGCTTGAAGAGCTGAGGAAACTGCAGAGCGAGATCCAGGAATCGGCGCGCAGCGTCGAGCAGAGCCTGACGACCGAGATTCAGGCAACACGACACGCCCTGGACCAGACGGCGAAAGCGGTCAGCGGCGATCTGACGACGACGCCAGCGCTCGCGCAAACACCGATGGCCACGGCACAGCCGGCTGTCGCGGCCGATACCCTGACGACCGCAGCGAGCAATCCGGTCAGTCTGGCCGACGCCGGCAAGCCGGGAACAACTGCCTGACTTCGCGATGAGCCCGCCAGAAGATTCCTTCCTGTCGCACCTGGTCGAATTGCGTGACCGTCTGATCAGGGCGCTGGTTGCGACGGGTCTCGTCTTCATCTGCCTTTTCCCCTGGGCAAAGGAACTTTATGCGCTGTTGGCGCAGCCCTTGCTGGCCACGTTGCCGCAAGGTGGGCAGATGATCGCGACCGATGTGATCGGAGTCTTTCTGGTGCCAATGAAGGTGGCGCTGATGGTGGCCTTCCTCATTGCCCTCCCGTACGTGCTGTATCAGGTCTGGGCTTTTGTCGCACCGGGCCTTTATGCCCATGAGAAGCGCCTGGCACTGCCGCTGGTGGCGGCGAGCGTGCTGCTGTTCTTCATCGGCATGGCTTTCGCGTATTTTCTGGTCTTTCCCACCGTCTTCGGATTCATGGCCACCATCGCCCCCGAGGGGGTGGCCTGGATGACCGACATCGAGAAATACCTCTCCTTCGTGCTGACCACCTTCATCGCCTTCGGGGTAACCTTCGAGGTGCCGGTGGTGGTACTCGTTATGGTCTACGCTGGCATCGTCGATCTCGCCAAGCTCAGGGAATGGCGGCCGTATGTGATCGTCGGCGCTTTCGTCGTCGCCGCTGTGTTTACCCCGCCCGACGTGATCTCGCAGTTGATGATGGCCATTCCGCTATGCCTGCTTTTCGAGCTGGGGCTGTTCCTCGCGCGTTTCGTCGGCCGGCGATCGGCGCGACCCACCCCGAGTGATCAGCCACTTCCGGAAACGTCGCTCACGACCACCGACTGGACGCCCATGTCGCCAGAGGAAATGGATACGGCAATCAAGGGGCTCGGCCGCCAACAGGAGTCTGACCGCAAACCTGATGTCTGATCTGCCGGACAACCTCAGGAAGACGATTTCTCCGGCCCGGCAATGGTTATCTGATGCCTGACCGGTGCGCCTTCTTCGAATAGCCACAGACTCGCGTTCGGCATCGTCGTCCAGCACTCATTGTCGGTCAACGGCACGGTGGCAATGACTGCGACGCGATCTTCGGGCGTCGTCACCGTGCTGAAATCGATGCTCAGGTCCTGATCGCGCAGATGCGCAACAGCAAAGGGCGCCTGACGAACAATGTAGCTGAGCTGGGTGGAGCAATGGGCAAACAGGCAATCGCCGTTGGACAGCAGGTAGTTGCACGCGCCGCGAACGGCGAGATCGAGGGTCAGTTCATGCAGCGCGTCGAACAGGCTCGTCTGACTCGGCGCGCAACTACCAAAGCGCTGACGCAGGTTCTGCAGCAGCCAGCAAAATGCGCGCTCGCTATCGGTCTGGCCAACAGGAGTGAAACTGCCGTCGAGTGGCGGCAGAAAATCGGTCAGGTTGCCGTTGTGGGCGAAGATCCAGTAACGTCCCCACAGTTCACGCTGAAAAGGGTGGGTATTCTCCAGTGCAACCATCCCCTGGGTCGCCTTGCGGATGTGGGCAATGACGTTTCTTGAATGGATCGGATAGCTGCGTACCAGTTCGGCGACCGGTGAAACGCAGGACGGTTGCGGGTCGAGGAACACCCGTGTGCCGCGACCCTCGAAGAAAGCGATCCCCCAACCGTCGGCATGGACGTCAGTCGCACCGCCGCGGGCCTGAAACCCGGCAAACGAAAAGCAGATGTCGGTAGGCACGTTGCAGTTCATGGCCAGCAACTGACACATCCTTTACCCCGACGGCTAGCGCTCGCGGCGCTGCGGCGCCCGCTTGCCGATCTTGACGTTGGTCTCGAGCATGCTGTTCTGGCGGCGCAACCTGAAGGCGACCGTTTCTCCGGGTTTCTGGCCCGCAATCAGGTCGAGCATGTCCTGAGGATTCTTCACTGGCCGGCCAGCGACAGCCAGCAGGATGTCGCCCGGTTTGATCCCTCCGGCATCGGCCGGGCTACCGCGCAATACGCCTGCAATCAGCGCGCCGCCGGTGTCCGGCAGACCAAAGGACTCCGCCAGGTCGATGGTGATTTCCTGCGCCTCGACACCTATCCAGCCCCTGGTCACGCTGCCGGTCTGAATGATCTGCTCCATGACATCGCGGGCGATCGAGATCGGAATCGCAAAGCCGATCCCGAGCGACCCGCCCGAGCGGGAGTAAATGGCGGTGTTGATGCCGATCAGGTTGCCCTGGCTGTCTACCAGTGCCCCGCCAGAATTGCCCGGGTTGATCGCCGCATCGGTCTGAATGAAGTTCTCGAAGGTATTGATCCCGAGATGCGAGCGACCCAGCGCGGAAATGATGCCCATGGTCACCGTCTGACCGACGCCAAAAGGATTGCCGATCGCCAGGGTGACATCACCCACCCCGATGTTGTCCATCTTGCCAAGGGTCATTGCCGGCAAGGTCAGCTGCTTGCCGTTCTGCTCGCTGATCTGCAACACGGCCAGGTCGGACTCGGGGTCACTGCCGACCAATCGGGCATCGAGGTTGCGACCATCGCTGAGGGCGACTTCGATCTGGTCGGCACCTTCGACCACATGGTAGTTGGTGAGAATAAAGCCGTTCGCGCTGACGATGACGCCCGAGCCCAGCCCGGATGTTTTTGGACCATCACCCTCGGCACTGTCGCCAAAGAAGTGGCGGAACACCGGATCGTCAAACAGCGGACTCCGGCGTGCCTTGATT
Organism: Candidatus Accumulibacter proximus; assembly: GCA_016709675.1. Classification (GTDB taxonomy): domain Bacteria; phylum Pseudomonadota; class Gammaproteobacteria; order Burkholderiales; family Rhodocyclaceae; genus Accumulibacter; species Accumulibacter proximus. The sequence continues at coordinate 44,912 of JADJMH010000018.1, forward strand.
TTCTGAGAGGTAAAGACATGCACGACCGAAGGGAGCGCCTTCGCCGCCGCGTCACGATAGGACGTGGCGGCGAAGACAGGAGGAGACGACGACGCCTGCTCCTGCAGCGCGACGACACTAGTGCCGGCTGGCGACCGCCGGCCAAGCCACTCCGGCTTGAGCGTGCTGACCACGAAGAAAACGGCAAGACTAACCGTCACCGTTTGTGCAAAAATCAGCCAGAGCCTGCGCATGGGCAAAAAACCGGAGCCAGTGAATGAAACGCGAAGAGTTGACACGCTACTTGGACACGCTATTGGAAGCAGGGCGCTTTCGGGATTATTGCCCAAACGGCCTGCAAGTGGAAGGACGCCAGGAGGTGCACCGCCTGGTCGCCGGCGTCACGGCCACACAGGCCCTGCTCGATGCGGCGCTTGCACGCTCGGCCGACGCCATCCTGGTCCATCACGGCTGGTTCTGGCGGGGCGAAGATGGCCGCGTCACGGGCATCCGCAAGGCACGCCTGCAAACCCTGCTAAGGCACGACCTCAACCTCATTGCCTACCATCTGCCACTCGATAGCCATCCGGCGTTCGGCAACAACGCGCAGCTTGCCAGGCGATTCGGCTGGGTGGCCAACGAGCGATTCGGCGAGCAGGATGTGGGCTGGCTCGGCTGCCTGGAAAGCCCGTCCAGCGCTGCGGCTGTCGCCGGGCACGTCGGCAGCGCGTTGCAGCGCACGCCGCTGCTGGTCGGTAACGGCGAACGCCGGGTCAGCCGGGTCGGATGGTGTTCGGGAGCCGCACAGGGATTGTTCGAACAGGCCATCGCGCTCGGCGTCGATCTCTATCTCAGTGGCGAGATTTCCGAACAGACGGTGCATCTCGCGCGCGAGTCCGGTGTCGCGTACATTGCCGCCGGGCACCACGCCAGCGAACGCTACGGTGTGCTGGCACTGGCCGAACATCTGGCCGAACGTTTTGGCCTTGACTGTCAATTCGTCGATATCGACAACCCTGTCTGAAGCACACTACTAAGGAGCCGCAATGGACTACGTCTTTCCACCACCACCGCAGGTCAGTGTCCCCATTGTCGGCAGCGATGGCTTTTTCCCGGTACGCCGCGTCTACTGCGTCGGCCGCAATTACGCCGATCATGCCGCCGAAATGGGTGCGGATACCCGCGAACCGCCTTTCTTTTTTGGCAAGCCCGCCGATGCGCTGGTGCCCGGCGGGGGCGACGTCTTCTATCCTCCCGCGACCAGCAATCTTCAGCACGAAGTCGAACTGGTGGTCGCGCTGATTGGTGGCGGCGCCAGCATATTGCCGGCCAAAGCACTCGACTGGGTCTATGGCTACGCCGTTGGCCTTGACCTGACGAGACGCGACCTCCAGCAACGCGCCAAAGACAAGGGCCACCCCTGGGACATGGGCAAGGGCTTCGATCAGAGCGCGCCAATCGGTGCGATCCATCCACTGGCTGCGGTGGGTCATCCAGAACGCGGCGCGATCTGGCTCAAGGTCAATGGCCAGTTGCGCCAGAATGGCGATCTCGGGCAGATGTCATGGAAGGTCGCTGAAGTCATTGCTAATCTGTCGACCTACGTCGCGCTTGCGCCGGGCGACCTGATCTTCACCGGCACCCCCGCCGGCGTCTCGACCGTGGTGCGTGGCGATTTGCTCGAAGCCGCCGTGGAAGGAATCGGTGAGTTGGCGGTGAGGCTGGTCTGAAGATCCGGAACATCCCCCACCCTCAGCCCGCCGATCCCACCCGGAGACAGGTCCTCGCCGCTGCGCATGAGCATCGATGTCCGAGTCACTGGCGCGAATCACACTTTGAAGGAACCGGCAATGAACTTCACCCGCATTTCACCACTGTCCGCCAGCCTCGTCATCAACTGTCGAAGCTGTCGGTCAGCAGTCGCGCTGACCCTCGCTTGCATTGTCGCACCAGCGCTTGCCGAGGGAATCGAACCAGCATCGAAGGGGCAAACGGTGTATGTGCCGATCTACTCCGAGATTCGGCATGCCAACGTCGCCTCCTCGGGGAGAATCGACAGCACGCTGATGTCGGTTCTGGTCAGTGTCCGCAACACCGACCCGAAGAACGCGATCCGCATCGTCGCCGCCCCCTACTACAACACCGATGGCGGCCTGGTGCGCAATTCGGTGCCGCAGCCCAGGGTGATTCCACCCTTCGGGACCTTTGAACTCCTCGTCGAACTGCGCGAGAACGCAGGAGGTTCCGGCGCCAACTATGCCATCAAGTGGGAAGCCGAGAAGCCCAACACATTGGTTTCGCCGCCGACAATCGAGGCCCTCCATTCGAGATTCCAGGCCGGTTACTCCGTTGCCTTCATTTCGCGCGGCAGAGCGATATCTGAACCTTGAAGCTGCCGGCCAGACTCTGCGGCCCACGCTTCCGGCGATAACTCTCATGCCTGACGCGAAAACGCTGCTCAAGCTGACCACGACGCCCGAGGACCACCGGATCGCCCAACTCGCGGCGGCAGCGATCGGTCTCTCACTGATCGACGCGGCCATCCCGCTACCATTGCCGGGTATCAAGCCCGGCCTGGCCAACATCGTGACGCTGATCGTCCTGGCGCGCTATGGCTGGGTAGCTGCCGCCTGGGTCAGCGGCCTGCGTATCTTCGCCGGTAGCCTGCTGCTGGGATACTTTCTATCGCCGGGATTCTTCATGAGCCTCACCGGCGCGCTGTTCAGCCTGCTGACGCTGGCTCTGGCAATTCGATTGCCACGCCGCTACTTCGGGCCAGTCAGTTGGAGTGTATTGGCGGCTTTTGCCCACATCGGAGGCCAGCTGCTGCTAGCACGATGGTGGCTCATTCCGCACAACGGCCTTTTCCTTCTGCTTCCTTTTTTCGCAGTGGCGGCACTCGTTTTCGGTATCATCAACGGCCTGATTGCCGCGCGCCTGCTTGAGGAACTGCCGGCCACAGACAGCGAGATCGAAAATGCCTGAACCCATCTGCCTGGCTTTCACCGGCGCCTCCGGCATGCCCTACGGTGTCCGCTTGCTCGAATGTCTGCTGGCCGCCGGTTGCCGGGTTCAGCTCCTTTACTCACAGGTCGCACAGATTGTCGCCAAACAGGAAATGGGGCTAGACCTGCCCGCACGCGCCAGTGACGCGCGTCGATGCCTTCAGGAGCGCTTCCCGGCCTTACCGGGCCATCTCGAAGTCTACGGCCGCGAAGAATGGTTTGCGCCGCTCGCCAGCGGGTCCAACCCGCCGGGCTCGATGGTCATCTGCCCGTGCTCGATGGGTACACTGGCGGCGGTTGCCCACGGACTGGCCAGCAAGCTGATCGAGCGGGCGGCCGATGTGGTCCTCAAGGAAGGGCGCAAGCTGATCCTGGTCCCACGCGAGACGCCGCTGTCGGTGATCCATCTTGAAAACATGTTGCGTCTGTCGCGAGCCGGCGCCGTGATCCTGCCCCCCAGCCCGGGGTTCTATCACCACCCGCAGCGGGTCGAGGATCTGGTCGACTTCGTCGTTGCCCGCATCCTCGACCAGCTGCAGGTGCGGCACACCCTCATGCAGCGATGGGGAGACAACGAGGCCCCTGATGACGCCTAGCGAGCTGCATGCCTTTGACGATACCGCCTCGATCGGCGACCGACTGCCCCGGGATCCGGCTGCTGCAGAACCTGGCGGAGCCAGGGATGCGTGAACCTGAGGACCCCGTCGTGCGCCTGCCGGCCCTCTCGGTCTGGCTGTCCCGACGCTGGCGGCCTTGAAGGTCGCTGCACGCTCGTGGCCGGCACTGGTGCTGGTCTTCTGTAGTGCAGAGACCTTTTCGATGGCTGGCTTTGCGCTGGTGCCGTCGCTGCTGCCACAACTTTCACAACGATGGTCGCTGTCAGCGACAGAAGGCGGCTGGCTTGGCGGCATCTTCTTCCTCGGCTACATCCTGGCCGTACCCATCCTGGTCAGCCTGACCGATCGTATCGACGCACGCCGCATCTACCTCGCCTGCGCTGCCCTGAGCGGGCTCGCGCTGGCGGGCTTTGCCCTTCTTGCCGACAGCTTCGCCGCCGCTCTTGGCTGGTGGTGGCTTGCCGGCCTCGGCTTGGCAGGCACTTACATGCCGGGTCTGAAGGCGCTGACCGATCGGCTGCCGGTCGCTGCCCAATCGCGGGGCACCGCTTTCTACACTGCCACATTTGGTGTCGGAGCGGGCCTCTCCTATCTCTGGATCGGCCTATCACAGGTCCTGCTGCCATGGCCCTGGCTCTTCGCCGTGGCAGCGGCTTGTGCGGCACTCTCGGTGCTGCTCGTCTGGCAGGCGATCTCACCGCGCCCTTCACCAACACCTGTCAAGGCCCGCCGAGGCCGTTGGCAGGAGGTTGTGCGCGACCGACGCGCCCTGGCCTTTTGCGGGGGCTACTTCGGTCACAACTGGGAGCTCTTCGGTTTTCGCGCCTGGCTGGTGGCTTACCTGACCTGGACCGACGCCAGGTCCCTGGATTCATGGACAACGATGCCGGGATTGATTGCTGCTCTGGCGACTTTCCTCGCCGTACCCGCGAGCATCCTCGGCAACGAAGGTGCGCATCGCTGGGGACGCCAGCGTTGGCTGCAGAGTGTCATGCCCCTTTCCTGCGCTCTGGCTCTCGTCGTCGGCTTCTCGGGCAGCCTCCCGAGCCACTGGCTGATACCCCTGATTCTCGTCTACGCGGTAAGCATGAATCTCGACTCGGCAGCGCTGACCGCCGGTCTGCTCACCGAAACACCGCCCGACAGACGCGGAACGACGCTCGCGCTGTACTCCTCGATCGGCTTCGCTGGCGGTTTCATCGGACCGGTGGCCTTTGGCGTTGCGCTCGATGCTTTCGGCCGATCCAGTCATTCCGGTTGGACGGCTGGATTCGTGACGCTCGCCACCGGCGTCGGCGTCGGGCGCTGGGCGATCGGCAAGATCGACCAGCCAGCGACCGGCAAAGCGGCGTCGTAAGCTGCCCGAGGGTCAGCCTGACAAACCAGGCGACAGCAGCAGCTTCCTGATTGGCGTCGGCAGCGCGGCAGCAGCGACATCCTCGAGAGGCAACCATTCCCAGCGTGCTTCGCCTGCCACAAGCCCGACGAGTTCGACGTCGCAGCGCAACACGCTGATCGTCAGACGGAAATGGGTAAATACATGCCTGATCGGCGCTAGCGTCGACCTGCGCAAGATCCTGCAGCCCTGGCGCCGGGCAAAGTCGTCGGCAGACTCGCTGACCACCGCCGGCAAGCTGAGCAAACCGCCCCAGATGCCGCTCGGCGGCAGGCGCTCGAGTAGCACTCGTCGGCCATCGGTGAGCAACAGAACGCTGCTGGCGCGTTCAGGAAGGGCTTTTCTCACTGCCCGCTGGGGCAGTTCGGCCTGCCGACCCTCCCGACAGGCGACGCAGAGCAGGTTCAGCGGACAGGCATCACAGGTCGGCTTGTCGCGCGAGCAAACCGTCGCACCCAGATCCATCATGCCTTGCGCGTAGGCCTCGATGCGGTTTTCCGGAAGCAGCGCTTCGGCAAGCGCCCACATCTCGCGTTCATAGTGTGCGGCAGAGTCGCCGCGCGCGACCCCGAAGCAGCGTGCCAGAACACGCTTGACATTGCCATCGAGGATGGCCGCCCGACGACCGAAGGCGAAGACGCTGATGGCCGCGGCGGTCGAGCGGCCGATCCCCGGCAATCCGGCGTTGTCGTCCGGATCAGAGGAGAACTTCCCGGCACGGTCATTGACGACGGCTTGCGCGCAGCGGTGCAGATTGCGTGCCCGCGCGTAGTAGCCGAGACCGGCCCACATTTCGAGGACGCTTTCAACGGGCGCCGCAGCGAGCGCCTCCAGCGTGGGAAAACGCGCCAGGAAACGATGGTAGTAGGGAATGACGGTCTGCACCTGCGTTTGCTGCAGCATGATTTCAGACAACCAGATGCGGTAGGCGTCACGAGTCTTTTGCCAGGGAAGGTGATGGCGGCCCTTCGCCTGCTGCCAGGAGATCACCCGGCTGGCGAAATCGAGCCTGACCGTCAGCCGAGGTTCAGCACCCATGTGCAGCACAATCGTGTCGACAGACGAAAGCTGCGCGGTGATAATTGCGCCCGGGGTCCATTTTGCCGCCCCGGACAGTCTGTGGCGTCAAGCGACCTGACTGAACAGCGCAAAAAGCTTGCGATGCGTTTTTTGCTGGCCCCATGGCTATAAGTGACATCGCGGAACTCTCGGACTGCCCTACCAATTGTGAATCCTAGCACGCCCGAACAAAGCATCCGGCTCGCCTGATGCGCCCACCTCTCGACTCTCCCGAAAGCCCGGAAAAAGCAGCGTCGATTGCCGGTCCGCCCTGCCTGGACAGCAGTACCGACCATACCACAGCGGCGAGAGATCAGGTCTACCGCGATTTCCGCGACGCCCTCGGAAGCTTTGCCACCGGCGTCACCGTGCTCACCGCGCTGGCAGCAGACGGCGGACCGATCGGAGTGACCATCAGTTCATTCAACTCGGTTTCGCTACAACCTCCGCTGATCCTCTGGAGCCTTGCCTGCGACTCGCCGCGGCTTGCAGCTTTCCGCAACGCCCGCTATTACGCGGTCAATGTACTGGCGGCCGATCAGGAGTGGGTCTCGGACTCTTTCGCCAACCGTGAGGACAATCACTTCAACAACGTGAGAGTGCGCAAAGGACTCGCCGATGTGCCGCTGATCGAGGGCTGCGTAGCCTGGTTCGAGTGCAGTAACGAAGCACGCTATCCTGGTGGAGACCACCTTATCTTCCTGGGTCGCGTCCAGCGCTTTGCCCGCGGTGAAGTCGCCGAGCCTCTGGTTTTCCATGCCGGTCGCTATCGGCAGCTACGCCCCGAGTCTGGATAATGAGATAACACCATAGGACAACACCGTAGAACAACACCGGCGACAATCTCCTTCCCCGATACCGCCGTGGAATGTGCTCACCGGGGTCTGCAACCGCAATACGTGTTTTTCACTGCAGTATGCTCGCTGCTCTTTCTCCATCACAATCAGCACAACGCCCGTTCGCCAGCACGTGCGTTGCGCGTGAATATATGTGCGTTTTAGTGTATAAGAGCGATTTTGTCCAAGGAGGAATCGTCGATGGCAACCTACAGGGAACTACTCGCGCAGCGCGCCGTGTTGGAGAGAGAAATAGAACAAGCTCGGCAGGCGGAGGTGGCGGATGCCATCGGTCGGGCAAAGCAGTTGATTGCCGAGCATGGTTTAACGGCAGCGGACCTCGGCTTCAAAATGGCCGGTTCGACAGCCGGAACGGCGGTGGAGAAAAAGCGGACAACGGTTGCCGTCAAATACCGCGGTCCCAATGGCGAGACCTGGTCGGGCCGCGGCAAGGCACCGAACTGGCTGACCAGCCAGGAAGGGCAGGGGCGCCACCGCAACGAGTTTCTCGTCTCCCGGTAATCGTGTTTGCCCAAGGCATTTCAGGGCCGAAAGCTGAAACGATTAGGCGTTCCCGGTCATACGGATCTGTTCCCGGACTGCCGAAAGGCACCAAGAGATAATCAGCGGACCACGGCGGAAAGATGAATATCCTGGTTACCGGCGGTAGCGGCTACATTGGCTCGCATGCCTGTGTCGCCTTGCTTGGGGCAGGCTACGCCGTGACCGTCGTCGATGATCTCTCGAACAGCCGGATCGAGGTTATCGATCGTGTGGCACAGATTGCTGGCCAACGACCGCGCTTTTTCGCGGGAGATGTCCGGGATCGTGAGTTGCTGCGCCGGGTATTCTCGACATCGCGGATTGATGCGGTCATTCATTTTGCCGGCTTGAAGGCGGTCGGTGAATCAGTAGCGCAGCCTTTGCGTTATTACGACTGCAACGTCGGTGGCGCCATCGCGCTTTGCGAGGTAATGGCCGAAGCGGCAGTCAAGACCCTGATTTTCAGTTCCTCGGCAACCGTCTATGGCGACCCGGCTTCGGTCCCGATCCGCGAGAATTTCCCGCGCTCGGCGACCAATCCCTATGGCGCCAGCAAACTGATGATTGAAGACATTCTGGCCGACGTGTCGCGGGCTGATCGCGAATGGCGGATTGCCCGTCTGCGCTATTTCAATCCTGTGGGTGCACATGAGAGCGGCCTGATCGGCGAGGAGCCGACCGGGATCCCCAATAATCTGCTGCCCTATGTCGCACAAGTGGCTGAAGGAAGGCGCCCACAATTGCAGGTTTTCGGCAATGATTATCCGACGCCTGACGGTACCGGCGTGCGCGATTACATTCACGTCATGGATCTGGTCGAAGGCCACCTCGCAGCGCTGAATTATCTATTTGATAAGGGCGGTCTGCTGACGGTCAATCTGGGTACCGGTTGCGGCTACTCGGTACTCGACATGGTGCGTGCTTTCGAAGCCGCCAGCGGCCGGCCGGTCCCTTACGCGCTGGTGCCGCGCCGGCCGGGTGACGTGGCGGCGTGCTACGCTGATCCTCAGCTCGCCGCCGACCTTATCGGCTGGCGGGCCCAGCGTGGCATAGACCAGATGTGCAGTGATGCCTGGCGCTGGCAGCAGCAGCGCGCAGCGACCTGATTGCCGACCATGGCGACCTACGCGATTGGCGACATCCAGGGCTGCTTCGACTCGTTCCAGCACCTCCTGGAAAAATGCCGGTTCGACCCGGCAAGCGATCGACTGTGGCTGGTCGGCGATCTGGTCAACCGCGGACCCCGGTCGCTCGACACCCTGCGCTTCGTGCGTGATCTTGGCGCCGCAGCGATCACCGTCCTCGGCAACCACGATCTCTACCTGCTCATGGTTGCCGCCGGCTTCGACCGGCGCAGCAAGGGCGACACGCTGGACGAGATCCTCAAGGCAGCGGACTGTGACGAATTACTGGACTGGCTACGCCAACGACCACTCTGCCATCGCGAAGGCGAGTTCTGCATGGTGCATGCCGGGCTGTTGCCGCAGTGGACCACCGCCCGGGCACGTGCGCTGGCTCGAGAAGTCGAGGCTGTCCTCCGTGGCCCGACCTACCGCGATTTCCTCGCCAACATGTGGGGTAGCGAACCGGCAGCGTGGCGTGATGACCTCGAGGGCTGGCCCCGTTTGCGCGTGATCGTCAACGCCATGACCAGGATGCGCTTCTGTTCCCCGGACGGGGTGATGGAATTCAAGACCAAGGGCGAGTTGTCCGACGCACCGGCTGATCACCTGCCTTGGTTCGAAGTACCCGGCCGGCGCAGCGCCGCTGACGTCATGGTGATTGGTCATTGGTCAGCGCTCGGACTCAGGGTCGAACCCAGGTTGCTGGCACTCGATTCCGGTTGCTTCTGGGGCCGTCACCTGACTGCCGTGCGCCTCGATGACCGCACGATCTTCCAGGTTGACTGCGCGACCGGGGAGGCACAGGATCAGGCCGAGCGTGACCCCGGCGAGGCCGCCCGGGCTTGCCTCTGACGGGAGCATCACCTGCCGGCTGGCACCACCACTGCTGGCCGGAATCAAGATTGCAGGCGTCCGATTGACCGCAGCCTGCTAGAATCCCTCCAGCATTTCCCCCGGAGGGTCGCATGCGCATCGGAAGGCGAATCAGACAACGCGGACTGACACCGATGGTCGCCCTGTTGGCGGCGGTCGTGCTGGCATTTGCCGGTTTTCTCGCCATCGGGCATCTGCCCGGCAATGGCCACGACGAGGCAGCTGGCGACGGCGTCCGCTTCGAGGTCGTCGATGGCGCGCATCGGGACCTCGACGGATCCCCGGCGCTGGCACTCTCCTTCAGCCTGCCACTCGATGCCAGGGCCGATCACGACCGCTTCGTCCAGGTCCTGGAAATGCCGGTCAACGCAGCGAACATGCCGGCGGCGCACGACGGGGAGGACGAGGCTGCGGATGACCAGGGCGCGGCCGCGGCGTCCGAAATGGTCGGCACCAGCAGCCGGACGCCGACGGACACCGCACTGGATGGCGGCAAACCGGTGGCCGGCGCGTGGGTGGTCGGCGAAAACCCACGTCTGCTGTTCTTCCCGCACATCAAGCCGCAGACCCGCTACGTGGTGCTCGTCCAGCCCGGGCTGCTGGCAAAAAACGGCAGCAAGCTCGACGAGGAAGCGCGCTTTTCAATCACGACGGCAGCCGTTGCGCCGGCGTTCTACTTTGCCAGCCGAGGCATGGTCCTGCCGGCAGCCCAGAGCGGTGGCCTGCCAGTGACGACGGTCAATGTGCCGGAAGTAGACATTCAGTTTCTCAAGGTCGATCCCGCTCAACTCGCGAAGTTTCTCGAGAAGGTGGTCGCCCGACCCGTGCGCAGTACGTCTGCGGCGGCTGGGGCGAGCGAAGAAGGCGACGGCGAGGACAGCGATGCCGACGGCTATTTCCACAACCCGGGCAGTCGTCTGAAAGGCGCGGTCAACAGCTGGGAGCTTGATCAACTGCACAAACTGACCAGCAGCGTCTTTGTCGGCCGCTTCCTCACTGAACAGAAGGCCAATCGCCGCAGCGTCACCTTCATTCCGGTCGAAACGATTCCGGCGCTACGCGAACCCGGGGTCTACGTGGCAGTGATGTCGCAACCCAACCGCTTCCGTGGCGATTACCAGACGACCTACTTCTACGTCAGCGATCTCGGCCTGCATCTGCGGCAGTATCCGAGCCGCGGCGCTGACGCCTACGTCAGTTCGCTGACCGACGGCAAGGCCCGGGCTGGCGTCGAGGTGAGCTGGATCGATGGCCATGGCAGGACGCTGGCCCGCGGCGAGAGTGACCGTGATGGCCGGGTGGCGCTTGCCGAGCGGCCAACAGGCGCGCAATTGGTAATGGCCCGGAAGGACGGGCAGATGTCGCTGATCGCCCTCAGGGAGCCGGCACTCGACCTGGCGGAGTTCGACATCGCTGGTATGCCTTACGTGCCGGTCCGCCTGTTTGCCTACAGCGGCCGCAACCTCTACCGGCCCGGGGAGCGCTTCGAGGTCTCGGTGATCGCGCGTGATGCCGATGGTCACCCGGTTCCGCCGCAGCCGATCCAGGCGATTCTTCGGCGCCCCGACGGCAAGGCGCAGTGGACAGCAAGCTGGCAGCCCGACACCGCCATCGCCGGCTACTACCGGCACGCCATCGAGCTGCCGGCCGATGCTGCCACCGGTTCGTGGAACCTCGAACTGCGCGCCGACCCGGCGACGAAGCTTGCCGGCACCAGCATGCAGTTTGCCGTCGAGGAGTTCCTGCCGGAGAGAATGCAGCTCGATCTGGCAACGGCCGCCGAACGTCTGAGCGGTGAAGCGCCCTGGCCGTTCGATGTCAGTGGCCGTTACCTCTACGGCGCGCCGGCCGCTGGCAACCGCTTGCTCGGCGTGGTCACCAGCGAGCGCAACCGCAATCCGCTGGCCCAGAAGCTGCCTGGCTTCGTCTTCGGCGACGCCGACGAGGACGCTGTCAAGACGCGCAGCGAGCTACCGGAAAGACAGCTCGACGAGCAAGGCAGGGCCAAGGTCGCGGTCGACCTGGATGCAGTCGCCAGGCGCCACTCGCCATTCACCGTGCGGGCGACGCTGAGCCTCCTCGAGAGCGGTGGCCGGCCGGTGGTGCGCAGCATCGAGCGGGTCTACTGGCCAGCACCGGTTCTCGTCGGGCTACGGCCGTTGTTCGTCGGCGCCTACGCGCGCGAGGCTGCGCCGGCCGATTTCGAAGTCGTGCGCGCCGCTGCGGACGCGACGCTGAAGGCAGGAACAGCTCTGCCGGTCCGGCTTTTCCGAGAGAACCGCAATTATTACTGGCGATTCGACGATCAGCGCGGCTGGAATTCGGGATTCACCGAGACCGACGAGCTGGTGACAACGACACTGGTTTCGGTACCCGCCGGCGGCCGCGGCAAGCTCAGCCTGCCGGTCAAGTACGGACGATACCGAGTCGAGATCCTCGACCCGGAAACCCGGCAGACGACGCGCTACCGCTTTTATGCCGGGTGGTCGGCAAAGGACGACGAAACACAGGGTGTACGGCCCGACCGGGTAGCACTCAAGCTCGACAAGGCGGCCTATGCCGTCGGCGACACGGCCCGCCTGACGATCACCCCGCCGCATGCCGGCGAGGCGCTGGTAACGGTCGAGGGCGACCGGGCGCTATGGGTCCGCCGGCTGGCAGTCGGCGCCGACGGCGCGACCATCGACATCCCGCTCGACAAGGCCTGGACGCGCCATGATCTCTATGTCTCGGTGATGGTGCTGCGCCCGGGCAACAGCGGCGAGAAGGTGACCCCGGCGCGTGCGCTAGGACTGCTCCACGTACCGCTGGATCGCGGCGCCCGAAAGCTCGCGGTCAGTCTTGAGGCCGTGCCGAAAATGGAACCCGAGCAGCCGCTGAAGGTCAGGGTCAAGGTCCCCGAAGCCAGGGGGCAGCAAGCAATCGTGACGCTATCGGCAGTCGACGTCGGCATCCTCAACATCACCCGTTATGCCAGTCCTGATCCTTTCGGCTTCTTCTTCGCCAAGCTGCGCTACGGCGCCGACGCCTACGACGTCTATGGCCGGCTGATCGAAAAGATGGATGGCCAGAGAGGCAAACTCAAGTTCGGCGGCGACGCCGCGCCGAAGCCCACCCGCAGCCTGCCGAAGAAAGTTCGCCTGGTCGACCTGTTCAGCGGCCCGGTGGTGCTCGATGACCAGGGTGAGGCCGAGATCTCGCTCGCAGTGCCGGATTTCAATGGCAGCCTGCGGCTGATGGCGGTCGCCGCGAGTGATGACCGCTTCGGAATGCAGGAGGCGGAAGTCACCGTCGCGGCACCGCTGGTCGTCGAACTGGCGATGCCACGCTTTCTCTCGGTCGGAGACAGCGCCGTGCTGGCACTCGATGTGCATAACCTCGCCGGCAGCGCCCAGGAGGTAAGGATCGCACTCAGCAACCGTGACGGCCTGTTGATCAAGGGCGGCGAGCAAGTACTGACGCTCAAGGACCAGGAGAAGCGGATCCTGCGCTTTCCGGTCGAAGCGGGTCGCGCCGTTGGCCTCACCGAGGTGCAGGTCCAGGCCGATAGCCCGCGGGTGAAAATCCGCCGCAGCTTCCCGCTGCAGGTGCAGGCGCCAACGCCGCGACAATCGGTGGTCAAGCGTCTGGTCGTCGCCGCCGGAGAAACGGTCGAGCTGCGCGATGCCGAGCTCGGTGGTTTCCTGCGCGAGAGCGTGTCGGCGACGCTGGCGATTTCGGACCGCGCGCCGATCGATGTCCGCAGCGCCGTCCAGGGCCTGCTGGCCTATCCTTACGGTTGTGCCGAGCAGACGACGAGCAGCGCCTACCCGCATGTCTTCGTCGACGAAGCGGCGGCCAGGCAGTTCGCTCTCAAACCCTTCTCGCGGGCGCAGCGTGCCGAGATGCTTGACAAGGCAATCGCTCGACTGGCCGGCATGCAGGCGCCCAATGGCGGCTTCAGCCTGTGGGGCAATCCGGGGGAATACCAGTACTGGCTTTCCGCCTACATCAGCAACTTCCTGCTCGACGCGCGCGAACAGGGCTTCGACGTCCCGCCGGCAGTCGAGAAGCGGGCGCTCGAGTTCCTGCTCAAGGGGCTTCAGGAGGGGATTGCCGGTCTGCCGACGGCAGCCGTCAGGTACAACCAGAACTCGATCTGGAATGACACCCGTTACGCCGGTTCCGGTCGCTTCGCGGTACTCGCCTATGGTGCCTACGTGCTGGCGCGCCAGGGCAAGGCGCCGCTGGCGACGTTACGCCAGTTGCACGAGTCCGAAGCGGCGGCCTACTCCGGCCTGTCGCTGGTGCACCTCGGTCTGGCGCTCAAGCTGATGGGCGACGAGACACGCGCCAGGAGTGCGATCGAAGCCGGCATCAGGAAGCCACGCGCCGGCCCGGAGCACGCCTGGTGGGGCGATTACGGCAGCAATCTGCGCGACTGGGCGATGATCTACAGCTTGCTCGAGAAACATCAGCTCAAGCCCGAAGGGCGCGAGGATCTCGTCAGCCAGGTAGCTGGCGCTATGGCAAGCCAGCGCTACTACAGCACGCAGGAGAGGCTTGCGCTGTTCCTGCTCGGGCGCAGTTTCGTCACCGACGCGGGCAAGGAGTGGAACGCCGAGCTGCTGGCGAGCGGGCAGGCTCAGCCGATCGCCGGCAAGGGCACGCAGTTCAAGGCCCTGTCAGCCGGCGAACTGGCCGCCGGGATCAGGATCAGGAACCCTGGCAAGGAGCGCCTGTTCGTCGAACTCACCTTCACCGGCCATCCGCTCAGGATGCCTGCCGCGCGGCGTGATGCCTTCGATCTTAAGCGTGACTGGTTTACTGCCGACGGGCAGCCACTCGGCAATCGCCCGCTGCGCGTCGGAGAAACAGCCATCGTGCGCTTGCTGGTGAAGACCGCCGGACGCCACGCCAACGGCCTGGTGGTGGACCACCTGCCGGCAGGACTCGAGATCGAGAACGCCAACATCGTTCAGGGCGAGCAGTCGGTGGTGACCGTCGGCGGTATCGACCCGCGACAGGCGATGCAGAACGGCAACATCCGTCACGTCGAGTTCCGTGACGACCGCTTCGTTGTCGCCGCCAGGCTCGCCGATCAGATGCCCTTCTTCTACCGCGTGCGAGTTGTCACCCCCGGTCGCTTTGTCGTGCCGCCGAGCTACGCTGAAGACATGTACCAGCCGCAAATATACGGTCTCGCTGGTGGCGACGAGGTGCTGCTGATCAGCGACGGCAGCGCGGAAAAAGACGCCGGCACGAAGAAGTGAGACGGGCTTTGCGGCTGGCGTTGGCCGCCACGCTGGCGTTGTTGCTGATCGCCGACCAGCTTTTTCCGCCACCACTTCCCGGAGGGTCAGCGCCGAAAGCTCAGGTCGTCGTCGCGCGCGACGGCACGCCATTGCGCGCGTTTCCGGACCGGGCGCACATCTGGCGCCACCCGGTGCAGCTCGCAGAGGTGTCGCCGCGTTATCTTGAGGCGCTGGTAGCTTACGAGGATCGCAGCTTCTGGTGGCATCCCGGAGTCAATCCCTGGGCCCTGCTGCGTGCCGGCGCGCACTGGCTGGAGCATGGCCGCGTCATCTCCGGTGGCTCGACGCTGACCATGCAGGTTGCCCGCCTGCTCGAACCGATGCCGCGCACCCCGGTCGGCAAGCTGCGCCAGGTCGCCCGCGCCCTGCAGCTTGAGCTGCGCTGCTCGAAGCGCGAAATCATCGAGATCTACCTCAGCTTCGCGCCGATGGGCGGCGTTCTCGAAGGGGTAGAGGCAGCCAGCCGGGCCTACCTCGGCAAGCCGGCACAGCGACTGACTCCCGCCGAGGCGGCACTGCTGACGGTGTTGCCGCAGGCACCCTCGCGGTTGCGGCCGGACCGCTACCCGCAACGCGCGCGGAGCGCGCGCGACAAGGTGCTGCAGCGGATGGAATCACGCTGGGGAGCGGCAACCGTTGCCGATGCCAGGCACGAACCGGTGATCGCCCAGACCGTGCGCGAGCCACTGCTGGCGCCGCTCTTTGCCGAACGCCTGCGGCGGCTGCAGCCAGGCGTGGCAAGGATCGAAAGCACCCTTGATGCCGACATGCAACAGACCGTCGAACAGCTGCTGTCATCCCGGCTGGCAGTGCTGCCACCGCGCGTGTCGATGGCGGTGCTGGTAGTCGACAACAGCACGCTGGAAGTTCGCGCCTACGCCGGCTCGGCCGATTTTGCCGACGAGGCGCGCTTCGCGCACGTCGACATGGTACAGGCGGCGCGTTCGCCTGGTTCGGCACTGAAGCCGCTCCTCTACGGCCTGGCGCTCGACGAGGGCCTGATTCATTCCGAATCGCTGCTGGCCGATGTGCCGCAGTCGTTCGCGGGCTACCAACCGGGCAATTTCCAGGCCAACTTCAGCGGTCCGGTCAGCGCCTCGGAAGCCCTGCAGAAATCGCTGAACGTGCCGGCGGTCGAGGTTCTCGATCGGCTCGGGTCGCAACGCTTCGTTTCCCTGCTGCACCGTGGCGGCCTGAAACTCGAGCTGCCGCGGGGCACGGAACCCAATCTAAGCGTCATCCTCGGGGGCGCGGCGGTCAGGCTCGAGGGCCTCGTCGGCGCCTATACGGCGCTGGCGCGTGGCGGGATCAGCGGCCGACCGCGCTTTCTGCCCGACGCCCCACGTGAAGAGGCGCGGATGATGAGCGAAGGCGCGGCGTTCATCATCCGTGACGTACTCGAATCGGGAGGCCCGCTAGCTCGGCAGGTCGAAAGCGGCGTCGGCGCGCGCCGCGGCATTGCCTGGAAAACCGGTACCAGCTTCGGCTTCCGCGACGCCTGGGCAATCGGTGTCAGCGACGGCTTTACCGTCGGCATCTGGGTCGGACGCCCTGACGGCACGCCGAATCCCGGCTTCTTCGGCGCCAACATCGCGGCGCCCTTGCTGGTCGATGTCTTTTCGGTCATCGACAATTCGCCGCCACCGGCGAGAATTCCGCCGACCAGCGTCTCGTCGGCGAAGATCTGCTGGCCGCTAGGCGCCCGTAGCGCGACCACACCGCCCGAACTGTGCCATCAGGAAAGGACCGCATGGCTTCTCAACGACACGGCGCCACCAACCTTTCCCGACAGATTGCGTGGCAGCGCCGCGCGCTACACCGACTACCTCGATGCTGCCAACGCAATGCGCGTACGCGCCAGTTGCGCCACCGGCGAGATGCAGGTGGTGGAAATGGCACGCTGGCCGGCAGCCCTCGAACCCTGGCTGGATGCCGCGACGCGCGCGAAGGCACTGCCGCCCGCCTGGGCACCGACCTGCAGCAGCGCACCCGCTCCCGAAGGTGGCTTGAAGATCGTTGGCGTCAGTGACGGCGAGACGATCCGTCGCGCCGCCAACGGGTCGGCGCCACAACTGCGTCTCGAAGCGCGCGGCAGCCAGAACGACCTGATCTGGTTACTCAACGGCCGCCAGCTCGGCCGTCTTCCAGCAAGTCGAGCACTGCAACATGAATTCGGCGAGGCGGGACGCTACCGGATCACGGTCATGGACGACGCTGGCCGCTATGACCGGGTGGAGATCAGCGTGCGCTGAGCGCCCCTGCGACGTCGCTTGCAGACGCTCCGGGTGGCCATCTCCGCCAGACATACCCAAGCACCAGCGAGTCTCGATGATGTCGGCAAGCCGGGCGAAAAGGGGTTGTCCATACGGATCCGGCAAGAGAACCGGCGAAAGCCCAGCACCGATTTAATGATGCCGAACATCCGCTCGACTGTTTGCTTTCGCAGGGCGTTGTACGCTTGTTCGCAGCCGCCACAGGCGACCGGCATGATGCAGAACTGTTCATCGGTGAGATGGCTCTGATCCTGGTCCAGCGGCCCAGGCGTTGGGCGGTGAGCTAGAGGTGATGGCGCGTTTTCCGGATGGCGCCGTGATGAAGATCACCCTCTTTGCCGATCTGGGCGGCAACGCAACGGCGTAAGCAGCCAAACCCCACTCGTCAGTCAGGCCGCTCTGGGCTTAGCTGCGGCAATCCACCGCCAGCCACGATCACGTGTGGACGCGGCCGGCCTGCGAACGCTCCGGGGTCCTGGAATACTGGCTGGTACAGCCGATCGACCGGATGATCACCGTCTATCGCTTGTGGGATCGAGAGTATGGCAAGCCGGAAGGCCTGGAACTGAACGGAGAAACCGCGGCCGGGCCAGGGGTTTCCGTTGCCTGGGACGAGCTGGTCCAGAGGTTGCCGAAAGCGGAGTATTGAGCATCCGGTAGGCGCTTCGGCCTGGGTGCAGCAAGGGCCTCGGCCAACACTGCGCGCCAGGGGCGCGCGCCGCACGCGGTGGGCCCCTAAGCTCCGAGCTTGGCGCCGCTTGCCGCGATGGTCCGCATCGGGTCGGGAGGGTCAACTCGCCGATATGGCAAGCTGTCGTTCGGGCGAATCTCAGTCCAAAGGCCAGGATGCCGCGAATTGCGATCCATCGACGGCAATCTCGGCAACGCGGAGAGGGATGACCTGCCAGCATCCATCGCTACCGCCACCTCCGGCAGAAGCCGGTCAGGAGCGCTTGCTGTCAACCCGCGGTCTGGCGAGTTCGCGCAGAATCCGCGCTGCCGACCAGAGCATCAGCGCGATCCCGGCGGCGACAGTGACCACCGCGCTGGCCGTGCTGGTCGGAAAATCGGGGATGAACAGCGTTTGCTGCCTGACCAGCCACATCAGGCCGCTGGCGAAGATGAGCGTGCCGGCGGCGTCGAGCAGCGCGTAGAACATCACTTTCAGCGTGACCGGCGGGCGCTGTCGACCGTCCATGCCGGCCTACTTGACGCGCATGCCGGGCTCGGCGCCGCTGTCGGGCGAGAGCAGAAAGATGCCGGGCAGCTGGCCGTCGGGGTCGGACGCGGCCAGGACCATGCCCTCGGACAGGCCGAACTTCATCTTGCGCGGTGCCAGATTGGCGACCATCACCGTCAGCCGGCCGACCAGCGTGGCCGGATCGTAGGCCGACTTGATGCCGGCGAACACCTGCCGCGTGCCGAGCGGGCCGATGTCGAGCAACAGGCGGACGAGCTTGTCGGCGCCCTCGACCTGGTTGGCCTCGCTGATGCGCGCTATGCGCAGGTCGACGCTCATGAAATCGTCGATGCTGATGTGTGGCCCGGCAGGTGCACCGACGGCCGCCTGCGCGACGGCAACGGCAGCCGCCTTCTCCTGGTGCTCGGCGTGTTTCTGTGGCGCCGCCTGCGGCACTGCCGTCAGCGATTCGCGGTTGGCCTCGACCAGCGCATCGATCTGCTTCTTGTCCACGCGCGTCAGCAGGTGCCGATAAGCGTTGATCGCGTGCCCGGCGGCGAGGACGCTGCCGCCATCGTCCCAGACAAAGGGAGCGACGTTGAGGAAGGCTTCGGCCTTGGCGCTGAGCGCCGGCAGGACCGGCTTGAGCAGGATGGCGAACAGCCGGAAGAGGTTCAGCGAGTTGCTGCACGCCGCCTGCAATTCGCTGGCGCGATCGGGCTGGCGGGCCAGTTCCCAGGGCTTGACGCTGTCGACGTACTGATTGGCGAGGTCGGTGAGGGCCATGATCTCGCGGATCGCCTTGCCGAATTCACGCGCTTCGTAATGATCGGCGATCGCCGCGCGGCGTTCGCGGATCGCCTGGATCGCCGGCAACGACTCGTCGCAGGTACACAGCTGGCCGGCGAAGTGCCTGACGATGAAGCCCGCCGAACGGCTGGCAATATTGACGAACTTGCCGACCAGGTCGGAATTGACGCGCGCGATGAAATCATCGAGGTTGAGGTCGATGTCCTCCATCGAAGCCGAGAGCTTGGCAGCGTAGTAGTAGCGCAGCCACTCGGGGTCGAGGCCATGCGCCAGGTAGCTTTCGGCGGTGATGAAGGTGCCGCGCGACTTGGACATCTTGGCGCCATCGACGGTCAGGAAGCCGTGCGCGAAGACCTTGCTCGGCGTGCGGTAGCCGGCGTGTGCCAGTTCCGCCGGCCAGAACAGTGCATGAAAGTAGAGGATGTCCTTGCCGATGAAGTGATACAGCTCGGTGGCCGAATCCGGCCGCCAGTACTCGTCGAAATCGAGCCCCTGCCGGTCGCAGAGATTCCTGAACGCGCCCATGTAGCCGATCGGCGCGTCAAGCCAGACGTAGAAATACTTGCCGGGTGCGTCGGGGATTTCGAAGCCGAAGTAGGGCGAATCGCGCGAGATGTCCCAGTCGGTAAGCCGGTTGTCGCCCTCGCTGCCGAGCCACTCCTGCAATTTGTTGGCGGCTTCGTTCTGCAGCCGGCCTTCGCCCTGCGTCCAGCGGCGCAGAAAGGCCTGGCAGCGCGGATCGGAAAGCCGGAAGAAGAAATGTTCGGATTGACGCAGCTCCGGCCTGGCGCCGGAAACCGCAGAGTAGGGGTTCTTCAGCTCGTTGGCCGCGTACGCCGCACCGCAGCTCTCGCAGTTGTCGCCGTACTGGTCATGGGCACCGCATTTCGGACATTCACCCTTGATGAAGCGATCAGGCAGGAACATCTGCTTGACCGGGTCGTAATACTGTTCGATGGTGCGCGTCTCGATCAGCCCGGCAGCCTGCAGGCGAGTGTAGATTTCGTTGGCACAGGCTCGGGTTTCTTCGGAATGGGTGGTGTAGTAGTTGTCGAAGCGGACGTGGAAGCCGGCGAAGTCGCGCGTATGCTCACCATGGACGCGCTCGATCAGCGCCTCGGGCGTGACGCCCTCCTTCTCGGCACGCAGCATGATCGGCGTGCCGTGCGTGTCGTCGGCGCAGACGTACCAGCACTGATGACCACGCATCTTCTGGAAACGCACCCAGATGTCGGTCTGAATGTACTCGACCAGATGACCCAGGTGGATTGCGCCGTTGGCATACGGCAGGGCGGAGGTGACAAGAATCTTGCGGGTCATGGGCTTGGGCGCAATCGGGGCAAAGGACGCATTCTACCAAAGCGCGGTCAGGCCGGGCCGGATTGGCCGACAGGCCAGGCGATGCGCGCTGCGGGCAGCTACGAGGTGCCGGTAGCCTGAAGCCCGGGCAGTTGCGGCGCTGCCTCGCGTTCGAGCAGGGCGCGCTTGCGCTCGACGCCCCAGCGATAGCCGGACAGGCTGCCATCCGAGCGCACCACGCGATGGCAGGGGATGGCCACTGCCAGGACGTTAGCGGCACAGGCGCCGGCGACCGCCCGCGCCGATCCGGGCGAACCAATGCGTCGCGCAAGCTCGCTGTAGCTCGTCGTCCCGCCAGGCGGGCTCTCCTGCAAAGCCTGCCATACCCGTTGCTGGAAAGCCGTACCGCGGATATCCAGAGGCAGGTCATGCCCCAGCCCGGGCGCTTCGACGAGGCCGACCACGCCCGCGACGAGTCGCTCGAATCCCGCATCGCCGCCGATCAGCTCGGCCGCGGGAAAGCGGTCCTGCAGATCATGCGCCAGCGCTTGCGGATCATCGCCGATCAGGATCGAGCAGATGCCACGCCCGCTGTGCGCGACGAGAATCGAGCCCAGCGAGCACTCGCCCAGCGCGAAGCGGATGGTGCTGTTTGCTCCGCCGGCGCGATAGTCGGACGGCGTCATGCCCAGTAGCTGTCGCGACTCCTCGTAGAAGCGGCCGCTCGAACTGTAGCCAGCGCCATAGATCGCCTCGGTGACGGTCGGGCTGTGCTGCAGTTGATGACGGATTCGCTGGGCCCGTTGCGCCGCCGCATAGGCCCTCGGCGTCAGGCCGGTCGTCGCCTTGAACAGGCGGTGCAGGTGATGGGCGCTGATGCCCGAACGTGCTGCGAGTTCGGCCAGGGTCGGCGCCTGCGCCGCCGTTTCGATGAAGCGACACAGCGCGGCGACTGTCGCTGCGTGTTTCTCGGTCAGCGATTGACCATCCGGGGTGCAACGCCGGCAGGGGCGAAAGCCTGCCGCTTCCGCCTCGGTCGCCGAGGCGTGGAAAGCCACCTGCTCGACCCCGGGCCGGCGCGATGGACAGGTCGGCCGGCAATAGACGCCGGTACTGGCAACCGAATAGACGAAACTGCCATCAGCCGCTGGATCGCGGGAGATGACCGCGATCCAGCGCGCATCGGCCAGGGTTGCTGCAATACGGGCCTGCTTGTCAGCGCTTGCCATGTTCGAAATCCTCCTTCCCGTCGTTGCCGGACTGCTTGAGCGACTGTAATCCGATCGTCAGGTCGGCGCACTCCGGCGCTTGCTTTCAAACTGCGCCAGCGCTTGTTCCATGGTGGCGGCCGGCAGCAGTGGCCAAGGAACAAGCGATGGCGGCCGCGAACCTCCGTTTGCCCCGATGATCGGGCGGACCCTCGCCGATGATCGCGGCGGGCGACGGCGAAAGGGGGAAAGGAGGTGCTATTGTAGCGGCCCATCACGAGAGCCCCCACCATGAAGATCTGGGTCGACGCCGACGCCTGTCCGGCGGTCATCAAGGACATCCTCTACCGCGCGGCGAACCGCGCACAGGTCGAGCTGACGCTGATCGCCAATCAGATGCTGCGCACGCCGCCGTCGCCGTGGATCCGTGCGCTACAGGTGCCCTCGGGATTCGACGTTGCCGACCGCCGCATCGCGCAGGAAGCGGTCGCCGGCGACCTGGTGATCACCGCCGATGTGCCGCTCGCCGCACTGGTTGTGGCGAAGGGAGCCCGGGTGCTCGACCCACGTGGCGACCTGCTCGACGCGAGCAACATCGAGGAGCGACTGAGCATGCGCAACTTCATGGAAGGCCTGCGCAGCAGCGGCGTGGACACCGGCGGCCCGGCAGCTTTTTCGGCTGCCGACCGACAGGCTTTTGCCAACCGGCTCGATGGACTGCTGGCGACCAGACGTCAAGGCTGAACGGCCCGAGCACGGGGGACGGCGATGGCAGAGGTTGCGCACGAAAGCACTGCGCGGTGGATTGGCGGCGTTGCTCGCTCGCCCTGCCCCACGCCCGGCTTTGCTCAGCGGCAGGCGGCGGCGCACGGCATACTGCGCGCAACCCCGCACCTGCCCTCGCCGATCCGTCTGCGATTTCTCGTGGTTCGCTCGCGCGCGCCGGACACTCAGGCCTGCGCGGGACGATTTCTTCGCAGCCTCTCAGCCGCCACCGAACTGCCGCGTCAGGTCGGCGACGCTGGCGACGAGCTGATCGAGGTCTGGCGCCTGGCCGTCCGGCGTGACGCGATCGATCACGTCCGGCAGGAGTTGTGCCAGTCCGGCGCCGGCTTCGGCTTCGCTGACGCCTGCCTGGTGGGCAATCTGCGCCAGAGTGTCTTCGCCGAGCACCTGGCCGATCGCCTCCGGCGGCAACGGCAGGTTAGCGCCGGTAGACACCCACGAACTCGCCTGCTCGCCGAAACCCGCCCGCTGGAACTGCTCGAGCAGCGCCCCCAGGCCACCGGCGCCGCCGGCCCCACCTGCCAGCACGCCGCCGAGCACCGAGCCCAGTCCACCCGCGCCGGCGCCACCACCAGCCCCGCCAAGCATGCCGCCGAGAACGTCGCCGAGACCACCTCCCTGGCGGCCACCGCCGAGCATGCCACCCAGCACATCACCAAGGCCGCCGCCGCCACTGGCAGGCGTGGCACCTCCCTGCCTGTTCAGCAGCATGCCGAGCACCACCGGCAACAGCGCCGTCAACAACCGGTTGCCCCCGCCCGCCTCACCGGCGGCCGGCGACGCGCTGGCGTTGTTCCCGAGTACGCCGCCCAAAATTCCGTCCAGCAGTCCCATGTTGTATCCCTTTCCGATGTCTGATCAAGCCGCTGCGCGACGGGAGGGATCCCGCCACATCCACGCCCACCCCTCCTCTGGCAACCGTCCGCCAGGCCTGCGCGGACGTCGTCGTACCTGGCAATCTGCCGTTCCGCAGGCCGGGGAGGAGACGGCTCACATGATGACAGACTCGATACCGCAAGCAAACAGCAATGTTCCGGACGAGCTCGCTGGTCCTGCCGGTGATCAGCCGAGAGCCCCGACGTCCGCTGCTTCGACGACCGGATCAGCCGAGTTCCTCTGCTGTCGCCGATCGAAGCGCAGTGCTGGACCCCGACCATGACGACCGGAGTGCCCATTCCTGATCCCGGGACCGCCGCACCGTGCCAGACTTGACCGAGCATCCTCCGGGCAGGTCAAGGACCAGGTCAATGACGCGTTGGAGCTACCGCACCGAAAAGCTGAAGGATGCGACCGACGACCGGCGCGACCATCCGCGAGGTCGCCGATGGGGTGACGGGTGTCGTCGGCAAGGCCATCGATTCGGGCGGAGAGCGCTGTCGTTCAGGGCCGAAGCGACCAGGAAACCCTTGAGACCGGGTAAGCCTTGAAGATTGCCGTCCGCTGGCGCAGAATCAGGGCTCGCCAGCAGAATCCCCGGAAGCCGCGCCCCATGGCAGAACGCCCTGTTCCCGAGAAGTTCCTCGTCGCGTTCTCCCTCGCGGGAGAGCAGCGCGAGCTCGTGCAAGCCATTGCGCAGGCGGTCGAGGATCGGCTGGGGCGTGGCCAGGTCTTTCTCGACGAGTGGTTCGAGCACTACATTGCTGGCGACGACGCGGACCTGAAGCTGCAGGAAATCTACGCCCGCAGGTGCGAGCTGGCGGTCGTGTGCGTCTCCGGGCGCTATGGCGCCAAGCCATGGACGCAGGCCGAGCACCGCGCGATTCGCTCGCGCTTCATGCAATGCAGCTCTCCCGCCGCGGAGCCACGCGAGCGGCAAGCCATCCTGCCGGTCCGCGTCGGCGATGGCGAAGTCGAAGGGATCCTGTTCAACGCGATCGTGCCAGACGTGCGACAGCGGAGTGTCACCGAAAGTGCCGAACTGATCATCGCGCGCCTGCACCTCCTCAGACCCGACCTCGCGGCAGAGCCTGCGAGCACGCGGCCGTCTGGACCGGCCTGGCCGGACAAGGCGCCGCCACTGTCGTGGCCGATGGCCGACCATAGTGGCGCGCGCGCAGCCTTTGCCGAGCTGCTGACCGCCGGGGTGCCGTGGCGCCTCCTGCGAATCTGCGGCATCAGTGAAACCGGCAAGAGCCACATCACCCGGCAGATGCTCGCCAACGTCCTGGCGATCCCGGACATCGCTTGCGGACGCTTCGATTTCAAGGGGACCACCGACATGGCGCGCGAGGTCGGGGCGTTCGTGCAGGAACTGGGGGTTTCCGTACCCGCGACGAGCTTGCGCCTGCACGAGGGACTGGACCAGATCGTCGCTGCGCTGCGGCAACGAGCCCGGCCGACGCTGTTGATCTTCGACACCTACGAGATGGCGGGCGAGACGCAGGAGTGGGTCGAAAAATCGCTGCTGCAGGGACTGATGCGCGCGACCTGGTTGCGCGTCGTCATCGCCGGACAACGGGTGCCGGAGCCAAGCGGGGCGGTCTGGGCGACGGTGGCCCGCCCCACCGTGCAGCTCGAGCTGCCGCAGCCGGCCGACTGGTATGACTACAGCCGGCTGCACCGCCCGGAGCTGAAGCTGGAGCAGGTCGAGACCGCGTGCGATCTCGCCAGAGGGAAAGCCAGCCTGCTGGCCAAACTCCTCGGACCAGGCGGCTGAGATGGAATTCGTCGAGCAACTTCGCGCCCTGCAGGCGGCCGAAGGTGATCCGGCAAAGCTCGCCCTGGCCGCGGTCGATCTGGCCTATCCGGGGTTGCCAGACGGCGAGCGCAGCGCGCTGCGGGAAGCCCTGGCGGCGGCTGCGATTCCGCACTGGTGTGATACGGCCATCCTCGCGGCCCTGCTGGGGATCACCGCCGAAGAAAGCCACCTGGTGCACGCGCGGCTCAGCCGCCTGGCAGTCGTGGAGCCGTTTCCGGCACGGGGCGAGACGGCGGTGAATGTTCACGAAGCCGCTCGTCTCGCGCTGCGCAAGTCGCTTGCCGCCGACCGGAGCGACTGGTTCCGGACCTTGAGCGGGCGGGCCGCCGAGCACTTTCGCAATGACGGTACTGCAGCCGCACGCATCGAGTGGATCTACCACCGCCTCTGCGCCGCACCGGATGAAGCCGCGACCGAACTCGAACAGCTCGACCGCGATTGGTCCGGCACCGCACACCGCGAAGACCGCCAGGCGCTGGCGGTGGCCTTGCGGGAGTTGACGGGCTCGGACCTGCTCCGCGCTCGCGCCCTGCTCTGGGCGTCGCTCTGTATCGCCTGGGCACGGGTGGCTCGGGGTGAAACAGCGCAGGTCGGCGCTGACGCGCGCCATGTTTGCCAGCTCGCGCGCGACTTGGGCGATACGCCGGCCGAAGCGCAAGCGGAATGTCTGCTCGGCGACGTGCTGCAGGCGCAGGGCAAGCTGACCGAAGCAGAAGCCGCCTATATCGATGACCTGTCGATCAGCCGGCGACTGGTCGAGCTGGACCCGGGCAACACCGGCAGGCACCAAGACCTCGCGGCAACGCTCGACCGGCTGGCTGAGGTCCTGCAGGCGCAGTGGAAGCTCGGCGAGGCGCAGGCAGCCGCCTCCGAGGCGCTCGCGATCAGGCGGCGGCTGGACGGAGAAAACCCGACCAGCGCCGGCTGACCGCCTGACCACCAGCGACAACCATACCGAGTTCCACGCCAGGCCGTTCCCGACCGTCGCCCAGCGCTGCGCCGCTTGTTCTCGATGCGCCTGCAGTGCCGCATCCGCGAGCGTGCATCCCGGATTGCGGCAAGGCACCGATCAGCGCCAGTCGCCGCAAGCCCCCGCCATCCTCCCACCCTTCTCGAAGCAGTTGAGGTAGTCCGGCGACAGGTCGCGCATCGACGAAAGCGAGAGCCTCGTCCAGGGCTGCGAGCCGCCCGCGGTTTGCCGAGGCCGTCCGCGGCGCGCGATCGCTAGACCACAGGCGATCTGCACCAGCGCAGCCGCGCCTCGAAACCACCCCCGCTGAGGTTCTCGACCTCGAAACGCGCTAGGTGCAGTTCGGCGATCCGCTGGCCAATGGCCAGCCCGAGGCCACTGCCTTCGGCGCTTGCCTCGCGACCGCGATAGAAGCGTTCGACGAGCCGCGGCAACTCCTCCAGCGCTACGCCTGGCCCATCGTCGGCGACGCCAAGCGACAATTCGCCATTCTGCCGGCGGGCGAAGACGGTGATCGTGCTATCGGAAGGCGTATACCGCAGGGCGTTGTCGATCAGATTGCGCAGCACGATCTCCAGCAGCTCGGCGTCGCCGCTGACGAGCAGCGGCGAGTCCCCGGCCTTGAGTCGGATGGTCCGGGTGTCGAGACCTCGATTCGTCTCGGCGATGACCCGTCGCGCCAGTTCGGCGAGGTCGATTTCGCCCGGATTCGGCAGGCTGGCGAGGGGGTCGAGGCGTGCCAGGCGCAGCAGTTGCTCGAGCACGCGACTCGCCCGGTCGGCGCCAGCCAGGACCTGACTCAGCGCATGCTGACGGTCGTTGCGATCGGCGGTGAGCTGAGCGACCTGCGCCTGTATCTTGACCACCGCCAGCGGCGTGCGCAATTCATGTGCCGCGTCAGCGGTAAAGCGGCGCTCGTTTTCCAGCGTGTCGCGCAGCCTGAAAAGCAGCCGATTGAGGGCTGCAACCAGCGGTTGTGCTTCGAGCGGAGCGCTGCGGTTGGCCAGCGGTTTGAGGTTCTCCGGCGAGCGCGAAGCGACATCGGCGGCCAGATCATCGAGCGGCTTGAGTGCGCGCCGGACCGAGTAGTAGATCAGCAGCAAGAGGACGGGCGAAATCAGCGCGATCGGGAAGACCGTCTGGCCGGCGACTTCCAGCGCCGCCCGGTCGCGCAGTTCGATCGACTGTCCGACCTGCACGCGATAGTCCCCGGAGCTCGCTTCGAGATTGAGCATTCGCCAGGGTTGGCCGTCGTGCTCGATGATGCTGTAGCCGGGGGCCGCCGACAAGGGCGCCGCGGGTGCGTGCTCCGAGCGCAGCAGAAGCGAGCCGTCGGCACGACCGATCTGGAACTCGAGCGGCGGTTCATACAGATTGGCCTCGTTGCTGCGCACCGTTGCCAGGCGCGTCGCCAGGTCTGCGAGGTGATTCTCGTTGTCACGGACCAGTGCCAGGAGCAGTCTTGCCGACTGCGCCAGGTGTCCGTCCATCAATTCCTCGGCTTCGTGCTGTGCCTGCCAGTAACTCATCAAGCCGCTCAGCGCCAGGCCCAGGAGGGCGGCGATGCAGACGGTGCGCAGCAGCCGCCAGCGCAGCGACTGCAGGCGAGCACATTGCAGCGAGTTCGGCATCAGCCGGCGTCACCCAGCTGGTAGCCCAGCCCACGAACGGTGCGAATGAAATCGGCGCCGAGTTTCTTGCGCAAATGGTGGACGTACACCTCGACGGTGTTGCTACCGGTTTCCTCCCCCCAGGCGTAGAGGCTCTCTTCGAGCTGGCTCCGTGTCCGGATGTGGCTCTTGTGGCTGAGCAGGTCATGCAGCAGGGTGTACTCGCGCGCCGACAGGGTCACCGGCTGGCCGTCCCGGGTGACCCGCTTGCTTGCCGGCTCCAGCACGACGCCGGCATGCTCCAGCGTCGGCGTCGCGGCGCCGCCGGCACGACGAATCAGTGCCCGCAGACGGGCCTGCAGTTCGGGGAGATCGAAGGGCTTGGTCAGGTAGTCGTCGGCCCCGGCGTCGAGCCCGGCAATCTTGTCGGCACT
Source organism: Candidatus Accumulibacter proximus (assembly GCA_016709675.1). Classification (GTDB taxonomy): domain Bacteria; phylum Pseudomonadota; class Gammaproteobacteria; order Burkholderiales; family Rhodocyclaceae; genus Accumulibacter; species Accumulibacter proximus. The sequence continues at coordinate 72,906 of JADJMH010000018.1, forward strand.
GCTGTCGCGCGCCGTGAGGATCAGTACCGGCAGCTGATTGCCGCGTTGCCGAAGATCCTTCAGCACCGAGAGGCCATCGCGCTTCGGCAAACCTAGGTCGAGGACGCAGGCCTGATAGCTATGATCGAGCAGCGCCAGGCAGGCGGCTTCGCCGTCACGCACCCAGTCGACCGCGTAGTCTGCCAGCTTCAGGCCGGCACGTATGCCGTCACCGAGCAAGGCGTCGTCTTCAACCAGCAGAATGCGCAATTACTTGGCTTCCTTCTTGAGTTTGGCCAGCAAAGCCTGAATTTCCTGACGACGACCGCTGTCGGCGAGTTCGCGGCCGGGGCGAGGCGGAGCTTTGAGCGCCTTTTCGAGGTAAGGCAGAGCCTCGGCCGGGTGGCCGCGGTCGGCCAGATACTCGCCGTAAAAGAAGTTCGGGTCAATACCATCGGGATTGATCGCCAGCGCTTTCTTGAAATACTCCTCGGCACGCTCCTTGTCGCCGAAGCCGACCGGCCAGCCAGGGACCTTGGCATACAGCGTCGCCAGACTGGTATAAGCCGAGCCGTTGAGCGCCTTATCGTTGAGCTTCAGCGCCTCGTCCAGACGCTGCCGTGCCTCCTTGGCCAGCGATAGCGCGCCGAGGCCGCCCTTGGCGCCCGCTTCACTGGAGAGGACAATGCCCTCCCAGATCAGCGGCTCAGGCATCTTCGGATTGCTGTCGACGATCTTGCGCGCCTGTATTGCGAGAGCCCGGTAGCCTTCGGCCTGCTGCTTTTCCGGCTGACGATACTTGATTTCGGCCCATTGCTCCTGGATCGGCCGGATCAGATCTTCCGGCGTCGCGGCAACGGCCAGGTGGGTCAAGGCAAGGAGGGAAAGCAGCGCGAGCAATCGGGCTGGTTGAAAAGCAGTATTCATCAGGTGAGTCCTTTCACTGTGGTTCAGGATGACGGGCTGTGTTGTTTGATGATCGCCAGCTTGCCGGCCAGGGCGCGATCGATGAGCGATGGCGCAACCCCGTTGAGCCAGGCAAACAGGCGCTCGGGAAAACCGAAATGATGCTCGCCATCGCCGCGGCGCAAGGCGGCGACGACCTGCCGGGCAACATCCACCGGACTGTCGCTCTGGCTTTTCAGGGCCCGGTTCAGGGCCTTGATCGCGTCGGTGTTCAGCGGCGTATCGATCGCGCGCGGGGCGATGTGAATCACGGCGACCAGTGAATCCGCCAGTTCGCGGCGCAAGGCCTGGGAAAAGCCTCGCAGTCCGGCCTTGGCCGCCGAATAGGCGACGAAGCCGGGAAATGGCAGGCTGCCGAAGGTCGAACCGATGTTGACGATCGCTGCCTGCGGTTGCGCCTTGAGCCATGGCAGCAGGGCATGCGTCAGGTGGATTGGCGCTTCCAGGTTGGTCGCCAGGACCCGCTCGATCGCTACCCACTCCTGATTCTCGAGCAGGCCGAAGGCGCTGACGCCAGCGTTGTTGATCAGCACATTGACGCCGAACTCACGCGCGGCTCCGGCCAGGGCGGCGACTCCGGAGGCGCGCTCGAGATCGGCGCAGATACTGGCGACGCCCGGCCCCAGCGAGGTCGCCAGGGCATTCAGGCGCCCGCTGTCACGCCCGGCGAGCAGAAGCGCGGCGCCGCAGTCAGTCAGCTGGCGGGCGAGTTCCTGGCCGAGGCCGCCACTGGCGCCGGTCAGCAGAATACGTGCATTCTTCAACTGCATGGCTGCTCCTCCGCACTCGGCAGGGTGCGGAAGACGTCCGCGTAGAGCTGGTAGAAGACTCTTGCGCTACGCAGCACGTCGGCCTGGTCGGCCGGCGTCATGCGCTCGAGCAGATCGGCGAGATGCCTGGTGTGCTGCTGGTCCAGCGTACCGTGCGAGCGCAGGTACGAAAAAGCAGAGTTCGGCAGCGCCAGCGCCTGCTGGATGCGGTCGGCAGCCTGCAGGGCCAGAGCCACGCTGGTGCCCTCGAGGACGAAGACCATGCCGAAGAACGCCGCCGGGTTGCCACGGTTGAGGAGGTCGTAGGCGTAGGCAACCATGACCTCGGCCGGCAGATCCGGTTGACTCGCGCGCACGGCATCGGCATCACCGCCGGCGGCTGCGATGTCGCTGAGGATCCATTCCTCGTGGCCGATCTCCTCGTCGATGTATTCGGCCACTGGCCGCCGCAGCCAGGACAGACGTTCGGGCAGGCGGCCGCCGAGGGTCATCAGCAGAGGCGTGGTGTGCCGCACGTGGTGATAGGCCTGCCCGAGAAAAGCGAGATAGCTGGCCAGAGTGACGCGACCTTGCAGACAGTCGGCAACAACGGGCGCGGCAAACAACTGTGCGCGATCGGCTGCCGTGGCGGCCGTCAAGTGCTCATAAAACGACATCGCTTGCTTCCTCTTCTGAGTAGAGCGCAGCCAGTTCGGCGGCGTGGTGACGGCAGATGGCGGTCCGGATCGGCCGCCCATTGCCGGTCGCCAGACCGTTCTGCGCGGTAAAGGGCGCCGCCGCATGCCAGCGGGCGATGCGGGCGTAGTCGGGCAGCGCATGGTTGCTGCGCTGGACCGCAGCGTCCAGCGCGCCGCGGTCGATGCCGGGCGCAGCCACCAGCAGAGCACTGAGCCAGGGCCTGCCGTCGCCGAAGACCAGAGCCTGGGCGATTGCCGGCTCTGCGAGCAGGACCGACTCGACCCATTCCGGCGCGATGTTGCGGCCGTAGGAAGTGATCAGCAGGTTCTTGCGCCGACCCGACAGATGCAGATGACCATTCGTGTCGAATCGGCCAAGGTCGCCGGTGGCAAACTCCCGCCCGGACGCCGGGATCGCCGGCCGGACGACCGCGTCGTCGCCGACGTAGCCCAGAAAGGCCTGCGTGCCGACAACGATTTCGCCCTCGGCAATGCGCACGCTGACGTGATCGAGTGGACGTCCGGCATCATCGCCGTCGTCGCCGGGGCGGTTGAGGCTGACCACCGAACCACATTCGGTCAGGCCATAACCCTGATAGGCCGGCAGGCCCTGGGTGCGTGCCTGGTCCAGCAGGGCCGGTGAGACGCGGGCGCCGCCGACGGCGACGTAGCACAGGCTGGCAGGCCCCTCTTGCCCGCTGGCGGCGAGAAAGAGAGCCCACAGCTTGAGCAATTCGGGTACCAGGATCAGGCTGCCCGGCGCGGCAGTCGCCACCGCGCGCTGCAGCGCGGCTGGATCGAACCCTGACATGCCTTGCCAGCCCAGGGCCGGCAGATCCGGCACAAGGATCTCGGCGCCGCGCAGCAATGGCGCGTAGACGCCAGCAGTATTTTCGAGCAGCAACGACAGCGGCAGGACGGCCAGGTGCCGGTCGATCGGCAGATCAGCCAGGCGCCTGGCGACAGCGCTGGCGGTGTCCATCAGGCCAACGGCGCTCAGGCAGGCTCCCTTGGGCGCACCGGTACTACCCGAGGTAAAGGAGACCTTGGCCGTGCCCGGCGGCAAATCGATCGGCGTGGCCAAGCGCTGCAGCAGGAGCAGTCCATTCCACTTGCCGACAACGGCAAACCCGCGGTTCAACCCGGCAATGCGCTCGGGCTGGTCGGTGAGGACGCTGTCGGCGCCGCTCTGCTCAAAGACGTGAGCGAGTTGCGCCTGGCTGAAAAAATCGGGCAGCGGCAGATGCACCGTGCCGGCGCGCAGGGCTGCCAGGTCGGCAATCACCCAGGCCGGACCATTGCCCGCCAGCACGGCGAGAACGCGTGTGCCGGCGATGCGCGCGGCGAGATCATCGACTGCCGACAGCAGCTCGGAGGCTCGCCAGGTCTGCCGCGTGCCCTGCAGGACAATGGCGTCAGGCGAACGTTTGGCGAGGGCGGCAAACAGGTACTCGCTGCCGGCATGCGCCGGTGAGCTCCCGCCACTCATGACCGCCGGCGGCTCCGTTCGAGGGCCATGCGAATGCGGCCCGCGACGACTACCGGTTGCGTATCGTAATAGCGGCCCCAGCTACTGGCGGCCTCGCCAAGCCGGGCTGGGTCAGCCGGAGCCAGTGCCAGCAAGGGGAGGCCGAGGCGGTTGAAGATGCTGATCAGTTCGCGGGTGGCGGTAAACACCACCCATTCATAGCCCAGGCGGTCGAGTTGTGCGGCCAGGGCCAATACCACCTGCACGGTGCCGCCAGGTTTTTCGGCTGCCAGATGGCCCACTTCGACGATGCGTTCGCGGCGCACGCGCTGGTTTGCCAGTTGTGCCATGGCCTGTTCAATCGGCTGATCAAGATAGCGTTCGAGAAAAAGCGCTTCGGCCTCGGCAGCGCGCCAGCCAGTTGCGGCAACGATCCGTTCGTGCTGCTCGAGGAGCAGCAGGTTGGGCGCGAAAGAGGTGACATCGGCGTCATGGTGCCGCGCGAAAATCGTCCGTATGAACGCTTCTGTTTCTTCGCGGCGCGGCGAACCGGCGACCGTGTGAGTAGTGGTGATGTGGCTGGAGCAATTTTCGAACACGTCGCGTTTGGCAGTCTGCATGACCGAGGTCCAGTAAGTGAGTGCCGCCAGCTTATGGGCGGATCCTTAAAGACCTCTTAAGCGCGACCGGACAGCTCAGCCGAAACAGTGGCTGACGGCTGACGGACAAGCCATTGACGAGGAATCGCTACAGGAGGTAGCCGAAGCGCTTCAGCAGCTGCGCCGTCTCACACAGCGGCAGTCCCATCACCCCGCTGTAGCTGCCTGAAAGATGCTCGATGAACATGCCGGCACGCCCCTGAATGCCGTAGGCGCCGGCCTTGTCCATGGGTTCACCGCTGGCGACATAGCGGCCGATCTCGCCCTCATCGAGCGGGCGGAAACGCACCTCGCTGATCGACAAGGCCAGTTCCATCTCCCCGTCAAAAGCGATCGCCACTGCCGTGAGGACTCGATGCGTCGTGCCGGAAAGACGCTGCAGGATCCGCCTGGCATCCTCGGCGTCGCGCGGCTTGCCGATCAGTTCGCCAGCCAGTTCGATCGTCGTGTCGGCTGCCAGCACCGGTTGCGCCAACAGTCGTCGCCAACTGACGATGCGACAGCCATGCTCCGCCTTGCTGCGGGCAATGCGCTCGACGTAGTCGACCGGGTCCTCGCCGGTCAGCGGTGTCTCGTCCAGAGCGCGATCGTCACGCGGCGAATTGCGCAGCAGCAAGGTATCAAAACCAACGCCGATCTGGGCCAGCAGCTCGCGCCGACGCGGGCTGCGCGATGCCAGGTGCAGGCGCGGATGCTGCGTATCGACGGGCATCAGCCTTCCCGATGATAAGGATGCTTGCGGACGATGCTGATCGCCCGGTAAAGCTGTTCGCAGAGGATCAGCCGGGCCAGGGCGTGCGGCAGGGTCAGGCTCGACAGACGGATGCATTCGCTGGCCTGCCTCTTCAAGGTCTCGTCGACGCCGTCGGCACCGCCAATGACGAAGGCGGTATCACCGCCGACACGCATCCAGCCTTCAAGACGCTCGGCTAGCTTCAGGGTCGGCAGATCGACACCACGCTCGTCGAGCACAACCATTCGCTCACAGCCCTGCATGGCGACCAACAGACGGGTTCTTTCGGCGGCCAGCAGTTGTTCGCGGCTTTTCGAACCGCGCGGTTCCGGCTTGACTTCAATCACCGACAACGGCAGCTCGCGCGGCATGCGCTTGACGTACTCGGCACAGCCGGCAGCCACCCAGGCAGGCGGCTTGTGACCGACAGCGAGGATGGCCAGCTTCATCCCTGGCCGGCAGACCCGCCCTCGGCCGCTGCCCGGCGCACCCTGAGCGGACCCTTGCCACCCCACAGCTCCTCCAGGTTGTAGTAGCTGCGTACCGCCGGCTGCATGACATGAACAATGATGTCGCCGAGGTCGACCAGAACCCACTCGCCAACTTCCTCGCCTTCGCAAGAGAGGACTTGACCGCCCGCTGCGCGCACCTTGTCCTGCACGTTGCGGGCCAGTGATTTCACCTGACGGTTCGAGTCGCCACAGGCGATGACCATGCGGTCAAAAAGCGAGGTCAGGCGGCTGGTGTTGATGACTTCGATATCACGGGCCTTGATGTCGTCAAGGGCATCGACAACGAGCTTTTCTAGTTGGGGAAGTTTCATTGCTGGGTCAGTACTCCGGGTAAAGGTGCTGGTCTTGAATGTAAGCGATCACGGTGTCGGGCAGCAAATAACGGACACTCCCTCCGCTGGCCAGCAGCCGGCGGATCTGCGTCGCGGAGATCGCCAGTTGGGTCATGGCAAAGGTGACGATGCCTCCCGACGGTGACTTGCTGAGGGTCGACGGGTTGGTGCACAAGCGCTCACGGTAACAGGCCGCCAGAGCCGCTGGCAGTTGAGCTGCATCGATCGCAAAGCCCGGGCGATGGGCCACGGCAAGGTGCGCCAGATCGAACAGCGACTGCCATCGATACCAGCCCGGCAGACCAGCGAAGGCGTCGGCACCGACCAGCAGCACCAGCGGTTGCTGCGGCCCGCACTGATCGGCCTCGCGCAGACGTTCGAGCGTGGTCACGGTGTAACTCGGCTGCGCGGCTTCCACTTCAGCGGCATCGACGGCGAAGCGGCGATTATCGGCAGTCGCCAGACGCACCATCGCCAGGCGTTGCCCTGCAGTCACCCGCGGCACGCCGCGCAGTGCCGGCTGGCCTGCCGGAATCCAGCGTATGCCGGCAAGCCCGAGCCGGTCGGCCGCCTCTTCGGCGAGGCGCAGGTGACCATAATGAACCGGGTCGAAGGTGCCGCCAAAGACGCCCAGTGGCTGGTTGACCAGCCAATCAGGCATCTTCGTCCACAGCGACAAACACCTCGCGGTAACTGACGTAGAAGCTGGCAAACAGCGTCGGTGCAAGAACCAGAATGATCAGCACCGTCATCAGCACCGTCAGGAGCGCCGCGCCGCTGGGTAGCATGGCGGCCAGCACGCCAAGGACCACTCCCGGCACCAGTGTCGCGACGACCAGGATGGCCACCGAGTAGACGAGAAAAGCCCGCCAGTTCCGCACGCAGGCGACGAAACTGAAGAACAGGGCCTTGGCGGGCGACAGGCCATGCCAGCCGGCAAGCACCGGCGCATACCAGTAGGCCATGACCAGCGGGCACAGAAGAAGCAGTGCGATCTGAGTGGCGAGCAGCAGGCTGCCGTCACTCAGCGCTTCCTCGTCCGGCTTCTGGCCAGCGAGCATCATCGCCATCAGGGCACCGTTGTCAGCTAGTGACGACACGGTGAGAATCCCCACTGTCGCCGCCAGGTAGATCGCGCCCAGGGTGAGCAGCGAACGCAGGTTGCTCCGAAAGCCGGAGAACAGCAGTTGCGGCGCGAGCGGGCTGCCACGATCGATGTTGCGGCAGGCGTTCATCAGGCTGACCGAGAAGGCCGGGATACACAGCGTCGTGACGACCGTGCCGATCACGGGAATGATGTTCACCACGGCCATCAGCATCCAGTAGCTGATGACGAGAAAAGTCAGCATCAGATGATTCTTGCGAAAAATCCGGAAGCCTTCGGTCAGCCAGCGCCATCCTTGCGCGGCGGGAAGAGTCAGTGCTTGCATGTCGTCTGGCCGCTCAGGCGGCGATGAAAATGTCACGATAGGAAGACACGCGGGCGACCAGTACACCGGAGCGCAGCAAGAAGAACACCTGGACAGCGCAGAGAACCAGGAACCCGAGGCGTCGGGGGGGGGGGGGGGGCCCGGCCGGGCACTTGAACAGACAGCGCGAGCGAACAGAAGCACAGCACCATGCTGAGAATCGGCGCAGAATCCCTGGACGGACGATGAAACCGGGTTGCCCATGCCACCGCCAAAACCGGAAAACCAGCAGGTCGATGGCATTAGAGCACGCCAGCAAGACCAGAGCGCCGGTGGCCGCCGAAAACCGGCGCCCGGCGCGGCGCCGCCCCCCCCCGCCGCCCCGCCCGCCCCGCCCCGGGCCCGGCCGCGGCCGCCCCCCGCGGGGGGGGGCGGCGGGGGGGGGGGCGGCCCGGGGCCCGCCCGGCCCGCCCCCCGGGGCGCCCCCCCGGCCCGCCCCCCCCCCCCCCGCCCCCGCCCCCCCGCCCCCCGCCCCGCCCCCCCCCCCGGCCCGGCCCCCCCGGCCCCGGCTCGACTCTGCGGCTGGCGCCGTCGAAGGCAGGGGCGGGAATCGGGAAGTGCTCCATGACCATGCTCGTCCAGACCTGAAGGTAGCGGATGCTAGCGGCCCTCAACGGCTTAGGCAAGCAGTGCCGCGCGGCGCTCGCCACCCGGTTCCGCCGGGGAGGGGCATCGCATGCCTCGGGATCACCGCTCGGACTCAGGCGCGGCGGCGCGTCAGCAGCAGGCGCTCAATCGCGTTGAGAAATTCGTAGAGCGCCGCGAAATCTCCAAAGAGCGTTTCGTTGCCCGGTGGCGAGCGGCGGAATTTCTCCTCAGCGCGGACAAGGGAGAATACCTCCTCGAAGCTGCGTCGGCCGTCGATGTACTTCAGGATGAACTTGCCGAACGTGCCGGTATCAACCGGAGCGGTGATACCCGTGTGGCTGTGCTGCATGACGAAGGGGTTGGCGGTATTGCGATGGATTATCGCCGACAGTTCCGGTCCGGTAATCGGTTCGTGGCAAAAGAAGGGAATACACGCCGGGTCACCGTAGGGTGCGACGCGCATGCCGCGGGTGAGAAAGAACACATGCATGACCAGGGTGCCGCCGATCAGTTCGGCTATGGCGTGCTGTCGTCGCAGCGGCATTTGCCTGACCTTTGCCAGGAAGGGCGGCTGCCGCGGTGCCAGGATCAACTGCGGCAAGTACGGCGATCGACCGCGGCCGACATCGGAGAACTGGATGTGAAAGCCGTGTTGGTCGTGTAGCCAGGCGTAGAGCTGCTCGACCGTGTATGAGCGGTCCTGCGCATGCAGCAGCAGATCGTAGATGCCGGCATCGCCATGCCGGTGATCGAAGACCAGTTGTTCGCCGCGCGCGAACCAGTTTGTCGGTGGTAGCGTCGCCAACAACTGGCGTGCGTTCTCGAGGCGGCCTGCCATGCTGTCGGTGTCCGCGTTGATCTGGCGCAGCAGTTCCTGCATCTGGTAAACACCGGTGCGGCCGTAGGTTGCATAGACCATCATCCCGATCGCGCCGTCGGCTGCAAGAACTTGCGTCAGGGACCTGAACCCGGCGTCAGGATCCGGCAGGTGGTGCAGGACTCCCGAACAGTTGATGTAGTCAAACTGGCCAAGGCCGAGTTGCGGCAGATCAAGCAGCGACTCCTGCACCCACTGGATGTTGTCCAGGCCGCGAATTTCAGCCCGGCGACGCGCGATGGAAATGCTCGCCTCGCTCAGATCGAGATGGACGATGCTCGCGCTCTTCCCACGCAGCTGCTCGGCAAGATAAATCGTCGCGTCACCGGTACCGCCGCCCGCAACCAGGACGCGAAAACCACTCTTGAAGTCCTGTTCCCCAGCGAAGCAATAATGGTTGATCATCGCCAGAGAATCGAGCCAGGTTGTGACCAGCCGCTGCCGTTCCTCTGTCGGGTCGCGCGAGGGATATGGGAGCGCTTCATACTGCTCGTGGACTTGCGACAGGGAATTATTCATGCAGAGGTATTTCAACAGGATCGCGGGAGCCAACGGCGCTGGCACCAGAGCAGGCTGGCGGAGGGTTCTGCGGCACCGGGTCGGCAATCGTCAGCATGTGCCACCGAGGCGTAGAGTTCAAGTGAAGGTAGGTTCCAGGCGCCTTGCGCGCGACCTTCCAGCGTGCCCGGGGAGGAGAATGCCAGCCGGCCTGCGTCCGCCCGGGGGGGGGGGGGCGAAAGCGGGGAGGGGGGGAGAAAAAAGGGCCGAAACCCCGCGGGGTTCATCTGCCAGATAGCCGGTCAGAACGTACCGATGACCCACATCGGGACAGAGACGTCGGCATTGCCCATCGTCTCCCGGCTGAAGTTTCCGTCACCTTTCCGGTCAACCAGGTAGTAGGGAACCCCATGTTCCGGCGTGACCTTGATCATGAAGAGGCGTCCGTTGATCCGGTGCTCCTCGACGGTGTTCCCCTCGCGCTTGATGATCGTCACCTCGGGTTCAAGGGCGGCATCAAAGGGGGCCATTTCCGGTGGCGGTGGCGGCACTGCCGGCAAGGGCTGCAGCTCTGCCTTGCTCTGGGCGAGAACCGGTGCAGCAGCGAAAGCCAACGTGGCCAGAAGGGCTTGAATCCGACGCATGAGAGAATTTCCGGGTGATTGAACAATCGGCAGGAACTTGATCAGTCCTGACAGCGATTGTAGTACAGATTGGCCAGCAGTCCGCGTTCGCAGGGCTGATGGCGGCTCGGTAGGCCCTACGAACTCTGCCATAATGCCGACAACCCGCAGCATCCGGACTGCTCCGCGCGACTTGCCGGCAGTGTCTTGGTCTGGCGGGGAAATCCTCCCTTCCCGTTGATTTTCTTACGTGCCCATGCCTACCTTGCTGCTGGTCGACGGTTCGTCCTACCTCTATCGCGCCTTTCACGCCATGCCCGACCTGCGGACGACGCAGAACGAACCGACGGGAGCGATCCACGGCGTCCTGAACATGCTGCGCCGACTGGAAAGCGACTACCGCGCGTCGGGAATCGACTACAAGGGCTGCGTTTTCGATGCCAAGGGCAGGACTTTTCGCGATGACTGGTATCCGCAGTACAAGGCGAACCGTCCGCCAATGCCTGAAGACATGGTCCGTCAGATCGAACCCCTGCACGACGCCATCGCAGCGCTCGGCTGGCCGCTGCTGATTATCGACGGTGTCGAGGCCGACGACGTGATCGCTACGCTGACGACGCAGGCGACGGGGCAAGGCGTGCAGGTCGTGGTGTCGACGGGTGACAAGGATCTCGCGCAACTGGTGAGCCCGCAGGTCAGGCTGGTCAATACCATGAGCAACGAGGTGCTCGACGAAGCGGGCGTGATCAGCAAGTTCGGCGTGCCGGCGGAACGGATCGTTGACTATCTGGCGCTGATCGGTGACACGGTCGACAATGTGCCGGGGGTCGACAAGGTCGGCGCCAAGACGGCGGTGAAGTGGCTGGCCGAGTACGGCTCGCTCGACGGCGTGATCGCCGCCGCCGCTGACATCGGCGGTGTCGTTGGGAAGAACCTGCGCCGGGCGCTGGACTTTCTGCCTCTGGCGCGCCGACTGGTGACGGTTCGCCGCGATCTTCAGTTGCCGCTGGCGCTCGCCGACCTCACGCCACGCGCGGCCGATCGCGAACGACTGATCGAGATCTTTTCGTACTATGAGATGCGCACGTGGCTGAAGGAAGTCCAGAGCGATGGTGCAGGCGACGGCCGGGCACCCCATGCCGCAGCGTCCGCAGACGGACTTTCGAGCCTGCCCGAGAGCCTGCCGTCAGACGGTGCCCACCGCGCGGCCTACGAAACGATCCTTGACTGGCAGACCTTCGAGCGCTGGCTGGAAAAAATCGAGCACTCGCCGCTGACGGCACTCGATACCGAGACCACCAGCCTGGATCCCTTTGCCGCACGCCTGGTCGGGCTGTCCCTGGCGCTTGCACCGGGGGAAGCGGCGTATCTGCCGCTGGCCCATCATTATCCCGATGCACCGGCGCAGTTGCCGCTCGATGAAGTCCTGGCGCGGCTGAAGCCCTGGCTGGAATCCGACCGGCACGCGAAGATCGGGCAGAACCTGAAGTATGACCAGCATGTGCTGGCCAACCACCGCGTTCACCTGACCGGAGTGCGGCACGATACGCTGTTGCAATCGTATGTCCTCGAGTCCGGCAAGGAAGGCGTTCGCGGGCATGACCTGGGCCAGCTCGCGACCCGCCACCTCGGTCTGGCGACGATCCCCTACGAGGCGCTGTGCGGCAAGGGAGCCAACCAGATTGGTTTTGACCAGGTGGCGGTCGACCGGGCCGCCGAATACGCCGCCGAAGATGCCGACCTCTGCCTTCGCCTGCACGCGCGGCTTTATCCGCAGATCGTCGCCGATGCCGGTCTCTCGCGAGTGTATGAGACGATCGAACTACCGGTGCGCGACATCCTCTTCCGCATGGAACGTACCGGCGTGCTGATCGACTCGCAACTCCTCACGCAGCAGAGCCACGAAATCGGCAAGCGTCTGCTGGAGATCGAAGCGCGGGCGCACGCCGCCGCCGGGCAGCCGTTCAACCTCAACTCGCCGAAGCAACTGGCGGAAATCCTGTTCGACAGGCTGGGCCTGCCGGTAAAGAAGAAGACGCCGTCGGGAACGCCGTCGACCGACGAGGAAGTCCTCTCCGAGCTGGCGCTCGACTACCCGCTGCCCAAGATCCTGCTCGAATCGAGACAGCTCGCCAAGTTGAAGGGCACCTATACCGACAAGCTGCCGAAGATGGTCAATGCGGCGACCGGCCGCGTGCACACCAGCTATGCGCAGGCGGTGGCGGTCACCGGGCGCCTCGCGTCGAGCGATCCCAATCTGCAGAACATCCCGGTGCGCACGGCAGAAGGTCGGCGGATTCGGGCCGCCTTCATCGCCCCACCCGGCAGCCACATCGTTTCGGCAGACTATTCGCAGATCGAACTGCGCATCATGGCGCACCTATCGGAGGACACGCGCCTGCTCGAAGCCTTCGCCCAAGGCGAGGACGTGCATCGGGCAACGGCCGGCGAGATTTTCGGTGTCAACCCGAGCGAAGTCGGACCCGATCAGCGGCGGGTCGCCAAGGTCATCAACTTCGGCCTGATCTACGGCATGAGCGCTTTCGGTCTCGCCCGCCAGCTCGACCTTGAACGCGCCGCTGCGCAAGCATACATCGAGCGCTATTTCGCGCGTTACCCCGGTGTCGCGCGCTACATGTCGAGCGCGCGCGAAACCGCCCGAACACAGGGCTACGTCGAAACGGTATTCGGCCGTCGCCTGTGGCTGCCCGAGATCCAGTCCAGCCAAGCCGCCCGGCGCCAGGGTGCCGAACGTGCGGCGATCAACGCGCCGATGCAGGGTTCGGCGGCTGATCTGATCAAGTCGGCGATGATCGTCGTGCAGCGCTGGCTTGACGCTGAGCGTCTGCGGTCGCGCCTGTTGATGCAAGTGCATGATGAGCTGGTGCTGGAAGTGCCGGACGATGAACTGGCGCGAGTGCGCGACGAGTTGCCGCGTTTGATGACCGAATGGGCCAGCCTGCGCGTACCACTGGTGGTCGACGTCGGCGTCGGCCTGAACTGGGATGAAGCCCATTGAGCACACCAGCCCGGGGCATGTGGCATACTTTCCTCTTCTGTCATCCGGCAGAAAAACAAGAGTGGCTCCCTGACAACAGGCCGACCACGATACCGCATGTCGAACCCGTACCATCATGGAGGAAACCGCAATGACCGTCGCCATCAAAGAGCTGCAAGGAGCCACACCGGAAATCGTTGATAAGCTCAAGGGACAGGGAATCACCAATAACGAACAGTTGCTCGCCGCGGCCGCGGCCCCGGCCCAGCGCAAGGCACTGGCCAGCGCCTGCGAATGCGACGTCCGGGTCATCCTGGAACTTACCAACCGCGCCGACCTCGCCCGCGTCAAGGGCGTCTCCGGGGTGTACTCGGACCTGCTCGAGAAAGCAGGCGTGGACACGGTCAAGGAACTGGCCACGCGCCGCGCCGACAACCTGCATACCCGGATCCTCGACACCAACAACAAGGAGCAGGTTTGCAAGCAGCCTCCCGCTCTGTCGATGGTCGAGTCCTGGGTGGAGCAGGCCAAGGAACTGCCGAAGACGCTCAGCTATTGACTGCGTCTCCTCGTCTCCCGGGCTTTGCGATGTGCCTGCCGCTGCGCGCTCTTTGCCGGCCGATCGCCGGCCTGATGCTGCTGGGCCTGACCGGCCTGCTGGCGGCTTGCGCCAGCGGGCCGAGCAAGGTCGCGGTCTACCAGAGCGAAGGCTTCGAGGCCAACGAAACCTTCTCGCGCCTGTTCGACGCCAGCGCTGAAGCAACCTGCGAAGCCGCCCGCCGCGCGCTGCTCGGGCAGGGCTACCTGCTGACCACGGTCCGGCAAGATGCCATCAGCGCCAGCAAGCACTTCCAGCCCGAAGGCGAGGTGCACGTGCAAATCGCATTTCATGTCGTCTGCGTGGCGGAGGGCGATCTCGGCAAACTGGCCACGGCGTATGTGAATGCCATCGAGGAACGTTACGCGTTGAAGAAGAACCCCAACTCGGCCAGTGTCGGCGTGGCGGCGATCGGTTCGGTGTCGATCCCGCTCTCGGCGAGCGAGGATTCTCTGGTCAAAGTGGCAAGCGAAACGGTTCCCGCCGGTCCCTTCTACGACCGCTTCTTCGCTCTGATGCAGCGCAACCTGGTGCAGCAGGCGGGTGAGCGGTAGTTGATGCATGGTCACTTCCCTGACGACAACGACAATTCCCGCGCGGGCCCAAACGCTGACCGTGCTCCGTTACATGAATGCGCGGGAGCCCATCCTGATGCTGCCCGGCGAGGATGACGGCTATGGCGCTCGCTGGACGCTGAGTGGTCAGCAGGTGCAGCCGGCCATCGCGCAATACCTTATGGCGCGGGGTTTGATCGCCGAGACCGGGCGGACCGAACTCGGCGCCCGCAAACTCACACTGACCGCCGCAGGCCTCCGCGTTCGGGAGGAGGGCATCCGCTGGTGGTCGGGACTGAGCCCGATCAAAAAGCTGAAGGTCATCATTTTCGGCTGAACCGGCCACTGGGCAGCAGCGCGCCGCCGCCGGTTGCGAACCGGGCCGCCAAAAGACAAGGCCCAAAAGTTAAAGGCCCGCCTGGCGGCGGGCCTTGTGCGGACAGCGGGCATGTCGCCAGAAGGAGACTATTCGAACTCGATGATCACCTGATCGACCGACAGGCTTTCGCCAGCCTTGGCGACCACCTTCTTGACCTTGCAGTCGCGCTCGGCCTTGAGAACGTTCTCCATCTTCATGGCCTCGATCACCGCGAGCTTCTCGCCGGCGGCCACTGCTGCGCCTTCCGCCACCGATACCTCGCGCAACAGACCCGGCATTGGCGAGAGCAGGAATTTGGACAGGTCCGGCGGTACTTTCTTCGGCATCAGCGCCAGCATGCGGGCGGCGTTGGCGGTCATCACCGTTGCCTTGACCTGCTTGCCGAAGTGGACGACACGATAAAGCAGACCGATGCGCTCGAGCTGCAGGCAGATCGGCGCGCCGTTGCAGGTGCCGCGGAAAACGAGTTCGCCGAACTTCCAGTCGGAAACGAGATCGTAGCGGTCGACACCGTGCGTCACCGAGTAGCCTCCGGGGATCGGCTTCACCACCACCGGGTAGTCCTTGCCCTCCATCTGCACGACCCACTCGTCGCCGACCTTGCGCTGGTGGCCCGCCATCTGGCCGCTGACCTGGACGGCGCGATCGATGTAGCGGCGACGACCGAAGGCCGCCAATGCGGCGAGCAGACCCGGATCGTCGTGCACCACGTCGGCGGCGAAGAAGCCATCCGGATACTCTTCGGCGAGGAAGGCAGTGGTGAACACCCCTGAGAGGAAGCGCGGATTCTGCATCAGCGCCGCCTGGAACGGAATGTTGGAATCGATGCCGCGAATCACGAAAGCGTTGAGCGCGTCACGCAGTCTGGCGATCGCCTGGTCCCGGGTACCACCGTGGCAGATCAGCTTGGCGATCATCGAGTCGTAGTACATCGAGATCTCGCCGCCTTCGAAGACGCCGGTATCGACCCGGACCTGGCCTTCGACGGTTTCCGGCGGCCGATACTTGACCAGCCGGCCAACCGAAGGCAGGAAGCCACGGAACGGGTCTTCGGCGTTGATCCGGCATTCGATCGCCCAGCCATTCGGCTTGATGTCTTCCTGCTTGAACGGCAGGGGTTCGCCGGCGGCAACGCGGATCATCAGCTCGACGAGATCGACGCCGGTGATCATTTCGGTCACCGGATGCTCAACCTGCAGACGGGTGTTCATTTCAAGGAAGTAGAACGACTTGTCCGAGCCGACGACGAACTCGACGGTACCTGCGCTCTGATATTTCACCGCTTTGGCCAGCGCGACTGCCTGCTCACCCATTGCCTTGCGGATCGTGTCGTCAATGAACGGCGATGGCGCTTCCTCGAGCACCTTCTGATGCCGCCGCTGGATTGAACACTCGCGCTCGAGCAGGTAGACAGTGTTGCCGAAGGAATCGGCGATCACCTGGATCTCGATATGATGCGGCCCTTCGACGAATTTCTCGATGAACACGCGATCGTCGCCGAAACTGTTGCGCGCTTCGTTGCGGCAGGCTTCGAAGCCCTCGAAGGCTTCCTTGTCGTTGAAGGCGACGCGCAGTCCCTTGCCGCCGCCGCCGGCAGAAGCCTTGATCATCACCGGGTAGCCGATCCCCTTGGCAATCTCGACGGCCTGTGCCGAATCGGCGATCTCGGCGTTATAGCCGGGAATGGTGTTGACCTTGGCTTCCATCGCCAGCTTTTTGGAGGCGATCTTGTCACCCATCGCGGCCACCGAATAGTGCTTGGGTCCGATGAAGATGATGCCTTCCTCTTCAAGGCGGCGCGAGAACTCCTCGTTCTCCGACAGGAAACCGTAGCCCGGGTGCACTGCCTCGGCACCGGTCTGCTTGCAGGCAGCGATGATCTTGTCGATCACCAGATACGATTCCTTGGACGCTGCCGGGCCGATACAGACCCCCTCATCGGCCATCAGCACATGCATCGAGTCCTTGTCGGCCTCGGAATAGACCGCGACCGTCTTGATGCCCATTTTCTTGGCGGTCTTCATCACCCGGCAGGCGATCTCGCCGCGGTTGGCGATCAGAATTTTCTTGAACATCTCTATTTCTCCCCGTCGATCAAAGCGGAATGTTGCCGTGTTTGCGCCACGGGTTTTCCAGCTGTTTGTTGCGCAGCATTGCCAGAGAGCGGCAGATGCGCTTGCGGGTCTCGTTGGGCATGATCACGTCGTCGATGAAGCCACGCGCGCCGGCGACGAAGGGATTGGCGAACTTGGCCTTGTACTCGGCTTCGCGGGCGGCCAGCTTGGCCGGGTCGCCTTTTTCCTCGCGGAAGATGATCTCGACCGCGCCTTTCGGTCCCATGACCGCGATCTCGGCGGACGGCCAGGCGAAGTTGACGTCGCCGCGCAGGTGCTTGGAGGCCATCACGTCGTAGGCACCGCCGTAGGCCTTGCGCGTAATCACGGTAATCTTCGGCACCGTGCACTCGGCGTAGGCATACAGCAGCTTGGCGCCATGCTTGATGATGCCGCCGTACTCCTGTGCGGTGCCGGGCATGAAGCCCGGCACGTCGACGAAGGTCACCACCGGGATGTTGAAAGCGTCGCAGTAGCGGACGAAGCGGGCGGCCTTGATCGAACTCTTGATGTCGAGGCAACCGGCGAGAACGAGCGGCTGGTTCGCGACGATGCCGACCGTCGAGCCATCCATCCGTGCGAACCCAATCACGATGTTCTTGGCGTACTCGCGCTGCAGTTCAAAGAAGTCACCGTCATCGGCAACCTTGATGATCAGTTCCTTGATGTTGTACGGCTTGTTGGGATTGTCCGGCACCAGCGTGTCGAGCGAGAAATCGAGCCGGTCAGCGGGGTCCTGCGACGGCAGGCGCGGCGGCTTTTCGCGGTTGTTCGACGGCAGGAAGCTGATGAAGCGGCGAATCATCATCAGCGCTTCAACGTCGTTCTCGAAAGCCAGGTCGGCAACGCCCGACTTGCTGGTATGCGTCACGGCGCCACCGAGTTCCTCCGCGGTAACGTCTTCGTGGGTCACCGTCTTGACCACTTCCGGACCGGTGACGAACATGTAGGACGAATCCTTCACCATGAAGATGAAGTCGGTCATCGACGGGCTGTAAACCGCGCCACCGGCACAGGGTCCCATGATCAGGGAAATCTGCGGCACAACGCCCGAGGCGAGAACGTTGCGCTGGAACACATCCGCATAGCCGGCAAGCGAAGCGACGCCTTCCTGGATGCGCGCACCGCCCGAGTCGTTGAGACCGATCACCGGTGCCCCGACCTTGATCGCATGATCCATCACCTTGCAGATCTTTTCTGCATGCGCCTCCGAGAGGGAGCCGCCAAAAACGGTGAAGTCCTGCGAGAAGACGAACATCAACCGGCCGTTGATCGTCCCGCAGCCGATGACCACACCGTCGCCCGGTACTGACTGTTCGGCCATGCCGAAGTCATTGCAGCGGTGCTCCTTGAACATGTCCCATTCTTCGAAAGAACCGGAATCGAGCAGTAGCTCGATGCGCTCGCGGGCAGCCAGTTTGCCCTTGCTGTGCTGGCTGTCAATGCGTTTCTGGCCACCACCCAAACAGGCCGCCGCGCGCTTTTCTGCAAGCTGGCGAATGATGTCGTGCATATGTTCTACTCCCTAACGGTCGCGTCAATCAGAACTACTAAACAAGTTGGAGGATCCCGGTTCCTGCAATATCAGTGCTTCAGATAGGCCAGCAGTCGTGAGGCCGCTGCACCCGGTGTCGTGCGCCCTTCGGCGACGTCGCGCGATAAGTCCGGCAGCGCGGAACGGACGCCGTGATGAGAACGAAAATAGCGTCGCAGGCCGGAGTCGATCAGACTCCACATCCAGTCTACGGACTGCCGACGCCGCTTCTCGTCGAACTCGCCGGTGGCGGTCAAGGTACTCTGGTAGCGTTCGATTTCCGCCCAGAATTCGGCGATGCCGCGTTTGGCCAGAGCACTCACGGTCAGCACTGGCGGTCGCCAGTTTGGGCTGGCGCTGCGCAGCATGGTCAACGCCGCCTTCATCTGCCCGCGGGCAAAGGCAGCGGCGCGCTCATCGATGTCCGCCTTGTTGAACACGATCAGATCGGCAATCTCGACGATCCCCTTCTTGATCGCCTGCAGGTCATCGCCGGCGTTCGGCAACTGCAGCAAGACGAAAACGTCGACCATACCGGCGACTGTCGTCTCGGATTGTCCGACACCTACCGTCTCGACGATGATCACGTCGAAGCCGGCCGCTTCGCAAACCAGCATTGCCTCACGCGTCTTGTCGGCGACGCCACCCAGCGAACCCGCCGAAGGACTGGGCCGGATGAAGGCCTCATCGCGCTGGCAGAGCAACTCCATGCGGGTCTTGTCGCCTAGAATCGAGCCGCCGGAAACCGACGAAGACGGGTCGACCGCGAGGACGGCAACGCGCTTGCCGGCTTCGATCAGGTAGATGCCCAGCGATTCGATGAAAGTCGACTTGCCGGCACCCGGCGAGCCCGAGATGCCGACCCGGATCGTCCGTCCGGTGTGCGGCAGCAGCGCCGCCAAAACCTGTCGGGCGCGGCGCTGGTGATCGCTGTGGGTCGATTCGACCAGGGTGATGGTCTTCGCCAGCGCCCGCCGGCGGCCAGCGAGAACACCGTCAACAAGATGCTGGTCGGCAGTCGTCAGGCTGCCGGCGGTCGCGCTGGTCATGTCCATAACCTGTGAGGGGTGAAGCGATCTGTCAGGCGGTGGCGTGCCTTGCCTTGCGGATTTCTGCCAAGACGGTCATCGCCGAATCCTCGATGCGTGTGCCCGGCCCGAAAATGGCCTTGGCCCCAGCCTGGAACAGAAAGTCATAATCCTGGGCCGGGATCACCCCGCCGGCGAAAACGATGATGTCATCGGCACCCTGATCCTTGAGCGCCTGAACCAGTGCCGGCAGCAGCGTCTTGTGCCCGGCGGCGAGCGAGGAGACGCCGACGGCGTGCACGTCGTTCTCGATCGCCAGACGAGCGGCTTCCTCCGGCGTCTGGAAGAGCGGGCCGACGTCAATGTCGAAGCCGAGGTCGGCAAAGGCAGTGGCCACCACCTTGGCACCGCGGTCATGGCCATCCTGGCCGAGCTTGGCGATCATGATCCGCGGCCGGCGGCCTTCCTCTTCGTTGAACCGGTTGATTTCGGCTTTCAGCGTTTCCCAACTCGCCATGCCCTCGACGACCGCGCCATAGACGCCGGAAACGGTCTGTTGCGTGGCGCGGAAGCGGCCGAACACCTTCTCCATCGCGTCGGAGACTTCACCCACCGAAGCGCGCAGGCGCATGGCCTTGACCGTGAGGTCGAGCAGATTGCCCTCGCCGGTTTCAGCGCAACGCGTCAGGTCGGCCAGCGCCGCGGTGACCTTGGCGGTATCGCGATTTTCCCGAACCGACTTCAGGCGCGCGATCTGCGAGTCGCGGACGGCGTTGTTGTCGATGTCGCGAATATCGATCGCGTCTTCCTTGGCCAGCTTGTACTTGTTCACGCCGACAATCACGTCCTTGCCCGAATCGATGCGCGCCTGCTTGTCGGCAGCGCAGCCCTCGATCTTCATCTTCGCCCAGCCAGACTCGACGGCGTGCGTCATGCCGCCCATGCTTTCGACCTCTTCGATGATCTTCCACGCTTCGTCGACCAGATCCTGCGTCAGCTTCTCCATCATGTACGAGCCGGCCCACGGATCGATGACGCTGGTGATGTGCGTCTCTTCCTGGATGACCAGCTGCGTGTTGCGGGCGATGCGCGAAGAGAACTCGGTCGGCAGCGCGATCGCCTCGTCGAGGGCGTTGGTGTGCAGCGACTGGGTACCGCCAAAAACCGCGGCCATGGCCTCAATGGTCGTCCGCACGACGTTGTTGTAGGGGTCCTGTTCGGTCAGCGACCAGCCGGAGGTCTGGCAGTGGGTGCGCAGCATCATCGACTTCGGGCTCTTCGGCGAAAACTCCTGCATGATCTTCCACCACAGCAGGCGGGCGGCGCGCAGCTTGGCGACCTCGAGGTAGAAGTTCATGCCGATGGCGAAGAAGAAGGAAAGGCGGCCGGCAAAGAAGTCGACGTCGAGGCCGGAGGCAATCGCCGTCTTGACGTACTCACGACCGTCAGCCAGCGTAAACGCCAGTTCGAGCGCCTGCGTTGCGCCGGCCTCCTGCATGTGATAACCGGAAATCGAGATCGAGTTGAACTTCGGCATGTTGTTTGCCGTATAGCCGATGATATCGGCGATGATCCGCATCGACGGCTTCGGCGGATAGATGTAGGTGTTGCGGACCATGAACTCCTTGAGAATGTCGTTCTGGATCGTTCCCGAGAGCTTGTCCTGCGCTACCCCCTGCTCCTCGGCAGCAACGATGTAGCCGGCAAGGATGGGCAACACGGCGCCGTTCATCGTCATTGATACCGAGATCTTTTCGAGCGGGATGCCATCGAAAAGAATTTTCATGTCTTCGACCGAGTCGATCGCCACGCCAGCCTTGCCGACGTCACCGGTGACACGCGGATGGTCCGAGTCGTAACCGCGGTGCGTCGCCAGGTCAAATGCCACCGAGACACCCTGACCACCAGCGGCCAGCGCCTTGCGGTAGAACGCGTTCGATGCTTCGGCGGTGGAAAAGCCGGCGTACTGCCGAATGGTCCACGGACGCACGGCATACATCGTGGCCTGCGGACCACGGACGAAGGGAGCGAGGCCTGGCAGCGTATCGGTGTACTGCAGACCGTCAAGATCTGCCTTGGTATACAGTGGCTTGACAACAATTCCCTCAGGGGTAACCCAGTTCAGTGCGGCAACATCCCCACCAGGGGCCGACTTGCTGGCTGCCTTTTTCCAGGCATCGAGACTTGCAGAATCCAGTGGTGCAGCATTGTTCGCGTTGGACATGACGGAACCTTTCAAGAAATCTGTGGATTGAGGCGGTACTTCCGACTGACGACGCGGAAGCCCTGTTGCTCAGACGGTCGCGCGGCTTTGCGCAACCCATTTTAACGCTTGACACCCCGCTCAGCGAATAATACTGTATCCATAATTATGAAAGCAAGGTTCCTTGGAGACCCTGAGCAGATCACCGAAAAAGATCGATGGCTCCGAGTCGTATAGCCCAGACTGCCCTCTACCAGGAAGTCGCTGAAAGACTCCGGCAGCGCATCTTCGCGCACGAGCTGCTGCCGGGAACCCGTATTGACGAGCAACTGCTGACGGTTGACTACGGCATCAGTCGCACCCCCTTGCGTGAAGCCCTCAAGGTTCTTGCTGCCGAAGGCCTGGTGACCCTGAGGCCGCGCCGCGGCTGCTTCGTGACCGAGATCTCGGAGCAGGATCTCGATGAAATCTTTCCCCTCATGGCGATGCTCGAGGGCCGTTGCGCGCAAGAAGCAACCCAGCGGGCACAGCCCGAGCAGATTGCCAGACTGGAAGCAATCCACCGACAACTGCAACGCTTTGCCGGCAGCAACCAGATCGAACGCTTTTTTGAGGCGAATCAGGAATTCCATTTCCGCATCCAGGAAATGTCCGAGAACCGCTGGTTGCGCCAGGTGGTTCAGGACCTGCGCAAGGTACTCAAGCTGACGCGCCTGTTTTCGCTGAGCATCGATGGTCGCCTGCAGCAGTCACTGGCGGAACATGCTGCGATCCTGGAAGCAATCAAGTCCGGCGATGCGCTGCGCGCGCAGCGATTGATGCACGATCACATCCTTGCCGGACGACAGGCACTGGCCAGAAGCCAGTCCTCACAACAGGCGCTTATGTCGTGAGTGGCACAATTCTCTGCACTTGCGAAACGGCCATCGCGACGGTCACGCTGTCGAATCCGGGCAAGCTCAACGCGATCGACTTTGCCATGTGGCAACAGCTGGCCGAGAGGTTCAGCAATCTGTCTGCGGACGATAGGGTGCGCTGCGTCGTCCTGCGCGGTGATGGCGAACAGGCTTTCGCTGCTGGTGGCGACATCGGCGAGTTCCTCACCCGGCGCGACACCCTCGATCATGCGCTGATCTACCACGGGCAGGCCGGTGCCGCCTTGCAGGCGGTGTTCGACTGTCGCCATCCGACGATCGCCCTGATTCAGGGCGCCTGCATCGGCGGCGGGCTGGAGATCGCCGCGCAGTGCGACCTGCGAATCTGTGGTGAGTCGTCGCGTTTTGGCGTGCCGATCAACCGGCTTGGTTTCTCCATGTACCCAGCCGAAATGGAAGGTCTACTCCGTCTTGCCGGACCGGCAACGGTGCGTGAAATCCTGCTCGAAGGTCGAATCCTCAGTTCGTCCGAGGCCCTGGCCAAAGGGCTGGTCACCCGGGTCGTCGCTGATGCCGAAGTCGTCGACGAAGCCTACGCCAGCGCCCGCCGCATCTGCGCCGGCGCGCCGCTGGTCGCCAGTTGGCACAAGCAGTGGGTGCGCCGCCTGCAGCACGACATTCCGCTCAGCGAGCAGGAACTGCGTGCCTCGTTCGCTTTTCTCGAGACCGAAGATTACCGCGAAGGCCTGTCGGCTTTTCTCGACAAACGGCAGCCGAATTTCACCGGCCGCTGAACGGCGGCATCAGGCGAAGAGACTCCACAACATCTTTCCCGCGAGCACGATCAGCACGCCGGCAAAAAGGCGTTTCAAGGTAGCCACCGGCAGACGGTGTGCCAGTCTTGCCCCCAGCGGCGCGGTCAGCATGCTCGATGGCACCAGCCAGATGAACGCCGGCAGAAAAACGTAGCCGAGGCTCCACTGCGGCAGTCCGGGGTGCTCCCAGCCGTTGAAGATGTAGCCGAGCGAGCCGCCAACGGCAATCGGAAAACCGATTGCCGCCGACGTCCCGATGGCCTGTTGCACGCGTACGTTGCACCAGGTGAGAAAAGGCACCGTGAGTGAGCCCCCGCCGATGGCCACCAGCGCTGACACCGCACCGATGCCCGTACCGACCACGAAGACGCCGCCCGCGCCCGGCAACTCGCGCGACGCTTTGGGCTTGAGGTTGAGGATCATCTGCACCGCCACCAGGCAGACGAAAGCGGTAAAGAAAACCGCCAGCGGTCTGGCGGGAACACTGGCGGCGAACAGCGTGCCGAGCAGCGTTCCCAGGAGAATCCCCGGCGTGATCCGGGCGACGACCTGCCAGAGCACCGCGCCGTGCCGGTGATGGGTCAGCAGGCTGGCCAGCGAGGTGAACAGGATCGCCGCCATCGACGTGCCGAGCGCCAGATGCAGGACCTCGCCCGGCGGAAATCCGGCCTGGGCAGCGAACATCATGGTCAGTGTCGGCACCATCACCAGTCCGCCGCCAATGCCGAGCAGGCCGGCGAAGAAACCGGTGAAGAGACCCAGCGCGATATATGCCAGCCACCAGAGCAACCCGACCTCCCGTCAGCACCCTCGTCCGAAGCTGGCTATCATCTCACCATTGGCACCCGGATGTCTCTCCCGATCGACCGGTTGTCAAACAGGCGACGGTCGATCTGCGACTCGCTGCGCGAGAACTTCCGCCAGCATCCGGTCGACGCCGAGTTGCCAGGCCGGCAGGGTGAGGCCAAAGGCAGCCTGCAACTTGCCGGTATCGAGCCGGGAGTTGTGCGGGCGTGGGGCCGGCAGCGGGTACGCACTGCTCGGCACGCCTTCGATGGCGGTAGCGGCAACCCGGATCGCCTGGCCAGCTTGCCGGGCATGTTCGATGACGTGCCTGGCGTAGCCGTGCCAGCTGGTTTCGCCGCCCGCCACCAGATGGTAGAGGCCGGCAAGATCGGGGCACTGACACGCGCTACGCAGTGCGTGCGCGGTGACGTCCGCAATCAGATCGGCGCCCGTCGGCGCGCCGATCTGATCAGCGACGACCTGCAGGTGCTCGCGTTCACACGCCAGGCGCAGCATCGTGCGCGCAAAGTTGTTGCCGCGCGCCGCATAGACCCAACTGGTACGGAACAGCAGATGCCTCTGGCAACGGGCGACGGCCTGCTCGCCGGCGAGCTTGGTCGTCCCGTAGACGCCGAGCGGGCCGGTCGGGTCGCCTTCGCGCCACGGCGTTTCGCCGCGCCCGTCAAAGACGTAGTCGGTCGAGTAATGGATCAGCCAGGCGCCGAGGCGGTCGGCTTCCTCGGCCAGGATGCCGGGTGCCAGGGCATTGATGGTGCTCGCCAGTTCGGGTTCGGACTCGGCCCTGTCGACTGCCGTATGGGCAGCCGCGTTGACAATCACATCCGGCGCCACAGCCCGGACGCAGGCGGCCAGGCCGGCAAGATTGGTGAAATCGCCACACAGGCTGCCCTGACCCTCGCAGTCGAGGGCAACGATCTGGCCGAGCGGTGCCAAGCTGCGCTGCAACTCCCAGCCGACCTGTCCGCGCTTGCCAAAGAGCAGGATTCTCATGGCTGGCGCTCGCCGTAGTTTCTCTCGACCCAGGCACGATAGGCACCGGACTGGACATTTCTCACCCAGTCCTGATTCTCCAGATACCATAAGACGGTCTTGCGAATGCCGGTGGCGAAGGTTTCGGCCGGCTTCCAGCCAAGCTCCCGTTCGATCTTGCGCGCGTCGATGGCGTAACGCCGATCGTGGCCGGGCCGGTCGGTGACGTAGCTGATCTGTTCGCGGTAGGGTTTGCCGTCGGCACGGGGACGAAGTTCGTCGAGCAGCGCGCAGACCGTATGGACGATTTCGAGATTGGGCTTCTCGTTCCAGCCGCCGACGTTGTAGGTCTCGCCAGGACGGCCGGCATCTAGGACCCGCCGGATCGCGCTGCAATGGTCCGTGACGTAGAGCCAGTCGCGAATCTGCTGGCCGTCACCATAGACCGGCAAGGGCTTGCCGGCCAGGGCATTGACGATCATCAGCGGAATCAGCTTTTCGGGAAAGTGGTAAGGGCCGTAGTTGTTCGAGCAGTTGGTGGTCAACACCGGCAGGCCATAGGTGTGGTGATAGGCGCGCACCAGATGGTCGCTCGCCGCCTTGCTCGCCGAATAGGGGCTGTTCGGCTCGTAGCGATGCGTTTCGCTGAAGGCCGCCTCGTCCCTGGCCAGCGAGCCATAGACTTCGTCGGTCGAGACATGGAGAAAGCGAAAGCCCTGTAGCGCGTCGTCGTGCAGGCTGCCCCAGTAGCCGCGCACGGCTTCGAGAAGGTGGAAGGTGCCGACGATATTGGTCTGGATGAAGTCTTCCGGACCATGGATCGAGCGATCGACGTGCGACTCCGCGGCGAAATTGATGATCGCCCGCGGCTGGTACTGCGACAGCAGGCGGCTCGTCAAATCGCTGTCGCCTATGTCGCCGTGGACGAAAATGTGCCGCGGGTCGCCGGCCAGTGCGGCGAGGTTTTCACGATTGCCCGCGTAGGTCAGCTTGTCGAGGTTGATCAGGCCCTCGTCGCTCTGCGCCAGCCAGTCGACAACGAAGTTGGCTCCGATAAAGCCGGCACCACCGGTCACCAGAATCATGGGGAAAGCCTTTCACATGAGGTTGAGGGTACGTTGCAAGTACAGGCCAGCGATTGCCCGGGCCATCATCACGCACGGTTGACAATCACCGTCATCTGCCGTAGCTGTCCTCCAGACGAACGATGTCGTCCTCGCCCAGATAGCTGCCGGACTGGACCTCGACGATTTCGAGGTCGATCCTGCCCGGATTCTCCAGGCGATGCACCACGCCAAGGGGAATATAGGTCGACTCGTTTTCCGACAGCAGCAGCGATTGGTCGCCGCGGACGATCACCGCCGTGCCCTTGACGACCACCCAGTGCTCGGCACGATGATGATGCTTCTGCAGACTGAGACTGGCCCCGGGCTTCACCAGGATACGTTTCACCTGATAGCGCGGGCCGTGCGCAAGCCCTTCGTAGCTTCCCCAGGGGCGATGGACGATGTGTCGGAATTCGGTCTCGCAGCGTGCGCTGCGCTTCAATTCGTCGACCAGCGTCTTGACCTCCTGCGCTTTCGCCTTGTCGGCAACCAGCACCGCGTCCGGCGTGGCGATCACGATCAGCTCGCTGATCCCCACCGTGGCGAGCAGTCTACCTTCCGAGACCAGCACGGAATTGCGGGTGTCGACGCTGAGCACATCGCCGCGCTGCGTATTGCCGTTGCCATCGGCCTGCCCGATGCTTGCCAGTGCATCCCAGGCACCGATGTCGTTCCAGCCGGCGGCGAGCGGAATCACGACCCCGTGCCCAGTTTTCTCCATCACCGCGTAGTCGATCGAGTTCGACGGACTCGCCGCAAACGCGACCGGATCGAGGCGCAGAAAATCGAGATCACGCCGCGCCGTCGCCACAGCCTTGGCAACGCAGTCGCGAATGCCCGGCGCGAAACGGTCGAGCGCTTCGAGATAGGTGTCGGCGCGGAACAGGAACATGCCGCTGTTCCAGAAGTACTCGCCTGAATCGACGTAGGCGCGCGCGGTCTCCGGATCGGGCTTCTCGACGAAGCGGTCGAGCGCATAGCCGCCACAGAGTGGATCGCCGCGACGAATGTAGCCGTAGCCGGTCTCCGGACGATCAGGCAGTACACCGAAGGTGACCAGAGCCCCGGTCAGCGCGTGCGGGACGGCCGCCCTGACCGCGCCCTGGAAAGCCGCCACGTCGGCGATCACGTGATCGGAGGGAAGCACCAGCAGCAGGGGAACGGCTTGTTCACCCTGCTCGCCAATCGCCTGCAGCGCTGCCGCGGCCACTGCCGGCGCCGTGTTGCGCGCCGCCGGCTCGAGCAGGATATCGGCCTGCAGGCCGATCTCGAGGAACTGTTCGGCAACCAGGAAGCGGTGGTTTTCGTTGGCCACGGCGATGGTCTTGCCGAGTCCGACCAACCCATCGAGCCTTTTCAGCGTATTCTGGAGCAGCGAGAAATCATCGACCAGGCGAAGAAACTGCTTCGGGTAGTGCGTTCGCGACAGCGGCCACAAACGGGTCCCGGACCCTCCACAGAGGATGACCGGACGAATCACAGGGGAGTCCAATTTACGCATCTCCAGACAGGGCCCAGGGTCAACTCGCCGCGAGGGGATTTGGGAGGCGGCATTATAATGCCCACTTCCCGGGCGACGACCGCCCGTCTTTCTCGCCCCTGACCCACCGATGCGCATCCTACTGGTAAAAACCTCGTCGCTCGGTGACGTAATTCACAACCTGCCGGTGGTCAGCGATCTGCGCCTGAGCCTTCCTGAAGCGCAGATCGACTGTTGCGTCGAAGAGGCGTTTGCCGATATTCCGCGTCTCCATCCGGCCGTTGATCAGGTCCATCCCGTCGCCATCCGGCGTTGGCGCAGGCAGCTGGGCAGCCTTGCCACCTGGCGCGAACTGGGCGACTTCCGACGCCAGTTGGGCGCCAGACCCTATGACTTCGTTCTCGACACGCAGGGCCTGCTGAAGAGTGCTCTGATCACCCGCCTGGCGGCGGGCAGGCGCCTCGGTTACGCGGCCGAGGCGGCGCGCGAACCACTTGCAGCTCGTTTCTACGACGCTACCTTTGTCATCCCGCGCAATGTACACGCGGTTGAACGCAACCGCTGGCTGGCGGCAGCCGCTTTCGATTACCCGGTGGACTTGCCGCTCGATTACGGGATCGCGGCGCCGGCAATCGATAGCCCCTGGCTGTCTGGCGAACGTCTGATCATTCTGTTGACGGCTACCAGTCGCGACGACAAGCTGTGGGATGAAAGGAACTGGTGCACGCTCGCCCAGGCGCTGCGCGAGCGTGGCCTGACGCCGGTTCTCCCGGCCGGCAATGCGCTCGAACGTGAACGAGCGGAACGGATCGCCGCCGCCGTCGAGGGAGTCATCGTCGCGCCGCCGCTGACCTTGCTCCAGGTGGCTGCCCTGCTTGCCCGAGCCAGACTGGCGATCGGGGTCGACACGGGACTGGCGCACCTCGCCGCCGCCCTGCGCGTGCCGGTCATCGCCCTGTACATCGCGACCGATCCGGCGCTGACCGGGGTGTACGGGACCGGCTTCATCCGCAACCTCGGCGCCGCCGGTACACCGCCTTCGGTGGCGCAGGTCCTGAGAGTCGCCGAACAGGCACTGCGCTGATGGCGCGCCTGCTCTACTCGCTGCTCTTCTACCTGGCCATGCCGCTGGTCTGGCTGCGGCTGTTATGGCGGGCACGCCGACAGCCCGAGTACCTGCAGCAACTGGGGGAGCGGCACGGCTTCTACGCAGCGCGTCCGCCGATGCCAATGATCTGGCTGCATGCGGTTTCCGTCGGCGAAACGCGCGCCGCAGAGCCGCTGATCGAAGGGCTGCTCCATCGGTATCCGGCGCACGGCCTGCTGTTGACGCACATGACGCCGACCGGCCGGGCGACCGGTCGCGAGTTGGTGACCCGGCATCCCGGCCGGCTGACGCAGGCTTACCTGCCCTACGACCTGCCTGATGCCGCTGGGCGTTTTCTCGATCACTTCCAGCCGCAGATCGGGCTGCTGATGGAAACCGAGCTGTGGCCAAACCTGATCGAGGCCGCCAGACGACGCCATCTGCCCATGGCACTGATCAACGCCCGCCTGTCGGCCAGCTCACAGCGCGGCTATCGCCGGCTGCAGCGCCTGATCGGGCCGGCGCTGGCGTCTCTGGGCGCCGTTGGGGCGCAGACGGCGGCTGACGCCGAACGTCTGCAGGAAATCGGCGCTCGCCAGGTCAGCGTCTGCGGCAACCTCAAATTTGATGTCACTCCAGCGCCGGAAAAGCTGCAGCTGGGAGCGTCGTGGCGGCAACTGCTCGGCAGCCGTCCCATCTGGCTCGCCGCCAGCACACGTGAAGGCGAGGAAGCGCTGATCCTGGACGCCTTCGCCGGGATGGACATTCCTGGCTTGCTGCTACTCCTGGTGCCGCGTCACCCGCAACGCTTCGGCGAGGTCGCCGAACTCATTGCCGAGCGTCGGCTGGCTGGCTGCCGAAGGAGCGAAGGTGACCTGCCAAGCAGGGAAACACAGGTCTGGCTTGGCGACAGCATGGGTGAAATGGCTGCCTACTACGCACTGGCCGACCTGGCGCTGATGGGTGGTACCCTGTTGCCGTTTGGCGGCCAAAACCTGATCGAGGCCGCAGCCTGTGGCTGCCCGGTGCTGCTCGGTCCGCACAGCTTCAACTTCGCCCTCGCCAGCGAAGATGCCATCGCCTGTGGTGCCGCGCGCCGGGTTGCCGACGCCCGCCAAGCGGCGGTCGTCGCCGGAGAGTTGCTCCGGCAGCCGGCTGAGCTGGCAGCCATGCGCAGTGCCGCCACCGCTTTCAGTCAGGCACACCGCGGCGCGACGGCACGCACCCTGGCGCTGATCGCGCGCCTCATGGCGCCTCGAAGAGTGTATTGATCTGTTCGAGGTCGGTCTCGCCAAGCGAGCCAACCGCCGCCTTCAGCTTGAGCTGGGCGAGCAAGGTATTGAAGCGGGCCCGGGCCAGATCGCGCCGGGTGACGTAGACCTGGTTCTCGGCGTTGAGCACGTCGATGTTGATCCGCACCCCGACCTCCTGACCCAGCCGGTTCGATTCGAGCGAGCTGAGACTCGATACCAGCGCCGCCTCAAGCGCCCGGACCTCGGCCAGACCATTGACCACGCCAAGATAGGACTGACGAGCGCCAAGCGCCGAGTTGCGCTTCTCCTTGTCGAGCGTCGCCAGCTCGGCGTCACGCCGGGCGATGGCTTCACGGGTTCTCGAGTTGACCGCGCCGCCCTGAAAGATCGGGATATTGAGCTGCAGCCCGACCTGGCGCGTCGTCGTGTCGATTTCGCCGAGTCCTGACTGCCCGGGACCATTGTTCTGGCCGTAGTTGGCGACCACATCAAGCGTCGGATAATGTCCGGCACGGTTGATTTCGACCGCCTTGGCTGCCGCCTCGGCTGCCGCCTGTTGCGCCTGAACGACGAAACTGTCGCGCTCGGCGGCCTCGACCCACGGTTCCATGCTGGCCGGTTGCGGTGGCTCCATGAGCGCCTTCGGCTTGAGCCGATTGAGTTCCCCAGGATCCCTGCCGATCAGCACACGCAGCGCATAACGCTTCACTTCAAGCTCGTTCTCGGCGGCAATCTCCTGCGCTGTCGCCAGGTCCAGGCGCGATTGCGACTCGTAGGTATCGGTGATGGTCGCCGTGCCGACCTCGAAGTTCTTCTTCGCCTGCTCAAGCTGCTGCCCGATCGCGATCTTGTTGGCCTGCACGGCGCGCAGGTTCTCGATCGCGACGAGTACGTCGAAGTAGGCCTGCGCGACACGCAGGATCAAATCCTGCCCCGCCTGGGCAAAGGTCGCCTCCGTCTGCACCACCAACAGCTTGGACTGGCCGTACTGGGCGAAATTCTGCCAGCG
This sequence comes from Candidatus Accumulibacter proximus, assembly GCA_016709675.1. GTDB lineage: Bacteria > Pseudomonadota > Gammaproteobacteria > Burkholderiales > Rhodocyclaceae > Accumulibacter > Accumulibacter proximus. The sequence continues at coordinate 103,866 of JADJMH010000018.1, forward strand.
GAAGAGCGGTTGCGTCAGGTTGACGTTGTAGGCGTTGCTGTTGAACCGGTTTCGCGTGCTGGTGTTGATGCCGAGGCTATTGATTCGGGTGTCGAAGCTGGAATCATTGGCGAAGGTGTTGCCGGTCGCCGCAATCGTTGGCAGCAACCCGGCAAGCGCCTGCGGCAGCTTCTCGCGCCCGGCTTCTGCGGCCGCGCGCGCCGCCGCGTACTGGGCGTCGTAGGTCAGCGCCTCGCGATAGACCTGCACCAGGTCGGCGGCAAACGGGGACGAAGCAGAGAGGACTGCCGACAGCACGAAGCTGAAGCGGCCGGCGCTGAATGTCGGAGACATGAGGCTAACTCACTTGCATCGAGAGCGGATCCGGCGTCAGAAGACGAAGCTCTGACGCTTCCTGGTCGTCAGCGCCGCGACCACGGTTTCAAAGAGGTTGATCGTGTTGAACGCCTGGTCATCGGTGCGGATGATCAGCCGTGCTTCCATCACCGGTGGCTCGCCGATGAATGCTGCGAGGCGGCCGCCGATCTTCAACTGCTGCAGGAAGGCTTCGGGTAATTCGGGCAGAGACCCCGAGATGACGATCACGTCATAGGGTGAGTGAGCAGGCCAACCGCGTGATGCATCCCCCGTTTCCACACTGACATTGGCAACGCCGGTCCGCTGCAGCGTACGTCGGGCATCCTCGGCCAATTGCGGATCGATCTCGACGCTATACACATACTCGGCCTTCGACGCCAGGAGAGCGGCCATGTAGCCACTGCCGGTGCCGACTTCAAGCACGATATCGGTGTTTCGGATCCCCACCTCCTGGAGAATGCGGGCCTCGATTTTCGGCTGCAGCATGGTCTGACCGTTGCCGATCGGCAACTCAAGGTCAGCAAACGCCAGCGCCTTCAACGAGTCCGGAACGAAGTCTTCGCGCTTGACCACCGCCAGGAGTCCCAATACCTCGGAATCCAGCACTTCCCAGGGGCGTATCTGTTGCTCGATCATGTTGAAACGAGCCTGTTCCATATCCATTTTCACCGCAGCCATAGCATTCCTCGTCACAATGGTAATATTAGCACAATCTAATATTCTTCCTCGATCGGCAGATTATACCTTTAACGGCAACCGTTCGCTCGCCGCAAACCCGAGCAGGGAGTGCGCCGTCGGTGCCAGAGCCGGCAGTGGCGGGGATGCGGGGTATGGGCTGGCGGGATGGCGCGGGTCTACAGGCAGCCGGTAACTGAAAGCGGCGCCCGCAGGCGCCGCTTTCAGTTACCGGGCAGAACCTGCCACTAGGACGCAGCGAGGCCCTTGATCTGGGCCGAGAGGCGGCTCTTGTGCCGCGCGGCCTTGTTCTTGTGGATGATCTTCTTGTCGGCAATACGGTCGATCACCGACACCGATTGCAGGTAAATACTCTGGGCCGCAGCCTGGTCGCCAGCCACAATGGCCTTCTGTACACGCTTGACCGCCGTGCGCAGGCTGGAGCGCAGACTGGCGTTGTGGGCGCGCTGCTTGACGGCTTGGCGGGCCCGCTTGCGGGCTTGTGCGCTATTGGCCATGGATGTGTGTCCCTATGAAAAACAGTTGATTACCTCGGAAGGCGCGGAGTATACCGACTGCTGCTCGCTGACGCAATACTTTCGGACAGTCGTGAGCGGGTCATCGAGCCACTGATCCCGCATGGCGGAATCGGCGCAGAAGCGGCGGAAACGGATTGCGGCCGCGGGATCCGAGCCCTCAGCGACGCGGTGCGGAAGCTTCAAGCGCCGTCGTCAGGCACTGCTCGAACGACCTGACCACCTGGACATCGCCATCGACCGAGGGCGCGGCCGCCAAGACGGCGGCTCGCAGGGCTTCTTTGCGGTCCGGGTCGCGACATTCCCCGGCCAGACGGGCTGCAATCGCCACGTAGTCGTCCACCGACGAAGCGATGGTGTCTGCCAATCCCGCCTTTCGTAACAGGCCGGCGGCAAGCCGCTGCCGCATGTAGCGCCCTTCAAGCGCCACGATCGGCAGACCGCGATGCAGCGCCAGCCAGGCGGTGGTGTATCCGGAAAATCCAGTGCAGTCGAGATAGACGTCGCAGATATCGAGCAAGGCGAGAAATTTCCCCGGCGAGAGCCAGGGGATTTCCACCAGATGCCGACCTGGATCGAGACCGTGACTGCGGAACGTTAATTCCAGGCGGGCCTTGATCAGGTCAGTTGCCCACGGACAAACCGGATCCCTCAGCAGAATGAAGACGCTCGCCCCCGTGGCGACGGCAATCTTCGCATAGCTGTCATCAGCCACGGGATCGAACTTGATCGCACGCTGCGCGATCACGAAGCGGGGGCCGTCCATCGCGGCCAAGCGTTTCTCGACTTCCGGGATCGGCTCGCCAATCAGTGGTAGCGACGAGGTGCAGCAACCCGTACCCGGCAAGCGAATCAGCCGCTCCCGATAGTGAGCGTCAGCATCCGGAGCTTCGAGCAATTCGCCGGAAAGAAACAGATCGATCGTCGCCAGACCAGTGGTGATCGGGTGTCCCCAGCTCGCCACCTGCAAGGGGGCGAGCCGCTGCGCCGCAAGCAAGTAGGCCATCGACGACATCCCGATCTCCGGGTAGAAAATGACGTCGGGGCAGTCGCTTTCGGCGGCAGCCAGCCAGCCGGCAGCATCGGTAATCGTGTGCCGATCACGCCAGCCGTCCACCTGCGTGCGAGCGAAGGCGGTTTCGCCGTCCTCGGCGTTGCCAAGGTGATAAAGCAAGACCTCGAAACGGCTCCGATCCAAATGAAGAAGCAAGCCTCGCAGCACGATATTCCATACGGAATGCCAGCGCACCTGATGCGAGACGATCACGAGTCGTATTCTCTCTCGATGCGGACGAGACGTGCAGACCCGCGATTGCAAGCATTCACCGACGAGGTCAGCATAGCGCGAGAGCAGGCCGACATGATTTCCGTCCCGGTACGCCAGGAAAAAAGGCTGTTGCGTAACCGCCAGGTCGCCAGCGGCAACCTTGCGCTCAGGATCAGAATGCAGCCAACCGGCAAGCTCTTCGAGTGCGCTGGCAAAAAGCCCTGGCACAGCCGCCGCTTCTTCCGCGGTCTGCGTGATCACTGGCAGATCCACCGTCGCCAGCGCCAGCCGCGCGCTGACGCGTTCGGGCTCCACGCGGATCGCCTGCAGATAGCAGGTCTTCGCCTCCCCCGAGCGGCCGAGTTCCAGCAGAACGCTGCCGAGTCGCTCATGAATCCCGGCGTTGTCCGGTTCCGTCTTCAGCGCATCCCGATAGCACGCTTCGGCTTCGGCGAAGCGGTTTTGCTCAACAAAGAGCCGGCCCAGATTGGCGCACGCATTCGCAAGACCGGGGCGCAGCTCCAGGCAGCGACGATAGCAGGCCTCGGCCTGGGCCACACTTCCCAGCTCCTGCAGCACATTACCCAGGCTTTCGAGCGCCGGCACCCAGGTTGGATCGGCCTGCAAGGCGGCAAGAAAGCAGCTTTTCGCTTCATCGAGGCGCGCCGACCTGACCAGAATATTACCCAGGCAGAACTGCGCGGCAGCAGCCCCCGGCGCGAGCTGCAGGGCGCGTCGACAGAGGGCTTCGGCCTCACCGAAGGCACCGAGCTCGCCCAGCGTGAGGGCCAGCGAGACCAGGCCGTCAAGGGAATCGGGCACGCCAGCCAGAACGCGACGCAGATGCGCCTCCGCCTCCGCAAACCGCCCCAGCATGCGCAGCGCGTCGCCAAGATTGAACTGCGCAGCGGGGCTCTCAGGCTGAAGCGCGAGCGCCCGGCGGAAGCTGTCGGCGGCGTCGGCCAGACGCCCTCGTTGGCGGAAAGCGACCCCAAGGCCGGTCTGGGCGTCGAAGTCCCGAGGTGACAGGAGGGTCGCTCGCTGCAGCGCGAGCAGACCATCCCGCCCTTGCGCCTGCAAGGTAGCGCCGAGCAGCCCCCAGCAAAACCCGGACTGAGGCGAGTGCTCAAGCAGAACGCGCAAGCACGATTCCAGCTCAACGAAACGCCCGGCCCGGTACATGGCCACCAGTTGCCCCGGGTTGGCCGAGGCCGGCGCGATCGGCGCAGCACCGCTCGGCAGCAGCCCGGCGGTATCGCTGCCCAGACAGCAGTTCTTGTATTTCCTGCCACTACCACACGGACAGGGATCGTTTCTCCCATGCCTCATCGGTCGACTCTCCACCGACAGAAGATCCAAGGCGACGGTCTGTTCTTGCGGTTCCCTGCCAGGCAGGGCCAATTCAGTCGGCCGTCGCCGGTACGCCGGTGGCCGGCAATCGGCCGATACCACGGACCTGGCCGACGAGTGAAGCCGGCCCTGCTGCCCAATCCAGCCACTTCAGTCGACACGCCTGAGCGGAGTCATCGGATCGCAAGCCGCATCCCGTCAAGGAAATCAGGAGCCCGCCATCTTTGCGCGCCAATTATCGACGGATCCCGGCAACAACAGCCAATGACCGGGTGCCAAAGAAACGGGCGCCGAAGCGCCCGTTTATTCTGCCGCCAGTCAGCTCAAGGCTAGAAGCTGTGGGTTATGCCAGCGCCGACTGCGTAGTTGCTTTCGCCCCTCGCCCCGACGTCACCCGGTACAGCGATAACCTGGCCGGGCACGAGGACGTGCCTGTTGTTGTCAAAGTAACTGTAGGCGCCGTAGAGCGATGTGCGCTTCGACAGCGGATAGGTGTACTGGACGCCTGCGCCCCAGCTCTCACCATCCTGGACAAGGTTGCGGTCGGTCACCAGCCGGCCGTAGCTGACGCCCAAGGTGCCCGGGCCGATCGGCGCGCTCACGCCGACTGTCCAGAGATCGCTTTCGTCGATACCGACAGCAAGGATGTCGTTCTTGTTGTCGAGAGCCTGGTAGCTGCCGTAGAGCTTGACCATCTTGAAATCCCAGCTACCGCCAACATACCACTCGTTGATATCCTTGCCCGCACCCGCCGGGAACCCGGCCGGCGTCACATTCTGGCGGCTCTGATACACTGCGTCGAGGTTGATCGGACCGTTAGCGTAGTTGAGTCCAAGACCCAACTTGCCGTTGTCCGAGGTCGAAACAAACCTGTCGTTGTACCCGCCAAACGGATCCCTGGTTTCGCCGAAGCCATAAATCGCGCTGACCGTGAAGCCGGACAGGTTGTTGCTGGTATAGGTGAGTGAATTATTGAAACGGGCCGGGCTGTTGGGAGTGATCGTGTACCCGTTGAGCGCGCTCAGGCTCGACTGAATGGCCATGTCACTTGCATCGAGTGCGTCATTCCTCGCCGTTGCGTTGAAACCCGGCGCATACTGACGACCAAGCGCCACCGTACCAAAGTTGCCGGCCAGCCCGACGAACTGCTGGCGCGCGTTCAGTCCACCGGTTCCGATACCCTGGTTGATGTCGGGATCAAGGCCGTACTCAAGCGTGAAAACAGCCTTCAGGCCATTGCCGAGCGCTTCTTCGCCCTTGAAACCGAGGCGGTTTCCCGCACCGACACCGGTAAGCCCGCTGAACGTGTTCCTACCGCCAACCAGACCGGCGTTGCCTGAACTGTAAACGTAGGCCAGGTCAAGCACCCCGTACATGGTCACATTGGTCTGGGCGAGGGCAGCACCCGAAGCAAGACCGGCAACGGCCATTGCGATCAGTTTCTTTTTCATGCAGGTGAACTCCTGAAAGTTTAAGAAAGCCAAAAAAGTTCTCTCCCCAAGCTCATCCGCTAATCTAGCGAAACCGTCGGGATGATTTGAGGCAAGTTTGGCAGCTGGCGAAGGCTTAAGCAAGCCTGCTCCGCTTTGACGGAGAGCTAAAGGATATTTTTGTTGCACTTCTGCCACAGCGGCGGCACAGCACGACCGGCAGCCGATGCCGACAGTCGCTTTCTGGCTGGCAGCTGCGGGGCGGGATTTCGCTGTCGATCTCTGGATTGAGGGGTCACCTACGACGCCTCGGAGAGGCAGGGCAGCCATTCCGGCTGCCCTGCCACACCACCCGGGATGCGGATCCACAGCGGGCGGTTCGGAAAGTTGAGGTCATGACCACCCGATGTTCGGCTGTTGCTGTCGTGGACCACAGGCTGGGTACGGCGGGTCGCCACCCTTTCAGGCCAGCAGGCCTTCCTACTGACAACAAAAACGGGCGCCGAAGCGCCCGTCTGATGATCCAACCGACCGCAGCCGGGTTATTAGAACGAGTGACGCATGCCAACCGTGAAGGTGTTGTTGGTCTCGCCCGGAGCGCCAACGCCGCCGACCGGACCGAGGCCCAGGCTGTCATTGTCGTTCTTGGTCCAGACGTAACCGGCGTAGGCCGTCGTGCGCTTCGACAAGGCGTAGGTACCAGCAAGCATGGCGCCGTTGGTCTTGCCGTCGATCACACCCGAATCAAAGTCAGTCTGTGCGTACGCCAGATGGATCCCGAAGTTGCCGACCGGAATGACCGCGCCCACAGTCCAAGTGCTGTTGTCGTTGTTGATCCGGTTCTTGTCGTCCTGGTCCTGATAGCTGGCCATCAGCTTGACGAACTTGAGGTCGAAGCTGCCGCCGACGTACCATTCGTTGATGTCGTCACCCCAGAGAGGGCTGTTGTTGTTGACACCAGCGGGCATCACACTTTGGCGAACCTGGTAGACGGCATCGACGTTGAAGGCACCGCTCGCGAAGTTTGCGCCCAGGGCGTAGCGGCTATTGTCGGTCGTGGAGACGCAACGGTCATTGAGAGAGCTGACGGTGACGCCGGCCACGGTGCAGCTGCTGTTCTCGCCAAACGAATAGATCGCCTTGCCGGTGAAGCCACCCCAGTTCGGAGTGGTGTAGCTGAGTGCGTTGTCCCAGCGAGCAGCGGAGTTCGGGGTGATGGTGTTGCCAGCCTGGGCGGTCATGTACGACTGCGGCTCAAAAAGGGCGCCACCGGCGGGGTCATTGTTGGCCGTGGCCTGGTAGCCCGGCGAATACTGACGGCCGAGAGCGATCTGACCAAAGCCACCGGCAAGACCGACAAACTGCTGGCGGGCATTCAGACCGCCGGTACTGCCGACACCGGAGTTGTTGTCGATGTTGAGGCCGTATTCGAGGGTGAAGATGGCCTTCAGGCCGTTGCCCAGAGCTTCTTCGCCCTTGAAGCCGAGGCGCGAGCCGCTCAGCAGACCCGACTGGATGCCACTGAACTTGTTGGTGCCGGTAACCAGCGCGTCGCCCTGGCTCCAGACATAGCCGGCATCGGCGATACCGTACATGGTGACATTGGTCTGGGCAAAAGCAGCGCCCGAGGCCAGGCTGGCGACTGCCAGTGCGATGAGTTTCTTTTGCATTGTGAATCTCCTCTAGGTTTGAGATCGATGAAGCGGACCGCTGCCTCACCAAACTGGACCTCTCGAAAAAGAAACGAGAAGTTGGAGCGATTCTGGCAAACGGCGATTGGCGGAGCAAGTTCCGTGAACGCTTTCAATGGCGGTAGACAGGCATTTGTTGGTTTTTCGCAACATGCGTCGGAATTTTCACTCAGACTGCGCGCCAGGGGAGCGGCGGCGGAACGACCGAGCCAGGCCCCTCCGGTCAAGTCCCCACCTTGGCTGAGGAAGAGGCAGGAGGTAGAATTCCGACTGGCATTCTTACTAGCCGGAGTCCTCGGATGCGCGTAACCAGCAAAGGTCAGGTCACCATCCCGCAAGCAATCCGCAACGCAGCCGGCCTGCTGCCGAATACGGAGGTCGAGGTGGTTTACGAAAACGATCAGGTCATACTTCGTGCGGCCAGCCATGACCGGCGGGCAAAATTGGAAGCGGCCCTGAAGAGTGCGCGTGCCGTGCCACTGACGCCGGCTTTCCGTGGCAAGTCTGCGGACGAGATCATGGCATTTCTGAGGGAATCGCCATCGTGACGACGGTGGCGACGACGGTACTGGTTGACTCCTGCGTCATCATCGATCTTCTGGCGGCCGAAAGCGACTGGTATGAATGGGCAATGGCGAAGATATCGGCACTCTCCGAGTGCCGAGCTCTGGCGATCAACCAGATCATCTACGCTGAAATCGCTGCCGTATACGACACGCCGGCCGATCTGGAGCTGGCGCTGGCCCCGTTTGAGTTCATCCGCCTGTCGTTGCCTTGGGAGGCAGCCTTTCTATCCGGTACGGCCTATCGCATTTATCGGCAGCGGGGGGGTCATCGCCGCTCTCCTTTGCCGGACTTCTACATCGGAGCGCATGCCATGACCGCCGGCATGGCACTGCTGACGCGCGACGAGACACGGTATCGCGGTTACTTCCCACGCCTGCGGCTGATCACTCCGACGACAGAATGAGCGCCGATCTCGTGCCTGACTGAACCGCCAGAAGTGCTCGGCGTGATCTCCATCCTTTGGCGTGCTGTCCTCCAACGGCCACCAGCGCTGCCCCTGAATACTGGCGGCTGGCGTTGCCGGTCAACGGCACCACGACGACTCGTGCCTGTTTGCGATTCGCTGCGTCATTGCTGACGATCACGGCCGGAAGCGTCTTGCGGATTTCACTGCCTGCGGCTGGGTCGAATTCCACCCACCAGACCTCACTGCGCTTCATCGGCGACGTCTCCAGCAAGGGCGTTGCTCCATTCCAGAGCTTCGGCTTCGCGCTCCTTGTCGGCCGCCATTGCCCGGTAGCCTTTAATCAGGAAAACAACTCCGCCAGCGCCTCCCCCGGCTCGGCGGCACGCATGAAGGCTTCGCCGACGAGGAAGGCATTGACGCCGTGGTCGCGCATCAAGTTCACATCAGCGCTGGCGAGAATGCCACTCTCGGTGACGACGAGGCGCTCGGCCGGGATGTAAGGCAAGAGGTCAATGGTCGTCTGCAGGCTGACTTCGAAACTACGCAGGTTGCGGTTGTTGATGCCGATCAGTGGGGTGGCGAGCTGCAGGGCAAGATCGAGCTCCTGACGATCATGAACTTCGACCAGCACGGCCATGCCATGACTCGCGGCGATCGCCTCGAAATCGCGCATCGCCGGCAGGTCGAGTGCTGCAACGATCAGCAGGATGGCGTCGGCGCCGATCGCCCGAGCTTCATGGACTTGGTACGCATCCACCATGAAATCCTTGCGCAGGGCTGGCAGGCTGCTGGCAGCGCGCGCGGCCTGGAGATACGCCGGTGCGCCCTGGAAAAACTGATGGTCCGTAAGTACCGACAGACAGGCGGCGCCATGTTGTTCATAGCTGGCGGCAACCGCCGCCGGCCGAAAGTCGGAGCGCAGCACACCGCGCGACGGGCTGGCTTTCTTGATTTCGGCGATCACCGCCGGTTGTCCGGCGGCGATGCGCTCACGGATGGCGCCGAGGAAATCGCGCGGCGCCGGCTGACCTTCGGCCTGACCGCGCACTTCGGCCAGCGGTCTGATCGACTTGGCGGTGGCGACTTCATCGCGCTTGACGGACAGAATCCGGTTGAGGATGTCGCTCATGGCTGAGCGGTCGCCGTCGGGGTCTCCGCGGCAAAGTCCTCGCGGGTGTCTTCGAGCAACGCTTCCACCGACAGGTGCAGACCGAGCGACGCCAGCTCGACCTGGTCTTCCGGGCCGTAGTCGTAAAGGACCCATCGATTCTCGACGTCGCGGCGAAAGACCTCAATCCGCTGCGCCGCCAGGTCGACCAGAACATAGTCCTGCAGACTTTCCAGCTTGCGATAGGCGGCGAACTTGCGGCCGCGATCAAAGGCTGCGGTCGACTCGGAGAGGACTTCGGCAACCAGCAGCGGATGGCTGACGTAATCCGGCGTCAGACGGTCACGTGGATCGCAGGTGACGACGACGTCGGGATAGAAGAAGCAATCTGCGGCTTCAATCCGCGTCTTGACGGCTTCGACGAAAACACGGCACGGACTGCCCTTGAGCAACTGACGCAAGCTGCTATAAAGATTGCCCGTCGCGAGATTGTGCGACTGTCGCACGCCAACCATGGCGAACACCTCGCCGGCGATATATTCGTGACGTTCTTCCTGCATCTCCTCCCACGCCAGGTAGGCGGCAGCGTCGAAACGTCTTTCAAGCATTGGCAGGGCCATACCGTATCTCCCAGGCGAGGCAGTCGATCAAGCCGAAAAACGCTGCGTGAAAGCCACGAACTCGTCGAGCCTGGCGCGCGCCGCACCCGAAGCGATGGCTGCGAAGGCCTGGTCGACACCGTCGGCCAGGGTGTCAGCCAGACCGCTGACGTAGATGCTGGCACCGGCATTCAGGGCGACGATGTCACGCGCGGCGCCACCGCGGTCCTCGAGCGCAGCCAGCAACATCGCTTTCGACTCCTCGACGTTGGCCACGCGCAATACGCGCGGGTCGTGCACCGGCAGGTTGAACTGTTCCGGGTGGACGGTGTACTCCTCGACGCGACCGTTCTTCAGCTCACCGACCAGCGTCTCACCGGAAATCGAGATCTCGTCGAGACCTTCACGGCCAAAGACGGACAGTGCGTGCGAGCTACCGAGTCGCTGCAGAACACGCACCTGGATACCCACCAGGTCGGGATGAAAGACGCCGAGGACCTGATTGGCCGCATTGGCCGGGTTGGTCAGCGGACCGAGGATGTTGAACAGCGTGCGCACGCCGAGCTCGCGGCGTACCGGCCCCGCGTGCTTCATCGCGCTGTGGTGGTTGGGGGCGAACATGAAGCCGATGCCGACTTCATCAACGCTGCGGCCGACCTGCTCCGGCGTCAGGTTGATATTCGCCCCGAGCGCTTCGAGAACGTCGGCGCTGCCCGATTGCGAGGAGACCGAGCGTCCGCCATGCTTGGCGACGCGTGCCCCGGCCGCGGCGGCGACAAACATCGCCGCCGTCGAGATGTTGAAGGTTTGCGCGCCGTCGCCGCCAGTGCCGCAGGTGTCGACCAGGTGCGAGCGGTCGCTGACCTGGACCTTGGTCGACAGCTCGCGCATGACCTGTGCTGCGGCCGAGATTTCGCCGATCGTTTCCTTCTTCACGCGCAGGCCAATAGTGATCGCCGCCATCATCACCGGCGTCACTTCGCCACCCATGATCTGGTACATCAGGGAAACCATCTCGTCGTGAAAGATTTCGCGGTGTTCGATGACCCGCGCCAGGGCGTCCTGGGGCTTCATTGGGCTTGCTCCTCGAGGAAGTTCTGCAATAAGTCGTGGCCGCACTCGGTCAGGATCGACTCCGGGTGGAACTGGACACCCTCGACCGCCAGCGTCTTGTGGCGCAGGCCCATGATTTCGCCGTCGTCGGTCCAGGCGGTCACTTCCAGGCAGGCCGGCAAGGACTTCCGTTCGACGGCCAGCGAATGGTAGCGCGTACAGGTCAGCGGATTCGGCAGCCCGCGGAAGACACCCTGCGCCGTATGATGCACCGGCGATACCTTGCCATGCATCAGCTTCTGCGCGTGCACGACGCGGCCGCCAAAGGCCTCACCGATCGCCTGATGGCCGAGGCATACCCCGAGCAGAGGAATCCTGCCGGCAAACTCGCGAATCGCCGCCAGCGAGATGCCGGCCTGGGCCGGCGCACACGGGCCAGGAGAGATCACCAGGAAAGCGGGCTGCAGGCGAGCGATCTCGTGAAGGGAAATGGCATCGTTGCGGAATACCCGGACCTCCTGCCCCAGCTCGCCGAAGTACTGCACGAGGTTGTAGGTGAAGGAGTCGTAGTTGTCGATCATCAGCAGCATAAAGCGTCTATCCTCTTGATTCTTCTACAACGCTTTGCTGGGCTTTGCTCTTGATACCCCCAGAAGTACCCCCAATTTGCTTTGGTGCCCTTGCGCTGAGAACGTGCGAATTCAGAAGTTGCCATTCTCTCCCATTACGCAGTGCGATGAAACCCTGATTTACGAATGCCGGCATTCGCCTGGGATCGACTGTCGCAACTAGCGACGCCCGGTCAGCGACACCATCAGGTCAGCACCTCAAGTCCCTTGCGGTCGATGACCGACAACAGGCGCAACGCGGCACCGCTGGGTTTCTTCTCGCCGTTCTCCCACTTCTGCACAGTCGACACGCTGGCGTTCAGGTACGCGGCAAAGACGCCCTGGCTGATATGCAGGCGCTCGCGCAGATTGCGGATGGTGTCGGCGGTGTAGGACGGCGGCGGCAGCGCCTGCGCCTCGAAGTCGCGCAGGGTCTGCTTGTCGACGGCGCCCGCGTCGTGCAGGCCGCGCATCGTTTCGCGCATTTCGTCAATCATCCGTTTGCTCATGGCTCAACTCCTTCAATTCCCCGCGTTCAAGGGCCTTGGCCAGGGCGGAACGTTCCAGCCCGAGCAGAACCTCCGCCACCCGCTTGAACATTTCCAGTTCCTTGCCGCTGATGTTGTCGCGTTCGTTTTTCTCGAACCCGTAGAGAAAGAGCAGCATCCCGGCAAACCGTGTGGCAACAATGGTGCGCGTGCTACCACTCTTGCCGCGCCCCGGCATCGCCACCCGTTGCTTGAACACGTTGCCACCGAGGTCGGCGTCGATCAGGCCACGTTCCATCTGCGCCACGGCGTTCAAGAGCGCGCCATCGGTGACACCGGCCTTGCCGGCCCAGCGCTCGAAGGTCTTGGTCTTGAATACTCTCATGCGGCATTGTAGCACCAAGTGCGATAGAACTTAACCAGGCTTTGCCGGGCGCGCCTTCCCTTGCTCCGCTGTTGACTTTGCTGCGGCGCGTTGGGGGTACCGCTGTCTTGATACCCCCAACTCCACCTCCCACGCCGCTCCGTCACGGCGCTTGCACCAGAAACGGCAAGCCCTTCCCCTTCTCTGCATCTATCTGGGCCACGCCCGCATGCGGCATAGCTGGGCATCACCCTATCGCTGCGACATTCGCTCGACGCGGTCATCCGACGCAGGCCGACCCCGGTTCAGGTCATCAGCACCAGCCACGCATCAGCGCGATGCCGTGGCCACCGCTGCTCCGGGCCGTTTCGAGCATCTCCGGCGCCAGCCCACCAAGTGCATAGACCGGTAGCGGCGAACGCTCGACCAGACGCGAGAACTCCGGCCAGCCGATGCCGATCGATCCGGGATGGCTGGCCGTTGGCAACACCGGGCCAAGGACAACGAAGTCGAGCCCGAGTCCGGCTGCGCGCACCAGATCGGCAGCCGTGTGACACGACGCAGCCACCCGGTCGAAGTCTGGCCGGCGGTCGATCTGCCAGAGCCGGTGGGACGAGAGATGGAGCCCCTGGGCGCCGACAGCGCGCGCGAGTTCCTGGTCGTCGTTGATCAGGACCCTCGCCTGGTCGTGCCCACGTGCCAAGGCGACGACCGCGCGCGCGAAATCGTGGCGCTGCGCCGGCGGCAACGTCTTGTCGCGCAGCTGGATCAAGCGCAATCCGCTCGCCAGCGCCTTGTCGAGCCGCACCAGCTCGGCATCCACCCCGTGCTCTTCGGCATTGGTCAGCGCGTACTGCGGCGGCAGCGCCAGCGCGCGCAGGATGGGGTCATTGGCGGGCAGGATCGGGCCAACGCTGGCCACCTCGCCGGCCGGCAGCCAGACCAGGGCGCTGTGTTCGATCGGGGTGAGCTCGCCATGCCATGCGCTGACCCGGAAGAAGCGCAGACGAACGGTGGCGTGCGGATAGGTAAACTCGCAGCAGACCCACGGCCAGGCCCGGTCGACCATCACGCCAAGCTCTTCGTGCAATTCGCGCACCAGCGCCTGGCGCGACGTCTCGCCCGGCTCGACCTTGCCGCCGGGAAATTCCCAGTAGCCGGCGTAGACCTTCCCGGGCGGGCGCTGCGCGAGCAGGAACTGCGGCCTCGCCGGATCTCCGCGCAGCATCACCGCCGCGGCCACCTCGGTAAGCTGAGTCATCTCGCGACCGATCCTGCCAACACACTTGTGAAACAGCTCACTTCGTGCTCGCGGAACGCTTGCGCGCGGCAGCCGGTAACGCCGGACGCACGGCAGTGGTGCGCTGCCGCGCCGGACGTCCTGGCAAAGCGTGATGGCGGCCCGCCCAATCCCTGGCGAACTGCCAGGCAACGCGGCCACTGCGCGAACCCCGCTCGAGCGCCCAGTTGAGCGCCTCACGTTCGGCGCGGACGATCTCGTCCTGACCACAACCGAACGATCGCAGCCAGTGGGCAACGATGTGGAGATAGGCGTCCTGGTCAAAGGGATAGAACGAGATCCACAGGCCGAAGCGCTCCGACAGCGAAATCTTCTCCTCGATGGCCTCACCCGGATGAATCTCCTCACCAACGCGCTTGCTCTCGAGGTTCTCGGCGAAATACTCGGGCATCAGGTGCCGGCGGTTCGATGTGGCATAGATCAGGACATTGTCGGGCGGCGCCGCGATTGAGCCGTCGAGCACCACTTTCAGCGCCTTGTAGCGCGCATCCCCCGCATCGAAGGAGAGATCGTCGCAGAAGACGATAAAGCGCTCGGGGCGACCGTCGATCAGTTCGACGATGTCGGGCAGATCGGTCAGGTCGCCCTTCTCGACCTCGATCACGCGCAGACCGCGTGGCGCGTATTCGTTGAGCACAGCCTTGATCAGCGACGACTTGCCGGAGCCGCGCGCACCGGTGAGCAGGACGTTGTTCGCCGGCTGCCCAGCGACGAACTGGTGCGTGTTGGCGTCGATGCGTGCCTTCTGCTGGTCAATGTCCTGCAGGTCGCCGAGTCGGATGCCAGGCAGCCGGGTAATCGGCTGCAGATAGCCCCTCCCGTGCCTCGTGCGCCAGCGAAACGCGCTGGCCGCTGCCCAATCGGGGGCCGGCGAGACAGGCGGCAACAAAGGCTCGACGCGATCGAGAAACTGCTCGATGCGGACGAGAAAGGTCGCAAGTTGCCGGAAAGGATCAGTCATCGAACAGTATACTTCGCAGGTTGACGAACCCGACACTCTAGCCAAACCATGCGCAAATGCCAATCACCCTCACTACTCGTTGCTGTCGTCACGCTGCTTGCCACGCTGCTCGCCGCTTGTAGCACCACCCGCGAGGGCTCATCCGGAAGTGTCTGTCCAGTATCACCGACCTGCCCAGCCTGTCCGCCATGCGGCACCGCCGCGGCACCGGGCGTCCCCCAACCTGCTGCCAGGCCACTGCAGGCCGCTCGCTGGAGCGAACTGCCCGGATGGAACGAGGACGAACTCGCCGCCGCCTGGCCGGCTTTCCTGCAGTCATGTCGTGCGCTTGCCAGCCGCCCGCAGTGGCCGCAGTGGAAGTCCGTCTGCGACGATGCCAGGGGGTTGGGCGTGCCGACCACGACCACCACCCGCCGTTTTTTTGAGTCGCGTTTCCTGCCCTGGCGGCTCACCAACACCGATGGCACAACGAGCGGGCTGGTGACGGGCTATTACGAGCCCCTCCTGCGCGGCTCGCGGACGCGGGGCAAACCCTATCTGCAGCCAGTGCTCGGTGTACCGCCCGATCTGCTGACCATCGATCTTGCTTCGATCCTGCCTGATCTCAAGGGCATGCGCCTGCGCGGTCGTTTGCAGGGCAACAAGGTCGTTCCCTACTTCTCCCGAGCCGAAATCACCGCTCAGGAAAAGGACACCCCGGATCGGGTCCTGCTCTATGTGGATGACGCCGTCGAACTGTTCTTCCTCCAGGTGCAGGGGTCAGGGCGAGTCCGACTGGCCGACGGCAGCATGGTGCGGCTGGCCTACGCCGACCAGAACGGCCATCCGTATCAGTCAATCGGCAAGGTGCTGGTGGAGCGTGGCGAGATGACCCTCGAACAGGCATCGATGGCTTCGATCAAGCAGTGGGCGCGCGCCAATCCGCATCGCCTGAAGGAGCTGCTGAACGCCAACCCGAGTTACGTTTTCTTCCGAGAACAACCCGCCGGGCTTAACGACGGCGAAGGCCCTAGCGGCGCCCTGGGTGTACCGCTGACACCGGAGCGCAGCATTGCCGTCGATCCCCGCCACGTCCCCCTTGGCGCACCAGTCTTCCTGTCGACCAGCCAGCCCGACTCGGCGATACCCTTGCGCCGCCTCGTCCTGGCACAGGATACCGGCGGCGCAATACGCGGCGTCGTGCGCGCCGATCTGTTCTGGGGCTTCGGCAATCAGGCCGGCAATCAGGCCGGACGCATGAAGCAGCAGGGACAGATGTGGGTTCTTCTACCGCCGGAAGCTGCACCAAAATAGGCAAAGCACAGCGCTTTCTGGTCAGCGTAGCCCAGGAATGGTGCCCAGCGGAGGAGGATCGCCCCATTTCGGTGCATTACCCTGCCCAAAAAAGGGCAGGACTGACTGAATACCCGAGGCCCATGCTCCTGGCGCAGTACTTGCTTGATGGATTCGACCCGAATCTCAGGAGGAACCATGGAAGCACTCAAGTCTGGTAGCGACGTTCTTTTCATTCTGCTCGGTGGCATCATGGTGTTGGCGATGCATTCCGGTTTTGCCTTTCTTGAACTGGGCACGGTACGCAAGAAGAGCCAGGTTAATGCTCTGGTCAAGATACTGACCGATTTCTCGGTATCGACGCTCGCCTATTTCTTCGTCGGCTACAGCCTTGCTTACGGCGTGAACTTTTTCTCCGGTGCCGAAACGCTGTTGGCGAAAAACGGCTTCGAGTTGACCAAGTTCTTCTTTCTGCTCACCTTCGCGGCGGCGATCCCGGCGATCGTTTCAGGCGGCATCGCCGAGCGGGCCAGGTTCTATCCGCAACTGGCGGCGACCTTTCTGATCGTTGCCTTCATCTACCCGTTCTTCGAAGGTATCGCCTGGAATCAGGCCTTCGGTATACAGGCCTGGCTGAAAGCAACCTACGGCGAGGAGTTCCACGACTTTGCCGGGTCGGTTGTGGTGCATGCAATGGGCGGCTGGATCGCCCTCCCGGCCGTTCTTCTGCTTGGCGCGCGCTATGGGCGCTACACCCGGGAAGGGCGAGTTTCGGCGCACCCACCGTCATCGATTCCCTTCCTGGCGCTCGGCGCCTGGATTCTGACCGTCGGCTGGTTTGGCTTCAACGTCATGAGCGCCCAGACGATCGACAAGATCTCGGGCTTGGTCGCCATCAATTCGCTGATGGCGATGGTTGGCGGCACGCTGGTGGCGATGGTGGCGGGCAGGAACGACCCGGGCTTCGTGCACAACGGCCCGCTCGCCGGGCTGGTGGCCGTCTGCGCCGGATCCGATCTGATGCACCCGATGGGTGCGCTGGTCGTTGGTGGCGTCGCCGGCGGCCTGTTCGTGGTGATGTTCACGCTGACGCAGAACCGCTGGAAAATCGACGACGTGCTCGGCGTCTGGCCGCTGCATGGTCTTTGCGGCGCCTGGGGCGGCATCGCCGCTGGCATCTTCGGCAGCAAGGCGCTGGGCGGCGTCGGCGGCGTCGCCTTCATGCCGCAGTTGCTGATGACCGGATTGGCAATCACCATTGCTTTGGTCGGCAGCACCCTGGTGTACGGCCTGCTAAAATCGACCGTCGGCCTGCGCCTCGATCAGGAACAGGAGTATAGCGGCGCCGATCTCTCGATCCACAAGATCACCGCAACGCCCGAGCGCGAAACCAACTGGTGACGACGTCGAAATCATGCTGAACGGGCGATCGGTCCAAGCAGGACCGGCCGTTCGCGAAGCGGTCGCACGACCGCGCTGCCATTCCGCTTGCCGGGGGAAATGGCGGTGGCCATTGCGGTCTTTGGCGAATTTCAGCGCAGCTCAGTGGCCGAGAGAACTGACGACCTGCGAGAAGGTCTGCGCAATTTCCGCCGTTTGCGGTGTCAGCCCCATCTGGCGCTCGATCTGCGACAACTGGAACACCCCGCAGAGGACGTGGTGATCCTCTTCGTCATGGTCGACAACCAGGCAATGAGACGCTCCCATCTCCTTGAGTGCGGCAAGCACATTGCCAACTCGGGCTGTACTCACGTCTCTCAGGTGCATGACCTCGGCGTCGTCGTGCTTGCTGATCATGACATCGCCGACCACTAGTTCGTTCGGGCGAACGCCCTTGGTATGAGCCACGGCCAGTGGCCGGTGTCCCTTGGTCCCCGCTTCGGTCACTATGCCCAGCAGGTGCCTCTGCCCATCGGCGACCAGCAAATACTGCGTATGGCATAGCGCCATGGCCTTGTTGGCATCGTCGAGCGAAGCATCGCGAGCAATGGTTACCGGCGCGACGCGCTGCAAATCGGTCATCACTGCCAGTGCCGGTGACTGGGCGTCAACCGCTGGCCGGGCTGCCGGTTTGGGCAGGTAACACGGAACCCCCCTCTGGAGCCTGGTCCAGGGTAGAGGTTTGAAGCGCGTATCGGGCATTTTCGGATTCCTCCTCGTCTGTGGTTGACGGGAGAATTAAAGCACCGATGATTCCTCGCTGGCAAGCAATCGAAACCTCGCTGCCGGTACAGGTCATCTGGGGCGGCTCAGGAATGAAGGCGACGAACCCAGAAAAGTTCATGGCGGCGAACGGCTTTGCGGAAGAACTCGTCTTCGCCGGTCGTGGGCCAGCGGCGGCCGGCAAGCAGTTGCTGAATGGTCCGTCGCAGACGCTGCTTGAACGGCAGGTGGCTCTGCAGATCGTGTTGCATGGCCAGCGCCATGGCCTTGTCAAGTTGTACCTCCGGGCTCAGGACCGGACTCCACAGCCCATCGGCCGGCACCGGCGCCAGCGCTGGCGGCAGCGCGATGCCATTGCCGGCCGGGCCCATCGGCCAACGGTCGTTGTCGTGCAGGTGATTGGCGTAGAAAAGGGCGATTTCGGGCTGCCAGCGCGACTGCCGCAAGGCCTGAGCCAGCGCCTCGGTCGTGGCGACATGATCGGCGTGCGGGTCGAGCTGCGGGTGCGGGGTGACGATCACTTCCGGGTGAAAGTGTTCGAGCAGCGCCACCAGGTCGGCCAGCAGATTCCTGCCGCTGGCCAAGCCATCGGCGTCGGCCGGCAGGAGCAACGGGTTGTGGCGACGAACGCTGCGCACATCCGCGTCTGCGGACTCGCGCGAAGCAAACGATTGCTCAGGTTCAGCGAGCATCGCCGGAAGTTGCAGGCAATAGTAACCAAGCTGTACGCATCGGTTCTGTGCCACTCCGCCCCAGAGCGGCACGGCGAGGCTGTCCCAAGTGCGCAAGCGCCCTTTCAGGCGCGCTGCCCGGGCAGCGTCCAGACCCAAACGCCGGTAGCCCGCGGCCTCGATTTCGCCCTGCGTCAGGGTGACGATGACCACCTCCGGCGCGCGACTGTACAGGCCGAACGCCGCCAGCTCGGCATCGTCAGCATGTGGCGCCAGCAGCATGACGCGGCGTCCGGCATAGTCCGGATTGTGCATGGAATAGAGCATACCGCTGACCGACAAGCGGCAATGGCGCCCCGTAATCGGCAGCTCGCCCTTGCCGAGTGCATCGGCCTGACCGGAAAGGTTGAGGTAACGTTGACCGCGCACGCCGCGCTCGAAATCCTGCCGGTCGTCGCCGAGCAGCACATGCGGGTCCAGGTAGCGGCCGACAACGGTGCTGCGCAAGCAAAGTTCTAGTATCAAGGTATCGCCGGCCACCAGCGGCGCGCTCAATTGCAGGCGACCATTGACCAGCGACACGCTTTGCCGCGCCGCTTCGGGCGGGAAGCCGTACTGGTAATCGTCCTGCGGTGAATAAAAGAGATGGTCGGCAAACCACGCTTCATGGGCGATCCAGCCCAGCACCAGCACCAGCGGCACCAGCCACCAGACGACAAACACGCCGATCGCGGCCAGCACTGCCAGGCTCGCCAGCAGGAAGAGGCGCTTTTGCCGGCGATGACGTGATAGCAACCGCTGTTTACGTGAACTCATGGGCTGACTCAGGCGATGAATCCGTTCTCAACGCGGGGGGAAATTCATTCTAGATCTGATAGACGGGCACCGCGCGGCACCAACGATCCTTGTATCCGCGATCCGCACGACCGAAGGAATAACGCAAGGGCTTGCCAAGCGCACGCGCCTCCTGCCAGGCGACTTGCGTATTGACGAAACTCAACACGCTGCCGGGGCTCAAGTCTGCATATCGGGAGTCAACACCGCCGTTGATGTATTCCAGAGAAATCCACTTCGGCGCTTCTACCCGATAGAGAATCTGGATGGCAATCGGCAAGCCGTTAAGCAACAGCACCGAGCCGGTCATGAACTCACGGAGCAGCGCAAACACCTGCTCCAGATGCGCTTGGCCCTTCGCAGCAAAACCCCACCGGCGCTCGAACAATTCGCCGTAGATGGCCGCCTGCTCGACCGGGGAGAACTCCCCGATCGGCAGCACTCTTCCCCCGGCCTCCTCAAACAGCCGCAACTCGCGCCGCTGGTTGTAGCGGAACTTCTTCGAGTAGTCCTCCGGCGGACGCGCCAGCGCCAGCCCTTCCAGCTGCGGCCGCAAGGTGCTGATCCGCCCGGCATTGAGCTCCGAGACGTAGCGCATGCGCTGACGCACTGGAACAGTCGCCTGCTCGGCGATGGGCAGAATAATCTCGGCATTGCCCAGGTCAAACAGGCCACGCCGGCCACGTTTCTTCAGCACATCCTTGGATACCGCAAGATGTCGCCCCCAGCAAGGAATCGCCGCGAGCAATTGCTCGCCCGCAAACCAGCCGAGGTAACGGACCGGAATGCGTGCCAGGTCAGCCAGCCGCTCGACCACCAGTGGATGCGTCGCGACGCTGCCGCCGAAACGCTGCCAGGCTTCTCTATAGCCAGCCGCATCGATGGGCATCCAACCTCGCTCACGCCAGGAGCGCAAGTGGCTCAACATCGCAAACCCGCTGCAGCAGCGTGCGGCTCTCGATGCATTGCCAACCAGGTAGCGCGCAAAGGCTTTGGGCCGCCCACCCACTGATCGTCCTGCCACATGATCCGGTCTATCCTCGCTCACTGGACAAAGCACGAATGTACCGCTTTTTCTCGTCACCTGGCTGACCACACGGCGCAGTAGCGTGTACTGCGAGTCGCAGGCGAGGATCGTCAGCACATGACTGCTTGCATCGCGATGCAGATTGCGGAAAATGGGGAGATTCGTTACTGGCTATGTTCGTCAGGCTCCCCAGCAGTGAGGTGGTAGATCTTGCCCGCAAGCATTCAAACCGGCGGCAACGAAAGGAACAACAGGGCGCCGGAGACTGCGGGCAACGGCAGGATTCGGCCTGATCAGGTTCTGATCAGCGTCATCATCCCGGCCTACAACTATGCACATCTGCTGCCGCGGGCACTCGACTCGGTACTGGTGCAGATGGCAGCGGACGTTGAGGTGATCGTGGTCAACGACGGATCGACCGATGCTACCCGCGAAGTATTGGCGGCGTATGCAGTTCGCCATCCACAGCTGCGCGTAATCGACCAGGCGAATGCGGGTGCAGCAGCGGCACGCAATCATGGGATTCGCGAGTCGCATGGGCCTTACGCCCTGCTGCTCGACGCAGACGATGAACTGCTGCCGGATGCCCTGGCAAAGCTGCGCGCGGTGCTCGCAACACATCCAACAGCCGGAATGGTTCTCGGGGCGCAGATCACGGTCTACCCGGACGGCCGCGAACGGCTGCGGCTGCCAACCGCAGTGCCAAGGGCTTCGCCAGTACAACTGGCAAAGCGCTACCTGCTCGAAAAGCGGGTCTCTATCTCGCACGGCTGTTCGCTGTTTCGCCGTGATCTGCTCCTGCAAAGGCCCTACCCGGAGAATCTTCGCGGTGGAGAAGACGTTGCAGTTTTCGCGTTTCTGCTGGTGAGTGCTCCGGTCGCCACCACCCGGGCGGCGCTGGCGCGCATACACAAGCATCCGGACAGCCTGCGGCATAACCGTGACGACGAAGAGCAGCGCGCCGTCGCGATGGTTTCCGAAGTCTTCGGAGGTCTGCCGACAGAATGCCAAACGCTGCGAAGACGCTATGAAGCGCAGCGCTTTCTATCACTGTTTCGCGCTGCACTGCTGGCGGGCGAACGCGCCACTGCCCGGCGCTATTATCGCTGCGCTTTTCGCTTGAGCCCACTGCAGTCCTTGCGCGGACGCCATTTGCGCAAGGCCATTCGATTGTTGCTATTGCGCTAGGGTATTATAAAGTCGCAACGGCGAATGCGTCCTGGTCATTGGCGATTGATTGCGCTCCGATCCATGGCAGCTTGGACAAGGCGCCGTATCATGGCTGGTTGGCGGCCTCGCTTCCCACCATGCCACCGGAGCCGTTTCGAGACCGCGACTTGCCGTCGGCGGAATTCGCGTCCACCATCCAGCGGCCACCACAAAAAATGGCCCGGTGCTATCATGTGCTCGTCGTAGTTCTGGCTCTTATGCTGGTGCCGAAAGGCATTATCTGTCTGGCGATTCCGCTGATGGTGGCTGCTGTGGTGGCAACGACCTGGTGACGCCGACCATTATTGGAAGGCTCATCAAGACCCATGTCGCAACGCGTCAAATTCAACCAGAGACTCTTCGATCTGCCGCTGCTGCAGGGATTTGGCCGGTCAATCCACGCTCGACGGCTGGCGCGCCAAACCAGATTTCAGTCAACTGCGACTCGGTTCTTCAGGAACCTCAAGCAGTTCCAGGCCTTGGAGGGGCCGCTTTCAGGACTTGCCGACAGACAGGCGCCGCTACGAATCCTGGTGGCTGGCTGCAGCTTTGGTTGTGAAGCTTATTCGCTCGCCGGCTACCTTGCCGTCCGCTTCCCACACGTGGACTGGACGATTGATGCGTTTGACATTTCACGAGCAGCCATCGCGGTGGCGCAGCGAGGGGTCTATGGCGCCAAGCACGGACTAGCCTACCCGCTGGAAAGTGAAGCGAGACCTTATGCGGACCGCCTGTTCGAGATCTGTGGAGATAAGCGGAGCATCGTCCCGGACATCCGGCGGCGGGTATCCGTATCGCATGGCGACTTGCTGGCGGATGATTTCACGGCCGATCGGTCTTACGATCTGGTGTTGGCCCAGAACTTCCTTGTCCATATGGAAAACCAAGCCGCCTCTGAAGCTTTTGCGCGAATCGTTGGCGCAGTGAAGCCAGGTGGTGCGATCTTTGTCGGAGGTATGGACCTCGACACAAAGGTGGGCCTTATTAAACACCACGAGTTGATCCCGGTCGACTGGGAGATCGAGTGGCCATCCACGATAGCGACGAAATGCGCCGATCGACTTTGGCCATGGGGCTATTGGACACTTGAGCCGATCGATCGATCGCGACCCGATTTCACGGCCCGCTACAGTACGATTTTCCGAACTAAGGCCGCAGCCTCATGACCATGATCGATCAAATCAACGGCGTTGCTTACCCGCGGCAGGATCCAATCCCTTGCCCCCTGTGCGGGCTGGTCAATCAGCCCAAGCCAATCCCAGCTCGCTTCGGGATGCAGACATCGGTGGCTGAGTGTCTTCCATGTCGGCTGGCCTATCAGACGCCACGGCCATCCGACGATGCCTCGCGGGCCTACATGAACTGGCGCTGGTCTTCGGGTGACCGTTACGTCACAGACTCCGAGAGCAAGCGGCGCGCTGCGCGCGGGAATCTGCGCCAGGTCGAAGCCGTTCGTCCGGGATCTGGCCGCTTGCTCGATTTTGGCGCGGGTTCGGGCGCCTTCGTTCGCGCGTGCCTTGATGGCGGATGGGATGCTGTAGGCGTCGAACAGAGCGAATCGGCAATCGAGCGTGCCAAGACGTACTACGGCATCAGCCTGCAGAACACGCTTCCCGACGACCGCTTCGACGTCATTACAATGTGGGACGTGGTCGAACATCTGCGCGACCCCGTGGCCGTGCTCCGACTTCTGCATGACCGACTCGGCAAGGACGGCGTTCTCTTCATCGAAACAGGCAACTACGAAAACTGGCGCCGGGTAGTTGAAGGGGATCGATGGGGTCTCTATCTCCTCGACCACCACTTCTACTTCACGCCGCACAGCCTGCAATCCGCCACCGCACGAGCGGGCTTTTCCGCCTTCAGCTTGCTCGACGTCTACCACTCAGCGCCGTCATTGCGGCGGACGCTGACCCGGCCGCGATGGGGAATGCGCGCCTGGCGAGAGTATCGCAACGCCAAGAAAGCATGGCCCGAGCACGGCGATATCAATGTCATGATCGCCATCGCGAGAGCCTAGCAGCCTATGCTGGACAGGACACTTGGCGCCAACAGCCCCGGTGCCCGCGTGTTGGGAGAGTTGTTTGAAGCCGATCAGACTGTACTGGTGGCAGGGTGAGGGCGCGCACAACGCCAGCCGGCGAAATTTCGGCGACTACCTCTCGCCGCTCATCGTGGCGTTGATTTCTGGACGACCGGTGGTGTATGCGCCCGTGGAAACGGCCGACATGCTGGCCATCGGAACGATCCTGAAAAGGGAACGCCAAGCGAGACGATTTCTGCTGCCTCGCCGCCTGCATATCTGGGGCAGCGGCGCCGGCAACTCCGACGAACGCTTTCCCGCCCGACACCATTATCATGCGGTACGCGGCAGGCACACGCTGGCCGGAATCAGAGGTGGGGGCAACCGAGAGGTGGCGCTCGGCGATCCGGGACTGCTCGTCAATCACTACTGGGGCAGTCGGCCGCGCCCAGCCAAGCAGCACACGTTGGGGGTTATCCCCCATTTCGTCGACCAGAACACCCCTGCCGTCCAGGCGCTGTTAACAATACGCGGCGCCAAGCTTATCAACGTCTATGCGGCGATCGACGAAGTCCTGCGCGACGTCCTGTCGTGCGCCCACGTCGTCTCGTCCAGCCTCCACGGACTGATTGTCAGCGACGCATTCAACGTTCCCAACCGACGGATCGTGATTTCCGACCACATCCGGTCGAGCCTGAAGTTTGCTGATTACTATTCTGCTTTTGGGCTCGACGAACCGGAACCACTCGCTGGGCACGCGGTGGGCGGCAACGAAGATCCGGCAGACCTCATCGCCGATTATCAGAACCGCGACGTCGACAGACTCTGCGCCGACCTTATCCGTTCCTTTCCACAGCTGTAGCGCGCGGTCGTGTCCCGACAGCGCCGTCTGCTGGCTAGAACTTCAGAGACCCCACACCTGACTGGCACGCACGAAACCCGCCTGTCCGTCGCGGTGGCGAACCTTGGCCCAGCCGCCAGGCACCGCTTCAAGATAGACCAGCGAGACGTTCTTTTCCGCCTCGAAGGCGACCGGCGCTGACTCTTCGGCAGTCTGCCGGATCTGGGCGCGGACCGCGGTCACGATTACCGTGCGACGCTTGGCGAGGTACCTCGCCTCGATCCAGGCCAGACCGCCATCGGCATCGCGCACCTTGGACCAGCCTTCCAGGTTGACCACCAACTCGACCGGCGTCCCCCGCCTGACGACGAAAAGTCTGCTACCGCGCGGTGACGGCGCGTCGTAGAGAACTGCCGCCGCATCGACTGTGCGGTACTCGATTGCCAGCAACGGTCCGGACAGTCCGGCGGCAAGCAACAAGCTAAGCAGCCGCTTCATCGAGAAATCACCTAATGGGTCGTCGCCTCACCCGCGGCTTCCTTGGCCGCTTCCTGTTGCTGCAGGCGGGACATGTAAAGCGCTTCGAAATTGACCGGTTGCAGCATGACTGGTGCAAAGCCGGCACGTGTAACGGCGTCGGACACCACTTCCCGGGCGTAGGGGAAGAGAATGTTGGGACAGGCGATCGACAGCAGAGGCTCCATGTTCTCGCTTGGCACATTCTGCACGCGGAAGATTCCCGCCTGCCCGACCTCGACGAGAAAGACAGTCTTTTCTTCGATCTTGGAAGTGACAGTGGTTGTCAAAGTGACTTCGAAGACGCCTTCGCCAATACCCTGTGCATTCGTTTGCAGCTGGATGCTGACCTTGGGTGACTCACGCTCCAGAAAAATCTGCGGTGCGTTGGGCACTTCAACCGACAGATCCTTGATGTAGATCTTCTCGATCGCAAATACAGGGTTCTCTTGTTCGCTCATGTTGGTTTTTTGACCTATGCAGTGGGATGGTTAGTGAAGCCAATGATGCGGGAAGGCAGATCTCAAGCGCCTTCACCCGCGAGTAAAGGCAAGAGCCTGCCCGCACGATCGGGAAGCAATTAGCTCGTCGCAGCCGCCGACGTGGGTTTCGCCAATATAGATCTGTGGAACGGTGCGTTTGGCGGTCCTTGTGAGCATCTCGCTGCGGCGTTCGGGGTCAAGGTCGATACGTACCTTCTCGATCTCGACGACCCCGCGTGCACGCAGCAGTTGCTCGGCCCGGATACAGAATGGACAGACGGCAGTCGAGTACATCAGCACGCGCGGCCCAAGGCTCATCGCTTGGCCCCTTTCTTGAGCGGCAGACCCGCCTCGGACCATGCCGCAACTCCTCCCTCCAGGGTGTGCACCCGCAAGAAACCGAGCTTGGACAGAGTGGAACATGCAGCCGACGCACGCGCTCCGGACTGGCAAACAAGAATCACCGGCTTGTCCTTGAACGGTTCCAGTTCGCCGGCGCGTTGCGCCAGCAATGCTGCGGGAATGTTGCGGGAGTCGCCCAGGTGGCCCGCAATATACTCGTTCGGCTCACGAATGTCGATCAACTGGGCATTCTCGCGATTGATCAACAAGGTCGCCTGCGCAGCCGAGACAGCGCCCGCGCCAGCCGGCCGACGCACCGAGAGTACCAGCAGCATCGTGCCGCTGATGATGGCAACGGCCACCACAAAAATGTTCTGCTGTATGAATTCCAATCCAGGCTCCAGAAACCGACACTTCTAACCGAATACACCACGCTGGCGCCCAACGGCAACGACACCGCAGGACAGCCAAGGTGTGCTTAATCGCCGCAAAACACCTCACGCATCATGCCAATCAACTGCAGCGTACGCGCGTCACCAACCCGATAGTAA
Organism: Candidatus Accumulibacter proximus; assembly: GCA_016709675.1. Lineage (GTDB taxonomy): Bacteria > Pseudomonadota > Gammaproteobacteria > Burkholderiales > Rhodocyclaceae > Accumulibacter > Accumulibacter proximus. The sequence continues at coordinate 130,557 of JADJMH010000018.1, forward strand.
ACCCGGTTGGCATCCTTGCGTGCGAGCAGCACACCCTTGTCGCGAAGAATGGCGAGATGCTGGGAGATGTTGCTTTGCGAAGTCCCTACCGCCTCCACGATCTCTTGCACGCAGGCATCCTGATCGCCAATCACACAAAGGATCTTCAGGCGCAAGGGATGTGATATCGATTTCAGCGCACGTGCCGCCTGCTCGATATGTTCCTGCTTGTCAATGATACTGGTTCTGATGGGCACAATACGCGAGCGTCGTCATTTATCATATAATCGTCGATTATAGAGTAAATCCTTGATCCGCGGGTGTTTCGTAGGCACACGCTCGCGCCCAGCGAACACCCGCTGGGCCGAGCCCCGGTAAGCCGATTCACGTTTCTGCAAGGCATCCTTCATTCCTTGACGAGTACCACAGGAAAGTCCCTGGATCACCCCACGCCAGGCGCCGCGCGCACCAGCCCAACTCCAGCTGCCCGACTGCAACGTATGCTCGCCGCCATTCGCTCGGCAGCGAGCCGGGAATCCGATCGTGCAACGGTGCGTCCCGGCCTGCTGGCCAGACTGGAAAACTCGCGCGTGCTGTTCATCGCCCTGGTCGCGGCGACGCTGATCATGCCAAGCGATTACGCCAGCAGCAAACAAGGTGTCAAGGATGGGGACCTCGCCTCACCAAGTGCGGTCGCGGGAAAACAGAGCGACCTGAGATCGCTACGGGCCCAGATCGAAACCCTGCGCAAGGAAATGACCGCCGCAGGGGTTCGCGGAGGAGAGCAAGGGATCAACTGCAGGAGCCGAGCGCGCGCATTATCCGCCACGCAGCGCGAACTGCAACCTGACGACACAGATCGGCAAGCTGCAGACACAGATCAAGGACCTCAACACGCAGTCGAGAGCCCTGGAACATGGGTTGAGCACGCAATTGGCGCAGCTCGAAAAGTTGCTCTATCAACAGTACCTGCGCGGCAATCCGGATCCTCTGCGACTCTTCCTCAATGGCGAAAACCCCAATCAACTGGCTCGCGATCTCCACTATCTGGAAGCGATTGGGCAGGCGCGCAGCCAGATTCTGCTGGGAATCGAGTCCACATTGCAGCACAAGCGGGCACTCGCCACCGACACAAGGCAACAGGCCGAAAAGCTTTCCGCTATTGAAGCCCAACAACAGGAGGAGCACGCCAGGCTGCTGGTCCAGCGCCAGCAGCGGCAGGCGATGCTTGACGAGGTATCGAGCCAAGTAGCAACGCAGCGGCGCGCGATGAGCAACCTGCAACGCGATGAAAACGCTTGGCCGAACTCGTCGACCGGCTGTCGAAGATTATTGCCAGCAAGGCCGCTGAAGCCCGGGAAGCCCGCCGCGAAGTGCAGCGGCAGGAGAAACCCCGGACAAGCAGAACAGTCCCCGAGGGTGAGTCAGCTGAACCCAGCGCAGCGCCGCCGGAAGCACGCACCGTCGATCCGGCGGCGACCACCTCAACTGTCAGTCTGGCGAGAATGAAAGGGCAACTGCGACTGCCAACACGCGGGACGATCAGCAATCGATTTGGTACAGCGAGACAGGAAGGGAGCACCTGGAAGGGTCTTTTTATCGCCGCCCGAACCGGCAGCGAGGTGTCCAGCATCGCCGGAGGCCGGGTGGTCTTTGCCGAATGGATGCGTGGCTTCGGCAATCTGCTGATTCTCGACCGCCGGCAGCTATCTTTCCATCTACGCCAACAACGACGCGCTGCTGAAACAGGTCGGCGACGAGGTCAGTACCGGGCAAACCATTGCCACTGTGGGCAACAGCGGTGGCAATCCTGAATCCGGTTTATACTTTGAACTTCGTCACCAAGGCAAACCGCTCGACCCGCTGGCTTGGGTTAACCAAAATAAGATGCACACAGGAGTGAGACAAATGGGTAAGTTGAAACAGGCCGGACTGGTTTGCGCCGGGTTGCTTGGTGGCATTCTTCTCAGCCTGCAGTTCTCGGCGATCGCCGACAAGGAAACGCGAGCGAGTCTGCCGGTTGCGGAGTTGCCGCACCTTTGCCGAGGTGTTCCAACGCCATCAAGACCGGCTACGTCGAACCAATCGACGACAAAGCTGATTACTCACGCCATCAGCGGCATGCTCTCAATCTGGACCCACACTCGAGTTACCTCGACGCCGACGCGTTCAAGGACCTGCAGGTCAGGACGCAAAGGCGAGTTCGGCAACATCGGGATTGAGGTCGGGATGGAGGACGGCCGCCGTCAGGTGGTTTCGCCAATTGAGGATACGCCTGCCTACCGTGCGGGCGTAAAGCCCGGCGACCTCATTTTCAAGATCGACGACACGCTCGTCAAAGGCCTGACGCTGACCGAAGCCGTCAAGCGCATGCGCGGCAAGCCGAAGTCCCAGATCAACTGTCGATCCTCCGCAAGGGCGAGGCCAAGCCGCTGAACATCACGCTGACCCGGGAAGTCATCAGGTACCAAGCGTCAAGTCAGGCTCGTCGAGGACGGGTACGGCTATCTCCGCATCACTTCCTTCCAGGAGAATACCGGTGCAGCGGTGGTCAAACATCTGGGCGATCTCTTCAAGTCCGGCCCGCTGAAGGATTGGTGCTTGATCTGCGTAATGATCCGGGCGGCCTGCTCAACAGCGCCGTCGGCGTCTCCACACCAGCCTTCCTGCCGCCGGATACACACTGGTCACATCAACCGACGGTCGCACACCCGACGCCAAGCACCGATTCTCTGCATCGCCCGCCGTTACCTGCGCGGCAGCCAGGACGGTCATCCGTAACCGCCTGCCCCCGGAGAACACGCTCTGTGCCGATGGTGGTACTGGTCAATGGGCTCCGCTTCGGCGTCGGAAATCGTCGCCGGTGCGCTTCAGGACCCACAAGCACGCCGTCGTTCTCCGGCACCACGACCTTCGGCAGGGCTCCGGTACAGACCGTGCTGCCCTTGCCCAGGAAATCCACCACGGCGATCAAGCTGACGACTACGCGCTACTTCGCCCTCCGGCCGCTCGATCCAGGCGAAAGGCATCGTTCCGGACATCGTCGTCGAAGAAAGCGCCAACGGTAGCTCGACCGAGCGCCTGCGCGAAAGCCAACCTCGAGCATCACCTCGACAACAACAAGGACCCAGCCCGGCGGTCAGGACTCGCCCAGCAAACCGCCAAGAGCAACGCCGGTCAAGCCGAGGAGCGCGCCAAGGAAGATGCCGACGAATCATCCGGATCCCAAGTGGCGAACTGGCTACCGAAAAAGGACTACCAGTTGAACCAGGCGCTGAATCTCCTCAAAGGGTATGCAGATCCTGAAGAACTCCCGGTGAACCGGATCATCTCGGATGGGAAACGTGAAACGACCGGCGGTGATACCGAAGACGCCGATCCGCAAAGGAAGCGGAATATCCTGTTCGCCAAGTTCCCGCCGCGTCAGGTACGGAAGCCTCGACTATCTGGGCAAGATCGGCTGCCTCCGAAGTTCAGCAGGGTGAGCAGCCACGGGCGATCGGCGTTGCCTACGACCTCCACCATCACCTGGAAGAA
>JADJMH010000019.1 GCA_016709675.1 Candidatus Accumulibacter proximus
CCCTCTCAACAGCAAGCCGGACTGGCTCAATCCGCCGTGGATGACCGTCCTGCTGATCCTGCTCAATTGCCTCGTCTATTTTGGCCCGCAGCGCGCCGACGAGCGGGCCTGGCAGCGAGGCGTCGATTTCTACACGCAGTCGGATCTGCCCGGCGCTGGAGTTCCCGCGCTACGCCGACTATCTGCGCCAGAGCGACAATCCGCAACGACGCGAACTTGCCGGCAGAATCGAGCACTTGGCGAGTGGTGACGACAGTCAGCACCTGTTGAGGTTGATGGAACGTGACCGGGACTTTCAGGCCGCGCTGCATGCCGGCAGGATCGTGCGTCCCGATCAGGTCGAATACGCCCGGTGGCTTGAACAGCGGACGCGCTTCGACCAGGTGAAGGGGAGCGGTTTCACCGATCGCTGGTCCTCCAATCCCGCCGACTGGCGACCGGTGACCGCGCTGACCGCGATGTTCCTGCACGGTTCGGCAGCCCACCTGATCGGCAACATGGTGTTCCTTTTCCTGTTCGGCTATACGGTCGAAGTGGCCCTCGGCCGGCGGCGCTACCTGGCCTACTTTCTCCTGGCCGGAATTGGCGCCGATCTGGCCGATCTGGCTGCCCGTTGGAACTCATTGGGCATAAGCATCGGCGCCTCGGGCGCGATCTCCGGCCTGATGGCCATGTACGTGACCCTCTACGGCCGCCGGCGCATTCGCTTCTTCTACCAGTTCCTGTTCTACTTCGATTACGTCAAGGCGCCGGCGATCATTCTCCTGCCGGTCTGGATCGCCCACGAATTGGTGCAGCAGCAGCTCGACGGCCAGGGTGGCGTGGCTTACATGGCCCATGCCGGCGGCTTCGTCACGGGCGCGCTGCTGATCGCGTGGTACCGGTGGCGCCATCAGGTGACGATGGTCGAGCTGCCGGAAGCGGCCAGGGACGATGGCTTCAACGACGAAAAGGCCAGGGCCGAAGCCCTGATGCGCAAGATGCAACTTGACGCTGCGCGCGCCGCGTATGGCCGTCTCGTCGTGCTGCGTCCGGCTGACCGGGAATCGCTGACGAAATTCTTCAACCTCGCCAAACTGGTGCCGGCGGACGAGGATTTCCACCGCGCCGCCCTGCGCATTCTCGCGCTGCGCGAAACGGACGCCGAAACCGACGAGCTGGTGCATGCCTGCTTTGTCACTTACTGGCGTACCGCCAGGCCGCGGCCGCGCCTGGGGCCCGACGTTTGCGCCCGCCTGGGTCAGCGCTTCGCGCGGATGGGCAGGATCGACGACGCGGCACGGCTTGCCGGCCTGCTGCAGCAAGCCGCACCAGCGCACGACGCGCTGCCGGGCTTGTTGCTGGCGCTGATTCATGGCGAACTGCGGCGCGACAAGCGGGCGCGGGCCAACGAGTATGCGGCGATGCTGGACGCGGGATTTCCAGGTTCCAGCGAGCAAAGATGGCGGCCGGTCTGCTGCGTTAGGTGACTTCGACAAGCGTACATCCCGGAAGGGATCGGCGATCCGTTGGCAACGGGCGTCTTCCCTTGCAGGGAGGGCGGGAGACTGATTGCGCCCTCATGACCGGTATGGCGGCCGGTAGGTCCATTGCTGGCAATCGTCCTGGCCGGTCAGCCGCGACCGGGCTGCAGTTTCTCCAGGGCCGCCAGATAGGGCGCGGCGGCGGCCGTCACCGGATGCTCGGGATACTTGTCCTGCAGCCCGCGCAGGATGGTCAGCGCGGTAGGGTCCCGGCGCAGCAGTTCGCTCATCAGGCGGGCAGAGAGGAAATAGACGCCCGGAATATCCGGGTGGCGCGGGTGTCGCTTGTCAAAGCCACGCACCAGCGCGACCGTGGTGTCGGCATCCCGCTGGCGGAAAGCCGCCTCGGCCAGCGGCAGGATCGCATCCGGCCGCTCGGGCAGGAATGCCCTTTCCACGCCGCGCAGGCGCTTGAGCAGATCCAGGGCCTGCTCGGCGCGCCCCAGACGCAGCAATAGGGCCAGATAAGCCTGGCCCTGCGCCAGCGCACGTTCCGTCCTGTCTGCTGCCAGCAACAGCGCCTGGTAGCGCTCCTGGATTGCCAGATCCTCCGGATACTGTCGTCGCTGCTCATCGGCAATATCGATCGCGGCATCCAGCTCACCGGTGGCGACCTTGCTCGCGACCGCCTCGGCCATCATGTCAGACTGGGTGATGGCTGCGCTGGCCGCAGGATTGCTTGACGAGCGGGCGAAACTGATCCGGACCTTGAGCCCGAGCGCCTGATGAAACTGGTAGAGGACGTAACCCATCATGGCGAACATGATCACGGTGAAGTAAAGCAGGGTCCAGGTCAGGGCCGGCAAGATCAGCCAGTCAGCGAGCCGGGGGAGGAGCAGGCGCTGGGCGTAGGGTGCGCCCCCGCTGAGCAGAAACAGATAGAACAGCAGCAGCAGATAGGGCTTGCCCACCTGGCGCATGAGGAAAATCCATCGCACCGGATCCAGCGCCTGTCGCAAGCGGTTGGTGATTGACAGGGTCATGACGCTGGCCGGCAGTCCGACGTAGAAGAAAGCGAGCATCGTCCAGTGCAGGGTGGTGCTGACGGCGCCGACGAGAGCGATCAAGGCGCCCCATGTCAGGAAGATGGCGAGCAGATTCCAGGGCAGGTTCTTCCTCTCGGGGCCCGGCTGGAAGGTGGACCGCTCTCTGGCGGTAAGCCGACCCTGCGACACCGCCTCCATGATGCCGAAAGCCTGCCGTAGTCCTGCCAGCCAGACCAGGCCCCCGACCAGCAGAGCATCCAGAGGCGAGGGCAAAGGAGCGATGGGGGCCAACAGGGTGACCAGCGACAGGAGCAGCAGCTTGATCAGCACGTCCGTCTGGAAGGGGAATAGAAAGAACCAGGGCAGGCGTTGCCAGAAAGGGCTGATCGCCCCCGGGTCTTCGTAGATGACGGCTTGTGGTTCTGTCACGACAGGCTCCCCCTGGCACAGCCTGGCGCACGTCCAGGCTCTCGCGGATGGCAAGGATACACCGGCAGGAACGCTTTCCGTCCCCGTGGGCGGTGGGGAAGCGTCGTTGTTGCCTATCTGCACCTGGCCGGCGCAGGTCCATCCCCGCGGGTGCAGGGATGGGGCCGGAAGTCGCCTCCATGAGCCGGCATCACGTCAGGGCGAATCGGGTTTCCGCTTGAACTGCGTGGCGGCAGTAGACCAGCCGGATGAATGAAAAAATCTCATGCATCGAATGAGATTTTATCGTTTGCCGGCAAGCGATCAAAGACCTAGCCTTACCGACGTATTTCCGGGTATTGAGAACTCCTCTGGGTACACGGAAACAACGACCGACCTCGGCTGTGACGAGATCGTCTACCAACACAAGGAGAAGGAAAGTGGAAACGGGCATTCCGGTTTTGGGCGCAGGTATTACCATTGTTTTCATGGTTGCCTGTCTAGCTTCACCATGCGTCGGCATAATCGTCGACTGGCTGGCTCGTCATCGTCAGCAAGGCCTCACGGTACGATAAGCTGACATCCTGTCAGTACTTTACGCGTGCAAAGTAGGTTTTTTCAGACGCATCAAGGGCCTGCCTCAGCGTCACGATTCCCATCTGGGCCAGCAAAGGAAGCATCTTCAGGAACACGTCGCCGGTGGTGCAAGCATCGCCGAGCGCATTATGGCGGCCTTCGATCATGACCCCAAGGCGTTCAGCGATGGCGTCGAGTTGGTGCGAGTCCTGGTTGGCATGAAGCACAGCCGAAAGCAGTAAAGTATCGAGCACTGGTTGACTGAAAACAACACCGGTCTGGGGTTCCTTCAACTGCAGGAAGCGCATGTCGAAGGCAGCATTGTGTGCCACGAGCACTGTATCGCTGCAGAAATCGTGGAAGGCAGGCAGGACGATGTCGATCTGCGGCTGTCCACGCACCATGTCGTCGGTGATGCCGTGAATCCGGATCCCTTCGGGTCGTAGAAAGCACTGCGGATCGACCAACTGGTCGAAATTCTCTTGCCGCAACAAACGGCCGTTGACAATACGCACGGCGCCAATCTGGATGATTTCGTCGCCGGCCGCGGGCTCAAGGCCGGTGGTTTCGGTGTCGAATACGGTGTAGGTGAGATCGGATAGCGGTCGGTCAAGGTCGATGCTCTGATCGCGAAAATGAAACAGGTCGAAGTCGTAGTACTCCGGGCGCATGACAATGTCGTCGAACGTCTCGCATTGCGGTACGGAGTCCGGCGAGGCAACCGGGAGTACGAAGCGAAAGAACGCACGATGCGCAGCCTTTTCCCGCTCGTACCAGATTTCACCGCCATGCCGGTCAATAACATCGCGCAGTGATAAGGGCGAACTTTCCTTGGCGAGGTGCATGGCATCGGTTTCCCAAGTGTAGAAGGTTTCCGACGACATGGCGTGCCCGGCCCAGATGATGTCCAGGTAGGCCAGCTTGCCGACAGGCAGCAGCCGGAAGCGCAATTCCCTGATTTGATAATGCTCGATCAGGCGGGATGCCAGGAAACATATCGAGAACACCAGTGAGAAACTCTCGGCTCGTAGCCAAACAGCTTCGTCGATCTCTTCCGTCTTGGTGCTGAGTTTCAGATCTTCCTCGATACGGCGCTGGGCGGCGGCGATAATATCCATCCCCTGCACATCTTCCAGCGGCCAACGAGTCTTCAGTGAATCGGCGAATTCGCTCATCGTCTGATCGAGACGTTGGCTCATGCGCACCACTTCATCGCTAATGATGCCGACGAAGCGTTCGCGTATGCCCGCTTCCATATCCGGATAGTCCATCAGGTTGCCAACGGCCACTCGGATGTTGGCAAGGCTACCTCGGCTACCATCGGTCAGCGACTGCAGCACCTGATCGCGACGAGACTCCTGCTCCAGGCTGCGGGTAATGTTCTCCACGGTGAGCACGTAGCCCCCCAGCTCCCGCTCGCGTAGAGGATCCCCGGTCGCCAGAACGGGCACCAGCTGAACACGCAGGAGCTGTCCGCCCCGCGCCGTCGTGATGAAGTTCGCAATCGCTGCAGCTGCCCCTTTGAGCAGGCGTTGGCGCACGACCTCCAGCGCATGATCAATCTGGTTGCGTTCAAGGATGGAGAAGATGGAACGGCCCAGGCCAATCAGCGCTCCCCCCGCGACTGCCGTGCTACCCAGCGCCAAGGCACGAAACTGGAGGCGAGCGCGGCTGTTGTAGAGCAGAATACGTCCATCAAGATTGCACACTACCACCGCTTGTGCCAACTCCGACATCAATGCGGCCAAGCGGTTCTTTTCTTCCTCTACCGAGGCCTTGGCAGCGGCGATCTGGGCCTCGACGTCGTCCATCAGGCCATCGCGCTGCTGGGCCAGATCGTTCGTTGCCTGGGCCAGCAATTGGACTTCGGGTGGTCCTTCCGCGGTGACCCGGAAGTTGCGGTTTGCCGACAGCATCAGGCGCAGGTTCTCCACCATCTTGAGCAATCCCTGGACGTACTGACGGAAGAGGTAACGGATGATCAGTAAACCCAGAACGAAGCCAAAGGTGGTCATCAGGGCGCCAAGCGACAAATGCGGCAGAATCAACTGGATCAGCAGTGCCTGCTCGCCGGCTTGAGCACCCGCCCAGATCAGGAGCGCCGTAATCATGAAGGGCCCGGTCATCAGCAGGCCTAGAATGATGACCGAGATGACGAAACGGGTACGCGCGTTCATTGTTCAGGAATCTTCAACGGTTATCGGCAGTATGACACTCATGACCTTCTTCTCCCGGAACCGCTCATTCTACCGGCTATTGCCGAAATGCGTGTCCGGTGTGGGCCATACTCCGAAGGCAGCGGCCGCCATTTGACCAGAGGAGGTCAACCTGACTATACTGCGAAGGTTTTTTCGACGTGCTCGGCGCACTGAAGGCGATGCGCAAGGATCAGGACCAAGCGAGCGGATCGCCATGGCGCGGCTTGGATCTGGACTCGCGACCTGCCACGTGCTGGCTCGAATATGAGGGTATATGGACTATCTTTTCTCTGTGGCTCTGATGGTGCACATCGTGGCGGCGGTCGGTGTCATCGGTCTTGTCCTGGTTCAGCACGGCAAAGGCGCGGACATGGGCGCTGCTTTCGGTAGCGGCGCTTCTGGCAGTCTTTTTGGTGCCACCGGGTCAGCCAATTTCCTCAGCCGTGCCACGGCGGTACTGGCGACGATCTTTTTTGTGACCAGCCTTTCTCTGGCCTATCTTGCCTCCAGCAAGCCAAAAACGGCTGGCAGTGTGATGCAGGATGCGGTAAAATCAGCCCCGGTTCCAGCCCCGGCAGCCGCGGGTGCTGACCAGGGGACAAGCCCCACGGATCCTGATTCGAAGGCAAGAGATATTCCCAAGTAAATTGGTTTCAAGGCAGGGGCCGGACAGGTAATACTCCTCGATCGGGCCGTCCTCTGACTGTGGCAGTGCCGACGTGGTGAAATTGGTATACACGCTATCTTGAGGGGGTAGTGACTTCGGTCGTATGAGTTCGAGTCTCATCGTCGGCACCAGGAGGAGCCATCCGGTGCGGGTGGCTGTAGTCTGAAATGAAGCGCTTGTGGGGCGGATCATGCTGGAAGGTTATTTCCCGGTATTTGTCTTCATCCTGATCGGTGTCGCGTTTGGTATTGCACCCGTCGTGACCGGGTTGATCGTTGCGCCACATCGGCCAGACAGCGAAAAGCTCTCGCCCTATGAGTGTGGCTTCGAAGCCTTCGAAGATGCGCGCATGAAGTTTGACGTGCGCTATTACCTGATCGCCATCCTCTTTATCCTGTTTGACCTCGAAGTGGCCTTTCTGCTGCCGTGGGCGACGATCTTCAAGGAAATCGTCCAGACCGATTCGGTGAAGTGGTTTGGCTTCATCGAGATGCTGGTTTTCATCGCCATCCTGGTCGTCGGTTATGTATACGCCTGGGTCAAGGGCGCTCTGGATTGGGAGTGAGCGATGGGCATTGAGGGGATTCTCCAGGAAGGTTTCGTCACCACGACGGCGGACAAGCTGATCAACTACGTCCGTACCGGGTCGTTGTGGCCGATGAGCTTCGGGCTGGCGTGCTGCGCCATCGAGATGATTCATGCCGGTTGCTCGCGCTACGATCTGGACCGCTTCGGTATCGTCTTTCGTCCCAGTCCGCGGCAGTCTGACGTGATGGTTGTTGCCGGGACGCTGACCAACAAGATGGCACCAGCGATGCGCAAGGTCTACGACCAGATGGCGGAACCACGCTGGGTGGTTTCGATGGGTTCCTGCGCCAATGGCGGTGGTTATTACCACTACGCCTACTCCGTGGTGCGTGGTTGTGACCGGATCGTTCCGGTCGACATCTATGTTCCAGGCTGTCCGCCGACAGCCGAGGCGCTGATCTACGGCTTGATTCAATTGCAGAACAAGATTCGCCGGAACAGTACCATCGCCCGCTGAGCAAACCCAAACCAACCGAGAGTGAGTCATGTCCGCCACGCTGGAAGCGCTTAGTCATAACCTGAAAAAGCATCTCGGTGATCGAGTGAAGTCCCTGCAGGTAGCGCTGGGTGAAGTAACCATCGAGGTGGATGCTGCCGACTACCTCTCTGTGATGCAGGCTCTGCATGACGAGTCCGACTTGTCCTTTGAAGAACTGATCGACCTGTGCGGCATCGACTATTCGGCCTATGCCAACGTCCCGCGAGAGGGCAAGCGCTTCGCCGCCGTCAGTCATCTGCTTTCGATTACCAAGAACTGGCGGCTGCGCGTTCGCTGCTTTGCGCCGGATGACGACTTCCCGTCGGTGCCGTCAGTGACGGCGGTCTGGAACGTCGCGGACTGGTTCGAGCGCGAAGCTTTCGACCTGTTCGGCATTGTCTTCCCGGGGCATCTCGACCTGCGTCGAATTCTCACCGACTACGGCTTCATCGGCCATCCTTTCCGCAAGGATTTCCCGATTTCGGGGTACGTCGAAATGCGCTATGACCCGGACCAGCAGCGGGTGATCTATCAACCGGTGACCATAGAGCCGCGCGAGGTAACGCCGCGGATCGTTCGCGAAGCGACCTACGGGAACGTCGAAAATGCCTGAACTGCGTAACTTCACCCTGAATTTCGGGCCGCAACACCCGGCTGCGCACGGCGTACTGCGGATGGTGCTCGAACTCGACGGCGAAGTGGTGATGCGTGCCGACCCGCACATCGGTCTGTTGCATCGGGCGACCGAAAAACTCGCCGAAACCAAGACCTGGATTCAGTCGGTACCCTACATGGACCGACTCGACTACATGTCGATGATGTGCAACGAACACGCCTATTGCATGGCGATCGAGCGGCTGCTGCAGATCGACGTGCCGCTCCGCGCCCAGTACATTCGGGTGATGTTCGACGAGATCACACGCATTCTGAACCACCTCTTGTGGATCGGCTGCCACGGCCTCGACGTCGGGGCCATGACGATGGTCCTGTACGCCTTCCGCGAGCGCGAGGATCTCGTCGATGCCTATGAGGCCGTCTCCGGTGCCAGGATGCACGCCGCCTATTACCGGCCGGGTGGCGTCTATCGCGATCTGCCTGATCGCATGTCGCTGTACAAGGAGTCGAAGTGGAAGAGTGCTGCGCAAATCAGGCCTTTCAACGAGGCGCGCAGCGGCTCGCTGCTCGACTTCCTCGATGACTTCTCCAGCCGCTTTCCGAAGTTGCTCGACGAATACGAAACGCTGCTGACCGACAACCGTATCTGGAAGCAGCGCTTGGTCGACGTCGGCATCGTCACGCCGGAGCGTGCCCTGCAACGCGGCTTTACGGGGCCGATGCTGCGCGGTTCGGGTATTGCCTGGGATCTGCGCAAGAAGCAACCCTACGAGGTCTACGACCGCGTCGATTTCGACATTCCCATTGGCAAGACCGGCGATTCGTACGACCGCTATCTGGTCCGCATGGAAGAGATGCGTCAGTCGAATCGCATCCTCAAGCAATGCATCGACTGGTTGCGGCGGAACCCCGGTCCGGTGATGTCCGACAACCACAAGGTTGCGGCGCCGAGCCGCGAGGCCATGAAGTCGAACATGGAGGAACTCATCCACCACTTCAAGCTGTGCACGGAAGGCATGCACGTGCCTGAAGGGGAGGTCTACTCGGCAGTTGAGCACCCCAAGGGAGAGTTCGGCATCTACCTGGTCTCCGACGGGGCGAACAAGCCGTACCGCTTGAAGATCCGTCCCCCGGGGTATGTTCACCTGTCGGCGATGAATGAGATGGTCTGTGGTCACATGCTGGCCGACGTGGTGACCATCATTGGTTCCCAGGACGTTGTTTTTGGCGAGATTGACCGCTGATGCTGACTTCAGAATCCCTCAAGAGAATTGATCGCGAAATTGCCAAGTACCCGCCTGACCAGAAGCAGTCAGCGGTCATGGCTGCGCTTGCCATTGCGCAGGAAGAGCAGGGCTGGCTGTCCAGCGAAGCCATCGAGTCGGTCGCCAACTACCTCGGCATGGAACCGATTGCCGCCTACGAGGTGGCCAGCTTTTATAACATGTACGACCTGAAACCGGTCGGGAAGTACAAGGTGTCGGTATGCACCAACCTGCCGTGCATGTTGAGCGGCGGTGTCGATGCAGGTGAGTATCTGAAGAAAAAGCTGGGAATCGGCTATAACGAGACGACGCCCGACGGCCTGATCACCCTCAAGGAAGGCGAATGTATGGGCGCCTGCGGTGATGCGCCGGTGATGATCGTCAACAACCGTCGCATGTGCAGCTGGATGCATCCCGAGCAAATCGACAAACTGCTGGCGGAGCTCAAGTAATGGCGATCCTCGGTGCACTCAACCCGATGCTCAGCGTCGGTCTGGATGGCGACAATGCCTGGCGCCTGGCAGATTACGTCAAGCGTGGCGGCTATGTGGCGCTGCGGCGGATCCTTGAAGAGAAACTGCCGCAGGGTGACGTGATCAACGAGGTCAAGAAGTCGGTTCTTCGCGGCCGAGGGGGGGCGGGATTTCCGACCGGCCTCAAGTGGAGTTTCATGCCCCGCTCGTTCCCGGGTGACAAGTATGTTGTCTGTAATTCGGACGAAGGCGAACCCGGTACCTTCAAGGATCGCGATATTCTGCGCTACAACCCGCATTCGGTGATTGAAGGCATGGCGATTGCCGCCTATGCAATGGGCGCTGAGCGTGGCTATAACTACATCCATGGCGAAGTATGGGAGATCTATGAGCGCTTCGAGGAAGCGCTGGATGAAGCACGGGCGGCGGGTTTCCTCGGCACTGATCTTCTGGGTTCGGGTTTCAACTTCGATCTCTTTGCGCATCACGGCTACGGCGCCTATATTTGTGGTGAAGAAACGGCACTACTCGAGTCGATCGAGGGCAAGAAGGGACAGCCTCGCTTCAAGCCACCCTTCCCAGCCTCTTTCGGCCTCTATGGCAAACCGACCACGATCAACAACACCGAAACCTTTGCCTCGATACCTTACATCATCAACCTGGGCGGCGAGACCTATCTCGAAGCGGGCAAGGCGAACAACGGCGGGACCAAGCTGTTCTCGGTTTCGGGGCACGTCAATCGGCCCGGTAACTACGAGATTCCCCTCGGGACGCCTTTCGCCACCCTGCTTGAAATGGCGGGCGGCATGCGCGGTGGCCGGCAACTGAAGGCCTGCATTCCAGGCGGCTCGTCAGCGCCGGTGGTGCCGGCTGCAACGATGATGGACTGCACCATGGACTACGACTCGATCAGCAAGGCTGGCTCGATGCTGGGGTCCGGTGCGGTGATCATCATGGACGAGACGACCTGCATGGTGAAGGCGCTCGAGCGGCTCTCATTCTTCTACTACGAAGAGTCGTGCGGACAATGTACCCCCTGCCGTGAAGGTACCAGTTGGCTGTACAAGGTGGTGCACCGAATCGAGCACGGAAAGGGTCGCCCCGATGACCTTGACCTGCTCGCGAGCGTCACCACGAACATCATGGGTCGCACCATTTGCGCGCTTGGCGACGCCGCATCCATGCCGGTACAGAGCTTCATCAAGCATTTTCGCGACGAGTTCGCGTACCACATCGAACACAGGAAGTGCCTCGTGCCCGTTGATGTCCAGCGCGCCGGCAGTGGCTTCTTTACGGCAACGGTTTAGGGTACGAGACGATGGAAATCGAAATCGACGGCAAGGTGGCCCATGTGCCTGACGGTAGCACCATCATGGATGCCGCGCAGCAGCTGGGTGCCTATATTCCGCATTTCTGCTACCACAAGAAGCTTTCGATCGCCGCCAACTGCCGCATGTGCCTGGTGCAGGTCGAGAAAGCGCCGAAGCCGCTGCCGGCCTGTGCCACGCCGGTGACCAACGGCATGCGGGTGTTCACCCATTCGGAGCTGGCAGTCAAGGCCCAGAAGGGGGTGATGGAGTTCCTGCTGATCAACCACCCGCTCGACTGCCCGATCTGCGATCAGGGTGGCGAATGCCAGTTGCAGGACCTGGCGGTTGGCTACGGTGGCAGTGCCTCCCGCTTTCATGAAGACAAGCGGGTCGTCTTTCATAAGGATGTCGGTCCACTGATCTCGATGCAGGAGATGGCCCGTTGCATCCACTGTACTCGCTGTGTTCGCTTCGGGCAGGAGATTGCCGGGGTGATGGAACTCGGCATGGCCAATCGCAACATGCACTCGGAGATAATGACCTTTGTCGGCCGGTCGGTCGATTCGGAGCTGTCGGGCAACATGATCGATCTCTGCCCGGTGGGTGCGCTGACTTCCAAGCCCTTCCGCTATTCGGCCCGCAGTTGGGAGCTGTCGCGGCGCAAGTCGATCAGCCCGCACGACAGTATCGGCGCCAACCTGGTCGCGCAGGTCAAGAACAATGTCGTGCTGCGTATTCTCCCTCGCGACAATGAGGACATCAACGAGTGCTGGATCTCGGACAAGGAGCGCTTCTCGTACGAAGCGCTTAATTCGCCGGCCAGGCTGCGGAAGCCGATGGTTCGGGTGGACGGTGCGCTGCGCGAAGTAGACTGGAACGTGGCACTCGACTATGTCTCGCATGCGCTCAAGGACGTCGTCAGCACCAGCGGCGCTGAGTCGCTGGCAGCACTGGCCTCACCGCAGGCGACGCTCGAGGAAATGTATCTGCTGCAGAAGCTGACCCGTGGGCTTGGCTCAGGCAACATCGATTTCCGGTCGCGGCGACGTGATTTTTCGGCCGATGGCAAGCTTGGCGGTGTTCCGTGGCTCGGTCTGAAACTGTCCGAAATCAAGGACCTCGACGCTGCAGTCGTGGTTGGTAGCTTCTTGCGCAAGGACCATCCGCTGTTCGCCCAACGTCTGCGACAGCTCGCCAAGAAGTGGGGCAAGGTCAGCCTGCTCTCGGTGAGTGGTGACAATCCGCTCATCAAGCTGCACGCGCAAGTGACCGTGTCTCCTGCCGAACTGCCGCTGGCACTGGCGGCAGTTGTCAAGGCTGTTGCACAACTCAAGGGCGAGGCGGTGCCGACGGGACTCGAAGCCGTCAAGCTGAGCCCAGCTAGCGAATCAATTGCCGCCAGCCTGCTCAAGGGTAACAAGCGGGCGATTTTTCTGGGTAATGCTGCCGAGCAGAACCCGCATGCAGCCCAACTACACGCCCTGGCAAGCGAACTTGCCCGGCTGACCGGGGCCAGCTGTGGCTTCATCGGCGAAGCAGCGAACAGTGTCGGCGGTTACGTGGCGAAGGCCTTGCCGACCGCGCTCAACGCTTACGAAATGTTTGCCCAGCCGCGCAAAGCCTACATCCTGCTGGGCGTCGAACCTGAACTGGATTGCCATCACCCGCAACAGGCGATTGCCGCGCTCAAGGGGGCTGCACTGGTGGTCTCGCTGACGCCCTTCGGCGATGGCGCCGCGCGTGACTACGCCGATGTCCTGCTGCCGATCGCGCCTTTTAGCGAAACCTCAGGCTCCTTTGTAAACACGGAGGGTCGTCTTCAGAGCTTCAGCGGTGTCGTTCGCCCATTCGGTGATGCGCGCCCAGCGTGGAAGGTGTTGCGCGTGTTGGGGAATCTGCTGGACCTGCCGGGTTTTGACCAGGAGTCGAGCGAGCAGGTGCGTGACGAGATCGTTCCGACCGGTGAAGGCTTTGTTGACGGTCTGAACAACAGCATCAACGGCGTCCCCTTGGCTCTGCCTGCTGCGCTTGGCTGTCTGCAGCGCGTCGCTGATGTGCCGATTTATTTTGCTGATCCCCTCGCGCGGCGTGCTCCGGCACTGCAGAAGACGCACGATGCTGTGGCGCCGACGGCGCGAATGAATGCACAAACCTTGCTGACGCTTGGTTTCACCGATGGCGCCACGGTGCGGGTTTGGCAGGGGAGCGGCGAGGCCGTTCTCACCGCACGGGTCGACGAGGCCGTGCCGGCGGACTGCCTGCGAATCGCCGCGGCACATGTTTCGACGGCAGCGCTGGGCGACATGTTCAGTGCGATCAACGTGGAGCGTGCATGATGGTCGATGCGCTGCAGGAGCTGTTACGGGGCCTTTTCGGGTCGGCTTTTCCTTTGGTGTGGACACTGCTCAAGATTGTTCTGATCATCGCGCCGCTTCTCCTGGCCGTTGCCTACCTGACTTTCTGGGAACGCAAGGTCATCGGCTGGATGCAGGTACGTATCGGACCGAACCGTGTCGGGCCCTGGGGACTGATTCAACCGATCGCCGATGGCCTCAAGCTGTTGCTGAAGGAGGTCGTGATCCCGACCGGATCGAACAAGGGCGTTTTCCTGATTGCGCCGATGTTCGCCTTTGCGCCGGCGCTGGCAGCCTGGGCGGTGGTACCGTTCAATGACACGCTGGTGCTGGCGAATGTCAACGCCAGCCTGCTCTACATCATGTCAATCACGTCGATCGGTGTCTATGGAATCATCCTCTCGGGCTGGGCGTCGAATTCGAAGTACGCCTTCCTTGGCGGCATGCGTTCAGCGGCGCAGATGATCTCGTACGAAGTGGCCATGGGGTTGGCGCTGGTGGTGGTGCTGATGGTTTCGAATAGCCTCAACCTTGGCGATATCGTGAAGGGCCAGGGCCAGGGCTACTTTGCCGACAAGGGGCTCGGGTTCCTCTCGTGGAACTGGCTGCCACTGCTGCCAATGTTTGTCGTCTATCTGGTGTCGATCGTTGCCGAGACCAACCGGGCGCCGTTCGACATGGCGGAAGGCGAGTCCGAAATCGTCGGTTTCCATGTTGAGTACTCGGGAATGGCGTTTGCGGTCTTCTTTCTGGCCGAATACGCAAACATGATCCTGGTGTCGACGCTGGCCTCGATTCTGTTCCTCGGCGGCTGGCTGTCGCCGGTCGGCTTCCTGCCGGATGGCATCCTGTGGTTGTTGCTGAAGATCTCCGCAGTGTTGTTCTTTTTTCTCTGGATTCGCGCCACGTTCCCCCGCTATCGCTACGACCAGATCATGCGTCTTGGCTGGAAGGTGTTCATCCCGCTGTGCCTGATCTGGCTCGTCGTCGTCGGCTGCTGGATGATGTCGCCGCTGAACATCTGGAACTGAGAGGCTGGCCATGGGTTCGATGAAGGAAGTTTTCAACAGCCTCCTGCTCAAGGAACTGTTCAAGGGTATGTCGGTCACCGGGCGCTACATGTTTGCCCGCAAGATCACTGTCCAGTATCCGGAAGAGAAGACGCCGCAGAGCTTTCGCTTCCGTGGCTTGCACGCGTTGCGACGCTATCCGAACGGTGAGGAGCGTTGCATTGCGTGCAAGTTGTGCGAGGCAGTCTGCCCGGCGCTGGCCATCACCATCGAATCGGATCAGCGTGACGATGGTTCGCGCCGCACGACGCGCTACGACATCGACCTGACCAAGTGCATCTTCTGCGGCTTCTGCGAGGAGGCCTGCCCGGTCGATGCCATCGTCGAGACCCGGGTCTACGAGTACCACGGGGAAACGCGTGGTGACCTCTACTACACCAAGCCGATGTTGCTGGCCAATGGCGACCGCTACGAAGCGCAGATCGCAGCCGACCGCGAACTCGACTCGAAATACCGCTGACAGGCCGACGCGATGGAATTCAAGACCTTCGTTTTCTACTTTCTCTCGGCAATTCTGGTATTTGCCGGGCTGCGCGTGATCACTGCACGCAACCCGGTGCACGCCGCGCTGTACCTGGTGCTCGCATTCTTTACTGCGAGCGGTGTCTGGATGTTGTTGCAGGCCGAGTTCCTGGCCATCGCACTGGTGCTGGTCTACGTTGGCGCGGTGATGGTTCTCTTCCTGTTCGTGGTCATGATGCTGGACATCAATCTGGATCGTCTGCGTGAAGGGTTCTGGAGCTATCTGCCGCTTGGCTCGATCATCGCGTTACTGATGGTCGCCGAAATGGGACTTGTTCTGGGGGGGAATTACCTTGGGCTGTTCGAGAGTTCAGTCCCGCAGTCGAGTGCCGAATACAGTAATGTTCAAGCGGTCGGGCGACTGCTGTTCACCGAGTACGTCTATCCCTTCGAGTTGGCCTCGGTGATTCTTCTTGTGGGGATTGTCGCCGCCGTAGCGCTGACCCAGCGCGGGAAACGGAAGAACAAGTCGGTCAGCCCATCGCAACAGGTTTTCGTCAAAGCCGCAGACCGCGTACGCGTGCTGCAGATGCCCGCCGAGAAGAGCGACTGAGGACGCGTTCGAGGCAAATACAAAGACTCAGAATAAGACGGAGTGGCGGCGGCGACGCCCCACTTCATGCAGAAGGAATCAGGGAGGCACCTTGCTTACACTGTCCCATTTTTTGATCCTGGGCGCGATCCTGTTCGCGATCAGCGTGGTCGGCATCTTTCTCAACCGCAAGAACCTCATCATCATACTGATGTCGATTGAGCTGATGCTGCTGGCGGTGAATCTGAATTTCATTGCCTTTTCCCACTACTTGCAAGATCTTGCCGGACAGGTGTTCGTCTTCTTCATTCTGACGGTCGCTGCCGCCGAGTCAGCAATCGGGCTGGCGATTCTCGTGGTGCTGTTCCGTAACCTGAAGACCATCCACGTGGATGATCTGGACAGCCTGAAGGGTTGAACATGGAAATGCAAAAGCTCTACCTGCTGGTTCCACTGGCGCCGCTCGTCGGTGCCATCATTGCAGGTCTGTTCTGTCGCGTGATCCCACGCTGGGTGGCGCATACGGTGACCATCGCCGGCGTGGCGATCGCCTGCGTCGCTTCGTTCGTGATCTTCCGCGACGTGATGGCCGGCAACACCCATAACGGCCCGGTTTACCAGTGGCTGACCTCGGGCGACTACCACTTCGAGGTCGGTTTCCTGATCGATCAGTTGACCGTTACGATGATGCTGGTCGTCACCTCAGTGTCGCTGATGGTGCACATCTATACCATCGGCTACATGCAGGATGACCCCGGCTACAACCGCTTCTTCAGCTACATCTCCCTGTTCACGTTCTCCATGTTGATGCTCGTGATGAGCAACAACTTCATGCAGCTGTTCTTTGGCTGGGAAGCCGTTGGCCTGGTTTCGTACCTGCTGATCGGCTTCTGGTATACCCGGCCAACGGCGATCTTTGCCAACCTGAAGGCCTTCCTGGTGAACCGGGTGGGTGACTTCGGCTTCATTCTGGGCATTGGCCTGGTCCTCGCCCACTTTGGCACGCTCGATTACGCCGCGGTTTTCGCCAAGGCGCCCGAACTGGCCGCCGATACCCGGCTTGCGCTGTTTGGCAAAGGCGAGGGGGTCGCGCTGATGACGGCGATCTGCATCCTGCTGTTCGTCGGGGCGATGGGCAAGTCGGCGCAGGTTCCCCTGCATGTCTGGCTGCCCGACTCGATGGAAGGTCCGACCCCGATCTCGGCGCTGATCCACGCAGCTACCATGGTGACTGCCGGCATCTTCATGGTCGCGCGCATGTCGCCGCTCTTCGAGCTGTCCGATACGGCGCTGTCCTTCGTCATCATCATCGGTTCGATCACCGCGCTGTTCATGGGTTTCCTCGGCATCATCCAGAATGACATCAAGCGGGTGGTGGCGTATTCGACGCTGTCACAACTCGGCTACATGACGGTCGCCCTTGGTGCATCGGCTTATTCGGTTGCCATCTTCCACTTGATGACACATGCTTTTTTCAAGGCCCTGCTCTTCCTCGCCGCCGGTTCGGTGATCATCGGCATGCACCATGATCAGGACATTCGTAACATGGGTGGCCTGCGCAAGTACATGCCGATTACCTGGATCACCTCCCTGATCGGTTCGCTGGCGCTGATCGGCACGCCATTCTTCGCTGGCTTCTATTCCAAGGATTCAATTATCGAGGCGGTAGCGCTTTCGCATATCCCGGGCGCCGGATTCGCGTATTTTGCGGTAATGGCGGGTGTGTTTGTTACGGCTTTCTATTCTTTCCGCATGTATTTCCTGGTGTTTCATGGAGCGGAGCGTTTTGGTCTCCCGGCGCCACACCACGAAGACCAAGCGGCGCACCCAACGGTAGAGCACCACGTCGCGCACGACGGTTCGCACGCGGACCAGGATCACCATGCGGATGATGCGCATGATGAACACCATCACGGTCTTGCGCCGGGTGAGAAGCCGCACGAGACACCGTGGGTGGTCACGCTACCCCTGATCATGCTGGCCATTCCCTCGGTGATCATCGGTTACATCGGGATCGGGCCCATGCTGTTTGGCGACTTCTTCAAGGACGCCATCTTCGTCAATGCCGAAGCGCATCCGGTCATGGCCGAACTCGCCACCCATTTCCACGGCGCGTTCGCAATGGCCACCCACGCGCTTGCCACGCCGGTGTTCTGGCTGGCATTCCTCGGCGTGGCGTTGTCCTGGTTCCTGTACATGAAGCGCCCGGATATCCCGGAAGCGATCAAGACCCGCTCCGGCTGGCTGTACACCCTGCTCGACAACAAGTACTACTTCGACAAGTTCAACGACTTCTTTTTTGCCGGCGGCGCGCGCCTGCTTGGGCGGGGCCTTTGGAAGGGTGGCGATGCTGGCCTGATCGACGGCATCATCGTCAACGGTTCCGCGCGTCTCGTGGGCTGGTTTGCGACCGTGGTTCGCCTGTTCCAGACCGGCCACATTTACCACTACGCTTTTACGATGATTATTGGCGTGTTTGTCTTGATGACCCTCTGGGTCACGCGCGCCTGAGCTAGAGAAAGACTGGGAACGATATGTCAGGCACACCACTTCTCTCTCTTGCCATCTGGGTTCCGATCCTTGCCGGTTTCGTTGTTCTGGCCACGGGCTCTGATCGCAATGCACCGCTGGCACGGATGCTTTCGCTGATCGGCGCCATTGCCGGCCTGTTGGTGACGGTCCCCCTGTATACGGGCTTTGACCTGCGCACTCCGGCGATGCAGTTCGTCGAGCTTGCCACCTGGATCCCTCGTTTCAATGTCAACTACCATCTCGGTGTTGACGGCATTTCGATGCCCTTCGTCATCCTCAACAGCTTCATCACGGTCACCGTTATCCTTGCTGGCTGGCAGGTCATTGACAACAAGGTCGCGCAGTACAACGCGGGCTTTCTGATCATGTCCGGCCTGTTGAACGGCATTTTCTCGGCCCTTGACGGCGTCCTCTTCTACGTTTTCTTTGAGGCCTCACTGATCCCTCTCTATCTGATCATCGGTATCTGGGGTGGCCCCAACCGTGTCTATGCGGCGTTCAAGTTCTTTCTCTTTACCCTCTTCGGTTCACTTCTCTTTCTGCTCGCGCTGCTTTACCTGTTCATCAGCTCGGGTGGCAGCTTCGCGATCCTTGACTGGCACCAGTTGCCTATCGGGATGAGCGCCCAGACCTGGCTGTTCCTGGCCTTTCTGGTCGCCTTCGCCGTCAAGGTGCCGATGTGGCCAGTGCATACCTGGCTGCCCGACGCCCACGTCGAGGCGCCGACCGGCGGATCCATCGTCCTGGCGGCCATCGCGCTGAAGCTTGGCGCCTATGGCTTCCTCCGCTTCTCGCTGCCGATTGCGCCGGATGCCTCGCATGAACTTTCCGGCCTGGTCATTGCACTGTCACTGATCGCGATCATCTACATCGGCTTCGTCGCTCTGGTTCAGGAGGACATGAAGAAGCTAGTTGCCTATTCGTCGATCGCCCATATGGGTTTCGTCACGCTCGGTTTCTTCATGTTCAGCGCGCTGGGAGTCGAAGGCGCCCTGGTCCAGATGATCTCGCACGGTTTCGTGTCGGGCGCGATGTTCTTCGCCATTGGCGTCATGTACGACCGCGCGCACTCGCGTCAAATTGCCGACTATGGTGGCGTGGTCAACAGGATGCCCAAGTTTGCCGCCTTCTTCATGCTCTTTGCCATGGCCAACGCCGGCCTCCCAGCGACCTCCGGCTTCGTCGGCGAGTTCATGGTCATCCTCGCTGCGGTGGATTTCAACTTCTGGGTGGCCTTCGCTGCTGCGTCGACGATGATCGTCGGCGCCGCCTATACCCTGTGGATGTACAAGCGAGTAGTGTTTGGCGCGGTGGCCAATCACCACGTTGCCGAGCTGACGGACATCAATGCCCGCGAGTTCCTCGTTTTCGTCCTCTTCGCCATCGGTGCCCTGGGCATGGGTCTTTATCCCCAACCCTTTACTGAAGTCATGCACAGCTCGGTCAATGAGTTGCTGCGTCACGTCGCCCTCAGCAAGATCCAATAATTGGTAGCCGCTATGACTCTTGCCGAAATGCAGTTCCAGATGCCGGACCTCCGCCTCGCCAGCGCCGAGATCTTCATGTTGCTGATGGCTTGCCTGATCCTCATCCTCGACCTCTTTGTCAAGGACAGGAAGCGGACAGTGACGTTTGTCGCCACGCAGTTGACCCTGATCGGCGCGGCCGTGGCCACCTTTGCCACGAGTTCCGGTGAGATTGCCTACACGTTCAGCAACATGTACGTCGGTGACCTGATGGGTGACCTGCTGAAGCTGCTTCTTTACCTGACAGTGATTGTGGTTCTGTTTTATTCGCGAGGCTACATCCTCGAGCGGGAACAGATGGCCCGCGGCGAGTATTACTCTTTGGTACTGTTTGCGACCCTCGGCATGATGGTCATGATTTCAGCCAACCATCTGGTGACTGTCTATATCGGTCTCGAGCTGCTGTCGCTCTCGCTCTACGCGATGGTGGCGATGAATCGCGATTCGGTACCGGCCACCGAAGCCGCGATGAAGTTCTTCGTTCTCGGCGCGCTGGCTTCCGGTCTGCTGTTGTACGGCATGTCAATGATCTACGGAGCGACTGGTACGCTGGAGATCACAACCATCGCCGAACGCCTTTACATGGGGCAGGCGGACAAGGCGATCCTCGTCTTCGGCCTGGTCTTCCTGGTTTCCGGCCTTGCCTTCAAGCTCGGCGTCGTCCCGTTCCACATGTGGATTCCGGATGTCTATCATGGCGCGCCGACGGCGGTCACGCTGTTCATTGCCACCGCACCAAAGCTGGCGGCCTTTGCGATGGTCATCCGCCTATTGGTGAATGGGCTGATTGTCCTTGCCCAGGACTGGCAGACGATGCTGATCCTGCTCTCGGTCCTGTCAATGGCCATCGGCAACATTGCCGCCATCGCGCAGACCAACCTGAAGCGAATGCTGGCCTATTCGGCGATCTCGCACATGGGCTTCATGCTGCTCGGAATGGTGACCGGCGTTGTTGGTGGCGACGCGCGCTTTGCGCTCAACGCCTACAGCTCATCGATGTTCTATGTCATCACCTACGTACTTACCAGTGCCGGCACTTTCGGCATGATCCTGCTGCTCGCGCAAGGCGGTCTCGAATCGGATGAACTCGAAGACTTCAAGGGACTCAACAAGCGCAGCCCGTGGTTCGCTGCCGTGATGATGATGATGATGTTCTCGATGGCCGGAGTGCCGTTCTTTGTCGGCTTCTTTGCCAAGTTCTCGGTGTTGCAGGCCGTGGTCGCCGCTGGCTACCTTTGGCTGGCCATTGTCGCCGTCCTCTTCTCTCTGATTGGTTGTTTCTACTACTTGCGTGTGGTCAAGATCATGTACTTCGATCAGCCGACCAATACGGCGCCAATCGTCGCACCGATGGACATGAAGATTCTGATGTCGGCGAACGGCTTGGCTGTGGCGTTCCTTGGCCTTTTCCCGCAGGCGTTGATGTCACTTTGTGCTTTCTCGCTCTTGCGGTCGCTCTGATTGGCTGGGCCACTTGATCCGAACGCCCCGCCAGTCGGGGCGTTTTAATTGGGAGTTGCGGAATGAACAACGATGACCGCCACCTGTGCGAGGAGCTATTGGAGAGCACGCAGATCTTCCGCGGCAAGCTGCTTGACTTGCGTCGCGATCGGGTGCGCTTGCCAGATGGCAAGGAGTGTCAGCGTGAATACGTACGCCATCAGGGGGCGGTAGCGGTCATTGCGCAACTCGACGATGGGCAGCTCCTTTTTGTCCGCCAGTATCGCTATCCACTGAGCCGATCGTTCCTTGAGCTGCCGGCTGGCAAAATTGATCCGGGCGAAGAAATCCTTGCGACGGGTACGCGCGAATTGCTCGAAGAGACCGGATACAGTGCGGCAGAATGGCGCCATCTCGGCGTGATGCACCCCTGCGTCGGGTATTCTGATGAGCGAATTGAAATCTTTCTTGCCCGTGGTCTGCAACGTGAAGCGGAACCGACGTTGGACAGCAGCGAGTTCCTCGATGTGCTCAGCCTGCCGCTGGCTGATGCGCTGGCAGCGGTTCGGGGCGGGGCGATTACTGATGCAAAGACCATCACCGGGCTTTTCTGGGCCGAAAAGGTGCTGCTCTCCAGCTGGTAACTGGCTGGTCGGTCGGCAGATCGGCCGTGGAAGGGGACGGAAGATCGTCTTTGCCGGTACGCTGGGGCCGGCAGTCGCGCTAGCCGGCAATGGACCGCTGAAGGCAAATGGCCCAGAATCAATCTCTTGTGACCGATTCGACGTCAAATCGGAGACGCTTTGGAGATCCTGACTGCCTATCTTGAGCGACTGACGGTGTCGCGCCGCATGCTCGGATTTGCCGTCCTCGCCATCCTGGCGGTGCTGGCCGTCGGTCTGTCGATCTTTCCTCAGCTGCAGACTCTGGCTGAGATCAACCGCAATTTCTATCATTATCCGCACAGCAGCCTCAGCACCGTCAAGGACATGCAGTACGAGTTGTTGAGAATGCGGCATCTCCTGCGTGATCTCCTGCGGGAAGAAGACCCGGAAAAACGCGAACAGCTCAAGCGTGAGCTTGGTCGCTGCGACGCCAGATTCTTCGATGGAGTGCGCGGCTTGCGAGCATCCTATGTGGGGAACCAGCAGGACGTCACGCATGCGCAGGCGCTCTATGAAGAGCTGGTGACGCACCGGGCAGTCACCCTTGAGCATTCGAGAGTCGGTGCTTCAGATGCCGCAAGGCGGCGAACGTTTGATTCCGCTCCGGGTAATCCCGCGCCGCTGCTGGCAGAGCGACTTGATCAGATCAGCAAGTCCTCGTCTGCAAGTGCCTTGGCCATGCACCAGCGAGCAATCGAACTCTATCAGGACGAACGGCGGCAGGCGATTTACTTTGTTGCCGGATGCCTCATCATGCTGCTCCTTTTCGCGTTCATTCTCGCCCGCTCAATTACCCTGCCGCTACGGCGGCTTCGCGACATTATTGTCAGCCTTTCGGAAGGGAAGCTGGGTCAAACGATTCCCTTCCGGAATCAGCAGAACGAGATCGGCGAGATTGGGCGGGGAGTCGCCATCCTGCAGGATGTTTACCAAAGGATGGCAGCACAACGCTGGATACGGACAAACATCGCTGCGATCTCCCGCGAACTGCAGCAGGCCGGGTCCTTTACCGAGCTTGCCCGGAAACTCATCGAAAGCCTGAGTCCGCTGCTCGGTGCGGCTCAAGGAGCGTTCTTTATCGTCACCGAGGATCGGCAGACCTTGAAGCTGATCGCCACCTACGGGGCCGATCGCACCCAGGACTCAGAGGTGATCAGAGCTGGTGAAGGTCTGGTTGGGCGCTGTGCCGTAGAGGGCAGGCCGGTGCTGGTTGGTGATTCCGCTGCGGGCGATGTCAGCCTGAGCGTTGGGCAGGCGTCGACGCAGACTCCGGCCGTTCTGCTGGTACCGGTGATGCGCTCGGGGCGGTCGTTGGCGGTGATCGAGCTGGCAGCATCAAGACCGTTCTCCGAGGACGAGAGGTTGGTCCTCGACGGTTTGCTGCCGATCGTCGCGATGAGCCTTGAAATCATCGAGCGAAGCACGCGTACCCAGAGGCTGCTGGAGGCGACGCAGGAACAGGCCGCACAAATGGAAAAGCAGGCTGTCGAACTGGCAGCGATGGAGGAGCACAGTCGACTGATCCTTGGGTCAGTGAGCGACGGCATTCTTGGTCTCGATGGCGACGGGGGCGTGATCTTTGCCAACCCGGCTGTCCTTGGCTTGCTGGGCTATGGCAGTGAAGAACTTCTCGGCACGCTCTTTCACGCGCGGGTACATTACGCGTACCCTGACGGAAAGGCCTTTCCAAGAGAGCGCTGTCCGATGTATCTGACATCGCAGGACGGGCTCGCGCGCAAGGTGGATAACGAGGTGCTATGGCGTAAGGACGGCACGCCGTTGCTGGTTGAGTATGCCACGACGCCCTTTTACAAGGCCGGAGTGCTGGTGGGTACGGTGGTGGTCTTGCGCGACATTACCGAGCGCCGGGCAGCCGAGGAACGGATCCACCAGGCCCATGAAGAGCAGACCGCAATCTTTGCCACCGCAAGCCTCGGTATCGCCTTCATCCGGGATCGTACCTTCGTCAATGTCAACCGGCGCCTTGAGGAACTACTCGCCTATGGTCCCGAGGAACTGAGCGGTCAGGTGACCCGGATTTGTGTGCCCGACGAATACCCGGAAGGCATCGGGGAGTTCGACGATGATCTGATGCGTGGCGAGATCGTCAAGCACGTGATGGAACTTCAGCGGAAGGATGGATCGCGCTTCTGGTGTCGGATCAGCGGCCGTGCCGTCGATGCCGGCAAGTTGGCGCAAGGTACGGTGTGGATGTTCGAGGATGTGACCAAGGAGCGCGAAGCCGCCGACGCGATGCAGCGCTCAAAGGAGCTGGCTGAAGAAACGACCAAGATGAAGAGCAGCTTTCTGGCCAACATGAGCCATGAGATTCGCACCCCGATGAACGC
Organism: Candidatus Accumulibacter proximus; assembly: GCA_016709675.1. Lineage (GTDB taxonomy): Bacteria > Pseudomonadota > Gammaproteobacteria > Burkholderiales > Rhodocyclaceae > Accumulibacter > Accumulibacter proximus. The sequence continues at coordinate 24,077 of JADJMH010000019.1, forward strand.
CATCATCGGCATGTCGCATCTAGTTCTCAAGACCGATCTCACGCCTCGCCAGCGAGACTATGTGAGGAAGATTCAGGATTCCGGTCAGCACCTGCTCGGGATCGTAAACGATGTCCTCGATTTTTCCAAGGTGGAGGCCGGCAAACTGACGGTCGAGCAGACCGAGTTCGCGCTCGAAGAGGTGCTCGATAACGTCGCCAACCTGATTGTTGGCAAAGCCAGTGCCAAGGGCCTCGAGCTGGTCTTTGATGTCGATCCAGCTGTGCCGTCGCTGTTGATCGGCGACCCTCTGCGTCTCGGGCAGGTGCTGATCAATTACAGCAACAACGCAATCAAGTTCACCGAGGAGGGTGAAGTGGATATTCGCGTCAGCGTGCGCGAAAACGGTGGCGAGAGCCTCTTGCTGCACTTTGCCGTCCAGGATACTGGGATAGGGTTGACTGAGGAGCAGATGGGGCGCCTGTTCCAGAGCTTTTCCCAGGCAGATATCTCGACCACCCGGCGATTTGGCGGTACTGGGCTAGGTCTAGCGATTTCCAAGAAGCTCGTTGAACTGATGGGCGGTGAGGTGGGTGTGCGCAGCGAACATGGCAAGGGCTCAGTATTTTGGTTTACCGTCCGCCTGGGCCGTGCCGTGCAGGCAACACGAATGCTTCTGCCCAGTCCAGACCTGCGCGGTCGGCGAGTCCTGGTGGTTGACGATAACGATAGCGCACGGGCCGTCATCCGCGATCTACTGACGGCGATGACTTTCGTCGTCAGCGACCGGTCCTCTGGCCAGGCAGCTGTCGAGGCCGTATCCATCGCCGCCAGAGAGGAACCGTACGAGATCGTTTTTCTCGACTGGCTGATGCCCGGAATGGACGGCATCGAGACTGCGCGCCAGATTCTCTCGCTGCGGCTATTGCCCGCTCCGCATCTGGTGATCATCACCGCCGACAGCTCTGAGCAGTTGCTCGAGCGCGCCACGGCAGCCGGTATCAGGGACGTTCTCCTCAAGCCAGTCAATGCGTCGCTGCTGTTCGACTGCGCCATTCGCCTGATTGGCTGCGCGCAGGGCGAGTCACCCGGGCAATTGACCTCGCCGGCGCTGGCAGACGCACGTCTCGCTGCCATCGAGGGTGCGCGCGTGCTCCTGGTCGAGGACAACGAGCTGAACCAGGAGGTTGCGAGCGAGTTGCTTGCCGGCGCCGGTCTGGTCGTCGATCTGGCCGAGGACGGCGCGGTGGCGGTCAATAAGGTACGTGAAGGCTCCTACGATATCGTGTTGATGGACATGCACATGCCGGTCATGGATGGGGCGACGGCAACGCGGGCGATCAGAAAACTCGCGGAGCACTCGGACGTGCCGATCGTCGCCATGACGGCCAACGCGATGCCGGCTGATCGGCAAGAGTGTCTCGCGGCTGGTATGGTTGATTTTGTTGCCAAGCCGATTGAGCCGGACGAACTCTGGCAAGCACTGCTCAGATGGGTGAAGCCGAAGTATCCGGCACAGCGGCCGCCTCGTAACGCAGAAACCGATCCACAATTCGAAGCCGTGCGGCATATTCCTGGCCTAGACACGGTCAATGGCCTGCGACGTGTGCTCGGCAAGAAAGAGCTTTATGTGTCAATGTTGCGCAAGTTTGCCGCCGGACAACGGCATGTGGCAGCCGAAATCGCCGCAGCTCTCGACGCTGACGACTGGGTCACGGCTGAGCGTCTGACGCACACACTCAAGGGCCTTGCCGGCAATATCGGCGCCAACGGACTAAGAGCCGAAACGGAACGACTGGAATCAGCGATCAGCCAAAGGCGAGAGCGAATCCATCTTGATGCGCTGCTCGAATCTGCGGCTAGAATGCTGAGCGTGCTGATCAGCGAAGTGGTGGCCTGGCTGCCGTCTGAAGCGATCGGCGAGGCGGCGACGGCCGTCGATAGGCCGCGCCTGAGTCGGGTGTGTCGCCAGCTGGCGGCATTGCTGGCCGAAAGCGATGCCGAAGCGGGTTACGTGCTCGATGCAGAGTCCGTCTTGCTGAAGACCGCTTTTGGCGGCAGCTATCGGACCCTTGAGAATGCTGTTCGGGCCTTCGAGTATGAAGCCGGCCTGACAGCGCTACGGGCTAGCGCCGGTGCTGCCGGCATCGCAATTTGAACAGGGCAGATGATTGTATGGATACTCACTACTTCAACGATAAGGCCACCGTCCTTGTGGTCGATGACACGCCGGATAATCTGTCGCTGATGTCGGCGCTGCTCAAGAATAGCTACAAGGTCAAGGTGGCCAACCATGGTGACAAGGCCCTCAGGATTGCCACATCGGCAACGCCTCCGGAGCTGATTCTGCTTGATGTCATGATGCCCGACATCGACGGCTACGAGGTGTGTCGACGGCTGAAAGCCAACCCACGGACGCGCGACATCCCAGTCATCTTTCTCACCGCCAGATCGGAAGTGGAGGACGAGCAGAAGGGCCTGGCGCTGGGCGCGGTTGACTACATTACCAAGCCCATCAGTCCGCCGATCCTGATGGCGCGCGTTGCGACGCAGTTGTCGCTCAAGGCCAGCGCTGACTTCCTGCGTAGCCAGAACGACTTCCTTGAAACCGAAGTGGCCAGACGCACGAGTGAACTCGAGGCGATTCAGGACGTGACCATTCTGGCCATGGCATCGCTCGCTGAGACCCGGGACTCGGAAACCGGCAAACATCTCCTGCGCACCCAACGTTACGTGAAGGCGCTGGCGGAGAAGTTGCGGCTCCATCCACGCTTCTCGAATTTCCTTACCGATTTGAACATCAAGGTGCTGTTCAAATCGGCACCCTTGCACGATATTGGCAAGGTCGGTATCCCGGACCGCATTCTGTTGAAGCCGGGGCGTTTTGAGCCGCAGGAACTGGAGATCATGAAAAACCATACCCTGCTTGGTCGGGACGCCATTCAGCTTGCTGAGGACTGGCTGGGCAAGCCTGTCGAGTTTCTCACCATTGCCAAGGAGATCGCCCTTTGTCATCAGGAAAGATGGGACGGCAGCGGCTATCCGGGAGCGCTTGCCGGTGACACGATTCCCGCGTCCGCTCGCCTGATGGCGGTGGCCGACGTCTACGATGCGCTGATCAGCAGACGTGTCTACAAGGATCGAATGACACACGAGCAGGCGACCCAGATCATCGTCGACGGTCGTGGAAGCCACTTCGACCCCGATGTCGTCGATGCCTTTGTTGAGATAGCGGACGAGTTCCAGTCGATTGCCCAGCGCTATCCTGATTCGGACGATGATTTGCAGAGGAAAATAGACTTTCTGGCGCAGGCCGTTGCGGTGGATGCCTGACACACAGGCAAGCTCTTTCCTGTGTGTCACCGGGCAGTCCACCCTTTGGGCAGCTCTTGCCATGGCGTACGCCTGGGTGGCGGTCGTTCCGCCAGCTGTAGTGTTAAGCTTTGTCCACCTGATCTGCTAGCTCGCCCGGCTGGCGAAGGAGTACCTTCAGAGCTGTCCGGAGCTCGGCCACCTCGAGTTCCAGCCGAGCGACTCTGTGCTCCAGTCCAGGTTGCTCCTCGACGCCTACGCGCGAGGCGGATCCCTTTTCAGCCGGCAGTGTGGCGGCGCCACACAACAGATGTGCCCAACGATGTTCGCGGGAGCCAACCTGCCGGGGCAGCCTGGTGACCAGAGCACCGCTGCTGCGCGCGGCCAGTTCATCGAGGTAGGCTTCCACCGAGGAGCTGTCGTCGAAGCGGTAAAGCCGCTCGCTGTTGGCGCGCAGTTCGCTGACCGTTTGCTCGCCGCGCAGCGCCAGGGTCGCGAGTAACGCGACGCTCGCTGCCGGGAGGCCATACACCCTGCCGAAGTTCTGCGCATAACGCAATACGCGACCGGAGGCCCCATAGGTTTCCAACACCAGAACGTGGCTGCGCAGATCTTCGAGTGCCGCCTGGACCTCACTTTCCGCTACGCTGACCACCGGGTCGCGTGCGGATTTCTGATTGCAGCCGGCGGTCAGACTGTTCAGTGTCAGTGGATAGGTGTCGGGGGTCGTCTTTTCCTTTTCGATCAGCACGCCAAGTATGCGCGCCTCAAGAAAGCTCAGTACGCGTGGGCTTGCGGGACATTCTGCCATGATTGGTTCCGTCTTGGGTTGGCCAGAGTCTGACGCGCCGGTCGAGCCGCCCAGACTACCGCGTTGCGACGGCCGAGGATGACTGCAGCAACGCTGCAGGACTGAGTGGCTAGCGCAGCGTTCTCGTTCAAGCGAACAACTGCCCGTGCTCGCGCGAGTCATGGAAGCCGACACGGCGCCACTTCTCGCTCGTCACCTCGAGGTTGTAGCGCGTGCTTGCCAGGTAAACCGGATTGCCGTCCACATCCTTGGCCATGCGGTGGAGTTGCTCGCGCTCGAAATTGCGTCGTGTGGCGTCGTCGGGGAAAGTCAGCCAGCGCGCCGTGTAGATGTCGGCCGACTCAAAAATGGCGTCGACCTTGTACTCGGTCTGCAGGCGCTGGGCGACGACCTCGAATTGCAGGCTCCCTACCGCTCCGAGAAGAAGCGCGCCACTGGCGAGGTTCTCGAATACCTGGATCGCGCCTTCTTCACCGAGTTCCTTCAGGCCCTTGAGCAACTGCTTGCTTTTCAGAGGGTCACGCAGCCGCGCAGCGCGGAAGAGTTCGGGCGAGAAGTAGGGGATCCCCTTGAAGCCGAGAGTTTCGCCTTCGCTCAGGCAGTCTCCGATGTGCAGGTTGCCATGGTTGTGAATGCCGATGATGTCACCGGCGACGGCGTCTTCCATCAGAAGACGTTCGTTGGCCATGAAGGTCAGAACGTTGCTCAGCTTCATCTCACGATCCAGACGAATGTGTCTGACCTTCATGCCCGGTGTGTAGCGACCGGAGCAGACGCGGAAGAAGGCAATGCGGTCGCGGTGCTTGGGATCCATGTTGGCCTGGATCTTGAACACGAAGCCGCTGAAGGCAGCCTCCCCGGGTTGCACCAGGCGCGTACCACCATCGCGCTCCTGTGGCGGCGGAGCCCAGTCAAGCAGTGCCTGCAGGACCTCCTGGACGCCGAAGTTGTTGATGGCCGAACCGAAAAATACCGGGGACTGCCGCCCGGCGAGAAAACCGACCAGGTCGAAAGGGCTGCTCGCACTCTGAATCAGGTCGACATCCTCGCGCAGCTTGCCGATCTCTGCCGGGAACTGGGCATCAAGCAGCGGATTATCCAGGCCATCGAGCCGCTGCGATTCGCTGCGGCGCTCCTCGCCGGCGGCAAAGTGCAGCAGGCGGTCATCGAGAAGATGATATACGCCGCGAAAAGTCTTGCCCATGCCAATCGGCCAGGTGATCGGTGCGCACTCGATGCCGAGCACGGATTCAATTTCCTCGAGCAGTTCGAAGGGCTCGCGCACTTCACGGTCCAACTTATTGACGAAAGTGATGATCGGCGTATTGCGCATACGACAGACGTTGAGCAGCTTGATGGTCTGCGCCTCAACGCCCTTGGCCGCGTCGATCACCATGACCGCCGCGTCGACGGCGGTGAGGACGCGGTAAGTGTCCTCGGAAAAATCCTCGTGGCCAGGGGTGTCGAGCAGGTTGATGGTGTGCTGCTGGTACTCGAACTGCATCACCGAGCTGGTCACCGAAATGCCGCGTTGCTTCTCGACTTCCATCCAGTCCGAAGTGGCATGGCGTGCGCTCTTGCGGCCCTTGACCGTGCCGGCGAGCTGGATGGCACCGCCAAAAAGCAGCAGCTTTTCGGTCAGCGTTGTCTTGCCGGCATCGGGGTGCGAAATGATCGCGAAGGTGCGGCGCCTGGCGATGTCACGCAGGAGTTCAGGTGGGAACCGGCTATCGTTCGAGCAGTCGATAAGGGTGGTACTCATGAGGGGACTTTCATGCGGCAACAAAGCAGAAGCCGCCATGCGGGACCGTGAAGGCTGACCCGCTGGCGGCGCGCAGGCGGAACTATAGCAGACTCGGCTCAGGCTGGACCGGCCCTGCCTGTCGCCAAAGGGCATGATTTCTTCAGGCCGGCCATGTGATGAAGGTTGCGGTGATTGCTCGCCTCGCCTTGTCGCCTGAGCCAGGTTACGCACCAATGAAGCGGTAACCAACACCCACTTCGGTGAGGATGTGCTTCGGTCGCGCGGGGTCCTCTTCGAGCTTCTTGCGTAAATAGCCCATGTAAACGCGGACGTAGTGGCTGTCTTCGGCATGCGAGGGACCCCAGACGTTTTTCAGCAGTTGGCGATGGGTCAAAACGCAATCAGGATTGCCAATCAGATAGCTGAGCAGCCGATACTCGATCGGCGTCAGGTGAATGGGCGCGCCGTTGCGCTCGACTGTTCGGCGCAGCAGGTCGACGCGAATCGATCCGAATTCGGCCAGCGGTGTGCCAGTGGCGCCTCGGCTGCGACGGCGCAAATGTGCACGTACGCGGGCTAGCAATTCGGCGGTACCAAAGGGTTTGGTCAGATAGTCGTCCGCGCCGCTATCGAGCGCGGTCACCTTGTCGGTCTCGGCGCTGCGTGCCGAAAGCACGATCACCGGTATTTCCGACCAAGTCCGCAGATCGCGGATGAAGTCGACGCCGTTACCGTCGGGCAGGCCCAGATCGAGCACCACCAGGTCAGGGCGTCGGGTGCCGGCCTCGATCAGGCCGCGCTGCAGGCTGTCGGCCTCGAATACCTGGAACCCCTGGCTTTCGAGCGCCAGTTTGATGAAGCGGCGAATGTTGTTTTCATCTTCGACGACGACGATGGTGACCAGTGGCTCTGTCATGGCGTAATCCATTAGTTAGGATCGAGGTTGTCGATGTCGACCATCGGGTTGGTCGGTCAAGGCGTGCCGCCGTCTGCCGGAACCACGATTTCTTCGGCGGTGGTCGGCGGCATGCCGCGCGGCAGCGAGAAGACGAAACGTGCGCCGCCGCCAGCCTGGTTCTCGGCATGAATGCTGCCGCCGTGCGCCGCGACGATGGCGCGGCAGATGGCCAGACCAAGACCTACGCCTGGTGTGGCGCTCTCGCGTGCGCCACGTTCGAACTTCTCGAAAATCGCTTCCTCGCGACCTTTCGGCAAGCCTGGACCGCTATCGTCCACCCACACGTCGACCTCGCTTCCGCGCACCGCCGCGCCGATGCGGATGCGCGTGCCAGCCGGGGTAAACTTGGCGGCGTTTTCAAGAAGATTGCACAGCACACGCTCGATCAACACGGCGTCGATCTCTAGCAGTGGCAGGTCATCGGGCAGGGCGGCGTGTACGGAATGTGCCGCGAGGGGCGCTGCGGTGGCCATTAGCGCGCTTCCGACGATTTCCTCCAAGGGCTGCCACTGGCGGTTGATCTGAATTTTTCCGGCCTGCAGGCGCGCCATGTCCAGCAGCTTGCCGACCTTGACGCTCATGCGCAGAGCCTCTTCCTTCAGTGTTCCGGCAAGCCGGGCCTGGGCATCGGTTGGCGGCGGCTGCGTCAGCTGGATCGACTCGGCCAGTCCCACCAGCACACTCAGCGGTGTTCGCAGATCGTGCGAGATCGCCGCCAGCAGCGAATTGCGCAGGCTCTCGGATTCCATCTGCAGCAGCGTGGACTGCGCCACGTCGACATAGTGCATGCGCTCGACGGCGATCGCCACCAGACTGGCGAAGGTCTCGAGCTGCCGACGGGCTTCCGGTCCCTGTACGCGCGGCGGCTCACGCGGCGCAATGGCGAGCACGCCGCGCGTGCGCATCGGCGCCTTGAGCGGCAGATAGAGCAGTGGGCTGCCTGGCAAGGTGTCCGTGGACAGCCCTGCCGCCTCGCCGTGATCGAAGGCCCAGCGGGCGACGCCCTCGTCGATGATCAGTGTGCTGCCGCTGCGACCTTTGGCGTTGACCGTCTCCACCTGCAGGTGATCCCCCGTATCGGTCAGGAGCAAAGCGGCCTGGGCACCGAACTCGACCGACAGAAAGCGATCACACGCCTCGGCGATCTGCATTGGTAGCAGAGCTGCCGACAGATCCCGTGCCATTTCGTAGAGCGCGCGGGCACGCGCCTCGCGCTGGGTCGCCACGTCGGCGTGCTGCTTGTAGCGCGCGGTGAGCTGGCCGGTGATCAGCGCCACGCTGAGCATCACGGCGAAGGTCATCAGATACTGAGCATCGCTGACGGCGAAAGAAAAACGCGGTTCCACGAAGAAGAAGTCGAAGGCGGCAACGGCCAGAAATGAGCTGGCGACTGCCGGGCCGCGGCCAAGACGCATGGCCACGATGAGTACCGCGAGCAGGAACAGCATCGCAATGTTGGTGAGCTCGATGACGTCGGCAAGCGGCGTTGCCAGTCCCGTAGCCAGTGTGCAGATGGCTGCTGCCTTGAGATACGCCAGCCAGTTGCCGGGCGTTGGGGAGGCGGTCGACGGCGAAACGGCTGCACGCGCGTCTTCGTTGCGCGCCACCTGAATCACGTCGAGGTCGGGCGCGGCTTGTCCAATCCGGTCGGCCATCGAACGGTACCAGGGTCGCCAGGGTCGGGGGTGATCGCGTCCGACCAGCAGGCGCGACAGGTTCTGCTCGCGAGCGTAATCGACGAGCGCAGCGACGGGGTCGTCAGCCGAGAGCGTCGCTGTTTCAGCACCGAGGGAAGCGGATAGTTCGAGCGCGCGGACGATGCGCTGCCGTTCCACCTCAGGCTCCGGTCCCGAGGTTTGCGTGTGCACATGAATGGCGTGCCAGGGGGCCTCCAGGCGCCCTGCCAGGCGCGCCCCGGTGCGCACCAGTCGCTCCGCCCCCGTGCCCGATCCGATGCACACCAGCAGTGCGTCGCGCGTTTGCCATACCGTGGCCACCGAGGTTTCGCGGCGGTAGGCCAGCATTTCGTCGTCCACGCGATCGGCCGTGCGGCGTAGGGCCAACTCGCGCAGGGCGATGAGGTTGCCCTTGCGAAAGAAGTTGCGAATCGCCCGTTCAGCCTGTTGCGGCAGGTAGACCTTTCCCTCCTTCAAGCGCTGCAGCAGGTCGTCGGGCGGTAGATCGACCAGTACCACTTCGTCGGCTTCGTCAAAGATCCGGTCGGGTACCGTCTCCCATACACGAATGCCGGCAATCCCGCTGACCACGTCATTGAGGGTCTCCAGATGCTGCACGTTGACCGTGCTGTAGACGTCGATCCCTGCCGCGAGCAAGTCGTGGATGTCCTGCCAGCGCTTGGGATGACGAGAGCCGGCAACGTTGGAGTGAGCCAGCTCGTCCATCAGGATCAAAGCCGGGCGCCGCGCCAGCGCGGCGTCGAGATCGAACTCCTTCAGCACACTGCCGCGATAGGGGATCTCACACAGGGGCAGCCGTTCGAGACCGGTGATCAGCGCCTCGGTTTCCTTGCGGCCGTGGGTCTCGACGACGCCGATGACCACATCGGTGCCAAGTTCCTTTTGCCGCCGCGCGGCACCGAGCATGGCGTAGGTCTTGCCGACGCCGGCAGAGGCACCGAAGAAAATCTTCAGCTTGCCGCGGGCAGCTTTGGCTTCCTCCTCCTGAACGCGCGCCAGAAGCTGATCGGGGTCAGGACGTCCATTGTTCATCATAGCCATCCCAGGCGCCGAAAGCGGAAGAAAAGAAATCCCATCGCGCCAACGATCAGCGCCAACGCCAGCGGATAGCCGTATACCCACTTCAATTCGGGCATTGATTCGAAGTTCATGCCCCAGATACCGGCAAAGGCAGTGGCGACGGCAAAGATCCCGGCCCATGCGGAAAGGCGCTTGGCGACATCGTTCTGCTCAATGGCCACCGACGAAAGGCTGACCTGGATGGCCGTGCCGATGGTGTCACGCAGGATGTCGAGGTGAGCGTTGATGCGGGCCAGGTGGTCATAGACGTCGCGGAAATAGTGGCGGCTGCTGGTGGACACCGGCGGCACGCGGCTGCTGGCAAGCTTGCTGACCGCTTCCATCAGCGGCGCCACGGCGTGTTTGACGACCGTCACGCGACGTTTGAGGCCGTAGAGGCGTTCGATGTTGAAGCGTGCCGCCCCCCGGTCGAAGATTCGCTCCTCGATTCCTTCAAGATCCGATTCCATGCTATCGACGATCGGAAAATAGCGGTCGACCACCGCATCCATCAAGGCGTAGAGGACGAAACCTGAGCCCTGCTTGAGAGCCTCTGGTTCGCGTTCGCAGCGCTCGCGCACACCCAGCAGATGCTGGTCAGTGCGGTTGCGGACCGACAGAATGAAATTGCCGCCGACAAAAATATTCACCTCTCCGACGGCGATCCCGCCATGCGCCATCTCGAGCAGGTGGATGACCGCGAACAGGCTGTCGCCATACTCCTCGAGCTTCGGCCGTTGGTGACCGTGATTGGCGTCCTCGATGGCGAGCGGATGCAGGTCGAATTCCAAGCGCATCTTGTCGAGTTCGGCCGGTGTTGCATCGCGCAGGGCAACCCAGACGAAGCAATCGGCATCCTTGAGGTAGTCACTGATTTCATCAATATCGATATCGGCAAGCTTCTTGCCTTCGCGGTAGGCAACGCAGTTGATCAGCATGGGCTGGACTCCATCGAAAGGATTCCTGCATTTTCCGCTGTTTTCAGGTCCATACGGTCATGTATCTCGGGCGAGGGAGAGCCCGTTCAGCGCTTTATCGCGTCAAGGGCGAGGTTGAGCCTGAGGACATGTACGCGTGGCTCGCCGAAGACGCCGAGGTCGGGGCCTTCGCCGTGCTGCGCGATGAGCTGACGCACGGCCTGCGGATCAAGCTGGCGGGAACGTGCGATTCGCTCCGCCTGGTAGTCGGCTGCCGCCGGGCTGATGTGCGGGTCGAGACCACTCGCCGAGGCGGTGACCAGGTCGATCGGTACCGGCCGCGGGTTACCGGGGTCGGCGGCGCGCAGCGCCTCGATTCGGGCCTTGACGGCGGCGGCCAGTGCCGGGTTGAGTGGCCCGAGATTCGACCCGGACGACGCGGCCGCGTTATAGGGCTGTGGTGCGGTTGCCGATGGCCGGCCCCAGAAGTACTTCGGCTCGGTGAAGTTCTGGCCGATCAGTTCGGAGCCTATCGGTTTGCCTTCCCTGGCGATCAGGCTACCGCTGGCGGCAGCCGGGAAAGCCAGTCGGGCGACGCCGGTGACGAGCAGCGGATAGAACACCCCGGTAACGATCGACAGCAGAACGAACAGCGAAATGGCGGGACGAAGCAGGTTGTTCATGACTATCTCCTCAGGCAAGACCGGCGGCGGCCAGCGCCATGTCGATCAGCTTGATGCCGATAAAGGGTGCGACGAGACCACCCAGGCCGTAGATGGTCAGGTTGCGACGCAGCAGGCTGGCGGCGCCGACGGCGTGATAGCGGATCCCCTTCAAGGCCAGTGGAATCAGCGCAATGATGATCAGGGCATTGAAGATGACCGCCGAGAGAATGGCCGAGGACGGACTGGCCAGACCCATCACGTTGAGCGCCGACAGCGCCGGGTAGGTACTGACGAAGGCGGCCGGAACGATCGCGAAGTACTTGGCCACGTCGTTGGCGACGCTGAAGGTAGTCAGCGCACCGCGGGTCATCAGCATCTGCTTGCCGGTCTCGACGACTTCGATCAGCTTGGTCGGATTCGAGTCGAGGTCCACCATGTTGCCGGCTTCCTTGGCCGCCTGCGTGCCGGTGTTCATCGCCACGGCAACATCCGCCTGCGCCAGTGCCGGGGCATCGTTGGTGCCGTCGCCGGTCATCGCTACCAGGCGGCCCTCGGCCTGGTACTGGCGGATCAGCGCCAGCTTGGCTTCCGGCGTGGCTTCGGCGAGAAAATCATCAACACCTGCTTCGGCGGCGATCGCCGCGGCCGTCAGACGGTTGTCGCCGGTGATCATCACCGTCTTGATCCCCATCTGGCGCAGTTCGGCGAAGCGCTCCTTGATGCCGCCCTTGACGACGTCCTTCAATTCGACGACGCCGAGCACGCGCTTGTCATCGGCAACGACCAGTGGCGTGCTGCCACGCCGCGCCGCCGCTTCGACCGCCGTCAGCACCGACGCGGGCATGGCGCCGCCGATCGCCTCGACATGCTGGCGGATGGCGTCGGTGGCCCCCTTGCGAATCTGCCGGCCATGCACATCGACGCCGCTCATCCGGGTCTGCGCCGAGAAATGCACGAACTGCGCCTCGAGGGCGTGCACATCGCGCTCGCGCAGATTGAAGCGCTGTTTGGCGAGAACGACGATGCTGCGGCCTTCCGGCGTTTCGTCGGCGAGCGACGCCAGTTGCGCGGCGTCGGCGAGTTCGTTCTCGCTGACCCCGTCGGCGGGCAGGAAGGCCGCCGCCTGGCGATTGCCCAGCGTGATCGTACCGGTCTTGTCGAGCAGCAACACGTCGACGTCGCCGGCGGCTTCGACCGCGCGGCCCGAGGTGGCAATGACGTTGGCCTGCATCATGCGGCTCATGCCGGCGACGCCAACGGCCGAAAGCAGGCCGGCGATGGTCGTCGGAATCAGGCACACGAGCAGCGCGATGAGGACGGTAATGCTGACCGGCGAGCCGGAGCCGGCAACGCTCACGCTGAACTGCGAAAACGGCAGCAGGGTTGCGGTAACGCCGAGGAAGACGATGGTCAATGCCGCCAGCAGGATCGCCAGCGCAATCTCGTTTGGCGTCTTCTGCCGCTTCGCCGTTTCGACCATGGCAATCATCCGGTCGACGAAGGTTTCGCCGGGATTGACGGTGACGCGCACGACCAGCCAGTCGGAGAGCACGCGCGTGCCACCGGTGACCGCCGAGAAGTCGCCACCTGATTCGCGGATCACCGGCGCCGATTCGCCGGTGATTGCCGACTCGTCGACCGAGGCGACGCCTTCGATCACCTCGCCGTCGGCGGGGACGGTTTCGCCGGCAGTGACCAGCACGACGTTGCCGACGCGCAGGTCGTCAGCGGGTACCGTGTGCCATTCGGCGTCCGGGCGCGGCGCGTGCAGCCGCTTCGCCCAGGTTTCCTTCTTCAGGCCGCGCAGCGACGCCGCCTGCGCCTTGCTGCGCCCTTCGGCGAGCGCCTCGGCGAAGTTGGCGAAAAGCACGGTAAACCACAGCCAGATCGCGACGCCGAGGATGAACACCGTCGACTCCTGACTCGGACCGCTCAGCGCCGGGATCGCCGCCAGCGTCGTCAGGAGCGAGCCGATGAAGACGACGAACATCACCGGATTGCGCCACTGCACGCGCGGATCGAGCTTGCGGAACGAGTCGGCGATGGCCGGCTTGAGCAGCGCCGGGTCAAACAGGGAAAACGTCTTGCGTGTCATCGAGTTCTCCAACGAATCAGGGGGCCGACCACAGCACCAGATGCTCGACCATCGGGCCGAGCGCCAGCGCAGGCACATAGTTGAGCAGACCAACCAGCAACACCACACCAATCAGCAGCGTGACGAACAGCGGGCCGTGCGTCGGTAGCGTGCCGGCGGTCACGAAGATCCGCTTCTTGGCTGCCAGCGACCCGGCCATCGCCAGCACGGGGATGATCACGCCGAAACGGCCGAACCACATCGCGACCGCCAGCAGTCCATTGTAGAAAGGCGTGTTGGCCGAGAGTCCGGCGAAGGCGCTGCCGTTGTTGTTGGCTGCTGACGACAAGGCATAGAGAATTTCGGCAAAGCCGTGCGCACCCGGGTTGGCGATACCGGCGCGGCCGGCCTCGGTCATCACCGCGACAGCCGTGCCGACCAGCACCAGCAGGGGCGTGGCGAGAATGGCGATCGACGTCATCTTCATCTCGTGCGCCTCGATCTTCTTGCCCAGGTATTCGGGCGTACGCCCGATCATCAGGCCGGCGATGAATACCGCCAACACGGCGAAGATCAGCATGCCGTAGAGGCCGGAACCGACACCGCCGAACACGACTTCACCGAGTTGTATCAAGACCAGCGGCACGGCACCGCCGAGCGGCGTGAATGAATCGTGCATGGCATTGACCGCGCCGCAGGAAGCGGCCGTGGTGATGGTGGCGAAGAGGGCCGAATCGGCAATGCCGAAGCGCGTCTCCTTGCCTTCCATGTTGCCGTCGGTCAAGGCGGTGGTAGTCACGCTCGTCGTGTCAGTGGCGCCGACCGTTGCCAGCAAGGGATTGCCTTGCTGCTCGAAGCTGATTGCGGCGATGGCAAAGGTGACGAAGAGCAAGGCCATCGCGGCCAAAATCGTCCAACCCTGGCGTTCGTCACCGACGATGCAGCCGAAGGCGATGCATAGCGCGCCGGGAATCAGGAAGATCGACAGCATCTGCACAAAGTTCGTGAGCGGCGTCGGGTTCTCGAAGGGGTGGGCCGAGTTGGCGTTGAAGAAGCCGCCGCCGTTGGTGCCGAGGATCTTGATCGCCTCCTGCGAAGCGACCGGACCCATGGCCAGGGTCTGGATGGCTGTGGACGTCGGCTCCGTTACCGGGTTGCCGTTCTCGTCTTTCAGCGCTTGCCCGTCGGTGCCGAGTCTGGGTGTCTCGTAGTTCGTCACTTGCAGCGTCGTCACGTCCTGGTAGGCGGCAAAGTTCTGGATCACGCCCTGGCTCGCCAGAAAGAGTGCGAAGATCAGAGACAGCGGCAGCAGAATCCAGGTCGTGGCGCGGAACAGGTCCGCCCACGCATTGCCGATGCCAGCCGCCGAATGGCGCGCAAAGCCACGAATGAAGGCAGTCACGATAACGATGCCGGTGGCCGCGGAAAGAAAGTTCTGTACCGTCAGGCCCAGCATCTGGACCAGGTAGCCCATCGTCGACTCGCCGCCATAGCCCTGCCAGTTGGTGTTGGTGACGAAACTGACTGCCGTGTTGAAGGACGAATCGGGGCTGACATTGGCCATCTCCTGTGGATTCAATGGTAGCCAGAGTTGCAGGCGCTGCAGGGCATAGACGGCGAGCAGGCCAAGCGCGTTGAACAACAACACGGCCAACGCGTATTTCAGCCAGCCCATGTCTTCGTCGCGCTGAACGCCGCACACTTTGAAGACTGCGTCTTCGAAGCCGCTGACAAGGGTCCGGCGACGTTCCATCATCATCACCCTGGAGATATAGATTCCCAATGGTCTGACCAGGAGCAGCAGGATGGTCATGAAAAGACCAAGCAACAACCAGGCATGGTTGTTCATGAAAAATCCTCCGGAAAGAGCAGCGCCGCAATCAGGTAGATCAGCAGGCCGGCCGCAGAGATGCCGGCGAGAAGGGTCAGCAGGCTCATGCGCGCTCTCCCGTCAAACGCGCGCAGCCCTTGGCAAATGCCGCGGCGAGCCCGAACAGAGTGGCCAGCGCGGCAAGATAGACGACGTCCATTGCGTTTCTCCGTGTAGGTGTTTCGACAAACTGAATGCTAGGCTGGTGGGCATCAAGATGGTCAAAAAAGGAGCGTGGCCGCCTGTCAAGAAACCATAAAATCCGGGGGCAGGGTGCGGTCGTCAATTGTGTAGACAGATCCCCTCACGGCAATGTCGGTATCGCGGGGCAGCGCTACCTCTTCAAGCTCGAGCAAACGTCCGCAGTCAAGGTCTGATCGAGCGGCTCTGGCGGCGAGGCGACTGGCAGGGCGTGGGCCAATGCTTGGACGACAACGGTCAGCCCCTACTCCGGGCGATCCAGCTTGGTCGACAGCACGATGGTTGAAAAGGTGTCGACCACGCCCTTGATTGCGCGAATCTTGTCGATGACCGCATCGAGTTCCTGGGTCGATTCGGTCATCAATATTGCGCACAAATCGTAGCGCCCACTGATCGAATAGAGCTTGACGATCTCATGCCGCCGGGTCAGTCCCTTGATGACGTCAAATTCAGTCTTGGAGTCGCTCGAGATCAACACCATCGCCCGAATGCTCGAATCTTTCTGCCGTTTCTTGACGCTCACGGTGTAACCCGAAATCACGCCGCTGTCCTCCAGCGCTTTCAGGCGCAGTTGCACGGTGCTTCTGGCACAACCCAGTGACTTGGCTAGCGTGACCACCGGCAGGCGGGCATTGACCTTGAGCAGTTCAATCAGCTGCTGATCGAGGTTATCCAGGGTTCTTGCCATTCGTGTTCCTTCACATTGCCGCAGGATCAGTCAGTATGACTGATTTTTTTGCGATGTTTCAGGCAGGCTGCCTGTTTCTGCCGGCGCGACTCGTCCCTAAACTGCGCCTCTGTCGTCGCCTTGATCGAAATTCAATCGATCGCACCGGAGAGGAGAATCGCATGCTGCAGACAATCGAATTCAATATCCAGAACAAGTTGCTTACCCGGGAAGCGCTGGATGCCTACGATCCGTCGGCAGAATCGTGGCAGAAGCAGTTTGCGCGCCGTTACACGCACCACTGTGAACTCAACGACGTCCTCAACAACGTCGAGAACGTCGATCAGACCGTCTATGGCAAGTTCGCCGTGTCGATCACGCCTTATGTGGCACAGCTGATGGATCGCGATGATCCGATGTGCCCGATCCGTCTGCAATACATGCCCACCTTTGCTGAGGAGACGAAGCCCGGCTTTGTCACCATGCTTGATCAACTCGGCGAAGAAGGCGATACCGTTCCCGGTACCAGTATTGTGCACCGCTATCCGCGCCGCGTGCTGTTCCTCGTTTCCAATGCCTGCGCCACGCTGTGCCGCTTCTGCACCCGCAAGCGCATGGTGTCGCAACCCACCGGTTCCGTGCACAAGGACGAGATCGAACGGTCGATCGACTACATCGCTGCCAACACGCAGATTCAGGACGTGCTGCTCTCGGGCGGTGATCCGCTGACCTTCAGCGACGAGCGACTCGACTACATCCTCGGCGAAATCCGCCGTCGCGCGCCACATGTTCGCTTTCTGCGCATGGGCTCGCGGATGATCGTTCAACTGCCGACCCGGATCACGCCGGAACTCTGTGCCGTGCTCGAAAAGCACCGCTTGCAGATGGTCAATACGCACATCAACCACCCCAAGGAAATCACCCCGCTGCTGCGCGAGCGCGTCAAGGTGCTGCAGAAGGCCGGCATCATGATGGGTTTGCAAACCGTCTGCCTGAAAGGCGTCAACGACGACGTCGACGTGATGCGCGAGCTGTTCCTGCAGGCGATCGAAATGGGTATCCGTCCCTACTACGTCTATTCGACCGACATGGTTGAGGGTGCCCACCACTTCATCGTGCCGTACCAGCGCATGCTGGAACTGTACGAAGGTCTCCGTGGCTGGATCAGCGGTCCGGCGGTCCCGACATTCATCGTCGATGGTCTCGGAGGCCTCGGCAAGCTGCCGATCATCCCGATCTACGTCAAGGAAGAAGAGTTGCCGGATGGATCGGGCACGACCGTGAAGTGTCGCAACTATGCCGGCAAAACGGTCGAGATGCCGGGGCTGGGCCGCGACTACGCGCTGCCGACGCACAGCAACTGATCGCCGCCAGACACCGGTCGCGCCGCTGCGACCGGTTTGGCGATGCTCCCCTTCTTGAGGTCTGACGAGCTTTACTACCAGGTCTACTACCATGCAACACGGCTCCCCCTACGGCACGCATCGCGTGCTCGAACCGATCGGCGTGCTCCCCCAGGGTGCATGGAGGATCGACAACTCAATGGCAATTTACGACAACGAAATCCTGATTGACGTTGCCGCCCTGAACATCGATGCGGCCAGTTTCACCCAGATCAAGCAGGAAGCTGCCGGGGACCTCGCCAGGATCGCCAGCACTGTGCTTGGCATCGTTGAACGGCGTGGCAAACATCATAATCCGGTCACCGGATCGGGCGGCATGCTGATCGGGCGGATTGCCCAGATTGGCCCGGCACTGGCCGGCAGGGTGGACCTGCGTGTGGGCGACAGGATCGCCACGCTCGTTTCATTGTCGCTGACGCCGCTGCAAATCAAGACCATCAAGAAGATCGACCTGGACAAGGACCAGATCGAGGTCGAAGCGCAGGCGATTCTTTGAAACCGGCCTTTACGCCAAGCTGCCTGACGACATTCCCGAGCAGGTGGCCCTGGCGATTCTCGACGTGGCGGGGGCGCCGGCGCAAACCGCGCGCCTCGTTCGCCCCGGCGACACCGTGGTGGTTGTTGGCGGTGGTGGCAAGTCGGGTACGCTATGTGTGTACGAGGCGCGAAAGCGCGCCGGCCCGGCGGGCTGCGTGATCGGCGTGTCGCCATTTGCAACCGACTGTCAGCGCATGCGCGAGCTCGGCTGGGTTGACCACGCCGTGCAGGTTGATGCGACCGATGCCGTGGCGATGATGGAGGCGATCGCCAAGGTGACTGCTGGCCACCTGGCCGATGTGGTGATCAACTGCGTCAATATCCGGAATACCGAAATGGGCAGCATTCTGGCCACCCGCGACCGCGGCAAGGTCTACTTCTTCTCGATGGCCACGAGCTTTACCGCCGCCGCGCTTGGCGCCGAAGGCGTCGGCAAGGATGTCGACATGATCGTCGGCAACGGCTACGCCAGGGACCACGCAGTGTACGCACTGGCCCTGCTGCGCGAAAGCCCGAAGCTGCGCCAGCTATTCGAAGCGTGGTACGTCTAGGAGTCGCATGGGCCAACAAGCTTTTCAGTTGAACCGACAGGCGGCCATGAGCACCAGCGCCCTCTGGAACCAGATCCGAGAACGTGGCCTGGCGACGCTGGCCGTCGTGGGAATGACCAAGAACACCGGCAAGACGGTGGCCTTGAACCATCTTCTCGCTTGCGCTGCCGAGGATGGCGTGGCGATTGGCGTGACCTCGATCGGGCGCGACGGGGAAAACCGCGATCAGGTCTTCTTCTTTCCGAAGCCACCGGTGCGGGTCTGGTCGGGTTCCATCATCGCCACCGCCCGCGACACCCTGCTACGTGCCAAAGTCCGCTGGAAACTCCTTGCCGCCACCGGACTGGATAGCCCGATGGGCGAAATCGTCATCGTCCGCGCGCTGGACCACGGCGAAATGGAGATTGCCGGCGCGTCGCGCAGCTCCGATCAGCAAAAGATCATCGCGCAATTGCGACAGTGCGGTTGCGCACTGATCATCCTCGACGGGGCTCTCGGTCGCAGCCAGCACGCTTCACCGGCCATCGCCGACGGAATCATTCTGGCCACTGGCGCCGCCATCGGCGGTGGCGTGCAGGATGTCATCCGCAAGACGCGTGAGCGACTGGCAACGCTGAACATTCCCCAGGCCGCGCCGGAAATTCTGGCGCGCTGCCAGGCCGTGTTTGAGTCAGGTGGCGTTGGTATCTGGGACCGCAGCGGCGGACCCCTGTTTCTCGCCGACATCGCCACGCTCAACGCCGCATCGACGCTGGTCGAATTTGCCGACCGGGAACTCGGCGCGATTGCGGTCAGCGGTGCTGTCGGTAAGGCCCTCTGGCTGACGGTCGACGCGCTCCTTGCGCGACACCCCGGCCTGACGCTGGTGGTTGCCGACGGCACAAAGCTGTTCATCGAACACGCCGATGTCCAGCGGTTTCGCCAACAAGGTGGCAGCTTGCTGGCTTGTCGCCGGATCCATATTGCCGGCATCACCTTGAATCCATGCTCGCCGCATGGCCACCATCTCGTTGCTCAAGAACTGCTCGGCGCCGCCCGCCTGGCCTTTCCCGAATACGAGGTCAGTGACGTGATTCTCGAACGAGTACTGACCGAAACAGGAGTCTGTTGATGATGCGTTTGCATCTGGATCAGGCACAAATCGACCGCGCGCGTGACTCGGCGCGGCGCATTGCCCGCAGTGTCTTCGAGCAAATGAAGCCATTCACCACGACGACGGTCGAGCGCGCCACGCTGCGTCTGCTCGGCATCGATGGCGTCGATGAAAACATGGTGCCCCTGCCGAATCGTCTGGTGAGCCATTTGCAGGAGCAGGACCTGTTGCAGCACGGTGCCGCCGCAATCGTTGTCGGTGCCATGATCGAACGCGGCTGTACCGCGCAGCAGGTCGCCGAAGCCGTGGCCGCCGGCAAACTGACGATGCGGCGGCACAAGGGGGAAGAGGCGATCCGTGCGGCCAGCGAAGCTGAAGCCCGCAAGATGTGCGAGCATATCGCCCGGCAGCGCGCACGGCGCGACAGCGAAATCAAATCGGTTGGCGAAAGCCGCACGCCGTGGCTCTACCTGATCGTCGCCACTGGCAACATCCACGAAGACGTCATCCAAGCTCGCGCGGCTGCTGAGCAGGGTGCCGACATCATCGCGGTGATCCGTTCGACCGGCCAGAGCCTGCTCGACTATGTGCCCTACGGCGCGACCACCGAAGGTTTCGGTGGCACCTACGCTACCCAGGAAAACTTCCGCCTGATGCGCGCGGCGCTTGACGAAACGGGTGCCAGGGTCGGTCGCTACATTCGCCTGACCAACTACTGCTCGGGTTTGTGCATGCCGGAAATCGCGGCCATGGGCGCGATGGAGCGGCTCGACATGATGCTCAACGATTCGATGTACGGCATCATTTTTCGCGACATAAACATGCAGCGGACTTTCATTGACCAATTCTTTTCACGGATGGTCAATGCCTACGCCGGGATCATCATCAACACCGGCGAAGACAACTACCTGACGACGGCAGATGCCTGTGAAGCAGCGCACACCGTCCTGGCTTCGCAACTGATCAACGAGCAGTTTGCCTATCTGTCCGGCCTCAAGCCGGAGCAGATGGGGCTGGGGCACGCCTTCGAGATCAATCCGGAGATGGAGAACGGCTTCCTCTGGGAGATTGCCCACGCGCAACTGGTCCGCCAGGTCTTTCCCGAGGCCTCGCTCAAATACATGCCGCCGACCAAGCACATGACCGGCAACATTTTTCGGGGCCACCTCCAGGATGCGCTGTTCAACGTTGTCAGCACGCTGACGCAGCAGGACATTCACCTGCTTGGCATGATGACCGAGGCCATCCACACGCCGTTCATCCAGGACCGTTTCCTCGCCGTGCAGAACGCGAAGTACGTCTTCAATACCATGCGCGATCTGCACGCGGAAGTCGAATTCAGGCACGGTGGTCAGATCGAGCGGCGCGCACAGAGCGTGCTCAGCGAGACCGAACAGATTCTGGCCGACATCGAAACGATGGGTCTGCCGCAAGCGATCAGCCAAGGCATGTTTGCCGAAATCTCCCGCAAGCCGGACGGTGGCAAGGGTCTCGACGGCGTGATTGCCAAGTCCAGCGACTACTTCAACCCGTTTCCGAACCTGATGCTTGAAGGAGGGCTCTGAGATGGCCGAAAATCTGGTCAAGCCCTATGGCGATACCCTCAACGACGGCCGCGTCCAGCTCTCCTTCACCCTGCCGGTCGCCCTCGATGACGCCGCCAGGGAAGGCGCCAGGCAACTGGCGATGATGATGGGCCTTGCAGAACCCGCGGTCGTACACGCCGAAGACATGGGTCAGGACTTCAGCTTCTTCATCGTCTATGGTCAGTGCCAGCACCAGGTCGACCTGTCAAGCATCAAGGTCTCCCGGCCGGAGTTCGCGACCCTCGACAAGGACGGCATCAACCGGCTGATCGCCGAGAAAATGCGCCGCAAGATGGTCGTCATCGGTGCCTGCATCGAGACCGACGCCCACACCGTCGGCATCGACGCGATCATGAACATGAAGGGTTACAACGGCCACAAGGGTCTGGAGAGCTATCACGAAATGCGCGCCATCAACCTCGGCGCGCAGGTCGATTCCGAAGATCTGGTCACTAGGGCGATTGAAGAAAAGGCCGACGTCATTCTGGTGTCGCAAATCGTGACACAGAAGAACATCCACCTCGACAACCTGACCAGGCTTGTCGATCTGCTCGAAGCCGAAGGTTTGCGTGACCGGGTCATCCTGATCGTCGGCGGTCCGCGCATCAGTCATGAGCTGGCCAAGGAACTCGGTTACGACGCCGGCTTTGGTACCAGAACCTACGCCGAGGATGTGGCGTCGTTCGCCATCCATGAATGGATCAAGAGAAACTCAGCCTGAGGAAATCACCATGCAAGAACTGACCAGCCTGATACGTTTGCGCATCAGCGCGCACGACGCCCACTACGCCGGCGGACTCGTCGACGGGGCAAAAATGCTGCATCTGTTTGGCGATGTCGCCACCGAGCTACTGATCCGCAGCGACGGCGACGAGGGCTTGTTCGTCGCTTACGACAGTATCGAGTTTCTCGCCCCCGTACATGCCGGTGATTTCATCGAAGCCACAGGTCGCATCGTGTCGATCGGCCATACCTCGCGCAAGATGGCCTTTGAAGCACGCAAGATAATCGCAGCTGCCGGCATCGCCGGTCAGCCGTCGGCCGCCGACGTCCTGGCCGAGCCCGTCATCGTCTGTAGAGCCTCCGGCACCTGCGTGGTGCCGGCGGCCTGCCAGCGTATTCGACGCTAGGCTTGGCGCCGGGAATGGAGAAACTGATCATTACCGCCGCCCTGACCGGCGCCGAAGTGAGCAAGGAACAGCAGCCAGCCTTGCCGGTCATGCCGGACGAAATCGCAGCTGCCGCCGAAGCATGTGTCAGGGCAGGGGCGTCCATCGTTCACCTGCACGCACGTCGTCCGGATGGCACGCCGACCCAGGACAAGGCGGTCTATCGGGAGATCATCGCGGCCATTCGTGCCCGTTGCGACGTGATCATTCAGGTGTCGACCGGCGGCGCAGTCGGCATGACATCCGCAGAGCGACTTGCGCCGGTGACACTGGCTCCTGAAATGGCTACCCTGTCGATGGGCTCAGTGAATTTTGGCAGTGATGTTTTCCTCAACCATCCGGCAGACATGACGGTGTTCGCGCGCACGATGAGGGAACACGGCGTCAAACCGGAACTGGAGATTTTCGATTCGGGCATGCTCACCACCGCAGTGCGGTGGATCAAGCAAGGATTGCTTGATCCACCGGTGCATGTCGACCTCGTGCTCGGCGTTCCCGGTGCCATGGCCGCCACGCCCGAGTCGCTGATGTTCCTCCGCGCGCAACTGCCGGCCGGTGCGACGTGGACAGTGGCCGGCATCGGGCCGGCCCAGCTGCCGCTCGGGGTGATGGCCATCCTGCTCGGTGGCCATGTCCGTGTCGGCTTCGAAGACAACATCTTCTTCCGCAAGGGCGAACTGGCGGTCAGCAATGCCCAGCTGGTCGCTCGCATTGCCAGGATCAGTCACGAAATGGAGCGTCCCGTGGCGACGCCCGACGAAGCTCGGGCAATCCTCGGACTTGCGCGTCGGCTCAACCATTAGACTGCGTTAGCCGGTTCAGCGACCACCGTCAGCGCAGAGAAGATGCGCTTGGCCAAATCTGTTTCAGCTTCCTGACACGACTCCCCTGAGCGGCCGGCACTTCACGCTTTCTTCACTGGGTTGCCATGTGCATGGTGGCACTGCTGCAGCACGGTACCGTGCGCAAAGAAAAGCGTTGATTAAGGCTGGCTTTTTTGCCACCATTGGCCTGTCTAAACCATGGAGGAGTAAGAAAAGGTGAAAAAAGCTCTGCTGTTGTTGGCGCTTCTGGCTCTCACGTCTGTCGGTGTGTCGGCCAAAGATTGGACTGTAATCCGCATGGCATCAGAAGGCGCCTATCCCCCGTTCAATGAAACGGGTTCCGATGGCGCGTTGAAAGGCTTCGACATCGATATTGGCAACGCATTGTGCACCGAGATGAAGGCGAAATGTACCTGGGTGAAACAGGAATGGGATGGCATGATCCCCGCCTTGATCGCGCGCAAGTTCGACGCCATCGTCGCCTCCATGTCGATCACCGAGGAGCGAAAGGCCAAGGTCGACTTCACCAACAAGTACTATGCCTCGCCGGTCGTTCTGATCGCCAAGACCGGGTCGCCCCTGAGACCGGATCTGGCGAGCCTGAAAGGCAGGAAGGTCGCGGTTCAGCGTGGCACCGTTTCCGACAATTTCGCCACCAAGTACTGGGCTGGCCAGGGTGTGGAAATTGTCCGCTATGCCAAGCAGGATGAGGCCTACCTGGATCTCAAGTCGGGCCGCGTCGATGCGACCTTTGCCGACTACTGGGAAGCCTACGGCGGCTTCCTGACCAAGCCGGAAGGTTCTGGCTACAGCGTTGCCGGCGACCAATACTTCGGCAAGAACGCCGAAGAGCGCGCCGTCATCGGTGAAGGCATCGGCATCGCTGTCCGCAAGAAGGACCAGGACCTCAAGGCGCAACTGAACAAGGCACTCGCCGCGTTACGCTCCAGTGGCAAGTACGATGAGATCCGCAAGAAGTACTTCCCGATGGACATCTACGGCAACTGATGTCCCCCATCGAAACGCCGGCCGCTGACGCGGCCGGCGTTTCCTGTATTTCCGCCGCAGCTGTAGCAGACGCACAATCCGAGGGGGAGCTCGCCGATGGATGCGCTGATCGAATACTCACCCAGCTTGCTGGCCGGCGCCTGGGTTACTCTCAAGGTTGCCATTCTGTCGCTGATACTTGCTGTCTGCACGGGCCTGTTGGGCGCCGCCTGCAAGCTATCGAGGCTGGCGCCGTTACGCTGGTGGACCGCGCTCTACACCACGGTCGTACGCGGTGTTCCCGATCTGGTGATGATGCTCCTGGTTTTTTACGGTGGCCAGGTCTTGATCAATCAAGTCAGCGACTATCTCGAATGGGAGATGATTGAACTCAACGCCTTTGCCGCCGGCGTATTGACCATCGGGTTCATTTTTGGCGCCTATTTCACTGAAACCTTTCGCGGCGCCTTCCAGGCCGTCCCGGCGGGCCAGATGGAGGCTGGCCGGGCCTACGGGATGAGTGGCTGGCAGGCCTTCTGGCGTGTCCTTTTTCCGCAGATGCTGCGTTACGCGCTCCCGGGCATGGGCAACAACTGGCTGGTCCTGCTGAAGAGTACCGCCATCGTATCGATGATCGGCCTCTCGGACATGACCTGGCTGGCTGACCAGGCGGGGCGCTCAACCCACCAGCCATTCACGTTCTATCTTGCGGTCTGCGTCCTCTACCTCGCGATGACCAGCGTGTCGAATGCTGTGCTGCAACGGCTGGAACGGCGCTACAACGTCGGCGTCAGAGAAGCGAACGTCTAGGAGCGACTCATGGAATGGTTTGATCTGACAGTCGTGACCGGCAGTTTGCCCGAATTCTGGCGCGGGCTCTGGATGACGCTCCATCTGACCGGCATCGCACTGATCGTCGGTTTCGCCTTTGCGGTTCCGCTGTCGATCGCTCGCGTGTCGAAGAACCCCTGGGTGAGTGCTCCGGTGCGCGCCTACACCTACTTTTTCCGCGGCACGCCAATGCTCGTCCAGTTGCTGCTGGTCTACTACGGCATCGGTCAAAGCGAATGGATGCAACAAATGTGGGAGACTGGCAATCCATTCTGGCTGCTCTTCCGCGATGCCTATTTCTGTGCCCTGTTGGCGTTCAGCCTCAACACCTGCGCCTACCAGCTCGAAATGTTTGCCGGGGCGATCCGCAATACGCCGAATGGCGAAGTCGAAGCCGCCAAGGCAATGGGCATGACGCGCAGCACCGCGCTGCGCAGGATCATTCTGCCGTCGGCCTTGCGCCGGGCGCTTCCGCCCTTCAGCAACGAAGTGATTCTGATGCTGCAAGGCTCGGCGATTGCCAGCGCAGTGACCCTGGTTGACCTGACCGGGGCCGCACGGAACGTCTACTCGCGCCATTACGCGCCGTTCGAAGCCTTTATTTTTGCCGGGCTGCTCTACCTTGTTGTGACCTTTGTTCTGGTTGGCCTGTTCCGCATCGCTGAAAACCGCTGGCTGGCCCACCTGCAACCGCGCCGCAGTGCCAGCAGCGCGAAGAAAGACTGATCGGAAAGACTGCCATGACCAACACGGCGAGTAAAGAACTCCTGCGCATCGAAAACCTGTACAAGCAGTACGGCGACAACGAAGTACTCAAGGGTGTGTCGCTCAAGGCGAACTCGGGTGACGTCATCAGCATCATCGGATCCTCAGGTTCCGGTAAGAGCACCTGGTTGCGCTGCATCAACTTCCTCGAGCAGCCGACTTCCGGCAAGATCATTGTCGCCGGCGAGGAGGTCAAACTGCTGCCCGGCACCAGGGATGCCCTCAAGGTTGCCGACCAGAAGCAACTGCAGAAGATCCGTACCCGTCTGTCGATGGTTTTCCAGCACTTCAATCTGTGGGGCCACATGACGGTGCTGGAGAACGTCATCGAGGCGCCGATCCACGTGCTTGGCCTCTCGAAAAAGGAGGCGATGGCACGTGCCGAGCGCTATCTCGAACGTGTTGGCGTCTGGAGATTCCGCGATACCTATCCGGCGCACCTGTCAGGCGGCCAACAACAGCGGGTGGCGATTGCGCGCGCACTGGCGATGGAACCGGAGGCGCTATTGTTTGACGAGCCGACCTCGGCACTTGATCCGGAACTGGTTGGCGAAGTCCTCAAGGTGATGCGGTCGATCGCCGAAGAGGGTCGCACCATGCTGGTCGTGACCCACGAAATGGGCTTTGCGCGTGAAGTTTCCAACCACGTCATCTTTGTCCATCAGGGGCGGGTTGAGGAGGAGGGCAACCCCAGGGAAGTGTTGACCAAACCTGCCAGCGAACGTCTGCAGCAGTTCCTGTCAGGCAACCTCAAGTGACGGGAATGGCGGGCGCGGGGCTTCCGCGACCAGGCGACGGGCTTTACGGGTCACACCAACCGCTGATCGAGAGCGGTGGAAACACGTGGGTGGCGCCCCTTTTCTTGCAAGTCGGCTGAGGACCATCGTCGGTACAGCAAGACCGCGTGAGCGGGAAAGCCATTACCCCCGTACGTCTGCAAATGAATACTCGTCTCGGTGGTCTGAATCCCTTTGACTGCTGACCAACACCCGGCCCGCCTCGACTCATGACGGGACGCGGTTGATGGTTTCGAGCAGTGCGCGGCCCGAGCGGAAGGCGAAGGTTTCAGTGCCCGACGCCCCAGCTCATGCATACAGCACGGCAAGGATAATAAAAAATGGCGCAATACACTGTTTAAACGTTGTTTTGTTGAAATCTACTACCCATTATCCAGGGGCATGGAAATTGACGAAGCGGCATTCGCCTCGCCATTCGCCAGCGGCTTACGATACACGGTATGGCGTTTCCCGCCGGAATCGTCGCGGGTCAACACTCCCTGTTCAACCCAGCGCTTGAGCATTTTCGAGGCCTTGAGGGTGTCGACCGCAGCAATCCGGCAAAGATCGCTGTTCGCCAGGGCGCCGTTGCGCTCCATCCAGTCACTCACCTGCTCCCAGACCGGCGGACGCTCCTCGTTGAGCAGGCTGACGACGACGGCAGGTTGCGCCGCGTCGCGGTTCTCGCTGTAGAACGGCGGATAGAGATTGGCCGCGCGCATCTCAGCGAACATCATGCGTACGCCTTCGCCGGCATCGACATTGGGGGGCTCGGGAAACTCGCGCAGGTTGCGCGCGATGAGGGGGTTGCGCGCGAAAGAGCCGGCCCGGTTGACATTGGCCGGCGTGATCGTCCCGGGGAACAGGCCGGGACTTTCGATCTCGATGCGGTTGTCGAGAATGCGAATGTGAATGTCGCGGTTGAGTCGGTAGTCGCGGTGGATCACGGCATTGGTAATCGCTTCCTTGATCACCCGCTCGGGATATCGATGCATGGTCCTGAAGCCGGACGCCGCGAGGGTAAGGCCGGCCGCGAGTTCATCCAGCACGTACGCGCCGGCCTGGGCGATTTGCATTGCCAGGGGGCCGGAGATGGTCTTCGGCGCCTTGATCAGGTTTGGTACCGCACCGGGTTCGATACGGCTACCCCGGTAATGAAACACCCGCACGTCCGCGCGGGTCTGCTGAGCAGCCAGCAGGCCGCCCGGTTCGTCCGCGAACAGGAGCACCGCCGCGCGCACCGGCTGCCGTTCGCCAGCCACCGGTTTGGCCAGGCCGATGCGAAACAGCCGGTCCGACAATTCGCCCGTCAGGAAACCGCGATTTGCGGCAAACCGGCGCCAGACATCGGTTTCCAGCAGTTCGAATGGCACCGCCACCGGCTCGGACTCAGCGCTGATGACCCCACGCCGGTAGGAGAGCTCAGTGATCTCGGCGGCAGACATTTCCCGGTTACTGGCATCGAGTCGCGTCCAGGTGCCGTCATCGAGTATGGAATGGACCTTTGGACTTTGCGGCACAGTGACAAGCAGGACATGCCCCGCCGTGTCGTCCCTGAGCAGGCATGCGACACGGCGCCAGCGCAGACCCTCGACCGTCGGCAATAGATGTGTCAATGTCTTTCGCCGCAATTCGTCGACCGCTTCCGGGTTTTCCGCAAGACCATGAAGGCGGTCGGTCCCCGTGGCCTTGCCCGTGTCCTCGACTCCCAGCGCAAGCGTGCCGCCGTTGGTGTTGGCGAAGGCACACAAGCCTCAAGGTTGCCGACCAGAAGCAACTGCAGAAGATCCGTACCCGTCTGTCGATGGTTTTCCAGCACTTCAATTTGTGGGGCCACATGACGGTGCTGGAGAACGTCATCGAGGCGCCGCTCCACGTGCTTGGCCTGGCGAAAAAGGACGCGATGGCACGTGCCGAGCGTTATCTCGAACGCGTCGGCGTCTGGAAATTCCGCGACACCTATCCGGCACACCTGTCCGGCGGCCAACAACAGCGGGTGGCGATTGCGCGTGCACTGGCGATGGAACCGGAGGCGCTACTGTTTGACGAACCGACCTCGGTACTTGATCCGGAACTGGTTGGCGAAGTCCTCAAGGTGATGCGGTCGATCGCTGAAGAGGGCCGCACCATGCTGGTCGTGACCCACGAAACGGGCTTTGCGCGCGAAGTCTAAAATCACGTCATCTTTGTCCATCAGGGGCGGGTTGAGGAAGAGGGCGACCCCAGGTAGGTACTGACCAAACCTGCCAGCGAACGTCTGCAGCAGTTCCTGTCGGGCAATCTCAAGTGACGGGAATGGCTGGGTGCGATGCTTCCGCCACGAGGCGATGGGGTTACGGGTCACGCCAACCGCTGATCGAGAGCGGTGGATACACGTGGGTGGCGCCCCTTTTCTTGCAAGCCGGCTGAGGACCATCGTCGGTACAGCAAGACCGCGCGAGCGGGGAAGCCATCACCCCCGATACGTCTGCAAATGAATACTCGTCTCGGTGCTCTGAATCCCTTTGATCAACCGGACCCGCTCGAGGACCGAGGAAAGCTCTGATAAATTGGCTGCGCGCAGGCTGGCGAGCAGGTCCCAGCGACCGTTGGTATCGTGGATGCCGGCAACGCCGGGTTCGCCCAGCAGGCTGGCGATGACGGCGCGAGTTTCGTTGCCTTCGACCGCAATGCTCATCCAGGCATGAATCTCGTTCGGCTGCGCGTCGGGCCGCAGGCGAACCGTGTAGCCGACGATCACCCCGTCATCCTCGAGTCGCCTGATGCGGTTGGTGATGGTCCCGCGCGAGACCTTGAGCTTGTGCGCCAGGGCGGCGACCGTGAGGCGAGCATCGGTACGCAGCAGGCCGATGAGTTGCTGGTCAAGAGCATCCATTTTGATCAATCCGTCACTCTATGTCTTCATTCTGCTAAAAATCTCTCGGAATAGATACAGGTTTGGTGATTCTGTTTGGCGTCGTCTTCCTTCAATATTGGCTCACCGCAACAGCCAAACAAAGGAGACCGCCATGTTGAAGCACACCAACCGCAAGCAGGAAACCGTCCGACGCGTAAGAACGCTATTTCTGAGCGCCGAGAGTGTGGCCGAAATCATTAACAGGAAGGGCATCGCCGAATGCATTGCCGGTGTCGCGGCATACATCGAAGAGGATTTCCTGCGCTGGAACGATTTCGACAAATGCGCCCGCGTTGCCAATCACTCTGACGTCGGTGTGATCGAACTGATGCCGGTCGCCGACGCCAGGACTTATGCCTTCAAGTATGTGAACGGCCACCCCGCCAACCATCGCTACAACCTGCCGACCGTGATGGCCTTTGGTGTTCTCGCCGACGTGGAAACCGGGACTCCGGACCTGGTCAGCGAACTGACACTCACCACGGCGATCCGCACGGCTGCCATGTCGGCCGTCGCGGCCCGTGCTCTGGCGCGTCCGGACAGCAAGACGATGGCCTTGATCGGCAACGGGGCGCAGAGCGAGTTTCAGGCCCTGGCCTTTCATCACTTGCTGGGTATCGAGACGTTCCATCTTTTCGACATCGATGCCAACACCACCGACAAACTGGTCGCCAACCTGACCCGTCTCGGCCTCAAGACCAGGCGCTTCAGTGATACCAGGAAAGCTGTCAAAGGTTGTGACATCGTGACGACGGTCACCGCAGACAAGACCAACGCCACCATCCTGACGCCGGACATGATCGAACCCGGCATGCACATCAACGGGGTCGGCGGCGATTGCCCGGGCAAGACGGAACTGCACGCCGACGTGCTGCGCCAGGGTCCGGTGTTCTGCGAATTCGAGCCACAGTCGCGTATCGAAGGCGACATGCAACAGATGCCGGCTGACTTCCCGGTCACCGAACTGTGGCAGGTCTTGTCCGGTGAAAAGGTCGGTCGCAGCTACGCGGACCAGGTCACCATTTATGATTCAGTGGGCTTTGCCCTCGAAGACTACTCCGCGCTGCGTTACATGCGCGATGTGGCGGCCGAACTCAAAATGACGGAGACTATCTCCCTCATCCCGACGCTGGCCAACCCGAAGAACCTGTTCGGCTTCATCGCCGACCATCGCGACGCGCAAGGCCCGGTTCTGGCCGCCGTGGCTTTGGCCGCCTGATTGATTCTCAAGGACTCTGCCGCCGCACGGGAGGTTCCTGGCACAGCTGCCGGCGTGCGGCTGTTCGTTGGGGATCTCTATTTCGGGTACACGAACTCGACACGCCGCATCCTGGCGCGGCACTCACTCGAACCACAAGCCCGCGCCACCTTTTCTCGCCCGACGGCGTAGCGAAGCAACTGCTTTCTCGGCACACCGTGTTTGAGCAGCAGTTGATACACGCTTCTCACTCGCTGCTCTGCAATCGCCAGGTTGTAGGAAGCGCTGCCCAGGTCGTCGGTATGCCCGACCAGCGTCACCACCAGCTTCGGGTCAGCCAGCAGGCGCTGCGCGTGCTGCCGCAGCTTGTAAAGCTCGGCAGGATCGACCGCCGTCGACCGGCTGGCGAAGAAAATGTTTCGCTCAATGTCGACAGCGTTGATGAGTTGTTCGTCAGTGACTGCCAGTGCCGCTTGTTCGGGAAGCGTTGACGGCGGCTGAAGCGACTGTGGTTCGCTCGGCGGCGTACCGGCGCAAGCGGCCAGGATCAGGACCGACAGTGTCGACGAGCGGAGTCCGGTGCGCGCCATGCTAGGCACCTTCTCCGTTGGACCGCCTGACCATCTCCGCCAGCGGCACGCCGATACAGGACTCATCCTTGCCGGGCAGGTGGGCAATCAACTCATCCAGATTGATATGCAATGTTTTCAGCACCACACTCGGCAGCCGGGAAAGGGCGTCAGGCAGGATACCCTCCGCCGGTCCCGGCAACAGGGAAAGGGCCGAGATACCCTTCTGCGCCAGGCGCAAACCCACCCGGCGCTGGTCTCCGTGGTGGCGGCTCTTCGTCAGACACTCCCGCGCCACCAGCTTGTCGACCAGCAGACTGCAGGTGGATTGATGAACCCCCATGCGAATTGCCAGGTCGCCGATCCCGATTCCCGGGCGGCGCTCGACTTCCTGCAAAACCCACATCTGGGAGCCGGATAGGCCACAGCGTTCCTCGACCAGACGAAAGTGCTGGCGCAGGGAGCCGAAGATCAGACGGAATTGCTGCAACACTTCCATTGTCAGCAGCGACGGGGGCGTATCCGGGTTCGTTTTCACAGCGCAGATCGACAGTAGGGTTGCACAAGTCGGGGTCATGAATTACATTTGCAGACAATGCTGTTTTCCCCGGCCGCCTTAGTGTATTCGATTTTGACGAGGATGCAGTGGGCTTGGCCCCTCCTTTTTCATGCTCAACTCCGTCCAGCTCTTCGGTCTGGTTCTGCTCGGCGGCCTGGCTGCCGGTGAGCTGTCACGACGCGTCCTTTCCTTGCCGCGCACGACGGGCTATGTCGTCTTTGGATTGCTGACCGGCCAGAGTGGCCTGAACTGGATCACGCCGCTCCA
The DNA here is from genome assembly GCA_016709675.1 of Candidatus Accumulibacter proximus. Lineage (GTDB taxonomy): Bacteria > Pseudomonadota > Gammaproteobacteria > Burkholderiales > Rhodocyclaceae > Accumulibacter > Accumulibacter proximus. The sequence continues at coordinate 56,042 of JADJMH010000019.1, forward strand.
CGTCGACTCGGCACAGCTGTTCATTGACCTCGCGCTTGGCCTGATCCTGTTCGAACTCGGCTATCTGGTGCCACGCACCGGTGCTCGGGACGGCCTGAACCGTCTGCTGGCCGGAATCGGGATCGCCCTGGCGTCCGGCCTGCTGATGTTCGCGGTATTCGTCTTCTGGGGATTCGGTACCCGTGCTGCCATCTTTGTCTCGGCACTTTGTCTGGCCACCTCACCGGCCATCACCATAGCCACCTGCAGCGACGTCGGCGCCAAAGGGGAACGCACCGGGCTGCTGTACACCATGGTGGCGATCAACGGCGGGGTCGCCTTCACCGCTGTCGCACTGATGGCGCCTTTCCTGACCGACACCGCGACACTGGGCGAGACAACACGTCTCGCCGATGCGCTGGGCAGCATCGGCGCTTCGCTGCTGATCGGCGGCGTGTGCGCCGCTCTGGTCCTGGTCGCCGCGGGAAGACTGGGCAGACACGTCGAACACCAGCACCTGCTGATTCTCGGTTGCATCGTGCTCGGCGTCGGCACCGCCATCCACCTTGAGGTTTCCGTATTCCTGCCGATGTTGATCTTCGGCATCCTGGTGCAAACCTGCGACCGCAAACAAAAGGTCGTCGCCATCCGTATTGCCAGCGATGCACGGGTCTTCATGGTCGTCACTTTCGTCCTTGCCGGTGCTGCGCTCGATGTTGTTCACCTGCAGCAGTTCTGGCCGGAGGCGCTGCTGATTGTGCTGATTCGCCTCACCGGTCAGTTTCTGGCAGCACGGCTCGCCGGCAGGCGTCTGGGACTCTCGCAGCGAGAGAGCCTGCTGCTGAGTATCGGCCTGCAGCCGATGTCGAGCGTCGCACTGGTGTTGCTGGTCAACACCCAGATGCTGTATTCCGGCATGCCGCCGATGCTGGTCGGTATCCTGATGGCCACCATCCTGCTGATGCAGTTGTTTGGGCCACTGGCTACTCAAACCGCCATCAAGGGCTTTGGTGAAGCGACCCGGCTCGTACCAAAGCGCCTTGATCCTCCGGCTACGCCGTCCCCCTGAGGAGAATGATCGCCATGAGCAGACGTCCACTTCGCATCGGGCTATCGGCCCGCATCGACCACCCGCAACCCGGCGCGACCGGGCTGCAGTCCAAGTCGTTGCAATACCTGGAGCAATCGGTCGCGCACCGGGTCATGTCGCGCAAGGTAATGGTCTTCATGATTCCCTCGGTCAGTGGCGACGGCATCGTTCTCCACAGCAGCATCCGCCTCTCCGACTATCCACAGCATCTCGACGGCCTGGTGTTGCAGGGCGGCGCGGACATCTGCCCGCAGTGTTACGGCGAGGAACCGCTCCACCCGGACCGGGCCGACGACCGGCTGCGTGTCGAGGCGCTCGCTGGCGATGGCCATCCTGGCGATTCCCTGCGCCATGTCTGACGACCTGTTCGCCCCCCTGCGCAGAGGCTGGGAGACCCTGCTCGAACGCCTATTCTTCCCACCGTTTCCGGAAAGCGTTGACTCGCTGGCCTTGTTCAGCCTGCTGGTCGCTGGGCTGCTGATCGGTGAGTGGTTACGCCCGCGTCGGCTGGCCGGGGGGGGGCATCTTTGGGCCGTCACTGCTTGGCTGGATCAGCATTGAGGCATTGGCGCAGGCGCGGCCGATAGCGGATTCGGGCTGCTGATGTCGAGGTCGGCCGACGGCTCGACCTCGGCTGGCTGCGACACAATCCGGAACTACTCCGCAGCACGCTGATCGACATCAGCCTCTCCTTCAGCCTGATCTTTTCCTTCGCCCTCCTGCTGATCGGGCAAAGCCCCGCCTGGCCGGCCGCCACGGCCCCAGTCACGATGGCTTCAGCGCCCGCAGTCGTGTTGCTGACGATCGAGGAGGCCAAAGCGCAGGGCGTGGTAACGGAGCGGATCGTCCTGCACACGGCGATCGCTTCAGCGGCCTCCTTCGTCGTGTTCACGCTTGTCCTCGGCGTCATCCACGCCGAGCAAAGCGAGGACTGGATGAATGCCGTGGTCCACCCGCTGTGGGTCGCCGTCGGCGCGCTGCTCATCGCCTGGCTGGTTGCCCGTCTGGTGTTGCTTATCGCCCGCTTGCTGCCGAAGCGTTCGCTGGCCCAGGTCTTCACCCTCGTCGCCAGCGCCTTGCTGGCCGTTGGCCTGGCCCGCATGCTGGCGGTCCCGGTCTTTCTGACGCTGTTCCTGATGGGTGTCCTGCTGGCGCAGATCGATGAGCGGCAGACGCTGCGCTACACCGCACTCCCCGAAGGCCACTGGCTGCTCGCCATCATTCTCTTTGTCATCGTTGGCGCCTCCCTGCCATCGTCGATTTCACTTCAACCTCGGTGCCGGACGGCTTCAGACATCGACGCTACGGCGGCGGATCAACCTGCGGGATTGGCAGACCGCTGGAAAGGAATTCCGGCGCTGGATACATGGGCGCGGAATGGTGCTTCCAGGTTTGGTTGCCAGACGTGAAGCCGAAGCTAAATTGCTGACGGGAAATGGAGGTTTGGAGGGGTGACTTCCAACCAAAAGCCAGAAAAATGCACTTGGAGCATCTGACGATGTTATCATATGCGACAAGAGCATTCGCCATGATTCCATCCGTGGCGATTACCACCGTTGCCGATCTGGTTCGGGCCGCACAGGAAATAGCCGTAGCCAGAAGAGTTCGCCCACAAGCTGGGCGTAAGGCAGTCCTCTATAAGTCGCTACGAGAGCGGAAAGGCGAGCCCCCCGGTTCCAGTAATAGAGCACTGCATGCGGTTGGTGCATTCGGACAGCAGGGAGTCCATCCCGACAGCCGATGAACTTGCCATCAAGGTGCGAACGGCACTGGCCGATACAAGCCTCGGCCAGTTTCGCCTCCTGATTTCAAAGCTCATCGACACCCTTACAAATGAATACGCCGAGGCTTGCGCGACGACCACCGCATCGACCATAAAAGACAAGAAATGATGCCGAGACCAATCCCAGTTGTAGATCTCTTTGCAGGTCCCGGCGGGCTTGGAGAGGGATTCTCTGCACTGAACGACAGTTTGGGCTCGCAGATCTTTGACGTTCGCGTCTCCATTGAGAAAGATCCTGTCGCACACAGGACGCTTTCGCTGCGTGCCTTGTTCCGGAGTTTTCCGAAAGGTCGGGCCCCTGACTGCTACTACGATTATGTGAGGGGTGATATCACCAAGGCGGAGATGCTCGCCCATTCCTCGGTGAACGATTCAGCGCATGCGGCTTATGCCGAAGCGAAGAACGCGACGCTGGGCGAAACTCCACGTGAGAAGGTCGACCAGTGGATCCGCGAATCCATCGGCAATAGCGATCCGTGGATCCTGATCGGTGGCCCACCTTGCCAGGCGTACTCGATTGCAGGCCGTTCGCGGATGCGTGGAACCGACCCCCAAGGCGTTCGAGGAGGACAAGCGCCATTTCCTTTACAAAGAGTACCTGCGAATAATCCGCGGGTTCGGCCCAGCCATTTTCGTGATGGAAAACGTCAAGGGTATTCTTACGTCCAAACATGGTGGGTCGCTCATTTTCGAGCGGATACTGGAAGACCTCTCCAGGCCCGGCAACGGTCTTGAATATGACATCCGCTCTTTCGTGGTTGATGGCCGTGGTGACGGTATAAGGCCCCAGGACTTCATCATTGAAGCCGAGAATTTTGGTGTCCCGCAGATGCGCCACAGGGTCATTCTTTTCGGAGTGAGGCGCGATCTGTCATGGCTGAATCATGAAGTGCTGTCGACAGTGACGACCGGCAAAGGTGTCAGTGCAGCAGGCCATTTCGGGTTTGCCGCTATTGCGCAGCCGCCTGTCGAGAGAGCCGGATTCCTTCGAGTCATGGTTACAGGCAATCAGGGAAGCGCCCTGCAGCCTCAAGGGATGGAGAATGAAGACCAGAGAGACGGCCGAGGAGCGAATGCGCGAAGCGGTGGCGAGAGCCGCCGCACACCAATCGACTGGCGCCAGATTCGTGGCGGCTTGAGCACTGTGATGACCCAAGTGCGAGAACTTCAGGGGATATATGGAACTGCCTGACGGTCTCTACGACCAGCTACTCACAGAAATGCTCTGGAAGTCCGTTTCCCAAACCACAGGCGAACATGGCCGCACGCTCAGGCCCCTGGCGGCGGAAGATGCTCCGGAGCGGCTGGCGAACGCGATTGCCTCTCAACTGACCCGGATACTGGATGACTTGAGCGGTGATGGGCCGGAGAAGCTCAAGCGGCAACTGGAACTGGTCAATGCCATCTTAATTGATATCCGTCAACGACTGGGGGGAAACGGAGACCGGATCGATGCAATTGCCAACCCGCTACAAATCCTTCAGGCCATTCACGCACACTCACACGCGCTTGTGCTGCCTGACACCGGTCTGGCGCTGCCCTGGCTGTTTACGGCGGGCAAAGGTTCTCCATCGCTGCTGATCGAGTTGCGCCGCGAGCTTGCGGCCTGTGATCAAGTGGATATTCTGGTCAGCTTCATCACCCATTCTGGCGTGCGCAAACTACTTGATGTGCTCCAATCGATAACCGCCGTGGGAGCAGATGATCAGCCCCGAACTCGGATGCGCGTCCTGACCACCACCTACACCGGCGCGACCGAGGTGCAAGCATTGGATGAACTGGCGGGCTTGCCAGGGTGCGAGATCAGAATTTCCTTGGACGGTCGCCGGACCCGACTGCATGCCAAGGCGTGGCTGTTTCAGCGCCGCACCGGCTTCGGTTCCGCTTACGTGGGGAGCGCCAACCTGTCGGGCGCTGCGTTGATGGGCGGCCTCGAATGGACAGTGAAATTCACGGAGCGCGGCCAGCACGATCTGTTCGAGCGTGCCAAGGCTCATTTCGAAACACTATGGGAAGACAACGAATTCCAAGTCTATGATCCCGCCAATCAGGCACACCGGACGGCACTTGGAGAAGCGCTCAGGCGAGAGTCAGGAGACGATATCGTTGCCCGCCCTACCTACTTTGATCTGGAGCCCAAGACCTATCAGCAGGAGATGCTCGATCAGTTGCAGATCGAGCGGGATCACGGGCGTTGGCGCAACCTGGTTGTCGCAGCCACCGGCACGGGTAAGACCGTCGTAGCTGCATTCGACTACAAGCGCATCTGCGCGCAGGAAGGCGGGCGACCACGCCTGCTGTTCGTGGCACACAGGGAAGAAATCCTGAGGCAGGCGCTGCGTACCTACCGGGAAGTGCTGCGCGATCATTCCTTCGGCGAATTGCTGGTCGGTGGCATGGAGATCGAGCGTTTTGATCACGTGTTCGTCACTATTGACAGCATGGCAAGCAGAAACTTGGTGGCCCACTGCGGCGCAGACCATTGGCTCACGGTGGTGGTGGATGAATGCCATCGCCTGGCGGCCGTTCGTTTCGATGCCTTCGTTACTTCAGTCAAGCCCCGCATACTGCTTGGGCTGACCGCTACGCTTGAGCGCAGCGATGGGCAGCCCATCCTGAAGTATTTCGACAACAGACCGGATGGCTCACCTGCGGTCGAACTCAGGCTCTGGCATGCACTCGACCTGCAACTGCTGAGTCCTTTCGAGTATTACGCCTGCGATGACGAGACCGATTTTTCTGGCGTGCCCTGGGAACAATCGGGCGAGTCGGCTGCCATCGACAATCTTGTGACGGGTAATGACGTGCGCGCGCGGCTGGTGTTGAATGAGTGGCGCCGTCTGGCTGGCGACCCAACGCATGGCCGCGCCCTGGTGTTCTGTGTTTCTGTCGCCCATGCGGAATACATGACCGGCAGGCTGAACCAGGCCGGGATCAAGGCACGCTGCATCGTCGGCAATACTGTGCAGGATGAACGGCGGCGCGCCCCGGAAATGCTTGCCCGCGGCGAACTCGCCGCCCTCGTGACGTGCGATCTCTACAACGAAGGCGTAGACCTGCCGTTAGTGGACACCTTGCTGCTCCTTCGCCCTACGCAGAGCCCAGTGCTGTTTCAACAGCAGATCGGCCGCGGCCTACGCTTGGCAAAGGGCAAGGAAGCTTGCCTGATCCTAGATTTCGTCGGACGACATCGGCAAGACTTCCGTTTCGATCGCTTGCTTTCCACGATCACCGGTCTAGCGCGGGGCCAGCTGATCGAAGCGGCGGAGAAAGGATTCGGCTCCCTGCCGCCCGGCTGTCATATCCATCTTCAGCGCCAGACACGCGAACAGGTTTTGGGCAGCCTGAGAAGGCTTATGCAGCAGAACTGGCGCCGGTTGCGCACCGAGTTGCAAGCGTATGCAGCCCTGCGCGGCCGGAATAACATCCGCCTGGCAAGCTTCCTGCGAGAGCAGGCCGTCGAACTGGAAGATATCTACCGCAGCAGAGGTCGCTCGGGCTGGACCAATTTGATGCGCGATGCCGGGCTGCTAACCACAGCCGCGGGCAGCGAGGACGATTATTTCGGTCGCCGCTTCGGCAACTTGCTGCATTTCGATGATCCGGCGCGCACCGATCTGCTGCTCAAGGTCGGCGAGCCCGCCGCCACCTATTGGCCGCAGGAGGAACGCGACCACCAGTTGCTCCAGATGCTCGCGTATCAGGTGGATGCTCAGCATCACCAGGCCGGAAGTAGCGAGGATTTCCTGAAGCGGCTGCGAGAGCACCCGGATCAGCGTGCCGAACTGGCTGAACTCGGCGAAGTGCTGCAGGGGAGAAGCACCTTGCGGCAGCAATCCATTCCGGGGCTGGAAGATTCTCCGCTGAACCTGCATAGCTCCTACGGCATCCGGGAAATCCTGACTGCTGTAGGTTGGCTATCCGCTGGGCGACGCACGCCTTTCCAGGCCGGCGTCCTGGCCCTGCGCGAGCGCAAGGTCGAACTCCTGTTCGTCACGCTGGACAAGCATGAGGGATACCACGAACGCATCGCCTATCGCTGACTATGCCATCAGCGCCGAACGATTTCATTGGCAATCCCAGAACTCCGCTGGCCCCGATACGACTGCGGGACGCCGCTATCTGGAAAGCCCCGGCAATGGCTGGTGCTTTCAGCTTTTCGTCCGCCAGGCCAAGGGGGACCCTTACCGCGCCTGCGGCCCGGTGACGCTGGAGCGCGCCGAGAGCGAAAAACCCATGACGATTTACTGGAATCTGGCGGTGCCACTGCCGAGCCGACTGTTCCAGGAATTCAGTATTCTGCGATGCGAATGAAGTTTTGCCACCGTTCGGGGGAATGAAGCCGAACGCGACCCTGGTCATGCTGTGCTCCCGCCCGCTATGGCCGTTGAATTTTCGATGCCGAGGACAATGCGCCGGGACTGTCAGCCTGGAGCGCCGGGCTGTTTGTCATCCGCTTTCAACGTCATGTACTCGAGTCGCCACTGGGTGAGCAGTCTGGCTTTGCTCACGGGCAGATCATCTTCGGAAATAGACATGCAGTCCTTCAAGGCAATCTCATGCCATTTGCCGGTCGCAGTGTCGAAGTGCTTTTTCAAGAAAAGCCCATTGATCGACGCTTCGAGTTTTTCCGCTTCGTTGGCGGTCTGCTCCGGGTCGTCTCCGGGGGGATAAGCGAGAACGATCTTTAGCCCGTAGGGACTGCCGTCCGAGTGATCGACTTCCTTTCCGCCATCCACATCGAAATAGACGGCCGACAAAAGGTTTCCAACGGGTTCGATGAGCTTGGCAAGGCCCTTATCGACCTTGGATTTGGATAAGCGACTTACGAATGGGTCGGGGAATGCCGCTCGGTTGTAGCGTACGCCCAACCATGAGCGTAGCGCCGACAACGATTTGCCGGAAAACGAATATGTGGCATCGGGAGCGAATGCTGCGAGCGCCTGTTTCGGAACGAGGCACTTGGCCGTCGCGATCATCTCGACGGTGGCGGGGTCGCCGCTGCGAAGCACCTCGAGATGGAGTGTCCGAGGGGCTTTCGCCCAGAAATAATTGCCATCGGCCTTTTCCGGATGGCAACCGATGATGATTTCTACGTCCGGCTCGATCTGAAGATCATCGTTGGCCAGGTCGCAGTCGTGGCTGATGACAACCGCGCAAATGGCATCGGGGGCATCCGGATGGGCGAGTCCCAGCGCCTGGATGGCATCTGGCGACAGCACGCTCCCCTGACGCCATGGGGTGTCTCGAGTCCAGGTCGCGGCCATGCCATCCATGCTGGTCAGACGTCTTCATTCAATGATGGGCGCCCCATGTCCAAAACATCGAGACGCGAGGGCGTTCTGTCTGCAAGCAAGGCATCGAGCTTTTCTCGCGAGGTGGCGCCACGTTTTGCGATCCGGACGAGTCGCTGGGCCGTTTCCCTTCCGTCGGCCCCCGCTCCGAGCAGTTCCACGGAATGATTTTCCGTGTGCGACGGTGCGATCAAGCGCGAGCGCAGTCGGCTTGAAGCCGGCCTCGGTGAACTACGCGCGCGGCGGCAGCCAATTGCACGAGCTTGCCTTGATGCTGTTCTTGGGAATCTCTCCCACTGGCCAGTTGTAGAGAGTCTGGCGTGAAACGCCGAACACCGCAGGAAGGTGCGACATGGTGCGCCCGAAGCCGACCTTCACTTCCTTCATCAGTTCGGTATAGGGGGCGTATGGCTCCGGCAATGCCGCCACTTCCACTTTCACGACCGCATAGGGGCGGTAGCCTTGGCGCGACGTGACGAAATGCACTCCCTCGACACCGCCAGTGCCGGCCCCGCCGAAGCACGGGAGTGGGCCACCCTCGGCAACGGGCGCCCGCCCGTAGATCGCTAGTACGGGTCGGTAATGAGCGTGGGCGTTGATATCTTCAACGGGAACTGCGAATCCGAGCATGATCACTTGTCCCAGGCGGCAAATGCGTAAGGCGTGGCGGTGGTCTTGAACGCCGCTCCAATGACCTTGTGGATGGCATCGAGGTGATCGGCCACTGCTTTCGTCGAGAACGCCTCGCGCCCTTCGACGAAGCCGTCATTGTCGAGAATGGCGCTGATGCCCGTGTAGGACACGAACTTTTCAGTGACGCGCATGTTTCCAGGCTGCAGTTCGGGGGGGAACGCGAGTGGACCGTCCTGTATGGCAACCCGACTCAGCAGCTTGATGTTGCCAGATCTCGTTCATCGCCTCTGTATAGGAATAGAGAGGTCGCCCTCGAGGCGCGACGTCAGACCGTGGACTTGTTCGACGAGGTACTGTTCGATGGTTTCTCCAGGTTGCGGCATCACCCGATCGAGATAACGAAGGCCGGCCCGTTCAGTAAAGGCAAGTTTCACGACATGGTTCACGATGTCCAGGCCCTTCAGGAAGCATGCCGAGAAGGTCTCGAAGTACCCATAATTGGTGGATTGGAGCGTAAGGCTTTGGCCGTCGAGGATGAACGTATGCGTTTTCTCGACGTTGCCAAGCTGAAACCGTTCCTGCTGGACCGGAGTTGGGGTGGACGGCTGGCCGTCCTGTACAGATAACTGGATCGAGATGAGATGCTGACGGTCGAAATCGGGATAGCCGGCCTGACGGAAGCTCTCTTGAATGCTGGGCAGGAAATCTGCCAGCTTCAAAATCGGGTTGAACCGCACCTGGGCCAGGGTTAGGTACACGGGCGGATTCTTGAGGGGGGTTCCCATCTGTCAATTACCTCCAAGTAACCGATTCAAGTGGTACAATTCGGTTTACAGTTTGGCAAATTTTCTTTTGGGTGGTTCCCGGTCGAGGCACATGGCAGATGCGGATTCCGTTTCTGGCTGTCCACACGGCTTAGAGTGGTTCCGGTAGCCACTCCCCGCTGCGAGCCGGTTCCACTCCCGATCCATCAGCCAGCGCAGGAATTCGGCATCCCGCGAGACCCCTTGCACCTGCTGGCGGTGCCATTGCATCAAGGCCTGCAGTTGGCCAAATGACTCGATCTCCCCAGGGTCGCGCTCAAGCAGCAACTGCAGGCGTCGGCGATCATTCGATGCCAGCCGGATGGCATCGCCAAAGCGAAGGGTCATGATGGCATCACTCCCCATAGGCTCAGACGCGCCGTCTCGGCATCGATAGCCCGATCCACATGCCGCCCTCGCCGGCTCCGGATTACGGCGCGTCGGGCGCTGGCGATCAGCCCGCACGTCACCGCCCCCGGTACGAGCAACACCATGCCAGGATCGCCCCAGATCATCGCCATCATCAGGAAGGTGACTGCCAGGACGGGGAAATCATAGACACGCAGCAACGGCGGCGCTTCGGTGCGGGCGTAGTTGACTCCATCGGCCGTAGTCCAGTTGGCGAGTCCCAGCACCTGGGGCACCTTGTGCGCCGTGACAATCAGACTGACCGCGTGACCACGTCGGGCCGCCATCGTCCGGGTGTTGACCGTGAACTTCCGTTCGACTCCCGATGGCGGCTTGATCCACAGCTCGTAGCGGTCGGCGGGACCGAGCGGGCGATATCCATAGCGATGAACGTTGGTGTGACGGCGCAACTCGACGATGCGCCCATGGAAAGCCTGTAGCGTTGCCATAATGGTTCCCTCCTATCGAACCCGCTGTCCAGCGTCGCGCACCCGCGGCGCGTTGCAACCCCGCGCCGCACTTCGGAATCGGAATCGGAGGCGAAACGATGCCATGGCAAGGCATCGGTAATTCCAGGCCTACGCCAAAAAAACGGAACCCCAAGCCCACTCGGATCGGCTCGGCGACGCCGTCCGTTTGGTAGCCCAACTCGGCGGATACATCGGCCGCGCCAAAGACCCGTATCCAGGCCATCAAATCATGTGGCACGGCTATTCGGAACTGCAATCGCTGCGCGAAGGGCTCTCCCTCCGACACTGGACTTCGGACGACAACAAGGCTTGTGGGTGAAGGGCAGCGCTAGGCACCTTCTCCGTTGGACCGCCTGACCATCTCCGCCAGCGGCACGCCGATACAGGACTCATCCCTTGCCAGGCAGGTGGGCAATCAGCTCATCCCAGATTGATATGCAATGTTTTCAGCACCACACTCGGCAGCCGGGAAAGGGCGTCAGGCAGGATACCCTCCGCCGGTCCCGGCAACAGGGAAAGGGCCGAGATACTCTCTGCGCCAGGCGCAAACCCTACCCGGCGCTGGTCCCCGTGGTTGCGCCTCTTCGTCAGACACTCCCGCGCCACCAGCTTGTCGACCAGCAGACTGCAGGTGGATTGATGAATCCCATGCGACGGTGCCAGGTCGCCGATCCGATCCCCGGGCGGCGCTCGACTTCCTGCAAGACCCACATCTGGGAGCCGGATAGGCCACAGCGTTCCTCGACCAGACGAAAGGTGCTGGCGCAGGAGCCGAAGATCAGACGGAATTGCTGCAACACTTTCCATTGTCAGCAGCGACAGGGGCGTATCCGGGTTCAGTTTTCACAGCACAGATCGACAGTAGGGTTGCAAAAGGTCGGGGTCGTGAATTACATTTACGAAGACAATGTTGTTTTCCCAGCCGCCTTGGTGTATTCGATTTTGGTCAAACCCAGATGCTGTATTCCGGCATGGCCGATGCTGGTCGGTATCCTATGGCCACCATCCTGCTGATGCAGTTGTTTGGGCCACTGGCTACTCAAACCGCCATCAAGGGCTTTGGTGAAGCGACCCGGCTCGTACCAAAGCGCCTTGATACGCCGGCTACGCCGTCCACCTGAGGAGAATGATCGCCATGAGCAGACGTCCACTTCGCATCGGGCTATCGGCCCGCATCGACCACCCGCAACCCGGCGCGACCGGGCTGCAGTCCAAGTCGTTGCAATACCTGGAGCAATCGGTCGCGCACCGGGTCATGTCGCGCAAGGTAATGGTCTTCATGATTCCCTCGGTCAGTGGCGACGGCATCGTTCTCCACAGCAGCATCCGCCTCTCCGACTATCCACAGCATCTCGACGGCCTGGTGTTGCAGGGCGGCGCGGACATCTGCCCGCAGTGTTACGGCGAGGAACCGCTCCACCCGGACCGGGCCGACGACCGGCTGCGTGTCGAGGCGCTCGCTGGCGATGGCCATCCTGGCGACTTCCTTCGCCATGCCTGACGACCTGCTCGCCCCCCTGCGCAGAGGCTGGGAGAGCCTGCTCGAACGCCTCTTCTTCCTGCCACCGTTTCCGGAAAGTGTTGACTCGCTGGCCTTGTTCAGCCTGCTGCTGGTCGTTGGGCTGCTGATCGGTGAGTGGTTGCACGCCCGCGTCGGCTGGCCGAGGGTGATCGGCTATGTGCTCGCCGGTACCATCTTTGGGCCGTCACTGCTTGGCTGGATCAGCATTGAGGCATTGGCGCAGGCGCGGCCGATAGCGGATGCGGCCCTCGGGCTGCTGATGCTCGAGGTCGGCCGACGGCTCGACCTCGGCTGGCTGCGACACAATCCGGAACTGCTACGCAGCACGCTGATCGACATCAGCCTCTCCTTCAGCCTGATCTTTTCCTTCGCCCTCCTGCTGATCGGGCAAAGCCCCGCCTGGGCGGCCGCCACGGCCGCAGTCACGATGGCTTCAGCGCCCGCCGTCGTGTTGCTTACGATCGAGGAGGCCAAAGCGCAGGGCGTGGTAACGGAGCGGATCGTCCTGCACACGGCGATCGCTTCTGCGGCCTCCTTCGTCGTGTTCACGCTTGTCCTCGGCGTCATCCACGCCGAGCAAAGCGAAGACTGGCTGAATGCCGTGGTCCATCCGCTGTGGGTCGCCGTTGGCGCGCTGCTCATCGCCTGGCTGGTTGCCGGTCTGGCGCTGCTTATCGCCCGCTTGCTGCCGAAGCGTTCGCTGGCCCAGGTCTTCATCCTCGTCGCCAGCGCCTTGCTGGCCGTTGGCCTGGCCCGCATGCTGGCGGTCCCGGTCTTTCTGACGCTGTTCCTGATGGGTGTCCTGCTGGCGCAGATCGATGAGCGGCAGACGCTGCGCTACACCGCACTCCCCGAAGGCCACTGGCTGCTCGCCATCATTCTCTTTGTCATCGTTGGCGCCTCCCTTCCGTGGCAGGAGTTCACCTGGCTGACCGGGCTGCAGGCGATTGGACTGCTGCTGGTTCGTGCCGCGGCCAAGGCTGCCGCGCTGGCTGCTGCCGGCGGCAGCCTGCCGCTGCCGAAGCGGCTGCTGGTCGCCATCGGCATCCAGCCGCTGTCGGCAACGGCTGTCTTCATGGCCTATGAAATCGCCGCCCTGTACCCGGAGATCGGTCGTTCGGCGCTGGCTCTGTCGCTCTTCGCCGCAGCCCTCATGGAACTGGCCGGACCGGCGCTGTGCCGCATCGCGCTGCGCAAGTCAGGCGAAACCGCAGGCAGCGAAAACGGCAAGGGAGGTATCGGATGAGCAAGTCTCTCGGGGAATTCAGGCACAGCGAACCGCTGACGCTGGGCGTCGAACTGGAACTGCAACTGCTGTCCCGGCGCGACTTTGACCTGACCCGTGGCGCGACCGACCTGCTGGCCAGCCTCGACTACGACGGACGCTTCGGCGAAATCAAGCTGGAGATTACCGAGAGCATGATCGAAGTCAGCACCCTGCCACAGGCAAGTGCAGAGGGGATCGCCGCCGATCTCGCGGGCCTGCGCGAGATCCTGCGGGTCCATTGTGCGCGCAACAACATTGCCGTCAGTGGCGGTGGCACGCATCCCTTCCACCGCTGGCCGGAACGGCGCATCTGCAGTGGCGAGCGCTTTGACGCGCTGTACCAGCGCTACGGCTACCTCGCCAAGCAGTTCACTGTCTTCGGCCAGCACATCCACGTCGGCTGCACTTCGGCCGACGACGCGATCTGGCTGACGCAGGCGCTCGGCGTGTACGTGCCGGCGTTTGTCGCTCTCTCGGCTTCGTCGCCATTCGTCGACGGTGTCGATACCTTTTTCCAGTCGGCCCGTCTCAACGCCGTCTCGGCCTTTCCGCTCAGCGGCCAGTGCCCGCCGCTCGCCAACTGGGAGGAGTTCGTCCGCTATTTCGGCATGCTGCAAGCCTGCGGCATCGCGGCCAGCATCAAGGACCTGTACTGGGACGTGCGGCCCAAGCCGGAATTCGGAACGGTCGAGATTCGCGTCTGCGACACGCCACTGAGCATCGAGAGTGCCACCGCTCTGGCGGCACTGGCACAGGCGCTGAGCCGCTGGCTGCTGCGCACGCGGCCGGATCTGCAGGTAGCGCGGCAGGTGCATGTCGCGCGTTACAACAAATTCCAGGCCTGCCGATACGGCATGGCGGCGATGATTTCCGATCCAGTCGCGCTCGGCCAGCGGCCGCTGCGGGAAAGTCTCGCCGAGCTGCTGGAATTGCTGGCCGCAGATGCCCGCGAACTCGGCTGTACGGCATGGCTCGATCACCTGCAGCCACTGCTCGCCGACGATGCGACCGACGCCGCCTGGCTGCGCGGCATGCAGCGAGTGCATGGCAACCTGAATGACGTGGTGCGCGAAGCAGCCGAACGATTGCTCGCCCGCCCAGCAGCGAACGAACCCCGGGAGATCTCACGATGAAACGTCGGCTGACGATGCTTTCGCTCGTCCTTGCCACCACCATTTCTACCGCCGGGGCAGCTCCGAGTTGCCAGTTTGAAGCGGTCGCGGCTGGCAGCGGAGAGATCGGCCAATGGATCGACAAGGACAACTGGCTGGCGGTGGATAATCAGCGCGTCAGCCTGCAGTCAGCCGACGTATTCATGCCCGCCCGGCGGCTTCGCCCTGCCGCCGGCAGCGAGGCCCTGCGCGCCGCACCGCGCCCGCTCGATATCGACCGCCTGGAGACCACCGACCCCTTCGATGGCCGTAAACGCGACCTCGGCTTCCTGCTCGACAGCCGCCTCGACGCCGACGGGGTCCTGGTCCTGCACAACGGAAGAATCCTCAGCGAACGCTACCGCAACGGCTTGCGCCCCGGCGAGCCGCGCCTGCTGTTGCAGGCGACGAGACCGTTGCTGGCCCTTTTGGGCGCGATGAGTATGGCCCAGGGCAAACTGACGGGAGACAAGTCCGTCACCCGTTTCGTCCCTGCCCTGAATAGTCAGCCGGGCTTGCGCAAGCTCTCGGTTCAGCGCCTGCTGCAGGGCCAGGAGCGGCATGCCTGGGCACCGGAAGAGCTGACGCAGTGGCGCCAGGCCGGGGGCTGGACGAGCAGTCAGCCGGCGACAGGCATCCGTTCGTGGCTCTCTCAACCCGGTCGCTGGGACAAGCCACTGTTCGAGCAGGAAGTTCCTCCGTTTGCTGGTAGCCCGGACGACGACCTGCTGGCCTGGTTGCTGGCCGAGAGTAACGCCATCCCGCTGGCCCGTCTGTTCTGCGAGCAGTTGCTGATACGCAGTCGGCATGAACAGCCGGTGTTCTGGTTGACAGACTCACAAGGTATCGAACTTGCCGACGGTCTGGGTCTCTCGCTGCGTGACTTTGGCCGCCTCGGCCAGTTGCTCCTCGATGCCCGCGTCAGCCGCAGCCGCAGCCGAATCCCCGCCTGGTTCGTCGAGACGCTGACTGCCTCGTCAGGTATCCGTAGTCCGGAAGTGCCCGGTCTGCAGAAGGGCAGCGAGCAACGCTATGGCTTCATGCACCTCGGCGGCAAACCCAACCGGGTGGCCATCATCGGTCCCCATGGCACCAGCCTTTATGTCGATTTCGACCGACGGCTGGTAATCGCGGTGTACGCCACCTATCCAATCATGGGCGGGCCGGCGCTGCTGGCGACCCTTGAGCAGTTCTGGAAAGTCGTCGACCAGGCTGTCAGCCAGCCGCGGCAACGCTGAGCATGATGCGTGCCCGTCGCGGTCGGCTACGAAAACAGGCTGCGCTGCCTGCGCGATGTGGCGGCTTAGCTCAAAATGATGGAGACTACTCCCTCATTCCAATGTTGGTCGACCAGAAGAACCTGTTTGGCGTTCTCGCCGACAATCGCGCTGCGCAAGACCCGGTTCTGGCCGCCGTGGCGTTGGCTGCCTGATCCATTGCCAAGGAGTCTCAACACCTCGATGACCATACTTCCCGTCAGCCTGATCGGCGTTCCCACGGATGTGGGCGCCGGCACCCGGGGCGCCAGCATGGGGCCGGAGGCGCTGCGCGTCGCCGGCATCGCCAGGGCGATCGCCCGGTTTGGTGTCGAGGTCAAGGACTGTGGCAACCTGAGCGGTCCGACCAATCCCGACCTGCCGGCGGTCAATGGTTTCCGTCACATGCGCGAAGTCGTGGCTTGGAACCAGAGCGTGCACGCTGCGGTGCATGCCGAACTGAAAGACGACCGTCTGCCGATCATGCTCGGCGGGGACCACTGCCTGGCCATCGGTTCGATCAGCGCCGTGGCGCGGCACTGCCGCGAAACGGGAAGGCATCTCCGCGTGCTGTGGTTCGACGCGCACGCCGATTTCAACACCGCGACGATGACCCCCAGCGGCAACATCCATGGCATGCCGGGCGCCTGCCTGTGCGGTCTTGGCCCATCTCAACTGACAGAGATTGGCGGCCACGTCCCCGCCATGTCGCCGCAGGATATCCGCGAGATCGGCATCCGCAGTGTAGACGAAGGTGAAAAGCGCCTGCTGGCCGAGATCGGCATTGAAGTCTTCGACATGCGCTATGTAGACGAGCTTGGCATGCGCCAAACCATGGAGCAGGCGCTGGCCGGCGTTGGTCCGGCAACACACCTGCACGTCAGCCTCGATGTCGATTTCCTTGATCCGGAAATTGCACCGGGAGTGGGAACCACGGTACGCGGTGGTCCGACCTATCGCGAGGCGCAGCTGTGCATGGAAATGATCGCCGATACGGGACAACTGTGCTCGCTCGACATCGTCGAACTCAACCCGGCTCTTGATCTGCGGAACATGACGGCCGAACTGGCGGTGGACCTCGTCGAGAGCTTGTTCGGCAAGAGCACGCTGATGCGCATGCACAGATAGCTTCTGCTCAAACCCCGGGCACGCTCACACCAAGGCCTTCCCGTCACAGCGTCGGCCAGGTCATCGATCCGGAAGACCGCGCCGGGCGGTGAAAACCGCTGCTCAGCCGCCACGCGCTCGTCCGTTTGCCCGGGCCTGATGTGCAGCCAGAGTCATTGGCGCAACCTGGACGACGACGATGCAGACGAGAATCAGGGCACAGCCAGCGAGACCGCTTGCGTCCAGGCGATCTCCCATGAGGAGGAAACCGAAGAGCGCAGCGAAGACGGTTTCGGCCGATAGGATGATCGCGGCGTCGGCCGGCTGCGCATAGCGCTGCCCGACCACCTGGGCAGTGAAACCGATGGCCACCGAGACGACGCCGGCATAGACAATCGGCAGCAAGGCCTGGCGAATGCCGGCCAGGGTGATCACTTCGCTTAGCCCGGCGCAAAGAAGGCTGATCAGTCCGCAGACCAGGAACTGTCCGCAGGCGACCAGGAATGGCGCCGCGATCCGGTCGGCGATGCGTCCGACAAAGAGCAGGTGCAAGGCCCAGAAAACGGAGCTGGCAATTACCCAGGCATCGCCGACCAATGGGTCGAGCGCTTCGGCGCCGGAGAGCAGCCAGGTCCCGCCCAGGCAGCCGAGCGACGTCGGCCATACCGACCAGTGGGGCCGCGTCCTCAGAATCAGCCAGGCCAGCAGCGGTACCAGCGGCACGTAGAGCGCGGTGAGAAAGCCGGCGTTGGTGACCGTGGTGCTGGCGATGCCGATCTGCTGCAGAGCCGCGCCGAGCATCAGGAGCAAACCGAGGGCACTGATGCCAAGCGCGTCTGCGGGCACTGGTCGGGCCCCACGCGCGGCAAGCAATTGCCACTCCCGCCAGGCGAGCGGCAGCACGATGGCCGTTCCGAGAAGGAAGCGGATGCCAGTGAAGGTCAGTGGCCCGACGCCAGCCATTCCCTCAGCCTGGGCGATAAACGCCGAACCCCAGATGACGGCGACGGCGAGAAGCAGGAGATTGGCCTGAGAGCGATTCAAGATGGCACGTCCGCGACGAAGCCTCCCAGTCTAGCCGATAACGCTTCCGGAATCCTGTCGTCGCCTACAGACCCAGGGTCATTGCACTGACGGGGTCGCCCCCTGCGGCGAGAATCTCTTCGAAGCGCCTGACGTAGGGCGTACACTCGTGGACGTCGTCGATGATCAGTCTGGCGCGTGGCTGATCGCAGTGGAAGCGAACGAGTGCGTGCTTGCCATCGGCGATCAGCAGGGAATCCTTGAGCGTATCCAGATGTGGCGGCGATTCAGTGATGGTCAGCGTCGGCGCATGGACCTTCAGCAGATCCATCAGCTGCGGGCTGTATTGCCTGACGAAATTGGGCTTCTGTACGACGATTGCCAGTCGCTTGTGGTATTCGTGCGCAGCCAGCACTGCCCGCAGCGGAGCAATCCTCTGCGGGCGTTCAAGCTTCAGTGACGACAGGTCTTCATCGAAGATCTGCAGCGTGCTGGTGGACAGTTCCAGGACTTCCTGTACCGCGTTGTCGTATTCTGTCCAGGTGGTGATCAATCTGCTGGTCATTGTTGGCGGTCCATTTGACCCTGCCGGCAAATCCCGGGCGGCTCTGGCGCCCGGCACTCTGCTTCCGGAATCGCACCGCCGTCACCACATGGCCGTCGGGTGCGGTCGGTGCCGTTCAGATTTGCATCATACACATGCACTGGGCGTGCGCAAGCGCGATGCGGCGGCTGATCGGCTCGTGCCTGACCCGCTCTGGGTTAGCCACCATCGACTGGATCTGCATCTTGCCAAGAGAGCTGACCAGGCATTCGGGATAGAATCACGCGTTTTCTCTGCGGAAGCGTCGTATGCCCACCGGAATCATTGAATCGCTCGATCACGAGGCGCGGGGAGTTACCCGGCTGGATGGCAAGACGGTTTTCGTCGAGGGCGCCTTGCCGGGCGAATCCGTGGAGTATGCAAGCTACCGCAGGAAACCCACCTATGAGCTGGCACGGACGCTGCGGGTTCTGGCCTCGTCGGCGGAGCGGGTGACGCCGCGCTGCCCGCACTTCGGTGTCTGCGGTGGCTGCAGCATGCAGCATCTCGATCCGGCGGCGCAGGTCGCAGCCAAGCAGCGCCTGCTCGAGGACAATCTCTGGCATCTCGGCCGGATCAAGGCGGATCAGCTCTATGCGCCGATTTACGGTCAACCATGGCGCTACCGCTACCGTGCTCGCCTTTCGGTCCGTTTCGTGCTCAAGAAGGGGGGCGTACTCGTCGGCTTCCACGAGAAGAAAAGCAGCTACGTCGCCGACATGCGGCAGTGTGAAATACTGCCGCTGCATCTGTCGGTGCTGTTGCTGCCGCTGCGCGAGTTGATCGGCCAGCTGTCGATTCGGGACCGCCTGCCACAGATCGAGGTGGCGGTGGGGGAGCGCATGACGGCACTGGTGCTGCGCATCCTCGAAGCGCTGAATCCGGATGACGAGGCCTTGCTGCGCGAGTTCGCCGACCGCCACTCGGTGGTTTTCTACCTGCAGCCGCAGGGTCCGGCGACGGCCTATCGCTTTTATCCGCTGGCCGGTCCCCGGTTGTCCTACCTCCTGCCGGACTTCGCGGTTGAACACTACTTTTCGCCGACCGAGTTCACCCAGGTCAATCACGCGATCAACCGCGTGCTCGTGCGCCGCGCTCTGAGTCTCCTCGATCCGCAGCCGGGCGAGCGTGTTGCCGACATGTTCTGCGGGCTGGGCAACTTCACGCTGCCGATTGCACGTTCCGGTGCGTGTGTGATGGGTGTTGAGGGCAGTCCCGAACTCGTTCGCCGTGCGACCGAGAACGCTGCTGCGAATGGCCTCGACGGTCTGGCCGAATATCGCGTCGCCAATCTGTTCGAGGCCACGACGGAAACCCTCGCCGCCCTTGGGCGTTTCGACAAGATGCTCATCGACCCGCCGCGTGAAGGGGCTCTGGAGCTGATCAAGGCGCTCGACAGCGACGCTCCGCGGCGTATCGTCTATATTTCATGCAGTCCGGCGACGCTGGCGCGCGACGCTGCCATACTGGTTGCGCACAAGAACTACCAGCTGCGCGGCGCCGGCGTGATCAATATGTTTCCCCATACCTCGCACGTCGAGTCGATCGCCCTTTTTGAATGCAGCGCAGCCATTTGAGCTGCGCCGGGCGCCGTTTAGCGGCGGCGCCAAATTACCAGGAGCGAACCCTGCCCGTGTCGAGATGAACGAATTGGCTCCGCGCGTAGAACCCGACACCGCCGACACCGAGCGAGATGGCGGCATCGCGCAGATCGTCAAGCGGCACGCCGGCAACGCGGATATCGATGGCCTTGCCCAGCATGTGCAGGCTTTGCTTCGCTACACCGCCACCACCGGTGTGCCGCAACCTGGTATTGGTGTCGGCGCAACGGTAGCCGGAAATGACCTGGAAAGGCTGCTCGCAGGCAAGTTCCTGCTTTACCTTGAAAAGCAGGTCGAACAACTGCGGGTCGATGCTGCCGACCTCGCCGGAGTAATGGTCGCGCAGGAAAAAATTCAGGCGGTTCAGTGCATTGGGGACATAGTGCTCGCCGACTGCGAAAGCGACGGAAAGCCGTTCGCCGGTATGAGTGTGATCGAATGCGAGGGTGCGCGCATTCGGCAGCGACGCCAGTGCGGGCTTTGCCAGCGGCAGCGCGGCGCCGGCCACCATCAGTCTGGCGGCGTGACCGAGAAACAGGCGGCGCGAGTGCTTTTGCAGTTTCAGCATGAGTACTCCATTTCAAGGCTAGTTCATTAATTCTGCTGCAATTTCGCTTTCATGGGAAGCCCAAACCGAATTTGACCGCTGGCGCAGGGCATCGTCGAGAAGCTTGTCCTGGCCGTAGATGTCCGGGAAGAAATGAACTCGCCCGCCCCTGACCAGCGCCGTGCTGTAGGCGATGATCACCGGCAAGGCTTCCTGCAGGCGGACAGTCGAGGATTTGCCTCGGCGCATCGCCTGAACGATGCGCTCTTCGGTCCATTCCGGTTCGTTGGCGAGGACGAACTTCGCCAGTGCCACAGGCGCCTCGACCCGAATACAGCCATGGCTGAAGTCGCGCCGTGCCCGATTGAAGAGTTGCACTGAGGGCGTGTGATGGAGGTAGATGTTGTCCTGGTTGGGAAACACGAACTTGATATCGCCGAGGGCATTGCCTGCCCCCGGTCGCTGGCGGATGCGCATCTGGCCGCGTTGGACTGCGTCGAGGGCGCCCTCCGAGAAGCCGCCGCTGATCCGGCCATCACTGCCGACGAACTCGAATCCCTGGCGGTCAAAGTAGCCCGGGTCGCGGCGCAGCCGCGGCAGGGTTTCGCCCCTGGCGATCGAGGGCGGGACGTTCCAGTAAGGACTGAATTCGATGAAGCGCATCTCGGCGTCGAACAGTGGCGTGCGGTTCTTCCTTGCGGTGCCGACAATGACCTTCATCGCGACTGTTGTCTCGAGCTTGCCGTCGCGCAGTTCGTAGGCCGTCAGCATGAACTCTGGAAGGTTGACAACGATCGCCCGCGGCGCCTGCAGCAAGGGCGTCCAGCGCAGTCGCTCGAGCGCCAGTTCGAGCTGCCGGACGCGGGCTGCGGGTGGTACAGTGAGTTGCTCGTACGTATCCGTCGCAATTACGCCGTCCGGCCTGAGCGCATGCCGTTCCTGGAAGGACTTGACGCCCGCGACGAGCGCTCCTTCGTAAAGTGCTGGCAGAGGAGTGGCCACGGGCAGGTCGCCGAGCAGTCGCAGCCGCTCGCCGAGGGCCTCGATGCCGCCGTATTTCTGGCCGGGGGATAGCTTGCTGGCGGGCAGCGGTGGCAGGCTTTTCTGCCAGGCGGGATGGCTGACCAGTTCCCGGTAGCGGCCAAGTGTCTCCCGCAGGCCAGCGTATTGCTGCAGGGCGGGTGCCACGCCACGCACCGCTTCGACCAGACGACCATCGGCGATTGCCGAGGCAAGCAGCTCATCCGCGATAAAACCCCAGGTGGCTGCCGGGCTGTAGCGTGCGCCAAGCTGCTGTGGATCAACCCGACCGGCATGCAGATCGGCGAGATAGCGCCGCATGGCTGAGGTCAGGGCCTGGTCCAGCCGGCTCAAGCTGTGTCCCGTCAGGGGCGACCCACGGCCGGCGCCCTCGATCGCGGCGCGCAACCACTCGGCGTTGTAGTCACCCGCTTCCAGCCCTTCCTTGGCGGCATTGGCCAACAGGTTGACTGCCTGATAGGCGGCCACCCGCGGGCGCTCTTCAACGAACCATAGCGGCGCCGCGGAAGCGGCAGGGAAACTGCTGGCCGACGTTGGCTCGGTGCTCGCTCCGGCGGCCAGTTCCGATGCGAGTCCGATTGCCAGGCCTGCGGCCAGCGAAAGCCAGCGCTGGCGGCGGTGGGTGAAGGGCTTGGAGACCGGCGGCGAGGTGGCTGGCATAGGGTTTGGCGGAGTATTGCAAGGCGCGCATTATCTACCATCGCCAGCGCATTCGTTCAATCCACGCGGTTGATTTCCTCACGGGCCCTTTTCCCTGTGGCGGGAAAAGGGCCGTTTATCAGTCGCTGAAGCGACCTTCGCATCAAGCGATAAGCCGCTGACGCGAGGTGCAGTTCACTTCTTCCTGACTTCGGACGACTGCGAACCGGCGTTCGACGTTGTTCCACCGAACGGCGCTGCCGGTACGGCTGGTTTTTGAGGTTGTTTCGGCTTCTTTGCTTCGCGGTTTCCGCGTAACTGACTCTTGGCCATGGAGAGACTCCTATAAGCTGCTGCAGTTGCATGCCGGATGGCCTGGACCAGCATACGCGCTATTGCACCAGACAGGGGGCTTAGCTGATCCTTTCCGGAAGTTTCCGCGCCGCCCTCGCCCGGGTCTTCGCGACATGATCTACTCTAGGCACCAGTGTAGGCGACGTAAGCCTGGTAGGCCGCAACCACTGCCAGAGCAAGGAAGAAGGCACCACTGATCCGATGCAGCAAAACCAGCGGAATTTTCTGCAGGATGGTGCGCCCCGCCACAATTCCCAGCGCCGAGGTCGCTGCCAGCGCCAGGGTGGCGCCGAGCCAGACCGCAGCCGGCACGTGCACGCTGCTCAAGGCAACCACCGCGAGTTGCGTCTTGTCACCGAACTCAGCCACGGTCAGCAAGACGAAAGTGGTGAAGAAAATGCCATGCCCACTTTTTTCTTCGACTTCTTCATCGTCATCGGCCGCTTTGGCACGCAGGGCATGGATGCCAAAGACGGCAAAGAGGATGGCCACCGTCGCGCCCACCACATATTCCGGCAACCATGTGCCGATGGCGACGCCGAAGACGACCGCAAGCGTATTCAAAACCGCGAAAGCGGCCAGCGCGCCAAGCATGACCGGCATTGGCCGATGTCGGGAGGCCAGGGTCATGCAGACCAGCTGACTCTTGTCGCCGATTTCGGCGGCGGCGATCAAGGCAAAGCTGGTCACTGCCGTGGCCGACAGCTCGACAATGCTGCCGGTACCCAGCAGCGACGAGACGTACGGTAGCAGTCCCTGTGGATTGTCCATCCGATTCTCCAGGAGAATTCCCTTTCGGTGCCTGCAGCGAAAGGGATGACTCGGGTGGCGAATGCAGGGAAGTACGCCAGGAAAAAGCGCGTGATTATAAGCCCATGTCGTGTCGATGAATGGTAGCGCGGCAGCTATTCGTTCATCTGGCTCTTGGCGCAGCGGTGGCCACCGTGTCCTGTCAGGCGGCTCGGGTCTCGATATGTTCGATCATCAACTGCGGCGTCTGAACGCCGTTGAAGTCGTTGATCGCCAGCCGGTAAGCGGCGCGGATACTGCTGCCCGGTGCCTGGGCGAAGTTGAACTGGATGGCATCGAGGATCTGCATCCCTTTGCGCAGGCGCAGCTTGAGGTGTTTGTCCTTGAGAATACGCTGGCTCTCAACGACGAACTCGTCCTCGAAAAGTGGTGCCGGAAAGCCCTGGCCCCAGACTTCGGCTTCAAGCAGTCGCGCCGTCGCGATCGAGAAGTAGGCAGCTTCCAGACCGCCGTCGGTTTCCAGCGTGCGCGCGCGATCGGCGGCCGCCAGCAACTCGTCGGCGACCTGCGCAAACAGCTCGCGAAAGCGCGTAAAGTCGGTTTCTCTCATGGTCACGCCGGCCGCCATCGCGTGGCCGCCAAAGCGCAGCAGCAGTCCCGGCGCCCGCTTGGACACCAGGTCGAGGGCATCGCGCAGGTGGAGACCGGCGATAGAACGACCTGAGCCCTTGATTTCGCCGCCCTCGCCGCGGGCAAAGGCAAATACCGGGCGGTGCAGCTTCTCCTTGATCCGTGCGGCGACGATGCCGACGACGCCCTGGTGCCAATCGCCATTGAATAGCGACACCGCAGCCCCCGTTGCCGCCTCGCCGGCCAGCTCGCCACCAGCCTGTGCGAGCTGGCTCAGCGCCTGCTCCTGCATGCCCGCTTCGATCTCTCGTCGTTCGCGATTGAGCGCGTCGAGCTGTTGCGCGATGTTCATCGCGCGCCCGTCGTCGTCGGTAATCAGGCATTCAATGCCCAGCGACATGTCGGCAAGGCGACCGGCGGCATTGAGCCGCGGGCCGATCATGAAACCGAGGTCCAGGCTTGAAGCCTGCGCCGGGTTGCGTCCGGCAGCGCGAAAAATGGCGCGCAGGCCGGCCGTCACCCGTCCCTGCCGGATGCGCTGCAGGCCCTGGCTGACGAGCACGCGGTTGTTGTGGTCGAGTTTGACGACATCGGCGACCGTGCCGAGTGCGACGAGGTCGAGCAGCGAGGCGAGCTTGGGTTCGGAGCGTCCGCTCGCGGTCGAGAACCACTGGCGATCGCGCAACTCGGCGCGCAGCGCCAGCATCACGTAGAACATCACGCCGACGCCGGCCAGACACTTGCTCGGGAAGCTGCAGGCGGGCAGATTCGGGTTGACGATACAGTCGGCCGCCGGCAGGTGGTCACCCGGCAGGTGGTGGTCGGTGATCAGCGTGGCGATACCGAGCTGCCGGGCACGAGCAACGCCCTCGACGCTGGCGATGCCATTGTCGACGGTGACGATCAGGTCCGGCCTCTTGGTGGTTGCTGCCAGTTCGACGATGTCGGGCGACAGGCCGTAGCCGTAGGTGAAGCGGTTGGGCACCAGATAATCGACCTTCGCGCCGAAGGCCCGCAGCGCTCGAATGCCGAGGGCGCAGGCGGTTGCGCCATCGCAGTCGTAGTCGGCGACGATCAGGATTCTCGCCTGTCTGGCGATGGCGTCGGCCAGCAATACGGCCGCCTCGGCGGTGTGCGCCAGCCTGGTCGGCGGCAGCAGCGACTGGAACTCGTAGTCCAGCTCGCTCCGCGCGACGATGCCGCGCCCGGCGTAGATGCGGGCCAGCAGCGGGTGCAGGCCCTGTTGTTCGAGTTGCCACTGGACGCGCGGCGAGACGGCCCGGCGGCGGATGTCGGTCACTGCTCGCCCCTGGCCAGCACTTGCGCGGTGGCCGCTAGTGGTTGTGGTCGGCGCCACAGCTGCCACTGTGCCCGGCGGTCGCTATCCCAGGTCAACGCGGCATAAGCCGTTGAGGCTTCGAGGCGCAGGCGCTGGATTTTGCCGGCGGCGAGCGCTTTCTGCAGCGGCGCAAACCAGCGGGCTTCGAGGTCGAGCAATCCTGCGCGGTAGGCATCGGCGTCTTCGTACTGGACTGGCGATTGCAGCGAATCGAGGACGAGCAACTGGCGACTGCCGCGAGTTGCCTGGGCGAGCAACGTGCCGGCGTCGCCAGGGATGGCCTGCACCGGTACGTCGAAAGCGCGACTCAGGCCGCGGGCCAGCAGGTTGTCGCTCCAGACGCCGGCGAAGTCCCGCTGGCGCCCGGCGGCAGGACGCCAGCGCCCCATAACCACAGGCTGTTGATCGTCGCCCGGCCTTCGTCTTCACGCCTTTCATTGGCCGGATGCTGGTGCAGGATCATCTGCGCCTCGTTGAGCAGCTGGCGCAGCCAGCGCGCCTCGGGGGTTTCCGGCAACTGCTGGCCGACTCTGCGGCCGGCAACGGCGGACAGGGGTAGAACGTCGAAACGGCCGAGGTCGGTGTTACCAGCCAGTTGCAGATACCAGCGATCGGCGGCAGCGGCGTGGAAAGTGCCGACATCGGCGAAGTGACGGTTGAGCTCGGCGACGATGGTTTGCGCCTCGGCGAGTTCGATGTCGAGGCTGCCGCCATCCGCGAGGATCAGGCGCTCCTGGTGCAGGCGCAGATGCACCGGGTCCGCGCACAGCCAGCAAGCCTCGGCGGCGGTCGGGCCGTAGCTCTCGCCGAGCACCCGGAAAGCGGCGTAAGCGGCGTTTTCGGCGACACCGAAGGCGTCGCAGAGCGTCGCTTCCATCGACTGTGGCGGACGACGGCTCAACTGGCTGCGTGCGATCAAGGTGCCGAGGCCCGGGCAGGGCAGTCCGTCGAGGCTATCGTGGTCGTCGGGTTCGGGCCAGACCAGTTCGGGAACAACCAGGGTGAGCTGCATGCGCGTGGGAGGATTGGACGGTCGCTGAAGGGGACTGGAGGGGTGTCGGCGGTGGACCGCTGCGTGCTGTCAGCGATGAACCAGCCACTGCCGGAAGAGTGTAGCATAGCGGCCTTGTCGCTTCGGCGCTTCGAACTGCCCCCCACTGAGATGAGTTTCTCCCGCTGATGGCCCTTCCCTACGAGCTGCTGATCGGCCTGCGCTATACGCGAGCCAAGAAGCACAACCACTTCATTTCGTTCATTTCGCTGATCTCGATGTTCGGCATCGCCCTCGGCGTTGCCGCGCTGATCGTCGTGCTGTCGGTGATGAATGGATTTCAGACCGAGCTGCGGTCGCGCATCCTGGCCGTCGTCTCGCATGTCCAGATCACCGGCGCCGGCGGCGAGATGGTCGGCTGGGAAAGGGTCGCGTCGATGGCCGCGGATGAGCCGCACGTGATCGCCGCCGCGCCCTTCGTGCAGGCACAGGGCATGCTGGCGTATGGGGAATCGGTCCGTGGGGCCATGGTGCGCGGCATCCTGCCAGACCAGGAAGACAAGGTCGCCGACTTCCGGCCGCACATGAAGAGCGGCCAACTCGACGCCTTGCTTCCCGATAGCTTCAACATCGTCCTTGGCTCGGAGCTGGCGCGCGCTCTCGGCGTCTTCGTCGGCGACCGGGTGACGCTGATCGCGCCGCAGGGGGTGGTGACGCCAGCCGGCGTCGTGCCTCGCCTGAAGACCTTCAATGTGGTCGGCCTGTTCGAGGTCGGCATGTACGAGTACGACAGCGGCCTGGCGCTGATCCACCTCGCCGATGCGCAGCGCCTGTACCGCATGGATGACCGGGTTTCCGGTGTGCGCCTGAAACTCGACGATCTCTTCGTTGCGCCACGCGTCGCGCGATCGCTGGCCGGCAAACTGGACATCAATGCCTTCATCAGCGACTGGACGCGCAGCCACGCCAATTTCTTTCGCGCCGTGCAGATCGAGAAGAACATGATGTTCATCATCCTGTCGCTGATCGTTGCCGTGGCGGCGTTCAACATCGTCTCGACACTGGTCATGGCGGTGACCGACAAACAGTCCGACATCGCCATCCTGCGTACGCTCGGCGCCAGCCCGGGCAGCATCATGGCGGTGTTCATCGTGCAGGGCGCGTTGATCGGCTTCATTGGCCTCGGGCTCGGTGTCGCCGGCGGCGTCGCCCTGGCGCTCAATGTCGATGTCGTCGTACCGTTCATCGAACGTCTGCTCGGCACGCAGTTCCTGGCCAAGGAGGTCTATTACATATCCAATCTGCCTTCCGAGCTGCAGTGGCGCGACGTGACGACGATCACCGGTGTCGCCTTCGTGCTGGCGCTGGTAGCGACGATCTACCCGAGCTGGCGGGCGGCACGGGTCAATCCGGCGGCGGCGCTGCGCTATGAATGACCTGGTTCTCGCCTGTCAGGGGCTACGCAAGATTTTTCGGCAGGGCGACACCGACGTTCCCGTGCTGTTGGGTGTCGATCTGGAAGTTCGCGTTGCCGAGCGGGTGGCGATTGTTGGCTCTTCCGGTTCGGGCAAGAGCACGCTGCTGCACCTGCTGGGCGGTCTCGATGCAGCCAACGGCGGGCAGGTGCAGCTGATGGGGCACGACCTGGAAGCGATCGATGACGCGCAGCGCGGCCAGTTGCGCAATCGCCACCTCGGTTTTGTTTATCAGTTTCATCATTTGCTGGCGGAGTTCACGGCACTCGAGAACGTCGCCATGCCCTTGTACATCCGGCGCCTGCCGAAAGCCGAGGCGGAAGCGCGTGCGGCGGCAGTGCTCAACGAGGTCGGACTCGGACACCGCTTGCGGCATACCCCGTCGGAGCTGTCAGGTGGCGAGCGGCAGCGGGCGGCAATCGCCCGGGCGCTGGTCACCGAGCCGGCCTGTGTGCTGGCCGACGAGCCGACCGGCAATCTCGATCGGCAGACTGCGGCCGGTGTTTTCGAGTTGATGCTGGCGCTCAATCGTTCGCGGCAGACGAGCTTCGTGATCGTCACCCACGACCCGGCACTGGCGGCTCGCGCCGAACGGATCCTGACGCTGCGCGACGGACGCCTGTATTCGTCCGGCGATTGATCGGCGGGTTGCCTCCCCTCAAGTTCCGGCGCCCGCTGCCGATACCCATAGCTGACGATCTCCAGGCCTCCAACCATGAAGACTCTTTTTGCCCCGGCCATTGCCCTGCTCAACCGCGTCGGCTACACGAAAAAGTTCGCGATCATGGGTGCGCTGGCCTTGGTGGCGAGCGCCGTCCTGGTGCTCAACCTTTACCAGAGCCTGTATCGGGTGATCGACAGTTCGCAGCGGGAACTGGCCGGCGTCGGGATGATCAAGCCGATCGCCCGCCTGGTGCAGTACCTGCAGGTGCATCGTGGACTCTCCTCTGGCGTCCTAAGTGGCAACGAGGAGATGAAGGAGCAGCGCGCCGCCAAGGAAAAGGAAGTCAACCAAGCCTTCAAGGCGGTTGCTGCCCGGCTGGCGCCGGATCTCGCCGCGAGCGCTGCCTGGAAGACAGCGGTGGAAGCCTGGGCGTCGCTCGAAAAGGAGGGGCTCGATCTGATCCAGCGCGAGAATTTCCTGGCGCACAATCGCCTGATCGACGATCTGCTGACTTTCCAGGCAGCCATCGCCGATGAATACGCGCTGACCAACGATCCGGACATCGACTCGGCCTACCTGATCGATACGGCGGTCGATAAGTCGCCACAGGCACTCGAGCGCATGGGCCAGTTGCGGGCGCTGGGGACCGGCGTGCTGGCCAGGAAGCAAGCGCTGGTGTTGTCGCAACAGGTCGAGTTTACGGTTCTTCTGGCGGAACTCAACGCCTCGGTCAACGGGCTGCGCCGCAATCTCGAGAAGACCTCGCGCTACAACCCCGGCCTGCAATCGGCGCTCACCGCTTCGATCAGGGACATGGGCGAAGCGGCCGAAAAGGTCAGCGCGCTGGTGAACCAGGATATCCTCTCGGGGACCTACGCGACGCCCCCGCAGGACTATTTCGCCCTCACCACCAGCTCGCTCGAAAAGGGCTACAGGGAAATGTTCGAAACCCTTTTCCCGACGCTCGAGCAACTGCTGCAGCGGCGCATCGACCGCGCGCAGCGCAACCTCACCCTGAGCATCGCGCTGGCAGGGGTGATCCTGCTGCTCTACGCCTATGTCTCGATCGGCCTCTATTATGCGACCACCAGCAGCCTCAACCGCCTGGTCGAGAACACCCGCACGATCGCCACCGGTAACCTGGACGTGCGCGTCGACCTGGGCACCCGGGATGAACTGAAACTCGTCGGTGACAGCCTGAACGAGATGGTGGGAGCTTTTGGCGCCGTCATCCGGAAGGTGCACCACGGTGCCAACGAAGTGCTCGAGGCGACCACGAAGCTTGCCGGATCGGCAGCGGACATCAATCGGGGCAGCGAGAAGCAGAGCCAGGCTGCCTCGACCATGGCCGCCGCGATCGAAGAGATGAGGTCGGGAATAGAGCATCTGTCGGCCAATGCGCAGGATGCCAACCGGATATCCGGTCGGGCCGGCGAGTTGTCGGCCGATGGCAGTCGTGTCGTCGGCAATGTCGTGCACGAGATCGAGCGGATTGCCGAGGTGGTGAACCAGTCGGCGGCTATCGTTGCCGATCTGGGCGGGCGCTCGGAGAGGATCTCGGCGATCGTCAACGTGATCAAGGAAATCGCCGACCAGACCAACCTGCTGGCGCTCAACGCGGCCATCGAGGCGGCGCGGGCTGGCGAGTCGGGTCGCGGCTTCGCGGTGGTTGCCGACGAAGTGCGCAAGCTCGCCGAGCGGACTGCCCGTTCAACACAGGAGATCTCGCAGATGATTGCGGCCATCCAGAGCGGCACGCGCGATGCGGTGGCGAGCATGAATCTGGGTGTCAGCCGGGTGGCCGACGGCGTTGCGCTGGCAACGCAGGCGGGCCAGTCGATCAGCGAGATTGGCAGCAATGCGGCGCAGGTGGTGGAAAAGGTCGCCCGTATCTCGCAGGCGCTGCATGACCAGAGCGTCGCGAGTACCGCGATCGCCCGCAACGTCGAGAGCGTCGCCCGCATGGCAGAAGAAAGCTGCGCCGCCGTTGCCGGCAATGCCGCCACCGCCGTGCAACTCGAACGTCTGTCGGCAGACCTGCAGGGCGAGGTGCGTCGTTTCAGGCTTGGCTGACGAGGGTTCGCCCCGGTAGACGCGAAGCTTGTACAGCCTGCAGTGCATGTTTTCTAATGCGCCATGCGCAGCAATATCCTCGCTTTCGCCTTTGGCGTTGCTCTCCTTCAGATGCAGGAGACGTTACCGGCCCTGCCGCTGCTCGTCGGCCTGTTGCTGGCTGCGCTGGTCCTGTTCTGGCTTGGCCGCCGGCAGCCCGCGGCGGCGCGGGTGATCGCCGCGCTGGCCTGCACGCTGGCCGGATTGTTGTGGGCGACGGTGGTGGCCGAGCACAGGCTGCGCGATCAGCTGCCGAGCGAGTGGGAGGGCCGTGACGTGCAGGTCGTCGGTGTCGTCGCCGCCCTGCCGCACGGCTTCGAACGTGGCGAGCGCTTCGCGTTTGACGTCGAGGCGGTGGAAACCCCCGGCGCCCGTTTGCCAAGGCGGATCATGCTCTCCTGGTATCACGGCTGGCTTGAAGACGAGTGGCGCGACGGCTTGGCGATTCGCCCGGCCGAGCGCTGGCGGTTCACTGTTCGCCTGAAACGTCCCCATGGCAACGCCAATCCGCATGGCTTCGACTACGAGGCCTGGCTCTTCGAGCGCGGCCTGCGGGCCACGGGGTATGTGCGCCCGCGCGCCGTCGCGCAGCGCCTCGACGACTTTGTTGCGCAGCCAGCCTACGTCATCGAGCGATTGCGTGACCGGCTGCGCCGGTCTTCTTCCGAAGTGCTGGGCGATGCCCCCTATGCCGGGGTGATCGTCGCACTGGCGGTCGGCGACCAGCAGGCGATTCCGTCCGAGCAGTGGCGTTTGTTCAGGCAGACGGGCGTGATCCACCTGATGTCGATTTCCGGCCTGCACGTGACCATGGTTGCGGCGCTGTTTGCTGCCGTCATCGGCTGGCTCTGGCGGCGTGGTGAGTCGCTGATGCTCTTCGTGCCGGCGCAGAAAGCGGCGATCGCTGCCGGCTGGCTGGCGGCTTTTGCCTACGCACTGATCGCCGGCTTCTCGGTGCCGACGCAACGGACGCTGTACATGCTGACGGTGGTGGCGCTGGCGCTTTGGTCAGGCCGCAACCTGGGTGCCAGCCGGAGCCTGTTGCTGGCGTTGCTGCTGGTGCTGCTGCTCGATCCGTGGGCAGTTCTGGCGGCCGGCTTCTGGCTCTCCTTCGCGGCCGTCGGCCTGCTCTTCTTCGTCGGCACGGCACGCGTGGGTGTCGCCCGCGGTTGGCGATCGGTACTTGCCAACTGGGGGGCGACGCAGTGGGCGGTGACCGTCGGCACGCTGCCGTTGCTGCTGTTGATGTTTCAGCAGTTCTCGCTGGTGTCGCCGCTGGCCAATGCCGTCGCCATCCCGCTGGTCAGCTTCGTGATCACCCCGCTGGCGCTGCTGTTCGCCGTCATCCCCTGGCCGCCACTGCTGCATTTCGACCATTGGCTGCTCTCCGGTCTGATGGCTTTTCTCGGTTGGCTGGCCGTCTGGCCGGTCTGGGAACAGCCCGCGCCACCTCTCGCCCCGACCCTGCTGGCCCTGTTCGGCGTCATCTGGCTGCTGCTGCCGCGCGGCTTCCCGGCACGCTGGCTCGGTCTGTGCCTGCTGTTGCCGGCGCTGCTCTGGCGGGCCGAACGGCCGGCAGCGGGCGAGGCCTGGGTGGACGTGCTCGATGTCGGCCAGGGGCTGGCGGTAGTCGTACGCACGGCCGAGCATACCCTGCTCTACGACACCGGGCCACTGTACAGCGCCGAGTCGGATGCCGGCCAGCGGATCATCGTGCCCTACCTGCGAGCGCACGGGGTGCAGCGAATCGACACGCTGGTCGTGACGCACCGCGACAAGGACCATTCGGGAGGCGTCGTTGCCGTCGAGGAAGCCCTGCCGATCGGCCGCCGCCTGTCGTCGATGCCCGAACTGCAGCCCGAGCGCTGCGTCGCTGGTCAGACCTGGGAGTGGGACGGCGTCCGCTTCACCATGCTGCATCCGGCCGCCGCCGATTACGAGCGCCCAGCCGTCAGGAGCAACCACATGAGCTGCGTGCTGCGGATTGACAATGCCTTCGGTGGCGTGCTGCTGACCTCCGATATCGAGGGGCGCGACGAACAGGCCTTGCTCGGTCGGGCGCCGGCGCTGTTGCGCAGCGAGATACTGCTGGTGCCGCACCATGGCAGCGGCACGTCGTCGACCGCCGAGTTCATTGCCGCTGTCGGCGCCCGGGAAGCGATCATACCCGTCGGCTATCGCAACCGCTTCCAGCATCCACGGCCGGATGTCGTCGAACGCTATGCCGGCAGCCGGGTGTGGCGAACCGATCGCGACGGTGCACTGCAATTGAAGCTGGCCGGTGGATTGCCGCTTTCCTCGTATCGGACTGAGTATCGCCGTTATTGGCATGGGCAGTGAGCATGTCTTTCGTTGACGTCGACGGGCAGGCTCTCGAGTACCAGCTCATTGCCGCGCCGCGCAGCGACCGACCAATGCTGGTGCTGCTTCACGAAGGCCTGGGCAGTGTGGCGCTGTGGCGTGATTTCCCGGCCCGACTGGCACAGGCGACTGCTTGCCGGACGCTGATCTGGTCTCGCCTCGGGCACGGTGACTCGGCGGCACTGGTGGCGCCGCGGACGCCTCGCTATTTGCACGAAGAGGCACTGCAGCGCCTGCCACCCTTGCTCCGCGCGCTGGCTATCGAGCGGCCGGTGTTGGTCGGGCACAGCGACGGCGGCTCGATAGCGCTGCTCCATGCTGCGGCGTGTCCGGATCAGGTGCGCGGAGTGGTGGTGCTGGCACCGCATGAGTTTGTCGAGGAGAAGGCGCTGCTTGGCATTCGTCTTGCGGGCGAATCCTATGCCAGCACGGGTAGCGATTGGCGGCGAAAGCTGGCTCGCTATCACCGTGACCCCGATGCCGTTTTCCAGGCTTGGCGAGACATCTGGCTGTCTCCGGAATTCCGTGCCTGGGACATTCGCGACTGTCTGCCGGACATCCGCTGCCCGGTATTGGCAATCCAGGGTGAGGACGACGAGTACGCGACGATGCGCCAGATCGAGTGCATTGCCGAGGCCAACGCCGCTGTGGAACTGTTGCGCCTGGCGGATTGCCGGCATTCGCCGCATCGGGATAAGCCGCAGGCAGTTGTCGAGGCGATTTAAGACAAGATCGTTGCAAAACACTTGTGTTTCAAAACGATCTTGTCTTACTATGATAGCTCTCGGTAACTGCAGGGGCGTGCGATGGACTAC
The DNA here is from genome assembly GCA_016709675.1 of Candidatus Accumulibacter proximus. Taxonomy (GTDB): domain Bacteria; phylum Pseudomonadota; class Gammaproteobacteria; order Burkholderiales; family Rhodocyclaceae; genus Accumulibacter; species Accumulibacter proximus. The sequence continues at coordinate 89,730 of JADJMH010000019.1, forward strand.
ACCAGCAAATCTTACGGGCGAAACGACGACGTCGCGGCCATCTACCGGCTGATCGATGCCGGTACCGATATTTCAATGCCGGGGCCACGCCGTTTGGGCAAAACATTCGTTCTGGAGCGTTTGGTCGAAGCGGGACACGTGCATGGCTGGGAAGCAATCAAGGTAGAAGTGGCAGGCTGCAAAGACACCCGAGGATTCTTTCGCCAGCTATGCACCAGGATTGGTAACCAGCGATCGATTGGAAAAAATACCATCGACTGGCTGCGCCAACGACTCGGACAAGCGATCGATCCGCGCACTGACACCAACGGTACGTGGTATCAATCCTTCATAACGCTCGATCATGAGGCCTATTTCGAACGCTTGATCAAAGCCTTGCATGAGGACCCGAATCGACGGTGGTTGCTGCTGATTGATGAACTCCCGATCTTCCTGAAAGCGCTGCACGACCAGGGCCCGCAAGGCATCGATGCAGCAAGAACTTTCATGAACCACACCAGCCGCCTTCGAGTCGACTATCCAAAGGTGCGTTGGTTGATCACCGGCTCGATCGGCCTGGAACCTCTGGCGCAGGCCGGCAACTACATGGGGGTCTTGGCCAAGTTCCAGACCTATGGTCTGACGACGCTGAGTGAGTCTCAAGCTCGCGATTTCGTCATCGACCTGGCGCAAACGGGCCGGCTGGTGGATCGGCAACTGATTACCGTCACGGAGGCGGACTCGATAGTCAAGGCCGTAGGTTGGCGCGCTGCCTTCTATCTGGAGGCCTTGGCCAGGAAGCTCGCTGGCACGCCCACTGAAAATGCCCAGGAGGCCGACGCCCTGATCGAAGCAGCCATGGCGCGGCTATTGCAGCCCACCGAACTCGCGACTTTCGGAGTATGGGAAGAGCATTTGAGAAAGCATTTCCCGGATGCCATTGCCATCGCCTTACTCAACGCCCTGGCGCCACACCCGCAGGGGCTCGGTATTGATGCGCTGCTTGCGGCGGCCGGCCAGCCTGGCCTGTCGCGGGACGCTGTGCGCAAACTGCTGATGCGCCTGGATGCAGAAGGCTTCATTACGATCGATGACTGGGGCGCGGACATTCCCGTCGCGGCGTTTAGAAATGTACTGCTGCGCCGCTGGTGGACTCGCTTTCCTCCTCAAGCAAATACCTAGACTCAACAATTCAATTTCATACTCGCCACAACATGGACTTCACCCATTTCAACCCTCAGTCACAAAAAGAAGAAGACTTTCTGGTGAACTTCGTCGCCCGACGTGGCATGCTGGATTACTTTCTGCGCCAGCTTCGCCTGCTGGAGCCAACCAGACCCGCCACCCATCACCTCATCGTCGCGCCGCGTGGCTACGGAAAAACCAGCCTGCTGCGCCGAATTGCCATTGCCGTCCGGACGGAACCAGACCTCCGAAGCCGGTTGATCGCCTTGTCGTTTCGCGAAGAGCAACACAATGTGATCAGCCTGGATATCTTCTGGCGCAATTGCCTCCAATCGCTCCTCGAAGTGCGCGAGGACGAAAGGGCCACGGAGGACGAAATCGAGCGGCTGGACGCGGCATGGACACGGCATGCACCACGCCAGGCGTTGAAGCGTGACGATCAGGATGGCGAACCGGTCAAGCAGGCGTTCAACACGCACTGCGAACGCCTGGGCAGGCGGCCGCTGCTGCTGATCGACAACCTCGATGCGCTGTTGGCAGGCCTGCCGGCGAACCATCAGTGGTCGTTGCGAAACGATTTGCAAAGCGCCGGCGGACCGATCCTGCTTGCTGCCGCATCGCGATATCCCGAATCGACGCACGATCAAAAGGCAGCGTTTTACGATTTCTTCAGAATCCAGACCCTCGATAAACTGGATGACAAAGAAGTCATGTACTGCCTGCGCATACGCGCCGAGAACCGGGGAGAGGCAGGCAAAAAGGTGTTGGACCTGATTGAATGCAGTCCGGGGCGTGTGGCGGCACTCAACACCTTGGCCGGGGGCAACCCGCGCACGCTGGGCGTGCTCTACAGCGTACTCGAATCGCACGCCAGTGCCGATGTCCTGTCGCAACTGAGCGCCATGCTCGACACCTTTACCGGCTGGTATCAGGCGCGCACGGAGGAACTGCCGATTCAGAGCCGCGCGGTATTCGATGCCCTTGCCTTGAATTGGGATCCGATGACCGCGGCCGCGCTCGGCGAAGCGACCGGACTCGACACCACAATGGTGAGCAGCCAGCTTTCACGGCTTGAAAAATCCGGGTACGTCGAAACGGTTTCGCTCAGCGGGCGTAAGAAGGGACGCAATGGCTATCAAGTGAGCGAACGCTTCTTCAACATCTGGTACCTGATGCGTAACGGCCCGCGGCGCGCGCGCCAGAGCATCAAGTTTCTGGCGGTGTTTCTGCAATCCTGCTTCAGCCCACGGGAGCGTCATTCGATTGCGCGGGCGGTCTTGCAAGACGGGCAGGCTGACCCAGGCTATGCCCTGGCGTTGGCGAGCGGCTTGCGCCAGAGCCAGCTGAGGAATCAATTAATCGAACATGCCGACATACAGTCGATGCGACTTGGCAGCGCTGAGGAATATGGCGCAGCGATTCAGGATTTGCGCAGCATTGATGTCAATAGGAAGATCGTCATCGAAGCAGAACAAACCACTTCACCTTCCAAGTCTATTCGCACCATGGCGCGATTGACCGACTCCAAGGAACCTGCGTCGCGCGTCGAAGTCGCCCGGACGCTGTTCAACAAGGGCGTCAGGTTGGGCCAGCTTGGAAAAGGGGAGGACGAAATCCAGGTCTACGACGATCTCGTCGAACGCTTTGGTGAGGCCACAGAAGCGGCGTTGCGGGAGGCAGTCGCCCGGGCGCTGGTCAACAAGGGCGTCGCGTTGGGCCAGCTTGGGAAAGCGGAGGACGCGATCAAGGTCTACGACGATCTCGTCGAACGCTTTGGTGCGGACACGGAAGCGGCTTTGCGGGAGGCAGTCACCCGGGCGCTGGTCAACAAGGGCGGCAGGTTGGGCCAACTTGGGAAAGCCGAGGACGCGATCAAGGTCTACGACGATCTCGTCGAACGCTTTGGTGAGGCCACGGAAGCGGCTTTGCGGGATCAAGTCGCCTGGGCGCTGTTCAACAAGGGCGTCAGGTTGGGCCAGCTTGGGAAATCAGAGGACGCGATCAAGGTCTACGACGATCTCGTCGAACGCTTTGGTGAGGCCACGGAAGCGGCTTTGCGGGATCAAGTCGCCCGGGCGCTGTTCAACAAGGGCGTCAGGGTGGACCAGCTTGGGAAAGCGGAGGACGCGATCAAGGTCTACGACGATCTCGTCGAACGCTTTGGTGAGGCCACGGAAGCGGCGTTGCGGGAGCAAGTCGCCCGGGCGCTGGTCAACAAGGGCATCAGGTTGGGCCAGCTTGGGAGATCGGAGGACGAAGTCCAGGTCTACGACGATCTCGTCGAACGCTTTGGTGAGGCCACAGAAGCGGCGTTGCGGGAGCAAGTCGCCCTGGCCCTAAACAGCTTGGGCAATTTGTTCTTAGAAGAACAAGGCACTCCGATGAGGGCGCTGCTGGCTTTTGAAGACGGTTTGGCGACAAATCCCTCACCCGTTACCAAGCAAATGCTGCACTCGAACTATGCTTACGCGCTGGCGTTGCACACGGAAAATCTGCCAATGGCGCTCGCGCAAGTGACCCATGCCTTGGCATATGAAGAAGGGATTTCACTGTCAGGGCGGGACCTACTGAACGCGCTGAGTTCATTGGGTGAACCGCCGATAGCGCGTTGGCAATTCATGTTCGAACACATTGGCGTGGCAGTGGAAAGGGAGGACGAATTGCTTTGGACAAACTACCTCGACGATTTGCAGAGACTGCTCTGGTATGTCGTTGCTCACGGCCAGGGAAATGCGTTGCGCCAATCAATGGAAGCAAGGCAATATCCAATGAAGTTTGCCCCGCTGTATCACGCATTTGTTGCCGCGATTGAAGGCGAGGATCATTTGTTGAAAATTAATCCGGAAACCCGACAAGCGGCCATGCGTATTTACGAAGGACTTGCCCGGCGACTGAAGCTCTATCCGAGGCCATAGCGGACCCATAGCTGACCTGGCGATTGCAAACTCCAGTGGCCGTTGGCGGCTGGTTGTACCCATTGAGCCTGCAGCAGTTCGTCGGCACATGGTTGGCCCGGGGCTCGGCGCCGGCGGCTTACTCACCCAGCACTCTGCCCTCACGGCGCGGGTCGGCACCACCGGTGTACCCGTCGCGGTCTCTTGCGATGGCCTGCAGTCCGCTGCTCATCCCGACTTCCTTGACCTCATGGCCCCTGGCCCTGAGCGCTTCGATGAAAGACGGCGCAAAGCGACCCTCCTCCAGCAGCGTCGGGCCGTTCAGCGAGCCGAAGTTGGGCAGATCGATCGCCGGTTGCGGCGCGAAGCCCCAGTTCAGGGTCGCGTAGAGCAGTTTGGTCGTGTAGTGGATGATCAGGGCGCCCCCGGGCGAGCCGCCGCTGATCACCATTTCGCCAGTTTCCTTGTCAAAGACCAGCGTCGGGTTCATCGATGAGCGTGGGCGCTTGCCGGGCTCAACACGGTTGGCGACCGGCGCGCCACGGCCGTCGGTCGGGGTGAAGGAAAAATCGCTGAGTTGGTTGTTGAGCAGAAACCCCCTGACCATCTGGCGCGCGCCGAAGGCGTCCTCGATGGTGCTGGTCATCGCCAAAGCGTTGCCGTCGCCGTCCACGATGCTGAGGTGTGAAGTGCCGTACTCGACCTGTTCGGGCATCGGCGAATGCGCTGCAGCCTTGGGCGATGGCCTGCCCGGCCTGGCTACCTGCATGCTCTGCGGGCCGATCAGCCGTGCTCTGGACGCCAGGTAGTCCGGCCCGATCAGCGAGTTCCAGCTGCCTGCCGGAGCGGCAACAAAGTCGGGGTCGGCGACGTACTGGGCGCGATCGGCGAAAGCCAGGCGCGAGGCTTCGGTGTAATAGTGCATCCAGAGGGGATCCGAAAATGGCAGCAACGCGGCCTCGGTCTCGTTCATGATGCCGAGAATCTGGGCAGTGGCGATCGCCCCCGAGCTGGGCGGGGGAAAGCCGCAGATCAGGTACGCCCGTCGGGGTACCACTTTTTCCGGGAGATAGGTGCTGCACAGGGGAGTGCGCCGCTGCGGCCGGTAGGCTGCCATGTCGGCCATGCTCAGCTGGCCGGGGTTGCTCGGATGCCGCTGCACCTTGTCGACGATCGCCTGCGCGATCTCGCCGGTGTACAAGGCCTGTGATCCTTCCCTGGCAATCCGGCGCAGGACGCTGGCCAGCTCGGGGTTGCGCAGGATGTGACCGACAGCCAGTGGCTGACCGTCCTGGTTGTAGAAATAGGCCGCGGCCGGCGCGTCTTTCCGCAGGTGTGGATCGGTGCTGAGCAACGTGTGCAATCGCTGGCCGACCGGGAAGCCGTCCTCGGCCAGCCGGATCGCCGGCTCGAAGAGGCTCGCCCAGGGCAGTCGGCCATACTCGGCATGCGCCACCTCGAGCATCCGCACGACGCCGGGTACACCCACGGCGCGGCCACCGACGACGGCTTCATGAAACGCCATCGTCTTGCCGTCCGCCTTGATGAACAATCGCTCGTCGACCGACGCCGGCGCCGTCTCGCGACCGTCGAAGGCGACCGTTTCCCGGCCATCGTGGTAGAGCAGGAAGGCGCCGCCGCCAATGCCGCTCGACTGCGGCTCGACCAGGCCGAGCACCATCTGGGCGCCGATTGCCGCGTCGATCGCCGTGCCGCCAGCTCTGAGCAAGGCCACGCCGGCCTCGCTGGCCAGCGGATGCGCCGTCGCCACGGCAAACTTCCGCCCCTGCCAGCCCGTCTGAACGATGTGCTCGGAGGGACCTTCCGGCTGGCGCGTGTCGGTCGCGCTGACGGCAGGTGGTCGGGTGGTCGACGGGAAGTGTCCGCAGCTGGTGGCCAGCAATGCCGTGACCAGGGCAAGGCAGAGGACTTTCATGGCTGGACTCCGATGGGCAGACCCCGGCTTTGTCTCATTCAGGTTGCCCGTGCGTCAAGAGGAATTGCCCGCGCAGTCCCCGATTGGCGCTGGCCGGTCCTTGTATTTGCACGTATATCAGTATATTCTTATAAACATGTCAATCAATCCACAGGCGCTATCGAGAAAATGGCCGGCGCTGGTTGCCGGTCTGGCTGCCGCCGCTTCCCTTGCCGTGCAGGCGCAGACTCTGCCGGACAGGGTGGTGCAGTCGCGTCCCGTCGATTTGACGCTGCCGGTGGAAGCGCTGGTCGAGGCGGTCAATCAGGCGACGCTGGCGGCGCAGGTCTCGGGCCGGGTCGTCGAAGTGCATGTCGACGCCGGGCAGGCAGTGAACAAAGGTGATCTGCTGATGAAGATCGACGCCCGTGAAGCCAGCGAGGTGGCGGCCGGCGCCTCGGCACAGTATGTCAATGCCCGCGCCCACTACCAGCGAATGCTCAGCCTGCGTCAGCAAGGCTTCGTCAGTCCGGCAGCGGTGGACAAGGCGAAAGCTGATCTCGATGCGGCGCAGGCGACGCAGGGGCAGACGACGGTTGGTGTCGGCCACGCGACAGTGCGCGCACCCGTATCCGGTATCGTCGCGGAGCGCTTCACCGAGCTTGGTGAAATGGCGGTCCCCGGCAAGCCGCTGCTGTCGATCTACGAACCTGGCGGCCTGCGGGTCACCGGCAGCATCCCGCAGTACCGGCTGGCACAAATGCGCTCGGTACGGCAGGCCAGGGTCGAGTTTCCGGAACTGGGAAGATGGGTCGACGCAACCACCGTCAGTGTTCTGCCGACCGCCGATGCGGCGACACATGTCTCGTCGGTGCGCGTCGGTTTGCCGGCCGGAATCGCCGGGGTTGTTCCCGGCATGCATGCGCGGGCGCACTTCGTGATCGGTCGCGCCAACAAGCTGACCGTACCGCAGACAGCCGTCGTCCGACGTGGCGAGGTCGCTGCGGTCTATGTCCAGAATGAGCAGGGGGTGCTGAGCCTGCGCCAGTTGCGTCTCGGCGAAGTGGTCGCGGCCGGCGAGGTTGAGGTGCTGGCCGGGCTGCAGGCTGGCGAGCGTGTGGTTCTCGACCCGGTGAAAGCTGCTATCCAGATCAAATCCGCGCGGCAGCAGGGCAAGTAGCGCGATGGGCATTTCCGGCCGCATTGCCCGCTTCTTCGCCAGTTCGCAAATGACCCCGCTGCTGGCGCTCGTGGCGCTGTTGCTGGGCGTCTTCGCGACGCTGATCACACCGCGTGAGGAAGAGCCGCAGATCGACGTGACCATGGCCGACGTGCTGATTCCCTTTCCCGGCGCGTCGGTGCGCGATGTCGAGAACCTGGTCGCGACGCCGGCTGAACAGGTGCTGTCGCGCATGTCGGGAATCGAGCATGTCCATTCGGTGTCGCGGCCGGGGCTGGCGGTGGTGACCGTGCAGTTCGCCGTTGGCGTCAAGTATGCCGATGCCGTCGTTCGCCTCTACGATACGGTGCATTCGCATCGCGACTGGCTGGCGCCGAACCTCGGCGTGCTCGAGCCGACGGTCAAGCCGAGAGGCATCGACGACGTGCCGATCGTCTCGCTGACCTTCTGGACGGCCGATCCGGCACGCTCCGCCTTCGACCTCCAGCAGGTGGCGCGTGCCGCCGAGACCGAATTGAAGCGGGTCAAGGGAACCCGTGATGTGTCTACCCTGGGTGGCCCCGATCACGTCGTGCGGGTGTTGATGGACAGCGAACGAATGACTGCCTACGGTGTGACGCCGCAGGATCTGGCGGCAGCGCTGCGCGTCGGCAACGTACTGCAGTCCTCCGGCAGCCTGGTTGCCGGCAACCACGAAGTACTCGTCCAGACCGGTACCTACCTGGAATCAGCGGCGGACGTCAGGCAACTGGTGGTCGCGGTGCGCGGCAACCCCGGCGAGCGGAAGCCGGTGTTCATGGGCGATGTCGCGCGCGTCGAGGATGGGCCGGATCAGCCAGGCCGCTACGTCTGGCTGGGCAACCGTGATGGCGAGTTTCCCGCAGTGACCGTGCAGATCTCCAAAAAGCCGGGCGTCAACGCCGCCGACGTCGCCAACGCCGTGATCGAGCGCGTCGAATCGCTCAAGGGCACCTTGATTCCCGAGGGAATCGAGGTCACGGTGACCCGCAACTACGGCCAGACGGCGACCGACAAGGCGCAGAAGCTGATCGGCAAGCTGGTCTTCGCCACTGCTTTTGTCGTCGTGCTGGTCTTCTTTGCGCTCGGGCGGCGCGAGGCGCTGATCGTCGGCGTCGCGGTGTCCCTGACGCTCGCGGCGACTCTGTTTGCCTCCTGGGCCTGGGGATTCACGCTCAATCGCGTCTCGCTGTTCGCGCTGATCTTCTCGATCGGCATCCTGGTCGATGACGCCATCGTCGTCGTCGAAAACATTCACCGCTGGCAGCTACTGCAGCCCGGCAAGCCGCTGCTCGAGATCATCCCGCTGGCGGTCGACGAAGTGGGCGGGCCGACGATTCTTGCCACCTTTACCGTGATCGCCGCACTATTGCCGATGGCTTTCGTGACCGGCCTGATGGGGCCATACATGAGCCCGATCCCGATCAACTCGTCGCTGGGGATGTTCATTTCACTGGCCATTGCCTTTGTCGTGACGCCGTGGCTGGCGGCACGCCTGCTGGCCAGCCCGGCGCACGCGTCGGCGCATCATGTCGCCGCTGGCTCGCCCGCCGATGGCCGGCTCGACCGCCTGTTCCGTCGCCTGCTGTCGCCCTTCCTCGACCCGCAGCACGGCCAGAAGGCGCGCCGCTGGCTGCTGCTTGCCATCCTGCTGCTAATCCTTGGCTCCGTATCGCTCGCCGCGTGGAAGCTGGTCGTGCTCAAGATGCTGCCCTTCGACAACAAGAGCGAGTTCCAGATTGTTCTCGACATGCCGGTCGGTACGCCGCTCGAGGAAACCGCGCGTGTGTTGCGGGAAATCGGCAGCGAGGTGGTCAAGGTCCCGGAAGTGAGCGATTACCAGGCTTACGCCGGTACCGCCAGCCCGATCAACTTCAATGGCTTGGTGCGCCAGTACTACCTGCGGGCGGCCCCGGAACTTGGCGACCTGCAGGTAAACCTGGTGGACCACAAGCAGCGCTCGCGGCAGAGTCACGAAATTGCCACTTCGATACGCGATGCGGTCGAGGCGATTGGTCGCCGCGCCGGCGGCAACGCCAAGGTGGTCGAAGTGCCGCCCGGGCCACCGGTTCTGTCGCCGATCGTCGCCGAGGTGTATGGGCCGGACTACCGCGGCCAGATCGCCGTCGCCAGGGAAGTGCGCCGGTTGTTCGAGGCAGATCCGGATCTGGTGGCGATCGACGATTCGGTTACCGCCGACGGCAGCAAGACGATTCTGCATGTCTTGCAGAACAAGGCGGCGCTGCTCGACGTCGCGCAGAGCGACATCGTCGAGGTGGTCCGCATGGGCTTGGCCGGCGAAGACGTCACGCCGGTGCACAATACTGATTCGAAGTTCGAAATTCCGGTGCGGTTGACCTTGCCCGCCGAGCAGCAGAGTTCGCTCGACGCGTTGCTGAAGCTGCGCGTCCGGTCGCGCGACGGTCACCTGGTCCCGGTCTCGGAGCTGGTCGAAGTGCGCGAGCTGCCGCGCGAGAAAGTGGTCTACCACAAGGACCTGTTACCAGTCGTCTACGTTGTCGCCGACATGGGCGGCAAGCTTGATTCACCGCTGTACGGCATGTTTGCTGCGCGCGGCGACATCGTCGGCCGGTCGCTCGACGCCCTCGAAGGCGGTGCCGGTACGCTTGGCGAATACTTCATCCGCCAGCCGGCCGCCCCCGACGCCGGCTACAGCATCAAGTGGGACGGCGAGTGGCAGATCACCTATGAGACCTTCCGCGACATGGGCATTGCCTACGGCGTCGGCCTGATCCTGATCTACCTGCTGGTCGTCGCCCACTTCAAGAGCTATCTGGTGCCGCTGATCATCATGGCGCCGATCCCACTGACCATCATCGGCGTCATGCCGGGGCACGCGCTGCTTGGCAGTCAATACACCGCGACCTCGATGATCGGCATGATCGCACTCGCCGGAATCATCGTCCGCAACTCGATCCTGCTGGTCGATTTCATCCGCCAGCAACTCGCCGATGGAGTCGACCTGCGCGAAGCGATCATCCAGTCCGCCGCCGTGCGCGCCAAGCCGATCGCGCTGACCGCGCTGGCGGCGATGCTCGGCGCGCTGTTCATCCTCGACGACCCGATCTTCAACGGGCTGGCGATCAGCCTGATCTTCGGCATTTTCGTCTCCACCCTGCTGACGCTGGTGGTGATCCCGGTGTTGTACTACGCAGCCTTCAGAAAGGAGTACCCAGCATGACGACCGATCGTGCCGTACGCATCATGGCCGGCAGTTTCATCCTGATTTCACTCGCCCTCGGCGTGCCGGAGAGTCCGCTTTTCGTTTCGAAGTACTTCCTGTGGTTTACCGCCTTCGTCGGGGCGAACCTGTTCCAGAGCGGCTTCACCCGCTTTTGCCCGGCCGAGAGCATCATGGTCAAACTGGGGATGAAGCGGGGCGACGAAGCATCGTGTGGTCGCTGAGTAGGCCGAGCAGATTTGGAGTGATGGCTTTCACGATCACGGCCGTTTGGAACGGTCGTATTCGTTAGCCGACACTCGATACGTCTTCACCGAAACTGTCAATGTCATCGGTATCAATGGGGGCGGGCGCTGGTTGCTCCGAAAGCGGGGGCGTTACGTTAACCTGCTGCATGAATTCGCGCTCGATACTTGACAGGTACGCAACGCGCTGTTGTAGGAACTTGTCGTTTTCTCCAGACTCCAGCAGCGCGTATGAATCTGGGTCAATGCCGTGACTGATCAGCACCGGATTACGTAGCATAGGCTCCAGCCCAAGAATCCAGTTTTTGGCCTGTCCCGAAACTTCCGGCTGAACGTCGAAAATGCGGTTTGCCGGGCTTCTTCTTAGGTCTCGGTCGATGACAGTGGCGCAAAGCGTGGTCATCGACTCCGGCCCACGCTCGAATAGTATCCGTGCTGCCTCCTCCAGGGGAATCGGTTCGCCATTCGGTCGCTGAGGCCCCCTCGACAGCAGCAAGCAAACCAGAGCGCGGACGCGCGCGCTGCGTAGATCGAAGCGCAGCGGAATGGGCAGAGCCGGTTGATTGATTTCCATGAACTCGAGCGCCGTTGGCGACGATTTTTTCGACAACTTGTCGCGAAACTCATCGACCAGGCGCCGCACTCGGGCTGGATTGCCTGAGCCAAACCAGCCCGCGAATGACGATGACCAAAACCACCGCTTCAGCAAGGCCTTCTGTTCGTTGGTCGGACTGGCGCAGCGACCGAAGAAAGCCGACAGTGCGACCAGTTGCATGCTGTAAGGGAGCATGCGTGCGTTCAAGATACGCAATTCGTCGCGGAGAAAGCGACGCGCATCGACCAGACCTCTGGCCGCTTCCTTGACCGCTTCGGGAAGTTGATGGCGGACATCTTGTTTAACCTTGTCGTCGAGGCTGGTCTAGTCGGTCCGGTACATATCGAGGCCCGCCGCCGTGAGAACGGCTCGCAGAAGGATCGTCCGATCGACTTCGCCGAAACCTGAACGAACCATGTCTTGCTGCAGTTTGTCGATCTCGGCCGCAAGGTGAAAGGCGTCGGCGCTTCCTTCCTCGTAAGTCAGTGCCGAGAACATTTCGTCTTGCCCAATGCTTCGGCCCTTCTTGTTCAGGCGAGAGAAGCTTTCGACCGCGATACTGAGATTGTTCGTTTTGATCTCAACGAGCGGGATACGGTAACTCTGAATGGCACGCGCGACTTCTTGCGCGCGATTCACCCAGCCGAGCACCTCGTCGCTCGTCGTATCCTTGGCTTGCCTGTTGGATTCCGCAGGTTTCAACATCCCCTGGACGTGATTGAAGAACTTCACGGTATCAAGGAGAACGGTTACGGGGAGGTAGTTGTTGGGTAATTCCTCGTCCTTTTTCGCATGGCTGAACCCGTTTTCCTTGGCATCGTAATACAAGCTCCACCGCCCCGGATCCGCTTCTTCATCGTTGGACCAACCCGGCTCGCCAGCAAGCAGCACACCAACCAGTGTCGTCAGTCTCTGCTGCCCGTCGAGTACCAGCCACGTCTCACCCTGGTAGTCGGGAAGGCGAAGTGGGCCGATATTGCAGCGACTGCGGGGAATGGGCTGCGCACCCCAAAGAAACAAGGTACCAATCGGGTATTGACGGGCAATGGAGTCGAACAGGTCAGCAATGTCCTGTCGCCGCCACACGAAGTCTCTTTGGAAGTTGGGGACACGCAATCGCCCCTCCCTTGCGCGCTTGAGTAAGTCGATCAGGTGGACAACCTGCGGCGTGATCTCCGGGGTCTCGTCTTTGGCGTCACTCATTGGATCTAGAGCTCTCGGGCAATTGCTTCAAGAAGGGTATCGATTTCACCGTTTCCATCACGGCAGCGAAGGCCCTCGCTGGAGAAGCTGGCACGGCGTTCCTCGCTCAGCAGCAGCAATGGACGCGGTCGCCTCGGTAGCAGTCGTTCCTTCAACTTATCCAGATCTGGCTCATCCCCTGCATCGTACAAACCTGCGCCCAATGCAAGAGTGCGCTCAGCATCTGACAGGCCGTCCTTGACCGGGAAGTGATCGCGCTGCATTGGCGTGAGTCGCAGGAACGCCTCCAGACCGCCGATCTTGCTCTTGTAGGCAGGGTCAGCCCGTAAGGCTGTGAAGACCGCATCGGGGATGTAGTTCTCAGCGCTACGTTTTTGAAGAACGTGAAGTGGGATTGAATGCTCTTCGCATCTCCTGCGCAAGTCGTCGATAGAGTGAACGCTCGGGTGACCACAGTCATTCGGCCAGCGCGCGTCGGAGTCGCAGAGGACGAAGCAACGCAGAGGGCGGTCTTGAATCCGAGCATCGTCCGCAATTCGTTCGACTCGCTGAGGCATGGCGTTGATGCCTGCCGAGTTCTCGAACTCGATCGCCGGTGGAGTGATCTCCTTGCCTCGCGTCCAAAGACTGCGGAGTTCCGGCCAGCCGAGTTCCTCGACCAGGATGTCGAGCAGAACGCCGTCCGCTTCGCGGTCCTCGACCAACAGCGTAAGTGGCGTGTGGGCCAGCTTGTCGGCTTCGCGCGCATTGATCTCGTCGTGGACATTGGTGACCTTTGCGTGTGGTCCACGAGCATGTGCGTTTGTTCGCGGTGGAATGGCGACGGCTGACATGACAATCTTTTGCCGAGTCGGGCGGGCACTTCGATACCATGCCGAGTCCTGCAGCAAGTCTGCCTGAGGGACTTCGACACGATGCACCTCATCGGCGACGCGATCCACCAGACGGTCAATCAAGCCCTGGAGTGCATCCCCTCCGTTCAGCGCCGTGGTGTGAAGGACGAACCTCACGACCGTGCTTCGCCAAGACCATGCGTGCGTTGCGCTCGTCGAATGGCGGCGACCTCGCTGAAATCCTCTTCGAAAACCCCTGCGGGCCACCAATCGAGCTCGCCATCCGGAGATACCTGGACCGCTCGCAGTTGACTACCGGTGTCGGTCATCTCCACGAAGTACAGCGCAAGCTGATCGGGACGCAGCTTTCCCTCTGCAATTCGTCTCTGCGTGCGCAGCAGAAGCGGCTCCGAGTGCGTTTCGACGATCACCTCGCCCCGACCTTGCAGCGCCGTATCGATGAACAGGTCCGCCAGCGGCGCTTGAGCGGCGGCGTGCAAGTGCAGCTCCGGTTGTTCAACGACATCAAGGAACGGGCCTGAGTCGACAAGTTGCCGCCAGAGTTGATGTGCGACGACCGGGAGAACTTGCTGCAGACCTTCTCCGCCTTGAGCAAGGTTGGCCGATAACTTGCCGCCTCGGACTATCTGAAGACTGAAGCTATCACCATCCCGCTTCAGCGACAAGCGCCAACCATCCATATGCCGGGCATACCAGGAGCCCACTCTATCGGCGAGTATTCCGTTCATCCGAAGCAGTTGGGGCGCTGCCGTCCCACGCAGACCGAGAGCGGTGGTTTGGTCGTTCGCGTAGACAAGGGCAACCGGCTCTCTGGTCGGTCCCAGGTAAACCATCGAACCAAGAGCAGCGCCGGCGGCCTTTCGCCAGACGTCGTAGCGAGACTCAGGGGGAAGCAGCCCCTTGAATTTCGTTTGCAAACGGCCAGGTACGGTCGGATCATCGATCGAAATTGTTTCCGGGGCTTTCATAGCGTACGACCAGACCCGCGGCGGTTCATCGGCCGCGAACGCGTCGCGGCTGTAAAGCGTCACTTCGAAATCCAGAGTACGGCCCTGATCCTCGGCAAGGACCCGAAATGACGTGCGGCCGAAGAAATCACCGCCGTGAATCATATCCAGGAAACGACTGCCATAGCTCAATCCCCGCACTTCGATAGGTAGAACGCGATCGTCGTTGCACTCCATTCCACCTAGAAGCAGACGCGGCAGGCGTACGAGTGCGCTTTTCTTGCTGTTGTTCTTGCCAAAAACCAAAGTGAGGGGCGCAAGCCTAAGACACTGCAAGGGTGCATCATTACCGTTGTATGCCTTGTAGCCTTTGAAGCCGATCTCGATGAGCTTCATTTGCGTGTTTGCTCGCGAATTCCTCAGAAGCTAGGGAGTATCATTTTCTGGTTCTATTGCGTCAAGGGCGTATTCACCGTTTCGACTCCGAACCGCGATCGCTCTTCTCTGCAGGCGCGTCAAGGAACTTGCACCGCGGGCACGACACCAAGCTTGGTTGCCCGCCGCGCGAACTTGCGATCGTCAAAAGTGTAGAAGCGCTCACATTGCCCTGCGCGGCTCACATGCAGTGCATCGGCGAAATCCAGCCCCTCACGATACAGGCGCACGGCTTCCAGTACGGCCGGCCAATCCTCCACCGTCACATTGGGTAGCCCGATCAAATGCTCAATCGCTCGGGCACTGTCCTCGGTCTCAAAACCATAGAAACCACGCAAGACCCAGGCGAACTCCAGAAGCACAGTCACCGTCACGAGAACGCCGGTGCCCTCCCGCATCAACCTCTCGGCAATCGGACGTTGCCGGGCAGCTTCCGGGTCGGCGGCATCATCCACGTAGAAGCGAGCAAGGATGTTGGTATCCACCGCAATCATTGGTTGTCTGCCTCGCTCTCCAGGCGCATGAGTTGAGCCGCGTCGAAGTCAGCCAGGCGGCGGCGGGGTGGTCCAGCACATTTCAGCATGCCGAAGCCCGCTTCATGGGTGGAGCTCCGTGCTGGATGTTTTAACTCGATTTCAATCCTGCCATTGACTGCCGATACCTCAACCTGACTCCCCGGCTGGATACCCAATTGCCGGCGTAGCGTCGCGGGAATAACCACTTGACCTTTGCTGGAAACGGTGACGCAGGACATGGATTGCCTCGTTGAACGATGTTGAACCATGACTTTACCATCACACCTCTGTGAGCGGATGCATCTTCTCCACGATCGCAATGCGCACGGAGTTGCCGGTCGCTCCGGCTGCGCGGGACAGGTCCTGGGATCGGTGATCGTGTACCTGCACTCGCCGTCAACTCCGGGAAGCGCCACGCCAACACTTCTGCTGCTCACCTGTCTCACGCATACCGACACGGGCTCAGCGATTGCTCACCGTGCTCAGGGCAATACCCGCAGCCATGAACGATCCGCCTGCAAGCCGGTTGATCAAGCGCTGTCGCCGCGGGTTGGTCAGCCATAGCCGGAGCGAGGCACCCCCGTAGACGTAGGCCAGTTGCCAGCTGCTCTCGATGACGTAGAAAGTGACGGCCAGAGCCAGCCATTGCGGTAGTTGCGGCATGTCGGCGCGGGTGAATTGCGGAAAGAGGGCGGCAAAAAACACAAAGGCCTTCGGGTTGCTCATCGCCACCAGAAAGCCCGTTCGAAAGCGTTGCCCGTCGCTGATCGTTGCCTCCACCGCGACAACGGGGGTGCAGGCGGTTTCCCCGACCGGCGCGAACCAGGCTTGATAGCCCAGCCATACCAGGTATGCGGCACCGGCGTACTTGACCAGAGTAAACAGCGTTTCCGACGCTGCCAGCAAGGCGCCCAGCCCGGCAACCGAGGCGGCCATGATCAGGCCCAGCGCGCTCAGCAAACCCGCCATCGTGGGCAAGGCGCCACGCACGCCAAAACGTATGCCATGGCTCATCGCCAGCAGCATGTTGGGGCCGGGGGTGGCGGAGACAAAAAATACGGTGACGACGAACAGCAGCCAGGTATTCAGATGCACGCACTTCTCCTTGCTATGGCGCAGGAAGCAGTCTACCGCGTCAGCGCCATGAACAGCTCGGGCAGCTTCTCCGGCAGCCGCTCGATGTTGTCGATCACCGCGTATCGGCCGCCGAAGATATCATGCACGTACTCGTCGGCCTTGCGGTCGAGGCTGATGCAGTAGGTGAATATTCCCTGCTGCTCGAGTTCCCCGACAGACTTGCGGGCGTCTTCGATCAGCAGGCGTTCGTCCTGAACGTCGACGTCCGAAGGTTGCCCGTCGGTCAGGATCAGCATCAGCTTCTTCTCGGCTGGCTGCGCCGCGAGATAATGCGCGGCGTGACGCATGGCAGCGCCCATTCGCGTCGAATAGCCCGCCTGCATCGCCGCCAGGCGGCGCTTGACGGGGTCGCCCCAGCCCTCGCTGAAGCCCTTGAGATGCAGGTAACGCACGTCGTGCCGGGTGTCCGAGTGAAAACCCGCAATCGCCAACGGATCGCCAAGTTGTTCTATGGCCCAGGCCAGCAGGGACACCGCCTCCTGACTCAGTTCGAGGACCGTCTGCTCGCCGTTGCCAACCCTGACCCTGTCGCCCAGCGACTCGGAGAGGTCGAGCAACAGCAGCACGGCGAGGTTGCGCCCGTTGGTACGGTGGCTCATGTTGATCCGCGGGTCGGGCGTGGCACCGCTCTTGAAGTCGATCAGCGAGCGGATGGCAATGTCCAGGTCCAGTTCGCTGCCATCTTCCTGGTAGCGGACGCGCAGCCTGTCCTGCGGGCGAAGCAGATCGAGCAGGCGTTTCAGGCGCCGCGCCAGTGCCGCGTGCTTGTCGAACAGGCGATCGATCAGCGCGGCCTCCCCCGACGGATGCAGCGATTCGTAAAGGCTGACCCAGTCGGGTCGGTAGGTCTGGCTCTGATAGTCCCACTCGGGGTAGTGGCGCGGCGGCAGCCGGTCGACTTCCGCCGCAGCGGCCGTTGGTCGCGGCTCGAACATCTCCTCGTCGTCGCTCAGTTCGTGGAATCGCCAGAGGTGACGGTTATCGTCGCGGTAGGCGATCATCGTATCGGCGAAATGGACGTTCGCCAGCTGGTCGCTCTGCCGGCGGGTGCGTGCTACATAGGCGAGCGCGAGCGTGGCGACCGCCTCGCTGCTTGCTTCCCCGCTGGCCATCGTCTGCGCGAAGCGCTCGACAAACTCGCGCAGCGCCGCGTCCTGGTAGCCGTGCGCCGGGTCGAGCAGCGCGCGCGAGAGCATTGCCAGTCGGTGGCGCAGGCAGGAATGCGTGGCCGGGTTACAGGCGCCTTCAACGGGTGTCGGGTGCAGGGCGAGAAAAATGCGGTGCAGCCCCGGGTATTGCCGCAGGATCAGTTTTTCGATGCGGCTGTCCTCGAAGATCTCGATCGCCATGCGCTGCATCGGGCTGAAGTTGTCCGCAAACAGCGGCGTGCTCCAGCGCCGGTGACCAGCGATGTGCGCCAGGCTCGCCCGGTAACGGTCGATTCCGCTCACTCCCAGGGCTTCGTCGAGGACGTCAGGCAGGCGAATTCCGGACGCGTCGTAGTAGGGGAGCAAAGGCGCAGACGCATCCGCCTGCGCTGAATGTCCGGTCGGGTCAGCGCTGCTGGCGTACGGTACCAGCTGGGCGCTGTCACCCCAGAGTCCCCGCAGGCAGAGGTCGAGCAGGTGTTCGTGATCGACCAGCAAGGTACCGTGCCGTTCGCGCTGGAAGACCGCGCGGCTGTCGGCTGACTGCAGGCTGAAGTAGGCGCGCTGGCGGTCGGGGTGGTTGCCGTAGTTGCGGATGCCGTAGTCGACCCAGTTCTGCAGTCCACCGATCGCCAGGCCGTTGAGCAGGATCGGTGCCTGCGCAAGGAAGTCGGGCAGGCCGTGGCTGGCGAAACTCTTGTGGATGCCGTGGATCGAGCCGCTGGTGCGCTCCATCAGATCAAGCGTGAGATCGAGGTAGTGCTGCATCTGCTCGCGCGAGGGAAGCCGGCGGGCGACCGCTGCCAGCGTCTGGAGGAAGGGGGTGATCGCCTTGCCGTTTGGCGATTTCCAGATCAGCTGGAGGGTGTGATTGATCGCCGGCAGCGCGTCTTCGCCAAGGATGCCGGCGGTCGACGGCCATTCTTCGAGGAAGGTGAGTAGCGGTTCGACACCACGCCCCATGCGGCCGAGGAAGCGCCCGCAGTCGAGGTAGGCGCTAACGCCGGCGGGCGAGAGGACACGCAGCGCGTCGAGCAGGCAGGCTTCGAAGACTTCACCGACCTGCGGGAAACGGCAGTCGAGTTGCGCGCGGTATGCCGCCAGGCGTTCGGGCCAGGCGGCATCCGGGCTCTCGGGGGAGGGCATGGCAGCCGTTTGCGGCTCAGGCGAACGTGGCGTCGATCGCGTGATCGAGAGTGTCGCGGATGTCGCGGTCGTCGGTGATCGGTCGTACCAGTGCCATCCGGCAGGCGTCGTGCGGGGTAACGCCGCCCTTGATCAGCGTCGCCGCGTAGACCAGGAGGCGTGTCGAGATGCCTTCGTCGAGGCCGTGCCCCCGCAGGCGGCGGGCGACAGCGCCGATGCTTACGAGTTGCGCAGCGGTGGTCGCATCGATGCCGCTTTCGCTGACCAGGATCGTCGTTTCGAGGGCAGCATCGGGGTAGTCGAACTCGAAGGCCGCGAAGCGCTGCTTGGTCGACTGCTTGAGGTCCTTCATCAGGCTCTGGTAGCCCGGGTTGTACGAGATGACCAGCTGAAAATCGGCGTGGGCGTGGATCAGTTCGCCTCTCTTGTCGAGCGGCAGCGTCCGTCGGTGGTCGGTCAGCGGGTGAATGACCACCGTCGTGTCCTGACGCGCCTCGACGATTTCGTCGAGGTAGCAGATCGCACCGATACGCGCAGCGGTGGTCAGTGGGCCGTCGAGCCAGCGTGTGCCGTTGGCTTCGAGCAGGTAGCGGCCGACGAGATCCGAGGCGGTCATGTCTTCATTGCAGGCAACCGTGATCAGCGGCTTGCCGAGTTTCCAGGCCATGTATTCGATGAAGCGGGATTTACCGCAGCCGGTCGGTCCCTTGACCATCACCGGCAGCCGCGCTGCATAAGCGGCCTCATAGAGCGCCACCTCATTCCGTTGCGGTTGGTAGAAGGGTGCTTGAAAAACCTTGAACTGCTCCCTGTCGGTCATTGCCTGTCCCCTGTCTGCAGCGCTGTTAGGGAGCGTGCTCCCTAACGCTGTTCCCGGCAAACGTCTCCTTGTTTTTTTCCCCTTGAACCTGAAGCCTGGCCGCCCCTAGCGATGCACGCCGAGCTTCTCGCGCCAGCCCGGATAAAGCTTGTCGGCGTCGCCCGGGAAGGACTCGAAAGCACGGGCAAATTCCTTGTGTTGCCTGGCCCAGTCGATCGGGTCGGCACCCGCCTTCCAGCACTCGTAGGCCTGACGCAGCGAAATGGCACCCGCCGCCGGGCTGTCGATGTGACCGTAAGAGCCGCCGCCGGAGGTGTTGATGACGTTGCCGTGGCCAAGATTGGCAAAGAAGCCGGGCAGGCGCAGTGCGTTCATGCCGCCGGAGATGATCGGTGTGGTCGGCTTCATGCCGTACCATTTCTGATGATAAGCCGGACCCTGGTACTCATCGCGCTCGATGACGTAAGCGATCGCGCGATCATCGGCGCTGCCCTCCATCTTGCCGTAACCCATCGTGCCGACGTGAATTCCCGAGGCACCCTGCAGACGCGACATCTTGGCCAGCACGTAGGCATCATAACCGCGCTTGGAACTCGGCGAGGTGACCGCGCCGTGGCCGGCACGGTGGTAATGCAGGTACTGGTTGGGATATTGCCGGCGCGCGGTGGTCACCATGCCAGGCCCGCCGACGTAGCCGTCGACCAGGAAGGCGACCTTGTCGGCGTCGGGGCCAAAGGTCTCGAGAATATAGTCGGCACGCGCGCACATCTCGTAGTGGTCGTCGGCGGTGATGTTGGCCGAGAACAACTTGGCTTGTCCCGTCTCATCCTGTGCCCGCTTCATTGCGTCGTACACCAGGGGCATGACCTGTTTCATCGGGGCAAACACCTGGTTGCCTTGCGGTTCGTCATTCTTGATGAAGTCGCCGCCGAGCCAGAACTGGTAGGCAGCCTTGGCAAAGGGCTCCGGCCGCAGGCCAAGCTTTGGTTTGATGATCGTACCGGCGATATAACCGCCGTCCTTGATCGGGCGACCAAGAATCCGCCACATGTCGGAGATATCCTTGGCCGGGCCGTCGAAGAGCTGGATGGCGCGCTCGGGCATGTAGAAATCGTAGATCTTGGCGTGCTCGATGTCGCCCATGCCCTGGTTGTTGCCGATGACCAGCGTCAGGAAGGAAACGATCATCATCCGCCCGTCGGTGACATTGCGGTCGAAGAGATCGAGCGGATAGGCGATGCGCATCTCTTCGCTCGGTTCGTCGATCAGATAGACCAGCGCGTCGACGCCGCGGGTGAAATCGTCGGTGGTGCATACCTCGACATTGGTCCCGGTGGACGACTCGGCGGCAAAGTGGGCGGCCGCCTGCAGATAGTCGTAGCCAGCTTTCGGCTTCATCTTGTAAGCCACGAGAATGTGCCTGCCACCCTTGA
Source organism: Candidatus Accumulibacter proximus (assembly GCA_016709675.1). GTDB lineage: Bacteria > Pseudomonadota > Gammaproteobacteria > Burkholderiales > Rhodocyclaceae > Accumulibacter > Accumulibacter proximus. Next base: position 110,581 of record JADJMH010000019.1, read on the forward strand.
TCAGGTCTTCTTCCCTGAGGCTGAGGTCGGCGTAACGATTCGATTGATCCATGCTTGTCTCCGAGTTAATGAGGGTGAAGAGGCTGTCTTGCCGGTTGTGCGACAGGCTGCCCGGCGGTCGCGGTGGAATACCTGTTCCCGTATGCCGGTGCCAGCGGCGCAGTTACGCCAGGTCGACACAGTCGCCGGTCAATGGCAGTCCGACGAGGCAGTGCGCTGGCTCGCCACATTCGCCAAGAGTGTAGGCAGGGTTATAGATTATTAAAAGTTAAACTTTGTGGGCATTATGGTTATTTTTTACTTATGATACGAAGGGTCAAGGAGGGGCGGGCCAAGGTCCTGGTCGCTGCCGCCTGGTACCGGTCAGGAGCCGCCTCGACGGCGCGGCAACGGGGAGTGGCAAAGCGACCTGTTTTAGCGGATAATTTGCCCATGCGACTAAACTCCCTTTCAACGACTGGCGAAACATCGTGCCCGCTACGTTTACCCCCCTGACCAGCGTCATCCGCGCCCTTGCCATGGACGCGGTCCAACAGGCCAACTCTGGCCATCCCGGTATGCCGATGGGGATGGCTGAGATCGCAGAAGTTCTCTGGCGCCGTCACCTGCGCCACAACCCTCGCAATCCCCTCTGGCCCGACCGTGACCGTTTCGTCCTTTCGAACGGTCATGGCTCGATGCTGCTCTACACCCTGCTCCATCTCACCGGTTACGATGTCTCGATCGATGACCTGAAGAGCTTCCGTCAGTTTCGCTCGAAGACCCCCGGCCACCCCGAAGTCGGTCATACCCCCGGCGTTGAAACCACCACCGGCCCGCTCGGCCAGGGTCTCGCCAATGCGGTCGGTATGGCGATTGCCGAAAAAGTGATGGCTGCCGAATTCAATCGCCCCGAACACGAGATCGTCAACCATTCGACCTACGTCTTCCTCGGCGACGGCTGCCTGATGGAAGGCGTGTCGCATGAAGCCTGCTCGCTGGCCGGGACTCTCGGGCTCGGCAAGCTGATCGCTTTCTATGACGATAATGGCATCTCGATCGACGGTCATGTCGAGGGTTGGTTCACCGACGATACGCCGAAACGTTTCGCGGCCTACGGCTGGCAGGTCATCGCGGACATTGACGGGCACGATAGCCGGGCCATCGACCACGCGCTCCTCGACGCGTGCGCCGACAAAGGCCGGCCAACGCTGATTTGCTGCAAGACGCGAATCGGCCTTGGCTCGCCGAACAAGGTCGGGACCCACGACGTCCACGGAGCACCGCTCGGGGCGGCCGAGATCGCTGCGGCACGCAGTCATATCGGCTGGCAACATGCCCCCTTCGAGATCCCCGACGAAGTCTATGCGCAGTGGGACGGCCGGATGCGCGGCAACGTGTTCGAAGGCAACTGGAACGTCCGCTTCGCCAGCTATCGGACCGCTTTTCCCGAACTTGCCGCGGAGTTTTCCCGTCGTATGCGCGGTGAGCTGCCGGCTGACTGGACGACCTACGCAGCACGGACGCTGGCCGAGATCGTTACGAGGGGCGAGAACATCGCCACACGCAAGGCGTCGCAGAATGCGATTGCTGCCTTCGCGCCGCACTTGCCCGAGCTGATCGGTGGCTCGGCCGATCTTGCCGGCTCGAACCTCACGCTCTGGAAGGGATCGAAGGGGGTCAGCAGAACCGAAGGTGGCAACTATCTCTATTATGGAGTGCGAGAGTTCGCGATGACGGCGATTGCCAATGGCCTCGCATTGCACGGCGGTCTGATTCCCTACACCGCAACCTTCCTCGTTTTCTCCGACTACGCACGTAACGCCATCCGCATGGCAGCGTTGATGAAACTGCGCCAGATCATGGTCTACACCCATGATTCGATCGGTCTCGGCGAAGATGGTCCGACGCACCAGCCGATCGAACACGTGGCCTGTCTGCGTCTGATTCCCAATGTGGACGTCTGGCGCCCCGCCGACGCCAGCGAAACGGCGGCAGCCTGGGTGGCTGCCATTGAACGTGCAGACGGTCCGACGGTTCTCGCCCTCTCGCGGCAGAACCTGCCGACGGTCACCGCCGGTTTGGCACCCGAGCGCATGCGTCGCGGCGCCTACGTGCTCGCCGACTGCACCGCGCCGCAGGTGGTGCTGATCGCGACCGGATCGGAGGTCAAGCTGGCCCTCGATGCACACCAGGCGCTGGCTGATGACGGCATTGCGGTGCGTGTGGTCTCGATGCCCTGCGCCGAAGTGTTCGACCGGCAGGACGCCGCCTACCGTGAAGCCGTCCTGCCGCCAGCGGTGCCGCGCGTCGCCATCGAGGCTGGGGTGAGCAATTTCTGGTTCAAGTATGTTGGACTCGACGGTGCCGTTATCGGCATCGATCGTTTTGGAGAGTCGGCACCCGCCGGCCAGTTGTTTGACTTTTTCGGTTTCACGGTGGCCAACGTGGTCAAGACCGTGAAATCACTGTTGTAATTTCTCAAGGAGACCGTTTCATGACAATCAAGGTAGGAATCAATGGCTTTGGCCGTATCGGCCGGATGGTGTTTCGCGCGGCAGCCAAGAACTTTTCGGACATCGAGGTGGTCGGCATCAACGATCTGCTCGAACCCGACTACTTGGCATACATGCTCAAGTATGACTCCGTCCATGGCCGCTTTAAGGGTGACGTCAGCGTGGAAGGTAACACCTTGGTGGTCAACGGCAAGAAAATTCGCCTGACCGCCGTCAAGGACCCGGCCGAACTGAAATGGGGCGAGGTTGGTGCCGACATCGTCGTCGAATCGACTGGTCTTTTCCTGACCCTCGATACCTGCCAGAAGCATATCGCTGCTGGCGCCAAGAAGGTCATCCAGAGCGCACCGAGCAAGGACGAAACGCCGATGTTCGTGTTCGGTGTCAATGACCAGACCTACGCTGGCCAGACAATCATCTCGAACGCATCCTGCACCACCAACTGCCTGGCTCCCGTGGCCAAGGTCCTGCATGACAACTGGGGCATCAAGCGCGGCCTGATGACCACGGTACACGCTGCGACGGCCACCCAGAAGACCGTCGATGGCCCGTCCAACAAGGACTGGCGCGGTGGCCGCGGCATCCTCGAGAACATCATCCCGTCCTCGACCGGTGCCGCCAAGGCCGTCGGCAAGGTGATTCCCGAGTTGAACAAGAAGCTGACCGGCATGGCCTTCCGCGTGCCGACTTCGGACGTGTCGGTTGTCGACCTGACGGTCGAGCTGAGCAAGGAAGCCACCTACGAGCAAATCTGCGCCGCCATGAAGGCAGCCTCGGAAGGTCCGATGAAGGGCGTTCTCGGGTACACGAACGAAAAAGTGGTGGCCACCGATTTCCGTGGCGAGAGCTGCACGTCGGTGTTTGACGCAGAAGCCGGGATGGCCCTCGACGGAACCTTCGTCAAGGTTGTCTCATGGTATGACAACGAGTGGGGCTACTCCTGCAAGGTGCTGGAGATGGTCCGCGTAATGACCAAGTAGCCAGGCAGGGGCGCCTTCGGGCGCCCCTGATGCGCTTGCTTCTCGAGAGCACGTTGGCCACGTCGCATCGTTGGCAGATGCTTACGGTATTTCCGGGTTGATCGGAACTACCGTACTGGCGCCCCTCCGGCTGGGCTCATTGGATCGGAAACTCACCCAGGCATTGCCGCAGAAGGAGACCGTGCACCCCTCCCTTTCTGGCGCTGACCAGGGCCGTGACCACCAGCTCCGCCCGAGCGAAGGAGTTCTGCAGAAATAGGAAACCCATGTATCGAGATACCAAGATCGTTGCCACCCTCGGTCCGGCGTCGTCCAGCGCCGAAGTGCTGGAGCGCATGTTTCGCGCCGGCGTCGATGTCGTTCGTCTCAACTTCTCTCATGGCAAGGCGGCGGAACATGTCGAGCGCGCCCGCCTCGTCCGCGAGGTGGCCGCCAGTATCGGGCGGCCGGTTGGCATACTCGCCGATCTCCAGGGGCCCAAGATCCGCGTCGGGAAATTCGCCGACGGCAAGACCTGGCTTGAGCAGGGTGCTCACTTCATTCTCGATGCCAGATGCGATCTGGGCAATAACGAGCGTGTCGGTCTCGACTACAAGGACTTGACCCGTGACGTCTCGGCGGGCAGCGTCCTGCTGCTTGACGATGGTCGCATCGTGCTTGACGTTCAGCGGGTGGTTGGTTCGGAGATCTTCACCGTCGTTCGCCACGGTGGCGAACTCTCCGACAACAAGGGCATCAACCGTCAGGGCGGAGGCCTCTCGGCACCGGCGCTGACCGCCAAGGACATGGATGACATCCGCACGGCAGCCAGCATCGAGGTTGATTTTGTCGCTGTCTCCTTTCCCAAGAGTGCGGCCGACATGTATATGGCCAAGCAACTGATCCATGCCGCTGGGGGGCAGGCGCAGACCATCGCCAAGATCGAACGCGTCGAAGCTGTGGCGGCTCTCGAAGAGATCATTGCTTCCTCGGACGGCATCATGGTCGCGCGTGGGGACCTCGCGGTCGAAGTCGGTGATGCAGCCGTGCCAGCTTTACAGAAGCGCATGATTCACCTGGCGCGCGAAAAGAACAAACTGGCGATCACGGCAACCCAGATGATGGAGTCGATGATTCTATCGCCGGCCCCGACGCGAGCCGAAGTCTCGGATGTCGCCAACGCCGTGCTCGACGGGACGGACGCGGTCATGCTCTCCGCCGAAACGGCTTCCGGCAGGTATCCCGTTGAAACTGTCGAAGCGATGGCGCGGGTCTGTCAGGCGGCAGAAAGGTCTGCCGAAGTGACGCTCGACAGCGCGTTTCTCAATCAGGTGTTCACGCGCATCGACCAGACCATCTCCCTGGCGGCGATCTGGACCGCACATCACCTGAAGGTCAAGGCCATCGCTGCCCTCACCGAGTCGGGCGCGACCGCCCTGTGGATGAGCCGTCTCAACTGTGGTGTTCCGGTTTACGCACTGACCCCGCGATCTGATGCAGTGACCAGGATGAGCCTCTATCGGGCGGTGTTCCCCTTGTTCATGACCCAGCGCCCGACTACCCGCGATGAGCTGCTGCACGATGCCGAGCAACTGCTGATGAATGCGGGAATCGTCGAAAAGGGAGATTTCATCGTGCTCACCGCCGGCGATCCGATGGGTACCAGCGGCGGCACCAATACGCTCAAGATCGTTCGCGTTGGCGATCAACAGCCACACAAGGTCTAGGCCGAAATCCGGTCGAGCGACCTGATCGCCCGGCCGTCGGCCAGAGAAGGAGTTTTTGGGGAGTCAGCGCCAGCTGCTTCCCGCGCTCGGTTAACCGGGCAATCACTGGAGAAAACAATCATGCCAATCGTATCGATGCGTCAGTTACTGGACCACGCCGCCGAGAACGGCTATGGTCTGCCCGCTTTCAACGTCAACAACATGGAACAGGTATGGGCCATCATGGAAGCCGCCACTGAAGTGGACGCGCCGGTGATCATGCAGGCGTCCGCCGGCGCCCGCAAGTACGCTGGCGAGCCCTTCCTGCGCCATCAAATCCTCGCCGCGCTCGAAGCCTACCCTCAGATCCCGATCGTCATGCACCAGGATCATGGCCAGTCACCGGCAGTTTGCATGAGCGCGATCCGTTCCGGCTTCTCGTCAGTGATGATGGATGGATCCTTGATGGCTGACGGCAAGAGCGTTGCCTCTTATGAATACAACGTCGACGTTACCCGCAAGGTGGTCGAATTCGCGCACGCCATCGGCGTCTCCGTCGAAGGGGAACTCGGCGTCCTCGGTTCGCTGGAAACCATGCGCGGCGACAAGGAAGATGGTCACGGTGCCGAAGGTCACATGACCCGTGAGCAACTGCTGACCGATGTCGAGCAGGCGGCAGACTTTGTCAAACTGACACAGTGCGACGCGCTGGCCATCGCCATCGGCACCTCGCACGGCGCCTACAAGTTCACCAAGAAGCCGACCGGCGATATCCTTGCCATCGAGCGTATCAAGGAGATCCACCAGCGTATCCCGAATTGCCACCTGGTGATGCATGGATCTTCATCGGTGCCGCAGGAACTGCTTGCCGAGATTCGCGAGTTTGGCGGCGACATGAAGGAAACCTACGGCGTGCCCGTCGAAGAGATCGTCACTGGCATCAAGCATGGCGTGCGCAAGGTGAACATCGACACTGACATTCGTCTGGCAATGACCGGCGCCATCCGCCGTTACTTTGCCGAGAACCCGTCGAAGTTTGATCCGCGCGACTACCTCAAGCCGGCTCGCGAGGCGGCCAAGAAGATCTGTCGCGCCCGTTTCGAGGCTTTCGGTACGGCCGGCCAGGCCGGCAAGATCAAAGTCATCCCGCTCGACAAGATGGCCGAACGTTACAGCAGCGGAGAGCTGAAGCAGACCGTTCGCTGATCGCTTCCCAGAGGCCGCGGCGCTCCCAACGAGTGTCGCGGCCATTGCTGGACCATAGGTGTACAACGCCATCCTCCCGATTGCCGAACTCGCAGTACATCCACTGCGCGAGCTACTGAACGACGAGTTTCACGCCCGACCGCCAATGCCGCTGAGCAGTCCGGTGCTGGTTTCGCACTTGGTGTTCACGCAGGACTCGTCGGCATTGGCGGTCGAACGGAACAGACTCTGCCGACTCGGCCAGACCCAGTCGGGCAAGTTGCTCACCAGTTCCGACACCTGTCTGGTTTTCGATGGCGGATCTTTCCTCCTCCGCTGGGAGCTGCACACCGAGTTTTCAAGCTACACGGTCTTTCGTTCGCTGCCGCCTGGCGATCCGCGGAATTCCGAAGCAACCGCGCTCGACGTGCTGCCGACCGAGTGGCTACGGACACTGCCAGGGGAGATGATCGTCGCCACCCATGTCGAGTTGCGTTCAAGTGGTGAATTGTCCCCGGAATCGGTCACCGCCCGCCTGACGCCGACAGGTCGCCAGATGGTCGCCGCGCAGGTGGCCGACAGAGCCGCCTGGGTGTTCTCCGACTTCATTTTTGACCAGGGCTTTTCGCGCTTCATTGTACTGGATGTTTCACTGACACAAAGGCAGGCCGGTCGGACGGTTCAGCGGCTGCTGGAGATCGAGACCTATCGCTTGCTGGCCCTGCTCGCGCTGCCGGTTGCCAAGGAAGTCGGCGGCTGGTTGACCGGTGCTGAACAGCAGCTGGCCGAGATGGTCGACCATATCGGCCAAGCCAGCTCGCCAGGCGATGAACGCGAGGTACTGGCCGATCTGACCCGACTTGCCGCCGAGGTTGAGCACTCGGTTGCCCGGACGACCTTCCGCTTCGGCGCCGCGCGCGCCTACCATGACCTGGTGATGCAGCGCATCGACGAACTGCGCGAGGTTCGTGTTGCCGGCTGCCCCACCTTCCACGAAATCATGCAGCGCCGCCTGCTGCCGGCGATGCATACCTGCGTCGCGATGGCCAACCGCCAGGACGATCTCTCCGACCGCTTGGCGCGCACCAGCCAGCTCCTGCGAACTCGGGTCGACGTTGAACTCGAACGTCAGAATCAGGAGCAACTGACGCAGATGAACCGGCGTGCCAGACTGCAGTTGCGCCTACAGGAGACGGTCGAAGGTCTGTCGGTCGTCGCCATCACCTACTATGCTTCGCAACTTGTGCACTATCTCGCCAAGGGCGGCAAGATTCTGTTTCCGGAGATCTCGCCGGAAATCGCTGCCGCCGTCTCGATCCCGCTGATTGCCGGCTTCTTGATGCTCGGTATCCGGCGGATGCGCGGGAGACTGCGCCAGGCGGAGGACAGCGAACACTGAGCACTGGCAGACGATGGGGTCACGGCTCTCCGACCAGCAGGCGATCTGCCCTATAATCCCAGCGCTCCAGCTTCCTCTCTGGATTCCCTTTCCCTCAACGGATCAAGCACGTGACCGAAGCTCTCTTTGAATCGACGATCGCCAGTCTGCCACTGCTCGGCCGCGGCAAGGTACGAGATATCTATGCGATCGACCACGACAGGCTGCTGATCGTGACCAGCGACCGCATTTCGGCCTTTGACGTCATCTTGCCGGACCCGGTGCCGGGCAAGGGCAAGGTCCTGACCCGACTGGCCAGTTTCTGGTTCAGCAAGCTCGCCGCCATCGTGCCCAACCAGCTGACCGGCATCGATCCGGAAACGGTGGTCGCTGCCAGCGAGCGTACGCAGGTGCGTGGCCGGGCTCTGGTCGTCAAGCGGCTGCGGCCGCTGCCGATTGAGGCGGTGGTCCGCGGCTATCTGATTGGCTCGGGGTGGAAGGACTACCAGGCCAGCGGCAGCGTTTGCGGCATCCCTCTGCCGGCAGGACTCCGTCTGGCGAGCCGGTTGCCGAAGCCGATCTTCACCCCGGCGACCAAGGCGGCAATCGGCGATCACGATGAAAATGTCTCCTTCGAGCGAGCGCAGGCCGACTGTGCGACTGCGCTCGCCGACCTTCTGGCGGCCACCGGCACGAGCGGCGACGAGATCGCCGCCCAGGCACGCGACGCGGCCATTGCACTGTACACTGCCGCCGCCGAGCATGCCGTTGCGTGCGGCATCATCATTGCCGACACCAAGTTCGAATTCGGCCTCGACGCTGCCGGGACGCTGCACCTGATCGATGAAGCGCTGACCCCCGATTCATCGCGTTTCTGGCCGGCTGACGACTATCACGAAGGCAGCAATCCGCCGTCTTACGACAAGCAGTACCTGCGCGACTATCTGGAGACGCTGGACTGGAACAAGGAGGCGCCAGGTCCCCGGCTGCCTTCAGCGGTGCTTGCCGGCACCCGTGCCAGGTATGTCGAGGCCTGCGAGCGCCTGACCGGCGAAACCTTCGTCGATTGACCGGCTCGCCGGCGCCACCAACACGAGATGTCCGTCGACATCCCCAAAAGGAGAACGCATGGGTCTGGAGTCAACTCTCCCTGAGCGCGGTCACCCCCCGCCCAAAGTCCGCAGCGTCTCGATGGCTCGGCCATTTGCCTGGCTGGCGGGGGGTTGGCGTGATCTTCGCGCTAACCCGATTGCCAGTCTGGCTTACGGCCTGCTGTTCGCGATTGCCGGCGACCTGATCACGATTTTTGCCTGGCGCAATGGACAGCTGTTCATCGTCGCCACATCCGGCTTTTTCCTGATCGCCCCGTTGCTGGCCGGCGGACTTTACGAGATCAGCCGGAGACTAGAAGCCGGACAGTCTTCGACCTTTTTCGTGTCGCTGGCCGGCGGCCGGCGAAATGCCGAGGAACTCGCCAAGCTCGGGTTGCTGTTGGGGGTCATTGGCTTTGCCTGGGAACGCATCTCGGCGCTGCTGTTCGCTCTCCTCGCACCAAATATCGCCCCCGATCTGCTGACGCTGCTGGCCGAGATCCACCTGTCCACAGACCATCGCGACCTGCTGTTGATCTGGATCCTGATCGGTGGCACGCTGGCACTGCTGGTCTTTGCCATCACGGTGGTCTCGGTACCCCTGCTGCTCGATCGCAAGACGGACTTCATCACCGCCATGCGCACCAGTCTGCGCGCCGTTGATGCCAACCTTCTGGTCATGGTTTTCTGGGGGGCGATAGTGGTTACGTTGACCGCAATCGGCTTTCTAACGCTGTTCTTCGGACTGATCGTTCTCATGCCGCTGATCGGCCATGCTTCATGGCACGCTTATCGCGACCTTGTAGAATAGGCACGAAGCTGTGCGGCGCTGACTGGCGTCGACCACCGCTCTTCTGAAACCACGGACTCCCCGATGACTGTCAACAAACTGCAAGAGATCCCACTGTTGAACCCGCTGCTCGACTTCTCCAGCCTGCCTCGCTTTGACGAGATTGCCCCGGGGGATGTGCAACCGGCGATCAGCCGTTTGCTCGATCACTGCCGCGCCCTGGTCGATCGCCTGAGTTCCGACGCCGTCGGTGCGACCTGGGCTGATTTCGCCGCGCCACTGGGCGATGGCTTTGAACAACTGTCGCGTGCCTGGGGAATCGTCGGTCATGTTCACTCGGTCAACGACATTCCGGAGTGGCGCGACGCCTACAACGGCATGCTGCCCGAGGTGTCCCGCTTCTACGCCGAGGTCGGCCAGAACCTCAAGCTCTTCGCCAAGTACAAGGCAATCGCCGGGAGCGCGGAATACGCTGGCCTGTCGGCGGCCCAGCGTCGGGTCGTAGATAACGAGCTGCGCGATTTCCGTCTCAGTGGGGCGGAGCTGCCCGAGGACAGCAAGCCGCGTTTTCAGGCGATTTCCGAGGATCTGGCGCAGCTTTCGGCCAAGTTCTCCGAGAACCTGCTCGACGCCACCAACGCCTTTGCTGAACTGGTGACAGACGAGGCCGAACTCGCTGGTTTGCCTGACGACGCTCGGCAAGCTGCCCGCGAGGCCGCCGAACAGGAGGGCAAGAGCGGCTGGAAGTTCACCCTGCACATGCCCTCGTACCTGCCGGTGATGCAATACGCGGACAGTCGTCGCCTGCGCGCTGCGATGTACCGGGCGTACGCGACACGCGCCGCCGAATCCGGCGCCGTCGAACTCGACAATACGCCGCTGATCCGCCGGATTCTCGAACTGCGCCGGGAGCAGGCGCAAATGCTCGGCTACGCCAACTTTGCCGAAGTCTCACTGGTGCCGAAGATGGCCGAATCGGTGCCGCAGGTGCTTGCTTTCCTGCGCGATCTGGCGGTCAGGGCGAGGCCCTTTGCCGAGAAGGACGTTGCCGACCTGCGTGCCTTCGCCCGAGACCAGCTCGCTCTCGAGACGATGGAGCCCTGGGATATCGGCTACGTTTCCGAAAAGTTGCTGCAGGCACGTTATGCCTTCTCTGAACAGGAAGTGAAGCAGTACTTCACTGAGGACAAGGTTCTCGCCGGGTTATTCACTGTCATCGAAAGCCTGTTCGGCGTCCACCTCAAGCCCGACTGCGCGCCGGTATGGCACGAGGACGTCCGTTTCTTCCGTATCGAAACGCCCGCCGGTGAACTGGTCGGACAGTTCTACCTCGACCTCTACGCCCGTCCAACAAAGCGTGGCGGTGCCTGGATGGACGAGGCGATTGGTCGCCGCAGAATAATGCGGCAGGAGTCGCTCGCCACAATCAGCGACGGCATTCAGAAACCGGTCGCCTATCTCAACTGCAATTTCTCGCGACCAATCGGCGAGAAGGATGGCAAGGCCCGACCGGCGATCTTCACACACGACGAAGTCAGTACGCTCTTCCACGAGACCGGGCATGGCCTGCACCACCTGTTGACACAGGTCGACGAACTGGGCGTCGCCGGGATCCATGGCGTCGAGTGGGATGCCGTTGAGTTGCCATCGCAATTCATGGAGAACTATTGCTGGGAGTGGCGTGTTCTGCAGGGTATGACCGGCCATATCGATACCGGCCAGCCGCTGCCACGCGCACTGTTCGACAAGATGCTGGCAGCGAGGAACTTCCAGAGCGGCCTGCAGACGCTTCGCCAGGTGGAGTTTTCGCTCTTTGACCTGCTGCTGCACAGCGACTATGACCCGGCGGGCGAACGCAGTGTGCTCGAACTGCTGGCCGATGTCCGACGCGAAGTGGCGGTCCTGGTACCACCCGAATGGCACCGCTTCCCGAACAGCTTCGCGCACATCTTCGCCGGTGGTTACGGCGCCGGTTACTACAGCTACAAGTGGGCCGAGGTCCTTTCGGCCGACTGTTACGGCGCTTTTGAAGAGGCCGGCAATCCCTTCGACCAGATCACCGGGCGGCGCTTCCTGAGCGAGATACTTTCGGTCGGCGGCAGCCGTTCGGCGATCGACAGCTTCCGTGCCTTCCGCGGCCGCGAGCCTCAGGTCGATGCCCTGCTCCGGCACAGCGGCATGATCACAGCCTGATTATCGAGGACTTGCAGCATGTTCACTCCAGCTATTACGCGCGTCGCCGGATTGGCCGCACTTGCCGCTCTCCTGCTGGCCAGCCCGGCCGTCAGCGCAGAGACCACTTACCGCTGGATCGATCCAAACACGGGCCGCACAGTGATCTCCGACCTGCCGCCGCCACCGGGAGTCAGGCAGGTCACCAAGTACACGACGACCATGGGCGGTGGTGACCGGCAACCTTCCTACGCAGTCCGCCAGGCGAGTGAGAAGTTCCCGGTGGTGCTCTATACCAGTGCCGGTTGCGGCGACCCGTGCAAGCAGGCGCGTGCCCTGCTCAATGGCCGTGGCGTTCCTTTCGCCGAGAAAGTGCTGGAAAGCGAGGATGATGTGACTGAACTCGGCCGGAAACTCGGCGGTGAAGCTCAGCTACCCAGCATCAGCGTCGGCCGGCAAAGTGCTCGGGGTTTCGAACCCGTCGCATGGAACGAGCTCCTTGACGCAGCCACTTATCCGGCCACCGCTCCCTACCGCGCCAGGACCCCCGAAAAGCGTCCTGATTGAGGCTCTCTCCCTGGCGTGCGAAGCAGTCGTGAGTCAGGGCGGAGGAGACGCGCGATCCTGTGCTGCGAGGGGCTGGTGAGCGATCTCAAGCCCTTGGCGGAGGGTCCACTGCAAAGGCACAAATGAAACGGCCCGGAAGCGGATACGCTCCCGGGCCGTTTGCCGATCAGGCCGGCGGAACTACTTAGTGACCCGATGCCGAGGAAGAGCCAACGCCCGTTTCCGAACGAACCCTTTGCGCCGGATAGAGCGAACGCTCAAGCTGGGCCTGCTTGCTGTTGTCCATCTTGGAAACCAGATAGATCACCAGGAAGGCTGCCGTCATCGAGAACAGGGCTGGTGAAGAATAGGGGAACAGCGCGCTGCCCTTCGGATTCTTCAGTACCGCTTCCCATACCGACGCCGAGAGGATGGTCAGGACGACCGAGGCGACGAGGCCAACGATGCCACCCGCAACGGCGCCCTTGGTCGTGCAATCCTTCCAGAGGACGGACATGAACAGTACCGGGAAGTTGGCCGAGCAGGCAATGGCAAAGGCCAGCATCACCATGTAGGCGACGTTTTCCTTCTCGAAAGCGATGCCGAGGAAAACTGCAACGATCCCCAGGCAAACCGTGGTGATCTTGGAAACACGCAGTTCCGAGGCCGAGTCCGCCTTGCCGTGCTTGAATACCGTCGCGTACAGGTCGTGCGACACTGCCGAGGCACCGGACAGCGTCAGGCCGGCCACCACCGCCAGGATGGTCGCGAAGGCCACCGCCGAGATGAAGCCGAGGAAGACGTTGCCGCCGACCGCGTTGGCCAGGTGGATGGCGGCCATGTTGCCGCCGCCCTTGAGGCCATCCCAAACCAGCTTCCCGTCAGCGCCGACGGCTTGCACACCATCGACCATCTTCGGCACATAGTAGGCCTCCGGGCTCTGCGTCAGCATGACGATGGCGCCAAAACCGATAATGAAGGTCAGAATGTAGAAGTAGCCGATCCAGGTCGTCGCCCAGCCGACCGACTTGCGGGCTTCCTTCGCACTCGGCACGGTGAAGAAGCGCATCAGGATGTGCGGCAGACCGGCGGTACCAAACATCAAGGCCATGCCGACCGAGATCGCCGAAACGGGATCCTTGATCAGCGCACCCGGGGACATGATCGCCAGATGCTTGGGATGGACCTCAACCGCTTTGGCGAACAGCGCGTTGGGGTTGAAGCCGAACTGCCAGAGCACGGCCAGCGCCATGAAGGTGGCACCGGTCAGCAGCATGATCGCCTTGATGATCTGCACCCAGGTGGTGGCCGTCATGCCGCCGAACAGCACGTAACACATCATCAGCACGCCGACGATGATCACCGCATAGATGTACTCCATCCCGAAGAGCACCTTGATCAACTGACCGGCACCGACCATCTGGGCGATCATGTAGAAGGCCACGACGACCAGCGAACCGGTCGCGGCAAAGCTGCGCATCGGCGTTTGTGCGAAGCGGTAGGCAGCCACATCGGCAAAGGTGAACTTGCCCAGGTTGCGCAGACGCTCGGCCATCAGGAAGGTGATCACCGGCCAGCCGACCAGCCAGCCGATCGAGAAGATCAGGCCGTCGAAGCCGTTGGCGAACACCAGACCGGAGATCCCGAGGAAGGACGCCGCGGACATGTAGTCGCCGGCAATCGCCAGACCGTTCTGGAAGCCGGTAATGCCGCCACCGGCGGTGTAGAAGTCGGCAGCCGACTTGGTTCTCGCCGCGGCCCACTTGGTGATCCCCAGGGTGACCGCGACGAAGATGGCGAACATCGCAATCGCCACCCAGTTGGTCGCCTGCTTCTGCGTGTTGCCGAGGTCGGCTCCCGCGGCGAAAGCGCCGCCGGCAGCCAGCAGGCCGAGAGAGAGGCCAATAATGTTGCGCGTGGATTTGCTGATCATTTCTTGTTGGCCTCCCTGATGACCTCGGCACTCATGTCGTCGAACTCGGTATTGGCCTTGCGGACATAGACGTTGGTAATGGCGATGGTGAAGACGATCACACCAACGCCCAGCGGGATGCCGATCGTCGTTACCACACCTGGTGCGAGCGGCGTACCCAGCCACTCCTTGTTGAAGGCAATCAACAGGATGTAGCCGTAATAGGCGATGATCATCAGGATGGACATGATGGTGCTGTAACTGGAGCGCTTGCGGACCAGTTCGTGGTACTTGGGATTGGCCTCAATCCGTGCAACGATGTCGTCGTTGGCCATTTCTTTCCTCCAGAATGAATGGATATTGAGTCACTTATCATGACTAGCCGCCGATAATAATGACCATTACTTACTTATCGCTTACGGGGTGAAACGAACCCATGCAGTAAGCCCGTTGGCGACGGCCTGCCTGTTGCAGAGGTATTGCCCCCGCCTTAGGGCAACTCCTCAACCTGTAACCAGACGCTGCGCCGGTCGCCGGCCTGACTGCTCCCGTTGCCGAGATTGCCGCGCTCGCCAAGGTTGGTCTGCTGGCTGCTACCGCCCAGTTCGAGCCACTCGCCCAGGCGACCCGAGACGGTGGTTGACAGCCGCTGCGTCAGGATACTGCCGTAGCCCTGGTTGCCGGGCGAATCGAACTGCGGGCTGATCTCCAGTGTCACCCGATCGCCGACCACCCGGGGTGCGGCGTAAAAACCCTGACCGAGATCACGGTACACGATGCCTTCGCTGACCGCCACGCCGCGCGGCCCGAACGCCACCTGCCGCAGTGGTATCGGCAGTGACTGCCCGACCTGGATCAAGGCACGGCCCCCTTCGACCACCTGCACCATCTGTGTGCTGCCGCTGCTCTCCGTGCTCTGCCGATCATGGGCCTGTGCCGTGATGCCCGAAGCCCCGCGCCGGACCTCTATGCGCGTATTTCCCTTCGTACCGGACGACGGCTGGGTGATCCGCCCCTGTTCGCCGAAGACGAGCCTGCCGCCCACCTCAGCGCCCTGCTGCCGGCTCTCCGCATCACGGTTCTGGCTGACGCGGATCAGCAGGCGCCGCGCCGGGGTATCGATCGCCGCGAGCGCCTGTTTGATCTGTTCCCGGTTACGCCGCGAGGCACGCAGGATCAACTGGTCGTTCATCCCGGAAAGGGTGCCACCGGCTTCGAGCAGCGGCTGTAGGGCGGGCAGAACCTGGTCGAGTGTGCGATGCCGGAGGGCAATGATCTCCATCTCCTGCTGCGCGAGAGTGGACGCCGGTAGACAGGCGAACAGCAGGGTCAGCACCAGGCCGCGCCTGATGGCCGCCGCCTTGAACCAAGCCCTGCTTCCGCCGATCATCGACGGAACGACGAGTCGCTCATGACAGGTGCGGCAGGCCGAGATATTCGCGCGAGCGCATCTCGGTCAGGCGGCTTGCCGTACGAAAGAACTCGCTGGCCTGCGTACCCTGCGTGTACAGGCCGTCCGGGCCGCAATCGGCGGTAGCGATCAGCTTGACCTTGTGGTCGTAGAAGATGTCGACCAGCCAGGTGAAACGCCGCGCTTCGGAGGACATGCTCGCCGACATCCTGGGAATCGCCGAGAGCAGCACGGTGTGATAGCCACGCGCCAGCTCCAGGTAGTCGTTCTGCGAACGCGGCCCGCCACACAGCGCCTTGAAGTCGAACCAGATGACGCCGTGACCGCGCCGCTGCGTCGGAATCTCGCGCCCGAGGACCTCGATGCTGCCGCCCTGCATCCCCTCGCTGCCGTCCATGGCGCTGAAGTACTCGGCCATCTTGATCTCCGCTGCGGCATCCGCCGGGAAATGGAAAATCTCGACCTGCTCGAGCGTGCGCAAGCGATAGTCGATGCCGGCGTCGATCTCCAGCACGTCCAGCCGCGACTTGATCAGCGCAATCGTCGGCAGGAAGTTCTCGCGTTGCAGACCGTTCGGATAGAGTCTGTCGGGCGGGTAATTCGATGTCATCACGAACACCACGCCGCGCGCGAACAGCGCTTCGAGCAGGCGACCGAGGATCATCGCGTCGGCGATGTCGGAAACGTGAAATTCGTCGAAACAGAGCAACCGCACCTCGCTGGCCAGGCGCTCGGCCACTTTCAGGAGGGGATCGCTCTCGCCCTTGAGTTCGTTCAACTGGCGATGGACGCCATGCATGAAGGCGTGGAAGTGGATGCGCCGCTTGCGACGGTAGGGCACTGCGTCGAAGAAACAGTCCATCAGGAAGCTCTTGCCGCGCCCGACGCCGCCCCAGAAATAAACGCCACGCGGCACTTCCGGCGCAGCGAAAATCCGCCGCAGGGCACTACGACGCCCGACCTTGAACGAGAGCAGATCGTAGTAAAGGCGCTGCAGTCGCTCCGCAGCCGCGCGCTGCGCCGCGTCAGCCGTGAAATTGCGTGCCGAGAGCAGGCCCTCGTAGGCCTCGATCATGCCCCGCTCGGGGACTTTGAGAATTCGGTGAGGCATCAGCGTCTTTCCGCTATTCGGGCAAAATTCCTCGTCCTGTGGTTGTTGGCCGGTGCGGCCGGCTGACCAGAACTGCTGCCTGGGCCGCGCTACCCGCCGCTCAATGCAGTGATGCCGATATTCTAGACGATCGCCGGCGAAACATCTCGTCGCTCAGCACGCGATACTACTCACGCATCGCCTCCGCCCAGCAGTTGGGCGTTTCGTAGAGACGCAGACGCTCGAGGCGCAAGTGGTTGCCGTAGGTATCACGATACACCGCGTCGAGAATCGCGAATGCCTTCCGGGCAAGGTTTTCGGCGGTCGGCACACAATCGAGCAGTACCGTTTTGTGGTCCGGCAAGGACTGCAGGAAGTGTACCACCGGCAGGTCGCCGGCATAGGCGAGGAAGGCATGATCCCAGGCATCGACCAGATGCGCCGAGGCCAGCGTCTTGACGTCGGAAAAATCCATCACCATCCCGTTGGCCGGGTCGCCATCCTGCTGGATGATATCCCCTGCCAGCGTGATCTCGATCGCATAGCGATGCCCGTGCAGGTGACGGCATTGACTCCGGTGGTCGGGAATACGGTGGCCAGCGTCGAACTCCAGGCGGCGGGTAATGAGCATCGGCAGAGCAGGGGCGAAGGAGGCGCGATTATATCATTGCGACTCGCGGCTCCTCCGGCCGCGCCGACTCCGCCCAGAGGGATGCCAGGCAAAGGATCACTCCAGGCCGCTGATGTGCTCGACGGCGGCCTGCAATCGGCCAACGTCGTCGAGCGTGGTTTGCCAGTTGTCGAATGCGGCGCGGATGGCCGCGTGGCCATTCCAGATCGTTCCGGTCACGAAGACGCGGCCATCGGCCTGGATTGCGCCAACCGCCATGCGGTTCAGTGCGTCTGTCGCAGCGTCGCCCAAGCCCTCGCGAACGAGGCGAAAGCAGACAATGTTGAGCGGTGCCGGGTTCATCAGCTCGAGGCCGGGCGTCATCTCAATCCAGCGGGCAAAGGCCGCAGCGTTGTCGGTGCAGCGCTCGACGATCGTGCGATAACCCTCCCGGCCGAAGGCCTTGAGCGTGCACCAGGCGGCGAGGCCGCGAAAGCGACGTGACATCTCCGGCACGTGGGTGTACGGATCCCAGCCTGCGCTGCCGAGGACGTAGGCGCCGCCGGCGGCGAATGCCTCGCGCAGGATTGCGCCGTCGCGAACGAAGGCGAAGCCACTGTCGTAGGGCACGTTGAGCCACTTGTGTGCGTCCGACGCGACCGAGTCGGCCCGCTCGATGCCGTGAGTCAGATGCGCCAGCCGGGGTGACACCGAGGCAAAGAGGCCGAACGCGGCATCCACATGCAGCCAGGCGCCGCCAGGATGGGCATCACGCAGCTCGGCCAGCGACGCGAGGTCGTCGAAGTGCCCGCTGTTCACCTCGCCGGCGTTGCCGACAATGATGACCGGTCCATTGATCGCGCGCAGCAGGCTTGCCAGCGCGGCAACGTCGACCGAGCCACCAGGCGCCGACGCCTTGCGCACCTGATTGCGGCCAAAGCCAAGCGTGCCCAGACACTTGAGGGCGCTGAGGTGGATCTCCGTGCTGGAGGCCACCACGATCGGCGGATGACCCGCCAGACCATCAGCCGATGCGTCGAAGCCGAGTCGCCGGCCGGCCCATTGCCGCGCCGCAATCAGGCCGACGAGATTGGCCATCGTTGCGCCGCTGGTCAGGGCGCCGGACCATGCGGCCGGCAGTCCGAAGAGATCCTTCAGCCAGCGCAGGACGACCAGTTCGGTCTGCGCGGCAGCCGGACTGCTTGCCCACAGCCCCGCGTTCTGGTCAATCGCCGATGCCAGCCAGTCCCCGGCGAGGGCAGCGGGCGTGACACCGCCGGTGACGAAGCCGAAGAAGCGGGGTCCGGGCGATGCGGTGATCCCGCGTTCGGCGCGATTGAACCAGTCATCGAGGACGGCGGCTGGATCGCTGCCGGTTTCCGGCAGCGCTTCGTCGAGCGCTGCTGCCATCTCCTCGGGCGAGGGCACATGACTCGCCGGGCGCTCCGGTAGTGACGCGAGAAAGGACCTCGCCAGCGTGTCCGCTCGGGCGAGAGCCCGTTCCATCGTGGCGATGGTGGTCGAATCAATTGCCTGGTTCATGATCAAGAAGTCACCCGTTCAAGGGCCCGAAGTATTCCGGGCAGGATTACCAAGCGTCGCGCGCCGATGATCCGTCAGGCCGGCGGTAGTCGTTGCCGATCCAGGCATTGACGCTGGCGGCGCTGAATCTGAATCCCGCCTCGACGCGCACCCGCGCCAGTGCTTCGCCATTGCCATCGTAGGCTGCCAGCACGGCATGAGGATCGTCTTCGTCGGCCACGATGTCGAAGGTTGCCTTGATCCGACCCGACCGCCCGTTTACCGTGAGCGTCTTGTGGTGCGTCGCATAAAGTTGCTGTTCGTGACGCCGCCGGACCTCCGCGGCCGTCTTGACCAGCGTGTTGAAGGCGGCTGCGTCCAGCGGCTTCGGGTTCTTCTTGTCACGTCCCATCGTCCAGGGGCCAACCAGCGCGGGTTCTGATTCGCCGTCCTTGACCATCTCCACGGCCCATCCGTCATCGTCTTCGTTCTTGATGACGCGCGCGCGCCAGCCCTTGCTTATCCACAGGCGAGGCTCGTTCACTGCGGCCGGCGAATCGGCCTCGTTCGCTACGTTTGTCACGTTCGATGTCATGCCGAATTCTACATTCGGCCGAGGCGCTGTCGTGCGACTTTTGCAATCGCTGCCAGAATGAACGCCCGGGCGCTCAGATTGAGCAGGTAGACCCGGTCGCCGGACAGGCCGCTGAGCGACCAGTGCCCGCCGAGAAAATGCCCTGGGCTACACTGACAGGCTGCTGGAAGGAGATGCGCATGAGCAAGAGAGATGTCGAGATCCTCCATCGCGAGGTCTGCTACCAGGGTTTCTACCGGCTGGAGAGCTTGCGGCTGCGTCACCGCTTGTTCGCCGGTGGCATGAGCCCACCGATCGTGCGCGAGGTGATCGAGAAGGGGGACGTCGCGGCGGTGTTGCTTTATGACCCGAAGCGTGACGAAGTGGTGATGATCGAGCAGTTTCGCATCGGTGCGCGCGACGACCCGCGCGGGCCGTGGCTGCTGGAGGTCGTCGCCGGCCTGATCGAGCCCGGCGAGACCCCGGAGCAGGTGGCGCGGCGCGAGGCTATGGAGGAGGCCGGCTGCACAGTGATCGATCTGCTGCCGATCAGCACTTTCTACACCAGTCCGGCGAAGACGTCGCAGCGCACCCATCTCTACCTGGGTCGAGTGGACAGCGCCAGTGCTGGCGGGATTCACGGCCTGGCCGACGAAGGAGAGGATATCCGCGTCGTCTGCCTGGCCGCCGAGCAGGCGGTCAAGCTGGCGGAGGAGGGGCGGACAGACTCGGCCTGGCCACTGATCGCGTTGTTCTGGTTCGCCCGCCACCGCGATCAGGTGCTCGACCGGTGGTTGGCAGGGACCGCTTAAGACCGTTGCCCCGACCGGGTGATCGTCATGTGCTCGTTGCGGCGATGGGCTGCAATGCCAGAGCAATCGTCGTCTTGAAACAATGAGACGATCTGCTCAGGCATTTTGCAAGATGACCAACAAGCGCAAGAATAGGACACCAGTTGACCACTTGCCAGGATTCGCGCTAGGAAGACGGCGACCATTGCCGACGCCAAGTCGCATTTGTCGGCGCTGCTGGCCGAGATTGGTCTACAGCGGTCTACAGCGGGTATCGACAAACCTTTGAGCGGGCGTGGCGTGTCGGTGCCGCTTGGCGCTGCCTCCTTGTTGGGACGGCAGGCTGTCCGTGACGATTGTTGGGCGAACTGATCGATCGATTGGCACTCTAATGCGGCGAGTGCTAAAATATTCAATATAGTTTGCAAGAAGGAGGCATCAGCATGACCCAAGCTCTGGCTTTTCCGACGGTTTCTGCAGCCGGCAGCATTGACGCGTACATCCAGGCGGCGAGACAGTTTCCGCTGCTGACCCAGGAGGAGGAGTATTGCCTGGCGACCCGCTTCCGCGAGGAAGAAGACCTCGATGCAGCGCGACAGTTGGTACTCTCGCACCTCCGTCTGGTGATTGCCATCGCGCGCGGCTATCTGGGCTACGGTCTGCCACACGCTGATCTGATTCAGGAGGGTAACATCGGCCTGATGAAGGCGGTCAAGCGCTTCGACCCAGCGCGGGGTGTGCGACTGGTTTCATTCGCCATTCAGTGGATCAAGGCCGAGATCCACGAGTACGTTCTGAAGAACTGGCGGATGGTCAAGGTGGCAACCACCAAGGCACAGCGCAAGCTGTTCTTCAACCTGCGCAGCATGAAGGCGAACAGCGACGGATTGAGTTCGCTGCAGGTGGCCGACATTGCGCACCGCCTGAGCGTCCGGCCGGACGAAGTGATCGAGATGGATACCCGCCTCTCGGGTCACGATCTGGCACTCGAAAACGACAGCGACGATGAAGACGCATTCGCGCCGATTGCCTATCTGTCCGACCAGTCGGGTGAGCCGCTGCACGTATTCGAAGCCCGTGCCCGTACTAGCCTGCACAACGAAGGGCTGCAGGCTGCGTTGGCCACCTTGGATGCACGCAGTCGTCGAATTGTCGAAGCGCGCTGGCTGACCGACGACCATGCGGCAACCTTGCACGAACTCGCGGCGGAGTTTGGTGTCTCCGCCGAGCGTATCCGCCAGATTGAGGTCAGGGCAATGCAGAAGATGCGGGCTTGCCTCGCGCCGCTGGTGGCCCAGGCATAGGAGCCTGCCTGTCTGCTGAAAAGGCCGCCGGGTGCGGCCTTTTTTTCGTTGTTCGATGCAGCAAGCGTCGGCCATTGCATGCCTAACGTAGCCGCGCAGACCGCGTCAAATGGTCGCAGTCCCGCATGCTGCACCGCCGCATTGAAGCTCAGGAAGGTCAATGTAATCATCATCTTACACGTGCCTGTTGCCAATAAGGCGAATACTCGTGTTAAACTGCGCGAAACGATATCTTGATATGAGTCAAATCGGGGCGGGCCACTTGGGGGGGCTGGCCTTGCGGGGGAGTGATGAGCCTGGTTGCAGCTGAGACGTTCGCCGGTCGGACCTGGGTAGCCCGCCCGAACCACTCGCTTTCGGTGGCCGGACGGAAACTTCTGTTTGTCATCACAGCCGCTGTTTCCAGTCTGATCGCCGTGGCCTTTTCGTTTTTTGGTGCCTGGCCGGTCATTCCGTTTGCCGGTCTGGAGCTTGCATTTCTCTGGTGGGCACTACGACGCAGTGAACTAACTGCCGACGACTTTGAGCGGATCACGCTTGAGTCCGGGCAATTGACGATCGAAAGCCGCCGCGGCGCGCTGGTGGCGCGCCATGAGTTCCAGCCCTACTGGGCGCGCCTGCAATGCGTAAAGCCGCCCGGGCAACACAGCCACCGGTTGCTGATACGCTCGCATGGCAAGGAGGTCGAAGTGGGTAGTCTGCTGACCGAAGAGCAAAAAATGGCGCTTGCCAGAGAGCTGGAACAAACCCTCGGTGCTGTTTAGCTCCGACAAAGTACTCTAAGGAGACAAATTGAAGAACCTTCGTCGTTTCTGTCTGCGGGTGGGCTTTTTCTTCTCGGGTCTGCTGGCGATGGTGATGTCTTCGCTGGCGCGCGCTGATTACAGTTGGAACTTCCCTACCCCTGTTACCCCGATCGCCCGCGACACGCTGGAAATCCACAATCATTTCATGATCGTGATCACAGTGCTGTTTGTCGTCGTCTTCGGCATCATGATCTACTCGATGATCAAGCACAGGAAGAGCGTTGGCCATCAGCCGGCGAAGTTCACCGGGCCGACGGGGACGGTGCAGTGGCTGTGGGCGCTGGTGCCGTTCGCGATCCTGCTGTTCATTGACTATGTCCTGATGGGCATTCCGGCGTACCACGCCGTGATCGACATGGAGGATACCCGGACCAAGGCCGACATGGTGCTCAAGGTGACCGGCATGCAGTGGAAATGGCAGTACGAGTACCCGGATAGCGGCATCAAGTATTTGAGTACCATGAGCACCTCGCGCGATCAGATTGCCAACAAGGAGGCCAAGGGTGAACACTACCTGCTCGAGGTGGATAATCCGGTGGTCTTGCCGGTGGGCAAGAAGGTGCGCATCTTGCTGACCTCGACCGATGTCATCCACACGTGGTGGGTGCCGCAGTTCGGTGTCAAGCGTGACGCCATACCCGGCTTCCTGCGCGAAACCTGGGTCAAGATCGAGCAGCCCGGTACCTACCGCGGGCAGTGCGCCGAACTCTGCGGCAAGGACCATGGTTTCATGCCCGTGGTGGTCCATGCCGTGCCGGAAAGCGAGTATCTGGCCTGGGTTGACCAGAAAAAGACTCAACTGGCAGCCGCGGCGGCCGGATCAGGCAAGACCTGGAGCAAGGATGACTTGATGGCGGCGGGCAAGGACGTCTACGAGAAGCAATGCGCGGTTTGCCACCAGCCTGAAGGTCAGGGTTTGGCACCGGCATTCCCGGCGCTGGCTGGCAGCAAGATCGTCACCGGCCCGCTGCTCTCTGCCGAGGGCAAGCTGCTCAAGGACAGTCACGTGGACCGTGTTCTCAACGGCAAGGAGGGTACCGCCATGCAGGCCTTCAGGGAGACGCTGACCGATACCGAACTCGCTGCCGTCATTACCTACGAGCGTAACAGCTTCGGCAACAAGAAGGGCGACCTGATCCAGCCGGCTCAGATCAAGTCCCTACGCTAACGCCCAGGAATCAGGAGACTACCATGAGTACTGCACCCTCTATCGAGCACGACACCAGCCACGGTCACCACAGCGAGCCTTACCAGGGCGGCATCATGCGCTGGTTGACGACGACCAATCACAAAGACATCGGTACGATGTACATGACCTTTGCGCTGATCATGTTCTTCCTCGGCGGCGCGATGATTCTCGCCGTCCGGGCTGAATTGTTCCAGCCGGGTCTGCAGTTGATGCAGCCGGAGTTCTTCAACCAGTTGATTGGCGTCCATGCTCTGGTCATGATTTTTGCCGCACTGATGCCCGCTGCGACAGGCTTTGCCAACTGGCAGATTCCCCTGATGATCGGGGCGCCGGACATGGCGCTGCCGCGCATCAACAACTGGGGCTTCTGGCTATTGCCGCCGGCGGCCACCCTGCTGACCCTGCCTTTCATCCTGGCGCTCTTTGGTATCGGTGATGGTGCGGTCAACACCGGTTGGACACTCTACGCGCCACTGTCAGTACAGGGTGGAATGGGCGTCGATTTTGCCATCTTCTCGATTCACATTCTCGGCGTTTCCTCGATCCTGGGCTCGATCAACATCATTGTCACCATTTTCAACCTGCGTGCCCCCGGCATGACGATGATGAAACTGCCGCTATTTGCCTGGGGCTGGCTGATTACGGCGTTCCTGCTGATCGCCACCATCCCGGTACTGGCCGGAGCGGTGACCATGCTGCTCACCGACCGTCATTTTGGTACCAGTTTCTTCAATGCCGCTGGTGGCGGTGACCCGATCCTCTTCCAGCATCTGTTCTGGTTCTTTGGGCACCCCGAGGTGTACATCCTGCTCCTGCCGATCTGGGGTCTCATCCCGCACGTTCTCGGCGCCTTCTCGCGCAAGCCGATCTATGGTTACAAGGCGCAGGTCTATTCCTTTATCGCCATCGGCGTGCTCTCGGTCGTCGTCTGGGCGCACCACTTCTTTACCGCCGGCATGCCGGTCCCGGCCCTGCTTTACTTCATGTACAGCACGATGTTCATCTCGCTGCCACTGGCCGTGCTTTTCTTCTGCTGGGTGGCGACGATGTGGCGCGGTGCGATGAGCTTCGAAACTCCGATGCTCTTTGCGCAGGGATTTATCGTTCTGTTCGGCCTCGCGGGTTTGACGGGCCTGGTGCTGGCCGACGTCGCCGCCGACGCGCAGTATCACCATAGCTATTTCGTCGTGGCTCACTTCCACTATGCGCTGTTTGCCGGCGGCATCATGGGCGTGATGACCGGAGTCTACTACTGGTTGCCGAAATGGACCGGGCACATGTTCAGCGAGACGCTGGGCAAGTGGCATTTCTGGTTGACGGTCATTTCCTTCAACCTGACCTTCATGCCGCAGTTCTTTCTCGGCCTGGCGGGCATGCCGCGTCGCATCCCGGACTACGCGCTGCAGTTTGTGGAGTTCAATGCAATTTCCACGGTCGGCGCCTTCATTCTTGGCTTTTCCCAGCTGATCTTCGCTTACAACGTCTGGAAGTGCGTCAAGGGTGGCACCAGGGCTGCCGACAAGGTCTGGGAGGGTGCTGAAGGTCTCGAATGGGATCTGTCGTCGCCGCCGCCGCATCACTCCTGGGAAGTCCAGCCGGTGATCAAGTGATCGCGACAAGGCAAGCCAGGATCGTCGACATGGAATGTCCACAGGGTTACACACCAGAGGAACTGGGGCGTCGCCGTGCGGCAAGTCGGCGATTGGCCTGGGTACTGGGGCTCACAGCCCTGGCCATCTACCTTCTTGGCTTCATCTATTACAGGCCGTAGCGTCATGGAAACAGATCTCGTCGGCAATGATTCTCCGTTGGTCACGCGCAGCAACCGTACGCTTGTGCTCAAACTGCTGGCGATCGTTGCAGCCGCGTTCGCTTTCGGTTTTGCCCTGGTGCCGCTTTATGATGTGCTGTGTGCCGCCACCGGCTTCAATGGCAAGACCAGTCAGGGCAAGCTTGGGGTGGGGGGAATCGCCGGTCCTGCAGCAGCACCCTCGCGCATCGACGCTACCCGCATCGTCACGGTCGAGTTCACCGGTACGGTGATGCCTGGCTTGCCGTGGGAGATGCGCCCGCTGACCGCAAGTCTCGATCTGCATCCGGGTGAGTTGCATCAGGCAAGGTTCTTGGTACATAACAGTTCCGACAAGACGATTATCGGGCAGGCGGTGCCCAGCGTCTCGCCAGGTCAGGCCGCGCAGCATTTTGAGAAGCTCGACTGCTTCTGTTTCTCGCAACAAACCCTCGCACCGGGCGAGACCAAGGAGTTGCCGCTGACCTTCATCGTCAAGCCGGAAATCGACGAAAGCATCCGCACTGTGACCCTGTCCTACGCATTCTTCAATGTCGATGGACAGAAGTAAGCTCCTCAAGAAAGAGAGTGACGAATGACTACCCATACTTCGCCGCACCTGCAGCACTACTTCGTACCGCAGCCAAGCCCTTACCCGTTCATTCTTTCTGGCGGGATGTTCACGCTCGCACTGGGCTTCATCCTGAGCATGAATGCTTTTCCTGCCGGACGCTGGATCATGCTTGCCGGTGCAGCGGTCATTGCCTATGTTGTCTACAACTGGTTCGGCAAGGTCATTGGCGAGAACCAGAGCGGCTCGTACAGTGAGTGGGAAGACAAGTCCTTCCGCTACGGGATGATCTGGTTCATCGCTTCCGAGGTCGCTTTTTTTGCGGCATTCTTTGGCGCGCTGTTTTACGTGCGGAACATTTCGGTGCCGGCGCTGGCCGGAATGGACCCGGCGTTCACACTCTGGAAGGACTTCACTGCAGCCTGGCCGTCAGCCGGCCCCAAAGGACCCGCCTTCACGCCGATGGGGGCTTGGGGCATTCCGGCGCTGAACACGGCGATCCTGTTGACTTCGGGCGCCACATTGACCTGGGCGCACTGGGGACTGCTTAAGAATAACCGCAGTCAGCTCAATCTTGGCTTGCTATTGACCATTGTTCTCGGTGTGGTCTTCCTTGGGTTTCAGGCCTACGAGTACTACCATGCCTACACGGAGCTGGGGCTGACCCTCGGTGCCGGAGTCTATGGCGCGACCTTCTTCATGCTCACCGGCTTTCATGGCTTTCACGTGACGCTAGGCGCAATCATGCTGATGGTGGTGTACGGTCGTTGCTTGCGAGGCCATTTCACCGTGGAGCGTCATTTCGCGTTCGAAGGCGTGGCGTGGTACTGGCACTTTGTTGACGTCGTCTGGCTTGGCCTCTTCATCCTCGTCTATTGGCTGTAACCGGGTATCCAGCCAAAGCGGAAGCCGATCAGGAGCAAAGCAAAGATCAGGATCGACAGCCCGATACGCAGCGTCAGCGCCTGTGCGGTGCGGACCCCTGTGCCGCGGTCGCGGTAAAGAAAGAAGAGCCCGGAAAAGAGGCTCCCTACCACACAGAACAGCAAGAGAATGACGATGAGCTTGAACATGGCTGACTCCAGCGGAAGGAGTCCCGATTATGCTCGCTGCACTGCTGCTGAGGCAACCGCGGTGAAGACAGTCATGCGGCCGGCCCTGCGTTTCCAGCCACGCTGGTGGTCGACGCTGCTTGTCCTGATACTTGTTCCATTGTTCATTTCCTTCGGACTGTGGCAATGGAACAAGGCAAGCAGCAAGGAGGATCGGCAGTCCCTCCGCGACGCTCGCAATGCGGCGCCACCGGTACAAATGCCCGGCACGCTGGCCGATCCCGAGTCGCTCCGATACCGCCAGGTGCAGTCTCGTGGCAGCTACGAACCGGAGTTCCAGATCCTGATCGATAATCGTATCCATCGCCAGCAGGCTGGCTACCATGTCCTGACCCCCTTCCGACTGGAAGGCAGCGATATGCGGGTGCTGGTTAATCGTGGCTGGGTTCCAGCGCTCGCCGAGCATAGCCGATGGCCGCAGGTGACGACGCCGAGTGGGGTGCTCGAGGTCTCCGGCATGGCGATTGTTCCGGGGACGCGCTACCTTACCCTTGGTCCCGATGCGCCGAGCGTTCGCCGTTCGGGATGGCAGGTTGTCTGGCAGAATCTCGACCTCAAGCGCTATGCGCAAGCGTTCCCTTTTCCGCTGCAGCCGGTGGTCATTGAACTTTCCCCCGAGAGTTCGGCGGGCGGCTTCGCTCGCGAGTGGCCGCGTCCTGACGAGCGGATCGAGCGCCACGTCGGCTACGCGTTCCAGTGGTGGGGATTTGCCGGTGCGACCGTCATCATCTGGCTGGTGGTCAATCTGCGCCGCAAGCCATGAGGCGCCAGCGATGACCGCCGCCGTGATGACCTCCGGGCGCCGCATGATGTTCCTGGTGACAGGGCTTCTGGCTCTGCCGTTCATTGTGGCCTTTGGTCTCTACTGGTTCGAATGGCGTCCGGCCAAGCTTGCCAACCATGGCGAATTGATCCAGCCCCCCCAGGCTCTGCCGGAAACGGGGCTGTCGCTGGTCGATGGTCGTCCGCTGCCGACCGCTGAACTGCGCCGCAAATGGACGCTGGTGATGGTGGCCCCAAGCCCCTGCGCCAGCGCATGCCTGCAGGATCTGCACCAGATCCGCCAGGTGCAGGTGGCGCTCAACAAGGAAATGGTGCGCCTGCGGCGTGTGCTCCTGGGCAGCAGCGTTGCCGATTTGCGCACCGATCCGGCGCTGGCGGAGATCCAGCGCAGCTATCCTGACCTCATTATCGCGGCACCACTGCCGATGAAACCGGCGTGATCTGGACCACCCTCGCCGGTGCCGGCTATCGCTTCTACGTCATCGATCCGCTCGGGAACGTCATGATGCGCTACCCGGAGAAGCCGGAAATGCAGGGGATGCTCAGGGACCTCGAGCGCTTGCTGAAGTATTCATGGGTAGGATGAGACAGGAGCGTCCATGGCCGTCATGAGCACCAGCTCCCGTCGTTCGGCAGCGCAACGCCTGGGGGCTTTCTTCGAGCTGTGCAAGCCACGGGTCAACAGCCTGATCGTGTTTACGGCCATGATCGGGATGTTTCTCGCGACGCCTTCATTCCCGCCGTTCGCGCTTTTTGTCGCTGCGTCGATCGGGATCGCACTGGTGGCCGGTGCTGCAGCCGCGATCAACTGTCTGATCGAGCAACACATCGACGCCCTCATGGCGCGTACGCGGGCACGTCCGACAGCCCGGGGTGAAGTTTCAGCGACCGAGACCCTGACCCTCGCGACACTGGTCGGCGGTCTTGGTCTGTGGGTGCTGCACGCTTTCGTCAACCCGCTGACGATGTGGCTGACGCTGGCCACCTTTCTCGGCTACGCGGTGATCTACACGGTATTGCTGAAGCCGGCGACGCCGATGAACATCGTCATCGGCGGGGCTTCCGGCGCCATGCCACCCCTCCTTGGCTGGGCGGCGATGACCGGCGAGGTCGGCCCTGAGGCGCTGGTCCTGTTCCTGATCATCTTCATCTGGACGCCGCCACATTTCTGGGCACTTGCCTGTTACCGCTGTGCCGACTACGCCAGGTCCGGGTTGCCGATGTTGCCAGTCACCCACGGCATTCGCTTCACCTGTTTGCACAGCCTCCTCTACGTGGTCATGCTCCGCCGCAACGGTCCTGCCCTATACCCTGGGCATGAGCGGACCGTGGTATCTGGCCGCTGCACTGATCCTCGATGCGATTTTTCTCGCCTACAGCTTCACCTTGTGGCGTGACTACAGCGACAAGCTGGCCAGGGTCACTTTTCGCTATTCAATCATTTATCTGACGCTGCTATTCGCTGCCTTGCTGGCTGACCATTTCCTGCGCTGAGGTGGTGGCGGCAAGTGCCGTCAGCAGCTTGGCGTGGATCCCGCCAAAGCCGCCGTTGCTCATCACCAGTACCTGATCGCCAGCGCGCGTGACGCTGGCAATTTGCGCCACCAGGCGGCCGAGATCCTCCTCGATGGTGACCTTTTCGCCCAGGGGGGCGAGTGCCTCAGCAACGTTCCAGCCGAGGTCGCCGGCGTAGCAGAAGACCAGATTGGCATCGGCAAGACTGTCCGGCAGCAAGTCCTTCATTACCCCCAGCTTCATGGTGTTCGAGCGAGGTTCAAGGACAGCCAGGATGCGGCTGTGACCGACCTTGCTGCGCAAGCCGTCGAGAGTCGTCGCGATCGCCGTCGGGTGGTGGGCAAAATCGTCGTATACGGTCACGCCGCCGGCCGTTCCACAGATTTCCAGGCGCCGCTTGACATTCCTGAAGCGTGACAGCGCCGCCAGGCCGCGGGCCAAAGGCACGCCGGCATGGCGTGCCGCAAGCAATGCAGCGACTGCGTTGCTGCGGTTGTGTGCGCCGCTCAAATCCCAGCGCGTACTGCCGATCAATTGTTCGTCGTCCAGCAGATGCAGAGATCCGTCGACGTCGCTCCCGTCAGCCCGCCAGCCAATTGGCTCGTTGAAGCGCTCGACCGGTGTCCAGCAGCCGCGCGCCAGGACTCGTTCAAGGGTGGCTTCGGCGGCGTTCGACACAATCAGCCCATTGCGCGGCAAGGTACGTACCAGATGGTGGAACTGTGTTTCGATCGCCGCCAGATCGGGGAATATGTCGGCTGGTCAAACTCCAGGTTGTTGAGGATCGCTGTCCGCGGGCGGTAGTGAACGAACTTCGACCGCTTGTCGCAGAACGCAGTGTCGTATTCGTCCGCTTCAATGACAAAGAACGGCGAGTCCAGGGTGTCGCCTGACAGCCGAGCGGAGACTCCGAAGTTGACGGGTACGCCTCCGACCAGGAAGCCGGGACTCAGCCCCGCATCTTCAAGGATCCATGCCAGCATGGCGGAAGTCGTGGTTTTCCATGCGTTCCTGCCACCGCCAGCACCCAACGGCCCTGGAGGACGTTCTCGGCCAGCCACTGCGGGCCGGAAAGATAAGGCAGGCCCCGGTCAAGGACCTCCTCGAGCAGGGCATTGCCGCGGGAAATGGCGTTGCCGACCACGTAGCAGTCAGGCTCGAATGCCGTTTGCGCGGCATCGTAGCCTTCGACGACTTCAATCTCCGCCGCCTCGAGCTGTGTGCTCATCGGTGGGTAGACCCCACTATCGCAGCCTGTCACGCGATGTCCTGCGGCGCGTGCCAGCTGGGCAACGCCTGCCATGAAGGTACCACCGATACCGAGGATATGAATATGCATCTTGCCAATCCAGGTTAGAATCATGCTGAGGAGGCGCGATTGTAACGCGTCACAATCCTCGCGCGCCCCGACCCGCACTCAGCCACCGCCAGAACACTTCCGGATTCATCGATGAGCAGCCGTCAGGATCGCCAGCGCAGTTCCCAGCGGCGCAGCCGCATTGCTGCTCTCGCAGCCCGCCTGATGGCCGAAGATGGCATCGGCGACCTCGGGCTGGCCAAACGCAAGGCGGCGCGCAACCTTGGCCTGCCCGAGGGCGCCGCCATGCCGGAAGACAGTGAAGTCGAGGTTGAACTGCGGACCTACCAGAGGTTGTTCCAGGACCGCGAGCAGCAGGCACGTCACCAGCATCTGCTGCGCACGGCGGCTCGGCTGATGGCGACGATGCAACATTTCAATCCCTATCTGACCGGTTCGGTCCTTGACGGTACGGCCGGCCGCTATGCCGAGATCGACATCCAGCTCTTCCCGGACAGCGCGCCAGGTCAAATCTTCCATAACTCAACGAGCAGGATTGACTACCGCCACAGCTTGCCACGTACCGATCAGGCCGAAGTGGTGCTGGCCATTCTCAACGATGACACGGTCGCCCAACCTCGTCGTTTACCGCGCGATCAGGAACGTCAGCACAGGAAGCGTGACGGCCCGGCCTTACGGGAGAGGGGCCTCGCCTGCCGGCCGTCGGCCAGGTTGCTGGCGGCGGGTTTGTACCGCGGGCGATGAGGAAGGGCTGCCTCTTCCTGGTCGGCCTGGTCGCCGCAATGGCTGCCCTGCTGGCGGCATCTACACCGGATCGCAGCGCTCGGGTAGCAGCGCACCAGCGCCCACAGCGGTCTGCAGAGGCTATGGCGACCTTGCTTGCCACCAGCGCTCGAGGATGTGAGGGCGGGGCAATCGCAGCCCTTCTCTGGTTGGCAGGGAGGACTCTGGTGGTGACTTTTCTGGGCGGTTGGTGTCCCGCTTGCCGAGAGGAGATACCTGCGTTCTCACGCCTACAGGATCGTTATACGGCGGGTGGTCGGTTTGATCGGCATCGCTCTCGACACCGCGGACAACGTGCGGGCTTTTGCCGAAGCCCATCCGGTCAGCTACCTGCTGATCGGTGGAACGGCGGGCGTCGTCCTAGCCCGGCAGTTGCACCAGCGCCCGTCTGGCCCTTCCCTACACCCTGCTGATCGCTGCGGATGGTGATCTGCGGCCGGTTCGTCCAGGGTCCCATCTCGGCAAACTCGATCTCGCCGTACGCGCCGATTGCTTCCGCACGCCAAGACGTATTACTGGACAAAATGCTGCCATTTGCGGCAAACTTTACGCCTATGAAGGCAAAAAGACACTTCGTCTATGAAACCAGCCAGGTGCCCGGGCGGCGGTGGGTTTGCTCGTCCTTCACGGACCCAATCTCTTCAACCTCCTCGGTAGTCGTAGAACCCGGCACTATCATGGTTCAACCCGCTCTGCCGAGATCAATCGGGCAGCACGGCGTACCCCGAAGCCGCGGGTGCATCCTGAGCCTTCCAGAGCAATCACGAGAGGCTTTGATCAGAGCGTGTTCATGTTTCAAGACCGGGTCCGTTACCCGCAGTCATCAGCCCGGCCAACTTACCGCTACCAACGTCTACGCGCTACACGCGCCACACTAGCACCAGGTATTCCATTTGTCAAAGTGCATCTCTCGAACGTCCATGCACGTGGAACCAACTCACGCCAGCACTCTGTTTTTCCACGACCTGGCGGCGGCGTCATCCGCGGTCTGGGCAGCGAGGGTTACTGCTGGCGCTCGGATACCTGCTG
>JADJMH010000020.1 GCA_016709675.1 Candidatus Accumulibacter proximus
GACCTGTGTTTGCGAGCAACCGAGCTTGCCGGGCGGTACGGCGTTGCCAAGGTGGCGGTCGTGCTGAAGCTCGGTTACACCAGCCTGAAGCGGCGGCTGAGCGCCACCGCCAGCAGTCGGGCCGAGAGAGCGCGGAGCACGCCGCAGCCCGCGGACTTCGTCGAACTCAACTTCGGCCTGCCGTTCGCCCCACCGGCTTGCGTCCTGATCCTCTCGGACCGACACGGGCACGTGCTGCGGATCGAGTTGGCGCCAGCGGCAAGCAGTGACATCGCCGGGATCGCCCGCAGTCTCTGGCAGACGCGGCCGTGATCGCGCTGAGCGCGCGCCTGCGTCTCTGGATGGCTACCGAACCGGCCGACTTTCGCTGTGGCATCGACGGTCTCGCCCGACGCGTGTGGCAGGCGCTCGCCGAAGACCCGTTCAGCGGCGCCCTGTTCGTCTTCCGCAACCGCCGGCGTACCGCTGTCAAACTCCTGGTCCATGATGGCCAGGACTTCTGGCTGTGCCAAGAGCGCCTGTCGCAGGGTCGCTTCCGTTTCTGGCCCGAGGCATCGCCCGGACAGGTCCTCGCCCCGCACGCCCTCGCGGTCCTGCTCTCGGGCGGCGACCACGCGGCGGCCTGCGGCCTGCCGCCGTGGCGGGCGATCGCCTGACGCTTACGTTCCAGAGCGCGATCCGGTATCACGGAGCGCATGCCGACGATCCTCTGCCATCGCGGTCGCACGGGCACCGCGGACGACCTCGAAACTATCCGTGCCCTGCTCATGGCGCACCCCGACGCCAGTCGCCGGGCCTTCTCGCAACGCCTGTGCGAACACTGGGACTGCCGCCAGGCCAATGGTGCGCTGCGCGACATGGTCTGCCGCAGCCTGCTCCTCGCCCTGCATCGGGCCGGCCACATCGTCCTGCCCGCGGTACGCACCTGTCCGTCGAACAATTCCATCGCCCGCCGTCGGCCGCCGCCGGTGGACCGCACGCCGCTGGCCGAGCGGCTCGACGCGCTCCGCGTGATCGAACTGCAACCGGTTCGCCGCACGTCGCGGGAAGGACTGTTCGACCATCTGATTGCCGACGCGCACTACCTCGGTCCGATGCTGGGCGTTGGCGAACAACTCCAGTACCTCGCCCTGGCTGCCGGACGTCTGCTCGCCTGCATCGGCTTCACTTCGGCGCCGCGGCACCTCGCCCCGCGCGACCATTCCATCGGCTGGTCCCCGCAGGTGCGCCGGGCGCACGTGCACGAGATCGCCTACCAGAGCCACTTGCTCATCCTGCCCTGGGTGCGCGTCCCCCATCTCGCCTCGCATCTCCCGGGCCGCGTCGCGCGGCGGATTGCCGCCGACTGGCAGCTCTGCCACGGCCACTCGGTGCATTATCTGGAAACCTTCGTCGATCCCGAGCGTTTTGCCGGCACCTGCAACCGGGCGGCCAACTAGCAGGAGCGGGGGCTGACCACCGGTCGCGGCAAGGACGACCGGAGCCATCGCCCGAACCGTTCCCGCAAGCAGGCGCTCGGCCAGGATACGCCGCCGCCGGGCGAGAAGAAGAAGCACCCGGGCACGGCCGCTACGGGGCGGAAGACTATCCGCGCGGGCCGCGCATCGCGGTGACCCACGTCACCTTGAAGCACGGCGATCCCTGCCCGGAGCCGGGTTGTGGCGGCCGCCTGTATGTCCAGCGACGAGGGCCGGCCGTGCTGGTACGCGTGACCGGGGGGCGCCCCCTGGCGGCGCAGGTCTACGAACTGGAACGGCTGCGCTGCGGGTTGTGCGGGGCGGTGTTCACCGCCGAGCCACCGGCCGGGGTCGGCGACCTGTTCATGAGCCTGATCCATACCGCAGAACTGCACCAGATCGGGCCCTTCCGCTACCTTGTCGCGCTGCAGCGCCACGCCGCCGCAGTCGTGCTCGATCCGTCCGCGTGGATGCCTTGGAACTATACCCAGGCGCTGGCCGTCGCCGAATCCGGGCTCGCGGCGACCTGATCGCGCCTCGCGTCGATCCGGTGGTTCGCTGACTGCCGGCGGCAGGCCAAGCCCGCTGCCGTTTTCTGAGCACGCCGGCGCCCGGCAGGCGGCTCTCGCCGCGCACGTTCGTCGGACGAGCATCCCCAAGGAGTGTCCCTGGTGCCGGGTGCGGTGCCGGACTCAAGCACCGCCGCGGGGTTTGCAGCTCTGCCGAAAGGACACGTCTCAATGAGGCGAAGACCCATATCGTGGACGCCACCCAAGCGAGCTTCAACTTCCTGGGTTTCACGTTTCAGATGAGTCGAGGGGCCAAGACTGGAAAGCCGTACCCGAATGTCCGACCGGCGGATAAATCGCTGAAGAAGATCAAGGCGAAGCTGACGGCGATGACGGGACGGAATCTGACCCCATCCCCTTGAGAGACATCGTGGGAAGCGTGAACCGCAGCCTGAGAGGCTGGGCACACTACTTCCACTACCGAAACTCAAGTCTGTCGATGAACACAGTCAGAAACCATGCGGAAGACCGGTTGCGCACCCATTTGATGACGCGTCATAAGGTGAAGGATCGAGGAACTGGTTTCCGCCGGTTTCCAAGTGCTCATCTCTACGGGCGCTACGGGCTGTACAAAGTTCCTACGAAGGCGGGCTGGCATTCGGCGCATGCCTTGGCGTGAAGAGCATCGGAAAGCCGTGTGCGGGAAATCGCATGCACGGTTTGATGAGGGAGGGCAGGCGAAAGCCTGTCCTCCACTCTACCTTTTTAGTTCAGCAAACCCCAGGGCGGCGGCCCCTGGCGATTCATGAAGTAGGCGGCGCCAGCGAGGAAATGGTCGTGGCCAGGGCTCAGCGGGACCCGGCGAGCAGCGGGAACTGGGCAATGGTCCGATAGGACGACCCGTGCGCCGACGGGGTCGAGCGCACCAGGACGAACTGCCGGCTGCTCCAGGCAACCGGTTCGCACTCCGGTAATTCGGCATCGAGGGCGACTAGCTTGCGCACCAGCGTGACATGCGGGATGAAGGTTCGCCGAGCATCGGCCACGGCGAATCCGGCTGTCCACAATGCCGCGGTGAGGGCGGCCGACAGGGCGGCGAGCGCCGCTGGCGGCACGCTGCAGCCGGCGTGGAAGATGCGGTTGTGGCGCCAGACGCCGAAGCGGTCCAGCGTTAGGGCGAAGGCTTCGCAGCGCACCTCGCGCGCCGCGCGCTCCAGATCCGGCAGACGTTCGATCGCCACGTCGCCGATGAAGGCCAGGGTCAGGTGGATGGCTTCCTGACCTGTCGCCCGCCCGCCGGCCCTCGTGGCAACGGAATCGGCGACATCCGCCAGATACCGCGCGACTTCCGGCTGAGGCCACAGGGCGAAGAAGACACGGGCCTGGTCGGGCCGCGCGCCGGGTTGCTGGCCGCTCTCAGCGCGCACGTTCGACGACACCGCCCGCGCCTCGATCGCTTCCTGGCGCACGACATAGCCGAGCCTCTCGTTGGCCTTGTCCTTGATATTCACGGAATCGGGCGAAATTCCCAGGTCCGCCGGGACATTCGCCACCATCGCCGCGGCGTGCGGGGCGAGCTTCTGCCGCTGGGCGATGATCGTTGCGTCGACGTTCGCCGGCCGCCAGCCACGTTCGGCCAGCGGGGGGCGGCGGCGAGCAGCAGCACGTCGCTGTCGGCGCCCTGGTCGCGCGGGTCACGGCCGAGGTCGATGGCGTCTCTCGCTTCTGGGTCAGCTTCCGCCTCGACGAGCAGGGAGGATACTGGCTGATCGCGTCGCGCATCAGCCGCCCGCTCACCGTCCTGGCCATCGTCGACAAACATCCGATTCTACAAACCACTGCTTCAGTGTACCCGTATCGGGGTCTGACAGGGTTAACGGTGACCTTCAAGGTGCTGGCCGACCTGTCACAGCGAACACAGGTGCCGTTCCTGACCCACCACGAACACCCGCTCGATGTCGCCGAGGCGTCGATTGGTGCCGGTGCCTACCAGGCGTAGCATTTGTCACCCGGATCGGCACGACAGCGATCGCGGGGCGGGCAGGCCCGGCCAACGAGCTTGCTCAACGAAACGCCACCGACCGGATCGCTGACGGTGTGGACGATGGCGCTTGCCGAAGGAGTTGCTCGGTTCCGCCCTCCGGCCGGTACAAATCGGCCAGATCCTGATCGCTCACCTTGGCCTGTGGTAGATCGAACGCGATCCGCCCGTGCTTGAGGCCGATCACCCGTTCTGCCAGCATTGGCAGGAGGGCGGGGTTATGCACGACGGTGATCAGCGTTGCCTGTCGCGCGGCCTTGAGCAGCAGATGGCAAACCTCGGCCGCGGCTGACGGATCGAGGGCGGCGGTCGGCTCGTCGGCGAGAATCAGGCGCGGTCGCTGCATCAGGAGGCGGGCAATCGCTACCTTCTGTCTCTCGCCGCCGGAGAGCCGGTCGGCTCGCGTCCGGGCGTGCGCCAGGAGGCCCACCGCATGCAGGGAGGTCTCGGCCTGGGCGACTTCCTGCGGCGGGTAGCAACGTGTCCAGCTGCGCCAGCCAGTGACTCGGCCAAGCGATCCGATGAGCACGTTCTCCAGTGCCGACAGCCGGGCGACCAGGTGCAGGCCCTGCAGGACCTGGCCCACTTCCTGCCGCAGCACGCGCAATGCAGCAGCGGGCAAGGGTCCTTCCAGCGCCCGGCCGAGCACTTCGGCCGTGCCTTGGGCCGGCTGCATGAAGCCGCTGAGAAGTCGCAGCAGAGTCGTCTTGCCGGCGCCATTGTGACCGACGATGGCGATGCGCTCGCCCTCGGCGACGACCAGCTCGTCGATCGCCAGCAGGGTGCGGTCGCCTGCGCGGCAGGCCAGCGACTTCAGAGCGATGGCGGCAGAGGATGGCGCAGCATTCATAGCAGGGCTTTGCGGATGCGCCGGCTGAGGGCGTCGAAGGTGGTGACGAGCAGGAAAACGACGAGCAGTACGGTCGACAGTCTTCCCCATTGAAACAACGAGGTCGCTTCCGAGATCAGCAGGCCGAGTCCGCCGGCGCCGATGATACCGAGGATGGTCGAGTCGCGGATATTGAATTCCCAGATATACAGGTGGCTGGAGACGAACTGCGGCAGGACGGCCGGCCAGATGGCGTTGAAGAACACCTGCACGGGTCCGGCGCCGACACTCCGCACGGCGTCGATGGCCGCCATGTCCAGGGTCTCGATCGCCTCGGCGAAAAGTTTGCCATAGCTGCCCATCGAATGCAGGGCAATGGCCAGAATGCCCGCCGTCGGCCCGAGGCCGACGATGCCGACCAGCACCAGCCCGAAAACGAGCGTGTGAATCGAACGTGTCACGTCGAGCAGGCCCTTGGCCAGCCAGGCCAGCAGCCGCGGCGCCGCGAGGTTGCGCGCCGTCAGCAGCGACAGGGGCAGGGCCAGGATCGCTCCCAGCAGCGAGCCCAGAGTGGCGATGCGGATGGTCGTCCAGGTTGCCTCGGCGAGCCCGGCCAGGTAGTTCCGCTCGACTTCCTGGCCATTTTCGACGCGCAGCAGGCTGCCGTCATCGCTGCGATACTCCAGCTGCGGGTTGCCCAGCCAGAGGTCGATGAAGCTGGGGCGGGCGAACTCTCCCGCCGTCTTCAGCAGGTTGGCCAGCGGATTGCGCCCGAGCGACAACTCGTCTTCGGCGAGCAGCGAAAGGACGCAGGCGATGACGAGCAGCCCATACAGCAGGGCCAGCACGAGGAAGCCGAGGCGACTGCCGATGCGGTCTCGCAGGCGAGCCGGTGGGGCGAGCACCGTGATCACTTCGCCTGCAGCTTGCCGGTCGCCAGGCCGGCGTCGCGGATCGGCTTGTAAAAGGCGTTGTCGCGGCTGACGAAGCCGGTGTAATGCGGCGGCAGCAGGGCGGGGTTGGTCTTCAGCGCCTTGCCGATGTCGGTCAAGGCTGCCTGCAGGCGGGCCACGAAGGCCTTGTCGGCGTAGAGTGCCTTGCTGACGGCGACGGCGTCGTTGGGCAAGGGGGCCGATTGCCAGAAGATCTTCGACTGATCAGCCTTGATCAGGCCCTGCTCGATCATCGCATTGCGGTTTCGGTTGTAATCGGCGCCGGCATCGAGTGCTCCCTGGGTGACCTGGGTTTCGATCGCCTGGTGCCGGGTATGCAGGATCCGCGCGAAATGGGTATCCGGGTTGATCCCCTGGGTCATGAAGTAATGCAGGGGAATCAGGTAGCCGGAAGTCGATCCCTTGTCACCGAACGCGAAGCTTCTGCCCTTGAGATCGGCGACGCTGTTGATGCCGGAATTCGGGTAGGTGACCATGATTGCGAAATACTCGGGCTTGCCGTCGTAGAGGATGGTCGAGACCACCTGGGCGCCCGCCTCGTTGTTGGCCAGCACGTAGCCCCACGGTCCCATCAGGGCAATGTCGGTTTCGCCGTTGGCTAGCGACTTGGCGAGGCCCTCCCAGCTATCGACGGTGCGCAGTTCGACCGGGCGATCAAGCCGGGCTGAAAGGTAGTTGGCGAGCGGCCGGTAGGTGGCGTCGTTGCGGTCCTTGTCGGGCTGAAAGAGGCCGACGCCGAACTTCAGCGGTGGCTCGGCAGCGAGGGTGCCGTTTGCCAGCATGGCGGTGAGCAGAATGGCGAGAAGGCGGCAGAAGCGTTGCATGGTGTTCGAGGTCTCCCGGGGGTTGAACGATTGGGTCGATGGCCATCGCATGATGGCCGGTGATGTTCAGGTGGCACTGATCACTGGCATCCGGGTCGGGCGATGGCCAATGCCTGGCTGTTGGTCGAGCCAACAGCGCCATTCCTTACACCGCGACGTCAGCCGGGCCGCAGGCTACCAGGACCACAGCCTACACCAGTGAAGACCTGAAGCGCAGCCCGAGCCGGCGCAGCGTCCTTTCCGCCGCCAGGACGCCGCGGTACTGCGCCTCCTCGAAGAGCGAAAAACCGCTGACGTCGGCGTGAGCAAAGCGCAGACGTTCGCCGTCGACGGCGAAATGCCGTCTTGCCTCGCCCCAGATCAGGCCCGGCACCGGCCGCGCCATCGCATGACCATTGCGGAAAACGTCGAGGCGGGTGGTCAGTTGCCTGATATCGCGGTGGGGCCGCTCCAGCTCGGCCAGGATCTGTGCCGCCCACAGCTCGCGCGGCGTGTCGCGGAGCATCTCGCGGCCGCGCTGCGGGCTCAGTTCATCGAGTGTCCGGTACCAGGTGAGCACGGTTGCCCCCGGGTGGAGACGCATCTGCTGGTGGGTAGAGACGACATAGCCGAGGCCGGCAGCGTCGTAGAGCACATTGTCCCAGGCGGGGGGTGCGCCGGCACGGTCCGCCGGAAAACGCGACAGCGTCAGGTTGGCCACCAACCAGGGGGCGTGGCTGAAGCTGCGGGCGGCGGTGCGCAGCGCCTCGTGAGCGGCGAAGACATGCGGCACGAGAAACAGCGGTGCCGCCCAGATCAGTTGCCTGGCGAGCAGGCGCAGGGTTCGCTGCTCCTGCGGCAGCCACAGGTCGACCGCGATCGGCTGGTCTCTTGCCGCGCCCTCGCCGCCGGCGACGCGAAAGGCGAGGGCGCCAGTCAGCAGGCGCTCGCCAACCCGGGCAGTGATCGAGCGGCGCATGCCGTCGGCCAGCCAGGCGTTGCCTTCCGGCGCGGTGAGTACGGTGTCGCTGCTGGCGTTCTGCGCCTCGCCGTTGCGGCAGGCAAAGTAGTGGATGCCTGCCCAGGCCGAGACCATGGCG
The DNA here is from genome assembly GCA_016709675.1 of Candidatus Accumulibacter proximus. Taxonomy (GTDB): domain Bacteria; phylum Pseudomonadota; class Gammaproteobacteria; order Burkholderiales; family Rhodocyclaceae; genus Accumulibacter; species Accumulibacter proximus. Next base: position 7,693 of record JADJMH010000020.1, read on the forward strand.
CTGCCCACGCCATAGTCATCGCGGCAGGCGTGGTTGACGTACCAGTGCAGATGCGGTGAATCGAGCCCCTGCGTCAGCAGCCAGTGGCGCATGTTGATCCGGTCGAGCGCCTGCAGATCGAGAGCGGGGCTGGAGAGCGCCATCGGCAGCGCGAAGGCCCGTCGGCCAAGCTGGTCGCGCTGGCGTGTGAAGCCTTCCATCAGGTCGGCAAAGCGCTGATACTGCTGACGCTCGGTGGCGCTGACGCCAGTCTGCGGCAGCAGGCCTTCCTGCCAGCGGCCGTCGCGATAGAGGCGTTCCTGCGGCGTCGCGCAGAGGTAGCGCTCGTCATAGACCGGCTGCACGGCGTGCGGGTCGCCGTGCAGCACGCCGAGTTCGCCGAGCAGTTCGCGTACGGCGATCGCCTCGCGGTTCGGCAGCGGCACGTAGTGCGCTCCCCAAGGGTAGGCGCTGACGGCATTGCGCCCGGCGCGCGAATTGCCGCCGGCCTCGCTCTCGAGTTCGACCAGCAGGAAATCGGCGAAGCCGGACTTTGCCAGTTTCCAGCCAGCGGCCAGGCCGGCGATGCCGGCGCCGACGATGACCACCGGCACCTTGCGCGTCTCGCTGGGCGGCGCGAAGTCCGCCGCGTGCAGGCGATGGCCGAGCTCGATCGACGTCCCGAGCAGTTCGCCCGGCGGCAGCGGTGGTGACGCGCTGCGGCAGCCGGCGAGCGAGGCAGCGCCCGCGGCGGCAGCGACCGAGACCAGGAAATCGCGCCGGTCCATCGCGCTAGCGGATCACCTGTCGCCACTCCTGTTCGAAGTAGCGGACCAGCACCTGGTTGTTCAGGCGGTTCACCTCGGCCTCGACGCGCGCCATATCGCCCGGAAAGACGAACAGTCCCGGCGTTGTCTCGGGGGTCAGGAAGCGCGTCTCGACTGCGTAGGACCGCGGCGGCCGGTAGGCACGGCGGCCGGCGAGCACGAAGCCCCACTCGCCAAAGGAAGGAACCAGGGCGTGGTAGGGGGTCGTTACCAGGCCGACGCTCTCGATCGTCGTGACGATGCACCAGAAGGACTGCCGAGCGTAGAGCGGCGAGGTGGACTGGATCACTGCCAGCGCGTCGCCCGCCAGGTGCTTTTCCAGCAGGCGATAGAACGCGGCACTGTAGAGCTTGCCGATCGAGAAGTTCGATGGGTCGGGGAAATCGACGACGATGAAATCGAAGAGATCGTCGTTCTCCTCGAGCCATTGCAGAGCGTCGGCATTGACCACCCTGACCTTGGCCGAGTGAAGCGCGTCGTGGTTGAGCTTGCGCAGCGGCGGCGCGCTGGCGAAAAGGCGCGTCATCGCCGGGTCGAGGTCGACCAGCGTCACCGATTCGATCTGCGGGTACTTGAGAATCTCGCGCACGGCCAGTCCGTCGCCCCCGCCGAGCACCAGCACACGCCGTGCTGCCGGCAGGGTGGATAGCCCCGGATGGACCAGCGCTTCGTGGTAGCGGTACTCGTCGCGCGAACTGAACTGCAGGTTGTTGTTCAGATGCAGGCGCAGGTCATCTTTCCAGCGGGTGACGACGATCCGCTGATAGGGTGTGCTCTCGGCATGCACGATGTCGTCGGCGTAGAGCTGCGTTTCGGCCAGCGAGGTCAGCTCGCCGGCTGCGGCAAAAGCCGCGAGAAGCGCGAGCATCGACAGCCCGCCCTGCACGCGCAGCCAGCCAGCGTTGTGCAACTGCGCGCGGAACAGCCACCAGGCCCACAGCGCGACGGCGACGTTGAGCAGGCCGAACAACAGGCCGCTGCGGATCAGGCCCAGATGCGGCACCAGCAGCACGGGAAAGAGGATGGAAACGGCGAGCGCGCCGAGGTAATCGAAGGTCAGAACCTGCGATACGACATCCTTGAACACCAGATCGCGCTTGAGGATACGCATGACCAGGGGAATTTCCAGACCGACGAGAACGCCGATGCCGAACACCGCCAGGTAGAGCGCCAGCTTGAACGGCGCCGACGACCAGGCAAAGATGAAGAACAGCGCAGCCGCCGAAAAGCCGCCCAGCACACCGACCAGCAGCTCGACCTGGATGAAGCGGGCGACGAGATGGTTTTCGATGTAGCGCGACAGCCATGAGCCGATGCCCATGGCGAACAGGTAGCTGCCAATGACCGTGGAAAACTGCGTCACCGAGTCACCGAGCAGATAGCTCGCCAGCGCCCCGGCGATCAGCTCGTAAGCCAGTCCACAGGAGGCGATGATGAAAACCGAGAAGAGCAGCGCGTGGTTCATCGACCGGCTCGCCTGGCAGCTGCGGCCCGGCGCCGCAACAAGCCGCGGCGAGACATTCGGACTGGCGCGCGTGCAGCATCCAGCGTCGCCGGGCCGGGGGCGCCGCCGGTTGTCCCTGGCGGCCTCGGCCGGATGATGGTTGCCTGATGCATGCGTGGCATTCTATGCCCAAACGCCCGGCAGAATCTCGGGCGGCACGTGCCGCCGCGTTTCCGGTCGCCCGCGGCGAACGGACATCAGCTCATCGAATTGGGCTAACATGCATGCCGCACGACGCCGGCGGGCCAGCGCTTGCAGCCAATGGCGGCCGGCGCCGGTGCCACACCGAACCTGCTTAACTGGAATAGCTGGAATAGCTGGAATAACTGGACGATGATCCCCGTTGAAAAACACATCGAAATGGCCCGCCCGACGCTGGCGGTGCTGTTCCTCTGCGTGCTGATCGGCGCGTCGCTGTGGATCCTGCGCCCCTTTTTGCCGGCGTTGATCTGGGCGACGATGGTCGTAGTCGCCACCTGGCCGTTGATGTTGCGGGCGCAGCGGCTGTTCGGCAACCGCCGGCTGCCGGCAGTGATCCTGATGACCCTGCTGGTCCTCCTTGTGCTGGTCGTCCCCCTGTCGGTAGCCATTGCCACCATCGTCGGCAATGTCGATCAGATTGCCGAGTGGGGCAAGTTTCTGAGCGATCTGCGCGTGCAGTCGTTACCCGCCTGGGTCAGTGAAATCCCGTTCGTCGGGTCCCGGCTGGATCAGGCGTGGCGGCAGCTTGCCGCAACCGGCAGCAACGAGTTGGCCGCCAAGGTGGCTCCCTATGCCGGCAACTTGACCCGCTGGTTCGTCAGCGAGATCGGCAGCTTCGGCCTGGTTTTCGTCCAGTTCCTGCTCACGGTCGCACTCTCTGCAGTCCTCTACGCCTCCGGCGAGCAGGCGGCGGACGGCGTGCGGCGTTTCGGCTATCGTCTCAGCGGCGAACGCGGCGAGAGCGCCGTCGTACTGGCTGGCCAGGCGGCCCGTGCCGTGGCACTGGGCGTCGGCGTCACCGCGATCGTCCAGTCGCTTCTCGGTGGTATCGGCCTGGCCATCGCCGGCGTCCCGTTTGCCCCGGTCCTGACCGCGGTGATGTTCATGTTCTGCATCGCCCAGCTCGGACCGACGCTGGTGCTGGCGCCAGCCGTGGTCTGGCTGTACTGGGGCGACAACACCGGCTGGGGAACGTTTCTCCTGGTGTGGACGGTCTTCGTCGGCACGATGGACAACTTTCTGCGCCCGGTCCTGATCAAGCAGGGCGCCGACCTGCCGCTGCTGCTGATCCTTGCCGGTGTCATCGGCGGCATGCTGGCTTTCGGACTGGTCGGCCTCTTCGTCGGCCCGGTCATCCTGGCGGTGGGCTACACCCTGCTCTCAGCATGGATCAACGAGGCCCCGCGCGAAGTCGCGACGGGAGCACCCGGCGTCGGCGATGTTCCCGCAGCCGATCGCCAGACGTCAGCCTAACGCTGACTGCGGCGACGCAGTGCAACCGCAAACCCGGCCGAACCCATTTTCGAGAGGTCCTGACATGTTCTCTGGAATCATTGCCGCCGTTGGCCAGATCACCCGCATCACCCCGCGCGATGACGGCGCCGCAACCGTTCGTCTGACGATCGACGCGGGCCAGCTCGGACTCGATGACGTCGGCCTTGGCGACTCGATCGCCTGCAGTGGTGTCTGCCTGACCGTCGTCGATCGACAGGACAACTGCTTTTCCGTCGATGTCTCGCCCGAGTCTCTGGCCTGCACCGTCGGCCTGGCGGCACCGGGACCGGTCAACCTCGAGAAGGCGCTGCGCCTGGCGGATCGCCTGGGTGGGCATCTGGTATCCGGTCACGTTGACGGCGTTGGCGAGGTGCTGCGTTTCGAAGCGGTCGGCGACAACCGTCTGCTGGCAGTCCGTGCTCCGGCAGCGCTCGCCCGGTACATCGCCCGCAAGGGCTCGATCACCGTCGATGGCGTCAGCCTGACGACCAACTCGGTCGACGGCGCCAGCTTCACCATCAACCTGATCCCCCACACGCTCGAAGCCACTACCCTCGGCGGTCTGCAGGCCGGCAGCCGGGTCAATCTCGAAATCGATCTGATCGCACGCTATTGCGAACGGCTTCTAAGCCACGAAGAATAGGCCTTTGCAACCTATGGAATTCACGCGGGTAATCTTGTCTCAACCGCGTTTTTGCCAAAGTCTTTTGGTTTTGCCAGACGACGGTATACGACGGTAACGTTGTCGGTATTCTCACTGCCGTACTTTTCTCAAGAAGGTGTATGAAGTGAGGGCGCCCCACGCTGCCTTGCTTACAGTCCATGGCATGGGGTGCCGACCCAAAAAGTGACTTTGAGATCAGCACGCCTTCACGTGATACACTTATTTATGTGTTACACGCCAAGGAGCAAGAATGGCTACCGTAAACTTCACTGGTTCCGTTGATCGCGACCTGCTCAAGCGTGCCAAGGTGATCGCGGCCAAGACCGATACGTCGGTCAACGCCCTATTCAACGCCGAACTGCGCCACCTTGTTGAGACCTTCGAGGCAGCGGAATCAACCGGCAACCAGAATTTCAAGGTGCTACTCGACTTTTCGCTGGGGCGCATCGGTGACGACAAGGCCATGCAGGCGCTGGGCATCGACAGCGAGGAAGACCTGTTTCTGTTGATGGCGCAGGCGCATTTGCCGATGCCGCGACTACCGGACATCGCCACGCAGGGCATGGTCGACCAACTGAACGCCTTGCCGACTGCTTGAGTCCGGGCGCAATGCCATCGGCCAAAGATACTGCACTGCTGCCCGATGCCGGGCCGCTCATCACGCTGGCCTACGCCGATGCGCTCGACGTGCTGTTCAAACCGGGCTGGACGGTAATGCTGGTCGATATGGTCCTGCACGAGGTCACGCGCAACCAGACACCGACCAGCAGCAAGTTGGCGGCTTGGGCCGCATCGGCGCGGATTCCTGTTCTGCCCACCAAGACCTTCGAGTACTTCAGGCAATCCGCGACCGAGTCGCCGTCGCCGCGAAGCCGCAACCTCGGCGAACTGGCGATTCAGGAAACGATGAACGAATTCGCCCTCAAGGTGCCGCCGATGACCGGCGTGTTCCTGTTTGAAGACCACAAGATTGCACGCGCCAGCTTCATGGTGCCGGACAGCTGCCGGAAGGTCAGCACCCGCGCCTTTCTGATGTTTCTTGAGCAGAAGGGACTGATTGACTCGGCGACGGAGATTGAGCGCCGCGCTGTTCGGTCGGGGGGCTGGATTTTTCGGGCGGGCCCAATCCAATTGATTCGGCGGTTTCTCGGTTGCAGGCTCGACGCGCACCCGTGTCTTGATAGGCTCCGGGGCTGTCGCCGATAACCCGAATCGCGCAGGCCAATCAAAAGATGCGGGTTTATGGGCCGCAGCCAGGCGGCGTCCAAAATCTTCCAAGGTGTCGTGACCGATCAAACGCACCGCCAGCAGCGGATTGTTGTTCGAGTCATACTCCTTGTCGATGCGTGTCTCTAGCTGGTCGTTCTTGATAATGCTGTCGATGCCTTCGATCTTGGTTTTCGGTCGACCGATGCGCGCATTCTTGGACACCAGTACCAGGCCGTTCAAGGTCGGCGACAGGGTGATGCCAAAGCGCTTCGGCGGTGCGACTTGTCCGCACTTGAAGACCGATTCCAGCACCGCCATGTGCCGCTTGTTCTGCTCGACCGGCGACGGAATGCCATATGCCTTGCCACCATGGAACGCGGCGAACTCGCCTTGTTCGTTGACCGCGATGCCCTCGGCGAACCGCTTGCTCTCGCAGACATAGATTTCAAGGAAGCGGTTTATCAGCAGGTGGTCGATCTGCGCGACGCGGCATTCGCATTCAAGGCGCAAGTCGTGCAGTGTCATCCAGTTTTTCGAGGCACCGTAGTAAAACTCGATTCCATAGGCAGCTTCCGCCTCACCCTTGATGCCGGGGGGGGGGTGGGGGGGGGGGAACGAAGGGAGTGGGGTGGAACCCACGGACCTAGACTAGATGTTGCGGATTTCCTGTTCGATTTTCTTGCGCGTGTCGGCACTGGCGTCCGGTCGAGCCGCCAGTCGCTTCAGGGCGTCAATGTCTTTGGTCTTGTCGTCAATGGCCTTGATCAACATGGATTCACCCGATGATGGCTAAGAGGATGCGACCGAATATCGGCCAGCCAGCGCGGAAACCGTCGCGTTATGGGCCACCGCATCATGCGGCAGCAGGAGGTATTTCCACGGCTTGCCGCCTTGAGCCTGTGAATACGCACTGGCGTTCCGGCACCATGTCGCCGCCGCGTCGGCTTTGGCCTTCACGTCGCTGGCTGTCATGTCCTTGGCGGCTTTGGTCTCGATAATCAGGTTGTGGTCAGCAGTCGCCGCAACGAAGTCCGGAACGTACTCGGGTTGGTTGGCGCCTGAACGGTAGTAGATGTTGAACTGTCCGGCGACTGGCCGGAACCAGCACAGCGCGTCACGCTCCAGCACGCAGGCGAGCACACGCTCGGTATCGGAGTGAAACTTCTGCACCGGGTAGGCGCACTTGCTGAACCCGCCGTAGACGTACTGCGCGATCTTGCCCTTCTCGTCGGGTGCCTGATGCAGCGGCAGGATGTCGCCCTCGGCGGTAAAGGCGCAGTGCTTGAGCGGCGTGAAGCCCTGACTGATGACCACCTCGGATTCGGAAATGTCCTCGTAGTAGTGCAGCGCCATTTGCAGATGGATGTTCTCGGCAAGCGTCTTGCCGTAGTTGCCGAGGATGTTGTGCAGCTCATTGTCGCTTCTCAGGTAAGTCCTGAAGTGCGCGACAGCTTGCACGGATAGCTCATGGATCAACTCGGCGTGTTCGTCGTAGGACACGTCGTCGTAATTGATCAGTTCGCGGACGATGTAGTTTTCCAGTTGCGATTCCATGACCGTCGACGACTGCCCGTACAGCACCTGCTTGCCGGTTTTCAAGCCTTGGCCGACCAGGGCCATGTCCTGTGGCTGGAAGTTCATTTTCGACAGATCGAGCTGGAAAAGCTTGTAGCCGCTCTTCACCGGGCCTTTCGGTACCACCGAGATACGCGGAATATCGATCGTGTGCTCGACCAGCACCGCTACCGTCTTCTGGACAATGTCGGCCAATGGCGACGCCGCCGCAGTTGCCAGCAGGTCGCCCTGCTTGGGCAGCAGGCGTTCCTGAACCCGCTGGACGATTTGCTGCTGGATGGCGGTTTGCGTCAGCGCGGCGCTGCTTGGCACAAGGGACAGCCCTTGTCGCTTCTCGCGACTGATTTCGGCGATAACGTCCATGGCGACTTGCGCAATCTGCCGCTCTTCGCCGGTATGCAGAACAAGCCTCGGAGCCGACGTGCCATACTGCGCGCCGTCGCCGGCGGCGCCAGGGATTGGCGTTGTGCCTTTTGCAAGGGTCCCGAGCATGGCATTGACCATAGGCTGCACTGAAATGCTCTTCAGGCTGCTGCCAGTGCCGGTGTCCGGCGTCAGCACCAAGGTCTGCATGCGGATCGGTGAATCGCCGCGTCCCGCCGCGTCGATGACCTCCTGAAACCTGTCGTGGGCGATGATGTTCAGCCGGTCGACCGCGTCCACGCCGGTCTTGCGGCCATACGGCAAACGCAGGCCGCGACCGATCGACTGCTCGATCAGCGTGCGGGCATTGGCGGCACGCAGCGGAACGATGGTGTAGAGATTGGTCACGTCCCAGCCTTCTTTCAGCATGTTGACGTGGATCACGATCTCGGTCGGCTCGTCGTAGCTTTCCACTGCCAGGAGGCGCCGGATCATTTCCTCTTCATCGGCACCGGAACGGCTCGAATCCACCTGAATGACCTTGCCCCTGTAACGGCCAGCGAAGAAGGCATCGGCTTCGATGTTTGCCATCAACGCGGCAGCGTGGGTCGTATCCCGCGCAATGACCAGCATGAAGGGCTTGACCAGCTTTTGTCCGGTCTGCTGCGCGTAGGTCAGAAGATGGACCTTGGTCTCCTCATGCACCCGCACGCCGTCCTGCAGCTTGATCGTTTCCAGCGCACCAGCGCTATGGGCGCTCGGGTCGAAATTCTGCTGCGTGACAACTGCCGGTTCCTTGACGAAACCATCCGCGATGGCACGCGCCAGCGGGTAATCCATCACCACATTCCTGAACGGCGTCGTCCTGCCGCCAGTGCCCTCGACGAAAGGGGTTGCCGTCAGCTCAAGTCCGAGCAAGGGGCGCAACTCGTTCAAGGAGCGAATACCCGCACTCGCCCGGTAACGGTGCGACTCGTCCATGATCAGGACCAGATCATCCAGCCCGGCCAGATACTCGAAATAGCTCTGCCCAAGGTATTCCGACAGGCGCTTGATCTTCGGTGACTTGCCGCCGCGCACCTCGGAATTGATCTTCGAGATGTTGAAAATATTGACCTCGATGCCGCCCAGCAGACTCCGGCTGCCACGCTGCTCGTAGTTGTCGCCGGTAATCACCTCGGGCGGTGTGCTGGCAAACTCGGCAATGCCCTTGAACACGTACTTGGGCGAGTTCGGCGAGAAGTCGCCGATCAGCTTGTCGTAGATCGTCAGGTTTGGCGCCAGCACGAAGAAATGCTTGTAGCCGTAGGCCGCATGCAGATAGCTGATGAACGCACCCATCAGACGCGTCTTGCCGACGCCCGTTGCCAGCGCGAAGCACAGGGACGGGAAATCGCGCTCGAAGTCGGCCAGCGTTGGAAACTGACCGGTCAGCGCATCCTGCATGGCCTTCAATTCTGCCGGCGACCGCGCTTGCGAATCGCGTAGCGCGGGCACCTGATCGACCGCCCAATGCAGACGGCGCAGGCTTTCGGTTTGTGGCTCGCGCAGACTCAGGCGACCACTGACCGAGCGAACGATGTTTTCCAGACTCATCATTTCTTTCCCCTGGGGCGGGCAAGGCCTTGACCATCCGGTCGAAGTCGGACTCAAACCGGGCGTCGTCGAGTACGCGAAACTTGCCAAATTCAGTCTCGGCTTGGCTCTTGGCGAGTTCCACCGAAATGCGGCCAGCGCCCTGCAAAATCTCGCGGTCGTTCAGAGTCAGGAATCCTTCAAGCTTGGTGATCCAGTCCTGCATGCTCATTGCCATTCGGCGGGTGGCCTGACCTTCGGCAAAGATCAGATATTGTTCCGCCAGGTTATTGAGGGCGCGCAGTTCGTCTTCGGCCAGGTAGTTCTTGGCAACACTCACGTCGCTCTTGCGGATTCGTTTGCCCTCCCACGTCGTGAGGCCCATGTTCGGCTGCGTACTGTCGGCCCGGTGGGAAATCAATTCAGCAGCCGTGTGGCCGTGGATCGCGTAATGCTCCTTGTTTTGCACCGTGGCAAAGAACTCTTGCGTCAGCGGTGCGGCGGGGTCGTAATCGACACTGGTTGCGTAGATGTCGGTAATTTTCTGGTAGAAGCGCCGTTCGCTGGTGCGAATGTCTTGCAGGCGGCGGGTCAGCTCGTCAAAGTAATCGAGACCCTTGCCGGGGTTTTTCAGGCGCTCGTCATCCAGCACAAAGCCCTTGACGATGAACTCCTTGAGCTGAGCGCTGGCCCATTGGCGCAAGCGCACGCCGACCTGGCTGCGCACCCGGTAGCCCACGGCCAGCACCATATCAGGGTTGTAGTGCACCACTTCATAGGTCTTGCCATCGGCAGCAGTTGTTCGGAAAAGCCGAACAACTGAATTCTCGATCAGTTCGCCATCCTCAAAAATGTGCTTGATGTGCTCGCTGATCGTGCCTTTGGCTTTGCCGAACAGATCGGTCAGCTGCTTCTGGCTCAACCATAGGGTTTCGTCCTCCAGCACGACGCTGAGCTTTGTCCTGCCGTCCTCGCTTTGGTAGAGAAGGAATTCGCTCAAGCCGCGCCCTCCGCGGAATCTTTCCCTCGCTGTTCCTCAAACAATCCGGCCTGCTGTGGCGTGACGTCTTGTTTGGGAGCCGCTTTTTCCTGCATCGGAAGGTTCTCGACGTTCAGGCTGTAATCGTCGTGCCCCCACTCGCAACGGGACAAGACCATCTTGGGAATCTTCTTGGCGGTGAGATTGGGGTAACGGTTTGCATCGCCGCGGAATGCCGAACAGCAGACCAGCAAGCTGCGCCCTTCGCCGACTTCATCGCTTAAGGCCTGCAACTGTTCCGGCGTCAGGCTTTGCGTTGTGACGTAGATGAAGTCGTTCTCGGTGCTCTTGCCGTGTTGCCAGTAGTGCGCGTCGCTGGGTGCGTAGGTGAAGCCTTCCAGCTTGCAGATCGCTGCCGCCAGCATTTCGGCGTTGTAGTCCTTGTTGATGATCCACTGGCCCCAGCGGTCTTGTTGCAACAGGCTGGGGGCGAGGCGGTAATAGCGGAAGCCGCCACCGCCTTGCCAATTCACGGCCTTGCTGATGCCGCCCTGGTCCTCGCCGTCGATGACCTTTTTCAGGCGCGGAATGATGTGTGTGTGGCAGTGCTCGCCCAACTCGACCATGATCCAGCGGCGGCCCATCTTGTGGGCGACGGCGCCGGTGGTGCCGGAACCGGCGAAGGAATCGAGTACGAGATCGCCTGGGTTGGTGGCAAGTGCAAGCACTCTCTGCAACAACCGTTCCGGTTTTGGCGTTGCGAAGGCATCATCAGGATTGATTGCCTTTACTTCCTCACGTGCCTCGTGGTTTTGTCCAACCTCAGTGTGAAGCCAAATCGTCGGCGCAGGAGGCTCTGCAAGCTTTAACTCAGAGAGAAAGGTTTTCCTTGAAGGATTCGCTTTGCCGTCACTACCGAACCAAATTTCATCGTTGTCATCCATGCGGCGAAGAGCATCCGCGGGAAAACGAGGTGATGCCCCTTTTGGTGGCGACCAAGTAACACCGTTCTTGAATATAAATTCAAACGCTTGCTCCTTCTCGGAACCCGTTCGCTTCGCATAAAGTGGCGTTGCTTTCCAAGGGCCTTTGGCGTGACCATCCAGATTCCGATAGCGACTGTCCATTTCCGCAGTACGCCCCAGTCGGTTTGGACGCCATCCTTCCTTATTACGGGCATAAATTAGTACGTGGTCGTGCGTTTCAGCGAGCCACTTAGAGTCATTGGAAACGGTGTACTTTTTTTGCCATATCACATTCGATACAAAATTAGCCCGACCAAATATTTCGTCACATAGGACCTTGAGGTAATGGGCCTCATTATCATCAATGGTGATCCACAGAGAACCATCTTCGGATAAAAGCCGCCGAATGATCTCCAACCGATCCCGCATCAGTGACAGCCAGATTGAATGCTCCACACCATCGTCGTAATGCGTGAAGGCGCTACCGGTGTTGTAAGGTGGATCAATGAAGACGCACTTCACCTTGCCCGTGTATTCCTGCTCCAAGGCCTTCAAAGCCAGCAGGTTGTCGCCGAAGATAAGCTGGTTATCGAAAAAGTCGGCGCTGGTGACACGGTGCTTCGCGTGGTGGCTTTTCTCTGGATCGGCCAACAAAATGCGCGGCTCCAGCTTCGGACGCGCATCCTTGCCGATCCATGTCAGTTCGAGGCGGGTTCTCTTAGGCGATGTCATAGCAACTTGCTATTTTTATGCATATTTCAACAATTTTCCGTTTTCGGATGAAGTGAGACGTCACGCCCAATAGGGGATGTATTCGGCAAATTTTGAAGAGGTTGCTTCGGGGTCTTTGCGATTGATACGCCCGGCTGCGGGCTTGTTGCGCTGCCCGGGAACATGAACGAGCAGCAGCGACACACCAAGATAGTCGATGAGCCGATCATGTCGTCGAGGTAGAAGCGCCATTCACGCGCTGCATTGTCAGACATGGACGGCCTCCTTTTCGACGAACGGACGCAGCTCGGGACGCAACGCTTTATCGGTCACGAGATCAATCGGCGCACCGAAGAGGTCTTCGAGGTAGAACTGAACGCCGAAGTAACGCTCGGATGTTGCCGGGCCATCAAAAGCGACTAGGATATCGACGTCCCTATCGCTCCGGGCGGCGTCGCGGACGGTTGATCCGAACAGTGCGAGATCCGTCACCCCGAAGCGAGCTGCCAGTTCGGGCTTGCTGCGGGTAAGCAGTTCGATGGCTGTTGTTCTGTTCATTACTATCTCCAATCTATCATCACAGCAGCTCCCATTCCACGGCAAATAGCCGGGTAGCCGTTACTTGCTGCCCCAACTGCTGCTCCAGTTCGTCGATCAGGCTGTCTCGCCGGGCTTGAACCTGATCCTGCCGGTCGAATAGTTCGCGCCGCTTCTTGTCTCGCTGCCTCTCAAGATCGCGTTGTTCCTTCTGCGCTTGCAGCTTGTCGGCCAGGGTAGCCGCGCGCTTGCTCCTGGTGCGCGCTTCCTTGATTTGCCGGTCAAGGTCTTTGATCTCCCGCTCAAGGCCGACCTTCAGATCGTCAGCCCACGCATCGAGTTTTTCCGTCTCCTGCGAGAAGAACAACAGGTTGCGCGACTCAAGGTCGCCAATCACCAGTGCCTGTTGCTGGTTGATCCGCTGTTGCAGCGCTGGCGGAATCGGCACATTGGCAGCGCCGAAATCGAGCATGTTCTGCTGCGCCGGGGCGAGATCGTCCGAGAGCGATTGCTGAAGCGGAGCACCGTCAACACGTGGCAACGGAACGGGAGACCCAGGCATGCCGAGCAGGCGGTCGGTTACCTCGGCATCGAAGACATTTCCATCGGCGTCAATGGCAGCAGCCAACAGATGCTCTTCGGTCGCGCCCAGGGAATGGATGCGCAGGTGCTGAACCATCAGCGTGCCAGTCTGGCCCCGCAAGGCCTCGATGACCGAGACCTTCGCCCCGTAGGCGTCGTAGTCGAGCACCAGCTTGCTGGGGGTCAGCGGCGCGCGCTGGGCATGGTCGATCAAGCCCTGTGCGAGAGGGTGCGCCATGCGGTAGATATGCGCGAGAACTTCCCATTGCGCGCTCCGGCGCGGCAACTCGTAACGCCCCAGGGGGATCGCGGTCGCGTTTCCATCCCGCAGGCCATTGGGCAGGCTGCTCAGCAGGAAGCCGCTATCGTCTTCGTCAAAAGTTGCATGCCCGTTGAGCGCGGCGCGGGTGAAGCGCATCAACAGGCGCTCCAGCCTGCCGAGGGAGGCACGGGCATCGCTGTTGCGCAGGCGCAGTCGCTCTTGCACGTCTTCGTCGAAGTTTTCCAGCAGCGCCCTGCGGGCATTGAGCATGGCGTCGGAGATCTCGCCCGCCAGGTCGAGTTGCAGTTGCTCGAAGGCCGTATGAATGGCCTCGGGGTGGCGGCAGGTCTGGTATATCTCGGCGATGCGGCGTTCGAAATCGACACCGGACTCCACCGCCCCCAGCACTTCATCACTGGCGCCGAAGACGCCATCGAACAACTGGAACTTCTGGGCCAGCAACTCATAGACGCGCCGGTCGGCGTCGTTGTCGCGATTCAGGAAGTTGACGACAACCACATCGTGCTTCTGCCCGTAGCGGTGGCAACGCCCGATGCGCTGTTCGATCCGTTGCGGGTTCCACGGCAGGTCATAGTTGATGACCATCGAGCAGAACTGGAGGTTTATCCCTTCGGCACCGGCCTCCGTGGCGATCATGATGCTGCCGCCGTTGCCAGCATGGTCGCGGAAGTAGTCCACTATTGCGGCGCGCGTGTCGGCCGTGCGTGAGCCCGATACCCGGTCGGTGCCAGCATGCCGGGCGACCCACTCGGCGTAGATTGCCCTGGCCTTGGCATCCGTGTTGCTGCCGTTGAACAGCACCACGCCGGGACCGTGTTCGGTGCCTGCGAGGAGCTGCAGCAGGTACTCCTGCGTGCGGCGGGATTCGGTGAAGACAATGGCCTTCTTCGCCGCACCGAGTTCGTCGAGTTTCTTGAACGCGACGCTGAGGGCTTGAAGCAAGGCGGTGCCCTTGGCGTTCTCCGTGATCGAAATAGCCAGATTACGGAATGACTCGAGTTCGCCGACTTCGGCCTGGATGGCGGTGATTTCGGCTGCGGTTGCATCTGCGTCCATGGTCTTGGCGTTGCCGTCGGCGACGGATTCCAACTCGTCCGCCAGTTCGTCGAGGCCTTCGTAGTCCTGGTCAAGTTCCTCGGCAAGGTCGATGCTTGCGGCTTTTTCGTCTCGCGTAAGGCCTAGTCGCTTGATGAGGGTTTCCAGCGCCCCAGCGATGGCGAAGGTGGAAGACGCCAGCAGTTTGCGCAGGACCAGTGTGATCAGTTGCCGCTGGCTGTTGGGCAACGCGTACAGCGATGGCCGTTGCAGGAATTCCGAGACGTAGTTGTAGAGCCTGGTCTCGTCGGGACCGGGTACAAATTCTTGCAGCATCGGAATGCGCCGGGTGTATTTGACGTAGGCCTCGACCTGTCGGCGCAGCGTGCGCTTGCAGATCGGTGCAATGCGGTTCTTCAGCGCATCGAAACTGGCGGCGTCCTTGAGTTGCCCGAATTGGGCGCGGAAGCTATCCAGATCGCCGAATACGCGCTCGTCGACGAAGCTGACCAGTCCGTAGAGTTCCAGCAAGGAATTCTGGAGCGGCGTTGCCGTCAGCAAGACCTTGTGCGGCAGCGTCAGTGCATCGCGCAGGATGCGGGCGGTCTTGTTCTCCGGCTTATAGACGTTGCGCAGGCGATGGGCTTCGTCGATGACCACCAAGTCCCACGATACGGACTGTATGTCCTTGGCTTTGCCTGCCGCGAATTGATAGGAGCAGATGAGTACGGTGGCGCTGTTGCCTGCAAGGTCGAACGGATTTGTCGCACCGTCCTTGATGGCTTGCCGGTAGGACCTGGCTTCAAGGAGCGCGGCAGCGATACCGAACTTGTCTGCCAGTTCCTGGTGCCACTGCTTGCGCAGGTTGGCCGGGGTGATGACGAGAATGCGGCGTTTGCGCTCGGCCCATTTCTGAGCGATCAACAAGCCGGCTTCGATGGTTTTGCCGAGACCGACTTCGTCGGCAAGGATGGCACCCCTGGACAGCGGGTTGCTCGTCGCGAACAGGGCGGCGTCGATCTGGTGGGGATTCAAGTCGACTTGAGCATCCAGTAGCGCACCGGCCATGCGGTCCATGGAATTGGACGCGGCACGGCGGGTCAGTTGATGCGCGAAATACGCTAGCTGGTGCGGGCTGTAGGTCATCGTTTGTCTTGTCTTGCCGCTATGACGGATAGTACTCTGGCGTTGGCCTATCGCCCCCAATGCCCCTCGAAGTCGAACGATAGCTGCCGCTGGTGCCGGATCGCGAGCAGGCAAATCGTTCCGCCGATCAGCGCATAGAGCAGCAGGTAGTCCTTGAGGACGTATTCGCGCAGGGCGTCCATGTCCTGCGTCAGCGCAGACAACTTTGTGCGGAGGGTTGCGAGTGCGTTGGTGGTCTCGACAGACCGCGGTTGGCGGGCCAACAACGGCCTGCCCATTTCAGGGAAGCGCTCAAGGTTGGGGATCACCGTTTCGAGCAGTTCATCCAGCAAGCCGTCGAAGGCCTGCGGTGCTTCCACTTCGGTCAGGAAAAGTTCGATGCCTTCGAGGTTGCGCTCGAAATTTGCAGTGAATTTGACGACAGGTTTTTTCGCCATGCTTATTGCCGTTCCTCGTCAGTATCCCAAGTTGTTCGGTAGGCATCGACGTAGAACGCCGTCGCTGCCGGGTCAATGTCCCAATAGCGGCGACACAGCCGACGGTAGAGTTCGAGCGCAGGCGCAAAGCCGCAAAAGCTGAGCAGGCCATCGAGGGTTTGTTCAATCTGCCGCGTGTCCCGGCTGCGGGTGCGCAAGATGGCCTCAACGAGGGGCGTGTACTCCCGCACCGCCTGTTGATTGATGGCAGCGATTTCGGCGGCAAGCTGCGCGATGCTCTCGGGTATCGGATAAACTGCCACGCCAACGGCCCATGAATACGGTTCCGCGAACCCGGTGATCTCGACCAGTTACGCGCTACGCCGACGCTTGAGGGCGGTAATGGCGCTGCGGGCGTCCTTCACCTTGCCAGCGGCCACATCGTCAAGTCCCTTGGAGGCCTCGTCGATCAGCAGCAGGTGAATGCGCTCGCGCTCCAGCTGGTGGTAGTAGTCCAGACGGCTGGCGTCGATCAGGGCGATGTAGCTCTCGCCGTTCTTGGTGATGATCTTCTCGGCACCGCCCTTGACCTCTTCAGCCAGTTCGGAGAAGTTCGCTCGGGCGTGCGAGAGAGGGATAACGTCGCTTGCGGAAATACCCATGATGGCCTCCTGAGCCGCACAAGATGTGCAGTATTTTGTACATTGTACGCTTCGGCTGTCAGGGGCAGAAGAGGGATCTGAGTCGCTGCGTGGATCAGCCGATAGCGGGACCCCGAAGGTGTAACGCCGCCGGCCAGAACTTCACGCAGCGCGGAACCAGCGTATCGTCGAGGATCAGGGTCACCAGTTCGGCCGGGCACACCCTCAGCAGCAGCCGAAACAAACGCAGCGACAGTTTCCGGGATCGAAAACGATCCCTGATGGGTCACCACGCCCAAGCAGTGCGTGACGACCGCGTTTTTCGTGCCATATGACTGTCATATGGCGATTTTCATCTTTCCTGCGTATAGTTGACCGCGACTTCTTAAAGCATACACGCTAGATTATAGAGTCCGAGGTGGGGCGTATGCCAATGCACGGCGAGCTGCAAAAAGCGATTCGCCATGACGAACTCCTATGGCTGCTGGGCAGCCTGTGCGGGCTTTTCCGGATCCCGTTCGACGCTGCCCTGATTGCCCAGAACTTCCCGCCGCCGTATACCCTCGCCACCGTCCACGAAGCTGCCCGCGCCCTCGGGTTCAAGACCGGACAACACCCGGTGATCACGGCCCACTGGGCCGCTCTCCCGCTGCCGGCCATTGCCTTCCTGCAGGAACCGGCTTCCGGCGAACCGAAGCCTGCCGTGCGGTCACCCCGGCAAACCCTGGGGTCCAGCACCACGCTCGCAGCAGACTCCCAAGCGTGCCGGAATGACCATGAGGAGAGCGATTCAGCGCGCTCGACGGAACCACCACCGGAACCCCCCGACGACACGCCGCCCCCCGCACCGCTGCAGGCCATCCTCATCGTCAAAGCCTCCGCCGAGCAGCTTCTCTATTTTCGGCCCGGCCGCCAGACCCCGGAAACGCTGCCGATTGCCGAAGTCGCTACCCGGCTTGCCCCCGACCTTCTCCTCGTCGCCAAGGACGCCGCCACCGGTACCGGCGACGACGACCCCATCGCCGGCTTCACCACCGAGAAGAAAGCCTTCGGTTTCAGCTGGTTCATCCCCGAACTCAAGAAGCACAGGCGCATCTGGCGCGACGTCCTGCTCGCCAGCTTGGCCATCCAGCTCGTCGGCCTCGCCACCCCGCTGTTCACCCAGGTCATCATCGACAAGGTCGTCGTGCATCAGGCCAACAGCACCCTCATCGTCCTCGGCGTCGCCCTCGTCATGTTCATGCTGTTCACCAGCGGCATGACCTGGCTGCGCCAATACCTGGTGTTGCACACTGGCAACCGCATCGACGCCGTGCTCGGCAGCCAGGTCATGCGCCACCTCCTTCGCCTGCCGCTGCCGTACTTCGAACAACGCCCGACTGGCACCCTCGTCGCCCGCTTGCACGGCGTTGAAACCATCCGCGAATTCGTCTCCGGCGCCGCCGTCACGCTGATGCTCGACTTTCCCTTCCTGCTCATCTTCCTTGCCGTGATGTTTGCCTACAGCTGGCAGCTTTCACTGATCGCCGTCAGCCTGCTCGGTATCGTCGCCATTCTCAGCGTCCTCGTCGCCCCCATCTTCCGCGACAAGCTCAACAAGCAATTCATGCTCGGCGCCAGAAACCAGTCCTTCCTTACCGAATACGTCTGCGGCATGGCCACCGTCAAATCGCTGCAGATGGAACCGGACATCGACAGGAAGTATGGCGATCTCCTCGCCCAGTACCTCGCCGCCGGCTTCTCCACCAAACAGCTCGGCAACACGTACCACGTCATCGCCAACAGTCTCGAACAGGTGATGACCCTGTCCATTCTCGTCGTCGGCGCCCTGCTGGTGATGCAGAACGAGGGCTTCACCATCGGCATGCTCGTCGCCTTCCAGATGTTCGCCGGGCGCATGAGCCAGCCGATGCTGCGGCTGGTCGGCCTGTGGCAGGACTTCCAGCAGGCCAACATCGCCGTCAAACGCCTCGGCGACATCCTCGACATGCCGCAGGAACCACACACGCTGACCCCCAAGCGCGAACAGGGTGGCACGGGGCAGCTCAGCATCAGCAATCTGTCGTTCCGTTATGGCGACCAACTGCCCTGGCTGTACAGAAACCTCGACCTCGCCTTCAAGCCAGGCCACCTGAGTGTGATCATGGGTCCCTCAGGTTGCGGCAAGAGCACGCTGGCCAAGCTGATGCTCGGCTTTTACCAGCCGCAGGAAGGGCAGATCGCCCTCGACGGCAAGGACATCCGCACCCTGGCCGCCAACGAACTGCGCAGCGTCTTCGGCGTCGTGCCGCAGGAGACGGTGCTTTTCTCCGGCACGCTCTACGACAACCTGGTCATGGCCCATCCACACGCCACCTTCGACGACGTGATCACCGTCTGCAAAGCTGCCGAAATCCACACCGTGATCGAAAAACTTCCCGAAGGCTACCAGACCGAGATCGGCGAACGCGGCACCGGCTTGTCGGGCGGGCAGAAGCAGCGCATTGCCATTGCAAGAGCCTTACTCAAACGCCCGAAGATCCTCATCTTCGACGAAGCAGTTTCCAGCCTCGACCCGCAAACCGCCGAACACTTCGCCAAAACCATCAACAAGCTGAAGGGACAGGTCACGATGCTGTTCATCACGCACCAGATACCAAGAGGGTTGCAGGTCGATGAGGTGTTCAGCTTTGGTGGCGATCATCAGCATACGACCAAGGTCGAGGTGGTGGGGGAGAAGGAGCAGTGAATTCGCTGGCATCGGATGACAGAACTGGCCACGACACCCATTGGAGGACCGCCACATGAAACGCACGACGCTCGTTTCCCTGATCATTGCGACCACGTTGTCCGCCTGCGCCGGCCTGTCGGCAGAGTTGACACAACGTGAGGTTGCCAAAGAACGTCTCGCCAAGGCCGAGGCGATGTTCCAGGAGCGCTGCAAGAAGTCCGGGGAGTTCATTCACCGTACGGCGGAGAACGTCGAAGGCGTCTTTCTCCTGAAACTCCGGCCCAAGAAAATCAATCACGGCGATCAATTTAAAATGGATGACCCGTATGGAAGAGATGTGGGTGGGGATGGCTATATCACTAACTTCCTTCTGGGGAGAGATGCCAAAGGATCATTGGTTGAGCAAAGTGCGTTCAAAAATGGCTACATCTACGTCGATGCCATTGATCCGGAAGACGGCAAGCGATATCGCTATACGGGGGGGATGAAAGTTGTCGGGAGGAAGGATGTTAGCGCCAAGGGTGTCCAGATGGCGTTGGAGAGAAACCCCAGCTTCGACCTCAACATCTACGCCTTCCGGCTCGACCGGGTTCCCGCCCCGGACCCAGCGCCGCGCTACGGCGTGACCTACGACGACATCTCGACACTTGAAGAGCGCGACTACTGGATCGCCGGCAGTTCGCTGAAGGTCATCGACCTGGCGACCAACGAAGTGATGGCCGAGCGCATCGGCTACATGATGGATCGCGGACAGGGCAAGAAATCGGGTGGGCGGTCGCCGTGGCTGTTTGCCGCGCACCATGCATGCCCGAGTTTTCCGACAACACCGGGCGGGCAACCATTCAAAATGGATCAGACACGCGATTTCGTAGAAAAAACTCTTCCTATCAAGCAGGAGAAATAGCATGCCGACGATTTCCGATTACCTGAAATATGCCAACTTGCAAATGGCCGCCGAGGCTTTCCTTGTTGATGCCCTTGGAAATCCGCTGACCGGCGATAGATATCGCGAAGCACTCGAAAGCGGCAACGGCCACGCCTCTAAATTTACTGAATCGGAAGCAATCAAGTTCGAAAGCGAATGGACTGTGGTGGACCAACGCAAGAACACTGATTCGGGCTTTTCCGGAACACTGTTCAGGAACAAGAGGACCAACGAATATGTGATCAGTTTTCGCAGTACCGAATTCATCGACGACGCAATCCGTGACAGCGCGTCGACGAACACGCTGGAAGTGCACGACACGGGCTGGGCTTGGGGTCAGCTTTCGGATATGGAATCGTGGTATCAGAGCATCAACGGCCAGATTGACGGGCCGCTCAACGTCACCGGCTACAGTCTGGGCGGTCACCTCGCGACGGCGTTCAACCGGCTGCACCAGAGCGAACTCAACGGCGGCCAGGTCATCACCTTCAACGGCGCCGGAGTCGGCGAAATCAACACCGGCACGCTGCGCGAGGCGATCGACTACTTCGATTCCCTGCGCGGAGCCGACGAGCAAAGCGAAGCCAAGCGGTTGGCGGCGCTTGATCTTGAAGTGAGCGATTCCAGGAACTTCTACGCAGAGCTAAAACAAAGGCTGGCCGACGGAAGCTGGACGGCTCGGGACGGACTCGATGCGTTGCTCGAACGGCGGCGCACGGCGATGCAATCCGAGATGGTCATCCAGGAAACAAAACCGCTCTACGAAGCGCTGACCGACATCATCGCGCTGCAGGAACAGGCGGAACGTATCAAAGGCTACACCTCGGGCGCCACCGCCGCCTCCCCCGATACCCCGATCAAGGTCGTCCCCGCCGGGGAGATCGAAGCCCAAACGCTCAACTACCGGCTGGCCGTCTATTTCGCCAGCCAGCGGACCAAGGGCACCAACCTCGTCAGCGACATCGCCCGGATAACAGAAAAGGCCTACGGCGCACCCCAGCTGACCAACCAATACGACCTTGTCGGCATCGAAACCACGGGTGGAACGGCCTGGTCGGCGGTCGCCAACTCCCAACTCCACTACGGCATCAACGACTCGGTGTTCATCGAAGACCAGCCGATAACACGCGGCGGCTTCACCCTCGGACTGGTCAACGGACTGCTCTCGGCTGAAATCCGTCTTCTGCAGGACAAATACAAGCTCAACAACTTCGCCGACACCCACAGCCTCACGCTGATCGTCGATTCCCTGAACGTCCAGAACGCGTTGCTCAACCTCCTGCCGGAAGAACAGCGCAACACGAACACAGCGCGGAACACGGTGCAACAGATTCTGCGCGCCGCTTCGTCGCGCAAAGCCGATCCGGTGCTCAATGGCCAAGGCCAAGCCGAAGGCGACCCGCTGGAGAACGTCCTCAACGCCCTGGGCGCACTGGTGCTGGGTCCGGACGCCTGGAACGTCCTGCGCGGCGACCCCGACGGCAACACCTGGGCCAACATCCAGGATGCCACTCACGCCGACGGCGACGGGCAATGGGTCACCTTCAGCGGGCGCGAGAGCTTCTACACGAGGCTGGACGACCTACTCAGTAGCGCTACCTACGACACGCTCAAAGGCCACCTCACGCTCACCCCGCTCACCGCTGCCCAGGCCGCCGCGCTCCAGGGCGCTGCGCCGACCGACTTTGCCGCCTTCGCCGCGCTCGCCACCCTCAGCCCGTTTGCCGTCGGTGTGAAGGGGGGTTCCGGCGTCGACCTGGAAGCGACGCTGGGCGGGTCCTGGGGTACCACCTATACCGACTGGCAGAACGACAAGACCCTCAGCGCCGAAGCGCGTGCTGCCGGCCAGGCGACGTACGGCGACAGCTGGTACGCCGACCGCAGCGCCTTCCTCAACTACTGGTTGCAATCGACGGCGGACAACAGACCGATCGTCCAGGACGGCAGCCTCGGACTCAATGCCACCGACCAGCGCATCTACAAGCAACTCGACAGCGGCCAGAAGATCATCGTGCAGAACACCGTCAGCCACGGTGCGGAACCGCCCGACAGCAAGGAAAGCCAATACTATCTGTTTGGCGGCAGGACGCTGGACATTCTCCAGGGAGGCAAGCTCGTCGACCACCTCTACGGCCTGGGCGGTCTCGACCTGCTCGATGGACGGATGGGCAACGACTCCCTCGAAGGCGGGGCGGGTCTGGACTTCTACCGCTTTCGCACGGGCGACGGGAAGGACGTCGTGCTCGACACTGACAAGAGCGGCCTTCTCCAGCGCAACAACGAACTGCTGGTGCTCGCCTACAAGACGGGCGACGGCCAATGGGCGGGCGGCGCGGGGACTCACGCCTTCACGGCGACGCGCGAAGGCGCGAGCCTCGTCCTCACCTTCGCCAACAGCGAAGACGACCATCTCACCCTCAAGAATTTCGACTTCGACGCGGCGCGGACCGGCGCCGGGAGCTACGGACTGAGGCTGATCGACGGCCTGCCGGCGCGGCCGGACGGCGCGCGCCGCTACCTCGGCGATACCGAAGACTGGGACAGCAACCCCGGTCAGAACGGCATCCAGATCGTCTACGACGGCCAAGGCAACAGCGTGCGCGCCGATGGAGAAGGCGGGCGGGCGCGTATCGAACAAGCCAACCGCGACGACGTATTCCGCGGCAGCACCAACCCGGACGACAGCGAACGGTTTGCCGCTGGCGCGGGTAATGACATCGTCGATGGTGACGGTGACGGAGCGAACAGCACGACCAACCCTGTGGGCGGCAGCGACCGCATCGAACTCGATGCCGGGCGCGACTGGGGGTTGGCCGGTGGCGGGAACGACTGGGTCGAAGGTGGCGCGGGCGGGGATATTCTGAATGGCAATGCCGGCCACGACGTGCTCTTCGCCGACGCCAGCGGCGACGGCACGCTCACGCTCGAAGACGCAATCAATAGCGGCGAAGCTGGTGAGGCCGCTCCAGGCGACGCAGATCTCCTTTCCGGCGACGCCGGCAACGACACGCTGATCGGCAGTGCCGGCAAAGACGCCCTGATGGGCGGCCTCGGCAAGGACGTTCTCGTCGGCGGCGCGGGCAATGACGACCTCTACGGCGATGCCACGCTGGCCGACGCTTCCCTGGGTTGGAGTATCGAACGGCGCGTCGACGAACAGAAGGAATCCATGAGCTACGACAGCGTCCTTAACCAGGGAACCTGGCAATTCGACGCCGTTACCGGCGAGGCCGATCTGCTCATCGGTGGGGCGGGTGACGATTGGGCGCTCGGCGGTGGCGGCGATGACCTCATCCAGGGCGGGATCGGTCTCGACGTGCTCTTCGGCCACGCGGGTTCCGATATCGTGCACGGCGGCGATGACCATGACGTTCTCATCGGCGACAATGGTTCTGCCCTTGCCGACAGCCAATGCGGCGACGACATCCTCGACGGTGGCAACGGCAATGACGTGCTGCAGGGTGATGCCGGCAACGACGTGCTGATCGGCGGGGCAGGAAGTGACACCTTGTACGGCGGCAAAGGCCGCGACGTTTACTTCTACAACAAAGGCGACGGCACCGATGTCATCGTCGATCTGCCGGTCGACGCTGATGATCCCGAAGCCAGCGTCCTGATCCTTGGGTCCGGCATTGACAGGGCCGATGTCGTTTTCAGGCTTGGTTCGTTGCACGTCGATGTCGGGAATGGTGAAGGTGTACATTTCGAGGGTTTCGACAGCCTTCATCCGGACGACACGCCAGTCATCGGTGAAATCCGCTTTGCCGACGACAGCACAATGAGCTATGCCGAAATCCTTGCCCGGGGGTTCGCTATCGATGGAACGGCGGGCGACGACACCCTGTGGGGCAGCGGCGTCACCGATCACATGCGTGGCAGTGCCGGAGACGACACCCTCGTGGGGTATGGTGGCGATGACGTTCTCGACGGGGGGGGCGGTAGCGATCTGATGGATGGGGGCGACGGCAACGATCTCTACCTGATCGACTCGGGTGACAGTCAAGTGTCTGCCGGAGTCTTGGTCGAACGGATCAAGGACTCGTCCGGGGACGATACCGTTCGCTTCGGTCCATCCGTCGATCGTTCGACTTTCACTGTATCCGGCAGGCAGGATCAAGACGGGAATGCCCTGCTGGTGATTGACTCGGGAAGCGGTGATCGTCTTTCCATTGTCGATGGCGCAGCCGACGCGATTGAACACTATCGGTTTGCTGATGGGACGCAACTGAATGCCAGCGAATTGATCGGTAGTTACGCCTCACGCGCAATCAGTGCCAGTGGGGCGGCGACGACACCCCGCCTTTATGGCGGAAAGCTCGATGACGTGCTGACGGCGTACGGCGATACACGGATATCCGGTGGTCTGGGCAACGACAGCATTACCCTGCAAGGCAACCACAACACGATGATCTACCGCAAGGGGGACGGGCATGACAGTGTGACGGCGTCGATGAACGACAACGTGCTGCGAGTCTCGGGCGGCATTACGGCATCGGATATCAAGTGGACGGCTGAAGAACTGACGCTGCAGATTGGCGACAACAGCGGCGATCTGTTGAGTTTCGATCGGGTGGCGGGCGATGCTCAGTACGCGCCTTTTGTTCGCATCGAGTTTGACGATGGCTCGACGCTGAGTTTTTCTGACCTGTTGGCGCATGGTGTCGATATTGCGGGAACTCCAGATGACGACCTGTTGATTGGAACTGCGCAGATCAAAGGCATGGCTGGCGGTGCGGGAAACGACACTTACCGGATATCGGACGCCTCGCATCTCGTCGTTGAGGCCGTTGGCGAAGGTATCGATACGGTTGAGTCTGCCATCGACCACACCCTGCGTGACAATGTGGAGAACCTGGTGCTCACGGGGAGCGCGCTCAATGGCACGGGGAATGCGCTGGACAACCGCTTGATCGGCAACGCCCAGAACAATGCGCTGAGTGGGGCGGCGGGCGATGATTTCCTGGATGGCAGGTATGGCAACGACACGCTGATCGGTGGTGACGGGAATGATAGCTATCGGCTTTCCCGGCTTTCCGGGGATGATCTCCTGGTCGACAGCGGTCCCAACCGGATCAAACTCGATGGCGGAATCGCTTTTGAGGACCTTGTAGCAATTCGGCAGGGCGACGATTTGCTGCTCTCGATCTTGGGAGATAACGGGCGTAGCAGGCTGCAGGGCTATTTTGCCCACGGCGCGGCGTGGGACCTAATCGATGCTAGTGGCGCGCAGACCGACACGAACATGCTGCTGGCAGCGACTCCGCCGACGGGCAATGATCTGGACACGCTCAGGCGGAACTTCGTGAACAGATCCAGGCTCGACATTGAGCTGAATCTGCAAAGCGCGGGCTATACGCCGCAAGTGGATGGAAGCTGGCGTCGCAGCACGGTCAAGCAGGATCGCGTCACGAAGTCGCGGGAGGACCAGCATGTGACGACGACCTGGCAGCTGGTGGGGCAGAGCGGAGCGGTTGTCTGGACCTCTGCCAGCAGTAACGACTACACCACTTGGACTGAAGCAGATACCTTTGTCTATCGAACCGATGCGGCGGCCAGCATTACGCAGGATCGGCTCACGGTCAGCGATGTCGTGGTGAATTTGACGTCATTCGATGAACAGGGTTCTTTTCAGCAGGACGTCGCAGAAATCCGCTGGGGAGCTCCGCAGTACGGGGGCGAGTTGCATTTTTCCATGCCTGCGGGAATGAGTCCATGGCCAGCCGGTACCATGATTACCCAGTCCGCTAATGACGTAGTCAAAACCAGCTACGTGGGACGGCTTACCGGAGTGCTCAATGCTCTTCCGAGCCTTGGTGATCTGCCGTCGTCGGTAGCCGTTCTGATTCACAGTGTGGTGCAAAACTACCGGCTCAACGAAGTCAACCTGACTCCCGGCAATCATCGGGTTTACGGTGATCAGTATTCGATGGTGATCGGGAATACGGGGAACGACGAAATCACAGGTGTCGGCTTCGCCTACGGCGGCGAAGGCAATGACACGATTACCGATGCCGATTTTGCCTATGGTGGTCGCGGCGACGATACCTATTACGTTTCCAACGCAAACGACACCGTCGTCGAGAAGCCCGGCGAGGGACACGACCGCATGACGGTCTATAGCGATTTTGCTCTTCCCGAAAATATCGAGGATCTGAGGCTGGTTGGCGGTTCAATCGGCACCGGTAACGTTCTCGACAACATCATTGAAGGAAACGACACCGATAATACGCTCGATGGTTTGGCGGGGAATGACCGCATCGACGGCGGCGCCGGGAATGATTGGATACTCGGTGGCGACGGCGATGACACGCTTGACGGCGGCGCTGATGCCTCCTACTGGGTCAGTGACAATGGTGGCAGCTCCACAATCCAACAATCCGCCAGTTACGTCGATTACAACGTCGGGGGCCTCGGTGTCGATGACGGTCTTCAGTTAAGGGTCATGACGATGATTGTTCCCGACGAGGGGCACTTCGTACTTGCCGCCAATGCCGATTCTATTGACGGAGGGAGCGGTAACGATCGCATCGATGGCGGATCAGGCGACGACATGCTGATTGGGGGGGCGGGTAACGATGTGATCTATGGTGGTGACGGAGCTCATGTGTATGTGGGTCCGGACTATGTGGACACCGCCGGAGGCAACGACATCCTCGACGGCGGCGCTGGGGATGATGTGCTCACAGGAGGCACCGGTGACGATACGTATCAGTTTGACGCCGGTTTTGGACACGACACACTACGCGAGAACGACGCGACCGTCGGCAACGTGGACCGTATCGTCTTCGGCGCCGGCATCACGCCAGCTAAAGTGATGGCCAGTCGGGACAACCTGGACTTGCTTCTATCCGCAGGAGAAACCGATCAGATAAGGTTCGAGGGTTGGTTTCTTGACAATGCGCACAGAATCGAGCGGATCGAGTTTGCGGATGGCACGACATGGGCAGCGGCAGCCCTGCGTCAGCACTTGAATCTGGCTCCGGTCGTGGGTGCCTTGATCGGCAGCCAGCAGGCGACGGAGGGCAAGGCCTTCACCTTGGCCATTCCAGCCGGCGCGTTGGTGGACGGTGACCCTGACGACAAGCTGGTGCTCTCGGCCTCGCTGCCGGATGGAAGCGCGCTACCCAGCTGGCTTCACTTTGATGCGGCCAGTCGTACCTTCCGTGGCACTCCTGCCTTCGCTGACGCGGGCAATCTCGATGTCGTCCTGACCGCGAGCGACCAGGCTGGCGCCAGTGTCCGCCAGGATTTCTCGCTGACCGTCGTTGCCACCACAGGAGTTGTGCTGATGGGTACAGACGGGGACGACATTTTGACGGGAACGCATCGCGACGACACACTCGATGGAGCGGCTGGCCGTGACCGCATCGTGGGCGGAACAGGCAACGACGGTAGCGATGTCCTCAACGGCCTTCTGGGCGCCGACACCCTGGTCGGCGGGCTGGGTAACGACACTTACTATGTGGATAACTCCGGAGACGTTGTTATCGAACTTGTGGGTGAAGGGACCGACCGGGTCATTTCCACGACCAGCACTATCCTGGGCGAGAACGTCGAGAAACTCACGCTTTCGGGAACCGAGGCCATCGAGGGCACCGGCAATGCGCTCAACAACGTCATCGTCGGTGATACGGTCAGCAACATCCTGTCCGGCCTGGGCGGCAACGACCGCCTGACCGGTAATGCCGGTGACGATACGCTGCTGGGTGGCGACGGGAACGACCGCCTCATTGGCGGGGCCGGAATTGATTTCCTGGACGGCGGTGAAGGCAACGATGCCTTGACCGACACCAGCGGTTCCGGGTGTTTCAACGGCGGAGCCGGGACGGACCGCCTGACCGGCGGCGCCAGTGCCGAAATCTACCTCGGCGGCCTCGGCAGGGACACGCTGACCACCGGTGCCGGTAACGACGTCATCCTGTTCAACAAGGGCGATGGCCAAGACACTATCGCCGCGGATGGCACGGGCAGCGATACGGTCTCGCTTGGCGGCAACTTTGCCTATACCGACCTCTCATTGTGCAAGTTCGCCAATCATCTAGTCCTCAAGATGGGCACGGCCGACCAGCTCACCTTCAGGAACTGGTATGCCGCCACCCCGTCGAAGCCGGTGGTCAACCTGCAAGTGATTGCCGAAGCCATGGCCGGGTTCGACGCGGGGGGCAGCGACCCGTTGCTCGACCAGAAGGTCGCGAACTTCGACTTTGCCGGCCTAGCCAGTGCGTTCGACGCCGCACGTTCGGCGACGCCGACGTTGACCAGTTGGGCGCTGATCAACGCGCTGACCAGTTTCCAGCTGGCCGGATCGGACAGCGCGGCCATCGGCGGCGATCTTGCCTACCAGTACGGCAAGAACGGTACGCTGGCCGGCATGAGTGTCACGGCGGCTCAGGAGGTGATCGGCAATGCCAACTTCGGCAGCCGGGCGCAGACGCTGCAAGCGCTCTCGACCTTGCCGAGCGGGGCGCTACGGCTGAGTTGAGGGGAGTGACTTGACAGCGATCAACCGCTGCGGGGACAGCGAGAAACCTTCAAATCAGAGTTCTTCCACGGAGTCGTCGGGGAGTGCTCGGCGAGAAGCGAAGATGAATGCCTTTGCTTTTCACCGTGCCCGATGTGTCGCCGTGGCTAGCCTTTCTTGGAGGCTGAAATGTTAGACAAATCATTGACCTTGCTGAAACGCGGGCTGCCTCTGTACAAGCGGGTGCAGTCGGCGTTTCAACGTGCCCTGCCGCAGACCGACTCGCGCCCGCTGGAGTTCTCCCCGCCACTCCTGCGCCTGACCGAGACGCCGCCCAATCCGATGGGCCGCAAGGTCCTGTGGTCCTTGCTCCTGCTGCTGGCCGCACTGCTGCTCTGGGCACTGCTCGGCCCGCTCGACATCGTCGCGGTGGCTGACGGCAAGCTCGTCCCGCACAGCTACGTCAAGATCGTGCAGCCGGCCGAGTCCGGCATCGTCAAGGACATCCTCGTGCATGAAGGCGAGACGGTCAGCGCCGGGCAAGTGCTCATGCGCATGGACACCTTGATCAGCGAAGCCGACAGCAAGGCCCTCGAAGCCGACTATCAACGCAAACGCCTGATCCTGCGTCGCATCGACGCCGAGCTGGCAGAGCGGCCTTTCGTCGTCGAAGCCGCCGATCCGGCGTCGCTGGCCCATGAAATCGCCGCCCAGTACAAGGCCAACCGGAACGCCCTGGACGCCGCACTGGCCGAAGAACGCGGCGCCCTGCTCAAGGCACGTGCCGAATTTGCCTCGGCGCAGCAGGTTCAGTTGAAACTAACCGAAATCCTCCCGCACTATCGGGATCAGGATCGGGCATTCGAGAAACTCGCCAAAGACGGCTTTCTCGGCAGCATCATGGCGGGCGACAAGAAACGCGAACGTATCGAGAAGGAACAGGAACTCAAGACGCAAGGCCACCTGATCGAATCGGCAAGAGCGAGTATCGCCCAGTCGGAGAAGAAACTCGCCCAGATCGAATCCGCCTACCGGCGCCAGCTCTACAGCGAGCGCAACGAAATCCAGGGTGCTATCGACAAGCTCGCGCAGGAAGTCGCCAAACAGGCGCACCGGCAGAACCTGCTCGAACTCAGAGCAACCCAGGACAGCGTGGTCAAAGACCTGGCCACGCATTCGATCGGCACCGTCGTACAGCCGGGAACCGTCCTGCTCACCCTGGTCCCCAAAGGCGACACGTTGCGCGCCGAGGTCTGGGTGAGTAACAAGGACATCGGCTTCGTGCGCCAGGGGCAGCCGGTCAAGCTCAAGTTCGCCGCGTTCCCCTTCCAGAAATACGGGCTCGTCGAAGGCCGGGTAGAGCACGTGAGCGCCGATTCGGCGGATAGCAATGCAACCGGCGCCAATGGTGCCGCCGGTAACGATCAAGGCAACGCCCGCAAGCAACCCCTGGCCTACAAAGCCTTGATCACCCTCAGGCGCATGCA
Organism: Candidatus Accumulibacter proximus; assembly: GCA_016709675.1. Taxonomy (GTDB): domain Bacteria; phylum Pseudomonadota; class Gammaproteobacteria; order Burkholderiales; family Rhodocyclaceae; genus Accumulibacter; species Accumulibacter proximus. The sequence continues at coordinate 37,743 of JADJMH010000020.1, forward strand.
TCTCGAGATGGACGGCGAACGCTTTGTGCTCGGTGCCGGCATGCAGACCAGCGCCGAGATCATGCTCGGCACACGCACGGTGATGGAGTATCTGCTTTCGCCGGTACGCAAGGCGTGGTACGAGGCGGCGCGGGAGCGGTGAAGGATCCCGGTCTTTTCTGGTATTTTCCCCAACAATGCCTCTCACATGCCGCTTCCTGCCAGGCTGGCTCAGGAACTACCGCCAGGAACAACTCGGCGCCGATCTCTTGGCGGGCCTGGTCGTGACGGTGTTGGTCATACCGCAGAGCCTGGCCTACGCTCTGCTGGCAGGTTTGCCACCACAGGTCGGGCTTTATGTCAGCATCTTGCCGGTGATCGCCTATGCCTTGTTGGGCAGCAGCATGGTGCAATCGGTCGGGCCGGTGGCGATTACCGCCATCATGACCTATGCTGTCCTGAGTCCGCTCGCTGCGCCGGGGTCGCCCGAGTACATCGTACTGGCCGCCGCCCTGTCGCTGGTTTCCGGCGTCATGCTGCTGGCTTGCGGGGCAATGCGTCTGGGTTTTCTTTCGCAGTTGCTGAGCCGGCCGGTGATCAGCGGTTTCATTTCCGGTTCGGCGATATTGATCATCGTCAGCCAGATGAAGCACCTCCTGGGGCTATCGCTGAACGGGGCCAATGCCTGGCAACTGCTTGTCGATCTGCTTCGCCTGCTCCCCGGCAGCCACTGGCCGACGCTGGCGATCGGCATGGCGGCTCTGCTGACACTGGTCTTCGTCCGCGGCGGGCTGACCGGGGCGCTTGTCCGATTGGGGGTCAGTATCGGCAAGGCGACGTTGATCATTCGCCTGATGCCGTTGCTAGTTGTCCTGCTGGCTACCGTGGTGGTGATTGCTCTTGACCTCGATCGCCGTCAGGGCGTGGCAGTGGTTGGCACGGTGGTCGAAGGGCTGCCGGGTTTCGAGTTCGTCTTCCCCGCTTTCGATACCTTGAAGATGCTCATCGTCCCCGCCGCGGTGATGGCACTGATCGGTATGGTGCAGGGGATTACCCTGGCGCAGACCATGGCGATCAAACGCCGCGAGCGGATCGATGCCAACGCCGAGCTGTTGGGGCTTGGCGGCGCCAACGTCGTCGCGGCTTTCTCTGGCGGCATGCCGGTCGGTGGGGGTCTCTCCCGCTCGGCCATCAACCTGGCTGCCGGCGCCCAGACGCCGTTGGCGAGCATCGTATCGGCCGTATCAATGATTGCCGTGGTGGTGGGGGCAGCCCACTTCTTTGCCCGCTTGCCGCTGGCGGTTCTCGCCGCGACCATCGTGATGGCAGCTTACACCATGATCGATATCCGGGGCCTTCGCCAGGCCTGGGCTTACGATCGCGCTGACGGACTGGCCTGGCTGGGGACGGCCGGTGGCGTGCTCGTCTTGGGGCTGGAAACCGGTATCGGGCTGGGGGTTGTGCTTTCCATGGGGACCTTGCTGCTGCGGGCCAGCACGCCGCATATCGCGGTGATCGGCAGGATTCCCGGCAGCGAACACTTCCGCAACGTCGAACGGCACGAAGTGCAGACGATTCCCGGCGTGCTCTTCCTGCGCATCGATGAAAGCCTGTTCTTCGGCAATCTCGGGGCCGTCGAACTGCGCTTGAATCAGGCACTGGAGCAGTCGTCCGGGATCCGGCACCTGGTGCTGGTGATGAGCGCGGTCAACCGGATGGATGCGACGGCGGTTGAGGTGCTGGCCGAAGTCAACCGTGACCTCGCCGAACGGAACACCCGGCTCCACCTGGCCGAGGTCAAGGGGCCGGTGCAGGATCGGTTGCTGCATTCCGAGCTGTGGGCATCGCTTTCGGGCGAGGTCTTCCTGTCAGCCAATGAGGCCTTTGAGAAACTCGGCGGGCAGCTTGAGTGATTTTCTTCCTGAACGCCGCGATGGCGAAAGGTGACCGGCAGATGACCTGGAACCCCGAGCAATACCTGAAATTCGCTGCCGCCCGCCAGCGGCCGGCGCTCGACCTCTTGGCGAGACTGGCAGGCGAGCCGGCACGGATCGTTGATCTCGGCTGCGGCGCCGGAAACATCACCCGGCTGCTCGCCGGACGCTGGCCCCACGCGCAGATCACAGGCGTCGACAGTGATCCGGCGATGCTCGCGAAAGCCGCTGCTTCGGTCTCGGCGATCCGTTGGCAGCGCGCCGAAATTGCCGGTTGGCGGGCGGAGCAGCCGCCCGACCTGATTTTTTCGAATGCGGCCTTGCACTGGTTAAGCGATCACCAGCGCCTGTTGCCCGAACTCATTGGGCAGCTCGCCGCCGCTGGCGTGCTGGCGGTGCAGATGCCATCCAATTTCTCCGCGCCGTCGCACCTAATCCTGCTCGCGCTGGCTGCCGAGCCACGCTGGCGCGAGCTGCTCGGCGGTGTCTGCATGGGCAGCGTCCTGTCGGCCGTTGAATACCAGCAGTTGCTGATGCCGCATTGTCGCCACCTGGAACTGTGGGAGACCACCTATTGGCAGGTGCTCAGCGGGGACGATGCGGTCATCGAGTGGATGAAGGGTACGACACTGGTCCCCTATCTGGCGCGGCTTGCGCCGGCGACAGCCGACGATTTTCTCGCCGCCTATCGGGAAAGGCTGCGCACTGCCTATCGGCCAGCGGCGGATGGACAGACACCTTTTCCTTTCAAGCGAATTTTCTTCGTGGCGCAGCGCTGAGCAGGGATGGCGGGCCTCGATCACTCGCTGCTGCTCGGCCTGGCGTTGGCCGCGCTGTTTGCCGGCTTCATCGATGCGGTGGTTGGCGGAGGGGGGCTGATCCAGATTCCGGCCCTGTTCAATGCCCTGCCGCAGGAACTCCCGGCGACTCTTTTCGGCACCAACAAGTTTTCCAGCGTTTTCGGCACCAGCAACGCTGCCTGGCGCTACGCTCGTCGTGTCGAGATGCCCTGGCGCACGACGTTGCCGGCAGCCCTGGCTGCCTTCGCCTGTTCCTATCTCGGCGCCATGGCAGTCGCCTGGCTGCCACCGGCGATGCTGCGCCCGCTGATCCTGCTGCTGCTCATCGGGGCTGCCGCCTACACTTTCGGGCGCCGCGATTTCGGGGCGCTTCATCAGCCCCAGCACCAGGGCCGGCGGGAGTTCGCCTATGCTCTGTTGCTGGGCGGGGCGATCGGTTTCTACGATGGTTTCTTCGGGCCGGGAACAGGCAGCTTCCTGATTTTTCTTTTCGTTCGCTTTTTCGGCTTTGACTTCCTGCACGCCTCGGCCGCTTCGAAAGTGGTCAATGTCTCGACCAACCTCGCGGCCCTAGCTTTCTTTATCCCGCATGGCCACTTCCTGCCCCTGCTGGCCGTACTGATGGCGGTCTGCAACATCCTCGGTTCATTCCTCGGCACGCATCTCGCGTTGCGCCACGGCAGCGGTTTCGTCAGGAAGGTTTTCCTCTGCGTCGTGAGCCTCTTTATCATCAAGTTTGCCCACGATACCTTCGTTTAGACTTGTCTCGCGGTCGCTGCGGCCGCACAATGATTGCTTGCCGAACGCCATGTCGGGCTGAAGGCTTTACACCGAGAATAGTGTTGGGGGGATGATGAAAATCAAACTATCAATCAGCAAGCTCTTTGTTCTTGTGGCGGCCGCCTTTGCCGCCGGCGTCCATGCCGATATCAACGTCGGCATCACGCTTTCCGCAACCGGGCCAGCTGCATCGCTGGGTATCCCCGAGAAGAACACCGTGGCGCTGTTGCCAGCGACCATCGCCGGTCAGAAGGTGAACTACATCGTTTTCGATGATGCTTCCGACACCACCACGGCGGTCAAGAACACCCGCAAGCTGATCGCCGAGAACAAGGTCGACGTGGTCATCGGCTCGACGACCTCGCCCAATTCGCTGGCGATGATCGATGTGGTCGCTGAAGCCGAGACGCCGATGATTGCCATGGCGGCTTCGTCGCGAATCATCGAGCCGATGGATGGTAAACGTTACTGGGTCTTCAAGACGCCCCAGAACGATGCCCAGATGGCAACGGCGATCGTCCAGCACATGATCGACAACAACGTCAAGACAGTCGCCTACATCGGTTTTGCCGACGCCTATGGTGAAGGCTGGTGGAACGAGTTCTCGAAGATTGCCGAGGCGCGCAAGATCCAGATCGTCGCCAACGAGCGGTTCAATCGCGCCGATACCTCGGTGACCGGCCAGGTACTGAAGACCATCGCCGCGAAGCCCGATGCGGTGCTCATCGGCGGCGCCGGTACGCCGGCCGCGTTGCCGCAGAAGTCGCTCAAGGAAAAGGGTTACAAGGGAATGATGTACCAGACGCATGGGGTGGCCAACGCCGACTTCCTGCGGGTTTGTGGCAAGGACTGCGAAGGCACCTTCCTGCCGGCGGGTCCGGTGCTGGTGGCCGCGCAATTGCCCGACAGCAATCCGATCAAGAAAGTGGCGCTGGAGTATGTTACCAAGTACGAGGCGGCAAACGGCAAGGGCACCGTATCCACCTTCGGCGCGCACGCCTGGGACGCCAGCAAGCTGCTCGTCAATGCCGTGCCGGCAGCGCTGAAGAAGGGACAGCCCGGGACGCCGGAGTTTCGCAAGGCGCTGCGCGACGCGCTCGAAAACACCCGCAACCTCACTGCCGCGCACGGGGTTTTCAACATGAGTCCGCAGGATCATCTCGGCTTTGACCAGCGGTCGCGGGTAATGGTCAAGATCGACGGGGGAAACTGGAAGCTCGTGCAGTAAGGTTTTTCGGCTTTCGCGCTCTGCCGGCTGTCGTCTCCGCGGTTGACCGAGGTCAATTGCGGGGCCGGCAAGCTTGTCCCGATCCCCATTGGCGACGCCTGGCGGCCCGGCAGCCGGACTTGCGGTCGCTGGGGTATCGACTGGAACGGTTCTGATGGATTTGCAGATTGCATTGCTGCTGGGGCAGGATGGCCTGTCCAACGGCGCTATTTACGCGCTGCTCGCGCTGGCCCTGGTCCTGGTTTTTGCCGTGACGCGAGTAATTTTCATCCCGCAAGGCGAGTTCGTCGCTTTCGGCGCCCTGACGCTGGCCAGTCTGCAGGCCGGCAGGTTGCCCGGAACGATCTGGTTGGTGCTGGCCCTGGGCACGGTGATTGCCTTGATCGACGGTTCCCGGGCGCTGCGTGGTCGGCAGTTCAGGCGGATTCCCTGGATTGTCCTGGTCAATTGCGGGATACCGTTGCTGCTCGCCGGCGTCCTGTTCGCCGTTTCGGCGGCCACCTTGCCATTGCCGGTGCAGGTGTTGCTGGCGCTGATGCTGGTCGTTCCGCTCGGGCCGATGATCTATCGCCTGGCCTACCAGCCGGTTGCCGAAGCCTCGGTGCTCGTCCTTCTGATCGTTTCGGTCGCGGTGCACGTGACCTTGATCGGCATCGGGCTGCTGTTCTTCGGTGCCGAGGGCTCGCGAACGCCGGCGTTTACCGACGTCAGCTTCGAACTCGGCGATACTCTCCTGCAGGGGCAAACGATCCTGGTCGTGGTTGCCAGCGTGGTGCTGATCGTCGCGCTCTATTTCTTCTTTGAACGGACCATTTACGGCAAGGCACTGCGCGCCACGGCGATGAACCGCACCGGCGCGCGTCTGATGGGCATTTCGGGGACTCTGGCCGGGATGCTGTCGTTTACGCTCGCGGCATCGATCGGGGCGTTCTCCGGCATCCTGATTTCGCCGATCACGACGATCTATTATGACTCGGGTTTCCTGATCGGTCTCAAGGGCTTTGTCGGCGCGATCATCGGCGGCCTGGCGAGCTATCCGGTGGCCGCCGCCGGCGCCATCCTGGTCGGCCTGCTCGAATCGTATTCGTCCTTCTGGGCCAGTGCCTTCAAGGAGGTCATCGTCTTCACGCTGATCATCCCGGTATTGCTCTGGCGCTCGCTGAAGACGCGGCACGTGGAGGAGGAATGAGGCATCCGTCGCACGCCACGGCTTTCCTCTTGCTGTTCATCGCCGCACTGGCGGTCGCACCACTGTTGCTGCCCGAATTCTACGTCACGCTGCTCAACTACATCGGCCTGTACGCAATCGTTGCGCTCGGACTGGTCATGCTGACCGGTGTCGGTGGTCTGACGTCATTCGGGCAGGCGGCTTTCGTCGGCCTTGGCGCGTACACTTCGGCGTACCTGACGACCGTTCACGGCGTTTCGCCATGGCTGACGCTGCCGGCCGGCCTGCTGGTCACGGCCGTCGTCGCGGTCTCGCTCGGCCTCGTGACGCTGCGCCTGTCCGGGCACTTCCTGCCGCTGGGGACGATCGCCTGGGGGATCAGTCTGTACTATCTCTTCGGCAACCTCAATGCACTAGGTGGCCATACCGGCATTACCGGCATTCCACCCCTGCAACTCTTCGACCTGGAGATCAAGTCCGGGCGCGAGTTCTTCTATCTGATCTGGGCTGTCCTGCTGGTCGTCGTTCTCGCCACGCGGAACCTGCTCGACTCCCGCGAGGGGCGCGCCATTCGCGCCTTGCGCGGCGGCTCGCTGATGGCCGAGGCGATGGGGGTCAACACGCCGCGCGCAAAGATCGTCATCTTCACCGTTGCGGCGCTCTACGCCAGTGTCTCGGGCTGGCTCTACGCCCACCTGCAGCGCTTCGTCAATCCGACGCCGTTCTCGCTGACGCAAGGCATCGAGTACCTGTTCATGGCGGTGGTCGGCGGCGTCGCGCATGTCTGGGGGGCGATCGTTGGTGCCGGCCTGATCACCATTCTCAAGCAATGGCTGCAGGACTGGTTGCCGACGCTGCTCGGACAGAGTGGCAATTTCGAGGTGATCGTCTTTGGACTGCTGATGATCTTCGTGCTGCATCGCGCGCGTGACGGTGTCTGGCCGATCCTCATGCGCCTGTTTCCGCAGGCCGTGTCGCGCGTGCGCGTGCCAGATGCCGAGTTGCTGGCGCGTCGTCCGCTGCCGGAATCGGGTTCGCTGCTACTCGAGGTGACCGATGCCAGCAAGCGTTTTGGCGGCCTGGTGGCCAACGACAAGGTCAGCTTCAAGGTCCGGGCCGGCGAGGTGATGGCGTTGATCGGACCCAATGGGGCCGGCAAGACGACGATGTTCAACGGCATTTCCGGCGTCGATCCGCTGAGTTCCGGCGCTGTCGCCTTTCGTGGCGAACGCATCGAGTCCTTGCCGGCGCGCCACATCGCCCGCCTTGGCATGAGCCGCACGTTTCAGCACGTCCGTTTGCTGGCAGGAATGAGCGTCATCGAGAACGTTGCCATCGGTGCCCACCTGCGCGGCCACAAGGGCTTCGTCGCGGCCGCCTGCCGCGCTGATCGCGCGGAAGAGGCGCGCCTGCTGCACGAAGCGGCCTTGCAGATCGAGCGTTGTGGTCTGGCCGAGCAGATGTACGAAGCCGCCGGCAGCCTGCCGCTTGGCAAGCAGCGCATCGTCGAGATCGCCCGGGCGCTTGCCGCCGACCCCTGCCTGTTGCTCCTCGACGAGCCGGCGGCCGGTCTGCGCTACCTGGAAAAGCAGGCGCTCGCCGACCTGCTGCGCCGCCTGCGCGCGGAAGGCATCGGCATCCTGCTCGTCGAGCATGACATGGACTTCGTGATGGGTCTGGCCGACCGGGTGGTGGTCATGGAGTTCGGCCGCAAGCTTGCTGCCGGCCTGCCGGAAGAGATACAGCGGAATCCGGCGGTGGTCGATGCCTATCTCGGGGGGGTCGAATGAGCCAACTGGACGGCGAAGGCGAAAGAACCGTCGTTCTCGAGGTGCGTGACCTGTCGGTCAGCTACGGCAAGGTCGACGCGCTGCACGGGATGGCCCTCAAGGTGCACCGCGGTGAGATCGTCACCGTCATCGGCCCGAACGGCGCCGGCAAGACCACCCTGCTCTGCGCGCTGATCGGTTTGCTGCCGGCGCGCGGCGAGATCGTCTATCTCGGCGAGCGGCAGGACGCCGGCCGCAGTGTCGAGAAACTGGTGCGTCAGGGAATGACCCTGGTCCCCGAGAAGCGCGAACTGTTTGCCGAAATGAGCGTCGAGGACAACCTCCTGCTGGGCGCGTTTGACCGCTATCGGGCCGGCCATCGAGACCAGCTGGAGACGATGGACGATGTATTCGACATCTTTCCACGCCTGATGGAGCGTCGCGAGCAGATGGCCGCGACGCTCTCCGGTGGCGAGCGGCAGATGCTGGCCATGGGCCGGGCGCTGATGGCCAAGCCCCGGCTGCTGCTGCTCGACGAACCCAGTCTCGGACTCGCGCCGCTGGTCATCCGGGAGATCTTCCGCACCATCACCCAGCTCAAGAAGCTCGGGGTGGCCATTCTGCTGGTCGAGCAGAACGCCCGTGCCGCGCTGCAGGTGGCCGATTACGGCTATGTGCTGGAGACCGGCGAGCTGTCGCTCGAAGGCCCTACCCGGGACTTGCTGACAGATCCCCGGGTGGTTGAAAGTTATCTGGGACTGGGCGGGCGGCATTAATCCCCGCCCGCCTGCCTGGCGCTTCACCAGGTCTCACGAAAGCATGCCGTGTGGCGTCACGATCCCCGGCGACACGCGATGCGCCGCGCGGACTTCGGTGCGGGTAACCTGTTTCAGTTCCAGTCCCCAGAGGTTCATCGCCTCCGAGATCAGAATCGCTTCACCGCCGTTGAGGCAGCCATCGGCATTGACGATGTCGAGTATCGCGCCGAGCGCATCCTTCTGCATTTCAGGTGATCTGATGTCGTCGAGAAGATGATCGATCAATTCTCGATCCAGTTCGATCTGGCCGATGTTTGGCGCTCGCGCGCACTGCAACAGGTCGTTGCAGAACTCGTGCACTACCCGATCGAGCGTCTCGGGGGTAATGTGCAGTCTGTCGTGAATCTCGCGACTTTTCAGCGACTCGAGTTCGCTGTGGTCAAGGGCACCATCGGCGAGCAGGGCGAGGGCTACGACGCGTGACATGGCTTCAGCGCTGTCGGTGGTGTAATGACGCATGTCTATCTCCTTGGTTGTTGATCCGGTCTTGTCCGTACAACTTGGCGGACGGAAGAAGTGTGCGGGCACGGCGAGATAAAGTCCAATTAGATATAATCGGGATAACTATTTGTCAGAGCTTATATATGCCGCGCCGTCGTATCACTTTTCGTCAGATCGAGACCTTCACGGCGGTCGCGTACCACCGCAGCTTTTCGAAGGCCGCCGAAGCCCTCCATCTGACCCAGCCGGCCGTTTCGCTGCAGATCAGGCAGATCGTCGATACCTTGGGCCTGCCCCTTTTCGAGCAGGAAGGCCGCGAGGTCATCCTGACGGCGGCCGGGGAGGAGATGCTGCGGACGGCGCGAGCGCTGGATGATCTCTGGGGGCGCTTTGAAGCTGCCATCGACGATCTGAAGGGACTCAAGCGCGGTCGCCTGCGCGTTGCTCTGGTGACCACCGCGAAGTACTTCCTGCCGCGCATGCTGGGTGACTTTTGCCGACGCTATCCCGACATCGACATCGAGTTGGCGATTGCTGATCGCGAGCGCATCGTCGCGCGCATGCGCGGCAATCAGGACGACCTCTACGTGATGGTTTATCCACCGGAAGATCTAGAAGTCAGCAGCTATCCGTTTCTCGACAACGAACAGGTGGTCATCGCGCCTGCAGGCCACTGGGCGGCGGCACGCCAGGTCGGGCTCGACGAGTTGGGCGGTGAGCGCTTCATCCTCCGCGAAGCGGGCTCCGGCTCCCGCCGGACGATCGACGAGCATCTCGCTCAGGTCGGGGTCAGGCTTGATATCAAACTGACGGTCAGCAGCAACGAAGCGATCCGCGATCTGGTTGCCAGTGGCGTGGGGCTGGCGGTGCTTTCACGACACGCGCTGCCGGCGGATCCGCTGACTGAGGGCCTGTGCATTCTCGACGTGACGGGATTCCCATTACGCAGGCCCTGGCGGGTGGCTCACCTGAGGTCGAAGATCCTGTCCCTGCCGGCCCGGGCTTTTCTTGACGAGCTGCTGCAGGCCAAGCACTTCCCCCGCGAAGGAACGGCGAGCCAGTAGGCGGCCGTGGGCTCAACGGCCTTTCGAGGCAAGGGGCTCGCTGGCATCTAGATCGCCACCACCGGCCGTCGGCTAGGTTTCTGTCTTTTCGCCCAGGCGCTTTGCCGTAGCCAATGGGATGATCGCGATGCCGTATTTGCGGGCGACCCGCTGGTAGAGCTCGCGGGCTGAAATCACCCGCGCGTTGCGCATGTCCCTGGCCTGTGCCAGCTGCAGAAAATGAAGGCCGCGCTTGGCCAGGATCGGATCCCAGCCCTTGATTTCGAGCAGGGTGAAAATCGCCTTGGTGGCATTGACGAGAAACTGCAGGTTGGGTACCCGTTCCGCAGCTGCCATGAGCAACCTTACCGAGCCTTCGACATCACCGCTGCGAGCGGCGAGCACACCCCGGTTATTGAGTTCGACGATTTCCCTGCCGACTTCCGCGAGCATGGCCTGTCCGTCTGTGTCCTTGCCTGCCCTGGCGTAGATGCCCTGGATGTTGGCGATCATGGCGCGGTCTTCATGGTTCTCGGCCGCCAGTTTGCGGAGAAGATCGCGCGCGCTCGCCTCGTTGCCGGTTGCCAGACACGCCTGGGCCAGGTCAAGCGTGAGCTTCTGAGATAGTCGCCCCATCCTCCCTTCAGACTGTAGCGCTTCGTGCAAGACAAGCGCTTTCTCCAACGCTTCCCGGGCCTTGACTGGTTCTTCTTCCTTGCTCGCGCGCAAGCTTTCCATGACCAGCACGGCGAATTCCCCTTCCCGTTTCCCTCGCCAGTCACGACGAAGGGCGTCGGTTACCTGTTTGGCGCCCGCGATGTGGCCGCGGTCGAGCATGACCCGCGAGAGATTGGTGTAATCGTCGATATTCCTCAGCGACGAGCCGCGGCGACGTTCGAGCACCTTGCCGTAGGCCCTCTCGGCGGTCAGCAGATCGTTGTTGCGGGCTGCCACGTCGCCGACCATTCGTTGTCTTGACGCGTTGTTGGGAGAGATCGCCGCGGCACGCAGCAGGACTTCCTGAGCCTCCGCCAGCTTGCCCATCTCTTCACGGACCTCGGCCAGGAAATCGTAGGCGGCCGTGAATTCCGGGAAATCGTCAACGAGCGCTTGCCCAAGCGCTTCAGCTTCGGCCAGTTGCTGCTGACCACGCCAGGCGGTGGCCAGTCCCATGCGGGCCCAGGGTACGACGCGTTGCGCCAGCACCTCTTGGTAGACCACCTGCGCTTCCGCATGGCGTCCGAGAGTGTTGAGGATCTCGCCCTTGAGCCGCAGGGCATCAAAAAGAAAGCCGCTGTCCTGCCCGAGCAGCCGTTCGCAGGTGGCGAGCGCAAGGGCGAGGGCGCCGTTATCGAGATGATCGTAGGCCTGCGCGAAGAACCGCTTCCTGTAGATGGCGCGGACTAGCCTGGCGTGCAATTCCTCGGTCGAGAAGGGCTTGATCAGGTAGTCATCAGGCGCCAGTTCGGCGATCGAGACAACGTTGTGGTATCCGCGTTCGCCGGTGATGATGAAGACGACGGTGTTTCGACGCAACAGATGTTGCTGGCGCAGTTCTTCCAGCAGTTGCTGGCCATCGCGCCCGTCTTCCAGCAGGTAAGCGGACAGGATGATATCGAAGCTGTGCGCCCTGACCTGCCGCAGCACCTCCGCTGAATTGCCAGCGTTATGTACCGCCGTGACCCCCATCGACGCAAGCATGATGCGCAAGGAACTGCGCGCATTCGGATAACGATCGATCAGCAGTGCGCGCTTGCTGGGCAGTTCCTTGCTGAGCTTGTGGAGCAGCTCGGCGGTGGTTTCGGGCAGTTTCATGGCTGGTGGACCTTACCCGACAGTCCGCCGGCAATCAAGCGGTAGCCAGCAGCCGCTTCGAGCCGCGGCATGAACGATGGCCGGCATGGCGTGCCGGCACGGCTGAAGGTGGCCGCTGGTCGAGAACCTGGCTACGGCTGTCGCGCGTTCAGGAAACTGGCCTACGATGGACTATGCTGGACTACGAATCAGGTGATCGAATGCGCTGAGTGCAGCTTTGGATCCTTCGCCCATGGCAATGATGATCTGCTTGTAGGGTACCGTGGTCACGTCGCCCGCCGCAAATACACCCGGTAAGGACGTTTCCGTCCGCGCATCGATCTCGATCTCGCCTCGCGGCGAGAGGGCGATCGTGCCCTTGAGCCACTCGCTGTTCGGTAGCAGGCCGATCTGCACAAACACCCCTTCGAGGTCGACACGATGGCCCTCGCCGCTGGAACGATCCGTGTACATCAGGCCGTTGACCTTCTTGCCGTCTCCGGTCACCTCGGTGCTCAATGCGTGGGTGATCACCTTGACGTTGGGGAGGCTGAAGAGCTTCTTCTGCAACACAGCGTCAGCACGCAGGACGTTTTCGAACTCAAGCAGCGTCACATGACCGACGACGCCGGCGAGGTCGATTGCCGCCTCGACGCCCGAGTTGCCGCCACCGATCACCGCCACCCGCTTGCCCTTGAACAGCGGTCCATCGCAATGCGGGCAGTAAGCTACGCCATGCCCGCGATACTGTCTTTCGCCGGGAACATTCATCTCGCGCCAGCGCGCGCCGGTGGCGATGATCACCGTCTTGCTCCTGAGCTTCGCACCGCTGGCCAGCCGGACCTCGGTCATGCCGCCGTCGGACCCCGGCAGCAGCGCCTCGGCGCGCTGCAGGTTCATGATGTCCACGTCGTACTCCCTGACATGCTGCTCAAGCCCGGCTGCGAGCCTTGGGCCATCGGTTTCCTTGACCGAGATGAAGTTCTCGATCGCCAGGGTGTCAAGCACCTGTCCGCCAAAACGTTCGCTGACGACGCCGGTGCGAATGCCCTTGCGAGCGGCGTAGATGGCTGCCGCGGCGCCGGCGGGGCCACCGCCAACGATGAGCACGTCGAAGGGCTCGCGCGCCGAGACCTTGTCCGCCTCACGCTGCAAGGCGCCGGTATCGATCTTGCCGATGATCTCCTCGAGCGTCATGCGGCCCTGCCCGAACTGTTCGCCGTTGAGAAAGACCGTGGGCACCCCCATGATCTGGCGCTCGGTCACTTCGTCCTGGAACAGCGCACCATCGACCATCTGGTGGCTGATGCCGGGGTTGAGCACCGCCATCAGGTTCAGCGCCTGAACGACATCGGGACAGTTGTGGCAGGACAGCGAGATGAAGGTCTCGAAACGGAACTGGCCCGGTATGGCGCGAATATTGTCGATCACGCTGGCCTCCGCCTTCGGGGGATGGCCGCCGGTCTGCAGCAGGGCGAGGATCAGCGAGGTGAATTCGTGCCCCATCGGGATGCCGGCAAAGCTGATGCGTGCCGCTTCTCCAGGGCGGCCGACGGTAAACGACGGCTTGCGGGGAGAATCGCCATCCTGCCTGACGCTGACCTTGCCGGAAAGCTCCGCAATGTCCTGAACCAGAGCGAGCATCTCCTGCGCCTTGCTGCTGGCATCGAGCGTGGTGACCAGCTCGATCGGGTGCTGGATTTTTTCGAGGTAGGCCCGCAGTTGTGTCTTGATGTTGGTGTCCAGCATGTGAGTTCTCCCTTGTCGAGTTGCATTGAAAAGGGGCCGCCAAGCAGCCAGCTTTGCGGCCCCTTTGCACTGAGACCCGGCACGTCGCTGCAGGCGAGGTGACCTGCAGCGCGCTGACCAGCAGTGCTAGATCTTGCCAACCAGGTCAAGCGACGGAGCCAGCGTCGCATCACCCGGCGTCCACTTGGCCGGGCAGACTTCACCCGGGTGGCTGGCAACGTACTGGGCAGCCTGCACCTTGCGCAGCAGTTCCTTGGCGTCGCGACCGATACCGAGGTCATGGATCTCGCAGACCTTGATGACGCCCTCGGGGTTGATCACGAAGGTGCCGCGCAGCGCCAGGCCCTCTTCCTCGATCATCACGTCGAAGTTACGGGTGATGCTGCCAGTGGGGTCGCCGATCATCGGATAACGAATTTTCTTGATGGTGTCGGAGGCGTCATGCCATGCTTTGTGCGTGAAGTGGGTGTCGGTCGAGACCGAATACACCTCGACGCCAATTTTCTGAAAGGAGTCGTATTCGTCGGCCAGGTCACCGAGTTCGGTTGGGCAGACAAAGGTGAAATCGGCAGGGTAGAAGACGACCACCGACCACTTGCCCTTCAGGTCGGCATCGGACACGGGACCAAACTTGCCATTGTGAAAAGCGGTGGCTTTGAACGGCTTAATTTCGGTGTTGATCAAGGACATGGTGAGCTCTCCTTTGAGTTCGGTGAATGAAAACAAGCGACGGGCGAATGTTAGTAGAGTCGCCAGAATTGTTCCAATTGATTCTGATAATTCAAACCATAGCTATAAGCTATTAACCAGGGCCCGCTTGGCCGACCCGGCCCGTGACCGGAGCAGGACTGATCTGCTCGGCGGGTCTTGCCCACGGGCAGTCGCCACCCAGGACGAATTCTACCGGCTCTTGCGCGGGGAAGGGTGTTCTCCAAGCGCTCTGGCAACCAGTGCGAGGATTGCCAGCATCCCTTTAGCGACTGGAAAGCTGCTATCTTTCAGCGAACTGCCGTAGAATCGCGAACCCCTCACCATCCTTTCACCTGGCCGAAAATGCCCGTCGCTCATGCTCTTTCCTGACCGTTTCGACGTCATCGTCGTCGGTGGCGGCCATGCCGGCACTGAGGCGGCGCTAGCTGCAGCGCGTATGGGAAGCAAGACGCTGCTGTTGACACACAACCTGGAAACGCTGGGTGCCATGAGCTGCAATCCATCGATCGGTGGCATCGGCAAGGGGCATTTGGTCAAGGAAATCGATGCCCTCGGGGGAGCCATGGCTGAGGCCACCGATGAAGCAGGCATCCAGTTCCGGATTCTCAACTCGAGCAAGGGTCCGGCGGTGCGCGCAACGCGGGCGCAGGCGGATCGCGTGTTGTACCGGCAGGCAATACGGCGCCGCCTGGAGAACCAGCGGAATCTGACGATCTTCGCCCAGGCGTGTGACGATCTGCTGGTGGAAGGCGATCACGTTGCTGGCGTGGTGACCCAGCTGGGGGTGCGCCTTGCCGCTCGCACGGTGGTGCTGACGACCGGTACCTTCCTCAACGGCCTGATTCACGTCGGCTTGTCTAACTATACCGGTGGTCGTATGGGTGACCCCCCCTCGGTTTCTCTGGCGGCACGTCTGCGCGAGTTGCAGTTGCCGGTCGGGCGGCTGAAGACCGGCACCCCGCCTCGGCTTGATGGCAAGACGATCAACTTTTCGTTGCTGTCTGAGCAGTACTCAGACGCGCCCTTGCCGGTCTTCTCGTTTCTCGGTGCAGCGGCGCAACATCCGCCACAACTGCCATGCTGGATCACCAGCACCAACGCGCAGACGCACGCCATCATCCGTGCCAACCTCGATCGCTCACCGATGTACACCGGCGTGATCGAAGGCGTCGGGCCGCGTTACTGCCCGTCGATCGAGGACAAGATTCACCGCTTTGCGGCCAAGGACAGCCATAACGTATTCCTTGAGCCGGAGGGCCTGGCTACGCACGAAATCTATCCCAATGGGATCTCGACCAGCCTGCCTTTCGATGTCCAGCTGGCCATCGTACGTTCGATCCGTGGGCTGGAAAACTGCCACATTCTCCGCCCCGGTTATGCCATCGAGTATGACTACTTCGATCCACGTCGTCTCGATGCTTCACTCGAAACAAGGGCGATTCGTGGCCTCTTTTTCGCCGGCCAGATCAACGGCACCACAGGCTACGAGGAAGCGGCGGCGCAGGGTTTGCTGGCCGGTGCCAACGCCGCTCTGCTGGTTCAGGAAAAGGACCCCTGGACGCCGCGCCGCGATGAAGCCTATCTAGGGGTGCTGGCCGACGATCTGATCACGCGCGGGGTGTCGGAGCCTTACCGGATGTTTACCAGCCGTGCCGAGTATCGCCTGTCGCTGCGCGAGGACAACGCCGATATTCGCCTGACCGAACATGGCCGCCGCCTGGGTCTGGTAGACGACCGGCGCTGGGCCGCGTTCTGTGAGAAGCGCGAAGCGATTGCTCGCGAACAGGAGCGCTTGAAATCGACCTGGGTTCATCCGGCAAAGGTCATGCCTGCGGAGACGATAAGGATTTTTGGCAAGCCTCTCGAGCGGGAATACACGCTGCATGACCTGCTGCGTCGGCCGGATGTGAGCTATTCCGCCTTGATGACGCTACGCCTCGGCGACTCCACCGTCGATGCGGGCGTGTCTGACCCGCAGGTGATCGAGCAAGTCGATATTCAGGCCAAGTATCAAGGCTACATCGAACGTCAGCAGGACGAAGTCAGCAGGAACCTGGCGAGCGAGGAAATGGATTTTCCCGAGCACTTCGATTTCAGCAGTATCAGTGGTCTGTCCAGGGAGGTTCAGCAGAAACTCGCCCAGTACAGGCCGAAGACGCTGGGTCAGGCTTCCCGGATTCAGGGGATGACGCCGGCAGCGGTCTCGATCCTGCTGATCTGCCTGAAGCGTGGACGGTCGGAGGTGCAGGGCGAGCGCATCGCGGGCCCCGGTTCATGAGCCCCGAGGCGCAACTCGCGCAGGGCCTGGTCGTTCTCGGTCTTGATCTGCCGGGCGCGGCGCGGATCAAGCTGCTCGATTATCTGGCTCTGCTCGACAAGTGGAACAGGACTTATCGGCTGACCGCCCTGAACGATCCGTCGCTTGCGGTCAGTCACCACCTGCTCGACTCCCTGGCCATCCTGCCCTTTGTCGAGGGGTCAACGCTGCTCGACGTTGGCAGTGGCGGTGGCATGCCAGGGATTCCTCTGGCGATTGCCCGTCCCGCCCTGCGTGTCGTCCTGCTCGACAGCAATTCAAAGAAGACGGCCTTCTTGCAACAGGTGGCAATTGAGCTGAGTCTGGCGAATATTGCCGTACACTGTGGGCGAGTTGAAGCGTACCGGCCGCCGACCAGGTTTGCCGCGATTACTGCACGGGCTTTTGCGGACCTGGCTGAGCTGGTGACGCTGTCGCGACCGTTGTTGCAGCCGGATGGTCATTGGCTGGCCATGAAAGGCATCCGGCCCGACGACGAGATTGCCCGTTTGCCGCTTGGTGTGCTGGTGGATGGGCTGCATCGCCTGAAGGTGCCGGGGGTTCAGGGCGAGCGCTATCTGGTGGTGATGAGCAGCGGCGAACCGCGGCATTGAGAGGGGAGTCGATTTGGCAAGAAATCTGACAGGGAATCTGACAGGGAATCAGGCAACAATCCTTGCGGTCACCAACCAGAAGGGTGGTGTCGGCAAGACGACGACGGCTGTCAATCTCGCGGCCTGTCTCGCCGAGACCGGTCAGCGCGTGCTGTTGATCGATCTTGATCCGCAAGGCAATGCAACGACCGGTTGCGGCGTCGTCAAGCGAGAGGCGATGCCGACGGTCTACCAGATTCTGATTGGCCGCTCGACGATGAGCGACACGCGTCTGAGAACCGAGTTTGGCTTTGACGTGCTGCCGGCGAATCGCGAACTGGCGGGCGCCGAGATCGATCTGATCGACATCGGACAGCGCGAGTATCGCCTGCGTGACGCACTTGCCGAGATCCGTGGAGGCTATGACTTCATCCTCCTGGATTGTCCGCCGGCGCTGAACATGCTGACGGTCAACGGGTTGGTTGCCGCCGACAGCGTCATGATTCCCATGCAATGCGAATACTACGCGCTGGAAGGGCTGACTGATCTCGTCGCAACGCTGAAGAAGGTACGTGCTCACCTCAATCCGGTACTCGAGATCGAGGGCCTTCTGCGGACCATGTTTGACCCACGTTCGACGCTGACGCAACAGGTCTCCCGCGAACTCGAAGGTCATTTCGGCAACAAGGTCTATCGGACGATCATTCCTCGCAATGTCCGTCTGGCCGAAGCGCCGTCCTACGGCAAGCCGGTGATCGCCTTCGACCGCAGCTCGAAAGGTGCGCAGGCCTACCTTCTGCTGGCGCTGGAAATTCTGCAGCGGTGTGTCGGCAATCATGGCGCTGTACAGACGAACGCAGCCGTTGGAGTGGAGCCATGAAGCTCAAGGGGCTGGGCCGTGGCCTCGACGCTCTGCTGGCGGGGAATGACTTTCAGAACCAGGAGCAGCAGAGGACGTTGCCGGTAGGCAGCATCCAGCCTGGCAAGTACCAGCCACGCACGCACATGGATGCGGCTTCGCTCGAAGAGCTGGCAGCCTCGATCAGAGTGCAGGGCCTGATGCAGCCGATCCTCGTGCGACCCGTCAGTGGCGACGACCGTTTCGAGATCATTGCCGGTGAGCGGCGCTGGCGAGCGGCGCAGATGGCGGGCTTGACCGAGGTGTCCGCCTTGATCCGGGAAATTCCGGATGAGGCAGCGTTGGCCATGGCGCTGATCGAGAACATCCAGCGCGAGAACCTCAATCCGCTCGAGGAAGCGCTCGGTCTGCAGCGACTGATCGACGAGTTTTCGATGACTCACCAGCAGGCGGCAGATGCGGTTGGACGATCGCGGTCAGCGGCATCGAATCTTCTCCGCCTGCTGCAACTGGCGCCGCAAGCGCAGGAGCTCCTGATGCGTGGCGAAATCGACATGGGCCACGCCCGCGCACTACTCTCGTTGCCGGGCGTGATGCAGGTTCAGTTGGCCCAGCGCGTGATGCAGAAGGGCTTGTCGGTGCGTGAAACCGAGCGCCTCGTTCAGTGTGCTCTTCGACCACCGAAAGAAGCCGTACCCCTGAAACCCGATCGTGACCTGCTCCGGTTGCAGGACGAGCTGGCCGATCTGCTCGGCGCTCAGGTGGAGATTCGGGCCAATAAGCGTGGCGCCGGCAAGGTGCTTATCGAGTTTGGTGGGCTCGATCAACTCGAAGGAATTCTGCAGCGCCTGCGTCATTGATGCGGCGCACCATCGAGGCTTGTTCAGAAGCGCCCGCATCTGTCTGCAAGGCAGATGGGGCGGAGGAATTCAAACTTTTTTGCATGTGCGGTTTGATTCCTAAATGCGAGTCTGGTATTCTGCGAATGTTTTGGAGGGACTGGCCGTGCATCATCAGGTCCGCTGGGTTCTCCGTTGTCAGCTGCTGGTCACGCTGGCCGCGGGGTTGGTAGCGGCGCTTGGGGCGGGGTTTCACGCGGCTGTTTCCGCTGTGTTCGGTGGCACTATCGCCATGGCAAGTGCTGCGGCTTATGCCTGGCGAGCGTTGCGGCCACCGGGACAGGCTGGTAGTGCGGCAAGGGAGGCGTTTCGTGCCC
This sequence comes from Candidatus Accumulibacter proximus, assembly GCA_016709675.1. Lineage (GTDB taxonomy): Bacteria > Pseudomonadota > Gammaproteobacteria > Burkholderiales > Rhodocyclaceae > Accumulibacter > Accumulibacter proximus. The sequence continues at coordinate 56,921 of JADJMH010000020.1, forward strand.
AGGTGGCTGGTGAAGGTTACAAGTTTGCCGTAACGCTTCTGCTGTTTGCCCTGGTCTTCAAGGTTTACGCAGAACTGGCTGCCTTGCCGCTCTTCCTGGCCTATGCTGCAACGGTTGTCGTTTATTGGATGGCGCTGCTCAGGCAGCTATAGTCGAACAGGGGGAATATATGGCTTCGGGCGAGGCATTAACGACGAGTGGTTACATTGTCCACCACCTGACCAACCTGACCGTCGGTCACGGTTTCTGGACTCTTCACCTGGACACCCTGATTGTCTCCGGTCTTCTCGGTCTGTTCGCCTTCCTTGGCATGGCCAAGTTGGCCAGCAAGGCGACCACCGGTGTTCCAGGCAAGATGCAGACCTTGGTCGAAATGCTGGTTTCGTTCATCGATCAGCAGGTCAAGGACACTTACCACGGCAAGAGCCCGCTGGTGACGCCAATGGCGATCACCATATTCGTCTGGGTCTTGTTGATGAATGCCATGGACCTGATCCCGGTCGATTTCATCCCCTGGGTCCTGAGCATGGGCGGTGTGCATTTCTTCAAGGCGGTGCCGACCACTGACCCGAACCTGACTTTCGGCATGTCGCTGACCGTTTTCGTGACCATGATCGTCATGGGCTTCAAGGTGAAGGGGTTTGGCGGTTTCATGCATGAAGTGTTCACCGTACCGTTCGGCGCCAAGCTTGCACCGGTAAATCTCCTCTTCCGTCTCATCGAAGACGTCGCCAAGCCGATCTCTCTGTCCCTGCGTCTGTTCGGCAACATGTACGCCGGCGAGATGGTGTTCATCCTGATCGCCCTGCTCGGTCTGTGGCAGTTGCCATTGGCCTTGCCCTGGGCACTGTTCCATATCCTGATCATCACCCTGCAGGCCTTCGTGTTCATGATGCTCACCATCGTTTACATGTCAATGGCCAGCGAATCGCACGGCTAGTGGCGGGTCCCGGTCTGATTGAGAGTTTGATTCACGTTGTCCTTGTTTAACCCATTTAGCATGCCTTACTAGGAGAAATTAATGGAAGCCGCTCTGTCAATGTTGCTTGGTAACACCGCCATCGCCGTCGCCATCCTGATCGGTGCGGGTGCTCTTGGAACCGCTATCGGTTTTGGTCTGCTCGGTGGTCGCTTCCTCGAAGGTGCTGCTCGCCAGCCGGAAATGATTCCGACTCTCCAGGTAAAGATGTTCATCGTTGCCGGTCTGCTCGACGCGGTCACCATGATCGGTGTCGGTATCGCATTGTTCATGCTTTTTGCGAACCCCTTCATTGCCGTTGTCAAGGGCTGATCGCTTCTCCTTTCGGACTAACTCTTAACAGGAGGTTAGCGTGAACATCAACGCAACGTTGATTGGCGAAGCGATCTGGTTTGGCGTCTTCATCTGGATCACCATGAAATACGTCTGGCCGCCGCTGGCCAAGGCCATGGCTGATCGCCAAAAGCTGATCGCTGACGGGCTGGCTGCGAGCGAGCGCGCAAAGCATGAGTTGGATCTGGCCGGGAAGCGCTCCGCAGACGCACTGCGCGATGCCAAGGCCAAGGCCGCCGAAGTCATCGCCGCGGCAGAAAAGCGCGGCGCACAGATGGTCGAAGAGGCAAAGTTGACGGCCAAGGTTGAAGCCGACAAGGTGGTCGCAGCGTCGAGAGCCGAAATCGCTCAACTGCTTGAGCAGGCCCGCGCGGAACTGCGCGATCGGGTGGCTGATCTGGCCGTGGCCGGCGCCGAGCGCATTCTGAAGCGTGAAGTCGACGCCAAGGCGCATGCCGATATGCTGGTCGCGCTCAAACAGGAACTCTAAGACCATGGCCGAACTCGTTACCATCGCGCGCCCCTACGCTGAAGCGGTTTTCCGCATTGCGCTGGAAAACAAGGCGCTGGCGGCCTGGTCCGAGCGGTTGTCGCTACTTTCTGCAATCGCCGCGGACAAGCAGATGCGTTCATGCATCGGCAACCCCGAATTGTCCGCCACGCAGAAGAGCGCGCTCTTCAAGTCGCTGGTTGGCAAGGTGCAGGAAGGCGGCGAAGCCAATCTGATCGACGTCCTCGCCACCAATGAGCGGCTTTCCGCCTTGCCAGAGATTGCGGGTCTCTTCGAGGAGCTGAAAGCGGCCCAGGAAGGCGTCAAGGAAGCCACGATCTACAGCGCCTTTCCAGTTGACGACAAGCAGCGCAAGGCTCTGATCGAGGACCTGGAAGCGCGCTTCAATACCCGGCTGACTGCCGAAGTGGTCGTCGATCAATCACTGATCGGCGGCGTCAAGATTGTGGTTGGCGACCAGGTTCTCGATACCTCCGTACGCGGACAACTGGAGAGCCTGAGGTTGGCGCTCAAGAACTAGGAGAATTTCCATGCAGTTGAATCCTTCAGAAATCAGCGAACTGATCAAGAGCAAGATCGAGAATCTTGCGATCAGCGCCGATCTGCGCACCCAGGGCACCGTCGTTTCGGTGACCGATGGTATCTGCCGTGTCTACGGCCTGACCGACGCCATGCAGGGAGAAATGCTCGAGTTTCCGGGCAACACTTTCGGCATGGCCCTGAACCTCGACCGTGACTCTGTTGGTGCGGTGGTTCTCGGTGAATACGACCAGATCAGCGAAGGCGACACCGTCAAGACCACCGGCCGCATCCTCGAAGTTCCCGTTGGTCCGGAACTCCTCGGCCGGGTGGTGAATTCACTGGGCCAGCCGATCGACGGCAAAGGTCCGGTAAACAACAAGCTGACCGACAAGATCGAGAAAGTTGCACCCGGCGTCATCTGGCGCAAATCGGTTTCGCAACCGGTACAGAGCGGTCTCAAATCCATTGATGCGATGGTGCCCGTCGGTCGTGGTCAGCGCGAGTTGATCATTGGTGACCGGCAGACCGGCAAGACCGCAGTAGCGGTGGATACCATCATCAACCAAAAAGGCCAGGACCTGATCTGCATCTACGTCGCGGTTGGCCAAAAGGCATCAACGGTCGCCAACGTAGTTCGCAGACTTGAAGAAAACGGCGCGATGGAATACACCATCGTCGTTGCCGCAACCGCTTCGGAAACTGCCGCGCTGCAGTACATCGCGCCGTATTCGGGCTGCACCATGGGTGAGTATTTCCGCGATCGTGGCCAGGATGCCCTGATCATTTACGATGACTTGACCAAGCAGGCATGGGCCTATCGCCAGGTTTCATTGCTGCTTCGCCGTCCGCCGGGGCGTGAAGCCTACCCGGGCGACGTGTTCTACCTCCATTCGCGCCTGCTTGAGCGTGCTGCTCGCGTTTCCGAAGAATGGGTCGAGAAGTTTACCAACGGCGAAGTCAAAGGCAAGACCGGCTCGCTGACGGCCCTGCCGATCATCGAGACACAGGCGGGTGACGTCTCGGCGTTTGTTCCGACCAACGTCATCTCGATTACCGACGGTCAGATCTTCCTCGATACCGATCTGTTCAATGCGGGTGTTCGTCCGGCCATGGATGCCGGTATCTCCGTCTCACGCGTTGGTGGTGCTGCCCAGACCAAGGTCATCAAGAAGCTCGGTGGTGGCGTCCGTCTGGCGCTTGCCCAGTACCGAGAACTTGCCGCCTTTTCGCAGTTCGCGTCTGACCTCGACGAAGCGACCCGCAAACAGCTTGATCGCGGACGTCTGGTGACCGAACTGATGAAGCAGCCGCAATACTCGCCCATGTCCATTTCCGAAATGGCGATCACCCTGCTGGCGCTGAACAAGGGTCTCTTGGACGATGTGGATGTGAAGAAGGCCCTGGCTGTCGAAAGGCAGATGCATGGCTTCATCAAGCAGAAATATGCCGACCTCATCAGCAAGATCGAAACAACCAAGGATCTCGACGCTGACGCTGAGCAAAAGCTCACCAAGGCGATTGAGGAGTTCAAGGCCACACTGGCCTGATGATCGATCGAGGAGATTGCCATGCCTAGCGGCAAGGAAATCCGCAACAAGATCAAGAGCGTCGAGAGTACGGCCAAGATCACCAAGGCCATGCAGATGGTTGCCGCATCAAAGATGCGCAAGGCGCAGGACAGGATGCGCGCTGCCCGCCCTTATGGCGAGAAGATTCGCCTGGTCGCCGGTAATCTTTCGCACGCCTTGACTGACTACCGTCATCCTTTCCTGACGGTACGTGAGCAGGTGAAAGCGATCGGCTTGATCACGGTGACGTCTGACAAAGGACTGTGCGGCGGCCTGAACACCAACGTTCTGCGTCTCGCGCTGGCTAAGATGAAAGAGTGGGATGCCGAGGGCAAGAAGCTGCGGGTAACGGCAATTGGCAGCAAGAGCCTGGGTTTCATGCAGCGCGCCGGTGCCAACATCGTATCGCAACTGACTGGAATAGGCGACACGCCGCACCTGGAAAAACTCATCGGCCCGGTCAAGGTTCAACTTGACGCCTATATCAAAGGCGAGATCGACGTTCTTTACATCGCCTTCACCCGTTTCATCAACACGATGAAGCAGGAGCCGATGCTTTATCAGTTACTGCCGTTGTCCGGAGACTTGGTCGGGGGCGGGGAAAACCGTTGGGACTACCTCTATGAGCCTGATGCCAAGACGGTGATCGATGACCTGTTGGTGCGCTATGTCGAGGCGATGATCTACCAGTCGGTCGCGGAGAACATGGCTTCCGAACAGAGCGCACGCATGGTCGCCATGAAATCGGCTTCGGATAACGCCAAGAACGTGATCGGCGAGCTCAAACTGATTTATAACAAGGCTCGCCAGGCCGCGATTACCCAAGAGATTTCAGAGATCGTCAGCGGCGCAGCGGCTGTCTGACCACGGCATAGTTTGTTTATTGATTAGGGATACGACGATGAGTCAAGGAAACATTGTTCAGTGTATCGGCGCCGTGGTGGACATCCAGTTCCCGCGTGACGCAATGCCCAACATCTACAACGCACTCCAGCTCGACAAGGCTGAAGAGTCGGACATGTGCGAAGCCGAGTTGATATTCGAAGTCCAGCAGCAACTGGGTGACGGTATCGTGCGCACGATTGCCATGGGGTCCTCCGATGGCCTCCGGCGTGGCATGAAAGTCAATGATACTGGTGCCGGCATCTCTGTACCGGTCGGTAGCGCAACGGTCGGCCGCATCATGAACGTGCTTGGCCGACCGATCGATGAAGCCGGACCGATTGCGACTGACGAGCGTCGCGAGATTCACCAGCTGGCCCCGAAATTCGATGAGCTGATGCCCTCGGTAGACCTGCTGGAAACCGGGATCAAGGTGATCGACCTGGTCTGTCCTTTCGCCCGGGGCGGCAAGGTCGGTCTGTTCGGCGGCGCCGGCGTCGGCAAGACCGTCGCCATGATGGAGCTGATCAACAACATCGCCAAGCAACACTCGGGTCTTTCGGTCTTTGCCGGCGTCGGGGAACGGACTCGCGAGGGCAACGACTTCTACCACGAAATGAAGGAGTCGAACGTTCTCGACAAGGTGGCGATGGTGTTTGGGCAAATGAACGAGCCACCGGGCAATCGCCTGCGCGTTGCCCTGACCGGCTTGACGATGGCTGAACGTTTCCGTGACGATGGCCGTGACATTCTCTTTTTCGTAGACAACATCTATCGCTACACGCTGGCCGGTACCGAGGTCTCGGCGCTGCTCGGCCGGATGCCGTCGGCCGTGGGTTACCAGCCGACGCTGGCCGAAGAAATGGGCCGTCTCCAGGAACGGATCGCCTCTACCAAGGTGGGTTCGATCACGTCGATACAGGCCGTTTATGTGCCCGCCGACGACCTGACCGACCCGTCGCCGGCGACCACCTTCCAGCACCTCGATTCCACAGTCGTGTTGTCGCGTGACATCGCATCGCTCGGCATCTATCCGGCCGTCGATCCGCTCGACTCGACCTCGCGTCAGCTCGACCCGCAGGTCGTTGGTGAAGAGCACTATTCAGTCGCCCGCGCGGTGCAGATGACTCTCCAGAAGTACAAGGAGTTGCGCGACATCATCGCCATTCTGGGGATGGACGAGTTGTCGCCGGAAGACAAGCTAGCGGTCTACCGCGCGCGCAAGATTCAGCGTTTCCTTTCGCAGCCGTTCAACGTGGCTGAAGTCTTCACCAACTCGCCGGGCAAGTACGTTCCGCTCAAGGAGACCATCAAGGGCTTCAAGATGATTGTCGAAGGTGAATGCGACAATATTCCGGAGCAGGCCTTCTACATGGTTGGCGGGATCGAAGAGGTATTCGAAAAGGCCAAGACACTCTAAAGCGCGATCGGGGAATGTCGGGTTCCCGCTGTCCTCCGGGCACGGGACTCGACCCAGCAAGGAAAACACCATGGCAATCAGAGTACATGTTGACGTCGTCAGTGCCGAAGAGCTCATCTTTTCCGGGCAGACGGACTTCGCCGTATTTCCAGGCGAGGCCGGTGAGCTCGGAATCTATCCGAGGCATACGCCGCTCCTAACGCGCATCAAACCGGGCACCATTCGTCTGAAGGTGCCCGATAGCGACGAGTACGAGTTGGTCTACGTCTCGGGCGGGATGTTGGAGGTGCAGCCGGCGCTGATTACCGTTCTGGCCGATACGGCGATCCGCGCACACGATCTGGACGAGGCCAAGGCAAGTGAAGCCAAGCGTCGTGCCGAAGAAGCGCTCAGAAATCGTACTTCAGACCTTAACCTGGCAACGGCAGAAGCCGAACTGGCGCAGGCAGTGGCCCAGCTGCAGGCGATCAAGAAGCTGCGCAACCGCCATTAGCCGGTACCTGTTCCGACCGGACAAAAAAAGGCAGCCTGCAGGCTGCCTTTTTTTTCTCACCAAGCTTTTTCTCAGCCCAATCTGACCCGTTCGAGCCTCTTTTCGCAGCGCGCAAGATCGTCCCGCAAAGCGTCGACCTCGGCGCAGAATCGCTCGATATCCTGTCGGCGAGCGATGGCAGGCGCTTCTTCGGTGAGGTACTCGGTCACAGACAGCGCAAAATTCCTGGCGCCCGCCACCTGCCATCGTGCCAGGCGACCCATCAACTGTACGGCGCGGCGAGCCACTACATCGCCAAGAACTTGCGACAGGTCTTCTTCGATATCCCAGCGCAAGTTGCGATAGAGAAAGCCCAGTGTTTCCGCCAGGTCGGCGGAGCCGGAAATCGTCGCTGCAGAAAGCAGGGAAGCGCTGTCGGTCAGGGCCCGCACCGGCGCATCAGCGGGGAGAACTATGCTGACCGTTGGGCGACTATCCGCGTCAGCACTTTCGAGGAGACCCTCTTCGGTTATGCTGACAAGAAAAACAACGCCGCTACCCATCTGCAGGCGCGCTGTTTTTCCCGCAAAAGGGACGAGCTTGCAGCGCGCCCAATCTTCGCTCGCCAGGAGGTGATTGAGGAGAGCGAGTGCGGGTCTTGCCAGCATTCCGGTCAGAACTTGAAACCGCGATGCAGAGCCACCACCCCGAGCGCCAGATTGAAATATTCAACCTGCTCTAGCCCCGCCTGTTCCATCAACAACTTCAGTGCATCCTGATCCGGATGAACCCGAATCGACTCGGCCAGATAGCGGTAGCTCGCCTCGTCATGCGTGATGAGCTGGCCGAGACGCGGAATGACCTTGAACGAATAGAAATCGTAGGCCGGGGCCAGGGGTTTCCAGATCTGTGAGAACTCCAGCACCAGCAGGCGTCCGCCCGGCCTGAGTACACGTCGCATCTCGGCCAGTGCCAGGTGCTTGTGGGTCATGTTTCGAAGACCGAACGCAACCGTAACACAATCAAAGTAATCGTCGGGGAACGGGAGCTTCTCCGCGTCACACTGCGCGACGGGAACGATGAAGCCCTTGTCGCACAGCCGGTCTCGTCCGCGGGCCAGCATCGCATGGTTGATGTCGGTCAGCCAGACCTGTCCTCGGCTTCCCAGTTTCCTGGCGAAGCCCAATGCCAGGTCGCCGGTACCGCCAGCAACGTCAAGCACGCGCCAACCCTCACGCACATCGCTCCTGGCGATCGTGAATGCCTTCCACAGGCGGTGCAGTCCGCCCGACATCAGATCGTTCATCAGGTCGTAGCGCTGTGCGACCGAATCGAAAACATCGGCGACGTGGCGCGCCTTCTGCTCCTCAGCGACTTCCTGATAGCCAAAGTGGGTCGTGTTTTTTTCGTTCATCAGTCAGTGCACGGGCATGGATCGGTCAGGATCAATGTTTGCGACAAGCGCTCTGCGCGCCTGCGGCGGGGACGGCAGGGCAGGCGGCTGGATCGCGGCTGGCGTGTTCCTTCTCCAGGCGGTCCAGATAGGCCTGCCAAAGCTGGTCGCGGTTGAGCCCGAGATTGTAGAGCAGATCCCAGGAGTAAAGCCCGCTGTCGTGACCATCCGAAAAGACCGGCCTGATCGCGTAGTTCCCGACCGCCTCAACACGGTCGATGCCGACATCTCGCTTGCCGACCTGCAGGACTTCCTGGCCCGGTCCATGACCACGGGCTTCAGCAGAAGGCGTAAAGACGCGCAGGAACTCGTAGCTCAACTCGAAACGCTCGCCGCCCTCGAAGCTCACCTCAAGGATGCGGGATCTTTGGTGCAGCTTGATCTCGGTCGGGATCTTCGTGCTCTCGTCCAGGCCAGCCATTGCTTTCTCTGCTCAAATTCGACAGAACATGATAGCGCAAATCAGCTGGCTTCTCCCGCTTTACGAGGACTGACGGCAAGTGCTGTCGTCAGTCGACGACGAAGGTCGCGCGTTCAAACTCCGGACCGCTGGCGACGAGGCGCTGCAACCTCGCTCGTATCAGGCGGTCTGTGTAAACTTCCAGAACGCGCTCCGGGCGGTACCAGCCCGCAGGAATGACCAGTGTCTGTTCCGAAGCGATGGCAGGAACGGCCGGTAGGATGAACGCCCGACCATAGAGACCAGAGAACCCTGGTTCCTGCAGCAGTGGGCGGGCTGCAGCGGCCTGCGGTCGACCAGGGAGCGCGGCCACACCGGCGACCAGGTTGCCGCCTTGTTCCTGCAGCAGCCAGACAACTTGGGCCAGCAGTGGCGATTTGCCATCATGCGGGCAAATCGATAGCAGTTGCCCGGGCTCGACCTTCTTGCCGGCGACAGATCTAAGTAGACGAAAGCCATTGGCGCACTGGTCAAGCACTTCCCAGCTGTCGAGCCCGACACCAAGTTGTAGCTGCCGGATTTCCAGCATTTGGGTCGGGTCAACCGTGTGGCGAAAAGCAAACAGATTGTCGAACTCCTGGCGCGAGTAGATGCGCGCGTTTTCGGGTTGGTTGAACTCCTCGCCGGATATGTGGAAATGCATTCCAATAAATCCCGAACATACTTTCGAGGTTCCCGAGGCAACGTGGCGGCGGAACTTGCGTGTGGCGCGCAGCATGCACCAGGGTCTGGAGAGGCGATTGAGCAGCTGATGGCATTGCGCAGCAGCACAGTCCTCGCCGAGGCCGATCTGTGCTGGCGACATTCTCTCCTGCAGCTGCTTCCGGGCTTGGCTGATCTGCATCGCCAGGCGAGAAGTGTCCAGGCGACGGAGCTGCTCAGGCTGTAAACACTCGCCCGCTGCACGCAGGCCGCAATCCTGCATCAGGTCCACGACGAATGGAGGCAGAGGCTCGTCCGGTACCGTCGGCAGGATGCTGACCAGGGGTGACCAATTGTGTGCCCAGCGGCGAACCAGACCCAGCTGTTGAACCGAAAGGCTATAGGGCTCCGCAAGTTCCACCAGCAGCAGGCTGACGAGAGCGGCCATGCAATGGGTGCTGCGCCCGTGGCAATCAAGGGAGTCCGGAACGGGAACTGTCGCTACGCCCCATTCTTCGGCACTTGCGTAATACCCGTGCAGGTTCAACCAGAGGCTTGGCGGCAGTTCCCGACGAGCGCGATAGTGCTCGACAATCGCCATTCCCGTATAGTAAATGCAACGGTGCAGGATCAAGGCGATTCGTTCGCCATCGGAGGCGCTGTCCGATGGCGCCTGCAACTGCGCACAATGGGCATAAGCGCGAGCGGCTTTCAGCCAGGTGCCAACGACTTGCCGGAAGGATCGTTCCTCTACGTCCGCCAGCGGCAGCGGCTTATTGGTGTAGCGCCGGGCCAACTCCTCCTCGATGAAGCAGAGCGAAATCCGCGTCTGTTCGAGCAATTGCAGGTAGACAACCCCCTCTGGTGGCGCCTCCAGAAGGCTGTCCAGAAAACGGTTGATTTCAATCTCGGCCTGTTCCGAATGGGCCAGCGGCAGGCGCGAGAGAATATGGAAGCCGGTTTCCAGATTGCGAATCTTCGTCGTTGCCGGCACTTTGGTAAGCACTGCGTTCATAAGGTTCTCTCCTCTCTCCGCCATAGCGGCCTACTTGGTCCGTAGGGCGGTGATGATCTGATCACCCAACCGCCGCCCGTCGACCTGGCGTCGGCACGGGGACTCCAGCCGCTGCGGTGTTGCCCACACGGGATGGGGAAAGTGGCGGTCGTCGCGCCAGCGTGGAATCACGTGCCAATGAACATGAGGCGTCATGTTGCCCAGGCTCGCAAGATTGATCTTGTCGGGCTGGTACAAGGTGCGGATGGCGGTCTCCACGGCAAAGATCACGGTCATTAGCTCCATTCTTTCCTTCTGAGACAGGTCGGTCATCTCGCGCTGGTGCTGGTTGAGGATGATTCGGCAGAAGCCGGGATAATCACGATCAGAGACCATGATCACGCGACACAAGTCGCTCTCCCACACGACTTCGCCACCTGGCGAGTCGCACAGCTCACAATCCTCCAACCAGTACTCACCCACTTCCTGACTCCTTGCTGATTTCTGGCCACCAACGCGCCGTCTTGAAGCGAACGATACGCAAGCGCGGCGTGAGGCGTTAGGAACTAGGTCACGGATCGGGTGATGTCGCGGTCACGTGGGACGGTCAAGGGCAGGCAAAGATGGCACTTGCGATATCCTGGCGGTTGTCGAGGAGTGATTGCAGATGCTGTCTCCGGCGTTCGCGGACGTCCGCCCCGCGTCGGCGATGGGTGTTGACATCGCCTTGGAATCCCGGGAAAGTGAAGCGGTGCCGATACACGAGAATGGTTGGACGGATCCGACAGGCCGTGCCGAGCGCGTCGCTGACCGCGATGAAGCCGCCGGTCACTTTCCATTGACTACGCTTGGCTACCACTGCTGGCGGGAACTGGATTATCTTCCGGCAACCCGCGACCTGCTGCCAGTGGCTCTGGCTGAGCATGTCCGTGCCGGACAGCGTGCGCTCGACGTTGGCTGCCATCATGGCGCGGCAGCTGTTTACCTGGCCTCGCTGGGTCTGAGGGTTCTCGGCGTGGACATCAATCCACGGGCGATCGAGGCGGCCCGGCAGCACCGGCCCGATGCAACATCCCGCTGTCGTCCCGAGTTCATCGTCGCGGATTTTCTGCGGGATCGTGTTGCCGCCGCCGGAAGCATCGATGTGGTCGTGTTGAACCGCTTCCTCACCTGCCTGCCCGCAGTCGAGGACTGGCAAGACGCTCTGAGCCGCGCCCTGGAACTATTGACGGAGGGAGGATTGATCTATGTCGGGGACTTTCTGCTCATGCCCGCCTGTCCGCACAATCGCCGCCGCTATCAGCTGGCTCACGCCAACGGTGGCCGCTGGGGCAACTTCGCTGTGCTCGACGATCAGGGCAGGCCAAGCTTCGTCGCTCACCACCACAGTGTGCAGGAATTGCGGCGCATGGTGTCACCGTATCGAGTGCTCTGTTTCAGGCGTTTCTCGACCCGCTCTCGCCACGGACACGCGAGCCGGATGTTCGAACTGATCGGCGTCAATGAGCGACGCCCGGTCTGAAGGGGGCGCGTTGCCCGCGCCAGAGACTTCGTTGACCACTGCCAGCCGCGTCATTCTCGGCCTGTATCAGGGCTACAACGCCAACGCCTGCCTCCTGGTCGAGGGAGAACCGACGGTCATTGTGGAAAACGAGCGCCACACCCGCGTAAGGCACGCGTACGGCCCGTCTGCCGAGTGCGTCGAGGACTGTTTGCGCGGCGCCGGCATGACCATCGGCGACGTAGACCGCGTCGGCTTTTGCGGGGCGTCGGATCTCGATACCGACTACGGTTATGACATTCCCGCCTCAGCCGAGGATGGCAGCTGTTTTCCTGCGCTCGCCGGGACGCGGCTGCTGTCTGCGGACTGCTTTCGCGAGACGCCGATTCGCGTTCTTGGACGAACGCTTCCCGGGGTGATTGTCGAGCATCACGTCGCGCATGCTGCCTCGGCCTTCTACACCTCGGGTTTCGAGCAGAGCCTCATTCTGGCGTTTGACGGGCTGGGTGATTTCGGGCGCTCGTGCCTGATCCTGCGTGGCAGCGGGACGCGCATCGACTGCCTGGAATCGGTCCCGTTGCGCATTGGTCTGGCGTTCAAGAAGGCGGGAACGCATCTGTATCGACTGGCCGGGACGGGTTTCGATGCGGCCGGCAAGCTGATGGCCCTGGCGGCGCTTGGCGAGCCGCGTTACCTGGGCGCTGCGCGCCTGTTCCTCGATCATGTTGACGTCTCTACCGGCACGCGCGAGTGGCTCCTGCCCGAACTCGGAAAGCTACGGCAGGGGGCGCTGAGCGATCTGGACAGCAGTCCGGCGAGGGATTTTGCCGCGTCGCTGCAGGCGGTTGCGAGCGCTGCGACGCTCAATCTGCTGCGGCGACATCTACGTCCAGGCGATCGCCTTTGTCTGGCCGGTGGTTGCGCGTTGAACGTCATCATCAACCGCGACCTGCTGCGGGAATTGCCACTCGCGGCCCTCTACATTCCACCGTGCCCGCACGACGGCGGTCTGGGACTCGGCGCCAGCCTCTATCTGCGAAACCACATCGAGGGCGCCAGCAGCCGAAGCAACGGGCTGGATCCCTATCGTGGCCTGACCAACCTCGACGGCGTAAGTCCCCGGGCACTGCCCGGCGCCTGGCGCCGGGACGGGGCGCCGATCGGTGTCGCCGAGCGCGGCGAGGAAGAACAGGTCGACGCAGCGGTTCACTGGCTGGCGCAGGGCGAGGTTGTCGGCTGGTGCCATGGTCGCTCGGAGGTTGGCCCGCGGGCGCTTGGCAACCGCAGTCTGCTGGCCGATCCTGCTCGCGACTGGATGGCCTCCCACCTCAACCGCCGCGTGAAGCATCGCGAATCGTTTCGCCCCTACGGTCTCTCGCTGCGTGAGGAGAACCTCGGGGGCGTCTTTGGCAAGGACGCGGCGCGCTCACCCTACATGATGCTCGCCGCGACGATGACTGGAAACTGGTGCCAGGCGCTGCCGGCGGTGGTACATGTGGACGGTAGCACGCGTTATCACACCGTGTCGCAGCAGGCCAATCCTCTCTTGTGGCAGCTTCTGGCGGCTTTCGAAGCGGCGACAGGCGTCCCCGGTCTGCTCAACACGTCCTACAACCTGCCCGGCGAGCCGATCGCCGAGAGCGTGGCCGATTGCCTGGCCGTCTTCCGAGATGCCGCGATCAATCACCTGTTCATTGGCAGAATGCACCTGAGCAAAGGCTGATATGAGCAACGAGAATGCTGTCTTCGTCAGCTACGCGCATGGCGACGAATCCTGGAAGGACCTCCTGCTTGTTCAGTTGCGGGCGCTCGGGCAAGCGGTGCCGCTGGACGTATGGGACGACCGTCGCATCAAACAGGGCGAAGACTGGTATCAGGCGATCAAGGAAGCGATGGTACGGGCGCGTTTCGCCATCTGTCTGATCAGCGGAAGCTTCCTTGGATCTTCCTTCTGCATGGAGGAAGAGATTCCGGATCTCCTGCGCAAGCGACAGGAGCAGGGCCTGGTTCTGCTGCCGATCCTGATCGAGGACTGCCCGTGGGAAGCGCACCTGTGGCTGAAACGGCTGCAGATGCTGCCGCGCGATGGCAAGACGGTCAAGGTGGATTATCGGGACCACCCCGAGACCGTCTTCAGTGCCGTCGCCAGGCGCATCTACGAGGTCGTCAAGGCGCCGGCCGCGGCGAACGAAATCCGGCCGGCCCTACCGACCTCGGGCCTGGTTGACACGCACCGCTTGCCGCAAGCGGCATCTGCCTTGTTGGGGCGTCGCGACGAGATTCGTATTCTGATCGATGCGCTGACCGAGCCGCAATGTCGCCTGGTCGTGTTTCACGGTTGGGGGGGCGTGGGCAAATCGACACTGCTTCGGGCCTGGGCCGATTCCCTCGGCGAGCAGGCCGGAGCGCTCTCAAGACCGGTGTATGCCTGGTCGTTTGCCAATCAATCGGCGTCCAGTCGTGAAACCTCGGCCGACCGCCTGGCGATCGCGGCGCTACGCTTTTTCGGCGACGGTGCGCCAAGCCAGGGATTGCCGTGGGAAAAGGGCGAGCGGCTGGCCGGCCTCGTCGGCGCCCGTAATGCGATCCTTCTGCTCGATGGGCTCGAGCCGTTGCAGGACAGCGACGGCAGCCTGCACGACCCGATCGTGCTCAGCTTCCTGCGCCAATTGATGCGTCAGGGCGCCGGGTTGTGTGTCGTTACCAGCCGCATCGAGTTGGCCGACTTCGCTGGCGAGGCCTTTGCTGCACGCGTCCAGCAACACGATGTAGAAGAAGTCTCACCGTCCCTTGGTCGCGCGCTGCTGCGCAGCCGAGGGGTTGACGGAAAGGACGAGGAACTGGAGTCGACGGTGCAGGACCTCGGCGGGCAGGCGCTGGCAATCGATCTCTGGGCTTCGCTGTACGGTATCGGCGGTGCCGGCTTGCTGGCGCCGGCGAGCAAACTCCCGGTCCGCACGCGCAGCGAGCATGTGCGCAGCGTGCTGGCCAAGCTCGCCGAGCAGCTGGGAAGCTGCGCCGAGATCGGTCTTTTGCGCACCCTCGCGCTATTCGACCGGTCGGTCGCCATGCCGGAACTCGATACGCTGCTGGCACCGCCCGCCCTCCCGGGAGCGACCGAATTCCTCGGCGCTAGCCATGGCGCCCTGCTGTTTCAACTGATCCAGCGGCTACGGACACTGCATCTGATCACTGTCAGCGAGCGAGATCCGGTGACCATCGACATGCATCCTCTGGTTCGCCGGTACTTCGCCGAGGATTGGTCGCGTGCCGCGCCGCAGGCCTTTGTCGCCGGTCATCAACGCCTCTATCAGGTGTACCGCGGACAGGTCCCCGCAGAGCCGAAAAGCGTCGACGAGTTCGACAAACTCTTCCGTGCCATTGACCGCGGCTGCCAGGGTGGTCTCCATCGGGAGGCCTATTCCCTTTACCAGCAGGCCGCCAAGGCACGCGGCCAGTCGCTGCTGCCTGCGGAGCACGGCCTGATCGGACTGGAACTGTCGGCACTGGCCGGCTTCTTCACACGGCGTTGGTCCGAAGTGGTGCCCGAGTTGCCGCCTGCCGCCCGAATGGACCTCCTCCATCGGGTGTCGGAGTGTCTGCAGGCGCAGGGACGGGTGGCCGACGCCGAAGCACCGCTGCTACGATGTCTCGAGCAGGAGGCCGGGGGCAGTGCCAATCATTCGGCGGCAGAGACGGCGCAAAGTCTCAGCACCGTCAATCTGGTCCTCGGCGACCTGTCCCGGGCGAGGGATTACTCGCAGCGTAGTGTTCAGTACGCCGCAGACCAGCCGGCCGACGAACGGAGCGTGTATTTCCTGGCTCGCCACGGCGACATCCTGCAGCTTATCGGCGAACTGGACGAGGCCGAGGCGATCCTGCAGCGCGCCGAGGCGCTTAACGCACAGCTCGATCCCGCGCATCCGCAGCTCTACGGTGTACCGAGCTTCTGGATTTGCGACTGCGTGCTCGCTCAGGCGGAGCGATTGCTTGCCGCGTCAGGCCGCACGCCGGCGGCGATTGCCACCTATTGTCAGCGGCTCGCCGAAGTTCAGCGGCGGTCGATGACTGCCGCGGCGCATGACCTGGGTGATTCCTTCGCGGTGTCCCTGCATCAGCTGTGTAGCGGAAGAGCGATGATGCTCCAGGCGTTGGTCGACCAACACCACCGCCTGGCCGATGCCGCCGAGCCGCTCGACCGCTGCATCAATGGTTTGCGACAGTCGGGACGGCAACACTGGTTGCCGCGCGCGCTGCTGGCGCGCGCCGCCCTGCGTCGCGAGTCGGGCTGGCTGGTCGAGGCCGAAGCGGACATTGTCGAAGCCCTGGAGATCGCACAGCAGCAGCGCATCACGCCGATGCGGCTGCACATTGCCGATTGCCTGATCGAGCAGGCGCGGCTCGATCTCGCCGGCCGTCACTTCGCTGCTGCCGTTGAGCATTATCGAGAGGCGCGCACGCTGGTGGACCGCATGCAGTATCACAGTCGTGACCGCGTGCTGACAAGGCTGGAAGGCGAACTATCGCCATGGTTGCAGCCGCCGTCCGGTGACCGCTGACGAGCTGCTGGCTGCGCTGTTGGCCGTACCGGCTGCTGCTGGTCGCCCGGGTCCCGCCGAACACATTCTTGCCCGGGAGCTGCCCCCTTTACAGGAGGACGCGCTCGATACCGCCGTTGTTGGCCCTGTGGACGTATTGCGTTAGCCACTGCTCGCCAAGCAGACGCTTGACCATCTCGACGACGATGTAGTCGGCCTGCGTGCCGGCGTCGTCGCTGTAGCGGGACAATCCCTGCAGGCACGATGGGCAGGAAGTGAGCAGCCTGACCCCGCCCTTGAAGCCATCAGAGCGCAGTCTGCCGGCGGCTTTCTCGATCTCTTCCTGCTTGCGGAAGCGCACCTGGGTCGATACGTCGGGACGCGTGACGGCCAGAGTGCCCGACTCGCCACAGCAGCGCTCGGAAAGCTCGACCCGTTGCCCCAGCAGCTGGTTCACCACCTTGATCGCCGACATCGTCCGCATCGGGGCGTGACAGGGGTCGTGGTAGAGGTAACGGCTGCTGCTGACGCCATCGAGCCTGACCCCCTTCTCCAGCAGGTATTCGTGGATGTCCAGCAGGCGACAGCCGGGGAAGATCTGCTCGAAATGGTATTTTTCGAGCTGGTCCATACAGGTGCCGCAGGAGACGATGACCGTCTTGATGTCGAGATAGTTGAGCGTGTTGGCCACGCGGTGGAAGAGCACCCGGTTGTCGGTAGTGATCCGCAGGCCCTGGTCAGCCTCGCCAGCCGCCGTCTGCGGGTAGCCGCAGCACAGGTACCCCGGTGGCAGCACCGTTTGCGCACCGAGTTCATAGAGGATCGCCTGGGTTGCCAGCGAGACCTGCGAGAAAAGGCGTTCGGATCCGCAGCCAGGGAAGTAGAAAACAGCGTCGCCATCGTAATCCGGCGCGCTGACCCGCTGCGGGTCGCGAATCACCGGGACAATCTTGTCATCCTCGATATCGAGCAGGGCGCGGGCCGTACGCCGCGGCAGCCCGGCCGGCATCGGCTTGTTGATGAAATGAATGATCTGCGAGCCGATGGACGGTGCACCAAGGGTTGCCGGGGGTTGCCGGGTCTGGCCCTGAACCAGGTGAAAAGAACGGGCCAGCCGGTAGGCGAGCCGCTGCGCCCGGTAGCCCCAGTCGATCATCAGCTTGCGAACCAGCTTGATCGTCGCCGGATCCTTGATCGTCAGAAACGCCATCGCCGCGGCTTTTGCCGGAACAAACTTCTTCCGGCCCTGCTCCCGCAGCAGATTGCGCATCCTGATCGACACATTGCCGAAGTCGATATCGACCGGACAGGGGGTGAGGCACTTGTGGCAGATCGTGCAGTGATCGGCGACGTCATTGAACTCGTCAAAATGCCTCAGCGACACGCCGCGCCGGGTCTGCTCCTCGTAGAGGAAAGCCTCGATCAGCAGGGACGTGGCGAGGATCTTGTTGCGCGGTGAATAGAGCAGGTTGGCGCGCGGCACATGCGTTGAGCAGACCGGCTTGCATTTGCCGCAGCGCAGGCAGTCCTTGACCATCGTCGAGATGTTGCCGATCTCCGACTGCTCCATGATCAGCGACTCGGTACCGAGCAGCGAGAACGAGGGCGTGTAGGCGTTGGTCAGGTCGGCTCCGGGCAGCAGCTTGCCCTTGTTGAAACGGCCTTCGGGGTCGACGCGGGCCTTGTATTCGCGGAACGGCCGGATTTCGTCCTCGGTGAGGAATTCGAGCTTGGTAATGCCGATGCCGTGTTCGCCGGAGACCACCCCGTCAAGTCCCCGGGCCAGTGCCATGATACGTTCGACCACGCCATAGGCGGCCTGCAGCATCTCGTAATGGTCGGAGTTGACCGGAATGTTGGTATGCACGTTGCCGTCGCCGGCGTGCATGTGCAGCGCCACAAACAGCCGGCTGCGCAGGGTCTCCTGGTGGATGGCCGTGATACGCTCGACCACGGGCCGGTAGACGATGCCGTCGAAGATGTCATCGAGTTGCAGCTTGAGTTCGCTCTTCCACGAGACGCGCAGCGAATAGTCCTGCAGGCGATGGAACAGTGTCGGCGACGAGGCGCGGTTTCTCAGCTCATCCACCTCCACACCGAACGTGGCGAACTGCGCTTCGGCCTCGGCCAGAGGCAGGTCGAGGTTGTCGAGCAGCCATTGCCAGCGTGCCTGGACGCCGGCGATGGCCTCCAGCGCTGCCGGTCGACGCTCGCCGATCAGCAGTTCCTTGTCGAGGTCGGTTTCGCCGCGATGCAGGGGCAGGTCGCCCCTCAGGAATTCGGCCAGGGAGTCACACAGCGACAGCTTGTTGCGGATCGACAGCTCGATATTGATGCGCTCGATGCCATCGCAGTACTCGCCCATGCGTGGCAGCGGAATCACTACATCCTCGTTCAACTTGAAGGCGTTGGTGTGGCGAGAGATGGCGGCGGTGCGCGAGCGATCCAGCCAGAATTTCCGTCGCGTCTCTGTGTCGACGGCGATGAAGCCTTCGGCACTGCGCAGGTTGCACATGCGCACCACCTCCGAGGCCGCGCTCATCACCACCGCCTCGTCGGCTCCGACGATATCGCCGATCAGCACCATTTTCGGCCGGCCTGAAGTTTCCGCCCTGCGCTTCGCCTTGGTCGCGTAGCCGACGGCTCGCAGGTAGCGCTCGTCGAGGTGCTCGAGGCCAGCGAGCAGAACGCCCGCTTGCCGGCCCCCGCCGCCGGGCTTGAAGTAATCGGTGATTTCGACTATCGCCGGTACCGCCTCGCGAACCTGCCCGAAAAACTCGAGACAGACCGTCCTCGTATGTTCCGGCATGCGGTGCAGGACCCAGCGCGCGGCGACGATCAGGCCATCGGTCCCTTCCTTCTGCACGCCTGGCAGACCGGCCAGGAACTTGTCGGTGACATCCTTGCCGAGGCCCGTCTTGCGAAATCGCGCGCCCGGGATCTCCAGGATTTCCGGTTGGCCGTAGGCGGTTCTTCCATCCTTGCGAAAGCGCCTGATTTCGAAGCGCGCCATCTCCTGCTCGTGAATCTTGCCGAAGTTGTGGTTGAGGCGCGTCACTTCCAGCTCGTAGCCACTGGGATCGACCATCTTCCACCACGCCAGATTGTCGAGGGCCGTTCCCCAGAGGACGGCCTTCTTGCCGCCGGCGTTCATCGCGATGTTGCCGCCGATGCACGAGGCGTCAGCCGAGGTCGGGTCGACGGCAAAGACACGGCCGGCTGCCGCTGCGGCCTCCGCGACCCGGGCGGTGACCACGCCGGCGCCGGTACGGATGGTCGCGCAAGGCCGCTCACAGGCCGGCAGGAGCAGTTCTTCGACGGCACCGATGGCCGTCAGCTTCTCGGTGTTGATCACTGCCGACCGCGCGGTCAGGGGAATGGCGCCGCCGGTGTAACCGGTACCGCCACCACGCGGAATGATGGTCAGCCCGAGTTCGATGCAGCCGCGCACCAGCGGCGCGATTTCCTCCTCGCTGTCCGGGTGGAGAACGACGAAGGGGTATTCGATCCGCCAGTCGGTCGCGTCGGTCACGTGCGAGACGCGGGCCAGACCGTCGAAGGCGATGTTGTCGCGCCGGGTGTACCTGGCCAGCGTCTTGGTCACCCTGGTGCGCAGTCTGGCGGTGTCGTCGAAATGCTGTTCAAAGGCATTCACCGCCGCCTGCGTGGCAGTGATCAGCGGCAGGACCCGGTCGTTCCCTTGCCGACGTTTGTCGATTTCCCGCAAGCGGTGGCGCAGCGCCTCGACCAGGGCATGGCGTCGCTGACGGTTGGCGAGCAGGTCGTCTTCCAGATACGGATTTCGCTGCACCACCCAGATGTCGCCGAGCACCTCATAAAGCATCCGGGCGGAGCGGCCGGTGACCCGCTGTGTACGCAGCTCGTCAAGCAGTGCCCACATCCCCGGCCCGAGCAGGCGGATGACGATCTCGCGGTCGGAAAACGAGGTGTAGTTGTACGGAATCTCGCGCAGACGTGCGTTCATCGCTGCTCCCCGCGACTGCCAAAGGTCGAATTCTAACTTACCGCAGTGCAGCATCACAGCCCGCTATCGTCCAGCCCTGACGTATGACCCTGCCGAATTGGCAGCGTTTGCTGTTTGCAACCGCTATTCGCGCCGACACGGTCAGATTGCGGGTGGCGGGCAGTACGGAAGCTCTGGTTGCGATGCGCGGAATGACGGAGAAACTGAAGCTGACGGTGAACGACGGCAAGACACACCTGTGTCAAATACCGCAAGCGCTACTGCTGGAGCCACAGTTGCGCTTGCCGGGGAGGGATGGCGAAGCGGAAGGGATTGCCCCGAACATCCATCTCGAACCCGTGGACCATGCACCGATAGCTGCCCTGGCGCAGTCCATGGGTCCGGATGACCGGATGGCGCCACTCGCCGCACTTGTTGATCGCCACGATCCCCCGGTCACCACGGGCAAAGACGATGAATCCGTCGTCCTCGTCGAGCGACCACTGCGGGAGACCATGCACCGCGTTGTGAAATCTCAGCATTCCGGCGATGTCGGGGCGGCACCAGGCTTCGGCCCACCGGTCCCGGTCCGACCCATGCACCTCGGCGCTCTCGTTGTGATCGGAAAACACCAGCGGCAGTCCGCCGTCGCGGCCCATGATCTAGGCATTGGCCAGGAACTCGTCCTGAGAGTCGAGCAGCTCCCACCGGAATCCGTTGTTGTTGGGGATGTCGTGGGTGACGCTGAAAGTGATGCCCCGATTCCACGCCAGAGCCTGACCGTACGCCGCCGGATCGACCAGCTCGCGCATGCTTCCGGAAGGGGAAAAACGCGGCGAAGTGTCTCGCGCAGCGGGAAGTCGTAGAACGAGATGGGCGTCGAACGTAGCAGCGGCCAGAGAAAGATGCGCTCCTCATTGTCATTGGCGGTGAGTGCCTCGCCAAAAAAGAATCTCCCTTCCATGTCCCGCGTCTGGAAGACGCGGGCAATATGCTCGTTGGGCAGATGCTTGATGGCGTCGATGCGGTAGCCATCAAACCCGAGGTCGTTCAGGGCGCGCAGGCAGACTTGCTGCTGTTTGACAACCCAGTCGTTGAGGTCCAGATCGGGCAGGCCCGACAGCCAGCGCTCCTGCGATTCCCAGGCGTTGTTCCAGTTGTGGATGTCGCCTTTGGGGTTGAAGTCCCAGCCGCTGAACAGGTCCACGTCGAGGTCGCCGTACAGCCGATCCGCCGCAAAGGACGTTCGCTCGTCCCGGTAGCGAGCCAGCTCCTCGCTGCCAGGAAAGTTGTACGGGTCGTCGCGGTTCTTCTCGTTCGCCATGTGGTTGAACACCACGTCGGCATAGGCGCGCACGGTTTCCGCGTCCAGCGCGTCGATGGCTCGCTTGACATCGGCCTTCCGGCCCAGATGCGAACGGATCACGCGATAGTCCTTCGGCTGGTACCGCTGCCACCAGTCCCGTCCGTTTTCGTCGCTGTAGAGCGGTGGGGCCAGCAGCACACCGCCGGCAGCACCGGGTCGTGACCGCCGATCGCGGAAACGACTTCGTCGTCGTCGGGCAGCCAGTCCGCGTTGCGCCACCTTGCTCGGCGAAGAGGGAGTCCCGGCCGGCGTCAGCATGACCACGATTGCTCAGGATTCGGCAACCCGCGCAGACTTCGGACCGCAGGGCGATGTCGATCTGCTGGTGGCGTTTCGGTCAGAGGCCAGGGTTGGCTTTTCCCGCCTTGAGTCGCACGCAGTGCGAGCGGTCCGTACTGTCCGGACGGAGCGGCAGCAACACCTCAAGATCAGGCCAGCAACTTCATCTCGAAGATACGTTCGACGAGCCATACACTGGCGATCGCGATCACCAGCCACGAACCGCCGGCGAGCACGCCGCGGCGATAGATCCACTGCCGGCGCATGCTCCAGGCGAGCGGCAGAAAGACCGCGACGACCGCCATCTGACCGAGTTCGACGCCGACGTTGAAGGCCACCAGAGCCAGCAGCAGCGAGTCGCGCGGCAGCCCGAGGTCGGCCAGAACGCTGGCGAAGCCGAAGCCGTGGATCAGCCCGAAGGCGAAAGCGAACAGCCAGCGGCTGGGTCCTGCGATTACCAGCAGGTTGTTCAGTGCGGCGAGGATCACCGAGGCGGCGATCGCTGATTCCACCCAGCGCGAAGGCAGCTGGACGACCTCGAGGGCGGCCAGCGACAGTGTGATCGAGTGCGCGACGGTGAACGCGGTGACTACCTTGAAGACCTCCCAGAGCGCGTCCCGGAAGTGCTCGGCGCCGGTCCAGGCGCGGTCGACGCGCAGCAGCACCGCCGGCAAGAGCAGCGAAATGAGGAACAACAGGTGATCGATGCCGATCCCGATGTGCCACACGCCGTGTGCGGCATAGTCGACGAACTGTCTCAGCGCGCTCGGCGCGCTGAGTTCAATCCGCTGCAGCGGTGCGCCGGCGCTGAGGATGACGCTACGCGTCTCGCCAGCGTACTCGATTTTCAGCAGCCCGCGGTGCTGCGGGTCGAGGTCGAAGAACAGCCGGTAGTTGACGCTGAGGGTGTGGATCGCGCCGGCGATGTCCGGACAGGTCGCAGCGAAACGCAGCACCGCGTAGCCGCCGTCGGTGTGCTCGTCGACCAGATGCTGGACGGCGCGTGTCGGGCAGAGCTGCCCGTCGGCCGACAGCTCCAGCCGTGCCAGCGTGTAAGCGGCGATGTCGTCGTGGTGGGCGCGCAGCTCGCCCCAGGTGATCGCGCCGTCCTGGTTGTCGTCAAGCCCGATCGCGTGGTCGATGTCGCGTAGCGCGATATCCCACTGGCCGCGGATCTCGCCCGCGGTCGTCTGCAGCGTCAGGTAGCTGTCGCTGGGTTTATGCGCCAACGCCACCGGTGCGAGCAGCAGGAGCACGAGCAGGCCAAGCAGCCGCCGGCCGCGGGTGAACATTGGGTCGTCGAGCAGATGCAAGGCTGACATGGCTGGCTCCTAGGACAGCAAGCGGCTGATCGCGACGTCTTCAGCGCTTGTTTGCAGCAGCCATTGGCGGACCTCGTCGAGCGTCGCGGCGTCGCGCGTCGCCCGCGCACTCTCGACGAGGAGGCGCAGGTCCGGAAGTTCCTTCTGGATCGCCCAATTCGCGCGTGCCAGAGCCAGCGCAGCCCGCTGATCACCCAGCAGTTCAAGGGTGAAGCGCGCCTCCTCGCGCAGGTGGACGCGATCGCCGCGCAGGCGGCTGGAGGCAAAGCGCGCGCGCAACTGCTCGACGCCGGCGTCGACCTGCGGCGACCCGAGCTGTTTCAGTGCCAGGGTCTGGCGCAAGAGCAGGGCGTCGGCACGCTGCTGGCTGGCGAGCAGTGTCACGACTTCGGACGGGCGTCGCTGATCGAGCAGCCAATCCGAATAGGCAGTCAACAGGTAGTGGTCGGAAGGGTCGATCGCCAGCGCGGCGCGGAAATGAGCCTCTGCGGCATCGTTCAGTCCGGCGCGTGTCGCCATCTCGGCGAGCATGGACAGAACCCAGGCTTGTACCTCGGGTTTTGCCTCCGCTTGCCTGGCGAGCAGAGAACTGAGTGCGTCGTAGCTCGCGCGCAGATGGCCCGTGACGCTCGCAAGCCCGTAGGCACAAGCCGCCCAGACGACCTCGGGAGCCAGCCGGCGCAGCGCTGCGCACTCGCCGGCCGCGCCGTCGAAATCGCCTTGCACCTGCAGAATCGTCGCTCGCGTCAGGCGGGCCTGGCCGTCACGTGGATGGCGCTGGAGCAGCACCGCCAGATCAGCCAGCGCAGCGTCAAAATCGTGCGTGCGTTGGCGCAGCGTTGCCCGGATCAGCAGCACCTCGGCTGGTGGTTCGCTCTGCTCCCACCAGCCAGCCAGGGCCGCCTGCGCGTAGCCGGCGAAACGCGGATCGCCCGTTACCCGCCCGAGTTCGGTGTAGCGGCGGGCGAGCTGAATGGCCAGATCAAGTCGTCCGGGCTGTTGTGCCAGAGCCTGGCGCAGGCCACGCAGTTCGCGGGCGGTCGGGTCGGTGGGCGCCAGCGGCAGACGCTCCAGGACCTGGTCGTCGGACCGAGGCACGTACGGCGCCGCCGTCGCGCCCGCGGCGGTCAGCACGAGCGTCACCAGCACAGCCAGTGACCGGAAGTGGAATTTCGCAGGCGTCATCTCATCATCCTCGTGCAAGACGGTGTCGAGGGTTGGCGTGCCGCGCGCGGCGACAGAGAGTCGAGCCGCCCGGACCTGGCTGGCGATGTGCGCCCAGGATCGCGGTCGGGCCGGCTGCGACTCTTCGGTTCCCGCAGGCGATGGACTCAGTTGGTCGGGCAGGTCGCCGGCACGAACGGTGCGGTTGGAGTGGAACAGCCGCTGGTCTCCGGGTTCTGGTGCCGGCTGTTGCGTCCGCTGTTGGCGAAAGCGACATAGGGGAAAGTCTCCTGGTAAGGCACGTCATTGCTGTTGACGCCGTCGCCGATGCGGTTGTTCGGGAAGCGGTTGAACGCCGGGTTGAGGACGCCGACCGTCACCCGTGCGGCGATGTCGGTCACGTCGTCGGAAACGCGACGACCGTTCGGGAAACCGCCGAGATCACCGGCGAGAACGCCAAGCCGCCTGCGGCCCGCCGTCGGCGTCGGCCCGATGCCGGTATTCAGGCGCAGCAGGTCGGCAACCGGGCCGGCCTGCGCGGCGCTGCAGCCAGGGCAGATCGGCGCTGTGTAAGTGACCAGCGGCAGCAGGTCGGTGCGTGGCGGCGTCGGGATGGGTACCGCACCCCCGTAGGCGGCGTTGATGACGCGCGCGAGCAGCGGGTCGAGCAGGTAACTGGCGAACTGGCCGTCGTTCTTGGGCTCGGACATGCTGAATTTGTCCTTGTCGCCGGTGCCGATCAGCAACTCGTTGATCAGCGGATTGCCCATGCGCTGGATTTGAACGAAGTTGGTGGAAACCGACGGCTTGCCGCCGGGAGTCGTCGGCTGCGCCTTGATACGCGGTCGGGACGTGCTGCCATAGGTGCCGATCACCGCTTTCGCTTCGCCAGCTGCGTGCCGCGCGCCGTCGCTGGTGAGCATGCTGATCGGCAGCTCGATGGCGATGGTGTTGACATTGTAGCCGGCAACGGCATCGGGCGCGAAGTTGTGGTCATCGACCGCATCCTGGTCGTCCGACAGTACCGCCGGGACGCCGGTGGCGAAGGCGCTGGTACGGAAGCTCAGCGTATCGAAGGCGGCCCCGAGGTCAATGTAGAAGGGGTCGTCGACGGTGCCGGCAAACACCTTGATGCCGCCGCCGAGGTTGTAGATCCCTTGCTGTGCGAGCGCCGGGTAACTCGGCATGGTGCGTGGTCCGACGTTGGCCGGCACCGCGTAAAGCATCTGTGGGTCGCTCGAGAAGATGGTTTGCCAGACAGTGCCCGACTTCTTCTGGATGGTCACCGTGTAGCTCTGGCGCAGGCTCAGCCCCTCGGACCCCGGACCGTCGAGCGCGGTGATCGCGGGTGGCACGATCGGCGTCCCCGGCGCTACCGGTGCCGGCGAGTTGGCAGGCGCCGCGATGCCGTTCCCGGCACCGACGAAACCGGTGAACACACCAGGTAACCGGGTCTGCGTCTTGAAGCGGAAGACCACCTTGAGGTCTTCGTCGCCGTCGAAGTTGTTGTCGACCTTCATCTCGTAGGAGATCTCCGGGTCAAAGGGGTGGTAGTTCGGGCCGTTGGCCGGTTCGAGCAGCGGGTCGACGTTGAGAATCATCGTCACCTTGCTGGGATCGTCGTAACTGACGAAGGCGAACCAGTCGGTAATGTCGGCCTTGTGGTCGAGGGCGGTCAGTGGCGCCTCGCGATGGTTGGCGGCGAACGCTGCCGGCAGCGGCAGCGCCACGCAGGTCGCGGCGAAGAGCAGGAACGCGCAACTGCGGCGGGCGATTATGGCGAATGATTTCATGGGGTGTCTCCGGTTGTGATCTGAAGCGATTGCGAACGGTGGCTGTCAGCAGCCCGGCATGGTGGCTTGCTCACCCGCTGGATGCGAACCAGCGTCGGCGACGGATGCGTTGTCCGCCGAGCAGTGCCAGACCCAGCGAGAACAGCGCGCCGGCGCCTGGTTCGGGGATGCTGATCAGGATGTTCGGATCTGAGCTTCCGGCGACCTGGATGCGGGCGTCGCCGGCGAGATCGACGACAAGCAGCGCGTCCTGAAAAGGCACCGGGGAGACCGTGGAGTCGAGATCGGTATAGACCAGCGTCAAGTTGGTCACCGGGTCGAGCAACGACAGCACCAGACGGTCCGGCGTGCCGTTGCCCGAGTAATTGCTGGTGAAGCTCAACTCGAACGAAACACTGCTGCCGAGCGTCAGGTCCTGCAGAAACTGACCGAAGGTCAGCGCGTCGTCGAGTGCAAACGGGGGGGAGAAACCACCCGTGCAGCCGAAGCTGCAATCGATCGCACCAAGAACTCCACTGGTGCTCATCGACGCTATGGTCAACGAGTTGTTGGGGGTGAAATCGCCGTCGAAGAGAACGAATTCAAGTCGGGCTGACGTCCCGGAAAGCGTTGAGGTGTCGAGACTGACCAGCATGGCAGCAGCGTCGTGCGCGGCGCCGGCGAGACAGAATACGCCGGCCAGCAGCGCTTTGGCGACCGCTCGCTGCCGCTGTGGTGGCGCTTGCGCCAGCGTGTGCGCGGGGCCGGCAGCGGGCGTTGCCGGCGCGTGGTGTAGGTTCAGCATGCGTGTTCCTCCTCCTGGAAAGACGCAGACACTGGGCAGGAAAGGCCGGTGCTGCGTCAGTAGTTACGCAGCAGACCGCTCGGCGGATGCAGCGCAGGACAAGAAGGTGCAGCGCAGGTCAAGAAACGCGGGTGCCCGCGGCGGGCTGCTTGCTCAGGCGGCCTCGCGGTCTTGGGCGAGACGGGTGATCGTCGACCACTCTTCGATCGCCGACCGGCGGCATCCCAGCTGCCGGGCCATTCCGTCGGCACCGCTGGCCATCACCGCAAAGTGGCGTCGCGTGAAGACGTCCTGCAACAAGGGTGCGAGGAGGCGCATCCATGGTTTGCTCAATTCGACATCCCAGCGATAGGTCAGACGCAGGACGCCCGGCGGCAGGTCGTCTTCGATCAGCCAAAGCCCGATGCCGCGCAGGTCGCCACTGGCCGCCGCCTCGAGTTCGCGCATGCGGCTTGCGCGCGTCGTGGTCATCACCGTGCGCAGCCGGTAACCGAGGCCGCTGTGCCAGACGAAGGCATGGCTGGCGCCGACACCATCCGGGTCCCCGTCCTCAAGCCTGTTGACACCGCGTAGCTGCGGCCACCAGCCGGGCCACTCGGTGGGCTCGGTGAGCAGGCTCCAGAGGCGTTCGCGGGTCGTTGGCAGGCGCCAGCGGCTGATCATCACGAAGCGGGTGCTCATGCTCGCAGCGGCAGAACCTCTCGCCCACGCACGAAGGCCAGGGCACCGCAGTCGCTGCTCACCTCGCCGTGTTCGCTGCCGGACGGGGCGAGGTGGAAGTCACCGGCCTGCAGCAGCAGGTCCCCGACAAAGGCATCGCCACGCAGGATCAAGCACTCCTCATCGCCGTCGTGGGCGTGCGGCGACAGGTGGGCGCCGGCCGCCAGGCGGAGAAAGCGCGAGATGCGGTCTCTGTCGCGCCACAGGATCTTCTGTTCGACACCGTCAGCAATCGCTTCCCAGCCGTCGTCGCTGGCCAGGACGCTATGGATCGGCGGGCCGGCGCCGGGCAACAGGCCGCCCAACAGCTCGCCGAGTACCTGGCTGGTATGTCCCAGGGAGCTGCCGCGCAGGTAAGCCAGGCCTCCCGCGGCTGAGGAAATGCGCCCGTGCCGGCTGCCCGGTGGCGAAACGTGGTAATCGCCCGGGCCCAGATGCAAGTCACCCAGCCGCAGCTCGCCGCGCAGCACGATGCCCTCTTCGAGATGCTGATGCCGATGCGCTGGCAGGCTTGCTCCGGGGGAAAGCTCGATCAGCACCGAGGCGCCTTGCGCGCCCTCGCAAAGCAGCTTGACGCGGACACCGGCCTTGAGCGTTCGCCAGGCTCCATCGCCGCGGCGAATGGTGATCAGCCCCGCGTGCCGACGCACACTGGCGGCAGCCCGGCGCAGCAGGCGGCTGCGCACGCCGGCTGGTTCTCCAGCGTTCAGATCGTGCGGTACCAGCGCTTCGCCGATCAGGGAAAGCCATGCGCTCTCGACTTGATCTTCGGCGGTGGGATCGTCAAGGCCCTTGGACTCGCTGTTCATGGGGTCACCATCGGGGAAGTGGGATCGTTGCTGCCGAGCAGTTCGCGCAGGCGTAGCAGGGCGCGCCGGATATGGGACTTGACGGTACCCAGCGGCAGCTGCATCTGGCAGGCAATCTCCTCGTGCGAAAGGCCGCGGAAAAACGCCAGCGCGAGCAGTTGCCGCGGCAGCGCGTCGAGCCCGGCCAGCGCCGCATGCAGGCGATGGTGTTGTTGTACTGCCTGCAGCAGATCCTGAGGGTTGCTGCCGGCTTCCAGGTCGGCCAGACACCTCTCGTCGAGGGCTTCGGCCGGATCCCGGCGGCGCAAGGCATCGAGCGCGCGGCTGCGGGCAATGGTCAGGATCCAGCTCAGCACGCTGCCGCGCGTCGGGTCGAAACGGGGCGCCTGCCGCCAGACCTGCCAGAACGCGTCCTCGGTCACCTCTTCAGCGGTCTGAACCTGGCGCGTGATGCGCAGGGCAAGGCCGTAGACGCGTCCGGCGAGGGCGTCGTACAGCTCGGCCAGCGCGTGCTCGTCCTGGCGTACGATGCGGGCGATCCGGGCCTGCAAGCTGGCCTCGTCGGCGACAGCCACTGACGTTCGACGTTTCGCTGTGCTCGCCTGTAGCGCGTCGCCTGGGCCGCGCGTGGCGGCGGAGAAGTCGTCGCCTTCCTCGCTCAGGGGCGTACCTTCGCGTTGCGACTGCCGTGGCTGCTGCTGGCTCTGGTCCGCCCAACCGGGCATCCACACCGGGCGGTCGCCTGCACCCGGGCCGGTGGATGCTTCGCTGCCGCTCTCCAGATCGACCAGAAAGCCGTCCAGGTCGCGTCTGTCGGCTGCTGGTTCAGTGGTTCGCGGCGACATCCCGGACACTTTCCCGAGCCACGCGGCGGGGTATGAGCTTGCCGATCCCGACCAGTTCTCGGCAATTCCGGGCGCTACCGTCGGGCAGGCATTGCGATGCTCGGCGGCGTTCGGCGGTGGTTGGCATCGTTTCTCCTTCTTGCGGCCGTGAAGCAGGCAGGAAATGTAGCATGAACGTGGTGCCCAATCGGCAATCGAGGCGCGGCAGAGGATTCGCCCCCTTCGCTTGAAGCCCTTGCCGTATCCAGGGCGCTGTGGCTTGGCTCTTGCCGTTCGTCCTGGACGGACTTTGCTGCAGACTCCACTGTTACGCATGCGCCGAGCTTCTGGATGCAGTTGGCCGGGCCTTTCGGTAGCGCAAGAAAGCCGGTTGCCCTTCCTGTATAGCGACAATGGCATCTGAGCTTTGCTGCGATTGCTCAGCCCCGCCGCGCTCTTTGGGCCAGCGGGGTCGCTTCTGCTGCTAGAATCGAGCGCCTCGCCAAACGAACGCCCCTTTGCTGCCATGCCCCTGGATTATCTCGAAAGAATTCTAAGAGCACGCGTCTACGATGTCGCGATTGAGACCCCGCTTGATCCGGCGCCGGCGCTTTCAGCGCGTATCGGCAACCGGGTGCTCCTCAAGCGCGAAGACCTGCAGCCGGTGTTCTCCTTCAAAGTGCGCGGCGCTTACAACAAGATCGTCCATCTTTCGGCCGAAAGACTCAAACGCGGCGTGATCTGTGCCTCGGCCGGCAACCACGCGCAGGGCGTTGCGCTGGCGGCGGCCAGGGTTGGCTGCCGGGCGGTGATCGTGATGCCGACGACCACCCCGCAGATCAAGGTGCAGGCCGTCCAGGCGCGGGGCGGTGAAGTCGTGCTCGCGGGCGAATCCTACGATGACGCCTACACGCACGCGCTCGAACTCGAGAAGCGCGAGAAGCTGAGCTTCGTGCACCCTTTCGACGACCCCGAAGTGATCGCCGGGCAGGGCACCATCGGCATGGAGATCCTGCGCCAGCATGCCAGGCCGATTCACGCCGTGTTCTGCTGTGTCGGCGGCGGCGGGCTGATTTCGGGTGTCGCTGCCTACATCAAGCGGGTCAGGCCGGAAACCAGGATCATTGGTGTCGAGGCCGTCGACGCCGATGCCATGGCGCGCTCGCTGCAAGCCGGGCGGCGCGTCCGGCTTGATCACGTTGGCCTGTTCGCCGATGGTGCGGCAGTCAAGTATGTCGGCGAGGAAACCTTTCGCCTCTGTCAGATGTTTGTCGATGAAATGGTGCTGGTCGATACCGACGCGATCTGCGCGGCCATCAAGGATGTTTTCGAGGACACGCGGGCGGTGCTCGAGCCGGCCGGGGCGCTGGCGGTTGCCGGCGCCAAGGAATACGTCAACCAGCACAAGCTGAAGGGCCAGACGCTGGTCGCCACGGCGTCCGGTGCCAACATCAACTTTGACCGTCTGCGCTTTGTTGCCGAACGGGCAGAGATCGGCGAGCAACGCGAAGCCGTCTTTGCCGTCACGCTGCCCGAGCGTCCCGGCGCCTACAAGCAGTTCTTGTCGCTGATCGGCTCGCGCAACATCACCGAGTTCAATTACCGCTACAACGATCAGCGTGATGCGCATGTCTTTGTCGGCGTGCAGGTTGCGTCGCGCGCCGAATCGGTGCGGCTGCTGGCGCATCTGCGCAAGCACGATTACCCGACGCTCGATCTGACCGACGACGAGGTGGCCAAGGGGCACATTCGCCACCTGGTCGGTGGGCACTCGCCGAGGATCAACAACGAGATCGTCTACCGTTTCGAGTTCCCCGAGCGTCCCGGGGCGCTGATGAACTTCCTCAACCGCATGAGTGCCGGCTGGAACATCAGCCTTTTCCACTATCGCAACCACGGTGCCGACTATGGCCGGGTACTGGTCGGCATGCAGGTACCAGCGGGCGAGATGGGCGACTTCGAGGAGTTCTTGAAGAAACTCGGCTACGCGCACTGGAACGAGAGCAACAATCCGGCCTACAAGCTGTTCCTCGGTTAGCCGAGAGGCCGCAGGGAACCGGTCGTTGGCCGTGCAGAGGCGATCGACCGAAGTCAGACCCAGCTTCCCGCTGGCGCAGAAGCGACGGCCTTTCGGGGCCGACGCCACTTCTGGCGAGCAGAGCTGTCAAATTACGATTACTTCAGAGGAGGCCTTCGGATGTCCATGAATATTGCCAATGACGTCACCGACCTGATCGGCAACACGCCGCTCGTCCGACTCAACCGTCTCAGTGCCGGGATCGACGGTACCATCTGCGTCAAGCTGGAGTTCTACAATCCGGCACACAGCGTCAAGGACCGGATCGCGGCAGCGATGATCGATGCCGCGCAGGCTGCCGGCAGGATCGGCGCTGAAACGGTGGTGCTCGAGCCGACTTCGGGCAACACCGGCATCGGCCTGGCGATGGTCTGTGCCGCGCGCGGCATCAAGTGCTGCTTCGTGATGCCGGAAACCATGAGTCGCGAACGTCGCCTGCTGCTCAAGGCCTACGGCGCCGAACTGGTACTGACGCCCGGGCCGGACGGCATGGGCGGCGCCATTCGCCGTGCCGAAGAGATGGCGGCGGCCGACGCGCGCTATTTCATCCCGCAGCAGTTCGAGAATCCCGCCAATCCGGCCATCCATCGCAGCACAACCGCCGAGGAGATCTGGCGCGATACCGACGGCCAGGTCGACATCTTCGTCTCCGGCATCGGCACCGGTGGCACGATCACCGGCGTCGGCGAGGTCCTCAAGGCCAGGAAGCCCGCGGTACAGGTGATCGCCGTTGAACCCGATGCTTCGCCGGTGCTCTCGGGCGGCGTCAAGGGTCCGCATCCGATTCAGGGCATCGGCGCCGGCTTCGTGCCCAAGGTGCTGAACACGGAAATCTACGACGAAGTCCAGCGCGTCAAGGCGGACGACGCCTTTGCCATCGCGCGCCGGATGGCGACCGAAGAAGGTCTGCTGGTCGGCATCTCGTCGGGGGCGGCCGTCTGGGCGGCGCTGGCAGTGGCGCGCCGGCCGGAGAATGCCGGCAAGCTGACGGTGGTGATCATTCCTTCGTTCGGCGAGCGCTACCTGTCGACCGCGCTCTACGCGCACCTCGACGTGTGAGCGGCTTCGACTTCGCTCGCGTCATCGAGCGCCGCGGCGGCGATTCGCTCAAGTGGAACAAGTACGCCGGTCGCGACGTGCTTCCCCTGTGGGTGGCCGACATGGATTTTGCCGCGCCGCCGGCGATCATTGCCGCGCTCGAAAGGCGGGTCGCGCAGGGTTGTTTCGGCTACGCGCAGGAATGGCCCTCGCTCTACGAGGCCGTGCTTGACAACCTGCAGCGCGAGTACGGCTGGCAGGTTGAGGCGGACTGGCTGGTCTGGTTGCCCGGGCTGGTTACGGGTCTCAATGTCGCCTGCCGGGCCGTCGACGGCGATGTGCTGACGGCGACGCCGGTCTATCCGCCTTTCCTCTCGGCGCCGCGCCTGTCCGGCCGGCAGCTCTCGACCGCCGCGCTGCGTCAGGCGGACGGCCGCTGGGGCTGGGATTTCGCCGCGCTGGCCGCGGCGCTGACGCCGGGCTGCCGCCTGTTGTTGTTGTGCCACCCCCACAACCCGGTCGGGCGGGCCTGGGACGAGGACGAACTGAACGAAGTCGCCGCTTTCTGCAAGCGGCATGACCTGATCGTCTGCTCCGACGAAATCCACTGCGGCCTGCTGCTCGACGAGCACCGGCAGCACCTGCCGCTGGCGATGATCGACGCCGGGATTGCCCGGCGCAGCATCACGCTGATGGCGCCGTCGAAGACCTGGAATATGCCCGGGCTGGGCTGCGCTTTTGCCGTGATTCCCGATGCTGCGCTTCGTCGACGGTTTACCAGCGTCATGCGTGGCATTGTTCCGCATGTGAATGTTCTCGGGCTGGCGGCAACCGAGGCCGCTTACCGCGACTGCGACGACTGGCGCCAGGCGCTGCTCGGGGTCCTGCGCGGCAACCGCGACCGCGTCGAAGCCGCCATTGCCGGTCTGCCGGGGCTGGCCATGAGCCATGTCGAGGCGACCTACCTGGCGTGGATCGACGCGCGCAGCCTTGGCGTCGCCGATCCGGCGGCCTTCTTCGAGACGGCCGGTGTCGGCCTCTCCAGCGGGCTTGACTTCGGCCTGGCCGGCTGGATCAGGCTCAACTTCGGCTGCCCGCCGGCGACGCTTGCTGCGGCGCTCGAACGCATGACGGCGGCCGTGGCGGGCCAGACGCCTGGCGCCTAGCGCTGTCGTCTGCCCCGGCGGCGGGCACACGCGGTCGCATTGCCGCGCAAGGGAAATGGGGTAGAGTATTCACAAGATGAAGAGGCAAGCACCCTTCCGCTGCGAGCAACTGCCGATCAATGGCCTGGCCTACCACATTCGCCACTGGGGGCCGGACGATGCGCCGCTGCTGCTGATGCTGCATGGCTGGATGGATTCGTCGGCCAGCTTCCAGTTCACGGTTGATGCGCTCAGGCAGTCGTGGCATGTGGTGGCGCCAGACTGGCGGGGTTACGGACAAAGCGAGTGGCTGAACCGCCGTTACTGGTTCGCCGACTACTACGCCGACCTCGATGCCCTGCTCGAGCGCTACAGCCCTGGCGTGCCGGCGCGCGTCGTCGGCCACAGCATGGGCGGCGCAGTCGCCAGCATCTACGGCGGCGTCCGGCCCGAACGGATTGCCGGCCTGTTGATGGTCGACTTTCTCGGCCTATTGCCGAACGAAGCCGAGGAAGCGCCCGGCCGCATCCGCGAATGGCTCGACCGCTCGCGCGAGACGCCGAGACTGCGCGCCTACGCCAGCCGCGAGCAGCTTGCGACGCGACTGCTGCAGTTCAACAAACGGCTCCTTCCCGAACGTGCCGCGTTTCTGGCGACACACTGCGCAAGCCAGCTGCCCGACGGCCAGTGGGTCGTCGCCTGCGACCCCTGGCACAAGGTCCCTTCACCCCACGTCTACCGGATCGAGGAAGTCATGGCCTGCTGGCGCGCGATGACTGCGCCGGTCATGCTGGTGACGGCCGACGAAGGTTACGTCATGCAACGCTTTGGCCAGCATTCCGAAGAACTGCAGCGACGAATGGACTGCTTTGTCCACGGCCAAATCACCCGCATCGACGACTGCGGGCACAACGTACAGCACGATCGGCCGGAAAAACTCGCCGAGCTGATCGAGTCGTTCTTCAGCTACCCGGAGAAACCATGACCCAGGAAACGTTGCCGATCGACTGGCGGGGCCGGGCGCATGCGCCGCGAGCTTGCGCAGCTCCGGGGTCCCCAACCCTGGCGCGTCGCACCGCATGAAAACCATCGGCCTGCTCGGCGGCATGAGCTGGGAATCGACGCTCACCTACTATCGCCGGATCAACGAACTGGTGCGGCAGCGCCTGGGCGGCCTGCACTCGGCGCGGATCGTCCTCAACAGTGTTGACTTTGCCGACATCGAGGAACTGCAGCGCTGCGGTCAATGGGATGCGGCCGGCAGCCTGCTTGCCGCTGCTGCGCTCACCCTCGAAGCCGCTGGCGCGGACTTTCTGCTGCTGTGCACGAACACCATGCACAAGGTCGCGCCAGCCATCGAGGCGGCGGTGTCGATTCCCCTGCTGCACATCGCCGAACCCACCGCTGCCGCAATCCGTCAGGCGGATCTGAGCACGGTCGGCCTTCTGGGAACGCGCTTCACGATGGAACAGGATTTCTATCGTCGCCGCCTGGAAGCCCATCACGGCATCCAGGTCGTCGTCCCCGACGAGGACGACCGCGAACGCGTGCATCGCGTGATCTACGACGAACTCTGTCGCGGAGTGGTTTCGGAAGCGTCCCGCAACGCCTACCGCCAAGTCATCGCCGCGCTGGCCGAGCGCGGCGCGCAGGGAGTCATTCTCGGCTGCACCGAAATCGCCCTGCTGATCTCGCCCGCCGACGCGGCGGTGCCGCTGTTCGACACCACCGAGCTGCATGCCGAAGGTGCGGTGGACCTGGCCCTGAACGGGCGATGATCCATCGACGTCATCGGTTCCGGTTGTCGCCAGAGCGCACGACCGTGGCTGCGCCGACCGCGAACAAGAAGGGCAGTCCCGCGCGCCGGCTCGGCCGACGGGCTGGCACTGGCAGCGAGCCCGATCGGCTAGCGGCCGCCCTTGCTGCCGCCCTTGTCCCAGCCATAACGCGCCGTCTGTTGCCAGCGCGTTTCCGGCAAACGCCGCGCACGGAATTCAGAAATGGTGCCATCTTCACAATTCATCGCGTAACGCTGCCGGCGTCGTGCCGAACCAGCGGCGGCATGCCCGGCCGAGCGATCTCTGTTCGCTATAGCCGAGCAGAGTCGCCACTTCGGACAAGGGCAGCGCGGGTTGGGCCAGGAACTCATGCGCCTGACTCCGTCGGACGCGGTCGAGGATGTCGGCAAAGCGGATTCGCTGCGCCTCCAGGCGTCTTTGGAGGGTACGTTCGTTGAGTGCCAATTGCCGGGCGATATCGGGCAGGGTGCAGCCTCCACCGGCCAGTTGTCGAGCGATCAGTTCCTCGATCTGGCGTGCGAGATCGAGCGGATTGCGTCGAACAAGATGAGCCACAAAGCGTTCGACGGCAACGCGGATTTGCGGATTGCCGGTATCGAGTACGTGTTCGAGGAGATCTGTGGGAAAAACCACGCCATTGCCTGACTGCTGGCACGCCACTTCACAGTCGAAGATTACACGGTAGCGGGACAGCGGGACGCCGGGCGGGTGCGCAAGAACGACCCGCCAGTCAGTGCCGGCATCGCCGCTGAGCATGCGCAGCGTCTGAACGAGCATCAGGCAACACATTTCCACCGACTGCCGCCGCGCTGCTCCAACTTCTGATGGCAGTTCGTAACGCAGCCAGGCAAGCCCGTCGCCAGGACCGGCATCCATTCGTAGTGAGGTGCGTGCCACGTGATAGGGCAGATTGCGCGCGATCGCCACCAGTGCATTGCGCACCGTGTCGGCGCGACGAGCTACCAGTGCGATGGGGCCGAGGGCCGAAAAATCCTGCCGCTGCGCCAGAAGCAGGCCAAAGTCCGGGGCGGCGAGCTGCGATGCCGCATTCTCAAGCAGTGCCACGGCGGCGGGTATGCTGATCGTCGCTTCCGGTTGCGCGAGCATCTGTGTGGTCATTCCAGCGTCACGGAGCAGACCCTCGGCGTCGCCGCCCAGGCTACTGACGAGTTCGACGAAACCCGTGAGAGCACGGGCACGCACGAGCAAGGGGGCTTGGTTCATGCAGATATGATCCTTGGAATGTCGCCAGATGTCCACGTATTGTCGTCGATTGTCCTAGGATCAGGGCCTTTTGCGGAGCAAAATCGGAGTAGCGTGCGTCAAATGACAGGTCTTCATCCGGCACCTTGGCGCAGTGGCAGGACGATCATTCATCAGCGCATGCGGGCTCGGATTCGGTCAGGGTGGAATCGGAAGAACGCTTCGACGAATGCCCCCTGTCCCACGAAACCCGGCCGTTGGAGTCAACAATGAAAGAGCACTTCGTCAGACTGGCGCTTTCCTGGATAGCCACCTTTGGCTGCCTGGGGTTTGCATCGGCGCAGCAGGTCACGGGCATTCTAGGATTGCCCAGCGCCACCACCACAATCAGCGGCAAGCAGCTGCCGCCGCCCGATCCGAAATTCGGCGGGGTGATCAAGCAGCGGGCCTCCGAATCGACCCCGTGGTGGCCACCACGCGTTGTGCCGCCGAAAAAGGCGCCCAACGTGCTGCTGATCATGACCGACGACGACGGCTTCGGCTCGCCCAGCACCTTCGGCGGCGTGATTCCGACCCCGGCGCTCGACCGCATCGCCAAGAGCGGCCTGCGCTACACGAACTTCCATTCGACGTCGCTCTGCTCGCCGACGCGGGCTGCACTGATCACCGGGCGCAACCACCACTCAGTAGGCTTTGGCGTGGTCGGCGAGATCGCCACCGGCTTCCCTGGTTACGACTCGATCATCCCGATCGAGAAGGCCACTATCGGCACCATCCTGCGGGACAACGGCTACGCGACTTCGTGGTTCGGCAAGGATCACAACACGCCGTTCTTCGCGAACAGCCAGGCCGGCCCGTTCTCGCAGTGGCCCAACGGCATGGGCTTCGAGTATTTCTATGGTTTCGTCGGCGGCGACGCCAGCCAGTGGCAGCCGAACCTGTTCCGCAACACGACGCCGATCTTCCCGTTCCAGGGCAATCCCGGCTGGAACATGCAAACGGCGATGGCCGACGAGGCGATTCAGTACATGCGACAGTCGAAGGCGCTGGCACCGGAAAAGCCCTTCTTCGTTTACTACGTGCCCGGCGCCACGCACGCGCCGCATCACCCGACACCGGAGTGGATCGACAAGATCAGCGCGATGCACCTGTTTGACGACGGCTGGGAGAAGTTGCGCGAGACGATTTTCGCCAACCAGAAGCGGCTGGGCATCATGCCCGCCAACGCTGAGCTGACGCCGTGGCCGGACGGACAGGACATCTACAATGGCGCCAAGCTGCCGCGCTGGGATTCGCTGAGCTGGGAAGAAAAGAAACTATTCATCAAGCAGGCGGATGTCTATGCGGCCTATCAGGCGTACGCCGACAATGAGATCGGCCGCGTTATCCAGGCCGTCGAGGACATCGGCCAGCTCGACAACACGCTGATCATCTACATCAGCGGCGACAACGGGGCGAGTGCCGAAGGCATGGTCAACGGCACGCCCAACGAGTTCACCACCTTCAACGGCGTCCCGGTGCCGGTCAAGGATCAGTTTCTCTGGTACGAGTTCTGGGGCTCGGACAAGACTTTCCCGCACTACTCGGCGGCGTGGGCCTGGGCCTTCGACACGCCATTCAAGTGGATGAAGCAGGTGCCGTCGCACTTCGGCGGCACGGCGCAGGGCATGGCGATCTCGTGGCCCGGCCACATCGGCGACCGGGGCGGCATCCGCCGCCAGTTTCACCACGTCATCGACATCGTGCCGACTATCCTCGAAGCCACCGGCATCCCGGCGCCTACGATGGTCGACGGCATCAAGCAGGCGCCGATCGAAGGCACGAGCCTGGTCTACACTTGGGACAAGGCCAACGCCAACGCGCCGACCCGGCACACGACGCAGTACTTCGAGATGCTCGGCAACCGCGCGATCTACCATGACGGCTGGGTCGCGGCGACAACGCCGGTGACGCTGCCCTGGGAGCTGAGCAGCAAGACGCCGCCGGACGTGATCACCGGCTACAAGTGGGAGCTCTACAACGTGATGGAAGATCCCACCCAGAACAAGGACCTCGCGGCGAAGATGCCTGACAAGCTCAAGCAGATGCAGAACATCTTCTATCTCGAAGCCGCGAAGTACAACGTGCTGCCGCTGGACAATACGACGCTGGCCCGCTGGAACGCGCCGAAGCCGAGCCTGACGGCCGGGCGCACCGAGTTCACTTTCTCGGGCACGCTGGCCAACGTACCCGGCAGCACGGCGCCGCATATCCTGAACAAGTCCTATACGATCACCGCCGAGGTCACGATCCCTGCGGGCGGCGCCGAAGGCATGATCGTCACCCAGGGCGGGCGTTTCGGCGGCTATGGCCTGTTCCTGAGCAAGGGCGAACTCGGCATCGGCCGGGGCAAGGTGGTGTTTCTCTACAACCTGCTCGACCTGAAGCGCACGATCTGGGAAGGGCCTGAACTGGGCCAGGGCAAGCACACCATCGTCTTCGACTTCAAGTCCGCCGAGCCGGGTCTGGGCAAGGGCGGGACCGGTGTGCTCTACGTGGACGGCAAGGAAGTGGCGCGCAACACGATGCCCAACTCCACGCCGATCACCTTCGCCGAGGACGAGACTTTCGACGTCGGCCTCGACACGCGTACCGGCGTCGCGATGATCGAGTATCGCTACGACCCACCGTTCAAGTTCACCGGCACGGTAGACAAGCTGACTTTCAAACTCGAGCCCTTTCCACCGCCTCCGCTTGCGCACCCGGTAGGCTCGCCGCCTCGGCGTCAAGCGAAATGAGATGCTTGCAGGAAGTAAGCAGCGTTCTGCTACGTGATGAGTGCGGCGGCGTGCGAAATTGATCAAGGCTGGGGGGTGTCATGAAAAGAGCGCTGATCTTCGCCGCCGTCGGTGAAGCATCAACTGGTCTGGCTTTGCTGATCGTTCCAGGGCTGGTCGGCCGGTTGTTGCTGGGCGAGGAACTGACCGGCATGGCCATCCCGGTCGCCCGGGTGGCGGGCATCGCTCTGATCGCATTGGGGGTCGCTTGCTGGCCGGGCACGCCGTTGCTCGGCATGCTGACCTACAGCGCCGCCGTCACCCTGTATCTCGCCTATGTCGGTTTCACGGGCGGTTCGACCGGCATACTCCTGTGGCCGGCGGTAGTCCTGCATGTCATCTTGACGGTGTTGCTGGCACGGGCAGCACATGGTGAGCGAATCATGGCCTGACATGGTTGTGCAGAAACGCTGGGATCGGCCTTCGGCCCCGGCAGCTTTCAGATCGTATCTTTCACTGAACAGGAGTTGATCATGCTTACAAGAATCCTTCTTCCGGCAGTACTGGTGGCCTTCCTCGGTGGTTGCGTCAGCCAGGGCACCTACAACCAGGAAGTGCAGCAGGCCGATACGCTCGCGGCACAGAACAAGACCTATCAGGCGCTCACCGCGCAGTTGCAGAAGGAGATCCAAGCCGACCAGGTGCGCATCAAGCAGTTGCAGGGGCAGCTGACGGTGACGCTGATCGACGAGATCCTCTTCGCTTCGGGCAGTGCCGAGATGCATGCGCAAGGGCGCAGCACGCTGGAAAAGATCATCGGTACGCTGCAGACGGTTCCCGACAAGCGCATCAACGTCCGCGGCTATACCGACAACGAGCCGATCGGCCCGGCCCTGCGTGCGCGTTATCCGAGCAACTGGGAACTGTCGACCGCGCGCTCAAGCGACGTCGTGCGTTTCCTCCAGGCCAAAGGCATCGATCCGAAGCGGCTTGAGGCTTCCGGCTTTGGGGAGTATCAACCGGTCGCCCCCAACGCGAGCGCTGCTGGACGCAAGGAAAATCGCCGCATTGAAATCGTCCTGACGGACATGAAATTCTGATCCGTATGCGTGGGAATCTCCGCGCGATTCGTCCAAGCTGAAAAGGGGCAGGAAATGAAGTTTCTGAAACGCACGGCTGGCCTCCTGGCTACCGCCATCTGGCTGGCCTGATCGACCGGTACGGGTGGCGGGACACATCACGATGGCGGATTACCTCAAGGAGTGGACTGCTGCGGCCGGCCCGAACAACTTCAGCAAAACCCCGCCCAACGCGACGCTGTCGGTTTATGAACCGGGCAAGGAAGGTAATACGCTGACCGTAGTCGAAATCAGCCAACCGGTCATTGAGGGACGTGATCTGGTTTACCGCTACAAGGTGCTTGAAGGCAAAGTGCCCGCGACGGGAGGGCCGACATCGTTGTTCATCGACTGGATTGGCGTCGGTGGCGGCGTCGGACCCGGTTTCCATGGCGTGGGCGTTGGCGCTCGCGGCATCGGATTCCGCTGAACCGGAGAAGATGATGGTATCGACCCAAGGAGGCAACACGGAAAACACGCCGCTGTCCGGCGCCAACAGCGTCCATTACCGAGTCTTGCCGACGCCTTGGGCAAGTTCCATAACTAGAATCGAAACGGAGAAACTTTCATGAAGACGCGTCTGTCGATAATCGCTGCTGCCCTTTGCCTCGCTGCGCCGCTGACCGGTGCCGCCGAGTTTTCCTGGGATCCGTTGAAAGATGCCGAGAACATCCTGCCCGAAGGGGTGCCGAACGAGGGCAAGATCATTCAAGCGCGGCATCAGGTCCGCGAAATGTCGCAGGATGCGCTGGCCTCGCTCTACGAGATACTACCCGGCGCCCGGCGCGCCATCGAGCGTTCGGCGGGCTATGCAGTTTTCAGCACCTTCGGGGTCAAGCTCTTCTTCGCCGGCGGCACGACAGGCAAGGGCCTGGTCGTCAACAAGCGCACCGGCCGTCAGACCTTCATGAAGATGGCCCAGGTGCAGGGTGGCCTCGGTTTCGGAGTGGACAAAAGCCGCCTGATCTTCGTCTTCGCCAACGAACAGGCGCTGCGCAACTTCATCGACCAGGGCTGGGAATTCGGCGCCCAAGCCAACGTCGCCGCGATGGCCGGCGGCCAGGGCGGCATGTTCGCCGGCGCCGCCGCGATCGCTCCCGGCGTCTTCCTGTATCAACTGACCGATACCGGGCTCTCGGCGACGCTGACCGTCTCGGGCACCAAGTTCTTCAAGGACGGCGATCTCAACTGAGGGCTGTTGCGGTCGACGGCGATTCTGTGGCGATGTAATCAAGGAAAACATGTCTTCTTGCTTTGTGAAACTGACGCTGGGTGTCGCCGCGCTTGCCTCTATCGCCACGCCGGCCCGTGCCGAGCTGAGCGCCGAGGAACTGGCCAAGCTGGCCCAGAACCCGATCCGTCGACGCGGCGGTGCCGCTGTTCGACACCACCGACCTGCCTGCCGAAGGTGCGGTGGACCTGGCCTTGAACGGGCGATGATCGATCGACATCATCGGCTCCGGTTGTCGCCAGAGCGCACGACCATGGCGGCGCCGACCACGAACATCGCCGCGAACAGCGCCAGCCAGGACCAGGTTCCGACAGCGTTCCAGTCGACGCGCTTCACCGTCGCATCGACCAAGACGAGTCCGAAGATCGGCAGCAGTCCCCAGCCGGCCTGCGTCAGGCCCAGCGTCAGCCACTCGCAGCGCGCCGCGCCGTGCAGCAGGACCCAGGCGCCCAGCGCCGGTGTCAGGAAGGTGACGCTGTAGATCTGCGCGTGGAAGGTATCGAGCTTCCACGGCCAGAACGACGACGCAGCGGTGGGGGCGACGAGCAGCGCGAGGCCGTAGGCGCCGAGCAGCAGGACCTCGATCGACAACAACGCGCGCAGCACGCCCTGCGGCCGAGTGGGGTCTGGCGGCGGCAGTTGACGGTAAAGCCAGAGATGAACGCCGGCGTTGATGCAGACGCCGACGTAAAGGACAAACCAGATCCACGGCTCGACGCGGTGCAAGTCGAAGCGCTCGAGATGGACGAAAGAAAAGATCGTCACGACCAGCGTGAACAGGAAGATCATCGGCGTCACCACGCGCGCCGGCGACCAGCGCCCCGACCATGCCTGCAGGAGCGCGGCAACGAGCGCCGCGGTGTACAGCGCCCCCAGGTAGCGCAGGTTGAAGGGCGCCAGCGGCCAGGGCCAGAAGGGCGCCATGATCGGCGGGTAGAAGAGGAGTCCGCCACCCGCCCAGGCGAGAATCGCGACTTCCAGCCAGGTCACAGCGCGCAGCAGGGCGCTGATGCGTGGATTGGTCTCGGTGTGCATGCGGCGCTCCCGGTGGCTGCTGCTCAGGTGTTGTGAAGGATGGCAGCAGCAACAGTCAGTCCCGCGCGCCGCCTCGGCCGACGGGCTCCCACTGGCCGCAGGCTTGATCGGCTAGCGGCCGCCCTTGCTGCCGCCCTTGTCCCAGCCATAACGCGCCGTCCGCTGCCAGCGCGTCTCCGGCTGCCGTCTGCCGGTGGCTGGCGGCGGCACCGGCGGCTTGGCCGGGGCTTTGCTGGCTGGCTTGCCTCGAGGTGTGGGTTTGCCGGTCATCGCGGTGGGTTCCGAAGGGGTGTCTGGCACAACGCCAGGATCGGTACCAATTCTAACGCTCTCGAGTGGCCGTTAGGTGGCAAGTTCCCGCCAGGGCCATCCGGCGGTGGACACAGGATCCGAGGGAGCCGCAATGTCGTTGGCTGTTGAGGAGCTCGCGGGCGCAAATCTGAAATTGACGCTGCTCGATGGGGGCTCATATACTGCTTGCAGCCATCGCTGGATTGCCTGGCCTGATCTGTCCAACCGCACGCTCCCCGAAAACATGGAAACCCTACCCTCGACCAATCACTTCGACGCCAGCGCCAGAACCTGGGACTGCGATCCCGTCAAACGGGCCCGGGCCCTGGCGGTCGCCGAAGGCATCCGAAGCCTGGTGCCCATCACACCCCACATGCACGCGCTGGAATATGGCTGTGGAACAGG
Organism: Candidatus Accumulibacter proximus; assembly: GCA_016709675.1. Taxonomy (GTDB): domain Bacteria; phylum Pseudomonadota; class Gammaproteobacteria; order Burkholderiales; family Rhodocyclaceae; genus Accumulibacter; species Accumulibacter proximus. Next base: position 100,319 of record JADJMH010000020.1, read on the forward strand.
CCTGCTGAGTTTTGCGCTGCAGCCACATCTCGGGCACATTTCGCTGGTGGATAGCTCGGCAGGAATGCTTGCGGTGCTCGAAGAGAAGATCACCGCCAACCGCATCACGAACATGCATCCCCGCCAGCTGGACCTGGTGACTGACCCGCTGCCAGCGGAGCGCCATGATCTGATCTATACCCTGATGACCTGCCATCACATCAAGGACACGACCGGCCTGCTCAGGAATCTCCACGCGCTGTTGGCTTCTCCCGGCTATCTCTGTATTGCCGATCTCGATGCCGAGGACGGCTCCTTTCACGGGCAGGGGTTTGATGGCCACAACGGTTTTGATCGCGGTGCGCTCGCGGCATGCGCCGAATCCGTCGGGTTCCGGGACATCCGCTTCACGACCGTATTTCGCATGATCAAGGGCGAGGGGTCGGATTCGACCGAATACCCAATCTTCCTGATGGTTGCCCGGAAGTGATGGGCAAGCGCTGCCGTTCTGCCCCACTGCACTGGGTATTATCAACGGAGGCCAGCATGCCTGTCAGGCTCGTCTTCGTGTCAGGGTGGCGCCCCGCAACTCCCAGAGCTGCGGCGCACGGGCGACCATCAGGCATGGCGGCGATGTCGGCTCGCCCAGAGGAGCAAGGGTTGCCGTCATGCAAAGCGAATGTCCACAGTAGGACCAGCATCGGCCGTGCGAAGTTGGTGATGCTCCATGACCGGAATGGGTCGTTATGCCGTTAGCCGACGACGAAAACTTAGTGACCGCTTATGGTTTGGAGTGGCCGGCCAGACGAGCAGTTGCTGGAGCCGAGCGTGAACGGCCGTATCAGATTGACAGCAGTCGTTCAGGTTTTTCGGGTCACTGGCAGCCACCGGGTCGTTTCGGTAATTCGGTTCCCTGAGCGTTCTATGGCGGGTAACCAACCAAGTAGAGCCGCCGTTAGTAACCCGGTAGCGAAATGCGGCTTCTGTACCGAAGCTATCGTAGCGATTCCAAACGGGCGATATCAGCCACAGGTTTGATACCTGCCGTTGGCGAGGGTCGGAAACCGAACAACCGTATTCTCGATCTCCCACCCTCACCGCTCCTGTGAAGTCATTCAAGTATTGATCAGCAGAGCCTGCAACTCATTGATTGATATTGAAAAATCGATAGTTTACAATGGTGAGTGATTTTACTCACCATTGTAAACTCAGTGATTCCATCCTACCAACGCCCGGAAGCCGAAACGCTACAAGAGCGCCTGCGCGAGCCGCCGCGATTTCTGATTGTTGTCGCTGGCCCACGCCAAGTTGGCAAGACGACATTGGTGCGTAGTGTGCTTGCAACCTATCCGCCGGAACGCTATTCCTTCATCGCCGTGGATGATCCGGAAGACTCTTCGTTGCCGCGCGCAGATCCGAGTTCTGCGCCTACCAGGCGCAAAGCGGCGGCGCCCCGCGATAGCGCCTGGCTGGTCGATATCTGGCAGCGAGCCAGAACAGCCGCGCAGAGGAGCGCGGATGGCCACATCCTAGTCCTTGACGAAATCCAGAAGATTTCGCGCTGGTCCGACATCGTGAAAGGGCTGTGGGATGCCGATCGCGCGGAAGGGCTGGCGCTGCATGTCGTCCTCCTTGGCTCATCGCCGCTGCTGATGCTACAGGGCATGAGCGAAAGCCTTACCGGCCGCTTTGAGCCCATCCACCTCACCCATTGGTCTTTCCGTGAAATGGTCGATGCCTTCGATTTCGATCTGGAGGACTATCTATATTTCGGTGGCTATCCCGGTAGCGCGCCGCTAATCCGCATTGAGGCGCGCTGGCGCAACTACGTCAATACCGGCCTGATCGAGCCGAGCATCGAAAAAGACATTCTTATGATGACGCGGGTCGACAAACCCGCACTGCTGCGCCAACTGTTCTATCTCGGCTGCCGCTACTCGGGGCAAGAACTTTCCTACACGAAGATGATGGGCCAGTTACAGGATGCGGGAAATACCGTGACATTGGCCCACTACCTTGAACTGCTCGGTAACGCCGGTTTGATCCGTGGTCTGCAGAAGTACGCGGGACAACACCATCGCCGCCGTTCCTCGTCGCCCAAGCTCATGGTACTGAACATGGCCTTGATGTCGGCCGGTTCCGGTTACACGAAAGCCGAGGCTCAAGCCGACCGCAGCTATCGCGGCCGTGCGGTGGAGAGCGTTGTCGGCGCACACCTGCACAACACGGCTGCGCCAGACTGCCGCCTCTATTACTGGCGAGACGGAACCGACGAGGTGGATTTCGTCCTCGAACGCGGACAACGGCTCGTCGCCATCGAAGTAAAGAGTGGTGCCGTCCCGGCGCAACTGCGCGGCTTTGCCGCCTTCGAACGCGCATTCGGCGCCTGCCGCCACCTGTTGATCGGCGACGGCGGCATCCCTCTGGCCGAGTTCCTTTCCTATCCGGCGGAGCACTGGTTTTGAGCCAAGTCGTCGATCCCGACCTGCTGGTGCCGCGCACCTGCACGACGCACAACGAGCAAACTGGCGAACGCAAGAGCCAGCCGCTGGAGGATTTTCGCGCCGTGCCGGCCTATGTGCTGCTCGGCGACCCCGGTGCCGGCAAGACCAAATCGTTTGAGCGCGAGGCGGCGGCCACCGGCGGCCATTTCCTCCGGGCGCGCAGCTTCGCCACCATCGAATCTGGCCCACAGCTTGCCGGCAAGACATTGTTCATCGACGGCCTCGACGAAATGCGTGCGGCTGGCGGCGACGGCCGCACACCGCTGTACCAGGTTCGACAGCATCTCGACCGTCTCGGTCGCCCGGCCTTCCGGCTCTCATGCCGCGAGGCCGACTGGTACGGAGACAGCGATCGTGCCGCCCTGCTAGAGGTTGCGCCCGAAGGCTCTCTCGCCGTCCTGCATCTCGACCCGCTGAGCGACGCCGATATCGCCTTGTTGCTTGCACGCAAGTTCGGTCGCACCGACCCGGCGGATTTCGTCCGGCAAGCGGAGCGCCACGGACTGGCCGAGCTGCTACGCAACCCGCAGACACTGACCCTGCTGGCTCGCGCTGTTGGCGAAAGCTGGCCCGACGGTCGCCGCGAGACCTACGAACTCGCCTGCCGGCAACTGGTGCGCGAACTCAACGCGGAGCGCCGTGCGACGACGCGCGCCAGCGCACCGACAGACGACGCCCGGCTCGACGCGGCAGGTTTCCTCTGCGCCGTGCAACTGCTCGCGGGTATCGCGGGCTTTGCCCTCGACGTCGACGCTGTGGACGCTCAGCACAGTCTCTGGCGCGAGCTTGCCGCCTCCTGCGACATACCATTGCTGGATGCGCTGGCCAGCGGCCTGTTTCAGCGCGACGACCGCGAACAACAACGCATCCCTGTCCATCGCAGCATCGCCGAATACCTCGGCGCACGGCATCTGGCGGTGCTGATCGACAGACGAGGCTTGCCGCTCGGTCGCGTCGTTGCGCTCATGGCTGGCGAGGACGGCGGCATCGTGCCCGACCTGCGCGGCGTGGCCGCTTGGCTCTCCGTGCATTGCCGCGGCGCGCGCGCCGAACTCGTCGAACGCGATCCGCTTGGCGTCGTGCTCTATGGCGATGTGCGCGACTTCCCGGTGGATGACAAGCGCCGCGTGCTCGCCGCGCTCAAAGCCGAAGCCGAGCGCTATCCTCATTTCCGCTTTCAGGACTGGACCGCCGCGCCTTTCGGCGCCCTGGCGACGCCCGACATGGTGCCGGTATTCCTGAAATTGCTCGCTGACCCCTCCCGCTCAGAGGCTGACATCGCCCTGCTCGAGTGCGCACTGGATGCGCTGCGCTACGGCCCGCGGTTGGCCGAAATCGCAGCGCCGAAGGAATTGCTGCGCTTCGATGCGCTGCTCGATGGCGTGGCACGGAATGCGAACCATCCTTCGCGCATCCGTCACTCGGCCCTGAAGATTCTGCTGCGCGACCGGCCGCGCCATGCCGCTCGCCTGGTCGCCATTGCCAGAAGCGTTCAAGCCGGAATGGTCGAGGACAACGACGACGAGTTGCTCGGTTGCTTGCTGACGGAGTTGTTCCCCGAATTCATCCGGCCGGCGGAATTGTTCGACTTCCTGCACCAGGAAAAGCAGGATCGCCTCATCGGCGTCTATCGCATGTTCTGGGGACACCATCTGCCGGAAAGTGCGCAGGCGGAAACGTTGCCAGAACTTCTCGACCAGTTGGCACAACGAAGTCCGGCCTGGCGCAAATCGCTCGACGATCTGCAGGTGGAACGTATGGCTGGCGGCCTGCTGGTGCGCGCGCTGGAAGCACACGGTGACACCATTGACGATACGCGCCTGTACGATTGGCTTGGTGCGGGATTGGACGAACATGGCTCGCCGCGCATTGATGACGAGCACCAAGAGCGTGTCGCCGCCTGGCTTGCGGCGCGGCCGGAACGTTACAAGGCAACATTGCTTGCCGGCGCCGTACGCTGCATCGACAAGGAAAGCGTCCGATCCTGCCTGTTTCATTGTGCGTCCCGTCTGTACGGCGCGGAGCCACCAACCGACATCGTTCCCTGGTACCTGGAACGTGCGGCAGCCGCAACGCACGGCGAACTTCAGCACTTCTATTTTTGGCAGGCGGCACTGCGGTTGATCGGCCAAGGTGGGCAGGGGTTTCTGACGCTTGATGCCCTGGACTACCTTGCCCCCTGGATCGCCGCCCATCCGAAGTTCCAAGACTATCTACGACCTCTTGTTTCTTGCGACATCGACGATTGGCGCAGGGAAGACGCGGCCAGAAAGCGCGAGCGGGACAAGGATCGCGAGCAACGGCAAGAGGGCTGGCGCCGGCATTTCCATGAGCATCTCGCCGCGATCCGCGCCGGAAGTGCCCATCCGGGCATCCTGCACGAGCTGGCGCAGGTCTATCTACAGCGATTTCTCGACATCGAGGGGGAGACGCAGCGCGAGCGTCTTGCCGATTTTCTCGGCGGCGACGAAGAACTCATCGAAGCCGCCTACGTCGGCTTCCGTCGCTCCCTCGACCGCGACGACCTACCCAGCGTTACCGAGATCATCGATCTCGAAGCAAACGGTCGCATGCACTTTATCCGCCAGCCTTGCTTGGTCGGCATCGAGGAACTCTACGCTAGCGATCCAGACGCGGCCATGCAACTCGACGACGCAGTGCTGCGCAAGCTGCTCGCCTTTCGCCTCACCTGGGGCACCGAGAAGGATTCGGCCTGGTTCGCTGCCTTGGTCAAGGCGCGGCCCGTGCTGGTTGCCGAAGCACTTGTTGCCTACACGCTGCCGCTGCTGCGCAAGGGGCATGAGCACTTGCACGGCATTTGGCAACTCGCCCATCACGACGACTTCGCCGCAGTCGCCTGTGCGGCGCTGCCCGAGCTGCTCAAGGGTTTTCCTCTGCGGGCCAAGAACCAACTGTTGGCGAACGTGCTCGACCCGCTGCTCAAGGGCGCGCTGCGCCATCTCGACCGGCCGACATTGGCCGCCATTGTCTCGGCACGGCTGGCGCAGGGCAGCATGGGTGCTGCGCAGCGCGTGTATTGGCTCGCCTGCGGGCTGATGATCGCGCCGCATGTGTACGGAGCATCGCTTGCCGCCCACATCGGCAAGAGCAAGACCTTGGCGGCGCATCTCGGAGCTTTTCTGGGCAATCGTGAAACGCGCCCTCGGGGGAGCGACAATCTGCCCGAGTCGACGCTGGCCCTGCTGATCGAACTGCTGGCACCGGGCAGTCCTCCCGAACGCCCGCTGGGCGCACACTGGGTCAGCCCGGCCATGCAGACCGCTGAAGACGTGGGTGCCTTCATCGACGCACTCGGCGGCAACCCGAGCGAAGTCGCCAGGCAGGAACTGGAACGTCTGTTGTCGATGTTAGAGCTGGAGCCGTGGCACAACCGCTTGCGTCATGCCGCGCAGACCCAGCGTATCGCTCGACGCAAGGCGTGCTTCCAACAGCTGGAGGTCGCTGAGGTCTGCCGCACCCTTGCCAACCGCGAGCCGGCGAATGCTGACGATCTCGCGGCGCTGGCCGATTCGCATCTGCGTGATCTGGCTCGAAAAATTCGCCACGGCAGTACCAATGACTACCGACAATACTGGAGCCTCGACGAGTCGAACAAAAAGCCGTTACGGCCGAAACCGGAGAACGATTGTCGCGACGCCCTGCTGTCCGACCTGACCGAACGCCTCGGCCGGCTCAGCGTCGACGCAATCAAGGAAGGTTACTACGCCGAGGACAAGCGCGCCGATATCCGCGTCTCCTTCGGCGGCGAGCAGGGCCTCAACGTGCCCATTGAGATCAAGAAGGATAGCCACTCAGATCTATGGCGTTCGATCCACGAACAACTGATTGAGCGCTACACCCGCGATCCCGGCGCCGACGGCTTCGGCATCTATCTGGTGTTCTGGTTTGGCGGCAAGGACATGCCGTTGCCCCAGGAAGGAAAGAAGCCGCGTAGCGCGGCCGAACTCGAAGAGCGCTTACGGCAGACGCTCTCCGTCGAGGAGAGCCGCCGCGTCCGAGTCTGTGTGATCGATTGTGCGCTGCGCTAATACGCTAAGGTGGATGATTTCCGCGGGGCTAAAGAGGAAACTCCACCACGGCTACGACTGTGTTTGTGCAGTTAGTTGCTCATAGCAGTCGGTTTCTTTTCGTGACATCACCGGCTGCTTTGGCCGGCGACCTGCCACGTTTTGAGTCAGTCGGCGACAGCTATCTGAATACAGGCGAGGTTCAGCTGACTGCTTTGTGGAGTGGTTGAAAGGCCGTTGATGGCCGCCTGCCGACCGACGCCATACCACACCCACTAACTGCTCTCCGGATTGCGATCCCTCGGTCGACTGGCGCATGCCCTTGTTCGGCCGTGTGATTTCAGCCAGCGGCAAACGCGAGAGCCTTGCCATTGGGGTCGGTATGGAATCCTTCGCGAGCTCATGAACCCGGCGTGCCGAGTGTACAATCCACCGGGTGAATACAAGGGAGGCCACCATGCATGTCACGCTAGTCCACGTTCGCGTCAGACCTGAGGATGTCGATGCCTTCATCGCCGCAACGCGGATCAATCACCAGGAGTCGGTCAAGGAACCGGGCAACCGGCGCTTCGACGTTCTTCAGGCGCCCGACGACCCGGCGCGCTTCATCCTCTACGAGGCTTACGTCTCGGCTGCCGCCGCCGCCGCGCACAAGGAGACCGCGCATTACCTTGCCTGGCGCGACGCCGTCGCCGGCATGATGGCCGAGCCGCGTCGCGGCGAGCCGATGAACGGACTCCTGCCCGCATGAGCAACGCTTTCTCCCCTTTCTCGATCGCCCGTCTGCCGCGCATCGAATTTGGCAGCGGCGCCCTCGACAAGCTGCCCGACATCGCCGCGGGCTACGGCCGGCATCTGCTGCTGGTCACCGGCGCGCGTTCGTTTGTCGAATCGGCAGCCGGGACGCAGCTGTTCGCGACCCTCCGTGCGCGCAAGCTCTCCTGGGAGCAGGTCAGGGTGTCCGGCGAACCGTCACCCGAGTTCGTCGATGCGACCGTCGCCGCCTTGCGGCCGAGACAATTTGACGCCGTGGTCGGCATCGGCGGTGGCAGCGCCCTCGATGCGGCCAAGGCGATCGCCGGGCTGCTGCGGCCGGCTAACTCGGTGATGGACCATCTCGAGGGTGTCGGCCCGGAACTACCCTATCGCGGACCGACGACGCCGCTGATCACCGTGCCGAGTACCGCCGGCACCGGCTCGGAGGCGACGAAGAATGCCGTGCTTTCGGCACCCGGTGGCTTCAAGAAGTCGTTCCGCGACGACAAGCTGGTTGCCGAATGGGCGATCGTCGATCCCGATTTGCTCGCCACCTGCCCGCCGACGCTGATCGCTGCCGACGGACTGGATGCCTTCACGCAGCTCCTCGAATCCTTCGTCTCGACGCGCGCCAACCCGATGACCGATGCACTCGCCCGCTCGGGAATGATGGCTGCGCGCGACGCCCTGCCGGCTCTCCATCGCCAGCAGTCGGCTGCGGCGCGCTCACAGATGGCCTACGCCTCGCTGATGTCGGGCATCTGTCTGGCACAGGCGGGGCTCGGTGCGGTGCATGGCCTGGCCTCGCCGCTCGGCGCTTTCTTCCCGATTCCGCATGGCGTCGTCTGCGGCACGCTGGTGGCTAGCGCCACGGCCTGCAACATCGCCGCGCTCGAAGCACGCGATCCGGACAACCCGGCGCTGCCGAAGTACGCCGAGGTCGGCCGCCGCTTCGCCATGCAGAAGGGCCTCAACGGTGTGGACGCGCGCCGTTTTCTCGTCGACACCCTGCGGCGCTGGGAAGCAGAACTCGATCTGCCGCGCCTCTCGGCCTACGGGATCGCTGAGGGCGACTTCGCGCGCATCGTTGCCGCCTGTCGTGGCGGCAGCATGAAGACTAATCCGATCGTGCTCAGCGACGCGGAGCTGACGCATCTCCTCGCTTCCCGGCTGTGAAATCGACGCAGACCGGGTTGCGCGCAAGCTTTGTCGGGCGCGCTTCTGGCGCATATCTGTGCCGCCTTCGCTTCGGCATGCGCGCCGGTGAGCAGCCTTTCCGCCTGCTCGCGTGGCCTTACTCCCCGCGCATCAGGGCCAGCAGATCCTCGGTCGATGGCAGGACGCTGGCGTCGCCTGGCGCGAGGATGCTCTCGGCGAGCGCGCGCTTTTCGTGGTGCAGGTCAACGATGCGTTCTTCGACGGTCCCCTTGCTGACCAGCCGATAGACGGTCACCGGCCGGAGCTGGCCGATGCGGTGGGCGCGACCCATGGCCTGGTCTTCGGCCGCCGGGTTCCACCATGGGTCGGTGATCACCACGTAGTCGGCGGCGGTCAGGTTGAGGCCGAAGCCGCCGGCCTTGAGGCTGATCAGGAAGAGGTCGCCGTCGCCGGCCTGGAAAGCGGCGACGCGACGGCTGCGGTCGGCTGCCGGGGTGGCGCCGTCGAGGTACTGATAGCGAATTCCAGGGGCGTCAAGTGGTTCGCGCAGGAGGCTGAGAAAATCGACAAACTGGCTGAAGACCAGGGCCTTGTGGCCGTTGGCGGTCAGTTCGCTGGCCAGTTCGGCAAAAGCCTGTACCTTGGCGCCGGCGATGCCGAGCAGCGGACTGGTCAGCCGCGGGTCGCAGGCGGCGCGACGCAGGCGGGTCAGTTGGGTGAGGATCGTGAAGCGCAGGTCGGTTGGGGCTGCATGATCGCGGGTTTGCGCGATCTCCTGCGTCGCCAGCCGGCGCAGCGCTTCGTAGTGCGCGGCTTCCGCGCCGTCCGGGCTGACGGTAAGCACCAGTTCGGTGCGCTGTGGCAGTTCCTGCAGGACTTCTGACTTCGTCCGCCGGAGGACGAAGGGAGCGATCAGCCGTCTGAGGATGTGCTGCGCCGCACGGTCGCCGTAGCGCTCAATCGGCGCGGCGAAGCGCTGGTTGAAACGTTTGCTGTTGCCGAGCAGGCCCGGGTTGGCAAAGCGCATGATCGACCAGAGGTCGACCAGCCGGTTTTCGACCGGCGTGCCGGTCAACGCCAGGCGAAAGTCGGTGGTCAGACCGAAGACGGCCTGCGAGCGTCTGGTGGCGGCGTTCTTGATCGCCTGCGCCTCGTCGGCGATGACGGTGTGCCAGGTGCGTCCACTGAAACGCTCGGGCGACAGTTGCAGGAGCATGTATGAAACGATCAGCAGGTCGTGCGGTCCGGCGTTTGCCAGCACGGCCTCTCGCTCGCCGTCGCGTGCTTCACTGTAGAGGCGCGTCTTGAGGCTGGGCGCGAAGCGTTGCGCTTCGGCCAGCCAGTTGCCACAGACCGAAGTGGGCGCAATCACCAGCGCCGGCCCGCCGGCGGCGCGCTGGAGAAGGACGGCAAGCGCCTGCAGCGTCTTGCCGAGACCCATGTCGTCGGCAAGGCAGCCGCCGATGCCGGCGGTGGCCAGGCGGATCGCCCAGCGGTAGCCATCCTCCTTTTCGAGGGTGAGCACCAGGCCTTCGTCAACCGTCGCCTGGCCGGAGAGGCGGAACCAGTCGCCCGCGCGGCTGACCCGGACGCGGAGTCGTCGGGGATCGAGCCGGACGACGCGCAGGCGCTTGCCCTGCGGCCAGTCGACCGCCGCCACCGCCGGCAGCGTGGGCAGGGTTTCGACGACGTGCAGCGCTTGCTCGAGGTCTTCGATCAGCCAACCGCCATCCGCGTGGGCGTCGTCGAGGAAGGGCAGTGCGTCGAGCACCGCTTCGAGATGATGGCGCTCGGCGGCGAAGTCACGCTCGCCGCCGACTGTTTCGCCGCTGAGCACGGCCATGACCTGCCTGCGCCCGCTTCCAGGCGGCAGCCGTGGTCCGTTGGCGCCGAGCGGCGTGACGACCAGGCGCAGCCTGAGGCTTTCGCCAACTGGCGAGAGTTCGGCGTGCAGACGTGAGTCGCTGTCGACCTGGCGCGCCGCCTGTGCCGAGTCAGCATCGATCTGGAAGTGCGCCGAGAGCAGGTGCAGGGTCTTCTCGAGCTGCGCCGCGCCGGTGCTGGCGGGAACGGTCAGTTCGCCGGCGATCAGTTGCGCGGCGTGTCGCTGTGCCGCCGTGAAGTGCACGAGTCGCAGTCGCTGCGGTGTGTCGTGGACCAGCGTGATCAGGCGCAGCGCGTCAGCTTCGCGCCGTTCTTCCGGGCTTGCCTGGTAGTACTCGATGGCTGCCTGGGTGCTCGCACGCAGTGGCGGCTCGATGCGCATCACGAAGTGCTCGCCCTGGCGGATCAAGGCGAGCTCGGGCGGCGTTTCGCTCAGGTCCACGATCTCTTCCGGCGCTGTGCTGACGACGACGCGCGGGTGTCCGACCAGTTCGACGATGGCCGCGGCGAGGTCGAGGTAGTGGCGACTGGTAGAGCCGGGGACCGTGCGTATGGCGCGCACGATCCGCGCGTCGTCCAGTGGCATGCGACCGTTGTCGAGCAGTCTGCCGAGGCTGATGCCTTGTGGTCGGCCCCAGCCGCGCGGGCCGCGCTTCTGTTCGAGCGGTGTGATTGCGCGCAGGCAGCCATCCTCGTGGATGCTCAGCGACCAGAGGAGGCGCGCCGTGTCGCCGCTGAAGTCTGTGGCCGGCTGATTGTTGACCACCGCTTGCAGCGCGAGGAGAATCTCCTGCCAGCGCTGGCCGCGACCGGCAACGAAAAAGTCGCTCGCGGGCTCGCGGCCGGCGAGTACCGCCTCGGCGCCGTCAAGCAGGCGCAGCAGCGCCTGCAGGCGGCACTCGCTGAGCCGTTGGCGCAGGCGAGCAATCGTCTCGTGCCACTCTGACCGACTGCGCCGCGCGCACACCGGCCGCCAGACCACCATCGAGTCCGCCCACGGCACGTTCCACCAGGATTGCATCACCGCGCTGCAGCGCCAGGTCGCCGAGCGCTGCACGCAGGTCGACGGACAGTTGCTTGGGTTGCCGACCGAGGAATTCGAATGCCCAATCGACAAGCAAATCGAAATCACGCGACCAGTCGAGGCAGGTGCTGCGTACCGCCTGCAGCGCCAGCTGTGACCGCCACAGCGGTTCGATACGCTCGAAGCTCGGGCCATCGAAACCTTCATGGATCGCCGGGGCGACGATGGCCTGCCAGTCAAACGAGCAACCGACCAAGCGGCGGAGGTCGAACAGCGCGGTGTTGGACGAGCCGGCGAGGAAGCTGGCACGAACGTAGGCGATGGTCATCGGGCGGCTGACTTTCAGCCCCCAGGAGCGCGACGTCCCCAGGTTGGTCAGGAGTGACGTGTCCATCTGGCGGATCAGCTGCGGTAGCGTCTCGCCCGGGTGAGTCGCCAGCAACTCGCGGTAGAGGGGCACGCGCAGCGAATCTACCAGGCGGAAAACGTCGGGATCGGTCGGATCAGTGACGATCAGGTGACCCTCCTCCAGTTGCGTGATCGCCACTGCGATGTCGTTGTCGGCAAAGTCATCGCCCGCGCTGGTCTTGAGACCGCACGGCGTCATCATCTTCAGCAGCTTGCTGCGGCAGCAACCCACCCACAGCAGCGCGCAGATCAGGGCGACCCTGTGCGTATCGGCGGTTAGTCCGTGTCTGCCGAAGTACTCGACGGCGGAGATATTGAGTTGGGTCTGACTCATGGCCGGGAATTTCGGAGGGCGGGTAAATCAGTCGAAGGAAAGCGTCAGAGCGATGGCGACGCGCGCCTCGGCGGGTAGGGCGCATGCCGCTCCCGCAGGTTCGGCCAACGATCGGTGTGCCCCGAGCAAGGCCGGGGCAACCGCCGGGGCGAATGCTGCGCCAGCCGCGAGAGCTTCGGCAAATCCAGGCACGGCGTCAAGAGCCGGGAAAAGCGCGTCAGCCCCGGCGAGGACAAGCCGCAGACCCGGGCGGTGCCCGAGTTAGGGTGCGAGTGCGAGTGCGAAATTGACCCTTCTGGTCGGGCGCCCATATACTCTTGCCGACACGGTCGACTGTCCCGTCTGCTGCCATCGTTCCGGCAACTGCCATTGAGACACTGAGCCACTGAACAATGCTTGCTTCTGTTCGCGCCATCCAGGCTGACATCACGACGCTCGCCGTCGATGCCATCGTGAACGCGGCAAATGCCTCCTTGCTCGGTGGCGGCGGTGTCGACGGGGCAATTCACCGCGCGGCAGGCCCCGAGTTGATGAAGGAATGTCGCCTGCTGGGTGGTTGCCGGACGGGCGACGCCAAGATCACGCGCGGCTATCGCCTGCCGGCCGCGTACGTCATTCACACCGTGGGTCCGGTCTGGCGAGGAGGTGACAACGGCGAGGCTGAACTCCTGGCTTCGTGCTACCGTCGCTCGATCGAAGTCGCCGCTGGCAGCAACATTGGCTCGCTCGCTTTCCCGGGCATCAGCACAGGCATCTATGGCTTCCCGGTCGAGCACGCCGTGCCGATCGCCGTCTCCACCGTGCGAGCCGCCATCGAGGAGTTCCTGGTGATCCGCGATGTGGTTTTCTGCTGTTTTTCAAGTGCGGACTTGTTGCTTTATCGGTGCGCTCTTGGCGAACCCGGTGATGGCCACCGTAACAGGCGGAACCCTGCGACGTAAAGGACGAAGCAGAGGCCTGGCGCGTGACGGTGTCGCGCGCAGCGCTTGAGAGGAAGGAAAGGTGAGCCGGCCTTGACCAAGATCATTTGGCGCAGGGCGCCGGCTGGTCGTCGATCGCGGTGCGCCGGCAGGCGGTGTCTGTCGCTATGGTAGACTCGCAGCCAATTCCAACGCTCAAGAGGCCGCTATGTCCGGCAACACCATCGGCACCCTGTTTGCGGTGACTTCATTTGGCGAGTCACACGGGCCGGCGATCGGCTGCGTGGTCGATGGCTGTCCTCCCGGGCTGGCCATCAGCGCCGCCGATATTCAGGCCGAGCTCGACCGTCGCAAGCCGGGTACTTCGCGCCACGTGACGCAGCGGCGCGAGCCTGATGAAGTCGAGATCCTGTCCGGGGTGTTCGCCGGCCGGACGACGGGGGCTCCGATCGCACTGCTGATTCGCAATCAGGATCAGCGCAGCAAGGATTACGGCAATATTGCCGAGACCTTCCGGCCCGGCCATGCCGACTACGTCTACACCCGGAAGTACGGGTTTCGCGACCATCGCGGCGGCGGCCGTTCGTCGGCCCGCGAGACGGCGGTGAGGGTTGCTGCGGGGGCGATCGCCCGCAAGTGGCTGGCCGAGCGTTACGGCGTCAGCATCCGTGGCTGGATGAGCCAGATCGGGCCGATCGAGATCCCCTTTGTTGCCGCTGCCGAGATCGACGGCAATCCCTTCTTTGCTCCGAATGCGGCCATCGTGCCGGAACTTGAGTGTTTCATGGACCAGCTGCGCAAGTCCGGGGATTCGGTCGGGGCGAAGATCACGGTGACGGCCAGTGGCGTGCCACCGGGCTGGGGCGAACCGGTCTATGACCGGCTCGACGCCGAGATCGCCTACGCGATGATGAGCATCAACGCGGTCAAGGGAGTCGAGATCGGTGCCGGTTTCGCGAGCGTGGTCCAGAAGGGCAGCGAGCATGGCGACGAGATGACACCCCGGGGTTTCCTCAGCAACCATGCTGGCGGTGTGCTGGGAGGAATTTCCACGGGCCAGGACGTGATCGTCAACCTGGCCGTCAAGCCGACCTCGAGCATTCGCCTGCCACGCCGCTCGGTGACTCTGGCCGGCCAGCCGGTGTTGGTCGAAACGCACGGTCGACACGACCCCTGCGTGGGTATCCGGGCGACGCCGATTGCCGAGGCCATGCTGGCCCTGGTGCTGATTGATCAGGCCCTGCGTCATCGTGCCCAGTGTGCCGACGTGGTGTGTTCGACGCCACCCATTCCGGGTAGTCCGGCGGGGTGACGGGCAGCTGTGGCAGTGGTTATAATCGCGTTGTCTGGTCGCGCATGGGGCGGGCCAGGATCAGCAAGAGGCGATGACCATGCTAGTTGAGCACCACGACCTTCACCATGACTTTCCCGAGTATCTGGATCATATTTACGCATTGAAAACATCGAGCGAGCAGTTCGGCCACCTGTACGATGAGTACCATCAATTGACCAGGGAGGTCGAACGTCTCGAAGAAGAGGACCTGCCGGTCGACGATTTCACGATCGAGAACATGAAGAAGCAGCGCGTCTGGCTCAAGGACCAGATGTACCGAATGCTGGTCGCCTGCAAGAACGGCGACTGATCGGATTCTCGCCGGTGTCCCCGGGTGCATCCGGTAGAATTGCCGGATGCATACGCTGCCCTATTGGCGCCTTTCCGGCTACTACTTCTTCTATTTCGCCTTCATCGGCGCGTTTTCGCCCTATTTCGGGCTTTACCTCCAGTCATTGTCGTTTTCGGCCTGGGATATCGGTCTGCTGATGTCCCAGATGCAGTTGATGCGTCTGTTTGCGCCTTATGTCTGGGGTGTGCTCGCCGATCGCCTGGCGCAGCGGATCGTGGTTGTGCGTCTGGCAGCCCTGCTCAGCCTGCTGGGTTTCCTGGCTTTCTTTACCGTGCGCAGCTTCGAGGCCATGCTGATCGCCATGGCGCTGCTGGCGTTCTTCTGGAGCGCCGCACTGCCGCTGGTGGAAACCGTGACTTTCGATCATCTGCGCCAGGAGCCGGCGCGGTACAGTCGGATCAGGCTATGGGGCTCGATCGGTTTCATTGTCGCCGTGATGGGCACTGGTGCCGTGCTCGACAGCCTGCCCCTGCCAAGCCTCCTGTGGGTGATCGTCGGCACGCTGATCGGCATTCTGTTCTATGCCCTGGCAGTTCCGGAAGCGCCGTCCCAGTCATCGGCCGACGAGCACCTGCCGGTCGCCGCGATCCTTCGCCAGACGCGTATCAGGGCATTGTTTGCCGCCTGCTTCGCGATGTCGGCGGCGCACGGTGCGCTCTATGTGTTCTACTCGATTCACCTCGCGGATCACCACTACAGCACGTTTCTGGTCGGTAGCCTGTGGTCGCTCGGCGTCCTGGCCGAGATCGTGGTTTTCTTTTTCATGGTTGGCCTGTTGCGCCGCTTCGGTCTGCGCACGATTTTGCTGGTCAGCTTTGCCGCGGCGGTGGTGCGATTCCTGTTGATCGGCTGGGGTGTCGCCTGGCTGTCGGTGATCGTGCTTGCCCAGCTGCTGCATGGCCTGACTTTTGGTGCCTACCACGCGGCGGCGATCGTCGCGATCAATCGCTGGTTCCCGGGTCGCTGCCAGGCGCGCGGACAGGCGTTGTATTCGAGTGTCTCGTTTGGCGCCGGTGGCCTGGTGGGCAGTCTGCTCAGCGGCTGGACCTGGGAGCGCTGGGGAGCGGCACCGACCTATGCCCTGAGTTCGGCCTTCGCGCTGGTCGGCCTGCTTTTCGTCGCGCGGTGGGTGAAGCGGACGGATCTCGACGAAGTCGGCGAGAAAGAACCCCTGCGCGTTGCTGATGGTTCACACCCGTAGGGAGTCGGTATATGCGGCATTCACTCGACATCAGATCCTTCTGGTACGTGGCGCTGGCCGTCATGCTCATGGTTGGCTGTGCGACGACTCGTACGACCGCTGCCGGCAAGGTGGGCGTGGAACGTGAGCAGACGATGCTGGTGTCGTCGGCCGAGGTCAATCGCGCTGCCGCCAAGGCTTATCAGGAAACCTTGCGCGAGGCGCAGGGCAAGAACCTGCTCAATCGCGATTTGCGACAAGTGGCTCGGGTGCGGCAGATTGCGGGCCGGCTGACTCCAGCCACTGCTGTCTTCCGCAGCGATGCCCCGAGCTGGCGCTGGGAAGTCAACGTCATCAGTTCCCGGGAACTCAACGCCTGGTGCATGCCAGGCGGCAAGGTCGCGGTTTACACCGGACTGATCGAACAACTGCAGCTCACCGACGACGAACTTGCCGCGGTGATGGCGCATGAGATTGCTCACGCCCTGCGCGAGCACGGACGCGAAAAGGCCGGTCAGGCGGCCGGCGTCAGTGCCGCCGCGGCCATCGGCGGGGCCCTGCTTGGCGCCTATTTCGGGGTCGACGCGGGTCTCGGGCAGAGCATGGTCGGCACTGTCGGCGATTTTGCCTTCATGCGACCGAACTCGCGCCAGATGGAGCAGGAGGCTGACCGTATTGGCGTCGAACTGGCCGCGCGCGGCGGCTACGACCCCAGCGCCGCGGTCGACCTGTGGGAGAAAATGGGACGTACGGTGAGCGGACAGCCGCCGCAATGGTTGTCTACCCACCCCTCGCACGAGTCGCGTGTTGCCGACTTGCGGGTCTATGCCGAGCGTGTGCAACCCTTGTTCGTTGCCGCCCGCAGATCACCCTGAGGCGGCATGGAGCAGCCGCCGACAGTCGCCGCCACGCTGACAGCGACGATGGCGTTGTGACATAATCCCGTGCTTCCTGTTGCCCATGGGGCCGAACCCCGCCGGATAGACAAGCCATGCCGCAGACCTGTACGAAAAGCTTTGGCAAGACAATGTGGCCATCAGGAGGCGGACGCACCTGGTCAGTCCGGAAATGGCCGCCGCGGCAGCGATTGCCGGGCATTTCTGCGCTGTCGGGGAGTAGCTTGATGTGAGGATTGAGCCATGAACAAGCTGGCCTTGATTGCAATGGCGATCGCTGTGGCGGTTTCGCTGACTGCCTGCAACACCGTGCAGGGGATTGGCAAGGACATCGAAAAAGGCGGTCAGGCGATCGGCAAGGCGGCCCGATGAACGGCTCTTCGAAGGATGAATATCGCAGGTTCGTTCGCCTTGATGGACCGCAGACCATGGGTGACGCAGTTCTGGCGGCGCTTTGAGTGCGCGTATGGGAAGAGGTAGACAGATGAAGAAGCTTGGTCTGGTTGGTTGGCGCGGCATGGTGGGCTCGGTCCTGATGCAGCGGATGATGGAAGAGGGCGATTTCGAGCATGTCGAGCCGCTCTATTTCTCGACGTCCGCGGTCGGTGACAGGGCGCCGGTGCTTGCTGGCAAGGAAGCCGGAACGCTGCACGACGCGATGTCGATCGAGATGCTGAGCGGGATGGATATCGTCATCACCTGTCAGGGCGGCGATTACACCAAGGCGGTCTTCCCCCGGCTGCGTGCGGCGGGCTGGCAGGGTCACTGGATCGACGCTGCGTCGACGCTGCGCATGCACGATGACGCGGTGATCATTCTCGATCCGGTGAACCTCGATGTGATCAAGGGGGCGCTGGCCAGGGGTGGTCGCAACTGGATCGGCGGGAACTGCACGGTTTCGCTGATGTTGATGGGCCTTGGCGGTTTGTTCCGGCATGACCTGGTCGAATGGATCAGCGCCATGACCTACCAGGCTGCCTCCGGTGCCGGAGCCCAGAACATGCGCGAACTGCTGCTGCAGATGGGTGCGCTGCATGAGGCGGTGAAGGGGCAACTCGCGAACCCGGCGTCGGCAATTCTCGATATTGATCGCCAGGTTGCAGCAACCATGCGCTCGCCAGACTTTCCAACCAATCATTTTCGTCAGACGGCGCTGGCCGGAAGCGTGATCCCGTGGATCGACGTACCGGTCGAGGGCGGTCAGTCGAAGGAAGAGTGGAAGGGGGGGGCGGAGTGCAACAAGATTCTCGGTCTCCCCGCGTTTCGCACGCCGGGCAGTATTCCGGTCGATGGCCTGTGCGTGCGGGTTGGTGCCATGCGCTGCCATTCGCAGGCTCTGACGATCAAGCTCAAACGCAACGCGCCCCTCGACGAACTGGCCGACATCATCGGGCAGGCCAACCCCTGGGTGAAGGTGGTTGCCAATGAACGCGAGCTGACCGAGCGGGATCTGACGCCGGCGGCGGTCACCGGTACCCTGGCCATCCCGGTCGGCCGCCTGCACAAACTGGCGATGGGGCCCGAGTATCTCGCTGCCTTTACGGTGGGTGATCAGCTGTTGTGGGGTGCGGCTGAGCCACTCCGCCGGATGCTCCGCATTCTCATCGAGGATTGATGGCAGGATCATCAGGAAACCATGTCCGAGGCCCGGGCTCCGGGTGCTGGCGCGAGCCTCGGAGTCAGAAGAATGTTTAGCTTGCATGGCTAACTTCATGATGTTATTTTAATAATTCCGATTTCGACGCTCAGGGTCGCGACGTGGCCAAAAAAACACATCACACATCAATGAACCTTAGACTGCGGAGCTCGGTTTGGGCCGTCGCATCCTCTTTGGCGCTTGCAGCCTGGCCTTTGACGACTGAAGCTGCCGGGCTAGGCAAGGTCAATGTCTTTTCGGCTCTTGGGCAACCTCTGCGGGCTGAACTGGAAGTGTTTGCCACGCGCGAAGAACTCTCGGGGATGAAGGCGCAACTCGCTTCCCCGGATGCCTTCAGGCAGGCTGGTGTGGAATACGCTCCGACGCTGTCGGGCATCACTCTGAGTATCGACAGGCGGCCGAATGGTCAGCCGATCATCAGACTAAGTTCCACCAAGCCGATCAACGATCCGTTTGTGGATCTGCTGCTTGAACTCAACTGGCCAACGGGTCGCTTGCTTCGCGAGTACACCTTCCTGCTCGATCCGCCCGAGTTCTCGGCGAAAGCCACAGCTGCTGCGGGCGCGTCCATATCGAGGCCCGTCGCGACCGCCCGGCAGCCTGTCGAAGCGCGACCGCCAACGGACAGGCCGATGCGGGCGCCGAAGCCGCGGGCGAGCGAACAGCCGCCGATGTCATCGGACGGTGGTGGCACCCACGAGGTCAAGCGAGGCGAAACGCTGAGCAGTATCGCAACCGAGCTCCGGCCTGAGGGCGTGTCACTTGACCAGATGCTGCTGGGGCTTTTTCGAGCCAATCCGGATGCTTTCGACCGGGGCAACATCAACCGGCTGAAGGCCGGCAAGATTCTTTCGGTACCGGATAAGGCCGCTCTCGAGGCGATCCCGCGGGGTGAGGCCCGGACTGTCATCGTCGCGCAGTCTTCGGACTGGGGCAATTACCGTCGAAAACTCGCTGCCGTTGCAGGCGATGCCCCCAGTAAGGACGAGGGGGCAAAGCAGCAGGCGGTCGGCAGGATCACGACCAGGGTTGAAGACAGGGCAGGCTCTGCTGCCGAGCCCAAGGATCAATTGAAGGTCTCGAAGCCCGAGCTTCCCGGGGCCAAGCAAGTGCCCGCGCCCGGTCGCTCCGACGAGGAACTGATTGCCAAGGAGAAGGCGCTCAAGGATGCCAACGAGCGTCTGGCGAGTCTCGAGCGCAGTGTGGCCGAGCTGCAGCGGCTGGTTGAACTCAAGAGCCAGAGTCTGGCCGATCTGGAGAGACAGTCTGCTGGCAAGTCCGCGTCCGCTCTCGACGTGAAGAAGCCACAGGACGAAGTCGGAACGACGACGGCTGCGTCACCGGCGCAGCCCGCATCCGGGCCCGCGCTCGCTACCGCACCTCTTCCTGCCGGAGTGGCGCCCGTTCCCCCGGTTGCCTCGACATCGCCGGATAAGTCTGCTGGCCCGTCCGCAGAGGTCAAGCCGGCTGATGCTGTCGGTCAGGCCGTGCCTGTGGAAGCCAAGACGGAGCCCAAGGCGGCGGCGCCAAAGCCGGTCGAAGCGCCAAAGCCCGCCGCTGTTGTGCCACCACCTCCACCAGAAGAGCCCGGGTTTTTCGAAGAGTTGCTCGGTAGCCCGGCGGCCTTGGCCGGCGGCGGCGCCATTGCGGCTCTTCTCGCTGCTTACTGGTTCGTCAAGCGTCGTCGTGAGAGTACCGGCGAGACGCCGCTCGCGGAGAGCAGTACGTTAGCGCCCGCAATTGACAGTATGGAACCCAAGTCCGTATTCCGGAGTACGGGTGGACAAAGTGTCGATACATCAAATTCGCTCGGGCAAACAGACTTCAGCCAGGCAGGCCCCGGTAGCATCGACACCGACGAAGTGGATCCGGTCGCCGAAGCAGACGTTTACATGGCCTATGGCCGTGACGCACAGGCTGAAGAGATCCTTCTCGAGGCCAAGCAGAAGGATCCCCGGCGTTTTGCCATTCATCTCAAGTTGCTTGAGATTTATCTGAGCCGCAAGGACGTCAAGCCGTTTGATTTGCTAGCGACGGAACTCTTCAAGGGTACCGGGGGGTTCGGTCCTGAGTGGGAAAAGGCACTGGCGCTGGGTCGCCAGCTGGATCCCAGGAATCCGCTCTTTGCCTCTGGCCAGCAAAGTGCGCCGGAGTCTCGCGGTCCCCAGGAGACGATCATCGAAGCATCGGGCGCACCGCGTGACGCCTTTACCAAGCCGGGGCAACTATCTCAACCGGGGCAACTGTCTCAGATGACGGCAGCGGGGCTTGCAGAGCCTGTTCGCCCGGGGCTTGCCAGCGAGACGCAGGGAGCAGAGAAGTCTGAGCCGATTGATCTTGCCGATCTTGATTTCGATCTTGGCACGAGGGAAGGCCAGCCCAGCGAAACCGGTGACGATTACCTTGAGACCACACTGGCTTTCCCGAACACTGCGCAAGGGGATGCGCTGGATTTCGACCTGGCGACTTCCTTGCCGGAGGCCGTGGCACCTCCTCCAGATTCGGCCGCGGATGGTGTACGGCTGGTGGAAGACGCCGGTTCCCTCGAGGAAACGATGCTGGTGTCGCCGGAGACGCAGACCAACACTGCTCGGGTTGACACCGGCCTTGACTTCGAGTTTGATTTGGCGCCCGAGGCGCCCAGTGAGACGACCTGGGGAGCGGAGACGTTGACGCGGGGCGAAGCCGCCGAGCTGCTTGACGTGGGATCGGCAGCGGCTGAGGAGCTCCAGTTCGACGTCAGGCTGAGCGAGTCTACCGTTCTCGGTGATGCCAAGCAGCGTCCAGCGTTTGACATGTCGTCGATCAGTCTTGACCTGGCCGAGAGCGATAGTCAAAGTGTTGCGCCAGAGCGAGCTGTCGGCGCCACGCCGGATTTCTCCTTCGAGGCACAGCAGGACGATACGCTGGTCAACCCGGATTTTTCTATGGATCAGACAGATACCGAACTGAACACACAGTTCGGTGCTGCGGCTGAGTTGGCCACGCAGACCGAAATCAGCTCCAGCGAAGAGGTGGCCACCAAGCTCGACCTGGCCAAGGCCTATCAGGAAATGGGTGACCTGGAGGGGGCCCGGGAGCTCCTGCAGGAGGTCATCAATGAAGGTGACGCCGCCCAGCGGGAGGCCGCGCTCACCCTGCTTTCCGGACTACGCGAGTAGTTGCACGGCTGAGTGCGCAGCCGTAGCGCCTTCGGGGCTAGGGCCTTTCTGTTATCGACCCCCGGACTCGAGAAGCTGCCGTGCATCCAAGTGCTCAACTGGTCGTCTGGCTCCTGATATTGCTGCTTAGCCAGGGCATGGATGATCTACTCCTGATGGCTACGATGCTGCTTGTGCCGCTGTTTGGAAGGTCGGTTCTGAGTCGCTGTTGGCAACTCGCCTGGGGTGCGCGCTGGATCTTCCTGTCGCTGTTTGTCATTCTTGCCTGGGGGGGAATCGGTGAAGCTGCCTGGAATGGACCCATGGCGCCCAGTCGGGAAGGTTTGCTCGACGCGTCGACGCATGTGGGACGGCTCTTGCTGGTGTTGATGGCGGTGGCGGTATTGCGTGAGTGGATGTCTACAACGGACCTACTGACCGGCATTTACCGGCTGCTGGAGCCGATGCGGCGCTGCGGCCTGGATTCCGATCGAGGCCTTGTGCGGCTGTTATTGGTCTTGAACTACATCGAGACCATGCCGAGGCCACGCGACTGGCGCATGCTGCTCGATGTCCCTGCAAGGAGCAATTCTGAGGTGTTCGAACTCGTTGATCAGCCACTTTCCAGTCGGGACTACCTGGTCATCGCTTTGGCGCTGGTCGCTGCCGTGCCGCTCCTCTATCTTGTGCAAGGGTGAGAGATGAGGATCGCGCTGGCTGTCGAGTACGACGGCAGTGGCTTTCGTGGCTGGCAGACGCAGCCGGGTGGCGGGACCGTGCAGGATGCTCTGGAGGATGCGTTGCATCAGTTCGCCAGGAGTCCGATGCATGTCATCTGTGCCGGTCGGACCGATGCCGGCGTGCATGCCGTCGGTCAGGTGGTGCATTTTGACACCGCCATTGAGCGCTCAATGTTCGCCTGGGTGCGTGGTCTCAATACCTTCCTGCCACCCGCCATTGCTGTCCGGTGGGCACACGTTGTCGCGGACGACTTCCATGCCCGGTCTTCGGCCTATTCACGGCGCTACCGCTATCTCTTGCTCAACCGGCCACACCGCCCGGGCGCATGGCATGGAAGGGTTGGCTGGCATCATCATCCGCTCGACCTGACGACGATGCAGTCGGCCGCAAAATTCTTGCTCGGCGAGCGTGACTTTTCCGCCTTTCGGGCGGCCGAGTGTCAGGCCAGTTCACCTGTGAAAATCATGCGCCGGGCGGACATACGGTGTCTCGGTGACCTCGTTAGCTTCGATTTCGAGGCGTCCGCTTTCCTTCACCACATGGTGCGCAACCTGGTGGGTAGTCTGGTTGCTGTCGGTCAGGGCAAGCATCCGCCGGAATGGATTGCCGATTTGCTGGCCAAGGGCGATCGCCGCCTGGCGGCGCCGACATTTGCTGCCGCTGGTCTGTATTTGCTGGCTGTCAGTTATCAGCCGCAGTGGGGTTTGCCGGTGACCGACGAGACGTTATATCTGCCTTTTGGTGCCGACCTCTGCGGCGCAGGCTTGGCTGGCCGATGAAGCCGCGCATAAAGATTTGTGGGCTGACGCGCATCGAGGACTTGCAGCAGGCCGTGCAGGCAGGAGCTGATGCGCTTGGCCTGGTGTTCTACCCGCCGAGCAGGCGCTGCGTCGATCTGCCGACGGCAGCGCGGCTGGCACGCGGGGTGCCGCCCTTTGTCAGCATTGTCGGGCTTTTCGTCAACGCGGATCCGGCTACGGTACGGGCGACCCTGGCGGCAGTACCGATCCACCTGCTGCAGCTGCACGGTGATGAAGATGAAGCCTATTGTCGTCAGTTCGATCGACCCTACATCAAGGCGGCGCGCGTCAGGCCGGGCATGGATTTGGTACAATACGCGGCCGCCTTCCCGTCGGCACAGGCGATCCTTCTCGATGCCTTTGTGGACGGATACGGTGGCGGTGGCAGGATGTTCGACTGGTCGCTGGTGCCTCCCTCGGTGGGCAAGCCACTGATCCTCTCCGGCGGGCTGACTGCAGACAATGTTGGCGAGGCGGTGCGTCGCCTTCGCCCCGAGGCGGTTGATGTCTCTTCGGGTGTCGAGCTCAGCAAAGGAGTCAAGGATGCCGACAAGATGCGTGCCTTCGTGGCCGCAGTCCGGGCGACTGAAGGCTGAGCGACGTGCCATGCGAAATGTATTCACGGGATTGATCATGCGCAGGAACTCTGGCGGTCTGACACGTACCTGCTGGCGACACCACCAGGCCAAGCATACCTGAGGCGCCGACTTGGGGTTATTTGTCGGATGCTGTGCAAACATTTTGTCGCAACAGGTTGCAAGGAGGTTGGGCTGTGCATGACTATGATTTACCTGACGCCAGCGGCCATTTTGGCCCCTACGGCGGCGTCTTCGTCGCTGAAACCCTGATTGCTGCGCTGGATGAGCTGAAAGGAGCGTACGCGGCTGCCCAGCGCGATTCGCAGTTCATCGCCGAAATCGATTATGAACTCAAGCATTACGTCGGTCGGCCAAGCCCGATCTATCACGCCAGACACTGGTCGGACGTTCTCGGCGGAGCACAGATTTACCTGAAGCGCGAGGACCTGAACCACACGGGTGCGCACAAGATCAACAATTGTATCGGCCAGGCCCTGCTGGCGCGGCGTATGAGCAAGCGGCGAGTCATCGCCGAGACCGGTGCCGGCCAGCATGGCGTGGCGACGGCAACGGTGGCTGCCCGCTACGGCATGGAGTGTGTGGTGTACATGGGCTCGGAGGACATTCGGCGGCAGGCCGCCAATGTGTACCGCATGAAGCTGTTGGGGGCGAGCGTGGTTCCCGTCGAAAGCGGTTCGAGGACGCTCAAGGATGCCTTGAATGAAGCCATGCGCGACTGGGTGACCAATGTCGCCGAAACCTTTTACATCATCGGCACGGTGGCCGGTCCGCATCCCTATCCGATGATGGTGCGCGATTTCCAGTCCGTCATTGGTCGTGAGTCGATCACGCAGATGCAGGAACAGTGTGGCCGTCAGCCTGATGCCGTGATTGCCTGCGTGGGCGGCGGTTCCAATGCCATGGGAATCTTCTATCCCTACATCCCGGTGGCTGGGGTGCGTCTGATCGGTGTCGAGGCGGCAGGCGAGGGGATTGAGACGGGACGTCACGCCGCCTCATTGACGGCGGGTCGGCCAGGGGTGCTGCATGGCAACCGGACCTATCTGCTTCAGGACGACAATGGCCAGATCATCGAGACGCACTCGATCTCGGCCGGCCTCGATTACCCGGGCGTTGGCCCTGAGCATGCGTGGCTCAAGGACAGCGGTCGTGCGGAGTACGTCAGCGTCAGCAATGTCGAGGCGCTGGCTGCGTTTCATGACCTCTGCCGTCTCGAAGGCATCATCCCGGCGCTCGAATCGAGCCATGCCCTGGCCTATGCAGCCAGGCTGGCGCCGACCCTGGCGAAGGACAAGCTGTTGCTGGTCAACCTCTCCGGTCGTGGTGACAAGGATATGCACACCGTAGCCGAAAAATCGGGCATCAAGTTCTGACCATGGCAAGAATAAAGGCTGCATTCGAGCGCCTGCAGGCGCAGGGGCGAAAGGCGCTGATTCCGTTCATCACGGCTGGCGATCCTGATCCGGCACTGACCGTACCGCTACTGCATGCGCTGGTTGGCGCCGGGGCCGACATCATCGAGCTGGGCGTGCCTTTCTCTGATCCAATGGCCGACGGACCGACCATCCAGAGAGCCTCCGAGCGGGCTCTGGCGAAAGGGGTCAGCCTGCGCCAGGTGCTGGTGCAGGTAGCCGATTTCCGCGCCGACAACCAGCAAACGCCGATTGTCCTCATGGGCTATGCCAATCCGATCGAGGCCATGGGCGTCGAGGACTTTGCCGCTGCCGCCTGCGCGGCCGGGGTGGACGGAGTTCTGGTGGTCGATTATCCACCCGAGGAAGGCATCGAGTTTGCACAGACCCTGCGCCGTTACGCGCTCGATCCGATTTTCCTGCTGGCGCCGACTTCGAGCAATGCGCGCATTGCCCAGGTTGGCGCTCTGGCCAGCGGCTATATTTATTATGTCTCGCTGAAGGGGGTTACCGGCTCGGCGTCTCTTGACGTCGCTGCCGTGGCCGCCCGCATTCCGGAAATCCGGGCGCGTACCGGGGTTCCGGTCGGGGTCGGTTTTGGTATTCGCGACGCGGCGACTGCCGCCGCGGTGGCTGAGATTGCCGATGCGGTTGTGGTTGGTAGCCGGATCATCGAAGAAATCGAGCAGTCCGCATTGGACAAGGCGTGTGCCAACGTGGTCACCTTGGTGGCAGAGATTCGTCGCGGCATGGATGGTGTAGCAGAGGCTTCGAGGGGAACAACATGGGCTGGCTGAACAAACTGCTGCCGCCAAAAATCAAACGGAATGACAGTGGTGCGGCGCGCAAGTCGTCGCTGCCGGAAGGCTTGTGGAGCAAGTGCCCCGCGTGCGAAGCCGTTCTCTACGCGACCGATCTGGCGAACAACAGCAACGTCTGTCCCAAGTGCGGCCATCACAAGCGCCTGGAATCGCGCGCCCGGATCGATCTGTTGCTGGATGCGGAGGGACGTTCCGAGATTGCTTCGGAGGTGTTGCCGGTCGATTCGCTCTCGTTCAAGGACAGCCGCCGCTATCCGGAGCGCTTGCGGGACGCCACCAAGGCGACTGGCGAAACCGACGCGCTGGTGGTGGTGCGGGGCTCGATCAGGACCTTGCCGGTGGTCATCGCTGTTTTCGAGTTCGACTTCATGGGCGGCTCGATGGGGTCAGTGCTTGGCGAGCGCTTCGTGCGCGGGGTGCAGGTGGCGGTCGAGCACGGTATGCCTTTCATCTGTGTCACCGCTTCGGGCGGCGCGCGCATGCAGGAGGGTCTGTTTTCGCTGATGCAGATGGCCAAGACGACCGCGATATTGACCCGTCTTTCGCAAGCGAAGCTGCCGTTCATTTCGATCCTTACTGACCCAACGATGGGAGGTGTGTCGGCATCCTTTGCTTTCATCGGTGACGTGGTCATTGCCGAACCGGGTGCCTTGATCGGCTTTGCCGGCCCGCGGGTCATCGAGCAGACCGTTCGCGAGACCCTGCCGGATGGTTTCCAACGTTCCGAATTCCTGCTGGAAAAAGGAGCAATCGACATGATCGTCGATCGTCGCGAAATGAAGGACCGGGTCGCGGGCCTGCTCACCTTGCTTCAGAAGCGGCCCGGAACGTAGTGATGAGCAGCGCGTGAGTGATGACCAGGGCCGAGCGCAGCCTCCAGGAAATCCCATAGCGCTCTCCAATCCCTGCCTGACGTCCTGGTTGGCACACCTGGAGAGCCTCCACCCGAGCGGGCAGGGTGGAATCGAGCTGGGCCTCGAACGTGTCCTCCGCGTCAAGGAGGTGTTGGCTCAGGATCTGCAATATCCGGTGATCACGGTTGGTGGTACCAACGGCAAGGGCTCGACCTGCGCTTACCTGGAAGCCATGTACAGCTTTGCGGGTTACCGGGTCGGCTGCTACACATCGCCGCATCTGCTCGAATACAACGAGCGGGTGCGGATCGGCCGGCTGCCGGTTGACGACAGAGGTCTGTGCGAGGCCTTTGCCCGGGTTGAGGCGGCGAGGCAGGAAGCCGGTGGCATAGCCCTGACCTACTTCGAGTTCGGTACGCTTGCTGCCATCGAAGTCTTTCGCAGTCGTCAGGTCGAAGTCCTCATCCTCGAAGTCGGGCTGGGTGGGCGCCTGGACGCGGTCAATGCCTACGACGCCGATTGCGCGGTGATAACCAGTATTGCGCTGGATCATACCAACTGGCTGGGGCCGACACGCGAATCGATTGCTTTCGAGAAGGCGGGCATCTTTCGCGCCGGCAAGCCGGCAATCTGTGCCGATCCCGATCCGCCGCAATCGCTGCTTGAACAGGCGCGGGCAATCGGCGCCGATCTTCACGTGCTGGGCCGCGATTTTGGTTATTTTGGTGACCAGTTGCAGTGGACATTCTGGGGCCGCGGCGGTCTGCGGCGCGGTGGTCTGGCAAAGCCAGCCTTGCGAGGCGCCGGCCAGTTAGGCAATGCTTCTGCTGCGCTCAACGCCATCGAGCTGCTCAGGAAGCGACTGCCGGTCTCGATGCAGGGGATAAGGCGAGGGTTGATCGAGCTGGACTTGCCGGGGCGCTGTCAGGTTATTCCTGGGCGCCCGGTCATTGTCCTCGATGTGGCGCACAATCCGCAGGCTGTGGCGGGACTTGCCGCCAAGCTTGGCGAAATGGCCTTCTGCGCCAGGACGATTGCCGTCGTCGGCATGCTCGGCGACAAGGACATTGCTGGCTCGTTGGCGCCGCTGGCGGGCAAGGTTGACCTGTGGCTGCTGGCTGACCTCAAGGTGCCACGCGGTGCGTCATCGGAAGTCCTCTCCGCGGCAGTGAATGATTCTGGTCTGGGTGGCTGCGTCGAGTGCTTCGCTTCACCAGGCGGAGCCTTCGTGCGTTCTGCCGAGCTGGCCGGGGAAAATGATAGAATTGTCGTCTTTGGATCGTTCTACACGGTCGCGGCCGTCATGCGCAGCATGCAGAATGGTCGCTGATCGAAGCGATGCGAGTGGACCCCGATACCGATGAGTGAATCACCTGACCCGCAACTGCAGTTGAAGAAACGGGCGCGTCGCCGCCTCGTCGGGGCAGTGGCGTTTGCCGGACTGGCTGCCGTGGTTCTGCCCATGGTCATGGACGAGGAACCGAAGCGGCCGATCCAGGACGTCCAGATACGAATTCCCGGCCAGGACCAGGTGCCGTTCCAGCCAAAGGGACTGGCGGAAGGAGCGGCACCTTCCCTGTCCGCCGCAGCGAGTGAGGTGGGCGGCGAGAAGCACAGCGCACGGGCCTCCTCCGCCGGCGAAGCCACGGCGGTGACAGAAAAGGCTGCAGTCATTGCGGCGGCTGAGCCAAGCGGGAAAACAGACGAGAAGGCGAACGAAAAGAAACCTGCCAAGTCGGCTAATAAGCCTCCGGAAAAGGCGGACAAGAAAGGCGTCAAGTCGGCTGAGAAG
Organism: Candidatus Accumulibacter proximus; assembly: GCA_016709675.1. Classification (GTDB taxonomy): domain Bacteria; phylum Pseudomonadota; class Gammaproteobacteria; order Burkholderiales; family Rhodocyclaceae; genus Accumulibacter; species Accumulibacter proximus. Next base: position 128,891 of record JADJMH010000020.1, read on the forward strand.
ATGCCGGAGAAGCCGGCTGAAAAGAAAGTCATTAAGCCTGCCGAGAAGGCGCCTGAAAAAGCGGTGGAGAAGCAGGCCGCGAGAGTCACGGACAAGGTGCCGGAAAAACCACCCGTCAAGAAGGTCGACAAGCCGGCTGAGAAGCCACCAGAGACGGGCGCAGAGGAGGCGGGCAAACCACCTGGTGACGACGTCCAACGTTCCGGTACGGTCCCGGCAGGTAAGCCGTCCGAAGCCGCGCCGGCAAGATCGGGCGCTGGTGGGCCGGCGGTGATTCTCATCGGAGCCTTTGCCAATCCCGAGAACGCCAAACAGCTACAGGGAAAAATCAACGGCGCCGGTGTCAGTACCTATACGGAAATTCTCGATACGCCGGACGGCAAGAAAACACGCGTACGTGCCGGACCCTTTCCCAATCGCGAGGCTGCTGAGAAAGCCCTCGACAAGTTGAAAAAGATTGGCGTCAGTGGAGTCGTCGCCGGCAGGCAATGACAGTCTTTGATTACCTTGTGCTGTTTATCGTCATCGTCTCTCTCCTGCTGGGGATGTGGCGAGGCGTGGTGGGTGAGATCATCGCCCTGGTGGCCTGGGTGCTGGCTTTCTTCGCAGCCAAGTGGTGGGGAGAACAGTTTGCTCACTGGTTCGTAGGCATTGCCGACCCGGCGTTCCGCCTAGTCGCCGGTTGGGTGACCGTGTTCGTGGCCGTGCTGATTGCCATGGCGCTGCTTCGCCTGGCAGTGCGCGGCTTGCTCAAGGCATTGGGCATGACCTTGAGCGATCGCCTGTTGGGGATCATCTTCGGGGTCACCAGGGGCGTGCTGATCGTTATGGTCCTCGTTGCTGTTGGTGGGATGACGGCGCTGCCGAAGGAAAAATGGTGGAGTGAGGCGTATCTTTCCGCTCCACTCGAAACAGCCGTTCTGGCAAGCAAACCCTGGCTGCCAACCGACGTGGCTAGACGAATCAGGTTTGGGTAGGTAAAGACTATGTGCGGAATTCTTGGGGTTGTCGCAACCACGCCGGTCAATCAGCTGCTCTATGATGGCTTGATGGTCTTGCAGCACCGAGGGCAGGATGCGGCCGGCATCGTGACTGTCGAGGACGATGCGTTTCACATGCACAAGGGCTCGGGACTGGTGCGCGACGTGTTTCGCACACGCAATATGCGGGCCCTGCCGGGCAACATGGGGATCGCCCATTGCCGTTACCCGACTGCCGGTTCGGCGTTCGACGCGGCCCTCTCGCAGCCCTTCTATGTCAACTCACCGTTCGGCATCGTTCTCGGGCACAACGGCAACCTGACCAATAGCGAGCAACTCAAGCAGGAGATGTTCCTTCAGGACCTGCGACACATCAATACCGGTTCTGATTCCGAGGTTCTGCTCAACACGCTGGCACACGAACTGCAGACCACAGCCAACGGGTGTCAGCTGGATCTTGACACGATCTTTGCCGCGGTTTCTGCCGTGCATCGGCGCTGTCGGGGGGCTTACGCGGTAGTGGCGATGATCGCCGGTCACGGCATGCTTGCCTTCCGCGATCCCTTCGGGATTCGACCGCTGATCTTCGGTACCAATGAGACACCCGAAGGTACCGAGTACCTGTTTGCTTCCGAGTCGGTGGCGCTTGATACCCTGGGATTTCAGGTGCTGCGCGACGTCGCACCGGGTGAGGCGGTCTTCATCGATCTCGAGCACCGCCTGCACCAACGTCAATGTGCGACGAATGCGGCACTGTCTCCCTGTATTTTCGAGTTCGTCTATCTAGCCCGGCCGGACTCGGTAATCGACGGCGTATCGGTTTATGAAGCACGTTTGCGCATGGGCGAGCATCTGGCCGACAAACTCATCAAGCACATTCCGGTTGAGCAGATTGATGTCGTCATTCCGATTCCCGATTCGAGTCGCCCATCGGCGATGCAGCTGGCACAGCGGATCGGCGTCCCGTACCGTGAAGGTTTTGTCAAGAACCGCTACATCGGCCGTACCTTCATCATGCCGGGGCAGGCGACGCGCGCGCGGTCGGTTCGCCAGAAGCTGAACACCGTGGCACAGGAGTTCCGGGGCAAGCGTGTCCTGTTGGTCGATGATTCGATCGTGCGCGGCACGACCAGCCGCGAGATCGTCGAGATGGCCCGTGCTGCTGGTGCGCTGAAAGTTTACTTCGCCTCCGCTTCGCCGCCCGTGCGCTACCCGAATGTCTATGGCATCGACATGCCGACGCGTGGGGAACTGATTGCTACCGGTCGCACGGGCGAGGAGATAGGCGTCGAAATTGGCGCCGACGCCCTGGTCTATCAGGACCTGGAAGCGTTGAAGGCTTCGGTTCGTGACCTCAGACCCGCGCTGTGTCACTTCGACACCTCGTGCTTTGATGGCTCCTACGTCACGGGAGATGTCAGCCCAGAGTACCTAATGGCCATCGAGATGGCCAGAGAAGGCCACCGCACAACGACGAAGGAAGAGCGCCGGGCGTCGAGGCAGTTACAGTTGAACCTGATGTCTGCAGGCTGAAGGCGATGGAGACCAGCCCAAAATACGGCCTCGAGACGCTGGCGGTGCGTGCCGGGCAGGAGCGTAGCCAATTCAATGAGCACAGTGAAGCGCTGTACCTGACGTCGAGTTTTGTCTTCACTACTGCGGCGCAGGCCGCCGCGCGTTTCTCGGGCGAGGAAGAAGGCAATGTGTACTCGCGCTTCACCAATCCGACGGTCTCCGCCTTCCAGCATCGTCTGGCCGCCCTGGAAGGTGCGGAGGCTTGCGTTGCCACCGCTTCCGGAATGTCGGCCATTCTCTCGCTGGTGATGGCGCTATGCAGCAGTGGCGATCACATCGTCGCCTCGACAGGTTTGTTCGGCGCAACACAGCAGCTGCTCGGCAACATCCTGCCGCGTTTCGGAATCGGGACCAGCTTCGTCGCGCAAACCGATGTCGCTGCGTGGCAAGCCGCGATGCGGCCGGAAACGAAGCTGTTCTTTCTTGAGACGCCATCGAATCCCCTGACCGAAATCGCCGACATTGCCGCTCTGGTGACGGTTGCACACGCGCAGGGCGTGTTGGTGGCGGTCGATAACTGCTTCTGCACGCCGATCCTGCAGCGACCACTTGATCTTGGTGCTGATCTGGTCGTCCATTCGGCGACCAAGTTCCTCGATGGGCAGGGGCGCGTCCTCGGCGGCGCTGTCGCCGGGCCGAGAAGGTTGACCGACGAGGTATTCAAGTTCTTGCGCACAGCCGGTCCGACGCTCTCCGCTTTCAACGCCTGGGTCTTGTTGAAAGGGCTGGAGACGCTGCAGATTCGCCTCGAAGCGCAGTCGTCCAGAGCGTTGCAGCTTGCGCTGTGGCTGGAGAAGCACCCACGGGTCAGGCGCGTCTACTACCCCGGCTTGCCGTCTCACCCGCAGTTCGACCTTGCTCGCCGCCAGCAAAAAAGCGGCGGCGCGATTGTCTCCTTTGTCGTCGAAGGTGCGCGGGCCGAAGCCTGGAAGGTAGTGGACAGCTGTCGTCTGCTGTCCATCACAGCCAATCTCGGGGACACCAAGACGACTCTGACGCATCCGGCCTCAACCACGCATGCTCGCATCACTCCGGAGCAGCGAGCGGCAGCCGGCATCGGCGAGGATTTGCTGCGGGTCGCGGTCGGACTCGAAGCCGTGGTGGATCTGCAGAACGACCTCGACTCCGGCTTGTCGTCGATCTAGCTGCTGCCGGCGGGTTCCCGGCGCTTGGGTCGGGCCAGGTCTTCGCGCTCGCTGGCGGCTTTCCTGAGCGCCTCCTTGGCGACGCTCGGCATCATGAAGTAAGTCATCAGGCTCGAGCAAATGCAGACCAGCCAGAAGAGAAAGAAGCCAGTAGAGTAGGTGGCCGTCGCCGACCATTCGACACGTTCTCCGAACAGGTATAGCTGCGCCGGATCGATCATCGTGAAGAAAAGCACTTCTGCGATTCCCGCCGCGATGAACGCCGGCCACAGTACCCAGATCACGTGCTTCATGTCTTCTCCCTGTTGCTCATGGTGGAAAGGAGGCTGATTCCGCAAAACCGCCTGCCACGGCAGACCGGAGCCGTATGACCGATCATGGCTGGAGGTTCAACGAGGTCGAGCTGCCCTTGGTGTCCGAAATGTCGCACAGAGCGCGCCCTCTTTCAAGAAGGAAATTCGTTCTACGATGCGGGAGGCAGACGCTCGGGGCTGGATTGGCAGCCACGGGGGCGTTCGCCTGGTGACCAATACCCCGGCTCAGCGTGTCTTGGCTGGCCTGGAGACAAACAGCTCCGGATCGACCATGGCGCCGTTTAGAATCACGCTCCAGTGGAGGTGTGGGCCGGTCGCGCGGCCGGTCATCCCGACCAGTCCGAGCCGCTGTCCCTTGCTGACCGCCTCCCCGGGCTGTACATCGATGCGGTCGAGATGGCAGTACATGCTGATCAGACCATTGCCGTGATCGATGAACACGGTCTTGCCGTTGAAGAAATAGTCATCGCTGGCCAGCACGATACCCTGGGCATTGGCCTTGACGAGCGACCCGCGCGCGGCAGCGATGTCGAAGCCGGCATGTGGCGAACGCGGCTCGCCGTTGAAGAACCGGCGCACGCCGAAGCGCCCGGTCAGCCGCCCGTCGGCTGGCAGGACGAAACTCGTGTCGGCATCGTCTGTCCCGCGCCAGTGACGCTTGAGTTTCCGGATGGCGGCGATCTCGCCCTCGACTCGCGCCAGGTCGGCGGGCGAAAGTCGCACCTTGCCAGTATCCTTGAGCGCGATCCGCTGTTCCGGATAGTTCTTCGCGGCAACACTGAAGGCGATGCTGCGCGTTTCGCGCTCTCCCGTTGCGACCCGCAGTTCGTGTTCGCCTGGCTCGGTATCGAGCGCCAGTCCGACCACGGCGAACCACTGACCGGCCTCCGCAGCAACCAGAAGCGGCTGGTCGCCAAGCCAGGCGCGCGGCTGGAGCGCACCGGCCAATACCGGGCCGAGTGAAACCAGGGCCACGCCGCCGGGGACGTTCGCCACCCGGGGTAGGGACGCGCGCGCGGGCGGCGGTAGGGCGAGCAGCAGGCTCAAGCAAGTGGCGGCGACCCCGTAGCGGGCGAGCATGGCCGGTTCGGATTTCCGCTGGCTAAAGTGACGCCGCGCTGAACGTATCGCACTGCCGCACGTCACCCGTCGCCATTCCCCGTTTGAACCAGCGAACGCGCTGCTCGGAAGTGCCGTGGGTGAAGGACTCGGGGACGATCTGGCCCTGCGTCTGCTTTTGCAGGCGATCGTCACCGATTGCCGAGGCGGCGGTGAGCGCCTGCTCGGTCTCGCTTGGTTCGAGGATCTTCTGCATGCTGTCGGCGCGATGTCCCCAGACGCCGGCGAAGCAGTCCGCCTGCAGTTCGAGGCGCACCGACAGCTCATTCGCTGCGACCTTGTTGCCACTGCGTTGCTGCGCCGCGTGTACCTTGTCGGAAATACCGAGCAGGTTCTGCACGTGGTGACCGACCTCGTGCGCGATCACGTACGCCTGGGCAAACTCGCCAGGGGCGTGAAAGCGCTCCCTAAGGTCACGGTAGAACGCCAGGTCGATGTAGACCTTCTGATCGGCGGGGCAGTAGAACGGGCCCATCGCCGACTTTCCCGTGCCACAAGCCGTCGGCGTGGCGCCGGTGAACAGCACCAGCTTTGGTTCCTGGTAGCGACGCCCGGCCTCACTGAAAACCGTCTGCCAGGTAGTCTCGGTGCTGCCGAGTACCTTGGCAACAAAAGTGGCCATCTCGTCGCTGGCGGGCGGCTTCTGCGCGGATCGTGCTGCTGGCGAGGAGAGGTCTGGGCTAGACGCCAATCCGAGGATCACCGCCGGGTCGATGCCGAAAAAATAGCCGACGGCGAGCGCGATGACCAGCGTGCCGATACCGACGCTTCCCCGTCCGATGCCCCCGCCGCCCCCCCTTCTGTCCTCGACGTTTCGACTCGCCTGTTGGTCATCCAGACGCATGATTTTTCCCCTGAGTGCATTCTGATCCGGCCCAATGTTAGCAGAATGGCGGGCAACGGAGCGATCTCCTGTCGATGCATGATTTGTCCTCTGCCGGTCATTCTGTCGTCGGCATCATGAACAAAATGTGGACAAAACCAGTTTTTCGTGCATAATCCGCGCACTTTTTACAAGAAGCGGGCCGACGAGGTCCGTTCACAGGAAGGGTGCGTATGGATACTCTATTTTGGCTTGCCGTAGCGACCGTCGTAATCGTGTTGTTCTTCGATTACACCAACGGCTTTCACGATGCCGCGAACATCGTGGCGACCATCATCGCTTCGCGGGCAATGACGCCGGCCCAGGCAGTCATGGTCGTCGGGGTTTTCGAATTCCTCGGACCCCTGCTCGGGGGAACGGCGGTAGCCAACACGATCGGCAAGTTCGTCGATCTGTCGAGCGTTGACGCCCACTTGGCAGTGCTAATCCTGTTCTGCGGCTTGCTCGGTGCCATCGTCTGGAATCTCGCAACCTGGTGGTTCGGGATTCCGTCATCGTCGTCGCATGCACTGGTTGGTGGCCTTGCGGGTGCCGTGGTGGCGGCCGTCGGCTCCGAGTACGTGATCTGGGGCTGGTCGCCGCTGATGCAGGACGGCAAGCTCATCGGCGTGATGAAGGTGCTGGTGTCGCTGTTTCTCTCGCCGCTGCTCGGTTTCTGGGTCGGATTCCTGGTTTTCCGTATCGGGCGGAAGCTGATGGCCGGCGCCAGGCCGACCGCCAACAGCACCCTGCGAAAGCTGCAGTTCCTCAGCGCGGCCACCCTGGCCTTCTCGCACGGCGCTAACGACGCGCAGAAGAGCATGGGTATGCTGACGCTGGTGCTGCTGCTCGGTGGTTTCATTCCTAAGTTCGAGGTACCGTTCTGGGTTGTGCTGGCATGCGCCACGGCAATCACCCTCGGCATCCTGTCCGGCGGCTGGCGTATTGTGCGGACGCTTGGCTTTGCCATTTATCGCGTACGGCCGCTGCATGCCTTGTCTTCGCAGCTCACTTCCGGGCTGCTGATTCTCTCTGCCTCGGTGGTCGGGGCGCCGGTATCGACGACGCACGTGGTCGCCACCTCGATCATGGGCATCGGCTATTCCGAGCGCCCACGCGCCGTGCGCTGGAAAAAGGCGGTTGACATTGCCAAGACCTGGGTGATCACCATCCCGGCTTCAGCACTGACTGCCATTGTTTGCTACGCCCTGGCCAGAATCATACTTGGCCAACATTAACTGAGGAGATGAACCATGGACGACAATCAAACTGAAGACAACAAGCCGATTTTCCGCCGCCTCTATGAGCGCGTGTTCCCGACTGTTGCCGACTTCTTCGGCATGCTCGCCGAGCAGAGCGCGAACGCGGCGGAGACCACCCGCCTGCTGGTCGAGTTCATGGAAACCGGCGACGTGTCGGTTAGCCAAAGGGTCCGCGACGACGAGCACGAAGCCGACCGGATCAAGGCCGCGAACCTCAGCGTTCTGAGCGACGCCTTCTCGACGCCCGTGGATCGTGAAGATCTGTTCCGGGCGATCACGACGCTTGACGACATCGTCAACTACTGCAAGTCGACAGTCGTCGAGATGGACATGCTGCAACTGCAACCCGACAAGCACAGCCTGCAGATGGCACTACATATTCGCGAAGGCGCCGATGCGCTCGCCAAGGGTTTTGCCCGCCTGGCAACCGACCCGGCCGCCGCAGGCATCGACGCCAACGCCGCCAGGAAAGCCGAACGGACGTCCGAAAAAGCCTATCGGCGAGCGATTGTCGAACTCTTCCAGGGTGACGATTACCTCAACATGTTCAAGCGTCGTGAAACCTATCGCCACATGTCGAATGCGGCTGACCGCGTCGCCGACGCCGCGCGCGCGCTGAACAACATTGTCGTCAAGTTGTGCTAAAGGCATTGCAGAAGATGGGGTTGTATTTTGCTGGAGATAGGCCTAGAGTAAGCTTGCCAATGTCGGCAGCCACAAGGAGAAGCGTATGGGGAAACTTACCGCCGGCCTGTTGGCCTTGGCGCTGGCGCTATCGAGTGCATATGCTGTCGCCTGCTCGTCTGAGAAAGCCAAGGACGGGCAAACCGAGATGAGCACTCCGGCAAAACCCAAGAGCTGACCTGTCGGTGTCTGCAATACGCGCGGCGCGTGCCTCTGGTATCGCGCCGCGTTTGCTTTATTGGCTGTGTTGCCGGCATGCCATTGGCAAGCTACAGCCAGAGAGGAGGCCTCCGGGTCCATTCTGTCTCTGGTATACACTGCGCTGCTTGAATCACATTGCCGTCCGGCCGCCAGGTCGGGCGCGGGAAATTCAGTATGGCCCAACTCGTTCTTCGCCCCGGCAAGGATCGCTCGCTTGCCTGCCGTCACCCCTGGATTTTCGCGGCTGCAGTCGAAAGGCTCAGTGGTCGCGTACGGCCAGGGGATACGGTCGATGTCGTGGCTGCCAACGGACGGCCCCTGGCGAAGGCGGCATGGAGCCCGCAGTCGAAAATCCGCGCCAGGGTGTGGACCTTTGATCCGGAGGAGATCGTCGATAATGCCTTCTTCAAGCGCCGCATTCGCGCCGCCGTCGAACGTCGCCGGTTGACGTGCGAGTTGCATCGGCAGGAAGGTTTACGGCTGATTCATGGTGAGTCCGACGGCTTGCCTGGCCTGATTGCGGATCGTTATGGCGACACCGTCGTCCTGCAACTGACGGCTGTCGGCCCGGAGAAATGGCGCCTGGCGATCGTTGGCGCACTGCAGCAGGCGAGCGGCTGTACGCGCATCTACGAACGATCGGATTCAAACGTTCGTCGGCTCGAGGGGCTGGAACCAGTTACCGGCTGGGTGCTCGGCGAGGCGCCGCAAGAAGCGCTGACCATACTCGAAAACGGCGTTCGCATGCAGGTCGACGTCGTGACTGGCCACAAGACGGGATTCTATCTGGACCAGCGCGAGAATCGCCGCCTGACGCGTGAACTAGCCAAGGACCGCGCGACGCTCAACTGCTTCTGCTATACCGGCGGTTTTTCGCTACAGGCTCTCGCCGGAGGCGCCAGCCGGGTATTGTCGATCGATTCCTCTGGCCCAGCGTTGGCGACAGCCATCGGCAACCTGGCGCTCAACCCGCAACTCGATGGGAGCCGCGCGGAGTGGCGTGAGGCCGACGTGTTCAACGAGCTGCGCGTGCTTCGGAAGGAGGGGCAGCGTTTTGACCTGGTGATTCTCGATCCGCCAAAATTCGCCCCTTCAGCTGCACATGCCGAGCGCGCGGCGCGCGCCTACCGGGACATCAACGCCTTCGGCTTTCGCCTGCTCAATCCAGGTGGCCTGCTGATGACCTATTCGTGTTCTGGCGGCATTCGCAGCGAGCACTTCCAGCAGATCGTTGCCGACGCGGCAGCCGACGCCGGATGTGAGGGACGCATCCTGCGCCGCCTCGGGGCACCACCCGACCATCCAGTGGCGCTTCACTTCAGTGAGGGTGAATATCTCAAGGGCCTGCTCTGTCAGGTCGATTGAAGACGCTCAGCCGCCGCCCCAGACTTGTTTCAGCCGCGCATCGCGGCCGCAAGACAGGCGATAGTAGGCATAGCGGACCGAGTTTTTCTTGTAGTAATCCTGGTGATACTCCTCGGCCGGGTAGAAGGCTGAGGCGGCAGCAATCTCGGTCTCGACACGTGGTACCTTACCGCTCGCCAGCAGCGACGCGCGACTGGCTTCGGCGGCTTGGCGTTCGTCTTCGTTCTGCCAGTAGATGCCGCTGCGATACTGCGTGCCGATGTCGCAGAACTGCCGGTTCTTGACCGTCGGGTCGATACTCCGCCAGAAGTGGTCGAGCAGTTGCGGATAGCTGACCGTTTTCGGATCGTAGCTGACGCGGATGGCTTCGGTGTGACCGGTGCTGCCTGCGCTGACCTGCTCGTAGGTTGGGTTCACCGTCTTGCCTGCGGTGTAGCCGGATTCGACGGCGATGACTCCGGGCAGCTTCTCGAAATCGGCCTCGCTGCACCAGAAGCAGCCACCAGCGAAAATCGCTGTCCTGGTCTCGGGTGTCTTGCCGGCGCCGGCAGGACCTGCGATCACGAGCAGCAGCAGCGTTGCAAGGAACGGGCGTGTCCTCATGTCCGCAATTCCGGTAACTTCTCGCCTCGCGGCACGAACTGCAGCGCGACGCCGTTGTTGCAGTAGCGCTTGCCGGTCGGTTTGGGTCCGTCATTGAAAACGTGGCCCTGATGCCCGCCGCAGCGGATGCAGTGGTACTCGGTCCGGGGATAGATCAGCTTGAAGTCGGTTCGAGTCGCGACCGCTCCCGGCAGGTGCTGCCAGAAGCTGGGCCAGCCGGTACCGCTTTCGTATTTTGTCGAGCTGTCGAAAAGCGGCAGGTAGCAGGCGGCACAAACGAAGGTGCCGTCGCGCTTTTCCTGATTCAGGGGGCTGCTGCCAGCGCGTTCGGTATCTTCCTCAAAGAGGACGCGATAGGCTGGCAGTGACAACAGGGTTGCCCATTCGGCCTTTGACTTCTGCAGCTTGCTGCCGGCGTTGTCGCCGGCCCAGCCGGGGCCGGGAGTAGCGACGGGCAGGGCGAAGGCGGATAGCCCGCCCAGCCATTTCAGTGATTGACGACGATCCATAACTCTCTCCATAAGAAGCGTACTTGTCCGGGCCTGACGGTCAGCCCGCCGGCGTTCGCAATGCAGCCGTTGGGCCAGGGCCCGCCGACCAACGCCATCCCGGTCACGCACGAGCAAGACCGGCGCTTCCGTAATTGGGCCGAAAAGCACGGCCACAGTTCCCAAAGTCAGTAATCTTGCCAGCGGCTATCCGAGGCCCGCCCAAATGGTCGTTCGCAGGGGAGGAAACCTTACGCCTTTCTTCCGATCGCAAAGGTTCGACCTAGTGGCAATGCGTGACAGCTGCAACTGCGTTGCATGTGCTGGTGCGCTGTGCTTAAATTCAGGCCATGATGACTGGCCTGAATCCTCCCCTCGACTCGCCCGTCGAAGCTGAGGCGGCTGCGCTGCTGATTCGCCGGACCGGCGCGCGCGCCACGCCGGCGAGGGTCCGTGTTCTTCGGCTGCTGCATGCTGCGCCGACGGCGTTGACTCATCACGAGATCGAGCAGGCGCTCGGCGATTCGGCTCTCGATCGTGTCACGCTGTATCGGGTGCTCGACTGGCTGGTCGCGAGCGGGCTGGCGCACCGGAATACCGATACACAAAGGGTGTTCCGCTTTTCGGCCGCTGCCATCGGCGAGCATGCGGCGCATACGCACTTTCGCTGCGAGGATTGCGGGCGTGTTTTCTGTCTCGAGGCTGCCCCGCCAACGCCACCGAGTCTGCCAGAAGGGTTTTCGCTGTCACGTATCGAGCTTGATTTGCGGGGACGCTGCGCCGAGTGTACCGGGGAGCACCAATGAGTAGCGCCAAGACGATTCAGGCGGTCCGCTGTGCCGCGAAACCTCCCGGGAGAAATCTCGATCGGGGCCGCAGGCAATGCCTGCGATAGATCTGCAGCGGGCAATCCCGGTGACCGTCCTGACCGGGTTTCTCGGGGCGGGGAAGACGACGCTGCTCAACCATCTGCTGCGGCAGCCAGCGCTGGCGAATGCTGCAGTGCTGATCAACGAGTTTGGTGATGTCGCGGTCGACCACTATCTGGTCGGCAAGGTTGACGACAGCATCGTTATTCTCCCGTCCGGATGCCTCTGCTGCAGTGTGCGGGGCGAATTGGCGCGTAGTCTGCGCGAGCTGTTCATGCGTTGCCTGCGGCGCGAGATCCCGGCTTTCTCCCGTGTGCTGATTGAGACCACCGGCCTCGCTGATCCGGCGCCGGTGCTCTACACGCTGCTCGAAGATTTTTTCATTGCCGAGCGCTTTCACATCGACGGGGTGGTTACGGCGGTCGACGTCACCCTCGCCAATCGCCAACTCGGGCGCCATTTCGAGGCTGTCCGGCAGGTGGCGATGGCTGACCGCCTGTTGCTTACCAAGTGTGACCTGGCGACGCCCGACGAGATTGCCGGCGTTGCCCGTCGCCTGGCCCGCATCAACCCCGGTGCGCCGCAGATCGAGGTGCGAAAGGGCGCTATCGGCGCCGAGCAGTTGATGGGCTGCGGGCTTTATGATCCCGCCAGCAAGACCGCCGACGTACGTTGCTGGCTGGCCGACGAAAGAGTGGCAGCGGCACGTCGCAGCGACCCGGTGACGCATGTACATGACGTCAACCGTCACGACGCCCTGGTGCATGCTTTTGTACTGCGCTTCGAGCTGCCCTTCGCCTGGCCAGAATTCACCGAAGCGATCGATGTCCTGCTCGCCACCTGCGGTGAGCGCATCCTGCGTGTCAAGGGCCTGATCAGTGTTGAAGGCGAAGCCGGACCGCGCGTCGTGCAATGCGTCCAGCACATGCGCTACCCGGAATCGACGCTGCCCACCTGGCCGGATGATCACCATCAGAGCCGCCTGGTGTTCATTGTCCGGGCGCTGCAGCGGGACATCGTGGAACAGGCCTTCGTCATGTTCTGTGGCGCTGCTGCGCAGACTGACGTCGAGTGAGGTGGTGGCAGTCGGCATTTCTCGAGGTCGTGGTTGTTCGTGCCCCGGTCCCGCTTGAGGCCTGCGCTTGGGGCACAATGGGTGGTGGCCGGCTCGTAGCCGACAAAGGCCTGCGGCGGCACGGCTGAAGACGCTAGAATTCGGCCTTGCTTCCGCTTTTCGCACCCAGCCCGATGTTTCCGACCGAATTCGCTCTGAACCTGCTTCGCCACCCGGCAACCCCCGCCCCCGTCGTGCGCTCGATCGAAGTACACGCTGCACGCACCGTCGGCGGTGGCCTTGAATTTGCCTATTGTCTGCGCGGGGATATGGCGCGTTTGCTGATTCCGGCGCCACAGAAAGCGGGCTGTGCGGATGGACTCTGGGAACACAGCTGTTTCGAGGCGTTCGTTGGTGTCCTCGGTGAACCAGCCTATCATGAGTTCAACTTCTCACCGTCGGGTCAATGGGCCGCCTACGCTTTTTCCGGTTACCGCCAGCGCGACGAAGCATTGCGCCTGCTCGTGCCGCCACAGATCACCGCCAGGCTGTCCGTCGGCCGGCTTGAACTGGTAGCAGAGATTCCGGCTACCGTTCTCCCGCCGATGGCAGGCGTCGCGCCGCTGCAGGTCGGACTCGCTGCGGTCGTCGAAGCCATCGATACCGTCGACGGTAGTCACAGCTACTGGGCGCTGCGCCACCCGGCCGCTTTGCCCGATTTCCACCATCGCGCCAGCTTTGCCCTCGAACTGGCACCGCCGCGCGAACCTGCCTGAAGGAATCCTCGATGCCTGCGCTGGAGTTCGGACTTGATCGCCTGCTCACCGACCCGCAACTGCGCAAGCCTCTGCACGGCCGACGAGTGGCTGTGCTGGCGCACCCAGCCTCAGTCAGCCGCGACCTGACACACGCCCTTGATGCCCTGGCCGCCTTGCCAGATCTCCGGCTGACCGCTGCCTTCGGCCCGCAGCATGGCTTGCGTGGGGACAAGCAGGACAATATGGTCGAGTCACTGGAGTTCCTCGATCCGGTGCACCACATTCCGGTGTTTAGCCTATATGGTACGGTGCGGCGGCCGACGCCGGCGATGATGGCTACCTTCGATGTGTTGCTGGTCGACTTGCAGGACCTCGGTTGCCGCATCTACACTTTTGTCACCACCCTGCGCTACGTACTCGAAGCCGTAGCCATGCACGGCAAGGCGGTCTGGATACTCGATCGCCCCAACCCGGTGGGACGCCCGGTGGAAGGATTGCTGCTGCGTCCCGGCTGGGAGAGTTTCGTCGGTGCCGGGCCCCTACCGATGCGCCACGGTTTGACGATGGGCGAGCTGGCGTTGTGGTTCATCAGCATCCTTGACCTCGATATCGACTGTACGGTGATCAAGATGCACGGCTGGGCGCCCAGCGCGGCGCCAGGCTACGGCTGGCCGCTCGGCGAGCGAAGCTGGATCAACCCCAGCCCGAACGCGCCGAACCTGTCGATGGCGCGTAGCTATGCCGGCACCGTGATGCTCGAAGGGAGCACGCTTTCCGAAGGCCGCGGTACGACCCGCCCGCTGGAGCTTTTTGGCGCACCGGATCTCGACGCGCGCCGCTTGCTGACTTTGATGTACGCCCTGGCCCCGAACTGGCTGCTTGGCTGTCGACTGCGCGAATGCTGGTTCGAGCCGACGTTTCACAAGCACGCAGGCGCGCTGTGCCACGGCGTGCAGATCCATGTCGAGGATGGCGCCTACGAGCATGAGGCATTCCGCCCGTGGCGCCTGCAAAGCCTGGCTTTCAAGGCGCTGCGGCGGCTCCGGCCAGATTACCCATTGTGGCGCGATTTTGCCTACGAGTATGAATTTGACCGTTTGGCCATCGACCTGATCAATGGCTCGCCGCTGCTGCGTGACTGGGTGGATGACCCGGCGGCAATGCCGGCCGACCTCGATGCTTTGAGTCGGGTGGACGAGCAGAGATGGGAACAGGCGAGAAGCGAGTTCCTGCTCTACTGATGCCGCTGCCAGGCCGACCGCGATGCCGCCTGTTGTGGGCTATTGATGGCCCAAGCGGGGGTCATGAGGAGACTGCCTCGCGCACGGCGGCTGCCAGTTTTTCGGCGGCGCGAGTAACGGTTGACGAGTCCTGGCCCTCGACCATCACGCGCAGCAGCGGTTCAGTCCCGGAAGCTCGCAGCAGTACGCGCCCGCAGCCGTTGAGTTCACTCTCGACCTCGTTCTTCGTGGCACCGATCAACGGGTGCTCTTTCCAGGGGAAGCCCTTGCTCAGCGCGACGTTGATCAGCTTTTGCGGATAGAGCTTCAGACTGCCCAACAGTTGCTGCAGATCGCCGCCTTCTTCCCGCAGTGCAGAAAGCACCTGCAGGGCGGAGACGATGCCATCACCGGTGGTGTGCCTGTCGAGGCAGAGAATGTGCCCGGAGTTTTCCCCGCCAAAAAGCCAGCGCTTCTGCCGGAGCAAGTCCATGACGTAGCGGTCACCGACGGCGGCACGCACGAAGGGCACCTTGAGTTCAGCCAGTGCGTGTTCAAGAGCGAGATTGCTCATTAAGGTGCCAACTACACCTGCCACGGCGCCTTGGCGTAGACGGCTGCGGACCATAGCGAACAGCAGTTGATCCCCATCGTAAACATTGCCGCGCGCGTCAACCATGATCAAGCGGTCACCGTCGCCGTCAAGCGCGATGCCGAGGTCGGCTCCCTGCGCCACGACAGCTTCGCGCAAGGCAGCTGGTGCCGTCGCGCCGACATCCTGATTGATGTTGAGGCCGTTCGGTTCGGTGCCGATACTGGTGACCTCGGCGCCCAACTCGTGAAAGACATGCGGAGCAATATGGTAGGCCGCTCCGTTTGCGCAGTCGACGACGATCTTCAGGCCCCGCAAATCCATCTCGAAAGGAAAGGTGCCCTTGCAGAACTCGATGTAACGACCATCGGCGTCATCGATCCGCCGCGCACGGCCAAGGCCCGCCGATGGAACACAGCTCAGCGGCTCGTCAAGTGCTGCTTCGATCTCGGACTCCAGGTCGTCCGGCAGCTTGGTTCCTCCTGCCGAGAAGAACTTTATTCCGTTATCGTAGTATGGATTATGCGACGCAGAAATGACGATCCCAGCCTGTAGGCGCAAGGCGCGGGTCAGATAAGCAATGGCCGGGGTAGGCATTGGGCCGACCAGGCAGACATCGACGCCGGCAGCCGAAAAGCCCGCTTCCAGTGCGGCTTCCATCATGTAGCCCGAGATCCGGGTATCCTTGCCGATCAGGACCGCCGGTCGTTCTCCCGCCTTCATACGACTGCGGGCAGAGTCGCGGGCGGCAAGCACTCGGCCTGTCGCATATCCCAGGCGCATGACGAAATCGGGCGTGATCGGGATTTCCCCAACCCGCCCGCGCACGCCGTCTGTACCAAAATACTTTCTTGTCACAATCTTCTCTCCCCAAGCCTGCGAACGCATGATGATCGATCAACAATATCCATTGTACGCAAACAATCGTTACGCAGTTGCCAACTAGAACACAAACCAGTCATTGAGGCGCGGCGGCATGCCAGATGGCGAGGGCGTCGCGCGTCTGTGCCACGTCGTGAACGCGCAGAATGCTGGCTCCACGCTGTGCAGCCAGCAAGGCGGCGGCTATGCTGGCTGCCAATCGGTCTTCGACCGGGCGTGCAGTGACGGTGCCAAGCATGGACTTGCGTGATATCCCTACCAGCAGGGGGCGTCCTTCAACCGAGAGCTCATCCAAATGGCGGAGGAGTTCGAGATTATGGTTCAGCGTCTTGCCAAAGCCAAAACCCGGATCGATCAGCAGACGTTCACTCGCGATGCCCGCAGCCCTGGCCATCGCCAGGCGATTGCGGAGGAAGGCCTGTACTTCGGCGACGACATCGGTGTAGTAGGGCTGTTTCTGCATGGTCAGGGGCTCACCCTGCATGTGCATCAGGCAGACCGCACAGTCACTGTCAGCGACTGCCGCCAGTGCCCCCGGCATGCGCAGTGCGTAGATGTCATTGATCATCGAAGCGCCGTGCCGAAGGGCAGCCCGCATTACTTCCGGCTTGTAGCTGTCAACGGAAAGCGGAACACCGCAGCCGGCAAGTTCTTCAAGCACCGGAATGAGGCGCCACAACTCTTCTTCGATGGAGGTGGGGAACGCTCCTGGACGCGAGGACTCGGCACCAATATCAAGCAGATCAGCCCCCGCTTCTATCTGCCGGTGAGCGTGCGCGATTGCCTTGGCGGTGTCGCCTGCCAGCCCGTCACCTGAGAATGAGTCCGGTGTCAGGTTCACGATACCCATCACCAATGGGCGAGCAAGCTCAAGTGCGAAATTGGCGCAGCGCAGCATCAGGCAGGTGAACCCGCGTACCGAAGTGGCGGAAAAGGCCTGGAAGGTCGGCCCGCCGCAGCGATCAAGTTACCGCACGCTCAGGCCGGCGCGGTCGCACTGGGCGCGGCATCAGGGGTGTTGTGGTCCGGCTTGTTCGGTGACGGCATTTGCGGCTGTTTCGGCGGCCGCGGGGGCTTACCTTCCATGATGTCATTGATCTGGTCGGCATCTATCGTTTCAAGTTCAAGCAGCGCTGCGGCCATCGCCTCAACCTTGTCACGGTTATCCTCAAGCATTCTGCGCGCCAGAGCGTATTGCTCGTCGATGATACGGCGTATTTCCGCGTCGACCTTCTCCATTGTCGCTTCGGACATGTTCTTGTGCGTGGTGACCGAGCGCCCGAGGAAAACTTCTCCTTCATTTTCGCCATAAACCATCGGGCCTAGCGCATCGGACATTCCGTAGCGGGTAACCATGTCACGAGCCATCTGCGTGGCTCGCTCGAAGTCATTCGATGCTCCCGTCGTCATCTGATTCATGAACAGCTCTTCAGCAATACGACCGCCGAAGAGGACGGCAATACGGCTCATCAGATAGACGCGGTCGTAGGCGTAACGATCCTCCTCGGGGAGTTGCATCGTCAGCCCAAGTGCACGACCGCGCGGGATGATGGTCACCTTATGCACCGGATCAGATTTCGGCATCAGCTTGGCGACCACCGCGTGCCCGGATTCGTGGTAGGCCGTATTGCGCCTTTCGTCCTCGTTCATGACCATGCTGCGCCGCTCGGCGCCCATCATGATCTTGTCCTTGGCTTTTTCGAAGTCTTCCATGTCGACCAGGCGCTTGTTGCCGCGAGCGGCGAACAGTGCCGCCTCGTTCACCAGATTGGCGAGGTCGGCGCCCGAGAATCCGGGCGTCCCACGGGCGATGATGTCAGCCTTGACGTCGGGTGACAACGGCACCTTGCGCATGTGCACGACCAGGATCTGCTCGCGCCCACGAATGTCGGGCAGCGGCACGACGACCTGGCGGTCGAAACGACCCGGCCGCATCAGCGCCGGATCGAGCACGTCGGGACGGTTGGTTGCCGCGATCACGATGACGCCAACGCTGCCTTCGAAGCCGTCCATTTCGACCAGCATCTGGTTGAGCGTCTGTTCGCGTTCGTCGTTGCCGCCCCCCAGGCCGGCACCGCGCTGCCGACCGACAGCATCCAGTTCGTCGATAAAGATGATGCAGGGGGCATGCTTCTTGGCGTTTTCGAACATGTCGCGAACACGGGCCGCGCCGACGCCGACGAACATCTCGACGAAGTCGGAGCCGGAGATCGAAAAGAAGGGTACCTTGGCCTCGCCGGCAATGGCCTTGGCCAGCAGTGTCTTGCCGGTGCCCGGGTTACCCACGAGGAGCACACCTTTCGGGATGCGGCCACCCAGTTTCTGGAACTTCGAAGGGTCACGCAGGAAGTCAACCAGTTCGGAGACTTCTTCCTTTGCCTCGTCGCAACCGGCAACGTCAGCAAAAGTGATGGTGTTGGTTGATTCGTCGAGCAGCCGCGCCTTGCTCTTCCCGAACGAGAAAGCGCCGCCGCGACCGCCACCCTGCATCTGGCGCATGAAGAAAACCCACACGCCGATCAGGAGCAACATGGGAAACCAGCTGACGAAGATGCTCATCAGGAAGGATTGTTCTTCTTCGGGCTTGGCCTCGATCTTGACTCCGTATTTCAGCAGATCAGAAACCATCCAGAGGTCAGGTGGCGCGTAGCTGGTGAGCTTTCGTCCATCGGTGGTGGTTGCCTTGAGCACACGCCCCTCGATAACGACCTTGGCAATCGTTCCCTTGCCCACTTCTTCGATGAACTGCGAGTACTCCATGGACGACTGGGGTACCTGGCGATTGTTGAACTGGTTGAATACGGTCATCAGGACGAGACCAATGACCAGCCATACTGCCAGATTCTTGAACATGTTATTCAATGCTTCACCTCTTCCAAGTTGCCCCGCCCGGGATGCTTCCAGACACCTTACTACCCCACACTACTCCACAGAATTACATTCTAAACCGATTAATGCTCGCTGAAGCAAACAGCGGGTCGACGATATTACCTTAGGGCTTCAATGACCGACCCAGCAGATACGTTTCCGGGCTGCGACCACGCGAGGCCTCCGGCTTGCGTGAATAGACTGCCTTGAACGTCTGACGCATCTTCACCAGAAAATCGGCAAAACCGTAACCCTGGAAAATTTTGACCAGAAAAGCCCCATCTGGTTTCAGCCAATTGCCGGCGAATTCCAGTGCCAGTTCGGCCAAGTGGGTGCTGCGGGCCTGATCACTCACGGCTATGCCTGAGATGTTGGGGGACATATCCGAAAGAACAAGGCCTGCCCTTTCGCCAGCGAGCAGATGTTCGAGGCGTTGCAGGACTTCCTGCTCGCGAAAGTCCCCGCGCAGGAAGGTCACGCCCTGCAGGGGATCCATCTCCAGCAGGTCGACGGCAATGATGCGACCCCTGCCCTGCATCCTGGCGGCGACAACCTGTGACCAGCCGCCCGGGCTCGCTCCCAGGTCGACCACTACGTCTCCCGTACGAATCAGATGGTCCCTGTCGTCCATTTCCACTAGCTTGTATGAGGCTCGCGAGCGATAGCCATCGGCCCTTGCCCGTTGCACATAGGTGTCGGTTACATGCTCACGTAACCAGGCATTGCTCGATCGACTTCGATTCATTGGCCGAAACCCGCTAAAATCCGTCCTTCAACAGAGGTATCCTGCATGCTCAATATCAGTTCCGACGAGCGCCGCGTCTTGCGTGCCCGCGCCCATTCCCTGAATCCCGTGGTCTCGATCAGCCAGAACGGCCTCTCCGAATCCGTCGTGAAGGAGATCAACGCCAGTCTAGCCAGTCACCAACTGATCAAGATCCGCGTCTATAACGACGATCGGGAACTGCGCGAACAGTTTCTGGCCACGATTTGCGAGCAACTGAATGCGGCACCGATACAGCATATCGGAAAACTGCTGGTCCTCTGGCGTCCGCAACCGGACAAGCCCGCAACCACAGCCAAACCAAGACCTAGGCGGCCTGGGCCACGTCAGAGCAAGCGCAGCTTCCAGGGTAGTTCCGGCGGCTGACGGCGTTGCTGGCAAGCCGTCCCCAGTGGCCTACCGCGGCCCGCGCCCGGCACTCACGACCAGCAGTAAGCCAAGCAGGCTCTGAACGAGGTAGAGAACGCTCGAAACACCATGCCAAGTGGCAAAGCGGTTGCGCAATACGCTCTCCATGACTTCTCTCGGCAAGGCGTCCGCCTTGATCTGCGCCAACAACGGCTGAACGCCAAACAGGCTGACCACGGTAAGCAACAGCATCACGACGAGCAGCCAGAATGCCCTGCGCCGCCAGACGGCGGTACCATTATGCAGCAACTCGAACAGCAGCAGGTAGCTGGCGCAGGCCAGGCCGATCCAGCCGATCAACTCGAACAGCTTGCCAGCGAGCATGCCTGCCAATGGGCGGTCGCCACCCAGTGTGGCGAACAGGGTGGGTGCAACGACATAGCCTATTGCCCACAAGCCGCCAACCCATAGCGTCAGGGCGATGTTGTACAGGGCATCTGCGAAGCGCGGCATGTCAGCCCTAGTTGTAGCGGACGTCGATGACTTCATACTCACGAACTCCGCCGGGGGCTTGAACCTCGGCGATGTCGCCCGCAAACTTGCCAATCAGCGCACGCGCAATCGGCGAGTTTATCGAGATCTTGCCTGCCTTGATATCAGCTTCATCCTCGCCAACTATCTGATAGCTCACACGGCTGCCCGATTCCTGATCCTCGAGATCAAGCGTTGCACCGAAAACACAACGCCCGTTGGCGTCGAGCAGCTTCGGGTCAATGATCTGGGCATTCGCCAGTTTGCTCTCCACTTCCTTGATGCGGCCTTCGACAAATGCTTGTCTTTCCTTGGCGGCATCATACTCGGCGTTCTCCGAGAGATCGCCATGCGAGCGCGCCTCGGCAATTGCCGAGATGGCGCGTGGTCGCTCGACGGTTTTCAGATGATGCAGTTCGGCACGCAGTTTTTCGGCGCCGTTGACGGTTACAGGTACCTTGGTCATATCATTCGCTGCCAACGAAAAACCATCGATAATCCCAACAGACGGGCGGATCCGACGATTCTATGGGTTAACTAGTGCAGTTGTGCGTGCAAATCCTGTATCGGGTAGACGACCATCTCGCCACGATTCCTGATGCCGGCTGCTGCCGCTTCCGCACCCCATATCGTCGTATAGATCGTTACCCGTGCCGCCAGGCCGGAGGTGCGGATCGAGCGTGAGTCGCTGATTGCCTTGCGTTTTTCGTCCACGGTGTTGATGATCAGTACAATCTCGTTGTTTTTGATCATGTCGACCACGTGTGGCCGACCCTCAGTCACCTTGTTTACCACGGTCACGGCAATCCCCACGGAAGAGATCGCGGTGGCGGTGCCGCGCGTGGCGAGAATCGTGAAGCCTGCCGATTCCAGTTCCCGGGCGATATTGACTGCCTTGGGCTTGTCTGATTCCTTGACGCTGATGAACACCTGGCCGGAACTGGGCAGGCGTACGCTTGCCGCCAGCTGGCTTTTTACGAAGGCCTCGGAAAAGCTCAGTCCAACTCCCATCACCTCGCCGGTAGACTTCATTTCCGGACCCAGAATGGTATCGACTCCACGGAACTTGACAAAAGGGAAAACGGCTTCCTTGACCGAGAAATAATCCGGAATCACTTCCTTGGTGACTCCCTGACTGGCGAGCGACTGTCCGACCATGCAGCGCGCCGCGATCTTCGCCAACTGCAGGCCAGTTGCCTTCGAAACGAACGGTACCGTGCGCGATGCCCGCGGATTCACTTCCAGGACGAAGACCACGCCTTTCTGGATGGCGAACTGGACGTTCATCAGACCGCAGACATTGAGACCCTTGGCCATCAACCGCGTCTGCCGGCGCAGCTCGTCTTGCAGGGCTACCGACAGTGAATACGGCGGCAGCGAGCATGCCGAGTCGCCTGAATGCACTCCAGCTTGCTCGATGTGCTCCATCACACCCCCGATGAACACGTCCTCGCCATCGCAAAGCGCGTCCACGTCAACCTCACTGGCGTCGTTCAGGAAACGATCGAGCAACACCGGCGAGTCGTTTGAAACCTTGACGGCCTCACGCATGTAACGCTCGAGGTCGCGCTCCTCATGGACGATTTCCATCGCCCGACCGCCGAGCACGTAGGACGGACGAACGACCAGTGGATAGCCGATTTCGGCCGCCATGCGCAGTGCTTCGGATTCAGTGCGTGCGGTACGGTTCGATGGCTGTTTGAGGCCAAGATTCTGTAGCAACTTCTGGAATCGCTCACGGTCCTCCGCTGCGTCAATCATGTCCGGGCTTGTGCCGATAATCGGCACGCCATTGGCCTCGAGATCGCGCGCGAGCTTGAGCGGTGTCTGGCCACCATACTGGACAATGACGCCAAACGGCTTTTCGACGGCGACGATTTCCAGCACGTCCTCGAGCGTCAGCGGCTCGAAGTAGAGCCGATCCGAGGTGTCGTAGTCGGTCGACACGGTTTCCGGATTACAGTTGACCATGATCGTCTCGTAACCGTCTTCGCGCATCGCCAGTGCGGCATGCACGCAACAGTAGTCGAACTCAATTCCCTGGCCAATCCGGTTGGGGCCACCACCAAGGACCATGATCTTCTTCCGGTCGCTGGGATTTGCCTCACACTCTTCCTCGTAGGTCGAGTACATGTAAGCCGTATCGGTAGCGAATTCGGCTGCGCAGGTGTCGACGCGTTTGTACACCGGGCGCACCTGCATTTCGTGGCGACGTTGACGGACGGCGGTTTGCGTCGTTCGCAGCAGCGTCGCCAGACGCTTGTCGGAGAAGCCGGCGCGCTTCAGCTGCCACAACTCGTCACGTTCCAGGGAGTCGAGTTGCCTGCCGCGAATGCGTTCAGCCTTTACGTAAAGATCCTCGATCTGCGCCAGGAACCAGGGGTCAATGGCCGTCAGTCGATGGATCTCGTCCAGGGTCAGATCGATGCGGAAGGCGTCGGCAAGATACCAGATGCGCTCCGGGCGAGCCTCGCTGAGCGCCATCTCGATTTCCTCGCGGTCTGCGCTCTTTTCGTCGAAGCCGTCGACACCGACTTCGAGGCCCCGCAAGGCCTTTTGCAAGGACTCCTGAAAGGTGCGTCCGATGGCCATGACTTCGCCCACCGATTTCATCTGGGTCGTCAGCCGCGAATCGGCCTCGGGAAATTTTTCAAAGGCGAAGCGCGGCACCTTGGTGACCACATAGTCGATCGACGGCTCGAATGAAGCAGGGGTCTTGCCACCAGTTATTTCGTTGGCGAGTTCGTCAAGCGTATACCCTACCGCCAGTTTTGCCGCCACCTTGGCAATCGGAAAGCCGGTTGCCTTCGAGGCCAGTGCCGAGGACCGCGAGACGCGCGGGTTCATTTCAATGACGATCATCCGCCCGTCCTGCGGGCAGATGGCGAACTGGACGTTGGAACCGCCGGTATCGACCCCGATCTCGCGCAATACCGCCACTGAGGCATCACGCATGATCTGGTATTCCTTGTCGGTCAGCGTCTGAGCTGGCGCAACGGTAATCGAGTCACCGGTGTGAACGCCCATCGGGTCCAGGTTCTCGATCGAACAGACGATGATGCAGTTGTCTTGCCGGTCGCGAACAACCTCCATTTCGAACTCTTTCCAGCCGATCAGCGATTCCTCGATCAGGAGTTCTCTGGTCGGACTGGCCTCCAGGCCGCGGTTGCAGATGTCGACGAACTCTTCCTGATTGTAGGCGATGCCGCCACCGGAGCCGCCCATGGTGAATGATGGCCGGATAATGGCGGGATAGCCGATCATCGCCTGCACCTGCAGTGCCACCTCCATCGAGTGCGCCACGGCGGAGCGAGCCGATCCGAGACCGATCCTGGTCATGGCTGCCTTGAACTTCTCCCGGTCCTCGGCCATGTCGATCGCTTGCCTGGTCGCGCCGATCATCTCGACTCGATACTGATCGAGCACACCGTGTCTGGCCAGATCAAGCGCACAGTTCAGCGCCGTCTGTCCCCCCATGGTCGGCAGCAGCGCGTCAGGGCGCTCCTTGCTGATGATCTTTTCGACAACTTTCCAGGTGATCGGCTCGATATAGGTCACATCCGCCATGTCCGGATCCGTCATGATGGTGGCCGGATTCGAGTTCACCAGGATCACCCGGTAGCCTTCCTCGCGCAGCGCTTTGCAGGCTTGCGCACCAGAGTAATCGAACTCGCAGGCCTGACCGATGACGATCGGGCCGGCGCCGATGATCAGGATGCTCTTGATGTCAGTGCGCTTGGGCATGTTGCGCCTTTTCGTCTTGCATCATTTTGACAAAGCGGTCGAACAGGTAGGCGATGTCGTGGGGTCCCGGGCTTGCTTCCGGGTGGCCTTGAAAGGAAAAAGCCGGTGTGTCGCTGCGGGTGATGCCTTGCAGGGATCCGTCGAACAGCGAGGCATGTGTTGGCAGCAGATTCGCGGGCAGGCTATCGGCATCGACCGCAAAACCGTGGTTCTGGCTGGTAATAAGGACTTGCCCGGTCTGGAGATCCTTGACCGGGTGGTTGGCCCCATGGTGGCCAAACTTCATTTTCAGGGTCCTGGCGCCTGAAGCCAGTGCCAGGAGCTGGTGACCGAGGCAGATGCCGAAGGTCGGCACGCCCCTGGCCAGGACTTCGCGGATGGCCGTGATGGCGTAGTCGCACGGCTCCGGATCCCCTGGCCCGTTGGAGAGAAATATGCCATCCGGCTGGTGCCGGAGGGCCGCGGTGGCGGATGTCTGTGCTGGCACCACCGTCACCCTGCAGCCGCGAGCGGCCAGCATACGCAGGATATTGTGCTTGACACCAAAATCATAGGCAACGACATGAAAATGCGGTGCAGGCACAGCTCGATAGCCGCCAAGGCTCCATTCACCCCCCGTCCACTCGTAAGGTGCATCGATGCTTACTACCTTGGCCAGGTCCATACCGGCAAGACCCGGGAATGCGCGCGCTTCGGCGATCGCCTGCTGCTCATCAATCTTGACGGCCATGATGCAGCCAGCCTGCGCGCCTTTTTCGCGCAGAATGCGCGTGAGCTTGCGCGTATCAATGCCGCTGATTGCGACGATGCCATGTTTTTGCAGATACACGGGCAGCGTTTCCTGCAGGCGCCAGCTCTCGGCGCGGACCGGCAGGTCACGAATGACAAGGCCAGCGGCATGGTTGGCGTGCGATTCGAAGTCTCCGGCATTGCAGCCGACGTTACCGATGTGCGGATAGGTGAGGGTGACAATCTGACGGCAGTAAGAGGGATCGGTCAGTATTTCCTGGTAGCCGGTCATTGCGGTATTGAACACTACTTCGCCGTTGGTGCTGCCTTCGGCGCCAATAGCCAGGCCACGGAAAATCGTCCCATCAGCCAGGGCGAGTATCGCGGGCGGAAGAGTGGGTAACAAGGACACGAAAGACTCCTGTTGAAGCTGCTGATGACTGCGCTGCTTGTGCGAGCTGTAGATACGCAAAAGCGGGACGAGCACACAGCCCTCCCGCTCGGATCCTTGCAAACCGACGGATTATACCGGAATGGGCCCCTCTTGGGGCAATTCGACGCAGTACAGCGAGCTGGTGACCAGGTGTGCGCGATGGCAGAACATGTGCGACGGGCTGGCTGGGCCGACGAGACCCTAGCGCAGGCCGAGTACGTCTTGCATGTCAAACAATCCGGATTTTCTGTTGGCCAGAAAGCGGGCGGCGCGCAGACTGCCCAGTGCGTATGGCATACGGCTGCTCGCCTTGTGGCCGATCTCGATACGCTCACCGAGGCCGCAGAACATGACTTGATGATCGCCGACGATGTCGCCTCCGCGGACGGTGGCAAAACCGATGGTCGACTGGGGTCGTTCCCCTGTGACGCCCTTACGCCCGTAGACAGCGCATTCGTTGAGGTCCCGGCCGAGTGCCTCCGCCACGACCTCTCCCATGCGCAGCGCAGTTCCGGAAGGCGCATCAATCTTGTACCGGTGGTGGGCCTCGACGATCTCGACGTCGTAACCCTCTCCGAGAATCCGGGACGCCACGTCAAGCAACTTGAAAACAGCGTTGACGCCGACGCTCATGTTCGGGGCGAAGACGACCGGAATGTGCTGCGATGCAGCAGCAATCGCTTCGCTTCCGGCAACATCAAAGCCGGTGGTGCCGATGACCATTGCCACACCGTGTCGCCGGCAGATTTCCAGGTGCACGAGGGTCGCATCAGGTCGCGTGAAATCTATCAGGCAGGTGGCCTGGGCAATGGCCGCAGCGCAATCGCTGCTGACCAGGACGCCGCAAGGCATACCGACCATCTCCCCGGCATCCTTCCCCTGCGCTGCCGCGCCAGGCTGATCGATCGCCGCTACCAGCGTCGCTTCCGCGTCACGCAGGGTTGCCTCGACCAACATACGTCCCATGCGGCCGCCAGCGCCGGCGATTGCGATCCTCAAATCAGTCATTTCAGAAGCCCACACTTTCCATCATCTTACCGAAGAAACCCCGCTCGTCAGGAGGTGGCATGACCGTACTGCCATCCGCCGGCAATGAACCAAGGTCGATTTCGCGGTTGCGAGTCTCCGAAACGACCGTCGTGTCAGTCGGTTGCGCCGGGGCAACATCGCCGCTCACTCTGACCAGTTTGCCGTCAGCGTCAAAAAAGACTGAAAACCGGCGCGTTTCGACCTCTCCGGAACGTCCCTTCTGCAGCGAATAGAAGTAATCCCAACGGTTGACGTGAAACATGTCCATCAACACCGGCGTCCCGAGAATGAAGCGGACCTGATCCCTTGAAAGCCCCGGGCGCAATTGTGAAACCATTTCCTGCGTCAGGACGTTGCCTTGCTGGACATCAATACGGTACTCCTTGACGATACGTGGTACCGAGGAGCAAGCGGAGAACATACAGAGGGCAATGGTTGCAATGGCAAATCGCGGAAAGATCATGTTGTGGTCAGATCGTGTCAAGTGATCAATTGCGGCCAAGCTGTATGCGGCGCTCGATCAACAGAAGGCGTGCACCGGCGCATCAAGGTTGCCGTCGAAGGTATATCATACCCGAAAACCCTCCCTCCCTTCGTAGCCAACCATGGTAAGCCGATGAGCAACTCTGACGACCTCAAGAGTATGGGGCTGAAAGCCACCATTCCTCGCCTCAAGATCCTCGCCTTGTTTGAGAAAAGCGAGGTTCGTCATCTCACGGCAGAGGACGTCTATCGATTATTGCTCGCCGAAAATCTGGACGTTGGCCTCGCTACCGTGTATCGGGTCCTTACCCAGTTCGAGCAGGCGGGCTTGCTTGAACGTCATTATTTTGAATCGGGCAAGGCGGTGTTTGAGTTGAGCCCCGGCCAGCACCATGATCACCTGGTGTGCATGGACTGCGGTCGCGTCGAGGAGTTCTACGATGCCGAAATCGAGCGCCGGCAAACGAAAATTGCGCAGGAACGCGGTTTTGTCATTCGCGAACACGCCCTCCACCTCTATGCGGAATGCACGAAGTCGGAATGCCCTCATCGAGGGCGATCGCCAAGGGTTCCCGGCGAGCGCACCAAGACGCCGGCCTGAACCGCTGACGACAATGAGCGAAGGATGAGTTGCGGTGGGCTTCTTGTGACCAAGGCCATGACCAATTGGCTGCTGTGTGCCTTGTGATGGCGCAACGCGAAAATCTCTCGATTCGACCTGTCACGTAGCTAGAATTCCCGGATAAGAATGCTGTCGGGCAGCGGCGTTCCTCGCTCGACTCTGACAGGGAGGATGCCGATGGTTCTCCCGTCCTGGGTTGCAACGACAAAGCGCCAATCGCCAGGCTGTGGGTTCAGCACCCAGGAGTAGCCACGAAAGCCACGTTCTCTTCCCCCAGTACTATGAAACTTGTTCCGGTAAGCGTGCCGCCAGCCACCGTTTTCCCAAACCTCCCAGCGGTGTTCAAGCGCAGCGGTTACCCCTAATGGCGCGAACACTGCCGTAACACCGTACAGATTTTCCCCCGGGACAAGGTGGACCACGGGTGCCTGATCCCGCCAGAACTGCCAGGATGGCGCGCGCTCTACCCTCAGGGTATATCGAACTCCCTCCTGCACGAAGTCGTGTCCTACAGCCATGTCCTGCCTGACCAAAGGCACTGGGGCGATCATGTCGAGGCTCCAGGCCAGCAGCAGCACCCCGGCTAATCCCCAGGCAGGGAAGATCATACCCGGCTTTCCCGGTGCCAGCCGCCACAGGGCATGGGCCAATACGACGCCTGCAGCGGTGGAAACGTAAAACCACACGGGATCCAGACTACCGACCGCGTGCGGCAAGGCAAAATTGAAGAGTAGGATGG
Organism: Candidatus Accumulibacter proximus; assembly: GCA_016709675.1. Classification (GTDB taxonomy): domain Bacteria; phylum Pseudomonadota; class Gammaproteobacteria; order Burkholderiales; family Rhodocyclaceae; genus Accumulibacter; species Accumulibacter proximus. The sequence continues at coordinate 157,174 of JADJMH010000020.1, forward strand.
CGTTGAGCGCGAACAAGGCCCAAGTCAGGGTGAAACGTCGGCCAAGGTGTTTCCCAGCAAATTCGTTGGCGATCAGGAGAATGCCGAGAAACACGGCCATCAGCCAGGTACCGAGGTGACCTGAGCTCTTGAAGTAGAGAATGAAGAGGGCTGAGAAGATGCCGCCAAAGAAGAACTGGAGCAACAGATAGGGCGTCTGCCATCTGAACGCGACGACGCGTCCTCGCCAGCCCTTTTCGGCTGGCGGAGCGGTCAGTTCCCGAGCCTGGCGGTGGGCCAACCACACGGCAAGCAGGGCGGCTCCCAACAGAAAAGCTCCAAGGCGCCAGAAGTCCAAGGCTCTGACTCGCTGGCCGATGGTCAGGGCATCCCAGACTACGCCGCCGAGGAACGCCGCCGGGGGGAGAAGTCGCTGCAGAAAGGTCAACCTGTCGATCAATGCCGCTTGGTGTGTGACGTGTGCATCGGTCGACGAGCAAATGCCAAGGGGCTAGCAGGACAGGCAATGGAACAATCCAAGCCGGCAAAGCCGGCTTGGATTCTCGTCCGCTTGGTCGGGGCGCCGGGATTCGAACTCGGGACCCCTTGCACCCCATGCAAGTGCGCTACCAGGCTGCGCCACGCCCCGCCAAGTTGGCAATTATAACTGAAACCAGGGTCTCATGCCCGCAGCGTTTCTGCAATGCTCAACAACTCCGCGCGCAGCATTTCGGGCGTCAAGGCAGACGAACCAGCGGCTGCGTCTGTCCCGGCATCGTCGAGACGGTTGCGAGCGCCGCTGATCGTGAAACCCTGACTGTAAAGAAGCTCCCGGATACGGCGCACCAGCAGAACTTCATGGTGCTGATAGTACCGACGGTTACCTCGACGTTTGACTGGCCTGAGCTGAGAGAATTCCTGCTCCCAATAGCGCAGGACGTGCGGCTTCACACCACACAGCTCGCTGACCTCACCAATCGTGAAGTACCGCTTGGCGGGAATGGCCGGCAAAGGCTCCTCGCCCGGTTCTTTATGACTGACTTCCATCATAAGCGTGCTCCACCTCGGCCTTCAGTTTCTGGCTGGCATGAAAAGTAACTACCCGTCGTGCGGTGATCGGTATTTCTTCCCCTGTCTTGGGATTGCGCCCTGGCCGCTGCGGCTTGTCACGCAACTGAAAATTGCCGAACCCAGACAGTTTCACGCCGTCACCACGTTCCAGCGCATTGCGAATTTCTTCAAAAAAAGCCTCGACCATGTCCTTGGCCTCACGCTTGTTAAGACCGACCTTCTCAAACAGCAAGTCCGCGAGTTCTGCTTTGGTCAGCGTCATTTCCCCCCCCTCAGACGCGCAGCGTCGCTGTGAATTCCTGCTGCAAATAAGTCACCAGTTGCTGCATGGCGGCGTCGACTTCGGCTTCGAGCAGTGTCTTTTGAGTATCTTGCATCACTATGCGGAAGGCAAGGCTTTTCTTGCCAACCCCAACCCCCTGCCCGGCATAGACGTCGAACAGTCGGATGTCACGAACGATAGCGGGACAATGAGCGGCAAGGGCATCCACCAATGGCTTCAGTTCCAGGGCGTGATCGACAACGATGGCTATATCCCGAACGACCGTCGGCTGGCGAGAAACCTCGGTGTAGTGCGGGAGGTTGGCCATGGTTAGGGCATCAAGGTCCAGTTCGAAAAGCACGGGGGCCAATGCTAATTCGTACTTCTGCTGCCACCGCGGATGCAATTCGCCAACAAAGCCAAACACTTTGCCAGCCACCAGAACTCGCGCACTGCGGCCAGGGTGCAGTGCCGGATGAACGGCCTTCTCAAAAGTCGCGTCAAGCGGCAGGAGCAGCCGTTCCAGATCACCCTTGACGTCAAAAAAGTCGACGTGACGGGCGGAGCAGCCCCATTGCTCCGGCAGAGCCGTACCATAAGCGAGGGCGGTGACTTTCCACGGTTGGCGGAATCCGGCCACCGGGCCGCTTTGAGCATCACGGAAGAAGCAACGTCCGGTCTCGAACAGGCGAATACGGTTCTGCTTCCGTCTGAGGTTGCTTGTGACGTTGGCAACCAGGCCCCCGATCAGGGTCGAGCGCATGACGCTCAACTGGCTCGCAATCGGATTGGCGAGCCGGATTGGCTGCGTGTTGCCCGCAAAATCAGCTTCCCAGGCTTCTTCGACGAAGGCGAAGTTGATCACCTCCTGGTAATCACAGTCGGCCAGCAGGTGTCGGATGTGGGATACTGGCCGTGCCGCCTCGGTCTGCGGCAACATCGAGAGGAGGGCCAGCGGTGCGGGTGAAGGAACGTTCTCGTAACCATGCAGCCGGACGATCTCCTCGATCAGATCTTCCTCAATTTCAATGTCGAAGCGGTAGCTCGGCGGGGTGACAATGAAATCCTCCCGTTCGCGGACAAATGGCAGGCCGAGGCGGACGAACAATTCACCGATGCGCTCGGCGGTCAGCGGCAAACCGAGGATCCTGGCGACACGGGCGGGACGCACCCGAACCGGCCGACGCTCGGGCAGGCTTGCCAAGGCCTCGCTGACCGGACCAGCTTGACCACCACAAATATCAAGGACCAGGCGCGTGGCGCGTTCAAGCGCGCGTCGCGTACCGGCGAAGTCGACACCGCGTTCAAACCGGTGCGACGCGTCCGAGACGAAGCCGTATCGACGGGTGCGACCAGCAATCGCTCCTGGCGTAAAGAAGGCTGATTCAAGGAATACCTCGGTCGTCGCCAGGGTAATGCCACTGTATTCATCACCCATGATTCCAGCCATCGCGACCGGCCGCTGATCGTCGGCAATCAACAGAACGTCGGTCTGCACTTCCACGGTCTGTTCATTGAGCAGGGTGATCTTTTCCGCTGGCATGGCCATCCTGGCGTGGACCATACCTTCGAGCCGGCCATTGTCAAATGCATGCAATGGCTGTCCCACTTCCAGCATCACGTAGTTGGTGATATCCACCAGCGCCGAAATTGGCCGGATGCCGCTACGCGCGAGGCGGCGCTGCATCCATGCCGGGGTCGTCGCTCTGGCATCAACCCCGGCGATCACCCGGCCGCAGTAGCGTGGGCAGGCCTCTGGGGCGTCCAGGATAACTGCGCGCTGGGCGGAAACGGTGACCTCAACTTCCTCGACACTGATAAGCCGTGCAGGCGTACCGGTCAACGCAGCGACTTCGCGGGCAACCCCTTCAAGGGAAAGGCAGTCCGCCCGGTTGGGCGTTAGCTTGAGCGTGAGCAGACGATCATCGAGGTCGAGATGGCGGCGAATATCCTCACCGACTGGCGCATCCGCGGTCAGCAGGAGCAGACCATCCGACTCTTCCGCAATGCCGAGTTCCCGTGCCGAACACAGCATGCCAAAGGACTCAACGCCACGGACCTCACTGACCTTGATCCTGAAGCCACCGGGTAGCTCGGCACCGGGCAGCGCGCACGGCACCTTGATACCGGCCGCGGCATTGGCAGCGCCGCAGACGATCATCAGTGCTTCGCCGGAGCCGACATCCACCCGGCAGACGTTGAGGCGATCCGCGCCAGGATGTTTGTCTACGGCGAGCACGTGGCCCACCACCACGCCGCTGAAGGCTGGCGCGACCGCTTGCTCTTCCTCCACTTCGAGGCCGGCCATGGTCAACAGATGCGAAAAGTCACGCCCCGAGCAGACGGGATCGACGAAGCTGCGAAGCCAGGATTCAGAGAATTTCATGACTGATCAATGTCAGGGAAAGCACTGTCATACGAACTGCCGCAGGAAGCGCAGATCGCCATCGAAGAACAGGCGCAAGTCGTTGACCCCGTAACGCAGCATTGTGAGCCGGTCCGGGCCCATGCCAAAGGCGAAACCGGTATACTTTTCAGGGTCAATGTGCACATGGCGCAGCACGTTCGGATGAACCATGCCGCAGCCGGCAATCTCCAGCCAGCGACCCTTCAGTGCGCCACTCATGAACGCCATGTCGATCTCGGCCGAGGGTTCCGTAAATGGGAAGAACGAGGGACGGAAACGTACCTGCAGGTCACCGCTCTCAAAGAAGCGGCGGAGGAAATCGCCGATCACGCCCTTGAGGTCGGCAAAGCTGACGTTCTCACCGATCCACAGCCCCTCCACCTGGTGAAACATTGGCGAATGCGTTGCATCGGAGTCAACGCGATACACTCGCCCCGGCGCAATGACCCTGATCTCCGGCATGGTTGCCAGGCCAGAGTGTCTGGCAACATGCGCCTGCATGTAGCGGACCTGAATCGGGCTGGTATGTGTACGCAGCAGCACGCCCTCGGCGACCCCGCCCGACTCGTCCTGCAGATAGAACGTGTCGTGCATCGAACGTGCGGGATGGTCCTCCGGGGTATTCAGCGCCGTGAAATTCTGGAACTCGGCTTCGATCTCGGGCCCATCAGCGACTTCGAAACCAATCGAACGGAACAGTGCTTCAATGCGCTCGAGCGTGCGCGTCACGGGATGCAAGCCGCCACGCGACGGACCGCGGCCGGGCAGCGTCACGTCGAGCGCCTCCTCGGCCAGCCTGGCCGCAAGCGCCATCTCCCGAATCGCCTCGCGACGAAGGTTGAGGGCCGACTCAACAGCATCCTTGGCGCGATTGATCGCCGCGCCCGCGGCTCTTCGCTCTTCCGGCGGCAGCTTGGCCATACCCTTGAGCAATTCAGTGATCCGGCCGCTCTTGCCAAGGTAAGCAGCTTTGACTTGCTCAAGCGCGTCCGGGTCGTCGGTCGCCGCAAAGGCAGCCGATGCTGCCTGGACAATTTGATCGAGGTTGTGCATGGTTCACCGAAAAAAAGGAGGCTCGCGCCTCCTTTCTTGAGACTCATCGAGCCTAGGCGTCGAGCTGGGCCTTGGCCTGCAGTGCGAGAGCAGCAAAAGCCGGTTTGTCAAAAACCGCCAGATCGGCCAGCACCTTGCGGTCGACCTCGATCTGCGCCTTCCTGAGGCCATTCATGAAAGTACTGTACTTCATCCCGAGTTCCCTGGCGGCTGCGTTGATACGGGCAATCCAGAGACTGCGGAACTGGCGTTTGCGTTGGCGACGGTCGCGGTAAGCGTACTGCCCGGCCTTCATGACCGCCTGCTTGGCGACACGGTACACGTTGTTGCGGCGGCCGCGGTAACCTTTGGCCAGAGCGAGAATTTTCTTGTGGCGCGCGTGCGCGGTTACACCACGTTTGACTCGGGGCATCGTCTATCTCCTCAAGCGTAAGGCATCATGGCACGAACCATGGCCTTGTCAGAGTCGTGCACCGCCGTCATGCCGCGTAACTGGCGCTTGGTCTTGGTGTCCTTCTTGGTCAGAATGTGGCGCTTGTAGGCGTGCGAGCGCTTGATACGGCCGCTCGGACTGATCTTGAAGCGCTTTTTTGCTCCAGTCTTGGTCTTCATCTTGGGCATTGACTGCTCCTGCTTATAGACATGTTGCCAGGTGTCTCCCGACGGGAGACCTTCGAACCCGGCACCACTTGTATTTCCTGCGAGGATCCTGATCGCAGGGCCTTCTTGCTACTTTTTCTTGCTTGGGGTGAGTACCATGACCATCTGACGGCCTTCCATTTTCGGCATCTGTTCAACCAGGGCCAGTTCCTGCAGATCGGCCTTGATGCGCTCGATCTGGCGCATGCCGATATCCTGATGGGCCATTTCTCGACCACGGAAGCGCAGGGTAACCTTGACTTTGTCCTCCTCTTCAAGGAAACGCGTCATGTTGCGCAGCTTGATCTGATAGTCATTTTCGTCAGTGCCTGGCCGAAATTTGACTTCCTTTACCTGCACCTGTTTTTGCTTGAGCTTCTGCTCATGCTGACGTTTTTGTTCCTGGTACTTGAACTTGCCGAAATCGACGATGCGGCAGACCGGCGGCTGGGCCATTGGGGCAATCTCGACCAGGTCGACCCCCGCTTCCTCAGCCAGTGCCAATGCTGCCCTGACACTCATGACTCCCAGTTGCTCGCCTTCCAGCCCGACGAGCCGAACTTCCGGTGCGTTGATTTCTTCGTTAACGCGTTGCGCCTTTTGCAGTGCGATGGGTCCGCTCCTTGTTTCGACAAAAGTTAAGCCGTGCCACTTCGCGCCGCAATTTCATCAAGAAGTCGCCCGGTCAGAGCCTCAACGGACATTTGTCCCAGGTCCCGACCACCGCGTGTGCGCACGGCCACCAGATTGGCTGCCACTTCCTTGTCCCCGACAACGATCTGATATGGCAGCTTGCTCAAGCTATGTTCTCGTATTTTATAGGTAATTTTTTCGTTGCGCAAATCTGCCTCAACCCGCAGGCCGGCCGCGCGCAGTCTCGCCACTACCTGCTCGGCGTATTCACTCTGCTTCCCGGAAATATTCAGCACCACAGCCTGGACTGGCGAGAGCCACAAAGGCATTGCTCCGGCATAATGTTCAACCAGAATGCCGATAAAACGTTCCAGCGAACCGAGGATCGCCCGGTGCAACATCACCGGGATGTGACGCTCGTTGTCTTCACCGACGTAGTGCGCATCGAGGCGCTGCGGCAGCGCGAAATCGAGCTGCAACGTGCCACACTGCCAGACTCGCCCAAGGCAGTCCTTGAGCGAGAATTCGATCTTCGGCCCATAAAAGGCGCCTTCTCCAGGTTGCAGATCGTAGATCAGACCCCTGGCGGCGAGGGCCTCCGCCAGGGCCGCTTCAGCCTTGTCCCAGACCTCGTCAGAACCGATACGCTTATCCGGACGCGTGGAAAGCTTCACCAGGACCTCGGTAAACCCGAAATCGGCATAGATCTGCTGCAGGAGATCGATGAAGGCTGAAGTTTCCGGCAGGATCTGCGCTTCCGTACAAAAAATGTGTGCGTCATCCTGGACGAAGGCGCGCACACGCATGATGCCGTGTAAGGCTCCGGAAGGCTCGTTGCGGTGACATGAGCCAAACTCGGCCAGGCGCAAAGGCAAGTCGCGATAGCTGCGCAGCCCCTGATTGAAGATCTGGATGTGGCCCGGGCAGTTCATCGGCTTGATCGCGTAATCGCGGTTCTCGGAAGCCGTGGTGAACATGTGCTCCGCATAATTCTGCCAGTGGCCGGAGCGCTCCCAAAGTGAACGGTCCATAATCATCGGCGTCTTCACTTCACAGTAGCCGTTGTGGCCAAGTATGTGTCGCAGGTACTGCTCGACTTCCTGCCAGATCGTCCATCCCTTCGGGTGCCAGAAAACCATTCCGGGTGCTTCGTCCTGGAGATGGAAGAGATCCAGTTGTCGACCAAGCTTGCGATGGTCGCGCTTCTCGGCTTCCTCAAGCATGTGCAGGTAGGACTCCTGGTCTTCCCTTCTGGTCCACGCCGTCCCGTAAATGCGCTGTAGTTGTTCGTTGCGATGGTCACCCCGCCAGTAGGCTCCCGCCAGCTTCATCAGCTTGAACACCTTCAGCTTACCGGTCGACGGCACGTGCGGACCACGGCAGAGGTCGACGAACTCGCCTTCGCGATAGAGCGAAACCTCCTGATCCTGCGCGATGGCGTCGATCAGTTCAGCCTTGTAATACTCGCCGATCGACTGGAAGAAAGCTACGGCATCGTCCCGCTGCCACACTTCCCGCCGTACTGGCAGATCGCGCTGTGCCAGTTCAGCCATGCGCTTTTCTATCGCCGCCAGGTCTTCGAGCGTGAACGGGCGTTGATAAGCGAAATCGTAGTAGAAGCCGTTGTCGATCACCGGCCCGATCGTTACCTGGGCTGCCGGAAAGAGTTCCTTGACCGCGTAAGCCATCAGGTGCGCGGTCGAGTGCCGGATGATCTCCAGGCCCTCAGGATCCTTCTCGGTGATGATGCCGAGAGTGCTGTCGGTGGCAATACTGAAGGAGGTGTCGACCAGACGACCATCGACCTTGCCCGCGAGAGCCGCCCGTGCCAGACCGGCGCCGATGCTCTGCGCCACCTCGGCAACCGTGACTGGTTGCGCGAACTCCCTTCGGGAACCGTCAGGCAGTGTGACAACCGGCATATTGTAACCCCAGCAAGAAAATGGAAAAGCCAGAGGCCGGCTCTGGCTTGTGAGTAGCTGCCAGGCAAGCCCCGCTTTGCGAGCTGGCCTCAGCCAAAATCCGGCAGGCACCTATGGTCGGACATTCCTCATTATCTGAGCCATGTCCAACAAAGTCGGCATCGACGGTGTTGGCACGACGGCCAAGCCTACCTGCGTGCAACGAAATTCTAACACAGCGAACGGTCCGAACGGTCTTGGTCAGCAAACGCTATCAGAGGTAGAGTCTCCCAACCAGTGCAAGCAGCTGCGGCCGGCGGCCTGTGTTTAGCAACCCGGTGTAACCAGCTCGATGCTCAACTCCGCCTCGTAGGGGGGCACATGAACCTCGACGATCGAACCGGGGGCTACGTCCAGCCGCAAACCGCAGATGTCGGCATGGATCGGGAGCAGGCTGACCCCGCGGTCGACCAGGATGGCGCTGCGGATCTCCGCCGCGCCGTGTAGCGCCAGGTATTGCACGACCCGCAGCAGGGAATGGCCCCTGTACAGCACGTCGTCAACCACCACCACGGTCTTTCCTGCAAGGTCGACGTCGCTCGGGCAGGCGCTCTCCTTGAGCAGGGTTTCCGGGTACAGCAGCGTGAGATCATCGCTGTAGCGCTTGACTTCCAGATCCACGCGACGCACGGGCCCGACGCCCAGCCCGTGCAGGCGATCGGCAAGCAGCGACGCCAGCGGCACGCCGCGTCGAAGCACTCCAAGCAGGACGATATCGCGATTGCCAGGCATCAGGCCTGCTAGTTGGCCAGCCATGCGATCGAGCACTGTTGCCAGCTGCTGCGCGTCGTAAAGGCAAAGCCGTTTCTTCTCGTTCATTCGGTCAGGTTCCTTGGCCACTCGTCTGCCATGGCCTGCTCAGGACGGCACGCCGGCGGCCCGGTCGGCAATCGGAACGAGTGCCTGCAATGCCCCCGACACGGCAACCGGGTAGGCTGGTGCCGGATTCAGGCTGCGGCAGGCATCCGGCAGGCGGCGCAACTCGTCGCGCGCATACTTGCGGATCGACGCCAGGCCAAGGCCTGGATTGACGCGCTGCCCCTGGCGCATTGCCGGGACCAGCAGGTTTTCCCCGCACGGATCGCCGACGACCGTCAGGATGTCGCCGGTCATCCTGCCGTCGGGTCCGTAGGCACGGCAGACATGCTTGCGGCCGGGCCACGTGAGCTTGCCTTCCGAACGCTTCCGTCTGGGTACTCCGGCGTATTCCTGCAACTTGTAGGCGCAATCGAGATAGGGTTTATCGGCGGAGGTGTTCATGCGTGTTCCGACGCCGAAACCATCAATCGGAGCGCCACTTTGTAGCAGATCGCGAATCCGGTATTCATCCAGATTGCCGCTGGCAAGAATCCGTATCTGCGAAAGGCCGCCAGCATCCAGAATCGCCCGCACGCGCCTTGCGTGTTCTGCCAGATCACCGCTGTCCAGGCGAACAGCGGTGATCCGGAGGCCTTCGCTGGTCAGTTTCGGCACCAGCGTAATCAGCTTGCGTGCCGCCTCTTCTGTATCGTAGGTGTCGATCAGGAGCGTCGCCCCAGCGGCCTGGGAGCGGGCAAAACTCTCGAAGGCCTCAGTTTCGCTGGCATGCGCCTGGATATACGAGTGCGCCATCGTTCCAAAGAGAGGAATCCCCCAGTGCATCCCAGCCAGCACCGTTGCCGTGCCGCTGAAGCCGGCAAGATAACTCGCGCGTGCCGAGAGGAGGCCTGCCTCGGCGCCATGCGCGCGGCGCAAGCCAAAGTCCACGAGCGTGCGGCCGTCGGCGGCCAGCACACAACGTGCTGCCTTGGATGCCACCATCGTCTGGAACTGAAGCAGATTGATGATCCGCGTCTCGACCAATTGCGCTTCGCGCATTGGTGCAATGACGCGCAACAAGGGTTCGTCAGCAAAGCAGACCGTCCCCTCAGGCAGGGCATCAACGTCGCCGCTGAAGCGCCAGTTCGTCAGGGATTCGATGAACTGGCGCCGAAACCGGCCGCTGTCCTGCAGCCACTGCAGCTCATCCGATGAAAAGTGGGCGTGCTGGAGATAGTCGAGTACCTGCTCGAGTCCTGCCGCAATCAGGAAATTTCGCCCTTCCGGCAGCTTGCGAACGAAGAACTCGAATACCGCCGTCTCGTTCATCCCCCGCTCATGATAGGCCTGTAACATGGTGAGCTGATAGAGGTCAGTCAGCAGGATGCTTTCCCGATTCATGGCTGCACCTCTTCGAGACCGGCAACTCTCGCCCCCAGTGCGGACATCCGCGCCACCGCGCGCTCACCATCGTTTGGCTGGACATCGACCGCCCGCACGGCGTCGACCAGCAATACGACGCTGAAGCCTTCATCGAGGGCATCGGCAACGGTATTCAGCACGCAATAGTCGGTTGCCAGACCACCGATGAAGAGGCGGGTGACGCCGGCCTGGCGCAGGCGCCGGGCGAGGTCGGTACCCGCAAAGCCTGAATAAGCCTCCTGATCGGAAAAGTTCGCCTTGTCGATCACGGTCACGGAGGGAGGAAGGAGCAGCTCGGGGGCAAACTCAGCCCCCTTCGTACCCGCAACGCAGTGCGGCGGCCAGTCGCCACCCCGCTCCCGGAACGAGCAGTGATCGGCCGGGTGCCAGTCGCGGGTGGCAATCACCGGCAGCCCTTGCGACACGAAGCACCGCAGGTATTCGTTGAGCACCGACACCACCTCATCGCCTCTTGGAACGGCAAGACTACCGCCGGGCAAGAAATCCCTCTGCACATCGACGACGATCAGCGCATCGCCAGGCTTCACTTGCAGATCACGCATTCTGCCCAGACCTTGCCGTTCAACCGGGAAGCGGCGCAAAGAGGGCGGCGATGTCATCGCTGCCGAACTTGGCGTCGACTCCCTGGTCAGCGGAGAGAATGCGTGCGGCAAGCTCAGCCTTACGTTCCTGGAGGGCGAGAATCTTCTCTTCTATGCTGCCGGCAACGATCAGCTTGTAGACAAAAACAGGTTTGTCCTGCCCAAGGCGATGCGCGCGGTCGGTAGCCTGGTTTTCAGCTGCCGGGTTCCACCACGGATCATAGTGGATCACGGTGTCTGCTGCGGTCAGATTCAGTCCGACGCCGCCGGCCCTGAGACTGATCAGGAAGATGGGTACCTCACCCGCCTGAAAGCGGCGAACCTGCTCCTCACGGTCTCTGGTATCGCCGGTGAGGATCACGTAGTCGAGACCAGCAAGCTTCAGCTCCTTTTCGATCAGGGCCAGCATGCTGGTGAACTGCGAGAACAGCAGGATCCGGCGACCCTCCTCGACCTGCTCCGGCAACATGGTCATCAGCAGATCGAGCTTGGCTCGTTCCTTGATCTTCTGGACCGACTTGGCCTTGACCAGACGTGGGTCGCAGCAGACCTGTCGCAGTTTCAGAAGCGCGTCGAGGATGACGATCTGGCTGCGGTTGAAACCTCTGCTGGCAATCTCTTCGCGTACCTTCTCGTCCATTGCGACACGCACGGTTTCGTACAGATCGCGCTGGCCGCCGACCAGTTCCACCTTGCGCACGATGATGGTTTTCGGAGGCAGTTCTCGCGCCACCTCTTCCTTTTTGCGGCGCAGGATGAAGGGGCGGACGCGGCGGGCGAGCAGATCCCGCCGGCTGGTGTCGCCCTGCTTTTCGATCGGCGTCCGCCAGTACTTGGTAAAGGTCTGGTTGCTGCCAAGAAATCCCGGGAGCAGAAAATCGAATTGACTCCAGAGCTCGCCGAGGTGGTTTTCCAGCGGTGTGCCGGTGAGGCACAGACGATGTCGGGCCGCGATCTTGCGCACCACTTCGGCGCCCTGGCTGCGTGCGTTCTTCACCGTTTGCGCCTCATCAAGAATCAGCAGGTGGTAGCTGTGCCGCGTCAGTTCGGCGGCATCGCGCCAGAGCAGGGGGTAGGTGGTCAACACCACGTCGTGCCGCGCGATCTCGGCAAACCGGGCCTTGCGTTCCGGGCCGTGCAGCGAAAGGATCGACAGACCGGGCGCGAAACGCGCCGCCTCATTCTTCCAGTTGAAGATCAGCGAGGTCGGCAAGACGATCAGGGCTGGGCGATCAAGCCGCCCGGCTTCCTTTTCAAGCAGCAGATGTGCCAGCGTCTGGGCCGTCTTGCCCAGTCCCATGTCGTCGGCCAGAATACCGGCGAGATTCTGCTCGCGCAGGAATTGCAGCCAGGCCAGGCCTTCGGTCTGGTAGTGGCGCAATTCAAGCCCCAGTCCGGCAGGCGGATCGAGGTGGCCGATTCCCTGTGCTGCGGTCAGTTGGTCGGCCAGTGCCAGCACGTCACTCTGGCCCCTGAACTGCCAGCGACTACTATCGTTGAGTTCCGCCAGGCGCGGCGCGTCGAAGCGTGAAAGACGCAGGCTGTTGCCGCCTGGAAAGCCGTCGAAGAGATCAATCAGTGTCGCCGCCAGCGGTTTCAAACGCCAGGCCGGAGCGCGAATTCTCAGGCTGGAGGGTGTGACGAGTTCGATCATTTCGTCGTCCGCGACTTCCGCCAGCAAGCCGGCATCAAGCCAGCGGCCATCACGCCGGAACAGAGCGGCGAGTAAGGGTGCCAGCGGCAGACGTTGCCCTTCGACGATGATTCCCATGTCGAGGTCGAACCAACCGCTCTCCGACTCGACAAGGTCAGCATCCCAGGCCTCGACCTCCAGCACCCGGTGGCGAAAATCGTCAGCAAACTCGACCTGCCAGCCCGCGCTGCGCAGGTATTCGAGCTCATCGCGCATGAAAACCGGCCACATGGTTTCCAACGCCAGACCATAGGCGTTGTCCGGCGGCCTGCCAAAGGTGTGCAGCACGTAGCCCGGAATCTTCTCCAGACCGGAACTGGTCAGTTCATCCATCAAGCGTTGTTCGACGGCATGCTGACGCTCGATGCGGACCATTTCGCCGCCCGCCAGAATCGAGAAGCCGCGCGTGTCGTCTGGGATTACCTCGACATCAGCATAGCGAAAAACCGGCAAGGCGACATCGAAAGGCCCGCCGCCATAGCTCGCCAGATAGTCCCGCCAGTTACGGTTGCCGTGCGTCTGCAGCGTTTGCAGGCGGAGTAGCGCAACCGGCTCCGCCACGATGCTGCGCATGCTGGCATGTTCCGGGTCGATGGGCAACTCCTGCGCCGGTTCGGCCAGCGCTTCGCCAACCAGTGCTGCAGCTGTCGCTGAAAGCGGCGGCAGAGAGAACAGGCGAGCGACGACCGCCGGATTGCCTCGCACCTGCAAGGGACCGATCAGGCGCTTATCGAGATCGACGAACCACGGTACCTGCAGTGGGATCACCAGGCTGGCTGCCGGCTCCGGTACCAGAGTCGCTTGCTGGCGCCCTTCGCCGTACGCCTGCCATCGCACCCTGGCCGGACGGGCCGGCGATAGCATGAGCACCGAGAAGTCGTCCTTGCGACACAGTCGGCCACTTTGTGCCATGAGTTGCAGTGCCTCGCCACCGTGCCGCGGTCCCAGGCCAAAGGCACGCAGACCGGTGTCAAAAGCACGCTCAGCCCACAGCAGGCGCAGAATCGCCCGATCCTCGTCGTTTACGAAACGCGGTGGTTTGCTCAGCGCGCGATCAATGGACCACAACTCGTCGGCACTTTCCGGATCGCGGCCCTTGTGTACAGTAACGCCAAAGCCCCGTGCATCTGCCGTCCAGTGTAGCAGGTAGAAGATCTGCTGGCGGCTGGCCGCGGGATTGCGGTCTTTCTTGCTGACCGCCATCGCTACCCGACGCAGTTCTTCTGTCCAGGAAAGCATGCCGGGCTCCGCCTTGTCCAAAGGTTCCGGATCCTCGTTTGAGTTATGCAGCATCAACGCCCCGGCGGCAGCCAGCAGCGCGTTGCGACCAAATCAGGGTGACCGGAAACGGTCTCAAGGCCGCGATTCGCCACAGAGCAGTCATCGCCAGCCCGCCTTCCGGCAGCGCGGGTCAGGGCATATACAGCGCGTACGATCGAATAACGGAACAGTGTATGGTAGCGAACTTGGGCAAGGACGCTGCACCATGTCAATCCTCTGGGTCATCGTCAGGATCACTCGCGAAAATTGCCGTACTTGATCGGGAAATCGGTAATTGCCTTGGTGACGGTCGCGATGCAGGCTTGCAGTTCATCACGCTTGGCCCCGCTGACACGCACCGCGTCACCCTGGATCGAGGCCTGAACCTTGAGCTTTGAATCCTTGATCAGCTTGACAATTTTTTTCGCCAATTCCGTTTCGATGCCGATCCGGATTTTCAGTTCCTGCTTGACCTTGTTGCCCGAGACGCGCTGCACCGGTTGATCCTCCAGCCGTTTGGTGCTTTCCTTCTCCTTTTTCTCCATCGCCGGCAAGAGGAGATCCTTGATCTGTCCGAGCTGGAAATCGGAGTCGCCGTAGAGAGTGATGAGTTTGTCCTTCTCGTTCAATTCCACCTTGGCGCTGGTACCCTTGAAGTCGTAACGATTGTCGATGGCCCGTCTGGTCACGTCTATCGCGTTGTGCAATGCAGCCATGTCGGCTTCTGAAGAAAAATCGAATGAAGGCATGTGGCATCCGGTGGAGGGTTCAGTTGGCAAGATCGCTCGGGTCAGGCTGGCGTAGCCAGCGCAAGGACCAATCAACCCGATCTAGCCGAAGTGGCAGACGTAGTGATATGCCTCATCGCAGGCAATCTCGAACGATGAATTCGCGGGCACTGCAAAGGTTTGGCCGGCACCATAGGTTGTCCATTCGTTCTCGCCCTGCAGGCGAACGCGGCAACTGCCGCCCACTCCCTCCATCATTTCCGGCGCGCCGGTGGAAAAAGTCAGCGTCGAAGGCAGGATGACGCCAAGCGTTTTCCGGCTGCCGTCGGTAAGCAGTATGGTGTGGCTGACACACTTGCCATCAAAGTATACGTTGGCCTGCTTGACAACGCTGACCTGATCAAATTGCGACATGGTTTTACATTCCCCAGATTTTCTCGATGATTGTCTTGGCGATGAAGCCCAGCATGCCGAACGACAAAACGAAAAACAGTATGAGCGTGCCGGTCTTGCCCGCCTTCGACTTCCAGGCAATTTCACCGATGATGAACAGCATGAACAGCATGAAGGCACCGATCCCGAAGGTCATGCCAAATCCTGAAATCTGCTCTTCCGTCAGCCCGAACATTGACGGCTCATTTCTCTCTCAGCTCTTGCGGCTGGCAAGCTTCGCCGCAATGCGCATGCGCAGCGCGTTGAGTTTGATGAAGCCGGCGGCATCCTTGTGGTCATAGGCACCGGCATCGTCTTCAAAGGTGGCAATCGTCGAATCGAACAGTGAATCAGTCTGCGAATCACGGCCGACGACAATCACATTTCCCTTGTAGAGCTTGACTCGTACCCAGCCGTTGACCGATTGCTGGGTGTGGTCGATCAGCGTCTGCAGCGCAAACCGCTCCGGGCTCCACCAGTAGCCGTTGTAGATCAGGCTGGCGTAACGCGGCATCAGGTCGTCCTTGAGATGGGCGACCTCGCGATCAAGAGTGATCGACTCGATCGCCCGGTGCGCGGGCAGCAGGATGGTGCCGCCGGGAGTCTCGTAGCAGCCGCGCGACTTCATGCCCACGTAGCGGTTCTCGACTAGGTCGATGCGACCGATGCCATGCTTGCCACCCAACTGGTTGAGCAGCGCCAGCAACTCGTCTGCCGGCATGCGCTGGCCATCGATCGCCACCAGGTCGCCACGCTCGAATTGCAGGTCGACATACTGGGCGGCATCGGGTGCGGCCTCCGGCGAAACCGTCCAGCGCCACATCGATTCCTCGGCCTCGGCGGCTGGGTCTTCGAGGTGACGACCTTCGTAGCTGACGTGCAGCAGGTTGGCGTCCATCGAATACGGTGAGCCACCTTGCCGGTGCTTCATCTCGACCGGGATGTCGTGTCGCTCGGCATAAGCCAGCAGCTTCTCGCGCGACAGCAGGTCCCACTCACGCCAGGGGGCGATGATGCGGATGTCCGGTCGCAGCGCGTAGGCGCCGAGCTCGAAGCGGACCTGGTCGTTGCCCTTGCCTGTCGCCCCGTGTGCAACCGCGTCAGCACCGGTCAGGTTGGCAATCTCGATCATTCGTTTGGCGATCAGCGGTCTGGCGATCGAGGTGCCGAGCAGATACTCGCCCTCGTAGACCGCGTTGGCCCGGAACATCGGGAACACGAAATCGCGCACGAATTCCTCGCGCAGATCCTCGATGTAAATGTTCCCGGGCGCAATGCCTAACTTGAGCGCTTTCGGACGCGCCGCCTCAAGTTCGTCGCCCTGGCCGAGGTCCGCGGTGAAGGTCACCACCTCGCACCCATAGGTATCCTGCAGCCACTTCAGGATCACTGAGGTGTCGAGACCGCCCGAATAGGCAAGAACAGCTCTCTTGATGTCGCTCATGGCATTTCCTTGCTCGAATTTGAATTGGAGCCAGACCGGGAAGGCGGTCCGGCCACCTCGACGCGGCCCAGCAGCAGATACTCGAGCAACGCCTTCTGCGTATGCATGCGGTTCTCGGCCTCGTCCCAGACCACGCTTTGCGGGCCATCGATGACCGCCGCCGAGACTTCCTCGCCGCGATGGACCGGCAGGCAGTGCATGAAGAGTGCCTGTGGACGGGCGATTCGCATCATCTCGCTGTCCACCTGCCAGTCTGCAAAATCGCGCCGCCGCTCTTCATTTTCCGCCTCGAAACCCATTGAGGTCCACACGTCGGTCGTCACCAGATCCGCCTGGCGCGCTGCATCCATCGGATCCGAAAACTGTTCGAAGTGACCCGTCCCATGCAGTCCCGCGCGTCCGGCTTCCACTTCGTAGCCCGGCGGGGTCGACACCTGAATCTTGAAATCGAGTACCTCGGCGGCCTGCAGCCAGGTGTTGCAGACGTTGTTCGAATCGCCGATCCAGGCGACCGTCTTTCCCTGAATCGGGCCGCGATGCTCGATGAAGGTGAAAATGTCAGCCACGATCTGGCAAGGGTGATACTCGTTGGTCAGGCCATTGATGACCGGCACTCGCGAATGGGCCGCAAAGCGCTCGATGATCGCCTGCTCGAAGGTTCTGATCATCACCACGTCGCTCATGCGCGAGATCACCTGCGCCGCATCCTCGACCGACTCGCCGCGCTGCAACTGTGAGTCGCGACTGTTGAGGTAGATCGCCGAGCCGCCAAGTTGCTGCATGCCAGCCTCGAACGAGAGGCGGGTGCGCGTGCTGGCCTTCTCGAAAATCATCACCAGCGTGCGATCGCACAGTGGCCAGTACTTGCGGTAGGCCTTGAACTGCGTCTTGATCCAGCGCGACCGCTCGAAGAGGTAGTCGAATTCCGCACGCGAGAAGTCCTTGAACTGCAGAAAATGTTTTACGCTGTCCATGGGAGAACTCTAAGCAGCGGCGAGGAAATCAAGAATCAGCTTCGTCAGGCGCGACACCAGTTCGCTGGCTTCGTCGGTGCTGAAGGTCAGCGGTGGCAGCAGCCGCACGACCTTGTCGGCTGTCACATTGATCAGTAGACCAACCTCGAGGCCGCGTGTCACCAGTTCGCCGCATGGACGATCAAGCTCAATGCCGATCATCAGGCCCTGACCGCGGATGTCGACAATGCTTCGGTTGCCTGCCAGACCCTGCGCCAGGCCCTCCCGGATCAGCCGTCCGACGACCACCGCACGGTCGATCAGGCCATCCTGCTCGATGATGCCGATGGTCGTCAGGGCTGCCGTCGTCGCCAGTTGATTGCCCCCGAAGGTCGAACCGTGATTGCCGGGCTTGAACAGCCCCTTGGCCTGCCCCGCCGTCAGACAGGCGCCGATCGGCACGCCGCTGCCTAGCCCCTTGGCCAGCGTCGCCACGTCCGGGCGAATGCCGGCGTGTTGAAAGGCAAACCAGCTACCTGTCCGGCCCATGCCGCACTGGACCTCGTCGCAGATCAAAAGCCAGCCCCTGTCGTCACACAGCGCCCTCAGACCCCTTTGAAAATCGACCTCGGCGGTGTTGATGCCGCCCTCGCCTTGGACGATTTCAAGCATCACCGCGACGATGTTCTTGTTGTACCTGGCAATCGCCCTGATCGCGCCGAGATCGTTGTACGGGACGCGCAGAAAGCCCGATACCAGCGGCTCAAAACCGGCCTGAGCCTTGCGACTGCCGGTCGCCGAAAGCGTCGCCAGGGTACGGCCGTGGAAAGCCTTCTCCATGACGATAGTCGCCGGCTTGTCGACCCCGTGCTGGTGACCATAAATGCGTGCCAGCTTGATCGCCGCTTCATTGGCTTCACAGCCGGAGTTGCAGAAGAAGACCTCGTCCATTCCCGCCAGCGCCGCCAGCTTGTCAGCCAGTTGTTCCTGCTGCGGAATCCGGTAGAGGTTCGATGAATGCAGCAGGCGACCAGCCTGCGCCGTGATGGCCGCAACCAGCTGCGGGTGGTTGTGTCCCAGAGTCGATACGGCAATCCCCGAAAGGGCATCAAGATAGACCTTGCCCTCGGTATCGGTCAGCCAACTGCCCTCGCCATGGCTGAAGGCGACCGGCAAGCGGGCGTAGGTATTCATCAGGTGAGACATGGACCACCCATTGCGGAGGCTTTGAAACTGAAACGGCGGCTTGCGCCGCCGGATAACGATACACGCACTCGGACCCCAGACTCGTATTCCCCGACAGGCTGCAGAGAGTCCGGCGTGCCGGGTGACAAGGCAAGGATTCTACGGGAAAAAAAAACTGCTGTATAGAAAAGGCGATGGCTTTGCCAATCGTCAGGCCTGTCCGCTGTCGACCACGTGTCCCTTGAGCAGAAACACCCGCATCGGCCCCTTGCCCTTGATCTGAATCTCGCCACGATCCTCGCAAACGAATTCCGGCGGCAACAGCGCTCGCGTGGCCTCGCTGATCTGAATCTGGCCGGACAGCCCCTGTGATTCCATGCGCGCCGCAGTATTGACCGTGTCACCCCACAAGTCGTAGATGTAGCGCTTCTTGCCAATCACGCCCGCGACTACGGCGCCCGAGCTGATACCGATGCGAATGTCCAGTCCCGGGAAATCCCGTATCGCCGTTTGCATCCGCAGTGCCAGTTCGGCCGCAGCTGCCGCGTGGTCGGGGCGAGGCTCCGGAATGCCGGCCGCAACCATATAAGCGTCACCAATGGTCTTGATCTTTTCCAGACCGCTGTGCTCGGTGAGATCGTCAAAACGCGAGAAAATCGCGTCCAGCAGGTTGACCACATTGGGCACCGACTCCGACAGGAATGTGTAGCCAACGATATCGGCAAAAAGCACGCTGCAGGCGCCGAAGGCATCGGCGAAAGTGTGTCCTTCACGGCGCAGACGCTGGCAGACGGTCGGTGGCAACATGTTTTCGAGGAGCTGCTCCAGCCGGACGTTGGCAGCGGCGAGCTGCTTCTCTGCTTCGGCGAAATCGGCCACGAAGCGCCGCGCCACCAGCATCAGGGAAGCAAAATTGGCGAAGAACAGGACCCAGCGCCCGTTGCGCTGCGCAGCCAGGTCGTAGGGCAGGCCCCAGGGGGGTAGTGTCACCAGACCAAGTTCGACGGAGACGAAGACCGTCAGACAGATGCCCACGTACACCCGTCGCCCGCGGGCGCTGTGCTCGAAAAACAGCAGGTATGCGCCGACGGTCAGCGGCAGCAGGTGGTAGTGGCTCATGCTGCTGAATGGACCCGATACACCCTCCAGCACGACCAGGCCGACCACAACCGGGATCACCAGGCAGAAATACGAATGACCGGCAAGCCCGAGCCGGCCGCGGGAGAGGCAGAAGCACACCCAGGCCACGCCGCCGATCGAGACTCCCTGCAATATCAGCGTCGGCCAGTCGCCACGTAGCAGAGCTACGGTGCTCCACGCGAGGGCATAGGCAAGCACGAAGCCGACGCCGCTGCGCAACAGGCGCTCGGCCCGGCGGCGGCGGTAGTGGCGAAACTCGACGTCGCTGTAGACGACATCGCCCGCAGTCGGTATCTCGCTCACTTGCCCCTCCCGGCTTCTCGGCTAGACCGCAAGCAACACGCCATCGACGTCTTTCAGCGCGCCAACCGTGATCAGGTCTCTGGCCAGCCACTGCGCGAGCCTCTCATTGCTGTGGTTCAGGTAGCGCGCGTTGACGCTCTGGCAGAAGCTGAGGTTGGCGAGAAATGCCGGGAGGTCAACCCGAGGCAACTGCCTCCGTTCGAGGAGGGCAAAAACGAGAATGACCTTGAGCGCATGGCGGGCCAGCAACTCGACGTCCTGCTCGAAGCTGGCAAGGCGCTGATAGGCGCGCGCGAAGGCATCTTCGACCTCGATGAAGGGCGCGCCGTGGCCCGGGATCACCACATCGATCGGCAGGCGAGCCAGCACATCGAGCGTTTCGCGCGCTGCCTTGAGGCCGCCGGCATCCTCGGGATGGCCAAGGAGTTCCGAGAAAACGACGCCGAAACCGTTGCGCCAAAGGGCGTCGCCGGAGATCAGCAGGCGTCGCTCGGGGTTGTGGAAGGCGAGCGCGTCCATGTCGTGGCCGGGGACGGCGATCGCACGCCAGTTGAGGCCGCCGAGCTCGAGTTCGTCACCGGCGTTGATCGTTGCGTCGTGCCGAAAGCGGGCCGCCGACTGGCCGAGCGGCGAGAGCAGCAAGGCCTCTTCGTCCCATTCGGCAATGGTCGCGTCGATGCCCTGGGGAACAATGACCTGACAATCAAAGGCCTCGCTGATCGCTGCGTTGCCGCCGATATGGTCGGAGTGCGAGTGGGTGTTGAGCAGTCGGGTCAGACGACGGCCGTCCAGCGCATGTTCGAGCAGGGCGACCGTCTGGGTGGCGTGGGTGACGTAGCCACTGTCGATCAGCGCCGCCTGTTCGCCTTCGAGAAAGAGGATATTGTTCGACGATAGCCAGCCCCGTTCAAGAACCAGCAGGCCGTCGGGAAGCATCAGAGTTTTCCTGGCCGGTCGGTATCAGGCATCTCCCCGAAGAGCCGCATCGGGCGCAGCTCTTCAACGACGATTCCCTGCGTGACCGGCGACACCGGTAGTGGCGGGCGACCGCAGCCGAGGCAATAACCGGAATCCGGATCGGGTATGCAGATGCCGACGCAGAGGTATTCTTCTTCGGGAGCGCTCATGGTCAGCGCTCGCAGTCGCCACAGAATTCACCGCCGGATGCGCCGCCGAGCGGATCGTGCTCGACCCGGCGACGCTCGACGGCCAGCAGAACCTGCAGGCGCTGGTCATTTGAAGCGCGGCTCCAGACGGCAATCTCTTCGATCGTTCGCAAGCAACCCAGACACACGCCGGTGCCGGTATCCATCCGGCAGACATTGATGCACGGCGAGGCCACCTCAAGGGTCACGACAGATACTCCAAATCACGGCCCATCAGCGGGCACCTTGCCTGGAAAGCAGCGCCCGCGCCACTTTCGAAGCCGGCTCGCGGCCCAGATGACGCGAGATGAACTGGCTGGCGGCAAGCAGCTTGTCCATCTCGATCCCGCATTCGATCGCCAGGCCCTGCAGCAGAAAGAGCACGTCTTCGGTTGCCACGTTGCCGGTGGCTCCGGCCGCATAAGGACAGCCGCCAAGTCCGGCGACCGAGCTGTCAAAAACCGCCATGCCGAGTTCGAGTGAGGCATAGATGTTGGCGACCGCCATCCCGTAAGTGTCATGATAATGCCCGGCGAGCTGCCCGATCGGTACGGCCGCGGCGCAGGCTTCGATCATCCGCTGGATCGAAGCCGGTGTACCGGCGCCGATGGTATCGCCGAGAGAGATCTCGTAGCAACCCATTTCGAGCAGTCGCTGTGCAACCCATGCCGTTCTGGCCGGATCGATGGCGCCTTCGTAGGGACAGGCGACGACGCACGAAACGTAGCCGCGTACCTTGATGTCCAGGGCGCTGGCCGCATCGACCACGGCAGCGAAGCGCTTCAGACTCTCCGCGACGCTGCAGTTGATGTTCTTCTGCGAAAACGCTTCCGAGGCCGCAGCAAAAATGGCGACTTCCTGCGCGCCGGCTTCGATGGCCGCATCGAAACCCTGGAGGTTGGGGGTCAGCACCGGGTAGGATACCGCCGGCCGACGCGGCGGACCCGCCAGCACCGCTCGTAGCACCTCGGCGTTGTCGGCCATCTGCGGCACCCACTTCGGGGCGACAAAGGAAGTCACCTCAATCGCCGGCAGGCCGGCATCGGCAAGACGTTCGATCAGTTCGATCTTGATCGCCGCCGGTACGATCTGCGGTTCGTTCTGGAGGCCATCGCGCGGCCCGACCTCGACCAGCTTGACCTGCTTCGGCAGCATCATTGCGTCACTTCGAAGTCGACCAGTTCGGCACCATCGGCAACCTGATCGCCGGCTGCGTAGCGGAAGGCCTTGACGCGGCCGTTCTTCGGCGCGGTAATCGTATGTTCCATCTTCATCGCCTCGAGAACCAGCAGCGGCGCTCCCTTTTCCACCCGCTGGCCGGCCGCGGCCAGCAAGACGATGACCTTGCCCGGCATCGGTGCGGTCAGCCCTCCGCCAAAGGCACCGCCGGCTTCGACCAGATGCAGCGGATCGTCACGCAGAATGACGTAGTTTGTGCCATCGAGAAAGACGTGGCGTTTCTGCTCCTGCTTTTCGGTAACCGCAATCACGCTCGCCACCAGGCGGCGATCATCGAGTTCAACTGCCAGTTGGCCGGCAAACTGGCCACTGTCGAGAAACCGGCCGCGCGCCAGGACCGACTCGCTGCCCAGCGTCAAACGCCAGCCATCGGCCTCATAGGCGACGATGACTTCATGCAGGCCATCACCACTCCGGTAGGTGAGCGTGCGCCTCGGCTGGATATTCAGCCGCCACCCGTCGTGCAGGCTCCATGGCGACCACGGGTCGCCGGAGTGGCTGGCACGGGCAAGGGCGGCGGCGTGTTCGCGCAGCAAGCCGGCGACCGCGGCGACAAAAAAGACGCTGTTCGGCGGCTCACTACGGGCCGGGAAGAGAAAGTCGCGGCTGCGCTCGATCAGGCCGGTGTCGAGGTCGGCATTAACGAAAGCCGGGCAGGCCACCAGGCGCGAGAGGAAGTCGACGTTGGTGTTCACGCCGACGATGTGGTAGTCGGCCAGCGCCTGCCGCATGCGCGCCAGCGCGGCATGGCGGTCGACGTCCCAGACGATCAGCTTGGCAATCATCGGGTCATAGTACGGCGTGATTTCGTCGCCCTGTTCGATTCCCGTATCGACACGAACGTTGAGACTCTCTGCCGGCCGCGCGAGGTGCAACAGGCGACCGGTTGACGGCAGGAACTCCTGGTCGGGGTTCTCGGCATAGATCCGTGCCTCGAGTGCATGGCCGCGAATGTCGAGCTGATCCTGTCGCAGCGGCAGTGATTCGCCGCTGGCGACGCGCAACTGCCATTCGACCAGGTCCTGTCCGGTGATCATCTCGGTGACCGGATGCTCGACCTGCAGGCGGGTGTTCATCTCCATGAAGTAGAAGCTGCCGTCTTGCGCGAAGCTGTCGCTGGCGATGAACTCGACGGTACCGGCGCCGATGTAGCCGACCGCTTTGGCGGCCTCCACGGCAGCCTGGCCCATCGCTGCCCGCCGCGCCACCGTCATGCCGGGCGCCGGCGCCTCCTCAAGTACTTTCTGATGTCGGCGCTGCACCGAGCAGTCGCGCTCGAAGAGATGCACGCAATTGCCCTGCGTGTCGGCAAAAATCTGGATCTCGATATGGCGCGAACGGCTGAGGTATTTCTCGATCAGCACCTGATCAGAGCCGAATGACGATATCGCCTCGCGCTGGCAAGAGGCCAGTCCGGCGGCGAAATCCTCGTTTTTCTCGACCAGGCGCATGCCCTTGCCGCCACCGCCCGCGGCCGCCTTGATCAGCACCGGATAGCCGATGGCGTCGGCCTGCCGCTGCAGGAAAGCCGGCTGCTGATCGTCACCATGGTAACCCGGCGTCAGCGGGACGCCGGCGGCGGCCATCAGCGTCTTGGCCGCGGACTTCGAACCCATGGCGCGGATCGCCGCCGCCGGCGGACCGATGAAAACGATTCCGGCGGCCGTGCAGGCGTCGGCGAAGCGGTCGTTTTCGGAGAGAAAGCCGTAGCCGGGATGGACGGCCTGCGCACCGGTACGGTAGGCGGCATCGAGAATCCGGTCGGCGACCAGGTAGGACTCGCGGGCGGCAGGCGGACCGATACACACGGCCTCGTCGGC
>JADJMH010000021.1 GCA_016709675.1 Candidatus Accumulibacter proximus
CATCTTCTCGGACGGCACGGCGCACTTCTTCGACTCGCCGGTGGACCTGTTCATGTTCCTCGACCAGACGGGGCGTTTCGACCCTTCGCACACCGCTGCCGACCTGGCCGCCCTGTACGTTGCCGACTATCGCAGCGGCGCCTGGCTGGATGCACGCAGCGCTGCCTTCGTCATCGGCTCCGCTGTCCGCGGCCCGATGCGCGGCCCCGATCTGCCTGCTTTCGCCGATCAAGTCACCGCCCGCATCTTCGCCGGCGAACACGGCGGACGCGTTCTGCTTTCGATGCCGTCGACCGCCGCACGGTCGCTCACCTGCGCGACGCCAACCACGCCGAGCACGCCCACTGAAATCGCCGGGCCTGCCGGCAATCGGACCGCGCAGCCGCAGAGGCGCAGCCGTGAGCGAAAAATGGAGGCTGGCTGGATCCTGCTCCCTCGCTGCCTCCAGGATCATGCGGGAGAACCCAGGCTTACTGAGACTTGGCCACCATGTAGTCGACCGCCGCCTTCACGTCGTCGTCGCTCAGCGAAGCGCCGCCGCCGCGTGGCGGCATCATGCCCTTGGCACCGGTAAAGCCCTCGATCGCATGCTTGTAGAGGGTCGCGCTACCCTGGGCAATACGCGGCCCCCAGTCTGCCTTGTCGCCAGGCTTGGGCGCACCGGCCACACCGGCCGCGTGGCACATGGCGCAGGTTTTCTTGAAAACGCTTTCACCCGCAGCATTCGCGGCCGGCGCAGGGGCTGCAGCGACCGGCGCTGGCGCGGGTGCTGCGGCAACCGGTGCTGGTGCCGGTGCTGGCGCAGCTGTGCCCGGTGCCGGGGCGGCAGTGGGCGCGGTGGCTGTCTCCTGGCGGCCACAGCCGGCCACGATTGCCGAAAGCAGCGCGAGTACAAGCAAGGGGGTCTTGTTCATGAGGGTTCTCCGTATCTTGAGGGGGTCCGAATGACCGGGTGGGAGCAAGTCCGAGCGGTGATGAATGGATGCTAGCGAGAGCGGCGGGAGATTGAATTGACCCCTGTCAATTCTGAAAGCAATCGGTAATACGCCGACGGGTGCACCGGGTCGAGACCGCCGAGCACCTTTCCAAGCTGACCGGACAAACCCACCGTCGCCAAGGAACAGATCACCACCAGCGGCCGGCGCGCGAGCGTCCTTAGGAGCAGGTGTCGCGCACCATCCAGGAGGTGCAGCGCCCCCTGCTGACCTGGTTTTTACCCTCACTTGACTCCGTCGCTACTCAAGGCGCCTGGGGGCGCGAGAGATACCCCTCGGGATAGGAGCGCCAGATTCGAGGCGGAGGTGAGCGGGTGAAGATGTTGTACATCTGGACGGCCACGTCGAGATGCTGGAGGCCACGCCAGAGCACCTGGGTACCGGGCGGACCGTCACGGCGACGTCCGAGGTGGCCGCCCATTTTCGCCAGCATGCGCACCGCTTGGGCCATGCTGGGGGGTTCATCGGGGGGTACCGAGGTCTGATAGTGATAGCAGTGCAAGGCCTTCCATTCCACTTCTTCGAAGAAGACGGTGCATGGGTGATCGGGGACCTCGCGCCCAAGCATCGCCAAGTGGTAGATGCGCCACGCCACCACCATGTCGATCCCCAGGCACGCCTGCAAGCGCGTGGCGGTGCCGAGTTGGCGATCCTTGATCCGACAGCCGCTCTTCAAGGTGCGGTGGAAGACCTCGATCCCCCAGCGCGCGGCGTACCACTCGGCGCGCTCGACGGCATCGTCGAAGGTGTGAACCGGCACGGTGGTGAGCAACATCCACTCGATCGGCTCGGGATCGTCGGTGTTCTCTTCGTGCAGATGAACCGCCCACAGGTCAACCGGCGGCAGGCGGCTGTCGCGCGGCGGCTGCAGCGTCACTTCGGCGAAGCGCACGGGCAGCACCACCGCGCGCGTCGGGCGGTTGCCCCGCCGGGGGATGTGCAGCGTGATCTCGCCGGCGGGCGACTGGCGGCTGATGAAGTCCCACAGCGCTTCGTTCTCCACTCGCCGCTGGCGGGTGCGCTCGGCCCGCACCAGCAGCTTCGGTCCCGCCGGATCGCGCGCGGCCAAGGCAAACAGATCATGAATGTCCGACTCGCGATCGCCCATGCTCACCAGCAGGGTCTGCGGGCACAGCGCCTGGACTTCGGCCACCCGGGTGAAGCTGTTGAGCCACTTCACGCTCTCCTTTTCCTCGATCGGCAGCTTCTTGCGCTCCTCGCTCTTGCCGTGCTCCTCGGGGTCGCGTGCCCAGCACTGGGCGTCGAGGATGCCGAGCGGTGTCCCCTCGACGCTGAAGGCCACGGTATCGTGCAGCAGCAAGCCGACGGCCTGGTCACGCGTCGTGTTGACTGGACCCAGCCCTTCGGTGGCCGGATGATGCGAATAGTTGAGCGTCGTCGTATCCTGGGGGACCAGGACGATGCGGTGCTGTCGAATGCGCTCGATGGTCGCTTCGATGTGCGGGGTCAGAATGGCTTGCAAGTTCACCTGGCGGTTGCGGAAAAAGCGATACGCGGCCATCGTTGCTGGCGCGCGAAGCGCAGGCTTCGGGCACATTCGCCTGCGGGCGATGGAAGAAATCGAGCGCAAGGGAAACCAAACGTCGTTTGAGGCGCTCATCGTACCAGCGAACGGTGGCAAACTCTGCTTCCGCCCAGTTGCTTGCCGGCGCACGGGGCGGGATGCTCAGGCCATCGCGGGGTCTGGCGGACAGTAACTCGCGCCATTCGCTGTGCAACGGCAGGAGGAAGATCTGTTTGGCGACCCCATCACGGCGCCCCGAGGTGGTCCCGACGTCGATCCAGTTGGCCGCGCGGTAGCAGTGGCCGGAAAAGCGCGTCGGATCGACGAAGGTCTCCAGCAACAGCGGTCGTACGCCGTAGCGCGCTTCCCAGTCGGCCGGCAGTCGCCGGCTCGCGAGTCCGAGTACGTGCGAGGCGAGATTCGGCACCTGCACGCCCGGTCGGATCAGGAAGCGGGCGTTCGCCACTACCTGCCGCAGGTTGTGCCGACGCGCCGCATCATCCCAGCCAATCGCTTTGTCACGCGCCTTCATGGCCCAACTCGCCGAGGTGAAGGCGAGAGCGCCCAGCCAGCCGTAGGGTTCGCAGCGCACCAGGTAGCGCAACTGGGCTCCACAGAGGCGCTGCTCGCCCAGGTAGTGCTCGCGCGCTATCAGTGCGCGCCAGGTTTGTGCTTCCAGACTCCCCGCTTCGACGGCAACCAACTCCACGGCGCCCAGCGCTTCCAGTGACGCACTGACGCGGAGGTCTTCCACTTCCAGCGTGGTCGGCCGGCGTGGCGTGAATCGGGCCGGGGCGGCCGGAAGCTCGATGACCTGGCGCCGAACGAGCTGCGCCAAGGCTTTGCGGCATCCTCCTTCCTGCCAGGCACCCGTCGCGCTACGCCAATTCAGCCACTCGCAAACCCGGCGCGACAGCGCCCGACGCGATATCTCCGGCACCGACGTGACGACCTCCCGGATTCGATCCAGAAGGTCGATGGAGAATTCTTGGCCACAGAGACGCATGCCCAAAGGATAGCGCTCACGGCCAACGGAGTTAAGTGTGTCAGCGGTTCAGCCTGCTGACCCCCGACGAGTGCCTGCGCATGCCCAGCCCGATCAAGAACGCCAGCGGTGACATCAAGAACGCCAGCGGCGACATCGACGAGGCCGGCGACATGGTCGTGTACGTGGCCGGCTACCCCGCGATCTACGGCAAGCAACCGCTCTACTTCAAGGACCCGATATTCCAGGCCCGCGCCTGATCCCGGCACCGACGAACAGCGACAAGCTGATCCACGTCCTGACGTGCCGGCAGGGAGGGCATCACCTTTAAACTACCTGCTGCGACGCCTTGCCATGGGTACCGCCATCGCCGGCGCCGTTATCCTGGCGCTGGGCGCGCTCGCCTGTGCCAGCGGTGCCCGCATCAACAGTACCAAAAGTATCCCGGTCGGCCTGTACTGGCTGATCAGCGAGCCGGTGGGGAAGGGCGCTTACGTGATGTTCTGCCCGCCACCCATCAGCGTCTTCGAGGAGGCCAGGGCCAGGGGCTACCTTGGGGCCGGCTTCTGCCCGGGCGGCTACGGCACCCTGATGAAGCGCGTCCTGGCCGCCAAAGACGACGCCGTGACCATTACCGACGAAGGTGTGCGCGTGAACGGCGAACTGCTGCCGCACAGCGCCCCGATCCAGGCCGACAGGAACGGTCGGCCGCTGCCGCGCTTTCCGGCCGAGCGCTTCACGCTGGGTGGTTCGGAGCTGCTGCTGATGTCGGACGTCAGCGGAACGTCCTTCGATGGCCGCTACTTCGGCCCGATCCACCGTTCGCAGATCAAGGGCGTGATCCGCGCAGTCCTTACCTGGTAACGAGTTGGCAACCCCACTGACTGCAACCGCAAGGAGAAAGGCGATGAATGACCGAGACCCCCTTCCCAAGAACGACGTGACCTTCGCCGAGAAGGCCGACGATCGAGCCAACGTCGCCGGCGCGCTGCGCGAGAAGCTGCTCGACGCGATGACGCCCGGCTATCAGGCCGAGTTCGACCCCGACGAGGCCGAGCAGGCCGGCGCCTTCGTCGAGGACGCCTTGAGCGAGCAGGACGCCGCCGAGAGCGACATCGACCTGGTGGATACCCCCGCGCCGGTCGCCACGACCACCACCAAGGCGAGGAGGTGAGAACGATGGCCGAGACCAAGAAAGCATTTCACGAACAGGTGGCCGAGAAGCTGATCGAGCAACTGCGGCAGGGCACCGCGCCCTGGCAGCGGCCGTGGGAACCCGGCGAGGCGGCTTCCCTGATCCCGATCAACCCGACCACCGGCAAGCGCTATCGCGGCATCAACGCCATCCAGTTGATGAGCCAGGGCCGTGTCGATCAACGCTGGCTGACCTACAAGCAGGCCGCCGCTGCCGGCGCGCAGGTGCGCAAGGGCGAGCACGGCACGGCCATCCAGTACTGGAAGTTCAGCGAGGAACACACCCGCACCGACGAGAGCGGCAAGCCCGTCCTCGATGCCCAAGGCAAGCCGGTCAGAGCGGAAGTGCGGCTGGAGCGGCCGCGGGTGTTCTTCGCCACCGTGTTCAACGCCGAGCAGATCGACGGCCTGCCGCCGATGCAACGCAGGGAACAGACCTGGCACGCCGTCGAGCGCGCCGAAGCGATCTTGCTGGCGTCCGGGGCCGTGATCCAGTAATGAGGGCAACACAGAGAATCAGGAGGCGGCCATGAAGAGCTTCACGCAGACCCCCGTGCTCGCGAGCGCGGCGCTCAACTCGACCGATGGCGAAGCGGCAGTTGCCGATCCCCGCCTCGACCCGATCAACCCGCACGAGCAAGCGGCCCGGCTGGCGAGAATCGAGGAAGAACAGGTGCGCCGCGACCCTAAAAGCACCGACGAGGACATTGCCGCAGCCAAGAAGCGCGCAAGTCAGCCGACGTCGCCGCGCTCCTCAATGACAAGGACCTGCAACGGCAGATCGCGGAACACGAACGCGAGCAGCAGACTACCCAGGCCGGTCAGGTAGACCAGGCCAGCCAGTTCAGCAAGATCTGGATCGACGTTCCCTACCCGCAGAAGGACGAGGCGAAAGCGCTGGGTGCGCGCTGGGATCGTCAGGAACAGTCCTGGTATGTACCGGCCGGTGTGGATCCAGCCCCTTCGCCCGATGGACACCGACGACCGTTCCTCAGGCCCTGCCTAAGCAGTCGCCAGCCACCCCGCCGCGCCAGTATCTCGCCGTTCCCTACGGCGAACGCGTCGCCGCCAAGGCGGCCGGCGCCGTCTGGGACAAGGCCGCAAAGTCCTGGTACGCCGGGCCGAAAGCCGATATGGCGACGCTCAAGCACTGGAAGCCCGACAAGGTTCCCGCTCAGCAAAGGCCCGGCGATGACGCCGAGGGACGAGTTCGCCGAGGCACTGCGCTCGATCGGCTGCGTCGTGAGCGGCGAACACCCGATCATGGACGGCCAGAACCACCGCATCAGCGTCGAGGGCGAGAAACACAGCGAGAAAGCCGGGTCGGGCTTCTATGTCGGCCATCGGGACGGCCACCGGGCTGATTACATCAAGAACAACAAGACCGGCATCGACCTGGAAGTGGAAGTCGAAGGGCTACACGTTCGAACGAGCAGAAAGCCCGGATGCTCGCCGGGCGGCCGAGAAACTGCAAGCCAGAACCGCCGAACAAGGCGGCTGCACGAGCAGACTGCGCAGCGTGTCGCCCGGCAGATGACGAAGCTGCTGCCGGTCATCGAGCCGACCGCGTACATGAAACCCGAGGGCATCGAACCACAGCCCGGCGTCTTCACCGAGCGCGAAGTCCAGAAAACCTACATCCCGGCCACCGAGGTCGACGACAAGCAATGGACGATGCAGTACATTCGGGAGGACGGCACGAAGCGCTTCGCCAAGGACAGCCGCAAGGAAGTCTGCTTCCATGTCGTCGGCGGTCTCGACGCACTGGCCAAGGCACCCGTCCTGGTCATCGGCGAAAGCTACGCCACCGCCGGCAGCCTGTCGCAGACGCTGGGCTTTGCGATGGTCGCCGCCTTCGACTCCGGGAAGCTGGTGCCCGTCGCCAAGGCACTGCACGAGAAGTACCCGGACAAACCGATCGTGATCGCCGGCGAAGACGACAAGCACCTGGAAACCACCCAGGGCGTGAACCGGGCCGCAGCAAGGCCGAAGAAGCCGCCCGGGCGGTCGGCGGCAAGCTGCTACTGCCGATCTTCGTGCCCGGCGAGCACGCCGCGAACCCGAAGGGCTTCACCGACTTCAATGACCTGGCTACCCGAAGTGTGCTCGGGCAGGAAGGAATTGCGCGGCAGGTTCGGTCGGTGGTTGATGATGTGCTCGATCGGCAGCAGGGGCGCAGTGTCGAGGGGCTGGTGGGCGGGAAAAGGCAGGAGCAGTCGGTGCGTCGGGTAGCGAAGGTCGGATGATCGTCGCGGCTGTTGTACTTGAATGAATCGAGCCGGGCCCATTTCCTTGTTTCTGGCTCGTGCAGCAGCCAGAAACAATCAGGCTTCAACTGGGCCCAGCGCCTCCACCGCAGCCTGAAGTTCCTTGGCAACTGCAATCAGTTCCCGGATCAACGGCTCGTCTTCTTCATATTCGCCATCGTAGAGAGCCGGTTACGCTTCTGGTGGCAGTTGTCCAGGAAACGCCACTTGGCTGCAGGTAGAGACACGGTGCTGCCCAGAAGCTGGAAGACGATATAGCGGTTCTCCGATCGATACCCATGCCAGCGCAGAGCCGCCAAAGCGAGACTGTGCGCTGCCTCGTAAACCAGGCTGAAGCGGCTTTCAGGGGTTCAGTCCAGGGTTCTGTGCATCCGGCAGTCTATTCCTGGCGGATCGGAGCAGTCCGTCGAACTCGGCCTGATCAGGGGTTCAGCCTTGAGCTTGCCGATCTTCGCCAGATTCTGCAGAGTTTCCCGTGGGGAGGTCATTGTCGTCGCCGATGAGCATGATCTTTGGTTGCTGGACGATGCGGGTCAGGGAAGTGGTTGTCGCTACGTAGCTTCTTCGAGAAATCTTCCGCTGCGTAGAGGTTTGGTTCCTGCTGCGACCCAGCACCTCCTCTGCCTTGGCCAGCACCTCGAAGAGATGACTGTAGCTCAAGCCCTCGGCGATGACCATGACGTCGATGTCGCTCACCGCCGTATCCGTGCCCTTGGCCACGGAACCATAGATGAAGGCGCAACGAACCAGATCGGCACACTCGGACAAGGCGGCACGCAGGACATCAGCCAGCCCGAAGGTCTTGAGGACGATCCCCGGAGTTCCGTGAAGATCGGCGAATTCCGGTTGGCCTGGTAGTGTTTCTGTCGGCCGATGGGAGTCATGGTGATCAGACCGGAGGAGGTCATTCGTTCCAGTTCACCGCTGCAGCGCGCCACGCCCGGTCAAGGCAAGCTTTGCAATTTCGTTGGCGTAGAAAGATCGGTCCGGTTGACCAAACAACAGCCCAAGCACCCGCTGCTGGCCTCCAGAAAAGCACATCTGAAATCGACACAGAGTCTTTGTTTCCCCATAATGGGTACTATGGTACCTGATCTGGGGATCAGCGCGCTACACTGAGGCAACGCTTGTTCCCCTCTATGGGGCTTGGCGACCCCAATTCAGGGGATTTCTTATCTTTTATCCTTCAGAAGGCTCGGGGTAAAGGGTTGCGCCCATGACCAGGGCGCGCGTCCCGCAGCCAGCAGGGATTGAGGCAACAACTGTATGCGCGCACAGTTGTTGCCTCTTGATTGCCCGACTCGTATCCCCGTGTCTGCCGCCTGCTCCCCCTGCTCGCACTGCCGTCGATGGCCGTCGCCGGCCCGAACGTACCGTGCTCTATCGCACCGTGCAGACGCACCTCGCCACCTGGCTCGAACTCTCCTGCGACAGCCGCCAGGGCGCTTCCGGCCCAGCCCATGTCGAACGCGAGTTCCGCCGGTATCTCGAATGCGGCATTCTCGCGCATGGCTTTGCCCGCGCTCGATCGCCGAGTGCGGTCACGATTTTCTCATTGCCTACGCGTGCATTCGTGCTAGGGCCGTGGTGTCTGTCCCGCTTGCAACACCCGGCGGATGGTCGAAACTGCTGCCAATCTGGCCGACCACGTTTTTTCGCGACGGCCGCTCCGGCAGTGGGTGTTGTCAGTTCGAAGCGGCTGCGTTATCACCTCGAATACGATCCGGCGATCGAAACGCTGGCGCTGCGCATTTTTCTGAGCGTCGTGGAACAAGCCTTGCGCCGCGCCTGCCCGGCTGCGGGCCCCGATTCCCGGATCGGCGCGGTGGCCTTCATCCACCGCTTTGGCGCGCTGCTCAATCCGCATGAGCACTTCCACTGCCTCGTCATCGAGGGCGTCTTCGAGGCTGACACCTCCGGAGCCGCGACCTTTCATGAAAGCCGTGGCTCCGACCAGAAGTTGCTCGACGAAGTCCACGCCAAGGTCCGCCGCCGTCTGCTGCGCGCGCTGACCCGACGCGGTGTGCTTGAGCCGGAAGACGCCGAGACGATGGCAAACTGGGCGCATGGTGGCGGCTTCTCACTCGACGCCCGCGTGCATCGAAGCGCCGATCGCCCAGGCCTGGAACGGTTACTGCGGTATTGCGCTCGCCCGGCCTTCGCGCTGGAGCGCTGGCGTGAAATCGACGCCGAACACCTGGTCTATGAGAGCCTCAAGCCGGGTCCGGCGGCGGCATCAGCCTGATGCGCACACCGCTCGAACTGATCGAGCGTCTGGCGG
Source organism: Candidatus Accumulibacter proximus (assembly GCA_016709675.1). GTDB lineage: Bacteria > Pseudomonadota > Gammaproteobacteria > Burkholderiales > Rhodocyclaceae > Accumulibacter > Accumulibacter proximus. The sequence continues at coordinate 9,248 of JADJMH010000021.1, forward strand.
CGCTGATTCCGCCGCCGCTGCGGCATCGCCATCGTTACTACGGGGTGCTGGCACCCAGCGCGCCGCTACGCGCACAGGTCACCGCGCTTGGCGGCGTGCCAGACGGTACGCCGGCGGCAGTCGCGACCGAGTCAATCGCTTCGACCGCTGCGCCAATCGTCACGCCAAGCCGGTCGTCCGAGGGGACAGAGGAAGCACCGGGGAAGCGGAAGCGATCCACCGTCGCATCGCCTGCTACGCCTGGGCGGTGCTGCTCGCGGACTTTTCAGGGGCTTCCGGGTCCAAATTCGACATTGACGCTGCTTGTTGAAGGCTCATATACTCTCGTCGGTGCCGTTGGATTTCTTATCCTTCGTGCTCGGTCAGTTGCCGCCATCCTTCTCGGCACCACCAGGCCATATCGTGGCTGCCACTCGCCTCGACTGACGCCAACACCGGCAATAGAAACTCCCGCAGATCGGCAATCACCTTCGCCAGCGGCATTGGATCAAGCGCGTTCTTGCGCAGGAAGGCCTGCCACTGCTTGTTCTTCTGGGCGTCATTGATGAACTCGTCGCTCAAGCCGATCAGCGCCCCATGGGGGATAGGAGTGCGCCGACGCTCGAACGTGGCCGCAACCGCCCGCGACAAGATCGGGCCATCGAAGTCAGAATGCCTGGCCAGTACCCACAGATCGAAGAAATCCTTCATCCGGCTATTGAGCATTCCAAGTGAGGTCAGCGCCTCCAGCTTTTCCGCTACTACGGTGTAGCGGGGATAGGCCTTGAGTTGTGGCCCGGGTCATCTCGCTGAGGATGACCGGATAGTGGATCCTCATCTGGGCCGGGCACGACGGCATCACCCAAAACCGATATCGATCTGCACCGGGCAGCGGGCGCTGTCCAACATCCCCAGCAGCGTGACCCGGACGCCAGCGTAGTTGGCCTCCTTGCGGATCTCTGGGGCCTTCACCGAGTCGGGCTGGAACACGA
>JADJMH010000022.1 GCA_016709675.1 Candidatus Accumulibacter proximus
AGCAACTCCTCGCGCTGGCCGAACCACCGCCGCAGGTGACGCCCGACGCGCTCCGGATCGTTACGCCACGTTGCGCCGCCATCTGCTGCGCCAGTTCGACGAGGTCGGCATCGGTTTCGAGGTCGGCGTAGCGCAGCAGGGCACGCCCGACTGGCGGCTGCCGATGAACTCGCCGGGGCCACGCAGGCGCAGGTCCTGTCATGGCGATCTCGAAGCCGTCGGTGTGCTCGAAGATGATCTTCAGCCGCGCCCGTGCGGTCCGTGACAGCGGGTTGCTGGTAGAGCAGCACGCAAACCGACTCCTGGGCGCCGCGACCGACGCGCCCGCGCAACTGGTGAAGCTGCGCGAGCCCGAAGCGCTCGGCGTGCTCGATGACCATCAGGCTGGCGTTGGGCACGTCGACGCCGACTTCGATGACCGTCGTCGCCACCAGCACGTCGATCTCGCCGGCGACGAAAGCGGCCATCACGCTGGCTTTCTCGTCGCCTTTGAGGCGGCCATGGACGAGACCGACGCGCAGATCGCTCAGCTCGGCGGTGAGTGCGGCCCAGGTGTCAAGTGCCGCCTGCAGTTCGAGCTTCGCGGATTCCTCGATCAGCGGGCAGACCCAGTAGGCCTGGCGGCCGCCGGCGACGACGGCGCGTACGCCGCAACGACTTCCTCTGTCGGCCGCCCGAGAACAACCGGGTCTTCACTGGCGAGCGGCCAGGCGGCAGTTCGTCGATCACCGAAAGATCGAGATCGGCGTAGTAGCTCATCGCCAGGGTGCGCGGGATCGGCGTCGCCGACATCATCAACTGGTGCGGGTTGTCGCCCTTGCGGCGTAAGTCGAGGCGCTGCTCGACGCCGAAGCGGTGCTGCTCATCGACGATCGCCAAGCCGAGGCGGGCAAAATCGATGCTTTCCTGGATCAGCGCGTGCGTGCCGACGACCAGTTGCGCGCTCGTCGCGACCTGTTGCCGCTTCGCCTGCCTGGCTTTGCCGCCGAGACTGCCGGCCAGCCAGCTTACTTCGATGCCGAGCGGCTCGAGCCAGGCGCGCAGCTTGCTGTAGTGCTGCTCGGCGAGGATCTCTGTCGGTGCCATGAAGGCGGTCTGATAGCCGGCCTCGATCGCCTGGCAGGCGGCCAGTGCGGCGACGATCGTCTTGCCGCAACCGACGTCGCCCTGCAGCAGCCGCTGCATCGGGTGCGCTTGCTCGAGGTCGGCGGCGATCTCGGCGGCGACCCGCCGCTGGGCGCCGGTCAGGGCAAACGGCAGCGCCGCCTGCAGCCGACGGGCGAGTTCGCCGGCTACGGCGAGCACCGGCGCGCCCTGACGCCGGCGCGCCAGCGAGAGGCGACGCAGCGCCAGTTGCTGCGCCAACAACTCGTCGAACTTGATTCGCCGCCAGGCCGGATGCGCGCGCGCCTGCAGCGCCGATTCCTCGACGGCCGGCGGCGGCGAGTGCAGAAACGCGACCGCCGCCGGCAACGATGGCAGCGCGTGCTGCTCGCGCCAGCCGTCTGCCAGCAACTCGGCCAGATCGGCAGCGCGTAGCGCGCGCGCGATCAGGCGACGCAGGGTGCCCTGCGCCAAGCCGGCGGTGCTCGGGTAGACCGGCGTCAGCGACGGCGGCAGCGCGTCGACGTCGTTATTGCCCTCGTTCTCGTCGTCGGACAGGAAACGGTAGCGCGGGTGCACCATCTCGCGGCCGAGGAAGCCGTCGCGCATCTCGCCGAAAATGCGCAGCCGGCGCCCGGCGTCGCGCGCTGCCTCCAGGCCGCTCTTCTGGCTGCCGTAGAAACTCAGGAAGCGCAGAAAGAGCGTGCTGCCTTCGCCGCCGGCGTCACTGACGCGTGCCACAAGCTGACGTCGAGGTGCCTGCCGGAGCGAGACGTCGAGAACCACGGCTTCGACCTGCACCGGCCAGCCGAGGGGTGCATCGGCGATCGGCGTGACGCGCGTCTCGTCCTCGTAGCGCAGGGGAAGATGGAGGACGAGGTCGTCCGGCCGTTCGATACCGAGCTTGCGCAACCTGCTCCGGATCGCCGGCGGCGCGTCGATCTCGTCCGCCGTCGGCATCAGCCGCCGACCACCATCACCGCGTCGACCTCGACCAGCACGTCGCGCGGCAGGCTCGCGACCCCGACCGCGGCGCGCGCCGGGAAGGGCTCGGAGAAGTAGCAGCCCATGACCTCGTTGACCGTCTTGAAATGCGCCAGGTCGGTAAGAAAGACATTGAGTTTGACGACATCCGCCAGGGAGCCACCAGCGGCTTCCGCCACCGCCTTGAGGTTGTCGAAGACACGCACGATCTGCGCATCGATTCCCTCGGCGAGTTGCATGTTCGTCGGGTCGAGGCCGATCTGCCCGGAAAGATAGACGGTATCGCCCACCTTGACAGCCTGCGAATAGGTGCCGATTGCCGCTGGCGCCAGGGTGCTTGAAATGATCGTTCTGGCCATGGTGCTGTCCTCTACAATGGGGTTGAAACGGGAGATAGTAAATGACGACCGCGATCATCGCCAACCTGGAAAAACTGCTCGGTGGCCCGCGCGACGGGGCCCTGCTGCGCTATTCACTCGGCAACGAGTATCTGAAGGCCGGCAACGCCGCCGTCGCCGCCAGTCATCTGCGGGCAGCGGTCGAGCGCGACGCCGGCTATTCGGCGGCCTGGAAGCTGCTCGGCAAAGCCCTCGCCGAGAGCAGCCGAATCACCGAAGCGCTCGCCGCCTACGCGCAGGGAATCGTCGTCGCCGAAGCGAAGGGCGATATCCAGGCGGCCAAGGAGATGGCCGTCTTCGCGCGGCGGCTGCGCCGGCAGACGCCGGCCAACGGCGGCTGATCGATCAGGGCTTGCCGCCCCGGACCCACCAGCGTCAGGGGCGAGCCCGAGTGCTTTCAGCTTGCGGCGCGCCGCCTCGGCTTCCGCACGACTCCGGAACGGCCCCACCCGCAAGCGCGTCTCGAGCGAGGCGGGAATACCTTCCTGCGCCAGCTTCGCCTGCACTTCCTCGGCTCGGGCGAGGTCCGGGAAGACGCTCGATTGCCAGGCATAACCGGTCGCCGGACGCGGCGCTGCCGGCGACACTTCGCCTGCCGCGGGAACGCCGCCACCGGCGGGCGCCTTCGGCGACTCTGCCGCGCGGCGGCGGCACTGGCCTGGCGATGTCGCCGACGCGGTACCAGGGCGACAGCCACGTTCGCGATCGGTCAAGCGGCGCAGCGGTCGCCTGCGCTCCGCCGGCACCGGCAGGACGCCGGCGGGTGCTTCGGCCGGTGCTTCGGCAGGGCGCGGCAGGTGCTGCGGCCGGCGTCAGCGCCCGCACCAGTCCCCTCTTCCGCTTGACCGGAACGGGTTCGCTGAACTGAGGTGCCACCGGCTCATCGGGCGTGTTTACCGCGTCGAACACCGCCAGCGCCGCCAGCAAGGCCAGGATCATCAGCCCGGCAAGACCCATTCGCCAAAGGAACTGGCGCTTGAGGTCGGACGGGCCATTGTCGCCAGCGCCCGCGATGGGTGCTGGTGCCGGCTGTGCGAGCGGTGGCGGCGGCGGCGCCTTGCCGGCTTGCCGCGAATCGCCACCGGCCCGCGCTTCCCCTCAGATGCCCTCGTTGCGACTGCGTGCGAGCGCCACGACCAGGTCGGCCTCGGCCCGCGCAATGCCGCAGTGATGGGCGATGGTGGTCGCGTCATGGCCCTGAACCGCCATCTGCATCGCGCCGTTGTACAGCGGCGAAGCGCTCTGCGCCGACGCCCTCCGACTGCGCCAGACTGGCGCCGAAAATCCTCGCGCGCCGCCAGCACTTCGCCGCGCAACTCGTCCACCTCGCAGCGCAGTTGATAGACTTCCCGTTGCAAGGCGTCGATCAGCGCCTGCCCAGGAATCTCCGGCGGCGGCTCGTTCCAGGGAAACTCGGGCGCGGTCGGCGGCGACGGGGGCGCCGACGCGGCGGCCACGGCCAGGCGGCTCGACGGGCCGACCGGCTTCACGCTGGCCACTGGCGGACCGGATCCTGGACCGCCGATAGGCGGCCACAGCCGACTGCGCCGCCCGCGGCGACGGGCCGGGCCACCGCGCTGCAGGCGCCGCATGCGGAAGAACAGGACCATGATGTAAAGCACCAGCAGCGCGATGATCGCGATCAAAGCCTTCGCGCCAACCCGGACTGCCCAGTAGCTCGAGATCCATGGCGCGCCTTGGTGACGTGTCCGGGAGACATTATGCCAGACACTTGCCCCGCCTCAAGGGCCATCTTGCGCGCCGGCGAGTCGGCTCTCGCCGGGGGCGAGGCCCTCCACGGGCCGGACGAAAAAGCCTCGTCCGGAAACCGGACGAGGGCTCGAAACGGGCACCAGCGATCTAGCGGATCGCTTCGAACAGCCCGGCGGCCCCCATGCCGGTGCCGATGCACATGGTCACCATGCCGTAACGTTGTCCGGTACGCTGCAGCCCATGCACCAGCGTGGCGGTCCGGATGGCGCCGGTCGCGCCGAGCGGATGGCCGAGGGCGATCGCGCCGCCGAGCGGGTTCACTTTCGCGGGATCGAGGTCGAGGGTACGCATCACGGCCAACGCCTGCGCGGCGAAGGCCTCATTGAGTTCGAACCAGTCCACCTCGTCCTGCCTGACTCCGGCCTGCTTGAGGACCCGCGGAATCGCCTCGATCGGGCCGATGCCCATGATCTCGGGCGCCACGCCAGCCACCGAAAATCCGGCAAAGCGCGCCAGCGGCTTGAGGTCGAACTGCTTGAGGATTCTTTCCGAAACCACCAGTACGGCGGCCGCACCGTCGGACATCTGCGAACTGTTGCCGGCGGTCACCGAGCCGCGTGCGGCAAAAACCGGCCGCAGTCTGGCGAGACCCTCGATGCTGCTGTCGGCGCGCGGCCCCTCGTCGTTCTCGGCCAGATACTCCTTGACGGTCACTTCGCCGGTGCGCAGGTTGGGCACGCGTGCCTTGACGGCGTAGGGCGAAATCTCGGCCCGGAAGTGGCCGGCAGCGATCGCCGCACAGGCTTTCTGGTTCGAGGCAACGGCGAAGGCGTCCTGATCTTCGCGCGAGATCTTCCACTGCGCGGCGACCTTTTCGGCGGTGATGCCCATCCCGAAACCGATCGCGTAATTCTCTTCCTTCTCGAATATCGCCGGGTTCATGGCGATCTTGTTGCCCATGATCTGGTTCATCAAGGACATCGTTTCGGTGCCGCCGGCGATCATCACGTCGGCTTCACCGAGGCGAATGCGATCGGCGGCCATCGCCACGGTCTGCAGACCGGAAGCGCAGAAGCGGTTGACGGTGACCCCGGGAACCGTGTTCGGCAGGCCGGCCAGCAGCAGGCCGATGCGCGCGACGTTCATTCCCTGCTCGGCTTCCGGCATCGCACAGCCGACGATCACGTCGGCGACCAGCGCCGGGTCGATCGCCGGCACCTGCGCCATGACCGACCTGATGGCGTGCGCCAGCATGTCGTCCGGGCGAACGTGGCCCAACATGCCCTTGCGTCTGCCCACCGGCAGGCGCGTCGCGGCGACGATGTAGGCGTCCTGAATCTGTTTGCTCATGATCTGTTCTCCTTGCTCGCTCAGTTACGCAGCGGCTTGCCGGTTTCCAGCAGGTGCTGGATACGCTGCTGGGTTTTCGGGTTCTTCAGCAGTTCGACGAAAAGCTGGCGCTCGACGGTCAGCAACCACGGCTCATCCACCAGTGATCCGGTCTCGATGTCGCCACCGCACAGCGCGGTTGCCGCCGCCTTGGCGACCGCGTAGTCATGCGCCGAAATCATGCCGCCTTCCTTCATGTTGGCGAGCATCATCTCGCAGTTGGCAATGCCGGTACGGCCGGCGAACCTTGACCCCGCGCGGCGACAGGCGCGGGTAATAGCCCGCCTCGGCGAGGCCGCGCGCCTCGCGCAAGGCCACGTAAAGCAGTTCGTTGGCGTTGAAGACGATCTTGTCCGACTCGAGGGCGAAACCGAGTTCCCTGGCCTGCGCGCCGCTCTTCGAAACCGTCGCCATGGCGATGGTCATGAACACCGGCTGGATGAACTCGAACGGGTCGTTGCCGCCGGTCTTCGCCGCGTGCTGCGCGGCGCGGATGGCGAACTCCTTGCAGCCACCACCCGCGGGGATCAGTCCGACACCCGCTTCGACCAGGCCGATGTAGCTTTCGAGCGCGATCACCCGCTTGGCAGCGTGCATCAGGAACTCGCAACCACCGCCCAAAGCCATCCCCTGCACCGCCGCGATTACCGGCACCTTGGCATACTTGAGGCACATCGACGCGTTCTGAAACTCGGCGACGTATTGCTCGAGCAGTTCGAACTCGCCGGCGGCAATCGCCTCGGTGACTTCCTTGAGGTTGGCGCCAAAGGCAAACGGCGCCTCATGACACAGCACCAGCCCCTGATAATCGGCCTCGGCACGCGCCACCGCTTCCTGCAGACCGACGATCACCGCGCGCCCGAGGGTATGGTTGCGCGACTTGATGCTGACGATGGCGATGCCTTCGTCTACCTGCGGCAGCGTCCACAGGCGAACACCCTCGTTTTCCCAGATGGTCGTGCCGGCAACCGCCTTTTCGCCGAGGACCCGTTCGGGGAAAATCTGCCGCTGATAGACCGGCAGCGTCGAGCGCGGGCGGTAAGCATCGGCGCTCGCCGAATACGAACCCTGCGCAGTATGCACCCCTGCTCGGCGACCTGGCCGAAGACCCAGGCCGGCAGCGGGACCGGACTCATCGCCCGACCCGCGTCGATGTCGGCCTTGACGGCGTCGGCGATCGCCTGCCAGCCGGCAGCCTGCCAGCTTTCGAACGGACCCTGCGCCCAACCGAAGCCCCAGCGCATCGCGAAATCGACATCGCGCGCGTTGTCGGCGATGTCGGCCAGGTGGAAAGCGGTGTAATGAAAGATGTCGCGGAAGATCGCCCACAGGAACTGTGCGTGCGGATGCTCGCTGGCTCGCAACTGGGCGAACTTCTCGGCGGGGTTGCGGTTCTTCAGGATGGCCAGCACCGTCGGATCGATATCGGCAGCGCTGTCACGATAGTCCTGCGCAGCGAGGTCGAGCACCTTGATCGCCCGGCCGTCTTTCCTGAAAATGCCGCAGCGCGTCTTCTGACCCAGCGCACATTTGCCGATCAGCGCAGCTAACCAGCCCGGCACACCGTAATAGCCATGCCACGGATCGTCGGGCAGGGTGTCCTGCATGGTCTTGATGACGTGCGCCAGCGTATCGAGGCCGACGACGTCGGCGGTGCGGTAGGTGGCGCTCTTCGGGCGACCGATGATCGGGCCAGTCAGCGAATCGACGACATCGAAACCAAGACCCAGGCGCTGGGTGTGATGCATCACCGCGAGCATCGAGAAGACGCCGACGCGGTTGGCGACGAAGTTCGGCGTATCGAGCGCGCGAACGATTCCCTTGCCGAGACGCGAGACCAGCCACGACTCGAGGTTGTCGAGCAGCGCCGGGTCAGTCGTCCGGGTGGCGATCAGCTCGACCAGATGCATGTAGCGCGGCGGGTTGAAGAAATGGATGCCGCAGAAGCGCGGGCGCAGGGCCTCGGGCAGGCCTTCCGACAGGCGGTTGATCGACAGGCCCGAGGTGTTCGAGGCGATGATCGCATCGGGCGAGATGAAGGGCGCGATCTGGCGATACAGATCGTCTTTCCACTCGGTCTTCTCGGCGATGGCTTCGATGATCAGGTCGCAATCCTTGAGTTGATCGAGGTGCTGCGAGTAGTTGGCGGCATCGATGTAGGCAACGCGGTCTTTCGTGGCCAGCGGCGACGGCTCCAGCTTCCTGAGCGCGTCGATGGCTTTCCTGACGATCCCGTTGGGATCGCCTTCCTTGGCCGGCAGGTCGAAAAGCACCACCGGCACTTCGGCATTCGCGAGGTGCGCGGCAATCTGCGCGCCCATCACGCCCGCTCCGAGTACGGCGGCCTTGCGTACGATGAAGTTGCTCAAGCTGTCCTCCTGTTATAGTCTGGGTCGTCTGCGCTCGCCGGGAACACCCCGCAGCAGTTCTGCACAAAGCCGCTAAAACGAACGTTTGAATTATACGCGGCCTGCCCACGACGTCAACTGCGACAGCGCGGTAACGCCAGGGAGACTTCACCACCGGCCAAAAAAAAGCCCCGGCATCCGGGGCTTTCTTGCCAACTGCCTGGCGCGATCAGAAAGCCAGCGAGTACTGGGCGCCGAGAATCCAGACGCTGGAGTTGTAGTCGCCGATTACGACCCACGATTCGTGAGCGGATTCAAGCTGGTCTCGTCCTGGTTGATCTTGGTCTTGGGGATATACAGGTAAGCGGCACCGAGTTCCAGTGTCTGTTCCTTGGCCGGCTTCCATTGGGCCCCGAAGCTAAACCAGGTCCGGTCGTTGTCCGGCAACGAAGTCAGACGGTGGACGCATTCTTGACCGGAGTCTGATCATAGGCCAAGCCGAACATGAACTTGAGCGCGTCCGAATACGCGTAGTTCGCCCCCAGGGCCACGCGGTAGGTATCCTGGAAATCCGCCTCGAGGACCTGCGCGGTCTGCCCGGTGAGCGGCCCCGAAGTGCGGATGATGTCGACGTTCTTGATCGAACTCCAACCCGTCCACGAAATGTCCCCGAGCATCTCCCAGCGATCGCTGAGCTTCTGCGTCACGCTCAGAATGAAGGTATCCGGCACCTCGAGATCCGCCTTGACGTCGCTCCGGCCACCGGCATTGCCCAGGGCATTCGCGGTGGCATTGCCCGCCGGCGAGCCATCACCCCTCAGCTTGACCTTGCCGTCGGTGTGATACTGGATGGTCGAGCGATAGGATACGCCCACCTTGGTCGCCGGCGAGAGCGTGAACAACGCGCCGAGGTTCCAGCCCCAGGCGTCGTCACTGATGCTCATATGCGATTCCACCCGAGGCAGGTTACCCAATATTCCCACTTGGCGATAATAATCCGCCTCGATCTTCTGCCAGCTCACGCCGGCGCCGAGCGAAACCATATCGTTGACCCGATAGGCGATCGAGGGGTTGATATTGATCGTCTTGATGTCAAACTCGTCGGACTGCGCACTGCCTATCCACGGCTCGTCGTACTTGGTTGCGTTGCCGGAAAGGTCCGCCAATTCCCAAGCCAACGTAGAGATCCTTGTTGAGCGCCCACGAGAGATAGGCATTCGGAATAAAAGCCCAGCTCCGGCATCGCCGCCATCACCGGCCAGATTGAAAGCACCAACCTGGGAACCGTCGTCGTCGAACTTGAAGCTTGGCCTCACCGCCGTCAAACCACCGGAGACTTCACGCGCCTGCAATTGCGTCATTCCGGCAGGGTTCCAGAAAATGGTACTGGCGTCGTTTGCCTTCGCTGCGGAACCGGCGTAGGCATTGCCCAAGCCGCTGCCCTGCTCCAGCAACTGAAAGCCCGAGGCACCCGCCGTGCCCGACAAACCCGCCAGCAATAGCGCCGGAAGCACCTTCATCGAAATCTTGTGCGACATGTTGAACTCCCCTCTGGATGTGATCCGTGCGTGGTTTTTTCGCCACGCGCCAATGGCAATCTGCGGCCATATGCTAAGACGACTGTCCACAAAAATCCTCACTTATTCGGCACTTGGCAGCTCTCGCTTCTCCCCCTGTTGGTTTACTGCAACATAAGTCAGGACGGCTTCGGTCACTTTCACGGTGATCGGCTGCGCCGGGTGGCGTTCGGCGTAGACCTCGACCCTGACCTTGATCGACGTGCGCCCGGTATCGACAACCTCGGCAAAGAAACTCACGACGTCGCCGACCGACACCGGCTGCTTGAAGAGGAAGGAATTCACCGCCACCGTGGTCACGCGACCACGCGCACGCTGCATCGCCGGAATCGCGCCGGCCACGTCGACCTGGGCCATGATCCAACCGCCGAAGACGTCACCCTGCGGGTTGACTTCGGAGGGCATCGGCATGACCCGCAGCGTCGGCTGTCTGCTCGGCAAAGTGCTGACGATGTCAACCATGCTGACTCCGCAGGAAATTGAGCGGTCCGCCGGTAAACGGCGCGAAGCCGGTACCGAAAATGACTCCGGCGTCGGCCAGGTCGGCGTCGGCAACGATCCCGTCATCGACCAGTTGCTGCGTGCGGTCGAGCAGCGGCTTGACCAGGCGCGCGGCCAGACCCGCCGGCACTGACCCCGCTGCGTCCTTGGCCGGCCGGCCACTGCGGTACTCGTAAAAGCCCCGGCCAGCCTTCTTGCCGAGGTGACCCGCGTTGAAGCGCTCAAGCAGGCACTTGGGTGGCTCGGCCCCGGCCCCTGCGAGGCTTTTGCCGGCGGCCATGGCGACGTCAAGACCGACCATGTCGACCAGTTCGATCGGGCCCATCGGCATGCCGAAGGCAAGCATCGCTTCGTCCACGGTCTCCGGCTCCAGGCCCTCGTCGACCGCGCGCATCGCTTCGAGCATATAGGGCCCGAGAACGGCGTTGACCAGGAAGCCGGGCGCGCTCTTAACGGGCAACGGCAGGCGGTCGATCTGCCTGACAAAAGCGGTGCCGCGCTGAAGCATTTCGCGGTCGGCACCTTCGGCGGCAACGACTTCGACCAGCGGCATCTTGGCCACCGGGTTAAAGAAATGGATTCCGATCAGCCGTTCCGGCCTCGCCAGCACGGTCCGCAAATCCTCGATGCGCAGGCTCGAGGTATTGGTCGCCAGCACTGCGTCCGGCCGGATGCGCGCTTCAAGCTCCTGGAGCAGGGCCTGCTTGGCCACGGTGTCCTCGAAGATGGCCTCGATCACCACGTCGGCCTGGCATGCACCGTGCCCTTCGGGATCGGGAATCAGGCGATCCATGATGTTGCGTAGTTCGCGATCATCCCTGACGCGCCGACGCCAGGCGGCGTACGCTCGCTGGAGGGCGGGCGCAATTCGCTCCATCCCCTGATCTTGCAGGGTGACGGTCAGCCCGCGCAGTGCACACCAGGCGGCGATGTCGCCGCCCATGACGCCGGCGCCAACGACATGCACGCGTTTGGCTTCGAAGGTACTCGCCTTGCCGAAACTCTTGAGGCGCTCCTGCAGGAAAAACACGCGGACCAGATTGCGCGCGGTCGGCGACCGGACGATGCTGTCGATCAGTTCGGGAGCGGCCAGAGCATTGCCCTGGTGGCGAGCCCAGATGTCGATGATCGCGTAGGGCGCCGGATAGTGCTCGCGACGCGCGCGGCGGGCGACCTGCTTCCTGGCGCCGCTGGCCACCAGAGCCTTGAGGGGACCGTTGAGCAGGCGCTGCAGCAAGGGGGGACGCCGGCGCGGCTGATTGGCAAGCACCAGCAATGCCGCGGCGCTGTCCATCACCCGCTGCGGCACGCAGTCGTCGGCGAGGCCGAGGCGTCTGGCCTTGCTGGCATCGATCGTCTTGCCGGTCAGCATCATGTCCAGCGCGGCCTGCGGACCGATGCGCTCGGGCAAGCGCAACATGCCACCCCAGCCGGGGACGATGCCCAGCATGACCTCCGGCAGACCCATCCGGGTTGACGGTTCGTCCACGGCAAGCAGGTAACGGCAGGCCAGCGCCAGTTCCAGCCCACCGCCAAGGCAGTGACCGCGCACCAGCGCCAGCGTCGGATACGATACCCCGGCCAGACGATTGAACAACTGCCAGCCGCGCGACACGAGTTCAATTCCTTTCTCCGGCGTATCGAGCCGCGTGAACTCCTGGATGTCAGCGCCAGCGATGAAGCCCGCCGCTTTCCCGGAGCGGAAGATCAACCCCTTCGGCGGGCTGCGGTCGAGTTGATCGAGCAGCTGTGAGAGTTCGTCCATTACTGAAGAGGAGAGGGAGTTGGTCGACTCGCCAGCCTTGTTCAGCGTCGCCCAGGCCAGACCCTGGGCATCGACCTCGAGCTGCCAGTGCTGTTGGCCACCGTTGTTGCCATTGATGTTCATTGATTTCCCCGTCTTGCCGGTTCTCGGCTGATCGTTTCAACGAGCATGGCGCCACCCTGACCACCGCCAATGCAGATTGCGGCGATGCCGCGCCTGGCGTTGGCCGCACGCAGCGCCTGCAGCAGGTGCAGGACGATGCGTGCTCCGGACGCTCCAACCGGGTGGCCGACCGCAATCGCACTGCCGTCCACGTTGAGACGATCGTGGGACAGTACACCAAGAGCCCCCGGCAAGCCGAGCTGCTCTCGGCAGTACTCGTCCGATTCCCAGGCGGCGAGACAGCCAAGCACCTGTGCGGCGAAGGCTTCGTTGATTTCCCACAGGTCGATGTCGTCGAGGCTGAGCGGATGCCGCTGCAGGATCGGCGTCGCCGCATGCACCGGGCCGAGTCCCATCTGCGCTGGGTCAAGGCCGGCCCACTGGCTGTCGGTGATCCGGCCGAGCGGCGCCAGTTGCCACTGGTCGACCGCAGCCTCTGAGGCCAGGATCAGCCACGCCGCGCCGTCAGTGATCTGCGAGCTGTTGCCCGGGGTCACCCGGCCGTACTTGCGGTCGAAGAAGGGCTTGAGCTTGCCAAGACCGGCCAGGCTCGAATCGGCACGGACGCCGTCGTCCTCCGCATAGACCTTGCCCCTGGCATCGACCACCGGAACAATCTCGCCGAGACGCCCGGCGGTGCGAGCTGCCACCGCACGCTGGTGGCTGCGCACGCTGTATTCGTCCATCTGCTGACGTGAGATGCCGAAGCGCCAGGCGAGGTTCTCGGCGGTCTGCCCCATCAGCAGGCCAATCACCGGGTCAGTCAGACCCTTGAGGATGCCGATTACCGGCGACAGCAGCTGTGTCGGGCGCAGGCGGGCAAACATGGCGACCTTCTGCGCCATTGTCCTGGCCTGCATCATCTGTCCAAACCAGCGCACCATCGCTTCGTTGTAGAGCAGTGGGGCATGCGACAGGGCATCGACGCCGCCGGCGAGCACCAGTTGCGAGCGTCCGCTCTGGATGTTGGCGATGGCCGAATCGATCGCCTGCATCCCGCTGGCACAGTTTCGCATCACCGTCCATGCCGGCATCCGGTGGCCGCAACCGAGACGAAGAGCCACGACCCGAGCAATATTCACCTCGTCGGCCGAGGGACTGGCGCAGCCGAGAATCACCTCGTCTAGTTGGGTCGGCGCGAAGGGCTGGCGGATGAGTAGCGCTCGCCCGGCCTGCACCGCCAGATCACTCGCCGCGAATGGCCCTGGCGCGTTGCGTCCCTTGAGGAATGGCGTGCGGGCGCCATCCACGACGTAAACCGGCTGAAATCCCACTTGATCTCCTTTTCTCATGCTGGCACCCGGTACAAGAAGAGGCACGGACCAGTCGCTCCGTGCCTCCGGGTCTGCGGGAAATGGCCAGCTACGCCGCGGCTTTGTGCAACATGGGCTGCTGCCGCGTACGGCCAAGGTCATGCGGGAAATCGTCGACCCGAATGACGATGTCGCGCAGTTCGTTGCGCCGCTTGAGCACGGCATACTCTGCCGGGGTCACGATACCGGCGGCAAAGGCCGCATGTGCCAGATCGCGGACATTGGCGTCTGGATTGTCCGCCAGGACACCGCTCTTTTCGGCGGCGCGAATCTTGGCTTCGATCGGTTCGGCTGCGATGGTTGCCGCAAGCGCCAGCTCGAGGGCGCCAACGGCTTCGCTCTCGACCTTGGGCAAATAGGCTTCGGCAGTCAGGCGGTCGCGTGCAGCCGACGGTTCGATCAGCAGTTTTGCCACCTGGTGCCCAATCCGGTCCGAAGGCACATCGTAGGGATGACCAAGCGGAAAAACGAGCCGGTAGAGCATGCGCCCAATCCAGCGTACCGGGAAGTTGGCAATGGCCCCGTCGAAAGCCATCTGCGCCTTGTACATCGCGTCCCACATCGCCCAGTGCATCAGCGGCGCATCGGCCTGCTGGCGACCTTCCGACTCGTAGCGCTTGAGCGTGGCCGAGCAAAGGTAGAGCATCGACAGAATGTCGCCAAGTCGCGCCGAGAGTTTCTCGCGACGCTTCAGCTCACCGCCTAGGACCAGCATCGAGATGTCGGCAAGGAAGGCAAAGGCTGAGGAGAAGCGGGTAAGCTGCTGGTAGTAACGTCGGGTTTCGGGAGCGATATTGGCTGGAACCGAGACGAAATGCGATCCGGTCAGGCCCTTGCCCAGCGCACCGAAAGCGTGCCTGATGGTGAATACGAGGTGCCCGAACAAGGCCCGGTCGAAGTCGTGCAGCCCCTGCTCGCCATCCGGGTTGAAGGCCGCTTTCATCTCCTTCAGCACGTAGGGATGACAGCGGATGGCACCCTGGCCAAAGAGAATCATGCTGCGTGTCAGGATGTTGGCCCCTTCCACGGTGATGCCAATCGGGATCTGCTGATAGGCCCGGCCAATAAAGTTCGAGGGGCCGAGGCAGATGCCCTTGCCGCCAACGATGTCCATGCCGTCATTGACCACCTGGCGGGCCCGCTCGGTCACATGGTACTTGGCGATTGCCGAGACGACCGACGGCTTCTCGCCGAGGTCGATGGCACCAGCCGTCATCTTGCGCACGGCGTCCATCATGTAGGTGTAGGCACCGATCCGGGTCAGCGGTTCCTCGACACCCTCGAAACGCCCGATCGCCATCTTGAACTGGCTGCGCACACGCGCATAGGCACCGACGCTGCGCGCCGTCAGCTGAGCCATACCGGTGTTCGACGACGGCAGCGAGATCGAGCGGCCCGCCGCCAGACACTCCATCAGCATGCGCCACCCCTGGCCAACCATCGCCGGGCCACCAATCACGTAGTCGAGCGGCATGAAGACGTCCTTGCCACGCGTCGGGCCGTTCATGAACATGGCGTTGAGGGGAAAGTGGCGGCGACCGATTTCGGCACCGGGGGTGTCGCGCGGCACCAGCGCACAGGTGATGCCGACATGCTTCTTGCCGCCGAGCAGGCCATCCGGGTCGTACAGGTGGAAAGCCAGGCCCAGGATGGTGCAGACCGGGCCGAGCGTGATGTAACGCTTGTCCCAGGTCACCCGCATCCCCAGCACTTCCTTGCCCTGCCAGATGCCCTTGCAGACGATGCCGACGTCCGGGATCGACCCGGCGTCGGAGCCGGCCCACGGGCTGGTCAGCGCGAAGGCTGGAATCTCGATCCCCTTCGCCAGCCGGGGCAGATAATGGTTTTTCTGTGCTTCGGTACCGTAGTGCAACAGCAGTTCGGCCGGACCCAGTGAGTTTGGCACCATCACCGACACCGACAATGCCGAGCAGCGCGTCGACAGTTTGGTGACAATCTGCGAGTGCGCATAGGCCGAGAACTGCAGACCACCATACTTCTTCGGAATGATCATACCGAGGAAGCCTTTGTCCTTGATGTACTGCCATGCCTCCGCCGGCAGGTCATTCAACTCGCTCGTCACCTGCCAGTCATCAACCAAGGCACAGGCCTGCTCGACCTCGTTGTCCATGAAGGACTGCTCTTCGGCGGTCAGTTTCGGCACCGGGTAGGCGAGCAGCTTGTTCCAGTCGGGATTCCCGCGGAACAACTCGCCATCCCACCACACTGTCCCTGCTTCAAGCGCGACGCGCTCGGTTTCGGACATCTGCGGCAGAATCCGCTTGTAGGTACGGAAAACTGGCCGGCTGACCAGCGCTCGTCGCAAGGGACGAACACCGAACAACACGGCGAGACTCATCAGTATGACACCGATGATTATCGATACGATCGTTGTGATCATTGCTGCTTCTCCTATTGCTGGTCTAGGGTCTAGGGTCTTGGTCGGGGGTCTTCTCCCGCGTATCTCGGGCCGTCTTCGGCAACGGCTCTTTTTCTATTCTCTGCACATCATCGAACTGCGGCAGCGGTGCCCGCAGACCGCCGAGCAGGAAAGGCATCAGCCGCTGCGACAACCGCCTCGCCAGCACCGTGTCGTCGGTCTCGTCGGTTACCTCTTCGCCAGCCAGATCGCCCACCTCGCAACCGGTGACGACCTGCAACACATCGGTGCCGGCAATCGCGTAGGACATGGCGCCAAGCATGAAATGCAGGCGCCAGACAATCTCCGCCTTCGGTACATCGGGCAAGGCACTGAACAGGGCCAGTTTGTAACGGTCAATTACCTCGGCGTACTCGCCAGCGAAAAAGGTCCGGATGAACTCAGCGGGCTCGGTCAACGTACGGCCAAGCAGCCGCAGAAAGACCATCCCGCCCAGGGTCGGATTCTCACCCATGCGCAACAGGGTGCCGAAAAAGGCTTCGAGAATCTGCGACGGCTTGAGCGGCGCTCCGCCAGCCTGTTCCTCCAGCTTGTCCAGGGCCTGCAAACGTTCGTGGTTGAGCCAGGCAAGGCGACGCCGGAAGACCTCGCGCAGCAAGGCCTCCTTCGACCCGAAGTGATAATTCACCGCCGCCAGATTGGCCTCGGCCGCGCTCGTGATGGTGCGCATCGACGTCGCCTCGTAACCGTTCTCCATGAACAGTCGTTCGGCCACGTCAAGAATGCGTTCGCGGGTATCGCTGCCATTTTTTTGGTCGGACATCGGATAAATAATCCAGTTAGAGCGGATGCGGGAGAACTCTGATCAGTCTGCCGAAGCATTTCGTTCAAACGTTCGTTTTAATATTAGGGCCAGAGAGCCGTGAATGCAAGGGTTTTTTCCAACTTTCTGGCTCTGCCTTGAGACCGGGCTCGACAACAGGGCATACTCCGCTGATCCGAAACCCGATTGAGCAGCCCAAGACATGCGCAGACCCGCCTCGCCCTACCCTGCCCCGGGCAGACCGCCCGCTGCCGACACCCACCTGGGGGCCACCCTGCACAAGTTGCTGCCGTATCTGTGGCAATACAAGTGGCGCGTCCTGCTGGCCTTGTCCTGTCTGTTGGGCGCCAAGGTAGCCAACGTCACCGTCCCACTGGTCTTCAAGGAGATGATCGACGGCCTGAGCAGCACTCAGCAAGCACTTGCCTTGCCGGCGCTGTTGCTCCTGCTGTACGGCGCGCTGCGCTTTTCCACGTCTCTGTTTACCGAGCTGCGCGAGATCCTTTTTGCGCGCGTCACGCAACGGGCCGTGCGCCGGATCGCCCTCGAGGTTTTCCGCCACCTGCACGAACTCTCGCTGCGCTTTCATCTCGAACGACAGACGGGTGGGGTTTCGCGCGACATCGAGCGTGGCAGCCGATCGATCTCGAGTCTGATCAGCTACACCCTCTACTCGATCCTCCCGACCCTGGTCGAAATCACCCTCGTTCTGGCCATCCTGCTGCTGCGCTACGATAGTTCTTTTGTCCTTATCACCCTCGCTTCTCTCACAGCCTACGTGTTGTTCTGGTCAAGGTCAGCAACTGGAGGATCGCGATCCGCCGGAAGCTGAACGAGATGGATTCGGCGGCAAATACTCGGGCGATCGATAGCCTGCTGAACTATGAAACGGTCAAGTACTTCAATAACGAGGAGTACGAAGCGAGGCGTTACGACCGGCAGATGCAGGATTGGGAAGATGCTGCCACCCGCAGCCAGGTGTCGCTGTCATGGCTCAATCTTGGTCAGCAGGTCATCATCGCCCTGGGGGTCACGGCAATGATGTGGCGAGCGGCGAACGGCGTGGTTGACGGCAGCATGACCATCGGCGACCTGGTTCTGGTCAATGCCTTCCTGATTCAGCTTTACATGCCGCTCAACTTCCTCGGGGTGGTCTACCGCGAGATTCGCCAGGCGCTGGCAGACATCGAGCGGATGTTCGACCTCCTGGCGGTCAACCGGGAAATTGCCGACGCCCCCAACGCCACCGCCCTAGCCGCTGGAGCGGTTGAGATCCGGTTTTGCGAGGTCGACTTTTCCTATGAATCGAACCGGCAAATCCTGCAGCGCATTGATTTTTCGATTCCTGCCGGACGAACCCTCGCTATTGTCGGCGAGTCCGGCTCGGGAAAATCGACCCTGGCGCGCCTTCTATACCGCTTCTACGACGTCAGCGGCGGCCGCATCCTGCTCAACGGCATTGATCTTCGCGATCTGACGCAAGCAAGCCTGCGCGCCGCAATTGGCATCGTTCCGCAGGACACGGTGCTGTTCAACGACACCATCTACTACAACATCCAGTACGGCAAGCCTGAAGCAAACCGGGAACAGGTGATTGCCGCTGCCGCAGCGGCGCAACTCTCTGGCTTTATTGACTTGCTCCCCGATGGCTATGAAACGCGGGTCGGCGAGCGTGGTCTCAAACTCTCAGGCGGTGAAAAACAACGGGTGGCGATTGCCCGGGCGCTGCTGAAAAACCCGCCGGTGCTGATCTTCGACGAAGCGACCTCGGCGCTCGACTCGAAAACCGAGAAGGCGATTGAGACCAGCCTTGATAACGCAGCTCGTGGTCGCACGACGCTGGTCATCGCCCACCGCCTATCTACGATAATGAATGCCGACGAGATCCTGGTAATGGATGCTGGGCGAATAGTCGAACGCGGATCCCACACGACGCTGCTCGATGCCGCCGGCCTGTATGCGCAAATGTGGGCACTGCAGCAACTGGAAGAGTCTGGCGACGCGGCCGCGTCGCTCGTCACAGAGGGTTGACCCAGGTGGCCGCGGGCGCCACGAGACAAGGCCCCGCGGGCATGTGAGCCCCACAAATCCACCGCTGTCGGAAGCCGCCGGGCTGGCAACCTTCACCCGCGGTGCATTCTCCGGGCGCACCAAAAAAGAAGCCAGGCTTGGCCTGGCCTTTTCACCTCCGACTTACAGCGCAGACGGCTTAGCTCGCTGCTGTCGCCGCATCGCCCCCCGACTCCGGCCTGTCGAGCAATTCCACGAACGCCATCGGTGCATTGTCGCCATCGCGAAAGCCACACTTCAGGATCCGCAGATAACCGCCACTGCGGCTTGCGTAACGCGGTCCGAGTTCGTCAAACACCTTGACTACCATGTCCCGATCGCGCAGACGATCAAAAGCCAGCCGGCGGTTGGCGAGACTTGGCTTCTTGCCGAGCGTGATGATCGGCTCGATCACCCGGCGAAGTTCCTTGGCTTTCGGCAGCGTCGTCTTGATGACCTCTTCACGAAGCAGCGAGACGGTAATATTGCGCAACATCGCCAGGCGGTGGGCACTGGTTCGATTCAGTTTGCGAAGACCCAAACGGTGACGCATATCAATTCCTTCCTGTTCTTTTCCGGCTGCTCACTTCTCGAGTCCGGCCGGAGGCCAGTTCTCTAACTTCATGCCCAGTGTCAGACCGCGCGCGGCCAGCACTTCCTTGATCTCATTCAGCGACTTGCGGCCGAGATTGGGCGTCTTGAGCAATTCGTTTTCGGTGCGCTGGATCAGGTCACCGATGTAGTAAATATTCTCCGCTTTCAGACAATTGGCCGAACGAACCGTCAGCTCAAGGTCATCCACCGGACGCAGCAGCAACGGATCAACCTGCACCGTCTTCTGATACTCGATAGGCATCGCCGTCCCGGCGAGGTCGGCGAAGACGGAGAGTTGCTCCATCAGGATCCGGGCAGCCGTCCGAATCGCTTCCTCCGGCTCAATGGCGCCGTTGGTCTCGATGTCCATGATCAACTTGTCAAGGTCGGTCCGCTGTTCGACACGGGCACTCTCAACCGCGTAGCTAACCCGCCGCACCGGGCTGAACGAGGCGTCCAGGACCAGCTTGCCGATGTTCTTGCTGCCGTCGCTCAACTCGCGAAGGTTGCCCGCAACGTAGCCGCGCGACCGCTCCACCTTCATTTCCATGGCCAGCTTGCCACCGGCCGACAGGTGGGCAATCACGTGCTCGGGATTGATGATCTCGACATCGTGAGAAACGTCGATGTCGGCAGCCCGAACGACCCCCTTTCCTTCCTTGCGAAGATGCAGGACGACTTCCTCACGGTTGTAGAGTTTGAAAACCACCCCCTTCAGGTTCAGGAGGATATCCACCACGTCCTCCTGGACGCCGTCAATCGTCGAGTACTCGTGAAGTACGCCTTCGATGCTGACTTCGGTCGGCGCGTAACCAGGCATCGACGACAGCAGGATTCGGCGCAAAGCATTACCGAGAGTATGCCCGTAGCCTCGTTCAAACGGCTCCATGACCACTCGTGCATGCACCGGCGACAAGCTCTGCACATCGATGATGCGCGGTTTAAATAGTCCACTGCTTTGCATGTATGTCCTTTGCCTCAGTCCGTCAAGACTCGCCGCTACTACTTCGAGTAGAGTTCGATGACGAGACTCTCGTTGATCGTCGGCGGCAGCTCGCTACGTTCCGGGTGCGCCTTGTAGGTACCCTTGGCAGCCTTTGCGTCGACTTCGACCCATTCCGGAAACCCTCGCGCCTCGGCGGCGGCCAGGGCGGCCTTGACACGAAGATGCGCCTTGGCCTTGTCGCAGACTTCGACGACGTCGCCTGGCCGCACCTGATAGGAAGGGATGTTCACCCGACGACCGTTCACCAGCACGCCATTATGTCGAACCACCTGACGAGACTCCGAACGTGAAGCGGCAAAACCCATGCGATAGCAAACGCTGTCCAGGCGAGCCTCCAGCAACTGCAGGAGGACCTCACCAGTCACACCTTTGCGACGGTCTGCCTCTTTATAGACCTTGCGAAACTGGCCTTCAAGAACGCCATAGATGCGGCGGATTTTTTGCTTTTCCCGCAGGTGGACGCCATAGTCGGACAAACGCTGCCCAGATTTCTGGCCATGCTGACCGGGGGCGTACGAACGACGTTCGATAGCGCACTTGTCGGTAAAGCACTTCTCACCCTTCAGGAACAACTTTTCGCCTTCGCGGCGGCACTGACGACACTTCGGATCGAGATTGCGAGCCACTTTTCCTTCTCCTTAAATCCGACGCCTTTTAGGCGGCCGACAGCCGTTATGCGGGATTGGTGTTACATCGGTAATCGCCGTTATCTTCATGCCGAGAGCATTGAGCGCACGCACTGAAGACTCACGTCCAGGTCCAGGGCCCTTGATGCGAACTTCAAGGTTCTTGACACCGCACTCCACGGCCACCCTGCCGGCAGCCTCAGCAGCGACCTGAGCAGCAAAGGGCGTGCTCTTGCGTGATCCCTTGAAACCGGCGCCACCAGACGTCGCCCACGACAAGGCATTGCCCTGGCGATCGGTAATGGTAATGATCGTATTGTTGAACGAGGCGTGGATGTGGGCGACGCCCTCAGCCACATTCTTTCTGATCTTGACTTTCTTGCGAACTTTTGCGGCGGTCTTGGCCATAGTAAGGTCCTAGCTCCTGATTATTTCTTGCCGGCGATCGGCTTCCGCGGCCCCTTGCGGGTGCGCGCGTTGGTCCGCGTCCGCTGGCCGCGAGACGGCAGGCCCTTGCGGTGACGGAGGCCACGATAGCAGCCGAGATCCATCAAACGCTTGATGCTCATCGTCACTTCGCGACGCAGATCGCCCTCGACACTGAACCTGCCAATCTGGTCGCGCAAGCGCTCCAATTCGGCCTCGGTCAGGTCTTTCATCTTTGTTGAACGTGTCACCCCAGCAGCATCACAAATCTTCTGTGCGCGCGGACGTCCGATACCGTAGATTGCGGTAAGAGCAATCTCGGCATGCTGGTGGTTCGGGAGGTTTACGCCTGCGATGCGGGCCATCGATTCACCCCAAAATAATCGAAACTTGTAATTATACCTTCAACCGACTGGCGACCCACCATAGTGAGCCGCAGCGATCAACCTTGACGCTGTTTGTGACGCTGGTCCGAACAAATCACACGGACGACCCCATGGCGCCGAATGATCTTGCACTTCCGGCAGATGCGTTTCACAGATGCCAGCACTTTCATGATCCACTCCTGATTCCCCGGCACGAGGCGCAGCCAGCCCTTCGCCGAATTGTTGCGTAGATTACTGCCTAGAAACTCTTCACTTGGCGCGGAAGACGATTCGCGCGCGACTCAGATCATAGGGCGTAAGTTGAACCGTCACCTTGTCGCCCGGCAGAATGCGGATGTAGTGCATCCGCATCTTGCCTGATATGAAACCCAGCACGATATGCCCGTTTTCGAGCTTCACCCTGAAGGTGGCATTGGGAAGGTTCTCGATAACCTCTCCCTGCATTTCGATCAAGTCTTCCTTTGCCATCCTATTTCGCCGATATCCCGGAGCCCTTGAAATTGGCCTTCTTCAACAGACTCTCGTACTGGTGTGACATGGCATATGCCTGGACCTGAGTCATGAAATCCATCGTTACCACCACGATGATGAGCAGTGAAGTGCCGCCAAAATAGAATGGCACATTCCATTTCAGGATCAGGAACTCCGGCAGCAAGCATACGATCGTGATGTAGGCTGCCCCAACCAGGGTCAATCGCATCAGTATCTTGTCAATGTAGCGCGCCGTCTGATCTCCTGGCCGTATCCCTGGTACGAAAGCGCCGCTCTTCTTGAGGTTGTCTGCTGTTTCCTTGGAGTTGAAAACCAAGGCCGTGTAAAAAAAGCAAAAGAAGATAATCGCTGCCGCGTAGAGCATGACATAGACCGGTTGCCCTGGAGACAACGCGCCAGCAATGTCCTTTAGCCAGCGAACCGACTCGCCAGAGCCAAACCAGCCGGCAACTGTCGCCGGAAACAGGATGATCGACGAAGCAAAGATCGGCGGGATGACGCCCGCCATGTTCAATTTCAGCGGCAGGTGCGAACTCTGGCCACCATAAATCTTGTTGCCCACTTGGCGCTTGGCGTAGTTGACCAGGATTTTTCGCTGACCACGTTCGACAAACACCACAAAGGCGGTGACCAGAACCACCAGCAAGCTGATCACGATTGCCGTCAGCGGGTGCATGGCGCCCGTACGCACCAACTCGAGCAGCCCACCGATGGCGTTCGGCAGACCAGCCGCGATCCCGGCGAAAATTATGATCGAAATCCCGTTACCCAACCCCCGCTCGGTCACCTGTTCGCCGAGCCACATCAGAAACATCGTCCCCGTGACCAGCGTCGTCACGGTCACGAAGCGGAACAGCAGTCCCGGGTCCAGCACCAGCCCGGGTTGTGACTCAACCGCAACCGCAATGCCAATTCCCTGAAACAGCGCCAGAAACACCGTGCCATAACGCGTGTACTGCGTTATTTTCCGCCGCCCGGCTTCGCCCTCCTTTTTCAGCGCCTCAAGTTGAGGGCTGGCGTGAGTCATCAGTTGCATGATGATCGACGCCGAAATGTACGGCATGATTCCGAGCGCGAAAATCGTGAAGCGCGACAACGCGCCTCCCGAGAACATGTTGAACATGCCGAGGATGCCGCCCTGCTGTTGCCTGAACAGCTCGCTCAACGCCTGGGCATCAATGCCTGGCACGGGAATATGCGCGCCAACCCGGTAAACGACCAGCGCCCCCAGCAGGAACCACAGCCGTCGCTTCAGGTCGCCGAACTTTCCACCCTTGCTAACCGTGCTCGAACTAGTTACCAAAAGAGATCACCCCTGCCTGCTCGTTAATCCGCAATGCTGCCACCAACGGCTTCGATCGCCGCTCGTGCGCCTGCGGTCACTCCGATACCCTTGAGGATGACTTTACGGTTGAGCTCACCCGACAGCACAACCTTCGCCGACAAGGCGTGCTGCGATACGAGATTGGCCTGCATCAGGGTCGCCAGATCAATCTCGTCAACCGGCAAGCGTGCGATTTCCGACAGGCGAACCTCAAAGTTGCGAGCCCTGGTCATCGACTTGAAGCCACGCTTCGGCAGACGTCGCTGTAGCGGCATCTGGCCACCCTCGAAGCCAACCTTGTGAAAGCCACCGGCACGCGACTTTTGGCCTTTGTGACCGCGCCCGCAGGTCTTGCCGAACCCGGAGCCAATGCCACGCCCGACCCGCTTCCTACCCGTACGCGCACCGTCAGCGGCTTGAACAGTATTGAGTTCCATCTCAGCCCTCACACTTCAAGAGGTAGGACACCTTGTTGATCATTCCGCGAACCGCCGGCGTGTCTTCAAGGACCGAGCTACTATTCAGCCGCCGAAGGCCCAGACCTCGTACCGTGGCGCGGTGCGACTCCTTGGTGCCGATAAGGCTCCGGACGAGCGTCACTTTCACTTTTTTCTCAGCCATTTCTCACCCCAGTATTTCAGCGACCGTCTTGCCCCGCTTTGCGGCAACCTCGGCCGGCGTGGTCATCGCCCGCAGACCATTGATCGTTGCGCGGACGATGTTGTAAGGATTGGTGGAACCGTGTGCCTTGGCAACCACATTGGTCATCCCGATGACATCGAAGACCGAGCGCATCGCGCCGCCAGCAATGATCCCGGTTCCCTCGGGTGCCGGCTGCATCATCACTCTTGAAGCCCCGTGATGCCCCACCACCGTATGCTGCAGCGTGCCGTTCTTGAGGCTGACCTTGATCAGGTTACGGCGCGCCTCCTCCATGGCCTTCTGAACGGCGACCGGTACTTCACGCGACTTCCCTTTCCCCATCCCCACACGACCATCACCGTCACCAACCACGGTCAGTGCCGCGAACCCGAGAATACGACCGCCCTTCACCACCTTGGTCACTCGGTTGATCGAGATCATCTTTTCACGCATGCCATCATCGGGCTTCTCGGCCTGCTGAGGTTTTCTGCTTTGCGGCTTAGCCATTGATTACTCCAATTCTTTGTGGCGCGATCAGAACTTGAGGCCGGCTTCGCGCGCTGCATCCGCCAGCGCCTTGATCCGCCCGTGGTAGCGAAAGCCCGCACGATCAAACGAAACCTGTTCAATTCCCGCTTTTCTGGCGCGCTCAGCAATCAACAGTCCAATCGTCTTGGCCGCACCGATGTCGCCCCCGTTCGGTAGCATCTTCCGCACCGCAGGCTCCAGCGAAGAAGCGGCGGCGAGCACCTGAGAGCCACAGGCCGAAATTATCTGGGCGTAGATATGGCAGTTGCTGCGGTGCACCGATAAGCGCACTGCTTTCAGTTCTGCAATTTTCGCCCGCGTTTTGCGAGCCCTGCGCAAACGCGCCTGTTTTTTGTCAATCATCTCTGAACCCCTACTTTTTCTTCTTGGTTTCCTTGATCACGACCACCTCGTCAACATAGCGCACACCTTTGCCCTTGTAAGGTTCTGGCTTGCGATAGGAACGCACTTCGGCCGCGACCTGGCCAACGAGCTGCCGATCAACGCCCTTGATCACAATCTCGGTCTGGGTCGGCGTAGTAGCAGTAATGCCACTGGGGAGCTTGTAAGCCACTGGATGCGAAAACCCAAGGGTCAGGTTGAGCGTGTCGCCCTGGGCTTGAGCACGATAGCCAACACCAACAAGGCTCAGCCTGCGCTCGAATCCTGTGCTGACACCCGTCACCATGTTCGCGACCACGGCGCGAAACGTGCCAGACATCGCATCGGCGTTGGCGATACCAGCAACCGGCTTGCACAGCAGGCTATCGCCCTCTTGATCGACCGACACCGCCGGATGCGCGGGAAACACGAGCGCGCCGAGCGGTCCCTTGACGGACACTCGTTCCGCCGAGATATCTACCGAAACACCTGGCGGGAGAACAATTGGTTTTTTTGCAACGCGGGACATAGCTACCCCTTATGCGACGAAGCACAGCACTTCGCCACCGACATGGCTGGCGCGAGCCTTACGGTCAGTCATAACTCCCCTGGGTGTTGAGACTATTGCCACACCAAGACCATTCATGACCAGCGGGATGTCATCAGCGCCTCTGTAGATCCGAAGGCCCGGCCGTGATACGCGGTCTATTCGTTCGATGACCGGTCGACCCGCATAATACTTCAGGCCAATTTCGAGAATCGGCTTGCCTTCATTCGGACTAACTGCGAAATCCTCAACGTAACCCTCGTCCTTCAGCACCTGGGCGATGGCAATCTTTACCTTCGAAGACGGCATGGCCACGGAAGCCTTGCTTGCCATCTGGGCATTTCGGATGCGTGTCAGCATGTCGCTGATCGGATCGCTCATACTCATTTCGTTCTCTCCTGCCTACCAGCTAGCCTTGACCATCCCTGGCACCTCACCGTGCATCACGAACTCGCGCAGCTTGCCGCGACCCAAACCGAACTTGCGATAGACACCCCGAGGACGTCCGGTCAACTGACAGCGGTTCCGAAGCCTGACCGGACTCGCATTGCGCGGTAGCGCCTGGACTTTCAGTCGCGCCTCAAAGCGCTCTTCAACAGACCGACTCTGGTCAGCAACGGCAGCCATCAGCTCAGCACGCTTCTTGGCATATTTTTCAACAATCTTGCGCCGCTTTTCACCGCGGTTGATCACAGCGAGTTTCGCCATTTCGTCTCAGTTCCTGAAGGGAAATTTAAACGCGCCAAGCAAGGCACGCGCCTCTTCGTCGGTCTTGGCAGTAGTAGTGACACTGATGTTCATGCCCCGCAGCGCATCAATCCTGTCGTACTCGATTTCGGGAAAGATGATCTGTTCCTTGAGGCCCATGTTGTAGTTACCACGACCGTCGAAGCCCTTGCCGGAGATGCCGCGAAAGTCACGCACTCGGGGCAGTGCCACAGATACCAGCCGGTCGATGAACTCGAACATGCGGGGACCGCGAAGAGTCACCATGCACCCGATGGGGTAGCCGGTGCGAATCTTGAAACCGGCGATGGATTTCCGCGCCTTGGTACTGACCGGCTTTTGTCCCGCGATCTTGACCAGATCGCCCATCGCATTCTCCAGCACTTTCTTGTCGGCAATGGCCTCGCCCACGCCCATGTTCAGGGTAATCTTTGTGATCCGGGGAACTTCCATTCTCGACTTGTACCCAAACTTTTCGGTCAGTTCGGGCACCACCTTGGTGTTGTAGTACTCCAGCAGACGCGCCATGATTATTCCTTATGCCCCCAACACTTCGCCGTTCGACTTGAAAAAACGAACCTTCGTGCCATCCTCAAGCGTCTTGAAGCCAACGCGGTCTGCTTTTCTGGTCGCCGGGTTATAGAGCGAAACATTAGAAATGTGAAGCGGCATCTCTTTCTCGACAATGCCACCGACGACACCCTTGACAGGATTTGGCTTGACATGCTTCTTGACTCGATTCACACCCTCCACCAGGACGTGCTCCGCGTCAGAGCGGCGAATGACGGTGCCCCGCTTTCCTTTGTCCTTGCCGGCGGTCACGATAACGTCGTCGCCCTTGCGAATCTTTTCCATGACCCCCCCCTAAAGCACTTCAGGCGCCAGTGACACGATCTTCATGAACCGATCACCGCGCAATTCGCGCGTCACCGGCCCGAAGATACGCGTACCAATCGGCTCCATCTTGTTGTTGAGGAGTACTGCCGCGTTGTGGTCGAACTTTACCAGCGACCCGTCTACGCGGCGCACACCCTTGGCAGTGCGCACCACCACTGCGCTGTAGACATCGCCCTTCTTGACGCGCCCGCGGGGAGCAGCATCCTTGATGCTCACCTTGATAATATCGCCGACGCCTGCATAGCGACGCTTGGAGCCGCCCAACACCTTGATGCACATCACCGAGCGTGCGCCGGTGTTGTCGGCGACGTCGAGAGTAGTCTGTACTTGAATCATTTGTCACTCCAACTTGGCCCGCGGTGGCGGTCAGTCTTGGAACCCACAAGGGGGGAAGCGCTCGACCTAACGATACCATCGAGCGGGGAAAAGCCGACGATTATAACGGCTACTGCGACAAAATCAAGGGCTAAATCGCGAGCGCACGTTCCAGCAGCTTGCTGACAACCCAGGACTTCGTCTTCGACAACGGACGAGACTCCTGGATCTCGACCACATCACCCAGTTTCGCTTCATTCCCGTCGTTGTGCGCGTGATACTTGCTCGACCGAACGATGATCTTGTCGTATATCGGGTGCTTGACTCTGCGCTCGACAATTACCGTCACGGTATTGTTCATTTTGTCGCTGAGAACGCGCCCCACCAAGGTACGCTTGCTGGTAATGGTTTCGCTCATTGAACTGCCTTTTCACGAAGAAGCGTGCGTACACGTGCGATCTGCCGACGGACCTTGCCAATCTGACTGTTGTTGGACAACTGCTGTGTAGCAAGCTGCATTCGCAGGCCAAACTGGGCTTTCAGCAGGGCCAGCAACTCCTTGTTCAGCTCGTCGACGGTTTTTGCTCTGAGTTCACTGACTTTCATGATCAACCTACCATACGCGTAACAAAAACCGTCGGGATCGGGAGCTTGGCGGCAGCGAGGGCGAAGGCTTCGCGAGCGAGAGCTTCGCTGACCCCGTCCATCTCGTAAAGGACCTTACCCGGCTTGATCTCGGCGACGTAGTACTCAGGGTTGCCTTTGCCGCTTCCCATGCGCACTTCCGCAGGCTTCTTGGAAATCGGCTTGTCAGGAAAGATGCGGATCCAGATGCGCCCGCCACGTTTGATATGACGGGTCATCGCACGCCGAGCAGCTTCAATCTGACGGGCAGTCAGTCGGCCACGACCGATGGACTTAAGCCCATACTCACCAAAACTGACCTTGGCGCCGCGCAGCGCCAGGCCAGTATTGCGGCCCTTCTGCTCCTTGCGGTATTTCCTTCTAGCTGGCTGCAGCATCTGTTGTTCCTGCCTTTCTTACTCGTTTCACGGGTGCCTTCGCTTCCCCAACAGCGCCGTCAACCCTCGCCAGTTCTTCCTGAGCCTTCACCATACGCGGCGGCCTATCGACAACCTCACCGGGACGCGGGGAGCGACGGGTGCGACGCTGCTCATCGAGCGTGGCATCTGCAACCGCCGCCGTTTGCTCCTGGCGACTGAGAATCTCCCCTTTGAACACCCAGACCTTGACGCCAATAAGACCATAGGTAGTCAAGGCTTCTGAGGTCGCGTAGTCAATATCAGCCCGCAGCGTATGGAGCGGGACTCGCCCCTCGCGGTACCATTCGCGCCGAGCAATTTCCGCCCCATTGAGGCGGCCTGAACTCATGATCTTGATACCTTGCGCACCAAGACGCATAGCGTTCTGCATCGCACGCTTCATGGCTCGGCGAAACATGATTCGTTTCTCGAGCTGCTGTGTAATCGAGTCTGCCACCAATTGCGCATCCAGCTCGGGCTTGCGGATTTCCTCGATACTGACGTGCACGGGTACCCCCATGATCTTCTGCAAAGCAATCCGCAGGTGATCGATCTCCTCGCCCTTTTTCCCAATTACCACACCTGGCCGTGCCGAGAAGATCGTGACGCGGGCGTTCTTGGCGGGGCGCTCGATCAGGATACGTCCAACCGAGGCGTGCTTCAGCTTTTTCTTGAGGTATTCGCGAACGCGAACATCCTCGTTGAGCATGCCGGCAAAATTCTTGCTGTTGGCGTACCAGCGCGACGACCAATCACGCGTAACAGCCAGACGAAAACCAGCAGGATGAATCTTTTGTCCCATTCTTGTTCCTCAGTTGCCGACGGTCAGAAATACGTGACAGGTCGGCTTGACGATCCGGTTGCCGCGCCCTTTCGCCCGCGCCGTAAAGCGCTTGAGCACCATGCCCTTTTCGACGGAGATAGTCTTCACCTTCAGTTCGTCAATATCAGCACCAGCATTGTGCTCGGCGTTGGCGATCGCCGATTCGAGCACTTTCTTGATGATTGCTGCGCCCTTCTTGGGACTGAATGTCAGCAGACTGAGTGCCCGATCGACCGCCAGGCCGCGGATCTGATCGGCAACCAAGCGACCCTTCTGACTTGACAGCCGAACGCCGCGCAAAACAGCACGAGTTTCCATATTCATTCCTTTACTTCTTGGCCTTCTTGCCAGAGGTGTGGCCCTTAAAGGTGCGGGTCAGCGAAAACTCGCCCAGCTTGTGCCCAACCATGTTCTCGGTGATATAGACAGGAATATGCTGCTTGCCGTTATGCACTGCAATGGTCAGGCCAACAAAGTCAGGCAGCACGGTAGAGCGGCGCGACCACGTCTTGATCGGGCGCTTATCGCCGGTCGCACGCACCGTGCCCACTTTTTTGATCAGATGGGCATCGGCAAACGGGCCCTTTTTAATGGAACGTCCCATGGTTCTCTATCCCTTAGCGTTTTTGACGGCGCTGCACGATCATCGAAGTCGTGCGCTTGTTGCGACGAGTGCGATAACCTTTGGTCTTGGTACCCCAAGGACTGACCGGATGCATACCGGATGCTGTCTTGCCTTCGCCACCACCGTGCGGGTGATCGATCGGATTCATCGCCACACCGCGTACGGTCGGGCGAATGCCACGCCAGCGATTCCCACCAGCCTTGCCTATCGAGCGTAAACTGTGCTCTTCGTTACCCACCTCGCCGATCGTCGCGCGGCACTCGACGTGCACTCGGCGAATTTCACCGGAGCGCAAGCGCAACTGGGCGTGGACGCCTTCCCGGGCCAATAACTGCACCGAGGTGCCAGCCGAACGTGCCAACTGAGCGCCCTTGCCGGGCACCATCTCGACGCAGTGGATTGTCGTACCAACCGGTATATTGCGAATAGGCAGGGCGTTGCCCACCTTGATCGGAGCCTCTGAACCACTGCTTATATGCTGACCAGCAACAAGGCCTTTCGGCGCAATTATGTAGCGGCGCTCGCCGTCGGCATAACACAGCAGGGCAATATTGGCGGTCCGGTTTGGATCGTACTCGAGACGCTCGACCTTCGCCGGCACCCCGTCCTTGTTGCGCTTGAAATCAATCAGGCGATAGTGCTGCTTGTGACCACCGCCCTGATGGCGAGTCGTTATATGGCCGTTGTTGTTGCGGCCGGCGTTTTTCGACTGCGACTCGACAAGCCCGGCAACCGGAGCACCCTTGTGCAGATTAAGATTGACGACCTGGATAACCGCGCGGCGGCCAGGCGAGGTAGGTTTGACTTTAGCGAGTGCCATTAGACCGCTCCCCCATCGACGAAATTAATCTCCTGGCCCGGCTGCAGGCACACATAGGCCTTTTTCCAGTTGCTGCGACGACCCATCACACGGCCGAACTTTTTCTGCTTTCCCTTGACGTTGGCAATCTGGACCGACTCGACAGCTACCTTGAACAGCAACTCCACCGCGCCCTTGACCTCAGGCTTTGTTGCGTTGGCCGCAACACGAAAGATCACCTGCTGGTATTTGTCGGCAACGAAGGTGGCCTTTTCAGAGATCTGCGGTGCGAGCAGCACTTGCATCAGACGTTCTTGATTCATCCCAGGATCTCCTCAAACTTGGCGAGCGCAGCTTTGGTCAGCAGTACCTTCGGGAAGCGGACCAAAGACACCGGGTCCGCCTGCTGGACGTCAACCACCAGGACGTTGGGCAAGTTACGCGAGGCCAGAAAAACGTTCTCGTCGAGATTGTCGGTGATCACAAGCACCGACTCGTAACCCATGCCCTTGATCTTCGCGGCAAACAACCTGGTCTTGGGGGCCTCAATGGAAAGGTTGTCCACGACGGCCAAGCGATCCTCACGAGCAAGCTGCGAGAGAATCGATGCCATACCCGCGCGGTACATCTTCCTGTTTAGCTTGTGGCTGAAATTCTCGTCTGACGAATTCGGGAAAACCCGGCCACCGCCGCGCCAAATCGGCGATGAAGACATACCCGCCCGCGCACGCCCAGTACCCTTTTGGCGCCACGGTTTCTTGGTGGTGTGCCGCACATCCTGGCGATCCTTCTGCGCCCGATTGCCACTACGAGCGTTAGCCTGATAGGCAATCAGGACCTGGTGCACTAAAGCTTCGTTGTATTCGCGACCAAACAGTACGTCGGATGCCTTCAGCCGACTCGCTTCCTGTCCTTCGTCATTGATAAGCTTAAGTTCCATTTATGCCCCCACCTTGACTGCCGGACGAACGATGACGTCCGCCCCCTTGGAGCCGGGAACCGCGCCTTTGAGCAACAACAACTGGCGCTCAACGTCGACCCGCACGACCTCGACGTTCTGCTGGGTGCGCTTGACGGCACCAAGATGGCCGGCCATCTTCTTGCCCGGGAAAACGCGCCCCGGGTCCTGCGCCATACCGGTGGACCCGAGAGCCTGGTGGGAAACCGAGTTGCCATGCGCAGCGCCCTGGGACCTGAAGTGATGTCGTTTGATGCCGCCAGCAAAGCCCTTGCCGATGGTCTGCCCGGTGACGTCAACCTTTTGTCCGACGGCGAAAATGGTGACCCTGATATGGTCACCCGCCTGGAGGGCCGCGAGCTCGTCCGCGGAGACCGGGAATTCCTTCAGCACATGGCCCGCCTCAACACCGGCCTTGGCAAGGTGACCCGCCAATGGCTTGTTGACGCGAGAGGGACGACGTTTCCCGAAAGCCACCTGGACGACGGAGTAACCATCATTCTGCGGCGTTTTGATCTGGGCCACACGGTTGTTCGACACATCGAGCACGGTTACCGGGACACTTACGCCATCGTCGGTAAAAATGCGCGTCATGCCGACCTTGCGCCCAACAAGGCCTAGACTCATGCTTATTCTCCTCTGACCGGCTACGATTGGCCGGCGAGCGCTGCTAAGGAACGGGCAGTGTTAATGGGCTGCCCGGCGAAAGGCGGCGATTATAGCCGCAAGGAAGCCTTACTGCAACTTAATTTCGACGTCAACACCTGCCGGCAGATCAAGCTTCATCAGGGCATCGACGGTCTTGTCAGTTGGATCAATGATATCCATCAGGCGAAGATGCGTGCGTATCTCGAACTGGTCACGTGAAGTCTTGTCGACGTGCGGTGAGCGCAGAATATCAAAACGCTGGATGCGGGTCGGTAGCGGCACCGGGCCACGGACGACGGCTCCGGTACGCTT
Organism: Candidatus Accumulibacter proximus; assembly: GCA_016709675.1. Classification (GTDB taxonomy): domain Bacteria; phylum Pseudomonadota; class Gammaproteobacteria; order Burkholderiales; family Rhodocyclaceae; genus Accumulibacter; species Accumulibacter proximus. The sequence goes on from JADJMH010000022.1 coordinate 32,605, forward strand.
AGCGGTGTCGACAATTTCCTGAGCTGACTGATCAATCAGGCGATAGTCAAAGGCTTTCAGGCGGATGCGGATCTTCTGGCTTTGCATGTCTTCTTCCAAAGAGCGGCCGGTGGGGTGGGAACTCCACCGGGAGTTTGCCGAACTACTCGATAATTTTCGCCACGACGCCGGCGCCGACGGTTCGCCCACCTTCACGAATCGCGAAACGCAGGCCTTCTTCCATGGCAATCGGCGAAATCAGCTTGACGGTCATCTGGACGTTGTCGCCAGGCATCACCATCTCGACACCTTCCGGCATGGCAATCGCACCGGTCACGTCGGTGGTGCGGAAATAGAACTGCGGACGATAGTTGTTGAAGAACGGCGTGTGACGACCGCCCTCTTCCTTCGACAGACAGTAAACTTCACCCGTGAAATGCGTGTGCGGCTTGATCGAACCCGGCTTCGCCAGCACCTGACCACGCTCGACGTCGTCCCGCTTGGTGCCGCGCAGCAGAACGCCCACGTTGTCGCCCGCCTGCCCCTGGTCCAGCAGCTTGCGAAACATTTCAACACCCGTGCAGATCGTCTTCACCGTCGGCTTGATGCCAACAATCTCGACTTCTTCACCCACTTTCACCACCCCGCGCTCAACGCGTCCCGTGACCACCGTGCCACGCCCAGAGATCGAAAACACATCTTCGATCGGCAGCAGGAAGGGCTTGTCCACCGCCCGCTGCGGCGTCGGAATGTAGGCATCCAGCGCGTCCGCCAAGGCCATCACGGAGCCTTCGCCCAGCGGACCCTGATCGCCTTCCAGTGCCTTCAGCGCCGAACCCTGGACGATCGGCACGTCATCACCCGGAAAGTCGTACTTGGACAGTAGCTCGCGCACCTCCATGTCGACCAGTTCCAGCAACTCGGCATCGTCAACCATGTCGCACTTGTTCAGATAAACAATGATGTACGGCACGCCAACCTGACGCGCCAGCAGAATGTGCTCACGCGTCTGCGGCATCGGCCCGTCAGCCGCCGACACCACCAGAATCGCGCCGTCCATCTGCGCCGCACCAGTAATCATGTTCTTGATGTAGTCCGCGTGACCCGGGCAATCCACGTGCGCGTAGTGACGCTTGGCCGTCTCGTACTCGACGTGCGCGGTATTGATCGTGATACCCCGCGCCTTCTCCTCCGGCGCCGCATCAATCTGGTCGTAGGCCTTCGCCACACCGCCATACTTCTTCGCCAGGATGGTCGTGATCGCCGCCGTCAGCGTCGTCTTGCCATGATCAACGTGCCCAATCGTGCCCACATTAACGTGCGGCTTCGTGCGTTCAAATTTTCCCTTGGCCATTTACCGTATCCTTACAATATCAGAGTCATTTCTTGTTGATGACCGCCTCGGCGACGTTCTTCGGCGCCTCAGCGTAGTGCTTGAATTCCATTGAGTAAGTTGCGCGCCCCTGGCTGAGGGATCGCAGGGTCGTCGAATAACCAAACATCTCTGCCAGCGGCACCTCCGCCTTGATGGCCTTGATGTTTCCGGGCAGGTCTTCCATTCCCTGAATCATGCCGCGACGGCTCGACAGGTCGCCCATCACGTTCCCCATATAGTCTTCGGGGGTTTCGACGTCGACGGCCATCATCGGTTCTAGGAGAGTCGGCGAGGCTTTGCGCATTCCCTCCTTGAAGGCAATGGCTGCCGCTTGCCGGAAGGCATTCTCGTTCGAATCAACGTCGTGGTACGAGCCTTCAAACAGCGTGAACTTGATGTCGACCACCGGGAAACCGGCCAGTACGCCGCTGGTGACCGAATCCTGCAGTCCCTTGTCGACTGCCGGAATGTACTCGCGAGGCACGGTACCGCCCTTGATCGCGTCAACGAACTCATAGCCCTTGCCAGGTTCGTTGGGCTCGATTCTTAACCAGACATGGCCATACTGACCGCGCCCACCCGACTGTTTGACAAACTTTCCCTCCTGTTCGACCGATTTCTTGATGCATTCGCGGTACGCCACCTGTGGTGCGCCGACGTTGGCGTCCACACCGAACTCCCGCTTTAGTCGATCAACGATGATCTCCAGGTGCAGCTCGCCCATTCCCGAGATGATCGTCTGCCCCGACTCTTCGTCGGTACGCACGCGGAACGACGGATCCTCCTGCGCCAGACGACCAAGGGCAATGCCCATCTTCTCCTGGTCTGGCTTGGTTTTCGGCTCTACGGCCACGTGGATCACGGGCTCAGGAAATACCATCCGCTCCAGGGTAATGACTGCCGAAGGATCGCAGAGGGTTTCGCCAGTCGTCACTTCCTTGAGGCCAACGCACGCTGCGATGTCGCCCGCGAGGACTTCCTTGAGTTCTTCACGATTGTTGGCGTGCATCTGCAGGACTCGGCCAATGCGCTCTCGACGGCCCTTGATGGGGTTGTAAATGGTGTCGCCGGATTTCAGCACGCCAGAATACACTCGGATAAAGGTCAGCTGGCCGACGTAGGGATCGGTCATCAGCTTGAAGGCGAGAGCAGAAAACTTTGCGGTGTCGGACGCTTCGCGGGTATCCGGCTCGCCGTTTTCCTTCTCCCCGGTAACTGGAGGAATGTCCACCGGCGACGGCAGAAGATCAATCACCGCATCGAGCATGCGTTGCACGCCCTTGTTCTTGAAGGCCGTTCCGCACAGCGCCGGCTGGATTTCGCAAGCGATGGTCCGATCACGCAAGCCCTTAATCAGATCGGCTTCAGTCAGATCACCCTGATCGAGATACCGGTCCATCAACTCTTCAGACGACTCTGCTGCCGCTTCGACCATCTTGCTGCGCCATTCGTCGGCCTCGGACTGCAACTCGGCCGGAATGTCGCGATAATCGAACTTCATCCCCAGTGAGGCTTCATCCCAGTAGATCGCCTTCATCTTGATCAGATCGACGACCCCCTCGAAGTAGTCCTCCTTGCCGATCGGAATGACGATCGGGACGGGATTGGCCTTCAGGCGGGTCCGCATCTGGTCGACGACCTTGAAGAAATCTGCGCCCTGGCGATCCATCTTGTTGACGAAGGCCAACCGGGGTACTTTGTACTTGGTCGCCTGACGCCACACGGTTTCGGACTGCGGTTGCACACCACCCACAGCACAATAGATCATGCACGCGCCATCAAGGACCCGCATCGAGCGCTCGACCTCGATCGTGAAATCTACGTGACCAGGCGTATCAATGATGTTGATCCGGTGCTCGGGGCGATCGAGCTGCATACCCTTCCAGAAGCACGTCGTGGCCGCCGAGGTAATGGTGATTCCCCGCTCCTGCTCCTGCGCCATCCAGTCCATCGTCGCGGCGCCGTCATGCACTTCGCCAATCTTGTGGTTGATACCCGTATAGAACAGGATACGCTCCGTCGCCGTCGTCTTGCCAGCATCAATGTGAGCGCTGATACCGATGTTCCGGTAACGCTCAATGGGGGTTTTGCGTGCCACAGTAATAGACCTTCGCTAATAAAGAACGATCGCCAGCACAAGACAGCCGAACTGTCGCCTTGGACGCTGGTGCCTCAGAACCGGAAGTGCGCGAACGCCTTGTTGGCTTCGGCCATACGGTGCACTTCGTCGCGCTTCTTGACTGCACCGCCGCGGCTTTCCGATGCCTCCAGCATTTCGGCTGCTAAGCGCTGACCCATCGACTTCTCCGACCGCTTGCGCGCTGACTCCCGCAGCCAGCGCATGGCCAGGGCCATCCGGCGGCTGGGGCGAACCTCAACCGGCACCTGATAATTGGCCCCACCAACGCGGCGACTCTTGACTTCGACCAGCGGCTTGATGTTACCAAGAGCCAAACCGAAAACCTCCAGCGGATCCTTGCCAGTCTTGGTCACGATCTGGTCAAAGGCACCATAGACGATGCGCTCGGCGACGGACTTCTTGCCGCTTTTCATGATCGTATTGACGAACTTCGAAACCTCGACATTGCCAAACTTCGGGTCCGGCAAGATATCGCGCTTCGGCACTTCACGACGACGGGGCATAGCCACCTCTCATAGTCACAATTCAGTTGCAGGGTTGGACAACGCCCCCACCCCTCCCAGCCGCCCATCAGGAGCGGCTCTTACTCGGGACGAAACTCAAGCCGCTTTGGGGCGCTTGGTACCGTACTTGGAACGCCCCTGCTTCCGCTTCTTGACACCCTGGGTGTCCAGCGAACCACGAACGGTGTGGTAACGCACACCTGGCAAGTCCTTGACACGACCACCGCGGATCAGAACAACCGAGTGCTCCTGCAGGTTGTGTCCTTCACCACCAATGTATGAAATCACCTCAAAGCCATTCGTCAGCCGAACCTTGCAAACCTTGCGCAGCGCAGAGTTGGGCTTCTTTGGCGTGGTAGTGTACACGAGTGCAAACCCCCCGCTTCTGGGGGCAGTTGCTCAGGGCAGGGACTTTGCTCTTGCTGCGTATGGCCTCGCGAGGCTTGCGCACCAGCTGGTTAATGGTTGGCATGTTTCCACCCCTATGTTCAGTTCAGCATAGCGACGTGTCAAGCACATGGCGTCTGCAAAAAACCAAGGCGGACCAAAGGCCGCCTTGGCGATATCCGTGAAAAGCCGACGCAACACCTAGCTATCGGCGACAAAGACCGACGATTTTATGGTCTATCAGGACTCAAGTCAAGCAACGGGGGCATTTTGGGCACTCGGTTCGCTGGCAGACAGGCCGTCTTCAGACAACAAGCCGCTCCCGGCAGCGATATCCTCGCCAGCCGCGTTCTTCTTGCGCGTGTTGTGGTAGGCGAGACCCGTTCCAGCCGGTATCAAGCGACCAACAATGACGTTTTCTTTGAGTCCGCGCAGCTCGTCACGTTTGCCCATGATCGCGGCTTCCGTCAGCACCCGTGTTGTCTCCTGGAATGACGCAGCCGAAATGAACGAATCGGTGGACAAAGAGGCTTTCGTAATGCCCAAGAGCACATGTTCGTATGTCGCGGGCAGCTTACCTTCGGCTGTCATACGGTCGTTTTCGTCCAGCAGATGGGCGCGCTCGACCTGCTCCCCCTTGATAAACTTCGTGTCGCCTGGATCCAGCACGTTAACGCGGCGCAGCATCTGGCGAACGATCACCTCGATGTGCTTGTCGTTGATCTTGACGCCCTGCAGGCGATACACATCCTGAACCTCGTCCGTAATGTAGATGGCCAGCGCTTCGACGCCCAGCAGGCGCAGAATGTCGTGCGGATCTGGCGCACCATCGACGATCGATTCGCCCTTGTTAACCACCTGCCCGTCATGCACCAGTACGTGCTTGTCCTTCAGAATCAGGTATTCGTGATTCACGCCTTCAAGGTCAGTAATGACCAGCCGCTGCTTGCCTTTCGTGTCCTTGCCGAAGGACATGGTGCCGGTAAACTCCGCCAGCATTCCCGCGTCCTTGGGCGTACGCGCCTCGAAGAGTTCCGCCACACGCGGCAGGCCCCCGGTAATGTCACGCGTCTTGGCCGATTCCTGCGGCAAGCGAGCAAGCACGTCACCAACTGAAATCTGTTGGCCATCGAGCACGTTGATGATCGCCCCAACCTGAAAAGTGATGGTCACAGAATGATCGCTGCCGTGCATCTTGACTTCTTCGCCGTCAGGTTCAAACAACCTCACCTGCGGACGCAAGCCCTTGCTCGGAGCCTTACCGCCGCGCTTCGGATCGATCACCACCAGCGTTGAAAGCCCCGTGACCTCATCAATTTGCTTGGCGACCGTGACGCCTTCTTCGACGTTCTCGAACTTTACGAGCCCCGAGTATTCAGCAATAATCGGGCGCGTGTGCGGATCCCAACCAGCCAGCCTGGCGCCAGCCTTGACCGCCTGAGCGTCGGCAACCTGCAGCGTTGCTCCGTAGGGAACTTTGTGCTTCTCACGTTCGCGACCGTTATCGTCAGTGATCAAGATCTCGCCTGATCGGGTGATGACGATCTTCTCGCCCTTGGCACTCGTGACGTAGCGCATCGTCGAAGTGAAACGCACTATACCCGCGCTGTGCGTCTCGACCTGGCTGGCGACTGCCGCGCGCGACGCGGCGCCACCAACGTGGAAGGTGCGCATGGTCAACTGGGTTCCCGGCTCTCCGATGGATTGTGCAGCGATCACACCGACCGCCTCGCCGACGTTCACCGGCGAACCACGCCCCAGATCACGGCCATAGCACTTGGCACACAATCCGTAACGTGTTTCACATGTCAGAGGCGTGCGCGCCTTGACTTCATCGATTCCCAACTGATCGATCAAGTCGCAATGATCCTCGCTGATCAGCGTCCCTTGCTCGATGACCGTCTCCTGGGTGTCGGGATGAACAATGTCAGCAGCCGTCACGCGACCCAGGATGCGCTCGCGGAGAGCCTCGATCACCTCGCCGCCCTCGATCAGAGCCTTCATTGTCACCCCGTTGGATGTGCCGCAATCGTCCTCGATAACGACCAGGTCCTGGGTCACGTCGACCAGTCGCCGCGTCAGGTAACCTGAGTTGGCTGTCTTCAAGGCGGTATCCGCAAGACCCTTGCGCGCGCCATGAGTCGAGATGAAGTACTGGAGAACGTTCAGCCCCTCACGGAAGTTGGTCGTGATCGGGGTTTCAATGATCGACCCATCCGGCTTGGCCATGAGGCCACGCATACCCGCCAACTGGCGGATCTGGGCCGCAGAACCCCGCGCGCCGGAATCGGCCATCATGAAGATGGAGTTGAAGGACTCCTGTTTCTCCGTCTCGCCATGGCGATTCACCACCTCCATGTTACCGAGCTGATCCATCATCACCTTGGCAACCTTGTCGCCCGTACGACCCCAAATGTCGACCACCTTGTTATAGCGCTCACCGTTGGTCACCAGACCATTGGTGTATTGGTTCTCGATTTCCTTGACCTCCGCTTCGGCGTCGGCAATGATGTTGCGCTTCTGCTCCGGCACCAACATGTCGTCCGAACAGATCGAAATCCCGGCACGGGTCGCCAGGCGATAGCCGTTCTGCATCAGCTTGTCGGCAAAAACAACTGTTTCCTTGAGGCCACAACGGCGGAAAGCCGCATTGATCAGTTTCGATATTTCCTTTTTCTTCAGTGTCTTGTCGATCAGGCTGAAAGGCAGCCCTTTGGGCAGGATCTCCGAGAGCAGCGCGCGACCAGCCGTCGTCCGGTAACGGGTGGTCTTTTCCTGCCAGCCGCTCTCGCCATCCCTTTCATATTCTGCAATGCGCACCGAGATCCGAGCGTGAATATCGAGCTCACCCGCCTGCATGGCACGCGTCACTTCGGCAAGATCGGGAAACATCATGCCCTCGCCCTTGGCATTGATGCGCTCGCGAGTGGCGTAATACAGGCCGAGGACGATATCCTGCGACGGGACAATGATCGGCTCACCGTTCGCTGGCGACAGAACATTGTTTGACGCCAGCATCAGCGTCCGTGCTTCCATCTGGGCCTCGAGTGACAAGGGCACATGAACTGCCATCTGGTCGCCGTCGAAGTCGGCGTTGAACGCGGCACACACCAGCGGATGCAACTGGATCGCCTTGCCTTCGATCAGGGTCGGCTCGAACGCCTGAATCCCGAGGCGGTGCAGGGTCGGCGCGCGATTGAGCATGATTGGATGCTCGCGAATCACCTCCTCCAGGATATCCCACACCACGGCTTCCTGCGTCTCGACCATCTTCTTGGCCTGCTTGATGGTGGTCGCCAGACCCATCACCTCCAGACGGTTGAAGATGAAGGGCTTGAATAGCTCGAGCGCCATCAGTTTCGGCAGACCGCACTGGTGGAGCTTGAGTTGGGGTCCAACGACGATCACCGAACGACCGGAGTAGTCAACTCGCTTGCCCAGCAGATTCTGGCGAAAGCGACCACCCTTGCCCTTGATCATGTCCGCCAGCGACTTCAGCGGGCGCTTGTTGGCACCGGTCATCGCCTTGCCACGGCGGCCATTGTCAAGCAGCGAGTCGACCGCCTCTTGCAGCATACGTTTCTCGTTGCGCACGATGATCTCCGGCGCTTTGAGCTCCAGCAAACGCTTCAGGCGGTTGTTGCGGTTGATCACGCGACGATAGAGGTCGTTCAGATCCGAGGTCGCAAAACGCCCACCGTCAAGCGGCACCAACGGACGCAGATCCGGCGGCAAGACCGGCAGAACTTCAAGCACCATCCACTCGGGCTTGATGCCCGACTTCTGGAAGCCCTCAAGGATCTTCAAACGCTTGGAGAACTTCTTGCTTTTGGTTTCGGACGTGGTTATCTCCAGTTCCCCGCGCAGACTCTCGACCTCGCGCGCCAGATCGATCGACCGCAGCAATTCGCGGATGCCTTCAGCACCCATTGCTGCCAGGAAGTCGTCACCGTACTCCTCGACCTTCGCCAGATAGTCATCCTCAGTCAGCAACTGACCGCGAGCCAGTGGCGTCATGCCGGGATCGAAGACCACGAAAGCCTCAAAGTAAAGCACGCGCTCGATGTCGCGCAGCGTCATGTCAAGAACCATGCCGAGACGACTCGGGAGGCTCTTGAGGAACCAGATGTGAGCGACCGGACTGGCCAGCTCGATATGCGCCATACGCTCACGACGAACCTTGGCCAGCGTCACTTCCACGCCGCACTTCTCACAGATGACGCCACGGTGCTTCAGCCGCTTGTACTTGCCGCAGAGGCACTCGTAGTCCTTGATTGGGCCAAAAATCTTTGCACAGAACAAGCCGTCGCGCTCCGGCTTGAAGGTGCGGTAATTGATGGTTTCTGGCTTCTTGACTTCGCCATATGACCACGAACGGATCTTGTCCGGCGAGGCAAGGCCAATGGTAATGGCATCAAACTGCTCTTCCTGCGTCACCTGTCTAAACAAATCAAGCAATGCTTTCATCTTTTGCTCCAGTGAGGAGTGAGGTGTCAGGGGGTGAAGCCATGAGGCGGGGAGGAGTTACATTCCTCAACCACTCCAGGCAAGAAAATCAGAAACGTTCCAGATCAATATCGATCGCCAGCGAACGGATTTCCTTGACCAATACATTGAACGACTCAGGCATACCAGCGTCGATCTTGTGATCACCCTTGACAATGTTCTCGTAGACCTTGGTCCGGCCATTGACGTCGTCAGACTTGACGGTCAACATTTCCTGCAGCACGTAGGAGGCGCCGTAGGCTTCGAGCGCCCACACCTCCATCTCGCCGAAACGCTGACCACCAAACTGTGCCTTGCCGCCCAACGGCTGCTGGGTAACGAGCGAGTAAGGACCGGTCGAACGTGCGTGCATCTTGTCATCGACCAAGTGGTGCAGCTTCAACACGTGCATGTAACCAACCGTGACCTGACGCTCAAACTGCTCGCCGGTACGACCATCGTACAGCGTCATCTGCGCTGATGCCGGCATGCCGGCCAGCGCGAGTACCGACTTGATCTCCGATTCCTTGGCGCCATCGAAAACCGGCGTCGCAAACGGCACACCCGCCTCGAGATTGCCCGCCATTTCGAGTATTTCGGCGTCGCTTAGCTGCTCCAGCTCTTCGGGTTTACCCGTGCCGTTATAAATCTGGTCGAGGAAGCCTCGGACTTCCTTGGCGGTCGCCTGGCGGCGAAGCATCTCGCCGATCTTGAAACCCAGGCCTTTGGCGGCAAGTCCCAGGTGGACCTCAAGAATCTGGCCAACGTTCATCCGCGAAGGAACACCCAGCGGGTTGAGAACGATGTCCACCGGACGCCCGTCAGCCATATAGGGCATGTCCTCGACCGGTACGATACGGGAAACAACCCCCTTGTTGCCATGGCGCCCAGCCATCTTGTCGCCCGCCTGCAGGCGGCGTTTTACGGCAACATAGACCTTGACCATCTTCTGCACACCCGGGGGCAATTCGTCGCCCTGCGTCAGCTTCTTGCGCTTTTCTTCGAAGGCCACGTCGAAACCCTTGCGGGTCTGCTCCAGGCCATCCCGCAGTGACTCCAGTTGCTGGGCAACGTCTTCGTCTGCCATCCGGATGTCGAACCAGTGATGCGGGTCGATGCCATCAAGGTATTCCTGAGTGACCAGCGTCCCCTTGGCCAGCCGCTTCGGACCACCATTTGCCGCCTTGCCGACGAGCATACGCTCGGCACGCGCGAAGGCATCGCGTTCGACGATACGTAGTTGGTCTGCGAGGTCAAGCTTGTAGCTACGGAGGTGGTCATCAATGATCGACTGAGCCCTCTTGTCGCGCTCAATACCTTCGCGGGTGAAAACCTGGACGTCGATGACTGTCCCAGAGATCCCCGACTGAACCCGCAGCGACGTGTCCTTCACATCCGAAGCTTTCTCGCCAAAGATCGCACGCAACAATTTCTCTTCTGGCGTCAGCTGTGTTTCGCCCTTGGGCGTGACCTTGCCCACCAGCACGTCACCGGCTTCGACCTCGGCACCAATGTACACGATCCCCGACTCGTCGAGTCTTGACAGTTGCGACTCGCCAAGAGAAGCGATGTCGCGAGTGATTTCCTCCGGACCGAGCTTGGTGTCACGCGCGACGACGGTCAGTTCCTCGATGTGGATCGAGGTGAAACGATCTTCCGCAACAACGCGCTCGGATATGAGGATGGAATCCTCGAAGTTGTAGCCGTTCCAGGGCATGAACGCGACCAGCATGTTCTGGCCGAGAGCGAGTTCGCCCTTGTCGGTCGATGCTCCGTCAGCCACCACGTCACCCTTGGCAATGCGATCACCGACGCGAACCAGCGGCCGTTGGTTGATATTGGTGTTCTGGTTGGAGCGGGTATACTTCACGAGATTGTAAATGTCGACACCGACCTCGCCTGGCCCCGTTTCGTCGTCATTTACCCGGACCACAACGCGCGAGGCGTCGACGTAATCGACCAACCCACCACGCAGCGCCTGAACCGCTGTTCCAGAATCCACGGCAACGGTGCGCTCGATGCCCGTGCCCACCAGCGGCTTTTCCGGACGCAGGCAGGGAACAGCCTGACGCTGCATGTTGGCTCCCATCAGCGCACGGTTGGCATCGTCATGCTCCAGAAAGGGAATCAGGGACGCCGCCACCGACACGATCTGGCTCGGCGCCACATCCATGTACTGCACGCGCGCCGGCTCAGCGAGGATGGTCTCACCCTTCTCGCGACAGGTCACCAGCTGATCGGCCAACACGCCCGCCTCACCAAGATCGGAGTTGGCCTGAGCGATGATATAGGCACCCTCCTCGATCGCGGAGAGATACTCGATCTGATCGGTCACCCGACCATCAACCACCTTTCGGTAGGGCGTTTCAAGGAAACCATACTCATTGGTGCGGGCGAATAACGCGAGCGAATTGATCAGGCCGATGTTCGGACCCTCTGGCGTTTCGATCGGGCAGACGCGGCCATAGTGGGTGGGATGCACGTCCCGCACCTCGAAGCCCGCGCGCTCGCGCGTCAAGCCGCCTGGACCGAGCGCCGAAACGCGGCGCTTGTGGGTGATCTCGGACAGAGGGTTGGTCTGGTCCATGAATTGCGATAACTGGCTAGACCCGAAAAACTCTCTCACTGCAGCGCTGATCGGCTTGGCATTGATCAGATCGTGCGGCATCAGGTTATCCGACTCAGCCTGTGACAAGCGCTCCTTGACAGCACGTTCGACGCGTACCAGACCGGCCCGGAACTGGTTCTCCGCCAGTTCACCCACGGAACGAACACGACGGTTGCCCAGGTGATCGATGTCATCGATTTCGCCACGTCCATTGCGCAGTTCAACCAGCAGTTTGATGACTTCAACGATATCACGTGGCGATAAGGTCAGCTGTTCCCGCACCTCACCCACCACGCCCAGAGCCTTGAGTTGCTCAAGCAAGGCCAGCGCAGCCTCACGGCTCAGGTTCTCGGCCACTGCCCGCGGCCCATGACTCAATTCAGCAAGGATCTGCTCGACCACCGGGATGGAATCGCCGACCGCCTCGTTGATCAGCTTGACGATCCCCTCACGCTTGGACGGAACATGCTTGACCATGACCTTGTATTCGACAACGTCCTTCCGCCCCACCCGGCGGTTGAACTTCATGCGACCCACCGCTGAGAGATCGTAGCGATCGTCCGAGTAGAACAGCCCGTTGAAGAGGATTTCGACCGCTTCTTCGGTTGGCGGCTCGCCGGGTCGCATCATCCGGTAAATCGCAATACGTGCGGCCTGCCGAGATGCCGTCTCATCAGCGCGCAGAGTCTGCGAAATGAAACCGCCACGGTCAAGGTCGTTGATATACAGCGTGTGCAGCGACGTCACCCCAGACTCGACAAGCTTTGCCAGCAGGCTCTCCGTAATCTCGTCGTTGGCATTGGCCAGGATCTCGCCGCTGCTCGAATCCATGATGTCCTCGCCAATGACCCGACCGATCAGAAAGTCATCCGGGACGACAACCTGCTTGATTCCCGCCGCATCGAGTTCACGGATGTGCTTTGCGGTAATTCGTTTGTCCTTGGCGATAATCAGCTTGCCCGACGGGTCGTTGAAATCGAAGCGCGCGACTTCTCCGCGCAGGCGCTCTGGCACCAGAGCGAATTCGACCACCTGTTTACCCAGATAGAAGGTGTCAAACTCGAAGAACTCGCGCAGAATTCGTTGCGAGGTCAGACCAATCGCCTTCAGCAGCGTCGTAACCGGCATCTTGCGGCGCCGGTCGACGCGAAAGAAAAGCAGATCCTTGGGATCGAACTCGAAATCCAACCACGAGCCACGATACGGTATCACCCGCGCGGAAAAAAGCAGCTTGCCGGAACTGTGCGTCTTGCCGCGGTCGTGTTCGAAGAAGACTCCTGGCGAGCGGTGCAGCTGGGAAACGATGACCCGCTCGGTGCCGTTGATGACGAAGGAACCAGTCGAAGTCATCAGCGGAATCTCGCCCATATAGACTTCCTGCTCCTTGACTTCCTTGATGGTGTCCGGCGCCTCGCGATCGAGAATTACCAGGCGAACCTTCGCCCGCAAGGCCGACGCAAAAGTCAGGCCTCGCTGCTGGCACTCGGTGACGTCGAAGGCCGGTTCAGAAAGCGTGAAACTGACAAACTCCAGCCGCGCATTACCACTGTGGCTGACAATCGGGAAGATCGAGGAAAAGGCGGCCTGCAATCCCTGGGTCTTCCGCTGCGCCACAGGCACTGTCGCCTGCAGAAAAGCGGAGAAGGATTCCAGCTGGGTAGCCAGCAAGTAGGGGACGTCGAGCACGCTGACGCGCTTGGCGAAGCTCTTGCGGATACGCTTTTTCTCGGTGTAGGAGTAGGTCATGGTCGCTCCGAACTCAGAAGGCAAATCCTCTAGCACACCGGCAACAACCGCACTATCCGCCGGTGCACAACGGACAAACGCAATATGACTGGATGACAGAACCGCAGGGAATTGGCCTGTGCAGCCTTGACCAGTCATACTTGCGTTTGCACGCTGCATGGCATTACGCCCACCCAACAGGCAGACGCCAAGCCGTTTCCGAAAATGCACAACCGGGCTGACAGCCGAAAGGCTATCAGCCCGGCTTGCTTGACCGATACTACTTGATCTCGACCTTCGCGCCGGCATCCTCGAGAAGCTTCTTGAGGGCTTCGGCGTCGGCTTTGGAAATGGACTCCTTAACCGCCTTGGGTGCGCTGTCAACGAGATCCTTCGCTTCTTTCAGACCAAGACCGGTAGCCGCGCGAACAACCTTGATGACTTCGACCTTCTTCTCACCGATACCGGCGAGCAACACGGTAAACTCGGTCTGCTCTTCAACTACCGCCGCAGCCGCGCCAGGCGCAGCAACGGCCATCGAGGCCGCCGAGACACCAAATTTCTCTTCGAACGCCTTGACAAGGGTGTTCAGTTCCATGACAGTCATCGCGCCGACGGCTTCGAGGATGTCTTCTTTGGTAATAGCCATAATCAATAAACTCCTAAATCTGAATACTCAAGAAAGCTGATCGGAAGCTCAGGAAACCGCCTCTTCACGCTGTTTGGCCAAGGCGGAAAGCGCGCAGGCAAAACCGGCCACTGGCGCCTGCATGATGCCGAGCAACTGAGCGAGCAATTCGTCACGACTCGGAATTGATGCCAGTGCCTGCACTCCCGCCTTGTCGAGAAGCTCGCCAGCAAAGCTGCCCGCCTTCAGCACCAGCTTGTCATTGGTTTTGGCGAAGTCGTTGAGCACCTTCGCGGCAGACACCGGATCATCCGAGATGGCGTAAATCAGCGGTCCCGTCATTTGCTCCGCCAGGCTGGCGAACACACTGCCCTGGACCGCCCGCCGCACCAAGGTGTTTTTCAACACCCGCAGATAGACGCCCGAGGCGCGCGCCTGTGCGCGCAAACGAGTTAGGTGCGTAACTGGCAGGCCACTGTACTCGGCCAGGACAATCGTCTGAGCACTGGCCATCCTTGCCGACACCTCGGCAACAACGTCCTTCTTTTCATCAAGATTAAGACCCACAGGCCCTTCCTCCCTTCAAGTCAACAGACGGCACATCCTGCCGGATATGCCGCACCCACGGCGACCTTGATCAGGGGTTGCAGTGAAGGCCATAGACCTACCCTGCGAAATCCTTTTCGGGGCACACCGTCTGCGCAGGCCGTTCGCACACTTAAGCCTCTGGCAGCAGCCGTCGGCACCTGCGGTCTTTGACGATCCATCGACGCGGCGCGAACGCCCTGCCGACATCCCAACAAAGCTCCTTGTCGGACCACAATCATTGCGGCCCGATGTATTCTCACAACGTGGAAGCATCCACCCTGACACCCGGTCCCATCGTGCTGGAGAGTGCAATCCGCCGCACGTATTGGCCCTTGGAGGTCGCCGGTTTGGCCTTGGTCAGCGCATCGAGCAAGGCCTTGAGGTTAATCGCCAGCTTGTCGGCCTCAAACGACGCACGACCAATCGTGCTGTGGATTATGCCGCCCTTGTCCGTCCGATACTGCACCTGCCCCGCCTTGGCATTCTGGACCGCAGTGGCCACGTCCATGGTGACCGTACCCACCTTCGGGTTCGGCATCAGGCCACGCGGGCCGAGGATCTGGCCCAGTTGTCCGACAACGCGCATCGCGTCCGGTGTAGCGATCACTCGATCAAAGTTGATCACCCCGGCCTTGATCTCCGCGGCAAGGTCTTCGAAACCCACGATATCGGCACCAGCCGCCTTCGCAGCCGCCGCCTTTTCCCCCTGGGCAAAGACCGCAACACGGATCGTCTTGCCAGTACCGGCAGGCAAGACGACGGAGCCGCGCACAATCTGGTCCGACTTGCGCGGATCGACACCGAGGCAGACAGCGACGTCAATAGATTCGTCAAACTTGGCTGTCGCGAATTCCTTGGCCAGCTTCAGCGCCTCGCCCACAGGGTAAGCCTTGTTGCCATCGATCTTGCCTTTGACCGCCTTTTGGCGCTTGCTCAAAGTTGCCATTTCAGAGGCCCTCCACCGTGACGCCCATCGTGCGGGCACTGCCGGCAATCGTCCGAACCGCTGCATCCATGTCGGCAGCCGTCAGGTCAGGCATTTTCTGGCTGGCAATGGCCTCGCACTGGGCGCGGGTCAGCGTACCCACCTTGGCGGTGTGGGGCTTGGCGCTGCCCTTCTGAATGCCAATCGCCTTCTTGATCAGAACCGTCGCCGGCGGCGTCTTCATGATGAAGGTAAAGCTCTTGTCGGCGAAGGCGGTGATCACCACGGGGATCGGCAAGCCCGGCTCCAGGCTCTGCGTCTGGGCGTTGAACGTCTTGCAGAACTCCATGATGTTGAGGCCACGCTGACCCAGCGCCGGCCCGATCGGCGGCGAAGGATTTGCCTTGCCCGCCGGTACTTGCAGCTTGATGTAACCGATGATTTTCTTTGCCACGATGCGGCTCCTCTATACGGGTTCGAACGCGCTCGGTACAGCGCTCCCCAAACGACAAACGCGGCCCGGAAGCCGCACTACTGCAGCGCGTCGAGGGAAGTCCACGCACCGCAACTTACTTGCAAGATCAAGCCTTCTCGACCTGTCCAAACTCCAACTCGACCGGCGTCGGGCGGCCAAAGATCGTCACTGACACGCGCAGGCGGTTTTTTTCATAATTCACCTGCTCAACCGCGCCATGAAAGTCAGTGAAAGGCCCGTCCTTGACGCGAACCACTTCACCGGGTTCGAAGAGCACCTTCGGACGCGGCTTGTCGACGCCTTCCTGCATTTGCTGCATGATCTTCGCGACTTCCTTTTCTGAAATCGGCGTCGGCTTGTTGGCAGTCCCGCCGACAAAGCCGGTCACTTTCGGCGTGCTTTTCACCAAGTGCCAGGAGTCGTCGTTCATCTCCATCTCCACCAGCACATAGCCAGGGAAGAACTTTCGTTCGGAAATGCTTTTCTGGCCCATCTTGAGCTCGACAACCTCTTCCACCGGAACCAGGATTCGGCCAAACGCATCCTGCATTCCCTGACGCTGAATGCGCTCGATCAATGCGCGCTGCACACTCTTCTCGAACCCGGAATAGGCGTGTACCACGTACCAGCGCATGCTCATAGTCATCTCCACCCAAGAACCAGGTCGTATAACAGCCACTCGAGGCTCTTGTCGGTCAGCCAGAGAAACAGGGCCATCACCACGACGAACGCAAAGACCAGGCCCGTTGTCTGCATGGTTTCCTTGCGAGAAGGCCAGACGACCTTTCGCGCTTCGGCTGAAGACTCTCTTGCAAAGTCGAAGAAACGACGCCCCGGCTCGGTCTGCCATGCCACCGCGACAGCCAAGCCGATCCCGGCCATGACGGCCAGCACCCGCAGAATCATCGCCTGCTCGGCGAGGAGGTAGAAGCCAGCGACGCCGGCCACAAGCAGCAATACCGCTAACGCAAACTTGAATTTATCGGCCATCTCGTCCGCTTTGGTTACATGTTTGGCAGGGGCAGAGGGAATCGAACCCCCAACCTTCGGTTTTGGAGACCGACGCTCTGCCAGTTGAGCTATGCCCCTGCGGCAGAACTGCGGCGGCTCCGCGAACGAAGCCACCGCTGTACCTATGGACTTACTCGATAATTTTCGCCACGACGCCGGCGCCGACGGTTCGCCCACCTTCACGAATCGCGAAGCGCAGGCCTTCTTCCATGGCAATCGGGGAAATCAGTTTGACCGTCATCTGGACGTTGTCGCCGGGCATCACCATCTCGACGCCTTCCGGCATCGCAATCGCGCCGGTCACGTCGGTGGTGCGGAAATAGAACTGCGGACGATAGTTGTTGAAGAACGGCGTGTGACGACCGCCCTCTTCCTTCGACAGACAGTAAACTTCACCCGTGAAATGCGTGTGCGGCTTGATCGAACCCGGCTTCGCCAGCACCTGACCACGCTCGACGTCGTCACGCTTGGTGCCGCGCAGCAGCACGCCCACGTTGTCGCCCGCCTGGCCCTGGTCCAGCAGCTTGCGGAACATTTCAACGCCCGTGCAGATCGTCTTCACCGTCGGCTTGATGCCAACGATCTCGACTTCTTCACCGACTTTCACCACCCCGCGCTCAACACGACCCGTGACCACCGTGCCACGCCCAGAGATCGAGAACACGTCTTCGATCGGCAGCAGGAAAGGCTTGTCTACCGCTCGCTGCGGCGTCGGAATGTAAGCATCCAGCGCGTCCGCCAAGGCCATCACCGAGCCTTCGCCCAGCGGACCCTGATCGCCTTCCAGCGCCTTCAGCGCCGAACCCTGGATGATCGGAACGTCGTCACCCGGAAAGTCGTACTTCGACAGCAGCTCGCGCACTTCCATGTCGACCAGCTCCAGCAACTCGGCATCGTCAACCATGTCGCACTTGTTCAGATACACGATGATGTACGGCACGCCAACCTGGCGCGCCAGCAGAATGTGCTCGCGCGTCTGCGGCATCGGCCCGTCCGCCGCCGAAACCACCAGGATCGCGCCGTCCATCTGCGCCGCACCGGTAATCATGTTCTTGATGTAGTCCGCGTGACCCGGGCAATCCACGTGCGCGTAGTGACGCTTGGCCGTCTCGTACTCGACGTGCGCGGTATTGATCGTGATACCCCGCGCCTTCTCCTCCGGCGCCGCATCAATCTGGTCGTAGGCCTTCGCCACACCGCCATACTTCTTCGCCAGGATGGTCGTGATCGCCGCCGTCAGCGTCGTCTTGCCATGATCAACGTGCCCAATCGTGCCCACATTGACGTGCGGCTTCGTGCGTTCAAATTTTCCCTTGGCCATTTACCGGTACCTCAAGACGTTAGAAGTTAATAATGAATCTACAGCACCAATCGGTGGTGCCCATGGACAGAATTGAACTGTCGACCTCTCCCTTACCAAGGGAGTGCTCTACCGCTGAGCTACATGGGCATCGCTCGAGGAGCCTTAAGCAATTCTGCGGTCGCAACCTGGAGCGGGTGAAGGGAATCGAACCCTCGTCATAAGCTTGGAAGGCTTCAGCTCTACCATTGAGCTACACCCGCAAAACCATTACCCGAAGAACGATTGAACAACATCACCAACAGCGGCGCTTGTGGTGGAGGGAGAAGGATTCGAACCTTCGAAGGCAGAGCCGTCAGATTTACAGTCTGATCCCGTTGGCCACTTGGGTATCCCTCCAGCCAAGAACCCATAATTCTGACGCCCAACGGAGGGGCTGTCAAATAATTTCTCGAGCCGCGCCGCCTTCTACAGTGGAAAGAAGGTTCAGCCTTCGGCGTTCTCTGGCCTTGGCTGCGGGGGGGGGGGGCGCTGGTGTAGCCTGGGTGTCGTCGGCCGTCGTCGCCGGCGGACGCCGGCAAACGCGGTTCGGCGCAAACGCCGCAGCCGCGAGTGGAGCAGGTGCGCTGTCCGTGATGCGAGCCACCAAGTCAGCGCTGGATCCGGACAACCTTCTCAACCCGGGAAAGATCCTGCCGCCGCCCCAACAGTGCGACGCGGCACGCACGGTGCAACCTGCACCCAAGCCAGCGGTCGAAAGAAAAATCGGTTGGCTCGACCGGATGACAAGCAGTCACCACACGGGAGGAGAAAAAATGGGTGATCTCTCGATCACGCTCGACAGCCGCTATACGGCGACGTCCGGACGCGTCTTTCTCAGCGGCACCCAGGCCCTCGTCCGCTTGCCGATGCTGCAGCGCATGCGCGACGCAGCTGCCGGGCTGAATACCGCAGGTTTCGTCTCCGGCTACCGTGGTAGCCCTCTGGGAGGACTCGATCAGGCACTGTGGAAGGCGAATGCACACCTCGATGCCAAGAGCATCGTTTTCCAGGCGGCGGTCAACGAGGACCTCGCGGCGACGGCCGTCTGGGGCACCCAGCAGCTCAATCTCTTCCCCGGCGCCAAATTTGATGGCGTCTTCGCCATGTGGTATGGCAAGGGGCCCGGAGTGGACCGTTGCGGAGACGTCTTTAGGCACGCCAATGCTGCTGGTTCGGCCAGGCTCGGAGGCGTTCTGGTGATTGCCGGCGATGACCACGCCGCCAAGTCGTCAACCCTGCCACACCAGACCGAACACATCTTCAAAGCGGTGATGATGCCGGTCCTCTATCCCGCCAACGTCCAGGAGTATCTCGACTATGGCCTGCACGGGTGGGCGATGAGCCGCTACTCGGGCTGCTGGGTGGTGATGAAGGCACTGGCCGATACGGTTGAGACATCGGCTTCGGTCTCGATCGATCCACTCGCCACCCGGATCACACGGCCGGTCGATTTCGAGTTGCCGGCCAACGACCCGCACGGTCTCAACATCCGCTGGCCCGACCCGCCACTGCAACAGGAAGCGCGCCTGATCAACCACAAGCTTTACGCCGCGCTGGCCTATTGCCGGGCCAACCAGCTCAACCGGGTGGTAATCGACAGTACAGATGCAGCCTCCCCGGCCCGCCTGGGAATAATCACCGCTGGCAAGGCCTACCTCGATGTCCGCCAGGCGCTCGACGAGCTCGGCATCGACGACAAACTGGCAGCGCAAATCGGCATTCGCCTGTACAAGGTCGGCATGGTCTGGCCGCTTGAAGCCGATGGAGTGCGCCGCTTCGCCGAGGGTCTCGAGGAGATCCTGGTGGTCGAGGAAAAACGGCAACTACTCGAATATCAGCTCAAGGAGGAACTCTACAATTGGCGCGAAGACGTGCGGCCACGGGTCGTCGGAAAGTTCGACGAGAAGGGCGAGTGGTCCCTCCTACTGACCGGCAGCGGGCACCTGACGCACGGTGACTGGCTGCTGCCAGCCGCCGGCGAGCTGTCAGTGGCACAGGTTGCGCGGGCATTGGCAGCACGCATCGGTCGCTTCTTCACGTCGCAGGCCATCGAGTCGCGGCTGGCGCTACTCGAAGCCAAACAGAAGAGTCTCGCCACGCCCCTCCTTCCGGCAACCGGCATTGCCGCCATCCAGCGTACGCCCTATTTCTGTTCGGGCTGCCCCCACAATACCTCGACCCGTTTGCCTGAAGGCTCACGCGCCGTCGCCGGTATCGGCTGCCACTACATGGTGACCTGGATGGATCGTAACACTGCGACCTTCACCCACATGGGCGGCGAAGGCGTGACCTGGGTCGGGCAGGCGCCGTTCACCAACGAAAAGCACGTGTTCGCCAACCTCGGGGATGGCACCTACTTCCACTCCGGACTGTTGGCGATTCGCCAGTCGGTCGCCGCCGGCGTCGCGATCACCTACAAGATTCTCTACAACGATGCCGTGGCGATGACCGGAGGACAAGCGGTCGACGGCCAGTTGAGCGTCGCCCAGCTGACCCGTCAGCTGGCAGCAGAAGGAATCAGCAAGATCGTCATCGTTACCGACGAGCCAGCCAAATATCATCAGGTGCGCGATCTAGCGCCGCATACACCGGTCCACCACCGCGAGCAGCTGGATGAGGTGCAGCGCCAGCTACGGCAACATCCTGGGGTGTCGGTCCTGATCTATGACCAGACCTGCGCCACCGAAAAACGCCGCCGCCGCAAGCGTGGCAAGCTGGCCGATCCCGCTCGGCGAGTGTTCATCAACGAAGCCGTCTGTGAAGGATGCGGAGACTGCGGTGTGCAGTCCAACTGCCTTTCGGTGATTCCCGTCGAAACCGAGTATGGCCGCAAACGAGCCATCGACCAGTCATCGTGCAACAAGGACTTTTCCTGCCTCAACGGCTTTTGCCCAAGCTTCGTCAGCGTCGAAGGCGGCCGTCGGCGCCGTGGCCAAGCCATTGCCGCCGATGCCAGCGCTCTCGCCCCCTTGCCTGAACCGACGCTGGCCGATACCAGAGTTCCCTTCAACATCCTGATCACCGGTGTTGGCGGAACCGGCGTCGTGACCCTCGGCGCCTTGCTCGGCATGGCCGCGCACCTCGACGGCAAAGGTGTCTCGGTGCTCGACATGACGGGACTGGCACAAAAATACGGCGCTGTTTTTTCCCACCTGCGGATCGCCAATCGGCCCGAGGATATTCATGCCGCACGGATCGCCACCGGCGAAGCGCATGCGGTCATCGGCGGCGACCTGGTAGTCACCACCGGCAGCGAAGCGTTATCGAAGGTTCTGGCCGGCAGGACGCGGGCAGTGGTCAATGTCGCCGAAACGCCAACCGCCGAATTCACCCGCAACCCCGACTGGCATTTCCCCAAGGAAGTCATGCAGAGCCAGATCAATGAAGCGCTGGGCGCAGGGCAGGCACTTTTTCTCGATACGGCGGAAATGTCCCGCCGCCTGATGGGCGACGCTCTCTACGGCAATGTCTTGCTGCTCGGCGTTGCCTGGCAAACGGGGTTAGTGCCGCTGTCGCTGACGGCCATGGAAAAGGCCATCGAGCTCAATGGTGCGGCGGTAGACCAGAACCGCCAAGCCTTCCTCTGGGGTCGGCGCGCGGCACATGACCCGAAATCCATGCAGCAGCTCACCCTGCCAGCCAGCACGGCGGCGAAGCGAAGAATCTCACAGAACCTCGGCGAGACGATCGACCACCGCGTCGAGTTTCTGACCGCCTATCAGGACGCACGCTACGCCCAACGCTACCGTGCCCTCGTCGAGCGTGTACGCGCCGCCGAATCCAGGTTGCCATCGACGGCCCTGACCGAAGCAGTTGCCCGCGGCTATTTCAAGTTGCTGGCGGTCAAGGACGAGTACGAGGTGGCGAGGCTCTATGCCGACCCATCGTTCATCCAGCAGTTGTCTGAAGAGTTCGAGGGCGACTTCAGACTGTGTTTTCATCTCGCACCGCCGCTGCTTGCGAGGCCTGATCCGGCAACCGGCCGAGCCAGGAAACGCAGTTATGGCCCCTGGATGATGCACATCTTCCGTTGCCTGAGCCGGCTGAAAGCCCTGCGCGGCACGATCTTCGATCCCTTCGGCAAGACCGAGGAAAGGCAGACGGAAAGGCAACTGCTCGCCGACTACGAAGCCGACGTTGAGCTCATGCTCTTGCGGCTGAAGCCCGAAACACTGGCCAGCGCTGTCGAACTGGCCAGTGTGCCCGAACAGATTCGTGGCTTCGGTCAAGTCAGGGCAGCGTCGGTGCTGCAGGCACGCGCCAGACAGTCGACCCTGCGAGCGCAACTGCTGACCCCGGCAGACACCCCCACGAGCGCTCCCTGACCGGAGGGGATAGAATTCGCCACTCGCTATCCCGGAGAAACCCATTGCCCTTGTCCTCGCCCCAAACAGAGCCGGCAGAGACTTCACCGCCGACTTTCGGATCGCCTCTGCGCCAGCTCGCCCTGCAGCTTGCCGCAACGCTTGCCGTTCTCTCGCTGGCCTGGCCCTACTATGGCATCCGCAGCGAAGAGCTGCCCTGGCCGCAGACCGCTTTCGCCATTGGCGCAGTAGCTGCATTGTTCGCCGGCGTGACCGCTCAGCCATGGTGGTGGAAAATCATGCACGCCCTCTTTGCGCCGCTGGCCTGGAGTGTTTCGCGACTGGCGATCGATCCTGGCTGGTTCCTCCTGCTGTCCATCGGGCTGTTGCTCGTCTATCGCGGCGCACTGACTGGCCAGATACCCCTCTATCTGTCGAACCGACCGACTGCCGCAGCCCTCGCTTCGCTCACTGCCGAAGTGCACGACCTGCGCTTCCTTGACCTTGGCGCAGGTATCGGCAGCGTCGTGTACCCTCTGGCCGGAGCGCGGCCTGACGGACGCTTCACCGCCGTCGAGAATGCCCCGGCCACCTGGCTGATTGGCCGCCTGCGCACCGCTGCGCTGGCCAATTGCGACTGGCACTGGGGCGATATCTGGCGAACCGACCTTACCGACTACAACGTCGTCTATGCCTTCCTGTCGCCAGTTCCAATGGCGGCTCTCTGGCAAAAGGTTCGCCAGGAGATGCGACCGGGCAGCCTGTTCATCAGCAACAGTTTTGCCGTACCCGGTGCCGAAGCCAGCAGTGTGACCGACGTTGACGACACCCGGCGAACCCGCCTGTTCTGTTACCGGCTGTAAAACGGTAAGACGTGACGGATCTCTTACGCCTTGCTGACCCACGCAGCCGCTTTGCCCCAAAGAGCCGAATTTTGCTAAGATGCCCCGACTGACCACTACCGGAGTACCAAGATGTCCAACCACGATGCCGTACCCGATCCCCTGAGCTTTGCCAAGAAGATGTGGGGTGGCATGGGCTTTTCGCTGCCTAACATGGTCACCCCCACCCTCGATGTAGACGAGATCGAGAAAAAGGTGAAAGACCTCAAGGCAGTCGAGAGCTGGCTGAAAATGAATCTGTCGATGTTGCAGATGACGATTCAGGGCCTCGAGATGCAATGCGTGACGCTCAACGCAGTCCGCGCGATGGGTCAGATGGCAACCAGCTACAGCACTGGCGCAGCGGCTGCCGCTGGCGGCGACAATCAGGGTACTGCTCTCATTGCCGGCACCGGCAATGAAGCGCTCAAGCAGGCAGCGCTCTGGCCATTGACCCTGCTGCAACAGATGCAGGAACAGATGCAAAAAGCCGCGGCTGCCGCGGCACAGGCCAGCGAAGCGCGCGACGACGCGGCAAAACCGTAAACGTCAGAAAAGGGCGCTCCGGACGTGTCCGCCAGCGACACGTCCTCACGAGCAACCGGAGCAGAGCTCGCAAGCCCAACGTGAGGCATTGGCGTGGATTCTTCCTTGCCTGACGGGTAACCCGTTCGTCAGATGATGGACGCCTGCTGCAGAAACTGGATCTCGCCTCTGCTGAAACCGGCTTCGCGCAAGATTTCCTCGCCATGCTCGCCAGTCGAAGGTGCGCTACGTTCGACGGCAAAGACCCAGCCGGAAAGCTTCATTGGCGGCGCGTATTGGGTCACCCCGTCGGCCTCTACGGTCATGCCCCGGGCAACAAACTGCGGATGTTCCAGAGCCTCTGCCACGGTGAGAACCGGTGTCACGCAGCAGTCGACACCGTCGAACAAGGCCCGCCAGTCTGCCTGAGGGCGACTCACGAAGACTTGCTCCAGTTCACCGCGCATTGCCGCCGCCGCAGCGCCGCGGGCGGCATGCCGCGCCTTCCACTCAGGGCGTCCCAAGGCATCGCAGAAAACATCCCAGAATTTCTTCTCGAGCGGCGCGACCGCCATGTAGCGTCCATCGGCCGTCGCATAGACGCCATAGCCGGCGTCGCCACCGCTCAACAGATCGGCGCCACGCTGAGGTACCACTCCTTCAGTCTGCAACGCGAAAAACGGGAAGAAATTGTGAGCCAGAACTGCCTCGCTCATCGCCACATCGATCATACGCCCCTGCCCACTGCGCTGCGCGTCGAACAGGGCGGCAAGAATGCCCATCACCGCAGTCATCGCACCGCCCAGCAAGTCGCCCATCTGTAGATTCGGAATGGCCGGCTGGCCGCCGTCCACCCCGATCTGATCGAGAACGCCGGCCAGGCCGATGTAGTTGAGGTCATGGCCGGCGGCCATCGCCAGCGGCCCGCTCTGGCCATAGCCGGTGATCGCGCAATAGACGATTTTTGGATTGAGCGCACGCAGCACTTCATAGCCGATACCCAGTTTGTCGCTGACCCCCGGCCGGAAGCTCTCGACCACGACGTCGGCCGTGCGTGCCAGGCGCAGGAACACTTCCACCCCCTGCCGGCGCTTCAGATCGAGGCGGAGGCCACGCTTGTTGCGATTGACGCTGCGATAGAAGACGCTGACGCCGTGCGGACCGTCACCCAGGATGCGCGCGTAGTCACCAGCAGCGTGATCTTCGATCTTGATCACGTCGGCGCCCATATCGGCCAGCTGCAGCGTCGCGACCGGACCCGGCAGTAGTCGTGTCAAGTCGAGAATGCGAACACCCCTTAGCGGTCCGCCACTCATCCGCCCGCCCCACCAGGCTGCCAGCCAGCCGCACTCGCACTTGCGGCAGTCACCACGACCTCGCGGTCGGTAACCGGATCACCAGTACCTGGACGAACGATTTCGACAGGATCTCCTCCTCGACCACCAGATCCTCCTCACCCTGTGTTTCGTAGCCGATCATGCCAAGGTCGGCCGTCGCACAGGCCTGGCGGATCCTTGCCAGATCATGAGAGCCAGCGCTTGCGGCGGCGGTAGTGCTTGACATCGCGGAAGCTCTTGCGACCAGCCGAGGAGAGTCCCAGATAGAACTCCTTCACGTCTTCGTTCGCCGCCAGATCCCCGGCAGCGCCCTCCATGACCACACGGCCATTTTCCAGGATGTAACCAAAATCCGCGTAGCGCAACGCCATGTTGGTGTTCTGCTCGGCGAGCAGGAAGGTTACGGCTTCCTTCTGGTTCAGATCCTTGACGATGCCAAACACCTCATCGACGACCTGCGGCGCGAGGCCCATCGACGGCTCATCGAGCAGCACCATGCTCGGATGGGCCATCAGCGCGCGCCCGATGGCGCACATCTGCTGCTCACCGCCCGAGGTATAGGCTGCCTGGCTGCTGCGGCGTGTTTTCAGGCGCGGAAAATACGCGTAGACCTTGTCGAGAGTGTCGGCGATCGCCGCCTTGCCATCTTTGCGTGTATAGGCGCCGGTGAGCAGGTTTTCCTCAATGCTCAGGTGACCAAAGCAGTGCCGCCCTTCCATCACCTGAATCACGCCGCGTTTCACCAGTTCTGCCGGGGTCAGCGCTTCGATTCGCTCGTCGCGCAGGTCAATCGTCCCCTTGGTGACTTCTCCCCGCTCGCCGTGCAGCAGATTACTCACCGCGCGCAGGGTAGTCGTCTTGCCGGCGCCATTGCCTCCCAGCAGGGCAACGATACCACCCTCGGGGACGCTGAATGAAACACCCTTGAGAACGAGGATCACGTGGTTGTAGATCACCTCGATGCTATTGACTCTGAGAAGGATACTGGTGGCGTTGCTCATGGCGCCTCTTCGTTAGTGCGGCGCCCTCCCATAAACGGGAGGGCACCCAATCGACTCGCCGTTGCGAGTCCGCCGGACCCTACTTCTTGCACTCCTCGGGCGTGCGCGGCTTCAGCTTCTTCTCCTCGGCATACTTGCTGGAGGCCAGCATCACCATCGGCCGCAGAACCTTCTCGTCGGCCTGATACCAGTCGGAAGAGAACTCCCACTTGCTACCGTTCCAGGTGTGAACGCGAACCCACGACGAGCCCATATGGTCAAGGCAGGATGTTTGAACCGGACGCATGACCCCGGCGAAGCCCATGGCATCGAGAGTCTTCTGGTCCAGATTGAGGTTCTCCAGGCCCCAGCGAACCTGTTCGCCGGTCATCACCTTGCCCTTGCCATAGCGCTCCTGTGCCTTGCGCACCCCTTCGACGCCAAGCATCGCTGAAATCAGGCCGCGCATGTAGAGTACCTGCCCGACTTCATCCTTCGGGCCGGTACCCTGTCCCTTGGCATGCACGAGTTCAAGCACGTCCTTGACGACCTTCGAGTTCGGCTCGGCACCATGCTGCAGGGTCATGGCGCTATAACCCTTGGCGCCTGCTCCAATGTCCTTGACATCCGGTTCTGCGCCTGACCACCAGTTGCCCAGCATCTTGTCTCGCGGATAACCCGTAGCCTGGGCCTCGCGCAAGGCAGTCAAGTTCATCACACCCCAACCGGAGAGCAAAACGAAGTCCGGCTTGCTCTGCCGGATCTGTAGCCAGGTGGCTTTCTGCTCGACACCCGGTGCAGCCACAGGCAGCAGTTGCACCTCGTAACCATATTTCTTGCCAAGCTCCTCAAGAATTGGGATGGCCTCCTTGCCGTAAGGGCTGTCATGGTAGACGAGAGCGATTTTCTTGCCCTTCAGGTTGGCGACACCGCCCAGCTTCTTGGCGATATGCTGGATGGCAACCTCGGAGCCAACCCAGTAGGTTCCAAGCAAGGGGAAGTTCCAGCCAAAGACGGCCCCGTTTTGCGATTCGCTACGACCGTAGCCAGCCGTAATCAGCGGGATCTTGTCGATTGGTGCTTTTTCGGTCAGCGCGAAAGTGATGCCGGTCGACAACGGTTGGAACAGCGTTGCGCCGCCATGCTTGCCTTTCAAACGCTCATAGCATTCGACGCCGCGGTCGGTGGCGTAACCGGTCTCACACTCCTCGAAAATGATCTTGACGCCGTTGATTCCCCCCTTGGCATTTATCAATTTCAGGTAGTCGATATAGCCATTTGCCCACGGAGTGGCATTGGGCGCAATGGGGCCAGTACGGGTGACCAATACCGGAAAGAACTGCTCCTTGGCCTGAGCCAGGGCAGTCGGCGCAACCGCCAACGATGAACAAATGACGGCGGCGGCCGAAGCAGCCTGTGCGAGCGTGCGTAGTTTCATCAGTGTCTCCTCTTTTGAAATAGTAATGATGCCTTTGCGACAACAACCCCAACAACAGTGAGACGAGTCCCTCGGCGCTGTCAATGTGGAAATGGCCAGAGCCGGAGTTTTTCCTTGCCCGTGGACCACAGGCGGGCGATACCGTGCGGCTCCTTTATCAGGAAGAAAATGATCAATGAGCCGAAGATAATCAACTCGGCATGCGACACGCCAGCCGTCGAAATCGTGACCCCGAATAGTCCGCCAATCGCTGGCAGGAACTGGTTCAGCGCGATCGGCAGAGTGACGATGAAAGCTGCGCCGAAGAAGCTGCCCATGATCGAACCGAGGCCGCCGATAATGACCATGAACAGCAACTGAAACGAACGATCGACCGAGAAAGCGGCCGGCTCCCACGAGGAGAGATGGATGAAGCCCCATAGAGCGCCGGCGGTTCCGACGAAAAAGGAGCTGACGGCAAAAGCGGAGAGCTTGGCAAACAGCGGCCGGATGCCGATCACCTCGGCGGCCACGTCCATATCGCGTATGGCCATCCACTGCCGACCGATGGCACTGCGCGTCATGTTCTTCGCCAGGAGAGCGAAAACCACCAGGAACGCCAGACAGAAGACGTATTTGTCGACCGGCGCGTCGATCTGCCAGGCGAGGATCTGCAGGTTGGAAACCGAAACCGAACCGGATGGAGCATTATTCGTAAACCAGGCAATACGCAGAAAAACCCAGTCGGTGAAGAACTGGGCGGCCAGGGTGGCGACGGCCAGATAAAGCCCGCGCACGCGCAAGCTGGGTATCCCGAAAAAAATGCCGACCAGCGCCGAGGTGAGGCCTCCGAGCAGGATGGAAAAGAGCAGCGGCAGTCCCTCGATTCGGATGTGAAAGTTGTAGGCGGCATAGGCGCCGACCGCCATGAAGGCTCCCGCACCGAGCGTAATCTGCCCGCAGAAACCGACCAGGATATTGACACCGAGCGCCGCCAGCGACAGGATCAGGAAGGGAATCAGGATGGCGCGCATCAGATATTCGTCGCCCAGCAGCGGGATGCCGACGAAAGCAAAGACCAGGATGCCGAGGATGGCCCAGCGGTCCTGGGCAATCGGGAAAATCTGCTGATCGGCTGCGTAAGAGGTCTTGAACTGAGCGTTTTCTCTATAAAGCACTTGCCTGCTCCCCGGTTAAACGCGGTCGATGATCTTTTCGCCGAACAGCCCCTGCGGCCTGAAGAGCAGAAAGACCAGGGCCAATTGGTAGGCAAACCAGATTTCGATGCCACCACCAATCATCGGGCCAAGATAGACCTCCGAGAGTTTCTCGCCAACGCCGATGATCAGTCCGCCTACGATCGCACCGGGAATCGAGGTCAGGCCGCCGAGAATGACCACCGGCAGACCGCGCAGCGCCACTGTCGTCAGCGAGAACTGGACTCCCAGCTTGGAACCCCAGATCACACCGGCCACCAGGGCGACGATACCGGCGACGCACCAGACGATGACCCAGATGTGATTGAGCGGGATACCGATCGACTGCGCCGCCTGGTGGTCGTCGGCCACCGCACGCAACGCGCGACCGGTGACCGTCTTCTGGAAGAACAGCGTCAACAATCCGACCAGCAAGGCGGCGATCAGCGCCGCCACGAAGTCCTCCTTGTTGATCAGCAGCCCACCTTCGAACGTCCCCTCGAGGATAAACACTGGATCCTTTGGCATGCCAACGTCAATCTTGTAGATGTCGCTACCGAAGAGGCTGGAGCCGACGCCTTCAAGAACGTATGCAATGCCCAGGGTGGCCATCAGCAAGGTCGCGCCCTCCTGATTCACGAGGTGACGCAGGACCAGTCGCTCGATCAGCCAGGCAACGACAAACATCAGTGCCCCGGCCAGCAGGAAGGCCACCGTGTTCGCCAGGAAACGACTGTCAATTCCCAGCCACTGGGGTATCCATGCCGAACACCGTGCCATCGCCAGCGCCGCGAAAAGCACCATCGCTCCCTGCGCAAAGTTGAACACGCCGGAGGCCTTGAAGATCAGGACAAAACCCAGCGCGACCAAGGAATAGAGCATGCCGGCCATCAGGCCACCGATCAACGTTTCGAGAAAGAAACCCATCCTTTTTCTCTCCTCAGTGGCTGGCGCCAAGGTACGCACTGATGACTTCCGGATTGGCGCGAACCTCGTCGGGTTCACCGTCACCAATCTTCTTGCCGTAATCGAGCACCACCACCCGGTCGGAGATATCCATCACCACCGCCATGTCGTGCTCGATAAGGACGATCGTCGTACCGAACTGGTCGTTGACGTCGAGAATGAAACGACACATGTCCTGCTTCTCTTCGACGTTCATTCCGGCCATCGGCTCGTCAAGCAACAGGATGCTCGGTTCCATGGCCAGCGCCCGACCGAGGTCGACGCGCTTCTGCAGGCCATAGGGCAGGCGCCCGACCGGCGTCTTGCGAATGTGCTGGATTTCCAGAAAGTCGATGACCTCCTCGACTTTGGCCCGATGTTCGAGTTCCTCGCGCCGGGCCGGCCCCCACCAGAACGCCTGCTGGATCAGGTTGCTGCGGATCTTCAGGTTGCGCCCGGTCATCAGGTTGTCGATCACGTTCATGCCCTTGAACAGCGCAATGTTCTGAAAGGTGCGCGAGATCCCGGCCCTGGCCGCCTTGTAGGGGTTCATCTTGCTGAAGTGCTGGCCGCGCAGGGTGATCTCTCCCTGCTGCGGCCGATAGACGCCGTTGATCACGTTGAGCATCGAACTCTTGCCCGCACCATTCGGGCCGATGATCGCGCGGATCTCGTGCTCGCGAACATCGAAGGAAATGTCGATAAGCGCCTTGACGCCACCGAAGGCAAGAGAAACGTTCTTCAGGTTGAGAATGACCTCGCCGATCTGTCGACTCATCAGGCGGCCCTCCCGGCAATCTCGAAGGTCTTCAGGTCGCGGATGACGAGATTGGCAGCGACCTTGCCCTGCCGTCCATCCTCGAACTTGACCACCGTTTCGATGAACTGGCTGTTGCGACCGCTGTACAGTGCATCAATCAGCACGGCATACTTGTCGGCGACGAAGCCGCGGCGCACCTTGCGCGTGCGCGTCAGTTCGTCGTCGTCCGGATCGAGTTCCTTGTGCAGGATCAGAAAGCGGTGAATCTGCGAATCGGCGAGCGCGCCCTCGCCAAGCAGTTCGCCATTGACCTGTTCAATGCACTCCTGAATCAGCCCATAGACCTCCGGTTTCGCCGCCAGGTCGGTATAGCCTGAATAGGCGATACCACGCCGCTCGGCCCAGTTGCCGACGGCGCCTATGTCGATGTTGATGAACGCGCAGACCATCTTGCGCTGGTCGCCAAAGACCACCGCTTCCTTGATATGCGGGAAGAATTTCAGCTTGTTCTCGATGTAGTTCGGCGCATACATCGCCCCATTGGCCAGCTTGCCGACATCCTTGGCGCGATCGATGATCTTCAAATGACCGTCGTCGTCGAAGATCCCGGCGTCGCCAGTCATAAAATACCCATCGGCGTTGATCGCTTCGGCCGTCGCATCGGGTCGCTTGAAATACTCCTTGAGCAACATCGGACCCCGAACGAGGATCTCGCCGTTGTCGGCGATCTTCACCTCGACCCCCGGAGCCGGCTTGCCAACACTGTCGAACTTGATCTGTCCATCGGGCTGCAGGCAGACGTAGGCGCAGGTTTCGGTCTGGCCGTAGAGCTGCTTCAGGTTGATGCCGATCGACCGATAGAAACGGAAGAGGTCCGGACCGATCGCCGCCCCGGCAGTATACGCAACGCGGATGCGGCTCATGCCGAGAACGTTCTTCAGCGGCCCGAAGACGAAAACGTTGCCCAGCGCATAGAGCAGGCGATCAACGGCCGAGACCGGCTGACCGTCTAGGATCTCGGCCCCGCACCGCCGGGCGACGGCCATGAAGAAGTGAAACATCTTCTGTTTGACGAGACTCGCGTCCTCCATGCGGATCATCACCTGTGTCAACAGGTTCTCGAAGACGCGTGGGGGTGCGAAATAGTAGGTCGGGCCGATCTCACGCAAATCGGTCATCACCGTTTCGGCAGACTCAGGGCAGTTGATCGTGAAACCGGTCACCATCGCCTGCGCAAACGAGAACAGGTGGTCACCGACCCAGGCCATCGGCAGATAGGAGAGGATGTCTTCATCAGCGGTCAGGCGATCGAAATCAGCTCCGCCACGAGCGGCGCTGATGAAAGCATGGTGCGTCAGGCGAACACCCTTCGGCTTACCGGTCGTCCCCGAAGTATAAAGCATGACGCTTACATCATCGGGCGAGCCAGCGGCCACCTCCGTGGTCAGTAGGTCCGGGTGATTGCGATCGTGAATCCGCCCCATCGCCATCAACTCGCGGATGTCGTGGATGAAGGGCTGCCTGTAGTGCCGCATGCCGCGGGGATCATCGTAGAGCAAGTGTTCGAGTTGCGGCAGTTGCTCCTCGATCTCGAGCACCTTGTCGACCTGCTCCTGGTCCTCGACGAACATGAAACGAACTTCCGCGTCGAGCAGGACGAAGAGCATTTCGCTGGCGACAGCGTCCTGGTACAGCGGCAAGGGCACACCGCCAAGGCACTGCACGGCAGTCATCATCATGTACATGCGCGGACGGTTCTCGCCGACGATGGCCAGATTGTCGCCACGCTTGAAACCCATTTCGGCAAGACCACAGGCGAGTGCCCGCACATCTTCCGCCACCTCGCGCCAGGTCCAGCATTGCCAGATCCCCAGATCTTTCTCGCGCATGGCTGGCTTGTCGCCGCGCACCTGCGCGTGTTCGATCAACAAGCGCGGAAAGGTATCCAGCGCCTGCGCAGAAGCCATCTTCGGCATCTCGTCTCCTCCGGTGCCTTGACCGCCAAAAACCCGACGGCAAGCCCTTATCGTTTATTTGTACTCCATGATTCTAGTCCCTTTTCGCTGACAGTCATTGTGCAGCGCCGCACAAACAAGAAGCGACCTCCGGAAGGATGGCATCATGGCGTGGACTACGGCACCCTGGCCCTCCCTGATCTTGACCGGCGACGCTGCTGCGGCGACTAAGTCGGACAGCAAGCTACACCTGGTGGCAAAGCTTCCAGAAACGCAGAATTGAACAAGACTTTGATCTGGGTTAGTATTCGCCGCGGCAAGGGGATGGTCTTGTCTGGAAGGTCTTGTCTAAATTGGTTAATCCGCTGTGAAACCGCGTCAACAAAACCAAAGTGGAGGATGCAAAAATCATGAGTAGTGTTATGTACGAGCGAATGCGGGTCAATCCCAAATTCCAGAAACTGGTCCAGGAGCGGGGGCGCTTTGCCTGGACCCTGTCGGCAATTGTGCTGATCCTGTTCTACGGATTCTTCATGCTGGTTGCCTTCAACCCGGCCCTGTTGGGACAGAAGATCGCCGAGGGATCGATGTGGCCGATCGGCTACACCATCGAATTATGTTTGTTCGTCTTCTTCTGGCTGCTGACGGTGGTCTACGTTCGCAAGGCCAACGGGGAATTCGATGACATGACTGCCGAGCTGATCAAGGAAGCTCAGAAGGAGAAGCTATGATGCATCGACTGACCTCGGCAATCGCCCTGCTCTTCCTCTCCGGCCTGGCTTTTGCCGGGCCGGCGATGGATGCAGCCGGCGCCAAGCAGGCCACCAACTGGCACGCGATCATCATGTTCCTGATCTTCGTCGCGATGACCATGGGCATCACCTACTGGGCGGCCAGCCGCACCAAGACCACCGCCGACTTCTACACCGCCGGCGGCGGCATCACTGGCTTCCAGAACGGGCTGGCGATCGCCGGCGACTACATGTCGGCGGCAACGCTGCTCGGGTTGACGGCGATGGCCTACACCGCTGGCTACGACGCCTACATCTACATGCTGGCGTTCTTTGCCGGGTGGCCGATCATTCTGTTCCTGATGGCCGAGCGGCTGCGCAACCTGGGCCGGTTCACCTTTGCCGACATCACATCGTATCGGCTCGACCAAGGCAAGGTGCGGACGATGGCGGCGATCTCGTCGCTGGTGGTGGTCGTCTTCTACCTGATCGCCCAGATGGTCGGTGCCGGCCAGTTGATCAAGCTGCTCTTCGGCCTCGAGTACAACATCGCGATCTTCGTCGTCGGCATCCTGATGATGGTCTATGTCACCCTCGGCGGCATGGTCGCGACAACCTGGGTGCAGATCATCAAAGCCTGCATGCTGCTCTTCGGCGGCACGCTGACCCTGCTCCTGGCCTACGTTCAGTTCGGCTTTTCGCTGACCGAGCTGCTGACGCAGGTCGAGGCCGTGCACAAGCTAGGCCCGAAACTGATGGCACCGGGCAGCCTGCTGGCCGATCCGATCACGGCAATCTCACTCGGCCTCGGCCTGATGTTCGGTACGGCGGGGCTGCCGCACATCCTGATGCGCTTCTTCACTGTCGGCAACGCCAAGGAAGCACGCAAGTCGGTGCTCTATGCCTCCGGCTTCGTCGGCTTCTTCTTCAACGTGATCTTCCTGATGGGCCTGTGTGCGGTCGTCATCGTCGGCCAGAACCCCGAGTTCTTCGAAGGTGGCGTGGTCGGAGGTAAGATCATCGGCGGTGGCAACATGGTCGCCATGCACCTGGCCAAGGCCGTTGGCGGCAACATGTTGCTGGGCTTCCTGGCCGCAGTTGCCTTCGCCACCATCCTGGCGGTTGTCTCCGGTCTGGCTCTGGCCGGCGCTTCGGCGATCTCGCACGACATCTATGCCCGCGTGATCCGCAAGGGCCAGGCGACCGAGAAGGAAGAGATTCGCGTTTCGCGCTTCGCAACCATCGGTCTGGGCATGCTGGCGATCGTCCTCGGCATCCTGTTCGAGAAGATGAACATCGCCTTCATGGTCGGTCTGGCCTTCGGTGTGGCTGCGGCTGCCAACTTCCCGGTGCTCATCCTGTCGATGTACTGGAAAGGTCTGACCACCCGCGGCGCACTGTGGGGCGGCTACGGTGGCGTCATCTCGGCGGTGCTGTTCGTGCTCTTCTCGAAGTCGGTGTGGGTCGACGTGCTGGGTAACAAGGCGGCCTTGTTCCCCTACACGCAGCCGGCACTGTTCGCGATGCCGATCGCCTTCATCTTCGCCTACATCTTCTCCAAGAGCGACACCGGACCCCGTTCCAAGCTCGAGAAAGAGGCGTTCGAAGACCAGTACGTACGCGCCCAGACCGGCTTCGGCGCTTCCGGCGCCAGCCACTGAGCCACCGGTTTCACCCAAGAGCCCTGGCGGGACAGTAGCCCGCCAGGGCTTTTTTTTTGCGCGTGGCAGAGTGACGCGGTCGCTGGCCGCGTCTCGCCACAGCGCGGGAAATCCGGTTTGCGGCTAAAGTTCAGCGACAATTCTCCGTGAACCAGCTGACGAGTTCAAACAATAACGGGAGTCCCCGCATGCATCCACACCTCAGGCGATTCGCGACCTGCCTTGTGGTCCTCTGCCCGGCCGTGGCATCGGCAGGCTGGCAGGTGATTTCTGCCGAACCGGGCAAGCGGGTCGAAGTCGACCGCAGCAGCATCAGAAAGGATGAAAGCGGGAAGACGGTGGCCATGGGGCGCATCGTCCTCGATAAGCCGATCATCGACCCAAAAACCTCTTCGTCTTACCGCATCGTCCAGGCCCTCAGCCGCTACGACTGCCTGTCGCGCAGCTACAGCACCCTGAAGCGCAGTTACTTCAAGGACGAGGGCGAAATGCTCCGCGAAGAAGAGCTCAAGGTGCAGACCCAAATGCCGGTCCGTTCGGGAATGCTCGATGACAAACTGCTGCGCGAGGTCTGTCGACCGAAAGCCGGCAGCGAAGCAGCGATGGCTGCGAGCCGGACTGCCGATAAGGTGAATGAGGCGAGCAGCGAGCTGCGCAAGGCCAATGAGGCGCTGATCCAGAAAGACGTGAGGCGGGCGAACCTGCAAACCCCGGCCATCGAGAAGACAGACGCGGGACCAGAAGCAAGACCAGCAGCGCCCGCCAGAAGAGCCGCAAGAGAACCGATCGCGCCACCGCGGGCATTGACGACCGAACCAGCAGGCCGCCGTACAACCGCGCCGCAGCCAATAAGCAACGACTACCCGATAGTCGTGCGCAACGTCCAGCGGCAGCTCGAGTGGTCCTACGAGGGTGAGAGCGGCCCTGACAACTGGGGAAAACTCAAGCCGGAATATGCCACCTGCGCGACCGGGAAACGACAGTCGCCAATTGATATTCGAGACGGATTTCGCGTTGATCTCGAACCGATTCAGTTCAGCTATCGGCCTTCACTGTTTCGCATCGTCGACAATGGCCACACCATACAGGTCGAAGTGGGTGGCAGCAGCATCAGCCTGCTCGGCAAGCGCTACGATCTCAGGCAGTTTCATTTTCATCGTCCGGCCGAAGAGCGGGTAAACGGCAAGTCCTTCGACATGGTGGCACACCTGGTTCACAAGTCGGAAGATGAGCGGGTCGCGGTGGTCGCCGTGCTGCTCGAGAAAGGGATGGAACATCCGCTGATCCAAACCGTCTGGAACAATCTGCCACTGGAGAAGCACGAATACGTCACACCACCGGAGGTGAGCATCGACCTCGCGCAGTTGCTGCCGGCTGACCATGCTTACTACACCTACATGGGATCACTGACCACGCCGCCGTGCTCCGAAGGCGTGCTCTGGCTGGTGCTCAAACAGCCGCAGCAGATCTCGCCCGAGCAACTGGCCATTTTTGCGCGGATGTACCGGCACAACGCCCGACCCGTGCAGGCAAGCTTCGGACGGATGGTCAAGGAGTCTCGCTGACATCTGCCGTGCCTGGCGGCTAACAGGCGCCCTCGCCGCAAGATCACGAGATGCTCGCCGTGCACCTTGACAATGCCGCCCTCGTCAACGCCGGCGTACTGAACGTTGGTGAGCGACTCGGTTTTCGCCGCCCCCGCAGCCGCCTTGGCTCCGCAGCCGGTACGGGTGGCGGCGATGCCTGGCCTGCCGCCGAATCCGAGGCCTGGGCGCGGCGCAAGAGGCGATCAGCGGTTTTCGAGCCGGTTGTAGTCGAGCAGCCCGGCCGTGATGGGCGCCAGTTTCAGGTGAGCATCCTGTAGCTCGTCGCTGTACTGCCAGAACCTTGGATCGGTGCGGCGAACGATGAAGCGATCTGCCAGGGCACGGTAGTCGCCTTCCGAGGACAACGCGCCTATGGCTTTGGCCAGCGCCCGGACTTCCTTGCGCTGCAGCCGGTAGATTGCGTTCGGATAAGCGCCGATGAAACCCGGCGCGACGGTCAGGGTATTCTCTGCCGGCAACAGTTCTCGCCCTTCCCGCAGCAGGCTGGAGATATTGCTGTGACCGGTGTTGCGGAGAAGCGTGAAGTAGCGTGGCAGGTGTGGCGGGTTATCGACTCGCAGGTAAACCAGTTCCGGCAGCCAGGACAGCGCCTCACCCCGCAGACCGGCGAGCAACGCCAGATCGGCCAGCAAAGCGGCATCGGCCACTCCCGAGAGCTCGTAACGGCGGTTCAGGACCGGTGCCAGGCGTTTCTTGAGCATGGCGTAGAGCTCCTGCTGCGGTTCATCGGTGCGAAAGCTGATTCCCGTCTCGACATCAAGGCGCGCCAGCTTGCCGTAGACATGATCCTTGACTTCCTGACTGGCACCCCGATACCAGTGATCACGCAGAGCAGGGCGCTGGTTGAGCGGGAGATAGACGAGGAAATTGAACTCGCCCTCCATGCGCATGAAGTCCATGTACAGGCGCGTCAGCAACTGATGACCAACGTTCCCGTAGACATCGAAGCCGGCAACCAGCAGGTAATGGATCCGCTCAAGCAGCGCATAACCGATCACCCAGGCGGTCTTCGGCGGCTCACCGACCAGCCCCTTGACCACCGACGCGCTGTCGAAGTGCCGAAACACCGTCAGCGCGGCGTTCGGGTTATGACCCTCGCCATTCCAGATCGACGCCAACTGGGGTCGGTTCCTGGCGCGAGCCAGGCGGGTCAGAAAATCGGATTTGTCCTGCAGATACCTCGCTTCGCGCTTGGCGTACTCGCGCCATGGCCCGACTATGCCAGCGTCACTTCCCAGTTCGGCCGGGAGTTGCAGGAGGCTGGCTTCGCGTTCAAGAAACTCGCCGATCGCCTCCTCATGATCGGCATTGGCCTGGAAGAAAACCCAGAACTGATCCTCGATCACATCCAGCGCCACCTGACCACGACAGACCGGCCCCTTGATGAAACCCATGATGGTGAACTCGGCTTCGTCGAGCATGAACTGGTAGCGTGCATTGACCGGCAAGGCGCGGAAGGCAATGAACGGATTCGAGGCGATCTCCGGCGCATACGATGGCAACTCGTCTACCTGGTAGTCCGGCCTCAGGAACAGATCGCGCCAGCGCGCCATGCGTTGCTGCCCAAGTGCATAAGGCATGTGCGTCTTGTCGACCACCGCTTCCTGTGCACGCTGCAAGCGGTAGTAGACGCGCTCGACACCAGGGTCGTCATAGGGTCGCCTGCTGGCAACCAAGTCGATCGGCTGACCCGGCGGTGTACGCGATCTGACCAGACGGAAGAAATGATGCTGCGGATCGCGATCAAAATACAGGTGCGCGAGAAACAGGTGCTCGAAGACGTAGCGGCTGACCAAGCGTTGCTTCAGGGAGTCACCGTTCAAAAAGGCTTCCCACTCGCCAATCTGCCGGTCGACCTGCCCCGGAAGGGGCGGCAATCCTTCGAAAGGTGCGCCGTCTTCGAGCCAGCGGCGTAGTGTGCCCAACTCGGCGGGACTCAGCCCGGGCAACCCGAAGGGCATACCCCACAAGGGGTTCTTACGTTCGAACTCGTCATACTCTTCGATGCGCGGACACTGTTGCTCCCGGTCGAGCGAAAAATCGAAGGTCCCTGGAAGCACGGCTGCGTCGGGCAAGGGATGGGTCTGCTTGAGCTGCAGCGCGCGGTACATGACGCTCCCGGCAAGATTCGCCGCCGGCACCTGATCGCGCTCGTTAAGGACCGGGTAGAAACCCCTGGCGCGCCATTCAGACGCCTTCTGCGCATCCGTGAATAAACGGGAGGGCTCTGCCTCGCCGATCCGTAGCCCGTCGTAAACCAGCTCCCTGCTGGCGCCACGAGCGATTCCCTCCCAGGCACCCAGCTTCAGTTGGCAAGGCGCATCATAGCAGGCATGGCAAACTACGCATCGCCGCTCAAGGATTGGCTGCACGTCGGCGCGGTAGGAGATTCCGGGACCGGGAGCCCGCGGGGTATCGAAGCGCGCGGGGTCAGGACGGCCGAAATGCTCGTCCAGCGTATGGCGGGTAAGCGCGGCACAGCCGCTCAGGAGGGCAATCCACAGCAATAGTGATGCCTTGTTGATGCACATGCACGGTCTCCCCAAGCGCTGCGCCGGTATCTGGTCTGGTAACCCTATTTTAAACTCAGCGTCGTCCTTCCTGCAGCCAGCAGAGTTGGCAGCACCAGTGGCGGCTTTCCACCGACGCAGCGCGCGATGCATTTTGCGGTGCATAATAGGGACCACGCAGCGAACCGTTGACCTCAACGCCTTTCCCCTGATCTCAACAAGGGGCACAATTCGATCTTGCCGAACACTGAAGACCGCCGTTCCTTGACGCCACGGCCCCGCGAAAAAATGGACCCTGATCTGATTGACCCTAATCTGGTTTTCGCAAGAACTGCTGCCGGCGAGGAAGCCATGTTGCAGCGAACGCGGGTCGTCCAGAGAAACGTCCGGATGGTCCTCATCCTTGTCGACGGGAACGCCACTGTAACCGAGTTATGCAACAAGACCGGCAATGCAGAGATTACCCAGAATGCGCTGCTCGAGCTGGAAAACGATGGCTTCATCGAGCGAAGAGTTGAGAAGGACTCGGTCTGGCGGCACGGGAGGAAGGCCGCCAATGGCAAAAACACGGCTATCCTGGAGCCGGTGTCCGAATTCTCCACGTTCGGCAACAAGGCCGAATCGGCACCAGCCGCATCCCCGTCTTCTCGCAGCCAGGTCACGCGGATCATTCCGTTCCCGGGAAATCGCCAAGGCACGCCCTCGCTCACGCCGAGTACTTTGACGACAAGCACGCTCACGCCGACCACACTGACACCAGCGCCTACCGCAACGGCTTCGGACTACGGCACGGTCTTTCTGCCAAAGGCTGCCCCTGAATCATCGGCAGTACTGCCAGCCGACACGCTGCCTCAGAAGCCGTCCTTGCTTGAGCACCTGCAAGCACTCACCAGGCGCGTCCCTGCTGAAGACCTGGCGAAGAGGAAATTCAGAAGGCGTGGTGGACAGCGCCTTCATCTGCATTGGTCGATGGGCCTGATGCTGGGCCTGTTGCTTGTCGCCGCGATGCTCGCTCTCGTGGTGCTGTTCTTTCCCTATGCCCGCTACCTGCCCGAAGTGGAAGAAGCCTTGGCGCAAAGTACCGGGCGATCTGCCAAAGTGGGCGCAATGAGCGTCAGTGTCTACCCAAAGCCGGGCTTGCTGCTCGACAACGTTCGTTTCGCGGATCAGGCTGACAGCGACGCAATACTGATTCCAGCGCTGCGCCTGCAGCCGGTAATCGGGACCCTGCTGTCGCCACGAATAGTCTTCCGCGAGGCCGAGTTGCGCAGCATCACCCTGTCGGCAAGAACCGTTGCGACTCTCTCGCGCATCCTTCAGTCCGCTGCTCGGCAGTCCGCGACTGCTGGCGTCCTGCAAGTCTCGGTCGTAAAGGCGGAGCTGTCGTTCGCGGGGCTGCGTATCGGCGAAATGAACGGTGACTTTGAACTCTCTGGCGAACGGCTGCTGGAAGCCATCTCCCTGCGCTCAGCAGACGGGAAACTGAGCGCACAGCTCAGACCGACGGCGAGCGGGGTCGCGGTCCAGCTGGAGGGTCTCGGCTGGCGACCCGCACAGGATTCACCGTATGTCTTCGACTCGCTGGAGCTGAAGGGGGAGATTTCCGGCCCTGATTTCGTGATCAACTCGGTAGAGTCACGAGTGTTCGATGGACTGGTACGCGGCACGGCCGTCTTGCGCGGCAGCGGACACCCGGCAATGGCGGGAGAGATTTCCTTCGAGCGGATCAATGTCGCCAAGTTGGGGGAAGCCTGGGGAGTTGGTCGCCAGTTCGAAGGCGAGGCCGCGGGAAAACTCAAATTCTCCGCCAGTTCCGACAGTTGGTCAGCAATGCTCCCTGCTCTCCAGGCCACAGGGGGATTCACGATACATCGTGGCAGCCTGGGCGGTATCGACCTTCCCGAGGCCGTGCGACGGGTTTCGGCTACACCCTTGACGCTCGGTGGCCGAACCCGCTTCGAAGAGTTGTCTGGCGCAATCAGCGTGACACCAGGTGCTTCGCGATTTTCCCGGCTCGTCCTGAATGCGGGCTTGATGCAGTCATCCGGGCAGATCGAGGTCAGCCACGATCGGCAGTTGCGCGGCAGGATGGACGTCCAGATGCGCGGACGTGCGGACCATACGGCGATGCCGATCGTCATCAGCGGACCGCTCAAGTCTCCGCTGACGCAAACGGCAGGCCGCTGATCAACGCCAGACGCAGCGTGCCGGCGAAAGAACCGCAGTCACCGCCCCCCCGCCGGCCCCAGCCAGGGGCACGCCCCGCCTACAGAACCGCCACGATGGCATCAGCCACGTAGTCTATATTGCGCGTATTGAGTGCCGCCAGACAGATGCGACCAGTGCTGACGGCATAGATGCCGAACTCGTCACGCAACCGGTCGACCTGCTCGACGTTCAGTCCGGTGTACGAGAACATGCCCCGCTGCCTGGTGACAAAGGAAAAGTCCTGGCTGACGCCCCTGCCCATAAGCTTGTCGACCAGGCTGACGCGTACGCTGCGAATCCGCTGGCGCATTTGGCCCAGTTCGTCTTCCCACATCTGCCGCAACTCCGGGCTGGAGAGAACCGCAGCCACCACGGCTCCGCCGTGTGTCGGCGGATTCGAGTAGTTGGTCCGGACGAGGCGCTTGATCTGCGACAGGACTCGAGCCGATTCGTCCCGACTGGCGGTGACCACTGACAACGCGCCAACCCGCTCGCCGTAAAGCGAGAACGACTTCGAAAACGAACTGGCCACCAGGAACTGCAGACCGGAATCGGCAAACAACTTGACCGCCAGAGCATCTTCGCGGATCCCGTCGGCAAAGCCCTGGTAGGCGATGTCGATGAAGGCAACCAGTCCGCGTACACTGATGGCGTCAATGACTTCGCGCCACTGGGCCGCGTCGAGGTCGGCGCCGGTCGGATTGTGGCAGCAGGCATGGAGAACGACGATCGAACCTGCCGGCAAGGCATTCAGGCCGCGCTTCATCCCTGCAAAATTGACCCCGCGCGTCGTCTCGTCGTAGTAGGGATAGGACTCGACGCGGAAGCCTGCGGTCTCGAACAGCGCGCGATGGTTCTCCCAGCTCGGATCACTGATGAACACCGTCGCGCCGGGCAGCAGCCGCCTGAGGTAATCGGCGCCAACCTTGAGCGCACCGGTTCCTCCCAGTGCCTCGATGGTGAGCACGCGACCTTCTTCAAGCAGTGCCGAATGCTCGCCAAAAAGCAGTTTCTGCACCGCCTGGTTGTAGGCTGACAGGCCGTCAATCGGCTGATATCCCCGCGGTGGCATCGCCTCCATGCGTGCCTTCTCGGCCAGCTTGACCGCAGTCAACAACGGAACCCTGCCACTGTCATCGAAGTAGACGCCCACCCCGAGGTTGACCTTGCTGGAACGTGGGTCGGCGTTGAATGACTCGGTCAGGCCAAGGATTGGGTCGCGTGGAGCCATTTCCACGGCGGCGAAGATCGAAGCGGTCATGGGGTGTTTCCTCAGAGGGTCAGTGGACAGGACGCGCGTTGCCGGGCCGGCAAGACGCTGCAGCGCAGGGCTGATAAAGGATCCCTCGACCTCGGCCGCAGCCAGCATGGGAACAGATGGGTCCGCCGCCGACGGCTGCCCGTCGCAAAACAACGTAGAATTCTAGCATGCTCGATCGCCCGTGTTCACCGCATATACCACCCTTCGTGACCTTTGAGGGTAGCCCGTTTCGCCTCTATCAGCCCTTCCTGCCGGCCGGTGATCAGCCGGCCGCGATTGCCCAGCTGGTCGACGGGCTCGGGGATGGACTGTCGTTCCAGACGCTGCTCGGTGTCACCGGTTCGGGAAAGACCTACACCATGGCCAACGTCATCGCACGCACTGGCCGTCCGGCGCTGGTGCTGGCCCCCAACAAGACGCTGGCAGCACAGCTCTATGCCGAGTTCAGGGAGTTCTTCCCTGACAACGCTGTCGAGTATTTCGTCTCCTATTACGATTATTACCAACCCGAGGCCTATGTACCTGCGCGCGACCTGTTCATCGAAAAGGACTCGTCGATCAACGAACATATCGAGCAGATGCGTCTGTCGGCCACCAAGAGCCTGCTCGAACGTCGTGATTGCGTGATCGTCGCCACCGTCTCGTGCATTTACGGGCTTGGTGACCGCGATGAGTATCAGAAGATGATCCTCACGATGCGCGTCGGCGACCGTATGGGTCAGCGCGAGGTCATCAAGCGGCTGACTGACATGCAGTACGAACGCAATGAGACCGACTTCCGCCGCGGCACCTTTCGCGTTCGTGGTGACTTGATCGATGTCTTCCCTGCCGAGCATGCTGAACAGGCCATCCGTATCTCGCTGTTCGACGACGAGATCGAAGGCCTGCAGCTTTTCGACCCGCTGACCGGTCACCTGCAGGGCCGCCTGCTGCGCTTCACAGTTTTTCCGTCATCGCACTACGTCACCCCGCGGGCGACGGTCCTGCGAGCGATCGAGGCGATCAAGCTCGAACTCACCGAGCGCATCGCTTTCTTCCACCGCGAGAACCGCCTGGTCGAGGCCCAACGCATCGAGCAGCGCACCCGCTTCGACCTCGAAATGCTCGATCAACTCGGTTTCTGCAAGGGCATCGAGAACTATTCCCGGCACCTCTCCGGGCGCCAGGCGGGTGAACCACCGCCGACCCTGATCGACTACCTGGCGGCGGATGCCCTGATGTTCATCGACGAGTCGCACGTCTCGGTTTCGCAGGTCGGCGGCATGTACAAGGGCGATCGCTCACGCAAGGAGAACCTGGTCGCTTACGGCTTCCGTCTACCCTCGGCACTCGATAACCGACCGCTGAAATTCGAGGAGTTCGAGGCCCTGATG
Organism: Candidatus Accumulibacter proximus; assembly: GCA_016709675.1. Lineage (GTDB taxonomy): Bacteria > Pseudomonadota > Gammaproteobacteria > Burkholderiales > Rhodocyclaceae > Accumulibacter > Accumulibacter proximus. The sequence continues at coordinate 76,427 of JADJMH010000022.1, forward strand.
CGGCAAACCATTTTCGTGTCGGCTACGCCGGCCGACTACGAAGCGGCGCACCAGGGACAGGTGGTCGAGCAGCTCGTGCGTCCGACCGGCCTGGTAGACCCGGTATTAATCGTTCGTCCCGCCGCGACACAGGTCGACGACCTGCTGTCGGAAATCCGCCTGCGCACCGCCTCTGCGGAGCGGATCCTGGTGACCACCCTGACCAAGCGAATGGCCGAGGATCTCACCGACTATCTCGGCGAACATGATGTCAGGGTGCGCTACCTGCATTCGGACATCGATACGGTCGAGCGCGTCGAGATCATTCGCGACCTGCGCCTCGGCAAGTTTGACGTGCTGGTCGGCATCAACCTGCTACGTGAAGGCATCGACATTCCGGAAGTCTCGCTGGTAGCCATTCTCGACGCCGACAAGGAGGGTTTCCTCCGTTCCGAGCGTTCGCTGATCCAGACCATTGGTCGCGCTGCCCGCCATCTCCACGGCACCGCCATCCTCTACGCCGACCGGGTGACCGGTTCGATGCAGCGTGCAATTGCCGAAACCGAGCGAAGGCGGCTCAAGCAGCTCGCTTTCAACGAGGCGAATGGTATCGTCCCCGAGGGCGTCAGCAAGCGCATCACCGACATCATCGACGGGGTCTACGATTACAGAACTGCCCACCGCGAACTGAAGGCCGCGCAACAGCAGGCCAACTACGAGGCAATGAGCGAAAAACAGCTGGCACGCGAATTGCGACGGCTGGAGAAGGAAATGCTCGAGCACGCCAGGAACCTCGAATTCGAGAAAGCCGCGGCGGCACGCGACGAGTTGTTCCGCATCCGCAAACAGGTGTTCGGTATCAGCGGGGTGGAAGCGAGTCCTGATCCTTCTTGAACTGGCTCATCGCGCCTCGACCCATGGCGGCGGCTCTGTTCAGCGGATGAAGTCGCGACTGATCTCGCGAAACAGGTCGCTGCCTGCCTGTCGCAACCACTCGAAAACGACCATCTCGCGCGAGACGATATCGGCACCATGACCCCGCATCCGCTCCAGGGCCAGCGCCTTGTCGCCACTTCGCCGCGAGCCGACGGCCTCCTCAACGACGAAAACGCGCCGGCCTGCGGCGAGCAGGTCGAGTACGGTCTGCTGAACGCAGACATGGGCCTCGGTACCGGCGACGATGAACTGCGCGCGGTCGCCCCCCGGCGCCTCGAACAGCGCTTCCTCGGGAACCGCCGAAAAATGGATCTTCTCAACGATGCATTCATCCGGCAGCAAGTCCCGCAAGGCGGGCATCGTCAACCCCAAGCCTTTCGGGTACTGCTCGGTGCAGATCACCGGAATCCCCAGCCGCTGGGCGACCCTGGTCAGCCAGATGCTGGCTTCAAGCACCAACGGCGCGTCATGGATGGCTGGCTGAAGGCGCTCCTGCAAGTCGACCAGCAGCAATACCGAACGATCAGCACGCATCAACATGAAAACTTCCTCCAGATAATCAATCTCAACCGTTCTGCGCCAGAAACAGGCGTAGGACTGCTCCGAGCACCAGCACTCCCGAGCCGCGTCGCCAGCCAGGACCGACACTGACCCGCCCGGGGGCATCCCGTCATAGTACCCACCGTCAACGGGAAACGGGAAGCACGGGGACTCGATCTGGCAACAACTGAAGGTGACATCGTCGGCGATAGTAATACGGCGGGCGGCAGTCGCCAAGCGGTCCCCATCGGCCAAGGCCAGTCCCCGGCAGCAGCCGGGCAGATCACAGCCCTTTGTTCCCGCTCCTGCCGGCGGCTATCCGGAGCGATCGCACGAGGCCTCCCGCCGGTGAGACAGGGCGACTGCCCGAGTTCACGTCGCTTTAACAAGTTGTGTTGCAGCGCAGCAAATTCTGCTATATTGACAAGTGACAATACCTACCTACCCGCGCCCTCGCTGCAACCAGATGTACATCGTTGATGATCCGACTCTTGCGCTGATTACCCGTTTTGTGGGTGGCGCGGCGGCTTCGGAGCTGTCGGATGAGCTGTTCTTCCGCCAGCAACTGGCGGCAATCGAAGCGTATATCGATCGCTTCCCGGTGGCCGAGCGGGAAGCGCGGGCACTCGCATGGATCGAGGCCAACGCCAGACAGTATCGCCGGCAGTGGCAGAAACAGGCGGCGATCGACGTTCTGGCGAGTTCGCGCTGCCCGGACTGCCCTCTGTCAGGCGGCGACCGGCAAACACCTTGTGCCATCCACAGGCGCTGGCTGACGCTCCTCCGTCGCTATGCCAGCGACCAGCTTTCGTCGCAGGAGTATCTCGAGAAAAGCCTCGCGCTGCTGACCGCGTACAAGGACCGGTTGCGCGTCCGCCAAGCGCGCGAAGGGCTGCTGTCGGAACCTTCGACGATGCACTCCCGCGATGGCCTGACAAAGGTACGGTCCGCCCACGATGCGACGGTCCCACTGCGCCAGGGCGAGTTCGCACACTCCTGATCGGCCGCCCGCCTTGCTGCAGTCGCCGCGCCCACGGCTTCGCCTCGCCTCAGTTGCCTTCGGTCACTGCTGCCGCTGCTCGCCAAGCAGTTCGCCCAGCACGTAGGGCAGGATACCCCCTGACCGGTAGTACTGGACCTCGATCGGCGTATCGATGCGGCACAACACCTTACGCTCGACTCGCTGTCCATCGGTCCGCTCGATCACCAGCGTGAGCGTCTGCATCGGCAACAGGCCGCTGCCGAGGCCGAGGATGTCGAAGCACTCGTCACCACGCAAGCCAAGCGAGGTCGCCGAGTCGTCACCAATGAACTGCAGCGGCAGCACCCCCATGCCGACAAGATTGGCGCGGTGGATCCTTTCGTAGCTGCGCGCGATCACCGCCCGTACGCCGAGCAGGCGCGTTCCCTTCGCCGCCCAGTCACGCGACGAGCCGGTGCCATACTCCTCACCGGCAATGACGATGGTCGGCGTACCGCGCTCGCTATGTGCCATCGCGGCCGCGAAAACGGTCGTCTGTTGGCCATCGAGAAGCGTATAGCCGCCTTGCGGCTGGCGCCCTTCGGCATCGGTCGGCAACATCAGGTTGCGAATGCGCACGTTGGCGAAGGTACCGCGCATCATCACTTCGTGATGGCCACGACGCGCGCCGTAGGAGTTGAAATCAACCCGCTCGACGCCCTGCTCGCGGAGCCAGCGGCCGGCGGGCGCCGACTCGCCAAAGGAACCAGCCGGCGAGATGTGGTCGGTGGTGACCGAGTCGCCGAGGATCAACAGGGCGCGGGCGCCGCGGATGTCACCGGGCGCCTGGTCCGCCAGTTCGAAGAACGGCGGCCGGGCGATGTAGGTCGAAGGGGGCCAATCGTAGACCTCGCCGGCCGGAGCAGGAATGGCTTTCCAGAGATCCTGGTCAGCGGTCAAGTCCGCGTAGCGCCGGCGGAAGGTTTCTGGGTCAAGCGCGAACGGCAGGACAGCGTCGATTTCCTCTGAGGTCGGCCAGACGTCGCGCAAATAGACCGGCTGACCGTCGCCACCCCGACCCAGCGGCTCGCGGTCGAGGTCGATATTGACCCTGCCGGCAATCGCAAAGGCGACCACCAGCGGCGGCGAGGCCAGGTAATTCGCTCGCAGGCTGGGATGGATGCGCGCTTCGAAATTGCGGTTACCCGAGAGCACGGCAGCAGCGATCAACTGCTGCTCGGCAATCGCCTGGTTGAACGCCGCATCAAGGTCGCCGGCATTGCCAATGCACGTCGTGCAGCCATAGCCGGCCAGCGCGAAGCCGAGTTCGGCGAGCGGCGCCAGCAGCCCGGCCTTGTCCAGATAGTCGGTCACGACCCGCGAGCCGGGAGCCAGCGAGGTCTTGATGTGCGGTCGCACGCGCAGTCCCCGGGCAACCGCCTTTTTCGCCAGCAGACCAGCGGCGATCATCACCGCCGGATTGCTGGTATTGGTGCACGATGTGATCGCCGCGATCAGCACGTCGCCGTGGCCGAGGTCGATTCCCGGCCGGTCGGTCGGATAACGCTGCCCCAGCGTCTCCGGCGGACGGCCGAAGCCGTCGGCCGATTCTGGCGCGCTGAGCAAGCTATTGAAGCAGCTTGCCATGTCGGGCAACGCAATGCGATCCTGTGGCCGCTTCGGCCCGGCCAGCGAGGGAACGATGGTGGACAGATCGAGATGTACGATGCGCGAGTAGTCGATCTCGCCAGCCCGTGGAATGCCGAACAATCCCTGGGCGCTGAAATAGGCTTCGAACAGCGCGCAGTCGGCTTCACTGCGGCCAGTGCTTCGCATGTAGCTGACCGTTTTTTCATCGACCGGGAAAAATCCCATCGTCGCCCCGTATTCCGGTGCCATGTTGGCCAGCGTCGCGCGGTCAGTCACCGACAGTGTGGTCGCACCCTCGCCAAAATACTCGACGAAAGTACCCACCACCTTTTCGCGCCGCAACAACTCGGTGACCGTCAGCACCAGATCAGTGGCGGTGACGCCCTCGCACAAACGGCCGCTGAGTTCGACGCCGACCACGTCCGGCGTGAGGAAATAGACCGGCTGACCGAGCATCGCCGCTTCCGCCTCGATGCCGCCCACCCCCCAGCCGACAACGCCAAGGGCGTTGATCATCGTGGTGTGCGAGTCGGTACCGACCAGCGTATCCGGGAAACACAAGCGTCCGGCTGAAGTCTCCTGCTGACGCACACCATGGAACAGATGCTCGAGATTCACCTGATGGACAATGCCGACCCCCGGCGGTACGACGCGGAAGGTGTCAAACGCCTGCATGCCCCATTTCATGAACTGATAGCGCTCGCGGTTACGTTCGAACTCGCGGCTCATGTTCTGCTGCAAGGCCTGTGGTGTACCGTAAAAGTCGACCTGTACCGAGTGGTCAACGACCAGGTCCACGGGCACCAGCGGCTCGATGCGCCGCGGATCGAACCCGCGTGCCTGCGCCACATGACGCATTGCCGCCAGATCGCAAAGCAGGGGCACACCGGTGAAATCCTGTAGCACGACGCGCGCGACGACCATGGGAATCTCGGCGCTGCGCGACGCCTGCGGCCGCCACGCGGCAAGCTCGCGGATGTGCCGCTCGCTGACCCGCTGTCCATCACAGTGACGCAGCAGGGCTTCGAGAACGATGCGCAGGGACACCGGCAAGCGAGCGATATTGCCTATGTCGGCGGCCGCCAGGGCCGGCAAGGAATAGAAGAGTGCCTCAGGCTGACCTGGCGGCGTCAGGCGTGAGAGGGTGTTGAACGGTGAAGCGGGCATGCCGGACCTCCAGACAGATGCGCATGACTCGCGCGGGTAATCAGATGACAGCGGACCGCGACGCTCGTTCCCGAACCAGGGCTCACTTCGCAGAGATTGACTACAACCGTCAGAAGCCGGGATACTGCCGTGGATATGATCTCACTCCCCTTCCCCGCCAGCCCGGAATCGAGCCGTGGCGGCAGCTAATCATGATTCCACGGTGACGAACACGCGAGACTGAGAATGGGACTGGCAGAACTGAGTTTGGGCGATGCGTCACTGATCACCGCCACCTTCCTGTTTACCGACATCGAAGGCTCGACCAGCATGTGGGAGAACGAGTCTCAGGCCATGCGTGTTGCCCTGCAACGCCACAATACCCTGCTCTCTTCGGCAATCGAACAGCACGGTGGCTGCGTCTTCAAGACCGTCGGCGACGCCTTTTGCGTCACTTTCGAGGATGCGGCCGGCGCGCTCGAGGCAGCCTACCAGATTCAGGCCCGCCTAGGCACCGAGAAATGGCCGACGCGTACCCAGTTACGGGTGCGCGTCGCGCTGCACACGGGCCCAGCGTATCTGAGTGGCGGCGACTACTTCGGCACAACGGTCAACCGCGTTGCCCGTCTGCTGGCGGTAACGCACGGCGGGCAGACACTGCTCACTTCGACAACCCAAGCCTTGGTGCGCGAGTCCCTGCCCGACGGCACCAGCCTGCGCGATACCGGCATGCTGCGCCTCCGCGACCTGCCGCAGCCCGTCCATGTCTTCCAGCTCGTCCATCCGGGGCTCTCGTCGAGCCTGCTCGATGTCGCCGACAGCTCGGCCGGGAACAAGCTGACGGCAGAACCGGTGGCCCGTTTCAGGCCGGTCGACGTCTACGAAGTGCCGACCTTGCCGGCGATCGTCGTGCAGGCACTCAAGGTGATGCAGGATCCCAACAGCGACGCCAGGGCAGTGGAGCGGGTGATTGTCCACGATCCGGCAATCTCGGCCAAGATCCTGCGCGTCGCCAACTCGGCATTCTTCGGCTTCTCCCGCCGCGTCGGCACCATCGCCGAAGCGGTTCGCGTCCTCGGCTTCACCAACGTGCAGGGGATGCTGATCTCGGTCGGCGCCTTCGACGCCTTCCGCACCAAGCGGCTGAGCCTGGTCGAGTTCTGGCAGCACTCGATCGCCGTCGCGACCGCAGCACGCTTCCTGTCCACGCGGGTCAACTGTTCGGCAGACGAGGCCTTTATGGCTGGCCTCCTGCATGATATCGGCAAGCTCATCTTTGCCGTCCAGGCAGAGGCCAGTTACCAGCACGTGCTCGAACTCAAACGGGAATCGGCGCTGACCAGCCTGGAAGCCGAACGTACGCTTTTCGAGTTCACCCACCCCGAGGTGGGCCAGATGGTCGCCGAGCGCTGGGATCTGCCGCCGAGGCACGTGGCGGCCATCGCCCACCATCACAACCCGGCTGACGCGGGCAACGAGCGCTTGTTCTGTACCCTGGTCGGTCTTGCCGACCAGGCGGCGTACACAGCGCTCAGCCCCTACACGCCGGTAGAACATCACGCCGAGCGGATCGGCCTGCTCGACGCCCTCGACCTGGGTCCAGGGCACTGGGACGACTGCCTGTGTCATCTGCAGGAGGCCCGGACAACCATCGAGGCCTTCGTCGGAGCGATCCAGTGACGACCCATGCCGGGCACGCCAGCGAACCCCCTTCCGCCTTCAACTCGGGCAGCAACTCATGCTGAACGACGGAACTGCGTGCCACCGTTGCACGATCAGCCGGGTTGGGTAGTATCCATTTGGCGGACGTTGCGACGTTGGTCTCAGTCATCGTATGATGCCAGGAGTGGCCACCTGTGTTCTTCGCTTTCGCCTCCAGCCGCGAAGAAATCCGCCCTGCAGGACACGTTTTGCAGGACGCTCAGTCACTTGCGGGACAGGACACTAGAAATCGGCGTTCTTGTTGTAGAACCGAAAACACTCTCCGATTTGCGCGGCCACCGCGTCGTCCATCGCCTGAAACTCGACCCCGCAATGCCATACATCGGCGTCCGCGCGCTGCCAGACCACCGTGCCTCGGACCTGGAATGGCTCCTGAGTCGCGTAAAGCACCGGGTCGTCGCTCGGAAGATACAGGGCCAGATCGAGGCTCTCGGATGTACGCAGAGGCTTTGTCACCCGCAGACGCATACCGATGAGCGAAAAATCGATGGCCACGGCTTCGCACTTGCTTTCGCCCTGCCTGACGAGGACCCGCAGGCTGTTCAGCGCCCGCGGGGCGCGGCGCTTCTCATGCTGGGCGGCCTCGATCTGAAGCCCGCCGACAAACGTGAATCCGGCCATGATTGCGTTCAGCCGCGACGTCACATCGCGCAAGTCCTGGCCGATGGCGGCGGTCGTCCGTACCTTGTTTCCGTTTTCCTGAACCACAACGAAGAGCGTTTCCAACGTCGCCCTGAGGACAGCTATCTGCTCCATCTGTTTCTTGCCGACGCTCGAAATCCGGCGATTGACCGAGGCCGTGGTGACTGCGGTCGCCGCAATCGCTTGCATGGCGTTTGCCGCCTGCTGCGCCTGTTCCTGAGTGGCACCCACGGTATCGACCACCTCGTGCATTGAAGACACCACCTGCCGGACCTTTCCGGACAGACTGGCAATGATCTCGTTGACCTCCGTGGCCGAGCCGGTGGTGCGTTCGGCCAGCTTGCGGACCTCGTCGGCAACGACCGCAAAGCCCCGTCCCGCCTCGCCGGCGCGTGCCGATTCGATGGCCGCATTTAGCGCCAGCAGATTGGTCTGGCCGGCGATTTCCTTGATCACACTGAGAATGCCGTGGATCTGTTGCGCGAAGCGCTCCAACTCCTCGATCTCCGCCGACGCGCGATTGACCTGCCGTGTGGTCGCTTCCATCGACCCGATGTTCTGGCACACGTTCTCGATACCCTCCAGCGCAAGCTTCTCGACCTCGCCCGAACGGTCCGAAGCGTCGATGGCGAGCGCCTGGACTTCCGACGAAATCTGATGCACCTGCTGCATGGCCTGATTCACCTCGCCGGACTGCCCCTCCTGCCTGCGGTTCGTGTCGGCAATCTCGTTGGAAATCGCAGTCACCATGAACGCCGACTGTTCCATGTTGCGTCCGCAATCATCGACTTCCTTGAGCGCCGCATGCAGTTTCTCCTGCATCGTATGCATCGCCGCCATCACGCTGCGCGTATCGCCGCCTGCGACCTGAATCGTCTGGGTAAGGTCACCGCCGGCGACGGCACGGGCGACGATGGCAGCCTCGTATGGTTCGCAACCCAAACGGCGCATCAAACGTCGAATGGTCAATACACCGAGCAAGATGGCAAAGACGATTGAAGAAGCGGATGCCACCAGGGACAGTACCAACGTCCTCCATGCTGAAGACTCCTGTCGCGCGATGAGATCACCGATGTAGGAATGGACTCTGGACTCAACCGTCTTCATCAGATCGATGCGGCTCGTCGATGCGCTGAACCAATGCGCGGGAGAAACGTCTAGTTCTTCCCCTGGAATGGATTCGATGGCCAGTTTTCGCATGCGGATCACCTCGTCAACGTCGTTGCCCTTGACGATCTCATCGAGAGTCTTGCGCGCTGAATCCGAGGCAAAAGTCCTGAACGCGTTCAAGTACTGTTCTTGAGCACTGACAATGCTGAAGAAGCGCCGGAACGACTCAGGATCAAATTGCTTGGCCGAAAACGCCTGATTCAAGGTGGCACGTTCTCTCCCTGCGTATTCCTTGGCTTGGACAAACAGAAATGAAGCCGTCGTTTCGCGCGCGATCTCCGAGTTGCTCGCTCCTTTGGCTACTGCACTGATGACATCGATACCGGAAACGATGGCTCCCGTATAACGGGCGAACGACTCTGTGGGCTTCACGGAGAGCGCATCGACTTGCCGACGAAAGTCGGCTAGCTCGGCCGCCTTTGCTAACGCTGCTTCGGACGTCTTGCCCAAGGTGCCCACAGCCTCCGGCGAACCGGAAAGGGTCTGGACAACGCGCCTCAAGTGCTCAAGCTTCTGGTCGGTCACCGAACGCTGCGCAGCCAACTCGGACCCGAACTTCTGACCGTTGCTGGCCAGAAAACCGCTCGACAACCCGCGCTCCTTCTGTTGCTCATGAATCAGCTCACCGCTGACCACACCGACTTCAACAGCCGCTTTCGAGGATCTGCTCGCCCGCAATTCGTGCAAAGCGTCAAGACCCGTCACCCAGGCAAACACCACCAAAGCCATGACCGGCAACGACAACATCAAGAGCAGTTGGGCGCGTGTAGATAGTTCACTCTTCTTCATTTGTCGAAGCCTCTGCCAAACGATTTGGGTGCAGATCTTTTGAGCCGCGGCTTTCCTGCGATCACGCAGCCATTTTGATGTCTTTGTTCTGCTGTGCCGACACAGGTGATAGGAAGCAGCCCACGGTTTTGTAGTAGTGTCGGCTCCGTTCTTTCTTCTCGGATCCGTCCATGCCCCGCCGCCCGCGTCCATCGCTCCCGCAAAGGATAGGAAATTCAACCGCCCTCGCAGGAGTATCTGCGGACCTACACCCCATTGTCAATCCATCACCCCGGTCGTCGTCACGGCGGGATCTCCTGGTTCTGGTTTGACAGCATGAAGGTACGGGGAATCGCCATCCGGGAAGGATAGGAAATCCAACCGGCCTTCGGAGAGTAAGTTTGACGCCGGATGCAAGCATCAATCGGCGATATTGGGCCGATATGCGTCACCATTCGCAGAAAAACCCTCCCGAATAGCGCCCCGAGCGCTGGGGCTGCATCAGGCCAAGACGGTCGTGATCGAAGGGCTAGTAGCGACTACAATGACAGTGCGTGCAACCCCAACAAGGAGTATCCGATGCGTGAAATCGCCGAAGAAAAGCAGGCACTCAGCGTTTCCGGCTGGCTCGCCCTACCCCTGTGGTTCGCCCTGCTGGTGTGGACAGCCTGGCCGTTCACCGGCCTCGCGGCGTGGAACGTACTCGGCATTGCGCTGCCGTTCCCGACGCAGCCTTCGCTGCTCCATCTCCTCGCCGTTCCGCTACTGATCCTTCTCGCCAAGGGCTTCGGTATCCTGCAACCGAACATCGCCGCCATCTTCACCTTCTTCGGCCGCTATGCGGGCACGCTGCGCAAGGATGGCTTCTACTGGGTCAATCCCTTCTTCCTGCGGCAGAAAATGTCGCTGCGCGCCAACAACCTGAACACCCCGACGCTAAAGGTCAATGACCGTGCCGGCAACCCGGTGGAAGTGGCGGCCGTCGTCGTCTGGCGCGTCGACGACACGGCCCGCGCTGCCTTCGATGTCGAGGATTACGACAGCTATATCGTCATCCAGAGCGAGTCGGCAGTCCGCTCAGTGGTCAGCGCACGCTGGTACGACGGTGACACAAACGGCAGGAACTCGCTGCGTGGTGACATGGAGGCGGTGGCCGAACTGCTCGCGACGCGGATCCAGGAACACGTCGCGCTTGCCGGACTCGAGGTCGTCGAAGCGCGCATCTCCCACCTCGCCTACGCGCCGGAAATCGCCAGTGCCATGCTGCGTCGGCAGCAGGCGGAAGCGGTGGTCGCCGCCCGCGCCAGAATCGTCGACGGCGCGGTCGGCATGGTCAAGCTGGGAATTGAGCAACTGGAAGCAGAAGGTGTCGTCGAGCTGTCCCGAGAAGACCGCGTCAAGCTGGTCACCAACCTGATGACTGTACTCGTCTCGGAGAGCGAAACGCATCCGGTGCTGTCGGTGGGCAGGGAATAGGAACAGGTGGAACAGACGGTCCGAGCAGGCACGCTGGCCCGGACGGGCTCTTGACAGGTGGCGTCGGTGGTGCTGCTCGCCACCGGTGCAACGGGCGTCTCGGCGCTGGTCGCAGGACTGACGTCGCAATCCGTCGATGCCACCCGGAACGTGGTCACCATCGAACGCGGGCAATGCCATGCGCACGAATGCCGCCAAGCAACTGCGCCCGGCCGGGCGCACCCCGAAAAAAAGGCAGACCGCAGTCTGCCTTTTTTTCGGGGCTCAAGCCAACAACGCCCGCCCTAGATCAGCGCCTTGATCAGCTTGCCCATTTCAGAAGGATCGCGCGTCACCGTGAAGCCACACTCCTCCATGATGGCGAGTTTGGCATCGGCGGTGTCGGCCCCCCCAGAGATCAGCGCACCGGCGTGACCCATGCGCTTGCCTGCAGGTGCGGTGACGCCGGCAATGAAACCAACGATCGGCTTCTTCATGTTGGCCTTGCACCAGACAGCAGCGTCGGCCTCGTCAGGACCGCCGATCTCGCCGATCATGATCACAGCATCGGTATCCGGATCGTCGTTGAACAGGCGCATGATGTCGATGTGCTTCAAGCCGTTGATCGGGTCGCCACCGGTACCGACCGCTGACGACTGGCCAAGACCGATTTCGGTCAACTGACCGACCGCTTCGTAGGTCAGCGTGCCCGAACGCGAGACGACGCCGATGCGTCCCTTGCGGTGAATGTGACCAGGCATGATGCCAATCTTGACCTCATCCGGCGTGATCAGACCAGGACAGTTCGGGCCGAGCAGCAAGGTCTTCTTGCCGCCTGCCGCTTCCTTCCGCAGCATCTTGTTGCGGACCACCAGCATGTCACGCACCGGGATTCCCTCGGTGATGCAGACGACCAGGTCGAGATCGGCTTCGACCGCTTCCCAGATCGCAGCGGCAGCACCCGGTGGCGGCACGTAGATCACCGAGACGGTGGCGCCGGTCTGGGCAGCAGCTTCCTTGACCGAACCATAGATCGGAATGCCGAAAATGCTCTCGCCGGCCTTCTTGGGGTTTACGCCGGCGACAAAGCAGTTCTTGCCGTTGGCGTATTCCTGGCATTTCTCGGTATGGAACTGACCGGTCTTGCCGGTGATGCCCTGGGTGATGATCTTGGTGTCTTTGTTAATCAGAATCGACATGGTGGCTCCTTAACTGACCGCAGCAACGATCTTGGTGGCGGCTTCAGCCATTGAATCGGCAGTGATGATCGGCAAACCGGAATCGCTGAGGATCTTCTTGCCGATATCTTCGTTGGTTCCCTTCATGCGAACGACCAGCGGCACGGAGAGATGGGTCGTCCGGGCAGCTTCGACGACGCCTGTGGCGATCGTGTCGCAGCGCATGATGCCGCCGAAGATATTGACCAGAATGCCCTTGACCTTGGGATTTCTGAGCATGATCTGGAAGGCTTCGGTCACTTTCTCGGTTGTCGCCCCACCGCCGACGTCTAGGAAGTTGGCTGGTTCGGCACCAAACAGCTTGATCGTGTCCATCGTCGCCATGGCCAGTCCAGCGCCGTTCACCAGGCAGCCGATGTTGCCGTCGAGCGAGATGTAGGAGAGGTCGAACTTTGAGGCTTCCAGTTCGTCCGGATCCTCCTCGTCGAGGTCGCGGTAGGCGACGATCTCCGGTTGCCGATAGAGCGAGTTGGAATCGAAGTTGAACTTGGCATCGATGGCCTTGATGTTGCCGTTGCCCTCAAGAATCAGCGGGTTGATTTCTGCCAGCGAGGCGTCGGTTTCCATGTAGCACTTGTAGAGGCCTTTCAGCGCCGCGACAGCGCGGTCAACCGACTCGGCCGGAACACCAATGCCATTGGCGAGGGTGGCCGCCTGCTCGTCGGTCAGGCCATCTTCCGGGTCGATGAAGACCTTGAGGATCTTCTCGGGCGTCTTGTGGGCTACCTCCTCGATGTCCATGCCGCCTTCGGAAGAAGCCATCATCGCCACCTTCTGCGTCGTCCGGTCGGTCAACGCAGCGACGTAATACTCCTTGCGGATATCTGCCCCCTCCTCGATCAGCAACCGACGCACCTTCTGGCCCACCGGGCCGGTCTGGTGAGTGACCAGCTGCATGCCGAGGATCTGACCGGCATACTGGCGAACCTCGTCAAGCGATTTGGCCACCTTGACGCCACCGCCCTTGCCACGACCGCCCGCGTGAATCTGGGCCTTGACCACCCAGACCTTGCCACCCAGGGATTCGGCTGCCTTGACCGCGTCATCGACGGACTGGCAGAAGACCCCGCGCGGAACGACAACGCCGAATTTCTTCAGGAGTTCCTTGCCCTGATATTCGTGAATTTTCATGCGCTTTCCTTGCTTGAGTTAGGGTTGCAAAACGTAATGAACCACGGGCAGACCGTCCTACCCGGGCTTCTGGCCGCGGTACCAGCGCGGGTAATAGCGCCGGACCGCGTCCGAATGCGACTCCAGCGCGTGACAACGGTCAAGCTGATAGGGCTTGTGCCCGCTATCGTCGCTGTCGGGTACGTCACTGGCGAAAGTTTGCAGCGCGGCCGTCGGCAGGTACATCACCAACTCGCTGAGATGCGAGCAACCGTGCGTGCTGCGGAAGAGATTCTTGACGGCCGTCCGGAAACCGTGAAAAAGGTTGAGCCCAACCAGCCGGGTGTAATCCGGGGTGATCCGGTCACAATAGCCAACATAGGGCATGGCATCGGTGCAGGCGACGGCGTCGAGGACATTCATCTGACGGTCGATGGTTACCCTCACCCACATGTCGTGCACCGGCTCACCGCGCTGCCGCAGGCCAGACGACAAAGGGTAATCGTGATCCTTGACGTCGGTCAGCCGTGCCTCGACGTCCCAGCAACCATCGCTACGCTTGTAACCGCAGAGCTCAACGCTACGGACGTGCATGCGAGTGCGTCGGGCGGTAGGTGGGGGCAGCGGCATCGGTGATCCTGAGGGGATTTGCGAGCTTGTCAAAGCTTCGCGGCTGACATGGAATTCTACACCAAGACGCCCCGGCTTTCTTGGCGAAATTCATGAATCACCAGCGTATCACCGAGCCAAGATCAATGGTGCAGGATCTTGGCCAGGAACTGCTGCGCCCGTTCCGAGCGAGCATGTTCGAAGAAGGCCTCCTTGCTGTCGTCTTCGACGATCCGGCCCTGGTCCATGAAGATCACACGGCTGGCAACCCGCTTTGCGAAACCCATCTCGTGCGTGACGCACATCATGGTCATCCCCTCCTGCGCCAATTCGGTCATCACGTCGAGGACTTCGTTGACCATCTCCGGGTCCAGCGCCGACGTGGGTTCATCGAACAGCATGCAGATCGGGTCCATGGCAAGGGCTCTGGCGATCGCCACACGCTGCTGCTGGCCGCCGGAAAGCTGTCCCGGATATTTTTCTGCCTGCTCGCGCAGACCCACCCGGTCGAGCAACTTGAAGCCCTTCTCCCGCGCCTGCTCCTGACTACGCCCCAGCACCTTGGTCTGGGCTATGCCAAGGTTATTGATAATGCTCATGTGCGGGAAGAGTTCGAAGTTCTGGAAGACCATGCCCACCGTCGACCGCAGCTTGGACAGATTGGTCCTCGGATCGCCAACAGACACCCCATTGACGATGATCTCGCCGCTCTGAAAAGGCTCAAGGCCATTGACACACTTGATCAGCGTCGATTTGCCGGAACCCGACGGACCACAGACGACGATCACTTCGCCCTTCTGGACCTGCGTCGTGCAATCGGTGAGAACCTGGAATGAACCGTAATGCTTGCTCACCTTGTTCATCGAAATCATCGAAAAATCTCCTCGATTGATGACCTCAAGCGGACTCAGGCCGTCTTGAGCTTGTTCTGGTAATAGCGAACGATGCGCGACGCGGTAAAGCAGATGACGAAATAGACGGCACCGGCAAACAGCAGCAACTCGACCAGACGACCGTCGCGGTCGCCCACCTTGTAGGCAGCGCCGAAGAAATCGGCCAGTGCGGAAACATAGACCAGCGAGGTGTCCTGAAACAGGATGATGCCCTGCGTCAGCAGCAAAGGAACCATGTTGCGGAAAGCCTGCGGCAGGACCACCAGGCGCATCGACTGCCCATAGGTCATGCCGAGCGCGCTGGCTGCAGCCATCTGCCCTTTCGGCACCGACTGAATGCCGGCACGGATGATCTCCGAGTAGTAGGCCGCCTCGAAGAGGGCAAAACCGGCGATTGCCGACGACAGGCGCATATCCGAACCACGCGGCAGGCCGAACAGGCTTTCCAGTAAATGCGGCACAATCAGGAAGAACCACAACAGGACCATGACCAGCGGAATGGCCCGGAAAAGGTTCACATAACCAGCCGCGAACCAGGACAGGGGTTTGATCGACGACAGGCGCATGAGCGCCAGGAGCGTACCCCAGACGATCCCGAAAATCACCGCGGTGACCGTGATCTCGAGGGAAATCTTCATTCCATCCCAGAGAAAAGGCAGCGCATTAGGGATCGAAGACCAGTCGAATTCGTGCATTTCACCTGCCTCCGATATAGCCTGGGACGCGTACGTGCCCTTCCACCCAGCGCATGCCGAACATCACCACGACGTTGATCAGCAGGTAGGCGATGGTGACCGCGATGAACGACTCATAGGGCTGCGCCGTGTAATCGACCAGTTGCCGACCCTGGGCAGCCAGTTCCAGCAGGCCGATCGTCGAACAGACAGCCGAGTTCTTGAAGATATTGAGAAACTCGGAGGTCAGCGGCGGCACGATCAGACGCACAGCCATCGGCAACATCACGTAGCGGTAGGTTTGCGGCAGGGTAAAGCCCATCGCCAGCCCGGCGTTCTTCTGCCCCGGCGGCAGCGAGTTGATCCCCGAGCGAACCTGTTCGGCGACGCGCGCACTGGTAAAGAGGGCTAGACAGACCATCGAAGCGAGAAACTGCTGCAGGATCGGGTTGGTCTGTTTGAACGCGTTGCCCATTTTCTCGGGAAGCAACTCGGGAATCACGAAGTACCAGAGGAAGAGTTGCACCAGCAGTGGAATGTTGCGAAAGACCTCGACGTAGGCGGTTGCAAACCCCGACAACCACTTGTTCGGGACCGTCCGCAGGACGCCGACGACAGCGCCGACAGCCAGCGCGATCAGCCAGGCCGACAGCGACAGGGCGATGGTCATCTTGAAGCCGTAGAACATCCAGCCGAGATAGGTCTCGTCGCCGCCGGTTGCCGTCGGCTGCAGAAATACACCCCAGTTCCAGTTGTAGGCCATCCATGCTTCTCCCGGAAACATGCCAGGGACCTACCGGCCCCGGCATGCAACTTGCTGAACTTACTCGAACGCTTTGTCGTTGGGTGCCTTGTAGAGGTTCTTGACCGGCTCCGAAAGTGGGAAGTTGAGGTTGAGTCCCTTCGGCGGAATGGGCTGCAGGAACCATTTGGCGTAGATCTTCTCGGCTTCCCCTGACGTCATGACCTTCGCCAGCGCACCATCGACCGCCTTCTTGAACGCCGGATCGTCCTTGCGCAGCATGCAGCCATACGCTTCATACGACTGTGGCGTGCCGACCACCACCCAGTCGCTGGCGCGTTTGGCCTTGGCCATTTCGCCGTAGAGCAGGGCGTCATCCATCATGAAGGCAACCGCCCGGCCGGTTTCCAGCGTCAGGAAGGCTTCACCATGGTCCTTGGCGCTGATGATGTTCATCTTCATCTGCTTGTCTTCGTTCATCTTGCGCAGCAGGCGTTCAGAGGTGGTACCGGCGGTGGTGACGACGTTCTTGCCCGCCAGATCAGGGAAATCGTTGATTCCGGAGTCTTTCTTGGTCATCAGGCGCGTGCCGATGACGAAGATGCTGTTCGAGAAGCTGACCTGCTTCTGGCGTTCGGTGTTGTTGGTCGTCGAACCACACTCCAGGTCGACCGAGCCGTTCTGGACCAGCGTGATGCGATTGGACGAGGTGACCGGCATCAGCTTGACGTCCAGCTTGGCCAGTTTGAGATCAGCCTTGACCGCATCAACCACCTTGAGCATCAACTCGTGCGAATAGCCGATGACCTGCTGTTTGTCGTCATAGTACGAGAACGGGATCGACGACTCGCGATGACCGAGTGCGATGACCCCGGTATCCTTGATCTTCTTCAGGGTGCCGCTCAGCTCCTGTGCCATTACGGGCGCAGAAAGCAGAGTGGTGGCGAGCGCTGCTGCAAACGCAAAGCGCGTGGCAGTTTTCTTCATGATGTCTCCTTCCTTTCGAGTTGAACAAACGTGTTTTCGGGCTGACCCGGATCGCTGAACTGCTGAACGGTCGGATTGTTGCACGACTGGCGCCGCGAGCCAAGCAATGATCAGGGCATTAATCGTCACTGAAGCAGGCCTACCGGCATGCAGCCCCGGTTGCGGATAGACAAGGTCGACTTCGCAGCTCATTTTGCCTGCGTTTTTCTATCCGACCGCATGCAAGCCGTACAATTCCGCCAACTCCCCGACACCATGCAACAAGACGCCAGATGAAGCCAGCCACCATCCGCTACAGCATCCGCCCGAGCAAGCCCGAAGCGCACCTGCTTGAAGTTGACTGTACGCTCGCCGAGCCCGATCCAGCCGGGCAGCGCTTCGCGCTGCCGGCCTGGATCCCCGGCAGCTATCTCATTCGTGACTTTGCACGTCACATTGTGGCGATCCGCGCCGAGGCCGCTGGCCGGCCGGTACGCCTGAGCAAGCTCGACAAGCACACCTGGCAGGCAGCGCCGCTGGCCAAAGGTGAATCACTGACCGTGCGCTGCGAGATTCATGCCTGGGACCTGTCGGTACGCGGCGCGCACGTCGATCAGACGCACGCCTTCTTCAACGGCAGCAGCGTTTTCCTGCGTCCGCTCGGTCACGAGCAGTGGCCCTGCCTGGTCGATATCCAGCGGCCATTTGGCGAGGAGTTCGAAGCGTGGCGAGTGGCCACGGCCCTCGCGCCCGCGCGGGGAGAAAAAGGCGCCGCCCGGCGGCATGCCTTTGGCGTCTACCGCGCCGCCAACTACGACGAGCTGATCGACCACCCGGTCGAAATGGGTACTTTCACGCTGGGCCGTTTCACCGCCTGTGGTGTGCCGCACGAGGTCGCTGTCAGCGGGCGCCACGATTGCGATCTGGCACGCCTCACCGCCGACCTGAAGCGCATCTGCGAATGGCAGATTCGCTTCTTTGGCGAGCCGGCGCCAATGCCGCACTATGTCTTTCTGATCACCGCCGTCGGCGACGCTTACGGCGGACTCGAGCACCGCGCGTCAACAGCGCTGCTGTGCGCGCGTGATGACCTGCCCTACACCGGCATGCGCGGCATGCCGGCACGCTATCGCACCTTGCTCGGCCTGTGCAGCCACGAATACTTCCACACCTGGAACGTCAAACGCATCAAGCCGGCGGCGTTCACCGCCTACGATCTGGATGTCGAGAACTACACCACCCTGCTCTGGGCTTTCGAGGGTTTCACCTCGTACTACGACGACCTTACCCTGCTGCGCTGCGGGGTGATCAAGACAAAGGACTGGCTGGAACTGGTCGCCAGGACGATCGACAAGGTCCAGCGCGATCCCGGCCGCCAGCGACAGACACTTGCCGAATCAAGCTTCGACGCCTGGACGAAGTACTACCGGCCGGACGAAAACACGCCGAACGCGGTGGTCAGCTACTACGCGAAGGGGGCGCTGGTGGCGCTGGCGCTCGACCTGACCTTGCGTGCCAGGAGCGAAAGCCGGATTTCACTGGACGAGGTGATGCGTGCGCTGTGGCAACGGCACGGAGAGCATGACTCGCGCGGCGGCATCGGTGTCGAAGACGAGGACATCCGGCTGATCGCCGAGGAGCTGTCTGGCCTCGACCTGGATCGCTTCTTTGCCGAGGCAGTACATGGCACGACGGACCTCGCCCTCGCCCAGCTGCTGAAGCCCTTCGGCATTCGCCTCAAGTGTGCGGCAGCTTCGGACACCCCATCGCTCGGTGCGACAACCGGCAACGAGGGCAACGAAGTCCGGCTGACCACGGCCTATGACGGCGGCCCCGCCCAATCCGCCGGTCTGTCAGCCGGCGACCTGCTGCTGGCGATCGACGGCTTGCGCGTCACACCAGCCACCCTCGAACGTCTGCTGGCTCGCCGCCAGGCCGGCGATACAGTCAGGGTCCACGCCTTCCGCCGCGACGAACTGATGGAATTCTCGGTCAAACTCGGCGAACCAGCCCGCGACCGCCACAAGCTGCTGCTCACAGGGAAAACCAGCCCCCTGCGACGGCACTGGCTGCACGGACAGCCGCAAGCCACCGTTCAGCCCGGCCCTTGCAGTCCATCTGCAGCCTCTTCAGAAAAACGCTCACGATGACCGATCTCGCCGCCCTCCGAAAAAGCTATGAACGCGCCGAACTCAGCGAGGACGCGTCACACGCCGACCCGCTCAGGCAGTTTGCCCAATGGCTCACAGAAGCGATCAGCGCGCAAATCCCCGAGCCGAATGCGATGACGCTCGCCACGGTGGACTGCAGCCTGCGCCCGTCTACGCGGGTGGTGCTGATCAAGGGCTACGATGAAAGCGGGATCACCTGGTTCAGCAACTACAACAGTCGCAAGGGCCAGGAACTGGCGACCAACCCCTGGGCAGCGCTGCAGTTCCACTGGGTCGAACTGGAACGTGTGGTACGTATCGAAGGCCGGGTTGAAAAAGTCAGCGCAGCCGAAAGCGACGCCTACTTTGCCAGCCGCCCGCTCGATTCGCGCATCGGTGCCTGGGCCAGCCCGCAGAGTCAGGTCATTGCCAGCCGCAGTGTGCTGGTCAGCAACGCTGCCCGCTACGGTGCCAGGTTCCTGCTGCATCCGCCACGTCCCCCGCACTGGGGCGGCTATCGCCTGCAGCCCGACAGCTGGGAGTTCTGGCAGGGCAGGAAGAGTCGCTTGCACGACCGCCTGCGCTACCGGCTGGACAGCGATCAATGCTGGATTCGCGAGCGACTGGCCCCGTAACCGGCAACTCAACGCGAACCGTCGATGGTTGCCCAGCCGATCTATTGGTTACCGGCTGGCGCCACCTTCTCCCAGGCACCGGGACACTGCGTCACTGCCGGGTAGTAGGCCCCCTGTTCCCGGCAGTAGTACCAGTAGCCCGCCTCGAGCGATTCGCTGCTGCCAGAAATGGCCGAATCGCTGACTTCCCCTCTTTCGACATAGACCACGGGCGGCGGCACAGCGATCACCGGCGGATAGACCACTGGCGGCGGGTAGTAGACGGGCGGCCCCCACGGCCACCCCCAACCCAGGGGGGCTCCGAAATAAACGCCCACCCTTGGCCCATAGGGCCGCCATCCGGGGCCATAGTAGCCACCTCGCGGCCCATAGTAGCCCCCTCGTGGCCCATGGCCGTAGGCACCACCGACGACCACCGTGCCGGAAGCGCCATAGGCGCCCGATCCTCGTCCGCCAGCCAGACCAATGTTCGGGTGGACCAAGGCCAACAGAAACAGAACCGCGAGGAGCGACTTCATGGAATTTTCTCCAGGTTGATGACTCGCCAGATGGATGACCAACAGTCGCGCTCGCTTGCCTGCCTGATCGCCACCCCACCCTGGTCGACCGCGTCTGCTCAAATCACGCGGTCAATCCTCAAGTAACGCAGCAGCGGCCGCTACGCCGACAACGCCGGTGATTCAAGATGCCTTTCGACAACGCAAGCGGCGGTCCCACCGCCGGGCGGCCCGCCGCTGTCCGCATACCATCGGCTGCCATGAGCTCGGGCACTGGCGTGACGGTCGTCAGTCGGCAGCCGTGGTCGCGATCTCGTCGACGATGGCTGTCGCGCCGACACAGCGCCACTTGATTTCAAGATCATGGAGACGAAAACCATAGCGCCGCAACGGATCATTGGCATAGGCCGGACGCGGGTCCTGTCCCAGCACCTCGCGAATCAGCGCCTCCAGGTCTGGCCAGCGGCACTCATGCCGGGACAGCTGCAGCCCGGCTGAGGAACTGAAATCGACCGCCAGTTGCGGCGGCGGGCCGGCAACAAATCCAGCGCGCGCCGCAGGCTCGCTCTCGACAAAGGGAATGTACGGCTTGATGTCGAGAACCGGCGTGCCGTCAAGCAGATCAACGCCGCCAAACGTCAGCAGCACACCTGCACGTGTATCGACGGCCAGCAGTTCAACCAGCGAGAGCCCGAGAGAGTTAGGCCGGAAAGGGCTGCGGCTGGCGAATACGCCAACTCTTTGATTGCCTCCCAGACGCGGCGGGCGAACCGTCGGGCTCCATCCGCCAGAGGTCCGATGAAAGACAAAACTGAGCCAGACATGCGAAAATTCTTCGAGTCCGCGCACCGCCTCCACACGATCATAGGGTCGCAGCAGTCGCAGTTCGCCGCGTGCGTGCGGAGCCAAGCGTGGCTGCCGCGGAATGCCGAACCTGTCCCGAAAAGGCGTTGCCAGATAGCCGATCGGGGAGAAGGTGACGTCAGACACGAACCCCGTCCGCAAGCCCTGACGTTCGCGCCGGACCGGCAGCAGCGGGCGCCCTGTTGACGATAACAGCGTACAGCACCCGGACGCTTACCCGCCGGCGAGCGCCAGAGCATGCCTGGCCATGGCCTGCACAACGGTCTCCGCCTCACCGATCGCAGCGGCCAGTTCAAAGCGCGTGCGCGGGTTGCGCTGCTGCAGTTCTTCAAGCAGAAGCGGCACGTCGCGCTTCAGATGTCCGCCGCGCGCGATGAACATCGGCAGCACGAGGATCCGCTCGACCCCATCGGCGAGGAGTGCTTCGGCACAGGCACGCAAATCCGGCTGCATGAACTCGAGAAAGGCAAGTTCAACGCGCATCCGGGGTGCCTGTTCGCGCACTGCCACGCAGACGCGGCGCATCGGATCGGCCCATTCCGGGTCACGCGCGCCATGGGCAAAAAGGATCAGGGCTGTTTCTGACATGTGTTCACTCTACCGTATGACGCCCGCCGACATGGCCCGGAGGATGCGAAGACCTGCCGCAGCCGGAATGGGCTGTCATTGCCGACAAGGCGGCAATGACAGCGGGGACTTCCGCCGTCAAGGACCGACCCGCACGCGCTCAGTCAATACCGACCAGACCGGCAATTTCCTGAGCATGGTCGACGATGTGGTCGGCGCCCCAGGCCTCGATCGGATCGCCATCGCCAAGATAGCCGTAGCGTACCGCCACGGTGACCATGCCAACAGCACGACCGGCCTGGATGTCGCGCAGGTCGTCCCCAACGTAAAGGCAACGCGCAGGGTCCCTGGCAATCAGCTTGCAGGCCAGATGCATCGGCTGCGGTGCCGGCTTGGCACGCGGCGCAGAATCGCCACTGACGACGCAGGCCGCGCGCTTGGCATACCCCAGCTGGTTGAGCAGGGGCAGGGTGAAGCGTTGCGCCTTGTTGGTGATGATCCCCCATGGCGAACCGCAGTGCTCGAATCCGCCCAGGAGTTCGTCGATGCCCGGAAAGACCGTCGTCTCGACACAGATGTCCTGGCTGTAATAACGCAGGAAGCGGTCGTAGAACTCCGCATAGCGCGCATCGGCGGGCAGCATGTCGAGCCCGGCCTTGAGCATGCCACGCACGCCCTGCGAGGTATAGGGACGCAGCAGCCGCGGCGGAACCGGCGCCAGATCGAGATCGGAGCGCAGGCGGTTGAGCGCGGCCGCAAGATCCGGGGCGGTATCGGCAAAGGTCCCGTCGAGGTCGAAAAGCACCGCTTCAAACATTCTTCACCGTGTGCAGGAGGTAATTCACGTCGGTGTCACGCCCGAGCGCGTACCGTCCGCTCAGGGGATTGTAGCTCATCCCCCGCAGGTCAGCCGGATCAAGCCCGACGCCCCTGGCCCAACGCAGGAGTTCCGAGGGCTTGATGAACCTGGCGTAGTCGTGGGTACCTCGGGGCAGCATCTGCAACACGTATTCGGCGCCAATGACCGCCAACAGGTAGGCTTTCGGGTTGCGGTTGATGGTCGAGAAGAAAACATGCCCGCCGGGCTTGACCAAGGCAGCACAGGCAGCCACCGTACTGGCCGGATCGGGAACGTGTTCGAGCATTTCCATGCAGGTCACGACGTCGTAGCTGCAGCCCTGCTGACCAGCCAGTTCCTCGGCCGCGACCTTGCGATAGTCTACCGTTCGCCCGCTTTCCAGGAGGTGCAGGCGGGCAACACTCAGCGCCTTGTCGGAAAGATCGATACCGGTAACCGTCGCTCCCCGCTCGCACATCCCTTCGGAAAGCAGGCCGCCGCCGCAGCCGATATCAAGCACGCTCTTGCCGGCCAACTGGCACTGGCCGTCGATCCAGTCCAAGCGTAACGGATTGATGTCGTGCAGCGGCTTGAAATCGCTGCCCGGATCCCACCAGCGATGCGCAAGCTGGCTGAATTTCTCGAGTTCGCTGTGGTCGGCATTGATCATGGCAGTCGGCGTCATCGGTAACAATTCGCA
>JADJMH010000023.1 GCA_016709675.1 Candidatus Accumulibacter proximus
CTTCCACGTTCAGCTTGTGCGCCTCACTGACACTGCCAATTCCGACGTTACCCGACGGGCTGATCGTCATCGCGTCCTTGTCCTGGGCGTGAACCGACAGCGATGCAGGCAACAACAGGCCGACCCAGCCTATGAACAATACCGAAGTCACACCTTGCGTCAAAATGGAAGGTAGCGACATCGACAATGGCGCCACTGCTGTTCCATTCCCTGTGCGTGCAGTATTCACAATCATTCTCCTGGCATCATGAGGGTGAGGCGACTATCTTGAGTGTTGTAAAGCCTGAGCGGAATGGTCTGCCGCTAAAGGATGGGTTTCGGCTGGGGACGAGTTGCATCGACTCCTGCTCGCTGACCGTCGGTTTCCCGGGCCTGGGCAGCGGTCCGTTTTTCATGGGGCCGGCGTCCCGGTCGCAATTCTCAGGGTGGCGCCTTGCCTGACTGTGAATCCCGGTCCGAGCAGCACGTTTCCCCCTGCTTTTAACACCGTCGTCTGGCCGGCTTGTCCATCGACCCACAGGTGGGTGGGACTGTAAATGTTCGCGTCGGAGTCTGCGCTCAAGGTGTATTGCGGCACGATGGCCCGCAGAACTCGATCTCCTTCGACGGTGTTGGCATACAGGGTGCCATCGCCGCCAAAGAGCAGTTGGGCCTTCACTGGAATGCCGCCAGCCGCCGACTGCAGACGGCCGGAAAAGGCAGTGCCGAAGGCGAACAGATCAACCTCGCCCGCCCCGTTCCACACGAAGCGAGTGCCAGCCTGATCCGTTGCCAGGTTGCCACCGTTGAGCAGATACGGCGAATCGCCAACCGCAAAGGCCGGAGCCATGGCCTTGGTTGACCCTGTCAACCAGTCAATGCCAGTCAGTGTGCCCCGCTGATCTGCGACTCGCACCGCGTAGATCTGCTTTCCGGAGGCAGGGTGTTGCACACTGCCAGGCGATAACTGATCAGGTATCGGTTGGCTCCACAGGCCCGTCAGGGGCGGCCAATTCTCCGCAGCGGCGATCGTTCCCGAACGGTTGTTGAAGCACACGAGCACGCCTTCGTTTACGGCGTTGGCGGCGACATAAACCTTCTCGGATCCATCGGGGTGCAGGATCACCACCGGGGCGTGAAGAGAAAGAAAATCGGCGCCGGCAAGCGAATCCTGGTTAGGGAGAGGGTTTGCGAAGGACTCGCCGGTCTGCGCGTTGATGGCGACCAGCCCTTCCTTTTTGGCCGCAAGATAGACGAATCGACCGCTGGGACCGACCGTCACGCGGCTGGTTTTCGGGTCAGCCAGTGTCACCTTCCACAGTTGCTGCAGATCCGGATTGAAACCGTAAACCTCCTGGCGGTTGACAAGATAAAGGCTCCCATCGGGACCGAGCGAAGGCGCGTTTTCTGGGTTCAGTCCCGTCAGTTCACGGACTTGGGCGGCCGCCGGCGCCTGAGCCGGGTTGGCGGAGTCGAGTTGGTAGGTAATGATCTTGTTCTCGCCAACGACGTAGAGGCGACCCGACTGCGATACCAGCAGATGCTGGCCCGGGCTGCCACTCACCTCGCTCGTCCAGACAGGCTTGCCACCGAGCGGATTCAGCGCCCGTAGCGCCTTCTTTCCTTTGTCGTCGGTCGTCGTGAGATAAACCAGACCACTGTGGAACACCGGCGCATACGACCACGCGCTGGCGAACGGTCTGGTCACATAGGAAAACGCATCGCCACCCCTGCCACCAATTCCCGCCCTGGGCAGAAATGGCCGTGCGCTTTGCACGGCTGGCAGGCCGTCCGACTGGGTCAGCGCTGGCTGATCCGCCACGGTATATTCGAGGATCAGACGCGGCCGATGACTGATGTCGGCAGAGCCAGCCAGAAACCAAGTGCTCCTGGCACTGGACGGTGTCGTCAGAAGGAGCGACAGATTTCTTTCTCCAACTTGGCCTTGTAAAACACCCAAAAAGTCCTCTCTCGCATTCCAATATACGCGCTCCTCTTTCGCGGCTTTGAGTGTCTTGCTGCCGAAAAGAGTTCCGGTAACCCGCTTTGGACTCGACGTGGCATCAGAGGGATTTTCGGCAACTACGTTGACCGTCTGCTGCGCAGTCGTGAGCCCGCTTGAAACAAGGCTGAGGCGAGCGGCTGTAAGCTTGGCTTGGGCTGGAAGCGAATTCGCTTGGAAACGAAGGAGAATTTCTTTCTCGCCAAATTGGCCGCCGGCGATTTCGGCGGTTTCTGCCTCCGATTGAGGAGCGGCAGTTGGCATGAGCGTGATGACACCTCTTAGTCCGTCTGCTGCCAGAGTCGCAGGAATTGCGAACGCCAAGAGCGCCAGAAACCAAATTGACAAAATGTTGCCGATGTTGAACCGTAGTCTGTAGCCTGTTGACAACCAGGAAAACCTGTTCATGACGATTCGCCCCGCACGGTCAGTGAGATACCAGGACATTCAACTTGCCTATGGATTCCGGGTCTTTCAGGAGCGACCAACAGAATAGAAAACGGTTGAAGACAACGGCCTGCATATAGAAATTCTGGCCCTGGAACTGCTGCCAGCCGTCAAAGACGGGGCGCCCCTCCCATAAGCCTGTGCCTGGATGCCACTCGAACAGGAAAGAGAAAATCCGGTTACCTTGATCCTTATCCTGCCCGTTCATGGCCAGTTCCTTGAATGAGCCCAGCAGGAGAAGCCGATCCGACTTGGCCGTTTCAGATGATTCCGTCTGCCGAAAGGCGACGAGTGCCGAGGCGAGTGGCGCCCCGGGATCCGGCATGATCGGAACAGGCGGACGCCGATTTTCATCCATCTTTTGCCAGGTTTTTCCATCGCGCGTTGACCAGAAGTCGCGCAGCGGATCAGGCGTTTGTGGAGACCTGCTGCCCCCGTACATCCAGACCTCGGGCGAACCATCGGGAGGCGTCCAGACAGCGGCGGCAGGATTGAGGCGGCCAGCCCACTCGCATGGCTTGGCCAAAGGAGGGCCCTCTCTTGGCACAGTAGACTTCTCTTCCGGCAAAGGAGACCACTCGAGCTGCGCATCGGTTTCTCCTTGCCCTGCCAAACATCGCGATAGGCAGTGCCATTGTTGTAACCTCCGATGACCCATAACGTGTCTTGAAAGACCAGACAGGCGTGGCCCATGCGCGCCGGCATTGTAGAAGGAAAGTCCCCTTTCCTGGTCCAGGACTGGTCCGCTTCATAACACCAGACCTGATTAAGTGGACTATCTGGGTCGACCGAGCTGCCGCCGATCAGCCACAGCTTGTTCTTGTAGTAAATGCCCGGGCTCGTCGCCATATGTTGCGGAACGTCGCCGGGCTCAAGACGCCAGGCATCGACGCCCGTGGCCGACGAATGGAGGGCGTAGGAACCACCCACGTTCCTGAAAATGCCATACAAGCGGTCGGAGCCGCTGCCGCTGAAGTCGTTCGCGACGAAGAGCCGGACTGGAGAACCCTGGGGAAGCGCGATCCGGTTCCAGCCGGGGGAAATGACCTGGACCGTTCGGTCGAGAGCATTCCGAACTTCGGTCTGATCTGGTTTCGTGTATTTGCCCTCAAGGCGGTAAACGGACGTAATGGACGGTTTTTCGGTCTCGGGAAATTGACCCTGGACGGGAAACGACCCTGAGATGATCCTGTGCTCAGCATCTTGGGCGGGCCAGTTTCCCACTTCTTCATTATTCCGGAACAGGGTCAGCGTTTCGTAGCCGGTTGCGCAAAAGCTCACCGTGACTGCGGTCTGGCCGGCATGCAGAATGTAGCTGGGATTGACCGTGAAGTAGCGAATGCCGGGTTCTTCCCGAGGTTCGAGTTCTTTCTTGACCGTTATTGAAGCTTTCCCACCAGTTGACCACTGTTGCCTGCCCGTCGAGGTCTCAACGAGGACTTCGATTTCGGCGTCACCCGGCGGCGTGTTGGACACGAAGCCTTTCAGTGAGATCGAAACCGGCAGGGCGGTCGGGAAGGTCCCGGTATCCCACGCTCTTTTGCCGGCCGATGGGTTTTGCGCCGGAATGATGTTCACCGTCTTTCCAGCCGATTCCCCCGTGACTTTCAAGAATTCGTCTCGCGAAGCCAGCAGGTCAGCTTCCTTTGCGCCGCAACCGACGGTGACGGTCACCCTGACCGTGGTTCCTGCCGGAAGTTGCGGGCTGGCGTCTACCTCAATCCCGACCTGGTTGGTGGCCGCAAAGGAGTCGCCAATTCTTACCGCCGTGTCAGCGGTTGGTACGATTGTGAAGTCGTTCATGCGAAGTCCTTGCGAATCTAGGGTGCTGTGCTTGATGCGGCGCTGATTGTGATGGTGAGCAGTTTTACGCTCGCTGGCATGTCCTCGGCGGTGGCAGTGAGGCGATAGGTGGTATCGGCCTCGACGGTCACACCGTATTCCCGCGGAAAGGGCTGCGCATCCCAGTCAGCTATGGGGACGGCCCTCCCGTCCTCTTGTATCTGCTCCAGGTGCAGTGACTCTGTCCCCTGCAGCGACCAGGCCAGATGAATGCGTGTCCCTCTGGCGACTGCCTCGGTGCCTTCGCGCACCCAGAAACTCAGGACCTTGACCGGGGAGATGACGAGTTTCAGCCAACCTTCGGCGATGGCCGGCCAGGTATCGGAAAATGCGGCACGGTCGGTGGCTTCCACGATCGCCGGGTCGAGTTTCCACTGGGTGACATCCGGGCGATAGGCCCACGACCATTCGCCATAATCGTCCGATGGCCTGGGCATCTCCGGCGTGGAAGAGAGCCCCAGGACTGGCGCCGTTTGAAAGAAGACCTCGCGCGCCCGCCTCGCGCCCGTCGCGTCCTCGGGCGGCAGTTCGACACAGGCTCTCGGCAAGGCCCCTGTCGCGGCGTGCACACGCGCCTGCGGATCGATCAGCATCGTCACCTGCAGCGGCTGCAGGCAATCGATGTCGAAGTCCTGGACGGCAAAAACCCCGGCCGTGTTCCCGACCACGGCGCGCTTGTCCTCGCCCCAGGCCGGGTAGAAGGCACCGCTGGTGCTGACCCCTCCGCCCGATGGCGCAGCGGCGCATCGGAAGACGCCGACCAGCCCGTCATCGGCAGCGTGGAGGTCGCCGAGACGCAGCGGCCACTTGACCTGCTGGAAGCCGGCCGTGTCGAGGAGAACGTCGACGGCCAGTCCGCCGGCATTGACGGCGCGCAGTTCAGGGCGATGCGCCGGCAGACCGGCCGTTTCGAACCGTAGACTCGCGCGCACCAGCGCCAGCGGATGTCCAACAAGGACGGCGACACCGGGGTCTGCTTCGGGAATGCGCTCGTCGGTAGAAGCCATCACATGGTCGATGCAGGCGGAAAAGGTGTTGCCGTGATCAGGGATGAGGGCCAGGACCCAGTCGCGGAAGTAGCGCAGGTGCGGGTTGTCGATGGCCTCCGGCGCGACGCCAGGAACATCCAGCCAGTAGAACGCGGGCGCCATGCTGCCGGACTCCAGGCCAAGCTTCCTTTGCAGAACGCCCAGAGGTTTGCCCGACGCGGAATAGATCGCCAGGCTCTTTTCCAGATAGTTGGGGAGTACCCAGCCACAAACCGGTCCGCCATTCTTCTCCGGATCGCCGGAAGCGTTTTCCCACTCGAACCGCAAGCGCATGGGCCGGGCGAAGCCGGGACGCAGCTCGATGAACTTCGCGTCCAGCGCAGCCACAGTCGAGCCGAACACGCACGAGCTCGCACGGCGCAGCATCCGCGTCGGCCAATCGTCCGCCGCCGACGCGTTGATCTTATCGAGCGGTAGCTTCAGCGTCTGGCCGAAAGCGTCGACGATGGAAAGGCGCGTGATCTCCAGACGGCCGGCGCGGATCGGGAGAAACGGTCCGTCAGCGACGCGCGGCACAGTACGGAAGGTGTCGCGTCGCTCATCGAAGCCGTCATTGATGGCGGCATCCACGGACGCAAGTTGATACGATTGACCCCCACTGTCGAGCCACTTGTCATAGTCGAGCGGCGGCAGTTGAATGCCGGGTTGCTGCAAGAGCAATGCGTCGTTGAACCCGTCGAGGCTTTGCGCCAACACCCTCTGGTTCTTCAGAATATTGACCAGGGGGTGAGACTGGTCCAAGGCTTCCAGGCGTTGCGCCAGGTTGTTTGCCGTGCTCGCGGTCAGGATCGCATAGCCTTGATAGCTTGCTGCCCCAGCTGAACCAGCCGGGTAGGGTCCTTTGTCTTTCAGGATCAGATCGCCCCCCGCGTTGTCGCCGAGGTTCCAAAGGCTGGTCAGCAGGTCTTGCGACAGCGCGTCGTCGCTCGCGGCGGGTGACGCGTAAGCAGACTGCCATGACACTTCCCATACGAGAAAGAGAGGAATCCACGGGTTGCCGTGCCATTTGATCGGGAAGCCTGGGTCGGGCAGGCGGCCGATCAGCGCATTGGGCGCCTTGACAGGCTTCTGCTGTGCCGCTGTACTCCCTGGATTCTGCAAGCTTTTCACGGTATCGCCCAGTTCTTTCTCGTGCTGCCTGGACGCGAGTCCGGCGATGGTGGGAGCGTTTCCCTCATCGAGCAAGAGCGCCTCAAGAAACAGGGAGCGATGAATTCCGCCCGGGACAGGCAGCCTGTTCGGCTGTGAAAACAGGGCAGCAATCAATTGCTCGCCCGTGACCGTAGCGACCGGGCCAGAAGGGATTGCCAGCGTGATTCCACTGACCTCCCGACCGGAGAGGCGGCACTCCAGCTTATCAGTCGGCAACCAGGTCTTGAGCCGGGCCATCGCAGGCCCCTGGAGCGCAATCGCTGGATCGCCGGGCCTCTGGAAGGGCGGCGCTGGCACCGACGCCAAACGGTATTTCAACTCCGGCTTTCCAGCGTTCAACCTCGGGGTTCCATCCGGCTGAGTCTTGAATTGCTTGCCCAACGCGTCATGCAGGCGTCTCTCGCTGGCATCCCGTTCTTCCCTGGCACGATTCCAGGCGGTTTGCTCGGTAGCGAGAGCGCTTTTGGCGACCTTGAGCTGTCTGTCCAGGTCGTTCGACCGCGCGGAGACGCCAGGACCTCTGAGCTCGTTGGTCCACAGATACCAGAGCGCATAGACCTGCCAGCGCAAGTCCTCCACGCGGCGAGAGAGCTCATCGT
Source organism: Candidatus Accumulibacter proximus (assembly GCA_016709675.1). Lineage (GTDB taxonomy): Bacteria > Pseudomonadota > Gammaproteobacteria > Burkholderiales > Rhodocyclaceae > Accumulibacter > Accumulibacter proximus. Next base: position 7,071 of record JADJMH010000023.1, read on the forward strand.
AGCGTTGTTGCTTGGCATTCAGGTCACGCAGTAACCTCCGGAGGCCTGCCGGGATCGGGTGCGCGCCCCCCGCCGGCTCTGCGGCATTGTTGGTGTCAGGTAGATCAGGTTCCGGGCGAATGAGAAAGAGGCTGCCACCGCGAACGCCATTGAAGCGGCGTTCATGCAACTCATGCTGCAGCGCCGCGGCAGTAACGGGCTGGGACAGCAGGTCGCCCTGCAGGGCCGTGAGGAGATCCTGATCAACCGCTCCCGGCACGAGCAGGGCCGCAACGGCTTCTGCTGAGGTATTGCCGACCGCAAGCTTGTAAGCCTTGGTGTGGCTATCCGAATTGGCGGGAAAGACGGCGGGCTGACTCACATCGGCACCCGCCGGGGACTGCATGTAGTTGTGCTTCGGCCCCTGCCAGGTGATTCCTCTGACCAACCCGTGGCAGAGAAGGCTCGCTGGCGAAGTTTGCGGCCCAATCCCCTTAACAATCTCGGTAATGCTCCAGGCCTGCTCCTTGGCCCACCGCTGAAGCTCGGTGAAGCACTTGTCCTGCTGCTCCTGAGTGAGGTCCCCGTGTGGCATGGCATTGTTCGCGCGGAACCCGGCAAGAAACCTGGCCAGCGGATCGTCCTCTGGGTCGGAATACCAGCCGGTGACGAGATAGGACAGGCGGGTGTCGGCGGGGATTCCCGCCAGTGGGTCATGAAAACCAAGCACACGGCGACACGCGGGGTAGTAGGCGCTGAACGCCGGATCCCCGGGACCGATCGCCGTGATCGTCACCAACGCCGCTTCGTTCTGTTCTGCGAGAGGTCCCGTCACCTCGGTGCAGGCACCAATCTTCTGGAACTCTGCCGCGTTGTCCTTGTGAAAAGCCGGCCAGGTGATTCCGCTCGCAGGGTCGGCTGGCTGACCATCGCTCCTGATGAACCAGGCCTTGCCGGATAGCTTGCCCTTTGCCGCGCCGCTGTCGCCGTAACGCTGCACCAGCCAACGATTCGGAATCGGGGCAAAGGAGATCTTTCCAGCCCCTGACTGACTGCCATGAGTCAAGGAACGCGGCAGCCGAAAGTGAAGATGGATGCCCGGCTCCAAGCCAGCCGCCTGGTTGAACGGATTGCCATCACTACCGATGTCACCGCCAAGTTCCGCCCCGAAAAGGTAGTTGCCACCATTCAACTTCGCAAAATTCGGGGCCAGGTTGGTCCATTGAAACATCTCCCGTGATGGGAGCGACGTTCCTACCACCAGTCCATCGATGTGAATGGGCACCAGTAATCTGGCGGGTTCGTCTCCGTTGCTCATCGCGCGTCCGTGTCCTGCTGGTTTGCCACGTCAAAAACGACCCGGCCCGGGCTCTCTACCATCTCCACCCCGAAGTCGGCGGAGGTGAATTCCTGTGTAGCGTCCCTTCCCTTGAGTTTCTCGAGTTTATCCTTCAGCGCCTTCGCCAACTGCGCCACCTCCACGACACGCGGCGCATTGGTTCGCAGAGGAATCGGCACCTGCGAGCTATCAGTGAGCTGATGGCCTGGCCCTGGCGCGACGCCGTCGCCTTCGTCATGCTCAGTGCGGTCATTGAGCCGCCGCAGACGAAGTTTCTGGAAGCCCGTGCCGTCGAACGAAGCGCCGAAATGCATGCCCTCGGGCGGCTGCCTGACCTCGATGCGATCAACCTTTCCATTGAAGATGCAGAGCATGATGTCGGGAGCCAGGCGGTCGATGCGCAGCGGATCGATGGCTATGGTCCCAGCACTGTCTTTCCAGGCGCGCATCTCGAGCCCCTGCCAGCCTTCCACCGCGGGTGAGCGGAGAAGAAAGCCGGTGAGCGGCCAGTCGGGGCGCCTCCCGGCTGGCTGTTTCACGGCGATGTCTGACGGCCGTGACCGCACAAACGATCCACCCTGGCCGGCGCCACCACTCGCATCGACGGGCACCGAAAAAGTCGTCGGGCCAAGGCAGGTCACCGGGTGCTCACCGTTGATCTCCGCGTTTGACCCGGACACGCCAGAGATCAGGATCCGGTCGTTGTTCTCGAGCGCATGCGGAACAGGGGTCGTCACCACGCTGGGATTGGTTGCCGAGGTCGAAGTGATCAGCTGCGGCTTCATCCGAACCTCCAACGACTGCCCCATCGCGAAATCGAGGAACATGTCGCGCAAGTACTCATCCACGAGCTCATCGTGGGCGACGCTCCTGCCGACGCTGCAGGCGCCTTCCAGCAGGCACTTGAGCCAGCCAGGATCGAGAAAGAAAAAGCGCATGCTATCCGGCGGCAGCATCCGTTCATCGGCGACCAGATAGGTGAAGGGAACCCGGTAGAGCAGCACCAGCCGGGCCAGCCACTGACAGACCGTCTGCGGGATCGTCAGGTCGAAATCCGTGGTGAGTTTCAACTCGCCCGCTTGCTTCGTCTTCTCGCCCTTTGTCTCCCTCTGGAAAGCGTCGCTGCTGGGTGGAAGGTCTGCCCAGGTGTCCTTTCCGCTTTGCCGGGTCTGGCTGCCTATCATGGTCTTGACCCAGGAGGTCATGATATCGCTCTCGGCGTTGCCGGCGTTGTCGGGCTTGCCCAGAAACTCCCCGACCCGGTTCCGGCCCAGCACATCATTGATCTGCCGCCTGACCCTGTTGCGATGGGCGTAGAGCGCGGTGGCGAAGTGCCGATCCTGCAGGGCCAGCAGGCGGCCAAGCTGGAAGGCGGCGGCGTAGGTGACATCCATCATTCCGTCCAGCGGGCTGTAGCGCAGGGCCGCGTCGGCCGCGGGCAGGAAACAGTATCGGCTTTCCTTGGAAAGATGGAGCGGCACGAGCGGGCCGCGATACCAGGAGACCGCTTTTTCGCCGAGCCGCGTACTGTGGTTCAAGGCCGTGTAGCCCAGATCCCAGGCGCGGCGGACCTGTTTTTCCGCTGGCGTCAGCGTGGCGCCCGCGGCGCCGTCAGCCTGCCGGGGAACACGCAGCAACCGGACCTTGAGCTGGTTCATCGACGCCTTGAAGGCGAAGGCCTCGCAGCAGTGAAAAGTCCAGCTCGAGAGCACGGCCAGCCGTACGGGCTTGTTTGCCGCCAGATTCTTGGGGCCGGGAAGACAATCCTGCAGCCCTTCCAGGGAGACGAGGTAGGCCCGGTTCTCGAGCGCCTTCACCGGACGCTTGTCGGGTAGTGGAAAACGGTTGGCAAGAACCACGGAAAACCAGCCATCGGCAAGGAAGGAAAGCGTTTCCTTGGCCCCGGTATTCACCTCCCGGACATGCGCAAGGTAAGCAAGGTCATCCAGGCTCGGCGCGACGCTCTGAAAGACCTCCCAGGGAAGATCGATCGTATTGCACAGATCATCCTCTGACTCATAGGGGTCGAGTTCAAGGTGTGGGCCGACCCGCGCTTCGTTCGCCGCCGGGTTGATCAACTCACCAAGCTTGCGCGTCTTGCACTCCGGAAAATTCTTGGACGGAAAATCCGCCGCACTGACAACCAGCAACGCCATCCATGGCCGCGTGTCGCCTTTGTTCCGCGGGGGGGTAAGACTCCGCTCCCAAGGCAGTGTGCGCCGGGTGAAAACGACGTGCGGCAGGGAATTTGCAAAATCGCCAATCTGCCCCTTGGGAGGATACACGGAGTACACCTCCGCTGGATTCAGCGCAAAGCGAGGACCGGCCACGGAAAAGCTGAACTTGCTGCGGTAGCTCCCCTTGGAAGTTGGGTCGTCGGCCAACTCTTGCACGGTCTGCGTGACTTCGACATGGTATTCGCCCGCTTCGAGCGGCGGCTCACACCACTGGTGAAACTGAATCTCGCCAGTAGCGAGTCTGGTTTGATGTTCGCTCATCTAGACAAATGCCTCACCGAGTCGGCAGATTTCCGGGTTGGCCTGAAAATACGATTCACGGGCCTTGGCCAGCCCGTCAAGATTCACCTTGTTGAGATCAAAGGGCGACTCCCGGGCGAGAACGGCGAGCACCGCGTTCCGCCTTTGTGTGGAAACCTTATCCATCACCGTCCAGATTTCCTTTCGTTCGTTCGCCGCGATGGTCTTGGCGACCTTCAACTGACCGTCCCACGGGACAGGCTTCTTGAACGTCTCACAGGCAAATTTTTCGATCGCCATCGCCGGCAGCGCACCCTGGGGATGAAGGGGATCGAACGAGATCCGAAGGCCGGCCCAGGCCTGGAGCGTGATGGCCTTGGGCTCCTCTGGCAAGGGCACCTTGCCTTCTTCGCGGCTCTTGCCCCAGAGCGCATCGGGAACAGCGGTCTTGACGAGCAAGGTGCGCATATTCTTTCGGGCGTCTGTCTGGCCGTTGATGGTGACCTTGTACTCTGACCTTAACCCGGTCTTGCCCATGGAACGGATGCCCAGTTCTGGCGAACTGGAAGTCAAAGCGTCTTGCGGTTTCAGCCCCGTAAACTGGGACACGGGAATCAGTGACTGAGTGGTCAACGCCAGGCCATGCGCATTGACGACGCGAACCATTGCGTCGTTCTTCCCTTTTTCCTCGCGGATGAGCCCACTGCTGATCTGGGTTACGATCACATTGCTGTTGTCCGGGCTTCCCTTCGGCGCTGGAGGCAGGAAGGACTCGACAAACTCCTGCGCCTTGAGCGGCGGAGGCGGCTGTTTGTCTGGACCGAAGCGGACGGTCACTGTGATGACCGTGAGGTCAATCTGGATGAGCCCGGCGAACTCCGGACCCCAGAGGTGCATTTGCGCACCAAGGTGGATCCTGATCGAAAAGATCCCCAGATCGACTTCGACACCGAGCGAAACTCCCATGTCGATCAGGTAGTAGAATGGTTTCCAGCTCAGGAGGAAATCGGCGTAGGCAACAAACCAGACCTTGACGCTGGACGACTGATAGACCGCGGCAAGCTTGCCGCCGGCCATCAGACACGAGGGGGTGAGCGCGAAGTACATTCCCCCCGTAATGCTCATTTCCTTGGTGACCTGCCAGTTGATTCCCAGCCGGGGCACGATCGGATAATGCGACGGAGGCATGAACTTCGGGTGGTAGCCTCCCAGCGTCAGGACGAAGTCACCTGCGAGCGGTCCGCCAAACCAGATGTAGAACGCGAAGCCGCCGGTGAGGTGGCAGTCCCTGCAGAATACGTACGATTCGTCGGTGAGCCGGGCTTCCATCCTGATCGTGCCTTCGGCGGGCTTGATCACCACCCTCAGCGCCAACTCCGCATAGGCGACCGCTTTGCCCGGCTCGATACCTTTGGGAATCGTCACGGCTGCCAACCCGAGGAGCCCGATCTCAACCTCATTCCCGAAGGAGACTGAAAGCAGGGCAAACGCCTGGATCATCTCAAACGAACTGAAGCGGATGCCGATCGCAAACCAGTAATCGCCGAGCGAAGGCGGAATGAATTTATGCAGTTTCCCAATGGCATCCTGAATCAGGCTACCCGTTGCGGGGGACAGGTAACCTGGGTCGAGGGCGGCGCGCACGAGCGGGAAACTGGAGACCTCTTCAATCGGTGGCAGGGTCAGTTTGCGGTTGTAACCGAATCCCGCCGCCAGACCGTTAACCCTAAAGCAGGGCGGCCCGCCCAATTCCAGGTGCAGGATGGCGAATATGTACAGCGAGGCCCTGCCGTCGACCGAGGCATACGAGCCAAATCCGGTAATGGCGAAGTTCGCGGCCTGGATCATGGCCATGCCGTCGTACTGGATCGTTGTCTGGCCCTTGAGCGAGATCTCGCTCTTCAGGAAGCTGCCGCTGATGCTGATCGGCCCGCCCCGATAGGCCAGGTCGATGCCGTCCAGCGCCAATTCCAGATTCGCCGGTTTCGGGTCAGACGGCGGCAGGCGAACGCACAGTCCCGTCAGGCCGAGATGCAGTCCACCGACGTCAACGGCCGAATCCAGGAGCAGTCCGATCTTCCCGTCCTTCCACTCGCAGCCCACGCGCCCAAGGCGCAGCGGGCCGATCGTCTTGCCGACCACGAACCACTTGCGCATTCCATCGGCCGAGTCGACAGCAGCCGTTGGCGATCCGCCGGCAGCCGTGCTGACGGCTGATCCCGACGGCGCGGAACTCCCGGCCGTCGTCTTTGCCGACTGGCCAACCGGGGGCACTGCGATCGGCTTGGCGCCGATTGCCCCGATGGCGATGCCGGCGACAAGACCCGTAGCCTCAGAGTCAAGCAGGAGCCGGGCCTGGGCAAGTTGGCCGATCACCGCGCGGCGCATATCCGGGGTGAAACCCGAGACCTGCCCGATGCGCAAGTCACTCACGGTCAGCCCCTTGCCGATCAGCGTTGCAACCACCCCGGAGGCGGGGATCACGATGGGCCTGTCGTGGACCAGGCCCCATACCGAGGCAGGCTCATTCCCTTTCGAGACCTTGACGTAGAGGAAGCTGAGATCCGCGATGCCGAAAGACAGACCCTTGTAATCATTACCCGAGAAGCACTCGGCGTAGATGCTGCGCAGCCTGATGTCGTCAAGGCCTACCGGCGGCAATTCGCCCAGACTCGGCAAGACTTGTTTGACCACATCACCGAGGGTCCTCTCCCCCAGGTCCCAGCGCCAGCCAAGCCGCCAGCCCGAACCGCCATGCTCGACACTCAAATCGACGGGCTCCCCCGCCAGTCTCGCATCGAGAACGAGCGCGAACTGCGTCGACTCCGACGCTCGCTGGACCGCCTCAAGCAAGCGCTCCCTGCGCTCTTTATTCATGTCGCGACGCCTTCCGGATTGATGTGGTCAAGCTGACGGCCACGCTCCCGAGCCACGCCCGGCGAACACAGCGACCACCTCCTCCCCCTCCAGCTCGGGAACACGCGCGAACGGCGTCGCTTCGGCTGCGGCACTCTGGAGACAATCCTGATGGTCACGACCCGCGTCTCAGCTTGAAGAGTGCTCTCGCAAGTACTGCTCCAGCCGTCGTCGGGAACCCGCGCGGCAACGAAGCAGCCCAACACTCGCAAGGTTAGTCACGGCAAACAGATCCTCGATTCCCTCCAGCCCGGGCACTTCGCCAATCCAGTGCCCATCGCCCTGCGGCTTGAACCACACGACAAGGGAACCGTTCTCCACCTGTTCGGGCACCACGGATGTCCCGCCCGTTGCCGGCAGCACCTTGGTGGGAGGGAAGAGAACTTGATAAGAGAGATTCGGGTTTTCTTCAATGAGACGTCTCAACCACTCGGGCACGGACATGCCATTCGCTTCGAGGAACACCGCCAAAGGTTCTGTCATGTCGTACGCCTCCTTAACACGCGCGACGAGGCGCGGAATGGCAGGCGCGACTGCGCAAGGGAGCCGCGTCCGAACCAGGTGCCCGCGTCCATAAACTCGCCGCCTGCCACGCCCTCCCGCCTGAGCTGCACTCGCGCGTCCAGCCCGCGGGTCCAGCCGCAAACCATCCGTTCGCCGGGCAGCCCGCGACGCTGCGGTTCCTACGCCCCCGTGGCGCGGGTAGCCGCAAGCGCAGTTGCCCGGAGCCGCACCCTGGTGGGGACCGTCGAAACGGCAGGCGGGGAAATCATGGCCACCGCGACGACCTCACTCTTCGCCAAGCAGCGCTGCGTACTCCTCGAGAATTTTCTTCGAAGAGTCGCGACACCTGAGCACCCTCAAACTCGCGCCGGTTATGTCGAACAAATTGCCGAGATGCGCATCCCCCGTCAAGGCGCCAATCAAGCCTTCGCTGAACTTCAGCTTGAACATCATCAGCAAAGCGCCCTCGTCGACCTTATTGTCGGCCGGCTTTGTGACTCCCGGGTGATTCGCCTCCCAGCCTGCTACCTCCGCTGGCGTTAAATCTCGTTCGTTTTTCGAGAAGTAGAAAGCGTCGCAGGAGATCGACGCTGTGTCTAGAAACTTTGCAATGTCGGGGCTCGTCGGCAGGGACACGCTCTTGCTGTTCAAGTAAGCCACCAGATGTTCTCCATTTATGGTGACCGGCTTTGTTATATAGACCGGTTGTCCTTTGGTGATATTGGTTGCGTCAGGAATCATGAGATAAGACTCTTTGCCGTCCGCCTTGACTGCCACCGCAACTCCAAAGTGTGTCTGGCCGTCGAAAAGAGTCGCCGGGCAGAGCGTTCCTCCGGACAGTACGGGTAGATTTGTGCCGCTTTCTCTTGCCATACGTGGTTCCTCCATGGAAAGGTCAAAAGTGCCAACAAGCAGGGTCGGATTCATGACCCATGCAAAGCCCCCATATCGTTCTTCTTCGCGTTGCTGCTCTGGGTGCGGGCGGCTTCCGGCGAATTGAACAAGGGTTAGTTGAGGGTCCTGCCAATTCGGACCGACTCGCGTTCGTGCACCGTGACCGCATCCAGTACGAGCGTCGCGGCAACCGTCTTGTCCGAGCCATTGTTGGCCAGATAACTGCGCAGTGCATCTCTGGCAGCCCTGTGATCGTCTGCGATGTGAGCGCCGTCGAGTATCTGCACCCCCAGGGTGAGCCACTCTGGGCATTTGGCGCGCCAGGAATTGTTCAAGTCCCGGATGACCGCAAGCGCGTTGTTTTCAGCCTCGCCACCCGGGTTATAGGGCTGGCATAGGGGCGCCCAGGACTCTCCCCTACCGAGATGGACGGAGGTCGGAGGATACCCTTGCGCAACCATGAACAGGGTGCAGGGGAGACACGAGGCCATCTTGGTCGTACGGACGGATAGGAAATCCAACGGAGGCTGAGAAGTGTATGACGCTCGATGGATGGCCGTCAACCGTGGGTCGCGGTGTGTCGCTGCACTAGGCGGACAGCACCGTCTGATCGGGGCGGTGTCGCTCGTAGCGGAGCGCGCCGTTTGCGGCCTCGTCTAACCTTGGCAGCGAAGGGGCGAACGCGCCGCGCACCGAGATACTGTACATTTCTACATTCGAGCCAAGCATAGGATCGCGAACCATTGACTTACAACGTAAGCCAAGCTACGATGAAATGTGTTCGCTTGGTTTGGGAACCAACATGTCGACGCTCCTAGTCTCCTCAAAAGGCCAGATCGTGTTGCCCGCCGCATTGCGGCGCCGGCTCGGTATGGGTCCAGGCGCCAGGATCGAGGTGCTCGAAGAAGCGGACGGACTGAAGCTGCGCGTCGTCCGTTCGGTCGCGACAGCCGACGTGAGTGGCATGGCGGGTATGGTCAAGGCGCCAGCACGCGGCGTCCCACGTCGCCTGGAGGATTTCGACCCTGCTTCGCTCCTGACCGGTTCGCGGCGTGGCAAGCCATGAGAGCCCTGGACACGAACGTCCTGGCGCGCTTCTTCGTCGACGATACCGACGATGCACAGGCTGCAGAACAGCGGCCCGCGGCCGTCGCAGCGCTCAGCGAACGATCGTTCGTCTCGGTGACTGTGCTGCTGGAATTGGAATGGGTCCTGCGTGGGTTCTATGAACTGCCAAAGAGAGACGTTTCTCGCGTGTTGCGGGCGCTGGCAAGCATCGAGCACATGACGCTGGAAGATCGCGACGTGGTCCTGGTGGCCGTCGATGCGTTCGACAAGGGTCTCGATTTTGCTGATGCGCTGCACCTGGCGCGCAGTTCGCGTGCTTCTCGATTTGCGACATTCGACCAACGACTGGCGAAGCGGGCAAGGGGTCTCGCGCTGGCGCCGCCAGTGGAGTTGCTGGTCTGAAGTGACTGGAACCTATCTCGGAATCCGCGGCCGTCCGGGAATCTGCGATAGTTTCTACTGCGGCGCCGATGTGTCGGGAGGCGAAGTTGCTTGGCCAGAAAGCCGACGACCGCAGCGCTCAGGAGTGGTTCACCGCGAAGGCAAGATTCGAACGTACGACTGCTCCCGGGCGTCGAAACCATGGGGCCAGTCGGCGGGCCTCGACCCTCTGGAGACAGGGACCTTGCGGGTTGACCAGACCGGAAGCGGGCCTTGTGCTCGGGCGCGGCACTTCGTTCCTGGGTGTCGGCCCTATCGGGCAGTGGCCAGCGTCAGTAGCGACGGCGGGTACGAGGCCAAAGCATGCCATACAGCGATTGCTTGGCGAGGGAGGCGCAGGCGGTGGCGGTGACGGTTGCCGTCGTGCCGTCCGGCCGGGCGTAGCCGAAATGCAGCGTGGCACCCTCGAGCCGGCCCTCGACGGTCACCATGGCATCCGGCGTCGGCGCCCAGAAAACATCCTTGCCGTCGTGCCCGTGTTCGAGGCGAAACTGCTTCGTCACTCCGCGAACTTGTTCGAGCCGGCCCGTTTTCGAGCCTGGCTCGTTTTCGCTCATGGACGAACAGCCGGCACACGATACCTGCGCGGGATATTGCATCAGGCAAGGGCCAAGCCTTGCCAGCAATTCGAGCAAAGCTCGCTGGCTCATCTCGCCGAGGTTCTCACTCCATTGACGAAAATCACCCGCGACAGCCGCGCCTGCTTCAAATGTTGCTCACCGTCCGCGCCGATGCCTTGCCAGGCGATGACCTCGGTCGCCGCTTCGTCGATCACCGCCCTGAAGGTATCGTCGGCGAGTTGCAGGTAGGCCACCAGTTCGGCCAGGCCATGCTCGAGCGGCCGCGTCTCGCACAGCTCGCGCAGGGTCACCTGCGAGCGGTCCTGCAGCGCATGGCGAATGTGCCGTGCGAGCTGCGCGCGATCAACCACCACCTGCGAGAACAGCACCGCGGCATCGACATCGGCGTCACCCGCCTCGAATGCCATGTCGGCGATCGACGGCTTGACCGCCGGCGTGTGCAGCGGTCGTTCGATCGGCAGTTCGATGTCGGCAGCGGTGTCGGCGATGCTCATCACTACACCCGTCGGCGGCGTGTCGCGCAGCGCCAGCGCCTTGGCCTCGATGCCGTGCAGGATGTCCATGATGCGGCGATTCTCCAGCCAGGCCTGGTCGTCGAGAAAGCGGCGCAGCTGCTGCGAGAGCTGGGCGACCGTGCGTTGCGTGTGCTCGCCGGCTTCCAGCCAGTCGTAATGCACCCGACGGGTGCGCACGTCCGGCCGCAGTTCGAGCACCGGCGGCAACGCCAGCACGCGTTCGAGCAGCGTCGTCAGCTCTTCCTGCCGGCGGCTCGACATCAGGAAATCCCAGAAGGCGCGAAAGCTGCGTCCCTGGTCGGAGTCGGCAATCGCGTCGCGCTCGCCCATGATTTCCTCAAGCAGCGCACCCTTGGCGCCTTCCCAGAGCGCGATCCGCTCGCGCACGCGCCGGTCGAGGCCGCGAAAATTGTGCTCGACCTCGCGAAAGTCGGTCAGCAGTTCGCGCGCCAGCGCCGTGAACTGCTGGAAGCGATCCTTCAGCCCGGTGTCGTCGAGCATCGGCAGGTCACCCGACCGGACGCGCGCGATCTCGGCATCGATCTCGTCGCGCCGGCGCTGCAATTCGGCGATGCGCGCCTGCGGGTCGGTTTCGCTGCCCTCGCTCATCTGCTTCAACAGCTCGAAGAGCGTCAGCAGACGCGACTCGGTGCCGACGAAGCTGCGTTCGGCAAGCGTCGCCAGCCAGGCGATCGCCTTCTCGGTCGCCGGCATCAGGTCGAAATGGGGTTCGTCCGACCCCTGCGTGTAATACTTGCGCAGCCAGCCCTTGTCGTTCGCCGCCCAGTCGTTGAGGTAATCGAGCGCCGATCTCGGGAACGCCTCGCCGCCGCGGCGCTCGCGCAGCGCATACAGTTCGTCTTCGAGCGCTTCGGCGAGATCGGCCTGTGCCATCACCCGCACATTCGGCGCGATGAACACGCGCTGCAGAAAGCTCGCCACCAGCGGCGCGTGCTCCGAGCGCAGCAAGCGCCAGGCCGGGTGGCTCTGGCGCAGCAGGTCGAGGGTGGCGTAGTCGAGGCTCATGGCAGCACAGCGTCGATCGCGTCGCAGCACTTCTCGCGGGCCATCACGAAGCGACAGCGCCCCTCGGACAGCGCGGCCCATAGCCCACCGATCAGGCGATCGTCCTCGGCAGAAGCCCAGCGGTCGGCGCCCTTGTATTCGACAGCCAGGGTCGTTGACAGATGCAGCCCATAGGGAGTTTGCCGGAAGGCGATGCCCTCAGGCGCGGCGCGAGTGCCCCTGCGGTTGGCGGCAGCGTAGGTCAGTTCGGGCACCGGTTCGAGCAGACGGAAGGGCACGTCCTGGTGATGCCTGACGACGGCATCCTTGCCGATCCAGTTGAGTGTCGGCACAATCTCAAGGCGCCGGCTGCGGGCTCACACGCATCACCTCATCGAGCGCATCGGCGAGGTTGCGCACCGTGCGGTCGGGATTGTGCAGCTTTTCCAAGCCGAACAGGCCGATGCGAAAGGTGGTGAAATCGGCCGGTTCGTCGCACTGCAGCGGCACGCCGGCCGCGGTCTGGACGCCGATGGCGACGAACTTCCTGCCCGACTGGATCTCCGGATCGTCGGTGAAGCTGACGACGACGCCCGGCGCCTGGAAGCCCTCGGCGGCGACGCTCCTGAAACCCTTGCCGGTCAGCAACGCCCGCACGCGCAGGCCGACTTCGAGCTGCTCCTGGCGGACGCGCTCGAAACCGTAGTTTTCGGTTTCGCGCATCACATCACGCAAGGCTGCCAGCGCGTCAGTCGGCATGGTCGCATGGTAGGCGTGGCCGCCGCTTTCGAAAGTCTCCATGATCTGCATCCACTTCTTGAGGTCGCAGGCAAAGCTGCTGCTGGTGGTGGCGTCGATCCTGGCGCGGGCACGCTCGCCAAGCACCACCAGCGCGCAGCAGGGCAGACCGGTCCAGCCTTTCTGGGGGGCGCTGATCAGCACATCGACCGCGTTGGCGGCCATGTCGACCCAGACGGCGCCGGAAGCGACGCAGTCGAGGACGAAAAGTCCATCGACCGCGCGCACCGCCTCACCCACGGCGCGCAGGTAGTCGTTGGGCAGAATCATTCCGGAAGCGGTTTCGACGTGCGGCGCGAAGACGAGGTCGGGCTTCTCTTCGCGAATGCGCACGACGACCTCCTCGATCGGCGGCGGGATGAACGACGACTGCGGCTCGTCGCTGACGCGACGCGCCTTGAGGACGATGCTGGCCGAGGCAATCGCTCCCATGTCGAGAATCTGCGTCCAGCGGAAGCTGAACCAGCCGTTGCGGATGATCAGGCACTTTTTGTCGGTGGCAAACTGGCGGGCGACGGCTTCCATGCCGAAGGTTCCGCTGCCTGGCACGACGATCGCCGTCTTGCCGTTGTAGACCGTCTTGAGAATCCGTGCGATGTCCTTCATCACGCCCTGGAAGCGTTGCGACATGTGGTTCAGCGAGCGGTCGGTATAGACCACCGAGTATTCGAGCAGACCATCGGGATCGGGTTGGGGCAGCAGTGCAGGCACGATTGTCTCCAGTTGTCAGGTGAGAGCGTTGCTTGTGGTCAGGAAAGGACGGGGAGCATAACGCCAAGTGCGCACCGTGCGCTAGTCGCAGAGGGTCGGGGGGCGGAATGCGCAACGCCGGGTCCTGACGGCGCCGACCGGCAAACGTGCGTCCTGTTCGGCGAGCGTCCTGTCCGCCGTCTCTCCCGCGCTGACGGCAGCCCCGCCGGTTGACCCGATGGCGCAACGCGAATCCGCTTATGCCCTAGAATTCGGGGTTTCCGACCGCCGCGACCGCGGCGCCGACCTTCAGAACGGGACACCTCAATGGCCGGAGCCAGCCTGCTTGCCCTGATCGATGACATTGCCTCGGTCCTCGACGACGTTGCCCTGATGACCAAGGTAGCCGCCAAGAAGACTGCCGGCGTGCTGGGCGACGATCTGGCGCTGAACGCGCAGCAGGTATCCGGGGTGCGCGCCGAGCGCGAGTTGCCGGTGGTCTGGGCGGTCGCCGTCGGTTCGCTGAAGAACAAGCTGATCCTGGTGCCGGCGGCACTGGCGATCAGCCGCTTCATCCCCTGGGCGGTGACGCCGCTGCTGATGCTTGGCGGCCTTTACCTGTGCCTCGAGGGGGTCGAGAAGCTGGCCCACCGATGGCTGCACAAGGCCGGCGATGACGACGACCGGCACGCCGAGCAGCTGGCTGCCGCGATGGCCGACGACAAGGTCGACCTGGCAGCGTTCGAGGCCGACAAGATCAAGGGCGCGATCCGGACCGACTTCGTTCTCTCGGCCGAAATCGTCGTCATCGCCCTCGGCACCGTCGCCGACCAGCCTTTCACCACACAGGTTGCGGTACTGTCGGGGATCGGCCTGATCATGACCGTCGGCGTCTATGGGGTCGTCGCCGGCATCGTCAAGATGGATGATCTGGGGCTCCACCTGCTCACCCGGAGCGGCGCGCTGGCGCGCATGATCGGCAGGGGCCTGCTGCTGGCGGCGCCGCGCCTGATGAAAGCGCTGACGGTGATCGGTACGGCCGCAATGTTCATGGTCGGCGGTGGCATCCTCACCCACGGCCTGCCGCTGCATCATTTCATCGCGCATGCGGCCGAGCTGGCCGGCGGCCTCCCGGCGATCGGCGGCGTGCTCAGGGCGATCACGCCCCTGCTGCTCGACGTACTGGTCGGCATCGTCGGCGGCAGCCTGACCCTGCTTGGCGTCAAGGCGGTTTCGGCCGCTCGGGCTGCGCTCCGCAAGCCGGGCAACCGTCAGCCACCACCCCTTCACTGAAGCTGTCGTCAGCGCGGACTCAAAGCTGATACTCGTCCGCCGGACGCGCCCCCGCCATCGCCAGGTCGACCGCCTTGCGGGTCAGGTGCGAGGCAAAGAGTTCGATGAAATCGTATTCGTAGCGGCGGATGTGGGTGCCGCGGCGCAGGCCGATGCGCGTCGTATTCGAGCCGAACAGGTGCTCGGCGGCGATCGCCTGCAAGCCGACGTCGCGCAGTGGATCGAAAGCCATGCGGGCGATGATCCCCAGCCCCAGCCCGAGTCCGACGTAGGTCTTGATGACGTCGGCGTCGATGGCGCTGAGCACCACGTTGGGTGTCAGTTGCGCCAGTTCGAAAGCCTTGTTGATGCGTGAGCGACCGGCAAAGGCGGAATCGTAGGTCACCAGCGGCCAGCGCGCGAGCGCGGCCAGCGATAGCGGCTTTTCAGCGAGAATCGGATGCCCGTCGGGGGCGATCACGCAGTGTACCCACTGGTAGCAGGGCAGCATCACCAGTTCCGGGTACTGGTCGAGCGCCTCGGTGGCGATGGCGATGTCGGCCTCGCCTCGCAGCGTCAACTCAGCGATCTGCGTTGGATGGCCCTGATGCAGGGACAGCCTGACCCTTGGATGGCGATCGACGAAGTGTTTGACGACGGCCGGCAGGGCGTAACGCGCCTGCGTATGCGTCGTCGCGATGATCAGGCTGCCGGAGTCGCCACCGGCGTACTCCTCGCCGACGCGCCGGATGTTCTCCGCGTCGCGCAGCATGCGTTCGGCGATCTCGATCACCGCCCGCCCCGGCTCGGTGATCGCCATCAGGCGCTTGCCGCCGCGCTCGAAAACGACGACTCCGAGTTCATCCTCGAGCAGCTTGATCTGCTTGGAAACCCCGGGCTGCGAGGTATGCAGCGCCGCTGCCGCCTCGGAAACGTTGAGGCCACGGTGCGCGACTTCGACGAGATAGCGGAGCTGCTGGAGCTTCATGGCGGTTAGACAGTGCTGTTGGTTATAACAATCTAACTGAATATTCTTTTTCGATCAAACTTTGCGCTGCTACCATGCGCGCACTTTTTCTCTTGCGGCGCGCCATGGACTGGATGTACACCTTGTCGGGTTTTGTTGTCGGCGCCATCGTCGGTCTCACCGGAGTGGGCGGCGGCTCGCTGATGACGCCGCTGCTGGTGCTGCTGTTCGGCATCCACCCGGCAACGGCGGTCGGCACCGACCTGCTCTACGCAGCGATCACCAAGGCCGGCGGCACCGTGGTGCACGCCCGCAAGGGGCACGTCGACTGGCGCATCACCCGGCTGCTGGCGACCGGCAGCATGCCGGCAGCGTTGCTGACCGTCTGGGTGCTTTCCTTGTTGCCGAAGCAGAGCGCGGCCGTCTCGCAGGTCATTTCCGTCTCGCTCGGTGTCGCGCTGCTGCTGACCGCTGCCGCGATCATCTTTCGCCAGCAGCTGCTGCAACAGGCGCTGGCACACGCCGAAGATGCGGCGCACACGCAGTTTCGGGCGCCGATCACGGTTGCCGTCGGTGCGCTGCTCGGCGTGCTGGTCACCGTCTCTTCGGTTGGCGCCGGCGCGCTCGGCGTTGCCGTGCTGTTCTATCTCTACCCACGCCTGCCGGCGATTCGCGTCGTCGGCAGCGATGTCGCGCACGCCGTGCCGCTGACGCTGGTCGCCGGACTCGGGCACTGGCTGATCGGCAGCGTTGACTGGTCACTGCTCGGCAGCCTGCTGCTTGGCTCGCTGCCAGGCATCTGGCTCGGCAGCCACGCCTCGGCGAAAGTACCGGACCGCATCCTGCGCCCGATCCTGGCCGGCATGCTGGTGCTGATCGGTGGCAAGCTGATCGCCCAGTAGCTGCCGCTGCAACGAGACCGCCCACGGCCTCATTCAACCAAGGAACGAGCAATGTATCGCTACGATAGTACTGACCAACAGATCATCGACCAGCGCGTGGCCCAGTATCGCGACCAGATGGCCCGGCATCTGGCTGGCGAACTATCGACCGACGAGTTGCGCCCGCTGCGCCTGCAGAATGGCCTCTACATTCAGCGGCACGGGCCGATGCTGCGCATCGCCATCCCCTACGGCATGCTGTTGGCGGCGCAGCTGCGCAAGCTGGCCGAGATCTCGCGGCGTTACGACCGCGGCGTCGGCCACTTCACGACCCGCCAGAACATGCAGCTCAACTGGCCGCAGTTCGAGGAAACGCCCGAGATCCTGGCCGAACTGGCGAGCGTCGAAATGCACGCCGTGCAGACCTCCGGCAACTGCGTGCGCAACATCACTACCGATCAGTTCGCCGGCGTCGCGCCGGACGAACTGACCGACCCGCGGCCTTATTGCGAGTTGCTGCGGCAATGGTCGACCTTCCACCCGGAATTCGCCTTTCTGCCGCGCAAGTTCAAGATCGCCGTCAATGCGGCGGCGCAGGATCGGGCGGTAATTCGCGCCCACGACATCGGCCTCGATCTGGTCAGCGACGACAACGGCGAAATCGGCTGCCGCGTCCTTGTCGGTGGCGGCCTGGGCCGCACGCCGATGCTCGGCAAGCTGTTGCGCGAGTTCCTGCCACGCCGGCATCTACTCTCCTACCTCGATGCCATCCTGCGCGTCTACAACCGCTACGGTCGGCGCGACAACATGTACAAGGCGCGGATCAAGATCCTCGTCCAGGCACTCGGTATCGAGGAGTTCGCCCGTCAGGTCGAGGAGGAGTGGTCGCACCTGCGCGACGGCCCGACGACGGTGCCTGACGAGGAGTTCGCGCGCATCGCGCAGCATTTCGCGCCACCGCCCTGGGAGACGCTGCCTTCGCCAGATCCGGCACACCTGACCAGAATCGAGGCTGACCGGGCCTTCGCCAGCTGGGTCAGGCGCTGCGTCCATGCGCACAGGACGCCTGGCTACGCCGCCGTCACCCTGTCTCTGAAAGCCCCCGGCGTCGCTCCCGGCGACATCACCGACGGCCAGATGATCGCCGTCGCCGAACTCGCCGAGCGTTTCAGCTTCGGCGAACTGCGCGTCACGCACGAACAGAATGTGGTGCTCGCCGACGTCCGCCAGCGCGATCTCTACGAAGTCTGGCAGATCGCCCGCAGCCATCGGCTGGCGACCGCCAACATCGGCCTGCTGACCGACATGATCTGCTGCCCGGGCGGTGACCTCTGCGCGCTGGCCAACGCCCGCTCGATCCCGATCGCCACGGCCGTGCACGACAGCTTCGACGACCTCGACTACCTGTACGACATCGGTGACATTTCGCTCAACATCTCCGGCTGCATGAACTCCTGCGGCCATCACCACGTGGCCAACATCGGCATCCTCGGCGTCGACAAGAACGACGAGGAGTGGTACCAGATCACCATTGGCGGCCAGCAAGGCAAGGAGGCAGCGATCGGCAAGGTGATCGGACCTTCGTTCTATGCACAGGAAGTGCCGCAGGTCATCGCAGCGCTGATCGCCGTCTATCTCGAGCAGCGGACACCGAGCGAGCGCTTCATCGACACCCTGCAGCGAATCGGCATCGAGCCGTTCAAGGCACGCGCCTATGCCGGCCGCGACCGCCGCCGGCCGGCCAGGGTCGACCACAGGGAAAGCGAGGTCGTCAATGCCTAGGATCATCAGGAACGGGAGCATCGTAGACGACGACTGGCAGGTCCTCACCCTGGCCGAGGGCGAGACGCCGGCAGCGGTCGCCCTGCCTGCCGGGCGGGTGCTGCTGCCGCTGGCGGTCTGGCTGGCGCGGCGTGACGAGATCATCGCCGGCGGCGGCCAAATCGGCGTCTGGCTCGACAGCCATGAGGGGCCCGAAGCGCTCGCCGGTGACATCGAGCGCTTCGCCGTCATCGCCGTCAATTTCCCGAAGTTCACCGACGGCCGCAGCTATTCGAGCGCCCGCCTGCTCCGCGAGCGCCATCATTTTCACGGCGAGATTCGCGCCATCGGCGACGTGCTCCAGGACCAGCTCTTCTACATGCGGCGCTGCGGCATCGACGCCTACGCGCTGCGCGCCGACAAGGACATCGACCGGGCGCTGGCCGGTCTGTCGGTGTTCAGTGAAACCTATCAGGCGGCGGCCGACCAGCCCTACCCGCTGTTCCGCCGGCGCCCGGCGCAAGGATCGGCATGACGATGAGGATCAATCTCCACGACCAGGCCCTGCGCGACAGGCTCGCGGGGCGGGTTGCCGCCGCGCGCAAGCTGTTGTGCGAGATCGCCAGTGACTTCTCGCCAGCCGCCTTTGCCAGCAGTCTTGGCGCCGAAGACATGGTGCTCACCGATCTGATCGTCCGCGATCGCCTCGACATCGAAATCTTCTCGCTCGACACCGGTCGCCTGCCGCTCGAGACCTACGAGCTGATCGCCAAAGTCAAAAGACACTACGGCCTGGCGCTGCGCCTCTACTATCCGCGCCACGACCTGGTCGAGGCCTACACCCACGCCAACGGGATCAACGCCTTCTACGAATCGGTCGAGTTGCGCAAGGGCTGCTGTTTCGTGCGCAAGGTCGAACCCTTGCAGCGCGCTCTGGCCGGCCGCAAAGCGTGGATCACCGGTCTGCGGGCGGCGCAGGCGGCGACCCGCGACGGGCTGCCAGTGCGCAGCTTCGACGCCGCCAACGGCGACGGCGGCCTCGAAAAGTTCAACCCGCTCGCCGCCTGGAGCGAGGACGAAGTCTGGGCCTACATCCTGCTCAACGAGGTGCCCTACAATGCTCTGCACGACAGCTTCTACCCGAGCATCGGCTGCGCACCCTGCACGCGGCCGATCACGCCCGGCGAAGATGTTCGCGCTGGCCGCTGGTGGTGGGAGAATCCCGAATCGAAAGAATGTGGTCTGCACGTCAGGCGCACCTGAAGTCCCGAATGAAGGCATCCGGCGGGCACGCCCGACGCACTGCAAGCCCCGAAACACAGGTCCATCATGAATACAGCAACGCTCTCCCAGCCTGGCCAGGCCAGGCTTTCCCACCTCGACTGGCTGGAATCCGAAGCCATCCACATCATGCGCGAGGTCGCCGGCCAGTGCAGCAACCCGGTTCTCCTCTTCTCCGGTGGCAAGGACTCGATCTGCATGCTGCGCATCGCCGAAAAGGCCTTCCGCCCGGGCCGCTTTCCCTTCCCGCTGCTGCACGTCGATACCGGCCACAACTACCGCGAGGTCACCGAATTCCGCGACCGGCGGGCGGCGGAACTCGGCGAACGCCTGATCGTTCGCTCGGTCGAGGACTCGATGGCCCGCGGCACGGTGGTTCTCAAGTCGGCCGACGAACCGCGCAACAAGCATCAGTCGGTCACGCTGCTCGAAGCGATCGAGGAATTCGGTTTCGACGCCTGCATCGGCGGCGCGCGCCGCGACGAGGAAAAGGCCCGCGCCAAGGAACGCATCTTCTCGTTCCGCGACGAGTTCGGCCAGTGGGACCCGAAAAACCAGCGGCCCGAGCTATGGGATCTCTACAACGCGCGCAGCTTCAAGGGCGAGAACATTCGCGTCTTTCCGATCTCGAACTGGACCGAGATCGACGTCTGGCAATACATCGAGCGCGAGCACCTGGCCCTGCCGTCGATCTACTTTGCGCATCGGCGCCCGCTCGTTCGTCGCAGCGGCGGCCTGCTGCCGGTCACCGAGGTGACGCCGGCGCGATCCGGCGAAACGATCGAGCATCTGATGGTCCGCTTTCGCACCGTCGGCGACATCACCTGCACCGCGCCGGTCGAGTCCGACGCCGACACGGTCGCCAGGATCATCGCCGAAACGGCCATCACGACGATCACCGAACGCGGCGCCACCCGCCTCGACGACCAGACCTCGGACGCGTCGATGGAACAACGCAAGAAGGAAGGCTATTTCTGATGTCCGCGATAGAGAAACTCCTCAGCGAAGCCATCCCGGACAACGGCCTGCTGCGCTTCCTGACCTGCGGCAGCGTCGACGACGGCAAGAGCACCTTGATCGGTCGTCTGCTGTTCGACAGCAAGACGATCCTCGCCGATACCCTGCACGCCATCCAGCGAACCTCGGCCAAACGCGGGCTGGATATCGTCGACCTGTCGCTGCTGACCGACGGACTGCAGGCCGAGCGCGAACAGGGAATCACCATCGACGTCGCCTATCGCTACTTCACGACCGGTACGCGCAAGTACATCATTGCCGACGCCCCCGGCCACGAGCAATATACGCGCAACATGGTGACCGCCGCGTCGACCGCCGACCTGGCGATCATCCTGATCGACGCCCGCAAGGGCGTGCTGACGCAGACCCGCCGCCACTCCTATCTGGCGCACCTGCTCGGCATTCCGCATATCGTCGTCGCCGTCAACAAGATGGACCTGGTCGACCATTCGCCGGCCACCTTCGCGCAGATCAGGGATGACTACCTGGCCTTCGCCGCCGGACTGGGCATAGCGGACGTGCGCTTCGTCCCGATGTCCGCGCTCAATGGCGACATGATCGTCGACCGTGGCGAGCACCTCGACTGGTACGACGGGCCGACGCTGCTCGAGTTCCTCGAGACCGCGCCGGCGATCCACAGCGCCCACGCCGAGAAGTTCCGCTTCCCGGTGCAGTACGTCTGCCGTCCACAGGATTCGGCCAACCCGGAACTGCACGACTATCGCGGCTTCATGGGCCGGGTCGAGTCCGGCGAGCTGGCCATTGGCGATGCGGTGACGGTGCTGCCTTCAGGACGCGAGACCCGCGTCCGGGACATCCAGGTGCTCGGCGAATCACAACCGCACGCGGTCGCCGAACAGTCGGTCACCATCCTGCTCGACGACGAGATCGACATTTCGCGCGGCGACATGATCGTCAAGAGCGGCGAACTGCCAATGGTCAGCAAACAGATCGACGCCATGCTCTGCTGGCTGTCGGAGTCGCCGCTCGACCCGCGCCGCAAGTACCTGCTTCGCCATACCACGCGCGACAGCAAGGCGATGCTCGCCGGCATCGCCTTCCGGGTCGACGTCAACACCCTGGAACAGCAGGCGGCCGAGCGGCTGGTGATGAACGATATCGCCCGCGTCAGCTTCCGGCTGGCGCAGCCGATTTTCGCCGATCCGTACGCGGAAAGCCGCGGCACCGGTGCCTTCATCGTCATCGACGAGTCGTCGAACAACACCGTCGGCGCAGGCATGATCGTCTGACCGGCAGCGTCTGCCGGGCAGCCTCGATGGCTGCCGGCACTGCGACCACCGGCTACCAGGCGGGAGTGTTTGACCTGAACGCCAAGCGCGAAGATACTAGCGCTCGTCCACCCGCCACCGCGGTGTGGAATGCCCGGCCAGCACCTGGCCGCGTCTGCCGTCTGAAGGCTCCGGTCGCCATGGACATCCACGGAAAACCCATCGAGGAACGCATCGACTGGCTGTTCGGTCTCGCCGATCGGCACAGCACGATTTTCCGCAGCCCGGAAGCCTGGCTGGCACGCGAGCGCTATCTGGCCGAACACCCGACAGCAATCGCCGTCCTCAAGTGCATGGACGGCCGGATCAACATCCCGGTTGCCACCAACACACCGGTCGGCATCCTGATGCCGTTTCGCAACCTCGGCGGCATTTTCGACCTCGGCTGGCCGCACCTCGGCGAGGTCCTCGCGCACCACGTCCAGCGTGTCGTCAGCGCCGGTCGCAACGTCGTCTTTCTGGTCACCTACCATTACTCGCAGGGCGATCCGCGGCGGGGCTGCGCCGGCTTCCAGTACGATACCGCGGCGGCGATCGCCCACACCTACGAAATCAGACGTCAGGTCGAACACATCTTTGGCACCGATCACAGTACCGTCTACCCGCTGGTCTGTGGTTTCGAGACCGACGAGGACGCGCTGGTCATCCACGGCACGGCCGGCGACAAGCTCGACCTGGCGACGCTGACTTCGACCGACCGGGCGACGCTCGAACTGCGCCTCGCCGCCCTGCTGCCGGACATGCCGGCCCGCATGCGGGCCGATCTGCTGCCGCTGTTCTACGGCAATCTAGAACATATCGAGAACGTGCGCGCGCAGATTCGCCGCAACGAACGGCTGCTCGACATCGAGCACCGCGAGTGGATGATCTGTCTTGGCCGTGGTTTCGACTTCCTGCATACGCCGAACATCGCGCTGATCATCGGCCCGTACAGCCCGAACCTCGACGTCCCGATCCGCCGCGCTGCCGGCATCATCGAAGCCAACATGCAGGCCGGACGCATCCCGGACGATGGCTTCCTGCTCCTGGCCTCGGTGCCCTACGACGAGATCGGCGTCGACCGCGCGCGCGCCGAGCTCAAGTCGCGCTTCCTGTCCACCTTCGCCGCCGATGTCATTCGCGCCGAGTTTCCGCGCCTTGGCGAGCAGATGGCCATCCGCACCGCGGTGCTCGACTGGCGCTCGCGAACCCTGGAGACGATTGCGGTTAACCAGGAGCAAGGTGGGCAGGCTGCAATCAAAAACCGCATCACCCCCTGACCGGTTCTCCTTCTGTCGTTTCCCCTTGACCTGGCCCCTTGCCCTCAATGACCCCCCATTCACGACTGATCTTCGGCTTTCATTCGACCCTGGCCAAGTTGCGTCACGACGCCGGTGCGATACGCGAGGTCTACGTGGACTCCGGTCGCCACGATGCCCGTCTCCGCGACCTCCTGGCGCAAGCGGAATTCGCCAGGGTGCGCGTGCTGCCGGTGCCTTCCGCCCGTCTGGACGCGATGGCGCCCGGCGCCCGGCATCAGGGCGTCATCGCCACCGTCGATGCGACGCAACGTCATGTGACGCTCGACGACGTGCTCGATACGCTCGACGAAGTGCCGCTACTGCTCGTCCTCGACGGCATCCAGGACCCGCACAATCTCGGCGCCTGCCTACGGGTCGCCGATGCCGTCGGCGCACATGCGGTGATCGCCCCCAGGGACCGCGCCGTTGGCCTCACCCAGACAGCGGTCAAGGTGGCCAGCGGGGCTGCCGAAACGGTGCCGTACATCACGGTCACCAATCTCGCCCGCACCTTGCGGGAACTGAAGGAACGCGGGATCTGGCTGGTCGGCACCGACGCCGAGGCGAAAGAGGATCTTTATGCTGCCCAGTGGCCAGTCGCCTGCGCCTGGGTTCTCGGGGCCGAAGGCGACGGCCTGCGTCGGCTGACCCGGGAAACCTGCGATCAACTGGTCAGTATCCCCATGCTCGGCTCGGTTGCCAGCCTCAACGTGTCGGTCGCCACCGGTGTCTGCCTCTACGAGGCGCGGCGGCGGCGTGCCAGCCAGGGAGCGAGCAGCAACTAGCCCCCTCGCCGCCAGTCGTCTAGGTCTTGTACGAGTAACGGTAGACGTAACCCTTGTAGCCGTAACGGTAATTCTGGCGACTGACGTTGAGGTCGTTGAAAACGAAGCCCTTGACCTGTACGCCGGCCTGATTGAGCCGCTTCACCGCCTGTTCGAGCTCGCGGACCGGATGCTTGCCCGCCCGCGCAACCATCAGCGTTGCGCCGACATGCCGTCCGATGATCGCCGCATCGGAGACCGCCAGCACCGGCGGCGCATCAACAATGACCGTATCGAAGCGCGCAGCGAGTTCGCTCAGCAGCACTTGAAAACGCGGATGCATCAGCAACTCGGAAGGATTCGGTGGAATCTGGCCGGTCGTGACCACCCACAGCTTGGGCACCATGGTGGTCTTCAGGAGGTCTTCAAGGGTTGCCTGGCCGGAGACATACTCTGAAACACCGACCGCCCGCTCGAGGCCGAACTCCTGGTGCAGGTGTCCCCGGCGCAGATCCGCATCGACGATCACGACCCGTTTGTCAACCTGTGCCAGGACCGCGCCAAGGTTCTTGGAGATGAAGCTCTTGCCCAGGCTCGGACTCGATCCGGTGATCAGCAGCGAGTTGCGCTGCGCGTCGAGGAGCGCGAAGTGAAGCGTCGTGCGCAGTCCGCGCAGGCTCTCGACCGCGTCATCCTGCGGATACGATACCGCCAGCAGTTCACCGACGCCGCCGCGCGCCTTGCGATGCAATTCGATTTCGGTCTTGCTGTGCGGCACCGTGGCGTACACCGGCAGACCGAGCTGCGACTCGATGATCTCAGGGTCTTCCACGACCACCCGCAGCGAACGCAGTACCCAGATCGCCACCATGCTGACCAGCAGGCCGAGCAGCAGGGCAATTCCCAGGATCGCCGCCGCGCCCGCGCCAACTGGCTTGCGCGCAACAGCAGCGCTATCGATGACGCGCACGTCGCCGACCGTACCGGCTTTGGATACCCGCAACTGCTGCGCCGTGTTGAGCAGCTCGGTGTATAGCCGGTTGGAGACCTCGACGTCGCGCGCCAGCCGCAGAACGGTCTGCTGGGTATCGGGCAGGCGCGAAACCTCGCCGTCAAACTGCTTGCGGCGATCGTTGAGGCGCGCCAGCTTGTTGTCTACCGCCTGGATCCGGGGGTGCTCCGGGGTGAAGTTCTGGCGCAGTTCGTCACGCTCCTGCTTGAGCAACACCGCGGCATTCTCGACTTCAACCAGCGACTTCAGGATGCCCTGCGTCTCCAGGCTCAGATCGAGCGAGCCGCGGCTCTGGCGATAATTGTTGTAGGCCGCCTCGGCGCTGTCCACCTGCGTCTTGAGCGCAGGCAACTGGGTTTCGAGGAACTTGAGCGTTTTCTCGGCTTCAGCCGACCGCCGCTCGACGTTCTGCCGGACGTAGGTATTGAGGATGTCATCCAGTACCAGACCGATCTCTGCCGGGTCATTCCCCCGTCAGGCTCAGCTCGAGAACGCCTGACTTCTTTCCCCGTTCCTTGACCGAGTAGTTGCGACGCAGATCGTCAATCGCCGCTTCAGCAGAGCGTTTCGTCAACCGGAACTGCGTACCCGGCCGCGCCCTGAGTTGCGCGACAAAAATGGAGTAGCCCTGGCCACTGGCGCGCGTCCCTGCCTTTCCCTTGAGGACCAGGCGGTCATCGTCGTCAAAGATTTCGAACGTCCCGCCCTCACCGGCGATCAGGGTGTGTCGCTGGTCGAGCGCGTGCGGGGGAACGTCGAGCGAATCGACCTGGATCCGTTCGCCGCCCCAGGCGAAGCTCGAAAAACCAAGCCATGCAGAGTTCGGCTCGTCGCCCTCATAGCGCCGGGCAAACGCACCGCCAATCAACGGCAGCGTCCTCGGCACGGCAACGATGTCGAGCTTGAGTTTATTCACCACTCGTCCAAGAACCATCCGCGAGCTGAGGATCTCGACCTCGGCAGAAACCGTCGTATCGTCCCCCAACAGTGGTTGCAAAGCCTTCAGCGAGCCGACGCCGGAGCTTTTTTCTTCGACCTGGAGCAAGCCATCCGCCCGGTACACCGGCTTGGCCACCAGCACCCAGGCCAGACCGAGGGCCAGCGCCAAAAGGCTGATCGCCGCAATCAGCCAGCGGTAGTCCATCAGTACGGCAATGATCTCGCCCAGAGCCAGGCCTTCATCGTCTTCTTCCGCGGCAGCCTGCTGCATCGGCTGCGTGGCGGCTGTGGTCATACCGGGGACGCTGCCCGCATTCGGAAAGGGTCTTGAGTGATCGTTGTCCATTGGTTGTCCGTGGTTGTGGTCGCCGGGCAGCGCGCCGGGCCAAGCGTGGTGCGAGCAAGCCGGCGGTCCTCAGCCGACAGGCTGGCCCAGCGACCGCCGGGAAGCGAGCCGGATCCGGCTTCAACGCGACGGCTGTCGGCCGCCGAAAAGTGGATAGTAGGTCTGGCTGGTCAGATTGAGCATAGTCGCAGTCGGCAGGATGTTCGCGATGACACGCTGCCAGCGAACAACCGGTGCCGTATCTACATAGATGATGTCGCGCGGCCGCAGCGGAAAGCGATCGGCGAGCAACAACGCGTCGGGCAGACGCGAATCGAGGTGGAACAGCTCGGGCGTATCGGCGTTGCCGCGCATGACGTAGATCCAGCGTGGATCGGCAGTATTCTGATTGATGTAGCCGGCATCACTGAGCGCTTCGGCGAGCGTCGAACGCTTTCTGTTCATCACCAGCGAACCCGGCTTGGTGACTTCGCCAAGTACGAAGACCTTGTTGTAACTGCGATCGGCGACGTTGACGATGTCGCCCTGTTCAAGCAGCGCATTCTGCTCGCTGGCACCGTAGTCATACATCGCCTGGATATCGACCAGATAGGTCGTCCCACGCCGGGTCAGCAGCACGCGGCTGTAATCCGCCTCCGCCGTGAAGCCGCCGGCGCGGTTGACCGCATCGAGAACGGTCATCGGAATATCGGTCACCTGCTGAATGCCTGGCTTGGCCACCTCTCCTACGACATACACCTGCTGGCTACGGAAGGCGACCATCCGCACATCGAGCTGAACGCGCTCGATGTACTTCGCCAGCTTGGCCGACAGGATCGCCCGTAACTCGCTGGTCGTCTTGCCCTGAGCCTTGATCACCCCGACGTAGGGATAGAAGATCGTCCCGTCCTCGGCAACCACCGTACCCGCTTGCTCAGCCGTACGGAAACTGCCCGCCGGGATGGTCAGTTCGGGGTGATCCCAGACGATGATCGAAATGATGTCGCCCGGACCGAGGCGGTATTCAGGCACCGACGCGGGGTTGTCACCGATGAAACGCGGATTGTCCTTTGTCGCCACCTTGGCGGAACTGGTACCATCGCCAATCGGCGGCCGCGCCGCCTGAAACATGTCGATGATCAGTTCGGCGGTAATCGGTTTGATCTTGATGTTGACCGGCGCGAGCAAGTCACCCTGCTGCACCGGTAGCCTGACGTCGGACTCGTCACGGTTGCTGTAACTCTGGTTACCGGGAATGATGGTGCAGCCCGCCACCACGCTCACGGCGAGACACATCAGCAGGCAACGGATCCCGTCAGGCGGGACCAAAGAATGCTTCATGCCGAACTCCTCATATCATTTCCTCATTGCTGCTGCCGAGAACCTCTCGACGACGGGCGCCGCGCAGTTTACCCCCAGCTGGTGCATTGCGCAAAGACACCCGCGCCTGCAGCCGGCCTGATCCGCCCACGCAGGGCAGCTCGGCAAACGTTCGGCCAAAGGAAGGTGAGCCGGTAGGCTGCGACTTGCAGCCACCCCGGAAGAGCGATGCTGGCGCCAATGGCAGGGAACTTCCGGATCGCAGGTGAAGGATAACGCGAGTCGACAGCAGCAACAGCGCCTTATTTCACATCCGGGTGAAGATCAAGCGGCTCAGCAAAGCTTGCTGACCCACGGATCAAGCGCTTCATCGATCAACTGCAGCGCTTCGGCGTGTGCTGCGTCTCCTCGCCGATAGGGGTCGGGAATCTCGGTCTTGGTCCAGTGCCCGAGAAGAAAAGTCTTGCCACGCGCCGTCGGGTCCATCGCCAGCACCGCATCCCGGTGGTGTTTCTCCATGACCAGAACAAGTTCGGCCCAGCGCAGACGCTCGGGCGTGAGCTGGCTGGCACGATGGGCGCTGAGGTCCACGCCACGAGCATTCATCATTGTGCGGGTCGCTTCTTCTGCCGGATGATTGACCAGCGCGCCAATGCCGGCGGAGCGCGCTTCAACCCGCTTCCCGGCCCTTTCAATACGCTGACGCAGCAGAAACTCTGCCGCCGGGCTGCGACAAATGTTGCCAGTACACACGGTGAGAATTCTGCTGAACATATCAGTTCACAGGCATGGCGGGGGAACGCTGACTTCACATCCCGTACCATCGTCGACCATGAAGTGACCACGCTCCACAGAATAGATCAAGGAGCTTCGGACGTCGCGGCGGTCGGGCCCGCGATCGCCTCCAGCCATCGCGCCCGCCGAAGGGTCGCTGGTAGCGCTGCGGCACATGAACAGGCGTACCTCAACTCCCTGGTGCCCGGCGAGACGCTTTTTCAGACGCAGCGCATCACGCTGGATCCTGCCGATCAGATGCTCATCACCGTTGGCAGGAATTTCCACCACGACGTAAACGTTGCGTCCGTCGGTTCCGCATTTGTTCATCTCATAAACGCCCAGCCGGTAATCGTGAGCGTTGCCAAGCCCCGCCGAAATCAGCGCGACAGTCTCCGGAGACTTCTCCCGGCGCAGATAGCCGACAAAGATGCCGCACACATCGACCGATGGCAAACCGAGCCAGCGACCCAAGCGGCGCAAGCCGGGAACCAGGCGCCAGGGTCGCAGGATCACCAGGAGATACCCCGCGAATACGCCGAGAAACAACCAGAACATCAGATAGTCGGGTACACCCAGCAGAAGACCGCAGACCCCGATCAGGGCAAAGACCAGCTGCATGAGCACAGCCACCGCAACGATGTCGTACACGCGAAACCCGGCGCGAACGAAGAGGTGATGAAAGTGGTGACGGTCAGGCCGGAACGGCGACTTGCCCAGCCAGAAACGGCGCAGCATGACGCCAACCGTATCCATCAGTGGCAACGCGAACAACCAGAGGGCGGTGACCGGCGTCATCGCTGCCCGTTCCCCCTGCGACAAGTCAATGAACAGCCAAGCAAAAAGGAAGCCCAGCAGCATGCTGCCGTTATCGCCAAGGAAAACACGCGCGCGTCGGTTACCGGGATAGCGCAGGTTGAAGTAGAGGAAACCGGCGACGCCACCCATCAGCGCGACCAGGAAGAAGACATAGGCACCATGATCGCCGTAATGGGCGACAATGGCGGTCAGCGCCAGACTGAACAGGCTCACCGAGCCTGACAGGCCATCGATGCCGTCGATCATGTTGACGGCATTGATCAGACCAATGGTGGCGAATACTGTCACGGGAACGGCCAGCCAGCCGAGATCGACCATGACGCCAGGCAGCAGCTCGCCAAGCGAGCGGAGCTCAACGCCGCCGATGAAGACCATCGACAGCGCAACCATGGCCTGGACAAGAAAACGGGGTTTGAAGCCGAGGTGCCAGATGTCGTCGGCAAGGCCGGTCACGAAGATGAGCACTGCGCCAAGAATCAGCCCTGGCACGGGAGCGAGTACAGTCCCGCCAAAGAAACCGTCGCCCAGCAGGGACGCGCTGAGGAGCACGGCAATCAGGCCGAAGCCACCGGCGAAAGGGGTGACAGCCTCGTGCTGCTTGTGCCCGCCCGGCCGATCGAGTATCCCGAGACGAGCCGCAAGGGCACTGCCGAGCCGGATTGCCACACCCGAGATCAGCAGACAAGCGGCGAACAAGACAAGCAGCTCCAAGGCTACCTCCACCATTCACGGGCAAGGCCGCGGCCGTGCCCAGAACTCACTTTCGAGCGATCAGTCCGTGCCGCTCGACAAAAGAAGAGCCCTTGCGGGCTCTGCTTGAAGACCCTCGCCGCGCTTGCGCGCCGGTGAACTCTCAGGCTAACTCAGACCCGACGGCGACGGCCGAGGAGCAGGCCGACGAGACCGATACCCAGCAGCGCCAGCGATTCGGGTTCCGGAGCGGGATAAACGCCACTGTAGGAGCGGCCATCTGCCGTTGCATAGCCAGTCCGCGAGGCAGTAAAGTAATACACGTACTGTCCCGGACCACCATCAACCGACAGCTTCACCACTTCACTGGCTTGCGCAAAACTCACAGGGCTGAGGTCATCGGTCGTTCCAGGGATTGCGGCATTGGCCACACCGATCAGACCATTCAGGAAGTCAGTTGCGTCGTACAGGCCGTCCAGACTGACACGAATGCCAGCAGCAGAGCTATGAACAGACGAAACATTAGGATCGCTGAGAAGTTTCCAGCCGTCGACTAGCAGCAACCCCACCAAGGCGTCTTCTTGAGTGGTGTTCAGAGTCTGTCCCACCGATGCGAACGCACCCGTAATGTAACTTTTCGCCAGCGCATTGGTATTAGCCGTCCAGTCCGTAAAAATCAGACTGCTTAGAACCACGCTGCTGCTGCCGACCGTGCCAGTAAGAGTAGTGGCTGGGCCAACACCAAACTTGCCTAACTCCACGTTACCAGCGCCGCTCAAAGCGGCTGTGATGTCGGCGTCACTACAAGGTGTTTTCGACACCAAGACCGAGGAGCCTGGGGCACTTGGTAACCAGGTTTGGCAAGTACCACTCGCGGTAAAAGCATTTGCCGACGCCGAAGCGGTCATCGCCAGCACCGCCAAAGCGATTCTTGTCTTGCTAGATAGTAGATTCATTGAGAACTCCTTCACGTCAATCAACAGCCCTTTTCGGAGACCGGTTGATGGGGGTTTAAATGGCATCCACAAGTCTTGGCTCTCGGAAACCCGGCAACACCTACCCGGACCTCCTCAACAAAACCTGACTCACTTCCTAGATAGCAAAATCCATGCCCAAAAAATAATTGCCCATAAAAGCAGTTGCTTAACCATTTCCGCCTCCGACAGGATAGCCGCGGTGTAAAAAAAACCGACACTTCGTTCCTCGCGTACCGCATCCAGGTCGCCAGGTTCGCTCTGGGGAAGCCAGGCGTTTGCGCGCAAAACAGCATCCTACCAACCCGGACTGACCCCTACAGTAAAGCCGCCCCGGGGCCACACCGCGAAGCTGGTGCCCGGCCGCAGCGCCAATACAGGTCCACTAGGGCGCCCGAATCCGGCCTCCCGAGGTAGCCGTTGAACGGCTACGCACCGCCCGCCGATCGTCTTTCGCTGCGCCGCGACGACCAACCCCGGCGATGATTGCCTTGCGAGCCCAGCCCCCGGCGCGGTATAGTCGCGTCGCGAATGGGAGAGGG
Organism: Candidatus Accumulibacter proximus; assembly: GCA_016709675.1. Lineage (GTDB taxonomy): Bacteria > Pseudomonadota > Gammaproteobacteria > Burkholderiales > Rhodocyclaceae > Accumulibacter > Accumulibacter proximus. Next base: position 38,185 of record JADJMH010000023.1, read on the forward strand.
CGACAGTGTCGCCGCCGACGGCGCAATCCACCCGGAAACGCTCAGGCAAAAGGACCGTTCGTGCAATGAACTCTGGAGAGCGGCGCACGCTGTTGGCGAAGCGCCCACCGATGGGGCAAGGGCGGCTGCGACTGATGGGAGCCGGCCGACAATCTCTCAGGTACATGGACAGGGGGGTGAACTCGAATCGGGTTCGCCCCTTTTCTGTTTCTTGAATCCACTCCAACAAGTGCTCCTTATGGATTGATACGATGAAGAAAACTGTCCTCAACGCTGGCCACCGCCAAAGCGGCGCCCGAATGGTCGATTTCGGCGGCTGGGAGATGCCTCTGCACTACGGTTCGCAGATCGAGGAACATCACGCGGTGCGCCGCGACGCCGGGATGTTCGACGTCTCGCACATGTGCGCCGTCGATGTGGCGGGTCGCGACGCCGGTACTTTTCTCCGCCGCCTGCTGGCCAATAATGTCGACCGACTGAAGGTCCCCGGCAAGGCACTGTACAGCGCGATGCTCAACGAGGCCGGCGGGGTGATCGACGATCTGATCGTGTATTACCTCGACGACCGCAGCTACCGGGTGGTGGTCAACGCTGGCACTGCCGAGAAGGATCTGGACTGGATGGCTGCCCGCCGTGACCAGTGGCAGCTTGCGGTCCACATCACGCCGCGCCGCGAGGGCGCCGGGGCGCTGGCGATGATTGCCGTCCAGGGACCGAATGCTCGCCGGAAAGTGTGGCAGGTACTGCCCGAGTGCCGGGCAGCCAGCGAAGCGCTGAAGCCCTTCTTTGCCGCCGTCGTTGGCGACCACTTCATCGCCAGTACCGGCTACACCGGTGAAGACGGCTACGAGATCACCCTGCCGGCCGCCCAGGCCGACCGGCTCTGGCAGGCACTCGCCGCAGCGGGTGTGCGGCCGTGTGGGCTGGGCGCCCGCGACACGCTGCGCCTCGAGGCCGGCATGAATCTCTACGGCCAGGATATGGACGAAACGGTTTCGCCGCTCGACGCCGGCCTGGCCTGGACGGTCGATCTCGTTTCACCGCGCGACTTCGTCGGCAAGGCCGCCCTCCTCGCCCGGCCGCAGCAAGTCCGGTTTCTCGGCCTGGTGCTGCTCGACCGGGGCGTGCTGCGAGCCCACCAACCGGTGCACACCACCCATGGCGACGGTGAGATCACCAGTGGCAGCTTCTCCCCGACAATGCAGCAATCGATCGCCCTCGCCCGCCTGCCGCTCGCCGTGACGCTCGGCGACGCGGTACAGGTGGCGATTCGCGACAAACGGCTCGCTGCCCGGGTGGTCAAACCCCCGTTCGTCAGGAACGGTCATATCCTCGTTTGATTTCATGGCATCAATGGCCAGACTTGATCTTATTTATCAGGAGAGAAGATGAACATCCCCGCCGACCTCAAGTACACCAGGAGTCACGAATGGGTCCGCGCCGAAGCGGACGGCATCGTCACCGTCGGCATCTCCGACCATGCCCAGGAGCTGCTTGGCGACCTGGTTTTCATCGAATTGCCGGAGATCGGCCGCGCGCTTGCCGCCGAACAGGAAGCCGCTGTCGTTGAATCGGTCAAGGCCGCGGCCGACGTCTACGCGCCGATTGCCGGAACCGTCGTCGAGGTCAACCAGGGGGCGGTCGATGCCCCCGAACTGGTCAATCAGGACGCCTATGCTGCCTGGCTGTTCAGGATGAAGCCGACCACCGCCGGCGACCTCGACGGCCTGCTCGATGCCGCTGCCTACCGGCAGATCGTTGACGCCGCCTAGGCCAATGGAAGCGCTACCGGAAGACGCCATGCCTGCCCCCCTTTCGTCCCCTCCCTCATCCCCGTCGCTCCCGGCCCTCGAACAGCGCGACGATTTCGTTGACCGCCACATCGGCCCGAGCACATCCGAGATCACGGCCATGCTGGCACGCATCGGCGCGAGCAGCCTCGAGCAACTCGTCGAGCAGACCGTGCCGCCGGCAATCCGGCTGGCGGCGCCGCTGGCGCTCGTCGACCCCCGTCCGGAAGGAGAAGCGCTGGCAGCGCTGCGCGCGATTGCCCGCCGCAACCGCGTGCAACATTCGATGATCGGCATGGGCTACGCTGATACCGTGACCCCCACCGTGGTGCTGCGCAACGTGCTTGAGAACCCCGGCTGGTACACCGCCTACACGCCGTACCAGGCGGAACTCGCGCAGGGGCGCCTCGAGGCGCTGCTCAACTACCAGCAGATGGTGATCGACCTGACCGGCCTCGAACTGGCCAACGCCTCGCTGCTCGACGAGGCGACAGCCGCCGCCGAAGCGATGAGCATGGCACGCCGGGTCAGCAGGTCGCAGTCACAGCGGTTCTTTGTTGATGCCGCCTGCTTCCCGCAAACCATCGACGTGCTGAAGACACGTGCCGCCTTCTTCGACTTTGAACTGGTCTACGGCGCACCGGAAGAAGCCGCGCAGCAGGAGGTCTTCGGCGCGCTGTTTCAGTATCCGAACGATGAGGGTGAGGTCAGCGACCTCAGCGGGCCAATCGCTGCCGTCAAGTCACGCGGTGGCGTCGTCGCCATGGCCGCGGACCTGATGGCTCTGGTGCTGCTCCGCTCGCCGGGTGAAATGGGCGCCGATATCGCCCTCGGATCGTCGCAGCGTTTTGGCATCCCGCTCGGTTTCGGGGGTCCGCACGCCGCCTTTTTTGCCACCCGGGACGAGTACAAGCGGTCGGTCGCCGGGCGCATCATCGGGGTTTCGCTCGACGCCCGCGGCAAGCGCGCCCTGCGCATGGCGCTGCAGACCCGCGAACAGCACATCCGGCGGGAGAAGGCCAACTCGAACATCTGCACGTCGCAGGTTCTGCTCGCCAACATGGCCGGCATGTACGCCGTCTATCACGGCCCGCAAGGGCCTGCGCAGCATCGCCGGCCGCATCCACCGCCTGGCTGCGATTCTCGCCCAGGGACTGCGGCGTGCCGGAATCACCGTCATCAGCAGGCACTTTTTCGACACCCTGCGCATCGAGCTCGGCAGCCGTGCGCTGAGCGCCTACAAGGCCGCGATCGAAGCCGGCTACAACCTGCGCCAGGTCTCGCCCGGCGTACTCGGTATCGCGGTCAACGAGAAGACCACACGCGCCGACATCACGACGCTGCTCAAGCTGATCACCGGCGTCACCGCCGACCTCACGCCGCTCGACGAGCAACTGCAACAGGCCGACCCGACCTTGCCGACCAACCTGCTGCGCCAGGACGCCATCCTGACGCATCCGGTATTCAACACGCACCATACCGAACACCAGATGCTGCGCTACCTCAAGAAGCTGCAGAACCGCGACCTGGCGCTCGATCACTCAATGATCTCGCTGGGTTCCTGCACCATGAAGCTCAATGCCAGCAGCGAAATGATCCCGATTACCTGGCCCGAGTTCACCGACATCCACCCCTTCGCGCCGATCGATCAGGCGCAGGGTTACCTGCAGATGATCGGCGAGCTGGAAAGCTGGCTCAAGGCGATCACCGGTTTCGACGCCATCTGCATGCAGCCGAACTCGGGCGCACAGGGCGAATACGCCGGCCTGGTCGCCATCGCCCGTTATCACGCCAGCCGCGGTGAGACGCAGCGCAAGGTCTGCCTGATTCCGAAGTCGGCGCACGGCACCAACCCGGCCACCGCGCAGATGTGCGGCATGCGAGTGGTGGTGGTCGACTGCGATGAGGCCGGCAACATCGACCTTGCCGACCTGGCGGCCAAGGCGGTGCAGAACGCGGCCAGCCTCGCCTGCCTGATGATCACCTACCCGTCGACGCATGGCGTCTTCGAGGAATCGGTCAGGGATATCTGCGCCATCGTGCACCAGCATGGCGGCCAGGTGTATATGGACGGCGCCAACCTCAACGCGCAGGTCGGCCTGACCTCGCCGGCGCTGATCGGCGCCGACGTCAGCCACATGAATCTGCACAAGACCTTCTGCATCCCGCACGGCGGCGGCGGACCGGGCATGGGGCCGATCGGCCTCAAGGCGCATCTGGCACCCTTCATGGCCAACCACAGCGTGCAACCGATCAGTGGCCCGCACGCTGGCCAGGGAGCGGTGGCCGCGGCGCCCTGGGGATCCGCCTCGATCCTGCCGATCTCGTGGATGTACATCGCGATGATGGGCGGCAGCGGGCTGACGCGCGCCACCAGCGTGGCCATCCTCAACGCCAACTACATCGCCAGCCGCCTGCAGCCACACTATCCGGTGCTCTACACCGGCAGCAAGGGCCGCGTGGCGCACGAATGCATCCTCGACATCCGCCCGCTCAAGGCAGCGACCGGCGTCTCCGAGATCGACATCGCCAAACGCTTGATGGACTACGGCTTTCACGCGCCGACGGTCAGTTTCCCGGTCGCCGGAACGATGATGGTCGAGCCGACAGAGTCGGAAGGGAAAGCCGAACTCGACCGCTTCATCGCCGCGATGATCAGCATCCGCGAAGAGATCCGCCAGATCGAGCGGGGCCACTGGCCAGCGGACGACAACCCGCTCAAGCACGCGCCGCATACCCAGGCAGATATCGTCGGCGCTGAGTGGCAGCGACCGTACAGTCGCCAGGAGGCCGTTTTCCCGCTGCCCTGGGTAGCGGAAAACAAGTTCTGGCCGAGCGTCAATCGCGTAGACGACGTTTATGGCGACCGCCACCTCTTCTGTGCCTGCGTGCCGACCGACGAGCTTGAAGCGTAAGCAGGAGCGGCGCGCACCCCGGGCGATTTCTGATTACACTTCCCTCTCCCCAGACAACGATTCCATTCCCGGAGACATCAGGATGAGCACAATTCATGAGTTCAGCGCCGAGCGCCTCACAGGCGGCATGCAGTCGCTTGGCGACTACGCGGGCAAGGTCCTGCTGATCGTCAACACGGCCAGCAAGTGCGGCTTCACGCCGCAGTACGAGGGGCTCGAGGCGCTCTACCAGCGCTATCGCGAGCGTGGCCTGGTGGTGCTCGGTTTTCCCTGCAACCAGTTTGGCGCCCAGGAACCCGGCGAGGCCGAGGAGATCGCCAGTTTCTGCCAGAAGAACTACGGTGTCAGCTTCCCGATGTTTGCCAGGATCGAGGTCAACGGCGACGGTGCACACCCGCTCTACCAGTATCTGAAAAGGGCGGCACCCGGCCTGCTCGGTAGCGAGGGAATCAAATGGAATTTCACCAAGTTCCTGGTCAATCGCGAGGGTGAAGTGACCCAACGCTATGCGCCGGCCACTGCCCCGGACGCCATCGCAGGCGATATCGAGGAACTGCTCTAAGGTGCCGGGAGACGCGGCGCTCGGACCGGCGACCGGCGGCAGCGGCGGCCAGTGTCACCGACCCTGGCGCCGCCGGTGAAGCATGCGTCAGCCTGACTTCAGCGCCATGCTGCGCTGGCCGAATGTGCCGGCCTGTTACGGCTGGCTGTCGCTGGACCGCCGTGGCCGCTGGCGCCTGCGCGGCGAAGCGGTCACCCACGCCGGCCTGAACGATTTCCTGAGCCGACAGTACGCCCATGACGAGGACGGCAACTACTTCGTGCAGAACGGCCCACAGCGGGTATTCGTCGAACTCGAATACACGCCCTGGATCCTGCGCCTGACGGCGGCAGACCGGCTCGCAACGCATGTCGGCCAAGTCGTCAGCGAGTTCCGCAGCGCCGCCATCGACGAAGAGGGCAATCTGCTGATCGAGATCAAAGACGGCATCGCCCTACTCTGCGACCGCGACCTGCCCGCGCTGCGCAACTGCCTGCGCTTGCCGAATGGCAAGGCCGCCGACGACGGGAGCGTCCTCGAAGCCATCGAGCAGCCGGTGACCGGCGCGACGAAGCTGACGCTTGCCTGGCAAGGCTGGCGCGTGCCGTTGCACTCTGTGCGCCGATCGGAAGTACCCGGACGCTATGGTTTCATCGCTGCACCGCAGTCGACGATGCCGCAAGGAGCCCTTTGAACCTGCGCCAACACCTGCAGACGATGGGCTTCAGCTACGGCGACTTTCCGGCCCACAACGGGCCATGGAAAATGACCGAGAGATATCGCGCTCACCACCTGCGCGGGTCGTTCAACCTCGCAGCACGCCGCGCAGCGGGTTTCGACGAGTGGGAACTGGCAGCGCTGCAGGCCGGATGAAGCGATTGAGCGGCAAATCCTGAACATGGTGCCCGTGCCAATTGGCCAGCCGTAACGGATGAATACCGCCCGTCCGTCCTTCGGGCTGGCAGCACTGCTGACGACGCTGGTCGCCCTCGGCCCCTTGTCCACCGATCTGTACCTGCCGGCGCTGCCGACGCTGGCCAGAGCATTCGCCAGCGATGCGGCCCGGGTGCAGCTGACGCTGTCGGTTTTCCTCGCTGGCTTTGCCTGCGGGCAGATTTTCTATGGTCCGCTGTCCGATCGCTTCGGGCGCCGGCCAGTCATCCTCGGCGGCCTGGCGCTCTTTTGTGCGGGCTCGATCGGCTGCGTCTTTGCGACAAGCATCGAGATGCTCGTCGTTGCCCGTTTTGTGCAGGCACTCGGCGCCTGCGCCGGCCCGGTGATCGGCCGTGCGGTCGTGCGCGACCTCTGGGGCGCCAGCGAGTCGCCACGGATCATTGCCTACATGGGTGGCGCAATGGCCATTGCGCCGCTGCTCGGACCGACGCTCGGTGGTTTCCTGACCGTTCTCTTCGGCTGGCAGTCCAATTTCGTGCTCCTGCTCCTCATTGGCGCGTTGCAACTCGTCGCCGTCGCCTGCATGCTGAACGAAAGCAATGTCCATCGTGACCCAGCGGCAAACAATCCGCGTCAGATGGTCGCCAACTTCGCCCGCTTGCTCGCCGACCGTCGCTATCTGGGATGCCTGCTCAGCTTCTCCTTTTCCTACAGCGCGCTGTTCGCCTTCATCTCTGCTTCGTCATTCGTGCTCGCGGATCGCCACGGCCTGACGCCGCAGGTGTATGGTCTGTGCTTCGGCGTCGTCGTCGCCGGCTACCTGCTGGGCTCGCTGGCCTCCGGCCGACTGGTCAGACGTCTCGGCAGCGATTACCTGCTGGTTCGCGGCGCCTGGCTCGGCGCCATCGCCGGGGTGACCATGGCGGCGCTCGAATTCTCGGGCGTCCGCAGCATCGCCGCCATCCTTGGACCGATGTTCTTCTGTACCGTGGCAACCGGCCTGGTCATGCCGAATGCCATTGCCAGGGCGTTGGCACCTTATCCGACAATGGCCGGCTCGGCTTCGGCCCTGATGGGCTTCATTCAGATGACCATCGCCGCGCTGGTCGGAATCGCCGTTGGCCACGCGCTCTCCGGCGGCGGTGCGGCGCTGGCCCTGGCCGTGGCCGTCTGCACGGTCGCCGCGCCGCTGTCGTACCTGGCCCTGACCCCGGCGCGCCAGCACACGTGAGCGTGCGCGCAAAGGTGACAGCGCCCGGCCACCGACCTTCGCTCGGCAAGATCCGGCGGATCCGGACCGCACAAGCGAGCGTTTCGGCATAACATGAGCGCCTGGCAGACGGCCGTCCGGAAGCAGCCTGGCAAGCGACCGAGAAGCCTGTTGAAACCCTTTGTCAATTCCATCGGGGTACGCCTTGTTAGCCAGAGAAACCACACCCAGCACGATCGTCAGATATCTCGATCAATACGTCATTGGCCAGGATGAGGCCAAGAAGGTCCTCGCCGTTGCCGTCTACTCGCATTACCGGAAGATCGCCACCTTTCGCAACGACAGGGGCGCGATGGCGAAGAGCAACGTCCTGCTCGTCGGACCGTCAGGAACCGGCAAGACCCTGCTCTGCGACACCTTGTCGAGAATGCTCAAGGTACCCTTCGTCACCGCCGATGCGACTTCGCTGGCGCAGACCAAGTATGTCAATGAAGAGATCGAGGCCGCCCTGCAGCGGCTGCTGGACAAGGCCGACGGCAACATCGAGCAGGCGCAGCACGGGATCATCTTCATCGACGAAATCGACAAACTGAAGGCGACCCCTGCCCAGTCGGCAGCGACTTCAGGCGAGAGTGTGCAACACGCACTCCTCAAGATCATGGAAGGTTCGCCGGTCAAGCTGAAGAACAACCAGTACATCGACACGAGCAGCATCCTGTTCATCTGCGGCGGCGCGTTTGTCGGCCTCGAAAACATCATGTCCAGAACGCATGGTTTCGGCTTCATCGCCACCTCGACTGACGACGACCAGAACATCCTCGACCGTCTGAACAAGCGGGTAAAGCCCACCGATCTCTTCGAATTCGGGCTGATTCCCGAGTTCACCGGTCGCCTGCCGGTGATTGCCAACCTCCACCCCTTGACCAAGGCAATGCTGGTAAGCATCATGAGCGTGCCGAAGAACTCGATCTACCGGCAATACATCGAGATTTTCCGGGGAGAAGGCGTGGACTTGAGCATCGGACCACGGGTGTTCGAGCAGATTGCCGAGATCGCCATTGAATACCAGACCGGCGCGCGCAGCCTGCGCGGCATCTTCGAGGAACTGATCACGCCGATCCTCTACCTCGTGCCGGACAATCCGGAGATCGGCAAGGTTGAAATTGTGTCCCTGTTCGAAGACCCTCGCTATTTCAAGCGAAAATAGGAGCACCGTGCTGCGCCCACTGTCGTCGTCCGCCCTATGCAAGGGCTCTGCCGGCTCGACATGCGTTGCATCCGCTGCGGCGACGCTGCGGATCGTTGTCCTCATCGCCCTGAGTTATCTGATCGCCCTGACGGGAATCGCCATGTTCCAGAATCATCTGCTCTACTTCCCGGACCAGGCCAGCGTGGCGGAAATGGTCTCGGGTGGGCTTTCACCCTGGCCAGCGGGTAGCGACTTCCGCGGTCTGTCGGCCGAACCGATCGCGTCACCAGCCCGCGCCACGGCGATAGTATTCCACGGCAATGCCGGCCATGCCGGTCACCGCCAGTTCTACGCGGAAGTGCTCACCCGGCTCGGTCTGCGCGTGATCCTCGCCGAGTATCCCGCCTACGGGCCACGTGCCGGCAAACTCGGAGAGCCAAACCTGGTCGCCGACGCCGAACAGACGATTGCCTTGGCGCACGCTCGCCACGGCGGGCCGCTGCTGATCATCGGCGAATCGCTCGGAGCCGGCGTGGCGGCCGCAGCCAGCGTGCACCATCGTGAGGCAATCGCCGGCCTCCTGCTGATCACGCCATGGGACCGGCTGGCAAACGTCGCCAGCCACCACTACCCGATGCTGCCGGTGAAGTGGCTATTGCGCGACCGCTACGACAGCGTCGGCCACCTGGCAACCATTGGACGCCCCGTGCTGGTGGTCGTTGCCGGCGACGACCAAATCGTCCCGACCCGTTTTGGCCGGGCACTCTACGACTCGCTGGCAGAACCCAAGCGCCTGTCAGTGATCGCAGGCGCCGGGCACAACGACTGGTTCGACCGGTTGGACGCCGCCTGGTGGCGGCAGGCCATCGACTTCCTGCTGGCCGGCTCTCGCTGAGCCGAGGAAGATCAGGTGATGCTTGAAGTACGGCGCGCCTTGAACAGCCAATGAATCGCTGCGAGACGAAGATGGCTATTTTTGCGTTAGTGCATAGCGTTGTGAGTAAGGCATCGGTTCGTATGCAATTTGTAGTTGGCGGTGCGAAACAGGGCCTCGGCGCAAGCGTTGTCGTCGGACACGCGTGGCCGCGAGTAGGACGGCTTGACGCTCACTGCCGGCACGGTCGTGGCCTTCAAGGTCTCTGTGCGTTTCAGCTTCAGCGGCCATCTCTGTTGCCCCTTCGCCGACCAAACCATCAACCAGACATTTTGCGTTGGCGTAGCTCACGGAACCAAAGCATACGCCATCGCACAACCCGCCCAATACCCAACCATTGTCAATCGAAAACAATCACTTGAAAAACTGTACCAGATTTGCGAAGTCAGGAGGTTAACGCGAAAAACCCCGCAGAACATGGCGTTGAGCGGGGTCTTCGTTTTTGCGGCAGAGGGTTTACAATCGGTATCCTGGCGGAGAGGGAGGGATTCGAACCCTCGGTAGGCTCACACCTACGCCTGATTTCGAGTCAGGTACATTCGGCCACTCTGCCACCTCTCCGTCGGCCGCGAATATTAGCACAAGATCACCAGCGGATGAGCTGGCTAGCGACAGTTTTCCCTGCCGTTCGAGCGGCCCCGCTCTACCGGTAGCGCTTTCTGCGCCACCCGCGCAGTTGCCTCAGCCGGCGCTGATTTTCGCGAGTCCGCCGAGATACGGGCGCAGCACTTGCGGAATGCTGATGCTGCCGTCGGCATTCTGGAAGTTCTCCATCACCGCAACCAGGGTACGTCCGACGGCAAGACCTGAGCCGTTGAGGGTGTGTACCAGTTCGGTCTTGTTGCGCTCGTTGCGCCAGCGCGCCTGCATGCGTCTGGCCTGAAATGCCTCGAAGTTGGAGCACGAGGAGATCTCGCGGTAGGCCTTCTGTGCCGGCAGCCAGACCTCCAGGTCGTAGGTCTTCGCCGACGAAAAGCCCATATCACCCGTACAAAGCGTGACCCGCCGATAAGGTAGATCGAGAATTTCGAGGATTCGCTCGGCGTGCCCGGTGAGTTCCTCGTGCGCAGCCAGCGAGTCGGCAGCAGCAACGATCTGCACCAGTTCGACCTTGTCGAACTGGTGCTGGCGGATCATGCCGCGGGTGTCACGACCGTACGATCCGGCTTCCGAGCGAAAACACGGTGTGTGGCAGACGAGCTTGAGTGGCAGTTCCTCAGCCGAAAGGATCTCATTACGCACAATATTCGTGACGGGCACCTCGGCGGTGGGAATCAGGTACAGGGACTCGGCGTCAGCACGCTGGATCTTGAACAGGTCTTCCTCGAACTTCGGCAACTGCCCGGTCCCCAGCAGGCTGGCAGCGTTGGCCAGGTAAGGCGCGTAGACCTCGGTGTAACCGTGTTGGGTGGTATGGATATCGAGCATGAACTGGGCGAGCACGCGATGCAGGCGGGCAAGCGGCCCTTTCATCAGCGAAAAGCGTGTGCCGGCGATTTTTGCTGCGGTGGCGAAATCGAGTTGGCCAAGGGCTTCACCGAGGTCCACATGATCCTTGACCGCGAAGTCGAAGCTGCGCGGCGACCCCCAGCGCTTGAGCTCGACGTTGTCAGCTTCCGACCTGCCGACCGGCACACTGTCCTGCGGCAAATTCGGAAGTACGGCGAGAAAGGCGTCGAGTTGCTTGAGCAACTCGCCGAGACGCACTTCGTTGGCTTCGAGGTCTTCCTTCAGGACTGCAACCTGGGCCATGACTGACGCGGCATCTTCACCACGGCCCTTGAGCACACCGACCTGCTTCGAGAGGCTGTTGCGATTCGCCTGCAACTCCTGTGTACGCGTCTGCAGGCTCTTTCGTTCATTTTCAAGCGTCTGGAAAGCCGCTCTATCGAGCGTAAAACCGCGCGTCGCCAGCCTCCCGGCAATCGTCTCGATGTTGTTGCGCAGCGTTTGGATGTCGAGCATGCTCAGTCCTCTGGTTGGCGGTCGCCCAGCGACTCGCGAATCGGCCCGCCTTCCCTGGTGGCGCGGAGCGGCAAAAAGCCGTGCGAGGGCGGGCGATGATCTTCAGCCTAGTCCTTCTTCTGTCGTGCCTGGCGATCGAGTTCGCGCAGATGCGCCAGCTTCTCGCCAATTCGTATTTCAAGACCGCGCGCGACCGGCCGATACCACTCGACCGCCGGCATTCCATCGGGAAAATAGGCCTCGCCGGCCGCATAGGCGTCCGCCTCGTCGTGTGCGTAACGGTAATCCTTGCCGTAGCCAAGTTTTTTCATCAGTCTGGTCGGCGCGTTGCGCAGATGGAAAGGTACCGGCCGCGAACGGTCACCGCTGATGAAGCTTCGCGCCGAATTATACGCGAGGTAGCCGGCGTTCGACTTGGCCGCCATGGCTAGGTAGAGCACCGCTTCGGCGAGCGCCAGTTCGCCTTCCGGCGAGCCCAGGCGTTCGTAGGTCTCGGCGGCGTCGAGGGCAATCCGCGCCGCCCGCGGGTCGGCCAGGCCAACGTCTTCCCAGGCCATGCGAACGATGCGCCGCGCCAGGTAGCGCGGATCGGCTCCACCATCAAGCATCCGGCAGAACCAGTAGAGTGCCGCGTCCGGGGAGGAGCCGCGGACTGCTTTGTGCAGCGCCGAGATCTGGTCATGGAAGGCATCGCCCCCCTTGTCGAAGCGACGCAGGCTCTGCGCCAGCGTCTGGTCGACGAAAGCACCGTCGACGCAGTCAACCCTGGCCGTCTGCGTCGCCGTGCCGATCTGTTCGATCAGGTTGAGCAGGCGTCGGGCGTCGCCATCGGCGAGACCGATCAGGCGGAAACGCGCGTCGTCGTCAAAACTCAGCCCTGGCAGGGCCTGCCGGCAGGCTCGCTCGAAGAGCTGTCCCATCTCCTCGGACGACAGAGGATGCAGCACGTACACCGAAGCGCGCGAGAGCAGCGCGGTGTTGACCTCGAATGACGGGTTTTCGGTCGTCGCGCCAACGAAGGTCAGCAGCCCGCCTTCGACATAGGGCAGGAAGGCATCCTGCTGCGCCTTGTTAAAACGGTGCACTTCATCGACGAAGAGAATCGTTCGCCGCCCGCTACGGGCGCGCGTCACTTCGGCACGTGCCACCGCCTCACGGATCTCCCTGATACCGGAAAAGACCGCCGAGATGGCGATGAAGTCGGCAGCGAAGGCGTCCGCCATCAGCCGCGCCAGCGTCGTCTTGCCAACCCCGGGCGGTCCCCAGAGAATCATGCTGTGCAGCTGCCCTGACTGGAAAGCCATCGCCAGCGGCTTTCCCGGGCCAAGCAGGTGCGCCTGCCCGATCACCTCGGCCAACGTCCTCGGCCGCAAACGCTCGGCAAGTGGTGCGTGCGATTGACTATCGGCCGTCACACCGTTCATCTCCCTTTCTCGTCCATGACCAGCCTGCGGCTGCAGCCAGATCCGACCCATTACTCGCTCGGCAAGCCGACCGCCCGCATGCTAACAGCTTTTGCCCGCTGTCCCCGGGCAGTCGGTATTCCATCGGCGGCCGACGCAGCAACGCAGGCACCGCCACCATCGTCCTGCATGAACACCCCGCAGACACGACATCCCGGCAACAAACCGATTTGGCCAACTGGCGTTCATCGTGATATTGCGCACGGACCGGAGCGTGAGCTGCTGGTATCGTTCGCACGTCACTTGAGCAACCTTGGCAGGAGGTGTTTCTGATGAAGACAAGGGAAAATCGCAGCGGAATTGACCGGCGCCAAGCCGGCTTTGGTCCGCCTGACAAGCTGCCGGAGCGCCGGCGGCGCCCCGACCGTCGCCTTCCCGAGGTGACCGAAATATCGGATATCTCCTTCGAAGGATTCCAGCTGCTGCTGGATGGTTTCAGTGAATCAGTTTCCAGGTCACCTTCCACCTTCTTTCGTTGAGAAACGGCACCACGTCGCGGGTGTCCTGCTCGGATTGGCGCTGAGTGAAGCGGCGCCAACGACACAAACAGAGTCGAAACGGGGTTGAATCACGCCCTGCAGCAACAGGTAATCCGAGCATTAGACCGGGTGCAATGCCCGGTCTTTTTTTGCCTGCTTCGCCCTGCCGAATACTCCTGCGCCGTGCATGAGACGAGGCAAGCACCTCACTGATGACCGTCTGAGGCAAGGCTGCCTTTGCGCCTGCCGCCGGAGCTTGCGAACCCGGCGGCAACCATGCCGACGGGCTGGTGCGCGTCGAAAACTGATTGCTCGAGTTCGCTGAAGGCTTCAGCAACGTAGGCACTCAAACGCTCGAGGTTGGGCAGCTCGTCGGTGGCAATCAGACCAAAGTACAGTTGGCCGGCGTAGCTGAAGAGGGTAATGTTCAGCAGGTTGCCGGCTGGCAGCGTGCTGACCGGATGCAGTTCCTCCAGTCGTGCGCCCTTGATATACAGGTGCTCACGGGGACCCGGCACGTTCGACACCAGCGTATTGCCCGTCGGTGGCAGATGATTGCTGAGCTTGAGCATTTCCGCGAGTTGCCCGACGATGCCGGTGAGCAGGGTGTAGGACTCGATCGCCTCGGGAGCGACGCTGTCAATCATCGAGCGTACATTGCGCAGCGAAAACCCGATGTTGCGCAGGCGGACATATGGGTCGTCGGTGGGCGGCGACAGTTCAACCTGAATGATGCCGATCTTGTTGCCCAGGCTCTCCTCCCCTTCCTTGCGCAGGTTGACCGGCATCTGGATCGTGATGGGCCTTTTCAGGTCGACGCCCTCGTCCGACAGATAGCGACGCAAGGCGCCGTCCAGACAGGTCAGCGCGACATGATTCAGTGTCGACCGGGTTCTGCTGCGAATCAGGTTGACCCGTTCCATGCTCACGCTGGCCGTTGCAAACTGTCGGCCAGCAGTGACCTGGCCGGTCAGGGCGTGTTGCCATCAGCCACAAAAGGCAGCGAAATGGCATTCTTGGTGAGCTTGATGCTTTCCAGCAGCAGCATCGCGGCAAGGCGCCCGACCCCCAGAACACGTTTGCCTGCACCCGCCAGATCGCCCAGCAGCGACTCGGCCATCTTCTGCTTGAAACGCTCCTCCTTGCGGTCGCCGCTGCGGTGCGGGATAGACCAGATCGGCTTCAGATCGAGGTTTTCCGGAGTCGGCGACAGCGAGTCTGCCGCCCAGCGCATCATTGTCACGCCGTCGGCGCTGGCATGATGCGTCTTGACATACACCGCAAAACGCCCTTCGCTCAGGCCGTCGATGACGTGCATCTCCCACAGCGGGCGTGAGCGGTCAAGCATCGGCTGATGAAGGTCAGCTACCAGACGGTACAACTGCTGCCGCCCATTCTTGCCGCGCGGCAGCTTGTGATAGAAAACATGCTGACTGAGGTCAACAGATTCGCAAGCGTGCCAAGTGGGCATCGCCGTCAGCGAAAAGTGAATGACCCGGTTGAACGGCGGCTGGACATCGGTGAAGGTGAGAAACTCCCGATACAGATCGACGGCAAAACTGATCTTCGATCTGGCCGGCCGCTTGCAGATCATCAGTCCGCCCACGTGCTTTGGACTCGCTTCCGACTCGGCAATGAAGAAAGCCACATCCAGCAGAGAAAGTTTGTTCATGGGAGTTTCCTTCGCTCTTCTTGTATTGTGCAGCCACCTGGAATTCTCCGGCGAAGCTGCCACTCCGCCAACCCTGAAACTGCCCGGGGCCGGTCTTCACCATGCCATCTGCGGTCGTCGTGAGCTGCTCCTCCCTGATCAACTGCAGGCGCCCTTCGCGTCCCAGGACCACAGCCCTGCAAGCATACCTCATCGACGGACCTACTCTCTAGAGGAAAATACCCAGCCCTTTAGTGTGCGTCCTCTAGTGCTTGTCGATACACTTTTTTTAGTGGTTGCTGATGAGCAGCTACGAGAATTCTTGATGCAGTCAGATAAAGGAGAAATAGATGGGCAAGACACTCACACCGCTGATCGATCGGGTCAGCAATGAGCAACTCCTGGTCAAGGCTCGGGAATCGGTGCGCAAGCTCTGGCTATGCGGCCTCGGCGCTTACTCATTGGCGACCAAGAGCGGCGTACGGACCTTCGACAGCCTGATCCGTGAAGGCCAGGCTATCAGGCCGAAGGCGCGCCAGCAGATCGAAGAAAAATCCGTTGAATTGATGAACAACGCCAGCGCTACGCTTCAGCGCAGCGAGCAGTTGGTCAAGGAACGTTTTCTCCGGCCACTGGACTTCGTCCTCCTCGCCACTAGGCGCGACATCGAACAGCTTTCGCTGCGCGTGATCCAGCTCAGTGCCGAGGTACACAGCCTGGCAACCGGCAAGGCCAAACCCATGGCGAAGCCCCTAAACAAGCCGGCAATAAGGCCAGCTGCCAAGACGGATACGACGCAAGCTCCGCCGATGATCAGCAGCGCTGCGTAGAGGCTTGCGGTGACCGTCGGGCAGCCAGCAGAAAACCAGCAGCCCTGGCACCGCACACCTGACAAGACGCTGGCAGGCATTTTTCCGGAAGAAGCCGCGTGCGCAATGCGCACGCGGCTTCTTCCTATTCCTCGGCCACCTTTGCCGCCTCGCTACGCAACCATTGTCGGAAAGCGCTGACGATCGGACGATCAGCAACCGCCTCAGGCACCACCAGATAGTAGGCCTGGGTGCGCCGGATGACGATGTCGAAGGGCATGACCAAACGTCCGGCAGCCACCTCGGCTGCAACCAGCGGTTTTGAGGCCAGCGCTACTCCAACGCCATCAATCGCTGCCGAGAGGACCAGTCCAGGATCGCTGAAATGCGTGCCGGCATTGGGATCGATGCCGGTCACCCCGGCGAGTTGTAGCCATTCTGCCCAGCTAGGACGGTCCACCAGTTCCATGATCGACTCGTCGTTCAGAAGGTTGTGACGTCTCAGGTCCCCTGGAACGTCCAGGGGTCGCATCCCCAGCAGCAGGCGCGGACTACACACCACGGTATAGGCCGGCGCGAAGAGACGATCGACGCGGCAGCCGTCATACTGACCACGACCAAAGCGGATGAACACTTCGGTTTCGTCGTCGCGCACGTCGATTCTTTGCAGGCCAGAGACGCCTGAGACATCACGAGCATCGATCGTTTCGAGCGAGGCCGCCATGTGCAGTTGTATTTCCGGATGCGCGGCCGTAAATTCCGGCAGAAGGCGAATCAGCCACCGGGTCAGCAAAGCCGGCGGTGAGGTCACGAGCAGACGGCCACCGGCTTCATGCTGCCGGGTGCTTTCGATTGCCGCAGCGAAGCATTCCAGGCCCTCACGCACCTTGGGCAGCATGGCCCGACCTTCTCGCGTCAGTTCAAGCGCCCGCGTCAAACGAAGGAACAGGTCAAAGCCAAGGTACTCCTCAAGGCCCCGAATCTGGTGGCTGATCGCGGTTGGCGTCACCGAAAGCTCGGCGCCGGCGTCCTTGAAACTCAGGTGGCGAGCCGCCGCTTCAAAGGCACGCAGGGCGTTGAGGGGAGGCAGACGGTAAGTCATATGGATGAGATATTCTCACGTATCGACTGACTATTGATCGTTTGCCGGCACACCGGCAACGAAATACAGTAGCACTGCAGTCTCGGATATCGAGCATAACCCAAGGAAAAACAAGATGAAAACCGACCTCAACCGTGAACAGATGATGACGATCGTTGAGCGCGCTCGTTACCAACGCAGCATCGCCGCCGGCGAAATCATTGTTGTGACCTCTGGCAAGGCGCTGACCTGGCTGGCAAAGTGGACCGACAGGTTGCTGCACGCGCTATTGATGTCGCCGACGGCGCGTCAGTGAGGCTGTCGTCCGATCGGCTCTCGAATGGCGCTTCACAGCGTGGTGTCGGCAGCGTCCGACGCCACGCGCAAGACGGCAGCACCAGGCCGGGGCGGTACGCCGACCGTGACTCCGACAGCTTGGCTACAGCTCAAGATCGCTGCCGTAACGACTGGATCGATTTTCCTCAGACCGACACCCGCTCGCCGGCAAAGCGAGGACAATTGAGCCCTGCGCTGCGACCCAACCGACCTGCGCCTGCCGGCCGCGCTCCCGGCAGGTAATGGGCGCTGCATCCTCATGCGAGAGGCCAAGTGATGCCGAGAATCCAGATCGACCTGCCAGAACGTTTCGCCTTTTCCACCGAGATCACGCTCTACCTCAGCCACATGAACTACGGGGGGCACCTTGACAACGCACTTCTGCTGGCGGTGGTTTCCGAGGCGCGGCTGCGGTTTTTCAAGTCACTCGGCTATACCGAACTCGATGTCGAAGGGCTGGGCATTGTCGTCGCCGACGTGGCCGTGCAGTACAGGTCTGAGGCATTTCACGGCGAGGTCATGGTCGTTCGCATGACCGCCAGCGATTTCGGTAGCAAGGGCTGCGACCTGCTCTGGTGCCTTGCGGAGAAGTCGACCCAGCGCGAGGTCGCGCGCGGCAAGACCGGCATCGTCTTCTTCGATTACATCGCGCGGAAGGTCGCGCTGGTGCCGGAAAATTTTCGTACCCGAGCTGCAACACCCTCGCTGTAGCAGCTCGGGTCGAGGGCCGGCAGGCAGCCCCTACGTCGGCATGTACTCGCGAATCAATCGCTTCTGCAGATTCTGGACCTGCTTGAGCGATTCCTTGAGGATCAGCCGATCCAGTTCGTGCAGGTCATCGGGATTCACCCGGTTGGATGCCGTTGCGTCGCGGCTGTTGACTTGCTGTTCGAGCCTGAGACGCTGAATGTGATGAAAGGCGTCGATCATCCCGGTCAGTTCGTAGGCCGCCATCCCGGTCTTCTCGCCGCTGACGCGCAAGCGCTCCGCCGTATTGGTATCCGGTATCTGCCTGGCCAGCGCGTAGATCCGCGCCGCATCAACGAAGGGCCGTGTGCCGTGCTTCTTGAGATCGATGGTGTGCGGAAAGTCCTTGTCGTCGTCGTAACGAAATCCCTTCCACCAGTTCAGCGGTGACTGCCAGTTCATCGTATTCTCGACCATCGCACGCATGAAGATCGGGTACGAGGACGCACTCTCGAGCAGCCACCTGCGCAGGTCATTGGTCAGCGACTCCTGCCCGTAGAGGGCGCGCAGGTCGAAAAAGATGCTCGAATTGAGCAGTGCCTCCGGCTGCGGGCTTTCCAGCCAGCCAGAGAAAGCCAACCGCCACTCGTCAGCGGACAGACACCACTGCGGATTGCTGGCCATGATGTTGCCCTTGCACAGCGGGAAGCCACAGGCATCAAGCGCCTCATTGACCGCCCGGGCAAAGGGCAGAAAGGCTTCGCGCAGGCTGGCCGCCTCAGCATCGGAGTCAGCAGCGAAGATCAGTCCATTGTCCTGATCGGTGGCCAGCGTCTGTTCGAGTCGCCCCTCGGAGCCGAACACTAGCCAGCACCAATGAACGTAGGGCAGATCGAACTGGCCGGCGACGAGTTCGATCACCTGCAGGGTCAACAGATCATTGAGCGACGACAGGCGGTGACAGAGGGCATCGGCACTCACCCGCTCCGCTACCAGGCGGGCAACAAAGCGCCGGATCTGGCCCGCCAGACAAACCAGTGTATGGATATCCCGGGCCGCCAGGATCGAGGAGACCAGATCGTTGTTCTGCGCACCCGGCAGGGCATAAAGATCGGCCTGTGAAACCAGATTGAAGTAGCTGCCGTCGCCTTCGGTAAGCACCAGATGGCGCACGCCACGCCGAACCATCACCACGCTGGCCTGATGTGCGCTGCCATCAGCCGGCACGGTAATCAGACCACTGGTCATCACCGTGGCGATCGGCGCCTGCAGATCGCCGCCCTCGATGGCAATCCGGCGCACCACGTCCTGCAGGGTGATGATACCGAGCGGCATCCGGCTGCCCTCATCGAGCACCACGACGGCGTCAGCGCGCATCCGGTCCAGCAGCAGCAAGGTCTCGCGCACGCTGGCAGCTGGCCCGACAGTCGGCGGCTGCCCGCGAACCAGATGCCGCAGGGCAACGTAGGGCGAGAAAGGTGCGACGCTTCGCGCCTGCTCAGTACTTGAGTCGGGCATGGTAGGTCCTCTGGCTGGCTTCACGCGCCTGCCGAAGCGTCTTGATCCCCGTCTCTGCCAGCAACGGCACCATCTTGAGAAAAACTTCCCCAGTGACCATCGCGTCGCCCAGCGCCGTGTGCCGCCCGAAGACCGAGACCCCGAGGCGTTCGGCGATCGCCTCGAGGCGATGGCTGGTCTGGTTGGGATTCAGGATCGCCGAGAGCAGCAGGGTGTCGAGTACCGGTTGTTCGAAACGCACGCCGGTCTGCCTCTCCTTCAGTTGCAGGAAGCGCATGTCGAAAGCGGCGTTGTGCCCGACCAGCACCGTATCGGCGCAGAAGGCGTGAAACTTGGGCAGCACGCTGTCGATGAACGGCTGTCCGACGAGCAGCTCGGGCGTGATGCCGTGCACCTCGATCGACTGTTGCGACAGCCGACAACGCGGATCGATCAGTTGGTCGAAGCACTCATGACGAAGCAGACGACGATTGACGATCCGCGTCGCCCCGATCTGGATGATCTCGTCTCCCTGCGAAGGCTGCAGGCCCGTCGTTTCAGTATCGAAGACGGTGTAGCTCAACTCCGCCAGCAAGCGGTCGTCGAGTTCATGGCTGGCAGCCGACCAACCGAAGATATCGAAATCGTAGAACTCGGGACGCTCACCCTCGGCTGCGGCGACGATCGCCCGTGGCAAATCCGTCGGCGACGCGGCGGCCGGCAACATGGTACGGAAAAAGGCGCGATGCGAAACCCGCTCGCGCTGAAACCAGATCTCGCCGTTGCAGCGTTCGATCACATCGAGCACGCTGAGTGGCAATGACTCGCCGGCCGTCGTCATCGGATCCTGCAGCCAGCTCATCGCCGTTTCGTTGTTCATGAAGGTGCCTAGCCAGGACAGATCGAACTGCGCCAACTGTCCCATACGGGTCAGCGACAGCCGTACCTCGCGCACCTCATATTCGTCCTGCAAGCGCAGGGCCAGATAGCGCAGGGCCTGCAGTAGCCCGAAGCTGTCCACCCGCAGCCACAGTTCATCATCGACGTCTTCGGTCTTGACCGCCAGCGCACGCCGCTCGCTGGCGCGTCGCTCCCCGATGCGCCGCGCCGCCACCGCCACGAGTTCGCCACCGAGTATTTCCTCCAGCAACCAGCGCTCACGCAGATCATTCGAGAATGCACCGGCCGCCTTCTCGAACTGGACCGACAGCGCGGCGGCCTCGTCACGAATGACGCGCAGGAAGCGGTCGCGCTGCTGACTCGGCATGTCGGAAAAGTCAGAGAGCATTTCACCCGCGGCGCGAATGCTGCCCAGGGGTCCGCGACCGCCCTCGATGAGTGCCTGGATCAACGCATCGCGCCGCGCATGCCGCTCGTTGGTACTGGTCACGTCTTCAAGCACGAGTACGAAACCGGTAATCGAAAGTCCACCAACCTGGGCGTGGTGCGGACCGTCGCCGCCCAGGACCGGTGACATGTGGGCGCGCAACAAGCGCCCCGAAGGCGTGACGGTAACGAACTGAGCCGAGCCGACCAGCTGCTTGCTGTCTCGCTCGGCCCGCTCTCGACTGGCTTGCTGCAGACGTTCCAGCGCATGCCCGATCAACGCGCGATCGAACACCGTGTAAATCGAACGTCCGAGGCCAAGCAATTCGGCATTGCTGCCGTCCTCTCCGGCCGACAGCTCCTGCTTGGCCCGCTGGTTATAGAGCAACACGCGGCCATCGAGGTTACAGACGACGACGCTCTGGCTCAGATCGGCCATCAGCGCCGCCAGACGGCTTCGTTCTTCCTCGAGCGAGGCGCGAGCTTCGCGCACGCGTTCGGCGACATCGTTTTCGCGCGCTTCGTGCAGGGCGAGCAACTGATTGGCCGCCTGGCCCAAGACCGCCAGTTCGCCGGTGCCCTGAACGCTGACCCGCAGGGTACTGTGCGCCAGTGTCGCCACAAGTTCTTCGGCCATCCGGAGGGGGGCGCTGACATACAGCGCGCAAAGCCGGAAAATCACCCAGCAGCTCACGGCACAGGCGGCCAGCGTCAGCACCACCAGGGCAACGATTCTTTCCTCGGGCGTCCGGCCACCACCGCTGGCATCCGCTTCGCCGGCCAGCATCAAACCTGCGGTCGCGGCGACTACCGCCAGCAGAAAGAGGCAGACCGCTGCCGCCGCCAGGACGGGCTTGCGCGCGGTCTTCATCGACTACATCCCCAACAGCTTTCGCACCTCGGCGAGCAACTCCTTGGTTGAAAAAGGCTTCGTCATGTAGCCATCAGCACCGAGCCCGAGACCCTTGCTCACTTCCGTATCACGCCCCTTGGCAGTCAGCATCAGGATGCGCGTGGCGCTCAGATCCGGATCCGCACGCAAAGCCTGGCAGACGTCGAAGCCATTCATCTTCGGCATCATCACGTCGAGCAGGACGAGATCCGGCCGTTCGGCACGCACCTTGGCCAGCGCCTCCTCGCCGTCGCCGGCCACCAGCACCTCGAAGCCCTCGCGGCGCAGCAGGAACTCGATCGAGATGACAATGTTTTGTTCGTCGTCGGCAATCAGTATTTTCTTGCTCATCAACACTCCGATCATGAATGAACTACGCCAAATTCGACTACCCACCCGCATCCTGCGCGAGCGCCTGCTCCTGAACCAGAGCAAGAGGCAATGTAAACCGGAAAGTCGCCCCCTCCCCCGGCACACTTTCCACCCAAAGCCGCCCGCCGAGGTGCTCGACGATGCGTCGGCTGATCGGCAGCCCGAGCCCGGTGCCAGACGGCTTGGCGGTCATCGTGTCGCCCACCTGCCGGAACTTCTCGAAAACCAGTTCCTGGTCCTCCGGCCGAATCCCCGGCCCGTTGTCGGCCACACTGACTTCGAGTCGATCGGCCAGCCGGCAAAGAGCCACCCGAACCCGGCCACTGCCAGGCGTCAGGAATTTCGCCGCGTTCGACAGCAGATTCAGCATCACCTGGATCAGGCGATCGCGGTCAGCCAGAATCAACGGCAGATTATCGGGCAGATCAAGCTCGACGTGCGCCCCTTTCTCATGAAAGAGCTGACTCGTCGCTGCCATCGACTGTTCGATGACTTCTTTCAGGTCGAGTTCGCAGGCGTTCCAGTCCGCCCTCCCCGACTCGATCTTTGCCAGGTCGAGGGTCTGGTTGATCAGCCGCGTCAGACGCTCGGCTTCGCTGACAATCAGCCCGAGAAAGCGCACGCGGTCGGCCAGGTGCATCCGCGGATCGTCGCGCAGCAGTTCCGAGAAGGCCCGGATCGAGGTCAGCGGCGTCCGCAGCTCGTGCGTCACCGAAGACATGATGTCGTCCTTTACCCGGTCGAGTTCCTGCAGGCGCTCATTGGCCTCCTGCAGCTCAAGCGTGGCCGCCGTCAACTCGCGCGACTTGCGCTCAAGTTCTCGGCTATAGGTACGCAGTTGCGACGCCTCGTCGAGGATATGCATCACCTCGTCGATACTCAGCGGCTCTTCCTTGGCCACCGAGGCCACCATGACACGCGCCGAGGCGCTGCCGATCGCGCCGGCGAGCAGTGATTCGGAGAACTGCACCAGCCGCGCATCGGCCTCCAGCGGGTTGCCGTCGCCCCCGCCGTGCCGGCGGGCATAGCCGGCAAAGGCCAGCTCGGCCTTCGTCGGGCCGAGAAAACGGCCAACCAGGGCCTGCAGATCACTCACCTTCGCGCGCCCCCGCCAGAGCACCGCACCGATCGGACCGCTTTCCTTCAGCGCGTCGACGAATACCGTCGCCTGCGTCGCCTCGGCAACCTTCGGCGGCCGCAACAGCGAAACACCGACATAAGCGCCGATGTTGGCGAAAAAACTCCAGAACAGACAATGCGAAATCTCGTCAATACCCGTCAGACCGAACAGTTGCAGGGGCCGCAACAGCTCGATTCCGAACAGTCCATGGGTCAGAAAGCCATCCGGCAGCCAGCCCGACTTGGCAAACGACGGCAGCAGCAAGGTGTAGCCCCAGACCAGAAAGCCTGCCGACAGACCGGCGAGGGCGCCGCCGCGCGTTCCCCCGCGCCAGTACATGCCGCCGATCATCGCCGGCGCAAACTGGGCCACGGCCGCGAAGCTGATCAGGCCGATGGCGACCAGCGCGTAGGCCTCGCCCGCCAGCCGGAAGTAAAGATAGCCGAGCAGCAGGATGACGACAATCGCGCCCCGGCGGATGACGAGCAGCAGACCGGAGAGGTCTCTGGCCTCGTCAAGCGCCTCCCTCTGATGGCGCAGGAGCAGCGGCATGACCAGGTCGTTGCAGACCATGGTCGACAGGGCGATGGTTTCGACGATGACCATGCCGGTCCCCGCCGACAGACCACCGATGAACACCAGCAGCGCCAGCCCCTCCTGCCGCTGCGACATCGGCAGGGTCAGGACGAAGGTATCGGCATCGACTCCCTGCCCCGAGAAATGCAGCAGACCGCCAAGCGCGATCGGCAGGACGAAGAGATTGATCAGCAACAGATAGAGCGGAAACAGCCAGGCTGCCCGCTTCAGGTGCGCCTCGTTGACGTTCTCGACGACGGCGACCTGGAACTGTCGCGGCAGAAAGAGAACCGCCATCGCCGACAGCACGATTAGCGCGAACCAACCCGTGTAGCCCTGGCCGGATGGAATCGCACTCGTCAGGTGGCGCAGTTCCGCGTGGGTCTCGACATGCTCGAAAATGTCGCCGAAACCATCGTAGAGCCCATAGGTCACAAAGACGCCGACCGCGATGAAGGCGACCAGTTTGACGCCGGACTCCAGCGCAATCGCCGCCACCATGCCCTCGTGGCGTTCAGTCGCGTCGAGATGCCGGGTACCGAAGACAATCGTGAAAGCCGCCAGGATCAGCGCTATGTAGAAGCTGATGTCGGCCGCCACCGGCAGCGTCGGACTGCGATTCGGCATGACGATTTCCGGGTAGCTGAGGAACAGGCTGACGGTGCTGGAAACGGCCTTGAGCTGCAGGGCGATGTACGGAATGATGCCGACCACAGCGATGATCGTCACCAGACCACCGAGGAGATGACTCTTGCCGTAGCGCGAGGAAATGAAGTCGGCGATCGAGGTGATGCGGTTGGCCTTGACGATGCGGATCATCTTCAGCAGCACGAACCAGCCGAGCGCCATGACCAGCGTTGGTCCCAGGTAGACCGGCAGGAAGCCGATGCCCGATACCGCAGCGCGCCCGACGCTGCCATAGAAGGTCCAGGTCGTGCAGTAGACGGCCATCGACAGGGCATAGATGGTCGGGTTGGCGATGATCGAGCGCCCCTGATCGGCGCGCTTGTCACCCCACCAGGCGACCGCAAACAACAGCCCGAGGTAGAGCAGCGAGACGGCGATCAGGACTGGCGCGTCAAGCATCGTCGGCGCCTACCGGATACGGCCTTCGATCGCCCAGGCCATCAGGCCGATGACCGCGATCCAGGCGCAAAAGACATACGCGTAGACCAGGGGAATCCCGAAGACCTCGGTTGGTCGGTCGAAAAGGGAAAGCAGCGGGTAATTGAACAGCACACAGCCCACCAGGAACGCCGCGATCAGTCGGTCCCCCGCCAGTATCCTGCGATGCATCTCACCCTCCCGATTCGCAAGTGATGGCACCAGTCAGCAGCAGGCTGCCTGGTCATGGCCATCGTCAATCAGCCCTCGTCAGCCGCTATACTGCCGGCAGTCACTCCTCCCTGGGGAAGCCCCCGAGATGATCCACCCCGCTCTCGACCGGCAGCCAGGCTTTGCCGGCACGGGCTGCACCGAGATCCGTCACGACGCTGCCCAAGGCATCGCCCGCATTGTCATCAATCGGCCCCGGAGACGCAATGCCTTTCGACCAGAAGCCATTCACCAGCCATGAGAATGCCTGACCATACCCCCCGCAACGTCGCCGACCCGCTCACCCAACTGAACGAGGCACAGCGCGCCGCCGTTACCTTCGGCATCGACCAGCATCTAGCCGCCGCCGGCGCCCACCACCCGCCCCTACTGGTGATCGCCGGCGCCGGGTCGGGCAAGACCAGCACGCTGGCGCACAGGGTCGCGCAGATCGCCAGCCAGGGCACCGATCCCGGCCGCATCCTGCTGCTCACCTTCTCGCGGCGCGCGGCGAGCGAAATGACGCGCCGCGTCGAGCGGCTCCTCAGCCGGCGAAACAGGGTCGGCTCGTTCCCCGCCGCGGCCGCGCTGACCTGGTCCGGCACCTTCCACAGCGTCGGCGCCCGGCTGTTGCGCGAGTACGCCGGCCGCATCGGTCTCGATCCGGCGTTCACCATCCATGACCGACAGGACTCGGCCGACCTGATGAACCTGGTGCGCCATGGCCTCGGGCTGTCGGCGAAGACCAGGCGCTTTCCGCTCAAGGCAACCTGTCTGGCGATCTACTCGGCGGTGCTCAACACGCAGGCGACGCTGGGCGAAGTGCTGCAGTCGAGCTTTCCCTGGTGCAGCCAATGGGAGACCGACCTCAAGCGCCTGTTCCTCGAATACGTCGAGGCCAAGCAGGCGCAGCGGGTGCTCGACTACGACGACCTGCTGCTCTACTGGGCGCAGATGGTCGGCGAACCCGAGCTCGGCCGGGAAATCGGCGAGCGATTCAGCCATGTGCTGGTTGACGAGTATCAGGACACCAATCGGCTGCAGGCGGCGATCCTGCTGGCGATGAAACCCGACGGCCGGGGCCTCACCGTGGTCGGCGACGACGCCCAGTCGATCTATGCCTTTCGCGGCGCGACGGTGCGCAACATCCTCGATTTCCCCCGCCACTTCGAGCCGCCGGCGCAGGTCGTGACGCTCGATCGCAACTACCGCTCGACGCAGCCGATCCTGCAGGCCGCCAACCAGGTGATCGCCGCCGCCGCCGAACGTTTCACCAAGGACCTGTGGAGCGACCGCATCTCCGCCGAAAGGCCGCGGCTGGTCTCGCTGCGCGACGACGCCGACCAGGCGCTCTACGTCGTCGAACAGACGCTCGCCCGACGCGAGGCCGGCATCCAGCTCAAGGCGCAGGCGGTGCTCTTCCGGACGGCACAGCACAGCGTCCGGCTCGAACTCGAGTTGACGCGGCGCAACATCCCCTTCGTCAAGTTCGGCGGTCTAAAATTTCTCGAAGCGGCGCACGTCAAGGATGTCCTCGCCATCCTGCGCTGGGCACAGAATCCACGCGACCGGATCGCCGGTTTCCGCGCCATGCAGCTGGTCGCCGGCGTCGGCCCGAAAACCGCCGGCCGGGTGCTGGCCAACGTCGGCATGGCCAACCCCGCTTGCCGTCTGCTCGGCGAGCAGCCGGTGCCGGACGCGGCAAGAACCGCCTGGCTCGAGTTCGCCGCGGTGGTCGAAGCCGGCGGGCCAAACGCCGCCCCCTGGCCGGCCGCCTTCGACCGCATCTGCGACTGGTACCTGGCGCAGATCGATCGCCTGCATGAAGACGCCGAAATCCGACAGGCCGACATCGAACAACTCGGTCGCATCGCCGTCACCTATGCCAGTGCCGAACGCTTCCTCACCGAACTGACGCTCGACCCGCCCGACGCCAGCAGCGACGAGGCCGGCACGCCGCTGCTCGACGAGGACTATCTGATCCTGTCGACCATCCATTCGGCCAAAGGACAGGAGTGGACCGCCGTCACCGTCCTCAACGCCGTCGATGGCTGTATCCCGTCCGACATGGCCACCGGCTCGACGGCGGAAATCGAGGAGGAACGCCGCCTGCTGTATGTCGCCATGACGCGCGCCAAAGACCACCTCGAGATCCTGCTGCCGCAGCGCTTCTACGTTTCGCATCAGCCCGGATTCGGCGATCGCCACGTCTATGCCAACCGCACCCGCTTCATCGGCAACGCCCTGCTGCCGTACTTTGAACAGCTGTCGTGGCCACCCCCGGCCGAAGCGCTGGTCGCCAACTCGCAAGCAAAGCAGCAGGCGCTCGACCTCGCGGCGCGGATGCGGGCGATGTGGAAGTAAGGCCGGGGTCGGATGCTGCTGGCCATGCCGTCCCGTAACGCGAGCTTGCCACACATCCTACAGCGGACCATGCTTTCGGCACTTCAGATCGCCCCGGCGCGGCTTGACCCCGTCGCGGGGCGACAACTCAGGCAGGTGGTCTTCGAACACCAGTCTGAAAGTCTTGTCCGGCAAGGCGATAGCCGACTCGGCAGCCAACCGCTCGCGAAGGCTGGGATCGCTGACTTGCGCGATCAACTCGTGAATGGCGGACAACGGACTCTCCCTGTTCTTGATCTGTTACGGAGGATCGTCGTCAATCAGTCACCCACTCACACCATCACTCTTGCCGACAGGAAGAGCAATCGTGGGTTATCCGGTGATGCCACGAAGCCGAAGCGCTGGTAGTAGGTCGCTGCCTGCTCATCGATGGCATCAACGAACAGACCGATGCCGCCACCCTCAGTGTAGATTCGTTGCGCCCGAGTGAGGGCATCCACCAGCAGCAATTCGCCGAGACCCGTGCCCTGATATTGCCGATCAACGGCTAGACGCCCCAAGCGCACCCCCGGAATGCGACGCGGCAGTTTCTTGCGCCAAGCCTCGGGCAGATGGCTATTTTCGAGTTCGGCAAGCGTGAGCGCGTAGTAAGCGCAGATACGATCTGGTGCTTCTTCGCGGATGGCAACGAAGGTCTTCGACAACCCCTTATCCTGATGCTGGCGGGCAACCTGCCGCAGCCAGTCATTCAGTTCCTGGCGACCACAGTCGATAGCAGATTAAACTGAGCCTCGCCCCTTTATGCCCCCTCTTGACGTGGCTCTCAGCCATGGAAAATGGTCCTGTTCGTTGAAAACAGGACCATTTCCGTCGAGCAGGGGGGCAGGCGCTGGGGATGGCTGCTCCATAATGCCGCTAATCAACGAGAAAAAACTGAGCCTGAGTGTAAATCCCAGGGGAGGGAAAAGCCAGGAGAAACCCTCTCACCATCGACTTTAGATGGCGTAACCGTCTCTTCGTGCGGCCCAACTGAAACGCGCTCGTCCTTGGCCTGACCATACGGCGTAACCGTCTTTCTTTGGGGCCGAACTAAAACGCGCTCGTCCTTGGCCGGACCGGTATCGGCGAAGCTCCACAGCACGACCGTCCCCGAGCGGCCGAGCGAGGCGAGCCCGATGCCGTCGGGGTTCCAGGCGACCCCGGCGACCGCCTCGCCATGGACCGCCAGCGGCACGCCCCGGAGCCTTCGCCCGGCGACGTCCCACAGCCGGAGCGAGCCGTCGTCGCTGGCCGAGGCGAGGGTCGCGCCGCCGGGGCTGAAGGCGATTGCCGCCACCCGGGCGTCGTGCTTCGCCAGCGAGCCGGGCAATTGCGCACGGGCCGCTACGTTCCACAACACGATCGCGCCCTGGTCGTCGCCCGTTGCGAGCACGCCGTCGGCTCGCCAGGCGAGCGCGGTGAGGGCCGGGCGGTGGCTGGATCCGGCGGCCGCTTCGCTCGCCAGTTCGGCAAACGGCTGGCCGCTCGCCACCTCCCACAGGAG
This sequence comes from Candidatus Accumulibacter proximus, assembly GCA_016709675.1. Taxonomy (GTDB): domain Bacteria; phylum Pseudomonadota; class Gammaproteobacteria; order Burkholderiales; family Rhodocyclaceae; genus Accumulibacter; species Accumulibacter proximus. The sequence goes on from JADJMH010000023.1 coordinate 67,112, forward strand.
CACGCGGCCGTCGGCGCCGGCCGAGGCAAGGGTCCTGCCGTCCGAGCTGAAAGCGACCGCCGACACCGCGCCCTGGTGGGGCTCAACTCTTTTCGTGGCCGCCACCCTGGCCGGCGCCGCCGCACCAGGCGATTTGCCGCCACGCTCGATGGTTGCTGCGAGCTCACCGGGCAATCCGGCCAGCCGGCTGGATCGCGGATCGAAAGCGACCTTGAGGAAGGGGCTGGGCAACGCCGCTTTCGGTTCTCGCGAACCGGCGGCGCCTGCGGGAGCGGCCGGGGCGACATCGTGGAACTTCACCTGGCCATCGGCGCCGCCAGAGGCCAGCGTCCGTCCATCGGGGCTCACCGTCAGCGCCTGCACCGGGCCGGTATGCGCGGCGATCGGATCGCCGAGCGTCCCGCCGGTCAACGGGTCGAGCCGGTAGATCGTTCCCTGCTCGCTGCCTTCGGCCAGCACATCCTTGCCGAGCGCCAGCGCCGATACCTGCGCATCGTGGCCGGTTAACGGCGGCAGCGATTCCTTGCGGCCGGCCACGTCCCACAGCACCGTCGCCGCCTCGTCGCTGGTCGAGGCGAGTCGGGTGCCGTCCGGGCTGTAGGCCAGCGGGCGCAGCGCGGTCTGGCGCGCGGGTGGCGGTTTGACGGCGACGTCGTAGCCCTGCGCGATCGGCGGCTGCTCGCCAGGCACCGTCAGCCACCACAGGCCAGCCACGACGACCAGCATCGCCAGCGCCGGGATGATCGGGCGCAGGCCATAGCGCGACTGCCCGTTGAGGTACCACAGTCGCTGCAGCAGTGGCGGTGCGGCGAGGGTCAGCGGGTCGATCGTGTCGCCGGTGAGGGTAGCGAGGAGCACCCGGTCGTTCAGCGGATGGCCGCGGTCGAGAGAAGCCAGCGCGGCGGCCTCCCGGCGCCGTCGCCGCTGCTCGCTCCGGGGCGGGTCCTCCTCGGCGAACTCGAGCGGCAGCTTGTCGCTGCCGCCCTGGCCGGCGGCATCAAGCAGGTGCCACAGCGCGTTGCGCGCCTGCCGCTTCCAGTAGGGCGGCAGCTCACCGACCAGGCGGCGGCGTAGCCAGTCGGGCATCGCGCCGAGCCGGAACCACGGCAGGCGTACCAGTGCGGGCAGGATGCGCGCCAGGCTTTCGCTGTCGAGCAGCCGGGTACCGACGGCGACCGTCACTTCCCAGCGCATCGCCGGGTAAATCGCGCAGGCAGCAAGCCAGAAGTAGCCCATCGGGCCGAGATAGCGCCGCAGCTCGGTGCACAGGGCTTGCTCATCCTCGGCGAGCGGCGGCGTCTCGTCGAGCCAGCGCGCCGGGTTGCGCGCCAGGCGTTGGGGATAGGGCCAGGGCCAGGCATCGTTGTCGGCAGGCGGCGATTCGTCCGCCAGCGCAAAGGCGAGCAGCCCGGCAGGGGTGGCGGGCAGCACGGCGAAACCGGCCTGCTCCAGCGCGTGCTCGCGATAGGCGAACGCCTTGCGCGATTCGGCAATGAAGATCGCCCGCTGCGACCAGTGCCCGAAGGCGTCGAGCCAGTCGACGACCTTGCCGGACAGCGGTTCGAACAGGCCGTCGGCGTCGCTAAAGACGAGCAGCGCATGCTCGGGATAGCGACCCGCGAGGTCGGCCGGCCCGACGAAACGCGCCTCACCGGTGGACTTCCAGCAAAGACGGGGGTCGCCGTTGAAGTCCCAGCAGTCGAGGTAGACGCCGTCCCGGCGCAGGCGCGCGAGCAATTCGTCGAGCAGCCGTGCCTGCTGGTCGCGGCCACTACGGCGGTCGACCAGGACGAGGTACTCGGGCGCCGCGCGCCGCCGGCCATAGACCGGCGTGAAACGGCCGCGCTGGCTGACGGTCGCCTTGACCGTCGCGGCGACATCGAGCCGGCGGCTGAGTACGCTGCGGTGGCGGCGGAGCTCGCGCAGGGCGTCGCGCAGTTCGCGACCGGCAAACAGGCGAGGCAGACCGCCGGACCACAGCCGGTGCAGGCGATAGCGCTCGGCCGCAGTGCCGGCAGGGAAGCGGCGCAGCACGGCGCGACGCGTATTGCCACGCCGATAGACCGACCACAGCCCCCACCAGAGCGCACCGAGGGCGAGCAGCGCCAGAGCGACCCGCAGGCCCGCCGGAAGCAGCGGCTCGGCTGGCGGCTGCGGCGGCGGTACCGGCTTCTGGATGGCCGGGGGCGGCACGAGGGTGGCGACTGGGGTAGCCGCGGCACCGTCTGGTGGGGGCGGTGGCGGGAGCAGCTCAGGCTGGAGCTGGAAATCGATTCTCGTCTCGGGCGGCGATTCGATCGTTTGGCTCTGCGAAAGGTAGTCCTTGGCGGCAACGTCGAGCGTCGCCGGCAGATCGCTGCGGTGGTAGGTGCACGAGAAGAGGCCCTTGCCGCCAGTTTGCTCGCAGGTCTTGGTCTCCTTGCCATCGCGGTTAACGAAGCCAATCGTCGCACCGCCGATGGCGCCGTGATCGCCCGCGACCGACCCCTGTAGTGTTCGCTCCTTGAGGTAGTAATCCCAGCCGAACCAGCCTGCGACCGGCCCACCCGCCAGCAGCACGGCGGCCGCGAGATAGGCCAGGCGACGCCCGATGCGACGCCAGTCGGGCGGCGGCGGCGATTCGCCCCCGGCTGTTCCGGCGGTGTCCGGGGTGCCACCGCTGCCAGGGGCCGGCCCGTCGAGCGGCGCCAGCCACTCGCGGTAGAGCCGGGGGAAGCGCTCCTGTTCGTCGGGATTCGAACAGAAAACCGGCGCCAGCCAGCGCTCGAGTTCGGCCCTGCTGGCCGGCATGCGGCCGTTGACCGCCAGGTGCAGCAGCAGGTCCTGCGCCGCCAACAACTGGTGGGGGCTGACGTCGAAGCGTTCGCGACGCAATGCGCCGCCGAGATCAACCAGGTTTTCGAAGGTCAGCACGGCGCGCTCAACCGAACGACTACTTCCCGTTCAGCCAGGCAAGCAGTTCCTCACGCGCCGGCGACACGTCGTCCTGACTCTTGCAGAGCGCCCCAACACTGGCCATCACCTCTATGTCGTTCCGCTTCGCCACGAGCGAGACGCGTGATTGGACGCCAATGCGACGCAAGTAGGCCAGCCAGTCGATGAACTCGGCGGTGGCGGGCTTCTTGCCGAGATTGGCAATGCCGCGCACCCGGACAAAAAAGTCAACGCTGTCCGCCAGCAAGGGGTCGTTCGCAGCCAGCCCGGTGCGCGAATGGATGATCTTCTTCAGGCGCTCGCGGCCATCGCTATCGTCTTCGGGGAAGGCGATGTGGTGGTACACGCAGCGCCGCAGGAAAGCGTCGGGCAGGTGCTTCTCGGAATTGCTGGTGATCACGACCACCGGCTGAAAGTCCTTCGTCGCCTGGCGCACCGTGTTGCCCAACTCGGGGATGGTGAAACGTAGTTCCTCGATCTCCGCCAGCAGGTCATTGGGGAAATCACGCGGCGCCTTGTCGATCTCGTCGATCAGCACCACCGCGCGCAAGGGAAGCTTCTGCTCCTCTGACCAGTCCGTCGGCAACCATTCCCGATAGGCGTCGGGCTTCGCCAGCCATCCCTCGAGCGCGTCCTTGTTGTTGGCGAGCAGGATCGCTTGGCCGAGAGCCTGGTTGTGGATGAAGTCGCGGTCGTCGATCTCGGGCAAGGCGGTATCCGGCTTGCCGTCCTTTCTTTCCCTTGCGGCTCGCAGATAGGCGGCGTCGAAACGCCCGATGCTATCGTAGGTGTAGAAAAGGTCTCTCGCGACGCTGCTGGATTTGGTGTCGAAGCGGAACAGCGGATAACCCAACTGCCAGGCGACACTACGCGCGAGTTCGGTCTTGCCCGTCCCCGGTTCGCCGGTAACGAGCAAGGGCCTGCCCAGCATCAGCGCGACGTTGACTGCCGCGACGAGGTCGTCGTCTGGCTGGTAGCCGCTCGGATCGGTATGCCGGTCGCGCGTGAGGGCGTCGATCGTCTTGGGGGCCGGGCGCTTTTCGGGCGACTTCGTGCTGTAGGGCATCTCGGTCATTACGGGCTTCTCCTGCTGTGAATATGTTTCGCGATCAGATCGGTTAGGTGTGGCGCGAGTCGTCGCATCGGCAGTGTCGACTTCAGTTCATCTTCGAGCGCGCTGATGCATTCCTCGTCGATATTGCATTTCAGTTTCTTGTTGACCAAACTCCTCCAATCCCGGACGTCGGACCACTTGACTCTCTCCAGCCGATCGAGCTTGATGGCGAGAATTCCCTCGTACTTACTTGGAACCAGTCCTTCGATGAAATCGGCGAGATCCTTGGCTCGCTGGTCCCACACTTGACGCTCCTCTGCGGGCCGCGCCGGATCACCGTGCTCGTACCGCACACACAAGCAATGAAGGAGCACACGCCTGAGTTTCACGTCGCGCCATTGCGTGCTCCAGAACTCCAGGATAAGCTCCAAGACCTTCTTGACCTGATCGCAATCCCGGCTATAGAAGTCCGACACGAGCATAAGATGATGGGGATGGGCTGCAACGCGCCGGCGTATAGCAACGCGGCTGTCGTCGGCCATACTCGCTCCTTGTGCACGTTCTCGGCCCCGCCACCGGTCCAGCAACCCGTCCCAAAAGTGGCGAATAGGGGCACGGATGTGTTTAGGTTCCAGGTCCGCCCACTGATCGCTCAGCTCGTACAAAAGCGAGTCAACATCCGACACGTCAAGCAGATTGACGAGCGGGTATCTCGTGATCTCCCGAGCTGGCAAAGAAAAGGGAGACAGCTCGACGCGACCCAAACGATCAACGAATCGGCTGTGGCATTCCTCACTATCACCGTGGACGATGACTACTACGGGGCGCAGCGGCTGATCCTTGATGAAATTGCGAAGTTTCTCCTTCAGCGGCAAGATTTGCTTGGTGCGATCGCAAAGATGAGGCAGGAAATCCAGATCGGGAGGTGCTGCTTGGATAGGGCCCGCTGCTTGTTGTTTCGCAGCCGCTGCGCCGTAGCCCCTGTCCACTAGTGCCTTTCTGAGGCCCTGAACCACTTCCTCATAAGCCTTCTTTCGATCGGGAAATTCCGTAACTGGCTTCAACTGTTTCGGCAGTGCCTGAAGCTCGCCCAGGCCAAGGTCCTTGAGCGTCACGTTTGGAGTCAGGATGATTGGCACCACGATCCTGCCCTTGTCGGCGAGCTCAAGGGACCGCGGCACCTCGAACTCCATACAGAAGTCGGACACAGCGAAATTCGGGCTCAGCAACAGCAGGATCAAATCGGCTTTTTCGAGGTTTTCCGATATTGCGCTCTTCCATTTGCCACCGGATTCGACATCACCGTCCCACCAGGGCTCTTCGATTAGACCCCCACGTTTCAAAGTCGCGAGGTTGCGGTGGAGATCCTCGAGAAAATCGATGTCCCTGTGCGAGTAGGACAGAAAGACCCTGGCCGGCCGACCGAGGCTCATTGCGCGCCGCCGCCTGAAATGGCGAACGCGATTTCTGGCAGGGCCGAACATTGCCCGGCGCGCCGGAAGAATGGGCCCGGCAGCACCGGCGCGTCGCCTGGCTCAATACTCGCAGCCATCCAAACCCGCTTCCACGACACCCGAAGCCCCCCGTCCTGGTTGTTCATTGCGCTACAGCCTGTCGGCTACCGGCATGCTCAAACCCGAATGCGATCGCATCAGGCCCGCCTATCTCGCTAATTTACACCTTTTCCCCAGCGTTGGCGCGCGCTCGGGGCGTCGCTGGAACCGATTCGGCCACGCGCCATCGAAGCCGGGCTGCGGCAACGCAGCCGCGCGATACCGGAGCAGGAATCGGACCGGTGCACTAAACCTATGGCCACAACGGCAAGCTGTCTTACGTCAGCGGGCCAAACGGTAGCCCGGCGCAGCGACGCCTTGGGTGCCAGCACCCCGTCATAACGGTGCTGATGCCGGCACGTCGGCGGAATCAGCGCCGCCAGCCGCTCGAGCCTTCGAGCGGCGTCAGCACCCGGCTGACGCCGCCGCCCAGAACCTGCTTGATGCTCGCATGGACCAGCTGCTTGCGACGACGCAATCGCGGCGGCACAACCAGGCACCGCCGGATGCAGCCGCCCATGGGCCTGATGCAACGCCACCCGCAGCGCGCTGTGCAGGACGAAGTCATGCTCGCAGTTGCGCCACGGCCAGATGCTCGAGCAGCCGCCGGTGCACGAAGATGTAGCCGTTACCGACCCTCTGCATGAGGTTGAGGTCACGCGCGTGATCGAGAAGACGGCCGAGATTCCATGGCACCTGTCCGCTCGCGGTGAGGACCGCTCTGAGGACGTAGTGCTTCAGGACGTCGATGCCGCCGTACCCGAGGAAGAGTGCCATGAACATGCCGGCGACGTAGCCGAGAATCGCCTGCAGCCCGGCACCGCCTTCGAATCCGCCAAGTTTCGCGAACGCCCAGACGATCGCGACCAGCCAGAGCGCATTCAGGCCCATCAGGGCAGCCATCCTGAGCGAGAACCGTATCCCCTGGTTGGTCGCGGTCTTCCCCTCGAAGACTCGCGGTTCGAGCCCACCCAGAAGCGCGCCGAGCGCCAGCCCGACCGTCCCGAAGCCCGCGAGCAGGATCAGCTTCTGCGCGTGACTGATCTCGATTGTCGGCAGGAACGCGAAGGCCCCGACCGCCAGCCCGCCCAACAGTTCGAGCAACGCGCCCCGCCAGGCGATTGCCGGTGACCAGCCGAGCGACTCGACCGTCTCGATGCTGAAGCTGATGCTTCCGATGATCTCGCCATAGTTGAGTCCGCCCTCTCCGGGCGTGAGGGCGGAGGTCGACCAGTAGGCGATGTTGGCGGATCCGATCAACAGCCCCAGCACGAGGCTGAGTCCGATCAGGTACGCCCAGCGCTGGGCGCCGGTCGACAACCAGCCGGGCTGCAGGTCTTCCATCAGGATCATCGTCCGGCTGCGTTCGGAGAGGCGCCTGGCAACCCACGACAACCAGGCGAGGGTCCGCTCCCGCGGATAGGCGAGCTCCGGTTTGCCCCGTCTTGCGAACATGCGATCGATGTAGGTTGCGAACAGATGCCGGGGCCGATCCCCTTCAGAGCCTCCTCCCCTCAGCTCTTGCGCGCCGTGGTCGCGGTAGGCGAGACACATCAGGTTGAGCATCAGCGGCGAGCGGGCGAGTTCCCGCAGCGCCGGGTCATCGCATAGCGCGCTCCTCAGCCCGCCCAGCGCAGCTCCAGCGTCCTGGACATAGCCATCGATCTGCGCGTCCGTCAGCGGGCGCAGGGAAATGGCAGCGTTCAGCGCCAGCTTGACGCTCAGTTCCTGGTACTGGTCCGAACGGCAGCATACGGCCAGCCCAGGCAGCCCGATCTCCCTGATGAACCGGTTGATCGCCTCGAGGCATGAGGTACGCCTGGCCTCCGCGACCTCGTCCAGGCCGTCGAGAAGCAACAGCAGCCGATTGTGCTCCAGCCACCCTCTACCGATCTTGCCTGGGATCTGATACTTGGCGCTGAGCTCGTTTTCCAGCCAGGCGGCCAGCGATTGCTCCGGTCCTGCCCATGAAGACAGGTTGAAGACGACCGGGAGCGGCTGCACGGGGCTGCCGGCAGCCCGTGCGATGAGCTCGCGAGCGAGCGTCAGCAGGGTGGTCGTCGTGCCTGAGCCCGGCTGGCCGAGGATGAGCAGGGAATGCTGGACATCGTCGGTGTAGTCCTCGACCGCGTTCCTGAGCGGCAATCCAACGCCATATCCTCGTCTCGCCTCCCACCGTGTGGAACCTGCGCAATTGTACCTGCGTTCACCGCCGAGCGTACCCGGCAGGCTGCGCCCCATGCGTCCGTTCCGGTAGAATGCGGGCTCGACCTCTTACCCCATCGCCACCCTGAGCGCCTGCTCGCCACCGGCGTTCACTCTCCGAGACCGAGACGATGCTATTGCCATCCCCGTTGTCCTGTTCGGCGCCAGCGATTATGCCGCGCATCCCCGCTCAGCCGCACTGGCCGGCTCAGTTCGGCGGTCTACTGGCGAAAGACAGGACGATGACGCCATGACCCTCGACGAAAGGCGCTGGCAACAAAAGCTGGCCAGAAAGCGCAAGGCCCAGGCAAACAGAAAGCCGTCGCCGCCACGCAGCGGCACGCCCTCGCCGGCACAGGCGGCGCAGCGACCGATTCACGATTCGTTGATCGAGAAGGGGCTGTTCAAGAACGGTATCGGGCTGGTCGGATTCGCCCGCGCGATGCCCGACGGTGACGTGGCCTTGTCCGCCTTTCTGGTGGACGTCTATTGTCTGGGCGTCAAGAATGCTTTTTATCGCGTCGTTTCGCCGGCCGAGTGGGCCGAATTCCTGCAGCGCTCGGAACTCGAGAAGATTCATCCCAGCTGTCTGCGCAAGCTCGTCGAGGGCGCCGTCGCCTATGCCCGCGACCTCGGGCTGCCACCACATGCTGACTACGCCCGCGCCGCGCAGCTTTTCGGGACGATCGAGGCCGCGGCGTGTCCGGTGCGCTACACCTATGGCCACGACGGCAAGCCGTTTTACGTCAGCGGGCCTAACGACACCCCGGCGCAGTCGAAGCGAATGGTGAACATGCTGACGCGCCGACTCGGCGCGGATGGCTTTCACTTCATGACGGCGACCGACATCCCGGCGGTAGCGGCGCCGACTGCCGACGAGAGCGCCGACCGCGTGGCGACCTGGGGCTACGAGATCACCAGGGACCCGATCCCCGAACCCGAGTTCGAGCGACTGCCCGATGCCGTGCAGGCGCGGATCAACGAACTGCACGACGAAATCCAGCAGGCAAAGCCGCGGCGGGCCGTGCCTGCCCTGCGAGCGCTGATCGAACAACACCCGGAGGTGCCGACGCCCTACAATTTTCTCTACGCCGCTTATTGCAAACTCGGCGAGCATGCCGAGGCGTCGCGCGTGCTGCAGCAGACGCGGGAGCGCTTTCCCGATTATCTGTTTGGCCATATCTCCTGGCCAACGAATGTCTGATGCGCGGCGAAACCGAAAAGGTCGCCGAGATTTTTGGCGGCAAGTTCGATCTCGAACTGCTTTACCCCGATCGCGTGCGCTTTCACATCAGCGAGGCATTGTCCTTCCAGGCCATTGTGGCGCGGTATCATCATGCTCTGGGTGACCGGGAACAGGCGCAGCGGTCATACGATCTGATGTGCCAACTGGACCCGGCGAGTCCGCTGACCCGGGATGTCAAACGCCGCCTTCGCTCGCCGGGCTTGGGAACGTGGCTGCGAAACAAGCTCCAGGGGCGTTGACGGGGCTCGATGCTGCCGGCTGCCAGGCGGCCCGCGCTGGTTTTGCCGAACGCACCGCCCTCGACCTGACCGCAGTGCGCGCGCTCGAGACTGCCGATCGCACGCACACGCTATGGACCGATGCCGACCGGGCATGGGCCAGCCGCGCAGCGGCCGAGGTGGTTGGCGAAGGGGGCTCGCTGCAGGCTTTCCTCGCCGAGCGAGCGCGGCTGGCGCTCGCTCGCCTGGGGGAGCGCTTCAAGGCCCTGCCGCGCGCTGTGCGCGCGCTGTGCTGGCGACCCTGGCTGGGCACCGTCATCGTCGTCGGCGCCTTCGCTGCCGGCGTGGCGATCGACCGCATCGGCGACAGCCAACGCATCAACGTGCTGGCGCCGCCGGTGCTGACCTTGCTGGCATGGAACCTCGCGGTGTACGCGCTGCTCGCGATCCGCTTCGTAACCAGTTACGGCGACGCGGCGCCACCGGGACCACTGCGGCGCGCGGTGACATCGCTTGCCGGTGGGCTGCGGAAGCCGCTGGGCGCTGGCGAACTCGGCACTGCGCTTGCCAACTTCGCCAGCGACTGGTCGCGCATCGTCGCCCCGCTCTACGCCGCACGCGCCGCGCGCATCCTCCACCTCGCCGCCGCCCTGCTGGCCAGCGGCCTGCTCGCCGGCCTCTACCTGCGGGGCATGGTATTCGAGTATCGCGCGAGCTGGGAAAGCACCTTCCTCGACGCCGGCAACGTGCGCGGTTTGCTCGCCAGCGCGCTGGCGCCGGGGGCGGCGCTGACCGGCATGGCCGTTCCTGCCGCCGAGGCCCTGGCGGCGATCCGCGCACCGGCCGGAGAAAATGCTGCCCGCTGGCTGCACCTGATGGCGGCGAACGTGGCTCTGGTCGTGATCGTCCCGCGCGTGCTGTTGGCGCTGTTCGCCTGGTGCGTCGAACGTCATCGCGCGACGCATCTCCCGATCGCCCTCGCAGAGCCTTACTTCCAGCGACTGCTGACGGGCTTCGCCGGCGGCCCCGCCAGGGTGCACGTCGTTCCCTATAGCTACGCGGTTCCGCCGACGGCAACGGCCGGGCTGGAGCGACTCATCGCGCGTGCCTTCGGCGCTGGCGCAACGCTGACGATCGGGCCGCCGGTAAGCTATGGCGGCGAGGATACGCCGGTCACGGTCCCAGCCAGCGGCCATGCGGGCAGCGTCGTGGCGCTGTTCAACGCCACCGCGACCCCGGAGCGCGAAGCGCACGGCGCCTTTCTCACCGCCGTCGTCACTCGGCTTGCGCCAGGCGGCACCCTGATCGCCCTGGTGGACGAGAGCGCCTTCAACGCACGCTGGGGCGACGCCGCTGCGCGGCGAGACGAACGCCGCCACGCCTGGCGCGAACTGTGCGCCCAACAGCGCGTGCCGTTGGGCTTCGTCGACCTCGCAGCGCTCGCGGCGGACGCAGCGGATGGAGCCGCAGAACTCGCCGCTGCCGCCGCGGCAATCGACCGGCTGCTCACCGAGGCGAGCCGATGAGCGACGCGGCCCGCGCTGTTTCGCTGTCGCTGATTTCGCACACCAACGCCGGCAAGACGACGCTCGCGCGCACGCTGCTCGGGCGCGACGTCGGCGAAGTACGTGATGCGCCGCACGTCACCACCGAGGCGACGCCGTATCCGCTGATCGAGACCCCAGAAGGCGACGCGCTGGTCCTCTGGGACACCCCCGGCTTCGGCGACAGCGCGCGGCTTGCGCGGCGACTCCGGCAGCAGGGCAACCCGATCGGCTGGTTCCTCTCGCAGGTCTGGGACCGCTTCCGCAACCAGCCCTTCTATCTTTCGCAACAGGCCGTGCGCAACGTCCGCGACGATGCCGATGTCGTGCTCTATCTGGTCAACGCCTCCGAAGCGCCGGCCGACGCAGGTTATCTTGCGCCTGAGCTCGAGGTGCTGGCGTGGATCGGCCGGCCCGTCGTCGTGCTGCTCAACCAGACGGGAAGGCCTCGCCCGCGCGCCGAAGAGGAAGCCGATGAAGCGCGCTGGCGCGAAGCGCTGCGGGCCCACCCCTTGGTTCACCAGGTGTTGGCGCTGGACGCCTGCGCGCGCTGCTGGGTGCAGGAGATCGTGCTGCTGCGGGCGCTCGCGCCCATCGTCGCCGCCGACAAGCGCGACGCCTACCAGCGGCTGGTCAGGGCCTGGCAAATGCGACGCGACCTGCAGTTCGACCAGGCCATGGCCGCGCTGGCTGCACCGATTGCCAGCGCTGCCTGTGACGTCGAAAGGCTCGCCAACCCGCGCCTCCGGGACACGCTGCGCGATGCCTTGCGCTCGCTGGTCGCCGGCCAGCCGGAAGACGAGGACCGGCAGCGGGCAGCACGCGCGCTCGCCGGACGTCTGGACGCCGGTCTGCGCGCGAGCACCGAGCGCCTGATTACGATCCACGGCCTCGCTGGTCACGCGGCCGACGAGGTGCGCGAACGGCTCGTCAGGCACGTGCTGACGCAGGCACCGATGCACCAGGGCAAGGCTGCGGCACTCGGCGGCGTGCTGTCGGGCGCCCTGTCAGGCCTGGCCGCTGACCTCGCGGCAGGCGGTCTGAGCTTTGGCGCCGGCACGCTGCTCGGGGCGATCGCCGGGGCCGCCGGCGGCGCCGGGCTGGCACGCGGGGTCAATGTCCTGCGCGGCCGCAGCGACGCCCAAGTGCGCTGGGACGACGAGCTGCTCGATGGTCTGATCGCCTCCGCCCTGCTGCGCTACCTCGCCGTCGCCCACTTCGGCCGCGGCCGCGGCGAATGGAAGGAAAGCGAGTACCCGCCGTTCTGGCGCGAGATCGTGCAGCGGACCGTGGCAGCCCGCCAGCCGACGCTCGCCGCCCTCTGGGCGCAGCGCAGTCTGGCCGCCAATGCCGCAACCCTCGAGGCCAGCGTGTACACCTTCCTCAGTGAGGCCGGACGTTCGCTGCTGGAGACGCTCTATCCAGGGGCATTGGCCGCACGCTGACCGCAAAAAGATCGCTGGTTTTCGGCAGAGTTGCCGCTTTTCATTGATCTTCGGCCACGTTTTCTATAATGTAAGACTCTCGTTGAAGTCTGTTGTTGCACCATTGCTTTTTCTGTCATCACCTTCCACTGTGAGGTTCGCCATGTCTGAAGTTACCGATCTTTCCACCGCCAACAAACAGAAACTCGTCTCCGACATGAAGGTCGTGGTCGCCGACGCAGAGGAGATTCTGCGCGCCACCGCCGGCGTTGCCGGCGACAAAATGGGTGATTTGCGCGAACGCTTTGGCGAACGTCTACGCGACGCCAAGCTACGGCTGGCGGATGCCGAAGCCGCGCTGGTCGACCGCACAAAAGCCGCAGCGCGTGCCACCGATGACTACGTGCACGAAAATCCGTGGCGCGCTGTCGGCGTTGCCGCCGGCATCGGCCTGCTGCTTGGCGTGATCATCGGCCGCCGTTAAGCGGACCGTCTGGAGATGAGCGAATCCGCCAGCAGTGCAAGCGGCGGCCTGTTGGCCGCCACCAGAAACAGCGCTGCGACACTGCTGGCTACCGGGCGCACGCGTCTCGAACTTCTCGCCAACGAAATCAGCGAAGAGAAGCTGCGTGCGGTCCACTCCTCCTGCTGCTGTCGCAGGTGGCGGCTTTCTGCCTCATGGTCGCCACGATTCTGGCCATCGGCCTGCTGCTCGTCGTGTTCTGGGACAACCGGCTGGTCATCCTTGCTGGCCTGACCGCCTTCTTCCTCGCTGGCAGCGGCCTCGCTTATCTCGCTCTGCGAGCGTCAATGACTCGCAGCAACCGCCTGTTTGCCGCCAGCATCTCCGAGCTTGGCAAAGACCTTCGTCAGTTGCAGGGCGCTGCGGGCAATGAAGCAAGACCTGATTAGCCTGGCCATCGAGCGCGGCAGGCTGCTCGAACGCATCAGCAACCAGCGCCAGTTGCTTGGCCAGCAACTGCAGCCGGTTGGCGACGCCCTGGAGACTGCTGATCGTGCAATCGCCACCGTGCGCAAGGCGGGCACTTACCTCGGCCAGCACCCTGAAGTCGTCGCTGCCGGTGTCGCCGTACTGGTTGTCCTTGCAGCCCGGCCGCGTCTGGCGCTGGAGCAAGCGCGGCTACTTTGTCTGGCGTACCTGGCGCCTGCTGCGCCGAAATATGTCGGAACTCAGTCTCACCCCTGCCCGTCGTGACGCTACCGGTCAAGCGTAGGAACGTCTCGATCGCCCGTTAACTCGGACCAGAGCCGGACAGCGGCAAGCCGTTTCAGTCCCAGACGCCCAGGGCGACCAGCTGCTTGGTCGCCGCTTCCGCCCAGCCGCGGTTGGCAACCGGGCTCGCGGGACTCGGATGCAGCACGCGACCGATGGTTGCTTGAGTTCCGGCCAGCGCCTCCGCGGCGCGCTCTGCGGCGAAAGCGCCGACCCCAATCACCCATTCCGGCTGCATGGCGGACACCACGGCCAGCAAATGCGCGTCACAGGCAGCCCTCAGCGGCGCCGCTGCTGCTGCCGCCAGCTTGTCCGGCGTCAGGTTGCTGCCATGATCGAAGAAAGCCAGGGGACAGTAGTTGGCGACAAAGTGCTCGGCAAAGAAAACATCGGGGCTACCGAAGCGCTCGCGGAACAGTCCCCAGAGCCGTCGCCCGCTGACCTCCGAACGTGAGCAGGCGAAGCCTTCGATCGGCCGCGCCGGTTTTCCGCGGCCGGCTTCTGCACGCTCGCCTCGAGCCTGAGCCAGTCACGGACGACGGCGATTTCACCGGAACGGCACGCCGGTTTGCACCATCCCGAAAGGGCCCGGATTCATGCCCAGGAACACCACCCGCCGGGTACTCGCAGCATAGCGGCGCAGATACCGCTCATGCACCGCCCAGGCATAGGTCAGCGGGTTGTAGAAATGGCTGACTGGTGGCGCAAAGGTGAGCGTCGACAGACTTGCCGACAACTGCCGGGCGGCGGCGATCAGGCTTTCGGCGACGGGGGTCTCGTTCCATGGCGCAACCTTTGAGCAGCAGGGCCATGCCCGGCGCAGCAAGGACGAAACAGAGGATGAAAAAGCTGACCCAGCCCATCGACTCGACCAGCGCACCGGCGCTGGCATTGATGAAGGTCCGCGGAACAGCGGCGAGACTCTGGTGAACAGTGCAAACTAGGGTCGCCGTGAAGGCCGGATTGGTGGCGCGCAATGAAGGCGGTGAACGCCGCCGTACCGAGACCGACACCCAGATACTCGGCAGCAATCACCCCGGCGAGCGCTGCCCGGTCAAAGCCGTCGATGCTCGGCTGGACGCCGCCACGCCAGCCAGGCGAAACCGAGAATGGTCACCATCTGCACCTGCTACAGACCAAACAGCCACAGCGCCCGGTTGATACCCAGGCGGACCATCCACAGGCCCCCGAGCAAGCCACCGAAGACCGCCGGCTGCACAGTCCGGCATGCTTGGCAATCATGCCGATGTCGGTCTTGCTGTAGCCGAGGTCGAGATAAAGGGGGGGTGGACAGCGCCGTGGCCAGCGAATCGCCGGGCTTGTAGAGAAAGATGAAGCCGAGCACGGTCAGCGCCCCCGACCATCCCTGACGACCGATAAACTCGTGAAAGGGCTCGACTACCGCCTGGCGCAAGGTTTTTCAAGTGCCCCGACCACGGCCGGTTCCTCGACCACAGCACCATCCCCATGCCCGGCAACATGAAGGTAGCCGTAATCCAGAAGACTGCCCCCCAGGAAGCAGGTCCGCGAGGATCAGCGACAGCGACCCGGGGACCAGGCCAGAGATTCGATAGGCGTTGACGATTGCGCCCGAGTTGCCCAGGCCGAGTTCCTGATCGCAGAGAATCTCGCGCCGGAAGGCGTCCAGCGCCACGTCCTGCGTCGCTGAGAGGAAAGCCAGCGCCACCGACAACCAGATCACCGGGGTCAGATTGGTCGACGGCGAGAAGCCACCGAGCAGGCCAATCGAGAACAGCAGGCCGATCTGCGACCATCATCCAGCCACGCCGTCGGCCAGCGGCAGGCGATAGCGATCGGCAGCAGCGCCCAGAGGAACTTCCAGGTATAGGGAAACTGGATCAGCGCGAACAGGCCAATGGTCTTGAGATCGACGCTCTCGCTGCGCAACCAGGCGGGCAACAGGTTGAGCAGCAGGTACAGCGGCAGGCCCGAGCTGAAGCCGGTAAACACGCAGATCAGCATCCGCCTGGTCAGCAGCAGGCGCAGCCAGTCGGGCATCAGGATTTTCGTCCGAGGCGATAGAAGGCCAGACTACCGTTGAGATTGGGATCCTGGCTGACCTCGCGACCCGCTTCGTCGAAAGCCAGACGCTCGCGAATCTCGATCCCCAGCCTGCTGCACAAGTCCTCGAAGTCAAAAAGATCGTGAAGAAGCGCACGTTCGGCGTATCGAACCAGTCGTAGGGCAGGTCCTCGGAGACTGGCATGTGCCAGCGGCAATCGCCACCCGGTTGGCTCGATAGGCAAAATTGGGAAAGCTGACCACCGCCTCGGCGGCAACGCGCAGCATCTCGGTCAGGATGCGCTCGGTGGTATGCATGGTCTGCAGCGCCTGCGAGATGACCACATGGTCGAAGGAGTTGTCCTCGAAGCCGGACAGCCCACACTCGATGTCCATCTGGATCATCAACGTTGCGAAAATACAGCCGAGAACGCTTTCATGTTCGATCTCGACACCGTAACCACTGACATCCCGGGTTTCGCTCAGGTAGCGCAGCAATCTGCCGTCACCGCAGCCCAGGTCGAGAACACGCTCACCGGGGTGGAATCAGCTGGCAATCACGGCGAAGTCGAAGCGCTCCCGCTGCTCCGCCTTGACTCTCCTCTCGTGCTCGGTCATCCGACGATATTCTCCAGGTAGGCCGCCAGCAGCGCATGATGGTGATCTCGTCGAGCGGGAACGAGTCGTGGCCTGCGTCTCTCGATCTCGGCATAAACGGCGCGCAGGCGATTGTGCAGCAACGCAAAACAATCTCACGCGAAGCGTGCCGGCGCAAAGCGCCAGTCGGTCGAAAAACTGGCGACGAAGAAACTGGCCCTGGCGCGCGCGCCAGCGTAACAGCCAGTTGCCGTCGTAGTCGATAGGCAGGATCGAAGTAGTCAGGCGCCTTGGTCATCATCAGGTAGGTATTGGCGTCCCGAAAAGCCGGCGAACTTGTTGCCCTGATAGCGGAGATAGGACTCGATCTCGAAATCGACGTCGTAGCTGAACTTACGCGCCGCCACCACCGCAGCGCAACTGCCGTAAACTTTCTCTGGCGTCATCTGGCTATCCGACAGATACGTGATGTGGCCAACCATCCGCGCAGTCCACAACCCCTGGTCGGGATGACGCCAAGGTCCGGCGTAGTAACCGCCATGGAAATCGGGATCCGGAGATGATTGCCTGCCGATACCACCTCGTTAAAGGCGATGTTCTGCGCCGACGGCTCCGGAACAGGAGCGATCACCATCGCGTGCCAGATGCAGTGAGGAAACTGCAGCGACCACGCCAGCGCCTGCATACCGCCGGGGCTACCGCGCCGATCACGCCGGGCCCGGGTATGAACGCCCGGGTGGTCTGCCAGGCTTGCCGCATGCACGCCACCGATCCTCGACCGTCACCCATCAGAAATAAGCGCCGTAGCGTTTTCCGGTTTCCGGATTGATCGACGGCGGACCCGTCGAACCGCGGCGGACGCCCAGGTTATTAACGCCAACAAAAAGAACACTGGGTATCGACGGCTCCCCCGGACCAACGAGTTGTCCCTAAAGCGGTATTCTCAACATCTGTCGGCATACCGACCGGCGACGTGGTGGCTTCCGGAAAGTGTGGCAAACCAGCTGGGCATTGGGTGGTCGCCGTTGAGCGTGCCATAGGTTTGCGAAAGCCAGCTCGAAGCGGGCGGCGCCGCTCCGCCCTCGGCCTCAACGGCTGGTCGAAGTGCACTCGCTGCGGCACAACGACTCCGATAGAATTCTCTGTTAACATGCGTGATCGTATCAAACCGCAGGGCAAACAAAAGCCCAGTCAGCTAGTAAGGCCGGACTGGGTGCGCCACCCCCTTTAGCCGTAGTTATAAGGCGCCCGCAAGCTGATCGTTCAAATCGGCGGCAAGGGCCCGAATTACCCGCAGCCGGCGAAAAGTCAATTCAGACGCTCGCGTTGAGCTTCTCTCCAGTTAACCGCGATCCCCGCCGGCTCTTCATGGCGCAACATGCGGCGAACGGTCGCGCCAGCTCAGGCAGTTGCTCTGCAAGTCTTCTGCTTGACCAACAGGATCTGGGCCGGATGCATCGAGAACTACACCAGCCCCATCACCAGCAACAGGCGCGTCAGCGTAGGATCTGCAGCCAGCTCACCACAGATCGAAACCGGGATGCGACCTCCTGCGGCGCTCGCGATGGTGTACGCCGGCAGCATCGAGACCGCCGGATCCAGTCAACCGGATCATAGAGGCGCCCACCTGTTCGTCGCTGCGGTCGATGGCCGGCGCTATACTGGATCAGGTCGTTGGTCCCGATCGAGAGAAAATGCATGCGCCGCAGGAAAGAGACCCGCGGCCACGCGCGGCGGACCGGAATCTCCCGATCATCGCAAACCTCAATCATATCGTCCAGAGGCTCAACGTGCTCGCCGCGCAGGCTGGACTTGGCGCTCTGCCAGCAACCCGAAGCGTCGGTCGATCTCATGTGCAAGCCTCGGGATCCGGCGGCAGTCTTCCGTACTTGGAAGCGCGCGAGATCGCCCGCAACTGCGTCCTGGAGACATCTTCGGCTCGCTTTCAGCGACGGGGCGGTTGGCGCGTATTGACCGCTGGTTGCTCTGCGTTTGTTCTACCGTACACCTTTCCCGGATGCGGATCCTTGTCGTAACCGAGGTCGAACATGCGGATGGTAACCGGTGACCGCCCGTTATCGACCACCGGCCGATGAGCCTCGAACTGTTCGTCCTCAGTCGGCATGTCGCCACGATCGAGAAACAAGACTCGCTGCAGAAACACTTTAATGCCCTCCCCAACACCGTCCAGCTGATGGCGGTATCGCCCGGCGGCTCGATGTTGAGTGCAGGTCGATATCAACGCCATCGAGGTGACCGGCTTCGCCGTCTTCAGCCGCCACAGGCTTAGTACGGCTCGAGCTCCAATCTGGCTTTTCGCAGCCGATACTCTTCCAGAATGCGCGGATCAGGAGTTGACCGGTCAGCGCCACCCCACGCGTGCCGTCGACAGTCGGGGAGCTTCGCCATCGTGGATCGGTTGTGGGGCGTTGAAGCAGACCGAGAACGGCGGGAATCCGCAGGCTGCGCGCCAGAATCGCCAGTGTGCGACGTCGAACCGCCGGCATCAAAATAAAAGCCGCAAAGGGCGCGTGCTCGCTTGGCAAACGATCACGTCAATGGCGAGAGATCGACGCGCGGCGCAGCTTCGATCAGGTTCTCTTCGTTGCCTTTACCCGTGCGCCGCGACATCCGGCGAGATTCTGGCCGACCGGGTTTCCTTGACCACCCGCTCGACCACCTGGCGCGCATCATAACTCCGTCCGCGCCGGGTACTGCAGTCGTCAGAGCTTCTCGAACTGGGCGACGAGGATTTCCATCACTTGCTGCAGCTGCGCCCATTCAACGTTGCCGCGACGCTCGCAGATCCGCTGCTTGGGCGTTTCAGCCAGCTCAGGATCGGAAAGAGATCATCGCGTGCGGATCGGTGAACGCTGGGAACTCCGCCGGGGTGTCGCCCATACTGCGCCCTTCAAGAGAACGCGAACTCCTCACGAACCCGCTGCCAGAGCAACCTCCGACAGCGAAACTTCGCCCCTGTCGACCATGCGCGGCGCGATGACCAGATGCGACGCTTCGAGCGTCGCATGCGACACATCCGGATGCGCCTGACCGATCGCGATGCCGCAGAAGCCGCCAGACCGTACCAGGTAAAAACTCGCGACGTCGCCGCCACTCCACCTCGCCAAACCTGTTCGCGATCGGTTCCGGAATCGCCTCGCTCGCCGCCTGCTCGTCTGCGCCATCGGTCTCGACAATCACCCGTCGAGCCCTTGCCGGCAGCTGGCATCATCTTCCCCCCCATGATGCTCTTGGCATTGATCCGGCGGGCGCCTTCTCCATCCAGACCTCGCTCGCGAAGCGCTGGCGAGCTACAGGTCAACTGGCTGAAGCACGCGTGCAGAACCAACGGGCTGGGTGTTCCACGGCCCAACACGTAACGTTCAGGGCTCCTCTGGCACGGGTCTGGGCTGGCGGTGGCGGCTTCACCACGCCATCATGAAACGCCGCTGATCGCATACAGGAGCATCGTTTCCATGCCTTCTCGCGATGGGTCAGGGCATAACAACGTAACGGGGTTCGCCAGCAGCGC
>JADJMH010000024.1 GCA_016709675.1 Candidatus Accumulibacter proximus
GATCGCCGCAGACAACGGGTTCCGCGCTGCCGGCGCGGACGCTGCTGCGGCCGAACGCGGCCGCGTGCAAACCGTTTCCTGCGGCTGGACCCGGCCACGCCGAGCACGGCGAGGGCGAAAGCTATGCAGGCGGGGCGGTGTATCGGCATCGTTCTGGTTGCGGGTCCAGCGGCTGCCTGCGTGCCGATAGCTGTAGCTGCCATCGCAAGTATTGCCGGCACGGCCGAAGGGGAAGCATCTTCTTCCGCTCCTGATTGGTCAACTAAAACACACCCAAGGAAAGAGTGTCCACGGGAGGTCACAGTCCTTAGTGCGGCTAGGCTCTCAGCACGGTCGACGCCGATCGGACTCGCGAGTGCGACTGACGACAGCACAAGGGATCGCCAGACAGCAGGCGATCATCAGCAAATATCGATCGTTTGTTCAAGCCTGCCCCCATATTCGTGTGACTTTGCATCAGCACCAGTATCGGTCAGCGGCTTTCGACCTTACACTGGCGTCATGACGAGACACTCTTGATCGAAAATTGAAAATCAGGAATTTGCAGGATCTCCGCGTCTTCGTGCTGGCTGCCGACAGCGGGAGCCTCTCGACAGCGGCCCACATGCTCGATTTGTCTCCTGCAGTAGCCAGTGCCAGCCTGAAACGGCTGGAATCCGATCTGGGTGCCGTATTGCTCGTACGCTCCACCAGGAGCCTGCGTCTGAGTCCGGAGGGAGAAAGCCTGTTGCCGGCAGCCCGTTGCGCACTGGCTGAACTGAGTAATGCGCTCGACGACATTGCCCAGGTGCGCAGCAGCCTGCGCGAGGAGTTGCGCGTTTCGATGCCATCGGACCTTGGGCGGAATCATCTGCTGGCCTGGCTCGACAGCTTCCTGCTTCAACACCCCGACGTCACGCTGCGCACGCATGTTTCCGATCGCCCGGCAGACCTCTACCAACAACCGGTCGATATTGCCATACGCTATACGGACACGGCGGATTCGGGGTTGGTCGCGCTGCCCATCCGGTCCGCCAACCGGCGTGTTCTCTGTGCAGCACCGAACTATCTGGCGCGCCACGGCGTACCGACCGTGCCGGGGGAACTGTCGCGACACAATTGCCTGCGATTCCGACTCGGGAGCGCCCTGCACGAACACTGGCGCTTCAGCCTGGAGGGGCAGGAGATCGTGGTAACCGTCAATGGGAACCGGATCGCTGACGACGGTGACGCCGTGCATCGCTGGGCCCTTGCTGGCCACGGCATTGCCTACAAGTCGGCGCTGGATGTCGGCAAAAGCATAGCGGCCGGCCTTCTGGTGCCGCTCTGTACCGAATGGACCACCGAGGCGGCGCCATTGTCACTGGTCTGTGCCGATCGTCGCCAGTTGTCGCCGCTTGTCATGCTGTTGCGCGACCACTTGCAGCTGTGCTGCGCGAACCTGGCTGAGGGCTTCCAGGCCTCCTGGCCTTTCAGCCCCGCTCGTTGATTGCTGATCTGTGTCCGCAATGCCATGGCTACTGCCATTCGGCGCCGCGCCGGCCGCGTTACTGTCGCTTGATGGCCAGATCGACTATATTCCCGAGTCGAACCGTAACCTAACGAAAGACTGACACATGGCAACGAGCAGGTGGCCGAACGTGGACGGCGCCTTCGCCGCTGCGCCGGACGAGGCGGCGTTCTGGACCGGCAGGACCTTCGACGATTTCCTGTTCCGGCCGCAGAAGACGGATTTGCAGACCCGCCGCAATATCAGCGTGAACTCGCTGCTGACGGCGGACGTGGCGTTGGATCTGCCGATCGTTTCGTCGAACATGGACAGCGTGACCGGCGCCCACATGGCGCGGGCCATGGCCATGCACGGCGGCATAGGGGTCGTGCATCGTGGCATGAGCATCGTGCGCCAGGCGTCCGAAGTCGGCGTGGTGAAGCGCAGCCAGAGCGCTGTGATCGTCAGTCCGCGGCGCCTGCCGGCGGGCACCACGATCCGCCAGGCCAGGCGTTTTGCGCGGCAGAACGGCATCACCGGCATCCTGATCGAGACGGCCAGCGGCTCGAACGTGCTGGCCGGCTTGCTCTCGAACCGCGACACGCCGGTGCATGGTGCTGACGAAGATCGACCGGTCGACGATTTCATGACACCGCTGTCCCGCCTGGTGACCGGCGCGCCGGACATCTCCACTGACGAGGCCGAACGGCTGATGTTCGAACACCGCATCGAGCGCCTGCCGCTGATCGATGGCGAGAATCGCATCCATGGGCTCATCACGCGCCGCGACATCAATCTCAAGCGTGAACAACCCGGCGCCAGCAAGGACAGCGCCGGCCACCTCCGCTGCGCCGCGGCGGTCGGCGCGCGCGGCGATTACCTGGAGCGGGCCGCCGCGCTGCTGGAGGCCGGCGCCGATCTGCTGTTCATCGACATCGCCCACGGCCACTCGGTCATCATGGAGCAGGCGGTCGCCGGGCTGCGGGGCAAGTTTGGCAGCGTGCCACTGGTTTGCGGCAACGTTGCGACCGGTGCCGGCGCGCGCTTCCTGCGCGATATCGGTGCCGATGCCGTCAAGGTCGGGGTCGGGCCGGGCCGCGGCTGCCGCACGCGGCTGGAAACGGCGGCCGGTGTGCCGCAGCTGCAGGCCATCCGCGAGGCCTATCTCGCCGTCGGTGACAGCGTGCCGATCATGGCCGACGGCGGGGTGAAAACCGACAAGGACATCTTTCTCGCCCTGATCTGCGGGGCGTCGACGGTGATGCTCGGCAGCGCGCTGTCCGGCACCGACGAGGCGCCGGGCCGCGTGATAGAGGATCCGGCGACCCACCTGAAGAAAAAGATTTACCGCGGCATGACCTCGCCCGAGGCCGTGCTGGAAACGCTGTACGACAACGGCAGCAGCGAAGATCTCGACGCGGCGCTCGAAACCCCGCCCGAAGGCCAGGAAATCCAGGTGCCTTACCGCGGCAGCGTCAGCAGCATCCTGCAGCGCATCCGCGGCCACCTGCAGTCATCGGTGAGCTACGGCGGCGAGATCACGCTGGCGGCGGTGCGGGAGAAAGTGCTGCTTGATCCGACCGCGTTCCTGGTGCCGCTGAGCACGGCCGCGCGCATCGAATCCTACGAGCGCTGAGAGCCCGCGCGTGCTCCGATCTGAACGCCGGCGGCCGGCGCCGTCGAGGCGAGCGCCTTGCATGCCTTCATGGCC
Organism: Candidatus Accumulibacter proximus; assembly: GCA_016709675.1. GTDB lineage: Bacteria > Pseudomonadota > Gammaproteobacteria > Burkholderiales > Rhodocyclaceae > Accumulibacter > Accumulibacter proximus. Next base: position 3,180 of record JADJMH010000024.1, read on the forward strand.
GGTCGGCTTGCGGGCCAGGACCCGTCGTTGGGCTCGCATTGAGCAAACGACCGTTCGGGCCGACGAGGAGTCTGGCGGCTCGGGTCGATGACGATCTGCTTCGCCAGGACTCAGTCGCCGTTCGACGCGGTCACTTTTTTGACCATTGCCATGACCGCTCCAGGCCCTGAGCGGCCACCGAGTTTTCGTGGTTTGCTGTCGGCAGTCGACCCAGAGCCGACGGTGGAGGCTCTTGAAGGCGGCCGTTGCTCGTAACCGTCCGCCACGCGGAAGCTGCCGTTCGATCTTCAGCAGTGCTTATTCTTGCCTGACCGGCAGCTTTGAAGGAGGAGCGGCCAGTGTGTGCGGGATGGGGTCCGTCGGCATCCGGCCAGAAGCAGACGGCGCGGTAGTCCAGGATTCGATCGTTTGGGCCACTGCTCTTCTGCCGAAACCGGACGGAGCCGTGACTGCAGCAATGCGTAGGATGCCAACACCCCGGAGTGACGAACTGGTCGGCATACGACCAGGGCTTGGTCAACCGAAACAATCTGACGATCTGGTTCGATGACGCGAGTATTCGGGATCAGTGACAGCCCCACCACCGGTCGGCGTGGCAAGCCAGGGCTGTACTCGGAAAGCGCTTTTCAGACCTGCCTGACGATCAAGGCCTTGTTCCAGTTGCCCTGCCGCGCCACGGAAGGGGTGATCAAGTCGCTGATGCGCCTGTGTCACCTGGTCCTGCCGGTACCGGACCACACCCATCCTGAAGGGCGATCCTGAGCCATGCGTCCACGGCTGTTCGGTCTGCGCCCTGACAGCCAACCGTCGTGCGCCATGCGTGCCCTTGCCCATGCCCATGCCACTCGCTGTCGCGGCTGTCGTCGGCGCAGGAGGCCAGGCTTCCCTGCTTATCGGCTCGTGGGGCAACGGGCAGCTGCGATGGGCGTCATTGCGGAACGATCCATCGTCTTCCCACTCGCTGATCAGGCTTTCAGCAGTTCCTCCCGACTCCCCAGCCAGCGCAAGAGGTGGCGCTCGGCACGCCCGGGATCGTCACGCAGCAATTGCACCGCCAAGGCTCGCGCCAGTTCGACCAGATCGGCATCGGCTTCCAGGTCGGCGTAGCGCAGCAGGGGGACCCCCGACTGGCGGCTGCCGACGAACTCGCCGGGACCACGCAGATGCAGATCCTGGCGAGCGATCTCGAAACCGTCCGTCTGCTCGAAGATGATCTTCAGCCGCGCACGCGCCATCGCCGACAGTGGCTGCTGATAGAGCAGCACGCAAACCGAGTCGTGGCTGCCGCGTCCGACTCGTCCGCGCAGCTGATGAATCTGCGAAAGGCCGAAACGCTCTGCGTGTTCGATCACCATCAGACTGGCATTCGGGACGTCGACACCGACTTCGATGACGGTTGTCGCCACCAGGACATCAATCTCGCCGGCAGCAAAGGCAGCCATCACCGTGGCCTTGTCATTGCCCCGCAGGCGGCCATGTACCAGACCGATACGCAAATCCGGGAGTTCGGCGCTGAGCGCGGCGTGGGTATCGAGTGCCGCCTGCAGATCAAGCTTGACCGACTCCTCGACCAAGGGACAGACCCAGTAGGCCTGTCGCCCCTCGGCGACCACGGCGCGCACCGCTGCCACCACTTCGTCCCGTCGGCTGTCGGAAAACAGCCGGGTCCTCACCGGCGATCGGCCCGCCGGCATTTCGTCGATCAGTGAAACATCGAGGTCGGCGTAGTAGCTCATTGCCAGCGTGCGCGGAATCGGCGTCGCTGACATCATCAACTGGTGCGGATTGGCACCCTTTCGCCGCAGATCCAGCCGCTGCACGACGCCGAAGCGGTGCTGCTCGTCGACGATGGCCAGCCCAAGACGGGCGAAGTCGATGCTCTCCTGGATCAGCGCGTGCGTGCCGACCACCAGCTGCGCCGTCGTCGCGGCCTGCAACTGCTTCACCCGCCTGACCTTCCTGCCCAGACTCCCGACCACGCACACCACCTCAATGCCGAGCGGTTCGAGCCAGGTACGCAGTTTCAGGAAATGCTGCTCGGCCAGAATTTCGGTCGGTGCCATGAACGCCGTCTGATGGCCCGCCTCGATGGTCTGACATGCCGCCAGCGCAGCGACGATCGTCTTGCCGCAGCCGACGTCGCCCTGCAGCAGACGCTGCATCGGGTAGGGATGCTCGAGGTCGGCGGCAATCTCGGCTGCGACTCGCTGCTGCGCGCCGGTCAGGGCAAAGGGAAGCGATGCCTTGAGACGGCTGGCGAGTTCGCCGGTGGCCAGCAATACCGGCGCGCCCCTGGTCCGGCGAGCCAGGTAGGCGCGGCGCAGAGAAAGCTGCTGCGCGAGCAACTCGTCGAACTTGATTCGCCGCCAGGCGGGATGGCTGCGGGTCTGCAGCGCGGCGGCCGAGACCTCAGGCGGCGGTGCGTGCAACAGCGCGACCGCGGTCGCCAACGGTGGCAGAAAATGGCGGTCGCACCAGGCGGCATCGAGCACCTCCGCCAGATCGGTATCTCGCAGCGCGCTGCCGATCAGCTTGCGCAAAGCGCCCTGGGTCAGCCCGGCGGTGGTCGGATAAACCGGCGTCAACGATTGCGGCAGTGCTTCGGCCTTGCTCAGGATACGGTAGCGAGGATGCACCATCTCCCGCCCGTGCAGACCGTGGCGGATCTCGCCGAAAATGCGCAGCCTGCTTCCCTGCTCGCGCGCCGCTTCCAGCGCCCGCTGCTGGCTGCCGTAGAACCTCAGGAAGCGCAGGTCAAGGGTGCTGCGCTCACCGCTCGCATCGCTGACCCGGACTACCAGTTGGCGACGCGGCGCCAACCTGACCGAGAGATCGAGGAGTTCACCTTCGACCTGCACCGGGACGCCAAAGGGTGCCTCGGCAATGCCGGTGAGTCGCGTCTCGTCCTCGTAGCGCAAGGGAAGATGCAGGACGAGATCCTGGTGTCGCTCCAGACCGAGCTTTCGCAGCCGGATCCTGATTGCTGGCGGCGCATCGATCGCCGCCTCTGGCGGCATCAGCCGCCAAGCACCATGACCGCGTCGGCTTCAACCAGCGCTCCGCGCGGCAGCGAAGCCACCCCGACTGCAGCACGGGCCGGGAAAGGCTCGGCGAAATAGCAGGCCATCACTTCGTTCACCGTCGTGAAATTGACCAGATCGGTGAGGTAGACGTTGAGTTTGACGACATCAGCCAGCGAACCGCCGGCAGCCTCCGCCACCGCCTTCAGGTTGTCGAAGACCCGCACGATCTGTGCGTCGATCCCTTCAACCAGCTTCATCGTCACCGGGTCCAGGCCGATCTGACCCGACAGATAGACGGTGTCGGCAACCTTGACCGCCTGCGAGTAGGTACCGATTGCTGCCGGCGCGTGCGGTGTTGAAATGATCATTCTGGCCATGGCGCTGTCCTCTACAATGCATCCGGTTGAAACCGGGGAGTTTAAACTGGGCATACTAAACTGGGAAACCCATATGACGACGACGCTCATCGCGAATCTCGAAAAACTGCTCGGTGGCCCGCGTGATAGCGCCTTGCTGCGTTATTCACTTGGCAACGAGTATCTCAAGGCCGGTCATTCTGAACAAGCAGTCATCCACCTGTGTGCAGCGCTGGCACGCGACCCAGGCTACTCCGCCGCGTGGAAGCTGCTCGGAAAGGCGCTGAGCGAGGCCGGGCAACCTGGCGAGGCGCTCGCCGCGTATGAACAGGGAATCGTCGTCGCCGAAACCCGGGGCGACCTTCAGGCAGCCCGGGAGATGACGGTTTTTGCCCGGCGGCTGCGCCGCCAACCGCCAGCGGCAGAACGCTGAGGGCCTACGGCCTGCCACCCTTGAGCAACACCGGATCCGCCGCGATCCCGAGGGTCTGCAGTTTGCGGCGAGCCGCGTCGGCTTCAGCACGACTCCTGAACGGGCCAACCTGCAGGCGCGTCTCGATGTTTGAGGGGAGGCCTTCCTGTGCCAGCCTGGCCTGAAGTTCTGCGGCCCGCTGCTGATCGGGCAGCGGGCTCGACTGCAGGGCATGGCCGGACAGCGGGCGCGGCGGAACAGCAACGAGTGGAGGGACCGACGGGGCCGCCTCGCTAACGGCCGGTGCCCGGCTGGGGTCGGTGGCAGGTGACGACGCTTCAACCGGTGGCAGCAATTGTTCGATGGCGGCGCCACTGGCCTGCGCACCGGCCAGCACCGGCACGACGACGGGTGCATCGACCAGTGGTTCGGCGACTTTCAAGGCTGGCAGCGCCTTTTTGACCGGTACCGGTTCGGTAAACTGCGGACCACTGGCCATTGGATCATCGGGCGGACTCAGGTAATCAAGTACCGGCCACGCAGCCAGCAGCAGCACGATCAACAAGCCGGCAGCGCCCATCCGCCAGTGCAGCTGGCGCCTGAGAGCCGCTTGCTGGTCCGCCGCTGCCGGGGCCTTGCCAAGCACGGCGGCGGCTGGCGCGGGGCCCGTTGCCGGGGTACTGCTTTGCTGTCGAATCGCCATCGGCCCGTTCCGCCTCTAGAGCCCCTCGTGGCGGTTGCGCGCCAGCGCCACCACCAGGTCGGCCTCGGCCCGTGCTATACCACAGCGATGTGCAATGGTGGTCGCGTCATGGCCCTGAATCGCCATCTGCATGGCATCGTTGTACAGCGGCGAAGCGCTCTGCGCCGACGCCGTCGACTGTCCAGACTGGCACCGAAAATCCTCGCGGGCAGCCAGCACTTCGGCGCGCAGCTCGTCCACCTCGCAGCGCAGTTGGTAGACCTCGCGCTGCAGGGCGTCGATCATCGCCTGCCCGGGAATCTCGGGCGGAGGCTCGTTCCAGGGGAATTCCGGCTTGCCGGAATCGGCTGTCTCCGGCGACTCCGACGCGGCGACCGACGCTTGTGGTCCACTCGTCCAGGCGGCATCGACCGGGCCGACGGGCTCTACCGCTGCCACCTTGGCGGAATCGGGCTCCTGGATCGCTGCATAGGCCGCCACCGCCGATTGCGCAGCCATCGGTGACAGGGCTGGGACACCGTGCTGCAGGCGACGCAGGCGGAAGAAAAGGATGATGATATAAAGCAACAACAGCGCGATGACCGCCATCAAGCCTTCGCGCCAACCCAGACTGCCCAGTAGCTCGAGATCCATTGCGCGCCTTCGTGACGGTGTTCGGCAGACATTATGCCAGACACTTCGCCTGCCTCAAGGACCATGTCGTGCAGTGACTGCGAACTCGGTTCGACCAAACGGAAGAGGCCTCCCCGGGAAACCCGGCGAGGCCTTGATGGACCCAGAAAAGGCCTCGCCCGGAAAACCGGGCGAAGCCTCGATAACGCCTCACCAGCGATCTACTGGATCGATTCGAACAACCCCGCTGCGCCCATGCCGGTACCGATGCACATGGTGACCAGACCGTAACGCTGCCGGGTGCGCTGCAGGCCATGCACCACCGTCGCCGTCCGAATGGTTCCGGTCGCGCCCAGCGGATGGCCGAGGGCGATGGCGCCCCCGAGCGGGTTCACCTTGGCCGGATCGAGATCCAGCTCACGGATCACCGCCAGTGCCTGCGCGGCAAAGGCCTCGTTGAGCTCGATCCAGTCCACCTCGGCCAAACCAATGCCGGCCTGCTTGAGTACCTGGGGAATTGCCTTTATCGGGCCAATGCCCATGATCTCGGGCGGCACACCAGCAACCGAGTAACCGGCAAAGCGCGCCAGCGGCTTGAGGTTGAACTGCTTGAGGATCCTTTCCGAAACGACCAGCACGGCGGCTGCGCCATCCGACATCTGCGAGCTGTTACCCGCCGTTACCGTGCCGCGCGCGGCAAACACCGGCCGCAGCCTGGCGAGCCCCTCGAGGCTGCTGTCGGGGCGCGGTCCTTCGTCGTTCTCGGCCAGATACTCCTTGACGGTCACTTCGCCGGTACGCAGATTCGGCAGCCGCGCCGTGACTGGGTAAGGCGAAATCTCGGCCTTGAAGTGGCCGGCGGCGATCGCCGCGCAGGCCTTCTGGTGCGAGGCAACGGCAAAAGCATCCTGCTCTTCGCGCGAAACCGTCCACTGCGCGGCAACCTTTTCGGCCGTGATGCCCATTCCGAAGCCAATGGCGTAGTTCTCTTCCAGCTCGAATATCGCCGGGTTCATCGCGATCTTGTTGCCCATCATCTGGTTCATCAAGGACATCGTTTCGGTGCCGCCGGCGATCATCACGTCGGCTTCACCCAGACGAATGCGATCGGCTGCCATGGCCACGGTCTGCACCCCGGAAGCGCAGAAGCGATTGATGGTGACGCCCGGTACCGTGTCCGGCATGCCGGCGAGCAGCAGGCCGATACGGGCGACGTTCATCCCCTGCTCGGCTTCCGGCATCGCACAGCCGACGATCACGTCCTCGACCAGTGCCGGGTCAAGCCCCGGCGCCTGCGCCATGACCGATCGGATGGCATGCGCCAGCATGTCGTCCGGCCGAACGTGGCCCAGCAGGCCCTTGCGCCGACCCACCGGCAGGCGCGTCGCGGCGACGATGTAGGCTTCCTGAATCTGTTTGCTCATGTTCTGTTCTCCTTGCTCGCTCAATTACGCAGCGGCTTGCCGGTTTCCAGCATGTGCTGGATACGCTGCTGGGTTTTTGGGTTCTGCAGCAGCTCGACGAATAGCTTGCGCTCGACGGTCAGCAGCCACTGCTCGTCGACCAGTGATCCGGTCTCGATGTCGCCACCACACAGCGCCGTCGCTGCCGCCTTGGCCACCGTATAGTCGTGCGCGGAAATCATGCCGCCTTCCTTCATGTTGGCAAGCATCATCAAGCAGTTGGCGATGCCGGTGCGCCCGGCAACCTTGATGCCCCGTGGCGGCAGGCGCGGGTAGTAGCCCGCCTCGGCGAGGCCGCGCGCCTCGCGCAGCGCGACGTAGAGCAGTTCGTTGGCGTTGAAGACGATCTTGTCCGACTCGACGGCAAAACCGAGTTCCTTGGCCTGCGCCCCGCTTTTCGACACCGTCGCCATGGCGATGGTCATGAATACCGGCTGGATGAACTCGAAAGGGTCATTGCCGCCGGTCCTGGCCGCGTGCTGCGCGGCGCGGATGGCGAACTCCTTGCAGCCGCCGCCGGCCGGGATCAGGCCAACGCCAGCTTCGACCAAGCCGATGTAGCTTTCGAGAGCGATCACCCGCTTGGCGGCGTGCATGACAAACTCGCAACCACCACCCAGCGCCATGCCCTGCACCGCCGCGATTACCGGCACCTGGGCATACTTGAGGCACATCGAAGCATTCTGGAACTCGGCGACGTACGTCGCGAGCAGTTCGAACTCGCCGGCGGCGATTGCTTCAGCGACCTCCTTGAGGTTGGCGCCAAAGGCAAACGGCGCCTCATGCCACAGCACCAATCCCTGATAATCGGCCTCGGCACGCGCCACGGCTTCCTGCAAACCAATGATGACGTCGCGGCCAAGGGTATGATTGCGCGACTTGATGCTGACGATGGCGATGCCGGCGTCGACCTGCGGCAGCGTCCACAGGCGTACGCCCTCGTTTTCCCAGACCGTTTCACCGGCAACCGTCTTCTCGCCCAGCACTCGCTCGGGGAAGATCTGCCGCTGATAGACTGGGAGCGTCGAGCGCGGCCGGTAGGCGTCGGCGCTCGCCGAATACGAACCCTGCGCAGTATGCACACCCTGCTCGGCGACCTGGCCAAAGACCCACGCCGGCAGCGGTGTCGTGCTCATTGTCAGGCCGGCGTCGATGTCGGCCTTGACCGCTTCGGCAATCGCCTGCCAGCCGGCAGCCTGCCAGCTTTCGAACGGACCCTGCGCCCAGCCGAAACCCCAGCGCATCGCGAAGTCGACGTCGCGCGCGTTGTCGGCGATGTCGGCGAGGTGGAAGGCAGTGTAGTGGAAAATGTCGCGGAAGATCGCCCACAGGAATTGCGCCTGCGGATGCTCGCTGGCCCGCAACTGGGCGAACTTCTCGGCGGGGTTACGGTTCTTGAGGATCGCCAGGACCGTCTGGTCGATGTCGCCAGCGCTGTCACGGTAGTCCTGAAGCGCGAGGTCGAGGACCTTGATTGCCCGGCCGTCCTTGCGGAAGATGCCGCCGCGCGTCTTCTGCCCCAGCGCGCCCTTGCCGATCAGCACCGCCAGCCACGCCGGCACGCCGTAGTAGCCGTGCCAGGGGTCGTCGGGCAGGGTGTCCTGCATGGTCTTGATGACGTGCGCCAGCGTATCGAGCCCGACGACATCGGCAGTACGGTAGGTGGCGCTCTTCGGGCGACCGATGATCGGACCGGTGAGCGAATCGACGACGTCGAAGCCAAGACCGAGACGCTGGGTGTGATGCATCACGGCGAGAATCGAGAAAACGCCGACGCGGTTGGCAACAAAGTTGGGCGTATCCAGCGCCCGAACGACGCCTTTGCCGAGACGCGAGACCAGCCACGACTCGAGGTTGTCGAGCAGAGCCGGGGCGGTGGTCCGGGTCGCAATCAGTTCAACCAGATGCATGTAGCGCGGCGGGTTGAAGAAATGGATGCCGCAGAAGCGCGAGCGCAGTGCTTCCGGCAGGCCCTCCGACAGGCGGTTGATCGACAGGCCGGAGGTGTTCGAAGCGACGATCGCATCGGGCGAGATGAAGGGAGCGATCTTGCGATACAGATCGTCTTTCCACTCGGTCTTCTCGGCGATGGCTTCGATGATCAGGTCGCAATCCTTGAGTTGATCGAGGTGTTGCGAGTAATTGGCGGCGTCGATGTAGGCGACGCGGTCTTTCGTGGCCAGCGGCGACGGCTCCAGCTTCTTGAGCGCGTCAATGGCTTTCCTGACGATCCCGTTGGGATCGCCTTCCTTGGCCGGCAGGTCGAAAAGCACCACCGGCACTTCGGCATTCGCGAGGTGCGCGGCAATCTGCGCGCCCATCACGCCCGCTCCGAGTACTGCGGCCTTGCGTACGATGAAGTTGCTCAAGCTGTCCTCCTTGTCTGGGTCGTCTACGCTCGCCGGGAACACCCCACAGCAGCTCTGCACAAAGCCGCTAAAACGAACGTTTGAATTATACGCGACCTGCCCACGACGTCAACTGCGACAGCGCGGTAACGACAGGGAGACTTCACCACTACTGGCCAAAAAAAAAGCCCCGGCATCCGGGGCTTTCTTGGCCAACTGCCTGGCGCGACTAGAAAGCCAGCGAGTACTGGGCGCCGAGAATCCAGACGCTTGAGTTGTAGTCGCCGATTACGACCCCACGATTCGTGAGCGGATTCAAGCTGGTCTCGTCCTGGTTGATCTTGGTCTTGGGGATGTACAGGTAAGCGGCACCGAGTTCCAGTGTCTGTTCCTTGGCCGGCTTCCATTGGGCACCGAAGCTAAACCAGGTCCGGTCGTTGTCAGGCAAGGAAGTCAGACGGGTGGACGCCTTCTTGACTGGAGTCTGATCATAAGCCAAGCCGAACATGAACTTGAGTGCGTCCGAATACGCGTAGTTCGCCCCCAGGGCCACGCGGTAGGTATCCTGGAAATCTGCCTCGAGGACCTGCGCGGTCTGCCCGGTGAGCGGCCCCGAAGTGCGGATGATGTCGACGTTCTTGATCGAACTCCAACCTGTCCACGAAATGTCTCCCAGCATCTCCCAGCGATCGCTGAGCTTCTGCGTCACGCTGACGATGAAGGTATCCGGCACCTCGAGATCCGCCTTCACGTCGCTCCGGCCACCGGCATTGCCCAGGGCATTCGCGGTGGCATTGCCCGCCGCGGAGCCATCACCGCTCAGTTTGACCTTGCCGTCAGTGTGATACTGGATGGTCGAGCGATAGGATACGCCCACCTTGGTCGTCGGCGAGAGCGTGAACAACGCGCCGAGGTTCCAGCCCCAGGCGTCGTCACTGATGCTCATATGCGATTCCACACGAGGCAGGTTACCCAATATTCCCACTTGGCGATAATAATCTGCCTCGATCTTCTGCCAGCTCACGCCGGCGCCGAGCGAAACCATATCGTTGACCCGATAGGCGATTGACGGGTTGATATTCATCGTCTTGATGTCAAACTCGTCGGACTGCGCACTGCCTATCCACGGCTTGTCGTACTTGGTTGCGTTGCCGAAAGGTCCGCCAATTCCCAAGCCAACGTAGAGATCCTTGTTGAGAGCCCACGAGATATAAGCATTCGGAATAAAAGCCCAGCTACCGGCGTCACCGCCATCACCGGCCGTATTGAAAGCACCAACCTGGGAACCGTCGTTGTCGAACTTGAAGCTTGGCCTCACCGCCGTCAAACCACCGGAGACTTCACGCGCCTGCAATTGCGTCATTCCGGCAGGGTTCCAGAAAATGGTACTGGCGTCGTTTGCCTTCGCTGCGGAACCGGCGTAGGCATTGCCCAAGCCGCTGCCCTGCTCCAGCAACTGAAAGCCCGAGGCACCCGCCGTCCCTGACAAACCCGCCAGCAATAGCGCCGGAAGCACCTTCATCGAAATCTTGTGCGACATGTTGAACTCCCCTCTGGATGTGATCCGTGCGTGGTTTTTTCGCCACGCGCCAATGGCAATCTGCGGCCATATGCTAAGACGACTGTCCACAAAAATCCTCACTTATTCGGCACTTGGCAGCTCTCGCTTCTCCCCCTGTTGGTTTACTGCAACATAAGTCAGGACGGCTTCGGTCACTTTCACGGTGATCGGCTGCGCCGGGTGGCGTTCGGCGTAGACCTCGACCCTGACGGTGATCGAGGTGCGGCCGATACTGACCACTTCGGCAAAAAAACTGACAACGTCGCCGACCGACACCGGCTGCTTGAAGAGGAAGGAATTCACCGCCACCGTGGTCACCCGTCCACGTGCCCGGTGCATCGCGGGAATCGCTCCGGCCACGTCCGCCTGCGCCATGATCCAACCGCCGAAGACGTCACCCTGCGGGTTGACTTCGGAGGGCATCGGCATGACCCGCAGCGTCGGCTGTCTGCTCGGCAAAGTGCTGACGATGTCAACCATGCTGACTCCGCAGGAAATTGAGCGGTCCGCCGGTAAACGGCGCGAAGCCGGTACCGAAAATGACTCCGGCGTCGGCCAGGTCGGCGTCGGCAACGATCCCGTCATCGACCAGTTGCTGCGTGCGGTCGAGCAGCGGCTTGACCAGGCGCGCGGCCAGACCCGCCGGCACTGACCCCGCTGCGTCCTTGGCCGGCCGGCCACTGCGGTACTCGTAAAAGCCCCGGCCAGCCTTCTTGCCGAGGTGACCCGCGTTGAAGCGCTCAAGCAGGCACTTGGGTGACTCGGCCCCGGCCCCTGCGAGGCTTTTGCCGGCAGCCATCGCGACGTCGAGCCCGACCATGTCGACCAGTTCGATCGGGCCCATCGGCATGCCGAAGGCAAGCATCGCTTCGTCCACGGTCTCCGGCTCCAGGCCCTCGTCGACCGCGCGCATCGCTTCGAGCATATAGGGCCCGAGAACGGCGTTGACCAGGAAGCCGGGCGCGCTCTTAACGGGCAACGGCAGGCGGTCGATCTGCCTGACAAAAGCGGTGCCACGCTGAAGCACTTCGGGGTCGGCACCTTCGGCGGCAACGACTTCGACCAGCGGCATCTTGGCCACCGGGTTAAAGAAATGGATTCCGATCAGCCGTTCCGGCCTCGCCAGCACGGTCCGCAAGTCCTCGATGCGCAGGCTCGAGGTATTGGTCGCCAGCACTGCGTCCGGCCGGATACGCGCTTCGAGCTCCTGGAGCAGGGCCTGCTTGGCCACGGTGTCCTCGAAGATGGCCTCGATCACCACGTCGGCCTGGCATGCACCGTGCCCTTCGGGATCGGGAATCAGGCGATCCATGATGTTGCGTAGTTCGCGATCATCCCTGACGCGCCGACGCCAGGCGGCGTACGCTCGCTGGAGGGCGGGCGCAATTCGCTCCATCCCCTGATCTTGCAGGGTGACGGTCAGCCCGCGCAGTGCACACCAAGCGGCGATGTCGCCGCCCATGACGCCGGCGCCAACGACATGCACGCGTTTGGCTTCGAAGGTACTCGCCTTGCCGAAACTCTAGAGGCGCTCCTGCACGGAAAAACACGCGGACCAGATTGCGCGCGGTCGGCGACCGGACGATGCTGTCGATCAGTTCGGGAGCGGCCAGAGCATTGCCTGGTGGCGGCCCAGATGTCGATGATCGCGTAGGGCGCCGGATAGTGCTCGCGACGCGCGGCGGGCGACCTGCTTCCTGGCGCCGCAGCCACCAGAGCCTTGAGGGGACCGTTGAGCAGGCGCTGCAGCAAGGGGGACGCCGGCGCGGCTGATTGGCAACGCACGGCAATGCCGCGGCGCTGTCCATCACCCGCTGCGGCACGCAGTCGTCGGCGAGGCCGAGGCGTCTGGCCTTGCTGGCATCGATCGTCTTGCCGGTCAGCATCATGTCCAGTGCGGCCTGCGGACCGATGCGCTCGGGCAAGCGCAACATGCCACCCCAGCCGGGGACGATGCCCAGCATGACCTCCGGCAGACCCATCCGGGTTGACGGTCCGTCCACGGCAAGCAGGTAACGGCAGGCCAGCGCCAGTTCCAGCCCGCCGCTAAGGCAGTGACCACGCACCAGCGCCAGCGTCGGATACGATACCCCGGCCAGACGATTGAACAACTGCCAGCCGCGCGACACGAGTTCAATTCCTTTCTCCGGCGTATCGAGCCGCGTGAACTCCTGGATGTCAGCGCCAGCGATGAAGCCCGCCGCTTTCCCGGAGCGGAAGATCAACCCCTTCGGCGGGCTGCGGTCGAGTTGATCGAGCAGCTGTGAGAGTTCGTCCATTACTGAAGAGGAGAGGGAGTTGGTCGACTCGCCAGCCTTGTTCAGCGTCGCCCAGGCCAGACCCTGGGCATCGACCTCGAGCTGCCAGTGCTGTTGGCCACCGTTGTTGCCATTGATGTTCATTGATTTCCCGTCTTGCCGGTTCTCGGCTGATCGTTTCAACGAGCATGGCGCCACCTGACCACCCGCCAATGCAGATTGCGGCGATGCCGCGCCTGGCGTTGGCTGACGCAGCGCCTGGCAGGTGCAGGACGATGCGTGCTCCGGACTCCAACCGGGTGGCCGACCGCAATCGCGCTGCCGTCCTGTTGAGACGATCGTGGGACAGTACACCAAGAGCCCCCGGCAAGCCGAGCTGCTCGCGGCAGTACTCGTCCGATTCCCAGGCGGCAAGACAGCCGAGGACTTGTGCGGCAAAGGCTTCATTGATTTCCCACAGGTCGATGTCGTCGAGGCTGAGCGGATGCCGCTGCAGGATCGGCGTCGCCGCATGCACCGGGCCGAGTCCCATCTGCGCTGGGTCAGGCCGGCCCGCACTGGCTGTCGGTGATCCGGCCGAAGCGGCGCCAGTTGCCACTGGTCGACCAGCGGCCTCTGAGGCCAGGATCAGCCACGCCGCGCCGTCAGTGATCTGCGAGCTGTTGCCCGGGGTCACCCGGCCGTACTTGCGGGTCGAAGAAGGGCTTGAGCTTGCCAAGACCGGCCAGGCTCGAATCGGCACGGACGCCGTCGTCCTCCCGCATGACCTTGCCCCTGGCATCGACCACCAGAACATCTCGCCGGGACGCCCGGCGGTGCGAGCTGCCACCGCACGCTGGTGGCTGCGCACGCTGTATTCGTCCATCTGCTGACGTGAGATGCCGAAGCGCCAGGCGAGGTTCTCGGCGGTCTGCCCCATCAGCAGGCCAATCACCGGGTCAGCCAGACCCGAGGATGCCGATCACCGGCGACAGCAGCTGTGTCGGGCGCAGGCGGGCAAACATGGCGACCTTCTGCGCCATTGTCCTGGCCTGCATCATCCGTCCAAACCAGCGCACCATCGCTTCGTTGTAGAGCAGTGGGGCATGCGACCGGCATCGACGCCGCCGGCGAGCACCAGTTGCGAGCGTCCGCTCTGGATATTGGCGATGGCCGAATCGATCGCCTGCATCCCGCTGGCACAGTTTCGCATCACCGTCCATGCCGGCATCCGGTG
>JADJMH010000025.1 GCA_016709675.1 Candidatus Accumulibacter proximus
CCAGCGCTCGGCATGGTAGTAGCGCAGAATTTGCGCTTCCGTTTCAGGGGAAATGGTCAACTCGGGTTCCTCTTCGATCAGGTGAGATGGCGGATGGAACCCGGCAGCTACCCAGGAAGCCTTGCCTGAGCAGGCCCGAACAACACGTACCGCAGAAATGGCAGCGCACCGTCCGGAGCGTGGCCGGCAACCCGGCCGCAGCCGGTTCCCGGCCCACCGCCGAGTTCGCCGCCAGTAGATCATCTTGTGCCGGTGGCATAGAACCCTGATGCGTCACCTTTTGCTGGCGCCGCCGGTAACGGCGGGTTCTTTCGGCATGCTTGAAGCGGCCTCGCCGGCTGCTTTGGTAGCGGCGGCCGGCTTCCTCGACGGGAAGCGCGGCGTGCGGCCTGCGCGCAGCCAGCGGCAATCAATCTGGCCCCGGTCGCAGCGGCTGCAGACGACGACCTGGGTTCGGCAGTGATGGCACAGGAAGAGTCGGCCGGTGGCTTCCATTGGCGGTTCCCGTCACGCCAAGGAGCCATCGACAGGAAGAGGCCGCTCGTGAAATACTCTCCCTGCACCCGTGCCCGGCACGGTGTGGGGCACGGCATCGGTGTGAACTTTGCGGGTTTGGCCGGTGTCGTGCTCGTTCTTCTTGGCGGGCCCTTTTTACCGCATCGCGAACCGGCTTGTCATCCCTGCCTGGCTCCCTTGGCCGATCAGAGGCAAACTTCCCCGATGGTCTGCGCGCGGCAGGGCGTGTCTTCGTCGCCCTTCGGGCTCCTTCCGACACGCCCCTGCCGCAACATCGGCGTCCAGCCGTCCTCAAACCCCCGATTTGTCTCGGCCGCGGACCATCCCTCGCCGGCAGCCTCCTCTACGCCTCGCAGCCAACTATCGGCAGTTCTTGACCGCCATTGACATCACCGACGAAGACCTCGCGGCATCCATCATCGACAGGCATCAACGGCGGCCAAGCCGATAGAATCCGCCCACAGAAAGCAAGCGACCATGCTCTCAGCATCAGATTGAAAGGCAATCGACAAAGTAGAATTACATGCCCGGGCTTTTTGAGAAGTTGTTTTTTTCGAACTCGGGGGTGAGGGCTCTCCCCAGGTACCAGCCCGCATCTGAACCTGGTTGAACCGGCACCAGAAGAATGAGCGCGAGGCGAAGCGCCACGTAAAGCACGAAGCACGTCGGGAGAAACATCGGATGCCCTAGGCCTTCTCGGGCATGGCGACCGAAGCTAGCGAACGTGGAAGCAAGCGCAGACGATTGTCGCGGCTCACCAAGGGTTGCATGGTTTACGATGCTTGCTCCATCATGACAGCGGCGATGGCGGCCTGAACAACGCTGGGTTGATGCTCTTCCAGACCAATCCAAAGAGGGAGGCGGACCAGACGTTCCGACAGATTCCAGGTATGGGTCAGATCGCCATGTGCCCGCCCGACGCGTTGCCCGTAGGGGGAGCGATCCAGCGGAACGTAGTGGAAAACCGGGTGCATGTCGTGTTCCCTCAGTTTCGCGATGAACTCGCTGCGGCGCGCCAGGTTGGGCAGTAGCAGATAGTACATGTGAGCGTTGTGGGCGCAGTTTGCCGGCACGATTGGGCGGCGGGCGCGGCCTTGCCGTTCGACATCGGCAAGCCATAGGTGGTAGGAGTTCCATATGGCCAGTCGCTTGCGCGTGATGACCTCGGCTTCTTCCATCTGGGCCCACAGAAAGGCTGCGATGAGTTCCGATGGAAGATAGGACGAACCGATGTCAACCCAGGTGTACTTGTCCACTTGACCGCGAAAGAAGCGAGCGCGGTTGGTGCCTTTTTCGCGAATGATCTCTGCGCGCTCTGCCAAGGTCATGTCATTGATCAGCAGGGCGCCCCCTTCGCCCGAGATGATGTTCTTCGTCTCATGGAAGGAGAGTGCGCCGAGGTGGCCGATGGTACCCAGCGGACGGCCGTTGTAGGTCGACATGATTCCTTGGGCTGCATCCTCGATCACCATCAGCCCATGCCGTCTGGCGATGTCCATGATGGTGTCCATCTCGCAGCCGACGCCCCCATAGTGCACCGGGACGATCGCCTTGGTGCGCGGTGTGATGGCGGCCTCCACTTTCGTCTCGTCGATGTTCAGCGTGTCCGGGCGGATGTCGACGAATACGGGTACCGCACCGCGCAGGACGAAGGCGTTGGCGGTGGAGACGAAGGTATATGAAGGCATGATCACTTCGTCACCCGGCCCGATGTCGGCCAGGATGGCTGCCATCTCCAGCGCTGCGGTGCAGGAGTGGGTGAGAAGCGCTCGCCGTGTTCCGGTGGTCTGTTCGAGCCACTGGCTGCACTTGCGCGAGAAGCTCCCGTCCCCTGCGAGGTGTCCCTGGGCATGCGCTTGCGAGATATACCAGAGCTCTTTGCCCGTCATGTAGGGCTTGTTGAATGGGATGTTCATGCTCGTTCCTCGGGTTTCCTGGCCACTAACAACAATGAGCCGCCCACTGGGAAACGAATCCCTGCGCGAATCAACTGCCGCTCGGCGTTCATGATGCCTTCAAACAGACCATTGAGGAGTTTTGGAAGCCTCAACTCGGGCAAAACCTCCTCATCACTAGGTGATTTCCTCTGTAACTTGCAGGAGGCAATCATGGCAGGCAAAAGCAGGGTCACGAAGGAAGTCTCGAATAGCACTTGGAAACCAGCCCGGGTCACCTTTTCGCGCAATTCACCGGCTCGATAGCGGCGCACATGGCAAGCACGATCATCTTGCAGGCTCCACAACCAGGGATGTTGGGGAACCGTGAGGGCAATTCCCCCACCAGGTCGTAAGGCGCGCAGAATTTCCGTCAGCACCTGTTCATCCTCTTCAATGTGCTCCAGAACATCAAAGGCCCCGATAACATCGAATTCATCCATAAACGGGATATCACGCGCATCCATTTGCAGTAGGGTGGCTCGTCCAGCCCTTTTGGCCGCGTAGGTCAGGCCGGCGCTGAATATTTCGCTGCCAGTGAGGGAAGCCTCGGGATAGGCGGTTGCAACGCCGGAGAGCACGTAACCTGTCCCACATCCAATTTCGAGAAAATGCCGAAAACCCTGGAAATATCTCGACAGAACCCAGATGATAAGGCGGTTCCGGGCACGGAACCAAAAGTTGCCGGCCTCCAGGCTTGCCAAATATGCATAGGCCTCGGGTTGGAAACCAGCGCCACCCTCGGCCATTTCAGGCGCGAGCGCCGTAATGCCGCCTCGCTGCTGAGGAAAGTGGCCGCACTGCGGGCACTTCCAATCAGGTAAATTGTGCACGAAATGGCAACGGGAGCATCGTTTCATGGGGCGCTGCCTTTGCTAGAAGGTAGGAATACCCAATATTTCTGCATGAGAAACAGACTCACCGCCACCAGGAAAATGGCCACGAACTGCACGAGTTGATGAGGCAGACCCATTCTGTCCGCTGCCAGCCAGAGCAAGACAAAGTTGAGGAGATATCCGACGGCATAGGCCGTGAGATAGCGTATGAGGGTGGTCTGGGCGGCCGCCCCGATGCTGGAACGTCCAGTTGCGGTTGGCCAGGAAGGTGATTAGCACACTGATGACGTACAGTCCTGTCATGGCCGTCTTGTGGCCTACTCCGATCCGGGTCAGCGCCAGATAGGTCAGATATAGGAGGATGTTGGAGGTCAGGCCGACAGCCGCGTACCTCAGGAACTGGGCGTGGGTGCCGCTGGCTGTCACGACGTGGTCTCCCGTATCCAGTGAAAGGTCATTTGGGGTGCGTGAAACCGGAAGCCCAGGCGCGCATACAGATTGAGCACCCGCTCGTTGCGGGCGGCGATACTGGTGCGCACACCCTGCAAGCCAGCCGAGGCAGCGTACAGGATCATGCTTCGCCACGCCCGTAAGCCATAGCCCTGACCTTGAAAGGCTGGCGCTACCGCGTTCAGGTGCCAGTAGCAGAACTTGTCTGGCAGTATTTCTGTGACAAAGAATGCCACGGGCGCTTCCCCCTCCGTCATGACTAACGGGCGCTGGCTCGGATGGTCGAGACTGGTGCGGACCCAATTCTGGTAGCGCGCTCTGCTGAGTTGGTCCCCCAGCCGGGGGTCCATGTGAAAGCGCTCGTTATGGAAGGCAGTTCCTGCGATGTCCAACAAAGCGGGCAGATCAGCCTCTCGGGCAGGTCGGACCGGAAGGATCTGGCTGTCTTCCACAAGAACAGTGCCGGCCAAGGCTAGTTCGGGCTGGTAGACCATCTCGATGAAGCGAAAGCCGTGGGATTCGAAAAACATGGATTCGCGGAGTCGGTCGTGCTGAAGCCGGCAGCTCACCAGGCCGACGCCGGCGCGGTCGCGAGTCGCCTCAAACGCCACCATTGCTGCGTCAGCATCAGGACCCGAAAGAGATACATGCGAAATCTGCCACACCGGGTAGCCAGTGACGGCCGCGTCCCACGGTGCCTCAGACCAGGCAAGAAAGAGGCTGGGATGTTGGAGTCGGTTAGGCATGGTCGGGACCGGTCGAGGAGAGCGTGGCGGATCGGGTGACCTGACGTATCACGTACTGCGGTTTGCGGTTCACATTGAGATGCAACCTGCCCAAGTATTCACCGATAACCCCCAGGGCCAGCAGTTGGGCACCGCCAAGAAGCAGGATGGCTATGATAGTGGAGGCATAGCCCGGGACGACGATATTGGATATCAGGAACTGGACTAGGTAATACAGGCCAACCAGGAAGCCCGTCGAGGCGGTTGCGAAACCTAGTGCGCTTACGGCTTGAAGGGGGATCAGGGAGAAATTGGTATAGAGGTTCAGGGCCAAGCCCAGGAGCTTGCTCACGGAGTAACCCGATCGTCCCTGGGACCTGGCATGGTGCTCCACCGTAACGCTGCCGATGCGGCTGGTACACCAGGCCAGTAGACCATCCAGGTAGGTGAAGTTCAGTTCGTAGAAGAGCACGCTACGGGCCAGTTGACGGCGCATGATGCGAAATGGGGTGGGGGTAACCGGGTTGCGGAACACCGTCCGGTAAAAGCGCCAGACCACACTGGCTCCCAAGTTTCGCCAAGCCGCATGGCTGCGGTTGTCTGGGCAGCCATATACCAGGTCAAGACCCTCCAGGCGGATGTGATCCAGCATCTTTGGAATCTCTTTCGGAGGGTTCTGCAGGTCGTCGTCCATGGTCACCACATAGGCGCCACGGGCCAGTCCCAAGCCGCACATCAGGGTATTGTGCTGACCGTAGTTGCGCATGAGTTGCACACTGACGAGATGCTTGTCATAGATCTCCGTCAGAGATTGCATTACGCCCCAGGAATCATCCCGACTGTCGTCATCCACCAGGATGATTTCGTAGCGGGGGTGATGCCTTCCAACACCGTCGTCAGGCGCTCCAACAGGGCTGGCAGGGTAGCCGACGAGTTGTAGACGGGCACCACGACGGACAGGTCCAGGCTTGGTGGTTCGACCGGTAACTTGTCAGCGTTGATCGGTGACGTGATGGAGGGGGCTGAACTCATCGTCTAATCCAAGGAAATGGTAAAGATTTCGGTAGGCGATGTTGTGCCGCTTGTCGTCCGGGAGATCGCCGGCGAACTCCTCGAAGCGTTGGCGTACCTGGCGAGGACTGTGTTCTGGCCAGTCTGTACCGATACAGATTCGCCGGTCGAAGTGTCGGAATAGAAAAGCCAAGTCCAAGTCCACAGAGCTGCCCGGATATTTCATCATGGTCAAGGACAGGTCCAGCAGAAGGTTGGCGTTGAAGCGCACCAGTTCGGCATAGCGCAGGACCTCCACGTCCCCGCCATGAACCAGTATTACCCGGGTGCCAGGCGCCTGGCACAGCAGGTCGACGAGGGACAGGAAGGGATCCCGGATCGGGTGGTCAGCCAGCCCGCAATGCATATAGGTACAGAAGAAGACCGTCAGACCTGCTGTGCCGGCAGCGCGCAGGGAGGGACCCAGGCTGTCGAGCCGTCGTGTCAGCCCGGAGAAGCGGGGGTGTATCTTCACGCCCCTGTAACCCATCCGGCGCAAGGCGAACATATCTTCCGGACTGGCGTCCCTGGTGGGGTTGAAACCTGCAATGGGGATCAGGCCCGGATGGGCATTGCAGTGCTCGATGAAGTTCACGTGATCGTAACCCCCCACGCCATCGAGACCGATGGCGCAGGCCCCCAGATAGCGCGCATCGCTCAGTTCCGTCATCAGGGTGTCGAAGTCAGCTCGCACGGCACGGCCCAGCCAGTTACCACTGAGGGTGGGGTGGGCGAGGGAGTCCAGCAGGGGCAGCATGTCGGCGGCCTCAGCGAGCTTCACGCGCGCGGGTGAGCACGTGGATCCGGTCCATGGCCCTTTCCGCCAGAGCTAGGGCATGATCGGGATCGCGGCCGCGACAAATCACGTGACCAACGCGCCCGCCAGCATCCACCAGTTCAGGAACCAGGTCACCGGGACGGACGTAAACGTCAGCTTCCACAAGACCTTCCTGTTCAGACAACTCACCCAGTCTTTCTATGCTACTCACGAGGCCGGGCGTCGCGGAAAGGAACCTGATCGCGGCAGCGCCCGACGGCCTCTTCGGCGTGAGGTCGGGTGGGTCACCCAAAGCGACCTGAATGCAGGCGCCCACCAAGTCGATGCCTGTGGACAGCGGGACTAGGTGGCTGTTGATGAATCCCCCTCCGAGGCGGGCCGCTACTTCCATGATCACGGGGCCTTGGGCGGTCAGTCGCAACTCCGTGTGGCCGGCAGCTTGGTCGATACCCAGGGCGGAAATGGCACTCCTGGCGGCGCGACGTAGCGATTCCACTTGGGCGTCCGTCCAGCGGGAAGGCTGGCTGTGGCCCAACTCCACGTAATAGGGGGCGCCGCTGGTAAGCTTATCTGTTACTGCGATGACATGGGTCTGGCCGCCATGGGTGAGGGATTCCACGGAGAATTCCGGGCCCTCGATAAACTGCTCGACCATCACGCCGTCGGCACGAGTCTCTTTGAGTGCACGCAGGTAGGCCCAATCGACGACTTCTGGCGCGCTGCCGGCTGCGACCCGGGTGATGCCGCGTCCACCCTGGCTCGCTGCCGGTTTCAAAATAGTGTCGGTAGCTAGTTTCGCTACCGCCTTGCGGGCCTCTTCCAGGTTGCTGGCGTGGTGCGACAGCGGGCAGGGGACGCCGGCCGCGCGCAGGGCCAGGCGCATCAAACGCTTGTTGGTGGCCGCATCGACAACCTGGGGACGGGGTCCAGGGAGGCACATTTCCGCGCAAACCGCCGCGAGGGTGGGCATGGGATAGTCGGCCGCCAGGGTCATGATGCCGTCGATCTCCTCGGCTCTTGCCAGCTTCAGAATGGCGCCCAAGTCTGCCAGATCGTAAACTCCTGCCAGCGTGGCCAAGGCAAGCCCCGGAGCCGCTGGGTCCGGGTCTACCGCCACCACACGCAGCCCCATGGCCAGTGCCGTCTGGATGGCGGGGAGTTGCGCCCGTCGCGCTCCAAGGACCATCAGGGTACGGGCTTGCCGTGCGAGTCGCATCGGGCTCATTGGCGGCGCCGTCCCTGCGGGATTGTCCACGAACGCCAAAACATCAACAGGGGCCACAAGGAAGCGCTGTAATGCCGAACCCCGCAGTCGTTCTCGTACGTGCTTCTAAGGCTCCCCGTATCAAACAAGCCAGTGTCGGGCTTCCAGAGCGACAAAAACCGCTCCCCAATGGGGATGGACAAACCCTTGTTGCGCCGCCAGATGACGTTGAGGGGCCAGTGAGACTCCAAGCTGGTGCGGCTGAGCTGCCCAAGGCCGCCGTGATAAATGGTGTACGGCTTTGTTCCCGCTGGACGCTGGCGTTGCGGAAGCTGTAGTCGGAGTGCTGCGGCAGCAAGTAGTCTAGAAAGTGGCGCATACGCAGGTGCATGTATGGGACAGGCCCGTTACGTAGCCGTGGTAGCGGAATGCCGAAGGGCCATGAGTTTGTATCCGGCGAAGGATAAGGAATCCAACGGCGTCGCGGAAAGTATATGAGTTCTCGTGAAGCGGCGTCAATGGCCTTGATCATCATTCAGCCTTGACGCATGACCCAGGCTAATTCGTTTGCCGTTAGCACTCGCTATTACCGCTGACGCGGTCAGGTCGCGGGTAGCGGGTGGAAAGGAAGTGCTGCCGGCGAGGGTGGTGTGGAGTCAGGCAGGAGTCAATCAGAAGGCTGTCGAGAGGTCGCTGGCGTGATACCTGGGTGCTCCAAGCGCCACGGGGCCTCGTTCACGTAGGATCTCCAGTAGGTACTCTCCATAGCTGCTCTTGGCCACTTTCATGGCCAACGACGCCAGC
Source organism: Candidatus Accumulibacter proximus (assembly GCA_016709675.1). GTDB lineage: Bacteria > Pseudomonadota > Gammaproteobacteria > Burkholderiales > Rhodocyclaceae > Accumulibacter > Accumulibacter proximus. The sequence goes on from JADJMH010000025.1 coordinate 8,298, forward strand.
TTTTCTGCGTCAATATAGCCGAGGCGGAAGGCAATCTCTTCTGGACAAGCGATGATGAGTCCCTGTCGTTTCTCCAGGGTTTCGACGAAGTTGGAGGCTTCCAGCAATGCCTCGTGGGTGCCCGTATCCAGCCAGGCGACTCCACGACCCAGGACCTCGACCGAGAGCTTGTCCTGTTTCAGATAGGCGCGGTTCACGTCCGTGATTTCGAGTTCCCCGCGGGCTGAGGGCTTCAGCGTGCGCGCAACATTGACCACGTTCTTGTCGTAGAAGTACAAGCCAGTCACCGCCAGGCGGGAGCGAGGTCTTGCCGGCTTCTCTTCGATGCTGATCGCGTTGTTGCCGGTGTCAAGTTCGACGACGCCAAAGCGCTCGGGATCTCTGACCGGATAGGCGAAAACCGTTGCGCCTTCCGGGCGCGCACGGGCTCGGCGAAGCTTGGTCAGCAGGTCTGACCCATGGAAAACGTTGTCACCGAGGATAAGTGCGCAGGAATCACCGGCAATGAAGTCCTCTCCGATCAGGAATGCTTGTGCCAGACCACCAGGCGACGGCTGAACAGCGTAGGAAATGCTGATGCCCCAGTCGGCGCCGCTGCCCAGCAGTTGCTGAAAGCGAGGGGTATCCTCCGGCGTGGAAATGAGCAGGATGTCGCGAATACCCGCCAGCATCAGGGTGCTCAGCGGGTAATAGATCATCGGCTTGTCGTAGATCGGCAACATCTGCTTGGACGGGGTACAGCCGGGTGCCAGAACCACCGGCGAGGATGATGCCTTTGCGGACGATTTGCTCGTCCATTGTCACGACTCCACGGGTGTTGCTACGAAGAACCGACTGGTGGCCCGGGTCACTGCATGGGGCGACGAGTGGGGTCGGCGGCCTCCTGCCCTAGATCCGACACCAGCGCTCATACCACCACCTCGACGCAAGCCGGGTGTCCGAGCAAGGCCTGCGGGCTGGCAGTCATGCCATAAGCCCCGATTGAAAGATCACTACCAGATCTCCCGGGTAGGCCTTGCGGATTACTTGGCCGACATCAGCGGATGCCGACATTTAGTTGAAGTCCGTAATGGTATGCCTACGCCGTCCGACCAGTACTTGGCCAGCGCTACGGACCAGTTCCACCGGTGTTGGCCGGCCGAGGAAGAGCAGGGGGCTCGCCGTCAGTCCGTAACTGCCGGACATTCCCACGCCGATCAGGTCGCCCTCACCGGGAGCAGGCAGACGCGCATCGATACCCAGCAGATCCGTTGGGTTGCAGGATGGACCGGCAATGTGGCGGGTGACCAGCGTCGAATCAGGCCGGGTGAGATTGTAGGCCGGGAAGTTGCCGCGCAATGCCGCGCCAAACGTCCCGGCTGCGGCCAAGTGGTGGTTGGAGTCCGCCGTCGCAGATGACGAAGTGCTTGCCGCGAGGTCTTGGTCCGAACGGCTCGTGTCACGTAGAGTCCCGCTTCGGCCGTAATGTATCGCAAGCTCGAAGATGAGGTCGCAATCCGGTGACTCAGTTTTTCTCTCCGCGAACAGGGGGAGCAGCCCTCTGGCCAGCGCAGACAGGTCAAGTTCGCGGCGCTGCTCGGTATGCGCGACGCCAAACCCTCCGCCGAGGTTGATCTTTTTGCAGACCAGCCCGCTGCGCCGCTCCATGTCTTGTGCAAGGCGCAGAGCATTGGCCGTCGCTTCGACGACCGCCGCCGGGTCAAGCACTGGCTGCCCACGTACAGTGGATGCCGCGAAACTCCAGGTTTCCCTCTTCGTTCGCCAGGACGCAGGTCTCGGCTTCGGGCAAGGTCTCTTCGTCGATGCCGAACTGCACGGGCTTACCGCCCATCTTTTAAACCATAGGCGCGATTCGGCGACGCCGGGTTTACGCGCAGCAGGATGCGCGCCGGCACGCCGACGCGTGCAGCGATGGTCGCGCATTGCTCGATTTCTCGCAGCGATTCCGCGCTGATGCATCCGACCCCCGCGCGGATCGCCGCCTCAAGTTCGGTCTCTGTCTTGGCAGGTCCGGCGAAGCTCATCATCGCCGGGTCGTAGCCGGCAAGTTGCGCCTGCAGCAATTCTCCGCCCGACGAGATATCCACCATCGGCGACCGGTTGAACCGCTCGCAGGAGCCCCAGATTAGGATTCGCCTTGACGGCATAGTAGATCTGTGCCATCCCGTGCATGGCCTGCCGTACGGCGCGAATACGCCCGGCGACGACATCTGCATCGAAGAAGAAGAACGGGGTGCCGTGAGCGAGCGCCAGTGCTTCCCAGTCGGCGGTCGAGGATTCGAGCCAGTTTTACCTCCGTGGCAGAAACGATGTATCGATCATTGCGATGGTCGCTTCCGTCCACGTGATGCCAGCCACCCAGATCTCGTAGCGTCGGTCCACCTGGACCAGTGGCGCCTAGCTACCAGGGCTGAGGAGCAAGGCCATGATGCGACGAACAACGGCTTCCTGCATGGCCTGGGCGGCACCGCCAGTCAGAATGAAGCTGTGCCAAAGTATCGAGGTGCGCCACTGGCAGGCCTGGGCCCTTGCCCTGGGCAAAGCGGTCCAGGGCCAGGTACGGAGCAGGCATACGACAGCAACTCAGGCGGCGGATCGATCTCAGTATCGCGCAATCCGACGTACATGTCCTGAACGTTGGCTCCTCCGACCGCAGACAGGAACTCGCAGAGTGTGAGGGTGAGCACGGAGCTGCATCAGCAACGTGTCGCGCGAGGCGACGATGCCGAGGTCGGGGGAAAACGTAACGAGCCACCGAAACACCGCTGGCCGGGCGTACTGGGCTGTCCTCGCTGACCAGCTCAACCGTGTAGTGAAGGTCCGTTGTGGCGCCGCCGATATCCAGCGCCAAGCACGTGCCGACAATCGGCAAGCCGGAGTCACCGGACACCGATCGCAAGAAACCACGGCTTGCACCTCTGGCGTCGGGCGAATACGGTGCGCCAATGAGGCCGGCAGTTCGCTGATGCCTTCCTTGAATACCAGATCGTCCAGGTATGCCCTTCGGATGGTTTCGAATACGCTGCCAACGCGGTTGGAAAGCACTTCTCCCTGCGGGTTGGCAATCACCATGGCGTCAGGAAAGCGCGCCACAAAAGCGCCCGCCAGATGCCGGTTGCCGGCGTAGATCAGTGTGCCGTACCGGTAACGGCCAGGATCAGAAACGCAGAAGACGTTCGCGGGCCGGGCGTGCGGGTTCGCAATCGACTCCGCCGCCGACGAGCAGGATATCCACCCGTGGTGGATCGTTGGCGGTCTCGTCAAACTCGTGCACAAACATGGGGTTTGCACCGGCCAG
>JADJMH010000026.1 GCA_016709675.1 Candidatus Accumulibacter proximus
CCAGATGATGTTCTTCGGCCCGAAGGCCGCATCGCCACCGAAAGAAGACATTCCAGCAGGAGTGGGACCCATCGTCCGCTCGTCGAGCTTGGGCAGACCCGGTATCCCGAATTCCAATGCCGATGTCGCGCTCGATCCAGGGAGGCATTGTCCTGGCCGACGGCGACCAGCACCACGTCGCACTCCCAGTGCGGATCAGGCTCGCCGGTCGGCACCAGCGTGCAGCACCCGTTCTCGTCGGCCTCCCAGCGCACCTTCTGGAAGGTGACGCCGGTGAAAGTCGGCCGCCGTTATTGGGTAAAAGGCCCAGGGAACGAGGTTGTTGAGGATCCGGATGGTGCCTTCGTGCATCGCGTCCTCCTTTTCCAGGCTGGCGCTTCATCTGCTCGAAACCGGAACGGACGATGACGCGAAGCGTCAGTACCACCCCGTGAAGCGTTACCGACCGGCAGCAGTCCATCGCCGTATTGCCGCCGCCGAAGCACGATCACGCGCTTGCTGATCGATGTGACGTGGCCGAAGGCGACACTCGCCAGCCAGTCGATTCCCGAGATGGATGGACTTGGCGCCCTGCGTGCGGACGTCGAGATCCCGGCCACGCGGCGCGCCGGAACCGACGAAGCACCGCGTCTAGCCCTCGGCGAGCAGGTCCTTCAGCGAACTGACGTACTGGTCGCTGCGGAAGTCGTTACGCCGAGGCCAAGGATGTAGCCCGTTTCCCTCGTCGATGATCTCTTCCGGCAGAGCGGGAACTTGGGATCTGGGTGCGGATCATGCCGCCGGCGCGGGCATCGCCGTCGTAGTCACGACCTCATAGCCAAGCGGCGCCCGAGAAAGGTCCCGCGCGACAGTCAGCGAGGCGGGCCCGGCACCGATGCGGCGACGCGGCGGCCATTCTTCCTTTGCGCTGCCGGCAACGGCAACATCGGCTGGGATGTCCTGCTTGCAGTCGGCCGCGACGCGCTTCAGGCGGCAGATCGCGACCGGCTCCCGGCGCTCGCGGCCATCGGCCGTCGTCCTCAATCCGGCTGCGCCGACACGCCGGCTCGCACGGTTCAGTCGCAGGTGCGGCCGAGGATGCCGGGAAAGACGTTCGACACCGGTTGACCATGTAGGCCTCGGCTGTGGCGGACGGCGGCGATCAGACGAATGCTCCGGGGACGGGTGTATGGGCCGGGCTGGCCTCACCGGCAATCGCCACGACTTTGTGGAAGTAGTCGGGGCGCTGATATCGGTAGGCTTCCAAGACGAAGGGTTCCTTTCATCGAGATGAAATCGGGCCACGGCCGCGGGCCCCAAGGCTGGCATACTAGCGCGGCACTGGCACTGAAAAGGTTTATGTTTCAAGGGGCAAAACCGTCCCGGTTGAAAGGGCGAGAAGACCTGGCGTTGTGCCCGGACAGGGTGTCGTTGTAAGATGATGGCTTCGGTGTGTCGGGTCTCGATCATGGATCTACAAACTGCTTTTGCTTGTTGCCCTGCTTTTGGTGCTACCGGTCCGCGCCACGGTGGTCGATGTCGACAATACGGAACTGGCGCGGCTGGTCGCCGCCGGGGTGCCGATCATCGACATCCGCACCGAAGGTGAATGGGAAGGAAACCGGAATCGTGCCGGGCAGCCGACTGTTCACCTTTTTCAATGAGCACGGTCGTGCGGATCCACCCGCGTGGCTGCAGCAGGTAAAGGGCGTTGCGACGCCGGACCAGCCGGTGATCCTCATCTGCCGCAGCGGCAACCGCACCAAGGCGGCAAGCCAGTTCCTGTCACGCGAGGCGGGTTACCAGACGGTGTACAATGTCAAAGATGGTATTCGCGCCTGGGCCAAGGACGGTCGTCCGCTGGCACCGGCAGCAAGCGCCATCGCACGCTGCCCGGGCGGCGAACTGCTGAGCGCGGCGGCACGACTTGCCGGGCCGCGCTGAAGCTCAGGCTGCTGTTTCCGTGAGCAGTCTGGCGAGTTGCCGTGCGATCGCGTCTGCGTCGGCGGGACGGACCAGGCGTGCAACTTCGCTTCCTGGCGCAGAAAGATCAGTGTTGGCCAGAGCTTGACCAGGAACGAACGACCCAGTCTGCGCCCTGGGCCATCTTCTATCCTGATGTGCCGCACCCCGGATAGGCTGCCAGGGCGCCCGACAGCAGGGGTGACGGCGAGACAGTGCCCGCACCAGGGGCGCGCCGAACTCAAGGACGATCGGCTCGGCGATTGATCGATCTGGCTGCGAGATGGCCTGATATCGGCATAGACAGGTTCAGACCCATGTTTTCTCCTGAGCAGGCGGTACGGCAGGGAATGTGGTGCAGCATATCCTACCGAAGCGTCGTCAGGGTTCCCTTTTTTGCCCTGGGCGACTTCAGCCTCGTCTGCTTCCAGAGTTTCAGGCGCGGTGGCGCAATACCTGCGGGTGATGCATTACCGCGATCTTGCCTTCGACTGAGCGGGTGGCGAGAAGCGATGGATCGATCACCTCTCGGCGCAAGAGCAGTCCATTCGAGGTTTGTGATTCCACCGCGACTTGCTAGACTAGGCATTGCAGGCCCCGATCAACCATTCCTTCACAGGAGACAGAGATGAGCAAACGCGCACTTTGTATAGGCGTCAACAACTACCCCGGTACAACACATGGACCTGAGCGGCTGCGGGTGAAACGACGCCAACGACTGGGCGGCCGAACTGGCAACACGCGGTTTTGCCGTCAGCAAGCTGATCGACAGCCAGGCGACCCAGGCGGCAATGGTCAGCGGCATCCAGTCGTTGATCGCCGCAGCGGTCAGCGGCGACGTCGTCGTGATCACCTTTTCCGGGCACGGCACCACGTGCCGGATACCAACGGCGACGAGATCGATGGCCTCGATGAGGCGCTCTGTCCGTACGACCTTCAGACCGGCGGTGAGGCCTGATCGACGACGAGATCAATACGCTGTTCAGCGCGCGAAGGGGGGCGTGCGGCTGGTCCTGATTTCCGACAGTTGCCATTCGGGGGACCGTGACGCGGGCTTTTTGCCAGCGCGCTTTCCCGCATGGCTGGCGACCTGCTGCTGGCCGGGTGCAAGGAAGGACCAAACAACTTCAGTTACGACGCGAGAATCGGCGGTCGGCCCTGCGGTGCCTTCACTTACTATGCGCTCAAGGCACTGAAGGCGCTGCCAGCCAGCGCCACCTACGCCGATTGGCACGCCAAGATCAATCCGGGCTATCTGCCATCGGCTTCGTACCCACAGAGCCCGCAGATCTTTGGCAGTGCGGACGCTCGCAAGCGCAAGATCTTGAGCTGAGGAGAGTCCACGCCGGTGCGTTGGTGCGCCCAGCGTCCCCGGCGCGCTGGCTGGTAGACGCGTGCTTAAAGCCAACCCATTGTCATTGTCATTGCCAATTTGACGTCTGTCGTCAGTATGGTCGTCAGTATGGCAATGATGATTGACCGCCAAGCCGAACCGGCATTCGCCAGGCGCTGGTCTATACGGCCGCTGTCGTGCTGCTGGTGGGCAAGAGGACGTCGGCGCGACATATCGCTGCCAGTTGGCCGGGTGTCACGGTTTATCTTGATCTGGAACGTCCCGTCGACCGGCTGCGCCTTGACGATGCCGACAAGCCACCTGCGCGCCCAGCGGGAAAATCCGCAGCTATCTGAAACGTCACGTGCCAATGTTGGCGCCGCGGTCTGACTCGGGGGGAAAACTCGATTGCGGAATTTGGCAAGAAAAATAGCGGGCTAGGGATCTGTCCGCAAGATCGATAGACAGGTATAATCGGCGGCTTTTTCCACCTTGCTCCACCGTTCGCATGGCGGGGGCTTCATCCATAAGGAGTGTTCATGCGCAATTACGAAATCGTTCTGATCGTCCATCCGGACCAGAGTGAACAGGTTCCGGCGATGGTCGAGCGCTACAAGTCGCTGATCGTCACGCGCGCCGGGCAGATTCACCGCCTTGAAGACTGGGGGCGCCGTCAACTCGCCTATCCGATCCAGAAGCTGCACAAGGCACACTACATTCTGATGAACATCGAGTGCGACGGCGCCACGCTGACCGAACTCGAGCACGGCTTCAAGTTCAACGACGCCATCCTTCGTCATCTGACGATCAGGACCAAGCGGGCGGTGAGCGCCCCGTCGCCGATGATGAAGGACGAAAAGTCCAAGTCGTTGCTGGAAGTTCGTGAGCAGGTGCCGGCGCAAGCTGCCGAGCAGCCAGCCGCCTGACCGATGAGGCGCTGCTGAATCGCGTCGAGCTGACCGGAACCCTGATCGAGCGCAAGGCGTTGCGCTATACGCCGGCCGGTGTGCCGGTGGTCGAATGCCTGATCGGGCACCAGTCAGAACAGCTTGAAGCAGACAGTCCACGCCGCGTTGAATGTGAAATCCAGGCGATTGCCCTGGGTCCCACGGCGCAGTGGCTGCAGGCAGCGGGCCCAGGAACGGCGCTGCAACTGACCGGCTTTCTTGCCGCCAGGAGCCGGAACAGCAAGCAGCCCAGACTGCATATCACTACGATCGAATTTGTCGAAGGAAATCAAGATGGCAAGGTTCTTCAAGAAGAAGGATGACAAGAATGTCAAGAAGCGTGGCAGTGGTCTGTTCAAGCGGCGCAAGTTCTGTCGCTTCACCGCCGAGAAGATGGAAGAGATCGACTACAAGGATGTCGACCTGTTCAAGGAGTACGTTGCCGAGAACGCCAAGATCATGCCGGCTCGCCTGACTGGCACCAAGGCCGGCTATCAGCGGATGTTGTCGGTGGCCATCAAGCGCGCCCGCTTCCTGGCGCTGCTGCCTTACACCGACAACCACCAGTAAGCGAGGAGACGACGATGCAAATCATTCTGATGGAAAAGGTCGCCAACCTCGGGAACCTCGGCGATCTGCTCAAGGTGAAGGATGGCTACGCCCGCAACTTCCTGATTCCGAAGGGTAAAGCAAAGCGGGCAACGCCCGCCGCGCTGAAAGAGTTTGAAGCCAAGCGCGCCGAACTCGAGGGTGCCGCGGCAGAGAAACTGGCTGCTGCACAGGCGTATGCGGAAAAGCTCGGTGGTGTAGTTGTCAGGATCGCACGCAAGGCCGGCGTCGATGGTCGTCTGTTCGGTTCAGTGACCAACTTTGATGTCGCGGACGGTCTGAAGGAACTCGGTTTTTCCGTCGAGAAGTCGGCCGTGCGCATGCCCGCCGGTCCGCTCAAGATGATTGGCGAGTCCCAGCTGGAAGTGGCCCTGCACAGCGACGTCATGGCGACGATCACCGTGGCCGTGGTGGTCGAACAGATGAAGATGTAGGTGCTTTGATTCGGCGCCGTGTTCTCGCGCCGGAAAAGAAGCCTTGCCGAAGGGCAGGGCTTTTTTGCGTTCTGGGGGCGGAGCGGGGCATGGCCGCGCTACACTCGCAGCCTTGCTCGTCCCGTCAGCGGATTCTCCATGGCCAGCCCGTCCGATTCCTTCAACTCCGAAAACGCGCAACGTTCCAGCAGTCCCAGGGCGCGCCGAGACCGCAGCCCGCAGGCTGACCCGGTGGTGTCCGAACTGCGCGTGCCGCCACACTCGATCGAGGCCGAGCAGTCGGTCCTCGGTGGCTTGCTGCTCGACAACGTCGCCTTCGACAAGATCGCCGATGTGATCACCGAAGGCGATTTCTATCGGGATGAGCACAGGCGCATTTACCGCCAGATTTGCAAACTGCTTGAACGCGGCAAGCCGGCCGACGCGGTGACGGTCGCCGAAAGCCTCGACCAGGCCGGGGAGGGCGATGCCACCGGCGGGCTGGCCTACCTTGGCGAGCTGGCGGCCAACACACCGTCGGCGGCGAATATCCGACGTTATGCCGAAATCGTCCGTGAGCGGGCGATTCTGCGACAACTGGTGACCGCCGGTGACGACATCGCCGGTAGCGCGCTCAACCCGCTCGGCCGCGATCCGAAGACGCTGCTCGACGAGGCCGAGGCAAAGGTCTTCGCGATTGCCGAAGGCGGCTTCCGACATCAGAGCGGCTTCGTGCACATCAACCCGTTGCTGACGCAGGTCGTCGAGCGCATCCAGGAACTGCATGACCGCGACAATCCCTCGGATATCACTGGTGTGCCCACCGGGTATCACGATCTTGACTCGAAGACCTCGGGCCTGCAGGGTGGCGATCTATTGATCGTGGCCGGCCGCCCGTCGATGGGCAAAACCTCGTTTGCGCTGAATATTGCCGAGCATGTGGCGATCGAAGTTGGTTTGCCGGTGGCCATCTTCTCGATGGAGATGGGCGGTACGCAGCTGGCGATGCGGCTGTTGTCTTCGGTCGGCCGGCTCGATGCGCATCGCGTTCGGACCGGGCGCCTCAATGACGATGAGTGGTCGCGCCTGTCATTTGCCCTGGGCAAGATGCACGAGGCGCCGATCTATATTGACGAGACGCCGGCGCTCAACCCGATCGATCTGCGCGCGCGGGCACGCCGTCTGCACCGCCAGTGCGGCAAGCTCGGGCTGATCGTCATCGACTATCTGCAGCTGATGTCGGCCACCTCGCACGGCGAGAACCGGGCAACTGAAATCTCCGAGATCTCGCGCTCGCTGAAAGGCCTGGCGAAGGAACTGGCGGTGCCGGTGATGGCGCTCTCGCAGCTCAACCGTTCGCTGGAACAACGGCCGAACAAGCGTCCGGTCATGTCCGACCTGCGCGAATCAGGCGCCATCGAGCAAGACGCCGACGTCATCATGTTCATCTATCGCGACGAGGTGTACAACCCCGACACGCCGGAGAAAGGGGTTGCCGAGATCATCATCGGCAAGCAGCGCAACGGTCCGATCGGTACCACCCGCCTGACTTTCCTCGGCGAGTACACGCGCTTCGAGAATTTCGCCAGTCCCGGTTCGTATTGAATGGCCGCGGCGCGGCGGGGCCCTGCTCAGCCGTCGACGCGGCTGGCATTGACCGTATAGCTGAGGCGTTCGGCGTCCGAGCTGTCGAAACGTATCCCGCCTGCCTCTGCCTGCGGCAGGACCAGGAAGGGCAGTACGCCAGCGCCCGTTGCCCCCTGCAGCCGGACGTCCTGAGCGCTGTTGAATGCGATCCAGTTCTTTTCCCAGAAACCGAACAACAGTTTCCGCAGCACCACCAGTTTTGGATCGCCATTGCTCAGGCGTTCGTCGTGGATGGCCTTGCGTACATCTCCGGGATCGACTGGAATCCAGCCATAGCCCGGGGTATAGAATTCGGCACGACAGTGCTGCACCGTGCGCAGGTTGCCGGTGGCGCCGAGCCCCGCAAAAAGCCGCGAACTGTCGATGCGCAGCCCGAAAACCGGACGCGCAGGAATGCCGACCGATCGACACAGGCCAACGAACAGCAGGGCGATGTCAGCGCTTTTTCCACTCAACTGGCCACTGTCGAGCATGGCTTCGACATCGCCTCGGCCGATGCCGCTCCGCCCTGGATCATACGAGGTATTGTCCACGACCCAGTCGTAAATTGCCTTGCCCTGGGCGACCGGATCCTTGATGCGCCCAATCGCGCGTTCGGCGGCGCGGTGTACAAGTCCATCAGTCGGAACCAGGTTGCTTGATTGCAGGCAGCGGCGAAGCACTTCGCCCCGTTCGGCAACGCTACCGCGCCGGGTGATGTCGAAATGGCGGTCCTGTTTGGCCACCTGACTGACGAGCTGAAGCTGTGGTGTCCCGGTCGCATCCTTCCAGTCAGCGTAGAAGACTTCCATCTCCGCCACCGGGTCACGGTAGATCCCCGCGCTGTCGAAAGTGCCCCGCCAGCTATGACCCAGCGAGCGCTGCCATGGAGTGTCCTTGTATTGCGCCAGGGGTAGCCATAGCCGCAGTTTGCCTTTGATGTGGTGCAGCGTGATGATCGAGCTGATGTCATAGCTGCGCCACTGCGGCTGTGCTTCATCCGGCAGGCTGATGGCGTTGTACTGCTCGGCGGCGACTGGTGGGGGGCTCGGAGCCTCCGCCGGGGCTGCTGTCGGGGCTTCGACGATTGGTCGGTAGCCTCCTTGCCGGCTGCCTTTTCTTGCGCTGGCCCTGCCGTCGGGCCTGGCGGTGGCTTTGGCGCCGGTTCTGCCGGCAGCCTTGGCACCGCCTTTTCCTGCCGGCTTGCCGGTAGCCGTGGTAGCCGTCTTCTTCTTGTTGGCGGCCAATACCGAGGAAGGGGACAGCAGCGAAAGAAGCGCAGAAGCAGCAAGGAAATCGCGTCGTTTCAATCGACTCTCCGGTAGGCGAAGGATCCTGTCGTACGGAGCCGGCAGCACGGATCGGTGGCCAGAAACAAGCGGGCCGTGTCACCAGACACGGCCCGACAATATCGAAAAAATTATAACACTTCAGCCGCGTGGTCCGCGAGACGGGAGCGTTCGCCACGTTGCAGGGTGATGTGGCCGGCGTGCTTCCAGCCCTTGAAGCGGTCCACAACGTAGGTCAGGCCGGAACTGCCCTCGGTGAGATAGGGCGTATCGATCTGTGCAATATTGCCCAGGCAGATCACCTTGGTGCCGGGTCCGGCGCGGGTGATCAGGGTCTTCATCTGTTTCGGCGTCAGATTCTGCGCTTCGTCGATGATCAGGAACTTGTTGAGGAAGGTCCGCCCGCGCATGAAATTCAGCGACTTGATCCTGATCCGGTTGCGAATCAGGTCGCGGGTGGCCGCCCGGCCCCAGTCACCGGCATCCTCATCGCTCTTGTTGAGTACCTCGAGGTTGTCTTCGAGGGCGCCCATCCACGGACCCATTTTTTCTTCCTCGGTCCCCGGCAGAAAACCGATGTCCTCGCCGACAGGAACGGTGACGCGGGTCATGATGATTTCGCTGTAGCACTTGCTTTCCAGCACCTGGGTCAGTCCGGCAGCCAGTGTCAGCAATGTCTTGCCGGTGCCGGCCTGGCCGAGCAGGGTGACAAAATCAATCTCCGGATTCATCAGCAGATTCAAGGCGAAATTCTGTTCGCGGTTGCGCGCCGTGATTCCCCAGACGTTGTTCTTCGGATGCGTGTAGTCGGTCAGGGTTTCGATTTCGGCCGATGCGCCGGAGATTGCGCGGACGATGGCATGGAGGGAGCTTCCCTCTTCCTGGAAAAGATACTGGTTGACCAGCAATTCCGTACACAGTGGCCCCGTCAGGCGGTACAGCGTGCGCCCGTCCCTTTTTCTCGACTCGATGTCCTGACCATACTGGTCCCAGAAATCGGCTGCCAGTTCGCGCATGCCGGTGTACAACAGATCGGTGTCTTCGAGTACCTTGTCGTTGAAGTAGTCCTGCGCCTGCAATCCGAGTGCACGCGCCTTGATGCGCATGTTGATGTCTTTGGAGACGAGGATCACCGGACGCTCCGGGTGCCGCCGCTGCAGGTGAATGACGACGGCCAGAATCTGGTTGTCGGCCTTGGCAGTGGGCAATCCTGCCGGGAGGTCACCAGCGATCGCTTCAGTCTGCAGGAAAAGACGACCATTGGCCAGTTTGCGCGACGGTCCGTCGAGCTTGATGCCCTGGTCGATGCCGTGGTCCACGCTGCTGACGATTTCATCGAGTGTACGGGTGACCTGGCGCGCATTGCGAGCGATCTCCGACATCCCCTTCTTGTGGTTGTCGAGTTCCTCCAGGGTCATGATCGGCAGGAAGACATCGTGTTCCTCGAAGCGATAGACACTTGTCGGATCGTGCATCAGGACGTTGGTGTCGAGGACGAAGAACTTGGTCGGCGTGGCGGCCGCGTCGATGTTGGTGCTGGCTGCGGGTTTGCGGGTCATGCGAGCGTGTCCGGGATTGGGTCGGTCAGCGTCGCCGATCAGAGTTGGGCGACGAAATCGAGCACTTCCTGCGCGTGCCCGGCGACTTTGACGCCGCGCCATTCACGCCGCAAGACCCCTTCGCGGTCAATGACAAAGGTGCTGCGTTCGATGCCGCGCACCTGCTTGCCGTACATCGACTTCATCCGGATCACCGAGAAGCGGGCGCAGAGCAGCTCATCGCTGTCCGAGAGCAGGTCGAAGGGCAGATCCTGTTTGCTCCTGAAATTCTCGTGCGCCTTGAGACCGTCACGCGAGACGCCGACGACAATGGCGCCGGCCTTGACGAACTGCGGGTGAAGGTCACGGAACTGCTGCGCCTCGGTGGTGCATCCCGGCGTGCTGTCCTTGGGGTAGAAATAGAGCACGACGGTGCTGCCGCGGCAGGTGGAGAGGGTGAAGGTCCGGCCACCGGTTGCCGGCAGGCTGAAATCATCTACGGTCTGGTCGATCATGGCTGGCTTTCAGGGGTTGAGAGCCGGATTGTGGTAAGAAAGCGGCGCATCGGTCAAGCCGCTTCGAACGGATGAGTGCGCCAGCAGAACCACGACCGGCTGCAGTCAGAATGATGATGACGCCCGGAGGGGCTGTCACTGAGGCGATATCGGTGATTATTCATACCGTTGTATGCGATATTTCGAGTCAGTTCTCAGATTGTAGGAGTCACTGATGAGGGTCGCCACGGTAACTGAAGAGAAAGTTTCTCTGGAAGCCAGTCGTCTTGAAGATATCCGGCTTGCGTCGAGCAAGATGACGGGGTCGGAGCGAAGGGCGTTTCAGGCGGAGATGGCATTGAAGTACTGTCCAGTCAGTCATCCGGGCCCGGCAGTCAGCAGCCATTCCCGAAGCGCCGACGTAGTCAGCCGTAATCGCCACTACGCGCTCGAAGTACGCCAGAGCTTCGCCAAACTGCCGGCGCCGATGCAACAGATTGCCGAGGTTGTTGAGGGGGTCTGGGTGATCCGGGCGCAGCGCAATGGCCTGGCGATAGGCCGCCTCGGCTTCATCGTGACGGCCGGTCTTCGTCAGCAGGTTGCCGAGGTTGTTGAAGGCATCCGGGTAGTCCGGGCGCAGCGCGATGGCCCGCTCAATATGCTCAATCGCGGTCTGGTGCTGCCCGCGCTTGGCCTCTCTCAGCCCTGTCAGGTGCCAGGCGTCGGCGTCGTCGGGCCGAGAACCGGTCAGTCGTTGATCGGCCGCGTCGGCGGCAGCGAGTCGCCCGGCCTGATGGTGGACCTGATCAGTCACGCACTTCTGCCATCGCCAGACCGGGCAGCCATTGCGCCATGAGTTCGAGATCGAGATGGTCGGCAAGCGCGTTGGCCAGTCGGTCGATATCCTGCGCGCGTCGCTCCCTGGGGTCGAAGCGGCCGCTCGGCTGGCAACCTGTCCATGCCAGCAGGGCCGACAGAGCGTCCGGGGCATCGAACAGACCATGACAGTAGGTGGCGAGGATCTGGCCGTCAGCGGAAAGCGCCCCTTCGGGGCCGGCATCCGGTGTGGCGAGCTGCGCCGCCGGGCGGTCGAACGCCGGGCCGCTGCTGACGCCCATGTGGATGCGGTAGCCGGCAAACTCGGGTGCGCCGGGCAGGGCCAGTGAGCCGCTGACGTTCTCCAGCGTCTTCTTCTCTGCCAGGGTCGTCTCGAAGTCGAGCAGGCCGAGCCCCGACGCGCTGCCCGGCCTGCCCTCCAGGCCCAGCGGATCGTGCAACTGCCGGCCGAGCATTTGCAGACCGCCGCAGATGCCGATCAGTTTGCCTCCGTAGCGCAGATGGCGATCGATGGCCGCTTCCCACCCCATCTCCCGTAGCCAGTTGAGATCGGCCTGAACGGCCTTTGAACCGGGCAGGACCAGCAGGTCGCACGGTGGGACCGCGTCGTGCGGGCCGATGATCGTGAAATCGACATCAGGGTGGAAACGCAGCGGGTCCAGATCGTTGTGGTTCGAGATGCGCGGGTAGGCGGGGGCGATCACTTTCAGCCGCGTCGTCGCCTTGTCCTCCCTGGTTCTCGGTAGAGCGTCCTCGGCGTCGAGATAGAGCCCGTGCAGGTAAGGCAGGACGCCGAGCACCGGTTTTCCGGTGCGTTCCTCGAGCCAGCGCAGGCCTGGTTCGAGCAGGGCGACGTCGCCGCGAAAGCGATTGATGACGAAACCCTTGACGCGCTCCTGCTCGCTGCTGGAGAGCAGGTCGAGGGTGCCGACGAGGTGGGCGAACACCCCACCGCGGTCGATGTCGGCAACGATGATCACCGGGCAGTCGACCACCTCGGCAAAACCCATATTGGCGATATCGCCCGCGCGCAGGTTGATTTCCGCGGGACTGCCGGCGCCCTCGATGACAATGCAGTCGTACGCCGCGCAGAGGCGTTCCCACGATTCGAGCACGGCTTTCATGGCGCGCGGCTTGTACTCGTGGTAGGCAAGGGCATCCAGATCGCTGAGCGCCCGACCATGGATGATGACCTGCGCCCGCTTGTCGGTCGAGGGCTTGAGCAGGATCGGGTTGAAGTCGATCTGTGCTGGAACGCCGGCGGCGAGCGCCTGCAGCGCCTGGGCACGGCCGATCTCGCCGCCGTCGATCGTCACCGCCGAATTGAGCGCCATGTTTTGCGGTTTGAACGGCGCGACGTGCACGCCACGCCGGTAGAGCAGCCGGCACAGCGCGGCGACCAGCGTGGTCTTGCCGGCATCGGAAGTGCAGCCCTGGACCATCAGGCTCGGCGTCCGGCCAGGGTTTCTGCGTGTATTCATCATGGAATCTCGGGTCTCTGGATTGCCAGTCGCCGATTCTCTCATGCTTGTCGCGTCTTCTCCCGATTCGCCCACGCTGCACGTTCCTGCGGCCCTGTGGCTGGCTGAGCGCGCAACGGACTGTGCTCAGCAGCAGGCGGACGCGTGCTCCTGAGCAGGGCACCGGCGATCACCGTGCGCGTCGATCTGACGCCGGTGTTGTTGGAAAAGCGATGGCCGGAGGAGGGCGCTGCACCTAACCCAGCGGCTTGCTGAAGGCCATCCGGACTGTTCAGAGCAGCCGACCGGACAACCGACAGAGTCCGGCTTTCGTCTTTCGCCTTGTGAAATCACTCGCCTTGTCCGACCTCGAATCCGACTGGCGGTCAGCAGTCATAGACGCCGGTGGCGCAACGGCGCCCGGTGCGTCGTGCCACACCAGCGACGCTCACTGGTGTCAGGGGGCGCCCGACGACGGCTTCGGCCGTCGGAATCAGGCTGTGAACGCCTGGCACCGAGAACTGTTCGCCAAGCTCGGCGCCGGCAAATCCGAGGACGCTGGCCAGCAGCAGAATTCCGACTTTCCTTGACACGCTCATCATTTTCCTCCGATCACGAAGTGGCTCGGCAGTTCACCCATGTCCTTCATCTTCTGCAGGTCCTTGAGGTCTACCTCAGGGCCTCGGCACTCGGATAGCATAGTTTCCTTCGTCATACTTGACAAGTGAAAAATCGTTAACATTCATAGGCTTATGACAAGAGCTTGTAAACCCCTCTGGAATCAGGTCTCTCGTCTTTTGGGCGACCGAAATGAGTGTGACGAAGGAGCCAGCCTGATGTGTTGCTTGAGGGAAGTAGACGACCCACGCAAACCCAGCAATGGGACGCTGCATGATTTTGTGGAGATTCTGGTGATTGCCATGGCCGCTGTGCTCTCCGATTGTGACACCGTGGAAGACATCGCCTATTGGGCGCACAAGAAGGAGGATTGGCTGCGTCAGTTCCTGCCGATCAAGAACGGCGTCCCGTCCGAGAAGACGTTTCTGAGGATCTTCCGAGCGCTGGACCCGAAGCAATTCGAGGTGGCATTTCGCCGCTGGGTAGCTGAGGTGGTCGGAGCCCTCCATGGCGGCATTGCGGTCGATGGCAAGACCGTGCGAGGGTCGGGCAGCGGCGGTGAGACCGCCATTCACATGGTCAGTGCCTTCGCTACGGAACTGGGCGTCGTTCTTGGCCAGGAAAAGGTCGCCGCCAAGAGTAACGAGATTACCGCCATCCCGGAACTGCTCCAGGCACTGCAGATCAAGGGCTTGCTCGTCACCATTGACGCCATGGGGTGCCAGAGGAATATCGCCCGTCAGATCACCGACCAGGGCGCTGCACCTGCTCGCGGTCAAGGCAATCAACCGGCGCTGCTGGAAGCGATCCAGACTGATTTCATTGACCAATCTCAATCGCCCGTAGTCGACCGCCACCGCCAAGCCCACAAGTCTCGTGGTCGGATTGTCGGCCAAATCGCCTCGGTACTTCCCGCAGAAGGGACCGTTGACGTGGCCGATTGGCCCAAGTGCAAAACGATCGGTCTGGTCGACTCCCTGCGCAAGGTCGGCGACGATGAATCGAACTTCGAGCGGCGCTATTACATCAGCTCTCGCGAGTTGACCGCCGAACAACTTGCCGTCGCCGTGCGAGGCCATTGGGCCGTGGAGAGTGTGCCGCAGGCACACAGAAAGGAAGTTCGTAATGGACTGACGAACTGTGTAGAAGCTACACGGAAGATGAGGGTAGGTCCCTCGGGGTCGGCTTTCAGGAGCGGGCCTCAAACCACCCCAAGCTGCTGCGGTCAAGAGCCGTGGTGGTGAGCGTTGGGGTCAAAGCGTCGAGGACGTACCTCGAGCAGGTAAGGATCAGAGAGACGAACGAAAGTGAACCTTCGCTGACGCGTCGTAATCCAGAGACTTGTCGTCAAAACCAGGGGCGTTTCCATCTTCTGGGACAAGCTTGCCGGGCACCTGATTACTGGGCAAGCGGCGGCCGGCGTATAGGAGGCGTGAAGCTGATACGGGCTTCTGTGTGGAACTGCGGGAACCAGTCGTTCCGATGTCAAGGGAGAAGCCCAAGTGGCAGAAACCACGAGGCGAGAGTACCGATGCGGAGCACTGGGACGGACCGACCCGTACGAGCGATGAAGGCTGGTAATGCGGCTGGAGCAAAGGGGTCGGATCAAGCGGTTGCATTTGGCGTTCAACTGGCAACAGGAGGAAGCGGATGAGTGCAACAAAACCCTTTGCCATTGACAAATGGCTGGTGTCTGAAGCGTATCAAGCGGTCAAAGCCAATGCGGGATCGGCAGGGGTGGATAAGGAATCGATCGGCGACTTCGAGAAGGATCTGAAGGGGAACCTGTACAAGATCTGGAACCGGATGTCGTCGGGAAGCTACTTTCCGCCGCCGGTCAAAGCGGTTGCCATTCCCAAGAAGAATGGCGGGGAGCGCATATTGGGTGTTCCAACGGTGGCAGATCGTGTGGCGCAGACGGTTGTCAAGCAGGTGATAGAGCCCGGATTGAAGCCAAGTTTCTACCGGATTCCTACGGTTACCGGCCCGGAAGGTCGGCGCTGGACGCCGTGGGGTAACGCGGGAACGATGCTGGAAGTATTCCTGGGTTCTGGAGTTTGATATCAAAGGCCTGTTTGACAACATCGACCATGCATTGCTGGAGAAGGCGCTCGAGAAGCACGTGGAGTGTGAATGGGCCATGCTTTATATCAAGCGCTGGCTGACGGCGCCGCTGCAACTGGCGGACGGAACCCGGGTAGAACGTACCCGGGGGACACCGCAAGGCGGCGTCGTCACGCCACGTACACAAAAGATAACTTCGAGTTCGATCGGCAGATTCCCTTTCATCGTTCCGAAACAACACTTGATTTGCGTCGCAGGAGGTAATATGCTTAAGGCACATGTCGCGCGCCACCGATTCCGAAAGGGCACAACGGGTGAACAGCGCCTTCGCTCTGCTTGTTCGTGGTCACAGCCTCAGCGAGGCCGCGCAAGTATTGACCGAATCATTTGCGTTGTCACGTCGCCAGGCCTATCGCTACCTGCAGGAGGCGCAGGAACTGGCGCAGCCGCTGCCGGTTGCCCAACCGACCATTCCCGTCACGATCAAAATCCCCGGCGAGGTCGTGGGGGAGTTGCGCGTATGCTCAAGAAAGCGGCCGGACGATGGGCGAGATTGTTGGGTGCGCGGTATCGGCGTATCTGGCCAAGGCACGCCAACATGGTTGATCGGCGCCGGCAGGGTCATGACGTGTCTCTGGACTATGTCTTTGACCGCCTGCTCGCCGCCAAGCTTGAGCAAGTCTACGAGATCCTGGTCCCGGATCGGGTACGCCGCACGGGGCGGCCGTCCGGGCTGAGCGGAGAGTGCGATGAAGACAGCAGCGATTTACGCCCGCGTGTCGTCGGCGCAACAGCGCGAGGAGCACACGATTGCCAGCCAGACAGCGGCACTGGTGGCCTTCGCTGCAAGCGAGGACTATTGCGTGCCGGCTGAATGGATCTTCGAGGACGAGGGCTACAGCGGGGCGAGCCTGCTGCGGCCAGGGTTGGAGCGGGTACGCGATCTGGCGGCGGAGGACAGATTGAAGCGGTGCTCGTAATCTCGCCTGACCGGTTGAGCCTCAAGTACGCCTATCAGGTCCTGCTCACCGAGGAGTTGGCTCGCCACGGGTGGCCACCGTTTTCCTGCGGGGCCCGCGCAGCGAGACCCGGAAGATCAGTTGCTTTGCTGCAGTTCCGGGGCATGATCGCCGAATACGAGCGAGCGCAGATCCTGGAGCGCTCGCGCGCGGCAAGCGCCACCGCGCCCAACTGGGAGAAGTCAGTGTGTTGAGCGGCGCTCCCTGGCTACCGCTACGTGCGCAAGAGCGATGAGGCGAACGCGCAAGCTAGGTGATCGAGGGCGCAAGCCGAGGTGGTGCTGTCTATGATCTTTATACCGCTGGCGGCTTGTCGATCGGTGCGATCACGCGTTGGCTGAACGAGCAGGAGGTGCCGACCCGAAAGGGAAGGCACCGCTGGGAGCGCTCCACCGTCTGGGCGATGCTTCGCAACCCGGCGTACAAGGGACAGGCTTGCTTCGGCAAGACCCAGATCGCAGTACGACAGCGCCTCAATCGCCTGGCACGGCAACGCGGGGGATTGCCGGTACGCAACACCGCCAGCCTGGAGCGCCCACGCGAGGAATGGCTCGAGATCGCTGTTCCCGCCTTGATCCATGAGGAGACGTTTGCCCTCGCCGAGGAACGTCTGGTGGTGAACAAGAAGTACGCGGCTCGGCGCACCGTCGAGCCCAGCCTGCTGCAGGGGCTCGTACACTGCCGCCAGTGAGCTATGCGCGCTATCGAACCTCGACCCGCAGCACGGCACGCAAGGATCTTCCTACCACCGCTGCCTGCGGCTCGATGCCTATCGCTACGACGGCCAGGCCCGCTGTGATCAGCGCCCGAACCGGCTGGACTTGCTGGAAAGCATCGTGTGGGCCGAAGTCCTGCGCCTGGTGGATCCGGCGCTCATCCAGACCGAGCTGGACCGGCGGCTTTTGAGTGGCGCGCCAGACACATCCTGCGCAGCGTCGCCAAGAAACGCTCCAGCGGGATCTGGCGCGAGTACAAAAGAGCATGGGCGGCTTCTCACCGCCTATCAGGAGGACTTGCTGTCGTTGGCGGAACTGCGTCGGCGCATGCCCGCGCTGCGCCAGCGTGAGCTGGCCCTGCACGCCGAAGTCGAGTCGCTCAGCGCCCAGTTCTCCGACCAGGCCGCCTACCTCCGACTGGCGGAAACGCTATCGGCATTCCTCGGGCGGATGCGGGAAACTGTTCACACCCGATATCGCCGAACGTCAGCGTATCGTGCGGCTGCTAGTCAAGAAGTCGTCGTCGGTTCTGACAGCATCACCATTCGCCATTCGATCCCAACCCCCGTTCCATCTTCCGGGAACCCGGATGACTCATCCACTCTGCATCAATCTTCAGGAGGCCAACGTTCCGCCGCAAGTTATCCTTTGTGTACGAGGAGTGGTCAGTCCGGTGTTGGCCAACCTGTTCCTCCACTACACGTTTGACGTCTGGATGACGAAACACTATCCCGACAACCCCTGGTGCCGGTATGCGGATGATGGATTGGTTCATTGTCGGACCGAGCAGGAGGCGCAGGCCTGATGGCGGCGCTCGATGCAAGGTTTGCGCAATGCGCCCTGCAGATGCATCCGGACAAGACCAAGATCAGTACTTGCAAAGACGGTAGTCGCAAGGAGGTATCCGGTCACGCAGTTTGATTTCCTCGGATATACCTTCCGGCCAAGGGTGGTGAAGAACCGCAAGCGCAACAGCATGTTTGTGAGCTTCACCCCGGCGGTCAGCAACAAAGCGCTGACGGCGATGCGGGCAACGACACGCAAACTGAGCTACCGAAATCGGACGGGCTGAGCCTAGCCGACATTTCCCGACTGCACAATCCAATCCTGAGGGGTTGGCTCGCGTATTACGGCAGATTCTATCGGTCGGCGATGTATCCCGTCTTCAGGCACTTCAACAAGACGTTGGTGGCTTGGGCGATGAGGAAGTACAGACGGCTGAAAGGTCACAAAGATACGGGCGAGCAGGTTTCTCGAACAGCTTTCCGAGAAGCAGCCGTATCTCTTCGTGCATTGGCAGAAAGGAATGGTCGGTGCGTTTGCTTGATGGGAGCGGTGTGAATCGAGAGGTTCACGCACCGTTCTGTGAGAGGCCGGGGGTGCAATTCCTCCGGCCGACTTGCCATCGACTTCACTGGGTCCTCGACGTCAGCTTCGGCGAGGATGCCAGCACCGTACGTAAAGACAACGCCCCACAGAATCTATCCCTCTTGAAGAAGATCGTTCTCAATCTGATTCGGCTGGATACCACCGACCAAAAAAACAGCTTGCGCCTGAAGCGCAAGGCAGCCGCCTGGGATGACGACTTCCGAGTCAAGATCATGGGCCTCATCCGACTATGACAAGCGAGTGCCGAGGCCCTGAGGTCTACCTGCCTGGCTCCTGGCGGTGCCTTGAAGCTGAAGGCGTCAGCCGCGCTGTCGCCGCCGGTCTTCCAGTTCCTGATCTGAATGCTGTACTGGGGGGCGTTCGCAACGAGCCTGGACGTAGTGACGTATCGGCAAGGATACGGGCGGTCTCCCTGGGCGATCCAGATTTGCAGGTCGACTTCCTTCTTTCTGAACGCCAGGTGATCGCATTCGGTGCCGCCGATGACGCCGCTACCAAGGTCCTTGACGTCGACCACCCCGCTCATCAGTTCATCGTAGGCGTTGGTGAGCAGCAGGTCCGCCGCAGGAAGCGGCCGGTTGTCCTTGTCTTTCAACTCGTCCACCAGATGATCGATCGAGCCCGGAATATCGACCTGCGTGTAGATATTCTTGTGCGTGCGCACTTGAGCCGGCAATTGGTCAGTGTAGCGGAAGTCCAGGTGCGGGTGTCGATGCCGATCCTACTGCCGCCCGGCGCCGACCAGCTGTCAACGGCGGAGCGGCTGGTGCGTTGTACGCACAGGAGCCAGGCGCTGAGCCTGGCTGTGGTCAGCGACACAGGGCCCGGTTCGTTCTTGCGTGGGCAGCTCGGGCGCCCTTTGCGGAAGTCGGTGTAGAGCGACTCTGCGCGGGCCGGGAACGGTTTCCCGGGTCGGCGTCTGCTTTCCCGGTCGTCTTTGGTGTTCTCAGAGTCAGCCAGGTGCGGCTTGCCGCCGCCATCAATCCGAAACCTGACGAAGCCATCATTTCGTCCGGGTCCACAACTTTGCATTAGCAGAACTGAACACTAACCCTGAATGGCTGCCTGGCCGTTCTCCCACGCGAGAGCACAGCGTGCTCCTGCCGGCGCGGAAATCCGCGCCACCAATCAATCCCCCGACGGTCGATGGCAGTCAGCGCTGAAGAATATCGCCTGCAGCCTGCTTCAATACCGACGGGCAAAGGCATCAACGGAGGTGAACCACCAATGTCCAAGAAACTGTTTTCTCGTTATTCGCTCGGCGCCCTGGCGCTGCCCAATCGTGTCGTCATGGCCCCGATGAACCGCAACCGTGCCAGCGACTCGCACCTCGCGCCGACAACGATGACCGCCAGATACTACGCACAACGTGCTTCGGCCGGCCTGATCATCGCCGAGGGCACGCCGGTCTCGCCGCAGGCGCGCGGCTGCGCTCGCACCCCCGGCATCTACAGCGCGGCGCAGATCGCCGGTTGGCAGAACGTGACCCGCGCGGTGCATCGCGAAGGTGGCCGCATTTACCTGCAGCTCTGGCACGTCGGCCGCGTCGGTCACTGCAGCCTGCGCGCCGACGGCTCGCCACCGGTGGGACCGAGCACGATCGGTCTGCACAATGACCGCGTGCCGATCCTCGCTGGCAGCCGTGATCCGGTGCTGGTTCCCTGCGACCCGCCGCGGGCGCTGACGACCGACGAGGTCAAGGAGATTGTCGGCGATTTCGCGCGCGCCGCCGGCAATGCCATGGCGGCAGGTTTCGACGGTGTCGAAATCCATGCCGCGAATGGCTATCTGTTTGATCAGTTCCGCTGCCCGTACCTCAACGACCGTAGCGACGAGTATGGCGGTGCCACCCGGGAGCGCTGGCGCTTCCTGCTCGACACGGCGGCGGCCGTCGCCGACACCGTTGGCAAGGAGCGTGTCGGCGTCCGCATCTCGCCGCTCGGCACGGCGCACGAGATGCAGTCGGACCCGGCACCGCTATTCACGTACGGCTATCTCGCCTGTCAGCTCGACCGCCTGGGGATCGGCTACCTGCATGTCTATGACCAGTCGGGAAGCTGGATGCACGACCCGCAGAGTGAATTGCTCCAGCATCTGCGGGCCTGCTATTCGAAGACGATGATCCTCTGCGGTGGCTTCGATCGCCAGCGCGCGGAAGCAGCACTGCAAGCGGACTCTGGAGACCTGATCGCCTTTGGCAAGCATTTCATCGCCAATCCCGACCTAGTCGAGCGCCTGCAAATCGGAGCGTCGTTGAACCCGTGGGACTCGGCGACGATCTACAAGGGCGGGGCCAGGGGCTACATCGATTACCCCAGCTTGGAGGAGGAAGCCGTCAGCGAGACGTGATCGCCGCCAGATCGGTCTTTCTCGCCAACTGGCGCAGCCCGGCCAGCGGCAGCTCGTGCAGGTCCGACTCCTGCCAGCGCTTGCTCAAGCTTGGGCAGCGGCTATCGCGCTCCCACCGCTGCTGCACCAGCGACGCCAGACGGCACGGTACGCCGCTTCGAGTTCACGGGTGAAACCGGCGTGGTCCATCAGCGATGAGGCGGACAGCCGGTCGCGCATCGTCGATCGCAGCGAACGCAGCCGGTCGACATCGCGCGACAGCGCGATTGCCGTCTCGACATAGGACTGTGGCGAACTGGCAACCAGTTCGCTCAGCCCGACATGGCCGAGGATGCTCGCTCCCAGGCGCGCGACGTGACGATTGCCGCGCCACGAGACCACCGGCACCCCCATCCACAGCGCCTCACAGGTAGTGGTGCCGCCGTTGTACGGGAAGCTGTCGAGCGCAATGTCGATCTCGTGGTAGCTCTTGAGGTAGGCAGGGGCAGGTCCGAAAGCATGGAATACGAGGCGCTGGCGGTCTACCCCGAGACGCTCGAATTCCTCGACCAGCGTTCGCCGCGGCGCCTCTTCGTGCAGCGCCGAGTTCTGTAGCCACAGCCGCGACCCGGGCACGCCGCGCAGGACTTCCGACCAGCAGGCGAACAGTGCCGGGTTGAGCTTCGCACCCTGGTTCAGCGAACCAAATGTGATTCGCCCCAGGCGGTCAAAAGGCAATGCACTGACTTTCGGTGACTCGGCGATCGGCGCATAGCAAAAGTAACCGTGTTGCAGCCGCAGCGGCGTTTCCGACGAAGGATCTGCGGATCCGGCGGCTCGGGGTCGATCCAGCGGTCGCTGATGCGGTAGTCGATGGTGCTGACGCCGGTGGTGCTCGGGTAACCCAGGTAGCCGATCTGCAGCGGCGCTGGCCGGCGGGCAAGAACCGGCAGGCGGTTGCGGTCGGTGTGGCCGCCGAGATCGATCAGGAGGTCGATCCCGTCACGGCGAATCCGCCCGGCGAGTTCCTCATCGCTCCAGCCATCGCACTCGACCCAGCGATCGGCGTGCACCTTGAACAGCTCGGTCACCTCGTCGGCCTGCTTGTTGTCGGAATAGCAGACGATCTCGAAAGCTGCATGATCGTGATGGCTGAGGATGGGCAGCAGAAAATACTGCACCGAGTGGTGACGCAGATCGCGCGACAGATAGGCGACGCGCAAGCGCCGTTCGGCCT
>JADJMH010000027.1 GCA_016709675.1 Candidatus Accumulibacter proximus
ATACCGTCAAGCTCGCCTATGTCGACCAGAGCCGCGATTGTCTCGACGGAGACAAGACGGTTTTCGAAGAGATTTCCGGCGGTGCCGAGTTGCTCACCGTTGGCAGGTATGAAACGCCGGCCCGCGCCTACATCAGCCGCTTCAACTTCAAGGGCGGCGATCAACAGAAGCGGGTTGGTCAACTCTCGGGCGGCGAGCGTGGTCGCCTGCACATGGCGAAGACGCTGATTGCCGGCGGCAACGTCCTGCTGCTTGACGAACCTTCCAACGACCTCGACGTCGAAACGCTGCGTGCGCTTGAAGATGCCCTGCTTGAATTCGCTGGCAGCGTGCTGGTGATTTCCCACGACCGCTGGTTCCTTGACCGCATCTGCACGCACATTCTCGCCTGCGAAGGTGATTCGCAATGGACCTTCTTTGCCGGCAACTACCACGAGTACGAGGAAGACAAGAAACGCCGCCTTGGCGAAGAGGCAGCGAAACCGAAGCGGATTCGCTACAAGCCGATTACGCGCTAGCAACCTTACATGGTCGCCCCTGGGTTTGCCAAGCATTCAATTGGTGACGGTTCGAAGGGTAAAGATTGCAGCCATACATTCGGACTTTGATCGAGGCGATGCCTCTGTCCCTGATGGAATTCCGCTGATCGATGCCTCATCAGTCGGACGCGCTTGAAGCGCGAGGCTGCTATCAGGTTGAATCGACCACGGTCTTACCTGCCTTGCCATCACATCATGATTGCCTGAGCAATCTGTGGGGGGTTACTCCGCTAAAAAAAGGGGGTGCTGCAATACCGCAGGGTTGTCCATAGGCGCTCGCGAGCGCGCCCCATACGCTGGCGAGCGAGCGCCTGTGGGCAACCCGTGTTCATGCCGCCGACGGTTCATAGCCGGGCTGATAGTCCCGCTCCTGGGCCAGTAGCGCCCAGGAGATGCGAGCGTTCTTGTTCGCCAAGGCCACTGCCGCGATGTTTTTGTTGCGCCGGCCGATCAGCTGCGCCAGCCAGGTTTGCGCATAACCCGCCTTGCGCTCGGCTACCCGTATCACCGCCCGAGCGCCGTGGATCAGCAGCGTGCGCAAATAGGTATCGCCGTGCTTGCGATGCCCAGCAGCAACTGCTTGCCGCCACTGGAGTGCTGCTTGGGGGGACCAATCCCAGCCAGGCCGCCAGCTGCCGTCCCTCTCGAAACTCTTCGCATCCCCGATCGAGGCCACCAGCGCGCTTGCCGTGATCGGACCGATACCGGGAATCTGCGCGAGCTTCTTGCTCGCCTCGTTTCGCGGTGCCAGACCTGGATCTGCACCTCCAGTTCGCCCACTTGGCGGTCGAGTTCCCTTCAGGTGATCCCCGAGTCGATGCAGCAATTGGCGGAAGGCGCCCGGCAGTCCGTTCTCCCCGTCCTCCAGGATATCAGGCAGGCGCTTGGCGATATGGCTAATGCCCTGCGGGATGATGATCCCGTATTCGGCTAACAGACCCCGGATCTGGTTGGCCTGCGCCGTGCGCGCTCTTTGACGAAGCCCTGGCGGGCACGATGCACGCCAAGATCGCCTGTTGCTCGCCGTTCTTGATGGGTACGAAGCGCATATTGGGGCGGCCCACCGCCTCGCAGATCGCTTCGGCATCTGCGGCGTCGTTCTTGTTCGTCTTGACGTAAGGCTTCACGAACTGCGGGGCCATCAGCTTTACGGTATGCCCGAACGCTTCCAGCTTCCTCGCCCAATGATGCGCGCTGCCGCACGCTTCCATGCCGATCGGACAGGGCGGCAGGTTGGCGAAGAACGGCGCCACCTGCTCGCGCTTGAGCGGCTTCTTGAGCATGGCCTTTCCTCGTTCATCCACGCCATGTACCTGGAACACGTTCTTTGCCAGATCGATACCAACTGTCGTAATCTTCATCTCGGTCGCCTCTCCTGTTTGGTGGTGGAAATATCGCATCTCCACTTTGGCACGCAGATGCCGTTTCGGGAAGGGGCGACCATCCCATTAGTCGGACTTGGGTGGCTGGCATGAACCCGGAAGCAATCGAGGTGATCAAGGTGCCGGGCGGACGGCCGATCAAGATGTGGACCGAAGGCGTGCCGGTCGAGGATGAGGCCCGCCTGCAGTTGATCAACACCGCCCGCTTGCCGTTCATCTTCCGCCACTTGGCGGTGATGCCGGACGTGCATCTGGGCAAGGGTTCGACGATCGGCAGCGTGATCCCGACGCGCGGCGCGATCATTCCGGCGGCCGTCGGCGTGGACATCGGCTGCGGCATGATCGCCACCCGCACGACCTTGAACGCGTCCGATCTGCCTGACAACCTGCATCCCCTGCGTGGCGCGATCGAGCAGGCGATACCGCATGGCCGGACGCTCGGCCACACCAAGCGCGACGAGGGCAGTTGGGAAAACCCGCCGGAACTGGTCAACGCCTTGTGGGCCGAACTGTTGCCCGGCTTCACGCGCATCGTCGAAAAATACCCCCACCTCAGGGAAACCAACAACCGCAAACATCTGGGTACGCTGGGCACCGGTAATCACTTCATCGAGGTCTGCCTGGACGAGGCCGACCACATCTGGTTCGTGCTGCACTCGGGTTCGCGCGGCATCGGCAACGCTATCGGCAGCACCTTCATCGCTCTGGCGCAGGCGGATATGCGGCAGCACCTGGTCAACCTGCCCGACCGCGACCTTGCCTACATCGAGGAAGGCAGCGCGCATTTCGACGACTATCTCGAAGCGGTCGACTGGGCACAGAACTATGCGCGCTGCAATCGGACGGCAATGATGGCCAGTCTGATCACCGTCGCCCGCAGGGTGATCACCAAGCCCTTCACCGTCGACGTCGAAGCTGTGAACTGCCACCACAACTATGTGCAGAAGGAAACCCACTTCGGATCCGAGATTTTCGTCACCCGCAAGGGTGCGGTGTCGGCGCGCCAGGGCGAACTCGGCATCATCCCCGGCTCGATGGGGGCCAGGAGTTATATCGTACGCGGCCTTGGCAACGAGGAGTCGTTCTGCTCGTGCAGCCACGGCGCTGGCCGGACGATGAGCCGCAACGAGGCCAGGCGCCGATTCACGGTCGCCGACCAGGAGCGCGCCACGGCACACGTCGAGTGCCGCAAGGACAGGGAGGTGATCGACGAAATCCCGATGGCGTACAAGGACATCGACGCGGTGATGTATGCCCAGCGCTCGCTGGTGGAAGTGGTGCATACGCTGCGGCAGGTGGTGTGCGTCAAGGGCTGACGCGTCAACGGCGGGCGCTGTCGCTGCGAAACCGGTCACCACGACGTCGACCGCCAACGGCCGACACGGCAGCGCTGAGCGCCGCGGGTTGGTGGCCAAACAACACCAGGCATGCGTTTGGCCCGCGCCATCAGCCGCAACGGGATGGACTATTCG
The DNA here is from genome assembly GCA_016709675.1 of Candidatus Accumulibacter proximus. Taxonomy (GTDB): domain Bacteria; phylum Pseudomonadota; class Gammaproteobacteria; order Burkholderiales; family Rhodocyclaceae; genus Accumulibacter; species Accumulibacter proximus. The sequence continues at coordinate 3,394 of JADJMH010000027.1, forward strand.
TCCGCGTTGGCGAATAATTGCGCGCTGTTGGCCAACCACGTGTCCGCCGTCGGTATGGCGGGCTGTTTCTCTTGAGGTTCGTGATGCGCTACCAGGTTTTCATGGAAGAAGAAGAAGGCGCCGATGGTGCGGGAGAACTGGCAAATTTCGATCATCTGGACGAGGTCTGGGAGTTCATCCGCAGTCGTCTGCCGACTGGCGTGTTCAGCGATCGTCGGCTGGTCTGGGTCAAGGACCGAGAAGCCGCTGGCGACGTCTCCTTCTCCCTGACTGCCGAGCTATGGGCAGAGCATTGCGAAACCCCGCTTGCCTTTGCGCGCTGTTTCAAGATGTTTCTTGCTTTCAAACACAGCTAGACAGGTCGAGCGCTGTTCTTCCGCGGAGCGCCCACCCGACGGTCCGGTTTCGCGAGTGGCAGCGGCGTGACAGGAGTGGTCAGTCGGCTCGCCAGGCGGCGAAGATCGTGCGAATCGCAGTCGAATCAGGTGCTGCAGCTAGTTTTTCACGCACCGCACGCTCGGAGAACATCTGAGCCAGGTCGGAGAGCAATTGCAGGTGCTGCTCGGTGGCCACTTCCGGCACCAGCAGGGCGAATACCAGATTGACCGGCTTGCCATCCGGCGCGTCGAAGTTGACCGGAGTGGCCAGGCGGACGAAGGCTCCGACCACCTGCTTGAGACCCTTGATGCGCCCGTGTGGTATCGCGACACCGAGCCCAAGCCCGGTCGATCCGAGCTTTTCACGTGAGAACAGGGCATCAAACACCTGGCTACGGCCAAGCCCCTCGCACTCATCGAGCAGCAGGCCGACCTGTTCGAAGAGGCGCTTCTTGCTGCTCACCTGGAGATCAGCGACGACATTGTCGGAGTTTAGCAATTTGGCAATCTGGTTCATGGCTTTCGACGTGCAGGCAGAATAGGTGGGCGGTGTACCAGGGAGAGTGGTTACCGGACATCAGGGTGCGCCGGATTATAGCTCGCTGCCGCAGCCCTGCTCAGCTTCCCCGGATTTTTTGCGCGGATGGTCGTGGGCTGTTTACACCGTTTTTACATCGACTGTAGGACACTGCGCCACTTCCCATAATCGGAGAGATTGGGTGCTCGATCACTGGTTTCGCGCGCGCTATCCGATAGCTCTGGCCCTGTGTGCGCTGATCACGGCCCTGACCCTGCCGCTGCGCGGCTGGCTGGACTTGGCGAACATCGTGATGCTGTTTCTCCTCGTCGTGTTTGTCGCCGCCGTCAAATTGGGGAGAGGCCCCGCCGTGCTCGCGGCATTCCTGAGCGTCGCCCTGGTTGACTTGTTCTTCGTCCCGCCACACCTGTCGTTCACAGTGGTTGATGCGCAATATCTGGTCACCTTTGCCGTGATGCTGGCCGTCGGGTTGATTACCTCGCACCTGGCGTCACATATCGCCGATCAGAATGAAGCCATCCTGTCGAAAGAGCGCGAAACGAGCATGCTGTATCAACTGGCGCGCGACCTGGGAGCGGCCCTGGCCCTCGAGCAGGTGGTTGACATCGTCGGCCGGTTCCTGCGCGCGCTCGACATGGACAGCGCGGTGTTGATCGATGAAGGAGGCGCTGGACACGAGGCGCTGACGACCCATGGCACCCTGGCCATTGGCGACAAGGCACGAGGTATCGCCCTCACGGCCTATCGCCAGAACGCCGTTGTCACCGATGCAGGCACTACCTTCCTGCCGTTTGCCGGTGCGACGCGCGTGCGTGGCGTTCTCGTCGTGGCCAGGACGTGCCCTATGCTGCAGCCACTCGTTGCAGCAGTCGCTCCGCTGTCGGGCATCGCCATTGAACGCATTCACTATGCCCAGATTGCGCAACAGAGCGAATTCGAGGTGCAATCCGAGAAGCTGCGCTCGTCAATCCTCTCTTCCTTGTCTCACGACCTGCGGACACCACTGACCAGCCTGGTCGGCCTGGCCGATACGCTCGTCGATACCCTGTCCGACCGGCAGGCAAGCCCACCGGACAACGCCATCGAGACGGCCGGCATGTTGCGCGACCAGTCCCTCGCCATGCACCGGATGGTGAGCAATTTGCTGGAGATGGCCCGACTTCAGTCCGGGCACGTGATGCTCAACAAGCACTGGCAACCTCTCGATGACATCGTTGGGTCAAGTGTGCGACTGCTTGACGATATTCTGGCGGCACGACAGCTTGACATCGCGCTACCTGCCGACCTTCCCTTGATCTCCATTGACGCCGTGCTCATGGAACGTGTGCTCTGCAATCTGCTGGAGAATGCAGCAAAGTACTCAACCGCCGGTACGCCCATCGGTTTGACGGCGCGCGTTTGCCCTCCCAACCTGGAGGTGTCGGTGTGCAATGAGGGCGCTGGCTTCCCCCCCGATCGCCTCGATCAGGTCTTCGATCCCTTTGTGCGCGGTTTTCCAGGGCCGACGGTCGCGGGTACCGGCATCGGCCTGGCGGTCTGCCGCGCCATAGTCAGTGCCCATGGCGGCACCATCGCGGCAGAGAACGCGCTGGGCAAGGCCCGGGTGCGACTGACGCTGCCGCTGGGTACCCCGCCCGAGATGGAGGGAGACCTGTCGTGAACGATCTGCCGATCAGCGTCGTGGTGGTCGAGGACAACCCGGAAATCCGGCGTTTCGTCTCCGACGCCGTCCGCAAGTCAGGCTGTATGGCGTCCGAGACCGCGACTGCCCGCGCCGGGCTTGAAGCCGTTGCGGCGGGGGATGTCCATCTCGTCATTCTCGATCTTGGGCTGCCCGATATGAACGGCATCGACTTCATTCGTGAGTTGCGGCTGTGGGCTTCACTGCCGATCCTGATCCTCTCGGCCCGTACGGCCGAACACGACAAGATCGAGGCCCTCGATGCCGGCGCCGACGACTACCTGACCAAGCCGTTCGGTGTCGGCGAATTGCTGGCCAGGGTTCGTGTCCTGCTGCGTCGGCACAGCCCGACCGGCGAAGCCGTCACGACCTATCGCTTCGGCGACCTTGAAGTCGATATCGCGCGCCACACCGTCCGGCGTGCCGGAGAGGACATTCACCTGACGCAGATCGAGCACCGCCTGCTCGCCGTGATGCTGGCCAACGCCGGCAAAGTGCTGACGCACAGGCATCTGATGGGCGAGGTATGGGGCCCCGGGCATGCAGAACAGGAGCACTACGTGCGCATCTATATTCGTCGCCTGCGGCAGAAACTTGAACGCAATCCGACCCAACCACGCCACTTGCTGACCGAGACCGGTATCGGCTACCGTTTTCAGCCGGGGGTGAGATGAAGCGCTACTACCCGGTCATCCGTGTCTTCGGTGTGTTGCTCCTGGGCTTTGCCTTGACTCTCCTGGTCCCGCTGCTCTTCTCCTGGTATCAGCAGGATGGCGCCACTACCGCCTACGACGAAGCGTTTCTGTTGACCCTGGGCACTGGCGCTGGCTTGTGGTGGGTAGCGCGCAACGAAAAGCGCGACCTGCAAATCCGTGACGGCTTCCTCCTGGTAGTCCTGGTGTGGACGATCCTGCCGGCATTTGCCGCCCTGCCACTCATACTGCATCTCGGTACTTCGTTTACTGACGCCTACTTTGAAGCGGTCTCCGGCCTCACGACCACAGGCGCGACCATCCTAACCAACCTCGACACCCTGCCGCAATCGATCAACCTGTGGCGCGGGATGCTGGTCTGGCTTGGCGGTATGGGGCTGATCGTTCTCGCGGTAGCCATCCTGCTCTTGCTCGGCATCGGCGGTCGCCAGATGTTCAAGGCCGGAAACCCCGGACCGATGAAGGACTCCAAGCTTACACCGCGCATGGCGCAGACGGCCAAGGGATTGTGGGTGGTCTATGCCGGCATTACCGTGCTCTGCATACTGGCTTACCACTGGGCCGGCATGACATGGTTCGACGCTGTGGTGCACGCTTTCAGCACCATGGGCCTCGGCGGCTTTTCGACCCACGACGCCAGTTTCGGCTTCTGGAACTCGCCGACAATCGAGGCGGTTTCCATCGTCTTCATGCTGATTGCCGGGATGAACTTCGCAACCCACTTTGTCGCGCTCCGCCGTCGCTCGCCGGGACCTTACCTGCGTGACCCCGAGGCGATTCTGTTCCTGGCTGTGTGCCTCGTCAGCGTGCTCGGCATTGCCCTCTACTTGTGGGCCAAGGACACCTACGGTACTTTCCCCGAAGCGCTGCGCCATTCCGCCTTCAATGTCATTTCCATCGCCACCACCACCGGCTACGCGAGTCTCGATTACAATCTGTGGCCATTTTTCGCGCCATTGTGGATGCTCTTCCTTTGCAGCTTCGCCACCAGCGCCGGGTCCACCGGCGGTGGGATCAAGATGATCCGGGCGTTGATCCTCTACAAGCAGGTCTATCGTGAACTGCTGCTCGCGATGCACCCGAACGCCGTCTGGCCGGTGCGCGTCCGCGGCGAGTTGATGCCCCAGCCCATCCTCACTGCAGTGATGGCCTTCGGCTTCGCCTACGTGTGCCTGATGGTGGCGCTGACCCTGGTATTGTCCTTTTCCGGTCTGGAGATCATCAGCGCGTTCTCGGCCGTCGTGGCGATGATCAACAACACCGGCCCCGGCCTAAATCAGGTCGGCCCGGCAACGACCTACGAATCGCTGACCGACTTCCAGATCTGGGTCTGCAGCTTCGCCATGCTGCTTGGTCGTCTGGAAATATTTACCCTGCTGGTGGTACTGACGCCGGCCTTCTGGCGCCGATAGCCCTAGACTAGCGACATGAACGCCGATCGCTTCCTTGCGCATGGCCGATAGCCCGCTGCAAGCTCGCTTGCGCCTGCGCCGCCGGCGCCGCCTGCGCGAATCCGACGTGCGAGTCGCCGGACAACTGCAGCGCATCATCGTTCGCATCGTCTGGGCGGGCTTGGTGGTGGTGATCCTGATCGGTCTCGGCACACTTGGCTTCCACGAGATTGCCGGTGACAACGCGGACTGGTCGGATGCGCTCTACATGACGCTGATCACCATCTCGACGGTGGGCTGTGGCGAAATAGTCCCTCTCCATACGATCAGCGAGTGCTGTTTGCCGGTCTGGTCGCGATTGCCGGCCTCGGCGCGCTGACCTTTCTATTCACTAGCCTGTCAGTAATCTTTCCTCCAGTAAGGACCTTGATCTTTCCTGCGGAGACGACGGATGGAAAAACGGATTCAAAAACTGCGGCAGCATTTCATCATTGCGGTTTCGGGCGAGTTGGTCGAGTGTCGCGCGGGAACTCCACAACACCGGCCGTCACTACGTCGCCATTGACATCGAAAGCTGATCGCTTCGAGGAGAACCTCGACAAGTTTTGTCTGCTCCACCTGCAGGGACGCTTCCGACGACGACCTGCTGGAAGCGGCCGACATCGAGGACGCCCGCGGGCTGTTTGAGGTCACCGCGACGATTCACGCAACCTGATGATCATCATCACGGCGAGCAGCTCAATCCCGGCCGCGAATCGTCGCCCGCGCCCGAACTGCGCAACGTCGAGAAGATGAGTCGGCGGGCGCCGACACGGGCGATTTCGCCTGATTTCACCGGTGGCACCCGCCGCGCTTCGGCGATGGTCAGACCGCACGTCGTCGGCTTCTTGACGAGATGATCCGTTCCGACAAGAACGTACGGTGGAAGAGGTACCGGTTCCCGCCCAACTTTCAGACAGACCCGAGTCGGCGACCTGGCGTCTGCGCAGTCCCGACCGAGATCCCCGCTCCGCCTTGCGCAAGGGCGAGGGCCTGGGTGTTCAAATCCACCATTTGACCACGTCATCCCCACGCCGGCAATAAGATCGTCGCCGTGGCGAGCCCCTTCCGGGCGTGCCCAGATCGAGCACTCCTGATCCAAAGATGGCTGACGACTCCTCTCATTAGCCACGACCGGCTCGTCGAGGCGGCTTTGATCTCAGGTCACTTCTTCAAATGCAGCAAGACGTTGGCTCGGTAATCCACATTGAAACGCAGAAACCGTGTTCCAATCGAGAACTTTCGCGGCAGAGGCGGCCGCCGGCGCTTGACGGCTCGCGCGACCGACCACGCAGTCCTCGCAGCCAAAAATACACCAGCGTGCTGTTGCCTCCCGACGGCATCCTTCCATCCTGACCAGCGAACCCGAGGCACCCCCCTGCCCCATCTGCATCGGAAAAGGAACATCTCCGCCAGGGGTTGTTGAGCGGGCTTCAGTTTGACGCCAAGAACGGATTCATAGGAAAGACTTGGCGCGCCATCTCCGTTGCAATGCAGATTTCAAACCAGCGGACCCGGATTTTCGTTCATTCTGCATCTTCGGCAACCAGAGCAGCAGTTGATGTTTGGTTCGGGCAGAGCCCTGTTGGCGCCAGTGGCAGGCTCAGGGTAAAGACTGCACCGCCCTCGGTCCGGTTCCACGCTTCCAGGCGACCGCCGTGCCGTTCGACAACGCCATAAAGCCGATCGACAGATCTCCAGCCTGGTCCCTGCTCCAACCGGTTTGGTTGTGAAGAACGGCCGAACAGACGCGAGAGGTTCATGACGCTATCTCGGTCCGTTGTTCCGCGGTGCACCCGACCGTCCCTCACATCTTCTTGGCATCGATTCGAAAGGTTGCCATTCGCCACCGACAGTGGCGTCGGCCGGCGTTCTGCACGAGGTTCATCGTGGATCCCTGCTGCATCTTGGCCGGAAGACCTGATAACCAGCAACTCTGCTGGCAAGTCGACATTCACCTGGAAGTTGCGCGGCCCGGCACGAACCACTTCAGCGCACTGCCCGCGCGATGGACTCAGACAGGTTGAACGACTCGTCGGCACCGGCGTCGACCGCCGGAGAATCGCTTCAGTCCACCGACGATGTCGCGCGCGCGCTCGGCGCCTCGGTCATGCCGCCTGAGCAGTGCGCTTCAGGTCGGCCACAGATGCGGTCGATAGGCAATCTTCTGGCGCAATCCTTCGTGTTTCCCGGCGATCGCGGCACCGTTCCGAGTGCACCGCCTCGAGATAAGTTCTGCAGGCGCGTGGCGTAGCGTCGGATGGCTGTGTACGTTGCCGAGAACGAAACTGATCGGATTGTTCAGCTCGTGTGCCACACCGGCGACCAGGGCGACCAAGCGATGCCATTTTTCGGCCTGTGGTGGTTGCTGTTGGGGTGCGCTTGAGATCCCCGTGCGCCTGTCAAGGCGCGTGATAGGTACTACGCAGTTCGCCGACCGGGGTGTCGGTCAACACCATCCTGGTCGCTTTGCCTGTTCCCGCGAGAGCCGAAGCAGGCGAAGTTCGAATGGAGTATCGGCAGCGGGCTGCCATCGCGACCACTGATCAGCAGCTCGCAATCCTGACGTTCGCCGGGCGGGCGGCCGAAAAGAAGTCGCGTACGCGCTGCCTTTGAGGCCTGATCGCTAAAGAGTTCGCGGGCACCGGTCGCTCGCAGGCCAGTCTCCGTCCAGGCCGGGGACAGCACAGCGAATCACGGTGACCCCCCCCGGATCGCGCCATGCCGGTTGCACACGATGAGGATGTCCGACATCGACGCCAGAACGCTTTCGATGAACTGCTGCGATTCCTCGAGCCGCGGCGTTCTTCTGCTCGGAGGACCACCTCGTACCGGAGAAGGTCGTTGTATACCTCGTCCATCTTGCGAATCATTCTAATCTTAGACCGTCTCTGTCCACGCCGGTTTTTCCCGGCGCCACTGTGCCTTCAGCTGCGCATCGGGCGCGACCAGCGAAGGCCTCGGCAGACGCTGCAATCGGGGTAAGCCGGTGCGGGCCGCCATCTGGGCGTGGCGGACCAAGACCGGCACAGACAGCAACAATGCGCGTCGACGTGGACGACCGCCCGCTGCCAACCGCCGTTGGTGGCCATAATCGCAGCTCGCTGTAGCCGGTGATCCGGGCCACGGCAAGTCTGCGTTTGAGAGGAGGATCCGGCGGCCCATGCGTTGATCGTAGAGACAATCGCCGCCCGTTAGCGCTGCTGCGATCGCGGCTGTGATCGCGAGGTCAGTGGCGGTGACCCGCAGTCCCTGGAGGAGGTGGCAAGTACTATTTGGGAGCCGTTGCGATGTGCAACAAATGTCGCCGACCGCGCCGGTAAAGGAGTTTCACTTGCTGCCCAAGTCGCAAAGAAAGATTTCTCCCGCCTTGCTGGCATAAACCGATGCCCTTGCTTTAATACCTACATTTCAATCTGGCACGGTTTCCAGGGTGCATCGGCGTTAGGAATTTCCACACGCGCTCCCTGATGCCGGGGAAAACCTTCTCGACCAGCGGTTTAATGATCGAGGTGAGAGGGAAGATGAAAATGGCAAATACCAGTCTGGTTGAAGCTGGAAGGATTCGCGCATTGCTGCTATGAAGCGAACGACTTTCGTGGCATGCCGCGGCGCGAATTTCTGCAGTTCTGCGCCACCGTAGGCAGCTTGCCCGGGCTTGCCGCAGGGGCGGATGCAGCAGCGGTAGAGGCGTTCGCCACCAAGAAGCGTCCATCGAGATCTGGCTGCATCGCTTCAGGAATGTACCGGCTGCACCGAGTCCATGCTGCGGGCCGAGCATCCAACGCTCGAAAGCGGATTCTCGACGTCATATCGCTCGACTACCACGAAACGCTGTTCGCCGCTGCCGGCCACCAGGCGGAGCAGGCGCGCAAGACGGCCATGGCCGAGAACAAGGGAAGCTACCTGCTGGTCGTCAGAAGGCGCTATCCCAACCTGCGACGGCGGCATCTTTACTGCAAGGTCGGCGGCCAGACCGCCATCGACCTTACCACTGAATCCGCCGCCGATGCCCGTGCGGTGACGCCATCGGCTCCTGTGGGTGAGCCAAGCAGCGCCAGCCACCGACCCTAACCCAACTTGAGCCTCGGCGTCGCAACGGTGCTCGGCAAACCGGTGGTCACGATTCCCGGTTGCCCGCCAAACCCTGGCAATCTCCTAACCACGGTCAGTACTTCGTGATTCTTTGGCGGCCTGCCGCCAGTTTGATGGACTCTCGCCGGTTGACATTTGCTTCATACTCGCGCCCGATCCACGAAAACTCTGCGAGCAGTCGCAGTCTTCGCCTCGATGCCAGTCGTTTGGGTCATCGAATTTCGGGGATTGAAGGGCACCGCGGGCGCTACTGCCTTCTATAACGCAATGTAGTCGTATTTCGAGACTCACGCCAACTGCTCGACGGTCCTTCGGCAGACGTTGCAGCCGGCACTTTGGCTGTTGGCTTGCGGCCGTCTCCTGCATTCACCGCACTGAACACGGTGTCGGTTTCAGCAAGCCGCTCCACATGCTGACCAAGGTGAAAGAATGCCGAACCCCTCTGCGGCACCTGCGCACCGTTTCAGCGTATAGTGGCGGGGCATCGGTGCGACGTTTGGCTCTGGCGTCATTCTTGCGGGCGTCGTTGAAGCGCGTTGTGGCACGCGCCACAGTCAATTTTAACCGGTCTTCAGCTCAAGGTTGAGGAAGTCGATAGAGACGGCATCTGGCGAGCGAAAGACCGAGGGAGGGATGCGTATTGCAAAGGCCAGATCATTCCTGAAGACGGTAACCCCGTCGGCAGTTCCTGAAAGGTTCGCGGCTGCCGCCGGTGCCGTCGCGGCCGTTTATGGCTTAGCACGCGACCGCCAGGGGCTCGCGAAACCTACCCAGTGCCCCCGGAGGCGGTCGGATTGCTCTACGACGCGACGCTGTGCAGATTTCCGGCCGGTAAGGCCTGCGTTGCTGCCTGCAAGCGGGCAAACGACAATCCGGCCGAGTTTCGACGGCCGA
>JADJMH010000028.1 GCA_016709675.1 Candidatus Accumulibacter proximus
GGCAACCCGCCGTATCCAACGGACTGGGCTCCGATAAAATCGGTACCCACACCGGAAGGCTGTCCCGATCTTCAGGGCATTGACAGCAACCAGGGAACAGCATCGTTTCCGCCTGAGGCAGGTGAGCCGCCATCGTTAGCGGACATCTTCACGGCGATGGCGCGCTCGAAAACCGCTACTGCCACCGCCATCCGCGGTGATCAGCAGACGGCGAACATTCGGGTAGGTCACCTGTCCCATTTCACGCCATCAGCGCCGGATGCTCTCGACGGCGAATTCGGCGGTATCGTGGTCGATCGCTGCCTCAGTTCTTCAGCCAGACGATAGGTGCTCCTGCAAGTCCAGCACAGCGGCGACATCGGATCACCACGCGTTGTCGGCTTCACCAAGGCGGCGACAATCGCTCAGCAAGCGGGCAACCTCGTAAATCGGTCCCTTTCGCCCACCTCCTGCCGCTCGCGCTCGGAGTTGCACGCCTTGCTCCCCGGCCGACATCGGTGCATTCAGTTCACTCAAGCCCGCATGAATCGTCGTGCGCGACAGGCCAGTCGCCTTGGCGACCAAGGTGACGCCACCACGCCCCAGGCTTCGTGCCTCCGTCGCCACCCAAAGGCGAAGCGTGGCCTCATCCCGCCTCCCACACAGCGCTTGATACTTGGCTTCTATGGCTAACTCCTGCTCCATGCTGAAACCATAGGCCAATCACCACAAATGCTCAAGCTATTCTTTCTTAACGCCTTGGTGCCTTCGAGAAGGGCAAGCTTAAGTCGCTTGCAAACAAAGCTGAGCTGTCTCGGTTTAGGGCCGCTGCTCGCGCCGCGGTGATCACGGATCGGCCCGTCAATATTCGACTTTCGTCCCCCGATCTTAGCAATATTCAGGCCAAGGCACTGGAAGAAGGTGTGCCCTAGCAGATGCCAATTGCCGGCATATGCACAAATACGTCGCTGATCGTTTGGCGGAGCGTCCAATGGCAACCGGTACGCCCGCGGCGGGTACGCGTTTGTCGTGTTCCACAGCCCTCGCCATCCTCATACCCGAAGCGACGTCGAGCCGGAAAGACTCCTCTCCTGTGGTATCAACTCGTAAGAGGTTGTAGCGTCTATACACCAACAGGCAGCTTCGCCCCCGCTTCTTTTTCCACGGCAATCACTCGCGAATTGACCAGAATCAAGCGCTCCAAGGCAGGCTTGACTATACTTCTCGGCTTCGCTTGACGAGATCGACCATGCCGCGCCGAAAAGTCCCCCAACTGATCTGTCCCGCCGGCAGTCTGCCGGCGCTCAAGGCGGCGATCGACCACGGCGCCGATGCGGTCTATCTTGGCTACCGCAACGACACCAATGCACGCAATTTCGCCGGCCTGAATTTTGACCACAAAGCACTGGTCGACGGTATCCGCTACGCCCAGTCGCGTCGCCGCCAGGTCTTGATGGCGATCAATACCTTCGCCCAGCCAGGCCGAGCGGCCGACTGGCAGCGCGCCGTCGATGGCGCGGCGGAGCTTGGCGTCGATGCGGTGATCCTCGCCGACGTCGGCCTGCTCGACTACGCCAGCCGCCGTTACCCGGGCCTGCGCCTGCATCTCTCGGTGCAGGGCTCGGCAACCAGCTACGAAGCGGTCAATTTCGTCCACCGCGAGTTCGGTATCCGGCGCGCGGTGTTGCCGCGCGTGCTGACGCTGGCGCAGGTCGAAACCGTGATTCGCAACACGCCGGTCGAGATCGAGGTGTTCGGATTCGGCAGCCTGTGTGTGATGAACGAGGGTCGCTGCTGGCTGTCGTCGTACGCCACCGGCGAATCGCCGAATACGGTCGGCGCCTGTTCGCCGGCGAAGTACGTGCAATGGGAAAGATCGCCTGGACAGATGACGACCCGTTTGAACGGCATCCTGATCGACTGTTTCGACGACGACGAGCCGGCGGGGTACCCGACACTGTGCAAAGGACGCTTCGAGGTGCAGGGCGAAACGTATTACGCACTCGAGGAGCCGACCAGCCTCAACGTGCTCGAAATCCTGCCCGAGATCGCCCGGATCGGCGTCGCGGCGATCAAGGTCGAGGGGCGCCAGCGCAGCCCGACCTACGTCGCCCAGGTCACCCGCACCTTGCGCGCTGCGCTTGACGAACTGGCCAGCGACGATCAGCGGTTCCACGCCAAGCCGGCATGGCTGGCCGAGCTGGCTCGACTGTCCGAGGGCAGCCAGGTCACTCTCGGTGCCTACGACCGGCCGTGGCGCTAGCGCGGGAGCGCGCATGAAACTGTCTCTCGGACCGCTGCTCTACTTCTGGCCAAAGCATGAGGTCTTCGATTTCTATGCCGCGATGGCGCAAAATCCGGCGATCGACATCCTCTACGTTGGCGAGGTGGTCTGCTCGCGTCGCCAGCAGATTCGCGCGGCCGACTGGCTGGCGCTGGTGCGCGACCTGAGCGATACCGGCAAGCAGGTCGTCGTTTCAGCGCAGGCGCTGCTCGAGTCGGAAAGCGACCTCAAGTCGCTGCGCCGCCTGGCTGACGAAATCGGCGAAATCCCCGGCTGCCTGCTCGAAGCCAACGACCTCGGTGCGGTGAATATCGCGACCAGCCGCCCTGGCCATCACTTCGTTGCCGGCCCGCATCTCAACATCTACAACGAGGCAACACTGGCCACCCTTGCGCGCTATGGCATGCGCCGCTGGCTGCCGCCACTCGAAGGCGACCGCCGGCTGATCGAGACGCTGCATCGCAGTCGCCCGGCCGGCGTTGAAACCGAGGTCTTCGTTTTTGGCAAGCTGCCGCTGGCCTTTTCGGCGCGCTGTTTCACCGCGCGGCACTACAACCTCAAAAAGGACGACTGCCAGTTCAAGTGTCTCGACCAGCCCGAGGGAATGACGCTGCGCACCCGTGAAGGGCAGCCGTTCCTGACCATCAACGGCATCCAGACGATGTCTGCGCAGACCTGCAACCTGTTGCTACAGGTTCCGGAGCTGCTGGCGATGGGCATCGAGGTCATCCGCATCAGTCCGCAACCGCGGGCAATGGCTGCGATCATTGCCGCTTTCGACGCCGCCCGCCGAGGTCAGCCAACCGAGCCCGACACTTCCGATTGGGCCCGCGAGGGGTTGGTCGACGGCTACTGGTTTGGCGAAGCCGGCATCGTGAGCCATCAGCGATCCACACTCACACCCATGGAGGGAACCCGCTCATGAGCCAGGGCTTTTCGATTCCCCGTTTCAGACTGCCGGGCCTGGTCTCGGCAATCGGCGCCCATCTGCCACAATGGCCACACTCACTGGCCCTGGCGACGGCGCTCAACGCCGCAGCCAAACTTGGGCTGCTCCCCGAGGACAGCCTGGCACTGCTCGAAGGGCGAAGCTTTGTTGTTGAGGTGATCGACACTGGAGGACAGGCCTGTTTCCGCTATCGAGGCGGCCTCTTCCGGCCGCTGTTCACCGCCCCACAGGCGCCGGACCTGTGCTTCCGGGCCAACCTGTCAGCCTTCCTGCAACTGCTGGCACGCCAGGAAGATCCGGACACGCTGTTCTTCAACCGTGAATTGTCGATCGTCGGCGACACCGAGTTGGGACTGGTGGTCAAGAACATGCTCGACGCCGTCGAGTGGCCACAACTGCCGACGCTGCCGATCTTTCGCCACTGATAGCCGGCGCAAGCCGCGGCCCGGGAATGCCGGCGCGAGCCATGCGGCCCCCACTGCCAGCTGGTCGCGCCCTCGTCGAAGGTGTCGCCTGCGCGCTGGGCGCCGGCCTGCTGTGGGGACTGGTCTTCGTCGTTCCCCTGATGTTGCCCGACTACCCACCGGCGATGCTCTCGTTCGGCCGCTACCTCGGCTTCGGTGTCATCGCGCTGTTGCTTGCCTGGGCAGACCTGCCTCGCCTGCAGGAACTGCGCTGGCTCGACTGGCGAAGGGCTTTCGAACTGGCTCTGGTCGGCAACATCCTTTATTACCTTTTCCTTTCGGCGGCGATCCAGCTAGCGGATGCCCCCTTGCCGACGATGCTCATCGGCACACTGCCAATCGTCATTGCCATCGTGTCGAACTTCGGCAGCGAAGCCTTGCCGTGGCGCCGCCTGCTGCCTTCGCTGGTGGTCATCGCGATCGGTATCGCGCTGGTAAACAGCCATGAGATGGCCTTGCTCGGTGAGCAGCGCAAGGCACACGACCACTTCCTGGGAACCTTGCTGGCGCTGGCGGCGGTCGCCGCCTGGACTTGGTATCCGGTCCGCAACTCCCGCTGGCTGCGCCAGCGGCCGGCACTGGCTTCCGGCACCTGGGCCGTCGCCCAGGGCCTGGCGACGCTGCCACTGGCGGCCATCGGCATGGCGGTTGCCGGACTTTTCCTTCGACAGACTGACAGCTTCGACTATCCGCTCGGGCCCTACCCCCTGCGCTACGTCGGACTGATGCTGACCCTCGGCCTGTGTGCCTCGTGGCTGGGCACGCTGCTCTGGAACCGGGCCAGCAAGCTGCTGCCGACGGCGCTCGCCGGGCAGTTGATCGTTTTTGAAACGCTGGCGGCCTTTGCCTATGCTTTCATCTGGCGAGGCGCGCTGCCCGGCAGCACGGCGCTGCTCGGCATCGCGCTGCTGATCGGCGGAGTGATTCTCGGCGTGCGCGCGTTCCGGGCGGGCTAAACACCTGCCCCGAGCAAGTCAGCGCACCTTGATCTCGGTCCACATGCGAGAAAGCAGCCGACGGGTTTTCGCGTCGAAGTCGCGCAGCATTTCGAGCCGTGGCAAATCGGCAGGGGGTAGGAAGATGCCAGGGTTGCCGGCGATTTCCGGGAGAATGTACGGCGTTGCGGCGGCGTTCGGGTTGCCAGCCCCGATCAGATTGGAAACATCGGCGGCGTTGGCGCCATCGAGCATGAAATTGATGAACTGGTGCGCAAGGTCGCCGCGACTGCCGGACTTGTGCAGGACGAAGCTGTCGACCGCCAGCACCGCACCTTCCTTCGGCATCCTGAAATCGATGGTGAAGGGGCGCCTGCCTTCCAGGGCATCCTGCCGGGCGCGATACATGTCGCTCGAGTAGCCGTGGGCGGCCCAGATGTTTCCGATTGCCAGATCCTTGATGTAGGTGCTGTTGGAAAAGGCCGCCCAGTAGGGCTTGGCACGCAGATCAGCCGCTTGGCCTCTGCCCAGCGCGTGGGGTCAGTCTCCTGCACCGAGTAGCCGAGGTATTTCATGGCCGCGGCCATCAATTCGCGCTGGCTGTTGAGAACCGTCACCTTGCCCTTGAGCTTCTCGAGGTAGCGTGGCTCGAAGATCAGCGCCCATGTATGGGTCGGCAGCTTCAGTTCGGCGAGTCGGCTGGCGTTGTAGCCAAGGGCGGTGGGGCAAAGGCAGAGGCGGGTCTACCAGGGGTCGCGAAACGCCGCTTTGAGGTTCTTCAGATTCGGCAGCTTTGTCTTGTCAAGCGGGCGCAGAGGCTGGCGCGCAGTTCCTTCATGGCCGCCGCTTTAGGGTATCCGGCGCCAGCTTCGACGCCAGCGCAATCAGGGTCAGCGTCAGGGCCATCAGCAGGGTCGAGACGGCATTGACTTCGGGACTCACCGCCACCTTGATCATCGAGTAGATCTGCAGCGGCAGGGTGGTGACGCCGACACCGGCGACAAAGAAGGTGATCACGAAATCGTCGATCGAGAGGGTGAAGCTCATCAGAAAACCGGCCAGGATACCCGGCAGGATCAGCGGGTGAGCGGAAGGTCTGCAGGACTGGCGCCGAGGTCACGGGCAGCTTCGAAGATGCTCGCGTCCAGCCCGGCCAGGCGAACACGCACGATGATGGCAACGAAGCCGATCGAGAAGGTGATGTGGGCGATCAGGATCGAGATCAGGCCCAGCGTCAGATCGAGCACCTGCCGGAAGAAAAGCAGCAGCGAGACGCCGAGCAGGATCTCGGGCATGGCCACCGGCGTCAGCACCAGGAAAGGCAGGCAGCGCAGGAAGCCCGTCCGCCAGCGCTGCATCGCGATGCCCGCCATGGTGCCGAGCACAGTCGCTATCGTTGCCGCGGTGAGTGCGATGAACAGCGAGTTGACGGCTGCGTGCAGCATCTCGGTGTCGTCGAACAGGACCTCGTACCAGCGGGTCGTGAAGCCGACCCACTCGGCGTTGAGCAGCGAGTCGTTGAAGGAAAAGATCACGACCACGGCCAGCGGCAGGCAGAGAAAGGCATAAACGGTCAGCGCTGCAGCCCGGAGCCACAGCGAATGACGACGCCGGGCCATCATGCCCTCCCCCGGCGGGGCCGCGCGGCCCACACCGAAAGACCGGCCAGCGCCAGCAGGGTGCAGGGCAACAGCAGCGACAGCGTCGAACCGAGAGGCCAGTCGCGATTTTCGAGAAACTGCTCCTTGATCAGATTGCCGATCAGGATGTCACGCGTGCCGCCGAGCAGTTCGGGAATGGCGAACATGCCGAGTACCGGAATGAAGACCAGCGCCGCGCCAGCCCAGATCCCCGGCAGCGAGAGCGGCAGGGCCGAGAAGGATGATCCAGGCGTAGATACGGATCAGGAAGTTGCTCGCCAGCGGCAGGATGACGAGCAGCACGAGCAGATCGCGGTGACGCTTGCTGCTGCGGGCGATCAGCCAAACCAGCGGATACGCCAGCAACAGACAGATCAACGTCGTCGCCGCGGCGACCAGAAGCGAACGGAAGAAGATCTCGGCATAGACCCAGTCGCCGAAGAAAAAGCGGTAGGTTTCCAGCGACAGGGTCAGCTACCCATTCTGCACGGCCGGCACCAGGCCGCCGAAGTCACCAGGCTGCTGGAAGGAGGCACCAACCATCAGCAGCGCCGGCACCAGGAAGAAGACGAGCAGGAACAGCGTCGGCGGCAGGCTAACCAGCCACTTGGTCAGCGGCGCGCGCCAGCGCAACCCGTTGCTTCTGCCCACCGGACAATTCATGCGGGAACAATGTGTAGCTCTGGAAGACCGTATGGACCGGTCTCTTCTCGGGTGGAATGCCGACGAGGGGCTGCACGTCGAGCAACAACTCGCCCGCGTCGGGCTCATCGAAGCCGGCGATCAGGCGCAACAGCGTGGTCTTGCCGCAGCCCGACGGACCTACCAGGGTAAAGAACTCTCCGCCTTCGATCGACAGGCAGACGTCATCAACGGCCTTGATCTCGCCGAAACGGCGGCTGACGTGACGATTATTGAGGAGTGCCATGGTGCATGTAGTTTAGTTCATCAACCCCCTGGTCGTGTAGTGACCTGCGGGCGGGAGTCACCAGCCAACGTATGGCGAAAGCGTGGCCATGCCCGGTGGCGGCGCGCCGTTTGCATCCACCGCAGGCGTTCGCCTAGAATCTGCGTATGCCTGCTGGCGCGCGCTCTGCAGAGGATAGCAAGGCACTGGCCAGAACGAGCGCAGGAAAGAGGTTTCGCCTGGACGAAGTCACGCGGGGATGCGCATGAAGGCCATGATTCTGAATGCCCAAGGAGATCTGTTGCGGCTCGCCGACCTGCCCAGACCAAGCCCGGACGCCGACCAGATCCTGCTCGAAGTACGGGCCTGCGGCGTCTGCCGCACTGACCTGCACGTCATCGATGGCGATCTGGAGAAACCCAGGCTGCCGCTGATTCTCGGCCATGAAATCGTCGGCATGGTGGTCGAAAAGGGTGCCAGGGTGGAGCGCTTTGCCCTCGGCCAGCGCGTCGGGGTACCCTGGCTGGGACGCACCTGCGGCCATTGCCACCACTGCACGAGCGGGGCAGAGAACCTTTGCGACGCGGCCGAGTTCACCGGCTACACGCTCGATGGCGGTTACGCCGAGTTCGCGCTGGCGGATCAGCGCTACTGCTTCTCGCTGCCGGATGAATACTCCGACGCCGAGGCAGCCCCGCTGCTTTGCGCCGGACTGATCGGGTATCGCTCGCTCGTCGCCGCCGGCGATGCGCAGCGTCTGGGCATCTACGGTTTCGGCGCCGCCGCGCACATCATCGCGCAGGTCGCTTGCTGGCGGAAACGCCAGGTATTCGCCTTCACCAAGCCCGGCGACACCAATGGGCAGGATTTCGCCCGCCAACTCGGCGCTGCCTGGGCCGGCGGTGCCGACGAGGCCCCACCGGAGAAACTTGATGCAGCAATCATCTTCGCGCCGGTCGGCGATCTGGTTCCGCAGGCGCTTCGACACACGCGCAAGGGCGGAACGGTGGTCTGTGCCGGCATCCACATGAGCGACATCCCCGCGTTCCCCTATTCCATCCTCTGGGGAGAGCGCTGCCTTCGCTCCATCGCCAACCTGACCCGACGCGACGGTGAGGAATTCTTCGCTATCGCCCCGCGGGCCGGCGTCAGGACCGCAGTCGAAACGTTTCCCCTGTCATCGGCCAACGAGGCCCTTGAGCGACTGCGCAGCGGTCAGCTACGAGGTGCCGCGGTTCTGGTCACCGGCAAAGGATAGAGCGACGCCGACTAAAAGCTGTAGCGCAGCTCCGTATAGACGCGGTCCCTATTGTCGTAGCGACCGAAGTAACCCAATGGAGGTCCATTGAAGATATCAACGCCAACCGCCAGACGCCAGTTCTTCTCGAAATTCCAGCTCACTCTTGGTCTGAGCATCCAGTCGGTGCGATTGAGGCTGGAGATCCACAGCGCCTGCGCCTCGACCTTGTCGCCGAACTTGTGGTTGACCAGCAGACTGTAGCCGTTCTCGTTGGTGGACGGGATGATATCCGGGTCGCGGTCAAAGACATGGCTTTGGAAGATCTGGAAATTGATCCGCGTATCGGCCAACTCGGTGTAGTCCAGACCGATCACCCAGGTGAGGTTATTCTGAAAAACCACCCCGTCAGGGTCCGTCAGGTTGGTGACCTCATAGCCGCGACCACGCGTATAGACGGCCTCCGCTTTCAGGACCAGCGAACCGAGATCTTTGGCCAGAGTGGTGCCGAACTGATCGATCCGGTCGTGCCTGGCCTGATAGATCACCGTCGGCTGTGGACCGCCACGGATCTCCCGATAGAAGGTCGGCGCAACGCTCATGCTGCTGTAAGCAAAAGCCGCCACGTCCCAACCGTCTCGCAGCACCGACAGGCGCAAACCGTAGTTGGTGTTGGAAAGATTCCGGGTCGGCAACTTCTCGTTGAGAAAAGTTGCCTCAGGATACGGCACCGGTGTGTAGCTATAGAACTCAGACCCGGGTTTACCGATGTTGTCGTAGCTGGCAACCGGGATCCAGAGCAACTCAAGGTGGAAATCGTCCTTGAAGTATTCAGCCCTGGCGGCCCACTGCGGAATGCGCAGGATCTCGAATTCCGGCAGGATGAAATGCCGCATGTCCTTGGCCGAAACCACGTCGCCGAAAAGCAGGCCGACCATTTCACCCCAGACGATCTGCTGGCGACCGAAGCGGAAATCCCAGTCACCGGCGCCAATGTCGAGATAGTTCTCGCGCAGCAGCACGTTGAAGCGCTGGTCATCAGCGACTGCCTGTGGGTAGAAGTCCGTAAAGGTATAGGTCGCGTCGTAGTCGACACGAGCGCCCAGCTTCCACTTGACGTTGCTGCCGAGGTCACCCTGTGCGCTCAGATCAGCGCGGGTCATCATCTCCGACCAATGGGCCGGCTTCGCATAAGTATAGGCCATCACATTCTGCACGAAGCCCTTGAAGCCAGCGGCACCCGAAGACGACGACGGACTGGCCGATGCGACCTGCGGCACCTGCCGAAGATCATCACCGAACAGCGAGTCCCGGCTGGTCGGCGGCTCCGCAGCCTGTGGCTGGCTGGGCTCGCCGACGCCGAAAAGGGATTCCCGACTGTCCGGCGGCGGCGTTTCTGTCGCCGGCTCATCGTCAGCAAACAGGGTCTCCCTGCTCCCGGGCAGGCTGTCGGCGGCAGCGAGCAGGAAACCCAGCGACCGCACAAACACGGGGGTAGCGACGTCGCGGCCTGCCTGATCGACGCTGCCGACGCCGTCATCCGCTGCGGACACAGCTGCGCTGGCAAACACCAGGACAAGACAGGCGAACCGTTGGCTAATTCTGATCTGCATTGCTGTCTTCTCCCGCTGCAACCGACATTGCCGAGGTCTGATTGCTGGTATGATTGTCGGCCGTGCTGGCTTCCGCCGGACGATGGCGGGCGACAGACCACTTGGTGTGCGAGCGCATGCCAAGCAAAGCGATCTCGCCATCCTCAACGCGAACCAGGCGGTCAGCCTTGGCAATCACCCGCTTGTCGTGGGTGGAAAAAATGAACGTCGTCTTGAACTTGCGGTTGATCCGCTTCATCAGGAGCAGGATTTCCTCGCCGGTCTTGTGATCGAGGTTGGCCGTCGGTTCATCCGCCAGCACAATCGCCGGCCGAATGGCCAGTGCCCTGGCGATGGCGACGCGCTGACGCTGCCCACCACTCAACTGATTCGGGCGATGAGTGGCGTATTTAGACAAGCCAACGATATCAAGGAAGTAGGCGACTCGCCGCTGACGCTCCTCGCTCGAAACATCCCGGCGGTGAAGCAGTGGATACTCGACGTTCTCGGCGGCGGATAACACCGGCAGCAGATTGAAGGTCTGGAAAATGAACCCAATCGTTCGTGCGCGAAGATCGGCGAGCTGATCGGGAGTCCGACCACTGACGTCCTGGTCGTTGATGTAGATTTTGCCGCTGGTCGGGGTGTCGATACAACCAATCAGGTTCAACAGGGTCGTCTTGCCGCTACCAGAAGGGCCTGCGATGGCCAGGAAGACGCCCGGATCGAACGACAGGGTAATATCCTTGAGAGCTTGGACTTTCTGTTCGCCGAGCTGATAATCTTTGTATACATGTTCTATGCGGACGACCTTCATGCGATGGCGCTTCCTGCCAACCGCGTCAACGGCCAGCACAATAGGGTGAAAACTATGGAAATCATGACCATCCGCCATTCCGGTGTCAACAGCGCCTTGGCACTTCTCGCTGCGGCTGTCCTGGCCTGGGCTACGCCAGCACAGGCGGCGGAGATGGTGCAGCCAACGGCAGGCGATGACACCGAGGCCCGACTGATCGTCGAGAAGGCCGATCAGGTCCGTTTCCCTACCGAAGGCTTTCAGGTAGATGTCAGCATCACCACCATCGGCAGCGGACAGAGTACCGATGTACGCAAGTACCGCGTTCTCTCAAAAGGCAACAGCAATAGCGTCGTCATGGTCACCGAGCCGGCTTCCGAACGTGGCCAGATCATGCTGATGAAGGGGCGTGACCTGTGGGTCTTCATGCCTGATGTTTCGCAACCTATCCGGCTCGCCCTGTCCCAGCGCTTGACCGGTCAGGTGGCCAACGGCGACCTGGCGCGCGCCAACTTTGCTGCCGATTACCACCCGAGACTGCTACGGAGTGAAAAGATCGGCGGCGACGACTTTCACGTCCTCGAACTGACGGGTGTCGACCGCGGCGTGACCTACCAACGAGTGCTTTACTGGGTCCGGGACAAGGACTTCTGGCCGTACAAGGCGGAGTTCTATTCGCTCTCCAACCGTCTGCTGAAGACCTGCAAATACGAGAACTTCAAGACCATGGAGGGCAGAAAACGCCCCACCCGACTGGTCATGGACGACGCACTGCGTGGTGGAGAACAGTCCGTCCTGGAGTACAGCGGGATGAAGCTGCGCGATCTGCCGGACAAGATATTCACCAAGGATTATCTCAAGAAGCTCGACTAGGCGCGCACCGACTGAAGCCGCTGCCCGGCGTTGGAGGCAAGCGGCAGCGGGGGGCAGGGCACGATCAAGGGGGGTCGAAGCACGCAGCACCGGCCACTGACCACACTGGTGCCGCCGGCTGCGCGATGTGAACCTTGACTTCGTAGTACTATGCAATCCTTTGCGCCAGTCACCCGCTGGCGGCCTGGTCGCTGGCGCGCGGAATGGGTGTTTCTCTCGAATCTGACAGAACTGACGATGAACCAGGACTACCGAAGGATCTTCAAAGTCGCGCCGGCACTCATGCTGGACCGACCAATTGCCGCTCCGATTCTCCTCAACCGATCCCGGATCACCAAGATCTTGCGCAAGGCGCCCGGGCAACACGCAATTCGCGCCACAAAGCTCCCTCCTGGCTAGGGAAACCAGCAGACATGCACGGATATCCCCTGTCGCCCGCTGCTACGAGGACCGCGTACAGCTCCTTCCACCAGCGCGATGTATAGCCTGCCGGAGCCCGTCCGCCACGCGATCGAGTCGGGACGCGCGCCATCGCCACCGCAGATACTGCTGCGACTGCTGCAACTGGTAGACGATGATTGTACGACCATGGCTGAGCTCGCCAAGCTGGTTGAGCAAGACCCCGGCCTGTGTACCAGGGTCCTCACCGCCGCCAATTCATCCGCAATCCGACGGGGCAACCAGCTTCGCAGTATCGAGAGCTGCCTCACTGCGCTCGGCACCCGTCTGGTTCGTTCGCTTGCTACCTGCTTGTCGGTTCAAAGCCTGTTCGATGAGCGCTCAGCCTCGCGGACAGTCGATCTCTCAGGATTCTGGACCCACTCGCTGCTAGTCGCCGAACTGTCCCGAAGCCTGGCTACAGCAATCGGCTATCAGCGACCGGACGAAGCCTATCTGGCCGGCCTATTGCATGATGTCGGAGAGCTGATTCTACTCTCTGCCTTGGGCGAGCCGTATCTGAAACTCCTGGCCACCTGTAGCAGCGAGGCTACGCTATCGGAACTGGAAGTGGCGCAGCTGGGAGTTCACCATGGCGAAATTGGTACTTGGCTGGCAGATCAGTGGCAACTTGATTCGCCGTTTGCTGACGGCATCCTCTTCCACCACCTACCGGCCGAGCAGATCGTGACCGCCGCCCAACTGGCGCAAGTGGTATGGATGGCACACGCGCTCGCCGATTGCGACGAGGTGCCAGAGGAATTGGCGAAGCTCGCCGACCAGATGTTTGGCGACTCCGGTAGCAGTCGGCTGCTGGGTCTGAGCAACCAGGCCGGACAACGCATGTGCATGGTAGCCGACGCCATCGGCATTGCGCCGACAGCCGGTGGCAGCGCTGGTGGCCTGCCGCGGGTACTCAACCTGCAAACCAGCCCTCAACCCGAGGCAAGCGGCCAGATCGCCAGCATGATCGGCCATAAGGCCCTGTTGCAACCACTGCAGGATGAACTCTTGGCGATCGAGACCAATGCCGAGGTGCTGCTGGCCCTGCGTGAATCAGCGCGGATCCTGTTTGAACTGAACCGCCTCGCGTTCCTACTCTGCGATCCGGTTGATGGCCAACTGACCGGCAAGGGCCTCACCGGGCAGGCAGCCATTTTTGGCCAGGTCAGCATCCTTCCCGAGGCGCATCGAAGCCTGGCCGCGGCGGCAGCGATCAGCAAGCAGATCTGCTCGTCGTATGACCACCAGCCAGCTCCCACGAAGTCCCTCATGGACATTCAGTTTGCCAGAGCCTTTTCGAGCAACGGCTTGCTGTGTATACCGATGATCGCCCACGGACAAGCGGTTGGAGTCATTGTCGCCGGGCTGAGTGCTGGCCAGTACGTCCGCCTTTCCCGCCGCCAACCTTGCCTGGCCAACTTCGGACGCATTGCCGGGACGAGCCTCAACAACTGGCGCGAGGCCCGGGAGGCCCGCCTGCGGACGGCAGAGGCCGCATCAGCGCACTTTACCCGCCAGGCCAGAAGGATGGTTCACGAAGCGGGAAACCCGCTGACAATCATCAAGGGCTATCTCCGAATACTGGACAGCAAGCTGCCACAGGAAATCGGCGTTCGTCACGAACTGAACGTTCTGAAAGAAGAGATTGAACGTGTCGCGAGCATTGTTCGGCGGATGAGCGACGTGCCAGCGCCTGTGGTCGATGAGCAGATCGTCGACGTCTGCGAACTGGTGCGCGAGCTGCTGCTGCTCTATCGCGAGACGCTCTTCGATTCGAAAGGCATTGCCGTGGAGGTCATCCTGCCCAGGGAAGCCATCGGAATCGCCTGCGATCGCGACAGCACCAAGCAAATCCTCCTCAACCTGTGGAAGAATGCCTCTGAAGCGCTTGCCGGCGGACAACACTTCCGACTCACCCTGACCGACGGCATCCGCCACCAAGGGCGGTACTTCGCCGAACTGCGAATCGACGACAACGGACCAGGCATGAACGAAGCAGCGATGAGCGCCCTGCATCGGCCGGCCAATGGTCGCATTGGAAGCGCCCGCGGCATCGGCCTCTCAGTCGTCGGCGCACTGGCACAACGATTGGGAATTCCGGTCACCTGCCGGAGCAAGCCGGGCTTGGGGACAATGATCGCCTTGCTGTTGCCGACACCGGACCGGAGAGAACCCCAGGGCAGCAACGAAACAACACGACGCTCAGAGACGGTATCCTCATCGGACACCTGCCAGGAGTAACGATGAAAGTCATAGCCAACGTTGATTTTTCACCGCAGATCCCAGACATCCCGCAGACCAGCAGCAGCATCCTGATCGTAGACGACGAGGAGCGAATCAGGGCTGTCTATCGGCAACTCCTGACTGCCGAGGGGCGGCGCATCGAAGAATGCGGCACCGGCTGCGAAGCCCAGCGTCGCCTCGACCGCCGCGACGTGGACGTCCTCATCCTCGATCTCAACCTACCCGACATCAATGGGCTTGAAGTCATGCAATGGATGGTTGATGAGCATGTGCCGACGGCCGTCGTCGTATTCAGCGGAGACGAATCCATCGACTCGGCAATCCGCGCCCTTCGTCACGGCGCCTTCGAATTCATCCGTAAACATGGCGACCCCGAAGAACTGATCGATACCGTGGCCCGCGTCCTACGCCGTCGGCAGATTGAGCGGGAACACGCCCTGATGACGGTCCGACTCGAACACTCCGAGCGCTTGCATCGCTTTCTCGTCGAACGATCGCCGGATATCATCTACACACTGGACAGGAACGGTTCGTTCATTTTCATCAACGGCCGTGTCGAGGCACTTCTCGGTTACACGCCGGCAGAACTGCTCGGCAAACACTACTCGGTCGTCGTTCATCCGGATGACCTCGAGCACGCTCGTTTTGCCTTCAACGAGCGCCGCATCGGCGATCGGGCAAGCACCAACGTTGAAGTACGCCTGCAGACCAAAACCCAGGGTGTTCGCCATTTCGAAAACCGGACGATCGTCACCATCCTCAGCGCCCAAGGTCTCTATGCCGCTGAGGAAGGGCCCGACGACCTGTACTTCATGGGCACTTCCGGCGTCGCTCGAGACATCACCGACCGCAAGAAAGCCGAGGAGACGATCGCGTTTCAGGCCTTTCACGACCTGCTCACCGGTCTCCCCAACCGGATCCTGTTCAAGGATCGCCTGGGGGTTGCCCTGACACAGGCGAAGAGGAAGGGCAAGCGTGTCGGCGTGATGTTCATCGATATTGATCGCTTCAAGCTGGTCAATGACACCTATGGTCATCACGAGGGTGACGAGTTGCTCAAGTGCTTTGCCCAGCGAGCCCGCAGTTGCCTGCGTTCGGGAGACACGCTGGCGCGCCAGGGTGGCGATGAGTTCACCGTCCTGTTGCCCGATCTGGGCGCCGGCGAAGATGCCGGGGTCATCGCTGCCAAAATGCTGGCTGAACTCAAGAGACCCTTCAAGATCGCTGGCCTCGACTTCTTCACCACCGTCAGCATCGGAATCTCGCTCTACCCCGACAACGGCAAGACCCCGGAGGTTCTGCTGCGCAACGCGGATATCGCCATGTACCAGATCAAGAGTCAGGGAAAAAACGGCTATCTCCAATACACGCCGGAGATGCATAGCGGCCACAGCATGCGCATCACGCTGGAAAGCGATCTGCGCAATGCGTTGAAAGTCGGCAACCAGTTCGAACTGTATTATCAGCCACAGATCGACTTCGGCCAACGGCGGACGATCGGCATGGAAGCACTGATCCGCTGGCATCACCCAGTACATGGGTTGATGACACCGGACACCTTCATTCCTCTGGCCGAAGAAACCGGATTGATCGTCGACCTCGGCGAATGGGTAGTTGATCAGGCACTGAGTCAGTTGGCATCCTGGCGGCGCAAGGGATTCACCGGGCTGCAACTGGCCATCAACCTGTCACCGAAAGAGTTTGAACGCGAAGACCTGCCCGAACGACTCTTTCAACGAGTGCGCGCATTCGCCATCCCGACAGCAGCCGTCGATATCGAAATTACCGAAAACCTACTGATGAAGGATGCTGAGAAGAACATCAGCATGGTCAAGCAACTGCGCAACTACGGGCTGCGGGTGTCAATCGACGATTTCGGAACGCGCTATTCTTCACTCAACTATCTGCGCCGTTTCCCGATCAACAGCATCAAGGTCGACCAGTCCTTCGTTCGCGATCTGAACCCCCTGAACCACAGTTCGACCTCAATCATTCACGCCATTTCCTGTATCGCCCGCAGCTTCGGGCTGCGCATCCTGGCCGAGGGCGTGGAAACCGAGGCCCAGAGGCAGTTGCTGAGCGAGCTTGCATGCAACGACATGCAGGGTTTCCTGTTCAGCCAGCCACTGCCCGCCGCCGAATTCGAGCATTTTCTGAACGCTGGCGGCTTCCCCTGCTGCTCTCAAGTACCAGCCTGCTAGCCGCGCAAGATGTTCAGGAAGCGCTGCATCAGTTGATGGGTCAACGCCGAGTTGCCCCGCCAACGCGTACAGCAGACTTTGAGAACGGCTTCCCCTGCTGAACTTACGGCGTGAAATGGTGACCAATGGACACTGACGGAAGCGCCTGACGCTTCGCGACAGATCTCTCCCGGTTAATCGTGACAAGGAATCGACATGACAGGCTCAGTGACGCTCGGTGGCAAACCTTTTCAGCTCAGTGGAAACTTCCCGCAGAAGGGCCAGACAGCGCCGGCCTTCGTGCTGGTCGGGAAGGATCTTGCCGACGTTCCGCTCAGCCGCTTTGCCGGCCAGAACAAGATCTTGAACATCTTTCCAAGCATCGACACGCCGACCTGTGCCACCTCGGTGCGCAAGTTCAACCAGAAGGCGGGCGAGTGGCCCGATACCGTCGTGCTCTGCATATCCGCGGATCTGCCTTTCGCGCAGAGCCGCTTCTGCGGTGTCGAGGGTCTGGACAAGGTGATAACGCTGTCCACCATGCGTGGTCATGATTTTCTCGACACCTACGGTGTGGCACTGAGCACTGGCCCGCTGGCCGGCTTGGCAGCTCGCGCTGTGGTCGTGCTCGACGGTAACGATCGGGTGCTGTATAGCCAGCTGGTTGCCGAGATCAAGGATGAGCCCGACTACGACGCCGCGCTGGCGGCTCTCGCCTGAGCCCAGGACTGGGACAAATGTCCGAAGCCAACGGTACAGCAACCAACCAGCGGCAAGGCATCCAGTCGATCGAGATTGGCACCAGGTTGTTGAGGGCCTTGGCGACAAACGGGCGCGCGATGGCATTACGCGACCTTGCCCGAAACGCCGGCATGCCGGCGGCCAAAGCTCGTCGTTACCTGGTCAGCTTCATGCGCATGGGACTCGTCGAACAGGATGCAAATACCGGGCGTTACGATCTGGGCGAGTTTGCGCTCGCACTGGGGCTGGCGAGTCTGGCGCGGCTGGATCCTGTGCGGTTGGCGGGGCCGGTGCTCGACGATCTCTGTGAGCACATCGGCGAGACCGTAGCGCTCGCTATGTGGGGAAATCACGGCGCAACCTGTGTGCGTTGGGTCGAGGCCGGCGGCCCCGTGACCGTCACATTGCGCACCGGTGTGGTCCTGCCGCTGACTTCCTCGGCCACTGGTCTGGCCTTCGCCGCTTTCTACCGCTCGCCCTATCTCAGGAAAATGCTCGACGCCGAAGTGCAGGCAACGGCTGCGGCAAGGAATAGCACGCCTGTGGCGGTGCTCTCGGCGCTTGCGGTGCAACTCGATGAAATTCGTCGCCATGGCATTGCCCGCGCTTCGGGTAGCGTGACACCAGGGATCAATGGTTTCAGTGCCCCGGTCTTCGATCATACCGGTCGGATGGTCGCCGCCATCACCTCGCTGGGCATCATCGGCAGCTTCAACCTGGATTGGGACAGTCCGATGGCACTGAGCACCAAGGATGCCGCGGCGAAACTTTCCAGGCGACTGGGACATGGCGGCGCCGAGGCCATTGCCGTCGATGAGCCATCACCCGCGGCGACGGCGAGTCCCGAGCCAACTGTCGATGTCGCTGCTGCCTGACTGCCGCCAAGCTTGTGGCGCCTGTTGCATTGCACCCTCGATCACCACGCCGATGCCTGGCCACCCCAAGGGCAAGCTGGCTGGTGAGCGCTGCGCCAATCTGACCGACGACCAGCGCTGCCGCCTGTGGGGATGCCCCGAACGGCCGGCATGCTGCGCCGGGCTGCAGCCATCCAGCGAAATGTGCGGTCATGATCGAGACTGGGCAATCGCCTGGCTAGCGGCGCTGGAGCAGGCAACCCAACCCTGAGTGGTAGAATGCGGCTTTTTGCGGAAAGTCTGCCGTGGACCTGCTGCTCTTGCTGAAAGCCCTGATTCTCGGCATCGTTGAAGGCGTCACCGAGTTCCTGCCGGTGTCTTCGACCGGCCACCTGATCCTCACCGCCGAACTGCTTGAGTTCAACGACGAGCGTGGCAAGCTGTTCAACATCGTCATCCAGTCGGGCGCGATGCTCGCCGTGTGCTGGGAATATCGAGCGAAGATTGCCCAGGTGGTGCTGGGTCTGCCGAACGACCGAGCTGCACAGCGCTTTGCGCTCAACGTGCTGGTCGCCTTCCTGCCGCTGGCGATCCTCGGTCTGCTGTTCGGCAAGGCGATCAAGGCCTACCTGTTTAACGCACCGGTGGTGGCGACGGCGTTTATCGTCGGGGGTCTGATCATTCTCTGGGCCGAACGTCGTGAGCATCGCATCCGCGTCGAATCGGTCGACGATCTGTCGCTGACGGACGCCGTCAAGCTCGGTTTCGCCCAGGCTCTGGCCCTGATCCCGGGCACCTCGCGCTCGGGAGCGACGATCATCGGTGGCCTGTTGTTCGGGCTGTCGCGACGTGCGGCCACCGAGTTCTCCTTCTTTCTGGCCATGCCGACGCTGATGGGTGCAGGCATCTATCAACTGTACAAGGAGCGCGCGCTGCTGTCCTTCGATGATCTCGGGATGTGGATCGTTGGTTTCGCTGCTTCGTTCGTCTCGGCTTTCTGGGCAGTGCGCGGCTTGCTGCGCTATATCAGTACGCACGACTTTTCACTTTTCGCTTGGTATCGCATCGCGTTCGGCATCGTCGTGCTGGTGACCTGGCATCTCGACGTTATTTCCTGGAGCAGTGGCTGAGGTGGCAGGTCCGCGGATTCTCTACTTGCACGGTTTCTGCTCGTCACCAGCCTCCTGGAAGGCGCGGCTGCTCAGCGAGCGCCTGCGTGCTGCCGGCCTTGGCGACCGCTTCGCATGCCCACTTCTGCCGCCCGTACCTCTGGCAGCGATTGCCACCGCCGAGGCTCTGCTAGCCAGTAGCGACGCTCCGACAACGCTGGTCGGCAGCTCGCTAGGTGGCTATTACGCCAGCTGGCTGGCCGAAAAACACGACCTGCGTGCCGTCCTGATCAACCCGGCAGTGATGGCGCCAGTCCTGCTGGCTGAACTCGTCGGGACCCACAACAACTTCCACACCGGCGAGACCTTCCAGTTCTCTCGCGAACACGTGGAACAGCTGTACGCCCTCGACACGCCTTGCGTCACGCCCTCGCGCTACCTGCTGCTCGTCGAGACCGGGGACGAAGTGCTTGACTATCGGCGGGCGGCTGCGCGCTATGCTGGGAGCTGCCAAAGGATCCTCCCAGGTGGCGATCACAGCTTCACGCGCTTCCCCGATTTTGTACCGCAAATCATTGAATTCTGTGGGTTATAATCGCCGCGATGCATGTTCTATTCGAAGAAGACGGGGCCTTCAAGGCGGCCACCATTGTCAGCGACAACGACAGCTCGCTGCAAGTCGAAACGGTCTCTGGCAAGCGCAGCAAGATCAAGGCCGCGAACGTCCTGCTGCGCTACAGTGAACCAGCACCAGCAGCGTTGCTTGATCAGGCCGAGGTTCTGGCGAGCGAAATCGAGCCCGACTTTCTCTGGGAGTGTCTGGGTGACGGCGAGTTTTCCTTTTCCGATTTCGCCAGCGAGTATTTCGGTCACACCGGCACGGCGATCGAAGTGGCCGCGCTACTCCTGGCTCTGCATTCGGCGCCAATCTATTTCCACCGCAAGGGCAAGGGACGTTTCCGCAAGGCTCCGGCCGAAATTCTCCAGGCGGCCCTCACCGGCCTCGAAAAAAAGCGCCAGCAAGCTCTGAGCATCGAGCGCATGGTCGGTCAGCTCACGGCTTTCTCGCTGCCGCCGGAGTTCCAGCCAATGCTCGGCCAACTGCTCTACAAGCCAGACCGGAACCGGGGTGAAACCAAGGCACTGGAAGCAGCGTGCAGTGAAACCGGCCTGACAGCCGCGCACCTGCTCGAAAGATGCGGTGCCATCCGCTCGGCGCACGACTATCACCTGCAGCGCTTTCTGCTCGAACAATTCCCACGCGGCACCGCGTTCCCGGCAATCGAGCAGCCCCAATTCCCGACGGGCCTGCCACGTGCTGACGTACAGGCCTTTTCGATTGACGACGCGACGACCACCGAAATCGACGACGCCTTTTCATTGCGGACGCTGCCCGGCCTGGGCTGGCGAGTTGGCATCCACATCGCAGCCCCGTCGCTGGGTATCGCGCCGGGGTCGCCACTTGACGAGATCGCGCGCGCAAGGTTGTCCACCGTTTATATGCCCGGCAGCAAGATCACCATGCTACCGAATGCGGTGGTTGAGCGGTTTGCGCTCGCTAGCGGCCGCGAGGTCCCAGCGATTTCACTTTACCTCACGGTGACGCCGGAACTCGAGGTCACCGCCTGTGAATCGCGCCTGGAGATCATTCCTGTCGTTGCCAATCTTCGCCATCACGACGTCGAACCGCAGTTCAATGAACAAACGATTGCCAATGGGCTGCCCGAGTTCCCCTTTCGCGACGAGTTGCTGACACTCTGGCATCTCGCCAATGCCTGCGAAGGCCGGCGAGGCAAGCCGTCGGCGATGCAGGGGAATCACGACTACAACTTTCGCATCGACGGCGACCTTGCCGATGCCGAGGCCTGCCGGGTCGAGATTTCTGCGCGCCAGCGCGGTAGCCCACTCGACAAGCTGGTGGCCGAGCTGATGATCGTCGCCAACAGCACCTGGGGTGGTCTGCTTGCCAACAACGGAGTGGCAGCAATCTACCGGGTGCAGACCGGTGGCAAGGTGCGCATGAGCACTGCACCGCAGGCGCACGAGGGTCTTGGGGTGAAGCAGTATGCCTGGTCATCATCGCCGCTGCGCCGCTACGTTGACCTGCTCAACCAGTGGCAGTTGATCGCCTGCCTGAAGGGCGAGACACCGCCCTTCGCCGCCCGCTCAGACGCGCTGTTCGCGGCCTTGCGCGATTTTGAGCTGACCTACAGTGCCTACGCCGAGTTCCAGCGCAGCATGGAACGTTACTGGTGCCTGCGCTGGCTGCGACAGCAGGGAATGGACACCATTGGGGCGACGATTGTCGGTCGCGAGAACCTGGCCAGGCTCGACCACCTTCCTCTCACCCAGCGCGTCCCCTCGGCACCAGATCTCAAGCCCGGCGAGCGAATTCGGCTACGGATCGAGTCGATCGACTACCTGACACTTGCTCTCGGCTGCCGATATCTGGAAACGCTTGCGCCGGCGGGAGGCGCCGAGGATGGGGCCGAGGACGAGACGCTGGAGGCGGTGGGTTGACGTGAACGCCGGCTCGCGTGATTGGGTCATGCAATGGGTGTCTGAGCACAGGCTGTGGCTGGCTCTTGTTGTCTCGCTGCTGCTGCACGGCCTGGTGCTGTCGCTCCACTTCAACTTCCCCGACGCCGCGCGGACTTTCAAGGACCGCGCACTCGACGTCATTCTGGTGAACAGTCGTTCGGCCCGCCCCCCCGCCGAAGCACACGCGCAAGCACAAGCCAACCTCGACAATGGCGGCAACACCGAGCGCGATCGTCGCGCGAAGACACCCCTGCCTCCCGCGCCCAGGCATCAGGAAGGCGACGACCTAGAGCACTCGCGAAAGCGAATCCAGGCGCTCGAAGCCCATCAGCAAAGGCTCGCGATGGAGACCGACCGCAAGACCATGGTTGCTCCGACTGCCGACCGGGAAGCACAACCCGAACCCGCACCGAATACCAGCGGTCGCGATCTCGCGCAGAGCGCACTCGCCATGGCGCGTCTTGAAGGCGAGATCGCCAAGGAACTGGATGACTACAATAAGCGGCCACGCAGGAAGTTTATCGGCGCCAGTGCCATGGAATACCGCTTCGCACAATACTTCGAGGAGTGGCGGATGAAGGTCGAGCGCATCGGCACCCTCAATTATCCGGAAGCGGCACGGGGCAAACTCTACGGCAGCCTGGTCCTGACGGTGACGATCCAGAGCGACGGCACGGTCGTCGGAATCGAAATCAACCGTTCGTCGGGCCACAAGATCCTTGACGATGCCGCACGCAGGATCGTTGCCATGGCCTCACCGTTCGCCGCCTTCCCGCCCGCCATCCGGCACGATACCGACGTCCTGGAAATCACCCGCACCTGGAACTTTACCCAGCGTGACAGCCTCGAGACCAAGGCGGTCAGGCGATGAGCGACCGTTACTGTGTCTTCGGCAATCCAGTTGGCCATAGCCGGTCGCCGGCGATCCACGCAGCCTTCGCTGCCCAGTGCCGCCAGGACCTCATGTACGAAGCGATCCTGGCACCAAGGGATGGCTTCGTGGATGCTGTGCGTCGTTTTGTCGCTGGCGGCGGTCGTGGGGCCAGCGTCACGGTACCGTTCAAAGAGGAAGCCTGCCTTGTGGCAAAGCGGCTGACCGACAGGGCGAAGATTGCCGGCGCCGTCAATACGCTGGTTTTCGAGGGCTCAGCCGTGCTCGGTGACAACACCGATGGCTATGGACTGCTACGTGACCTGACGCACAATCTGAGCTGCCAGGTGACTGGCAAACGCGTCCTCCTGCTCGGCGCGGGCGGCGCAGCGCGTGGCGTCATCGCACCCTTGCTCGACACTCAGCCAGCAGCGCTGGTGGTCGCCAACCGCACCGCCGCTCGAGCTCACGATCTCGCCCAGCGCGTATCCCGCGCCGATTCGCTAGGTGCTTGTGGTTACCCGCAGCTCGCCGGCCAATCGTTCGACCTGGTGATCAACGCTACTTCGGCCAGCCTTGGCGGCAAACTGCCACCGTTGCCCGAGGGGGTTTTTGCAGCCGGCAGCCTGGCCTACGACATGATGTATGGCCAAGGCCGGACGCCCTTTCTGGTCTTCGCTGGTCGCCAAGGCGCGGCGCGCCTGGTTGACGGTCTTGGCATGCTCGTCGAGCAGGCGGCCGAAGCATTCCGCATCTGGCGCGGGATGCGGCCAGACACGACGCCAGTAATGGCCATGCTGCGCGCCGCCGAGCCCGCCCCTTCGGCCACGCAGTGAGCGTCGCCCTGTGGCTGAAGCGGCTGCTGCTCGCATGCATCGCCCTGCTGCTTCTCTATCAGTTGTGGCTGTTTGGCTGGGTTCTGTGGTGGAACTGGTTCAACCCGGACACCACTCGTTTCATGAGCCTTCGCCTCGCGGAATTTCAGCTCAAGGACCCACAGGCGCAACTGAAAAAGCAATGGGTCGACTACGACCGCATCGCAGCCAACCTGAAGCGGGCGATCATCGCCGCCGAAGACGCCAAGTTCGTTGATCATGAGGGATTCGACTGGGAAGGTATCCAGCACGCAATCAAGAAAAACCAAAGGAAGGGGCGCATCGTCGCCGGTGGCTCGACGATCTCGCAGCAGCTCGCCAAAAACCTTTTCCTGACCCCGGCGAAGACGACATGGCGAAAGGCTGAAGAGGCGATGATCACGCTGATGCTGGAAACCATCTGGAGCAAGCAGCGTATTTTGGAGGTTTACCTCAACGTCATCGAGTGGGGTAACGGTGTGTTCGGCGCCGAGGCCGCGGCCCGCCATTACTACGGCGTTACTGCCGCACAGCTGTCGTCTGAGCAGGCCGCGCGCCTGGCGGGAATGGTCCCCAGCCCCCGCTTCTACGACCGCAACCGCAACGCGCCGGGTCTAGCCAGGAAGACGGCGATCATCCTCGCCCGCATGCGGTCTGCTGATCTCCCCTGACGCAGCAACGAGAGATCCCGGCCACGTGCGGCGACAAACTGGCGAGTGATCGCCAAGCCTGACATACTATTGATATTTCATCAGCGCCCTTGCGGCCTATTTCTGAACAACAATGCTGGAGTGATCCCCTCATGAAGCTTCGCACTGTCTTTCTGCTGCTCATCCTTGGCGCCATTTCAGCCTTTTCAGCACTCAACTGGCGCGCATTCATCACCCCGACCACCCTCTCCCTGGGCCTGGCTGAAGTACAAGCGCCACTCGGGGTCATTATGCTCGGCGTCGTGGGTTTTCTCACGGCATTCTTCCTGGTCTTTGTCGTTTATGTCCAGGCTTCTGCTCTCTTCGAGTCCCGGCGTCATGCACAGGAGCTGCAGGTCAACCGGGAACTGGCCGACAAGGCCGAGGCCTCACGCTTCACCGAGTTACGCAGCTTCCTTGAGGTGGAGTTGCAAAAGCTGGCCGGCCGCGGCACCGGATCAGCGGTGGCCAGCGATCCGGCGATCCTGGCCAGACTGGACCGGCTGGAAGAAAAGCTCTTGACCACCGTGGAGCAGTCAGGCAACAGTCTCGCCGCGTGCATCGGCGAACTCGAAGACCGGCTGTTACGTCAGGACCGGGGCGATCAACGATCGCCGTAGGTGCGGCGGCCGCCGCCGTGAGTGGCTTTAGCGGACTCATGGTAGGGCACGCGAGGTGGGCCATCGCGTCGGGGAACGGAGGGCTTGCTGAAGCGACTATCGGGTTGTCCGGTCGGCTGGCCATAGCTGCGCTTTTCGCCACCTTTCCAGGCTGGCTTGCCAGCCGGGCGGGGATTGGCCGACAGCCGGCGAGTCGGCTCATGGCCGACCACGACCGCGACCGGAATCATCTGCTTGGTGAAGCGCTCGATCTTCCTGACGTTGAACTGCTCGGCGTGATGGACCAGCGAAATTGCCAGACCGCTGCGGCCGGCGCGGCCTGTGCGGCCGATCCGATGGACATAGTCTTCGGCGGCCTTCGGCAGATCGTAGTTGAAAACGTGTGTGATCGTGGGAACATCGATACCACGGGCGGCGACGTCGGTAGCGACCAGGATTCTCACCTGACCGCGCCGCATCGCCGCGAGTGTGCGGTTACGGGCGCCCTGATGCATATCGCCATGCAGCGCCGCAGCGTTGAGCCCGGCGACGTTCAGGCGATCGCTGACGGTGTCCGCATCGCGCTTGGTCGCGGTGAAAACCAGCGCTTGATCGATCGAAGCATCACGCAGCAGGTGGTCAAGCAGGCGGTTCTTGTGCGCCAGATCATCGACAAAATGCATCCGTTGCTCGATATTGTCGTGTCTGGCCGAAACTGCATCAACCTGGATCCGCAGCGCAGCGCGCGTCATGCGCTGAGCCAGTTCGCCGACGGTGCCGTCGAGCGTCGCGGAGAACAGCATTGTCTGGCGCGAAGTAGGCGTCGCCGCAACGATCCTTTCGATGTCTTCGATGAATCCCATGTCCAACATGCGATCGGCTTCGTCAAGGACCAGCACCTGCAAGTACGAGAAATCGATCTTCCCCGAACTCATGTGGTCAATCAGGCGACCTGGCGTGGCGACCAGAATTTCCGGATTACGACCGAGGAGCTCCATCTGCTTCGGGTACGGCATTCCTCCCAGGATCGCCACTGCCCGCACGTGATTGAGCTGGCGGCCGTACTTCTCGGTTGCCGCAGTCACCTGCAGAGCAAGTTCACGGGTAGGTGTCAGTACCAGCATGCGCGGCTGAGCCGGCTGAAAACGATGGCGATCATGGCCGCGCCCCGGTCCTGGGCGGCGCTCCTGGACTGGAGTACGAGCGGCAGCAGGCAAGCGTTGCTCCGAGGCAAAGCGATGCAGTGCCGGCAGCATGAAAGCAGCGGTCTTGCCGGAACCGGTCTGCGAGGAAACCAACAGATCACGGCCGGCCAGGGCAGCGGGGACGGCTTGTGTCTGAACCGGCGTTGGTTCGCTGTAACCGGAGTCTGTCAGTGCTTTGAGGATGGCCGGGTGAAGGCCGATTTCTGCAAAAGTCATGTTCTCTTTCGTGTGGATGCGTCGTGCGCGGCCGCGCGGGCGTAGCGCACTGCTGAAGCAATAAAGGCAACGCCAACCAACGAAAAGCTGAGAGACAGACGCTGTTCGATCAACAGAAGTCAGCACCAATCAGCACAAAAGCTTTGTGCCAGGACGGCGCTGATTGAATCGACACCAGAAGGCAGGAGGGCTTGAGAGTTACGGCCAGGTTCGCGATGCACGCTGCACGCCGCGGGGACCCTGCGTTGTGCGGCGCGCATTATAACACCCGGTCGCCCGCCGTCCAGCTTTCTTTGCCAATCGGGTGACGACGGCGGTGGCGGTGGTGCCGTACCGCCATTCATGCATGCAGCGCGGCAATGCTACCCTCGGCTCATGCGCGGTTGATGACCGGGGAGCCCTTCGTCAGGGCTTGTGCTGTGCCTGTCCTGCTGAAGCCAGGCGGAGCAGCCAAACTTCCGCCAGGAACGCACCATCAGGGTGCGCGACAGGCAGTCTGCGCACCGCTTTCTGGCACCAAGTCATGCGGCCGAGGGTCGATTCCCTGATTTTTCGACGCATCGAGTATATGGCACGTTTTATGCTTCTACGAACTAAACCTACACAGGCGGTGAGCATCATGAGCGCAGATTTCTACAACGAGATGTACGATTCGGCCGGGACGCTGCGGCCACACTACAGTGCCTTTGCCGATTGGCTGGCAACCATGCCGGCCGAGCGCCTTGAGCGGAAGCGAGCGGAAGCCGATACGGCGTTTCACCGTGTCGGTATCACCTTCGCGGTCTACGGAGAGGAGGCTGGTACCGAACGCCTGATCCCCTTCGATATCATCCCACGTATCATCCCCGCGGCGGAATGGCAGGCCCTGCAGACCGGCCTGTGGCAGCGGGTGAAGGCGCTTAACGCCTTCCTCCACGATATCTATCATGAGCAGGCGATCCTCAGGACCGGATGCATCCCGCCTGAGCAGGTGCTGAACAATACGCAGTTTCGCCACGAGATGATGGGCGTCGACGTGCCGTCCGGTATCTACGCGCATATCGCTGGCGTCGACATCGTTCGCGCCGGGGAAGGTGAGTCCTACGTCCTGGAGGACAATCTGCGCGTGCCATCTGGCGTGTCCTACATGATCGAAGACCGCAAGATGATGATGCGGCTCTTCCCAGAGCTGTTCTCACGCCACATGATCGCCCCGGTGCAGCATTATCCGGACATGCTGCTTGAAAACCTGCGCACGGTGGCGCCGAAAGGCGTGACCAACCCGACAGTTGTACTGCTCACCCCCGGGGCCTACAACAGCGCCTACTTCGAACATACCTTCCTGGCACAGCAAATGGGCGTCGAACTGGTCGAAGGACGAGATCTGTTCGTCAAGGACGAAACAGTGTATATGCGCACGACACAGGGGCCACAACGGATCGATGTGATCTACCGCCGGCTTGATGACGATTTTCTCGACCCGCTGGTTTTCAACAAAGACTCGATGCTGGGTGTCCCGGGACTACTGTCCGCCTACCGTGCCGGCCACGTCACGCTGGCCAACGCCATTGGCACCGGTGTCGCCGACGACAAGTCGATCTATCCCTATGTGCCGGAGATGATCCGCTTCTACCTCGGCGAAGAGCCGAAGCTGAACAACGTGCCGACCTGGATGCTGCGCAAGCCGGACGACCTCAAGTACGTACTGGCACACCTGTCTGAACTGGTGGTCAAGGAAGTTCACGGGGCCGGAGGGTACGGAATGCTGGTCGGGCCTGCGTCGACCAAGGCCGAGATCGAGGATTTTCGCGCCCGCATTATCGCGGCACCTGAGAAGTACATTGCGCAGCCAACGCTGGCGCTGTCCAACTGTCCGACTTTCGTCGAATCGGGCATTGCGCCGCGGCACCTTGACCTGCGCCCCTTCGTTCTCTCGGGTAAACGCGGAATCGGAATGGTGCCGGGCGGCCTGACACGGGTAGCGCTGCGCGAGGGCTCGCTGGTCGTCAACTCCTCGCAGGGCGGGGGCACCAAGGACACCTGGGTGCTGGAAAATTGAGAGCCACGGAGAACCCGAAATGTTGAGCCGCACTGCTGATCACCTGTACTGGATGGCGCGCTACACCGAGCGCGCAGAGAACCTGGCACGACTGCTCGACGTGTCCTACCAGATGTCGCTGGTGCCGCAATCCCTTGCTTCGCAGAACGAGAACTGGCGCGCGATACTCGCACTGAACAGTTTGGAGGACGCCTTTGCGCAGGTCTATAGCGAAGTTAACGTCGAGAATGTCCTGCGCTTCATGGTTTCCGACGCGGCCAACCCGTCGTCGATCTACAGTTGTCTGCGTGCCGCGCGTGAGAATGCGCACGCGGTGCGCGGCACTCTGACTGCCGAGATGTGGGAATCCGTCAACGGCACGTGGATCGAACTGCGTCAGCAGAACTTCGAGCACATTCTCGCCCGCGGCGTCAGCGAGTTTTTCGACTGGGTGAAGCTGCGAGCGGCAGTGACGCGTGGCGTCACTTTCGGGACCATGCTCAAGGACGATGCCCTGCATTTCATCCGCCTCGGCGGATTGCTCGAGCGTGGCGACAACACGGCCCGCATTCTCGATATGCAATATCACATCCTTCGCCAGAATGATGACGAGGGGGCGAGCGATTTCTATCGCTGGGGCGCACTTCTGCGCTCGCTGTCGGCGTTTCAGGTCTACCGCAAAGTCTATCGCGACGCGATCACGCCGGCTCGCGTGGCCGAATTGCTGATCCTGCGCATGGACCTGCCGAGATCGCTGCATGCCTGTGCTGACGGCATCGTGCGCATGCTACAGTTGATTGCCAACGGTGCTTCGGCAGAAACCGAACGCCAGGCTGGTGTCCTCCATGCCCGCCTGCATTTCGCGCGCATCGACGACGTACTGGCCGGCGGCCTGCACGAGTACCTGACTGATTTCATGGATCGCATCTACGAACTCGGTGATGGCATCAGCCAGGACTTCCTGATTCCGGCCTGAGCCGGCGAGACAGGCTCCTCGGTGCAAGCCGGTCGCGGTCCTGCCAACCCCACTCAGACCTCGACACCGGAGACATCATCCGCCGGGGCCGTGATAACCTGGTCTCGATGTCCTCGGATTGACCGCACGCCCGACCTGTGATGTAATCCTGCCTTCTGTCAGCTTGGTAACATCGACTGTGTGTCGGTTGAACCAGCTTCAGGTGCGGTTGCCCGCGTAATCTTCAATCGCACAGATGTACCACGCGTAGCGTTGTGCTTGCTTTCGTCCATGGACGCGGCTTACCGATGCATCACGAAGTTGGGCGATTAACTCAGCGGTAGAGTGCCACCTTCACACGGTGGAAGTCAGTGGTTCGAACCCACTATCGCCCACCACTCAACCTACCAGGCAGTTCGCGCGGTCCAAATGCCCTGACACCCGGTGAGCTCGGCGTACTTCGTCTGCCCCGACCATCACAATGCAGAAACTCCGCCTTGCGTCAAGATAGCCGACGGGCGGCAAGCAAAATGGCGGCTGCCGCAGCAAGTGGCTGCGCGCACACTGACGCCGCCCAAGAGGAGCGAAACACCATCGGTCTGCTCTCCTCCTGAGATGGCCGAGAAGGCGCTGCAAGGCCCGGCAAAGCCCCCACGTTTCTGGTAAAATGGTCTCGTCGGCCAGTTCAACAAGACCTTCAACGACATCCCAAGAGATTAATTCGCGGCTCACATCGCTACGACATCACCGAGATATGACCACTTCGCCACACTCCTCTTTCATCATCGTCGGCCTAACCATCGCAGGCAAGAAGTTCCGCCCGAGCGACTGGGCCGAGAGACTTTGTGGTGTGCTGTCGGCTTTCGGCGCAGAGAAGAGAATGCGCTATTCGCCCTACGTTGGTCCCAGGAACTACAAGGGTGAAAAAGCAGTTTTCGTGGATGGTCGACTCTACGACGTGGAACCGATGGCGTATCGGTTTGTGCTTCACTTTGCACAGGACAACGATCTGCAACTGATCCAGAATGCTTCTCCGCCAGCCAACCCGGCCACGTCCGCCTAACTGTGACGGGGCCGTCAACGGATCCGCCTGACCTGCGCCCCGAGCTGCCCGAGTTTCTCCTCGATCCGTTCGTAACCCCGATCGAGATGGTAAATGCGCTCTATCATCGTTTCCCCCTGCGCTACCAGACCGGCGATGACAAGACTGGCTGAAGCGCGCAGATCTGTGGCCATGACCGTTGCGCCATCCAGACGATCAACGCCGGTAACCATGGCGTTGCTTGCATCGATCTTGATATCTGCCCCCAGTCGAATCAGCTCAACCGCGTGCATGAAACGGTTTTCGAAGATGGTTTCGCGAATCACCGCTGACCCCTCGGCAACACAATTGACCGCCATGAACTGCGCCTGCATGTCAGTCGGAAAAGCCGGATAGGGCGAGGTACGCACGCTGACGGCCTTGAGCCTTGGTGGCGCCTTGAGCCTGATCGCCTCGCGCTCGGCGACGATGTCGCAGCCGGCGTCGAGCAGCTTGTCGACCACCGCGTCGAGATAAGCCGCCGACGTCCTGGTCAGACGAATTTCGCCGGCGGTTGCTGCCGCAGCACACAGGTAGGTCCCGGTCTCGATACGGTCGGCCATGACCGCATGGGACGCACCGTGCAGGCGCTGTACACCGCGGATGCGAATCTTGTCGGTCCCTGCCCCGGAAACTTGCGCGCCCATCGAAACAAGACAGTTGGCCAGGTCCACCACCTCCGGCTCGCGTGCAGCATTCTCGATGACCGTCTCGCCATCGGCGAGCACCGCCGCCATCATCAGATTCTCGGTGCCGGTCACGGTAACCATGTCGGTCACTATGCAGGCCCCCTTGAGGCCTCTAGTCCCCACTCTGGCATGAATGTAACCCTGCTCGACCTGAATCTCTGCACCCATCGCCTGCAGCCCTCTGAGATGCTGCTCGACCGGTCGTGCGCCGATTGCGCAGCCACCGGGGAGCGATACTCTCGCTTCACCATGACGCGCAAGCAGAGGGCCCAGGACGAGGATCGAGGCGCGCATCGTCTTGACCAGGTCGTATGGGGCAAGCGGGTTGTTGAGGCCCCGGCTGTTCAACGCCATGCTGTCCGCACCCTCGTGAGTAACCTCAACCCCCATTTGCTCGATCAGGCGCAGCATCGTCGACACATCCTTGAGCCGCGGAACGTTGCTCAGATGCAGGGAGTCGGACGATAGCAAGCTGGCACAAAGGATGGGCAGGGCTGCGTTCTTGGCACCGGAAATGGCAATTTCGCCACAGAGCGGTGTGCCGCCCTGGATCAACAGCTTATCCACGCGCCGCCCTCCACTCTTCAGGGGTTTGGGTTTTCATCGACAGCGCGTGCAACTCGCCACTATTGAAATGCTGGCGCAGGACTTCGTTAACCCGTTGCTGCCGCTGCACGCGATTCTTGCCGGCAAATTCGGCACTGACAATCAGCGCCTCGAAGTGGTGGCCGTCGCCCGCCACCTGCAGGCGCTCGCAGGGCAATCCTGCGGCAATGATCCTCTCGACTTCTTCAGGCTGCATCATGATTCAGGACCTCAGTTTGTAACCACTCCGGAGAAGCGCCAGTGTTGCCGCCGATACCAGCACGAAGCTCGTAGTGACGACTGCCAGGCTGGTTTCCGGCGCCACGTCGGAAACGCCGAAGAAGCCAAAGCGAAAGCCGTCGATCATATAGAACACTGGATTGAAACGCGATACCTGCTGCCAGAATTCCGGTAGCGAATGAATCGAGTAAAAAACGCCGGAGAGCATGGTCAATGGCATGATCAGAAAGTTTTGAAAGCCCGCCAGTTGGTCGAACTTGTCGGCCCAGATGCCCGCCACCATCCCGAGCGCTCCCATAATGAAGCCACCGAGAACGAGGAAGGTCAGAACCCATAGCGGGGCCTGCAGATCCGGCATGGCAAACCAGACGGTACCCAGCACCACCCCTGTCCCGACCATCAGGCCCCGCAGCATTGCTGCCATGACGTAGGCGAGAAAGAACTCGACGTAAGAGATCGGCGGCAGGAGCACAAAAACCACGCTACCCGTCACCTTCGACTGGATCAGACTTGAAGAGCTGTTGGCAAAGGCATTCTGCAATGCCGACATCATCACCAGCCCGGGAATCAGAAAAGCAGGGTAGGGAACACCGTGCACCTGCACGTGCGCCTCAAGGACATGCGAAAAGATCATCAGGTAGAGCATTGCCGTCAGAACCGGCGCCGCGACTGTCTGAAAGCTCACCTTCCAGAAACGCAACACCTCCTTGTAGAGCAGCGTTCGGAAACCAAGCATCACGCCGCGGCCTTTTTCGGGCTGCCGGCACTCTGCATGACGCCGAGAAAAACGTCCTCAAGATCGGTCTGCGTCAGTCGCAAATCATCGATGCTGCAGCCCGCCTCGCGCAGCGTGCTCAGCAAGGGCTCGATCTCTCCGAGGTCAGCGAGCGGCAAGGCCCACCTCCCGTCGCTTTCCGTTGCGCGGGCGCGCAGCGCCTGCGGCAAAGTGCTTGGTGACGCCAAGCGCAGACTCAGCGTCTGGCCGGCGAAACGCGCCAACAGGTTGCTGGTCGAATCGAGGGCCACCACACGCCCCTGCTTGAGCATCGCAATGCGCCCACACAAGGCTTCGGCCTCCTCAAGATAGTGCGTGGTCAGGATTACCGTGTGCCCGTCACGATTGAGACGCTGGACAAACTGCCACAGGCCCTGTCGCAATTCGACGTCGACCCCGGCAGTCGGCTCGTCGAGGACAATCACCGGCGGCTTGTGCACCAGGGCCTGAGCCACAAGCACCCGGCGCTTCATGCCGCCGGACAGGCGACGCATGTTGGTGTCGGCCTTGGCCGTCAGATCGAGGTTGGCAAGAATCTCGTCGATCCAGTCTCCGTTGTTGCGAATTCCGAAGTAGCCTGACTGTATGCGCAGGGTCTCACGCACCGAGAAGAATGGGTCAAAGACCAGTTCCTGCGGCACCACGCCAAGCAGGCGACGCGCAGCACGGTAGTCGCTGACCACATCGTGACCCATCACAACCAGTTTGCCAGCATCCGGGCGGGCGAGACCTGCCAGGCAGGAGATCAGGGTGGTCTTGCCGGCGCCATTGGGTCCAAGCAAACCAAAGAACTCGCCCTCGGCGATCTGCAGTGAAACGCCGGCAAGCGCCAACACGGAGCCAAAGCGCTTTTCGACGCGATCGATCGCAACGGCGACACTCATGGCATGTGCAATGGCGTGCGAGGCTGTGCAGGCCCGGTCAGGCGATCGGGAGTAGTTCGCAGAGGCCGTAAAGCGTCGCCAGGCTGATCAAGCTTGCCGGCGGGCTAACGATGCGCAAGACCACGCCGCGCTCACCCGCCGTACGCAGCCAGGCCAGAATGACACTCAAGGCCGAAGAGTCGATCTCACGGACGGCCGAAAGATCCAGCAATGTAAGCTCGTGCTGAGCACCCGCAGGCAGAAAACTCCGCCCGACCTCAAGCAGGGTGCGGGCGTTGGCAATGACCATCGGCACCGTCACGCGCAGGCTGGCGTCCCCTTGTTCAATCATTTCTTGCCGGCTTCGAGCTGTCTGTTACGATCGGCCAGCATCGCGATCAGGCCATCAATCCCCTTGTTGCTCACTTCCTGCCTGAAGGTGTCCCGGTAATTGGTGACCAGGCTGACACCGCCAACGATAACGTCGTAAACCTTCCAGCTGTCACCCTGCTTCTCGAGGGTGTAATCGAGGTTAACCGGCTTGCTGCCCGGCTGGACCACCTCGGTCTTGACCACCACTGAGGTCTCGCCCTGATCCGTCCGGCTCGGTTTGTAAACCACCGTCTGGTTCCGGTAAGAAGTCAGCGCATTGGAATAAGTCCGCACCAGCAGCGTTTTGAACTCCTCCGACAAGCGCTTCTTCTGTTCCGGCGTCGCCTTGTTCCAGTCGCGCCCCACGGCCAACGCCGTCATGCGCTGGAAATTGAAATACGGCAGCACCTTGGTTTCGACCAGGGCGATCGCCTTCCTGGTATTGCCGTTCTGAATATCTTTATCCTGGCGAACGACGGCCAGAACATCCTCGGTGACCTGCCGGACCATGGCATCTGGCGCAAGCTCCTGCGCAACTGCGGGAGTCGACGCGATCAACAGACCAAACAACAGAGAAAATAGAGACTTCATGAACATTTCCTGGTGGCAAGCATTCCCTGACCGGCGCCGCGAAGCGCGTAAGCGCATCTACTTCGAGGACTCATCGTCAAGGAGCTCATGTGGCACGGCCCCGTCGAAAATCTCGCTGCGACGATGCTGCAGGTAGGCGTCCCGGATGTAGTTGTAC
This sequence comes from Candidatus Accumulibacter proximus, assembly GCA_016709675.1. Taxonomy (GTDB): domain Bacteria; phylum Pseudomonadota; class Gammaproteobacteria; order Burkholderiales; family Rhodocyclaceae; genus Accumulibacter; species Accumulibacter proximus. The sequence goes on from JADJMH010000028.1 coordinate 34,526, forward strand.
CTGTCGAAGGCGGCCTCATCGACTACCTTATCGGAGGGCAGGAGGCTGGCGCGCACATCAATATAGCGTATGCCGACCAGGGTGTTACGCAGCGATATGTCGTCGACGCGCCACACCGGGTCGAAATAGACGTCGACCATCCAGCCGAAGGTATCGCGCGTTGTCCGTGGCCCGATCAGCGGCCAGTAGAAGAAGGGACCATCAGCGACCCCCCACTTGCCGAGGGTTTGGCCAAAGTCCTCGGAATGCTTGGTCAAACCCATTTCGCCGGCGACGTCGAACGCACCGCCAATGCCCACCGTGCTGTTGATCAACACCCGACCGACATCGGAGACAGCCTGCTGGCCCTTGCCCTGCAGAAGGTTGTTCACCGCTGTCCAGAGATCCCAGATATTGCCGAAAAAGTTGCCGATGACCACCTTCACTGGTAGCGGAGCGGCGGCATCGTAGCCCCGCGCCACCGGCTTGACGACGACGTCGAGGCCTTCATTGACGGCGAACATCGCACGGTTGAAACCCTCGAAGGGGTCTTTTGGATTGTTCGCCGTCGTTGCACAACCGCTGGCAGCAACCATCGCTGTGACGCAGGCCAGGCACGAGACACGAGTTGAAAAGTATGCTTTCACCGGTGGTCCTCCCCTTTATTTTTCGCTTGATCCTTCAGAGGCCTTGTTGAACATGAACTGACTGATTAGCTTCTCCAGTACCACCGCAGACTGCGTCTTGGCGATCACCTCGCCAGCCTTCAGCATCGCCTCGTCACCGCCGGGATCGAGCCCGACGTACTGTTCGCCAAGCAAACCCGAGGTAAGGATCAGGGCGAAAGTATCCTTCGGGAAACGATAACGGCCGTCGATGTTGAACGTCACCACCGCCTCATAGGTCTCCGGGTCGAAACGGATATCGCCCACCCGACCGACCACCACACCAGCGCTCTTTACCGGGGCACGCACTTTCAGGCCACCGATGTTAACAAAGTTGGCGGTTAGTGGGTAAGTCTCCGAAAAATTTGCGGTCGCCAGATTTCCGACCTTCAGCGCCAGGAACAACAGCGAAGCAAAACCCAGGGCAACAAACACACCGACCCAGAGGTCGAGCAACTTCCGACTCATCAAGCCTCCCGGAACATGAACGAGGTCAACACAAAGTCAAGCGCCAGGATCGCCAAAGCCGACTTGACGACGGTGCCCTTGATCGAGCTTGAAACGCCTTCCGCAGTAGGTACCGCATCGTAACCCTCGAAGACGGCAATCAGGGAGACGGCAATGCCAAAGACAAAACTCTTGACGATACCGCTCCAGATGTCGTATCGAAAGTCGACCGAAGCCTGCATCTGCGACCAGAACGCACCTTCATCGACGCCGATGAAGACGACACCGATCAGGTAGCCGCCAAACACGCCAGTGGCAGAAAACAGTGCCGCCAGCAAAGGCATCGAAATCACGCCCCCCCAGAAACGGGGCGCCACGACACGGGCAATCGGATTCACCGCCATCATGTCCATCGCAGTCAGTTGTTCAGTAGCCTTCATCAGGCCAATTTCAGCCGTGATCGACGACCCCGCACGCGAGGCGAAGAGCAGCGCAGCGACGACCGGGCCAAGCTCCCGCACCAGCGACAGCGCGACCAGAACGCCCAGCGCATCCGCAGATCCATAGCGCTGCAGTGTTTCGTAGCCCTGCATGCCCAGCACCATGCCGATGAACAGCCCGGAAACCATGATGATCAGCAGGGACTGGAAACCCGAAAAATAAACCTCCCGAATCGTCAGGCTAAAGCGCCGGAAGGACTGCCCCGACCAGATCAGCAGCATCAGGAAAAAACGGGTGGCGAAACCCAGTCGCAGCAACGCTTCGTTAACCCGGTGGCCCAGACTGGCCACCGCCGACACGATCGCCCCCGAATCCTGCCTATCGTCACCCATGCGCGCCTTTCCCCAGCAGTTCCTGCGCGAGAGGAATAGCCGGATAGTGGAAAGGGACCGGGCCGTCAGCTTCGGCACAGACGAACTGATGGACGAAGGGATGCTTCGAAGCGCGGATTTCATCCGGCGTTCCAAGCGCGACGATTTTCCCGTCAGACATGAAATAAATGAAATCGACGATCAGCAGGGACTCCTGAATATCGTGAGTGACCATGATCGTCGTCGCGCCCAGCGCATCATTGAGCTTGCGAATCAGCTGACCAATGACGCCCAGCGAAATCGGATCGAGACCGGCAAAAGGTTCATCATACATGATCAACATTGGGTCAAGCGCGATTGCCCGCGCCAGAGCCACCCGTCGTGCCATGCCGCCGGAAAGCTCAGCCGGCATCAGTTGATGCGCACCGCGCAGGCCAACGGCATTGAGTTTCATGAGCACCATGTCGCGAATCAGTTCTTCCGTCAGATCAGTGTGCTCGCGCATCTGATAGGCGACGTTGTCAAACACCGAAATGTCAGTAAACAGGGCGCCAAACTGGAACAGCATGCCCATGCGCCGGCGCAGCGCGTACAACTCGTCATCCGCCAACAGCGGCACCGACTGGCCATCGACCAGCACGTCGCCGCGGCTCGGCCTGAGCTGCCCACCGATCAGCCGCAACAGCGTGGTCTTGCCGCAACCGGAACCGCCCATGATGGCCACGACTTTCCCGCGCGGGATCTCCAGGCTGATGCCGTCGAGGATCGGTCGATCCTCGTAGGCAAAATCAAGATCCTTGATTTCGACAAGATTACCCGCAGGCACGGCAGTATCCATGGACAAAAACGAGCGCGAATTATACCTGACCGCCTTCCCGGTCGTTGTGAATTACTTGGCGTTAATATAATTGTGGAATAATGCCGGGAAGACCCTCCCCCTCGAGACGACAAGCTTTTCATGCTCAACCTGCCCGGATCCTCGCTGCCCGAAAAGCCACTGCTGCTCATCGTTGATGACGACGGTCTGATCTGTGACAGCCTGAGTTTTTCGATGACACCGCTGTTTGAAGTGGTCACCAGCCATTCTCGCCCGCACTGCCTGCAACTGCTCCGGCAATTGCGCAGAACGCCGGAACTGGCGCTGGTTGACCTCGGCCTGCCACCTGTGCCGCACCGTCCGGATGAGGGTTTTGCGCTGATTTCCGACCTGCTGAAAGTGGCACCAGAGATCCGCATCGTTGTCCTCTCGGGCCAAAGCGATGACGGTAATGCGCGCCATGCTCGCACGCTCGGCGCAGCCGACTTTGTCGCCAAGCCCTGCGATCCCGGCGACCTCCAGCAGATCCTCAAGCGCACACTGGCCTTTCGTGCGCTCGACGAAAGGCACCGGGAAGGCGCTTCGCCTCTGCTCGGCAACAGCCCGGCAATGCAGAAGCTCCGGGTGCAACTCCGGCAATATGCCGATCTGCCTTTCCCGGTCCTGATCGAGGGCGAGTCGGGTAGCGGCAAGGAGATCATTGCCTCCGGTTGCCTGCATTACGAAACCAGACGCCGACTACGGCCATTTCTGGCGCTCAATTGTGCAGCGATATCGCCCAATCTGGTTGAAGCCATCTTGTTTGGCTATGCCAGGGGCGCGTTTACCGGCGCCATCACGACCAAAGCCGGTTACTTCGAAGATGCCGCCGACGGCACGCTTTTTCTCGACGAGATCGGCGAACTGGCCCTGGACCTGCAGGCGAAGCTGCTGCGAGTGTTGGAGAACGGCGAGTACCAGCGGGTGGGCGAAACCCAGAAGCGGGTCAGCCAGGCACGCATCATCGCCGCCACCAACCGCGACCTGCGCAAGGAGGTCAGGGCCGGCAACTTCCGCGCCGACCTCTATCACCGCCTGTCGGTCTGTTCCATTGCGGCTCCGCCCTTGCGCGAGATGGAGGACGACAGGCTGCTCCTGCTCGACCACTTCCGGCGACACTATGCGGCCCAGACGCAACAACAGCCGTTCAGGCTGTCTACGGCAGCGGAAGCCCTTGTTTGCGGCTACGCTTTCCCCGGCAATGTCCGTGAGTTGCGCAACATCGTCATCCGCCTGACCACCAGGCACCCGGGCCAGCTGATCGATGGCGCAGCGCTTGAGGCAGAACTCGATCTGCCCGACGATCTGCCGAGCGGCTCGGCCAATCCAGCCACCGCCGACGACGAGGCAACCGGCGACGCGATCATCGCTGCAGCCACCCATCGCCTGCGGCGACGAGAACCCTTCAGCCTTGATCGGCTGCTCGATGCCACCGAACGTGGCTACATCGAGGCGGCACTGAAACTGGCGCATGGCAACGTCAGTCAGGCAGCACGCCTGCTCGGCATCCACCGGACGACGCTCTACAACCGTATGGAAGCCACGGCACGCGAGCCATGATTTATCTCGATCATTTCGGACTGCAGCAAGCGCCGTTCCGCATCACGCCGCACACCGAGTTCTTCTTTGCCGGCGCCAACCGCGGTGCCACGCTCGAAGCACTGATCTACGCCATCACCCACGATGAGGGCATCGTCAAGGTCAGCGGCGAGGTCGGAAGCGGCAAGACCATGCTCTGCCGCATGCTGCTCGAAAGGCTCCCGGACAACGTTGAAACGGTTTATCTGGCCAACCCCATGCTATCGCGCGACGAGATCCTCCTGGCCATCGCCGCCGAACTGCGGCTTCCTCTGCCGGAAGGGCACGGGCACCTTCTGCTGCGCGCCTTGCAGGCGCGTCTGCTCGAAATCTATGCTGCCGGCCGCCAGGTCGTCGCCCTGATCGACGAGGCGCACGCCATGCCCGCGGAAGCTCTGGAAGAGATCCGCCTGCTTTCGAACCTTGAATCGAGCCAGCACAAGCTGCTGCAGATCGTGCTTTTCGGCCAGCCTGAACTCGACCAGCGTCTGAGTGAAAACGCCATGCGCCAGCTCAACGACCGCATCACGCACAATTTCAGGCTGGAACCGCTGCACCGCCGGGACGTCGCGGTGTACCTGATGTTCCGGCTGCGCGCGGCCGCCTACCGCGGGCCCGACCTGTTCAGCAGGCAGGCGATCGAGCTGATCAGCAAGGCCTCCGAAGGGCTTACCCGGCGAATCAATATCCTTGCGGACAAGGCGCTGCTTGCCGCGTTCTCCGACGGGGTGCACCAGGTCAACGGCAAGCAGGTTCGGGCGGCGATACGTGATGCGCAGTTCAGGCGAATCGATGCTCCCGCCGGAATCAGGTGGTGGATAGGCGCAGGCGCGGCCGCAGCCCTCGGTACAATAGCCGGCCTGGCCTACCTTGCCGGAAGCTACAGCGCGGCCCGCCAGGTCAGGCCGGAGTCGCCGATCGACGCCGCGCAGAACCCCGCGGCGCCGGTGGTGACGGCGCCGCAGCCGCCAACACCACCCGTCCATGAGCCATCAGCGTCGTCATCGCCGGCTACACTGTCCGGGCCTTCTACGGTACCTCCCAAGGTGACTGCGCCAGAAACGGCAATGGTCAGTGCCGAAGTATACGTCAGCCTTGACGCGCGAATTGCCGCCACCGAACAGTGGTTGAAACAGACCCCGGACAGCCACCATTTCATACAGTTGCTCGTGACGGATGCCGCCAGCCACGGGAAGGTGGCGGACTTTATTGCCAATAGCGCTGGAACCCTCGACTTGCGGCAGGTCCGGGTCTATCGTTCCAGTATTGGCGGCAGGATGCGATTGGGCGTCATCTACGGTGACTACCCTTCCCGCGACCAAGCGAACGCTGCGCTGGCGACGCTTGGCGAGATCAGCCCGTCGAACAGGCCTTACGTGCGAGCAGTCGCCAGGTTGCGCTCGCCGCGGGCGACTGAAAGAGACTCCTAACACAATTCAAATCATGCACTTGTATCGCAGCCCTGGCGTGCTATGATGACATTTGTCTTTGACCGGATCGAGCTTGAGCGTGTCTCCGAGAACCCTTGACAGCGTCCTTCTTGTGCTGCTGCTTGCCGGGTGCACACCGACCACCCTGAGCACCGGGCCGTCAGCCGGACACCTGCAGGCAGACAATCTTGCCCGCCCGCAGGGAGCGATTCCCCAGCCCGTTCAGCAAAGCGTCTCGCTACCCAGGCCGAGAACGACCGCCAGAACCGAGACCTACAGCGTCGTCGTCAATAATGTCAAAGTCCATGATCTGCTGTTCGCGCTGGCGCGCGACGCCAAACTCAACGTGGACATCCACCCCGGGATCACGGGCACCGTAACGCTCAATGCCATTGACCAGACGCTGCCGCAACTGCTTACCCGTATCGCCAAACAGGTGGACATGCGCTTCGAGATGGACGGCCCGAACCTCGTCGTGATGCCCGACTCTCCCTATCTGAAGAATTACAAGGTCGACTACGTCAATGTATCGCGTGACGTCCTTGGCACCGTTTCGACCAATACCCAGATCTCGACCAGTGCGCTGGCGACGGGCAGTGGGGGAGCCGCGGGTACCGGAAATACGTCACGCATTCAGATCGACAACAAGTCAAAGAACCGTTTCTGGGAATCTCTGGAAAAGAACCTGAAGGACCTGCTGCACGAAACGGACAAGGTTTTCCCGGAAGGATCAACGGAGACAGTGACCGAACAAAGCGCCTCACAGACCACGACCGGCACAGGTGCCCCAGCGCCAACACCCACCGCCGCTCGCGGCAGCCAGGTAGTGCAAACGCTGGCGGGCAGCCCCAATCCTGCAACGCTCCAGAACACCGGTGCAACGGTCGTCAAGCGGATGACCTTTCGTGAAGCAGCATCGGTCATCGCCAACCCCGAAGCCGGGGTAATCACGGTCAGAGCCACCGCCAGACAACACGAAAAAGTCCAGGAGTTCCTCGATCGCGTGATGAGCAGCGCCCGGCGGCAGGTACTGATTGAAGCGACGATCATCGAAGTCACGCTGTCCGATGGTTACCAGCAGGGAATCGAGTGGAGCAGGTTGACCAGCGGCACCGAGTACAGCGTCAGCAGACCCGGCGTGACAACCAACGTCGGCAGCGCCGTAACCCCGTATGTCATCAAGTATCGCGACATCAACCCGCTCAACCTGCTCGCCACCGTCGAACTGCTACGTGCCTTTGGTACCGTCAAGGTGCTCTCCAGTCCAAAGTTGGCGGTCCTCAATAACCAGGCAGCGACCCTCAAGGTATCGGAGGATTTTGTTTATTTCAACGTCAAGCAGGATTCAGTTCCGGGTGGCCCCAACACCAACGCGACCGTCACGACCACGACCACGCCGCAGTCAGTTTCGATCGGTTTTTTCATGAGCCTGACAGCGCAGATCAGCGACAGCGGTACGGTCACTTTGAACGTTCGACCCTCGATTTCGAGTATCGCGGAACTCAAGCAGGACCCCAATCCGGCTTTGGCAGCGAATAACATTAAGAACCTGGTGCCGCAGATCCGCATGCGCGAGATTGAGTCGATGCTGCGCGTCGAAAGCGGCGACATCGCCGTCCTTGGAGGTCTGATGGAGGATCGGCTGGACAACCGGGTGGGTCGCCTGCCGGGTCTGGGTGACGTTCCCTTTCTTGGCGAAGTGTTCAACACGCGTAACAACTCCTCAACCAAGACCGAACTGGTCGTTCTGCTACGTCCGACGGTGATCAAGGACGCGTCGATCGAGGGTGACTTCAGTAGCTTCAGGGAGTCTCTGCCGAACAAGGATTTCTTCTCGAGCGATCAGGTTTTCCGGCCTTTCTCACTTCCCCAACAGCGTCCGGAGCCGCTGCAGTGAGCCTGCTGATGGATGCCCTGCGGCGAGCGGAGGAGGCCAAGCGGCTGGCCAACCCGAGCAACGAGCCAGCTCCCGTCGCGTCGCCGGACGACCTGACCCTCGCCCCGCTGGAACCGCCTTCGCGACCACACGTCCGGTCGCTACCGCCGCTCTCCAGGCATCTCGATTCTGTCGACGCGGATCTGGCATCGGCAGCCGGGACGGCGCCGCCAGGCAGGAGCACCGCAAGACCGGGCACAACGCCGACAAACCATGGGACTCGTGAAACCGCCGAACGAACAGCGGCGAGGAACGTGTTTGCCGTCAAGCAGCCACCCCGGTCCCGCACCTCGCTGTGGCTTTTCCTTGGACTGGGAGGCCTGGCGACGCTGGCCATTGGCAGCTACTTCTGGTGGCAGTTGCAGTCGCTCTCGAACGCCTCGCTGGTCGTGGCGACCCCGCCGATGCGGCCAACAAACCCGTCGCCTGCCCCGGCATTAGCGGCCAACGTGGCGGCCACGCGTGTGCCGCCGACGCCAGCGCCGCAGCCCCTTCCGACATCCTCGCCGGAACCGCCGCCCTCGCCCAGGGCAGCTGCCCCCGTGTCGTCGCCTGCGCGGGGACAAGCTGCCAGCACCCTGCCACGCCAGGAAGCCGCCTTGTTCCGTGCGAGCAACAGCCGGGCAAAACAGGACCAGACGCTCAACCAAGCCTACGAAGCCTGGCAGGCCAACCGGCTGGACGACGCCCGCCGCGGCTACGATCAGGTTCTGCGCAGCGATCCCTGGAATACCGACGCGCTCCTCGGCCTGGCCGCGATCGCGACTCGCCAGGGCCAGGCCGAGCGGGCGCAGGAACTGTACCTGCGGGTGCTCGAAGCCGACCCCGGCGACGTCACTGCCCAGGCGGCGTTGATCAGCCTGCGTGGCCACAGCGAGACGGGGCAGTCTGAAAGCCGTTTGAAGACCTTGCTCGCCGGGCAGCCGGACGCTTCTGCGCTGCATTTCGCGTTGGGCAATCTGTATGCCCGGCAGGGTCGCTGGACTGAAGCGCAGCAGGCCTATTTTCAGGCCTATGCCCTGGAACCGGACAACGGCGATTACCTGTTCAACGTCGCCGTCAGCCTCGATCATCTCCGCCAGAGCAAGCTGGCGGCACAGTATTACCGGATGGCGTTGAGCGCTGCCGAGACTCGGCGCAGCGCCTTCAACACGGATGCTGCTGGAAAGCGCATTCTTGAACTGCAGCCGTGATGCAGTCAGCGTGCTACGATCCGGCGACCTGAGTTGGCTGCCAAACCAATGATGAACGCACCTGCCCTGCATCCCTATCTGCGACCGCTGGGTCAGATCCTGATCACCAAGGGCATCCTCAGCGAGGATCAGCTGCGCATCGCCCTTCTGGAGCAGATGAAGTCGAATCAGCCAATTGGGAAACTCCTGGTTACGCTGGGCTTCGTTTCCGAGGCAACGCTGCGCGACGCCCTCTCGGAAAGTCTGGACAAACAGAGCATTGATTTGTCGAATGCGATTATCGACCCGTCGGCGCTGAAAGTCGTCCCGCGTGATCTCGCCAAGCGCCACCACCTGCTGCCACTTGACTACGATGCCGCCAACCAGATCCTGACGGTGGCCATCGCAGACATCAACGACATCGTTGCCCTCGACCGAATCCGGGCCCTCGCTGGTGAAGACATCGAGATCGACACGCTCCTCGCCGGAGAGACCGAAATCGATCGGGCCATCGACCAGTGCTACGGCCATGAACTATCGATCGACGGCATCCTGCACGAAATCGAAACCGGCGAGATCGACTTCCGCGGCCTGCAATTGTCCTCTGACGAGTACAGCCAGCCTGTCGTCCGCCTGATCGACTCGATCCTGACCGACGCCGTCAAGCGGGATTCTTCCGACATCCATTTTGAACCGGAAGCAAGCTTCCTGCGCATCCGCTACCGCATTGACGGCATGCTGCGGCAGATTCGCTCACTGCACAAGACTTACTGGCCAGCCATGGCGGTGCGCATCAAGGTGCTTTCCGGCATGAACATCGCCGAGACCCGCGCGCCCCAGGACGGCCGCATCTCGCTCAGCATGCGCGGGCGGCAGGTCGATTTCCGGGTTTCGGTGCAGCCGACGATTCATGGCGAGAACATCGTTCTGCGCATCCTTGACCGGCAAAAAGGAATCGTCCCGCTCGAAGGACTGGGTCTTGCCGCGCAGCAGCTTGATCAGCTCAAACTGATGATCGCCCGTCCGGAGGGTATTGTTTTCGTCACCGGGCCAACCGGCAGCGGCAAGACGACCACGCTCTACTCGGTGCTCAACCACATCAACTCGGAGGGTGTCAATATCATGACGCTCGAAGACCCGGTCGAGTACCCGATGACCCTGGTCCGCCAGACTTCCGCTGCCGACTCCGTCAAACTCGATTTCGCCAACGGCATCCGCTCGATGATGCGGCAGGACCCGGACATCATCCTGGTCGGCGAAGTGCGCGACGCCGAAACAGCCGAAATGGCGCTGCGCGCGGCGATGACCGGTCATCAGGTGTATTCGACCCTGCATACCAACTCGGCCATTGGCGCCATTCCCCGCCTGCTGGACATCGGCATTCTGCCGGACATCATGGCCGGTAACATCATCGGCATCATTGCCCAAAGACTGGTTCGACGCCTGTGCGTGCACTGCAAGGTTCCCTACCAGGCCGAAGCACACGAGACGCGCCTGCTCGGCAACCTGGCTGATGGACCGCGGCCGGTGATCTACCGCCCCGCCGGCTGTGAGCACTGCGGGTTTCAGGGTTATCGTGGCCGCCTGGCGATCATGGAATTGTTGCGCATCAATGGCGACATGGACGAGTTGATCGCTCGTCGCAGCACGGCCCGGGAAATGCGACAGCTGGCCGACCGTCAGGGCTTTACCACCCTGGCCGATGACGGTCTGCGCCGCGTTCTCGACGGCTCGACCTCGCTCGAGGAAGTCGGCCGCGTCGTCGACCTGACCGACCGGATGTAACACCGGTGCCGCTCTACACCTACAAGGCGGTCAGTCCCGAGGGACGGATGATTTTCGGCAGGATCGACGCCATTAACCTGGTTGACCTCGAGATGCGGCTGCGGCGCATGGAACTCGACCTGGTCAGCGGTGAGCCGGCCAGCAATCGCAGCCTGCTGAGCAGGGGCGGCGTGCCCCGCCGGGAAATCATTCACTTCTGTTTTCATCTGCAGCAACTGGTTCGCGCCGGTGTGCCCATTCTCGAAGGCTTGACCGACCTGCGCGATAGCCTCGAACACCCGCGCTTTCGCGAGGTCGTGGCCAGCCTGATCGAGTCGATCGAGGGTGGCCAGACTCTGTCGCAGGCGATGCAGAGTCATGGCCGTGTCTTCAGCAAGGTCTTTGTCAGTCTCATTCGGGCGGGCGAAGCGACCGGCCGCTTGCCGGAAGTCCTGCACAGTCTGACCGAATCACTGAAATGGGAGGATGAACTCGCGTCGCAAACCAAGAAAATGATCGCCTACCCGGCGTTCGTCGGGTCGATCGTTCTGGCCGCCACCTTTTTCCTGATGGTCTACATGGTGCCGCAGCTCAAGCTCTTCGTTAAGAATATGGGGCAGAGCCTGCCGCTGCAGACGCAGATCCTGTTCTTCGTTTCCGACCTGATGGTCGCCTACTGGTACCTCCTGCTCTTGCTGCCCGTCATTGCCACATTCGGGCTGCGGCTCATGCTGAAGAGTAATCCCCTCGTCCGCTTTCGCCTTGATGGCATCAAGCTGAGGCTACCGGTCGTTGGCACCATCCTGCACAAGATCGTTCTCTCCCGTTTTGCCAACACTTTCGCCCTGCTCTACGCCTCTGGCATTCCCATTCTCGAGTCCATCCGGACGACGCAGGACATTGTCGGCAACCTGGTCATCCGTCAGGGGCTGGAACGTGTCGAAGAGCGGATCAGAGAAGGACAGAACGTCACGGCAGCCTTTCACAGCACGGGCTTTTTTCCACCGCTGGTGATCCGCATGCTGCGCGTCGGTGAGAATACCGGCGCGCTTGATGAAGCGCTCCTGAATGTCAGTTATTTCTATACCCGTGACGTCAGGGAGTCGGTCGAGAAGATGCAGCAGTTGATTGAACCGCTGCTCACCGTTGTCATGGGCGGCCTGCTTGGTTGGATCATGCTATCCGTGCTCGGACCGGTCTACGACGTGATCAGCAAGATCAAGGCCTGACGCCATGTACGCCCGCCGCCTTATCTACTTCAGTTCACATCAGGTCACGGCCTTCAACTGGCAAGCCGGCGGGCTGAGCGACGAGGGCTCCTTTGATGCCACGGAAGCGGGGAGGCAGTGCTTCGCCAAATATCTTGCGCACCACTCGAAGTACATCTTTTCAATCCTTGCCAACGTCTCCGAGGAAGGTTTCCATATCGAAATGATTCCCTTCCTGCGCGGCGCGGATCGCAGCGCGATCATCGCGCGCAAGCTGGGGCAGATCTTCTTCAACGCCACACTGACGACATCGATCTCCCTCGGGCACGAGAAGTCACGGCGCAAGGACGAGCGCATCATGCTCGCAGCCCTCACCAACAACGAGCTCTTTGCTCCCTGGCTGGATGCACTTGCCCGCGCTGGCGTGGCCCTCGCCGGCATTTATTCTCTGCCCCTGCTCGGCCCATTGCTGCTCAGAAAACTCGGCGTCTCTGACGAACGCTGCCTGCTGCTGACCGTTCAGGACCAGAGCATCCGTCAGAGTTACCTGGAGAAGGGCGAACTGCATTTCAGCCGGCTGGTGCCCCTGCAGAACCAAGGCATTGGCGGCATCGCTCAGATCTTCGCCACGGAAGCGCGCAAACTGCAACAGTATCTCGTCAGTCAGCGTGTCATTGGTCGCCAGCAGCCGATCAAGGCATACCTTCTTGCACCACGCGAGACAAACGGTCGAGGACAGCTGTGTCGACAGCGAATCCTTGTCGTTTGTCATCTTCGACATCGAGGACTGCGCCCACCGCTGCGGCCTCAAGGCGCTGCCGCCGGACACGCGTTGCGAGGCCCTGTTTCTGCACCTCCTGGCCACTTCCCCGCCACGCACGCAGTTTGCCAGCGACCGACAACGCCATGACTACCATCTCTGGCTCGCTCGCTCGACACTGCAGGGGGCTGGCGCTGTCGCGCTGTGCGCGTGCCTGCTGTGGGCTGGCAAGCAGCTTCACTTTACCTACCAGACCAACCAGGAAGTCGAGATCATCAGATCCGAAGCCGGGCTGTCGCAACGCCGCTACGACGACATGGTCGCAACTTTCCCACCGATCCCGACCAGCAACGAGAGCCTGCGTCGGGTGATCGATCGCTACCACGAACTGGAGCAGGGCAGCTCCTCGCCGGAGTATCTATGGCGTGCAATCAGCCTGGCGCTGCGCGGTGCGGCGGCGGTCGAAATCGATGGCATCGAGTGGAAAGCCATTCCTGCACAATCGTCGCGGACAGCCGCCGATGCCGATGGCGCCCGCCGCAGCCCACTGCCGGGTGCCAGCGAGACAGCCATCGTGCACGGCAGGCTGCAGCTTGGCCAGGAGAGCAACCCGCGACAGGTGCTGGCCGTCTTCAACCGCCTGGTAGAGGCTCTCAAACGCGACCCGAAGTTCCAGGTGGAGGTGCTGCAACAGCCGTTTGACGTCGAGTCGGGCAAGTCACTCAAGGGGGGCGATCCGGCGGTCGAAGATCAGCAGCCACGCTCGTTCAAGCTGCAGATCCGCAGAGCAATCGGATCATGAAGTTCAACCGCGCGGATTTCCGCCAGCTACAGGCCAGCGCCCTGGCCGCCGTGTCGATGATCGCCGCTGGTGCAGCGGCTGTGTATTTCTCGTATCAGGCCAGGGAGAGCGCACTATTGACCAGGCTTGCCGCCATCGCACAGCGCAGCGAGGCCAATGCCAGGCTGAAACAGGTCCGTGCAGAGGAAAGCGAGATCAAGCTGAAGTCAGCCCTGTTCAACAGGCTGCAAGAGCGTGGCATCATTGGCGAAGAGCAGCGCCTCGATTGGGTGGAACTGCTCAAGGACATCCGTGACCACCGTCGACTGATTGATCTGCGCTACGACGTCTCGCCCCAACGTTTGCTCGATGGCAGTCCGGTCGGCGATTTCGCTTTCCACGCCAGCTCGATGAAACTACAGTTGAAACTGCTGCACGAAGAAGACCTGACGCGGCTGCTTCGCGACTTGCAGCAGCAAGCCAAAGCTCTCATCCGGGTTAACAGCTGCAAGGTTGAGCGCCTGCCGCCGACTGCTGACGAGCGCGCTGACGGTCGCGCGAACCTGCTGGCCGACTGCGAGATCGACTGGCTCACACTGCGTGACGCAGGCACGAAGTAAGTACAGAAAGGAGCAAGGCAGGCGATGACCCGTGGCTCGGCTGCAAGGAAACGGAGCATTGCTCTGGCGCTTGGCGCTTGCTGCCTGCTGGTATCGCCATGCTCGGCCGCCGATGACCAGGAAGCACTCGATCGCCTCTTCTTCGCCCCCGAGCGCAGACAGCAGCTCGACCGCCAGCGAGAAATGAACACGCTCGACAGGCAGCAGGTCCCGCCTGATCCAATGCTCACCGTCGATGGGATCGTGACGCGCAGCAGCGGCAAGCGCACGGCATGGATCAACGGTAGCCCACAGCATGAAGCGGATACCCGAAGCGGGGTGATCGTCAGGACGGCGCCCGGGCATCCAGGCAAGGTGGTGGTTCGTACCGACTCTGCGCCGGTCGCCAGAGCACGGGTTGGAGAGACGGTGAACAGCAGCACGGGCCAAACGCAGGACCTGCTCAATGGGGGCACCCTCAGCGTCCATGGCAGACCAACGGTGGCGAAATAGCCGATGCAGCAGGGAGCCGGGATGGTGGCCGGACGGTGGGCTGTCAACTCACGGCGGCGGCAGGCCGGCGTCGCGCTGTTGGCACTACTGACGCTGCTCACTCTCTGGGGGCTGTATCTGTTTCTCGGACAGCTCAACGCGACGCAGTTCAAGCTCGCGCGCGAGCAGAGCGCGGCGGAGGCAATGGCCGAGGCCAAAGCGGCGCTGATCGGCGATGCAATCGCCCGATCCCCGGTCAGCGAAGCGGGATATCTTCGCTTGCCTGACCTGGGAGCCACTGAAGGCCAGTCTTCCGGCACCTTTTCAGGCGATGGGATTGGGCTTTCGGCTATTGGCAAATTCCCATGGAAAACCCTCGCTGTTCCGGCAGCTCGCGATGCGCAAGGCGAATGCTTGTGGTACGTGGTCGCGGGTCATGTCAAGAACGATCCCTGGAAAACTAACGTTGGCCGGGCTGCGCTCAACTGGGATACACAGGGCCAGATCGAGGTGATCACCGGCAGCGGCGAAGTTGTCGCAACCAATGTGGCAGCATTGCTTGTCAGTCCTGGCAGGGCGCTTGAAGGTCAGAACCGTGCCCTGGCTGATGAGGCCTACACCGAGTGTGGTGGCAACTACGACGCGCGAAATTATCTCGATGCCTTTGATACCGCTGACGCAATCGAGGGCAACGTCAATTACTTTCCCGGCAGCACGAATAGCAGAGTCGCTCCAAACACAGGCAACAAGACTTTCGTCACGGCCAACAACGATCATTACAATGACCGCTTTTTGTACATCACGGTTGACGATATCTTCAATCCCCTCATCCGGCGCAGCGATTTCGCGGCAGCAATCGGTAACCTGCTCGACAGTCCCGCCTTTAAGACTCATCTCCAGAGCATCGTCGTTGCTGGTAACAAGGGAACCGACAACATCAATTGCGCTAGCGCGCCAGACCTGAGCTTCTGTCGCAACTGGAAGGAGATGCTGTTCCTTACCGAACGTTCTGTGGCAGAACCAATTAGTGTCAACGGCCCTTCCAACGGCACTTCGTGCAGCCGCGTGCTGATCTTTGCCGGGCGCAAGGCGACTGGCCAGAGTCGTAACACGGCTCTGGAAAAAACAAACAGGGACAACTATCTGGAGGGGGTCAACGCATCATCGTTCAACGTACCCACTGCCGCGTCCGCAACAATTTCAGTGGCGCGACGGTTTTTGACTGGCGCACGCCAAATGCCGATCTAGTCAGGTGCCTGCCGTGACAGGGGTGCGCCGCCCGGCTTTGGTCGATGAAGGTTTCACCCTCACCGAGCTCGCCGTGGTGATGGTGATCATCGCCCTACTGGTCGGCGGCCTGATGGTCCCATTGTCGGCCCAGATGGAGATTCGCAACATCAATGACAACAGGAAGGCGATGGCCGAAATACGCGAGGCACTGCTCGGCTTTGCCGTTGTTCAGGGGCGCCTTCCCTGCCCCGCCAGACCGGATCTGGTAAGCGGGACGGCTGACGCCGGAATCGAAAGCACACTCGCAGTCGGGGGGCCCTGCAAGTTCCTGGCAGGGGTCCTGCCCTGGGCCACGCTGGGTGTGGAAGAGACCGACGCCTGGGGGCGGCGTTTCAGCTATCGTGTCACCGACGCCTTTGCTCGCAAAGTACCCCTGTTGATTGCATGCCCTGTTGGCTCGCCGCAAATCACCGCGAAGGCAGCCTTTTCACTGTGCGACACGGGCGACATCACAGTCCTGTCTTCAAAGGGGGGGGCGTCTATTGCCAGCGAGGTACCGGCAGTCGTGATCTCCCACGGCAGGAATGGCAACGGCGCGCACACCCTCTTGGGTACGCCGTTGCCTGCCAGTACCGACCCGGACGAATCGGAGAACGAGGTAGCGCAATCGAGCGCGGGAGTCTGGACAGACAATCCAGCCGAGAAAACATTTGTCAAGCGATCCGCACCGACCACCGGCTATGACGACGAGGTCGTCTGGATTCCGCCGGGAGTCCTCTTCAGTCGCATGATCAGCGCCGGCAAACTGCCGTGAGCCCTGTTGCGCTCGAGCGGACGCTGCCAGCGACAATGGATTGACCAGCGCATCTCTATGCCGTCCAGCACGCCTATGCTCCCGTTCTACGTCCAGCCGACGCCGCCATGACTGCCGGCGGAACCTTCCTCGACCGGCTCCGCAACGCCGGCGTCACGCCGGCCGACTCCGAAACCTTGCGCTTGCAGAAGTCACTGATGTTTTTTGCCACCGGCCTGATCTGCTTTGCCTCGATCGTCTGGCTGATGATCTACTGGCAACTCGGACCGCGGTTCTCCTCGAACCTTCCCTTTGCCTTGCAGTTGATGCTGGTCGGCAATCTGCTGGTTTACCTGAAAACGCTCGACTTCAATGTCTTCCGGCTGATCCAGCTTTCGCTGTTCCTGTTCACGCCTTTCGTCGCGCAATGGAGCATCGGCAGTTTCATCACGGCCAGTGGCATCAGCCTCTGGGCGTTGCTGGCGCCCATCGGCGCGGTGCTGTTCATCGGCCCGCCCGAGTCCCTGGCCGACATGGCGCTGGCAATGTGCCGCCTGCTGAACGATGATTTCAGCATCAATGAAATGCACCTCGAACTGCGCATCGGCATCGGCACCGGTCCGGTGGTCGCCGGCGTCGTCGGCAAGAAGAAGTTCATCTACGATCTCTGGGGCGATACGGTCAACATCGCCAGCCGGGTCACCACTGAAGGGGTCCCCGGCGTCGTGCAGGTCGATCAGAGGACCTACCAGCGCCTACGCAATGGCTTCGATTTTCAGGAACCACTGACGATCTACCTGAAGGGCAAGGGGAACATGGTGGTCCATCGGCTGATCGGCCGCCGCGCCGAAACCACCGGCAGCGGCTAAGCGGCTGCGTTGCCGCCCGGCGTGCATCGTCGCAGCTCGAAACACACCTGGCCTGGAGCATTGCTTGCCAGCCTGAGTTCGTAGCCGCAGATCTCCGCCTGACGCGCGGCGTGATAGAGGCCGATGCCGAGACCGCTCTCGGACGACACGGGTGCTCGCAGCAGGTCGCCAAGGACCTCATCGCTGACCGCGCTTCCGGTATCGCAAACCCTCAACGCCGAAGCGTCGGCGGTCAACGCGACCTGGACCTGCAGACCGCTGTCAGCCGCTGCCTTGAGCAGCGCGTTCTGCAGCAGGTTGTCGGCTACGCTGTCGAACAGCGCGGTCGGCAACAGTACATCGGGGTCGAGGTTTACCGCGGTAAACTTAACCGGCGAACTGGCGTAGCGCTGTTGCTGGATGCGCCACCACATCTCGGCCGGCAGCATTCCCCCCGCTTCGCTTTGCGGCTTCTGAAGCTTGGCCAGCGTCTGTTGCAAACGCTGGATGATCTGTGGCAACTGGCGCTGCAGCAACAATTCGAGTCGGCCGCCGTGCTTGCCGTTCATCGTCTGCGCCAGATAACACAGGTTGTTCAGCGATTGCAGCAGGTTCTTCACGTCATGCGTCAAGCGAGCACCGGTTTCGTGTATCGCCCGCAAGTAGCTCACCTGCAGCAACTCGCGAGCGTGCAGCTTGGCGACGTAGTGTTCGTTGGCGAGTTGTGCCAGGAGATGGAAATGCCAGATCAGCGCCGGGCTCAGCTTGTGGTGGGTATGCAGGGTGAGCAGCAAGGGCTGTCCCGGAAAATCATGTTGAAAACGCGACCTGGTGCCAAAAGTGCCGCTTCGCGATCCGGCAACCCAGGTGCCACCGACTACCCAGGGTAGATCCAGCATTTCCGCCAGTGCCTGCGGCAGGAATCTTTCCGGATCGCTTTCGCTGCCCGCCAGCATCGTCAGCCGATGCAGCCATTTTTCGAAAGGCAGACCGATGGTCAACAAGTAGCGTGAGAAGAAGACGTCGATGCCGGTGTAGCCGGGACGTGTGTTCCAGGTCCAGCCAATCAGAAACAGGAGCAGGGCGATCGAGATCAGCGTGTAGAGTACGGCTTCGAAGTATCCCGACTGGCGCAGGAGCATGAAAGCGAGGCTGCCGAGCACCAGGACGGCAATCAGCAGAAAGATGAAGAGGCTGTAGAACAGATCGACCATTGCGCCGCCAGGTCGATTACTCTCCGCTGACAGCGGTAGCAGCATCATCACCAGCAGAAACCCGGGCATGCCCCAGGCAAACTCGCGGTCAAGCACTGGGCCGGTCAACGCGGCAACGGGGACCACCCTGGGTACCAGCCAGAACAACAGCGCCGTCAGCAAGTAGGCAAAGGCGATCAGGTAGAAAATGCGGGTTGGGCGATGATCGATGAACATCACCCGCCCACCGACCAGGGCCGCCAACAAGATCACCCAGACGATCAGCAACCACCAGCCGTACAAGGCGGCACCGCAGGCCAGCAGCAGGACAATCACGGCCAGCCCGCCGAAGTCGACTTCCCGTTCGGCGAAAATGAAGGGCTGCCAGAGAATGAACAGCCCGACATTGATCAGCCAACAGAGCAGACTGATCGTTGTGCCTGCACCAGCCACGAGCGCCAGGTGCAGGACGACGAGCATCGAGATCAACAGCCAGCATTGGCGCTGGCGCAGGGCGATACCCATGCGCTGGAGCACGGTCATGTCGCGCCCCAGGCGGCCCACGGCAGCCTGTTCCGCCGACCCGACACTAGTCCGACTCTGGGCAATAGTGTCCAAAAATCGACAGCCTGACCGGCGCGGGCGGCCAAATTGGCAAAATCTGGCTGGCACAGAACATGCTTATCTCCCATATCATCGTCGACACGGACTGGAAAACCAGATGACCCAGCTCAAGAAGCAACAGTCAGGCTTTACCCTGGTGGAGATCGCCATTGTACTCGTCATCATCGGCCTGCTGCTTGGCGGCGTCCTGAAGGGGCAGGAGCTGATCAACAGCGCCAAGGTGAAGAACATGATCGGCGATTTCCGCACCGTATCGAGCCTGGTCTATGCATATCAGGATCGTTTCAAGTCCTTCCCCGGCGACCAGAATCAGAACCAGCTGAATGATGCTTTTGGTGCCAACGCTGTAGGTGGCAAGCCGCCGACGGCCTGCACGCCTGCCGCTGCCGGACACTGCACGCAGAACAACGGGCGCATTGACGGCACCTGGGATGCAACCAGCAAGGATCTCGGCTCGGGTACCAGTACGGACGAAAGCTCGATCTTCTGGCAGCACGTCCGCTTGGCCAACCTGGCGACCGGCCCGACTGATTTAGCCGATCCCAACTACCGGCCACGCAATGCCGACGGCGGGTTCATCGGCATTGAAATGGCCGGAAAAACGCCCTATATCAACGGTATGCGTGGTTCGTTCTTTGTCTGCTCGGCTGGCGTTCTAGGCCGCTACGTGAAGCAGATCGATACCACGATGGACGACGGTAACACCGCCGGCGGATCGGTGCAGGCGACAGACGCCACCCGTGGCGACGCTGGCGCCGCTGCTGTTGCCACGAAAGACATTGTTGACGGCACCCAGTACACGGTCTGCGCCTCGTACTGAGTTGACCAGTACCAGCCCAGCCGCGCGTCGGCTCCGGTGCTCAGCGAGCCGCCTCCGGCCAGCGCGAAGTGAGAGCGCGAGGGGCTTCTGTTATACTCGCGGCATGATCACCGTTGCGTCCTCATGAGCCAGATACAGCCGTCATCGAAAGCGCTCGACCTCGCCCGCCAGGTGCTGCGCATCGAAGCCGATGCCGTCCGGGTCCTCGCCGAGCGTATCGACGGTGACTTCGTGCAAGCACTGGTGCTGATTCTCAATTGCCACGGCCGCGTGATCGTCAGTGGCATGGGCAAGTCCGGCCATGTCGGGCGCAAGATCGCTTCGACGCTGGCCAGCACAGGAACACCCGCCTATTTCGTTCATCCCGCCGAGGCCAGCCACGGTGACCTCGGAATGATCACCCGCGACGATGTATTGATCGCGCTTTCGTATTCCGGCGAGAGTGCCGAGCTGCTGACCATCGTGCCGATCATCAAGCGGCAGGGCGCCAAGCTGATCAGCATGACCGGTCATGCCCAGTCGTCACTGGCCATCGAGTCCGACGTGCACCTGGACGCCGCGGTGGCGCAGGAAGCGTGCCCGCTCAATCTGGCGCCGACCGCCAGTACCACGGCGGCCCTGGCGCTGGGTGACGCGCTGGCAGTGGCCCTGCTCGATGCCCGCGGCTTTGGCCCCGAGGATTTTGCCCGTTCCCATCCTGGTGGTTCGCTCGGGCGTCGCTTGCTGACGCATGTTCGCGACGTGATGCGAGTCGGGCCGGCGATTCCGCAGGTCTTCGCTGCCACCAGCCTACCCGAAGCCATCCTCGAGATGTCGCGTGGAGGAATCGGCATGACCGCTGTGGTGACTCCCGAGCGTCGGGTCAAGGGTATTGTGACCGACGGCGACCTGCGTCGCGCCTTTGCCAGGAACCTGGACCTGCGCACGCTGTCGGTGACCGACATCATGGGACAGCAGCCACGCTCGATCGGACCTGACCGGCTCGCCGTTGAAGCGGTCGCGATGATGGAGCAGCACAAGATCAACCAGTTGCCGGTGGTCGACGAATCGGGCATTCTGGTCGGCGCGCTCAATATGCACGACCTGTTCAAGGCCAAGGTCATCTGATGTCAGACGTTCTCCGACCGGATCACGCGAGCGCGAGGGCCCGCCGGATCAGGCTGATGGCGTTTGACGTCGACGGGGTGCTGACCGATGGTTCGCTCTACTACACCGATCAGGGAATCGAGATCAAGGCCTTCAATACCCTTGATGGCCAGGGTCTGAAGATGCTTCAGCAGGCAGGAATCACGGTTGCCATCATCACTGGCCGGAGTTCCCGCTGCGTCGAATTGCGAGCACAGAATCTGGGTATCCGCCATCTCTTTCAGGCAGTCGACAACAAACTCGAGGTCATGAATTCGCTGCTTACCGAGCTCGATCTCGGACTCGATGAGGCGGGTTATATGGGCGACGACGTTCCTGATCTGCTGGTGATGACGGCCTGCGGTTTTTCGGCCACAGCAAGCGACAGCCATGCCTTGGTACAAAGTCACGCTTTGTTCACCAGCGGACGTTGCGGCGGCCGCGGAGCAGTGCGTGAAGTCTGCGAGTTCATTCTTGAGGCGCAAGGCAAGCTCGCCGGCACGCTTGCCCCGTATCTGACGACGGCCGGGCGATGAAAAAGTGGAGTACTGCGGTCTTGCCGCTGACCATTCTGCTGGTTCTGGTTGCCCTGACTGCCTGGTTGCGCTACTCGACCGAAGTTCCGGAACTGGGGAGAGATGGCAGGAATCGTCACGATCCGGACACCATCATCAGCGATGCCAGGGGACGAAAGCTTGACGCATCGGGAAGGTTGCTCTATACGCTGACCGCGGCCGAGATTCGCCACTACCCCGACGACGATACAACCGAGCTGCTACAGCCGAAGCTGGTCTACCTCCATCCAACGCGACCGCCGGTAACCATCAGTTCACGGTATGGACGTTCCACGGCAAAAGGTGAGCGGGTAGATCTCAGGGAGCAGGTTGAGATACAGCGTGCGGCCTCTGTCAGGAGCGAGCAACTGTCCGCCGAGATGTCCGAGTTGACTGTCCTGGCTGATGAAGAAAGAGCTTTCACCAAGAGCCAGGTGCTGATCAGCCAGGGCCGATCCTGGGTAAAAGGTGTCGGCATGCAGGTTGACAACAAGTTCCAGACCTACCTCCTGGAATCCAGGGTCACAGGACAAATCGAGAGTCATCTGGCCAGGAAGAAACCCTAGACATGAAGAATAGCTATTGCCGCGCCTGCGTGATCACCCTCCTCGTCGCCTTGTCGATGACGGCGCACGCCGAGAAGGCGGATCGCGACAAGCCGATCAATCTTGAAGGTGACCGCCTGAGCATCGATGACCTCAACAAAGTCCAGATTCTCGAGGGTAACGCAGTCTTGATCCAGGGCACGATGGAACTTCGCACCAGTCGCCTGGTGGTTACGCAGGATGCTGATGGCTTCCAGAAGGCCGTCGCCACCGGCGGCGCCAATGGACTGGCGCGTTTCAGACAGAAGCGGGAAGGGGTCGACGAATTCATGGAGGGCGAGGCCGAGCGCATCGAACACGATGCGCGCAGCGAAACAACCCAGTTCTTCAATCGCGCCTGGGTCCGGAACGGCCTTGACGAGGTGAAGGGACAGTACATTTCCTATGATGCATTGAACGAGAAGTTCGTGGTCAATACGGGGGGCGGCGCAACCAAGAGTGCCACGGGGACAAGCCAAGCACGCGTACGCGCGATCATCCAGCCAAAATCCCGGAACGACAAAGCGGTGGACACGAAGGGGGAGCCGCTTACCCTCAAGCCCGCTGCAAAAATCACCCCTCGAGTCGACTGAAGCCGACCCCACTCGCGTAAGCGCTGCACGCGCTGGTGTCGCGGTGGCTGAACAGGCAGACGCCCCTGCGCCTGCATCGGATCGACTGGCATCGCTCCTCCACTGCAAGCCGCTCGCCGGCTGCGACAGCACCGTCGTGCTTGCTGTATCATGCCGCAGGGCAACAAGCGAACCACTCCCCGGTCAAGAAAAAGACGACTTATAAATCTCCTTAAAACCATGTGGTTACTTTTTTGTGCGCTGCAACAAAAAACGCTTGACAACGCCGGCCGGAAGTCTATAATGCGACGCATGGTGCAGTGCAGCAAATGACCTGAGCACCGCAAGGTGCATCGGTCTGTGAGTTAAACATTGCACATGTTGTGTTGTACCCATACTTTTTTTGAGGAGATTTGCCATGTTCAACACCCCCGAACAGTTCGCCGCCGCCAACAAGGCTTCCGTTGATGCAATGTTGACGCTCGCCAACACCGCGTTGGCCAGTGCCGAGCGCATCGCTGCGCTGAACCTGAATACTGCCCGCTCGATGCTGGAAGACGGCGTTGCCAACGCCAAGGCGATGCTTGGTGCCAAAGACCCACAAGAGTTCTTCGCCCTACAGGCCTCTCTTGCCCAGCCAGGCCTCGAAAAGGCCGTGGCCTATACTCGCAGTGTTTACGAAATCTCGGCCCAGTCCAAGGAAGAGATCTCGAAGCTGCTCGAGGCACAGTTCAACGACTTCCAGAAACAGGTTCTCTCGCTGCTCGAGAAGGCGACCAAGAATGCGCCAGCCGGGTCCGACGTTGCAGTTTCCGCCGTCAAGTCGGCAATCGCCGCTGCCACCTCCGCTTTCGACAGCATGAACAAGGCTGCCAAGCAGGTTGCCGACATCGCCGAAGCCAACGTGGCCGCTGCAACCAATGCCACCGTCAAGGCAGTTGGTGCGACAGCTGCGGCGGCAAAGAAGTAGGCTTGATTCAAGGGAACGGGCACGCTTCCACGGACTGAAACACAGCGGCTGAAGAGCCCCCGAGACAGTTCGGGGGTGTCTTCGTTCCCCGCTCTGGAACTGGCGTTCAAGTAGAACCCAAAGCCTATACGCCTCACCATAGCCACACCAGCGTCTGCCAAAATAGCACTTGCGCTTTTTCACGCATTCGACACACGTCTTGCCATTCACGGAGGTATCCATGAGCACTATCAATCTCGAACAACTCGCCCAGAGCCAGAAAGCCAACGCTCAAGTCATGATGACCCTGGTCCGCACCGCTTTCCACGGCCTTGAACAATTGTCCGCCCTTAACCTCGCCGCCAGCCGCGAACTGTTCAACAGCAGTGCCAACGGCGCTCAAAAGATGCTGGAAGTCAAGGATCCGAAGGAACTCGGCAGCATCGCAGGGGAGATGGCCCGACCCAGCGTCGACAAGCTGATGGAGTATTCCCGCAGCCTCTACGATCTGTCAGCCAACATGCAGCGTGAAATCACCTCGGTCATGGAAGAACAGTACAGCAACATGCGGCACAACGCTGCTGGCTTGATCGACAAGACTGGCATTGCCTCCCCAATCGCCGGTGATGTGTTCGGCGCAGCCATGAAGCAGATGATGAACGCTTCGACCACGGCCTTCGAAAACATCTCACAGATGGCCAAGCAGATGACGGACATTGTCGACACGAATGTCAAGGCTGCTTCCAATGCCACCGCTCAAGCTGCTGCCGCTTTGACCCCGAAGAAGTGATCCGCGCGACTGACGCCTGATCTGCCCTTCAGGAACCCCCGGCTACGGCCGGGGTTTGCGTGTCTACGGGTGGTTCACGACCGCCATTGCCAATCGATTCCGCGCCGCTCAACCTCCTCGCGCATCGCCGCCATCGCCTGGTCAACCACTACCGGATCACCTTCTACCCCGAGCTCAAGGTATCGCCGCTGCCCTTCATCTGACATCGACGGCAGGCTGAACAGCCTCAAAGTCGGAAACTCGGCAACGATTCGTTCCATCAGATCAAGCAGCGCACTCTCGTAGGCATTGGCTCCTGTCAACAGGAATGCCTTTTCCACCATGGCCCGGTAGTGGAAGAGACCGGCGTAGAAGGTGTCGAGTGCCCATTCGGCCATCGGGTGCGCCATTTGCGGAAAGCCCGGCAGGAAGTGGTGGTCGCGGACGCGAAAACCAGGGATGCGGTTGAAGGGATTGGGGATAATGTCCACACCACGCGGAAAGGTGCCGAGCAGCAGACGAACATCGGTGATCTCGGCGCCAAAGCGGGCGCGAATCTCACGTTCGGCATCCGGATGCAGGACCAGGTCGACGTCGAGAGCGGCTGCCGCCGCCTGTCGAGTGTGGTCGTCTGGCGTGTTGCCAATGCCACCGAAGCTGAAAACCACATCTCCGGCAGCCAAACTTCGTCTCAGCGTTGCCGCGATGCGCAGCCGCTCATCGCCGAGGTATTCGACCCAGGCTAGACGTAAGCCGCGCGCGGACAGTAATTCGGCCATTTTCACGAAGTGCCGGTCAACGCGTTTTCCCGACAGGATCTCGTCACCAATGATGATCGCCCCGAAATTCATGTTGCTTCCTTTACCATTGGTAGCTCGCCAATTACCGTCACCACCGCCCCCTGCCGCAAGCCCCGCGGTGCTGCCAGACAATCGGCTGCCAGGCATGGCACCAGACGGAGGCTGGGAGCAATCTCCGGAATCATGGGTCAGGAAAGTTTGTTGATTTTCTGATCCAGCAAAAGCACAAAGCCCTCGGCGCGGGTGAGCGGGAGGGCTTTGTATTTTGGGGGAGCCTGGCGGTGACCTACTTTCACACATGAAGTATGCACTATCATCGGCGTACCTTCGTTTCACGGTCCTGTTCGGGATGGGAAGGGGTGGGTCCAAAGGGCTATGGCCGCCAAGCATAACGGGTTCGCACGACGCTGTTGGCGCGGTGCGCAAAATTGGAAGAAGGGGTTGCGATGCATTTTTTCTGAGTTGCTGCTTAAGGTTATAGGATCAAGCCTCACGGGCAATTAGTACTGGTTAGCTTAACGCATTGCTGCGCTTCCACACCCAGCCTATCAACGTGGTGGTCTACCACGACCCTTCAGGGGGATCAAGTCCCCAGGAAATCTCATCTTAAGGCGAGTTTCACGCTTAGATGCTTTCAGCGTTTATCTCTTCCGAACTTAGCTACCCGGCAATACGACTGGCGTCATAACCGGTATACCAGAGGTTCGTCCACTCCGGTCCTCTCGTACCAGGAGCAGCCCCTTCAAATTTCCAGCGCCCACGGCAGATAGGGGACCAAACTGTCTCACGACGTTTTAAACCCAGCTCACGTACCACTTTAAATGGCGAACAGCCATACCCTTGGGACCGACTACAGCCCCAGGATGTGATGAGCCGACATCGAGGTGCCAAACACCGCCGTCGATATGAACTCTTGGGCGGTATTAGCCTGTTATCCCCAGAGTACCTTTTATCCGTTGAGCGATGGCCCTTCCATACAGAACCACCGGATCACTATGACCCACTTTCGTACCTGCTCGACGTGTGGGTCTCGCAGTCAAGCACGCTTTTGCCATTGCACTATTAGCACGATGTCCGACCGTACCTAGCGTACCTTCGTACTCCTCCGTTACACTTTAGGAGGAGACCGCCCCAGTCAAACTGCCTACCATGCACGGTCCCAGACCCGGATTCACGGGCCGTGGTTAGAACCCTCAAACACACCAGGGTGGTATTTCAAGGTTGGCTCCACTGAAACTAGCGTCCCAGCTTCGATGCCTCCCGCCTATCCTACACAAGTCGGTTCAAAGTCCAATGCAAAGCTACAGTAAAGGTTCATGGGGTCTTTCCGTCTAACCGCGGGGAGATTGCATCTTCACAACCACTTCAACTTCGTTGAGTCTCAGGAGGAGACAGTGTGGCCATCGTTACGCCATTCGTGCAGGTCGGAACTTACCTGACAAGGAATTTCGCTACCTTAGGACCGTTATAGTTACGGCCGCCGTTACCAGGGCTTCGATCAAGAGCTTGCACCCCATCACTTAACCTTCCGGCACCGGGCAGGCGTCACACCCTATACGTCCACTTTCGTGTTTGCAGAGTGCTGTGTTTTATTAAACAGTCGCAGCCACCATTTCACTGCAACCCTTTCAGCCTTCACCCGCGAGGGGCTACAACCTATCAGGGCGCACCTTTTCCCGAAGTTACGGTGCAAATTTGCCGGAGTTCCTTCTCCTGAGTTCTCTCAAGCGCCTTAGAATTTTCATCCTGCCCACCTGTGTCGGTTTGCGGTACGGTCTCCTTGTAACTGAAGCTTAGAGGCTTTTCTTGGAAGCATGGTATCAATCACTTCGCGGTACAAGACCACTCGTTATCACGCCTCAGCATTGACCCCCCGGATTTGCCTAAGAGGTCTGCCTACACGCTTGAACCGGGACGTCCAACACCCGGCTGACCTAACCTTCTCCGTCCCCCCATCGCATTACCAAGAGGTACAGGAATATTGACCTGTTTCCCATCGACTACGCTTTTCAGCCTCGCCTTAGGGGCCGACTCACCCTGCGCCGATGAACGTTGCGCAGGAAACCTTGGCTTTCGGCGAGGGAGCTTTCACCCCCTTTTATCGCTACTCATGTCAGCATTCGCACTTCTGATACTCCAGCATCCTTCTCAAGACACCTTCATCGGCTTACAGAACGCTCTCCTACCATATCCTTACGGATATCCGCGATTTCGGTGCATAGTTTGAGCCCCGTTACATCTTCCGCGCAGGACGACTCGACCAGTGAGCTATTACGCTTTCTTTAAAGGATGGCTGCTTCTAAGCCAACCTCCTGGCTGTCTAAGCCTTCCCACCTCGTTTCCCACTTAACTATGGCTTCGGGACCTTAATCGGCGGTCTGGGTTGTTTCCCTTTCGACACCGGACGTTAGCACCCGATGTCTGTCTCCCAAGCTCGCACTCAACGGTATTCTGAGTTTGCAATGGTTTGGGTAAGTCGCGATGACCCCTAGCCATAACAGTGCTTTACCCCGTCGGTGATACTTG
>JADJMH010000029.1 GCA_016709675.1 Candidatus Accumulibacter proximus
GGCCTTGAGAATCGCTGCGGTGAAAATCTTGGTCGATTCAGGGCGCGGTCGAAACCCCAACCTATCCGGAACGCCATCGACGTCGTTGGCGCTGCCAGTAATGGCGCTGGCGTCAATTTTGTCGGCAATGACAAAGTCGACAGGAAGCAGGATCTGTTTGCCTTTCTCCTTGGCCTTCTTCATCAGGTCGAGCCCGGTAGCCCCGCGCTATTCGTCGAACAGCGAGTTCCCGATCAACATGCCCAGGGGGCTTCTTGAACGTGAAGGCCATGCCGCCACCGATGATGATCTGATCGGCCTTATCGAAACGGTGTTGATCAGCTGGATCTTGTCAGCTACCTTGGCGCCACCAAGGATCGCCAGCCGTTGCGGCGATTCAGGCACAGCCAAAACAGCAAGTTCGGGTAACCGGCTTGGCGCGCTGGGGCAGCTGGACGCCTGGTCATTGACGAGTGGTCGCGGTGGGCGGTGCCGAAGCATCGTTGATGTAGTTATCATCGGCAAGCCTGGTCAGCGAGGCGCCGGAAGGCTTTCCCGTCATCGGGGGTTGGCCTTAGAGCTAAGTGACCGGCTACCGTCGGCATTGATGACGCTGGCTCACCTTCCTCCTCGATATGGAAGCGGAGTTTTTCGAGCAGAATGACCTCGCCGGGCCCAGTCTGAGCACAGGCGAGCTTCGACTTCCGGCCCACGACACAATCGGCAAGGAACTTCACTGGTTGCCCGAGAGCCCGAGCAGGCGCGGTGGCAACCGGCGAAATGTACTGCGGCATAACCTTGCCGTCAGGACAGCCAAGATGAGACATGAGAATGACTGCGGCGCCCCTTTTCCAGAGCATACTTGATCGTCGGCAGCGCACATACGATACGCTTGGTATTGAGTGATAGCGCCGGTCTCCTTGTCCCGGGGACGTTGAAGTCAAGCGAATCCAGGGGCGCTTGCCTTCGAGGGCGGGATCTTCGATGAACAGTTTGGATGATTTCATCGAGAGTGAGGTTGGTGTTACGAAAAAGGCAGGAATGAGGATCGAAAATGGCAATAGTGTCTCCGTATTGGCTGTATCAAAACTCCTCGACGACCTCTTAGCCACTGCGTTGAGAAAATGAAACATGAGGAAAGCGTTTCCAACCACGCAGACGAAGTATCGTTGGCGCCGCTCCCGAGTCAATTGTCTCGTGTCAAGTGGCAGGTTCCGATTTCAGTAATAGACTCAAGGCTTGCTGTATCTGCTCAAACTCGTGCAGATACGCTTTCGCTACCTCGCGATTGGTGGCCAGCACCGTCAGGTCACGGGAAAAAACCGAAGTGTTGTACCAGTTGAAACTGCCTTCGATGACCGTCGCCTCGTCGATGATGCAGTACTTGAGATGGATTGGCGAGTAGTGTACTCGGGTGATCCGTCATCCGTAAACCAGTCCGACCGGAATGCCGGCTGTTCTCAACCCCTGCACGGCCGGAAGCAACGGGCGGTTGGTTCATCGGCCATCGATCGTTCGATGCCAACTCACCTTGCCTGGCCAGATGACCATTGAGCAGGACGTGGACATGGACCCCGCGGTGCTTGGCGTGTATCAAGGCGTCGATCACGCACTGTCTCCGTGCTCGCCAAGAAGGTTACCAATCAGGAACAGCGTCAGCTAGATTGAATGCCTTGCGCGATGGATCTCGCAGCCAGGATGGCGTGGTGCGGAAGGTAGTGTCGTCGAGCAGGGAATGTCGGCCGTAGGTGTAGAGCAGGTTGAAAGGGCTGAGCGGGTCGATGCCATATTTCTGATTGACCCCTCCCGCGCTCGCTCTGAAATACGTTGTCCAGCAGACGGCAAACGCCTTTCGAATGAAAGGTCATTCCCGATTCCCAGTTCGCCCACCAGCGGTCGAAGGTGATATTGAACGAGCCAGTATGCAATCCTCATCGTTGAAGATGATGAACTTGGTATGCATGTCGGGATCGACCTCGATCAGGTGATGATGTAGCGTACAGAAAACGCCCACCAGTTCGACGCCGGCGCGCTTCAGTCGCGCATAGTTTTTCACTGTTGGTGAGGGTCATCTTCCGCCAGTCGACAATGCACTGGACCCAGACTCCGTGGTGGCTGGCATGCACCAGATGGCGCGTGAAGTCATGGTCGTCAATGCAGTCACAACTCACCTTGATGGTGCAAAAGCGCTGGGGATGCGCGTGCTTGCAGCGAATGGCCTTGTCGATGTGATCGTGGATGAAGCGCTTGGGATGATACGGATGATACTGCTGCCCCTTGGTGAACTGCGGGAATCAGATGCAGGGAATCGAAATGATGGTTGTACCAGTCGACGTCGCTTTGCAGTTGCCAGGCGTTGCATTCGTGGGTGCGATAACCGTTGTGCGTGGCCCAATGCGAAGTGATTCTTCGGTACTGCGGGTGCTCGTCGCGCAACTGCGACCATTCCATGAAGATGTACTCGAGCTGCGAGGGCACGGGTGCTCGTCACGATTGCACGACAGCGAACTTGACACAATCGATGTGCCCGAAACTGCGTGACGAGGGATGGATGTAGAAATCCCGCGTGCGCCGCCTCGCGATGGTTCCACTGGATGTCGTAGGGGTCGGTGTCAACAATGTAGGTTTCGCAAATATTGTTGTCCCGATAGACGCGGAGGACAACCTTCACGTTGACCTGTACGCCGAACGACACATCGAAGATGATCTTGCCCCAGCGCAGGTAGAATTTCTCGTTGAAGTCGTTGGTCCGCACGAACGAACCGCCAAGGTTTCCGTGCCCAGGAACCGCGTAATGTTCTGCTGTATCCATGTGAAAAGAAGACCACCTATATTATTTGGCGCGGACTCGACACGGCAGGTGCCGCGTCCGCGATAAGAACTCGCCCACCACTCATGTTGGCTCGAAGGTCATCAGATAGCCAAAATGGTCGGACACTCTTCCATAATCCTGCTCGGTGAACACCGCCCGGCTGGCGGTGGCCGCAAGTCCACTGCCCTTGCGGAGGAAAACATAATCAATGCGATGATCCTCGTCCAGGCAGCGCTCCCCAGTGAGCATCCCTCGCCGTGAAGATCCGGCGAAAAACCTGTAGCGAGTTTGCCGAAAGATACTGATCATCATATTCGTTGGAATCGACCACGAGCTGATAACCCCTTGAACCCGCCTTGATGTTGAAGTCCCCACAAAGCATGGTTGCGGTCACCTGATGGGTATGCTCATCCGCTGCCCATTGACGCAGATTCTCGAATTGCTCGGCGAACCCATCCTCCCACCAGCTCAAATGGGAGGAGAAGACATTGATCAGGCCGACATAAGGTACTCTTACCTGGGCCATCACCACCTTGCGCGAGTGGATGCTGTAGGGGTCGCGACTGCTTGAAACATATCGACCCTGATGCCTCTCTATCGGGTATCGGCTCAGGACCGCGACCCCCCTCGCGATAGCGGTCAAAACCAAGATGCGACCAATCAGTCACCAGATGGTAGGGAGATTTGATCCGTTCGTTGATGATCCGCGCGGTATTGGTCTGCCAGTCGCCCTTGCCGTCATTCCACAGCTCGGCCACTTCCTGCAGGCAGACGATGTCGACATCCTGCGCGTCAATTGCCCTCGCGATCCGGGACAGCTTGTCGTCCTGATTCTCTTCCTGGCAGCAGTGCAGATTCAGGATCATCACCGTCAGCGGCCGACGCTGAACCGAGTAGTTCTGCCCGAAGTTGTCATCCCAAAGGACTTCCTGCCGGGTTTCACAGGAGATCCTGTAGTGAACCCTACAGCCCCCGTCACCTTCAGCACCGTATTCCAAATCTGACAACCGTAGTGATTGGGGTTTCTCGCGTTGCTGAGGAACTCGCTGTCCCAGTAGTTGCGCCCGTGGTGGCAGGCCGACTTGCGCGAGTTCCGCCAGTCGTCTCGCGTCCAGTGAATCGTGACTCTGCGCGCCTGCAAAGCAGCATCCACTGCCACCACAACCGGTAAAGGTTTTCGCCATCAGCCAGACGGCGCCCGAACTCGACATTCAGAAGCCGGCCCTTGTCAGCCAGCATGATCCCCGAATCTGCCTGCAACGAATGGTTCTCACCCTGCTGGTTATCCCAGTACTCCGCGCCGGACACCCGATAGCGCAAGGCGAACTGGATATTGCCGGAAGTGATTGATCGGTCGCGGCAGCAAAGGCCATCCGGGCGAACCAGTATTCCTGGTTCCGGCCGGCCTTGCCATGATAGGCAGCGGCCAAGGTATGCCACACGCCATCTTCGCCGGCCCACGCCACATCAACGCTCTTGTCGAAGGCAAGGTCGTCCACCAGCACAAGAAACGACAGTTCCTGCTCGGGCACCGGGCTTTTCGGGTGATTAAATTCTTTGCGTAGAGTAGAGTGATCTTGTTCATTGTTCCCCGCGTCAAGGGTCGAATGCAGAGGTTGGAGATTGGCCTGAATCTGTCTTCGTCGCTGCTGGCGCTTTCACCACCAGTACATCTTCCATGACCAGATACTGCAGGTCGGACCCGAAGAACATGTTCAGGGCATCGGTCGGTGAGCAGATCATCGGCTCGCCACGGCGGTTGAGCGAAGTGTTGAGAACGACACCATTACCGGTCAGTTTTTCGAGTTCCACCATCAAATCATAATAGCGTGGGTTGAACTCGCGCTGCAGCACCTGCGCGCGCGATGTCCCGTCCTCGTGCACCACTTCGGGAACGCGCTCCTTCCAGCCCTTGGCTACCCTAAAGGTAAAGGTCATGAAGGGTGCCGGATGTTCACTGCCCAGCATCTGTGGTCCGACAGTGTCGAGCATGCTGGGGCAGAATGGGCGCCAGCGTTCGCGGAACTTGATCTGGGCATTGATCCGGTCGGCGACGCCGGGGGCACTCGGGCAACCGAGGATCGAACGTCCGCCAAGGGCCCGCGGGCCAAACTCCATTCGCCCCTGAAACCAGGCCACCGGCTCCCGTCGGCGAGCAGTCGGGCAATGTGCTGCGGCACGTTGCTCAACCGTTGCCATGCGGGCCGCGCAGGATGGCGAGCACAGGCGGCGACGACGTCTTCGTTGCTGTACGCGGGGCCGAGGGTGAACATGCTCCATCTTCTCGACCGCAACGCCCCGCTGCACGGACACATAGGCCGCAGCGCCGACGGCCGTGCCGGCGTCCCCCGAGGCAGGCTGAACGAAGAGCTCGCGGACGTCCGGACGGGCGATGATTTTCTGGTTGAGCTTGACGTTCAATGCGCCGCCACCCGAAAAAGCAAGTCGGCCGGTCTCCCGCAGAATCTCTCCCAGGTAATGATCGATCATCCGCAGCGACAGATCCTCGAAGAGCTTCTGCATGCTTGCCGCGTAGTGGATGTAGGGGTCGTCGGCGATGTCTCCCGAACGTTTCGGGCCCAGCCATTCGACCAGCTTGGGCGAAAAGTAGTAGCCCTTGCCGTTCTCCTTATAACGGCGGAAGCCTATCACGTTGGCGTAGGCCGTGTTGACCGTCAGCTCGCCATCCTCAAACTTCGCCAGGCGCGAGAAATCGTATCGCCCGGCGTCGCCGTAAGGCGCCATGCCCATCACCTTGTACTCGCCGTCGAGCATCTCGAAACCGAGATATTCGGTCAGGGCGCCATACAGGCCGCCCAACGAATCGGGATCGTAGAACTCCTTGATCTTGTGAATCCTGCCGTTCTCGCCGTAGCCGAAGAAGGTGGTCGCGTATTCGCCCTTGCCGTCGATGCCGAGAATCGCTGTCCTTTCCTTGAACCCGGCGCAATGGTAGGCACTGGCGGCGTGCGCGAGGTGATGCTCGACCGGCACGATCTCGGTTGTCTGTAGGTCGAAGCCAAGTTGCAGGAGGCACCACTCGATACGCTTGCGGTAGCGATCGAAGCGCCGGTTGCCGGTCAGGATGGCGTCCAGTCCGCGGTCGGGAGCATACCAGTAGCGTTTCGCATAGTGCCAGCGCGCCGGTTCGGACAGGCTGATCGGGGCAAAGGGGATGGCCACCGCATCTACCTCCCCCGGCCTGATGCCGGCAAACTCCAGGCAGAACTTCGCAGCCTCGTAGGGCATACGGTTTTTGGCGTGCTTGTCGCGAACGAAACGCTCCTCCTCTGCCGCTGCGACGAGCTTGCCGTCGATATAGAGCGCTGCCGAAGGATCGTGGGTCAGTGCGCCGGACAGGCCGAGTAGGTTCAGTGCCAAAGTCGAGGTCTCAAAGGATCGTATTTTCGGCCCACGCAGCCGAAAGGCGACCGCTGACCGACGAATACGCTAAGTATACCTGCGGCGGACCCTCTTCGGTTCCCTGGTGGACGAAGCTGCCCGCCGACCGGACCGAACGCCGATCAATAGGGGCGCGGCTCGCCCGTTGGCCGGGTCTTGAAACGACGATGCACCCAGTAGTACTGCTCGGGCATGGTGCGCACGGCCGCTTCGATCCACGCGTTCATGCGTCGGGTATCGGCCTCGACGTCGTCGGTCGGAAAGTCCTGCCATGGCTCGCCAACCGTCACGGCATAGCCCTCGCCGCCGGGCAGGATGCGCGTCACGCAGGGAACGACGGCAGCGCCGGCCAGCCGTGCCAGTCGCGACAGACCCGGGACGGTTGCCGCCAGCACCCCAAAGAAGGGGACAAAGATCGAATCCTTGGGCCCGAAATCCATGTCCGGCAGGTAGTACAGGGGGCGCCCCGCCTTCATCGCCCGTATACTCGCACGCACGCTTTCGTCACGTGAGAGCAGTAGCTGATCGCCAAAACGACGACGGCCGCGTAGCAGCAGGCGGTCAAAGACGGGGTTGGACTGTTCGGCGTAAATGCTCGCGCTGTCGAAGCGCATGGCAATCCCGGCACCACCGGCGTCGAGCCCGACGAAGTGCGGCGTCAGCATCAGTACCGGCCGGCCGGCCGCGAGCAGCGTCCGCATGCGCTCTTCGCCCTCCACCCGGATCAGCCGCGACAGCCTCTCCGGATGGCACCAGAGCAGCAGGCTGCGCTCGAGCACACTGCGGCCAAGCACCCTGAAATGTGCGTTCGCCAGCTGCCGACGCTGTTCATCATCGAGTTCCGGGAAGCACAGGCGAAGATTCACCAGGACAATGTGCCGGCGCCGACGGGCAAGCACGAAGAACGCACTGCCGAGCGCATTGCCGCAGGCCGCCAGAACGGACAAGGGAAGGAAATGCAGCAGCCAGAGCGCTGCGACGAGCAGTCGACTCAGCACCGGCTCAGGTGGCAGCAGTCAGTCTGGCCTCGATACAGGTCTTTCATGCCATGCAGCCTCATGCCACGGTTCGTTGGTCGGAAGTTCAGGCGTCGTTGGCGCGGTATTGTACTTTCATCAAGGCGACGGCGACGCGCTTTTCCGTATGCCCCGTAGCGACACAGCGCATCCCGATGACGGTCAAGGCCGCACCGGCAGCGGCACGACAGTGCATACCGCCTTTGAGTGGATGCTGCAAGTCGTCGATGCCGGTCCCACTACAGCAATTCTTCCAGCCGCCAGCGAATGATCCGGCCCTTGACCGCTGCCAGCGACTCGATGCCGGCAATCGCGGTGTCGACATTCCGTTCACGCGTCTTGTGGGTGAGCATGATGATGTCGGTCTGCTCTTCACCCTCGGCCGGCTCGCGCTGGATCATGGCGACGATCGAGATGCCATCCTCTGCCAGGATACGCGTCACGTCAGCGAGCACCCCCGGCCGGTCTTCAACGCGCAGGCGCAGGTAGTAGCTGCAGACGACATCGGCGATCGGCAGAATGGCCAGATCGAGCATCGCGTCGGGCTGAAAGGCGAGATGCGGTACGCGGTGCTCGGGGTCGGCGGTGTGCATGCGTGTCACATCGACCAGGTCGGCGATCACCGCCGAGGCCGTCGGCTCGGCGCCGGCGCCCTTGCCGTAGTAGAGCGTGGCACCGACGGCATCGCCCTTTACCAGCACCGCGTTCATCGCGCCCTCGACGTTGGCGATCAGCCGTTTGGCGGGAATCAGCGTCGGATGCACGCGCAACTCGACGCCCTCGGGGGTGCGCTTGGTAATGCCGAGCAGCTTGATGCGATAACCGAGTTGTTCGGCGTACTTGATGTCAGCGGCGTCTAGCTGGCTGATACCCTCGATGTACGCCTGGTCGAAACTCATCGAGTTGCCAAAAGCGATCGCCGACATGATCGAGAGCTTGTGCGCGGCGTCCACCCCTTCGATGTCGAAGGTGGGATCGGCCTCCGCGTAGCCGAGTCGTTGCGCTTCCTTGAGTACCGCTGCGAAAGACAGCCCCTTATCCCGCATCTCGGAGAGGATGAAGTTGGTCGTGCCGTTGATGATGCCGGCGATCCACTCGATACGGTTGGCGGTGAGGCCTTCGCGCAGCGCCTTGATGATTGGAATGCCGCCGGCGACGGCGGCTTCGAAAGCGACCATCACGCCTTTCTCCTGCGCGGCGGCAAAAATCTCGTTGCCATGTTTTGCCAGCAAGGCCTTGTTGGCGGTCACCACATGCTTGCCATTGGCGATCGCTTGCAGCACTAGCTCCCTGGCGACGCCATAGCCGCCGATCAGTTCGACGACGATGTCCACCTCCGGGTCGCTGACCACGGCAAAGGCATCGTCGGTAACCCGACAGCTACCCCCAGTCAGTTGGCGCGTCCGTTCGAGGTCCCGGTCGGCAACGATGCTGACCTGAATGGGACGACCAGCGCGGCGGGTGATTTCTTCGGCATTGCGCTTGAGTACGGCGTAGGTGCCGCCACCGACGGTGCCGATTCCAAGCAATCCAACGTTGATCGGTTTCATAGAGCAGTCAGGTTGGGTGGGTAGAGAAAACAACTGCAGAGCAGGCGAGTGGCGGACTCCCGGCAGCTACGCCGAGGTTCCGGCGCGCCTGCGATAAGCGGCAAGAAAGCGTGCGATGCGGGCAATGGCGTCGCGCAAGTCGTCTTCATACGGCAGAAAGACGAGGCGGAAGTGATCAGGTGCTGGCCAGTTGAAGCCGGTGCCCTGGACCAGCAGTACGCGCTCCTCCTGCAGCAGTTCGGCAATGAAGTCCTGGTCATTGTCGATCGGATAGACCTGCGGATCGAGACGCGGAAACATGTAAAGCGCCGCCTTTGGCTTCACGCAGCTGACCCCGGGGATGGCGGTAATCAGGGCATGTGCCAGGTCGCGCTGGCGGCACATGCGGCCACCCGGCGCGACCAGGTCGTCGATGCTCTGATAGCCGCCGAGCGCGGTCTGGATGGCATGCTGCGCCGGCACGTTGGCGCACAGTCGCATCGAGGCGAGCATGTCGAGGCCCTCGATGTAATCACGGGCCTCGCGCAGGTCGCCGGAAACGACCATCCAGCCGGCGCGATAGCCGCACGAGCGGTAGTTCTTCGAAAGGCCGTTGAAGGTCACCGTCAGCACGTCCTCCGACAGGGAGGCAATCGCCGTGTGTGTGGCACCGTCGTAGAGCACCTTGTCGTACACCTCGTCGGCGTAGATGATCAGGTTGTGTTGGCGCGCGATGGCGACCATCTCGCGCAGCACGCTCTCTGGATACAGCGCACCGGTCGGGTTGTTCGGGTTGATCACCACCAGCGCGCGGGTTTTTGGCGTAATCCTGGAGCGCAGGTCGTCGAGGTCGGGCAGCCACTCGTTCCCTTCGTCACAGAGGTAGTGACACGGCGTGCCGCTCGACAGGCTCACGGCAGCCGTCCATAAAGGATAGTCGGGCGCCGGTACCAGCACTTCGTCGCCGGCATTGAGGAGGGCGTTCATCGCCATCACGATCAGCTCCGAAACGCCATTGCCGATGTAGATGTCTTCGAGCGTCACCCCCTTGATGTGCTTCTGCTGCGTGTAATGCATCACCGCCTTGCGCGCCGAGAAGATGCCCTTCGAATCCGAATAACCCGCTGCATTCGGCAGGTTGCGGATCATGTCGAGCTGGATTTCCTCGGGCGCCTCGAAGCCAAAAGCGGCGAGGTTGCCGATGTTCAGCTTGATGATGTGGTGACCGTCGTCCTCCATCTGCCTGGCCTTCTGCAGAACGGCGCCGCGGATGTCGTAGCAGACGTTGTCGAGCTTGTTCGATTTGAGTACCGGTTTCATCGTCCTGGCCTAGAGCAGGCCGTCCTTCCTGAACATGTCCTTGATGCCGCGAACGGCCTGGCGTGTGCGCTCCTCGTTTTCGATCAGCGCGAAACGAACGTGATCGTCGCCATACTCGCCGAAACCGACGCCGGGCGACACGGCAACCTTTGCCTCGCCGAGCAGCTTCTTGGCGAATTCGAGCGAGCCCATCTGCTGGTAAGCCGCGGGGATTCTCGCCCAGATGTACATCGAGGCCCTGGGTATTTCGACCATCCAGCCGGCTTCGTGCAACCCC
This sequence comes from Candidatus Accumulibacter proximus, assembly GCA_016709675.1. Lineage (GTDB taxonomy): Bacteria > Pseudomonadota > Gammaproteobacteria > Burkholderiales > Rhodocyclaceae > Accumulibacter > Accumulibacter proximus. The sequence goes on from JADJMH010000029.1 coordinate 10,336, forward strand.
TTGGCGAGCACGTTGCGACGGCCCTGATAGAGCTGGCGCACTTCCTCGACGCAGTTCTGCGGACCGTCGAGGGCGATCACCGAAGCGACCTGGATCGGCGTGAAGGTGCCGTAGTCGTGATAGCTCTTGATGCGCACCAGCGCGTTGCACAGTTCCTGGTTGCCAACCATGTAGCCGACCCGCCAGCCGGCCATGCTGTAGCTCTTCGACATGGTGAAGAACTCCACGGCGATCTCGCGCGCGCCGGGAACCTGCATGATCGAAGGTGCCTGGTAGCCATCGAAGACGATATCGGCATAGGCGAGATCATGGACCACCAGGATGTCGTGCTGCCGGGCCAGGGCGATGATGCGCTCGAAGAACTCGAGGTCCACACAGCGCGCGGTCGGATTGCTCGGAAAACCGAGAATCATCATTTTTGGCTTCGGAATCGACTCGCGGATGGCCCGCTGAACCTCCTCGATGAAGTCGACATCCGGTGTCATGCGTACCGAGCGAATGTCGGCGCCGGCGATGATCGCTCCATAGATGTGGATCGGGTACGACGGGTTGGGCACCAGAACCGTATCGCCACGGTCCAGCGTGGCGAGCATCAGATGCGCGAGACCTTCCTTCGAACCGATGGTCACCACCGCCTCGCTCTCCGGATCGAAGCTGACGTCATAGCGTCGCCGATACCAGTCGCAAATCGCCCGGCGGAGACGCGGAATACCTTTGGAGATCGAATAGCCATGCGTGTTCTCACGCAGCGCTGCCTCGACCAGTTTGTCGGTGATGTGTTGCGGCGTTGGACCATCGGGGTTGCCCATGCTCATGTCGATGATGTCCTCGCCGCGCCGGCGTGCGGCCATCTTCAGCTCGCCAGTAATGCTGAAGACATAGGGTGGCAAACGTTCGATGCGGGGAAAGTCTCTCATGATCCAGGCTCGGGAAGTGGTCAACGCTGTTCGCCGCGATCGACCGTAGTTGGTACGACTCATCGGCCGACATCCGTCGCAGCGGAGGCAGCAGTCGCTGTCACCCTCTGAACGCGATCGGCAAAAAAGCTATAATCCTACTTCAACGCAATGTGCTCCGCAATTTTCATGAAACTGCAGTTGGCCAAGACCCATGGTATGAACACCTTCACCGCTTACGGCGAGGGCTACGTCTGCGTCAATGGTGTCCGTCACAACTGCAATCTGGCCGTGCTGCCCAATCGCCTGCTACCGGACTGGACACAGGCGACCTTCGAAACGCTGAGCGTTGCCGACCTCGAACTGCTCGCCGCACTCGATGCCGAGATCATCCTGCTCGGCACCGGCAACCGCCTGCGCTTCCCGGACCCGGACCTTCTGCGACCGCTGGTGCGCGCGCGGAAGGGGCTCGAAGTGATGGATCTGCCGGCCGCCTGCCGCACCTACAACGTCTTGATGGGTGAAGGCCGCAAGGTCGCCGTCGGCCTCCTCCTTGTCTGACTGCTATCCGCAGTCGACGGCTTCTTCCGCCCCCACTCAGCCACGGGTTCCCTCCGATGAAGCGCATTGCCCTCAAAATCGACGTCGACACCTGCCGTGGCACACTTTTCGGTGTGCCGGCGCTGATCGAACTGCTCCAGCGGCATGAGGCATCGGGCACTTTCTTTTTCTCGCTTGGTCCCGACCACAGCGGTCGTGAAGCGCGCCAGCTTTCACCTAACCGCTACTACGATCTCGTCACACGGCTTTACGGGTTGCTTCTGCCGGCACCGGATATGGGCGCATGCGGCGCCGACCACATGCGGCAAGCGCTCGATGCCGGTTTTGAAGTCGGCATCCATGGCTGGAACCGTGTGCGCTGGGAAGGCCGCGTCGCCACGGCCGACAACGCCTGGACTGAAGCCGAAGTGGAACAGGCCCGCCGGCGTTTTGCCGCCATTTTTGGTGAGCAGGCACAAGCCCATGCTGCACCTGGTTGGCGGGTGAATCGTCATGCCCTACGCCTGACGCAACGCCTCGGCTTTTGTTATGCCAGTGATTGCCGGGGAAACTTCCCCTTCATCCCGGTCATTGACGGGGAACTCGTCCTCTGCCCACAGCTTCCGACAACGCTGCCCGCGCTTGACGAACTCCTCGTCACCGAAACGACTTCTGTCGATCAGGCAGTCGAGCGGATTCTGGCCGAGTCGACCCGCATTGACGGCGACCACGTGTTCACCCTGCGCGCCGAGCTTGAGGGGATGAAATACAAGGCTGCGTTCGAGGGGCTGCTCGTCGGGTGGACCAGCAGGGGTTATCAGCAGGTCGCCTTGCGCGACCTGCTGACCTCGCAGAACATCGCGACCCTGCCACGCCACACCGTCGTTTTCGCCGAGGTGCCGGGTCGTGTCGGCCGGCGATTGGTGCAGGGGCGCGTTTTCCTCGATACTGAATGAACAAGGGCGGCCGAAGCCGCCCTTGCCTGTCAACCAATGTGTTCGATCAGTCGCGATCGCCGCTGAAGGCCATCAGCAGGTTGAGCAGACTGACGAAAACGTTGTAGATATCGAGATAGACCGCCAGCGTTGCCGAAATGTAGTTGTCCTCGCCGCCGGTAACAATCCGGCTGATGTCATAGAGGATATAGGCCGAGAAGATCATTACGGCAATCGCCGAGATGGTCAGCGACAAGGCCGGAATCTGGAAGAATATGTTGGCCAGCGCTGCCAGCAGAACGACGATCATGCCGATGAACAGGAACTTGCCCATAAAGCTGAAGTCCTTCCTGGTCACCGTCGCCACGCCTGCGAGCGAGAAGAAGATCACCCCGGTACCGCCGGCAGCCATGGCGATCAGGGATCCGCCGTTGCTGAAGCCGAGCGCCACCTGCAGGATGCGTGACAGCATCAGGCCCATGAAGAAGGTAAAGGCCAGCAGCAACACCACGCCCATGCCACTGTTCTTGGTCCGCTCGATGCCCCACATGAAGCCGAAGGCGATACCAAGGAAAAGCAGGAAAGACATGAACGGGCTGCCCGCCATGAACGAGAACTGCATCTGTACGCCGACCAGCGCGCCGAGAACCGTCGGCACCATGGTCAGGGCGAGCATCAGGAAGGTATTGCGCAGGACGCGATTCTGTTGCAGCGCTAGCTCGCCGCTCGCCTGGCCGGTTATCTGAAACTGGGGTTGCATCGTGTTCCTCCTATAATTGAAATGCGACTACGGCCCTAAGACTAGCCAAACAACGAAAAAGTTTCAATCCCGGCGGACTTGGGCGAACAAGGAGGCATGGCATTGGCGGAGCGCTGATGGCTCTGGCACATCGACGGCCATGCTATCATTCGCGCCGCACTGACGCATGGCTGTGCGGCTGAACGGGCCGCGAGTCGAGCCAGTCGGAGTGTGCAGGAAGCGTGGCAGAGTGGTCGATTGCACCGGTCTTGAAAACCGGCAACGGGCAACCGTTCGTGAGTTCGAATCTCACCGCTTCCGCCATAAACGACATTTGGGCACTGGATTCTGTCTGATTCGTCGTTTTGCGGCGACAGCAGACTCTGAGATCGGGGATCCATCAGGCTGCTATCGACCACAAGCGGCCGGTGAGGTGTTCCCTGGTCTGTTTGATCAGGTCGAAGGCGAACTCTCCAGTGTTCGCGGATGGCGCCTACGACACCAAGAGCTGCCATGCCGTCACGGCCGACTGAGACGCGCGCGCCACCCGACTGAGACGCGCGTGCCACCATTCTCCCGCGGGACAGCGCTGTTCCCTGGGGCGACGATCATCCCTGCGATGCCTTTCTCAAAGACGGTGACGCCAAGGTCTGCAGCGAAGGACGATGCAGCAGGCGTGGCGCTGTCGGTAACGTTGAAGCTAAACGTCGACTTCGGCAGTTGTTCCGTCGGTGTGCTGCTGATCATTCCGGTGTGTCGCATCGAGCCTCATGGACGCGGGCAGTGCGGGGCTAACCGACCATGCGGGCTTGTGGGACGCCACCGCTGGCTTGAAGCGTCTCCGAGCTATCGCTAGCGCCACGGCGCAGGAACGACCGCCGTTGCCTGCAGCCTTGCTCGCTCAAGCGAACGGGGCAAAGGCCGGCGGATCGCAGTCCGGCAAGCCGGCCTCACGCAGGATCCGGCTCCACAGTTCGGCCAGAGTCAGATCGCGATCCTGACAGGCCTCATCCAGGCTGATATAACGGTTTCGCAGCAGAAACTGGCAGGCGGCCCGTTCGGCGTCGTGGCGTGTGTTCCGCGGAAGATCCTCAAAGCGCGTCGGCATATGTTTTCGCTCCGGCAGGTTGAGTTCGAGCCGGCGGGATCAAGACGGACCTGCGGACCGACCTAGCCGGCCAGCCGAGAGTCCCGCGCGGCCATCTAGACTGCAGTACCAACAGACTCTTGCTCGCCCGCGAAGTGCGGCGAGCCGGCCGCACACACAGCCGTGCCGACCGCATGGAATGGCGATCTGCGGCAAGGCATGTCGGCGAGCGCCAAAGGATAGGATACCCAACGCCACTTTCGCAAGTGTCCAAGCTCTGACAGGCCCTGACAGCAGTCGTGATTCGGGGGAAAGGGTGCCGACGGAGCCTAAAAACCTCACCAGTATCGCCGCCGACATCTCGAACACCCAGCGTGTACCAGAGCTCAGCGATAACGGGTTCAATCCTTCTGAGTCCTCGGCCATCTGCGAGTATCTTGAAGACCTACAACCAAGTCAGCCAATCTACCCGTCTGACGTGAAATCCAAAGCAAGAGCCCGAGAAACTCAAGCTTGGCTGCGCAGTGATCTCATGTCAATTCGTCAGGAGCGCTCTACTGAAGTAGTATTTCTCAAGCGCTCGCCACCGCCACTTTCAAGTTCGGTACAGAGTGCTGCCGACAAGCATCTTCAATGCTGTGAGCGGTTGTTGGTACCAAACAATCATGGACTTTTCGGGCAATGGTCGATCGCTAATACAGAACTGGCTCCTATGCTCAATCGCCTGATCCTCGCGGGTGAAGGCTTGAATGCCGTGCTGCTCTCCTCCGTCGAAGCAGCCAACCCGAGCTCCAGCAGCCCTTATCGGCGCCCATCAAGTCCTCATCTCGTCCCGAGAAATTCTCCACAAGCCAAGCCAATGACCGCCGCACGCCAACTCATTCTGCTTGCTGCTGCCCTAGCCGGCTGTGCCACCGACGGCAGCTACGAATCGCGGCCGTCGCCCTCACTGCCACCGGCATCGCCGCAGGCGCGGGGAGCCGAACCGCCGCAGCCGTTACCGCCCCCGGCAAACGTCGTCCCGCCGCCAGCGCTGCCAAGACCCCCACTCATGCCACTGCCTTACCCAGGCGAGCGCGAGGGGCGAGCGACGGTCAGTCGCTTGCTGCCGGCGAGCATCGCGGACCGCAGCGGCTGGGCGGCGGATATCTTTACCGCCGTCGCCGCCCTCCAGATTCAGGCGTCGCCGGAAAACCTCTGTGCGGTGATCGCGGTCATCGCGCAGGAATCGAGCTTCCAGGCAGACCCCGTCGTACCTGGCCTGTCGCGCATCGTCTGGCAGGAGATCGATCAGCGGCGAAACAGGTACGGCATCCCGAAGGTCGTTCTCGACCTTGCCCTGCTGAAGGCCTCGCCGGATGGGCGCAACTACCAGGTGCGCATCGACGCGCTGCGCACGGAAAGGCAGATGAACGCGCTCTACGACGACATGATCTCGGAATTTCCCAGCGGTAAGACCCTGTTTGGCGGTTACAACCCGATCCGCACCGGTGGGCCGATGCAGGTCAGCATTGAGTTCGCCGACGAACATGTCCGCAACAAACCCTATCCCTACCCGCGCCGGGACGGCGTGCGCAACGAGGTGTTCACGCGGCGTGGGGGCCTTTACTTCGGCATCGCCTCCCTGCTCGACTACCCGGCCAGCTATAGCCAGATGATCTATCGCTTCGCTGATTTCAACGCCGGTCGCTACAGCAGTCGCAACGCGGCCTTCCAGGACGCTGTCAGCCGCCTTGCCGGCCAGAAGTTATCGCTTGATGGCGACCTGCTGCGCTACCGGAACGGTCTGCCGGTGGCCGAAGCCAGCGACACCCAGCGGGCGATTCTGGTGTTGCAACCGCGCTTGAACATGAGCACGACGGAAATTCAGGGCGACCTCAAACAGGAGAAGTCATTCGCCTTCGAAAGGACACCCCTTTACCAGCGTCTCTACGCACTCGCCGATGTGGCCAGCGCTGAGCGCCTGCCGCGTGAGCGGCTGCCGAGGATTGACCTCAAGAGCCCCAAGATCTCGCGCCAGCTGACCACCGAATGGTTTGCTCGGCGGGTTAACAGCCGTTACCTCAACTGCCTGTCAGAGAAGGGGCCCGGGACCTGAACGAGGCTCGTTCGGCCGGCGGGCTAACGTGATGGTCAACGTCACCCCTGGATCGCCGCAGAGCTAGACGACGATGCAGTTTTCCTTCAGGAAGTTGACCGCATCGCCGAGCGTCGTATCCGCGGCGTCTAGCAGAATCCCCTGCGCCTCAGGGAAAAACTCCTTCCATAGCGCTTCCAGATCGTCCTGCATCTCGTAGGGCGCGTAGGCGCGGATGAAGCCGAGCACCGGCAGGCGCTTGAAACCATCGACACGCACCTTCCGGATCAAGGCACGTGCGGCCGCTTTGGTGAGCGTCGGCCTGGGCGGAAGATCAGCCGCGAGGCAGACGAAGATCGTCAGCAGCGAGCTGTCGTCTGTCTTGCCGCCAGTCATCCTTTGCCAATCCTCGGAAACCGCGGCGTCGAAAAGACTTGCGTCTTCCGGGCCAAAGTCGCGCAGAAAATACAATGGCTCGAGTTCCTGAATCAGCCGGCTCATCGGCAGGGTAGCGTCGAGAATTCTCGGCAAATCCTCTGTTTCCACCTTCTTCAGTTCCCGTTGAGCGATCGCCAGAGAAGCTGCCGGCAAGGCCCTGAAAATCTCGTTGAGCAGCTTTCTGCCCTTCGCCGGTATGCCCTTCTGCCTGATCGCACCGAATATGCCGATCAGACCAGCGCTATTGGGGATTGAAACGGGGGTGGTCCCGCTCAGATAAACGAGCATCGCCGTGCGAATGATCGACTCGACGGACACGGTCGTAATGCCGGACGCCGGCATGCTCAGTTTCTCGGCAAACCAGAGGGCGGCCGAAATCGCCACTTGATGGCCCTCGCGCAGCGCAAGTCCCTGCCGGTATTCGGCCAGGCTCCGTAACGACCAGTCGGCCAGAAATTCCTTCTGGGACTGCCTGACGAGGATTCCGTAGGATCCGTCCTCGGGCATCGCCCACAGACTCTTGAGCATTTCCGATCCGCCGCGCGAATGCGAGAGAAAAGTGTTGTCCCGCAGCGACCGCGCCGCTCTGTCGAGATCGCCGCCACTTCTCTCTTCGAGAAACAGGCTGACGAGATTGACGATCCGCAGACGGGCCTCCTCGACATTCGGTCGCAGATACTGCGTACCGAAATACTCGGCGATCTGCACCATCCCCTTCGGTGCGTCGTTGAGGATGCTGCTGATCTTCGCCTGATCGATGATCCCGTTTCTTACCCCGTAGACCAGTGCCCTTTCAAAAAAAGGCCGGTCGTCGAAAACGGCAATCTGGTGGCGGTCAGGCTGCATGAGGCGTGAAACTTTCTTTCGGTTAGCTCTTGCGGCACTCTCTCGGGTCCCGCGACTACAGCGCGGATTCTTCTTGCTGCCCTGCTGGCGGTCGTTGTTCGGCAGCGCTCTGCTGCTCGACGACAGCCGATCGCCCTTCCTCCGACTTGGCGCGCGCGCGCAGAATCAGCAGCACCTCCCGGAAGATCTCGGGATGCTGATAGCGCAGCGTCCAAGCCAACTCCATCCAGTCATGATCATTGACCTCGCTGTGATTGAGGAAAGGTCGATTGGCGTCCGAGTCGGACAGCAAGTCCAGGCGTTCCTCGTCGGTCAGTTCGTCCGCCGCTTCGTCGGTATCAGCGAAAAAATCAAAGCTGGCGGTCCTGAAGAAATGCTCGATGGCTTCGACACGCTCGCAGAAGTAATCGGCCAGAGTCTCACTGCCACCTTCGATCTCGCCAATCGCCTCAAGGAACTCAACGGGATCGCCACCTGCCCGGAAGACGACCGAATTGATCATGCCGTGCAAGCGCTCGTGACTCAGGTCGCCATAACGCCGCTCGAGCACAATCGCTCGGGCAAACTGCTCGGGCGACACCAGCAGGTTCACAACGGATTCGCGCGACGCGTCGAAGTCGCGGAGGACTGCCAGCAGATCCTTGGCTGGAAAGTCGTCGAGAGCCACTACCAAGGCATCGTCCCCTTCACTGTCGACCAGCGAGACCAACGCTGCCTCGGCACCGACGATATCGCCGACGCGGATCAGTTTTTCGGCCTTCACAAGCACCGGATGGCTCATTAATAATCCCCGGAAAATCGATCTTTCCGATCAAAGCCTTGTTCGGAAAGCCAGTCGGCACCCGCCTCGTCGAGATCGCCGTCGAGGTCGATCTCGGTGTCGATGCCGAACTCATCGCTGTTGCCATCATCGCGATCGCCGGCTGACTGGGCGTCGGCCGACTCAGCGTACATCGCCGATCTGCCTCGCAGATACTCAAGACAGGCGGTCACCACCAGAAATTGGTCGCCGTTCGGGTCCTGCAGGACAATCTCGGCCAGATCCTCCGCCCAGGGCTCCAGCGAAACCGACGAGAGCAGCGTCGCCCAGGGCGGCAGATCGTCCGGATCCTGCGCCGTAAGGTCACGCATCACCTCCCGGCTGCCGAAGCGCATACCGCCATGAAAGGCAACGGCTACCATTTCCGGGTTGCACTCGATCATCGGCAGGAGTTGCGAAAGCTGGCCTCGCTTTGCCTGCAGCCGTTTGGCCAGCACATCATGCCCCGCCGAATCGGTCATCAGATCATCCAGCTCCGCGTCATAGGCAGACTTGAGCTCTTCGAAGAATGGCGAAAGGCTCATGGCAATACTCCTTCAAGATAGTGCTTCCATATCTCGCGCGCTGTTTCCAGGGGCTTGTCGAGCAGGTTGCGGCGCCGGTTCTCATCGTAAGCGTGGCGACGGCTGGCATCCGAGAGCGTCTCGTAGGCTTCCTGAATGTCGCGGAACTGGTCGGTTGCTTCAGGGGCGGTGTTCCGGTCAGGGTGGAACTGCAGGGCTCTCTTGCGATAAGCCGCCCGCACTGCTTCGCTTGCCGCATCGCTGGCGATGCCCAATACAGCATAGAAGTCTTTCATCCGATTCCGAGGCGCTGCCAGAGCGCAGTAGTCAGTCCCACCTGGTTGAGCGTGTAGAAGTGCAAGCCAGGTGCGCCGCTGGCGAGCAGCTTTTCGCAGAGTTGAGTGACCACGTCAAGGCCGAATGCGCGAATCGACACCGTGTCGTCGCCGTAGCTTTCGAGCCTTCTTCTGATCCAGCGAGGTATCTCCGCGCCACAGTTGTCGGAAAAACGTGCCAGATTGCTGTAACTGGCAATCGGCATGATACCGGGGACGATCGGCACCGTGATGCCCACCGCCTGGCACTCGTCGATGAAGTGGGCGTAGGCGTCAAAATTGTAGAAGTACTGCGTGATCGCCGAATCGGCTCCGGCTTCAAGCTTGCGCTTGAAAGCCAGGAGGTCGTCCATCGGGCTCTTCGCCTGCGGGTGATACTCCGGGTAGGCGGCGACTTCGATATGGAACCACGCACCCGTTTCGGCACGGATGAATTCGACAAGTTCATTCGCGTAGCGAAAGGTGCCCGGCCGGGCCATCCCCGACGGCAGGTCGCCGCGCAGTGCAACCAGATGCCGAATACCATGCGAACGATATTGTTCGAGGATGCTGCGAATGCTCTCCCGGGTTGACCCGATACACGACAGGTGCGGTGCGGCTTCGTGACCTTCGCTCTGGATCTCGAGCACGGTATCGAGCGTACGGTCGCGCGTCGAGCCGCCGGCGCCAAAGGTGACGGAGAAGAAGCTGGGTTTCAGAAGCGCCATCCGTGCGCGCGCCGCCCGCAGCTTTTCTGCGCCCTCGGGCGTTTGCGGAGGAAAAAGCTCGAGGCTGAAGGTTCGAGGGGTCCGTGTCATGAAAAGTCCATTTTCGTGCCGGCTATTTCGACCTTCCCTCGGCAGGCAGGGCCGAGGACAGAATCGACGAGAAAATGCTGAAGAGGATGGCGCCAAAGACGCCAGACCAGAAGCCCCCGACGACGAAGCCATCGAGCATCGAACCAGCGAGCCAGAACATCAGGCCGTTGAGAACGAACAGGAAGAGCCCCAGCGTCAGCAGCGTTACCGGCAGTGTCAACAGAATCAAAAGGGGCCGCAAAACGGTGTTCACCAGCCCGAGCAACAGGGCTGCGATCAGCGCCGACTCGAACGACGCCACCTCTATCGATGGCATCAGGTAAGCGACGGCAAGCAGCGCGCAGGCGTTGAGTAGCCAGATCAGGATCAGTCGCATCACGGTCCCGGTTTCGAATGCAGAGATTGGACAACGACCTAGTAACGATAGTGGTCGGACTTGTAGGGCCCTTCCTTGGCGACCCCGATATAGGCCGCCTGCTGCTCGGTCAGCTCGGAGAGTTGCGCATTGAGCTTCTTGAGTTGTAGGCGAGCCACCTTTTCGTCGAGGTGTTTGGGCAGCGTATAAACCCCGATCGGGTAATCAGCATTGCGTGTAAAGAGTTCGATCTGGGCAATTGTCTGATTGGCAAATGAGGAACTCATGACGTAGGACGGGTGGCCGGTGCCGCATCCCAGGTTGACCAGGCGACCCTTGGCCAGCAGGATGATCCGCTTACCATCGGGGAAAATCACATGATCGACCTGCGGCTTGATCTCTTCCCACTGGTACACCTCCACCGAGGCGACATCGATCTCGTTGTCGAAGTGCCCGATGTTGCAGACAATCGCCTGATCCTTCATTCTCCGCATATGCTCATGGGTGATCACATGGTAGTTGCCGGTACAGGTGACGAAGATATCGGCCTTGTCGGCAGCGTAATCCATGGTGACCACGCGGTAGCCTTCCATGGCTGCCTGCAAGGCACAGATCGGATCGATTTCGGTGACCCATACCTGCGCGGATAGGGCGCGCATGGCCTGCGCCGAGCCCTTGCCAACGTCGCCGTAACCGGCAATCAAGGCAACCTTGCCGGCGATCATTACATCGGTGGCGCGCTTGACGCCGTCTACCAGCGACTCACGACAGCCGTAGAGGTTGTCAAACTTGGACTTGGTCACCGAATCGTTGACGTTGATCGCCGGGAACCTGAGCTCACCCTTGGCGTGCATCTGGTAAAGGCGATGAACGCCGGTGGTGGTTTCCTCGGTCACCCCCTTGACTGCGGCCAGGCGCAGGGAATACCAGGTCGGATCACTGGCCAGCTTGGCCTTGATCGCCGCAAAAAGGACGGTTTCTTCTTCCGAGGTCGGATTTGCCAGCACCGAAAGGTTGCTTTCAGCCCGGGCGCCGAGGTGCAGGAGGAGGGTCGCGTCGCCACCATCATCGAGGATCATGTTGCTGTACCCGCCATCCGGCCATTCGAAAATGCGGTGCGTATAGTCCCAGTAGTCCGCCAGCGACTCGCCCTTGACGGCAAAGACCGCGACGCCATCAGCCGCAACGGCTGCAGCCGCGTGATCCTGAGTCGAAAAGATGTTGCATGAGGCCCAGCGAACCTCGGCGCCCAGGGCAGTCAGCGTTTCGATCAGCACCGCGGTCTGGATCGTCATGTGCAGTGAGCCGGTGATGCGCGCGCCCTTGAGCGGCTTGGCTGCGGCGAACTCGTCGCGAATTGCCATCAGGCCCGGCATTTCAGTTTCTGCAATGCGCATTTCCTTGCGGCCCCAGTCGGCGAGTCCGAGGTCCGCAATCATGTAGTCTTGGGTTTGGCTAAAAGCATCCGACACAGTGAGGCTCCTTGAGAACTGTGACCGGGAGAGGGTAGCTATGAAGCGCCACGGCTGAAGGATTCAAGCCTGCGCCTCACCCATCTTCCCACGCCCGGCACGGGTTGTGGTTGGATGAGCGCCGTTTGAGAAATCCGAGCCTGAAACTGTCGCACGACAGCCTTGCAGCGCTCCTCGGATCGAGCGGCAATTATAAACCGGCTTGGCGAATCCTGGCCAGTGTTCAGTAGGAGAGCGAATCATAGGGCGGCCGGCCTCCCTTTATCTCGACACTGACCTGATTCGGCGCACAGATGGCAATTTCGCCAGGGCGGGCCAGCCATCCCTGGCGTACACAGTATTGACGGGGGCCGGGGTCAGAAGCAACGCGCACCCGGCGCTGGTCGACCACGACCGTGGTAATACCCAGCGGCCCTGGGACTTCGATCCGGCGATTCCGCGACAGATCGAGCTCGGAAAAGACCTCTCCGCCTCGCTTGACAATCGCCCTTTCGGCAACGCCAGCCTGCCATGCCAGGGGAAACGATGCCGCGCAGGCAACCAGACCCAGGATCATGACCAAGCAATCGCCGGGCCTCAATAGCCCGACCCAGGCGATCACGGGGTGCCGCCGACTGCCGGAACGAGGGCGCCCAACTCGCGGTGACGAACGAGCACGCGCGCACAACCATGAAACTCGTGCCCCAGCCATTCGGCAAGATAGACCGAGCGATGCTGGCCACCCGTGCAGCCGATACCGACCGTCAGGTAATTGCGGCTGTCCTGCACGTAGGAGGGCAACCAGGCGCGAAGGAAACCCGAAATGTCACCACGCATGCGCAACACCTCGGGTTCGGCCTCGAGGAAAGCAATCACCGGCGCATCACGGCCGGTCAGCGGGCGCAGGTTCGGATCGTAGTGTGGATTGGGCAGACAACGAACGTCAAAAACCAGGTCGGCATCAAGCGGAATGCCGTTCTTGAAGCCGAACGACTCAAACAGCAGGGTCAGCCCCCGACAGGGATCCGACGAGATGTCTTGAGTCACGAACTGCCGAACCCACTCGCGCAATGCGCTGGCCTTGACGCCGCTGGTATCGATGTGGTGGCCCAGCGCAGCCAGCTCCCCAAGACGAATCCGCTCTTCGGCGATGGCTTCGGTCAGGGTCAGCCGGTCGCTCGCCAGCGGATGGCGGCGCCGCGTTTCCGAATAGCGCTTGATCAGCGTCGCGTCCTGCGCGTCGAGAAACAGAAACTGCAGATCGAGTTCATTGGCGCGCAGGGCATCGAGCTGCAGCGGAAGCATGGCCACACTATCGCCACCGCGTATGTCGATCACCACCCCGACCTTGTCGTAGCCCTGCAGTTCCAGCTGCCCGGCAAGCTGCTGCAACAACTGCGAAGGCAGGTTGTCGACACAATAGTAGTCCGCATCCTCAAGGACTTTGAGGGCAACCGATTTGCCGGAACCGGAGAGGCCACTGATGAGTACCAGATGCATATCGCCAAGCATAACGGATGCCCGGCGCCACGAGCAAGCCACTCTGGAATAAACTGAACATCCCAAGTTATCAGGCGCGGCTAATGACACCTCTGAACATTCCCTTTCTCGCCGAACTCGCGGCAATTCGGCACGATATTCACGCGCACCCGGAGCTGGCGTTCAACGAGACGAGGACCGCCGAGGTGGTGGCTCGCGAGCTGGCCAAGTGCGGCCTGGAAGTCGACCGTGGTCTGGCCAGGACCGGCGTCGTCGGAATCCTGAGCAAAGGCGCCAGTTCCCGCGCCATCGGGCTTCGTGCCGACATGGATGCGCTACCTTTGCACGAGAAGAACGACTTTCCTCACCGTTCGAGAAACGAGGGGCGCATGCATGCCTGTGGTCACGACGGGCACACCGCGATCCTGCTTGGCGCCGCACGCTACCTGGCCGAGCACCAGCATGATCTGGATTTTGGCGGAACTGTTTACTTCATCTTCCAGCCCGCCGAGGAGTCAGAGGGAGGTGCCGCGGTGATGATCACCGATGGCTTGTTCGAGAAATTCCCGATGGACGCGGTTTTTGGCCTGCACAACTGGCCGGGCCTCCCGGTAGGCGAAATGGCCGTGATGCCGGGGCCGGTGATGGCCGGCACCTGCACTTTCGAGATTTCAGTCCGGGGGCACGGCTGTCATGCGGCGATGCCGCACCAAGGTATCGATACGCTGGTCGCAGCCAGTCAGTTGGTGCTGGCGCTGCAGACGGTCGTGGCCCGCAACATCCACCCATGCGAATCCGCGGTCGTCAGCGTGACGCAAGTCCACGCCGGCGAAGCGTGGAATATCATCCCCGAGGACGCCGTACTCCGCGGCACCATCCGCAGCTTCAATGCCGAAACCCAGGATCAGGTCGAACGCGCAGTGGAGCGACTGTGTAGTGGCATCGCCAGCGCCTTCGGCGCACAGATCTCGGTGCAATTCGATCATCGCTATCCGGCAACCGTCAACAGCGCGGCGGAAACCGAAATCTGCCGTTCTGTCGCCGGCCAGTTGCTCGGGCCTGACAAAGTACGCCAGAATGAACTGCCGTCAATGGGTGCGGAAGACTTCGCCTACATGCTCCGCGAGAAACCGGGCTGTTATGTGTGGCTGGGCAATGGCCCGGGGACGGGCGGCTGTACGTTGCACAATCCACATTACGACTTCAACGACGATATCCTGCCGCTTGGCGTGACCTACTGGGTAAGGCTGGTGGAAACCGTGCTGTCCGCAGGGCGACAAAGCAAACGTTGCTGAACGGCGGGCCGGACCGCGTTTTTTTGTTAAACTTCGTGGACGAACCAGGGCACCGCGCCCCAGGAGCGGCCTGGCGACAACTGCGCGCCGGTACCATACGGTCGGAAAAAAATGGCGGGGAGCGCCCGGTGCAGTATTCAGGCACTCCCCAGGCTCTGGCCGAAGCCGGAACCCCAAGACCATAAAAGGAGAACAGCGTGTACAGACTAGCGTGGATGACTTACAGAGACCTTACGCGCGCAAGACAAGACATTCCAAGCCATGCGCATTCTCCTCGCTGAAGACGACAGAATCATTGCCGATGGCTTGTCCCGTTCGCTGCGCCAGGGTGGCTACGCCATCGATTGCGCTTACAACGGAGTCGACGCCGACACGGCCTTAATGACAAACAACTATGATCTGCTGATTCTCGATCTAGGCTTGCCCAGACTACCCGGGCTAGACGTGCTGCGTCGCCTGCGAGCCCGCAAGTCAGGCACGCCGGTGTTGATCCTGACGGCCCTTGACGGGATCGATGATCGGGTCAAGGGGCTTGACCTCGGCGCCGACGACTACATGGCTAAGCCCTTTGAACTGGTCGAACTCGAAGCCCGCGTGCGGGCGCTGAGCCGCCGTTCGTCCGGCACCTCGCATGTCATCGAGTGCGGATCGCTCACTTTCGATCAGACCGACCGCTGCGCACTGGTGAATGGTGAAATGCTCGACCTCTCGGCACGTGAACTTGGCCTGCTCGAGATTCTCCTGTCGCGCGCGAAACGCCTGGTCAGCAAGGACCAGCTGGTTGATCACCTCTGCGGTTGGGGGGAAGAGGTCAGCCATAATGCGATCGAGGTCTATATCCACCGCTTGCGGAAGAAGCTCGAATCGACCGGTGTGAACATCATCACCGTACGCGGGCTTGGCTACTGTCTTGAGAAACCTGCGGAAGAGAGAAGACCCTGACGTTCAGCGCTCGCTTTTTGGCGAGATACTCGACTGGATGCTGGCGCCCCTTCTCTTTGTCTGGCCGATCAGCATCGCGTTTACGCACTACTTCGCCAACAGCGTCGCCAGTTTCCCGTATGACCAGTCCTTGCGCGAACAGGTGGCCGCGATATCACGCCAGGTCAGTTTCGTCGACGGGCACCCGCAGCTCGAGCTGCCGGGGCTGGCGCAGGCTTTCCTGCGCTCTGACGAGATCGACAACGTCTATTTCCATCTGCTCGATCGCGACGGCAGACTGATTGCCGGCGACCCGGAGTTGCCAGCACCGAAGAAGCCCGAAGAGCTCTTGCAGAATGAGCACGGCGAGGTACTTTTCCGTGACGACGAATACCGCGGACAGACTCTTCGCGTCGCCTACATCCATCTGCTTGAAGCGGGCGGTCCCGAGCGTCTTGTTCTGATCGAGGTGGGTGAAACAACCGAAAAACGCTCCCAGCTGGCGAACAAGATCATCGCCAGCGTCATACTGCCGCAGTTCGTCATCATTCCGCTGGCGGTCGTCCTGGTCTGGTTCGGTCTGTCGCAAGGGCTGCGTCCTCTGACGCGTCTGCGCGACCGTATTGAAGCGCGGCGCGAAGCCGATCTGTCGCCGATTGCGGTCCGCCGCGTGCCTGAGGAGCTCCGGCCACTGACCGAAGCATTCAATTCCATGCTGGCCAGAATGCAGCACAACGTAACCGCGCAGCGGCGTTTCATAGCCGATGCGGCGCATCAGATGCGAACGCCGCTGACCGGCTTAAAAACGCAGGCCCAGCTGGCAATGCGCGAAACCGACCCGGCAGAGCTGCGCCACGCGCTCCGGCAGATCCTCAACGGCGCTGATCGGGCGTCGCATCTGGTCGATCAATTGCTGGCTCTGGCGCGTGCGGAGGCGAGCGAATACTCGCAGCAGACCTTTGTCCCGCTGGATCTCGATCACCTGTTACGGGAAGTGGTTGAGACCTGGGTAGTCCAGGCTCTCGAGAAGCGCATCGATCTGGGTTATGAGGCCGCGGGCAGCGTGCTCATCCTCGGCAACGCCTTTCTCTTGCGCGAGATGATCAACAACCTGCTCGACAACGCGCTGCGCTACACACCCGCCAACGGATCGGTCACTGCCCGGGTGGTGGCGCAGGGTGACTTTGCTCTGCTCGAAATCGAGGACAGTGGACCCGGGATTGCCGACGAGGAGTCGCAAAGGGTCTTTGACCGCTTTTACCGTGTCGATGGGGCCGATGGCGAGGGCAGTGGTCTGGGACTGGCCATCGTTCGCGAGATTGCTGAAGTCCATCAGGCAGCAGCCAGCCTGCGTCGGAACAATCGGAACGTGGAGCGCGGCGAGCACCCGGGTTGTGTCGCCAGGATCGTGTTCCCGGTCCATCGGCCACCGACGCCGCGCGTTGCGACCCCCGATCCGTTGCAGACCGGTTTTGCCTGATAACGATCGGGTGCCTGGGTCAGCAGGCCGGGCGATGCCGGGCTGCTTGACTCACATCAGTTTTTTGAGATAACCCGGAGCGGATTCGAGAACAAAGTCCCAGAAGGCCGCCAAGGCAGGGGTCAAGTATTTGCTCCTGTGACGGACGATGTGCCATCGGCGCATGACGGGCGTTCCTTCGACTCTCAGAATGCTCAGACGCCCGGCGCTCAGTTCGAGTCCCAGCGTGTGCTGGGAAATGAAGCTGATGCCGAGCCCAGCCACAACAGCCTGCTTGATCGCTTCGTTGCTGCCCATTTCCATGCCGACCTGCGGCTTGATCGAACGCTCGCGAAAGAACTCCTCCATCGCCGAACGCGTCCCCGAACCCGATTCGCGCACGATCAGCGTTTCGTTAGCAAGGTCCTCGACGGCAACGCCCGAAAGCTTGGCCAGCGGATGCGCAACACTGGCGACGATGACCAGCGGGTGCGGCGCAAAGGCGACAGCCACCGCGTCGAGTTCTGCCGGCGGACGCCCCATGATGGCCAGATCGACTTCGTTGCCGGCGAGCAGGCGACTCACCGTATCACGATTATCGATCAGCAACCGGATCCGTACGTCAGGGTGCGTCATGCAAAATTCAGCCAGCAAGCCTGGCGCGAAGTACTCGGCAGTACTGGCCACTGCAACCGCGACTCGTCCGCCCTTCAGGCCCTTCAGCGCCAGGAGCGCCTCATCCGCCTCCCTCAGCGACTGCAGGATCTGACGCGTATGGTTGAGCAGGATCTCGCCGCCCTCGGTCAGAAAGACCCGCTTGCCAATCCGTTCAAACAGCAGGGTCCCGCTGACCTCTTCCAACTGCTTGATCTGTAGCGAGATGGCGGCGTGCGTCAGGTGCAGGTTTTCGGCGGCGCGCGCAAACGACAGATGGCCGGCGGCCACCGAGAAGATCTGAAGCTGACGGATGGTGGCATTTCGCATCGGTTATCTTTTATTAACGAAAATTAATAATACCTTTAACTAGCGTTTTTGTATCAGGCCGCTAGAATCTGGTCAATCCCCACACCGACGAGGATTTTTTCTCCTGGAGTATCGCCATGTTATGCGGACGCACCAACGTTAACAAATTTCTGATCGAGGAACAGCGTCGCAATCCGACACTGGTCGGTGACTTCTCGATGCTTGTCAGCGACGTCGTTCGTTCCTGCAAAGCGATTGCACAGGGCGTTTCGCGCGGCGCTCTGGCCGGAGTGCTGGGCGACGAGGGCAGCAAGAACGTGCAGGGGGAAGCGCAGAAGAAGCTCGACGTCCTCGCCAACCAGGCCTTCATTCACCATTGTGAATGGGGTGGTCACCTGGCCGCCATGGCTTCGGAAGAAATGGACGACATCTACCCGATTCCCCCCGAAAATCCTCGCGGCAAGTATCTGCTGCTTTTCGACCCACTCGACGGGTCGTCGAACATCGATGTCAACCTGTCGGTCGGTAGCATCTTTTCCGTCTTGCTCTGCCCGGGGAATACCAGTGGGCGCGCGATCAGCGCGGCTGATTTTCTTCAACCCGGCAGCCGTCAGGTCGCCGCCGGCTACGCTCTTTACGGCCCGTCGACGATGCTCGTGCTGACCGTTGGCAGTGGCGTTTATGGTTTCACGCTCGATCGTGATATTGGCGAATTCCTGCTGACACACCCGAACTTGTCGATTTCGCCGGAAACCCGCGAGTTTGCCATCAACGCCTCCAACGAACGCTTCTGGGAAGCGCCGGTGCAGCGGTACGTCGCTGAATGTCTGGCGGGCAAGACCGGCGTTCGAGGCCAGGACTTCAACATGCGCTGGGTGGCGTCGATGGTCGCCGAAGTCCATCGCATCCTGATGCGTGGCGGCGTTTTCATGTATCCGCGTGACAGCAAGGACATGTCGAAGCCCGGCCGATTGCGCCTGATGTATGAAGCCAATCCGATGGCGATGATCGTCGGCCAGGCCGGTGGCCTGGCTTCAACCGGCAGCGAATGCATCCTCGATGTGCAGCCCACCAACCTGCACCAGCGGGTGCCGGTGATTCTCGGTTCACGCGACGAGGTCGAGCGCATTGAACGCTATCACCGCGAGCACGCAACCGGTGAAGACCAGCCCTTCAGGTCGCCGCTCTTCTCGACACGGACGCTGTTCAGGGACGATTGAGCCTTGCCAGGCGGGCGACCGGAAACTCACCATCAAGCCACGGAGGTATAACCCATGTCGATAAAAAACCCCGTCATCGCCATTACCGGCTCATCCGGAGCCGGCACGACGTCGGTCACGCGAGCGTTTCAACACATCTTCCGGCGGGAGAATCTCAACGCCGCAATCATCGAGGGCGATAGCTTCCATCGCTACGATCGCGCGGCGATGCGCGAGACAATGGCTGAAAAGAGCCTTACCGGGGACAACCATTTCAGCCACTTCGGCCCCGAGGCCAACCTGCTGTCCGAGTTGGAAGGACTGTTTCGCGAATACGGGGAAAGCGGTCGCGGAAAGCGCCGCCACTACGTGCACGACGAAGCCGAAGCCAAGCTCTATGGTTCCGCACCGGGCACCTTCACCGAGTGGGTTGACCTGCCACCGGGAACTGACCTGCTGTTCTATGAAGGTCTGCACGGCGCCGTAGCGACGGACACCGTCGACGTTGGGCGCTACGTCGACCTGTGCATTGGCGTGGTGCCAATTATCAACCTCGAATGGATCCAGAAGCTTCATCGTGACAAGGCGCAGCGTGGGTACTCGACGGAGGCGGTGATGGATACCATCCTGCGGCGCATGCCTGACTACACCCACTACATCTGCCCGCAGTTTTCCAGAACACACGTCAATTTCCAGCGCGTGCCAACGGTGGACACATCGAACCCCTTCATCGCCCAGGATATTCCATCGCAGGACGAAAGCATGCTGGTGATCCGCTTTGCCAATCCCAAGGGCATCGACTTTGCCTACCTTCTGAGCATGTTGCATGACTCGTTCATGTCGCGACCGAACATCATTGTCTGCCCAGGTGGCAAGATGGGGCTGGCGATGCAGATCATTTTCACGCCGATGATCATGCAGCTGATGGACAAGAAGCGCCGCGCGCGCTGAAGTCCAGGGCCCACTGGCGACAAGGTGCAACCACCTACCGTATCCCCGGGCGGTCTGTTGATCCCGCTGACAACAGCCTGGCATCTCGTCGGCAGCGCCCTGTGACGCGGAAATCATTGCTAAACTAATGCAAATTGACGCTTGCGTCTCGACCTGCTGGTGTATCTTCAATGCCGTTCATCAAACATCCTTCCTGTTTCTGGTTTGCAATCGCGCTTGCCATCTCGGCTTGCACGACGGTCGAGAAGCCGTTCGGAACAAGCGATTGGGGAAAAGGGGGCACCGGCACCACCCAGCCCGCACGAACCGCGGCGTATTCCGGTCGGCAGGGCGCGGCCAAACCGACGCCCTTCGCAGATGACGAGGCAAGTCGGACGGTCTATTTTGCTTCGAGCGATGCAACGATAGACAGTCAGGGAGCTGAAGTTCTTCGCCAGAATGCCCAGAAGTTGAAGGAGGATGCGCAACTGGTCGTCGTTCTGGTGGGTCATACGGACAACCTGGGCAGTTCCGCCTACAACCTTGCTGTAGCCGACAGGCGCATCGAGGCAGTAAGCGAGCGCCTCCGCTCGCTGGGGGTGGCGAGAAGTCAGATTCGGCGCCTGCCGGTCGGCAGCGAGGAAAGCAGCAAGCTCAAGTGCGATAGCGAGGTCTGCCGTCGCAGCATGCGACGCGTCGAACTGATCTATGAAAGGCGTTGACTGTCGGGTTCGGGGAACTTCAGCACGCGAAGATCTATCGTAGCCAGTCCTTCCGGCACCCACGGGCAAGTTCAGGTGGTTTCTGCAGGATAATCAGACGGGCTGCCGCCAGATGTCCCGGCAACCCGTTTCCCGCATCCGCCACGAAGCTAGCGCCCCGAGGGTCGCCGCCCGGCAAGTAGAAGCAAGCCAGCGTGAAAATCGTCCGGCGTGTGGAAACGTGCCCCGCTCTCGGTCAGGCCACCCGGCGAGGTCCAATCCATGACCCAGCCAACCATTGGCTGCAGGATGGCGGCTGCCAGGAAGCCGCCAATATTGGTGACGCTGGTGGACATGCCGGAAAGCAGGGGCGGATTGACCTCCTTGGCGCAGGCCCAGGTGAGCGTGAAACTGGCCGTGACTAGCCCCATCAGCGCGAACAGCGGCTGGAAGAAGGACAACACGTAAGCCGCGACAACCATCGCCAGCGCCAGCGTACGCTGCTGATGGGCTAGATCACTCATGTCGTGCACGGCGGGTTTGGCAGCCGGACTCCCGCAGTCCCGACGCCGGGGCTGGCAGACAGACGCCGCCAGCCGTCCGCTGCTGCTCAGGACAGCCCTCGGCTCGCCAGATCGCGCGCCAGCGCCCGGTCGACCTTGAGGAAGTGGTTCACCAGCCAATCGCGGACAAAGCCCATCAACTCGATCGAGATCGTCCCACCGGCTTCGTACTGCCGCTTGAACTTCGACACATCCTCGATCAACTTGCGATGCGCCGCCAGATGCGCCTCGCGGTCGGCGTACTGGTGTTTGTTCATCAGCTTCTCTTCGAAGCCAAAATGGTTGATCGTGTAGTTGACGAGTTCGTCCAGGATCGAACCGCAGGCGGCGCGGCCTGCTCCCGAGCGCATCGCGCTGTTCAAGCGGTTGGCAATCTCGATCAGCACCTGGTGCTGACGGTCGATCTCGGCATGTCCGACGGCCAGAGCAGTTGACCACTCCATCAGCGGTTTCACCGCGGGCTGATTGCCGCGGGGCGCGCGCAGACTGCTGCTGCCGCTGTCGCTGGTACCGCCAATCTTGAAGCGCTGCACCATCGAGAACATTTCGCTGGACGCCTGTTCAAGTTCAGCCGCCGACTGCAGCGACTGCCTGATCACATTCTCTGTCTGTCCCGAGGCATTCATCACCTCATCGACATTGCTGACGATGTCTTCGATACGCCGAGTCTGGTCTCGCGTGGCCTGCGACAGTGCCTGCATCTTCTGGAGAGTCTCCTGCGCCTGTTCCTCGATGGCATGCAGGGTATCGGCCGCGGAGTTGGCCTGCGCGACACCACTGGCGATCACCGGCGCTGCAGCCTTCATGCCCTCAACCGCACTCTCGGTATCGCTCCGGATACCCTGCAGGATGCCGCCGATCTCGCTCGTCGCCTTGCTCGTTCGTTCCGCGAGCTTGCGCACCTCGTCGGCGACCACGGCAAAGCCACGCCCCTGCTCGCCTGCGCGGGCGGCTTCGATCGCTGCGTTCAGTGCCAGCAGGTTGGTCTGATCAGCAATCTCCTTGATCACCCTGGCCATCTGGCCAATTTCGCTGGTGCTTGCCACCAGCCGGGAAACCTGGTCCGAGGAAGCCGAGACCGTATCGGCAATGGCCTGCATCTCAACTGCCACCTTGGCGGCAACAGCGGCGCCGTCGTGGGCGCGCCGCGCAACTTCATGCGCACCGTCTTCGGTCGCATGGACGAGTCCGTTGACCACTTCAACACTTGTCGAAACGTCGGTGATCGCCGAACGGGTGTGCCTGACCGCACCGGCCTGTACCTGGGTGGCAAGGTTGATCTCGTTTGATTCGGCAGACAGGCGCTCGATGCTCGCCTGCACCTTGCTGGCGTTGTTGAAGATGGCGCGCAGCATCTCCTTGAGGTTGCTCTGCATGTGTGCCAAGACAAACAGCACGCTTCCCTTGTCACCCGCCTGCAGCGGAATCTCGTGCGTCAGGTCACCCTCGGCGATCTTGCTGGTCGCCCCCAGCGCCACGCGCGGCTCGCCGCCGAACTCGCTGACGATACTCCTCCTGACCATCCAGCCCGCCAGGAGCAGCAGGCAGGTCGCGCCAACGGCAAGCAACACGCTGTACTTTGCCTCGTCGATGAAGATCCGGTCCACGTCGTCGATGTAGATCCCGGAACCAACGACCCAGCCCCATGGTTCAAAGGTCTTGACGTAGGAAAGCTTGGTGAACAACTCGCTGGTCACGCCGCCGCCGGCGAGCGGTTTGGGCCACAGGTACTCGACATAGCCTTCGCCCGCTTGGCCAGCCACCTCGTTGAAACTGACGAACAGATTCTTGCCATCAACGCTGACCTTATCGCCGTTGAGCCCGGCCTGCAGCGAAATCGCCTTGTTGAAGCGGGCCTCATCAAGCACCTTGCCGTCGAGAGCCGGGACCGTCGGGTGCATCACCATCCGGGGTACTGGCTTGCCAAGGTCGTTGATCCAGAAATACTCGGTTTTCTCGTAACGCAGGTGCTTGACCGCCGCGATCGCCTGCTGTCTGGCTTCGTCCTCGGTCAACGTGCCCGCCTTCTGCAGTGCATGATAATGGTCAAGGACGCCGACAACGGTTTCCACCAGATGGCGGGTCTTGACCTGGCGGTCGCTGTAAAGCAGGCCGTGCAGCGACCACAGGCTCTCCCAGACAATCAGCAACATGGCCAGCAGGGCCAGGACTGCCGTCAGGGGCAGCCGGTTCATCAGACTGAGTCGACGTAGCGCTGCAATCATTTCAATCCCTCCATCGTTCACTAGCAACCGGGGATGCTGTACCAATCAAGCGAAACTTGCAACGGGGGGGGGGGGCGCGGCCCTCCTTCTCCTTGTAAAGCACGCGGTTCTAAGCAGCTTCAACTGGCGCGCTGCTGCAGTGAGTTCGCCGCGAAAATCGGGATGGGCAATACCGATCAACGCCAGGGCACGCTGCTTGGCGGTTTTCCCGCGCAGTTGGGCAAGGCCGTATTCAGTCACCACGTAGTTGACGTCATTCTTGCTGGTGGTCACATGCGCACCCGGGGTCAGCCCCGGCACGATGCGCGAGATGGTGTCAGCCTTCGCCGTCGAAGGCAGAACGATGAAAGCCTTGCCGTCGCGTGAGCGGTTGGCTGCCCGCACAAAATCGACCTGTCCGCCAGTGCCGGAGTACGGTTGTGGGCCAAAGCTCTCGGAACAGCACTGCCCGAGCAGATCGATCTGCAGCGTTGCGTTGATCGATACCATCTTGTCATTGCGCGCAGCAAGAAAGGGGTCGTTCGTGTAATCGACCGGATGCATTTCCAGCATCGGGTTGCGATGCATGAAACGGTAGAGCTTCTGCGAGCCCAGGGCAAACGTTGCCACCATCTTGCCTGGCAGATAGGTCTTCTGGCGATTGTTCACCGCGCCGCACTCGAGCAGTTTGAGGATGCCATCGCCGATCATCTCGGTATGGATGCCCAGATCATGCTTGTGTGTGAGTTGCATGACCACCGCGTCGGGAATGGCGCCAAAGCCGATCTGCAGCGTCGAACCATCGTCGATGATATCGGTCACGTATTCGCCGATGGCCTGCTGCACGGCGCCGATCTTTGGCAGGCTGACCTCCAGTATTGGCTCCTCGCTCTCGACCAGACCAGCCACCTGCGAGATGTGAACGTGACAATTGCCATTGGTGAATGGCACGTTCGGATTGACCTCGAGAATCACGGCCCGGGCCATGCTCACGGCAGCCATCGTGTAGTCGGTGGCCAGACTGAGCGCGAAAAAGCCGTGTTCGTCCATCGGCGATGCCATCGAAAAGACCGCGTCGACCCGAAGCTGCCGGTTTCGGATCAGCGATGGCATCTCGGAAAAGTAGCTCGGCAGATAGTCGATCCAGCCTTCATGCCCTCCCGGCCGAGTCGCCCCGCCAAAGAAGAAGGCGAGGTGACGAACATGGTCTACCGTCTCGGGATCGATGTAGGCGTACTTGCGCAGCGGCAGAATCTGCCCCACCGTCACGCCGTGAAAATTCCGCCGCTGCTCGGACAATGCGGTCAGCAGGGTCGGCGGTTCGCCGACACCCGTAGGAACGCAGATGAAATCGCCGTCCTCGATCAGGCTCATGGCCTCGGCTGCGGCCATCCGTTTGCGCTGGTAAATGCGCTGGTAAATATCTGACATGCATCCTCCCTTCCTGGTGGAAAACAGCCCCGGCGCTGGATCATCATCCGGGGGTAAGCCAAAGCCCTGTCAGTCCTGGCCCGGACGACAGGGCGGCACGCGTCCGGAGCTGGCCCCTGGGCACCTACATGCTGCGGCGGTACTGGCCACCGACCTCATACAACGCGCCGGTGATCTGCCCGAGCGAGCAGACGCGAACAGCGTCCATGAGGACCGCAAAGACATTACCGTTGTCGATCACTACCTGCTTCAACGCCTCGATCATGGCGCCGGAAGCCGCCGCGTTGCGGCTCTGGAAGTCGCGCAAGCGCAGCAGTTGCGACTGTTTCTCGTCTTCCGTTGAGCGCGCGAGTTCAATTTCGATCTGTGCGTCACCCTTCGGGTTACGGAAGGTGTTCACTCCGACGATCGGGAACGAGCCGTCATGCTTCTTGTGCTCATAATAGAGCGATTCCTCCTGGATCTTGCCGCGCTGGTAGCCGGTTTCCATGGCCCCCAGGACACCACCGCGCGAAGCAATGGCCTCGAACTCCTTCAATACGGCTTCTTCGACCAGATCAGTCAACTCATCGATGATGAACGAACCCTGATTCGGGTTCTCGTTCATCGCCAGACCCCACTCGCGATTGATGATCAACTGGATGGCCATCGCCCGGCGGACCGATTCTTCGGTCGGGGTGGTGATCGCTTCGTCGTAGGCGTTGGTATGCAGCGAGTTGCAGTTGTCGTAGATGGCAATCAGCGCCTGCAAGGTGGTACGAATGTCGTTGAACGCCATTTCCTGCGCGTGTAGCGAACGACCGGAAGTCTGGATATGATACTTCAACTTCTGGCTGCGCTCGTTGCCGCCGTATTTATTCTTCATCGCCACCGCCCAGATGCGGCGGGCAACCCGGCCAATCACCGAATACTCGGGATCCATGCCGTTGCTGAAGAAGAACGACAGGTTGGGCGCGAAATCGTCGATGTGCATGCCGCGCGCCAGATAGGTTTCGACATAGGTGAAGCCATTGGCCAGAGTAAAGGCCAGCTGCGATATCGGATTGGCGCCGGCTTCGGCAATGTGATAGCCGGAAATCGACACCGAGTAGAAGTTTCCGATCTGGTTATGAACGAAGAATTCCTGAATGTCACCCATCATCTTGAGCGCAAACTCGGTCGAGAAGATGCAGGTATTCTGCCCCTGATCCTCTTTGAGAATGTCCGCCTGAACGGTGCCGCGAACATTGGCCAGCACCCAGCCACGGATCTTCTGCATCTCGTCTTCGGTCGGATCGCGGCCGTTGTCGGTACGGAACTTCTCGATCTGCTGGTCGATCGCGGCATTGAAGAACATTGACAAAATGATCGGTGCCGGACCGTTGATGGTCAGCGAAACCGACGTTGTTGGTGCACACAGCTCAAAACCGTCAAACAGAACTTTCATGTCGTCCAGCGTCGCGATCGACACGCCGGAGTTCCCGACCTTGCCGTAAATGTCTGGCCGGGCATCGGGATCACAACCGTAGAGGGTGACCGAATCGAAGGCGGTCGACAGCCGCTTGGCGGGCATGCCTTCGGAAACCTTCTTGAACCGCCGGTTGGTACGGAAAGCATCGCCTTCCCCGGCGAACATACGGGTTGGATCCTCGTTCTCGCGCTTGAAGGCAAACACACCGGCGGTAAACGGAAAGGAACCGGGAACATTCTCCTTCATCAGGAAGCGCAGCACTTCGCCGTCGTCCTTGTAGGTCGGCAGCGATACCTTGCGGATGCGCGACCCGGACAGCGAAGTGCTGGTCAGCCGGGTGCGAATCTCCTTGTCGCGAATCTTGACCACGTACTCGTCCTGCGCGTAAAGCTCGACGGTCTTCGGCCACATGTCGAGCAGCTTCTTTGCCCTGGCGTCGAGTTGTCCCTCTTTCCAAATAATCAGCTCATCAAAGTCGGCCACCGACTTGCCGCAGGCGTCAAACAAAGCCTTGGCAATTTTCAGGGACTGGCGCTGGCGAGCGATCTCCGCCTGCTCGGCGGTATGGGCATGATAGCTGCGGACCGATTCGGCAATTTCGGCCAGGTAGCGCACACGCTGTGCCGGAACGATCGCCCGCTGGTTCGACGATTGACGAACGCCGACCAGCGGCAGCTTGCCCCTCTTCAGCTTCAGACCTAAGGCATGCAATTTGGGCGCCATCGCCTGGTAGAGGGCAGTCACGCCGTCATCGTTGAAACGCGCCGCCATGGTGCCAAAAACCGGCATTTCTTCCGGGCTCTGATTGAAGGCCTCATGGTTGCGCTGATATTGTTTACGCACATCGCGCAGCGCATCCTCGGCACCCTTGCGGTCGAACTTGTTGATCGCCACAAAATCGGCGAAGTCGAGCATGTCGATCTTCTCCAGCTGTGAAGCCGCGCCAAACTCGGGCGTCATCACGTAGAGAGAGACATCGACCAGCGGCACAATGGCAGCGTTGCCCTGGCCGATACCGGAGGTCTCGACGATTACCAGGTCAAAACCTGCCAGCTTGCAGGCAGCGATCACTTCGGGCAACGCGGCAGACACCTCGGAACCCGTATCACGCGTCGCCAGCGAACGCATATAGATATTTGGATGCTCAATCGCGTTCATCCGGATGCGGTCACCAAGCAGCGCCCCTCCGGTGCGCTTGCGTGACGGATCGATCGAGATGATCGCCAGCCTGATGGTATCGCCCTGATCGAGCCGGAAGCGCCGTACCAGCTCGTCGGTCAGCGATGACTTGCCGGCACCGCCGGTACCGGTGATGCCAAGCGTCGGCACCTTGAGCCCGGCGGCCGCATGGATGAGTTTCTTGCGCAGCGCTTCGGGGTAGGCACCGTTCTCCAACGCAGTGATGATCTGCGCCAGTTTGCGACCGTCGCCGGCTTTCAGCGTGGCAAGTGCGGCGTCCGGATCCTGACGAGCGAGCGCCGAAAGGTCGAAGTCGGACTTCGCCACCACCTCGTTGATCATTCCCTGCAACCCCATCGACTGGCCGTCTTCCGGTGAATAAACTCGTGTGACTCCATAGGCGTGCAGTTCTTCGATCTCACTTGGGACGATCACCCCGCCACCACCGCCGAAAACCTGGATGTTCTCGCCACCTCCAGCCTTCAACAGATCGATCATGTACTTGAAGAACTCGACGTGCCCCCCCTGGTACGAGGTGATGGCAATTCCCTGCACATCCTCCTGCAGCGCGGCGTTCACAATCTCCTGCACCGAGCGGTTGTGGCCAAGATGAATGACCTCGGCACCGGTCGACTGGAGAATGCGACGCATGATGTTGATTGACGCGTCATGCCCGTCGAACAACGAAGCAGCGGTGACAAAGCGCACCTTGTGCTTGGGCTTGTAGGGCAGAAGCTTCTTGGCGATGGAAAGGTCGGTCATGTCGTTCTCGCTCCACGAAAATCGTAAATGTCTTGGTTACCAGGAATGGCACGGGGACCCACATGTTAGGAAGTTGACGCCAATAAAGCCATTACCCAATGCGCCGCCGATAATGTAAATATTGCCAAGTTGGAATATCGTGTCAATACACCGCCTTGCGAGACGCCAATGACATACCATGAGAAGACTGCCAACGATGCCTCAGCCACCGCCGTCGCACCACCAGCGCCGGCGCGCGCCACAGTGGCCATTGCCTTTGTTCAGGGGATGCTGGCAGGTCTCCGCCACGCTGGGCGTGATACCGATCTGCTCCTTGAGCGTGCGCGCATCGCCCCACAGGTCCTGAGCAACCCTACCGCCCGTATTCCGGTCGACCGCTATGCTGAACTCTACAATCTGATCAACCGCGAACTGGACGATGAAGGCTTTGGCCTGTTTTCGGTACCGATCCGAGCCGGCGCTTTCGAGTTCCTTTGTCGCGGCGTCATCACTGCGCCGACGCTGGCCGAGGCCATCAGACGCAGCATCCGCTTCTTGCGCCTGATCCTGCCCGACCTCGAAGTTAGCCTGGCAAGCAATGACGAGCAGGCCTGCCTGTGCATCAGGGAACCCCGTCCCCTCGAAATCGGCCGGGTCTTCGCCTTCGAATGGTTGCTGCGCCTGCTGCATGGACTCCTTTCCTGGCTTGTCGGGCGCAGCATCGTTCTCGACTCGGTCGCTTTCCCCTACCCCCGCCCGGCGCATGCCGAGGATTATGCGCTGATTTACACTGCGCACTCGACTTTTGACGCCGAGACGCTGAGCGCCGTTTTCGCCGCCAACCTCCTCGACCTGCCAATCCGCCGTGATGAAGCCGCGCTGCAAGCCTTCCTTGATGGTGCACCGGGCAAGCTGACAACCCTATACCGGCGTGACCGCGAAATGGTGCTGCGCATACGCAACGCGCTGCGTGACGCGCTGCCGGCGTCTGGCTCGCTGGGTGAGGTGGCCAGCGCTTTGCATTTGTCGCCACGCACCCTTCATCGCCGGCTCAAGGAAGAGGGATCCAGCTTTCAGGCAATCAAGGATGCCCTGCGCCGAGATCTGGCAATCGACCGACTCGCCAAGACCCGGCAAGCGCTGACCGAAATTGCAACCGAACTCGGCTTTGCCGACACCGCTGCCTTCTACCGTGCTTTCCTGAGATGGACCGGCATGGCTCCTGCACACTACCGACGACGACTGCAGGCCGCGGGCGAGCGCAAAAATGGCCACGACGGGGCCGAGTTCGCACCGCCCTAGAGCGAGCAACCCTGGTGTCAGGACCCGGCTGAGAACCCCTCGTCAGACCGTGGTGGCTGCTTCGACCTTCTCGCCCGAAGGTCCTGGCGGGCTCTTCCTTGAGTATCAGTTGCGCGACCTGCTGCTCCAGCGCGGCAACGCGGTCCGCCAACAGCCGCATCCGATCAACCGCTGCGTCAGCAGATTCTCTGCCTGCGCCGTTGCGGACTTCTTCTTGTCTTTCTTTCTCGACAATGGAAGTCTCCTCTCGCAATCACGGTGTGCGGAGGAACGCGGCTGCGATGCTCCTCTTTCCAATAAAGCATGGAACGGCAAGGCCGGTCAATCTTCTGCCCGCGAGTCGAATCGATGGCAGGTAGCGTGACCTATTGCACAAGGTGCGGTGATTCGCCTCGGTATAATAAACATTAAATGATCGATCCGCGGCCTGCTGGCTGGCTGGCGGCGGCTGGGGAAAACCCATCTACGGGAGATTGCATGGACATCAAAGGCGAGGTGGTAGCGGTTCTTGACGAAGTGTTGAGCCTCAAGGGCCGGGCGAGGGGATTTTCGCTGAACACCCCATTGCTCGGCGCAATACCCGAACTCGACTCGATGGCGGTGGTTGCTCTGATCACGACACTGGAAGAACGTTTCGGGTTTACTGTCGATGACGATGAAATCGACGGCTCGGTATTTGCATCCCTGGCTAGCCTGATCGACTTTGTCCAGGGCAAACTGGCCGCTTGAGCAAGCCGCGCCATGGCCTTTGAAGCCTTCTTTCTGCCGACCGCCGCGGGCCATCGCTTCGCGCTTCTTCATGGTCCAAACGCACCGACCAAGCATTGTGGTGCGGTGGTGTACGTACCCCCCTTTGCCGAAGAACTGAACAAGTCGAGGCGCATGGCGGCCCTGCAGGCACGAGCAATGGCCACCGCGGGATATACCGTCCTGCAGATGGACTTGCTGGGTTGTGGTGATAGCTCGGCCGATTTTGGCGATGCCACATGGGAAGCGTGGCTGGCAGACGTGGAACTCGCCTGCGACTGGTTGCAGCAGCAGACTGCCGCACCGTTGTGGTTGTGGGGCCAGCGCACAGGCTGCCTCCTGGCGAATGAAGCGGCAAACCGAATGGGACGTCCGGTCAACCTGCTGTTCTGGCAGCCGGTGGTTTCAGGCAAGCAGTTCCTGCAGCAATTCCTGCGGCTGAAGATGGCCGCCGGGATCCTCGGAGGAGAAAGCAAGGGCGTGATGGAGCGGCTGCGCAAGCAACTGCAAGAGGGCGAGCCAGTCGAGGTCGCCGGCTATCTTCTATCGCCGGCCCTTGCTGCTGGACTGGAGAAGGCCGAGCTGCTGTTGCCGCACCGCTCCGGCCGTGTCGAGTGGATCGAGATCTCCAGTCGGCCGGATGCCAGCCTGTCGCCCGCCGCTCTGGCGCGGCTGACGCAATGGCAGGCGGCCGGCCAGTACGTCCGCGGCAGCCTGGTAAACGGTCCGGCGTTCTGGCAGACGAACGAAATCAGCGAGTGCCCGGCACTGCTGGACGCCAGCCTGCGGGCGATGTCCGAGGCGGTTGCACCATGAAATTCGTCGAACAAGCCATGGTGTTCCCCTGCGCGGGCGATCTCCTGCCGGGCATCGTTGCCTTGCCGCAGCCCTCCCCGAACACGCATGGCCCCGCCCGAGGGAGCAACCGCGCGGCGTTGGTCGTGCCGGGGAATCGCGCGAGCGATCCTGAACGAGCCGTCACGCCTGACCCGTCAGCCCGTTGCGGGGTGCTGATCGTTGTTGGCGGCCCACAATACCGGGTGGGCAGCCACCGCCAGTTCCTGCTGCTCGCTCGCCGCCTGGCGGCTGAAGGCTACCCGACGATGCGCTTCGACTATCGCGGCATGGGCGACGCAAGCGGCGAAATGCGCGGCTTCGAAGAAGTGTCTGCCGACATTGGCGCCGCTCTTGACGCCTTTCAGCTGGCGTGCCCATCGCTGCGGCGCATCGTTCTCTGGGGGTTATGCGACGCCGCATCGGCCGCTCTGTTATATGTCCAGAAAACACGTGACCAGAGGGTTGTCGGCCTGGCCCTGCTGAACCCATGGGTTCGCTCCGAGACCAGCCTGGCGCAGACACACATCAAACACTATTACGGCCAGCGTCTGCTACAACGTGATTTCTGGTCGAAGCTGCTCAGCGGCCAGATGGACATGGTGAAATCCGTTCGCGACCTGGTCCAGACGGCTAGGGTAGCGCACCGGCAGGGTCCGGCAGACGAACGGCCTGCGCGTTCTTTTCAGGATCGCATGGCCGATGGCTGGCGACGGTTTTCCGGGAAAATACTTCTGATCCTCAGCGGAGAGGACTATACAGCCAGGGAATTTCTGGAATTTTCAGGCGCCAACCTCGCTTGGTCGGGTCTGATCGAGGCTGCCAAGGTACACCGGATTGACCTGCCTGACGCCGATCATACCTTCTCGTCGCTGGCGTTGCGCTCGGCCGTAGAAGAGCTGACCGTGGGGTGGCTGGACACCCTGTCCGGAGGAGGCGACGACAACGCGATGGCGGCAACACCTGCCGCTGATTCACCGTCTTCAGGGCAAGAGGAATCGTTGGCATGAACAGTGGAATGACTAGTACCTATGACGCCCGGCGCCTCAGGCGTGGCAAGGCCCATCCCGGCTCGTCGCGCTGGTTCCGGCGCTATCGCTGGCTGGTGATCGGCGGCTGGCTGATCATGGGGCTGGCACTTGCCTGGCTGCTCTTCATCCGCTCAGACAAGCCACCAGTGTCGCCACCTGCGGTGCCTGTAGCCCAACGCTCGGCATCGGTGGCTGACGCCGCCGCCAGGATGCCTGCGGTCAAGCTACCGGCGGACGATGCCGCGCACGACAAGCTCACCGAGTGGTGGTACTACAGCGGCCACCTGCAGACCGATTCCGGCGAGCGTTACTCATTTCATCTGGCGACCTTCCTGCGCCAGGGCACGATGACCCATGCGGTATTCCACGGCTCGCTGCTCGACCATCAGACGGAAAAACTTTACACCGAGCAGGGACGGACTGCCGGGAACCCATCGAGCGGGCGCCGCGACGGTTTTGACTTCACCTTTGGCGACTGGCAGATGCGCGGAGAAGAAGCGAACCACTCAGCGAGGATGGCCGGCAAGAATTTTGCGCTTGATCTGAAGCTCAATGACCGTCTGCCACCCGTATTGCACCAGGCGCCGGGAACGCCGGTCGCTGGTCTGCTCGATTTCGCAGCTGCTGGCATGAGCTATTACACTTCGCGTCCACGGATGACCGCAGAGGGTACGCTGACCATTGCCGGCACCCCCAGGGCAGTGCGCGGCGAAGTGTGGTTCGACCACCAGTGGGGCGACTTCGAGGCAGCGAAACTGCGCTGGAACTGGTTTGCGCTACAACTGGCCGACGGTGCGGACCTCATGATTTTCGAACTCTTGGATCGCCAGGGAGGGCCGGTGCTGCGTATGGGAACCTATGCCAAGGATGGTACGGTCAGCGCGCTCGGTGCAGCGGACTTCGAGGCCGATTCCCGTGGTACCTGGAAGAGCCCTTCGTCCGGCGTGGTCTACCCGATGGACTGGACGATTTCCGTACCCGCCAAGGGCTTGCAGCTGAAGGTGGATCCAGTGATCCGCTGGAGCGAGTTTGATGCCCGCACGACAACGCTGAACGCCTACTGGGAAGGCGCAGTCAAACTCAGCGGCTCGCACACCGGCGTCGGCTTCATGGAATTGAGCGGTTACGACACACCAGCGGCACGGCCGGGACCCAAGGGTAAGTAGCGGCCTGCAAGCTTCAGGGCGGAAGAACCACGTGCTCCCTCGGCAACCCCGAGAGACAGCCGCGGACACCATGTACATTGCCACCCTCACCCTTGCCGTTCGAGTCGCCACGCGAGTTCGACCTTGTTGCTGCCCCCCCAGCTTCTTGAAACAGGGGGGAATGTGATTGCGTACCGCTGCCGGTTAGCGCGACAGCGCGACAGCGATCGCCGAATGGGTCCCGCCTCTGGCATAGCGGGCGGCGATTCCCCGTTCGCGAAGAGACAATCTGACCACCACGCTCGGTCATTCGGCCGGCCGCACGAAAGCAGCTTTGTTCCCTGGGCAAGCAGTCGGCGTCTCGGATACTGGAATGACAATTGTGCAGATGCGCTCGTAGACCTCGAATGAATTCGCAGGAGCCTTGCCCCGACACGCAGAGTCAAGACCCTCCGACATCCAAGGGAAGCGTGTTGCCTACCGAGGTTGACCGGCTATGATGAGAGACTTTGCCCTCGAGGCACCGCACGGACAAGGAATGAACCTTCTCAGGACACTCGCC
Source organism: Candidatus Accumulibacter proximus (assembly GCA_016709675.1). Taxonomy (GTDB): domain Bacteria; phylum Pseudomonadota; class Gammaproteobacteria; order Burkholderiales; family Rhodocyclaceae; genus Accumulibacter; species Accumulibacter proximus. The sequence goes on from JADJMH010000029.1 coordinate 44,291, forward strand.
ACCGTCAGCAGCATGACCCTGCTGTCGCGCATACTCGGTTTCGTGCGCGACTTCGTGATTGCGCGCACTTTCGGCGCCGGGATGCTCACCGACGCCTTCTTTGTCGCTTTCAAGCTACCCAACCTCCTGCGCCGCCTGTTTGCCGAAGGCGCTTTCTCGCAGGCCTTTGTTCCGGTGCTTGGCGAATACCGGAACAAACGCGGCACTGACGACACCAGGCAGCTCGTAGACCGTGTCGCGAGCCTGCTCTTCCTCATCGTCCTGGCGGTGACCCTGGTCGGCATGGCCGCGGCGCCAGTCCTGGTGTATCTCTCGGCGCCGGGTTTCAGCGACGACCCGGAGAAATTCGCTCTGACCGTCAACCTGACGCGCATCACCTTTCCCTACATTCTTTTCATGTCCCTGGTCGCTCTGGCCGGCGGTGTTCTCAATACGTGGAGCAGATTCGCCGTCCCCGCTTTCACGCCGGTACTGCTCAACGTCTCGTTCATTCTCATGGCGCTTTTTGCCGCGCCGTATTCCGATCCGCCGATAATGGCTCTCGGCTGGGCGGTGTTTCTCGGCGGTGCCCTGCAACTGGCATTCCAGATCCCCAGCCTGCAGCGCATCGGCATGCTGCCGAGATTCTCGATCAGCCTGCGAGACGAGGGGGTGCGACGGATCTTCCGGTTGATGGCGCCAGCCGTTCTCGGCGTTTCCGTCGCGCAGGTCAGTCTTCTGCTGAACACTATATTTGCCTCCTTTCTGAACACCGGGAGCGTCTCCTGGTTGTACTACGCCGACCGGTTGATGGAGTTTCCTGCCGGCTTGCTCGGCGCCGCGTTGGGCACCATTCTGCTGCCCTCGCTGGCCCGATGCCACGCCACGCAGCAGCACGACGAGTACTCCCGCCTGCTCGACTGGGGCTTGCGTCTGACCTTTTTGCTCGCCGCTCCGGCAGCGCTGGCACTGGCCATTCTTGCCGTACCGCTGATCACGACCCTGTTCCACCACGGCGCCTTCACCGCCAGCGACGTGTTCCGAACGCGCGATGCGCTGGTCGCCTATAGTCTCGGACTGCTTGGCATGATCCTGGTCAAGGTACTCGCACCAGGCTTCTACGCACGCCAGAACGTACGCACACCGGTCCGCATCGCCCTGCTCAGCCTGGCCGTCACCCAGGTGTTGAATCTGACCCTGATTGGTTGGTTGGCACACGCCGGTCTGGCGCTGGCTATCGGACTTGCCGCCTGCCTCAACGCCAGCCTGCTCTACCGTGGTCTTCGTCAGCACGGAATCTATACTCCCCAGCCCGGCTGGCTGCTGTTCTACTGCCGGCTGGGCTGCGCCATGGCCACGATGGGCAGCGCGCTCTGGTTTGTCGCCGGAGAAGCTGGCAACTGGCTGAGCTGGAGCCTGACCGAGCGCCTCCTGCGTCTTTCTGGGGTCATCGGCTTCGGTGCGGGCATCTATTTCGCTACACTATGGGTCGCCGGCTTCCGCCTGCGCGACTTCAAACGCAGCGGGGCCGAATAATCAACCAGGAGGATTAACGATGAAATTGATCAGCAGCAGTTTCAAGGACGGTCAGCGGATCCCCGGCGCTTTCGCCTTCTGTATCCCCGACCCGACGCACCATGTCTGCCTGGGCAGCAATCTCAACCCGCAGCTGGCATGGAGTGGCGCACCGGCGGCAACCCAGTCGTTCGCCATCATCTGCCATGATCCGGACGTGCCGAGCAAGGGCGACGATGTCAATCAGGAAGACCGCACGGTACCAGCTGCGCTGCCGCGGGTCGATTTCTTCCACTGGGTGCTGATCGACCTGCCAGCCAGTTTCAGCGAGATCAGGGAGGGCGAGTTCTGCAGCGATGTCACCCCGCGCGGCAAACCTGGCCCACATGCAGCGCACGGCGCACGCCAGGGAATCAACGATTACACCGGCTGGTTTGCCGGCGACAACGACATGCGCGGTGACTACTACGGCTATGATGGCCCCTGCCCGCCCTGGAATGACGAGATTATCCACCGTTACGTGTTTACAATTTTCGCACTCGATGTCGCCAGACTGAATGTCGCAGGCAAGTTGACCGGACAACAGGTCCGCTCGGCAATGCAGGGACACGTTCTTGCGGAGGCAAGCCTGACCGGCAGCTACACGCTCAATCCATCTCTGAACCAGTAGCAGGGCAAGACTGATCGCCGGCCAGACGCCGGCCGGCAGAAACAAAAACGGGCCGTCAAGCGGCCCATTTTTGTTCCGGTGCGTTGTCCGCCGACGGATTACTTCACACTGACCTCGACACGACGCGCCTCCTCGGGACCACCAGTGCCGGTGGTCACCATGGGCTTCCTGAGTTCAATGCGCTCCTCGGCGATACCGACGTTCTTCAGGGCATCCCGCACAGCCATCGCCCGGTTCTTGGCGATTTCCTCGTTGGTTGCCTGGCTACCGGTCGTATCGTGGAATCCTGAAACGGCCAGTTGCGCAGTCGGGTTGGCCTTGGCATAGGCAACGATCGCTTCGAGGGTTTTTCCTGCGTCGGCCGGTACTTCGGCCACACCCACCGCGAAATAAAGTTTGGCCGCCGGCACTGCCGCAGTTGCGGCCACCGGAGCGGCGGCCACCGGTTTGCTGACCGAAGCGGGAACCATCAGGGGCACGATCATCAGGGCGACAATGTTGATGATCTTGATCAGCGGGTTCACCGCCGGACCAGCCGTGTCCTTGTAGGGGTCGCCGACGGTATCACCGGTCACCGCTGCCTTGTGGGCCTCGGAGCCTTTGCCGCCGAAGTGGCCGTCCTCAATGTACTTCTTGGCGTTATCCCAGGCGCCGCCACCGGTAGTCATCGAGATGGCGACGAACAGGCCGGTGATGATCGTTCCCATCAACAGGCCACCGAGCGCCTTCGGACCAAGCAGCAGGCCGACGAGCACCGGCACCAGTACCGGCAGCAGTGAGGGGATGATCATTTCGCGGATGGCCGCCACGGTCAGCATGCCGACGGCGCGCGAATAATCGGGCTTCGCCTTGCCTTCCATGATGCCCTTGATTTCCTTGAACTGCCGACGCACCTCGACGACCACCGCGCCGGCCGCACGACCCACCGCCTCCATGGCCATGGCGGCGAACAGATAGGGGATCAGGCCACCGAGGAAGAGACCGATGATCACCATGTGATCGGAGAGGTCAAAGCGAAGGCTGCCGCCAAAATTGGTTTCCAGCGCGTGCGTATAATCGGCGAAAAGCACCAGCGCCGCCAGGCCAGCCGAACCGATGGCATACCCTTTGGTCACCGCCTTGGTGGTGTTGCCGACCGCATCGAGCGGATCGGTCACGTCACGCACCGACTTCGGCAGGCCGGACATTTCGGCGATGCCGCCGGCGTTGTCGGTGATCGGTCCGTAGGCATCGAGCGCGACGATGATGCCGGTCATCGACAGCATCGAGGTGGCCGCAATGGCGATGCCGTACAGGCCGGCCAGTGCGTACGTGATGTAGATCGCCGCGCAGACGGAGAGGACGGGCAACGCACAGGCCTTCATCGACACGGCAAGGCCGGCGATGATGTTGGTCCCGTGACCTGTGGTCGAGGCTTCGGCAACGCGCTTGACCGGTGAGAAGTCGGTACCAGTGTAGTACTCCGTAATCCAGACCAGCAGGCCCGTCAGCACCAGACCCACCGCCGCCGACCAGAAGATGTTCATCGAACTGATCAGGCTGCCGTCGACGAGAGTGATGCCTTTGCCGAGCATCATGGTGGTAATCGGATAGAAGGCGATCAGTGCCAGCACACCGGCGACGGCCAGGCCACGGTAGAGGGCGTTCATGATCTTGCCGCCGTCGTTGGCTTTGACGAAGAAACAGCCGATGATCGAAGCAATGATCGAAACGCCACCCAGCACCAGCGGGTAGACGATCAGGCTGTCGTTGGCACCGGCGACGCCCTTGAGCATCATCGCGCTGAGCACCATCGTCGCCACTACGGTCACCGCGTAGGTCTCGAAGAGGTCAGCCGCCATTCCCGCGCAGTCGCCGACGTTGTCACCAACGTTGTCGGCAATGACCGCCGGATTACGTGGGTCATCCTCGGGAATGCCGGCTTCGACCTTGCCGACCAGGTCGGCGCCGACGTCTGCGCCCTTGGTGAAGATGCCGCCACCAAGACGGGCAAAGATCGAGATCAGCGATCCACCGAAGGCCAGACCGACCAGCGGTTCAACACTGTGCTGAAAGTCCGCGCCGGTGCCCTTGAGAAACGCGTAGTAGCCCGCTACCCCGAGGAGGCCCAGACCAACCACCAGCATGCCAGTGATGGCGCCACCCTTGAAGGCGACATCAAGCGCGGCAGAAATGCCGCTGCGCGCTGCTTCTGCCGTACGCACGTTGGCCCGCACCGAAACATTCATGCCGATAAAGCCGGTGGCACCCGAAAGCACCGCACCGATCAGAAAGCCAATAGCCATCAGTTTGCCCAGCGCAAACCAGATCAGGACAAAAAGTACGGCACCGACCAGACCAATTGTGGTGTACTGTTTGGCCAGGTACGCAGAAGCGCCTTCCTGAATGGCTTTGGCGATCTCCTGCATGCGTGGGTTGCCCGCTGGCAACGAGAGAATCCACTTCGTCATGGCAGCGCCGTAGAGCACCGCAACGACCGCGCATACGAGCGCGAACATCAGACCTTGAGACATACACTACCTCCCTCACTAAAGTTACCCCGGCCCTGCGGAGACTCCGGAGGGTCTCCACGGGTCTGACTTGCCCCACAACTGAACCACGAAAAGAACGTCAACTCCCGAACGTCAATTCCCGAACCAGACTATGTCCCTTCAATCCACGACCGCGACACCGGCGCACATGCGGCAACCAGAACCGGCCAGTTACTCGCACCCCCCTTGGGCGACGCCAACTTTGCCAACCGGCAATCGGCAGACCAACGCCTGCGCCATGCCCACCCCGCCGCAGCTAGCGCCACCAGCGAGAACCGTAAGGGACAGCGATACTGCTGACCGAAGATTGCTCGTGTCGGCTCTGCCTTCATCGGGCAGGGCTACAACAGGGCCGCGAAAGCTGCCTGCCTGATGTCATCAACGCTGCCGACACCGGCTATTCTGCGACATTTCGGCGCCTTGAGGTCGCCGGTGGCAGCCCACGCGCTGTAGTACTCGAGCAGGGGCTTGGTCTGCGAATGATAGACCTGCAAGCGCTTCCTGACCGTTTCTTCGGTGTCGTCGTCGCGCTGAATCAGCTCCTCTCCGGTGACATCGTCTTTTCCGGCCACCTTGGGGGGATTGAAGCGGATGTGGTAGGTGCGGCCTGACGCGGGGTGCACACGACGACCGCTCATCCGCTCAATGATTTCTTCGTCGGCCACGTCGATCTCGAGCACATAATCGAGCGCTACGCCAGCGACCTTCATCGCTTCGGCTTGCGGCAGCGTCCGCGGAAAACCGTCGAATAGATAACCCGCTCGGCAATCGGCCTGCTGCAGGCGATCAGTCACCAGGCCGATGATGATTTCGTCCGAGACCAAGCCACCGGAATCCATGACCTTTTTGGCTTCGATGCCAAGAGGCGTACCCGCCTTGACCGCAGCGCGCAGCATGTCTCCGGTAGAGATCTGGGGGATGCCGAACTTTTCACGAATGAACTGGGCTTGAGTGCCTTTGCCGGCCCCTGGCGCGCCTAGCAGGATGAGTTTCATGGTTCGCCTTGTGAGAGAATCAAATCGAGCAGTTTGTCCAGAAATTCAGATAGTTGAGGCTCAGTCAGAATGGTCGAACATCACGTTGTCGTGACCAACAGGCGGAAACTTACCCTCAAACGCGCGCACGGTCAAACCTTTTTAAACCATTCCTGCATGCGCTGGGCATCCTCCAGCGTGTCCACACCGGCACTCGGCAGGTGGTCGGCAATCGCCACGCTAATGCGGAAACCGTGCCAGAGGGCGCGCAATTGTTCAAGTGCCTCAAGGCTTTCAAGGGGTGACGAAGCCAGTCCGGCGTAGGTGCGCAGGAAACGTGCACGATAGGCGTAGAGCCCGACGTGCCGATAGGCGAGCATCTCGCGAGGGAGCGTCTCGCCACCAGACTCGCGAGCGAAGTGATCGCGAGCGTAGGGGATCGGTGCGCGCGAGAAGTACATTGCGTCACCGCTTGCCGCCAGGACCACCTTGACAATGTTCGGGTTAAAGAAATCGGCAGCATCCGCTACCGGGTGCGCCACCGTCGCGATGTCGGCACCACTCTCCGCCAGGCGGCAGACTGTCAGGACAATCAAGGCCGGATCAATCAACGGTTCATCGCCCTGAACGTTGACCACGATCGTCTCGTCGCTCCAGCCTGACAACTCGACGACCTCGGCCAGACGATCGGTGCCGCTGGCGTGCTCAGCCCGGGTCAGCACACTGTGCAGGCCGTGACTCCTGGCCGCCGCCAGCACTTCCGCATGGTCGCTGGCCACCAGTACCTCGTCTGCGCCCGACAGGCGCGCGCGCTCAGCCACCCGCACAACCATCGGCTTACCGCCGAGATCAAGCAATGGCTTCGCCGGCAGCCGTGTCGACGCGTAACGAGCGGGAATGACGACCTTGAATTGAATGTGCACGCCGCCGCCTTCGCTCTCTGCGCGCTCAGGTCTCGTCGTCCGACAACGGACGCGCCTCGTCCGCCAGCATGATCGGAATACCATCGCGGATCGGAAAAACCAGCCGACAGGGCTTGCACACCAGTTCCGACTGTGCCTTGCGGTATTCGAGATTGGCCTTGCAGATCGGGCACACGAGAATATCAAGCAGGCGGGCGTCCATGGAGTTTCTCCAGAATTGTCTCTAACAGACCAGCCTGACCGGGCTGACCGGGCTGCGAAGTGATCACCGCCTCCACCGGCAGGACCCAGGCCTCGCCAGTGACCAGCGGCTCGCATTTTACCGCATCTTTCTCGGTCATCAGCAGCACGTCGTGCCGGGCAAAGGCAAGATCGGCGTCGCTATAGGGATGATGATCAGGAAAAGGATGCGCTTCGAATTCGAGCCCAAGAGCCTCGAGCTGCGAAAAGAAGCGGCGAGGGTCGCCGATGCCGGCAATCGCATGGATCTTCCGGCTCTTGAGGAAATCGGCGTCGCAGTTGCTCTGTTCGCCGCTTATGGCGACAAAGCGCTGGCCAACAAGCCGCATGTCGAACTGTGGCAAGTGCCGCGCCGCGCCCTCAACGCGTCCTTCCGCGGGACCGTTCCAGACCACGGCGTCAACGCCTGCGAGACGCCGCAAGGGCTCACGCAAGGGCCCGGCCGGCAAGAGGCGCCCGTTGCCCACGCCGCGACTGTCAAACACCACCACTTGGGCCGTGCGCTCCAGCCGATAGTGCTGCATCCCGTCGTCGGAGACGATCACATCACAGTCGGGGTGAGCCGCCAGCAGCGCCCGCCCTGCGGCAACGCGGTCGCACCCGACGAAGACCGGCACGCCACTGCGCCTGGCCAGCAACAGGGGTTCATCGCCGACCAGCGAGAACCCGGAGGATGCCACCACTGCGTGTACCTGGCCGCCGCGGCCACCGTAGCCGCGGCTGATGATTCCCGGCCGCCAGCCCTGCTCCTGCAAGCGGCGAACCAGCCACAGCACCAGCGGGGTCTTGCCACTGCCACCGACGGTCAGGTTACCGACCACGACGACCGGCACCGTGAGGCGATACGAGTGCAGTGCACCGCAGTGGTACAGCCAGCGACGCACGCCGGCGAGCAGACCGAACAGCCACGATAGCGGTAGCAGGGGCCACAACGCGACGGCCAGCCGCCGACGGTACCAGCAGCCGGGAAGGCGCTGCGCGATGCCGATACGGGACATCAGTAGGGCATCAGTGGGGCGATTGCGTGGCGAAGGAAATTCGTGGATAACCCGCCGTCTGGGCTGCCTGCATGATGTCTACAACGCTCTGGTAGTTTGCCTTGGCGTCGGCGTTGATCACAATCACCGGATCCTTGGTGTCACCTGCCGCGCGCCGCATGGCCTCGCTGATCGCCGGCACGGTGACCGTCGCCAGTGGCACCTTGTTGACCAGCACCTGACCGGCAGCCGTCAGCGTCACGTTGATCTCGCCCGGTGGCTCGGTCTGCTTGCTCGCGTCGGCCGTTGGCAGGTTGATCTCAAGCCCGGAGAACTTGCTGTAGGTGGTGGTCAGCATCAGAAAGATGATGATCACCAGCAGCACGTCGATGAGTGGAATCAGATTGATCTCGGGCACATCACTGCTGCGACCACGCCGAAAGTTCATCACCCGCCCCTCAATGTCAAGACTTGCGTTCGCCGTGCAGGACCTCGACCATGCGCACGGCCTGCCGCTGCATCTCGATGACGAAACCATCAACCAGCGCGCGGAAATGTCGCCAGAAGATCATGCTCGGAATGGCGATCAGAAGCCCGAAACCGGTGTTGTAGAGGGCGATTGATATACCGTGTGCGAGCTGGAGCGGATTGCCGCCACCGGGGGTCTGCGCAGCGAAGATTTCGATCATGCCCACCACGGTACCAAAAAGACCCATCAAGGGACTGATCGAAGCAATGGTGCCCAGGGTCGTCAGATAGCGTTCAAGATCGTGCGACACGACGCTACCAGCTTCCTCGATCGCCTCCTTCATGATCTCGCGCGAACTGCCGACGTTGCGCAAGCCGGCCCCGAGGACACGACCGAGCGGTGAGTGTGCCTCCAGATTGGCGACCATCTCGACACTCGCCCCGCTTTTTCGGAACTCGGTGACCACCCGCTGCAACAGACCGGGGGGAACCACTTTGCTGTGCCGCAGCGCCACAAGACGCTCAATGATCAGCGCGACGGCAACGATCGATGCCAGTAGCAAGGGCCAGATCGGCCAACCAGCAGCCTGAATGATGGAAAACACGTTTTCCTCCGGGAGGTTTTTCAGGCGGCCACTTTAGCCTGCGCCAGCCATTGCAGCAAGCCCTGGCTTTTCAAGCGGCTTTCACCGTGAGAGGTGGCTTATCCCCATAAGCTGTGGATAAGCCCTCGGTCAGGCTGTTGGTGAAACGGCCAAGTGCCTAGCAGAAAAGGGGTTTTCCTGTTTGCCTGAAAACCGCGCGGCCCTCGGTCGAGAAAACCCGAGCAAGACGGCTCACCGCCGCGTGCGGCTGGCGGCGCAAAGATCAGGCAGCCATGTAGAATCGGCCCATGCCCGACCTTGACTCCACCATCACCGGCCTACCCATGGCCATGCCGGTAATCCCGGTTTCGATGCTCAATCGCCTCGCCCGCGAACGACTTGAAGCAGCTTTTCCGCTCTGCTGGGCGGCCGGCGAAGTCTCCAACCTCAGCCATGCGACTTCAGGACACATCTACTTTTCACTCAAGGACCGCGCCGCGCAGGTACGCTGCGTCATGTTCCGCAGCCGCGCGCAGCTCCTCGGCTGGCGACTGGAGAATGGCCAGCACATCGAGGCGCGCGTGCTGGTCACCCTCTATGAGGCACGCGGGGATTTCCAGCTCAACGTCGAAACGGCTCGTCGGGCCGGGGTCGGCAACCTCTACGAACAGTTCCTTCGCGTAAAGGAAAGACTCGAACGCGAAGGATTGTTCGACAGCGCCGGCAAGCGCCCCTTGCCGGCGTTTCCACGCCGCGTCGGCATCGTCACGTCAGCGCAGGCGGCTGCGCTGCGCGACGTATTGAGCACGCTCAGACGACGCGCCAGCCAGGTCGCGATCGTCCTCTACCCGACAGCCGTACAGGGGGACAGCGCGGCCTCACAGATCGCCGAAGCCATCCGCAACGCCAGCGAGCGTCGGGAGTGCGAGGTCCTGATCGTCTGTCGGGGCGGCGGCAGCATCGAAGACCTCTGGGCTTTCAACGACGAGGTTGTCGCACGGGCGATCCGTGCCTGTCCGATGCCGGTGATCAGCGGCATCGGTCATGAGACAGACTTCACGATCGCCGACTTCGCCGCCGACCAGCGTGCGCCGACGCCAACCGCGGCGGCCGAACTGGCGGCACCCGAACGGTCGGCACTGGTCGCCCGTCTCGCCGCCAGCCAGTTTGCCTTGCGCCGCCACGTCGAACAGCAGATCAACCAGCGAGGCCAACAGCTGGACTGGCTCGCGCACCGACTCCAGCACCCGGCGCAGTACCTCGCTCACCACCGTGAGGGCCTGCGCAATCTGCAGCGCCGCCTCGGCTCTGGTCTGCTGAAAGCCGGCACCAGGGCACGCACGACTCTGGCCGACCTGACCCGTCGCCTGTTGTTGACCCGCCCCGATTCGGCGCGTCACGCTGGCCGCCTGCAAGCGTTGGCACCGAGACTCCATGGCCCGTTCCACCAGATGCTGCACGGCAAGTCCAGCGACCTGGCCCGCCTGGCTAGCGGCCTTGCCCATCTGAACCCGGCGGCAGTGCTTGCCCGTGGCTACAGCATCGTCACCAGCGCGCAGGGGCAGATCGTAAGCAGAAGCACAATGCTGGAACCTGGCGAGCACATCGCTGTCTTCTTTCAGAAGGGTCGTGCCGACGCTGCGGTGCTGGCCGTTTCCGAGGACGATGACAAGCCGTTCGCCGGGCGAGACATTGCCAGCGCCGCAAGCCCCGAATAGAATCGGGCGGAGAAACGAAATGCAGAAGGTTTCATCGCAGGTTTTCATGTCGTCCCCCTTCACCTTACAACAAGCCTCACGGAGAACATCAATGGAACATCAGCTGCCGCAACTGCCCTTTGCCATGGACGCACTGGCTCCCCACATGTCGCGGGAAACCCTTGAATACCATTACGGCAAGCACCATCAAGCCTATGTCACCAACCTGAACAACCTGATCAAGGGGACGGAGTACGAAGCTCTCGATCTGGAGGCGATCATCCGGAAAGCACCGGCAGGCGGCATCTACAACAACTCGGCGCAGGTCTGGAACCATAGCTTCTTCTGGAATTGCCTGACACCTGGCGGCGGCGGTGCACCTGCTGGCGCTCTGGCAGCGGCCATTGATGCCAAATGGGGATCCTTCGCCGAGTTCGCCAAGGCCTTCCAGGCCTCGGCGGTCGGCAACTTCGGCTCGGGCTGGACCTGGCTGGTCAAGAAGGCCGACGGAGCGGTGGAGATCGTCAATATGGGCGCCGCCGGTACGCCGCTGACCACCGGCGACAAGGCGCTGCTCTGCATCGACGTCTGGGAGCATGCCTACTACATCGACTACCGCAACCTGCGCCCGAAGTTCGTCGAGACCTTCCTCTCCAGCCTCGCCAACTGGCGCTTCGCCGAAAAGAATTTCGCCAGCTAGGGGAGTTGTCCGGTGTCTGGCGGCGTCGGCGCCGCCAATGAAAAGGGCATCCGCACGCAGATGCCCTTTGTCGTTTCAGTTGGCTTAACGCCGCCTGTCGGCACCTGCTCGCCCGCCTGCCCGATCAAGCCCGGAGGCTCAGCCAGGGACGCCTGCCTGCGTCTTCCTCACCAGGCTGACCTCAGAACGGGATATCGTCATCCATGTCTTCGAAACTCGGCGTCTTCTTGGCGGGCGCAGCGCGTGCCGCGCCGGTACCGGCGCCTGCTGCCGACGGCATGCTGCCGCCGTACTCGCTCTCGGTGCCCGACGGCGAACCCATACCTTCACGGCTACCGAGCATTTTCATTTCGTTGGCAACGATTTCAGTGGTGTATCGCTCGTTGCCCTCCTTGTCCTGCCACTTGTTGGTCCGGATGCGCCCTTCGACATAGATCTGGCGACCTTTTTTCAGGTACTGGCCCGCCGTTTCGGCCAGCTTGCCGAAGAAAACGATCCGGTGCCACTCGGTGTTCTCCTTGAATTCGCCGGATACCTTGTCGCGCACCCGGTCGGTCGTTGCAATCCTGATGTTGCAGACAGCATCGCCGCTCGGCAGGTAGCGGGTTTCCGGATCAGCGCCCAGATTGCCAACGAGAATCACTTTATTGACCGAAGCCATTTTGCCTCCCTGAATGGTGTGCGAGAAGAGAATTATAGTGACTTTCAGGCTGTCACTTGTCGGCTGCGCAGCGGTGGCATCGACATCGTCAGCCCGAGCATCAGCCAGACGACCGTCAGCATCGCCCCCCCCAGCCAAACAGCACCTGAGCCGGAGTACTTGGCCAGGACGCCACCGAACACGCCACCGAGAAACAGGCCCAGCGCCTGAGTGGTGTTGTAGACGCCAAGCGCGGCGCCCTTGGCGTGGGGTGGGGCGATCCGGGAAATCAGCGACGGCTGTGTCGCTTCGAGGATGTTGAAGGCAACGAAGAAAAGCATCAGCCAGAAAGCCAGGCTGTAAAGGCCACCGGCAAACAGGCCGAAACCGGCCTGCACGGCAAGCAGGATGACGATCGCGGCATTGAACACCAGCTTCAGGCGAGCGAATCGCTCGGCGAAAACGATCGCCGGCACCATGATGACGAAAGAAATCAGGAGCGCTGGCAGGTAGACTTTCCAGTGTTCAGCAACCGGCAGGCCGCCGGTACTGACCAGCTCCGCCGGCAGCAACACCCACATTGCAGTGAGCATCAGATGCAGGGCGAAAACACCAAAGTTCAGACGCAGCAGCTGGCGGTGCGACAGGACTTCGACAAAGCTCTGCCACGCCGGTTGCCGGGGCACAGCGGGTGCGGCAGGAACCACACTGAGCACAACAAAAATCGCCAGCATCGCCAACACCCCGGTCAGCACAAAAATGCCGGCCATGCCGATGCTGACATAGAGCAGCGGCGCGCCGACCATCGAAACGGCGAAGACCATGCCGATCGATGAACCGATCATCGCCATCACCTTGGTGAGATGCTGTTCGCGCGTCAGATCCGCAGCGAGCGCCGTAACCGCGGCCGAAATGGCGCCGGCACCCTGAAGCACGCGCCCGGCGATGACGACGTAGATGTCGCCGGCAAATGCGGCAACGAAACTGCCGGCGACGAAAAGAAGAAGCCCGAAGACGATCACCGGCTTGCGCCCGAAACGATCCGAAGCCGCACCATAGGCAATCTGCAGACAGGCCTGCGTCAGCCCGTACGCCCCGAGTGCCACGCCAACCAGCGCGACGTCGTGACCGGAAGGCAGTTCCTTGGCATAAAGCGAAAAAACCGGCAGGATCAGGAAGAGGCCCAGCATGCGCAAGGCAAAAACAGCCGCCAGGCTGATGCCGGCGCGTTTTTCTTCCCTGCTCATACGGTCGGTGCTCGATGCGGACATGAAATTTGCTGCCGGGCTGCGGAATTGCGTATATTAGCAGGTTTGCCCAGGCGCCTCAGGCCAGATCCCCAATGGAAGAGACAAGAGAGATCAGAATCCGCGGTGCCCGCACGCATAATCTGAAAAACATCAATCTCGATCTGCCCCGCAACCGGCTGATCGTGATCACTGGTCTCTCAGGCTCGGGTAAGTCTTCGCTTGCTTTCGACACGCTTTACGCCGAAGGACAGCGCCGCTACGTCGAGTCTCTGTCGGCCTACGCCCGGCAGTTCCTGCAGCGCATGGAGAAGCCGGATGTTGATCTGATCGAGGGCCTTTCGCCGGCGATTTCGATCGAACAGAAGGCAACCAGCCACAACCCGCGCTCGACGGTCGGCACGGTGACCGAAATCCACGACTACCTGCGCCTGCTCTTCGCACGGGCGGGCACGCCCTACTGCGCTGAGCACCAGTTGCCGCTCGAAGCGCAGACCGTTTCGCAAATGGTCGATCATGTGCTGGCGCTCCCCGAGGGCAGCCGTTTGATGATCCTGGCCCCGGTGGTCGCCAACCGCAAGGGCGAGCAGCTCGACCTCTTCGCCGAATTGCGGGCGCAAGGTTTCGCCAGGCTGCGAGTCGACGGCCAGATCCACGAGATCGATGCGCTCCCCAGGCTCGCCAAGACGCGCAAACACACCATCGACGTGGTCGTTGACCGGCTCAAGGTGCGCGAGGACATTCGCCAACGCTTGGCCGAGTCCTTCGAAACCGCGCTGCGTCATGCCGATGGCCGCGCCATCGCCTACGAGATGGACAGCCTGCGGGAACACTTCTTCTCTGCCAAGTTCGCCTGTCCTGTCTGCTCGTATTCGATCCAGGAACTCGAGCCGCGGATATTTTCCTTCAACAGCCCGATGGGTGCCTGTCAGAAGTGCGATGGCCTCGGCGTCATTCAGTTCTTCGATCCCAAGCGCATCGTTGCCCGGCCAGAGCTATCGCTGGCCGCCGGTGCGATTCGCGGCTGGGACCGGCGCAACCCCTTCTATTTCCAGATGCTCTGCTCGCTGGCGGCACACTACGGCTTCGAGGTCGACACCCCTTTCTGCGAGCTGCCCGACAACGTCCGGCAGGTCATTCTCTATGGTTCCGGACGCGAGCAACTGCCGTTCAACTATCTCAACGAACGCGGCCGATTGACCCTGCGCGAACATGCTTTCGAAGGCGTCGTCGTCAATCTCGAACGCCGCTACAAGGAAACCGACTCGCTGGCCGTGCGCGAAGAACTCGCGCGACTGATCAGCAACCAGACCTGCCCCGCCTGCCAGGGCAGCCGCCTGCGCGAGGAGGCGCGCAACGTGCGCATCGGCAGCAGAGAGAGTGCCCGCACTCTGCACGAAATCAGCCGCCAGCCACTGACCGTCGCGCGTGACTACTTTCTCTCGCTGCAACTGCCGGGCAACAAGGCGCAGGTGGCCGAGAAGGTGCTCAAGGAAATCTGCAACCGCCTGCAGTTCCTGATCAACGTCGGCCTCGACTACCTGTCGCTGGACCGCTCGGCAGAAACACTGTCCGGTGGCGAGGCACAACGCATCCGGCTCGCTTCGCAGATCGGCTCGGCGCTCACCGGCGTGCTGTACGTCCTCGACGAACCGTCGATCGGACTGCATCAGCGCGACAACGAGCGACTGCTGAAAACGCTGAGACAATTGCGCGACATCGGCAACACGGTGATTGTCGTCGAGCACGATGAGGAAGCGATTCGGAGTGCCGATCACGTCGTTGACATCGGCCCCGGCGCCGGCGTTCACGGCGGCTTCATCGTCGCCGAGGGAACCCCTGCGGCAATCGTCGGTAACCCCGCCTCACTGACCGGCGACTACCTGGCTGGCCGCCGCCGCATCGGCATGCGCGACAAGCGGCGGCAACCCGACCGCAAGCGGCTGCTACAGATCGTTGGCGCCCGCGGCAACAACCTGAAGGACGTCACGGTTGACATCCCGGTTGGTCTCTTCACGTGCATTACCGGCGTTTCCGGGTCGGGCAAGTCGACCTTGATCAACGATACCCTCTATGCGGCCGCGGCCCGACATCTGTACGGGTCGACCAGAGAACCCGCCGAGCATGAACGGATCGTCGGACTCGATCATTTCGACAAGGTGATCAACGTCGATCAAAGCCCGATCGGCCGCACACCACGTTCCAACCCGGCGACATACACCGGCCTTCTGACGCCGATCCGTGAATTGTTTGCCGGCGTTCCGGAAGCCCGCACACGCGGCTACGGACCCGGCCGCTTCTCGTTCAACGTCAAGGGAGGGCGCTGCGAGGCCTGCCAGGGAGACGGCGTGATCAAGGTCGAGATGCACTTCCTGCCCGACATCTACGTTCCCTGCGACGTTTGTCACGGCAGACGTTACAACCGGGAAACCCTCGAAGTCCAGTACAAGAGCAAGAACATCCACGAGATCCTGCAGATGACGGTCGAACTGGCGCGCGAGTTCTTCGACGCTGTGCCGGTGGTGGCGCGCAAGCTGCAGACGCTGGTTGATGTCGGTCTCAGCTACATCACGCTTGGCCAGTCGGCAACCACACTTTCCGGCGGCGAGGCGCAGCGCGTCAAGCTGGCGCTCGAGCTATCGAAACGCGACACCGGTAGAACACTGTACATTCTCGATGAACCGACCACCGGGCTTCATTTCCAGGATATCGAAATGCTGCTGACGGTACTCCATCGCCTGGCTGACCACGGCAATACCGTGATAGTCATCGAACACAATCTCGATGTCATCAAAACTGCCGACTGGCTGGTCGATCTTGGCCCGGAAGGCGGCGCCGGCGGCGGCCATGTTCTGGCCACCGGCACACCGGAACAGATTGCCACCGTACCGGGCAGCCACAGTGGCCGCTTTCTGGGTCCGTTGCTCTTACGCCACAGTCAGACTGAGTTTGCCGACCCGAATGTGGTCGCTGCCATCGCTACCGGCCATTGATGCAGCAGGATCCTGGCGCGCGACCTGCCGTCTGTCGCCTGCCTGCCATGACTGACGCCGCGGTTGATTGGCGGCCGCTGCCGGAGCACGGCCGACCGGCTTGCAGCCCGGCCAGATGCCCGGGCGTGACAGCGCCACCGCCGTTGCAGCCGTACCACGCAGCGCCTGTACGTCTGGCGAATCGCAAGAGCAAAAAACTTGTTTGGCGGTGATGCAATCCATGCCAGAATTACAGCCTTTAAATTACTGATCCTTCCGCTTTCCCAGGGAGCCCGAGTCGGGCCTTCAACCACCAGAGGAGATATCATGAACAAGTCTGAAATGATCGACGCTATCGCCAACCGCACCGAACTGTCGAAAGCTGTGTCGGGGAAAGCGCTTGACGCCGTAATCGAAACCATCGTCGAAACCGTTGCCCAGGGCGAGGCGGTGACGCTGGTTGGCTTCGGATCCTTCAAGGCCAGCGAGCGGGCATCCCGCGAAGGAAAGAATCCGAAGACCGGCGCGAAGATCCTGATTCCGCAGACGATTGTTCCGAAGTTCGCCGCCGGAGCTACCTTCAAGGCCAGGGTGGCGGCCAAGGAAGAGTAACTGCTGCAGCATCTGCTGCAGCTCCACTGTGCGACGGGCGTGACAATCGTCAGGTCTTATCCAGTGTAATTAACGTCCCGCGTCACACCATTCACATTTATCGGAGTCTTCGATGCGCATTCGTGTCCTACTTGCTGCTGCAGCACTAGTAGTACGTTCCGCGAAAACATGGTCAGATCAGGCTATGGCGAGATCGAACTTCTTCCAACGAAAGACGACTGGGGCCGCGTTCATCTCGTCGACCCCTTGGCGGATGCGTGTCTTGAGTTCGTCTAGAGAACTGACGCGGATATGTCGCAAGAAGGTGCGAGCCATCTTCGAGAAGGCGCACTCGATGAGGTTGAGCCACGAGCCGTGTTTGGGGGTGTGGACATACTCGAAGCGCCCAGGACGCGTCGCAAGGAACGCCCGGGTTTCCTTCGAGATGTGTGCCGAATGATTGTCGAGGACGAGACGAACAAGCGCCTCTGGAGGATAGTGGGCGTCGATGTCCTTGAGCAACTCAATGAATTCGGCGCTACGGTGCCGATCCTCGACTCGCTCGAAGATATGACCGGAGTGCAGATCAATGCCAGCCAGAATCGAGACGGTGCCATGGCGAACGTACTCGTAATCGCGCCCGAGGGTGGGCGCTTTGTCAGGCACCGGAGGCAAGTCCGGCGCCGTCAGCCCCAGCGCCTGAACACCTGGCTTCTCGTCGACGCTCACGGTGTAGATCGGATTTGGACGCGCATCATGAACAGCCCCCTCCCGGTACAAAGCCACATCCTGATAAACCATCAGAACCTCTTGCATCTTCCGATCGAAATCCGGGTCGCGCCGTTCCAGGTAATAGCTGATCTTGTGCGGCTTGATCTGCCGCTCGTTGAGAATCCGCCAGACGGTACTCTTGCCCGCTTGCGCCAAACGCGGATGGCCGGCCTCCTCGGCATGGCTCGAGACAAATTCCGCCAACGCCGAAATCGACCACACTTCCGCTGCCCGTCCATGATCTTTCGGTTTGGTACAGGCCAAACTGACCACCCAGGCCTTGGCCTCCTCGCCAATCTCAGGCTCATGCGGGCGATGATAGGCATCCTTCAGCCCAGCCGCCACACCTTCGGCCAGGGCTTTGTCGATACACTTGTACACCGTCGAACGTCCGACTCCCACTCGGCGCATGACCTCAGTAATCGACCGGTTCTCCGCGTACGCCAGAAGAATCTTCGCCCTCTCGGCTTCACGTACCGGCGCCGTTCTCGACCGGGCCAGATTCCAGAGCATCTCCTCTTCCGCCGCCGTCACTGCCAGTGCCGCCCGACTCGTCTTTCCGGACATGACCACACCTCACACACAAAAGGCTTGAAATCATGTCAGTATCGCCGAATGTTCATGTCTATTGTTGAAACGAACTACTAGCCCTAATGCCACTTGTGGCGTCCGCACAACAACCTGCTGTTGCCGAAGGTCTCACCGCCGTCGGCCCTGGCAAATTTGCCGGCGTCGTTGAAGCCCGGGTGACGCTGGTCGTTGACGCCATCGACAAGGCGTCGCGCAGCGTGGTCCTCAAGAACAGCCGGGGCGAACAGATCAAGATCATTGCCGGCGATGAAGTCAAGAATTTTGACCAGATCAAGGTCGGTGACCAGGTTGTTGCCACCTACACCCAGGAACTGATGATGACCCTCAAGAAGGGTGGCGGTGCGCTTCGCCAGCGTATCGACAGCTCCGATCGGGGACGGCCGCGCCGGGGCAAAAGCCTGCTGCCTTTGAGGCAAAGAGGTTGCCTTCATCGCCGATGTACAGCAGGTTGACCTCAAGAAGCAGACGGTGACGCTGCGCGGCGCGCAGAGGACCGTTCGCCTGAAGATCAAGGACCCTGAGCAACTCAAGCTGATCAAGAAGGGTGACCAGGTGGAAGGCGTTTTTTCCGAAGCGATTGCCATCGCGGTGGTACCGGCACCCGCCAAGGCAAAGAAGTAGGCCAGGCGGCGGCACGGAAACGACAGCTTGCGGGCAATCCACAGGATTGACGCTGTCAGTCGCAGCGCATAGAATGCCTGCGGCCTTGGGGGCATAGCTCAGCTGGGAGAGCGTCTGGTTCGCAATCAGAAGGTCGGCGGTTCGATCCCGCCTGTCTCCACCAAGGAATCAAACACTTAGGCCACTCTCCGGGGTGGCTTTTTTGTTTCATGGCCTTCGTGTAGCCACCATGTAGCCAGATTCGAGCAATCCGGATCAACGTCAGGCAAGAATCGCCGGTTGCGTTGATGGCTTTCGACATGGTGGTCACCATCGTCGTCGTTGCGCTGTAACCAAGACTGCTTCCTCGACAGCCTTCTTCTGGCGCGCAGCTTTCGCCTCGTCGGCTGCGGCTGGTGCCATGATCTGACCAAGCGTTTGCCTGCGAGTTGAAACGCAGGCTCCTCGGCCACTTCTGCCGGCGCTACCCCTTCTTGTCTTGACCGCTCTGCTCTTGGCTGCACAGAAGGGCCAGGTCCGGCCGCCGCCGCTTGAGCGCCTCGATTAGTCTCGCTTCTGCTACCAGTTGGGCGATTTCCTCGTCCGTCGTCGTCTTTGAGCCAGTCTGGCTCGGCGCCTTGGTTTGCTCCATCAATGCCTCCTGTACTTGCTTTGCTTCGGCGTCTTCGGCCACGTAGCGCAGCAGATTGATTGCTTCATTCCAGAATTCACCCGGCCGAAGTCGTCGGCCCTTCACGTCCACGAGCACTGCGTCAACAACGTCTTCAGAAATCAGGATATAGGACCGCTCGATGGAAGGATCGGAAGCCGAACGGTGCCAACGAGAGTATAGCCTTCATCAAGCGCGATCTCGGTTTGGGTTCGAGGAACCCATGAAAGTGCCGGTTAGCTCAATTTCTGAACGTCTGCTCTCATCGGCGCAGGTGGTCGGCTATGGGTCGGCCCCCGTCTGTGGCCGAAAGGGTCAGAGCGACGGCTCTCGTGTGCGATGCTGGCCTTGGGGATGATTTCCTCCGACAATTGCCAGTAACCGCAAAATTCCTGAAACACGAGGTGGTTCTTGTCAATCTTTGCTTGCGCTCGCTGCTGATCGTATCGTCGCTACTGCTCGGCACTACCCATGCTGACACCCTGACCGGCCGCGTCGTAAATGTGGCCGATGGCGACACCGTCACCATCCTGGACGCCGATCACCAACAGCACAGGGTCCGCCTTCAGGGAATCGACGCGCCTGAAAAGGCTCAGCCGTTTGGCCAACGCTCAAAGGAGAACCTCTCTCGCCTCGTTGCCGGCAAGGACGTACGCGTCGAGTGGGAGAAGCGAGACAAATACAAGCGCATCGTCGGCAAGATATGGGTGCAGCCGGCCAGTTGCCCGACTTGCCCGATGACGCTAGATGCCGGGCACGCACAAATCACGGTTGGGCTGGCCTGGTGGTATCGGAAATACGGCACCGAACAATCAGCGCAGGATCGTGGAGCCTACGAGTTTTCAGAACAGGAAGCACGGGCGAAGCGTGCCGGTCTGTGGGCCGATGCTAATCCGATCCCGCCGTGGGATTGGCGGAAGGCCCAACGCCGATGACTCAAAAGCAGTGGCCAGCGACGATTGACGAAGCGGTCGGCGTAGTGATCGCCACCCTGCCGGACGACGACAAGGCGACAATCAGCGCCATGTCGGAGTCTGAACTCATCGGCTTGCACATGAGCCTGGGCGCCTGGATTCGGAACAACTTCGGGCTATGGTCGGGCAACGGGCCGCTGCTGGAATCGACGGGCGAGCCAAACGCGGATGATGCGTCGATGGTGATCGTCGTGGCGGTGTGGCGTCGTCTGCGCGAAGACGTTCCGAAGGTCCATTGAGATGTGCGGTCGGTATGCCCTCTACGGTCCGACCTCTCGCATTCGAGAGCAGTTCGATCTCGATGGCGGGTTCGACTTCGGGCCGCGCTACAACATCGCACCAACCATGAGGGTCTTAGTTGTTCACCCAGGACCGCACGGCGAACGGGTGGCGAGCACATATCGCTGGGGACTGATCCCGTCGTGGGCCAAGGACGTCACGATCGGCGCGAAGCTCATCAACGCGCGTAGTGAAACCGTAGCTGAAAAGCCAGCGTTTCGCGCTGCATTTCGTCGCTGGCGCTGCATTGTGCCGGCCAGCGGTTTCTACGAGTGGAAGCCCGTGCAGGAATCTGGTCGCACCATCAAGCAGCCGTACTTCATTCGCCCGCAAGCTGAGGGCGATCTGTTCGGGTTTGCCGGGCTTACCGAGCGCTGGGTGTCGCCGGATGGCGAAGAGATTCACACGTGCTGCATCATCACCACCGATGCCAACGCTGTGATGATGCCGATTCACGATCGGATGCCCGTTATCCTGGGCGCCAACGATTACGGCGCCTGGCTGGATCCAGGTAATACGGATGTCGCCAGGTTGCGCGCATTGCTGCGCCCAGCCGCGGCTGGCACCATGATCACCTACCCGGTGACCCGTTTGGTCAATTCGTCACGCAGCGATTCGCCTACGTTCGTAGCGCCCTTATGAACCAGCGCCTGCGGCCTGGAGTCGCTGAACCCGTCATTCTTATGTTCTCGCGCCGGCAGGTAGAGACTTGCGACGTGGACGAGCCGCTGGAACTTCTGCGCAGCCTGACCGCTGACCGGCGTACCGCGATCGAATTTTGCGGGAGGATCAGCCTGGTAGTCGACGGCTACAACGACGACCCGCGCGAGCTATTTGAGGTTCCCGAGGTGCGCGCGTACATCAAGCGCCTCGACTTGGCATGGCCCTACTGGTTTTTCCTTCTGTCCCAGATCGGCGGAGTCAATCAAGCTCCTGGAGAGTTGCTTGTGCGAGACCATCGAGGTCTGCCGGGGGTGACGTCCGTGGACATGGGGCAGCTGGACCGATCGCTGGCACGGCATTTCGGCGCGATGCATCGGCTGGCCGAGGAACTGAAGCTGCCGGAGGAGATGTGCGAGGAAGTCGCCGAGGGTATCGTCGGCATGTTCCAGAATGCGGCGGTGGAGCGGATTGAGGGTGACGGTATCAATAAGGTGACCGTGTTGTGGTCAGGGTGTATGCTGCACGCTCCGTGCTGCTGGCAGTAGTTCCTTCTGCAGGTTGCCGGTCAGTGTAGGGCGTCTGAGGTATGGCGCCGGTCGGCGCCTTTCGCCGGGCCGGGCGGCGGCGATCGTGGCGAGCGCGCAGGATTTGGCAAAGGCGCAGACGCACGGCGGCGACCGCAAGAGCGATCAAAGTGCCGCGGCGCACCGTGATTCTGTCGCCAAGCGCGTGGAATCGGTTTCCATCACGTCAGCGCGATGTGGCGAAGGGTGACCCTGCTCCGTCGGGCCGGACAGATCGTACTTAGTTTCGTTGAGGCGGCTTTCGGCCGCAGAGAAAAAGACTCCATGAAGCAGTAACCATCCCCCGGCAAAGCCGGGGATTTCCATTCTTGGTTAACAGGCGCATTTGCGCTCTTGATCCACCTGATCCTTCTTTCTATAGGTTCAATTGCATCGGCAGCACCCATACTGGTTGTCGAAGGTGGGCGGCTAATGGGTGCTTCTAGAGTCGATGTTGATGGTACTGATTACGATGTAAGGTTTGTGGGAGCGATTGTATGTCTCTGTTTGATGGATGCGATGAACAATCTGACTTCATGTTCGACTCTGCTTTGCTCGCTCGTAGTGCATCCGCGGCTCTATTGACACAGGTTTTTCTAGATCGTCCCATGGCTCCTTTGGATCTTGATTCGCTACCGTTTCTGATTAACGGTTGAGGAAGCACCCGCATCTGCAATGCTTTTACGCCTTGGTCTGTCAGGTTTCTATGTAAATAGTATTACTGGTTCAGTTCACGGTGCTGTATCTATTGAATATGCTTCCAATGTCGGTGCTACGGAAGCGAATTACCATGACATGTTGGAGAACACTCTTCAGCCTACGGACCGGTTTTTTTCTGGAGAGCACGTGTATGCATTGTGGAGTGTTGCGCGGGTCCCCGAACCCTCAACCCTCGCCGTGCTCACTCTGGGTTTGATGGGGCTTGGATTCAGTAGACGAAGAGAATCGGGACGAAACTCTTCGGTTCCTCGCTGAACGCGAATCTACATTTTTCTGCTGTACCCAGAAGAAGCCTGCGATTCTGAGCGTTGGACGCGACTGGCCTCGCCAAGAGCACACGCACGGAGTCCCAGGCTGCGACTTATGCGGCGATCGGCCGACGCTGGCTGGACGATCTGGCTCGCCGCAATACCATCCCATAACGCCGCCGAAACCCGCCTGATCGTCGCCGTAGCGTCTTGCCAACAGCATTGCGCAGTGCAACTCAGCACTTTCCGCGCCAGGAGTGACTGCTACCTGCTGCACGTCATTCTGCACATGGTGTGGCGCGCTTCATGCTTAGCGTTGCTCTTGGCATTGTGCAGTGCGATTGTTAAACCCGGCAACGTTACCGGATTGCTCAGCAGCATGCCACCGGACCAACTACGTTCCCCATCGCATCCTTCATCACATCGACCAACAGACTGTCGTTGCCACGCTCCGACGGAAGCATTGACGCTTCTACCAGTCGCGCCTCGAATTCGCTGGCGTAGTACGTCGCCTTTCTGTCGTAGTGCGGTCTGTCTCCGTGCCGGACGGGCGACACGATGGCGTCGAAATCACCGCGGGCCTTCGCTTCCTCGATCTGCTGCCGGTGGTCCGCCCATTCCTCGGTTAGTGCATCGCTCGCTGGCTCAGTCAGCATGCAGACGGGTTGCCAGGGCTTCGGCAGCAACACGTCTTCCAGTCGTGCCAGGCGACGTTCGAGCGACCTGATGTCAACCTGTTCGGGTGCAGAATGATGCGGCGGGGGCGCTGCGGGCTGGCGGCGAGCGCCGCGACCTTCGATCGCTCGATAAAAGTGTCTTCGGCTTCATCGGCGCGTCGTTCCAGAATTCCGTCGCCGAGGTCAGCGCGGATAATCTCGCCTCTGCCACCGGGCGACACGAGGCGGATGCAAATCAGATCGATGCTGTCTCCGGGCGGTATCGCCGCCTTCTCCAGCCTCTTCAGCCGATTCTCAAGTGCCGTGGTCATTGCTTGTTCTTCCTGTCTGCCCAACCTCTTCCGCTTGCGCGTCCAACCAATCCCTGAACGCCCACAGCGTACCGTGCTCGGCCAGGATCGCAGCACGGCTGGTACCCGCTTGCGCAAACAGCCTGTCGAGGTCCCAACACACATCGCGGCGCCGCTGAGACTCTTCCAGCTTCGCCAGTCGCTTCTGCTGCAGCGTCGTCATTTCGGTCGCGTTTCAAGTGCGCTGATCCGCGCCTCCAGTTCCTGCGTCTCCAGAGCCTTGCGGCGCGCCTCCACGATACCGGCGAGCGTCGCAGCCTCGCCGGGCAGAAGGTCGCCGGCAGCAACAGCTTGCAGGATGGCGGACTGAGCCTGCGCGACGCCATTGGCAGAGCTGGTATCCGGCAAGGACAGGAAAACCGGACGTTCCTTCGCCGGTTGCACCAGTCTTTCGAGAACCAATCTGGCCGCGCTGATATCACCTTCCTTCGCGAGATCCACCACCTTTCTGGCGATCGCATCGGCGCCTTCTTCCATCGCAGCCAACGCCACCAATGTGACACGGTTGCGGCTTCCCTTGGGTCGCCCTGTTGGGTTGCCAGACTGACCAGGTTGCCACCCGGGGCGTAGCTTTTCGGTTCGCGTCGTTTCGATCATTTCGTGTACCTTGACGGTGTTTTTTCAGTGCTTGGCTTTTCTGTGACGCTCACGAAACCATAGCGCCGGCCGATTTCTGCCCAAGCTCGCTGTGCGCAGAGTCGAGCGGCTTCCGACGCTTCGACACGAGCCAGGATCGCCAGCAGAGCCCGTAGCGGCGCGTTTTGTTCATTGCCAATGCCGTCTGTGATCGCGCGGCTGTCACGCTGGCGCTGCGCACGTTTGCGCTCTGCAGCAGTCATCGGTTGGTCGCCTTTGGGCGGTCGGCCTCGTTGCGTGACAGTCACAGAGCTGTCGGCCATCGCTTCCTCTTATATTTCGTGACGCTCACAATACTATCACGTAGGCCCACGTTCGGCACGTCCATCGCTTGGATGGTTTGCGCGGCTGTCGATAACCAAACAGGCTGAACACCGCGATGCTGGCTTCGAGAAGGACGTACCTCGAACTGGTATTGCAGCGATTAGAACGTGTCTAATGCGAGACGTAGGGCGGCAACCGGCCAACTGCCGCCGTTCGACACTCCGGGGAAGCTGCCACTTGAATGACAGTTGTACTTCGGAAGCTGCCTGAAGGCCAATTCACACTACTCGGCCTTTGCTGACATTGGCGTCCAGAATCATGGGTGACTGGTCTCGTTTGATTTGCTGTCGTTACCAGTGAGTGGAGCCAAGCCGAATGCTGACGTTCCTTCGCAGAGTTGGAAGGTGCCCGACTCCGACTAATAGCGGTTCCAGCAGACTGGCATGCGATTACAGCTCCTGCTCCAGCAGTGCTCCGTTCTTCTGTAACCACGCCTTCGCCTTTCCCATAGTTGGCGTCTGCGCCTTCACGATATTCCAGAATTGCGGCGTATGGTTTTGCTCAAGCAGGTGAGCAAGTTCATGAACCAGGACATAGTCGATGACGAACATGGGGGCCTTGATTAAGCGCCAATTAAAAATCACGTTATCGTTGGGCGTGCATGAGCCCCAGCGATATTTTCCATCGCCGATCTTGGCTTCCTTGTAGCTCACCCCCAAGTTCTTAGCATGCACAGCAACTCTGGGAAGAATCTTCTCCTCGGCCCGTGAAATGAACCACTCGCGGAACATAGTCGGCTTGCCCGCGAGGGCTCGCGGCACGAGAAATTTCTGAGCAAACTCGATCTGCTCACCGCCGTCCACCAACTCGATTCGATACTGCCGGCCCAGATAAAACAGGGACTCCCCGGTAACTAATTCCTTGCCGGGTGCGTGCGGCAATGGGCTGTATTTCTGTGCATGCCGAGTCTTTTCATATAGCCATAACTTGCGCGATTCCACTATCTGGCGGATTTTCTCTGGCGATGTTCCTTCGGGTGCTGTCACGACAACAGAGCGATGCCGCTCCACCGTGATGGTCAGCGTCTTGCGCTTGGAAAAGACAACCATGTAATCCAGTTCCATATCAGACTGCGTACAGAATCCGGTCGTTGTTCTTCTCGGCGATTTCCATCACCCGCGAAATGATCTGGTTCCGGTTTGCAACCACATTCGGTAACGTATTGAACTCCGCCGAGACCAGGATCTGCTGAATTTCGGCCCCAGACGCTTCCGGGCAGGCACACTCTCCCAAAAGCTGATCAGCTTCAACTCTCGCTCCACGACCAGAAAGACTTGTTGGGTCAAATTCACCAACTGACCGATTTGGTCGTCGGTAAGTGCCGCCGTGCCAAACACCTCTGTCTTGAACATGCGGAAGAATGGCATCTGCTTCTTCTTGTGCAGGCCATAGGTCGGCTCGTTCTCCGCTTCGATAATGCGCTTGCGCAGCTTTTCAAGCTCTTGTCAAATTGCCTTCCAGTTGTTGGCAAACTCTTGCAGGATCGCTGCCAGAGCAACAGAGAACGACGCTTGAAGCTCCGGGTCGTCGTCGAGCTCGATGTCCAGATGGTGGCGTATGGCGTGCTCAACTTCTGCGGCTTTGGTCTTGGTACGCTTTGCGCTTGGCAACCTTACTCTCAAAATCCTCGTCGAGAATCGAGATCGGTTTGACCTTCTGGTAATGCCCTTCGAGGCCAGATACTGGTCTGTCAGTGCCCGCAGTTTGGGCGGAATACCCTTCATGCTCAGCCGCTGGTCATTGAGATGTCGCCCGGCGAGCACGTTGATTTCCGTCAGCATTGTAGGTACCGAGGTAGGCCAAAGCCTCCTCGGCAGGGAATACCAAATCCAGGCTGCGCGTCAGCTTCTTATAGGCCAGCATGAACTCGAAGCGGATGTCCTCGTCGTAGAACAGATCGAAAAACGCGTCGTGGTCATTCAAGTCGGTCAGACCATACTGCTCCAGCAGCGCCATGATGGCCTTGTAGTCGGCTTGCAGTTCTCGCAGCTCGTCCTCTGGGAAGCTCAAGGTATCGAGCACTTCCTTCTGCTCGCGCTCGTCGTAGTTGTCGATGGCCTTCTTGAGGTGGTGACCGATGCCGACGTAATCGACGATGAAGCCCTTTTCCTTCGCCGCGCCGCCCACCCGGTTGACTCGAGCAATCGCCTGCAACAGGTTGTGGGCAATGATCACCTTGTCCAGGTACATGACCTGCTCGATTGGCGCGTCGAAGCCGGTCAGCAGCATGTTGTTGACGACCACAATGCCGATCTCGCCACTAACCCCTTCGTCTTCCTTGTCGAAGGGCAGCTTAAAGCTCTTGATACTGCGCGCATGCCGGCCGCTGTCGGTGAATTCCTTGATGTGCGGCAGGTCGTTGTGGTTGCCGGAAATCACCACGTCGGTTTTCAGCGTCTTGAGGCGCGAGAGGTCCAGGTTTAGCGGATTGGCCTGTTCCAGCTCCTTGATGGCCTCGATCAGCGCTTCGTCCAGCGCAGCCTTGTAGCGCACCGCAGCCTCGCGCGATGTAGCCACCACCTGCGCCTTATAGCCGTTTGGGAAGACGTGTTCCAAATAGTGCGCCACCATGTCCCCCGGCTTTGGCCTTGATGGTGAGCACGGCTTCCAGATACGCGTCGCGCGAGCCATAGCCCAGGATTTCCAGCCGTTGCTCCAGATTGTAATCACTGAACACGTCGGCAAAAGCAGTGTCCATTCCCTTTTGGTCAGACACCTCAGCGTTGTGTGTGCGGCCTTCGTGGACAATCTCCAGCGTCACGCCATCTCGATGGCCTGGCGCATGGTGCTCTGTCGATGTAATCGCCGAACACCGTCTCGGTCTTGTCGATTGGAGTACCGGTGTAGCCAATTCGGGCCGAGTTGGGTATGGCCTTGTCGAGGTTCGCGCCCAGTAGGGCGTACTGCGAGCGGTGCGCCTCGTCGGTCATCACCAGAATGTTCGGGCTCTTGTTCAGCTCTGGGAAGGTCTCCGCCAAATCGGTCTCGCGGAACTTGTGGATCATCGCCATCACCAGATCCGAGGAATCGCTGCGCAGCAGTTCCTTAAGCTTGGCGATGCTGTCCGCCGCCTTGACCGTAAAGCCGATGCTGCCGCCGGTTTCGCCGAGTTGCTGTTCCAGTTGCGTGCGGTCGGTGACAAACAGCACCTTCCACTTGGAAAGCTGGGCGTGGCGGTACATCTCGCGCACCATGAACATCATGGTCAGCGACTTGCCCGACCCTCGGGTGTGCCAGACGATGCCGCTACGCGCCCGTGGCGTGGTGCCGGTGAGCAAGCGCTGCACTGCCAGCTTCACGGCGCGAAACTGCTGATAGCGCCCGACAATCTTGATCCGCTCGCCCTTGTCCGACTCCGAGAAGATGGTGAAGGTACGGATGATGTCGAGCAGGTTCTGCCGGTCAGCATGCCCGCCACCAGCCGCTGCTGGTCGTTGGGCTGCTGCCGCCGTGGCAGGTCTTCGACTGTGCGTGGGTAAGGGATCTGACCAGCGGTAAAAATGTTTTTCGATGTGGGTGGTAATGGTGCCGAACTTGGCCTCGTTGCGACAAGTGGCCACCACGAACTGGTTGAAGTAGAACAGCGGCGCACTGCCTTCCCCTTTGGCCCCGCGCTGCTCGCCATAGCGCAGCATCTGGTCGATGGCCTCGGGGATTGGTTCCTTCGCCTTGGGCGATTTGCACTCGATCACCACCACCGGCAGACCGTTCAGAAACAGCACGATGTCCGGAACGATGTGGTGTTCTGTGCCGATGATGCGCACCTTGAACTGACAAATAGCGATGAAGCGATTGTTGGCCAGGTGCGTGAAGTCGATGTAGCGAACCGTCGGGCTTTTCTGGCCGGTCTTTCTGTTCTCTGAAACGCTGGTGTTTTCCAGCAGGTTCAGTACATGGCGGTTGTTTTCGAGCAGATTGGTGCCGGGGAAGCTGGCAGTGATCCGCTTCGCCACCTCTTCCACTTGATCGTCTTCCAGCCAGGGGTTGATCACCTTGAGCTGTTCGCGCAACACCGGCCCAAGTGCCACTTCGGTGAAAGTTTCTCGGAAACTCTGCTTCGGCTCCTGCTTCATCGCCAGGTCGATGACCTCCCCTGAGTTCCGCCAACTGATTAAGCAGTGGCTTTTCGACATGGTTGCGTTCGTCAATGCGGATGTGGGCGGGGGTCTTGTCCTGGTGGACCATTCGGTTGTCCTTTTTATTGGGTCTCGGCTTGCGCAAGGAGTTGGGTGACTCGACGCTCACCGGTAAGCAGGTCTTCCATAAGTCCCTGCTTAATAGAACAGAGCTTCTTATGAGTATTTGCAGCGTCCTTCAATCCATTAGATATTCCATTTAGCGCAGATGCGATTCGTTCCTGCTCATTGACTTCCATCGGGTGGGGAATTGAAAGAGTACGAATATCACCCACCCGGATATGGCCGACGGTCGAGCCTCCAGCAAGCTCAAATAGTCTCTTTTGTACTCGATGCGAGTAGATTGCATAAACCAGATAGTCAGCACGTAGCTTTCCTGGCGCTGTCTGATACATCATCATCCGTTGGCCAAGGCAAGGAGCATACACTTGTTCAGGAATAACGCGTGCCTCGCCGAATGGTGCTTCACGTGTAATCACAACATCGCCAGCCTTCGGGCGACCCCTGGCTGTCCATACCTCATAGGAAGCTGCATCTGTAAACGCCAAATCGATCCAAACTAACTTACCATCGCGTACGTTCGGTGTCCTTATAACTGGATGACCGTCCGCTGTTTCTGGAGGGGTTCTGTTTTTGCAGTCAATTACGGCTTCACAAAGAGCTTCGGCAGGCAACCACCCCCACTCCACCGGAATCCGCCCTGGCGGGGAATCCTTGAAGGCATGGGTAGCTTCAGAGCGGATGTTGCCGTGCGTCGATGCCCTTAGTGAGCAAGTCCTGCATCAGGCCTGTCTTGACGCGTTG
>JADJMH010000030.1 GCA_016709675.1 Candidatus Accumulibacter proximus
GCAATATCGACTGGCAGATCTGGATCACAACCGGGGCCAAACCACTGCCGCGCAAGCTCGTGATCACTAATCGCAGTGACGAAGCGCGCCCGCAGTCGGTGCAGTATTTCGACTGGAACCTCAAGCCGACATTCAAGGACAGCATTTTCAAATTCACACCGCCCAAGGGCGCGACCGCAGTCGAACTTCGTTCGCTGGAAAAGAAAGGTGAAGGAGCGCCAAAATGAAAAAATCACTCGGCAAGTTGTTCGTGGCACCCCTGACGGTTCTCGTCCTGGCCAGTTTCGCCATGGCGCCGGTCGCTGAGGCACGCGATGGTGGTGGCGGTCGCGGCGGCGGCGGTGGCCATGCCGGTGCCCGCGCAGGGGGCGGCGGCGGGGGTGGCGCCAAGCAGGCCAATAGCTCCAATCGCGACGTGCGGGCCAACAATGTGCGCAGCACCAGCGTAAACAACGTCAGCAACCGGAACGTCAACGTCAACAAGAACGTGAATGTCGACGTCGACCGTCGCGGCGGTGGCGGCTGGGACAACGACTATCACCCGGTGGCGACGGCAGCCGCAGTCACTGCCACGGTTGCGGTGACTGCGGCTGTCGTCGGTTCGATGGTGCGTACCGTCCCGGCCAACTGTGTCCCGGTCAACTACGGCGGCATGATCTATCAGCAGTGCGGTTCGACCTGGTACCAGCCGCAAGGTTCTCAGTACATCGTAATCAATCCGCCCTACTGAGAAATTACCGCAAAGAGGCCGTCGACCGTAGCCGAAGGCGGCCCTTCGATTTCCACTTCAGGTCGATGCTGGTCTAGTCAGGTCGATGCCGGTCCAGTTGTTCCTGATGTGCCCGGCCGGTTCAGGCCTGTTCATGCGGAAAGCTTTTCCGGATCCCGAATCGGCGTCATACTCTCTGCCGTTCCATACGCGAGCACGGCAAGACCATGACCCCGATCGCCTTCGTGACGCAGTTCATCCAGCCAGACGCCAACTCACACCGGCAGCAATTGTCGCGGCCGAGCGGCGCTGGCATGGCCGTTGCTGCTGCTGTGGGCGGCCTCCGGCTGCCGGCGATTTGCCTCGAACCTTGGCCAGCATCTCACGCATCCGTGCCGCGCGCGCCTTGTCGCTGATCGGCCATCCCGCGCTGCTGGTGCCAGGCGCGGTTGTGCAAGGAGGATCGGTCCGCGAGGCACCAGCGCCGATCCTGCTTGTCGCGACCTCCGTTGCGATTCTCCTTGCGCTGATTGTCGTTGGCTACAGCCTGGTACAAGTGCGGGCGGGCCACTGGTCGCACATCGATGCATCGCTTCCGCAAGAGCGCAGCCAGCTCAATCTGTTCGTGGCGACACTGCTTTTTGCCACGGCGGCCGTGCTCTGGTCGCTTGGCCAACCGCCGGCAATCGCCATCGGGCTGGCATTGGGCGGCGCCCTGGTCATGTTCGCACATCTGCTTCGTCGCTGGCTCAAGGTTTCGCTACATGCGGGCTTTGCCGCCTTTTCCACCCTGCTGCTGTGGCCCAGCTACCCAGGTATGCTGTTTCTGCTCTTGCTGGCCGCTGGCGTCGCCTGGTCACGCCTGGTGCTGTTGCGCCACACGCTGCACGAGGTGGCACTCGGGCTGCTCGCAGGCGTCGCGGCGGGGCTGGCTTTCAACGTCCTTGCTGGCTGAAATGTACTCGCGCCAGGTAGATACAAACTGGGGCACGGTGCTGAGGGAATGCCAACGCAATGGCTGCCTGTTGGCTACCAGGCAACTCCGGCTGCTGCTACCAGCAAGCCCTCCCCTGCGAAGCACGCAAGGGGGGTCTGCCAGTCATGAGTAGGCTGCAGGAGACCGAGCAATGGCGGCAGAAACCATGTCAAGATCAGCGCTGACACGCTACGCCTGGTTGTCCATCGCGGCCGCTGCTGCCACGATCATGCTCAAGGGTCTGGCGTGGTGGCTGACCGGCTCGGTCGGGCTATTGTCCGACGCCATCGAATCGTTCGTGAACCTGGCCGGCGCATTGATGGCGTTGTGGATGCTGACGCTGGCGGCTCTCCCAGCGGACGACGACCACGCTTACGGCTACAGCAAGGCCGAGTATTTCTCCAGTGCCTTCGAGGGCTTCCTGATCCTCCTCGCGGCGGTCAGCATTGGCTATGCCGCCATTGTCCGCCTGCTGCAGCCGCAGCCGCTCGAAGCGGTGGGGGTCGGGCTGATGGTTTCCGTCGTCGCGTCAGTGGTCAATCTCGCCACCGCCCGCACCTTGATGAAAGTCGGCAAGGAGCACAATTCGATCACCCTGGAAGCCGACGCACAGCATCTGATGACCGATGTGTGGACTTCGGCGGGGGTCATTGCCGGCGTCGGCCTGGTCTGGCTGAGTGGCTGGCTATGGCTTGATCCGGCGATCGCGCTGCTGGTTGCCGCAAACATCGTGTGGACCGCCTGGCATCTCATGCGGCGTTCCTTCGCCGGTCTGCTGGACGTCTCCCTGCCACCGGACAGGCTGGCGCAGATCGAATCACTGCTGGCGATATATCGTCAGCAGGGGCTGGATTTTCATGCCCTGCGCACACGCCAGTCCGGCAGCCGCAGCTTCGTCAGCCTGCACGTCCTGGTACCGGGAAACTGGACCGTGCAGCAGGGTCACGACTGCGTCGAGCGGATCGAGGACGAGATTCGTCAGTGCCTGCTGCACGCTCACGTCACGACCCACCTCGAACCACTCGAAGACCCCGTATCAATGCGCGACCAGGGGCTTGAGCGAGCGATCGGGTCCGGCAAAGAGCCGTCCTGAATGGTGGGATTCTGCCGCCGATTCGTGATGCCCGCCATGCGATGGCGGCCGTTGCCAGGGTAGCGGCGACCGAGTCGATGAGACAGCCGGGAATTGACCGACCCGCCGGCCAGCCAACGCCGTACTTTCCCGTTCACCTCCACCGCGGGCGGCGCGCTACGGCGTTTTCAGCTCAGGGCTCCAGGCAGACCGACTTGCGCACGCTGCTTTCAAGCCACCCGCCCAACCGGTGAGCCGACGGCAAGACCCATCAATGACGCGGCGCTGCCGCGACTGACGGCGATCTCCACCAGTCCGACGCTGTTCTCGTACCAGAACGGCTGACCCGTTGGCATCTCGGCAAACACCCGCGCCGACCGGAGGCATGCGGCGCCGATCGCCAGCCGCGTGTCCTGCGGCACATTGACCGCCCGCATCCCGGTCAGAGCGTTGCCATAGTGGTCGATGTAGATCACTTCCGCCAGGTCATCCGCCGACATCGCGTGATCGAGGCCAGCGCATTCGGCGAGTGCTGTTGCCGGCCAATCACCGGCGGCAATGCGCGCGGCGATCGGAGCGAACAGGTCGCGGCCGTGAAACGATGCCGAAAGTCCCTCGGGCCGCCAGGTGATGCGCCAGATCCGAGACGTTTGCGCGCGCGCCGCAACCACCGCCAGAAGGCCGTTGTCCGGACCAACGTAGAACTTGCCGTCGGCCTCGAGCACCACGGCCTGACGATCACCACCGACGCCGGGATCGACGATGGCGAGGAACACGCTGCCGAGGTCGAATCGGGTCTGCAAGGCTGCCAGCAGATGCGCTCCAGCCCGCGGATCGAAGTCGGGAACGCGATGCAACAGGTCGACAATCGGCACGTCCCTCCGTCCGTGCCGCAGCAAGGCGGCCTTCATCTGGCCGACGTAGGGGTCATCGATGCCGAAATCGGTATAAAGGACGATCATGGGGTGCCCATGGCGATAAAGTTGCTCGCCAGCATAGCGCGAACCACGCGGCGAACACATCCCCGACTCATGCAAAATGAGTTGCGCTGGGTGATCTGGGTTAAAATCGACCGCCGCAGCACGCAACCCAACCGGAGGAACCGCCTTCATGAGCTACTTCAAGCATCACGTTTTTTTCTGCTGCAACCAGCGTGGCGAGGGGGAAACCTGCTGCAACAACGCCGGCGCGACGGCCGCTCAGACCTACGCCAAGGACCGTATTGGCGAACTGCGCCTCAAGGGTGCCGGCAAGGTGCGCATCAACAAGGCCGGCTGCCTGGACCGTTGCGACAGCGGACCGGTGCTGGTTGTCTATCCGGAAGACGTCTGGTACAGCTATGTCGACAACGAGGACATCGAGGAAATCATCCAGGAGCACCTGGTCCACGGACGCGTCGTCGACCGTCTGCGCATCTGACTCGCGGTGAGCCTCTGAAGCCATGAGACTGCAGCCGGAACAACTGCTGCTCGACGGACCGGTCGGCAAGATCGACCTCATCGTCGAAAACCCCGGCGCGCCGCGCGGGATCGCGCTGATCGCGCACCCGCACCCGCTGTTTGGCGGCGGCAACACCAACAAGGTGGTGCAGACGCTGGCGCGCACTTTCAATCATCTGGATTATGTCGCGCTGCGCCCGAACTTCCGCGGCGTCGGTCAGAGCGAAGGAACGCACGACGATGGCCAGGGTGAAACCGACGACCTCCTGGCCGTACTGGCGGAAGCCAAGTGCCGCTACGGCAACCTGCCGGTGGCGCTGGCAGGCTTCTCCTTCGGCGCGTACGTCCAGACGCGGGTGGCCGAAGCGCTGCTCGCGTCCGGCCATCCCGCCCAGCGGCTGGTGCTTGTCGGTACTGCCTCGGGGTTCGTGGAGGGCGCACGCCGCTACCATACCAAGGCCGTGCCGGGTGACACCATCGTCATCCACGGCTCCGAGGACGCCACCGTGCCGCTGGCGAACGTCATCGAATGGGCCAGGCCGCTCGAGTTGCCGGTGATCGTCGTCCCCGGCGCCGACCACTTCTTCCACCGTCGCCTGCACGTGATCCGCGAGATCGTCAGCCGCGCATGGCGTCACTGACGGGCCTGACCGCGTCCGCCGCCTCGGCCGGCGGCCCGGCGCTGCAGGTCAGCGGCCTGTACAAGTCCTACGCCGGTGAAACGGTCGTCGCCGGCATCGACTTCGTGGTGCCTTCAGCCACCTGTTTCGGACTCCTCGGCCCGAACGGCGCCGGCAAGACGACCACCTTGCGCTGCTGTCTCGGTCTGACGATGCCTGACAAGGGCCACATCCGCCTCGCCGGGCGGCCGGTTCCGGCCGAGGCGGAAGCGGCGCGCAACCGGGTCGGCGTTGTCCCCCAGTTCGACAACCTTGACCCCGACTTCACCAGCAGCGAGAACCTGCTGGTCTATGGTCGCTACTTCGGCATCAAGGATGCCGTGATCCGCGACCGCATCCCTGGTCTGCTCGACTTCGCCGGCCTTACCGGCAAGGCCAACGCGCGCATTCAATCGCTCTCCGGGGGCATGAAGAGAAGACTCACGCTCGCCCGGGCGCTGGTCAACGACCCTGATATCATCTTTCTCGACGAACCGACCACCGGCCTCGACCCGCAGGCGCGCCACCTGATCTGGGAACGCCTCAAGCGCCTGATGGTGGGTGGCAAGACGCTGATCCTGACGACACATTTCATGGACGAGGCCGAACGCCTGTGCGACCGGCTGGCGATTCTCGACCACGGCGTGCTGATTGCCGAAGGCGCGCCGCGGGAGCTGATCGCCAGCCACATCGAGCCGCAGGTGGTGGAGATTTTCGGCGAAGGCGCCGCGGCCTGGGCCGCCACCCGCCAGGGCCTCGGCGAACGCCTCGAAATGGCCGGCGACACCGCCTTCTTCTACTGCCAGGACACTGCGCCGCTGCTTGCCGCGCTGACCGGCGAAACCGCTTCCGGTTCGGATTTGCGTTACGTGCATCGTGCGGCCAGCCTCGAGGACGTCTTCCTCAAGCTGACCGGGCGCGATCTCCGGGACTAGGAACGTGCGCCACGGGTGGTTTGCCCTGCCCCGCCCCGGCCTGCGCTGGCTGCCGGTGTGGCGGCGGAACTTCCTGGTCTGGCGCAAGCTGGCCATCCCCTCGATCATGGGCAACCTCGCCGACCCCCTGATCTACATGCTCGGCCTCGGCTACGGACTCGGCAGCCTGCTGCCGCCGGTGCAAGGGGTGGACTACGTGCGTTTTCTCGCTGCCGGCACGATCGTCGCCAGCACGATGAACGCGGCGACTTTCGAGGCGCTGTACTCCGCTTTCTCGCGCATGCATGTCCAGAAAACCTGGGACGCGATCCTCAACACGCCGCTCTCGCTCGACCACGTGCTAACCGGCGAACTGGTCTGGGCGGCGAGCAAGAGCCTGCTGGCCGGGCTGGCGATCCTGCTCGTCATCGGCGCTCTCGGCCTGGTTTCCTGGCCGCTGGCTCTGTGGGTGCTGCCGGTCATCTTCCTCACCGGTCTCGCCTTTGCCGCCATGGGTCTGATCGTCTGTGCCCTGGCACCGTCGTACGACTTCTTCATGTACTACTTCACGCTGTTCATCACGCCGATGCTGCTGGTTTCCGGCGTGTTTTTCCCGACCGAGCAGTTGCCCGCAATGGTCCAGACGGTTGCCGCCTGGCTGCCCCTGGCGCACGCGGTGCAGCTCGCACGTCCGTTGCTGCTGGGCCGGATTCCCGACGATATCGGCCTTCATCTGATGGCGCTGGTACTCGTCGCTGGCGTCTGCTTCTGCATCGCCACCGGGCTGACGCGGCGGCGATTGCTCAAGTAGCGTTCCGCGAAGCGCGCAGCAACGGCCGCGGCGCCGGAGGCTCTCGCCCGACGGAGGGGACTGGCCGGATGGGTCTCACTTCTGCCGGTCTGGATCCGTCACCATGAGCTTCTCGAACACGGCGCGATAAGGCTCGGCAGAGACGCTGATGCCACCCTGGAACGGGTGATCGCTCACGGCAATGAAGTACAGAACCAGCGAAATCGGCGCCGCTACAAGCATCGTGATCGTTGCATGCAGGGCGAACGTGTCAACGCGCAGCAGGAAACATGACGCAATGGCCAGCGCGCCGAGCAGGATCACGACGACCCACAGTTCGACCGGCAAGGCGGTGTCGGTAAACGCCTGCAAGCGACGCCAGTGGGTTTCGAGCAGCCGGTTGTAGGAGCGCACGACCTGCGCATGCATGATCTTCTGACCTTCGGTCGTGGGCTCGAATGCCAGGACCGCCTGCCGGGCCTCTTCGATGCCGCGGTGCGTGTTCCTGGGTAGTTCGCCCTTCTGGTGCAACGGCCACTCCTGGTTGATCACGTACTCGGTGTAGGCCGTCAGCGCTTGCCTGGTCTGATTCCGCAGCGGCTGCGGGTAACCGTCGAGATCACGGTAGAGCGCAGCAATGGCAGCTGCCTCCGCCCCCACGTCGGAGGCCGCCTCGCCCATGTTTCCCCACACCGCCACCGCCGTGAGGCCGGCCGCGACCGCATAGACGCCGATCAGCGCCGATAGCAGGCCGGTGATCGTGCCGTTGTCGAAGCGTGCGTGCAGACCCGACAACCGCACACGCGGCGCGACCAGTGCAAGGCCGGCGATCGCAACGATAATCGTGACACCGACCACAAAGAAGGCGAGCTCGAACGACGAAAGTTCGTGGAACCAGTTCATGCGACAACCTCCCAGTTGAAGAACGGGACCGCCCCTTTTGGCGTCAATCGGCAGGCCAGTGTACGCCTTGACGGATAGCGTGATGCCAGGCTGATCGTCAAATCAGTCTTGGTCGCCCTTGACAAACAGAACGGACGTTTTGCCCACTCGCCTTATTCCGTGACACTGATCGGCAGCGGCGCCATCTCCTTGTAGAGCAGCGGCAGCGGCGGCTTGCGCGAGACCGTGATGATCCGCGTTCCCGGTGGGTAGATCAGATGGTAGGTCAGGAACATGTGCGCCTCATCCACGCCGAGCAGCAGCTCGCACAAGGCGGCATAGCCGGGATGCCCAAGAACCGTCACTTCCTTGTAGTCCCGCTGATTGAGCCGCAACGAGCGTGCGCAGAACTCCAGTTCAGGCGTCTTCGCGCCAAGCAGTTCGTGCGTCAACAGGTGACGAATCTCGGGCAGGACGATCACGCCGACGCAGTCGGCGCCCACCAGCCACTCCACCGCCCGCGCTTCGCCACCGGGATCGGGAACGTGGTCTCCGAAAGCCTGGCACCAGCGCGGAAAGTAAGCTGAATAACGGCGAATGATCCTTTCCATCGCGCCGCCGCTGCTAGCGTTCGTCGGCAGCCCGATGGATGAGATTGCTCACCACATCGGTGTCCGAGACGAAGCCCTGCAGCTCGTTATTGTCGATCACGAGAACACTCTTCACCGAATACTGGATCATCAGGCGCGCCAGGTAGCGGACTTCGAGGTGCTGCGACACCTGCAGCGCCGGCTTCTGGGCGATGTCATAGACATTGAGCAGATCGATGTCGCCGTCCTCGGCGATCACCGCTCTGGCGACGTCCCGATAGGCGATCAGGCCGTAAGCGTCGCCCGGGTGGCGCTTTTCGACCACCAGCGATTTGACGCCGCGATCCTTCATCATCATCAGTGCCTCGCGTACGGTGGCCAGCGGGCTGATGGTGACGACCTTCTTCTTCATGATTCCGGCAACCAACATGGCAAGCACTCCTTCAGTCAATGATCGTGGTCAGAAATCGGCAAGCTGCCGGGGGACGGCCGCGGATCGCTCACAGATCCTCCTCGACTTCGCGCCGGAAGGCTTGCATCTGCGCCAGCCCGATGCCAACAACACTGCCGAGCGGCAGCGAAAACGCCAGACCACCGCCCGGCAGGTCCATTTTCATCTGCATCTTGACCGAGCGCAGGATGCGCATCGCCAGCTGCTTCTCCACCACGCACAGCAGCAACGACTCCTTGCGCTCCAGGCCCAGACCGAGAAAGGTCTTGCGCTCGTTGTGCCGCAGTCCCTTGCCCTTGAGGATGGTGATCCCGGTCGCGCCGGCCTCCTTGAGAATCTCGACCGCCCGGTTCTCGTCTTCGTCCGGAACGATCAGCACCACAGCAGAGAATTTCATCGGCTTTTCTCCTTGACAGGTTTCCTCGCGCGCTGCAACCAGCTGGCCAGCATGCCGTAGGACATGACGATGATCATCGGCAACAGCGAGGCGAAAGCAATCAGGCCAAAACCGTCGATCATCGGGTCACGGCCCGGCGTCCGTTCAGCCAGACCGACGCCAAGTGCCGTCACCAGCGGGACGGTCACCGTCGAGGTCGTCACGCCACCACAGTCGTAGGCGATCGGCACGATGAAGTTCGGTGCGAATCTGGTCATGGCGAGCACCAGCAGGTAGCCGGGGATCAGCCAATAGGCAATGTTGGTGCCGTCGATGATGCGGGCGCAGCCGATGACGATACCGACGCCGACACCGACGGAGACCAGAGAACGGAGCCAGAAACCCTTGAGCTGCCCGAGGCTGACCTCATCGGCCTTGATCGATAAGGCGATCAGCGCGGGCTCCGCCATCGTGGTGGCAAAACCGATCAAAAAACCGTACAGATAGACCACCCAAATGGCAACACCGTCGCGCATCAGGCCGCTGGTCATCTCGTCACCGAGCGGAAAGAGCCCCACCTGCAGCCCTTCGTCGAACATGAAGAGACCCACCGCGACCAGTACCATGCCCACGGCCAGGCCCCTGGGGTCGGCGAGCGGCCGGCGCAGGATGACGAAACTGGAGAAGAGCACAACGGCAATGATTGGCAGCAGGTTCCTGACCATGATCAGGAAGTCGATCAGCATCTCGAGTGCCGCATACTTGTGCTGGTCGTCACTCGGCATCATCACCACTGCCGTGCCAGCGGCCGCGGGAACAAAGAACAGGATGCCGTAGAGCTGGATGATGATCATCGGCGCCAGCGCACCAAAGGCAATCAGACCAAAGCCGTCGAGCATCGGGTTGCGGCCGCGGATACTGGTCGCCAGCCCGACCCCGAGGGCGGTCAGCAGTGGGGCGGTAACGGTCGAGGCGACGACACCACCTGAGTCGAACGCCAGGCCGACCAGTTGCGGCGGTGAAAACGCCGTCAGAACGATGACCACGAGATAGCCCGGAATCAGATAGTTGCCGATCGAATGCCCGAGCACGATTCGCCAGACACCGACCACCACCGCCAGACCGACACCGAGCGCCGCCACCATGCGCAAGGTCAGCGCGCCCATGCTGCCGCCCGAAACCGCCTCGGCCTTGTAAGCCACCGCCATCAGCGCCGGTTCCGCGGCGACCGAGGCGAAGCTGATGCAGAAGGCGAACAGCATCAGCCAGACGAACGAGCCGCGGCGGGCAAAGTCGAACGCCATGGTTTCGCCGGCCGGAAAGATGGCGGCGTCGAGGCCCTTGACGAACAGCGCCAGACCAAGGAGAACGACGGCAAAGCCGCCGATCAGCGCCGCCGGACTTTCCGGCATGCGCTGGATGAAAAATACCTGGAAGATGACGACGACGATCAGCGTCGGCGCCAGGTCCCGTGCCGCCTCATGCAGCAGTTGGCGAACGATGCGTAGCAGCGATCCCATGTCCGCGCTAGTTGCCGACGGCCGCGCAAAGGCTGCCACCCGGCAATCGGGGTGGGGTGTGGCGGTCGTGGTTCGTCGGCTCGGCAGCTAGGAAGTGAGAAGTCTTGATCGCCATGCACCCAATCATGCCGGAGATTCGTTCCTGGGGCAAGACTTGGACAATCAAACCTCATTTGCATACCCGGAACCGATGCCTCTCGCGCCACATGACGGGCGGTCAGGGTGCCAGCGTCGATCTCTCCGGCGCAAGTTTGACGCTTCTGGCGGCATTGACCCGAGGTCGGCCACCTGAAAAGAATCAGGGAACGGGTCCGTGCTGGAGGGGTTACCGGAAGTTCCTGAGCCAGCCGGGACAGTCTGTTTCCGGACTCACCCAATCGCCTCGGCAAGTACAAACGTCACCTCCGGCACCCGCAGCGGCAAGATCCGCTCGGCAGGCAAAGGCTTGCGAATCAGCCGATACCCTCCATCGGTGGCCTCGCGATGGACAGTAAGGTCCCCGCTCTTCACGTCCAGCAGCCAGACCTCGGGAATGCCATGGCGCGCGTAGAGTGGCACTTTGACCTCACGGTCATACTCCAGCGTCGTGTCGGAGACCTCGACGATCAGCAGCACGTCGGCGGCAACAGGGTGTGCTTCGCTGTAGTCGCGGTCCTTGACCAGAGCGATATCCGGTTGCGGTTCACTGCGGTCACCCAGCAATAGCGGATTTTGCGTACGCACGAGAATGGCTTCGCCCACCGCCAACTGTAAAGCGCGTGCGATGCGATCCACCCGAAACGCATGTCTGCTGCCGATTGGCGCCATATCTACCAATTCCCCATCGATCAGCTCGACGCGGTCGCTTTCGTCGAGCAGACCGGACCCGGCCATTCGATGGAATTCATTGACCGACCAGCGGTGGTAAGGCACCGCAGCACGTTCCCGAAGTTCCAGCACCTTGCTCATGGCCACTCCACTCTCGAACTCAATCGCCAGCGAGATATTAGAACCGCTTGCTGCCCGACAGCAACCCTCTCTTGCCCGGCAGGTTGTCCGCGCGCAGGCGAGGATAGGTTCGTGCGTCGCTGGCGCGACTTTCAGGACAATGGATGAACGAGCTGCCGCCCGCTACCAGCGGATCTGCACTTCCTGGATGACCTGCGGTGTCGCGCGCTGAATCGTGAACTTGATGCCTTCGACCTCGATCATCGTCCCGGGCTTGGGAATCTCGCGCGCGTACTCGAGGAGAAAGCCGGAGAGGGTTTCGTGGCTACCGTCGCCGGGCAGCTTCAACCCCAGCTTCTCGATCAGCATCGCCGGATCGGCCCGGGCACTGACCAGGTAGTCGTGGTGGCCGAGCTTCTTCAGCCACTCGGCCGGCTTTTCCTGCCGGTCGTACTCGTCCTGCATGTCCTCGACCACCTCTTCGATGATGTCCTCGATGGTGACGATCCCCTCGGCACCGCCAAACTGATCCATCACCACGGCCATCGCGTCGCCATCCTTGCGCAGTTCGACGAGCATCGACTCGGCGCTCTTGCTGGCTGGAACGTAGCGCGTCGGACTGACGAAACCCTCGATCGACAGCGAC
Organism: Candidatus Accumulibacter proximus; assembly: GCA_016709675.1. Lineage (GTDB taxonomy): Bacteria > Pseudomonadota > Gammaproteobacteria > Burkholderiales > Rhodocyclaceae > Accumulibacter > Accumulibacter proximus. The sequence continues at coordinate 11,952 of JADJMH010000030.1, forward strand.
TGGTCGACGCCGAGCAGGTCCATGGTGTTGAGCACGCCGATGACGCGGTCGATCCGCCCGTCGTAAACCGGCAGGCGGACGTGCGAGCTTTCAACCGCCAGCCGCACCGCCTCACCGACCGTGCAGCGCTTTTCCACCGCGTTCACGTCGATCAGCGGCACCATCACCTTGTAGACAGTGGTCTCGGAGAAGTTGAACATGCGCCGGATCATCGTCTTTTCGATCGCCTGGATGTCGCCGCCTTCCTGTGGCGGCATCTGTACCATGCTCTGGATCTGCTCGCGCAGGGTGAAGGGGTTGTGCTCGTCGCGACTGCCGGCAAGCCGGGAAAGAAACTTCGACAAGGTCACGAAGAAGATCAGGATCGGCGAAAAGAGAATCGAGAAAAAGCGCAGGATATAGATCACGTAGGGCGTGATGGTATCGGCGCGCTGCTGGAAGACGCTCTTCGGAACGATCTCGCCGAAGACCCAGATCAGCGGGGCGACCAGCACCACCGCCAGCCAGCTTCCCGCCTCACCGAACAGCGAGATCATCAACGAGGTGGCGATCGTCGAGTTGGCGACGACCGCGATATTGGTCCCGACCAGGGTGGTCGACAGCAACCATTCTGGCCGCTTCTCGAGCATATCGAGCGCCAGGCGCGCCCCGTGTGAGCCCTTGGCGGCGTCGTGGCGCAGTTTCATGCGATCAGCACTGACGACGCCGAGCTCGGAACCCGAGAAAAAGCCTTCGGCGATCAGGCAAACGATCATCAGCAGGGCAGTGATCCAGATATCATCCATTCACAGCCCCCTCCCCCTTTTTCTGCGCATCTGCCGCCGGTCGCTCCGGCTCGACAGCCACACCACCATCAACCGCCGAGGGCGAGGGCGCCGCGCCGGCGCCTTCAGCGCTGACCCGTGCCTCACCGGATTCACTTTCGGGCGGCTGCGCGATCACCTCCGGCAGACGTTCGACCAGCACGCGGGTAATGCGGTTGTGCTCGATACCCTCGACCGTGAACTTCAGCCGGCAGAAATCGATCGACGCCCCGCTGGCCGGCAGTTCGCCAAAGGCCTCGAGCAGTGCGCCAGCCAGCGTCTCAACCTCCTCACTCTCGATTTTCACCCCGAACTGTTGATTGAAGTCGTCGAGCGGCATGCTGGTGTCGATCAGACGCCGGCCATCGGAAAGTTCGCTCACCAGGTGTCGCGGCACCACCTCGCTATCCGACGGGCTGGCGATTTCACCGAAGACGCACTCGAGCAGATCTTCCATCGTCACCAGACCGGTGACGCCGCCGTACTCGTCGACGATCAGCGCGAAGGAGAGCTTGCGCTGACGGAAGGTGTGGAACAACTCGACCGCCGGTTTTGACTCGGGGAAGAAATGCGGCTGCCGCAGCAGCTTGCGAAAACCCTGTGGATCACGTTCCAGCCGCGCAAGATCAACGCCGAGCAGGTCGCGCGTGTAGAGAATCCCGAGGATGGTGTCGCGCCGTCCCTTATATACCGGATAACGCGACTGGCGAGTGGCCTTGATCTGCGCCAGCAGTTCAGCGACCGGCAAGTCCGCCGACAGGAACTGGATGTCGGAGCGCGGCCGCATGATGTCGCTCAACGACTTGCTGCCGAAGTCGAAGATTTTCTCGATGTACGCCGCCTCCTGCGTGTCGAGGGCACCCTCGCCGACGGCATCATGCACCAGCGTGCGGATCATGTCCTCGGTGACCAGATTGCCCGCCGAGCGCTGCTTGCCGACGATCAGGGTGATGAAGAACTCGGCGACGTGTCGGATCACTTCGCGCAAGGGCGTGATCAGGCGCGCGAACAGCGCGATCGGCCGGCATTCCGCGTTGGCAAAGGCAACGTTGTTGCGGATCGCCAGCACTTTCGGCGTGATCTCGCCGAACAGCAGCAGGATCGGCACCATCACCAGCAGGTTGATCATCTCGTTCTCGGCGCCGAAGAGGTGAATGATCATCGCCGCGGAGATCACCGACGCCGAGACATTGACGAACTCGTTGCCGATCAGGATGGTGACGATCAGCCGCCGCGGCTCACTGCGCAACCGCTCGATCAGCTCGATGCGCGGATTCTTGGCGGCGCGCATCTGGTCGATCTGAAACGAATTCAGGGAGAACAGCGACGTTTCGGTACTCGAGAAAAACCCGGAAAAGCCGAGCAGAACGATAAAAACAATCAGTTCAATCCAGAGTGCAGCATCCATTTTCGCCTCCCAAGTCAAATTGCGCGCGACCCGTAGTCAAGATCACGCCGGATGCGTGATCGACCAAAGCGGCCTGAGGACATTTCTCACCGCTGAGCTGGCAGGTTGGCAACGATCGCTGCGCCAGCGGCAGATCAACAAAACAACGCGATCACTGGTCCTTCCGGCGCACGGCCGCGATTATCAGCCAGCTTGATGCCAGGGTCAAATGCCCGTCCACGGGGATCCCCGTCGATTCAGGGTGATGTGTCAGGCGACAAGAGAGTTATTGCTGAACAAGACACCCTCCGTTGCCGGCTGGATAGCTTGACGAAGCAGGGAAAACGGTGCGATGATTCGGCTCAATTCATGACATCGCGCTTAGAGTCGCCAATCGCATGACAAGCGCAACGCTGGTCATTGTTCGTCATCCTGATCGATTGGTGTTGTGTTCGTCCGCCAGCCCCTGTTCAAGATGCTGCGTGGCTCATCGGTCGCCGCCCGCCTTGCGAACACCGGCCCGATCCCTGCTTTGAGCTGTCCACCATGTCCGAAGCCCTCCTATTGTTCATCATGCTTGCCTTTTCGGCTTTCTTCTCGGGCTCCGAGACGGCCATCACATCGATCTCCAAGGCGAGGGTCGAAGCACTGCTGGCAGAACGGCGCTTCGGCGCCAAGGCGCTGCACCGGATGAAGGGCAACCTCAACCGCACGCTGGTCATCATCCTCATCGGCAACAATCTGGTGAATACCGGCGCGGCCACCCTGGCGACGGTCGTCGCGACCGAGCATTTCGGCCATCTCGGTCCCGGCCTCGCGGTCGGCGCCATTACCCTGCTGTTGCTGATGTTCGGCGAGATCACCCCGAAGACGTTCGGGTCGCGCTACGCCATCGCCGTCGCCTTGCTTGCCGCGGCACCGCTCGAACTGCTCGGCAAACTGCTGCGGCCGCTGGTCTGGATCATTGAAGCATTCATTCACTGGCTGCACGGCCTGACCAGTCCGCCCAAGGACCCCAGCGTCACCGATACGGAACTGATCGCCATGGCCGAACACGGCACCCAGGAGGGATCGATCGAGGTTGGAGAACACCAGATGATCCGCCGGATTTTCGACTTCAGCACGCTGCGCGCTAGCGACATCATGGTGCACCGGCACCAGATCTTTTCGCTCGACGGCAGGCGCACGATCGGCGATGCCCTCGGAGAGATCGCTGCCCAATCGCATTACCGGGTGCCGCTCTACGCCAACAATCCGGAGGAGATCAACCGCGTTGTCACCCTCCCAGAAATCCTCAGCGAGGTCGCGCAGGGCAATCTGCACAAGACCCTCAGCGAAGCCGGCAGTGATCCGATGTTCGTTCCGCCCAACCAGCCGGTTGACGGGTTGCTCGACGCGCTGCGGGCCAACAAGGACCAACTGATCGTTGTGGTCAACGAGTTCGGCGGTCTGCTTGGCCTCTTCACGCTCGAAGACATCCTCGAGGAGCTGGTCGGCGACATTTATGACGACGACGAAGCGCCGCCAGACGATCAAGGAGTGTCGACGAAAGTTGCCGGCAGCGATTTGCTGCTCGACGGCACCACCGAGCTGCGAATCCTCGAGGCGCATTTCCAACAGGATCTCGCCGGCAAGCCCTATGATTCGGTGAACCTCTGGATCATCCGCCATCTCGAACGTATTCCGGCTCCCGGCGAAACCTGCGTCATCGATGGCCTGGCGGTCAAGATCGAGCGCGCCTCACGCCGCAGAATCCATGAAGTGCGCATCAGTCGGCCGCGCACCGCCGACCTCCAAGCCACTACCGCGCCTGCCGCTGATGCGCAGGGCATCGCCGCAGCGGAAAACAAGGCTTCCGCACGCGAGTAGCGCCGCTTGCCGGCACAGCCGCCATCCATGGCACACCTCGAGCGGTCCGCAGCCGAATCGCGCACGCTGTGCCCAACGGCCAGCTTGCCACTCCGGAAGGATCAGTTCAACGTGCAGCACCCGGCGAGCTGACAGCGGCGAGAATGGCAGTCAGCAACTGCCAGGCATGCCCGACTGAAGCGATCTCGACCCGCTCACCGGGGGCGTGCGCGCCGCAGATCGTCGGCCCGAATGACACCATGTCCAGATCCGGATAGCTGGCGGCAATGAGGCCGCATTCGAGGCCGGCGTGGATGATCTGCACCCGCGATTCGTCGCCGAACTCCTGCCGGAAAACCGACCGGCAGAGAGCGAGCAACGGCGAAGCCGGATTCGGCGCCCAGCCGGGATAGTGGCCGGCCGTCTCCGCTGGCGTACCGGACAGGGCAAAGAGGCTGACAATCTCGTCGGCGAGCGCACTACTGCCACTATCGATCAGCGAGCGGACCATGAAGTTGCACGAGCCGTTGGCCGGATCGAGCGCGACCACGCCCAGATTGCTCGACGTCTCGACCACCCCGGCGACGCGCCGGCTCCAGCGCCGGACGCCATGCGGTGCCGCGTGCAGGGACGCCAGCCAGAGCGCCTGATCCTGAGCGGACATGACGCGTCCGACGGAGGCCGGAGCGCAAACAATGTTCAGCCCCTCATCGACGCCCAGCAGTTCCAGGCGCAACAGTGACTGCCACGAGGCCAGGCTGGCGGCAAGCGTCTCGACCTGCCGACTCGGCAAGACCACCGTTGCCGACGCCTCCCGCGGCAGGGCATTGCGCGCGGTGCCGCCATGCAGGTCCGCCAGACGCAGCGGCCAGCGGCGCTCCAGGTCACGCAGCACACGCACCAGGAGCTTGATCGCGTTGCCTCGTTCCTCGTGAATATCGACGCCGGAATGCCCCCCGCGCAGGCCGCCGAGGTCGATCCGCCAGGCCTCGAAGCCGGGCGGCAGCGGTTCTGCCGTCCCCTCCCTGCGCACGTTGACGTCCAGCCCCCCGGCGCAGCCCATAAAGAACTCGCCCCATTGTTCGGTGTCGAGGTTAAGCAGGAGACGGCCCTTCAACACGCCGGCCTCGAGGCCCCTGGCCCCACCCATCCCGGCCTCCTCGTCGACCGTCAACAGGGCCTCGATCGGCCCGTGGACCAGTGACGCATCCTCAAGAACGGCGAGGATCAGGGCGACCCCGATGCCGTTGTCGGCGCCGAGCGTGGTGTCCTCGGCCACCAGCCAGCCATCCCGGCGGAGCGGCCGGATGGGATCACGGGAAAAGTCGTGCGCCACCCCGGGGTTCTTCTGGCACACCATGTCCAGGTGAGCCTGCACGACGAGCACCGGCGCGTCTTCCCTGCCGACACTGGGCGGCTTGCAGATGAGGAGATTGCCGGCGCCATCCACCCTGACGACCAGCCCCTTGGCCAGCGCCCACTGCCGAATCTCATCGCGTAGCGGCCCCTCCGCCTTCGACTGACGCGGAATGCGGCAGAGCCTGGCGAAGTGCGTCCAGACGGCAACCGGCTCGAGGTTGGAAAAGGCCGGTTCAGCAATCGCTGGTGGCATGTCATTCATTTGGGTGGGCAAGTCTGTTTCATGGTCGATAGGGAATCCCGAACAGGATACGCAAACCGGCCTCGGCGCGCTCTGTGGCGCGGGCAACAAACGACCGCATGCGCCGAGGCCATCGAACGCCCTGACGTCGAACTACCTGGCGTTGCCAGGCGACGGCAGGCTGCGGTAACCCGCAGCCGTACCGCTGATCTCGCGCCACAGTTCGCTGATCGGCACGCGGTTGCTCGCCGTGAAGTCGACCCACTCGGTGGGCACTGCCGCGCCGGGGTGGAAACGGACCCCCCAGATCGGCTCGAAGGCATCGGTGCGCAGCGAATAGCGGGCATCACCGATAACCGTCGGATCACTGCCGGCAAGCGCTGTCCAGCCGGCAGAAAAATAGCTGAAGCGGGCAAAGTCGCGGCGGACGCGGTGATCGGCTCTGGCCTCTGGCGAGAGATCCTTCTCCAGCAGCAGATCGACGTGGCTGCCCGCCTTCCAGAGGGTCGTTTCGCCTCGGAGCAGACGCAGACGATCGGTGTACAACCTCTCGCCCGACTGGTAAACCGATCGCCAGAGCACCGGATTACCGACTGTCGGAAACATCTCGGCGCGCGCTACCGAATGCCCGCGGGCGGCGGCGATCTGCGTTTGCACGTCGAGCGCGCGCTCACGCTGCCAGGCCGCCAGGCTGACGTAGCCAAAACCGAGCAGCAGAGCCAGCAGCGCCGGACCCCGGGACTGCCGACGGACGGCAAACACCAGCCCAAACAGGAGGATCAGCGTCAGCAAGGGCCCGATGGTGGTGATCCAGTGCCAGGCCACGCGCAACGGTGAGAATGGCCACAGCAGATGCGTCCCGTAGTTGGTGCAGGCGTCGAGCACCCCATGCGTTGCATAGCCAACGGTGCCGGCGACGAGGAACGCCCGCCAGTCGGGACGATGGCGCTGCTGCAGCAGCCACGGCGAGGCGGCAAGGAGCCCGCCAAGCGGAATGAAGGCCAGCGCGTGCGTGAAGTGGCGATGGTACTCGATCGCCAGCAAGGGATCGGCCGAGCTCCTGATCAGGATGTCGAGGTCAGGCAACACACCGCCGAGGCCGCCCACCAGCCACGCCTGAGGCCCCAGACGCTTGCCAAGGGCAGCCTGCGCAGCCGTCGCACCGAGCAGTGCGTGGGTCAGTGGATCCATTCAAGCTCCCGCCACCGGTTGGGACTCATCGAGGCTGTCGGGATCGCTCCGACAGCCGGAAACCTTCTCTCCTGCAACAGTCTGACCTGCGGCAGTCAGATCACGGCCGCCAGGCAGTCACGGCTGAGCCCGCATTATCGCCTGAAGCCATCCCGCCTAGCCGTTTGATCGAAGACGTGGTTCCCGGCGTTGCCGGTCGCGGACCTTCCATCCGCTCGACTTGTCAAATCAAGGACGGCCTGCAGGCGTGCGCAACCATGAAATGGACGCCCCCGGTGAAGATGATGCTACGATTCAGCGCTGCGCAGACATCCGTTCCGAGGCGCGTCACCGATGCGTCGTGTTCAACCTCACTCACACCCGGCGAGGACAGCCCATGACTCTGAGAATCGAAAACCACAAACTGGTCGGCGACCAGGTCAGCCATCGTGACACCCCGAACCGCGGCGGTGTCATGAACCCCAGCTATCTCGTGTTGCACTACACCGCCGGGCGCTCGCTCGAAAGTTCGGTGGAGTCGCTGTGCACCCGCAAGCCGCAAGGCAATGCGTCGGCGCACATCGTGCTCGGCCGCGACGGGCGAATCGTCCAGCTGGCGCCGTTCAACATCGTCACCTGGCACGCTGGCGTCAGCCAGTGGGCAGGGCTGGTCGGCCTCAACTCGCACTCGATCGGCATCGAGATGGACAACGCCGGGCTGCTGAAGCGGGTCGGCAGCCAGTACCAGGCATGGTTCGGCAAAGTCTATCCGGAAGACGAAGTGCTGCTGGCAGCGCATCGCAATGGCGGGCCGGTGTCGCCGTGGCATGCCTATAGCGAGGTGCAGATCGAGCGTGCGATCGAACTCGCCGATCTCCTCGTCGAGCACTACGGTTTGCAGGACGTGCTTGGCCACGAAGACATCGCGCCAGGCCGCAAGACCGACCCCGGCCCGGCTTTCCCGCTAGGGGCGCTGAAGAGCCGCGTCCTCGGGCGCGAGAACGATTCCCCGGCACGCTACCGGGTGACCGCCAACAGCCTGAACATCCGCAAGGGACCCGACGCCAGCTTCGAACCGGTCGCCCCGGCACTCAAGAAGGGCACCGAAGTGTTCCTCCTCGAGGCGCGTGACCGCTGGAGCCTGGTCGAGGTGGTCGCCAACGTCGAAGTAGAGGGCTGGGTCAGCAACGCGTTCATCGCGCCGGCCAGCGCCGGACGCAGCGCGGTGGCGCCAGCGGCCGGCAGTGTCGAGCCGGCGTCCGCAGAAGCAGTCCCTGCCGGCAAGGCCAGAAAAGCCACCGTGAAGGGAGGCGCCAAAAAGAAACTGCACGGCGCGAAGAAACACCACCCGGTCGCCGATGACTAGTCAGCCCAAACCCGGCACGGCCAGCGCAAGGTCCCGGTCGCTGACCAGCGGCGAGGCATAGCATCGCCGTGCCAACGCTGTTCATCAGTTACCGGACCGCCGACGGCAAGGACAAGGCGACGGCTCTGGCGCGCGATCTCGGCGCCTTGTTCGGCGATGCGCAGGTGTTTCTCGACAAGGACGACCTGCGCGGCGGCGTCCACTGGAGCGACGAAATCGCCCGCACCATCGAGACCCGGCCCGTGCTCCTGCTGTTGCTGACACCGCAACTGCTGGCCGCGACCGACGATCGTGGACGCCTGCGCATCGCCAATCCCGATGACCCGGTCCGGCGGGAAGTCACCGCCGCCATGGCAGCCGGGGCGCATCTCGTGCCGCTGCTGTGCGACGGGCTCGCGACACCACCGCCAGCCGCCGAATTGCCGGCACCGTTCGACCGCCTCGGCGACTTCAGCTGGCTGCCGCTGCGCGCCTACGACTGGGAAAACGACGTCCAGCGTCTGGTGAGCGACCTGCGCGCGCTCGGCGTCGTCCCGGCAGCGCCTCCTGCGCCGCCGGTCGCCATACCGTCCACCGGCGGCGGTCGCGGCCGCCGGCCGTGGCTGGCACCGCTGCTGGCGGTGGCAGTGCTGCTGGCGCTGGCGGGCGGCTGGTACGCCTGGCGCCCGGCAAAGCCGCCGGCCACGGCCACCGCGTCTGCCACGGACGTTACAGCGGCCTGGCTGGCAGCGCTGGCGCCCGACGAGCAGGTCACCCTCTGGCTACGGCAAGCAGGCAGCGAGTTGGCACTCAGCAGTCGGCCGGTAGACATCAGCGCCCGCGCCGACTGGGCCGACTATCGTCGCTCCTGGCGCGAAAGCTCGGCCAGCGAACTCAATGCCATTGCCTACCGTGGCCAGGGGACGACCCGCATCGTCCCGGACGGGAGCACGGTCATCGACATTGCCCTTGAAATCATCAGCAGCCCCGGCGGGGAAAGCATCGATAGCGGCAACCTGCAGGCGACAGTCAGTGTGGACGGCGCGACCATGGACGGGCGAATCTGGTCGAACAGCGCGCAGGCCGAACGGCCGGTGCGTCTGACGCGCGTGCTGCCGGCGAAGTGACTCGGCGCTCGCTCAGCCCTCGCGGCTGATCAGCACCACGGCCTCGGTCGCAATGCCCTCGCGGCGGCCGACAAAACCCAGTCGTTCGGCCGTCTTGGCCTTGACGTTGACGCAGTTCACGGGCACCTGCAGGTCGGCGGCGATATTCGCCACCATCTGTGGCAGGTAGGGCGCCATCTTCGGCGCCTGGGCGATGATCGTCGCGTCGACGTTGCCGACCTGCCAGCCGTCCCGCAGCAGCAGGGCGACGGTCGCGCGCAGCAGCTGCCGGCTGTCGGCACCGCGATACTGCTCGTCGGTATCGGGAAAATGGCGACCGATGTCGCCCAGCGCTGCCGCGCCGAGCAGCGCGTCGGTGATCGCATGCAGCAGCGCATCGGCATCCGAATGACCGAGCAGGCCGGCAGGGTGCGGGATGTCGACGCCGCCAAGTGCCAGCTTGCGGCCGGGAACCAGCGCGTGAATGTCGCAACCCTGGCCAACGCGGATCATTCGCCGCCCCTTGCCGTCGCCTGCAGAATCATCTCGGCCAGACGCAGGTCGGCCGGATAGGTCACCTTCAGGTTGCTGGCATCGGCCCGCACCAGTCGGGGCTTCAGGCCGGCGGCCTCGATCGCCGACGCTTCGTCGGTGCCGCCGGCGTGTTCTGCCAATAGCCGGGAGAGCAGGCCGTAGCGAAACATCTGCGGCGTCTGCGCCTGCCACAGGCCATCGCGCGACTCGGTGCGCGCCACCCGCTGTTCATCGTCGACACGCTTCAGCGTATCGGCCACCGGCGTAGCCAGCAGGCCGCCGACGGGATCGTCGGCCAGTTCGTCACACAAGGCAGCGAGCATGGCCTGCGACAGGCAGGGGCGAGCGGCGTCATGCACCAGCACCCAGTCGTCGTCGTGAACCGCCGTCGCCGCCGCACGCAGGCCATTGGCAACGCTCTCGGATCGTGTCGCACCGCCACAAAAAACTGTCTCCAGCTTGTGGCCAAGGCTTGTCCAGTCGTACTGTCGCCACCATCTATCGTCGGGAGAGAGCACGACCCAGACGCGGTCGATGCGCGGGCAGCGGCACAAGGCTGCCAGGCTGTGGTGGATCAGCGGTTGCCCAGCGACCGACTGGTACTGTTTGGGGGTGTCACCGCCGAAGCGCGAGCCGGTGCCGGCAGCGGGAACGATTGCATAGTAGCGTGGCATGGTCTAATTTTAAGCTATTAGTTAAGGAGCACGAACATGAGCTACTCGACACCCCACGTCCGTCCAGCTGCAGTCGCGGGCATGTTCTACCCGGCATCGCCAGGCGGCCTGATCCGCGACCTTCAGCAAATGCTCGACCGCGCACCGTCGCTGCAACCGGCGCGACCGAAGGCGATCATTGCCCCTCATGCGGGCTACGTCTATTCGGGACCGATCGCCGCCAGCGTCTACGCACCGCTCGCTTCCCTGCGCGCCAGCATCCGGCGCGTCATTCTGCTCGGCCCGACCCACCGCGTCGCCGTCGATGGCCTGGCGGTGCCCTCCGCCACCGCCTTCGCCACGCCGCTCGGCGACATCCCGATCGACCGGGAGGCGATCCGGGACATCGACCATCTGCCGCAGGTGGTCGTCAGCGACGCCGCGCATGCCCTTGAGCACTCGCTCGAAGTGCAGTTGCCGTTCCTGCAGACGGTGCTCGCCGAGTTCACGCTGGTGCCGCTCGCCGTCGGCCGCGCCTCGGCGGCACAGGTGGCCGAGGTGCTCGAATGCCTCTGGGGTGGCGACGAGACGTTGATCGTGATCAGCTCCGATCTCTCCCACTACCTGCCCTACGCGGTCGCGCGCGAGACCGACAGCAATACGGCGCGGCATATCGTCGCCCTTGAACCGCACATCGATCATCAACAGGCCTGCGGCGCGACACCGGTCAATGGCCTGCTGCTGGCCGCACGTCGGCACGGTCTGAAGGCCGAGTTGGTCGATCTGCGCAATTCGGGCGATACCGCCGGCGACCGCTCACGGGTCGTCGGCTACGGCGCCTTCACCTTCAGCGCGGAGCCCGAACATGTCCACTGAGGGCCTCGGCAGTGCCCTGCTGGTGACGGCGCGCAACGCCATCGCCAAACGCTTCGGCCTCACCGGGTTCCCCGTCGAGCCTGTGGCGGAACTCGCCGAGAACGGCGCGACCTTCGTCACGCTGACGCAGGGCGGCCAGTTGCGGGGTTGCATCGGCAGCCTTGAAGCGTACCGGCCGCTGGCCATCGACGTCGCCGAAAACGCGCTCGCCGCGGCGTTCCGTGACCACCGCTTTGCGCCCCTCAGCCAGGAAGAGTTTCCTCGTACCCACGTCGAGGTTTCGCTGCTGACACCCGCCGAACCCTTCCCGGTGACCAGTGAGGCTGACGCCCTGGCGCGGCTTCGTCCCGGCATCGATGGCCTGGTGCTGTCCTACGGCAGACGGCGCGCGACCTTCCTGCCACAGGTCTGGGAATCGCTGCCGGATGCGCGCCAGTTCATGGCGCAACTCAAACTCAAGGCCGGCCTGCCGGCCGACTTCTGGCACGCGGACCTGACCCTCGCACGCTACGGAGTAAGCAAATGGAAAGAGAAGTGAACCACCAGCCGAAAGTACCGGAGTCCGCCCACCCCGGCCGCTGGTGGCATGCGATCGAGGACGAACGCATCCAGTGCGACCTCTGCCCGCGTGACTGCAAGCTGCATGCGGGCCAGCGCGGCGCCTGTTTCGTTCGCCAGAACCTCGGCGGCGAGATGGTGCTCACGACCTATGGCCGTTCTTCCGGCTTCTGCATCGACCCGATCGAAAAGAAGCCACTCAACCATTTCTTTCCCGGCTCGGCCATCCTGTCCTTCGGCACCGCCGGCTGCAATCTGGCCTGCAAATTCTGCCAGAACTGGGACATCTCGAAGTCGAAGGACATGGATCGCCTGCTCGACGCGGCGAGTCCGGACGGCATCGCCGCGGCGGCGGTCGCCTACGGCGCCCAGTCGGTGGCCTTCACCTACAACGATCCGGTGATCTTCGCCGAGTACGCCATCGACACCGCCCTCGCCTGCCAGGAGCGTGGCATCAAGACGGTTGCGGTCACTGCCGGCTACATCCATGCCGCACCGGCACGCGAGTTTTTCGCCGTCATGGACGGTGCCAACGTCGACCTCAAGGCGTTCACCGACGATTTCTACTTCAAGCTGTGCGGCGGCCACCTGCAACCCGTGCTCGACATCCTCGCCTACATCCATCACGAAACGACGTGCTGGCTCGAGATCACCACCCTGCTGATTCCGGGCAAGAATGATTCCGCCAGCGAGATCAAGGCGCTCGCCGACTGGGTGGCGCGCGAACTCGGGCCGGAGGTGCCGGTGCACTTCACGGCCTTCCACCCCGACTGGAAGATGGATGATCTGCCAGCGACCCCGCCGTCGACGCTGACCCAGGCACGGCGCATCGCCCTCGACGCCGGCCTGCACTATGTCTACACGGGCAACGTTCATGACACCGAAGGTGGCACCACTTTCTGCCCCGGCTGCCAGGCCGCACTGATCGAGCGCGACTGGTACAACATCCGCCATTACGACCTGCCGAGCGACGGCCGCTGTCCGCACTGCGGGACGCTGATCGCCGGCCACTTTGCCCGCTTCGGCAAACCTTTCGGGCCGCGCCGCGTCCCGGTCAGGCTGCTGCGTCGTTGACCGAAGCAATCTCTTTTCCCGGCGACACGGCGATCTCGATCGACGCCGGGCACGGCTCGCTGCACGGCCGGCTGAGCCTGCCGGCGAAGATCTCGGCGGTGGTTGTCCTGACCCACGCCGGCCCGGCCCCCGAGGCACGCGATGACGCTCTGGCCGTGATCCTCCAGCACGCCGGCATCGGCACGCTGACCCTCGACCTGCTGACCGACGCCGAGGAGCGCTTCGCCGATCGCCATCGCAATGTGTCGCTGCTCGCCAGGCGCCTGCTCGATGCCCTGGCGCTGCTCAAGCAACGGATGCTGCTCGGCGAACTGCCGACGCTGCCGATCGGCCTCTGCGCCGCCGGCGACTGCTCGCCGGTCGTGCTGCGGGTTGCCGCCCTGCGCGACCACGACGTCTACGCCGTCGTTTGCCGGGGTGGCCTGATCGATCTCGCCGGGATGCTTTACCTGCGGTCGCTCGCCTCGCCGTTGCTGCTTCTCGTCGCCGAGGACGACGAGCGCGTCGCCGCCAGCAACCGGCGAGCCCTGAGCGAAGTCAGCTGCCGCAAGGAATTGAGGCTGCTCGCGGCAACCACGCATCCGCCGGATTCCGCGGCGGCGTTCGAGCTGGTCGCCCGCGAGACGGCGCGCTGGTTTGTCCAGCGCCTGGCAGGGGACTAATCCGGCGGCAGCGCGGGATTCGGACGGACAGCGCCGGGCGAGACCGGTACCGGTCAATCGCACATCCGGCAATCCAGCTAGAGCGAGGCGCGCTACCCGAAATCGGCAAAATGGTTTATATTGCGCTGCAGCAGACGCCCCTGAGGTACCCGCCAGAGACTCATCAGCGCCCTGGCGACGATCACCGACCGGCGTTGCGTCTGACCCCGGCGATCGCTACCATGCGCCAGCCCGAGCAACCCCGGATCGCGGAAGAACCGGCGTTCGACTCGCCTGGCCGCACGGCGCAGCCGCTGCCGAGCCTGACAACACCCGACATGGCCGCCTGTGCGGCAAACACCAGGAACATTCCATGAAACAAGCCAACCCATCCCTGTTGAGCAGAATCTCCCTTGCCTTTGGCAGCTTTTTCTCGATCCTTGCCGATGGCCAGTTCGCCGCCCGCGTCCAGGCCCTGCGTGCCGGCGAGCAGCGCGCCGAGCCCTCGGCCCCCGCTCCGGCCGCAGCAAAGCCGAGCGCACCGCCGCTGGTCGAAGCCGCGCCGGACGGCGCGCTGCAACTCCTCGGTCTGCTGCAGCGCGAAGCACGCCTGATCGATTTCATCCAGGAAGACATTGCCGCCTACGCCGACGCCGACGTTGGCGCCGCTGCCCGCGTCGTGCATGAAGGCTGCCGCAAGGTGCTGCAAGACAACTTCACCATCGGCCCGGTGCGCACGGAAGCCGAGGGCAGCCGCGTCACGCTGCCGGCAGGCTTTGATGCGGCGGCGATCCGCGTCACCGGCAACGTCGTCGGCCAGCCGCCGTTCAACGGCAGCATTACCCACCGTGGCTGGCGCGTGAGCGAAACCCGCCTGCCCAGGCTCGCCGGCAGCCACGACCTGCGCATCGTCGCACCCGCGGAGGTGGAATTATGAGCGAGCCCAGGTTCTCCATCGGCATCGACCTCGGCACCACCCATTGCGCCCTCTCCTACGTCGATATCGGCGCCTGTGATGGCGAACAGGTCACGCAGCATGTCTTGCCGATCCCGCAATTGACTGCCCCCGGTTCGGTCGAGTCGATCGGCCTGCTGCCATCGTTCATCTACCTGCCGCATGAGAGCGAACTCGCCGCCGGCGACCTCAGCCTGCCGTGGACCGCCGAGCAGGACTACGCGGTCGGCGAAATGGCCCGCAGCCGCGGTGCGGCGACGCCGATCCGCCTGGTTTCGAGCGCCAAGAGCTGGCTCTGTCACGCCGGCGTCGACCGGCGTGCGGCGATCCTGCCCAACGACGCGCCGCCGGAAGTGGCCCGCCTGTCGCCGCTCGACGCTTCGCTGCGCTATCTCGCCCATCTGCGCGCCGCCTGGGACCAGGCGCAACCGACCGCGCCCTTCGCCGAGCAGGAGATCGTCGTCACCATCCCCGCCTCCTTCGACCCGGCGGCGCGCGAACTGACCGCCGAAGCGGCCCGTGCCGCCGGCTGCGAGCGCATGATCCTGCTCGAGGAGCCGCAGGCAGCGCTTTACAGCTGGATTCAGAAGAGCGCCGGCGGCTGGCGCAAGCAGGTACGACCCGGCGACATCATCCTGGTCGTCGATGTCGGCGGCGGCACCAGCGACTTCTCGCTGATCGCCGTGCTCGAACGCGCAGGCACGCTCGAACTGCACCGCGTCGCCGTCGGCGAGCACATCCTGCTCGGCGGTGACAACATGGACCTGGCGCTGGCCTATGCCGTCGCCGGCAAGCTGTCGGCGCAGGGCAGCAAGCTCGACGCCTGGCAACTGCGGGCGCTGACGCACGCCTGCCGATCGGCCAAGGAGACGCTGCTCAGCGATCCCGAAGTCAAGCAGGTGCCGCTGGTCATCGCCAGCCGCGGCGCCAAGCTGATCGGCGGCTCGATCCGCAGCGAGCTGACGCGCGACGAACTGGCCACCACCCTGCTCGAAGGCTTCTTCCCGGCGGCCGCCATCGCCGATCGTCCGCAGGGTCGCGGCCGCGCCGGCCTGACTCAGCTCGGCCTGCCCTACGCGCAGGATGCCGCCGTCACCCGCCACCTCGCCGCCTTCCTCGCCCGCCAGGTGGCAGCGACGGCCGATCTCGAAGGCTTCAGCGGCGAGTTGCCGGCCGACGCCAGCTTCCTGCATCCGACCGCCGTGCTGTTCAACGGCGGCGTCTTCAAGTCCGATCTGCTCGCCGAGCGCACGCTGTCGACAGTCAATTCCTGGCTCGCCGCCGAGTCGGCGCCGGCTGCCCGCCTGCTCGAAGGCGCCGACCTCGACCTCGCCGTCGCCCGCGGCGCCGCCTACTACGGCTATGTCCGCCGCGGCCAGGGCGTGCGCATCCGCGGCGGCACGGCACGCGCCTACTACGTCGCCGTCGAATCGGTGATGCCCGCCGTCCCCGGCATGCAGCCACCGGTGCAGGCGCTGTGCCTGGCGCCCTTCGGCATGGAGGAAGGCACCGAAGCCGCCCTGTCGGCGCTCGAATTCGGCCTGGTCGTCGGCGAGCAGGTCCGCTTCCGCTTCTTCGGCTCGTCGGTTCGCCGCCAGGACGAGGTCGGCACCCTGCTCGAAGACTGGGAACCCGACGAACTGCAGGAACTCGACGAGATCCAGACGACGCTGCCGAGCGACGGCCGCGCCGCCGGCGAAGTGGTGCGCGTGCGCCTGCATGCGCGCGTCACCGAGGCCGGCACACTCGAACTCGAGGCGCTACCGCACGACGGACCGCAGCGCTGGAAAGTGGAATTCGACGTGCGCGCCGGCGCGAGCGACTGATTCCTGGATCGTGGTGCCGCGGCCCAGGTGGGCCGTGGCACCACGAGCATGTAGCGGGTGTACGACGTCCGGAGTGCTCGCCCGCCCGGATTGCGGGTTGAAGAAGCCAGCAACCGGTCGTCGGGGCAGCGCCGACGATCCCGGACGCCACCGTTCCGGCGGGCGAAACCGGGCTCATGAAGCTTGTCGTCAGGCGCCTTGGCAGCAGCAGGCGCTGGCGTCTTTCTCCCGGCGCAGGCGGTCTTCAGCTCGCCTCACAGGCGCAACGGCAGAAGGCAAACCGGGTGGCCGTTGACTGCGAAAAGGCCTGTCCCCTCTTCCTCGGACTATGGCAGTCCATGCGCACCGTGCCCAGCGAGCTTACCCGGGCGGGTTCCCCGGGGCATGGTATAGTTCCCATCGACCTCTGCCATATTGGGTATCCGCAACGGGCACCCAGCCCATGTATACGCCTTTGAAAAAGACGCAATTGCCGAATCTTTTAGTTGACGCCGGGAATTTCTATCGTATTGTTCCAAATGGCTTTTTATCTGAATTCGATCAATGCCAAACGACTGGCGACGCAAAGCAAACCGTCAATTGGGACGGCTATTCGTTAGCTTTCGGCGCGGCCGATGAGCGCTATTCGTTATACCTCATCAACACCACCATCTGCGGGTCACGCTATGAAGATACACCGATCGATCGCCGAGCCAATTCGCGAAGGTGCGAAGTGGGAAGAGCGATGGAACGCTGAAGATGACGGCCTGATCGCGTGCTGGGAACGAGGGCGAGAGAAGCGCCTTGAGGACCCTGCGCTTGCAGCGCAGGCCGCTGATGGTTGGCTTGTGGTCCTACCCTGGAAAGGTGGCGTGGAAAAAGCGATAAAGAAGAAGCAAAAGTTCGGAACGCTCTACTACCTGGCCATGTGGCAGGGTCTTCGAGGCGAAGACCTCAACATCGACACAGCCGAAGAAATCGTCTTGAACTGCACCGCTACTGGAATGGCCGTTGTCTTCACCGGTGATATGGCAAAGTACGCCGAAGCGTAGGGACGCAGGGAGCCCGACCAATGCAATTCGTAGCCATCGATGTTGAAACCGCCAATGCAGACATGGGCTCCATTTGCCAGATCGGTCTCGCCAGGTTTGTTGATGGTCAACTCGCGGAAGAGTGGTCAACGCTAGTCGACCCCGAAGACTACTTCGACGACGTGAATATCTCTATCCACGGAATTGAACCGCGAATGGTCAAAGGGCAGCCAAGGCTCCCCCAGATCGCCGATCGCCTTCGTTCAACGCTTGAAAGTACACTCAGCGTCTGCCACACCCACTTCGACCGGATCGCGCTTGGCCGAGCCTACGGCAAGTACAACCTGAGTCCCATAGCAACAACTTGGCTGGACTCCGCTCGAGTGGTTCGCCGCACCTGGAAAGACCTCGCTTGGAAGGGCTACGGTCTTGCCAATGTGTGCAGCAGGATCGGATACGAGTTCCAGCACCACGATGCCCTCGAAGACGCAAAGGCCGCCGGCTTCGTCTTGCTTGCTGCCCTACGTGAGTCCCAGCAGGACCTCGATCAATGGCGCCGGAGGGTCAATCAGCCCATTGATCCCGAGCACTCTTCCTCAGGCGCCGCAGTTCAAAGAGACGGGAACCCTGAAGGTGATCTCTACGGCGAGATCCTCGTATTCACGGGCGCACTTGAACTGCCGAGAAGCGAAGCTGCAGACCTAGCTGCGAGCGTTGGATGTCAGGTCGCAACTGGCGTGACGAAGAAGACGACGATACTAGTCGTTGGCGATCAGGACGTCACGAAGCTCGCGGGACACGAGAAGAGTTCAAAGCATCGAAAGGCCGAGCAATTCGCCGCTGAGGGTCACCGAATTCGAATCATCCGTGAGTCTGACTTTAAGACTCTCGTACGAACCGCGCGCAATGAGGTCTAACGAATAAGCATAGATCGTGCAACGAATAAGCATAGATCGGAGAGAAAGACAAAGAGGAAGACAAAGGAAGACAAAGGGGCCAGGGTCAATTAAGGCGAATTCCAGGCATTGCCATCCCAAGCCGTCCAGAGAAAAGCAAAAGGGGCCAGGGTCAATTAATGGGGGAAAGCAGGGCCTCGCCACTCGGATGTCATCGCCGCGTGAGCCCGAGGATCCTTGCCCGGATGTCGTCATCCCAAGCCGCTCTCTTGCGCTTCATGCGTAGGCTACATTTGGTCTTGTCGGTCGTATCGAGACGGAGCAAGTTGAGCACGATCTTCTTCAGGAGGGAGCAGTTCTGTGGGGCGTTGTCCTTGCGCACGGTGCTGGCATCCTCGCCGAAGCTGACGTCGAGAACCCAGTGAAGCCGGTGGCAAGTCGGCCGGAGGAATTGCACCCCCGGCCTCTCACAGAACGGTGCGTGAACCTCTCGATTCACACCGCTCCCATCAAGCAAACGCACCGACCATTCCTTTCTGCCAATGCACGAAGAGATACGGCTGCTTCTCGGAAAGCTGTTCGAGAAACCTGCTCGCCCGTATCTTGTGACCCTTCAGCCGTCTGTACTTCCTCATCGCCCAAGCCACCAACGTCTTGTTGAAGTGCCTGAAGACGGGATACATCGCCGACCGATAGAATCTGCCGTAATACGCGAGCCAACCCCTCAGGATTGGATTGTGCAGTCGGGAAATGTCGGCTAGGCTCAGCTCCGTCCGATTTCGGTAGCTCAGTTTGCGTGTCGTTGCCCGCATCGCCGTCAGCGCTTTGTTGCTGACCGCCGGGGTGAAGCTCACAAACATGCTGTTGCGCTTGCGGTTCTTCACCACCCTTGGCCGGAAGGTATATCCGAGGAAATCAAACTGCGTGACCGGATACCTCCCCTTGCGACTACCGTCTTTGCAGTACACGATCTTGGTCTTGTCCGGATGCATCTGCAGGGCGCATTGCGCAAACCTTGCATCGAGCGCCGCCATCAGGGCCTGCGCCTCCTGCTCGGTCCGACAATGAACCAATCCATCATCCGCATACCGGCACCAGGGGTTGTCGGGATAGTGTTTCGTCATCCAGACGTCAAACGTGTAGTGGAGGAACAGGTTGGCCAACACCGGACTGACGACGCCGCCTTGCGGTGTCCCCCGGGTACGTTCTACCCGGGTTCCGTCCGCCAGTTGCAGCGGCGCCGTCAGCCAGCGCTTGATATAAAGCATGGCCCATTCACACTCCACGTGCTTCTCGAGCGCCTTCTCCAGCAATGCATGGTCGATGTTGTCAAACAGGCCTTTGATATCAAACTCCAGAACCCAGGAATACTTCCAGCATCGTTCCCGCGTTACCCCCACGGCGTCCAGCGCCGACCTTCCGGGCCGGTAACCGTAGGAATCCGGTAGAAACTTGGCTTCAATCCCGGGCTCTATCACCTGCTTGACAACCGTCTGCGCCACACGATCTGCCACCGTTGGAACACCCAATATGCGCTCCCCGCCATTCTTCTTGGGAATGGCAACCGCTTTGACCGGCGGCGGAAAGTAGCTTCCCGACGACATCCGGTTCCAGATCTTGTACAGGTTCCCCTTCAGATCCTTCTCGAAGTCGCCGATCGATTCCTTATCCACCCCTGCCGATCCCGCATTGGCTTTGACCGCTTGATACGCTTCGTACACCAGCCATTTGTCAATGGCAAATGGTTTTGTTGCACTCATCCGCTTCCTCCTGTTGCCAGTTGAACGCCAAATGCAACCGCTTGATCCGACCCCTTTGCTCCAGCCGCATTACCAGCCTTCATCGCTCGTACGGGTCGGTCCGTCCCAGTGCTCCGCATCGGTACTCTCGCCTCGTGGTTTCTGCCACTTGGGCTTCTCCCTTGACATCGGAACGACTGGTTCCCGCAGTTCCACACAGAAGCCTGGATCAGCTTCACGCCTCCTATACGCCGGCCGCCGCTTGCCCAGTAATCAGGTGCCCGGCAAGCTTGTCCCAGAAGATGGAAACGCCCCTGGTTTTGACGACAAGTCTCTGGATTACGACGCGTCAGCGAAGGTTCACTTTCGTTCGTCTCTCTGATCCTTACCTGCTCGAGGTACGTCCTCGACGCTTTGACCCCAACGCTCACCACCACGGCTCTTGACCGCAGCAGCTTGGGGTGGTTTGAGGCCCGCTCCTGAAAGCCGACCCCGAGGGACCTACCCTCATCTTCCGTGTAGCTTCTACACAGTTCGTCAGTCCATTACGAACTTCCTTTCTGTGTGCCTGCGGCACACTCTCGATACCCCAATGCGCCCGAACTGCTGTCGCGAGGTGTTCGGCGGTCAACTCACGAGAACTGATGTAGTAGCGCCGCTCCAGGTCGGATTCCTTGTCACCCACCGTCCGGAGGGAGTCGACAAGACCGATTGCCTTGCACTTGGGCCAATCGGCCAGATTGACGACGCCTGCCGCCGGCAGCACCGAAGCGATCTGGCCGACGATTCGACCATGGGACGCGAGGACCTGCCGGTTCCGGTCAACCGCCTCCGATTGATACTGGTCGATGAATTCCGTCTTGATGGCTTCCAACAGGGTCGGTTGATTGTCTTTGACCGCCAACAGGTAGTCGCCACCCTGGTCCGTGATCTGACGGGCAAAACTCTTCTGGCACCCCATCGCATCGATGCTGACCAGCAAGCCATTAATATAAAGCGCTTTCAGGAGTTCCGGGATGGCGGTGATCTCATTGCTCTTGCTGGCAACCTTTTCCTGGCCGAGAACAACGCCCAGTTCCGTCGCGAAGGCGCTGACCATGTGGATCGCACTCTCGCCGCCACTGCCCGACCCGCGCACCGTCTTGCCGTCGACCGCCACGACGCCTCTCAGGGCGCCCACCACTCCAGCCACCCAGCGCCGGAACGCTGCCTCAAATTGCTTCGGATCCAGGGCCTGGAAGATGCGCAGGAAGGTCTTTTCCGAGGGAACACCATTCCTGAGTACCAGAAATTCACGCAGCCACGCCTCCTTCGTGCGACCCCACTCCGCCATGTCTTCGATGGTGTCGCAGTCGGAGAGCACCGCGGAAATGGCGATCACAAGAATCTCCAGGAAATCATGCAGCGTCCCGTTACTCGGCTTCCGCGGATCGGTCACTTCACCCAAACAGCATACCAGGCTTGCCCCCGTCGTCTTGGTCATTCCTTACGCCCAAAAGACGAGAGTAGACCCGATTTCCTGCGGGTTCACAAGACCATGGCATAAGACCATGAATGTTAACGGTTTTCTCCTCCCCGGCTATGACGATGGAGATTATGCCGTCCGAGTGGCGAGGACAAAGAGGACAAAGGGGCCAGGGTCAATTAAAGGCCCAACTTTTCATTCGACCCGGCCTGGCGCGATAAAGCCGCGCCAGCCGGTTAATTCAGACGTTAGAAGAATAAAGATCGCATGGGAAGAGAGCTAGAAAGACTCAAAAACCGTCGGAAGGCGTCCGACAGGCTATCAGCCATTCTCAAGCAGCGTGAGCATGTGCTTGTGGTTCATTATTCCTGTGAAAGCTTTTATGACCGAGCTGATGGACGAACACCACGGGTAACCTCGATTGCTGTACGCAACCTCGCCTCAGGACAAACACAATCATTTTCTATCCACAAGGTGGCTGAGCAACGGCACATCCCACTTGCAGATATCAAGGGGAGATACGATGAGCTAGAAAAAGCGATGCTCGACGAATTCTTTGATTTCGTGCGAACGCATCAGAATTTCGTCTGGATGCATTGGAACATGCGAGATATCAACTATGGGTTCCAAGGGAAACGCTGATTTAATCGCAACATATCCGTATGGTATAATACGGGCATTCCAGCACACGCCGGGTAGCGAGATGAAGCAGATCAGTTTTTCCGAAGTGGAATTTGAAGGCAAGAAGCGGACGACGCGTCGAGAGGTGTTCCTTTCCGAAATGGAGAAGGTAACCCCGTGGGCGGAGGTACTTGAGGTGATCGGGCCGCACTACCCGAAGGGGAAGCGGGGTCGCCCGCCGGTGGGTCTGGAGCGGATGTTGCGGGTGAAGTGGACCCCGAAGTCAAGACAAGAATCAAGCTTGTTTAAGCTGGGCACTTGACTTCAGTAGCAGCTGAACGGCGCTGCCCCGGTTTTGCCTTTGCTTTGGTTTGTGCTGTGGCTGTTGATCTTGCTTCTGCGGGGGGAGGAACCCCTGTGGAGCGTAGTGGAACAGGGGTTCCTCCCCCCGCGCCGCCGAATTTGTCCACGATCATCGCCCCGCCACCGATAGCGGTTTGATACACCACCTGGGGCGTCTGGTCGCCCAGCGACTGGTGCGGGCGCTCCCCGTTGTACAAGTCATCAATCGAACACCCATAGTACCGAGTCGCGAGAAGTTCTCTATCCCTGGCACCCCTGGTTTGGTCGCGTCGTCTGGATTTATCGGGCGCGGGTGAGCCGCGGGTGGATGGTCGCGCATTGCGGATTGGAGCCGCAGCACGAATGCCGCGGGCTCGAAGTGCCGCTCTGGATGTTTGACAGGGCAGTGTGCTGCCAGCTGCGCTTGGCGCCGAGACCCGTAGTGGATATCGGAGCCTTGCACGGGTTGGCGGTACTGCTGGCTGCACACTCGCAGCCGGATGGTAGTCCTATGCTACAAGCCCAGCACGATTCCTTGTTACCCGAAGGAGGTGCTGATGAGAATCCTGTCGAGCCCGTGCCGGGCAACCCAGCTGTCGTTGTTTCAGTCGAGGCCAGCAACGCCGCAATGGGAACAACTGCCTGGGGAGGTGCGCCAGCAAACGATTCGGTTGCTGGCGCGAATGCTGAGCGAACAGTCCGAACGGGAGTTGGCTTCCCGATCGACGCAGGAGGCCGGCGATGAGTGAGAAGCTCAAGGCGCAGCATCTTTCGCGCAAAGCCATTCTGTACATTCGTCAGTCCTCGGCCTACCAAGTCAACCACAACCTGGAGAGCCAGAAGCTGCAATATGCGATGCGGGAACGCTTGATGCAACTGGGCTGGCGTGAGATCGAAGTCGTCGATGAAGATCTCGGCCGGTCGGCAGCCGGTCTGGTGACGCGCAGCGGATTCGAGCGCATGGTGGCCGAGGTGTGTCTAGGCAAGGTCGGCGCGGTGGCGGCGCGCGAAGTATCGCGCTTTGCCAGAAACAGCCGGGAGTGGCAACAATTGGTCGAGGTCTGTCGTGTTGTGGACACCGTCCTGATCGACCAGGAGATGGTCTACGCGCCGCGGCAAGGGAATGATCGCTTGCTGCTCGGGCTCAAGGGCAGCCTCAACGAATACGAACTCGATCTGCTCCGGCAGCGTTCGGTCGAAGCCCGCCGCGAGAAGGCGCGTCGGGGTGAGCTGTTGATCGCCAGCCCGGTGGGTTATCGGAAGGGCGAACGACGGCTGGAAAAGGATCCCGACCGGCGTGTCCAGGAAGCGGTGCGCTTGGTGTTCCAGAAACTCGGCGAACTGGGAAGTGTTCGGCAAACGTTGTTGTGGTTCCTTGAGCATGGTCTGGAACTTCCCGTGATCAACGCCCGCGAGGAAGTGCATTGGAAGCGACCGTCCTACGGCATGCTCTACAGCATGCTCACCAACCCGGCGTACGCCGGAGCTTACGCCTATGGCAAGACCGAACAACTGACCGAGTACGATGGCGGCGAGGCCCGTCAGAGGGTGCGCCGCAAACCGCGGGAACAATGGCTTTCTTTCATTCCGGGCGCACACGACGGCTACGTCAGCTGGGAGGAGTTCGAGCGCCTGCAGGCGACCATCTCCGAGAATATGATGCGCCGAGAGCAAATCGGCGCCGCCCAACGGGGTCCGGCGCTGCTCGCCGGGTTATTGCGCTGTCGCCGCTGTGGTCATAAGCTGGTGGTGCACTACACGGGTAGCTGTCACGATGTCCTTCGGTACCACTGCCGTCGAGGGTGGCTCGATAATGGCGAGCCGCGCTGCATTGGATTTGCCGGTTTGGTCGTCGATCAAGCGATTACGAGGGAGGTCCTGCGCGTCGTGGAGCCAGCAGCAATCGAGGCGGCGGTCATCGCCCACGAAGAGCAAGCACGCCAGGTCGACGAAGTCTTGTCGGCGCTCCAGCGCGACTTGGAGGCGGCGCAGTACAGTGCTCGACGAACGCAGAAGCAATACGACGCGGCCGACCCTGAGAATCGACTGGTCACCGACGAGCTTGAACGACGCTGGAATCAGTCCCTGCAACGGGTCCACGAGATCGAATCGCAGATCCGGCAACATCGGGATCGGCAAGGCCCCTCAGCCCTGGCCACGCGCGAGGGATTCGCTGATCTGGCCGCCGATCTGGAGTCGCTATGGCATGATCCAGGGACTGATGAACGGCTCAAAAAGCGCGTCATTCGGACACTGATTCGCGACGTGGTCGTCGACGTGGATGCGCCAGCCAGTGAAGTCGTCCTGGTCATTCACTGGAAAGGCGGCGTCCATACCGAGCTGCGTTTGCCGCGACGCCGGCGCGGCCAGAACAGCACGCAAACCCCCACCGAAGTCCTGGAAGCCGTGCGCGTGCTCGCGCGCATCTGTCCGGATCGGCTGATTGCCGGCGTACTCAATCGCAACGGGCTACTGACCGGACGCGGCAACCGGTGGACGCAAGAACGGATCACAGCGCTGCGCAGCCATCACCACATTCCCTGCTATCGGGCCGACCAGCGCGACGGTGGCCCCTGGATGAACCTAACCGAAGCGTCCGAGCACTTGGGAGTTAGCGCGCGCACGCTCCGTTTGGCCGTAGCGCGTGGAGAAATCGAGGCCCAGCATCCGCTGTCTGATGGGCCATGGGTGTTCAACCGCGATACCCTTGGGACAGCCGCAGCTGCGGTATTGGTTGAGCGCGCCAGGAGCAGGAATCAGCAACCCGCAGTACCAAACACTGAGCAGATAACCTTCGATTTCTCAAGCACATAGCGAGGTGGGGCACCATGAAACGTCGTTGTAGAAGGCAAAGTACTCGGTCAGGCCAACCATCAGCTCGCCCATCGTGGCATAGCCCTTCAGATAGACGTCCTCATGCTTGACGTTCCGCCAGAGCCGCTCGACGAAGATGTTGTCGAACACTCGCCCTCGTCCATCCATGCTGATGACCACCCCTTCTCTGGTCAGGACGTTGGTAAAGGCTTCGCTGGTGAACTGCGAGCCTTGATCGCTGTTGAAGATCTCCGGCTTGCCGTAGGTGCGCAAGGCATCCTCCAGGCAATCGACACAGAAGATCGCTTCCATGCTGTTGCTGATCCGCCAACTGAGCACCTTGCGGCTATACCAGTCGATCACCGCCACCAGGTAGGCGAAGCCACGCGGCAGGCGGATGTACGTGATGTCCGTGCTCCAGACGTGGTTCGGCCTGACCACAGCAACCCCGCGCAACAGGTAGGGATAGACCTTGTGCGTGGGGTGCCGCCGACTGGTGTTCGGACCCGGCGCCATGCCGGCCAGGCCCATCAGCCGCATCAGTCGTTGGACTCGCTTGCGATTGACCGTGTGACCCCCTTTCCCGAGGAAGACCACCATCCTGCGGCTGCCGTAGAACGGGTGCCGGGTGTACTCCTCATCAATCAGACGCCGGTGTAGTAAGTGTTACGTCCCGCCCTATTCGAGACTCTTCGTCCCGAGCTATTCCGGGGTGAGACAAGAGAAAAGTCCCACGCTGTAGCCGGGCGGATTTTCCCCGGCATTAGCGTGGGACAAGGGGCCTATCGGGATCGGGGATCGCTGGGCGGGAAGCGCCAGGGTTCCTCGGGATCGTAGAGGTTGGTTTGGCGATCGTGATGGCGGCGCAGTTGTACAAGGTAGTGGCTCTCGCAGGCGGTGGCGAGCTGGTAGAGGAAATCGCAGAGCGCCACGGCGGCTTCGTCGGAGAGGCAGTCGGGGAACGGGCTGTTACGGCGGCGGCTCATCGGAGTTCCTCGATGGCCAGTTGCAGCAGGTCGTCGGGCAGATGATTGAGCCCGCGCGGTACCGCCAGACGCATGGCGGTACGCAGAATGCGCGCCGCATGCCGGGGCAGCCCCTTGCTCGCCTGACGCAGGATCTCCAGGCCCGAATCGGTGAGCAGCGTCTGCGTGCAGCCGGCGCGCTTGAATCCATGCTCGATCAGTCGCGCGAAGCGTTCGCGCTCGAACACCGGCGTCAAGTGCACACGCACCTGGATGCGTCCGGCGAGCGCCGCATAAGGGGGCTCGTTCCAGAGTCTGCGCCAGCACCGGATGACCGACCAGCCAGACCGTCATCAGATCGCGCGAATCGAAAGCGAAGTTGAGGAAGGCCGGGAAGTCGCGGAAGAAGTCGGGCGGCAGATTCTGTGCCTCATCGAGGATCCACACCGGCAGGAGCTGCTTGGCATCCGCCAGATGATGGATGTGCGCCTGATCTCCCGCTACAACAGCGCCCGGCGATAGCTCGGCGCCAAGCCCAGCGACTGCGCCAGACAACGATACAGATCGAGGCGCCCGAAGTCCGTCTCCGCGTGGTAGATCACCTGATAGCGATGCGGATTGAGTTTCGCAGTCAAAGCCCGCAGCGCCGCCGTCTTGCCCACCCCGCCCTCACCGGTCAGCAGCCCGACGCCCGGCGATTGCAGCAACCACTGGAAACGCTCGTGCAAACGCGCCAGCACCCCGTCATCCCACAGCTCGGTGGTCTCCTTGCCCAAGGGGGAATGGCGCAGCCCAAAATGTTGCAGCTCCATCTTTAGTCTCCTTGGCAGCCGTAATACTGTTGATACACTAACTCGACCAGATTCGGCCCAGCGCTGGCGCTTGACCGGTACGACCGGCAGCGGATCAGGTTTGCGTCGACGCCGATCGCGATTGGCCAAGGCATCGAGCGGCGTCGCCTGACCGATCGATTCGCCGGCGTCGTCCTCGACGCCGACCACGGTCTCTGCCTGCGGATCGACGAGCAGGCGAACGGTCTTGCCGGCGAGCTCGAAAGGCACCTCAAAGCGTCCGCCCTGATACGACACCGTGCCATCCTTGCGCACCAGACGGCGGACGCGGTGCAGGAACAGCGCATCGAGCTTCGCCGCCAGCGGTCCCAGCGAACGGATCTTCGGCAGATCCTGCTGGTAGCGGGCAAGTGGCGTCTGGCCATCGAGACCGTCATGCGGGCTGCGGTGATAGACCTGCTCCAGCCAGGCCCACAGCCGCGCGTTGAGATCGTCGAGACTCAGGATCTGGCGTTCATCGACCTCGCTGAGAAACTGATCGCGGCAGGTGCGGTGCCAGCGCTCGAGCTTCCCCTTGCTCTCCGGTGAGTAGGCCCGGCAATGGACCAGCACGATGCCCAAACGGGCACAGATCCCTTGCAGGGTGTGCGCGACATAGGCGGCGCCGTTATCGACGACCAGCTTGACCGGGACGCCCCGTTTGAGGAGCGCCTGCTTGAGGACGCCCTCGATGTCGAGTGCCGTTTCGCCACGGCAGAAGGCGCCGTGGGCAACGAGCCTTGCCGCGTCGTCGAAGAGCGACACCAGATAGCTCTTGCCCAAACGACCGCCGATCGGCACGCGCGGGCCGTGCATCACGTCGCTGTACCAGATGTCGCCGACGCACGCTACGAGCGGACCACCAGCTCGCTCACCAGCAATCTTCACTTCGACGAATGGGGTGCGGCATTTCCCAACAAGTTGATGGGGGCAGCAACGCTTGACCGCTTGCGCGACAAGGCCTATCGCATCGTCCTTGACGGGGAGACGCGGCGCAAGCCACGGCCGATGCCGGAAACGACCTCGGCCGCACGCATCCCGCCTGGCAAGGCGCCTGCACCTCTCCAGGCTGCCCGCTAGCACCCCCCTCGCCCATCATACCCTGGGGCGCTGCCCCAGACCCCGCACTCGCCGTGAGGCAGCCGCCGGGGATGAAAAAACTCCTCCCCGACAACTGCCTCCAGTGTCAGCGCCCTCCAGGCTGTCAAGGGGCTTTCGCGGCATAAACGCGAGAAGCACGCATTTATTCCACGGTCCCCTGGACACCCTTCCGGACGCCAGTCTCCGGGTTTGCTAAAAACCAAAAAACAGCGTAAAAACTCACCCGTCCGAAACCGCAAAACGACCCCTTCTACTGGCCGCATTACGCCGCGATTCGGTGGCCTCATTAGGCCGCGATTTGACAGGGGAACACTGAATACTCCGTACTCATCGAAAACGATAGCCCCGCCTATATCCCAATGTCCATCGCGTTTCCGTTTCGTGAAAATTGCACTTATGACTCAGCAGGGGTGAGTTGCAAGGTGCCTGCTGGCCAATACTTTATGATGGGCGACAACCGCGACAACAGCTCTGATAGTCGAATATGGGGCTTCGTGCCTGCCGATCACATCGTCGGCAGAGTCCTTTACATCGTGCCGTGACATTCCAATGCCCGAGTTGATGCCGAACGGTCCGCCGGACGCCACGCGATAAAGCCGCGTCGGGCGGTGCTTTCAAACCTTGAGCCTATTCCAGCCTTTCGCAATGACCGATCTACTTCCGCCCTGGCCTGTCGTCTCGGCTTTTCTGTTCGCGAGTCTCGTTCTTGCGATCACGCCTGGCCCGGGCGTCCTCTACATCGTTACTCGCAGCCTCGTCCAGGGGCGTCGTTCCGGGCTGGTGTCGGTGGCCGGCGTCGCACTCGGCAACCTGGGTAACGCGCTGGCCGCGTCGGTCGGCCTGGCCGCCTTGTTTGCCGCGTCCTCGCTGGCCTTTGCGGTGGTCAAGTACGCTGGCGCGCTGTACCTCGTCTACCTCGGCGTGCAGATGTTTCGCTCGCCAGGAGGGAAAGGGGCCAGGGTCGATTTAAGTGTCAGAACCTGCTATCCTCAACGACATGCCCCGTCGCCCCCGCATTCATCTCCCCGGTCTTCCCCTGCACGTCGTTCAGCGGGGACATAACCGCGACGCCTGCTTCTTCGCTGAGGAAGACTACCTCGCCTACCGCGAATGGCTGGGCGAGGCCTGCAAGGCCACCGGCTGCGCGCGCTGCACGCCTACGTCCAGATGACCAACCACGTGCACCTCTTTTGCTGTCTCCGCCGGAATCCGAGGCTGTCTCCCGGCTGATGATTTCTTCTGGGCCGGCGCTATGCAGTACATCAACAAGACGTACCGTCGCACCGGCACCTTGTGGGACAGCCGCTACCAGTCTTCTGGTGCAGGCCGATGCCTATCTGCTTCTCTGTCAGCGCTATATCGAACTCAATCCCGTGCGCGCAGCGATGGTCGATGACCCGGCGCATTATCGCTGGAGCAGTTATCGGGCGAACGGACTGGGGCAACCTGACTCATTGCTGACGCCGCATGTGGTGTATTCCAGTCTGGGGGCAAACGAGGCTGACCGGATGGCGAACTATCGCTCCTTGTTCAGCCCGAAGCTGGATACCGACGCAATCAGCGACATCCGCATGGCCTTGGATCAGGGGCAGCCGCTCGGGGATGCGCGGTTTATCGACAGTATCGAACGGGCCACTGGACAGCGGCGCGAAATTCGCCCGCGGGGTCGGCCACGGAAGGCAATGCTTGAAGAAACGGAGCCACAGGACCAGATGTCACTTGATGTGTGAGCCCCTTTTTCCCTTGATATGTGAGCCTGGCCCGTTTTCATCCGGCTTCTATAGCAGCGGTCCGCACTGCTCCTGCGAAACGTCGAGTCCTCGCTCGCCGATCAGGTCTCCCCAGGTAAGAACGCGATGTTTCCGTGCTCCGGCGCTGCATTTACCGTAGGCGCCGTACCGGTGGGCTTCGCTGTCCTGTGCCAGCTCGCCTCGGCCCCCTCGGCCTTCTATGCAGTTTCTGTCCGTCGCCGCGCACGTTTGCGCTCCGGCTTCCTTCAGACAAGTCCTCGCGGCCTTGCCCTTGCCTTCGGCTAGTGGTTATCGTGGCTTCATCATGAAGTCACGTCGGTATTCCCACAGGGGACTTCCACCCCATCACATCGCGCCCATGCTGGGCGCACTTCGCGGTCCACTGGACGCTGCGCGATATAGCCGCGCAGCGCCCCTGAGTTTGAACGTTAGGCATCGAAGCAAACTCCCATCACACGGTACACGCTATGCGACACAGCGAAAGACACAGAACACACCGGACGGGTTGGCTTCGGGCTGCAGTTCTCGGCGCAAACGACGGTATCGTTTCTACTGCCAGCCTTATTCTGGGCGTCGCCGCTGCTGGCGCAAATACGAAGAGCATTTTGGTTGCCGGGGTTGCCGGACTTGTCGCTGGTGCCATGTCAATGGCTGCC
>JADJMH010000031.1 GCA_016709675.1 Candidatus Accumulibacter proximus
GGCTGCTGCCTGTCGGCAAACTGGCCTGCCTCGACATCATCTGGGCCCGGTCCTGCCATGTCGTGAAGCAACTTCGCCCGGGAAACCGATGCCATGCACCTCGCCGAGAAAGTTCGCCCTTATCACTGCGCGATGTTGTTGACCGATGGCGGTGAAATCTGGTACGAGCGGAAAGGCTGCGCATCATTAAAATTTCTTTCGCCTTCGCTGCTCCCGGTTACCCCTCGCCGGACTCCATGCCGCAATGCGGACGCTCGACGACATTGTCGTGCGCCGGAGTACTACGACTTCGACCTGTTTCATTTTTCGCGATCAGACATCGACCTTGACAAACCGCTATCGATCTCACCTACACCGTATTCGACACCGAAACCACCGGCCTTGAGCCCGCGGCCGGCACAGAGATCATCAGATTGGCGCCGTGCGTATTGTCAACGGCCGTTTGTTGCGGCAAGAGAGTGTTCGACGAGTTGGTCGATCCGCAGTGCTTTCTACGACCCAAAGGGATCGGATTCACGGCATCACCGACGACATGGTGCGTGGATTGCCGCAGATCGACATCCGTCCTACCTACCTTCCACGATTTCTGCGGCGATACAGTGCTCATGGCTCACAATGCCGCCTTCGACATCACGCTTCCTGCGTTGAAGGAACCCCAGACCAGTGTTGTTTTCAGTCAACCGAAGTGCTCGATACTTTACTGCTTTCGGCTGTGTGCTTCATGCCAACCAGGACTCGCACCAACTCGGCGCCATCCCTGAACGCCTTGGGGTCGCGATCGAGAAAGCCCGCCATATTGCGCTCGGCGATGCTTGCACCACCGGCGACGTGTTCCTGAAGATGCTTCCTTTGCTGGCCCAAATGGGAATTACGACACTGCGACAGGCGCTTGATGCGTCTGAAAAAACCTACTTTGCACGCGTAAAGTACTGACAGGATGTCAGCTTATCGTACCGTGAGGCCTTGCTGACGATGACGAGCCAGCCAGTCGACGATTATGCCGACGCATGGTGAAGCCCATGAACCAGGCAACCATGAAAACAATGGTGATACCTGCACCCAAAACCGGAATGCCCGTTTCCCACTTTCCTTCTCCTTGTGTTGGTAAACGATCTCGTCAGCCGAGGTCAGTCGTTGTTCCGATATACCGGAGGAGTTCTCAATACCCGGAAACACGTCCAGTAAGTTAGGTCTTTGATCGCTTGCCGGCAAGCAGTAAAATCTCATGCGATGCCGAGATTTTCATTCATTCGGTTTGGCTTCTACCGCCGCCCGGATCCCCACGCGGAAGACCCGCCAGAGCGTAAGGAGCGGTTCCACAAGGCAGCTTATATGCTCGTGAAGCACAATGAGACGGTGCCGCGTTCAGATGAATCAACGTAACCGCAGCTGATGCGCAATCGGGGCCGCCACGGCGCGCATGCCATTGCAGTTCCAGTGGGTGTCGTCGCGCCAATACACACACTGACCCCGTGGCAGTACCGCTCGGCTTCAGCACTAGTGCGGGGTCAGGTCGAAGACCGGGATCGGCCTGTTTGCCGCTTATTGCAGGTAGTCAGTTGTGCGTTGGGCAATAGCTTCCTCGGTAAGCCACTTTGCGTGCACGCGATGTTGACGGAATAAAAAGATCTGCCGCCGGGTTGGGTTTTGAGTTTTTGAAGGCATCAAATAAAACGCAGGCCAGACTCGTCTGGCGGCGAGTTATTACTGGTGATGGGAAGTTCACTCTTCAAAAGCTACGGTTACCTTGTCTATCTGGCGCACGCGGGGTATATGTCCAGTGTTCCCATCCTTCTTCTGCGCGCGCAGATACAGCCAGCGCGTATATCGCCACAAACTGGTCTGTTTGAAAAACGCGTGATAGATTTTCAGGACAGTCATTTTCTCTACCGGACTATTGGTGAAGGGCTGAAAATCATTGCCTTCGAAAACAAATAACGCCATTTTGAACTCTTTCCCTTTGGCTTTTCGAAAAGCCTCGACGCGCTGGACATAATCGCCAGAAAGGAGTCGCCTACCAGCACGAAGGTCTGGCCGCGGTAATCGGCGGGATTGCGAAACCCCAGGCTGTCAGTGACATAGGTGATTTCATGAGGCTCCTTGATACCCACCTTCTCCAAGGCCTCTATATCGCCGAACAATGCATTCCGGGTCGAGTGAGAGTTTGGCTTGAAGGTCTCGCCGAAATCCGTACTTCTTGCCGTCATTTGTTCATGCGGACGATAGTAGATACTACGTTCCAGCCCGATGACGTCCGTGATGATGTTGAGCAACACTGGTGAGGACTACGTGAAACTGCCGCAGAGTACGGCGGGAGCGGGTCCGGCCCGGTACAGCCATATGCAAAGCAGCAGCCAAAGAAGCATCAGGGCCGGCAGGGGCAAGCCGTAAAACAGGATCGCGTGCCATATCAAGATTGCAGCAAGCACAGATGACAGCGACCTGGCCATCGAAAATATTCATCGCTACTTGCTGTCGTCAGAGCGGCTCGAACACAGTTGCTGTGCCGTTGTCCTGTTGACCGGCCGCGTTCAGGTGGTCGTCGATCCGATAGAAGTCACCGGTTGAAGCCCAAGTCAACCGGGCTCTATATTTGACGGCAGCTCGCTCCTTTCCTTTGGGGAAGGCTTGAGACTTCTCTCCGCGCCCGTTAGTGTAAAATCAGAATCCGCTTGTCCTTGAGGCAGGATGTTTTTCGAGAACCGCCATTAGGGGCCGGTAGTGAGGCGAAAAATCCTCAGGCGGCTTGACGGCTCTTGCCTTCAGGTGCTTGAAGGGGAGAGCAAAAGCAAACCCGTAGGCTTTTCTTATCGTGTGCAGCAGGGCGGTGAAGCTGCTCTTGCCTTGGGTTATTTTTTCAAAATTCTTGTTGTTTTCATCCGCACCGGCAATGTGGCCACGCGTGTTC
Source organism: Candidatus Accumulibacter proximus (assembly GCA_016709675.1). Taxonomy (GTDB): domain Bacteria; phylum Pseudomonadota; class Gammaproteobacteria; order Burkholderiales; family Rhodocyclaceae; genus Accumulibacter; species Accumulibacter proximus. Next base: position 2,909 of record JADJMH010000031.1, read on the forward strand.
TCTTCAAGGTCGTTTTCGCAGTACTGGATGATGATCGTGTCGACTTTGTGCAGCAGGCCAGATTTTTCAGGCGCATAACTTCGCGCACGGTGCCATAACTCGATACCGCCAGGTTATACACGGGGCGACGGGTCATCTTTTGCAGCAATGCGGCAAAGGTTTCTTCGTCCTGCACGCCCCAGCCCATGGCATGGGAGTCGCCGATCACGGCGATGCCCGTACTTGCCGGTTTTTCCCCGGTGAAACGACCCTCGGCGGAAAAGTTCAAGGTGGTCTTGAATTCCGCGTTGTTGAACTGGCAGGGGCCGATCTTCGGCTTGTAAATGAGTTCGTCATCGAAATCGACGCAATGGACCTGGTGTTGCCAGATGCTCCGAGTGGCCTTCATGTAAAGGTTCTTCTGGATGGAGGAAATCCAGGGTAAATCGGGCGTAATGCCCTTTTGCAGCAACACCAGGCTGGTCGCTAGCACCATGGCCGACAGCATTGCATAGAAGGCCAGCGCGATCAATGCAATGCCCAGCACCTGCACCAAGCGCTTGCGACTAGTCGAGTTCAAAGGCGGTTTCGTAATTCAATTTGAGCGCCGGATCCTGGTCTTCCTTTTTCAGGAAGCAGTTGCCGACCGCAAGCGCTTCGATCTCCGTACCCATGAAGCAGCGGAATGCATCCTCCGGGGTGCAGACAATGGGTTCGCCTCGGACGTTGAAGCTGGTATTCACGATCACCGGACAGCCGGTCTGGCGTTTGAAGGCCGAAATGAGGGCGTGATAACGCGGATTGGTTTCGGCATGCACGGTCTGGATACGCGCCGAATAGTCGACATGTGTCACGGCCGGGATGTCCGACCGCGGCACGTTCAGCTTCTCGATGCCGAAAAGTTTCTGCTCGGCCTCGGTCATCGGCCGCCGGCGCCTTTCCACAACGTCGGCGACCAGCAGCATGTAGGGACTGTCACCGTCCAGTTCGAACCAGTCGGCGACGTCTAGCTCGATGTCAGCCTGCGCGAATTCGGGGCCGAGGTAGGAGCCGCGCATCCGGTCGCTGCCATCCGCGGAGCGGGGCCGGCCGAGGTGGATGTGGTGCACGGCCAGGGCCGCCCCCAGCGCGCCGCCGGCATCTCCGGCGGCCGGCTGCACCCAGATGTCGTCGAACTGGCCGTCGCGCAGCACTTTGCCGTTGGCCACGCAGTTCAGCGCCACGCCGCCGGCGAGGCACAGATTGCGCATGCCGGTTTCGGCGCGGATCGAACGGGCCAGCTGCAGCACGATCTGCTCTGTCGCGGCCTGGACCGAGGCGGCCAGATCCATGTGGTGCTGGGTCAGCGGCTCGTTGGCCGCTCTTGGCGGGCCACCGAAAAGTTCGTTGAACTTCGGGCCGGTCATGGTCAGGCCCGTGCAGTAATTGAAGTAGGACTGATCGAGCCGGAACGAGCCGTCCGCCTTCAGGTCGACCAGGTGATCGAAAATCTCCCTGACATACCTGGGTTCGCCATAGGGCGCGAGGCCCATCAGTTTGTATTCGCCGGAATTCACCTTGAAGCCGGTGTAATAAGTAAACGCCGAATACAGCAGCCCGAGCGAGTGCGGGAATTGGATTTCCTTGAGGACTTCCAGTTTGTTGCCGCGCCCGATGGCCAGCGAGGTGGTGGCCCATTCGCCGACGCCGTCCATGGTCAGCACGGCAGCTTCCTCGAAGGGCGACGGGAAGAACGCGCTGGCGGCATGGCTCAGGTGGTGCTCGGAGAAGCGCAGCCGGCTTTCCCAGTCCGGGTCCGGAGCATAGCGGCGCAATTCCTTGACTAGCAGATCCTTGAGGAAGAGCTTTTCGCGCAGCCAGACCGGAATCGCCATGCGGAAGGACTCGAAACCCCGCGGCGCGAAACTCACATAGGTTTCCAGCAGGCGCTCGAACTTGAGGAAGGGCTTGTCGTAGAAAGCCACATGATCGACATCCTGCCAGCCGATGCCCGCTGCGCCCAGGCAGTATTCAAGCGCATTGCCGGGGAACCCGGGATCGTGCTTCTTGCGCGTGAAGCGTTCCTCCTGGGCGGCGGCGACGATCTCGCCGTCACGCAGCAGGGCGGCAGCGCTGTCGTGATAGAAGGCGGAAATGCCGAGAATGAGCATGCAGCGCGGTCAGAAGAGAGTGTAGATGAAGGGCGCCACCGCGCTTCCCTGCGCGAGGACAATCAATGCACCGAGCAGCACCATCATGACGAGGATAGGCAGCAGCCAGTATTTCTTGCGGGCGCGCATGAACGCCCAGAGTTCCTTGAGAAAGGACATGAAGGTTTCCTAGAACTGGTTGTTGAGCGAGTCGGCCGCCGGCCCTGGAGGGTCGCGCCTGATCCAGTAGCTGTCGGCAGCAGGATCGAAACGCAGGCGCAAGGGGTCCTTGCCGAAGAGCCGCATCAGCAGCGCGGTAGGGGTAACGACGAGGAAAAAAAGGATGCCGAGCGCTATCGGACTGACAATGTTGTGCAGTAGCCGCCCGAATTTCGTCCATAGCCGGTTGGCCGGGGCAAGGACTTGCGGGACAAGCGCCGCCAACAGAAGGAAAATGCAGGAAACCAGAATGGCCCAGATCCTGATCCCCTGGGCATGCAGCAGCGGATAGAGGGCAATGATCAGGAAGACTGCGGCAAAGACGAGTCCGAAAGAGCGGTCGGAGGAGTTTTGAATCTGGGCGGTATGGCGCGGGGTGTGTTCGTGCATGGGGGCGACTCGGGTGAATTGGACGGTTTATTCAACAGACTGAAGTCTAGACACACGCCTCTCCCACCGGTCGGGATTTTCCGGGTGGCGAGGGGTGCCTGACACGACAAGGAGCGTCTCGCGCCAGTGGGCGCAAGGCAAAACGCCTCAACACTGCAAACGCTGATCCAGACCGAGAAAGGCATCACGAATTGACCGGACTTCGGGTCGTAGGCGTCGCGCACGGGAAGTCCGATAATTGCATCCGCAGCCACTGGGCGAAAAGCCCCGCAGTGATCATGGCACCCTTTCGCCAGGGCGCCATCGCCATCAGCGGAAAGGACTCCCACAACTGGAGGGCGAGCAATTGCGTCAAGGCATAGGCCGTGGAGCGAATCTGCATGCACAGTTCCAGCGCCGCCTTCGACTGCTGCCACAGATTGGCCACTCCCCACCAGCGCTTCAGGGTGTGAAACAAGGGCTCGATCCCCCAGCGCTCGGCGTAAATCTCCACGACCTGGTGTCCCGAGAGGTCGGTCTTGGTCGCCAGAATCAGGCGTGGACGCGACCAAGCGTGGTCGGACAGGAACATCTCGCACCACACCGCGACCGGGAGCCCCTTCAGGAATCGCGTCACGGCAAGGACCCAGCGCACCTCCTTGACGCGCCCTCCAGACTGAGTCCATCAACTGCTGTGCCACCCAGAGCTTCCCGCGCTGGCCCGATTCTTCGAGCAGCCAGGAGCGAATCGGCACCGTCAGCGCCGACCCCAGCCGGACGCGAACGACGAGAGCCAGCGTGACCCAGCCTTCCGGGGAGAGCATGCAGCCGGTCAGGCGCTCGACGAAGGTCCGGCGAGAGCGAGGAGGCACGGCCACGAGGAGAAAGGAAATCCATTCCGAGAGTAGGGATCAAACGTTGGCAGCGAGAAACACAAGGGAAAGTCCGGGATCGAAAACAACCACACGCCCCCCCATTTCAAGTTTTTTTGCATTTTTGAAGTTTTTTCGCAAGTGTCTAAACTTCAGTTCAACAGATTGGCCAGCCATGATACCAGCTACCCGTTCGGTCGGCGCCGAGCGCGAATTCGCGGCGGAACTCGCGGCGGATTTCCGCCGCATTCGGCGGCGCGCGCCGGTCGGTCGCGTGCCCGGCGGCAGCAGGTGGAAGCGGGCGGCCGGGGTGGCGTAGTGCTTTTCGAACAGCGGCTGTTGCAGGGCCGAGATCATCAGGATTTCGGTTCGACCGCGCGGCTCGAACACCGCGCGCTCGAAGGCGGCGAAATGCCGGTAGCGGCCGGACAGGCGGTACAGCCCGTTCCTCAGGGTCCGCGCATTGTCCTCGTAGCAGGGATCGGCGCGTTAGTAGACATCCAGCCCCGGCATCTTGTCGAAGCCGACGATGCGGTCGGCCGGACGCCGCGTCAGATCCTGGTGCACCCCTGCGGAGAATTTCCCGTAGCGCCGATGATTGTTCAGCCCTTTGACCGGCACGCAATCCACCTCGCAGCCGGAAGGAACGACTCCCTGCCACTCCAGGGTATAGACGCGGATGGTATGTCCACGGGCCTGACAGACCCGCGCGATGCGCAGACAGTCGCGCTGCAATCCGCCGTAAGGGAAGTATTTGCAAAGAGTGAACGCCAGTTGCGTCGTGGGATCCGGTCCGTCCAGATCAGGCGCGAGCGCCAGACTTCGCCAGGGCGCGCGCCGCAAGGCGTCTCCACAGCCACTTGGCATATGGCGTAAGACGGCCGATATCGAGATACGACTTGAGAAACCGTAGGCAGTCACCGCGGCCCCATTCCGGTGCGTGGCGATTCAGCGTATCGAGGTCGCGCAAAGTGCACAGCAGGGAAAGGGGGAAAGGGGCCGGCGACGGGACTTTTCGAGATCGATGACCCATGCATCGACTCCGCCCTCTGGGTTTATGCGGACGAATATGTGCTTTGGGTAATAGCAGTTGTGCTGAATCTTGTTTGCATGGATCTGGCTCGACAGGACGGCAACGGCTTGCAGACATCGCCGACGAGCTTTCGCGGGGAGGAAACCATTTTGCAGCCAGGCCTGAACCTGCGATTCCAGCGAAGTGAAGCCCGTCAGTTGCTCGGTCACCAGTATGGCCAGACGCTCCTGCACCCGCCCGCAGCGCAAAATAGACTGGCTCGAGTGCGGGAATACCGCACGCCTTGTAATGCATGATCAACTGGATTTCATGGAGGCATGTCGGGATGCCCCTGATCGGGTGGCGCCAGGAAAATGTCTTGTGGTTTTCCTGGCGCTTCAGAAAGACCCCGCAGTTTCCCTGCGGCGGCGCGGACAACTCGCAACGAGACACCCCACTCCAGCCGCCACGGCGCTGGTTTGGTGCCTCGAACCACCCGACTTGGAGATTCCAGAGGGCATCGAAATCCACCAGGCCGTTGCAACGCAAAATATCAGGCCAACGCTGATTCAGGAAATCTATCACTGGTGTGAGTTTGGTCCGCCAAAGTATTTTTCAAGGGAGGAAAGATACTTCTTGGTCCGTCGATGACCTCCGTGGTAGCCACCTGTCGCGGCCACGGTGCCCGCTTCTATATGATCGAGGTACTGGAACATTGTTCTGGCGGACAGGTAGGCTATGGTGTAACCGTACTCGCTCAACTTGTCCTGAATCGCGTAGCTCGGAATCTTTCCGTCCATCGCGAAAGTCCAGCCGTGCTGCCTTGACAGTCTTGATGTTCCACAGTGAGCAAAAACTCTTGACATACTTTTCCGTATTAGGCTTCGGTGGCCTTGACTTCAGTCCAAGCGCAATCTTCAGGCGCCTGGCATGGTATTTCAGATAGCGGGTAACGGACGCCATACAATCCTGATTTGTCCTCGATAAATCTGATCGACGCAGCCGACAGCTATGACGTTGTCGGCTGCCCGGCATTCATTCAACATCAATTCGAATATTGCCGGATCATGGATGAACGTGTCCGTATGCGGTAGAAACAGGTAGTCAGTGGCTGCCCGATCAAGCACCATGTCCAGCGCACGACCATGGGCCATGAAACCGGACTCTCCAGCTTCCGGCTTTCTTTCGATGAGGCTGATCCAGTCGAGGGAACGCAAATACTCCGTGCTCTTGTCCGCAGAGTCGTTGTCCACAACCCAGACCGCAAGCCGGATCGCTCGGATGCCTGCTTCAAAAGCTCCAGAGAAATTCTAGTGATTTCGGGTCCTGTAATTTACCAAGACGATACTAAAGGCGGGGTCTTGCATTCTGGTCGGGCTGTCTCAGAAAAGCCGGCGCCGGCGGACGGCGCGGTGAGCCGTCATTATAGGTAACGTTCGTTACCGACCCGCTCAACGAGGGTCACGGCATTCATCCGGCAATCGCCAACGTTGCTGTCGGCGCGGTGCGGACCAGCCTGGGCTTGATCTGAAGGATAACAGACGACCAACTGATGTTAGCTTTCTTGGCTGTTTCGATGACTAAGGATAGGAGATCCAACGGTACCAAAGAGAGTATATGAGCCTTCATCAGGCAGCGTCAATCTTGGATTTGGACCCGGGAGCCCCTGAAAAGTCACCCGAATCCCACCCCCCTCAGTGCCTCGGGATCGTCCTCGCCCTTGTTGGCGCACAGCATGTCCCAGAGCGGGGGCGCACGGGCTCTCATGAGTCGTGGCGGCGATGTCGGCTCACCCACAGCGGAAGATCAAGCCGCCCAGTGCCACAAGGCCGGTCACCGGATCCACCCACTCCTGCAGCAGGAAGTACTGGACAGCGATGGCGCCACTGCCGGTCGAGGTCAACAGGTTTACACGAAAAACCCCGCAAAACATGGCGTTGAGCGGGGTCTTCATTTTTGCTGCAGAGAGTTTACAGCCGGTTTCCTGGCGGCAAGAAGGAATGTGAACAGTTGATGCGGATTGCCATTTGTACATTGAAAAACTGACCGTTACGATTCCATACGAGTTCGTCTTCCTTCCGGGTATCAGAATTTCCCATGGAAACGGACCGGGCAACCAATGCTCAGTAGTCAACAGGTTTTTCCCCGCTTGCCGCTTTCGCTGATCGACGGTTACGCGAATCCATCCGGTGCGATCAACACCACGCTGGGAAAATACGAGGCGTAGCGTCGTGTGTCCCTGGTCAGAATGGGATAGCCCGACACAGCTGCGTGAGCCCCGATAAAGAAATCGCCAAGGACATTGATCTTGGTGCCCCCTTGTCGCCGGTAACGTACAAACGCTTTGCCGGCGAGAAACAGGGCTGGGCGCGGCGTCTCAATCATGACGAGGCCGAGGTCATGGAGGGTCTGATCCAGGGCTTCCACCGTCGAGAAGGTCAGCGACAGTTCGGAGTAGATGATCGGGTTGATTGCCAGCCGATGAATTTTCGACTGGGCACGCAATTGATGAGTCGACCAGTCAGCCCATTCTGGATCGTCCTCCAGAACGTCGACCAGCACGTTGGTGTCGACCAACAGCATCAGCCCTCGCCGCGCAGCAGGGCCATCAAGTCGTCGGTTCGCCACTTTACGTCAGCCTTGCCCCGAGCCACATCGAAACGGTCAGGCTGACGGCTCGAACAGGCGCCGACCTTATGGATGACCACATCGCCATCGCGATTGACGGCGAAGTCCACAGCGCAGCCCGGTGCCAGATTGAGGGCATCGCGGATCTGCTTGGGGATAGTGACTTGTCCTTTGCTGGTCAGTGTCGTCGACATGGCAAATCTCCGGTGTATTACACAGGAGCGCATTGTAATACTCTTGCGAGGTGGCGGCAATCGAAGCGTTTCCTTTCGCGAGTCACCGTGTGTGCCTGATGAAATGGTGTGTTCCGTGCGCCCTCGACGACCGACGGAAGGGGCGAAGGATGGGCACCGCGCAGACCGCCCCACGACGCACAAGCGTATGGAAAATCGTCCCAATGCCATGGCTGGTGCCCAAGAGAGCAGAATCGCAGGAACTCGCGAATGGTCACTGCTCGGCCCGCGACAACGATCCCTGAGATGATCGCGGGATGACAATCTGCGCTGACCGCTCGTCGCCACCTTTCCCGCTGCGCTGCGCGGTCTACACCCGCACTTCCCGCGCAGCCGAGACCGACCAGGCGTTCACTTCCATCAACGCTCAACAGGCGGCGTGTTACGCCTTCGTCGCCAGCCGGCACCACCTGACCTGTTTGCCGGTGTCCGTCTCCTACGAGGACCCAGGCTTTTCCGGCGGTACGCTCGAACGCGCGGCGCTGCAGCAGATGCTTGCCGACATCGAAGCCGACCGGATTGACATGGTCGTGGTCTACAAGCTCGACCGTCTGAGCCGCGGCATGGTGCACTTCGCCAGATTGATGGAAATGTTCGAGCGTCACCACGTCACCTTGGCTTCCGTCACGCAGCACCTCGACAGCCACGACGACGCCGGCTGCCTGGCGATCAACGCCCTGATGACCTTTGCCCAATTCGAGCGGGAGAACACGGGTGAGCGCATCTGCGACAAGATCCGCGCGACGCGGCGCCAGGGGATGTGGACAGACAGCGTGCCGCCGATGGGCTACGAGGCTCGCGGCCAGCGTTTGTTGGTCAACGACGTGGAGGCGCGGGTGGTGCGGCACATCTTCGAGCGCTTCGTGGCCCTGGGGTCGATCACCGACCTGGTCAGGGAACTCGGCAAACAAGGCGTCACCACCAAGCCATGGACGACGCGAACCGGCAAGGCGCGGGGTGGACGGCCGCTCGACAAGAACTACCTGGACAAGCTGCTCAACAACCGGACGCTGATCGGAGAAATGCAGTCCGGCGACCAGTGGCACGCCGGTGCCCACGAGCTGATCGTTCCTGCCGACCTGTGGGATAGCGCTCATGCCCTGCTCGATGACCGGCGCCGTGCAAAAAAAGCGTGCGTCGAACGAGCAGCATGACTTACTGTTCAAGCGGCGGGTGTTTGGCTCCGACGGCCGATATTCGCCATGGCGCTCCAGCGTGCGCAACGGCCGCAGCTACGCCTACTACGTCCCCCAGAGCAAGATCGCAGCAGGCGCCGCCGCCTCGGAACTTCCGCGCTGCCCCGCGGGTGAGCTGGAGGCAGAGATCATCGAGTACCTGAGAGGCCGGCTTCGCGCGTCAGCATCCTGGCTTGACAGTTTGCCCGAATCGGTACAACAGCACCCGCGCTACGAGGAGGCCGCAGTACTTGCCATCCTGGTCAACGTCGACGCCGCTTGGGACATGCTTGTGTTCGACGTTCGCCGCAATCTGGTTCAGAGGATGGTGGGGGTGTCACCGTGGGTGCGGACAAGGTGACCATCAGCCTCGACTCGGACGGCATCGGGCAGGTAGTTCTCGATCTGTTGAAAGGGCTGTCACCCCAGTCGGTGGCGGCTGCGCCGCCGTGAAGTTCGATGCGGATTCCTGCCGCCGGGACGACCCAAATCAAGTGCCCAGGTGCTGCGATTGGATCACTGTTGGCCATTTCCGCGCATCACCAACCAGAAACTTCGCGATGGCGCACCCCACGAAACCAAAGCATACGCCAACGCGAAACTCGCCCAAGCCCCTCAGAAAGCCACTTCAAAACAACCCCTTAAAAAACTGTACTAAATTTGCGAAGTCAGGAGGTTTCGAGAGAAACGGCCCGCAAGAGCACAGATATGACATTTGTGGGATAGGCGAGGTCAACAGGTTTAAACGAAAAACCCCGCAGAACATGGCGTTGAGCGGGGTCTTCGTTGTTGCTGCAGAGAGTTTACAGCCGATTTCCTGGCGGAGACGAAGGGATTCGAACCCTTGATGCAGGTTTATGCCCGCATGCTCCCTTAGCAGGGGAGTGCCTTCGACCTCTCGGCCACGTCTCCTACGACGGCGTGATGATATCGGTTTCACCACGACCGGTCAAACCCAACTTCGCCTTCGCAGGCTTTTCCAGACCAAAGGCCTTATGCAGGACGCGCACGGCAAGTTCCAGATACTTCTCCTCTATGACCACCGAGATCTTGATCTCCGATGTTGAGATCATCTGCAGGTTGATATTCTCCTTCGCCAGTGCTCCGAACATCCTGCTCGCCACCCCCGGGTGCGAGCGCATCCCCACTCCGACCGCAGAAATCTTACAGGTCGTGTTGTCACCGGTGAGATCACGGGCACCGATTTTCTCCTTGACGCCTTCGAGAATGTCAAGCGCCTTGACGTAGTCATTGCGATTGACAGTGAAGGAAAAATCGGTCGTCCCATCGCGACCAATATTCTGGATGATCATGTCGACGTCAATGTTCGCCTCGGCAATCGGCCCGAGAATCTGGTAAGCAATGCCGGGGCGGTCCGGGACGCCCAAGACGGTAAGCTTGGCTTCGTCACGATTGAACGCGATCCCGGAGATGATCGGTTGTTCCATGTTCCCTTTTTCCTCAACAGTGATCAGAGTACCTTCGCCTTCATCCTCGAAACTGGAAAGCACGCGGAGTTTGACCTTGTATTTGCCGGCGAACTCGACCGATCGGATCTGTAGCACCTTGGAGCCGAGGCTGGCCATCTCCAGCATCTCTTCAAAGGTGATCGTGTCGAGTTTGCGCGCTTCCGGTACGACACGCGGGTCGGTCGTATAGACGCCGTCAACATCAGTGTAGATTTGGCACTCGTCGGCCTTCATGGCAGCAGCCAGAGCCACTGCAGAGGTGTCGGAGCCTCCACGACCGAGCGTGGTGATGTTGCCATCCTCGTCGGCTCCCTGAAAACCAGCGACGACGACAACGTTGCCATCAGCCAGCGCCTGGCGTATTCGTTCTTGGTCGATCTTAAGAATCCGCGCCTTGGTGAAAGTGCTATCCGTCAACACGCCAACCTGTGAGCCAGTGAAGCTCTTCGCCTTGATACCCTCAGCATGCATGGCCATGGCCAGCAACGCGATGGTCACTTGTTCCCCGGTCGAGGCGATGACATCCAGTTCACGCGGGTCAGGTAGCGGCGAAATCTCCTTGGCCAGGCCGATCAGGCGGTTGGTCTCGCCGGCCATGGCCGACGGAACCAAAATGATGTCGTGCCCTTGCGCCCGCCAGCGGGCGACGCGTTTGGCAACACTCTTGATGCGCTCGATTGACCCAACAGAAGTACCACCGAACTTCTGAACTATCAGTGCCATTCCCTATCCAAATGAAGACAAAAACGCTCGCATTCTAAAGCAATGAGCAGCCCATGAGCAAAGGATGCTGATCAGTGCCGAACCTGTCGGCATTAGACTGATGTTCTATTGCAATGCCACTTGCAATTCTCGCCGAATCGCTTATAGTGTGCTGCGTCTTACCAAAGTCATATGTTGTCGATCTCCAGCAGGAAACCCAACCCCAGTCGGTTTGCGTGGCGTATTTGTAAGAAAGGACAGTCATGAGCAGCGTCAAAGTTGTCGAGAAGGTTGATCCGCGCGAGATTCGCCGCAAGCTTGGTTTGAATCAGCAGCAATTCTGGTCAAGGATCGGAGTCACTCAGAGCGGCGGTTCGCGCTATGAAAGCGGCCGTAACATGCCCAAGCCGGTGCGTGAGCTGCTTCGCCTCGTACATGTTGAACAGATCGACATTCAACGGCTCAAGCGGGAAGACTTCGAGGTCGTCGAATACCTCAAAGCGGACGACCCGGAGCTTTTCAAGACCCTCAGGAAAGCCGCCAGGAGCAAGCTCAAGAAGCCTGTTTGAACGTGTACCGAGCCTGTCCAGGAGGCTTGTGGGGCGGGAGGACCTGACCAGGAGGCGCCCGAGTCGATCAAGAGAGCCTCAGCATTTCCCTCGCGTGCTGACGGGTAAGTGCCGTAATCTCGATGCCGCCAAGCATGCGGGCGATTTCTTCGACCCGTGCCTCGGTATCGAGCACGGCGACTCGGCTGTGAACCTGCCCAACTCCGGAAATTTTGCTGACCTGCCATTGCCAGTTGGCGCGTGCCGCCACCTGTGGCAGATGGGTTACGCAAAGGACCTGTCGCCCCGCTCCCAGCTCACGCAGCAAACGACCGACAATCTCGGCCACCCCGCCACCGATACCCACATCGACCTCGTCAAAAATCAGGGTTGGAACGTGGGCCGCTTGACTGGTGACCACCTGGATGGCGAGACTGATGCGCGAGATTTCGCCACCGGAAGCGACCTTCGCCAAGGGCCGCGGTTCGCTGCCCGCCAGTCCGGCAACACGGAACTCGATCTGCTCAAGCCCGGCAGCATTGCCCCCGTCGACCGGCAGCAAGCCGACCTCGAAGCGACCACCACCCAACGCCAGCTGCTGCATGACTTGGCTGACCTCTCGGCCGAGCGCCTCGGCTGCCATGGCGCGACTGCCGGATAGACGCTGCGCGAGTTGTTCATATTGCTGCCATGTGCTGGCCACCCGCGCGGTCAGACCGGTGATATCTGCCGCTTCACCGAGAACGGCCAGTCTCTCCTGCCAGCGCGCGAGCAAACCGGGCAAGTCTTCGGGGCCGCAGCGGAACTTCCGTGCGACGCCCAAGACCGCCTCGATGCGGCGATCAAGTTCTGCCAGGCGACGCGGATCCAGCTCGACGCGGTCGGCGTAACGACGTAGCGCGGAGATCGCCTCGCTGATTTCTGTCCGGGCGGATTGCACGAGAAAGGCAACTTCTGACAAGGCCGGATCGTACTCCGAGAGGCACTCAAGGCGATTGGCTACGGCACCAACCTGAGCCTGACAGGCAGCGTCGCCCTCGGCGAGCACCTGCAAGGAGAATCGGACACCTTCGACGAGGCTTGCGGCGTGAGCCAGACGCTTGTGCTCGTCGTTCAGCGCCAGCCATTCTTCGGCCGAAAAGCCAAGGGCCTGCAGTTCACGCACCTGCCAGTCCAATTGCTCACGCTCGGCAGTCAGGGCCTCAAGTCCGCTGCTGGCGGTATCAAGCATGGTCCTGGCTTCCCGCCAGCTACGCCACGCGGCGGCCACCTCTGCCAGCAGCGGCTGCAGTCTGGCGTGCGCATCCAAAAGTGCGCGCTGCGCTTCTCCCCGCAGCAGCGACTGATGCGCGTGCTGACCGTGAATGTCGACCAATGATTCAGCGACCTCACGCAGTTGCTGGACGGTCACTGGCGAACCGTTCAGGTAGGCCCGCGAACGACCGTTGGCGTCGACCACTCGCCGCAGCAGCAAGGCGCCCTGGTTGTCCATGTCGTGCGCGTGCAGCCAGTCTGCAGCCGCAGGCGCGCCAGCAAGGTCGAACTCGGCATTGACTTCAGTGCGATCACAACCCATCCGAACGAGACCGGCATCGGCCCGCTCACCGAGAGCGAAGGCCAGGGCGTCGACCAGAATCGACTTGCCAGCGCCAGTTTCGCCCGTCAGCGTGCCGAATCCAGCCTGAAAATCGAGTTCAAGACGGTCAACCAGTACAAAGTCGCGAATCGTCAAACGGCACAGCATGCGAGGGAACTCAATATCGTCATCACGAGGAGGGTCTAGTGTTCCTTGGGCCGTTCGCTCCAATGCAGCTTTTCACGGAGCATGGCGAAATAGCTGTAACCAGGCGGATGGAGCAGGCAGATCGAGTATTCAGAGCGCCGGATACGAACCGAATCTTCGTTCCTTAGATCGACCGTCACCTGACCATCGAAATGGGCGCGCGAATCCGTCGCGTAAACGATTCGGATCTCGATTTCGTTGCGGTCACCAACCAGGATCGGCCGGTTGGTCAGCGCGTGTGGGCAGAGCGGTACCAGAGCAATGGCTGCTACCTGCGGATGCAGGATCGGGCCATTGGCCGAAAGGGCATAGGCAGTGGAACCGGTAGACGTTGCCACGATCAAGCCATCCGAGCGCAGGTGATAGATAAACTCGCCATCGATGAAAAGCTCGAACTCGATCATCCGCCCGATCGCACCCTTATCAACGACAACATCGTTCAGGGCCAGATTCGAAACGACACTGCGCTCGCCGCGCACGATTTCGGCGTCCAGGAGCATGCGGGTTTCAGGGACGAACCGGCCGTCGAGCAGGTCATCCATACAAGTCAGCATGTCGGCGCGGGCGATATCCGTCATGAAGCCAAGGCGCCCCTGGTTGACACCGACCAGCGGCACGCGATAACGCGCCAGCTGCCGCGCGGCATTGAGCATGGTGCCGTCGCCACCGACGACGATCGCCAGATCCGCGTGAGCACCTAGCCACGAGAAATTACCGCTCGCCCAACTCCCCAGTCCAAGCCCGGAGACCACGTTGGACGCCGTTTCTTCCTCAATCAGAACCGTCATGCCGCGTTCATGAAGGTACTTGGCCAGCAAGCGAATTGACTCGGCGATCTCCCGACTGTGGTACTTTCCAATCAACGCGATTGTCCTGGGTGGCGGCGCGTGATCAGCAGGCTCGTGGGGAAACGCGTTGTTCATGAGGCGAATTAAACCACAATTCAGCTGGCTTTCCATGGCGCCCCGCGAGTGAAGGATTTTTTGTAGAATCTCACCCATGCTCGACGACCGCGCCAGAACCCTCCTGAAAACCCTGATCGAACGCTACATTGCGGAAGGTCAGCCGGTAGGCTCGCGCGCGCTGTCAAAGCACTCGCGCCTGGACCTGTCGGCCGCCACAGTGCGCAATGTCATGGCCGACCTCGAAGACATTGGCCTCATCGCCAGTCCGCACACCTCTGCCGGTCGAGTTCCTACGGCACGTGGCTACCGTTTTTTCGTTGACAGCCTGCTGACCATCAAGCCAATCGAGCAAGAGAAGCTCAATGCCATCGAGGGACAGTTGCTCCCCTCGGATCCAAGGCAGTTGATCAGCAATGCGTCGTATCTGCTGTCCGGGTTGACCCGTTTTGCAGGCATCGTCCTGACGCCTCGCCGCCTGACACCGAGAATTCGCCAGATGGAGTTCGTCAGTCTTTCCGAACGGCGCGTCTTGCTGATCCTGGTCACTTCAGACGGCGACGTGCAGAATCGATTGCTGTTCACTGCACGCCCCTATTCACCATCGGAACTGGTCACCGCGACCAACTACCTGAACCAGCATTTTGTCGGCCACGATTTCGAACACATTCACACTCACGTTCAGGAAGAGCTGCATCAGCTGCGAGGTGATCTGCATACGCTGATGGCCGCGGCGCTGGCTGCCGGCGGCGATGCCATGAAGGGGCCCGGCGAAAGATATGTCATCTCGGGTGAGCACAACCTTCTCGAGGTCGAGGAGTTTTCATCAAACATGAAGCGACTACGCGAGTTGTTCGACCTTTTCGAACAACGCACATCACTGATGCAATTGCTTGATCTCTCGCAGCGTGCCGCCGGCGTGCAGATCTTCATTGGTGACGAGTCGGGGCTTGCCCCACTGGACGAATGCAGCGTCGTTACAGCTCCTTATGAAGTAGATGGTCAGGTCGTTGGCTCGGTTGGCGTCATCGGCCCCACCCGCATGGCCTACGAGCGCGTCATCCCGATCGTGGACATCACCGCCAAACTGCTTTCTTCCGCGCTGACTTACCAGGCCAACTGCTAATGCAACGCTATCTCCCGGAGCCGGCCTACCGCCATGGTTCGCCGGCCCTGACCGCCGTTCTGCTAATCAATCTGGGAACGCCAGCAGAGCCGACCACGAAGGCGGTACGCAGCTACCTTCGCGAGTTCCTCTCCGACCCACGCGTCGTCGAGATCCCCCGGCTGCTCTGGTGGCTAATTCTGAACGGCATCGTCCTCAATGTCAGGCCACGACGCTCGGCCGAGAAGTATGCGGCGGTATGGACCCCCGAGGGCTCACCGCTTAAGGTTCATGTCGACCGTCAGTCAAGGCTGCTGCGCGGTTTCCTTGGCCAGGCCGGACATCGGGTGCTGGTTGACTACGCCATGCGTTACGGTCAGCCGTCGATTGCAGCAACGCTCTCCCGCCTCAAGGGCGATGGCTACACACGAATTCTCCTGCTACCCCTCTACCCGCAATATGCCGCCAGTACGACGGCCACCGCCGTCGATGCGGTCGGCACGTGGCTGCAGGGCATCCGCAACCAGCCGGAAATCCGCATTGTCAGGAGTTTTCCCGATTACCCGGGCTATATCGAAGCGCTGGCCGCCAGTGTGCGCGAGCACTGGTTCAGTCATGGGCGGCCGACGAGCTCGTATCGCTTGGTGATGAGCTTTCATGGCTTGCCACGCTACACGCTGGACAAGGGCGACCCTTATCACTGCGAATGTCACAAGAGCGGTCGCTTGCTTGCCGAGGCGCTGGGCCTGGGTCAGGAGTACTACCAGATCTGCTTTCAGTCGCGCTTCGGCCGTGCCGAATGGCTACAGCCTTATACTTCGGCAACGCTCAAGGCGCTTGGCAAACGGGGACTGCAGCGAGTCGATGTGATCTGCCCGGGGTTTCCCGCAGACTGCCTTGAGACTCTCGAGGAAATCGCCATCGAAGGCAAGGCCGAGTTCCTTCAGGCCGGCGGCAAGGAGTACCTCTACATTCCCTGCCTCAATGAGCGCGATGACTGGATACGAGCCCTGGCCAACCTTGCCGCCAGTCACCTTCAGGGCTGGCCAACGCTAACCGCACCCGACCCGGCCAGTCTGGAACTTGGCGCCCTGCGCGCACGCGCCCTGGGAGCGCCGTCCTGACGCGCCCAGGGCGGTTCGCTGCGTAAATTGGAGGCGTCCCGTCCACCTAACCCTCATCCAGCGGTGGTACTGGCCGCTTTCCTGGCCGCCCGCAACAGGGCTCTCCTGGCTTTCTCTGCGCGAATGTGTGCGAGAGCCTGTGCCTTGTTGCACTCCTTGCAATAGGAATGCAAGCCATCCGCACTGCGTGAGTTCTTGTGAAACTCCAGCACAGATTTCTCTTGCTTGCACTTGACGCATATTTTCGTGTTCATGGGAATAAAGCCAATGTATTAACAAAGCGAACAAGCCTATTGATAGGTCACTCGGGCGAACGACCAGAGTTGCTGTGGTCTCCTCAGCCCTTGCCGTTCGAGGGCCCTGCTTCCGGCAGACCAATCCGCAAACGTTCCAGCAAGCGACGGAACAGCCGAGACAGATAGCAAATCAACTGGTTAGTGCGGAACATATCGACCAACCGGGAGCGCTAGCAAACGCTGGATTCGCCTCTGCCTTCAACGCGCCCTGCTTGAAGGAACACCCAACAAGTCAACAAGTGATCAACAAGACATAAGCAAAGACTATGCCTTAATATAAGCTGTCTTTATTGATCAGGGGCTTAGCTCGCAGTGGCCGGTCGACTTGCCGGTCATCGGGCTGCGACTGTAAAGAATCCTGACAGTGTTGCGCGTCGGCAAGCGCCGCTAGTCCGGGTCCAAGCGCTTTGGTCGAGCCACGCTCCGAGATGGCGGTGCAGCGAATCAGCCTGCGGGACCCGGGGAAAGCGCGGCATCGAGCAGGGCATCGACGTCCACGGCGTCAATCTGCTCCGGCTTCATGAATCGGAGAGCGTAGTCGAGATGCACCCCCGAGCGCAGGAAGAGCGCAAACAGGTCGCCATCGATATGCTGCTCCTGTTGCATTCGGAACATGATGGCGATAGCCTCCGACAGGGTCTTCCCGTGCTTGTAAGGGCGGTCAATGGCGGTCAGTGCTTCAAAAATGTCGGCGATCGCCATCATGCGCGCCAGTGGGCTCATTTCTTCGCACCTGAGCTTGCGTGGGTAGCCGCTGCCATCCATCTTCTCGTGGTGACCGCCGGCGATTTTCGGCACTTCCCGCAGATGCTTGGGAAAGGGCAGATCCTCGAGCATGATCAGCGTCTGGACGATGTGTTCGTTGATCTTGTAACGCTCTTCCTCGGTCAGCGTCCCACGTCCAATGGCGAGATTATAAATTTCGCCGCGGTCATACAGCAGTGCCGGGATATTCATCCGGAAGCCCCAGCGATTGTTTTCCGGCATCCGATCCTGCGCCCGCCGCGGGAAAAGGTGTTCCGGCTTGTCGGCCAGAAGAGCTTCGACAACCGGCAATGGGGCGCGGGGTGCTCGCGCTTTGCGCAACTTTTCCTCCTGCGCAATGCCGATGCTGTCGTCCAGGGTGCGCAACCAGGTTCGCCTGGCGATAGATTGCAGCCGCTCGATCCTTTGCGGAGCCATGAATTCGCCACCCTCGTTGCAACTGGCTACGAAAGCAAAATCCGCGTCGATCTGCTGCCACTCGGCAGCCAGACGGGCGCGCGCAGCTTCCTCGCTCGCGCCGTTGGCAATGGCCTTCAAACAGCTTATTTCGGCGTCACGCTTGAGCACTTCGAAGCGCATCCGCACTTCATGGAGCCGGTCGTAGATGGTTTCCAGCTTGGTCGCTTTGTCCACCACGTACTCGGGCGTCGTGACCTTGCCGCAGTCATGCAGCCAGGCGGCGACGTGCACCGCCTCCCGGTCGTCGTCGGTCATCGTGAAGTCCCGGTAAGGACCGCTGGTCGCGGCGCAGGCGGCTTCGGCGAGCATCCTGGTCAGTTCAGGCACACGTTTGCAGTGGCCGCCGGTGTAGGGACTCTTGGCGTCGATCGCCGCAGCAATCAGCTTGATGAAGGCTTCAAATAGTTCCTTCTGCGCCTTGATCAGCGCCTTGCTTTCGAGCGATACGGCCGCCGAGGCGGCAAGTGCCTTGACGAAGCTCAGGCGGCGGCTATCGGTGTCACTGTCACCGACGAGGAGCATGGTCCCGACCAGCTCGCGCTGTCGGTTGAGCAGCGGAACGGCGATGGCGTGGCTCGCCCCAGCCAGGTCAACCGTCGCCAGACCGAGGGAAACGACATCCTCGGGCTGCAGGCAGTCAGCGCGCGGCTGGCCAGCGGCAAGCGCTGCGCCGAGCAAGGGACCGACGTGGTCAAGGTTGATGGAGAGCAATTTGCCGGCCAATGCCAAGCCGGTGTCGTCTCGAGCCGCAGCCGGGTTGAGTTGTCTTTCCTCGGCCAGATAGAGCACGCCGGCACGGGCACCGGCGGCTGTGAGAGCGTCATCAAGCAGTCGCGGCAGGAGCTGGTCGAAATTCTGCTCGGCAGCGACCGCCTGGCTGATCTCGAGAAAGCGGCGGATTGTGCGCTTCATCCCATCCATCGTCCGAGCAAGCTCGCTGACTTCCCTGATCGAAGACTCAACAACGATCGGCTGCGAGAATTCGAAGTGGCGGATCGCCTCCGCTTCGCTGGCCAGACTACCCAGCGATCGTGAAATGCTGCGGGCGAGCAGCCAGGTGAGCGGAACTGTCAGCAGCAGCACGAGCAGCGTACTGATCGCCGAGTGGCGGATCAATTGCAGGGCCCCGGCCATCAACTCGCTTTCGGGAATCGCGGTGACGATGTACAGCGGTGGCACGCCTTCGAGCAACAACGGCGTGACCGAGGCTCGCCAGTCGTCACCCTTGACCTTGACGCGCAGGGTCTGAGTCGTGTTGCCCCCCATGCTGCGGATTGTTGCCAACAGCGGTACCAGGGCCGGCACGCCCAGCTCGTCGACTCTCGCCAGCACAGGGCTGCCGTCGCCTTCGGGAGACGCCAGCACCATCCTCGAGGCGTCGCCGTAGGCCAGCGCGTAGCCCGTTGAATTTACCAGGACCATCTCGCTCCCCGGCGTCACCGCTTGTCTAGCCAGAGTATCGCCAAGCGTGTGCAGGAGGATGTCCGCTCCCACCACGGCACGCCCGTTGCTAGCGCGATTGGCCAGGGTGGTGCCGACCTTTCGGCTGGAGTAGAAAAGGTAGGGCGGCGTCTTGACCTGCACTGAAGACGTCAACGCCTGTTTGAACCACGGCCGCTGCCGCGGATCATAGGCCTCGGCATAGTCGGGCCGGTCGTCCTCGCGCACGGCCTTCAGATCCGCGTCGAGATAGATGAAGCGGCCACGCGGCTGGGGCCCTGCCCGCTCGATGCTCTGCACGACGTAGGTCGCCCGAGCCGGAGCTTTCGAGGCCTCGGCCTCGCTGCCGTGGCCGACGCGCCCGACCAGGAAGAAGTCGCCGTCAGCGTAACCAATGTAGAGGGATGATAGCGCCGGCGAACTGTCAAGCGCCTGCCGCAGGAACCGCAGGCTGTTGAGGCGTTCCTTGAGCGAAGCGGCAGAGGTCACCGGCTGCAGGCTCAGGAGCCGGGCAGCCACCTCGGCGGGTTCGATGATCCGCCGCATCTCGAGCAGGGCCTCGCGACTGTTGCCCGCCGTCAGGCCAGCGGCAGACTCCTCTAGCAGACCGGTGCTGAGGGTATAGCCAATGCCTCCAAGGACACCGCAGACGAGAAGAATCAGCGCCAGAAACAACGTCGAAATGTGAATGTGCAGTGGATAATGGCGGCGCATGGACTTGGCCTCGTGGCGTGTGGAGTAACCCAACAATACCGAAAAACCGGACCTTGGTGGTTCGCAGATGTTTCACCAGGACCCCGCAGACCTTGAGCGAACACTGGCGCTGCGCCAGATGATTGAGGGCTGGATCTTCGCGACCATTCCTAAAACCGGTACGATGGTCGCCCTGTGTGGAGTGACCCATGCCCGACGCAACGCCCCAATCGCCAATCCCGCGACCCGCTTTCGAAAGCAAGATCATTGCGCCCGCTGAACTCGCTGGGCAAGTCCGCACTTTGCCTTCGCCCCTGGTGTTTACCAATGGCTGCTTCGACATCCTGCACCGCGGCCATGTCACCCTCCTCGCCGAAGCCCGCGCGCTCGGCGCTGCGCTGATCGTTGCACTCAACTCAGATGGGTCGGTCAGGCGCCTTGGAAAGGGTATTGATCGTCCGGTGAATAATTTGCCTGATCGTCTGGCAGTGATCGCGGCATTGGAATCGGTCACGCTGGTGACCTGGTTCGAGGAAGATACGCCGCTGCCGCGCATTCTGGATTGTCGGCCCGACATTCTCGTCAAGGGGGGCGACTGGCCGGTCGACCAAATCGTCGGTAACCGGGAAGTCAGCGGATGGGGTGGCCGTGTGCTGTCCCTGCCGTTTGTTCACCAGACCTCGACAACGGCGCTGCTCGACAAGATCAGGCGTCTTTAGCAGCTATCTATCAGGGGGATTTTCGGAACCCGGCCTTGACTCACCCACCGGCGCCGGTCCGAGAATCAATGGCTGCCGGGATCCGTTTGCTGTTCGCCGGTTTCACGACGGGTCGCTGCCCTGCTGGCGGACGAAGAGCTGACGCCAGATCAAGTGGCGAGCGCGCTTTTTAGCGAGGCGACGTCCTCTGCCGACTCGGCGAGCATGGTGCTGAGCGCCTCGCCATCAAATAACTGGCCGAGAACGGTAGGGTCAGGCAACTCGCACAGCCCGGGGTCTCGCCATCCATGCTCAACGTTAGCCAACCGGTTGGCAACGAACAAGACATCTGACAGCGTTTTCAGCGTCTCGATCGTCCGCTCCTGTTCGTGCTCCTGAACGACCCGCAGCACTTCTTCGGGTAGCCCCATGGCCGCCAGCAGCGCGTGTCCGATACTGTCATGCCATTGCACCAGCAACTGCTGCAGTGCCAGCGGATCGGTGACCAGCTCAGGGAAATTCGTCACCCGGGAGAGCAGGTAGAAAACACCGATATCATGCACCAGTCCAGCGAACATGGCTTCGTCCGGGTTGACCCGGCTAACCCGGCGAGCCAGGACACGCGAAAGGGCGGCGACGTACACCGTGTGCTCCCATAGTCGCCGCGACAAGGCTTGGAAGGGCGCCATTTTCTTGGAATTGAGCAGTTGCTCCATGGCGACGGCAAAGGAAACGGTGCGCACGGCGTCCATTCCGACCCGAGCAATCGCGCTACTGACGTCGACGATGGTTCGTCCGGAGGAGTTCATCGCCACCGAGTTGGCCAGACGGATGATCTTGCTGCTCATCAATGGCTCGGCGCTGACCAGCCGCCCCAATTGCTCGATCGTCAGATTGGGGTTCTTGAGCGCCGTTCGCACCTGGAAGGTGA
>JADJMH010000032.1 GCA_016709675.1 Candidatus Accumulibacter proximus
CGATGGATTCGACGGACAGCGGCTTCATGATCACCGGCTTGTAGCTCAGGTGATTACTGTCGCGGTGCCACAAGGTGTGCTTGTGCCAGCCGATATCGTCGCGCCCGTTGGGGTTGGCCGCGGTATCCGGCGCATCATCACGGACGTGGGCACCACGCGACTCCTTGCGTGCCTCCGCAGAAACCATCGTCGCCTTGGCGACTTCGATCAGGTTGTCAAGTTCCAGCGCCTCGACGCGCGCCGTGTTCCATACCTGCGACTTGTCCTTGATCTCGGTCCTGGCGACCGCTTTCTCGATATCGAGAATCTTCGCGACCCCTTCGACCAGCATGTCCTTGAAGCGGAAAACCCCGCAGTGCTTCTGCATCGTGCGCTGCAGCTCGAGGCGCGTTTCGTTGACGTTGGCGCCGCCGGTCTGCGTATTCAGTCGGTTCAGACGCGTCATCGTGAAATCGGCGAAGTTTGCCGGCAGATCCTTGAGGCCCAGTTCACCCGACCGGACATCTTCGATGACCGTATCACCCGAGGCCTTGCCGAACACCAGCAGGTCAAGCAGCGAATTGGTTCCCAGCCGGTTGGCACCGTGCACCGAAGCGCAGGCGACTTCACCGGCGGCGTAGAAGCCCCGCACCGGCGTCCCGTCGTCAGCGACGACCTGTCCCTTGTAATTGGTCGGCACCCCGCCCATCTGGTAGTGACAGGTTGGTACCACCGGGATCGGCGCCTTGATCGGGTCGATCCCCGCGAACTGGATCGAGATCTCGCGAATTCCCGGCAGGCGTTTCATGATCGTCGCCGGGTCGAGGTGAGTGATGTCGAGCAGGACGAAATCCTTGTTCGGCCCACAACCACGGCCCTCGTTGATTTCGGTGACCATCGCCCGGGACACGACATCGCGCGAGGCGAGGTCCTTGGCGTTCGGCGCATAACGCTCCATGAAGCGCTCGTTGGTCGAATTGCGCAGGATGCCGCCCTCGCCGCGCACACCCTCGGTAATCAGCACGCCCGCACCGGCGACACCGGTCGGGTGGAACTGCCAGAACTCCATGTCCTCAAGGGCAATGCCGGCGCGCGCCGCCATGCCCAGACCGTCACCGGTATTGATGAAGGCATTGGTCGACGAATAAAAGATCCGGCCGGCGCCACCGGTCGCAAAAACAGTGGCCTTGGCATGGAACGCGACGACCTCGCCGGTTTCCATTTCCAGGGCGATCACGCCGAGCACCTGGCCCGACTCGTCGCGAATCAGATCGAGCGCCATCCATTCGACGAAGAACTGTGTATTGGCGCGCACGTTGCGCTGATAGAGCGCGTGCAGCATGGCATGGCCGGTGCGGTCGGCTGCCGCGCAGGCACGACGGACCGGCTTTTCGCCGAAGTTCGACATGTGCCCGCCAAAGGGACGCTGGTAGATCTTTCCTTCGTCAGTGCGGTCAAAGGGCATGCCGAAATGCTCGAGTTCGACGACCACCTCGGGCGCCTTGCGGCACATGTATTCGATTGCGTCCTGGTCGCCGAGCCAGTCGGAGCCCTTGACCGTGTCGTACATGTGCCAGTGCCAGTGATCTTCCTCGGAATTGCCGAGTGAGGCGGAAACCCCTCCCTGGGCGGCCACCGTGTGCGAACGGGTCGGAAAGACCTTCGACAGGACGGCCGTTTTCAGGCCGGCTTCGGAAAGCTGGATCGCTGCGCGCAGACCCGAACCACCAGCGCCGACGATCACGGCATCGAATTTACGTACTGGAATGCTTAGCTTGCTCACTTACATTCTCCAGAGGATCTGAACCGCCCAGCCGGCGTAGCCGACGAGCACCGCAACCGTTGCAATCATCATCAGCAGACGCAAGCCATCGGGCTTGACGTAATCCATCCAGATATCCCGGACACCAATCCAGGCGTGGTAGAAGACGCTGACGAGGAACAGGAAGCTGGCGAACTTCATGAAGCCGTTGGCAAAAATGCCGCGCCAGGCCTCGAACGAGTCGGGTCCGACGGCGCCGACGACGACCAGGAAAATGACCGTGTAAACCGCCATGATGATGGCTGTCGCACGCTGGATCACCCAGTCCTTGAGGCCGTAATGGGCCCCGACGAGGATGCGATTTACCATAGCACTTTCGCTCCGATGATCAGGGTCAGCGCAATGCTGACCGCAAAAACGACCTTGCTCGACAGGCGAGCGGCCTCGAGTTCCACGCCCTTGTGCAGATCGAGCAGGAGATAGCGGATGCCGGCACAGAAGTGGTGCATGTAGAACCAGATCAAACCGAGCACGATGATCTTGGCCAGGGGATGGCCAACCACCTCCCTGGCGCTGGCGAAGGTTTCCGGAGAGGCAAGGCTGCTCTGGAACAGCCACAACAGGAACGGCAGCAGCAGGAACATCCCTGCTCCGCTGATCCGGTGAAGGATAGAAAGGATACCCGGAAGGGGTAGCCTGATGGTAGGCAAGTCCAGATTCTTTGGACGCCTCTTCTTGATTGCCATCTCTGCCATGAACGTCATCCCTGATGTGTGATGAGGTCGAATGGACCCCAATCGACCCCTGCGATACCACGCTGGATTATAAACCATCCAGACGTGCCCCAATTACCCACCCTGACTCTCAGGAGCTCTCACCCCAGTTCATTGTGGTAATGATAGTTGCGTGTTGAATAGAAACCCCGCCGCCATTCGACGGGTTTGTGACCATAGGTAAAAGTGACCCTCTCGACCAGCAGTAGCGGACTTCCTTCGGCCACCTTCAGAAATTCCGCGCTGACCCGGTCAGCCGCGACGGCGCGCAGCCGCTCGTCGGCACGAATCATGCGAACGCCATAACGCGTCTCAAACAGGCTGTATAGCGACTCTCCTGACCTGAGGACCTCCAGCGACAGATCCGGGAAGAGCTCACTCGGCAGGTAGATTTCGTCGAAGACAACCGGCTCGTCGCCCAACTTCAACAGGCGGCGAAGAATGGTGATCGGCGCGCCGGTTTCGAGCGCCAGGGTGCGAGCGACATCTGCACCCGCCTTGGCCCGCCAGCATTCGAGCGGAACGCTCTGGGAGACCTGCAGATCGCCCTGATTGGGAACCAGACGGAGAAAGCGGAAATAGGATCCGGGATCCTTGTGGGTGGCAACGAAAGTGCCTTTCCCCTGCTGGCGCACGAGGAGATTCTCGGCCGCCATTTCGTCAATCGCCTTGCGTACCGTCCCCTGACTGACGCCGAAGCGCGCCGCGAGCTCGGACTCGCTCGGAATGGGGTCGCCCGGGCCCCACTCACCTGACTCCAGATGGCGCAGGATCAATTCCTTGATCTGCCGATACAGCGGACTGAAGGTCGGGGAATGCAATGACGAAGACCTGCTCATGGGACGTAATTTCAGCATAATTTCAGTCTCGCGTCCATCCCGTTCTTATTATTAATATCATATATAAGACATAAGATAGATTTGACACTTGACGGCCTTGGGTCTTATCATTCGCGCGATTTGCTGCCCCTGCAACCATGGTTGCCCCGGGGCGACGCCAATCGATTTCTGCTCACTTCTTGCTACTCACTTCTTGCTAATTTCTCACGACAGGAGCCGCATCATGTCCAAAGCCCCCATGCGCGTCGCGGTCACCGGCGCCGCCGGTCAAATTGGTTACAGCCTGCTTTTCCGGATTGCCTCCGGCGAAATGCTCGGCAAGGATCAACCGGTCATCCTCCAACTGCTCGACCTGCCGCAAGCTCAGAAGGCCTGCCAGGGCGTGATGATGGAACTTGAAGACTGCGCCTTCCCGCTGCTCGCCGGCATGTTCGCCACCGACGATCCCAATGTCGCTTTCAAGGACGCCGACGTCTGCCTGCTGGTCGGCGCACGTCCGCGCGGCCCCGGCATGGAAAGGGCCGACCTGCTGACCGCCAACGGCGCCATTTTCACCGTCCAGGGGAAAGCAATTGCCGAAAACGCGAGCCAGAACGTTCGTGTCCTGGTTGTCGGCAACCCCTGCAATACCAACGCCCTGATCGCCGGCGCCGCCGCCCGCAAGGTTGGCCGGACCAACCCCGCCAACTACCATGGCATGTTGCGCCTCGACCACAACCGCGCCCTCTCGCAACTCGCCGCGAAGACCGGCCGGCCGGTCGCCAGCTTCAAGCAGCTCGTCGTCTGGGGCAACCATTCGCCGACGATGTACGCCGATTACCGCAACTGCACCTCCGATGGCGACAACGTCAAGGCACTGATCAATGATCCGGTATGGAACAACGACGTCTTTCTGCCGATGGTTGGCAAGCGCGGCGCGGCGATCATCGACGCCCGCGGCCTCTCGTCCGCCGCCTCGGCTGCCAACGCCGCAATGGACCACATGCGCGACTGGGTCCTCGGTTCCGACGAATGGGTGACCATGGGCGTACCCTCTGACGGTTCCTATGGCATCCCGGCTGGCATCGTCTTCGGCTTCCCGTGCGAATGCAAGGGCGGCTCGTTCAAGATCATCCAGGGACTCGAGATCGACGACTACTCGCGCGACAAGCTGAACAAGACGCTCAAGGAACTGACTGAAGAGCGTGACGCCGTCCAGCACATGCTGTAGGCCGCCCCGGCCCGGCAACACCGAAGCCGCGGCAGGTCCGCGGCTTTTTTTCGCCGGCCAGCCATCGTCGCGTCGCGCTAGAATGCCGGCTTGCGCAAACCACCCCTTTTGGCAATCCCATGCACCATCCCACGCCGCTCCTCTTCGCACGACCGTGCGTCCTACCGTTACGACTGGGAACTGCCCGCACGAGCGCAGGCAACTGGCACGCACCTGCAAGAAGCAACCCGGCAACGCTTCTTCGCCTGAAGCCATGAGCCTGCCAGCGCTGACCACGGAAGTGCTCGCATTTCGTGATCAACGAAACTGGGCGCAATTCCACAGCCTGCGCAACCTGATCGTTTCGCTGAACCTCGAAGCGAGCGAGCTGCTCGAGCTGACACAGTGGAAGAGCGACGCCGAGATGGCCGCGATGTCGACCAGCAGCGCAGCGCAGGAAGCCTTGCGCGACGAGTGTGCCGACGTCCTGATCTACCTGCTGCTGATCGCCGAACACGCCGGCATTGACCTTGAACAGGCCGCACGCGCCAAACTGAGCAAGAACGCTGCCAAGTATCCGGTCGAACGGAGCTATGGATCAAGCCGGAAGTACTCACACGGACCGGTGGCGGAAGACCCGCCACAACCCTGATTTGCCGCCCGCCGGGCCTTACGCCTCCTGGCTGTCGAGCGTGAACCCGGCGCCCGCATCCAGCCCCAGCACCTCGACCAGATAGGGCATCACTTCCTGCAATGTCGCCTGCAGCGTCCATGGCGGGTTGACCACGAACAACCCGCTGCCGTGCATCCCGAAGCCATCGGCCGCCGGCGTCCGGACGCGCAGGGTGACGTGCAGCCAGCGGCTCGCCGGCAGGCGCTTCAGTCGCGGCGGCAAGTCGTGTGCTTCAAGGCGGGTCAACTGGGGATACCACAACAGGTAGGTGCCGCCCGGAAAGCGCGACAGGCAATCCTTGAGCGAATGGACAACGTGCTCGTAGTCTCGCCGCTCTTCATACGGCGGGTCGACCAGCACCAGAGCCCGCCTCGGTGGCGGCGGCAACAGCGCCTTGAGCGCGGCAAATCCGTCGGCCTCCTCAACCATCACCCGTTTGCCGAAGGCCTGGAAATTCTCCCGCAGACGAAGCACCTCCCGGCTGTGCAACTCGAACAACCACAAACGGTCCTGCGCACGCATCGTCGATAGCGCGAGGGAAGGCGAACCGGGATATTTCTTCAGGCTGCCATCAGGGTTGAGCGCGCGCACCGCATTCAGGTAATCGCTCACTGCCGCTGGCAGATCCTTGCGTCCCCACAGCCTGCCGACGCCCTCCCTGTACTCCGAAAGCTTGGCCGTCTGAGCCGAATCAAGCGCATACAACCCTGCCCCGGCGTGGGTATCGACGTACCAGAAAGCCTTGTCCTTCTGGCCGAGGTAGCGGGTAAGCTGCACCAGTACCAAGTGTTTGAGGACATCGGCGTGGTTACCGGCGTGGAAAGCGTGGCGATAGCTGAGCATCGGTCAATGCCCCTTGGCGCAGGCGGCAGGAGTGACCGTCCAAGCCCGCGGCAAGCTCACTATTCCGGCACCTGGACCTTCCCGTCGGTACTGAACTGGTAGTCGTGGAAGATATGCTCAGCACTCAGCAAACGGTAGGTGCCGTCCGGCAAGCGGGTCGAAGTATCCTTCAGGCGATAGGCGTAGTGACCGCAGGTCCAGCAATCAAAGTTGCGCATCTGCGTGCAAAGACAGGTCTTGTCCTTGACCGATATCCTCTTCACGCCGGGATTCGCTGCCACCTCGCAGTTGTAGGCGCTGATGTAGGAGCAGTTGCCGCTGCTGTCGAGCAGATAGCCATACGCCTCGCAATTGGGCCGAATCCCGTCGCCAATCGCCGGGCTGTTGCTCAGCATGCGCATCGGGTAACCGGTGGGGGAAATCTGGTTGACCTCGATCTGCTCTTCGCTGGCTTCGAAGTAACGCTGTTTGACATCTTCCGGCAGGCCACACTCCCTCGACACGGTGAAACGCGTCGCCACCTGCACGGCGGCCGCGCCCTGATCGAGAAAGGAGGCGGCGTCGCTGCCGGTGAAGATCCCGCCGGCGGGAATCAGCGGGATGTTCAGCTGCTCGGCCTGCAGGTAGCGATGAATCTCGGCAAAGATGGTCGCCAGGTCGTATTGCGCCCAGTCCATGCCGAAACCCAGGTGGCCACCGGCCAGCGGCCCTTCGACCACCACGTAGTCGGGCAACCGGTTGCAGCGGGCGGTCTTGCGCAGAAACAACTGCAAGGCGCGCAAGGACGAAACGATGATCCCCAGCTTGGCATCACGAAAGCGCGGATGATCCTCGATCAGGGCGAAGGAGCCAAGATGCAGGCCGGCAGCCAGCGTGATGCCGTCGACCCCGGCGTCGAGCGCAGCCGCCATGCGCACGCGCAGCGTTTCGCGCGGCGAATTCATGGTGAGCTTCTCCATGCAGTTGACGAAGATCAGACCCTCACCACGCTTCGCCTCCATGGTCCGGCCAATGTGCATGTGCGTCGCCTCGGCCAGTTGCCCGAGGTCAA
Source organism: Candidatus Accumulibacter proximus (assembly GCA_016709675.1). Taxonomy (GTDB): domain Bacteria; phylum Pseudomonadota; class Gammaproteobacteria; order Burkholderiales; family Rhodocyclaceae; genus Accumulibacter; species Accumulibacter proximus. Next base: position 7,110 of record JADJMH010000032.1, read on the forward strand.
AGCGAACCATCGACTTGTCGGAACTGGCAACGTTGAACTTGTACTGTCTGAGCTTGTCCTTGACGAACTTGGCATTGAACCGGCGATCCGCCACGGTATTCACCATGGCATCAGAGATGTGTCCGATGCCACCGAGTCGAGCCGCTTCGAGGGCCAGTTCAGCGGTCGAAATGTCGACCCCCATGCCGCCGATCACAATCGGCACCAGTTCCTTTTTGCCAAACCGCAGACGGAAATCATCAACGCGCTTCATCAACGTCCTTCCCAATCCAGACCAGCGTCCTCAGCCCGCCTGACAGATGATCATGAAAATCTTTCAAGCGGGCCATTATCGCTCATCACATGCCTGCATGGCTGGCTGCATCAAGCGAAATCGCGTCCAGCGGCGACAGCGTGGCGAATCCGCCACCAGCAGCCACCAGCCGGCTGCCGCGCGCCGCCGCGGCGTGTATGATGACCGGCCCGACCGCTGAGAATCGAAGCACGCCATGTCCGACTGCAGCAGCCACGACCAACCGACCGACCCCGCCTTCGACATCGGCATCCCGCGCCACAACGGTTTCGACGGAGCCGCCTTCGAGCGCGCGGTCGGCGACCTGCTGAGCGCCTGTGGGATTGCCCCGGACGACGCGCACATGGCGCGCACACCGCAGCGCGTGCGGGAGCTCTGGCAGCGCCGCCTGCTCGGTGGCTACGACCTCGACCCGGCGGCGGCGCTGGGCGACGGCTTTGCCGATCAGCGCAGCGACCTGGTGGTCGTCCGCGGCATCGCCGTGCACGGCGTCTGCCCGCACCACCTGGTTCCCTTCCGCGGCCTGGCCCACGTCGCCTATCTGCCCGGCGGCCGCCTGCACGGCTTTGGCCGCATCGCACGCCTGGTCGATGCAATCGGCCATCGCTTCACCTATCAGGAATGGATGACGCGCGACATCGCCGACGCACTGATGGTGCACGGCAAGGCACGCGGTGCCGCCTGCGTCATCGAGGCCGAGCAGTTGTGTCTGCTGCTCGGTGAAGACCGGCGCGGCGACGAACGTGTGATCACCCAGTCCTTCAGCGGTGAATTCGAGCGCTCGGCGCAGTTGCGCAACGAGTTCCTGCGCGCCACCGGTGGCCGCCGCGGCGACTGAGACGCCGCCGGCAAATCAGCGGCCGGTCAGCGTCAGGGCCAAAGGCGTGGTCAGTGCCGCCAGCGCCGTCGACAGGACCAGGCTGCTCGCCACCGGCCCTTCGAGCGTGTTGAACTGACGCGACATCAGATACACATTGGCGCCGACGGCCAGCGAGGCGAGCAGGACCACCACCTGCGTCTCCATCGCCGGCAGACCGATCAGACGCGCCAGCAGCCAGACCACCAGCGGCTGCACGACCAGCTTCAGACTACTGATCGCCAGGCTGATCCGCCAGCCGGCACGAATGCCGTATTCGGCGAGTCCCATGCCCAGCGTGAGCAGCGCCATCGGCGCCGCTGCCTGGCCGACCATCGCCAGCGGCAAGGCCACGAAAGCCGGCAGCGGCAACCCGGTGAGGCCGAACAGTGTGCCCGCCAGAATGCCGGCCACGATCGGATTCGTCAGCACGCCGCGCGCCGTCTTGGCAAAACCGCGCAGCGAAAAGCTGCCGTGCCGCGCCCACTCGATCGACACTGTCAGCAGCGTCCACAGAATCAGCGCGTTGAACACCAGCACCAGCGCCACCGAAGGCAGCGCCGCGTCGCCGAGGGCGACCTTGGCCAGCGGCAGGCCGAGCAGCACGTTGTTCGAGAATACCCCGCCCAGCGCAAAAACCGACTGGCCGACGCCATCAAGCGCGAACAGCCGCCAGGCGACCAGGCGGCCAATGACGAAAACGATCAGGCAGCCACCAAAGAAGGCCAGCAGCAGGCGTGCGTCTACCGGCGGCAACTGCGAAAGATCACTCATCAAGCGAAAGAGCATCGCCGGCAGCGCGACCGAGAAAACGAAGCGCGACAGGTTCTCGGACATCGCTTTCGGCCAGCCGCTGATGCGCATCAGCAGATAGCCGGCCAGGACCAGGACGAACAGCGGCGCCGCCAGTTCGACGTGATGGACGAAGGTGTTCATTGCCCGAGCCGGCGCCCGTCTGCACCCTTCTCAGTCGAGGAAGCGGGGCGGACGCCGTTCGCGCATCGCGGCCATCGACTCCTCGAGATCGGCCGACATCAGCATCGCCGCGTTCCAGGTCGCGATGTAGTTGAGGCCGTCGGCGACCGAGTGGTCGCGCCCGTAGTTGAGCATTTCCTTGGTGCCGCGAATCGCCAGCGGCGACTTGGCCGCGATGCTCTGCGCGATCGCGCGCACACCGGCGAGCAGCGCCTCGGGCGTATCGAAGACCTGGTTGGCAAGTCCGATCTGCTTTGCCTCCAGCGCATCAACGCCGCGCCCGGTATAGGCCAGCTCGCGCGCGATGCCATCGGGCACCAGCCGCGGCAGGCGCTGCAAGGTACCGACATCGGCGGTCATTCCGACGTCGATTTCGCGTACCGAGAACTGCGCGTCGGCGGCCACGTAACGCATGTCGCAGCAGGTCACCAGGTCGATCGCGCCGCCAATGCAGGCGCCCTGAATCGCCGCCAGCACCGGCTTGCGGCAACGCTCGACGCTCGCCAGGCAATCCTGCAGGTCGAGGATCAGCCGGCGCAGCGCCTCGCGGCTGCGCGCCGGGTCGGCGTGCGCGACCGCCTGGCCGACACCGGCCAGCATCACGAGATCGATCCCGGCGCAGAAATTTCGCCCGGCGCCGCTCAGCATGGCGACGCGCACCTCGGCCGTCGCATCGGCCCAGCTGAAGGCTGTGCGCAGTTCCTGCCACATCGGTTCGTTCATGGCGTTCGAACGTTCAGGACGATTCAGCCGGATTTCGGCGATACCCTCGCTCAACTCGATGGCGATCGTCGTCAATTGTGGAATGGCCATATTCAAGCGCTTCTCCTGTGAACAGTGGTCCCCCGCCGCGCCCGTGGCGCGGCATGAAAGCGCAGTGTAATTGAATTGCCGAGTGCTGCGCCGGCGGGCAAAAGGCGCGACAATTCGCGGACCAATCCGACTCCCCGCCACATGAGCCCAAGCAGCACTTCACGCCTTCCCGCCCTCGCCTATGCCGCCCCGCCCGACCACGGGCTCGACATCGTCTACCTCGACGCCGCCGTGCTCCTGGTGAACAAGCCAGCCGGCCTGCTCTCGGTACCCGGTCGCGGCGACGAGAAGCAGGACTGCCTTGTCCGGCGTATCCAGGCCGGATATCCCGAAGCGCTGATCGTCCATCGTCTGGACATGCATACCTCCGGCCTGCTGCTGCTGGCAAGAGGCAGGGAAATGCAGCGACGGCTGAACATCGCCTTCGCCACGCGACAGGTCGAGAAGCGCTATCTGGCGGTGGTTGCTGGACGGCCGCCATCGACCAGCGGCGAAATCGACCTGCCGCTTGCTGCTGACTGGCCCAACCGGCCTCGCCAGAAGGTCGACCGGCTGGCCGGCAAGCCCTCGCTGACCCGCTACCAGGTATTGAGCCATGACCCCGCCGGCGACACCTCGCGCCTGGCGCTGTGGGCCGAAACCGGCCGGACGCACCAGTTGCGCGTGCATCTGCAGGCGCTGGGCCACCCGATCGTCGGCGATCCGCTCTACGGCAGCGCTGCGCTGGCGGGCAAGGCCGAGCGCCTGCTGCTGCACGCCGATCACCTGGCCTTCGTCCATCCGGTCAGCGGACGAGCGATGTGTTTCAGTTCGCCCGCACCGTTCTAGCTCATCACGAGCGCACGAACGCACGAACGGCTTGCCTGACGACAGGCCATCGCCGCACGGCTATACTGTCCGCCTCCCATCCTCCCCTCCTCACCCGCCCCTTGCCACCGAGGACGCCGCCGGCATGCGCTTTGCAACCCACCCGCTGTGGCTGGTCGGCTTTCGACCTTTGTTTGCCCTTGCCTGCCTGTCGGGACTCAGCCTGCCGGTGCTCTGGGCGCTGATCTTCTCGGGCTCGTTGACGCCGCCACCGGCACCCTTCTCACCCAGCCAGTGGCACGCGCACGAGATGTTCTTCGGCTTCGGCTGGGCCGTCCTCGGCGGCTTCCTGCTCACCTCGACGAAAAACTGGGTGAAGGTTCGCGGCTACCACGGCGCGGCGTTGATCGTCCTCGTCGCCGCCTGGCTGCTCGAACGCGCCGGCATGTGGTTTGCCGGCGAATTGCCGCCATTTCTCTTCCGCCTGGCCAGCAACCTGTTCCTCGCCGCCATCGTCGCCATGCTGCTGTGGACGCTGATCCGCCACCATCGCGACGACTCGTTCCGCGACAACTACTTCTTCCTGATCATTCTGCCGCTGTTCCTGGTCGCAAAAAACCTGCTGCTCAGTGCCGACCATTTCCAGACCGGCGCCGCGATGACCCTGGCGCTGTTCCGCGTCGCCTTCCTGGTGATGCTCGAACGGACGCTCACCCAGTTCATGAAGAACGCCCTGCAAGCCGACATCCTGCGCAACCGCGTGCTCGACACGGCGATCAAGCTGCTCGCCCTGCTGCTCGTCGCCGCCAGCCTGCTGCCGCCGGAGATGTCGTCCTGGGTCGCGCTGCTGCTGGCGCTGCTGCTCGGCGTCCGCTTCGCTTTCTGGCAGCCGCACCTGGCGCTGCGCCGGCTCGACATCGGCATCATGTACCTTGGCTACCTGGCGATCGTCGCGCAGTTGCTGCTGCAGCTCGTCGAGCAGGCGGGGCAGCCGGCCTGGATCGGTTCGCTGTCGATGCACGTGTTCACCTTCGGCGCCATGGGGCTGATCATCCCGGCGATGCTGATCCGTATCGCCAACGGCCACACCGGCCGCAAGGTCGTCTTCGACCGCCTCGACAAGAGCGTGCTGTGGATCATGATCGCCGGCTTCGTCTTCCGCATCGTCCTGCCGCAGCTCGATCCGGCCGGCTACCTGCGCTGGATCAGCCTCGCTGCGGCGTGCTGGTTCGCCTGTTTCGCGATTCTTGGCTGGCGCTACATCCCCTACCTGCTGCAGGCACGGGTGGACGGCAAGGAGCACTGACCAGAGCGGGCCGTCGACGATTGACCCGAACCGTCTCGCCGCACGGTCGCCGCAAGAGGTAAAGAACCAAAGATTCAGGAGGTCAGAGCGTCCTGGCGAGGCAGAAACCCCGGACCCTGTTCGGGACCCCGGGCCCACCCGAGTAGCGGTAGGCCGCCCGCGCGAGCTCCGGTCGGCTGCCCCAGGAGCCGCCGCGCACCACCCGCCGACCACAGTCGCCGCCTTCGCGGGCCAGCCCGTCGGCCGGGCCACCTTGATGGCTATCGTTCCGGCAATCCTGCGTCCATTCCCAAACGTTGCCGATCATGTCATGCAGACCGAAGCCGTTGGGCGGGAAACTGCCGACCGGCGCAGTCTGCGACCCGCTCCACTGGCTGCCGGAACCAGCCAAGTTGGCGCGCCTGCTGCCCGGCACGTCGCCCCAGGGATAGGCCGTCGTCGTCCCGGCACGCGCAGCGTACTCCCACTCGGCCTCCGAGAGCAGCCGGTAGCCCTTGCCAGTCTTCGTCGCCAGCCAGGAGATGGACGCCTGCGCGTCGTTCCAGCTCACGTTGATCACCAGCCGCCGGCCGCGTCCCCGGTTGTGGTCGCCCGGCGTGTGCCGGTATCCGCCCGCCGCCACACAGGCATCCCACTCGTCGAAGGTGACTTCATACCTGCCGACGGCGAACGCTTGCGGCAGCGTCACCTTGTGCTGCGGTCCTTCCCAGTCGCGGCGGCCTTTCTCGGCCGCTGGCGAGCCCATCAACAGGCTGCCCGCAGGAATGACCACCATCTCCGGGCACTCGTCGCAGTCCCGAAAGACCTGGCCTGCGGTCACGGTCGTCGGCGATCCCGCCAGCGGTTTTTCGCCTCCAACCGGCGCCTTGGCCGGTACCGGGGCAGGCCCGGGTTGGCTCTCCTGCCCCGCATGCCGGGCGAAAAAGCGAGCGCAATGGCTACCGCCGCGCCGATCGCCGCGACCGGCTTCCACCACGTCGCTGCTCCCCCGCCCGTTCCCGGCTCGGCTGCTCCGGTGACACGCTGCCGCGGCTAGTCCCGTCGTTCCTCCTCCTGAGGGCCCGCTTCAGCGCGCTGCTCGCCTTGAGCCACACCAGCCGGGAGTGACGAGGCTACCGCAGCTGCCCGTTCCTGGACGGCAACCGGCGGGTTTCGCCCAGCCGCGTCGGAAGCGGCAGCTGCCTGCGCGCCAGGCTCTGGCTCGCGCGTCGCGACCAACGGCGGTCCGACTGCGCAGCGAGTGTCGAGGCCGGGCACCCGCCGGAGATGTTCGACCAGTTCCGCGACGTCCTTGGCCCAGTGCCGGACAGTCAGCGGAGACGCCTGCCGCCGCGTCAAGGCCTGCAGGTCCTCGGGGCAGATCGTCCAGGCCGGGCATCTCCGCATGGTCCAACAGCACGGGGAAGACACACACGGCCGGGCGGCGCAGGCTCTCGGCCAACCTCGTGCCGGACCCAGTCGCCGGCAACATCGAGGCGTCGTCGCCCCTTCCTGTCGACGACGTTGAGCCACTTCGACCCGATCACCACCAGGACCGCTGCACAGGTATCGAGCCCGCGCTGCACGGCGTCGACAAAATCGGCGCCGGGATCGATGCTGGCAAAGTCCTGGAACACCTGCTCGGAGGCGAAGTGCCGGCGCAGGTCCTCTGCCAGCCGGCTCGCCGCGAGTTCGCTGTCCTCGCGGCGGTAGCTGATGAAGATGCGGGAAGCCTGCATTGACACGCTGTCGGTCTCACCCTGCGATCCCCCCGGTCGAAACCATGGTGTGCAGCGGATTATGCCACGGCAACAGCCAGCGGGCCGGCGATCACGGAGCCGCCGGCACGCGGACGAAGTCGCTGCACGTGGCCCGATATCATGCGACCCCAAGATGGGCAGCAGCGACCCAGGGCGTAGTCGCATGCGCACAACCCTCGCTCTCGATGACGTGTTGATCGCCAAAGCGCGGGTGCTGCCCGCCATTTGCGAAGAGTTCGCCTTGGTCAGGGAAGCGCTGAAGGCCCTTGTCGAACGTGAAAGCGCCCGTCGCCTCGGATTGCTCGGCGGCAGCGCCTTCCTGCTCCCGCTCGCCCCCCATTTCCGCCGTCAACTCGTAGGCATCGTCGCGCTTCCCTGGGGCGTACCATCCTCGCTCGACAGCGCTTGCAAGCGCTGCGCATAGCGCACAGTGTCGGGAAAGCGTGTGCAAAGCCGGCGGTAGATATCGACCGCCTCAGCGCGCGCCGCAGAATCGCCGGGAGGAGTTGCGCTGACGTTCACCAGCAACACGGCCAGATCATCCAGCGACTCCGGCGTGCCGCCCAGCCGCTCGACCACCTGGCGTCTGAGCGCCAGGCTTTCGCGGAACACCGCCTCGGCCTGCGTCCAGTCGTCCTGCGCCTGCGCCACGCGGCCCAGGTTGTTGAGCGACACCGACAGGTCGCGCTCGCTCGACCCACCGGGTTTCGCCATGGCACGACGCCTGGCCAGAGAGAGTGCGCTGCGGGCAACGTGCTCGGCGTCGCCGGGCCGGCCAGCGACAAGCAGTTCATCGCTGGCCTTCCAGGCAGTCGGCAGGAACGCCTGCTCGGCAGCTGATGCTGACGCCATCCGCTGCCATTCGATAAATGCCGGCAGGGAACCGTCCCCTACCGCCAGCGTCGCCAACGGCGCCATTGAAACCTGCACAGACGCCGGCCCAGTGTCGGGCAGCCAGCGCAACTCCTCGCTGAGGTCCCGCTTGTGCCAGATGTCAGGGGCCATGGCACGCGTCTCGGCACGAAAATGCGCCGGCAGGACCAGCACCAGCGGCCGCTTCAGGTGGCGCTCGAGCAGGAAGCGGCGTTCGTTGAGGCGCGCGAGGAACAGCGTGCGGGCGCGGTTCCACTGCACGTCGCCGGGATGGCGCTGAATCGCATACCACACACCGCCCGGCTGCGCGGAGAGATCGGCAAAGCGGTCGACCAGCGCGTCGACGGCCGCCTCCGGGTCACGCACGAAGCTGTCCTTCGCTTCGTGGCGATGCAGCGCTCGGCCCTGCATCGCCAGCCGCTGATCCAGCGAGTCAGCGAGCTGCAGCGAGGGACCGACGTCGGCGAAAAGGAAGACCAGCGAGAAGCCATCGTACTGCCACTCGAGGTGACGCAGCAGATTGACGGCAACGCGTTCGGTCGGCGCGTCAAGCGCCAGTGCGGGCGACATGGCCGTCGACCAGCTCGCGCAACAGCGGATGCACATCGTACCAGTCACTGCCGTTGCGGTAGTGCAGCACCAGCCAGTTGTCGAGGAAGTGGGCCAGCGTCGGCAACTCGCTATCTTTCGGGTTTAGTCCGTTCCGTGTGGAATGGGGAGGAAACGGGCGAAGGGAGGGGCGGGCAAATGGGTAAGTTTTCCAGCGACGAGGTAGGCCATGGCGATGAAGTTTTCGACGCGGCGATAGCCGCGAGCGCGGGCTCTCGCCTCCTGAAGCGCCCGATTCATGGCCTCGACGCGGGCATTGTGTTTGCCGGCCTGGAAGCCATTGAGTACGCCCGGAAGATGCTTGGTGATGGTCCTGCCGAGGCGCTTGAAGGGTTCGAGTCGGCAGCGACTGGCCCAACTCAGCCAGCGTTTGAAGAGGGGCTTGGCCTCATCAGGCGTCGTGGCCTTGGCATAGATCGCGCGCAACGCTTCCTTGATGCGCCAAGCGCGTGCGGTCTTGAGATTCGAGCGCTGCAACCAGTGCATGGTCTGGGTTTGCTTGACGGTCCGGTCGGCGGGTTTTTCTTTGCAGGCTCCAGCGGGTGCCCTTGAGTTCGGGTTCACTTTTGACCTCGGCCCGGCGCACCTCGTCCAGCGCCTTGCTGCTCAGAGCGACCACGTGAAAGCGGTCGAAGCAGACCTTGGCCTCGGCAAAGTGCTCGGCGGCGCCCGCCTGAAAAGCACCGCTCATGTCCATGCTCAAATCGGTAATCGCGCTCGGTTGGCCGCCATGCTCGGCGAGATCGCTGGCGAACTTCCCCAGCGTGGCCTTATCTCGACCGGGCGTGGCAAACAGCAGACGTGGCGCATCAAGATCATGGAAAACAGCAATGTACGTCTGGCCGCGCTTACTGGCGGTCTCATCGACACCGACGGCACGAACCTCGGCATGACTCTCCTTGGCGCGCGCCTGCGCCACATGATGCTCGATGACGCGCCACAGTCTGGGACTGCGAACGCGCAGCACCCGGCCCGCCGCCAGTACCGACATGGTCGGTGCCAGCATCAGCGTCAACGCCTCGAACAACAGCGTGAAGTGACTGCCTTCGCGCGCCCAGGGCACAAGGATTTGCGTCACCTTGCCGCAGCCGGCACAGGCGACTCGCGGTACCTCGGCATGCAGACGGGCTTCGTACTCGAAGAAATCCAGATGGCGCCAGGAGCGCGCCAAGCGGTCATGCAGCGGCTGCGCCGGTGCTCCACAGGCGGGACAGGCATGACTGGCCGCGCCGAACTTCACCTGGAAGTCGATCCGTCCAGCCTCCGGTGTAAAGGTCACTTGATCCACCTGCCAAGGCGCAACAAGGCCCAGGGCCTGGGTGAACAGCGTTTCAATCATGAGGAACCGGTCGGAAGAGGAAAGGCCGCCATTGTCCTCCATGCCGAGGCCGGCAGACTGCCTCCCTCGGCAAAGAGGAAGCGTACGCGAGGGGGAGGCGATGTAAAGGGTCCGGCTACGCCCGGACTGCGTCCGCCCTTGACATCACCTCCCCCTCAAACCACACGCCTCTCGTCCGTTTCCACACGAAACGGCATAGAGCCTATCTTTCTCGAGACAGATGTCGTGGGTCCTGGCGATGCGCTGCAACCAGACCAGGTGCTCGCCCGGGATCGGCAGCATCTCGCTGCGCGCCGCATTCTCGGCTGCTTTCACGGCAATGGGTGACAGCGGCAGTTGCGAATCGTCGCGCACCGCCGGCAGACAAAGCCGGATCAGGCGGAAGAATTCGCGCAGGTCACCGCCGGAGCTGATCGCCAACTGGTCGAGAGCCTTTTGGTCAAACAACCGTGACCAGTCGGAATAGCGTCTGTCGACCACGGTGCGCAGCACGGCCAGCCCCTCGATATCGGGATCGCGGCTGCGGTCCTTGAAGACGTGCGTGCTGACCAGCCGGCGCGGCACCGCACCACCCATCAGAGCGCCGGCGCCCGGGCCCAGTACCGACAGGTAAGGTGGAATCGTATAAACGATGTGCAGCAATGGCACTCGCAAGAGTTCGGCGTGGCCGAAGAAGAGATTGCAGACGCTCTCGTAGACGGCCATGGCCTCGCTGCCGACGCCACGAATCCGCTCGACCGAATCGATCAGCAGGACCACCTTGCACGCCGGATCAGACTTTCTTTCTCGAACGAAAAGCACTGCCTCGGCAAGGAAGTCGTGCGCCTCTCGCGCCAGTTGCGCCACATGACCGCGCGCTGCTTCCTGCACGCGGCGCTTGAAATCCGGATCGCTCTTCAGGGCTACCTTGATGTCCACGCCTGGCAATCTAGCCGCGAATTCCGTGATATCGACTTTGGTCTGCATGAACTCCCCGAAGCGGTCCCAGTAGCTGCGACCCCCCGGTGACGCACCGTAGACCGCCTGCACCCTTTCCGACATCGCGCCTGCCACCGAGACCAAGAAATCGCTGATCTCCACCTCCTTGGTGAGCAACAGGAACTCCGACAGGTCTGCGTAGAAGACCACGGTGCCGCCATCCTCGAGGCGCTTCTTGAGGCGCTTGAGCTCGGTGCTCTTGCCGGTACCGCGCTGACCGGTGAACAGGCACCCGCCACCGCCATCCTGCCATTCGATCTCGGTGGCAATCTCCTCGATGGCATCGCTGTCGCCCTGGCAGTTGACCTGCGCCACATAGAACGGATCACTGGGGCACACGATCGGCAAACGCGTTGTACAGCGTCTTGAGTTGTTCGCGAGTGTGGGCGCTAAGGGGCATCGATCAGTCTCCGTGGCGTCGGACCATGGCCGATGGCCGAGCGTCGCACAGCCACCGCAGCCTTGCAACCTCCTCAGCCTCAACCCAAGTGTGCCTTGGGTGAACGCAAGGCACAGGAATTTCATCAGCTGGCGAAGCCGTATCTTTGGTCGCTCGTAGCCTGTCAACGACAGTCCATCAAGGAGAGCATGCCGCCGGCGGTCCCGAACATCATCAGGCTACGCCGACGCGTCCAGAACGACAGTAGCTGATCGGAGCAGGTGGCGTGATTGACGCCGCGGGGGTGGCGGCTCTATGCTGTCTCTGACATCGTCGGGCTTTCCGGGCATCAGCACAGGCCCAGGCATTCGCGGTGCCTCCCGTCTGCCGCGGGAGCGCTGCCGCCAGGGACCCAGACCGGAAAACACCAGCGGCGCCGGCAATTCGTCGCGCCACCGATGGCGGTGGCGCCAAACCTTTTTTGCTTTCAGAATCGCCAGAGAGGTGACGAATGCGTCCGCAAGCCCTGCTCTTCGCCCTGCTCGCCGTTGCCACGGAGGCGTCCGGCACCGGGGTCTACAAGTGGGTCGACGAGAAGGGGGTCACCCACTTCTCGGGCTCGCCGCCGCCGGGGCAACAGGCACCGAAGCCACAGAAGGCGCCGGAGGTGCAGAGCCAGCCGCAGCCTGCGTCGCCAGCCGGCAGCGATGCCGCGAGCCCGGCAGCCAAGAGCTGGCAGGAGAAGGAGGCGGAGTTTCGCCAGCGCCAGATCGACCGTGACGCGGCTGTCCGCAAACAGGAGCAAGACGAGGCCGCGGCAAAGCGGCTGCAGCGCGACTGCCTCATCGCCAGGAAACGCCTCGAGGACATTCAGAACGCGAACGCCGTCGCTCGCCTCGACGACAGGGGCGAGCGCGTTTATCTCGACGACAAGGCCCGCGCCGCCGAGGTCCAGCGGCGGAAACAGGAAATCGAGGCGAACTGCGCCGGCCGCTAGCGACGGGCGGGGCCTCGCCAGCCGCTGCGCTGACCCCGCCACCAGCAGCGCTATGCCGACCGCAAGCGCAGCAGCAGGACCAGCGCCCCACCCCACATTGCCACCGGCAACCACTCGAGCAGCGACCCGGGGGCCGCCCCGCCGGAGGCCGCCAGCCCCAGCCGCGACATCGCCGCGACCGCCAGCGTCGCCATCAGCGCGCCCGTATTGCGGCCCGTCTGCAGCGGATATCCGCGCTCGGCGGCGACGCCGATCGACGCGCAAAGAATGAAACCCCAGAAACCCCCGGCGGCGAACTGGCTGGCCACCAGCAGCGGCAGCGAGCCGGCAACTGGGGCAATCGCAGCGCTGCTCAAGGCGAGAGCGCCGGCTGCAGACGCCAGTTGCAGCACCGGCAACGGCCCGCGCCCGCGCACCAGGCGATCGACCAGCAACAGGCCAAAGCTGAAGCCGACCCAGAAGACCGGCAACAGCCAGGGCAGCAGCGCGGGGTCGGCCAGACGCCTGAACTGCGGCGCCGAGTTGATCGCCGTATGCAACTGCTGGCCGAAGGCGAGCAGCAGGGCGATCAGCAGCAGCTGACCCCAGGCAGCGCTGCTCGCCCGGTCGCTGGCGACCGCCGTCGCCCCAACGGCAACTTTCGGCGGCGCCGGCAGCGCGCGCTCGACCCGGACCAGCGCCAGTGCCGAAACGCCAACTGCCAGGGCGCTGAGCGCGAAGGGCAGCGCCGGATCGACGCCCTTGAGGACGATCGCCAGATACGGCGCCAGCGCCGCCGCAACCGCCAGGCCAAGCAACTGGATGCCGGCCAGCCGTGGCATCGCCACCCGCGCGGCGTAGCGCGACAGCAGTACGTAAGGCGGCGCGCGCAGGGCAGCCGAAGTGACCACCCACAAAGCCGTCATCGGCAGGAACAGCATCGGCGTCGCGGCCAGCCAGGGCAGCAGCAGCATCGCCACTGCCGATACCGCCGAAAGCAGTACCAGCAGCGGCCCGATCCGGCGCAGCGCCGCACGCGCGCGGTCCACCGCGACGCCGACCGCCCAGTCGGCGAGCGCGAACAGCAACTGGTCGGCAGCCAGCAGCCACGGCAGGTAGCGTTTATCCACCCGCCGCGGGCCAGCAAGTCGGGCAGGAAAATGACGTAGACCACCCAGCTCAGCGCGAAGAAGAACTCGACGCCGGCCAGCAGCCAGGCAGCGCGGGTATCGACAAGCGGTGGTGAATTGTCCATGACCACTATCGTGGCAGCAAATGCCGCTCGTGCAAAGCCATTCGCCGCGACGCTGCAGCGACCCTTGCGGTCGTGCCGAGATGCACTATAGTCTGCGCTGCGCCGCGGTCGATTGCCGGCACCCCATCCCACCGCAAAGGAGCATCGGAATGAAACTCTACTTCTCCCGGGAACCTGCTCGCTGTCGCCACACATCGCGCTGCGCGAGGCCGGACTCGACTTCGAACTCGTCCGCGTCGACATCCGCCAGCGCAAGCTGGCCGACGGCAGCGACTTCACGGCAATCAACCGCAAAGGTTACGTGCCGGTGCTCGAACTCGACAATGGCCTGCGCCTGACCGAAGGCCCGGCGATCGTCCAGTACATCGCCGACCGCAAGCCCGCGAGTGGTCTCGCGCCACGCCCTGACACGATCGAACGTTATCAGCTGCAGGAGTGGCTGGGCTTCATCAACTCGAGTTGCACAAGGGTTTCAGCCCACTGTTCCGGCCCGATACGCCCGATGGCTACAAGCAGGTGGTGCGGGAAAACCTCGCCGGCCGCCTGGGCTATGTCGCCGACCATCTGGCCAGCAGGAATTACCTGATGGGCGACCAGTTCACCGTCGCCGACGGTTACCTGTTCACGGTCCTCGGTTGGGGCCGCTGGGTCGGCATCGACATCGCCCGCTGGCCGTCGCTGCTCGCCTTCCAGCAGCGCGTCGGCGAGCGTCAGAGCGTGCGCGACGCACTGGCTGCAGAAGCGCGACCTGAGATCGAGGTCCATCAACAGGGCTGACGCCACTGGCTGTATGCGGGAGAGCAACTGATCCTGCATCTCTCGGAGACACGTCCCGGCGAGTCATGCGACCCCGGTGTGACTGCGACGCTTCGCCTCGCCCGCAGAGGCCGCAAAGCGGCCAACCGCGCGCCAAGCCGATGGGTCGCCAGCCGCTTGGAGAGGCGTCTCAGGTGTCGACTGGCTTTACACCTGTCATCGGTCAGCCGTTCTCGACACGCGCAAGTCCCTGATTTGTCGAGGCCAGCGCAAACGCGCACGAATCTTGCTTGCCAGTACGAAGCCTGACCGGCGCCGGCGGTCCCGGTGGCCCACAGATGCCCCATCAACAGGAGACAAGCCATGAAGACCCAGGGAATGACGTTTGCCGCAGCGCTGGTGTGCGTGGCGACGAGTGTGCAAGCCGCACCCATTGTATCGTCGGCAGCCGGCGCCAACGCGGCTGCGATCCGAGCACGGTGGACGCCTTCCGCGCCTCGCTCGGCACACTGAATCCCAACGTCTCGCCGGCTCCTTCGGCAGTGGTCGGCGGGAAATCAACTGGGACGGTGTGGGCGATGCCTTCGCGGCACCGGAACAACTGCCGGGCAACTTTTTCAACTAGAACAGCCCGCGCCTCGGGGTCGTGAATTGTCGACGCCAGGCAGCGGCTTCCAGTCAGTGCGAACTCGGGCGTTGCGCCCGTAGAGTTCGGCAACATCAATGCCAATTACCCCAGCTTTTTCGCACCCTTCCAGCTCACAGAGGCTATTCACCGCGCTGGGCAGCACCGCATCACCGACGTGAGCTTTTCATTACCCGGTTCGACAACACGGGCATGACCAACGGCTTCGGGCCGGTGTTCACCTCGACGTCGATGAGGCCACCAGTACGAGCATCGAGTTCTTCAACGCGCCGACCAGTCCTCGGACAGTTCCTTGCACCCAGCGTTTGGGCGACGAAACACTATCGCTTTCTCGGCG
>JADJMH010000033.1 GCA_016709675.1 Candidatus Accumulibacter proximus
AGTACCAGATCATCCCGGTAACGCCTTTTCAGCAGAACTGCAGCCTCCTGTGGTGCGAGCAAACCCGACGCGGCGCCGTGGTCGATCCCGGTGGCGATGTGTCGCGCATCCTGCGCGCAGTCGACGCCAATGGGGTCGAGCTGGAGAGAATTCTCGTCACGCACGGGCATATCGATCACGCCGGTGCCGTGGCCGAGTTGGCGACACGCCTGTCCCTGCCGATCGAAGGACCGCAGCGCGAGGATCAGTTCTGGATTGACGGCATGCCGGCGCAGAGCAAGATGTTCGGTTTCGCCAATGTACGAGCCTTCACCCCTGACCGCTGGCTCGAGCAGGGGGACACGGTGCGGTTCGGCAATGTCGAGCTGGATGTCTTCCATTGCCCCGGACATACGCCCGGGCACATCGTCTTCTTTGACCGGCTTGGCCGCCTTGCGATCGTCGGCGACGTGCTCTTCCAGGGCTCGATCGGCCGCACCGACTTCCCGAAAGGCGATTTCGATACCCTGATTTCGTCGATTCACAACCGGCTGTGGCCGCTCGGCAACGACGTGGCGTTCATTCCCGGCCACGGTCCGATGTCAACTTTCGGTGCCGAACGACGCAGCAACCCGTTTTGCGGCGATTAGCTGGCGCTACCCTGGTTCGCACCGTTGTCACAAAGTCACCCGGCGACCCGCAGCCACACGCAAAAAAGGGGAGGTGCCACGGCACCTCCCCTTTTTCTCTTGCTCGGCTAAAAGTGCAGCGGCCTCTTGTCGCAGGCCAGTGCCGCTTCGTGGACCACTTCGGACAGTGTCGGATGCGCGTGGCAGATACGAGCCAGGTCTTCCGACGCAGCACCGAACTCCATCGCCACAACACCCTCGGCGATCAGCTCGGACGCATTCGCGCCGATGATATGGACGCCGAGAATGCGGTCGGTCGTGGCGCAGGCAAGCATCTTGACAAAGCCGCTGGGCTCGCCCATGCCGAGCGCCCGGCCATTGGCGGCGAAGGGAATCCTGCCGGCCCGGTAAGCAACGCCTTCAGCCTTCAACTGCTGCTCGGTCCTGCCGACCCAGGCGATCTCCGGACTGGTGTAGATCACCCAGGGAATGGTCTCGAAATTGCAGTGCCCGGCCTGACCGGCCATGATCTCGGCAACCATGACGCCCTCTTCCATCGCCTTGTGCGCCAGCATCGGACCGGCAACGACGTCGCCGACCGCCCAGACGCCGGGAAGATTGGTCCGGCAATGCAAATCGACTTCGATCTGACCGCGATCGGTTAGCTTCAGGCCGACCTTGTCGGCAGCCAGGCCGTCGGTATTCGGAATACGGCCAATCGACACGATGAGGCGGTCGGCGTCGAGTTTCTGCTCGTTGCCCTCCTTGTCGGTATAGTCGATCGAGACGCCTTTCTGCGAGACCTTGACGTCGCCGATCTCGATACCGGTGATGATCTTCAGACCCTGCTTGGCGAAAATCTTGGCGGCTTCCTTGGCGACATCGACATCGGTGACCGAAAGAAAGTCCGGCAGCGCCTCGAGGATGATCACTTCGGACCCCAGGCGACGCCAGACGCTGCCCATTTCGAGGCCAATCACGCCGGCGCCGATGACCGCGAGCTTCTTCGGGACGGCATTGATGTCCAGCGCACCGACGTTGTCGCAAACGATCTCGTTATCGACCGGAACTCCGGGCAGGTGACGCGCCTTGGACCCCGTGGCGACAATCACCTGCTTGGCCTCAACCAGATCGTCACCCACCTTGAGCTGCCAGACCTCGCTGCCCACTGCCCCCTTGCGGCCGACGAAAGCACCGTGCCCATTGAGCAGGACGATCTTGTTCTTCTTGAACAGGCCCTTGATGCCGCTGGTCAGTTGTTTGACGATGCCGTCCTTACGCGCGAGCATCCTGGCCACATCGATCGCCGGATCGCCGACGCAGATGCCCTGATCGGCGAAACTGTGGGTGGCTTCCTCGAAAAGGTGTGAGGTGTGCAGCAGTGCCTTGGAAGGAATGCAACCAACGTTCAGACAGGTGCCACCCAGACGCGGCTCGCCCTTTGGATCAGCATAGGCATTCGATTCACAACAGGCGACACTAAAGCCGAGCTGTGCGGCGCGGATTGCAGCAACGTAGCCACCGGGACCGCCACCGACAACAAGAACGTCAAATTGCTTGGACATGATAGATTCCCTTTCTAACCGCAGAGACACCGAGGCATAGAGTCTGCACAGAGTGTCTCCCCTGTGTCTCCGTGCCTCGGTGGTGAGTGGTTAAACGCCGAGCAGCAGGCGGGCCGGATCTTCCAGCGCCTCCTTCATGGTCACCAGGCCAAGCACCGCCTCGCGACCGTCGATGATCCGGTGGTCGTACGACATCGCCAGATAGTTGATCGGGCGAATCACCACCTGGCCATTCTCGACGACCGGACGGTCCTTGGTGGCGTGAATGCCGAGGATCGCCGATTGCGGCGGGTTGATGATCGGCGTGGACAGCATCGAACCGAAGACACCGCCGTTGGAGATCGAGAAGGTACCGCCGGTCAGATCCTCCATCGACAACTTGCCGTCCTTGGCCTTGCCACCGAACTCGCCAATCTTCTTTTCGATGTCGGCGATGGTCATCTGGTCAGCATCGCGCAGGATCGGCACAACCAGACCGCGCGGACTGCCGACGGCAATGCCGATATCGATGTAGCCGTGGTAGACGATGTCGTTGCCATCCACCGAAGCGTTGATCACCGGGAACTTCTGCAGGGCGGCAACGGCGGCCTTGACGAAGAAGCCCATGAAGCCCAGGCGAACACCATGTGCCTTCTCGAAGCGGTCGCCGTACTGCTTGCGCAGCGCCATGATCGGACCCATGTTCACTTCGTTGAAGGTCGTCAGGATCGCATTGCTGGCCTGCGACTGCAGCAGGCGCTCGGCGACGCGGGCACGCAGGCGCGACATCGGTACGCGCTGCTCTGGCCGGTCGCCGAGGGGAACCATGACACTTGGAGCCGGTGCCAAGGCGGGAGCGGCGCTGGTGGCCGGCGCAGCGGCTGGAATCGAGGGCGCTTTTGGCGCCGGCGCCTGCGTGGCCAGTGCATCGGACTTGGTCACCCGACCACCACGACCCGTACCCGCCACCTCAGCCGCCGCCACACCCTTCTCCTCGAGGATCTTGCGCGCCGCCGGCATTGCTACGCCTGAGGCCGTGGCTGATGGCGACCGCCGCGCTTTGCGCAGCGGCGGCGATAACCGGCGCCGCGACCGCCACCCTGCCTGCGCTGCGGTGTCGATGCGTGCAATCACCTCACCCGCGACCACGGTCTCCCCATCGCCCTTGACAATCTCAACCAATACGCCGCCGTCAGGTGCCGGCAGTTCGAGGACAACCTTGTCGGTCTCGATGTCGATCAGGTTTTCATCCCGTGCGACGGCTTCGCCGGCCTTCTTGTGCCACGAGACCAGTGTCGCTTCCGCGACCGACTCGGAAAGCTGTGGAACTTTGACGTCGATGATCATGTTCTCTCCGTTCTAGGGCAGTTTGTAGTACTCGATCTCACCGAAGACGGAATCGATCAGAGCCTTTTGTTGGGCGTTGTGCTTGCTGGAGTAGCCAACCGCCGGGGAAGCGGATGCTGGACGGGACACGAGCAACAGGTGCTGTCTCTCGCTGAGCGACCGCGACAGGTGCTGACGCGAGGCAATCCAGTACCATGCCCCCTGGTTGCGCGGCTCTTCCTGGCACCAGACGACCTCAGCCGCCTTCGGATACTTCGCCAACTCTTCCTGGAAGGACTCCTGGGGGAAGGGATAGAACTGTTCGAGGCGGGCAATCGCCACGTGCGTGGCCTTGCGCTCGTGCCGTGCCGCCACCAGTTCGTAGTAGATCTTCCCGGAGCAGAAGACGACACGGGTGACCTTCTTGGCGTTGATTGGCTCGACTTCCCCGATCACGCGCTGGAATTCGCCGTCGCTCAGTTCTGCCAGTGTCGAAGTCGCATCCTTGTGGCGCAGCAGCGATTTCGGCGAAAAGACGATCAGCGGCTTGCGCTGACTACGCACGGCTTGCCGCCGCAGCATGTGGAAGACCTGCGCTGGCGTCGACGGCTGACAGACTTCCATGTTCATCTCCGCACACAACTGCATGTAACGCTCTATGCGCGCCGACGAATGCTCCGGACCCTGCCCTTCGTAGCCGTGCGGCAAGAGCAGAACCAGACCACTGGCGCGCCCCCACTTGGCTTCACCCGCGGCGATGAACTGATCGATGACCACCTGCGCGCCATTGGCGAAGTCCCCGAATTGCGCCTCCCAGACCACCAGTTCGTGCGGGTTGGCCGTCGAGTAACCATACTCGAAAGCCAGCACGGCCTCTTCCGAGAGAACCGAGTCGAAGCACTGGAAGCCGCCCTGCCTGTCCTGCAGGTGAGCCAGTGGATAATAGGTCCCCTTGTCCCAGTGCTCGCGATTCTGGTCGTGCAGCGCGGCATGCCGGTGGAAAAAGGTGCTGCGACCGACATCTTCGCCTGAAACACGGACACCGTAGCCGGAAACCAGCAGCGACGCGTAGGCCAGGTTTTCGGCCATCCCCCAGTCGACAGGCAGCTTGCCTTCGCCCATCAGGCGACGATCTTCGATGATCTTCTTCACCCGGCTGTGCAGAGTGAAATTCTCGGGGATGGCCGTCAGCCGCTCGGCCAGGCGCTGTAGCTCGCTGAGCGGGACCTTGGTATCGCAGTTCTCGATGTATCTCGGCGACAGGAAGGGAGTCCAGTCAATGGTCATCGGGTGCTTGTAGCCGGCGAGCACCGGGTTGTAGAGCAACTCGCCACGATCAAGATGAGCACGGTAATCGGCGATGATCTCGTCCGGCCCCTCGGGTGGAAGAACGCCCTCGGCAACCAGCTTGTCGGCGTAGAGCTTGCGCGTACCGGGATGCGCCTGGATCTTCTTGTACATCAGCGGTTGCGTGACCATCGGCTCATCCTGCTCGTTGTGGCCGAGCTTGCGATAGCAGACGATGTCGACCACCACATCCTTCTTGAAGGTCTTGCGGTATTCAACGGCGATGCCGGTGACCAGTGCCACCGCTTCCGGGTCGTCGCCATTGACATGAAAGATGGGCGCTTCAGCCATCTTGAAGATGTCGGTGCAATACAGCGACGAGCGATAATCGCGCGGATCCGAGGTGGTAAAACCGATCTGGTTGTTGACCACGATATGCACCGTGCCGCCAACCCCGTAGCCACGCGTCTGCGCAAAGTTGAGCATTTCCTGGTTGACACCCTGACCGGCCACGGCAGCATCACCGTGGATCAGCACCGCCAGGACCTTGTCCTTACCATTCTCGCCGCGACGACGCTGACGCGAGTAAACCGAGCCGACCACCACCGGGTTAACGATTTCGAGATGTGACGGGTTGAAGGACAAGGTCAGGTGGCAGGGACCGCCCGGCGTGGATACATCGGACGAGTAACCCATGTGGTACTTGACGTCACCGGCGGCCAAGTCCTGCGCCTTCTTGCCTTCGAACTCCTCAAACAGCATCGCCGGCGCCTTGCCCAGCGTATTGACCAGCACGTTGAGGCGACCGCGATGGGCCATACCGACAACGATCTCGTCAACCCCGCCGGCACCGGCGACACGAATCAGCTCGTCCATGGCGACGATCGTGGATTCACCCCCTTCCAGCGAGAAGCGCTTCTGGCCGACATAACGGGTATGCAGGTAGCGCTCGAGCGTTTCGGCAGCGGTCAGACGTTCGAGCATCCGCTTTCTCTCATCGGCCGTGTAGTTCGGCTTGGAATGGATGCGCTCAAGGCGATCCTGAATCCAGCGCTTCTCGGCAGTCGTGCTGATGTACATGTACTCGACGCCGATCGATCCACAATAGGTCGCCTTCAAGGCATCGTAGATCTGACCGAAAGTGGCGTGGTCCGGCGTTCCCTTGAACGATCCGGCGTTGAACACCGTGTTCAGATCAGCATCGGAGAAGCCGTAATAGGCCGGATCAAGCTGCGGCACTTCGGGACGAGGGGTGCGCTTCAGAGGGTCAAGGTTGGCCCAGCGATCACCAATGAAGCGATACGAGGTGATCATCTGCAGAATACCGACCTGTTTCCTGTCGTCTACCGGTGCCACGGCGGCAGCGCGATAGCCACCCTTCCTTGCCTGCTCGGCGAAGGCATTGATTACCGGCAGGTGCGGCACATCGCGGGCGACATAACCCGGGAGTTGCGCCAGCTTGTCGAAATACTCGCGCCATTGCTCGGACACCGAGCCAGGATTATCGAGATAGTTCTCGTACAACTCCTCGACAAAGGGTGCGTTGCCGCCAAAAAGGAGGGAGTTACCAAAAAGCTGATTCATCATGGCAGTTACCTGTCGTCACCGTTCTGGTTCGAATTGAGGAAACCTGTGGCGGCAAGACCACAGCATGAAAAAAGGGCGGCTACTGCCTGCCGCCCTTCCGAATCCGTCGGCCTAACGCTGGCCAACCGGAACCACATCGCGCCTGGCTGGACCAACATAGAGCTGACGCGGGCGACCGATCTTGTATTCCGGATCGTTGATCATCTCTTCCCATTGCGTCATCCAGCCGACGGTGCGCGCCAGCGCAAAGATACAGGTGAACATCGTGGTCGGAATGCCCAGCGCCTTCTGCACGATACCCGAGTAGAAATCGACGTTCGGATAGAGCTTCTTCTCGATGAAGTAATCGTCCTCGAGGGCGATCTTTTCGAGTTCCATCGCCAGCTTGAACAAGCGATCGTTCTCCAGACCGAGTTCCTGCAGCACTTCGTTGCATACCTTGCGCATCAGCTTGGCGCGCGGATCGAAGTTCTTGTAGACGCGATGCCCGAAGCCCATCAACTTGAAGTCGTCGTTCTTGTCCTTGGCCCGCGTGATGTATTTCCCGACACGCGAAACATCGTGAATCTCTTCGAGCATCTGCAGGCAGGCCTCGTTGGCACCGCCATGCGCCGGCCCCCAGAGACAGGCGATCCCCGCCGAGATACAGGCGTATGGATTGGCGCCGGAAGAACCCGACAGGCGGACCGTAGAGGTCGACGCGTTCTGCTCGTGGTCGGCATGCAGGGTGAAGATCGTGTCGAGCGCATGTACCAGCACCGGATTCGGCTTGTACTCCTCGCACGGCGTGCCGAACATCATGTGCATGAAGTTCGCGGTGTAACCGAGGTCGTTGCGCGGGTACATGAACGGCTCGCCGCGGTGGTACTTGTAGGCCATGGCGACGATCGTCGGCAGCTTCGCCACGATGCGGTTGAAACTGATGTTCTGGTGCTCGAGATCGGAAAAATCCTCGGCCTCATGGTAAAACGCCGACAAGGCACCGACCACACCGACCAGCACGGCCATCGGGTGCGCATCACGACGAAAGCCCTGGTAGAACTTCACCAGTTGCTCGTGCACCATGGTGTGATCTTGAATATTCTTCTCGAACTGGGCCTTTTCGCTGGTGGTCGGCAGCTCGCCATGCCACAAGAGGTAGGCCACCTCAAGGAAGTTGCACTGCTCGGCCAGTTGCTCGATCGGGTAGCCGCGATAGAGCAGCTCGCCCTTGTCGCCGTCAATGAACGTGACCGTCGACCGGCAGCTGGCTGTCGACAGGTAGCCAGAGTCGTACGTGAACAAACCGGTCTTGGCGCCCAGGGTACGAATGTCGATGCAATCATTGCCGTGGGTAGGCGTCATGATTGGGAACTCGACGGGCGCTCGCCCTTCGATGATCAGAGTTGCTTTACGTTCGGTCGTCATTGTTTTATCCCCGTTCAGGTGTTGAGGTCACAGCTACGAACAGGAAGCCGCCAGACTATGGCAACTTCCTTACTTAACTCTTACGGTGCGCAACAAGGCAAGGACTTCGGCCTGCACCGGATCTACACACTCGCGGCTACCATTGACCAGCGGCCACAGTTCCAGATCCTCCATGTCGGCCAAGGCGACGAACGCATCCGCCTGCGCCGGAGCCAGCGTTGGAAAAACGCGGTCGAGAAACTCCCCGAGCAGCAGGTCCATTTCCAGCATCGCACGCCGGGTGCAACGCCAGCGCAGGCGGTTGAGTCTTTTCCCGCTCCTCCATCAGATCGCGCGACGCACCATCATTTCCTTGATCTTGCCGATCGCCCGCGTCGGGTTCAGACCCTTCGGGCAGACATCGACACAGTTCATGATGCTGTGGCAGCGGAACAGACGATAGGGATCCTCGAGATCATCCAGGCGCTCATTGGTCGCCAGGTCGCGGGTATCGGCGATGAAGCGGTAAGCGTTGAGCAGACCGGCGGGTCCGACAAATCTGTCCGGATTCCACCAGAACGACGGACACGACGTTGAACAGCAGGCACACAGGATGCACTCATAAAGACCGTTGAGTTCTTCCCGCTCCTCGGGCGTCTGCAGACGCTCACGTTCAGGCCGCGGCCCTTCATTGATCAGGTAAGGCTTGATCGAATGGTACTGCTTGAAAAACTGGCTCATATCGACGATCAGATCGCGGATCACCGGCAGACCCGGCAGCGGTCGCAGCACAACGGGCTGCTTGAGCTCCTTGATCTCGGTCAGGCAGGCCAGACCGTTCTTGCCGTTGATGTTCATCGCGTCCGAACCGCAAATGCCTTCGCGACACGATCGGCGATACGACAGTGTGTCGTCCTTCGCCTTGAGCCGGGTGAGAATGTCGAGCAACTTCCGATCGAGGGCAAAATCGACCTCGACCGAAATGTCCTGCATGTAGGGCGCGTTGTCCTTGTCGGGATCGTAGCGGTAGATCTTGAACTGCATGGTACTGGTGGCCATAATCATTGACTCCTTGGCGCTCGATCAGTAGGAACGCGTCTTCAGCGCGATGGATTCGACGGACAGCGGCTTCATGATCACCGGCTTGTAGCTCAGGTGATTACTGTCGCGGTGCCACAAGGTGTGCTTGTGCCAGCCGATATCGTCGCGCCCGTTGGGGTTGGCGGCCGTATCCGGCGCATCGTCGCGGACGTGGGCGCCACGCGATTCCTTGCGTGCCTCCGCCGAAACCATCGTCGCCTTGGCCACTTCGATCAGGTTGTCGAGTTCCAGCGCCTCGACGCGCGCGGTGTTCCAGACCTGCGACTTGTCCTTGATCTCGGTCCTGGCAACCGCCTTCTCGATATCGACAATCTTCGCGACCCCTTCGACCAGCATGTCCTTGAAGCGGAACACGCCACAATGCTTCTGCATCGTGCGCTGCAGCTCGAGGCGCGTTTCATTGACGTTGGCGCCACCGGTCTGCGTATTCAGGCGGTTCAGACGCGCCATCGTGAAATCGGCGAAGTTTGCCGGCAACTCCTTGAGGCCCAGTGCACCCGACCGGACATCTTCGATGACCGAATCCCCGGAGGACTTGCCGAACACCAGCAGGTCAAGCAAGGAATTGGTGCCCAGCCGGTTGGCGCCGTGCACCGAAGCGCAGGCGACTTCGCCGGCGGCGTAGAAGCCCCGAACCGGGGTGCCATTGTCCGCGACGACCTGACCCTTGTAGTTGGTCGGCACGCCGCCCATCTGGTAGTGACAGGTCGGCACCACCGGGATCGGCGCCTTGATCGGGTCGATGCCGGCGAACTGGATCGAAATCTCGCGAATTCCCGGCAAACGCTTCATGATCGTCGCCGGATCGAGGTGGGTGATGTCGAGCAGCACGAAATCCTTGTTCGGCCCGCAACCGCGGCCCTCGTTGATTTCGGTGACCATCGCCCGCGAAACGACGTCGCGCGAAGCCAGGTCCTTGGCGTTCGGCGCGTAACGCTCCATGAAGCGTTCGTTGGCCGAGTTGCGCAGGATACCCCCCTCACCGCGCACACCCTCGGTAATCAGCACCCCGGCACCGGCGACGCCGGTCGGGTGGAACTGCCAGAACTCCATGTCCTCGAGCGGGATGCCGGCGCGTGCCGCCATGCCGAGACCGTCACCGGTATTGATGAAGGCATTGGTCGACGAATAGAAGATACGGCCGGCACCACCGGTGGCGAAAACCGTCGCCTTGGCATGGAACGCGACGACCTCGCCGGTTTCCATTTCCAGGGCGATCACCCCGAGCACCTGACCCGACTCGTCACGAATCAGATCGAGCGCCATCCATTCGACGAAGAACTGTGTATTGGCGCGCACGTTGCGCTGATAGAGCGCGTGCAGCATGGCGTGGCCGGTGCGGTCGGCCGCGGCACAGGCACGCCGTACCGGCTTCTCGCCAAAGTTCGACATGTGGCCGCCAAAGGGCCGCTGGTAGATCTTGCCTTCGTCGGTGCGGTCGAAAGGCATGCCGAAATGTTCAAGTTCGACGACCACCTCGGGCGCCATGCGGCACATGTATTCGATCGCGTCCTGGTCGCCGAGCCAGTCGGAACCCTTGACCGTGTCGTACATGTGCCAGTGCCAGTGATCTTCCTCGGAGTTGCCGAGCGACGCAGACACGCCCCCCTGCGCCGCGACGGTATGCGAACGGGTGGGAAAGACCTTGGACAGGACGGCCGTCTTCAGGCCGGCTTCGGAAAGCTGGATCGCCGCCCGCAGACCCGAACCGCCAGCCCCAACAATGACTGCATCGAACTTACGTACTGGAATGGTTAGCTTGCTCACTTACATTCTCCACAGAATCTGCATCGCCCAGCCGGCATATCCGACCAGCACCGCAGCCGTCGCAATCATCATCAGCAGACGCAAGCCATCCGGCTTGACGTAATCCATCCAGATATCCCGAACACCGATCCAGGCATGGTAGAAAACACTGACAAAGAACAGGAAGGTTGCAAATTTCATGAAGCCGTTGGCAAAAATGCCACGCCAGGCCTCAAAGGTATCGGGCCCGACGGCACCGACGACGACCAGGAAGATGACCGTGTACACAGCCATGATGATCGCCGTGGCACGCTGGATGATCCAGTCCTTGAGCCCGTAATGCGCCCCGACAAGAATACGATTTACCATAGCACTTTCGCTCCGATGATCAGGGTCAGGGCGATGCTGACCGCGAAAACGATCTTGCTCGAAAGGCGCGCCGCCTCGAGTTCCACCCCCTTGTGCAGATCCAGCAGCAGGTAGCGGATGCCGGCACAGAAGTGGTGCATGTAGAACCAGACCAGGCCGAGCAGGATGATTTTCGCCAACGGATGACCGACCACCCCTTTGGCGATGGCGAAGGTTTCCGGCGACGCGAGACTGCTCTGGAACAGCCATAGCAGAAACGGCAGCAGCAGGAACATCGCCGCCCCGCTGACGCGGTGGAGGATTGAAAGGATACCCGGAAGGGGTAGCCTGATCGTCGGCAAATCCAAATTTTTTGGACGCCTCTTCTTGATTGCCATCTCTGCCATGAACGTCATCCCTCATGTGTTATATGGCCGAATGCACGTCATCCGACCCCTGCGATACCACGCTCGATTATAAACCATCCAAGCGTGCCTGAATTGCCCGACGGGCCTGTTCCAGTGCTCACCCCAGTTCATTGTGATAATGATAATTGCGTGTCGAATAGAATCCCCGGCGCCATTCGACGGGCTTGTGACCATAGGTGAAGGTGACCCTTTCGACCAGCAGCAAGGGACTTCCATCGGCCACCTGCAGCCACTCTGCGCTGACTCTGTCAGCCGATACGGCGCGCAGCCGCTCGTCGGCGCGAATCATGCGCACGCCATAGCGAGTCTCGAACAGGCTGTAGAGCGACTCTCCCGAACGCAGCACATCGAGCGACAGGTCGGGGAAGAGCTCGCTCGGCAGGTAGATTTCGTCGAAGACCACCGGCTCGTCGCCCAGCTTCAGCAGGCGGCGAAGAATGGTGATCGGCGCACCGGTTTCCAGCGCCAGGGTGCGCGCGACGTCTGCGCCGGCCTTGGCGCGCCAGCATTCGAGCGGAACGCTCTGGGAAACCTGCAGCTCGCCCTGATTGGGCACCAGACGGAGAAAGCGGAAAAAGGAACCCGGATCCCTGTGGGTGGCGACGAAGGTGCCCTTGCCCTGCTGGCGCACCAGGAGGTTCTCGGCAGCCATCTCGTCAATCGCTTTGCGAACCGTACCCTGGCTCACGCCGAAGCGGGCAGCAAGTTCCGACTCGCTCGGGATCGGGTCACCCGGGCCCCACTCGCCGGACTCCAGATCACGCAGGATCAATTCCTTGATCTGCCGATACAGGGGGCTGAATGTAGGGGAATGCAATGACAAAGACCTGCTCATGGAGCGCCATTTCAGCATAATTTCACGCTCGCGTCCATCCTGTTGGAGTTATTAATATCATATATAAGACATAAGATAGATTTGACACTCTGCGGCCTTAGAACTTATGATTTCACTGATTTGCTGCGCCCGCTGCCTACGGCTTGCGGGGGCAACGCCGATCGCTTTCTGCTCACTTCTTGCTCACCCCTCGACAGGAGCCGCATCATGTCCAAAGCCCCCATGCGCGTCGCGGTCACCGGCGCCGCCGGTCAAATTGGTTACAGCCTGCTTTTCCGGATTGCCTCCGGCGAAATGCTCGGCAAGGATCAACCGGTCATCCTCCAACTGCTCGACCTGCCGCAAGCCCAGAAAGCCTGCCAGGGCGTGATCATGGAACTCGAAGACTGCGCCTTCCCGCTGCTCGCCGGCATGTTCGCCACCGACGATCCGAACCTCGCCTTCAAGGACGCCGACGTCTGCCTGCTGGTCGGCGCGCGTCCGCGCGGCCCCGGCATGGAGCGGGCCGACCTGCTGACCGCCAACGGCGCCATCTTCACCGTTCAGGGCAAGGCGATTGCCGAGAATGCCAGCGAAGACGTCCGCGTTCTGGTCGTCGGCAACCCCTGCAACACCAACGCCCTGATTGCCGGCTCGGCCGCCAGGAAAGTCGGCCGCACCAATCCCGCCAACTACCATGGCATGCTGCGCCTCGACCACAACCGCGCCCTCTCGCAGCTCGCCGCGAAGACCGGCCGGCCGGTGGCCAGCTTCAAGCAACTCGTCGTCTGGGGCAACCATTCGCCGACAATGTATGCCGATTACCGCAATTGCACCTCTGACGGCGACAACGTCAAGGAGCTGATCAATGATCCGGTGTGGAACAACGACACCTTCCTGCCGACCGTCGGCAAGCGCGGCGCCGCGATCATCGAGGCGCGCGGCCTGTCCTCGGCGGCTTCGGCCGCCAACGCCGCCATCGACCACATGCGCGACTGGGTTCTCGGTTCCGACGAATGGGTCACCATGGGTGTCCCCTCCGATGGCTCCTACGACATCCCGTCCGGCATCGTTTTCGGTTTCCCGTGCGAATGCAAGGGCGGTTCCTTCAAGATCATCCAGGGACTCGAAATCGACGAATACTCGCGTGACAAGATCAACAAGACGCTCAAGGAACTGACCGACGAAGCGGACGCCGTCAAGGACATGCTCTAACATCGGCCCGGCTCGAAAAGCCGCGGCCAGACCGCGGCTTTTTCGCCTCCGCATTCCCGGGGCGCAGAATACGGAATCCCAGTTGACCACACAGACACCCCGATGCGCCATCCCAGCCAGGTCCTGTTCGCCGGAGAGCAGCCATTTCCCATGATGCCCGCTGTAGACCACTACGCCGGCTCGGAAAAACTGATGTACAAGGCACTCCAGTTGCAGAACCAATTGGGGCCGATTTTCGACGTCACCTGCGACTGCGAGGATGGCGCGCCGGCGCTGCCCAGAACACGCCGAAATGGTGGCCGCGGTCATCATGTCCGACGCCAACCGGCACGGGCGCGTTGGCGTCCGCATTCACGACCTCAGCCATCCACACTGGCAACAGGATATCGGATCATCCGTGCCGGGCGACGCCTGGCGTTCGTCACCCTGCCGAAAGTGCGCGGGAGCGACGATGTCCGAAGGCTGCTGGGCGAGTTGGCGCGCGCAACCACCGCAGCAGGGCTCGAACGCCAGATTCCCGCACACGTCCTGATCGAGACGCATGGCGCCCTGCGTGAAGTCTGGGAAATCGCCGCGTTGCCCGAAGTGGAATCGCTCGATTTCGGCCTGATGGATTTTGTCAGTGCACACCACGGCGCCATCCCGGGCTCGGCGATGCAAAGCCCAGGACAGTTCGAGCATCCGCTGGTCGTCCGCGCCAAGTGTGAAATCTCAGCCGCCGCGCTGGCCAACGGCGCAGTACCGTCACACAACGTGACCACCGAACTCAAGGATCTCGATGTCATCCGCGACAACGCGCAGCGCGCGCGCAAGGAGTTCGGCTACCTGCGAATGTGGAGTATTCACCCCAATCAGATCATGCCCATCTTTGAAGCCATGCGCCCCGACTTCTCGGAAGTCGAAGATGCAGCTGCAATCCTGGTCGCCGCCCAGGATTGCGAATGGGGGCCGATCCAGCACCATGGCAAACTGCATGACCGCGCCTCGTACCGCTACTACTGGGAACTGCTCGCACGCGCACGCGCAACCGGCATGAGTCTGCGCGGAGGACATCAAACAACGTTTCTTCGGCAAGCCATGAGCCTGCTGGCGCTGACGGCGGAAGTGCTCGAATTTCGCGAGCAACGGAACTGGGCGCAGTTTCACGACCTGCGCAACCTGATCGTCTCGCTGAACCTGGAAGCCAGCGAGCTGCTCGAACTGACGCAGTGGAAAAGCGATGCCGAGATGGCCGAACTGGCCAGCATGCCCGGGCCCGGGAAGCACTCCACGACGAGTGCGCCGATGTCCTTATTTATCTGCTGCTGATCGCCGAAAATGCCGGCATCGACCTTGAAGCCGCGGCACGTGCCAAACTCGCCAAGAATGCCGTCAGATACCCGGTGGAACTCTGTTTCGGTTCGAGCCGGAAGTACGCAGCGGACACCGCCAACCAGACCGCCACGGACCCTGACTCGCCGGGCGCGCGGCAGGACTCCTGACCCGCGAGCGTAAAACCGGCGCCCGCATCCAGTCCCAGCACCTCGACCAGATAGGGCATCACCTCCTGCAGGGTGGCCTGCAGCGTCCATGGCGGATTGACCACGAACAGGCCGCTACCGTGCATTCCGAAACCGTCACTGGCCGGGGTGCGGACGCGTAGCGTCACTTGCAGCCAGTTGCTGGCCGACAAGCGTTGCAGGCGTTGCGGCAAGTCGTGCGCTTCGAGCTTGGTGAGTTGCGGATACCACAGCATGTAGGTGCCAGTCGGGAAGCGTGTCAGGCACTCCCGGAGTGAATTCACCACCCGGTCGTAGTCCCGTCTTTCTTCGTACGGCGGGTCGATCAGCACCACGGCACGCCTCGGTGGTGGCGGCAAAAGGGCCTTGAGCGACGCAAATCCATCGCTGTCGTGAACGATCGCCTGCTTGCCGAAGGCCTGGAAATTCTCCCGCAGCCGAATCACCTCGCGGCTATGCAGTTCGAAAAGGCGCAGGCGGTCCTGTGCGCGCATGATCGCGAGCGCCAGCATGGGTGAACCGGGATAGACCTTCAAACGGCCGTCGGGATTGGCCTGCGCACCAGCGCCAGTAATCGCCACGGCAAGCGGCAGATCCTTGCGCCCCACAGCCGACCGACACCACCCTGAACTCCGCAAGCTTGGCCGCCTGCAGCCGAATCCAGGGCATAGGATCCCGCGCCGGCGTGCGTATCGACGTACCAGAAGGCTTGCTCCTTCTGACAGAGGTAGCGCGTCAGCTGCACCAGCACCAGATGCTTGAGCACATCGGCGTGGTTCCCGGCATGGAAGGCATGACGATAACTGAGCATCCGCTAACGCCCGTCCGCAGTGGCGGAGGAACGCCGCAGCCAGCGCACTACTCCGGCACCCGGAGCTTGCCGTCGGTGCTGAACTGATAGTCGAGGAAGATGTGCTCGGCGCTCAGCAACTGGTAGCTGCCGTCGGGCAAGCGCTTCGACGTATCCTTCAGGCGATACGCATAGTGACCACAGGTTCAGCAGTCGAAGTTGCGCATCTGCGTGCATAGACAGGTTTTGTCGCGAACCGATATCTTCTTGACGCCCGGATTGGCCGCCACCTCGCGGTTATACGCGGAAATGTAGGAACAGTTGCCGCTGCTGTCGAGAAGATACCCATAGGCCTCGCAATTGGGCCGAATCCCGTCGCCAATCGCCGGGCTGTTGCTCAACATGCGCATCGGGTAACCGGTAGGCGAGATCTGGTTGACCTCGATCTGGTCTTCACTGGCAGCGAAGTAGCGTTGTTTGACGTCTTCCGGCAAACCACACTCTTTGGCCACGGTGAAACGCGTCGCCACCTGAACGGCCGCCGCCCCTTGGTCGAGGAAGGAAACGGCGTCACTCCCGGTGAAGATGCCGCCCGCCGGAATCAGCGGAATATCCAGATGTTCGGCCTGCAGATAACGGTGAATTTCGCCGAAGATGGTGGCCAGGTCATACTGCGCCCAATCCATCCCGAAACCCAGGTGTCCGCCGGCCAACGGTCCTTCGACCACCACATAGTCGGGAAGTCGCTTGCAGCGGGCGGTCTTGCGCAGGAACAACTGCAGCGCGCGCAAGGAGGAGACGATGATTCCCAGCTTGGCGTCGCGGAAACGCGGATGCTCCTCGATCAGGGCAAACGACCCCAGGTGCAAACCGGCAGCCAGCGTGATGCCGTCGATACCGGCATCGAGCGCCGAGGCCATGCGCACGCGCAGCGTCTCGCGCGGCGCGTTCATGGTCAGCTTCTCCATGCAGTTGACGAAGATCATGCCGTCGCCACGCTTGGCTTGCATGGTTCGGCCGACGTGCATCTCGGTGGCTTCGGCGAGTTGTCCGAGATCGAAGCGCACCATCGACTTGTCGGAGTTGGCGACGTTGAACTTGTACTGCCTGAGCTTGTCCTTGACGAACTTTGCATTGAACCGCCGATCGGCCACGGTATTCACCATGGCATCGGAAATATGTCCGACACCGCCAAGCCGAGCCGCTTCAAGCGCGAGTTCGGCGGTTGAAATATCCACCCCCATGCCGCCGATCATGATCGGCACCAGTTCCTTGTTGCCGAACCGCAGACGGAAATCATCAACGCTCTTCATCCCTACCCTTCCCAACCCGCGTCAGCGTTCCCAACTCGCCTATAGGTGATCACCACGACCCCCAACCCCGGCATTATCGCTCATCAAATGCCTGTATGGCTTGATGCATGCAAGGAAATCGCGCGCACGGGCGGCAAGGTGGCGAAACCGTTGCGCCATAGCGTGCCTCAAACGGCTGCGATCACTGAGCGCGTGTATTATCTTCGGTCCGTACGTCCCCAATGAATGCCAGCCATGGATGACAGCAGCCACCACGAACTCTCCCCCGCGAATGTGAAATCGGCATTCCGCGCCGGCAAGCGTTCGACGCAGCCGCCTTCGAGCGCGCCGTCGGCGATCTGCTCAGCGCCTGTGGCATTGCGCCGGACGCCGCGCATATGGGGCGAACACCACAGCGCGTACGCGAGCTATGGCAACGGCGCCTGCTGGGCGGCTACGACCTCGACCCGGCGAGCGCACTCGGTGACGGTTTTGCCGATCACCGCAGCGACCTGGTGGTGGTCCGCGGCATTGCCATTCACGGGGTCTGTCCGCATCACCTGGTGCCTTTTCGCGGCCTGGCGCACGTCGCCTACTTGCCGGGCGGTCGCCTGCACGGCTTTGGCCGCATCGCGCGCCTGGTTGACGCCATTGGCCATCGCTTCACCTATCAGGAATGGATGACTCGCGACATCGCCGACGCGCTGATGCGGCACGGGAAGGCGCGTGGCGCTGCTTGTGTGGTCGAAGCCGAACAATTGTGTCTGC
>JADJMH010000034.1 GCA_016709675.1 Candidatus Accumulibacter proximus
GTCGCGCCGTCGGCCAGGCTGAAGCTCGCCGTCGCCTCGATCGAGCGTGCTGCGACGCTGCGCATGGCGAGCCGGATCCCGGCGCCTGCGGGCTGCCGGTTAATTTCCTGCAGTCGCCGGTCGAAAGTGACCGGATCGCGCCAGTTGCGCAGCTCGCGCATGCCGACGAAGACCTCCGGGGTGTAGATCGTCGGACTGGTGGCGAAGCGGCCGAGGTCGCGCTGCCGTTCGCCGAACTGACGCTGCGCATAGGGGTCGTGCCAGCCGATGTAGTCCCAGTAATCCACGTGCAGCGACAACGCGACGATCCGGTCGGGGCCGTAGCGCGCGGTCAGTCCGCCCAGCCAGCGGTCGGCCGGCGGACAGCTGCTGCAGCCTTCCGACGTGTAGAGCTCGACGAGCGCCACCGTATGTGGCGGGCTGCTGCGCTCGCAGGCAGCTGGCGGGGCGGCGTGCGCGGAAGCCGCGCGAGCGAGGGCGGCGAGCAGCAGCAGAGGGAAGGCGACGGAGCGCGGCATGCGTGGTCTCCACGAGGGTCGATGGCGCTTCGTCGTCCAGCGATGGGGAGTCCTTACAGCGCGGGTCGACCAGGCCTCGGCATGAGCGTGCTCATTCCCCCCATGGAGTGCTGAACTCCTGCCTTCTGCTCGCATGCGCGGCTGCCGGCAGCCCGGACTCGGCGATCGCCGCAAACAGCGGTCTGCGCCGCGAGCGGATTGGGAAACAACGCCGCTACGTCTCATGCCGATGGCCTGCTCCGAGGTTGACGACACCAGGCGCGGTTCATAGACTGCACGCCTGTGTCGGATTTCATCGTCACCAGCAAGGCTGGGTTCCCCCCGCTTGCTCCGCTTGTTCTTCTGTCCAGGAGGTCGTCCTGATGCGCCGGTTGCTGCGCGGGTTCCGTGTCTTGTCCCTCGTCGCCGTGGCGGCCTTCCTTCCGTCGGCACACGCTGCGTGGGGCGACGTCAGCTACGACCCGAACCCCGCCACGATCGATGAGGACCAGGCTGCCCTGTTCGATGCCTTCGGTCTCCTGACCCACGTCGTTTCCCTGTCCCGCGGCGGCACGTCGGCTCGTCAGGACTTTGAAAGTGGTTTCGTCGACGCGCAGGTGCTCACGGACTGGGCGAAACTGGGCGACAACCGCGTGCGCTTCGGTTTCGCGACAGCGCAGCAGATAGACCGGCGCAGCCGGATCGGCCAGATCGATCCGGCGCCACAGCCGTCGGGCTCTTCCACCCGCACGGCACCTACGGCAATGCGGCGGACGTGGCCGGCGACCCGCCCGCTGCAAAGGCGGCACTTGAGCACTGAAGGTCGTTGGCAAACCCGACCTGGCCGCTTGGTATCGGCTGCGACCGGCAGTCAGGCATGGTGCTGAGCGGGAGAAGTTCCGGCGAGGGCTCGAGCCCGCCTATCGCGCCGGGCGCACCGGCGCTGCTGACACGGGGATGACACGCACGCGGCTCGTCCTTGCCGCCCTTGTGCTCGGGATCTCTGGCTGGAGCGTCGGTTTCGAGCCGGGCTGGCTGCAACAGCGGCAGCTGGTGCTCGCTGCGCCGGCCTGGGCCGGACCGCCGCTGACCATTGCCGTTGCTGCCGACTTCCATGTCGGCGCGCCGCACGCTGGACTGCCGATGCTGCAACGGGTGGTCGACGAACTCAACGCTGCACACCCGGACCTCATTCTCCTTCCCGGCGACTTCGTCATTCAGGGCGTCGTCGGTGGCCAACCGGTCGCGCCGGAAGACATCGCCGGCGTCCTCGCACGGCTGCAGGCACCTCTCGGCGTCTTCGCCACACTCGGCAACCACGACTGGTGGCTGGACGGCGAGCGCGTGCGCAAGGCACTGGAAGCCGCCGGCATCCAGGTGATCGACAACCGCGCGCTGCCGCTCGCCAGCGCCGACGGCAGGCTGTGGTTGGCCGGCATCGGCGACGACATGACCGGCCACGCCCGCCCGGACGCGGCCTTCGCTGGCGTACCCGCCGACGCCCGGCTGATCGTGATCATGCACGACCCGGCGAACGCCGCCGCCCTGCCGCCACAAACAGTGGTCGCCTTTGCCGGCCACACACACGGCGGCCAAGTCCGGCTGCCGTTGATTGGCGCGCTGATCACGCCGGGGCGAGCGCCTCGCCGCCATTCCTGGGGCTGGATAGCCGACGCACCGGCGCCGACCTGGGTGACGGCTGGCATCGGGACCAGCATCCTGCCCATTCGCTTCAACTGCCCGCCGGAACCGTCGTCCTGCGTGTCGGCGGCAAGGACGACTGATGCGGGCCGGGGTTTGTCGCCGCGGCCCCAATGGCGGGATAGCTGACCTTGACCGCTGGCCGCTCGCAGGTAGCCAACGTGCCGCAGCCCAGAGCGCCGCGGTTTGGCGTCGAACACGCTGCTCGAAGGACTGTTTGGCTGCCTGGCCGGGCAGCGTCTGCTCGTCCCCGGCCACGAAAGCTGACGGGCCCTGTGCTGCCAACCCGGGCCGATGGCTCGTTCCCTGCGCCTTTCGGCAGTGGCTTGGAGCGAACGTCGATCAGCGGCTATCATGGCGAACCGCCCAACCGCCCCCGAACCACTCTCGCAGCCGATGCCGCACGAAAACGAAATCGCCGAGGTCAAGCAGATCTTCCTCAGCGCGACGGCGCAGGACTGCCGCGAGTACCGTGAAGCGGTACGCGACGTCGTGGAGAAGAACGTGCCGCAGGGAAAGGTTTTCCTGCAGGAGAGCTGGGCCGAAGGAGGGCAGTTCGTGGTCGATGTCTGCCGGCAACGGGTGAAGAGCTACGACGCTTACATGGGGCTTTTCGGCCACCGCTACGGCTGGCAGCCGCCCGACTACACGTGCTCGATCACCGAACTCGAGTTTCGCTGGGCGGTCGAGCGATGGGAGCAGCGCGTGCCGCCGATCTTCATCCTGTTGCCGGAAAAAGGCAGCGAGGCGGACAGGCAGTTGCACGATTGGGCGGCGCCGTACATCGAAAAGGAGTACCCGGACGACGCGGCGCGCTGCCGGCACGACCAGGCGCAACAGGCTTTCCTGAAGTCGGTCCGCGACTGGGCGGCCGACGGCCGCATGCTGACCTTCTACGGTAACCGGGAGGAGCTGCGAGACAAGGCGCTGTCGACGATCCAGAACTGGAACATGGATTTGTACCGGAAGGCGCCGCTACGCCGGCAGAAAGCGGCCGGCGACATTCCGGCGGAAGAACTCGGACGCATCGGTCGCGAAGAGCAGCTAGGGGAGTTGCGCAGCGCGCTCCGCGCGTTTCGCCAGAGCTCGGGGCAGCGGGCGATTGCCTTCTTGGTGCATGGCGCGGAGAATCACGGCCAGCGCGAGTTCGCCCAGTTCCTCTGCCGCTGGAACAAGTGGAGCGAGTCGGACGGCTACGCCCCGCCGTATTGCGGGCAGCCAGCCGAGGTCGACAACGTCGCCTCGCTGATCTGCTGGACTTGTGGCCAACTACAGCAGCCGCTGCTCGGCAGCGCGACCATCGACGCGCTGGCCGAGGTGCTCGCCGCACAGCTCGAGCGGCGTTCGCTGGTTTTTGTCCAGCGCAGCGCCGGTCGCCACGCCGACCGCCTGGCAACTTTTCAGCGCGAGTTCTGGCAGCCGCTGCTGGCGGCGCTCGCCGGCCGCGCGCCGCGCGCGCTGGGTCGTCTGTACTGGTTTGTCATCGACCACGAAGCGCTGCCCGCCAAGCCCGCGGCGTCGGTCCGCAGCAGCCCGATCGGCGCTGGCGACGTCGACTATCGCCAACTCCTGGCGCTGCCGGCGCTCGGCGAGATCAATTCGCAGCACGTGCTCTGCTGGCTCGAGGAACTGCAGATCGGCGCCGGTATCCGCCTTGGCGAGGCGCGGTGCGACGAAATTGCCGCGCACGCCACCGCGGCCGACGGCAACCCGCCGAACGTCTATGATCGCCTGCTCCGGGAAGGTTTCTGGGCGCAGGCCAACTGAGGAGTCGAAAGTGCCCGACCATCATCCCTACAGGACCTTCTCCGGCACGCAGTGTGCGCGCTACGTGGCGTCGCCGCAGACTGCCGAAATCGTCAACCTGGCGATTCACCTCGGGCGGCCGTTGCTCGTCGAGGGCGAGGCCGGTTGCGGCAAGACGCGGCTGGCGAGCGCGGTGGCCGAGGAGCTGCAGCTCGCCGGCGACCTGATCGCGATGACCGTCAAGAGCACCAGCCAGGCGAAGGACCTGCTCTACCGCTTCGACGCGCTGCGCCGGCTGCAGGATGCGCAGGACCCGAAGAACCGCGACGCGCGCTGCGTCTACCCGTACATCGAACTCGAGCCGCTCGGCCATGCGATCCAGCAGGGCAAGCCGTGCGTCGTGCTGATCGACGAGATCGACAAGGCCGACATCGACTTCCCGAACGATCTGCTCGACGTCCTCGACCGCTTCGAGTTCGACATCGACGACCTGCCGCGCCGGGAGAGCGATCGCTGTCTGCAGGAGAAGGGCTTCGGCAGACACGTGCAGGCGCCGGGAGACGTCAAGCCGATCGTCATCATCACCAGCAACCGCGAAAAGCAGTTGCCCGAACCCTTCCTTCGCCGCTGCCTGTACACCCAGCTCGACTTTCCCACCGATCCGGCGGTCCTCGCCAAAATCGTGCGCAGGAACCTCGATGCCGACGTCGAGCGGATCAGCGACGAGCTGATCGAGGGCGCGGTCGAGCGCTTTCTTGCCGTGCGCGAGCGTGGCCGAGAGGCCAACTTGCAGAAGCTGCCGGCGACCAGCGAACTCGTCGACTGGGTGCGCGTCCTCCACTGGCAGCAGCGGACGGCCGAGAGCGTCACGCCCGAACAGCTCACCGCGGCCGACCAGGCGGTACTCTTCAAGCTGCGCCAGGACCTCGAGCGCTATCGCGTGCGCAGCGCCGAGGAGCCGGGCGAGTGAGCCCGCCGCCAGCGACCGGCGAGCGGCTGGCGCAGTTCCGCCAGTGACCCAGCGGGCGGACATGGGCAAGGAGCGCAGCGCGCGCAGCCGGCGAGCGGGGCGCGGACGATGAGTTCGCCGCCGCCGCCGCCGCCGCCGCCACAGCCCCCACTCTTCGGCCTGTTCCGTGAACTGCTGGCGAACGGTGTTGCGCTCGGCGTGCGCGATTACCTCGACGGGCTGCGCGCGCTGCAGCTCGGCTTCGGAGACGGGGGCCGTGGGGAATTGCGCGACCTCGCGCTGGTCTTGTGGGCGCGCTCGGACGACGAGCGGCGGCTGATCAGCCGCTGGTTCGCCGACGTTCCGGTCGCCGGCCAGCCGTTGCTCGACGCGGTGGAGGAAGCGCTGCACGCGGCCGCCGCGCCCGCTGCCGAACGAGCCGGCGAGACGCGGCGAACGGGCGCCGCGCCGGCGGGCGGGCAGGGCAGCGGGGCGCCACCATCGGCCAGCGGCGGCGACGCGGCGGCGACGCCGGCTGCGGTGCGTGCGCGCGTCTCGTTCGCCGGCGCGCACGCAGGCGGCGGCCTGCCGGTGCCACGGCTGGCGGCCGAGCCGGCGATCGGCGAGGACTACGTGCTGCAGCCGCAGACGCCGCTCGGCCTGCGCGAGCTGGCCGTCCTCTGGCGGCGTTACCGCCGCAGTACGCGCCGCGGGCCGCGCCGCGAGCTGGACCTGGCGGCGACGATCGGCGAACGCTGCCGCCGCGGCCTGCTGTCGCGACCAGTCTACCGCGCCCGCCGCGGCAACAGCGCGCGCCTGCTGGTGCTCGCCGACGCCAGCCCGAGCATGGACCCGTGGCGGCCTTTCCTGGCGACCCTGGCCGAGTCGCTGCGCTTCGGCCGGCTCGCCAGCGCCGAACTGCGCTACTTCAGCAATCTTCCGCGCCGGCAGCTCTTTGCCGACGCCGACCATTGCCACCCGCAGCCGCTCGACGACGTGCTGCGTCGCCACGCCGGCGGCGGCCTGCTCGTCGTCAGCGACGCCGGCAGCGCCCGCGGCTACCTCAACCGGCGACGCGCGCTGCAGACGGCGACCTTCCTCGCTGCAGCCCGGCGCTTCTTCCCGGCGATCGCCTGGCTCAACCCGATGCCGCGCGAGCGCTGGGCCGGCACCACCGCCGCGCTGGTCGCCGCCGGCCCGGATGTCGTCATGCTGCCGCTCGACGCGACCCAGGTGCTGCGCGCGGTCGATATCCTGCGCGGCAACAAGTAGCCGGCGCGATGCCTTACCCCAGCGACCTCGGCCAGCGCCCGCTCGACGTCCGCGACGCGTATGCCGCGCTCGAGCAGTACGCCACCGACTACGGCCGCGAACCGCTGCTGCTGCTGATGCATGCGGCGGTCGCCGAAACGCTGCGCGCTGACCTGCTGCACCTGATCCGGGTGAACTTCCTGCCCGGCCGCAGCGCCGACCTGAGCCTCGAAGCCGACCTCCTCTTCTCGCCGCTGTCCACTGCGCTGGGCGGTGGCTACTACCGCCTCGACGCGCAGGTGCGCTGGCACGGGCTGGCGCTGCTGCGCTCGCTGTATCGCGACGACCCGCGGCCACGCGAGCGGCGCGTCGCCGAGCTGCTCTGGCGCTACGTGCAGGCGATGGAGCGCCGCGCCAGCCGCGCCGGCGACCCGCGGCTCGCCGAGTTCCTCGCCATCCAGCGCTGGGTCGCGCTCGCCTTCCTCGAACCGGCGAGCGCCGCGCACGCTTTCGCCGAGGCACTCCACCAGGCCGCCGACGCGCCGGCAGCGGCGCTCGTGCGCCTCGGCGGGCTGACCTCGGCGATCGAAATGCCGCTGGCCAGCGAGCAGACGCTGCTCGCCTACGCCAGGGCGATGGACGCGCTGGTCGGCGGCGACGACGAGCGCGCGCAGACTCTGCTGCGGTCGCTGGGCGAAGACGAGATCCGCGTCGGCGACGTCGTTCTCAAGGCGCCGCCGAAGCTGTGGGCGCAGTGGCGGCGCCCACAGCAGGCGGACCCGGCTGCGGGCGCCGCGCCAGCGCCGCCGCGCAGGATTTGCGGCGTGCTGCTTGCTGCCAGGAAGCCCGACGGCGAAGTCGACCGCGGAGCGCCGGCGCGGCTCGATCTGGTCTTCGCGATGATCCGCGACGCCGTCGGCGAGCTTGGATTCGACTGCCTGCGGCTCGACCCGCTTCGCCGCACCGACGCCCCGGGTCGCGCGATCTACGAGCAACTGCTCGGTGCCGATCTCGTCGTTTGCGACCTGTCGGCGAGCAACCCCGGCATGGCCTACCTGCTCGGCGTCTGCTGGGCGCTGCGGCCGTCGGGTACGCTGGTGATCGCCGAGCAGGCTTACCGCGGGACGCTCGGCAACCTCGGAGAACGGCTGTTGCGTTATCAGCCGCAGGATGACGGGATTACCGGCGCCGCGCGCGCACGCTTCGTCGACCGGCTGCGGTCGATCGTCGGCGAGGGGGACGAGAGAGATCTGCGCAGCGATGTCTATGCCGATGGTTCGCTGCTGCCTCCCCGGCGCGCGGACTCGGGCGCCGCGCCCGCAGGCAGCGCCGGCGCCGAAATCGCGCGGACCAAAGGAGCGTGTGCGCGATGCCTCGTCGTACAGGCTTTCGGGAGATTCTCCGCATGGCGCACGGGGCGGACCTTCCGGCTCGACGAGTCGTACCCGGTCATTGACGAGGCGGTGGCCAGCCTCGGCCTCGAGTGCCTGCGCTTCGAAATCGGTGAAACCGGAGTCATCGATGGCCCGATGTTCCGCCTGCTGCACGAAGCGGAAGTGGTGATCGCCGACGTGTCCTCCCGGGTCGAGGACGTCCTTCTGGCACTGGGCATCCGCTTCGGTCTCTGCCCGGCGCGGACGATCCTAGTCGGCGCCGACGGCTCGCTTCCCCCGCAGTTCGCCGCGCTGCCCATCGTTCGCTTCACGCCGCTGGACACGTCGCCAGGCATTGCCGATCCGGCAGGATTCCGCTCCGCCTTGGCGGAGCGGATCAAGGAAAGCCTGGCGACCGGCGCAGTCGACAGCCCGGTCTACCTCGCACTGCCGACGCTGCGTCCGCCGATGAGGAGGAGCGAAGCGGCCGTCGAGGAAGGGGCGGGCGGCGACGAGGGCGCGGATGTCCCGTGGGCGAGCGCGACCGGCAGCGACGAGTATGGGCGCTGGGCGGAGATCGACGTTGCCGGCGTCCGCCAGCGCTTCCGCTGGATCGCGCCAGGGAGCTTCCTGATGGGGTCACCGGCCGGCGAGGCGGGGCGCGACAACGACGAGGTGCCACACCCGGTCACGCTGACCCGTGGCTTCTGGCTCGCCGATACGGCCTGCACGCAGCCGTTGTGGGAGACGGTGATGGCCAGCAATCCCAGTCACTTCGCCGATGATCGGCGCAATCCGGTCGAGCAGGTGAGCTGGAACGACGCTCAGTCGTTCATTGGCCAACTCAACCGCCGCATGCCCGGGTTGCACGCGCGGCTGCCGCGCGAAGCCGAATGGGAATACGCGTGTCGCGCCGGGACGACGACGCCTTTTTCGTTTGGCGACAACATCACGCCCAAGCAGGTCAACTACGATGGCAGTTCCCCCTACGCGGGGGGCAAGAAGGGCCTTAATCGGCAACGCACCGTCCCGGTCGGCTCGCTGCCGCCGAACCGGTGGGGTCTCCACGAGATGCACGGTAACGTCTGGGAATGGTGCGCCGACTGGTACGGTCCGTACCCCGCGGGCGAACGGATCGACCCACACGGTCCGCAGACAGGCGTCCACCGCGTGTTGCGCGGCGGCTCGTGGATCAACCACGGCAGGCACGTGCGTTCGGCCAACCGTAACAGGTACGAGCCTGGCCACCGCATCGGCAGCATCGGGTTCCGGCTCGCCCTAGGTCAAGAGGAGCCGGCAGAGCCGGCCTGAGCCGGGAGTACGGTCTGGCCGGGCGGCCGGATCTGCTTTCGCCAGGCGGCCGAGGGCCGCGTGGCGCGGGCGCCGCATCCGGCCGGCTGGTCGCGAGAGGCTAGTACTCGACCCCCGGCATCGCCCGGATGCCGGCGCGCAGGCCGTGGCCGAGCGCACGCGCGAGGACGCCGAAGGCGGCGCTCGACTTGCCCTTGCCGTTGCCGGTGTTGAGCAGCAGGATGCCGCGCTCGTGCTGTGCGGATTCGATCCGGCCGCGCACCACGGCCTGCTTGTTCTGCATCCGTTCCTCATGCGTCGGCATGCATCGCTCCCGTCTGGGTCACGGCGGTCTGCTGCGGCAGCGACTGCAGCGCGGCGTGCAGCCGCTGCCAGTCGTCCTCGCTGCCCGGCAGCCCGAAGCGCAGCAGGCCGTGCTCGGCGAACAGCCGCGTCAGGAT
Source organism: Candidatus Accumulibacter proximus (assembly GCA_016709675.1). Lineage (GTDB taxonomy): Bacteria > Pseudomonadota > Gammaproteobacteria > Burkholderiales > Rhodocyclaceae > Accumulibacter > Accumulibacter proximus. The sequence continues at coordinate 9,269 of JADJMH010000034.1, forward strand.
GCCGCGGCGCGCCAGGTGGTCATGGATCTGCGCGCTGTCGGCGTGGCGCAGCGTGGCAAAGAGCGCCGTGCCGCGGACGTCGCCATGCGCGGCGAGCAGGCCGTGCAGGCGCTGGCCGGCGGCGAGCAGGCGCTGCCGCGCCGTCTGTTGCCAGTCGAGGTCGGCCAGCGCCAGGCGCGCGACGCTCCTGGCCGGGCCGGAAACGGTCCACGGGCCGAGTTCGGCGCGCATTCGCTGCAGCAGGTCGGCTGCCGCGAAGACGAAGCCGACGCGCGCGCCGGCGAGACCGAAGAACTTGCCGAGCGAGCGCAGGACGATCAGCCGCGGTGCCGCCGGCGTGCCGGCGAGATCGGTGACGCTGTCGGCGGGAGTCGGGTCGATGAAGGCCTCGTCGACGATCAGCCAGCCGCCGCGGCGGTTCAGTTCGCCGGCCGCGTCGAGCAGGGCGGCGCGCGTGTGGGCGGTGGCGGTCGGGTTGTTCGGGTTGCACAGCACGACGTAGGGGGTGGCGGCGGTGATCGCCCGCGCCAGGCTGCCCTCGATCCGGCGCACGCGGTGGCCGGCCTTCTGCCAGCAGTGCGGGTGTTCGGCGTAGAGCGGCGACAGGCAGGCGACGGCTGCGCGTGGCAGCAGTGCCGGCAGGAGCTGGATCGCCGCCTGCGAGCCGGCGACCGGCAGCAGGCCGGGGTTGCCGTAGAGGCTGGCGGCAGCGGCTTCGAGTCCGTCGTCGTCTTCCGGCAGGCGCTGCCAGACACTCGCCGGCAGTGGCGGCACCGGCCAGGGCTGCGGGTTGATGCCGGTGGACAGGTCGAGCCAGGCACCGGGCGGTATGCCGTAGTGCGCCGCCGCTGCGCGCAGCCGGCCGCCGTGCTCAAGCATGGGCGCCGTCGGCGGGCGCGCAGGCCGGGGTGCCGGCGTCTTGCCGCCTGGCGCGCCGTCGCTTCATGCCGCCTGCCGCTGCAGCCGCGGCAACCAGCCACAGGTCTCGAGTTCCGGCCGGTCGTTGAAGTGGCTGACCCAGCCGATGCACAGGTAGGCGATCGGCACGATGTCGTGCGGGATGCCGAGGGCGTCCTGTAGCGCCTGCTGCTCGAAGATGCTCACCCAGCCGACGCCGAGACCTGTGGCGCGCGCCGCGAGCCACAGGTTCTGCACCGCGCAGACGGTGCTGTAGAGGTCCATGCTGAACATGTGCATGCGGCCGAGGACGACGGGTCCGCTGCGCGAGCGGTCGCAGGTGATGCACAGGTTGATCGGCGATTCGAGGATGCCCTGCAGTTTCATCCGGCTGTAGAGCGCGCGCTTCTCGTCCGGGAAGAGTCTTTCGGCCTCGGCGTTGGCGGCGCGGAAGACGTCGTGCACGCGCTGCTTGACCGCCGGCGAGCGGACGACGAGGAAGTTCCACGGCTGCATGAAGCCGACCGACGGCGCGTGGTGCGCCGCCAGCAGGACACGACCGAGGACGTCGTCGGCGACCGGGTCGGGGAGAAACTGGCCGCGCACGTCGCGGCGGCTGTAGATCGCCTGATAGACCGCTGCGCGGTCGGCTTCGGAGAAGGCGTGCGCCGCAGGCGCGCCCGGGTTTTCCATCGATTCCCCTTCTGGAAAGACTGTGTGGCTGCCTGGCCGGGCAGCGTCCGCGCGTCTCCTGGCCGGTCTTCTGACTCGGATTCACCCGCGCGATGCGCCTTCCCGACTCGCGTCAGTGGCCAATGCATCGCCCGTCCTCCTCACAGCGCTGGGCACGTGGCGGACTTGCACCGCCTTCCCGATTCTCCGCCCAGCGTTGCCGGGCGGCACCCGGAGACTCCTGCCCGAAACATCTCAGGCGGATGCGATGGTGCCATAACTGCCGACTTTTTTCACGCACCAACAGTCGTGAGCGACGCCGGCGCGCGAACTGCCGCCCGACTTGCGCGAGGTCGAGCAGGATTTTCCCGGCCGCGGCCGGCGCGTGCGCGAGCGGATCGCGCTGCTCGAACGCCTGCTGGCGCTGGCGCCGCATCAGTCCGGGCCAATGCCTGCCGGGCAGGTCACCGGGAGTTTGATTGTTCCGCCGCGGTCTGCCAGCAAGGAGGAGTCTGTCAAACCAATGATTAACACGCCAAGAAAAACCTATCTCTGAATCAATGGCTTGCGTGCCGAAAAAACATCGAGTGGCACTACAAGCCGGTGATTGGCGATTCAGCTGATCAGTTTTCTGGTTCCTCCGGGTGCGGCGCTGATGCCCAGCGCGATAGATCGCCAGCAGATCGGGTTCGGCGACGGTGGCTTTGCGCACATGCAGCGATCGCCCGTCGCGCTGGCTGAAGGTCGCAGTGACCCGGCGCTGCACCGAGAGGATGTCACGCAGGGCCGCCCAGCTGTCGGTGATGCCCGCGGCCTTGAGTTTCACGCGCAGGAACTGAACGCACTGGTAGGCGAGCACGGTGATGAACAGATGTCCGTCCGAGCGCACTTCCTTGTGGTGGTAGATGGGTCGTAAGCCGAGCTCGCTTTTCAGACTGCGAAACACACTCTCCAGGTCGGTCAGCATCGTGTAGGTGCGCCAGAGTTTCTCTTCATCCCAGGCGAGTTCGTTGGTCCGCAGGCAGTAGACGCCGGGATGCGTCGCCATCGCGCCGGGAACCGGCACCTTCTGCCAGGTGATCGCCGTCACCGCCTTTCCGGAATGATCGGTGACGAGATTGACCTGATAGTGCTGGCTGGCGCCGCGGCTCTTCTGCTTGAGTACGCGGCGCGATACAGGCACATGTGCGACCAGGCCAAGCGGCTGCGCTTCCGGTCGAGCACGCGGCGCAACGAGAAGAGTAGTGCGACGGGGCAGAACCATAGCAAGGACCAGAGCACGGCGATGTCGATGGCACCGAGGTGGGGGGGCGCCAGCGCCTGCGATGGGATCGATGCGACAGTTCAATCGGCCGCCACTGCCGGCATGACGAAACGCACGACAAGACCGCCGTCGGCGCTCATATCGAGGGTGACTTCCCCGGAGTGCAGTCGCGCCACCTGTTTGACGATGGCCAAACCCAATCCGCTGCCCGGTGGGCTGCTCTGCGCGCAGCGGAAGAAGCGGTCGAAGACGCGCGCGCGCAGCTCAGCGGGGATGCCCGGCCCGTTGTCGCAGACCGAGACGACGGCCTGCCCAGCCGCCGTGTCTATCTCGACGTCGACACGGCCACCGCCGGGCGTGTAGCGCAAGGCGTTGTCAACGAGGTTGGAGAGCAGCACGCGCAGGCTCTCGGCGTGCCCGTAGACCTCGACGGCGCGGCTTTTGGCCATGCCCAGGTCGATTTCCTTGGCGTCGGCGCCGGGAGCGAATTCACCGATGACGTCCTTGGCCAGCCGGTCGAGGCGCAGCGTTGCGAACGAGAACTGCGCGGCGTCGGGCTCGAGTCGTGCCATCTGCAGCAGTTGCTCGACCAGATGGCTGGCACGGTCGACGCCGGCGAGCAACTGCGTGAGGGCGGCGGAACGCTGGTCTGTGGCGTCGGCGCGTTGCGCCAGTTGTGCCTGCAGCCTGACCGCGGTGAGCGGTGTGCGCAGTTCGTGCGCGGCGTCGGCGATGAAGTTGCGTTCGCTGGCGAAGGCGCTCTCGAGGCGCTGCAACAGGTCGTTGAGAGCCTCGCCGAGTGGCACGACCTCTTCGGGCAGATCGTTTATCGCCAGTGCGTGCAGTTTGGGCAGCTCTTGCCGCAGGATTTCCTCGCGCACGCGCTGCAGCGGATTGAGCGCGTGTCCGACGGCGAACCAGATGAGCCCGCCGAGCACGGCGACCATCAGCGTGAGCGGCATCAGAAGCCAGGGCGCAATGTGCCGGAAGTCGGCGTAGTGGTAGGTCGATGGATTGCCGACCTGGATGGTCAGCCCGCCGTCCTCGAGGGTGTACGTGTGCCACCGGTCGCCGTGCCAATCGACCGTATGGTGTCCCGGTTGCTGGCGCGGCGGTCCGCTATCGTCGACCGACGAGTACTGCAGTTCGCCGTCGCTGTCCCAGATCTGGCTGACGAACTGCCCCTTGTCGGCCGCATCGTCGTCGTCTTCGTTGTCGCTCGAAACCAGGCCGTGGCGCACGATCGAATAGGCGATCTGCGCGAGGCCGTCGTCGCGCAGATGGTTGAACGCGTTCCAGGTGAGAACGAAGGTTATCAGGCTGACCAGCAGCGCGATCACTAGCAGCGCGCCGATCTGCCATTTGAGCAGATCACGGCGGATCGACTTGGGCTTCATTTGGCTTCGACCAGACGGTAGCCGACGCCGCGAACGTTGCGGATCCACCCGGCGCCCAGCTTCTTGCGCAGCTTATGTACGTGCACCTCGATGGCATTGCTGGCGATTTCCTCTCCCCAGCCGTAGAGCCTGTCCTCGAGTTGCTCTGTGGTGAGCACGGCCCCCGGGTTTTCGAACAAGGCTTCGAGCAGCGCGAACTCGCGGTTGGCGAGCGTCACGGCCACGCCGTGAAGACGGACTTCGCGTGCCAGTGGATCGAGCACCAGAGTACCCAGGCGCAGTTCGGGGCGGGCGCGCCCGGCGTGGCGGCGCAGCAGGGCGTGGATGCGCGCGACGAGTTCCTCGAGGTCGAACGGTTTGGCGAGGTAATCGTCGGCGCCCAGGTTAAGTCCGGTGACGCGATCGGAAACCGCGCTGCGCGCGGTGACGATCAGTACTGGCAGGTCGTTGCCGGCGACGCGCATTTTCCTGAGCAGCGCGAGGCCGTCCTGGCGCGCGAGGCCCAGATCGAGTACCAGCAAAGCATATGTTCCAGAGCGCAGCGCGAGTTCGGCGGCTTCGCCGTCGCGCACCCAGTCGACGGCGAAGCCTGCCTCGCGCAGGCCTTGCTCGACGGCACTGCCGATCATCGGGTCGTCTTCGGCGAGCAGCAGTCTCATTTCATGATCTTGCCCGTTGCATCCCATACAGACGAAGGGCCGGCACAGGCCGGCCCTTGAGGTCGGGCAGAACGATTTATTGCGCGGCCGGTTCGGCCTTCTTGGTCGTCGAGTGCTTGGCCTTCTTCTGCTTGGCCGGCTTCTTGGTCTTGGTCGCCTTGGTGGTCTTGGCCGGAGCCGAGGCTTCGGTACCGGCGGCCGGCGCGGCGGCGACGGCGGCCTGGGCAGCGGTGAAGGCGAACAGCGAAACGGCGGTCATCAGGGCGACGAGAATCTTGTTCATGCGTATCTCCTAGGGTGGTTGGCAAGCCGAACTATGTCGTTTGGCTGGCGACCATTGTCCGCACAAATACTTATCGGACGCTTAACGCGGCGCGCAGCGCTGCGTTAAGCGTCCGACACCTTGCGCTTGATGACCAGCGGATCGTAACCTGGCAGGTCGGCATCATCTCGAACGCGGTCTCGGCGATGTCCTCGCAGCTAAGCCGCTGCGTTCCCCTCAGACCTTTGGCCGCCACTGCCCCGTTTCCCCGCAGGCGGACCGGCAAGAACTCGCTGCCGCCGCACAGCCCGGGCGCGAGGTTGGTGGCGCGCAGGTTGCGCGTGATTTGCTCGACGAAGGCCTTGGTCGCGCCATAGACGTTACCGCCGGGGTAGAGCGTCGCGCGGGCGACCGAACCGATGTTGATGATCTTCCCGCTGCCGCGCGCGACCATCTCGGGCAGCACGCGGTGCGTGACGGTTGCGAGGCCGGCGACGTTGGTCGCGATCATCTTTTCCCTTTCGTCGAGGAGCGCCTTGGGCACCGGTTCGGCGCCGCGCGCCAGTCGGGCGTTGTTGATGAGGACGTCGATCGGTCGCCAGTCGGCAAGCAGCGCGGCAAGGCCCCTGTCGCTTCATGATGGTTCGCGAGAAGGACTGGGACGTGATTGACGTGCTGCTGCCATGAGCCTCGACACGCCACGCCCTTGACCTGCTGCGCCAGAGCCACCCGGCCTGGCGTTTGCTGCGCTCGGAGCACGCACCGCTGGTCGCGAGCTTTCTGCCGCGCGTGTTCATCGCACCGAATGTGCGGGTGATGGCGCAGGCCGACCTGGCCGAAGCGCTTGAAGACGAGCTGTATGCGCTGCGCGAGCGCCGCGGCGGCGGGCCTTTCCGAGATCGGCGCTCGATTACGTCAACGACTGGGCGGCAAACGACAAGGCCTGGCGACGCTCGCCGAACGCAGCTTCGTCGGCACCGAGTTGCGCCTGCTGACCCTTTTCGAGTTGCTCAAGCAGATGAGCGAGGGCAGCGAAACCGACCCGCAGGCGCGCATCGCCGAATTGCAGCGCCGGCGCGACGAGATCCATGCCGAGATCGCGCGCGTCCGGTCGGGTGACCTGCCGATGCTCGACGACACCGGGCTGAAGGATCGCTTCCAGCAGTTCACGGCGCTGGCGCGCGAACTGCTGACCGACTTTCGCGAGGTCGAGCATAATTTTCGCGGCCTCGACCGGCGCGTGCGCGAGCGCATCGCGCTGTGGGAGGGCGCCAAGGGCGCGCTGCTTGAAGAAATCATGGGCGAGCGCGACGCGATTGCCGACTCCGACCAGGGACGCAGCTTTCGCGCCTTCTGGGATTTTCTGATGTCGAGCCGCCGGCAGGAGGAGCTGACGGCGCTGCTCGAGCGCGTGCTGGCGCTGCCGCCGGTGCTCGAACTGCGGCCCGACGTGCGCACCCGCCGGGTGCATTACGACTGGCTGGAAGCCGGCGAGCACACGCAGCGCACGGTTGCCCAGCTCTCGCAGCAGTTGCGCCGCTTTCTCGACGATCAGGCCTGGCTGGAGAATCGCCGCATCATGGACATCCTGCACGGCATCGAGGCCAAGGCGCTGGCGCTGCGCGACACGCCGCCGACGGGTGTAATGATGAGCATCGCCGACACCACTGCCGACATCGAACTGCCGATCGAGCGACCGCTGCACACGCCGGCGGTCAAGCCGTCGATCGCCGATGTCGCGCTCGACGCGGGTGACGGCGAGGTCGACGCTGCGGTGTTGTTCTCGGAGGTGGTGGTCGACCGTGCGCAACTCGCACGCCACATTCGCCATGCGTTGCAGGATCGCTCGCAGATCACGCTGTGCGAACTGTGCGAAGCGAGACCGCTGCAGCATGGCCTGGCCGAACTGGTGGCCTACCTGCAGCTTGCCGACGATACCTTCAAGGCGGTGATTGACGAAGGCGTGACCGAGTTGATCGTCTGGAGGGGGATGACGCCGGCAGGTCACCCCCACGCCAGGCAGGCGCGGCTGCCGCGTGTGATTTTCGTGCGGTGAGTGAGGCAGGACTCGACCCGTTCAATGCTTGAGCGAACTGGGCCTTGACTCGAAGAACGAGGTCCCGCTACCAAGTTTTCTGCAACATGAAAACCGGAGAATGGCGACCCGGGATCACGGCTTGTGTCGAATGGTTTGTTGTGCTAGAGAGCAGACAAGCTTGCAACTGGTGGCAGATGCGGTTCGCAGTCAGCCCGAGTGCACAAAGCGGAGAAAGGCCATGGCGCTACCTGTCGGAGTTCCCATCCTCAGCCCCGAGGAGTACCTGCGCTGGGAAACCACTCAGCCGGAAAAGCACGAATATGTCGGCGGAGAAGTGTTCGCCGTGGGCGGTGCTTCAAGACGGCACGTGACGATTTCCGGCAATCTGTTCGCGGGGCTCGACGAAGCCCTGTTGGGCACACCCTGCCGCGTCTATATGGCTGACATGAAAATCGAGATCGCCGCAAAGAGCAGTTTTTTCTACCCGGACGTCTTCGTGACCTGCCATCCGGATGACCATCGCGCTGAACTGGCAGTGCACCATCCGGTGCTGGTCGCCGAAGTCCTTTCCCCGTTTACCGCAGCCTACGATCGTGGCGACAAGTTCATCGCCTATCGTCGCCTGCCGTCCCTGAAGGAATACCTGCTGATCGACCCCGACCAGCAACAGCTTGAGCTTTTTCGTGAAGGTTCGGACGGTCTATGGGTCTTGCACGATTTCGCCCCCGGCCAAACGCTGCCATTGGCCAGCGTCGAGACCACGATTCCATGGGAACGTTTGTTTCGTAATGTTGATTGAGGGCTTCTGAGTGGTACGGATCGGTAACAACAAAAAGGTGGCCTGACCTTCATGTTGCACACGTGCTCGACCAGGCCGGCCGTGACACCACACACGATCGTGGCGATCCGGCAAATTGCGGTCGCGTCGTGCCGCGCCGCCTCCCACCAGCGGCTCACTTGAACGGGCGCGGCGCAAAGAACACTTGCGGCTGCTGGTTCATGCCGCCCGCCGCATCTCGCTGGCATGCCTGCAAGCAGTGGCGTACCGCAATGCCGGCGGAGGGCCGCTACATCGCGGGGTCGTGCGCATTGATGTGTTTGAATGTTAGAACTGACCCCGGTCCAGGTCTTACTGACCCCGGTCCACCGGTCCGGACCCCGGTCCGGTTACGGTCCGGTTAGACCCCGGTCCGGTTACCGGTCCAGACCCGTTGCTCGTAGTGGAGCAGATCAGCGAGTGGCAGGCGCTGCAGCCAGCCGCAGGTCTCGAGTTCCGGCCGATCGTTGAAGTGGCTGACCCAGCCGATGCACAGGTAGGCGATCGGCACGATGTCGTGCGGGATGCCGAGGGCGTCCTGCAGCGCCAGCTGCTCGAAGATGCTCACCCAGCCGACGCCGAGACCTTCGGCGCGGGCGGCAAGCCACAGGTTCTGCATCGCGCAGACGCTGCTGTAGAGGTCCATGCTGAGCATGTGCGTGCGGCCGAGGACGACGGGTCCGCTGCGCGAGCGGTCGCAGGTGATGCACAGGTTGATCGGCGATTCGAGGATGCCCTGCAGTTTCATGCGGCTGTAGAGGGCGCGCCTGTCGTCCGGGAAGAGCCCTTCGGCCTCGACGTTGGCGGCGCGGAAGACGTCGTGCACGCGCTGCTTGACCGTCGGCGAGCGGACGACGAGGAAGTTCCACGGCTGCATGAAGCCGACCGACGGCGCGTGGTGCGCCGCCAGCAGGACGCGACCGAGGACGTCGTCGGCCACCGGGTCGGGGAGAAACTGGCTGCGCACGTCGCGGCGGCTGTAGATCGCCTGATAGACCGCTGCGCGGTCGGCTTCGGAGAAGGCGTGCGCCGCAGGCGCGCCCGGGTTTTCCATCGATTCCCCTTCTGGAAAGACTGTATGGCTGCCTGGCCGGGCAGCGTCCGTTCGTCTCCTGGCCGGTCTTCTGACTCGGATTCACCCGCGCGATGCGCCTTCCCGACTCGCGTCAGTGGCCAATGCATCGCCCGTCCTCCTCACAGCGCTGGGCACGTGGCGGACTTGCACCGCCTTCCCGATTTTCCGCCCAGCGTTGCCGGGCGGCACCCGGAGACTCTTGCCCGGAAAAGGCCGGGCGACTGCGATGGTGCCATAACTGCCGACCTTTTTCACGCACTGACGGTCTGCCGGAAAGGAGGGGACCTGTCAAACCCATGCTAAGATGGTGTGAAGGCAGCATCTGCAATGCCACCCGCAGGACCGGTCTCTATTGGGCGAATGACTTCTACATACTGGCGCCGGCAGGAGAAGCTGACCGCGCTGCTCGAGCGGGCGCTGACGCTGCCGCTCGTGAGGTGACGATGGCAGCAGAGCAACTCCAACCATCGGCCGCAGAGGGGATGGCGAGCGCTAGCCAGGCTGCCGCCGCGCACGACCTGTCGGCGCTGGTGATTCCCCTGCTCAAGGGGGTGATCTACCAGGACGCCGATGCCGGTCTGTGGAATGCGCTGCTGGCGCTGCAGGCGCGGGTGCGCGATTACGTCGCAGTGCTCAACCTCGAACTGGTGCTCGACGAAGCCGAAGGCTACGCTTTCCTGCGCTCGCGGCCGGAGCTCGACGACGGGTCGATGCCGCGGCTGCCACGGCTGGTCGCCCGCCGCCCGCTGTCGTTCCCGGTCAGCCTGATGCTGGCGCTGCTGCGCAAGAAGCTGGCCGAGTTCGACGCCAGCGGTGGCGACACGCGCCTGGTCCTCTCGCGCGACGAGGTCGCCGAGCTGATGCGCGTCTTTCTGCCCGAAGGCAGCAACGAGGCGCGGCTGATCGACCAGATCGATGTCCATCTCGGCAAGGTGATCGAACTCGGTTTCCTGCGCCGCCTGAAAACCGAACCCGGCCAGCCGGCGATGGTCGAGGTGCGGCGCATTCTCAAGGCTTTCGTCGATGCGCAGTGGCTGGCCGAGTTCGACCAGCGGCTGGCGGGCTACCGCGCGCTGCTCGCCGGGCAGGCGGGGGCAACCGATGAATGAGCCGCAAAGCCTCGGCCTCGATTTTGTCGCCGACGACACGCTCTCGGGTTTCCGCCTGCAGCGGCTCGAAGTGTTCAACTGGGGCACTTTCGACGGTCGCGTCTGGACGCTCAACCCTGACGGCCGGAATGCCCTGCTGACCGGTGACATCGGCTCGGGCAAATCGACGCTGGTCGACGCGGTGACGACGCTGCTGGTGCCGGCGCAGCGCATCGCCTACAACAAGGCCGCCGGGGCCGACAGCCGCGAACGGACGCTGCGCTCGTACGTGCTCGGTCACTACAAATCCGAGCGCAACGAGGTCAGCGGCACGGCGCGGCCGGTGGCGCTGCGCGACCACAACAACTACTCGGTGATCCTCGGCGTCTTTCACAACGCGGGCTACGACCAGACGGTGACGCTGGCGCAGGTGTTCTGGATCAAGGACGCGCAGGGGCAGCCGGCGCGCTTCTTCGTCGCCGCCGAACGCGATCTCTCGATCGCCGGCGACTTCGCGCACTTCGGATCGGACATCGCCAGCCTGCGCAAGCGGCTGCGGCGACCGGGGAGCGAGGTCTTCGACAGCTTTCCGCCCTACGGCGCCTGGTTCCGCCGCCGCTTCGGCATCGACAACGAGCAGGCGCTGGATCTCTTCCACCAGACGGTGTCGATGAAATCGGTCGGCAACCTGACCGACTTCGTGCGCAGCCACATGCTCGAGCCCTTCGATGTCGAGCCACGGATTGCCGCGCTGATCGGCCACTTCGACGACCTCAACCGCGCCCACGAAGCGGTGCTCAAGGCCAAGCGGCAGGTGGCGCTGCTCTCGCCGCTGGTCGCCAACGGCAACCAGTACGCCGCCCTGGCGCTGCAGGTCGAGGAGTTGCGCAATTGCCGCGAGGCGCTCACTGCCTATTTCGCCAGCCTCAAGCTCGGCCTGCTCGACAAACGCCTTGCCGGCCTCGCCGACGACTGGCGCCGCCAGGACGCGCAGGTCAGGCGCGGCGAGGCGCAGCGCGACGCGCAGCGCGCCCGGGAAGCCGAACTCAAGCAGAACATCGCCGACAACGGCGGCGATCGCCTCGAACGGCTGGCGGCCGAGATCCGTCGGCTCGATCACGATTGCCAGGCGCGGCAGCGCAAGGCGCAACGCTACGCCGACCTGGTGCAAGCCATCGGCGACAGCACCGGCGCCGACGAAGCCGCGTTTCTCGACCAGCGACAGCGCTGGTCGTCGCTGGCCGAAGAAGCCCGGGAACGCGAGGCCGCGCTGCAGAACGAGCTCACCGAGCACGGCGTCAGCCTGCGCCAGGGCAAGCTCGAACACGACGAGCTGACGGCCGAGATTCGCAGTCTCAAGGCCCGGCGCAGCAACATCCCGGCCGAACAGGTGGCGATGCGCAGCGCACTGTGTCGGGCGCTGGCGCTGTCCGAGGACGCGATGCCCTTTGCCGGCGAGCTGCTGCAGGTGCGCGACGACGAGCGCGACTGGGAAGGCGCCGCCGAGCGGCTGCTGCGCAACTTCGGGCTGTCGCTGCTGGTGCCCGACGACGATTATGCCCAGGTCGCGGCGTGGGTCGACCAGACCCAGCTCCGGGGCCGCCTGGTCTACTTTCGCATTCGTCGCAGTGCGCGCAGCGAACTGCCCGACCTGCACCGCGAGTCGCTGGCGCGCAAGCTGTCGATCAAGCCCGACTCGCCCTATTACGACTGGCTCGAGCGCGAGCTGGCGCACCGCTTCGACGTCGCCTGCTGCGCCACCCAGGAGCAGTTCCGCCGCGAGCTGCGCGCGATCACCCGCGCCGGCCAGATCAAGGCGCCCGGCGAGCGGCACGAAAAGGACGATCGCCACCGCCTCGACGACCGCAGCCGTTACGTGCTCGGCTGGACCAACGCCGCCAAGATCGCCGCGCTCGAAGCCAAGGCGCGGACGCTTGAAGTGCGGCTCGGCGAGCTGGGCAGCCGCATCGGCAGGATCCAGCAGGAACACAACACGCTCAAGGGGCGCCTGACGACGCTGTCGAAACTCGATGAGTATACGGACTTCAACGAGATCGACTGGCAGTCGCTGGCGACCGAGGTGGCGAGGCTGCAGGAAGAGAAGCGAAGCCTCGAATCGGCGTCCGACCTGCTCAGGCAGCTCAGCGAGCAGCTGCGCGAAGTCACTGCGGCGCTGAAGTCGCTGGAAACCCAGCTCGAGGAACACCGCGACAAGCGCTCGCGAATCGAGCAGCGGCAGAGCGACGCCAGCGCGCTGCGCGAGCAGACGCAGGCGCTGTTGCTCGAACCGAAGATGGCGGCGCAGACACCGTACTTCGAGCGCCTCGACGCGGTTCGCCGCGAGGCGCTTGGCGAACACCAGCTCAGTGTCGAATCGTGCGAAAACCGCCAACAGGACACACGCGTTTGGCTGCAAACGCGGATGGAAGCCGAAGCACGCAAGCTCAACCAGCTGCGCGACCGGATCATCCAGGCGATGGTCGCCTACAAGGAGGAGTTCAAACTCGACACCGCCGAGGTCGACGCCAGCATCGAAGCGGTCTTCGAATACCGCAACATGCTCGACAAGCTGCAGGCCGACGACCTGCCGCGCTTCGAGGCGCGCTTCAAGGATCTGCTCAACGAGAACACCATCCGCGAGGTGGCCAACTTCAACGCGCAGCTCGCGATGTGGCGCGAGACGATCCGCGAGCGCATCGCGCGCATCAACACCTCGCTGACCCAGATCGACTACAACCCCGGCCGCTACATCGCGCTCGAAGCGCAGCCGACGCCGGACGCCGACATCCGCGATTTCCAGAGCGAGCTGCGTGCCTGCACCGAAGGCTCGCTGACCGGTTCGGACGACGCCCAGTATTCGGAGGCCAAGTTCCTGCAGGTCAGGCGGATCATCGAGCGCCTGCGTGGCCGCGAGGGGCTCGCCGAACAGGACCGCCGGTGGACGGCCAAGGTCACCGACGTGCGCTACTGGTTCGTCTTCGCCGCCAGCGAGCGCTGGCGCGAGGACCACAGCGAGCACGAGCATTACTCCGATTCGGGCGGCAAGTCGGGCGGCCAGAAGGAGAAACTCGCTTACACCATCCTCGCCGCGAGCCTCGCCTACCAGTTCGGTCTCGAGTGGGGCGCCGTGCGTTCGCGCTCGTTCCGCTTCGTCGTCATCGACGAAGCCTTCGGCCGCGGCTCGGACGAGTCGGCGCAGTACGGCCTGCGGTTGTTCGCCCAGCTCAACCTGCAGCTGCTGATCGTCACGCCGCTGCAGAAGATCCACATCATCGAACCTTTCGTGTCCAGCGTCGGCTTCGTGCACAACGAGGAGGGCCGGACCTCGAAGCTGCGCAACCTGACGATCGAGGAGTACCGCGCCGAGAAGGCGAGGGCCGCCGGGTGAGCTGGACGCGGCCGGCAGACCTGCGCGCCCAGGTGCAGAAGCTGTGGGAGCGCGGCGACCTGCTGGCCAGCGTCGTCACCGGCGAGCCGCTCTTCCCGCGGCGGCTGACCTTGCGCGGCCCGAGCTCGCAGGAAATGACCGATCGTTTCGATGATGTGCGTACCTGGATTGGTGAGCTGCGCGCGCTGCCGCACTGCCGGGTCGAGCTGCGCGAGTTCCGGCACCGCCTGTTCGGCGCCAACGCCGTCCCCGACGAGGTGTGGATCGACACCCTTGAGGACGCTCTGGCGCTGATCGGCAAGCGGCGCGAAGCCAGCCGCTTCGGCACCCTGCTTGAACTGACGTGTGCGCGCCAGCCGCCACTGCTGGCCTGGCTGGCGAAAAGGCCGCTGCGCGCGCTCGAACTGGCGGCGGAATGGTCCCGGCTGCTCGACATCGTCGCCTGGCTGCAGGCGCATCCGCGCCCCGGCGTGTATCTCCGGGAGGTGGATATCCCCGGCGTGCACAGCAAGTTCATCGAAGCCCAGCGCGGCGTCCTCGGCGAGCTGTTCGATCTCGCCCTGCCGCCCGCGGCGATCGATTCATCGGTCGCCGGAGTGAGCCAGTTCGCGAGGCGCTACGGCTTCCGCGAAAAACCGCAGCGCATTCGTTTCCGCATTCTCGATCGCCGGCATGCCCTGTTGCCCGCGGATGTCGAGCAGGACATCACCCTCGACGCCCGGAGCTTTGCCCGGATCGACCCGAAAGTCGAACGGGTTTTCATCACCGAGAACGAGATCAATTTCCTCGCCTTCCCGGAAGTGACCGACAGCCTGATCATCTTTGGCGCCGGTTATGGCTTCGAGACGCTCGCCAACGCGGCATGGCTGTCGCGTTGCCGAATTCATTACTGGGGCGACATCGATACCCACGGCTTCGCCATCCTCGACCAGTTGCGCACGCACTTCGCCCACGTCGAATCGTTCCTGATGGATCGTGCGACCCTGCTGGCTTGCCAAGCGCACTGGGGCGAGGAGGACAGGCAGACGCTGCGCGAGCTGCCACGACTGAACGCGGAGGAGGGCGCCCTGTACGACGACCTGCGCGACAACCGCCTGCGCAGGAATCTGCGCCTCGAGCAGGAGCGGATCGGTTTTGGCTGGGTCGAGGCGGCGCTCGCGGTTTTGGCGTGACTGGTGGCTGCCAGTCCGCCCGATCGATCTTCGGATTCGTTCAGACCAGTGCCAGCTCGACCCGCCGTCCGGCCCGAGTAGCCGTGCTGCCTGCCTTGCGGGTTCTCTGGACCTTCTTCTGGATCTGGAAGGCGTGGAGCACAAGGATCAAGCGCCACTTATCGAGAAGGGTCTTGCGCCAACAACTGTACGACAGTTGTTGGCAGTTCAAATACTCGACCCGAATTCCCATGTCTGCCGCCTGCGCGCCCGCGCGCACTGCCGTCTATCGCCGTCGCCGGCCCGAGCGTACCGTGCTCTATCGCACCGTGCAGACGGCACCTCGCCACCTGGCTCGAACTCTCCTGCGACAGCCGCCAGGGCGCTTCCGGCCCAGCCCATGTCGAACGCGAGTTCCGCCGGTATCTCGACTGCGGGATTCTCGCGCATGGCTTTGCCCGCGCGCGATGCGCCGAGTGCGGTCACGATTTTCTCATTGCCTACGCGTGCATTCGTGCAAGGGCCGTGGCGTCTGTCCGGCTTGCAACACCCGGCGAATGGTCGAAACCGCCGCCCATCTGGCCGACCACGTTTTCCCGCGACTGCCGGTCCGCCAGTGGGTGTTGTCGGTTCCGAAGCGGCTGCGTTATCACCTCGAATACGATCCGGCGATCGAAACGCTGGCGCTGCGCATTTTTCTGAGCGTCGTGGAACAAGCCTTGCGCCGCGCCTGCCCGGCTGCGGGCCCCGATTCCCGGATCGGCGCGGTGGCCTTCATCCACCGCTTTGGCGCGCTGCTCAATCCGCATGAGCACTTCCACTGCCTCGTCATCGAGGGCGTTTTCGAGGCTGACACCTCGGGAGCCGCGACCTTTCATGAAAGCCGTGGCTCCGACCAGAAGTTGCTCGACGAAGTCCACGCCAAGGTCCGCCGGCGTCTGCTGCGCGCGCTCACCCGCCGCGGTGTGCTCGAGCCGGAAGACGCCGAGACGATGGCGAGTTGGGCGCACGGTGGTGGCTTCTCACTCGACGCCAGCGTGCGCATCGAAGGCACCGACCGCCCGGGTCTGGAACGTCTGCTGCGGTATTGCGCTCGCCCGGCCTTCGCGCTGGAGCGCTTGCGTGAAATCGACGCCGAACACTTGGTCTACGAGAGCATCAAGCCGGGTCCCGGCGGCAGCGTCAGCCTGATGCTCACGCCGCTCGAACTGATCGAGCGTCTGGCCGCGCTGATTCCGCCGCCGCGCCGGCATCGCCATCGTTACTACGGGGTGCTGGCGCCGAACGCGCCGCTGCGGGCACAGGTCATTACGCTCGCCGGCGTGCCAGACGGTACGCCGGCGGCAGCCGCGACCGAGTCAATCGCCGCGACCGCTGCGCCCAGTCGGTCGTCCGAGGGGACAGAGGAAGCACCGGGGGAAGCGGAAGCGATCCACCGTCGCATCGCCCGCTACGCCTGGGTGGTGCTGCTCGCGCGGATCTATGAGGTCTTTCCGCTCGTCTGTCCACGCTGCACGCTGCGGCGGCGAGATGCGAATCATCGCCTTCATCACCGACGCCGGTGCCGTGCGCGAGATCCTGAGCCATCTGGGCGAACCGACCTCGCCGCCACGCCTGATGAGAGCCCGTGCGCCTCCGCTCTGGGAGATGCAGGGCGCTACCATGGGCGAGGACGAAGCGCAGGCCCAACCAGTGCCGGAGTACGAATTCGACCAGCGCATTGCCTGGTAGGTGCCAATGCGCAAGGGTCCAGACTGAAGCAAGACGAGTTGTCATCGCCCGTCGTGGGAGGACTCGTGCCTGTGGTCATCCGCCTGGCCGGTCCGGCCAGGCGGATGACCACAGGCACTCAGCGGGGCGGGGTTCGGATGACTTTTCAGGGGCTCCCGGGTCGAAATGTGAGATTGACGCTGCTTGATGAAGGCTCATATACTCTCGTCGGTGCCGTTGAATTTCTTATCCTTTTTGATTCTGGCGACCGAGACCAACCTGTCGGCGCAACAGGTGGTGGAGATCTACGCCGAGCGCTGGGGGATCGAGCCCTTGTTTCACAACCTGAAGCGCTGGTGGGGAGTGACCAATCTGTGGCAGCAGTCGAAGGCTGCCCTGGAACTGTGGATGCAGATTCGCTCCACGGCCTATGCCTTGACGCAATTGCTTGCCCTGCAGTTGTGGGAGTCCTTTCCGCTGATGGCCATCGCGCCTTGGCGAAAGGGCGCCATGATTACCGCAGGGCTTTTCGCCCAGTGGCTGCGGATGCAATTTATCGGGCTTCCCGTGCGCGACGCCTACGACCCGAAGTCCGGTCAATTCGTGATGCCTTTTCCCGGGCAGGATCAGCGTTTGCACTGCTGAGCCCGTCTCACCCTTTCTCGGCTAGTGTCGGGCATGCCTTTGTCCTGTTGGTCAGCCCTCGCCACCCGGGAAATCGCGACCGGTGGGAGATGCGGGGGTCTAAACTTCAGTCATCACGTATCTCCTGTGGTTGTAGGGAAACGCATTCAGGCGCTGTTCGGGCACAAAGCCAAGTCGTCGGAGGTGGGCAGGGTGGTGAGAGGTGGGTGGGCATCATCAATCTGAAAGATCGGGTGTAAATGGGCGTTGAAATGGATGTGACTCGTAATTGGGTGTAAATGGGTGTAGTATTGGTTCATGCTGCAAACCGACACCATCCAGATCACCCCGGAGATCCTGAGCGTCATTGCCCGGATCGACGAGTTCAAAGGCGCCTGGCGCGCCTTGGGCACACTCACGCCCGACCGCCTGTCGGCTCTGCGCCGCGTGGCTACCATCGAGAGCATCGGATCCTCCACCCGCATCGAGGGCAGCAAGCTGTCCGACCGGAAGGTGGCACAGCTACTGTCGAATCTGGAGATCAAATCCTTCGCCACCCGCGACGAGCAGGAAGTGGCTGGCTATGCCGAGTTGATGGACTTGGTGTTTTCGTCGTGGCAGGACATCCCGTTCACCGAGAACCACATCAAGCAGTTGCACCAGATCCTGCTGCGCTACAGCGAGAAGGACACGTGGCATCGCGGCAACTACAAGACCAACTCGAACAGCGTCGCTGCTTTCGACGAAACCGGCGCGCAGATCGGTATCGTGTTTCAGACCGCGTCACCCTTCGATACGCCTCGCCTGATGACGGAGTTGGTGGCCTGGGTTAACCAGGAGCGGGAGAATGCCCGACTGCATCCGCTGCTGATCATCGCCCTGTGCGTCGTCGTTTTCTTGGAGATCCATCCCTTCCAGGACGGCAACGGACGACTCTCCCGGGTGCTGACCACGCTCCTGCTTCTTCAGGCCGGGTACGCGTATGTGCCGTACAGCTCGTTGGAAAGCGTGATCGAACACAGCAAGGAAGTCTATTACCTGGCGCTGCGCCAGACGCAGGGAACGATCCGCACGGAGTCACCGAACTGGCAGCCGTGGCTGGTGTTCTTCCTGCGTTCCCTGGCCGAGCAGATGCGGCGTCTGGAGAAGAAGGTCGAGCGCGAGAAGATCGTGCTGGCGGCCATGCCTGAACTGCAACTACAGATCGTCGAGTTTGCCCGAGAGCATGGCCGCGTGACTATTGGCGATGCCATCAAGCTGACCGGCGCCAGCCGGAATACGCTCAAGCAGCATTTCCGCACTCTGGTCGAGCGCGGCACGCTGGACCAGCACGGCAGTGGCCGAGGGGTTTGGTACGACCTGCGCTAAAACGCGCTTTCCATCGAATCGACGCCTGCAAACACTCGAACACGACAACTTGACGTTGCAATGCGGGGAGTAGAGCAAAGCGCGACAAGCTGCGTTGATGTTCGACAGAACGCCAGCCCTTCCGATTAAAGTCATTTATGTGTAGAATCTCGGTTTCCGTGGTGGACACGTTCCACCACCAACTCTCTTCTCATGAGCAAAGCCTACCGATGAGGTAGGTTTTTTTTGCCGGCAAGACCGCAGCCGGTGAATCGGCAGAGGCAGTCCGCGCGCTTGCCCCGTTACAACCGACGTTGGCGGAGGTGAGCGCTGCAGAAAGTGTTTCTCGCAGCACTTGAACCCCGCGGAACACTGATGACGATCCCCCTGATGACGGTTCGGCAATGCGGCTAACTGCGCCTGGACCCCGACCCTCTGATGGCAACGCTTCTGTGGAGTTCGGCGAGTCGCAACTGGAACTGGAACTCGTCGATGGATATCTCGGCGAGTTCGGGCAGTCGACGCTCGGGCTGACGGCGACGGTCTGGCAGTCTTCGGAACTGGCCGGCATCGCTCTCGCGCCTGTCATGGCCGCTGCGCAGCTCAAGCGTAAGCGTCCAGCCCCTCCACCTGTAAAACCCGCGAGGGAAGGAGCAACCTCCGGGTTTTCGACAGGAGGAAGAGATGGACCACGCTGGGGAACTGGAAGCGCACTGGCGAGGGCATGTGGACGCCTGGCGGGCCAGCGGCGGCAGCCAGAAGGCGTACTGTGAGCAGCACGGGCTAAGAAGCCATTCGCTCAGTTACTGGCACCTGCGCTTGGCAAAGGGTCCAGGGCCGAGCGGAGCGAGAGGCCTGCTGACCCTGGTTCCTGCAGTGAGGGTTCCGAGTGTCACGTCCTCGACGCCGAGCCTGTCGCTCCATAGCCCGCAGGGCTGGCGACTCGACTTTGCCGCTCTGCCACCAGCCGAGTGGCTGATGGCCCTGTGGGCAGCGCGCGCATGAACGCGCCGCTCGGGGCGACGCCGGAGCGCATCTGGCTGGCCGTCGAAGCGGTGGACATGCGCCTGGGCATTGATGGCCTGTCGGCCCGCATCCAGGCCAGTCTCGGGCGCAGCCCCTGTGACGGCACTGCCTACGCCTTCACCAACCGGCGGCGCAGCCGGCTCAAACTGCTGGTCTGGGACGGCACTGGGGTCTGGCTGTCGCAACGCCGGCTGCACCGTGGCTACTTCACCTGGCCGAGCGCCAGCGACCCGGTTTTCGCCCTCACTGCAGCGCAATGGCGTTGGCTGACTGCCGGCGTAGACTGGCAACGCCGGGACGCGCCAGCAGCCGCCCACTGGCAGGTATAGGCATGCGCCGTCTTTTCACAAAAGCACGCAAAATCCGTGACTTCCACGCCTTTCTGAGCATCTTGCTGGTATAATTCGTCATGGATTTAGCCAGCGAACTTGCCCCCTTCTCACCCTCGCCGGAACTGCTGTTCTGGGCCGAGAACCGGGTCGGTGGGCTGCTCGAACAGGTCAAGACCAACGCCACGGAGATTCACTGGCGCGATGCCAAGATCGAGAAGCTGACCCTCGAACTGGCCTATTTGCGGCGGATGAAATTCGGCGTCAAGAGCGAGTCCCTGGCCGCCGGCGCACGGGACCTCTTCGACGAAACCCTCGCTGCCGACCTCGCTGCCTGCGAAGCCCGCCTGGACGAACAGCGCCAGGCGGCCGAGATGGGGCCGCATCTCCCGCCCGCCGAGAAACCGAAACGCGAACGCGCCGGCCGTCAGCCCTTGCCCGAGCAACTGCCGCGTGTCGAGCACCTGCACGAGCCCGAAACCTGCACCTGTGGGCAATGTGGTCAGGCGCTGGTGCGGATCGGCGAGGACGTGACCGAGAAGCTCAGCATCGTCCCTGCCGAGTTCTTCGTCGAGCGCCACATCTACCCCAAGTACGCCTGCCGGCCCTGCGAGACCCTCACCGCCGCACCGGCGGTGGCTTCGATCATCGACGGCGGTTTGGCGGCGCCGGCCTTGCTGGCCTGGGTGATGGTCAGCAAGTACGCCGATCACCGTGTGCTACGAACGCGACCGCCGTTGTTGAGGTGGAAGCGATGCTTTACCAAAGATGAGGGTAGGCCCCTCGAAGTCGGCTTGCAGGAGCAGGCTTCAAACCGCCACAAGCTGCGGGAATTAAGAGTTCCCGTGGTGAGCGTTGCTGGAAAAGGCGGAGCGAGACTCCGTCAGGTAAGGGTCAAGGAGACGAACGCAAGTGAACCGCTGATGACGTGTCGAAATGTATATAACCGACGTCGAAACCGGGAGGGAGTGATTGGCCCGGGACAAGGTTGGGGGAAACCTGATTACTGCCCAACCGGCGTCCGGCATGAAGGCGGCGTGACTTTGATCCAGGCTTTGGTAAGGAACGTAGGAACCTGTCGTCCTGATGTTAAGGGAGAAGCCCCAGCGGATAGCCTCCGCAAGGGTCAGAGTACCGATGCGGGGCACAGGGACGGAGTCGTCCGTAGTAGGGATGAAGGTCCTGTAATGGGACTGGACCGAAGGGGCGACGTCGTTCAGCTTTGTTACGTGGGCAACCCAACCGGGGAGGACCTACGTGGATAAAGCAAAACCGTTTTGTATTGCCAAGCGGGAAGTTTGGGAGGCATATAAGCGGGTGAAGGCAAACCATGGATCGGCGGGTGTTGATGGACAGTCGATTGCGGAGTTCGAGGGGGATCTGAGTAACAACCTCTATCGGCTCTGGAATCGGATGTCATCCGGTAGCTACATGCCGCCGCCGGTCCTCCGGGTCGAGATACCGAAGGGCGATGGCAAGATGCGACCGTTGGGAATTCCCACGGTAGCAGACCGCGTAGCCCAGATGGTCGTCAAACGCCACCTGGAACCCATTCTGGAGCCCGTGTTTCATAAGGACTCCTATGGGTATCGGCCCGGGCGTTCTGCGCACGATGCATTGGCTGTGGCGCGGCGGAGATGCTGGAGTCATGACTGGGTGCTCGATCTCGACATCAAGAGGTTCTTCGACAACCTCGATTGGACCTTATTGATGCGGGCGCTGCGCAAACATACCGACTGCAAGTGGGTGCTGCTGTACATCGAGCGATGGCTGCAAGCTCCCGTGCGCATGCCGGATGGCACGCTGGCCAGCCGTGAGAAGGGGACGCCACAAGGGGGAGTCGTCAGTCCCATCTTGAGTAACCTCTTCTTGCACTACACGTTCGATAACTGGATGAAGAAGCATCATCCAGAAATTCAGTTCGAGCGTTATGCTGATGATGTTATCTGCCACTGTCACAGCGAGGCTCAGGCGATTGCGTTGCGGCAAGCGCTTGAGCAACGGTTTGCGGCGTGCAAGCTGGAACTGCACCCGCAGAAGACCAAGATTGCCTACTGCAAGGATGCGAATCGATGCGGTAGCTACTCTGAGGAGCGCTTCGACTTTCTGGGCTACACGTTTCGTCCCCGTCGGTCGATGAATCGCAAAGGGCGGCTATTCGTCAGCTTCTCTCCGGCAGTGAGCGACAAAGCGGCTAAAGCGATGCGGGAAACGATGCGTCGCTGGCGGCTGCATCATCGTGGTGATCTTGGCCTGGACGATCTCGTGCGTTGGACCCGTTCCGTGATTCACGGGTGGGTCCTCTACTACGGTCGTTTCTACCCGTCCGCCCTTCAGCGGGCGCTGCATACCTTGGATGCCTACCTGATACGTTGGGCACAACGCAAATACAAACGCCTCAAGGGGCACAAATCGAGAGCCTGGGATTGGCTGGCGCGGCTGCAATCGCGGCATCCATCCCTGTTCCCGCACTGGAACCTTCCGGCAGTGGTTGGACGATAGGAGCCGGATGAGCCGAGAGGTTCACGTCCGGTTCTGGGAGAGCGTGGGGGTGAGATTCCCCCGCGCCACTCGACTGCCGCTCTATCGCCTGGAACGGCAGGCCGCCCGCTCGGGGGTGACTCTGTCTCGTTCGACACTGGCCGACTGGGTCGGCCGCACCGGCGTCGCCCTCGAACCGCTCTGGCTTCGCCTCGCCGAACTGCTGGGGGACGGTGCTGCATGCCGATGAAACTCCGGTGCAGCAACTCGACCCGGGCAGAGAAAAGACCAAGCGGGCGTATCTCTGGGCGTATCGCAGCAATGCCTTGGGAAGCGATCCGCCGATCGTCGTCTTCGACTACCAGCCTGGCCGGTGCGGGAAGTATGTGGCGGAGTTCCTCCACGACTGGCAAGGTGCGCTGATGGTTGATGAGTTCGCCGGCTACCAGGCCCTGTTTCGTGGCGAGGTGATCGAACTCGCCTGTATGGCCCACGCCCGGCGGAAGTTCTTCGACCTCCATCAGGCGAATGGGAGCCCGGTCGCAGCCGAGGCTTTGCGCCGCTTCGCAGCGTTGTACGCCATTGAGGCCGCGGCAAAGGGAAAGACGGTCGAGGAGCGGGCCCGACGACGAAAGAAACCAGCCAGCCGCTGCTCGAAGCCCTGCACCTATGGCTCCAGAACACCCGCAGATCGGTGGCCGACGGCGGCGCTCGGCCAAGGCGATCGACTACAGTCTGCGGCGCTGGCCGGCCTTTGCCCGTTACGCCACGAACGGTTTCTACCCGATCGACAACAACCCCGTCGAGAATGCCATTCGCCCGATCGCCATCGGCAAGAAGAACTGGCTGTTCGCTGGTTCCGAGGCGGCCGGCCAACGCGCCGCGGCGATTCAATCGCTGCTCGAAACCGCGCGCGCGAACGGTATCGAGCCCATGGCCTGGCTTACCGACACCTTGGCGAAACTCCCCGCTTGGCCAAACAGCCGCATCGACGAGCTGTTGCCTCTCAAAAAACCAGTGTAATTGTGCGCGCCCAGGGGTGGGTGCGCTGAACGCTTACTGCTCGACGCCTTCAACGAGGCGAAGAAGACGGCGGGGCTGACGATCGTCCGGATGCTGGTGACTGGGTTGGTGTTGGCGCTACTCGCTGGGGCGTTCGTGAAGTTGAAGGTGTTCGGGGTGGGCAGTGAGGGACCGGACGGGGAAGCGGTGTGCCGAGCACGCGTCCCTGGATCCGAAGGAGGTTGCGGCCACCTTCGACGAGGTCGTCAGGAAGATGCGGCGGGATGCACGGTCCATCGCCAGGCCGAAAGTGAGTCGCTTGGCCCAGGCGAGGAACGCTCTCGCGACTCTGTGATAGTGTGGGCAACCGTGTCTGAAATCCCGTTGCTGCACGTGACGGGATCGGTCCGCCGAACTCACCGCCAGCGACGGGTCCGTGGCGAACACTGAAAAATTCGGTCGAAGGCCGCCGTTGAAGCGCTCCGGCTGTAAAATATCCACCGCGCATTGCGAAGCGCATGTTCTCGCGACCGTTTGGCGCTGATTGGGAACACCGACTGGACACTGTCGGAGGCATATGGGGTGTAAGACTTTCTGTCGACGGCAGGGTTGGGCGTCATCGGCGCCTGGCTTCACACGGGAGGCTTCTTTTCATGAAAACCGCTGCAAGCGTTCTCTTTCGCATCGTCTGCACGATGATTTTCGTCTGGCCTGGCCTTTCGTTCCCGCAGGAGCAGGCTAATGCCCGGTTGCAAACGGAACTGGTCTCCCCATGGTTGGTTACAGTGCAAGGACAAGACAGACCACGGACGCTCAGGATTACGGGAGTGAGGGAAGACCCCGGCGGTAAATTGGTCCTTGACGCTGCCTTTGGGTGGACCGATGGGAATCAGGTCTCGGTCCCGACGGCTTCCGTAATCCAATCTGGCCAAGAGACTAGGCTGCTGTTTGTTACACAAGCCGGCACTCAGGTCGCGGTCGTCCTGATGTCGAGCGGTGTATTTGAGGGCACCTTCACAACTAATGATGGAGTTGTGAAGACAGTGAGGATCCAAAAGCTCACGGAGGACGAACTGCGGGCGAAGATAGCGGCCACCAAGGCCGCCCGGGGGCGAAAGTCGTGGTCAAACCCTCAGCGGACGTCCCCGAATCCTGCGCTGCGTTTAGCGGTCAGTGGGTTGGGCGTTGGAGTCAGGGTAATATTGGTCAGAACTGGCTGTGGATCGCCGAAATCGATGTCAATTGCATCGCAAAGATGTCTTACGAGCGGAGTGACAGTCCACCTAACAGCTTCAGGACCGTGGAAATCAAGGGCGAGGAGTTGTCCTTTTTGTGTAATTCATCTACTGGCGGCACCTGTGTTTTCAAGCGTAACGGGAATGATCTTTGGGCAAGCTATTCCAACCCCTCAGGCGGCAAGAACAGTGCCGTTTTTGAACGGGTCAGGTGAGTGGAGCTCATGCCCATCGATGGCCGAACGGACTGGCCACAATCTGCCGAACTCGGTTCCATCCGACATCCATGTGCCGGAGTCTGCTCACCGTGACGGGTAGAACCAAGGCGAGGGATGGCTGGGTCGCCGTGATTGCTGTCTTGCGTCTATGGCTGCCAGGAGGAAGCATGGCCAGAATTCGTTGGGGATTTCCGTCGCTTTTCATTTTTGCGGCTTGCTCTCTTGCCCCAGGGCTACCGGTTGCCGAAGAGGCAAGATCATCAACCCCAGCGGCAACGACTTCGTCATATGCGAACGAAGACAAGGATTTCGGAATCTCTGCTGTATCTCGTCCAAAAAGGGCGCCATATCACGCACCCACTCCGACGCAGATCCCAGGCGCAACGGTCATCAAGACCGTCGACTTGAAGCGCCTGATCGACACCAACCGTCAGGCGGTGATCGTTGACGTCCTTACTACAAGGAATCCGTCACCGTCACGGGCAACCATCCCGGGCGCGGTGTGGCTGCCCAAAGCCGGCGATGGCGACTTCTTTGCTGCGGAAAAGGAGCGATTTGCGGCAGTGCTTCGCAAACTCACCGCAGGTGAGACCGGGCGCCCGCTGGTGTTCCTCTGCTTGAACTCCGAATGTTGGTTGTCGTACAACGCCTCCCTTCATGCCATTGAAGCCGGCTACACCAACGTCCTATGGTATCGCGGCGGGTCCGACGCCTGGGCGGCAGCCGGTTACGACATGCGGGGGATGCAAGCTACAAGCTGGTGACATCCCATCTCCAGCAAGATGGTGACGGTGCCGCAGGAAGAATTCGAAGCGATCCTGGAGCGAGCGGCCGAGCGCGGGGCTCGCCATGCCCTGTCGGAAGTGGGCCTCGATGGGCCCGAAGCCGCACGCGACATCAGCGAACTGCGCAGTCTGCTCGATGCGTTCAACGAGGCGAAGAAGACGGCGGGGCTGACGATCGTTCGGATGCTGGTCACCGGGTTGGTGTTGGCGCTGATCGCTGGGGCGTTTGTGAAGTTGAAGGTGTTCGGGGGTGGGCAGTGAGCGAGGCCGGTCAATCGATCGCAACCGGCAGGGTTCCACTGTCCGAGGGGGATGCTCTGTCCAAACAAACGGGGCTCCCTGGGCCTTGTCGTTCCGCACTTTCGATTGCGTCTACTGAATCGTTCCGTCGCTCCTCAAGAATTTCTTCTAGGTCCGCATAGTTTTCAAACATCTTTGCTTCCTTTCGCTGGCAAAAAGAATCTGGTAGGTCTGGAAGTTATCCGGCCCCCAAGTTCTTTCGAACGCCCGCTTCGGGCCACAATTAGCCCAGGCTGTGACAGTCGCCGGCGATTCACATCACATCGCCGGTGATCATGTTGGCGTAGTCGCAAAGCGAAAGGGGCCAGGGTCGGATTCTACAAAACAAAGTCCTACCCCGCCCGGATAGTCGCCTCGGCGGCTTTTACGCTGCCGCCAACTCAAACCGATGAATTCGGCTCAGGGCGTCGCGCATGGATTCACGCGCAAGCTCGGTGTCGTAACGGGTCTGCAGGTTGATCCAGCTTTGCGCATCGGTGCCGAAGAACGCCGCCAAGCGAAGCGCTGTATCCACAGTGATGCCGCGCGTTCCTTGCACGATTTCGCCAATGCGGCGCTGCGACACGCCGATTTCCTTGGCCAGCCGATATTGGGTGATCCGCAGGGGCAGCAGGAAGTCTTCCCGCAAAATCTTGCCGGGGTGAATTGGCGCCAGTTTGCCGGCGGCCACATCGGCCACGTCCGAGAAATCCATGCCGACCATGTCTTCAGTGCGAATGCTCATGCTCTGTCCTTTAGTGGTAATCCACGATCTCGACGTTCCAGGCGTGCCCGTCGCGCCATTCAAAACACAGCCGCCACTGGCCGTTGATGCGGATGCTCCATTGCCCGGCACGGTCCCCACCCAAGGCTTCCAGCCGGTTGCCCGGCGGTACGCGCAGAAAATCGAGCGACTCCGCCGCCTGTAATTGATCCAGCTTGCGCCGGGCAACCGGCAACCACTCCGCAGCAAAGCGCCGCACGCGCAATCCGGCGTAACAGGCAGCCGTCTCCTTGTTGGCGAAGGTCTTTATCATGGATCGAGGATAACGACTGGCGATAGTAACGTCAAGCGTGGGCAATTTCGGAGCGACAAAATAAATAAGCATAAGAAGCCAAGCTCGAATTAGCCGACTTTCTGGAATCTGGATCGCGACAGATAGCGTACCGGCCGTACGGTTTGAGCGTCAGGCGAGACGATCATGTGCAACCGGGGCGGCGTTTCGCTTGGCCGCCCTTGCGCTTCCACAGGCGGCTGAAGTCGACGTCGAAAGCGCATTTGGACAGTTCGAAGCAATGGGTTTCGCCGTGGAAGTCGCCTACCTTTTGGTATTCCCTATCGGCCCGCCACACTTTGGCCTTTTTTGGCTTCAGGGTAGACCAGCACGCAATGGGGCACGCTTTCCGTGCGGTAGAGATCGAATTGGACAACTTCATCTCGGCGGGTGGTCTTGGGCGAGATGACTTCGAAAATCAGATCAGGGGCGCGGGTCAGTCGCTTACTCTGGGGTTGGTAGCAGATCACCAGCACGTCGGGTCGGACGACGGTGTCCTACGCAAATTCCACGTCTATCTCAAACACGCCTGACAGTGCGAGCAATCGTCGAGCGATTCGTCGAGTGGCCTAAATACGGCCCCGCTTACCCGCTGATGATCGAAGGTGGGCGACGGGATCCTTGCCACCGGTTGGCCGTGAAGCAGCTCTCAATCACCTTCTCATTGCAGGTAATCCTGCGCCGTGTAGGCTTCGACTGCTGGCTGCACGGACATAGCCTTCATACTCCCTTCTCTTGACAGCGGACACGAAATCCGACGGAGCCTCGGAACTGTATGAAGCCCGATGCATGGCCGTCAACCTTGGCATTCGCATTCGGGGGCCATGCGGGGACCGGCTTACCTGCGCATCCTCCTGACCGACCATCTCAAGTCATGCTCCGCAGCATTTCTTGTATTTCTTGCCACTGCCTCAGGGACAAGCGTCGTTGCGACGGACTTTGGGCGGCGACCCAGGCGACGCTACCGGTATAGCGGTAGCCGCAGTCGGTACTGACGAGCCGCCGGGCCGCAGTTACCGCCGGAGATGGTTGTGCAGTCGGGCAAATTCGTTGCACCTGTCGAGCGGCCGCGCGGCGCCGGTCTGCCAGCGGCTGCTGTTCTTCTGGGCTTCTTCCAGGAGATCCAGGGCTTCAGCCTTCTGTCCGGTTTCGACCAGGACCTCTGCCAGGTGAATGACGGCATCGAGCGCCAACGGATTGAGCGCGAGTGCCTTTTACAGTGACGACACGGCCGCCTGCGGTCGGTTGATCTGTTGCCAGGGCTTGCCGCGTTCACGCCGCGAACGCCAGTCCTGCGGGTTGCGCCGCAGCTTGTCCTGCAGGCGCGCATTGGCGCTCGCGATCGACTGCCGGCCGCCATCCGCGGCGCGCACCCGGTAGAGCTGACGGCCGAGATTCGCAGTCTCAAGGCCCGGCGCAGCAACATCCCGGCCGAACAGGTGGCGATGCGCAGCGCACTGTGTCGGGCGCTCGCGCTGTCCGAAGACGCGATGCCCTTCGCCGGCGAGCTGCTGCAGGTGCGCGACGAGGAGCGCGACTGGGAAGGCGCTGCCGAGCGGCTGCTGCGTAATTTCGGGCTGTCGCTGCTGGTGCCCGACGACGATTATGCCCAGGTCGCGGCGTGGGTCGACCAGACCCAGCTCCGGGGCCGCCTGGTCTACTTTCGCATTCGTCGCAGTGCGCGCAGCGAACTGCCCGACCTGCACCGCGAGTCGCTGGCGCGCAAGCTGTCGATCAAGCCCGACTCGCCCTATTACGACTGGCTCCAACGCGAGCTGGCGCACCGCTTCGATGTCGCCTGTTGCGCCACCCAGGAGCAGTTCCGCCGCGAGACTGCGCGCGATCACCCGCGCCGGCCAGATCAAGGCCCCCGGCGAGCGGCACGAAAAGGACGATCGCCACCGCCTCGACGACCGCAGCCGCTACGTACTCGGCTGGACCAACGCCGCCAAGATCGCCGCGCTCGAAGCCAAGGCACGGACGCTCGAAGTGCGGCTGGCCGAGCTAGGCAGCCGCATCGGCAGGATCCAGCAGGAACAGAACACGCTCAAGGCGCGCCTGACGACGCTGTCGAAACTCGACGAGTATGCCGACTTCAACGAACTCGACTGGCAGTCGCTGGCGAGCGAGGTGGCGAGGCTGCAGGAAGAGAAGCGAAGCCTCGAATCGGCGTCCGACCTGCTCAGGCAGCTCAGCGAGCAGCTGCGCGAAGTCACTGCCGCGCTGAAGGCGCTGGAAAACCAGCTCGAGGAACAACGCGACAAGCGCTCGCGCATCGAGCAGCGGCAGAGCGACGCCAGCGCGCTGCGCGAGCAGACGCAGGCGCTTTTGCTCGAGCCGAAGATGGCGGCGCAGACCCCGTACTTCGAGCGCCTCGACGCCGTGCGCCGCGAGGCGCTGGGCGAGCATCAGCTCAGCGTCGAGTCGTGCGAAAACCGTCAACACGAGACCCGCGGCTGGCTGCAGACGCGGATGGAAGCCGAAGCACGCAAGCTCAACCTGCTGCGCGACCGGATCATCCAGGCGATGGTCGCGTACAAGGAGGAGTTCAAGCTCGACACCGCCGAGGTCGATGCCAGCATCGAAGCGGTCTTCGAATACCGCAACATGCTCGACAAGCTGCAGGCCGACGACCTGCCGCGCTTCGAGGCGCGCTTCAAGGATCTGCTCAACGAGAACACCATCCGCGAGGTGGCCAACTTCAACGCGCAGCTCGCGATGTGGCGCGAGACGATCCGCGAGCGCATCGCGCGCATCAACACCTCGCTGACCCAGATCGACTACAACCCCGGCCGCTACATCGCGCTCGAAGCGCAGCCGACGCCGGACGCCGACATCCGCGATTTCCAGAGCGAGCTGCGTGCCTGCACCGAAGGCTCGCTGACCGGTTCGGACGACGCCCAGTATTCGGATGCCAAGTTCCTGCAGGTCAGGCGGATCATCGAGCGCCTGCGCGGCCGCGAGGGCCTCTCCGAACAGGACCGCCGGTGGACGGCCAAGGTCACCGACGTGCGCTACTGGTTCGTCTTCGCCGCCAGCGAGCGCTGGCGCGAGGACCACAGGGAGCACGAGCATTACTCCGATTCGGGCGGCAAGTCGGGTGGCCAGAAGGAGAAACTCGCCTACACCATCCTCGCCGCGAGACTCGCCTACCAGTTCGGTCTCGAGTGGGGGGCCGTGCGTTCGCGTTCGTTCCGCTTCGTCGTCATCGACGAAGCCTTCGGGCGCGGCTCGGACGAGTCGGCGCAGTACGGCCTGCGGCTGTTCGCCCAGCTCAACCTGCAACTGCTGATCGTGACGCCGCTGCAGAAGATCCACATCATCGAACCTTTTGTCTCCAGCGTCGGCTTCGTGCACAACGAGGAAGGCCGGACCTCGAAGCTGCGCAACCTGACGATCGAGGAGTACCGCGCCGAGAAGGCGAAGGCGGCCGGATGAGCTGGCCTGGCTGGCGAAAAGGCCGCTGCGCGCGCTCGAACTGGCGGCGGAATGGTCCCGGCTGCTCGACATCGTCGCCTGGCTGCAGGCGCATCCGCGCCCCGGCGTGTATCTCCGGGAGGTGGATATCCCCGGCGTGCACAGCAAGTTCATCGAAGCCCAGCGCGGCGTCCTCGGCGAGCTGTTCGATCTCGCCCTGCCGCCCGCGGCGATCGATTCATCGGTCGCCGGAGTGAGCCAGTTCGCGAGGCGCTACGGCTTCCGCGACAAACCGCAGCGCATTCGTTTCCGCATTCTCGATCGCCGGCATGCCCTGTTGCCCGCGGATGTCGAGCAGGACATCACCCTCGACGCCCGGAGCTTTGCCCGGATCGACCCGAAAGTCGAACGGGTTTTCATCACCGAGAACGAGATCAATTTCCTCGCCTTCCCGGCAGTGGCCGACAGCCTGATCATCTTCGGCGCCGGTTATGGCTTCGAGACGCTCGCCAACGCGGCATGGCTGTCGCGTTGCCGCATCCACTACTGGGGCGACATCGATACCCACGGCTTCGCCATCCTCGACCAGTTGCGCACGCACTTCGCCCACGTCGAATCGTTCCTGATGGATCGTGCGACCCTGCTGGCTTGCGAAGCGCAATGGGGCGAGGAGGACAGGCAGACGCTGTGCGAGCTGCCACGACTGAACGCGGAGGAGGGCGCCCTGTACGACGACCTGCGCGACAACCGCCTGCGCAGGAACTTGCGCCTCGAGCAGGAGAGGATCGGTTTTGGCTGGGTCGAGGCGGCGCTCGCGGTTTTGGCGTGACTGGTTGCTGCCAGTCCGTCCGCCTGATCGATCTGCAGATTTGCTCAAGCAAGCGCCAGCTCGACCCGCCGTCCAGCCGGCGTAGCGAGCGCGGCCTGCTGGCGGGTTTTCTGCGCCTTCTTCTGGAAGGGAAGGCGTGGAGCAGATGGATCGTCTGCTCTTGAACATTGGCACGGTAACCATTTGAGAGGTGCAGCATGGTGTAAAATCCGTGCCGGAGGTGAGCGATGATTCAGACTGTTGAAGCTGTGATTGACCCTCAAGGCAACGTGCGTCTATTGGAGCCGGTGCATGTGCGGGCATCTCGTCGGGTGCTGGTGACCATTCTGGATGACGAACCTGCCGTGGCAAGCGAAACCACGCTGCTCAGCGAAGCGGCGCTAGCAATCGACTGGAACCGTCCCGAGGAGGAGACCGCGTGGTCCCATCTGCAGCCGGAGCGGTTGTCTTAGTTCCGTTTCCCTTCTCCGATTTGTCCGAAGCGAAGTTGCGACCAGCCGTGGTCCTGGCCGATGCAGGACGTGGTGACTGGGTTTTGTGCCAGATTACGAGCAACCCCTATTCGGATCCGCGGGCGGTGCCTCTCTCCCAGGGAGAATTCCGTACCGGCTCCCTGCAGCGGCCGAGCTACGCACGTCCAGGCAAACTATTTACTGCAAACGAAAACTTGCTGGTGGCCCAAGTCGGGTGCCTTACGGACGATGCCTTGCGCCGTATCCTCACCGCCGTTACGAACCTGTTGACTGCCGGCCAGCCACCATAGTCTTTGCAGTCACCACTTCAACCTGTTGCGCGACCGGATCATCCAGGCGATGGTCGCGTACAAGGAGGAGTTCAAGCTCGACACCGCCGAGGTCGACGCCAGCATCGAAGCGGTCTTCGAATACCGCAACACGCTCGACAAGCTGCAGGCCGACGACCTGCTGCGCTTCGAGGCGCGCTTCAAGGAACTGCTCAACGAGAGCACCATCCGCGAGGTGGCCAACTTCAACGCTCAGCTCGCGATGTGGCGCGAGACGATCCGCGAGCGCATCGCGCGCATCAACACCTCGCTGACCCAGATCGACTACAACCCCGGCCGTTACATCGCGCTCGAAGCACAGCCGACGCCGGACGCCGACATTCTTGAATTATCTAAGTATTAAGATAAGACTTCAAGTATTGGCGAAGCGTTTGCTGTTCTCCCGGCAGGCTTACCGACGACGAGGAGGCTTCGCCACAGAACAGCTGGTCCACTCGGCGAGTCAGCGCTCCAGGGCGCGTGCGTGCGACAGCCAAGAAGGAACAGACCTGGAGATTGACGCCGTTTGGCGAGGCCTCTACACTCGCCGAGGGGCCGTCGGATTTCCTATCCCTCGTCGCCAATCTGGCGCAAACTACTTCGCAGGAGAGGCCAAGAATGGGCTCTATGATCGAACTGATGGACCGAGCACGACACCGCATCAGCGTCGGCGACTATCACAAGATGGCCGACGCTGGTGTGCTCAGCCACGAAGACAGGGTGGAACTTATCGAGGGAGAGATCGTCGACATGGCACCCATCGGTAGCCAACACGCCTACGTCGTCAACCAGTTGGCGCGCTTGTTCACGCTCGCCGCCGGCGAAGACTGTTTGGTCAGCACGCAAAATCCGATCCAACTGGATGATCGCTCCGAACCTCAGCCCGATCTTGCCTTGCTCAAGCCCGAGGACTATATGGCGCGCCTCCCCGGCCCAGCGGATATCCTGTTGGTCGTCGAGGTGGCCAGTTCATCTGTCGACTACGATCGCGGTGTGAAACTTGATCTGTACGCGCGTCACGGCATCCCGGAAGTCTGGCTGCTTGACCTGACGGGTAACGAATTGCTCGTGTGCCGCGATCCGGTGGGTGGAAGGTATCTATCGATCGCCGGGCCGCAGGCGGGAGAGTGTGTCAGGCCGTTGTTGTTGCCAGTGATTGCATGGTGGCTGGCGGAGGGGAAAACGTGGTCTGTCCCCTTTTAACCCGCTGATCACCCCAGCTTCCCGTTGGTCCGGGCAACTCAAGCTCTTGCCACGCTGCTCCCGGCAGCGCGTGCGAATCGTTGGCCTCGCAATACCCCTTGATGGCATAGGCTCCCTCGTGACGCAGCCGGTGGGCGCCCGTCGCTCCCTGGGTGTATTATCCGGTGAAGCTCGGAGCCATCGCCACGATGAACGACATCTTTATCAGCTACCGCAAGGACGACGCCAAGGCTTGGGCCATCAGCCTGCGCGACAACCTCGCCAAGGCCTTCGGCGAGGAACATGTCTTTCTCGACCAGGACACCTTGCACGCTGGCGCCTGGCGCGAACAACTGGACGCCGCGCTGGCGCATTGTGTGGTGGTGGTGCTCGTCATCGGCAAGCGCTGGCTGACGGCGAGCGATGCACAAGGGCGGCGCCGGCTGGACCTGCCGGACGACGTGCACCGCCAGGAGGTTATCGTTGCGCTCACGCGGCCAGGGATCACCGTGATCCCGGTGATCGTGGACGACGCGCCGCTACCCCATGCCGCATCGCTGCCCGAGCCCTTGCTCCCGCTGCTCGAGCAGCAGGCGCGCCCCTTGGCGGACAGTGCCGCGCGGCGCGCCGTCGACCTGAAACTGCTGTTCGACGACATTCAACGCGCCACCGGACTCAGGGCCCGCAGCCTGGGCGAGGAGGGGCGCGCGTTGAGCGTGCTGGGCAGGATCTGGCATGCGCTGCGAACGGCGCTACTAGCGTTCATGGGCACTTTGGTTCTTTCCACCGGTCTCTCGCTGGCCGACGTGCGGGTGGGATCGATGGAGATGCTGGTGCTGTTCCTCGTCGCGCTCGCCGGCGTGGGCGCGGCTGCCCTCTGGCGGCGCCGTCGCAGCCGGTCGCGCGATGGCGTCCGCCCGGGCTGAGCGCGCATGTCCTCCTGCAAGGCTATCATCGCCCTGGCGCTCGGCACTCTTGTCACCGGCTGCCTGGCCGCCGAGCTCGACGTGTCCTGTGCGCCCGAGCGCCCGGTGGCGGCGCCCGGCAGTGAAGTGCGCTTGCATGCCTGGGTGACCGACGACAGCGGCACTCCGCTGCGCGAGAACCTGCGCGGCAGTTGGACGGCGACGGCCGGTCGCATCGCGGGCGAAGCACCCATCACCTGGACGATGCCTGATCAAGCCGGCCGAGCCACCGCGCGCATCACGGTCGATGCGGCAAGCCGCGGACGCGCCACCTGCGAGCTGAGTGTCGAGGTGGTGGCCCCGCTGCCACCACTGCAGCCCGGCGCGACGCGCGGGCACTTGGCAGCGCGCGTGCTGCTTGTGCACGGCACCGACGAGCCTGCCGGCTTCGGCCAGTACAGCTACCTGTTGTTCGACGCCGCGCCGGCCGATGCGCAGCAGCGCCAGCGCCAACTGCGCGCGGTGGAGTCGTACCTGCGTGAAATCGACACGCTCGAGCAGCTGGCTGACCTGCGTCCGCCGAGCCAGCTCAACCTGACGATGCTGCCCGTGGTGAAGGTAGTGGTCTTGCCGGCGCGGCTCAACGATGCGGGCGCGATCCGCGCGGCCGCCGAGCGCGTGCTGGCGGAATTCGACTATCCGCGCGCCAAGCACCTGCTGGACCTGCTGGGCAAGCAGGCACCGCGCGGCGGCGTGGCACTGGTCTCGCGCCAGACGCCCGCGGCGAGCGGCGATGCTCCGTGGCTGGTGATGAACCTGAGCACGGTGTCGCCGCAGCTGGCCGCCGACTGGGTGCGCGCATTCTGCTGGCTCAGCGCCCAGCAGCGCGGCTGGGGTGAAGCATCGACTTTGCGGCTCCGCTTGGGCCTGCGCAATGCCTTGGCCGTGGCCGCCGACCAGCTGGGCGAGGCCCTGACCGACTGGCCCCAGTTGCTGCTCCACGGCGCGCCGCGCTGAGCTGCCGCCTGCGCGCGGCATCCGCGCTGCATCAGGGCACGAAGGGCCGCGGGTCGCCCGAGACGATGAACGTGGCCCAGTAGAACGGCGCCGAAAAGTGCCCCGTCGGATCGTCACGCAAATCACGCTGCGCCTGCGCCAGCGCACGCGCAGGGTCCTGACCTGCCTTCAGCGCGGCGTAGAAGCCGCGCATCAGCCGGGCGGTTTCGGCGTCGGGGACCTTCCACAGGCTCATCACCTGCCGCCGCGCCCCGGCCAGCTCGAAGGCACGCCGCAGGCCGAACACGCCCTCGCCAGCCACGACATCGCCCAGCCCGCTGTCGCAGGCCGACAACACCACCAGATCGGTGCCGGTGAGATCCATCGCCGTGACCTCCATCGACGTGAGCAGGCCGTCGTCGCGACCGCTGGCGAGATGGTTGGCACCGGCCAGCACCAGGCCGGACCGCTGGAGCGGGTCGTTCTCCCGCGTCGTGTCGGCCTCGACGGCGCCGGCCGTCGGCGCGGTGGTGTTGCAGTTGGCCAGCGGTCCGAAGTACCCGTGCGTGGCCATGTGCAGCACGTGCGGCCGCTGCACCCCTTTCACCGCCGTCTCGGTGGCGCCAAGGTCGGTGATCAGTTGCGCCCCTGGCAGCAGGGATGCGATCGCCGTCCCTTCGCCTTGCGTGCCGTGCAGGGGCAGGAACGGACCACAGCGAACGCCGCCGCCCGACACGGCACCGAACTCGGGATTCGCGACGATGACGCTGCGGCGTTGCGCGACACCGACCCCCGCGGGCCCGCCCTTGGCCGCAGCGCTGCGCACCAGGTCGCGCCCGGACGACAGATAGGCGACGACGAAACGGTCGAGCACCGCGCGGCCATTCGCGTCCTGCAATGCGGCGATCGGCACCAGGTTCAGCGCGCCGTCGGGCGCAACGTACAGGCGCTCGATTCCCGTCAGCGCGCGCTCGAACTTTCCGAGCAGCTCGCCGTACAGGTTCCGGGCGATGTGCCGCGTGTATGTCGCGCGCGGATTCGCCAGGCCTGCGCGCAGATCCGAGACAAGCCGGTCGACATCGGCGCGCGCGCCTATGTCGACCCACACCAGGTCGCCTTCGCGCTTCAGCAGGAAGGCAGCGTAGCGCGGCGGGCTGGCGGCAAACGGGCCCGGCCCCGCAGGCGCGCGCGACTGGTAGGCCACGAACTCGAGCAGGGCGCTGCCGACGCCCAACGCGCGCCGCACCTGGTTCATGTCGACGTTGCGCACGAGGTCCTCGGCGGCGACGTCGGCGCCCTCGCCGCGCGCCAGCAGCGCCTCGACCTGCTCCCGCTCGCCCGGCGCCTTGGCGCGCCCGGATACCGGGGCTTGCGTCCCGGGCTGGCGGCTGCGCACGAACGCGGTCCACACCTCTGCGTCGGCCGCCGAGCTGCGCCGGCGCACGCGATCGAGTGACGCGGCCAGCGCCGACAACACGCGACCCTTGCGCTGCAGCACCGCATCCAGCGCCAAGGCACCGTGACGTGCGTCGCCGGGCATTGCCAGGCCCAGCGAGACCGACGCATCGCTCTGGTCCGTGAACGAGCGCATATAGGCCAGCTTCTGCCGCTCGGAGCCTATGGCGATCACCGCGGCGATGTTGTGCTCGGCCACGCGATTGGCCTCGCGCTGCTGCTGGACGGCCTGGGCCAGACGGCCTGCGCGCCATTCCAGCGCCGCCAGGTTGTCGTAGATGAAGGCAAGACGCGGGTGATCAGGCCCATAGTGCTGCAGCACGAGCGCGCGTGCCTCCTCGTAGCGCCGCCTGGCCTCGTCGGCATGCCCGAGTGCGCCTTCGACGAGGCCGAGATTGACCAGCGTGGCCGCCCGATCCGGATCGCCGGTATCTGCCATCTCCAGGCTCTGCTGCAAGGCCACTGCCGCCTTGTCGTATTGGCTCGTCTTCCAGTACAGCAGGCCAAGGTTGTTCAGCGCCACGGACGACTGCTGGTTGCGCGGGCCACCGGTGCGGCGCGCCATCGCGTCCGACTCCTTGTAGCGCTGCTCGGCCATCTTGTAGTTGCCCAGCGCCTCGAAGACGCGGCCGCACTCGTTGAGCACCGCAGCGACGAGCACGCTCTCGGGCAGCTTGCGCTCTTCGACGATACGGCGCGCGACGATGCAGCGGTCCCCCGCACCCTCGATGTCGCCGCGATCTTGCAGCGCCTTGCTCTCGACGATGAGCTGCGTCAATGCGCTATCCGCGGACTCGTCGGCCGATGCCGATGCAGGCCGCGGGAGTTCCCGCTCCAGCGCAGCAGCGCCGCTGGCGTCGCCGCTGCGCCGCAGCAGCGTCACCAGCTCGCTCTTCAGATTGATGGTGGTGGCATGCGTGGCGCCGAACAGCATCGTGGCCATGTTCACCAGACAACGCCCGCGCTGTGCCGCCTCGGCCCAGCGGCCGGCTTGCGACAAGGCCTGCACTTCCTCGCGCAACTTCAGCGCCGCGGCCTGCGAGTTGGCCGGGCAGTCGGCCGCGTGTGCGGTGCCCGCGCCCAGGGAGATGAGCAAGGCCAGCGTCGCCAGGCAGAAGCCCGCGCGCCCGGCGAACCAGGCTTCAGCGCGAACGCAACTGGTTCGCACGATCGAGCAAGGCCTGCGCCCGCGCTTGGCGCCCGTTCGTGCGCTCGAACTCGGCCATGATCAGCAGCGCCTCCACTGCCATCGCGGGTGCCTCGCGTTCGAGGACCGGCACCGCCGCGGCGAACTCCGTGTTGGCCTCGGCCGGGCGGCGCTCGTTGCGGAGCAGCATCCCGAGCAAGTAGTGCGCCTGGGCCAGCTGAAGCTGGTATTTCGCCGAAGCGCCCGGCGCTCCGAGCATGGCGATGGATTCACGGTAGGTCCGCTCGGCCGCGGCGCGGTCGCTGCGGTCCTGCTGCAACTGCCCTAGCACCATGAGATCGGCGCCCACTTCCGGGTGGCGTTCGCCGTACAGCTGGCGGTCGATGCCGATGGCACGCTGGATCAGCGGCTCGGCATTGAACAGGTCGCCCTGCGCCCGGTAGAGCGACGCCAGCGTGAAGAGATCGGCGGCGATGTTCGGATGCACTTTACCATGCAACTGCTCGCTGAGCCCCAGCGCCTCGCGCGCCACGGGAATGGCCTCGGCAAATCGCCGCTGTCTCGCCAGTTCGCCTGACTGCAGGTTGAGCTGCCGCGCCCGCCACTCGATTGCCTCGCGACTTTCGGCGGGGAGCACTTCAGTCTCTGGCGGATGCGGCTGTGCCAGCGAACTCGCACTGCTAAGCCCCAAGAGTGCAAGCCCCAACATCGCGAACCAAGCGCGCCGAACCTTCGCTTTAGATGGTTGGCTTTCCATCGCCACCTCCCCGATGTTCGCGAATCCGAACGAATAGCGTTCAATTGCCGCGAGGCCAAGTCTGCAGAAACCAAGAGCACCTAAGTATGTGCAGGAAATCCAACGCGCGTCCGAAGAGTATGGCGGACGCCGAGTGCATCCGTCAACCGCCGATTTTGGGCCGGCATGCGTCCCGATGTGAAGAAAGGTCCGCCGAATAGCATCCCAAGCACTGCCTCGCCCCCACCTACCAGGCGACACTCTGAGCGAACTCGACCTCCGGTCCAGGCTGAGCGACTTGATCCCACTGAGGATCGTTGCGCGCCTGTTCCGCCGCCGTAGCCATCTCCCACAGCGGTGGCCCACGCGCTGGGGCGATGCGCGGTGGCTGGGTAGATTCGCCGATGTGTTCGAGGATCTTCTTCACGGTGACTGCAGCCCGCAGTCGGGCATTGGGTGCGAGTACGCCGAAATAGCGATGGCCATTCGCACGCGGCGGCGGC
Organism: Candidatus Accumulibacter proximus; assembly: GCA_016709675.1. GTDB lineage: Bacteria > Pseudomonadota > Gammaproteobacteria > Burkholderiales > Rhodocyclaceae > Accumulibacter > Accumulibacter proximus. The sequence continues at coordinate 48,019 of JADJMH010000034.1, forward strand.
ACCAGGGCGGCGATCTTGTCGATCAGCTCCAGTGGCGTCAGCACCAGCGCCGCCGGGCGGGTGCCGGGCGCCGTTGTGCGCCCCAGCTCGGGGTTGCGGTAGACCAGATGCTCGGCATCGCCTTGGTGCAGATGCTCCAGCGCGAAAGGCGGACGGGCACAGTAGCGCAGCAGACGTTCGAGCCCCGTCCGGTCGGCACCCTCGATGCGCACCGAGCCATCCACTGAAAGGCCGCCGCGTCAAGTTCGAAGGCGGCATCGAACCCACACCCGGGTCACCGCCTTCCGACGTGCCGCATCACCCACTCAACGCGGCCTGCTGCGGTTGACGCCGGATTCAGGGAAAATTTCAACCGCCGGTGACGAGCGCTTCCGGAATCTCGAAGCGTTCGTCGCTGCCGAAACGGACGATGGTGAAATCGCGGCGGCGCTCGAAGACCGGCGTCTCCGGGGAATCCGCTGCGACCACCTCGTGTCTGACGAGCAGGATTCGCCGCTTCATTCCCGCGCCCCAGCGCACCTCGACCGTCGCCGTCCCGTCGAAGCCGCGCCGGATGACGAAGGCGTCGCATTCCTTGACCTTCGGCGCGAACGGCACCGTGCAGACGACCTTCGCCGAGGCATGGAAAGGCGTGCCCGGGATCAGCGCATCCTCGGCCGCCGGCGTGGCCGCCAGGGCCTGGCCGCTGATGCCAAGGGCCAGCGTGAACCGGGCCGATTCGTTGCGCCGCGCGGCATCGCGCATCATCGACTTCCTCGCCTTCCCGGCGGTACCGCATGGTCTGACCACCTTCCGCGCGGGTACGACTTCGAGACGCTCGGCGACGCGAGATGGCTGTGGCGCTGCCGCATCCACTACTGGGTGACATCGATACCCACGGCTTCGCCTTCCTCGACCAGTTGCGCTCCCATTTTGGGCACGTCGAATCCTTCGCGATGGGCCGTGCAACCCCGCTGGCCTTCATCCCCCCTTTGGCGCGCCGCCCAATGTGCTTGAGCACTTCCACTGCCGCGTCATTGAGGTCGTTTTCGAGGCTGATGGCGCGGGAACTGCGACGTTTCACGAAAACCATGCACCCGACCAGAAGTCGCTCGACGAAGTCCACGCCGGTCGTAACAAAGAACGGGAACGCGACCGCGATCGCAAGATAATCACCCGCTGGTGTCGGAAATGTCACAGCCAGCTTACGTGCGATTGGATAGAGTGACTTTCGAGAGGGGTGGGTGCCATTTCTCAAGCAAAGCTGATGATGCTTTGTACAGAGCACAAGAACATCCAACGGCGTCAGCTATACGACTACCCGGCGCGGTAGACAACTTACTTGAAGGGTATTGACATGACTCTCTACATGACGAAGGTGAGAAGCCCGGAAAGCCCGCAAAGCCCGCTATCGCTTCTGTTGGCCGATAGCCACAAGGAGATGTATCCCCATCAACTCGTCGCCCGCTTTCCCCATGTCGCCAAGCGCATTGCTGAGTTGTGGAACGATGCGGAGGCAATCGGCGACTATTTCACCGATCTGATGATCCCGAGTCGCTCCAATCGCCAGGGGTTTCCTCCTGAGGTGGCCGTGGAAATCATGGCCTTGAGCATGGCGCACGACAAGATCGGCCCGGTGAGAGCGAGGATCGAAAATCCACGGCCAGGTTCGGGGGTAAGACCGTACTTGTGGGAAAACGAGCCTGCCAGAAGGGGGCTTGAGTAGCTGGGAATACCGCTGACTGCGGCCAGTCTTGCTCGTGCCGCCGAAGCCGGAGAACATGCCGCTGCGTTCTTTTCCCCAGGGCCGGACTCGACGTGGAAGCCCGTGACTCGCGACAATGGACTCCGCTGAGGATCGCTTCCTTTCACGGCCGGGACAGTCTCGCTTAGGAGTTGATCGAATGCGGCGCAAGTATTCATGCCCGAGAGCGGGCGGCCATACGCCCCTGCAGTGGGCGGCCTACGACGGCTACCACCGGGTCGTACGACATCTGCTCAGCAAGGGCGCTTCCGCGAACGTCAGCAGCAAAGCGGGCATTACCCCGCTTCTCCAGGCGGCCGCTCGCGGCCATGGTGATGTGCTCGCGGAACTGCTCAGCAAACGTGCCGACCCGAACCTCATCGCGAGCGATGGTTCCAGCCGTCTGCTCAAGGCGATTGCCAACGGCCATTCGGCTGTCGTCGGGGTGCTGGTCGACGCAGGCGCTTCGATCAATATGACGATTAAGGACGGCACCACCCTTTTCGAGATTGCACAGCGTTCCAGGGATCCGACCATCAGACGTGTAGCGCTGGCGAGGTATGCCCCCTCGACATTCGAGTGGATCAAGAGTTTCTCCGTCGCTACGATCGGCTACAGGATGCGAAATCCAACGCCAGCGCTGACCGTTTAGCCGGTGTCAACGACTGTCAGCCTCGATTCCGAGTCAGCACTGCCCAAAAAAAGCGCCGGAATCGCGCTTCGCCCAGTGCCGAACGTAATCCGTCAGTTTGGCGAATGAATCTGCCTGGATGGTGGCAGCCGAGCACCGCCCCGACGACCGGGATCGGATGTTGACCATTGAATCAGCCTGGCGCACGCGCCTCGCCGGTGTCGTCTGCAGCATTGCTTCGGCGGCTGGTTTCGGCGCGATGTTAAACTTTGGCGCAACGCCAATGGGGCGAAGCGAACAAACAGACGCTGCGAACTACCACGCCTGAACGCGGTGGAGGGCGCTTTTTTCTGGACGATCGGCGTCGAGCACATGGATCAGCGCCGCGCCCATCGTGTCCGCGCTCATCGGTGCGGCCGGGACGAAGACAGGAAAGTGTGAATTAATTCCTGCAGCTAGCATCACGTTTTCTGGGATGATCAACGCCGAGACGTAAGGGTGGCGCTGCGCTGTTGCAGTCGCGTATGAGGCTTGGCGTGAAGACGAGCAGCAAAGTGATGAACATCGTTCAAGGCAATAGCATGGCTCGCACCGCTTCACTATTCCTTCTGCTCGTGGCGACCGCCGCCGCCGGCGCGCCGGCACGAGTAGACAGCTACCTTGAGGCGCCGCGTGTTGCGGCGGCGCTCGAACAGGGGCGGGCAGCCGAGTTGGGGATAGGCATCCGAAAGAATCACCTCTTGGCGGTTGCTCTGTACTGTGATGCAGGCACCATGGGCAGTCCTGAAGGATTTTTTCGGGTTGGGCGGCTGCTCGCCAGCGGTCCGCGGGCTCTGCGCAATGCAGCGGTGGCCAACGCTTATCTGGCGCTGGCTGCTCGTCTCGGCAGCCACGAGGCGGTGAGGTACTACGATCCCAAGGTCGAGAACGCGCCTATCGGCGACGGATGCGGTGCGCTCGCCGGCGCGGCCGAGATCGAGGGCTTCGATCTTGATGGCTTTCTGGGCAGGCAGGCGCCTGCCAAGCAAAGGATTGCCCTCTTCATTCGCAATACAGCACACCAATACAATGTCGATCCGCGCCTGGCGCTGGCCATCGCGATGGCCGAATCGAATTTCGATGCCGGCGCCGTTTCGCCACAGAACGCACAGGGCGTGATGCAGCTAATCCCGGCGACCCAGGCGCGCTTTGGTGTCACCAGACCATTCGACCCCGAGCAAAACATCAGAGGCGCACTGGCTTACCTGAAGTGGTTGAACACCCGGTTTGCGGGCGACTGGCGCCTGATTGCCGCGGCGTACAACTCAGGCGAAGGCGCCGTCGAGCGATTCGGCGGCATCCCCCCCTATCCCGAAACGCAGCGATACGTCCGGCGAGTCCTGCACTTTGCTGGCTTCTCGTCAAGAGCAAGAGCCGATCCTGCCGGGCAAGGGATCGTGGGCCGAGGATCAGCGGGCCATCCGGCCGCACTGCTTGCCGTGGCGTCGGCACGCGCACCCACTGCGGGATCTGCGGCAGTCGACTAGCAACCGGAGATGCGGCCGCAGACGACACGCACCTGCGAACCGATTGACCGCAAGGGCCAGCGCGCACTCCCTCGCCGACGCCGCTGACGACAGCAACAGGGGACGTTGCGGGGTCAGGCCATTCCTTTGGCCGCGAGGCGGGCTATCGCAAGAAATACCGCAGAAAGAGGGGGCACAAGTATTGTGCTTGACGGAGGCAACAATCCAGACTGGTTCCTTGTTCCCTCCTACCTGCATTCATCCGCCGGGGACAGATGGCGCGGCAGCTCCCTGGAGTTCAAACTCGACACCGCCGAGCTCACTGCCCGCATCGCCGCACGAGCGATCTGGCGCAACAGGCTGCGCTCTCCTTCTTGGCGAAGGGCTCAAGCGGCAATTGCGGGACCACTTCTTTGCGCCAGCGAGGGCCTTGGAACGCGGTGGCTCCGGTCATTGCGCGCATCAACACCTCGCTGAGTCAGACCGTCCACCAGGTCCGCTTGCCTGCCGACCATGACCGCTGCTCGTGCCCGTGGTTCAGCAAGCTGCAGGGCGAGCGCGGACCGTGCAAGCACATCCTCGCCGCGCGCCTCGCGCCTCGCGCGCCTGATGGTCGAGCGTATCGACCTGACGGCGAGCGGCGAACCCCTGCATCCGTTCCTGACGCCGCTGTTGGCCGGCAACCGGCCGTGGTCCGAGTTGGGAAGGCGCTGTTGATCGCCCTGGCCAGCCGCGCCGGCGATCCTCGCCGGCTGGCGATCGAGCTACTCATCGAAGGCATCGCCGACGGCCGTGCTCAGCCCGGTGAGCTGGCCGCCGGTGGCTGGCTGAAGGCCAATCGCCTGAGCGAGACGCTGGGCGAACTTGCGCGTTTCGCCGCTGCACCCGTGGGCGGTCGACGGCATCATCGAGGGCGCGCTTGATGTCTTCCTGGCGCAGACCGGCAAGGCCGACGTCGCCCTCGAACTGCTGCACGGACTGCTGGTTGACATGAACGGCGGGCCTTCGGCGGGAGCGGCGCAACGCCTTTGGCAATCACCAGTGGCAAGGCCGGAATCGCCGCCGGCGCAATCCGCGCGCGCGCCGATCTCCCAGTTCGGCCGAAGCGCTACGTCCCGCCTGGGAAGTACGCCTGAGCCGGGTCGAAGCCTGCGCGGCGGGTCAGCCCCCGAACCGGGCGGTCACCTGAGCTACGCGCTGTCCGAACAGCCGGGCAGTTTCCAGGTCGCTCATGGTTTGACTTCTTTTGGGGTTGGCTGATCAGGGGGCGAGATCAAAAACGAGGACTTCGGCGTTGTCGCCGCTGCTCAGGACGAGACGGTCTTCGTTGGCCAGCAAGGCAGCATCGCCGCCGTGCAGGATATGGCCATTGACTGCGAGGCTGCCGCGCACCAGATGCACGTAAGCCTTGCCCGCCGCGTCAAGCGGCAGCGTGGCGGATTCGCCGCCGGTGAACAAGCCCGCGTAGAGCGCGGCGTCGGCATGGATGGTCACCGAGCCGTCGGCGCCGTCCGGCGAGGCGATCAGACGCAGGCGGCCACGCTTTTCGGCTGCCGCGAAGGTCTTCTGCTCGTAGCCCGGGGCAATGCCTGTTTCGCGCGGTTGAATCCAGATCTGCAGGAGGTGGGTGGCCGCATCGGGTGCATGGTTGAACTCGCTGTGCCGGACGCCGCTTCCGGCGCTCATGCGCTGCACGTCGCCCGGCGGAATGACCGTGCCGTTGCCCATGCTGTCCTTGTGCGCCAGCAGGCCGGTGGTGACATAGGTGATGATCTCCATGTCGCGATGGCCGTGCATGCCGAAGCCGCCGCCGGGAGCAATCAAGTCGTCGTTGATGACACGCAGATTGCCCCAGCCCATGTGTGCCGGGTCGTGGTAGTCGGCGAATGAGAATGAGTGATAGCTCTGTAGCCAGCCGTGGTCAGCATGGCCGCGTTCTGCTGATTTGCGGAGGGTAAGCATGGGGTGTCTCCTGTCGTTGATTTAGAGTTAGAGCTTCTCCGGCGAGAGCGGCAGGTCGTGCGAGGTGCTGACCGAAGCAGCGGCGCAGGGGCTGGGCATCAGCCTGCAGCCCGATTTCATTCTCGACGGCTTTCTCGCTGCCGGGCGCGTCGAGCCCATCCTGACCACCTTTCCCGCACCCGAACTCGGCATCTACGCGATCCTGCCCAGCAACCGCCACCTGCCGCAACGGGTCCGGGTGCTGATGGATTTCCTGGCAGCCAGAGTCGGTGAGACCTGAACCCGATCGGCTGGTTCAGGTGTCCTGATGCAAGGCCGCTCGACAGCCAGTCCGCAGCGTCTGCCCGCGCGGCATCGCGACCGTGCGCTGGCGGCCCTTCACCCGGCGATTTTTTTGCGCTACCAGACCCGAATCCATCGGAAAATGTCGCCCGCCAGCCCGGCACCCGACATCGGACAAGGGAGAAGAGACATGAACGAACCGCCGCAAGCCATCTCCGCGGCCAGCAAGCGAGGCGAGGAACTGATCGCCGACCGAGAGTTTTGCGACCTGGTCTGCACGCGCGGCCGGACCCTGCTCGAACTCGCCAGCAACCTGGCTGCCATGCGGGCGGGTGAAATTCTCCTGCCGCGGCCACTGATCGGCCGCCTCCTGCTGGAATCCGGGCAGATGGAAACGCTGCTGGACGAGTACGGCGCGCGCCAGAACCAGTACTGGAGCCGCTTCCGCGCCTTGACAGCGTCCCTCAAGAACTTTGCCCGCATCGGCGAAGTCCTTGCCTACTTGCGGCGCCGCCTGCCGACCTACCGGCTACTGCCCGTCGCAGGAGATTTCCGGTTGGCGACCCGCGAACAACTGCGGCTGGTGGGTGGCGTCGTCGCCGAGGTGGCTGCAGCACTGCTGGAGGAGGCGCAAGGGGTCGGCATCGACGTCTCCGGCATCGTCCCGTTCCCCGGGGAATTCGGCGGGCGGTTGCCGCGGGGCAGGCTGGCCCACAACCGCGGCGACCGGATCGCCGGGGACACTGCCACCACTGTGACCCACCTGGCCACGGAGTTCCTCAACCTCGCAGCCGAAGGCGAGCTGCTGCGTGCCGCGGCACGGATCCCGCCCGCGGAGTATGCCGCCTGTTTTCCGGACCCGGTCAGCGAGGAGCGCTTGCGCCAGCTCACGTTCCGCTTCCATAACCTGCAGTCGCTCTACGACACTCATGTGACCGGCACCACCATCGAAACCTCCGACGACGAGCTGCCGATCCTGCGTGGTCACGCCAGCGTCATCTACCACCTGCTCGATATTGCTACCGACCTGGCCCACTACTACGAGCGGCACGCCAGCCCGCATACGGCCGACGCCGTGCTGCGCGAACGGCCGGTGGTGGATAGCGACGCCACCATGGCGACCCTTTTCGCCTACGCGATGGCATTCTCCAGCGACTATCTGGCCGTTGGCCAGCGGCTGTGTCAGGACATCCTGCGCCGCTACGCCGAGTCGGGGCGACTCGACGTGCCGGTGCCCAGCTACCGGGGGTTCCACGTCCGCCCCTCCAATCTGGTGGCGCGCATCGTCGCCCACTACGGCAGTGCAGTGCAGATGGACCTGGACGGCCAGCGCTTTGATGCCGCGTCGCCGCTCGAGCTCTTTCGCGCCAATGAGGCGATCAACGCCCGCAAACGCCGCTGGCTGGCGTTGGAGATCGCGCGTGTTCATCCCGACTGCGCTGGCGCCCTCGCGCCGGAAGCCGCCGCCGCGGCCGTCCTGGCCATCGTGCATTGCCTTGCTGGTGAGGGTAAGATCATGCTCTACCGCCAGCCCCTGCAGTTCTCCGACCAGCTCGGCCGCCGCGAGGGCAGCGTCCTCGAGAACAGCGTCGCCGAGATCGCCCAGTTGCAGGCCACGGGCCAGCTCGACATCCGCACCGATCTGACAGTGACCTTCATTGGTGACAGGCGCGTTCTTGCCGACGTGGACGTCCTGGCTCGCCACGGCTACGGCGAGGACGCCTTCGGCAACAACGTGGCGCTGCCGAAAGCGCTCTCGTATTTGCGGCGGTAGTCCGTTCATGCAAGCTTCGCTCTTGAGAGGAGGAGGTTGAAATGCCTGACATCAAGGATGCAATTGAAGACGTGGTCGACAAGGCGGAAAGGGCTTCCGACCGGCTTAACCACGTGATTGCCGCGCTGGTAGCCGTCCTGGCGACGATGATGGCGCTGTTCAATGTCAAGGACGGGAACATCGTCCAGGCGATGGCGCAGGCGCAGGCGAGAACGGTCGATTCCTGGACCTATTTCCAGGCCAAGAGCACCAAACAGGCACTCGCCGAGTCGACGCTCGATCAACTCATCTTCGAGCGCGAGCGGAGTGCCTCGCTGACGCCGGAGTCCGCCGCCGCGCTGGACAAGAAGATCGACTTCTACCGTGGCAAGGTGAATCGCTACGAAGTCGAGAAGGAAGAGATCAGGCAGCAGGCTGAGGCCTTTGAAAAGGAATACGATCGGCTGAACCTTCACGACGACCAGTTCGATATCGCCGAGGCGGGAATCACGGTCGCCCTTGCTGTGCTGGGTATCGCCGCCCTGACACGCCGTAGCTGGCTGGTGTGGTTCGCTCTGCTGTTTGCCGGCGTCGGGCTTGCCTCAGGAATAGCCGGTTTTGTCGGCCATGACTTCCATCTCGGTTTCATCGCCGCGATGCTCAGCTGAGGACTCCATTAACTCGGCGGGTACTTGTCGAGGCCTGCAGCGCGGCGTCGTAGCTGAGGATTTCGATACGCTGGCGATGGGGGTGACAGCGCCCGATCGCATGGCCGCCATTGTTGCCAGGCAGTTCCGGCAGGAGTGTGATCGTGATGCCGGTATCGGGCTCGGGCAGGCAGGCCGAGCTCCGCGAGGAAGGCTGCAGCCGCCCTCGCGGCCGTACACACCCGATTGCGATCGATTTCTGCCGCGGCGACGACGGTGACCGGTGCGTCGGCGCACCGGAGTTCCCCGGCAGAGGCTAGATGGTAGAACGAGAGGAGCAAGAGGCTGGCAGCCACGACCGGGCCGCGCCACTGACGCCAAGGCGCGCCTCAGGCGTCATTGGCAAGTACCTGCGCAGCCTGTCGGGCCATCATGCGTCGCGCTGTCCGGTATCCCGGATCATGTCGCTGCGGCCACCTCGCCACCCAGAGCCGCCAGGAGATCGTCGAGCAACTGCGCCACTTCGCCGCTCATCAGGGTGAAGTCGATATCGAAGCGCTCATCTTCGTTCTCGCCCTGGCCTTCGGCCTGTTCCTTGAGGATGTCGAGGAAGGCAAGGCGCTTGATCTGCAGCAGGTCGTTGAGGATGAAGGAAACGCGGTCGTTCCAGGTCATTGCCAAGCGGGTGACGATCTTGCCGGCAGCGATGTGCTGGCGGATTTCTTCGCCTTCCAGCGAATGGTTTGCGTAGCGCACGGTCGCCTTTTCGGTCGAGCGCAGTTCGAGGTCCTGGTCGAGGGTGAAGCCGGCAGGTGCTTCGCCGCCGGCCACCCAGGCGGTCATCGCCGCTGATGGCGACTGAGTGACCTTGAGCACCTTGGCCGGCAGGGTGTCGATCGACTTCCGCAGGTGTTCGAGAAACTCCTCGGCCTTCGCCGGTGAGGCTGCATCGACGACCAGCCAGCCATTGCTGCGGTCGATCCAGCCGTAGGTCGTTCGGCGGCGGATGAAGGCGCGCGGCAGCAATTCGACGGTCATCTGCTCGACGAGTTCACGCATCTCGCGGCGGCCGACGCGGCGGCCTTCGGCTTCCTCGATCTCCTTTGCCCTGTCACTGGCAAAGCGCTTGACGATCGAAGCTGGCAGCAGCTTTTCCTCGACGCCGAGTGCGAGCAGCCATTGCTGGTTGACCGAGTGAATCAGCGAGCCCCCATCACGCGGTGGCACCCAGCCGATGCTGCGCGGATCGGTGGCATTGCAGCCTTGCAGCGTCAGTCCGGCGAGCTGTTCTTCCAGCTGGGTGGCCTCGGCGGCCCAGCTGCCTGGCAGACGGTAGAGTTGAAGGTTCTTGAACCACATGGCTGGACCCGAAAAAGTCGGGGATTATAGGCTGGAAAGGCTGCGGCGGTCGCGTTGATCCCGAAGTTGGGCCTGACTTAGATGACTGGGGCCTGAGGAGCAAGATCACACCTGCGGTATAACCTCGCGGCGTTTGACGCCCGACGGCGGTCCGGCGGCGACTGCGGCGCCACCAGCGGCAACTCCCGCCCGATCGCGCGCGAGCGGGAGTGGGCCGGCGCCTGTGCTATGATGCGCAGTTCTTTCCGCTGGCCATAGCTGCCCGTTGCCGTGCTCAACTGCGATCTCCACTGTCATTCCACCTGCTCGGACGGTCTCCTGTCTGCGGCCGACGTCGCCCGTCGCGCGGCCGCAAACGGCGTCGATATGCTGGCGCTGACCGATCATGATGACCTCGATGGCCTGCCGTCGGCGCGCCGGGCGGCCGACGGACTCGGCATGGCCTTCGTCAATGGGGTCGAGATCTCGATCGAGTGGGAGGCGCTGCAGATCCATATCGTCGGACTTGCCTTCAATAGTTCGGATCCGGTCTTGAACAGTGGTCTGGCCGGGGTTCGCTCCGGCCGCATCGAGCGCGCGCAGCGCATGTCGATCGAGCTGGCCAAGGTCGGCATTGCCGGCGCTTTCGAGGGCGCGATGCGCTATGCAGCCAACCCGAACCTGATCAGTCGCGCGCATTTTGCCCGCTATCTGGTTGAAAGCGGGGTGTGCAAGGATATGCGCAGCGTCTTCGAGTCGTACCTGGTTCCCGGGCGACCTGGTTACGTCGATCATCGCTGGGCAAGCCTGGCCGACTCGCTGGCCTGGATCATTGGCGCCGGGGGTGTCGCGACGGTGGCTCACCCGGGGCGCTACAAGCTCTCACGCGGCGACATGCGGCGCTTTCTGGGCGACTTCAGGGATCTGGGCGGACAGGCGATTGAGGTCATGTCAGGCAGTCACACGCCGGAGCACGTCGATCTTTATGGCCGGCTGGCCAGGGAGTACGGCTTTCTGGCGTCGCGCGGCTCGGATTTCCACGGACCGGGCGAGAGCTATGTCGATCTGGGCAAACTGGCGCCGTTGCCGGAGGGCCTGAAGCCCGTCTGGCTGCTCTTCTGAGCTTCGGGAACGCGCCATGGCACAGTACATCACGATTCATCCGGACAATCCGCAGGAGAGGCTGCTGCAGAAGACAGCCGAAGTCATCCGCCATGGCGGGGTCATCGCCTTGCCTACCGACTCCAGTTATGCCCTCGGCTGTCAGCTCGGCGACAAGGCAGCAGTCGAGCGCATTCGTGGTCTGCGTGGCGTCGATGACCGCCACCACCTGACCCTGATGTGCCGCGACCTGTCCCAGATCGGTCAGTTCGCGCGCGTCGACAACGCCCGCTATCGCCTGCTCAAGGCGACAACTCCGGGCAGCTACACCTTCATTCTCGAGGGGACCAGGGAACTGCCGCGCCGTGTGCTGCATCCGAAGCGCAAGACCATCGGTCTGCGGGTGCCGGCGCACACCATCACGCTGGCCCTGCTCGAGGCACTCGGCGAGCCGCTGTTGACCTCGACGCTGATCGTTGCCGGTGACGAAGAGCCGCTGACCGAGGGCTGGGAAATCCGTGATCGCCTCGACAGTCAGCTCGAACTGATTCTCGACGGCGGCCATTGCGGCATCGAGCCGACGACGGTCATCGATCTGACGGCTGCGCTGCCGGTGCTGGTGCGTGCCGGGCTGGGTGCTCTGGCACCGTTCGGACTCGATTGAGGATCGCCGCATGGAAGCATTGATTCAGACCATCGCCATTGCCGCCCTGCCGGTGATCCTTGCGATCACCCTGCACGAGGCGGCGCATGGCTATGCCGCCAGGCACTTCGGTGATCCGACGGCCTGGCAGGAGGGGCGGATCACGGCCAATCCGCTCAAGCATATCGATCCGGTCGGCACGATTCTGGTGCCGGCGATCATCCTGCTGATGTCCACCGGCGGCATTCTCTTCGGCTGGGCAAAGCCGGTGCCGGTCAATTTCGGTCGCCTGCGGCACCCCAAACGCGACATGCTGTGGGTGGCCGCGGCTGGGCCGGCGGCCAATTTCGTGATGCTTCTGTTCTGGGCAGCGCTGATGAAGCTGGCCTGGCTGCTGCCGCTCAACTTCTTCAGTCTGCCGATGGCGCGCATGGCGGAGATCGGCATGTCGGTCAACGTTGTGCTGATGGTGCTCAACCTCTTTCCGCTGCCACCGCTCGATGGTGGGCGCATTGCCGTCAGCCTGCTGCCGTCGCAGGCCGCCTGGCGCTTTGCCCAACTGGAGCGCTTCGGTTTCCCGATCCTGCTGCTGCTGTTGTTTACGGGTCTCCTCGGGTCGTTGCTGACGCCCGTCATGCGCCTGGTCAGCGGTCTGGTCGAGATCCTCTTTCAATTACCTTCCTGATATCGTCGAAGACAGAACATGTACGCAGAACGAGTCCTCTCCGGCATGCGCCCGACCGGCAGCCTGCATCTGGGTCACTACCACGGCGTGTTGAAGAACTGGGTCAGGCTGCAGGACGAGTATCCGTGTCTCTTTTTCGTCGCCGACTGGCACGCGCTGACCACCCAGTACGATGACCCGCAGGGCATCGTCAATGCGTCGTGGGAGATGGTCATCGACTGGCTGGCGGCGGGTGTCGATCCGGCACGGGCGATCCTGTTCATCCAGTCGCAGGTGCCAGAGCACGCCGAGCTGCATCTGCTGTTGTCGATGATGACCCCGCTGGGCTGGCTGGAACGGGTCCCGACCTACAAGGACCAGCAGGAAAAGCTGGAGAACAAGGATTTGTCGACCTACGGGTTTCTCGGCTATCCGCTGCTGCAATCGGCCGACATTCTGATCTACCGCGCCGACAAGGTGCCGGTCGGCGAGGATCAGGTGCCGCACATCGAGTTTTCGCGTGAGCTTGCCCGCCGCTTCAATCATCTTTATGGGCGAGAACCGGGCTTCGCAGACAAGGCCATCGAGGCGGTCCGGAAGCTCGGATCGAAGAGGGCTCACCGCTACGAGGAACTGCGCCGGGCTTATCAGCAGCAGGGCGAGCAGGCGGCGATCGAGCGGGCGCGCGCCTTGCTCGACGAGGTGCACGATCTCTCGCACGTGGACCGCGAGCGCCTCTGCGGCTATCTCGAAGGGACCGGCAAGATGATTCTTGTCGAGCCCGCTGCACTGCTCACCGAAGCCTCGCGCATGCCCGGCCTCGACGGCCAGAAGATGTCGAAGTCCTACGGCAACACGATCACCCTGCGCGAGGACGCCGCCTCGGTCACGCACAAGCTGAGGCGCATGCCGACTGACCCGGCGCGGATTCGCCGCACGGATCCCGGCGACCCGGCCAGGTGCCCGGTCTGGCAACTGCATCAGGTGTACTCGGATGAGAGCTGCCAGACCTGGGTGCAGGCCGGTTGCCGCAGCGCCGGGATCGGTTGCCTGGAGTGCAAGCAGCCGGTGATCGATGGCATCCTGCGCGAGCAGGCGCCGATGCGCGAGCGGGCACAGCCCTTTCTCGACGACCCGAAGCTGGTGCGGGAGATCATTGCCGACGGCAACAGCAGGGCACGCCACCTGGCCCGGGAGACGATGCGCGACGTTCGCCAGGCAATGGGGCTGGACTACCACTGAGCACGAGCACGGCTCTCCGACTGCAGATGAGCGACAGCGCGATCATCGAAGAGGCAGCGGCGACGGCCGAAGGCGGTGCCAGTCCACTGGCCAGAATCTACGGCGAACCGCTGGCGCAGATGCCACACGACCTCTATATCCCGCCGGATGCGATGGCGGTCATGCTCGACGCCTTCGAGGGGCCGCTGGATCTGCTGCTGTACCTGATTCGCAAGGCGAACGTGAATGTGCTCGACATTCCGATGGCGCCGCTGACCGAACAGTATCTGCTCTATGTCGAAGCGATGCGTTCGCAGAACCTCGAACTGGCGGCCGACTACCTGGTCATGGCGGCGATGCTGATCGAGATCAAGTCGCGGATGCTGCTGCCGAGACCGAAGGCCGTAGCCGGCGACGAGGCCGAGGATCCGCGTGCCGAACTGGTGCGCCGGCTGGTCGAATACGAGCAGATGAAGCTCGCCGCGCATGAGCTCAATGAACTGCCGCAGGCCGAGCGCGATTTCGACTGGGTCGAGGTCTGGGTCGAGAAAGCCTTGCTGCGGCGCTTGCCAGAGGTGAACCCGCTCGACCTGCAGAACGCCTGGCGCGGCATTTTCCGCGAAGCCAGGCTGCATACCCGTCATCAGCTGCAGCGCGAGGAACTCTCGGTGCGCGAGCACATGGGATTGATCCTGCGCCGTCTGCGTGCCGCCGGTGGCTTTGTCGATTTCGTCGATCTTTTCGACCCGACGCTGGGCGCACCGGTACTGGTCGTCCACTTTCTCGCTCTGCTCGAACTGGCGCGTGAACACCTGCTGGAAATGACGCAGGCGGAAGCATTCGCCCCGATCTACCTGCGGCTGGCAGATGAGCGAAGCGACTCCCGATAAGGCTCTGGTGCCCGAGCTGCCGGCCAGCCCGGCCGAGCTGAAGCGGGTGCTGGAGGCAGTGCTGCTGAGCGCCAGGGAGCCCCTGTCGCTGCTCGACCTGCGCAAGCTGTTTGCCGATCAGGTCGGCGCCGATGTCCTGCGCGGACTGCTCGATGAAATGCGCAGCGACTGGAGCAGCCGTTCGCTGGAACTGCTGCAGGTGGCCAGTGGCTGGCGTTTCCGGACGCGGGCCGAATTCATGCCCTACCTGGAGCGGCTGAACCCGGAAAAGCCGCCGCGTTACTCGCGCGCGGTGCTGGAGACGTTGGCCATCATCGCTTATCGTCAACCGGTGACGCGCGGTGACATCGAGGACATTCGTGGCGTGACCGTGGCCACGCAGGTCATCCGGGTGCTTGAGGAGCGTGGCTGGGTCGACGTCGTCGGCCATCGCGATACCCCCGGGCGACCGGCCCTGCTGGCCACAACCAAGAAGTTTCTCGACGATCTCGGCCTGCGCAGTCTTGCCGAGTTGCCCGCACTCGAACAGATCAATCCCACCCTGGACCTCGCTGATGCCCACTAACAAACGTCGACCGCCCGCCGATCCTTCCCGTCTGCCACGTCCGGCTTCGCCCGCGGGCGGGCGGCGGCGTCCGGTGACGGCTTCGCCGGACTCTTCCGTCGCCACGGCGGGCATTCGTTCCGGCGCACGGACGGGTTCGGCCGAGTCGTCAAGGCGCAGCCGTCACCAGGAGCCTGCGGGCAAGCCGGAACGCCTGCACAAGCTGCTGGCGAACAGCGGCGTCGGGTCGCGTCGGGAGATGGAAGAGCTGATTGCCGCCGGCCGTATCGTCGTCAATGGCGCACCGGCGCATGTCGGGCAGACGGTCAGTCCAGGCGACCGGATCAAGGTCAATGGCACGCTCGTGCAGCTGCGCTTCTCCGATCGCCTGCCGCGGGTGATCCTCTATCACAAGCCGGAAGGCGAGATTGTTTCGCGCAACGATCCCGAGCACCGACCGAACGTTTTTACCTCGCTGCCCAGGATGTCGGCCGGGCGCTGGGTCGCGGTCGGGCGTCTCGATTTCAACACCAGTGGCCTGCTCCTGTTGACCACCTCCGGCGATCTTGCCAATCGACTGATGCATCCCCGCTATCAGTTGGTCCGCGAGTATGCGGTGCGTATCCTGGGCGAATTGCCCGATGAGGCGCGGCGGCAGTTGCTTGACGGCATCCAGCTTGACGACGGTCCGGCGAAGTTCGGATTTTTTCAGGAAGCCGGGGGCGAGGGTGCGAACCGGTGGTACCGCGTCTCGCTTTTCGAGGGCCGCAACCGAGAGGTGCGCCGCATGTTCGAGGCCGTTGGGGTGGTCATCAGCCGCCTGATGCGTGTTCGCTATGGCCCTTTTGTGCTGCCGCCGGGCCTCAAGCGCGGCCAGGTGCAAGAGCTGCCCGAGCCCGAAGTGCGGAAGCTGCTGGCCGAGTTCGGCATGGCGACTGCGCACGCTGGCCGCCCGACTCGGCGACCGCGAGAACCCTGAGTCATCCCGATCGATCGCAGGGCGATTTACCTCTGCCGACATTTTCGTTATAATCCAAGGGTTTTCCGCTCGCCCCCCAGGGGGCTTTTTTCGGGGATGGGCTTCTTGCCCATTTTTTATTTGCAGCCATGGATGTGCAGGAAATACTGGAAAAAACGGTGACTGGCCTCGGCTACGAGCTGGTGGACGTCGAGCGCAGTCCGCGCGGCCGCGTACTGCGCGTCTTCATCGACAAGCCGGAGAAGGAGCGCGGGTAGACATTGACGACTGTGCGCTGGTCAGCAATCAGTTGTCGCGCGTGTTGACGGTCGAGAACATCGACTACGACCGCCTTGAAGTCTCCTCGCCAGGGATCGACAGGCCGCTGAAGAAAGAGTCTGATTTCGAGCGTTTCGCGGGTTCGGAGATCACCCTCAAGCTGCGGCTGCCCTTGAGCGGTCGCCGCAACTTCAGCGGCCTATTGCATGGGGTGCTGGACGGCAAGGTGCGCGTGCTGACGGATGCGGGCGAAATGGTGTTCGATCTGGTCAGTATTGACAGGGCACGCCTTGTGCCAAGGTTCGACATGAACAAATCGGACGACAGGCTGGTTTAGGAGGTAATGAGGAAATGAGCCGCGAAATCTTGCTGCTGGTGGATGTCCTGGCACGCGAAAAGAACGTGACCAGGGACATCGTCTTCGGCGCGCTGGAAATGGCGCTGGCGTCGGCGACCAAGAAGCGCGTCAACGAAGACGCCAACGTCCGTGTCGCAGTCGATCGCGAGACCGGTGACTTCGAGACCTTCCGCCGCTGGGAAGTGGTTGCCGATGAAGACTTTCTTGACGAGGAACAGCAGGTCCCGCTGTCGGAAGCCCAGACCCAGGATCCCGAGGTCGAGATTGGTGACTATCTGGAAGAGTCCCTGGAGCCGGTGGACTTCGGCCGGATTGGCGCACAGGCAGCCAAGCAGGTGATTCTGCAGAAGATCCGTGATGCCGAGCGCGAACAGATACTGAGTGACTTCCTCGCCCGCAAGGAACACCTGGTGACCGGTACGATCAAGCGTATGGAGCGCGGCAACGCGATCGTCGAAACCGGCAAGATGGAGGCGCTCCTGCCGCGCGATCAGATGATTCCGCGTGAGAATCTGCGTATTGGCGATCGGATCAAGGCTTATCTGCTGCGTATCGACCGCTCCGCGCGTGGTCCGCAGCTGATCCTCTCGCGCACCGCGCCGGAGTTCATCATCCAGCTGTTTGCACTGGAAGTTCCCGAAGTGGATGATGGGCTGCTGGAAATCAAGGCGGCTGCCCGTGACCCCGGGATGCGCGCCAAGATCGCCGTCAAGTCCAACGACCAGCGGATCGATCCGATCGGCACCTGTGTCGGGATGCGCGGTTCGCGCGTGACGGCGGTGACCAATGAACTGGCTGGCGAGCGCGTCGACATCGTGCTCTGGTCGGCCGATCCGGCGCAGTTCGTGGTTGGCGCGCTGGCGCCGGCCGAGGTCAGCTCGATCATTGTCGATGAAGACAAGCACAGCATGGATGTGGTCGTCGACGAGCAGAACCTGGCAATCGCTATTGGCCGTGGTGGTCAGAACGTGCGTCTCGCTTCGGAAATGACCGGTTGGACAATCAACCTGATGACCGAAGAAGAGTCCAAGACCCTGGTCGAGGCCGAGGCGGCTGCGATTCGCGTCCTGCTGATGGAGAAGCTCGATGTCGACGAAGACGTGGCGAACATTCTGATCGACGAAGGCTTTTCGACCCTCGAGGAAGTGGCTTATGTGCCGCTGCACGAGATGCTGGAGATCGAGGCATTCGACGAGGAAACCGTGCAGGAGCTGCGCGAGAGAGCCCGCAACGTCCTGCTGACCGAGGCCATTGCCACCGAAGAGAATATCGACGAAGTTGCCGAGGACATGCTGAGCCTCGACGGAATGGACAAGTCGCTGGCGGGCAAGCTGGCTGCCAGTGGCATCAAGACGCGCGACGATCTCGCCGACCTGGCCGTCGACGAACTGACCGAGATGACCGGCATTGAAGTTCAAAGGGCGAAACAACTGATCACCACGGCGCGTGCGCACTGGTTCGAGTAAGCGGGAAAGAGGAATTCATATGGCGCAAACAAGTGTTGCCCAATTTGCCACCCAGTTGCGGATGCCGGCGGGTTCGCTGCTCGAGCAGTTGCAAAAAGCCGGTGTGGCCAAGAGGCAGGCGGATGACCTGCTGTCCGAGCAGGACAAGTCCAGGTTGCTCGAGTATCTGCGTCGATCGCATGGTCAGGGTGAGGCGAAAACCAAGATCACTCTGACCCGCAAGGAAACGACGGAGATCAGGCAGCAGGACTCGCACGGAAAATCGCACACGGTGCAGGTCGAAGTTCGCAAGAAGCGCGTTCTGGTCAAACGGGATGCGGCAGAGCCGCGCGCCCAGCTGCCGTCGCGTGCAGCGTTGCCGGTCGGGCCTGAAGTGGTGGTGGTTGCCGCCGAGCCGTTTAGCGAAGTCAGCCCCCCGCCGGCGCCCGAAATCCAGGCCCCGGCGGCCGCCGCAATCAGGGCTGAGCCGGTCGTGGAAGAAAAAGTGCTGGCAGTCGCTGCCCTCGAGCCTGAAGCGGTTGCTGAAGTGAAGGCGCAACCGGTGGTCGAAGCGAAGGTCGAACCGGTGGCGCCGGATGCCAAGGTTGGCGCCAAGAAGGTGGTGACGCGTGCTTCGATCATCGGTGAGGAGCAGCAGCGACTGCGTGCGGAAGAAGAGCGGCGCAATGCCGAGTTGCGGGCCCTGCAGGAAGCCGAGTTCAAGAACAAACAACAGCGCATTGCTGACCTCGCACGTCTGAAGCAGGATGCAGAACAGAAGGCGGTCGCGGCCAAGGCCGCCGGGGTTGCCAAACAGGTGGCAGCGCAGACCGCGAGCGATCGTCCTGCCGAAGACAAGACCTTGCACAAACCCGCTGGCAAGCCGGCGACGACCGACAAGAAGGCTGCCGAGAAGAAGGCGCCGGAAAAGAAAGTGGCCGACAAGAAAGGCCAGTGGAAGAACGAAGGTGCCAACAAGCGTCCGGGCCTGAAGACGCGCGGTGCTACCGGTGGCATGGGCTGGCGGGACAACAAGCACGGCAAGCGCTCGGCCCGGGGGGCTGGCGACGAGGACGAGCAGCACTCCTTCCAGTTGCCGGTCGAACCGGTGAGTCATCAGGTTTATGTCCCCGAAACCATCTCTGTCGCCGACCTGGCGCACAAGATGGCAGTCAAGGCGACCGAGGTGATCAAGGCACTGATGAAAATGGGTTCGATGGTGACCATCAATCAGTCGCTGGACCAGGAGACGGCGATGATCATCGTCGAGGAAATGGGCCACAAGGCGTTCGCTGCCAAGCTCGACGATCCTGATGCCTTCCTCGATGAGGGCGCTGCAGACCAGAAAGACGTGCCGCTCGAGTCGCGCGCGCCGGTGGTGACCGTCATGGGACACGTCGACCACGGCAAGACTTCTCTGCTCGACTACATTCGCCGCACCCGCGTCGCCAGTGGCGAGGCTGGCGGCATCACCCAGCACATTGGCGCCTATCACGTGCAAACCGAACGTGGCATGGTGACCTTCCTCGACACGCCGGGCCACGAAGCGTTCACCGCCATGCGGGCACGGGGTGCCAAGGCCACCGACCTGGTCATTCTGGTCGTAGCGGCGGACGACGGTGTCATGCCGCAGACCCGGGAGGCGATTCACCATGCCAAAGCGGCCGGGGTCCCAATCATTGTTGCGGTGAACAAGATCGACAAGCCGGGTGCCCAACCCGAGCGGGTGAAACAGGAACTGGTCACCGAACAGGTGGTGCCGGAAGAGTACGGTGGTGAAGCGCCTTTTGTCTCCGTTTCCGCGAAGACCGGTGTCGGCATCGACGAGCTGCTGGAAAACGTTCTGCTCCAGGCTGAGGTGCTGGAACTGAAGGCCCCCAGGGCGGCGCCGGCCAAGGGTCTGATCATCGATGCTCGCCTCGACCGCGGACGGGGGCCGGTGGCGACGATGCTGGTCCTGTCGGGAACCCTGCACCAGGGCGACGTTCTGCTCGCTGGTCAGGTGTTCGGCCGGGTGCGGGCGATGCTGGACGAAAACGGCAAGGTGATCAAGGAGGCTGGACCTTCGATTCCGGTCGAGATCCTTGGCCTCTCGGATGTGCCGGCGGCAGGGCAGGAAGCGGTGGTGCTCGCCGACGAGCGCAAGGCTCGCGAGATCGCGTTGTTCCGCCAGGGCAAGTACCGCGACGTCAAGCTGGCGACCAAGCAGGCGGCCAATCTGGAGAGTATTCTCGATCAGATGACGGAAGCAGAAGCCAAGATCCTGGCGCTGATCATCAAGGCTGATGTTCAGGGGTCACAGGAAGCGCTGGTGCAATCGCTGCAGAAGCTCTCGACCGGCGAAGTCAAGGTCAACGTCATCCATGCTGCGGTCGGCGCGATCAGCGAGTCGGATGTACACCTTGCGCAGGCCTCAAAGGCGGTCATCATCGGCTTCAACACCCGTGCTGACGCGGGTGCGCGCAAGGCGGCAGAAGCCGCCGGCGTTGATATCCGCTACTACAACATCATCTACGACGCGGTGGACGAGGTGAAAGCGGCCTTGTCGGGCATGCTTTCACCGGAGAAGCGGGAAGACATCACCGGTCTGGTCGAGATCAGACAGGTGTTCCGCGCCACCAGGATCGGCACCATCGCTGGTTGCTACGTCCTCGAAGGCGTCATCAAACGGAGTTCGCGCGCCCGTCTGTTGCGCAACCACATTGTCGTCTGGGACGGCGAGATCGAGTCATTGAAGCGCTTCAAGGAAGACGTCAGGGAGGTCCGCAGCGGCTTCGAGTGCGGTCTTTCGCTGAAGAACTACAATGGCTACGAGGAGGGCGACCAGCTCGAAGTGTACGATGTCACGGAAGTTGCAAGGACTCTGTAAGTGCCTGCCAGCAAGGGATTCTCGCGCCGGGACCGGATCTCGGAGCAAATTCGCCGCGAGCTTGCCGAAGTGATCCGGACCGAGCTCAGGGATCCTCGCGTCGGCATGATCAGTCTGACCGATGTGCAGCTGAGTGCCGACTATGCCCATGCCAAAGTGTTCTTCAGCAGCCTGGCCGGCAGCGACAGTCTCGACGTGGTCCGGGCCGGCCTGCAGAACGCAGCCGGATTCCTGCGCAGCGAACTTGGCAAGCGCATCAGCATTCACATGACGCCGCAACTCCATTTCGTTTTCGACGAGTCGCTGGAGCGTGGTGCCCAGTTGTCAAAGCTGATCAGCGAGGCGGCGGCGATTTCGGATCAGAGCGATCAGTCAGACCAGGCCTGAGTTGACCAGCAGGAAGAGCTGGCGCCGTGTCGATGGCGTGTTGCTCCTTGACAAGCCGACCGGCCTGTCTTCCAACTCGGCGCTGCAGGCTGCGCGGCGCCTTTTTTCAGCAGCCAAGGCCGGGCATACCGGAACCTTGGACCCTTTGGCCAGTGGTTTGTTGCCACTGTGTTTCGGCGACGCGACCAAGTTTTCGACTGATCTGCTTGCGGCCGACAAGACCTATGAAACTGAACTGCTGTTCGGACTCAGGACCGATACTGGCGACGCCGACGGCACGGTCGTGATGCGCTGCCCGGTCGACTTTGGGCTGGCCGAACTGGAAGCCGCGCTGCCACGTTTCCGTGGCCCGATACGACAGGTTCCGCCGATGTACTCGGCGCTCAAGCGAGACGGGAAGCCGCTCTACGAGCTGGCGCGGCAGGGGATCGAAATCGAGCGCGAGGCGCGCGAAGTGATCATCCATGAACTGCGGCTGCTTGATTTTTCTGGCGACCGGTGTCGTCTGCGCATCTCGTGCAGCAAAGGCACCTATATTCGCAGCCTCGCCGACGATCTGGGCGCTGCGCTGGCTTGCGGAGCGCATCTGACCGCCCTGCGCCGGGTGGCCGTCGGCCCGCTGCAGATTGCCGATGCGGTGACGCTTGATCACCTCGCGGCAATTGTCGAAGAAGATCGTACAGGTTGGCTGCTGGCGCCCGATGCGCTGCTGCAGAGTCTGCCGGCGGTATACCTGGAGGAGCTTGCTGGCCGCCGTTTTGTCCATGGCAACCTGGTCAGCAGTGACGCTGTGCCAGGTCGCTGTCGCGTCTATGCGGAGAATCGGCTGCTCGGTCTTGGCGAGGTCGATGGGCAGGGCAATCTGCAGCCGCGGCGTGTGATTGGCGCGCGGTAGGAAACGGCCAAACAGGTGACGCGCGCCGGGCTGAATCGGGGTGAGGCAGGCGGCTGCGAAATAGCTTGCGCAGGCGCGTATGAAGTCTAGAATTAACTTGATTCAAAGGCTTTTGCAGTCCACGTCGTTGACCAAGGAGAGTGATCATGAGCAGGAAGTTCATCGAGATCTGTGTAGTCGCCGCCGCCGGTGTCTTTGCGGGTAGCGCCGTTTCGGCCGAGCGGCTTGACATTGGCAAGCGGGAGTATGAGGCGAACTGTGTTGCCTGCCATGGTGTCAGCGGCAAGGGCGATGGTCCGTTCAACGAGTTCCTGAGGGTCAAGACACCCGACCTGACGACACTGACCAGGAACAATGGCGGGCTCTTTCCCGTGAACCGCGTGCTCGAGATCATTGACGGCCGAACCCTGGTCAAGGGACACGGGACGCGCGAGATGCCGATCTGGGGCGACGTCTACAATGCACAGGCGGTACCGCAGTTCGACGACTATCCGTACAATGCGGCGCTCTTCGTCTGGGCTCGTACCCTGGCACTGGTTGACTATCTGAATCGTTTGCAGGTCAAGTAGGTCCGCCTAGCGGTTTCTTCCGGAACACCCGCCGCGGGCGGGTGTTTGTCTTTGGGCGACGGGCCGATGGCTACCGCTGTTCAGAAGCCCAAACGCGCCCGTCTTCGCCAGCCGGGCGTCGACCAGACAATTGATCCCCGTCGAGCGCCGCATGCTGCGATGCGGTAGAATCCCTGCCATGTTCTACCCTTTGCTACGCCGTTTTTTCTTCGCCCTTGATCCCGAAACCGCGCATGGGATCGGCATGACTGGTATCGGCCTGCTCAACCGTGCTGGCGCCACCTGCCTGCTGGCCGGTCCGGTGCCGCCGGACGCGGTACAGGTCATGGGTCTCAGTTTCCCCAACCCGGTTGGCCTGGCTGCGGGTCTGGACAAGAACGGCGACCACATCGATGCGCTGGCAGCGCTCGGTTTTGGTTCCATCGAGATCGGTACTGTCACGCCGCGTCCGCAGCCGGGGAATCCCAGGCCGCGCATGTTCCGCATTCCGGAGAGGCAGGCGATCATCAATCGTATGGGCTTCAACAACGATGGCGTGGACAAGTTGCTGGCCAATGTCGCTGCCGCGAAGTTCCCCCGCAGCGGCGGGATTCTCGGGATCAACATCGGCAAGAACTTCGATACCCCGATTGAGAAGGCAGCAAGCGACTATCTGACCTGTCTTGATCGCGTCTATGAAGCGGCCAGTTACGTCACGGTCAATATCTCCAGTCCGAACACGAAGAATCTGCGCGAGTTGCAGCGGGACGATGCGCTCGACGCGCTGCTTGGCGGTCTGAAACGCGCGCAGGCGCGGCTTGCTGATCGCCATGGCAGGTACGTGCCGCTGGCACTGAAAATCGCTCCCGACCTTGACGAGGCGCAGATTCAGGCGATTGCCGACCTGCTGCGGCAGCACCGTATGGATGCTGTCATCGCTACCAATACCACCGTCGCTCGCGCCGGAGTCGATGGCCTGCCGAACGCCGAGCAGGCCGGCGGATTGTCCGGCGCGCCGCTCCTGGCGATGTCGACCGCCGTCGTCAGGAAACTCTCGGCGGCGCTCGCCGGTGAGCTGCCGATCGTTGCTGTCGGTGGCATCATGAGTGGTGCCGATGCAGCAGTGAAGATTGCTGCCGGCGCCTCGCTGGTGCAGTTGTACACCGGTTTCATCTATCGTGGTCCGGGTCTGGTCGCCGAAGCGGCGGCGGCGATCGCCCGTCAGCGCCGTGCCTGAATCTGGAAAGCGTTGGTCATAACGTGGTTGAATGCGTTCACCTGTCGGGGGATAATCGCGCGGCTCTGTTCCGTGCTGCCCTCTGTCCCAGCGAACCATGACCCATTATCTGTTCATCATTGTCGGCGCGGTCTTCGTGAACAACGTCGTGCTGGTGAAGATCCTGGGCCTGTGTCCCTTCATGGGTGTCTCCAAGAAGCTGGAAACGGCCTTCGGCATGGGTGCGGCGACCACCTTCGTCCTCACCGTCGCGACCGGTGCCAGCTACATCATCGACCACTACCTCCTGCTGCCCTTCGGGCTCGAGTACCTGCGCACGTTGTCGTTCATCGTCACCATTGCGGCCATTGTCCAGCTGACCGAGATGGTGATCCAGAAAACCAGCCCCTTGCTGCACCAGGTGCTTGGCATCTATCTGCCGCTGATCACTACCAACTGTGCGGTCCTCGGCGTGCCCTTGCTGAACGTCGCCAACAAGCATGATTTCGTCGAGTCGCTGTTGTTCGGGGCCGGCAGCGCCATCGGCTTCTCGCTCGTGCTCGTTCTTTTTGCCGGCATCCGCGAGCGGGTCGAGGGCGCCGACGTGCCGGCCCATTTCCAGGGGACGGCGATTGCGATGGTTACCGCCGGCCTGATGAGCCTGGCATTCATGGGCTTCGCCGGCCTGGACAGGTATCAATGATCACGGCACTGGCGATCATGGCGCTGGGCGCCGTTGTCCTGGGCGCGGCGCTCGGCTATGCCTCGATCAGGTTCAAGGTCGAGGGCGATCCGCTGGTCGAGAAGATCGAAGCCATCCTCCCGCAGACGCAATGCGGCCAGTGCGGTTACCCTGGCTGCAAACCCTACGCCGCAGCGATTTCGGCGGGCGAAGCGGACATCAACCTGTGCCCGCCGGGCGGCATGGACGGGGTGCGCAAGCTGGCCGATCTGCTCGGACGGGAAGTCAAGCCGCTGGAGGCGGAGGAGAAGCCGAAACAGGTGGCGATCATCGACGAGGCGACCTGCATTGGCTGCACTCTGTGCATTCAGGCCTGCCCGGTCGATGCCATCGTTGGCGCCGCCAAACAGATGCACACGATCATCGAACCCTTGTGCACCGGCTGCGAACTGTGTGTCAAACCTTGTCCGGTCGAATGCATTCACATGCAGCCCATCGCCGAGAATCTCGACAACTGGAAGTGGAAATACCCGGTGATCGAAATCAAGCGCGCGGCCTGAGGCGAAACGAATGCTGGCACAACTGTTCGGCTTCAAGGGGGGAGTCAAGCCGCAGACCAACAAGGCGCCCTCGGTGCAACTGGCGATTGGCCAGGCGCCACTGCCATCGCGCCTGTTCGTACCGCTGCACCAAAGCATCGGCGGAGCGCCCAACCCGCTGGTCGAGGTCGGCGAGCGCGTACTCAAGGGGCAGTTGATCGGTGGCGCCGATGGCTGGGTGTCGGCGGCGGTACATGCACCGACTTCCGGCATGGTGCTGGCCATTGAAGAGCACGTCGCCGCTCATCCCTCGGGCCTGCCGACCCTGAGTGTGGTCATCGAGCCCGATGGCCGCGACGAGTGGATTCCCCGCACGGCACTCGATTACCGCAGCCTGGCGCCCGAGCGGGTACGCGAAATCCTGCGCGATGCCGGGGTTGTCGGTCTCGGCGGCGCCGCGTTTCCGAGTCACGCCAAGCTGACTCCGGCGCGCGCCGTGCCCATGCAGGATCTGGTCATCAACGGTGCCGAGTGCGAGCCTTTCATGACCTGCGACGACGTGCTGATGCGCGAGCGGGCGGAGGAGATCGTGCGTGGAATCGCCATTTTCCGCGACCTGCTCCGCGTGGGGCGAGTGCTGATCGGTATCGAGGACAACAAGCCGGAAGCGATTCTGGCGATGCAGGCGGCGGTCCTTCGGCTGGCCGAGGATTATGCCGTGGTTGCCGTTCCCACCCGCTACCCGGCTGGCGGCGCCAAGCAGCTGATCCGTGTGCTGACCGGCAAAGAGGTTCCGGCCAGCAAGCGCTCGACCGAACTTGGCGTGCAGTGCTTCAATGTCGCCACCGTGTATACCGCCTATCGCGCACTTGCCCATGGCGAGCCGGTGCTTTCGCGCATCGTCACGTTAACCGGCAATGTCGAACTATCGCGCAACTGGGAGGTACGGCTCGGCACACCGATGCGCGAACTGATCGCGCTCGGCAGACCCAAGGCCGACACCGATCGCTATCTGATGGGCGGACCGATGATGGGCTTTGAGATCCCCGACCTGGCGGCGCCGGTGGTCAAGGCAACGAACTGCATCATCGCCGGATCGACAGCGCTGTTTCCACCGAGTCCGCCCGAGATGCCATGCATCCGTTGCGGCGCTTGCGCCGAGGTCTGTCCGCACGAGTTGCAGCCCTTCGAGTTGTACTGGTTCTCGCGGGCCAGGAATTTTGGCAAGACTCAGGAGTACCACATCTTCGACTGCATCGAATGTGGCTGCTGCAGTTACGTCTGCCCGTCGCACATTCCGCTGGTGCAGTATTTTCGCTTTGCCAAGAGCGAGATCTGGTCGCGTGAGCGAGAAAAGCAGGCGGCAGATGCTGCCAAGGCCCGTTTTGAACTGCGCAATGCCCGCGAAGAGCGTGAACAGGCAGAAAAAGCCGAGCGACTGGCCAAGGCTGCCGCCGCCCGGACCGCCGAGCGGAAGCCGGCGTCGGCCGGCCCGACGGTGCTCCCGCCGCCGACGGACCCACTCCCGCGAGTCGCGGCTGCCGAAAGTACGGATGCTGTCGCGCCGAGCGATCCCGATACGGTCAGGAAGGCGACCATCGTTGCGGCGATGGAACGTGCCCGGGCCCAGCGCGAGGCGGTGAAGCCAAGGAATACCGAGCAACTGACTGTCGATCAAAAGAATGAGATCGCCGCCATCGAGGCGCGACGGGCGGCGCTCACGCTTGAACCGGCGGCCGCTCAGGGCGGCCGGGCAGACTCTGCGACCAGCCAGGAGCGTGCCGGCGAATGATGAACTGGACAACGCCGCCCTATCTGCTCGATGGCCGGGCCAGCGTGCGGCGCGTGATGCTGCAGGTGCTGGTCGGCCTGCTGCCCGGGATCGCCGCCTACGTCTGGCTGGTCGGCCCGAGCATCGTGCTGCAGCTGGCGCTTGCCACGCTTTCGGCACTGGCCGGCGAGGCCCTGATGCTCAGGCTGCGTGGCAAGCCGCTGAGCCTGTTCCTCGGCGATGGTAGCGCGATCGTGACCGCCTGGCTGATCGCGCTGACCTTTCCACCGCTTGCTCCGTGGTGGTTGGTCGTTGTCGGCACGCTTTTCGCCATCGTCGTCGCCAAGCATCTCTACGGCGGCCTTGGCCAGAATCCGTTCAACCCGGCCATGGTTGCCTTTGCCGCGTGTATCGTCTCCTTTCCGGCCCTGATGTCGCAATGGCCTGCACTCGGCCTCAAGCTGACGTTTGCCGAGCAGCTCAGCATCATTGCCGGCCTGGCGCCCCGGGTCGACGTGATGAGCGGCGCAACCCCGCTTGATGCCATCAAGACAGCCCTGAAACTCGGTGCGGGAACGGTCGACGTGCCGACGCTACTGGCGACGCAGGACGTTTTCGGCAACTTCGCCGGTCGCGGCTGGGAGTGGGTGACGACCGGCTATCTGCTCGGTGGTCTATGGCTGTGGCAGAGAAGGATCATCACCTGGCATGCGCCGCTGGGTTTCGTCTGCGGCCTCTCGCTGCTCGCCGGCGCCTTGTGGTTGTGGAATCCGCAAGGCTTTGCCAGTCCGCTGTTCCATCTGTTCTCGGGCGGTGCCATGCTTGGGGCCTTCTTCATTGTCACCGATCCGGTGTCAGGCTGCACGACCAGCCGTGGCAAGCTGAGCTTCGGCTTTCTGGCGGGTCTGCTGGCCTATACGATACGCGTCTTCGGGGGCTATCCGGACGGTGTGGCTTTCGCCGTGCTGCTGATGAATCTCTGCGTGCCGCTGATCGACATGTATACGCAACCGCCGATCTTCGGCATGAAGAACGAACGATGACGCTGCCGGTCAAGCAGCCCAGCGCTGCCGGAATGGCGGTACGGACGGCGGTGATCCTGCTGATCTTTGTCGTCGCCTTTACCAGCCTGCTGGCGGCTGCCTTCCTGTGGACCCGCCCGGCGATTGAAGCGGCCGCGGCAGAAGAAAAAATGAAGCTGATCGGCGAGGTGCTGCCGCGTGATCTCTACGATAATGATCTCCTCAAGGACAGCCGGCAGCTCGCTCCGAGCGCCGTGCTCGGACTTGACGAGGCGTCTACCGCCTATCTGGCGCGCCGGGGTAGCGAGGGCACTGCGCTGGTCTTCGAGGCCGTTGCGCCCGACGGCTACGCTGGCAAGATCCGCCTGCTGCTTGCCGTTGCCACCGATGGCACGCTGCTCGGCGTGCGCGTCATGCAGCACAAGGAGACGCCCGGTCTCGGTGACTACATCGAGCCAAAGAAGGACAGGAACAAGGAACGGCCGTGGATCAGGCAGTTTGATGGCTTGTCGCTGGCGGCGGTAGCCGATCGTGACTGGCGAGTCAGGAAGGATGGCGGGCGTTTCGACTCCCTTGCCGGCGCGACGGTGACGCCGCGAGCGGTGGTCAAGGCCGTGCACAAGGCGCTGCAGTATGTCGCCGAGAATCACCGGCAGCTCTTTGCATCCAGTCAGGGAGGAAGCACATGATCAGTCGAGAGACGTTCCGTCAGATCACAGCCAATGGGGTCTGGCAGCAGAATACCAGCCTGGTGCAGATCCTCGGCCTGTGCCCGTTACTGGCCGTCACCACCAATCTGGTCAATGGTGTGATGCTGTCACTGGCGACGATCATCGTCATGGCGGTTGCCAATGTTGCCGTTGCCTCGCTGAGAAACCTGATCCCGCACGAAATTCGCATTCCGGTGTTCATCCTGATCGTTGCCGCGCTGGTGACCGTCGTTGACCTGGTCTTCAACGCGCAGTTTCATGAGCTGTATCTGGTGCTCGGCATCTTCATCCCGCTGATTGTCACCAACTGTATCGTGCTGGCGCGAATCGAGGCCTTCGCCAACAAGAACCCGCCGCTGCAATCGCTTCTCGACGGTGTCTTCATGGGCGTCGGCATGTTGTGGACGCTGGCCCTGCTCGGAGGGCTGCGCGAACTGATCGGTGGCGGCACGCTGTTTGCCGGTATCGACATGGTCTTTCCGGGATTGCAACCGCTGCAGTTGCTGCCGACCGACTATCCCGGCTTCCTGCTCACCCTGTTGCCGCCCGGCGCCTTCATCCTGCTCGGCTGCCTCATTGCCTGGAAGAACTGGATCGAAGCCCGCGTCGCGGCGCGTCAGACGGGACCGGGCCAGCAGCCGGCGCCGTCGAATGTGCTTGCCGACCGGGTTTGAAACGCTGGCGGAGCGGACGATGATGAATGAAGCCCAACGCCACGAACTCTTCGCCCGCCTGCGGTCTGCCAACCCGGAACCGGTCACCGAACTGGAGCATGCCAGCACCTTCCAGCTGCTGATCGCCGTCATCCTGTCGGCACAGGCGACCGACAAGAGTGTGAACCTCGCGACCAGGAAGCTCTTCGCCGACGCGCCAACGCCACAGGCGGTGCTCGCGCTCGGCGAGAGCGGCCTGACTCCCTACATCAACCGTATCGGGCTCTACCAGAGCAAGGCGCGGAACGTCATCGCCACCTGTCGGCAGTTGCTCGACCGCCACCGGGGCGAAGTCCCATCCTCGCGTGCAGCGCTGGAGGCATTACCCGGTGTCGGTCGCAAGACCGCCAACGTGGTCCTCAATACCGCATTCGGAGAGCCGACGATCGCCGTCGACACGCACATTTTCCGGGTGGCCAACCGCACCGGGCTGGCCGTCGGCAGCGCGCCGCTGGCCGTCGAGCGCGAACTACTGCAATCGGTGCCGGAGGAGTTCAGACAGTCTGCCCATCACTGGCTGCTCCTGCATGGGCGCTACGTCTGCAAGGCGCGCAAGCCTGATTGCTGGCGCTGCAGCCTTGCCGACCTCTGTGCCTACCCCACGAAAGCCGACGATCCGGGCGGCGCACCCGGCGGATGAGCGTTGGCAGCGCGCTGGCGTCCGGCAACGACGCGGTGCCGCAACTGGCGGTGAAAGCGCTCGCTCTGGCGCTCGAAAAAGCCGGACAGGGTTGCGCCAAGGGCGTGCTGATGTTCCTCACCGCCGACTTCTCCCGTCAGGCACAGCTGACCGTCACCGCCGTGGCGCGCGCGGCGCGCTGTACTCAGGTTGTCGGCGGAATCGCGCCCGGCGTCTTCACTGACAGTGGCTGGGTTCTCGATCGGCCGGCCGCTGCGCTGATGGTCTTTACCGACGACCTTTCCCTGGCTGGGTCTGATGCCGGCGATTCCGTTGCCGCACCCATTCTGAGCTATGCTGGCAGCAGCCTGCCACCTGGCTGGACCGGGGGGAGAAAGCGCTATGGCGGCGCATTTTCCGGGCAGTTCGGACAGGTCGAGCGGCTCGCCTGGCAGCGGAGTCGGGTGCTCGGGGAATGCAGTGTGCGGGTCCAGGGCGGGCGAGTCGAAGTCGATGTTTCGCTTGGTTGGCGCTTTCTCGGTCGGGCGCATGCGATCGAAAGCAGCCGTGCCTACGAACTCGTCAGAGTGGACGGCAGGAGTGCGCTGGCCAGTTTGCTGGGCGACGTCGCGGACAATGACGCCATTGTGGCGCCGCCGCCCATCAGTTCTCTGTGCGCGGTCCTGATCGACGCCGGTGATCCCTCCCCGCAATCGGGACAACTCCTTGATGGCAGCCATCATCCGGTCGCCCTTCTGGGCTGCAGTGCCGACGAATCACTGACCCTCTCCGAGCGGCCGTTGCCGGGCCAGCGTCTGGCCTGGGCGAGGCGGTCGCCTGCGACGGCCACTGAAGACATGCGCCGCA
Organism: Candidatus Accumulibacter proximus; assembly: GCA_016709675.1. Taxonomy (GTDB): domain Bacteria; phylum Pseudomonadota; class Gammaproteobacteria; order Burkholderiales; family Rhodocyclaceae; genus Accumulibacter; species Accumulibacter proximus. The sequence goes on from JADJMH010000034.1 coordinate 78,801, forward strand.
GCGTTGCCCAGCTGGCGCGCGTCGCGCCCGATCCCGCTGCGGCGCTGCTCTTCTCCTGCCTCGGCCGCGGTCCCTATTTCCATGATGGCGACGACCGTGAGGTTGACTGCCTGCGCGAGCGCTTTCCGGGTCTGCCGTTGATTGGCTGTTATGGTACCGGGCAGATCGCACCCAGTCCGGCGGGCGGCAATCGGTTGCTGCAGAACGCGGTCGTCACCGCCTTGATCAGTACCTCAGCCGGGGAAGCCGATGTTCAATCCTAGCCGCGAGCAGGTCCGACAGTTCTTTTGCGACGCCTGGCGGAAGTACCGTCAGCGGGCGATCCTCGAAGGCGCCGAGGTGACCGCCGCCGACCTCATTCTGCATCACCCAGAGTACCATGCGTTGCTCGAAGACCCGGCGAGGGCCGTCGAGCAGGAGTTCACGCCCGAGAGCGGCCAGATGAACCCCTTTCTCCACCTTTCGCTGCACCTGGCCGTTGCCGAGCAGATCAGCATTGATCAACCGCCGGGGATTCGCGCCGCCTACCAGGCAATGCGCGACCGGCTTGACGTACACGCGGCCGAACACGCGATCATCGAGTGCCTCGGCGAGACGATCTGGCGTGCGCAGCGGCACGGTACGGCGATGGATGCGCTGGCTTATCTCGACTGTCTGCGGCGGGCAGCGGGGGGTGCAAGCAACTGAATCGACCTTTCCCCGGCGGCACAGCAGGCGCGGCGGGTGCAGACCGAATGCGGAAGAGGGTGTTTGCGGGTAGAATCAGAGGGTTTTCGTGAGGAACATCCCCATGCGCTTTTCCGGTTCCGAGACCTACGTTGCCACCCGTGACCTGACCCTTGCCGTCAATGCGGCGATCACCCTGCAGCGACCGTTACTGATCAAGGGTGAGCCGGGTACCGGCAAGACCATGCTGGCCGAGGAAGTCGCCGCCTCGCTCGGACTGCCGCTGTTCGAGTGGCATGTCAAGTCGACGACCAAGGCGCAGCAGGGTCTCTATGAATACGATGCCGTCTCGCGCCTGCGTGACTCGCAGCTTGGCGAGGCGAAGGTCGCCGACATCGGCAGCTACATCGTCAAGGGCGTCCTCTGGCAGGCGTTTGAATGCGAGACGCCGTCGGTGGTCTTGATCGACGAGATCGACAAGGCCGACATCGAATTCCCCAACGATCTACTGCGCGAACTCGACCGCATGGAGTTCTTCGTCTACGAGACGCGGCAGAAGGTACGCGCCCGTCACCGACCGCTGCTTTTCATCACCTCGAACAACGAGAAGGAGCTGCCCGACGCCTTCCTGCGGCGCTGCTTTTTCCATTACATCCGCTTTCCCGACAAGGAGACGATGACGAAGATCGTCGACGTCCATTTCCCGGGCCTGAAGCCCGCCTTGTTGCGCGAGGCGCTGGAAGTGTTCTTCGAACTGCGCGAAATCCCGGGTCTGAAGAAGAAGCCTTCGACCTCGGAGTTGCTCGACTGGCTCAAGCTGCTGCTGGCCGAGGACATCCCGCCCGAAGCGCTGCGCAGCAAGGACCAGAAGACCGCCATCCCGCCGCTGCACGGCGCGCTGCTGAAGAACGAACAGGACGTTCATCTCTTTGAGCGCCTGATTTTCATGGCCCGCCACAACCGCTGAGGCGGCGAGGGAAGCGTCGATGCTGATCGACTTCTTTCTCCACCTCAAGGCCAGCCGGCTGCCGGTATCGATCAAGGAATTCCTCACCCTGCTCGAAGCGCTGCAGCGGCACGTCATCGAATACAGTCTCGACGACTTCTACGTCCTGTCGCGGGCCATCCTGGTCAAGGACGAGACCAACTTCGACAAGTTCGACCGTGCTTTCGGGGAATACTTCAAGGGGGTCGAGGCGCTGCCGGGGATGGACGTCCTGATCCCCGAAGAGTGGCTGCGCCGGGCCGTGAAGAAACACCTGACCGACGCCGAGCGCGCCAGGCTGGAGAAACTCGGCTGGGACAAGCTCATGGAAACCTTCAAACAGCGCCTGGCCGAGCAGAAGGAGCGCCACTCGGGCGGCAGCAAGTGGATCGGCAGCGGTGGCACTTCGCCCTTCGGTCACGGCGGGACGCACCCCGAGGGGATCCGGGTGGGGGGCCGCAGCGAGAACCGCTCGGCGGTCAAGGTCTGGGAGAAGCGCGAATACCGCAACCTCGACGACAGCGTTGAACTCGGCACGCGCAACATCAAGATCGCCTTGCGCCGCCTGCGCCGTTTTGCCCGCGAGGGGGCAGCCGAAGAGCTCGACCTCGAAGGCACCATCGCCGGCACGGCGCGCAACGCCGGCTGGCTCGATCTGCACATGCGCCCCGAACGCCACAACGCGGTCAAGGTCCTGCTCTTTCTCGACATCGGCGGCTCGATGGACGATCACATCCGCGTCTGTGAAGAGCTTTTTTCGGCCTGCCGCAGCGAGTTCAAGCATCTTGAATACTATTACTTCCACAACTGCGTCTATGACTACCTGTGGAAGGACAACCGGCGCCGCCATAGCGAGCGCATTCCCACCCATGACGTGCTGCACAAGTACGGCAATGACTACAAGCTGATCCTTGTCGGTGACGCCGCGATGAGTCCTTACGAACTCGTGCAGCCCAACGGCAGCATCGAATTCAACAACGCCGAACCAGGCGCCACCTGGTTGCGCCGGCTGGCCGACACCTGGCCGCACGCGATCTGGCTCAACCCCGAATCCGAACATTCCTGGCCGTACCGGCAATCGACCTCGCTGATCCACAACCTGCTCGGTGGCCGGATGTTTCCGCTGACGCTCGACGGGCTGGAGCGGGGAATGCGCTTGCTGAGCAAGTAGCGTCGCTGCTTTTTCGACCGTGGCGATCAGGGAAGCCGCTTGCCCTCGCGGGTGATCACGCTCTGGTGGCTGTACTCGCTGGCTGCCGGTCGGGTCACGGTGCCCCGCGCGAGCAGGTAGTCGACGAAGGTCTGCGTGTAGTTGAGGTAGGTATTCACGCTCTTGCCGGCCTGGTGGACCCGGGCGAGCGTCGCGTAGCCGTCGCCTCCCGTCGCCAGGTAGTCGCTGGTGACCACGGTGTAGCTTGCGTCCGGCTCGACCGCACGCCAGGCGTCGCTTCCCTTGCGTTTCACTTCGACGTGGCTGAAGCGGCTGCCTTGTGGTTTCGACAGGTCGAGCTGCCAACGCAGGCCGGCGGCGTAGGGATGCGATCCGTCCGATCCGCCGCGGTCCAGGTAATTGCCGACCGCATCCTCGAGCGCCTCGACGAGCTGGCGGCCGGTCAGTTGCAGCTCGAAGAGAACGTTGGTGTAGGGTAGAACCGTGTAGGCCGTACTGAAGGTGATCTCGCCCTGGCGCAGGGGGGTGCGGATGCCGCCGCCGTTTTGCAGGGCAATGTCGGCGAGGTTGCTGGCCTGGCGGTAGGCTTCGGCAACGGCCTGGGCAACGTCGCTGCCGCGGGCCAGCGTGTTGGCGTCCTCACAGCCGGCGACGCCGCTGCTGCGGTTGGTCGATTCGCCGGGGACGCGAACGAGACAAAGCGATTGGCCGGCGATACCGATCCTCTGCCGCTTCATGTCATCGAGGCGGCCGGCGTAGCGCGCGAGCTCAGCCTGGGCAATCGGGTCTGGCGCAACGACACGGGCGCCGGACCCGCTGAGCTGAGCGAGAATCCGCATGCGTTGTGCCGCGTCCACGGCGACGAAAGCGCCGGTGCCGTCCTTCTGACGGAAGTCATCGCCAATCGGCAGCGTCACTTCGCCGCTGCAGCCGACGACCGTCGCGCGCTCGTCGAAGCGGACCTGCAACAGGCCGAAGAGCTTGGCATACTCCCAAGCCTGGCCGATGCAGACCGGATCGCCGTCGCGGTTGCGAGCCACGGTGGGATACGGACCCGACGACGCGGTGATGCCGATGGCCGAAAAATCGCCGAGCAGCGTGTGCGAATCGCCGCCGATGATCACGTCGACGTCGGTCAGCCGGGCCGCCATCGCCAGGTCGGCGTCGTAGCCCTGATGGGTAAGCAGGATGATGTGACGGATACCCCCGACGCGCAGGGCGTCGATGGTTTGCTGGGCGGTATCGACCTCGTCGAGGAAGCGGGTGCCGGGCAGCGGCCGTGAAGAGTTCATCGTCTTGCCGCGCACCTCGATGCCGATGATGCCGACCGTGACGGCGCCTAACTGCTTCAGCAGATAGGGTTGCAGGTAGTCATTCGGGGTCCGTGGCGCCAGTGGCGAGCCGATTGCCGGCGCGACGTTGGCGGCCAGAACGGCCGTCCCGCACTGGCCGTTGCGCAGGAAATCGAGAAAGCGCTGCAGGCCCGCGTCACTCTCGTCGAACTCGTGGTTGCCGAGTTCAAAGGCGTCGAAGCAGACCGTGTTCATCAGCGCGGCATCGGCCTCACCGTTGTAGAGGGTGTGGTAGAGCGTGCCGGTCATCGCGTCACCGGCATGAACTTTCAGCAGATTGGGGCGCTCGGCACTGGCCCTGAACAGGGTCGTCAGACGGGGAAAACCGCCGGCCTCGACGCGCGTCGGGACGCCACCGAGCAGCAGCTCAAAATCCCGATGGGGTTCGAGGTTGGAATGGTGGTCGTTGATATGGGCGATATTGATTTCGAGGCCGGCCACGGGGGCGGGTGGCTGCAAGGGGGGCGTCTGACAGGCGGTCAGGGCAAGTGCCAGGGCGGCGGCACTGGTCGGAAGGACGCTGGAGAGGGACGTTTGGCGCATGGGAGCAGCTCCGAAGATGGGTCTGGAGAGTCGGCGACGAGTGTACTCGGGACTGCACAGCATAAACGCAGCTGACGCCCTTGGGTTATTGCGACGAAAGAGCATCCTCGAATTCCCAGAACCAGGGCGGTTGCTGGCCAGGGATTCCTTTTCCATTGAAGGTGAGGGGCGCGGCTGGTCGGCACGGGCGTTGCGGCAAGTTACCTTCGGCAAGGATTCGGGATCACCCATGCCGTTGGCGCTCGTGGTTCGGGCGGTCGAAGAACCGTCAGCGAGTCGCTGCCACGGCCGATACGGCTTGCGGCCTGCCGCCTTTGTGAATTCCCGGGGAACTGCTAGACTGGCTTGGCCTGCCGATGACGGTAGCGCCCTGGGGACTTGCGGCGCCAGCCAGCGCCGCCTTTTTGAGGAGGAGACAAGATGGGGTTTTTTGATTTCGTCAAGGAAGCAGGCGAGAAGCTCTTTCGTGCCAAGGATGCAGAGGCTGCGTCAGCCGAGGTTGCCAGCGCTCCAGATGACGAGGCGGCGAAGGCGCGCCTTGACGAGTTGAACCGCACTGCCGGCGAAGCGATTGAGTCGTACATCAACACCCAGGGCCTGCCGGTGACCGGCCTGACGGTGACCTTTGACGGCGCCAGCGGCGTGGCGACGGTCTTTGGCGTCGCCGGCGATCAGGCGAGCAAGGAAAAGATTCTCCTCTGCTGCGGCAACGTAACCGGGGTGTCCCAGGTCAACGACATGCTGTCGGTCGACCATAGCGAACCGGAGGCGACCTTCTATACGGTCGTTTCGGGTGATAACCTGTCGAAGATTGCCAAGCAGCACTACGACAACCCGAACAAGTACATGCTGATCTTCGAGGCCAACAAGCCGATGCTCAGCCACCCGGACAAGATCTATCCCGGCCAGGTGCTGCGCATTCCGCCACTATAGGGCGGCTCGTCCCTGCGGGCGGAGCCTTCGTCATGGCGGTCATGGCGGTGATCCTGCTGGTGATCTACGGCAAGATTCGCGGTGGATCCCAGTCACGCCGGCCTCGCGCCGCAGCACAGTCCGCGGGCACTAGGGCTGGCGAGGCGCGGCGAGGCGGTCGATCATACGCCGCACGGCCATGATCTGCAGCCCATCGCGCGTGTGGTAGTCGCTCCCCGAATAGCCCCACCAGTCCCAGCAGGCAAAGGGGTTGTTCACCCACTTCCACGAGCCGAACGCCAGACCGTGGCGCGGAATCGTCTGCGGGTAGAGGACGACGATCCGGTTGTTGTCGGCCCAGGCGTTGTAGCCCGCGCCTTCGACGAAGCGTCGCCCGATCTGCGCGGCACTCTGACGGCAGCCATGGAAAGCGACGTGCACCCGGCAGTGCGCGCTGCGGCACGGCTGCGGCACGTAGACGTAAGCCTCTTCGGCGAGTCCGGCATCGATCGGCTTGCCATCGATGAAAGGCCGCTGGTCGAAAACCAGCAGTTCGCCGCGCGTGGGCGGTGTCGGGGGCTGCAGCGGGCCCAGCATGTGCGCGAGCATTTCTCCGGCTGGGTCGAGATCGCCACAGCGGTTGATGAACGGCGCCCGGGCACTGCTGCAGGCATTGGCCTCTGGGTCGGCGACCGAGATCATCGCGTGCGCGGCCTCGGGCACCTGGAGGAAGCGAATCGCCGCCGGCGCAAGCCATTCGGCATAGAAAGCCGCCAGTCTCTCGACGACCGCCGTGTCTACGCTTTCGTCCTTGCCGCCGGACAGCAGCCACACCCGGTCGTCGCGCAGATGCTCGACGGGATCGATCCGCCCGGCCCGGGAGATCGCTTCAGCGCTGGTTCGCAGCGCGGCGACTGTCGGCAGTGGCGCCCAGGAAGACGGCGACATGCAACGGCTGAGCGCACGCCAGGTCGATCCTTCGGCGCAGTAATACGGTCCGCCGGCGAGTATTCCCGCGCCACGGACCAGCTTCGAGTGCGCCACCTCAAACTGAACCGCCATGTAGGCGCCAGAAGAAACCCCGGAAACCGTCAGCTCGCTCAAATCGGCACCGAGCGCCGGCAGTGCGGGCGCCGCAGAGCCTGGGTTGCTGCCCAGACAGAGCGAAAGGAGCAGGAGTGCCGCAAGCCTGCGCGGCGCGTCGGCGATCGGGGTCATGAAGTTGGGCAGGCACGAAGATGGAATGACTTCTCGGCGGCTGTGTACAACGGCTGCAGCGCCAGGAACCCCTCTTTCCCGCTGGCGCGGGAATGGCGGCGAGGATCATGCTTGCTGGCCAATCATTCACAAGCTGTGCGGCAATGGTAGCAGATTGGCTTGTCGTTTGCCGGCCCGGCTGGCCGACATGGAAGGAGACATGCGCCTTGTTTCCGCATCGAGGCAACCCTAAACTAGGCGCTCCCTCACTCCTCACCGCGTTTGGCGCGGATCGCCATGCACCAGTCATCCGTCGTCATCGACTCCAAGCTGCCCTGGGTCGGCACCACCATCTTTACCGTCATGTCGAAGCTTGCGGCCGACTGTGGCGCGATCAACCTGTCGCAGGGCTTTCCTGATTTCCAGGCCGAGCCGGCGCTCTTCGATGCCACCTGGCGAGCGATGCGTGAGGGAAAAAACCAGTACCCGCCCATGGCCGGTGTGGCCGAATTACGCGCGGCGATTGCCGCCAAGGTTGCGGCGCTGTACGGCGCACACTACGACGTCGACACCGAGATCACCGTCACTGCCGGCGCGACGCAGGCGCTGTTCACCGCCATTGCGGCGTTTGTCCGCAGTGGCGACGAGGTCATCGTTTTCGAGCCGGTCTACGACAGCTACGTACCGGCGATCGAGACCGTCGGTGGCAAGGCCGTGTATGCGACGCTCCGCTTCCCCGATTACCGGCCGGATTGGGAGCAGCTTCGCTCGCTGCTCAGCCCGCGGACCCGGATGATCATCATCAACTCGCCGCACAACCCGACTGGCAGCCTGCTGGAGGCCGAAGATCTGGCGCAACTGGCCGAGCTGACGCGGGGTACCGACATCGTGCTGCTTTCCGACGAGGTCTACGAGCACATCGTTTTCGACGGCGCGTTGCACCAGAGCGTCGCCGCCCATCCGGAACTCGCGGCGCGCGGCCTGGTGGTCTCGTCGTTCGGCAAGACCTACCACATCACCGGCTGGAAGGTGGGTTACGTGCTTGCCCCTGCCGCCTTGATGACCGAGTTCCGCAAGGTTCATCAGTTCAACGTGTTTACGGTCAATACCCCTTGCCAGCTGGGTATTGCCGAATACATGCGCGACGCGTCGCGCCACCTCGGCCTGGCGGCATTCTACGAGAGCCGGCGTGAGTTCTTCCGCCGCCAGTTGAGCGGCTCGCGTTTCGAGTGGCTGACCTGCCGCGGCACCTATTTCCAGTTGGCGCGCTACCACGCGATCTCCGATCTGCCTGATCGCGAGTTCGCACAGTGGCTGACCCGTGAGGCCGGTGTGGCGGTGATCCCGGTGTCCGTATTCTACCGCGACGGTCGGGACGACCATGTGGTGCGTTTCTGTTTCGCCAAGCAGGAAGCGACACTGGCTGCCGCCGGTGAAAAGCTGCGGCGTCTGTAAGGGCTTCACAGCGACTCGCCTTGCACCTATAATCGCGCGCCGGTCTGGATCCACCGTCCAGGCATTGCCAATCACCCGTTGAAGGAGACGTAATGAGCATGATGCAGGAGTTCAAAGAGTTTGCCATGAAGGGCAATGTCATGGATCTCGCCGTTGGCGTGATCATTGGCGGCGCTTTTGGCAGGATCGTCGATTCGGTGGTGGCTGACCTGATCATGCCCTTCATCGCCTGGATCATGGGTGGCAAGCTGGATTTCTCGGGGATGTTCCTGGTCCTTGGCACCATCCCCGAAGGCACCGTGAGAACCCTCGATGCGCTCAGGAAGGCGCAGGTGCCGGTTTTCGCCTACGGCAACTTCCTCACCATCCTGGTGAATTTCGTCATTCTCGCCTTCATCATTTTCATGATGATCAAGCAGATGAATCGCTTGAAGCGGAGCGAGCCAGCCCCTGCGCCGGCACCGGAGCCGGCGGTCGCCGAGGAAGTACTGTTGCTACGCGAGATTCGCGACAGTCTGAAACAATAGCGCCTGTCCCGGCTTGGTCAAGCGATAGGCGTCCCGGTTGCGTGGCGCAGTTCCAGTTTCAGTTCAAGCCTAGCGAGTTGGGCCGTCGCGCGACCTGGCGTAGTCATTTCCCGAGGCCCTTGCCGGTGTCGCCAGCAATTACCAGCGTCAGTCGATCGGGATCGATGTACTTGCGGAAAGCCGCGCTGACCTGCTCGGGGCTGACCGCCAGCACCCTGGCCTCGAAATCCCGGGAAAACTGCCAGTTGCGGTCGAGGTCGAGAAAGGACAGCCAGCGCGCGGCGACTGCGCTGTCCTGCGAGCGGGTGACAGCACCCGCTTCGACAATGCCCTTCCTGGCCTCGGCAACCTCGCTGGCCGTGAAGCCGTCGTTGCGGGCCCGCCGCATTTCTTCCAGGAAAGCCTGCTCGGCACGGACGGCGTTCTGGGGCGCAACCATGGCCGCAACCGTCCAGCTTGACAGCCGCTGGCGACTGCCCATCGACAGGCTCGATCCGGCGCTGTAGCTGAGCCCCTCCTTCTGGCGCAGGCGATCCAGCAGTCGGCTGCTGAGTCCGCTGCTGCCGCCGAAGATATGATTGGCGACGTACAGCGCCGGGGCGTCGGCGTCGTCATCGCGCAGCGTGAAATCGATACGTGCGCGCAGGAGGGCATTCTCCTTGTCGGGTGTGTCGATCACCAGACGCCGCGGCGCCACGTGGCCATACTCCCGGTCAAGGCGCTGATAGTCCGACCTCGAGTCATTCCCGGAAAACAGCCGGCGCAACTCCGCCTCGATCAGCTTCTCGTCGAAGTCACCGACGATGGCGATTTCGCCACGGGCGGTGCCGATCAGATCGCGTCGATAGCTGATCACCTGGTCAAGGGTGACCTGGCGCAGGTGTCCAATGCGTTCTGGCAGCGTGGCATGGTAACGGGGATCACCAGGCGGATAGCGGTTGAAATGTGCGTTCAGGGCGTCGCTCGACAGTTCTTCGGGACTGTCGAGCTGGGACTGGAGGTTCGTCAGGTAGCCGCGCCGCAGTTCTTCGAACTCCTCCGGCGGGAAGCTGGCGTCGCGGAACATCTCCGCGACCAGTCCGAGCGCTGCGGGCAAGTTGTCCCGCGTCGTTTCAAACTGAGTCAGGCCGCCCCGGATCTTCAGGCGGGTGATCTCGTCGGCGATCTGCTGGCGGTTCAAGCGGCTGGTGCCGCGGGTTAGCATGGACATCGCGAGCGCGCCACTGAGCTTGCGGTCCTGCAATGAACGCTCGTCGCCCCAGCGAAAACGCATGGCCACGTTGACGGTCTGCCCGCGGTTCCTCTTCGGCAGCAGCGCAACCTTGAGGTCAGCGAAGGTCTGCATCCGGGTACGTCGGTCCAAGTTATCGTAAGAGGGGTTGAAGGCCTCGCCGGCATCGCCCTTTTCCTCGGGCTTGAAGTCGGCCAGCAATTGGGCAGCAGTTGGCGCCTGGGGAAGCACGGCTCGCTGCGGCGAATCGTCGGGGATGAAGGTGCCGAGCACACGGTTGTCGCGCACCAGGTACCTGCCGGCGGCAGCGTCAAGCTGCTCGGCCTTGATCCGGTCCAGTTGATCACGGGCGTAGAAGAAGAGTCGCCAGTCGCCGAGCGCGATGAACTCGGAAAGCGTCACTGCGAAGGATTCCGGATCGGCGAGCGCGCGCTCATATGCCGTACGTGCCTGCTCGAGTGCGCGACCGAGCTCGGCCGCGGTCGCTCCCTGGCGCGCAAAGCCGCCCTCGACCACCTCGATCATGCGGTCGCGAACCGGCTCCAGCGCTGCGCCCTTGTTGACCACGGCGCCAAAGACCACGAAGCCAGGCTCGCGCGTATCGATCGTGTAAGCGAAAGCCTGTGACGCCAGGCCGGGCTGGACCAGCGCACGGTAGAGGCGACCGTTAGGCGTGTCGCCGAGGATGTCGGCGGCCATGCCGATGGCGTCGGCGTCGGCGTGCAGGCTGGACGGCGTCCGATAGGCCAGGGTGACGAGCTGGACTTCGCCCTTGCGCCGCAGCACGAACTGGCGCTCGCCATCGGCAGTTGGCTCCTGTGTCCAATGCTCCGGTAGCGTACGGGTCGGCTTTGGCAGCTTGCCAAAGGTGGCGATGATCCAGTTGAGCGCTTCCTGTTCGTCGAACTTGCCGGCCACCGTCAGGACCGCGTTGTCCGGCTGGTAGTACTTTCGGTAGAACGCCTGCAGGTTCTCGATCCTGACGTTCTCAATGTCGCTGCGGGCGCCGATCGTGTTGTTGCCATAGTTGTGCCAGTCGAAAAGCATCGACTGAAGCCGCTTGAACATCACGCTCGCCGGCTCGTTTTCTCCCATCTCGAATTCATTGCGGACGACGCTCATTTCGCTCTCAAGGTCTTTCCGGGCGATGAAGGAATTGACCATCGCGTCGGCGCTCCAGGCCAGCGCCCACTTCAGGTTGTCGTCACTGGCGGGAAAGGTGACATAGTAATTCGTCCGATCGAGCCAGGTCGTGCCGTTGATCGCGAAGCCGCGCGCCTGGAATTGCCGGGTCGGGTCGGGGAAACGCTTCGAACCCTTGAAGATCAGATGTTCGAGGAGATGGGCCATGCCGGTCTCGCCATAATTCTCATGGCGGGAGCCGACCAGATAGGTGACATTGACGGTAGCCGTCGGTTTGGCCGCATCGGCGAAAAGGATGAAGCGCAGGCCATTGGCCAGTCGGTACTCGCTGATGCCCTCGACCGTTGACAGTTTTTCGACGCCGCTGGACAGCGTCGACGGCACAGCCGGTCGGGCAGAGGCACCCTGCGGTGCAAAGGCCAGTGTCAGCCACGACAGCACCCCGGCCAAAGTCTTCATCCATCGCTTCATTGCCACCACTCCATACGATTCCCAGGTTGCCGGGAACGATCTGTTTGCTGCGTTGCCACCGGCTGAAGGGCAGGTCATGGGCTGCCAGAATAGAAACGGCCCGCGCAGAGGGAGGGGCTGGGCGGGCCGGGTGAAGCCGTCACTGTCACGCGAGAGAGGAGGGGTGGGAGAGCGTGGCAGCGACGGAAGAGATGATAGCCAAGCCGGCGCCGTTGATCTGTAGCCTCTCTGTCTTCCTTGTGTAACGGCCTGTGATCCCTCGGCCAGTGATCGTCTGGGCCCCGGAGCCGTGGTCTCTCGAAGCGGCATGGATGTCTATTGCCTTTCCCTCGCGGGTGCTGGCATTATCCACCGCTGAAGTCGCGTAATTAACCCCGCAACACGCCGCCGGCAGATCGTCCGCCGAGTCGGCGTCAAACCAAACCCCAGGAGGAGCGAGCAATGAATCAGCAAGCGAATGACACCGGTGTGGCGACAGTTATCTTCGAGCGCCTGGAAAAGGAGCGGCTGCCGCGAGCCATCGACCTGAAGGCAAAGGTCGATGCGGGCGGGCGGCTCGACGACATGGACATCGCTTTCCTCGATCGGGTGTTTGCGGATTCGGAAGACCTGAAGCCGCTCCTGGACCGACACCCGGAATACCACGAACTCGCGTCAAGAATGATGAGGCTGTACCAGGAGATCACCGCCAGGGGGCTCGAAAACGAGAAGTAAGCCTGAGAGAGCACTGAGGGCCTGCGCATTTCTGCCTGGCAGTCAGGCTACTTGCCGTCCGACAAGCCTTGGCTGTCGCCGTCCGCCTCTGGTTCATCGGCCGTCCCCATTTCGTCGCGCCCGTGCCACTGGCGAATCGCCTGGCGCATTGTCGGGTAGACGCGCTGGCGGATTGACTGATCGGGGTGGCCGGTGGCCTCCAGCCATCGTTCGAACTCGATCTGCCGGCCGGCCAGCGTCAGCGTGATGTTCTGCGCCGCGAGTTCAGCGTCCAGCCGCTCAAGCGTGTCGATGCCGGTGATGTCGAGACTCGTCATCGGGATCAGATCGCGCACGACACGTTCGACGGGGGCCTTCTGGCGGGCGATCGCACGCTGCAGTTCGCTGCGGAAATGGCTGGCGTTGAAGAACACCAGCGGACCACCGAAGCGCAGCAGGAGCAGGCCATCGATGGTCGTCGCTTCGGGAAAGAACAGGCGGTTGTACAGGCCGGGGCGGCCGGAGACATTGACCAGCTCCTCGCACGCCGGGCGCGTCACACGGCGGATGAACATCAGCAAGACCAGCGTCACGGCCAGCATGATCGCCTTGATGCCGCCAAAGGCGAGAACGCCGAGCATCGTGATCGCCCCCAGCACCAGCGCGCCGCGCTCCACCTGATGGTAGCGCCGGAAGACCTGCAGGTCGAGCAGCGACCAGGAGGCAAAAAGCAGCACCACGCCAAGCGCGGGGATCGGCAACCAGGCCGGCGAGGTCGCCAACTTCGTGCAGCGGCAGGTCGGGCCACTCGAGGTCCGGCAGACCGCTGGCCACTGGGCCGATCAGCGCCACGCCCATCTGATCGAGCCGCAGCAGATAAGCCGCCAGACCGGCGAGGATCATGGTCACCAGCGACGCCGGAACGCGCTTCGACCGGCGCGGCATCAGCAGCATTACCGCCGCGCTGCCGATCGACAGGAGAACGGTTGGCCAGTGCGCCTTGAGGACCAGCTCGGGGATTTCGAGTACCTGGCGAAAGAAGCGCGTTGCTTCCGGCTTGCTGCCGAGCACCTTGCCCAACTGGCCAATCATGATCGAGATCGAGACACCATTGAGCAGGCCCACGAGGATCGGTCGGGCGAGAAAATCGGCCAGACCACCGAGACGCAGAAAGCTCGCCGCAACGCAGAAAACTCCGGTGAGCAGTGTCAGGGCCACGGAGAACGAGAGGTACATGCCGCTGTTGCCCGCGGCCAGCGGTGCCACCACGGCGGCGATCATGGCGCAGGTGGCTGCGTCGGGACCGATGATCAACTGGCGCGAGGTACCGGCGAGCGCATAGACGACCATCGGCAGGATCGAGGCATAGAGGCCGGTCGACGGACTGAAGCCGGCCAGTTGCGCGTAGGCGATGGCCACCGGGATGGCCACCGCGGCAACCGAAAGCCCGGCCTTGAAATCATGAGGCCAATCCGACGCGCGATAGTTGACCAAGGGTTGCAGTCCGGGTAGCAGGCGGCCCAGATGAGCAATGGCGGTCATGGCAATCCTTTAGCTCCGGGTTCAATCGCCGTCGATGGCATCGATCGCTTGCCTGACGGGAGCAGCATTGTACTGGTAAGTGATCAGCGGCCGAACGCCGAGGGCGAGCGCGTCGCTTTAGATACGCAGGTACGGCGGCTCAGATGCCGTGAAAAGCTGATGCGGCGCCAAGAAACCGTCCTTCGCGCGGAAGCCTGAATCATGCGCGCGCGAACGCGCGCAAGGTGCAAGTCCGTGCCGGGAAGTCATGACCCCGAAGCTGAAGGTACCTGCGTCGCTGCGAAGCGGGGTGGATAGTAACCGGGAGCGAACTCGCCGTCCCCAGGAAAACGGTGGCCACCCCTTGGCGGGCCAACTCCCCGGTGAGCAGATCTGTCGTTCGAAGTAGAAGCTGTCTCTCCTGTACGTGGCGCGATTGCTCTGTTCTGTGGCGCCTTGCCGCGGGGCTGCCGCCAGGGAAGCGCGGGGGAATGGTCGGGCTGGCGTGCCAATCGGCCTATTGATCGATTGATCGAACTGTTGTTGACTGACGGCCGCAGCCTCGGCATTCTCCGCTTCTTGGCCGGTGGCTGTGACCTCGCGGTCAACAGCAAGCAAGGCTCGGGGGCAAGGGCCACTGGTCGATCGAGGCGGAGCCAACAACAACCAAGGAGGAAGGTCATGGATTTCGGTTACGAAGAGTGCTCATCAAAGTCTCACCGCGGCGGACAGTTGTATCAGATACGGGTCGCCGACCTGCATCCGACCCAGAGCGCGGTCGGGCTCGACGAGGTTTATGCCAAGGCGGAGGCGATGCGCAAGAAAAGCGAGGATGAACTCACGGCCTATCTGATCACCCGGCCGGTGCCGATTGTCATTGGCAACGACAACAAGTTTTGCCTGACCGATCATCACCATCAGGCGCGTGCCGTCTGGGAGGCGGCCAAAAAGAAGAACGAGGCTGGCATCGATCAAGGCAACGCGCGTGTCGTCGTCGAGGTGCTGTACAACTGGAGCGTGCTCAAGGACTACGAGTTCTGGAAAGCGATGCAGGGCAATGGCTGGGTCTATCTGTTTGACAGCCAGGGCGGCGGACCGCGGCAACCGGCTTCACTGCCCAAGCATATCAAGGATTTGCGCAATGACCCGTATCGAGGCCTCGCCTGGTACGTACGCTCCCACTTTGGCTACTCGAAGCGGCCGGCCGATTTCGCCGAGTTCCAGTGGGCGCAGTTTTTCCGCATGCGCCTGATCCTCGACAATCGCCTGCTCAGGAACGAGATCGAGGGGGTGGACATCCTGCTTTCCGAGATGAAGGAAGAGGACCGCAACGCCATCGTCGAGGAGGCCATTGCCCTGGCCAGGTCGCCGGAAGCCGCTGGTCTGCCCGGCTATTCAGGGTTCGTCAGCCGCGGCTGATGGCGCAGGATTCGGCGGGCAGTGGTGGGACTGCTGTCTGCCGGCGTGGAAGGGCTTCGGGCGCTTGGCGGCCTGGACTGGCTGATTGCCTACGTCGCAGGACTGCTTTGTAGTATTCTGCGCTGAAGTTGTCCGACAACCTGACGATCATGGTCACCAATGAGCTGAAGACGATGGTACGCCGACCGCGTTTGAGCGAGGAGCTCTGCCTCGCCCTCGAAGAAAGGATTGCGCGCGGCGAACTCAAACCGGGCGAGCGACTGCCGGCCGAGAAGGTGCTGGGCGAGACCTTTGGCGTTAGCCGGGCGGTGGTTCGCGAAGCGGTGGCTCGCCTCAAGGCCGACGGTCGTGTCGAGACGCGGCAGGGCGCCGGTGCCTTTGTCGCGCGCGTGCCGAAATGCCTGAACTTCAGGTTCTGGCAGGGTGACAGTCCGGCGCCCGTCGAGTTGCGCGAGATCTTCGAGTTGCGGGCGATGATCGAAAGCACGATTGCCGAGCTGGCCGCGCGCCGTCGGCTGCCCGAGGACCTCGTGGTGATGCGGCGTTGCTTGCGGGCGATGGACGATGCGCTGGCCAAAGGCAACGACGGTTCCGAGGCCGATGATGATTTTCATCTGGCGACCGCCGCGGCAACGCACAATGGCTACGCGCGCCGCTTGCTGGAGTTCATGGGGCGGCGTTTTTCCGACTCGCGGCGCCTGGCATGGACGCTGCCCGGCCGTGCGGGCGATTTGCCGCAGGCGGCGCAGCTCGAACACCGGGCGATCTTCGAAGCCATTGCCGCGGGCGATGCCGAGCGTGCGCGCTGCGAGGCGCACGCTCACCTGCGTTGCGCCGCCCTGCGTGTCGGGATCGTTCTCGCCGATGATCTGATCAGCGAAGGCGCCAGGGATGCCGCATGAGCGTCGCCACGCGCCGTAAGCGGTCCCACCAGAGTCATCACTGTCTGAGGATGGAGCATGAGCATGGAAGGCACGATTGCTGATCGTCGTTTCACCATTGACCGAGCGACGCTGATCAGGCGCTTGCGCGAGGTGCTGCCGGCGCAGGCGCTGCTGGCCGAGGAGGAGGAGATGCGGCCTTATGACTGCGATGGCCTCACCGCCTACCGGCAGCTGCCGCTGCTGGTTGCCCTGCCGGAAGATGAAGTGCAGGCGCAGGCGATCCTCAAGGTGTGTAATGAACTGCAGGTGCCGGTGGTGCCTCGGGGCGCGGCGACGGGCCTGTCGGGGGGCGCGACGCCACATCCCGACGGGGTGCTGGTGTCGCTCGCCAAGCTCAAGCGGATCATCCGCGTCGACCCCCTGTCGCGCACTGCCGTGGTGCAACCGGGGGTGCGCAACCTCGCGGTGTCCGAGGCGGCAGCGCACTATGGGCTTTATTACGCGCCCGATCCGTCGTCGCAGATCGCCTGCACGATTGGCGGCAATGTCGCCGAGAATGCGGGCGGCGTGCATTGCCTGAAGTATGGCCTGACCGTCCATAACGTCATGCGCGTGCGCGGTCTGACGATCGAAGGCGAGATCGTCGAGTTCGGCAACGCCGCGCTCGACGCCGCCGGTTACGACCTGCTGGCGCTGCTCAACGGCTCGGAGGGCCTGCTGGCGATGATCACCGAGGTGACGGTGAAGTTGACGCCCAAGCCCGAGCTGGCGCAGGTGGTGATTGCCTCCTTCGACGATGTCCGCAAGGCCGGTGACGCTGTGGCGAGCATCATCGCGGCCGGCATCGTCCCGGCCGGCCTGGAGATGATGGACAAGAAGGCCATCCACGCCGTCGAGCCCTACGTCAACGCCGGGTACGACATGGACGCCGAGGCGATCCTGCTCTGCGAGTCGGACGGGACACCGGAAGAAGTGGCCGAGGAGATCGGGCGCATGACGGCGGTGCTGGCACGCAGCGGTGCGGCCGGGATTCGCGTCTCGCAGAACGAAGCCGAGCGACTGAAGTTCTGGGCGGGACGCAAGGCGGCGTTCCCGGCGGTCGGTCGGTTGACACCCGACTACCTGTGCATGGACGGCACGATTCCGAGAAAGCGTCTGGCCGAGATGCTCGAGGCGATTGCTGCGTTGTCCGGAAAGTACGCCCTGCGTTGTGCCAACGTCTTTCACGCCGGGGACGGCAATCTGCATCCACTGATCATGTACGACGCCAACCAGCCGGGAGAACTCGATCGGGCAGCGGCTTTCGGCTCCGAGATCCTCGAACTGTCGGTGCGCTTTGGCGGCACGATCACCGGTGAGCATGGGGTGGGTATCGAGAAGATCATGCTCATGGCCGAGCAGTTCACCGAGGCCGAGATTGGCGCCTTCCATCGGCTCAAGGCGGCCTTCGACGAGCATGGCTTGCTCAATCCCGGCAAGGGTGTGCCGACGCTTGCCCGCTGTCGAGAATATACCCAGGCGCGTGCCGGCACCGCTTCGCCTTCACCGGGGCTGTGATGGATACCCTGATCGAGCAGTGGGCGGCACGCATCACCGAGGCCGCCAACGCCGGCGGCAGGCTGGCCATTCGCGGTGGCGGCAGCAAGGCATTCTACGGTGGTCCGGAACACGGCGAGCCCTTCGAAGTCGGCGGCTATCGCGGCATCGTAGCCTACGAACCGACCGAACTGGTGGTCACCGCGCGTGCCGGAACATCGCTCGCCGAACTGGCTGCGACGCTGGCCGAAAAGGGGCAGTGGCTGGCGTTCGAGCCGCCTTATTTCGGGCCGGCAGCGACGGTTGGCGGCATGCTGGCCAGTGGCCTGTCGGGGCCACGCAGGCAGGCGGTGGGGGCGGTCCGCGATTTCGTCCTGGGGGTGAAATTGTTGAACGGCCTTGGCGAGGTGCTCTCGTTCGGCGGCCAGGTGATGAAGAACGTGGCCGGCTACGATGTCCCGCGGCTGATCGCTGGCAGCCTCGGCACGCTTGGCGTGGTCCTCGAGGTGTCGCTGAAGGTGTTGCCGTTGCCGGTGGCCGAGAAGAGCCTGCGTTTCGCGCTCGATGAGGCCACTGCGCTGCAGAAGCTCAACCAGTGGGGGGGCCGGCCATTGCCGATCTCGGCGTCGGCCTGGCATGCAGGGGTATTGACGCTGCGCCTGTCGGGGGCGGCGGCGGCGGTCGCTGCCGCGCAGCGGACGCTCGCCGGAGAGTCTCTGGACGACGCAGAGGCGGCTGCCTTCTGGTTTTCTTTGCGCGAACAGAGGCACGCGTTTTTCGCCGGCCATGCGCCGCTGTGGCGGCTGTCGCTGCCTTCGGTGGCGCCACCACAGGCGCTCGGGCCGACGCTCATCGAATGGGGCGGCGCGCAGCGCTGGCTGCGCGCAGACGATGCGCCGGCCATCCGCGCGGCGGCGACACAAGCCGGTGGCCATGCAACGCTGTTCCGCGCTGACGACACCCTGAAGACCGCGGTCGGCGTTTTCCAGCCGTTGACCGAGCCGCTGGCGCGGATTCATCGCAATCTGAAGCACGCCTTCGACCCGCAGGCGGTATTCAACCCCGGCCGGCTCTATCCCGGACTCTGAAAGTTCGCTGACCATGCAAACCAATCTGGCTGATTTCATCAAGGACACGGCCGCCGGGCGCGAGGCGGATGCGATTCTGCGTAGCTGCGTGCACTGCGGCTTCTGTACCGCCACCTGCCCAACCTTCCAGTTGCTCGGCGACGAACTCGACGGGCCGCGCGGTCGCATCTATCTGATCAAGCAGATGCTCGAAGGGCAGCCAGTCACGCAAAGGACGCAGCTGCATCTCGATCGCTGTCTGAGTTGCCGGGCCTGCGAGACGACCTGTCCGTCCGGCGTCAAGTATCACCGTCTGCTCGAGATCGGGCGCGAGGTGCTTGAACAGCGGGTGCCGCGTTCGCTGGCCAGCCGGGCGACGCGCTTCCTGCTCTGCGAGGCGCTGCCGCGCAACTGGATCTTCAAGCCGGCGGTGCGGATTGGCCAACTGGTGCGGCCGCTGTTGCCGGCGGCGCTGGCCGACAAGGTGCCGATGGCCGCTGGTGGTGTCAGCCTTCCCTGGCCGCAGCGGGCCGGGCACAAGCGACGGATGATTGCACTCGCCGGCTGTGTGCAGCCGACCCTGACGCCGAACACCAATGCCGCGACGGCACGCGTGCTCGACCGGCTCGGTATCGAATTGATCGAGGTACCGGGTGCCGCTTGTTGTGGCGCCCTGCGTTATCACCTGCAGGCGCAGGAAAAAGCGCTCGACGACATGCGGCAGGTCATCGACGCCTGGTGGCCGCAGGTCGAGAGGGGGCAGGTCGAAGGCTTCGTGATGACTGCATCGGGTTGCGGCGAGCATGTACGGGTGTATGGCGAATTGCTGAAAGATGATCCGGCCTATGCCAAGAAGGCGGCGCGGATTGCGGCCCTGACGCGCGATGCCTCGGAGGTGCTTGCCGCCGAGCAGGATCGCCTGGTCGAGTTGCTGCGCCGGGCCACCGTCGGTACTGGCCAGCGGGTGGCCTTTCATTCGCCGTGCACCTTGCAGCATGCGCAGAAGATCCGCGGGGTCGTCGAGGCGCTGCTGGTGGCTGCCGGTTACCAGCTGTCGCCGGTGGCCGATCCGCACCTGTGCTGTGGTTCGGCGGGCACCTATTCGATCAGCCAGCCGGTGCTGGCGACGCAGTTGCGCGACAACAAGCTGGCGGCCATGGCGGCTGGTTCGCCGGCGGTGCTGGTGACCGCCAACATCGGCTGCCAGACGCACCTGCAGGGAGGCAGCACGATGCCGGTGCGGCACTGGATCGAGCTGATCGACGAGCGCTTGCGCGCGGCTTCCTGACCCGTACCGGCAAGGCAAGCAGGGGCGCGATGGAGATTGGTCGTCAGGGGTGCAATGATGAGGTGCTTGGCCGCACCTTCGATTCGCCGGTTCCCGAGCACTTCAACATCGCGGTCGACGTTTGCGGCCGCTGGGCCGATGACCGCAGCCGCTTCGCGATGTACTACGAGGACGAGGAAGGCTTTACCTCGGCCCATACCTTCTGGGACATCCAGCGCGCGGCGAACCGCCTGTCCAATGTGCTGGCCGCACTTGGCACGCTGCCTGGTGACCGGGTGGCAATCCTCCTGCCGCAATGCCCGGAAGCCGCGATCGCGCAGATCGCCATCTACCAGATGGGCGCTGTCGCCGTACCGTTGTCGCAACGCCTGGGTCCGGATGCGCTCGCGTACCGGCTCGGCGATTCGGGGACACACCTGGCGATTGTCGATCAAACGACGCAGGCCAGGTTGCTGCCACTTCGCCAGCAACTGCCCGAGCTGCGGCACCTGCTCGGCGTCGGTGGTGCTACCGGCGACGGTGTCAGGCGGTGGGCGGAAGTGCTGGCGCATGCCTCGCCACGCTACTCGCCGGCAGCCACCGTGGCCAGCGACCCGGCAATGATCCTCTACGGCAACCGCACGACCGGGATGCCGAAGTGTACGTTGATGGCACACGGCGTGCTGCTTGGCCGGATCGGTGGCTACGTCAGCTCACATGACTGTTTTCCGCAGCCGCGTGACCTGTTCTGGTCGCCGGCCGACTGGGCGTCGCCCGACGGTCTCTGGAATGGGCTGCTGCCAACTTGGCACTTCGGCGTGCCGTTGCTGGCGTACAAAGGGTGTTTCCATGCCGGCAAGGCGTTTTCCCTGATCGAGAAGTACGGGGTGCGCAACAGCTTTCTCCCGTCGACGAGCTTGAGGTCGATGATGGCGGCGGTACCCGAGCCGAGGGCGACTTATGATCTGGATGTGCGCACGCTGGTCAGCGCCGGGCCGGTTGGTCAGGCGGTACTTGAGTGGGCCAGCGAGAAGCTCGGCGTCTCGATCCACGAAATGTGCGGGTAGACCGAGATTAACGCCTCGTTCGGCACCCTGCGAGACGCCGAAAGCGATAGAATTTGTCGTCGCTGGGCCAATGACCGCCACCGCCGGGAGTCAGCGGCGGGTATTGCGTGTCAATAGAATGGACGAGACCGGGTGTGCCGGGAGGGATGGTATGAGCGAACAGTCTGAGGTGGCCACTCGCGTGACCGGGGAGCGACGGCATAACCTGCCTCTGCGCTCGGCTTTTGATGATGCCTTCGTGATGATCGAGCCGTTCTTCGACCCCGAGCAGGGCTGGGCCGGGCAGTCACTCGAGCATCTGGCGTATCGCATCGTGCGCGAGAATTTTCCTCTGCTGAGTGCCGAGGAGGTGCATCTCGTGGTGGTTGCCGCGCACCGGGTTTATATCGAACGTTATCCGGACCGGAGTGATCATCTGCCGCGGCCGGACGAACTGCGGCAGGTTACCCTCTGAACAGCATGCGACCACATCTGGCAGAGACCGCGGCCGGCCGCCAGCCAGCCGTGTCCACGGCTGCTGATGGCGCGCGGCCACGGAGACAGCCAGACGATGCCGATTTCAGTTGATGCCTGTGTCGCCCAGCATCAGGGTGATCGCCGCGAGCAGCAGGACCGGGTGGCCATCCTGCCGCATCCGCGAGGCGGCGGTGTCGTGCTGGCCGTGGTGGCGGATGGCATGGGTGGCCATACCGGTGGGGTCATTGCCGCGCAGCAGGTGATCCATACTGCCAGCAACAATCTCGAAGGATTTTCAGCGCGCACTGAATCGGCACGCAACTTGCTGGAGTCATGCATCAATGAAGCGCACGTGTTGATCAAGGCATCGCGTTTCATGAACGAGAAGGATCCGCACAGCACCGTCGTGATGCTGCTGTTGCAGCCTGGAAAGGTGAGCTGGGCGCACTGCGGGGACAGCCGCCTGTACCGTTTTCGTGGCGACAGCCTAGTTTTTCGCAGCACCGATCATTCCTACGTCGAACAACTCGTCGTACAGGGCAGGATCACGCCCGAGCAGGCACTCGTTCATCCTAACCGGAACATTCTGTTGACCTCGCTCGGTGGCGTTGACGCGCCCAAGATCGCCTTCGGCGAAGCCGAGGGCCTGCAGCCGGGGGATACTTTTCTGCTTTGCTCGGATGGCCTCTGGGCCTATTTCACCGATCAGGAACTGGCGTGGGTGATCAATGGCTCGGCTTCGGCGCGCGAAGCATCCGAGTTGCTGATCGGCCGGGCGCGGGCGATGGGCAATGGCGATGGCGACAACATCTCGATCGCGATCCTGAAACTGGTTGAGGTGCCGCCCGCCTAGCCGGCGGCCGCGGCAAGGTCCGTCCTACTTTCGTCCCAGCCCGCCAAGCAGTGCCGCCACCGGTCGGAGAGGCTTGTGCGGGTGTTCGTGGCGGACGAGCGCTTTTTCACCGTTGCTGTCGACCGCGGCGGTGACCGGATGCGGTTGCGCGCTCTCGTAAGGCTTGCTGAAATCGAAACCGTCGGCGGCGATGTGTGACGGACGGCCACCACCGTGCCTATGGGCGCTTTCGCGCTGAGCGCCGCGGTTCGCCGTGCGCTCGCCGGGGGGTGACGCCAATGGCGCCAGGACGGGTGGCGGTGCCGCAGGCCGGCGGTGTTGAGCGCGCTTGTCGCCGGGCGGGTAGGTATAGTTGTATTCCGGTTCGAAGCCGGGAACTGCGACCTGTTCGACCTGAATCCTGATCAGCTTTTCAATCTCGACCAGATACTGGACCTCGCTCGCCGAAACCAGCGAGATCGCCGTGCCCGGCTTGCCGGCACGGCCCGTGCGTCCGATACGGTGGATGTAGTCTTCCGGTGTTCGCGGTAGTTCAAAGTTGATTACGTGTGGCAGCTCGTCGATATCGAGGCCGCGAGCGGCGACGTCGGTGGCGACCAGAACCAGGACCGAACCCTCCTTGAAGGCTTCGAGCGCCTTCAGCCGCTCCTGCTGGCTCTTGTCGCCATGGATCGAGTCCGCGGCGATTCCCGCTCGCTGCAGTTCGCGCGCCAATCGGTTGGTTTCAATCTTCGTCCGGGTGAAGACCAGCACCTGATTGAAGTCGGCCGACTTCAGCAGCTTGACCAGCAGCGCCCGCTTGGCCTCGGCAGCGACTGGATGGACGCGGTGGGTGATCGTGTCGGACACAGTATTGCGCTTGGCGACTTCGATCAACACCGGCGACTTGAGCATGCCGTCGGCCAGCTTCTTGATCTCTTCCGAGAACGTCGCCGAGAACAGCAGACTCTGCCGCTGCCTGGGCAGCAGGTTGATGATGCGCGTGACGTCGGGGATGAAGCCCATGTCCAGCATGCGATCCGCCTCGTCGAGCACGAGCGCCTGCACGCTGGCGAAATTGAGGCACTTCTGCTCGACCAGGTCGAGCAGTCGGCCGGGAGTGGCGACCAGCACCTCGATGCCGCAGCGGATCTCGGCGATCTGCGGCTTGATGTCGACGCCACCAAAAACGCAACAGCTCCTGATCGGAACATGCCTGCTGTACGTCTTCACCGATTCGTGCACCTGGATTGCCAGTTCGCGCGTTGGCGCCAGCATGAGCACGCGAACCGGGTGGCGAGCGGGAGACGGGCTCGGGCTGGCGAAGGGAAGGATGCGCTGCAGCAGCGGCAGCGTGAAGGCGGCCGTCTTGCCGGTACCGGTCTGCGCGCCACCCATCAGATCCTGACCCGCAAGAATGATGGGTATCGCCTGCGCCTGGATCGGGGTCGGCTCCGCGTAGCCCTGGTCGGCAACGGCTTTCAGCAGGTCGGGCGCCAGGCCGAGTTCATCAAAACGCATAGGCGAAGCCTTCAAAATTAGCCAAAACAGTCAAGAATCAATCTCATATGAGCCATGATTATACATCGATCGGGCCCCTCCGCTGCTTGCCAATCCCGCTCAGGCGGCCCGCGACGGTCTCTGCGTCGGCCCGAAGCAGCCGGCAGCGACGTTTGCTGGCCGGCGGTGGCGAGCCATGACCCGATCAACACGGTGAAGGAAGCATGCAAGAGGGAGGTTCCTTGGCCGAAGCACCTTGCAGGTGTCGGAAGTGTGCCTCGGCACCATGACCGCCACTTGCGGAATACCAATCCGGCGCCGCCCTGAGTCAGGGAAAGCTCGCCGCTATTGCTTTGGCGCTGCTTTCTGGTCTGTCCTGGCCTCTGATGCAGACTCCTCGGTGACCGTCGGCGTCCTTTTCCTGGAGCCCGGAGGCTGTGGTGGTGGCAGTTGCGGCTCGACCGTTTCCAGTTTGTTGTCGCGCATGTAGGCATCCATGTCACGCCAGCCCTGGTAGATCGATGCCTTGGACAGCCATGAATAGATCGAATAGCAGTCTTCTATCGCGCGCCCTGACTGGCGGCAGGCACTGCCGACCGCCTGCCCCTCGGCGTCCAGGCGGGCGGCCTTGACCGCCGGAGCCTCGATTCCCAGTTTTTGCTGGATGAGGTCGCAGCCGGAGAGACCGAGCAGCAGGGCGCTGACAATCAGGAGTGCGCGCATCGGCTTCAGTACCTGGTCAAACACGATGTTCCTGGGGAAAGGGGATCGGAAGCCACATTGTAAACACAATCAGGCGAAACCGCGGGGCGCCGTTCGCCGGTGCAGATTGGACAACCTGAGCGATGGGCGTCGGCTGCCGCTATAATCAGAACTTTTTTCCGACTGCAAAGGATTGCCATGCATTTGCGCAAAATTCTCCCGGCCCTGCTGGCGGTTGCACTCGCCGCGCCCTTTTCTTCATTGACGGCTGCGGCACCGACAGAAATCGAGCTTTCGCATCAACTCGACGAGGAACGCGCCGAGCGCCTCGAGAAGCTGGTCGAGCGTTTCAACTCGCGGCAGAAGGACACCCTGGTCAAGGTGGTGCGCCGCGTCCAGGGCGATGCGCCGAAGGACCTTTACCTGGTGACACGCGAGGAGCAGGCGCGTTTCATCGCCGCCAAAGGCGCTTTCAGACCGCTGCACCAGGTGATGAAGGAAGAGAATGTGCCCTTTGACGGCGGCAAGCTGGCGCCCGAGCTGCGTGTCGGCCTCGCCGATGCGCAAGGGAATCTGATTGCGCTGCCGATCGGCCTGTCGACTCCCGTTCTCTTCATCAACAAGGCCGCTTTCCGCAAGGCCGGTCTTGACCCGGAAAAGCCGCCGAAGACCTGGGCCGAAATGCAGGTGGCGGCTGACAAGCTGTTCGACTCCGGCAGCACCTGTCCGTACACCACCTCGTGGCCAGCCTGGGTGCATATCGACAACCTGAGTTCCTGGCATGGCGTCGAGGTCGCGGACGCGAAGGGCAAGCTGAACTTCAATGGTCTGGTTCAGGTCAAGCACACGGCGATGCTGACCACCTGGGCAAAGGCCAGGTTCTTCGTCGCTTTCGGTCGTCGCGACGAGGCAGACAACCGCTTCGCCGCCGGCGAGTGCGGCATGCTGACCAGTTCGTCTTCACTCAGTGGCGCGCTGCGTGATAGCCGCAAGCTGGAGATCGGTGTTGCGTCGCTGCCGTATCACGACGATGTGCAGGGCGCGCCGAAGCAGACGCTGGCGGGGGGCTACTCGTTGTGGGTGGGCGGCGGTCAGAAGCCGGCCGAGTACAAGGGGGTGGCGCAGTTTGTCAGTTTCCTGCTGGAACCCGACCTGCAGGTGGAGCTCACCGCCGCGTCAGGCTTCCTGCCAATGACGTCGGCTGCCCGTGCCGCGGCGGGCAGCAAGCTGTTGAAAGCTGATGTCGCCGGCCTCAATGTCGCCTACGCGCAGCTGCAGGGCCCGGGCGCGCTGCGTGCACTGCGCGTTGCCGAGATCGAGAAGGTGCGGATCATCGTCGAAGAGGAACTCGAGGCAGCCTGGTCCGGCAAGACGCCAGCCAAGCAGGCGCTCGACATCGCTGTCGAGCGTGGCAACGTCATCCTGCACGCCGCACCGGCAGCGAAACCGGCAGCGCAGCGGACAGCCAAGCCGGCAGCGCCGAAGAAATGATAGCTCCGCAGCTCGGCTGGCCCCTGCCGCGCGTCTTCGCGCACCGCTGTGGCGGTGCGCTGGCGCCGGAGAACACCTTGGCCGGGCTGCGGATCGCCGCCCGGCTTGGCGTGCGGGCGGTCGAGTTTGATGTGATGCTGTCAGCCGATGGCTCGCCGTGGCTGCTGCACGACGAAACCCTGCTCCGGACGACTGACGGCTTCGGTCGGGTAGGCGAAACCCACGATGCGCAACTGCGCTGCCTCGACGCCGGTGCTCACCAGCATCCGGCGTTCGCCGGCGAGCCGGTGCCGACGTTGGAATCGGCCGCGTTCGCCTGTCGGCAACTGGGTTTGCTGGCCAACGTGGAGATCAAGCCGGCAGCCGGTTTCGAGGCGCTGGCCGGCGAGGTGGTTGCGCGCCGGGTGCGGGCGCTGTGGTCCGGCGAAGACCTGCCGCTGGTGTCGTCTTTCTCGGCAACGGCCCTGGCGGCGGCACGGGCGGCCGTGCCCGAATTGCCGCTCGGTTGCCTGTACGAACGTCCGCCGTCCGACTGGCTGGCGCGCGTCAGGCAGTTCAGGGCCGTGACCCTGCATTGTGATGCCGCGTTTGTTGACGACGAACTGCTGCGTGAAGCGCGCGACGGCGGCATCCCTGTCCTCTGCTACACGGTCAATGATCCATCAATCGCCGCCGCGCTTTGTCGGCGCGGCGTCGCGGCGGTGTTCAGCGACCGCATCGACTGCCTGGTCGACGAGTAGCCTGGCCGGTCGCCGTCGAGCGGGCAGCGCCGGTCACTGTCGACTACCGATCGCGCCCGGAACTGCCGCGCTGAAGGCGCGGCGGCCGGGTGATTGACCGGTCGCGAATCCGACTTTCACGTTAGAATCGCAGCTCTTTGAACGAGCCCCGAACCGGGATGGACCACGATGAAAAGCGCTGAAATCCGCGAGAAGTTCCTCAAGTTCTTCGAATCCAAAGGCCACCAGATCGTTGCCTCGAGCTCGCTCGTGCCGCACGCGGATCCGACGCTGCTGTTCACCAACGCGGGCATGAACCAGTTCAAGGACGTTTTCCTCGGGTTCGACAAGCGACCCTACCGGCGGGCGACGACCTCGCAGAAGTGCGTACGCGCCGGCGGCAAACACAACGACCTTGAAAACGTGGGCTATACCGCGCGCCACCATACCTTCTTCGAGATGCTGGGCAATTTCTCTTTCGGTGACTACTTCAAGCTCGATGCGATCCGCTACGCCTGGGAACTGCTGGTCGAGGTGTACCAGTTGCCGCCCGACCGGCTGTGGGTCACGGTTTATGCCGAAGACCAGGAGGCCTATGACATCTGGACACGCGAGATCGGGGTGCCGGCAGAGCGGGTGGTACGGATCGGTGACAACAAGGGCGCGCGCTATGCCTCCGACAACTTCTGGATGATGGGCGATACTGGCCCCTGCGGACCGTGCACCGAAATCTTCTACGACCACGGGGAAGGCATCCCCGGCGGGCCACCGGGATCGCCTGACGAAGACGGCGACCGTTACATCGAGATCTGGAACAACGTCTTCATGCAGTTCAACCGTGACGAGGCCGGCGTCATGCATCCGCTACCGAAGCCCTCGGTGGACACCGGCATGGGCCTCGAGCGCACGGCCGCGGTTCTCCAGCACGTCCATAGCAACTACGAGATCGATCTGTTTATCCGTCTGATCGCCGCAGCCGCGCGTGAAACCTCGTCTGCCGACCTAGCCAGTCCTTCCTTGCGGGTGCTTGCCGACCACATCCGCGCCTGCGCGTTCCTGGTCTCCGACGGCGTGATCCCGGGCAACGAGGGACGTGGCTACGTCCTGCGGCGGATCATCCGGCGCGCGATCCGGCATGGCTACAAACTCGGTGCCCGCACGGCCTTCTTCCACCGCATGGTGCCCGACCTGGTTGCCGAAATGGGTGCTGCGTATCCCGAACTGGCCAGTAACCAGGCGCGCGTGACCGAGGTGTTGCGGCAGGAAGAGGTCCGCTTCTTCGAGACCATAGAGCACGGCATGAGCATCCTCGAGGGCGAACTCGCGGCGATGGCTGGCCAGGGTGTTTTCAACGGTGCCACCGCCTTCAAGCTGCACGATACCTTTGGCTTCCCGCTCGATCTGACGGCCGACGTCTGCCGCGAGCGCGGGGTGAGCGTAGACGTCGCCGCTTTCGATGCCGCGATGGCGCAGCAGAAGGAGCAGGCGCGCGCCGCCGGCAAATTCAGGATGGCCACGGCGCTCGACTACGACGGACCGGCGACGAATTTCCATGGTTACGAGGCGCTCGAATTCGGCGGCAAGGTCCTGGCGCTATACCGCGATGGCAGCCCGGTCGAGCAACTGAAGGAGGGCGAACTCGGCGTCATCGTGCTCGACGAGACACCGTTCTACGCCGAATCCGGCGGTCAGGTCGGCGACCGCGGGCTGCTGCAGGGCGCGCAGGGCATCTTTGCGGTCGAGGACACGCAGAAGATCCAGGCTGCCGTTTTCGGCCATCAGGGCATCGTCAGGACCGGCCTGATCAGCGTTGGCGACAGTGTTTCGGCCAGGGTAGACGTGCTGGCGCGTGTCCGCACGGTGCGCAACCACTCGGCGACGCATCTGATGCACAAGGCCCTGCGCGAGGTGCTGGGTGGCCATGTGCAACAGAAGGGCTCGCTGGTCGATGCCGAAAAGACGCGTTTCGACTTTGCCCACTCTGCTCCGATGAGCGCCGAAGAGATTCGCCGCGTGGAAGTCATCGTCAATAACGAGATTCTTGCCAACGTGGCGACCGAAGCGTGCGTCATGCCGATCGAGGAGGCCCAGAGGTCGGGCGCGATGATGCTCTTTGGCGAGAAGTACGGCGACGAGGTGCGCGTGCTGACCATCGGTTCGTCGAAGGAACTCTGCGGCGGCGTGCACGTGCAACGTAGTGGCGATATCGGCCTGTTCAAGATCGTCGCCGAGACCGGCGTCGCGGCCGGCGTCAGGCGCGTCGAGGCGGTGACCGGTGAGGGGGCGCTGGCCCTGGTGCAGCAGCAGCAGGCGATGCTGGCTGACGCTGCGGCTGCCTTCAAGGCGCCGGTTTCCGAGGTGCCGGCCAAACTCGCCCAGATGCTCGACAATGTCCGCACGCTGGAGAGGGAACTGTCACGCCTCAAAGCCAGGCTGGCCTCGGCGCAGGGTGACGATTTGCTGGCACAGGCAGTCGAGGTTCGGGGCATCAGGGTGCTGGCCGCAGTCATGGAGGGCGCCGACGTGAACGCCCTGCGCTCAACGATCGACAAGCTGCGCGACAAGCTGAAGAGCGCCGCCGTCGTGCTGGCCTCGATCAGCGACGGCAAGGTGACGCTGATCGCCGGCGTCACCCCTGATCTGACCGGCAGGATCAAGGCCGGTGAACTCGTGAACATGGTCGCCCGTCAGGTCGGTGGCAAGGGTGGGGGTCGTCCGGACATGGCGCAGGCCGGTGGCAACGATCCGGCGCATCTGCCGGCGGCGCTGGCATCGGTGTGCGCCTGGGTCGACCAGCGGCTTTGAGCAAGCAGAAAAGCGCGCCGGCATCGGCGTGCGGCGGGGGGGAAGGGGGGGGGGGGGGGGGGGCGCCCCAGGTGGGTCGGGGCTGGGGAGGGGGGCAACTCTGGGCCGACCAACCTCGATGGTGCCTGATGCAGCACTTTGCCAGTGACAACTACGCGGGCATTTGCCCGGAAGCGCTGAGTGCCTTGCTGGCGGCCAACGATGGCCATGTCCGCTCGTACGGCGAGGACCCATGGACGCTGCGCGTCGCCGATCGCTTGCGCGAGCTGTTCGAGACCGATTGCGACGTGTACTTCGTCTTCAACGGTACGGCGGCCAATTCCCTGGCCCTGGCGGCGCTCTGCCAGCCCTACCATAGCGTCATCTGCCACCAGCTGGCGCATGTCGAGACCGACGAATGCGGCGCGCCGCAGTTCTTCTCCAATGGCGCCAAGCTGCTGGCGGTTGCCGGCGAGCAGGGCAAGCTGACGCCGGCGTCGATCGCTGAGGTGGTCACCCGCCGGACCGACATCCACTATCCGAAGCCGAAGGTGGTGACGCTGACGCAGGCGACCGAGGTCGGCACCGTGTACCGGCCGGACGAGCTGCGCGCAATTGCCGATACGGCGCGTGCGCACGGTCTGCGCGTACATATGGACGGCGCGCGCTTTGCCAATGCCGTTGCTGGCCTCGGCGCCAGCCCGGCCGAGGTGACCTGGCGCGCCGGGGTCGATGTCCTGTGCTTCGGCGGCACCAAGATGGGCTTGCCGGCCGGCGAGGCCGTGGTTTTCTTCGATCGCAAGCTGTCCGATGATTTTGCCTATCGTTGCAAGCAGGCCGGTCAACTCGCGTCGAAGATGCGCTTCCTGTCGGCGCCGTGGCTCGGCATTCTCGACGACGGCGCCTGGTTGCGCCACGCCGCGCATGCCAACGCGATGGCACGGCGGCTGGCGGCCGGCCTGGCGGAAGCGACCGGCTGGCCGGCGCTCTTTCCGGTGCAGGCGAACGGCGTTTTCGTTCACCTGCCGAGCCGTGTGGAGGCCGGCCTGCGCGAGCGCGGCTGGTTGTTCTACAACTTCATCGGCGCCGGTGGCGCGCGCTTCATGTGCGCCTGGGATACGGCACCCGAGACCGTCGATCGTCTGGTCGCCGACATCCGCGAGCTGGCGGCCGGGTCCGAATGAGTGACTGGCGCTTCTGTCCGCTCTGTAGTACCGAGCTCGAGACGCACGATGTTGGTGGCCTGCCGCGACTGATCTGCCGGGCCCGGTGCGGCTTCGTGCATTGGGACAATCCGGCACCGGTGCTGGCGGCGCTGGTCGAACACGACGGCCGCATCCTGCTGGCGCGTAACCACGCCTGGGCAGCCGGTGCTTTCGGGCTGATCACCGGCTTTCTCGAACGCGATGAGGCGCCGGCGGCAGGCGTTGCGCGCGAGGTCAGGGAGGAACTGGGTCTCGAAACCCACGCCGTGACGCTGATCGGCGTTTATCCCTTCGCCCGCAGGCACGAGGTGATCATTGCCTATCATGTCCTGGCGAATGGCGAGATCCGTCTCAACGAGGAACTCGCCGAATTCCGGCTGATTGTTCCCGAAAAGCTCAAGGCCTGGGATTTCGGCACCGGGCTGGCGGTCAGCGACTGGCTGGCGCGTCGGAGGGTTGGGTGCTCGCGGACGGGTGAAATCACTGTGTGACCCTGCTGCTCCGAAAGAGTCGCTCATTGGCTCAAGACCCGTGGGATGGCAGTGAAGGCGTGGGTTCGACCACCTGTTTCGCAGCTTCGGCCGCCGCCGTTTGTGATTGAACGACCACCGTGGTGCAGAAGCCGGCAAGCTGTTCAAGCACGCTCTGCACCGCCCGATTGGCCGAAACGACGCCGCCGTAGGGGTCCTCAGTCGCGGCTGCAACGCTTTCATCGAAGACACGCGACGCCAGTACCCGGCGGGTTGTGTGGTCGACGATATGGGCACGTAGCGTGAAACGGACGCGACTCGGCTGGCTGCTGAAGTCCTGCTGCAGGCGCAGGATCTCGGTGTCGAGCCTCAGTTCGCCGGCGGCAGCGGTCGGCGCCAGGAGAACGGAGCGGAAGGTCCCGCTGCTCTCGATCACGGCGACGATCAGCGGCGCAAGCATGCGCGCCGGGGTGTCGACCCACTCACTATGAGCGAAATAGTCGAGCCTGTGGGCCGCGCGGACGTAGATGATGCGCCGGCTATCGAAGCCCGCTGCCGCCTGAGGTGGATTGACGATCAATGTTGGCGCGCCGATCGAGCCGGCTGCCCGAGCCGTTCTTGCGCTTTCGCTCTCGCCGCTCGCGCTGTCGAGCGAGTAGAAGGCAGGCGGCAGCGTCGCCGGCGAACGGAGCGCACTGCAGCCGCCGATCAAGGTCAGCAGCACGCCGATGTGGCACAGCAGGCCGACTCTTGCGATGGACCAAGGGATCATGGCTGTCGTGCTCCTGTTGATGAGGATTCGCCGGGCCCATCTGGTACCGGCCGGTGACCGAAGAGGAGGCCCGACGGATTACGTTCGGTTTGCTCGGCAAGGCGCCGCAGCGACGTCGACAGCACGGAGAGTTCTTCAAGCAGCCGCTCCAGTTCGGGCAGCGTTTCCGTGCTGAAGCGCTGCAGGTCGGCGCCGACCGCGTCCACCGTCTTGCCCGCGCTGGCGCTGGTGCGGGTGACCGCCGTCCCCATTTTCCCGATGGCGTCGGCGCTGCGTCCGATGCGATCGAGCGTCGGTCCGATCTGCGCGGTTGCGCGTGAGGTGTTTTCAAGAGTCCGGGCGGCATCGATGATGCCCGCATCGAGCGCGTCCTTGCGTGCGGCGATAGTTCGTGCGACCAGGGCAATATCGGCGAGTGCGCTGGCGAACGCAGTCCGGTTTTCCTTGCTGAGCAGGGCATTGATGTTGTTCGACAGGCTGTCCACCTTGGTCAGCACGGTGGTGAGCACATTCTCCAGTCGCGCACTGAGCGATGGCTTGGTGCGAATCACCGGATACTCGCTTCCTTCGCTGGCGAGCAGTGGCGGCGCATCGCGTGTGCCGCCACTGAGTTCGACATAGGCGATGCCGGTCAAACCCTGTGTTTTCAGGACCGCGACGGTGTCTTCCCTGATTGGCGTGCCCCGCTCGATCGCGAACAGCAGGTTCACCTGTTCCGGATTGCCTGGGTCCAGATGGATCTGTCGAACCTTGCCGACGTCGACGCCGTTGTACTTGACCGGTGCGTTGAGATTTAGACCGGCCACCGACTCGAAGACGATCGCCCGATAGATGTCATGGCTTTTCTGGAAAGCACCGCCCGAGGCGAACCAGAGAACGCCGGCGACAAGCACCGAGCCGAGGACGAGGACGAATGCACCGACGAGCGGATAGTTCACTTTGGTTTCGATGATGGCCTCACGATCTTTGCGCCGCAGCCAGGTGTTCTTCCTGTTCCTGCGCCGCTCGCCCGCGCGGCCCGTCGAAGAACATGCGAATGGCGGGATGGTCCATGTGCGAGAGCTCCGACATCGAGCCAATCCCTTGCACCTTGCCGTCGCCGAGAACGACGACGCGGTCGGCTACCTGCCACAACAGGTCAAGGTCGTGCGTGATCATGACCACGGTCAGACCAAACAGGTCGCGCAGCTTGCGAACGAGCTGGTCGACGCCGCCGGCGCTGTCGGGGTCGAGGCCGGCGGTTGGCTCGTCGAGAAACAGCAATTCCGGGTCGAGTGCCAAGGCGCGGGCGAGCGAGGCGCGCTTGATCATTCCGCCACTGAGCTCTGCCGGATACTGCGCGCCGACCTCAGGCTCGAGGCCGGTGATGGCGAGCTTCCAGGCCGCGATTTCGTCGATCAGGCGGTCGTCGAGCCGGCTGTGCTCGCGCAGCGGCAGCCCGACATTCTCCTTGACCGTCAGCGAGCCGAACAGGCCGCCATGCTGGAACATCACACCCCAGCGCTGGCACAGCGCGTGTGCCGCATCATCGCTGATATTCTCCAGGTCGACGCCGAGCACCCGGATTGAACCCGAGTCCGGGCGCTGCAGCAGGATCATTTCCCGCAGCAGCGTCGACTTGCCGGAGCCGCTGCCGCCAATCAGCGCCAGGATCTCTGAACGCCGCACCTGGAGGTCAATTTGCGAATGTACGACATGTTCGCCGAAGCGCGTCGAGACCTTGCTCAGTTCGATGACCACGTCCGTCGCCTGCCTGTCACTGCGCACCTCAGAGGTCCAGTACACTGAAGGCGACGGAGAACAGGGCATCGGCGACGATCACCAGGAAAATCGACTGAACGACGCTGCGTGTGGTCTGGCGGCCGACGCTGTCGGCACCGCCACGGGTGCGAAAACCGTGAAAGCAACCGACCACGGCGATGATGAACGCGAACACCGGTGCCTTGCAGACGCCGACCAGATAGGCGGTGACGCTGACTGCCTTGACCAGGCGGTCGAGAAACTCGCCGAAGCCGACTCCCAGTTGTGCACGCGCCATGAGCATGCCACCGAACACGCCGAGCAGGTCGGCGAAGACAGTGAGCAGTGGCAGCGCGATGGACAGGGCGAGGATCTTGGGCAAGACGAGCAGGTCCAGCGGGGCGATGCCGAGCGCGCGCAGGGCGTCAATCTCCTCGTTCACTGACATCGTCCCGATCTGCGCTGCATAGGCCGAGCCAGAGCGCCCGGCAACGATGATGGCCGTCATCAGGGGCGCGAACTCGCGCAGCATGGAGAGCCCGACGAGGTCGGCAATGAAGATGTTGGCGCCGTACTGCCTCAGCTGATCGGCGCCCTGATAGGCGACAACGATTCCGAGCAGGAAGGACAGCAGCCCGACGATCGGCAGTGCGTCGAAGCCGGCACTGCGCAGGTTGTACAACATGGGCCGCCACCTGAATCGCACCGGGTGCGCGAGGCATGCGGTAAAGGCCAGCGCAATCTCGCCGACAAAGCCGAGCAGTGCCATGACTTGTTCGAGGCTGCCGGCAGCGCTTCGGCCCAGGTGTTCGAGATGCGATGAAGGGACAGATGAAACCGGGAGGAGGGCGCTTGTGACCGGCACTTGAGTCGATAGATCCTTCCCCACCATTGCAAGCAGTCTGGCGAACTCCGGGCGAAAGTCACGCAGGTGGACGGCGCTTCCCGCAGCACGCAGCTGACGCAGAAGCTTTTGCAGGACCCAGGCACCAGCGGTGTCGAGTGCTTCGATGCCGGCACAATCGACCACCAGTCCCGATCCGGCTGGTGCGGACAGTGCCGCGAGTCGTGGAGCGAGGGTACCGAGCCCGCGCACCGTCCAGGCTCCCGATAGCGCGAACTCCTGGGGCGCTGGCTGGGCGATTGCGGCGGCTGACAAGGTGTTCATGGCTGATGCCCACGGTAGACGATGCGCTTTCCCCCGTATGTACGGAGGCGCACAGAACGCCGCCATGGAGGGATCAACAATGCCTGGGTCGCGGACGGCTTCCCACTCGACGCTTACGTACGCCAGCGTACATACGGGCAGCCCTATTCGAGGGAGGATCTGCACGGAGATTGAAGGCGGGTAACCACGAAATTGAACCGTGAAGACGCATACGCTTTTCACGGAGCGCTGCCAAGGTGGACGAGATCGAGATGGTCGCGATGACAATCAAACCAAGCGACTTCCAGGTACAGGAAGGCAACAAGGTCGAACTGGACAAGTGGCCGACCGAGGTGCCGCCGGCTTACCCGTCGACAAAGGCGTACCAGACACTGCTCGACGAACAGGTAAACGAACTGAGTGACCTGCAGCGTCTGCTCTACGCGTCCAACCGCCATGCAGTGCTGCTGATCTTTCAGGCCATGGACGCGGCCGGCAAGGATGGCGCCATTCGCCATGTGATGTCAGGCGTCAACCCCCAGGGCTGCCAGGTGTTCAGTTTCAAACACCCCAGTGCCGCCGAACTCGAGCACGATTTTCTCTGGCGTACCTCACAATGCCTGCCGGAGCGCGGCCGCATCGGCATCTTCAACCGATCGTATTACGAGGAGGTGCTGATCGTGCGGGTCCATCCGGAGATTTTGCGTGGTCAAGGCCTGCCGGATGCAGATATTGACGAAAAAACGATCTGGCGTGAGCGCTATCGTTCCATCATCGACCTGGAGGCGCATCTTTTTCGCAACGGCACACGCATCATCAAGTTCTTCCTGCACCTTTCCCGGGAAGAACAGCGCAGGCGCTTTCTCGAGCGCATCGACGAGCCCGACAAGAGCTGGAAATTCAGTCTGGCCGACATCGAAGAACGGGCTTTCTGGCCACAGTACATGCAGGCCTATGAAGCGTGCCTGAGCGCGACCAGCACGAAAATCGCCCCCTGGTATGTGGTGCCCGCCGACGACAAGAAGAACGCCCGGCTGATTGTTTCGCGCATCATTCTGGAGACCCTCAAATCGCTCAGGATGCGCTACCCGGAAACCGGCGCCGAGCGCCAGCAGGAATTGCTCGCCATCCGCCAGCGGCTGATGGAGGAAGAACCCGGGAGCTGACCCCGCCGGCCGATGGGCGGCCCGCCGAATGTTGGGCCCCAGGCGCTCACCAGATTCCCGCCACCAGATCGGCGGCTGGCAAGATCACCGGCTGGTTCTAGCTCTGGCATCTGCGCAGCAGGTAATCGGTATCGTATGATGTGGCTTCGAGTAGAGCCGGTCCCAGGGGTCGGTTCTGCCCGCCAACCGCGGCCGCCGGGATGTCGGATCGCCGCCAACGGACGAGCGAAGAGAGGCCGGGATGAAGAAGCGACTGATTATCTGCTTGAGTGTGGCCCTTGCCACCACAATGACCTCTCCCGCAGCGTTGGCCTATGACGAAGCCAGAGCGGTCGATGATTGTGTGCAGAAGATCCGCTACTCGGATTCCCGCTATTCCCGGGCTCATGAAACGCGGGTCGAAAGGACCGCTCATCATTCCTACAAGGTGAGCGGCTTGATCCGGTCCGGCGACGACAGGGATCATCGCTTCACCTGCCGCATCGATAATCGTGACGTAGTCAGCTGGCGTGTCGATCACCACAACGCGTCGTCCGTTGACGATGACAGCACGCCGGCGCCTCTGGTCGGCGCCGGTGTGCTCGCTCTGATCGCGATAGCCGCTATCGCCGGCAGCCAGAACGACGCGGAGCGTGATCAACAGCGCAGCTCGTATGCTCGGGGCGAGAGTTCGCCTTTCAACGATATTCGATACCTGACGAGGGAGTGCGCGCGTGAAGTTCGTTTCCAGCTCGAGCGGGATCACGGCCAGGTTCGCGAACTGGAACTGACCTATCCGCTATTGCGCGACCAAACACTGACCGGAGATGGCCGGGTTTCGTTCGAGCGAGGCGGTCACCGCGAGCTTTCCTTCAGCTGTGACTTCGACCACCGAGGCCACATTGACGACGGGTACTACAGCTATCGTGGCCGTTGACGCCGAGGCGCCGGCGGCGCGGGCAATGTCTACGGGATGCCCGCGGCTGGCGAAAGCCAAGCCGTCGTTTGCCGAGGCGGTCGACACCGATCGTGCTGTCTTCCGCCCAGGAAATTCAAATATTGCGCGGCGAACCCGATCGCGCCACGTTAACGCGCCTTCGCGGCCAACGAGGTCGGGGTGGGGCCGCATCCCTTTGGGCCCGAGAGGAATCGGTACAATGAATCGCTTCAGGTTGATCACGCTCGCCGTTGCTCTGCTCGCCACGTTGGCGGTGCCGGTGGTCAATCGCAGGATACGCGCCAGCCTGGCCGCCCCGCGCCTGCGCGAGACCGGCGTCCCCGATGGCCTGCCCTGGCGCGAGGTGCACATTCCCACTCAGCGCGGCAAGACCCTGTTCGGCTGGTTCATTCCGTCTGGCGAAGCCGCACCGGCGCTGGCCGTCGTCCATGGCTGGGGAGGTAATGCCGAGATGATGCTGCCGCTGGCGGAGCCGCTGCATGAGGCCGGCTATGCCGCGCTTTTCTTTGATGCGCGCAGCCACGGGCAGAGCGATGGCGACAGCTTCGCTTCCTTGCCGCGCTTTGCGGAGGACCTCGAGCATGCGGTCGACTGGTTGCAGGGGCAGCGCGAGGTCGACGCCAGCCGCGTCGGGGTCATCGGCCATTCGGTGGGGGCAGGCGCTGCGCTGCTGCTCGTTTCCCGCCGGCCGGATCTGGCTGCTGCCGTGAGTCTGGCCGCCTTTGCTCATCCGGCCGGCATCATGCGGCGCTGGCTCAAGCTGAAAGGGATTCCCTACTGGCCGCTGGGCGCCTACATTCTGCATTATGTGCAGTCCGTCATCGGGCACCGTTTCGACGACATTGCCCCCTGTCACACCATTCGCTCGGCAAACTGTCCGGTCCTGCTGGCGCACGGCACCGACGACCAGATGGTGCCGGTCAGCGAAGCGCAGGAAATCTACGCCAACCGCCGTGATGAGCGGGTGCATCTGTTGCTGATGCCCGGTAGCCACGACGAATACAGTGAAATCGAGCGTCACATCGGGACGGTGATCGGCTTTCTCGATGCTGCCATGCGCGACTCGTCCGGTGAGCCGTGGGTGCTGCCAGAAACAGGAGAGACACAGTGAAAAGAAGATACTGGGCCATCCTCGTCCTGCTTCTCCTCATTGGCCTGGACTGGTACATCCGTGCACCGGATTCCCGATCGCGCGAACTGACGGCAGCCATCGAGGCGCAAGCCAGCGCGAAACTGAAAAGTTATCCTTACACCTTCCGGGTCATGAAAGTGAACGGCGAAACGGCGATCATGAGTACGCCACGGAACGTTGAAGTGCCGGCGGCCAGGGCGCTTGGCGTGCTCTTTCCGGGACTCGACACCAAGGATCCGAATGATCCGCCTTTCATTGCCGCCCAGCAGTTGCTCGGAGAAGTGCAATCCGAGGCTCGCTCCATTGTGCTCTCCCAGCCCGGCATCAGGGAAGTGCGGTGGGAACTGGACCGCGACTGGCTCACCGCGCATCACATCGAAGTGCCCCGCAAATAGCCGGCAGGTGGCGATCGCTGTCCGGGTCATGGCGGATCACAAGCAGCGAGAAGGGATGGCGTCCTGATGAACCAGGAAAGTCTATGGAGTAGTCGCTACCGGGATGCCGGGGAGCAATACCTGTTCGGTACCGAGCCGAATCGCTTTCTCGCGCATCGGCTTGGCCTCCTGCAGAATGGCCGGACTGCGCTGTCGGTGGCCGATGGTGAGGGCAGGAACTCGGTCTGGCTGGCCGAACAGGGGCTCGAGGTCACCGCGATTGAAATCTCTCCGGTGGCCATCGAAAAGGCCCGACGGCTGGCCGCCGGTCGCCAGGTCGATGTCAGCTTCCTGCTGGCCGACATGCTCGGGCCGGAGTGGCCACCGGCCGAACTGCACAACACCTTCGACTGGGTGATCGGCGTCTTCATCCAGTTCGTCGGCCCGGCAGAAAGGGACCGGCAGTTTGCGGCGATGAAGCAGCTGGCCCGTTCGGGCGGACGCATCCTGCTGCAGGGCTACACGCCGAAGCAGCTCGATTACCGGACTGGCGGGCCATCCGCCGTGGAAAACCTTTACACCGAAGAACTGCTGCGCGCCGCTTTTGCCGACTGGAAGATCGAGGAACTTGTGGCCTACGAGGACGAGATCGCGGAGGGAATGGGGCACAAGGGCCGCTCGGCACTGATCGGCCTGGTGGCGCAAAAGGCCTGATCGGGTGTTGTCGGTTTGCCTGCCGCCCCGGGAAAGGAGGAATTTAGCTGCCAAAGCTCGAACCACTCGCTCAGCGGCCGGGTTTCACCCAGGCCGGCAAGCCTGCGGTCGATTGCATCATGGTTCCCCCACACCACGTCTGCCAGGCTGCCGTCGGTTACGCGGGATTCGATTTTGTGGCAGTAAAGTCCGAGGCTACGCTGCACGTAAAAGCCATAGGTGCGGCAGGCGACTGGCCGTTGGGCATAGACCGGGCAGGCGTTGGTGGACGGGTCAAGCAGTGGGCAGACGATCGGGCGCCACTGCTGGCCGACCAAGGCCGCCAGGTCGCGGCTGATTGCCTGAAGGCGCTCTGGCGATAGCGCGGCCAGGCCTTCTCGCAGCAAGCGCCATTCCGCCGCCGTCAGTTGAGGGATCTCCGCGAGGCGCCGACAACAACTGGCGCAGCCCTTGCCGCACAGCCATCCCGGGTGCGCTTCCCGGATGGCTTGAACGCGCGCGTCGATATCGTACTGGAGTCGGGACAGGGTGGTCATCTTCTGGCTCCGATCATCCTGGAAAGCCAAGGGCTGGGGCGTGGGTCAGGTCGACGCAATTCGGCTCCCATCTGCAGGAAGAAAAGGCGGGCGGGTAAGACGGCCATACCCTCTTGCCTGCTTCGCGAGTCACCCGCCCAACACTGACAAACAAGTGGCGCTCAGCCTACGAACCTGAGTCGCCGCTGTCAATCTTCCTGGGCTGTCAGATGACGGACACGTCGGCGATCTCCGCGCAGGCTGACGAGGCATGGACCATGACGGCCATTCGAACGGCAGTTCCATCACCGATCGGCATGCGTAGCCTATCCCGACCCTTGGTGAGCGAACCGCTGATCCCACCGGACCCACTTCGTGGGCAAGGCCCCGGCTATGCGCGCCAGCGTACCGACTGCACGGGCGGACTCTCGTAGTCTGATTGCCAACGGTCCTGGGTTGACCTCGGAGACTTGCCCTCAGGCGGTTTCTGCCAGCCAGTTTCGCTCCGCTCTCGTAGTCGCGATGGCCCGATCCGCCACCGCCCAATATTGTCACCGGAAACCGATCCATTCCAGGGGATCGCTCACCATGACGTGGGTGATTCCGCCAAGCCAAGCAGAAGGAATCATCATGAACTACTCGAATCTGATTGCCGCAACACTGACGACGCTCGCGTTGAGCGCCTGCTTCACCCTTCCCGCCGGTCCGGCCGGGCCGCAAGGCGCGACCGGCGCGACCGGCGCCACCGGCAACACGGGCAACACTGGCTATACCGGCGCCACCGGCGACACGGGTGCCACCGGCCACACCGGAGCAACGGGATATACCGGAGCAACGGGATACACCGGCGCAACGGGCGGTACCGGTGACACGGGCGCCACCGGCAGCACTGGCGCCAGGGGCAACACCGGCGCAACTGGCAAGACCAGCGGTGGCACCACGGTGATCGTTCCGGCTCGCTAGGCCTGCTCGCGGATGGCGCCCGTCGGGATCCGGCAAACTCGTCTTGCTTACCAACCGTGACAGCGCGTCACAACACAGGGGTCATCGTGTCCCTGTGCTGGCACGTTGAATAACGATATTGACAAGGAGAGGTCCCGAATGAAGCATTTGCTATTCGCCGCGGCGCTGGTCGCCGCCACCGCCGCCAGCAGCCTGTCGGCACGCGCCACCGATGTGGCCCTGTCGGTCAGTATCGGTCAACCCGGCTACTATGGTCGCATCGACATCGGAGGCTATCCACCGCCGCGGGTCATCTACGGGCAACCGGTGGTCATCGAGCTGGTACCGGTTGGCCGCCCTCCGGTCTACCTGAACGTACCCCCAGGCCACGCGAAGCATTGGCAGAAGAACTGCCACCGGTACAATGCCTGCGGCGAGCGGGTCTATTTTGTCCAGAACAACTGGTACCAGCGCGAATACGTTCCGCGTTACCGCGAGTACCAGCGGGACCGTCGCTACAATCGACGCGACGACTACAGGGATCATTACCGGGACGACTATCGTGGGGATGACAAGCACAACCGCCACGGTGACGACCATGGCTACGGCCGCAATCGCTGATCGATGGCTTGACATTTCCCGGGGCTGATGGGCCAGCGATTGACGCCTGACGCCGAGCGCGTCAGCTTCCGCTGACGTCTGTGCGTCGGCGCACAGACAGTGCGTGCCGGCGGGAATGACAATATTCGTACAATCAGAGGGCTCGGCAGCTTGCCGGGCCGGGGCTCGCGAGGCATTGCTTCGCGCAGGTCCGTGGTTGATTTCCGGAGAAAGCCATGAACAAACCGTTGCCAACTTTCGCTCTTCAAGCCTGCTGCCGGCCTTCGCCCCTGTCCCTGCAGAACGTGCTCCTGGCCATTGCGGTGACCCTGCCATGCTCGCCGTTATTGGCCGCGGCTGCGGCTGACGTTGTCGGGACCTCGACCACCAGCGCTTCGCAAAGCGAGGTCTCATGGACGAGCGGCGGTGTCAGCGAGGAGGGGCGGGAGGAATTGCGCCAGGTGGCGTCGCACTACAATGTGCACGTGATGTTCAGCGAGCAGCGTGGCAGTTACCTCGCCGGGATTCCCTTCAGTGTGGTCCGGTTGGCTCAGGGCAAGGAGCGGCAGATCGCTTCTGGGGTCAGCGAAGGCCCACTGCTATACCTCAAACTGGCACCAGGCGCTTATCGCATCGCTGCCGAAGTTGACGGCGTCTGGCAGAAACAGCACGTCCGGGTCGGCGCAGGCGGAAGTCCGGCAAGGATGTCGTTTGTCTTCCGGGGCAAGTGATCTGTTTGCCAGAATGGTTTCCGAATTGCTGGCCGGTTGTTGACCTGCCGGCATCACAGTAGCAGAGTCGCGGTTTGTCCGGAATCACGGGATCGGCATGCAGCAGGGGGCGGGAGGTTTGGCGCAGTTGCTCGCAGGGTCTTCCCTGGAGGGGAAAACACTGACCCGATGGTGGAGACCGTCCTGGCCAGGGTAGCGATTATTCGGTATTGGCAAGCTGCGGCGATTGATCGGGGGATGGCACCGGCGCTGGTCGATCGCCGTGCAGGGGGAATTGGGCTGGCGGGAGAGGGCCGGCAGCGTTCACAGACAGCATGATCCGCTTTGATCAGCACTTGTGGCATCGCTTCAGAGCGATAGCGGCACCTTACTGGTTCGGGGAAGACAAATGGCCAGCCCGGGGGCTGCTTGCCCTGCTGGTCTTGTTGTTGCTGGGTCAGACCGGCGTCGACGTGCTGTTCAACCAGCTGACGGGGGAATTCACGTCGGCGCTGGCAGCCAGGGACGCGGACAGGTTCTGGACTTCCATCAAGCTGTGCCTCGCCGTCCTGATCGTGGCGGTGCCGATCCATGCCTTTTACTACTACGTACGCGACAAGCTCGGTCTCCACTGGCGGCGCTGGTTGACGCGGCATCTTCTCGGGAGCTATTTCAGCGGGCGAGCTTACTACCGGCTCAATGCCAGTAAAGAGATCGACAACCCGGATCAGCGCGTCGCCGAAGACATCAAGACCTTTACCCAGGAATCGCTCCGCTTTCTGCTGGTGCTGGTCGGCGCACTGCTCCAACTCGTCGCGTTTGCTGGCGTACTGTGGTCGATCTCCAGAGACCTGGTCGCTTTTCTGGTCGTTTATGCAATTGTCGGCACCGCAGTCACCATCCTGCTTTTCGGCAAGGTCCTGATCGGGCTGAATTTCTATCAGCTGAAACGTGAGGCTGATTTTCGCTTCAGCCTGGTGCGCATACGGGAGAACGCGGAAGCCATTGCTTTCTATCGCGGCGAGGCACAGGAGTCACGGCAGGTCGGCGGGTATTTTGATGAGCTCTTCAGGAATTTCACCAAACTCATCAAGGCGCAACTGAATCTGAACCTGTTCCAGTATGGTTACCGATTCATGACCATCATCCTGCCGGTGGCAATCATCGCCGAGCAGGTGATATCGGGGGAACTGGAAGTTGGGCGGGCGATCCAGGCGGCCGGTGCTTTTGCGGCGATATTGAGCGCGCTGACAGTGATCGTGGACAACTTCGAAACCTTCAGCCGGTTTG
Source organism: Candidatus Accumulibacter proximus (assembly GCA_016709675.1). GTDB lineage: Bacteria > Pseudomonadota > Gammaproteobacteria > Burkholderiales > Rhodocyclaceae > Accumulibacter > Accumulibacter proximus. The sequence continues at coordinate 122,106 of JADJMH010000034.1, forward strand.
CGGCAGGAATTGATCGCCTGTACGGCTTCGCCCGGTTCGTCGTCGGGAAGGAAGACCCGCCACCGATGGCCGGGGAGAATATTGTTTTCGGTCGGAATTCCCGCCTGGCGATTGAAAACCTCACCCTCCACACGCCCAACCATGCGCGGACACTGATCCAAAACCTCTCGTTAACGATCAATCCGGGCGAGGGCGTGTTGATCGTCGGCGCCAGCGGTTGCGGGAAAAGCTCGTTGTTGCGCGCCATTGCCGGTCTGTGGCGTTCGGGAAGCGGTCGCATCATCCAGCCAGCTGCCAGCGACATGATGTTTCTGCCGCAACGCCCCTACATGCTGCTGGGCAGTCTTCGCAGCCAGCTGCTGTATCCGCTGCAGGATCGAGAGATCGTCGATGAGGAACTTCTGCGCGCGCTGGAGAGCGTCAACCTGCCGGATATCGCCAAGCATTTTGGCGGTCTGGATGCCGAACTGGACTGGGCAAAGGTGCTGTCGGTGGGCGAGCAACAGCGCGTTGCCCTTGCCCGGGTGCTGCTCGCCGCACCCCGCTACGCCGTCCTCGATGAAGCGACGAGCGCCCTCGATATTGCCAACGAGGACAGCCTGTACCGGCAGTTGGCGGCGAGCGGCACGACGCTGGTCAGCGTCGGCCATCGTCCCTCGATCCTGAAATATCACCCACAGGTGTTGGAACTTGCAGGCAATGGCGGCTGGCGACTCTATGCGGCGAGCGACTATCACTTCGATCGTTAGAGGCGCTTGTTGCCTTCGCCGGGGGTTCAGTGACCACCAGGCTTCCTCACGGACGCGCCGGTGCTTGCTGGCAAAGCGCGGGCAGCGCCGCCCGGCTGCCAAAGAGATCACGTGCTCAGCTTAGGCACACCAGATTCTTGTCTTGACTTGGCGGTCCACTCTAGTTGCTGACGTCTCCTCGGAGCGGGTGATGAATGGTCGCACGGGAATTCTCACCCAGGGTTCGTTCGGCGCCGCACAGACCCCCACTCACCAGTCCGCTAGGCTGGCCTCGCATGACCCCTGATCGATTGCTGCCGTCACACGCGGACTTGGCCAGCGGTCGTCACTGCCGGAGGAAGACGCCATGAAAACCTGTATAGCCACCCGTCCAAGCTCGACGAGGCCGGGGACCTCGCGGTGATCGCGGCGCGCCGGCGTCGGGCACGCCGCTTGCTACAGCCGGTGCCACCGGGTGTGCCGCGCTCGCGGCCAAGGTGAGCCGACAGGGCCATGGATTTTTCCATCTGGGCGCTGGTCGTCGGCGCGCTGCTGATCACCATGGTGCTCGCGGGCTCGCTTCTGAAGCGCTTGCCGGTCAGCCCGGCGATGCTCTATCTGGCGGTCGGCTTTGCCCTGGGGACTGCCGGTTGGGGGCTGATGACGCCAAACCCGCGGCAGATGTCGGGCCTCCTCGAACCTGTGGCCGAAATTGCGGTACTGATCTCTCTATTCTCCGTCGGCTTGAAGCTGGGCCTGCCGCTGGCGAGTCCGCAATGGCGCTTGCCGCTGCGCCTGGCCTTTGTGTCGATGGCACTGACAGTCGGGTTGATCGCGGCGGTCGGGTTCTTTCTGATTGGATTGCCGCTCGGCGCGGCCGTTCTGCTCGGTGGCATTCTGGCGCCGACCGACCCGGTGCTGGCGTCCGATGTCCAGGTGGACGAGCCGGGAGACCGCGACCGGCTGCGCTTCAGCCTGACCGGTGAGGGGGGGCTCAACGACGGTGTCGCCTTTCCTTTCGTCTTCCTTGGCCTCGGGTTGCTCGGCGTGCACGATCTTGGCGCCGCCGGCTGGCGATGGTTGGCGATCGATGTCCTCTGGGGGCTGGCGGGAGGCCTCGGCATCGGTGCGCTGTTTGGCACGATGATCGGCAAACTGGTGGTCTATCTGCGCACTCATCACTGGCAAGCCGTCGGACTGGAAGAGTTCCTTGCCATCGGGCTGGTAGCCCTGACCTACGGCGTCGCGCAGCTTGCCCATGCGCTGGGATTTCTGGCCGTTTTTGCCGCCGGTCTGGCCCTGCAGCGTGTCAACCAAGACAGCCGCTCGCAGGCGGCCCCGAAGGATGGGCCGGCCGGCTTGCAGGGCAAAGCGGCGCACCTTGCCGTTGCCACCCATCCCGACCTCGCCGGAGCCTATATGGGGCAGGCGGTACGCGGTTTCAACGAGCAACTGGAGCGCATCGCCGAACTGGTGATTGTTCTGGTGGTCGGCGCGATGCTGTCCTACACCCGCGTCGATTGGGGTACGATCGGCTTCGTGCTGCTGCTGCTCGTGGTCCTTCGCCCGCTCTCGGTGTGGATCGGCTTGAGCGGCGCGTCGGTGTCGGGAGATCAGCGTCTTCTGATCTCGTGGTTCGGCATCCGTGGCATCGGCTCAATCTACTATCTGATGTTCGCGCTCAATCATGGCCTCGTCGGCCCGCTGGCCGACGAGGCCATCACCCTGACCCTGACCACGGTAGGGGTTTCGATTGTCGTGCATGGCATCTCCGTGACGCCATTGATGACCCGCTACGCCAGGCGGACGCTAGGCCGGAGCCGCCGCTAGCAAGCTGGCAAACGCCACCAGGACGCACGCAATGCCTTCACGCCGGCATTGCCAGGCTGGTGCGGACGGCCAGCGGGCCGAGAATCTGGCACGCCGCTTCTTTCAGCGGCGCATAGCCACCCATCGTGCAAAGGGTGCGGATTTCGTGGCGGGCTTCGAGGCAAACTGATATGAACCGGTTCCCCTGCGCTGATCATCGGCGTGCATCGGCCTGGGCCCGGCCGGACTGATCGGCCGGGATCCTTTTGGTGCGAGCCGGTTGATCGAACGGATCTGATCCCTCGGCAGAGCCAGCGGTATCAGTGTCACTTTCCGTGGTGCTCGATGGAGTGACGGCGGTCGCGCTGGCAGGGTGGGGACTTAGACCTGGGACTTGAAGTAGTTGAAGGAATGAACGAAGGCGTCGCGAATCTTCTCCATTTCGGCAACCATGGCGTCCCAGGAATCCTCGCCGGCGGCCTTGAGTTCGTCGAGCTTGGTGACGGCAAGCTGGGATTGCTCACGGAGCTTGGCCATCTGGTCGGCGTATTTCGCCCGCGCATCTGCTTTCGCTTCCTTTGCTTTGGCTTCCAGCTCGCTCATCTTTGCATTCACCTCGTCGAGTTGAAGTTTCATCTTCTCGATGTAGTCGTCTCTTTTTGACATGGCTAAGGCTCCTTGTGGTTGAAAAGGTTGAAAAGGTTGAAAAGGTTGAAGAAAGGTTGAAAAGGGTCTGGTCTGGGAGCGTTCAGGCGCTGTTCTGTATCGAATGGTGTCTTCCGGTCCCTCTGTTCACTGCTCAAGGATAGGCAGAGGAGGACGGGCAGTCTGTGCGCTGGCGTACAAAGGCTGGCAAAGCCTGGTACAAGCAGCACCGAACGCGCTTGTTCGGTCGTGCCTGGCGAGCCGGCTCGGAAGGTATCAGCCAGGGTCCAGCAACTGCGGACCTCTCTTCGCGCGACGCTGCAGTGTGCGGTAACGCACAGACGTGGTGTGCCCCGGCCGTCCACCCTCCGGGTTGAAAGAAGACCAGAGGAGGACGACCGTGAGCCACATGACCTCCCCTCAGGGGTCCGCAGTGTCGGCCGTCTCCGTGTTCGTGGGCGTGTTCCTCATCGTCGAATCCTTCGGCCCGTTCCTGATGGGCGTCTGGCTGGTATCCAACGAGCACGCGCTGGCCCTCTTTGGTTTGCCGACGAACAGTGGGCTGCAGACCCTGATGCTCCTCCAACTGGTTATCGGGGGCAATGTGCTGCTGTTCGCCAGCGGCAGCGGAAAGGCCTCTCCGTGGCCGCCGCGCCCGCCGACAGCGCTCTTCTCGCTGCTTCTGCTTGCGCAGGTAACGACCACGCTGGTCTGCGCCACGGGCGTGCTGGTCGAGCCGATCTCATGGCAGGTCATCGGCTGGGTGTGGGCCTACAACCTGATGTGGTTGGCGATCCTGCGCGGCATCTGGCTGACCGTCGGGTGCTTGGCCCCTTGCCGTGCCGCACCTGAGTTCGCACAGGGAGGCGGGGGGCCATCGATCGCTGCCGCCACAACTGCCGGCGACCATGGCGACCGCCTTCCGCCATACCTGATCAGCAGAGCCGCGGCTGATCGACTGCCGTAAGGGCCACCAGTGCCCAGCGACGCGGGTGCGATGCGATGAGCTGACGGGAAGCGGGGATTGCCTGTGCGCTGCCGTACAGACCGCACCGTGTCCTTCGCCTACCTTGCGTGGACCGAGTGCCGGACCCCTGGTCCCGACGCTACGGCCAACTGACGAAACCAATCCTTTGGAGATATGACTATGAACTACGAAGATCGCGATACTTATGGCATGTACAAGGACCATGGCACCAGCGAACCCGGACCGGATCAGCGGCGCGGTCCCGGCCCCGAGATGATGGGCGCCAACACCCTCGTCGGCAACGCCGTCTATAACCATCAGGATGAAGATCTGGGCGACATCAAGGAGATCATGCTGGATCTGCGCAACGGCACGGTGGCCTACGCGGTGCTCTCCTTCGGCGGCTTCCTCGGCATGGGCGAGAAGCTCTTCGCGGTGCCGTGGCACGCCTTGACGCTGGATACGCTGAACAAGCGCTTTGTATTGAAGGTCGAGAAGGCGCGCCTGGAACACGCGCCAGGCTTCGACAAGGGCCACTGGCCGAACATGGCGGATCAGTCCTGGGCACGGGAAATCCATTCCTATTACGGGACCCAGCCGCATTGACCTGTGCGGGTTGGTTGTTAGGCGCTTTCGCCGGCAGCTGCCGGCGAACAGCGCAGCAATATCCCGGTAAGTAACTGCCGCCTATGTTCGCCGGCGCACAGAAATCGCTGGCGCGAAGGGGACAATGTTTATTGAGTTCAGTGGCTGGTGGAGCGGGGCAAAGCCCCAATCGCGGCCGCAAGACCGGTCAAGGGTCGGTTCAGGCGTTCCTTGACATGAACTCGAATTCAACCTGGAACAACCTGGAAAGGATAGTCGACATGTTGTACACCATCGCCGTCATTCTCGTCATCTTGTGGCTCCTTGGTTTGGTTACGTCTTACACCATGGGGGGCTTCATTCATATTCTCCTGGTCATCGCCATCGTGTCGATCCTGGTCAACGTCATCAGCGGGCGTCGCTCCGGCTGAGTCCACCGTGGCCGCTGGCCAGGGCAACGGGAAACTGAAAAATCATGATCATTGGCAACAGCAAATTTGCTCTTCTCGCTCTGGTGGCTGCGGGGTGCCTCGCGGCTTTTGCCATCGGCCGTCGCCCCCGCCCGCTCGACCGGCAGCAACTCGAGGAAGGCTTGCGCACCTGGGAGGACGAGGGCGGAAATCTGGCCCGGTCCGGCGCTCCGGCAATGCGCGCCCGAGGGGGCCCGCCGTAAGCCCCTGAGTCTTTTTGACTCGTGCGCCAGTCCCTTGAAACGCGATTGGTCCGAGCCAGCGTCCATCCACCAACCAACCGAGGACCCACAAATGAATGCATCTGCCCTGAAAGAAGTGTCGGCGGAGCGGCCGCCGCTTTCCGATATCAAGACCTTGCGCCAGCGCGCACGCGAGCATATCGAGGACGGCGCGGTCACGGCCGGCTATGCCGCCGACCGCGAGAATGTGATCGAGACCCTGAACGAGGCGCTTGCTACCGAGCTGGTCTGCGTGCTGCGTTACAAACGCCACTACTTCATGGCAGCCGGCATTCACGCGGCGCCGGTGGCCGCCGAGTTTCTGGCGCATGCGACCGAAGAGATGGCGCATGCCGACCTGCTCGCCAAACGCATCATCGAGCTTGGCGGCGAGCCGAATTTCTCGCCCGACGGGCTGGCAGCGCGCAGCCATGCGGAGTATGTCGAGGGCGATTCGCTGGGGAGCATGATCACGGAAGACCTGATTGCCGAGCGCATCGCCATCGAAAGCTATCGCGAGATGATTGCCTACCTCGGCAATCGTGATCCGAGCACGGTGCGCATGCTGGAGGAAATACTGGCCAGCGAAGAGGAGCATGCCGAAGACCTGTCGTCGCTCCTCAAGGGCATGAAGGATTACGGGAAGGTCTGATCGCGACGAATGTGCGCTCCTTCTTGTTGATCTCGCTGATCTCGTGCGACACTGAAGGGAGTCCACAAGGACTACGACCGGATGAAAGCGACGAGCAAGATCATGGCTGCGTCTGCAGCAGCGGCCCTCCTGGTCGCGCTGGCGGCGGCGGCATCGTTGTCGTCTTTCCGGCAGATCGAGGAAGGTGCACAGGCGCGCCAGCGTAGCCATCTTGCCATCAGCAGCGCAGACGATCTGCTGTCTTCGCTGAGAGATGCGGAGATCAGCCAGCGTGCTTATTCACTGAGCGGCGATCAAGCCTTGCTTGAACCGTATCCGGCGGCGCGCGATCGCATCCGCGGCCATCTGGAGCAATTGCGTCGGCTCGCCGCGCTCGGTGTTGCCGAGAAGAATCTCGATGCGCTGGGCCCATTGATGGCTGCCAAACTCGCGGAAATGTCGCAGGTGGTTGCGTTGCGCCGTGACGGTGACTCGGTCGCTGCACTGAAGCTGGTGCGCAGTGCCGAGGGGCGGCAGTTGATGGATTCGATTCGCGCCGAAATCAGTGGCGTCGTTGCTGTGGAGGAAGCCTCGCTGCGACAGCACGAAGCGGACTTCAAGTCGATCCTGCGCCGCCTGCTGGCAGTCATCGTCAGCGCGAGTCTCCTGTTGCTCCTGTTGGCATTGTCCTTTGCCCACCTGATCCATCGACCCGCACGGCCGCGACTCAGGACTGCCGGGGAGCTCGAAACAGGCCACTTGTTCGAGGCTCAGGAAGTGGTCAATGAGCAACTGCAGCAGGCCAATGCGACCTTGCGCAACAGCGAGGAGAGGCTTGCCGTGACGCTCAACTCGATCGGTGACGCGGTCATAGCCACGGATGCGCGAGCGCGCGTGATGCGCATGAATCCGGTGGCCGAGCAGCTGACCGGCTGGGCACAGGCGGAAGCCACAGGCCGTCCGGTGGAAGACGTGTTTCACATCGTCAACCAGGAAACCCGTCAACCGTCGACGATCCCGGTCATGGAAACCCTGGCCCATGGCACCAAACAGGGCCTGGCCAACCACACCGTACTGATCGCGCGCGACGGTAGTGAGCGGGCAATCGCCGACAGTTGCGCACCTATCCGCGACCTGGACGGCCAGATCCTCGGTGCCGTGCTGGTGTTCCGTGATGTCACCGAGGAATATGCCGCGCAGCAGGCCCTGCGCGACAGCACCGCGCTGATCGAGGCGATTCTCAAGACCGTGGTGGACGGCATCATCACCCTGCAGGCCCGCAGCGGCCGCATCGAGACCGTCAACCCGGCGGCCGAGCAGATGTTTGGCTACACCGCGGCAGAACTGATCGGACAGGACTTCAGCCTGCTCATACCCGAGCTTGCGCAGGGCCAGAGCGCGGCTTCCCTCGAGCATTACAGTGCGAGCCCTGAGGCGCGCGCGATGGGTCGCGGACGCGAAGTCGTCGGCCGGCGCAAGGAGGGTAGCGCTTTCCCGCTGGAGATCGCGGCGAGCGAAATGTGGCTCGGCGGCCAGCGTTACTTCACCGGTATTCTGCGCGATATCACGGCGCGCAAGCAGGCCGACGCGGCATTGCTCAAAGCGGGGGCTTTGCAGAGCGCGATCTTCAATAGCGCCAACTTCTCGAGTATCGCCACCGACGCCCGTGGCGTCATTCAGATCTTCAACGTCGGCGCCGAACACATGCTGGGTTACTCGGCAGCGGAAGTGCTGAACAGGATCACGCCGGCTGACATCTCCGATCCTGCGGAAGTGATCGCCCGTGCCAGGGCGTTGAGCCTCGAGCTGGGGACGCCGATTGCGCCTGGCTTCGAAGCATTGGTGTTCAAGGCGTCGCGCGGCATCGGCGATGTCTACGAGTTGACCTACATCCGCAAGGACGGCAGCCGCTTGCCAGCCGAGGTATCCGTGACCGCCCTGCGTGACCCGCAGGACTCGATTATCGGTTACCTGTTGATCGGCACCGACAATACCGAGCGCCAGCGGATCGCGGCCGAGCGCGCGCTGCTCGATCAGCTCTTGCGGGACAAGAACGCCGAGCTCGAGAGCGCCAGATTGGTGGCTGAGCGGGCCAATCTTGCCAAGTCAGACTTCCTTTCCGGCATGAGCCACGAGTTGCGCACGCCGCTCAGTGCGATCCTCGGTTTTGCCCAACTCATCGAATCCGGCTCGCCGCAGCCGACGCTTTCCCAGAAGCGAAGCATCGATCAGATTCTCAAGGCCGGATGGTACCTGCTGGAGTTGATCAACGAAATCCTCGATCTCGCGCTGATCGAGTCCGGCAAGCTGTCGTTGTCGATGGAACCGGTGTCGCTGACCGAAGTGATGTACGAATGCGAGGCGATGATCGAGCCACAGGCGCTCACGCGTGGCATCAGCGTGGCTTTTTCCCGCTGCGAAGCGCCGTACTTCGTGCGCGCCGACCGGACACGGGTGAAGCAGATCCTCATCAACCTGCTTTCCAACGCAATCAAGTACAACAAGGTGGGTGGAAGGGTCAGCGTCGAGTGCACGCCGAGCATACCGGGATCGATGCGGATCAGCGTCCGTGACACGGGCGCAGGCCTCGCACCGGAACAGTTGGCGCAGCTCTTCCAGCCGTTCAACCGGCTCGGCCAGAAGGCGAATGTCGAGGAAGGTACCGGTATCGGCCTGATGGTGTGCAAGCGACTGGTCGAACTGATGGGCGGCGTCATCGGCGTCGAAAGCGTTGTCGGCAAAGGCTGCGTGTTCTGGATCGAACTGGACCTGATCAGCGGACCGGAAGCAACGGCGCATGCCGCCGAGCCGACGCGGGTTGTCCAGGCGCAAGTCAGCGGCGACGCACCCGTGCACACCGTGCTCTACGTCGAGGACAATCCGGCGAATCTGATGCTGGTCGAGGATCTCGTGGCCCGCCGGCCCGATATTCGTTTGCTCAGTGCGCGGGATGGCAAGCGCGGCATCGAGATTGCCCGTGCCTCGCTGCCGGATGTCATCCTGATGGACATCAACCTGCCCGGCATCAGCGGCCTCCAGGCACTGAGAATTCTGGCAGAAGACCCGACCACGGCGCATATACCGGTCGTCGCGCTCAGTGCCAATGCCATCCCGCGTGATATCGAGAAAGGCCTGCAAGCCGGATTCTTCCGCTATCTGACAAAACCGATCAAGGTCAATGAGTTCATGGATACGCTGGACGTCGCGTTGAAATTTGCCAGGGCGGAGATGGTCCGTTTAGCCAGACGGGACCTGGTATGAGGGTTACTGACGTGAATCGGGTGAAACGTCGCCCCGCCCCCAGGCCATGTTCCTGAAACGCTTGCGGCAGGCAACGAGTGGGCGTCATCGGGCGCTCGAGTGCCAATTGCCTTTGCTTGACCCTCGGCTGTCGCGCCAGAGCTATCACCGGATCGTCAGCCGATTTTTCGGCTACTACGAGCCGCTGGAAGCGCGCTTGCTGAGCTTGCCGTGGTGGCATGAGATCGGCGTGGACTACGCCGCCGAACGGCGCAAGACCCCACGCCTGGAGAGCGATTTGATCGCCCTCGGTGAGACGCCCGAGGCCCTGGCAAGGTTGCCGCGCTGCGCGGAATTGCCGGCGGTCGCCTCGATTCCGCAGGTCTTCGGCTGCCTTTACGTGATCGAAGGGGCGACCCTTGGCGGGCAGCTCATCGGCAGGCACCTGCAGGCACACCTGGGTCTCTCACCGGCGTCGGGCGCCGCGTTCTTCAACGGCTACGGCGTGCAAACCGGTCGGCGCTGGCAAGCATTCGGTGCAACCCTGACCGCGCTGGTGCAACGGACAGGCGGGGAAGACGATATCATCGCGAGCGCCAACGACACCTTCGCGACCATCGATGAATGGCTATTTCCGACATCAGGAACACGGGCGACCCACCGATGACCGACAATCCGACCGAAACCACACCGCTGCCCTGGGGCGATGGCCCCTACAGTATCAAGCGCCATGGCACCACCCTCACCACCTGCGACAGCGAGCCGGTGCAAACGCCAGGGTGTATCCAGGCGCACGGCGCGCTGCTGGTGGTGCGACTCGGTGACCTGACGATTCTGCAGGTAAGCGAGAACACCGGCCAGCATCTGGGTGAGTCGCCGGAGCAATTGCTGGGTCAGCCCGTTGCGCGGGTCGTCGGATCGGCAAACGAAGCGTGTCTGCGCGAGATGCTGGGGCGCGAGTCGCTTGCCGGTAGCGCAGCCTACGCTTTCACGCTGCCGGCGCGCGAGGGCAGAAGCCCACTGGATGTTTGCCTGCACACCGTTGAAGGCGTCGCCGTGCTGGAGTTCGAGTCCACCGGCAGGGTCGCAGGGCAGGGGGACGCCAATTTTTTCGGGTTGCTGACCTCGGCGGTCAGCCGCCTGCAAGCCGCCGACGGCCTGCGCGAATTCTGCCAGCGCGTGACCGACGAAGTGCGTAGCATTACCGGGCTCGACCGCGTGATGGTTTACCGCTTCCATCCTGACAACCACGGTGAGGTGTTCGCCGAGAGCAAGCGCGAGGACCTGCACCCCTGGCTGGGGCTGCATTACCCCGAGAGCGATATTCCCAAACCAGCACGGGAGATCTACAAAAACCTGTGGATTCGGCCGCTGCCGAATGCCGCCGGAACGCTGGTGGAACTGGTTCCGCTCGCCAACCCCGACTCCGGCCGTCCGCTCAACATGACCCATTGCGCGCTGCGCGGAGCCTCGGTCATGTATACCGAGTACCTGGCGAACATGGGCGTCGCGGCATCGCTGACGATGCCGATCCTGGTCGATGGCGAGCTTTGGGGCTTGATTGCCTGTCATCACCTGGTACCGGTGCACTTCCCGCACCAGGTCCGCGCCGCGTGTGAACTGCTGGCTCAGGTCGCGTCGCTGCAACTCAAGTCGGCGGAGCGCAACGAGCAACTCGCTTATCGCCTGAAGCTGGAGCGTGTACACCAGCAACTGGTCGCCATCGCTGCGCAGGAGGGTGATCTGATGGCCTTGTCGGACCGCCATCCGTCCTTGCTCGACGCGATCGACGCCGGCGGCGCCGCCCTCTATCACCTGGACCGTTGGTGGTGCGCGGGCATCACGCCGGGTGTGGCGCAGCTCGATGCGCTGGCCGGGTGGCTTGACCAACGTCCTGAATTTGCTTCGACGACGCGGCCGGCGTTCGTCACCGATTCGCTCGCCCGCGACTATCCGGCTGGCGCCGAGATCGCGGATGTCGCCAGCGGCGTACTGGCAGTGCGGGTCTCGCACCGGCGGCGCGATCTCATCCTCTGGTTCCGGCCAGAGACGCTGCAGACAGTGAACTGGGCGGGTTACCCGTACGAGAAGCTGCTCGTTACCGGACCACATGGGTCACGCCTGACACCACGCCATTCGTTCGAGCTGTTCGTCGAATCCGTCCGCGCGCGCGCTCTCCCATGGTCAACCATGGAAGTTGACGCAGCCTTGCGCCTGCGCTTTCTGGTCATGGAACTGGTCATCTCGCGCGCCGAGCGCCTGGCAGAGTTGAACGTCGATCTTACCAGCAGCAACGAGGAACTCGACGCCTTCGCCTATGTCGCCTCGCATGATCTGAAGGAGCCGTTGCGCGGCATCAACCGCTACGCGCATCAACTGCTCGAGAGCGCGCAAGCGCTCAATGCCGAGAACCGCCAGCATGTCGACAGTCTGATGCGCCTGACCCTGCGCATGGACAGCCTGCTCGATTCGCTCCTGCACTTTGCCCGCGTCGGCCGGACGAGCCTGGAGCTCGAAACGGTAGACCTCAACGAAGTGGTCGCGGAGGCACTCGAGATGATCGGCGTGCGCCGCACGGAGCACACCTGCAGCATCGAATTGCCGCGTCCGCTGCCCAGCATACAGAGCGACCACGTGCGCGTCCGCGAGATTTTCAGCAACCTGCTGAGCAACGCGCTCAAGTACAACCGTCAGGTTTGCCCCAGGATCGAGGTAGGCTATCTGGCGCCGGACGAAGCCGGCGCGCGCCCGAATGCGCCCGCCGATGCCAATGAGCACGCCATCTATTACGTGCGCGACGACGGGATCGGCATCGAGCGGCGGCACTTCGACCAGATCTTTCGCATGTTCAAGCGGCTGCATGGTCGCGACGAGTTTGGCGGCGGTGTCGGCGCCGGACTGACCATCGTCCAGAAACTGGTTCAGCGCCACGGTGGCCGCATCTGGCTCGATTCGACCGAAGGTGTCGGCAGCACCTTCTATTTCACCCTGCCGTGCCCGCACCAGGCCCGGCCATGATGCGCGCGCGCCATATTCTCGTCGTCGAGGATTCCGACGAGGATTTTGCAACCGTGCTTGATGCGGTGCGGCGCGCTGGTGTGCCCGATGACATCCGCCGTGCCACCTCCGGTGACGAGTGCCTGCAGCAGTTGCGCTTGTCTGCGCTGAAGCATGACGCCCTCCCGGCACTCGTCCTGCTGGACCTGAACACTCCCAAGGGCGATGGCCGCGACGCCTTGCGGGAAATCAAGCAGGACGACCGCCTGCGCGCCCTGCCGCTGGTGGTGTTGACGACCTCGGCGAATCCGCGTGATCTGCGTTTCTGCTACGCCAGCGGCGCCAACGCGTATCACGTCAAACCGGTGCAATACCGGGATCACCTGAGAATCCTGGAACAGATCTTCGACTACTGGTTGAAGAGCGCCGTTTTGCCCAACTGAACCAGACTTCAGCAAGATGAAGAACCAGCTCTGGCACATTCTGATCATCGACGACAGCCCGGACGATCGAGCCGATCTCCGGCAGATGCTGCTGCGCGGCTCGGATCGGCGTTATCGCTTCAGCGAGGCGGAACTGGGGGCCGACGGCCTGCGTCAATTGCAGCAAACGCGCGAGGACCCCTACGATTGCATCCTGCTTGACTATTCCCTGCCGGACATGAACGCGGAGGAGCTGCTGGCGGCCTTCTGTGCTGGCGCGGATTTGCCCCCGTGCCCGGTGGTGGTGGTCACCGGGTCCGGCAGAGCGGATGGCCGCAAGTTGCTCCGTGCTGGTGCGCAGGACTACATCGGCAAGGACTGGACGACACCCGAAAGCCTGACACGCGCAGTCGAAAACTCCAGGGAACGTTTCGCCTTGCTGGCTGATCGCGCTGAGGCGAGGGAAGTGCTACGGACCGAGCGTGAGCGGCTCGATCTGGCGCTCACCTACGGGAACATGGGCATTTATGAGTGGCACATGGTGGACGACAGGCTCTGGTGGTCAGCCGAGCTTTACCGCGTGTTCGGCGTCACGCCGGAGACTTTCATCCCGACACTTGACACATTCAGCGCGCTGCTCCATCCGGATGACCGGGAAGTTTTCTGGCAGAACGTCGCCGAATCGATTGCGCAACGCCAACCGTTCCTGAACGAGTTTCGCATCGTGCCTCCGGACGGCAAGGTGCGATGGATCGCCGACCGCGGACAGACGGAATACGACGCCGAGGGGCGGGGTTTGCGCCACTTCGGCGTGGCGTTCGATGTCACCGAGGGCAAGGTCGCCGAGGCGAAGCTGATCGAGGCCAAAGTCGCGGCCGAAATAGCCAACAACGCCAAGTCCGATTTCCTCTCCAGCATGAGTCATGAGCTGCGCACGCCGCTGCATGCCATCCTCGGTTTCGCCCAGTTGATCGATTTGGCTTCGCCGCCGCCAACACCCGCGCAGAAGCGAAGCATCGATCAAGTTCTCAAGGCCGGGTGGCACCTGCTGGGGCTGATCAACGAAGTTCTCGATCTGGCGCTGATCGAGTCCGGGAAGCTGTCGCTGTCGATGGAACCGGTCGCGCTGGCCGAGGTCCTGCGCGATTGCGAGGCCATGGTGGAACCAGAAGCGCAAAAGCATGGCATCAGCGTGGCCTTCGCACCCTTCGAAGCCGGTTGCTCGGTCGATGCTGACCCGACACGGGTGAAACAGGTGATCATCAACCTGCTGTCCAACGCAATCAAGTACAACAAACCCGGCGGCGCGGTTTGCGTGACGTGCGCCCCGAGCCCGCCGGAGTCGATGCGTATCAGCGTTCGCGATACCGGCGAGGGCCTGACCCCCGGGCAGCTGGCGCAACTCTTCCAGCCATTCAATCGTCTGGGTCAAAAGGTGCCGGGCGAAGAAGGTACCGGCATCGGCCTGGTGGTCTGCAAGAGGCTGGTGGATGCAATGAACGGCAGGATTGGCGTTGACAGCACGGTTGGCCAGGGCAGCGTCTTCTGGGTCGAACTCAAGCTGACGACTGAAGCGCAAGCCGCCAGCTACGCCGCTGAACCAACGGGGCTCGTCCAGGAGGCGCAAGTTCTCGGTGAGGCACCCCTGCACACCCTGCTCTACGTCGAGGACAACCCGGCCAATCTGCTGCTGGTCGAGGAAATCCTTCTGCGCCGCAGCGATATCCACCTGTTGAGTGCGCGCAACGCCAACCAGGGCATCAGGCTGGCGCGCTCCTTTCTGCCGGATGTCATCCTGATGGACGTCAATCTGCCTGACATCAGCGGCAGCAGCGCGCTGAAAATCCTGGCGGACGATCCGGCAACGGCGCATATCCCGGTGCTCGCCCTGAGTGCCGACGCCAATCCCGGCGATATCGAAAAAGGTCTGCTGGCAGGCTTCTTCCGTTATCTCACCAAGCCGATCAAGGTCAACGAGTTCATGAAAACGCTGGACGTGGCCTTGAGATCCGCGAAAACAGACGCTGCCGTCGCAGCCAAAGAGGAAGAAGTCTGATGATTACCGCGCGCGAAATCCTTGCAGCCAGCATCCTGATCGTTGACGATCAGGAGTCCAATATCCTCTTGCTCGAGCAAATGCTGGATGAGGCCGGCTACACATCCATTGCTTCGACGATGGATCCGAGCGAGGTGTGTACGCTGCACCGCAAGCATCGCTACGACCTGATCCTGCTTGACCTGCAGATGCCCGGCATGGATGGCTTTCAGGTCATGGAAGCCCTGAAGACCAACGAGGAAGAGGCCTACCTGCCGGTGCTCGTGATCACTGCCCAGCCGGGCCACAAGCTGCGCGCCCTCCAGGCCGGCGCCAGGGATTTCATCAGCAAGCCCTTCGATCTGGTGGAAGTGCAGATGCGCATCCGCAACATGCTGGAAGTCCGCTTGC
Organism: Candidatus Accumulibacter proximus; assembly: GCA_016709675.1. Lineage (GTDB taxonomy): Bacteria > Pseudomonadota > Gammaproteobacteria > Burkholderiales > Rhodocyclaceae > Accumulibacter > Accumulibacter proximus. The sequence continues at coordinate 137,267 of JADJMH010000034.1, forward strand.
TGTACAAGAAACTCGCCGAGTACAACGCCATTCTCGAACAGACGGTGCAGGAACGCACCGCCGAACTGCGCGAAAGCGAAGCCCGGTATCGCAGCCTGACCGAACTGGCCTCGGACTGGTATTGGGAACAGGACGAGAACATGAATTTCACCAAGGTCTCGGGTCCCGTCCTGGAGATGCTCGGCATCCGGGTCGGCCCCCTGCTGGGCGAATCGGTTGGTCTTGAGGACGCCGGCTGGGATGAGTCGGAGCGTGCCGTGCTGCAGGCGGCCATTGCCGCCCGGCAACCGTTCCTTGATTTTCTTTTCCACCGCGTCAACGCGGATGGCTCGCAACAGCAGTTCCGGGTGAGCGGCGAGCCAATGTTCAACCGTTCCTGCCGCTTCATCGGTTACCGCGGAATCGGGGTTGAAGTCACCAGCAAGAACGAGAACCCGTGATCTGGACGCGCCGCGATGCCAACACCTCATAGTCCGCAGCAAAACCATCTTCTCGCCGCCCTGCCGACGGCGGAGTTCGAAGCCCTGGCGACGCATCTGGAACTGGTTCCGATGCGGCTTGGCGACATGCTCTACGAACCGGGCAGACAGTTGTCGCACGCCTATTTCCCGACGACATCGATCGTTTCGCTGCATTACGTGATGGCGTCGGGCGCGTCGGCCGAATCGGCCGGCGTGGGCAATGAAGGTGTCGTCGGCGTGGCGTTGTTCATGGGGGGAGACACCACGCCAAGCTCGGCCGTGGTGCAGACCGCCGGCCACGCTTATCGGCTGGAGGCCCGCGTTCTGAAGCAGGAATTCAGCCGGGCGGGCTCGCTGCAAGCCTTGTTGCTGCGTTACACGCAGGCGTTGATGACGCAGATGGCGCAGATCGCGGCCTGCAATCGCCACCATTCGGTGGAACAGCAACTCTGCCGCTGGCTGTTGATGACGCTCGACCGCCTGCCGGGCAACGAGCTGGTGATGACTCAGGAACTGATCTCCGGCATGCTCGGGGTACGCCGAGAAGGGATTACCGAAGCCGCCGGGAGATTGCAGCGAGACGGTCTCATTCTCTATCGCCGGGGTCACATCACGGTGCTTGATCGCCGCGGCCTCGAGAAGCACGCCTGCGAGTGCTACGCCGTGGTGAGCAATGAATTGATCCGCCTGCTGTCCGATGTGCAGCATCGTCAGAGCATCTCCTCGCTGGCAGACTGACCTGCGGCCAGCGCGAGCCCTCAGCCTCATGCAACCGTGAGCACGGCATCCTGACCGCCAGGCGGTCGGTGTTGAGCAAGCAACGCCACTTATGTTCGCCAGCGGACAGACAGGGGCGCAGCTGCGGCCTAAGCTGACCCATCCGAGTCGAAAGGGGCGTTTCTGCAGTGGGCTGCCAGGCAGCCGTTGCAGCCCGCGCGCTCCTGGCGAAGACACGTGTATGCACCGCGATGCTTGCCAAAGCATTGCTCCTCAACTCATCAGATGAAGGAACGACAATGAACAGAATCCAAATGAACGCGCTGGCGCTGGCAGTCAGTCTCGGTTTCAGTGCCGGCGCCATGGCAGAAAACATGTCGAAGGCCGATTACTCGACGGCAAAAGACAAGATCGCGGCCGAGTACAAGTCGGGCAAGGCGGCGTGCAATTCGCTCTCCGCCAATGCCAAGGATGTCTGCGTCGCGCAGGCCAAGGGTGTACAGAAGGTGGCACGCGCCGATCTTGACGCCAGCTACAAGCCCAGCACGAAAGCCCATTACGAGGCGCGTGTCGCCAAAGCCGAAGCTGACTATGGGGTCGCCAGGGAAAAGTGCGACGACTTGTCCGGCAACGCGAAGGACGTGTGCGTGAAGGAAGCGAAAGCGGCCGAGACGACCGCCAAGGCTGACGCCAAAGCACAGATGAAGACGGCCAACGCGAACGCTTCGGCCAAGGAGACTTCGAGCGATGCGCGCAGCAAGGCGAGCAGCGAGAAGGCCGACGCCCGCAAGGACGCGACAGCGGACAAGGTCGACGCGCAGTACTCCGTGGCGAAGGAAAAGTGCGACGCCATGGCCGGTGCCGCCAAGGATGACTGTCTGGCCAAGGCGAAAGCCAGCGCGGGCAAGTAGTCAGCGACACTCGCCCCGGCACGAAGCGGTGAAAACACAAGCTTTGACAATGAGGAGGTAATACCATGAAGACAAGACAGAGACTTACACTCGGCGCAGTTGCCGCAGCGTTGCTGCTCGGCGTGGCAGGGTGTTCCGGGATGTCGGCGCAGGACAAGAACACCGCTGTCGGCGCTGGCGTGGGTGCCGTCGGAGGCGCGGTTCTGACCGGTGGTAGCGCGGTGGGAACCGTGGGGGGTGCAGCCGTCGGCGGCGTCATCGGCCACGAAGTCAGCAAGTAGAGAGGATCCGGATGCGATGCGCCTGACTTTCCCGGCCGGCGCGTCGCCATCACTCATTGCCCTGATCCCCGGCGAGAGTCACCGACAGGCTTGCTCTTGCCGCCGGGTGAGTGGGCCACCAGGAGGTAATTCGCATGTGGAACCATGGAAAGACCAGCGGCACAGCACTGGTCATCGGTGCCTTGCTTGTCGCACTCGCGGGCTGTCAGAAGCAGGAAGGACCGGCAGAGAAAGCCGGCAAGGAAGTCGACAAGGCGGCACAGACGGTCGGCAAGCAGATCGAAAAAGCGGGTGAAAGCGTCCAGGACGCAGCCAAGGGAGAGAAGAAGTAACGGACTCGTGGCTATCCGTTCAGCCAGCCGGCGGCACAGGCGCCTGCTGCCAGTCAGGACAGTCCGCAGCATTCCTCCGAACCCGAACCCGAACCCGAACCCGGGCTGCGCGCGGCGATGTGTCGCGCTCAGCCTCAGCCTGGTCGCCGCAGGCGTTTCAGGCGTTTCAGGCGAGCAACATTCAGCAAACCACTTATCCAACAACGACAAGGAATCCTCATGAAATACTCGATCATACTTTCCGCAGCACTCATCGCCATGACCGTGGCCGCCTGTGACAAAAAGCCGACGGTCGTCAATGCGCCGCCCGCGACCGTGGTGACCGTTCCGGGGCCAGCGGGTCCGGCCGGTGCCACGGGGTCAACCGGCGCAACCGGTTCCACCGGTACGAGCGGGGCGACAGGAGCAACCGGCAGCACGGGCACGACCGGAGCGACAGGTGAGCAAGGCAAGAAGGGGGGCGACACCGTGGTCGTCGTCCCCGGCCAAGCTCCGGCGCGCTGATTCACGCTGATATCCACACTGTCGCCGCGGCCCTGTGGTCCGCACGATGGCATTGTGTACAACAGACAGGGGTTCAAAGCCGGCGGCCGAGTCCCGGTCGTGCGTCTATCGGCTGATCAACTGGAAGACCGTTTTGAGTGTCGTGTGAGCGATGGGGACCATGGCGCCGATTCCACGGTAAGCTGGACAGCGATCCGACAGCAAGGCCGGCGCGCTTGTGTCCTCGTCGCAACCGTGGGGCCTCGAACCTGGACTTGATCAGTGCCCGTGGGCGCGGTGGAAGCTCGGCCGATAGGGCGGTGGACAAGGAGGTACGCGAGATGGGGGGTAAGGTGGGTTACTTTCTCATTGGCCTGGGTGTCGCCGGCGCGCTGCGATTGCAGTTGGCAGGCCATGCATGCCGTAGCACTGGTGGATCAGCCGGCATCCACGGCAGTCGTCAAGGACTCCGCAGGGCCGCCAATGGCGTCAGGCTGGCGCACATTTTCTGCATCGCTCTCACTTAGTTGCAGACGCCGCAGATGACATCAGCGGCAGCATGTCGAAGGCCCAGTACAAGACAGCCAGGGAAGACATCTCCGATCAGTACAAGACGGACAGGACGGCCTGCAAGGCGATGGTCGGTAACGCCAAGCATGTTTGCAGCGAAGAAGCCAAAGCCCGAAAAAGAATCGCCGAGGCGGAACTCAAGGCCAACTACAGCCCTTCCGACAAACATTGGCATGACCTGAGCACAGCCCGGATTGAAGCCGCGCATGCGGTGGCCAGGGAAACGTGCGAAAGCCTCTCCGGGAACGCCAGGGACGTGTGTCGCAACGAAGCGAAGGGTGCCTACCTGGCCGCCAAGGCAGACGTAAAGCTGGCGCAGCAGACCGTCAATGCCGCGGCTCGATATGATGCCAAACAGGTTCACCCGGATGCTGTCTGACGGGAGCGAGCAGCACCACTGGTCGGCCGCTTGATCGTCGAGGCGGCGCTGTAGCCTCGGCTGCGGCGCTGGCCCTGCGCTCGATGCCCGTGGTCTCCATGACCACCAGCTCAGGGCCGTGCGCGGCCACACTCATCCGGCAGGGCAAAGTCATCAAATGGCGTGTGCGGGAAAGCCCGATCGCCGTCTACGGTCGCTGCCGGTGCGATGTTCCACATTGCCGGCCCCTCCCAGCCCGCGCGCCAAGGAATGCGAACTTCGGCGCTGATGTTGCCGCCGGTCTTCGAAGTGGGAATACCTACATTGACATACTGAAGCATCACAGTTTAGCAACGGCAGACGCGGCGCCTCTTGAGCCAAGAACCGCCGCTCATCAAGACGCCTTGCGCTCGCGCAGCCATTCTTGCCTGGCCTTATCGCGACGCCCCGATAAGGAAAGACAGCCTGGTTGTCCGCTCGTCCACCTTGCGGTGTGACGCGTTTGCGCGGCCGCGAGAGCCAGACAGCCAAGCCAACCAAACAACAAATGACAAATGGCCAGACTGTCATGGCTTCTCCCTCGCAGCGAGTCGTTCAGTCATAGACCTGGATGCGTACCATGGAGGATATCCCCGAGCACCTTGGTTCTGCTGCCCAGTATCCGCCTCTGGCAGGCAGAGTCCGGGCAGCCTGCTATAACCTGCCAGTCAGCAACAGAATGATCAGGATCAGCACCACCAGGCCAATACCACCGCTGGGCCCGTAACCCCAACCCCGGCTGTGCGGCCAGGCTGGAATCGCGCCGATCAGCAGCAAGACCACCACAATCAGCAGAATGGTTCCCAATGACATTTCGTTTCTCCCTAAAGTCAATCATGACGGCGCCGCATTCGAGCCTGCTCGCGCTGCGCACCCGTGGCGCCTTCCTCGGTGCGCCGTACCTTGTCTTTCACCCGCTCTGGTGGTTGCTGCCTGACAGCCCCCGTCGCCTCAGGCTGGCCGGCACCATCGTGGACCGCTGCAATCGCTGCCTGTCCTTGACGAAGATGTTACTCAAACAGGGGCAAACTTCTGTACGGCAGCGCACACTTCGGAGCCCACGCCTGAGCCCGCCGGCGTGCGTCACGCCGGGTCAGGTGGGGCGCCCTTGACGCCATGTGTACGCTGGCGCACAGACTACGTGCCAGGTGCGGCGGAGGATGAGCGCAGCAGGGGAGGGCGCCTGCGCTCGAATCCACGTCCGGCTGTCGGAAAGGACCGCAGCACTGGCTAGGCGCGGTCATCCGGCCCCTTGCCAACGGCAATGATGCGCTGCTGACACCGGCAGGGGTCACTTCCCCAATTCCCAACTCACGACACACAACAGGAGACATGATGAATACCGAACTGATCACAAGACATGGCAACCTCGAAGGTACCAAGGACAAGCTCGTCAAGGACCTCAGGACCGTGGTCGACGATGCCGACTACCTGCTGCAGGAGGTGGCCAATTCGACCGCCGAAGAATTTGCGGCGGCGCGTACGAGGATTGGTGTCAAGCTGACCGAGGCCAGATCCCGACTTGACGAGGCGCGAACCGCGGTAACCGACAGGGCGAGATGCACCGCCGATGCCACCCACGAGTACATGGTGAACAACCCCTGGAAGGTCGTCGGGCTTGCCGCCGTGATCGGGCTGACCATCGGCGTCCTCGCCAGCCGCCGCTGAGTCACGAAAGAGGAGGTGACCGGCAAGCTGGCAGGCCGCGTCGAGAAGGCGTTCGAGACGCGCACTGCCGCGGCGACAGTATGGCTCTTGTCACAAACTGCCAGAAACTGCCAGAAGGAGTGAGCGGCCCGGCCTAGCCGTGGAAAAGCCTATCAGCAGTAGCCGCAGTATTGGACACCCCGAGCGGCGTAATGCGTAAAATGGTCGGCGAAGTGCGCCGGCCAGGCGCCGGGGGGAAAGAATGACGCCGGGACACCTGAAGAAAAAGGCCAACCCGCCATCGTTGGGGTTTCCGCTTGCCCCTGCCAATTCGACAGCGGCAGAAACTCCCTCAACCGCTTCCTTCCCGATCGTTGGTATCGGCGCCTCGGCTGGCGGACTGGCAGCGTTCGAGGCCTTTTTCTCCGGTATGCCCAGCGACGCCGAACCTGGCATGGCCTTCGTGCTGGTGCAGCACCTGGCACCCGACCACAAGAGTATTCTCTCCGACCTGATTCAGCGCTATACCCGCATGCAGGTCTTCGAGGTCGCCGACGGTATGGTGGTGCAAGCCAACTGCGCCTATATCATCCCGCCCAACCGCGACATGGCGTGTCTGAATGGCTCACTGCAATTGCTGGAGCCTGCCGAGCCGCGCGGACATCGCCTGCCAATTGACTTTCTCTTTCGCTCGCTGGCCCTCGACCAGAAGGAGCGGGCGATCGGCATTGTCCTTTCCGGCACCGGCAGCGACGGCACGGCAGGCGTGCGGGCGATCAAGGACGAGGGCGGCATGGTCATGACGCAAAGCCCCGATTCCGCCGAGTACGACGGCATGCCGCGCAGTGCGCTCGATACCGGCCTGGTGGACTACGTCCTGCCGCCGGCCGAGATGCCTGCTCAGCTGATCGCTTACGCCACACATGCCTTCGGCCAAAGCGCGCGCCCAGCCGCCGTCGGTGGGCCGAAGAGCGAGCTGGCGCTGAAGAAGATCGTCGTTCTGCTGCGCGCCCAGACCGGTCACGATTTTTCCCTGTACAAGCCGAGCACCATCCAACGCCGTATCGAACGGCGGATGGCCGTGCACCAGATCAAAGCGCTGGACAGCTACGTCAGGTACCTGCAGGAGACGCCGCCCGAGGTCGAGGCGCTGTTTCGTGATCTGTTGATCGGCGTGACCAATTTCTTCCGCGATCCGGAGGCCTTCGCGGTGCTGGAAAAGCAGGTCATTCCGACGCTGTTTGCCAACCAGCCGGCGGGCGCCGTGATCCGCGTCTGGTCGGCGGGATGTTCCACCGGCGAGGAGGCGTATTCGATCGCCATCCTGCTGCAGGAACACATGGAGACACTCAAGCAAAGCTATACGGCCCAGGTCTTCGCCACCGACATCGACAGCCGGGCGATCGCCACGGCGCGCAGTGGCCTGTATCCGGCCAGCATCGCCGCCGACCTGTCGCCGCAGCGGTTGGCGCGCTTCTTCATGGCGGTGCCCGACGGCAGCGCCTACCGCATCCACAAAGGCATCCGCGACATGCTGGTCTTCTCGGAGCAGGACGTGATCAAGGATCCGCCGTTTTCCAGACTCGACCTGATCAGTTGCCGCAACCTCCTGATCTACATGGGCGCCGAGTTGCAGAAAAGGCTCATTCCGCTGTTCCACTATGTGCTCAGGCCAGGTGGCATACTGTTTCTCGGCACCTCCGAAGGCGTTGGCGACTGTGCCGACCTCTTTGCCGTGCTCGACCGACAAGCCAAGCTGTATCAGCGCAAGGAGCATTCTTCCAGCACCCGGCGCATGACCCTGGGTCGCTTTCTGCCACCCCGGATGGCGATCGATGCGGCGCTCCCCAGCGGCGCCGGCAAGCCTGGCGCCCGTGCCAGGCTGCCATTGCGCGAACTGACCGAACAGGCGCTTCTGCAACAGCTTGCGCCGGCCAGCGCGCTGGTCAACGGCCAGGGTGACATCCTTTACCTGCATGGCCGGACCGGCATGTACCTCGAGCCTGCCCCTGGCGAATCGGGCGTCAACAACATCCTGCGAATGGCCCGCGAAGGGCTGCGGCAAGACCTGAGGATGGCCCTGCACAAAGCGGCCAACACCAGTCAGCGCGTGCACTGCCCGGGGCTGCAGGTGAAAACCAACAGCCACTTCGCGTGCGTCGATCTGACCGTCTGCCCGCTGGCGGCCGACCCTGAAGTGATGCCGGAGTCGCCTTTGTACCTGGTCATGCTGCAGGAAGCCGTTGCCACGGATCAGGCGCAGCCGGCCGTGCCGGCAGCCAGCGGCGGCGCAGCCGCTCCTGACGAAGGCCCTGAGGCGAAAGCCGCGTCGGACACGCTGGCGCGCATCGCAGTCCTCGAGCAGGAGTTGCGGGCCAAGGACGAATATCTCCAGACTACCCAGGAAGAACTGGAGACCTCCAACGAAGAGCTCAAGTCATCGAACGAGGAAATGCAGTCGGTGAACGAAGAACTGCAATCGACCAACGAGGAACTGGAAACCTCGAAGGAAGAATTGCAGTCGGTCAACGAGGAACTGGCCACGGTCAATGGCGAGTTGCAGACCAAGGTGATCGATTTGTCGCGCACCAACAACGACATGAACAATCTCCTGGCCGGCACCGGCATCGGCACCGTCTTTGTGGACCACCAATTGCGCATCCTGCGCTTCACGCCGGCCGCCAGCGGAATCATCAACCTGATCCAGAGCGACATCGGGCGGCCGGTGGCCCACATTGTCTCCAACCTGGCCGGCTACGAGGGTCTCGTGGCGGACACGCGGGCCGTGCTGAATACGCTGATCCACAAGGAGGTGGACGTGCAGACCCGGGAGGGCAAATGGTACACGATGCGCATCCAGCCGTACCGGACGCTGGAGAATGTGATTGAGGGCGCAGTCATCTCGTTTCTCGACATCACCGAGACGGTGCAGACACGCGAGGCCTTGCGCGCCGCGACTGAGCTGTGCCGCCTGGCGGTGATCGTGCGCGATGCACACGATGCCATCACCGTGCACGATCTGGAGGGCCGCATCCTGGTCTGGAACCCGGGCGCGGTACGGATGTATGGCTGGGCTGAAGCCGAGGCGCTGCAGATGAACGTGCGCGACCTGATCCCACTGGAGCGGCGCGAGGAGACGATGCTCACCCTGCGGCAGCTTGCCCGGGCTGAAGTCCTGGAGCCGTATCGTAGCCAGCGGTTGACCAAATTCGGTGCGGTGGTCAATGTCTCGATGATCTCGACCGTCTTGCTGGATGGGGCCGGGGAGGTCTATGCGATCGCCACCACGGAAAGGGCGAGCGAAGTTGTCAGGGATCGTCGGAAGACAGGAAGGTGATCGATGAGCATTCAGGACAAACGCCATTCAGCATTCAGAGTCCCCCCCCCCCCCCGCAACGGGTGAGCCATTGATTGCCGGGCAGGGGTTGCGCGAGCAGGCCGAGGCGGTGTTTCTCGAAGAGTCGGCGCTGGCGCCCGGCGGGCGTGAAATCCTGTCGCTCGAAGATACGGAGCGGCTGCTCCATGAGCTGCGCGTGCATCAGATCGAGCTGGAGATGCAGAACGAGGAATTACGTCAGGCGCAGGCGCTGCTCGACACCGAGAGGGCTCGCTATTTTGACCTCTATGACCTGGCGCCGGTGGGCTACTGCACCTTGAGCGAAACGGGGCTGATCCTGCAAAGCAATCTCGCCGCAGCCACCCTGCTCGGCAGCACCCGTGCTGGACTGGTCATGCAACCGATCAGCCGCTTCATCCTCAAGGCGGACCAGGACATCTACTATCTGCACCGCAGGACGGTGGTTGAAAACGGCGAACCACAGGCCTGTGAGTTGCGGCTGATGAGGGGTGACGGCACGGCATTCTGGGCGCATCTCGCGTCGGCCGTCGCGCAAGAGGCAGATGGCACGGTCGTTCTCCGCGTTGTCCTGAGCGACGTCACCCAGCGCAAGCTGGCGGAAGCCGAGCGGGCAATGTTCGATCAGACGCTGCAGGACCAGAACGCCGAGCTGAAACGTCTCAGGCTCGCGGCGGAAACGGCCAACCTGGCAAAATCGGAGTTCCTGTCGAGCATGAGTCATGAGCTACGCACGCCGCTCAGTGCGATCCTCGGCTTTGCCCAGCTCATCGAAACCGGGACTCCCAAGCCGACGCCCTCGCAGCAGCGAAGCATCGATCAGATTCTCAAGGCGGGGTGGCATCTGCTCGGGCTGATCAACGAAGTTCTCGATCTCGCGATGATCGAGTCCGGCAAGCTGTTACTGGCAATGGAACCGATATCGCTGCCCGAAGTGATCGCCGAATGCCAGGACATGGTCAAACCGCAGGCAGAGCAAAATGAGGTCAGCTTGTCCTTTGCCGGGTGCGCGGACCCCTGTTTCGTCCTGGCCGACCGGAAACGGTTGAAGCAGATTCTGATCAACCTTCTTGCCAATGCAATCAAGTACAACAAGGCCGGCGGAGCGGTCACGATGGATTGTAACCCGAGCCAGCTCGATGCGATGCGCATCAGCGTCCGGGACACGGGTGCAGGACTCGCTGCGGAACAACTGGCACAGCTGTTCCAGCCGTTCAATCGCCTCGGACAGGAGGCGGCTTCGGATGAGGGCACAGGTATTGGCCTGGTCGTGTGCAAGCGGCTGGTTGAAGCGATGGGCGGCGTCATTGGCGTCGAGAGCGCGGTCGGGAAAGGCAGCGTGTTCTGGATCGAGCTGCCGCTGACGGCTGAAGACCGACCGGGTGCCAGTAGAGCTGGACTCGTGGCGGTCGCCCAGGCGCCAGAGCCGGTTGGCGAGCCTTTGCGCACCCTGCTCTATGTCGAGGACAACACAGCGAATCTGATGCTCGTCGAGGAGATCGTCGCACGCCGCGTCGATGTGCGCCTGCTGACCGCGCGGGATGGGCGCCGCGGCATCGATATCGCCTGCGCTTCCCAACCCGATGTCATCCTGATGGACATCGGTCTGCCTGATATCAGCGGTGTCGAAGCGCTGCAGATTCTGGCCGAAAATCCGGCAACAGCGCATATCCCGGTGATTGCGATCAGCGCCAATGCCATACCGCGCGATATCGAGAAGGGTCTGGAGGCAGGATTCTTCCGCTACCTCACGAAACCGATCAGGGTGAACGAGTTGCTGGAGACGCTGGACCTGGCCCTGCAATTCGCCAGGACAGGTGCGGGCAAGCCCGCTGTCGATGGGGCCACTGCTCCGGGCCAGCCCTGAGCCCACAGCGCAAGCGCCCCGCCGCCGTCAAACCGGGCGTTAGCGCCTCATTTGGCCGCTATGTGCGCCAGCCAACTGTCTTTGTGCGATTTGCCGTGCAAGCTGTCCTCCGGGATTGAAAGTGTATGGTGGTGTGAACAGTCGTTCGACGTTCGCCTGCCAGCACCGCTGAATTCTGTTTTCCATTCCCCTGAGGAGTCACACCATGCTTGCCGTTAGCCCAGAACTGATCAACTCCGTTGAGATCAACACCCAGGCCTTCATGACGCTGTCGAAAATCGCTTTTTCCAGCCTTGAGCGCTTGGCCACACTGAACCTGAACGCCACTCGCCTCGCGTTCGAAGAGGGCACGAGTGGCTTCGCTTCGCTGCTGCAGACCAAAGACGCCAAGAAACAGCAGAAGCTGCTCGGTGCCACGCCCGAAAAAGCAACCAACAGCGCCGCCGCCTACCTTCAGGGGGTGCAGGAAATAGCCGCTGAAACCCAGAGCGAAGTCACCAAGCTTATCACCTCGTATTTTTCTTCGCAAGGCCGAGGCTCAGACCACAGCACGGGCTCCCTCAAGGGGTTCGAATTATTCAAGGGCTTTGCGCAGCAGATTACCGACATGACCGCCGCCAACAGCAAGGTGGTCGGCGACGCAACGGCCCGCATCTCAAGTGCAACTGCCGCCCTGGCCAGGAAAGGCGCGTAAGGGCTCGCACAGCGCGCTTGCCGTGACAGCCGCAGAACGGTGGCCCAGCGACCGATGTCGCTGGGTGCTGATGGCCGCAGCTGCGGGTGATGACGCAGGGTCAGATTCGTCGGTGATCGACGCGGAGAACGGTTGGCCGGAGAAGTCGCGGTGGGTGTACGTCTGTCATCGCGACGCCACGGGTGACCTGTTCGCCCGCTACCGGCGACGGCATCCTCGACTCACCAAGGTCATCCAGGCATCTGCGGCCACTGGCAGTGGTCGCGGGCAGACGGCTGACGGGTCACCGCACGGACAGCGGGCATGCCCCCGCTGCAACGGCTGGGTGTACCGCATCCCACGACGGTTCGTCGATGGGCTGCTCAATATTCTTGCTCCGGTGCACCGCTATCGCTGCCGCTCGGTCACTTGTGGTTGGGAAGGGAATCTCCGCGTGCGGCGCGATACCCTGCCGAGCCTGCGCCAGCGTTAGCCGGGCGAGCCAAGAAACGGCGCATCACCGTCCGCCGCCTGATCTGACGAAATCTGTGCGCCACCGTACAGATCTCGTCAGATCAGGCGGCTAGTCTTGCAGTGCATCCCGAGTCGCCGTCAAGCAAGTCCAGTCATTGGGCACTTGAGACACGCCGTGGCTGCTGCAGCATGAATGGCATCACCAAGGACGAGGCCGAAGCGCAGATCAAGAGCTTTGAAGAGATCAACAAGGACCACCGTCCATAGAGCGCCGCAAGGATAAGAAATCCAACGGCACCGGCGTCGGTGATGAAGGCGATGATTCGCATCCCGCCGCCGCAGCGTGGACAGACCAGCGGAAAGACCTCATCGATCCGCGCGAGCAGCTGCGCCCAAGCGTAACGGGAGGCGCGACGGAGGATCGCTTTCGCTTCCCCCGGTGCTTCCTCTGTCCCCTCGGACGACCGGCCTGGCGTGACGCTTGGCGCAGCGGTCGCAGCGATCGACTCGGTCGCGGTTGCCGCCGGCGTACCGTCCGGCACGCCGGCGAGCGCAGTGACCTGCCCCCGCAGCCGCGCGTTCGGTGCCTTCGATGCGCACGCCGGCGTCGAGCGAGAAGCCGCCACCATGCGCCCAGTTTGCCATCGTCTCGGCGTCTTCCGGCTCAAGCACACCGCGTCGGGTCAGCGCGCGCAGCAGACGGCGGCGGACCTTGGCGTGGACTTCGTCGAGCCACTTCTGGTCGGGGGCACGGCTTTCGTGAAACGTCGCCCCTCCTGAAGCATCCGCCGCGAAGACGCCCTCGATGACGAGGCAGTGGAAGTGCTCATGCAGGTTGAGCAGCGCCCCAAAGCGGTGGATGAAGGCCACCGCACCGATGCGGGAATCGGGACCCGCCGCCGGGCAGGTGCGGCGCAAGACTTGTTCGACGATGCTCAGGAAAATGCGCAGCGCCAGCGTCTCGATCGTCGGATCGTGTTGCAGGTGATAACGCAGCCGCTACGCGATCTGGGACCAGTTGTTCCCGGCCGAGCAGACCCGCATCGTCAGACTTCTGGTCGAGAAGGTGATCGTTTCACCCACCGATCTGGAAGTGCGCCTGCGCGCCAATGGCATCGAACGGGTGGTGCTTGATCTGCGCCCGGAGCCGGCCGAATGGCGGCAGGAGGCGTTGGCATGAACGGGGTTCGGATCTGCAAAACCGGGGCGCCGGATGTCATCGCGGCCAGCGACGGCAGATTGACCCTGTCGGTGCCGATTCAGATTAAGCGCCGAAGCGGGCGGAAACTGGTCACCCTGCCGAACGGTGAAACCGACAGGCCCCGGCCGTGGGATGTGGCGGCCACGCCGATGTAGTTGGCGCTGGCCCGCGACCATCGCTGGCTCGCCATGCTGGAATCGGGCGAAACCAAATCCATCACCGAACTCGCGGCTCGGGAGGAGATCGACAACAGCTATATGTTCCGCATGCTCAATCTGACCACGCTGGCGCCCGACATCGTGGCGGCCATCCTGGATGAAACCTTGCCTCAGCACGTGACGGTGCATGAACTTGCGATCAGTCCGCCGTTGTTGTGGAAGGAGCAACGCGCGAGGATCGGTGTGGTTGGCGAGGAACTGCAGGACTGATTGGCCGCATCCGGGTCCATGCGGAGTAGTGATAAAGAGCGTCTTGCTGGCAAATTCATCGCTCACTACCACAGGGATTTGAACGCAATCCGAGTCATTCTGTACGGTAGCGCGCATAGAAAAAGAAGGACTGCGGGTATGATAGTCCCGACCAATCCCTGCGAGTGCGCTTCACGATGACTACTTCTTCCGCCCCTCCCATCGCCGCGCTGCCGGACATCGACTGGGTCGAAATACCGGGCGGCGACTACATCTACCAGGACGGAGAGAGTCGCACGCTGCCGACCTTCGATATGGCACGCCACCCGATCACCAATGTGCGCTACCAGGCCTTCATCGATGCCGGTGGCTATGACGACGAGCGCTGGTGGCAAGGAATCGAGCGCACGCAGCCGCAAGAGTCGCGCTCGCCGCAAGCGACACGGCCGTGCACCAGCGTCAACTGGTACGAGGCCGTGGCTTTCAGTCGTTGGCTCAGCGAGCAACTCGGCTACACCGTGCGGCTGCCGACCGAAGAGGAATGGGAACGTGCGGCCCGCGGCCGCGATGGCCGGACCTTTCCCTGGGGTGATGACTACACCACGGGCTACGCCAACATCAATGAGACTTGGGACAACGCCGGTGAGTGCAAGCTGGAACAGACCACGATCGTCGGCGCGTATCCGCAGGGCGCGTCGAGCGAAGGCGTGCTCGATCTGGCCGGCAACGTCTGGGAATGGTGTCTCAACAAACACGAACATCCGGGGGAAATTGAGCCCGATACCAGTGGCGACGCGCGCGTGCTGCGCGGCGGCTCCTGGTATGGCAACCCGGACGCCGTGCGCAGCACCGTGCGCAACTGGAACGACCCCGGTGAGCGGGTCGACAACGCCGGCTTTCGTCTGGTGTCGTCTGGCCCGATTGACGATCCCGTCCATGGGTAGCAAGGAAGCGATTTGGCCAACGATTCGACCGTCTACTGTCGGGACCAGCGGAAGGATATGATGGTGCTGGCGACTCGATTGCATTGCGGCAGAGTCAATGCAGCCGATTACCCCAAGGTCTTTTTCTGAGTGCGTCCCGATTCCGGAATAGGCGGCCAAGCCTGAGGCGACGCATCTAACGCTCTGAACTTAGGCGAGGCCACGTGGCCACCCTCGGTGGCCATCTGTCGGGCATACCTCGGCGTCACGATGGCGAAAGGAAACGGCGATGAATACCATGAGCAGCGCCCAGTGGTTCCTGCTCGTCGGCCTGGTCGTCGGACCGACGGTGTTGAATGTCTTTCATTTCAATCCGCTCAAGCAGTCGGCGCTGCTCGAGGTTCTGACCGAGGCGGCGGTGCTGATCTCGCTCTACGCTGCCGTGTTCTTCGCTGCCGTCGCCTTGCGCCAGACCGAGCAGAGGCTGGCCGACGTCGCAGCGCCGGCTGCGGGAGTCGCCGAGCGGGTGGAGGGCGCCGACGCCATACGCGGAGCGCCGCCTTCGGTGAGCGGCGGATCGCTGGTGTTCAAGGAGCACCTCGAACGGCTGTCCGAGGTGCTCCTGATCCTGCTCATCGGTGGCTCACTGTTCCTCGATTCGTGGAGTTGGCGCGCGGTCGGTCTCGCCGCCTTCCTCTTCGCGGTCGCCCGCCCGCTGAGCGTGCTCGTGGGACTGCTGGGATCGGGCAACTCATGGCGAATATGCGGCTTGGCGGGCTGGTTCGGGGTCCGTGGCATCGGCTCGCTCTACTACCTGATGTACGCTATCGAGCACGGGTTGCCGAAGGAGATCGCACTCGAACTCATCCACATGACTCTGATCGTGGTGACGCTGTCAATCCTGGTCCACGGCATCAGCGTCAAGCCGCTGATGGAACGTTTCTGGAGCCGGCGCCAGCGCAGCCACTGAGCGACATTTCCAGCGTTAGGCTCGCATCGGCGATCATCGGAACGGGGGGGTGTAAGCCCAAAGCCCAGAAAATTCCGTCAACTCGCACGATGTTCAATCGGGCCAGAAACTCTTGAAGCGCTCTGCAACCTGAGCACGCTGGCGCCCGACATCCTGGATGAGACCTTGCCTCCTCCAGCCGGAGTGAAGGATAAGAAATCCAACGTCACCGGCGAGAGTATATGAGCCTTCATCAAGCAGCGTCAATGTCGAATTGGGACCCGGAAGCCCCTGAAAAGTCCTCTGAATTCCGGCCGCTCAGTGTCTGCGGTCATCCGCCGGGGCGGACCGCCCCGGCGGATGACCGCAGACACGAGTCCTCTCACGACGGGCAATGGCAGCTCGTCTGGCTTCGAGCTTTGCGCTTGTGCGCCTGTACGCTCCCCAACACCTCTACCAGGCGACGCGCTGGTCGAATTCGTACTCAGGCGCCGACTGAGCCTGGGGGTCGTCCTCGCCCAGGGGGGCGCACGGGCTCTCATCAGTCGTGGCGGCGAGGTCGGTTCGCCCAGATGGGTCAAGATGTCGTACACGGCACCGGCGTCGGTGATGAAGGCGATGATTCGCATCCCGCCGCCGCAGCGTGGACAGACCAGCGGAAAGACCTCATCGATCCGCGCGAGCAGCTGCGGGTGATGACGCAGGGTCAGATTCGTCGGTGATCGACGTCGAGAACGGTTGGCCGGAAAAGTCGCGGTGGGTGTACGTCTGTCATCGCGACGCCACGGGTGACCTGTTCGCCCGCTACCGGCGACGGCATCCTCGACTCACCAAGGTCATCCAGGCATCTGCGGCCACTGGCAGTGGTCGCGGGCAGACGGCTGACGGGTCACCGCACGGACAGCGGGCATGCCCCCGCTGCAACGGCTGGGTGTACCGCATCCCACGACGGTTCGTCGATGGGCTGCTCAATATTCTTGCTCCGGTGCACCGCTATCGCTGCCGCTCGGTCACTTGTGGTTGGGAAGGAAATCTCCGCGTGCGGCGCGATACCCTGCCGAGCCTGCGCCAGCGTTAGCCGGGCGAGCCAAGAAACGGCGCATCACCGTCCGCCGCCTGATCTGACGAAATCTGTGCGCCACCGTACAGATCTCGTCAGATCAGGCGGCTAGTCTTGCAGTGCATCCCGAGTCGCCGTCAAGCAAGTCCAGTCATTGGGCACTTGAGACACGCCGTGCCCGCTGCAGCATGACCTTGGTCGCGGTAGAGAAGTGCCGAGAGGCCGGTTGCGACGATGGATGTCGATTGGCAATTCCGCCGATCGCGATCGAATTCTCGAGCAAGGGAGTTGGACATGAACTGGGACATCGTTGAAGGCAACTGGAAGCAATTCAAGGGCAAAGTCAAGACGCAGTGGGGCAAACTGACAGACGACCATCTGGATGTGATTGCCGGCAAGCGCACCGAGTTGGCGGGCAGGCTCCAGGAGAGCTACGGCATCACCAAGGAAGAGGCCGAAGAGCAGATCAAGAACTTTGAAGAGCTCAACCAGGACTATCGTCCATAGAGCGCCGCATGGGCCAACCAGGCAGCGCGCGGCGATCCGTCACGCGCTGCGCCACCCGTGTGCTCCTTGTCGAGGACAATCGCGGTGACGCCGAACTGATCGAGCAGTCTCTCGCGGGTGAGGGTGAAGGCTCGTTTGGCGTCGAATCCGTGTCGCGCCTCTCGGATGCCCTTGAACGACTGGGTAGCGGCGGTATCGAGGTGCTGCTGCTTGACCTTGCGCTGCCCGACGGCCAGGGTATCGAGGCTTTCGATCAGGTATTCCGGGCCGCTCCCGATGTCCTGATCCTCGTTCTCGGCACAGCGAGTGATGAAGCCATCGCGCGCCAGGCGGTGCAGCGCGGTGCCAGCGACTATCTCATCAAGGGCCATGTCGACGCCCACTGGTTACCGCGGGCACTGCGTTACCTGCTCGACCGCAAGGCGACGCGCGACGCGCTGCAGGCCAGCGAGCTACGCTTCCGAGCGATGAGCGATGCCTCCCCGCTGGGAATCTTCGTCTCCGATGTGCAGGGTGACTGTGTGTATACGAATGCCGCCTATCAGAGGATATCGGGGCTGACCTTCGAGGAGACGCTGGGCACAAAGTGGAGCACGGCAATCCATCCGGACGATCGCCAGCGTGTACTCGCCGAGTGGCGCGATGCCGCAGGCAGCGGCGCACCCTTTCAGACGGAATTCCGCTTCCTGCAGCCGGACGAGCGTGTTGTCTGGGCGCGGGTCAACAGCGCGGCGATGAACGACGGGTTGGCAGCGAACGGGCGCGTGAAGACGGTTGAGGACATAAGCCAACGCAAAGCGGTCGAGTTCGCCTTACGAGCGGTCGAAGAAGCCCTCTTCGAGGAAAGGGAGCGAGCCCAGGTCACCCTGGACTCGATCGGTGACGCCGTGCTGACGACCGATCTCCAGGGCAAGGTGACCTATCTCAATCTGGCGGCCGAGGTGATGACCGGCTGGTCGCGCGAGGATGCGCTGGGGCGACCGCTGTCGGAGGTGTTCCACATCATCGACGGAGCGACCCGCCAGGCGGCACCCAATCCCGCGCGGCGCGCCATCAGCGAGAACCGGACCGTCGGGCTGGCCGCAGATAGCCTACTTGTCCGCCGCGATGGGTGCGAGTCGGCGATCGAGGATTCCGCCGCTCCGATCCACAACCGGGACGGCCGCGTCGCCGGTGCGGTCATCGTCTTCCACGATGTCAGCGAATCACGGGCCATGGTGCTGAAGATGGCGCATCTGGCCCACCATGATTTTCTCACCGGCCTGCCCAATCGGGTACTGCTGACGGAACGGCTCTCGCAGGCGATCGGGCTGGCCCGTCGGCGTGGCAAACAGGTGGCACTGCTTTTCGTAGATCTGGATTACTTCAAGCACATCAACGATTCGCTGGGACATGCGGTCGGCGACCTCGTGCTGCAGTCCGCGGCGCTGCGTTTGTCCGCCTGTGTGCGCACCACGGACACGGTCTGCCGCCAGGGCGGTGACGAGTTCGTGATCCTGTTGGCCGAAATCGAGCAGCCGCAGGATGCCGCCCTGGTTGCCGAAAAGTTGCTCGTCGCGCTTGCCGAGCCGCAGCGCATTGGCCAGCACGAGATCCATGTGACCTTGAGCATTGGCATCAGCGTTTACCCAGACGACGGCGTCGATACCGACGCCGTGATGGAGAACGCCGACGCCGCGATGTATCACGCCAAGGCAAGCGGCCGTAACAACTACCAGTTCTTCACCGCCGGCATGAACAGCCACGCCGTTCGCCGGCTGTTCGTCGAAACCGGTCTGCGGCGTGCCCTCAGGCAGAGTGAGTTTCGGCTGCACTATCAGCCGCAGATCGATCTTGCCTCCGGCACGATGACCGGTACCGAGGCTCTCATCCGCTGGCTTGATCCAGCGCTCGGATTGGTTGAACCGGAGCAGTTCGTGCCGATTGCGGAAGAGTGCGGTCTCATCGTGCCGATTGGCCGCTGGGTGTTGCGCGAGGCGTGCAGACAGGTCCAGTCCTGGCTCGATTCGGGTTTGCATGCGGTGCCCGTGGCGGTCAACATTTCGGCCCTGGAGTTCAGGCACCAGGGCTTTGTCGAGGGCCTGGCCCTGATCCTGAAGGAGACCGGTCTTGCCCCGCGGTATCTGGAACTGGAACTGACCGAAAGCATTCTCATGCACAACACCGAGTCGTCGGGTCGGGTGCTCGCCTCACTCAAGGCGATGGGGGTGCAGTTGGCGATCGATGATTTTGGTACCGGCTATTCGAGCCTGGGTTACCTGAAGCGTTTCCCGATCGACACCCTGAAAATCGACCAATCCTTCGTGCAGGACCTGGCGACCGATACGGACGACGCGACCATCGTCAGCGCCGTGATCGGCATGGGACGCAACCTCAAGCAGCGGGTCATTGCCGAGGGCGTGGAAACGCAAGAGCAACTGGCATTCCTGCGGACTCAGCGATGCGAGCAAGGGCAAGGCTTTTTCTTCAATCGTCCGTTGCCGGCCGAGGACTTCGCGCGCCTGCTGGTGGCCGTTTAGGGCCCGGCCATCGCGGATGCGGACGGCGCCCCTCTGTCGATGGGTCTGGATGATTCTCGTTGTCGTCGCCTGGTACGGCAGATCAGCGAGAGGGGCCCAGGATGCTGCCTGAAGCCTCAGGGTGTGCCAGCGCACAGACTCAGACCGCCTGCCAGGCTATTCTTGAACCATGCCAGCGATGCGGTGGCCTCAGATGGCAACGCGCCTGACCCTGCGCAGCAAGGAGAATGAAATGAAGCAGCGTTACCCAAAGATCCTGTCCTGGCTGGCCGGGAGGGCCGGAGTTCCCGATGACAAGGCCGAGGGCGTGTGGGCCGATGCACTGCGCGTCGCAAGTGGCGAATGTGCCGTGGCTGATTCGCCAGAATACTGGCAGGCCGCCGTTGATCACCTGCGCGCATCGCTTGCCGGTCATTCGCGGGCTGCGTCGCTTGCTTCGCCGGGCGCAGCCGGAGCCAGCCGCCGGCAGCCTGATGTCTGCATGGCCTGACCTTCCCGGCGGCATCCTGCGCTGCGCAGTGCTATGTGCGCCACCGTACCGACCGCCGGTGCCCCTGCCACTATGCTGTCTCCACGGTGTCAGCGCAGCATGAGGGGTGAAATCTCAGGCAGCTTCGCTCGCCGTCCAGCAGAACGTCGCGTCAGGGGTCAGCAACGATTGGCAAGGTGAATTCCTGACGGCTGACGACAGCGATATCGCCAGCGGCGCAGGTTCCTTTCGGCCTCGTCACGGGGTTCATCGTCGGCAGGATCGCGAGTCGGTTGCTAGGGGTTGGTAGCGGTTGGTAGAAGATCAAGTCAGCAAGTCCCCGCTTTACTCATATCTGGAGAATGAACCATGAACCAAATCAGCAAGTATCTTTCCTCAGTTCTTCTGGCCGTCACGCTGGTGACTGCTGTCGGCTGCAGCTCGACGTCCAAGCAGGAGGGAACTGGCGAGTACGTTGACGACACCGTCATCACGAGCAAGGTGAAGGCGGCAGTTTTCAATGAGCCGATGCTGAAATCGGCCGAAATCAACGTTGAGACCTTCAAGGGCGTGGTGCAGCTGAGCGGTTTCGTGAGCTCGCAGGCGGCTGCAAACAAGGCGACCGAGGTGGCACGTGGCGTTGGTGGTGTGAAATCGGTCAAGAACGACATGCGGATCAAGTAGGCGATTGTTGATCACCGGCCATTGCCGGACGCAGCGTCCGACAATGGCCGCGCGGCTCATCGATCAGTCCCGATGACGGCCCGATGACAGCAGTCGTCACTCCCGAAGGAGGCGCCTCGACAGGCAGTGTATCGCAGGCTGATGCCCAGCCGCCGGTGTCGCGGTGGGCCGTGGGTGAGCATGGACACGGGCGCCTGGCGCTGGCCATCCTCGCTACGGTTGCTGTGGTTTTCGCCCTGGACTGGGCGCAAAGCCTGTGCATTTCCCTGCTCCTCGGTATTCTCTTCGCCTACAGTCTCAACCCACTCATCGTCTGGCTGGAGCGGATCAGGCTGCCGCGCTTCCTGGGGACCACGCTGGTGATGCTGAGTGTCTTCGGTGCGCTCGTCCTGGGGACCTACGGCTTGCGCGGGGAGATGCAGACGATCCTTGACCAGTTGCCGGAGGCGGTGAGCAAGTTGTCGGCTGGCCTCGCCAGTCTGCGCAAGGGCCAGGCCAGCACCATGCAGATGGTGGAAACCGCGGCCAGCGAGATCGAAAAAGCGACCAGTCAGGCGGCAGGCAAGCCGTCGTCGCACAAACAACCCGCGACCCGCGTCGTCATTGATGCCCCCGGCTTCGGGTTTGGCAACTTCCTCTGGGTGGGTTCGCTGGGGGCCGCGGGCCTGATCGCCCAGGCAGCAATGGTATTCTTCCTGACCTTCTTTCTTCTGCTCTCCGGCGACACCTACAAGCGAAAGCTGGTTCGACTCGCCGGCCCCTCGCTGACGGACAGAAAGATCACCGTGCGCATCCTCGATGACATCAATACATCGATCCAGCGCTATATGCTGATGGTTCTGGTGACCAACGTGCTGGTCGGCCTGCTCACCTGGATCGCGCTGTACTGGATCGGCCTCGACAACGCCGGCGCCTGGGCAGTGGCGGCAAGTGTGCTGCACATCATTCCGTACTTCGGGCCGGCGGTTACGGCCGCAGCCATCGCCATGGCGGCCTTCATACAGTTCAACAGCCTGTCGACGGTCCTGCTGGCCGCCGGGACTTCGCTGGCAATCGCCACGCTTGTCGGCACCTTCGTCACCACCTGGATGACCGGTCGAATCGCCAGAATGAACACGGCAGCGGTGTTCGTCACGCTGCTCTTCTGGACATGGTTGTGGGGTATCTGGGGCATGCTGCTGAGCTGTCCAATCACGGTGATCGTCAAGGTGGTGGCCGAGAACGTTGAGCAACTGCAGCCAGTGGCTGACTTGCTGGCGGACTAGTGGGTGCCCACTGTGCGATTGAGATCTGATTCCCTGGAAAGGACCCCCTGACTTGAACGTTGGCAAAGAGCTCACTGGCTACCTGGACCAACTGCGGGCGCGCCTTGGCGGTGGCAGGATGCCTCGGCTTGCCGACGAGGACGAAGCCCCGTTACGCGCGGAGTTGTTCAGCGCGGCCCAGATGGAGCAACACGGCAAGGCCCTCGCGCTATCGCATTCGCTGGCTGCGGGGCGGGCGGCGGACCAGCTCCTGGAGCGGCTGGCAGCCAACGAAAGCGCCCTCGTCGCCGTCTGCAAGCTGCTGACCGCGGCAGTCAGCGAGAACCGCCGGATCACGCCGGCCGGCGAATGGTTGCTCGACAACTTCTATCTCATCGAAGAACAGATAAGCACGGCCAGGCGGCATTTGCCCAAGGGGTACAGCCGCCAACTCCCGCGTTTGGCCCGCGGGCCGTCGGCTGACTGTCCGCGCGTCTATGACCTGGCCCTGGAGGCCATCGCGCATGGCGATGGGCGCGTCGACACGGAAACGCTCAGGCGCTTTGTCGCCGCCTACCAGACTGTCACGGCCCTCAAGCTGGGCGAGTTGTGGGCGATTCCGATCATGCTCCGGCTGGCTCTGATCGAGAATCTTCGACGCGTCGGGGTGCGCATTGCTGCCGCCTGGGACGCGCGAAATCTGGCCGACTCGTGGGCCGACCGGATGACGGAAGCCGCTGGCAGCGATCCGGGGAGCCTGATTCTGGTGATCGCCGACATGGCGCGCTCGAATCCGCCGATGGTTGGCGCTTTCGTCGCCGAGCTGGCGCGCCGCCTGCAGGGGCGAGGTCCGGCCCTGGTCCTGCCCTTGAACTGGATCGAGCAGCGACTTTCGGATTCGGGGCTGACGATCGAGCACCTGGTGCAGTTGGAGAACCAGCAGCAGGCTTCCGATCAGGTCTCGATCAGCAACAGCATCGGCAGTCTGCGGGCGCTCGGCGCGCTGGACTGGCGCCAGTTCGTCGAGACCATGAGCGTCGTCGAGCAGGTGCTGCTCATGGACCCGGGCGCTGTCTATGGCCGGATGGATTTTGCCACCCGCGATCGCTATCGCCACGCGACGGAAGAGATAGCCAGGAAGTGCCGCCTGACAGAGGGAGAGGTGGCGCACAAGGCGGTCGAACTGGCGCGTGCTGGCGCTTCGCTCACGCCTGGCGGCGAAGTCTCCGGGCGCTCCGGGCACGTGGGTTTCTACCTGATCGACAAGGGCTTGCCCGATCTCCTGCGGCTGGTCGGAGTGCGCCCTTCCGGCCCTGAAGTCTGGCTGAAGACGGTGGGTCAGTTCCCCTTGTTCCTCTACCTCGGCGGGATGGTGCTGATCTCCGTCCTCCTCGGCGCGGGTCTGCTGGCACAGGCACTGGCTGCCGGTCTGCCCGCCGGAGTGGTCGAACTCGCACTGCTGCCGATCGCTTTCCTCCTGCTCCTGGGCGTCAGCCAGTCGGCCGTCGTGCTGATGAACTGGCTGGCAAGCCTGCTGGTGAAGCCGAAGCCGTTGCCCAGGATGGACTTCGCCAAAGGCATCCCGCCAACTTGCCGGACGTTGGTGGTGGTGCCGACGATGCTCACCAGTCAGGCGAACGTCGAGCAACTGGTCGAGGCGCTCGAGGTCAGGTTTCTGGGTAATCGCGATGAGTACCTGCACTTCGGCCTGCTGACCGATTTTCGCGATGCGCATCTGGCATCGCTCCCTGAGGACGAATCGCTGCTGCGACTGGCACGGGCAAGGATTGACGAGCTCAACGAAAAATACCCTCGTGGCCGTGAGGGAGGAAGCCGGGGCAGTATCTTCTACCTCTTCCATCGGCCGCGGCGATGGAACGTCCAGGACCGCATCTGGATGGGCTACGAACGCAAGCGGGGCAAGCTGGCGGCTCTGAACGCGCTGCTGCGAGGCGGTGCCGGGGCGCTCTCCGACAATGGCTTTTCGCTCGTCGTCGGTGACACGACAGTACTCTCCGGTGTCCGCTACGTCATCACCCTGGATACCGACACGCAGCTACCGCGCGACGCGGCGCGGCAGTTTGTCGGCGCCATGGCGCACCCGTTGAATCGCCCGCACTATGACCAGGCCAGGCGGCTGGTCACCGAGGGTTACGGCATCCTGCAACCGCGCGTGGCGATCAGCCTGCCGGGGACGAACCGCTCGCGCTATGCGCGACTCTACGGCGGGGAGCCTGGCATCGACCCCTATACGCGTGTCTCCTCCGATGTCTACCAGGACGTCTTCGGCGAAGGTTCGTTCGTCGGCAAAGGGATCTACGACGTTGATGCCTTCGAGCAAGCCGTTGGCGGCCGCTTTCCCGAGAACCGCATCCTCAGCCATGACCTGCTCGAAGGATGCTACGCGCGGGCAGGGCTGTTGAGCGATGTGCAGTTGTACGAGGATTATCCGGCCCGCTACAGCGCCGACGTGAGCCGCCGCTACCGCTGGATCCGTGGCGACTGGCAGCTTGCCGGCTGGCTTCTGAGCCGCGTGCCGGCGGTCGTGGCTGCCAGGCGCGCAGGCAAGGGGGCAGCGGCGAACGACGCAGGGGACAAGGCGCGCCGAGAGAATCCGCTTTCCGCGTTGTCGCAGTGGAAGCTGGTCGACAACCTGCGCCGGAGTCTCGTTGCCGCGGCGCTGCTCCTCCTCTTGCTGTTGGGCTGGACGCTGCTGTCGTCGTTGGCCTGGTCATGGACCCTGAGCGTGATCGGCATCGTCCTGCTGCCCTGGCTGTGCGCTTCGCTGGTCGAACTGTTGCGCAAGCCGGAGGAGGTGCTGCTGGGACAGCACCTGACAGCCGTCAGCCGTTCGGCTTCCCGGCACTTGCTGCAGGCTGCGTTCGAGTTGGCCTGCCTGCCCTACGAGGCGTTTTTCAGTCTTGATGCCATCGTGCGCACGAGCTGGCGTCTGCTGATCACGCGTCAGCGCCTGCTCGAATGGAACCCTTCGAGTGACGCGGATCGTCAGCCGGCGCAGCGGGCCCGCAGCGAGCTTGCCATCGCCTGGCGGTCGATGTGGATCGGCCCGGCGATCGCGATTGTCGTGGCCATCGAGCTGGCGGCGTCGACGCCGATGGTGCTGGCGGTTGCCGGACCGATTCTCCTCCTCTGGTTGGTCTCACCGGTCATCGCCTGGTGGATCAGTCTGCCGCTCGCCCAACGCCAGGCGACCCTGACGACCGAGCAGATCCTTTTCTTGCGCGCGCTGGCGCGGCGGACCTGGGCTTTCTTCGAGAACCTGGTCGGCCAGGAGGATCATTGGCTGCCGCCAGACAATTACCAGAAGTATCGCGTCACCGCGGTCGCGCACCGGACTTCGCCGACCAACGTCGGCATGGCGCTGCTGGCCAATCTGTCGGCGTATGACTTCGGCTACCTGCCGGTCGGTCCGCTCGTCGAGCGAACGGCGAACACCCTGCGCACGTTGAACGGGCTTGAGCAGCACCGTGGCCACTTCTACAACTGGTACGACACGCAGACGCTGCAGCCGCTGTCGCCGCGCTATATCTCGACGGTGGACAGCGGCAACCTGGCGGGACACCTGTTGACCTTGCGTGCGGGTTTGCTCGCCCTGGG
This sequence comes from Candidatus Accumulibacter proximus, assembly GCA_016709675.1. GTDB lineage: Bacteria > Pseudomonadota > Gammaproteobacteria > Burkholderiales > Rhodocyclaceae > Accumulibacter > Accumulibacter proximus. Next base: position 163,016 of record JADJMH010000034.1, read on the forward strand.
CGATGACCAGCTGCTGGGAGCGAGGCTGTTCGACGGCCTGGCTGACACCTATCGGATTCTCGTCCACGAGGCAGGTCAGGCGGCGGCGGTGGATGGCGTCGCGGCGCGCACACTGGCGGCGTTCGGCAAGCAACTGGCAGCCGTTGCCACTTCTCCGCCAGGGACCCTCGCGGCACTCCAGGCGTGCCTTGAGCGCCTGGCATCCAGCGCCGTCGAGCTCGCTGGCGGCTTCGTGCCCGGCCTCGATGGTGTCGGCGACATTTCGTCCGAGAGCGAAGAGGCAAAGCTGCCGGCGGAGTGGGCCGAGGCGCTGGCCCGGCAATGCCGCACGGCGCTCGACGAGCTGGCCTTGCTCACGCCCTGGGTATTGTTGCCGGAGCCACCGGGCGAGCTGGCGGTGGCGAGCTTCGCTGCCATCGCCGAAATGCCGACTCTGCGCGGACTGGCCAGGCTGGACGCGGCGCTGGCGGCGAGCATTGGCACGCTGCTCGGCGCAGCGACCACCGCCGGCCAGCGTGCCTGGCTTGCCGATCTGCAGCGGCAGATCAGAACAGGCAGCGCGCGTGCCCGGGACCGGTTGACGACCCTTGAGCGTCTGGCCGTGCAAGCCGGTGAGCTGGCGCGCATGGAGTATGACTTTCTGTACGACAAGACGCGCCATCTGTTGGCGATTGGTTACAACGTCGACGAACGACGGGTGGACTCGGGCTACTACGACCTGCTGGCCTCGGAAGCGCGGCTGTGTTGTTTCGTCGGCATCGCGCAGGGGCAACTGCCGCAGGAGAGCTGGTTCGCCCTTGGACGCCTGCTCACCGGTACCAGCGGCGAACCGGTGCTGCTGTCGTGGAGCGGTTCGATGTTCGAGTACCTGATGCCTTTGCTGGTGATGCCCACCTACGAGCAGACGCTGCTCGATCAGACCTGCAAGGCAGCGGTGGCCCGGCAGGTCGAGTATGGCAACCACCGTGGGGTCCCCTGGGGAATCTCCGAATCCGGCTACAACACCGTGGACTTGCACCTCAATTACCAGTATCGCGCCTTCGGCGTGCCGGGCCTCGGTCTGAAGCGCGGACTCGCCGAGGATCTGGTCATTGCGCCCTATGCCTCGGTGCTGGCGCTGATGGTGGCGCCCGAAGAAGCCTGCCGAAATCTCCAGCGACTGGCTGCCCAGGGATTCATTGGCCGCTTCGGCTTCTTCGAGGCGATCGACTACACGCCCGCCCGGCAGCGACGCGGGCAGTCCAGGGTGGTGGTCCGGTCGTTCATGGCGCATCACCAGGGGATGAGCCTGCTCGCGCTGGCATACTTGCTCCTGGAGCGCCCGATGCAGCGGCGATTCGAGTCGGATCGGCTGTTCCAGGCGGTCATGCTGCTACTCCAGGAGCGCGTGCCGAGGGCAACGGCCCTGTTCTCACACACCGCGCAACTTTCCGACGTGCGCGCGACGTCGATCGGCGCGGAAGTACCAATCCGGGTGTTCAGCAGCCCCGACACGCCGGTACCGGAGGTTCAGCTATTGTCGAACGGTCGCTACCATGTGATGGTGACCAACGCTGGCGGTGGCTACAGTCGCTGGAAGGATCTCGCCGTCACCCGTTGGCACGAAGACGCCACCTGTGATCACTGGGGCAGCTTCTGTTACCTCCGCGAGGTGACTGGCGGCGTCAGTGGTGACCCCTGGTCGACTGCCCATCAGCCGACGCTCAAGCGGGCGGAGAGGTACGAAGCGATCTTCTCCGAGGGGCGCGCCGAGTTTCGCCGCCGCGATGCCGTTGCCAACGGCTCTGGCGACTTCGAAACCTACACCGAGATCGTCGTCTCGCCGGAGGATGATATCGAGCTGCGCCGGGTGCGGATCACCAATCGATCGCGACAGCGCAGGGAGATCGAGGTCACGAGCTACGCCGAAGTGGTGATCGCACCGCCGGCTGCCGACGCGCAGCACCCGGCGTTCAGCAACCTCTTCGTGCAGACCGAGATCCTGCGCGAGCGCCGGGCAATCCTGTGCACCCGCCGGCCGCGCTCGCTTGGCGAGCAGGCGCCCTGGATGCTTCACCTGATGGTGGTGCACGGGGCGGAGACCGGCGAGGCGTCCTGCGAGACTGATCGCTCGCGCTTCGTCGGCCGGACGAGAAACCTCAGCGATCCGCTGGCCATGGGTCATTTTGCGCCGCTCTCGGGGAGCCAGGGGTCGGTGCTGGATCCGATCGTTGCCATTCGCTGTCGCATGGTGCTCGATCCGGAGAGTTCAGCGACCGTCGATATGGTTTCGGGTATCGGTGAGACCCGTGACCTGGCCGTCAGCCTGGTGGAAAAATACCAGGATCAGCACCTCGCGGACCGCGTCTTCGAGCTGGCGTGGACCCACAGCCAGGTGGTCCTGCAGCAGCTCAATGCCACTGAAGCCGAGGCGCAACTGCATGCGCGCCTGGCCAGCTCGGTGATCTACGCCAACGCCTCCCTGCGCGCCAATGCCGAGGTGCTGATCAGGAATCGCCGCGGACAGTCGGGGCTCTGGGGTTACGCCATCTCCGGTGATCTGCCGATCGTCCTCCTGCAGATTGCCGACGGTGCCAACATTGACCTCGTGCGCCAGCTCGTACAGGCGCATGCGTACTGGCGTCTGAAGGGACTGGCGGTGGACCTGGTGATCTGGAACGAGGATCACGCCGGATACCGGCAGCAATTGCAGGAACAGATCATGGGACTCATCGCCGCTGGCCTTGGTGCGACTGTGATCGACCGACCGGGCGGCATCTTCGTGCGGCAGGCCGAGCAGATTTCGCCTGAGGACCGCATTCTGTTCCAGGCGGCTGCGCGCGCCGTGATCACCGACAGCCGGGGAACGCTGGCGGAACAGCTTGACCATCGTCACCCGATTGAACCGCGCCCGCCACGCTTCAGGCCGAGACGAACCCGGCGACACGAGGTCTCATCCGACCGCCGTTCAGCGCCCGGGTCGCCGCCTCGGGAGCTGATTCTGTTCAACGGTCTCGGTGGCTTCAGCCCGAACGGGCGCGAGTACGTGATCACGCTTGCGGCAGATCAGGTCACGCCGGCGCCCTGGGTGAACGTCCTGGCGAACCCGTATTTCGGGACGGTCATCTCGGAGAGCGGCGTCGCCTACACCTGGAGCGAGAACGCACACGAATTCCGCCTGACGCCCTGGCACAACGACCCGGTGAGTGATGCGAGTGGCGAAGCGCTGTACCTGCGCGACGAAAAGACCGGTCACTTCTGGTCGCCGACGCCCCTGCCAGCCGGCGCGGCGACGCCCTACGTCACCCGGCACGGATTCGGATACAGCGTCTTCGAGACCCACACGGAAGGCATTTACTCCGAATTGTCCGTCTATGTGGCCACCGACGCCGCCGTCAAGTTCTCGGTGTTGAAGGTGCGCAACGAATCGGGCCGGCCGCGCCGGCTGTCGGCGACCGGTTATGTCGAGTGGGTGCTGGGGGATCTGCGTGCCAAATCGCTGATGCATGTGATCACCGAAATCGACCACCGCAGCGGCACGCTTTACGCGCGCAACCCCTATAGTCCGGAGTTCGCCGAGCGGGTGGCCTTTTTCGACGTCGACCACCCGGGGCGTCACCTGACTGGCGACCGCACGGAGTTCCTCGGGCGCAATGGGTCGCTGCGCGATCCGGCCGCCATGCACCGCTCGCGTCTTTCAGGCAAGGTCGGAGCCGGGCTGGATCCTTGCGGGGCGATTCAGGTCACTTTCGAACTGGCCGGCGGGCAGGAGCGGGAAATCGTCTTTCGGCTTGGTGTCGGGCGCAACGCCTACGAGGCGAGCAAGCTGATGCGACGCTTCCGTGGTGCCCTGGCGGCGCGCAGCGCACTCGAAGCCGTCGGGCAGCAGTGGCAGCACACGCTTGGTGCGGTCCAGGTCGAAACCCCCGACCCGTCGGTCAATGTGCTGGCCAACGGCTGGCTGGTGTACCAGACTCTGGGGTGTCGTGTCTGGGCCCGCAGCGGCTACTACCAGTCGGGCGGCGCCTTCGGCTTCCGCGACCAGCTGCAGGACCTGATGGCCCTGGATCACGCCGCACCCAGCCTGGTCCGGGAACACCTCCTGCTGTGCGCGAGCCGTCAGTACCAGGAGGGTGATGTCCAGCACTGGTGGCATCCGCCCTCGGGTCGGGGCGTGCGGACGCATTGTTCCGATGACTATCTCTGGCTGTCCCTGGCGGTGTGCCGCTACGTCACGAGCAGCGGCGACACCGGGGTGCTGGATGAGCCGGTGCACTTTCTGGAAGGTCGCCCGGTCAACCCGGACGACGACTCCTACTACGATCTGCCCGGCCAGTCGGCCGAGCTCGCCAGCCTGTACGACCACTGCGTGCGTGCCATCCGGCATGGTTTGCGCTTTGGCACGCGCGGCCTGCCGCTGATGGGCTCCGGTGACTGGAACGACGGCATGAACCTGGTGGGGATGCAGGGCAAGGGCGAAAGTGTCTGGCTGGGCTTCTTCCTCTGCGAAGTGCTCAGGCAGTTCGCCGGACTGGCGAGCGCCCATGGTGATCCATCCTTTGCCGCACTTTGCCGCGAGGAGGGCGGGCGTCTGCGCCAGAACATCGAGCAGCATGCCTGGGATGGTGAGTGGTACCGTCGCGCCTGGTTCGACGATGGCACAGTGCTCGGTTCGGCGAGCAACGCCGAATGCCGGATCGACTCCATTTCGCAGAGCTGGTCGGTGCTCTCCGGGGCGGGCGACGGGGCGGGCAATCTCGCGCGCGCGCGGCAGGCGATGCAAGCGGTGGACGACCGGCTGGTGCGTCGCGAGGACGGTTTGGTTCAGCTCCTCGATCCACCCTTCGACCGGTCGACCCTGAATCCCGGCTATATTCGCGGCTATGTGCCGGGCGTGCGGGAAAACGGCGGACAGTACACGCATGGGGCGGTCTGGGCGGCGATGGCGTTTGCCGCCCTCGGCGACGCCGAGCGTGCCTGGGAGTTGCTGAAGATGATCAACCCGGTGAACCATGCGCTGTCGGCTGCGGCTGTGGCGACCTACAAGCTAGAACCCTACGTCGTTGCGGCCGACGTCTACGCGCTCAAGCCGCATGTCGGCCGCGGCGGCTGGAGCTGGTATACCGGCTCTGCCGGCTGGCTGTACCGGCTGATCGTCGAGTCGCTGCTGGGCCTGCGACGCCAGGCGAACGAGCTGCGTTTCGCTCCCTGCCTGCCCGCGGATTGGCCGGGCTTCAGGATCCTCTACCGCTATCGGGAAACCCTGTACGACATCACGGTCTCGCAAACGCGCGTCAGCGATCCTGGCTGGAGCGCTGTGATCAGCGTGACGGTTGATGGCGTCGAGCAGGCCGAGCGGGTGATTACCCTGGTCGACGATCGTCGCGAACACCTCGTCACGGTGAGTTTGTATGGCCAATAGCCACTGCCAGGCTGGACTGCTCAGGCCATCGGGCATGCGGTCGGAGAGCGTACTCATCGCTGGCCAGGGATCGAGCTGGGGCGGCCACGCAAGCACCGGCCTGGTGATCAGCTGCGAGCATGGCGGCAACCGGATCCCGGCGCCGTATGGCGAGCTGTTTGGCGCCCATGGGGCGCTGCTGGACACTCACCGCGGCTACGATGCCGGGGCATTGGTCATGGCCAGAGTTCTGGCCAGGGAATTTGCTGCGCCAATGGTGGCCTCGACCGTCAGCCGCCTGCTGGTTGACCTGAATCGATCCGTCGGCCATCCGCGTCTCCATTCCGAAGCGACGCGCGGGATGCCCGCAGAGAGGCGTCAGCAGCTCTTGCAGCAGCATTACCAGCCTTATCGCTCGCAAGCCGACCACCTGGTCAGACGGGGGATCGCCGATTATGGACGGGTGATCCACATCTCGTCCCACAGCTTTACGCCAGAGCTCGACGGCACGGTGCGAAATGCCGATATCGGGCTGCTCTACGACCCGCGCCGTCCCGGCGAGGCCGATCTCTGCGCGAGCTGGCAAGCCTCACTCAAGGCCTGTGCTCCCGCGCTGACGGTTCGCCGCAATTATCCGTATGCCGGCAAGGGCGATGGTCTGACCGCCTGGTTTCGTCGGCATCTGCCGCCCGACGCCTATGTCGGCATCGAGCTCGAGATCAACCAGAAGCACGTGTTGACGCCGAGTCGACGGTGGACGGCCCTGCGCCAGGTGATTGTCGACTCGCTGCGCCGGGCGCTGGCAAGCTGCCGTGAAGGGGTGGCCGAGTAGCCGAAGGTGACCACCCGCAAACTGACCCCCGACCGTCAACGCATGCCGCAGGCTGCGCTGGCATTCAACAGGAGCCCCGCATGAAGATCCGCATCGGCTACGAACTGGTTTACGACTGCCCGCAGCCCACCCCGATGATCCTGACCCTGAGCGTGCACTACACGCGCATCTCGGACCTCCTTATCCCGGACCACCTGACCACCGATCCGCCCGTTCCGCTCTCTGCCTATCGCGACAGCTACGGCAACTGGTGTAGCCGTATCGTTGCCCCCAGGGGTCTGCTCAGGCTGTCCGCCGATGCGCTGGTCAAGGATAGCGGTCAGCCGGATGTGGTCGCCTGGCAGGCGCGACAGATTCCTGTGCAGGAACTGCCCGACGACACCCTGCTGTTCCTGTTGGGGAGCCGATACTGCGAGACCGATCGCCTGTCCGAGATTGCCTGGCAACTGTTCGGCCAGTCGCCGATCGGCTGGGGGCGTGTGCAGGCGATCTGCGACTACGTCCATGGTCACCTCACCTTCGGCTACGAGCACGCGCGGCACACCAAGACCGCCTGGGAAGCGTTCCAGGAGGGGACGGGCGTTTGCCGAGACTACGCGCATCTGGCCATCGCGTTCTGTCGCTGCATGAACATTCCCGCTCGCTACTGTACCGGCTACCTGGGTGACATCGGCATGCCGCCACCCTATGGACCGATGGATTTCTCGGGCTGGTTCGAAGCCTACCTTGACGGTCAGTGGTACACCTTCGACGCCCGCAACAATACCCCGCGTATCGGCCGCGTCTTGATCGCCCGTGGCCGTGACGCCGCCGACGTCGCCATCAGCAGCACCTTCGGTCCCAATACCCTGAAGAGTTTCATGGTCCGGACCGACGAGGTAAGCGGCTAGCACACCGACGCAACGATATGGCAGGACGCCGAAGCCTTCGCTGCGAGCAGCCAGATGAACCGGCTCGCCAAGCGTCAGCGTTTTCTGGTGCGCTACCCGGAGCAGGGTCGCCTTGCCAATGCGGCCGGCTGCTGGAACTGGTACGAAACCCGTTCGGGTCGGGCGCAGGGTGAGGCTGGCACCATCGAGGCGGCGATCGACCAGGTTTGCCTGCTGCAACCGGTCGATCCGGAGCGGATCGCGCTGGCCGGTCTCTCGGCGGGTGCCGGGATGGCGGCACTGCTGGCGACGCGCCGCCCGGAGCGCTTTCGGGCGATTGCGATGCATTCGGGCATTGCACCAGGCGTTGCCTATTCTTCGGCGACCGCGCTGATGGCGATGGGTGGGCACCAAGCACGAGCGATGCCACTGGCGCCGCTCGCTGCCGGCGTGCGTCTGCCCGGGCTGCTGGTGATCCATGGCAGTAGCGACCTCGTGGTCGCGCCCAGCAATGGGGCGGAAGCGGCGCGATCATGGGCAGCTCGCATCGGCGCGAAGCCGGGGACGCCCCGCAACATTCAACGTGGCGCGCGCTACCCCGCGACAATCACCGACTACCGCAGCGGGCGCCGGTTGGTTGCCAGTCTCTGTGAGGTCAAGGGGCTTGGCCATGCGTGGAGCGGTGGCGCCGCGGGGCAGGCCTACAGCGATCCAAAAGGCCCGGACGCATCGCGCATGATCTGGGCTTTCATGGTCAAGCAATTTGCCAGGGGAGGGGACTAGCGCCGTTGCGCACGAGGATCCGCTCGCCGTTCCGACGTTCGTCTTCTCTCCAGCCTCGCTCGTTGCCACTGCGGACACGGCAGGCAAAGGTCTTGACGGTCGTCGCCCTCGCGGGCACGAGGATAGGCCGACGCGTGTCGGGAAGAGGAGCCGCCTGGAAGCCTCCGAGGCGGCTCTCGACGCTTTAGCGAAGCCCGAAAAACGACAAGATCACGAGAATGATGACGATCAAGCCGACGATATAGATGATGTTGTTCATGAGGTTACCTTTGTGTCGGTTAAGTAAGCCAATCGTCCTCAAGAAGAGGCGATTGGCCAGTCACGAGGTTCAACTCTACCTGTCTCGCAGCAGGCAATCGGTACGCGGGCGTACTCAACAGCCCTCACCACCGAAAGCGGGCGAATGGGCGATGGCGAATCCCTGCTCAACGGATGCTGCAAATTACCCCTGCGCATTCTGATGCTGATGTCTGATTCCGTAATACAAATGGATCTCTCTCACCCAGGACGGATCGGCGATGTTGGGCGAACTGTTCTTGTGGAACCCCGGCGCGTCCTGGAGGCCAGCTTTGGCGACGTTGAGTACGACGCGCTCTTGTCTTGCATCGACGGTCAAGGCATCCCACGGTACGGGGAAAACCTTCTCGCCCATGCCGACGATGGCCCCGAAGGACAACAGCGCGTACAGCACCTTGCCACTGCGCACGTCCAGCATGAAGTCCTTGATGTCACCCACCTTTTCGCCTTCATGGCTGTAGATTGTGTAATCGAGGAGCGTGCTTGCCCACATGGCTGTCGATGCGGGACCATCGACTTCGGCTTCAAGGATCGGTGGGATAGTCACGTTCTCTTCCGGTCAGAACAGTGCCTGAGAACAACTCGGGAACGCCTGGGCACTTCCCGACCGACGGCCCGCCCGGCAAGCGCAGGCCCTTTCGTCTCCAGTCAGGAGACTGCTGCGGAGACTTACAGGCTCTTCGCAACGTCATTCTTGAGATCGCCATAATCCGCTTGCACGTCGCCAGCAGCGTTCTTGACTTTCCCTTTCTGTTCCAGCGTCTTGTTGCCGGTCAGCTTGCCGGCGACTTCCTTCACTTTGCCTTCTGCCTGCTTGAGTCGGCCCTTGACTTGATCTTTGTTCATGGTTTTCTCCTGATGGTCGATTGGGGCGATTGCCCGAAGCGTCGTGCCAGGCTCCTGGCCGGCGCGACACTCAGGATGGACGCAAGGGCCCTTCCCGTCGGTGCGACAGCGCACACACAGGTCATCTCCTGGCGATCACAGGGTGAATGAGCGGCTCGATTTCCCCTCAGGGGGCAGCCGCTGCCAGTTGCTGGCGGATGGTGGCGACGATCTGCGCTGGCGGTTGTCCATGGGGCAGCGCCGCTGCGAGCCTTCCCTGCGCATCGACGACGTAGGTCACCGAAGAGTGGTCTACCGCGTACTGTCCTTCGGCGTTCGCTGGCTGCTTCTGGTACCTCGCGCCATACTGCTGGGCGACCGCGGCGATCTGCTGCGGCGTGCCCGTGAGGCCGATCAGGCTTGGGTGAAAGAAGGGGGCGTAGTCCTTGAGACGGGCGGGCGTATCGCGCTCCGGGTCGAGCGAGACGAAGATCGCCTGTACGCGCGGGCGCTCGCCCGCTTGGAGTTCGGAAAGGGCCTGCGCCAGCAGCGACAGCGACGTGGGACAGACATCCGGGCAGTAGGTGTAGCCGAAGTAGATCAACACCACTTTGCCGCGATAGTCCTTGAGGGCCACCGGCCCCTGCGGCCCCTGCAGGGTAAAGTCGCCGCCAGGCGGGCTGGCGGACTGCGGCAGCTGGCTGTGCGGCTCGATGCGGGAGATCGCCCTGGGCGAGACCGGTTCCCAGAACGCGGCGAGGTAGAGCAGAACGCCGCTCAATGCGACGATCAGTACAATCAGGAGGCCTCGAATTCTCACTGGCGTTCTGCCGGAGTCAGTTGCCGGTGACGAAGCGGAAAGGAACCGCGACGAGGGCCCTGCCGGTATCGATGAGCACCGTGGCCTCCCACTCCATGCCGCCGGTAATGCACACCGGCAGGCTGGCCTGCCCAGCGAAGCGGTTGTCGCTGCCGCTCTGTCTTTCCAGTTGCGACCGGTTGTAGCCCATCCTCATTTCGGTGCCGGCGAAATCGACTTCAACTTTTCGCACTTGGCTGCCGCTGAAACTGGCCTGCAGTTGCAGCGGCTTGAGCGCAGGAATCGGCCGTGGTTCGATCGAGAAGCCGATTTGTCCCCCATCCGGCAGCGTCGCCACGCAGGCCTGCTGGCTCAGGTTGCAACTCGACAGTGGCAGCGCGACATCGGTCTTCGGATGGAGCAGCGGTGCCAGCTTGTAGCCGACGACACCGAGGATGGCAAGTCCGAGCAGAATGGTGGCGTCGAGGAGCAGGTTCTTGGTCATTGTCTGGGGGTGAGGCTCGGCCGGCCGTTGTCCGGAGCCTGCATTATCGCCCGATGAGAGGCTGTCGGATTATCGGCCAGGGCATGTCCCCGCGGCATGCGGCATATTGCCGCAGCGGCGCTGGGCCGGCGGGCGATCGGCAGGCGGCAGGGTGACCTGCCAAGGGATTACCGCTCCGGGTCTACTGCGGCGCTACTTGACAATTATCAACGCCAGACAGCGAGCCCATTGCTAGATTGCTCGTATTGATTCACATGGAGTACGGAGTTGGCAGTGAAGAGAATCATTCTGGCGGTTTCTCTGGCAATGATCGCCGCGGTCGCTGCCCACGCCGGGCCGCCGGCACCCAGGGCTGAGGGTATCGAAGGCAAGGATTACAGGTGGAACGTGCCGGCGGGAGAGAAGCTCGAGGCACTGAAGCTGAAGGGTGACAGGAAGCGCGGTGAGGAAGCCTACGAGGTATGCGTTGGCTGCCACCTGCAGTCGGGTGCTGGCCGCCCGGACGGGACCTTTCCGCAACTGGCCGGCCAGCATACCACCGTGCTTCTCAAGCAGATGGCGGACATTCGCGCCGGTCTGCGCGACAACCCGGCGATGTACCCGTTCGCTGCCACCTTGACCGACCCGCAGGAACTGGCCGACGTCGCGGCTTACATCGAGCAGCTTTGTATTCCGCTGGAACACGGCAGGTACGAGGGCAAGGATGCCGACAGACAGGTGACAACCGGCAGGGCCCTCTACGAAAAGGAGTGCAAGGATTGCCACGGCGCCAACGGTGAGGGGGTCAGAGAAAGGTTCTACCCGGTGATCGCCGGGCAGCACTACCGGTACCTGCTGCGGCAAATGACCGAAATCCGCGATGGTCGGCGGCGCAATGCCAACCCGGAGATGGTCAGGATCATCGGGAAGTACACCGATGACCAACTGGTCGCCATTTCAGCCTATCAGTCCAGTCTGGTGATGCCGGGCAGCATGTGCAGGGCCAGGGCGCCAGCGAGCAGGAAATAGGCAGGACTTGCCGTGGTGGCACGTGCGCTGGAACTGCAAGGGCGCGCCGGCAGGGCCTGTACCGATCACATTTGCGCCAACTGCGCCGTTTGAATAACGCCGATGACTAGACTATTGACCCTGTTGCTGACCCTTCTGCTCGCCGCCTGTGCCTCGCCAAAGCTGCGTGGTACCGGTGACCTCGGGCTGGTCATCGAGCGCGCCAGCGGCCAGGTGACCCTGGTGGACACCAGTCGGCGCCAACCCTATGCGCGTATCGCCGGCCTCGGTGACCTGTCGCATGCCTCCGTGGTCTACTCGCGCGATGGCCGCTACGCCTACGTCTTCGGCCGCGACGGCGGGCTGACCAAGGTCGACCTGCTCGAGGCGCGGGTGGTCAAGCGCGTACTGCAGTCGGGCAATGCGATTGGCGGTGCGATCTCGCAGGATGGGCGAATCGTCGTCGCACAGAACTACACGCCGGGCGGCATCAAGGCCTTCGATGCCGAAACGCTTGAACTGCTCTCGGAAGTGCCGGCGGAGTACGCCCCGGGCAGCCTTTCGAAAGTCGTCGGTCTGGCGGATTTGTCGGGCAATCGCTTTGCCTATGCGCTCTTTGATGGCGGCGAGATCTGGGTGAGCGACTTCTCCGACCCAAGACGTCCGCAAACGCAGCGCTATCCGGCCGGGCAGCAGCCCTACGACGGGCTGGTGACGCCGGACGGTCGCTACTACCTGGCCGGGCTCTTCGGCGAGGATGGCGTCGCCCTGCTCGACACTTGGCAGCCAGAGCAGGGCAGCCGCCGCATCCTGCAGAACTATGGGCGGGGCGAGGAGAAGCTGCCGGTCTTCAAGATGCCGCACCTGCGTGGCTGGGCGATGGCGCAGGGGAACGCCTATCTGCCGGCGATTGGTCGGCACGAGGTGCTGGTCGTTGCCGGCGGCAGCTGGCAGGAAGTGGCGCGCATCAAGGTGAAGGGTCAGCCGGTGTTCGTCATGGCGCGGCCGGATGGCCGGCAGGTGTGGGTGAATTACGCGTTTCCGGATAACGGCTGGGTCGAGGTGATCGATACACTGAGCGGCCAGGTGATAAGGATTCTAGCGCCGGGCAAGGCCATCCTGCACATGGAGTTCACGCCGCGCGGCGAAGCGGTCTGGCTTTCCGCGCGCGACGACAATCGGGTCGTAATCTACGACACGGCGACTTTCGAGAAAGTCGGCGAGTTTCCGGCGCAGGCGCCGAGCGGCATCTTTTTCACCAGCCGCGGCAACCGGACGGGGTTTTGATGGAAATGCCGGAAGGGGCGCTCGACTTCCGCCTGCTGAACGAATTTCAGCGCGACTTTCCACTCTGTCCGGCGCCCTTTGCCGAGCTGGCGTCCCGCCTGGGGGTCCCCGAGGGTGCGGTCCTGCGCGGCCTTGAGGCGCTGCGCCGCGAAGGCAAGATCGCGCGCATCGGCGCGGTCTTCGCGCCCAAGCGCATCGGCGCCAGCACGCTGGCAGCGATGGCGGTGCCACCGGCGAAGCTTGCTGCCATTGCCGAAGTGGTCAATCGCTTTCCCGAAGTCAACCACAATTACGAGCGCGAGCACCGCTACAACCTCTGGTTTGTCGTCACGGCCGGATCGGAAGGGCGTTTGCAGGCCGCCCTCGCCGCCATCGAACAGGCAGCGGGCTGGCCGATGCTCCGGCTGCCGCTGCTGCACGAATACCACATCGACCTCGGCTTTGCGCTCGATGGCAGGGACGAACGGCCGACCAGAGGCGCCACTGAGCACAACCACGCTTTCGTACCGCCGACGCCGCTCGACGAGGACGGGCGTCGCCTGGTCATGGTCCTGCAGGAGGGGCTGCCGCTGTTCATCCGTCCGTTTTCGGTGCTTGCCAGCCGTCTCCGCTGTGATGAGGGCGAGGTCATCGAACGTATTCGACGCTGGTGTGCCCAGGGCATCATCAAGCGCTTCGGGGTGATCGTCAGGCACCACGAACTCGGCTATACGGCCAACGCGATGCTGGTGCACGATGTTCCCGATGCCGGCGTCGACGAAGTCGGCGAGCGGCTGGCGCGTGCCGGCGGCGTGACGCTGTGCTACCGGCGCCCACGCGTGCTGCCGGAATGGCGCTACAACCTGTTCTGCATGATTCACGGCCAGGCCCGGGCCCAAGTCGAGGCCAGGATCGCCGAGCTTCGGGTACAGCTGCAGATCTCCGATTACGCTTGCGATACCCTCTTCTCGCTGACTCGCTTCAAGCAGGGTGGCGCGCGTTATGTCTGAGCCAACGCAGATTGACGCGCTGGACCGCGCCATCATCGACGGTCTGCAGGGTGGTTTTCCGATCTGCGAACGGCCTTATGCCCAGGTCGCCGCCGGGCTCGGGATGAGCGAGGCGGAATTGCTCGAACGTCTGCAGCGAATGCTCGATGCGCGGCTGCTGACCCGCTTTGGGCCAATGTTTCAGGTCGAACGGATGGGTGGCGCCTTTGTGCTGGCGGCGCTGCGTGTGCCCGAAGGAGATTGGCAGCGGGTGCTCGAGATCGTCAACGCCTTGCCCGAAGTCGCTCACAACTACCGTCGCGAAAGCGAGCGCGGCGGCGGGTTCAACATGTGGTTCGTGCTGGCCACCGAGAGCGAGGCCGGCATCGACGCCGCGCTACACCGGATCGAAGCGGCGAGCGGCCTGCCGGTTTTTCCCTTTCCGAAGCTGCAGGAGTATTTTGTCGAGATGAAACTGGCGGTGCGGGCATGAGCGAGACCTTCGACGCCGTCGACCGGCGCCTCGTTCTGGCGACCCAGGGTGGCCTGCCGCTGGTCCCTCGGCCGTATCACCAGGTGGCCGAACAGGTCGGCATTCCAGCCGACGAAGTGATGGCCCGCCTGGCGCGCATGCTCGCGGGCGGCGTCATCCGCCGTATCGGCGCCGTCCCCAATCACTACGCGATCGGCTATACCGCCAATGGAATGAGTGTCTGGGACGTGCCGGACGAGTGCATCGACGAACTCGGCCGGCAGGTCGGCGCGCTCGCTTTCGTCACCCACTGCTACCATCGGCCCCGCCGGCTTCCGGACTGGCCGTACAACCTGTTTGCCATGGTGCATGGCGGTTCCCGCGCCGAGGTGATGGCCAAGGTGGCCGCAATCGCCGGGATCATTGGCTCTGACTGCCGGGCGCATGATGTGCTTTTTTCGACTCGCATTCTCAAGAAGACTGGCCTCAGAATCGGTGCCTGAGGGGTGGTGGGACGATGGCGGTTTCGCCGCCAGCTGAATTGCCGGCCACCCGGCTTGAAACCCGTAGCGATGTCACCATGTAATCGATACCGATCATGGTGTCTGGAGTTGCCAGGATGAGTGCATCGAGAATAGTGGTTTGCCCGCATTGCCATCGCCCCAACCGGGTGCCCGAAGCGCGTCTCGCCGAGCGGGGACGCTGTGGTCATTGCCAGTCTCTGCTTTTTGACGGTGCTCCGGTGGCGTTGACCGCAGCCAGCTTCGAGCAGCACGTCGGGCGGTCTGAAGTGCCGATCGTGCTCGACTTCTGGGCGCCGTGGTGTGGTCCCTGTCGAGCGATGGCGCCGGCGTTCGCTGAGGCTGCGCGGCAGCTCGAGCCGGATTTTCGCCTGGCCAAGGTCAATACCGAAGACGAACAGGCGCTCGCCGCCCGCTTTGGCATTCGCTCGATCCCGACGTTGATGATCTTCCGCGGCGGGCGAGAGGTCGCCCGGCAATCCGGCGCCATGGATGCGGCAGGCATCGTCCGCTGGGCCCGGTCGAGCGGCTGATCCGTGGCTGGCGGGGTTTCCGTGCGGACGCTAGGCGCGGGCAGGGTGGAGGACTGCTTCTGCGATTGACGAACGATCGTCATTCCCCGGTGGGCGATTGATCTCGACCGAGACATGCACCAGTTCCTCGTGCTGACCGAGAAGCTGCCTGACGGCCTCGGCGGTGACCATAGGGTCCTCGGTGACGAGACTGACAATCACCGCGAACTTCTCGCGGCCGACGCGCCAGACATGCAGGTCGACGATCTCCGGTGCCATCGGCCAGCCCGGCTTTTCGGCGATCGCCTGACGAATTTCTGTCACCACCGGGTGATCCATCTCCCGGTCAAGAAGCACACGGCCGGTATCGCGGATCAGTCCCAGCGCCCAGCGGGCGACTAGAACGGCGCCGACGATACCCATCAGCGGGTCTAGCCAGTCCCAGCCGTAGAGCATGCCTCCGAGCAGGGCGACGATGGCCAGCAGCGAGGTGGCAGCGTCGGCGACGACATGCAGATAGGCGGCGCGCAGATTGAGGTCATGATCACCGTGGCCATCGTGTGCGTGGTCAGGGGCGTGGTCGTGGTCATGATCAGCGTGATGCTGACCAGGGCCGTGGGCGTGCGAATGACCGTGGTCGTGCGCGCTGCCGAGGATCAGCGCGCAGACGACATTCACCGCCAGTCCGAGGACCGCGACGACGATCGCCTCGCTGAAACGGATCGGCTGCGGCGAGAAGATGCGCTCGACCGAACCGGCCACCATCATCAGCGCCACCCCGACGAGGAAGATGGCGCTGGCGAAGCCGGCGAGCACTTCAATTTTCCAGGTCCCGAAGGCAAATCGCTGGTCTCCCGCGTAGCGCCTTGCGGCCGCGTAGGCCAGCGCCGAGAGGCCGATGGCCACGGCATGCGAGCTCATGTGCCAGCCGTCGGCAAGCAGGGCCATAGAGTTGTACCACCAGCCGGCGGCAATCTCGATGATCATCGTTGCGGCGGTAATCACCATCACCAGGCGCGTGCCCTTTTCGGCGGCGAGATTGCCTTCGTCGAAGACGTGCGTGTGGATCCAGGGGGAGAGGTCGCGGTTGCGCATGAGTGGTCCTTGCCGGGCAATCAGAGGTATTTGGTGAGTTCCTTGAACTCGCGGATGGTCTCGTCGGGGTTGCGCGATCCGTCGCGCACGGCGTGGTCGAGACAGTGATCGATGTGGTCGTGCACCAGCGCCTTCTTGGCGCTGGCGACAGCGCGCTCAACGGCCTGCAGTTGCTGGGCGATCTCCAGACAGGGACGGCTGTCCTCAAGCATGGTGAGAATGCTCTTGAGGTGGCCCTCGGCGCGCTTGAGGCGCTTGACGATTTCAGGATGTGAGGTGTGCGTGCTCATGGACCTATCCTATCCCCCAGGATAGGATAGGTCAAGGCAGTTCGTGGCGAACGGTTGCCTTGCCGATTTCCACTAGCATCACCGGTCGTCGCCTTTTCTCTCTTGCAAGCAGGTTCAGGGAGGACCACCGAGGCGCTCGCCCCGCTTTCAGCGCAGGGACGTTTTCAGCTACAATCTGGATTTCCCGCTGCAGTCATCTCCATGATCAAATACGTATTCGTCACTGGCGGCGTGGTTTCATCCCTGGGCAAGGGTATCGCCGCCGCATCCCTGGGCGCAATCCTCGAGTCGCGCGGCATCAAGGTCACCCACCTCAAGCTCGACCCGTACATCAACGTCGATCCCGGAACGATGAGTCCGTTCCAGCACGGCGAGGTCTTCGTGACCGAGGACGGCGCCGAGACCGACCTCGACCTTGGGCACTACGAGCGCTTCACCAATGCGCGCATGGAGCGGCGCAACAATTTCACGACGGGCCAGATCTACGACTCGGTGATCAAGAAGGAGCGGCG
The DNA here is from genome assembly GCA_016709675.1 of Candidatus Accumulibacter proximus. Taxonomy (GTDB): domain Bacteria; phylum Pseudomonadota; class Gammaproteobacteria; order Burkholderiales; family Rhodocyclaceae; genus Accumulibacter; species Accumulibacter proximus. The sequence continues at coordinate 179,950 of JADJMH010000034.1, forward strand.
TGGTGAGTATCTCGGCAAGACGGTGCAGGTGATTCCGCACATTACCGACGAGATCAAGGCGCACATCCGGCGCGGCGCCGAAGGGGCCGACCTGGCGATCATCGAGGTCGGCGGCACGGTCGGTGACATCGAGTCGCTTCCGTTCCTGGAAGCAATCCGCCAGATGGGCCTGCAGGAAGGCCGCAACAACGCCTGCTTCATGCATCTGACGCTGGTTCCTTACATTTCGACTGCCGGCGAGCTCAAGACCAAGCCGACGCAGCACTCGGTCAAGGAGTTGCGCGAGATCGGCATCCAGCCGGATATTCTCCTCTGTCGTACCGATCGACCGATCCCGGAGGACGACAAGCGGAAGATGGCCCTGTTCTGCAACGTGCAGCGCGAGGCCGTGATCGAGGCGCGCGATGCGGATTCGATCTACAAGATTCCGGCCATGCTGCACGACCAGATGCTCGACGAGATCGTCTGCCACAAGCTCGGTATCCTGGCCAGGGCCGCTGACCTGACGGTGTGGAAGAGGATCGTGTATGCCCTTGAGCACCCTGAACGGCTGCTCAACGTCGCCTTTGTCGGCAAGTATGTCGACCTGACCGAATCCTACAAGTCGCTGACCGAAGCACTGGTCCATGCCGGCGTTGCCACCCGCAGCAAGGTCAGGGTGAGCTACCTCGATTCAGAGGAAATCGAGCGTAGCGGTTGCGCTGCCTTGCAGGGTATGGACGCCATTCTGGTTCCTGGCGGTTTCGGACGCCGCGGCACCGAGGGCAAGATTGCGGCGATTCGCCACGCCCGCGAGAACGGGATTCCCTTCCTCGGCATCTGTCTCGGAATGCAACTGGCCGTCGTCGAGTTCGCCCGTCACGTCGCTGGCATGTACGGCGCGCACAGCACCGAGTTCGACCCGGCTTCCCCCTACCCCGTGGTGGGTCTGATCACCGAATGGCAGGACGCTTCAGGACGGATCGAGAAACGCGACGAAAACTCCGACCTGGGCGGCACGATGCGCCTCGGCGGTCAGCTGTGCCAGCTTGGCGAAGGGACGATGGCCCGGGAGATTTACGGGCAGGCAGAGATCGTCGAACGGCATCGCCACCGCTACGAGGTCAACAGTACGCTGCTCGGCGAGCTGCAAGCGAAAGGCCTGGTGGTTTCCGGGCGTGCGCCGGTGACCGATCTCTGCGAAATCATCGAACTGCCGAAAGATGGATCCAACGCGCACCCGTGGTTTCTCGGTTGCCAGTTTCATCCCGAGTTCACTTCTTCTCCACGCAAGGGTCACCCGTTGTTTACCTCTTTTGTCGAGGCGGCTGCGGCGTATCGGTCGAAGGCATGAAGCTCTGTGACTTCAACGCCGGAATCGACCAGCCGCTGTTCCTGATCGCTGGTCCCTGCACGGCGGAGTCGCTCGACCTGTGCGTCGAGGTCGCCGGGCAGATGAAGGAAATCTGTGCCGGTCTGGGTCTGCCCTACATCTTCAAGGCCTCCTACGACAAGGCCAACCGCAGCTCGGGGCGGTCGCCGCGCGGGCCGGGCATCGATGGCGGCCTGCAGATTCTCGCGGAGGTGCGTCGCCAGATCGGCGTGCCGGTGCTGACCGATGTCCATCGCGAGCAGGACATTGCGGCCGTCGCCGCCGTGGTTGATGTGCTGCAGACACCTGCCTTTCTTTGCCGCCAGACCGACTTCATCCAGGCCGTTGCGGCTGCCGGCAAGCCGGTGAATATCAAGAAGGGGCAGTTTCTCGCGCCGGGCGACATGCGCAACGTCGTTGCCAAGGCCAGGGATGCTGCTGCTGGCGCCGATACGCTCATGGTCTGCGAGCGTGGCGTTTCGTTTGGCTACAATAACCTCGTGTCGGACATGCGCAGTCTGGCAATCATGCGCGAGAGCGCCTGCCCGGTGGTTTTCGATGCGACCCATTCGGTGCAGTTGCCAGGTGGGCAGGGCACCGTTTCCGGCGGCCAGCGCGAGTTCGTGCCGGTGCTGGCGAGAGCGGCCGTGGCTGCAGGGATTTCCGGGCTTTTCATGGAAACGCATCCGCGCCCGGAGATGGCGCTGTCCGATGGGCCGAACAGTTGGCCCCTGCATCGGATGCAGAGCTTGCTCACCACGCTGGTGGCGCTCGATCGCGCCGTCAAGGCGGCCGGCCTGGAGGAACTCGGCTGATGGCCGCCTACCGCGCGGGGCGGGGGGGGGGGGGGGGGGGGGGGGGGGGGGGGGGGGGGGGGGGGGCGGGGGGCGAGCCGGGGGGGTATCGTTCCGAACAGGCGAAGAGATTCTATGATTCGCCCGAATACCAGGCGACCAGAGCGGCGCGCCGGGGTGCGGCAGAAATGAACGTGCTGGTCGTTGAGGGTTTGCCACTCTAACATTTTGAGAAAAGGAAAGACCATGAGCTCTGTCGTTGATGTTGTCGCCCGCGAGGTTCTCGACTCGCGCGGCAACCCTACCGTCGAATGTGACGTTCTGCTCGAGTCCGGGGTCATGGGTCGTGCTGCTGTGCCTTCCGGTGCGTCGACCGGCTCGCGTGAAGCCATCGAGTTGCGTGATGGCGACGCCGCGCGCTATCTCGGCAAAGGTGTGCTGCAGGCCGTCGAGAATGTCAACACCGAGATTTCCGAGGCGATCATTGGCCTCGATGCGCAGGAACAGGCGTTCATCGATCAGACGCTGATTCATCTCGACGGTACGGACAACAAGGCGCGTCTTGGTGCCAATGCCATGCTCGCGGTTTCCATGGCGGTAGCCAAGGCGGCAGCCGAGGAATCCGGTCTGCCGCTGTACCGCTATTTTGGTGGTTCCGGGCCGATGCAGATGCCGGTGCCGATGATGAACATCATCAACGGTGGCGAACACGCCAACAACAGCCTCGATTTTCAGGAGTTCATGATCCTGCCGGTGAGTCAGAACTCGTTCCGCGAAGCGCTGCGTTGCGGCGCCGAGGTATTTCACGCGTTGAAGAAGCTGCTGCACAAGAAGGGCTTCTCCACCGCAGTTGGCGATGAGGGCGGTTTTGCGCCCAACCTTGGCAGTCATGCCGAGGCTCTGCAGCTGATCCTGCAAGCGATCGAGAACGCCGGCTACGGTCCTGGCGACGACGTGCTGATTGGACTTGATTGCGCGGCTTCCGAACTGTACCGGGATGGCAGATACCATCTGGCCGGCGAGAGCCTGCAGTTGAGCTCGCACGAACTGGTGGATTACCTGGCCAATCTGGCCGATCGCTTCCCGATCGTTTCGATCGAGGACGGCATGGCCGAGGGTGACTGGGATGGCTGGAAGGTGCTCACCGGACGCCTCGGCAAAGGGGTGCAGATCGTTGGCGACGACGTCTTCGTGACCAACACCCGGATTTTCAAGGAAGGCATCAAACAGGGCATCGCCAACTCGATCCTGATCAAGATCAATCAGATCGGTACGCTCTCGGAGACCTTCGCGGCGATCGAAATGGCCAAGCGCGCGGCGTACACCGCGGTCATTTCGCACCGTTCCGGCGAGACCGAGGACAGCACCATTGCCGACATCGCCGTCGGCATGAACGCGCTGCAGATCAAGACCGGTTCGCTGTCGCGTTCCGATCGCATCGCCAAGTACAACCAGTTGCTGCGGATCGAGGAGGATCTCGGTGACACGGCCGGCTATCCGGGCCGTGACGCCTTCTACAATCTTTCCTGATTGGCGGGTTGTTGACCGCCGCTCCGATGCGCTGGCTGGCTGTTGTCCTGCTGGTGGTGATTGTCCTGCTGCAGCATCCGCTGTGGCTGGGCAAGGGCGGCTGGCTGCGGGTCTGGGATGTCGATCGGCAGTTGCAGCAACAGAAGCAAACCAACCAGCAGCTCGAGATGCGTAACGCGGGCTTCGATGCCGAAGTGCGTGATCTCAAGCAGGGGTACGATGCGATCGAGGAGCGCGCCCGTTTCGAACTCGGCATGGTCAAGCAGGACGAGGTTTTTGTGCAGATTCCCGACAGGCCGGCGGGTGACAAGCCCGCGGCACCGTTGGCCGGGAGTTCAGCGAACGGCGCGCGCGTACCGGCCAGACCCGCCAAGCCCTGACCGCCGTGGCAGGCATGGCCCCTACTCCGGCAGTTCAATCTTGCCCGAGACGGTGGCGCTGATCAGCGTGTCGCCGGGCTCGACGGGCATCGGCGCGGCGTCGGCCGAGGCCAGCGCTGCGGCGCGCATGATGGGCATCGGTGGCGGTCGGCCGCTGCTGCTGATCGTCAGGTGACTGATCCGATAAGGCTTGCCGAACGCATCAGCGATCACCTTGGCGCGTGCCTTGAAGGCGCCAAGGGCATCGATCATGGCCTCGTTCTCGGCCTTCTTTCGTGTTTCCGGTGCTGGCAGCATGGCCAGGTTGGCGACGCCCAACGACCCCTGAAGCTTGCCCAACAACTCGGAGAGGGCTGCGCTGTCGGCAGACTCGAGGGTCAGTTCCGAGCGCATTCGCCAGCCTTCGATCCTGTTACCCTTGCCGTAGACCGGATAGGTGTGCGTACCACCGCTCTGTGTCTTGATGCTGCTGTAACCTCGAGCCGTCTTCAGGCCGTCAGCAATCAGGCTGTTTACTCGCCGGGCCAAGTCGCCTGGCGCGGCGCCGGAGGCTTCGGCAAACACCGTTGCGCGAGCCAGGTCGTTGGCTGCCGGCCGGCTTGCTTCCGCTGCCAGGTCGATGGTCGTGACATGACCGGCTGTGGCGGCCGTCGCCGGCGTGGCGCATAGCAAGGCAAGCAGGGGGATTGCCTTCAGTAGAGGTCGAAAAGAGGTCATGGTATCTCCGGGTCTGTCATGGTCGGGAATGGCGAGTATTCTGCAGGCCCTCGTGTGCCGGGCAGTTGCCGGGGTGAGCGATGGCCCTGCAAAGGACCGATTGTAACGGGATCCGGGTCTCGCTTTTTGGTAGTCAGACGCCTTAAGCTTGGTTAGAATCCGCTTCACCCGCTCGCTGCGTGCGAGCGGGAAGGGTTTTTGAGGGGGAACCATGCTGAAAGCAGGACAGGCAGCGCCGATGTTCGTCCTCCCCGATGCGGATATGGAACTCATCGACATCGCCCGGTTCAAGGGGAGGAAGCATGTCATTCTCTTTTTCTATCCGAGAGATGACGCGCCGTGCTGTACCTTGCAGGCAACCGATTTCTCCGACCATGAGGACGAATTCGCGCGGCTGGACTGCCTGATCATCGGCATCAGCCGCGACGACTGCATCAAACACGCAGAGTTTCGGGATAAGCACGGTATTTCGGTATGTCTTCTTTCCGATGCCGAAGGCTCGGCGTGCGAACAATACGGTGTGTGGCAGGCGAGAGAAGTGAATGGTGTCACGAAGTACGGCATCGTGCGCTCGACTTTTGTCATCGACAAACAAGGCATTCTCCGTCTCGCGCTTTACGGAGTTAACGCCAAAGGCCACGCGCTGGCGATGCTGCGCGCGGTGAAGGAACTCAATTCATGAACATGCAAGTTGCCAAGAATACGGTTGTCACCCTTGACTACAGCGTCACCGATACGGATGGCGAACTGGTGGATGCCGGCCAGGAGCCACTGGTCTATCTGCACGGGGGCTACGACGACATTTTTCCGATGATCGAAGAAGCCATGCACGGGAAGCGGATTGGCGAGTCGGCGGTGGTCAAAATGCAGCCCGACGACGCCTTCGGTGAGTACGATGCCGACCTTGTCCAGCTGGAACCTCGTAGCCAGTTTCCCTTGGAGTTGCACGTTGGCATGCAGTTTGAAGGGGTGCCCGAGGGCGCTGACGACGAGGATGACGAAGACGTGCTGATTTATCGGGTGACCGAAATCGCTGACGACAAGGTGGTGCTCGATGGCAACCATCCTCTGGCCGGCATGGCCCTGGTGTTTACCTGCACCGTAACCGACGTTCGCCCGGCCACGGCTGAAGAAATCAGCCATGGGCATACGCACGACGACAACTGTGACGACGACGATTGACCGCCTCTGAAGACGTCTGCCGCAGGGGTTGCGGTTAGCGCTCGCAGCGGCTTGCCTGTGCGGCGCCAGCAGCCGTCCCGGTCGCCGGGAGAAAGTCCGTGAGCGCTGCCGCCATGGCCTGATCCGTTGGTTTGCAAGCTGGGGAGGCCGGGCCTGAAATGAGCGCTGCAATCTCGACCATCGCCGTACCGCCAAGGCTGTTGCGCGGAGAGCGGCGGCCGCGCGTGGCGCTGGTCGGTCGCGCGCGTACGGGCAAGAGCAGTCTGTTTCTTGCCGCCTCCAGCGCCTCGCCGCAGCACCGGCGACTGCTGCGCGACGGGGACGCCTATGGCGAATGTCTGGTCGACATCGGACTTGAGCAGATTTCGCTGGTCGATCTGCCGGCGGTCGATTCCCTGCACTCGCTGAGCGCACAAGACCGGGTCCTGGTCAAGTATCTTCTCTGGGGTGACCGCTGGCCGCCGGTGGCGGCGCACGAAGCGGAACAGCCAACCGTTGCCTTTCACTCCCCCGATGTGCTGATCCAGGTGGTCGACGCCAACGCGCTGCAGCGCGACCTGGAACTGACGCTCGAATTGACCCTGCTCGGCAGACCGCTGGTGATCGCCCTCAACCGGGTCGATGAAGCGCGTCGCAAGGGCCTCTACATCAACACCGGGGCGCTGTCGGACCGGCTCGGGGTGCCGGTCGTGGCGACCGTGGCGCATATGGGTCTGGGGGTCTCGGATCTGTTTGGCGCTGCCCTGGTGGCAGCGCGCGACAGGACCGTGCCGGCAACCCAGTCGCCAAGCCTGTACATTGATGCGGCCCTTAAGCCGCTGCGCGCGCTGGTCGCCCGACCGGAAGTCGAGCAGGCCTTTCAAGTGCCGTGGCGCTTCCTGCTCATGCAGTTGGCCGAAAACAACGACTATTTCCTCCAGGAACTGGGTTATCACTTTGCGCCACTGCTGCCCGAGGTACTCGCCGCACGCCGGGCTGCCGAGCGTTACCTGCCACGTCCGCTGTCAGATGAACTGCATGCCGACCGGCATCATCGGGCGGCACTGCTCTTCGAGAACGTGACCCGCTTCGGTGGCTCGGCTGATGCCGGGCGCTGGCAGCGTCTTCTCGACGGTGTGTTCCTGCATCCCCGCTGGGGTCTGATCGGCAGCCTGGCCGTGTTCGCACTGGTATTGCTGATGGTGTTCAAGGTCAGCACGATGCTCGACGGGTGGACAGCGGCACCGTTGGTCGAGTGGGCGCAGCTGTGGCAGCCGGCGTCTACCGCCGGTGTGGTCGGACGGGCAGTGCTCGACGGTCTGATCGGTCTGATCGGTATCGTCATTCCCTACATGCTGCCGCTGGTGCTCCTGCTGGTCGCGCTGGAGGAATCCGGAATCATGCACCGGGTAGCCTTTGTCGTCGACCGGGGCTTTCACCACATCGGTTTGCACGGCGGCGTAGCCGCCCCCTTTCTCGTCGGGCTGGGCTGCAACGTACCGGCGATCTCGATGGTGGCGGCAACCAGTGGCGGCAAGGATCGCATCGTTGCCACCCTGCTGCTCGCCTTCGTTCCCTGTTCGGCCCGCTCGGCAATCATTCTGGCGATGGGCGGCAAGTATCTCGGCGCTCTGGGTGTCTTTGCGATATTTGCCCTGACCTTTGTCGTGCTGACCGTTCTGGGTGGGCTGCTGGCCAGGCGGTATGCCGACCTGGCGGTCGGTCTGATCCAGGAGATCCCGCCGTATGCGCTGCCATGCTGGCGAGGGCTGCTGGCGAAAACCTGGGAACGGACCCGCGACATCGTGACCATCGTGACGCCCCTGCTGGTGGGGGGAAGTGTGCTGCTGGCGCTGCTCAACCACTTCGGCGCGGACCGGACGATCAACCTCCTGCTGTCACCGATCACCCACTGGTGGCTCGGCCTGCCGGTGTTGCTCGGCGTGCCGATCCTGTTTGGTGTCCTGCGCAAGGAACTGTCCTTGCTGATGGTCTATCAGGCGCTGGGGACAATGGAAATCGTGCCTCTCCTCGACTGGGTGCAGATCGCCACTTTCCTGGTCTTCATCACCTTCTACATTCCGTGTGTGTCGACGTTTGCGGTGATGCTCAGGACCATCGGCGCGCGCCAGGCGTGGTTCTCGATCGGCTTGTCGGTCGCAGTGGCCTTGCTCATCAGCGGTGCCGTCCGTCTACTGCTGGAAGTGTGGCGGGCACTCGTGCCCTGACTGGCCCGGAAGAGTACCGCTGCCCGGCACGCTGGTGATTTGCGTTGCGACCCCACAGCTTCCGGCGGCGACAGCTAGCGCAGCAGCTTGCCGGCGCGATTGAGGATGGTAATGTCCACGAAGCGTGAGCCAGCATGTCGCTTGGGCGAAAAGCTGATGAACACGCCACCGGCGTCATAGTCCCTGATCGCTTCGATCGTATCGCGCAGCTTCTTGCGCGTCGGGTTGGGGCCGGCACGGCGCAGCGCTTCAGCGAGCACCTTTGCCCCCAGGTAACCTTCAACGAAGGTGTGGTTGAGGGTCACGTCCTTGGGCTTGAACCGGGCAAAGTGGGTCTGTATCTCCCGGATCAGGGCAACGGTATGACTGCCCGGGTCGGGAACGACCTGCGTCAGCGCCAGCCCCTCTGCCCTGTCGGCGCCGATCCGCTGCACCACCTGCGCCGCATCGGTGACCGAAAGCGCGACGTACTGGGCAAAGTTTCCCGCTTCACGTGACTGTTTGAGGAACTCGGCGCTGGCTGCGGTATTGGCAATCAGGATCACCGCCTGCGGTTTGGCGGCAGCAATGGTCTTGACGGCGGCGGCGACGTTGGTGGTGTTCTTCTCGTAGGATCCCTTGGCTTCCAGTGATCCGCCGGATTTCCTGATCGCCTGTTCGGCACTGAGCAGCGCCCCTGGCCAAAGGCGTCGTCCTGATAAAGGACAGCAAAGCGAGTGTAGCCGGTGGTGGCGTACTGGTCGGTGATTTTCTCGATTTCCTCAGCGTAGCTGGCGCGGGTGAGGAAGAGGAACGGATCGTTCCTTCGCACCAGCGATTCTGCACCGGATCGTATGGCGATCAGCGGAATGCCGGCTTCACTCAGGACCTTCCGCTCGAGCATCGCCTCGACATTGCCGGTGCCAACGAAACCGATGAACGCCAGGGGCTGCGATTCCCTGAGCATGTCGCGCGCCAGACGAACCGTCTCCTCGGTCTTGTAGCCGTCATCCCGGGTGACCAGTCGAATCCTGGCGCCGTGAATTCCCCCCTCGGCATTGACCGCGTCGAAGCACAATTTCACGCCTGCCCGCATGTGCGTTCCCGTTGGCGACAGCGGACCGCTCAATGCGGCGACCTGGCCGACGACGATGTCGCCAGCTATCGCCACCAGTGGCGCGAGAACGAAGAGGACGACAGCCAGTACGTTGCGTGGCAAGCTGATCTGCTTCATGGTGCATTCCTCCTCAGGCGGTCATTCGAATCAAGTCTAGAACTTAGCTTTGCTGATGTCGACAGCCTCGTTCGTGGCTGGCAATCAGCGCCGCCTGTAGGGGTGAACTTCGAAGCGGAAAAGCTGCGGATGCTCGCTATCGACGATGACTTTCACCCAGCCCATGAGCGGATAGCCAAAGGTCTCCAGACGAGTGAAGTTGCGGATCGGCAGGCGCGTCGTCGGATCGCGCAACGGCTGGTCGATGCGCTGCCAGTGCGTATCGCCGTGGATGAGCAGGACCTGACCGGCGAAGGCGAGGGTCTCGCTGCTCAGCGTTTCCAGCAGGTCGCGGTAACCGGCGTGCGTCAGGCCGGCGGCGTGGTGTTTGAAGCCGGGGTTGCCCTGCATGACAATGACGATGCCCGCTGACCGCGCACGGTGCGCTGCGGCAAAACCTTGCCGCAGCCAATCGATCACCGCCGGGCTGCGGGCCAGATACTCGTCGCCTGGCGTGCGCCCGATGCCGAAGTTATTGTCTGGCCCCGGGACGTTGAGCGACACGAAGATCACCGGGCCCAAACGCCAGCGCAGGTGCTCAGGGTAGCCGCCAGCCTGCTGTTCGACGGCGAGCCCTTTTCTTCCCAGCGAGCGCGGCTCGGCGAAAAACAGCTCGCGCAGCTTCTGCAGCCGCTCGAGCGGATCGAAATGGCCCGCAGCCGGGTGTCGGCAGTCGGTCCATTCGTTGTCACCCGGGACATAGACCAGGGGCACGGTCGAGTCGGCAAAAAGCGCCTGGCGATCGCGGAAGACCTCGTCGCGGCAAACCTGCTGGCTGCTCTTGAAATCACCGGCGTGGACGATCAGGCTGGGATGTTCGGCAGCGATGTCATTCAGCATCCGCGGCAGTTCGCGTCGTTCGTAATCGCTGTACGGGGTGTCACCGATGACGGCGAAGCGCCAGGTCTCAGCCTCTGCCGCCCAGGCGAGCAGCAGGCCAAAGCCGGCGGCAAGCAGCTTGATGGCGGTGGACCTCGCTGCGCTGTTCATGGCAGGAGCGATTTCAGCTCGTAGAGCGCGTCGAGCGCCTCCCGCGGTGTCAGTCGATCAGGATCGATGGCCCGCAGCCGGTCGATCGCCGGCGACGCCGCTGGTTCCCGGGCTTCAGCGGCGCTGGATAGGGCGCTGGCAAAAAGATCCGGCTGCAGGGGGTTGATCGACGCCCGCTGTTCAAACTCGCGCAACTGTCGCCGGGCCGCCTTCAGCACCGACGAGGGAATCCCGGCCAGCGCAGCGACCTGAATGCCGTAACTCTGGTTGGCCGGGCCTTCCTCGACGGCGTGCAGGAAGACGATGCGCTCGCCATGTTCGATGGCGTCCAGGTGGACATTGGCCAGGTCCGCGTACTCGTTGGCGAGCAGCGTCAGTTCGAAGTAGTGGGTGGCAAACAGCGTCAGGCAGCGGTTCCTTTCGAGCAGGTGGCGACAGATGGCGAAAGCCAGAGCCATGCCATCGAAGGTCGAGGTGCCTCGCCCGACCTCGTCCATCAGCACCAGGCTGCGATCGGTGGCGTGATGCAGGATGGCGGCGGATTCGGTCATCTCGACCATGAAGGTCGAACGGCCACCGGCAAGATCGTCGGCGGCGCCGATGCGGGTGAAGATCTGGTCGAGCGGGCCGAGAACGGCGCGAGTTGCCGGTACGTAGCTGCCGACATGGGCGAGCAGGGCGATCAGCGCCGTCTGTCGCATGTAGGTGGATTTGCCGCCCATGTTCGGGCCGGTGATCAGCAGCAGGCGCCGCTCGTCAGCCAGGCGGGTATCGTTGGCGATGAAGGTTTCGCCGTCAGCGAGCTGGCCTTCGACGACGGGATGCCGACCCCCCTCGATCAGCAGTCCCGGTTCGGGCGAGAACTGCGGTCGGCAATAGTTACGGAGTTGCGCCGTATCGGCGAAGCCGGCGAGCAGATCGAGGCAGGCCACCGCCTGGGCGACCTGCTGCAGCTGCGGCAGGTCGGCCTGCAAGGCCCCGAGAACACCCTCGTAGAGCAGCTTTTCGCGTCCCAGGGCGCGGTCCTGTGCGGACAGGGCCTTGTCCTCGAAGGCCTTGAGCTCCGGCGTCAGGTAGCGCTCGGCGCTCTTCAGCGTCTGCCGGCGACGATAATCCTCGGGGACCTTGGTGGCGTTGGCGTTGCTCACTTCGATGTAGAAGCCGTGCACTCGGTTGTACTCGACCTTGAGGTTGGCGATTCCCGTACGTTCGCGTTCACGCGCTTCGAGTTCGACCAGGAAGGCGCCACAGTTGTCGTTGAGTGCGCGCAGTTCGTCGAGATCGGCGTCGAAGCCGTCGGCGATGACGCCGCCGTCGCGGATCAGGGCGGCCGGCTCGGGCAGAATGGCGCGGCACAGCAGGTCGAAGGCCGCCGCTGGGGTTGCCAGCTGCGCATGCAGTTCGGCGAGCAGCGGCGCGGCCGTCGCCGCCAGCGGTGCGCGCAGCTCGGCGAGGCGCTGCAGGCTGTCGCGCAGGCTTGACAGATCTCTCGGACGCGCGCTGTAGAGCGCGATGCGGCCGGCGATACGTTCGACGTCGGCAAAACCGCGCAGCGCCTGCCGCAGCGCTCGCAGCGTGTGGCCGCCATCGTCGAGCAGCATGGCAATCGCCGCGTGGCGGGCGGCAGGGATGGCAGGGTCGCGCAAGGGATGGTGCAGGGCGTGGCGCAGGAGCCGCGAGCCCATCGCGGTGATGCAGTTGTCGAGCAGGCTGCAGACCGTCGGTGCCGGCTGGCCGCGCAGGGTTTCGGTGAGTTCGAGGTTGCGCCGCGTCGCTGCGTCAAGTCCGAGAAAGGTTGCGTCGCGTTCGACAATCAGCGCCCGCAGGTGGGGCAGGGCGCGCGTCTGCGTCGCTTTGGCGTAACGCAGCAGGGCGCCGGCCGCGGCGATGGCCGGCCGCAGACCGTCGGCGCCGAAGCCGGCCAGCGAGGTGGTGCCGAAGTGCGCACGCAGTTCGCGGCTGGCGGCCTCGACGTCGAAATGCCAGTCCGGCTGGCGCGTCAGCGCCACTTCCGGGGTGAAGCTCAGCGCCAGGCTCTCGGCAACGATGATTTCGGCCGGACGGATACGTTCGAGGGTCGCCGCCAGCCTTGCTGGCACGACTTCGCAGACGCGGAAGTCGCCACTCGCCAGATTGATCCAGGCCAGACCGGCGAGGGGTCGGGTGAGATGAATGGCGAGCAGGAGGGTGTTGCGCTTTTCGTCGAGCAGCGCCGCGTCGGTCAAGGTGCCAGGGGTGACGATGCGCGCCACGGCACGTTCGACGGGGCCCTTGCTGGTCGCCGGATCACCGATTTGCTCGCAGATCACCACCGACTCACCGAGCCGGACCAACTTCGCCAGATACTGCTCGACGGCATGGTAGGGTACGCCAGCCATCCGGATCGGCTGCCCGGCCGACTGGCCGCGTGTGGTCAAGGTGATGTCGAGCAGGCGGGCGGCCTTTTCCGCATCGTCGAAGAACAACTCGTAGAAGTCGCCCATTCGGTAGAACAACAGGATGCCCGGATGCTCGGCCTTGATGCGCAGGTACTGCTGCATCATTGGCGTGTGCAGCGTTGGCGAGCCTGCCGTGGCGCCCTGATTCTTCTGCATTGTTATGTTAAGACATTGAGTTCTTGAAAAAACGGGTCGACATCATTAGGCTGGAGATGATCAACGAAGCCCATCCACGCACGACGACACCTGGCTTCGCAGCGCAGGTTTCTATGGTTTATGCGGAAGAACGTCGACCAACGCTCCGGTTACCGCAAGAAACACGACAGTGAGGAGCGCTCATGGGCTTCGATGCGCGTGCAATCAAACGGCTGCAGAGCCAGGGCTGCATCTTACCAGTGCGGAGACTCTCCCATCTCAGTCGCCAATTACGTCCGTGTTGGCTGGTGGGGTAAAGCGAAACAAGGAAGGCGCCAGGCGCGGGTTGCGCTCAAGATGTGAAAAGACCAGCGAGGTCGTCTGGCCAAGGCTGTCGAACAACTCCATCGCCCGGAGCTCACTTCCGGCAAAGCCGAGGCGGACCTTCTCGAATCCGCTGTCCGGCGCCTTCGGAATCGCCTCTATCCACTCCAGCCCGTCCCGCTCGCCAGCTTCGCTCAGGGTAAAGCTCTTGTCGATCGCGCTGTCACCCGCAAGCAGGGCAGCCGGCGTTCCGCCGAGGGCGGCACCCGCCTTCCTGACCGTGACCTGGCGCAAGTCCGGGTCATGGATCCAGACTCGTTCTCCGTCGCCAACCAGTAGTTGAGTATACGGCCTGTCGATCTGCCAGCGAAACCTGCCCGGTCGCGAGAACATCATGGCACCGCTCGACACTTGTCCCTGGCGTCCGTTCCTCGCCACCACCGTCTGCGCGAAATCAGCGCGTACGGTGCGGGTTGATTCCAGGAACTGGCGCAGCTTGTCGATTCCACCGGCGTTGGCCGTCTGCGCTGCGAGCAGGCAGGCCGCTGCGAGGAGCGCTCGCGCGGTCATTCTTCATCCCTGCGCGCAAGGACTTCGCGACCGCCACGGGCGTCCATGGCGGAGACCAGGCCGGCCTTTTCCATCGCTTCGATCAGCCGTGCGGAGCGGTTATAACCGATGCGTAGATGGCGCTGGACGAGGGAAATGGAAGCGCGGCGATTCTTCAGCACCACTTCGACTGCCTGATCATAGACCGGATCGGCCTCGCCATCCGTGTCGAGGCCGCCATTCTCACCACCGCTGCCGGCTTCTCCGTCGTCATCGCCAGCGGAACCCGTGAGGACGCCGTCAACGTAGTCCGGAGCGCCCGCCTTCTTCAGATAATCGACCACCCGATGCACTTCCTCGTCGGCGACAAAAGCGCCATGGACGCGTGTCGGATAGCCGGTGCCTGGTGCCAGGTAAAGCATGTCGCCCTGACCCAGCAGGGCTTCTGCACCCATTTGGTCGAGAATGGTTCGCGAGTCGATCTTCGACGACACCTGGAAGGAGATGCGCGTCGGGATATTGGCCTTGATCAGTCCGGTAATGACATCGACCGACGGTCGCTGCGTCGCGAGGATCAGGTGGATTCCCGAGGCGCGCGCCTTCTGGGCCAGGCGGGCAATCAGTTGCTCGACGGTCTTGCCGGACACCATCATCAGGTCAGCGAGTTCGTCGATGACCACCACGATGTAAGGCAGAATCGACAAGGGTTCAGGGGTGTCCGGAGTGAGCGACACCGGGTTGGGAATTTTCTCGCCACTCTTTGCGGCATCGCGGATGCGATGATTGAGGCCGGCCAGATTGCGTACGCCCATTGCCGACATCAGTTTGTAGCGCTTTTCCATTTCGCCAACGCACCAGTTGAGTGCGTTCGCCGCATGCTTCATATCGACCACGACCGGCGCCAGCAGATGCGGGATACCCTCGTAGATTGACAGTTCGAGCATCTTGGGATCGACCAGAATCAGCCGTACCTGGTCCGGCTCAGCCTTGTAGAGCAGGGAGAGGATCATCGCATTGATACCGACCGACTTGCCCGAGCCGGTCGTACCGGCAACCAGCAGATGCGGCATCTTGGCCAGATCAACGACCAGCGGCTGACCACCGATGTCCTTGCCGAGCGTGATCGTCAGCGCCGAGTTCATGTCGCTGTATTCCTTGCTGGAGATGATTTCCAGCAGGCGGACCATCTGCCGCTTGGGGTTCGGGAGTTCAAGCGCCATCGACGACTTGCCGGGTACCGTCTCGACCACGCGCACCGATACCAGTGACAGCGAACGCGCCAGGTCCTTGGCCAGGTTGAGGATCTGGGCGCCTTTTACCCCGACAGCCGGCTCGATCTCATAGCGTGTAATCACCGGGCCAGGGTAGGCAGCCGTCACGGCCACCTGGACGCCGAAGTCGGCAAGTTTGCGCTCGATCAGGCGCGAGGTATATTCCAGTGTCTCCGGGCGGACGCGGTCACTCTGCAGTGGCGCCGGTTCAAGCAGATGCAGCGGTGGCAACATGCCCCCCGCGACGGCTTCCGGGAACAGTGGGGCCTGCCGCTCGCGGTCAATGCGCTTCTCGACTTTTGCCGGGAGTGGGGGGGGGGCGATCGGTTCGGGCTGGTCGACCAGCGTTGGCTCGAGGGTCTCGCTGTGCTTGCCTGCCGTCGGCGGGGGCGGGGCGACCGTTGGTGGCTTTTCGATCAGGGTCGGCGCGTGAGGCTCGCTGCGTTTCTTCTCGACCTCGACCACTGCCTCGCGCTCACGGGCAACTTCGCGGCCGATGCGTCGGTCCTGCCAACGTTCGAACAGCTTGCGAACGGCCAGAACTCCCCCTTCAAACAACGCCCCGACGCGTTCGGCGGCAGTAATCCACGACATGCCGGAGAAGATGCTCCAGCCAACCATCAGCATGGCGAACAGAGCGAGCGTTGCGCCCGTATAACCCAGATAGCGGACGGCGAAGCCGCCAATCTCAATGCCCATCACGCCACCAGGACCGACTGGCAGCGTCGCCTTGAGCGTATAGAAACGCAGGAATTCAAGTCCGCTGCTGGCGACGACCAGGACGAGAAAGCCGGCCAGGGCAATATACAGCGGGCGCCGGTCGACCGGTCGCTGGCCGTCGAGACGCCGATAACCCCACCAGACGAACATCAGCAGGAGAATGATCCACCACCACGCGGAAAGACCGAAAACGTAGAGCATGAGGTCGGCCAGCCAGGCACCGCTTCGACCGGCCGGGTTGTGCAGCGTCGTCGTCTGTACGGCATGTGACCAGCCGGGGTCAGCTCGATGGTAGCCCCAGAGGGAGAGCGAGAGAAAGCTGGCGACGACGATCAGTAACAGCCAGCGCGATTCCTGCAGCAGCGCCGCGATCTTCTCGGGCAGCGGACTCGGCGCTTTGGACGGGTAGGCAATCCTGCTGCCCAGTTTGTTCAGCAAAGCCATCAGTTGGACCCGGACAAAGTCGCTTCAGGGCCGCGGAGCAGGAGCAGGAGCCGCAGGTACGCGCTTTTCAAGAATGACTATGCGGCCTTCCTCGACCCGGAAGTAGCCGCGGTTCTCCAGATCCTTCATCACTCGACTGACCATTTCGCGGGAAGCGCCGATCATCTTGGCGATGTCCTGCTTGGTCACTCGTCGCCGGATCACGCGCTGGCCGCGCTCTTCTTCCGAGAAATCGAGCAGCAGCTTGGCGACCCGCCCGTAGACGTCCATCAACGCCAGGCTCTCGATGTTGCGATCGGCCTCGCGCAGGCGTTGAACCAGACTCTTCATGATATTGAGGCAGAGGTCGAAGTTCTCGGCGAGGCAGCGCTTGAAGTCGGCCTTGGTGATCACCAGCAATTCGCAGGTCTCTGTCGCCACCACATCGGCGGAACGTGGACTGCCATCGATCAGCCCCATCTCACCGAAGAACTCTCCGGGGCCGAGCAGGGTCAGGATGACCTCTCTTCCTTCCTCATCGCTGTTGAGCACTTTGGCGCTGCCGCTGATCAGCACGTAGAGGGAGTCGGTGCTGTCACCAGCGCGTACGATTGTCGTCTGGCGTGGCACCCGACGATGGAAGGCGACCTTGGCGATCTGCTCGAGTTGTGGATCGGGCACGCCGGCGAATATCGGAATGCTATGGAGCAAAATCAGGCTGGGTCCTCTTCGGGGCTGCTCGACCTGAGTGTTCATGGGCCATTCTTTCATCAAGTGAAGTGATTTCTATCAAGGGCTTGCGCGGCGATTATAAGTCAAATTGCAGGTTTTCGAAGCAAACCGCGGACAAACTTGGCGCCAGGATGGCCAGTATTGCCGGTTATAATTTTTTTGTCACCAATCACCAGAGCAAATCAAGATGACCCCAGGCACCCGCCACTGCCGTCTGCTGATCCTTGGATCCGGTCCGGCCGGCTACACCGCAGCCGTTTATGCTGCCCGCGCCAATCTCAAACCGGTGCTGATCACCGGCATGGCCCAGGGAGGCCAACTGATGACGACCACCGACGTCGACAACTGGCCCGCCGATGCGCACGGCGTTCAGGGACCCGAGTTGATGCAGCGCTTCGAAGAGCATGCGCGCCGCTTTGAGACCGAGATCGTTTTCGACCACATCCACACCGCGCGGCTGACCGAAAAGCCGTTCACGCTGATCGGAGATACAGCCACCTATACCTGTGACGCGCTGATTATCGCCACCGGTGCGTCAGCCCAGTACCTTGGCTTGCCGTCCGAGGAAGCGTATGCCGGGCGCGGCGTTTCCGCCTGCGCGACCTGCGACGGTTTCTTCTATCGCGACCAGCCGGTCGCCGTCATCGGCGGTGGTAACACGGCGGTCGAGGAGGCGCTTTACCTGGCAAACATCGCCAGTCATGTCACCCTGGTGCATCGGCGTGACAAGCTGCGCAGCGAAAAAATTCTGCAGGACAAGCTCTTTGCCAAGGAAAAAGCTGGCAAGGTGACGATCCGTTGGAACTGCACTCTCGACGAGGTACTCGGCGACCAGTCCGGCGTCACTGGCATCCGTATCCGGGACAAGCTGAGCAATGACGCAGAAGTCGTGCCACTGATGGGGGTTTTCATCGCCATCGGCCACAAACCGAACACCGATTTGTTCGTTGGCCAGCTCGCCATGGAAGGCGGCTACCTGCTAACCCATTGCGGGCATCGGGGAAACGCGACGGCAACCTCGATTGCCGGCGTATTCGCTGCCGGCGACGTACAGGATCATGTTTACCGGCAGGCCTGCACATCTGCGGGCAGCGGTTGCATGGCGGCGCTCGACGCCGAGCGCTACCTTGATAGTCTCGGCCTCGCCGGTTGAGATCCTGGTGGTTTGCAGACAAGGTGGACGGCAGCTACCCGCCACAGGCATGAGGAGCAACGCCGGCGATGAGTCAGCGAGATCACCACAGCGCGGAGGATCTGGCAATGGAGGATCTGGCCATATTTCTCGCCGCCGTTGACGGCGCCAGACCCTTGCCCAAGCGCGATCGCGTCGTGCTGGATGCGCCAAAGCCGAGTCCGCGGCCTCGGCAGCGGGAACTCGACGAAGCAGCCGTCATTGGCGAACTGCTGCGCGGGCCTCTGGCGATTGACGACTGGCTCGACCTCGGCGGCGCCGATTCCTTCGTGCGTAGCGGATTGTCACGCACCGTGTTGCGCGACCTGCGCCGCGGCCGCTGGAGCATCCAGGGTCATGTCGACCTGCATGGCATGAATCGGCACGAGGCCCACGAGCAGGTGACGGGGTTTGTTGCCGAATCGCTGGCTGCCGGCAGGCGCTGCCTGCGCATCGTGCACGGCCGTGGGCATGGGTCACCGGGTCGGGAAGCCATCCTGCGCCAACTGGTCAAGGTCTGGCTGGGCCGCTGCAACGACGTGCTGGCTTTCTGTCACGCGCCGCCCAGCGACGGCGGTGACGGTGCATTGTGGGTCCTGCTGAAGGCCGGCGGCAAGCAACGCGAGCGTTCGTAGCCGACCGCAGGTGTGCCATCCCTTCTAGATTGCGGACTCATCGAGTTCGCCGGTGCGGATACGCACCACCTGCTCGACCGTGCTGACGAAAATCTTGCCATCGCCAATCTTGCCGGTACGTGCCGCCTTGACGATCGAGTCGATCGCGCCGTCGACCGCGCTATCGGAAACGACAATCTCGATCTTCACCTTGGGCAGGAAATCAACCACATACTCTGCTCCACGATAGAGCTCAGTGTGGCCCTTCTGACGGCCAAATCCCTTGACTTCAGTGACGGTCAGGCCGGTGACGCCAATCTCTGACAGCGCTTCACGCACTTCGTCGAGCTTGAACGGTTTGATGATCGCTTCAATTTTTTTCATGGCCTTGGCTCCAGGGAAGATCGTAAGGAAATCGTATCAGAAATCACGTACCCGTAAGCGATCAGAACGTGTCGCGGTAGCGATTGGTAATCGGATAGCGCCAATCCTTGCCAAAACCGCGCTGCGTGACGCGGATGCCGATGGGTGCCTGCCGCCTCTTGTATTCGCTGATCTTGAGCAGATGCACAACCCGGCGCACGTCCGCCTCGGCGAAACCCCGGGCAATGATCTCGCGTGGGCTGAGATCCTTTTCCATATAGGCCTCAACGATGGCGTCGAGTATCTCGTAGGGCGGCAGGCTGTCCTGATCGGTCTGGCCTGGCTTCAACTCGGCAGAAGGCGGTCGACTGATGATCCGTTCGGGAATCGCGTATGAGCGCGTATTTCGCCAGCGCGCGAGCCGATAGACCAGAGTCTTGGCAATGTCCTTGATCACCGCGAAGCCACCAGCCATGTCGCCATAGAGTGTGCAATAGCCGACCGCCATTTCCGACTTGTTGCCGGTCGTCAGCACCAGAGAACCGGTCTTGTTCGAGATCGCCATCAGGATCATGCCGCGGATCCTGGCTTGCAGGTTTTCTTCGGTGGTGTCAGCCGGCAGGCCGGCAAACTGCTCGGCAAGCATACCAGCAAACGTCTGCATTGCCGGCTCAATGGCTATTTCGTCGTAACGTACGCCAAGCAGGCGGACCATCTCGCGCGAATCCGAAAGACTGATCGCCGCCGTGTAAGGAGAAGGCATCATCACCGCACGTACCCTGTCGGCGCCCAGGGCGTCGACCGCGACGCACAGCGTCAGAGCCGAGTCGATGCCGCCCGACAGGCCGATGATCGCGCCAGGAAAGCCGTTCTTGCCCAGGTAGTCACGCACGCCGAGGACCAGGGCCTGGTAGACCTCGGCTTCCAGGCATGGCGCCGGAACGATGGTACCCGGCTGTGGTTCGCCATCGACCAGTTCGAAGACAGCCAGCGCTTCCTCGAACTGCGGCAACTGGCAGCACACCGTGCCGCGTGAGTCGAGTACGAAGGAGCCACCGTCAAAGACCAGTTCGTCCTGTCCGCCCGCGAGGTTGGCATACACCACCGGCAGGCCGGTGGCGGCGATACGCTGGCGCAGGACTTCGGTCCGCCGCTCCCGCTTGCCGATGTGATACGGCGAGGCGTTGAGCACCAGCAGCAGCTCGGCGCCTGCCTGGCGGGCCAGGTCAGCGGCGCCGGCCTCCCAGACGTCGGCGCAGATGTTCACGCCGCAGCGAACGCCGCGGAGTGTCAGGACACACGGCCCTTCACCGGAATCGAAATAGCGCTCCTCGTCGAACACTTCGTAGCTCGGAAGGCGCTGCTTGTAATAGGTGGCGACGCGCGCTCCGTCGCTGATCAGTGTGGCCGCGTTGTAGCAACAGGCACCCCGCTTCTCCGGGTGGCCAACCAGGACGGCGATCCCCTGCAGGCTGGCGGCCAGGGCAACGAGCTCGCGCTCGCAGGCGGCAAGGAAGTCATTGCGCAGCAGCAGGTCCTCGGGTGGATAACCGCAGAGCGCCAGTTCCGGCGTCAGGAGGAGATGCGCACCCTGTTCGCGGGCACGTTGAGCGAAGTCGAGGATTCGCGCACGGTTGCCGACGAAGTCGCCAACCGTGGCGTTGATCTGGGCGATCGCAATTCTAAGGGGCATGGGCTCGGTTACCAGCAAAAGGGGCGCTCGTGCGCCCCTCGATCAGCGTGACGAGAAGAACGCGTTCAGAAGGCCGGCTTCTCTTTCGCCTCATTGTAAGCTTTGACACCTTCCATGATTTCCTTCTTGGCTTCGTCGCTGCCGAGCCAGCCGGCAACCTTGACGAACTTGCCACGTTCGAGATCCTTGTAGTGGGCAAAAAAGTGCGCGATCTGGTCAAGCACGACCTGGGGGAAATCACGCGGCGATTCGATGTCGCGATACATCGGGGTCAGGCTATCCACTGGCACGGCCAACAGTTTGCCATCCGGCCCGGCCTCATCCTCCATCGCTAGCATGCCGATCGGGCGGCAGCGCACCACGACTCCCGGTGGCAGCGCGAACTGGGTGACGACCAGCACATCGACCGGATCGCCGTCACCGGCGATGGTGTGCGGGATGTAGCCATAGTTGCACGGGTAGTGCATGGCGGTAGACATGAAGCGATCGACGAAGACCGCGCCGCTCTCCTTGTCGACCTCGTACTTGACCGGATCGGCATGCATCGGGATCTCGATGATGACGTTGAAATCGTTGGGGAGTGACTTGCCGGAGGGCACGCGATCTAGGCCCATGTTCGTAATCTCTCTGCTGGTTGTGGGAGTTCCGATTATACTCGCCCAGCGCGTCGTCAGTCACTGCCGTACAGGCCTGGGGGAGAGCCGGCAGCCGCGCCGGCCGGTCTCCGCGGGTCGCTGTGCCTGCCGGACCGATCCGGCCTCACTGCAAGCGGTGCAGCTGTACGCGAGCAGGAGGGCGTCTGCGCTCGTATTTCCGTTGCGCGGGGGTGGCGCTGACGCTGGTCAACCGCGCCTGCCAGGCAGATCAATCAGATACGACGCAGCTCGTTTTCTGACCACCAGCGCAGGTTTGAGACCTTGCCGCTGGATTGCAGGATGGTTTCAACGGCCGTCGCCAATCTTTCGACCGTTGGCGCATTGGGCAACTCCCTGAGCCACTTGCGCACGAACGGCGTAGACGGCTCGATGAAACACAGGAAGCCGTTCTCGTGCTCCTCATAGTTGCCGCAACCAAGCCAGAGTGGGTACGCTGCATTCTCCAGAGCCACCTTGACGCCCCAATCTTCAACGCTGACCGAGCAAACAGGGAAGCCATGCGCCGGCAGTTCCTGCGCCAGGAACTCTGCCAGCCGGATGCCGTAGCGGCCAGGGTTGACCTGCTGGTCCTCACCGGGATACGGTGGGAAATCGGCAGATACGAATTCGAACTGTGCGCGCATTGGCAGCCTCTGGATGGGTGACTCGAAGACGGTCTCGGCACTTGCGCCGCAGGCAGTTGCCTTGACGCCCGGGTCGGACTTTTTCTTGCATCCTGCCAGCAATTGTTTACCATCGTGGCGATGCGTTGCAAGCCCCGTGCCCATTCGAAGGTCGACCTCTGGATTGTTCACCGGGGTGAAATGGGCGGACGCCTGCGTCGGCAAGAACGTTGCCGTCGACTGGTTCGTCGGCTGGCGGTCAAGTCAGCAAAGCCTGAATGTGGCGAAATCATCTCTGGAGAACAATAATCATGGCCGTAGCGCCCGAAACCGCCATCATGGCGCTGTACTGTGACTTCGAGAACGTCGCCCTTGGCGTTCGCGACGCGAAGTACGACAAGTTCGATATCAAGCCAGTCCTTGAACGCCTGTTGCTCAAGGGCAGTATTGTCGTCAAGAAGGCTTATTGCGACTGGGAGCGATACAAGGGCTTCAAGTCCACCATGCACGAGGCCAGCTTCGAGCTGATCGAGATCCCGCACCTGCGGCAGTCGGGCAAGAACTCGGCCGACATCCGGCTGGTCGTTGACGCGCTCGATCTCTGCTATACCAAGTCGCATGTCGATACCTTCGTGATCATCAGCGGCGATTCGGACTTCTCGCCGCTGGTCTCCAAGCTGAGGGAGAACGCCAAGTACGTGATCGGCGTCGGGGTCAAGCAGTCAACCTCTGATCTGCTGATCGGCAACTGCGATGAGTTCATCTTCTACGACGACCTCGTGCGCGAGCTGCAACGGTCGGCGCGGCGGGATTCAAAGGAGACGCAGCCAGCGGTCAGGCGCTCGCCGGAAGAGGACGCGGAACGTCGAGCCGAACTCGAGGCGCGTCGGAGCAAGGCGATCGAACTTGCCGTCGCGACCTTTGATGCGCTGGTCGACGAGCGTGGCGACAGTGGCAAGATCTGGGCATCGATGCTCAAGGAGGCGATCAAGCGGCGCAAGCCCGATTTCAGCGAGTCGTACTACGGTTTCCGGGCCTTCGGCAACCTGCTCGAAGAAGCACAGGGGCGCGGGCTGCTCGAGATTGGTCGCGACGAAAAATCGGGCACCTACGTCTTTCGTCGCAACGGGATTGCTGCACGGGTGCCATCGCCAGCCGAGGCAGGGATCGAGCCGGTGGAAGTCGCGACGCTGGAGCCCTCGAATCAGGGCGCTGTGGTCGCCGAGGCGAGCAATCCGGCGAACGCGCGCCGGAAAGGGGAGGGCAGGCGGAAAGCAGCCGACAAAGGTGTCAAACGCGTCAGGGAAGCCAAGGATGCAAGAGATATCGGCGAGGACGCCGCGCCCGCCGAGTCGCTCAATTCGGCTGAGCCTGTCGAGCCAGCGACGGAAGCCCCGTTCGTCGGCGATGTTCCCTTGCCGGAGGCGGTCGCGGTCCGCGGTGTCACCCCGGATCCTGCGGTGGCCATCGACTTTCTGGCGAGCGGGGAAGAGGGAGAAGTACCTGCCGCGCCAGAGCTGAAGTTGGCGGCCGAGGTACCGCTGGCCGTCGCAACGGGGAGCGAGACGGAGGCCGCCGCAGCCAAGAAGGCGGCCAGCCGCAGTCGTCGTCCGCGCAAGCCGAAAGCACCGACGGAAAGCGCCTGATCGGCGTGTCTCACCCGGGCGCGACGGCCGCCTGAAAAGAAAAAAGCCGCGACAGTGGTCGCGGCTTCTTCAGCAATGCCGGGGGCGCCCGGCTCAGGCAGCAAGCTGGGTCGGGATCTGGCCAGCCATGCGTACAATGCGGTTCTGAGTGTCGACGTAGACTAGTTGCGGGGCGTGCTGGGCGAGTTCGACCTCGCTATACGCTGCGAAGCTGGCAATGATCAGCAGGTCACCCGGTGCCGCGCGGCGAGCAGCCGATCCATTGACCGAGATAACGCCGGATCCGCGCTCGGCGCGCAGGGCGTAGGTCGTGAAGCGCTCGCCATTGTTGACGTTCCAGACGTCGATCTGCTCGTATTCACGGATGTTTGCCGCATCGAGGAGATCTTCGTCGATCGCGCATGACCCTTCGTAGTGAAGCTCGGCGTGCGTGGCGCTGACGCGGTGCAGCTTCGACTTCAACATGGTTCTCTGCATGGATTTTCACCGGTTTAGAGTTTGGGGAAGCGAATTGTAACGGCTGGCGGCAGGCTGTCAATGCCCCTTCACGGCGACAATTTCGACATTGTCGATCAGTCGTGCGGTGCCCAGGCGGCTGGCCGCGAGTACGACCAGCGACTGCTCCGCAGCGTCCAGCGGGACTTGCAGGTCGGACTGTCGCCGCACTGCAACATAGTCTGTTTTCCAGCCGTTGCGGTCGAGCTCGTCGGTTGCCTCTCGTTCGAGCCGGGTGAAATCGCGTTCGCCGGCGCGCACTGCCGTGCTGATACGCTGCAGGAGGCGGTGCAGGCGGGGTGCCTCGGCGCGTTCGCTCGCCGACAGGTAAGCGTTGCGCGACGACAGCGCCAGGCCATCGTCGGCACGGATGGTCTCGCCGCCGACGATGTCGATCGGCAAGGCCAGCTGACGCGTCATGTTGCGCAGGACCATCAGCTGCTGGTAATCCTTCTTGCCGAAGATTGCCACCTGCGGCTGCACGATGTTGAACAGTTTGAGGACGACGGTGGCAACCCCACGGAAGTGGCCCGGGCGGAACTCGCCATCGAGTTGATGCTGAATCCCGGGCGGCTCGACATGGTACTGCTGTGGTTCGGGGTAAAGCTCGGCCTCGGTCGGAGCGAACAGCAGGTCGACGCCGGCCGCGGCGAGCAGATCGCAGTCGGCCTGAAAGGTGCGCGGATAGCGATCGAAATCGTCATTCGGTCCGAACTGGAGGCGATTGACGAAAATGCTGGCGACGACGGTAGCGCCGTGGCTGCGCGCTTCGTACATCAAGGCGATGTGGCCGGCGTGCAGGTTACCCATGGTCGGGACAAAGGCGATACGCTGATGCTGCCGCAGCGCTGAGCGCAGATCGCGAATCGAGGAGTGAATCTGCATGACTTTGTTGAGCCTCTTTCAAACTGGCGTGACGGTGATTTCGTTGCGGGTCCGACGCAACCCAGGCCTGTCAGTCGGGGCTGGTGGCGATGCTTGCTCCTGCTGCCCGGTACGTCTCCTGAGCGACTGATTGCGCATGGCGATGCCCGTGCTTCAGTAACAGTGCTCCGGTCCCGGGAAGCTGCCGTCCTTCACCGCTGCGACGTAGGCCGCGATGGCCTCGGCGATGGACTCCTGGCCGGCCATGAAGTTCCTCACGAAGCGGGCTTTTCGGCCAGCCGAGATGTCCAGCATGTCGTGCAGGACAAGCACCTGGCCGGAGCATTCGCGGCTGGCACCGATGCCGATCGTCGGGATGGCGAGGCGGCCCGTCGTTGCCGCCGCCAGCGCCTCGGGAATGGCTTCGAGGACGATCAGGCTGGCGCCGGCCTCCTGCTGCGCGAGTGCATCGGCCAGAAGCCTGGCAGCAGAGGACTCATCCTTGCCCTGGACCCGGTAGCCACCGAGCTGGTGCACCGATTGCGGCGTGAGACCGACGTGAGCACAGACCGGGATGCCGCGCGTGCTGAGGAAGCGCGTCGTCTCGGCCATGTCGACACCGCCTTCGAGTTTGACCATTTGCGCGCCAGCAGCCATCAGCGCGACGGCGTTGTGCAGGGCCTGCTGAGGGCTCTCCTGGAAGCTGCCGAAGGGCATGTCAGCGATCACCAGAGGGTGCCGGCTGCCACGCGCCACGCTGGCGGTGTGGTAGGCGATGTCGGCCAGCGTCACCGGCAGCGTCGAGTCGTGACCTTGCAGGACCATGCCCAGCGAGTCGCCGATCAGCAGGGCATCAACCCCGGCAGCTTCGCACAGCTGCGCGAAGCTTGCGTCGTAACAGGTCAGGACGGCGATCTTTTCGCCTTTGGCGCGCATCCTGGCGAGGTCGAGATGCGTCAGGCGGCGAGTCGCAGCGTGGGTGGACATGAGCTTACTCTCCCCGGTTGAAGTATTCGCGGTGTCCGCGCATCGCTTCGATGCGCTTGACGAGCAGTTGAA
Organism: Candidatus Accumulibacter proximus; assembly: GCA_016709675.1. GTDB lineage: Bacteria > Pseudomonadota > Gammaproteobacteria > Burkholderiales > Rhodocyclaceae > Accumulibacter > Accumulibacter proximus. The sequence goes on from JADJMH010000034.1 coordinate 206,108, forward strand.
AGTCATCGTCGCTGTCGACGAAATTGATGTTTTCGGAATTGACTACCATCACCGGCGCTGCGTTGTAGTTGTGGAAGAAATGCATGTAGCTTTCGGCCAGGCGAGTAAGGTAAGCATCGCCGATGCTGCGTTCCATGTCGATGCCGCGTCTGCGCACGCGGGCGATCAGTGTTTCCGGCTTGGCCTGCAGATAGATCACCAGATCGGGTGGAGCCGTCTGTGGTGACAAGTGTTCGCAGATCTGGCGGTACAAGCCGTATTCGTCCTCGGAAAGCGTCAGCAAGGCAAACAGCGAATCCTTTTCGAGCAGAAAATCCGCGATCACCGGGCGGGTGACGAGATCGGGCTGCGACAAGTCGCGTAGCTTGTCGATCCGTTGACAGAGGAAAAACAACTGTGTCTGCAGGGCATATCGCTGCTGATCCTGATAGAAGCGGCTCAGGAAGGGGTTCAGTTCGGGTTGCTCGAGGTGCAGTTCGGCGTCGAGGTGGGCGCCCAGCCGGTGAGCAAGGCTGGTCTTGCCGACACCGATCGGGCCTTCGATGACGATGTGGCGGGCAGCAGTGAGCGTATTGCGCGTAGACATGACAGGCGGCTGGCGGTGGCGAATCAGCGTTGGAGGAAAAGGACGTCGGGCTTGGCGTCGCCGTCTTGGGCAATCCGCTCGAGGCACTGCAGCACGTTCAGGCTGGCGGCTTCCATCTGCTCGACGGCATCCAGGCCAGCTGCGATATTGCCCGCACGATACGACTCGACGGCAATGCGACCCTGCCGATGAATCTCGAGATGAGGTCCTTCCAGCGTCCGGTAACCGTCAAGTTGCGAGAAGCAGGTCTTGCCTTCACCTTCGTAATACCATTTCCCCAGGCGGCAGCCGGCAGGTGTGGCGAGGTCTTCGGCGCTGGCTTCCGAGGTACCCATGAACACCTGGTAGACCTCCAGCTTGAAAAGCAGATGGTCAATCTTGGCCAGTTCGATGAAACTGCGCAGCGCGGCGACGCCAACGGTTCGCTCCATTTGCTGTGCCAGTGCGCTGATGCCACCAATCGTCGACGAGGCCTGACGGCCCTGCTCGCTGAACGAATCGGACTGCTCGGCAAGGTTGCCGATGCTGCTCTGGGCCGAGATGGTTTCGCCCTGAATGGTCGTGACCAGTTGAGAAATGTCGCTGGTGGCATGGGTTGTCCGGTCGGCCAGCTTGCGGACCTCGTCGGCGACCACGGCAAAACCGCGGCCAGCCTCGCCGGCGCGGGCGGCCTCGATTGCCGCGTTGAGCGCCAGGAGATTGGTCTGGTCTGCGATTTCCTTGATCAGGTGGACAATGCCACCAATCTTCTGGGCACTGCCTTGCAGACTGACCACCTTGTCCAGGGCTTGCCGCGAGTCCCGCGCGAGATCGTTCAATTCCTGGCTGATCGCGTCTACCGAGCTGCGGCTCTTCACAGCCAGGTCGGCGGCGGCAAAGCTCTTCTCTTTGCTTAGCCGCTCAGCCTGCGCCGCGAGGCTCTGCCGCGACTCGCTCAGCGATTGCTGATACGAACGGAAGGCAGCAAACAGGCGCTGAAGTTCGGCAATCTGTCTTGCCGTCCGCTCCGAACTCTGCAGGGATTGAGCGTGCTGTGCCTGCGCCGAGGCGAGCTGATCCTGCAGCAGCGCTTTCTGTCCCTCAAGCTCGCCGACCCGCCGTTCCAGGCTGCGTATCCTTTCCCTACCCCCGAAAATCATTCCGTTTCCTCCGTGGCAATCGGCCGGTCAGGCCGGGCGCGCGGTGCAAGACGCACCAAGGTAGCCAATCGGCGCCTAGGATACACAGAGCAGCCCGCAGATGGTCATTTTTGCGCTGCGTCGCGAGAGAAAAAAGACGAAACGACAGGATTGCCGGAATACGGGCAGGGCTTTGCCACCATCTCCCTGTCACCCGGTGCCCGGGGGGGGGGGGGGGGGGGGGGGGGGGGGGGGGGGGGGGGGGGGGGGGGGGGGGGGGGGGGGGGGGGGAGGGGCGGGGGGGGGGGGGGGGGGGGGGGGGGGGGGGGGGGGGGGGGGGGGGGGGGGGGGGGGGGGGGGGGGGGGGGGGTGGGGGGGGGGGGGGGGGAAGGGGGGGGGGGGGGGGGGGGGGGGGGGGCGGCGCGGCGCGGGGGGGGGGGGTGGAACTGGAAGTGGCGTCGGATCTCCCATCCTTTCCTGCAAGCTTTTCGATCCTTTGCTGGCTGACTGCCGGCAGCCAGGCGGCAGCGCTGCCGCGGCCCGGGATACGGCAAAGCGGTTCAATCTCGAGCAAGGGCACGAGGACGAAGGCGCGCAGGTGCAAGCGCGGGTGGGGCAGGGTGAGCTGCTGGCTGTCGATTTCGCATTCGTCGTAGAGCAGCAGGTCGAGGTCGAGGGTGCGCGGCGCGTGGTGGAATTCGCGCCGACGACCAAAGCGACGCTCGACGACAAACAGCGCGTCGAGCAGTTGCTGCGGCGCAAGGACGGTGTCGAGAGCGGCAACGGCGTTGACGAAGTCAGGCTGGCCACGAAGGCCCACTGGTGCCGTGCGATAGAGCGACGAGAGCCGCAGCAGGCGCGACCCCGGCAGCTCGGCCAGCGCCACGCCGGCCGCACGCACCTGTGCCACCGGTTCGACGAGATTGGCGCCCAATGCGACGAAAGCAAGGCTAGACACGCCGAGCCCGGAGGCGGCGTTGGCCGTTGGCCGCGCAGCGACCGCCCGGGGAGGCCGGCTCGGCACTGGACCAAGCCGTCAGGCCGGGCTGGCAATGGCCGACGAACTCGTGGCAAGGAGAGCTGGCGGGCCAGCCTCGCCGTTTCATTCCGGGAGGCTGCCGTTCTGGCCAGCGTCGGCGCCTGGCCGGCGACGGCGGCGGCGCTTCCTTGCTGCCCCGGGTGCTTGCGGCAGCAGCATCGCGGCCCGTGCTTCGTCGCTGGCATGCAGGAAATCCGTCCACCACTCGCCGACCTCGCGCCCGACCTCGCCGGACTCGACGCGGAGCAGCAGGAAGTCATAGCCGGCCTTGAAGCGCGGCTGCTGCAGGACGCCGTAGGGCCGCTTGCCGGAGCGTTGTTCGAAGCGTGGCTGCAGGGCCCAGATATCCTTGATGTCACCGGCGATGCGCCGGGTGATCGCGAGTTTTTCGGCCTGCACATCAAGAACTTCGTCCATCGCCACGCACAGTGCCGGGATGGCCGGCTCACCGCTGGCCTTGAGCGGCTCCCATTTGGCCAGTACCTCGTGCCACAGCAGGGTGGCAAAAAGGAAACCAGGCGAGATCGGCCGGCCTTCGCGCACCCGCCGATCGGTGGTCTCAAGCGCCAGCATGACGAAGCGTTCGCCGAGCGCCTGGTCGAGAATCACGTCGAGCAGTGGCAGCAGTCCGTGGTGCAGCCCCTCCTCGCGCAGCCGCGTGACGCAGCGCACGGCGTGGCCCGAGGTGAGCAGCTTGAGCATTTCGTCGAACAGGCGTGAAGGCGGCACGTTTTCGATCAGACTGCCCATTTCGCGGATTGGCCGCCGTGCCTCGGGATCGATCGACAGGCTCAGCTTGGCGGCCAGGCGGACCGCCCGCAGCATGCGCACCGGATCCTCGCGGTAGCGCGTCTTCGGGTCGCCGATCATGCGCAGGGTCTTCTGTTGCAGGTCGGCGACGCCATGATGGTAATCGACGATGGTCTCGGAGGTTGGGTCGTAGTACAGGGCGTTCACCGTGAAATCCCGGCGCGCCGCATCTTCCGCCTGGCTGCCGAAGACGTTGTCACGCAGCACGCGGCCCTGTTCGTCAGTTTGCGCCTTGTTGCCCCCCTGCTCTCCGTGGTGGCCGCGGAAAGTTGTCACCTCGATCGTTTCCGCCCCCATGTTGACATGCACGATCTGGAAGCGGCGGCCGATGATGCGCGAACGCCGGAAGCAGTGGCGCACCTGTTCCGGCGTGGCATTGGTGGCAACGTCAAAATCCTTCGGCGTCAGGCCAGCCAGCAGATCACGCACAGCGCCGCCGACGATGTAGGCCTGGTAGCCGTTCTCCTGCAGGGTCTCGACGGTGCGACGGCAGCCGCGACTGATGTCGTCACGCTGCAGGCCATGCTGGGCCACGCCAATGACCGCCGGCTGGCCGTGCTTGCCGGCGGCTTTACGTCCGAGGACGCGGGAGATGAACTTGCGGATCATTGCGTGTGGCTCGTGTCCTGCTCAGGTTGTGCGATCGCGGGGGATGATAGCCGATATTAAGCCGACCAACGGCCGGTGATTGCCGATGTGCTTAGCCGAGCAGACTCAGGATCGGCCAGCCGGCAGCGGTGGCGTGGGCACGCAGCGTTGGGTCGGGGTCTACGACCACCGGGTGGCTGACCCTGGACAGCAGGGGCAGATCGTTCTGCGAGTCGCTGTAGAACCAGCTGCGCTCGAAACTGCTCCACCACAGTCCCATGGCTTCGAGCCAGGCCTCGACACGGATGATCTTGCCTTCGCGAAAAGAGGGGATTCCGCGTGGCTGACCGGTGAATTGGCCGTTGGCCTGCGCCGGGATGGTGGCGATCAGATGGGCGATGCCGAACTCGCGGACGATCGGTCCGGTCACGAAGCTGTTGGTTGCCGTCACGATGGCGCACAAGGCGCCGCCATCGAGATGCTCGCGAACCAGAGCGCGGGCCCTGGCGCCGATCAGCGGCACGATGTGTCGCGACAGGAACTCGCGCTGCCAGGCCTCGAGCTCGGCGCGCGGGAAGCGCGACAAGGGCTGCAGCTGGAAATCGAGAAAGACATCGATATCGAGGGTGCCAGCCTTGTATTGCTCGTAGAACTCGATGTTTCTCGCTTCGTACAGGGCGCGGTCGAGAATTCCCTTGCCGATCAGGAACTGCGCCCATTCAAAGTCGCTGTCACCAGCGATCAGGGTATTGTCGAGGTCGAAGAGGGCTAGGTCCATTCTATGCTTTCGGGCAGGTCTCAGATGTTCAGCGAGGTTAGCAGGACCTCGCGCAGCAGCGGCAGGGTGATCGGACGCTTGTGTTCGAGCGAGTAACGGTCAATCGCCAGGAGCAAGGCAGTCAGGCTGCGCATGTCGCGTGGCGCGCGCGAAAAGAGGTAGCTGAAGGCCTCCGGCGGCAGGACCAGGCCCCTCGTCCTGGCCTGCTCGGCGAGTGCGGCCACCTTCTCCGCGTCGCTCAGCGGCTGCAGGCGGTACACCAGGCCGCTACCCAGGCGGGTACGCAGATCCTCGCGCAGGGTCAGTCGCCCGGGTGGCGCCTCGGCTGCGGCGAGCAGGCGACCGCCGCCGGTACGCAGGCGATTGATCAGGTTGAAGAGGACGATCTGCCCACCGTCGGTCAGCGCCTCAAGGTGATCCACGGCGCAGAAGTCCTGCGCCAGTGGCAGCGCTGACAGTTCCGGGTCCAGCCGCGCATCACAGTACGCGGCCGGGGACGCCTGCAGCAGATGCGTCTTGCCGGCTCCCGCCTCGCCCCAGACGAGAAACACGGATTCGCGGTTGGTCGGTGCCAGCCATGCCGCCAGAGCGGTCAGCGCCTCGGCGTTGCTGCCAGTGACAAAATTCTCCAAGCTGGGCGCTGCCTCCGGCAGCAGGTCGAGGATCAACTGGCGCATCGGGCCTGTCTCGAGCGGCGGCGTGAGCGGGCGGTCAGCACGCGAAAGGGCCATTTCGGATAAGATTCGGGGTTCGGACGATCGAAGTCGTGCATTCTACCACTGCGCAGCATCTGCCAGCCTTGCTCGGGACACCCTACAAGATGACTCAGGAATCTCTCTCCTATCGCGATGCGGGTGTCGACATCGACGCCGGCGATCAACTGGTCGAACGAATCAAGCCGTTCGCCCGCAAGACCATGCGCCCGGGGGTGCTCGGTGGGATTGGCGGCTTTGGCGCGCTGTTCGAGGTACCGCGGAACTATCGCGAGCCGGTACTGGTATCCGGCACGGATGGCGTCGGCACCAAGCTGAAACTGGCTTTCGAGTTGCAGCGGCATGACACGATCGGCATCGATCTGGTCGCCATGAGCGTCAACGACATCCTCGTGCAAGGCGCCGAACCCTTGTTCTTCCTCGACTATTTTGCCTGCGGCAAGCTCGACGTCGATACCGCCGCCGATGTCGTCAAGGGCATCGCCAGGGGCTGCGAACTCGCCGGCTGCGCACTGATCGGCGGTGAGACGGCGGAGATGCCGGGCATGTATCCGGCGGGCGAGTACGATCTCGCCGGTTTTGCTGTCGGCGTCGTCGAGAAGTCGGCGATCATCGACGGCTCAACGATCGTTCCGGGTGACGTCCTGCTTGGCCTGCCGTCATCGGGCGCCCACGCCAACGGCTACTCGCTGCTGCGCAAGATCATTGCCCGCTCGCAGCCGGATCTGGCGCAGGCCTTTGACGGCGAAATCACACTCGCCGAAGCCATCCTGGCGCCGACGCGGATCTACGTCAAATCGCTGTTGGCGCTGATGCAGTCGCTGCCGGTCAAGGGCATGGCCCACATCACCGGTGGCGGCATCACCGGCAACGTGCCGCGCATCCTGCCGCCGGCGGTCACGGCCGAGATCGTCCAGGCAGCCTGGCCGCGCCCGAAATTGTTCGACTGGCTGCAGCGCGAAGGCAGTGTGACCGAGAGCGAAATGCACCGCGTTTTCAACTGCGGCATCGGCATGGTCGTCGTCGTCGCCCGCGAGAACGTGCAGCAGGCGGTCCAGGTCCTGCGCGAGGCGGGCGAGCCGGCCGTGGTCATCGGCGTCATCAAGGCGCGTGCCCACGGGGAAGCAGCGACGACTGTGGTTTCCGACTGAGAGGCTGTGGATTTTCCCCGCACCATGGCGGGCCATGGCGCCAAGCAAGAGACGTGGCCTGCTCGACGGCGTAAAATGATCAACTTCAACAGGGAGAGACAATCATGACTGCAACAGATGACTTTGGTGTTCGGAACGGTGGTGCTTCGACGATGCGCTCCAGAAACACGCGCCTGGTGGCTGGCAGCCTGGGCATCGCCGCCGCCCTGCTGCTGGGCGGCTGTGCCGAGCTGACCGGCTCGTCGACCACCGTCACGGCCAGCGATCCAGCGCGGATCACGCGCACAGGATTCCTCAGCGACTACGGTCGCCTGACGCGTTCGCCCGGCGGTGACGGTGCGCTGTGCTGGCGGAAGCCGGACCTCGACCTGAAGCGTTACGACAAGGTATTGATCAACCGCATCCTGGTGACCATCAAGGCCGATCAGCAGGAGGGTGTCGACCCGACGGATCTCAAGGCTCTGGTCGACTACTTTCATGGCGCGCTGGTCAAGCAATTGAAGCCGCAGATGCAGATCGTCAATGCGCCTGGGCCGGGGGTGATCGTCTTGCGCATTGCGCTGACCGACCTGGTGCCAACACAGGTCAGTCGCAGCCTGGCTGGTACCGCGATCCCGTACGGCTTCGTCGCCGAGGCCGGTTCCGGGGTGGCGACCGGCAGACCGGCGGGGTCCACACCGTATCTCGGCGAGACCGGCATCGAAATGCAGTTTCTCGATGGCGCCAGCGGTGTCGTGCTGGCTGAATGCGCCGACACGCAGATCGGGAGGAAGTATGCGGCCGATGTCGACGCCGGCGCGGCCGGGGCTGCCGACACCTGGGTCAAGGGCTACATGAGTTCCTTCCAGAGCTGGTCGTACGCGCGGGACGCCTTCGACAAGTGGGCGCGGCAAGTCGCCACCCGCTTTGCCGTCCTGCGGGGAGTCGAACCGCCCAGGTAGGCTGAGCTTGCCAAGGGGCCGCTGTTGCGGCCCTTTTTCATGGTGCGCCCGGCGGCGCGGCGACTGCGCAAGCCGGTCGCCGATGGGCGGGATCTTGTCACCACTGGCGCGCCGCTCAGGCAGGGACTCCGGATGGGCAACCCCGGGGAACCTATTGTGTTGTGAACCAGAAGGGGAAACAGGAATGGGAAAACTCGATGGAAAAGTGGCCATCGTCAGCGGCTCCGGGCGCGGCATCGGGCGGCAGGTGGCGCTCAAGCTGGCCCGGGAAGGCGCACGCGTCGTCGTCAATGATCTTGACGCGCGGCCGGCCGAGCAGACCGTCGCCGACATCGCCGCTGACGGTGGGCTGGCGGTGGCCTGTGTCGGTAGCGTGACCGCGCCCGACTTTGCCGGGCGCTTTGTGCAGACCGCGCTTGGTGAATTCGGCGGGCTCGACATCATCGTCAACAATGCCGGCTACACTTGGGACAACGTCGTTCAGAAGATGAGCGACGAGCAATGGCAAGCGATGCTCGACGTGCATCTGACTGCCCCTTTTCGGATTCTGCGCGCGGCAGCCGACTTCATCCGCACGGCAGCGAAGCAGGAGAGCGAGGCCGGGCAGGAGAATTTCCGCAAGGTCGTCAACGTTTCGTCGATTGCCGGCATCGGTGGCAATGCGGGCCAGGTCAATTACGCCGCAGCGAAGGCCGGCATCGTCGGCCTGACGCGGACGCTGGCCAAGGAATGGGGCCGCTACCGGGTGAATGTGAATTGCGTCGCCTTCGGCCTGATCAATACCCGGTTGACCAGTGCACCTGCCGGTGGCAATGCGACGCTGGAAATCGAAGGTCGGCAGATCAAGGCCGGCGTCAACCCCGACCTCCTCCGGCAAATGGAAGCCATGGTGCCGCTCGGTCGCGGCGGCACGCCCGAAGAGGCGGCGGGGGCCATCGTGATGCTGTGCTATCCCGAGGCCAATTACGTCTCCGGCGAACTCCTGGTCTGCGCCGGCGGCTTCCGCATCTGACGCCGCAGGGGTGTGCTTCCAGGGGTGTGCTTCAGTTGTGAGCACGGTCTGGAGTGACCGGCGAGCTGCCGGCTGGGTCCCTCGCGCACTGCGCTGACCGTCGGGACCGGCAGTGCCCTCAGGCAATCGAAGCGGTCTGGCCTTCGGCGATCAGCCCGGCCGCCAGGCTCGCCGTGACAATCGCGAAGGGGAGCGGCAGGCGGCGCTGGCAGGCGAGCTGCAACAGACGCCGGTCGCGGGTGATCAGCAGGTCGGCCCGGCAGCGCATGCCGAGGATCAGGAACTTCTGGTCGTCGGCGTCGCGGCAGCGGGGCAGGCGGTAGTCCTCGACCACCTCGGGTTCGCAACGGGTCACGAAACTGCGGTAGCCGTCCAGCAGTAGTGCCTGTGCTACCGCGTCGAGTCCGAACTGCGGATAGCCGCTGACGCGCTGCAGTTCGGCTAGACAGGGGCGGTCGGTAAAGCAGTGCAGGGTGCCGCGCGCGATGGCCTGCTGCAGCGGCAACGTCTGCGGGTCCGCGAAGTGCAGCAGGTCAATCACGATGTTGGTATCGAGCACCGCGCGCATCTGGTCAGCTGGCCTGCAGTTCTGCGACGACGCAGTCGGCGATCGCCAGCGACGCGGTCAACCCCGGCGACTCGATGCCGAAGAGGTTGACCAGGCCGGCAATGCCATGTTGCGCCGGGCCCTGGATCAGGAAGTCGGCGGGCGGCTCCGAACGGCCGGAGATTTTCGGGCGGATGCCGGCGTAGGCCGGCACCAGCGCCGCGTCAGGAAGCCCTGGCCAGTAGCGGCGGATCTCGGCATAGAAGGCCCTGGCGCGCGCCGGGTCGACGCGGTAATCGAGGCGACCGATTGGCTGCCCCGGGGCTGGCCTGGGCAGCCACTCGACGTCCGGGCCGAAACGGGCCTGGCCTCCGAGGTCCAGGGTCAGGTGAACGCCCAGGCCGCCCGCCTCCGGCAGCGGATAGACCAGTCGAGAAAAGGGTGAGCGGCCGGCGAGCGCGTAGTAGTTGCCCTTGGCGAGATGACTTACCGGCATCCGGTCGGGCGGGAAGCCGGCGAGCGAGGCGGCAACTTCCGGGGCCCAGAGGCCGGCCGCGTTGATCAGCATCGCCGTCCGGAAGCGCAGGTTTTCGGCGCCGCCGCCCTCCAGGGTGAAGCCGGCCGGTTCGATCGAGCCACGTTGCAGCGGACAGCGCAGAGCCAGGGAAGCGCCATCTCGCTCGGCGTCGCCGAGCAGAGCCAGCATCAGGCCACGGCTGTCGATGATCCCCGTGGACGGTGAAAGCAGGGCCGCAGTGCACGCCAGTTCGGCTTCGCGGGCGCGTGCTTCGGCGGTGCTCAGCCAGCGCAGGTCGTCGACGCCGTTGAGCTGTCCCTGCTGCTGCAGGGCCAGCAGCTTGCCCTCCTGCGCGGCGCTGGTGGCGACGATGAGCTTGCCACAGCGCCGGTGGCTGACGCCGTGGGTGGTGCAGAAGTCGTAGAGTTGCCGGCGGCCGGCCACACACAGCGCTGCCTTGAGCGATCCCGAGGGGTAGTAGAGACCGGCGTGGATGACCTCACTGTTGCGGGCGCTGGATTCGCTGCCGAACGTGTCGTTGCGCTCGAGAATGACCGTCTCGATGCCCCGCCGTGCGAGTGCGCGGGCGCAGGCCAGTCCGACCACACCGGCACCGATGACGACCGCTGCCACGCTTTCCATTACACTCTCCCGAGACAGATGGCGCATTGTAAACCCAGCCCGCCGGGTTCGACCGGCGGGGCGGCACGGCGTCCGTGCCGTCCTTTGCCTCCGGCGGCGCTAGTCGCTACACTGGCGAACATCGCCGCCCGACCGCCAGACCTGCCGGATTTCCGGACCATGACCGCCGAGAAGACCATGCCCAGCCACGATCAAGTCATCGCCGCCACTCGTCTCTGGCTGCAGCGGGCGGTGATCGGCCTCAATCTCTGTCCCTTTGCCAAGGGCGTTCATGGCAAGGGGCTGGTACGCTACGTGGTGAGCGAGGCGCAGGACGAGGAGGATCTGCTCGGCGATCTCGAGCGCGAGCTGGAGGTCCTGCGTGCGGCACCGCCCGAGGAGGTCGATACGACGCTGCTGATCCATCCCATGGTGCTCAATGCGTTCGCTGATTTCGTGCGCTTTCTCGATCTCGTCGAGGTGGTGCTGCGGACGCAGCGGCTGCAGGGCGTGCTGCAGGTCGCCAGTTTCCACCCGGATTACGTGTTTGCCGACAGCGAAGCGGACGACATCACCAACTGTACCAACCGCTCGCCTTTCCCGACCCTGCACCTGCTGCGCGAGGCCAGCCTGGACCGCGCGGTGGCCGCTTTTCCCGATGCCGCGGCGATCTACGAGCGCAACATGCAGACCCTCAGGGAACTGGGCCACGCCGGCTGGCGGGAGCTGGGCGTCAGCGCGCCGTCGGGCAACAGGGAATAGTCGCCGATGCCTGCGCCTTCGCCAAGAATCGAGCTGCGTGAGGAGGAGGTCGAGTTGACCGCCGTTCGGGCGCAGGGGGCAGGTGGCCAGAACGTCAACAAGGTGTCGAATGCGGTCCATCTGCGCTTCGACATCGCTGCCTCGTCGCTGCCTGACGAACTCAAGGCGCGCTTGCTGCAGCGGCAGGATCAGCGCATCACCACCGACGGTGTCGTGATCATCAAGGCGCAGGCGCATCGCAGCCTTGAGCGCAATCGCGTAGATGCGCTGCTCCGCCTGCGCGAGCTGATTGCCCAGGCCGCCTTCACGCCAGCGCCACGGCGGGCGACGAAGCCGACCCGCGGATCGCAGCTGCGGCGCGTCGACAGCAAGGTCAGGCGGGGCGCGGTGAAACTGCTGCGCGCGCGGGTCGTCGAACAATGATCAGGGGGAGTTTGACGATACCCGCCGTCTGCGGCGCGACGGGAAGGGCGTTTCGATGACGCCTGCGGACGTTCTTGGCTTCTGGTTCGAGGAGACGAGCCCCGCGCAATGGTGGGCGAAATCGGACGTTTTCGACCGCGTGGTCGAGACACGTTTCGGCGCGCTGCATGCCGCAGCGGTGCGCGGCGAGTTGTACGCCTGGCGCCAGGGTGCCGCTGCGGCCGACGGTCGGCTGGCCGAGATCATTGTCCTCGACCAGTTCTCGCGCAACCTCTTTCGCGATCGTCCCGAGGCTTTTGCTGCCGACGGCATGGCCCTGGTGCTTGCCCAGGAAGCCGTTGCCGCCGGGCTGGACCGCGTCCTCGAGCCGGGGCGGCGAGCTTTTCTCTATCTGCCGTACATGCACAGCGAGTCGGCGCTCATTCACTTGTTGGCAGTCGCGCTGTTTGCGGCAGACGGCATGGAGCGAAACCTCGACTTCGAACGTCGCCACCAGGCGATCATCGAGCGCTTCGGGCGCTACCCGCACCGCAATGCCATTCTCGGTCGCCAGTCTACGGCGGCCGAACTCGAATTTCTCAAGACACCAGGGTCCGCCTTCTAGGCAACCGGCAGAGGAGCGACCAATGACTTACCAGCAAACGTTTGACGTCCATAGTCGCGGTCGTGGCACGATCGAGATCACCGACGAGGTGGCGAGGATCGTTCGCGCGGCAGGGGTTACGATCGGCCTGGTCAACGTCTTTGTCCAGCATACGAGCTGCTCGGTGGTGCTGACCGAGAACGCCGATCCGTCGGTGCGTCGGGATCTGGAAACCCTCGCCGCCCGCTGGGCGCCCGACGGCGACCCCGCCTATCGGCACGACAACGAGGGCGATGACGACATGGCGGCGCACGGGCGGAACATCATCGCCGGTTCTTCGTTGACCGTGCCTGTCGGCAACGGCGAGATGCGCCTCGGAACCTGGCAGGGGATTTATCTCTGGGAGCACCGGACGATATCGCATCGACGTCGGGTCGTGGTTACCGTCGTCGGCTGAAAGCCGACCGGTCGCTGCGCGCACCCGCGACCGCCCGGTAGCGCAGCAGCGGGTGCTTCAGCGGACGACGCTGAGCAGCCATCCGGTCAGGCCGGTCGCCAGGACAACCAGCCAGGGGGGCAGCTTCCAGAACATCAGGGCGACGAAAGCCAGCAGCGCCAGGCCAAAATCCTCCGGCCGGAAGATGGCACTGGTCCACACCGGTTGATACAGGGCCGCGAGGAGCAGGCCGACGACCGCAGCGTTGACGCCGGCGAGCGCGGCCTGGGTGCGAACGCTGCGGCGCAGCTGTTCCCAGAAGGGCAGCGCCCCGGCGACGAGAAGGAACGAGGGGATGAAGATGGCGACAAGACAGACCAGCCCGCCAATCCAGCCGCTGGGCGCGGTGTTCATTGATGCCCCGAGGAAAGCGGCAAAGGTGAACAGTGGGCCGGGCACGGCCTGTGCGGCACCATAGCCGGCCAGGAAGGTCTCGTTTGTCAGCCAACCGCTGGGCACGACCTCGGCCTGCAGAAGCGGCAGCACGACGTGTCCGCCGCCAAAGACCAGCGCGCCGGCGCGGAAAAAGGCGTCAGTCAGGGCCAGGGTCTGGTTCGGCCAGATGCGGAGAAGAATCGGCAGGGCGATCAACAGGGCAGCGACAAGGATCAGCAGTGCAGAAGCCAGGCGACGACCGACCGCAATCGCCAATGGATCGTGGCTTGCATCCTGGCCGGGCTTGAACACCAGCCAGCCGACGACGGCTGCGCTGGCAATCGTGCCGACCTGTCCCCAGGCGGTCGGCCAGAGAAGAGCCACGCAGGCAGCGACTACGGCAATGGTGACGCGCGCGCTGTCAGTGCACAGATTGCGCGCCATGCCCCACACCGCCTGCGCGACGACGGCCACGGCGACGACCTTCAAACCGTGCAGTGCGCCGGCGGGCAGGGCGTCGCCCCAGCTCGCAACACCGATCGCGAAGAGGATCAGGGCGATCGCCGAGGGCAGGGTGAATCCCGCCCAGGCCGCCAGAGCGCCGGGGAAGCCGGCGCGCGACAGCCCGATCGCCATACCCACCTGACTGCTGGCGGGGCCGGGCAGAAACTGGCAGAGGGCAACCAGGTCGGCGTAGCTGCGCTCACCGAGCCAGCGCCGGCGAGTGACAAACTCGTCGCGGAAGTATCCGATGTGGGCAATCGGCCCGCCGAACGAGGTCAGGCCGAGGCGAAGGAAGACCAGGAAAACCGTCCACACGTGAGGCGGCTCTGCCACCCGATCATTCTCTGGCGATCCCATGCGATGAACTCTCTGCCGCGAAAGATGCAGATGATAACCGGAAGCCGTTGAACGAAGCCCGGCCAGCCGTTTCGTCGGCGACCGCCTGGTTCATGATGTCATCGACTTTGGACGCTGCAGCAAGGTACACTTCGCTGTACACTTCGATACTTGATTGTCACGCCGTGGCGAGGGGAAGAGGAATGAAAATCGGGTTCATCGGTCTGGGGATCATGGGGCGCCCGATGGCGCTGAACGTGTTGCGCGGTGGTCACCAGCTCACCGTCTGGGCGCGTCGGGCGGAGTCGATGCAACCCCTGCTCGACGCCGGTGCGAGCGGCGCGGTGAGTCCTGCCGCGCTGGCAGCGGTGGTTGATATGGTGATCTCGATGGTCGCTGATGCGCCCGATGTCGAACAGGTGATGCTGGGCGAGCAGGGCGTGGCGAGCGCCGGCAGGGCCGGGCAGGTGGCCGTCGACATGAGCACGATCCGGCCGGCAGCTGCGCGCGACATCGCCGCTCGCCTGCTGGACAAAGGCATCGATTTCCTCGATGCGCCGGTTTCGGGTGGCGAGGTGGGCGCGGTTGCCGGTACGCTGTCGATCATGGTCGGTGGCAGCGAGGTCGCCTTCGCGGCCGCGCGCCCGGCCTTTGAGTGCATGGGCAAGAACATCGTGCATGTCGGTGATTCGGGTGCCGGGCAGGTGGCCAAGGCGGCCAACCAGATCGTCACCGGGGTCGGCGTGCTGACCGTCGCCGAAGCGCTGAACTTCGCGGCGAAAAGCGGCGTTGACCCGGCCCGCGTGCGCGAGGCGCTGCTTGGCGGTTTTGCCTATTCGAAGATTCTCGAGAATCACGGCCAGCGCATGCTCGACCGCAACTTCAAGCCCGGCTTCAAGTCCTGGATGCATCAGAAGGACATGAACATCGTCATGCAGAGCGCGCACGAGCTGGGCCTGTGCCTGCCAGTGTCGGCGGCGACGGCGCAGATGTACAACGCGATGGTCGGCTCGGGTCTCGGCGAGGAGGATTCGATTGCCATCCTCAAGCTGCTCGAGCGGCTGTCGGGTGGAGCGGACTGATGCAGCTTGGCTTCATCGGCCTCGGCGTCATGGGCCGGCCGATGGCGCTGCATCTGCTGCGCGCTGGGCATCAGGTGGCGGTGTGGGCGCGGCGCTCGGCATCATGCCGGCCCTTGCTCGACGCAGGCGCAGTCAGCTGCGGCAGTGCGGCAGCGGTCGCCCGGCGTTCGCAGGTGGTGTTCACGGTGGTCACCGCCGGCTCCGACGTCGAGCGCGTGGTCTTCGGCGTGGACGGCCTGGCTGAAGGGCTTGCTGCGGGTGCGATTCTTGTTGACCTGAGCACCATCGCGCCGGAAACGGCGCGCTCGCTGGCGCTGCGCTTGTCGCAGCGCGGCGTCGACATGCTCGACGCGCCGGTTTCCGGCGGTGAGCAGGGCGCCATCGCCGCGACCCTGGCGATCATGGTCGGCGGCAAGGCGGCGGCGCTCGACCGCGTGCGGCCGCTCCTCGAGCTGCTGGGCAGGAAGATCGTCCATGTCGGCGACAGCGGCGCCGGGCAGGTGGCGAAAGCATGCAACCAGATGGTGATGGTCGCCGCCATTGAGGCCGTCGCCGAGGCGCTGCACTTGAGCCGCGCGGCCGGTGTCGACCCGGCGAGGGTAAGGCAGGCGCTGGCCGGCGGTTCGGCCGGCAGCCGGGTCCTCGAGGTGATGGGCGGGAAGATGGTCGAGCGCGATTTTGACGCCGGTGTCGAAGCACGCCTGCACCACAAGGACTACGCGGTGGTGATCGCCGAAGCGCATCGCCTCGGCGTGCCACTGCCGGTTTCCGGCCAGGTCGGCCAGCAGCTCAACGCCTTGCTGGCTATGGGCTGGGGGTCGTTCGACACGGCCACCCTGCTGCGGGTCCTCGAGGCCGGCAGGCGGAGCAGGTGAGACAAGGTCTGGTCATCCTGTCAATTGCCTTGCTGAGCGCTTGTGCGGGTCTTCTCGGCCTGTCACAGAAGCCCGAAGTCAGCGTCGCCGGCTTGAAGCTGGTGCAGGTCGGCGTGTTCGAACAACGCTTTGCGCTCAAGTTGCGCGTCCAGAACCCCAACGATGTGGAATTGCGGATCAACGGCCTCAGTGTCGAAGTGGAATTGAACGGACAGCCATTCATTACCGGCCTGTCGGACAAGGGCGTGGCCGTTCCGCGTTTCGGTGAAGCGGTGCTGGAGGTGATGGCCACCAGCACCCTGGGGAGCGCGCTGAAACAGTTGCGCGAGTTCCAGAAGGGCGGCCGCGAGCGGATCGACTACCGGATCGTTGGCCGTCTCAACCTCTCCGGGATCGGCACTCTGCCCTTCGAGCGACGCGGCGATCTGCAAATGCCGGCGGTCGTCAGTCCATTGCGCAAGCCGTTGCCTCCCGGGTCCCAGGGAACGTGAGGACTGGCATCCCGGTGCCTGACCGGAGGTTCTCCGGATGGGTGCCCGGCGGTCAGCGCCTCCGCCGCTTGGCGCCGGGGTCGTCCCGGCTCTTGGGCAGCCCCGCCCGGAAATCAGTCGACAGGAATGATCAGCTTGTCCCAGCCTGAACCATTGTCGTTGCTGTTGGGTCGGCCGCGACGGGCAAGCATGGCGAGACGCGTTTCGATCTCGGCGATGGACTCCCCGGTGACGTGAAGTGTGCGGCGCTCAGCGCCGCAGCGACGTTCTGCCATTCCAGCCGGTGGCCCGGATGAACTCTGGCGTCGATCTGGTCCTCTTTGCTCGTGCATTGCTCACTCCTCGAAAATCATCACCTGCTTCGGGGGGCGTCAGCCGGGCGACACGGGTTTGGCAACCCTGGTGATCCTGTGTTCCGCTACCACGCGATAGTGTCTCACAAGGGAGCAGAGAGCGGGGTGTTCACGATGCCCTGCTTTCGCCGATCAGCCGCAGTCCCGCCGGCAGGGACTCGCCAAAAGCACGCCGTTCATCGGCCTTGTCGAGTTCGACCACGGTCGTCACCTGGGCGATCCAGCTGGCGCTGGCGTTGATCGTTGCCAGGCGGGCCAACGTCGCTTCGCGCGCCTCTTCCGGCAGGTCGCGCGAGCGGTCGCCGGTCAGGCGGGCGATCTGCGTGGCAGCAAAAGCGGCCGGCTCGACCTTCTTCCAGTCGCTGGCGAGCATGGCTTCCAGCCAGCGGCCGGCGACCTCGGGCGGCACCACCTGGTGGGCGCTGCCGTAGAGCGACTGGCGCGCGCCGAGGCGGCCAAGCGCCCACCAGCCAAGCGGCTTCTCCGACGCCTTGCGCAGCCGCTCGAGCAGCCAGTCGCCGACCTCGACCTTACGTTCGATCGGCAGCCTTTCGAGCGAGGCGACCAGCCGCAGCATGTCGTCGTGGCTGCCGGCAATGGCTGCCGGCAGGCGGCTGCGGGTTTTCGTCGGCTCGCTGCGCAACCAGGGAGAGAGTTCGGCGAGGAGTCTTTCCTGGATGGCCGGCGGCAGGCCACCGGCGGCGCGCCGCCAGAGCGTCCACCATTCCGACCAGTTCTGGCTCTCGCTGACGTACTGGATCCCCTGCGGAAGAATCTCGCACAGTTGTTCTATCCGCCACTCGTCGAGCGCATCGCCGAGACCCGGGCGGAGGCAGAAGCCAGCCAGGTTGAGCCACAGCCTTTCGTGCTCAGGCGAGCGCCGCCGACGCCGTGCGCGCTGCATCAGGGCGTCGAAGAGCGCGCGCAGCACGGGCATCTCCCATTCGTCGCGCTTGCCGAGAAGATGCTCGAGCTGGCCACGCAGGCGCCGGACATCCTTGCTTGCAACCGGCTGCGAGCTGGCTCCGAAGATACGTTCGACCCACTGCACGGCGTCGGCAAAGCGTGCCGGCAGAGTCGGCGACACCGGCGCTTCGCTGGCGCCCTCGCCGCGCAACTGGAACTCGAGCAACCAGCGGCGAGCGGTATCCTCGTTGCTGACGCAGTGCAGCTCGAGGGTGCCGACTTCGGTCATCGAGGTGGTCAGTTGCACCCGCACCTCGCGCTGGCTGCTGCCGGCCGGCGCCTGGACGACGGTGGCGATCGGCGGCAGGCGGACGAATTCGTCCTCGTCGAGCGTCGCGATCTGGCCCGGGAGGTAGCTTGTATCGGCCACCGACGACGCCAGGTGAAAGCGCACCGGTTGCCCGAGGCGCAAACTGAAGCTTCGCTCGGGCAGCGGGATTTCGTGGCCTTCCTCGCTGCCGCGCGGCAGCAGGCAGATGCCGCGCGGCGGCTGCGCCTGATCCTCGAGTACCAGGAAGTAGCTGCGCGCCGAGCCGCCACCGATCCGTCGCCCGTGACCCTGGCGAACGAGCGCGTAAGCGACCGCCCCGCGCGCGACGGCAACGTCTGGATTCTCGTTGTGCAGAACCCGCAGCGATGCACCGCGCCAACTGGCGAGAGTTGCCTGCAGACGTTCGGCGAGGGCATCGGCGCGAAAAACGCCGCCATTCAGCAGCAGCGTGTCGGGAACCGGAATTTCCTGCCGCTCGCCGGTGTCGGCCAGCGCTTGGCGCGCTGCTGCCGCGTGTCGTCGAAGGAAGGCCGCGACATGGCGGGTGATCGCCGGGTCGGCGGGGTAGGGCAGGCCGAATTCGACGATTGCCGCCCGCCGCTGTTGCAGCGGTTCGTCAGGGGCGACGCGCGGGAAGAAGCCATCGACCAGGACCTGCCGCGCCTCATCGCGCTGCAGTTCGACCGTGCGGGCACCGCCGATCAGCCGCGCGCCGCCACCGAGCAGCGTCAGCAGCACGGCGTCCGGTGCGCCCGTCGTCAGCAACTGTTCCTTGGCCGCGCGGCAGCGCGCGGTCAGTTGCGAAAAGCGCGCCGCCGAAAGACGGCCTTCGCTGGCCGGTAGTCGCGACTCGACGAGATGGGCCAGCGAGAGGTCCATGTTGTCGCCACCGAGCATCAGATGATCGCCGACACCGATGCGGGTGAGGGTCGGCTCGCCGTCGGTGATCGCCACCTGGATCAGCGTCAGGTCGGTGGTGCCGCCGCCGACATCGCAGACCAGCAGCAGTCGTGTTTCGGACAGTTCCCCGGCGAGTTGCTGCTGATGACGGAACAGCCAGTCGTAGAATGCTGCCTGCGGCTCTTCGAGCAGCCGCAGATTGGGCAGGCCGGCCTGGCGTGCGGCGGCGAGGGTGAGCGCGCGGGCGCCTTCGTCGAACGACGCCGGAACAGTCAGGATCACCTGCTGCTGTTCGAGCGGCGCTGTCGGGAAACGGTGCAGCCAGGCGGCGCGGACGTGCGCCAGGTAGCTGGCACTGGCGCCGACGGGCGAGACCCTGGCAACATCGTCTTCAGCGCCCCAGGGCAGGATAGCCGCCAGGCGGTCGACTGCCGCGTGCGACAGCCAGCTCTTGGCGCTTGCCACCAGCCGACCGGGAACCTGTGCGCCAAGGTCGAGCGCCAGGCGGCCGGTGATCACCGGCTCGCCACTCGCCGCCGTGCTCCACGGCAGCTGCAACTCGCCGGGGCTGATCTCACCGGCGGCCGGATGGTAGCGTACCGACGGCAGCAGCGGTCGCGCTGCAACCTGGCCGGGACCGACGAGTTGCTCGATATAGAAAAGCTCGACCTGCTGTTTGCCGGGCGCGCTGTAGGCGACGACCGTATTGCTCGTGCCGAGGTCGATGCCGACGATGTACGGTTTTTTCATCTTCTTCAGAGTGTGTCACAAAGACGGCTGCAGGAGGGATGAGCGATCGAGGTCGGCCGCCGAGGGTGGGGCAGTGTGAGTGTCTCGGCTGCCGCGTTTTCAGGCAGGAGCCGGATGCTGCCCATGACCAGGCAAAGACCGATGACTCCGTTGCAGACGATCATCACGCTGGCGAGAACGATTGTACGCTTGCTCATGTGTTGACAGCTGCGGTCGTTGCCGCAACGGCATGGCCGGTCATTGGCGAAACCAGTTCCATGGGCAGATCGGAGCGTTGCAAGCGGGCGTCCTGACAGGGATTGAGCAGGCTGTGGCACCATGCCGCGTTGCCGCCGAAGGGGTCTTGGCGATCAAGGGGCTTCTCGCGGTGCGTTCTTGTCTTGGCGCACAGACTTTCGGCCAGACAGGTGCCGTGTTCGCCGATTTTCCGACCAGGACGTCGCCCCGAATTCGGTATACTGCCGGGCCGGACCAGGGTCAGGCAGCGTTGTTACCCCTATACCCATGTTGTGTGACAGGAAGAAAGATGAAGAAAAGGACTGCAATATTCCCCGTGGTCGTGTTGGCTGTTGCGCTGGTCGCGAGTTGCGGCAAGAAGGAAAGTGCTCCCGACAAGAAGGCGGCCGCCGCCCCGGCCGCCGCGATCGTCGTCGGCCTCGACGACAACTTTCCACCGATGGGTTTCCGCGACGAGAAGAACGCGCTGGTCGGCTTCGACATCGATCTCGCCAGGGAAGCCGGCAAGCGGCTCGGTGCCGAGGTGACGTTCAAGCCGATCGACTGGAATGCCAAGGAAGCTGAATTGACCAGCAAGCGGGTGGACGTGCTCTGGAACGGGTTGACGATTACCGAGCCGCGCAAGGAAAAAATCCTCTTCACCACGCCCTATCTCGAGAACCGCCAGATCATCGTCGTCACCGACAAGTCGCCGGTCAAGGTCAAGGCCGACCTTGCCGGCAAGGTGGTCGGCGTGCAGGACGGCAGCAGCGCGATCGAGGCCATCGAGAAGGATGCGGCGACTGCCAGGTCGCTCAAGGAACTGAAGAAGTTCGGTGACAACGTCACCGCGCTGATGGATCTGAGCGCCGGCCGGCTTGACGCGCTGGTCGTTGATGAGGTGGTCGGTCGCTACTACACGACCAAGAGGCCGGGTGAATACCGCGTTATCGAGGAAAACTTCGGGACCGAAGACTACGGCGTCGGTACCCGCAAGGACGACACGGAGTTGATGGCCAGGTTGCAGAAGACGCTCGACGAGATGAAGAAGGATGGTTCGGCCGCGGCGATTTCGACCAAGTGGTTCGGCAAGGACATCATCAAGAAGTAAGCGCGCGCCATTCAAGTGACACCTCGCCCCCGCATGTCCGGTGGCTGCCACGACGAAAAGCGCTTCCTGTCGAGATCGGGCGCATGAGCTATCTGATTGAGATCATGGGCCCCCTGCTCGAGGGCACCGCGGTCACGCTCCAGGTTTTTCTGCTGACCTTCGTGCTCGCCGTGCCGCTCGGCCTGGGTCTGGCGCTGATCAGGATTTCGGGTTTTGCCGTCCTCGGCGGCCTGGTCAATGGCTACATCTGGCTGATGCGCGGCACGCCGTTGATGCTGCAGATGCTGTTCATCTACTTTGCCCTGCCCTTCGTACCGGTGATCGGCGTCCGGCTGCCCGATTTTCCGGCCGCGATCGTCGCCTTCGTCCTCAACTATGCCGCGTACTTCGCCGAGATCTTCCGCGCCGGCATCCAGTCGATCGATCGCGGTCAGTACGAAGGCGCGCGGGTGCTTGGGTTGAGCTACGCACAAACGATGCGCCGGATTGTCCTGCCGCAGGTGCTCAAGCGGATCCTGCCGCCGATGAGCAATGAGACGATCACGCTGGTCAAGGATACGTCGCTGATCTACGTGCTGGCGATGAATGACCTGCTGCGCGCAGCGCGCGGCATCGTTCAGCGCGACTTTACGACCACGCCCTTTGTCGTCGCCGCTGCCTTCTATCTGCTGATGACGCTGGTCCTCACGCTGGGCTTCCAGCGTCTGGAAAGAAAGTATGCGGTCTACGATGGATAGCCCGATGATCCACGCCCGCGACGTCCACAAACGCTTTGCCGCGGTGGAAGTGCTCCGGGGTGTTTCCCTGGACGTCGGCAAGGGCGAAGTGGTCGCCATCATCGGCCCGTCGGGCTCGGGCAAGAGCACCTTCCTGCGCTGCCTCAACCACCTCGAAGCCATTGATCGTGGTCGCATCGACATCGCCGGCGAGACGCTGGTTTCTTCAGGCAAGGACGCCGTCTGCCGTTATGCGCCCGAGGCCGATATCCGGCGCATCTGCCGCCGGATGGGGATGGTCTTCCAGCACTTCAACCTGTTTCCTCACCTGACGGTGCTGCAGAACATCATCGAGGCGCCGATCACGGTCAAGGGCCTGCGCCGCGCCGAGATCGTTCCGGTCGCCGAGGGACTGCTGCGCAAGGTGGGCCTGCTCGACAAGCAGGCAAGCTACCCGTCGCGCCTTTCCGGCGGGCAGAAGCAGCGCGTCGCCATTGCCCGCGCGCTGGCCATGGAACCGGACATCATGCTGTTCGACGAGCCGACCTCGGCACTCGATCCGGAACTCACCGGCGAAGTGCTACGCACGATACGCGAGCTGGCCGAAGAACACATGACGATGCTGGTGGTGACCCACGAGATGGCCTTTGCGCGTGAGGTGGCCAGTCGTGTGGTCTTCATGGATGGCGGGGAAATCATCGAGGCACGTCCGGCAAGGGAATTGTTTGCCTCCCCAGACCACGCGCGCACGCGAGCGTTTCTCGAGAACATGCTGTAGCTGACGGGCGCGAGTGGTTCGGCGCTAGCGGTCGGGGATGCTGCGGGCGATCAAGGGGTCCCCTTTACAGCCTCTCAGGTCGGGAACCGCATTGGGTGATTGCGGGCAGCGCCGGGTCGGGAAGGCGCAGCGTCAGTGCCGCCTCCTCGGGCGTCGTGCCATGTTCGACGACGCCGAGCAACGGTGCCGGCAGTCGTGCCTGCAGGGCGGCGAGGTTCTCAGAGAAGCGTGACATCGCGGGATCAATCCGGTTGGCCACCCAGCCGGCCAGCGGCAGGCCGCGGGCGGCGATGGCCTGCTGGGTCAGCAGGGCGTGGTTGATGCAGCCCAGCCGCATGCCAACCACCAGGATCAGCGGCAGCTTGAGCAGCGCTGCCAGATCGGCGGTGTCGCAATGGGCGCCGAGCGGCACGCAGAAGCCGCCGACGCCCTCGACCAGAACGGCATCGGCGAGGGCCCGCAGTTGCGCGAAAGCGGCGACGATCGGCGGCAGTTCGATGGCCCGGCCTTCCTCTTCGGCGGCTATATGTGGCGCAATCGCGGCGCGGAAGCCGTAGGGGTTGACCAGCGCCCGTGGTGGCTGGATCGACGAGGCGGCGAGCAGGCGCTCGACGTCGTCGTTGATCCCGTGCTCATCGAAACCGGCGGCGACCGGCTTCATCGCCACCGCGCTCAGCCCCGCTCGGCGCAAGGCGTGCAGCAGCGCGCAGGCGACGAAGGTCTTGCCGATTTCGGTATCGGTACCGGTGATGAACCAGGCAGGTCTGGCATTCATTTGCGGGCGTAGGCAAGGATCACGTCGTACCGGGCGGGGAGGCCGGCGGGGGTGCGGTGCGCTTCGTAGGCGGCTTGCACCCGCTGCCAGGCCTGACGCCCGAGCAGGCCATTGCGCGCGCCTTCACCGACCGAGTTGGCGCCGATGTCCTTGATCGAACGTAGAAGGTTCCTGAGGTCGGGGTAGTGCAGGCTGATCGTCTGGCGAAGCAGCCTGATGGCAGAGAACCCGGCACGCTGCAGGGCCCGCTCGATCGCGGCCGGTTCGCTGAAAGTCAGGGTGTGGCGGTGGCCGTCGATGCCGGAAAAGGCCGTGCGCAGTTCATCGAAGGTCGCGGGACCGAGCGTGCTCAGCGCAAGTTCTCCGCCGGGGCGGAGGACGCGTTGCGCCTCGCGCAGGACCTTGTCGATATCGCACCACTGCACGGTCAGGTTCGACCACCAGGTGGTGAAAGTTGCGTTCGGGCAGGGCAGCGCCTCGATGTCGGCGGCCAGGCAGAGTTCGGTATCCTGGCGTGCCAGGCAGAGCATGGCCGGAGCGAAGTCTACCGCCATGATGTGGGCGGCCGGCCAGCGGTCGCGTAACAGGCGAATGCCATAGCCGGTGCCACAGCCGGCGTCGAGGACGCTGCTCGGCTCGGGATGTGGGTCGAATTCGGCCAGCAGATGTTCGCAGACCTGTCGCTGCAAGACGGCGGCATCGTCATAGGAGGCTGCAGCGCGTTCAAAGGACTCGCGCACCCGCTGTCTAGGTGGCAGGTCGGGCATGGCAAAAAGCCTCCAGTAGGCGGACGAAGTGCTCGGGGTCGGTCAGGAAAGGCGCGTGCCCGGCACCGGCAACGATCTCCAGGCGGGCATCGGGCAAGGTCGTCGCCAGGTACTGCGCTGCGGCGACCGGGTTGAGGCGGTCATGCTCGCCGTGGATCAGCAGGCAGCGCGTCGTCATCGTCGGCAGCAGCGGACGAAGATCGACTTCGCGCAGCCAGTCGAGGCCACGGCGCAGCGTTTCGCCTGCCGGCGCCGGCTGGCCGCGCAGGCAGGCGAGCAGCGTGCGGGTCAGCGTCCGCGCGTGCTGGTCGCCCTGGCAAAGCAGTGCGACGAAGCGCTGCAGCGTCTGTTCCGGCTGACGCCCGAGACTGTCTGAAAAGCTGTCGAGCACTGGCGGTGCTTGCGCCGGGTACGAGTCGCCGCGCTGGGTGAAACTGGCGGTGGCGCCAACCAGCAGCAGGCCGGCAACTCGTTGCGGTGCCAGCAGGGCGGCGCGCATGGCCAGCATGGCGCCGAGTGACCAGCCGCAAAGGGTGACCGAATCCGGCAGGGCGTCGATCAGATCCCGGGCCGCCTGGGTGAAATCTTCGCTGCCGCCGGATGACTCGCCGTAGCCGGGCAGATCGACCAGGTGTACCCGCCAGGTGCGTGACAAGGCGGCGACCAGCGGCTGCCAGACAGCGCTGCCCAGCCCCCAGCCGTGGATCAGCGCGAGGTCCGGACCGGCTCCGACGCCCCGCTTCATGCCAGCTCCCGCAAGGCGTCCACCAGTCGGGCAAGCTGCGCTTCGCTGTGCGCGGCGGTGAGTGAGACGCGCAGGCGGGCTGTTCCCCTGGGCACCGTCGGCGGACGGATGGCCGGTACCCACAGGCCGCGTTCGTAAAGCGCGCCGGCGATCCGCAGGGCTGCATGGTTATCGCCGATGATCACTGGCTGGATGGCGGTTGGCGAGGGCAGCAGGTGCCAGCGCGTGTCAGCAAGTCCATCGCGCAATTGGGCGACGAGTTGCCACAGGTGCTGCCGACGTGCGTCACCCGCCGCGATCAGGTCAAGGCTGGAAGCCAGCGCGCAGGCGATGATCGGGCTGCTGGCGGTGGTGAAGATATAGCTGCGGGCGCGCTGCTGCAGCCACTCGATGACTGTTGCGCTGCCGGCGACGAAAGCACCGGCGGCGCCGGCGGCCTTGCCGAGAGTGCCCATATAGACCAGCCGCTCGGCGGCTGGCAGGTTGAAGTGCGCGAGGCTGCCGCGTCCCTGCCGCCCGAGCACGCCGAAACCATGTGCGTCGTCGACCACCAGCCAGGTATCGAAGCGCTCGGCCAGCGCCAGCAGGCCGGGCAGGGGAGCGAGGTCGCCGTCCATGCTGAAGACGGCATCGGTGAGGATCAGCTTGCGCCGGGCGGTGCTCGTGGCGAGCAGGCGCTCGAGGGTGGCGAGGTCGGCGTGCGGGTAGCGCTGGCTGTCGGCGCGCGAGAGTTGCACGGCGTCGATCAGCGAAGCATGGTTGAGGCGGTCGGCGAAGACGGCGTCGTTGCGGCCGACCAGTGCCGGAACGATGCCGAGGTTGGCCAGGTAGCCGGTGGAGAAGAGCAGGGCACGCGCAAAGCCGGTGAATTCGGCGAGCTTCTGCTCCAGCGCGGCGTGCGCTCCGAGGTGACCGCTGACCAGATGCGAGGCGCCGCTGCCAACGCCCCAGGCGCGGGCGCCGGCACAGGCGGCGTCGACCAGCGCCGGGTCGTTGGCCAGGCCGAGATAATCGTTGCTGCAGAAGCTGATCAGCGGTCGGTCGTCAACCTGCGCCTGCGGTCCACAGGGAAGTTCAAGGGTCCGGCGGGTGCGTTTGAGGCCGTCGTGCTGCAGTGCGTCGAGTTCGCTTTGCAGTTCTTCCCAGATCATGAGCGCAGCGCAGCCTCCAGCGCGGCGGTCGCGCGCGTGACGAGAAACTCGCATTCTTCGCGGCCGATGACGTAAGGCGGCATGAAATAGACCGTGTTGCCGATCGGTCGCAGCAGAATCTCGTTGGCCAGCGCGTGCCGGTAAAAGCGCCGGGAAAACTGGCGGTCGTCGCTGACGACGTCGAAGGCGGCAATCATCCCTCGCTGGCGCAGATGGCGAACCTGCGGGTGCCCGGCCAGGGGCTGCAGGCAATCAGCGAGGTGCCCGGCGAGGCGGCGATTGTTCTCGATCACCTGATCCTCGGCGAAGATGTCAAGGGTTGCCAGGGCCGCGCGGCAGGCCAGCGCGTTGCCGGTGTAGGAGTGCGAGTGGAGAAAGCCGCGGCTGGTGGCGTCGTGATAGAAATCGGCATAGACCGCGTCGGTGGTCATGACGATCGACAGCGGCAGATAGCCGCCGGAGATGCCTTTCGACAGGCAGAGGAAGTCCGGCGTGATCGCCGCCTGTTGATGGGCGAAGAAGCTGCCCGTGCGGCCGCAGCCGACGGCGATCTCGTCGCAGATCAGATGCACCTGGTAGCGGTCGCAGAGGCTCCGGGCCAGGCGCAGGTATTCCGGATCGTACATCGCCATGCCGCTGGCACACTGGATGAGGGGTTCGACGATCAGTGCCGCAATGCGCTCGTTGTGCCGTTCGAGATGGCGTTCGAGGGCAGCGGCGGCGCGGTGCGCGGCGTCGACGGGGCTTTCACCCGCTTCCGCCAGCCGTGCATCCGGGCTGGCGACGGTGCTGGCCGGACGAATCAGTGGCGCGTAGGCGTCCTTGAACAGCGCCACATCGGTGACCGCCAGCGCACCGACGGTCTCGCCGTGATAACCGCCGGCCAGGCAGACGAATTCCTGCTTCGCCCGGCGACCGCGGTTCTGCCAGGAATGGAAGGACATCTTGAGCGCGATTTCGGTCGCCGACGCGCCGTCGGAAGCGTAGAAACAGTGGCCGAGTGCGCCGCCGGTGAGCGCCGACAGGCGTTCGGACAGCTCGATCACCGGCCGATGCGTGAAGCCGGCAAGGATGACGTGCTCCAGTTCCTCGAGTTGCGCGTGCAGCGCCGCATTAACTCGCGGGTTGCAGTGGCCGAACAGGTTGACCCACCAGGAGCTGATGCCGTCCAGGTAACGCCGGCCATCGAAGTCGTACAGCCAGACACCGTTGCCACGGGCGATCGGCACCAGCGGCAGGCCCTCGACCGCCGCCGCGTGCTGCTTCATCTGCGTGCAGGGGTGCCAGACCGCAGCCAGGCTGCGTTGCAGCAGATCGCTATTGCTCATGATCGCTGGCTGGCATGGTTTCAGTGCAGCGTTTGCGACGGCGCGTTGTTCTGCTCCGGCATCTCGGCGTGGACCGTGTCGCCTTCGCTATTGGGATAAAGCGGGGCGCCGCAGTCGTCACAGAACTCGTAGGGGAACTGCTGGTCGAGGACGACCACTTCCTTGATGCCGGTTTTGCGCAAGGCCGCTTCGATCTCGCCGGTGATGTCGGTGGTCTCATCCTCGATGCCAAGCAATGGCCAGACGACACCATGAAAGATCACCTCGCCATCGCTTGGGCCGAAGCCGATCCGGTATTCCTCGAGCCGCTGGTCGTGGAAGGCCCCGACCACCGCGCGCAGGCTTTCCGGTGCCAGTCCGAGCGCGCTCTGCAGGAATGCCACCGAGGCATTCAGCGAGTACGGGCGCGAGGCGCTGTCGGCTGCCCGACAGGCGGCATGGTAGGCGTCCGCCAGCAGGGGCTGATACGAACAGCCGGTGAGCAATGCCTCGAAGCAGGGTCCGCCCTGCCGCAGCCATTCCTTGAGCACCGTTTCACGGGTGCTCTTGTCGGCCTCGTTCCAGTGGAAAATGGGCGCGCAATGTGGCACGGCGACGGCGCCGACGAGATAGCGCGTGTCGGACAGGAAACGATTGGTCTCGGGCATGGCGGAAGCATCGATGCTGAGATCGGTTCCGGCCAGCGCCGCCGTTCCCAGTTGTCGCATCAGTTGCCAGGTATCGACGAAGCTGTGGGGCAGTTGATCCGGACTGTACAGGTAGTCGGCAAGCGACAGGCGCACGCCGGCAGCGAAGACGTGTGCGCCAAGATGCACCTTGAGCGTCTGCAGGGTGCTCTTCGGAATCGCTGACACGGGGATGGAAAAGCGGGACCAGGCCAGAACCGGCGTGGCAATCAGCAGTATGTCGAAGTCCTTCCCGCCGTGCGTCACGACGGTGGATTCGGCATTCGCCTCGATGATGTCGGCAAGATCGTCGTGCGCCATCGGATGCGCGTCGAACAGGCGGTCGAGCGCGCTGCTGAAGTCATCCTCGGTGCCATCGTTGAACAGCCGATTGACGAGCTGAACCAGACGACCCTGCCAGAACTGGTCCTCCATCTTGCTGCCTGATTCGGCCAGGCCGATGGCCAGACGGCTCAGCTCGGTCGCGTCGGCCGAGATGCGTTTGCGGGAAGAGAAGCGGTTGCGTTTCATGTGCGGGTGCCTGCGGGACGGTCAATCCGGCATTGTACCAAGCTGACAGCCCTGGCGTTGGCGCGCCTGCATCTTCTTCTCGACAAGCCGTGCTTCACTGGCTGCTGCCACGCCACGATGATACGGCAGGCAACGGGGTTGGGCCGCGCGACCATACCCCGCCGCTACAGGAACCCGTCAAGCGCCGGGCCCCGCTTGCTCGAGCGCTTCCGGCAGCGGCGTCGCACCTTCACGTGCTCGCCGCAGCAAGGCCCGCTGTCCGCCATGCAGACCAATCAGCAGGAGCGGGAAAGCAGCCAGGGTCCATCCCTCGGGAAAGCTCGCCCAGGCCCATGCGACGACGCCACTCATCAGCAGCATGGTGTTGCCGAAAGCCGCGCCGCGGCCGCGACGGTAGGCCGCGAAGTGGAACAGCGCGAGCCAGAGCAGGGCAGCGACGCGCCAGGCGAGATCGTCAGCAGACGACCAGTGCATGGCGGCTGCCGCCGCCGGCCAGGTCAGCAGCGCGAAAGCGAAGGGTTCGCTCAGTGGTCTGGCGAGTTGCGCGGGGATATCCGGTTCGCGGCTCTCAGAGCTCACTGCGGTGCTCCTCGATGATTCCCGGGCGCGGGGTGACGCCGTACTGGTCTATATCCTGCTCAGTGCTTGGGATGTTCTCGACGTCGTCGCCCGAGCCAATCCGCTCGCCGCGGCCACCGTCGGGATTGAGAGCATAGGCATTCAGGCTGACGGTGCGCGGCACCGTGGCTTCCTCCTGCACGACTTCCCTGACCGCCAGCCAGCGGCTCTTTTCGCTGGCAGTCGTCGCGGCACGCGCATTGGCCAGGGCTTCCTGGGCGTCGCCGGCACGTGTCGGCATGGTGTAGCTGGCGGTGACGATGAAGTTGACGACCTTGCGGTCGGCCGGGCGGGTGGCGTCCACCGAGTCCTTGACCAGCTTTTCGAAGCCATGCAGCATCGAGTCGCCGCGCCGGTTGTTGGCCCCCTGCGACAGCGGTGTCAGGTTGCGCCAGGTGTCGCCGGGGCCCCCGAGGTTGTGGTTGAGCAGGTGCCCGAGGACATAGTAGCTGCCACTGGCGCCGATGCGCGAGCGGCGCTGGTTGAGGCGGGTGTAGGCCGGGGTGTGCAGCGAACGGCTCGGCGCGCTGCCGCGGAAATTCCGGTTGCTGGTCAGGCGCAGGACGGTGGCGCTGCTGCCGTAGCCGGCGCTGTTGGCGTTGCCGTACACCGGCGGCGTTGCCGGCGGGTTGGCGCCGCCGGTGGGCATGAAGCTGGCCGTTGCTTCGGCGAGTTCGCCCATCAGCCCGTCGATGATCGTGGCGTGATCGGTGGCCGCTGCCGCGCCGGGCGCTGCGGCTGCCGTGGTCGGCGCCCCCACCGGCGAACGGGCGGCGGCATCGATGGCGGCGTCAAGTCGCTGCGCGATGGCGGCGGCGCGTTCCTTGTCGGCGCGCTTGTTGGCTGGCACCGTCGTGTTGCGGATGAAGGTCGCGTAAGGGGTGGGGTCGCTGGCGACCATGATCTGCGCCGAGCGGCCGCTGCCCTGGATGTAGACGCTGTGCTCCTCGCCGTCGGCGGCACGGAAGCCGTGCCGTGCGCGCCACCATTCGCGCAGCCGGCTGACACCGCGGCGCACGGTGGCGGCACCGCGGCGCACGAGGTCGAGGACGGCGCGGCCGAGACGCAGGGCGCGGTCGATCAGCCAGTCGATCGCAAGGTCAACGCGTTCGCGCAGGCCGCCCAGGATCTCGCGTAGCCGCGCCGACAGTCGGCCGAGTCCGGCCTGGTTGGCGAGGAAGCCGATGGCAACGGGCAGCGCTCCGGCCATGGCGTCTTCAAGGAAGGCGGCGCCCTCGTCGATCGCGCCGCGGGCGATGCCGATGACGCCGTCGAGCACGCGCGAGACGATCTCCAGCAGTTCGCGCAGGTACTCCATGAACGACTCGATGGCGCGATAGATGGCGATCAGCGTGTTGATCACCGGCATGATGCCGGTGACGTCGAGCAATGAAAGCAGCCAGCGCGAAGCCCAGCCGATCACCCGTTCGGTGATGAAGCCGACGACGCCTTCGACGACAGTGTCCCAGAGGGTGGACAGGCGTTCGCTGAGCTCGCGCCAGAGACCGGCCGGACCTTCGTTGACCAGCGTCGCAACGAAGCCCCAGACGCCGGTGGCGATGTCGAGCATGCTGCGCAGGCGGGCGACGACTTCCGGGCCGAGACGCGTGGACAGCCGCTCGAAGATGTGGTCCACCGTCACGCCGAGCACTTCGAGGACGAAACCGAGGACCGAACGCAGCGAAAAGTCGGCCGGCGGGGTGATGCCGGCTTCGCGCACCGCGCCGAACAGCCAGCCGGTGAAGCCGGTCAGCAGGTGGGTGCCGATGCGGCTGAAGAAGCCCATCATGCCGGCGCCCATGGCGCGCAGCAGGTTGATCAGGAAGCCGATCGGATTGGTCAGGATGTCGCCGAGCGCAGCCGCAGCCTTGGCCAGCACCTGAACGACGAGTTCCGGTGGCAAACCGAGGATGCGCAGGATCGACTGGAAGAAGAGCCAGGCGGCGCCAGCGATGTCGCCGTCGACGAAGATCCGCCGCAGGATCGCCAGCGCCGTCTGCTGTACGCGTGGCCAGAGTTCGGGATCACTGAAGAACTGTCCGAAGACGGGGATGCGGGCAAGAATCTGGTTGCGGATGAAGTTCTCGATCGGCTCGCGGATGCACGCCGGTACCCGCTGCCAGATCGAATTGAGGATCAGCAGCGGAAGTTGCAGCAGATCGCCGGCGATGGTGATGACCTTGCGCACGGTTTCCAGGACCAGCTGGATGAACGGCGTCAGCGCGTCGAATCCCTGCACCAGCCAGTTGAAGAGCCCGCTGACCTGCTCGCGCGCCCAGCCTGCCAGCGACCCGACGAGTTCGGAAAGCCAGCCGAAGGCGGCGCCCAGCCAGGAGAGCAGCGTGTTTGCCTCGAGGCGGCCGATCAGTCCGCTGATCGCGCCGGCGATGTCGCCGATGCGGCTGGAGATCCACTCACCGGCACCGACGATGATCCGCCGCACGGTCGCGATGATGTTTTCCACCGAAGGCAGTACTGACGCCAGGGTGTCGCGGTTCTGCGGCACGCCGTCGCCGCCTTCCATGCCACCGCCGGCGGCGTCGAGATCGGCCGAGAGCTGCTGCGCGTGTTCGCCCATTTCGCGGACGAAGGCCGGCGGGATCAGTTCGGCGACCTGGCCGGCAAACTCGGCCACTGGCTGCCACACCGGGCGGGTCTGTTCCTTCACCCAGTCCCAGGCCTCGCCGGCCTTGCGGCTGATCCAGCCGATTACGCCGCCCTGGCTGGCACCGCTGTCGTCGCCCTCGGAGGAGCCGAAGAGCAGATCCTTGAACCAGTTCCACACCCGCTCGGCGGCCTCGCGCACCGGCCGGATCCACTCCCAGAAACGTCGGCCGAGATCCTGGATGCCTTCCCAGACGGCGCCGCCAAAATCCTGCAGCCAGCGCATCGCGGGAGCGCCGAAGTTGTCCCAGAGCTCGCTGAAGAAGTTGCCGATTGGCTGCAGGAATTCTGTGAGCCGGTCCCAGGCGACGCCGACAGTGTCTACGACGAAGGTCTTCAACGAATCGATCGCCGCCATCAGCGGCGCACAATCGCCCGACGCCAACGCCGAGACGATCGCCGCCGCACGTTCAACCATGCCGGCGAAGAGGTCGATCAGTTGCCGCGGACCGTCGAATGGTACCAGCGCGCGCAGGGTGCCGATGTAGGCGTCCCAGGCGCGCGCCACCTGGCGGCCCAGCCAGGCCAGGATGCCTTCGTCGAGGATCGCGCGCAGCGTCCGCTCAAGCTCCGGCGAGATCGAGCGTACCAGCCGCCAGCCGAGCTCCTGCACCTTGTCCCACGCCCAGTCGGCGATGTCACCGAGAGTGTCGGCCACCGAATCGTAGATATCGCCCCAGAAGCCGCGCCGCACGGGCGTCTGTTCGATGGCGCCGGCCTGCTGCCGGTATTGCGCGACGTGCGCCAGCTCGTGTGCCAGCAGGTGGCGGCCGGCTGGCTCGGCCGGCGCAAAGCGCCCGTGATTGAAGGCGATGTGCTCGCCGAGCGCAAAGGCGTCCGCGCCGACGGCTTCGTTGAGCTGCGCCGCCTCGCCGTCCGTGTGGATGCGCACGCTCGCCAGGTTCATGCCGAGGCGTGCTTCCATGTCCCGGCGCGTCGCCTCCGGCAGCGGCTGGCCGCCTGCCTGCAGCGCCAGCAGACGCTCCTCGATCGTTTCCGGCAGCAGCGCGTCTTCGTTCGCCGCCTCGGTCGGGCCGCCGCCACCGGCGGCCAGCACCCGGCGGACGGCGGCGGCACTCGCCGCTGGCGGTGTCGGCGGGGTACTGCCCGCCGCCGGCGCTTTGCTGACGCGCTCGGCGATGCGGTCGGCCTGCTGTTCCGCCTCATCGTTAGCCCGGCCGAGCCTGAGTTGCGGCCGCAGCGCCTGCGCCACCGGGCTGCCGCTGGCGGTCTGTCCCTGTCGGGCCGGGCCGGGCGTGACGGTGCGACGCGGCTCGCTGCTGCGGCGCTGGCGCGCATGGTGCGCGCCGGGTGCCTGGCGGGGCGGCTTCTGGATCAGCGTCGCGGTCTGCATGGTGGCAGTTCAGGCGCAGGCGAGCACGCGGCGCAGCTCGCCGAGCACCGGCGCCGAGGCCTTTAGCGCTTCGATCGCCGTCCATTGGGCGTCGCTGTAGGAGCCGCTGCTGTTGGCCAGGAAGCCCTGGTCGCACTGGTAGGTGACGCCCGGCGCGTTGAGCCTGCTCCCTCAACCCCCCCCTACTCCCCGAGGACCCAGTCGCCGCCTTGCGCGCCTCGGCCGGACCGCGCCTGGGCCCGGCGGCGCCCCTTCCCCCTCCCCCCCCCCCCCCCCCCCCCCCCCCCCCTGGCGCATGGCGATCGCTTGCATGGCGGTAGAAGCCCTCGCTCAGGGTTTCGCCTTGACCTCGCTGGTGTGTTTCTTCGGGTCGGCATCGCAGCAACTCCAGTTGGAACTCGCCATGCGGGTTGCCGGACCGTCGACCGGCTTGTCGCCCCACCACGACGGCTCGCTGGCGGTCGACGGCAGGTCGCCGGCCCGCTTGACCTTGCCCGGGCCCCAGCCGTTGCTGGTCGCCGGGGCAACGCCGAAGTCGCCCAGATCGCCGGTCTTGGAAATCGGGAAAAACTTCACCTCTCCCGGCGTGACCTGACTGCCGCTGCCGTTGGGGTGGGCTGGGTAGCTGCTGCCGTCGGTCCACGAATCGCGGGTCGTGGTCCAGTCGACCTTGTCGCCCTTCTTGATCTTCCAGGCCTCCCAATACACTTCCACCGCCGGCGATGCGCCGCCGAGGATGCTGCAGCCCATGGTGACTTCGGTCGGCACCACCTTCTGCACGATGTAACCGTCGGTGGCCGCCGCCGTATCGAGGCTGAATACCCACTGGACATTGCGTTCGCCGCAAGTGCCCTTGGTGAACTTGTACTGCGAGATCGACATCCGCCGCACCTGCGTTGCCGAGGCACTGTCCTGCTGCAGGACGTGCGTGAGCTCGTGCGCCAGCAGGTGGCGGCCAGAGGCGGTACCCGGCCGGTACTCGCCGCCGCCGAAGAAGACATCCCGGCCAACGGTGAAGGCGCGTGCCGAAAGGCTGGCAGAGAGACCGGCGGCACGGTCGTCGGCATGGACCTTGACGTGGTCGAGCGAGGCACCGAAACGCGGTTCGAAGAAGGCACGCTCGCTGGCCGGAAGTGGCTGACCACGGCCGCGTTGCGCCTGGATGCCGGCGGCGGTGTCACTGGCGACCGGGCCGGCCACGGCTGCATTGGCCACCGCCTTGGTCTGCACTTCCTCCTCTTCGCTTTCTTCTTCGGCTGTCTTGCGCTGGACGGACTCTTCCTCCTCGCATTCGGCGCACAGGCGCTGGATGCCTTCGCCGACCGGATGCAACGGGCCGACCCCCTCGGGCATGCGCAGGACGCGTTCGGCGACGGCATCCGCTTCGCGCTCGTGCGCATCCGCCGGGGCGCCGAGGGTCAGTTTGGTCTGCAGCGGGCTGCCCAGGGCACTGGCGACCTGTTCGGCGCCGGCGCGGGCATGCTGCGGATGGGGCGCGGCGCTGCCGCTGCGGGAAGCACCGACGCGGCTGCGCAAACGGATCAGGTGGGTATGCATGTTCTACCTCCTCTCCTGTGATCTGACGGGCGGACCGCGGCCCTGCTGCCGGCGCCGGTTCCTGCCCTACACGCGGTTGATGCTCACCAGGTTGGCGGAACTTGCCATCGTCGGGCCGACAACGGTGATCACTGCGGCCTCGTTGCCGGCAGCGGCCACGTTGCCGGTGATGGCCGTGCGATTGGCAAGCAGCCGGGCGATCGAGCGGCTGCCCGTGCCGCCATCGATGAAGCGGTTGCCCTGCACGGTAAGCACGGCCGCGACGACCGAATGTCCGAACTCGAAGAACTGGTTGCTCGAGAGCGACAGCGAGGCGTAGCCGGGGACAGTCTGCAGCAGGGTATTGTTGCCGACCGAGCCGTTGGGCAGGCGCGCCCACAGTCGCTGGATACGGTTGCCGGTGAGGCTCAGGTGGCCAACCGCGCCATTGCTGACGCTGTTGGCGACGGCGCCGGTGCGCGCGGCGATGGTCACGTCCTGCGGGTCGAGGCCGCTGTCGAGGCCGTTCATCAGCAGCAGTT
Source organism: Candidatus Accumulibacter proximus (assembly GCA_016709675.1). Lineage (GTDB taxonomy): Bacteria > Pseudomonadota > Gammaproteobacteria > Burkholderiales > Rhodocyclaceae > Accumulibacter > Accumulibacter proximus. Next base: position 241,193 of record JADJMH010000034.1, read on the forward strand.
CGCCGTCGAAATGGTTGTCGGTGAGGCTTCCGGAGAGCTGGTTGCTGGCCACGCCGAGCGCGACTCCGTAGCCGAACTCGAAGAGGATGGCGACCAGCTCTTCCATCTCGTTGCGCACGGCACTGGTCGCTCCGCCGGCCGCGTTGATGCGGTCGATCGAATTGACGAAACTGGCCTGCGTTTCAAAGCGGTCGCGCTGGCCGAAGCTGGCGTTGGCGAGCAGTGGCTGACTTTCCATCAGCAGCGCGTTGTTGATCAGCGCCGCGCGGCCAACCGGCCCGTCCACACCGACAGCGCGCGCCGCGCCGCGTGGCGCATTGTTGACCCGGTCTCGCCAGGCCAGCCGTTCGCCACCGCTCATGCCATTGATGGCGTCGGTGAGTTGTCCGGCAGCTTGCTCGTAGAGCGCCGCGTCTTCGTAGATCGTCGGGTTGTTGCGGATGTTGTTGGCGGCGGCCACCACCGCGGCGTTGCCGACCAGATTCGGATTGAAGAGGTCGAGGCCGCCGCCCGGCTGGACTGGCCGCGACCAGGTGTCGCTCATCACGTTGTCGCGCCAGATCAGTTCGGCGCCGTTGGCCAGGGCCTCGAGACGGATCATCGGTGGCAGCGCGTTGCTGCTGCTGTTGCGGCTGAAGGTGCAGCGGTTGGCAACCAGGCGATTGGCCCGCAGGACCACGCGCGACGCGCTGACGCAGACCACGCCGATCCCTTCGAGGCCCAGTTCCTGGGCCTCCAGGCGGAGCACGCCGGTGACCACGCGTATCGTACTGGCGCCGGCCGCCGCCGCGCTGATGCGCAGGCTGCGCTTGCCGGCCACGTCCAGCGCGGCTTCGATCCGATGCTCGCCGGGCAGCAGGCACAGCCAGAGATCGCTGGCATTGCCGGTGGCGAAGTCGCGCAGCAGGGTTTCGAGCTGGCCGACCGGCACGGTCACCGCGCAGCTGGTGAGGCGCGTGCGGCAGAGGAAATCGAGGCCTCCCTGCAGCGTTGTTTCGCCGGAGTTGATCAGATCCGGGCAGGTCAGTGTCGCCGGGTTGAGTGGCAGCCGGTCACCGCTGAGGTTGCACAGCAGGTTCTGCAGCACGGCGCCGACCTGGTTCGGGCCCGGCGCCAGGCCAAGCAGACTGCGTACGGTCGGCGCCGAGGCCGTGCCGCAGGCCGGCACCGTGTAGGGCAGTGCCGCGGCATTGGCGGTGAGTAGCAGTGCCTGCAGCATGTCCTGGACCGATGGGGTCCGCGGCTGGCCGTCGAGGTCGGGCCAGCCGGCGCCGAGCTGGGCCGCCAGCAGGCTGGCGACGGTGTTGGGCGGCAGCGGTGCCGGCAGCGTGACACCGACGTTGGCGGCGCCGATCTGGCAGATGCGCGCGAGGGCTTCCTGAACGTTCGGCGCCCCGGCGTAGAGGCCGCTGCAGCCAGCCGGTTCGCTGAAGGCAACGTCGGCAGCGGTGAGGTTGGCGAGCGGCGGGAAGTTCATCCGCCGGCTGTGGGCGTCGGCGCTGACGCCTGGCGGTGCGATCAGCGCGCCGGCGACACGCTGGCCCAGTTCGAGGTAGTGGTGACGCGGCCCGCGCGGCGGTTGCGCGGCGAGCACCAGGTCGCCACTCGCCTGGACGGCTTCGCGCACGGTCGCCAGCCAGTAGTCGCCGGCGACAAAACTGCGGCCGCTGTAGGCGAGATCGAGTTCGAGCAGTTCGAGGTTGGCCGAGAAGCTGCCGCCAGCGATGTTCACCCGGCCGTGCGCCTCGGTGGCGAGCCCGCCCGACAGGGTGGTGCCGCGGTCGCTGCCGGCGACGAGGGCGTTGCTGCTGATATTGATGGTGGCAAAGCCGTCCCACTGGCGGACGAAATCGCGCGGATCGCCGGCCGCTGCAGGTAGCGTGAAGCTGTCGCTGAGGATGCCGCGACGCGGCTGGAAGCCGCTGGTCAGGTGATTGCCGAGCTGCTTTTCGCTCGCCGCATCGAAGTACTCCCAGACCCATGAGCCCTGCCCGAAGCCAGCCGGTGTGGCGCCGACGGCGTAGGCCTCGGCGCCGTTGTCACGCGACCACTTGAGGGTGACCAGGGTATCGCCGCCAGAGCGGGCGACCGCATGCACCTCGACCCGGAAGAGGTAATTGCCGATGCGCTCATCGACTTCGACTTCGGCGGCACAGGGGTCGCAGGGGTCGCCGGCAGCGGCGATCGAACGTAGCCGCAGGCTCAGCGGTGCGCTGCCGAGCGCCGGGTTGACGGTTGCGTCGGCCGGGTTGACCGCCGGGTCGCACCACTTGATCTGCAGCATGGTCTGGCTGCGCGTCGCGGTGTCGGCACCGTGCAGACCGGGGTCCATCAGCTCGGCGTCTTCGAGCGCGCTCACCGAACGTTCCCAGACGTCGGCATAGAAGCGCAGGTTACCGGCTGCCGGCAGCGGCGGGGAATGCGGATAATCGGGCTGGGCGGTCAGCGCGATGCCGCTGTCGGGACCATCAAGCGCCGCCGGCACTCCTTCGACGTACAAGCGGCCCGGTCGCACTAGCAGGTTGGGGCCGGAGAAGAACAGTTCGAGGCCACCGACCTTCGGAGCGCCAGAGGATATGGCGTCGGCGAGAGCGGCTTCGAGGCGGGCACGCACGATGTCCGACAGCTCGTTCCAGTCGGCATCGACGATCATCCGGCCCTGTTGCAGCTGCACTCCGGAATAGCGGCGAGTGGGCTGGAAGGTGTCACGGGAGATCTGGGTTTTCATGGGCTATGTCCTATCTCGGTTGCGGCGGAGCGCAGACCAGGCTCGCATCAGGGGCGAGCACCGCTTCGATGCCCACCGGCAGAAAATCCTTCAGCTTGTCGATCACCGCGCGTTCGCGCAGGGTGTAGGCAAGCACGTGGCAAGCGCCCATCTCACCGCCGTCCTCGGCGCCGAAACGCAGGCGATCGTCGGCCGAGGGGTGCAGCACGGCGCAGCCGGGTGCGCCGAAATCCGTGTTCCAGAAGATCGGCGTCAGCGTCGTGCAACTGGCGGCGTGCAGGCGCAGCATCGAGCGCCGACCCTGCGCCTGCCAGCGCGGATCATTGGCCAGCGAGGGGTCGTCCGGATCGGGCGGCAGTGGCATGTAGGGCAGGCGCGAGAAGCGGATGCAGCCGCCGACCGGCACATCGTTGTCGAGCAGGTCCTTGTGCGGTGCCGGCATCAGGATCGAGTCGCTGAGCTGCAGCCGCTCGCAGACCAGGCGTTCGAGGATCGTCAGGTACTCGCCGCTGACCAGGCTGCGTGGGGCCAGCAGTCGCTTGAACAGGCTGGCGTGTGCCGCCAGCACCGGGCGCGCCGCATCAATGGTGTTGATCTGCAGCTCGCGGAAGGCGCAACCGGTTGCTGCCATGCGGCCATCGCTGACCTCCAGGCGGTTGTCGAACCAGAGGTTGGCGAAGCTCCAGTCGAGCTGGCCACTCAGCTCCACGACGCCCCGGATGCGTACCGGTGTCTCGCCGAGCCCGCTGAGTGTGCGGCTGCCCGGGGCGCTGACCAGGCGCAGCGGCAGCTCTGCGGGCAGGGCGTCGCCGGCGATGACGGCGTCGCGGATCGCTGTCCACTGCACGCTCACCGGCTGCGGCGCGAAGAAGCCCGCGAAGGGAGGTGCGTGCAGGATGACCCGGCGCGGATGGGCGTGCCCGCGCGCCGCGCCGGCGGTCCGCAGGTCGGCGGTGCGCGCCGCCACGTCCTGGAAACTGAGCGCAAAGCAGGGTACGCCGTGCGGCCATTTCTGCCGCCAGGCGACCGCCGTGCCGGCGAAGGTCGTGGTCTGGCTGGCCGGGCTGTCGGCATCGGCGCGGATTGCCCGCGAGGCGCGACGAAAATCGACGCTGCCGCCCGGCAGCCCCGGGTGCTCGACTCGTTGCAGGCGGAAACGACGGTCGAAGCGGCCGTCGGGCTCGCCGAACACACTCTCCGGCAGCAGCGTGAAACCGGCGCGCGGGGTGGTCGCCAGCCGGCGGAAGCCTTCGCTGACTTCCACCTCGACGCCGGCGATGCTGTCGGCGATCTCCTCCACCGACTGCGGCGTTCCCTTGCGTTGGCGCCAGGCGATGGCGTGCGCGATTTCTTCGCGGCGACCACTTTCGAGCGGCGCGATCAGTTGCACATCGAGCAATTGCGCCAAGTAGGGCAGAACCCATGGCTGGCAGCCGCGCGCCAATCCTTCGGCGTCGGGATGCCCTTCCTGGTCGGGAAAGATGTCGTAGTAACGCTGCAGCTGGGTGCGGTAGAGGGCGTCGAGGAGGTCACCCCAGGTGGCGCAGAGGCGCGCCAGATCCCCCGGCAAACGGCTACCGTCCGGCAGCTCGCTACTGTTGTCGCGCTCGCGGAAGACCTCCGGCAGCTGCCGGTAGAGCAGGGTGGCGAAATCCATCGGCCGGGTGCTCATAAGCTGAAGTCCTCCACGCGAACCTCGATGTCGGCGCTGCTAGCCAGGTGCACGCATTGTCGCGCCTGCGGGTGGACTGACAGGACGCGACCGCTGCCATCGCGCGCCACGCGCCGGGCAGCGGTCGCCGCGCCGGCATCGGTGAGAATCTCGACATCGCTGTTCTCGACGCCGATCACCGCATCGACCACACCATAGATTTCGCCGCGATAGAGCACCTGGCCGAGTTGCCGGCGTTCGAGCGCGAAGGCGGTGGCCAGCGCAGCGCTCACTGCCGCTCGCACCGCCTCGGCTTCGAAGGCCTCGGGCCGCACGCGCACGGTCGCCTTGAGGCGCACGGCCAGTGGCTGATAGGGGCTGACCAGGGTCTGCACGCCGGGCAGCGAATGCGCCAGCAGGAAGGCTTCGAGACTGGCCTTGAGCGCCGGCGTGAAGCTGCCGCCGCCGGCCGGGACGACCACCACTTCGACCTTCTCGCGCTGACCGCGGCCGTTCGCCAGGCGGAAGGCGCTGGCCTGAGCGACGCCGGCGTTGGCGCGCGCCAGCGCGGCGAAATCAGAGAGTGAGACGGCACGCTCCAGTGCCAGCAAGGCTGCGGCGGCATTCTCGCGCAGCGCCGCGACCGACTCGCGCTCACCGCCGCCGGAAGCCGCCATCGGCTGCCGGCAGCCGTTGAGCAGCGGGTGCGGATGCACCGGCCGGAGCAGGCTGCCTGCAGGCAGGTTGCCGGCGGCGCCGACGCCCTGACGGTAGGTGATCAGCACGTTGTTGCCGCCGGTCGGCAGGCGACGACCATTGCGACCGTCGCCGAACTCGATCCACAGCGTACCGTCCTCGCTCGGGCGGACCTGGTAGTGGGCATCGGCCGGGCCGGAATCGCGCAGGTTGGCGGTTTGCGTCCATAGCTCGCCGGCCACCCTGACCGCCAGGTCGGCGCGTACGCCGGCCGGCATCGCCGGGTCGGGGACGAAGCTGATATCCGCGACATCGAGCAGGAAACGCTGATGATTGGCCGCACCGCTGCCGCTGCCGAGCGCCTTGGCCGGCTTGGTTTCGCCATGAGCGGCGAGGACGACATTGGCCGAGAGACGCAGGTTGCCGAAGCTGCTGCCCTTGGGCGGTGGGGCGGCGAGGCGCACCCAGGGCGACTCGCCAGCGGGGGAAATCTCGCTGACGCGGGTCGATACCACCGTCCGGCCGTTGTCGGCGAGTACCAGGCGACCCGGCCGCAAGGCCGGCGGCAGGCTGGCGAGCGGGATGGGAGCGTCGGTCAGCGGCGCCTGGTTGACGCCACCGTCGAGCAACTCGCGGGCCTCGCTGAAATGGCCGAAGACGCGGCTACTTTCAAGGTAGAACGGTCCGTCGCCGCGATCCTGCCAGCCACCAACAGTTTCCAGCCGGGCTTGCGCGTTCTCGCTATCGACGCTGACGTGGCGTAGCCTCGCCCATGCCAGGCAACCGCCACGAGCGACCACTGCGAGGTCGCCGGGAGCGAGCTTCTTCGGCTGCTCGACGAGCAGTGGCTCGCTCAGGCGGCCGTCGTCGCTTTTCTGCAGGAAGGTGTCGGGCCGCCAGGGGCCAGGCGCGCGTGGCGCCACCAGCAGGGCCTGCGGATTGTCTAGGCCGAGCGACTGGCCGCTCGCGGTGCGGTCCTCGTCGGGCGACCAGGTCAGCGTGACCGCTGTATAGCCGGCCAGCAACTGTTCGCGCTGGCTGTCACCGGCCGGCGGGAAGTAATCGGCGTTGATGCATTCATAAACCGGCAGGTATTCGCGTTCGGGATTGCCCGCGTGGCGGATGTCGGCCAGCCAGCGGCCGCTCAGCCAGCTCCAGTCGCCGGCAATGTAGAGGGTGCGTACCTGCCAGCCGGCGCGTGGTGGCGTGATGTTCGGTGGCGGGATCAGGCGGCGGTTGCCACCGAGGTGGGCAATCGGCACGGTGATCGGCGTCATCAGCGTGCTGTTGGCCAGGTCGACGACGCCAAGCGGCTCGTGGAATACCAGGTGTTCGCCCTGTACCGCCTTGATGCGCCGGTACAGGGGCTTTGCTTCCGGTCGGCCAATGGCCACCAGATCGCCGGCCCGCAGACCTTCGAGGCTGCCGGCGATGCGCAGGCTGCGGCCGACCTCGGCGCCGGTGGTACGCGGCGCGAGCGCCCGCAGCTTGTCGGTCGGCAGCAGGTGGCAGCGCGTATGGCCGCGCAGGAAGCCGTCGTGGCGCGAAACCGGAGGCGAGAGATGGATCGTCGTGCTGCCCGCAGCGACCAGAGCGCCGACGATCAGATGCGCCTGCAGGCGGCCGTCGCGCTCGTCCTCGAGGAGCAGCGGTTCGCCCGTCTTCAGCTTGTCGATTCGCCCGGCGAGGACAAGGGTGGCGCCACTCAGGCGCAGCGGGTTGCGGTCCCAGCCCAGCGGGCGCAGTTCATTGAGCGCCGCGTCACCGTCGAGGTCGGCCAGCGTTTCAAAGATCAGCGGCTTGCCGCCCGCTGGCGGCGAGTACTTGACCTGGAATCCTGCCGCCACCTTGCCCGACGCCGTCGGCTTGTAGTCCAGCGCCAGTTCGGTGAACGCCGAGGCCGGCGGGTGCGGCGCGTAGTCGAGCATGGCGGTGAGCCGGCGGAGGCTTTCCCATTGCGTTGCCGTGCCGATCCAGCCTTCGTTGGCGATGGCGTCGAGCGATTCCGCGAGGACATGGCTGGCGCGGGCGTAGCCGCGCGTGAGCTGCCAGAGCAGGTCGTCCGGGTTGCGCTGATAGACCGCTTCCATCGCTTCCCTCGGCGCGGCGTCGGCCGCGGCGGTGGCGGGCCATTGCGGGAAGTCGGCCGCCAGGCGGGCGCGCATGCGTTCGAGAAACACCGCCGCGTTGCCATCGACATAGCGCACACGGTCGAGTCCGGCACGGTTCCAGCGGGTCAGGTCGCGTGCCATGTCAGCCTCGCAGTCCGCCGTGCAGCGCCAGGCGGAAGTAGCCACGTGCGGCCTGGTTGGGCAGGTTGTCGCAGATCGCCACTTCGAGGCCCGCGAGCGCGATGCGGCCGCTGCTGGCCTGGTCCGGGAAGCGATCGCCAAGGCGCTTGAAGCGATTCAGGCAGACGTTGCTGACGCCTCCCAGGGCGAGCAGCGTCTGGACGATGTCGCTGGCCCACAGGTCCTCGCCGAAGCGCAGGCGGCCCGGTGCGAAGAAGCCGCCCGGCCCGGTTGCCAGTGCCTGCGAGACAGCGTCGCGCACCTCGCTCTGGTAGTGGTTGCCGGCGACCTGGATCGACAGCGCGAGCAGCACGCCAACCTCGACCGCGCGTCCCAGTTCCACCGCCTGGCCGGCCATGCGGTAGGCTTCGAGGTAGGGCAGGAGGATGGCGCGCAGGCTCGGGCCGTCCGCCAGACGCGGCAGCGGCAGGCCGCGCTCGGCGTGGAAGCGGACGGTGGCGTCAACCAGCGCCTGCGGCCAGGCGCCGGTCGCATCGAGATCACGGCGCAAGGCCGGAATCACCGCGATCCGGATGACCTGCCAAGACCCACCCCAGGATTCCCAGGCGTGCGCGCGTTCGACCAGCGGATGTTCCTCGAGTCGCAGCGCGAAGTCTTCGAGCGTGACCATGCGGTGCTGGCTGCGGATCGCGCGTGGCCCGGCCAGGCGCGCGAGATCCATGCGCTCCGGATGGTCTAGCCAGTATTGCTCGAGGCGTTCGCTGGCACTGCGGCCATCGCCGGCCGCCGGCGGGCGGTCGAAAGGCGGCTCGCCGAGATCCTGTGCCAGGCGCAGGGCGTCGTAGCCGATCAGCGACAGCAGACGGCGGACGGTTTCCGGCCGGCGGGCGGTTTCCAGCGTGAACTCGGCGGCGACGCGGTCCTGCATGTCGGAAAGCTTGTCAAGCTGGGCGGCGAGCACCTCCGCCAGCACCACCTCGACGTCGGCCGGCGTCCAGCGACGCCGCTCGGGGAAGCGCGCGGCCAGCGCCTCGAGCATGAACAGGCGGAAGCCGTCGTAGTCGCGCAGATCCCAGTCGAAATCATCGCCGACCGCGGGCAGCACCGGCGGCAGTTCGACGTGACGTCGGCCGCAGTCCGGGCAGCCGCCGGCATACTCCAGGCGTACGGTGGGGTTGAGGGCCATCAGCTGTTCCCTCCGGTGAGGACCAGTTCTTCGCGCCGGCCGATCGCTGCCAGGGTGTAGGCAATGCGCACGACGAGTTGGGCGTCGACGCCGCTGACCTCGATCTCCAGCGAACGCGGATCGACCTCGCCGGTCAGCGCTTCGCCGAGTGCCGCGGCCAGGCGGCGCTGGGTGACCTGCCACAGCGGCGAGGCGTTGGGTTCGAAGAGCAGGGTGCGTAGGCCGGCGCCGAACTCCGGTCGGAAGACACGTTCGCCGGGGACGGTGAACAGGATTTGTTCGATCTGGCCGCGAATGTGCTGTCCCCGGCTGGCGAGGCGCGGCCAGTGGCGCAGGTCGCCAGCCGGCGCCTCGACGGGGCGGGCGATGCGCAGGGGAAACGCCAGGTAGGGCGGATCAGCAAGTCGGCGGCTCATGCGGTTTTCACCTTGAACGAGAGGCTGGACATTTCGCCCTGCGGAATCGGCGGCGAGGTCGGGCTGCCGGGCGCGGTGCAGGTATGTATATGGGTGGCGAACAGGGTCAGGAAGCTCTGGCCTTTGATCACCGGTTCGCCGCCTTCGCCGCCAAGCAGCACCTGCTGGCCGTCGACGACGATCTTCATGGCCTTGACGGTGATTCCCGAGGCAGCCATCTCGATCTTGTTGCCGCTGGCGTCCTGCACCGTCACGCCGCTGGCGGTCATCGTCAGGCTGTTGCCGTTGGCGTCCTCGAGCACCAGTTCGCCGGCAGCGGCATCGAGCGTCAGATGGGCGCCGTTCTGGTCGGTCAGCGCCACCGTGCCCTCGGCGTCGATGTCGAGGGTGGCACCGCCGGCATGCTGCAGATGGACCTGCTCGGAACCCGAGCTGTCCTCGAAGGAAAGGTAGTGGCCGCCGGCCGTCTTGAAGACGTGGGACTGCGGTTGCGCGGTGGCTTCCGCCGGCGGATCGCCCGCCGCCTGCCAGAAGGTGCCGGTCCAGATCGGGTAGGTCAGGTCGCCGCCCTCGAACTCGACCCATACCTGGGCGCCAACCTCGGGTACACAGAACCAGCCCTGGTCGGCAAGGCCGCCATAGGGTACGCAGGGCAATGCCCAGTCGGTGGCCTGGTCGCCGAGGAGCGCCGGCACCTGCACCTTGACGCGGCCGCGCCGGTCGGGGTCGGCGTTGTCCACGACGAAGCCGCGATACTTGCCGTAGGTGCGCTGATTGCGCAGCGTCTGGACGAGGGCGCGTTCGGTGTCGCTCATAGTCCCAGCCCGACGCCGAAGGAGAGGTCGACGCCGCCCATCACAGCGGCCAGTGGCCCGGCGCCCGGCAGACTGTCGAGGTTGTCGCCCCAGGCATTGCGCAGCAGGCGGAAACGCTGACGATAGCCGCTGGCGTTGAAGGTGTGAGTGACGCCATCGACGTAGTAGAGGCCGGCCAGCCGGCTGCCGACGCCGTCTACACCGACCGGCAGGCCGGCCAGCAGGACATGCCCGTAGAGCGTTCCGTCGAGTTCGCCTTCGGCCTGGATCTTGTGCAGGTCGGCTTCGTTGGCCTTGTGCAAGGCCTTGGCGCGGAGCACCGCCTCGCTGGTGCCGGCGTCGCCGCTCATCCGCCAGACGAAGGCCGGCAGGCCTGCCTCGGGGTTGCCGGCGCGCTCGGTGCCAAGCACCGGCAGATCGGGTTCGACGATCACTTCGCTCGAACCGTCGCCGCTTTCCGCCGCCAGGTCGAAGGCGACGGCGTCGGGTTGATGGGCGTCGGCGGTGACGTTGATCGAGATGCAGTTGCCGGCCTTGCCGGCGTAGATGGTCAGGGTCGGTTGCGGCAGCGGCAGGCCGACGCGTGGCGGGCCAAAGTACACCATCCCGCGGCGAAAATAGAGTTCGTAGCCGTTCTCTTCGGCGCGTGCCTGCAGCAGGGCGATGTCGGTGCCGTCCTGGTTGAGGCCGACGATGCGTGCCTGACCGCTGCCGTTCATCGGGTCGGGGGTGAGGCCGGAGTAGTTGCCCAGGGTCTCGCCGAGGATCTGCAGGTCGGAGCTGGGCAACTGCTCGCTGCCCCACGAGCGGCGGCGGTGTTCGCGATCGAGCTGCAGCGATTCATCCTGGCATTCGACCACCAGCTTGGCAGCGCCGGCATCTTCGGGATACTCGGCGCGGATCTGGCGGATGAAGCCGCGCAATACTTCTTCTTCGTGGTTGCCAAAGGCCGCGACGATGCTGATGCGGTTCCACTCGCGCATCAGCGGCGTATTGTCGAAAAGGCCGGTGGCGTCCTGCACCATCCATTCGCCGCGCTCGTCGCGGCGCGTTTCGAAGGTCAGCGTTGCGGAATCGGGGGCATTGCGGCCGGTTTCGACCGTCACTTCGGCGAGCAGCGGGTAGAGCGACTCGATCGGCGTGTCGTTGATGCGCACGAGGCATTCGGCGGGCTCGCGCGAAAACCCGGAGAGCAGGTCGGTGATCATGTGCCACCCTCTTTGGCGCGCGGGATCAGCAGCACCTCGCCGAAGTCGGCAACGCTGTCGGTTGCCGGCAGCAGTTGGTCGCCGACGCGTGGCAACTGTGGCGCACCGACGATCTCCAGCTGCGCGGCGCAAAGCAGGTCGGGGTTGGCATCGAGGATTCGGTGCCAGAGGTAGGGGTCGTTGAAGTAATTGACGCCAAGCGCGTCCAGTCGCTCGCCGGGCTGCAGCACGTGCTCGAGTACCGGCGTTGCGCTGCCAATGACGCGGGCGCGGACGCCCCGGAAGGGCAGGCTGCCATCCTCCTTCGGTTCGAAGCGGCGGCTGCCGAGGTAACGCGAACGCTTGGTAAACATCAGAGCAACCCTCCGATGGCGGCAGCTGCTGCCTGGCCGGTGTGCAGCGCGGCGAACGCGGTCTGGCGAACCTTTTCCATCAGGTAGAAGGGGTTATTGCCTTCGATCACCTGCATGGTTAGCTTGACCGTCGCGCGATAGGGGACCAGGCTCGGCAGATGGGCGCTCTCGGTGACATCGACCGTTTTCAGGAAGACCGGCAGGACATGCGTTCCCCAGACGAAGAGCATCACCGACGCCGACTCGTTGCGCTGGAAGGCGCGGCTGCCGCCCATGCCGAGGCTGGCCAGCATCTGCACGCCGCCCGGCCCCTGCGTCTTCGGTTCGACCATGCTGCGCAGGGTTGCCAGCTCGGGCTCGACGCCCAGCGAGCAGGCGATGGCGTCGCCGTCGTTCATGCGGTCGGTGGCGTCGAGCAGGATTTCGACGTCGAAGCTCTCGGGTTCGAGCGACACCCCCTGTGAGACGCGCGGGGTTTCGGTGGGGAGGAAAAAGTCGAAGCCGCCGCGGGTTGCCGGCGTGCTGCCGAGGGTGATGGTCACCGAGCGATTACGCGTGATCTGCTGTGGATTGAAGTCGAAGGCCAGTACCAGCGGTGGCACCGACAGGGCGTACTCGAGCAGGAATCCCTTCACCGGGTTGAGCATCAGAGACCTCCGTCGATGCGCAGGCGGATCGCCTGTGCCAGTTGCGTGGCGATGCGCCGGTCACTCCAGTGCTGCTGTACCGTCTGGGGTGCAAGCTGCAGTTGCGCGATGCTTGCCGTACGCGCGGTCGGTGGCGAAGCGGCGAGGGCCTCGGCGGTCAGCCGTCCGATGCGCGCGGCACGCCGTTCGAAGCCCGCCGGCAGACGCAGCGCCAGGGTGTCGATGCGCAGCTGCGGCAGCGCCGCCGGCGCCATGGCCGGCTGGTGGCGATCAGCCATCGAAACACTCCTGCGGCAGATGGGCGGCGAGGGGGCCGAGTTCGCCGCGGGCACACTCGCGGCCGTCCTTGTTGATCTCGCGCCAGATCCCCAGCGCCAGTTCGGCCGGACCGATGGCGCCAGCGGCACCGGCCGCCAGGTAGGCGGCATGCAGGGCGGCGTTGCGGATCTGGCCACCGGTGAGGGCGACGGCGCTGGCCAGTTCTGCGACGTCCACGCCGGCGGCAAGTGGCGCGCGCGGTGGCAGCAGACGGCTCCACAGCGTGGCACGGGCGTCGACGTCGGGACGCGGAAACTCCACCACCATCTGCAGGCGGCGGGTAAAGGCCGCGTCGAGGTTGCGGCGCAGGTTGGTGGTCAGGATCACCGGGCCGCGGTGAGTCTCGATGCGGCTCAGCAGGTGGCTGACTTCCATGTTCGCGTAACGGTCGCGCGCTTCCTTGATCTCGCCGCGCTTGGCGAACAGCGCGTCGGCTTCGTCGAACTGCAGCACCATCGGCTGGTCGTGCGCGGCATCGAACAGACGGTTGAGATTCTCTTCGGTCTCGCCGACGTACTTGGACACCAGACGGCCAAGGTCGATGCGGAACAGCGGCCAGTCCATCGCGCTGGCGATGACGCGCGCAGCGAGGGTCTTGCCGGTACCCGAGGGGCCAGCGAAAAGCGCCACCGGTCCACCGCCGCAGGGCGCGCCCCAGTCGCCTTCGACGGTGGCACGGTGTTCGATCCAAAGCATGAACTCGCGCAGCATGCGCAGCCGGTCGGCCGGTAGCACCAGATCATCCCAGCTGGCGCCGCCGAGCACTGCTTCGGAGCCGGGGGGCGCCGGCGGTTGCCAGCGTCGGCCGGCGATACGGGCGATCAGCCCGTTCTCTGGCTGCAGTGGCTGCCAGGCTTCGTCGCGCGCGACGGCGATCAGCCGCGCCCGGCGCAGCGTGCCCGAGGGCGCCAGAGCGGCACGCAGGTTCTCGCCCTGGTGCGGCTCGAGGGCAAACAGTTCATGCAGCAGCGCGCGGCACGGCCAGGGTTCCTTGTGTCCCGACTGCAGGTTCTGGTAGGTCCAGCCGAGGCGAGGCTCGAACTCGGGGGCGGCGACGGCGGCCAGGATATCGTACTCGACCGGCGTCAGTCGCTCGCCGAGCAGCTGTTCCCAGACGCCTTCCGGCGAACGCAGCGCTTCGACTGCCGCCTGCAGCTCGCGCAGGCGCGCCAGATCGGTGGCACCGACTTCGCTGCCGCCGCGGTTCAGCGAGACACAGTAGGCGAGCAGCTGAACCCGCTCCCACTCGGGGGTGAGCTGGATTAGCGCCGACAACTCGGGGTGCGGCGCGTTCACGGTGCGACCTCGAAGAGCGTGACGAGGACCGGGTTGCTGCGCAGTGTCAGCACGACGCCATCGAAACGCACGAAGCTGCGCTCGGCGTGGAGCACCATCTGGCCGGCGCGGTCGGTGAAGGGCAGGGCGGTGGTCTGCAGGGCGGCGCCAGCGACGGCGTCGGGGTCGATCAAAGTGTCGGTGATGGCAAAGGGGACCGATGGCGCCTGTGCGACCCAGCCGCTGGCCGGCTCCCAGGTTTCCCAGCGCAGGCTGACCGACGCACCGGCAGCGCCTGCGACCCAGGCGCGCGGCACGAAGGCCGCGAGCTGCGGGCTGCCGACCGGCAGCGAGATCGACTGCCGGCAGTTGGTGCCGTCGACCAGGCAGAGGGCCGGCGCCCAGTCTGCCTGGCGCGTGTCCGGCTGCAGCCGCGGCAACTCGGGCGGTGTCGCGCCGATGCCGACGGCCGTCGCGTCCATCGTCGCGCGGACGCCCAGCCCGATGGCGCCGGCGAGCGCTGGCGGCAGCGCGGCAACGCGCGGAATAACCGGTGCCAGGCTGACCTCGAAGAGTGCCGAGGGTCGATAGACGGTATCGCCCTGGGTGGCCCAGAGCTGGTTCAACTGGTCGAGCCCGAGGGTCAGGAAGATCACCTGGACGCGGAAGGTTTCGCTCTCCACCAGCAGGTCGAACAGCGGGTTCTCGTGAAAGTGGCGTAGCACCTCACCGATTACCCGCAGGTCGTTCTCGCCGGCCGGGATCGGGTTTTCGTCGACACAGAAGGGCGTCGCCAGGCAATGCATGCGCAGCAGCCAGGTTTCTCCCGGCAACAGGTCAGCGTCGAAACCCGAGGGCTCGAAGCGAAAGAAGAACAGGTTGAGGCGATGATTGGTGTCGGTGTCGGTTGGCGCAGCGGCGGCGGGTGTGCCCAGCAGCACGTCGATGCGCGAGCGGTCAGCGGCGTTGATCCCGGCCGACAGCTGCTGAGCAACGCTGCGGCAGACTTGCGCGAGCGAGGAGAGGCCGACAGCCATGGTTCATGTCTCCCTGCAGGCGGCCGGCAGGCCACTGTCGGGCCCGGCCGCCCGGCGGTTCGCCGGCGCAGCGAGGAACAGAAGATGGCTTGGCCGGCGCATCACAATCGCCTCAGGTAGTGCTTGCTGAGGAAGGCGTCGGAGGGCGCTGTGGGCGGCCGTGCTGGCGGTTGCGCTGGTGCGATCACGGTCACGTCAATGCGTCCAATCGACAGCTGCGGCGCTGCCGCCAGGGCCGTGCCCGAGCGTGCCGAATTCTGTCCGCCGGCCGGCGGGCGAGGGCTGGCCGGCATGAACCCGGCCGACGCCACCCGTCTGCTGCCGGCGCCGGTGCCTGTTGTGGCCGGCGACGTGTCCAGGGCGGCGTATGCGCGTTCGCGCGACCGTTCGCTGGCGGGTTGGGCGCGGGAGTCGGCCGGGAGGGCGGAGTGAGCACTGGCGTCCGGCCCCGTCGCCGCGATAGTGCGGTCATCCGCCTCGCTGGCCGAGGTGGTGGCGCCGCTGGTGGCGGCGGGCGTTGCCGCGGCAGCAACGAGGGGTGAGGGTTCTCCAGAAGGGGCACCGCGCCCCGTTGTCCGTCGCATTCCATCAGAGCTGTCAATCCGCTGAACAAGTTTGCCAGAGTAGTCAAACGGGGAGGGAACTTGGCTTGAGGAGATTGAGGACCCAGTCAACACACCGTATGACAACCGATGAGAGAAGTCTGGAGAAGCCAATCGCTCTTGCTTATCCGTAGCGTCAGAGTTCCACGTGCGTACCGGTTCTTTACCTGTTTCCAGGCCATCAATCGAGATAAAAGACTGGCGCGAAGCGTCGTAAAAATACCCAACAGGGGCGTGGAGTGAGCCCGCATCAAAGCTGCCTGCGTCCAACGCCCGTGGGGCGGGTGGTGCCACTGGCGGAAGGTGCCCGCCATCCTTCTGGAGTCGGTAGACCGTGAGCGCATCGCCGTCGTCGGCCGGTGGCTCAGAGTCGAATTCGGGCGCATCTGCCGGCGCACGGCGCACGGTCAGGCGTGGCAGTGGCCGGCTGGCGTCGGACAGGGTGTCGTTGAGGATGCCCACGGCCCTGCCTAGCCAGTCATGCCGCGCGCGGCGTCGATCAGCCGCAGATACTGCTGTCGGCGATGCCGCGGCAGAGCGAGGATTTCGGCCTCGCTCCAGTGGTAGTGCCAGGCCAGCCGGTGCACCTCGGCCAGCAGCCCGGCCGGGGTACGCGCCAGGGCGCCATAGGGGTCGATGCCCACGGCATTGGCCTGACCGCATTCCGGGCAGGTGGCGGACACCGTGCAGGCGAGTTCCGGAGCTTCCGCCTCGAGCGCCGTTTCGCAGTGTTCGTACAGCTCACGGCTGAGCTGCGCGGGCAGGGCACTGCCGCTCTTCGGGTCGACCACCTCGAGCGAGCGCAGCAGTGCTTCGCGGCGTGACTCGGCAGGCTCGCGCAGCACCCGGATCTGGTCGGCGCCGGTGGGCACGCGCAGGGTCAGCGGCTGCTCGCCGAGCCGCAGGTGCGCCAGCGGGAAGTGCTCGCCGGCTGGCTTGACCGGCAACTGCGTCGCATCGAGCCGGAAATCGAACGGCGTCGCGCATTGCGTGCAGGTGGCGTCAAACCAGCCGCCTTGATGGCCGAGATGGCTATCGAGCGCACGCATCAGGAACTGCCGGTCGGCAACGCAGAGGGCATCGACCGCAGCGCGCGTCGGCGGCTCACCGGCGAGTTCGGCGAGGCTCGCCAGCAGGGCACGCGAGACGGCGTCCGGCGTGTCGTCCGCTTCGTCGACCGCGTCCGCCAGGGCCATCTCGAGCGCCCCGTTGGCGCGCCGAAACGCGTAGCTGCGGCGCCTGCCATGGGCGCCCGGGAAGCCGCCAGGAAGCTGGCGTAGCATGGCCACCATGGGTTTCTGTCTCAGGTCTCGGCCGGCTCCGCGACCGCGGCATCGCGCTGCCAGCCCTCGTGCTGCAGCACGATGCTCTGGATGCCGACGGCGTTCATCGTGCCGGCGTCGAAGTCGGGCAGCGCCTGATACTCGGAAACCCAGGCGCGGAAGACCTTGTAGGAGATCGCCACCTGGCCCTGGAGGTTGAGCACGTTGATGATGATGTCTTTGCGGAAGTTCTTCAGCGACATCGCCGCGTCGCCGCCGAAGTTGTTCACCAGGTTGGCCCAGTTCTCGAACACCGGGTCGTGCGACAGGCCCTGTTCGAGAGTGATGGCCTCGTAGCTGGTACCACCGGGCAGGATGCGTTCGGTGCTCGGGTCGCCTGCAGCGCGCCACTTGACGGGTTCGGTCTTGCGCTTGAGGGCGCTCATCTTCTTGAGACCGGCGACCGGTCGGCCGTCGACCAGGATCTGGAACTTGAAGGTGCGGTAGGGGTCGTGGCGGTGCGTATTTACCGGAAACATTGGGGCAGCCATCTGCGTATCTCCTTAGCTGTGGCCGGCCGGAGCCGGCATGGCGGCGGGTCTCCCGCCCTGCGGAATGCCGTTGCGACGCTTACTCCTGGGCGACCTTCTGCTGGATGCGGACGATCACGAACTCGGCAGGCTTGAGTGGCGCGAAGCCGATAAGCGCGATCACCTGGCCGCGGTCGATGTCGCCCTGGGTCATGGTTTGCCCGAGGCCACAGCGAACAAAGTAGGCATCGCTAGATTTCTCTCCCTGGAAGGCGCCGACCCGGAACAGCCCGTTCAGGAAGCTCTCGATGTTGGTGCGCAGGGAAGCCCACAGGCGGTGGTCGTTAGGCTCGAACACGGCCCACTGGATGCCGTTGTAGACGCTCTCCTCGATGAAGATCGCCGTCCGTCGGACCGGCACGTAGCGCCATTCCGGGTTGGCCCGTGTCGAGCGGGTGCGGGTGCCCCATACCACCGGTCCGAAGCCGGGCAGTCGGCGGATGGCGTTGACGCCGGCCGGGTTGAGGAAATCCTGTTCCGCATCCTCGACCACGTATTCGAGCGAGGCGGCACCGAGCAGCGGGAACTCGATTCCTGCCGGTGCCTTCCAGACGCCACGGCGACCGTCGGTCTTGGCCCACAGGCCGGCAGCCATCGCCGCCGGCGAGGCGAGCAGGGTGCGCGCGGCGGCGGGGTTGGAGTCGGGATTGTAGAAGGGGTTGGCGATACGCACCCAGGGATAGTAGGTGACGCTGTAGGTGGAGGTCGGCAGGCCGAGCGCATTCACTTCGGTTTCGCTGCTCAGTTCGTTGCCGGGTTCGGGGTCGACAATGAGCATGCGGTTACGGATGTCTTCGCAATGCGCGATGGCCGCGTTGATGATCGCCTCGTTGGCGTCCGTCCCCCAGGAAATGCCGGGAAGCAGCAGGATGCTGATGTCGCGCACCTTGAGCAGGGGGGTGAGGATCGCCTGGTAGTCGGCGAGCGCCGGGCGATTGCCGTCGCCGCCAGTGCCCAGGGTGATCGACACCGGCGTCGCCGCTTCCAGACGGGTGCGCAGGGCGGCGGCGCCGCCAGCCGGCAGCGTCAGGTGGATGAGGGTCGAAGCCGAGTTGACGACGCTGACCATCTCGGTCGGCGTGCCGGGCTCTGGAACGAGGTCGGAAAAGCTCTCCTGGGCGACGAAGTTTGCCCCATCCAGGGTACCAATTGAGAGGGTGAAGGTGGTCGTGGCACCGAGGGTACGCGGCGTGATGCGGACGACCAGGCCGTCAGCCCAGGTGCCGGGGTTGGCGGCGTCGATCTCGAGCAGATCGGTGGTGTCGGCGAGGTCGCGGACAGCGCCGGACGCGGCGGCCGCGCTGCCGGTGGCGACCGCCCGCACGATGTACGCCTTGCCACCGCCATTGAGGAAGAAGGCGCTGACCGCATGTCCCATGTCGTCGCCACGGTTGCTGCCGTTGTCTTCGCGCAGACCACCGAAGCTGCGCTGATAGTCGTCGAAGCTGCTGATCAGGGTCGGCTCGCCGACTGGGCCGCGGGTAACGTAGCCGATGAAACAGGCGGTGGACGTGCCGACGCCTTCGATCGGTCGCGAACCACTCGGAAGTTCCTCGATATAGACGCCGGGATGCAGGTAACTGGCCATGGTGTGTCCCTCGCTGAAGTGGGTGATGGGTTCAGGGCGTTGTGTCGCGGCCGATCACGATCTGCACACGGGCACGTTGGGTGGTATGGGCGGCTCTGCGGGAATCGACGATCCGTTGCGAACCGCCGAACAGAATCATCTTGGTGTCGAGTTCGAGGTCGGGCATTACTTCGTCTCCTCTGACCAGAGATCAGGCGTCGTTCGCTAGTCAAACAGCCTCGTCGGCCGGCTGTAAGGGCTATGTGTCTCTCACGGGCTGGCTTGCCTAGCGTCTTCTGTCAGGGCCGGTTGCGGGATTACCGCCGCCGATCACCGCCGTGCCTTCCTGCGGCCCTGCACCTGGTGCCTGTGCCGGGATCGTGTTGTGAGATGATTTAACGGCACTTGGCAGGAATATATACAGCGGGGTGGCCAGAGTCAATTGCGTTTGTTTATGGTGGGCTCGGCAAGTCGGCAGCAACAGTTGGTTGAATGCAGACCGGAGCTGCTGACAGGAAAGCAGTGGTCTGTTCGCGGCCCTAAGCAGTGATCGTCCAGCGACCCATCAAGTCCGACAGGCTGCCAGCCGGTCACGGCGCCGGACATGCGGCTCAGACGTGGGCGTGCAGCAACGGTATCGCCTCTGCAGCGGCGAGGGGGAAGCCGGCATCGGCAGCGCTTGCCGGGACGATCGCAGGCTCGCTGCTCGGCGCCACCCGTTCGGGCGGCAGCGCACGCTCGGAGCGTGGGCCGCGCGTTGGCTTGATCAGCGGTCCCAGACTGTCGAGGTAGTCGGTCTTGCCCGGGTGCTTCCGGTAGACGGGAAACTCGATCGGCCGGTCGCGGAAGCTCTTGAGCGTTTGCCCGAGACCGCGGATACCGACCTCGCGCTCGCGGCGAACCTGCGACAGGTCGATTTCCACCGGCATCGTCTCTTCGCCACCGCCGGCTTCATGGATCACGTAGCCGGACGGTCCGACGACGATCGACCGGCCGGTGCCGCAGTCGCCGATGCCGTTGACGTCGAAGAAGTAGCACTGGCTGATCGTCGCGCTGGCGCGCGCGATCGGGAGTTCCACATCGCGGTCGATGGTATCGGTCATCGTCGGGTGCAGGATGCATTCGGCACCCATCGAAACCAGGGTGCGCGTGGTTTCGGGGAAACACATGTCGTAACAGATGGAAACCCCGAAGCGCCCGGCATTCGGTACGTCGAAGACACAGAACTCGGTGCCCGGCTTGATGCCCATTTCGTAGGGCAGAAACGGGAACATCTTGCGGTAACGGGTCACCACCTTGCCGTTCGGATCGATCACCGGCGCGGTGTTGTAGATGTCGTCGCCGACGCGCTCGAACAGCGACCCCGGCAGTAGCCAAAGGCCGTGTTTGGCGGCCATCTGGCAAAAAATCTGCTCGGCCGGACCGCCGGTCGGCTGTGCGTGGTACGGCGCCGGCCCGAACGGCGCCAGCTCACTGAACACCACCATCTGCACCCAGGGAAAGCGGGACACCAGGACATCGAGCTTGTGCCCCATGGCATCGATGTTCGCGTGCTCCATCGAGATGTTCATCTGGATGCCGGCAATTGAAAAAGGAACCATCAGAGTGCTTCTCCTTGCGCCTGAAGCCGAATTACATCTGCCACGAACACCGCCAGCTGGCCCGCTACAGCCACGGAGGCTATGGACCGCTGAAGGCGGTACTGGCCGAGTACCTGCGTGCATCGCGCATGATGTCCTGTTCACCCAGGCAGATCCTCGTCCTCAACGGCTCGCATCAGGCCATCGACCTGTGCGCACGCATGCTCTGCGATGACAAAGATCGCGTCTGGATGGAGGACCCGGGATACTGGGGCGCCAGCAATGTCCTGCGGGCTGCCGGACTACAGATTGAAGCGATTCCGGGGGACGACCAGGGCATGTCTCTACCAAGCGCGCCGACGTCGCCGCCACGCCTGATCTTCGTCTCGCCCTCGAGCCAGTACCCCACGGGAGTGGTGATGTCGCTCAGCCGGTGAATCAAGCTGCTGGAACTGGCCGCAGCGCATAACGCCTGGGTCATCGAAGATGACTACGACAACGCGATCCGCTATCACCCGTACGCGATCGGTTCCTTGTTCGGTCAGGCACGATCTCAGCTATCTGGTGGCCCCGAGGACCTGGCAGAATCCTTTGCCCTCGGCAACGCCGAGCTCTACCGGGAAGGGCGCCTGATCGAACAGGCCGTGCTCGCTAAATTCATCGATGAGGGGCACCTGAGCGCCCACCTGCGACGGGTTCGTAGTATCTACGAGGAACGTCGCAACGTGCCCCGCCAAGCCATCGAATCCCGGCTCGGGGATCTGGTGAGTACCACCGGGGGCCTCGCCGGTCTGCACCTGCCCTACCTTTTCAATCAGGCCATCGACGACCTCGCGCTTTCCCACGAAATGCTCGCAGCCGGGATCGTGCTGCGTCCACTCTCCATGTACTACGCCGACTCTCGCCAGTCCAGGTCAGGGATGATTCTGGGCTTTGCCGCGGTCGACGCCCAAGCCATCGACGCCGCTGCCGCCCAGTTGTGTGCTGCAGTCGAGCGGCGGAGTCAGCGCGAGCGGAAGTGAACGAGGGGTCGTCTATCGGTAGACGATCACCGGCACCTTGGCGTGCGACAGCACCTTCTGAGTGACGCTGCCAAGTAGCAGCTTCTTGAGCTCGCTGCGACCACGCGAGGCGATGAAAATGGCGTCACACCGCTTCTTCTTCGCTGCGTCGATGATTCCCTCATGTGTCGATGGTGGCTTGGTGACCAGGCCTGAATACACGACACCGGCGGCGGTAGCGGCCTTGGCGATCTCTTCGAGGTATTTCTCGCCCGTGGTCCGCGCCAGCCGGTCGAGCTTGTCGGCGATGGCCTTGTCGGGGAGATCGCCGTCGCCGAAGACCGAGGGCAGCATCGTCGGCATCCCGTAGTAGCCGGTGACCTTCGCGCCAAGCGCCTGCGCGAGCTTGATGCCGGCCTTGATGGCCTTGCGCGACACCACGGAACCGTCGGTCGGAATGAGGATGTTCTTGAACATGTGGTGTGCTCCCAGTGGTTCAGGCAAAGAGGGAAGTAGGCTTCCCTATCTCCCCCAAGGCCAGGAAACCGTGGACCAGACGCTGCTGCTCATGCTGGCGAGCGGAAGGCTGGCGCCGCGCTTTCCACCCACGAGCTCCCTGTCGTTCGACCTGCGTCGAACGGATTGTAGAGCCGAATGTTCTGAACCCGGCATATGGTTTCCAATGAATCGCCGTCACTCTGATGAAATTGCCTACCAGCGATGGTAAACCACGGTTTGCCGGTGGTCGATGTCCTGCCGGCTGGCAGTGAAGGCTTCCTGTCGGCCACCGAGGCTCACGCGCAACACTGCGCAGCTCGGAATACACCGCCCGAAAGAGCCGCGCCAGCAGTTCCATGAGCGTCTGTTACCTGGCGACCGTTGTCCGGTCGCCAGCGCGGAGTCCGCGCCGAGGCTCTCTCCCCGGGCGGTTTCGCTGCCGCTGCCGGAGACCCGGCAGCGGCGCGCCCGGAACGGGCCGGCAATCCATTCCGGCTTCCCGTCAGGCGAGATTGCGCAGCTCGCGCAGCGCCAGCGAGAGCATCGACGCGTCGGTCGTCGGCGCCGCGCGCAGTTCGCCGAGCAGGCGAGTCGCGCGCTCGACGGCGGCGGCATTCTTTTCCTTCCAGAGAGCGACCAGCTGCGGCACTTCGCCTGCATCAACCGTTCCCAGCACGTTCGCCGTGAGGGTCCTCTGCAGTCCTGAGAGGTCGTCGTGCATCGCTCCCTTGGCCAGCGTTTGCCAGTAGGTTTCGGCGGGCAGCGCGGCAATCCTGTCCTGCAGCCAGGCAACACTCAACTGTTCTGACAGCGCGAAAAAGACGCCTGCTGCAGTCGCCACCGGGCGCCCGGTGGCGCTGGCCACCTCCGCCATGTCGAGCGCGGCGTAGAGGGTTTCTGTCGCGACCACGCGGTGGGCGGTTTCGTGTGGCACCCCCTGCTCGGCGTAATGTGCGACGCGCGCTCCCTGTTCGCCGGCCGCGGCGGCGCCAAGGAGCGGCTCGATGCACTGGTACACCGACTCGACCGCCGGCGCGAAGTGCGCGATGGTTTCTTCGATATCATCGCGCAGATGTGGCGAGCGCAGGAACCAAAGGGTCGCGCGCCAGATCAGACGCCCGCAGTCGTCGAGCATTTCCGTCTGCACCAGATCGGGCACCTGGTTGTCGAGCGCCTCGATCCCTTGCCACAGCTGCGCCAGACCGAACACCTCGCGGGTCAGCACGAAGGCACGGACGATCGCCGGCACGCTCGCCCTGCTCGCTTCGGCGATGCGATGCACGAAAGTCGCGCCAACCCGGTTCACCGTCTCGTTGAGCAACGCTGTGGCGATGATCTCGCGCCGGAGCGGATGCTGCGGCAAGTAAGCGGCATAGGTGTTGCGCACCGCGGTCGGGAAATAGCGGACGAGGGCACCGGCGCACCACCGATCGTCGGGGAAGTCGGAGGCCAGCAGCTCGTCGTACAGCCAGATCTTGCTGTAGGCCAGCAGAACCGCGCGCTCGGGGTTGAGCAGCCCGAGCCGTTGCGCACGGCGCGCCGTGATCGTATCGTCGTCCGGCAGAAACTCGAGGCTCCGCTTGAGTCGGCCGGCTTTTTCGAGGAACTGGATGAAGCGCTGTTCGCCGTCGAGCAGTTGCGGCGCCTGGCGACCGGCGACGGACAGCGCCTGCGTCTGACCGTAGTTGTCGCTCAGTACGAGTTGTCCCACCTCGTCGGTCATCGAGGCGAGCAGGGTGTTGCGCTGCTTGTCGGTGAGTTCGCCCTGCGACACCACCAGGCCGAGCAGGATCTTCAGGTTGACCTCGTGGTCCGAGGTGTCGACGCCGGCCGAGTTGTCGATCGCGTCGGTAAAGATGCGACCCCCGCCGAGGGCATACTCGACACGGCCAAGCTGGGTCAGGCCGAGGTTGCCGCCCTCGGCCACCACCTTGGCGCGCAACTGCCGGCCGTCGACCCGCAGCGCATCGTTGGCACGGTCGCCGACGTCGGCGTGGGTCTCCTCCGCGCTCTTCACGTAAGTGCCGATGCCGCCGTTGTAGAGGAGGTCGACGGGCGCCGTCAGGATCGCCGAGATCAGTTCGTGCGGACGCAAGGTTTCGGCGTCGATGGCGAGCACTCGCCGCACCTCGGGCGAGATCGGCACCGATTTGACACCGCGCGGCCAAACGCCGCCACCCGCCGAGATCAGCTCGGAACGGTAGTCGCCCCACGACGACCGGGGCAGGCCGAAGAGCCGCTCGCGCTCGACGAAGCTCGCCTCGGCGTCCGGCTCAGGATCGACGAAGATGTGGCGGTGGTCGAACGCCGCAACCAGTCGGATGTGCCGCGACAGCAGCATGCCGTTGCCGAACACGTCGCCCGACATGTCGCCAATCCCGACCACGGTGAAATCGCTGCTCTGGGTATCGATGCTCATCTCGCGGAAGTGGCGTTTCACCGATTCCCAGGCGCCGCGCGCCGTGATGCCCATCGCTTTGTGGTCGTAGCCGACCGATCCGCCGGACGCGAACGCATCGGACAGCCAGAAACCGTACTCCAGGCTGATCGCGTTGGCATGATCGGAGAAGGTCGCTGTCCCCTTGTCTGCCGCGACCACCAGATACGGATCGTCGACATCGTGCCGCAACACATGCGGCGGCGGCGTCAGCATCCCGCCGACCAGGTTGTCGGTGATGTCGAGCAGACCGCGCAGGTAATTCTGGTAGCAGCTTACCCCCTCGTTCATGAAGGCTTCCCGATCGGTCTGCGGAGGCGCCTTCTTCAGCACGAAGCCGCCCTTGGAGCCGACGGGCACGATCACCGTGTTCTTCACCATTTGCGCCTTGACGAGGCCCAGGACTTCGGTTCTGAAATCTTCGGGGCGGTCCGACCAGCGCAGGCCGCCGCGCGCAACCTTGCCGCCGCGCAGATGCACGCCCTCGAAGCGCGGTGAGTAGACGAACACTTCGAACATCGGTTTCGGCTCGGGCAACCCCGGTATCTTCGAGGGATCGAACTTGAAGGAAAGAAAGCTGCGCCGCTCACCGTGCTCGTCGCGGCGCCAGTGGTTCGTGCGCAGTGTGGCGCGCACGAGCGCCAGGTATTGGCGGAGCACCCGGTCCTCGTTGAGGTTATCGACGCGTTCGAGCGCCGCCTCGATCGCCCGCTCCTGCGCTGCGGCCGCCGCTTCGTCCGCCTGCCCGGGATCGAAGCGCAGCCTGAAGAGACTAGCCAGCATGCGCGCCAGTGCAGGGTTGGCCGCGAGGGTCGACTCGATGAACGACTGCGAGAGGGGAAACGCGATCTGATGCAGATACTTGGCATAGGCGCGCAGGACCACGATATCGTCGGCGGCAAGGCGGGCGGCAAGCACGAGTCGGTTGAAGCCGTCGTTCTCGACCGTGCCGCCGAAGACACGTCCAAACGTGTCTTCAAAATTGCCGCGCAGCGCGTCGATCTCAATTTCCGTCCCGTCGCAAGTGGCGAGACCGAGGTCTTCGATCCACACCGGCGGCGCGTCCTCGGGTGCAATCCGGTAGGGACGTTGCTCGAGGACGCGGAGCCCCATACGCTCAAGCATCGGCAGGCTGTCGGACAGCACGGCAGGGCGGCCGGGATGGAAGAGCTTGAAGCGCAGCGTATCGGGTGGAGCCTCGACCGGCCGGTAGAGGTTCATGCCAAGCGCTCCGCTGGCCAGTGAGCGCTCGATCGTTTCGATGTCGGGAACCGCATTGCGCGCCGGGTAGTCTTCTCGATATGACGCCGGAAACGCCGCCGCAAAGCGCCCCCAGGCGTGGTTTCCCAGTGCCTCGCCGAAGGTATCAAGCAGCGCCTGTCTGAGATCGTCGCCCCAGCGGCGGGACGCGGCGGCAAGACGCGCCTCGAGTTCAGGCACGTCGTACGGCGGGATCTTCCCCGGTCGGGTACGCACGGTGATCAGAACTCGTGCCAGCACCGATTCCGACACCAGGATGTTGAAATCGGAACTCAGACCGTTGAAGGCCTGGGTCAGCAGTGCCTGCCACCGGTGCCGGAGATCGGTGTTGTAGCGCTCGCGTGGCGCGTAGATCAAGCAGACGCAGTAGCGCTCGAACGCATCACGGCGCACGAAGAGTCGCAGGCGCTGGCGCTCGCCGAGATGGAGGATGGCCAGCGCATTCTGCAGCAGTTCGTCCTCGCCGATCTGGAACAACTCGTCGCGCGGATAGTTCGCGAGCACGCTGTCCAGCGCCTTCGCCGCGTGTCCGCCGGGCTTGAAGCCCGCGCGTGCGACGACGTTCATCACCTTGCGCCGGAGCAGCGGAATCTCGGGCGGGCTCAGACTGTAAGCCGAGTAGGTGTAGAGACCGAGGAAGCGGTGCTCGCCGCAGACTTCACCGCGCTCGTCGTAGCGCTTGATCCCGATGTAGTCGAGGTAGCCTGGCCGATGCACCGTCGAGCGCGAGTTCGACTTGGTCACCAGCAAGAGATCCCTCACCCGTGCATAGGCGCGGGCCTCGGGTGGGAGCGCGGCAAAGCTCGCGGACGGCTGCTCGTCATCGCGGCCGCGCAGAATGCCGAGGCCCGAGCCGGGGGCGACGTGCAGCGCATCGGTGTCGTCGGTCCGCGCGAGGTCGCTGGTGCGAAAGCCGAGGAAAGTGAAGTGCCCGGACACCAGCCAGCGCAGGAAGAACTTGGCTTCCTCGACCTGGTCGAGGGCCAGGGGCGGGGGTTGCCGCTCGAGGTCATCGATGATGTCGGCGGCGCGTGCCAGCATGGCGCGCCAGTCGGCCACGGCGAGTCTGACGTCGGCGAGTACCCGCGCGATGTTTCCCGCCAGCGTTTCGAGGGTCTGCGCATCGGGCACACGATCGATCTGCAGATGCATGAACGACTCGCGCACCACCTCCTCGGTCGGCGCCGCCGCTTCGAGGAGTTCCCCAGCCGAATCGCGGCGGTTGGCGATGACCGGGTGGACGATGAGATGCAGGGCGAGGCCGTGACGGTTAACTTCCATCGTCACGGTGTCCACCAGGAAGGGCATGTCGTCGTTGACGACCTCGACCACGGTATGTGTCGACTGCCAGCCATGGTCCGCGATGCTCGGGTTGAAGACCCGCACCTTGGCGCTGCCAGGCTCGCGACGACGAGCGAACGCTAGGTGCGAAAGCGCCGCCCCGTAGGTGTCGGCGGGATCGAGATCGACTAGGTCATCGGCGTGCACCTGCCGGTAATAGTCGATCACGAAACGCTCGATAGCTGGCTGCTCGTCGGCGGCAACCTTTGCCCGCACCAGCGCGCTTACGGCCGCCAGATGCTCGGTCTTGCCCTGCTCGGTCAATGGCGGCATTCTCGGTTCCTCCAGAAAGTGGGCAACGCAACGACTAGCAGGCCAGTATAGGGCGTTTGCGTCGTCATGTGCGATGCGGCCAGGCAGGCGCGTCCGCTCCGTCAGCGCGCGTACCATTGGCGGGCCGTAGCCCGCATTGAACAGCGCCGCCAACCGACCCGTCGCACGCCGGCCAGGCCGATCCTTGCGCTCGAGCCCCGGCCGGGCGCCGGGCTTTTCATGTTGCGCTGGCAGCAATCCTGTCAAGGAAAGTTGCATGCATTCATGGTACGACGTGAGCAAGTTCCGGGGTGGCGGATGTCATGAGAAGACAAGCATTGACCATGCCAAAAGCAAAGTGCTAGCCTGTACCAGACACGGTCGGGGCGCCTTCTGCGGGCTGGTCGAAGCAAACGTTTATGTGCTGTTTTACCGCTTTTTTTTTTGCCAGGAGTCCATGCCATGCGTTGGTCAAACAAATCATCCAGATGCCATTACCCGTCAGGAATCGCTCTGCTCGGCGTGCTCCTGGTGACTGCCTGCGGGCAACCCGCGAGTCCGCCAGCGAGTCAAACGGCGAGTCAGACGGCAACGGTGGCAGCGGACGAGGTACGGAACTTCACCGGCGACTGGACCGTCGTCGGCAGCCGCCGCGTTGTGGATCTCGTACCGGGACAACAGGCCGGCATTTTCCAGGTCCGCGGTTCGATGATGCTGAGCGGCAAGCAGCGACTCCATCGCGCTTTCCAGGCCGAAGCCATCGGCTTCTCCGACGCGACCACCGGCTTGCATGGGCGCAGCGTGTGGACCGATGAGCACGGCGACAAGGTTTTCAGCGAGTTGAGCGGCGAAGGCTTTGGCCCCAGCCAGTTGATCGAAGGCAAGTTCACGGGTGGCACCGGTCGCTACGCTGGCGTAAGCGGCGAATACAGCTTCAAGTGGCAGCGCCTCGGCGCCATCGAAGGCGACGAACTCGCGGGGCGGGTCGTTGATCTGAAGGGTTGGGCGCGCCTCGCCTCTCCGAATGTGGTTTCTCCCACCGCGGCAGGAGGTCAAAAATGAGTACGGCTGCTTTCGGAACGGGAAGAATCCTGAAGTTGGTGGCCCTCCTGGTCCTGTTCTTCGGCCTCTGGTTCACGCCAGTTCCCGAGGGGCTGACACGTGAGTCCTGGCATCTCTTTGCGATCTTCGCGTCGGCGATTTTCTCGGTGGTCCTCAACATCTTCCCGCTGTTCACCTCGTCACTGGTGGCTGTCGCGCTTGTGGTCCTCACGGCGACGTTGACGCC
Organism: Candidatus Accumulibacter proximus; assembly: GCA_016709675.1. GTDB lineage: Bacteria > Pseudomonadota > Gammaproteobacteria > Burkholderiales > Rhodocyclaceae > Accumulibacter > Accumulibacter proximus. Next base: position 269,453 of record JADJMH010000034.1, read on the forward strand.
GGCCAAGGCCTACAGCGCCTTTGCCAACAACATCGTGCTCCTCGTGGTCACCGCTTTCCTGGTCTCGCAGTCGGTGGTCAAGAGCGGACTCGGCAAGCGGATCAGTCTGCTGGTGGTCTCGGTGTTCGGGAAATCGACGCTTGGCCTGGCGTACAGCATCTTCATCACCGATACCCTGATCGCCCCCGGCTTCCCGAGCAATACCGCGCGCGGTGGCGTGCTCTTCCCGATCATCCTGGCGCTGGCGAACAACGGCGGCTCCACCCCCGACGACGATAAGACACGACGATTTGGCGGCTACCTGATGTTCTGCGGCATGGCCAGCCTGGCCATCACCTCGGCGCTGTGGTTCACCGCCACCTCGGGCAACCCGGTCGGAGCGTCGCTGGCTGCCGAACAGGGACTGAAAATCGATTTCGGCTCCTGGCTGCTCGCCTCCAGTGTCCCATGTCTGGTGGTGATCGCCCTGCTGCCGGTGCTCCTCTATCGCCTCTATCCGCCCGGCATCACCGCCACGCCGGAGGCTCCAGCCCGCGCACGCGAGGAATTGCGCATGATGGGGCCGATGTCGGGTCACGAGTGGATCACGGCGATCACGTTCATCATCATGATCACCGGCTGGGTGCTCGCTGCGCCGTACAACCTCAACGGGACGGCCATTGCCATCGCCGGCCTCGCCACGCTGATGATCAGCGGCGTTCTGACGCTGGACGACATGAGCCAGCAGGGTGGTACGCTGGTCACTTTCATCTGGCTGGCGATACTTTTTGGCATGAGCGGGCAGCTCAACGAAATGGGTTTCATGGGCTATGTCGGTGAGCGGCTGGCTGTCGGCCTCGAAGGTCTCGCCTGGCCGGTCGCCTATGTCGCCTTGCTGACCGCCTACGTGTTCCTCCACTTCGGTTTCGTCAGCCAGAATGCACAGGTGCTGGCGCTGCTCGGCGTGTTTCTCGACGTGGGGGTGAAATCGGGCGTTCCGGTCGCCCTGATGGCCTATGCGCTGCTCTTCGCCAGCAGCTACTTCTCGGTCATCACGCCGCAGGGCGGCAGCCAGAACATCATCTTCGTCGCCAGCGGCTATCTGAAGCAGGGAGAGCTGTACCGCCTGGGGATGTTGACGACCATTTTCTGCCTTCTCGTTTTTCTGGTCATCGGCACTCCCTGGATCCTCTGGGTCGGGTAATCCATCGTCGCCGGCGATCATGGCCAACGGCAAACCTGGTCGGAACGGGGAGCACTTGCCGTACCTGTCCCGCCCGCCGATGACGAAGCGGCGAAACGCCGTTACCGATGGAGCACCATAGCGCAAGCGAACGGACGGGCAGTCCAGGAACCGCCCTATCGAGACACCCATACGACCGGCGACGAAGCATCGCCGGCATCTTTGGAGACAAGTCATGAGTACAGACAATCCCGCCGGCAGTCAAGCCACCGCCCTCGCGGAGCCGCCCCGCGCAGAGGAGCGCGGATGGCCACATCCTAGAGTCAAGCCACGCCCCCGCTGAGCCGCCACCGCAGCGTCTGGGAAGTCCGCACGGAAAGCTGGATCGAGCTGGTCGATGATCTGTCGCAACTCGCGAACCCGACCCGCGAGCAAACCGATCGCGAAGCGCGCCTCGCGCACCTGCACGAATTGACCGAGATCCTGACGCCGATCGAAGTTTGCTGGGCCTATCCGGGCCGCCGTGCCTTCGCCGACTGTGTGGATTCATTGCCCGCAGCGAGCTGGCGCATGCCGCAATCGTCGCCCGCCGCCACCACCTGATCGAAGTTCTGGTGAACATCGCCTGTGACATCGACGAGAAGGTCGCCGACATGAGCACTCTCGAACGCCCGATCCACGAAAAGCGCCTGCGCTCGCTGACCGTCGAGCTTCCGCCGCTACCCAATTTCTCGTGTTTCCACACCGCATTCCGCGGCCGCAGCGTCGACGCTCGCAGCCAAACCCGCGATGGCGACACCCGCAGCGCCTTCTTCCTGGGTTACGACAAGGGGAACTGCGAGTACCTGGTCATGGACGAGACCGATCAGGCAATGAAGGGCGGTCGCGAATGCGTTTCCGCCCAGTTCGTCATTCCTTACCCGCCCGGTTTCCCGATTCTGGTGCCTGGTCAGGTGATCAGTGCCGAGATCCTGAAGTTCATGCAGGCGCGTGATGTGCGCGAGATCCATGGTTTCCGGCCTGAACTGGGTTTTCGCATCTACACCGAGGCGGCGCTGCAACGTTCCGCGCAGGCGAATGCAGTATGGACCGCCCAGATCAATGCGCAGGCCGAACACGGTTGAACCGGCCAGCGATCAGCGCCAAGAAAGCAGTTTCATGGCAGTCATAATCACAGGAGAAGACAATGACCCACACCGTAAAGAACATTTCCGACCTGCTGCTGATGTTCCATCGCAATGAGCGGCCGATCTACTTCATCAGCGCCACCAACTTCAACCTGCTGGGGATGGATCGCTGGGTCAACCGCTTCCGCTACATCAGCTACATCGATTGCTTCGATGGCCGGCATCCGAATGTGTTCGTGCCACCGGAGTCGCCGCTCGCCGGCGAGCGGGACATCGTGTTTCCGACTGGCCCGAACACACCTTGAGTTGACTTGAATAAGGAGACCGACACGATGTTCACAATTTCGCGGCGTTTCGCCATTGCTGCAACACTTGCCACTGCCCTGATTGCGGCGCCAGCTCTGGCGCAGGAACTGAGCGGTACGCTGAAGAAGATCAAGGAGACGGGGGTCATCACGCTGGGGCATCGCGAGTCGTCGATCCCGTTCTCGTACTATGACGACAAGCAGCAGGTCGTCGCCTACGCGCAGGAACGGATGCTCAAGGTGGTGAATGCGATCAAGGCCGAATTGAAGCTTGCCAAGCTCGACGTCAAGCTGGTGCCGGTCACGTCCGAGAATCGCATCACGCTCGTCCAGAACGGAACAATCGACCTGGAGTGCGGTTCGACGACCAATACCAGCGAACGTCAGAAACAGGTCAGCTTCTCGAACAGTATCTTCGTCGTCGGTACCCGTCTGATGACCAGGAACAATGCCGGTATCAAGGACTTTTCTGACCTGGCTGGCAAGACCGTGGTGACCACTGCCGGCACCACCTCCGAGCGTCTGCTGCGCAAGATGAACGGTAACAATAACATGAGGATGAAGATCATCAGCGCGAAGGATCACGGGGAAGCCTTCCTGACCCTGGAAAGCGGCCGGGCGGTGGCTTTCGTGATGGACGAAGTGTTGCTGTACGGCGAACTGGCAAAAGCCAGGAACCCTGGCGAGTGGGTCGTGGTCGGTACGCCGCAGTCGTATGAAGCCTATGGCTGCATGATGCGCAAGGATGATCCGGCGTTCAAGAAGATGGTCGATGCGGCGCTCGCTCGGGTGATGACCTCGGGCGAAGCCGAGAAGCTCTACGCCAAGTGGTTCCTGCAGCCGATCCCGCCGAAGGGTCTGAACCTCAACTTCCAGATGTCGTACGCCCTCAAGAAGCTGTACAAGTCGCCCAACGACAAGCCCTACGACTAGGTTTCGTGCCTGGATGGCGAGGTCCTTGACGGCGGCGAAGCTCACGATCGTTGCGCGTGCCCGCGAAGAACTCGCGGACAACCTGCGCCGTAACCGCGAGGCACGCCAGCAGGCCGGTGCCGGCCTGCTGGCATGGAGCGCATGCCCGTCCCGCTGCAGCCGTCCGCCTCTGTCGGTCCGCTATGACCGCCGCCTTTTCGGGGTCCCCGCCATCTAGCTCCTGAAGCGCTTGTCGTATTCCGGTGGAAGGCGAAGTAGAAGAGAGGAATACTCCTTCTCCGTCAGCGTGAGATCGACCCACTCGAACGGGAAAGGCGGAATACTGGTCGCACGAAACTGCGAGATCTGTGTGCCGATTTTGACACTGGCGATTTCGCCCGGTGCAACGTGAAAGCCATTTTCCGTAATCGCCATTGCGGTCGGGACAAGCTCCCCGAAGGTGCCTACAGAGGCATACGGAGTCCTGGCCCTCGGCAGTGGCTTCCAAGTGATTTCTTTCTCCGTTGACCGACCGTTACGCTGCGGGAAGCGGTCAGCAAGTGTCCGACGGTGTCGGTCGGCAATAGCGGGCAGGAGAAAACGGTGGAGATTCCAAAGCCGACGCTGACCTGGAGCGGTCAGTGGATAAGCGGCTACTCAGCCGGGGAGGTCGATTCTCTCGCCTGACCGACCCCTACGCGTCGGGAAGCAGCCGGTGGGGGCAGGACAGCGTCTGGCGGCAGCCGACCAAGAGGAGAAGTTGACGCTGGTGCAGGTCGCTGAGCCACAGGGTCAGGCACAGGCCGATGGCGATGGGCGCGAAGCCGGCGGGCACGTTCTTGTGGGTCGAACCCAGGATGACAATCAGGAACATGAAGGTCATCACGATTTCGCAGATCAGCGCGGAGGTTAGGCTGTAGCCACCAATCGAATGTTCGCCATAACCGTTGGCGGCGAACGTACAGCTTGAGCAGTCCGAGCGGCAGGTATTCGTCGGTCAGCAGCCCTCTGCACAGCAGTCCGCCGTAGCCAAGACCACAGATGGAGGGGGCATATTTGGCTAAAGCGGATGATCGGCCGCGGATCGGAAAATGCGCCCACGCGGCAAGAAAAAGCCCGCCGTCCGGCGGGCTTTTTGTCTTCGAACCGTCCTTCACGGCAGGCGCGGTAGCCGACCTGCCCGGGAACCCGGCTAGGACGCTTCCTTGACCTCGGGAACCTTCCAGCTGCCATCGAGGATCGACGGCGCCTGTTCCTTCGGCCAGTACAGACGCATCATCAGGACAAAGCCACCCTTGGGTGCCGGCAGCCAGTTCGATTCCTTGTCCTTGCCCGGCGATTCGTTCTGGATGTAGAGATCGACCGATCCGTCCGCGTTCGCCTTGAGCTTGTTGCGCTGGCTCAGGGTGTAGCGATTCAGCTTGTTGTCGACAAAGAAGTAGTCCGCGTCGTACATCGTCAGTGACCAGAACCCGTTCACGGGGGGCAGTCGGCCCTTTTCGAAGTGCAGGACGTACTTCTTCTCGCCGTTGTACTTAGCGGCAATGTCCGGTCCCGTGGAAGTCGGATACACGGCATCTTCCGGCCGGTTGGCGCCGAGGCCGATCGCGGTGACGAGCGCACGCTGCAGGTAATTCGTGCCGTACAGGCCCGTCTTGGTCGTGAACAGCCAGCCGTTCTCGAGCTTCATGTCGCCCGCCACGATGCCGGCCTTCATCCAGTCCATGATCAGGTCCTGAGCCGGCTTGGGCGCCCCGGCAAGGCCCTTGGCCACGGCGGGATCGAGCTTGGCGATATCGAAATCCTGCCCCGGAACGATGCCGATCCTGGACAGCTTGGCCAGCATCGGGGCATCGTCAGCGGCCGCCGGATTGGTCTTGAGCAGTTCTGCGAAGAGCTTGAAGTACGCGGTGGCATCGAGCGCATTGACCTGCTCGCGCACGGCGGTCTTCATGTCGATGGCCGGATCGACCGTGCCTGTGGGCGGCGTGTAGGGCTTCCCGTAGGCGGACAACGGGACGACCGAGATCGTGTCCTGCAATGTGTGAACCGCCTTGTAGTCCTCGGGGGTGCCGGTGCTGTAGATGCGCCCGAGAATCCAGACCAGACTCGTCGGTGCCTTGTACTCGGTCACGCCAGCAGGCAATTCGCCCGACCAGCCCGGTCCGGTGATGGCGTAGGTCTGCGCCTTCGTGCCCGTCGTCCGCTTGCCCGGCACCTGGAACACGTTGGTCCAGCCGTCGAGCATCGGGAAAAGGAAGTAGCGGTCCTTCATGTCCGGGAGGCTCAGGATCCAGGGTTCCTTGGACACGTCGATCCAGGTGGTCGTATAGAGCGTGTCGGCGTTCGGCGCCGTGACATCGCGGTACGATGCGTTGGGATAGCTGCGCATCCGGACGAAGTGCCCCATCGGAGCCCGAGAGCCTTGCGGCGCCTCCACGTTGGTCATGATGCGGCGCGTCATTTCCATCGTGACCAGCGGATAGGCGTAGACGTAGCTCTCGATGGCAATCACCCGTGCTTCGGCTTCCTTCGCCGCCGCTTCGACCGCCTTCGCTTCTGCCTCAAGCTTTGCTTTGGCTTCCGCAGCAACACGGTCGACCTGGGGTTCCACCTGCTTGCCGCATGCACCGAGCAGGACAAAAGAAAGCACGGTCAGCCCGATCGAGGCACACTTGAGCCGTTTGCTGATGGGTTGTTCATTCATCGTGGAGTCTCCTTGTTGGTCTTGGAAGCGCAAAGCTATCACGACAGGACATGAGGTCGCTACTGGTTTGCTCCGAGCGCCATAGCCAGATTGCGACAACTCTATTCAGGGACCCGCCGTTGCAACCTCTGAAGCTCGACTGGCGGGTTGGGGTCGGCAGTCGGAGAGCACTGGATTGGCAAGCTGCCCGTCACCGTGAATCTCCGCTGAACGGCAGGTGACCCGCGCATTGCCGCCGGATTCTGGCGAGATATCCGGGGCCAGCTAAGGCCGATCAGCGGGCCGACCGACTTCAGGACCGACCGGCCGATATCTCATGACTTGCCTGCCATTCGTGCAGCTCGATTTTTCGGGGCGGCTACGGCCGGTTGTCGCCGGTTACCGACGGACGCCATCCTGCACCCAGTGACCGCTCCCGCTTCAAAGCTGCCGGTCAGGCAAGAATGGCACCGCTGGAAATTGAACGGCAGCTTCCTGGTGGCGGGCGGTGCCGATGGATGGGCGCTTTCAAGAGCCGCCACCGTCTGCTCTGGGTCGGTGGCTGCCCGCGGTCTGAAAAACCTGAACGCCTGCTCGCGGCGCAGCTCTTTGAGACCTATGGCCATCCGCCGGTGAAATTGACCACCTGACCGGTGGTGAATGGGGAACGCCCGGATGCCAGGAATTCGATCAATTCGCCGATTTCCTGCGGCTCGCCGAGGCGCCCCATGGGAACTTTGCTGGCGATTTCCCGGCATCCCGCGGGGTCGTCGATGAATCGCGCACGAGGGTAATACGCTTCGCTGTATAGGTAGTTCGGCGCCACGACATTGACCTGTATGCCGAAAGGCGCCGCCTCTTTCGCCAGCGCCAAGGCGAAGGCCGTTGTGCCGGCACGTACCGAGGTGGCTACGGAAAACCCGGGCTCGGGCTGCAGATAGCGCGCCGAGGTGATGAAGACGAAGCTGCCGCGACGCGCCAGCTTCATCGGCGGCAACAGCAGTTGCGTCAGACGATACGGAAAGATCAGCAGGGCCTCCACGCTCTGGCGCAGGGTTTCGAGCGAGACCTCCTCCATCGGCAACGGCGTATTGGGGAAGACATCGTTGGAAACCAGGGCACCGATCTCGAGCCCGCGTTCCTTCAACTCTTCGCTAACGGCATCGGGTGTTTGCCCGCGCAGTGCCACGGCGCCCGCATGCGCGATTTCAAAATTCCGGGCGACGTCCGGGTCGACAAAGCCGGTATCGTGACAAACCAGCCGGGGTCGCTCTCGGAGCAATACTGGAACCGCTCCGGGCCCAACATATTGGCGTGCATGGGTCAGCAGCAAGGCATCCATGATCAAGCTCCTCCTTTTCCTGAGAAATCATCGTCAAAGCAGCGATTCGGCATGATCGGGCACTGCCGCGTTGGTCAGTGCCATCGTCAAGTCCGCTTCGTGCCTCACCGGGGCGATGGCGGCACCGGAAAGCCCCTTAGCAGACACCCGCCGTCAAGATGCGACGCAGTGAAGCTTCTTTGAGATCGGATCGACTGGCCATGGATTCTCGCTTGGTGTTTATCATGCGAAAACATCTCAGATGATGCGTATCAGGTCAACCTGATTTCAAATGGCAACCCGAAAAATGCGATCATCAGCGGTCCATTCAGTGCAAGCCTGGGACGCGGGCACTATACTCAAGGCACCCATCACTCGCGTTCGCGAGAGTCACCGGATCGGCGATGCCGCAAAGGGAAGCGAGCCATGACTGAACCCCTGAACGTTGCCATCGTCGGTTACGGTTTTGCCAGCAAGACCTTCCACGCGCCGCTGATTGCCGCGGTTCCCGGTCTTGAACTCACCGTGATCGCGAGCAGCGACCCGGCGAAAGTGAAAGCCGACTGGCCTGACGTCGCAGTCGAAGCGACACCGGTGGATCTCTTCGCCCGCCGCGAGATCGACCTCGTCGTCATTCCGACCCCCAACGACAGCCACTTCCCGCTGGCCCGCATGGCACTGGCCGCAGGCAAGCACGTCGTGGTCGACAAGCCCTTCACGGTCACCCTGGCCGAGGCTCGCTGCCTGCAGGCCGACGCCGCGGCCGCCGGCCGCCTGCTCTCGGTATTCCACAACCGGCGCTGGGACTCGGACTTTCTCACCCTGCGGCAGGTCATTGGCACGGGCGAACTGGGGCGCATCGTTCATTTCGAATCGCACTTCGACCGCTATCGGCCGCAGGTGCGCGATCGCTGGCGGGAACGGGCCGGCGCGGGCAGCGGCCTGTGGTACGACCTTGGCTCGCACCTCGTCGATCAGGTGCTGCAACTCCTCGGGGTACCCGAATCGATTTCGCTCGACCTGGCGACGCAGCGGGACGCCGCCGCCACCGACGACTGGTTCCACGCCGTGCTGCGCTACGGGCAAAGCCGCTGCATCCTGCACGGCAGCGCCCTCGCAGCGGTACCGGCGCCGCGTTTCACCGTGCACGGCAGTCGCGGCAGTTTCATCAAGCGGGGCCTTGACCCGCAGGAAGACCTCCTCAAGTCTGGCAGGCGCCCGCCGACGCCGGGCTGGGGCGAGGATCCCGTGAACGCCACGCTATCGGTGTGGCGCGATGACGTCTGCCGGACACGCGAGTTGGCCTGTCTGGCCGGCAACTACGCGGCTTACTACAGTGGCGTCGGTGACGCCATCCGCGGCCTGGGGCCGAACCCGGTCACCGCCGACGACGGAATTGCCGTGATGCGCCTGCTCGAGCTTGGCCTGCAGAGCGCAAACCAAGGCCGCGTGTTGCGGACCTCGCCCGCACGCGAAGCGTGAACCGCTGCGGCCGGCCATGCGGTGCGTCTCATGCATCGGTGTCGTGACCGCGACCGAAATGAAGGGGGACCAGCGATGAAGCCCTCGTACTCCGGCAGGGCTTATACTCGCGCAAGGAGCCACCCGACCCACGCCAGCCGTACGCCAGACCATGCCGCAGCCCACTGTTTCCACAAACCCTGACGGTCGCAGCCGAAGCCGCCTGCAGGAGAAGCTGCTTGAGCGCCTGCGGGAGCTTCGCGACGATGTGGTCTGGCAGAATTTTGCCAGGACCTGGGCGGCGGTGTTCGGAACGGCGGTTTTTGACGATGTCGAAGCGCTGTTCGACCATTTTCTGCGGGAAGCGAACGCGCCAGTACGCCTCCTGCAGCGGATCCTCAGTCTCGTCCCGAGGCTGCACGGCGCCGGTCAAGCAGTGCGCGTGACCCCGGAAGCCTTGCGTGAGGTGGCGGTCGGTCTGTGCCTGGTGGCCTGCGAGAGCCATGTGCTGGCCAAGGCTCGCAAGCACAAGATCATCGGACGTGCCGTCCCCATCGACGGCATGTTGATCGACGCGACGAGACCACTGGCCGCTGCCGTCATTGCCGCCGTGTGGTCGGGAAAGGGCGTCAGAATTCGCTTTGACGAGGCGACGCAGCGGCCCCGCGCGGTCAACGTCATGCCGCAGCACGCGGCGCCGCTCGAGTACGGCTTCCTTGGCGCCGAGCAGTGCGTCAAGGCAGAACTGCAAGCGATGGTCAATGCCGCAATTCTGGACCCGACGCTGGCTTCGTTCGATAGACCGGCGCGCCTGAGCGAACTTCGCGACCGCGGGGATAGCGGCAAGTTGCCTTAGGACGACATCCTGAAAGAAGGCGTCGATCAGTACGATGCAGACTACGGCGCCCGCCTGATGTTTGGACTGGCAGCGCAGGAGCCTCACCCCTTGGATGACCCAGCCTTGCGGCGCGCCTTTGCCAGGCATTTTGGCGTGGCCACCTTCCTCTACGATCATGCTGCATCGGCGCTCATCGAGCCGCCGCGAGCAGAGGCGTGGAAGGAAGCAAACCTGCAGAACGACCTGCTGCATTACCTCGACAATCTGTTTGCGCTGATCTATCCCCCGGACGACGAGGATAGAGATGCTGGCCCTCGGAGCGACATGCATTTTCGCGTCGCACTTTCCTTCGCTGACGAACACTGCTCGTACGTTGAGGAGATTGCTCGGGCACTCGAAGGGAAGGTTGGGAAGGGCTCGGTGTTTTATTACAAGGACTACATCTCCCGGACGACCGTAGACGACATGGATACGCTGTTGCAGAACGTTTACCTACGTCAATCCGATCTGGCTGTCACCTTCTTGTCCAAGGAGTATCAAGAAAAGCGATGGTGCCAAGTGGAATGGCAAGCAATTCGTGAGAGACGCAATAGCGGCGACAAATCCGGAGTGATGCTTTGCCGCTTCGACGACGCAGAAGTCGACGGTGTCCTTCCTACAGTGCACGGCGTGCATGACTGTCGTCCGCCGCAGTCCAGCCAGGTGATCGCAGATCGTATTCTTCAGCGTCTTGAACAGATCTCGCACAAGGCATCCAGCTCGCAGTCGCAGTCCGGACCTGAACGTAAACCAAGCACGGCCTGAGGTCAGCAAACCACCGGCTCGCACAAAGGCAAACCCAATGGAACACGATATCAAGCAGCTCCTGCAAGGCCTCAAGCACGACGCGATTGCACCGCTCGACAAAGGCGCCTTTCACCAATGGTCGCAAAACGAGATCGACGCGCTGCATCTGGCGCTGGCGTCCGAACGGCCGCTGCTGGTGCGGGGTGAACCGGGCACCGGCAAGACGCAACTGGCGCGGGCCGCTGCGGTGGCGCTGCGCTGGCATCTGCACCCGGTCACCGTCAGCCCGCGCTTCGAGGCGTCGGACCTTTTCCACAGCTTCGACGCGGTCCGCCGGCTCGCCGACGCGCAGGCCGCTGCCGTTCCCGGGCGCGGCGTCAGGGACGATCTGCACTACTGGCTGCCGGGGCCGTTCTGGCGCGCTTTCGACTGGGACGGCGCGCAGGACTACGGCCCGCAGGTGGACGGGCAGGAGCGAAAACCCCAGCCAGTGCCCGCCGGCCACGTCATCCTGATCGACGAAATCGACAAGGCTGACAGCGACCTGCCGAACAGCCTGCTCGAAGTCCTCGGCAGCCGCGAGTTTCCCAACCCGGTGACGCGCGCAGCGATCAGACCAAGGCACGGCTTGCCGCTGGTGGTGATCACCACCAACGAGGAGCGCGAGCTGCCGGCGGCTTTCCTGCGCCGCTGCGTCGTGCTGACGCTCGAGCCCGAGCCACCCTACACCAGCTTCCTCGTCAAGCGCGGGCGGGCGCATTTCGGTCGGCAAGCCAAACGGCCGGCGAAGGAGTGCCTCGACGACGAAATCCTGCGGATTGCCGCCGAACAGCTCACCGAAGATCGGCGTCACGCCGTCGCCGCCGGCGTGACGCCGCCCGGCCTCGCCGAATACATCGACCTGCTCGGCGCGCTGCGGCGCCTGGCGCCGGGGGATCAGGCCGGGCAAGGGCAATGGCTCGAGCGGCTCGGGCGTTACGTCTTCCTCAAGAACATCGTCGAGGACCATCCGCAGCTCTCACAGCAGCGCCCGGCCATCGCCAGAGGCGACTCGGCGCCGTAATGAAACGGCAGCCGCAGCTCGCGCGCGCCGATCTGTTGCAGGCGCTGGCGCTCGCCGGCGGAGATAGCGAGCGTCAGCGGCGTTACGCCGGGCTGCTCGACTTCGTCGAGCGGCCGGTGGTGCTGCGTGCAACCGCGTGGCGCATCGTCCAGCCCGTGATTAACGCGTTTGCCGTCGCCGGCCCAGCCCGGAGCCCGCTTGCCGAACCCGCCGCCGCCGACCGCCTCCAGGCGCCGCTGTTCGCCATCACCGCCTGCCGCCGCCTCGACCTGCCGGCCGAGGCGAGCGAAGCGGCCAGACCCGACGCGCTGACCGACGCGCAATGCGCGCCGCGTGAGCGGCACGGCGAAGCGCCGTTCGTCCCGCTCGTTCGCCGCACGCGGCTGTGGCCGGCGCTCAAGCGCTCGCTGCTCGAAGTCCACCCGCGCGGCGTCGACCTGCCACGCCTGCTGCGCGAACTGGCGCGCGCGCAGGCGGTCAGGCGCCTGCCGGCGCGCCGGCGGGCGAACTGGGGTGGCGAACTGGTCGTCGTCTGGGATCGGGCGCGGCATCTGCAGCCCTACCAGAACGACTTCGCCGCCATCTTCGCCGATCTGCGGCAGCAGCGCGGCGACGCCGGCTGTACGCTGTGGCTGGTCGACGGCAGCCCGCAGCAGATCCTGCAGCGCTGGCCAGCGCACGCTTCCGCGTCGCGGCGACGCGACGCGACGCGTGCCGCGGCGATGCCGCCGCCGGCGCCCGGCAGCCGGGTGCTGATCCTCTCCGACGCCGGCGCGCTCGCCGGCTGGACGCAAGCGATTCGCGACTGGAGCGACTTCGCGCGACGGCTCGTTGCCGGCGGCGCGCAGCCGGTTTTCTGGGCGCCGCTGGCGCCGGCGCAGATCGAGGTCGAACTCGCGCGTCGCGCACGCGTGTTCTGCCTGCAGCCGCGCGGCGACCTGCGCCGCCAGCGCGGTCGCCTCGCCGACGACGAGCAACGGCAGGCCGAACAGGCCCGGCTGGTCGCGCTGCGTGAACGGCTGCTCGCGCGCATGGCCTTCTGCATTCGCGTCGAGCCGGCGCTGTTGCGCGCGCTGCGCGGTATCACGCCGGCGACGGCGAGCGAACCGGCGCTCGAAGCGCTGGTCTGGAACCACCAGCCGGTGGTTTACGACAGCCTCGTTTCGCGCGCCGTCGCCGCCGCACACGTCGCGCGCTACCGCCAGGATTTCGAGCAACTCGCGGCTGCCGAGCAACTGGCGGCGCTCGAGCAGACGCTGCACATCCACGCCTGGCGCGGGCGGGCGACCGAAGCCATCGAGCTGCTCGTCTGGCAAGCGCACGCCCGCGACGAGGCGAAAGCGGCCGCTGCAGCGCTCGTCGGCGAAGCCGAACGCTGGTTCGCCGCCCTCGGCGCGAGAGCCAGCCAGGCGGGACGGGTGGATGAGCAACTGCGTCAGTACGCGCGCGACCTGCTGGCGCGCAACGCAACCGACTTCGCCTGGGTGTCGGCCAACTCGCGAGCGCTGTCGCCGGTCTGGGTCGCCAGCGGCGAAAAGGTCGCGCCCGCCGGCCTGCAGCCAGAACACCTGCTGCAGGCGATCAGCGACCGTGACGACTGCAACAACTTGCGGCAGCTCGCCTACGAACTCGGCGTGCAGCCGCAGGGTTTGATGCTTTACTGTGGCGAACGCCCGGCTGGCCCGGCGCATTCGCGCCTCGGCTCGCCGCTGCTGGCGAGGCGGCTGCTGGTCAGCGAGGGGCCTGCCGGTCCGACGGGCGTACTCGACCCCGATCCGTCCGGCCGGCCGCAGCTCGTCGCCCCGCTCGCCAGTCTCGCCGACCCGGCCAGGCCACTGACCGTCACCGCCGGCCAGCACAGCTACCTCATTCGCCGCGTCGAACGCCCCACCTGGGCGCAGGAAATCGGCCGCGACGCGCATGGCCTCTATGCGATCGTGAAAATTCCAGGCCAACCGCGCAAGGCTTCTGGCCGCACCAAAGCCGTCGTCCAGCGCCTGCGCTACATCGAGGCCGGGCACTTCCGGATGGGGTCGCAGAATCCGAGCCCGAGCGCTTTGACGACGAAGGCCCGCAACATCCAGTGACCCTGAGTGCCGGCTTCTGGCTGGCTGACACCGCGTGTACGCAGGCGCTCTGGGAAGCGGTGATCGGCAACAGCCCGAGCCATTTCAATGCGAAGAACCGCGGCGGGCCGCAGCATCCGGTTGAACAGGTGAGCTGGGATGACGTGCAGGGTTTCCTGCGCGCGCTGGAAAATCGGCTGCCGGGCGTGATCGCCAGCCTGCCAAGTGAGGCCGAGTGGGAATACGCCTGCCGTGCCGGTACGCTGACCGCTTTCAGCTTCGGCGACCAGGTCACCCCCGGGCAGGTGAACTACAATGGGCATCACCCCTACGCTGGCGGCAGCAAGGGCCTCTACCGCGAATCGACCGTTCCGGTCAGGAGTCTGCCGGCCAACGCCTGGGGCCTGTATGAAATGCACGGCAACGTCTGGGAGTGGTGTGCCGATGGGAAGCGCGAGTATGCGGGGCGCGACGAGACCGATCCACGCGGCCAGGAAGGCGAAGGTGTTGCCGCGCGCGCGTTGCGCGGCGGCTCCTTCTACGGCAGCGCCGGGCTCGCCCGCTCAGCGGACCGCAGCGGCGTCGCGCCCGGCAGCGCCATCCGGGACTGCGGTTTCCGCTTTGCCCTGCGGTCCACCAGCCCAGCTGCGGTCACGGAGCGGCCGGCGCCGCGGGACGCGGCCCACAACGGGGTTTCCAGGCAGCGCTGAACCAGGACGAACATGACTAACGAGCTACACTTCTTCACCATCCACGCGCTCGACGGCCGCGCGGCGCAGGACGAGCTGAACGGCTTGCTCGCCCAGCACCGGGTGTTGACGACCGAGAAGCAGTGGCTCGCCGCCGGCCTCGAGTCGCACTGGGTGGTCTGCGTCGGCACCGCCACTAGCCCGGGGGCGCTGCGCGACGCTGTTGTGCCATGAGTGCCGTCTGGAGTCTCGCCGAGTGGCAGCGTCGCGGCCCCAATCTGTTTCCGCCGCACTGGGCCAGCGCCTGGGGCGACGATCGCTTTGGTGTGTGGGCCGACCTGCGGGTTGCCACCGAGGTGCAACGCCTGCACTGGATCGAACCTGGCAACTTCCGAATGGGTGACGAGAGCGATCCGGAGCAGCAGGTGCCGACGACGATCGCCGCCGGGTTCTGGCTGGCCGACACCGCCTGCACGCAGGCGCTTTGGCAGGCGGTGATGGGCAGCAACCCGAGCCACTTCAGCGAGCGAAACAGCATGCAGCCGGGAAGTCCGCGGCATCCGGTCGAGCAGGTGAGCTGGAACGACGTGGTTCGGCCGCCCTATGGCTTCCTCGTCCGCCTGCAAGCCTTCACGGCGGGCGCGGCGGCCGAATTGCCGAGCGAAGCCGAGTGGGAATACGCGTGTCGGGCCGGAACCCAGACCGCGTACAGCTTTGGCGATGCGATTACCAACGAGGAGGTGAACTACTGGTCGGGCCAACGGGCGCGACGGATGACGGCAGCGGTCAAGAGCCTGCCGGCCAATCCATGGGGCTTGTACGGGATGCACGGTAACGTGTGGGAATGGTGTGCCGAAGCGTCCGGAAGTGGGGACGGTGCTGCCCCCCGCGTCGTGCGCGGCGGCTCCTGGTACTTCGAGGCCTGGTGGCTTCGGTCCGCTTACCGCAACGAGTGGCGGGGCGTCTACCGAAGCGTCCACCAGGGGTTTCGCTTTGCCCTGAGGTCCACGAGCCCGGCCGGGGCGACGGAGTGGCCGGCGCCGCGGAGCGGCGTCGCCGTGGCCGCGGGACGCGGCCACGGCTGAGCAGGTGTTCGCCGGGCACGGACGATTCGTGGCACGTCGCGCCCGGAAAAGCGGGGTCGGAGCGGGGGACCAGACGATACAGTGCGACCAGCAGAGCGCATCATCCGGTTGCAAGCCAGGGGGATTCACCTCGACATCGAGTTGATCTCCCCAATACGACCTGCCGGGCGGTATCCTTGACACATGTACTCAACCCGATTTCGCAGCGTCGCGCAGTGGCTGCTGCCGGTGCTGCCTGGGCTTCTTCTGCTTTGGCTGGCACTGCCGCGACTGCTTGGTCTGGCGGCAGAGCATTGGCTGGACACCCCGGGCCTCGAGGCATTGCACGTCGATATCGACGAAGTCGGTGGCGGACAGATGCACTTGCACGAAGTGCGCGCCGTGTATCGCAGTGCTGGTGGCCATCGTTTTCAGTTCGTTCTGCGCGATATCGAACTCCACTATTCTCTGGCAAGCCGCAGCATGGAGCGACTGGCCATTGCCAGTGGCGAGTTGGACATTTTTCCCGGACAGGAAGCGCAGCATTCGCCCTGGCCGCAAGTCGAGATACCGTCTCTGCCCTTGAGCGAAGTTCAAGTGGGCCACCTGCGGGTTGCCTTGCACTGGCCGGAGAAGCTGCCGCTGGAAGCGGTGGGAGATTTTCATTTGCGGGAAATGGCAGGGCAGTGGCAGGGCGAATTCCGACTTGGTACCAATTTGCTGCGGGTAACGGCAAGTCAGCCGCGGCACCCGGGCCGGGCCCTTGAAATTCATGCCGAGTGGCTGCCAGGCGATGGGTTGGCGGCTGACCTGCAGCTGCACGTCGACAGCCAGCTGCAACAACAGCCGGCAAGGCTCGTCGTGCGCTTACCGCTCCCCATGCTGACCGAGCTGAGCCGCTGGCTCGGCTTTGGCATGCCGTTCAACGCGACACGCGGTACAGCAATGCTGACAGCGGAAGCGCTCCTGGGCGAAGCGGCTGGGACCCTTCGTGCGATCAGTGGTGACGCCGAGTTTGTCGATGGCGGAATGCGGATGAGGCGGACAGGGACTGGGGCTGGGACTGGGACTGGGACTGGGACTGGGACGGAAAGTCCCATCGACATCGAAATCGACGGCAAGCTGCGTTTCGCCTGGGAACCGTTGCATGCCCGGATCGAATGGCTGCCGGGACTGCGCTGGCGGCTGATGGCTGACGGGGAGGAGGGGTGGCGGGCAAGCGGTCGGCTTGAGCGGGTATTTGCGCTTCGCATGGACGATGGCGTGACGAGCAGTGAGTCGCAGTTTCCATTCGCGCTGCACTTGCCCCAACGGGGGCTATGGGAGGGCGAGGTGGAATGGGTCAAGGCGAGTGGCGGCCCGGGCCTGGACGATTGGCGCTCCGCCGAAGCCCGACTGCACCTCAGGGGGAACCTGAAGCAGTGGCAGCGGGATGCCATCCAGATGCATGGCCTGCAGGCTGCGGGCACAGTGATGCTGAACTGGTCCCGGTCGGCAGAACTGTCCAGCGAGCTTGCGTTGCATGGCAGCATTCAGCGAGTGGCGTGGTTGGGGGAGTCGCCGCTGACCGTGGGCAAGTCCACCTGGGAAGTAAAGGCCAAGGCAGCGGCAAGGATCGGCGGCGATTTCTGGAATAGTCTCGACTTGACAGGTGAGACCAGCACTCCGCACCTGAAAGTGACGCTGGCTGGTGCTCGAACGCTGACGCTCGGACCAAGCCGCCTGCGTCTGGCTCACTTCCGCCCGGCCGGGCCAAAGGGCGCGCAAGGCGAATTGTTGCTGTCGGCCGATGCCTTAAAGATGAGCTCCTGGCCGGCGCCTGACGTGCGCGCTCGTCTGCGCCTCGATGACGGTGCCTTGCGCGCCGACGGCACGATCCAGCTGCAAGGCACGGAAGTACTCCGATTTGCCGGAACGCATGCGCTTGCACGCGGCTGTGGCGAAGCCAGACTGACGACGCAGCACGCGCTGCAAACGCTGGGCGAATTGCTGCAACCGCGGCCGCCCGCACTGCGCCCGCTCGAACTTCAGAAAGGTGAGGCCGATGCCCGCTTCAACCTGGATTGGTGTACTCGGCCACGCTTGCGGCTCAATGCCAAAGGGATGCTCCAAGTACGCGATGCCGCCCTCGGCTGGCAACAGGCGCGCGCCGATGCGGTTCAGCTCGGGCTGCAACTCGATGGATTGAAACCGCTGCAAGGCCGTATCCAGCTTGCCGCGCAACGCGGCGAACTGGCGACTGGTACGCCGCTGGCCGACCTGAACATCGATCTGGCCCTGGGGGCACAGACGCTGAACGTGCGGACGCTGCACGTCAAGCTGCTCGGCGGCAGTGTGTACAGCGCGCCGCTCAGCCTGCCCTGGCCGCTGGGGGAACAAGCGCTGCCACTGGAAATCCGCCAGATTGACCTGGGCCAACTGCTCGCTCTGGCCAAGGTTCAAGGCTTGTCAGGGAGCGGACAACTGGGCGGCGTGCTACCGCTCGTCTATCGCGACGGCAGCGTGGAAATCCGCGACGGCCAGCTTGACAGTCTGGGTGCCGGCACGATCAAGTATGCGCCTGACCAGTTGCTGCCGGACAATCCCGGCTTGCTGGCCTTGCGCAATTTCCACTTTCGGCGACTTGGCGCGCAGGTGTCGTATTCGGCCGACGGAACTTATCGGACTCAGGCAACGCTGGAAGGCAACAACCCTGATTTCTACAGCGGCTATCCCATACGTTTCGGGCTCAAGGTAAACGGCAAGCTACCGGGCTTGTTCCGCTCGGCAGTTTTTTCCGGTGATTTCAATCGACACATTCTGGAACAATTGCAATCGGGCAAACTTGAATAGTTTTGTTAAGCTGATTCCATTCCTCTGCGGAGCACGCTCATGTCCAGTAAATCCCAACCCTTCTCCCTTGCGGCCCTGGTGCTGTTCCTCAGCGGATGTTCGCCGACGGTCCGACTCGAGGTACCCGACAAACCCATCGAAATCAACATGACCGTGAATATCAAGCACGAGATTCTGGTCAAGGTTGAAAAGGAAGTCGAGCAATTGTTCGATTCGAACAAGGGCCTGTTTTGATCAACGCCTCTCTTGACCAAGGAAATGCCATGAAAACTTTGATAAATGCATGTCTGATCAGTCTGTTGCTGATGATGCACGGCGCCTTCGCCGCCGACCTCAAGACGGCCAAGCAACAGGGCTGGGTCGGCGAGCAGAATAACGGCTTTCTCGGCCTGCCCAAGAACGACGCGCCGGCCGATGTAAAGGCTCTGGTAGCCGATGTAAATGGCCAGCGCAAAGCCCAGTTTGCGCAGATCGCCGCGAAGAACGGTATTGCCGAGGCCGACGCGGCGAAGGTATTCGCCCGCGAAGCAGCAGAGCGGACTTTGCCGGGAAACTATATCCAGAATCAGTCTGGGGTCTGGGTGAAGAAATAGGAGCCGATGATTGCTCAAGAATTCCTCGCCAATTCGGCTCGATCCGCCAGTCATGCAAGCTCTTCGGTGTTTCGACGTTCAGTTTTTCGCTGTGTGTTGCCAGCGCTGCGCCAGTCATCGCCAAGCTCCTCATGCTGTGAAATGCTGGCGCTGTGGCGACAGCCGTTGAGGAATATACGATGGAGCTATTTTTTGCGCTCGCGGCCTTTCTGGTGGCAGGCATCGCGCAGGCGGACGCCAACCCGCTCGTCGGAACTTCTTGGCAACTGCACGCCATCCAGTCAATGGATGACGCGCAGGGCACGACCAAGGTGGCCGATCCAAGCCATTTCACCCTCGAGTTTGGGCGCGACGGCCGCGCTGCGCTGCGCCTCGATTGCAACCGCGGCAGCGGCGATTACAGGGTCGTGCCGGCCGGCGACGGCTCCTCCGGCTCGCTGAGCTTCGGCCCCGTCGCGACGACGCGCGCGATGTGCCCGCCGCCGCACCTCGATCAGCGCGTCGCGCGCGACCTGGCCCATGTGCGTTCCTACCTGCTCAAGGACGGCAGGCTCTACCTCTCGTTGATGGCCGACGGCGGCATCTACGAGTGGGCGCCGCAGCAGGCTGCGGCTGCCGCTGCGGACACGGAGCGTGTCGTCAAGCCGGTGCAGTTCGGTAAAGGCAAGAGCTCGGCCGTGATCCGCGACCGCGTCGTCGGCCGCCAGATCATCGACTACCAGCTGCGTGCCGGCGCCGGCCAGCGCATGACGGTGAGCCTCAAGGGCAGCAACGGTGCCAATTACTTCAACCTGTTGCCGCCGGGTTCGGCCGATGTGGCGATGGTGCGCGGCGAATTGCTCGCCAATCAGTTCGACGGCTTGCTGCCGGATGATGGCATCTATACGATCCGTGTGTTCCTGTACCGAGCAGCCGCACGCCGCGGCGAGCAGAGTGATTTCACGCTGTCGGTCGGCGTCACCGGGACGCCGCTCAAGCCGGTTTCGGCCAGGACGGATGCGGTGCTGCCCGGCACCCGCTATCACGCCAGTACGACCGTGTCATGCGAGCCGGCCTATACCGGGACGCGCGAGTGCGAGGCGCTGGTGATCCGCCGCGGCTTCGACGGCACGGCGACGGTGGAACTGCGCTGGGATGGGACCTGGAAGCGTCGCATCCTGTTCGTCAAGGGCGAACCGAAGGTGGCAGACGTGCCCGAGGCCATGACCTTTACCCGCAACGAGCGCGGCTGGCAAGTCACGTTCGACGGGGACGAGTACTTCGAGATCCCCGAGCCGCTGGTGTTCGGTGGATAAGGACTTGGCGCCGGCGCGATGCGGGCAGTTGCGGCTGACCCGCGCAGCCTTGCTCGCGAGTGTTGTCCTGCCGATCGTCTGCCTGGTCATTCTGGCGGGTTGCGCGATGCACTCCGACTGGCAAAAGCCGCCTGAGGAATATGCCCGGCCGCCGCGCGCCGACAGCCTGTTCGCCGCCGCCGAACAGCGGATTGCGGACAGGCATGGCCCCGACCATTCTGGCTTCGCCTTGCTCGAACGTGGCGACCGGACGCTGCAATGGCGCCTTGTGCTGATCGACTCGGCGCAGTACAGCATCGACCTGCAGTACTACGTCTGGTTCGGCGACACGCTTGGCCGGCTGATGATGTTCCGCGTCATCCAGGCGGCCGACCGCGGCGTGCAGGTGCGCATCCTTACCAACTCGCTGTCCTCGCACGATGTGCCCGCCGTCAACAGCCATTACCAGAAGTGGCGCCAGCCGACTCTCGAAACCGGTGCATCCTTGCACGAACTGCGGGCTGACGCGGCGGTGCGCGGCGAAATCGTCGACCTCGCCCCCCTCACGGCCGAGTTTGCCGGCCTGCACACAAAGGCGATGGTCATCGACCGCCAGCGCGCCTTCGTCGGCTCGATGAACCTCGACCCGCGTTCGGCAATCCACAATTCCGAAATGGGCGTGATCATCGACAGCCCGCCCCTGGCGGAAAGGCTCGCGCAGCGCATGGAGCGCGACCTGCACGGCGAAAACAGCTGGCAGGTTATACTGGCCGACGACGGCGCGCTGCGCTGGCGCAGCGCCGCCGGCGAACTCGACCGCCAGCCGGCCGCGACTTCCTGCAGCGCGTCGAAGACCAGCTCTTGAAGTTCTTCCCCTCCGAGTACTACTGATGACGCATCTTGCCTTGCTCCTGCTGCTTGCGCTGCTCGGGGGTTGTGCCGGCTTCGCGCCCCAGCCCGGCCCGGGTGCCGAGCCGGCAGGCAGTTACCGCCCGTTGACCCTGCCGTTCATCGCCATGGGCGACACGCAGGAGCACCTGGCCACGGGTTATCCGATGCACGACAACGACAGCGCCGTGGATGCCTACGTCGAGGTGGCGCAGCGCCCGCCGGAACAGACCCTGTTCGGCCGGCGCCTCCTTGAATGGGCCCTGCTCGGCCATCCCGACATGCCTTTCCTGCACCTCGGCGACGTCATGGATCTCTCGTGCCGCGTCGAGGCCGAGCGCCTGTCGAAGATCTTCCGCGCCGCGCCGCAGCAGGGCGCCATCCTGCCAGGCAACCACGACGGGCTGATGTTCGGCATCTATGCCTACAGCCTGCTGGCGGCGAATCTCGATCCCGATGCGCGCAAGTGGAACAAGGCCTGCCGGCGCGGCGCGGCGCCGGACGACGATCGCCACAAGACCGACAACGAGGCGTTTTCCAAGCGTGATTTCATCGCCCTCTATCTCTCCGAGCACAGCCAGACCAGGCTGGCGAAGCAGGGACTGCAGCCGCCGCCGAAGCAGGGCCGGCATACCGTGAGCTGGCGCAATCCCGATCCGCAGGCCTTCCTTTCGGCTATCGAGTCAGAGCTGCTAGACGGCATCGGCTACGCCGACTCCTTTCTCGCGCAGCGCCTGCGCCTGCCGCGCGCGCCGGGCGCGACGCGCGACACGATCATCATTGGCCTCGACACCAACCAGGCCGGCCCGCTGGTGAGCACCTGGGACACGATCATGGGGCGCAGCCCTGGCAGCATGGGGCACATCCACCCCGACCAGATTCGCGCTGTCGAAAAGTGGGTTGATGAGGCAGGGGAAAGAGGCGACATCGTCGTCTTCGCCGGCCATCACAACTGGCGCTCGCTGGGTCTGCCGTCGCGTGTCTTCCTGCGCGCGGTGATGCAGCATCTTGACCATCCGCTGGTCTACCTGTCGGCGCACACGCACCGCGGCTTCTGGGCGGTGCACCGCGCGCTCGACCGGCGCCCGCTGCTCGAGCTCAACGTGAGTTCGCTCTCGGATTGGCCGATTGCCTACCGGCGGATCAGCTTCGCCTACGACGAAGTGGCACGGCGCCTGCAGGTGCGCGGCGAGCTGATGCCGCGCGGTGACAAGCCGACCGAGACCTACGTCGACCTGCTCGCTGCCTGGGAGAAGGAAGCCTGCGCCGCCTCCGGCGTCTCGATCGAGGAAATGCGCGCGGAGGACGCGGCGCTGGTCAGGCTGCAGCGCGAGTCGCGCGGCAGCCTGCTCGAATGGCTGGTCGAATCGCTCGCGCCGGTCTGCGAAACCTGCGACATTCCGCTCTACCGGCATGCCCAGGCCTATCAGGACGAGCTCCTGGAGGTCATTCTCGAAGTCGATGCCGACCTGGGCCGCGAGGCGCATCAACTGCATACGCTGACGCTGCCGACCTGGTGCTGGCGGCAGGATTTCACCGTCTGCGTGAAGGCGCTGCTGTCCGAGCGCGCCGACACTCTCGCCGGGCAGGTCGAACTGTTCCGCCGCAAGGCCGCCCTGGTCGCCCTGTTCAACGATCATCTGGACGACCTGACCTCGCAGCGCGCGCGTGCCTACATGACCTGCCGGGCTGTGCAGGCGGCCAAGGCCGATTTCGACGCGACGCCGGAGGACAGCAACAACGATCGCGGCGAGGAGAAGCGTCGGGCGGAGCAGTTCTTCCGCATCGACGCCAGCGTGGGAATGGACTGATGCGGCGCGCGCTGGTGCTCGTGCTCCTCGCGCTGCTGCTGGCCGTCACCGTCACAACGTTCGTGGGGTCAGACGCCTTGAGTTACGCCTTGAGTTGCGCGCAAGCGGAGACGCCGCCGGATACTGATTGACAGCCACAAAGACGGCATTGTACCGTGACGAAGCGCACCATCAGTCAGACCAAAGGGCGATTGGCAACCTGTGCATCACGAGCAGCGTTGGCCGGGGCAGCTGCAATGACATCGCCGAATCGGCTGGGATGAATCCCCGACCGCCTGACTGATCAACCCCAACAACCTGCGAAGGACACACCATGGCTCTGGACGGAAAGACTGTAGGACTGGCCCTCTCAGGCGGCGGCTACCGCGCCGCGTTGTTTGGTCTGGGTACGTTGTGGCGGCTCAATGACGCCGGTTTGCTCGGCAAGCTGGACGGCATTACCAGCGTCTCAGGCGGCTCGATACTGGCGGGCGTGCTGGCGCACCGCTGGCAGCAGCTGCAGTTCGCCGCTGGCCGGGCCAGCAATTTTGCCGAAGTGGTGGCGACACCGCTGCAGGCGTTTTGCTGCCAGACCATCGACGTCAGCGCCGGGATCGCAGGCATACTGACGCCGTTCAAGTCAGCAGGCGACTTTCTGATTGCCCGCTACAAGAAGGACCTGTTCGGTGAGACCACGCTGAAAGACGTCGCCACCCCTGCCGATGGCGCGCCGCTGTTCACCTTTTACGCCACCAACCTGCAGACCGGCCGCAGCTTCCGCCTGCGCCAGGACAAGGTGAGCGACTGGAAGATCGGCGAGTCCACCAGTCTCAAGGTACCGCTTGCCACGGCCGTCGCGGCCTCCAGTGCTTTCCCGCCGCTGTTCTCGCCGATCATCCTGCACACCGACCCGGCGGCGTGGGCCGGCGGCTCGCTGGCCGGCGACCAGTGGCGCAAGCGCATCGTGCTGGCCGATGGCGGCGTCTACGACAACATGGGCCTGGAACAACTGACCGGCGGCGGCAGGAGCAGTGTTGATCTGGTGCTGGTGAGTGATGCCGGCGCGCCGTTTGAGTACGAAGAAGAGCCGCATGAGGATTACGTCCGCCAACTCGGCCGCGTGCGCGACATCCTGATCGACCAGACCCGCGCCCTGCGCAAGCGCTGGCTGATTGAAGGCTTCGAGGCCGGGACCAGACGCGGCGGCTACTGGGGCGTTGCCACCAGGATAGGCGACTACGGAGCGTCGGCACCGCTGGCCGTGGACACCGAGGTCACCGGGCAACTCGATGAGGTGCCGACCCGCCTGAGCGCCTTCGATCCCGACTTGCAGGGCCGCCTTATCAACTGGGGCTATGCGCTGTGCGACGCGGCACTGCGCACCCGGGTCGGTCTGACGATACCGGCGGCGGCGGGCTTGCCGCTGCCGCAGTGGCCGTTGCAGTGAGGCGCAGCGCGTGAGCGACGAGATCCAGGTTCGTGTGGTCAACGTTGAGTTGCTGCGGGCAGGGCCGGCGCACAACCAGTTGCTCTCCCCGCTGACCCAGTATCTGGGTATTTGCGACGATGCCGAAGCCGGTGTCGTGACGCAACCGTATGAGCACATGGTTTTCCTCGAGCGCATGAAGGCCATGCGCTATGAGGACGGCAATGACGAGGCGGCGAAACGCAGCGCCTTGCGCGAAGTGGGCGTCGACGTGGCACGGGTGCTGGGTAGCGTGCCCCAACTGCCCGGGGCGCTGAGCACCGATGCGGGCGGCCCGGATACGCTGGTTCACCTGCGACTGGTGCTGACCCCCTCCGAACTCGCAACGCTGCCCTTCGAGCTGGCCAAGGTACCCGTGAGCCCAATCGCCTGCACCGAAACCTGGTTGTCACTGCAGGCAAGGACACCTGTGGTGTTGACGCGGCGGACCCGCAATGTTTCTGCCAACGGCGTGCGGTGGCCGCTGCGCCCGCGCATCCTGTTCATCGCCGCCAGCCCGGATGAGGTGCCCTTCGACGAGCACCGCCGCGAGCTGCTCAACGCGCTCCAGCCCTTTCGCATGCTGGGGCCCGACGAGCAGCCGGTGCTGTCGAACGACGGGCGGCGCGAGCAGTACGGCCAGCTTCTGACCATCCTGAAGGACGCACGCTTTGAAGACGTGGTCGCCGAATGCGCGGCTCATCGCTACACCCACGTCCATCTGCTGGCCCATGGTGTCAGGGATCCGAACAGTTTGCATGCCAGCTACGGGCTGGAACTGGGCGGTCAGGCCGTGTCTGCCGAGCGCCTGGCCAGCGCCTTCGCCGGACTGACCAACAGCGGTATCCAGCGGCCATCGGTGGTGACCCTGGCCACCTGCGATAGCGGCAATCAGCAAGACGCCGTGCTGGTGCCCGGCGGCAGCATCGCTCACGTGCTTCACCAGGCCGGTATCGCTCTGGTCCTGGCTTCACAAGTGCCCCTCAGCAAGGAGGGTTCGGTGCTGGTGGTGCGAGAGCTCTACCGCGGCTTGCTGTGGGCCGAGAACCCCTGGGTGCTGATGCACCGCCTGCGCACCGCCCTGCATGGCCTGCTTGGCGACAGCTCGCACGACTGGGCCAGCCTGGTGGTGTATGAGGCCCTACCGCGCGACCTGGCCGATCAACTCGAGGAGGCACGCTACCTGCAGGCCAAGGCGGCCAACAACGTTGCCTTCGAACGTATCGACCAGGCCGCCGAATCGTCGGGCCGTTTCGATGACGAGATGCAAGCCCTCGAAGAGACCCTGCGCCGGCTACCGACTGCAGGCCGCTTCGCGATGGAAGGTTTGGGCCTGCGTGCCAGCAGCTTGAAGCGCTTGGCGCAGGCTGAGTTCCGCATCGCCCAACAGCCGGGCTGCCTGGACCGGGTCCGTCGTGCGCTGAGCAGCGCCAGGTACCTCCACCAGGCGCTGCACTACTACGAGCAGGCCGTGACCGGCTTCCTGGTGGATGACGGCAAACCGGTGCAGCGCGTTGCCTCGCTGCATTGGGTGCTGGTGCAACAATTGTGCTTGTCTGCCGTGCTGGGCAAGTGCGTGCCCGAGGGAACACGCGAGACGGCGCTGATGTCCGCACGCGCCTACGTGGAGCACTCCTCCCCTGAAGAACAGGCCTGGGCGCATGGTAGTCTGGCTGAATTGGCACTGCTGGCGATCGAGCATCTGTCGATGGGCCAGGGACACGAAGGCGAGTTCGCGCGTGTCCGCGCCGAGGCCATGCAGCATGTGCGGGAACTCATTCGCCTGGCGCGGCGGCTCGACAATCCCTTCCTGATCGAATCGAACCTGCGGCAGTTCCGACGCTACGTCGACTGGTGGGGGACAACGCTCCTCGAGAACGTCGTCATCAGCCTCGATCTCGACGACCGCGGCACCTGCCATGGCGACGACGCGGCCCTGTGGCAGAAGACCGAGAGCGCCTGGGCGAGGAACGGCATGGTTGGTGTGGCCCGCCAACTGGCCGACATGCTCGACGAGCGTGGCGCAGCCGACCGCACCGCGAAGGCTGCCTCTGCGCGCTACCCGGCGACCACCCCGGCGACCGCCAGCGACGCGGCAATACCCGCACAGGCTGCAACCGGTGCGTCAGGCACGACCGTCGCAGCAGCGACGCCGCCGGTCATCGCGATGCTCGCGGCCTTGCCCCAGCGGGCTCCCGCCAACACGCCGCCAGCGGCGGACGCAGGCGCACAGTCTTTCCTTCGCGTGGACATGCTGCCGGCCGAACATGGCGACTGCCTGTGGCTGGAATTCGGCCGCGACAGCCTGACGGCTCGCGTGCTGGTCGATGGCGGCACGCCTGAAGCCTTCGATCGAGTGCTCAGGCCACGTTTCGAGATCCTGCCGGAGCAGCAGCGCCACCTGGAACTGCTGATCCTCACGCACATCGACGCCGACCACGTCGGTGGTGGCATCCCCTTGCTGAAGGCAGCCAAGGAGCTGGGCCTCTCCGCGGGCGACGTCTGGTTCAACGGCTGGAAGCACATCAAGTCGTTCGGTTTTCTGGGCGCCAAGCAGGGCGAAATCTTCTCGGAACTGCTGGAGCAACTGGGCTGGACCTGGAACGGCTGGCAGGACGGCAAGGCCATCGTGCTGCCGGCAGACGGCGGCCTGCCCAGTGTCACGCTGCCGAGTGGTCTGGTGCTGACTCTGCTCTCGCCCAGCGCCAACAAGCTCAAGGCCTTGGCACTCAAGTGGAAGAAGGACATCAATGCCCTCGGTCTGGAGCCGGGCCAGGGCGATGCATTCCTCGGCCGCACCACCGTCTCGGCTTCAGAGGACCTCGACGAGCTGCTCAAGACGCCCTTCAGAACTGACACCGCGCCGAACAACGGCAGCAGCATCACCGTGCTGGCCGAGTACGGCGGCAAGAGCATCCTGCTCGGTGCCGATTGCCATGCGCCGCTGCTCGTCGCCTCGCTGAAAACACTGCTCCAGCAGCGCCGCCTGAAGAAGCTACCGCTGAGCGCATTCAAGGTGCCGCACCACGGCAGCCGCAACAACCTGGACGAAACGGTGATGGGGTTGATCGAATGCCGCAACTATCTGATCTCGACCAGTGGCAAGCTCTTCAAGCACCCGGACCGTGAGGCGATCGCGCGCATCATCCATTTCGGCGGTCCCTCGCCCACGCTGTGGTTCAACTACCGCAGCGACGTCAATGAAGTCTGGGCCAAGCCGGAACTGCAAGCCAAATACAACTACCGCGCCATGTATCCGCCCGAGGGCCAGGAAGGTCTGCTGGTTACGCTGTGAAGCGCGTCCTGGCCCGGGAAGGCAAGCCAACGCTGCTACGCTCTGTTTCGTGTTCATGCCGAAAGTATGGCCTCTCTTTCGTGGTGGCCTCGCAAGAGGCGAAGGATTTCGATTCCTCTCTGTTTACCGCCGTGGCAAATTATCTAGCACTGCGGGTCAGCGAGCCCGACGCCAAATTGATGGCGAAAATCTTTGCCCCGTCGGACAAGCTGACGCTCTACACTGACCGCATCAAGCAGATCGCCAAATTCAAGGCATGGTTCTATTCGGAGGGGATGCGGATGCCCGTGCCGGTTGCGTTGGGAAGTCCGCCGGCCAGTCAGGGACGCTGAGGGGTACTATCGTCTGCGCATGGGAAGTGAGTCTGGAAAGCGTGGCGCCGTGGCTGATCGGCCTGCTGCGCGGTGCGGTCTACAATCCAGGTGCTAAGAGCAGGTGTCACCGGCGGGATTGCCCGGTCTGTTGCAGGTCCGCTTGCTTTTTTCTTGAGGCTGTACAAAAATACAGCATCAACGACAGGAGGCCAGAGTCTCATGGCGACACAGCTCACCCCGCGACAACGGGAAATTCTCGATTTCATCCGCAACACGCTGGAGAACCTTGGTGCGCCGCCGACGCGGGCCGAGATCGCCAGCGCCTTCGGTTTTGCCTCGCACAATGCCGCTGAAGAGCACCTCAAGGCGCTCGCCAGGAAAGGCATCATCGTGCTTGAGCCGGGCTCGGCGCGCGGTATCCGGCTGGTCGAACAACTCGGTCTGCCACTGATCGGTAGCGTGGCAGCCGGCAGTCCGGTTCTGGCGGTGGAAAACGTACAGCGCCGCTACACGGTTGATGCCGCGCTGTTCAAACCCCGTGCCGACTTCCTGTTGCGTGTGCGCGGCCTGTCGATGATCAACGCCGGCATTCTGGATGGTGACCTGCTCGCTGTGCACCGGACCAGTGAAGCGCGCAACGGCCAGATTGTCGTTGCCAGGCTTGATGACGAGGTGACCGTCAAGCGTTTCCATCAGCAGGACGGGGTTATCAGGCTGATCGCCGAGAACCCCGATTTTGCGCCGATCATCATCGATGGGAGCGCGCGGACATTGGCCATCGAAGGCCTCGCTGTCGGCCTGATCCGCGACGGCGGGGCGATGTAAGCGCTGCTCCGACTGCTGCCTGACCATCACCATGTTGCCATCCACGATGCTGTTGCAAATCCTTGAGCGGCCCGATGTCTGGCGTGGGGATACGCTTGCCAGAGCACCATTGCCCGGTGTGCCAACCGGCTTTGCCGAGCTTGATCGTGAGTTGCCCGGCGGTGGCTGGCCGCGTGGCTGCCTGACTGAACTCCTGCCGGCACGCCGCGGGGTGGGTGAACTGAGTCTGCTGCTCCCTGTCCTGGCGCGGATCTCGAGCGACGAACTTGCCTGGCTGGTCTGCGTAGCACCACCGCATCCACTTTATGCGCCGGCGCTGCATGCGGGTGGCGTCGATCTGTCGCGTCTGCTGGTTGCCAGCGCGCCCGGTCGTGATGCTGCCTGGGCGTGTGAGCGCTCGCTGGCGGCCGATGGCGTTGGCGCCGTCATCGCCTGGCTACCCGAAGCCCAGACAACGTCACTGCGTCGCCTGCAGCTTGCTGCCGAGGCCAGTTGTACGCTGCTGTTCGTTTTTCGCCCGCTGGCCTGTGCCAGTCAATCCTCGCCAGCACCGCTGCGCCTCGCCCTCGAAGGGGAGGGCCAGCAACTCGTCGTTCGCCTGCTCAAGCGCCGTGGCGGCGCACAGCCAGTGCCCCTGCCAATCGCCATTCAACGCCCGGTCGGTCTGAGCCATGCTCTGGCTGGTCCTGCATCTGCCCCGCCTGCCGCTCGAAGTCTTTCCCGGCCTGCCATCGCCTAGCGCCGTCGTTCGCCGTGAGCGCGTCGTCGTTGCTGACGATGCAGCGGCAAGGGCTGGCGTGGTACCCGGGTTGCGGCTGGCGGAGGCGTGGGCGTTTCTGCCCTGCCTGGCCGTGCAGGAGCGCGATGTCGAGCGTGAGCAGGGAGCACTGACCCGGCTTGCCTGTTGGGCAGGCAACTTCACTTCGGAAATTTGCTGCCTGCCGCCGCAGACGCTTCTGCTCGAAGTCGCCGGGTCGCTACGCCTTTTCGGTGGCGCCAAAGCGTTGTTTGAGCGCATCGTCGCCGGCTGTGCCGAGCAGGGTTTTGTGCCGCAGGCAAGCCTGGCACCAACGCCGCTGGCTGCGCAATGGCTGGCCTTTGCCGGCGACGATCAGCCCTGTCTCGACAAGGGTGAACTGCCGTATCGCCTCGGCAGGCTGCCGCTGTCAGGACTCGATCTTCCGGCGCAGCATCATGCTCGCCTCCGCAGTTTTGGCGCGCGTTCGCTCGCTGACGTGCTGCGCTTGCCGCGTGCAGGCCTGACGCGTCGACTCGGAGGCGGTTTTGTCGCTGATCTGGCGCGTGCGCTCGGCGATTTGCCGGATCCCCGGCCACGTTATGTTTTCCCGGAGTGCTTTGTCGAGCAACTGGAACTACCGGCGCGGATCGAAAATGCGATGGCTCTCGGTTTTGCCGGGAATCGTCTGCTCGCCACCTTGTGCGGTTGGCTGGCGGCACGCGGCAGCGGCATCAGCAAATGCATTTTTGAATTTGAACACGAGCGCGGCAGCAGGCAGCGGCCGGCCACCGTACTTGTCCTCGGTTTCACTGCTGCCACCCGCAGTGCGGAACGGATTTCTCGTGTGTTTGTCGAGCGGCTGCAGCGCTTCGAGTTGCCGGCTCCGGTTGAGCGAATCAGTTTGCGAGCCGAAGCGCCGGAAGCATTGCCAGGGCGTACGGCGAGCCTGTTCGGCGAGCGCGGCGAGGGCGCTGGCGGCGAGTCGGTGGCGGCACTGGTCGAACGGCTGCAGGCGCGCCTCGGCAACGGCAAAGTACATGGCCTCTCGGTAGTCGCCGAGCACCGACCGGAAAATGCTTCTCGGCGGGTCGAACCAGGGCTGCTGGCAGGCGAAAAACTGCCGGCCAGGTTGCTCCCGGCCTCAGCCATGCGGCATAAGGATCCCGGCCCACGCCCTTTGTGGCTGCTGCGCAGGCCGCAGATCCTGGGTGAAGTTGCCGGGCGCCCACAGTGCGGTGGCCCCTTGCGTCTACTTGCCGGTCCCGAGCGCATCGAGAGTGGCTGGTGGGATGCCGCCGAGCCTGATGCGGTCGGTGATGTGCGTCGCGACTATTTTGTCGCCATTTCCGTACGCGCCGAATGGCTGTGGGTTTTTCGTAGCCGGGCCGGATGGTTTCTGCATGGCGTTTTTGCGTGAATCCGCTCTGATTTTACTGGAATTCTGGAAGCCATTTTTCTATACTATGGCAACAGAAAAGCCTGACCTTTTCCTGGGGAGTGTGGTGATGGAGATCAATCTTGCCGGTTTGCTGCCGGAGGCCTTGTTGATCGATCTACCGGAAATTGATATCCAGCACGAAGAGATTTTTCGGCGAATCGAAGCGCTCAAGGAAACCTGCTTCGGCAGCGGGCCGGTTTCCTTTGACGAATTCGAGAGCCTGCTCGATTATCTGAAATATCACTTTGCCACCGAAGAGCGAGTTGCGGGGGAAGCCGGGGCAGGCTTTGTGGACCACGCCCGAGTGCACCGGGAGAATCTGCATGCGCTACGCAAGGCGTTTGGCGAAGTACGTGGTGGTGTGCGTGACGTTCACTCCTTTCTGCGCTACGCCGAGTACTGGTTTGAGCGCCACATTACCGAGGAAGACAAGCCCTTCGCGAACAGCGTGCGAGAGTGCCGGCTGCGGTCTTCCAGCTGCCCCGAATCGATAACCAGCCTTTGACTGACTGGGTGTCAATCGGATCCCGTATCTTCAGATTCTTTCTCGGGCAGGTAGTGCTGCCTGCGTATCGGCAACAGCAACGAAAGCCATGTCCTGCGTGAATTTGATAATAGTCCACGAAAATGATCGGGAATGGTCCTCCAAATGGCCGTCCGTCATTCTTTTTTGCGTTCTTCCGAGCATTCTGGCAAGCTGATAACCGGAACAGCATATCTCGTCATATTTCGCCGCACCCCCTCGCCAATGGCCGTTTGCCGACGGCCTGATCATTCATCAATGAGCCATTAACGACCATGAACATCACCGCCTCAGCCTCCTGGAAGGCTCTTGAAGCGCACCGGCTGTCGCTCTCGCCTGTGCATCTCAGACAACTGTTTGCCCGCGATCCGGCTCGGGTCGCCTCCCTCTCGCTCAGCTTCGATGGGATTCTTTTCGACTTCTCGAAGCAGCGCATCGATTCGACAACGCTACCACTATTGGCCGCACTGGCTCGAGAGGCAAGGCTTGAGGAAGCGACGGCGCGCATGTTCGGTGGCGAGAAAATCAATGCCAGCGAAGATCGCTCGGTCCTGCATGTCGCTTTGCGGCGCTCGAGCGGTCCCTTCCCCGGTACCGAGCTGGACGTGATGCCAGAGGTTCTCGCCACCCGCCGCCGAATGGCTGCTTTTGCGGACAGCATCCGCTCCGGGGAAGCCCTTGGTTTCACCGGTCTGCCAATCCGTCATGTCGTCAATATCGGCATCGGCGGTTCTGACCTCGGCCCGAAGATGCTTGGCTGCGCTTTGCGCTCGGTTTCACATCCGGCACTTGAGGTGCATTACGTCTCCAACCTCGATGGTGCTCAACTGGCGCCGCTTCTGCAAACGCTCGATCCGCGCACGACCCTCTTTCTGGTTGCCAGCAAGACCTTCACTACCCAGGAAACGATGCTCAATGCGCAGACGGCGCGCAACTGGCTGGTAGCCAATCTGGGCGACGCCGCTGCCGTGTCCCGACACTTCGCTGCGCTGACCGCCAAGCCTGAGCGTGCGGTGCAGTTCGGGATCAGGGAGGAGTCGGTATTTCCACTCTGGGATTGGGTGGGGGGGCGTTTTTCGCTCTGGTCGGCAGTCGGTTTGGCATTGATGATCGCCATTGGGCCGCACGCTTTCGCCGACCTGCTGGCGGGTGCTGAACGGATGGACGAACATTTCCGCAGCACGCCTTACGAGCGGAACCTGCCGGTGGTGATGGCCCTGATCGGGATCTGGAATACCAATTTCCTGGGCGCGACGAGCAACGCGGTCTTGCCCTACAACGAGTCGCTGAAATATTTCCCGTCGTTTCTGCAGCAGCTTGAGATGGAAAGCAACGGCAAGTCGGTCGGCGTTGATGGACAGCCGCTCGCCTGTGCATCGAATCCGATCGTCTGGGGCGAGCTCGGTAATAATGGCCAGCACGCCTTCTTCCAGCTTCTCCACCAGGGTGGGCGACTGGTGCCCTGTGATTTCATCGCCGCCGTTCGTTCCGACTACCCGTTGCCCGGTCATCAGGAGGCCTTGCTCGCCAACTGTTTCGCGCAGAGCGCGGCACTGGCGTTCGGCAAGACCGCTGAAGAGGCGCGTAGCGAACTCGAGGGCACGATGCCGGCGGCGGCGCTGGAGGCACTCCTGCCGCACAAGGTATTTGCCGGCAATCAGCCATCATCGACCCTGCTGCTGGAGCGACTCGATCCGCAGACGCTTGGCGCCTTGATTGCACTTTACGAGCACAAGGTGTTTGTCCAGGGCGTGATCTGGGGTCTCAACTCCTTTGACCAGTGGGGCGTCGAGCTGGGCAAGGCCGTTGCCAGCAGCATTCTGCCGGCGATCGGCAATCCCGACCTGGCGGCAAGGCTCGATGCGTCAACGCAGGGGCTGCTCGCGTTCAGCCGGCAGCATCTGGGATGAATCGGCTTCTCCCGGGTATCGATTCAGAGCGTTCAATTTGCGACGAGGCATGACATGACTATCAAGGTGATCAGTGTTCCCAGCGCGCCTTTCTCCGGGCAGAAGCCGGGTACATCCGGCCTGCGGAAGAAAGTGACCGTATTTCGCCAGGCGCGTTATCTCGAGAATTTCGTCCAGGCCATTTTCGACACGCTGTCTGGCCAGCAGGGACAGACGCTCGTGCTTGGCGGTGATGGCCGCTACTACAACGATGTAGCCATCCAGACCATCCTGCGCATGGCGGCAGCGGCTGGTTTTGGCCGCGTGCTGGTTGGCCGCGACGGTATTCTGTCGACACCGGCAGCCAGCGCCGTGATCCGCAAATGGCAGGCTTTCGGGGGCATCATCCTGTCAGCCAGTCACAACGCGGGCGGCCCCGATGGTGATTTCGGCATCAAATACAACCTAGGTAATGGTGGACCGGCCAACGAAGGCTTTACCGATGCGGTCTATCGGCGTACCCAGGAAATCAGTGTCTACCACACCGTCGAGTCGTCGGACATTGATCTGAGCCGAATTGGTCAGGCTGCCATCGGCGAGATGGTGGTCAGCGTCATCGATCCGGTGGCCGACTATGCCGAACTTCTCGAGTCGTTGTTCGACTTTGATCGTATTGCGCGTCTGCTGGCCCGTCCGGACTTCCGCATGCGTTTTGACGCCATGCATGCAGTGACTGGCCCCTATGCGCTGGCGATTCTGGAAGGACGCCTCGGTGCCCCCGCCGGTACGGTGGTCAACGGTACGCCGCTGCCCGATTTCGGTGGTGGCCATCCTGATCCCAACCCGGTTTATGCGGCCGACCTCGTTGCTGCCCTGGCTGACCCCGGTTCTGGTCTCTCGTTTGGTGCCGCTTCGGATGGTGACGGCGACCGCAACATGATTGTCGGCCCCAATTTTGTCGTCAGTCCGAGTGATAGTCTGGCCGTTCTCGTCGCCAACCATGGGCTGATTCCGGCCTACGCCGGTGGCTTGGCGGGTGTCGCACGTTCAATGCCAACCAGTTGTGCGGTGGACCGCGTCGCCAGGGAGCTCGGCATTGCATGCTATGAGACGCCGACCGGCTGGAAGTACTTCGGTTCGCTGCTCGATGCCGGCATGGCCACTCTGTGTGGGGAGGAGAGCGCCGGCACCGGTTCCAATCACGTGCGCGAGAAGGATGGCCTGTGGGCGGTCCTGTACTGGCTCAACATCCTGGCCGTGCGCGACATTCCGGCCGACGCGATTGTGCGGGATCACTGGCGGCGTTTCGGGCGCAATGTCTATTCCCGCCATGATTACGAGGGTATCGACACGGCTCAGGCTGATCGCCTGATGGATGAACTGCGCGCTCGCCTTGCGCAACTGCCGGGATCGGATTGCTGCGGCCTGCGCATTGTGGCTGCCGATGACTTTGCCTATACCGATCCGGTCGATGGCTCACGTTCGGAGCGCCAGGGCGTCCGCATTCTGCTCGACGACGGCTCGCGGGTGGTTTTCCGGTTGTCCGGCACGGGCACCGAGGGAGCCACGCTGCGCGTCTATCTCGAACGCTTTGTTGCGGACCCAAGCCGCCATGAGATTCCCACTCAGGAAGCGCTGGCCCCGCTGATCGATCTTGCCGAAGCGGTGGCACGGATTGCTGCCATTACGGGCAGAACAGCGCCGGACGTGATTAGCTAGGATCTGCCATGAACGGGTGCCACCTGGTGGCGCTGCCGGATGCAATGAAGCAAGCTTATTAGGGGATACGAAAATGGTTGATAAGAAGACATTTCAATTGCCGCGCAGGGCAATTGCCCTGGTTCTGGCAGGCGGGCGCGGTAGTCGGTTACACGAACTGACCGACCGGCGGGCAAAGCCCGCGGTCCATTTCGGTGGCAAGTTCCGGATTATCGATTTTGCCTTGTCGAACTGCGTCAACTCGCAGATTCGGCGCATTGGCGTGGTGACCCAGTACAAGTCGCACAGTCTTTTGCGCCACCTGCAGCGCGGCTGGAATTTCCTGCATGGTGAAGTCAACGAGTTCGTTGACCTGTTGCCGGCGCAGCAGCGGGTGGACGAGGAATCGTGGTATCGAGGCACGGCCGACGCGGTCTACCAGAACATCGATATCCTGGAAACCTATCGGCCGAAACCGGAATTTGTCGTGATTCTCGCCGGCGACCACGTCTACAAGATGAATTACGCGGTGATGCTGGTCGACCACGTCGAGAGCGGTGCCGAATGTACCGTTGCCTGCATCGAGGTGCCGCGTCGGGATGCGAGTGGCTTTGGGGTCATGGCTGTTGATGAAAGCGGGATGATCACCGACTTCATCGAGAAGCCTGCCGACCCACCGGGGATGCCGGGCAATCCTGACATGGCGATGTGCAGCATGGGCGTCTACGTGTTCAACGCCAAGTACCTGTATGCTGAACTGGAGCGCGACATCCTGGACCCGAACTCCGACCACGATTTCGGTAAGGACATCATCCCGCGTGCCGTCGCCAACCGGGTTGCCGCCGCGCATCCGTTCTCGCGCAGTTGCATCGTGGCACCGGATGAGCAGTTCAGGGAACACTACTGGCGTGACGCTGGGACCATCGATGCCTACTGGGATGCGAACATTGATCTGACCGCCACGGTGCCGGCGCTGAACCTCTACGATCGCAACTGGCCGGTGTGGACTTATCAACAACAACTCCCGCCGGCCAAGTTTGTCCACAATCATCTCGACCGACGCGGCAGTGCTATCGAGTCCTCGGTGTCGAGTGGCTGCATCGTGTCCGGCGAAGTCAACCGCTCGCTGCTGTTCTCGGGTTGTCGGGTCCATTCGTATTCGCGCGTTAATCTGTCGGTCGTGCTACCCGATTCGACGATCGGAACCAGGGCCCGTCTCAGTCACTGTGTTGTGGACAGCGACTGCGATATCCCGCCACACATGGTCGTCGGCGAAGATCCGGTTGAGGATGCACGTCGTTTCCGCCGGACCGATAACGGTGTGACGCTGATTACCAGGAAGATGCTCGAGCGGCTCACCTGAGCACTTCAAAGGAAACCACCGCCTTGCGCATACTGCACGTTGCCGCGGAAATCTATCCGTTGGTCAAGATCGGTGGCCTTGCCGACGTGGTTGCTGCCCTGCCCGTGGCGCTTGCCGCACGCGGTCTGGACACGCGCGTACTGGTGCCCGGCATGCCTGCCGTTCTCAACGGCGTCAGCGACCTGAAACGGGTCATTCGCCTCGGCCCGGCCTTCGGCGCGGCGATCATCACGCTGCGCCTGGGTCGTCTTCCGGATAGTGGTCTGCTGGCCTACGTCATTGATGCACCGTTTCTCTTCGCCCGGGATGGCAACCCCTACCTGGGCCCGGACGGCCGCGACTGGAAAGACAATCATCGCCGTTATGCCCTGCTGGGCTGGATCGCTGCGCATCTGGCTGCCGGCGAGCTTGATCGCAACTGGCAACCGGAGGTGGTGCATGCGCATGACTGGCATGCCGGTCTGGCGCCAGCGTATATTGCCCAGAATCCGGCGCTGACCACGGCAACGCTGTTCACGATTCACAATCTCGCTTTCCGGGGTCTGTTTCCGCTTGATCACCATAATGACCTTGGGCTGCTTATTTCCGGTACGGACCAAAGCGCGCTGGAGTTCCACGGGCAGTTGTCGTTCATGAAAGCGGCCCTTGTGCATGCGAAGCGGGTCAATACGGTCAGCCCGACCTATGCGCGAG
Source organism: Candidatus Accumulibacter proximus (assembly GCA_016709675.1). Taxonomy (GTDB): domain Bacteria; phylum Pseudomonadota; class Gammaproteobacteria; order Burkholderiales; family Rhodocyclaceae; genus Accumulibacter; species Accumulibacter proximus. Next base: position 306,552 of record JADJMH010000034.1, read on the forward strand.
AAATCTGTACGCCGGAGTTCGGCTGGGGGCTCGATGGCCTGCTCCGTGATCGTGGGGGGCATCTTTCCGGCATTCTCAATGGCGTCGATTATTCGGTATGGAATCCGGCTGCCGACGCGGCCCTGCCGAGGAGCTACACGGCGGACCATTTGCGTGGCAAGAAGGTGTGCAAACTCAAGCTGCAATCGGAAATGGGTTTTGCTCGTCGCGCAAAGGCGCCCCTGTTCGCGGTGGTCAGTCGGCTGACCTCGCAAAAGGGCATGGATCTCGTTCTCGGCGCTCTGCCGGCGCTGCTGGCGGCAGGCGGACAACTGGTCGTTGTCGGCAGTGGCGAAGCCGATATCGAAGCCGGTTTCCGGGCCGCTGCCGCTGCTCATCCCGACGCCGTATCCGTCCATCTGGGCTACGACGACGCCTTGGCGCATCGCGTTATCGCCGGTGCCGACATCCTGCTCGTTCCCTCGCGTTTTGAACCCTGCGGTCTCACCCAGCTATATGCCCTGCGCTACGGCACGTTGCCCCTGGTCCGGCGAGTTGGCGGTCTGGCCGACACGGTGATTGATTCGACGCCAGACAACCTCCGGGCCGGTACCGCCAATGGCTTCGTCTTTGACGATGCCGGCAGCCGTGCCCTGTCCGCCCGTATGGCTGATGCCCTGACGCTCTACCGCGATGCCACTGCGTGGCTCCAGGTCCAGCGACGAGGCATGGTGCAGGATTATTCCTGGGACGATTCCGCGCTGCGTTATGAGGCACTGTACCGAAGCATCTGACGCGCAACATCGCTACAATGGCGGCGGCTGTCTGTCTGCAACGGATGCGTTTCGCAGCCCCTGGGTGATGAACCCGGCAAGCCCGGTTCATTCGCTTCGTGGCGGCAGGAATGGACCTGCCGCCGCTTCCAGAAACTCACGCCTGCAGGAGAATCCCTTGTCCCCAGATCCTTGCCTGATTCGACCATTCGCCGGTCTGCGGCCGCGCAGCGCCGACGCTGCAGCCGTGGCGGCGCCGCCCTACGATGTACTGTCCAGCGAAGAAGCGCGGCAAGCCGCAGTCGGCAAGCCGCTTTCCTTCCTGCATGTATCCAAAGCCGAGATCGATCTGCCGCCGGATGTCGATCACTACGCTCCCGAGGTGTACGCCAAGTCTGCCGAGAATTTTCGTCGCCTGATCGACAGCGGGGTGCTTCACCGTGATCCTTGCCCATGCTACTACGCCTATCGGCTGGTCATGGGAGAGCACGTTCAGACCGGGCTGGTCGCTGCTGCGTCGATCGCCGCCTACGAAAGCAACCACATCCGCAAGCACGAATTCACCCGCCCGGACAAGGAAGACGACCGGGTACGCCAGATCGAGGCGCTGAATGCGCAGACCGGGCCGGTGCTGCTTGCCCACCCGGACAGCGCGGCGGCAGAACGCCTGGTCGCACTCGCCACCGAGAGCGTGCCGGTTGCCGACGTGACGGCGGATGACGGCATCCGGCACACGCTCTGGATCATCGATCAGGCTGCAAGCCTGGTGCAGATCAGCGAGGTCTTTGGCGCCATGCCGGCGCTCTACATCGCCGATGGTCATCACCGCTCGGCTGCTGCCGCGCGCGTGGCTGCCGCACGACGGAGCAGGGAGAGCGCCTCGGCATGCGCCGAGTCCTTCCTCGCGGTCATCTTTCCGGCAGCGCAGATGCAGATCATGGATTACAACCGGGTCGTGCGGGATCTCAACGGTCTGGCGGAGGCGGCGTTCTTGAGGGAGGTTGGGCAGCGCTACACGGTCAGCCTGGCTGCCGGACCGGTCAGACCGGAGCGCAGCGGTGTTTGTGGCATGTATCTTGGTGGCCGCTGGTATCGCCTCGAACTCCGGCCGGGGCTGGTTCCGCTATCGGACCCGGTCCGCCGACTGGATGTCTCGATGCTGGCCGAGCAGCTGCTCGGGCCGATTCTGGCGATCACCGATCTGCGTCGAGACACGCGCGTCGATTTTGTCGGCGGAATACGCGGCCTCAAGGAGCTCGAACGACGGGTGAACAGCGGCGAGATGGCGGCGGCCTTTGCCATGTATCCAACGCAGATGGCGGACCTGATGGCGGTTGCGGACGCCGGTCAGGTCATGCCACCGAAGTCGACCTGGTTTGAACCGAAGCTTGCTGACGGGCTGGTGTCGCTGGTTCTCGATCCCGATCAGGGCTATTCCCCTGGCTGCGGCATCGGCTCAACCGGCCTTGCTTCTGACAACTGAAACCTGCGGCTTTCCTGCGGCGATCTCGCCAATGACCGCGGCGTGATCAAAGCCCTCCTGCAGGAAGGTCGCCAGTACTTCGGTGACCACTTCCGGGGCGCAGGAGATCAGCAGCCCACCGCTGGTTTGCGGGTCCGTCAACAGGGCACGTTCGAGGTCGCCAAGATCTTTCTTCTGCAGGCTGACGTGTTCGCCGTAGCTTGCCCAGTTGCGCCCTGAAGCACCGGTTACGCAACCATTTGTCGCGTACTCGAGAGCGTTCGGCAATACCGGCAGGGCCGTGTAATCAATCACCGCCGAAACGCTGGACGCCTTGCAGATTTCAACCAGATGGCCCAGCAGACCAAAGCCCGTGACGTCGGTCATCGCGTGTACCCCGGCAAGGCAGCCCAGCGCTCGCCCCGGCGTGTTGAGCTGCGTCGTCGAGGCGATCATCGAGGCGTAGCCATGGGGAGACAACAGGCCCTTCTTCAGTGCGGCGCTGAAGAAGCCGACGCCCAACGCCTTGCCAAGGATCAGCTTGTCGCCGGGCCGGGCGCCGGAGTTCCGTTTGAGGTTGTCCGGATGGACCAGACCGATGGCGACGAGACCATAGATCGGCTCGACCGAGTCGATCGTGTGCCCTCCGGCAATCGGGATCCGCGCCTTGCGGCAAACCGATTCGCCGCCCTCGAGAATGCGCTTGATCGTTGGCAGTGGTAGCTTGTTGACGGGCATGCCGACGACCGCCAGGGCCAGGAGCGGCACGCCACCCATGGCATAGACATCGGAGAGTGCGTTGGTCGCTGCGATGCAGCCGAAGTCGAAGGGGTCGTCGACGATCGGCATGAAAAAATCGGTGGTTGCAACCAGTGCCTGATCGTCGTTGAGCTGGTAGACGGCAGCGTCGTCGCTGGTTTCGATACCGACCAGCAATTCCCTTGGCGCCAGTACCGACGAGGTTCTGGCGAGGATCTGTTCGAGCACGTTGGGGGCGATCTTGCAGCCACAGCCGCCGCCATGCGAGAACTGCGTCAAGCGGACCGGTTCGGTCGATGCGACTTCCGGGGCACCAAGCTCAGTCGTTTTTGTCTTTTTCCTGGCCATTTGTTTGCTAGGCCGCATGGCGGCGTGGTAAGAGGAGCGGGCTGTACGGGGCGAAACAGCCTCAGGGCGAGGCAGGGGCGTCAAATCCCGCCGCTTCGATTGCGGTCCTTAACTGGGCTAGGCTCACCAAGCGGGGGTCACAGGCGACACTGGCTTGGCCCGCATCCAGGGAAACATCAACCTGGACCACACCAGGCAGGGCCATGAGAGCTGTCGTCACGCTCTTCACGCAGCCCTGGCAACTCATGCCGCCGATGCCGATCACGATTCTTTCCATCAGACCTTCCGTTTCTGCCTGCCGGCGCCGGTTGCATTGAACGCATGCTCAGTCTCCTGGCATCAGCTGCCGCCGGCACGCCAGCGTTTCAGAAGCAGGGAGTTGGACACCACCGAAACCGAACTGAGGGCCATGGCCCCGCCGGCGATCACCGGATTCAGCATTCCGAGTGCGGCCAGAGGAATGCCAAGCACATTGTAGATGAAAGCGCAGAACAGATTTTGCCTGATTTTCCGCAGTGTCGCACGCGATAGCACGATGGCATCGGCGATCCCGTGCAGATCGCTGCGTACCAGGGTCACGTCCGCCGCCTCAATCGCAGCATCGGACCCGGCGCCGATGGCGAAGCTGACGTCGGCGGCGGCCAGCGCCGGCGCGTCGTTGATGCCGTCGCCGACCATGGCCACCACGGCGTCGCCGGTCTTGAGTGCATTGACCATCGCCGCCTTGTCGCCGGGAAGGATGCCGGCGCGAAAGTCATCGACGCCGACCGCGTCGGCAATCGCTGCGGCAGTGGCGGCCTGATCTCCAGTCAGCATCACGACGCGTATTCCCATGGCCTTGAGCCGCGCCACGGCAGCGTGTGAGGTTGCGCGCAGCGGGTCGGCGATGGCCAGCAGAGCCAGCGCCCGGCCAGTGCCAGCTTTGGCAGCATCGGCGAGGAGGTCACCGTCGCGGCATTCAGTCAGCACCACCACGGTCTTGCCCGCGCGCTGCAGGCTCTCGATCGCCTCATCGGGGAGTCCGACGAAACCCTCCGGCGCACCGAGGCACAGCCAGCGTCCGGCGACTCGGCCCTGCACTCCTCGACCGGGGATCGCCCGAAAGTCTTCAAGCACCGGCAGGACCACGCCGGCGGCCTGTGCATGCCGCAGGATGGCCCTTGCCAGGGGATGTTCAGATGCTTGTTCAAGGCCGGCAGCCAGGGTCAATGCTTCCTCGGTTGACGCCAGCAAGGGCAGGATATCGGTCACCCCCGGTTCGCCGCGCGTCAGGGTGCCCGTCTTGTCTACCACCAGCACGCGGATCTTTTCCGCCCGCTCGAGCGCCTCGGCGTTCTTGATCAGGATGCCGGCCGCGGCACCCTGTCCGCTGGCGACCATGATTGCCGTCGGCGTGGCCAATCCGAGGGCGCAAGGGCAGGCAATCACCAGCACGGCGACGGCATTTACCAGGGCCGTACTGAAAGCACCGCCGAAAGCCCACCAAGCAACAAAGGTGCCCAGGGCGATGGCGCAGACGACGGGTACGAAAATTCCCGAGATGCGATCGGCGAGTCGCTGAACGGGCGCTTTCGACCCCTGTGCCTCAGCGACCATGCGGATGATGCCGGCGAGCAGGGTGTGTTCGCCGACGCCGGTTGCTCGGCAGCGCAGCATCCCTTCGCCATTGGCGGTGGCGGCAAAAACGCGCGCGCCCTGGCGCTTGCTCACCGGCATGCTCTCACCGGTGAGCATGGCCTCATTGACGGCCGATGACCCGTCGATTACCTCACCATCGACCGGCACGCTTTCGCCAGGACGAACAATGAAGATGTCGCCCGGGATCAGCAGCGCGGTGTCGAGTTCGATCAGCTGGCCGTCGCGTTCGACGCGTGCCGTCCGCGGTTGCAGGCGTATCAGCGCCTCGATCGCGTCCGTGGTCTTCGCCTTGGCGCGCGCCTCGAGAAGTTTTCCGAGCAGGACGAGCGTGATCACCGCCGCCGAAGCCTCAAAATAGACGTGCAGGTTGGTGGCTCCGGTGACCGTCACGACCAGGCTGAATGCGTAGGCCATCGTCGTGCCGAGTGCAACCAGCACGTCCATATTCGGGCCACCACCGCGCAAGGCTTTCCAGGCGCCATCGTAAAAGCGCCAGCCAATCCAGAGCTGCACCGGCGTCGCCAGCAGCAGCTGTAACCAGCGCGGCAGCATGTCCTCCTGATGGTGCGCGCCGACGTCGAACATGGTCAGCATTTGTGCTGCCAGTGGCAGGGTGAGCGCGGCAGAAATCCAGAAGCGCTGCAACTCGACCTGCTGGTTGGCCAGTTTCCTTGCCTTCTCGTCCGCGCGCGAGTGATCGTCGGCCAGCCGCCCGGAGAACCCCGCGCGCTCGACAGCGGCGATCAGCACTGCCGGGGCGACCACCCCGGGGAGGTAGCGGATTGTCGCCCTCTCGGTTGCCAGATTGACGACCGCCTCAACACCCGGGAGCCGGTTGAGCAGCTTCTCAATGCGTGTCGAGCAGGCGGCGCAGGTCATGCCTTCGATGGCCATTTCCAGGGTCCGTGGCGGCACGCTGAAGCCGGCCTTTTCAATCGCCGCGACGACCTGTTGAGCGGTCGTCTCTGCCGCAGTGATCTCGACCAGTGCATGCTCGGTGGCGAGATTCACGCTGGCGGCGACCCCCGGCAATCGATTCAATGCCTTCTCGATGCGGGCTGCGCAGGCGGCGCAGGTCATGCCCGTGATCGGTAGATCAAGGCGCACGGTGTCCGTTGACGCTGCGCTCATCTACGCCTGTCGCTTGCCAGGAACGTGGGGCAGGCGTGGTTCGGCATGCCGATGGCCCTCGCTAGCCAGCCACCACCAGCCGAGCGAGTCCCGGTATGCTCATCAGTCCCCAGATGCCAAAGCCGAGGATGAGCAAGCCAGCCGTCAGGCGCACCACCGGCTGGCGCGCGTAGGCCTGGAGGCGGGTCGCAAGCAAGCCGGCAAGCAGCAGATTGGGCAGGGTGCCGAAGCCGAAGGCCAGCATCAGTCCGGCGCCATGCCAGGCAGATCCGCTGGTCAGAGCGGTCGCCAAGGCACTGTATACCAGGCCGCAGGGCAGCCAGCCCCACAGCAGGCCGAGGGGAAAGGCCTGCGCCGCGCTGCGCGCAGGAAGATAACGCCGGCTGAGTGGTTGCAGGTGTCGCCAGAGCTTCTGGCCCAGGCGCTCGCTGAACGCGAGGGCACTGGTCATCCCCATCAGGTAGAGGCCGAGGGCGACCAGCATCAGGTTGGCGACCAGGTAAAGGATGGTCCGTACCGGCAGCTGACCGGATAGCGCCATGCTCGCCTCGCCCAGCGCGCCGGCGATCGCACCGGCCGTCGCATAGCTGACAATGCGCCCGGTGTTGTAAGCGAGATGCAGGCCGAGGCGTGCCGGAGCACCCATCGACAGGGCGCCGACGATGCCACCGCACATGCCGACGCAGTGTGTGCCACCCAACAGACCGATCAGCAACAAGGAGAGATAACTGGATTCAGGCATCAGTGGCAGGAGGATGCGCCAAAGGCGAAGTGCGGGGATTCTACTCCTTCCTCCTGTCCGACCGGCGGCTTGTCTGCGTTAGATGACCTTTGAGTACCGGGTGCGCTGTCGATCGGCCCGCAGGTAGCGGTCGAAGACCATCGAGATGGCGCGTACCAGCATGCGCCCGCGCGGCAGAACGGTGATCCACTTGTCGTCGACACGAACCAGACCCGCGTCGACCATCTCGCGCAAATCGCCAAGCTCGGTCGCGAAGTACTTCCTGAAGTCGATCAGGTGGGCGATTTCAATCGACTCGATCGACAGTTCGAAGTGACACATCAGTGACTGAATGATCGAGCGGCGCAGCAGATCATCAGCGTTCAGCTCGATGCCGCGGTAGACCGGCAGGGTACCGCTGTCGAGCAGATCGTAGTACTCGTCGAGCGTTTTTACGTTCTGACTGTAGGTTGGTCCGACCTTGCTGATCGACGAGATGCCAAAGGCCAGCAGATCACAATCCGAATGCGTCGAGTAGCCCTGGAAGTTGCGGTGCAGACGTCCCTGTCGCTGGGCGATGGCCAGTTCATCGTCGGGTTTTGCGAAATGGTCCATCCCGATGTAGATATAACCGGCATCGGTCATGCGGCGGATTGCCAGGGCGAGGATTTGCAGCCGGGCGTCGGCGGAAGGCATATCCGACTCCGCGATCCGGCGCTGCGGCTTGAACAGGCTCGGCAGGTGAGCATAGTTGTAGATCGAGACGCGATCCGGGCTGACGTCAATCACCCGGTCGAGCGTCTGGCTAAACCCCATGACGGTCTGCTTCGGCAAGCCGTATATGAGGTCGACGCTGATCGACTTGAAGCCGGTCGTGCGCGCCGCGTCGATCACGGCGCAGGTTTCTTCGTCGCTCTGGATGCGATTCACAGCCTGCTGTACGCGGGTATCGAAATCCTGCACGCCGACGCTCATGCGATTGAAGCCGAGTTCGCCAAGGAGTTCGACCGTTGCACGATCGACCTTCCGGGGATCGACTTCGATCGAGTACTCGCCGCCGTCGATCAGTCTGAAGTGCCTGCGTGTCGCGGCCATCAGCTGACGCATCTCGTCGTGCGAGAGAAAGGTTGGCGTACCGCCGCCCCAGTGCAACTGCGCCACCTCCTGATCGCCGCCCTCGAGATAACCGCTCTGCAGCGCCAGTTCGCGCGCCAGATACTTCAGGTACTTGGCTGAACGACCATGGTCCTTGGTGATGATCTTGTTGCACGCGCAGTAGTAACAGATGGTGTTGCAGAAGGGAATGTGGAAGTACAATGACAGCTGGCGGCTGATGGCGCCAATATTGCGCTTGCCGAGCCAGAGTCTGGCTGCATCCGAACCGAAGGCTTCAACGAAGCGGTCCGCTGTCGGGTAAGACGTGTAGCGGGGTCCGTTGATGTCGAAACGGCGGATGATCTGTGGATCAAAAACAAGGTTGCCAGCGACAGAGTTCATGTTCCCACTACACTGTATATTGGCCGCATTATCTGACCACGCCGGGGACGTTGGGTTGACGTGGATCAAACGCAGGGTTTAGTGAAAAAAAGGCTCAGATGTCCAACGATGCTGCGACTGCCAGACTCGCGTTTGAAGTCGTGAAAACCGCCTGTTCAAACTGCAATCTGCGCGAACTGTGCCTGCCGATCGGCCTTGAAGCGGAGGAGCTGAAGAAGCTGGACGAGCTGGTTTCGACGCGCAGACGTCTCAAGCGCGGCGATCACCTGTACCGTGCCGGGCAGACCTTCGAGTCGATCTATGCGATTCGCAGTGGCTTTTTCAAAACCGACGTTCTGATCGAGGATGGCCGTGATCAGGTGACCGGTTTCCAGATGACCGGCGAATTGCTCGGGCTTGACGGTATCAGCAGCGAACTGCACACCTGCAACGCCATCGCCCTCGAAGACAGCGAAGTGTGCGCCATTCCTTTCTCGCATCTTGAAGGGCTGTCGCGACAAATCCATACCTTGCAGCATCACTTTCACAAGGTCATGAGCCGCGAGATCGTGCGCGACCACGGGGTAATGATGTTGCTCGGCACGATGCGCGCCGAGGAACGCCTGGCTGCATTTCTGCTCAATCTTTCGCAGCGTTTCAAGGCGCGTGGCTACTCGCCGGCTGAGTTCAATCTGCGGATGTCTCGCGACGAAATCGGCAGTTATCTCGGCCTCAAACTGGAAACGGTCAGCCGGGCGTTCTCGCGTTTCCAGGAAGAAGGCCTGCTCGCCGTGCATCAAAGAAAGGTCAGGATTCTCAACACGGCGGGCTTGAGAAAGCTGATGACCCACCAGCGTGGCTGACCGCCTGCAGGTCTCCCGGCAGTGGCCGCTTCAGAGCAGCCAGGCGAGAAACCCTAGCGGGCTGCGCAGCAGGGCAACCGACACGATGTAGGCAAACACGGTCAGCGCAGCGACCAGGAAGGCCGCTCTCCGTCCCTTGCCGCGTGCTCGCTTGAGGGCCATTGCCCCACAGCCGATATAGATCAGCAGACCGCCCAGCTTGGCCGTCAGCCAGTCGGCGGTGAAGGGATACTGGCTGCTAAGCACCGCCATGGCGATCGCGCTTCCGAGCAGAAGGGTGTCCACCACGTGCGGCGAGACGCGGACGACCGGTCGCTGTAGCCAGGGCGAGTCGGTCAGCATCCACAGGCCACGCAGGCAGAAGCCTGCGCCGCTGAGCACGACGCAGCCGATGTGCAGGTGCTTGAGGAACAGGTAGCTCAGCATGGGCCTTGCGCGGCAGGTGTGGCCGAGCTCTGGGCGGCGATCTGCAAGCACTGGTACCGGTAGAATGCGACGGCGGTCAGCAGGTTGTAGAGCAACCAGCCATTGGCCAGCACGAGGGCGAGCCCTGCCGGATAAGTGAACCACTCGGGCCAGATGACTGCTGCCAGCAGCAGTGCAAGGGAAACGACGTGCGCGTACAGCTGCCGGTCGACCTGGCGCGTGGCGATGACCTTGTTCATGTTCGGGGCCATCACCCGCCCGTCACCAAGGTTCTGCAGGTGCGACCAGACCAGAAAGGGAACGATCTTGTAGAGCATGCCGATCATTACCGACATGAAGCCGCCGAGCAGAGCCAGGACACCGCACAACAGTGGCCATTCCTGGCGTTCGGCGAGCGCCGGCAGGCTGTCGGCAGCAAACCACAGGGCGCAGGCGGCGAGCAGGCACAGCATCGCCAGGCGCCAGAAGTGCTGGCTGGCGTCGAACCGGGCACGCCTGCTGCGGTGCTGGACCCGCAGGGTCAGCGCTGCAAAGACCGCCACCGTCAGTACGACTGCACCAGCCAGGAATGCGGATGGCCAGGGCCAGCCAGCGCCGACCGCGATGCTCCACAGGCACAGCACGGAAAGTGCCGCCCAGGAAAAGCCGCGCGCGAACCATGCCGGGAAGGGCGGGGTGATCTGGAACATCGGAACCACAACCAGGGCAACCGCAGCAAGCAGGACGAGGTTCCAGCCGACCAGGCCCCAGCCAAGGTGTATCGATGTCAGTTGTCGGATAGGCAGTGCAAACGATCCGTCGCGTGCCATTGCCAGCAGCATTCCCAGGCCAGCAGTCACGCTCAAACCGATCAATGCCAGCTTCAGGCCCTGGATGGTCGGATTGGTCGACCGCACACTGACCAGCGCATGCCCGGCCGCGCCGAGAAAGAGCGCGATGCCGATGCCCAGCAGCAGCACGGCCAGTTGTAAGGCGAGCGGCTGCGAAGTCAGGATGCCTGCTGTCAGCAGCAGGGCGCCAGGCACAATCGCGGCGTGCACCAGGGATGACATCAGCAGCGGTCGCGGCATGTTCGCACCGGCCACCACCGGCAGAATCTGGATCATCGCCCCGAGCATCACCGGCAGCATGAAGCCAGCGGTGATCAGATGCGTCATCGCCAGCGCGGACGGCGTCCAGCGCGAGGCGAACAGCTCCGGTCCACTCCAGAGCAGGAGCATGCCTGCGAGAATGGCAAACAGCGGTGCGGTGAGAAAAAAGCGAAGCGGTGCAGCGATCGGCGGCGCCTGGTCGAAGGACAGCAGGGCCTGCATTACTGTGGCTGATGCTGGATCAGGACTTCGACCGTGCCGTCTGGCCGGCGGGTGGTTTGCCAAGAGAAGCCGTTGAGCTGCAGTGCGCGGTAGAGCGGGTGGGGCTCATGGGGAAGCAGAACCAGGAGTCTTTCCGCCGGACCGATCTGGTCAAGCGCTTCCAGCGTGCGCACCAGCGGCTCGGGTGGTTCGAGGCCACGGCCGTCGATCACGATGTCAGCATTGCTCGGGGTCATGTCGGTACTTCCAGCTGGCCCGCAATCTGCGCCTGCAACGCTGGCAGCAGCGCCTCGACCTGATGAGCCAGATGCTGGTCGCACATCGGATAGAGCACGTTCTCTTCCTTGACATTGTGCTGCTGCATCATGATCAACAGGGTTTCGGCGTTGCCGGCATAATCGTCGGCATCCTGCGCTGTCAGTGCCGAGGCAGCGGCCGTCAGCAGCAGGCGCATCTGTGCATGTTCGCCGCGCATCACCTGCGTCGGTCCCCGGTACATGCCGGTCGTCTGTTCAAAGAGAGGAAACAGAACGGATTCTTCGGCGGCGAAATGATGCAGCATGCCGTCCCGGTAATCGGCAAACTCGCTCCTGGCGAGTTCCCAGTTGTGTTTGGTGACCGCGTGCTCGACCTTGACCAGCATTGCATCGCAAACACGATGGTCGTTGGCCATGAAATCCGTGATTGCGTGCATGAGGAACCTCGGCGAATGGAGATTGGGATTGTCGGCCAGGTGGCGGCCGCCAGCGTTGATCGACATCAAACAAGGCATTTGATTTCGATCAACAGTCGTTGGTTGTTTCGTGCCTATAGTTGATTGACTCGACAATGGAGGTAACGCCATGTTCAAGAACATTCTTGTCCCTACGGATGGCTCCGAGCTTTCAAAGGAGACTGCCCGTCGGGCAGTATCGTTCGCCAAGGAGGCGGGGGCGCGCATTACGGCGTTTTTTGCCAAACCCGAGTACCCGGTAAGTTACTACGGTGAGGGCGCATTGATTGACCCGACGACGCCGGAGAAGTTCGCTGAACTTGCCGAGCAGCAGGCACAGCAGACCCTGGATTTTGTCGTTCAGTTGTGCGACTCAGCAGGCGTGCCGGTCGAGAAGCTGTCGCTGATCAGCGACATTCCCTATCAGGCAATCATCGACGCGGCAACTCAGGCCGGCTGCGACCTGATTTTCATGGCCTCGCATGGTCGCCGGGGCTTCACGGCACTGTTGCTCGGCAGCGAAACCAACAAGGTCCTTACGCACTCAAAGATTCCGGTCCTGGTTTATCGCTGATTCCCCCGCCGCCCCTCGCCACACGCGGGCAGGCAGGATTGCTGCGCGCCGTACTGCCGCCGGGTTTATTGCCGTGCTGCCCCGTGCGGACCGGCCGGCGACACCCATCCTTCCGCCGAAATGTCCGCTGATCGTTCCTGATCGGCTCGCTGCCTGCATCAGCGCCGGTGTCGCTGCCGGAATGTGGCAAAATGCCTTGGGCCATCGAGATTCTGATGGCCAAATGTGCCTGGCTGATGGAGGAAACGGAGTGCTGATTCGTTGTATAGAGAAAAGTGCGTGTTGGCTCGGCTGGGCATCGAGCCGACACACCATCCTGCTTTCACTTTTTTCCCTCTGCTCAGGCGCGCAGGCAGTCGATGTCGGGTTGGCCGGTGTCTTTCCGGGAAAAGCATTGCTGACGATTGACGGTGGGGTGCCGCGAACTGTCGCGGTTGGCAGCAGGACCGCTGAAGGCGTCACAGTGCTTTCTGTCGATAGTCAGACGGCCACCATTGAGGCCAATGGAAGGAAGCAGGTTCTGCGGGTTGGGCAGAACGTTGCCTCGCAATCTTCAGCTGGCGGCGGTGGCAAGGCGACATTGACCGCTGACGGCAGGGGCCATTTCGTGACCACTGGCAATGTCAACGGAACGACAGTCCGCTTTCTCGTTGACACGGGCGCCACGATGATCTCCCTTGGTGCCAGCGAGGCGCGGCGAATCGGCCTGGATACCAGCAAGGGTCGGACAGCGTTTGTCAATACAGCCAATGGTCAGGCGGTGGTGACGCACGTCAAGCTCGACACGGTACGGGTGGGCGAAATCGTCATCAACAACGTTGATGCCGTGGTCCATCAACAGGAAATGCCCTTCGCCTTGCTGGGCATGAGTTTCTTGAACCGTATGGAAATGCAGCGTGATGGTCAGACGATGACCCTCAGGAAGCGCTACTAGGAGATTTCGAACATGCGTCATCGCAGCGAAAAGCTGTCCATGTTGGGCCGCGAGCTTGAGCTTCTGATGGGTGAGCGGCAGACGCTACTGCAGGTGGTGGGTGCAACCGCTGCACTGATTGCCAGTCTGGATAGCAGCCAACTGCCGCTCGGCGCCGTCAAGCCGGCTGATCTGGTGGCCAGCACGATCAACGCCCTGCCGGACGAAACGCTGCAGGATGCGCTTGCCGCAGTTCATGCAGAGATCGAGGAGGAACCGGTTGTCATCAACTGAGGCCGTGTTTGGCCCACCAGCAGCCAGCAGCAGCGCCGTCGATCTCGACCGGATACGGCTGGTCCTGAACGCGTCACCTTCCCGGAGTCACGTGGTGCTTGAGGACGGCGTTGGCGACGAGGAACTGACGCCGGCTGCCGTACTCTTCCCGATTGTCCAGCGAGTGGGGGGGCCGACGGTATTGCTCACGCAGCGCACCGCGCATCTGAAGGACCATCCTGGTCAGATAAGTTTTCCCGGGGGCCGGCGCGAGCCGGCGGACGCGTCGCCCGCGCATACCGCCCTGCGAGAAGCCAGTGAGGAGATCGGGTTGTCGCCGGCGCATGTCGAGATCGCCGGTTACCTGCCTGAATACCTGACCAGCACGGGCTTTCGGGTCACCCCGGTGGTGGCCATGGTGACGCCGCCTTTTGACTTGCAACTCGACGCATTTGAAGTGGCGGAGGCATTCGAGGTGCCGCTGGCTTTCCTGCTGGATCCCGTCAACCACCAGCAACACTCCCTGCACTACCGCGGCAAACTCCGGCACTACTACGCGATGCCTTATGGCGAATACTTCATCTGGGGTGCCACAGCAGGGATCATCGTGTCCCTTTGCCGTGTCCTTGGCGTCGCTGTTCGCTAATCGAGCACCAGCACGAGTTTTTCCAGAAACTGCTGCGCCGCTTTTTGATCCGGGGCAGCGCGGAGCGCCGCGCGCAGTTTAACGAGTTGCCGCAGGAGTTCATCGCGCGTCCGCGTTCTCTCGATCTCGGCGACCAGCGCGCCGGCCTGCGCGCCTAGCAACTCCATCAAGGTGCGTGCGGCATAGCTCCTGGCCAGGCTGATGTCCTCGTCAGGAAGCGCTGGGTGAGCGTCTGGCAGGTCTTTCGCACTGCTCCCCGGCGGAGACTGAACCTGAATGAAACCGCCATTGAGCAAGGCCGCAAGGTGCCGCTTGCCCTCGGCGCTGGAAGAGCTGAGCGCGACGAGTTCGTCTCCCGTGCGGTGGCCATCGACCATGATCAACAGTGCTCGTACTCGGGAGGGCAGGCGATTCGCGCGGGTGGATATCTCGTCAAGGCCCTTCGGCGTTTTAGACAAGACAGACGACAGTTTCATCCTTGAAGGCTTTCCAGAAGCGGCAGAGCGATGTTGCGTGAAGTGTCGGGTTTCTGCAAGTCCCGATGAATTATGGTATGGTGCCCATTTGGATACTGGGCCGATGCGGATTACCACGCCTGCGCCGTGCAGCCCAACAGGACTTTGGGATGAGCCTGTTTTCCCTGCTTGCCGTCCTGCTGCTTGAGCAGGTCCGGCCACTGCCTTACCGTCGGTTTGTCCACGAGCCACTTTCCAGCCTGGCCCGCTTTCTCGAAAGCAGGTTCAACGCTGGCGAGCGCCATAATGGAGTGGTCGGCTGGCTGATTGGCGTCGGTGGGCTGGTGTTGGTCACTGCCGGCATCCATCTCTTCCTTGCCGAGTTCAGCTTTGTGCTCGCGTGGTTATGGAACGTTGCTGTTCTCTATCTGACGATGGGCTTTCGCCGGTTTAGTCGCCATTATACGGGCATTCAGCTGGCGCTTCGCACGGATGACGTGGCGGAGGCGCGCAGGCTGCTCGCCGAGTGGCGGGGTAGGGGGGCGGATGGCCTTTCCTCGTCCGAGATCGCTCAGCTGGCGATCGAGGAGGCGCTTTGCGCGTCGCATCGCCATGTTTTCGGCGTCTTCGTGTGCTTTCTCCTCCTGCCAGGCCCCTGCGGCGCGGTGCTGTATCGCGTCTCGGCCTCTCTCGCGGATACCTGGGGCGGGCGAGACAGCGCAGAAGATGGTGATTTCGGAGTTTTTGCACGGCGAACCTTTGCTATCATTGACTGGCTTCCTGTGCGGCTGACTGCTGCAGCTTTCGCCATCGTTGGCGATTTCGAGGATGCGGTCTATTGCTGGCGCACGCGAGCCGACCAATGGCCAGGCGATGGTCTGGGGATTGTCCTGGCGAGCGGCGCTGGTGCCTTGGGGGTCCGCCTCGGGATGCCGGTGCTTGACGCCGGCGAGATTACCGAGCGGGCAGAGATCGGTACCGGTGAAGAAGCAGACGTTGACTTCATGGAGAGTACCGTCGGGCTGATTTGGCGGGCGCTGGTGCTGTGGTTGTTGTTGTTGCTTTTGTTGGGCTTGCCAGTCTGGTAGGCGGTTGATCGATCAATTACAGGAGTTTCTTCATGAGCAGAGAAGTCGTTGTACTAAGCGCGGTCCGTTCAGCTATTGGCACCTTCGGTGGTTCACTCGCCAACATGGAGCCGCATGAGCTGGCCGGCACCGTGATGAAGGAGTCGATCGCCCGTTCCGGTGTCGATCCGCAGCAAATCACTTACGTTACCGTCGGCAACTGCATTCCGACCGATTCGCGCTTTGCCTATGTTTCCCGTGTCGCCTCGATCCAGGCGGGTCTGGCGATGGATTCCGTGGCCATGGCGGTCAACCGTCTGTGCGCATCGGGCCTGCAGGGTGTCGTGACCACCGCTCAGAACATCATGCTCGGTGACGCCGACTATGGTATTGGCGGTGGCGTGGAAGTCATGTCACGTGGTTCATACATGCTGCCGGCGATGCGCTCCGGCGCACGCATGGGTGACACCAAGGCGATCGACATGATGGTCGCCACGCTCACCGATCCCTTTGGTGTTGGTCATATGGGCGTCACGGCAGAGAACCTGGCGACGAAGTGGCACATCAGCCGCGAAGAGCAGGACGCCTTCGCCGTCGAGTCGCAGCGCCGCGCCGCCGCCGCCATTGCCGAGGGCCGCTTCAAGTCGCAGATCGTGCCGATCGTCATGAAAACCCGCAAGGGCGATGTTGTCTTCGATACCGACGAGCACGTCAAGGCGGGCACGACCATCGAAGCCCTCGCCAAGATGAAGCCGGCGTTCAGCAAGGACGGCACGGTCACCGCCGGCAACGCCTCGGGCATCAATGACGGCGCGGCCTTCCTTGTGCTTGCGGCTGCCGATCTGGCCACCAGCGCGGGACACAAGCCGATTGCACGCCTCGTTTCCTACGCCGTCGCCGGTGTACCGAACGACATCATGGGCGAAGGCCCGATCCCGGCGACCAAGCTGGCGCTCAAGAAGGCCGGCCTGTCGCTTGACCAGATGGACGTCATCGAAGCCAACGAAGCCTTTGCTGCCCAGGCCATCGCGGTCAACAAGGGTCTCGGTCTCGATCCAGTGAAAACCAACCCGAATGGCGGCGCCATCGCTTTGGGTCACCCGGTCGGTTGCTCCGGTGCCTTCATCGCCACGAAAGCGATCTACGAGTTGCAGCGGGTCGGTGGCAAGTACGCGCTGGTCACCATGTGTATCGGCGGTGGTCAGGGCATTGCAGTGATTTTCGAACGCGTCTGAGCGCAGACAGCTGTAGGCCAAGAAAAAGGCCCGACCGCTTGGCGGTCGGGCCTTTTTCTGCGTGTGATGGGCGGCAAGGTCGCCGCGATCCAGAACTCAGGCGGGTTTTGCTTGCCGATCGCCGCCAACGCGGTGTCGTCTTGAAGCGGGCGATCCGCATTCAGCGTGTCCCGCCAGTCGACAATGCGAGGACAACAGGGTGAGGCCCCTGATCATGAGGCAAAATGCCGAAGTGCCGGCATCAGCGGGTCGATCTCGCCGTTCGCCGCTCGCGGCGACGGGGGCGCGAGCTCGGCGTAAGCGGCGAGCGCATCGGCGCTCGGCCGTCCGACCAAAGCCGCCAGGTCCGAGAAGCGTACTCCCTGTCGCACGAGCCAGGCGATGCAGGTGTGTCGAAGGTCCTCCGGGGTCAGGCTCGCAGCGTCCGCCAGACCTGCGTCGAAGGCGGCGCAGATCACTACCGACTGGAGGTGGGCCGCGGTGATTGGCGCGCCGGCTGCATCGGCCAGCAGCGGCGCCGAGCGCTCGTCAGGCGCCGCCGCCCGGCAGGCCGTCAGCCATGGTGGAACCTGTAACTGGCGCGGAGTGTTGCCGCGTATACGCAGCGTCCCGGCGGCAGGATCGAAGTCTTCCTGAACCAGATGGATCACTTCGTCGGCCGTCAGACCGAGCAGCAGGAGGGTGACCAGGAAACGCTCCTCGAGCGCGGACGCTGCGAGGAGCGCTGCCACTTCCTCTTGGCTCAACTCGCGCGCCGACTGCGTCTGGCCGGGAAGCAGGCCAATCGGCGGCCGAATGCCAGCCGGCAGCGCGCCGGCCATGTTCCCCGCCAGCTGCCTGGCAGGATGGCCAGACATCGGCCAGGCTTGCGGAATGACGACTGTCGTCGTCGCCGCGCCTTGGGCAGGAGGCGAACGCGTAAACAGCTCGATGAACCAGATGGCGAGCAGCCCGAGACCGAACGCAGCTCCCGTTACGAGCAGTGCGTCACGCAGATACTCTGGTCGAAATGGCGACTGCGGAACGCTCGCCGCCTCGACCACCTGGAGTGCCGGTAGCCGGCTGTTCTCGCTGGCACCAAGTCTGGCAAAACGCTCGAGCGCCCCGCGGTGTGCGTTCTCGATCTGTGCGAGATCGTCTTCGAGCGACTTCGACTGTGCGAAGCGCTGTGAAAAGGCTTGCACGTTCGCGCGCTGGTTCCTGACCTGCGTCTGCAAGCGCTCGACCGTCGCCCGGGCGCTGGCCAGCTCTTCTTCGGCGGCGGCGATCCCTGCCTCACGACCCGTCGCACGCTGCAGCTCGATCTGCCGTTCCAGTTCGCTCAGGCGAATGCGCAACGCCCGCGCATGCGGATCGATGCTCATGAAATGCGGGGTGTAAGTCCGCTCCAGCGCGCGTATCTCCTGGCGAACAAGCGACGCGTGCTGTTCCATGCCTGCCAATGTCGGATCATCCTTGGTTGGCGTCGTTCGTGCGCCACCGCCGGCGCCTTCGCGCAAGGCGCGCAGTCGGGACTCGGCGATCGCCGCGCGCTCGGTTGCCGTATTCAGTGCGGTGCTCAGCCCTTTCAGCTGAGCGACGGCATCGTTCTCCTCGCGCTCGCCGGAAACGACGCCGCTCGTGTTGCGAAAACGCTCCAGACGCTCGCGTCGCTCGCTTACTGCTTGGCCCAGCCGGGCGACTTCCTCGCGTGTCTGCGCCAATCCCTCGTCCGCGACCATCTCGTGCGTCGCCTGCATCTGATCGCGATATGCGTCGACCAGCGCGTTCAGTGCTGCGGCAAGCAGCTCCGGCTTCGCGCCGGTTGCCTGCAGCTCGACGACAGCCGTGCCGGCCACCGGCACCGCACGGATCATCCCCTTCAACTGCTCGACGAGGTTACTTTCGCTGGTCGACGCCTGACCGGCCGAGGCAAGCAACGCGGCAACCTTCTCCAGCAGCGGGCGGCTGGTCAGCACCTCGACTTCGGTCAGCACCCCGGCTCCGGCACGCGGCGCAGACTGCTGGCCGGCCTCGCCGGCAACTGCCGGCGTCAGCGGACGCGGCTCGAGGCTTCCGGGGGTTATCGCCACTCTGGCGGTCGCCCGGTACTCGGCCGGCCGCAGGAAATCCCAGGCCAGGCCGGGCAGCATGACGAGGAAGAAGACCATTGCAAAGACCCGTGCCCGCCGGCGATTGCTGCGCCGTGTGGCCGCGGCCCCATCGGCGTCCGGGGTCACATCGAGTTCGAGGAAGGCGCGCAGCGAGGACATCACTTGCATCGTGGAATCCTCATAGTGAGGCGGCAGTTGGTAAGACGAAAACTCGGATGGGCCACCAGCCGCCGGAAGATCCGGGAGATCCGCAAGGACAGGCAATCCGACGGCACCGGCGAGAGTATATGAGCTCCCGTGAAGCGGCGTCAATCTCGGATTGGGGTCGCGGGAACCTGCGAAAGGTCATCCGAATCACCCTTCGCCCAGTGTTTGTCGCCATCGGCTCAGCCGGCAGGATGGCCACTGCACGAGTCCTCCCACCACAGGCAATGACAACTCGTCTTGCTCTACTCTGCATCCTTGCACGCCGTGATGCCCGCGCAGCGTTCGCTGGCCGAGGTCGGGTATACGCTGCGGCAGGTGGTGTGCGTCAAGGGTTGACGCGTCCCTGGAACTCGTCGACCACATCAGCGACGCTGCTCCTGCGGCCGAAGTCGCCGACGCTTTCCTCCAGTCCTTCGGCGCGCAGGATGTCGCGCACCGCCGCGTGGGCGGCCACCAGCCGCAGGCGTATGCCAGCCGCCTGTAGCTCGGCGTGCAGCTTGGCCAGCATGCGTGCGCCCGCCAGATCGACGGTCGGCGAGGTGGACGGATCAAAGACCGCTAGCGTCAGGGTCTCGGGGGTGGAGCGGATCCGCTGCCAGATGGCATCGCGCACATGCTCGACATTGAAGTAGAGCAGGGCGGCCTCGACTCGGCAGAGCAGCGCCCCCGCAGCGGCGGTGTTGTCCCGGTTGCGCTCGATGTCGGAGTAGCTCCGCGTTCCTGGAATGCGACCGAGGAAGGCGACGTGCGGCTGGGCAGCGCGCCGGATGAGCAGCAGGAGCGACACCAGGACCGCGACGATCACGCCCTTGAGGATGCCCAGCACCAGCACGCCGGCGAAGGCAACCATGCAGACGCCGAACTCGAAACGGCTGACGCGCCACACATGGCACAGTTCGGTGATGTCGACCAGGCCCTTGACGGCCACCAGCACGATCGCTGCCAGCACCACATTCGGCAGGTTGTACAGCATCCCGGTCAGGTACATCAGGCATAAACCGATCGTCACCGAGGCGAAGACCAGGGCAAGCGGTGTCCGCGCCCCGGCCTTGTCGTTTACCGACCGTCAGACCCCGGCGGACGTGTTCGAGGAGATGTTCGCCGAAGTCGAGCGTCGTGACCCCAAGCATGAGAGAACGTGGTTGGTGCTGGTCGATGGCCAGGAAGCTCAACAGAGGGAAGTCGAAGCGGCGATTGCGCGCCGCCGAACGGACGTGGTGGTCATTCAGGATTTTGTGCATATCCTTAATACCGGTGGAAAGCCGCCTACTGCTTCCACGCAGATGGCACTCAGGAAGCTGAAACTTGGGTGTTCGAACGCGCACACGCCCTACTCCAGGGTAAAGTCAGCGACGTGGCTGCGGGGATGCGCCGCAGCGCCACCCGTCAAGGGATCTCCCAAGAGGCGCGGGCGCCGGTCGACAAGTGTGCCGACTACCTGCTCAAGAACAAGGAACGTTTCGACTATGCCAAAGTACTGGCCAGCGGCTGGCCGATTGCCACCGGAATCATCGAGGGCGCTTGTCGTCAGCTGGTCAAGGACCGCATGGACCTCACCGGCGCCCGCTGGAGTCTGGATGGTGCGGAAGAGGTGCTACGCTTGCGCTCCCTTCGGGCCAGCGGCCTTGTTAACGAATACATGGCCTTGCACCATCGCCAAGAGCGCCAGCGCAACTATGGGTCGGTACCCCAGAACGAAGACATCAAATTGGCTACGTGATCGCAGGAAAACCGTGGCTCAAAGGAGCCGCACCCATTGGATTTGCTGTCCTTCGCGATGAAACCCAACTACACCCGCCGCCGCCTATGGGGCATTCCGCGCTTTGACCTGATGCAGGTGCACAACCTGCTGGCGTGGGAAGAGCATTTGCCCACGCTGCTCGCCATGAAGGCGGCGGGCCAGTTGCGCTACGTCGGCATCACCACCTCACACGGGCGCCGCCGCGGCGACCTGGAGCGCATCATGGCGAGCCAGCCGATCGACTTCGTGCAGATCACCTACAACCTCGTCGACCGCGAAGTCGAGCGGCGCCTGCTGCCGCTGGCGCAAGAGCGTGGCATCGCTGTCATTGCCAACCGGCCGTTCCAGCAGGGCGCGCTGCTCGACCGTCTGGCGCGCCGCCCGCTGCCGGCGTGGGCGGCCGAAATTGACTGCATGTGCTGGGCGCAGGTCGCGCTCAAGTTCATCATCTCCCACCCGGCCGTCACCTGTGCGATTCCCGCCACCAGCCGCGTCGATCATGTGCGCGAAAACCTCGCTGCCGCCAGGGGACGCATGCCCGACGACGCCATGCGCGCTCGCATGGCCGCTTTCGTGGCGGGCCGCGGATGAGCGAGTGGTGGACCTACAGCCTGCGCGACCTGTTGCTGTTCTCGCAGCGCACCTACACCCGGCTGTTCGAACTGTATAACGAGGAATGGTGGCCCTTGCCGCTGTTCGCACTTGCGCTCGGCGCCGTGCTGTTCGTGCTGGCCTGGCGCGGCGGCGAACGGGCAGGGCGGGCGCTGCTCATCATCCTGGCTGCCTGCTGGCTGTGGGTGGCGTGGGCTTGGCACGCGCAGCGCTATGCTCCCATCAACTGGGCCGCCGAGTATTTCGCGTGGGCGTGGGGTGTGCAGGCGGTGCTGCTGGGCGTGGCAGCATGGCGGGGCCGTTTCGATGCGGCGCCGGCGGCCATTCTGCGGCGCGGACTTGGCCTGGTCCTGCTGGGGGCCGTCTGGGTGATTTACCCGCTGCTGGGCCCGCTGCTGAGCCGTGGCTGGACGCCTGCCGAACTCTTCGGCATGGCGCCCGACCCCACCGCGCTTGCCACGCTCGGTGCGCTGCTCTCGATCAAGCTGCGGCATGCGGGCTGGTTGCTCCCGATTCCGGCCGCCTGGTGCCTGATCAGCGGGGCGACACTGTGGGCGATGGACGCGCCCGAATATTGGATCGCGCCGCTGGCGTCACTGCTGGCGGTCGGCTTTGCCCTGGCCTACCCATGGCAACGAGAGGCCCGAACGCAATGCCCTCCGCGAGCAGCCTGACCAAGTCCCAGATGCGGTTTGAGCGGCGTGGTCACCATGTGGCGAAGCCGGCTGTTTGAAGCGTCACTCACGCCAGTATTTCGGATCAGCAAGCGCGTCGGCGCATGTCACTTGCCCACGCGTACTGCCGATTACGCCTGGATGAAGTTCCCGCATCATCCAGGCCGCCGCGTTTTTCTCCGGAATGGGATAGGGGGCCTCAAACCCTTTGATACCGGCCTCGAAGAAGCCGAATCGCGGGTAATAAGCAGGATGCCCGAGTACAAAGACAAGATCCACGCCGGCGTCTGAAAGTTGTTCGATCCCTGCCGCAACGAGTTGGCTCCCTATCCCTTGCGACTGGCATTCTGGATGGACGGCAAGCGGGGCAAGGAGTGCGGCAGATACGTCCTGGCCGGGGGGCTTGAGTCTGACTGTGCTGAAAAGGACGTGCCCGACGACCCTGCCGTCGACGATCGCAACCAGCGACAGTACGGGCCGCGCGGTCACATCGACCAACAAGTCACCAATCAGTTGGACGATTTCTGGCCCTTCCGAAGTGCCAAATGAAGACATGGCAAGGGTCGAGATCGCCTGGATATCAGCATCAACTGCTTTGCGTATGTGCGCTTGCACCATGGCGGGTTACTGAACAACCAAGAAGTTGAGGGAAGTCGCTATTGCATGAACAGTCTGCCAGAAAATTCGTGGTACGTCCCCGTTGAACCCATTGTTTGCGGCGCGACGCTTGGTGACCTATGGCTAGGCGCCGGTGAAACTGACAACCTGACCAGTGGTAAATGGGGAACGCCCAGATGCGCAGTTTCTCGTAGGTCCGTAGCGGGAAATGGTTGATGTTGGTTTGTGTGAGCCTCGTCTCAGTTTCTTGCATGATCGGGCACTTCCGCGTTGGTTCGCGATTCATTGTCCGGCGTGGCCATACGCTCGACCGCTTGCCGGCAAACCGTGAGGATCTGTTCGCAGAAAACCGGGTCGTCGACCGCGCCGGCCAGCGAAATGCCGCCGACAGACAAAGCCATGAAGGCGATCGTGTCGTCCAGGCGTGCCGGATCGATCGGGCTACCGTCGTCGGGAGGAATGCAGATGGCGCGCAACGATTTGCGCAACTCTTCCTCGTAGACCCTTCTTGAAGCCAGGATTACTTCTCGCCGCATCCGATGCGAGCGCGGCTAGCGCACAACTGTCGGCCAGGTCATCGCGATGCGCCATCGTCAAATCTTCTGCTTGTGGTTGTGGGCGGACGTGGGCAGGGGGCGAGCAACTGTGAGCGGTCATTCGGCGGGGGATGTTCATTTCCTTCCCAACTGACCGTTAAGCTACGGGAAGCAGTCAGCAGGTGTAGGATAACGTTGGTCGGTAGCCGGCCGCAAGCGGCCACTGATGTGGTCGAGAATTCCTGAGGCGGGGGTTGCGATCGCGCGCTCGGGCGAGATCCGACGTGAGCTGCCGTGCCGCGGCAGCGGTAACCTGCGCAAATGGCAATCGATCGCTCGATGCGACAAGGACGATGCGGTTAACCTGGGCGGCTGCGGCTGAGAGGTGCGCGTGGTGAAAGCATGCGCTCGCCGTTCGGCGCAGATCGCAGGTCGAAACATGTGCTGATTGGGTCCTGCAATGCCATGGGGTTCTGAAAACCATCTGGCCGGCCTCCCACCAGCGGCGTGGCGGTGGGGGTTAAGGTGAGTCTGGGAACAAGCTCCAGGCACAGGAGGCCGCAGACGGAGTTCCGTTCGAATTGGAAGAGATCTAGAAGCGGACTCCGTCTCAGCGCGCGTTCTCCGAGGGAGACTTCAGCTGGAGAGGCTCCATCTTGACAATGATTCCCAACCGGCCCCCAGCGGACGAACGCCAAGAAAGGCCCGCCGACACCATGACCGAATCGACTCGACTGCAGGTCGCTGCCATCGCGGCGCTGTATACCCTGTGGCTGCTGGTCTGGATCGTCCTCGGCGACGAGCCGGGCGGTCTGCGGCACCATCACTGGGATCAGGCGGCAGCCGCCGCCGTGGCCGCGGTGGCTGCGCTGTCCATGGCCTGGTCCACGGGCCGCCCCTATCGCGGCTTTCTTGCGCTGCACACCATAGCGTTCTTGTCGCTCGCGGGGTCGTGGCTGATCTACGCAGAGGGCTCAACACCCGCCGCCGACCAGGTGCCGCTCCCTGATCCCTATCTCCTTGCACTCGGGTCCGGGCTCTTGTCCGATGCCCTCTATGCGCTGTGCGCCTTCTCGATGCTGTGCGCGTGGAGCTATCTGGCCCTCGCGCTCTGGCATCGCCGCGCGTTGACACCGCAGACATTGGTCGTCTTCACGGTCCTGATGACCGGCCTGGGTGCGATCTTCACGGGCTTCTATACAACGCTTTATGCGACCAAGCTCGACACGCCACTGGGCCGGCTCGATGCCGCCACCGCCGTACTCGAATTCGCGGTCGTCGTCGCCGGCCTGCTGTGCGTGTTGCTCCGCGTGCCGGCACTCGTGGTTTGGACGCTCGTTGCGAGCGTCATCCTGATCGCTGGCGATATGGCCTACAGCATGGACGTCGTACCGCCAGTCATCGACGCTGTGTGGATGTTCGGCCAGTTGCTGTGGTTTGCTGCCATTATGGGCATGAGGCGTCGCGAAGCCTCAGAGAGGGCCCGAGCGGCATCGGCCGGCGGCGAAACGGCCGATGCCGAGGGCCGCTCGGGCCTCTCGGGCATCCTCATCCTGCTGTCGCTGGGCTCGGCGCTGTTGTCGCCGCTGGTCTGGTTCGTGCCGAGCGCGGCGACATGGAAAGTCTTTTTCTCGGTGCTGTTCATCGTTGCGCTGATGGTGACGCTAGTCTGGATCACCGATCGCTTCGACGATGCGGTGGCGTTCCTGCGCCGCTACGTGCAGCAGGTGCTGCGCTCGCGACTGCTGTCGGACGACTGGCGAGGGGCACCGCCGGGGATACGGAATGCGCTGCAATCGACTCGCTTGGGCACTTTGCTCGACGAGTTCCGCGGCGAAGCCACGCGGCTGAGGCGCGACGTGCTGTTCCTCGGGCGTGAGCGGCTGTACGGGCCGCCTCGCGAGCGCGCCGCTGGCTCGCCGGTGTGCTTCATCGTGATGCCCTTCGGACAGGAGTGGTCCGCCGACGTCCACCGCATCCTGGTCAAGGCCTGCGACGCGGCGGGCGCGCGCGCCGTACGCGGCGACAACCTGTTTACGCCTACCGACATCCTCGAGGACATCTGGCAGAGTATCCATGCCGCGGACTTCGTCATTGCCGACATCACCGGGCGCAATCCCAACGTGCTGTACGAACTCGGGATCGCGCACACGCTGGCCAAACCCGTGCTCATCCTGTCGAGGCTGGCAAGCGACATCCCGATCGACCTCGCCACCCGGCGCGTAACGCTGTACGGGCAGTCTGCCGGAGATTGGCGCGAAGACCTCGCGCACAAGATCCAGCCCGCGGTCGCGGCACTGGTTGGCGACTGCAGCTAGAACGGGCAGGCAACGACTCGCGCCCCCTGATCACTTTGTCCAAGAAGTGAATCGCAGACTGTCAGGCTGCCTCGCAAGAAGTGGAGGAAAGCGGGTGCCTGCACCCGGTGTTTGAAGTTCGCCAGGGTCTTATCGCTCCAGCGTATCTTCGTGCCCCGGGCGAGCGCCTGAGCAGTTACCGGACAATTGCATTGAGCGCGTGCGACAGGACAGTTGTTCTGCCGTGAATGGCGAGGTCGACCACCGCCCTGCCGACCACCGGGCTGGCCAGCAGCGAATTGCCCGATTCACGGGCAACGTAGAGATTTTTCGGTCGCTCACGGGGGAAGTTGAGGTCGTACGGAGTCAGTCCGTCGCCCATCGACGTCGCAGCCTTTCTGATCGAACTGCCCTCGATCGTCATGTGCGCCAGCGTCGTCTTCGCGCTGCCGTAAACGTAGTGAATATCCTCGGAAGCGAGCGCGGCGGCCATCTCCTGACGCCTTTCCCGAGCCAACCGCAGCACGTCATCATCGACGTGCCATGCGGTGTTAGCCCAGTAGTCCGGGTTCAGAAGGTCCTGCTCCGGACCCTTTGGCAGCAGTTCCCATAGGCCGGGATAGCCCCGGAAGATATCCGTCACCTGCCGGCTGGTATGCCGTAGGTCTAGCATGGCCAGTTTCCTGAGTAGCGCGGACGAGCCGGTCAGCATCTCGGCAGCGTCATAGGTCCCGTTTTCCGCTGCACCCAGGAAGATGAGCTGGGCACCGCGGATCCGGCATTCCAGCCAGAGGTCCGGGTGGTAGGCCGCCAGGGCACGCACGAGAAAATTGCCCGACCCGTGCGCCATGAAAACGGGGCTCACCGCATCCCGTCCTGCCAGGAGGGATTCGGTGAGCCGGGCGAGGGACCGGACGCTGTCCCGGAACGAAAGCCGCCAGTCGTAGGGGCAAGGCACGACTGGCAGGGACAGCCGCGTCTGTTCGATGAAGGAGCCATATACGGATCCGACGGGCGAGACGGCCTCGACGCCCCCGCTTCCGATCCGCAACTGTCCAATTCCGCCGGACATCAGTTTCATGATATTCAGCCAGACGAGCGCGCCGTTCCTTGCCAGCGAGGACCCAAGAAGCGTTGGGATCAGGACCAGTGGGCGGTATGCCGCCTCCGATTCGTCGCGCAGGGTCCAGGCAGGCAGCTTCAGGCTCTGCGGCAGCGCCTCGCCGGCCCGGACGTCGTGCATCAACAGGTCTTCACGCCCGGAGACTAGGGTACCTGCTTCGTGGGCGATGACCCGCGTGGTGCGGGGCGTCATCTTCTCGACCACGATCATGCCGGAGGACAGGATTTCGTTCAGCCCCTTCCATCCGAACGCAATCTTCTTTGTGTCGGATGCAAGGATAAGCAGGGCCTCGCGCGAACGATCCAAATACTGGATGTTTTCAAACGCCTTGGGCAGGGGCGTGTCGTCGAGCTTGATAATCTGAAAATAGCTGTCGTCGTCGCGCTGGGCGCGAATCCTGAGCGCCTCTGCACATTCGTTACGGACCCAATCGGACTCGGCGCTGAACCTCGACCAGAACAGGATGAAGCGGCTGGCATTACAGACCGCCTTGAGCAACGTGTCCGGCCAGTCGGCCCCGGTCCTCATGCTCTGGAAGTCCAGGAACACGTCGATCCCGCCGAGCCGCATGGTGTCCGCCTCCCACGCCACGGTGGGCAAGTCCTCGTGGGCGTAGGAGACGAAAACCTTGGGCGGATCATTCATTGCCTAGGCACTAGCGGGAAGGTCTGTCCGTCGAAGTTGCCGAACGGGAACAGCTCATTGCGCCACTTGCGTAGCGCAATGTCGGGAACGCGTTTCTCGACGTGGTCAGCGAGCTCGCGTGCGGCGACGAAACCGTCGCCACAGTCAGCCTGGCCGGCGAGGCCTTCGAGCAGCGCCAAGGTGAAGACGCCGTGGCCGTCCTCGCCTTCCAGCGCCATCCGCTCATCGGCAGTGGCGACGATGATCGCCTGCACGCTGTAGTCCAGCAAGGCGTTCGAGCGCGTCCTTCTCGTCGATGCTGCGGCCACCATCGCCGCCGATCGAGCGAAAAGCCGGGGTAACGTCCGGAAGAACCCATCGGCAGCTATCCAGTTGCTAGCCCGGACCAACCACTGCCTTGGTTTCGGTAGCTGGCTTCTTGAATTATTTGGAGGCGCGAGCGGGAGTCGAACCCACCTACACGGATTTGCAATCCGGTGCATAACCGCTTTGCTATCGCGCCGCGCCTACCTGACGACAGGTAGTGCCATTGATCCCGCAAAGCCCGGCTGGCTGAGCAGAAAGGGTGGAGCGGGAAAAGAGTCTCGAACTCTCGACCTATACCTTGGCAAGGTATCGCTCTACCAACTGAGCTATTCCCGCGTGAAGCGAGTGCGCATTATAAAGGCCTGCCCATGGCTGTCAACGCCTTCCTGTGCCCGGGAGCATCCGATCAACGATTGCGGTCCTCTTCAATCAGGTAGGGCCACGCCATCCGCATGTAATAGCCCATTGACCAGAGGGTCAGTACGGCAGCCACGTAGATCAGCCAAGTGCCGACCTGAAAGACATCAACCCCGCTCAGTGGCGCGTAATAGAGCAGCATGGGTATGGCAATCATCTGTGCCGTGGTCTTGATCTTGCCAATCATCGATACGGCAACGCTCTTGTGGGCACCAATCCGAGCCATCCACTCACGCAAGGCGGAGATCGTGATTTCCCGGCCAATGATGATCGTGGCGAGAATTCCGTCGAGTCGGCCCAGTTGTACCAGGACGATCAATGCTGCGGCGACCATCAGCTTGTCAGCGACCGGGTCAAGAAAGGCCCCAAAGGCCGACGTCTGCTGCCAGCGCCGCGCGAGATAACCGTCAAGCCAGTCGGTCACCGCAGCGACAACGAAAATCAACGTCGCCGCGAGGTCGCGCCCGATGCCCTGGACCCATGCTTCGGGAACGTAATAGACGGCAATCAGCAGCGGGATCAGGATGATCCGCAGCCAAGTCAGCAGAATCGGTATGTTCAGTGGCATCAATGCAAAGCCGTATAAATCTTCTCGGCCAGCTCCCGACTGATTCCAGGAACTGCTGTCAGTTGGTCAACACCGGCATCCGAAATTCCCTGCAAACCGCCAAAGCGAGAGATCAGCGCCTTGCGCCGCTTGGGTCCGATGCCACTGATCTCTTCCAGGCGTGACCTTCGTCCCGCCTTGCCACGCCGGGCGCGATGTCCGGAAACTGCAAAGCGATGCGCTTCATCACGAACTTCCTGAATCAGATGCAGTGCGGGATCCTCTGGGGCCAATTGTAACGGCTCCCGGCCATCCGCGAAAAACAGTGTTTCCAGACCCGGTTTGCGCGCTTCTCCCTTGGCGACGCCGAGGAGTGGCAGGTGAGCGAGGCCCAGATCCTCGAGCGCCGAGGCGGCCGCACTTACCTGGCCGCTGCCACCATCGATCAGGACCAGGGTGGGCGTGACACCGTCACCGGTGAGCAGCTTTTCGTAGCGGCGCTGGACCGCCTGCCGTATCGCGGCGTAATCGTCACCTGGCTGGATGTCCTGAATGTTGAACCGGCGATACTCTGACTTGCGCATGCCGCCCTGATAGACAACGCAAGCCGCCACGGTCGACTCGCCCTGCGTGTGACTGATGTCGAAACACTCGATCCGCGTTTCCTTGCCTTCCTCGATGTCGAGCGCGAGGGTGTGGCACAGCGCTTCAATCCGCTCGCCCTGCCGTGACAGGGTACTGCGCCGTGCGGTGATGGCCAGACGTGCGTTCTGTTCAGCCATCTCGACCCAGACGCGCTGCATGGAGAACCTGGCCTCGCCAACCTTGACCGGCTGCGCGGCCAGTTCGCTAAGTGAATCGGCGATCTCGCCATCGGCGAGCGGCAAGTTGACCAGGATCCGCGGCGGTATCGGGTGTGCGAGATAATGCTGCCAGAGGAAAGCGGTTAACGCCTCCAGCGCTGACGAATCAGCGCCATTGGCAGGAAACTGGGGTCGATCCCCGAGGTGGCGGCCGCCACGAACCATCGCCAGGTTGACGCAGAGCAGGCCGCCATCTTCAATCGCCGCCACGATGTCCACATCGCCATCCTTACCGCTTTCCACGTACTGCCTTTCCTGCACCTGCCGCAAGGACTGGATCTGGTCGCGATAGACGGCTGCCTGCTCGAAAGCGAGTTTCTCTGCGGCCTGATCCATCGCTGCTGTCAGGCTGCCGATCACGTCCTTTTGCCGGCCCTGGAGAAACATCGTCGCCATCTCGACATCCAGCGCATATTGGGCCGGCTCGATGAGTCCGACGCAGGGTCCTGAGCAGCGCTTGATCTGGTGCAGCAGACACGGCCGCGAACGGTTGTTGAATACCGAGTTCTCGCAGGTGCGCAGATGAAACATCTTCTGCAGCAGATGGATGCTTTCGCGCACCGCTACGGACGATGGAAACGGACCGAAGTAATCGGCCCGTCTGTCGGTGGCGCCCCGGAAAAAAGCCAGCCGCGGGTAGCTGTCCTGGGTCAGAACGATATAGGGGTAGGACTTGTCATCACGGAAGAGGATATTGTAGCGGGGTGACAGGCGCTTGATCAGATTGTTTTCAAGCAGCAGTGCCTCGGCCTCGGAGCGCGTCACCGTCGTTTCGATCCTGGCGATCTGCGCCACCATCAGCGCGATGCGCGGACTTGGGTGGCTCTCGCGAAAGTATGAAGCGAGCCGTTTCCTCAGGTTCTTGGCCTTGCCGACGTAGAGCACCTGGTCGTCACCACCGAGCATGCGATAGACCCCGGGGAACTCGGTCAGGGTGGCAAGCAGGGATTTGGCATCGAATGGTTCGCTCAAAGGTTCTCTCCTCAGCGTTCCCGGCAGCCGTCGGCTGACGTAGGATAGTGATTTCGATCTTATCATGCCCATCCACACCGTCCGTGCCAGCCACTGCCCCACGACCCGACTGGGATGTCTTCTGCAAGGTCGTCGACAACCTCGGCGATATCGGTGTTTGCTGGCGGCTCGCGCGGCAAATGGCGGCCGAGTACGCGTTGCGTGTGCGCCTTTGGGTCGACGACCTGGACAGCTTCAGGCTGCTTTGCCCGCAACTGGATCCGTCGCTGCTGATCCAGCGGCTGCAGGGAGTCGAGGTTCGCCGCTGGGATGGTCGTTTTCTGCCGGTGACTCCGGCGCGGAGCGTGCTGGAAACCTTTGCCTGCCGGATTCCGGACGCCTTCGTCGAGCAGATGGCGCAACTGACGCCGCCTCCGGTGTGGATCAATCTGGACTATCTGAGTGCCGAGGGGTGGGTGGCCCGCTTTCATGGGCAGCCTTCACCGCACCCGTACCTGCCACTCGTCAAGTATTTCTTCTTTCCCGGCTTCACGGCCGATACCGGCGGTCTGCTGCGCGAGCAAGACCTGCGCGCCGGGCGGGGAGAGTTCATCGCCAGCGCCGACTTGCAGTGCGAGTGGTGGCGCCAATTCGGTTTTGCACTGCCGCTCCCCGGCACGCTCCTGATCTCCCTGTTTGCCTATGACAACCCGGCGATCAGCGACCTGCTACAGGCTTGGGAAGTCTCCGATCGGCCCGTTTGTTGTCTGGCGCCGTGGCCATGCCGGCTACCGGCGATCGAGGCGCGTGCCGGGCGACCGCTCCGGGCGGGTGACATCGTGCGCTGCGGGGCGTTGGAGATCCGCCTGCTGCCATTCGTCGAACAAAGCCGCTATGACCGGATGTTGTGGCTTTGCGACCTGAACTTCGTCCGCGGCGAGGATTCCTTCGTGCGCGCTCAATGGGCGGGGCGGCCACTCGTCTGGCAGATCTACCCGCAGGCGGACGGCGCACATTTGGTCAAACTCGATGCCTTCTTGCGGCTTTATTGCGCTGTGCTGCCGCAGACAACAGTCGCTCTACTGCGTCAATTCTGGCAGGCCTGGAATGCCGGACGGGTCGAAAGGGCGCTCTGGACCAGGCTGGCTGCCGGGTTGCCGGGGCTGCACGAACACGCGATGCGCTGGGACAAGGAGCTCGCGCTGCAGGATGATCTGCTCAGCCGGCTGCTGCGCTTCAGCTCTTCCAAGCTATAATCTCACGCTTATCGCAATCCGTTTTGTCGAAAGCCAGATGAAAACCGCGCAAGAGCTACGCCCAGGAAACGTCTTCATGGTCGGTCCCAACCCGATGGTCGTTCTGAAGTCCGAATATGTCAAATCCGGACGCAATGCTTCGGTCGTCCGGATGAAGATGAAGAATCTTCTGACCGACTCGCCCAGCGAGGCGGTCTATCGTGCCGACGACAAGTTCGACGTCATTCAGCTCGAGCGCAAGGAAGTCAGCTACTCCTACTTCGCCGATCCCCTCTATGTCTTCATGGACGCCGACTATAACCCGCACGAGATTGACGCCGACTGCATGGGTGACGCGCTCAACTACCTCGAAGACGGCATGCCCTGCCAGGCCATCTTCTACAACGGCAGGGCGATCTCGATCGAGCTGCCGACCAGTGTCGTGCGCGAGGTGGTCTACACCGAGCCTGCCGTCAAGGGTGACACCTCTGGCAAGGTCATGAAGCCGGCCCGGATGGCCACCGGTTTCGAGCTGCCCGTTCCCGCGTTCATCGAAATGGGTGACCGGATCGAGATCGATACCCGCAGCAACGAGTATCGCTGTCGCGTCCGTTAGTTGCACGGCAGCCGCCGGCGTTTGCATCAGGCAGTCGCTGCTGCCTGTCTGGTCGTAGCCGATCTGGTCTGACTGAAGATCTCGGGTTCTGAGGTCGGCTTGCCGCAAGATTCAGCGGCGACGACGAACTGCCTCGGCGTCCATCTGCTTGTCGTCTGTTTCAGGCGAGCAGGCGGGTAGCTGCTGTCACGCCATCCAGGTAATTCGCGTCCTGCTGCAAAGACGCCCAGTCAAGGGCGGGGACGGAAGGTGAGAGACGCTCGACACGCCTGGCGCGTGCGGGATCCAGTAGCGGTCGCCAGTTGGCCAGCAATTCGCCGACTTCATCCGCTGAGTTGCACACCGGCAGCATGTCGCAGCCCGCTTCCCATGCTGCCGTACAGCGCTCGACGATGCCGCCGGCAACACCGGCGCCAGCCATCGACAGGTCGTCGCTGAAGATGACGCCGTCGAAGCCCAGTTCATCGCGCAGCATGTTCAGCCAGAAGCGGGAGAAACCGGCGGGATCGGCGTCCACCAGCCGGTAGATCACGTGCGCCGGCATCACCGCGTCCAGCTTCAGCCGGCGGTAGGGTTCGATGTCTGGCGCCAGTTCATCGAGTCGGCGCTCGTCCACCGGCAGGTCGACGTGTGAGTCGGCCTCGACCCAGCCGTGCCCCGGGAAATGCTTGCCGCAAGCGGCCATGCCGGCGTTGTGCAGGCCCTCGATCAGCGCGCCGGCCAACTTGGTCACGGCAAGCGGATCGCCGTGAAACGAACGATCGCCGATGACGCTGCTGCGTCCCCAGTCGAGATCGAGTACCGGTGTGAACGACAGGTCGACGCCGCAGGCGCGCAGTTCGGCGGCCAGGACGTAACCGATCCGGCGCGCAGCAAGCAGTGCCGCCACCGGTTCCTTATCCCACAGCTCGCCCAGGCGACGCATTGCCGGCAGGCGGGTGAAACCAGTCCGGCAGCGCTGGACTCGACCGCCTTCGTGGTCGATGGCAATCGGCAGAGCCGGAGAACGCAGCGCATGTACTTCCGCCGTCAGCTCCGCGAGTTGCTGCGGCGACTCGAAGTTGCGCGCGAAAAGAATCAGACCGCCGACCAACGGATGACACAAGCGCTCGCGTTCGACATCGGACAAAGCGAGTCCCGCGACGTCGATCATCAGCGGGCCAAGAGGGAGCTTCCGGCGAACGTTCATGTTTGCTCCAGAATGACGAAGGCGACTGCGAAGTCGCGCTCGTCGCTGATCGAGAGGTGGGCGACGAGACGCCGCTGGGCGAGATGGGCAGCGAGCGGGTCCGCGTACTCGAACAACGGCTTGCCCAGGGAATCGTGGCCGACACCTATGTTCGGCAAGGTGGCAGGTGCGACGAGCCCAATGCCCAGCGCCTTGCCCAACGCTTCCTTGGCAGCGAAACGCTTGGCGAGAAAGCGTGCCGGGTCACGCACGCCGACAAACTCGGCACGTTCCATCGGCGACAGAATCCGCCCCAGTGCGCGCTGACCATGCCGTTCGTACAGGCTGCCGAGGCGCGCCACGGCGACGATATCGGTCCCGATACCGGCAATCATTGCCGTGCTGGCCGTGCCAGCGAGCTTGCCTGGGCCTCACGCAGCAGCCGTTTCATTTCGCGCACGGCTTCGCGCAAGCCGACAAAGATGGCCCGGCTGATGATCGCGTGGCCGATGTGCAGCTCCC
Source organism: Candidatus Accumulibacter proximus (assembly GCA_016709675.1). GTDB lineage: Bacteria > Pseudomonadota > Gammaproteobacteria > Burkholderiales > Rhodocyclaceae > Accumulibacter > Accumulibacter proximus. Next base: position 340,487 of record JADJMH010000034.1, read on the forward strand.
GGATACCGGCCAGTTGCGCGACCGGCTGTACGTTGAAGTAGTTGAGCGCGTGGCCGGCATTGAAACGCATGCCGAGCTGACGGACAAGGTGGCCGGCGAGGCGGATGGTCTCGAGTTCGGCTACCACCGCCTGACTTTCGGCATCCCGACCCTGGGTATAGAAGGCATGGGCGTAGGGACCGGTATGGATCTCGCATACGCGCGCGCCAATGCGTGCGGCGGCTTCCACCTGCGCCGGATCCGGATCAATGAACACGCTGGTGACAATGCCCGCCTCGCTGAGCCGCTCTACGGACTGGCGAAGCCTGGCTTCCTGTGCCATGATGTCCAGCCCGCCTTCGGTCGTCACTTCATGTCGACCTTCTGGTACCAGCATCGCCATCTGCGGCTTGATCCGGCAGGCGATCGAAACCATTTCGTCGGTGGCCGCCATCTCGAGATTGAGCTTGATCTGTGCCAGCTCGCGAAGCCTTTCAACGTCGGCGTCCTGGATGTGTCGCCGGTCCTCGCGCAGGTGGATGGTGATGCCGTCGGCGCCGCCGAGATGTGCCTCGACCGCCGCCCACACCGGATCTGGTTCGTAGGTGCAGCGCGCCTGGCGGATCGTCGCTACATGGTCAATATTGACGCCAAGTTCGATCATAGTTCCTGCAACTCCCTGAAGATCCGGCGGCTGACCAGGGCCTTGCCGCCGGTGTAGTGGCCGATCAGCGTCCGCATCAGCTGTTTGGCCTCTGCCAGCGACCGCGGATCGGAAAAATCCTCGCGCGCCAGGTCGATCAGCGTCCGGCCACTGACCGAGAGAGTCGAGCTGCCGGTGGCCGGCAGTCGCACCGGCCCGCGTTCTATCTCGTACGCGTAATGCCCATCGAGGTCAACCGCGAGGCCGGCGGCATCCGTTTCGAGCGTCAGGCCGTAACCGAGCTCCTGCAGCAGGGCTCGCTCGAAGCAGCGCAAATCCGACTCCCGTGCTCCCGTGGCAAAGCGGCGCAGAGTATCCGCATAGACGGAAAAAAGTTTCGCGTGGGCATCCTCGCGCGGCAGCAGGTGCATCAGCAGCTCGTTCAGGTAGTAGCCGCAGAACAAGGATTTTCCGGCCAGCAGCGGCTGCCCCCCCTGCCACTCTGCCTTGAGCAGCGTTTGCACCTCACCGCGGCCTGCCCAACCGAGTTCAAGCGGCTGAAAGGCCAGCAGGACGCCGCGCAAGACCGATCGCGGTCGCCGCGCGCCGCGCGCGAGCAGGGCGACGCGGCCATGGTCGCGGGAGAAGACATCGACAATCAGGCTGGTTTCACTGTAAGGGTAAGCGTGCAGTACGAAAGCCGGCTGACCATCGACCTTGTGCCGCTGATTCACTTCCCGACTCGTTCGCCAGCCATCAGCGAGTCCACTGTCTATTCGTAGCCGAGCGTCTTGAGCATTCGCTCATCATCCGCCCAGCCAGACTTGACCTTGACAAAGACTTCCAGGAACACCCGGCCGTCGAACAGACGTTCCATGTCCTGGCGCGCCTCGGAGGCAATCCGTTTGGTGATCTCGCCGTGTCGGCCAATGATGATCGACTTGTGGCCCTCCCAATCGACCAGAATCGCCACGCTGATGCGACGCAGGGCACCGTCGACAACGAATTTCTCGATCTCGACGGCAGCGGTATAGGGCAACTCATCGCCAATCAGACGGAAAAGTTTCTCCCGAATGAACTCGGCCGCGAGAAACCGCTCACTGCGGTCTGTAATCTCGTCCTCGGAAAACAGCAGTTCACTGTTGGGCAGATACTTGCGCGTCTCCGTGAGCAAGGCTTCAAGCTGGGCGCCGCGCGTGGCGCTGACCGGGACGATCGCCGCGAATTCACCTTCGGCGGCAAGTCGGGCAAGATACGGCAGTAGCTGCGTCTTGTCCGGCAACTGATCGATCTTGTTCGCGACAATGATCACGGGGCAGTTTGCCGGCACCAGTGTGCGTACCGCCCGATCGCGCTCGTCAAAGCGTCCGGCCTCGACCACGAAGAGGACCACATCAACTTCCGCCAGCGCCTGCCTGACCCGACGGTTCATCGCCCGATTCAGGGCATTGCCATAGCGGGTCTGAAAGCCTGGTGTATCGACAAAAACGTATTGCGCATCAGGTCTGGTGAGGATGCCCATGATGCGGTGACGGGTGGTCTGCGCGCGTCGCGAGACGATACTGACCTTCTCGCCAATCAGCGCATTGAGCAAGGTCGACTTGCCGACGTTCGGGCGCCCGACGATGGCAATCTGTCCGGAGCGGACTTCGCTCATTGCTTGTACAAGGTCGCCAGGGCACGTTCAGCGGCGACCTGTTCGGCTGCCCGCCGACTTCCCCCGCGACCCTCGGTGCGGATCTTCAGGGAATCGATGACACAGGCCACCCTGAACTGCTGCACATGCGCTTCGCCCTCGGTGCCAGCCAGCACGTACTGTGGCAGGGCCAGTCGTATCCCCTGGAGATACTCCTGCAGACGCGTCTTGGCGTCCTTGATCTCCTGTCCCGGCGTCATCCGACTGAGCTCCTTGTCATATAACCCGACGATGATTTCGCTCGCAGCGTCAAAACCGGCGTCTAGCCACAGGGCACCGAGCAGGGCTTCAAGGGCATCGGCGAGGATCGACGGGCGTTGCTGTCCACCGCTTTTCTGCTCGCCTTCGCCAAGCCTGAGATAGTCGCCCAGCGAGAGCGCCAACGCCTGCTGGTGCAAGCTGTCCTGGCGCACGAGGTTGGCTCGCAGTCGCGACAGGTCGCCTTCGGGAAGCATCGGGAAGCGCTCGAACAGGCTGCGGGCGATGACTGCATTCAGAATGGCATCGCCGAGAAACTCGAGCCGCTCGTTGTGCGGAGAGGTGAAACTGCGATGCGTCAGTGCCAGCTCGAACAATGCTTGATCCCGAAAGGTATAGGAAAGCGCCTGCTCGAGACGGGAAGCGGTCATGGGCCGTAACCTCGACCTGACGATGAGCCCTTGAAGTCGATCAGGAGACTGACATTGGCCACCAGCGGAACTCGCTTCTCATAGGCAAAGGAGATGACCACCTGATTGTCTTCCTTGAATATATCCAGATCCGCGGGCCCGATGGTCTTGATATGCTCTACCTCGGCGTACTTGCCAAAAACCTGTCGAAGCTCGGGAACCGTCTTGCCGCTGGACTCTGCAGCCACCGCCTTGACCGCCTGCCGGATCTTGTAGTAGTCCATGAACTCCGGTAGCACCCGGATCCCGAGAATAGCCACCAGGGAAATCACCACGCCCCAGACGATCAAGCCCGAGAGCGCCAAACCACGTTGACGATTCATAAGCTCCACTCCTTACCTGAATGAGCCAATCCTTGAGAAATCACTGAAATTCAACCAGATGAAGAAAGCCTTCCCGACTATGTTCTGCTCGGGAACGAAACCCCAGAAGCGGCTATCACGGCTGTTGTCGCGATTGTCACCCATTACGAAGTAGTGGCCTGGCGGTACCGTGCAAACCACACCTGCGGCATTGTATGAACAGAGCTCGCGATTGGGGAATTGCGCCGGACCTGGAATATAGGGCGGGGCATCGGCATCGTTGAGCGCTTGATACTGCGCGGCGTCGATCTTCTCGGTGAATTGACGCGAATAGTACAGTCGCTCCGGGTGCAGATAATCGTCAACCCGCGTCGTAGGCACCGGCTCGCCGTTGATCGTCAGTTTCTTGTTCTGGTAGGCGATAACGTCGCCTGGTACGCCGATCACCCTTTTGATGTAGTCCAGTGACGGATCCTCAGGATAACGAAAGACCATCACGTCACCGCGCTGCGGGCTGTTAATGTCGATTATTTTCCGGTTGATCACCGGCAAGCGGATGCCATATGTGTATTTGTTGACCAGAATGAAGTCACCAACCTGCAAGGTTGGAATCATCGAGCCTGAGGGAATCTTGAACGGTTCGACAAGAAACGAACGGAGCATGAAAACGATCAGGATGACGGGGAAGAAGCTGGCCCCGTACTCGACCCACCACGGGTCCTTGGCGTCAGCCGGACGACGCTTGCGCAGGACGAAGGCGTCCACGGCCCAGATCGCGCCGCTGACCAGCAACAGGATCAAGAGGATCAATGCGAAGTTCACTCACTCACTCCTTTACTTGCCGACCCGCAACACAGCAAGGAAAGCCTCCTGTGGAATCTCGACCGACCCAACCTGTTTCATGCGCTTCTTGCCTGCTTTTTGCTTTTCGAGCAGCTTCTTCTTGCGCGTGATGTCGCCGCCGTAACACTTGGCGAGCACGTCCTTGCGCATCGCCTTGACGTTCTCGCGAGCGATGATGTTGGCGCCGATGGCGGCCTGGATCGCGACATCGTACATCTGGCGCGGGATCAATTCGCGCATCTTGGCAGCCAGTTCGCGGCCGCGATAGACCGAGTTGGCGCGATGCAGGATGATCGACAGTGCATCGACGCGCTCGCCATTGATCAGCACGTCGAGCTTGACGACATCGGCCGCCCGATATTCCTTGAACTCGTAATCCAGCGAGGCGTAGCCGCGCGAGACCGATTTCAGTCGGTCGAAAAAATCCATCACCACTTCGGCCATCGGCATCTCATAGACCAGTTGCACCTGGCGGCCGTGATAGGTCATGTCGACCTGGTTGCCACGCTTCTGGTTGCAGAGAGTGATGACGTTGCCAAGATAATCCTGGGGCACGAAAACCGTGATGGTGATGATTGGTTCGCGGATCTCCTCGATCTTCGACAGCTCCGGCAGCTTGGCCGGGTTTTCGACATTGACCAGCGTGCCGTCACGCAGCAGGACTTCATAGACGACGGTCGGGGCGGTGGTGATCAAGTCCTGATCGAACTCGCGCTCGAGACGCTCCTGGACGATCTCCATATGCAACAGGCCGAGAAAGCCGCAGCGGAAGCCAAAACCGAGGGCCTGTGAAACCTCCGGCTCGTAACGCAGCGACGCATCGTTGAGCTTCAGTTTCTCGAGCGACTCGCGCAGTGAGTCATACTGATTCGACTCGACCGGATAAAGCCCGGCGAAGACCTGCGACTTGATTTCCTTGAAGCCTGGCAAGGCCTGGCTTGCCGGCCGCTCCAGCAGGGTCATGGTATCGCCAACCTTGGCCGCCTGCAGCTCCTTGATGCCCGAAATGACATAGCCGACCTCGCCGGCTCGCAGGGCATCGCAGGGCACGGCCTTCGGTGTGAACACGCCGACCTGTTCGCAGAGATGTGTCGAGCCGGTGGCCATCAGGCGAAGCCGGTCCTTCGGTCGCAGCGTGCCGTCAAATACCCGGACGAGCATGACGACGCCGACGTAGTTGTCGAACCACGCGTCGATCAACAAGGCCTTGAGCGGCGCATCGGGGTCGCCCTGGGGCGCGGGAATACGCGTGATGATCGCTTCCAGGATGTCCTCGACGCCCAGGCCGGTCTTGGCCGAGGCGAGCACCGCCTCCGAGGCATCGATGCCGATCACGTCCTCAATCTCCTGGCGTGCATTGTCCGGTGTCGCCGAGGGCAGATCGATCTTGTTCAGTACGGGCAGCACATCGACACCCAGCTCGATTGCGGTATAGCAGTTGGCGACGGTCTGGGCTTCCACCCCCTGCGAAGCATCAACCACCAGCAAAGCCCCCTCGCAGGCGGCAAGCGAACGCGACACCTCATAGGAAAAATCGACGTGTCCGGGAGTGTCGATCAGGTTCAGGTTATACATCTCGCCGCTGCGCGCCCGGTATTGCAGGGCAGCGGTCTGCGCCTTGATGGTGATGCCGCGTTCGCGCTCGATATCCATCGAGTCCAGCACCTGCGCCTCCATCTCACGATCGGACAGGCCGCCGCAAAGATGGATGATGCGGTCGGCAAGCGTCGACTTGCCGTGATCGATGTGCGCGATGATGGAAAAATTGCGGATGTGTTGCATGAACATGGTGTGGGCTCTGGCGCTGGCGAGCCGCCCCTGAAAAAAAGGGTGCCAGCGAGCACCCTTGGTCGAACTGCCGGAAGGCGCGGATTCTAGCCGATTTCGCTCAAATAATCACGGACTTTGCTCACGTCGAGGAAGTAGTGGCAGAGCTCCATGCCATCGTGCAGCAGCACAGGGACCAGTTCATCGTAGAGGGCTTCCAGTGCCGGATCGGCATCGCAGTCGAGCACCTCGAGCTCGACGCAGAAATCAGCCACCAGCGCAGTGAGCGCCTGTTCCATCTCCTGGCAAAGATGACAGTAGCGACGCGAAACCAAGGTCAGCTTCGTCACCTGGCTCACTCTGTCCGCCTGTCGGGTAGACCCTTGATGGTGACGAAGGTCTGCAGTTCGCCGCGCCGGACGAGCAGAGTCACGTTCGCCGACTTGTCGAACTGGGCGAGCAACTTGTTGAACTGTTCGGTAGTTCTGAGTTCGATGCTCTCGCCACGCGCGATCAGCGCCAGGATGACATCGCCTGGCCGCAGGTCGGCACGGGCCGTGCCGCTGCGAACATCCTCGATGAGCAAACCGCCATTGACCTTGAGCTCGCGCTTTTGCTCGGCAGAAAGCTCGGATACCACCAGTCCGAGGCGATTCGCCGCCCGCTCGGCCGGCTTCGCACCGCGTGAGCTTCGCGTCGCGGCTTTCTCGTCAGCGACTTCTCCGACCACCAGTGACAGTTCCCTGGTTGCCCCTTTCCGCCAGACCTGAATCGTCACCTTGCTTCCCGGCTTGGTACTGCCGACGATGCGCGGCAGGTCGCTGGAACTGGTGATGGTCTTGCCTTCGAACTTGAGGATCACATCACCGGGCTCGATGCCCGCCTTCTCTGCAGGGCCGCCTTTCTCCACCGCATTGACCGCCGCTCCCTGGGCCTTACCCAGGCCGAAGGACTCAGCCAGTTCCGTGGTCACCTCCTGGATGACCACGCCGATTCGACCCCGGCTGACCTTGCCGCTGGCGCGCAACTGGGTTTGCACCTCCATGGCGACGTCGATCGGAATGGCAAAGGAGATGCCCATGAATCCACCCGAACGGCTGTAGATCTGCGAGTTGATGCCGACCACCTCGCCCTTCAGGTTGAACAGGGGCCCGCCTGAATTGCCGGGATTGACTGCCACATCGGTCTGAATGAACGGCACATAGTTTTCCTGCGGCAAGGCGCGTCCCTTGGCGCTGACGATGCCCGCCGTCACGCTGTTGTCGAAACCAAACGGCGAGCCAATCGCGACCACCCATTCGCCAACCTTGAGGACGGCCGGATCGCCGAAACGAACCGTTGGCAAGCCGGTGGCCTCGATCTTGATCAGCGCGACATCGGTTCGTTTGTCAGCCCCGATGACCCGGGCCTTGAACTCACGCTTGTCGGTCAGCCGAACCAGAATCTCGTCAGCCCCATCGACCACATGCGCATTGGTCAGAATGTAGCCGTCGGCACTGACCACGAAGCCGGAACCAAGTGATCTGCTCTCGAATTCCCGCGGTGCTCCGGGCGAACCCGGCATCCCCGGCTGGCGGGGGATAAAGCGGCGGAAGAACTCGTACATCGGATCGTTCTCATCGAACGGGAAGGGCTGTACCCCCCGCCCGTTGCCGCGGACCGATTGGGTCGTGCTGATGTTGACCACCGCCGGCCCCTGCTTTTCGACCAGTTCGGTGAAATCAGGCAGGCCGCGGCTCTGTGGCTGCGCCGGCAGCGAAAACAGCACGAAAAGGCAAGCGACGAGCAACTGTTTCATGGCAGCAAATGCCTCCTGCATGTCATCTAATGGCGGACCAGCAAAAAACAGAATGGATAATGGGGACCTGCCGGCGGAATATCAAGGCCGGATCAATGGTTGCAGCCGCAGGTCGCGCCGGCTGCGCCGCTGCGCATGCCGCAATCCCAGCCAGCCGACGAACAGCCCGGCAATCGAGCCGGCGATTGCGCCGGCCTCGTCGCCGAGCGCCGATCCCGACACGGCTCCGGCAAGAAGCGCCAGCAGGGGAAAACCATAAGCATACAGCGCACTGCGGCCAACCGATCCGTTGACTACGCTGATGCGCACGCGCTCACCAACCGAACGACGCTCGGAACTCGGTATCCGAAACGTCCGCGGCGTGCGGCAGAATAGTCGGCTAGCAGCGTTGCCACCGCATCCGCCGGGTTCCCCGCAGCGGCCGCAACCATTCTCGTCCATGCGGATTGTTGCCTGTCGCTCATCGACAGCGATGATCGTGCCCCAGGCGTCGGTTGTCACGCCGCCCTTCAATGCGGATACTTGTTCAGTCATCGTTACCACCGGCGATCGGCAGAGGTGTCGAGCAAGGGTCGCAGCCTCTCCGCTACGGCTTCACGCGCACGGAAGATCCGCGAGCGCACCGTGCCGATTGGACAGCACATCGCCGAAGCAATTTCCTCATAACTCAAACCATCGATCTCGCGCAGGACAATCGCGCTGCGCAGTTCCTCCGGCAGGGCGTCGATGGCCGCATTGATCGTTTCGCCGATCTGCCTGGATTGCAGGAGGCTCTCCGGGGTATTGATATCGCGCAACTGACCGGCATCCTCAAAACCCTCGGCTTCTTCCGCATCAAATTCCGTCGAAGTCGGCGTCCGCCGACCCTGGGCGACGAGATAGTTCTTGGCGGTGTTGATCGCGATCCGGTATAGCCAGGTATAGAACGCACTGTCGCCGCGAAACGCCGGTAGTGCCCGATAAGCCTTGATGAATGCCTCTTGCGCGACGTCATCGACTTCCGCCGGATCGCGTACGAAGCGCGACAGCAAACGCCCCACCTTGCGCTGGTACTTGATCACCAGCAGCTCGAAAGCGTGCTTGTCGCCTGCCTGTGCGCGTTCGACCAGCTGCTGGTCAATTTCGCGTTCGCTCATGCTCTGTGGCTTTCCTGTGGCCTACGGGTATCTTGATTTTGCGCCGAAGTATAGCGCAAGCATCGAATCACCATCGTAACAGTGCATGACCAGCGATCTTGAGGCAAGCAGTCTTCGCAGGTGTTGCAGAGCGCCAGTTGCGCTGAGCAAGCGCCTGACCGGTCGCGCTGACCGGAGAATGAGCTGCGAGCAGGACTGTTGTGCGGACCCCACGCAGTGGACGACTGGCAAGAACCTCAGGCCGCAAGTTGTGTGTAAGGATAGAATTGCACGATTGGCAGCAGCCTTGAAAGCTTGGGCAGAGCTGCCCTGCACCGACCGGTGACTCGCCAATGACTCTCCAATGACCCGCACTGACGATCCTTTCATCATCCTTGGCGTAAGTGCGGAGGCTTCGCGCGAGGAGGTCCAGCGCGCGTACCGGCGGCTGGCCATGTTCTGGCACCCGGATCGCAACCCTTCGCCGATCGCCGGCAACGAATTCAAGCGGATACACGCGGCCTATGAGCTGTTGCGCGACCCGCAGCGCCTGGCGGAGTCGCGGCAAGCGCAGACGTCCGGGGCCACCGCCAGCGACACGGCGGCCGAGGGCGGCGGCGCTGACCTGGTGCTGGCGATGATACTGACACTCGAAGAGGCGGCATCGGGTTGCCGCAAGAACGTTGAGCTGATCGACTCCGTTCGCTGCCGCACCTGCGCCGGCAGCGGCCGGGTGCAACACGATCACCTGGTGCCCTGCCCAGCCTGTAGCGGTTGTGGTCGGGTGTCGCGCGCGAGCGGCCGGACCAGTCGCTGCGATATCTGTGCCGGACGCGGCTATCTCCGCGAGACCGCCTGCACCGATTGCCGGGGTAGCGGCCGGCAGCAGGCGCTACGCACGCTGGCGGTCACCGTTCCGCCAGGGCTGCTCGACGGCGAGCGCCTGCGCCTGACCCGGCAGGCGCCCCGGCCGCCCGGCGGCGAGGAGGCTGTTGCCGGCGACCTCTACCTCGAGATTCGCTTCGCTGCGCATGCGCTGTTCGTCGTGCAGGGTCGCGATCTTCATTGCCGAGTGCCAGTGAGCGTCTTCCGGCGGCTAGCTGGCGGGCGCGTCGAGGTGCCGACGTTGACCGGCAGCGTCAGCTTCGCACTGCCGCCCTGGGCGCAGCATACAGGCGAACACCGGCTGCCGGGTTACGGCTACCCCGGGAAGCGCGCGGGTGCTGCCGGCGACCTGGTGGTGCATCTGCAGAGTATCGACCCGCACGTCGGTCCCGACGATATCGAACTTCTGGAAGGTCTCGAAGGTCTGGAAGGCCGGTTGGCAGCGGCTCTCGAGCGCCGTGCACCGCAACTGGCGGCCTGGGAGCTGCAGATGCGTGCGCGCAGGCAGGAAGCGAGCGGCTGAGGGCGGCCTACAGGCGTCGCCCGACGGCCGTCAGATAGGGCAGGGCGACGAAGGGCCAGAGACTTGCCACCCATCGGGTCAGGCCGTTGAAGTTGAGGAAGTGCCCCTGTCGCCAGGCGGCCAGTGCCACTTCCGAGTAGGGGTTGGCCGGCGTCAGGTTGACCAGCACCGTGCCGGCCATCAGGGCAACCCCTGCCAAGGCGACACGGATCGGTCCAGGCACCAGCAACATCAGCGACAGCAGCAAACCACCGACCAGCAGGCCGAGCCGCGCGCCGGGCGTCAACCAGGCCAGCGCGTCCTGTGGGGCGACAAGGACGGCCGCGGCGAGCGTCCTGATCGCCAGGGCGAGCACGAAGAAGGCCAGCAGGGCGAGATGCGAAGTCGCCCGGTCGGCGAGCAGAGTACGTGCAAAAAGACCGATGACGATCGTGTTGCAGGCGATGACCGCGGCCTCAAGGACGAAAAATGAGTGCGCCGCGTAGGGAACGGCCGGCGTCAGCTCGATCACGCTGCGCAGGTCGCCGGTGCCGAAGAGCAGTGTTTCCGGCGATGATTGGGTCAGCAGCCACATGCCGAGCAGAACCAGTCCCAGTTCGACGTGCACGATCGGGGCCAGTAGTTCCTGTTGGATCTGGCCGATTCGCCGGAAGATGCGCTTGCCGGTACAGAACGCGAGCACGGCCCCGATGGCTGTTCCCACAGCGTTGCACGCCAAGTCCAGGTTCGAAGGCACGCGCGTCGGCAACCAGTTCTGCAGGCACTCCAGGGCGAGGCTGAGCAGGCTGCCGAGCAACAGGGCGATAATGGCTGCAGACCAGCGGCCGCCCGGCAGCCCGCGCAGCGCCAGCGAGAGGAGAAAGCCCAGCGGCAGATAGGCAAGGATGTTTACCGAGAGGTCGAAAACCGTCCAGTAGCGAGGCCAGGCGGCGTCGACAAACGCCAGCGGCGGGACGCCGAGGTCACGCCAGTTGGCAAGAGGATAGAGACTGGCATAGCTGATCAGGATCAGGTACGCCAGCGACAGGTAGAGCGGCAGCCGTGTCGAACCTGGCTGGGGCGCCGGGACTTCGTCACTCGGCGACGCGGTTGGCAAGGCTTGCTCCATGCGTCTGAACTTACCACAAAGTGTGGTTGGCGTCTTACGGCATCAGCGCAAGTCTTCGAGCTGGTCAACGTCTATGGCACCACCTTCAAGGAACTCATCCACGAGGAGTTCGGCGACGGTATCCTGAGGTCCATCGATTTCTCGATGGACCTCCGTGAGCCCAACCCCAAGGGCGACCGGGTGCGTATTGTGGTGAGCGGCCAGTCCTGCCACGAAAAACGTACTGACGACCACAGTCTTCGCGCGGACGGCCTTGATTGACACTGCATCTTGGCCTGCGGCCGGCGCTGCTTGCTGGCCGCTGGCGTCGGCAGCCGCTCAGTGTCTGCCGTGCGGATGCGGTGGGGCGGCATGATGCGTCTGCGCGGCCGCGCGGTGGTGGATCCGGGCGTGCAGGTCGATGGCCGGCGTTGGTTCACCGACTCGTTGCGGTAGCAACGAACCAGCAATCATGCCGACCATGCTGACGCCGAGGCCGATCAGCTGTGCCGGTACCAGCGGCTCTTCGACCAATGCCTCGATCAGCAACCACGATGCCAGGCCGCCGAGGATCGCCGCCAGCGCACCCTGGGTGCTGGCGCGTTTCCAGTAGGCGCCGAAGAACAGCGGCACGAAAGCACCGGCGAGAGTGACCTTGTAGGCGTTCTCTACCATCTTGAAGATCGACGCCTCGGAGTTCAGCGCGAAGACCAGCACGATGGCGGTGAAGCAGACCAACGTCAGGCGCATCAGGCGCAGAAAAGCGTGGTCGCCAATCTGGGGGAAAAAACTGCGCACGATGTTCTCCGAGAAGGCGACAGACGGCGCCAGCAGCGTCGCCGAGGAGCAGCTCATGATCGCCGAGAGGACGGCCCCGAAGAAGATCGCCTGCGCGAAGACCGGCGTTTGTTCGAGGACCAGTGTCGGCAGCACCAGTTGCGAATCGGTTTCGATCAGCCCGTTGAACTGCTCGGGGTTGATCAGCGTTGCCGAGTAGGCAATGAACATCGGTACGAAGGTGAAGCAGAAGTAGAGCGCGCCGCCCAGTATCGAAGCCCAGATGGCGATTCTCGCGCTCTTTGCCGAGGTCACCCGCTGGAAGACGTCCTGCTGGGGAATCGATCCGAGCATCATGGTTACCCAGGCGGCAATGAAAGCAAGCCACTCGGCGGCACCACCGGCGGGGAAGAAGTCGAGCTTGCCGGCCGCCGCGGCATGGTTGACGACGACATCAACGCCACCGGTCATGCCGGAGATCAGATAGCCAATGTAGAGCATGCCGCCCATCACCACGCCGATTTGCACGAAGTCAAGGATGGCGACGGCAAACATGCCGCCGAAGCTGGTATAGGTGAGCACGATCAGGGCGCCGAGGATCATGCCGGCACTGGTCGGGATGGCGCCGTTGGTAACGACGTTGAAGACCAGACCAAGGGCCTTGATCTGGGCCGAAACCCAGCCGAGGTAGGAGGCAACGATGCACAGCGTGGTCAGCACTTCAACGCTGCGGTTGTAGCGCAGGCGGAAGAAGTCGCCGAGAGTCAGTACGTTGAGCCGGTAGAGCGTGGTGCCGTAGAAAATGCCGGCGATCACCAAGCACAGGCTGGCGCCAAACGGGTCGGCGACAACGCCGCGCAGACCATTGGTGACAAAGGTCGCCGAAACCCCGAACACCGCTTCGGCACCGAACCAGGTGGCGAAAACGGTGGCGGTGACCACGGGCAGCGGCAGGCGACGACCGGCAACGGCAAAATCCTTCGTGTTGTGTACGCGTGTGGCGGCGTAAAGGCCGATGGCGACCGACACCAGCAGGTAGATGACCACGAACCAGATCAGCATGGTGGAACTCCGACGGCGAAGTTGTTCCTGATGACGCGTTTTGTGCCGAGCAGGCAAGCTCCAAAGCACCGCCAGCGCAGGGTTCGCTCGCTATTATCCCGGAAACCGAGGTCGCTCGCTTGCCGTCTTGACTTGGCTTTTCAAGGTGCACGCTACCTGTCTGGCGAGGTACTGCTAGGGTACCGACCCGCTTGCGCTCACGCGGCCTTGCCTTTTGTGCAATGCAGGGAAGCACGACCGTCAGGACATCGCGATAGAGGAACAGTAGGGCCGAAGGTGCCACAGACCTCAGCAGGCAGATGGTCGGACAAGGCCAGTAGCGTGTCCTCCGTCGCCTGCCTGACGTCGGTCAACCACTCGGCCGGCACGCCGTAGGCCATCAACTCCTCGTCGCTGCGGCCGGCGAACAGCGGCTTCAGCACTGGGGCGGGTGGCGGTGCGAGTGGCAGTTCGGCCTGCACATACACGGCAACGAACACCTCCTGCACCGTCTCGCGGATTTCGACCCGCTGCGCGGCGCCGGTCCTTGGGTGGGTTTCGAGCTTGCGCTGTTCTGCCCAGTCATAGGCCCTGTCATGGTGGTCGACGCAGCAGAGCAGGAAGCTCGCATCGCTCTTGTGGACGATCAGGCGAATGTCGCTGCTGCCGCGCACCGACCAGAAATTCCAGTCCCTCGCCCGGTCCAGCCTGTGGAGGCTCATGCCTGGATTGGCCGGGTTGAGCTGGAGAGGTCGAAAGCGGTGGTCTTGACCGCGCGCTGCTCGTCGCCGGTGAGGCGTGCCAGGCTATCGGTGAAGGTGTCAGCGATACGGAATTCCATGTCGCATCAGCCTTTGCGGTGGAAGTCCGGGATGGCTCGTTTCATGAACTCATCAAACAATGGCACGGTGAAGGCCATGTCGCCGTAAGCCGGGCTGTAGATCATGCCTTTCCTGATCAGTTTGGAGCGCACCGGTCCGATACTGGTTACTTTCACCCCGAGAGAAGCGGCAATATCGCCGGTACGGCTCGCCCCCGGCCCCAGTTCCGCCATGGCACGCAGGAAGTTCTTCTCGCTGGGCGTCAGCCGATCAAAGCGAACGCGGAAGAAGTTCTGGTCCAGCCGCTGTATCGCGGTAGCCGCAGCCGACTCGACAACAGATTTGGCTATCGGACTGCTCTGTGCCAGATTCCAGGTCTGATAGCCCCATTCCTGAATGAAATACGGATACCCCTTCGTCAGGCGCCAGGTTTCCTCAAGCGCCTCCTGACTGATCTCCACACCGGCGGCCAGGGCAGGTTCGCTGATTGCCCTGATCGAATCCTCTTTGGAGAGTGCCCCGACATCAGGAAACGCGAACAGGCGTTCCGCGTAGGATTTCGACTCCCCGGCCAGTCCGGGCAGCACCGGCAGGCCCGCGCCAAGTAGAACCACGGGCAGTTGATGCTGCTGCATGCGGTGCATGGCCATGATCAAAGCCCCCAACTCCTTGGGTTGGAGATACTGGATTTCGTCAATCAAGACAGCAACGGCACTGTTTTTTTCCTTGGCCGCATCGCCCAGTGCCTCAAAAAGATTGGGCAGATCAATCTCAATGTCGCCACTGTCGGCGGCGCCGGTTTCAGGCTCGATGTCGAGCCCGATTTCGATCCCGCCCAGCTTCACTTTCAAGCCGCCGAGAAAGCTGCGCAGCACCCGCAAGCCGCGTTTCACGCGATCTCCCGTTTGTGCCATTCGATCCAGTTCGAAAAACACCGACTTCAACGGCGATGCAATCAGCGGACCGAGCGGCTTGTCTTCGTGCGCCTCGATGAACACCGTGCGATAGCCCGTCTCCCGAGCCATGTGGCGAATTTCATTGAGTAGCACCGTCTTGCCGACACCGCGCAAGCCGGTCAGCAACAGACTCTTTTTCTGGCCGCCCCAATCGGATACGGCCCAGCAGGATGCGGGCCTCCTCAAGAATCGGTCCGCGCCCGGCCAGTTCGGGCGGGGGCGGGCCGCCGCCAGGGGAAGGGGGGTTATCGGGTCCATGTTCTACAGAGTTATTAGTGGTTATATCTGATTTGAAGTATAACAAGATAAGCTCGCTATAAGTTGCGGCCTCACACCTTGAACACCTTCATCACTTCATCCCCCAGGTGATTGATCACCTTCACCGCGATCCGCCCCGACTTCGGCTTGTCGAACGGGCGTGAGGTGTCGCTGTTCAGGCTGGCCCAGGCTTCCGGGTCGATCTCCGCCTTCAGCGTGGTCTTGAGTGCGCTGTAGGGGTCGTTGGCGCCGAGAAAGTAGGCGTGGCGGACGAAGAAGCTTTCCTGGTTGTAGTCGGTGTCGATGAACCAGCAGGCGATGCCGTTGGTGCTGTCGCTGATCACTTCGCCGGTCTGCGGTTTGAAGACATCGACGCCATTCACCTTGATGCACAGCCTGCCGTCGTCCTGCGGCAGCAGGCTGATGTCCGGCTCGCCGAAGATGACGAACAGGTTGCCCTTGCCGGTGTTCTTGAGATCCGCGGCCATGTGCAGGTCGGCGTTCATCCGCGCCTTGAGCACCGGGATGCGCCCGAGCTTGCTGAACTCGGTGGCGTGCGCCTCGTAGTTGAAGGCGCAGGCGATCAGCGCGTCGAAACCGGCTTCGCCGCACTCGCGGGCGGCTTCGACAAGGTCGCTGCGCTGCACGGTGCCGAACTCGGGGCCGATGAAGATGCCGGCGCGCTTCTCGCGCATTTCACCTTCCTGGCCTTCGAAATAGCTTCCTTCGGCGCAGATCGCCCCCTCGCCGGGCCACGGGGTCAGCGCGGTGAAGCTGATCCGGTCTTCCCTGTGCGCCTGCTGCACGCCGGCAGTCCTGAGGTTTTCCAGAATCCACTGCGGGAAGGACTGCCGGGCGCTGTACTCGGCGCGGTCTTCCTGGAAACCGTCGATCAGCTCGTCGTCCTCGTCGACGCCGAGCATGCGGTGCGGCGAGAGGCTTTCGACGGTGAAGGGACCGGCGACGCGGACGCACTTCGTGTTCTGGTAGGGCTTGTCGTAGAGGGTTTCGAATTCGGCCCTGGCGGCGATCGAGGCGTCGATTTCCTTCTGCCGGGCGATGCGCGCCTGCCACCAGTCGGCATGCAGTTTCTTCGCGGGGTCGGGCCAGCCGGGGTCAGCGTCGCGCGGGATCTCCCATTCCTGCCAGGCCTTGTTGAGCGCGGCGTTCAGCGATTCGCGCAGGGGCTCGAGCTTGGTCTGCCACTGGTCCCAGATGACATCGATCTCGGCGTTGTTGGCGATCGACTTGAGCGTGATGTGCGGCACGCGCTCATAGACGAAGCCGTGGCGGAGGTTGCCGTGCATCGGCTGCGTGCTCGGCGCGCTGCGGGTGACTTCGGCTTCCTTGAGCTGGCCTTCGCGGGAGTCGGCGAGGAGGTAAAAGGGATACCGTGCGCCCATGATGCGGGCGCGGGCCAGCGCCAACGCTACGCGCGAGGTGTCGATCGTGATCCAGCGGCGGCCCCTTTGCTCGGCAAAGGTGGCGGTGGTGCCGGAGCCGCAGGTTGGGTCGAGCACGAGGTCGCCGGGGTCGGCGGCCATCAAAATGCAGCGTTCAATGACTCGGGGAAGCGTCTGAACGACGTAAACTCTGTCAGGTCCGAATCCAGCGGTCTGCGTGTCGCCCAAGTGTTGGTTAACGGAGCAACGGGATAATCCTCGATGAAGTAGGCAAAGCCCAGGTTGTCGCCTGGGGAAAAAGCCGGCCAGTTCTTGGCAAGCCATTCCTCCGTTCCTTCGGTTTTACCCTCCAATGTCGTCCACGAACGGTCGGTAAATTTCTTACCACGGAAGTTCGACCAGCTCGGTCATTTTCGCTGGGATGCTCATTGATCCAACGGGTACGGTTGAAAGATCCCCGCTTCGCCGATGGAGCCTTTTGTTCAAACCAGGTCAGCGGTGCCCACTGTCCGTTTTCTGCCTCGCCGTATTTGTATTGTGTAGCTCCCTCCTCGCCTGGTTGTCGTGCGAAATAGAGCGGTCGGTACTTCGTTCCGGGGGTCTTACCATACCAGAGGATCGAGTCTGATACGGATGGAATGAAGGAGCCGCTGTGGCCGCCAGTTGTCTTGAATTTAATCTCAGATCGAAAGTTCTCATCTCCGAGAACCTCATCCATTAACGCCCGCACCCGGTGCACATTCTCACCGCCAATCTGCACGAAGATCGACCCCGATTCCGTCAGCAAATCCCGCGCCACGGTCAGCCGATCCCGCAGGTAGGTCAGGTAGCTGTGAATCCCGTCGCGCCAGGTATCGCGAAACGCCTTGACCTGCTCCGGCTCGCGGGTGATGTGACTCGCATTGCCGTCCTTGAGGTCGCGGCTGGTGGTGCTCCACTGGAAGTTGCTGTTGAATTTGATGCCGTAGGGCGGATCGAGGTAGATGCACTGCACCTTGCCGCACAGCCCCTCGCGCTCGGCCAGGCTGGCCATGACCTGCAGGGAATCGCCGAGGATCATGCGGTTGCTCCAGTTCTGGTCGTGCTGGTAGAAGTCGGTCTTGTCCGCACCCTTGGGGATGCCTTTGAAATCGGCGAACAGATCGGCGGTGATCTGCCCGGCCTCGTGCTGGCGCTCCTTCGTGCTGCGCAGCAGGTCGTCGATCAGCACCTTGGGGTGCACCTTCTCCTGGATGTAGAGCCGTGGCGCCGAGACGACGAGGTCGCTCCAGTCCTGCTCGTCCTTGCCGCGCCAGACGAGCTGCGGGTCGAGGTCGCGATTTCTGGCCGACTTCTCCTCGCCCAGCTCGGCGGCGTCGGGGCGCGGGTAGCGAATCTGCTTCGGCTGCTGCTGCTCGGTCGGCAGCACGGACTGGTATTCCGCCGTCGGGATGTTCTTGCGCCGAGCCTCGTCGTGGGTCAGTGATTCGACGGTCTTGGCGTTGCTGGGTCTGGCCATGGTCATGCCCTACTATGCTCTCGATGGTGCCGTTGAATTTCTCATCCTTCGCTGGGCAGGCAAGTGAATTCAGCGGCGTGCCAGCTCTTCGCGAATCACCCGCCGTAGATCGGCTTCGAGGTGGCCGGTCTCGATCACCCGGCGCAGGGTGTCGTTGATGATGGTCTGGTAGCCGCGCTCGCCGGCCAGCGCCTTGAAGTGTTCCACGATCGGCGCGTCGAGCATGATGTTGATGCGCAGCTTGCCCACGCGAGCGCGCACGGCCGCTTGCCATTCGGCGTGGCTGGCATCCTTTCCAGCGATTCGCGGGCGAGCACGCTCGAAGTCCGTCTGCGTTAGCTTTGGCGCGTCGTCAGAAGTATCCGGCGCTTCGGTAGAAAAGGTCTGTTTCATCGCTGTCCGCCCTGCGCATGGAAATGATGCGGATTGCCTCGTCAGATTCGACATGCACGATCAACACTACCAGGCAATCCAGAAGGCCGATGCCGATCATGCGCTGCTCGCCATAGTCCGCTCGCTGATCATCGATCAGCAACAACGGTCCGGCAAAGACTTTTTCCGCATCGGAGAAATCCAGGCCGTGCTTTTTCAGGTTGGCCTGCCGTTTGGTTTCGTCCCATGTGTAGCGCATGGACCATGACTATACATACTGAAGTGTGTATGTCAAGCATTACGATCGCGGCTCCGGACTTCACACCACGTTGCCAGCGAAGTGTACAGCGATCAGCAGTTTTACCTTGCCGATCCCGGGAAAGCGTGGGTCCCGGCCTGGGAAGCCCGTGAATGGGCCGCGGCTGAAACGAGCGGCGTGGCACCCGGTCGCCTTGCGTGCTGGCGAGAAGGGCGAAGTACTCGCGATGTTGGCTCATACCCGCGTGTGGATCATTCTGGCGAACTCGCCCTCGACCCTGGCCTTGAAATCGGACTCGATCTGGTAAACCTCGCAGAACTCGGCGAACGCCCAGCGGCCATAGCTGCCGAGATGGTTCACGCCGGGCACCCAGTAGGTGTCCATCGTCGACTTCTTCTCCGTCGCGTCCTCGCGCCGGTAACCCTTGATTTCGACCACCAGATGCAGCAGGTCGTCGGGGCCGTGGCCATCCTCCACCAGCACGATGAAATCAGGCAGGCACTTGCGCGTTTCGGAGCTGTAGCGGTAGGGAACTCCCAGGCCGAGGTTGTGATTCTTCACGTAGGCGCGGACCCTGGGGTGCGACTCGGCCACGCGGCAGAATTCCCCTTCCCAGTCGCTGTCGAGGATGATCCAGTTGATGTGACAGGATTGCGAACTCGTTTTCCAGCGATCAGTCTTCGAGGTGTTGAAGCGGACGTGACTGGTCGATCCGGTCGGATTGTAGGGATCGAGCAGCGCCTTGATCGGGCGCTCGCCGAGGAACTGCCGGCTGATTGCCGCCGTGATCCGGTTGCAGGCCATATCGGCGAGTTCCTGGTACATCAGCAGTGCGGGGTAGGTGTCGCTCTTGCAGACCAGGCAGGTCTCAAGCCATTGTCGGGTGATGCGTTTGAGCTGGCCGAAGAGGTAGAGCCTGGGCTCCTCGCCGGGATCGCGCCATTTGGTATACAGGAGCCATACAGCAGCCGCTGGGTCAGCTGGAAAACGAGCGTCGAGGGCCGAATGTCGCCCAGGTGCTGCAGGCTCATGTCCACGCCTTGGCCGATGATGCCGGAGTTGCGGGTGATCGACGGGCCGACGAGGTCGGGGCTGAGTTCCAGGATCGAGTCGTCGTTGAAGTCGGCGGTCAGCCGTTCCTCCGGCAACTCGACGCGATAGCCCTCGACCCGGGGAAAGCGGATCTCGAGCGCGTCGCGCTCGGGGCGCAGGGCCTTGACCTGTACCGTCTCGCACGGCGGTTGGGGCGGTGCAATGACCGGTTTGGCCGTGAAGTCGAAGGGAATGCCGAAGACGTCGGCGTACTCGACGTTGAACAGCCCTTCCTCGTTCAACTCGTAGGACTGGCGGCGCAACGCACGGCCGATGACCTGCTCGCAGAGCAACTGCGTGCCGAAAGCGCGGATGCCGAGCACATGGGTGACGGTGTTGGCGTCCCAGCCTTCGGTGAGCATCGAGACCGAGATGACGCAGCGGATGGCGCCACCCAACTGCTCGGGCTTGCCGACGGTGTTCATGACTTCGCGCAGCAGTTCCTGGTCGCTGATGTGGTCGCCGCAACGGGCATCGCCGGAGCGTTCGACGATCTCGCGGCGAAAACGCTCGATCTCATCGGCGGCCATGCTGCGGAAGTTGTCGTCGAGGGCGTCGCCGGCTTCGAGTTGCTCGCTGTCGTCGATCTTCGTAGTGGCCATACAGCGCCTGCAGTGCCGTCTGCAAGCGGGTCGGGAGTTTGAGGGGATCGAGGTCTTCGCCCTGGCCGCGACCCTTCCGGGGCATGTCCTTGCTGATGTTCTCCCAGAGGTTGCGGAACATCGGCATTTCGTTGCCGGGGATGTTCTCGGCCACCGGTACGCGCGGCAGCTTGACGATGCCGCATTCGATGGCGTCCATCAGCGAGAAGTCGCTCATCGCCCACGGGAACAGTGTGCCCTCGGCGTAGCCGGAGCCGCGCAGGAAGAAGGGCGTCGCCGACAGGTCGATGACGCGGGTCGTACCGAGTTTGCGGTTGACGGCTTCGAGGCCGGAAATCCAGAGGCGGGCGGCTTCGCTGTTTCTTTCGGCCTCCTTCCGGTCGTCGCCTTTCAGTTCTTCCTCATCGGCGTCCTTCGGCTTTTGCCGGTAGCAGTGGTGCGCCTCGTCGTTGATGACCAGGATGTTCTTCATGCCCATCAGGTCAGGCATCACCCGCTGCAGCATCTGGCCTTCGCTCTCGAGCGTCCGGAGTTCATGGCCGGTGCGCCCCTGCAGCAGTTGCCGCCCACCCCTGGAAATCTCGATGCGCGCGCGCAGCTTGAAGGCGTGGTAGTTGGTGATGAGGATCTTGGCACGGCACATGTCGTCGAGCAGGGCGCCCGGCAGCAGTTCGCGGCCCTGGTAGTAGCTGTTGGGGTCATTCGGCTGCAGGACGCGCAGACGATCCTTGATCGTCAGACCGGGAGCGCAGATCAGGAAGCCGCGCGTGAAATTCCTGCTGCCGGGCCGGCGCACCGCATTGATCGTCTGCCAGGCGATGAGCACGGCCATGACGGTTGTTTTGCCAGCGCCGGTGGCGAGTTTCAGTGCGAGGCGCAGCAACTCGGGATTGGCGTCCCTGTTCGCCGCCGCAAGATGGTCGAGAACGCGTTTGCCGTGCCTGGACTGGGGCGCAACCTCGGTGAGCCAGATCGCGGTTTCCACGGCTTCGACCTGACAGAAGAACGGTCGGACACCGCTGAACCTGTGATGACGCCAGTGCTGCAGCAGGCGAGCGGTTGCCGGCGTCACCTGCCACTGGTTGGGATTGGGCAGCGATCGCCACGAATCCACGTACCCGCGGATTTCGTTGATGATCGAGGTGGGGTCGTACTGCTGCTCCTGAGTTGACAACCCCTTGCCGTCATCGAAAACGAATGCCTGCTGCTTGGCCGCGCTCTTGCGCTTCCTGGGCTTCGGAATCGGGGTGATGAACTGCGCCCGGCGACGGCTTTCGAGCACCTTCTCCGTCGGCTGCCCGTCCTCGTTCAGTTCCCAGTGCTGCGACGGACATTCGTAAGGGGAGTTGAGAATCGGGTGGTCGAAGAAGGGATTGGACATGGTCGCGATCAGTCGTCTTGCTTTTCTTGCCATCGGTGGGTGGTAATGTTGTGCCACATCATCACGGGTTGGTGTTATCCGGAGAGTCCCGATAACCACCGCCCTCCCTGCCGTTGAATCCCGCGGTCACAAACGCTGACGACGATCGTTCCCTGCGCCCGTTGGCTACACCGCTGTCGGCGGCACTTGACCACGATCACGAGCACTGGCTTTCGTCGGGACGAGTATTCTGGCGAGGAGGAGCGACAGACGCGATGCTCCGCCAATGTAACGTAACATCCGGCGCCATCCAAGACAATAATGGCCAAGACTGTGGGTTGTCCGTGGCCCTCGCTTTTCCAGGCCGATGCCCGGAGGCGCGCATCTGCACCGAGTGCGGCCGGCGATCGACCAGCGGTACGGGGGCACAGTCAGATCTGCGCGAATGGATGGGTCGCGGGGCCCGAGGCTATCCGTAGCGTGATAGAATGACGGGCTTGATCAAGACGACGACATTCCTGCCGAAGTCACGTCGCCAGCGGATGGAAGATGGAAGCTTTCGCCAAAGAAACACTCCCGATTAGCCTCGAAGACGAGATGCGTCGATCGTATCTCGATTACGCGATGAGCGTGATTGTAGGGCGTGCCTTGCCCGACGCGCGCGATGGGCTCAAGCCGGTGCATCGACGCGTTCTGTTCGCCATGCACGAGTTGTCGAACGACTGGAATAAGCCGTACAAGAAATCGGCACGTATCGTCGGTGATGTCATCGGTAAGTACCATCCGCATGGCGACACGGCCGTTTACGACACCATCGTGCGTATGGCGCAGGATTTCTCGCTGCGCTACATGCTGGTCGATGGGCAGGGCAACTTCGGCTCAGTGGACGGCGACAACGCGGCGGCGATGCGCTACACGGAAGTACGCATGGCGCGCATCGGCCACGAGTTGCTGGCCGATATCGACAAGGAGACGGTTGACTTCGGGCCCAATTACGACGGTTCGGAGGAAGAGCCGTTAGTCTTGCCAGCACGAATTCCAAACTTGTTGATCAACGGCTCGTCGGGTATCGCGGTCGGCATGGCGACCAACATCCCGCCGCACAACCTCAGCGAAGTAATCGATGCCTGCCTAGCGTTGCTCAACAACGCGGACATAACGATCGACGAACTAATCGAACTGCTGCCGGCACCCGATTTTCCGACTGCCGGCATCATCTACGGCGTTTCAGGTGTTCGCGAGGGTTATCGCACCGGGCGTGGCCGTGTGGTCATGCGGGGCAAGATTCACTTCGAGGATATCGACAAGGGCAACCGCCAGGCGATTATCATTGACGAGCTACCGTATCAGGTCAATAAGCGAACGCTGCTGGAAAAGATTGGCGAACTGGTCAACGAAAAGAGGGTCGAGGGTATCTCCGATCTGCGCGACGAGTCGGACAAGTCTGGCATGCGCGTCGTGATCGAGCTGAAGCGCGGCGAAGTGGCTGAAGTGGTGCTCAATTGCCTGTACAAGCAGACCCAGCTGCAGGACACCTTCGGTATGAACATGGTGGCGCTGGTCGATGGCCAGCCGCGGCTGCTCAACCTCAAGCAGATGCTGGAGTGTTTCCTCTGGCATCGGCGAGAGGTCTTGACGCGGCGGACCGTCTTCGAGTTGCGCAAGGCGCGCGAGCGGGCCCACGTGCAGGAAGGCCTGGCGGTGGCTCTGGACAATGTCGATGAGATCATTGCCCTGATCAAGGCTTCGCCAACGCCGGCCGACGCGCGTCGGGGCTTGATGGCCAGACTCTGGACCTCGCCGACGGTAGCCGAGATGCTGGCTCGCGCGGCACTCGACGCAACGCGTCCGGAAGGCCTTGGCCTCGAATACGGGCTGTCGAAGAACGGTTATCTGCTTTCCGAGGCTCAGGCGCAGGCGATCCTGGAGTTGCGCCTGCAGAGACTCACCGGGCTGGAGCGCGACAAGATCATCGGCGATTTCGCGGAACTGCTCGAACGGATCGCCGACCTGATGGATATCCTGGCGAGACCCGAGCGTATCACCGAGATGATCGTCGAGGAACTGACCGGCATTCGGGCGCAGTTTGGCGACAAGCGCCGCTCCGAAATCGTCATCCATACCCAGGATCTTGGCATCGAGGATTTCATCACCCCCGTTGACATGGTGGTGACGCTATCGCACACGGGCTATATCAAGTCGCAGCCGCTCGCCGACTATCGGGCGCAGAAGCGCGGCGGGCGCGGCAAGCAGGCGGCGGCGATGAAGGCAGACGATTTTGTCGATCACCTTTTTGTCGCCAATACGCACGATTTCATCCTCTGCTTCACCAATCGTGGCCGCGTCTATTGGCTCAAGGTCTACGAAGTACCGCAGGGAACGCGGACCAGTCGCGGGAAGCCGATCGTCAACCTCTTCCCGTTCGAGGAAGGCGAGAAGATCAGCGCGATCCTGGCAGTCAAGGAGTTTACCGACGACCGGTACGTCTTCATGTGCACGGCGAGCGGGACAGTCAAGAAAACGCCGCTGTCGGATTTCTCCAACCCGCGCAAGAACGGCATCATCGCCGTCGCCCTCGACGAGGACGATGTCCTCATCGGGGTCGAGATCACCAACGGGACGCAGGACGTGGTCCTCGTTTCTGACGCCGGCAAGGCGGTGTGGTTCGATGAGGAGGACGTACGACCGATGGGACGGACGGCGCGCGGCGTGCGGGGGATGCGACTGGGCGATCAGCAGCACGTGCTGTCGCTACTGGTCGCCGACAACGATCAGCAGACGGTCCTGGTGGCGACCGAGAACGGTTTCGGCAAGCGCACGGCCCTGGCCGATTTCCGGCATTCGGGTCGAGGCACGCAGGGCGTCATCGCGATTGCCGCCAGCGAGCGCAACGGCAAGGTGGTCGCCGCTCGCCTCGTGCGCGACGACGACGAGATCATGCTGATCACCACCGGTGGGGTGCTGATCCGCACCCGCGTCCGGGAGATTCGAGAACTGGGTCGCGCCACCCAGGGTGTGACGCTGATCGCTCTTGACGCCGGTGAGAAGCTGGCCGGTCTGGAAAAAGTCGTCGAGAGCGAAGACGACGCCGATCTGGGGTCAGCCGAGAATGCGGATGAACGGTCGGGAGAACCGTCGGCGGCGAAACCGGGCGTCGATCGCGAAGAGGAATAGGGCGCATGTTTGACCGCCTGGATCTCGTTCTCTGGTCGATGACGATACCGTCGTCGTTGCCCACCCGGGCTGGCCCCCTCGGCCAGCTGGCGCGTGCCGCGCAGCGTCATCTGGGCGGCGAGTGATGGGCGACGATCTTCAGGAGGAACTGGCGGTCGTCCGCCAGCAGATCGACCGACTCGACGGTCAACTGCTTGAGCTGCTGAACCAGCGTGCGCGGTATGCGCAGCAGGTCGGGGAGATCAAGGCACGCCATGGTGAGGCGGGCTTCATTTACCGTCCCGAGCGTGAGGCGCAGGTACTGCAGCGGATCCAGGAGAACAACCCGGGGCCGCTGTCGAGCGAGAGCGTGACCTGGTTTTTCCGCGAAGTGATGTCGGCCTGTCTGTCGCTTGAACAGCCGCTCGGCATTGCCTTCCTTGGCCCGCTGGGAACCTTCTCGGAGAGCGCCGTAACCAAGCACTTTGGTCACGCCGCGCGTTTGATGCCACAGATTTCGATCGATGATGTTTTCCGGGAAGTCGAGGCCTGTCATGCCGATTACGCCGTGGTGCCGATCGAGAACTCGACCGAGGGGCTATTGGTCGTACGCTGGATCTGCTGCTGACGACGCCACTCAAGATATGTGGCGAGGTGGTGCTGCGCATCCATCAGCATCTGCTGTCGAACGAGACGGTACTGGACCGGGTGAGCAAGGTCTATTCGCACGCCCAGTCGCTGGCGCAATGCCATGAATGGCTGAACCGCTCATTACCGCTGGCGCAGCGCGTGCCGGTGGCGAGCAACGCGCAGGCGGCCCAACTGGCCGCAGCAGAAGCCGGCGTGGCGGCGATCGCCGGCCAGGCAGCAGCCGAGCGCTATCGGCTGCCGGAGTTGGCCAGCAACATCGAGGACGAGCCCAACAATACGACGCGCTTCGTCGTCCTCGGTCGGCACGATGCTGGGCCTTCGGGACGTGACAAGACGTCCCTGATCATGTCGGCGCACAATCAGACGGGCGCGCTGAGCCAGCTGCTGGCGCCGTTTTCCGATGCCGGGGTGTCGATGACGCGGCTCGAGTCGCGACCGGCGCGGCATACGCTGTGGGAGTACGTTTTCTTCGTCGATCTCGAAGGTCACCGTAGTGACGCGCCAGTGCGGACGGGGCTCGCGGAACTTGCCCGTCGCGCTCCATACCTCAAGCTTCTTGGTTCCTACCCGGTGGCCGCTTACTAGGCGTATTGCTTTTTTTCGAGGACCGCAGATGTCACTCCACGAGCAATCATTACCGTACATTCGGGCTGTTTCGCCGTACCAGCCGGGCAAACCGATCACCCAGCTGGCGCGCGAAATGGGGCTTGCCGTCGACCAGATCGTCAAGCTGGCTTCGAACGAGAATCCTCTGGGGATGAGCCCGAGGGCACTCACGGCAGGGGTTGAGGCGATGGCCGATCTGGCGCGTTACCCGGATGACTTCGCTCTCAAGCAGGCGCTGGCCGAGCGGACCGGTCTGGGTGTGGAGCGCATCGTTCTTGGCAACGGATCCAATGACGTCCTTGATCTGATCGCCAGAGTCTTTCTCGCGCCAGGTCGGTCGGCGATCTTTGCCCAGTATGCCTTTGCTGTTTACCCGCTGGCGACGCTGACTGCCGGGGCCGAGGGGATTGCCGTTGCGGCCAGGGATTTCGGTCATGATCTGCAGGCCATGCGGGCAGCGCTTCGACCCGACACGCGGTTGATCTGGATCGCCAACCCCAACAATCCGACCGGAACCTTTCTGCCTTATCCGCAGCTCCGGCGTTTCGTCCAGTCGGTGCCGGCGGATGTCGTGGTGGTGCTCGACGAAGCGTATAACGAATACCTGCCGCCTGCCGAGCGATGCGAGACGACGGCCTGGTTATCTGAAACGCCGAATCTGGTGATCACCCGCACCTTCTCCAAGATCTATGGTCTGGCCGGCCTGCGCATCGGTTACGCGCTGACTTCGGCCGACATCGCGGACCTCATGAACCGCGTCCGGCAGCCATTCAACTGCAACAATCTTGCCCTGGCTGCGGCCGCCGCGGCGCTAGACGACCACCAGTTCGTTGCCGCCAGCTACGCGCTGAACCGTTCCGGCATGGAGCAGATCGTCGGTGGATTGAAGCGTCTGGGCTGCACGCACATTCCTTCGCACGGCAACTTCGTCACCTTCCGGGTGGCGGATGCCTTCCTGGCGAACCAGAGGCTGCTCAAGCAGGGCGTCATCGTACGGCCGCTCGTCGCCTATGGCATGCCGGACTGGCTGCGCGTGACAATCGGCACCGAGACTGAGAATCTGCGCTTCCTTGCCGCCCTCGAGGCCTCGCTATGAGCCGCCACTGTGCCCGGGTGCTGCCATGAGCGGCGCACCATTGTTCGACAAGGTTGTCGTTTTCGGCGTCGGTCTGATCGGCGGTTCCTTCGCACTGGCGCTGAAGGCCGCCGGGCAGGCAGGCGAGATCGTCGGTTTCGGGCGCACGCTGGGTTCTCTGAACCAGGCGCTGCAACTGGGGATTCTGGACCGCGTGGGTTTCAACGTCGGGCAGGAGGTGTCGAGTGCTGACCTCGTACTGATCGCCACGCCAGTTGGCAAGACGGCGGAGATCATGGCCCGCATGGCCCCTTGCCTGGGACACCAGACAGTGGTTACCGACGGTGGCAGCACCAAGGAGGACGTGGTTGCGGCAGCCCGCATGCATTTCGGCAACAGGATCGGCCAGTTCGTTCCCGCCCATCCGATCGCCGGCGCGGAAAACAGTGGTGTGTTGGCTGCGCGGGCGGATCTCTATCGCGACAAGCAGGTGGTACTGACGCCATTGCCGGAAAACGGTCCGCCGCACGTGGCCCGCGTACGTTCGGCCTGGGAGTGTTGCGGCGGCCTGGTGAGGGAGTTGACCGCAGCCGAGCACGACCGGATTTTCGCCGCGGTCAGTCATCTGCCACACCTCCTTTCGTTTGCCCTGGTGCATGAACTGGCTAAGCGAGACAATCGTGATGTATTGTTCGGCTTTGCCGCCAGCGGCTTCCGGGATTTCACGCGCATTGCGGCCAGCCACCCGGAGATGTGGCGCGATATTTGCCTAGCCAATCGGACGGCCTTGCTCGACGAACTTGACCGCTACCGCGCGCAACTCGACCAGCTGCGTGATGCGCTGCAACGGGGTGACGGTGCCGCCCTGGAGACGACCTTCGACCTTGCCAGGGCGGCTCGGCGCGAGTGGGCCGAACGTAAGAGGCAGGAGTGAGCGGGGACTTCATCGATCTGCCGCAGGTGCTGACGGCGCAGGGCAGGGTACGTCTGCCGGGCTCGAAAAGCATCTCCAATCGGGTTCTGCTATTGGCCGCTCTGGCCGTGGGGAGGACGGAGCTGCGCGAGGTGCTGGTGTCCGACGACACGGCGCGCATGTTCGATGCACTTCGGACGCTCGGCGTAGCTGTCGAGTTGCTGGCAGATAACGCTGTTGCCATTACCGGTTGCGGTGGCATGTTGCCCGTTCGTCAGGCCGATCTCTTTCTCGGTAACGCCGGGACTGCCTTCCGGCCGCTGACTGCGGTGCTGGCTTTCTCTGGTGGTCACTACCGGCTGACCGGCGTGCCGCGCATGCACGAACGACCGATCGCCGATCTGGTCGATGGTTTGCGACAGTTGGGCGCAGACATCAGCTACCTTGGTGTCGAGGGCTTTCCGCCGCTGGCCATTCGTCCCCCCGCAAGCTGCGCGCTGAGTACGGTCAGAGTGCGTGGCGATGTGTCCAGCCAGTTCCTGACCGGTTTGCTGATGGCGCTGCCCTTGCGCGGCGTCGAAACCAAGGTGGAAGTGGTCGGCGAGCTGATCTCCAAACCCTACGTGGACATCACGCTGGCCAGCATGGCGCGTTTCGGCGTGCAGGTGCTGCGCGATAGCTGGCGATGCTTTACGGTGCGGGCGGGCAGTTCGTATTGCTCGCCGGGGGTGGTCCATGTTGAAGGCGACGCTTCGTCAGCGTCGTACTTTCTGGCCCTTGGCGCGATTGGCGGTGGGCCGATGCGCGTTGAGGGCGTCGGTCTCGACTCGATTCAGGGCGATGTACGTTTTGCCGATGCGCTGGCCAGCATGGGGGCTCGAATCACCTCGGGAGCCAACTGGATCGAGGCTTCCTCGCCGCTGCCGGAAGGTGCTGGCGTTAGGCTGCAAGGCGTCGAACTGGATTGCAACCACATCCCTGACGCGGCCATGACGCTGGCAACCACCGCCCTGTTTGCCGAAGGACCAACCACCCTGACAAACATTGCCAGTTGGCGGGTCAAGGAAACCGACCGCATCGCGGCGATGGCGACCGAGTTGCGGAAGCTGGGTGCGGTGGTCGAGCAAGGATCGGATTTCATTCGCGTTTTTCCGCCGGTCGGGGTGCAGGGTCTGCGGCCGGCTGCGATCGACACCTACGATGACCACCGGATCGCGATGTGTTTCTCGCTGGCGGCCCTCGGCACGCCATTGCGGATCAACGACCCGCAGACGGTGGCGAAGACCTTCCCCGACTATTTCGCCTGTTTCGCGAAGGTTACCCGGGCGGTGCCGGTGATTGCCATCGACGGGACGTCTGCCTCGGGCAAGGGGACGGTCGCGACGCGCGTTGCTCAGGCGCTTGGTTGGCACTACCTCGACTCTGGTGCCCTGTACCGCTTGACCGCATTGGCTGCTTGTCGGGCCGGAATTCCCTGGGACGATGAAGCCGGCGTAGCGGCGATAGCTGCCGGGCTGGATGTCGAGTTCGCCGGGGCGACGATCATGCTGTCTGGCGATGAGGTTTCGGATGCTATCCGTAGCGAAGAGATCTCTGCTGCAGCATCGCGGGTGGCGGCGCTTCCCGCCGTGCGTGCTGCGCTGTTGTTCCGGCAGCGGGCTTTCCGGCGGCCACCCGGACTGGTAGCTGACGGACGCGACATGGGCTCGGTGGTCTTCCCTGATTCAGCGACCAAGGTCTTCCTCACCGCGAGTGTCGAGATGCGCGCCGCGAGGCGGTATAAGCAGTTGATCGAAAAAGGAATGGCTGCTAGTATTGCAGCCCTCTCGCTGGATCTGCGCGAGCGCGACGAACGGGATAGCCAACGTAGCGTCGCTCCGATGCAGCAGGGTGCGGATGCTGAATTGCTCGACACGACGAGCCTGACCATCGAAACAGCGGTGGCGCAGGTGCTGGACTGGGTCAACAAGGTTCCGAAAAGAGGGTAAAGCGGTAGCTGCCGTTTGCCCGTGGTGTCACCAGCTCGACGCGTCGTTCCGTTGGCCCGGCAGCTTCGCCGCCCAGGGTCTGTCGGTGCAGTGTCCTCGCTTCCCCGCTGGGGTGAAGTTTCCGGAGTAGCCGGAACTGGTGATTGTTTTCAACTCACCCCGCAGTTCTGCGGTTAGGTAATTCAACTCATATGTCAGCCAATCCCAACATGCAAGAAAGCTTTGCCGAACTTTTCGAAGAAAGCCTCGGGCGTCAGGAAATGCGCCCTGGAGAGGTCATTACCGCGGAGGTCGTGCGCATCGACCACAACTTCGTGGTTGTCAATGCAGGTCTCAAGTCGGAGAGCTACATTGAAATCGCGGAATTCCTCAGTGACAAGGGCGAACTCGAAGTCACGGTCGGTGATTTTGTCCAGGTCGCGATTGAGCAACTCGAGAATGGTTTTGGCGAAACCCGCCTGTCGCGCGACCGAGCGAAGCGGGTTGCCGCCTGGAATTCGCTCGAGCAGGCGCTGAACGAGGGTACGCTGGTCACCGGCACGATCACCGGCAAGGTCAAAGGGGGGCTGACGGTCATGACCAACAGCGTCCGCGCCTTCCTGCCGGGCTCCCTAGTTGACATGCGTCCGGTCAAGGACACCACGCCCTATGAGGGCAAGACCTACGAATTCAAGGTCATCAAGCTCGACCGCAAGCGTAACAACGTGGTTGTTTCCCGCCGTGCCGTCCTCGAAGCCAGTGTTGGTGAAGAGCGCGATGCACTGCTGGCAGCCCTCAAGGAGGGCAGCATCGTCAAAGGAGTGGTCAAGAACATCACCGATTACGGTGCCTTCGTTGATCTCGGTGGGATTGACGGCTTGCTGCACATCACGGATCTGGCGTGGCGTCGCGTTCGTCACCCATCCGAGGTCCTGGCTGTTGGTGACGAAGTCCAGGCCAAGATCCTCAAGTTCGATCAGGAAAAGAATCGCGTTTCGCTGGGTCTCAAGCAACTGGGCGAAGACCCGTGGGTCGGCATCTCGCGCCGCTATCCGCCGACCACCCGTCTGTTCGGCAAGGTCACCAACCTGACCGACTACGGTGCTTTTGTTGAAATCGAGCAGGGGATCGAAGGCCTGGTGCACGTCTCCGAGATGGACTGGACCAACAAGAACGTCCACCCGTCGAAGGTCGTGCAGTTGGGTGACGAGGTCGAAGTGATGATCCTCGAAATCGATGAAGATCGCCGCCGTATTTCGCTGGGCATGAAGCAGTGCGCTGCGAACCCGTGGGATGAGTTCTCAATGAACTACAAGAAAGGCGACCGGGTACGCGGCGGCATCAAATCGATCACCGATTTCGGCGTGTTCATCGGGCTGCCCGGCGGCATTGACGGCCTCGTCCATCTCTCCGACTTGTCGTGGTCTTTGCCCGGTGAGGAAGCCATTCGCAATTTCAAGAAGGGCGACGAGGTCGATGCGGTGGTGCTGGCGATCGATACCGACAAGGAGCGAATCTCTCTCGGGATCAAGCAGCTTGACGGTGACCCCTACACCAGCTATATCGCGACTCACGACAAGAACAGCATCGCGCGGGGGGTTGTGAAGTCGGTGGATGCCCGTGGTGCGGTGGTGACGCTGGAAGGCGACATCGAAGCCTACCTGCGTGCTTCAGAGGTGTCGCGTGACCGGATCGACGACCTGACCAAGGTATACAAGGAAGGCGACCGGATCGAAGCGATGATCATCAACGTGGATCGCAAGACACGTTCGATCAGCCTGTCGATCAAGGCCAGGGAGCAGGCCGAGCAGCAAGAAGCGATGCAGAAGTTTTCTGCTGATAGCAGCGCCAGTTCCGGTACGACCAATCTTGGTGCCTTGCTCAAGGCCAAACTGAATAACCCCCAATAGGGTTAAAGGAATGACCAAGTCGGATCTCATCGCCGAACTGGCTGGGCGTTTTCCGCAGCTGGTCGCCAAGGACGCGGATATGTCGGTGAAAATGATTCTCGATGCGATGGCAGAGGCCCTGGCCAGGGGGGACCGCATCGAGATCCGCGGTTTCGGCAGTTTTGCGCTGAACTACCGTCCACCGCGCGTCGGCCGCAACCCGAAGTCTGGTGAAAAGGTCGAGGTTCCCGAAAAGTGGGTGCCGCACTTCAAGGCAGGCAAGGAACTGCGAGAGCGCGTGGACGGTTCGCTGGAATCGATCTGAGTGTGGTCACACCATGGCGTATTTGCGGGCGGTAACGAGAGTTGCCGCCCGTTTTCTGTGGGAGGGTGATTGATGCGTGCGTTGCTGTGGGCTGCGAGAATCGTCCTTTTCCTTTTCCTTCTTGTGTTCGCCATCAAGAACACCGAGCCGGTGGGTGTCCGGTTCCTGCTGGACAGCGTCTGGCATGCACCGCTGGTGATCGTCTTGCTGGCTTTCTTCGTTGCTGGTGCCGCACTTGCTGTCCTGTCGCTGCTTGGCAGCGTGTTTGGTCTGCGTCGGGAGGTCGCGAAACTGAAGCGTGAACTGAAGGAGAGGCCTGGTAGCCTGGTCATGCACCAGGATCCCCTGGCCTGAACCGGTCGGGCAGGCCGCCGGCTGGCTGGCCGAGGATCATCGCTCTTGCCATTCGGGCAACTGCAGTTGTCCGGTCATATTATCCTCGAAGGCCTCATCAATGATCGAGTTCGAGTATTGGCAGCTATTGCTTTTTCCGCTGTTTTTTGGTCTTGGCTGGGCCGCCGCGCGCATCGATATCCGGCATCTGGTGAAGGAGTCGCGCGCCCTGCCGCGTTCGTATTTTCAAGGTCTCAACTTTTTGCTCAACGAGCAGCCGGACCGCGCCATAGAGGCTTTTGTTGAAGCCGTCAAGGTCGACCCGCAGACCGTGGAACTCCACTTTGCGCTCGGCAGCCTCTTCCGCCGTCGCGGGGAAACCGACCGTGCTATCCGGATGCACCAGAATCTGATCGAACGCGAGGATCTGAAACAGGATCTGAAACTGCAGGCACTGGCCGAACTCGGACAGGACTATCTCAAGGCCGGCCTGCTCGACCGCGCAGAGGAGGTCTTTGACCGGTTGCGCAACTCCGAACTGGCCGAAAGCGCCAAGCGCAACCTCCTCGAGATCTATCAGCTTGAAAAGGATTGGGAGAAGGCGGTCGCGATCGCCTCTGAACTGCCGGACTTCGCTTCCCACAAGGAGGTTGCCGAGTACTACTGTGAACTAGCCGCGGCCGAGATGATGCGCTCGCGGCGCGAACTGGCGGCGGCTCACCTGCATAGCGCGCTCGAGCGTAATCGGAAGTGCGTTCGCGCCAGTCTTCTCCAGGGCGATATCCAGTTGCAACAGGATCAGCCGATCGCCGCCATCGAATCGTGGCAGCGGATCGAACAGCAGGATCCAACTTATCTGGCACTGGTCGCGCAGCGTCTGCTGGATGCTTTTCGGAAGCTGGATAGACGCGAAGAGGGGCTGCAGTTGTTGCGTGGCTATCTTGAACACTATCCGTCACTTGACCTGCTGGACGTGGTTTTTCAACTGGTGCTCGAGGGTGATGGTGCAGAAGCTGCGTACAGGCTGGTTCGCGACGAGTTGAAGCGTAACCCGACTCTGCTTGGATTCGACAAGTTGCTGGCGGCGAGACTGCTGTTTGCCTCGCCGGATAGCCGCCCGGACCTGGAACTGGCAAAGAGCATCGTCCAGATCTACACCCGTCGCCTGGCTCGCTATCGGTGCGATAATTGTGGTTTCAAGGCGCGCCAGTTTTATTGGCGTTGTCCGGCCTGTGGCGGATGGGAGACCTATTCGCCCAAGAGAACCGAAGAATTCGACCTGACACCTTAGGAGTTCCATCTTGCCACATGACGTGCGTGACGCGGGGCGTGCCAGCCTTGTGCGCGAAGTTGTCCTTGCTGAGACAGGTGCCGATGGGCGTCGATGATCTGTCGGCGGCGAGGTTGCTCGTTGTTGGCGACGTGATGCTTGATCGCTACTGGTTTGGCGATGTTGCACGCATCTCTCCCGAGGCGCCGGTGCCGGTCGTGAAGGTGGGGCGTAGCGAAGAGCGACCAGGAGGTGCCGCCAACGTGGCACGCAATGTCGCTGCCCTGGGCGCGCGGGTGGCGCTGCTGTCGGTCGTTGGCGACGACGAGGCTGGGCAGAGCCTGCAGCGCCTGCTGGCAGCGAGCGGGATCGATGTCAGCCTCCATGTCGATGCCGCGATCAGCACCACCGTCAAGCTGCGCGTGATCGGCCGGCAGCAGCAGTTGTTGCGGATTGATTTTGAGACGGTACCCTCGCATGAGGTACTGCGTGCCAAACTAGTCGAGTTCAAGTCGCGCCTGCCGGGATTTGACGCGGTGATCCTTTCCGATTACGGCAAGGGTGGCTTGACGCATATCGGCGAGATGATCCGTCTGGCGGGCGCGGCAGGGAAGCTGGTGCTGGTCGATCCAAAGGGCGACGATTTCTCCAGATATTCGGGCGCCACCGTCGTGACGCCAAACTGTGCCGAATTGCGTGAAGTGGTTGGTCGCTGGCTCGATGATGGGGATCTGGCGCACAAGGCCGAAGCTTTGCGCGCGCGGTTGGGGCTCGAGGCCTTGCTGGTAACGCGCAGTGAGGAGGGGATGTCGCTCTTCCACGCCGGCGGTGCGCTCCACGAGAAGGCCGTGGCGCGCGAGGTCTTTGATGTTTCGGGCGCTGGCGACACGGTCATCGCCACGCTCGCGGTGATGCTGGCAGGTGGTGCCAGCTGGCCGGAGGCGGTGCGGGCGGCGAACGTCGCTGCTGGGGTGGTGGTTGGCAAGCTCGGTACCGCAGTCGTCAGTCGCGACGAGCTGGTGGCCGCACTGAAATGAGGTAGGGGCATGTACACGATAGTGACCGGTGCTGCCGGCTTCATAGGCTCGAATCTCGTCAAGGCGCTCAATGATCGGGGGGTGAGCAAGATCATTGCGGTCGACAATCTGAGCAGGGCCGACAAGTTCCGCAATCTTGTCGATTGCGAGATTGTCGATTACATCGACAAGCATGAATTCCTCGACCGCCTGCTTGCTGGCGACTTTGATGGTGACGTCGATGCATTTCTCCACCAGGGTGCGTGTTCGGATACCATGGAAAGCGACGGCCGCTACATGATGGAGAACAACTACCGTTACTCGCTGGCAGTCCTCGACTGGTGCCTCGACCAGGAGGTTCCGTTGCTGTACGCATCGAGCGCGGCGACCTATGGTGGCGGCAGCGTCTTTCGGGAGGAGCGCGTTCATGAGGTGCCGCTCAACGTGTACGGCTATTCAAAGTTCCTCTTCGACCAGATTGTTCGTCAGCGTCTCGCGACAGCCGGTTCGTTCAACTCGCAGGTCGTCGGCTTTCGCTATTTCAATGTCTATGGTCCACGGGAATCGCACAAGGCGCGAATGGCCTCGGTCGCCTTTCATCATTACCAGCAGTTTCGCAACGACGGCAAGGTCCGCTTGTTCGAAGGCTGCGCGGGATATGCGAATGGTGAGCAGCGGCGTGATTTCGTTTATGTCGGGGATGTCGTGTCCGTCAACCTGCACTTCCTTGATCAGCCGTATCTGGAAAAGTCGGGCATCTACAACGTCGGCACTGGCCGGGCGCAGACCTTCAACGAGTTGGCCGCAGCCAGCGTCAATGCCTGTCGTGCGCTGTCCGGCGACGAGCTGTTGACCTTGGCCCAACTGGTGGAGCAGGGTTTGATCGAGTACATCCCCTTCCCTTCAGACCTCCGCGGCAAATATCAGAGTTTCACCGAAGCTGACTTATCCAAGCTGCGCAAGGCGGGCTACGAGGCGCCGTTCGCGAGCGTCGAGGAGGGCGTTCGGCGGTATGTTGAATGGCTGAGCAGCCATGGATAGGATACTGGAGGATTACGTCGGAGAGACGCCGCTGGTGCGTCTGCGGCGTCTGCCGGGGGCCGCCGGCGAAGCTCGCGGAAACCGCATTCTGGCCAAGCTCGAGGGCAACAATCCGGCCGGGTCGGTCAAGGATCGCCCGGCGCTGTCGATGATCGCACGCGCCGAGAAGCGGGGCGAGATCAAGCCGGGTGACACGCTGATCGAAGCCACCTCCGGCAATACCGGCATTGCATTGGCGATGGTCGCTGCCGCGCGCGGTTACCGGATGATTCTGGTCATGCCGGAGAACCAGAGCCTCGAACGTCGGCAGACAATGCAGGCCTTTGGCGCAGAACTTGTGCTGGTGTCGCGGGATGGTGGCATGGAACTGGCGCGCGACGTGGCCGAGAGCATGCGCAATGAAGGGCGGGGCATCATCCTCGATCAGTTTGCCAATCCGGACAATCCGCTGGCGCACTATGAGGGCACCGGTCCTGAACTGTGGCGGCAGACCGGGGGGGAACTCACGCATTTCGTCAGCAGTATGGGAACCACCGGGACGATCATGGGGGTCTCACGCTACCTCAAGGAGCAGAATCCCGCCATCTGCATCATCGGTTGCCAGCCGGAAGACGGTTCACAGATTCCAGGCATCCGCAAGTGGCCGGAAGCCTACCTGCCGAAGATTTTCGATCGTACGCGGGTCGATCGCATTGAGCCGGTGGCCCAGGGAGCGGCCGAAGAGATGACCCGCCGCCTGGCGCGCGAAGAAGGAATCTTTGCGGGCATCTCGTCCGGTGGCTCGCTGGTCGTTGCCCTGCGACTCGCGAATGAACTAGAGAACGCGACCATCGTCAGCATCGTCTGTGATCGCGGTGACCGCTACTTGTCGACCGGAGTGTTTCCGGCTTGAAAGTGCTGGATGAAGCCGGTTCTCGTTTTTGACATCGAGACCATTCCTGACGTAGAGGGTTTGCGCCGGCTGCATGCGCTCGACCCGGCGCTATCCGACGACGAGGTCGCAGAGCTCGCCTTTCAGCATCGGCGGGCAGCGAGCGGTCACGATTTCCTGCCATTGCACCTGCAGAGGGTGGCGGTCATTTCCTGCGTACCAGGCTAGGCAAGGACTTTGGGTTTGGTCGCTGGCCGAGCCAGAGCAGGGCGAAGACGAGATCATTCAACGCTTCTTTGATGGCGTCGACAAGTTTACGCCGCAGATTGTGTCCTGGAACGGCGGTGGATTTGATCTGCCGGTATTGCACTATCGCGGGCTGATTCACGGGGTTGTCGCGCCGCGCTACTGGGACCTCGGTGACGGTGACTACGCTGACAGCCGTGACTTCAAGTGGAACAACTACATCAGCCGCTACCACACGCGGCACCTTGATCTGATGGACCTGCTGGCGATGTATCAGCCGCGTGCCAGCGCGCCGCTTGACGAGCTTGCCAAGCTGATTGGCTTTCCCGGAAAGCTCGGCATGGACGGCAGCAAGGTCTGGCTGGCCTGGCAGGCGGGTCGGATCTCCGAAATTCGCGATTACTGCGAAGCCGATGCCGTCAATACCTATCTCGTCTCGGTCCGCTTTCGCCTGATGCGCGGCGAGCTTTCACCGGCCGAGTACGACCGGGAGATGTCCTTCGTACGCGCTGAACTGGAGAAGATCAGCAAGCCGCACTGGCAGGAGTTTCTGGCCGCCTGGAAGTGACGGTGCTGGAAGCAGAACAACAAACCGATTTGCAGGATGCTGAAGACATGGCAGAATCCCGGCCTGTGCAGAAGACAAGATTAGGGAGAAAGTGCATGCGGCTCGATCGCTGGGTTGCGTCTATCCTGGCAACTCTGACCCTGTGCCTGGCTACGTCGGCAGAGGCAGCGGGGACGCTTGACAAGATCAGGGCTGCCAGGACGATTTCACTGGGGTACCGGGAGGCGTCGATTCCCTTCTCGTACATGGGCAACGATAACCAGCCCTGGGGCTATTCGGTCGATCTGTGCACCCGGGTGGTGGCAGCGATCGTCAGACAGCTCGGTATTGACGAACTGCAGTTGCTCTGGGTGCCAGTCACTCCTGAAACGCGCATTGCGAAGTTGAAATCGGGGGAGATCGACCTCGAATGTGGTTCTACGACCAGTTCGCTTTCGCGCATGCAGGAAGTCGATTTCAGTCTGCCGATCTTCATCGATGGGGCTGCCTACCTGTCACGCCGGGCGGCGGGTATCAAGCGCTTCGAGGATCTGGCTGGCAGGAGGATTGCCGTCGCTGCCGGGACAACGACCGAACGGACGATCGTAGAGGCGCTGGCGCAGTATAAGGTGGCTGCCGAGTTGGTCAGGGTCAGCGACCACCAGCAGGGGATTGCGGAGATGGTGAAGGGGAAGGCTGACGCCTACGCTTCGGATCGCGCGCTGCTCATCGGCCTTGCCCTGGACTCGGGCACGCAGACGGACTGGGCGATGGGTCACGAGACGTTTTCCTATGAGCCCTACGCCTTGATGATGCGCCGCAACGACGCGGACTTTCGTCTGGTGGTGAATCGCGAGTTGGCCCGCCTCTGCCGAAGCCGCGAGATCTACGGCATCCATGACCGCTGGTTTGGCTTTCTTGCCAAACCGGGAGCACGGCTGGAGAGTCTGTACTTTCTGAATGGCCTGCCGGAGTAGGGTTTGGCCGGCAGTCAGCGGGCGTCCGTTTCGTGCCGGTGGTCGTCCTGGTCGACAAGGTCCCGGTAGGCATGCCAGGTTGCATGCCCGACCAGAGGCATGGTGATGATCAGACCGAAGAAGAAAGTCGTGAAACCAATGACGACGAGGAACACAATGCAGGCGGCCCAGAGCAGCATTGGGCCGGGGTTGCGACCACAGGCGACGAGGCTGGCTATCGCTGCCGTGATCGCATCGGTCTTGCGGTCGAGCATCAGCGGCAGGGCGATGACACTGATGGCAAAGACGAAGGTCGCAAAAAAGCCACCGACAGCGAAATAGACGAGCGCGAAATCGGCTTGCTCGAAGGTCAGGACCGTGCGCACCACGTCGGCAAAGCTGGGCAGCCCGCCAGCAAAAAAAAGCGCAAAAACAACGATTGATGCGCGTGCCCAGACGAGCAGGACAACTGCCAACAGGGCGGCAAAGAGGCCGACATTGGCCAGGTTTGGCCGCCAGGCAGCAAGGGTAGGCAGGAGTTGCGGCGGTTCGTCGAGTTCCATGCGTCGACTCAGGTCGTAGAGCCCGAGTGCCAGGAAAGGGCCCAACAGCAGAAAGCCTGTCGTGAGTCCGGCGAAGAGCGCATAAGCCTGGGCAAAGACCTCCTGCATCAGCCAGCCGGCGGCAGCAAAGCACGCGCCATAAAAGAGGCTGGCCAAGCCTCCTGCGCGGCAGTCACGCCATCCGGCCCGTAACCAGCCGCGGATGGCTCTGGCCTGAACCTGGCGAATGATCGGGAAGCGGCTCGCGGGGCGCCGGGTGTCTGGCAAATTGTCCTGGTTCATCGGCTGCTCCCGGTGACTGTCGTGATGGCGTGGCAGTTGAGGGAAGCATCGTAACAGGTAGAGCATTGGCAGCAATAGTCTGTGTGCCAGCTTGGCGTTCCTGCCACGCCTGCCACTGTGGCTTCTTGCGGCGGGCCGATCAGCCCAGGCTTGCAAGGACCCGCGCAGCGAGTGAGGCCCAGACTCGCTGCCAGAAGCTGACCGCCGCAAGCAGCGCTTGACTCGGAAGCGTTCTCGCTTACAATCCGGGCGGAAGTCACCCCGCGGGGCTTGGCGCCGTGTCTATTCGATGCCGAGGCCAGGCTGCAGCGCTGCTGCTGGTGAAGCGGCAGTTTTTCCTTGCTGAAAAGGGGAGGTTTTGGAATGAATGGTCTTCTGCTGCTCTTGGGACGCACCGCCGGCATCGGCGGCATGCTCCTGTGCGTCTTTGCTGCCGTGGTACGCCTGCAGGGGAACTTCTATATGGGCGGCTTTCAGTTGACGACTTTCCTCCAGGCGGGCATTGGCGCAATCGTTGTCGGCTGCTTTTTCCTGTTGTGGGCACTGACCGCGTCGGGTAAGACGGTCAGTGCGGTTCGATCGCCGGACTGATCGTCTGCGAACTTGCAGAAGTCGCAGGAAGCATGAACGAGTGCACATTCTCGCTGATCATCGTCAGGCATCATTCGTCCTGCGAGCAACGCGACAGGTATCGGCTGCTGGCCATGCCGAGGGAGTAACGTGGTTTCCAGGGAAGCGTGTCGATCACGAAGAACCGTGGAGCTAACGGGTGGTGGCAGGCAAGAGTATCGACGGCAATGCAGACAAATCATCGATTTCCCCATCCGGCGTTGTGGGGATCCGCTCCGGCGCCTGTGCAAAGCGGTTGCACCACAGGACGCGCAAGCCCGATGCCTTGGCCGAGTAGGCATCCCAGGCGTTCGATGAGAAGAAGCAAATTGCCGTCGGGGAAAGCTGCAGACGATCGGAGACCAAGGCATAGACGGCAGGGTGCGGCTTGAAGACGCCGACTTCCTCGACCGAAAGGACTGCGTCGAACAGGCTCTTCAGACCGTTGTGGCGAACGACCGCAGCGAGCATCGCCGGTGTGCCGTTGGAGAGAATCGCCAGTTTCAGTCCGGCCGCTTGCAGCCGGATCAGGGTCTCCGGTACCTCGGGGTAGCAGTCAAGATGCAAATAGAGGTCCAGCAGGCGCGCGCGCAGGCCGGGCCGATTGACTCGAAGCGTGGCGAGCGCGTAATCGAGGGCGTCACCGGTTACCTGCCAGAAATCCGCATGCCGTCCCGCGAGTCCGCGTAGCCAGGTGTACTGCAGTTGCTTCTGGCGCCAGATCTCGGAGATGCGCGGCCAGTCGTCACCAAGTTGGTTGCTGGCCGCGCGGGCGGCGCTATTGAAGTCGAAAAGTGTGCCGTAAGCGTCGAAAACGCAGGCTTGGATGCCGTTTAGGTGCTTGATCGCCATGCGTCACCAATCCTCCTGTGTTGCTGATGCCGGCCAGACAGGCGTCTGGCTGGTCGGTTGGTCGTTGATTTGCCATTAGGCATTCAGGCGCCACAGCTTGGCGCCGGAGCCATCTCGTCACCAAGGGCGCCGCCACAGCTCGACCCCTGTCCGGCCGTACAGCCGTAGCAGTGTTCGGCCACCCGAATAGGGTATCGTTGGAGTGTCAACGCGTTGACTTCGGTGATGTGCAGGCGATGGCGACGGCTCTGGCCGAGTGGCAAGCCGAGTTGCTGATTGAAGTCACAGTCGTAGAGGTAACCCTGCCAATCAACCGAGAGGAGATTGCGGCACATCACGTGCTCGACATTCTCGGAACGGTGCGAGTTGCGCAGCAGCCGCATGTAGCTGTTGAACTGACCCTTTGAGACGAGCATCGACCCGAATCGCTGGATCGGCATATTGGTCAGCGTAAACAACTGGTTGAACACTATTCCGAACCTTTGCCCGAGGTGTTCCCGATAGGCTGCCGCCAGCGGCTCCTGGGGTGGTGGCAGCACCGGCCCCTGGGGGTTGAAGACCAGGTTCAGTACCAGACCGCTGTCGGGTCGCCCGTAACCAAGCGCATTCAAGCGTTGCAGACCCCGGATGCTGCCTTCGAAGCTGCCCTTGCCACGCTGCCGGTCGACGTTCTCTTCGAGATAACAGGGCAGCGATGCGACCAACTCGACGCGATGTGTCGCCAGGAAGCCAGCCAAGCCCTCCTGGCCGACTTCTTTGAGGATAGTCAGGTTGCAGCGGTCGATCACTCGCAGCCCGCGTTCGCGCCCTGCGACAACCAGTCGGCGGAAGTGCGGGTTCAGCTCCGGCGCACCACCGGTCAGGTCGAGAACCTTGACTTCCGGGCTAGCGGCGATGAAGTCGAGCAACGCATCGATGGTTTCGCTGGTCATTTCTTCCTTCCGCTGCGGGCCTGCATTGACGTGGCAATGCAGGCAGCTCTGATTGCAGCGATAGCCGAGATTGACCTGGATCGTCTCCACCGATCGCCGGGTCAAAGCCGGGAACGTGGTGCTGTCGAGAAGGGGGAGGGTGGCATGCATCTTTCGTTCTTCCTCTGGTTGATTCTTCCGTCTTGGTCGAAAAGAAGGAGCGTTTCCTTACATTCGATTGTCCGACATCCGGCTGCAGGCGGAAAGCGTTGCACCCGCACGGAGCTCACGATACGACATTTCAGTTCTGTGGAGGAATCCGTAAGATCTGTCGCCAAGCATCAGGGGTCGAATACTTCATGTTCGGTCTGCCCGCCTGTCAATCCACTGTCGGGGACTGGGGACTGCGGACTCCAGAAACCGCTTGGATCAGTGGCCGAGCGACACCCCACATTCCGGATGCAGATGACGCTCCGCTGGGGTGGTGTCACCCGGCGTCTACCGTGCGGTGAGACAAACGGGTTTCGAGTCGTCAAATATTGCTGTAGAATCGTGCGCTTTCCGTGCGCGGAGAGGCGGTATTGCAGGGCCGACGCAGCTGCGCTATGGTAACCGAAGGGGATTTGCGGTGCCGTTCTGCCCGGCCTGCGGGTATTTCACGAGTGCTCTTGAGGACCAGTTGCATTGTCAGCTCTCTTGGTGTCGAAAGCTTGCTTGAACCGCACGCGATGGTCTCCGCATCGTCTATCCGGCTGCCTGCAAAGCATCGTCCGCTAGCCCGGCGGCTCTCAACCGAGCCAGATTCCAGCCACCTTTCAGCCCGTATCACAAGGATCCTTAATGGAAACGAACGCTAACACTGAGGTACCAGCCCGAAGCGCCCTTGAGCGCCGGGTGGACCTGTCGCTAACCATTGCCGAACTCGACAAGGACATTGATCAGCGCCTGAAGCGTCTCGGAAAGAACATGAAGATGCCAGGCTTCCGCCCGGGCAAGGTGCCGGCCCAGATCATCAGGCAGCAATACGGCGAGCAGGCCCGCAATGATGCGCTCAGCGAAGCGCTGGGGAAGATGTTGAGCGAGGCGGTCACATCGCAGCAATTGCGTGTCGCCGGTAGTCCGAGAATCGAGCCGAAAAGCAGCGACAGCATGACGCATATCGAGTTCTCGGCCGTCTTCGAGGTCTACCCCGAGATCACTCTCAACGACCTGACAGATGTGGAAGTCGAACGACCGGCACTTGAAGTGGGTCCGACGGACATTGACAGTACGCTGGACATTCTGCGCAAGCAGCGCGTTTGCTACGAGCTAGTCGATCGCCCGGCTGCCGCGGCTGACCGCGTGAGCATTGATTTTGTTGGCAAGAAGGATGGCGAGCCATTTTCGGGTGGCCAGGGCAAGGATTACCGTTTCGTGCTTGGTGAAGGCAAGATGCTTTCTGATTTCGAGAACGCGGTGATCGGTACGCGTCCAGGCGAAGCCAAGTCTTTCGAGATGACCTTTCCGGCTGAGTATTTCTCCAAGGAATTGGCGGGTCAGTCGGTGACCTTCGACATCGCGGTCAAGGAAGTCGGCGAGCCGGTGCTGCCTGCCCTTGACGCGGATTTCGCAAGAACACTCGGAATCGCGGATGGCGACCTCGTCAAGATGCGTGCCGAGATCGAGGAGAACCTTCGGCGCGAAGTGAAAAAGCGTTTGCAGGCAAGAGTTACGGGTAATGTGATGGATGCGCTGCTTGCCGCTAACCCTGTCGAGGTGCCGAGTGCGTTGATCCACAAGGAAATTGAGCGGCTGATGCAGGTGGCTCGCCAGGACATGGAACAACGCGGCATGAAGGTTAAGGACTTGCCGATGCAGCCCGAGTGGTTTGCGGATCAGGCCAGACGACGGATCAGCTTGGCTTTGATTGTCTCTGAAGTCGTCAAGCTCAACGAACTTCAGGCGAAGCCGGCGCAGGTGAAGGCGCTGGTCGAGGAAGCGGCGCAAAGTTATGACCAGCCGCAAGAGGTCGTGCGTTGGTACTATGCGCAAGCTGAACGTCTTGCCGATTTCGAGGCTACGGCGATCGAGGCAAACGTGGTTGACTGGGTGCTGGCCAGGGTGAAGGTGAGGAACAAGCTGGTGGCCTTTGCTGAATTGATGGGACAGCAGTCCTGAACATGCAGGATTCACGCAGCAAAGGAAGCGAAATGGGCATTGAGCACGGAAGCA
Source organism: Candidatus Accumulibacter proximus (assembly GCA_016709675.1). GTDB lineage: Bacteria > Pseudomonadota > Gammaproteobacteria > Burkholderiales > Rhodocyclaceae > Accumulibacter > Accumulibacter proximus. The sequence continues at coordinate 384,519 of JADJMH010000034.1, forward strand.
TCTGGGACCCCCAGGCGCTTGGCCTGGTCCCGATGGTGATCGAGCAGAGCGGTCGTGGCGAGCGCGCCTACGACATTTACTCGCGACTGCTCAAGGAGCGCGTCATTTTTCTGGTGGGTCCGGTGAACGACGTGACGGCGAATCTGGTGGTGGCGCAGTTGCTCTTTCTGGAAGCCGAGAATCCTGACAAGGACATCCATTTCTACATCAATTCCCCGGGCGGGGCGGTATCGGCGGGTCTTTCGGTTTACGATACCATGCAGTTCATCAAGCCCGAGGTGTCGACCTTGTGTATGGGCCAGGCCTGCTCGATGGGCGCGTTCCTGCTGGCTGCAGGTGCCCGCGGCAAGCGTTTCGCGTTGCCCAATTCGCGTGTGATGATCCACCAGCCTATGGGCGGCTTCCAGGGGCAGGCGTCGGACATAGCGATACACGCCAAGGAAATTCTTTCTCTCCGCGCCAAACTCAACGAGTTGATGGCTCACCACACAGGCCAGGCGATTGAGCGAATTGAACGCGATACCGATCGCGACAATTTCCTTTCGGCGCAGGAAGCGGCAGAATATGGTCTGATCGACAAGGTGCTGGCCAATCGGGAAGCGGTTTGATTGTGCTTTCAGGCTGTCTTCATCGGGCTAGAGAGTGAGGTTGGAAGAGATGTCGGAAAAGAAAAGTGGCGCGGAAAAACTTCTCTACTGCTCCTTCTGCGGCAAGAGCCAGCATGAAGTGAAAAAGCTCATCGCCGGGCCGTCGGTATTCATCTGCGATGAATGCATCGAACTATGTAACGACATCGTCCGAGATGAAATTGCTGGAGATCAGGGAGGCAAGGGTGTCAAGGGCGAGTTGCCAACACCCAGGGAGATTTCTGGCCTTCTGGATCAGTATGTAATCGGCCAGGACCAGGCCAAGCGGATCCTGTCCGTGGCCGTTTACAACCACTACAAGCGGTTGCGCCATTTCGGCAAGACCAGCGGTGAGATAGAACTTGCCAAGAGCAATATCCTGCTCATCGGTCCGACCGGCTCGGGCAAGACTCTGCTGGCGCAGACCTTGGCCCGCATGCTCGACGTTCCCTTCGTGATGGCCGATGCGACGACGCTGACCGAAGCCGGCTACGTCGGTGAAGACGTCGAGAATATCATCCAGAAATTGTTGCAGAAAGCAGATTACGATACCGACAAGGCCCAGCGAGGCATCGTTTATATCGACGAAATCGACAAGATCTCACGCAAGTCAGACAATCCATCGATTACCCGGGACGTCTCAGGCGAGGGTGTCCAACAGGCGTTGCTCAAACTGATCGAAGGCACGGTTGCTTCTGTGCCACCACAGGGTGGACGAAAGCACCCGAATCAGGACTTCGTGCAGGTTGATACCACCAACATTCTCTTCATTTGCGGCGGCGCCTTCGACGGCCTCGACAAAGTAATTCGCGACCGCTCGGAGCGTGGCGGGATTGGTTTTGGCGCCGAGGTGAAGAGCAAAGACAACAAGAGGGCGATCGGCGAGGTGTTGCGCAGCGTCGAACCTGAGGACCTGATCAAGTTCGGTCTGATTCCCGAGCTGATCGGACGCTTGCCGGTGCTTGCGACGCTGGAGGAGCTCTCCGCTACGGCGCTGGTGGAAATCCTCGTCGAACCCAAGAACGCTCTCGTCAAGCAGTACCAGAAGCTTTTTGCGATGGAAGGTGTGGCTTTGGAGATCCGCCCGGCCGCGATGATGGCCATTGCCAGAAAGGCTCTTGACCGGAAAACCGGTGCGCGCGGCCTACGTTCGATTCTCGAGGCGGTGTTGCTGGACACCATGTACGAACTTCCCGGGATGGAGAATGTCTCAGAGGTCGTCATTGACGAGGGCGTGATCACTGGCGATGCGCAGCCGCTCCTGATCTACGCGGATCAACCAAAGGTTTCTGGCGGCAACTGATGTGCTGGCCGCCAGCTGCGCGGCTTGAAATACGGGTTCTTGCCACCATTTACCGGCCTGAACCTTTACCTATGGGGCACAATCGATGTCTGCAACCTCCAAGTTTTCTGCCGCGCCAGTCGAACTGCCACTCCTGCCTCTTCGCGATGTGGTGGTTTTTCCCCACATGGTGATTCCACTGTTTGTTGGGCGCCCCAAGTCGATCAGGGCGCTCGAAGTGGCCATGGAGGCGGGCAAGAGCATTCTGCTAGTGGCCCAGAAGTCAGCCGTCAAAGACGAGCCGGAAGCGGAGGATTTATACAGTGTCGGCTGTGTCGCCAATATCCTTCAAATGCTCAAACTGCCCGACGGGACCGTCAAGGTGCTGGTCGAGGGCGCGCAACGCGCTCGGCTGGAGGCAATTGATGCTCGCCAGGAGATGTTTTTCGCGGCTTCGCGCTCGGTGATCGTTGACGACGGCGTTAATCATGAGGTCGAGGCCCTTCGCCGTGCAGTGATCGCGCAATTTGATCAGTACGTGAAGCTCAACAAAAAGATCCCACCGGAGATCCTCACTTCGATTTCGGGCATTGAAGAGGCGGGGCGACTGGCCGACACGATCGCCGCGCATCTGCCACTCAAGATCGAGCAGAAACAGGAAATCCTCGAGATGTTTGATGTCCGGGCGCGTATCGAGCGCCTGCTCGCTCAGCTCGAGGCGGAAATCGACATCCTGCAGGTCGAGAAGCGTATTCGTGGCCGCGTCAAGCGCCAGATGGAGAAAAGTCAGCGCGAGTATTACCTTAACGAGCAGGTCAAGGCCATCCAGAAAGAACTCGGCGAAGGTGAAGAAGGGGCTGACCTTGAAGAACTCGACAAGAAGGTCAAAACGGCGGGGATGAGCAAGGAGGGGCTTGCCAAGGCGCAGGCGGAGTTCCGAAAGCTGCGGTTGATGTCCCCGATGTCGGCCGAAGCGACGGTCGTGCGCAATTTCATTGAGACCCTGATTGGTCTCCCCTGGCGCAAACGGACGCGAATCAGCAAGGACCTCGCCGCGGCTGGAAAGATTCTCGACACCGATCACTGGGGTCTGGAAAAGGTCAAGGAACGTATCATCGAGTATCTTGCCGTGCAACAGCGCGTGGAACGGCTGAAAGCGCCGATTCTGTGTCTCGTTGGCCCTCCGGGTGTGGGAAAGACGTCGTTGGGACAGTCGATAGCGCGTGCCACGGGTAGGAAGTTTGTCCGTATGAGTTTAGGTGGCGTCCGTGATGAGGCTGAGATACGCGGTCATCGGCGTACTTATATTGGCTCGATGCCGGGCAAGATTCTCCAAAACATGAGCAAGATCGGAGTGAGGAATCCCCTGTTTTTGCTCGACGAAGTCGACAAGATGGGCCAGGACTTCCGTGGCGATCCCAGTTCGGCGCTACTTGAAGTGCTCGACCCGGAGCAGAACTCGACCTTCGTTGATCACTACGTTGAAGTCGAATACGACCTGTCCGAGGTCATGTTTGTGGCTACGGCCAATACGCTGAATATCCCCGCGCCCTTGCTCGACCGTATGGAGGTGATCCGACTCTCGGGCTATACGGAGGACGAAAAGGTCAACATCGCTCAGCGCTACCTGCTGCCAAAACAGATGAAAAGCAATGGCCTGAAGATTACCGAATTGACGGTGGCCGAAAGCGCGTTACGCGACATCGTACGCTACTATACCCGTGAGGCAGGTGTGAGATCGCTTGAACGAGACATCTCGAAGATTTGTCGCAAGGTGGTGAAGACACTGCTGCTGAGAAAGAGTCAGGGGAAGGTTGCAGTCAGTTCGCGCAATCTCGACAAGTTCCTTGGCGTTCGTCGTTTCAACTTCGGGGTTGCCGAGCGAGAAAATCAGGTTGGTCAAGTGACCGGTCTGGCATGGACCGAAGTCGGCGGTGAATTGCTGACGATCGAGTCGGTGGTATTGCCGGGCAAGGGCAAGACCACGACGACGGGTAAGCTTGGAGAGGTGATGCAGGAGTCCGTGCAGGCCGCGCTGTCGGTGGTGCGAAAGCGTGCCCAATCGCTCGGGATCGACCACGACTTCTATCAGAAGAGTGATATCCACATCCACCTTCCCGAGGGGGCGATTCCCAAGGACGGGCCGTCAGCGGGTGTGGGGATTTGCACGGCGCTGGTTTCTGTGCTTACCGGTATTCCCGTATGCTGTGATGTAGCCATGACCGGGGAGATTACCCTGCGGGGCGAGGTCTTGCCAATCGGCGGGCTGAAGGAGAAACTCTTGGCGGCGGTCCGCGGTGGTCTGGCAAGGGTGTTGATTCCGGAAGAGAACGTCAGGGACTTGGCGGAGATACCGGACAATATCAAGAACAAGCTCGAAATCATTCCGGTCAGGTGGATTGACCAGGTACTCGAGCATGCGCTCGAGCGCAAGCCGGCAGCGGTTTGCGTGGCGGAGACTGCAGCGCCTCCCGTAACGGCGAGCGCGGTCGAGAGCGTGCCAGCCGTCATTACTCATTGAAGCAGGTGACACATGTCAGAAGGAGGTGTAGCTGGACCTGTTATTGGGTGTGACGGTCGATAGTTGGCTAGCGGTGAGTCAGTCTGGCAAAGACGCAACAGATGAGGTAGACTCTGCGCCCTATGCTCTGGTGACACGAGGGGTGCTTAGCTCAGTTGGTAGAGCGCTAGCCTTACAAGCTGGATGTCGGCGGTTCGAGCCCGTCAGCACCCACCAGGAAGAGCAAGAGGAGTTCTGGAGTACGTTCCGGAGTGGTAGTTCAGTTGGTTAGAATACCGGCCTGTCACGCCGGGGGTCGCGGGTTCGAGCCCCGTCCACTCCGCCACTGCCGAGAGGCGAACGCAAGTTCGCCTTTTTTTGTTTTCGCTTCAACGTACCTGTTGGCGGGCCAATATCATGTTTTTTGACGCAGTTCGGAATAACAAGAGAGTTGTCCAGGTATTTCTTGCCCTGATTACCTTGCCCTTCGCTTTCTGGGGTGTTGACTCGTATGTGCGCAATGCCGGTGCAGGCGCTGATCTGGCAAGTGTTGGCGACTCGAAGATCACCATGCAGCAGTTCGATCAGGCATGGCGTGCTCAGCAGGATCGCTTGCGGCAAGTGCTGGGGGCCAGTTTTTCACCTGAGTTGATGAATAGTCCGGCAGCGAAGCTTGCCGTTCTGGATTCACTGATAGATCAGCGTCTCTTGCTGCTCGATGCAACCAAGCAGGGGCTTGGCGCCAGCGATGATCTACTGCGGGGCGTCATCAGCAAGATTCCCGCACTGCAGGAAAACGGACAGTTCTCAATGGCCCGCTATCAGGCTGCCCTGGCGTCGCAAGGCCTGTCGCAGACTCAGTTCGAGGCTCAGCTGCGTCAGGACTTGACGCTTCAGCAGGTGGTCGGCGCAATTGGTGAGACGGCCATCGCAGGCAGCACCGTCACCGATACAATGCTGCGCATACAAGCTGAGGAGCGGCAGGTTGCCGCCTGGCGGATCGGCCCGGAACAGTTTGCAGGCCAGGTCAAGGTGGAGTTGCCGGCTCTCCAGAAGTACTACGAAGAGAACGCGAAGCGGTTTGAAGTCGCGGAACAGGTCAAGGTCGACTACCTTGTGCTGTCTCTTGATGGTCTCTCCGCACAGCTCACGCCCAGCGCTGCCGAAGTGACCGCCTGGTATGAGAGCCATAAGGACCGCTATCAACAGGCTGAGGAGAGGCGCGCGAGTCACATCCTGATCCTGGCGCGTGGCGATACGGACAAGGAAAAAGCAAGAGCCAAGGCGGAAGGTGTACTGCAGGAAGCTCAGAAGTCGCCGGCCCGGTTTGCCGAACTTGCCAGGCAGTATTCGGAGGACCCAGGTTCGGCCGAGAAGGGGGGGGATCTGGGCTTTTTTGGTCGCGGAATGATGGTCAAGCCGTTTGAAGATGCTGTCTTCAAGCTGCGGGAGAACGAACTTTCCACATTGGTCCAGTCGGAGTTCGGCTATCACATTATCCGGCTGACGGGTATCAAGCCAGGAAAGGAGCGTTCGCTTGCCGAGGTTCGTTCAGAAATCGAAGATGAACTGAGACGCCAGGCTGCTTCACGGCAGTTTGCGGAAGCCGCTGAGGCCTTCAGCAACATGGTCTACGAGCAGTCCGACAGCTTGCTGCCGGCCGCTGAAAAATTCAAGCTGAAGGTCAGGCAATCGGGCTGGTTGCCGCGGAACCCTGCCCCGGAATCGCTCGAGGGATTGGGCCCACTTGGCAACCAAAAGGTTCTGGCGGCGATATTCTCGGATGACTCGCTAAAGAACAAACGCAATACTGAAGTGGTCGAGATTGCGCCGAACACGCTGCTGGCGGCACGGGTAATTGAACACAGCCCGGCGGTCGTCAAGCCCTTCGAGACTGTGAAGCCAGAGATCGAGGCTGTGCTGAAGGCACAGGAGGAGTCGGCGTTGGCGCGTGCGGCAGGGCAGACCACGCTCGGTGCATTGCAGCAGGGTGCCGAGAACAAGATTGCCTGGGCTCCGGTCGGGAAGGTTTCGCGGCAGGCAGTTCGCCAACTACCGCCGGTTGCGCTGAAAGCGATCTTCAAGGCTGACGTGGATAAACTGCCGGTGTATGTCGGCGCCGAGGTGGGTGGTGGCAACTACATGCTCTACAAGATTGAGGCCGTCAGCCACCCAGAAAGGATTGATGACAACAGGCGCCAGGCACTGCAGCGTGAGTATGGCGCCATCGTTGGTCAGGAGGATTTCGCTGGCTACGTGGCAGGACTTCGCCAGCAATACAAGATCGACATCAACAAGTCGGCGTTGGAAGGCAGCGAGCGGTAGTCGAAGTTCCCGCTAAAGAAAAACCCCGCCGTAGCGGGGTTTTTCTTGGCCAATTGCTTCCGTCAGTGGGCAATTACATGTCCATGCCGCCCATACCCCCCATACCGCCCATGCCGCCACCCATGCCGCCACCCATGGGCGGCTTTTCTTCGGCCAGTTCGGCGACCATACAGTCGGTGGTCAGCATCAAGCCGGCGATAGACGCCGCGTTCTGCAGTGCGGTGCGTGTGACCTTGGTCGGGTCCAGAACGCCCATGTCCACCAGATCACCATATTCACCAGTTGCCGCGTTGTAGCCGAAATTACCAGAGCCCTGCAGAACGGCGTTGACGACTACGGAAGGTTCTTCGCCGGCGTTGGCTACGATTTCGCGTAGCGGCTGCTCCATTGCGCGCAGCACGATCTTGATGCCTGCCTCCTGATCTGGGTTGTCGCCTTTCAGCGAGGAAAGGGTCAGGCGGGCACGCAGCAAAGCGACTCCGCCACCGGGCACTATGCCTTCCTCAACAGCGGCGCGGGTCGCGTGAAGTGCGTCCTCAACGCGTGCCTTCTTCTCCTTCATCTCGACTTCAGTGGCTGCGCCAACCTTGATCAGGGCAACCCCCCCGGCAAGCTTCGCAACCCGTTCCTGCAGTTTCTCCTTGTCGTAGTCGCTGGTGGCAGTCTCGATCTGCGCGCGGATCTGCTTGACACGTGCTTCAATGTTGCTACCGACGCCTGCACCGTCGATGATCGTCGTGTTTTCCTTGCCGATTTCGATGCGCTTGGCTTGGCCGAGTTCGGTCAATGTTGACTTTTCCAGCGTCAGGCCGACTTCTTCGGCGATTACCTGTCCGCCGGTCAGGATGGCAATGTCTTCAAGCATTGCCTTGCGGCGATCGCCAAAGCCCGGGGCCTTCACAGCGCAGGTCTTGAGAATGCCGCGGATATTGTTCACCACGAGGGTGGCAAGCGCTTCACCATCGACATCTTCAGCGACGATCAGCAACGGTCGGCCGGACTTGGCGACTTGCTCGAGAACGGGCAGCAGATCGCGGATGTTGGAGATCTTCTTGTCGAAGATCAATACGTACGGGTTTTCGAGGATCGCATTCTGCTTCTCGTTGTTGTTGATGAAATAGGGGCTGAGGTAGCCGCGGTCAAACTGCATGCCCTCGACGACGTCTAGCTCGTTGTTCAGGGACTTTCCATCCTCGACCGTGATTACGCCTTCCTTGCCGACCTTGTCCATTGCCTTGGCAATGATGTCGCCGATATCAGCATCGGCGTTGGCAGAGATCGACCCTACCTGGGCAATCTCCTTGTTGGTCGAACATGGCTTGGAAAGCTTTTTCAGCTCTGCGACCGTCGCTACCACGGCCTTGTCGATACCCCGCTTGAGATCCATCGGGTTCATGCCGGCGGCAACGTATTTCATGCCTTCACGGACTATCGACTGGGCGAGAACGGTAGCGGTAGTCGTACCATCACCGGCAATGTCGGAGGTTTTGGAAGCAACTTCCTTGAGCATCTGAGCGCCCATATTCGCGAACTTGTCCTTCAGTTCGATCTCCTTGGCGACCGAAACACCATCCTTGGTCACCGTTGGCGCACCATAAGAGCGCTCGAGAACAACATTACGTCCCTTCGGGCCGAGGGTGATCTTGACCGCATCAGCAAGAATATTTACGCCTTCGACCATGCGAGCGCGCGCGGTGTCGCCAAACTTGACGTCTTTAGCTGCCATAGAGATTACTCCTAGAATTCTTTAATAGTTTGAATCGAAAACGGAAAACTGGGTGGTATAGCGTGACAGGCAGTCAAGGAGCCTACGACTCGATGACGCCCATGATGTCTTCCTCACGCATGACGAGCAGTTCCTCTCCCTCAACCTTGACAGTCTGGCCGGCGTACTTGCCAAACAGGACGCGGTCGCCAACCTTCACGGCCAAGGCACGGACGCTTCCGTCCTCAAGCACTTTGCCATTGCCAACGGCGCGAATTTCGCCTTGGTCAGGTTTCTCGGCGGCTGTATCCGGGATGACGATACCGGAGGCGGTCTTGCGCTCCTCTTCAAGACGTTTGACGATCACGCGATCATGCAACGGACGAATCTTCATGCAGTTTCTCCTTGGGTTAAGCACACAAAACGGACACCA
>JADJMH010000035.1 GCA_016709675.1 Candidatus Accumulibacter proximus
ATGAGCGAACGCGAAATTGACCACCTGCTGGTCGAACGCGCACAGGCGGGCGATAAACATGCGTTCGAGTTGCTGGTAGCGAAATACCAGCGCAAGGTCGCACGTTTGTTGTCGCGCTTCATACGCGACCAGTCCGAGGTCGAGGACGTTGCGCAGGAAGCGTTCATCAAGGCTTATCGGGCGCTGCCCGCGTTTCGTGGTGACAGTGCGTTCTATACCTGGCTGTACCGGATTGCGATCAACACCGCCAAGAACTATCTCGTCGCCCAGGGACGCCGCGCGCCGACATCGACCGAATTCGACGCCGAAGAAGCCGAAGGTTTTGAGGATGCCGGCCGCCTACGCGACATCAACACCCCGGAAAGCCTGCTGCAGTCCAAGCAGACCGGGGAAACGATCAATGCGGCCATGGCTGCCCTGCCAGAGGAGTTGCGTAGCGCCATCGTGCTGCGTGAGATCGAAGGTTTGAGTTATGAGGAAATTGCTGAGGCGATGCGTTGTCCGATCGGCACGGTGCGTTCGCGAATCTTCCGCGCGCGCGAGGCCGTCGCCGAGAAGCTGCGGCCGCTACTCGACACCTCTGCCGATCGCAGGTGGTAGCCATGACTGAACAACTGTCGGCACGGATGGATGGCGAACTGGACCTTTATAGCGGCGGCGAGCAAGGACATGTCGTGAGCGTACCCTGTTGATGACCGAGGCGGGAACGATTACTGCTGTAGACGGCGATCATGCGACGATACGCATGGACGAAGCCGGTTGCGGTCGCTGCGGGGAACCGGGCGGCTGTGGCGGCAACATCCACGGCAAATTGTTCTGCAGCACACCGCGCACCTTCCGGGTGCCGAATCCCGACCATCGCGCGGTCGGGCGCGCGTGCAGGTTGGCGTGTCCACGGCTCGGTTCGGCACAGCGCCGTACATGCCTATGCTTTTCCCTGCTGATGCTGCTGGCCGGAGCGCTGACGGGCTCGGCTTGCGCCGGCGAAGCCGGCGCGATCGCCGGCGCGATTGCCGGCCTGTTCGTCGGCTGGCTGGGTTTGCGACGCGTGCAACGGCGCAGCAGGCGCGACCCTCGCCTGCAGCCATCGATCCGGCCTTGATTTTCCGCGCCTGGTCCGCAGTTTCGTCTGGTTTTTGCCGGTCCGACATTCAAAGACATCAGGAGGCATTTGATGCCATGAAACAGTTGCTTGCGGCTTTCCTTTTGGCGACATTTTCCTTGCTGGCGCAGGCTCAGAACCGGGGGCTGCCCGATTTCACCGAACTCGTCGAAAAACAGGGACCGGCGGTGGTCAATATCAGCACCACCCAGACTGCCCGCAGCAATGGTAGGGTGCCCAGCCCTTTCCCTTTCGATGAAAACGATCCGATGTACGAGTTCTTCCGGCGCTTCATTCCCCGCCAGCGGGGATGCCGGGTCTGGCGCCTGGCGCGCGAATTCGAGAGGTCGCCTCTCGGCTTCCGGCTTCGTGGTCAGTGCCGATGGTTACATCCTGACCAATGCCCATGTCGTCGATTCGGCGGACGAGATTCTCGTTCGTCTGACCGACAAGCGTGAGCTGAAGGCCCGCGTCATCGGTGCTGACAAGCGCAGCGATGTGGCGCTGATCAAGATCGAAGCCACGGGCCTGCCGACTGTTCGTCTCGGCGATCCCGGGGTCCTCAAGGTCGGCGAATGGGTGGTCGCGATCGGTTCGCCGTTTGGCTTCGACAACAGCGTGACGGCGGGGATCGTCAGCGCCAAGGGACGCGCCTTGCCGCAGGAGAACTACGTGCCCGTTCATTCAGACCGATGTGGCGGTCAATCCGGGCAATTCAGGTGGGCCCTGTTCAACCTCAAGGGCGAGGTGGTCGGCATCAACTCTCGCAGATATATAGCCGCTCAGGTGGTTTCATGGGGATTTCCTTTGCCATCCCGATCGATGTGGCGATGGAAGTGCAGGCGCAGTTGCGCGCCAACGGCAAGGTCAGCCGGGGGCGAATCGGGATCGTCATCCAGGAGGTGACCAAGGAACTGGCTGAGTCCTTTGGTCTGAGCAAGGCCCAGGGAGCGGCGGTCAACGCGGTGGAGAAAGGCGGCCCGGCAGAGAAGGCGGGCATCGAGCCCGGCGATGTCATCCTGAAGTTCGAAGGCAAGGCCATCGTCAATTCCAGCGATTTGCCACGCATCGTCGGCAGTACCAGGCCGGGAAGCAAGGTGACGATTCAGGTCTGGCGGAAAGGGGCAACCAGGGAACTGCCACTGGTGGTCGGAGGAAATCGCCGACGAGAAGGTAGCGACGCGAAGCTCACGCGGTGCGAAGCCGGCCGAAAGGACTGCGAATCGCCTCGGACTGGTGGTGTCGGAGCTCTCCGCAGAGCAAAAGCGCGAACTCAAGGTCAATGGCGGTTTGCTCATCGAGGATGTTCGCGGCAGCACGGGTCGTGTCGATTTGCGTCCAGGCGATGTCATCCTGGCGCTGATTACGCGTGGCGAGAGCATCGAACTCAGGACGACCGAACAGTTCAACAAGTTGCTCGCGCAGTTCGACAAGTCGGCGAACGTGACTCTGCTCGTCCGGCGCGGCGAACTGCAGACCTTCGTCACCATCAAGGTCTGCCCGACAGACGGGGAATGAGCGAGGACGACCAAGCTGACGCTGGTTTCGCGTCACTACTGCCATCTCTGCCAGGAGATGGAGCAGGCGCTCGCGGCGCTGCTGGCTGAGTTCCTGTCGACCTCGAAGTGCTCGACTTCGACGCCGATCCAGCGCTGGAAGCCCGCTACGATGAACTGGTGCCGGTTCTGCTGCACGCTGGCAGGGAACTCTGTCACTACTTCCTCGAGGTCAGCAAAGTCCGTGATTATTTGAGCAAAATCCGCTAGAATCCGCGCCTTTCGGCAGTTCGACCAAGGGTGCCTGCCGGCACCCTTCTTTTCAGGGGCGGCTCGCTAGCGCCAGAGCCCACACCATGTCCATGCAACACATCCGCAATTTTTCCATCATCGCGCATATCGATCACGGCAAGTCGACGCTTGCCGACCGTATCATCCATCTCTGCGGCGGCCTGTCCGATCGCGAGATGGAGGCGCAGGTGCTGGACTCGATGGATATCGAGCGCGAACGCGGCATCACCATCAAGGCGCAGACCGCAGCCCTGCAATACCGGGCGCGCAGCGGCGACGTCTATAACCTGAACCTGATCGATACGCCCGGGCACGTCGATTTTTCCTATGAGGTGTCGCGTTCGCTCTCGGCCTGTGAGGGGGCCTTGCTGGTCGTCGATGCTTCGCAGGGGGTGGAAGCTCAGACCGTTGCCAACTGCTACACTGCGATTGAACTGGGCGTCGATGTGCTGCCGGTCCTGAACAAGATGGACCTGCCGTCGGCGACGCCGGACAATGCCCGGCAGGAAATCGAGGATGTGATCGGCATCGATGCCTCGGAGGCGGTGCTCGCCTCGGCGAAAACCGGCCTTGGCGTCGAGGACATCCTGGAAGCAATCATCACGCGCATTCCGGCCACCCCAGGGTGACCCCGATGCGCCGCTCAAGGCCTTGCTGGTCGACGCCTGGTTCGACAACTACGTCGGCGTGGTCATGCTGGTGCGGGTCTTTGACGGCACGCTGCGCCCCAAGGACCGGATTCGCCTGATGGCCTCGGGGTCGACGCACCTCTGCGAACAGGTCGGCGTGTTCACCCCCAAGGCGGTGCCGCGGGACGCCCTACGCGCTGGCGAGGTCGGTTACGTGATCTCCGGGCATCAAGGAGCTGCAGGCGGCCAAGGTTGGCGATACCCTGACCCTGCTGGAGCGGCCGGCAAGCGAGGCCTTGCCAGGGTTCAAGGAAATCAAGTCGCAGGTCTTCGCCGGTCTCTATCCGGTCGAGTCGAACCAATACGATTCCCTGCGCGAGTCGCTCGAGAAACTGAAGCTCAACGATGCGTCGCTGCGTTACGAGCCCGAGGTTTCGCAGGCGCTCGGCTTCGGCTTCCGCTGCGGCTTTCTCGGTCTGCTGCATATGGAGATCGTCCAGGAACGTCTCGAACGCGAGTTCGATCAGGACCTGATCACCACCGCGCCAACCGTAGTCTACGAAGTCCTGTTGCGTGACGGCAGCCTGGTCAATGTCGAAAACCCGGCCAAGCTGCCGGAACTGTCGAAGATCGAGGAGATCCGCGAACCGATCATCACCACCACCATTTTCGTTCCCCAGGATTATCTCGGCAACGTCATCACGCTCTGCAACCAAAAGCGCGGTAACCAGGTCGACATGACCTACCACGGTCGCCAGGTGCAACTCGTGTATGAGATGCCAATGGCCGAAGTGGTCATGGATTTCTTCGACCGCCTGAAGTCCGTCTCGCGCGGCTACGCTTCGCTCGATTACGACTTCAAGGAATACCGCGCGGCCGACGTCGTCAAGCTTGACGTGCTGATCAACGGCGAGCGCGTCGATGCCCTTTCGGTCATCCTGCATCGCGCCAACTCGGTCTATCGCGGACGCGAACTGGCTGCCAAGATGCGCGAACTGATCCCGCGCCAGATGTACGATGTCGCGATCCAGGCCGCGATCGGCGCCAACATCATCGCCCGCGAAAACGTCAAGGCGATGCGCAAGGACGTACTGGCCAAATGTTACGGTGGCGACATCACGCGCAAGAAGAAGCTGCTCGAAAAGCAGAAGGCAGGCAAGAAACGCATGAAACAGGTCGGGTCGGTCGAGATTCCACAGGAGGCTTTCCTTGCTGTGTTGCGTGTCGGCAAGTAAAGGAGAGCGAGCCAGTGAATTTTGCATTGATCCTGTTGATCCTGCTGCTGGTCAGCGGCGCGATCTGGGCGGCAGACGCCCTTGTCCTGCGCCAGCGTCGTCCGGCCGGCGCCAAGGACCCGTGGTGGGTGGAATACGGGGCCAGTTTTTTCCCGGTCATTCTGGTCGTTTTCATGCTCCGTTCGTTTCTCGTCGAGCCCTTCAAGAATCTGGTCAACAAGTACACCTATGGCATCCGCTTGCCGGTGGTCAACTGGAAAGTGATCGACATCAACAGCCCGCAGCGCGGCGACGTGATGGTTTTTCGTTACCCGGAGGATCCCTCACTCGACTACATCAAACGGGTGATCGGCGTACCAGGCGACGTCATCGCCTACCAGAACAAGAAGCTGACGATCAACGGCGAGCCGGTCGCGACCAGGCGCATCGACGATTACCTGCACCCGGAGCGCCTGTACTATTCGCGCCAATTCACCGAGAAGATCGACGCGGCGGAGTATCAGACGCTCAACGATGCCGATGCCCCACCCTATATTCCGGGCCCAGCGCAATTCCCCAATCGCGAGCTTTGTTCATACAATGCCGCTGGTGTGATATGTACGGTACCACCAGGCCACTACTTCGTCATGGGCGACAATCGCGACAACAGCCGTGACAGCCGCTTCTGGGGTTTCGTTCCGGACCAGAACATCGTCGGGAAGGCTTTTTTCATCTGGTTGAATTTCAGTGACTTCTCAAGGATTGGCTCATTCAAGTAAGGAGCGGCGCTTATGAATCGTCAACGTGGTTTGGCGCTCTCGGCCCTGCTGGTCTGGGGCGTGGTGATTACCCTGGTGGCCATTCTCGTGATCAGGGTCCTGCCCGAGGTCATGGATTACTACAAGATCAGACAGGCGGTCAAGGCAGTGGCCGCAGAGTCCGGCGGCAAGACGGTGGCGGAACTTCGGCAGGCTTTGGCAAATATGCCGAGGTCGAGCATATCAAGACCATCGGGCCAGCGGATCTGGATATTTTCAAGGAAGACAATCAGGTGATCATATCCTTTGCCTACGAGAAGCGCATTCCGCTGGCGGGCAATGTCAGTCTCCTGATCGACTTTCGCGGCTCGTCCTCAGGGCGCGGCTACGGCCAATGACCGCTTCTCGCCTCGAGCAGGCGCTTTCGGTTATACCTTCCAAGATCAGGCGCTGCTGCGCACTGGCGCTGACTCATCGCAGTTTCACCTCTCCGCACAACGAGCGGCTCGAGTTTCTCGGCGACGCCATTCTGAACGCAGTCATCGCCCACAGCCTGTTCGATCGCTTCCCAATGCTTCCCGAAGGCGACCTGTCGCGATTGCGAGCCAACCTGGTGCGCCAGGATAGCCTGCACCAGCAGGCTTTGGCGCTCGCCTGGGCGACTTTCTCAGGCTTGGAGAGGGCGAGCAGAAAAGCGGTGGCCAGCAACGCCCGTCGATCCTCGCCGACGCTCTTGAAGCGCTGTTCGGTGCCCTGTGGCTGGACGCCGGTTTTGACGCGGCGGGCAAGATCATCGTTCGATTGTATGACAAAGAGCTTAGCCAGATGACCCCTGGACAGGGGATCAAGGACGCCAAGACGCGTTTGCAGGAGCATCTCCAGGGCATGCGACTGGCCCTGCCAAAATACACGCTGGCCGCCACCGAGGGCGAGGCGCATGCGCAGCAGTTCAAAGTCGTCTGTGTGATCGAAGCCTTCAAGATCCACACCGAGGGCCGCGGGGGAAGCCGCCGCGCAGCCGAACAGGTGGCCGCTGAACGCGCCCTGGCGACCCTGTACAAACAATGAGCGAAGTCCGCTCCGGACAGATAGCGATCGTCGGACGCCCGAACGTCGGCAAGTCGACCTTATTGAACCAACTGGTCGGCGAGAAAGTCAGCATTGTCTCGCGACGCGCGCAGACCACCCGGCACCGCATCATGGGCATCCTCACCAAGCCGGATGCCCAGTACGTTTTTGTTGATACGCCAGGCTTTCAGACCCGGTATGGCAATGCCCTGAATCGGGTGATGAACCGTGGCGTCAGGCAGGCGCTGGCCGAGGTGGATGTCGTCCTGTTCGTGGTCGAGGCCGGCCGCTTTGACGATCGCGACCGGGCCGTGCGTCAACTCGTTCCTGTCGACTCTCCAGTGATCATCGTGGTCAACAAGATCGACCAGGTAAAGGACAAGACCCAACTGCTGCCATTTCTCGCTCGACTTGGTGCCGAGGGTGATTTTGCGGCGATCGTGCCGGTCAGCGCCATGCGCGGCGCGCAACTCGACGCCTTGCTCGCCGAGACACGCAAGCACCTGCCGAATCAGTGAACTGCTGTTTGCCGAGGACGAGATCACCGACCGCAGCGAGCGGTTCCTGGCCGCCGAATTCATTCGGGAAAAGCTTTTCCGCCTGATCGGCGACGAGTTGCCCCATGGCGCCGCCGTCGAGATCGAGAAATTCGTCGTCGACGGTGCCTTGCGGCGCATCAGCGCCGCGATCCTCGTCGACCGCGAGGGACACAAGTCGATCATCATCGGCAAGGGTGGAGAGATGGTCAAACGAATTGCCTCCGAGGCCAGGCAGGACATGGAGCGGATGTTCGACGGTGCGGTTTTTCTCGAAGTCTTTGTCAAGGTCAAGTCAGGCTGGGCCGACGATGAGCGCATGCTCAAGACGCTTGGCTACGATTAGAGCGTGGACTCGCTGATGGCTGGCGAACGAGTCGGGCAGTGAATCAGCGGCACAAGGTCGACGGTCAACCGGCTTTCGTTCTGCACGCCTACCCCTACAGCGAGACCAGCCTGATTGTCGATGTCTTCTCCCGCGACCATGGTCGCGTCGCCCTGCTGGCACACGGCGCCCGGCGTCCACGCTCGGTCCTGCGCGGCGTCTTGCTGGCCTTTCAGCCGCTCGAACTCGGCTGGGCAGGCCGCGGTGAGGTGCAGACGCTGCTCAAGGCAGAGTGGCAGGGGGGCAGCCGCTGCTGACCGGGAAATCCCTTGTTCTGCGGCTACTACCTCAACGAGCTGCTGATGCACCTGCTGCCGCGCGAGGATGCCCACTCGCGGCTTTTCTCGGTCTATGCGGATACTCTGCACCGCTTTGCCGCGGGTGCGCGGGAGTCTGATCTGCGTTGCTTCGAGCGCGCGCTGCTGCAGGAGCTCGGCTACGGCCTGACGCTGGAAACCGACGCCACCGGCACCGCCGTTGACCTCGACGCGCACTACGCTTACGAGATCGAACGCGGGCCAGTGCGACTGCCGGCACCCGGCAGCTCGACTCTCTCGGTCAGCGGCAGGACGCTGATCGACCTGGCACGCGAGGATTTTTCCGATCCGCGCTCGCTGGCGGAGGCCAAGCAACTGATGCGGACGCTGATCGGCCACTACACCGCCGGCAAGACCCTCGCCAGCCGCAGGATTTTCAGGGAGCTACAGGAACTATGATCGAACTTGGCGTCAATATTGACCATGTCGCGACGATCCGCCAGGCGCGCTGCACCTACGAGCCGGATCCGGTCTGGGCCGCAGTCGAAGCGCACCTCGGCGGTGCCGATGGCATCACCATCCACCTGCGCGAGGACCGGCGGCATATCCAGGATGGCGACGTTGAAAGGCTGCGCGACCTGGCGCAGATCAAGCTCAATCTCGAAATGGCGGCCACCGACGAGATGATAGCCATAGCCTGCCGTATCAAGCCGCAGATGGCCATGCTGGTGCCCGAAGGCCGCCACGAGGTGACGACCGAAGGGGGGCTCGACATCGTGGCCCAGGAAGCCAGGCTTCGCCAGTCGGTGGCCCGCCTCAGCGACGCGGGCATTGTCACCAGCGTGTTCATCGATGCGGACCCGGCGCAGGTGGAAGCCGCCGCACGCATTGGCGCGCGCGTATGCGAAATCCATACCGGTCCCTATGCCCATGCCTTCTATACCCAGGGACGGGATGCCGAAAGTCGGGCGGTGGTAGCCGAACTCGAGAGTGTCCGCCTTGCCGGCAAGCTGATGCGTCAACTCGGCATGCGTTTCAATGCCGGCCACGCGCTCAACTACTTCAACGTACAGCCGGTCGCGCAACTGACGGGCATCCGGGAACTGCACATCGGCCATGCGATCATCAGCCGGGCGATCTTTGTCGGCTTGCGCGAATCCGTGCGCGAAATGAAGCGCCTGCTGCGCGAGGCACCCGCCGGGCCTCAGGGCGCAGTCGCTGGCACGGCCTGCACGGCCATTCTTGCCGGTATCGGAACCGATATTGTGGCTGTTGCACGCCTCGGCGGCCTCTACGAACGGCATGGCCAGCGCGCGCTGGCAAGAATTCTGTCGCCGAGGGAATGCGCCGAGTTTGTCGGCGTGCGCGACCCGGCACGCTTTCTCGCCAAGCGTTTCGCTGCCAAGGAAGCGTTGGGCAAGGCGATTGGCATTGGTCTCGTCGCACCAGCCACCCTGCCGAACATCGGTATCAAGCACGATTCCCTCGGCCGGCCGTTGTTCGAGTACGCAGGCCGCACTCGCCACCCATCTTGCCCAACGCCGGCTCGTCGCCCACCTCTCGATCAGCGACGAGCACGACTTTGCAGTCGCCTTCGTCATCCTGGAACAGACATGAACATTCGCCGGAAGCTCCCCCTCGGCCCGCTGATGATCGACCTGGCGGGGCTCGCAACTGTCCGATCTCGAACGCGAACGCTTGTGCCACCCGCTGGTCGGTGGTCTGATCCTTTTCGCGCGCAACTTCGAGTCGCCGCAGCAACTCGCGGATCTGACGGCCGAAGTGCATGCGCTGCGCTCTCCCGCTCTGCCGATTGCCATCGACCACGAGGGGGGTCGGGTCCAGCGCTGCCGGACGGGTTTCACGCGCCTGCCGGCAATGCGTCGCCTCGGCGAATTGTGGGACCAGCAACCGGTGGTGGCACTGCTTGCCGCGCGCCGGATCGGTTACGTCCTGGCCGCCGAACTGCGCGCCTGCGGCGTTGATCTGTCGTTTACGCCGGTGCTCGATCTCGACTGGGGACGCAGCAGCGTCATCGGCGACCGCTCTTTTCACCGCGATCCCGCCGCGGTAGTCGAACTGGCCGGCGCCTTCATCGACGGTCTGCGCCGTGCCGGCATGGCCGCCTGCGGCAAGCATTTCCCGGGCCACGGCTGGGTCGAAGCCGACTCGCGTCGACCTGCCGGTGGACGAGCGCCGACTCGACGAACTGGCGCCAGACATCGACGACGCCGTCATGCCGGCGCACGTCATCTATCGGCAGGTGGACCACCGACCGGCCGGCTTCTCTCCGATCTGGATACGCCTGCTGCGCGACGAACTGGGCTTCGACGGCGTCATCTTCAGCGACGATCTGTCGATGGCCGGTGCGAGTGTCGCCGGCGGCATCGTCGAGCGCTGTACGGCAGCATGGGAAGCGGGGTGCGACCTGCTGCTGGTGTGCAACTCACCGGATGCGGTCGGTGAACTGCTCGCCAACTGGCAGCCGTCACTGGATCCGGCGCGCGCCAAGCGGGTCGAGCATCTCTCACTTTCCGCCCCGCCTCTCGACTGGACGTGTTTGCAACAGGACGCGAACTACCTGGATGGCGTGGCAGCAGCTACCCGCCTGCTCGCCTGAGCCACTTCGCCAGCCGATGGGAGCCGAGCCGGTTCGTCCCCGCTGAATACTGCGACAAGCCGACCTCAGAACCCGAGATCTGCAGTCAGGCCCCGATCGGCTAAAACCAGACAGGCAACGGCGGCTGAATGATGCAGACGCAGGCGGCTGCCGTTCAACTAGCGGACGCGACAGCGGTATTCGTTGCTGCGGGTATCGATCTCGATCCGGTCGCCCATTTCGATGAAGGCCGGGACAGGCAGCTCGAAACCGGTGGCCATGCGGGCCGGTTTCATGACCTTGCCAGAGGTGTCGCCCTTGACGGCAGGCTCGGTGTGGACCACCTCGCGCACGACGCTGGTCGGCAACTCGATCGAGATCGCCTTGCCGTTGTAGAAGATCGCCTGGCAGGGCATGCCGTCTTCAAGGTAGTTGAGCGCGTCACCCATACAGTCCGCTTCAATTTCGTGCGGGTTATAGTCGGCGTCCATGAAGACATAGAGGGGATCGGCGAAGTAGGAGTAGCTGACTTCCTTGCGCTCGAGCTGAATGACGTCGAACTTGTCGTCGGCACGATAGACCGCCTCGCCAGGCGAGTCGGTCAGAAGATTCTTCATCTTCATCCGGACCACCGAAGCGTTACGTCCGGATTTGACGTATTCGGACTTCAGAACCACCATCGGGTTGTGGCCGACCATGAAGACGTTTCCTGGGCGAAGCTCTTGTGCGGTTTTCATGTGGCTTTCGAGAAAACGGATTGCGATAAGTGGGAGATTATAGCTTGGAAGCGCTGAAGCCAAGCAGCCGGCTGAGCAGATCATCCTGCAGCGCGAGCTCCTCATCCCAGCGCATCGCGTGTTCGTGCAGCCCCGGCAGCCCGGCGGCCAGCCTTGTCCCAAGCGCCCTTTCGACCCTGCCGGCATTCCACGCCTGCCAGAACTGCCGCAGCAGGCAGCCTGCCGTCGGCGGCAGCGCAGCGCAATAAAGATCCAGGAAGGCGTCGAGCTTGACCACGTGCGCGAAGTCCGCTTGCGGGTAAATCTGCCAGACCAGTGGCCGCGCCGCCCATTGAGCGCGGACGAAGGAATCCTCGCCGCGAACGAAGTTGAGATCGCAAAGCCATAGCATCCGGTCATAGCGGCTTTGTTCGACGAATGGCAACAGGCGGATCTCCAGCGCCCCGCGGCGGACG
The DNA here is from genome assembly GCA_016709675.1 of Candidatus Accumulibacter proximus. Classification (GTDB taxonomy): domain Bacteria; phylum Pseudomonadota; class Gammaproteobacteria; order Burkholderiales; family Rhodocyclaceae; genus Accumulibacter; species Accumulibacter proximus. The sequence continues at coordinate 11,528 of JADJMH010000035.1, forward strand.
ACGTCGCCCACCTTGAGCGGTTGCCCGTCAAAGGCCTCGATTGCCGGCAGCCGGCATGGCCAGGGCACCAGACAACAGACGGGCCGCTCGGAGACCTCCCAGGCGTGCAGCAGGTCACTGATGGCCGGGTTCTCATAGGCGAACAAGGAGATCAGCAGCGTGCCGGGGAGCGGCCGCGCCAGGCCGATCTGGCGCCACCAGTCGCACTGCAGATCGGCGCTGGCAAGAAACGCTGCCCGACGATCGCGCAAATCCTGCTCGCGCAGCAGACCACCGGTATCGGTCGCGAAGCCCGGGAAGAAGAAATACTTGGTGAGCGGCAGGTAGGGGTGCGGCGAAGCCTGCTCATGAAAGCGGGCAACCCACCCCTCGGCGCTCAGGTAGTCCAGATTGATCCACCCGGGGTGGCGTCAGGTGCGCCATCTGCTCGACGAAGGCATCCGGAATTCGGCAGGCAAAGGTTTCCAGCACGACCCGCGCCGGAGTTACCAGCGGAAACGGCGACCCCATTGGCGAATCTCGACTCCCTGCAGGCGCTGGATCGGCGGCGTAGGATCAGTTGCGGGCAAAAGCAGCCTGAAGCGATCGAGGTCGTCGACCCACAGGCGCACGCGCAACCCGTGCTCGGTCGCCAGTTGCCGGGCGATCCGCCAGCGGACCTATCGCCGAGTTTGTCGATGACCTTGCAGAAGACATCCCAGTCGGGTCGGGGGGACAGTGGCTGACACGGACAGTGTAGGTGGGCGTGATAAGATCGAAGTCAATATCCTACTCGGCCGACGGCTGCGCGAACGCTGATGAGAGAACCCTTGAGCGAACCTTTCGACGCAAAATCCTGCTTGCCACCCTGACCGGGGATTGCCCCGGGGTCTTATCGCATGCTCAATGGCGACGATCAGGTGCTCTACGTCGGCAAGCCAAGAACCTCAGGAAACGGCTCGCCTCATGCTTTCGGGAAAGCCACCCGAGCCGCCACATCGCGCTGATGGTGGCACAGATCACAGCGACCGGGTTTGACGGTGACGCTCGAAGCCGAGGCGCTGCTGCTTGAAAACAACCTCATCAAGAGCCTGTCTCCGCGCTACAACATCCTCTTCCGCGATGACAAGTCCTACCCATCTATCGTCTGACCCACGACAGCTACCCGCGGCTGGCTTTCTTCCGGGGCGCCACCGACCGGCGGGCCGACTACTTCGGTCCGTTTCCATCATCAGTGGCGGTGCGCAAACATCCATCTGCTGCAGAAGATGTTTCATCGCGGACCTGCGAGCTCGGTATTCAACAACCGTTCGCGGCCGTGTCTGCTACACCAGATCAGGCGCTGCTCGGGACCCTGCGTTGGACTCATCGAGCCAGCACGCTATGCGCTGGATGTCGAGATGGCGATCATGTTTCTCCAGGGCCGGCAACGGGACGTGATTGGCAGCCTGACCGCCGCCATGGATCAGGCGGCAGGGAAACTCGCTTTCGAGCAGGCGGCCGTCTATCGCGACCAGATCCAGTCCTTGCGGCAGGTGCAGGAAAAGCAGTACGTCAGGCGACAAAGGATGGCGATGCCAGACATCGTGGCGCGGTCGAAGATGGCGGCCTGTATCTGCGTTAACCGGTAATGGTGCGCGGTGGCCGGCATCTCGGGGATCGACCACAGTTCCCTGCTAATGGTGCTGATTCATCAGCGCTGGAAGCGTTATCGGCTTTTCTCTGTCAGCACATTATCTCGCGCACCCGATACCACCGCGGAT
>JADJMH010000036.1 GCA_016709675.1 Candidatus Accumulibacter proximus
TCAACCAGATCCACCAGCAATACCGCAAAGAACGGCAAACCATCCACGACAAGTACCGGCGCCAGGCCTGGGCCGACTGGCTGCGCCGCAAGGCCACCGAAGGCGACAGCGAGGCGCTGGCGGCCCTGCGCGCCCGCGAGGCCGCCCTCGGCCTGCAGGGGAACACCATTGCCGGCAACGGCGGCCAGCAGAGCGGGCAGGGCGTCGAAGCGCAGCAGGACGGCGTCACCAAGAAGGGCACCGTCATCTACCGCGTCGGCGCATCCGCCATCCGGGACGATGGCGACAAGCTGCAGGTCTCCCGAGGCGCCACGCAAAGCGGTCTGGAAGCCGCCTTGCGCATGGCCATGGCGCGCTACGGCAACCGCATCACGGTCAACGGCAGCGCCGAGTTCAAGGAAAGCATCGCCCATGCCGCGGCGACCGCGAACCTGCCCGTCACCTTTGACGACGCTGCCCTGGAGCAACGCCGCCAGACCCTTTTGAACGAAATCACCGCGAAGGAGAACCGCCATGACGCAAGCGCACGCACTGACCGAGGACGAGCAGATCGAGGCCGCACTAGCCGCTCTGGACCAAACGCAACCCACCCCACCGGCGCCGGCCGCCGCGCCAGCAGCGCCGCAGCCACCCGATCTACCCGCAAGCCCGACGTTGGCCGGGTTGGACGCCAGCCGCCGCCCGAAGCTCAGAACCGTCTGCGAAGTCTGTCCCAACTCGGTCTGGTTCGCATCGCCAGCGGAAGTGAAGTGCTATTGCCGGGTCATGTTCCTGATCACCTGGAGCACCCAGGAGCCCAACCAGATGACGGCTTGCGACGGAGCCTTGCCTCGGCCGGGACTAGCGGCGTGGCCGAAAGAGCCGAACAGCCCCAGTACCGTCCGCGCTGGCAGCAGTCGATTCGTACATTGCCGAACGCGAAGAAAAACGCCTTAAATATTCCGATATACCGAAACACAGGCGGTATAATGAGAATGACTCGGGCGCGGCGATCTACGCCGGCAGCCGTCAGATCGATGGCCACTCGCTGGCCCTGCTGAAACGCGGCGAGGAAGTCATGGTGCTGCCGATTGACGAAGCGACCGCCAGACGGATGCAGCGCCTTGCCCTGGGTGATCCGGTCACCGTCACCCAGGGCTCGATCAGGATGCCAGGAAGGAGCCGATGAAAGACCAGTTCAACAACGCCGTCGGACCCCAGGTGCGAGGATCGGTGCCGAAGGCCGGCAAGCTTATCCCGGCGTTGGTCGTGGTTTCCCTGGCGGCCGGCCTGCAGTCCGCCACGCAGTTCTTCGCGCACGATTTCGGCTACCAGGCGGCACTGGGCCGTCACTTCGAGCACCTGTATGTGCCGTGGTCGTCCTGCAATGGGCTGGCCAGTGGTACGGGCAGTACCCGGACGCGATCATGCGCGCCGGCAGCGTCGGTATGATCGTCACCTCCCTGGGCCTGCTCGGCCTGGCGGTTAGCCGGATGGTCCTGGCCAACTCGTCCCGGTTGAATCCTTACCTGCACGGTTCGGCCCGCTGGGCAAACCTGAAGGACATCCAGGCGTCTGGCCTGCTGCCCCGGCCGCGAACGTTGTGGCAGGCGCTCACCGGCGCCCGGCCGGCGGCCAGTGCCGGCGTCTATGTCGGCGCCTGGCTGGACCGGCGGGGTCACTCACACTACCTGCGCCACAACGGCCCGGAGCATGTCCTGTGCTACGCGCCGACACGTTCCGGCAAGGGGGTCGGCCTGGTGGTGCCGACCCTCCTGTCGTGGGGCGAGAGTGCCGTCATCACCGACCTGAAAGGCGAGCTTTGGGCCTTGACCGCCGGCTGGCGCAGGCAGCACGCGAAGAACCAGGTGCTGCGCTTCGAGCCCGCCGCGGCCAGCGGCAGCGTCTGCTGGAACCCTCTCGACGAAATCCGGATCGGCACCGAACACGAGGTTGGCGACGTGCAGAACCTCGCCACGCTGATCGTCGACCGGACGGCCGCGGCCTGGAATCGCATTGGCAAGAAAACCAGCCAGGCGTTGCTGGTCGGCGTCATCCTGCACGCGCTCTACAAGGCCGCCAACGAGGGGCACGGCAGCCACCTTGCCGGCGGTCGATGCCCTGCTGGCCGATCCAGACCGCGATGTGGCTGAGCTCTGGATGGAGATGCGCACCTACGGCCACCTTGACGGCCAGAACCATCCGGCCCGTCGGATCGGCCGCCCGCGACATGATGGATCGCCCCGACGAAGAAGCCGGGTCGGTCCTGTCCACGGCCAAGTCGTACCTGGCGGTGTACCGCGATCCCGTCGTCGCGCAACGTCAGCAAGTCCGGAATCGGATCCGGGACCTGATGCACCACGAGCAGCCGGTCAGTCTGTACATCCTCACGCAGCCGAACGACAAGACCCGTCTGCGGCCGCTGGTGCGCGTCATGGTCAGCATGATCGTGCACCTCCTGGCCGACAAGCTGCACTTCGAGAACGGCCGGCCAGTCGCGCACTACCGCCATCGCCTCCTGATGATGATCGACGAGTTCCCCAGCCTCGGGAAACTCGAAATCCTGCAGGAGTCGCTGGCCTTCGTCGCCGGCTACGGGATCAAGTGCTACCTGGTCTGCCAGGATATCAACCAGCTCAAGAGCCGCGAAGCCGGCTACGGCCACGACGAAAGCATCACCTCGAACTGCCACGTGCAGAACGCCTACCCGCCGAACCGGGTCGAGACCGCCGAGCACCTTTCCAAGCTCACCGGACAAACCACCGTCGCCAAGGAACAGATCACCACCAGCGGCCGGCGCGCGAGCGCCCTGCTGGGGCAGGTGTCGCGCACCATCCAGGAGGTCCAGCGCGCCCTGCCGACCCCGACGAGTGCCTGCGCATACCGGGCCCGATCAAGAACGCCCGTGGCGACATCGACCAGGCCGGCGACATGGTCGTACGTCGCCGGCTACCCCGCGATCTACGGCAAGCAGCCGCTCTACTTCAAGGACCCGATATTCCAGGCCCGCGCCGCGATCCCGGCACCAAAGGACAGCGACAAGCTGATCCACCTTCACGATGTGCCGGCAGGGGAGGGCATCACCCTATGAACCGCCTGCTGCGACGCCTTGCCGTGGGTACCGCCATCGCCGGCGCCGCTATCCTGGCGCTGGGCGCGCTCGCCTATGCCAGCGGCGCCCGCATCAACAGCACCCGGAGCATTCCGGTCGGCCTGTACTGGCTGAGCAGCGAGCCGGTGGGGAAGGGCGCTTACGTGTTGTTCTGCCCACCGCCCATCGGCGTTTTCGAGGAGGCCAGGGCCAGGGGCTACCTCGGCGCCGGCTTCTGCCCGGGCGGCTACGGCTACCTGATGAAGCGCGTCCTGGCCGCCAAGGACGACGCCGTGACCATTACCGACGAAGGCGTGCGAGTGAATGGCGAACTGCTGCCGCACAGCGCCCCGATCCAGGCCGACAGGAACGGTCGGCCCCTGCCGCGTTTTCCGGCCGAGCGCTTCACGCTGGGTGGTTCCGAACTGCTGCTGATGTCGGACGTCAGCGGCACGTCCTTCGATGGCCGCTACTTCGGCCCGATCCACCGTTCGCAGATCAAGGGCGTGATCCGCTTAGTTTTGACCTGGTAAGGAGTTGGCAACCCCACTGACAGCAACCGCAAGGAGAAAGGCGATGAATGACCGAGACCCCCTTCCCAAGAACGACGTGACCTTCATCGAGAAGGCCGACGATCGAGCCAACGCCGCCGGGGCGCTGCGCGAGAAGCTGCTCGACGCGATGACGCCCGGCTATCAGGCCGAGTTCGACCCCGACGAGGCCGAACAGGCCGGCGCCTTCATCGAGGACGCCTTGAGCGAGCAGGACGCCGCCGAGAGCGACATCGACCTGGTGGATATCACCGCGCCGGTCGCCACGGCCACCACCAAGGCGAGGAGGTGAGGACGATGGCCGACACCAAGAAAGCATTTCACGAACAGGTGGCCGAGAAGCTGATCGAGCAACTGCGGCAGGGCACCGCGCCATGGCAGCGGCCGTGGGAAGCGGGCGAGGCGGCTTCCCTGATCCCGATCAACCCGACTACCGGCAAGCGCTATCGCGGCATCAACGCCATCCAGTTGATGAGCCAGGGCCGTGTCGATCAACGCTGGCTGACCTACAGGCAGGCCGCCGCTGCCGGCGCGCAGGTGCGCAAGGGCGAGCACGGCACGGCCATCCAGTACTGGAAGTTCAGCGAGGAGCAGACCCGGACCGACGAGAGCGGCAAGCCCGTCCTCGATGCCCAGGGCAGGCCGGTCAAAGCGGAAGTGCGGCTGGAGCGGCCGCGGGTATTCTTCGCCACCGTCTTCAACGCCGAGCAGATCGACGGCCTGCCGCCGATGCAACGCAGGGAACAGACCTGGGACGCCGTCGAGCGCGCCGAAGCCATCCTGCTGGCGTCCGGCGCCGTGATCCAACACGGGGGGCAGAACCGTGCCTTCTACCGCTTGCGGACCGACAGCATCCACCTGCCCGACAAGGGCCAGTTTCCCAGCGCCGACAACTATTACGCGATCGCACTGCACGAACTCGGGCACTGGACCGGTCACCCATCGCGCCTGGGCCGCGACCTGGCGCATCCTTTCGGCAGTGAGGGTTACGCGAAGGAGGAGCTGCGGGCCGAAATCGCCAGCATGATCCTGGGTGACGAACTCGGAATCGGTCACGACCCCGGCCAGCACGCGGCCTACGTCGGCACGTGGATCAATGTCCTGCGGGACGATCCGCTGGAGATTTTCCGGGCCGCGGCCGACGCGAGAAGATCACGGCTACGTGCTGGCTCTCAAACAGCAGCAGGTTCAAGAACAGACCAGCCAGCAGGCACAGACCCAGGACAGCGCACAGAATCAGGGTAGCGCAGAGAACCACGACAACACAGAGAATCAGGAGGCGGCCATGAGCTTCACGCAGACCCCCGTGCTCGCGAGCGCGGCGCTCAACTCGACCGATGGCGAAGCGGCAGTTGCCGACCCCCGCCTCGACCCGATCAACCCGCACGAGCAAGCGGCCCGGCTGGCGCGAATCGAGGAAGAACGGGTGCGCCGCGACCCCAACAGCACCGACGAGGACATTGCCGCAGCCCGAGAAGCGCGCAAGTCGGCCGACGTCGCCGCGCTCCTCAACGACAAGGACCTGCAACGGCAGATCGCGGAACACGAACGCGAGCAGCAGACTACCCGGGCCGGTCAGGTAGACCAGGCCAGCCAGTCCAGCCAATCCAGCAAGATCTGGATCGACGTTCCCTATCCGCAGAAGGACGAGGCGAAAGCGCTGGGTGCGCGCTGGGATCGTCAGGAACAGTCCTGGTATGTCCCGGCCGGCGTGGATCCAGCCCCCTTCGCCCAATGGACACCGGCGGCTGCTCCCCGGGTCCGGCCCAAGCAGTCGCCAGCCACCCCGCCGCGCCAGTATCTCGCCGTTCCCTACGGCGAACGCGTCGCCGCCAAGGCGGCTGGCGCCGTATGGGACAAGGCCGCGAAGTCCTGGTATGCCGGGCCGAAAGCCGACCTGGCCAAGCTCAAGCGCTGGCAGCCCGAGACCGTGTCTGCCCAGCAAGGTCCGGCGATGACGCCGAGGGACGAGTTCGCCGAAGCGCTACGTTCGATCGGCTGTGTGGTGAGCGGCGAGCACCCGATCATGGACGACCACAAGCACCGCATCAGCGTCGAAGGCGAGAAGCACAGCGAGAAAGCCGGATCGGGTTTTTATGTCGGGCACCTGGATGGTCACCCGGCCGGCTACATCAAGAACAACAAAACCGGCGTCGACCTGAAGTGGAAGTCGAAGGGCTACTCCTTCGACCCCGAGCAGAAAGCCCGGATGCTCGCCGAGGCTGCCGAGAAGTTGCAGGCCCGCACTGCCGAGCAGGAGCGGCTGCACGAGCAGACCGCACAGCGTGTCGCCCGGCAGATGACGAAGCTGCTGCCCGTCACCGAGCCGACCGCGTACATGAAAGCCAAGGGCATCGAGCCACAACCTGGCGTCTTCACCGACCGCGAAGGCCAGAAGACCTACATCCCGGCCACCGACGTCGACGGCAAGCAATGGACGATGCAGTACATCCGGGAAGATGGCAGCAAGCGTTTCGCCAAGAACAGCCGCAAGGAGGTCTGCTTCCATGTCATCGGCGGCCTGGACGCACTGGCCAAGGCGCCGGTCTTGGTCATCGGCGAAGGCTACGCCACCGCCGGCAGCCTGTCGCAGACGCTGGGTTTTGCGACCGTCGCTGCTTTCGACTCGGGGAACCTGGTGCCCGTCGCCAAAGCCCTGCACGAGAAGTACCCGGACAAGCCGATGGTGATTGCCGGCGACGACGACAAGCACCTGGAGACCACCCAGGGCGTGAACCCCGGCCGCAGCAAGGCCGAAGAAGCCGCCCGGGCGGTTGGCGGCAAGCTGCTGCTGCCGATCTTCGCGCCCGGCGAGCAGGCCGCGAACCCCAAGGGCTTTACCGACTTCAATGACCTGGCTACCCGAAGTGTGCTCGGGCAGGAAGGGATTGCGCGGCAGGTTCGGTCGGTGGTCGACGACGTGCTCGAACGGCAGCAGGGGCGCGGTATCGAGGAACAGCAGCGCGGGCAAAGGCAGGAGCAGGCGTCGCGTCGGGTAGCGAAGGTCGGATGATCGTCGCGGCTGGACCAAAAGCTCTGCTGCACGTGGCGTATCATTTTGCGCAGTGGTGATTGCTCGCTTGCGCACTAAAGAAGCCGCTTTAAGAGCTGCTGCAGCGTCAGCATTTGCCTCACCCAGATGGCCGCGAAGGGAACCGATCTGGCTCAGCAGGTTCGGAACCATGAACAGCTCGCCAGGCTCGCAGCAAGCGACCAACACCCTGATGGGGTTAGTCGCGGGGTCACGCACTTCTCGGGTGACTTCGAAGATTTGGTTTACGATTGGAGGTTTGGATGGGAGTCGTCACAAGGATAAGCGATCCGTCGCTGCTCGCCGGTGGAGAACGACCCTCGCCGGCCGGTAATGCCACTGGTGTCGACCACGCACTGCCCAACTTTGAAACCAGCCGTGTGATCGCAGCGGCGTGTCTAGTTCTCGTTTTGGAGTTCTATCCGGGAACGATAGGAGCGACAGACTTCCTTGACGGCGCCGTGTCAGAGTCAACACATCCGGTCGTTCCGAAAACCGAAAGATGGGAGGACGACTACACGTGGGTCTACTGCGGAACGGGGCGGAGAAACCGGTTGCCGACACCGGCCGAAGAGGCGAGGCTTGCGGGGAGCAAGCGACTTAGCGACTTGGCTCCGAGTGCCCAGGAACTGCGTAGTCTGTTGAACCGCTTCGGCACCGTGGTAGATCGTCTTCTACCGTATGTTGATGGATCATTGGCAAAGCGGCTTCAGGCGGAGCCACCCGATTCGGCGAAGGCTTTTCTGGCGCTAGTTCAAGACGGGGAGCGTACAGCGGCTCGGTTGGCAAGCGCTAAGTGGACAGAATTCTACAAGGAGAGAATACAAACAGACGATGACCATAGTGCCGTGACAGTTGAAAGGGAGAGTGACTATGAGGAAATAGACGCGCTCGATAGCGAGCGCGTAGCGGCAGAACAGGAGGCTCGCAGACTAAGACAGGATCTCGCTCAGGTCGAGCGAAGCACACGAGCGCTACTTCGGGTAGAGATTGACTTGGCGAACCTCGTCGTAGAAACCCAAGAAACTAACATCGCGTGGCTCTACGTGGTGGCTCCCAATAGGTCGCGCATCGTGACAAGCACCTCGGGGCTTGCCGCAAGGTTGATTCCACGCAACCGCATCGGGTTCATTGCGCCGCTTCAGTATTCTGGACCAGACTCGGTGACTCTCTTCCGGATGACAACACCAATAATGATTAAGTCATTCCATTATTCTGGGCCCCCCGTTTTCGTAATTCAGTTAAGTGGGCCGTTGGGGTTTGATTGCCTGATAGGGAAAGTGGCCAATCTAGAAAACCGAGTTAGAGACCTCGAAAAGTCTCTTCGCCTCAGCGGACAGCGGTCAGGTAACGAGGAGCGCCTGAAGCCCTTGATCGATTACGATCGCGATCGGAAGGACTCCACTAAAACGCAGTTTCTGGATGCGGTGGAGTCGACGGAAAGGGCACGACGTCGGAGGAATCTCATCGCGACACGTCTGGACTTGGCCAAGGGAGAACTCAATGCTGCCCAGGAAAACTTCTTGGTGGGCGCTTGCGAGCTTTTTGTGTGGTCGATCTTCAAAGAACGTGTAGTGAAGCCCGAGGTACAACGCGCTGCGGGTTTGATCCTGGCTCTTTCCGACGATCAAATTGCTCAGCGCTTCACCGACAAAGAGGTAGAAGAACGCTTCGAGCGGGGTCGCTCCCTCCTCGATAACGTGACGCAGGCTTCCGTTGGGCATGAACAATTGGCGGCTCTCGGACGGCGCACTTTGTCGCTTCTTCAGCACCCCGATCAGTTCCTTGCCGAGTCACTACAAATAGCTGCGCTGGCCTCGCCCGCTGAGCGCGCGCGGTTTGTCCACGACGCCGAGTCTCGGCTGATGGAGCACGGATACCACGAGCCCCAGAGGGACGGCGCGCCTAATCCCCAAGAACTGAGATCCGCATCCAGATCCGGGCAAACAACGGTTCCGCCGCCGTGTCTCGAAATTGCCGAGCAACTCGGGTTGTTTAGTGTGCTGAAAAGGTAACCGCTGCACGAGCGAGGATCGGCGTCTCTTCGACTTCATCGGACAAAGTCCCGTGCAAGGCCAACTGCGCTTCCAGGTCCCGCGGCAAAACGCCCGCGCGAAGAAAAGCAAACAGAAGGCTCGCGCGAAGCGCGTGCAGCGCACGGCCGACGTGGTCTTGCGCTATCGGAAAATCGACTTCCCCGCGCCCGCGCCGCGCCAGGACAAAGCGCCGATCACGCTGTGGGTGGTACATCTGCGGGAGAACTCACCCCCAGCCGATGTCAAACCCGTTAAGTGGTTCCTGCTGACCACGTGCGAGATCAGGCGCATCGAAGACTGGCATCGTGTCCTGAAGAGTGGTTGACGAATCGAGGCCTTGGCACACCGAAGCGCCGAACGTCTGCAACGCGCCATCGCCATCAACCTGGTCATCGCCTGGCGAATCATGCTGATGACCTTGCTCGGCAGGCAATGTCCTGGGCTTCCCGCCGACCTTCTCTTCTCCAACCTCGAGATCCAGGTGCTTGAGGCTTACGCTAAAAAAAGGATCGCCTCCGCCCAGACGCTTGAGGTGACGCGGTGCGTCTCGTAGCTCGCCTCGGCGGTTACCTCGGCCGAGCCAACGATCCGCCTCCAGGGCATCAACTCATGTGGCATGGCCATTCGCAACTCCAAACCCTTTGCGAGGGCTTTTGTCTCAATCAGAGACGCTCAGGGTAGCCAGATTTATGGGTAAAGGACAGGGCTAGGGACTGCTCCCGCGTAACCCTCAGACCAAGTCGCTCGCCCTTGCCCGCTCTCGGTAGGTAAGGGTTGTCGCCACGTAGTTGCCGGATGCAGTTGCGCTACGATCTTTTGTTGACCGATGGATCCAAGAAAGCGTATCGTCATGAGGTAGAGCGCACATAGAGCACCGTAGAAGGCTCGGCGGCGGTCATGGCTTCGATGGGAGGGGTCAAGGTGAAGTCCTTTGTCTCACTGTTGTTCATCCTCGTTTTGTGCTCTTCGTCGGCTGTCGCCAGCGCGCAGTCCGGACCTGCAGCCCAACCACAGGGTCGGCAGGTCTCTCACTCCACAAGAACAATCACGATCGAGCAGTGGGGATTTTCTCGGGACCAGGTCCCCGCAGAGGTAAAAAAACTGCTTGAGGACCAGTTCCCAGGGCGAGACTTTGGGCTGCCTAAACGAATTTATCTCCTCTCGATCACGATAATTGGCGCGCTTGGTTTCCTTTATCACTTGCGGCGGCTAAGGACGAATCCTCACCACAACCTGACCTTCCCGTTGGCAACGACTACGCTGCTCGGGCTGATTGTTGGCGGTTTCTCCGGCTATGCAATGGCTGAGTATGAGTACCACTCACAAGAGGCCTTGCTTACCTTGTTCAGAGACAGCACTGATCCAGGCCTTGCCAACGGCAAGGTTGATGAAATTTCTGTCCTTGGAGGCTGCTTGAGGTACCGCTTTTCCGGATGGGCCGGGGAGATTTGGTACAGGCACTTTGGGGATGATCTGTACGCACCCTGTGATGGAGGGCTCGGATACTGGAACTATATCTGTCTGCAGACTTTCGTCTATGCTGGTGGTGCGCTTATTGTATTGGCATGTCTGCTTGCCATGTACCATTTGGTGTGGGTGAGGCTTCGCATTCGGCAAGCAGCATTGGGGTAGGGACCAAGTAGACGATCGGGGGGGTCTTGTGGGCCGCAACGTTTTCATCGCCGTAGGGGGTACGGGTCAGCACGTATTGCACGCGTACCTGAGAATGGCGCGTATCGCAGGGATCGCCGGTGACGAGTTGCCCGAGATTTATGTGGTCGATGCCGACGTTGACCCGGAACCACAAGACAATGAATCGAGCCTGCACGGTAAGATCGTGGAGGTCTACAAGGATCTCACCTCCGGAATCCACGAGGACTCTAGACCCAAGCTTGTGCAGATCAGGCCGCAATTGGGCAACGAATATCGTGGTGGACAAAGTTTCGGGGCTTTGATCGCTAAAGGATGCACCAATTCGGAAACGAAGCAGGCGCTTGAGGCCTTGTTTTCGAGGGAAGAACTGGATCTCCAGATCAACGCAGGGATGTTTGCCCGACCGAACGTCGGCGCTACGGCGATTTGGGATCGGATACTCACGCATGATAGTGGATTGGCGAAAGCACGCGAGTTGATTTCCCTCGGCGACCACGTCGCAGATGCCGACCGGGTAGTCATCGTAGGCTCGAATTTTGGCGGAACAGGATCCGGCGGCGTGCCTGCATTCACGCACTGGGTCTACAGCAAAGTCCGACTAAGAAGAGATGCTCGTGTACGAGCAGTTGTTGTCCTTCCGTGGTTCGAACTCGCCGCCAATAGCGCTGGAGGCGCTTCGGGCGTCCGTGCCGACAAAGCAACAGTCAAGGCAAACGCAGCGGCAGGGCTGCGAGCCTACGGCGAACTTTTCAAATTCATCGATGAAGACGCCGATGGGTTGGCGGCCGCGTCGGCACTGTACGCTGGGTTGCCGCAGGCCGAACCCCGGCCTGATAAAGGCAACACCCACCAACCCGAGCACAAGCATGTATTCAATCTCCTTCTGGCATCTTTAGTGCAGCGATTCCTGATGGAGGGGTCTGAACCTGAGAAGGGACATTTTGGGATTGTTGTTTCTTCTTTTGGGGAGAACAAGCATCTCGGCATTTCATCAGCGCCTGCGGGAGAGCAGCAGCCGAATAGTCTGATCACGTTCCACTCCCCCGATGGAGTCGGCAACTACTCGCTAAAGGAGTGGGTGACAGCTCTCCAGGCGCTGCGCTTGCTTGCCGATGAGGTTAAGAGTTGGCTCGATCGCGGCTATTCTCCAAGAGGTTGGGCGCTCGCTCCCGTTCCTCCTTACGTCATAACGACTACGGCCAGATGGATATGCGCGAAGGAACCGATCGAGGCAGGCCGCCGTCTTCCAGGTGCTGTTCTAACCTCGATCGCAATGGCAGTCAAAACTCGCCTAGGTCACGTCGCAGAAGACCTCGAATGGCTGCACTCCGTTAAGGCCGGATCTACGAAAGTCGACTTTGATTTCGATGAACGTTGTCTCGCGCCATCGCCGCGCGACAACGCACCATTTTTCATTGGGGCGACAAGGAACCTGGACAGCTTTCTGTACCAGAACATGTGCGATGCATTGACTCCTCTTGACGGGGACGAGATCCGGAAGCGCAATGTAAGTACGACGATGAGTGCAAAGGTAGAGGGTGGCAACACCGACCCCTATCGGGCCGCCGCCGATATCATTACTCGATGGCTATATGCTCACGTTGTTGCGAATCAACCAACCTGGATTTCTACGGCAGGCAATCGAAAGGCGGAAGAAGCGCCGGGGAATAATGGCGGAACCAAAGTATTCCTGCTCCCCGAGGGAGTGAGGGTCGCTCCTACTCAGGCAGCGAGTGACTATATCCAACGTTTGGATGTGAGCACGTTGACTCGCGGCCAGGGCGCTGCCGCTGGATCTGCGGACGGAGCAGCGGCAGCCCTCGATGCTGCTCACCCTTTCTCTCTGTCGGCTTATAGTAATCGACATCATGGAATCCCAAGCCCTTGGGCTCCCGCACACCTGTGTGCATGGCGGCAGCTTGCTCCGGACGTGGGTAATCCTGAGGGTATTGCATGTAGTGCTGATCGTAGGCTGGAGTCGATCCTGTGGGGTATCTTCAGGAAAACGCTGTCGGTCAAGTCATTTACTTTCTCTATGATCGACGGAGACAGTCCTGGTCTTGCGCGAGTTTTGGAGGAAACCCTGCAGCGCGAGACGTGGCCGCGCGCCGCGAATGACTTGGGCAGTCGAAAATTTACAGTTGCGCTGCTGGGGGAGCGCGTTATCGCGGCCAACCATCCTGAGTGCCTATGGTTCGAGGCGCCGGACCAGCTGCGGGGAGATTGGTGGACACACTCCACACCCAACCCCGAGCTCGAGGGGTTCTGGTTGCCCTCTGAACGAGATTTTGCTGCTCAGACTTCCGCATGTGAGATCGGTTACAGCGGTGCACTCGCCTTCGTAGCCTACTTAGCAGACGAACTTCGCGATGCCGGCACCACTCCGGTGGCATGGCAATCGTGTGTGAGTCGGATCGTGGACCGCGTGAATGCCAATCTGCGAAGATACATAGGAAGGTGGCCGAATGCGAACGCTGCGCCTTTGTTGCCACTTTCCGCCACACCGGATTGCTACTACAAAATGCTCGGAAACGGGCTCGTCGTGACGCGGCCTATCAAACGACTCGAGAAGACGCGCGAAGAATTGTTGCGCGATTGCTGCCCGAGTACGTTGGTCGCGTGGTGTGATCTCGGCAGAGCGGCGTTGAAGTTGCCAGATTGGCCAGTCCTGGCAAGTAAAGTCAAACAGGTTGAGGCGTGCGATCGGTTACAAAGCAATGTAGTTAAAGGGGATGACCTTGTTGCCGAGGTCAGGAGATGGCGCGCTGGTGCGACCCAGCAGATGATGAAAAACGGGGTGAACCTTCAGAACGGTATGTCATCGTGGAGGATTCGCTTCTACCGCTACGGGGAAACATACGCCGAATTCCCCTATAGAGTCGTTCAAGAGAGCTATCTGGCGGTCGCCGTATGGCCGGGTCGGCTTATCTCCGGGTGGAACTTCTACTATCTTGGAGCTGCGTTTGAGGTGCCGCCCAGTCCGGACCGCTACTTTCAGACATCAGCTGAGAAGATCCGGGGCGCAACCAGGCTCGCCGTTCTGGACTGCAATGGGGAAGTCCTGTGTGAAGACTTGGGTGTCCAGACGAATGCCTCTCCAAGCGTTCGCGCTGAATTGCATGGGGTGCCAAACTGGCTCGAGGTTTCTGTTCGAGTAGAGGCGGAGAGAGAGGGGGAGAGCAAGTTGATTTCTGGGCTTGTCCGCATCAATCTTGACGGCGTTGGTGTTCCGCTTAAACGTGCGGGCGTGGAGGCTGACCTGGCGTTCGACTTTGGAACATCGCATTCGGCTTTTTTCGCGGGTCTCGTTGACAATCAAGGAGCAGTCGGTAAACAGCTTGTTTTGAGTTTCGATTTCCCAAGTGCGTTCGTGCTCGACCTCGGAGGTGACAGCAAGGCCGGTGTGAAGACATTGCTATTGGAATATGGCGAGTTTTTACCCGCTGCAGCCGCAACGGTCGCGAATACAACGAATCTGGGGCCAATTCTGCCAACGGAGCTTTACTGGCTAGAATCGTTTGAGAGTAGTGTAAGCACGGTACCGCCAACGGTTAAGGAGACTGTTTCCGTGCCGATGAGGTTTTTGTCGGACGCGTCAAACCACCCATTGGTGTCCGACTTCAAGCAACATGGTCGGTGCGTCAAGACTAATGGCGACCGCAAACCTCTCGGGGACATTCGCTCATTTCAGTTCGCCGAGGAGTACATCAGACAGTTTCTTGCGATGGCACTAAGCGTCCTCTCAGACAGCGCAAACGTGACTTCGATCCGCCGAGTTCGCTGCACGTATCCCCTAGCTTGGCCCAAGGCAAAGCAAGAGAATTACGAGAATCTGATTGATCGCATAATTTTCGACAATGAGAACGGCTTAAGGTATCTCACGGGAATCGAATTTGCGGGGAGGAACGATGGCCAAACTTGGCTCCTAAGCGAATCAGAGGCGGCTGTTGCGGCTCTGCCGGTTGCGCATAGGGCTGGGCCAGTAGCCGTACTGGACTTGGGTGGCGGAACCCTGGACATCGCCATTTTGCCGCGCCTGCGTGACGCGCAAACCTCGGCTCACCAATGGGCGGTGGGAAGAGTTTGGGACGGGTCGCGGGATCAAGGTCCCGTCCTATTCGAGAGCATATGCTATGGCGGCCATGATCTGTTGGACATGTTGGTACCGCACATCCGCCCGGGCGCAGGTTCGGCGGAAATGTGGTCGCTTTCCAGGATCAAGGCCGGGCTTCGCTTTCCCGCTTCGTTCGAGCAAATTGCGCAGTCGTTGAGGACGAGCGATGTCGCGAAGAACACCGTACGGCTTTTCTTCATGGGCCTGCAGGAGTTCGCGAAGCGGCTTCTTGCGCCTTATGCTGAACTCATTGGCGAAGACGCCGAAGGCTCCGCGATTGATGTCATTCTCATTGGGAACGGGTGGAATCTATGGAAACTTGTTGCGGATGAAGATGACCGACTCGAAGATTCGTTCAAGCGGCATCTTGATCTCCAGGGAAACGGAAATCTTCCGATAAGCGTCGTGTGGGCGCAACCAGGTGGGGCACAACAGGGGAGGGGTTCATTCGATGCCAAGTGCCAGTTGGTCAAAGGCGCGTATCTCGCGGCACAGGCAGCGCAAAGGCCCACGCACAATCATTGGCTTGCCGGATTTTCACTCAAATACCTTCACACGGCAACTGATGGCCAGCAGACTGAGAAAACGTTGGCACAATCCGAATGGGTAAAAAGAGCGACGGCAGGGAACGATCGAGTGATCAAGATTATGGACCTGGGGCTGCCGCTAGAAATGCACGAAAAACTCGAGGCGTGGTGCAGGACGACAACAGGTATCAGCGATGCTAGCGCGACCACTTTGGTTGAGAGGGCAATCAGTAATAGAAGAACCATGCAAGATTCTCCGATTATTCGTTGGAGTCCATTTGCGGTGTTCCTTGAGGACGTCTGGTTGAAATACGTACAATCTTTGAAGTGACCATTGACTATTAACTGATCGAGATGAACCGCAAGACTTTATTGTTGGTCACGTGCGCGCTGTCCGCCTTTACGGTGCTCGCCTTGGCGTCCACCGGAGGAAGAGGCGCCGATGAACAAGGTAGACCGCCACTCGGGGCCGCTGAAGGGGTTAAGGCCGAATCGTCACCGGACGTGTCGACCCCAAGCAAGAATCCAGTACGTGAAGTCGGCGCTTCCCACAGCCGCCCGCGCGAAGACATTCGAGATCTGCGCATTGCAGCTAACGACGAAGAGAGATCCGGAACGGAGCGCCGAGAACCACCCTTTGGCTCCGTGCTTCGAGGTGCAGATCACTCACCTAACCAGGAAGCCATCGTTCGCGACGAGGCTCCAAATCGCTCTGCGCGGTTTTTTAGTTTTCGCTGGATGGATGCGAAGATGGCGGTGACGCTTGGGATTTTCCTGTTGGTGCTTCTCTTTCTTGTACCTTTGATATGGTTCATTTGGCCTCACCTTGTCAGGCAGATGCGCCAGCCGGAAGCGCCGGCCGAGGATGTTGAGCAAGTTGTGCCGCAGCTAGTGTTTAGCCCGACGGACCGCGAGTTGCTTTACAGCATCGCGAATGATATTGGATACAGAGAAGATGCATCTGGCCATTTCAGAAAGCCACGAAACACGGTTAACTTGGCGGAAATGCAATTCCAGCAGCCTGAAGAAGCAATCTCGAGGTCTGGTGAGATTGGTGTCGGGGAGCTTAATGCCGACTCGGGTTCAGCGGCTGACGTTTTCGCCCCCAGACCTAGGCCGACGCGCCCCAGTATCGACTTAAAGTGGTACAACGACCTCAGTAAGATGCCGGACATTGGCAATCTATCGAACGTCATTCGCCCATTCCAAGGCACACTGAGGGTTGACGTGATCACGGATAATGAAGGTTTTTGGCTGACGGCCGTGGTTTTCGAGGGTGAGCGGAGTAGAGTTGGTCGAGTCCTGCCCAGGAACGGATCGCAATATCTGCATCAGCGCGCTTGGTTTGAAGTCGTCGGCGGGTCGGGCCAAGTGGCCGAGATTTTGCTGCCCGCCGCGGCAAGGTACGACGGGCGGGGGTGGGTATTGCAAGAAAAAGGGAGGGTGCGATGCACTTAGTCGGACGGATACTTTTCGGTTTGCTCACAATGCTCCTCACGACGGGGGTTCGGGCAGACGTGTCCGTCGTTCTGGATGCATCCGTCAGCATGTGCGGCTACTGGCAAAACGAGGCCGAGCAGCAAAGTGGCCGTACGGCCTATACCGCACTCTTGGATGCGCTCACCACGACGCTGTTTTCCCACCAGAACAGCAGGGTTTTCGAGCATGCTATGGAGAGCAGGACCGATGCTGCAGCCAGAACTGGACGGGGCTCGCTCCGCGAGTACTTACGTGTCGACAAGTGCCCCTTCAAAGGGCGATATACGGACCTCAGCAGAGTTCTCAACGACGAGCGGATCATGAGCGCCGAGACGGTGCTGCTAATCACGGATGCGATACTGACGGATAACGAGAGAAGATCGCTGGCGAACTCGTACTCCCGTTGGATCTCCGATTTTCAGAAGCCCAGACGTTCCGTAGCGGACGCGGCTTCCGGGGTGATCGGGATACGCAGCGATTTCAACGGCCGGTATTACCGGGAGACTGAGGCAGGGACAACGGCGCAAGGCAGCTTTGATTTGGTGCGATTCTCGCGTCCCTTCTACGTCTTCTGGTGGTCAAAAGGACCCTCGCACACGAGTGTCGTCAGCAAGCTTTGGGAGGCCGCCCAAGCGACGACGTCGGTACGCGGTGGGCCGCCATTCATGCGCGTGTTTTCACCCGTGCAAGGCGACGAAAAAGCGCTCGGCGTCAAACTCTCGAAAGTGGAAATGGTGCGCGAGAAGGAGATAGTGCGCGATAACCTTAAAGTGCTTCGCCTTGCGTCCGGATCGAGACCTGGTGGACCCGCTGACAACTGCGTGAAGACGGCGGCCGGAGAGGGTGCTGGCACTGTGGACATCACGTTTTCGCCATCTCCATCTTGCAGCAACGTCAGCGGGCGCTTCGAGTTGCGGCTTGGGATCCCGAGTGGACCGGGCGCGTCATTCACGTTCGCCCCCCAGTGGTCCCGTGCTGAATCAGAGATGACCGCGATCAGGGAAGACTCCAAGGGCCCGCC
Source organism: Candidatus Accumulibacter proximus (assembly GCA_016709675.1). Classification (GTDB taxonomy): domain Bacteria; phylum Pseudomonadota; class Gammaproteobacteria; order Burkholderiales; family Rhodocyclaceae; genus Accumulibacter; species Accumulibacter proximus. The sequence goes on from JADJMH010000036.1 coordinate 17,483, forward strand.
TGCTGACCGGCGCGCGTCCGAGTTGGCGGAGCCCCTGTTCTGGCGTGCCGGCTCGGGATACTACCTGGCGTTACCGATGGAAAACCGAGAGGCTCATTACGAGATAGACGCGAAATTCGTTGCAGATTCCCGGGATGTGTCCCGGGCTGTCGAGGGGTGGACGGCGCGCAGCGACCTGTGCCCAGGCCCGGATCTGGTGCGAGTGGGAGGCAGATTTTCTTGCGAGTGTGAGCAAGGGGGCCGGGGGAGGGACGATTCAGGGCCATGCACAAGGGGCGACCTCACAAGAACGTTGAACCTCGAAGAACTGCTAAGTGGCGTTCAAAAGATCCTCGGGGCGAGCATCGCCGAGTACGCGGGCGCGAAGATTCGGATCAACATTCATGCCAGTCGTCCCTAACGGCGTTGGAACGTCTGCGCTGGCGGCGGAACCACGCCCACAGCAGTGTAACTACTTCCTGTGTCGGCAGCGAAATCGAAGAGTGCTTACCGCGAGCGACACGTGTGCGGTTTGCGGGAAACCGTTCGGGTACCGTGGACCTGCCAAGACGCTGGTAGGGTTGGCAGTAGGGGCAGTTATCCTTGTCGGCACGTTTTTCGGATACCGGACAATGTCGAACGCGGGTTCCAGTCCCCAAGCCGACCTCATTGCGAAAAGGGCAGGTTCTCCCATAAGTCCATTGGACACCTCCAGCAATGCCGGGGCTGGTCCAGCCTCCGGTGCGAAGGCGGCATCGGGTGCAAATGCCGGGGCGGCAGCCGTTGCTTCAAGCATGCGAGAAAATACCGGGAGTGCTGTGCCGAGGCGCCATACGGTACTGTTGATCGATGGAACCTCGCGACTGGCAGGGACCGAGTTGGAAGGAGTGCAACGACTGACAGCGCAACTCATCGTGCAACGACCCGATTCCGGTATCTTTTCCGTCCTGCGCATCGACCCCAGCGGGAGCGCTGTGTCAGTTGCACGAATCCTCGGACGCGACAACAACGACCAGGTTCAGACTGGCGCAGACCAAGGTGGCGTTTCCGGCATACCCGCCGACACCCTGCAACACGTACGCAGCGATATCGCGTCTTTGGCGACCGCTCAGCGGCGTAGCACTCGCCCCATTCTCGACGCGGTCTACTCGGTGTCCAGACGAGATGACTTCGGCCCGGCTATTCCGCAGCGCGTCCTCATATTGGTTTCCGACCTTGCACACAGCACACCGGGCTTGTCCTTGCCCGCAGACGCCGGGCTTGGTTCTGGAGGACATGCATCGCGGGGCCCGGAAGGCGGTGATTCGCTTCGAGACGTGGCCGTGCGTATCGTGCAGACTGGCGCGTGCGAGCGCCCCGCACCCGCGCAACAGCGCCTCGCAACATTCTGGAGGACACGTTTACTATCAAACGGCGCGACTGCGGTCGAAATCGTTCCCCTGAATGCCGCAATAGGGCGGCCGGAAGCAGACCTGGGTTGTGGGCAGACCGCGGCTGTAACTGTGGCTTCTCCCGTACGGGCGCCTGCGAAGCACACCGCCGTTGCCACAGCCGATCGCCGAACTCCCCCATCAGCGCCAACCGGGGGCACAATCGAAGTGGAGCCAACGGGTCTGAAGCCAAGCGCTGGGGCGAAGACACCTGCTGCAAGAATCCGCAGCGAAGCAGAGACCGGCGCGCGTTCGCCTGAAAGATAGATGACAAGCATGTTACGGCACACCTATCGTATTCCTGGTGCGGCGGTCGCGCTGCTGCTCTTGTTGTTGGGGGCGGATAAAGTCGGCGCCATGCCGACGATACGCGGAATAGATGTCTCGCCGCCACAGGTCACTCTGGGATCTGACGGGCAAGCCGAAGTGCGGCTCGTCATCCACGGTGATGACGAGCCAATCTCACAGTGTGGCATCACGGTCGAAGTTGAATCACTCCAGCAAAAGGAGCAACTACGGGTCGAAACGCTGCGTTATGCCAAGGACCGGAAAAGCCAGTTCCCCACCGAGATCTCGTTGCGCTTGACCGCGCCGGGTCGCTTTGTCGTTCGTGCGACAGGATCCGTCCAGTTGGTTCCCGAACGACTGCTGTTAGGGCTTTATCTGGCCTGCGAGGGCACGGCGGAATCCGTTGTGGAAGTGCTTCCCTACCAAGGGGGCCAGACCGGCACATTGACCAAGATGCCAACGGCAGCGCCAGCCGCAGCCAGGCAAACCACCACTCCTCGGCTGAACACAGCCGAATGCGATATGACATGCCGTGCCGAACGGGGTGACGCTGACGCCATGAACGATCTGGGGCTCAAGTACGCTGCTGGAGAAGGCGTCGAGAAATCCGAAGTCCTGGCAGTCCAGTGGTTCACGCGCGCGGCAGGGAAAGGGCATCCGGTTGCGCTCCAAAATCTTGCTTTCATGTACGAAACTGGCCGTGGCACTCCACTGAATTATCGGTTGGCGATGGACTACTACCGGAAAGCTGCTGCCGTTGGTCAGCCCGAGTCGATGCGGGCAATTGCGGGGATGTACGTCAAGGGACAGGGGGTCGACCGCGACTTGATCGAGGCCTACGCCTGGGCCAATCTTGCCGCCGCACGCTCCCATGGTGATGAAAGGGAAAAGTCAGAAAAACTGCGTGAGCGAATTACTGCTTCTCTGAGTCGCAAGGAACTCGCGCGGGCCCAGGACCGGTCCGCTGAGATCGACAGGGTTTCCTCAAAGTAGCGAGCACACACGCATGAACGGTGTCGGGCGCGTCGAAATTTTCTGGCCGAATCCTGGAATTTCGCGTGAGGTATGCAAGCCCACGTCACTCACCGATGAGTTGTTGGTTCTACTGATCGACCTTTCCAGAACTGCATCGGTGCAGGCAGAAAGCTTGGCTTTGCCGGAGGAGTGCTGTCGCGTGTCGAGGCATGGCGGCCATGTCGCTCTTGAGGAAATACGAGTGCAAAGTAGGGATTAGGAGCGCCGCGCCGCAACATGACCAATATGGCTGATGTTGGCCCGGCGCCATGGCAGTGTCTGGATATTCCGGAGATGCGCGTCCAACAGGACAAGAGCCGCCCGCCAACGGCACGTAGGTGGCGTTGTGGTTGCGGGGATCTCTGAATCGGAAACTACCGGTCGTTGAACCAGAGCGCAAGCGTGTCTATGCTGCCGGTCATAGGTAACGAATAGTTCATGTCTTGGGGGCGCCATGTCTATCCCGAAAGAACGCCGCAGTTCCTGGCCGCAAATTTCCCGCGTCACCGTTGCGGCCTCACTGGCGACCATTGGTGTGCTCGCCTTAGTGCTGGTCGCATTTGGTCTTGTCCGTGCCAATCCGGATAACCTCGATTGGCAGTACAGCTACGATGACAACAACCGCTTGATCAAGATTACGGATCCTGCGGGGCGCGACACGCGGATGCACTACGAGCTGGACAGTGCTAAACGCCCGCGCAAGATCATCAGAAGCCAGGACGAAGGTCCAACAGTTACCCGTGAGTTCGACGAGGCGGGCCGCCTGACACAAATGACGGACGGTGCAGGTACGGTGTCGTATGGCTACGACGAGCGCTCTCGCGTCACACGTGTTCAGCGTGCGGGTACCCCGGCCGTATCCTACGAATACGATTGGATGAACCGGGTTACCCGTCTGCAGGTGGGGGATTTCTACCGGGTTGAATACGTCTACGACTTTCTCGGGCGCCTCGAGTCGATGAAGACACCCGTTGGCGAGATACGCTACGAGTATCTGACGGGCCAAGGCCAAATTGTTCGCACACTTCCGAACCAGTTCAAAACCATCTGGGAATACGGACCCAATGGTCGCCTGCAGATGATTACTCATGCCGATACGCAGAATGTCATTCTCGCGCAGTTTGCATACAGCTATCGCGTGGACGGTCAAATTGAATCCATAAGGGAACGCTCCGGTGCCACCGAAAACGTCAAATCGTATAATTACGATAGCGTTGGCCAATTAGTCATGGCGAGTGGGCCGTCTGGGCTGCAATTCTACGAATACGACTTAGCTGGCAATCGTCTAAAGTCAGAATCAAGCGGTAAATCGACACAGATATATTCGTATGATTGGGCTGGACGAGTTGCCACTGTAAATGGCATGCCTGTGGAGCATGATGCCGCCGGGAACCTCACCGCTGTAACAACTGGCGGGTCGAACCTCAAGTATCGGCATAATCAGGGCGGGCAATTAGCGGATGCTCTTGATGGCAAAGTCATATATCGATATGACGGAGACGGCAGCATGATCGAACGGCGTTCGGTTGAGGGTTCAGCTAGCTTTATTAGAGACGTACTCGCGCCCATTTGGGGGCCTCTGGTAATTTCGAAAGAAGATGGCCGACGGACGCTGGTTATTTGGGAGGGTACAACCCCGTTATTGCTAATTTCCAATGGCGAAGCGGAAGTGATGCTGCACGACCGCCTTGGGTCTGTGCGTCTGACGACTGACATACACGGAAGGGTCACGCGGCGCAGAGATTTCGAACCATATGGCGATGATATGAACCATGTGATTTCTGCCGGCCTTGTGCCCCGATTAGCTGGCTTATTTTGGGATGAGGAGGCAAAGGTGTATTTAACAGGCTCCCGTGCCTACAGTCCAGTGATTGGACGCTGGCTTCAGCCAGACCCTGGGAAAGCTATACCCAGTGGATATCCGAACGAGTCATCGCTCTATGCCTATTGCTCGAATAATCCGACCACTCTCATTGACTTAGATGGGGAGGCGCCAGACAATCCAGAAAGCTCTTGGCTAGATGACCACATCGAGTGGCTTTCAAGGTGGCGAAATATGTCTCAGGGTGAACGTTGGAACGATTTCGCAGACACCCTTTGGAAGGGTAGGTTTTTCGGTACTCGGTTTGGCGATGAGGGTTCTCTATACTGGGCAGACCGTTGGGCGAAAACAGACGATTGGCGTTATGCAGTTCCTGCCGGATTCGCGTCTCTTTGGACATCGAAGAGCGCCGGCGATACTCTGACAGTTTTGACACTTGGCCCTCTAGCTAAGAGCGTCATGCAAACCAGTGTGAGCTTCAATATGCTTCGCAGTAGTGCCTCCGCGGAGGAAGTTATCAAGAGGGTCGGAAGAATTATTTTCGATCCTCGTAAGCATGCCACTATACGTCGTGAAGCTAGCAAATTCATGCGAGAAGAGATGGCCGCAATACGGAAGATAGGCGATTTCGATCATCTGTTTCTACCCAATTCACCGAGTTGGTGGGCAAAGCAAAGTTCTTGGGTACGCGGACTGGAAGGATTGAAAGGCGGAGGTTGGAACTATTTGGAGATGCCTGCAAAGCTCAACCGATGGATGGGAACTAGTTCAACGCAAATCGCAACTTGGCTACCCAGAGAGGTAACTCACAATCTCATTCGGGCGGGCGTAGGTTTTAGTGCCGCGATGGCTTGGCAGCGTGGAACACACCTTGGTTCGCACGTGCGCGAAGGCCTATCTATGGTTGGTTCCTTATCTGAGGCAGCGGGTACTGGTAGTAAATATCCATCCACAGTTGGTGGCGTTTCTCTGGGCGGAGCCGGAAACCTTATCGAAGGACTTGAATTGGTAGATGCCGTCACCGTTGATCGCAATAACAACCTTGTCTTAGTAGGTAAAACTGACAAAGCGATAAAACTCCCGCCACTGCGAATTGATGATGTGGTCACTGTCTTTCGTTCTGTCTATATTTTTGGTGAAGGTCCGTCTGTCACCATCGATCCCAAGCCGGAGAAACCGCAGGGCCCTGAGATGATCATCCGGCACGGCAAGGCGACGGATAACACCTATGTGGGTTGGGTTCTTTATCAAGCTGACCGATTGATGAAGGGTTATACCTTGGGCGAGGACAACATTGCGCAGCAGGAGGTGGTCAGCACCGTGCCGGGCTATGAAAAGATCCTGGAGACGATATTTTTCGGTGGCGAGGACCCCGAGAAGCTGCGCAAGCGCGCGCAGTGGGAACGCTTCTGGATCGTACCGGCGGAGACACAGCGATTCAATGCTCCGAAGAACGAGCTGACGCTGTTCGATGTCCCACTGAAGGTGAACACTCAAACCATGAAGTGGCGCAACGGCAAGTTGGAGGACGACGCCAGCGCCAAGTCCTCCCCAGGCGCGCTCGCGTTCACTGAGTGGTTCAGGACCAACTATGACCTCATCGCCAGCGAGCGCTTTCTCACGCCACCGGCCGAGTCGGGTATCACGACCCCCGTGCCTGTCTTCACCGAATTGCGCCGCGTCGCGTTGATCACTGCGATCGCTGAAAAGCTGCGCGACCAGGGCGTCCCGCTGCCCTTCTGGATGCGCGACTACGAAGTCCGGCCGGTGCCGTTCGAGAAGGTGACGCCCAGTCTCACCGTGACGCGGGAAAGGGGCCGCTCGCTTGCTCGGATATACGGTGGCGTCAACCTGTCGACGGCAGACGAGAATCTCAGGAACTTCACGCCCATGGGCGATGTATCCCGACTGCCGCAGCAGGATGCCGCTTCGGTGCGGGCGAAACTGAACCTTGCGGGCGCTCTGGAAAGTGCGGTTCGCGCGATGCCGGCCGCTGTCGAGCCACTGAAGGTCCAGACGTTCACGCACCAGGCAACCAGTTATCAAACCGTCTCGCTGCCAGGGGCCGATACTCGGGCGTTGGCCCCTAATCGCCTGGACGTAGTGGATCTTGAAGTTCCGGTCGACGGGGGCGCGCCGATCCAACTGCCGCGCAGCTACCACTCTTTCTTCAACCCTGGCGGTGCGTGGGGCAAGGGGTGGGCAATGGACCTCCCTCGGTTGGACCCGATCCGGCTGCCTCTGAAGAGAACCGACAAGGGCGTGGAGTACCAGACCGCCTACGAACTGATCACGCCATTGAATAGCCGATACGCCCGGTTCTCGCACGTCGACAGCGTGGCGATGCTGGGCGGCAACCGTTTTCTGGTGCCAGATCAGCCTGGCGAGTTCTTCGGGGTCGCGCCAGGGATGCCTGACTTTCTGACCGGCCCGACCGTGAAGCTGCTGCGCAAGGACGGTGGGGCCTGGCACTTCAGCAAAACGGGAGAACTGCTGGCAACCGAACAGAACGGCTCGCGCGTTGTTTACGAACGAGATGGAGGCGGGCGATTGACGAGAGTGGTCGGACTGCTAGGGCGCCGACCCTTGGCATTCATCGAGTTGCGATACGACGGGTCGGGAAGGATAGCCAGCGCAACCGCCAAGGGGGACAAGCGTGAGGTTGCTGTCCGGTATGAGTACGATGAGGTGGGGCGGCTCGCAGCGGTGGTCTCCGACGCTGGCCGAGTGGGTTACCACTATGACGGAACCTTGCTCACTGCCATTGGCCATCGGCCGGTGCGCGCCGATACAAAGCAGACTGACGAAACGATTGTCCGGCGTTTCGAGTACGGGCCGCGAGGCCGCTTGTTAGCCGAATTCGGACCTGACGGCACGAAGACTGAGTACCGCGTCGCGGCCGACGCCGATGGCAGCTCGGTAACGGTGGGTGGCAGCGGCAACGCGTCTTCAGACTTCATGCGTTACGACCATGCCTCACGCCCGGTCGAGGCCAGGTATGCCGATGGATCACGCGCTGCGTGGTCGTATCCGGAGGGTGGTGGTGCCGCGATGGCACTGACGCAGCCGAACGGGCAAGTGATCAGCATGACCGAGACTGCCGACCAACGCAGTCGAACCGTTCAACTGGCGCCGGATCGAAAGCTGGTCGCCGAATACGATGGGGCAGGACGCCTGAAATCCGTTTCCGACAACGGCCGGCTGTCGCTCCAGCAGGTGTGGTCGCCGGATGGCCGACTTACCAAGGCTGCCAATGAAACCAGCGCGGCGAATTTCCAATATGACCGTGACGGACTGGTTTCACAGGTGTGGCTCGCGCCTCCCGGCGAAAGTGGCACCTTCAAGGTGTGGCAGGCCACGCGGCTGGACCCGGCCGGCCGGCCGCTGGAGATCACCGACTACCGTGGCCTGCAATCGCAGATGAGTTATGACAGTGCGGGTGAGTTGCTGCAGGTGGTGACGCGCCGCGATGGCCAGAACTACGGCTTTCGGATTGATCGCGATGACTCTGGCCGCGTCCGTGAGGTGAAGTCATCCTGGGGTGCCCAGAAATATTTTTACGATCCGTCTGGGAGCCTGGCCAAGGTTGAGGAAGAAAGGAACGGGCAGAGGAGCGTGGCCGAATGGGAGGCTGGTTCGCTGAGGAAGCTCAGGCAGTTTGATGGCGGTGAGTTCGCTTTTTCCGACTACGTTGAAGGGGCGCACGCTGGGTTGCCGATGTCGGTTACTGCGCCGAATGGGCTGAAGTTGAACTATTCCTACGATGAATCAAATCGGCTTTCGCAAGTTGCTGTTGGTTCTGCCTATCGCCTGTCATTGTCCTATGACACGAAGGGGCGTCTCACCCGCTGGGGGTATGCCAGACTGCCACAGTAGCTGCCCCAACGGGAACTCTGCGGCATGGCTACGCGCGTTGTCGACTGCCAGCAATCGGCCAGGAGGATTGATGTATCAGCGAGGCGACGTCTACGTCGAGGGTGGCACTTTGCTGTTGCCGCGGACAGGGTCGGTCGGTGGTGCCAATCGCCACCCCGCCGGCTCTGCATTTTCGTGGAAAATGTGGCCATCGTTTGCGCCGCTGACTTCAAGGGTGTTATTCACGGCTGCCCGCCGATGACAAGTCTTCTTGGGACATACCAGGAGGTATTCCAGGCGACCGTTGTCACCGGTGTTTGCGCCGGCGTCGCGCTCGTCTTCGCCGTCTGCTCTGGGGCTGACTGCACCGCCGCCGAGGTCGCAGGCATCGAGGGCAGGGCGCCCACCTTCGTCACGTCCACCGTGACAAAGCGGGCCTCCAGCCAATCCGCCCACCTTCTCGCCCTGACGACCAGATCCGCCCGGTACACCGCGTTGTACTGCGGCGTCCGGGAGTGGTAATTGGCGGCTCGCGTCCAGAGATCGCCTTTGTCCTTCTTGATGTGCTGCCGCAGCCGCCAGGCGGCGAGGTCGAAGGCATAGCAACCGGCCGCCGCTACGTCATCGGGCGTGATGCCGTAGCGGGTCAGGTCGCGCAGGTATGCTGTGTTGAACTGCATCGGCCCCACGTCATGCGTGCCGTTGGTGTTGCGCACCCACTGGCCCGGCTTCCCCCCTTCCTTCTCCGCCACTGCAAGCACGATGTTCGCGGGAATCTGGTACTTCACGGCGGCCGCGATCGAGCAGACGACGCGTTCCTGAAGCTGGGGCGGAAGATCGGCAACAGGCATGAGCTTTCTGCTTTCCTCCTACCGGTACCACTCGTCATTCCTGCGCCGGCTATCTTCGGCAGCAATCCGATCGTTGTACCGAGCCAGGGCAGCGTCCTGGTCACGCGCATCGACCCAATAGCCGCCCCGTTCCGGCGTCCCGACATACCCGGGTGCAAGGTCGCCCGGATTGGTGTATTGGTGCCCGGTGTAGGCCGCGCAATAGCCCGGCATCTGGTTGTTGATGAATACCCTGCCACCGTCAGCGTGGTTCCACACGCGCAGCGTCACGTTCAGGGAAGCCGCGTCGCAGCGGCCGGCGCCGTTCGCCATGGCGCCCACCAGCGCACGCATTTCCGGTGTCTGGTCAGACACCGGGCACAGGCTGAGGAAGCTGGCGCGTGCTCGCACGGTGTCCGACCACTTCCGTTTATGGATACTGAAATAGCGCGAGAGCGACGGCGCGCACTCGCCCGGCCGGGTGCCTGTCGCCAGGCATAGGGTTGCCTCGCACGCCAGGCGGGTATCGCCGGTCAGTACCTCCTGGGCGCCGGCGGGGGCCGCAACTACGGCGGCGATCGCGAGGGCGAATGGAGCGAGAAGGCAGTGGTTTTTCATCAGTGAGGCTCCTTTCAAGAAGATCGGGCGGTGCGGTCACGGAATGCGGCGACTTCCGACTCAGTGTCCACCGACTGGTCGTCTGCCTTTGCCAGGCTGTCGCTGCCGAATGCGGGCTTCTGGTCGCCCCTGGCCTTGATGGCCGCAGCGATCTTGCCGCCCGTCGTTTCGCCGATGCGATCCATCGCGGCATCCCCCATTTCGCCGGCTTTGGCCTTTGCCACGTCCCAGGTGCCTTGCGCCAGATTCGCCGCAGTGCCTGCCGCGACCTTGCCGACCTTGGCTACTGCCGAAGTCATGCCGCCTGACTGCACTGCCCCAGCCGTTGCGCCACGCTTGGTGGTTGCCTGCCTGGTATCGGATCGGCCGGAATGTGAACTGCCACCACCAGACGACCCGCCGCCGGCTGAACTGCTGTCCATCGCGGCCGCCAGCGGGCTTGCGTTGCCACCGCCCGAAGATCGGCCCGCACCCGACGAACTGCCACCGGCCAGGCTCGAAAGCATGTCGCTACCGCCGGCCACGTCCTGCGACGCCTTGGAGAACGCCGCCATCAAGGCTTGCGTACCGCCAGCCATGCTCGCCGCCCCGGCGGCAATGGCTGCGCCGGCGACACTAACGGCCGCACTGGCCATGCCGACCGCCGCCATCGCCGCGCCCGTACCGAGGCCACTGCCCATGGTGTGTACGCTGCCACCCATCGCCAGGCCGCCGATCAACGACGGCAGCTTGGTCACGAGCGCAAACAGCACCACGGCGACGATCATCATCACGCCCAGTTCCTTGAGGCTGATGCCTGCACTCATCCCGGCGTAGTACTGGTCGACGAAGGACTTGCCGATGCCGACCAGCAGGACCATGGTAAAGAGCTGCGCGGCAATGTTCAGAACGGTCTTGTAGTAGCCGATCGCCATGTCGGATGTCCAGCGCGACCCTCCGAAGCCGAGGAAGAAGACGCCGGCGTAAGACAGGATCCAGCCGCTCACCAGGAGCACCAGCATGTTCACGCCGATCAACGCCAGGATGATGAGGATGGCGGCGCTGATGAGGATGCCGGCTGCACTGTCGACCGGCGACCATACTGAAGACTGATCGAGCACCTTGAAGAAGATGTCGAAGCCTATATCGACAATGCCCGACGGGGTCAGCGTGGCGCCCGCCCCGGTGGCCATGCCGCCGAGGGTGCGCAGGGAATCCATGATGTCGGTGGCGAAGCGCGGGCCGTTGGTGAGCAGCCACCAGAAGAAACCCGTGAACACCGTGAACCGAAAGAACTCCGCGTAGAAGTCGCCCAGATCGGCTTTGCGCAAGGCCAGCATGCCGAAGGTCCAGACCATCGAGATCACGGCGAGTGTCCAGAACAGAAAAGTGGCACGTGCCGTGATGACGCCTGCCCAGGCGCTGGCCGCAGCCGCATAGCGCGCCAGGACGTTGTCGAGGACGCCCGCATTGTTGATCGCTGCCTGGGCGTCGATGGAGGAGAACGCCAGCCACAGCAGCAGCGGGACAATGGCGCGCTGGCGGACGACGGGCAGGCTCATCGGGCAGTTCACCATTCCTTCTTGGGACTGGGTTGGAACCCGGGGCCGCGACGCAGACACGCCGAGGCGAATTGCTCGCGCGTCCCCTTGTCCTCGACCTGGGCGATCTTTTCCGGCTTGCAGTTTTCGTCGTTCACGGCTGGCATTTCCTTCTTGGGCGTTTCCGGTGAGCAGGCGCTGATCAAGGTGGCCACAAGGACGGCCAGCGTCAGGAGGGCAGGGCGTTTGGTGATCATGTCGATTCCTTTCGTTTACCAGTTGCGGGCCGGGCTGGCGACGTAGCTTCCCTGACGCAGTTGCTCGCCGGCAGCAGCCTGTTGCGCTTCCCGATCCGCAAGCACCTGGTTGCGGGTGGCGATGGCGTTCTGCTCGGCCACCAGCAGGGCGCGGATTTGCAGCAGTTGGTTTGCCTGCTGGCTGGCGAGCTGGTTTGCGTAGCTGATCGCCTGCATCTGGCCGGTCGCGCCCTGCGCGCTCGCCTGCAGGCGCTGCAAGGTCACGGCGTCCGCTTCCAGGGCGGCTTGTTGCCTGTCGAGACCCCGGAACAGCGCATCGGTGGCCCTCTTCTGCGCTTCGGAGCCGAGGCGTTGGCTGTCCTTGATTGCGGCCCACTCCGCGTCGGTGCAACCGCCCTGCCTGAAGCAGGGCGAGCCGCGGTAATAGGACGCGTCCTGGAACTTGCCGAGGTACGCGTCGATGCTCCCCAGGTTGGTCTTGTAGTAGTTCAGCGTGTCGATTGCACTGCGCAGCTGGTTCATCGTGCCGGTAGCCGAGTCCCAGATATAGGCTGCCGGCGCCAGCGTGTTCTGCAGCATGTTTTCGTACTGCTGCAGTTGCGTCTGGTACTGCTGAATCTGCTTCAGCGTCTGGGCGACCGCTTCGATCGAGCTGATCACGGTCTGCGAGAGGTTCGCGGTGTCGATGACCGGGATCCCTGCTGCATGCGTCGGCGTCGTCATTGCCGGGCCGGCGAACAGTGCCAGAAGCAGGGCCCGAAGCAGGGTGCCTGTGGCAGTTAGCTTCATGGCGGTGGGTTTGCGGGTCAAGCGTTTCATGCTCACTGCTCCTTGGCGTCAGTAGTCAAACGATTGGTACGGCTTGGAGAACGTCATGTCCCTGGCGACAATGACGTTGAAGCGATACCCCCGGCCGGATCTCAAGCGTCGGTGCGATGTTCATGTTCTTGGCGATCAACTGCGCGGTGACCTGGCCGAGCTGCTGGCCCACGGCTTCGCTCATCGCGCTGCCGGCGGTCGGTGCGCCATAGACGCTGTTGCCCTGGTTCTGGCCCTGGCTGTAGGTGATCCCGGCGGTCACGGCAGACATCAGGAGGGCCGATCCGAACAGGCGCAGGTAATGATTGTTCACCTGGTCCGTAAGGCCGGCGTAGCCGACACCATCGGCGCCCGGCATGGCGCCGATATCGATCGCCTTGCCATCGGGGAAGACAATGCGTTGCCAGGCGACGAGCACGCGCGCCTGGCCGTAGGCGACATCACTCGAGTATCGGCCGACCAGGCGCGAGCCTTGCGGGATCAACAGATGTTTGCCGGTTGGCGTGTCGTACACATTCTGTGCGACCTGGGCCATGATCTGGCCCGGTAGTTGGGAGTTGATCCCGGAGATCAGCGTTCCCGGAATGACGAAGCCGGCCCGCAGCTCAAACGGCGAGCGCGGCGCTTCCAGCCTGGAATCCAGCTTCCAGCGATCGCCTGGCTCGCCGCTGCTGTCCCTTCCGAACTGCGCGCGACGTTGTTCCTGCCGCCCACAGGCGCGGTTGGCAGCAATTGGGGAGACGCGGCGGTACCGCCGGCGCCTCCGATGCCGGCACCTTGCAGTGTCGCCAGCCGGGCCTTGTAGGCTGCCGTCGGGTCGTCATGGACCGCGGCCTCGCTTTGCTGTCGTAGAGCTGCCAGGCGCGCCAGCGTTTCTTCCCGGCTACCCGGTGCGCCGGTCTGACCTGCAGCGCCAGGCGCCGAGCCCACGCTACGCGGGGCAACCATCTGCACTGTGGTCCTGGCCTTCACCGCCTCTTCGAGCTGCTGCATCTTCGCCATACGGATGCGATTCAGTTCCTCGTCGCGGGAGCCGCTTTTGCGGCGTGCCACCACCGGCCGAGGTCGGTGGCTTCGGCGGGGTATCCAGGTTGTCCGGGCGTGCAATCAGCACGGCGCCGTCCGCGGTCGCGGGCGTAGGGAGTTCCGGAACCTGCAGCGGTTTCGCGGCCGCCGGCGGAATGATTCCATCCTTTTTGATCGCCGGCGATTTCGCTGGCGAACAGGCGGGTATTGCCGCCCCTTCTCTTTCGGCCCGCCGTTGGGCTTGTTCTGCTGGGCATTACGATCCGCAGCGACCAACACCATGATGGCCAGGAACACGGTCATGACTCCGCCGACGAGGTATACCGGCAGGTTGTTGACCCGGCGCACGCCGGATTTTCTCGAGAGTTCGCCGGGCGACGCCTCGGGGGACATCTGGTCTTCGGTCACTTGGTCAACCATCGCCGGTCACTCCTTGCGAACCCAGGCACCGGCCGGCGCCACGCGGTCATTCTGTGCCAGGTAGGCGCGGCTGAGCGATTGCTGCCCGACCATCACGGTGATCCGGTAAAGGTTCGGACTGGCCGCTGTGTCGAGCACGTAGTGCAGGTTCAGCCCTGGCGCAGTCGCCGCTGCGGCTTCCGGAGAGCCTGCCTGCGGGGCCGTTCCCGGCTTGAACTCCACGAGCGCATAGCCCTTGGCCCGCAGTGCTTCCACCAGGGCGCTGCCATAGGCGTCCGGCGTTGGCTGGCCAAGATGGAAGCGCGTTCTTGCCGGCGGGTACAGGGTGACCAGCTGCTTGACCGTGTCGGTGGCAATCCTTTCCTCCAGGCCGGCTGGGGGCTCGGTCGCGAAGTTGCCGTAGGGCGCGGTCGACGCACAACCGGCCAGAGCCATCACCAGGAGCGCGGAGAGGGCGAACTGGCGCATGGCTATTTCCCCCTTTGGATTGTCACGCGATCCTGCGACGAGCCGACGCCGGCAATCAGGATTGCCTTGTCGAACACGCTATCGACGATGTAACGGTCGCCCTGAACGCGGTAATTGACCATCACGGTTTCATCGTCGGTGAACACGCCGCCGTCCTTGCGCACCACCAGCAGCGCCGGCGCTTCGGTCTGGGCCATCGTCGAAGGCATCTGGATGACGGTCTTGCGGCCATCGTTGTAGACCCGCACCGGCTTCCAGGCCGCGCTGCCCGATACCTCGTACTCGAAGCTCAGGTTGCCCATGTACTCGCGGGTTCCCGGCATCGTCCGGTCTTCGCGGTCCCCTCCCTTCGCGGGCCTTGATCGCTTCCCACTTGGCCATGGCCTCCTCGGGGTAGGTGAAGGACACCTGCGGCATGTACTGGGTGCGATGCGAGCGCAGCTTCAGGTGATAGCTGCGTCGGTTGGTGGTCACGACCATCGACGTTTCCAGGCCGACGTCCGAGCCGGTTTGATGATCAGGTGCTGCACTTCCCCCGCGCCGCTGCCAGTGACGGCCGGTTCGACCGTCCAGCGGGCGGTATCGCCGAGGTTGATCGAGTTGACCTGCTCGCCGGCCTGCAGGGCGACGTCGCACACTTGCAGCACCGCGCAGACGATACTCCGGTTGCTGCGCGCCGTACAGGAACTTGATCGAGCCGTTGGGCCCGGTCACCGGCGCAACCCTTTGGCCCTCGGGTTCTTCCACTTCTCGGCGATGGCAATGGCCGCTTTCTCCTGCTGCGTCAGGGTCGGGTTCTTGTCCGAAAAATACAGCTCGGTCAGGTGGTCGCCCGGGGCTGCCAGGACAATGGCGGAAGCGACGCCAGGGAGCAAGGGCGAAGACGGTTTTCATGAGGGCTCCTTTCTTAGAGCTGCTTCGCCCAGGAGAAGTCACGGACGTGCAGGCCGATCGGATTGTTGCGAATCTGTTCTTCGCTGGTGCTGGGGTCGGTTCGGCGACATAGACCGTCACCAGGGCACGCATGCGGAAGGGCTGGCCTTCAGGATCCCCCTGGCGGTCGCGGCTGGTCTCGACCCAGTCGACCTGCCAGGTTTCCGGCGTTGCGGCAGCACCGAGGCGATCTCGATGCTGACCGTCCTCTTGGCGGCCCGCTTGAACGGGCTGGAGTCTTCGGCGCCGTTCAGCCATTCGTTCATCCTGGCCGTGGCCGGGTCGTTCGGTGCGAGCATCGAGCACACGGAACACCGCCTTGCGCTGCAGGGCCACGTCCGGTGTTACCAGGCGCGTCGGCGATGAAGGAAGCCACCGACGTTGATCACCCAGGCATCGGCCGGTGGCGCGATCGGCCGGCGCCACGGCACGGCCTGCCCGAGCCGGTCGACCTGGACGACATACGGCACGAATTTCGATTGGCTGCCGATGTGGATGATGCCGCTGACACCCGCCAGCGCGATCAACAGCGACAGGATGCCGATCACCTGCCAGGTCTGGCGCGACGACACGACGCCGCCGACATGTTCGTTCCAGGTCCGACGAGCAGCCAGGTAGGGTTCTCGCTTTCGTCCTGGCGGAACCCCAGGTCGTCGGTTCTTTGGCGCTTTTGGCGATCGGCGTCCGCTGCGGGCTTTCGGCCGATCAGGCGCTGGAGTGGGTCTGCGAAGTTCATGCGGCGACTCCATAGGTGTCCAGCGTCAATCCCCGCCCGGCCAGCCACTCGTGCACCCAGCCATCGCCCAGCTTGTCTCCAGGTGCTGGATGGTGGCCAGCGACTCCTTGTCGGAGGCGCCGACGAAGGCGAGCGCCAGGGGGGCCGAGGGCGAGGTCGTACAGGCGGCGGCCGTTCTCGAGACGTGGTAGTACTGGCGCTTGGGAATGGCTGTCGCCAGAATCTCGATCTGCCGGGTGTTGAGGCTTCATGCGGCAGTAGAGGGCGGCCGTGTGTCCTCGTCGCGGGCATAGAGGTTGGGCAGGAAGATCTTGGTCGCGGTCGATTCGGACGATCCATCCAGAATGCCTGAATTGGCGGCGTCGGAAAGACTTTGCGGGGCCATCAGCACCAGGCAGCTGGCCTTGCGCAAGACCCAAGCCACTCGCGGATCTTGGCGCGAAAGGCCGGGTGCCCGAGCATCAACCACGCCTCGTCGAGCATGATCACGGCCGGCTGGCCGTGCAGGGCGCGCTCGATGCGTCGGAAGAAGATAAGCGGTACCGGCAGCGCGTACTTCTCGCCGAGGTTCATCAATTCGTCGATTTCGAAGACGGTGAAATCGGAGAACGACAAGCTGTCTTCGGCGTCCAGCAGGTGCCCCATGGCACCATCAACGGTGTATTGACGGATCGCGTCGCGGATCGCTTCGTCCTGGATGGTGACCGAGAATTCCGACAGGTGCGGCCGCCGCTGGCGTGCAGACTGAGATCGCATGGCCGATCTCGTTGCGCTGCGCCGGCGTGGGTGCAGGTCGTTCAAGGCGAGGAGGGTGTCGGTCCACTCCATCGCCCGGGCGCGGTCGCCCTTGGTTTCGAGGAACTGCAGCGGGCAGAAGGCCAACTGATCGTCGTCGGCCGCCACCGTGAAGTGCCGGCCGCTGCGACCCTGGGTCTGGGCGGATGGCGGCAGCGGCGGATACATCGCCATGCCCTTGTCGAAGGCAAAGATCGACATGCCGGCGTAGCGGCGAAGCTGCGCAGCGAGGATGCCGAGGTGGGTCGACTTGCCGGAGCCGGCCGGGCCGAACAGGAAGGCAGGGGCGAAGGTCACGCACGTGCAGGTTCAGGCGGAACGGTGTCGCGCCGTGGGTGACGCAGTGCATCAGCGCCGGCGCCAGTGGCGGGTACATCGGGCAGGGGGCAGCGTTGCTGCCGGTCCAGATGGTGCTCGTCGGCAGCAGATCGGCCAGGTTCATGGTGTTGATCAGCGGCCGGCGGACGTTTCCCCACGCCGTGGCCGGGCAGGCTGCCGAGGTAGGCGTCCATGGTGTTGAGGGTCTCGATGCGGGCGGCGAAGCCGGGCAGTTGAACGGCCTTTTCCACCTGGCGGGCAGACGCTTCCAGGCGGCTGCGATCCTCGTCCATGAGCACGACAACGCTGGTGTAGTAGCCTTGCGCGACTAGGCCGCTAATGACTTCGGCAATCGCCGCTTGGCATCGGCGACCATCGACAGCGCGCGTCCTGATCGATCGGCCCGAGGTGGGTGTAGAAGACCTGGTCGAAGAAGCCGCTAAATCTTCTGCCGCCATTTCTGCGGAACTTGTCGCGTGTCTTACTGCCTCGTGCGTATTCATGAAGAGGAAAACGCGACGACCAGCTTATTATTCGGGCCAGCTCACCGAGGGCGGCTCAACATGCCTGGCGTCGATTCCAGCGTAAGTTTCGATGGCGACGCTTATCTGGCGAACTTCGGTGGCCGACCTTCGGCACGACGCCGGTCCACAGTTCCCGCCCACCGATAAGTGCGCATCCAGGTACATCGGTTGTTGGCAACTGCACTTCCATTATTCATGCCGGTGACGCAGAACTGCAGCCAGCG
>JADJMH010000037.1 GCA_016709675.1 Candidatus Accumulibacter proximus
ACTTCGTCGTGTTGGGTGCGCAGGTCATTCAAATTGCCGTCCAGCTCCTTGGCCACTTCTGCCAACTGAGACATCGTCCGCAAGACGGGTGCAACCAGCGCCGAGAGCCTGCGCCAGCCGACTTGCTGGTCCGGACTCAGAGTGACTTCCTCGCGGCGCAGCTTGCTCGCCAGCAGCAGATAACTGGCGACCTCCTTCTCGCTACGCAAGGCATCGATCCGGGAACGATGCTCGGCAATCTCCTTGTCCAGCGCGGCGCATTTCTTCTCCAGGGCAGCGATCTGTGCCGCGTACGTAGACAGGTCAGGCAGGAGGACCAGCAAGACGGTGTCAAGCTCGCGGCGCGAACGGGCAATTCGCACCGTTATTGCCCTGGCGGCGACGGTGCAGGCCTCCGAAACATCGAGCGTGATCTCATCGGCAACGATGGCGCAGTTGGTCGCTTGTCCGACAACCACTTGGCGACCCAGAATCACGCAGTTGTCCGCCTGCCTGACAGTGATGCATCCGTGCAGTGCGGTCAGCGTCGCGCCAGAAGCCATCCCTTCGACGACGATGTCGCCTTCATCATTGCTGGCACTGCCGCCGACCAGATTGTGCTTCAGGCAGACCAGTCCGCCACTCGAAACGATGTTGCCAAAAACGTCAGCATAAGCCGTGATGCTGCGACACTGGACGACCCGCTTCTCCTGGATCTCGCCGTGCTGCTCGTACTTCCGCCGGTCAGCAGGAGGTCGCCGGTGGTGCGCACACTGACGCCCTCGTGACTGACGATCTTGTCGGCAACCGAAAACTGGTTGCTGCGCCGGTCGATATTGAGAAAGCCACAGACCGAGGCCAGCAGGTATTCGCCATCCGCCTCCTGGTTGACGCGGGTCCCTGGGCCGGCCAGGCTCTCGAGGTCGCAGTCCTTGGGCAGCGGCGCCGGCAGCGGCTCGCCGCTGATGTCCCAGCCGTCCAGCCCGGGCGTGCGCGGCGTCTTTTTTACCAGGCGTATTCCGGCGGCGACTTGCGGGTAGCGAGTTTCGAACTGGCGAAGGTCGACTCGATCCCCAAGCAGCCGACGGGGTGCGTTGTTGCGGCGAAGGCCAGGTGCCTGTTCGACAATTTCGGCATCCTTGCCGGGAACACATGGCCGGCTGCGGGCAATCACCCGGCGCTCGGGTTTGTCGAGTTCGATCCCTTCGCGCACCACCGCGAGGTCGATACCGAAGCGCACGCCTTTTGTCCAGGCACTGGCGATGAATTCGTCGACGTCGAGGTAAACCCGTGTCTCGGCTGGTTGGTGGCGGCGGTCCGGAACTGGCTGAGCGAGGCTTTCACCCTGCTCGACAAACGCCGGATCACCTCCTTCTTCGCGATAACGCGGCTCGAAGAGATAGGCTGCCTCGCCGTTTTCGATCAGCGGCGCCTGGTACAGCGCCTGGCGCTCGGGCCGGAAAGACGTGATGTCGGCCGCCAGGAATACCTCCTCGCCAGCATTCTTGCCAACGCCGACTGGATCGTCGTAGAGCAGGGAAAGGAAGCGTGGGTAATCGAGCGCCCGGAAGTAAAGGCCCGACGTGAAGACGCGATTGACGAATTCGGGAAAGTCAGTGGCCGACTCCAGCCGCGAAAGGCTGACATACAGACCGGCGTCACGCTGCACGATGAATCGCGTCAGCGCGATCTGTCCGTCCTGAAGGTCAGCAAGGTTGCCGATGGCGCTTTCCGGATGTTGTGGCATGACGGCAGTCAGATCAAGGTCGGTTCCCAGCGCGGAAGGCCCGCCGCGTCTGGCGCGTGTCAAGGGCCGCCCGGCAGCCCCGTCGTTCCGCTTCAGGCGAAAATCACGGCGCCGACAATCACAGGCTGTTGCCCAACTCCACCACAGCAGCACAGCCGACGTTCGTTGCCCGGTCATCACGCGCACAGCTCTCTGGCCATCAGCGTACCAGAAACCGCAGGCGCCAACACCATCTAGCCTTGTCCAACGTGGTATGAGCCTGAACGGGGATGGTATTTCCACCCAGGAATGAGCCTGAGCGAAAGAAATTGGGGGTGAAATGAGGTGTGGGTTGATCATCCAAGGATGGTGATCGCATGAACGAGACGGGTGCGATCGGCAGATCGACAGTTTCTCAGCGCCAGCGTTGTTGGTTCTGGCGGGGCGGGGTGGGTCGTCGCGCGCTGCGGTAGGCGGCGTGGCTGCTGGGTCGCGCACCCGCGGTTCGCGGGGCGGTCCTCGCCTGGTGACCCGGTGGCAGCGTAACCGCCTGCTCGTCCCTGGTCAGCGCTCGTGCCCTGCCGCGCCCTTTGTGCGCAGTCCGCCCTTGACGTGGGTTGCTCGTCGGTGGACCAGGCCCATGAGGTCTGCGGGCCGGGTCGCGCACCTCCTGCACGGGCCTCCGGGCTGACGATCCGCTGAGCGCCTGGCGCCTGTCTGTCCGCCCTGCACTGCGCAAGGCGCCGGCTTCGGGCCAGCGCAGGGCTTCACCAAGCGCGGTGTGCACGGATCGGCGTTCGCAGGCCCCGGAGGACGGGCTGGCTCGTGCGCATCGATACGGTTCATCAGGGCGACCAGGAGGCGTCAAAGGTGTGTATCACATCACCTGTGTCGTGCGGTCAGCCATGGCGGTCGAGGCGTGCGTGCAAGGCCTGCGAAGCCTTTTGTTGCCCGTGCTGACTTTGATCGTGGATCAGTTTCCGTTCGTCATTGCCGGCTTTCACCCGACAACGGCTCCGGTACATCAATCACAAGGTCGCGAAGCTGCTGGGAAACTGCGCATCGAACAACAAGTCCCGCTCGCGGCACAGTAACGACAACGCCCTGGCCGAGAGCAAGAATGCCAGCGTGGTGCGCAAGCATATGGGCTACGACCATATCCCGCAGGCGTATGCAAAGCCAATCAACGCGTTCTACCAGCAAACCTTCAATCCCTGGTCAATCTGCACCGCCCGTGCCTGTTTCCCACCTGATCCGCAACGCCAAGGGCAGTCGTCGGCTACGCGGGATGGAACGCCGGAGCGTTTGCTCTGTTGGACGCCGAGGGCCCGGTCACCTTCGCCGGGCATCACCCGGGACACCGAAGATTCGGCCAGTCGCAAACCGACCTGGCCGCCGCGGGCAGCAACGCGCCAAACGCGAACTCTTTGCCAGCTTTGCAAACCCAAGCGCCGAGCCTGACGCCTACCCGCGACGACGCCAACCGAAACCCTGCCGCGCTGGCTTGCCGGACGGACGAATGGCTGCGCCATCTGCCCGCCGGAAGCCCTGCGGGCAGCAAGTACAACCGGAATAAATATTCCCTTAACCCCCAAGATCAAGAACCACGCCGGGATCATCCCAACACCTCGGCGGAATCCGTTAGAGTCCCCTTTTCAACCCTTCAACCCACGTCACAGCACCTCCCACTCCGTCGCTCCTTCAGGCTCATACCTGAACTGGAAAATACTCATCTGTCTTTCCGGTTCAGTGCCAGAGCGCAACTGGCAGCGGGAGAACCTCGTCCGGACCAGGCGGCGAAGCCTGGTCTCGGGTGGAGAAGCATTCAGCACGCGTCAGCCTTTGCACGCTGACTGCGTTATTAGATGTTTACAGCGGGTGTTGACCGCGCGTTGCAACCCAACCCGGGCGATAATCCGCGCCGAACAGAAGTCTTGCCCCAAGGAAGTGCCCCGTTATGCCCAGCCTCCGCCATACCCCACCGCTGTTGATCCTGATCCTGACCGCCTGTGTCAGTCTGCCACCGGAGGGTCCGAGCGTGATGTCCCTGCCGGGAAGGGGTCAGAGCTTCGCGCAGTTCCGGGCCGACGACGGAATGTGCAGGGACTATGCGCGCCAGGTGATCAGTCCGAGAACCACTGAAACGGCGGCACTCGATGCCGGCGTGGCGAGCGCCGTGCTGGGAACGGCTGTTGGCGCTGCGGTTGGTGCCGCTGTCGATGGGTCGAGTGGTGCCGCGGTTGGCGCCGGTGTCGGCCTGCTGGTTGGCAGTACCAGCGGCCTCGCTGCCAGCAATGCATCGAGTTATGTCCTGCAGCAGCGGTACGACCAGAGCTACGTGCAATGCATGTACTCGCGCGGTCACAAGGTGCCGCTGATCGGTGGCTATCCACTACAACAGAATGCGTACGCCGACCGGCCCTCTTCTGCCAGAGCTCTGCCGCTACCCCCGCCGCCGCCAAATGGCAGTCCGCCGCCACCGCCGCCGCCACGTGGCGCACCCCCACCACCACCGCCGCGTTAGCATAGCAGGGATGGCGGCAGGCAATTCGAAGCGCGGCCGCGGTGAGTTCTGGCGTAAACTGCGCGCCCGACCCGAGGAAAGGCCATGCCATGCCCCGCACGACCCTGAAACTACCGAAAAGACCCGCCAGCTCTGATACGCCTGGCGAAACGAGAGCCGCCGCGCGCAAGCCGATTCGCGGCGGTTCGCCGACATCAAAGCATGCCACGCCGCGGCGGGCTGAAGGCAAGCCAGCAACACCAGCTCCGCCGACCACGAGATCCGCGAAAAATCATCCGCAACGTGGCATAGCACGCAGCACCGGCGCTCGCGCCTTTCCTCCGGCACCGCAACGCAGCGAGCGTGAGGCACTTTCGCCAGCTCGGGTCCCGGATGTCGCGCCGGCAGCACCGAAGCCGCCGGCTGAGCCGCCGGCCGCTTCGGTCAGTACTCAACGTGGTTTGGCGAAGGAATCACCGCGGCTGTCGAAGCTGGTGAGCGCACAGGCAATGTGTTCGCGACGCGAAGCCGACGAGTGGATCGAGAACGGCTGGGTGACTGTGGACGGCGTCATCATCACGACGCTTGGCGCGCGGGTGAACCCGAAGGCCAGGATCCAGATCAAGGAGGCGGCGAGCAAGCATCAAACCGAAAGCGTCACCATCCTGTTCAACAAGATTCCGTGCGACGATCTCGATACGCCGGTAGAGAACGGGCGCGAGAACGCGGTCGACTTGATCCGCGCCGAGAACCGTTGGCCTGAAGACGGCTGCCCAGTCCGGTTCAAGGTCGGCCACCTGCGCGGCTTGGCACTGGCCGGAAGACTCGATCCGGAGGAGGGCGGCATGCTGGTGTTCACCCAGGAGGGCAGTGTCGCCCGTCGACTGACTGGTGGCGATTCCAGGCTGGAGAAGGAATATCATGTGCGCGTCGAGGGTCAGTTGCTGCCGGGTGGCCTGGAGCTGCTCCGCCATGGCCTGTCGATCGACAAGGTCAAACTGCTGCGCGCGGAGGTGTCCTGGCTAAGTGAACAGCAATTGCGCTTTGTCCTGCACGAAAACAGGACGCGACAGATCCAGACCATGTGCGAGCTGGTGGGCGTACGGGCGACCGACGTCAAGCGCGTCCGTATCGGCAGCGTAACGCTTGGCAAGCTGGCTCCCGGTCACTGGCGCTATCTGCGGACGGGGGAGCGCTTCTGACCTCTCAGGGAAACCGCCGCCCGAAGCTTGCAGGCTGACGAGGCTGGGACTACCATCTGCCTGATCGCGCTGACAGCGGCATGGCAAGCTCTGCCGCTGTCAGCGCATTCTTCGGACGCCCTTGTTGAAGGCGACACCCATGTTCGACAAGCACCCGCCCCACGACCTGGCCGGCTGGCTGGCCTTCGTCAGCGGCCGAGAGATGCCCGTTCTACGCCAGACGGCGCGCCGCCTCGATGAGGCGCGCCAGAACATCGACCGGGTTAACGGCCGCGACATCACTGACATCGTGCTACAGGATCCGCTGTTGGCCATCCGCGTCCTGGCCTATATTCAGGCTGGCAGCCGTCGCCGCCTGCAAAGCGACATCACGAACATCGCCAATGCGGTGATGATGCTTGGCGTCGACCCCTTTTTCAGGCAGTTCGACCGGCCGCTGACGCTCGAGCGCATGCTCGGTGGTCAGCCGCAGGCGCTGCTTGGCGTACTGCAGGTGATCCTCCGCACACAACGTGCGTCACGCTACGCCCACGAATGGGCGTTTGCGCGGCACGACATGAACGTTGAGGAAGTGGCTCTCGCCGCGCTGCTGCACGACCTGGCCGAGATCCTGCTGTGGTGCTTTGCACCGGACCTGGCGATCGAGATTCGCTCTCGGCTGCAGGCTGACAGATCACTGCGCAGCGCCAGCGTGCAGCAGGAGGTGCTGGGGTTTCCGCTGGCCGAACTGCAGTTGGCACTTTGCCACGCCTGGCATCTACCCGAGCTACTGACTACCCTGATGGACGACGGCAACGCGCATCTGGCCAGGGTGCAGAACGTGAAGCTGGCCGTCAACCTGGCTCGCCACTCGACCGATGGCTGGGCTGACCCGGCAATACCGGATGACCTGAAAGCCATCCAGGACCTGCTGCACATCAGCCGCGACACGCTGCTCCACCGGCTGCAGTTGCCGCCCGAACTCCTGCCCCGATTCCTTCGTGAAGGTGCTGCTGGAGTATAGTGCCGGCTTACTCCGCCCGGCGCACACTCCCGCATGCCACGTCTGCTGCTCTTTGTCATCGTCTTCATCGAAGGCTTTTGCTCGCTTGGCGCCGAAGTCATCGCGTTGCGCCAGATCATCCCGCACATGGGCAGCTCGATCGTCGTCACTGCACCCACGATCGGTTTCTTTCTTCTTGCCTTGGCCCTGGGTTACCACGCCGGGGCAAAAATCGACGATGAGTATCTCGATGTCGTGGCGAGAAACTTCCTGCTCGCGGCCTTGCTGATCGGCGTCGGTCTGGCGGGAGTGAGCGTTGATCTGATCTTTGTTGCGATCCACCCGCCGGAAATCGCCTACCTGGTGCTCATTGCCGGCGTACTCTGTCCGATCGCCTGGCTGCTCGGGCAGACCGTGCCCATCCTGACCAACCTGCTGGAGCACGACCGCGTCGGCGAGGCCAGCGGCCAGGCATTGTACTACTCGACGCTCGGCTCCTTTCTCGGTTCGCTGTCCCTGTCGCTGCTGGTCATGCAATGGCTGGGCGTATCAGCCGCCGTTGCGCTCTGTGCCCTCCTGCTGGTCGTCGGCTTCGTGCTGTTGCGCGGTCGCGGCTGGACCACAGCCGCCGCCAGCCTGACGGTCGTCACCCTGGCCGTCGTCGCCAATGCCTGGTTGCGCCCGGAAATCGAAACGGCTTACGCCAGCTATCTCGTGGTGCCTGCCAAATACGATGGCGCGATCAACGGGCAAGCCTTCAAGAACAACAACTCGTTCGCCTCATTGATCGACGAGTCAGAGCCGCCACACTACGCGCGTTACATCCGGCATGTTCGCAGCCTCCTGCTCGACGACCTCGGCTTCCGTGACCGCCGGATCCTGGTCCTCGGCGCCGGCGGCTTCACGCTGTCGCACCGCGAACCGCGC
Organism: Candidatus Accumulibacter proximus; assembly: GCA_016709675.1. Taxonomy (GTDB): domain Bacteria; phylum Pseudomonadota; class Gammaproteobacteria; order Burkholderiales; family Rhodocyclaceae; genus Accumulibacter; species Accumulibacter proximus. The sequence goes on from JADJMH010000037.1 coordinate 7,320, forward strand.
AACCATTACACCTATGTTGATATCGACCCGGCGGTCCGCGGCATCGCCGAAGAACATTTTCTCCACGCAGCAGCGCGCGGCGACTTCATCGCCGACGATGCGCGGCGCTTCGTGATCCGGACTGACGAGCGCTTCGCCGCCATGCTGGTAGACGTCTATGGCGCACACTCGTCGATCCCCGGCCACCTGGTCACGCGCGAATTCTGGCAGGCCACGCGCCGCGTACTTGAACCCGATGGACTGCTGATTGCCAATCTGATTCTTGACAGCGCCCTCGCCACGCCCTACTCGCGCAACCTGCTGGCGACCATCGAGAGCATCTACGGCCGCTGTGCCGTCGAAGTGCTGCAGAAAAAGCAGGTGCTGGCCAACGTGGTGGTCACCTGCCGTAACGGCGGGCCGGCTGAACCGGCGCGCCTGTTCATCGACGAACGCAACACCGCCGACTTCGATCTGGCGCGCTCTCGCTGATCAAGACATTGTGTCGTTTCGCGGCACGGCCAGCGAGAACCCGGCGCCGCACCGCCTATTCCGCAGCGTTGTTGGAAAGCGACCATTGTGGGGTCTCGCGTGGCAATCTCTTCATGGCGCATCGCACCGGGCTTGCCGCCAGGACCCTGAGCAGCGCTCTGCGCCACGCCGGTTTCGCCCAGGGAGGCGTCAAGCGAATTGCTCGTTTTGAATTATGGGCGGTCGCCTGCCGGCAAGCCCAAAGAAGCCCAAAGCGATGCGCGTCTGGCATCGCTGTTGACGGCTGTTTTCCTTCCTGCAGAGCTGCCGTTCACCTCGACTGCGCGTTTCCGCCCGGCGCTAGAAGACTCCACGCGCAGCGAGTGATCTTTACCTGCCCTCCCAGACCGGCTGGCTGAAACGTCGCCGCATTTCGTCCGGTAGCGGCACAATCTTCATGCGGTTGTACTCGTCCGCGATGCGCTGGTAGGTGCCGTCAGCCTTCACGGCCTTGAGCGCCTTTGCCCACTTCTCTGCCTCGGCATCGGGCAGGTCCTTCGAGGCCGCGAGGTAGATTTCGCTCTTGCGAACGATCTCGCCAAAGTTGAGCGCTTCCAGGTTGCCGCCAACCTCGCGCATGGCATGGATGACCATCAACCGTGGGGCCAGCCAGGCGTCGATGCGGCGCTGCTGCATCTGGCGCGCGTTCAGCCACTCCTCGGGCTGCGGCCGAACCCGCGTGAAGCCGCGATCTTTCAGCAGGGCCTCCGCGCCAGAACGGCTGAGCACGCCGACCGGGCGATCCTTGACCTTCTCCAGGCTGGACACGTCAATGCCCTGGCCACCGACGAGGATCAGGTCATCGGTGACGATCTCTGCCAGCCAGCGATAGCGGTCCTCCCGCTCGGGCGTCCTGGTCAGGGCAAGGATGCCGATGTTCGGCTTCGTCTGGGCAATTCGTTGCGCTTCTCCCCAGGGCATGAACTCGATGAGACCCGTGTGGCCGACGCGCCTGGCCATCTCGTTCACCACCTCGTAGACGAAGCCCTGACCGACTCCCGGCGTTTCTTCGACGCTGGCAGGCGGGATCTGGAAGGTATAGGGTGGAAGCTCGCCCGCCAGCAGGCGCAGTTCCTTTGCCCGCTGTTGCGCCTGCACACCGGGGGCTGACAGGAAAGCGAGCGCCGTGGCAAGTAACAGGATCAGGTTGCGCACGGTCGTCCCCTCAGAAAGTGCCGAACATGCCATTGAGAATGATCACGACGATCATCGACAGCAGCGGGAAGGCGACCGCGACCATGAAGATGTCGAAATAGGACTGCTTGTGGTTCAGCCCGCAAATGGCCAGCAGCGTGATCACGGCACCGTTGTGCGGCAGCGCATCGAGCCCGCCCGACGCGAGTGCGGCAACCCGGTGCAGGATTTGCGGGCTGAGCCCGGCCGCCTGCGCCAGTTCAAGGTACTGCTGCCCGACGGCCTGGAGGGCGATGCTCATACCGCCGGAGGCCGAGCCAGTAATGCCGGCGAGGACGTTGACGATGATCGCCAGCCCAACCACCGGGTTGTCGGTCAGAGACATCAGCCAGGCCTTGATAATGGCAAACGCTGCCAGACTGGCGATCACGGCGCCGTAGGCAACCTCCGAGCCGACGTTGAGGATCGGCAGCATCGAGCCGAGCGCACCGTCGTTCAAGGATTGACGAACGCTCTGGAAGCGCCTCCAGGTCAGGCCAAGGAGCACGATGCAGGCGCAAAGCATCGCCACGATGATCGCCCAGGTGCCACCGACGGCGGCGGCGGTCGTTTTCCCGTACTTGGGGGTGGCCAGGTAGGAGGTGTCGATGTCCTGGATGAAGTACTTGCTGAAAATGAAGTTGATCGCAAGCACCAGCACCACCGGGATGATCGCCACGGCAAACGAGGGCAGCTCACCCGCCGGCGTGGCAGTCGGCGCGGCGGGCGTCCCCGGGGCCTCGGCGCCGAAGCCTTCGCCGGCCATACGAGCGCGGCGCGCCCGCATCATCAGCCACAGGCTCCCGCAGGCGAACATCATGACACCGGCGATGATGCCAAGTCCCGGCGCGGCGAAGGCGTCAGTGTGGAAAAACGGCATCGGGATGGCGTTCTGGATGGCTGGTGAACCGGGCAGCGCCGACATCGTGAAGGTGAACGAGCCGAGCGCGATCGTCGCCGGGATCAGTCGCTTCGGCAGGTTGCCCTCGCGGAACATCTGGATGGCGACCGGGAAGACGGCGAAAGCGACGACGAACAGCGACACGCCGCCATAGGTCAGAACACCGCAGGCGAGGATGATCGCGATGATTGCGCGCTCCTTGCCGGTCCACTCGACTATCTTGTGGGCGATGGTCCGCGCGCAGCCGGAGTCGTCCATGAGCTTGCCGAAAATGGCGCCGAGCAGAAACAGCGGAAAGAACTTGATCAGGTAGTTGCCCAGGGCGGGCATGAAGACCTGAGTATAGGTGGCAAGGATCGGCGCCTCGAAGTCACCGAGCAGCAAGCCGACCAGCGCGCAGAGCGGCGCGATGATGATGACGTTCCAGCCGCGATAGGCGAGAAAAATCAGCAGCAGAAGTGATACCAGGATTCCCAGAATGCCGAGCATGACACCCCCCCCGCATGAGATGGAACACAATATCGCCGTCAACCCCATCGCAGTATGTTCGCGATTTTCGCGCAAAGTCAATCGAAATCGCTGCGTTGGCGCTGGCCAGGGCCCTGTCCAGGGGTGTCCGGCTCGGTGGCCGTCGGCGACCGCTAGTTGGCGGTTACCGTCTGCCGGTAGCGGGGGGTGAACGCGCGAGGTGGGTCGCCCGAGGAGAAACGAATCGGCACCGAGACAGTCATGAAGCCGGTAGTGTCGCCGACCAGCTTCTGGACGACGAAGTGCAGGTGTGGACCGAGGGTATAACCGGTCGCCCCCGAGCGTCCGATCACTGTTCCCGCCTTCACTTTCTGGCCGACGGCGACGCTGACGCCGCCAGGAGCGAGATGGGCATAGGTGGCAATCGTGTCGTCGCCATGCAGAACACGCACGAAGTTGGCCCGTGAAAACAGCTGCCGGTCGTCGCCCCCGGCGCGGTGAGCGGATTCTGTCTCGATCACCACACCGTCGCGGGCGGCGACAACAGGGGTGTTGACCGGCATGATGAAATCAACCGCGTGTTCGCTGTCCACTGTGGTGTGGGTCAGTCTTGGCCCGTCGTGACTCTGGCCGACCATGAAGCTGCGGCCCTTCTCGAAAGGCAGGCGATAGACGGCGCGCGCATCCGCCTGCGCAAGGTAATTGCCGATCGCATGGGCCGTTTCGCTGGCAAAACGGAATTTGCCGCCGGGAAGCGCCGGAGAAACCTGCAGCAACGGGCTGTCGGTATTCGGCCGAACCACCGCATAGACCGGCGTGTCGCGGCTCGTGCGGACGTTCTCGGCAACAGTCATCGTCAGTCTGACCGATACCGGTGCCGGTCCGCGATTGTGCGCAACGAAGTGATACCTTCCCTCGACCGCTTCCGAGGTCACCGAGAAGGGATAGCTCGGGGCCGCAGCGGCAAACCCTGGCAACATGCCAAGGACAAGCATGCCGAGCAGCAGACGAGAGCCCGTCGACACCATTGACCAGCGCGCGTCAGGACTGGAACAGGTCGCCGGGCACCGTGGCCGCGATCTGCTTCAGTCGGTCAGAGAAGGGCGAACACGGTTTGCAGCACCGGCGAGCCGACGGATGAGAATTTGCCCGGTCGCTGCTCAATAACCCCAATACCTGCCTGGCGCAGGCGCGTAAACCGGCTGCGCCGGGACGACATAAATCTGGCGGGGCGGCGGCGCCACGTAGACCGGCGGTGGTACCACATAAACCGGTGGCGGCACGTAGTAGGTCGCCGCCGCGACCCCGGCGGCAATGCCGGTCAGCGCCAGGACCGCGGCCGGAGCAACCCAGCGGTCGCGGCTGTAATGACCAGGATGATGATGGTGCCGCGGCGCGGCGTAATGGCCGCCGCGATAACTGCCGTAACGTCCGTGGTCGGCGACGGCGGGGGTGGAGCAACCCAGCGCAAGGCTGAGCACGAGGCAGATCGGGGCGATTGTCGTCTTCATGGAGCGAATAACGCCTCGTCGCGGCTTTGGATGACGTCGCACGGGCAGGGAATGGCAGATTCCTGTCATGGGAAGGTGGGAGAACCTTGTTGTCATCGGAGTGCCTGCAAGTTTGACAAACCTTGCCGGGCGAGTCACACCCCTTCGCCGTTGGCGTCAGAATCAATACGTGGCAATCTGCCGGAAACCGGCATGCGTCCCCATTTCGCCGGCGTTACCTTCGTTGCAACGAACGCTATCAACCCGCGCCATCGAGGGTCCGCGATGCGCCCAGAGCACCAGGGCGTCAATTGCCTCGACCGGCCCGCTGACCAGCGCTTCGACGCTGCCGTCACGCCGGTTGCGAACCCAACCGCAGAGGCCCAGCCGTTGCGCCTCGGCGCACAGCGACCAGCGGTAGCCGACGCCCTGGACACGGCCGCTGATCCGCAGGTTACGGCAGATTGTTTCGCTCATCTTCCACTCCGGCTTTCGACTCGGCTAGGTAACTGCCAATGCTGGCATAATCGTCGTCCATGAGAAGAAGAATTTCAAGGGGGGCCGGGCTATCGCTCGCGGCCGCTGCCTGTCGATGCTGAAAGCGCTCTTGTTGCTGCCGCTGCTGGGGGCCGGACTCTTGTCGCTACTGCCGAGCCGCAGTGTCGACTTGATGCGCCACCTGGCGAGCGTCGTTGCTGCTGCGACAATGCTTTGCGCCGGCCTGCTGCTGGCCGACTTTGACCCGGCCAGTGGGGAGATCCAGTTGTTCGAGACGCGGCCGTGGAATCCGCGCGTCGGCTCACATCTCGCCCTCGGCGTCGATGGCATCTCGCTGCCGATGGTGGTGCTGGCGACCGTCCTCTGCTTCGTCGCGATCTTCTCGTCCACCAGCATCCGCAGCGGCGCCAGGCTCTACTTTTCACTGCTGCTGATTCTCGAAACCTCGCTGCTGATCGTTTTCACCGCGCGTGACTGGTCGCTGTTCTACGTCTGCTGGGAGCTGACGCTGATTCCGCTGTTCTTCCTGATCGACCGTCTGGGGGGGGCCAATCGTCATCGGGCAGCGCTCAATTTCGTGCTGTACACGCTGGGTGGCTCGGTGTTCATGTTGATCGCGCTGCTCCTGCTCTACGATGTCGCCCCCGGCCACAGCTTCGCGATGGCCGACATGGCCGCCGGCGGTGCGCAATTGCCGGTGCGCACGCAGGTGCTGGTCTTTCTCGGACTGTTGATCGGTTTCGGCGTCAAGATGCCGATCGTGCCGCTGCATGGCTGGCTGCCGCTGGCGCACGTCGAGGCGCCGAGTCCGATTTCCATCCTGCTCTCGGGGATCCTGCTCAAGATGGGTGCCTACGGCCTGATCCGCGCCGCCGGCACCCTGCCGGCGGCGGCCCAGGCGCTGCAGGACTGGCTGGCGCTGCTGGCGCTGGCCAGCCTGCTTTATGGCGCCGTGCTGGCCTGGCGACAGACTGATCTGAAGGCAATGATCGCTTACTCTTCGATCTCGCACATGGGCGTGGTGCTGCTCGGCATTGCCGCACTCAACGAGCCCGGCCTCAGCGGTGCGCTGACGCAGATGGTCGCGCACGGACTGACCGCCGGCCTGCTGTTCCTGCTCGTCGGGCTGCTCTACGAGCGAACCCACAGCCGTGATCTCGCCGCCTATGGCTCGCTCAACCGGTTGGCGCCGCGCTTTGCCGTGTTCCTGGTGTTCACCCTGCTGGCCTCGGTCGGGCTGCCCGGCAGCGCCGGTTTCATTGCCGAGCTGCAGGTGCTGGTTGGCGCTTACGGCCGCTGGGGCGGCTGGCTGGTGCTGATGTCGATGGGCGTTCTGGTCTCCGCCGCTTACGCGCTGCGCGCCATTCGCTACCTGTCAACCGGACCCGAGCGGCCTATCGGCGGGGTCCCGGCCGGTGGCGCCCATTTCGCCGACCTCAAGCGCACGGAATGCGCGGCAGCCTGGCTGCTGAGCGCGGGCGTCGTCAGCATTGGCTTCTATCCGGCACCCCTGCTGCGCCTGATGGCGTCTTCGCTGGCCAAACTGGCCAAACCGTTTGGAGTCTGAGTGAGTTCGCCAGCGCCGCCGGAAGTCGAAGCAGCCAGCGCGGCGTCGGGCGCTTCCGTGCAGCGACTGCAGGCCTGCCTGCAGCACATCGCCCACCTCCTGCCGGCGCAGGCGCCGTTGCGCGATTTCGTCCATCACAACACCCTGCACGCCCTGCAGCACCTGCCCTTCGTTGAAGCCCTCGGTGAAGCGGAAAGAATCACCGGCGCCCGCCCCTGGCTCGACGAGGCGCGCTGCCGTGAGCTGTTTCGGTTGGGGCGAGTGGACGCCAGCGACCTCGCTGCCGCTCTGCGGCAATTGCCTGCCACCCGCAGCGACGAACCGCTGCTCACTGGCTCGGCGCTTGGCCTCCGTCGCGGCGATGTGTTGCAGGCGTCACTGCGCTACCCGCCCGCCGCCATTTCAGCCACCCGCCTGCGCTGGCAGCTCGAGGAAAAGCTGGCCGGCGAGCGGCTGCAGGCAGATCTCGACCCGCTTGCCCGGCAAGCCCTGCTGACTGCCGCCGCCGCTGATGGCCTCGACGAGCGAGCGGCCGTCGCCGACCTTTGGGCGACGGCATGCGCGCTGCGCGGGTCAGCCGAAGCGGTGGCCCCGCCTTGCGCTGAGCCCTCCGCGACGGATGCTGCGGCACTTTGGCAGGAGTTGGTGGGTCGTCTCGGTGACCAATGGACACTGGCGACCTTGCTGGCCCACCTCACCGGCGAGGATCCCCGCCAATCCTTGCAGGCAACGCTGATTCGCCATCTCGCCGCGCATCTCGATCAGGGCCTCGCCGCCTGGCGGAACCCGGCGCGCGCACAAGGGTTCTATGCCGCCTGGCGGCAGAGCGCCGGCAGCGACTGGGCCTGGGAACTCGACGAGTTTGCCGGTGCCCGCCACGATATCGAGCAGCTACCCGGCGATCCGCTGCAGGCGATCAGCAGCGAACGACTTCGCCTCGGCCTCAGCGAAGCGCGCTGGGAGGCTTACCTGCAGCGGCTGGCGCTCGAATTGCCGGGCTGGGCCGGCATGTTTGCCTGGCGCGAGTCGCACGCCCGAGGCAGCGACGCGCCGGTCAGCCTGGCTGACTTCCTCGCCGTGCGCGTGGTGCTCGAACGTCTGTATGGCGAACAGCTGCTGCGCCGTATCTGGGGTCTGCCGCTGCGGCTCGCTGACCTGGGTGACTACTTCATCCGTCACCCGGCGGAACTCAGGGTCCGGCACGCCTTCGGCAGTCGCCAGTTGCCGGAAGAAGTGCTCGATCGGCTGCGGCCGCTGCTGGCTGCGCCGGCAGGCGAAGGGGAGGGAGGGTGGATGCAGTTCGCCATCAACCCGGCAGAGTCACCCAGCGCCACCCCGACTGACGCAACGGCCCTGGCCGCCTGGCCGCTGTTCGTTCTCGCCCAGCGACTGGGGTTGAGCGGCCGCGAGTTGCGCGACATGGGAGCGGTCGCTGCCGACGCGCTGCTGTGCTGCGCCGATTCCCTGAGCAGCGGGCAACGCGGCCAGGTCTGGCTGCTGGCCTACGAGCACCATTACCGGCAGCAGATCCTTGCCGCGCTGGCCGCCAACCATGGCCGCGCCCGGGCGCTGTCGGGCAAGGCCGAGGCGCAGTTCGTTTTATGTATGGACGACCGCGAGGAAGGCACACGGCGCCACCTCGAAGAAGTCAATCCGGCCTTCGAGACCTTCGGCGCTGCCGGCTTCTTTGGCCTGCCGATGCTCTGGCAGGGCCTCGATGACGAGGCGCCGACGGCCTTGTGTCCGATCGTCGTGCGCCCGGAGAACGCGCTGCGCGAGGAAATTCCGTCCGGCGCCGAGGCAGCCTACCGCCTGCATCAGCGCCGGCGGCGGCTGCGCCTGACTTGGCACGAGCGCTTGCACCAGGGCAGCCGGCGCGGCTGCCTTCAAACCGCAGCGGTGACGGCGGCCGCAGCGCCCATGGCCCTGCTCGCTCTGCTGGCGCGGACGATTGCACCGGGGCGCCTCGGGCAACTGCTCGGCCGCTCGCGTGACACCTTCGAGAAGCCGCTGCCGGGCGCCTTGCAGCCGACCGCCGAGGCCGCCGAGGCCAGCCGCGTGGCCAGCGCCGACGCGCCGCGGCTTGGCTTCAGCGAGGACGAACAGGTCGCACGCGTCGGTGGTTTTCTGCGCAGCATCGGCCTGACCGGGCATTTCGCGCCGCTGGTCGTGATCATCGGTCACGGATCGGACAGCCGCAACAATCCGCATCTTGCCGCCTATGATTGTGGGGCCTGTTCGGGGCGTCACGGCGGACCGAATGCGCGGGTGTTTGCGGCGCTGGCCAACCGGCCGACGCTGCGCCGGCGGCTGGCGGCGCAGGGCCTCGTCATTCCCGAGACAACGTACTTCCTCAGTGCCGAGCACAACACCTGCGACGAAAGCCTGGTCTGGTACGACACCGAGCAACTGCCGGCCAGTCATCACGCCGCCTTTGCCGCCCTGCGCCGGAACTGCGAGGAGGCAGCACGCCTGCATGCCGTCGAGCGCTGCCGACGCTTCGCCTCGGCGCCACCACGGCCATCGCTACAGCAGGCCGGTAAACACCTGGCGAATCGCCGCCACGACATCGCGCAGGTGCGGCCGGAGCTCGGGCACGCGACCGTCGCCGCCGCCTTTGTCGGCCGCCGCACGATGAGCCGTGGCGCGTTCTTCGATCGGCGCGTTTTCCTGATTTCCTACGATCCGCTGCCGGACACCGATGGCCGCGTGCTCGAAGCGACGCTACTGGCAGCCGGTCCGGTCGGCGCCGGAATCAATCTCGAGTACTACTTTTCGACGGTCAATAACGAAGGCTACGGCTGTGGCAGCAAAGTGACGCACAACCTGGCCGGGCTGTTCGGCGTGATGCAGGGCGCCAGCTCCGACCTGCGCACCGGCCTGCCGCTGCAGATGGTCGAGATCCATGAGCCGATGCGGCTGCTGGTGATCGTCGAACAGACCCTGGAAATCGTCAGCGCGATCTACCAGCGACAGCCAGCGCTGCAGGAGCTCATCGGCAACGGCTGGATCGTTCTCGCCGCCAAGCATCCGCAGACCGGCGCCATTCACCTCTTCGCGCCAGCGACCGGCTGGCAGGACTGGCAGGATTCGCGGGACCCGCCCAACGGCCAGCCGCTGCCGGCGCTGTCCGAGGTCGAGCGTTCGGCCGACTGGTTTACCGGCCAGCGCGAACCCTTGCCGCCCGCCTTGCTGCGCCGCCCGGTGACAAGCCAATGAGCGGCCTCGACGCTTTCTTTGCGGCGCTGGCCGCAAGCGCCAGCATACTCTGGCTGGTACCGCTATTGCCACTGCTGGCGGCGGCGCTGATCGCCATTCGCCTGCTCCTCCGGCGTGGCTGCGGCGATGCCGGTGAGCCGATCACCGCCGGCATCGCCAGCGCGGCAGCACTCGGTGCGCTGCTGTTGTTGCTGGTCCTCGATCTGGCGGCGCTCGGCGGTGCCTTGCCCGAGCGGGTGGCCTTTGCCGAATGGCTGCGCATCGGCGCGGTGCCGGTGCGCCTGTCCTTCGTGCTCGACGCCTACAGCTTGCCGTCGGCGACGCTGGTGGCCCTGATCGCCTGGGTTGCGCTGCGCTTTTCGGCGACCTACCTGCACCGGGAGATCGGTTTCCAGCGCTTTTTCCTTGGCATGTGCCTGTTCCTTGCCGGCATGCTGCTGATCGTCCTCGCTGGCAACGCCGTGCTGACCTTCAGCGGCTGGGAACTCGCCGGCATCAGCTCCTGGCTGCTGATCGGCTACACCTGGGAGCGGCCGGTGGCGACCGGCAACGCGCTGTTCGTTTTCCTCACCAACCGCGTCGGTGACGCCGGCTTCATGCTCGGCATCGGCCTCGCGGTGTGGTCGGTCGGCACGCTCGAATGGGCCTGGCTCCCGGGCGACGGCAGCCTGGGCAAGGTCAGCGCGCGCCTGCTGGCGGCCGGCTTCGTGCTGGCAGCGCTGGCCAAGTCGGCGCAGTTGCCTTTCACGCCCTGGATCGCGCGCGCGCTCGAAGGCCCGACACCGTCGTCGGCGATTTTCTACGGCTCGCTGATGGTGCACGCCGGCGTCTATCTGCTCTGCCGCCTGCAGGGCCTGCTGCTACAGGTACCCGACCTGCTGGCGCTGCTGGCGGTGGTCGGCCTGGCGACTGCGGTGTACGGCAGCCTTTGCGCACTGGTCCAGAGCGACGTGAAGTCGGCGCTGGTCTTGTCGACCGTGACCCAGGTCGGCCTGATGTTCCTCTGCTGTGGTCTCGGCCTGTTCTGGCTGGCCGCCGGCTACTCCGGCCTGCATGCCGCCTGGCGCGCGTATCAGTTCCTGCTCGCGCCAGCCTACATGCATCTGGTGCGGCGCCCGGCCCGACCGGTGCCGCCCTGGCTGGCGACGCAGCGCTGGTGGTACACGGCAGCGCTGCAGCGTTTCTGGATCGAGCCGCTGGCCAGCAGCCTGCTGGCGCGACCGACCCTGGCGTTGGGCAGGGACGTCCGCGCGCTCGACGAACGCTTCATCGACCCGCTGGTCGGCGCGCCGCGTGACGACGAGCACCCTGCCCTCGGTGATCCAGGCGACGAACTGATCCGCGGCCATGGTCTGGCCGGTCGCGCGCTGTTCAGCTTCGCCGACCGCTTGCAGCGCCTCGAGAACCGTTTGCTGCTCAGCGGCGGCGGTGCGCTGGGCAAGCACCTGCAGCGCGCCGCGCATTACGCTGATGCCATCGAGTCGCTGCTCGAACAGCCGCGCTATCTGATGCTGATGGTGATGGCCACTTTCGTCGTGATCCTGTGAGCGAACGCCGGTGACTGAACTTCTCTGGGCCACGCAGGCCGGCTACCCACCGCTGGCGACACTGCAATGCCTGCCGCTGGCGGCTGCACTACTGCTGCTGATCATGCGCGAGAACGATCTCGCCCTGGTCCTTGGACGCCTGTTTGCAGTGGCCGAACTGGTGGTGGCGATCGACCTTTACGCCCGAATCGACGTGTCGACCCCAATCATGCAGTTCGCCGAGCGGCTTGACCTGCTGGCCTATCACGCGGCGGTGGACGGGGTGAGCGTGCTGTTCATCCTGCTCACGGCGCTGCTCGGCGTATTGTTGTCGTTCTACGGCATGGCACGCCAGCAGATCACACCGGTGCAATTGCTCAGTGTGCTGTTGATCATCGAAGCGTCGCAGATGACCATGCTGACGACGATGAACCTGCTCTGGTTTGCCGGTGCTTCGGCGCTGCAACTGGCGCTGGTTGGCTACCTGCTCTGGCGCTGGGCCTCGGCGAGAGAGGAAAACCTCGCCCTGTCGCGCTTCCTGCAGTATCAGCTCTTTGGCTGGTGCCTGTTCCTCGCCGGATCCATCGTCCTGGTCTGGAGCCACGCCGACGTGCTCGGCGGGCACTGGAGCTTCGACCTCTTCGAACTGCTGCAGACGCCGCAGATCGGCAAGTACCAGTCGGCCGCCTTCTACCTCCTGTTCTACGGTCTGGCGATCCGCACGCCGCTGTTTCCACTGCACGGCTGGCTGCCCAATTCCGCCGGCTACGGCCTGATTGCCGTCGGCCCGGTGCTGCTGCTCGGCGTCAAGGTCGGCATCTACGGCATGGCGCGCTTCCTGCTGCCGCTGACCGCCGAAGCAGTGATGATCTGGCAGCCCTATGTCGTGGCCTTCGCCATGGTCGGCGTCTTTTTTGCGGCGGTGATGGCCTTCCGCCAAGCCAACCTGCGCCGCCTGATGGCTTTTGCCGTCGTCAGTCATACCAGCCTGATCGTCATCGGCCTGTTCACCCTGCATCCCGCCGGCCTGCAGGGCGCGCTTCTGCTGGCGGTCAACTTCGGTCTGGCGATCACAGTGATGCTGTTGATGGTCGGTTATGTATACCGCCGCACCGGCACCACCAATCTCGACCGGCTTGGCGGCCTGTTCGACCGCGTACCCTTCATCGCCGTCGCTTTCCTGATCGGTGGCCTGTCTTTGCTCGGCATGCCGGGAACCCCCGGCTTCGATGCCGTGCATCTGGTGCTCGAGGCGTCGATCGAGACCTTTGGCGCCTTGCCGACCATTGCTACCGCGCTCGGCAACGTGGTCGCCGCCGGTTTCCTGCTCTGGGCTTTCCAGCGCGCCTTTCTCGCGCCGCGACCGAAGGATTTGCCAGTCGCGCGAATCGCCCGCACCCACCGCATGGAATACTTTGTCGGCGGTGCGACGCTGCTGGTGCTGCTGGCCGCCGGCTTCTACCCCGAGCCCTGGCTGAAGCTGACCGATACCGCCACCCAGGCGCTGGCCGCCTACTTTGCGCATGGCTGAACTGGCATCCTACCCGCTGCTGAGTACACTGCTCGCCCTGCCGCTGCTTGGCGCGCTGCTCACCGCGCTGCTCCGGCGCGCACCCTGGGTGCAGTGGATCGCCCTGGCCGGCGCCGTGTGCACCATGCTCTGCTCGCTGCTGATCGTTGCCGCCTTTGATCGCGCCGACGCCGACTTTCAGTTGCTCGAATCGGCGCAGTGGATCCCTGGCATCCATGTCCGCTACCTGGTCGGTATCGACGGGATCTCGGTGCTGTTTCTGCCGGCGACGGCCTTGCTCTTCTCTGGCGCGATCATCGCCGGCTGGCGGATCAGCCTAAGCACCACGCCCGTTGCCCCTGGTGTGCACTTTGCCCTGCTGCTGCTTCTCGAAGCGGCAACCCTGGGCGTCTTCTGTGCGCTCGACACGATCCTGTTCTTCTTCTGCTGGGAGTTCACTCTGCTGCCGCTGTACTTTCTGGTCAGCCTCTGGGGCGTCGCCGCCGACCGCCAGGCGGCGGCAGTGCGCTATTTCCTGGTCATGCTGGCGGGCGGCGTGCCGCTGCTCTTCGGCCTGCTGGCACTGGCCTTCGGCCATGCCAAGGGGGGCGCGCTGACATTCGATCTGCCGACCCTGCTGGCGACGCCGCTGCCGGAGAAAACGCAGTACGTCGTGTTCCTGCTGCTGTTGCTCGGCTTTGGCGTCAAGGTGCCGCTGGTACCCCTGCACACCTGGCTGCCTTCACTGGCTATGGGGGCACCGGCAGCGGTGACGGCACTCCTCGTCGGCCTCAAGCTCGGCGCCTATGGGCTGATCCGCTTCGCCATCCCGCTGGCGCCGATCGCGGCACGCGACCTGCACTGGCTGCTCGCCGGCTTCGGTACCGTGGCGATTCTCTACGGTGGCGTCGCAGCGCTGGCGCAGAGCAATCTGCGCCGCGTGCTGGCGTATTCGAGCCTGGCGCACGTCGGGCTGGTGTTGCTCGGCCTGGCTTCGTTCTCGGTTTCGGCGCTGCAGGGAGCGTTGTTGCAGCTGCTCAATTTCAGTGTCGCTGCCGGCGGTGGCTTCCTGGTACTTTCGTTCCTGCAGCGCCGAACCGGCTCCACCGACGTCGACCAGCTCGGCGGCGTGATACGCAGCATGCCGCGGCTGTCCGGCTTCTTCCTGCTCTTCGGGCTGGCCGGCATCGGCCTGCCGGGGACCAGCGGCTTCCCCGGCGAGCTGCTGATCATCGTCGCCGCGCTGCACAGCCATACCGGCGCCGGCCTGGCCGCGCTGTTCGGCATGGTGCTCGCCGCCGCAGGCTTCCTGTCGCCCTTCCGGCAGGCCTTCCTCGGCCCGCTGCGGAATCCCGACGTCGCCGCCGCAGAAGACCTGCTGCCGCGCGAGCTGGTGCTGCTCCTGCTACCTGCGCTGCTGATTCTGGCAGTCGGCGTCTATCCGCTGCCGATCCTCGAGGTGATCAGGCCAACCGCCGAGGCCTGGGTGGCGGCACTGGCGGGGCTTTAGGCGGCGGCCTGCCGTGAAGCTCGTTTGTCCCGCATGGTCTGTTTTGTCCGCAGCAGCCCTTCGAGGTTGACCGTACGGATTGGCAGGCCATCCAGATCAATCGTCTCGGCAAACTGCTTCAGTGTCTCGTAAGTCTCCCCGCAGGCATTGAGCATGATATCGACCACGAAGGCATCCGCCACACGGATATTCTCGCCTTGCACGAACCAGTCCGGATCAATATCCCGCGCGGACCGATCCGGCAACACCATCAGGGCCGCCTTGATGCGTTCCCCTGCTTGCCGGGTCGCGGGAACCAGGAGGTCAACGTCCGTGGTCGCGCGGTGGTAGCCATGCGCAAACAGGGCGTAGCCGCCGATCAGCAGGTACTCGGCCTCTTGCTGATTCAGTGACGAAACCAGGGCCTTGAGGTCTGCCAGTGTGGCTGGTCGGCTGTACTGTTCCATCAACGGCGCGCCAAGGCCGCCTGGGCCATACCTTCGACCAGGCAATCCACTTGGTGGCGATTGGCGTCTTCATGCGTCTTGAAGCGGAAGATGCCTTTCGGAATATAGGTCGCGTTGCCGGTGGGCAGACGATGAATCTCGTCGTTAAAACGAGCACCCTCAGCCAACAGGACTGCGGAAGCCGAAAAGCTGATCGGACGTTCCTGGCGGTGGCCGACGTTGCGCATGATTCCCCCTTTTCGTCCCAATGACGTTCGTAGAGCAGAGCTTGGCCAGTCGCCATTTTGCCGCATATCGCTGTGCAGGGTTCCCTTTGTGCGGCGGCTGAACGGATGAGCGGCGCCGCCCGTAGCCGACAGGACAGCGGACAGCAGAGGAGTACGAGCAGCAGCAACTGATTTCATGGACACCCGCCTGTCCAAGTGGAGATAAAGCCATCTCACCAGCCTGGCCAGCCCACGTTGCACGGAGCTGGCCAAGCGAGCAAGAGGTGTATCGCCAATCATTACAAGGCTCTGAATGGCCATGTTCTTCACGCCATCGCCAGAACCCGCCGAAAAGACAAGCGGTTCCTGACACGCCCAGTCGCGGCTGGCCCAGGTCACACAAGCGCCACCCTGTCGGCCGAACTCCCCGCCCGCGAGACCGGCACGACCACCTTCAAGCCCGCGTTCGGCGAAGCCTTGCTGACCTGCCCGACGTTACCGAGATAGTCCTTCAGCCACGGCTTCCTCTTGCCGTCGGCGACGATCGCCTCGCTGACGGTTGACGGCAGCGAGAAGCTGGCGGCCAGGTCGATCACCGGCGCCGCTGCCGTGGTGTTGCCCGGAACGGGCACCGGGTACCAGCCGCCTTCCGGTGGTGCCGGCTGTGCCTGCGGCAACGTGTCGCTCGCCCCGGTGGCGAATGGGGTGGCGAGCGGAGTGGTTGCGGCGACTGGCGCGCCAACCGGCGTGCCTGCCGCCTTGCCCGCAATGGTGATCCGCCCGTCGCTCGCGTCCGCCCCGACTTGCGGCAGGACGTTCAAGGTCAGGCGCCCGTCGTTGAGGCTGGCGTACTGCAGATCGATCGGCGTCACGCCAGGCAGCGCGTCGGCCCGGATGCGCAGGTCGATGTCGAGAAGTGTCCCCGCACCGCCTTGCAGCGCTTCGAGTCGGCTCATGTCCACCGTGATCCGGCCGGGCTCGTTGCCGGTGATGAACCAGCCGAAGTCGCCGGTGATCGAGCCACGACGTACGGCGACCAGGTCGAAGCGGGTGGCGTCATAGCCGATCCGCAGTTGTACCGATTCGAGACCGGCCGCGGTGTCGATCCGGACCGGTACGCTGACCAGCTCGCCCGGCTCGGCGCTGACGTCGACCGGAATGTCGACGGATGGGTCGGGGCCGGCGAAGACGATCGGCCCGATGCCGCCGGGAATCGGCGGAATCGAGAGGCGGTCGAGGCGACGCGCACCGATCAGGTAGCTGACTTCCCGCCGAACGCCAGCGGCGTCGCGCCGGGTCAGCGTGCCGTTGGCACTGATGTCGGCGATGATCAGCGGGTCAACGGTGGGATAGGCAGCAAATCCGGAATCGAGCTTCGAGAGAACACGCTCGATCTGCTGAGTGTCCAGCGTGCTATAGGCCGCGTTGCCGCTGACGTCGCCGAGATAGCCGACGACGTGCAGGGCGTCGTCGTCGGTCGCGCCTTGGCCATTGACCCGGACGTTACTCAGATCGAGCACTTCCTTCGCGCCGTAGGCGGCGGTGCCCGGAACGAAAGCGCGGAGGTTGAGCAGGTGCACCTTGCCGGCGGCCAGCGCGATGGGACTGGCGATGCGGACCTTGAGGACGCCGTCTGCCGCGGGCAGGCGCTCGATGGTCGCAGTGGCCGGCAGGTCGGCCCCGGCCGACAGCGCTTGCAGCTCAAGTTGTGCGGGGTCGTAGTCGAGCGTGAATTCGACGCTGGTCACCTCTACCCCGTCGGACAGGTAAAGCGGCAGGAAGCCGTCCATCGAGGGCGCCGTGAGGTCTGCGAACTGGCCCGGGCCGCGCATGAAGTCGGGAAGACTGAGGACGGGAACCGCGCCGGGGGCGACGACGGTGAAGGTGGCGTTGAAGGCGTCACCCGGGGTGCCGTCGGCGTTGCCGTCGAGGGCGCCGCCGCTGGTGTCCTTGAAGGCACTGGCGCCGCTTTCCAGCCGTACCGCGTAGGTACCGGGCGTCAGCGTGCCGCCGCTGCCGAGGAAGGTGACACCCTGGCGGTCGGCGTCGACGACCAGCGAGCCTTTGACCAGACCGCGCCTGCCGCGGGTGAGGGTGACGTCCGCCGCACCGAGTCCGCCGCTCTCGGTGTCGTAGAGGTTGAGCGCCGCGGGATCGATGGCGCGATCGAAGCGGACGTGGAAGCCGCTCGACGTGGGCGTGAAGGTGCTGACCTTGAGCGTTTCGGGCGAGCGTACAGACTCGGTGTGTATGGTCCCGGCGCTGCCGGCCTTAGCACCGGCGCCCCCCTCGGCCGAAATACTTCCACTGAAGGTATTGCTCCCGTAATAGAGAGCGATGCGCCCTCCCGCGCCGCCGCCGCCGCGACCACCGTAGCCATTTCCCCCGTTGGTTCGAATGGATCCTGTGCCCGCGATAGTTCCCGCATCCACGTAAATACTGCCACCGGAGCCACCCCCCGCGCCGTGTGCGCTCCCCATTGGCGGCTGCCAGCCTGTACCGTTGGTGCCGCCTGCCGAGAGATCCCCGTCGAGCTTGAACGTCCCATCGATGGTCAATCGTATGCGCCCGCCGCCGGCGCCGCCAACTCCGTAATACCCGTTGCCTCCGCCACTCCCCAAGAGATCTGGATTGGTCAGCAAGCCATAGGCTACACCACCGTTTGCAGAACCGCTCCCACCGATCCCGCCATGTCCCGCGCCTGCCCCTTCAATCCCACTGGAACCTGCCCCAGGACCGCCTCCGGCGGCGAATCCCCTGCCATCAAGGTCAATCTTGCCGCCCAAATCAACGGTCACATCCCCCGTCGCCATCAGGTTGAAGCCCGCCTGGCCAGTGGCGTGCGTAAGCACGCCGCCCAAGGCAATATGCACGTTCCCAAATGTTGCCAACGTGTTCAGTTGAAACGTACCGCCCGAGAGCAACTCAAGCTGGTCCACTGCCAAGCTGTGTACCACATTCAGCGGCATCGCCAGCGACGCCAAGGACGACACACGCAGTTCGGCCGCTGCAAGCCCACCGCCCTGGTCAACCGTCAGTTCCGACGACGTAGCCACATCTACCAGATCGAACTCCCCGTTCGCTGTACCCGTCCTGAACACCCGCCCGTGAAGGATCATCTCTCCCGCATCGTGTAGCGCCAGCGCCGGCGTGACCACGCCAACCGCGATCCCGCTTGGCACATCCAGGTAGCCCCGGTTGCGCACCGTCAGCATGTCCAGGCTAATCGATTCCAGCAGTGGCGTCGTCGCTTGGTTGTCCAGCCCCGCGTTGTCGACAATCAACTCGCCGTAGGGCTGCTCCGACGACTTCAGATACACCGTCCCAGCGCCACCAGCTTGAGCACCAGCGCCGCCTTTCGCCGAGATGGTTCCGCTATAGGTACTGCTTCCGTAATAGAGAGCGACGCGCCCTCCCGCACCGCCACCACCAAGCGAATCATACCCGGCGCTGCCGCCACTGGCTGAGATTACTCCTTCGCCACCTATTACCCCCGCATTAAGACGAATACTTCCACCGGAACCACCGCCACCAGCATAGTAAATCCCCCAGGCCGGCCAAGCCCACGTCGAGCCACTAGAGCCCTCCGCGCGTATCTCACCATTCAAGAGCAAGTGGCCCCTCACAGTCAGGGCGACCATGCCACCACCGCTCCCTCCCGCCGCTGATCCATAGCCACCGCTACCGCGACCACCACCACTTCCCTGTGTGTCTGGCCCAGTTAGCGAGCCATAGGGTTGTCCGTCGTCGGATCCACTACCCCCACCTACACCACCATGTCCGGCACCACTACCTCCCTGCGAGCTAGCCCCAGCACCCGAGCCCGCCGCCTCTCCCGCACCAAGCCCGGTGACATCGATCTTGCCTCCTACATCAACGGCCATGTCCCCTGTGACAGTGAGGTTGAAACCTGCCTGTCCCGGAGCATGGGTGAGCAAGCCATCAGCCGCCACATGCATGCCGCCGAACGTCGCTGAGGTGTTCAACAGGAATGTTCCGCCCGAGAGCAACTCAAGCTGGTCCACCTGCCAAGCTCTGTACCACATTTAGCGGCAGCGCCAGCGACGCCAAGGACGACACGCAGTTCGGCCGCTGAAAGCCCACCGCCCTGGTCAACCGTCCAGTTCCGACGACGTAGCCACATCTACCAGATCGAACTCCCGTTCGCTGTGCCGTCCTGAACACCGCCCGTGAAGGATCATCTCTCCCGCATCGTGTAGCGCCAGCGCCGGCGTGACCACGCCAGCCTCGATCCGCTTGGCACATCCAGGTAGCCTCGGTTGCGCACCGTCAGCATGTCCAAGCCAATCGACTCCAGGAGTGGTGTCGTCGCCTGGTTGTCCTGCCCCGCGTTGTCAACAATCAACTCGCCGTAGGGCTGCTCCGACGACTTCAGATACACCGTCCCAGCGCCACCAGCTTGAGCACCGGCGCCGCCAAATGTCGAGATAGACCCGGAGAACTCGACGCTGCCGTATTCCAGGGCAATTCGGCCGCCGCCGCCACCGCCCCCGGCACCGGCGGATCCAGCACTGCCGCCGTTCGCTGTGATCGCGCCAGCCCCGCCCAGCCAACCCACCGTGATGTCTATGCTTCCACCCGCACCACCGCCACCCGTCAACTGGATCCCCGGTAGGCACTGCCATATTCGCCTACCAAGCCATTGGCCGAGATAACTCCGTCCTGTAAGGGCGCCGCCAACATCCAGGCGAACGATCACGCCCCGGCGCCGCCATATTCGTGGATCACGCCCGGCAGACCCGCCAGGTTCCAGCTTGCCGTACCCCCGCTTCCCAACTCTGCTGGCTGCGGCAAACTGCCATACCCAGTACCCCCAGCTACCGTAGCGTCCCCGCCGCCACCGCCATGCGCACCACCGCCCGCGTAAGCACTGCCCTGGCCGGCACCATATGACTGCCCAGCGCCAGGACCGCTGGCCCCGGCATATCCACGCCCGTCGACGCGAACCGCACCACCGGCGTCGACAGTCATGTCCCCTGTGACAGTGAGGTTGAAACCTGCCTGTCCCGGAGCATGGGTGAGCAAGCCATCAGCCGCCACATGCATGCCGCCGAACGTCGCTGAGGTGTTCAACAGGAATGTTCCGCCCGAGAGCAACTCAAGCTGGTCCACTGCCAAGCTCTGTACCACATTTAGCGGCAGCGCCAGCGACGCCAAGGACGACACACGCAGTTCGGCCGCTGAAAGCCCACCGCCCTGGTCAACCGTCAGTTCCGACGACGTAGCCACATCTACCAGATCGAACTCCCCGTTCGCTGTGCCCGTCCTGAACACCCGCCCGTGAAGGATCATCTCTCCCGCATCGTGTAGCGCCAGCGCCGGCGTGACCACGCCAACCTCGATCCCGCTTGGCACATCCAGGTAGCCTCGGTTGCGCACCGTCAGCATGTCCAAGCCAATCGACTCCAGGAGTGGTGTCGTCGCCTGGTTGTCCTGCCCCGCGTTGTCAACAATCAACTCGCCGTAGGGCTGCTCCGACGACTTCAGATACACCGTCCAGCGCCCCAGCCCGAGCACCGGCGCCGCCAAATGTCGAGATAGACCCGGAGAACTCGACGCTGCCGTATTCCAGGGCAATTCGGCCGCCGCCGCCACCGCCCCCGGCACCGGCGGATCCAGCACTGCCGCCGTTCGCTGTGATCGCGCCAGCCCCGCCCAGCCAACCCACCGTGATGTCTATGCTTCCACCCGCACCACCGCCACCCGTCCAACTGGATCCCCAGTAGGCACTGCCATATTCGCCTACCAAGCCATTGGCCGAGATAACTCCGTCCACCTTAAGGGCGCCGCCAACATCCAGGCGAACGATCCCGCCCCCGGCGCCGCCATATTCGTAGATCCGCCCGGCAGACCCGCCAGAGTTCCAGCTTGCCGTACCCCCCCCGCTACCCAACTCTGCTGGCTGCAGCAAACTGCCATACCCAGTACCCCCAGCTACCGTAGCGTCCCCGCCGCCACCGCCATGCGCACCACCGCCCGCGTAAGCACTGCCCTGGCCGGCACCATATGACTGCCCAGCGCCAGGACCGCTGGCCCCGGCATGTCCGCGTCCGTCAACGCTAACCGCACCACCGGCGTCGACAGTCATGCCATCCGTGATCCTTAGGTCAAAATTGGTATCCCCGGCCGCATGGCTCACCAAGCCGGCAGAAGCTACGTGCAATCGATTGAATGTCGCAGTGCCATTCACCCACAGCGTGCCGCGACTCTGGACATCCATCTGGGATACATAGACCGCTCCGTCGTCGCTGATTGTTGCCGACCCGCCTGCGAGTACGTCGACGCGCTCCCCGTCGTACACCTCGCGCGTAACGAGTTGGCCCTCATTGCCCACTATCACGTGGCGGGCGTCGACGGCAGGGCAATCAAGCACTCCCGCTTGCACCAGGATGCGTTCCTTGGACCTGATGCTAGCGGCCGCGACGTCGTCAGCTACTACGACCGTGATGTCCTCATAGGGCTGGTTGACGATGACGTTGTCCGAAGCGCCAGGAAGCTTGTCGCCTTGCCAGTTTCTCGCATCGCTCCAGGACGTTCCATCTCCTCCGCCGTCCCAGATCGGATTGTCGGGCGGGCTCCGGAAGTCCGCCAGCGTGATCCGGGCAATATCCGTCTCCCATTTCAATGAAACCGCCCTGACATAGGCTTTCAGATAGGCCTCTAAGGCGCCCGACACGTCGAATGTCGAGATCAAGTCATCATCTAGGGTCTGCAGAAACTCCTCTGCGTGCACTTTCCCATCATTGTCGTAGTCCTTGAGATCGAGAAAGACGCTGGCCGTGATGCCACCCTCAATGCCAGCCTCAAGAAGCCCCGCGACGGAGACTTCCAACGCTGCATAGATATTCGCCCAGAACTGCACCTCGGGCACGTCCGCACCACTGCCGTCCGGACTCAGGCGGTCGCTGACAAAGAACCCGTCGAACACGTCGCTCACGTAACCGGTCCGGGCGAATTCCCGCAGTCCGCTTGTGTCGTAGCCGAACGCCAGATCGAGTCTGGCCCCGATGCCCCCGCCAAGTTCAACATAGGTCAGCGGCGCCACCGGGAAATACCACGCGTGTTGCAGACTCAACTCCAGCGCTGGCATGTCGTACAGGAAAAGGTCGATATCCTGCCCAAGCAACAGCCTGAATGCCTGGATCGGGTTCTCCAGCAGCGGGAAGGACATCGCCTTCCCGCCAACGTTTTGGGTGCGCCCGTGGAAGGTGGCGGCATCCCCGGTCAACTGGCTCACGGGATCAGCCGTTTCGGTCGGGTTGGGACTCGCCTTCTCAAGGCTGACGACGTTCCGGACATCCGTGCCCAGCAGGTTGAAGCTGCCCAGGCTGATGTACACGTCCTCGTCGATAACGGGGATCGAGTTGATCAGCGTGATGATCCCCGATACAGCTTCGAGGAATTCCGCGAAGTGAACCTGCGACGGGTCACCAAATAGCTGCGCCGCCTGAAAGAAGTTCAAATCCTCTCCAAGCAAGTCCGACAATACGGGGACTCTGCTATTCAGCGCGTCGATCACTGGCTGTATCGGTCTCAGGACCTCCTGAAGCCTGCCGAGGACCGGTCCGGCAAACGACGAGAAAAAGCTACCAAGGTTCAACCTCACGTCGTTGAAGGCGATCGTGGGAACGGCACCCTTGAGGTCGGGGTCCTCGGGGGCAAAATTCCAGACAAGGTTGAAG
Source organism: Candidatus Accumulibacter proximus (assembly GCA_016709675.1). Lineage (GTDB taxonomy): Bacteria > Pseudomonadota > Gammaproteobacteria > Burkholderiales > Rhodocyclaceae > Accumulibacter > Accumulibacter proximus. Next base: position 30,047 of record JADJMH010000037.1, read on the forward strand.
TCGGCCTCCAGCGAAGGCAGAACGCCGATCTCCGAGAAACCGGCCAGAAGAGCCAGGTTGACCTCGGTCTTAGCTTCGAGAGACACGTCGATCGCGTGCTCCCATGATGCCAAGCCGGCCTGGAGATCCCGCAGCTTCAGCCGCGAGGTCTGCGCGAGGGGTGAGATGAAATCGACCTCGAAAGTGCCGCCGAAGGTCGAAGGATGTTCGCGATCATCCTTGGCGCTGACTTGCAGAAAACCAAGTTGGCCCGTGGCCTGGAAGTCAGGGATCGTGGCCCCGAACGTCACCTTCAGTTCAGGTTCTGCGCTGGCCGAGGTGTCCACATACACGCCGTCGGTCTTGCTGACGCCGAATCGCAAGTCCCATCTAAAGCCGCCACCGACGGCAACGTCGCCATCGAGGGCCAAGCCTAGACCGGGCAGGCCAATGTCAAAGTCCAGATCGGCATCAATCAGGCGGTAATCCTCCGCAAGGACCATGTTGAACTGCACATAGTCATCGCCGTCGGTCAGGATCTCTATGTCGTTCGCAGTCACCAGGGTATCGGAATCAGTGGGACGATCCTGCAGCCAATTCAGTCCGTTGGGACCGAGGCCTGCGTACAACGCCTCCTGGACGGCAACCGCGCCAAAGCTCGGCAGAAGCCCCAGGTCCCCTTTGAGCTCCTGGCGCATGCGCTGAATGAAATCCAGCGTGCGGCTCAACTGGTCGCCGACCAGCGGGAAGTCGGCACCCAACACGTTGCGCTTCAGCAGTTCCTCAACCAGCCCCAGCATCTCGTCCCAGCCCTTGCGAAGTGCCTCAAGGTTAGTTAGCAAGTCCAACTGGGAGAGGAAAGCTTCCAAGTCCGGACCGGTTATCGTCGCTGTACTCAGAGAATGTGACAAGTCTGCGACGGTAAACTCAAGCGCCGGCGACAGCAGATTGTCTCGCGTCGGGAAGGACAAGGGGAGGGCAGTCTGGGCGTAGCCGTCCAAGTCCACATTGAAGCTGGACAGCGCCTCCGGGATGGTGTGGCGGTGGTCGGTTTCGTCGATATCCATCGTTACCGTGAGGGTGGCTGGCTTGCGATCCTCGGGCCTCGCGGCGCCATCGTCGATGCGCGCGGTGCCGTTCACGACGAACAGACCCAGCGGCCCGAGAGCCATTTCGAAGTCGAGGTTGCTTGCTTCCACCTTGGCGCTCAGGTCGGCCCGCGTGTCGTCTCGGATATAGGCCACAGGCAAAGCCGGACGCGTGAGGTCGAATCCGAACACTGCATGAGCGTCGGCCGTGGCCGTCACGTTCAACTGGCCAGAGCCGCCAAGTGCGACGAGATCTTTCAACTCAGACGGCAGGCCCAACGGGGTCAGATCCGCCGCCAGGACAAAGGGCACAGGACCCTCGAAGGACTTGTTCAGCTTCAGATCGATCGTCAGAATCTTGTCGGAGTACGAGACCTTGGTGCCGGTACCTGCGGCGGCGACCGCGCCAGTGGATTGCGTTTCAGATGACGCGTCGGATGGCGCCGGCGAGTTGTCCTGGCCGAGCCAATGAAGCAGCAGCTTCTCCAGCTTCTGTATCGACTGGGGCGGATCCTTACGGATCTCTTCGATGAGCGCCTCAAGGCGCTTCGACAGCGCCACCAGATCGTTGGGACTGCGGTTGATGATTGGCAACTTGTCGGTAAAGAACGATGACTGCTCGACCTCAAGCAGCCAATCGTGAACATCCGTGAGAAGCTGAATGAGCTTATCCGCAGCCAGATACTCGAGCCCGCGGACGGGATGCATAGTGTCCTTTCGGCAATGCTGCGTGAAATCCCTGCGCTGGGCTGGTACCTTGGTAGGCCCGTAACGACCGTTCGAGAGGCCTACCAATGTCACCGTCTTTACCTGCAACCGCCCCGCAACTGGCCGAAACCGCCGCAGCGCTTGCCCAATGGCGGAGCACCCGCCGCCGCAGTGCTCGCATTCCGGAGGAGCTGTGGTCGCAAGCGACCGAACTCGCCGGCGGTACGGCATCGCCCAGGTTGCCGTCGCCCTGAAGCTCGACTACAAGAGCCTGAAGCACCGCCTGACCGCCAGGAACGCCGCCGAAGACGCGCGCAGCGCCCGTGTCATCGAGTTTCGTCGAACTCGATCTCGGCCTGCCGCTGGCGCCACCCGTTTGCGTCCTGGTTCTCACCGACCGGGCGGGCCGTGCGCTGCGCATCGAACTGCCGGGGCCAGTAGCCACCTCGCCGAGGTCGCGCGTAGCCTCTGGCAGGTCCAACCATGCTCGCGCTGAACGCGCGCCGCGTGTCTGGGTCGCTGCCGAGCCAGCGGATTTTCGGTGCGGCATCGACGGTCTCGCCCGACGTGTGGCAGAAACTGGCCCAAGACCCGTTCAGCGGCGGCGTGTTCGTTTTCTGCAATCGCCGGCGCACGGCGGTCAAACTCCTGGTCTATGACGGGCAAGGCTTCTGGCTCTGTCAAAGCGGCTGTCGCAGGGGCACTACCGCTTCTGGCCCAGGCGTCCGGGGAAGCTCCTCGCGCCGCACGCCTTGGCGGTCCTGCTCTCGGGAGGCGACTACGCCGCGGCCGGCGGAATCCCGGGTGGCGAGCGGTCGCCCTGACCTTCGCGAGCGCAGCCCGCAAACAGAACTTCCGAAAGCTGGTCGTCACCCACCGCAACGGGATACCGAAGATGACCTTTCGCGAAAGGACTGACTTGTCGCCGGTCTTTGGCAGAATACCTGGGTAGAAAGGGTCACTGCTGGAGGACTGAGAATGCAGCTGGCGAGTTCGCCAAGCTGGGCTTACGGCAGACGGGAGTTCCGCGCCGCGGAGGTTGCGAGCAGCCGCGCCGCCGCGGTCAGTGGCCGCATGGACCCCGCCAAGCTCAAGCGTTCCCGGAAGCGGCTGCGGAGGGACTTCGGCCAGCTCGTTGGCGTACGGCCATGAGCCGGAGCCGGCAGGGCATCCCACCGGGCGGCCTGAACACAACCCGCCGCAGCGGATGGCCATCCCGGTGCAGGAGATCGAGGCCATCGTCGAGCAGAGCGGAGCCAGACCGCTGACCGAGGCCGAACAGGCGACGCTGAAGGCAGCGGTGGGCACCCTCGCGCGGATCACCGCCGAACTCGAGCACGAAGGAAACCACGCTGGCACGGCTACGGCGGATTCTCTTCGGCGCGCCGACCGAGAGCACGGCCAATGTGCTCGGGAAGCGGAGAAGGGCGACACGCCGCCAGCGGACACGGCGACCCGTCCATCGGCGGAAGGCGGCGACGAGAAAGCCGCCGGCCAGGCGAGACGCCACGGTAGCCGAGCCCAAGAAGAAGCGCCCAGGGCACGGAAGGAATGGGGCGGCCGATTATCCGCGAGCGCCGCATATTGCCGTACCGCATGCGACGTTACGGCACGGCGATCCGTGTCCCGTCGCCGGGTATACCGGTCGGGTGTGGGCAACGAGGAGAGCCAGCGGTCCTGGTTCGTATCACCGGCGTCGCGCCGCTACTCGCGAAGGTCCCGAACTCGAACGGCTGCGTTGCGGCTTGTGTGGCACCGTGCTCCGCCGACCCCCCGCCAGGCGTTGGCAAGGCAAGTACGACGACACCGCCGCGGCGATGATCGCGCTCCTCAAATACGGCTGCGGTCTGCCGTTCCACCGCATCGAGCGGCTGGAACAGGGTTTGGCCATCCCGATGCCGGTCGGCACGCAATGGGAAGTCAGGCCGCCGCTGCCGCCCCCTCATCCCGGTCTTCGACGAACTGGCACGGCAGGCAGCCCAGGAACCGTGGTGTACAACGATGACACGACGATGCGCATCCTGACCCTGACGCAGAGGCGCGCGCCGAAGCGCTACCGGCAGGCGCGTCCGCCGATCGCACTGGCGTGTTCACTTCCGGTGTCGTCGCCGGGACGCCCAATGGTCTGATCGCCTTGTTCAAACCGGGCCCTGTCATGCGGGCGAGCACCTTGCCGGAAGTACTCGATCTGCGGGAAGTGACCGATCCGCCGATCCACATGTCCGATGCCTCGACGCGCAACCGGCCGGGCGATCATTCGACGCTGGCCGCCTCGTGTATCCCGCATGCGCGACGCAACTACGTCGATGTGGTCGAGGCCTTTCGGAAGAAGGTGGCCTTTGTCCTGCACACCCTGCGCGCCGTCTTCCACACCGACGCGCAGGCCAAGCGCCTGTCGCTCTCGCCCGCCGAGCGCCTGCTCCTGCACCAGAAGGAAAGTGGCCCACGGATGAAGGCGCTGCAAGACTGGATGGCCAGACAGTTCGCGGAGCACACCGTGGAGCCCCACTCGGGACTCGGCCAGGCGATCTCATACATGCAGAACCACTGGGAGAAACTGACCCTGTTTCTGCGCGCGCCGGGCGGCCCACTCGATAACAACATCACCGAACGTATACTGAAAAAGGCCATTCTGCAGCGGAAGAACGAGCTCTTCTATCGGACGTTGAACGGCGCGCGTCGGCGATCTGTTCATGACCCTGATCCACACGGCCGAACTCCACAAGATCGAGCCGTTTCACTACCTCGTTTCTCTGCAGCGCCACGCGGCCAAGGTGGCGCTCGATCCGGCGGCCTGGATGCCCTGGAACTACACCGAAGCCTTTGCGCGCCGAGGCGCAGCGTACCGAACCTCCGCCGGACTAACTCGGCAGCGTGACAACCTCCAGCGTCCAGAGCCGCAGCGAACCCAGGGTTGCCGCTGCGGGTTGCCTGCGCGCGACCGTGGAGCCGCGCGCCACCCGTGGCCCTGGCCGCGGATCAGCCGCCGCGACCGGGGTTTCGCAGCGTTGCCGAAAGGACACGATGCATATCGGCGTTCAGCGTCACCTGCAACGTGCTCAGATCAGTGATGTTCGCCCAATCTAGCGTGACCGACGGGTTGCCCTCGATCACGCCCAGAAAGTTGTCCACGACCTGGATGTGCTCCAGCGAGGCCGCCGCCCTTCCGGCGACCTGAAACGCGGCGATGCTCAGCGGGTCGTCTGAACGGGCACGAAATAGATCTCGTATCGTTACGCGTCCACCCGGCATTCCGGCGTCACCGTTCTTTAATCTGGCGGAGACCGATGCATCGGCGGACGCCTGCCCCTGGGTAATCTGAATGTCGAGGAATCCCAGCGTAGCCGCAGCTTGGAGCTCGGCTGCACTCACCCCCACCGACCCGGTAAACATGGCGTCCTCCAGCCAGGCGTGGTCCGTCAGGGTGTCGACCGCGTTGCTGTTGGCGGTCAGGCCCAGTTCCGCCGCGGCCGCGTTAACCTCGCCGATCACCAGCGAGACTCCCTGGGTCGGTCGTGCTCCCGTGAGCGTCAAATGGCCACCGACATTGACGCCGGCGGTAACGATGTCGGGTACGCCCGCGGCGAGCAGCGCGGCGTTTACGTCACTGACCAGGTCTGCCCTGGTGGCATTTGTCGGGTCCACTGCGACGCGCACCGTTGTAGCAGCGCCACCAGCAACGCTGAGCTGGAAGGTCGCGTCATTCAGCAATCGACCGTCGACCGGTAGCAGGGTCACCCCTTCGATCGCGGCGGTGAAGGGCGCCAAAGTTACGCCGAACGTCATCCCTGCGGTCAGGCTACGTGTCAGCCCGACTGTCGTGGTGGAGCTCAAACTCGCCAAGGGCTTCAGGTCAAAGTTGAAGGCGAGCGGCACCGTCGCCGGATCATAGGCGTGCGAGAACGAGATGCGGTAGCTCAACTCATAGGTTGCCGGGTCGTAGGCGAGTTGGGTGTCCTCGACTGGGATCTGCAGAATCTCCGCGAGCTTGGCTGCCAGTTCCTGCGCGGTTCGGAACGGTAGTGCGCCCCCCACGTTCTGCAGTGGCTCGAGCAACTCGGCGCGTATCGCTTGGCCCACGCTGAGCAAGTCGCCCAAGGTGCGATCTGAGGCAAACGGTACTGCTTGGTCAAGAAGCGTTGTCTGCCCACGCGGCGCGGTCATCCAGCCGTCACCCCACGCAGCGATTTGGCTCAGAAGCCCTACTATGCCGGTCGCGTTGAGGGATCGGAAGGGGTCGGCGGGCGCGGCATCGGCGCTGAATACCACTTCCGGAGGCTGCCCGGAAAAAGGATCCGATACTGCGAGTGATATCCTCGGGTCACCACTCAACTCCCAATCGCCAAAGTGCACGGAGATGGGCAAATCGGCGGTCAGTCCGCCCGACGAAGTGAGACTCACCAGCGACGGCAGTGGCGTCGATTGAAGTTCCGACAGGGTAATGCGTCCCTGGGTATCGCGGTCAGGATTGGACACCTCGACAGCCAGGTCGGCGTCGGCATCGATCCGCCCACCATGAATGTCCGCGCCAAGGAACCCGACCGTGAGGCCTGCGTTCAGATTGGCGAGGTGAAGGTCGAATGACGTGTGGAGGTCGTTCGGGCGAATGAAGAACGCATTTTCTGGCGCTAGACCTGGGGTCAGATCCACGCCAAGAGATAGATCGAGCACCATGCCGAAGTCGCCCTCAGCGGTCACGTCGGTCAGATAGAGCCCGTCACTGACCGCGGCGCCAAGGTCCAGGCCGAGCGGGCGGGTCCACTGAAATTCAAGCACCAGGTCGTACCGGAGCTCTTCCTCCCCCGGGACTCCGAAGATCCCGCTGTTTGTCACTGTCGACTGGAAAATCATGTCGCCAACCGACGCGTCCAATCCTTCGAGGATGGCTCGGAGTTCCTCGACAGTCGGTGTGGCATTCGCAGCCAGATACGAAGCAATCGGTTGGGACACGTGAGCGAGGAGTGTGTCCCGCAATTTAAGCGACTGTCCGACCGATTGCTGGATCGCCGGCAGCGCTTGCGCAAACTGCTCATAGGCGCCGAGCGTGCCCACCCAGTCCGCGAACCCGGAAACACCAGTGGATATCGCCGTCGTGGCCGACGGCGATATGGCAGCAGCCGCCGGAGCGAAACCTCCAGCGTCCATCGGCGCCCCCACGAGGCCCGCCTGATTGGCTTCCGCAGGGAGACCGACCGCCATCGGCCCGGCACCCTCCTGATCCATAGCCATGGGTAGATTGGCGTTGGCCAGGGCGTCATTGCTGACTTGACTGTCGGATTCCTGCTGAACCGCACGCGTGCGCTCGACAAGCAAGTCGTACTGACCCGATTCGGCGCCGTCGCCTGAAGGGCGAACCTGAACGTAGTAGGTTCCCGTCACCAGAACTTCCTGATGACTGATCAAAGCGTCATTTTCGGGACCACTGTTGTCGTCGGCGGCGATCTCCCGGCCGCTGGCGTCGCTCAGCGAGAGATAGGGGTCCATGTCGCTTTCCGGCGTATCGACGCTGAGCGAGACGATGTCACCCTGCTGCAGATCCAGCCGCCACCAATCCCCTGCGGCGCGACCATCTGCCGCCACCGCGGGCTCCTGCGGCCCGGATACCCGAACGACCGCCAGGCCGCCGCTCGCGGGGTCGTCGCTCAGCGACAGCAGCGTGCTGCTGACTGCAAAGTCGTTGCCGGGCTGGTCTTGCGGATTCAGCGCCGAGGCCGCCGGGTTGACATCACCGGAGAGAAGCAGGCGCGGCTCCAGGGTCTCGAAAAACACCTTGCGCGCGAAGGGGGGTTCGGCGCCCTGCGAGCGCTTTGCCAGTCCGAAGGAGTCGATGGCATTCCGGCACGCTGCGGGCATGCGGGCAAGGAGTGACGCTCCGATCCGACGCGCGTCGGCACGGGAGATCTGAGAAGTCCTGGACATTTGTGCTTCCTCCCCATTCAGTGTTCTGCACCCTCGCGCATGCTGAGGACAGAGCGACGAGGGCACCCCTGTTTACAGGATGGCAGACCGCTGCATACAGCCCGCATACACGACGTCACCTTTTTGCCGGAATCAGGTTCCTGGCGAGAGTTGTCGTGAAAGTTGCGGCAGCGACTCGCGAGTCTCGCCTGGCGCACTTGCGCGGAAGGGCTCGGGGGTGAGGCAAAGGGTCATTGCTGTCATCATTCGGAGCGATCGTAATCGCCATGAACGAGGCCTGAGGATGCCCTGCTGGACGGGATGCCGGGTACGCTGTCAGGTGCCCGGTGGGAGGTTCGGCTGCGACATCGCTTCCAGCGATCTGTGGATCGCCTCGGTGTCCTTTGACGGGAGGGTGTGCAGGCCGACCCACAAGGCTTCGCAGCAACTGAAATAGACGTGCATCGCCTCGGCTGTCTCTGCTTGCTGCAGCAGACAGGTCATCAGGCGGCGATACTCCTTTTCCGCCAGCGGTTCGATCTCGATGACCCGTCGGTAGAGCCTGGCGGCCGCGTCCCACTGCCCTGCGTCTTCGAGGCGGCCGCCCACTTCGGCGAGCGCGTGCGCCAGGCGGGTGCGCAGGCGCTCCCGCAACGACAAAGCACCGGGACGACAGCCTTCGCGGTCGAGGAACCCGCCCTGGTACAGGCGCGTGAGCTTGTCGGTCTGGGCCAGCAGGCCCGCGATGACTGCCTGGGCAGGGTCGTGGAGCGCTGCCTGCAAGCGACCCAGCAAGCGCTCGAAGGCCCAGACATCTACCCAGCAAAGCATTGGGTTCAAGGTCAACCGGCCACCCTCGATGAGCAGTGCATCCTCGTGGCCAAGCAGTCGACGCAGCCGCGACAGGCTGGATTCGAAGGCGCCACGGCCACCCTTGCTTTCCGCCTCTGGCCAAAGCACCTCGATCAGGATCGGGATGGCGATCTGGCGCCCTCCCAGCGCAATCAGTGCCTGCAGCAGCTCGACTGGCTTCGGCTGCAAGCGGCCCGTTTCGGTAACGGTTGCACCGTCCACGACCAGGCAGAAGCGACCGAGGGTGTAGATCTTCACCGGCCAGGGCCAGCATTCCGCCTCGAGACCAGGGGGCTTGAGGCCGCGCTGGCGGATCAGCTGCCGCGCATACTCGGGGACGATGCCGTGCGCCAGGGCAAAGGCGCAGAGACGCGCCATGAGTGCGGGCCGGAAGGTGTTGTGGTTGAGATAGTCGTGCTCGGCACCGACGGTGAAAGCGCTTTGCAGCGCGCTCGCGCAACGCTCGTCATCGCCGTCGTCAAGGGCGAAGCAAGCCTCACATAGATCGGCCTGGAAGCACTGGATGCCACTGCGCATCGACAGGGCGATGTGGCGGCCCTGCGCCAGAAAGGCCCAGGCTTCGTCGGTGCGGTGCACGGCATGCAGCGCTTGCGCCTGGGCAAGGCTCACCGGGCGTGCTGCTGCGGCCCGCCATAACGGCGGGCGATGGCGTTGGCGATCTCGATGTGGGTCAATGCCTGCGCGCCTTCGTCGGCAAGCAAGCTGGCCAGGCAGGCAAGGTAGTGATAGTGCGCGACGTCGATCTTGCGCACGGGATCGAGGCACTTTTCCATCCGATTGAGGGCGGCGCGACCGCGAGCAAGCTCGCCACTGTTCAGCAACGCGTAAGCCAGCAGCGCTCCCAGCAGGCCATCCCAGACGCGCACCCCACTCGCGCGGGCCAGGCGGCTGCCGTTCTCGGCGGCTGCAGCCGCCTCGGCACTGCGACCACGACTCCAGAGGTACATCGACCGTAGTGCCCAGAGCAAGACCTCGGCAAGCGGTGTCAGCGCGGTTCCTGGCGGGCAATCGATGGTTTTCATCAGGCGATCAAGCTCGACCGTCAGTCCGACACCGACGACGTAATGAATCTGAAGGTTGCAGCCGAGCAGGATGCGCTGGCTGGCGTCGGAACAGCGCTCGATCAGCGACAGCAGGCGATCCGCCCAGCGGTGAATCGCCGGGTCTTGCGGCCGGCGGAAGAGCAGCGCGCCGCACATGCTGGCGGCAAAGCGCCCGGCGAGTTCATCGGGCGGGGAACCAAAGGCATCACGCAGGCTTTCCGCCTCGTCGAGCCAATGGTCAAGCTGGCTGAAGTCGGCCCACTGGAGGCAAATCCGGTCGACGATGGCCGACCAGGCGAGAAAGGAACCGTCGCTGATGCGGCGTTCCCTGAACAGGCAGTAGGCGCTTTGTAACCACTCCTGTACGAGATGCGTATCCAGCGGCGTCAGCGCCGCGCCCTGCCAGTAGCAGAGCCAGGGATCGCCCGTCACCCTGTCCTCGGGAAGGGCGTCGAGCCAGGTCGATAGCGTCTTGTACCAGCCGCGGTCGAGCAGGCTGGCCGCGTGCTCGACGAGCAGGCGCTGCAGTTCGTCCCAATGGCAGCCGGCGATCAGCACTTGCGCCGCGGCCTCGACGTCGCCGCTCTCGGCGAGTAGAGCGGCCGCCTGGCGGGTGATGCGATCACGCTCGGCAGCGGGCAACTCCGACCCTGCGCGCACGAGCAGGAACCGGCGCAGCAAGGGATGAAACTCGTAGTGGATTTCACCGCCGACCTCATGCACCGAGGTGAAGATGTTGTCGCCATGCATGCCTTCGAGAATCCGCGCCGCGTCTGCACTGTTGCCGAGGAGGCGGGCTGTTGTCGGGGTCATGTACGGCAGATGGGCGACCCTGAGCAGGAAACTGCGGGTGGCTTCGGACCGGCGGTCGAAGACTTCGCCGGCCAGGTAATCGAGCAAGGCCGTCTCGCTGGCGAGTTGCCCGCTGGCCGCGGCAGGCGAGTCGGGGTTCTCCAGTTGCAAGAGCAGCTTGAGGCCGGCCGCCCAGCCGCCCGTTACCTCATGCAGCCTTCGCATCTGAACGGCACTGCGAGTCTTGGCACCGGGCGGCGCGAGTTGCTGCACGGCGATTGACTCGTCTTCGGAGAACAGCAGTTCGTCCGCCCCAAGCACGACGAGCTCGCCGTTCGCCAGCAGGCGTGCGAAATCGCCCGGCGGCCGGCTGCGGCTGACAATGATCACTCCGATGTGCTGCGGTGCCTCGCTGATGGCGGCCAGCAGGAGGGTGCGGAACGACACCGAGGAGAGCGCTTCCTGGGAGTTGTCCACGACCAGGAAGCGCGCACTGCCGATACAGGTGTAGAAGATACCGAAGAAGCGGCGAAAGAAAGGCCCCGGATTGTCCATCTGCATGGGCGCCAAAGCGGGCAGCGCGCCAGCAAGCTGTGGCGCCATCGCGTTGGCGGCGACCTGCAGGTAATGGCAGGCAGCGGCGGGATCGCTATCGCCACTGTCTGCGCGGTACCAGATTGCTGGCCGCTTCCTGGCACTGAGGTAGCTGGCGATCAGCGTCGTCTTGCCGGCGCCGGGAACGCCATCGACCCACACCGCGGTATGTTCCAGGCACTGGTCGAGGCGGACAAACAGGCGTTCGCGAGGATGCACACCAGCCAGCCGCGGGCGGCTCAACTTCGCCAAGCCTGGTGACCTCCCCCTGACCAGCATCCTGTTCTCGCTGTTCTTGCTACACCGCATCGGTGACACGAGACAGAAACGGAGTGTCACCACTTAATCAAAATAGCATTTGAGCGGGCGACGAGCAAGGCGGCCATTCGCGGCCACTCGCGTTCAGAATCACTGGCTGAATGTGTGCGCCATGCCCGCAAAACCGTACGCCCCGCCGCAGCGAGTTCAGCGCCGCGGAGATTGCTGATCTCTGTGCGACAGTGGCATGGCTGCCGGGATTGCCGCGGCAGGAGTTGGCGGCGACGCTCTGCGAACATCTGGCTTGGTTCACCCTATCGGGAACACCGAAGATTCACGCTTGCCAAGAGTTCCTGGAGCGCTTGCAGGCGGCCGGGTTGCTGGTACTGCCGCCCTTGCGGCCGGCGCGGCCCGTCCGTCCGGCCCCCCTCTCGCCAGCGCTGGAGCCGATTGACGAAGCACCGATTCACGGTCCGTTGCGGGTGCTTGGCCTGGTGCGCCTGGAGATCGTGCGCGAGACGACCCTGGCGGCGCAGTGGGATGCGCTGGTGGCGCGCTGGCACCCGCTGGGTTTCCAGGGGGCCTTCGGCTACCGACTGCGCTACTTCATCACGGCGGGCGACCGGCGGCTCGGTTGCCTCCTGCTGGCCGGTGCGGCCCGGGCGGTGGCCGTGCGCGACCGCTGGATCGGCTGGACGACCCACGCCCGTCGCGAGAACTTGGCGCGGGTGGTGAACAACACCCGCTCCCTGATCTTTCCCCACGCCCGGGTGCCGCATCTGGCCAGCCACGTCCTGGGACAGCTCGCGCGCCGTGCACGCGCGGACTGGCTCGATCACTGGGGCTTCGAGCCCTTGTTGCTGGAGACCTTCGTCGACCCGCGTCACCATGCCGGCACCTGTTACCGTGCCGCCGGTTGGCAGTTGCTCGGAGAGACCAGCGGGCGCGGGCTGGCCCGCCCCGGCCAGTCGTATCACAGCACGCCCCGCCAGGTGTGGGTCAAACCGCTCTGCGCCGATAGTCGCGACCGGCTGTGCGCCATCCCTGGCAACTCCCGGCCATGAGCAAGCCCTGATCTTTCGTGAGGGCCGAGTACCGATATCGGCGCGCCCGGTCTCGCGGTTGTAGCACCGCCGAGAGGTGTATCCCAGGAAATCGAGCTTGGCCTGGGCGGGCAGAAGGGACGTCCCATGGAAACGGGAAGCCAGATGCGACGAAGCATCACTTGAAGTCCTCAATAGGCATGATTACAATTGTGGTACGCCATTTCGATCCGTTAAGCGGACTTTCTTGGGAGCGCGGCCATGACCAGCTCGACATCCATTCGCATCGACCAGACGCTTTACGATCAGGCTCGCGCTGAAGCCGCGGCAGAACATCGCACCATCGCCGGTCAGGTCGAGTACTGGGCCAAGGTGGGGCGCGCGGCGCTGGACAATCCCGACCTGCCGGTCAGCTTCATTGCCGAATCACTGACATCGATGGCGGAGCCGCGCGGGGAGGCCACTGCCTTCTTGGCCCGCTCTCGCCGGGTATGAGCTATTCGCTCAGGCAGACCCGACGTTTCGCCCGCGCTTACAAAAAGCTGAACGACAGCCTGGCCACCGATGTCGATGTGGCGACCGAGGTCGTTGCGGACAATCCGGCCATCGGCGAGCGGAAAAGGGGCGATCTGGCCGACCTCTTCGTCTACAGGTTTCGGAGCCAGAACCAGTTGTACCTGCTGGGCTATACCGTCGACCAGGAGGTTCGCCTGGTGTATCTCGAAGCCGTCGGCCCCCACGAGAATTTCTATCGGGATTTCAAGCGCTCGTAATCGCCCTGGTAACACCCTCTGACGGTTCGCTTCGCCGTGCATCGGTTGCTAGAGCAGCGGGCCCGGTAGCTTCGGTTACCATTGAGCACCACTGACAGCGCCAGGTAGGTCAGTTCCATTTATCCAAGAGTCGAAAGACTTGTTTCCCAAACAGTTGTCGGACAACGCCAACCGGTTGTTCCCTCCAACATTGCACAAAGGATTGAGTCATGATCAAAACCAAAGCGTACGCAGCCCAAAGCTCGACGAGTGAACTTGCCCCTTTCGAACTGGACCGCCGCAGCCCCGGCGCAGAAGATGTGCAGATCGAGATCTTGTATTGCGGGGTTTGTCACTCGGATTTGCACACGGCTCGCGGGGAGTGGCACAACACTTTGTATCCTTCAGTCCCTGGACACGAAATCGTTGGGCGAGTGGTCGCCGTGGGCGACAAGGTTCGCAACTTCAAGGCAGGAGACCTCGCTGGTGTGGGCTGCATGGTCGACAGTTGTGGGCGTTGCTATTCTTGCCATGCGGGCGAAGAGCAATACTGCGAGACTGGTTTCACTGGAACTTATAACGGCCCAGTCTTTGGCGGCGAGAATACCTACGGAGGCTATTCGCAAAACATCGTCGTCAAAGAATCCTTCGCCTTGCACATCAAACACACAGAAAAGGATCTGGCGAGCGTGGCGCCCTTGTTGTGTGCTGGGATCACCACATACTCTCCGTTGCGTCATTGGGGTGCAGGACCAGGCCAGACGGTTGGGATTGTCGGTCTTGGCGGCCTTGGGCACATGGGCGTCAAGATCGCCCACGCCATGGGAGCCCAGGTGGTGTTGTTCACCACCTCTTCAAGCAAGGTCGAAGACGGCAAGCGCCTTGGTGCTGATGAAGTATGTATTTCCACCAATCCCGAGCAAATGGCTGCGTATGCAAACCAGCTCGATTTCATCCTGAACACGGTGGCAGCCTCCCACAACCTGGATGCCTATCTCCAACTGCTCAAGCGCGACGGCACGATGACCCTGGTAGGCGCTCCTGCAGAGCCGCATCCGTCACCCAATGTCTTCAATCTGATCTTCAAGCGCCGCCAGATCGCGGGTTCGCTCATCGGCGGAATCCGTGAAACACAGGACATGCTGGATTTCTGCGCTAAACATGACATTGTTTCAGACATTGAGATGATCCCCATGGATTACATCAACATTGCCTATGAGCGCATGCTTAAGAGCGATGTGAAATACAGATTCGTCATTGATATGGCGAGTCTCAAGTAGGGCCCGCCGAGCAGGAAGAGCCGCTCCGTGAGAACCGCCGGACCGATAAATCGACCTCGTCGCCATACTGGATCTGGCCAAGCGCGTTGATACAACTCCCTCACCACCGGGAGTACCGCGATGACATCGCATTCCGTCACCGCACCGCTCGCGGCACTGCCCCATGCCGCTCGATCGCCGGTGGGATCTCTGGGATCAGCACTTCCCCCGCCGGCCGCCGCGCGTCACCCCGCGTTACCTCGAAAGTCGCCTTGCCCATCGGCTGCAGGAGGTCGCCTACGGCGGGCTGCCCAAAGCGGTCAATGAGCAGCTCGCCGACTGCGGCGAGCGCCTGTCGAAGATCAAGGTCTGGCGCGGAGCCTGTCCGACTTCTCCCGGCTGATTGAAGTCTTCGAGCGCAACAAAGTGTCATTCGTTGCCGTCACCCAGCAGTTCAACACCACGACCTCGATGAGCCGGCTGATGCTGAACGCCCTGCTGTCCTTCGCGCAATTCGAGCGCGAGGTTACCGCCGAGCGCATCCGCGACCAGATCGCCGCCAGCAAGACCAAGGGGATGTGGATGGGGGGGTCGTTGCCCCTGGGGTACGACGTGGAGAACCGATTGCTCGTCGTCAATGAAGCCGAGGCCGGCCTGGCCCGGCGCATCTTGAAGGATTCCACACGTTGTCGCTCAGCGACCGAGATGGTTCGGGAGCTCGCCGCTGATGGCCACACCACCAAGTCGAGGCGGTGTCTAACCAAGCAGACGCTCTACAAGATGATGCACAACCGCATCTACCGGGGCGAGATCCTCCGCAAGGGAACGTACTATGCGGGCCAGCATCCGGCGATCAACGACCAGGGTCTCTGGGATGCCGTCCGATCCTCGGGGAGAACAACCGGCAGCGGGCCTTGGCGACACGCCAGCGCCGACAGCCGCCGTCGTTGCTCCTGGGCGTTTTCTTCACCGACAACGGGGAACGCTTCCCGCCCGCCTTTACCCGCAAGGCCAATGGCGCGATGTATCGCTACTATATGCCGATCCGCAAGGCTCGCATGACGCAGATCATCCAGACTGGCGACGCCACCATCCAGCGGCGGGAACCGAAGCTCACTACGGTCATCCCGGTGCGCATCAAGCGACACGGAGGTCGTAAGGTGGTGATCCCGGCGCCGGAATCACCGGAAGCGGAAGCG
Organism: Candidatus Accumulibacter proximus; assembly: GCA_016709675.1. Taxonomy (GTDB): domain Bacteria; phylum Pseudomonadota; class Gammaproteobacteria; order Burkholderiales; family Rhodocyclaceae; genus Accumulibacter; species Accumulibacter proximus. Next base: position 45,533 of record JADJMH010000037.1, read on the forward strand.
CCCGAGCACCACGAACCGATCCTCACTGCGCTGTCGCGTGCCTTCCACTGGCAGCGCCTGCTCGACGAGGGCCAGATGACCAGCAGAGTGGAGATTGCGCGCCAGGAGGGTCTGCGGCAAATTCAACCCCCTGGCTGCGTACGCCGCGACCAATGCCCACCTCGACCTCGCTTCCGGATCAACCGGACGCTAGCCTTCGCCTTTGACAAGGTGAAACGCCAGATGGGCCGTTAGCTGGTGCACGCGTCGGCGTCCTCCCACAGCGGTCAGCGTCCTGCTCGCCGAGATCGCACTCAACCTTCAGAAACTCCTTCCCCATCGCTCGCGACCGCGAAAGCCCCTACCGTCCTCCCAGCCCCCTGCGCGGTGCGTGCGGTATTGCCCATGCTGAGTCGCCTGCGGTCGATACAACTCTTTGAATGGTTGGGCCGGCGCCGGCGTATCGCCCACTTTCTATTGCCCAGCTATCGCCGACAAGGCACGGGGTGATTGCCACAAATAGTCATCCCGTCGAGGCCGGTCGGATCAGGATGTCCCATTTGGGTAGGAGCGGGTTTCGTTGTAGCCGGGACTCGACAGCTTGCATGGCATCCTTGGCCACCGTGACTCCTTTCTCATAGACCGTTCGGCTCAGTTCGACGACGGGATGAACGCCTTTCCAGGTCATGCTCTTGGCCCACTCCAGCATCGTTTGGGCATCGGTCAGCTTGGCGCCGTTCCAGTGCTTTTCCAGGATTCCCCAGCAACGCTCCACCGGATTGTATTTGCTGTGGTGCGGCGGATAGTAAAGGAGGCGGATGGACTTGCCGATGTGATCGGCGAACTCGACCATGCGTTTGAGAAACTGCGTGCGCCGGCCATTGCTCTCCGGTCCGTTGTCGGCCTTGATCTGGATGTGTGTGACGTGAGCACACTCCTCCGGGGCTTGACGCTCCCACCAGGCGTAGAGACTGTCGATGGTGAAATCGCTGGTTTTCGACGAGCTCCCGAAGGACAGATGAAGGGAGCCACTGTCTTCGTTGACGACACCAAACGGCGTGTGTTTTTCCTCGCACCCCATGTCGTGGTCGGCCGCCCGGTTGTCACCCCGCGTCTTGCCTCCGCGCGAGTAGTCGCCAATATTCACCGTCGCCTTGCAGTCCATGCTCAGGCGCATGACGGCTTCGCCTTGGCAATCTCGGTCATGTTCCCGGATGTTGGCGAAGATAGCGTCGGTTTCAGGGACTTTCTGGGGTTTGGCCTTGAGCACCGGACGCAGCCGGTACCCGTTTCGGTTCAATACTTCCGACATGCCGCTTCGGGAAGGCAGTACCTCGTCGGCAAATCCCAGCGCTCGCAACTGCTTGATGGCTTCCTCGGCCGTCAGGCGGGTGAACGACAAGGTCGTGCGAAAAGTCGGATCCTGTTGGGCATGACTCTCCGCCAGTTTCCACAGCGCTTCCGCCACCTCCGGGTGTTTCTTCTCCCATAATTTCGCACCGCAAAACGCGTGATGCCCCACACAAACGATCCCGGTGCGTTTCTCATGCAGACCAAGCCGCACGGCCTGCCGACTCCAGCCGAAAACGTCCTCTGCGCACCGAGCGCTGCCACTACAGTACTTCAATGCCATCTCCGCCTGAAACGCCCTTCGCTCCGACCCCGTCATCTTGCTAGACGCAAGCCGGATATCTTCAAGATGACTGGCTTCCAGAGAAACTTTCTCTTCAGTTACCGTGGCGACCCTCATCAGTGACTCCTACAATCTGAGAACTGACTCGGAATGTCGCATACAACGGTATGAACAATCAACGATATCGCCCAAGTTGTCCACTAGCCTGTTCATGACACCGCCCAGTAGCGCCGCCAGCGGTTGTTGCCTTCAAAGCGCACAACGCCGCGCTCGTTCAACTCTTCCAGCGCGCGTTTGGCTTGCTCGGGGGAATCTCGCCGCCAATCCGCTGGTGAATGTCACTGATGGCGGACTCGGGTAGCGATGCAGGTCTTCGAGTACCAGCGCAGGCAAGCGATGCGGCTCGGTGCGCTGAAGAGTGGTTTCACCCGTGAAGTTGAGACTGCGCAGCAGGCCCAAGGCAATGCGCTCACGCTGGGTGAGCTGGTAGTGATCAAGCAACTCGTCGTCCGTCTTTTCCGTTACGGATGGCTTGACGCGGGCGGATGCCCGCAGCGCGCTGACCAGTTTCGAGGCCTTGGGCGGATCGGCGTCGGCACGCGGTACTTGCAGCGTGGTTTGGGTTTCCCACGGCAGAGCCGCACGTTCGGCAGCAAAACGAAGCACGTCGTCGCCGGTAACCGGTTTGCTTTGGTCGGCAAGACGCAGGAAATTGCGGCCATCGGTGGTGGGTGCAACGATAGACCGGGGGATGGCGAGATCAACGTGCCGGCTGCGATTCGGCGCAGTGACCACGGGCAGCACCCTGACATTGACGGTGCGCTCAGCAATCTTGCGCCGGATGGTGTCAGGCAGATCAGCAGGGATTAACTGGCCTGCAGGCGGCTGGTCCTGCTCATCCTCGATACCGAGCAGCAGGCGACCGCCCATCGAGTTGGCAAGGGCAATGCAGTCCTTTGCCAACTCGCTCCAGTCAGCACTGTTGCCGGTCACCGACCGCAGCCGCCTTGAACGCCGCCGCCCCGGACAGTCTATCCATCTTCTGCCGATGAAAGGATCCGCGATAGAAAGCGCAGACCATCAGCCTGAGGCGACTGCTCAGGTCGACTTCCGGCGCCAAACAAGTGGGTAGACGAGGTAGAACAGGCCGGTCAGGAAAAGGACTTGCAGGAACTCGCCAAACGCCCACATGCCGCTCGACGCCATCTGCTCGGCAATGATAACGGCAGTCTCGACGCCACGTGATGCTGCGGCCCAGGCGATCCAAACCTCGTTCTTGGCGTAGACCAGAAAGTGCGCCAGGACAACGACAGCGACAAAGATCGCAGCCTCGCGCGCCAGTCGCCACGGCCACGCGGCCTGCTCGCCGCCAGCCGCCGGGGCACGGCCGACGACGGCCACGGCAACCAGCCCGAGTGGCCCGAGAAAGGCGAGGATGAGCCAGAGGAGCGAGCGCTGCCGGGCCTCCAGCAGGAGTCCAAAGGAGAGAAACCAGAGGCCGCCGGCAAGGGTGAAAGATAGAACCAGGCAGGCATGGCGTAGGCGTTCGAGCAGCGCGTAGGTGCCGACGTAGTCAGCCGTGCCGCGGGCGAGTTCGGGATCGATCAACTGATGCGCCAGGACGCCGAGGACGATGACCAGCGGGATTGCCAGGAAGGCAAGCAGGGCGAAGGATTGCAACGAGAAGCGCATCGCGAGGGTCTCGGGGAACTTGTCCGACATCCTACGCCGATCGTCCATCCCGGCACAAATCTAGGCCGGTTGACTTGATGGCAGTTGGCTTCGATTGAATGACCGGTTCGGAGTGAGCCTTGAATCGAATGGCAGCTTTCGAGCAATCTTCCGGGCGGCCGATGGTGGCCGGCTGCCGACCGCCGATATCCTGCACCCAATGACCGCTTCCCGCGGCGTAACGGCCCGTCAGGCAAGCAAGATTGACATTCTCCGTCGAATGGCCGCTTACGGCTGCTGGCTTCAGATCAACGTCGGCGAGGGAGGCACAGTGGCAACCAACCGCTCGTAATGGGCGACAGCGTTCCGTCATCGGCCAGACAGATGGCCTCGGTGTAAGTGCGCAACGAGATCAACGCCCCTTTTGATAGGTGCCGACTAACTGCGCTTCTGCCAAGATGTGTCCCTTCATCGCTTGTTCCAAGAAGTTCTTGTTGGGCCTTTTCAAGTCGGGCAACACGACGTCCAGCGCGTACAGCTTATGGAAGTAGCGGTGTCGACCAATCGGAGGACAAGGGCCACCGTAGCCAGCGCGCTGCCAATCGTTCAATCCATCCAGCGTACCGGCAGGAAGCGATTGCACGGCCTCGGGCAACCCGGAGGTGGTAACCGGCAGGTTGTACAGCAGCCAATGAACCCAGGTCATACGGGGCGCAGCGGGATCCGGTGCATCGGGATCGTCGACAATCACGACCAGGCTCTTCGCCCCACCGGCACGCCACTCCAGGCCAGCGGCGGGGATATGTTCTTGCCCTCGCAGGTGTAGAGTTTCGGGATCGACCCGTTGTGTGCAAACGCACTTGAGGTGATGGTCATGTCCATGATTTGATCTCCAGCTTGAGTGGTTACCGACAAAGCACCGAAAAGGATCAGATACGACAAATAAGCTGCTCGCCGGCAGATTTTCGCCGTCCTGTCAGACATCGAAACGGATCGTCGAGCCGATGATCGCTCCATTCTCAATCCTCCTCAGCAGTTTCGAGAATCTCCGTATCTGCATGCGAGTAGGCTGGCGAGCAGCAGCAGAGCAACACCAGCGCACCGGTCGTCGATGCTTCAATGCAGTGTGCCGTTCCCTGCGCGATACAGATGGTGTCGCCAACCCCGACCTTGAACAGATCCGCTCCCAGAATCATCTGCCCTTCGCCGGCTGTAATGTGGTAGATCTCTTCCGTCACGAGATGCCTGTGCAGCATCGTTCTGGTTCCGGCGGGAAGCGTGGCTTCGGCCAGGCTCTGGTTGCGGTTACCCTGCACCGCTGGGTGCATCAGCTCGCGGACTTCAGAGCCATCCTTGGTGATATAGGGACAGACTGCAGCGTAGTGCTGGTACAGCCGATTGACAGGGAACCACATTTCGATTTCCTGAATGCTTTTGCGGCCGATGCCTCGGATCTGGAAAAGTGCTTTGCTCCTGTACCCTCCAACCACCTCATCGACCGTCGTCAGGCCTTCCCTGAGGAGCCGCGTTCGCAGGCGAGGGCTGATCTTGTCGAACGGATCGCTGCTTGCCTCCCGCTGTTTGGCTCGGAAATGCCGCTCGAGCCGGTCCTTGACGTTTTCCGTGGAGAGTTGAAACGCCCGGGCAATCTCGGCATGGGACTGCCCCGCTGCCCAGGCGGCGACCATTTCCAGATCGCGTTTGCGCCGCGTTGAGCGTGCTCGAGCAATGGAATCAAGGGCCGTCATGGGCTTGCTCTCCAGGGTGGGGAAAGGACATCGGCAATGCTGCGCTGATGTTACCAAGCACAAAGCCCGCCGAAAATCAGAATGTAACGGTTGAACAGAGCTTGATGTCGAAGATCAGAACACTCTCGCCGCAGCAGGTGGCCGAGGTGGAAGACTTCGTGGAGTTCCTGGCTACCAAGGTCAGGAAGCGGAGAGCGCTGGATCGTCTGCTCGCTATCGCACCGGCACTCGAAGCCGTCGGCGCCGCGCCAATGAGCGAGGGCGATATTGCCGCTGAGGTGGATGCGGTGCGCGCTGAGCGCCGCGTCCGGGAAGCTGGATCAACCAGCAAGGAATCGGGTGCGGATCGTTCTTGACACAAACGTGGTTCTGTCGGCGCTATTGTGGCGCGGCACTCCGCATCACTTGCTGGCTGCGATCGGCCAACAACACGGTGTCCAGATCTGTAGCAGCACAGCGCTACTTGAAGAGTTGGCTGACGTACTCACGCGACCATCAGCAAGCAAGCGCCTGGCCTTGACCGGTAAGACGGCCCGCGACGTGCTGGCCGATTACGTCGAGATCATCGAGCTGGTCGAACCCGCCAGCGTGCCGCGCGTGGTGGCGGGCGACCTCGATGAAGATCAAGTGATCGCCGCCGCTGTCTCGGCCCGCGCAGATCTGATTGCCTCGGGAGATCGCAAGTACTTGCTGCCACTGAGCAGCCATCAAGGCATTCCCATCGTCGATGCAGCCGAGGCGCTCAGGCGCATCTCCAACCGCTGATGCGAACAAACATGAAGGTGCATGAGCTTGCGATCAGCCCGCCGGTGTTGTGGGAGGAGCAACGGGAGCGGATCGGTGTTGGTGGCGAGGGACTGCAAGACTGATCAGTCGCATCCTGATCTGGGCGGGGTGGCTGTGCGCGGAACCATGCTGGCTATGGGCCCCTCCGACGGGAACTTCTCCGGATCGACCTCGGGGGCTATTGCTGTGAAAGCTGGCAATGTGCGCCTACGTCAGCTTCGTGGATGCAGGCGCCAACGAGTACTATCGGTCATTAAGAGACGCGCGCTTGAGGAAACTGTCGGTCCGCTCAAGACTGGTTGCCGACGCACAGGTTCTGCGGCTGGTGGACGCTACCGAGCCAAACCCCTGTGTTGCCATTGACACCGTGCATCACGGCTTACACTTCCTTGCAGTGGCTCCGGTCGGCAGCGAAAACTCCCACTGAGGCATTGGCCGGCCAAACAGGTAGCCCTGGTAAGCAGTACAACCATTGGCGGCAAGAAATTCACGTTGTGCCTCTGTTTCTACGCCCTCGGCGATCACGGCCAGACCCATGCTTTGCGCCAGAGCCACGATGGTTCGGGCGATGGCGGCGTCGTTGGGATCCGTCAGCACATCCCTGACGAAGGACTGGTCAATCTTGAGTTGGTCGAGCGGCAAGCGTTTCAGATAAGACAGCGAAGAATAGCCCGTGCCAAAGTCGTCCAGCGAGAAGCCGATGCCTCTGCCTTTCAGCACGGTCATCTTGGTGATGATGTCTTCCACATCATCCAGCAGCAGGCTCTCGGTCAGTTCCAGTTTCAGTTTCTGAGGGTTAACTCCGGTGCTGTCGATTATCGCCAGTACCTGATCCACGAAATCCCCATGGCGGAACTGGCGGGCGCTGACATTGACCGCGACCGTGAGATGAGACATCTTCGGCAGGGCTTCCCAGGCCACCAGTTGGGCGCATGCAGTTTCAAGTACCCAATGACCTATGGGAATGATAAGTCCCGTTGCCTCGGCCTGAGGAATGAACTCGACTGGAGGCACCATGCCGCGCCGCGGATGCTGCCAGCGCACCAAGACCTCGGCACCCGTCCGGTTTCCGGCGCTGTCCACCTGGGGTTGGTAGTAAAGGCAGAACTGCCCCTCCCGCACCGCCTCGCGCAGATCGCTATCCAGGGTGGCGCGGGCAGCGACGACTGCCTGCATCTCGGGATCGAAGAAGCGCAGTGAGTTGCGGCCACCTGCCTTGGCCTGATACATGGCCGTATCGGCGCGTTTCAACAACTCATCGACCGAGAGTGAGTGGCCTCGAAACAGGGTGATGCCAATACTCGATGTGCAGTGATAGCTGCGCGTGGTCGTCAAGTCCGCTCGAAGAGTCAGATCGAGCAGGTAAGGCTGGCTAACGACGCGCAGAATCTTCAGGGCAACGCCTTCCGCCTGCGTGACGGCGAGCACATCTTCGCTGAGATCTTCGAGTATCACCACAAACTCGTCGCCGCCGTGACGCGCGACGGTATCGCCTTCACGAACGGCGGCTTGAAGGCGGCTTGTCACCTCTACCAGAAACTGGTCGCCAACGTCATGCCCCAGCGTGTCGTTGAGGGTCTTGAAATCATCCATGTCTAGCAGCATCAATGCACCATAGCGATTGCGGCGGGTGCTGCTGGCTAGTGCCTTTTCCAGCCGGTCGAGCAGGAGCCGCCGATTGGGCAGATCGGTGAGCGGGTCGTAGAAGGCCAAACGTTCGATCTTGTCGGCCGTCGCCTTGCGCTCGCTGATGTCCGCGTTGGTGCCAACGAGCCGCAAAGGCTTGCCGTTGGCATCGCGGCTTACCACCATGCCGCGGCCAAGCGTCCATAGCCAAGTGCCATCCTTGCACAACATGCGAAACTCAATCGCGGCCGAGCGTGTCTTGCCGTCGATATGGGCCTGGATTGCCACCATCACCTTGGGCATGTCCTCCGGGTGGACACGGCTCGACCATTCGGAGGAGTTATTCCCGATCTCACCTTCGGCAAAACCGAGCATTTCTTTCCATCGTCGCGAGTACAGTGCGTCACCAGTCTGGATGTTCCAATCCCAAACGCCTTCACCTGCGCCTTCGAGTGCAAACTTCCAGCGCTCTTCGCTTTCCAGCAATGCCGCCTCGGCCTTCTTGCGCTCGGTAATGTCGGCCAGGATGCAGTGGGTTTGGCAGAAATTGCCTTCTCTGTCATAGCCAATTCGACCGTTGATCTCAACCAGCCGAGTGCTACCGTCCTTGCGTCTGATGTCGAAGACCGGACCATCCACCTTGCCTCTTGATAGCAATTGAGGAAACTCCCGACCCAGGGTCTTGAGCGAACCCTCGTCGAGGAAATCTCCGATGAAACGTCCAATTGCCTCGTCATGCGTGAAGCCGAACAACTTCAGCCAGGCGTTGTTAACTTGCAGAATGTTGCCTGCCGCATCGAGAGACTGATAGGCCAGTGGTGCCTGTTCATATAGATTGCGAAAGCGTTCCTCGCTATCCCGCAGCGCTTCCTCCGCGCGATACCTTTCGGTGATATCACTAAACACCAGCACCACGCCGACGATTTCTCCTGCAGCATTGCGGATAGGGGCCGCGCTGTCGGCAATCCGGTACTCCTGCCCGTCCTTGGCCAGCAATACCGTATGGTTGGCGAGGCCAACCACCTGACCATGCGCGAGGACCGATTGCACCGGACTGACTCCCGGTTCGCGAGTATCGGCATTGAAGAGGCGGAAGACCTCGGACAAGGGCCGACCCAGGGCGTCGGCCAGCATCCATCCGCAAAGACGCTCCGCCATGGGATTCATCCGGGTCACCCGGCCGACAGTATCCGTGGCGATCACTGCGTCGCCGATGGAGTGCAGGGTGACGGCGAGATTTTCTTCGCTTTCCTTCAGAGCGTCTTCGCGCTGGCCCAGGGTTAGCAGCAGGCGATTGAAGCCGCCGAACAGTTCGCCGACTTCGTCCTGGCGCGTGATGGGCAAGGGTTGGAGCGGCAGGCCCGCAGCCGACTGAGCGGCCAATGTCTGGGCGGTCGCCACCACCGGTGCAAGTTGGCGTCTCAGCATCCACCAGGTCAGGCTTCCGGCCAGCAGCGTAAAAAGAATGGTACCCAGCAGCATGCGCTCTTGCATCGCGCGAATCGGGGCAAAGGCTTCCGCGGTGGGCATGAAAGCCGCAAGGTACCAGCCTGCCGCAGGAACGCCCTTGGCCGAGGATAGCACCTCCACACCCCGTGGATTGACGACGACACCCGAACCCTCGTAGCCCTGAATAAAGCGGTCAACCAACCAATTGACGCCGGCCGGAGGAAGTGTTTCCATGATGCGACTTTGTCGGTGGCAGTGATAATCAGCCGGTGTTCCCGCGCAACTATCAAGTAGCCGCCGGTCGTGCCGTGGGTGCTTTCGGTGATCTTGTCCAGAAAGCCGGGCGTCCCAAGATTTACCACGCCACCCAGACCGCCAATCACCTTGCCCTGATGATCACGAACGGGCACGGTAATACCGAAGACTGGCGCCCGCAATTTCTTGCCCATCACCTGTCGGCCGATGGTCGATCTGCCCTCTTGCAACGCAGCCGCCACTGTATCGATGTCGAGATAATTGGCGCCAATCCGCCTGGCTGCGGGAAGACTGTCAGCAATCACGGTACCGTCTGTCCGGTAGGTAATGACGCCGCCGTTGAAGAAAATCTGAAGAACCGAACGGTCTTCGAGGAATCGCTACATGATCGCAGCGTCGCCCAGCATGGCAGGGGTAAGTCTTTCGACAACTTTTTCCAGCGCACTCAAGCGGTCACCCAACTCTTGATTGATGTTGGCGGCGAGTAGGGAGACGATCGAATACTGCTGTTCGCCCAGCAGGCGCTCCATATCCTCGCGCAGCACCCGGCTCGCGTAGAACGCCAGCGCCCAGATGCTGATGACGAAAATGGAAAGTGTGAACAGGGTCACCCGGGTCTTGAGCGAGCGCTGCAGCAGAGCAATCATTTCACGTGTCTTTGTCGTCGATGCATCGGCAACGATAGGAAATGCAACCAGCCTTCAAGATGCATTGCTGACGTATTATGCCGCAGTCAATCGCCAATTTCGCGCCCACATGAGCCGCGAATGGCGGAAGACCCCCAGAATCGCTCGCCAAGCACTGCCCGTAATCCGGCGCTTGGCCGCCTCCTGCAGCAGCGGCCTTGGCTAACAGTGATCGATGATCCATTGGCCGCAATGGGCACAGGAGCGGATCCTTCAGAATGTTGCGTTCCGCGAATTGAATTGCCCGGAAGATATTGTTTTTGTCATATGACGGCACCGTCCGCAAACGCTGAACTGCGGCCATACACATGAAAGTCTTGACCGTCTCTTGTGGGTCGCGAGCAGTCCTACAGAGAATTCGGAAGCGGTCATTGGTCGGCTCGGAGCTTCGACAAGCCCGTCAATGGCAGCACCGGTCACCGAACAGACGTTCTGACCGGCGAAACTGGAGGTCGGGATCTGGGCGAACGCTGCTCGCCAGCCCGCCAGAGATCCAGCATTTCCCGCTCGCTGGCATGGCGTTGTTGTCCCCTCCGCCTACCAATGCCACGAATCAACCGCTTGATTGGACCACATATAAGTAGTTGATTTGTAATGAGCCAATTTGATGCGCTCGTGGACTTCCGCTCTCCGAGACGAGCGACCCCGGAGAGAAGAATGGCCAGGAGAGAATGAAAAAGGCTAATTCAGGGCGCCCGAGCGAAGAGCCGAAGTCCACAGCAACCCGCACGGACCCGCGCCAACACGCGGGAGTAGGCGAAAAAAGACCAACCCGATGAGGGGTTGGCCTTCTTGTCTGGTGGTGCAATCGCACCCTGGATCACAACTCGCTATCGGGGCATGTGAGTACTGCTGAGTATTGCATAGGGTGCTTGTCTGTCGATCGCGAATGCATTCGGCAAGCCAGTAACCCTTATCGTTGAAGGCCGACCGCCACATCCCGGAACGAGGCGAGGGCGGCCTCCAGGTGCTCGATGATCTCCAGTGCAAGCACTTCGGGTGGCGGCAGGTCGTCGAGGTTCTCCAGACTGTCGTCCTTGAGCCAGAAAATGTCCAGGCTCGCCTTGTCGCGAGCGATCAAGTCGGCGTGGGCAAAGTATTTGAAACGCTCCGTTTCCTTTCGCGCTTGGCGGTTCTCCGGGTTGTAGCAGGAGACGAAGTCACGCAGGTCGTCGAGCTTCAGTGGCCTGGTCTTCAAGGTGAAATGCTTGTTGCTGCGCAGGTCGTAGATCCAGACGCCCTGCGTGTGCCCCCGACCATCCTTGGGCCTGCCATCGAAGAACAACACGTTCGCCTTCACGCCCTGCGCATAGAAAATTCCGGTCGGCAGGCGCAGCAGCGTATGGACATCGCAGTTTTCAAGGAGCTTGCGGCGAATCTTCTCGCCGGCACCGCCTTCGAACAGCACGTTGTCCGGTAGCACCACCGCGGCCTGGCCGTTGTCCTTCAGGATGGTGACAATGTGCTGCAGGAAATTGAGCTGCTTGTTCGACGTGGTTTCCCAGAAGTCCTGCCGTTCGTAGGTCAGCGCGTCCCTGTCCTCTTCACCTTCCGCGTTGGTGATCGTCATGCTGCTCTTCTTGCCGAAGGGCGGATTGGCGAGCACATAGTCGAAACGCTTCCCTGGATCGGCGATCAATGCATCCGCCCGATCGACGGTCGGCTCTCCATCCAACTCGCCTATGTTGTGTAGGAACAAATTCATCAGGCACATGCGGCGTGTATTCGGTACGATCTCGTTGCCGTGGAAGGTCTGGTGATGCAGAAACTCCTTCTGCTTCTTGTCCAGCCGGTTGCCGGGCCGGGTCAGCCAATTGTAGGCGCCGAGAAAGAAGCCGCCGGTGCCGCAGGCCGGGTCGGCAATCGACTTCGTCGGCTCGGGGCGCACGCATTCGACCATCGCCTGAATCAGCGCCCGCGGCGTGAAGTACTGGCCGGCACCGCTCTTGGTGTCTTCGGCATTCTTCTGCAGCAGGCCTTCGTAGAGATCGCCCTTGGTATCGGCATCCATGCCGACCCAGCTTTCCGCGTCGATCATCTGGACCAGGCGCGAGAGCTTGGCGGGATCCTGAATCTTGTTCTGGGCCTTGAAGAAGATCGCGCCGAGCATGCCCGGGCCGCTGCCCAGCTTGTGCAAGGTCGCCAGGTAATGCGCCTCCAACGGCTCGCCGACCTTGCTCCGTAGCGAAGCCCAGTCATGGCTGCGCGGAATGTGCGTGTCTCGGTTGTATGGTTCCTGCGCGTACTCATGCGCCATTTTCAGGAACAGCAGGTAGGTGAGTTGCTCAAGGTAATCGCCGTAACTGACACCGTCATCGCGCAGTGTGTGGCAGAAGTTCCAGACTTTCTGGACGAGGGCGGATGTGTTCATTTCACGATTGACAGTTGTCGCAGCGCCTGGCGCAGTTCATGCTCAAGCAGGGAAAAAGCCGCAAGCTTTCGCAAGCGCGGCAGGGAGACCTGTTCACCCAAGGCATTCAACATCGGCGAGACGCCTCTTCTTCGACGCAGCCCTGAGGGATGCGTCGCGTTGAAGGCCGTATTCAGCAATGCTTTCGGATCGGGAGTCCCTTCCGCGACTCCCGCCGACCAAGGCAAACCGAGTGCCTCATCGCTGAGTGTGGTACCAAACACGCTGCGCAGGGCATCGCCATCGACGATGGCCCACGCTTCCGTCTCGCGCACCGGAATGACGGCGACACCGAGACCCGCGTCCGCGTGTTCCTGGTACAGTCTATCGATTGCAAGACCGAGGTAATACATGCTCAGCCCTCCGTGCTCACCGTTTCCAGCATGTTCCTGACTTCCCAGTCCGATACGAAGCCTTGCGGGACATCGTCCTCGCCGAAAAGTGACGTTTGTAGCTTTGCACGGACCGGGCGCAAGCGGGTCTTCCGGCGTTGTTCTCTTTTTTCCCGGATCGCTGACGGTGGCAGTGTCGGCGAAGAGGACGTAACCATGTCGCGGACTGAACTCCTTGTCGATCAAGGCCGACAGCACCACCGGCGTATGGCTGTTGAGCAGCAACTGGCTCAACGGCGCCGATTCATCTTCCTCGGAGAATTCCTGCGGATAGCTCACCATGTCCCGCAGGCGTTGGGTCAGTTGCTTGATTCTTGCCGGGTGGACGCCATTTTCCGGCTCTTCGAAGCAGATCAGTCCCCGGTGGCGCGGATCGTGCAGGAGCGTCAGCAGCGCCAGCACGCGCAGCGTACCGTCGGAAATCATGCGTGACGAAAACGGGAGGCCATCGCGCATGGTGAGCTGGATGCGGTATTCGCGACTTGCCTCATGCAAATCGGCGTCGAGCGCCGTAATGCCGGGAATGAGACTATTCAGCTCGGCCACGATATCGCTGAGAACGCCGCCGGGGCGCTCCTTCGTTGCCGTCTCGGCCTTCACTTGCGCGAGAACGGCAGCCAGATTGGAACCGTCTGCAGCCAAGACATCGGTGGCCGTTGCTGGCACCGGCTTGCGCAACAAGGCAGGATCGAGTTGCAGCAGTCGCCAGTAGCGCATTTCCTCCCGCAAGGCGAACAGGTGTGGAAACTCCGCGTTGGTGATGCTGTAGAGTACAGTCGCTTCGGCCGCACTGGCCGGCCGATTCCGTCCCTGCTTGCCGTCCTGATGGACGCTGAACGTGAGACCTTCGGAACGGTCTTCAGTGGTCAACCAGGGCTTGATGCGGTTGTATTTGAGATACTTGGTGCGAAATGCCGTGGAGGGCGGCATCCACTCTGTCCAGCGGTCATCCTTGCGCATGATCGGGAATACCTGCTCGCGTGCCACCTGTATCCGCTCGATTCCGGGCTTGATTCTCCTCCGCTCCAGAGTGACTTCATAACGCATGCGGGTATGGCTGAGCTTTACTTCGCTCCCCCAGGGGTCGCGGACGACCGGATCGACCAGTACTTCGGCGGCGAGGCGAATCTGATTGCCTCGTCCCGCCGCGGTCTGCCGGAAAAGGTCCAGTGGCTCACCGCGCATCTCCTTGACCGCTTCTGCCACGTCGCGCGTAGCTAGGTTGGCCAGCAACTGAATGACCGCAACATACTCACTCGCCTTTAAGTTCGATCCGAATGGTCCATCAACGATGTCATCACCGGGCCGCGAGAACAGATCGCCGAACTCGATCTCAATCCATCCGCGTGGCAGGTCCGCTTCCTCACTCACGCCACCAACTCCTCATTCATCTCTTCCATCAGCCCATCGAGTGGCTTGCCGAACACCTCCCAGGCGCGCTGCAGACCCCCCTTGCGGGCGAATTCGGCATAGTCGAAATCGTCTCGGGTGATGCTGCAACTGCTGGCGATGTGGTCCTTGATCAGGCGGAGCCACTCGGTCTGCTCGGGGGTAAAAGCGGTCGTCCGTTGGGCATTGTGGCGAAAGATCCATTCCTGGAAGCGCTTGTCCACCTGCTCGCTGAAGGGCTTCAGTTCGCTATCCAGGCCGATGGCAAAGCGCACCAGTGCGATCAAGTCGATCAACTGGCGCCTGGTGTCCGCGCCTTTTACCTGGGAGGACTGCACACGGGCATAGGCGCTCCACAGGCGCTCGGTGGTGAGCAGCAGCGGTGGCCGGCTCAGGGCCTCGTGGAGGGTCTCGATCATGTCGAAGGTGAGAGTGCGGCGCTGATAGGGTTGCTGGTAGAAGAAACTCAGGGCGGCAATCTCTTCCTTGTGCTGAGCGATGTAATCAGCAAAGGTGCGAATGACCTGGTGAGCCTGCGCTTCGGCCTGCGCGCCGAAGCCGGAGAAAGTGACCTGGTCGAGGTTCACGTGGTCGATCAACTGCTCGCGCTCCTGGCGGGCGGTTTCAATCTGCTCACGCAGTTCGGGTTGGTCGAAGGGCGCACAGGCGGCGGCGACGCGCATTCGCCTGGCGGCGGCGATTTCGTCGAGCGTGAGCGTGTCCTCGGAACGGGTAATGTCCCTGGCTTTGGCTGTAGTCAGTGCGGTTTCGACGATCTTGTCAGGGTCGATCGCGATGATCAGACTCTTGCCGAGTTCGCCGATGGCAATGCCACCGGAGGCTTTCTCGATACGTGCTTTTGCCTTGTCGTCGAGCTGCTTGGCCAGCCGCACCAACCGGTTGGCCAAACTGAGTATGGTGTCGTCGTCACGGTGGCCGATGGCGACGCCTTGCAACAAATCTTTGAGCGGGACACTTGGCTTTTTCTCCAGTGGGCGGCTCTCGGTTTTGAGTGACTTCTCCACGCCGACGGCGTCAATCAGCACGAAGCGGGTCTTGGCGCTGTCGGCGCTGTTGGAGACTCGCCGCAGGTCTTCAAAGCCGAGGCTGCGCACGCCATGTTAATTCGCGCCTCTATAAGGCCATTCGAGTGGCGGCACAATGAGGCCACCCGAATCGCGGCGCAATGAGGCCAGTAGAAGGTAAGTAAAGCCGGTTTCGGACTTCCAATTGCGTAACCTCTGGCAATTTTGCCGGGGGCAGACGCAATGGCTAACAGGAAGTTCGAAATGTACGAGATACGACAAATCATCCAGCGCTTGAGACTGGGCGAGAGCAATCGCGCGGTCGCCCGATCGCAACGGGTCGGGCGCGACACGGTCGCGCAGCTACGAGACCTCGCGGCCAGCCAGAACTGGCTGGATGCGACGGGCCCGATGCCTGACGATGCCACAATTGCCCTGCATTACCGGACCACTGGCAAAGGGGCAAACGAGGGTCCGATCAAGAATCCGAGCCATGTGTCGACGGTGGAGCCCTTTCGCGAGGACGTTCTGGCGTGGCACAGACAGGGCATCCAGGTCAGCAGCATCCGCCAGGCATTGGCTCGCCAGCATGGCTACGACGGGAGCGTTCACGCCCTCTACCGGTTCATTCGGCGGGAAGCCCCCGACGCGCCAGTGGCGACGGTGATGCTCGACTTTGCCGTCGGCGAACAGGCCCAAGTGGACTTTGGCTCAGGACCGCTGATCACCGACCGGCACTCCGACGAAGTCTTCAAGACCTGGTTCTTCGTCATGACCCTGGCCTGGAGCCGACACCAGTACGCCGAGCTGGTTCGGAATCAGAGCGTCGAAACCTGGCTGGCCTGTCACCGTCACGCCTTCGAGTGGTTCAACGGCGTGCCGCGCAAGGTTCGCATCGATAACCCGAAATGCGCCATCACGCGTGCCTGCTACTACGAGCCGACCGTGCAGCGCGCCTACGGGGAACTCGCTCTTGGCTACGCCTTCGTGATCGACCCCTGTCCGGTCGCGGACCCCGCCAAGAAGGGCCGCGTCGAGGCGGGCGTCAAATATGTCAAGCGCAACTTCATGCCGCTGCGCGAGTTCCATAGCCTGGCGCACGCCAATGAGCAGTTGCAGACCTGGGTCCGGGACGAGGCGGGAAACCGGATACACGGGAGCACGCGCGAGCGGCCACTCAAGCGGTTCAATGAAACAGAGCAGGCCCTCTTGCAGCCGCTGCCGGCCATCGCCCCGGCTTGCCCGACCTGGGCCAAGGCGAAACTGCATGGCAACTGTCATGTCCAGCACGAGTACTGCCAGTATTCCGCGCCGTTTCGCCTGATCCACCAGACGCTCTGGCTGGAGATCACGCCGGATGCGCTGCGCATCTATCAGGAGCATGAGCTGGTCGCGATCCATCCGCGCCTGTTCAAGCGCGGGGACCATTCCACCGTACAGGATCACCTGCCACCCCATGCCCAGGCCTACTTCATGCGCGATCCGCAGTGGTGCCTGGCGCGGGCCATGACCATCGGGCCGGCCTGTCTGGCGGTGGTCGAGAGCCTGTTCGCCAACCGCGTGCTCGACCACCTGCGCGCCGCCCAGGGGCTCCTTCGACTCGGCGACCAGTTCGGACGCGGCCGACTGGACGCGGCCTGTAGTCGTGCGCTGAACTTTGGCACGCCAAGCTATCGCACGATCAAGCAGATCCTCAATACCGGGCTCGATCAGCAACCCGAACTGATCGAGTCACCCGCGCTGGAAGCGCCTTATCTGGACGGGGGCCGCTTTAGCCGAAGTCCTGCCGACTCTCTACATTGAGCCGACACGCGGCACCTCAATCCTCGCACCTTCATTCCCTGACGGAGTTCCCTCATGAATCCCATGCCCCAACTCGAACCTCTCCTCAAGCAACTGCGCCTGTCCGGCATCCTCGATTCACTCGACGCCAGAAACCGCCAGGCCATCGAGGCCAAACTGGCTTACACCGATTTCCTCGCGCTTCTGGTGCAAGACGAAATCGCCCGTCGCGATCAGCGCCAGTTCGCCCAGCGCCTGCGCAAGGCGCAGGTGGTCGGCGACAAGACCCTGGAACGTTTTGATTACACCCACAGTCCGTCGGTCAATCATGCCCTGATCGCCGAACTGGCAACCTGCCGATTCGTCACCGAACATTCACCCGTTCTGATCGCCGGCCCCACCGGGACCGGCAAGTCACATCTCGTTCAGTCGCTCTGTCATTGTGCGCTGCGCGCCGGCCATGAGGTGTTGTTCATTTCGCACACCAAACTGCTGGCCCAGCTCCAGGCTGCCCGAGCCACCGACACGTTTGAGCGCAAGCTACGGCAACTGGCGCGCATCGATGTCCTCGCCATCGATGACTTCGGTTTGCGTCCCATGCGCTCACCGCAGGATGAGGATTTCCACGATCTCATCGACGCACGCTACGAGCGGACCACCAGCTTGCTCACCAGCAATCTTCACTTCGACGAATGGGGTGCGGCATTTCCCAACAAGTTGATGGGGGCAGCAACGCTTGACCGCTTGCGCGACGGGGCCTATCGCATCGTCCTCGACGGCGAGACGCGGCGCAAGCCACGGCCGATGCCGGAAACGACCTCGGCCGCACGCATCCCGCCTGGCAAGGCGCCTGCACCCCTCCAGGCTGCCCGCTAGCACCCCCTCGCCCATCACCCCCTGGGGCGCTGCCCCAGACCCCGCACTCGCCGTGAGGCAGCCGCCGGGGATGAAAAAACTCCTCCCCGACAACTGCCTCCAGTGTCAGCGCCCTCCAGGCTGTCAAGGGGCTTTCGCGGCATAAACGCGCGAAGCACGCTTTTATTCCACGGTCCCCTGGACACCCTTCCGGACGCCAGTCTCCGGGTTTGCTAAAAACCAAAAAACAGCGTAAAAACTCACCCGTCCGAAACCGCAAAACGACCACTTCTACTGGCCGCATTACGCCGCGATTCGGTGGCCGCATTAGGCCGCGATTTGACACGCCACGGCCCTTCATCTGCTCGTAGTAGCCTCTCGAACGAACGTCGCGCATGAAAAGCAGTATTTCCAGCGGCTTGACGTTGGTGCCGGTGGCAATCATGTCGACGGTGACAGCGATACGCGGGTTGTAGTCGTTGCGGAAACTGCTGAGGATGCTGTCCGGGTCTTCGTCGGCTTTGTAGGTGACTTTCTTGCAGAAGGCGTTGCCCTGTCCATATGCCTCGCGCACGATGTTGATGATGTCGTCGGCGTGGCTGTCGGTCTTGGCGAAGATCAGGGTTTTCGGAACTTCGCGGCGCCTTGGGAAAAGCGTGGCTTCCACCGCCACCTTCATAGCCTGGATGACCTGTCGGATCTGGTTGGGGTTGACCACCGATCGATCCAACTCCTTGCCGGTATAAGGAGTGTCTTCCTCGGCTTCGGCCCAACGCTTCTTGCGCGTCTGCCGGTCGCGATGATCCACCCACTCCCTGGCCTTGATCTCTGCACCCTTCTTGGTGATTTCGGTTTCAATCACGAAGACGTCATAGCCGACGTTGACCCCGTCGGCCACGGATTGCTCGTAAGTGTATTCGGCGACGATGTTCTCGTTGAAGAAACCAAAGGTGCGCTTGTCTGGCGTGGCGGTGAGGCCAATCAGGAAGGCATCGAAGTAATCGAGCACCTGCTTCCACACGTTGTAGATGGAGCGGTGACACTCATCGATGATGATGAAATCGAAAGCTTCGACCGGGATGGCCGGGTTGTAACGCACGAGCTTGGCTTGATTCGAGGTTTGCTGGAGTTCGTTGAGCGAGACATCCTCGGCGGAATCGTCAATGGGTTCACCGGACAGAATCGAATACATGCGCTGGATGGTGGAGATGCAGACCTGCGCGTGCGGGTCGATGGTCGACGAGGCCAGACGCTGGACGTTGTAGAGTTCGGTGAATTTTCGCCCATCATCCGGTGGCGTATAGGCCATGAACTCCTGATGGGCCTGCTTGCCGAGATTTCTGGTGTCGACGAGGAACAGGATGCGCTTTGCCCCACCAAACTTGAGCAGGCGATAGACCGAGGTGATGGCGGTGAAAGTCTTTCCTGCACCGGTGGCCATGTGTACGAGGGCGAGGGGCTTGTTCTGGGCGAGAGATTTATCGAGCCCGGTGATGGCGCTGACCTGGCAATCACGCAGGTCACGTGTCGGCAGCGCGGGCATCTGCTCGGCCAGGCGACGACGCAGAGACTCTGGTTGGTTTAGCCATTCGACGAGTTGTTCTGGCCGGAAGAAATGGAAGACTTCACGGGAGCGCGGCGCAGGGTCACGGTTGTCGGTGAAGCGGATGATCTGTCCGGTGCTCTCGAACAGGAACGGTAGTGGCGTGGTCTGCACACGCCATTTGAGGGCGGCATGAGCATAGCGCTCGGTCTGGGCTTCGTGGCTGGTGATGTTCTCACCTGCTTCATCACGCTTGCCTTCGATCACACCCACCGCTTCACGGTTGACGAAAAGCACATAGTCCGCTGGACCGGTATCGGTGGGATATTCGCGGACGGCAACCCCCTCGGCGGCAGCCAGGTTGAGTTGCTTCATGTCCTGAATCGTCCAGCCCGCCAAGCCGAGTTTCTGGTCGATTTGCTGGCGTGACTTGGCTTCGGGAGTCATGCCGGCCTCCCCCGACCCAACCGCTGCCCGTTTGGCGCAATGAACGCAGTTGAGCCAAAGCAGTAACATAGGCTTATCAGCAGGTTACGGACGACACGCACCCGGTTTTGGCTCAACGTTTGGCGCCCTTCCTGGAGATAGGCCTGGTTTTGAGCCAAATCAGGCTGACACGGTATAGCGAGCGCCATTGCGTATCCCCTCCATGTGCAGTTTGCCTGCCTTTACCAGCACCTCAATCGCTCGCCGGATTTGGGATCGCGGGATTTCCGGGCCGATTCGCACATGAATTTCTCCAAGCTTCGAACGAGGATAGCGAGCCACATCCTCGAGAAGCAGTGCCGCAAGCCGATGCGGCTCAATGCGCTTGAGGGTGGTCGTGCTCGCAAAATCAAGGCTGCGCAACACCTCGGGGGCAACGAAATAGCGTGTCGCCTGAGTGCGGCCAGTACTCTGCACCAGGTTCCAGTCGATCAATCGCTTGAGCCATGGCTGCAGGGCATCTACCGCAGGCAGTTCCAGTGAGTGCGCCAACTCCCGCGCAGTCAGCGCCTCGTGCTGCGCAAGCAGCCCCAGAGCAATGCGTTCGCGCTGTGTGAGCTGGAATGCCTGATCAGCCTTGGCGATGAAGTCGATGACGCGCGGCTTGAGGATGCGCCGCCTGACGGTCACCTCGACACGGTCATGATGCTCTCGTGCCTCTGGCACCGGCCGCCCTTGGGAAAGCAGCACCTCGTACATCTTGTCGAAGCCGCTGCCTTCACGTTCCATCAGCTTGAGATCGTGAAACAGCCTGGCCATGTGTTCATTGCGCCGAACGGTGGTATGCAGAATATTGCCGGGCGTAACGCCCAGCGGCAGGAGTCCGGGATTGACCACCTCCAGACGATCCGGATGCAGGATCAAGAAAATGTCACCTCGCTGCGTGTAGGGCCGATGCACCAGTGCATTGACCAGCAACTCGCGTACAACGATCTCGTCGTAAGCCGGAACATTCTGGCGATAGAGCCCGTCTGGCAGTTCGTAGCGCTCACGAAAATCGGGCACCTCCCGCCATATCGCTTCGATGAGATCCATCGGGTTTAGGCTGAAGTCATCCCACGTGAGTTTATTGACCTTCTGGCCAAGCTCATCGAACTTGATGAACTGGGCCACCGGCGCGGTTCCCAGACCAGCACGATCCTCGCGACGACCAATGCACAGCACACCAAGGTTGGTCAGCCACTCCCCTTGTGCCAGCAAGTAATGGTCGAGCAGTTCCTGTTCCGTTTTTTCCTTGACCGAATCCTTGACGCGGTCAGACGCGCGAATGGCAACGATCAAAGTGGTCAATTTCTGACCATCTAAACGGGATCGAGGAATGTGTAGCGAAGTCTGGATTTCCCAGGGCAACGCCGAGCGCTCGGCAGCAAGCCGCATCACATCGTCGCCAACAACTGGCTTGCTCTCGTCCGAGACTCTCAGGAAGTAACGGCCGTCGGTAGTGGAAGCAACAGCCATCGAGCGAGGAATGCGCAGTTCGAGGTATTCCCCGCCGTTCTCTGCTTGGTGGATTTCGGGTAGAACGGCGACGCTTACCGTGCGTTCGCCGATCTTGCGCCGGAGAATGTCCGTAAGGGTTGGATTGATCCGCTGGCCTGGCGCCGGCGCGTCATTGTCATCTTCAATGCCGATCAGCAAGCGCCCACCCTGGGCATTGGAAAAGGCAATGCAGTCCTTGGCGAGACCATCCCAATCGGCATTCTTGCCGGTGACAGCGCGCAAGGACTTCTTATCTACCAGCTGCCCCTCTAGGGTCATATCTCCCTTTTGCCGTCAATCCAGAATGATCAAGAATCTTGTCGTTCTTACCACCGGGACCAGCAGCCCCTTAGGCCACGGGATTTCGACCAAACCATAGCCTAGCCATCGTCTTCAGCGTGCGCGACGGATTCGGTGGCTTTCGGCCAGTCAATGTTGTCAGTTCAACGAGCGATCCCGGCTTGGAGTCACGAATGGTCCGCCAGAGCGCCCAGTTGTCATCCGAGACGATCGCAGCGAGCGAACTGGTCGAGGGAAACCACCCAGTTGGCTCCCACCGACCTGGGTTGTGCCCCCTTCGCAATCGCCCACTCTCGTTCTTGAAGCTTATCCGGGCCATCACAGCAACAATGCGGCGGCTCATTGCGATGGCATCCGGGTACTACGCGGTGATCTTGCCGCATCTTATCATGAGGTCATAATCAAGACCACGCAAACAGACTCGGCCCAAACCAGATTGGCACACGTCCTGATCGAACAGCACCTCCTTCACTTCCTTCGCGACCTCATCGATTCCAGCATCCCGATTCTTCTCGATGAAGTTGAAGACCCAGCGCACGATCACCCAGCCCGGCAGACCACAGCCGAAGATCAAGCCGCCCAGTGCCATGAGGCCGGTCATGGAATCCACCCACTCCTGCACCCGGAAGTGCTGGACGGCGATGGCCCCGCAGCCGATTCCGGTGACCACGGTGCTGATCGATCCGACATCTCTCGGAAACGCAATCGAAAGTGCGGAACGACAAGGCCCAGGGAGCCCCGTTTGTTTGGATAGAGCATCCCCCTCGGACAGTGGAGCCCTGCCGGTTGCGATCGATTGACCGCCCTCTCTCACTGCCCACCCCCGAACACCTTCAACTTGACGAACGCCCCAGCGAGCAGCGCCAACACGAAGCCCGTCACCAGCATCCGGACGATCGTCAGCCCCGCCGTCTTCTTCGCCTCGTTGAACGCATCGCGCAGGCTGCGCAGTTCGCTGATGTCGCGTGCCGCCTCCGGCCCATCGAGCCCGACGTCCGACAACGCATGCCGCGCGCCTCGCTCCGCCGCTCGCTCCAGAATCGCTTCGAATTCTTCCTACGGCAGCGTCACCATCTTGCGCCGCTCGACCTGGGTTTCTTCCATCGTTTCATTCTCCAGAAAGCAGAAACCCGCCGAGCGGCGGGTTTCGTCAGTGATTTCGGTACAGGGGACTCAAACCTCGATCAGTTCGATCGGCAGATTCGGCGCCAAGGCCTCGACCAGCCCGTCGCGAACAAACACCCGCTGCCCGATCGCCGCGTGACCACGTACCCTCACCCGCCCGCCACCCGGCAACTCGACGGTGACCACACCCGCACCGGCATCGATCACCGTTCCCGCCTGCAACGGTGGATCCGGCAGCAACCCCCGAAACTGCTCGTACAGGTTATGCATAGGTCTGCACTCCGAGCGTCTGCCAGACCTCCGGCAGGCCTGCCTCGACGTGCGTCGCGCGCACCATCCCCAATCGCGTCACGCTGCCGTCCTGGTATTCGACGAACGCCCCCGGCGCGATGATCCCGGTCGCCGCCCACACCGGCAGGCGCAGACTCACCTCGATCTGGCGACCGGTATCGGCCAGCACCGCGAGGCCCCGTTGCCGGGCCGCTGCCGCTTCCGTGATCAGCGGATCGACGACCATCGGCGCGAGCACCTCGCCCGCCGTCCCGCCCCGCGTCACCTGCCCAAGCACCCCGACTTCCTGACCCGCCACGAAGACCCGGTTGTAGGCCGGTTTCTCCAGCCATCGCACGGACTCGCGGGCGACCGCCTCGACCGGCAGCACAAAGTCCGGCGTCACCGTGTGCCATTCCCACGGCGCCACCGGATAGCGATGCCGCACGCGCAGGCTTTGCTCTGTCGGATGCGGCAACAGATCACCCCCGGCCGCCGCGGCGATCGCCGCCAGCGCCTCGATCCACGTCCCCTGATACGCAAACACCCTGGCCGGCACGATCCAGTCCGTGAGACCCCAATCGACGGTCCAGCCCAGCGACACGCCATTGAGCGTGAGCACATCGTCCATCAACTGCCGCGCGGTACGCGCCTCGGCATTCGAGAACGTCATCACCGCCGCGTAGGGCGCCGCCAGAACCGCATTCCGACCCCGCCCCGACACCCGAATACTGGCCTTCCCGAAACGGCGCTCCCGGCGGATGCCTTCGGCCAGCACCCGAAACGTCGTGCCGTTCACCCGGACCACCAGTTCGACCGGCGCCGCCGCGCGGCCCGGGTCGACGAGCGGCTCGGCGATGGCCGGCAACTCGGCCTCGAACCCCCACGTCCAGGATCCCGCATCGAGCGACAGCGACAGCGTCAGAACCGGCACCTCGACCCCATCGATGAGACGATGGAGCGAAACGTCATTGAGCACGAGATAGACCCTCCGAACGGGAACGACGACCGTCGTACCCGGGTGGCCCGGCGACGCGTCGCAAACGAAGACCAGGTGCGCGTCCGCCCGCCCCGGCAGCGCAAACACCAGATGCCCACTCGGCGTGTCGCACGGCGAAGGCACGGGCGGTACGGGCGGCCGAATGACGCTGACGCCGATGGGCGGCACCCTGGCCTCCTGGAATCGCCCGTGCCAGGCCTGGCTGTACGGCGTCGCGACCTCGAAACCGCTGCCGTTCGACCGCTGACGACGCCTCGCAACCTGCCAGGCAGTCTCGCGCGACGTACGGGACGTTCGATCCCCGTCCTGGTGCCGGAAGCGCGTGCCATCGTGGCGGGAGTCGGCGCCCTGGAAGATCCCGACGCGGTCTTGCCAGACCCGGGTCGCCTCCTGGTGCGCCGCCGCCATCGACGCCCCCAAACCCGAGCCATCCCGGTGCCGCACCGCCCGGTTGATCGGCATCCGGCAGAGCGTCCCCGGCAGCCCGTGCTCGATCCCCGCCGACGCCCTCGTCGCCGCTTCCCAAAACGCGGCCCACCCCACCGGCGCGCCCGACGCGTCCTGCTGCCACCAGGCGGTTCCCGCCTCGGCATGCCGCGTCCCTTGCCACGCGTGGACGGTCTGCCCGACCGTCGGGCGCTGCGTGTTCGAACGGTACTGCGCCGACAGCCGCGCGGTCAGCGGCGCAAACACGCCGGTGATCGTGACCCGCTCCACCGTCACGACCCGGACCGCGACGCGCAGCGCCGGGAAGGCGCCGCGGATCGACACATTCGCCTGGGTCGGCGCCGTGTCGCTCTCTCCAAACACCAGATCGCCGGTTGTCCCTGGCGTCTGCTGGAAGAGTAAATCGGTCAGGCTCACCGGAGCACCGCCGACGTCATCGCCACCACGCCGCCGGCCCACAGCGTCGTGGTCGTCAATTCGCACTCGGCGCCGCTACCTGCCTCGCCCGCGTCCAGGTCGAACGCCGGCACACCGTCCCGATTGACGAAGCGCGCCCAGGTCGCCAGGCCGCTGTGGACGATCATGCCCGGCTCCCGCGGCCGCAAGGTCAGCGCGCCATCGGCGACCCCACCCGCGGGATCCTGCAGTGGGATCTCGACCAGCATCGCACTCGTCGGCAACTCGTCGGCCGACGCCGGCCGCGGGTCACCGTAGAGGCGAGCCGCCGCCGCACCCAGGCTGCCGGTGTTCAGAAAGGCCAGCCGACCCGCCAGGGCCGCTTCCCGGCAGGCCGTCGATTCCGCGATCACGGGATCCGCTCGGCGGTCAGGTGGTCCGCGACGACCGCGCGGTGGAGATGCGTCGGATCAAACGCCACGACGAAATACCGCTGGTCCAGCGACAGTCCCTGGAAGGTGTAGCTCCCGTCGACCGAGGACTGCGTCTCCGCCACCAGCGCGCCGGTGTCGTTGCGATAGAGCCGCACCGGCCGCGCGACCGGCAGATCGGCGGGCAGCGCCTTGACCTTCGTCGTTCCCGAGAGGGCGACGGTCCGATCGCCCGCTTGATACCCCAGCGCCACATTGCGCACCACCACGCCCCGGCCGATCTGCGGATTCGGGGCGACCCGCCGCAGCGCCTGGATCCCCTTCGTCTGCTCGGTCGGCTCCCCCAACTGCCCGAACCGGAAAGCGCTCGCCAGCGTCTGCGGCAGCGTCCTCGACACTACCTCCGGGCCCCGATAGAAACTGTTCACCACGGGCGGCGTGAAGTCGGCCGTGTAGCGCGCCACCCCCGGCGTGATCCGGAGATCGCGCACCCACCCCTTGAAATACTCCCCAGGGGAGGGGTTCAGATTCGATCCCATCCGGAAGCGGTTGGCGCTGAAATCATGCGCCGAGGCCAGCGCCCCTTGCAGGACGCCGTCGAGAAACAGCCGTAGCTGCCCCGCCGCCCGGGTGATCGCCACATGGTAATCGGTCAGATTGGTCAGCGCGGATTGCGTGATCAGCAATGGGGCGCCATCCGACAGATCGAAGCGCAAACGCCCCGGATTCTCGGACGCCGACCCCACCAACCCCCAGCCCCCCGGGTTCGGATAATCATTGGTTTCCAGGATCCGCGGCCACGCTGAGCCGTGTCCTCCATCGTGCAGGGCGAGCCGCAGCTCGACCGTAAAATCCCCGGTACCAAAGTTCGCCACGTTCGCGTTGTCCGGCAGTGTCAACGAGGATCCCCCGTTGAAGTAGGTGACCCACAGCCCGTCCTTGCGGGAGTTGGCGTAATAGCTGGCGAACCGCGGCGTCCCCGCCGGCGAAAGCGCCCTCGCAGACTTGCTGAAATCCGCCCAGGTCGGCGTGCCGAGGTGACTGTTCATCGGCACCAGCAAGCTGACCTGATCATAATGCGCGTCAAACAGATCCACGAGCTACCTCCACGGCCCGGTGATATCCCAGCCCATGACCCCGGTGCCGGCGCCGGCGCTGTTGACCCCGTCTCCCCCGGAATCGGCATCGAAAGCGTGGGTGAGCAGGATCTTCCGGCCATTGACCACCACGACGTCGCCGATGCGCGCCTGCATGTACGAGTGCAGCGGCTGATACGGGCCGGGCAACTCGCCGCGAACCGCCTTCGAGTTCTCTTCCTGCATCCAGATCGGGGTGTGGAAGAGCATCGACAGGTCGGCTGGATTGGGGTACGGGACACGCCCAGACGCGCTCGGCGAGCTGCCCCAGCCCTGGCAGACAGCGTTGCCCGCGATCCGGAAACGCACCGGGTTTCCCAGCTCCTGCGAGAACGGCCGGCTGAAATAGCAGCCGGTATACGAGTGGGTGTAGAAGCCGCCAGGAACGCAGCTCCCGTTCTGGTTGGCGTAAGGCGACCAGGAAGTCGTGTTGTTGCCGATCACGAACGAGTGGCCCAGGTCGCCCGGAACGTAGGAGATCGCTTCGCCAAAGCCGTAGATCGCCCAATCGCCGGACTCCTGCGACACGCCGTAGCTTTCCGCACCGTTGTAGATCAGGTACAGGCAGCGGTCGTCGCCGATCAGGAACCACTTCTGGACGTAGGCCGTGTTGCTGTAATACTTGGACAGGCCGACGCCGGCCGGCAATTGCGTCGCCGTCGGTGGTGACGGTCGCCACCCCGTCGGCGACCACCAGGTTGGCGACCGGCTTCAGGTTGAAGCCATTGACCAGGCAGGCATCCAGCAGGGCGATCATCCGTCCCGCGGCCGCCATCTCGGCGCGCCGGCCATGTCCGAGTCAAAGTAACGCACGTCGTGAATCGTTCCCATGGTTTCTCCCTTCAGATCGTGTCGACATCGCCGCGAATCAGCAGCGTGAATTGGTCATCGGGCACCGATTCCGGCCCCTGCTGAATGGTGCGCACTACCCACACCGGGAACATCGCGCCGAGGGTGTTGAAACGCAGCACGTTGCCGGTTGCCCAGCCCGCTCCCCAGCCCAGCGCGGGAATCGTGAAATACGCGACGCCGGTCGACGGATTGGTCGGCGCGCAGTCGGTGACCGTGTTGCCGGTAGCAATCACCCCAACGTGCTCGCCGATCACTTCGAAATTGCTCGTGCCGGTGAAGCGCACCACCCAACGCTCGGTCAAAGCACCGCGGTTGCTCACCGCCAGCGGCAACTGAGCGTGGTTGAACGTCCCCGTCGCCGATCCGCCGCTCTGGGCGTCCTTGAACGACCCGTCCCAGGTCGCCTGATCGAAGATCGTCGCTACCCGCGCGAACAGGTCGCCGGCGATCAGCGCGCTCGACACGAAGCTGCCGGCCGGATAGGCGTGCGTCAGCGCGCGGGTGAAGGCGATCTCGCCGCTGATCAAGGCTTCGCGCACCACGGCCATGTCCTCGATGCGGTGCTGGACGGTCACCGGCTGGGAGAAACCCGTGACGTCGGCGAAGGTGACGGTTCCGGCTTCCAGGTCGGCCGTGAAGCCGCTGTGAATGACCGCGCCGTCCTGACCGATCACGCGCACGCGCGAAAGCCGCAGACGACCGCAGTCGAGCGTCTGGCCATTGCTGACCGTCGTCGTGATTTCGCCGGTATGACCGACGACGGCAAAGCCGCCGGGCCGGAAGATCGGCACGCGCCCGTCACTGGGCAGGCGCACCGGATCGATGCCGAGCAAGTCCGCGTCGAGCGGCAGGTAGCTGTAGGCCACCGCGTGGTAGCGCAGGCTCGCCATGGCGATCGGTTGCGGCCGGAAGATCTGCCCGCTCACCACCTGGCTCGCGTCGTACCACGGTTCCGACTCGTGGCCCGCGGCCGGCACCATCGCACCAAAGCGCACGCGAACGATCCCGGTCTCGTAGTCGACCGAGCCGCTGACGCCGGTCGCCCCGATCGTGCCATCGATCGCCGCCGTCACGCTCTGCGTCCCCCCGGTGGCCCGCGCATACTGCAGCGAGAGCGAGCCGGGACGCAGCGGCGCCGCCGAGGTGCGAAAGACGAACGCACTGGCAATCGCTTCGCCCACTGTCGTGACCGTGCTCGCGCGCGTGAGGGCGTTGGGGGCGCCGGCGACCCACGACGACAGCGTCACCTCGCCGGTGAGGTAGTTGAGCGACCCGCGCGTCACCCAGCCGCTGGTCGTAAACTCACGCAGCGTGCCTTGCGCGTTGTCGCCCCACGGCCCAGCGCGGGCGGTCTGCAGCAGCACCGTGCCGGGAACGATCTGGGCGGTCACCTCGGGGACCAGCGCGAACGACGGCGAGAAGACGAAGGTTTCGGTTTGATTGCTGGTCGAACCGGCGCGGTTGTAGCGCAGCGTGACGAGGCCGGTTTCGTCGTTCGGGTACAGCGACGGGGCATCAACGTAAGAAATGCCGCTGTAGCTGAGCCGGAAGCGGTCGTCCGGGAGACCGCCGGACGCCGGCAGCGCCGTGTAGTCCGGACGCGGGATCTTCACGACGACGTCGGGCTGGAAGACGACTGCGCCGGTCGCGTAATCGACCGTCCCGATGATCGTGCCGTGCCAGCGGAGATGGCCAGCCCCGTCGTCGGTCGCGACCTGCGTCGGATCCGCGAGCCGAATCCCCATCTCCGCCAACTGAGAGGCTGTGAAAATATTCCCCCAAGTCCGCCCGCCAGCGTGGCGCGTCCTGTATAATGACGGGGTCATTTCCTACGCTGCGCCCTGCTCATGACCACGACCCCACCGCTGTTCCCCGATGGACCGACGCTGCCGGCCAACCCAAGCGGCGAAGGCATTGCGAGAACCGTACTGCCCAAGGCCTCGGCCCGTGTTCTGATGCCCAACCGCAGTCAACTGGAACTGCGGGCGAGCGACCTTGAATCGCTGGTCCCGCCTGGGCACCGGGCGCGGATTGTCTGGGGCTACGTGGAGCGGCAGGACCTGAGCGGGCTGTACGCTGGCATCAAAGCGGTGGAGGGTGGCGTGGGACGAGCGGCGATCGCCCCTGAGATTCTGTATGCTCTGTGGCTCTACGCCACACTGGAAGGTGTTGGTCATGCCCGTGGGATCGCCCGACTGACGCAGACGCATGACGCGTACCGGTGGATCTGTGGTGGCGTACAGGTCAATTACCACAGCTTGGCCGACTTCCGCAGTCAAGAAGGCGATGCGCTGGACGAACTGCTGACCGATCACGTGGCGAGCCTGATGGCCGCGGGTGTCGTCAAGTTCAAGACGGCAGCGCAGGACGGGATGCGGGTACGGGCCAGCGCCGGGGCCGCCTCGTTCCGACGGGAAGAGCGGCTGAAAGCCTGCCTGGAAGCGGCGCGAGAACAGGTCGCCACGCTCAAGGCGCAGCAGGCAGACGATCCCGCGGGCGAAAGCGCGCGCAAGCAAGCGGCGCAGCTGCGTGCGGTGAGCGAACGGGAAGCGCGCATTGAAGCCGCGCTGGCCCGGCAGCCGGAACTGGCAGCGATCAAGCAGAAGCAAGGCAAGAAGCCGGAGGAGGCCCGGAGCTCGACCACCGACGCCGACGCGACGATCATGAAGATGGGTGATGGCGGATTTCGGCCGGCGTACAACCTTCAGTTCGCCACCGACGCCGAAAGCCAGGTGGTCTTCGGCGTCGAGGTCGTGACCGCCGGTACCGACCAGGGTCAGCTGTCACCGATGGTCGAGCAAGTCAGCCAACGCTGCGGTCAGACTCCGGAAAACTGGCTGGTTGATGGCGGCTATCCGGGGCATGGGCAGATTGATGCAGTTGCCGAAAGCACCACCGTCTACGCACCGGTGCCGAAAGCCAAGGACCCGAAAACGGACGTTCACCAACCAAAGGCCAAGGATAGCCCGGCGGTGGCCCAATGGCGGGAACGTATGAAAAGCGACGAGGCCAAGGCGCTCTACAAGAATCGCGCGGCGACGGCCGAATGTGTCAATGCGCTGGCGCGCAACCGCGCCCTGAATCGCCTGGTGGTCCGCGGTCTGAAGAGAGTCAAGGGCGTCGCGCTCCTGTTCGCCCTGGCGCACAACGTGATGCGTGCCGCCACCCTCGCACCCGAACTGGTCGGCCTAGGGACAGGAACGTCCGCAGTACCGAAAATGGCAGGATAATCGGGGGAAAAGCGCAGAAAAAGGGTAGATCCAGGCCGAACAGCTAGCCCAGACATGCATTCCGCATATTTCGCCCCAGGCTGACGCCAGCGTCCGGTCGCGCCGACTGTGGCGCAGAAGTGAAAAACTCACAGCCTCTGAGCGCGCGTGTAGAGTCCGAGCACCGCGAGGTCCGTGAAAGTGTTCCACTGGACTTCCAGGGAGCCGGCCTCGATCGTGCCCTGCGAGGCGGTCACCGGCACCTGGCCACTGCCATCGCGCGACGGGTGGGCAAAACGGTCCTCGTGCTTGGGACCGGCGACGTAGCTGACCGTCAGGTTCGTTCCCACCGCCGGCAGGAGGTTGGGATCGAACGAGAGCCTCGCCTGCGCGACGTTGAGCGTCCCGGTCGCCGCACCTGACAGCACCCCGGCGGTGTTGGCGGCGGCGGTCTTCGTTCCGTCGTGCGTCCAGGAACACTTCCCAGCGATAGCGCAGCTCCTCGACGGCCTTCACCAGTACCTCGACCAGGGAGACACCCGCCCGGCGCACGATCGCGAACTTCTCGGAGAGCCAGGTGCCGATTTCCCCACCGATGAGGAACGCGCCAAATCCCGCGAACGCCGTCTTGAGGAGGCCGACGCTGGCGACGGCGGCCGAAACCGACAGATTGACCGTCGTCCAGGCCGCGACGGTGAAGCGGGCCGCGGTCACCGCCGCGGCGCCGGCGGTCTGCCAGGCGGTGATCAGCGCCGGGATCAGGCGGTAAACCAGCACCGCCAGGCCGATCGACAAGGGGATGATCTACAAGCTGCTGAACAACCGCACCTATCTTGGCGAGTTGCGGCACAGGCAACTGTGGGTGCCGGCGGCGCACCCGCCGATCATCGAACGCGAATTGTGGGACCGCGTGCACGCGATCCTCTCGACCAACCGCCGGGTGCGCGGCGGCGCCACCCGGGCGGTCGTGCCGTTCCTGCTCAAGGGCATCGTGTTCGGCAACTACGGGCGCGCCCTGTCACCCTGGCACTCGACGAAGAAGAGCAACGGGCGCCGCTACCGGTATTGCATCCCAATGCGCGACACGAAGGAACAGGCGGTCGCGTCCGGTCTGCCGCGCTTGCCGGCAGCAGAGCTGGAATCGGCGGTGCTCGAACAGCTACGAGGAATCCTGCGCGCCCCGGCGCTGCTCGGCGAGGTGCTGTCGCAAGCGATCAAAGTCGATCCTACGTTGGACGAGGCCAAAGTCACCGTCGCCATGACGCGCCTCGATGCGATCTGGGACCAACTATTCCCGGCAGAGCAGACCCGGATCGTCAGGCTTCTGGTCGAGAAGGTGATCGTTTCGCCCACCGATCTGGAAGTGCGCCTGCGCGCCAACGGCATCGAACGGGTGGTGCTGGATCTGCGTCCAGAGCCCGCCGGACGGCAGCACGAGGCGCTGGCATAAACGGGGTTCCGATCAATAGGACGGGAGCGCCGGATGTCATCGCAGCCAGCGACGGCAGGCTGACCCTGTCGGTGCCGATTCAGATCAAGCGCCGCAGCGGGAGGAAACTGGTCACCTTGCCGAACGGCGAAGCCGCCCAGCTGAGGCCCTGGGACGTAGCCGCCACGCCGATGCAACTGGCGCTGGCCCGCGGCTATCGCTGGCTAGCCATGCTGGAGTCTGGCGAAGCCAAGTCCATCATCGAACTCGCAGCCCGGGAGAAGATCGACAACAGCTACCTGTGCCGCATGCTCAACCTGACCACGCTGGCGCCCGACATCGCGGCGGCCATCCTGGACGAGACCTTGCCGAAGCACGTCACCGTGCATGAGCTGGCAATCAGTCCGCCGGTGTTGTGGGAGGAGCAGCGGGAGCGGATTGGTGGGGTTGGCGAGGAGACCTAGCTGGAGTGATCTGCAGCAGCGTGATCCATGCTGGGTGGCCGGCAACGACCGTGCTGTCTGTCGGCCAGTCAGGCATGAACGGCCGCTGTTATCCAAAGGCGATTCGCCATTTCCGACGACACTTTACCTGCTAGGACAGGCGAGCGTTGAGCTCGTCGATAACGCCAGCCCAGTCCGCGTCCTCTATTATCTCCTCCTTGAGGAAGGCCCTCTGGGTCGCCGTCCAGAACGGAGCGCGGTAAAGTGCAACGCCGCTGCCGAGGGGGCGGTGTGCAGAGATGAAGTCGTCAATTGCCGTCGGGTCAGCCGGTAATCCGAGCTGGGCAAACAAGTTGCTCATGGTGTGTAGGTGGGCTTCCATAGGAGCTCCATTTCTGTGCCGCAGGTGGTAACGTTTATTGCAATTGGATGGAAGCAAGGCAGAACAGTTCCATCAGCCAGATCACACAGGGCAATGCCCGTTTTTTCCTTTACCCATCCGCTGAAAGCGACCTATTGTTGACTTTCGCGCGATTGCCGCATGAAGTACAGGGATGAAAGTTCAGCGGCGGTTCACGATGACTGCTCACTGGCAGGTCCTGGGCCAACGCTGACGTTCCCCGAATCACGGACAGGGTTGGCTCCCAACCGGATTATGGAGATTGGTCGGCAATGTCCGGTTGAGGGCGGCCAATGTTCGCGCAAGCCCGCGTGGTCGCATGTGTCTTCCCTACAATATGCCGGCGGCAAAGACCATCGAAACCGCCGCAGCAGCGTTTTTCCTCGGTCCAGTCACCTTTAGAGCATGCAAGGCGCAGCACATGGTCTCCGACGCATCCCCCTTGTCGACAGCACAGTTTGCCATCGAGGCGGCAGCCATCCTCGCCTTTGCCATCTCCGGCCTGCTTGAGGCTGCGCGCAAGAAGTTGGACGCGGTGGGCGTCTGCATCGTAGTCGGGCTGAGCGCCTTCGGTGGCGGCACATTACGTGACATTCTGCTCGACCGCCGGCCCTTTTTTTGGGTCGAGCATTCTGTCTGGCTATGGGTACTTCTCACCCTGTCGGTCCTGTCGATGTTCTTCCTGCAGGCGCGGCATTTCGCGCTGACCGAGCGCGCGATGCAGTGGCCCGATGCCATAGGACTCGGCTTATTTGCCGCCGGTGGCACCCAACTCGCCATCGCGGCCAGCATGCCGGCCATCGTTGCCGTGTTGATGGGGATGATCACTGCTGTGTTTGGCGGCGTCCTGCGCGACATCGTCTGCAACGAAATCCCGCAGGCGTTCCGCGATCATCGGCCTTATGCTGTATGTTCGTTTGCCGGCGGCTGGGTGGTGGCTGCTGCCGACCAGATGGGCCTGACCGGCTGGGTGGGTCTGTTGGCCGGAGCGTCGCTGGCGACCGTCCTGCGCGGACTGGCTCTGGTATTCGATTGGCGGCTGCCGCAATGGCGGGCCGATTGACGGAAAAATCGGGCAAACGCCACGTTGGCGTCGCCCGATCCTGATGATTCCGCCAAGTGCGGCGGACTGGCTCAGCTAGACAGCTTGTTGGCGGTCTCGGCCATCAGGTTCCCCTGGAACCGCGCGTCATCGAGTTCGTTTACGCTTGGCTGACGCTGGCCCTGTCCGCCGGCAATTGTCGTCGCGCCGTACGGGCTGCCGCCAGCGACTTCGTCAATCGTGGCCTGGCCTGACCCTGGTAGCTCCCACAACCTGACCACGCTCGCGCCCGACATCGTGGCCGCCATTCTGAACGAGACCTTGCCTCCTCACGTCACCGTGCATGATCTGGCGATCAGTTCGCCGGTGTTGTGGGACGAGCAACGGGAGCGGATCGGTGTGGTTGGCGAGGAGACCTAGCTGGAGTGATCTAAAGCAGCGTGATCCATGCTGGCTGGCCGGCAACGACCGTGCTGTCTGTCGGCCATTGCGCCGCGCACGATCGCGGCTTGACTGTGATAGCTGGTCCGTAAACAGTTTGTGGAACACCCCGAAGATGCTATTTGGCAAGAGCGACGGCTAAATGACGAACTCCGATGCTGTGTCAATTGGGCGCCGAATGCGAAGGCGAGCACTCTGGCTATGTCGCGTAGAAGGACGTGTCATGGTATCGTTCAACTTGTTTCGGTGTCCACGCGGCATGCTCCAATGGGGAAGAGCGTCTCCACAACGGAACTCGACCGCCCCGGAGGTCGATCATTTCCATTGACACAGCATGAGGGTTGTTGCAAGGCGATCAAAGCGATATGGCTACGGCGAACCAAGTAAAGGCTCTAGTGAGAAGCCACGCAGACGGCGACGACACGCGCTTCTATGCGGTCGCGATGCAAGTTGCAGCTCAGGCGGCTCGGAGCGGCCATGGCAAGTTTGCCCAGGATCTGCGCGCGCTTGTAGACCTAGTGAGAGAGCATGCCAAGGCAGCCGAGCCTGTTCTGCGCAACCTGAAGCCGGTCCCATTGGCTCAGCCGCGAGGGGAACTCGCGGGCCTGCTTACGGTTGACTACCCAAAGACCCGCGTCGTCGACATGGCGCTCACCCATGCGCTTTGCACCAAGCTCGACCGGGTCATAACCGAACAGCGCCAGCGTGATCGGATTAGAGAGCACGGCCTCGCGCCGATGCGTAAGCTTCTGCTCGTCGGTCCGCCCGGCACCGGCAAGACCATGACCGCGGCGGCGCTCGCTGGCGAACTTGGTATACCCCTCTTCAGTATCCAGCTCGACGGGCTGATTACGAAGTATCTGGGCGAGACTGCTGCAAAGCTACGGCTGGTGTTCGACGCGATCCAGTCCACGCGCGGTGTGTACCTCTTCGACGAGTTCGACGCGCTCGGCGGCGAGCGGGGCAGCAAGAACGACGTCGGCGAAATCCGCCGCGTGCTCAACTCTTTCCTCCAGTTCCTCGAGCAGGACGAGTCCGACAGCCTCGTGCTCGGTGCGACGAACTACGTCGGCTTGCTCGACCGCGCCCTCTTCCGCCGCTTTGATGCCTTGCTTGAGTACGCCCTTCCAAACGCGGACGTTGCGACCCGAGTGATGCGTACGCGTCTCGGGCTTCTCGACACGTCCTCGCTTAACTGGGACGCTGCTGCGAAGGCTGCCGATGGGCTCAGTCATGCCGAGATCACGATGGCCTGCGACCAAGCGGCGAAGGACGCGATCCTTGATCACTCCACCGCAGTTCGCGACTCGGATCTGGCTCTCGCCCTCGAGGAACGAAGCAGCACCCACGCGTAGCCCGTCCAGGAGACCGAAGGGTGGTCGTTTCTCGGAACCGCAGGCACATCATCGTCCCGGGCAAGCCCACGACGGAGCGGTACAAGCCGCACGGGCGGAGGATAGACATCCCGAGGCCCCCGGCTCCACCAAGCCGAGCAGCGCACGGGATGGCGCTCAAGCAGGCGCTCGAATCGGCCGTGGTCGAGGCGCACCAGCGCCGCGCTGACGCCGGAATCCAGGTGCATGGCGCGGTGCCTGGGCTCTACATCCAGTTCGAGAGCCAGCCCGGCGTCCCCCTGCAGCTCTCGTCACTTGAGGATGCGCGACAGGGAATCGAACTCGTGGCGGTCAGCTACGCGCAGACCCCCGAAGCAGAGCCGCGACGTATCGAGCGGGCGACGGTCTTCGTTCCCGAAGGCAAAGTCAAGCACTTCGTTACGCGCTTTGAGAACTACGCGAAGACGACCCCGAAGACGAAGAACGAGCGACGCTACGAGGATATGCTCGACCCGGTGGGTGCGTTGCGGCTCGCCACGTTGCGGGGGCTCTGGACGGACGCGACCGAGGTCTACCCGGCCGACCGGGAGACGATTTGGTGGGAGGTCTGGCTGCGCCGGCACGACGGTGGTGAGCTTGCGCGGCTCGTGGAGTTCACGGCCCTCAAGCAACTCGATGTCGCAGCACGGCGTCTGCAGTTCGACGATCGCATCGTGACGCTGGTGTGCGCGACGGCCGAGCAGCTCTCCGCTTCCCTCGATGTGTTGAACGATCTTGCGGAGGTGCGTCGAGCCAAGGAGACCGCGACGGTCTTCTCGGACATGGCGCCCGAAGAGCAGGGCGAGTGGGCCAAGGAATTGCGCGCGCGGACGACGACGGCTGTGGCCGCTGCGCCCGCAGTGTGCATACTCGACACCGGTGTGACCCGCGGCCATCCTCTGCTCGCGGCATCGCTCGCCACATCCGACTGCCACACTTGCGAGCCCTCGTGGCGTGCCCACGATCACCATGGGCACGGCACGGAGATGGCCGGCCTCGCGCTCTATGGCGACCTGACGCCGATGCTCGCTGGCTCAGCCCCAGTGAGACTCAGCCACGGGCTCGAGTCGGTGAAGATCCTGCCTCCTAATGGCCAGAACCCGCCCGAGCTGTACGGCGCCATCACGGCCGAGGCCACGAGCCGCGTCGAAATTCAGGCGCCTGAGCGACAGCGCTGCTTCTCCGTGGCCGTGACCGCAACGGACGAGCGCGATCGCGGTCAGCCCACGTCGTGGTCGGCTGCCGTCGATGCGTTGGCCGCCGGGCGTGCTCTCGACGCGAGCAGCCAGGGCCTTGTCTACCTCGACGATGAGAGCGACCCCGTCCAACGCCTCTTCATCGTGAGCGCTGGGAACGTCGATGAAGGTGCGCTGCAGGTCTCGCACCTCGATCGCAGCGACACCGATGCGGTCCACGACCCGGCCCAGGCCTGGAACGTGTTGACGGTGGGCGCTTTCACCGAGAAGTCCATCGTCCAGCATCCGAAGTGGAATGGCTGGCAACCTGTGGCACCCGCTGGGGAGCTCTCGCCGTGGAGCACGACGGGGGTCGTGTTCGCCGACGCGTGGCCCATTAAGCCGGATGTCGTTTTCGAGGGCGGCAACGTCGTGAAAAACGCGAAGGGTGAGGTCGACTTTCCTTGCCCCGACCTGTGCCTGCTCTCGACGCACTACCGGCCCGCGCAAAAAACTTTCGTCCTGAGTTGGGCCACAGGCGCTGCTACAGCGTTGGCTGCGCGCATGGCCGCCATCATCGCGGCCGAGTACCCGACGCTCTGGCCCGTGACCGTGCGTGCACTCGTCGTTCACTCGGCCGAGTGGACGGCGCAGATGCAAACCCACTTGCGAGGGGCTAGCGGAAAGCGTGCCCGAGCGCGCCTCGTGCGCCGGTACGGCTTCGGCGTGCCCCACCTCGACCGCGCGTTGCGGAGCGCTGGCAACGCCCTGACGATCATCGCGCAGGACACCATTCGGCCCTTTGTGCCGAAGGAGTCGAATCCCAACGAGCGGCAGATGGGCGATATCCACTTCTTCGAGTTGCCCTGGCCGCGGGAGGTGCTCCAAGGCCTCGGCGAGACGCCGGTGCGGCTGCGCGTGACACTTTCTTACTTCGTCGAGCCGAACCCCGGCCGCCTCGGCTGGAAGAAGCGCCACCGCTATGCGTCGCACGGGCTGCGCTTCGAGGTGAAGGGGCCGACCGAGTCCGTTGATGAGTTCCGCAAGCGCCTCAATCAACGTGCGCTCGACGAGGACGAGGAGCGACCATCGGCGGGAGGCGACTCATCCGAGTGGTACCTCGGCGAGCAGGCGCGCAATCACGGCTCGATCCACTCGGACATCCTGCAGGGCTTCGCCGCCGACATTGCCGAGCGCGGCGTCATTGGCGTCTACCCGGTGAGCGGATGGTGGAAAGACCAGCCCAAGCGGGACCGCAGCGAGAAGGGCGCGCGATACGCGCTCCTCGTGTCGATCGAGACTCCTGGCGTCGAGACGGACATCTGGACACCGGTGGCCCAGCAGGTCGGCGCAGTCATCGCTGTCGAGTCCCACGGTGTCATTGGCTAGTACGTGCGGCGTTATTGCTCTCGGTCGCCAACCAGCAAGACTCCCCGATTCTCCACTCTCGGCATCAAGGAAGTTTCCACCGCCTACCAATGCCACGAGCAAACCGCTTGATTGGACCACCTGTAAGCTGTTGAGTTTTCAATGGGTAATTCGGGGCACTCGTGGACTTCGGGCCGCCGAGGTGAGCGAGGCCGGAGAGAAAAATTCCCCGGAGAGAGTGAAAACGGCCAAATCCGGGCGCCTACGGGAAACCACGAAGTCCACAGGAACGCGCACGAACCCGCGCCAACACGCGGGAGTACGCAAAAAAAGACCAACCCGATGAGGGGTTGGTCTTCTGGTTTGGTGGTGTTGGCGAGGGACTCCTGGACTGATTGGCCGCACCCGGGTACATGCGGAGTAGTGGCCGCAACCGACCCAGAGCGGAAGTAGCCAGACCTAGGAAGCTGCTATACAACATCGAACGTTAGAGGCAAGGAACAATTCGAAGACTTGCGTGCGGGCATTTTGCGACTGCAATTGCTAGGAAACGACTTGGAACCAAGGCTCTGCTTGAACAGCACGACGCAGCGGAGTATCGACCAGAGTCGGAGAGCGCCGAATGTACTCAGCAGCGCGAGCCTTCCCTTCAGATGGCAGAAGTCGCAGATGCGCGATCGCATTGGCAACCGAGAACGCGTCCTTAACCGAGCTTTTCTGTTGAAAATTTGACCCTAGATCCGTCCAAACAACCACATCAATACTCTCTTTACGCGCCCAAGGACCTACCGCAGCTAGTGTGGCCTCGGATCTAGCATGACGGCGAGTCCCATCGGCGAAATAGCATCCGACGTTGGCAAGCGTGGTTCCTTCGCGGCAACGTAGGTCGCTGATGGCGTCGTCAGGATTCTCTCTAGCGCTTATGGAAAATAGTGTAACGCACGGCGCACCAAACTGATGATCAATGACTAGCGTAAGGGCTCCGTTTCGCGTTTTAGAGATGCGACTGAACTCAATAGGGAGTGTCGGCCCGTTTGGCTGCCACGGGCCATGGTGTGAATCGAAATCGGGGCGATGATCCCAAAGCAAAGAGCCCCAACCCAGTATCGCTGTCTTCATGGTCATGCGCCCTCTTCATCTTAGCGACTCATTTCCAGCACTCTACTGCCAGCGTCCATTTTCTTGCTTCATCAGCAAGGTCAGCTGCGGTCTTCTCCCACGAGAAGTAGCTACTGCGCGTGGTGTACGGAACCTTGTGCGCATCGAGAAAGGACTTCAGAGTCTGTCCACTAACGGCGAAATTGACATTTTGACCGACCTGCCCGGTCGCCTTCGTCATCTTCATATCGTCAAGTTTCATTGACACCACTCCGACCACTTCTCCTTTCTTGTTAAGTACGGGACTGCCACTCGAACCAGGTTGCATCGGCGCAGTGATTTGAATCTGGTTGGTGTTGTTGCCAAGCCCCGTCAGCGCACTGACGACACCTGGCGAAAGATTGCCGCCAGACGACAAGACCGCATTGAGCGGAAAGCCAAACGCTACTATTTCTTCGCCTTGCCGCAGCCTCCCCGGTTCGAGCGCTATGGTCGCCGTGTCCGTGACGGCGCCTTGCAACTGCACCAGAGCCAAGTCATTGACTTTGTCGGCGATGAGCAGTTTCACGACATCGTCGCGGCCTTGAATGCGAAGTTCAAGGCAATCCCCAGCCACGTGCTGGTTGGTTATGGCATGCCCCGTCTTGCTAACGAGAAAGATGGTGCCGGATCCACGCTTGCTCCGGGCGTCAGGGGTGGCTGATGGTGCAGGATGGACAGCGGTTCCTTCGCGTACAAGTATCTCTCCCTTCTTCCAGTTGGATGCAAGGCGTTGCGCTTCAGTTCTTTCATTGGCAGAGAGGCTAGATTCGATGGCGTCGCGAACCGTAGCGCCAGTCTCTTCCCCGCCCGCAGCTGCCAAGCTTGACCACGCGTAACCGAGAACGACATCCTTGGCCACGCCTTCGCCTCGGTAATAGCTCACGCCTAGAGCAAGTTGCGCTTCCACATGCCCCTGAGCAGCAGCCTTCTGCCACCACTCCACAGCCTTGGCATGGTCCTTGGCTACGCCTTCGCCATTGTCATACGCCGCGCCAAGGCTCCACTGCGCGTTGGCTGTCCCTTGGGCTGCCGATTTCCGCCACCACTCCACAGCTCTTGCCAGGTCCTTCGGAACACCGATGCCATCTTGGTAACTAAGAGCCAGCATGTTCTGTCCGTGGGCGTTCCCCTGTGCCGCTGATTTCTGGAACCATGCAACGGCTTTTGCGGAGTCTTTTGGGACGCCTTCGCCTAACACGTACACGACACCGAGGTTGGCCTGCGCCTGGGCGTCCCCCTGTACCGCTGATTCTTGGAGTAATTCAACAGCTTTCACAGAGTCTTTTGGAACACCTTCGCCTTCGGCGTACATGGTGCCAAGGTAAGCCTGCGCCCGGGCGTCCCCTTGTGCCGCTGATTTTTGGAGTAATTCAACAGCTTTCACAGAGTCTTTCGGAACACCTTCGCCTTTATCATAGGCACGACCCAGCGTGTATTGTGCTCTTGCATCCCCACTCGCCGCTTTCTTGACAACCTCCGCTAGTTCCTGCTCGGGCGACAACTTCGCCTCTTCGTGAGCCGCAGGCGACACTTGCACGCCATCCCCGCAACCACCGATGAAAGCCGCGAAGGCAAGATGCAGCAAGTAATAGGCGCTGGTTGATCGACGCTTACATTCCACGCACTTTATCCCCCAAGTCGATTCCCTTTCTATTTCCTACGACGGTGGCACTACGACGGTGGCAAATTATAATCTTTTCCCTAGCCGCCACTTGGACACGTCAAGTCCGGCGGACGAGCGAGCGTTGCTTGCGAAGGTTTCGGCACGACAGCGAGAGCGTCTGTTTCGACGAACACGTGCGACGGTCCGTTCTTGGGCGATGGTTTGGCGCCGCTGTTTCCATTGCCTACCAATGCCACGCATAAACCGCTTGATTGGACAACGTATAAGCTATTGATTCATAACGGTGCGATTTCATGAACTCGTGGACTTCGGCCTCTAGCGGGCAGCAAGGCCGGAGAGAAAAATGGCCAAGAGAGAGTGAAAACGGCCAAATCCGGGCGCACGTGCGAAACCTCGAAGTCCACAGGAACACGCGGGAGTACGCAAAAAAAAACCAACCCGATGAGGGGTTGGTCTTCTTGTTTGGTGGGCCCGCAGGGACTTGAACCCTGGACCAAAGGATTATGCTTGCCACTACGGCTTTCGCCGCCCCTTTCGGGTTTGTGGTCTGGACTATACCTTCCCGTTACAGGCTGGCCGTCTAGTCTCTACACCTTTCCCCGCACTGCTCGGGGACTTGGCTCGGTATTGGCGTATTCTGAGGAAGTTAGCTTCCACCGAATTTGACCAGTTCTACCCGCAACCAGCGCAAAGCTGGCAACGGGCAACCCATGAGGACACCCAAACAGCTGATGATGCGCAGGCTGCCCTCGCTAAGTCCTCTGCTCTGACCAACTGAGCTACAGGCCCGGGGCGTATTTTACAGGCTTCCAGCCCAATGACCACTGGCCCTGGCCGCGGCAGCAGTTCTCATTTCAAACCCACGCAAGGCGGCTGTTGGCGTAGGTTGTCGCACGAGGATTGGCAGACTTGGGCGATGAAGATTGAGGGAAACTACGGCTGTTCTGAAAATAATGCTGGTAAACAGTGTGTTATGGTGTTAACCTCGAAATTGATCGAAGTATTGATGATTTTAAGGCGCCCAGCCCATTTCAACCGTTGCCCCCATCCCCTTGCCGAGCCCCGCCGTCGCCTTGATCGAGAAGGTTCGAGATGGATTCCGGGCTTTACCGGACGGGCGCAAGCGAAGCAACGCCCGGCTCTATGAGATGGAGGATGCGGCCCTGTCGGCCTTCGCCGTGTTTTTCTCGCAAAGTCTGTCCTTCCTGGATAGCCAAGTCAGGATGCAGAAGCAGTTACCGTGAAACAACGAAAAACCGTCATATAAACAATTGACTACGTCGGAAGCTGACTCTCGCCGGCCAAATCGCCCGTTGGGGTGAAAGTCGTTTCATTATCTGGGGTGGCGCGACACAGCTCTCGCAATGATCGTTGGGGCGAAACAATGCCTCTTCGCTGTTCGGGGTGCATGAGATTCCCTGCGATAACCAGATTCGCAATCTGCTCCTTGACGCTCGCGGGAATGGACCCGTCTTTTGCTCAAGAAACGGACCCACCTGAAGGACAAAACTTACCGCTTTGTCATCATGGCTTTGCGCGCGAAAATGCTGCGCGCAAAGGGGTTTAGTCCGTTCCGTGTGGAATGGGGAGGAAACGGGCGAAGGGAGGGGCGGGCAAATGGGTAAGTTTTCCAGCGACGAGGTAGGCCATGGCGATGAAGTTTTCGACGCGGCGATAGCCGCGAGCGCAGGCCTCGCCTCCTGAAGCGCCCGATTCATGGCCTCGACGCGGGCATTGTGTTTGCCGGCCTGGAAGCCATTGAGTACGCCCGGAAGATGCTTGGTGATGGTCCTGCCGAGCCGCAGAAGGGTTCGAGTCGGCAGCGACTGGCCCAACTCAGCCAGCGTTTGAAGGGGGCTTGGCCTCATCAGGCGTCGTGGCCTTGGCATAGATCGCGCGCAACGCTTCCTTGATGCGCCAAGCGCGTGCGGTCTTGAGATTCGAGCGCTGCAACCAGTGCATGGTCTGGGTTTGCTTGACGGTCCAGTCGGCGGGTTTCTTTTGCAGGCTCCAGCGGGTGCCCTTGAGTTCGGGTTCCTTTGACCTCGGCCCGGCGCACCTCGTCCAGCGCCTTGCTGCTCAGAGCGACCACGTGAAAGCGGTCGAAGCAGACCTTGGCCTCGGCAAAGTGCTCGGCGGCGCCCGCCTGAAAAGCACCGCTCATGTCCATGCTCAAATCGGTAATCGCGCTCGGTTGGCCGCCATGCTCGGCGAGATCGCTGGCGAACCCCAGCGTGGCCTTATCTCGACCGGGCGTGGCAAACAGCAGACGTGGCGCATCAAGATCATGGAAAACAGCGATGCACGTCTGGCCGCGCTTACTGGCGGTCTCATCGACGCCGACGGCACGAACCTCGGCATGACTCTCCTTGGCGCGCGCCTGCGCCATGATGCTCGATGACGCGCCACAGTCTGGGACTGCGAACGCGCAGCACCCGGCCGCCGCCAGTACCGACATGGTCGGTGCCAGCATCAGCGTCAACGCCTCGAACAACAGCGTGAAGTGACTGCCTTCGCGCCCAGGGCCACGAGTTTGCGTCACCTGCCGCAGCCGGCACAGGCGACTCGCGGTACCTCGGCATGCAGACGGGCTTCGTACTCGAAGAAATCCAGATGGCGCCAGGAGCGCGCCAAGCGGTCATGCAGCGGCTGCGCCGGTGCTCCACAGGCGGGACAGGCATGACTCGCCGCGCCGAACTTCACCTGGAAGTCGATCCGTCCAGCCTCCGGTGTAAGGTCACG
Source organism: Candidatus Accumulibacter proximus (assembly GCA_016709675.1). Classification (GTDB taxonomy): domain Bacteria; phylum Pseudomonadota; class Gammaproteobacteria; order Burkholderiales; family Rhodocyclaceae; genus Accumulibacter; species Accumulibacter proximus. The sequence goes on from JADJMH010000037.1 coordinate 89,070, forward strand.
ATCCACCTGCCAAGGCGCAACAAGGCCCAGGGCCTGGGTAGACAACGTTTCAATCATGGGAACCGGTCGGAAGAGGAAGGCCGCCATTGCCCTCCATGCCGGGCCCGGCAGGCTGCCTCCCTCGGCAAAGAGGAAGCGTACGCGAGGGAGGCGTGAAGGGTCCGGCTACGCCCGGACTGCGTCCGCCCTTGACATCACCTCCCTCTCAAACCACACGCCTCTCGTCCGTTTCCACACGAAACGGCATAGAGCCGCGCAAAGCCATTCCAGAGCGTACTCGCCCCTCCGCGGCGTCAAGGATTCGCTGCGCCGGGCTGCAAAAAGCGCAGCCCGTCCTTGACCCCGCTCCGAGGCGAAAAACACTGTTGGCGCGCGCCAACACGGGTTTGGGGGGTGGGTCCGTTTTGATGAGCGTTGAGGTCTGCTGGATCCGGTGCCGCCGGCAACGCTGTACCCGGTCATGGCCGAGATTGGCGATGCTCTGTACCAGCAAGGCTATCTGGCGGGATTTCGCTCGATCAACGACACCTTGCTGATTGCCCTGGACGGCACTGATTTCTTCTCCTCGGAAAAGATTTCCTGTGCCTGTTGCAGCGAGACTCGCCTGAAGAACGACAGGGTTCTCTATCGCCACATTGCCGTGACGCCGGTGCTGGTGGCGCCGGGCCAGGCGAAAGCCATCCCGTTGCCGCCGGAAGTCGTGCAGCCCCACGATGGCCAGGACAAGCAGGACTGCGAATTGGCCGCCGCGGCCCGCTGGCTGGCGCGCTGGGGCGAGCACTACCGCCCGTGGCGCATCACCTACCTGGGCGACGACCTCTACTGCCATCCGTCGCATTGCCTGCAGGTGCGGGCGCAACAGGCCGACTTCCTGTTCTCTGCAAGCCCGAATCCCATGCCACGCTCTACGAGTGGGTCGGCGATTTCGAGCGCAACGAGCGACTTGGCCGCGTCGTACAGGCGCGACGCGTCGGCAAGAAGCGCTTGACCGACACCTATCGCTATGTCCATCAAGTGCCATTGCGCAGCACCGACGATGCCGTGATGGCCACCTGGCTGGAACTGGTCACCACCGATGCCCGCGGTGCCATCGTCTTCAAGAACGCCTGGGCCACCTCCATGAGAACAACAACACCCTCAAGACCAAGGGCTACCATTTCGACCACAACTTCGGACACGGCAAACAGTTCTTGGCCAACCTGTTCGCCACAATGATCTTGTTGGCCTTCTTGGTCCATACCGCCCTGGACTGGATGGACACCCGTTACGCCAAGGTGCGCAGCCTGCTGCCCTCCCGCCGCACCTTCTTCGAACACCTGCGCGCCTTGCTACAGTACCTGCCGTTCGATGACTGGGATCACCTCATGCGCTTCATGCAGCAGCGCCTCGCTCCCAACGCCCCAGACACCAGCTGACTTACTCGATCCAACAGTCCTTACCCTCACCACCCACTACCATGGAATTTGAAATGAGAACTGCTGATGATGACGCGGCCCGGAAGGAAAGAGCACCTCATTCCAGTTATCCTTGATGATGTGGGCGCAGAAGGCGCCGTAGGTATCCCTGCAACGATCGGCCGAATAGATCTGCGCGATGTCTGGACGGATGTTCAGAAGAGTACTGTGGTCACGAAGGACACGATCAACGCCCTACGTAACCGATGCGTACTGCCCATGCTGGAGAAGCTAGACGCAGCAAGCGACGCCGTCTAATAAAAAAATAAAAGGGGCCACCCATTAGCCCAGGGCTTCCGCACTCGGAAAGGATATGCAAACACATGCCACAAGCTCAGGATTCCTATGTTGTTTTCAGCAGCTTCGCCCTGTATTGTTCGGCGCCTCACTTCCCAAGGCATTGGCGCAGATGATCGCAATCCGGCCTACGAAGCACTGGAACGTCCATAAGTTGCGTGGAATATCAACATCAACAGGTGGTTTGCGTATGCATTCGGAGTGCGCAGGCCCTGGCCCGGCACCTGAGTCCGTTCGGCTGAAAGGCTGCTTTTCAAGAGCTTGAGCGTCCGCAACGGGTCGGTTGCCGTCAGCCGACCGTGAGAACCAAGTGGCCGTTTAGGGTCTGGAGCGGCCAGCTCGACGGGAAACCGCCGAGGCCGAGCATCAACGGCCGGATCAGACTGATTGCCGACATGCAGGCTTCGGCATTAACCGGCAGGTCGGTGCCCTTTGGAGACTGATGACATTTCGAATGTCGGCCGGCTGGCTGCGCCATTGAACAGACATTCGAAATATAGCGGCGGAAGCGGATGGCGTGCTGCACCTAGCACGAAGGATTAAGGCGCCCGCCGAGCGCTGACGGTCAACTTTCCAAGCAGGAAGTCCGTATTGGGCTTGATACGAGTGATCATCGCTGGCGAGCGCTCCGTTATGCTCGCCAGCAGCTTCATTAGACCGATACCGATAATTTGAATTGCTGATCTTTTCCGGAATTCTCATCCCCCATGCTGTAGGCCTGCATCAATTTCATGATCTGCATCGTTAATCGAGTATCGAGATCGTTACTCGATGCAGACGAAGAGTCGCTGGCTGATGATGGTGAAGAACCCGAAGCGGCGTTCTTTTGCTGGTAGTTCATTGCCTCCTGAAAACTGACCTTGCCGTCGCCATTGGTGTCGGCCTTGTCAAAGTTGCTGACCAGATCCTTGATCAAACTGGAGGCCGAACTGTTGGATGAACCGATTGCATCGGCCGTGCTGCTCAATTGATCTTTACTCAGCCCGCCGGCTTGCCCACCTGGCGGCATTCCACCCATTCCGCCGGGAGGCATCCCACCCATGCCGCCACTCATGCGACTGCTCATGAATTGATTGTCGAGCTCTTCGGCAACCTTCTTCAAGGTGTCGGTGAATTCCGATTTGGTGACCTTGCCGTCACTGTTCGTATCGAGTTTGGTGAACAACTCGTCAACGCTGGGCGACTTGTCCGACGAAGACGAAATCTTGTCGAAGGCGGATTGCAGGTCGGATTTCTCGATATAGCCTTGCCCGCCGGTATCGAGCTTGGCGAACAGGTTCTCCGCCATCTTTGCCGGATTAGGGCGGTCCATGCCCTGCATCATCATTCCATTGCTACCACTGATTCCTCCGATGCTACTCATGATGGTTTCCTTTCTGGTGAATGAGTCAGCGTGCCGTTATTAGCACGTGGGTTTGCCTATGCAATTTAACGGCCTGCGATGCTTGAAATGAACGAGGGTTGCGGTAAATCCCGGTAAAACCGGGTAAAGAAAACTGCTGATTCGCGGGCAATTCCACCGATCACCTCGGCGCGCTTCGCCGGTAACGGAAGTTGCTGCCGCCGCGCAGCAAAAAGTGCCGCAAATATCCGGCATGTAAATGCGGGTTAATGCTGTTTTGAAATCGCGACTTGGGACGAACGATCTGGCTATGACAGCCCCTGCTGCGGCAAGATTTGCCTTCACTTCGGCCCCAGCTTCGCCAGCGGGTCGGCCCAGGCCGGGGGGGGGGGGGGGGGGGCCCCCCCGGGGGGGGGGGGGGGGGGGGGGGGGGGGGGGGGGGGAGAACGCGAGCGAGACGTGCTCGACGATCATGGATTGACGCTGCAATCCTCTGGCGGCAAAGCTGCAAGTCATTGCTTCATCAGAGGGTCGTGGTGCATTCCGCCGGAGTCACCCATTCCGCCCGGCTGTCAAGAATTCATCACGCGCCACCTTGAAAAAGTCGCCGCTGCGTCCGGCTTCGTTGGCCCACAGGGCGGCTACCTGGGGGTCTGCCGGGGGGGGGGGGGGCCGCCCCCCGGCGCCCCCCCCCCCCCCCCCGCGGGGGGGGGGGGGGCCGGCGGGGCGGGGGGGGGGGGGGGGAAAAGGGCGGGGGGGAAGGGGATCCTGGCCCTCCGACAGCAAAAAATGGAGCGCGATTTCCTCGTCGCCCCAGATCCATGCTTCGTTAAACGCATCGGTGGCTGCCGGCTCGTCAGCAACGTAGCAGCGCCGGCTGCTATTGTCCCAACAATCCGCCGGCCACAACGGGAGACCGGTTAGCCCCTGTTCTCCCGGCGTACCCCGCAATTCATGGCCGTTTGAAAACAGCTCGCGGATCGGATGCTTTGCCGGCGGCGTCAAATTGCATGCGTTGTTCTCGAGTCATCAGCTCACGCACGCTAGCATCGCGCTTCACATGCATCAGCATTAACTGGGCGACGGCCTGTCCGTGGCGATCGGCGAGTGCACGCGCCCGCTCAAGGTCAAGCGGCTGCGTGGTGGCAAGACCGCGCATCTCCTCCATCGTCTTGAACACCCGCTTCATCACTTCCCGCTCGGCCGGTATCTCGCCGTGCAACAGTGCGAACACTTTGTCCCGCTGTGCCTCACTCAACGCCACACCGCGCGTCGGATCGAGCATCGCCATCGGCAGCATGCCGGGCGGCATGTCGCCCGGAGGAAAGGGGGCTGTGCCGGCCATCATGGGCGGTGGCAGGCCGATGCCCGGCGCGTTGGGTGTCGGGCCATGCGCTGCCACCACGAGCGGCACGGCGACGATCGCGAGCCCCAGTGCCCAGCGTTCCAGCATTTGCTTGTGTTTCGACTTCATGTCGTTTCTCCTTGGTGAGTTGTACTGCCCGATTGGCAGCTCGGTGTGACGGCCGTATTTTCTGAGCTGACGACGTAAAAGGCCGCTAATCAGACCGTAAAAACCGGTAAAGAGCGCCTCCGGCATGAGGCAGGTGGCCTATGATTTCGATCATCGGCTTTCACGGACTAGAAAATGAAGCACCGTATACTGCTGGTTGATGACGACGTCGAACTCGTCGACTTGCTGCGCGATTATCTGGAGCGCGAAGGGTTTGCCGTTACGGCCGCGCACGACGGCATCGCCGGGGCGGCCTTGGCGCTTTCGGGCGAACACGAGCTCGTCGTGCTCGACGTGATGATGCCGGGCATCGACGGTATCGCTACCCTGAGCCTGATCCGCGCCGGCAGCAGCCTGCCGGTGATCATGCTGACGGCGCGCGGCGATGATCTCGACCGCATTGCAGGGCTTGAGCTGGGGGCAGACGATTATGTGCCGAAGCCCTGCTCGCCACGCGAGCTGGCCGCACGAATCCGCGCCATTCTCAAGCGCTCAAGTGGGCAGGTGGGGGCGATGCCTAGCGTGATCGTCAGCGGTTCCCTCACTGTCTGGCCAGCACAGCGTCGCGCCGAACGCGATGGCAAGGCTCTCGAACTTACCAGCACGGAATTCAACCTGGTCGAAGTACTCGCACGCAACGCCGGGCGCCCGGTCAGCAAGGCCGAGCTGTCGCAGGAGGCGCTTGGCCGCGCCCTGACGCGCTTTGACCGCAGCATCGATGTGCACATGAGCAGCATCCGGCAGAAGCTCGGCAATCTGGCCGACGGTCGATCGTGTATCCAGACGGTTATCCGCAAAGGCTATCAACTGGTTGTCGAATAATGGGACGTCTTTTCTGGAAGTTCTTCTTCATTTTCTGGGTGGCTCAGTTCGTCACCGCGGCGGGCGTCGGAACGGCGATCTGGATACTCCGGCCGCAGCACTTTCCTGGCCACGGACTGGTCGTTCCCGGCTCGCCACCGCCTGAATTTTCCGGCACGGAGGCTCTCCCGCCACCACATCCCAGGCCACCCATACCACCGGAGATGTCGCTGCCCTTGCTGCCGATCGCAGCTGGAAGTCTGGTCAGCCTGGTCTTTGCGGGCTTGCTGGCCTGGTATTTCGCCCGCCCGATCCGCCTCTTGCGCGGCGCTTTTGCCGCGGTTGTTAGTGGCGAAATTGACACGCGGGTCGGCTCGGCGATGGGGGGGCGAAACGACGAACTCGCCGATCTCGGCAAAGATTTCGATGACATGGCCGGCCAGTTGGGCGACCTGCTCAATGCCCAGCGAAACTTGCTGCACGATGTCTCGCACGAACTCCGCTCACCCATGGCACGACTGCAAGCGACGGCCGACCTGATCCGGCAGCAGCCCGAGCGAGGGGCCGAATTTGCCGAACGCATCGTGCGCGACACAGAACGGATGGACCGGCTGATTGGCGAATTGCTGACCCTGGCTAGGCTCGACTCGGGCATCCAGGATGCCATTCCTGAAAGCGTCGACCTGGGTGAAGTCATTGCCGACATTGCCGAAGACGCGCGCATCGAGGCTGAGGAAAGGGGCTGCACGATCGACCTTGCTCTGAACGGCGAACTATGGCTGCATGGCGATCGCGAACTGCTCCATCGCGCCATCGAGAATGTCGTGCGCAACGCGCTCCACCACTCGCCCCCGGGCGGCTTGGTACGCGTGGCCGGCCAGGTCGAGGGAAACCGCCTGCGCCTGAGCATCAGCGACCAGGGGCGGGGCGTTCCGGACGAAGCGCTGGACAAGATCTTCCAGCCCTTCTACCGGGGCGGCGGCAAGACATCGGGCGGCGGCTACGGACTCGGGCTGGCCATTGCCGAACGGGTGATTGCTGCGGTCGACGGTCAAATTCGGGCAAAGAACGCGGACTCTGGCGGACTGGTGGTCGAGATCGATCTGCCCGTCTGACGTACTTCATTCCGGGGCTTTACCGGGATTAACATTTCCCTGACACCGTCTTACATGGCGCCCCACGACAATGGCAGCATGACTTCAAGACATACTGGCCGCCCCCGTTTTGCGGCTTTGGGCCTGGCGATCGCGTTGCTTGGCGGCTGTGGCGCTTTGCCCTCGGTGGGGCCGGACTACCAGACGCCCGACACCCCGATGCCCGCGGCGTGGCAGACCGGAACACCGGCTGCCGGCAAGCCCCGCGACCTTTCCCGCTGGTGGCAACAGCTTGACGACCCCCTGCTGGCGAGCCTTATCGACGAGGCACTGAGCGGCAGCCTCGACCTCAAGGCGGCACAAGCGCGGTTGCAGCAGGCGCGGGCCAGCCGAAACCAGGCGGCAGGCGACTATTTCCCGACCATCGCGGCGTCAGGCAGGGCGAGCAGCAACCGACAGGGCGAGGTGATCAACCCGAATTATGTGGGTACGACCTATACCGCCGGTTTTGACGCCAGTTGGGAGATCGACCTGTTTGGCGGCACCCGGCGCAGCGTCGAGGCAGCAACCGCCGATCAGGCGGCAAGCGCAGCCAGCTTGAACAATGTCCGCGTGTCGCTGGTTGCCGAGGTAGCCTTGAATTACGTCGATTTGCGCGGCTATCAGCGGCGGCTGGCGATTGCCGCCGAAAACCTGGCCAGCCAGGGCGAGACCTTGCAGATCACCGAGTGGCGCAACCAGGCCGGTCTGGCCAACAGCGTTGATGTCGAACAGGCGCGAGCCAACTTCGAACAGACACGGGCGACGATCCCCGATCTGGAAATAGGACGCGATCAGGCAGAAAACCGTCTGGCCTTGCTGCTTGGCCGCCACCCCGGCTTGCTCCATGACCGACTGGTAGCCTACAAATCGCTCCCTGCCGTGCCGGCCAGCATCGCCAGCGGCATTCCCGCCGACATCCTGCTGCAGCGCCCCGACCTGATCGCTGCCGAGCGCACCCTGGCGGCTGAAACGGCTAGGGTCGGCCAGAAAATGGCGGCTCGTTATCCGGCCCTGTCGCTATCCGGCTCGTTCGGGTGGGAAGCGTTTTCCTTTGGTGCGCTGAGCGGCGCCGGTGCGGTGGCGTCCGCGACGGCCGCGAGCCTGGCGGCGACCGTGTTCGACGGTGGCCGTTTGCGCAGCGCGGTAGACGTCCAGAGCGCCGTGCAGGCGCAGGCCCTGATTGCCTACGAAAGCGGCATTCTGACGGCGCTGGAGGAAGTCGAAAACGCCCTCAAGGCGCACGCGGGCGCGCGTGAGCGACTGAATGCCAGGCAGGCGGCAGCCGACGCTGCGCGCAATGCCGCGCAAATGGGTCAGCTGCAGTATGAATCCGGCCTGACCGACTTTCAGAAGGTGCTGGATACCCAGCGCACCCGCCTGACGGCGGAAGACAACCTGTCGACAGCGCAGTCGACCCTGCTGACCAGCCTGATCAAGCTCTACAAGGCACTTGGCGGCGGCTGGGAACAGCCGGTCGCGACGCAGGACACAGCAGAAGGCAAGCCATCATGACCCAGACCTCAGACAATGCATCCGCAGCACTGGATGACCTGCTTGATCCTGCCGAAAAAGGCGGCTTCCTTGGCCCAAAGCGTAAATGGCTGCTAATTGGCGGCACGGTTGCCGCGTTGCTTGCCGGCCTATTGTTGCTCGGCGGCGGCGGCAATGAAACCGGGGGAAACTACATCACCGAGGAAGTGGCGCTCGGCAATCTGCTGGTCACCGCATCGGCCAGCGGCACCCTGCAACCGACCAAGTCGGTCGATGTCGGCAGCGAACTTTCCGGCACCCTGACCAAGGTGCTGGCGGAGGAAAACGACCATGTCACCAAGGGCCAGTTGCTGGCCGAACTCGACACCACCAAGCTCAAGGACACGGTCACGAAGTCGCGGGCGGCCGTGACGGCGGCCGTGGCAGGCGTTGCACAAAAACGCGCCACGGTGGCCGAAGCCAAGGCCTCGCTGTCGCGCATGCGGCAGGTTGCCGAACTTTCCGGCGGCAAGGTGCCGGCCAAGACCGAACTGGAAACCGCCGAGGCAACGCTGCAGCGCGCGATCGCCGATGAGGCGAGTGCCCAGGCCGATGTCGCGCAGGCTAGGGCGACCTTGAAAACCGACGAAACCAACCTCGGCAAGGCGATCATCCGTTCGCCGGTCGACGGCGTGGTGCTGACGCGCAAGGTGGAGCCGGGCCAGACGGTGGCGGCACAGATGACGACGCCGGTTCTCTTTGTGCTGGCGGAGGATTTGTCCAAGATGGAACTGCAGGTGAAAGTGGACGAAGCAGATGTCGGCAATGTGAAAATCGGCCAGAAAGCGACGTTCACCGTATCCGCCTGGCCGGGGCGCAAGTTTCCGGCCTTCATCCAGCGCGTCGGACTCGGCTCGACGACGACCGACAACGTGGTCACCTACAAGACCATCCTGCAGGTGGACAATGAAGATCTGGCCTTGCGGCCAGGCATGACGGCAACGGCGACCATCGTGACCGCCAGCCGCGACGATGTGCTGCTGGTGCCCAACGCGGCGCTGCGCTTCGTACCGCCGACGGCTGATGCCCAAGCGAAAAGTCGCGGGCTGGTTGCCCGGCTGACACCGGGGCCGCCGCCAACGACAAAAACCCGCCCGGTGGTGGCTGCGGGTAATTCGGCCCCGCAGGTCTGGGTCAAGGGGGAAAACGGGCCACAGGCGATAGCGATCAAGACCGGCGTCAGCAATGGCCGCTATACCGAGGTGCTCGACGGCGACTTGAGCGCCAGCATGGGAGTGATTACCGATTACCAGGAGGCGAAGAAGTGACTTCACCAGAGGTGCCGCTGATCGTGCTGCGCAGTATCACCAAGAGTTACGGCCAGGGTCAGACAGCATTTCAGGCCTTGAGCGGCGTCGACCTCGAAATTCATCCTGGCGAATTCGTCGCGGTAATGGGGCCTAGCGGTTCCGGCAAGTCGACCGCGATGAACCTGCTCGGCTGTCTCGATACGCCGACTTCCGGCGAATACCTGTTTCGCGGGATCCATGTCGAACGCCTTGACCGGAACCAGCGCGCCTTGTTGCGCCGTAACTGCCTGGGCTTTGTCTTTCAGGGCTTCAACTTGCTAGCGCGGACTTCGGCGCTGGAAAATGTCGAGCTACCCCTGCTCTATCGCGGTGAAGAGCTGGCCGCCCGGCACGCTGCCGCCAAGGCCGCGCTGGCCCGCGTCGGGCTGGATGGCTGGGAAACGCACACCCCTGCCGAGCTCTCGGGTGGCCAGCAACAGCGTGTCGCCATCGCCCGCGCCATCGTCACCAATCCGCTGGTGCTGCTGGCCGATGAACCAACCGGCAACCTCGACAGCAAGCGCAGCCACGAAATCATGGAACTGCTAACCAAGCTGAATGGCGAACAAGGTATTACGGTGATCATGGTGACGCATGAGCCGGACATGGCGGCCTATGCGCGGCGCATCGTGCACTTTGTCGATGGTCAGGTAGCGCAAGATGAAACCCAGGCGGCAACAATATGCTCCTGAACGCCCTGCTACTCGCCCTGCGCGAAATCCGCTGCAACCTGATGCGTTCGTTTCTGACGGTGCTCGGCATCGTCATCGGCGTCGCAGCGGTGATTACCATGGTGACGCTGGGCAACGGCGCGACGCAGATGGTCGCCGACCAGATTTCCAGTCTCGGCAGCAACCTGCTGATGGTCATGCCGGGGCAGCGCCTCGGACCGGGGCGCGACAGCGCCGGTGCACCGAAATTCAAGATCGTCGATGTCGAGGCTATCGAGCAGCAGGTCAATGGCTTGCTGGCCGTGGCGCCGGTGGTCGGCAGCTCGGTGACGTTGGTCGCCGGCACGCAGAACTGGTCGTCCACGGTCAACGGTACGATCAATGCCTATCTCATTGCCGGCAACTGGAAGCTGGCCGCCGGCCGCCAATTCAGCGACGACGAGGAACGCGCCGGCAAAGCCGTTTGCATCATCGGCAACACCGTCAAGAAGGAATTGTTCGGTGGCCAGAGTCCACTCGGTAACAGCATCCGGGTCAAGGCCTTCGACTGCGAGGTGATCGGCGTGCTGGCCGCCAAGGGGCAGGGCGGCATGGGCCAGGACCAGGACGATACCGTGCTGATCCCCATGCGTACCGCCCAGCGCCGGCTGACGGGCACGCTCGATGTCGGCAGCATCATGGTTTCGCTCAAGGACACTACCGATTCGGCGGTCGTTATGACGCAACTGCGCAGCCTGTTGCGCGAGCGGCGTAAACTGGACGACAACGTCGATGACAGTTTCAACGTGATGGACACCAAGCAGATTGCCGAAACGCTGTCCGGCACCATCCGCACGATGACCGCGCTGCTCGGCGCGGTGGCTGCGGTCAGCCTGCTGGTCGGCGGCATCGGCATCATGAACATCATGCTGGTTTCGGTCACCGAGCGGACGCGCGAAATCGGCATCCGGCTGGCCATCGGCGCGCTTGAACACGAAGTGCTGCTCCAGTTCCTGATCGAGGCCGTCGTGCTCTCGGCCTTCGGCGGACTGGTCGGCGTCGCGCTTGCCTTCGTCGCCTGCCTCGGCTTGTCGACGCTGATGCACATGCCTTTCCTATTCAATCCCGCCATCAATCTCACCGCCTTCGGCTTCTCGGCGGCCATCGGCGTCATCTTCGGCTACGTGCCAGCCCGCCGCGCCGCACAACTCGACCCAATTGCCGCGTTGCGACATGAATAATCAACAACGAATCGCCTCAGTCATGGTGGACACCACTCAGCCGCTCTACGCAGGATGCTGAACTCAGATCAGTATCACAGCGGGTGTCAGCTGATCAGGAGGTTGCGTTCACCAGATAACAAAGCAAAGCTGCCGCTTTGGCCCTCTCAAGGCTGAACGGCAGGTAGGCGCCACATTGCCGCCTGGTCGCGAATGATGGGGCAACCGCCGCTGAGGCCGACGAGCACTTATAGGCCGTCTGGCAGGTTTCAGAGCGAACCGGCCGCCTGGGTGACCGCTCAGGCGGAACGGCGAAGGTCGGCAATTGGCCGGTAGGTTGAGGCCGCCAACGACCGCTTAGTATATTTCCATTGCACAAAGTTGGGTTTGGCCGACCGGCGGCTATGGAGAAAGCTGATCGACCACTTGGGGTCGGTTGCCGTCACCGAACCACGGGAACCCAGTGGCCGCTTGTGGTCTGGAGCGGCCAGTTCGATGGGAAACCGCCGAGGCCGAGCATCACCGGCCGGTTAGACTGGAAGCAGGCGTTCAGACTTCGTAGGCCACCGGCTGCATAGCGACCCAGAGCAAACGGTCGAGGCTCTTGAAAACGGCCAGTTTCGCCAGCACACCAAGTCAAGTCCGCCGAGTAGCATTAGGGCCGTGGGAGGTGCAGGGACCTGCTTGGCCAAGGTTACCTCGTCAAGCCCAAATATGGCGGCGGAGCCCGATGGTCAGCCCTCGTTGCTTCATGTTCCAGCAGTTCAATCTGATCAAGGGCCTTTCGGCGCAGGAAAACGTCATGCCTTAGGCCTACCCGCTCGGCGGCAACTGGCGCGCCCGGCACGCCCGTGCCGAGGCTCTGCTCGCCGACCTGCGCCTGGCGCATTGCCGAACTACGGCCATTGAGTACCTCTCGGGCGGCGAGCAGCAGCGTGTCGCCATCGCCCGGGCGTCGATCAACAACCCGCATGTGATCATCGCCGACGAGCCGACCGCCAACCTCGACACGGCGCTGGCGATGGAATTCATGGCCATTCTCGAGCAGCCGTCCGCGGCCAGCAGGACGGTGATCCTGACCAGCCACGACCCACTGGTCGTCGGTCGTCGCTGGTGCATCGGGTGGTCGACCTGCGCGATGTGCGCCGTCGGCACGCTGCAGGTCAATGCGTTCGGCTTCCCGGCTCTCCTGGCGCAGACCGTCGTTTTCTTCCTGGCTTCGGGCTGGCTGGTCATCAACCACGTCGATACGCGTGCCTGTGACTGCCGACTACTGCGCACAAAGTACGTCCTGCTGTTGCAGCTGCTGCCTTTCCTGCTCGTTGCCGCGCTGCTTCAGTGGCGCTACTTTGCCGAACTCAGGGCCGACGTCATCACTTCGTGCTGCGGCAACCTGTTCTTCGACGCGGCGCAGGGGCGCGCCGCCGACGCGGTTGCTGGCGCCGCGCTCCGCTACCATCGGCGACCGCGCCGGCTATCTCGTTGCGCTCTTGTCGGCGATCGCTCTTGTCGTCACCATGGCGGCAATGCTCTCCTTCCTCTCGCTTTATGTCTAACGAACATCCGCACCACCACTGCCCGCTCTGCGTCCTCAAAGCAGAGTACGCATGTCGTGGGTACTGGCTGTACCTGCCACTGTTCGTCGGCACCGCCGCCGGGCTCGGCGTCGGTGCCGTGCAACCCTTCGCCCGCATTCCGAGCCTGCAAAGCGTGGTGCCGGCTTTTGGCAGGAGACTGGCCAGCGTCGCCGCGACCCTGTTCGTCCTCGTCGCTGCCGTCGTGTCGGCGACGATCCTCGACTCGCAGATGATTCTGGTCGCTCACTGAGCAACGAGATGTTCGCCAAACGGTCATGACTGTCGAAACGCCCCTGCTCATGAAAGTCATGACCGTTTGGCCGGCGGCTGAAGCACGCTGCGCGCCGCCATCGCCTCTCGCCGTGCCAGCAAGAAACGATTCAATGGTCGCCAGACAACTGGCAAGCGCCACCAACTCCAGCAAGGGAGTCGTGTAATGAGCCAAAGGAAAAAGCAGGCACCGCCAATGCCGGTAGACTGGTCAGCGCTCCTGGCGCCTGAAAACGCCGCAGAGCTGCGCGCGTTTGCGCGCACCATCGTCAGCCAACCCGAGTTGGTCAGGGCCCTCGAGCGTGGCTTCAACGCCCGCAAGCCCGCTGGCGAAAGACACTGGCAAGGCGCACCCGCTGACGAGGACTTTGGCAACACGATCACCGCCAGCCATGCGGAGCTGCAGGCCTTTCTCGGCAGCATGCTGCCGGGGCAGCAGCTTGCCGTCTTCTGCACGTTCATCAATCATGGCGCCGAGCAGACCGTCGAATCTGGCACGCTTGATCCGCGGGCCGGCCGCGTGCTCTGGGATCGCTGGAGCGGCACGCTGGATGAGCCGGTAATCGCCTTCGCGGCGATCGCACCACTTTTCGATCAGAAAGAATACCGCTACGAAGCGAAGCCCGCAGCGATCCCGGATCCACCCCTGTACCATTATCACCCGGAACGTTTCCAGGCCTTCCATGCCTGCGCTGAACAGATCGGCAAGATCTTCCGCCACAAGGTGGACGCCCGCTCGGGCGAGCTGACCATCGACCTGCTCAACGAGCTGATCCGCCCGGTGGTAGACGAAATGAACAACAAGGGCATGCGCTACCCGCGAAAACTCAAGGCAGCCGTTTCCACTTCGCCCCTGGTCATGGAATCGATGCAACATCTGATGACCGCCTACGGTCGTTTCGTACAGGCGGGGCGACAGATCATCGATTTTCCGCCGTCGCTCCTGGACCTGCTCGCCAGGACCGAGGTAGACGACATCCCCCTGAACACCATCAGGATGCCCTACGCAGCCCAGTATCTCCATTTCGGGCCGCAGCCCGATCTTGAACTGGAGGCGGGCTGGCTGGTTGATGGCGCCTATGTCGAAGCGGTTGGCGAGGCCGGCGATGTCTGCTTCACGGTCACCGCCGTACCGACCGATCGCCAGCTATCCCGACTCTGGTTCGAAATTCCCGAACCCTATTACCGGCAGGACCTGGTCGGCGATTACCGGACGAGCGATCTGGCTACCGCCATCGACAGCCAGTTGTCAGACCGGCTCAACGAACTCAATCAGCGGCTCGACCAACCCCGTGGCGACATCACCGAGCAACTGGCTACTGGCCTGAGCGAAAAGGGAGAGGTAAGGCGATATCGTTGATTGTTCATACCGTTGTATGCGATATTCCGAGTCAGTTCTCAGATTGTAGGAGTCACTGATGAGGGTCGCCACGGTAACTGAAGAGAAAGTTTCTCTGGAAGCCAGTCATCTTGAAGATATCCGGCTTGCGTCTAGCAAGATGACGGGGTCGGAGCGAAGGGCGTTTCAGGCGGAGATGGCATTGAAGTACTGTAGTGGCAGCGCTCGGTGCGCAGAGGACGTTTTCGGCTGGAGTCGGCAGGCCGTGCGGCTTGGTCTGCATGAGAAACGCACCGGGATCGTTTGTGTGGGGCATCACGCGTTTTGCGGTGCGAAATTATGGGAGAAGAAACACCCGGAGGTGGCGGAAGTGTTGAACCGGAACGGGTACCGGCTGCGTCCGGTGCTCAAGGCCAAACCCCAAAAAAAGTCCCCGAAACCGACGCCATCTTCGCCAACATCCGGGAACATGACCGAGATTGCCAAGGCGAAGCCGTCATGCGCCTGAGCATGGACTGCAAGGCTGACGGTGAATATTGGCGACTACTCGCGCGGAGGCAAGACGCGGGGTGACAACCGGGCGGCCGACCACGACATGGGGTGCGAGGAAAAACACACGCCGTTTGGTGTCGTCAACGAAGACAGTGGCTCCCTTCATCTGTCCTTCGGGAGCTCGGCGAAGACCAGCGATTTCATCATCGACAGTCTCTACGCCTGGTGGGAGCGTCAAGCCCCGGAGGAGTGTGCTCGCGTCACACACATCCAGATCAAGGCCGACAACGGACCGGAGAGCAATGGCCGGCGCACGCAGTTTCTCAAACGCATGGTCGAGTTCGCCGATCACATCGGCAAGTCCATCCGCCTCCTTTACTATCTGCCGTACCACAGCAAATACAATCCGGTGGAGCGTTGCTGGGGAATCCTGGAACAGCACTGGAACGGCGCCAAGCTGACCGATGCCCAAACGATGCCGGAGTGGGCCAAGAGCATGACCTGGAAAGGCGTTCATCCCGTCGTCGAACTGAGCCGAATGGTCTATGAGAAAGGAGTCACGGTGGCCAGGGATGCCATGCAAGCTGTCGAGTCCCGGCTACAACGAAACCCGCTCCTACCCAAGTGGGACATCCTGATCCGACCGGCCTCGACGGGATGACTATTTGTGGCAATCACCTTAGGTGTTAACGGCTGCTTCCACGTCATAGCAGCTGTTGATGCCTAGGTAGCAGGGAGGCGACGAACGAGCGAGTCCATATACCGCTCGAAAAGTTGGTCAGGGTTCTGTTTGAAGAGGCGACTACGCCCCGTGTTCTTCAATATGAGAACCCCCACGATATGGGCGAAAACCGCACTCGTCTCGATAACGGCCTGCTCGGTACTCAATCCCAAGGCTTCCAGTTGAAGCTGAACCGGCTGCAGTGCGGCCAACAACTGCCCGTTCAATTCGTGGTTGAGTTCCGGTGTCAGCCCTCGGGGTTTCATGCCATCAAACAGGTAGAAGCCCAAGTCCAGTTCCTTGGGATTCTCACGGTAGAAGACATAGAAGGCTTCAGCCTTGGCTCGGAGCAACTCCGTAGCTGATGACGAATCACTCCACCCCTTGGCAGCTTCGACCACCTGATTGAGCCGCTCTAAGGACTCACCGAGCAAGGCGCCATAAATCTCTTCGAGGTTGGCGAAGTAGCTGTAAATGGCACCCGGCGTATAGCCCGCCCGCTTGGCAATTTCTCGGGTTTAGTCCGTTCCGTGTGGAATGGGGAGGAAACGGGCGAAGGGAGGGGCGGGCAAATGGGTAAGTTTTCCAGCGACGAGGTAGGCCATGGCGATGAAGTTCGGGTGGCTACGCGGGCATTGTGTTTGCCGGCCTGGAAGCCATTGAGTACGCCCGGAAGATGCTTGGTATGGTCCTGCCGAGGGGGGGTGTGGGGCCGCGCCCGCCCCACCGGCGCCGCGGCGGGGGGGGGGGGGGGGGCCCGGGCCGCGGGGGCGGGGGGGGCGGGGGCGGGGCCCGCGCGCCGCGGCGGGGGGGGGGGGGGCGCGGGGGGGGCGGGGGGGGGGGGTGGTCTGGGTTTGCTTGACGGTCCAGCGGCGGGTTTCTTTGCAGGCTCCAGCGGGTGCCCTTGAGTTCGGTTCGCCCGGCGCACCTCGTCCAGCGCCTTGCTGCTCAGGCGACCACTGAAAGCGGTCGAAGCAGCCGGCCGAAAGGTCGGCGGCGCCGAAAAGCACCTCTGTCCATGCTCAAATCGGTAATCGCGCCGGTTGGCCGCCGCTCGGCGAGATCGCTGGCGAACTTCCCCAGCGTGGCCTTATCTCGACCGGGCGTGGCAAACGGGGCGCATCAAGATCGGACGTCTGGCCGCGCTTACTGGCGGTCTCATCGACGCCGACGGCACGAACCTCGGCATGACTCTGGCGGCGCCCGCCCGCGGCCCATGTCGATGACGCGCCACAGTCTGGGACTGCGAACGCAGCACCGCCAGTACCGACATGGTCGGTGCCACCAGCGTCAACGCCGAACAACAGCGTGAAATGACTCCTTGCGCGCCCAGGGCACAGGGTTTGCGTCACCTGCCCGGTACAGGCGACTCGCGGTACCTCGGCATGCAGATGGGCTTCGTACTCGAAGAAATCCAGATGCCGCCAGGAGCGGGGGGGGGGGGGGGGGCCCCGCTCCACAGGCGGGACAGGCATGACGGCCGCGCCGAACTTCACCTGGAGTCGATCCGTCCAGCGTGTAAAGGTCACTTGATCCACCTGCCAAGGCGCGACGAGGCCCAGGGCCTGGTGAACAGCGTTTCAATCATGAGGAACCGGTCGGAAGAGGAAAGGCCGCCTCATGCCGAGGCCGGCAGACTGCCTCCCTCGGCAAAGAGGAAGCGGCGCGGGGGGAGGCGGTGGGCGAGGTCCGGCTAGCCGACCGCTCGACATCACCTCCCCTCAAACGCCTCTCGTCCGTTTCCACACGAAACGGCATAGAGCCAATTTCTCGCAAGCTCGCACCATCCAACCCCAGTTCAAAAAAAGCTGAGCGTGCCGCATCCAGGATGAGCGACCGCCTTGCCTGATTGAGCGTGCTTTCTCTAGCCGCACGAGTTTCAGCGGCGGTGGCGCCTTTTCTTGCACCGCTTTTCCGGATTACCGTTGACCTTTCCATAAGACAAATTCTACACTGCTCTTGAAATTGAACACTGTTCAATCCAATAAGCGTTATAGAAGGGAATCGTTATGGCTGGTACGAACACCACGGGTTTGATGGATGGAAAAGCGTTTCGGGAGTCGCTGAGAAAGTACAAGCCGACTGTCTATGTTGATGGACAATTGATTGAGTCGGTCGTTGACGCACCTTCGCTTCAGCCAGGTATCAATGCCTTGGCCGTGACCTACGATTTTGCCCATGACCCGGCCCTTGCGCCGTTGATGCTGGCGAAGCAAACGGTCTCCGGTAAGACGCTCAATCGAATGCTGCATATCGACGAATCGGCCGGAGACCTACTGAACAAGCTAGAAGCAATCCGTGTGCTCTGCCAGGAAACCGGCTGCGCTCAACGCTACCTCGCCCACGATGCCCTCAATGGCATCTTGCAGGCCGTGACCAAGATGGACGATGCGAAGGGTTCGACGGAGCACAGCGCCAAGTTCGCCGCGTATCTCCAGAAAGTGCAGGACGACGACCTGACGCTGGGTATCGCCATGACCGATGCCAAGGGGGACCGTAGCAAGCGCCCCAATCAACAACTGAATCAGGATGTGTACGTCCATATCGTTGAGCGCAACGCGAAAGGCATCGTCATCACCGGCACCAAGGCGATTGTGACGGGTGCTCCTTACGTGCATGAATTCCTCGTCATGCCCTCGCGCACCATGCGTGAGGACGATGCCGATTTCGCCATTTGCTGCGCAGTACCAGTGGATGCGCCAGGCATCACCATTGTCTCTCGTTCTGCCGGTCGCCCAGGCGAGCCTGAACACGGTGCGCCACTCTTCTCGCGCAAGTATGGCCAGGCGACTGGCGTGGTCATCTTCAACAAGGTGTTCGTTCCGTGGAAGCGGATCTTCCTCGCGGGTGACTGGGAGTTCTCGGGAGACATTACCTACAACTATGCGACGCATCACCGTCACAGTTGCATCGGGGCCCGTGCCGGCTTTGGTGACCTGCTGATTGGCGCCGGGGTTCTGATGTGCGAAGCCAACGGCCTCGACCCGAACAAGAAGAGCAACCTGCGGGACCCGATGGTCGAACTCATCAAGATTACCGAAGGGTTCTATGCCTGCGGGGTGGCAGCCAGCGTCTACGCGGTTCAAGACCCGCACTCAAAGACCTTCATGCCGGAGCCTGTGTATTCAAACATCGGCAAGCTGCTGCTCTCGACTCAGATTTACGACATGCACCGTTTGGCTCATGAAGTCTCTGGCGGTCTTATCGTTGCGCTGCCCGGACCGGACGAGGACCATAACCCGGCTACCGCTGCAACGCTGGCGGAAGTGCTTCGTGCCAACCCGAACGTCCCGTACGACAAGCGTATCGAGGTGTCGCGTTTCATCGAAGATTTGACGGCTTCGTACCAAGGCGGCTGGTACTCACTCATTAGTCTGCACGGCGGTGGCTCGCCGACGGCACTTAAGCAGGAAATCTGGCGCAACTATCCGGTGGGCAACAAGGTGGAGTTAGTCGAGCGCCTGTTGGAACGGGGTGTTTTGGCTGAGGACAACCGGGCCATCACCAAGAACAAGCAACCGGGCCGTTGTTGCGACGCAGGTTGCAGTCAGCCTGGTCAGCCGTTCATGGTGCCGCTGTCGAAGGTGACCAAGTCAGCGTAATCCACGAACCACCTCCGGGCTTGGGCTCGGAGGTGGCAGTCTGATGACGTATGCAGGGCGGCCATTGGATTGAAGCTGCCATCCCAAGGTCTGCTTCGGGGATGTTGCCAGTGACGGCTTGTGGCCGACCGCCGACGGACGCCATCCTACATCCGCTGACTGCTTTCCGGAGCGCAGCGGTCGGTCCCCCGAGGACAGGGACATCCCCAAACGAATGGCCGCCTACCGCTGGTGGCTTCAGGTCTAGGTTGGCTTTGGAGAAACGCCGCACCGACAACGCTGCCCAGTTATCCACTGTTGGCGACAGATCCTCGGCACCCGGCGACGGGCGTTACTGCGTAGCGGCGACGTGGTGACCAAGGGGTCCCCTTTTGCTGGCGGTGCTCAGGTCGGGATAAGGCAGCGCACTGCCGGCAGAGAGCTCTGCCGAACCCGGCACCGCGCCAGGCTTTCCTTGTTGGCTTGGATTCGGATTGCTGGCATCTGGCTACATGGTGGCTACACAGACCAGAGCATACCTGTAGCATGTCGCTGGGATTCGACAAGCCCTTGATTACTTGGTGCCCCCAGTCGGAATCGAACCAACGCCTGATGATTACAAATCAACTGCACGACCTTCATGCTACGGGGGCACGCTCTGTTGCACGGCGCGATTATAGCTCAAGCACGCGGCGGCGTACCAGCTTGCCGCCTTCCCGGCAAGGACCACAGTGCATTTCCAGCAAACGTATAGCATCAACAGCTGGCGGACGGGCAAGCCCGGAATCATCGGGGAAAGGTCAACGGCTCTGCGGGTAAGCAATCTGCGGTGCAGGCTGTTGGGCGCATTCTTTCGCAGCTGTGGACCGGCTGTTAGAATGGCCCTGACTGTCATTTCGATGGAAAGCCATGCCAAGCTTCTCGAACCCTTCGGAGATTGCCCGCGAAGCGCTGCGTCTGCTGGCCGTCAGGCGGCTGTCGCCTTCACCCGCGAACTACCAGGCCTTGTATAACGAGATTGCGGGCATCGCTGGCGAACCGGCGGAAACCTTCCCGGAACCTGGGCTGAAGGCTCTTCTCGGACCACTGCCCAAGGAAACGGTTGGTCAGCAAAAGCTCGCGAAGCGCTTCGAGCAGGCGCTCTCGGGCAGGAACTGGGAGGAACTCCGGGAGGGCGTGTCCGAGTTGGTCAGGCAGCTCGGCAAGGAACAGGACCTGCCATGGAGCGAACTTTTCAGCGATCTTCTCCGCCAGTGGGAGAACAAGCAGGCCGGGCTGACCGTCGCGCGCAAGCGTGAAGCGTTTGAGCGCGTGCTCGCTGGCAGCTCGGGCAATAGCGAGCTGTTGTTCTCGCGATTGCAGGGATTGGTGAAATCGTGGTCCCTCAATACGCCGGCGGCCGCGGAGGATCCGCTGATGGAAACCGGGGGAGCGGCCGCGGAAACCGGCATGTTGCTGCCCAATGAAGTCGCGGTGCCAGGTGCCCTCCCGACGAGGGAATTGACGACCGAGCTACGCGACCTGTTCGCCTACACCCTTGAATCGGTTATCGCCACCCAGCTTGCCAATGAACCGGAACTCGCAGCCGACGCCAGGGCGCTGGTACACAAGATTCGCACCGCCAGTTCACGCGACTCGCTGGAAGGCCTGTTGGCCGGTATCAAGCGCTTTGCATTCCGGCTGGAGATCCTCGCCGAAGATCGTGCCGAACTCCGCGCGGGTTTGCTCAACTTGCTGCAACTGCTGATCGAGAACGTCGGCGAGCTGGTCATTGAGGACCGCTGGCTGGCCGGCCAGATCGAGATCGTCCGTGACATCGTCTGCGGGCCTTTGAACATCCGATCGATTGGCGACGCCGAAACGCGGCTCAAGGAAGTGATTTTCAAGCAGAGCCAGCTCAAGCACAGCCTCAATGAAGCCAGGGAAAGCCTCAAGCAGATGCTTGCCGGCTTCGTGGATCATCTGGCCGAATTTGCCGATTCGACCTCGGACTATCACGACAAGATTGAACTCTGTGCCGACAGGATCGGCCAGGCCGAGGACATCACCCAACTCGAAGACGTACTCGCCGAAGTGATCCGGGAGACGAAAATCATCCAGCTCAACGCGCAGCGTTCGCGTGACGACCTACGCGCCGCGAGACAGCGGGTTAGTGAAACCGAGAAACGAATTGCCGAGCTCCAGGTGGAACTGGACAAGGCCAGCACCCTGGTTCGGCACGACCAGTTGACTGGTACGCTCAATCGCCGGGGTCTTGAAGAGGCATTCGACAAGGAGTCGGCGCGCGCCCAGCGCCGCAAATCCACCCTCTGCGTCGCCCTGCTCGACATCGACAACTTCAAGAAGCTCAACGACTCCATGGGCCATGACGCTGGCGACGCGGCGCTGATTCACCTGGCCACCGTCATCCGCGAGACGATGCGTCCGCAGGATACGGTCGCCCGTTTTGGCGGCGAGGAGTTCATCATTCTGTTGCCGGAAACACCGGCTGAAGATGCGAAGACCGCCATCGTCCGCCTGCAGCGCGAGCTGACCCGGCGCATCTTTCTGCATGACAACAACCGGCACCTGATCACCTTCAGCGCCGGCGTCACGGATTTGCGCCCGGGCGATACGCAGGCATCGGTGACCAAGCGGGCAGACGAGGCGATGTATGCGGCCAAACAGGCGGGGAAGAATCGGGTAACGATTGGCTAGAGCGGCATGGCGGCCCCCACACCCTTGCTCGCGGCTCGGCCCTCGCCTCTGGCCAAATGCTTGAGTACTTCACCGGCAGCCAGCAAACCGAAGACTGCCGTCACACAGACTGACGAACCAAAGCCTGCGCAGTTGAGGCCGCTCAGCGGCGCGGGCTGCTGGCAGGCGTCGGCACGTGGCGGATGGCGTAATGGTTCACCGGAAAACACGGCCGGGATGCCGAATTTTTTCTTGACTTCTCTGGTGAAGCCGTAGTCCTTCCGCAACAAGGAACGTACTTTCGAGAGCAGAGGATCCTGAATGGTCAGAGCAAGGTCAGCGATCTGGATTCGGGTCGCGTCGATCTGGCCGCCGGCGCTACCGGCGGTGATCAGGGGGGTGGCGGATCGCTTTGCCCAGGCAATCATTGCCGCCTTGGTACGTACCTGGTCAATGGCGTCGATCACGTAATCGACTGCCCCGCCAAGAATCGCCTCGACGGTCTCCGGTGTCACGAAGTCCTCGATTTCTCTGACCTCGCACGTCGGGTTGATGGCCCCTATCCTGTGCGCCATGGCGCTCACCTTGGCCTTGCCGAACTCGCCGTCGAGCGCGTGTACCTGACGGTTGACGTTGGATTCGGCGATCATGTCCAGGTCGACGAGGGTGATCCTGCCGATTGCCGAACGCGCAAGCGCCTCAGCCGCCCAGGAACCGACGCCGCCAATCCCGATGACGGTGACGTGCGCATGCTGGAAGCGCTGTAGTGCATCCGCTCCGTAGAGGCGCGCGATACTGCCAAAGCGGCGCGCCAGGTCGGTAGAAGTCTCGCTCATTATGGTTTCAGGGTCCGCCTCTCCGGCAAGTGTTGCCGCACAGTTTAGCGGAAAGCCATGCCGCTGGTGGTTCAGCCGGGTGCCGCCAAGGAACTCACGGGGAACCAGCCTGCTTGTGTCGAGGGGATCTTCCTTCAGGCATGGCTGTCGCGCAGTACCCACCGATTCATGCCGCTGGCCGTTGGGCGCCATGCTGGGCTAAACTTCGCTTTTTTTGTTCACGAGGAGCTCCAATGCCCATTGTCACCACACCGAGCGGTCTGCAGATCGAAGACATCATTGTTGGCAGCGGTCCGACCGCCAGCGTTGGTCAGCACGTCATCGTGCATTACACGGGCTGGCTGGCCGATGGCAAGAAGTTCGATTCAAGCGTCGACCGCAACGAGCCCTTCCGCTTTCCGCTTGACGGGCGACACGTCATCGCCGGCTGGGAAGAAGGTGTTCCCGGGATGAGCGTAGGCGGCATCCGCAAGCTCACCATTCCCGCCGATCTGGCTTACGGCGCGCGTGGGGCCGGGAAAATGATCCCACCGCACGCAAAGCTGGTCTTCGAGATAGAGTTGCTTGATATTGCCTGAGCGATGGTCGAGCGGTCGCGCAAGACCCTGAGCCGGTCACCCGCCACGCCGCTGGCCGGCGTTGCAGTCGGTAGCGGTCGCTCGGCGGTCAGTGACCGGCTGACCAGGGACGAGCCGGTCGCAGCTCCCGCTCCCTGCAATGCGCGGCCCTCCGTCAAGGTCGGGGCAGCGCCACCCGCGCGCCAGACCGCCGCGAGCAGTTTCCCGGCGGCAACGGCGCCGACGCTGCGTGCTGGACACGCGACGGAAGCCGTCGGCCCTGCGAGCAGTGCAGCACCTGCCGGCGTACGCATTGCCAAGTTGATGGCCGAGCGTGGCCTTTGCTCGCGCCGCGATGCCGACGAGTACATTGCCCGTGGCTGGGTCTTCGTTGATGGGCGACGGGTCAGCGAACTCGGCACCCGTGCGGATCCGGCAGCGGTGATTGTGCTTGACTATCCGGCGCAAAGGAATCAGCAAAGCCGGATGACGATTCTGCTGCACAAGCCGGTGGGCTATGTCTCCGGTCAGCCAGAGCCTGGCTTCACGCCGGCGGTGACACTGATCCAGCCGAACACGCAGCACCGTACGCCCGGCGCGCCGGTCTTCCATCCTTCGTGTCTGAAGGGACTGGCACCTGCCGGCCGGCTAGACATCGACTCGACCGGTCTGCTGGTACTGACGCAGGATGGGCGGGTGGCGCGCCAGCTGGTTGGTGAGAACTCGACGATTGACAAGGAATATCTGGTACGCGTCGAAGGCCACCTCGACGCCAGGGGCCTCGCCCTTCTCAACCACGGACTCAGCCTTGATGACCGCAAGCTGAAGCCGGCCAGGGTCGAGTGGCTCAACGAGGATCAACTTCGCTTCGTTCTACGTGAAGGGCGCAAGCGGCAGATCCGGCGAATGTGCGACCTGGTCGGGCTACGTGTCATCGGGCTCAAGCGGGTCCGCATTGGTGCGGTCCGGCTTGGCGACCTGCCGCTTGGCCAGTGGCGTTTCCTGCGCCCGGACGAGGCCTTCTGACGAACGCCAGGCCCGAAACCGTTCGCGTTTGTCGTCGGCGAGTCAGAGGATCACCGGCTCCGGCGTCAGTTCCACGCCAAAGCGCGCGCGGACATCGGCCTGAACAGCTCTGGCCAGGGCGATCACCTCAGCACCTTGCGCGCCGCCGCGATTGACCAGTACCAGCGCCTGTTTCTCGTACATCCCGACGCAGCCCAGGTCACGGCCTTTCCAGCCGCTGTGCTCGATCAGCCAGCCGGCAGCAAGCTTGACGCGGCCATCGGGCTGCGGGTAGCAGGGAAGATCCGGATGAGTCCAGCGCAGTCGTTCGGCGACTACTCCATCGACCAAAGGATTATGAAAGAAGCTGCCGGCGTTGGGAACGACCGTTGGATCCGGCAGCTTGCGGCGGCGAACCGCGATCACTGCTGCGGCAATCTCCTGCGCAGTCGGGTGGGTGGTCTGCTGGCGGTCGAGCTCGGCCGCCAGGTCAGTGTAAGCCGTCAGCGGCTGCCAGGCCTTCGGCAGGCGGAAGGTGACGCGGGTAATCACGCGGCAGGCGTCGAGGTGCCAGCCCTGCTGCTTGAAGACGCTGTCGCGATAGGCAAAACGGCAGGCTGTTCGATCCAGCCGCAGCAACCTGCCGCTTGGCATGTCGAGCGCTTCGAGGGACAGGAAGCGATCAGCAACTTCCAGTCCATAGGCGCCGATGTTCTGGATGGGCGCTGCGCCGACTGTGCCGGGGATCAGCGCCAAGTTCTCGAGTCCCGGCCAGCCCTGCTCCAGCGTCCAGCTCACCAGTTGGTGCCAGTTTTCGCCGGCACCAGCGCGGACGTACCAGGCGTCGTCGTCCTCGCCGATCAGTTCGCGGCCGCCGATTGCCATGTGCAGCAACAGGCCATCAAAGTCGCCGCTGAATACCAGATTGCTGCCGGAACCGAGGACGAAGCGGCGCAGGGCGCTGCTGCCGACGACTTGCCGGAGTTGATCGACGTTGCTGATCTCGGCCCAGAACGTGGCCTTGCCGGGCAGGGCCAGCGTCGTTCGCGAAGCCAGCTCGACGTCACGCTGCACGAATTCGGGGAGTTGCATGCCGGTCATTGTCTCTTCACGCGCTGGCTCAGAGCAGCGGCGCCAGCCAGCGCTGGGCCTCGGCAATACTGAAGCCGGCCCGCCGCGCCCAGTCTTCGATCTGGTCACGAGCGACCTTGCTGACGGCGAAATAGCGTGCTTGCGGGTGCGCCAGATAGAAGCCTGAAACCGCTGCCGCCGGCGTCATGGCAAACGACTCGGTCAAGCCCATGCCAGCGTTGTGCGGCGCATCGAGCAACTCGAACAGCGCGCGCTTCGCCGTATGATCGGGGCAGGCCGGATAACCGGGGGCTGGCCTGATGCCGCGGTATTCCTCGCGAATCAGCGCCGTGCGATCGAGTACTTCGTCGCTGGCGTAACCCCAGTAGTCTCGTCGCACCTGTGCGTGCAGCCACTCGGCACAGGCTTCAGCCAGGCGGTCGGCGATCGCTTTCAACATGATCGCATGGTAATCGTCATGGGCGGCGGCGAACTCCGCGAGCTTCGCCTCGATGCCAAAACCCGCGCCGACGGCAAATGCACCGATCCAGTCCGGCGTACCGCGTTCGGCAATGAAATCGCTCAGGCAATAGTGTGGCTTGCCTGCCGGCCGCTCCTGTTGCTGACGGAGGTTGTGCCAGCTCATCAATCGCTCGCTGCGCGCGTCGTCGGCATAGATCTCGACGTCGTCACCGACCGCGTTGGCCGGGAAGAGGCCGAACACGGCGTTGGCGCTCAACCACTTCTCGCTGACCACCTCTTGCAGCATCGCCTGCGCGTCGCTGAACACGGAACGTGCAGTCGGACCGACGACGGCATCGTCGAGGATCTTCGGGTAACTGCCGGCAAGATCCCATGTCTGGAAGAAAGGTGCCCAGTCGATGTATTCGGCCAGGGTCGCCAGATCAACCTCACGTAGCACATGGATGCCGGGTTTGCGCGGTGCCCTCGGTTGGTAACCCGCCTCGCCGTTCCAGGCAAAGCGGTTGCTCCGAGCGACGGCGAGCGGCACGAGTGTGATGCCCTTCTTGTTGGCGTGTTGCGCGCGCACCTTTTCGTAATCGGCGGCCAGCTCGGCCCGGAAACCAGCGGCGTGGTCGATCGACAGCAGACGCGTGACGACGCCAACCGCGCGCGAGGCATCCGGGACATAGACCACGGGTCCGGAGTAGTTCGGCGCGATCTTGATCGCCGTATGGGCGCGGCTGGTTGTGGCGCCACCGATCAGCAGCGGCACCGGCGGGCCGCCATCAGCGCCGCTGGCAAAACCCAGACGTTCCATCTCGGCCGCGACATGGCCCATTTCCTCCAGCGACGGCGTGATCAGGCCGGACAGGCCAACCGCCTGGGCGCCCTGTTCTCTCGCCGCATGCAGAATCCTGTCACAAGCGACCATCACGCCCAGATCGATCACTTCGTAGCCGTTGCAGCCGAGCACCACGCCGACGATGTTCTTGCCGATATCGTGCACGTCGCCCTTGACCGTGGCGATGACGATCCGGCCCTTGCTGCTGACGCCGGTGCGCAGCTTTTCCGCCTCGATGAAAGGAATCAGGTGTGCTACCGCCTGCTTCATAACACGTGCCGACTTGACCACCTGTGGCAGGAACATCTTGCCGGCGCCGAAGAGATCGCCCACGACGTTCATGCCGTTCATCAGGGGACCTTCAATCACCGACAGGGGCGGCTTGCCGGCCGTGGTCAGCGCGGAGCGGCATTCCTCCGTGTCGGCGACAACGAAGTCGGTGATTCCCTTGACCAGGGCATGTGTCAGGCGTTCCTCTACTGGCAGTTCGCGCCAGCTGAGGTCGGGGCCGCTGTCCCTGGCCTTGCCCTCGCGGACGGTCTGGGCGAATTCGACCAGGGCTTCGCCGGCGTCCGGGCGGCGGTTGAGCACCACATCCTCGACCTTGTCGCGCAGGATCGGGTCAAGCTCGTCATAGACGCCGAGCATGCCGGCGTTGACGATGCCCATCGACAACCCGGCCTTGATCGCGTGGTAGAGGAACACGGTGTGGATCGCCTCGCGCACCGGATCGTTGCCGCGGAAGGAAAAGGAGACGTTGGAGACGCCACCGGAAATCTGCGCCCCCGGCAGGTTGGCGCGGATCCAGGCACAGGCTTCGATGAAGTCGACGGCATAGTTGTTGTGCTCTTCGATGCCGGTAGCAATGGCGAAGATGTTCGGGTCGAAGATGATGTCCTCGGGCGGGAAAGCCGCCTGCTCGGTTAGCAGCTGGTAGGCGCGAGCACAAATCTCCGTCTTGCGGGCATAGGTATCGGCCTGCCCTGCCTCGTCGAAGGCCATCACCACTACCGCCGCACCATAGCGCCGCGCCAGCCTGGCTTGACGAAGAAACTCGGCCTCGCCTTCCTTCATCGAAATCGAGTTTACGATGCCCTTGCCCTGGATGCACTTGAGGCCGGTCTCGATGATCTCCCACTTCGACGAGTCGATCATGATCGGCACCCGCGAGATATCCGGCTCGCTGGCGATCAGCTTGAGAAAGCGATCCATCGCCGCCTTCGAATCGAGCATCGCCTCATCCATGTTGATGTCGATCACCTGCGCGCCGTTTTCCACCTGCTGGCGGGCAACCGCCAGAGCATCGTCGAAGCGGCCTTCGAGTATCATCCGGGCGAAGGCCCGCGAGCCGGTGACGTTGGTCCGCTCGCCGACGTTGACGAACAGCGAGTCGCGGCCAACGTTGAACGGCTCGAGACCGGACAGACGCAGCTTCCTCTCCAGCAGCGGCACGCGGCGCGGTCTGACTCCGGCAACAGCATCGGCGATGGCGGCGATGTGCGCCGGTGAGGTGCCGCAGCAGCCACCAACGATATTGACGAAGCCTTTTGCCGCCCAGTCTGCGATCTCTGCCGCCAGCTGCTCCGGCGTTTCGTCGTAGCCGCCGAAAGCATTGGGCAGGCCGGCATTCGGGTGGGCCGAGACGAAGCAATCGCAGAGATGCGACAGCTCCTCGATGTGCTGCCGCAGCTCGCCGGCACCGAGCGCGCAGTTGAGACCGAAGCTGAGCGGACGGACGTGGTTCAGCGAGTTCCAGAAAGCCTCCGCGGTCTGCCCCGACAGCGTGCGGCCGGAAGCGTCGGTGATCGTGCCCGAGATCATCACCGGCCAGCGTCGACCAACCGCCTCGAAATGCTGCTCGAGGGCGAACAGGGCGGCCTTGGCGTTCAGCGTGTCGAAGACGGTTTCGACCAGCAGCATGTCGGCGCCGCCTTCGCAGAGCCCACGGATGGCTTCGGCGTAGGTGGCGACCAGCTCGTCGAAGCTGGTATTGCGGTAGCCGGGGTCGTTGACGTCCGGAGAGATCGACGCGGTGCGTGAAGTCGGTCCGAGAACGCCGGCGACGAAGCGCGGCTTGGCGGGGTTCCGGGCGGTAAAATCGTCGCAGACCGAGCGCGCCAGCTGGGCACCGGCAAAGTTCAGTTCATGGACGATGGCTTCGAGGTGGTAATCGGCCTGCGAAACTCTTGTCGAGTTGAAGGTGTTGGTCTCGATGATGTCCGCACCGGCCGCCAGGTAGTCGGCATGGACTGCCCGGATGAGGTCGGGGCGGGTCAGCAGCAACAGATCATTGTTGCCCTTGAGGTCATGCGAGTGGGTGGCGAAGCGGCTGCCGCGGTAATCGGACTCCTGCAGAGCATGGCGCTGGATCATCGTGCCCATCGCCCCGTCGAGCACCAGAATGTGCTGTTTGAGACGGTCTGTCAGTTCGGCGCTACGGTCAGGCTGCATGGATCTTCCTTCGCTTCTTCACGCGTCTGGTGTCGCTAGGGCGAAACAAAAAAACCCGTCGGCGCAAAGCTCGACGGGTCTCGGTGGGGCCTCGCTTTAGCGGAATTTCTAACGCGCCCGCAATCTCTTGATGTCAAATCGGCGCCGACCCCGGATCAGTCCAAGGCGAGCGCGCGAATCTACCCGCCTGGGAATTCATTGTCAATACTGGCGGCTGGGCGTCTTCTGAGGGCTCTATGCCGTTTCGTGTGGAAACGGACGAGAGGCGTGTGGTTTGAGGGGGAGGTGATGTCAAGGGCGGACGCAGTCCGGGCGTAGCCGGACCCTTTACATCGCTCCCCTGCACCTTCCTCTTTGCCGAGGAGGCGTCTGCCGGCCTCGGCATGGAGGACAATGGCGGCCTTTCCTCTTCCGACCGGTTCCTCGCGATTGAAACGCTGTTCACCAGGCCTGGCCCGTCGCGCCTGGCAGGTGGATCAGTGACCTTTACACCGAGGCTGGACGGATCGACTTCCAGGTGAAGTTCGGCGCGGCCAGTCATGCCTGTCCGCCTGTGGAGCAGCGGCGCAGCTGCAACCGCTTGGCGCGCTCCTGGCGGCATCTGGATTTCTTCGAGTACGAAGCCCATCTGCATGCCGAGGTACCGCGAGTCGCCTGTACCGACTGTGGCAAGGTGACGCAAATCCCTGTGCCCTGGGCGCGAAGGGAGTCATTTCACGCTGTTGTTCGAGGCGTTGACGCTGATGCTGGCACCGACCATGTCGGTACTGGCGGCGGGCCGGGTGCTGCGCGTTCGCAGTCCCAGACTGTGGCGCGTCATCGAGCATCGTGGCGCAGGCGCGCGCCAAGGAGAGTCATGCCGAGGTTCGTGCCGTCGGCGTCGATGAGACCGCCAGTAAGCGCGGCCAGACGTACATCGCTGTTTTCCATGATCTTGATGCGCCACGTCTGCTGTTTGCCACGCCCGGTCGAGATAAGGCACGCTGGGAATTCGCCAGCGTCTCGCCAGCATGGCGGCCAACCGAGCGCGCGATTTGAGCATGGACGGGTGCTTTGGGGGCGCCGCCGAGCACTTTTCGAGGCCAAGGTCTGCTTGACCGCTTTCACGTGGTCGCTCTGAGCAGCAAGGCGCTGGACGAGGTGCGCCGGGCCGAGGTCAAAGTGAACCGAACAAGGGCACCCGCTGGCCTGCAAAAGAACCCGCCGACTGGACCGTCAAGCAAACCCAGACCATGCACTGGCGCAGCGCTGAATCTCAAGACCGCACGCGCTGGCGCTCAAGGAAGCGTTGGCGCGATCTATGCCGGCCACGACGCCTGATGAGGCGCCCCTCTTCAAACGCTGGCTGAGTTGGGCCAGTCGCTGCCGACTCGAACCCTTCAAGCGCCTCGGCAGGACCATCACCAAGCATCTTCCGGGCGTACTCAATGGCTTCCAGGCCGGCAAACACAATGCCCCGTCAGGCCATGAATCGGGCGCTTCAGGAGGCGAGACCGCGCCCGCGGCTATCGCCGCGTCGAAAACTTCATCGCCATGGCCTACCTCGTCGCTGGAAAACTTACCCATTTGCCCGCCCCTCCCTTCGCCCGTTTCCTCCCCATTCCACACGGAACGGACTAAACCCCTTCTGAGCCGGGGACTCGCCATCGATCGGCAGTCCCGCCCAGACCCGCAGAGCAGTCTATGCACCGCCATCGGTCGGCTGGACACCCTTCGGCGGCAGGGTGTCCAAGGGCACACCGCGGATCAGCTCTTCAGAGCAACCAGCACTTCGTCAAGCATCTTCTTCGCATCGCCGAACAGCATGCGGTTGTTGTCCTTGTAAAAGAGCGGGTTGTCCACCCCGGCATAGCCGGAGGCCATGGAGCGCTTCATGACGATCGACGTCTTTGCCTTCCAGACTTCGAGTACCGGCATGCCGGCGATTGGGCTGCTCGGGTCATCCTGAGCGGCTGGATTGACGATGTCGTTGGCCCCGATGATCATCGCAACGTCAGTATGCGGAAAATCATCGTTGAGTTCGTCCATCTCCTGCACGATGTCGTAAGGCACCTTGGCTTCGGCGAGCAGCACGTTCATGTGGCCGGGCATGCGGCCCGCCACCGGATGGATTCCGAAGCGGACGTTGACCCCCTTCTCGCGTAGCAGGCGGGTGATCTCGTAGACCGTGTGCTGCGCCTGGGCCACCGCCATGCCATAGCCCGGGACGATGATCACGTTCTTCGCCTCGCGCAGCAGCTCGGCCGTGTCTGACGCAATGATCGGCACGACCTCGCCGGCGGGCTGGGCACCGCCGGCTGCCGCCGGCGTTCCGCCGGTGGTGCCGAAGCCGCCGGCGATGACGCTGATGAAGTGCCGGTTCATGGCCGCACACATGATGTACGAGAGGATCGCGCCGCTCGATCCGACCAGTGCCCCGGTGACGATCAGCAGGTCGTTGGAGAGCATGAAACCAGTGGCCGCTGCCGCCCAGCCAGAGTAGCTGTTCAACATCGAGACCACCACCGGCATGTCGGCACCGCCGATCGCCATCACCATGTGGATACCGAAGAGCAGCGCTATCACCGTCATCACCACCAGCGGAATCATGCCGTCGCTGATCGAATGGGCGTTGAGGAACTCGCGCCCGAAGTAGATGACGATCAGCAGACCGGCGAGATTGATCCAGTGGCGGGCCGGCAGGAGTAGCGGATTGCCTGAGACCTTGCCGGAGAGTTTGCCGAAAGCAATGACCGAGCCAGAGAAGGTCACCGCCCCGATCAGGATGCCGAGGTAGATCTCGACTTCGTGGATGGTCTTTTCGACGCCGCTCATCTGCGCTGAAGCGGCCGGGTCGATGTAGTTGGCAAAACCGACCAGCATCGCCGCGAGGCCGACCATGCTGTGCATCAACGCGACCAGTTCGGGCATTTGCGTCATCTGGACGGTGCGCGCCGCATAGACACCGATGCCCGCGCCAACCACCATGGCCGCGATGATCCACGCATAACCGGTGCTGCTCACGTGCGGGCCGAAGACCGTCGCGAGAACGGCGATGGTCATGCCGACGATACCGTACAGATTGCCGCGCCGGGAAGTTTCCGGATTGCTCAGGCCGCCGAGGCAGAGAATGAAAAGGATGGTTGCTCCGAGATAGGAGACCGTTGCCAGGCTTTCAGACATGATCATCGCTTCCTTATTTGCGGAACATCGCCAGCATGCGCTGGGTTACGGCGAAGCCGCCGAACATGTTGATTGTCGCCAGGATGATGGCGCCTACCGCCAGCCAGCGTATCCAGGCGTCGGGACGATCAAGCCCCGTTCCAAGGGGGGGGGAGATCTGCACCAGCGCGCCGATGGCGATGATGCTGCTGATCGCATTGGTGACGCTCATCAGCGGCGTATGCAGCGCCGGCGTGACATTCCACACCACCATGTAACCGACGAAGCAGGCCAGCACGAAGACCGTGAAGTGACCGAGGAAAGCCGGCGGCGCGCCCGCCCCAATGAACCAGAAGATCAGGGCGCCAGCGGCGAACAGTAGGCCGACGGCGGTCGCCGAGGCGGGTGCGCTGCCCTTGCCGTGCCCCCCCGACTTCTTGGCAGCGACCACCGGTCTGGCCGCAGCAGCAGGTGCCGCGGCTGGCGCAGCCGACAGCTTGGGCGCCGGGGGCGGCCAAGTGACATTGCCGTCCTTGACTACAGTCAGGCCGCGGATGGCTTCGTCTTCCATGTTGACGTCGATCGTGCCATCCTTGGTCTTGCACAGTTCCTCGGCGAGGCGGAACAGGTTGGTGCCGTACAGCGTCGACGACTGCCGCGCCAAGCGGCTGACGAGGTCGGTATAGCCGATGATGGTGACGTTGTGCTTCACCACTGCCTGACCAGGCTCGGTCAGCTCGCAGTTGCCGCCCTGTTCGGCGGCCATGTCGACGATTACGCTGCCTGGTTTCATTGAGCGCACCATCTCGGCGGTGATCAGCCTGGGCGCCGGCTTGCCAGGAATCAGCGCGGTGGTGATGATGATGTCCACCTCCCGGGCTTGCTTGGCGTACATGTCGCGCTGGGCTTTCTGAAAGCCCTCGCTCATCACCTTCGCGTAACCGCCGCCGCCGGAACCTTCTTCCTCGTAATCAACCTTGACGAATTCACCGCCCAGCGACGCGACCTGATCGGCCACTTCGGCACGCGTGTCGTTGGCGCGAACGATGGCGCCGAGGTTGGCGGCAGTGCCAATCGCCGCCAGGCCGGCGACGCCAGCACCGGCAATGAAGACCTTGGCCGGCGGAACCTTGCCAGCCGCCGTGATCTGGCCGTTGAAGAAGCGACCGAAGGCGTTGGCGGCCTCGATGACAGCGCGGTAGCCGGCGACGCCAGCCTGGGAGGTCAACGCGTCCATCTTCTGGGCGCGCGAGAGCGTGCGCGGCAGCGAGTCGATGGCCAGCACGGTCGCCTTGCGCGCAGCGAGTTGCTGCAGAAGCTCGGGGTTCTGGGCCGGCCAGATGAAGCTCACCAGAGTGCCCCCTTCGCGCATCAGGCCAACTTCCTCCGACGACGGGCCCCGTACCTTGAAAATGATATCCGAAGACGACCATAGCCTGGCCACATCGGCGACAATCTCGGCGCCGGCAGCGCGATAGGCGTCGTCCGATATATTGGCCGCATCGCCAGCGCCCGATTCGACGGCGACAGCGAAGCCCAGCTTGATCAGCTTCTCAACGACTTCAGGTACGGTCGCAACCCGCTTTTCCCCGGCTGCAGTCTCTCTTGGAACTCCGATTGTTAACGGCATATTGCCCTCCATTACTGATTTCCTGTCTCTGCATCATTCAAACCGCTCCGCCCATCGCGGAAGCCCGCTTGTGCACAAGCAGCGAAATCGCAATTCGCCGCTCGGCTGTCGTCTCTTATTCACTGAAATATCTCGTCCGCCATTCGCCGGATCAGGGAAATCTGGCCAGCTTCCGGCGGTTGTTTGGTGCCTTCAGGTGTTGGTGTAGCAGCTTATCACAAGCCCCGGGCGCACTTTAACGCAAAACTCGCGCCAGCGACTCGTGAGTGTGGTGCAGTACGCTGCCGAAGGGCCTGCCGTCGGCACGAATGGCCGCTCGGTAGTTCTCAACAGGGGTGCAGGCCGAGCCCGGCTGATCCTCCGCATAAAATAGTGCGCAGGCGCGTCCGCTCAATTTGCTTGATGCGCGACTGACAGGAGCGCATGATTTCGTTATCGAACATGCCCTTCAGATTGGAGTTCGAGTCCCCTTGGTGCCGGCGATGGCCAGGCCGCTCGTTTTGGCGACCACAGCGCCGCCTTACTCGGCTGGCAGTCCGACGACGTTGGCGCTGCCGGGTCCGGGACAGTGGCGGGCGCGCACATTCGGGCATGGCATTTGCTTTGCAGCTAAACTGAGCGGCCACGCTTCTGTGGACCCGCGCAGGAGCTTGAAGCGCCTCGTTCTGGTGCCAAAGCGACGATCTGGCGCACTTTTGTGGTGCGGCGCAGCATCTTGAATGGCCCCACCTTTCAGGGTATAGTCGCCCGTCCCCGGGGATCGGCCGGTCGCTCGCCTTGGCGTCCGGCTGCTGCCGTTTCCGCGAGCGGTCGCATGGGTGCCGCGTCTTTGTTTAGTGAGGATTCAAGAGTGATGGATTCCGCCATACCTGAAGGGCAGGGGCTCTACCACCCAGCCAATGAGCATGACGCCTGTGGCGTCGGTTTTGTAGCGCACATCCGGGGCAAGAAAAGTCACTCGATTGTCGAGCAAGGCCTGCTGATCCTGAAGAACCTGGATCACCGCGGAGCGGTTGGTGCCGATCCACTGATGGGCGATGGTGCCGGGATTCTGATCCAGATTCCTGATGGCTTCTTCCGTGAAGAGATGGCCAAGCAGGGAATTCAGCTGCCGCCAGCCGGAGACTATGGCGTTGGGATGGTGTTCCTGCCCAAGGAGTCGGCCTCGCGCCTCGCCTGTCAGGAAGAAATCGAGCGCGCCGTCCGCACAGAGCACCTGGTTGTTCTTGGCTGGCGCGACGTCCCGGTCGACCAGGCCTTGCCGATGTCGCCGACGGTCCGTACGCGAGAACCCATAATCCGCCAGATCTTCATCGGCCGTGGCCCGGACATCATGGTTACCGACGCCCTCGAGCGCAAGCTTTACGTGATTCGCCGCAGCGCGGCGAATGCCATTCGAGCGCTCGGACTCAAGCACAGCAAGGAGTTTTACCAGCCGTCGATGTCCGCACGAACGGTCGTCTACAAGGGCTTGCTGCTTGCTGACCAGGTTGGCGAGTACTACACTGATCTCAAGGACCCTCGCTGTGTTTCGGCCATGGCACTGGTCCACCAGCGTTTTTCGACCAACACCTTCCCGACCTGGCAGCTGGCGCATCCGTTCCGGATGATTGCCCACAATGGTGAGATCAATACGCTGCGCGGCAATTACAACTGGATGCGCGCGCGCGAGAAGGGGACCTCGTCACCGCTGCTGGGCGCCGACCTGGAGAAGATCTGGCCGCTCATCTATCCTGGGCAGTCCGATTCCGCGTCTTTTGACAACGCGCTCGAGCTGCTGGTGATGGGTGGCTATTCGCTTGCGCACGCGATGATGATGCTGATTCCCGAAGCCTGGGAGTCGCATACGCTGATGGACGAGCGGCGGGGTGCTTTCTACAAGTACCACGCGGCGATGATCGAGCCGTGGGATGGGCCGGCCGCCGTGGCCTTCACCGATGGGCGGCAGATCGGTGCGACCCTTGACCGCAACGGCTTGCGTCCGGCGCGCTATCTGGTCACTGATGACGATCTCGTGGTGATGGCGTCGGAAGCCGGCGTCCTGCCGATTCCTGAGGAACGGATCGTCAAGAAGTGGCGGCTGCAACCGGGCAAGATGTTCCTGATTGATCTCGACCAGGGACGCATCATCGATGATAGCGAACTCAAGGACACGCTGTCGCGAACCAAGCCCTACCAGGACTGGCTGAGTCGGATCAACATCAAGCTCGACGAACTGCCGGTGCCCCAGAGTGTCCCTGTGATCAGCGCCGCGGAATCGCTCCTCGACCGCCAGCAGGCTTTCGGTTACAGCCAGGAAGACCTCAAGTTCATCCTGGAACCGATGGCCACCTCGGGCGAGGAAGCGACTGGCTCGATGGGCAACGATTCGCCGCTCGCAGTCCTGTCGAACCGAAGCAAGCCGCTGTTCAACTATTTCCGCCAGCTTTTCGCGCAGGTCACCAATCCGCCGATCGACCCGATTCGGGAGCAACTGGTGATGTCGCTGGTCTCCTTTATCGGTCCCAAGCCGAACCTGCTCGGCATCAACGAGATCAACCCGCCGTACCGTCTCGAGGTGGCGCAGCCGGTACTCGATTTCGACAACATGGCCAAGCTGCGTCGCATTGCGACCTTTACTGGCAACAAGTTCCACTCGTCCGAACTCGACATCTGCTATCCGCTGGTCTGGGGTAACGAAGGGGTCGAAGCGCGCCTCGCCTCGCTCTGTGCCGAGGCCGAGGATCACGTTCGCAAGGGATCGAGCATCCTGATCGTTTCGGACCGCCGGCTCGATGCTCAGCACGTCGCCATCCCGGCGCTGCTGGCCACCTCCGCCGTGCATCACCACCTGGTCACCAAGGGGCTGCGCACCCGGGTCGGACTGGTGGTCGAAACCGGCTCTGCACGGGAAACGCATCATTTCGCATTGCTTGCCGGTTACGGCGCGGAAGCCGTACACCCCTACCTGGCTCTCGAGACGCTGCAGCAGATGGCTGGTGGCAATGCCGAAAAGGGCGACAAGGCGATCAAGCACTTCATCAAGGGCGTCGGCAAGGGTCTACTCAAAGTGATGTCCAAGATGGGCATTTCAACCTACATGTCCTACACCGGGGCGCAGATCTTCGAAGCGGTTGGCCTGCAGAAGAAGATGGTTGACAAGTACTTCACCGGCACCTCGACGCAGGTGGAGGGGATCGGCGTTTTCGAGATCATGGAAGAAGCGATTCGCCTGCACCGGCAGGCTTTCAGCGACGACCCGGTGCTCGCGACGATGCTCGACGCCGGCGGTGAGTACGCTTACCGCGTGCGTGGTGAAGAGCACATGTGGACGCCGGAGGTGATCGCCAAGCTGCAACACTCGACACGCACGGGCAAGTACGAGACTTACAAGGAATATGCCCAGCTGATTAACGACCAGACGCGGCGACACATGACCCTGCGTGGACTGTTCGAGGTCAAGCCTGCCGGTCCGGCGGTGCCGCTTGATGAAGTCGAGCCGGCAAGAGAGATCGTCAAGCGCTTTACCACTGGTGCCATGTCGCTCGGGTCAATCTCGACCGAAGCCCACAGTACACTGGCCATTGCCATGAACCGCCTGGGGGGTAAGTCGAATACCGGCGAAGGGGGCGAAGACCCGGCCCGTTTCAAGCTGCTGGCGGGCGGCGAGATGGTTTCCGACGTGATCGGCAAGACGCGTATCGAGCGCGACTATCAGCTGCAGCCCGGCGACAGTCTGCGCTCGGCGATCAAGCAGGTTGCTTCCGGGCGCTTCGGCGTCACCGCCGAGTATCTGGTCAATGCCGACCAGCTCCAGATCAAGATGGCGCAGGGTGCGAAGCCCGGCGAAGGCGGTCAGTTGCCGGGGCACAAGGTTTCCGAGTACATCGGCTTCCTGCGCCACTCGGTGCCGGGCGTCGGCTTGATATCGCCGCCGCCGCACCATGACATCTACTCGATCGAAGACTTGGCGCAGCTCATTCACGACCTCAAGAACGCCAATCCGAAGGCTTCGATCAGCGTCAAACTCGTCTCCGAAGTCGGCGTTGGTACGGTCGCCGCCGGCGTCACCAAGGCCAAGGCCGATCACCTGGTGATTGCCGGCCATGATGGTGGCACGGGCGCCAGCCCGCAGTCCTCGATCAAGCACGCCGGTTCGCCCTGGGAGCTGGGTCTCGCCGAAACGCAGCAGACGCTGGTCCTGAACCGTCTCCGCGGACGCGTGCGGGTGCAGGTTGATGGGCAAATCAAGACCGGCCGCGATGTCTTGATCGGCGCCTTGCTGGGTGCTGACGAGTTTGGTTTTGCCACGGCACCGCTGGTCGTCGAAGGCTGCATCATGATGCGCAAATGTCACCTCAACACCTGCCCGGTGGGGGTGGCGACTCAGGATCCGGTTCTGCGCCGCCGGTTCTCGGGCCAGCCAGAGCACGTGGTGAACTACTTCTT
Source organism: Candidatus Accumulibacter proximus (assembly GCA_016709675.1). GTDB lineage: Bacteria > Pseudomonadota > Gammaproteobacteria > Burkholderiales > Rhodocyclaceae > Accumulibacter > Accumulibacter proximus. The sequence continues at coordinate 127,383 of JADJMH010000037.1, forward strand.
CTTTGTTGCCGAGGAGCTGCGCGAACTGATGGCTCAGATCGGCGTTCGCAGCTTCAATGAACTGATCGGTCGCTGCGATCTGCTCGACATGCAGAAGGGAATCAGTCACTGGAAGGCACAGGGGCTGGACTACAGCAGGATCTTCCACCGGCCGGAAAACAAGGCCAGGACGCCCGTGTTCCAGTGCGAGCAGCAGGATCATGGTCTCGGCAAGGCGCTGGACAATCAGCTCATCGAACTTGCCCGGCCGGCACTCGAAAGGGGCGAGAAGGTCAGTATCGAATTACCGGTGCGCAATATCAACCGCACCGTCGGGGCGATGCTTTCCGGCCGGGTGGCCGAGCGCTACGGGCACTCAGGGCTGCCGGACGGCACCATCAATATCGAGCTCAAAGGCACCGCAGGACAAGCCTTCGGCGCCTTTCTGGCGCAGGGCGTATCTCTCGATCTGACCGGCGAAGCCAACGACTACGTTGGCAAGGGCCTGTCGGGCGGCCGGATCGTCGTTCGTCCGAACGCCGGATTTCGTGGCGAGAGCCGCAGCAACATCATTGTCGGCAACACTGTCCTCTACGGTGCGACCGAGGGCGAAGCTTTCTTTGCTGGTGTAGCCGGCGAGCGCTTTGCCGTCCGCAACTCGGGGGCCACCGCCGTTGTCGAGGGCGTCGGTGATCATGGCTGCGAATACATGACGGGCGGGACGGTCGTCGTGCTGGGCATGACCGGCCGGAACTTCGCCGCCGGCATGTCGGGTGGCGTAGCCTATGTCCTCGACGAGGAAGGGAGTTTCGAGTCGCGATGCAACCTGGCGCAGGTATCGCTGGAGCCGGTTGAGGAAGAAATGGTCGCTCGCCAGGGTACTGACGCCGGCGACGACCTGGAAGGCCACGGGCGGGTGGACATCCGCCATCTCGGCGTGATCGACGAGGTTCTGCTCAAGGGACTGGTCGACAAACACTATCGTTTGACCGGCAGCCGGCAGGCACTGCGATTGCTCAATGACTGGGAACGCTATCGCAGACGCTTTGTGAAGGTCATGCCGCACGAGTACCGGCGAGTGCTCAGCGAACTGGCGGCGAAAAAGCAACTGGAGGCAGCTTAGCAATGGGTAAGCCAACTGGATTCATCGAATACCAACGTCTGGCGGAGGTCGCCGAGCCGGCGACGTCGCGGCTCAAGCATTACCGTGAGTTTGTCAGGGTGCTGACGGACGAACAGGCGAGCCTCCAGGGTGCGCGTTGCATGGACTGCGGCATTCCGTTCTGCAATACGGGCTGTCCGGTGAATAACATCATCCCCGACTGGAACGATCTCGTCTACCGCGGCAATTGGGAGCAGGCTCTGGCGGTGCTGCATTCGACCAACAACTTTCCGGACTTCACCGGTCGTATCTGCCCGGCGCCTTGTGAAGCGGCCTGTACGCTCAATATCAACACTGACCCTGTCGGCATCAAGTCGATCGAGCATGCGATTGTTGACAAGGGCTGGGAACAAGGTTGGATCGTACCCCAGCCGCCGAAACAGCACACCGGCAAGAACGTCGCCGTGATCGGCTCTGGCCCGGCAGGGCTGGCGGCTGCGCAACAACTGGCGCGCGTCGGGCATGCGGTGGTCGTTTTCGAGAAGAATGACCGCATCGGTGGCCTGCTGCGCTACGGTATCCCAGATTTCAAACTCGAGAAGTCGCATATCGATCGCCGCGTCGAGCAGATGCAGGCGGAGGGGGTTGAGTTCCGGGTCAATCAGGAGATTGGTGGTAGCGATGCCAACGCCGTGCCGGCAGATCGACTGCTGGCCGACTTTGATGCGCTGATCGTTGCCGGTGGTGCGGAGTCTCCGCGAGACCTGACGGTTCCCGGCAGGGATCTCGATGGCGTGCATTTCGCCATGGAGTTCCTGCCGCAACAGAACAGGGTCAACGCGGGCGACCAGGTTTCGCGGCGGATCATGGCGACGGGCAAGCGGGTGGTGGTCATTGGCGGTGGCGATACGGGTTCCGACTGTGTCGGCACCAGCAATCGTCACGGGGCATTGTCGGTGACCCAGTTCGAGGTGATGCCGCAGCCGCCGCAGACGGAAAACAAGAGTCTGACCTGGCCCTACTGGCCGCTGAAACTGCGTACATCCTCTTCACACGAGGAGGGTTGCGCCCGCGATTTTGCCGTCTCGACCAAGGCGTTTGTCGGTAAGAACGGCAAGGTGACGGCCCTGAAAGTGGTCCGCGTTGACTGGAGCGAGGGCCGGATGAAAGAAGTCCCCGGCAGTGAAGTCGAGATCCCTGCCGATCTCGTACTGCTGGCCATGGGCTTTGTCTCGCCGGTCAGGCAGGGCCTGCTGGCGCAGTTGGCAGTTGAGCTCGACGGCCGTGGCAACGTCAAGGCGACCACCGATGGAGAAGGCTGCTACGCGAGCAGTGTGCCCAAGGTGTTTGCCGCCGGCGACATGCGGCGCGGCCAGTCGCTCGTCGTCTGGGCGATCCGCGAGGGTCGACAATGCGCACGGGAGGTCGATACCTTCCTGATGGGTGGTTCCGACCTTCCGCGCTGAGCGCTCACCCCTTTCAGGCAGAGGTCCGTCCAGCGCCGTCTCGCGCGCCAGTTAGGCAATCGGCGCAGGGCGGACCCCTGCCAGCGTATACTGCGGAATGAGGGATCGCATTCTCGATGCCTGTAACGACACTAGGCGGCCCTGATCGCCTTGTCGGCGAGAAGAGTTGCCAAGCGTGACATTGTTGTGGGTTTTTTGCCGCCGGACCTGAAATAATTAAACAATGGAAAGGGAAATTCGGCGCCCGTGCGGCGTCGAACGAAGTCAGTGTCGGCGCGTTCGCCAGCCATCCCTTGTCGCGAAGCGGCAGTTCTCGACAGCGGAAGAAACACCAACAACACCAACCGTACTGTTTGACCGAGCTTGATCTCATGAATATCGTCATTCTGGCCGCCGGGCAAGGCAAGCGCATGCATTCGAACCTGCCCAAGGTGCTCCATCCACTGGCTGGCAAGGCGTTGGTCTCGCACGTGATTGACACCGCCCGTAGCCTCTCGCCAAAGACGTTGTGTATCGTCTATGGACATGGCGGCGAGGCGGTGCGGACAACGATCGACGCGCCGGATCTGGCCTGGGTTCTGCAGGAGCCGCAACTCGGCACCGGCCATGCCGTCATGCAAGCCCTGCCGTATCTGGGGGACGCCTCGACGACGCTGGTGCTCTATGGCGACGTGCCGCTGATTGAGGCTGAAACGCTGAAGCAGCTGGTACATGCGGCACGCGATGCGCTGGCCATTCTCACCGTCGAACTGCCCGATCCTGGCGGCTACGGTCGCATCGTGCGCAACGATGCAGGTGTCGTCGTGCGCATTGTCGAGCAGAAGGACGCAACGGCAGATGAACGATCGATCCGGGAAATCAATACCGGCATCATGGCGCTGCCAACTGCTCGCCTGGCCGAGTGGCTTGGCCGTCTCTCGAATGACAACGCGCAGCGCGAGTACTACCTGACCGACATCGTCGGGATGGCCGTTGCCGCAGGGCTGCCAGTCCGCACTGCGCATCCACAGGCCGCATCCGAAGTGCTTGGTGTCAACAGCAAGGTGCAGCTTGCCGAGCTCGAACGAGTTGCGCAGCGACGTACCGCAGACCGCCTGCTGGAGCAGGGCGTGCGCCTGGCCGACCCGGCACGGATCGACGTTCGTGGCGAACTGGTTTGCGGGCGCGATGTGTTCATCGACGTGAACTGTGTTTTCGAGGGCAAGGTCGTACTTGAGGAGGCGGTCGAGATCGGCCCGGCTTGCGTGCTGAAGAATGCACAAATCGGCGCCGGCTCCCGTCTCGCGGCCTTCAGTCACATTGAGGACGCGATCGTCGGACCCGATGGGGTGATCGGACCCTTTGCCCGGCTTCGTCCCGGCACGGAACTCGCCGCCGGCGTCCATATCGGCAACTTCGTCGAACTCAAGAACAGCAAGCTAGCCGCCCAGTCAAAGGCCAACCACCTCGCCTACATCGGCGACGCCGTCATCGGCAGCCGGGTAAACATTGGTGCTGGGACCATCACCTGCAACTATGACGGCGCCAACAAGTTCAAGACGATCATCGAGGACGATGCCTTCATCGGTTCCGATACCCAGTTGGTCGCACCGGTTACAGTCGGGCGTGGCGCTACGCTTGGCGCCGGCACGACCCTGACCAAGGACGCCCCGCCAGACACGCTGACCATCTCGCGCGCCCGGCAGATATCCATCCCCGGCTGGAAACGGCCACAAAAAGCCAAGAAGTGATCTGACCATGTGTGGCATCGTTGCCGCGGTCGCCGACCGCAATATTGTCCCTGTCCTGCTCGAAGGTCTGCGGAAGCTGGAATACCGTGGCTACGATTCGGCGGGCCTCGCCCTGATCAACGGCAGCGGCCTGCACCGCCTGCGTTCAGTGGGTCGGGTTGCCGAACTGACGGCGCAGGTTGATCAACTGCAGGCAGCCGGTAACAGCGGCATTGCCCATACGCGCTGGGCGACGCACGGCGTGCCTTGCGAGCGTAATGCCCATCCGCATGTCTCGAAAGGACTCGCCGTCGTCCATAACGGGATCATCGAGAACCATGAGTCTCTGCGTGGACGCCTCATCGCCCTCGGCTACGAGTTCACCTCCGATACCGACACCGAGGTCGTGGCGCACCTGATCGCCCAGGAACTGAAGACGACCGCGGATCTGCTGACCGCAGTCCGCCACTCGGTCGCCCAACTGCAGGGTGCCTACGCGATTGCCGTGTTGCGCGAATCCGATCCGAGCAGAATTGTCGTCGCCCGTGAAGGCGCGCCCCTGCTGCTCGGTCTCAGCGCTGACGCCTGCTACGCCGCCTCCGATGCCTCGGCCCTGGTGCAGGTCACGCGCCGTATGGTCTATCTGGAAAACGGCGACTGTGCCGAACTGATGCGTGAGAGTTATCGCATTGCGCGGGTGGACGGTACCCCGGTGGAACGTCCCGAAACCGAGTCAGAACTATCGGCCGAGGCCATCGAACTGGGGCAGTATCGGCATTACATGCAAAAGGAGATCTTCGAGCAGCCAGTGGCGTTGGCCAACACGCTCGAAATGCTCGGCGCTGCGCGGAGCATCCAGCCTGGTATCTTCGGCGCCGAGAGCGAGGTGACCCTAAAGGAGGTCCGGCAGGTGCTGATCATCGCCTGTGGTACGAGTTATCACGCGGGCCTGGTGGCCCGTTACTGGCTGGAGTCGATCGCCGGCATCGCCTGTTCGGTTGAAGTGGCGAGTGAGTACCGCTATCGTGACTCGGTGCCCGACCCGCGGACACTGGTCGTGACCATCTCGCAATCGGGTGAAACTGCCGATACGTTGGCTGCGCTGCAGCATGCCAAGGCGCTGGGCATGGCCCACACGCTGTGCATCTGCAACGTGCCCGAGTCGTCACTGGTGCGGGAGAACACCTTGCGCTTCATTACCCGGGCGGGTCCGGAAATCGGCGTTGCTTCGACCAAGGCATTCACCACTCAACTTGCCGCCCTGTATCTTCTGACACTGGTCCTGGCCAAGGTTCACGGGCGTCTGGACGAGCAGGAAGAGGCTGCCGAACTGCACGCGGTGCGGCATCTGCCGATGGCTGTGGCCAAAATCCTCGAACTGGAACCCGAGATTTGCGAATGGGCCGAACGCTTCTCGATGAAACAGCACGCCCTGTTTCTGGGGCGTGGCCGCCATTACCCAATCGCCATGGAAGGCGCGCTCAAGCTGAAGGAGATTTCCTACATCCATGCCGAAGCCTACCCAGCTGGTGAGTTGAAGCATGGCCCGCTGGCGCTGGTCGATCGGGACATGCCGGTCATTGCCGTTGCCCCGAATGATGCCCTGATCGAGAAACTAAAGTCCAATCTGCAGGAAGTGCGTGCCCGCGGTGGCGAGCTGTATGTCTTCGCCGATGCCGACAGCGCGATGAAGGAATCCGACGGCATTCATGTGCTGCATCTGCCCGAGCACTACGGCGCGCTCTCCGCCTTGCTGCACGTCGTACCGCTGCAACTACTTGCCTACCATGTTGCTCTGGTCCGCGGGACCGATGTTGACAAGCCACGCAACCTGGCGAAGTCGGTCACTGTCGAGTGAGTTTCCAGTATCACTGCTCATCCCGAGGGGGCATCGGCCATCCCGGTGCCATCATCAGGTCAATCAAGGGCCTGTTCGGCAATTGACCGTCGGCGAGGGAGACAAGCGCGCCGGGCATGTTTTCGCGGCTTGACCCGGCGCCGCCTCTGGCGGCCCGTTTCCCGTCGCGAGGAGTCCGGGTGAGCCGCCAGCGCGTGCTACAATTCCAGCCCTTTCAAGGCTTGTGAGGCACACGATGTTTTCCGATAAAGACACCCTGGCGAAAGTTGATCCCAAGATCTGGCAGGTGATCGAGAACGAGAATCGGCGTCAGGAGGAGCATATCGAGCTGATTGCCTCGGAGAATTATGTCAGCCACGCGGTGATGGCTGCGCAGGGCTCGCAACTGACCAACAAGTATGCCGAAGGCTATCCGGGCAAGCGCTATTATGGTGGCTGCGAGTACGTCGACGTCGCCGAGCAACTGGCGATCGATCGCCTGAAGAAGCTGTTTGGTGCTGAAGCCGCGAATGTCCAGGCGAACTCGGGCTCGCAGGCCAATCAGGCGGTGTTGCTGGCTTTTGCCAGGCCGGGTGACACGATCATGGGCATGAGTCTGGCCGAGGGTGGTCACCTCACGCATGGCATGCCGCTCAACATGTCCGGCAAGTGGTTCAAGGTCGTAGCCTACGGGCTTGATCAGCATGAAGCGATTGACTACCCGAGGATGGAAGCGTTGGCCCGCGAGCACAAGCCGCGCATCCTGATTGCCGGTGCCTCGGCTTACTCGCTGCGCATCGACTTCGAACGTTTCGCCAATGTGGCCAGGGAAATCGGCGCCATTTTCATGGTCGATATGGCGCATTACGCGGGCCTGATTGCCGCTGGTTGTTACCCGAACCCGGTGCCCTGCGCCGATGTCGTGACTTCGACCACGCACAAGACGCTGCGCGGCCCACGCGGCGGGGTTATCCTGATGAAGGCCGAGCACGAAAAGGCGATCAATTCGGCCATTTTCCCTGGCCTGCAGGGAGGGCCGCTGATGCATGTGATTGCAGCCAAGGCCGTGGCTTTCAAGGAGGCGCTGACGCCGGCCTTTCGTCATTACCAGGAGCAGGTGCTGGCCAACGCTCGTGTCCTGTCGCGCGTGCTGGCGGAAGAGCGTGGACTGCGCATCGTCTCTGGTCGGACCGAATCACACGTCTTCCTGGTCGATCTGCGCGCCAAGAACATCACGGGGAAGGAAGCCGAGGCTGTGCTGGGTGCGGCGCACATCACGGTCAACAAGAACGCCATTCCTAATGACCCGCAAAAGCCCTTCGTCACTTCCGGCATCCGCATCGGTTCGCCGGCGATGACGACGCGTGGTTTCACCGAGATCGAAGCCGAACTGGTCGCTCACCTGATAGCCGATGTGCTCGACGCGCCGGGCGATGAAGGCGTCCTGCGGCGAGTGCGTGCCGATGTCTCGACGCTGTGCGGGAAATTCCCCGTGTATGGTGTCTAGACACCATGAAGTGCCCGTTCTGCGGCGCTGACGAAACGACCGTCGCCGATACGCGCCTCAACGACGATGGTGACATTGTCCGGCGACGGCGGCGTTGTTTGACATGTGAGAAGCGGTTCACGACTTACGAGCGGGCGGAGCTGCGGATGCCGCAGGTCATCAAGAAGAATGGCTCGCGAGTTGATTTCGACCGCGACAAGCTGGCCGCCAGTCTTTCGTTGGCGCTGCGCAAGCGACCAGTCAGTTCGGAGGCCGTCGAGGCGGCGATTGTCCGCATCGAGGAGAAGCTGCTGGCGCTTGGTGAGCGAGAAGTTGCCTCGGAAAAGGTCGGGGAAATGGTCATGCGCGAGTTGAAGAAACTCGACAAGGTGGCTTACGTACGCTTCGCATCGGTCTATCGGAATTTCGAGGACGTCGACGAGTTCTCCAAGGTCATTCGCGAAGTCTCCCGTTCGTCACCGCCGCTCGGCCGCTGATGGCGCCGGCATTCAGTGCGTCGGACCACGAATTCATGGCGCGTGCGTTGCGCCTTGCCGAGCGCGGTCTGTATACGACCACCCCGAACCCACGCGTCGGCTGCGTCGTCGTCCGCTCTGGCCAAGTTGTTGGTGAAGGCTGGCACGTCTATGCCGGTGGTCAGCACGCCGAAATCCATGCCTTGCATGCGGCTGGTGACAAGGCGCATGGGGCGACGGTTTTTGTCACGCTCGAACCGTGCAGCCATCATGGCCGCACGCCGCCCTGCACAGAGGCGCTGCTGACAGCCGGGGTATCGCGAGTCGTGTCTGCCATGCAGGATCCCAATCCGCTGGTGGCGGGGCGAGGGCTGGCCAGCTTGCGCCAGGCTGGCGTAGCTGCCGAATGTGGTTTGCTGGCTGCCGAGGCGAAGGAAATCAATCCGGGCTTCGTTGCGCGCATGACGCGTGCCCGGCCCTGGCTGCGGCTGAAGCTTGCCGCCAGTCTCGACGGCAAGACGGCGCTGCAGAACGGCGCCAGTCAGTGGCTGACTGGGCCGGCGGCTCGGCAGGATGGGCATCGCTGGCGCGCGCGCGCCTGCGCGATCCTGACGGGCATAGGTACGGTGCGTCATGACGATCCACAACTCAATGTGCGCGGGGTCGAAGGACCGGGCGGGGAACCGCGCCAGCCTCTGAAGGTTGTGGTCGACAGCCGGCTTGATCTGTCGCCTGAGGCCAGAGTGCTGCGCGGTGGTGGAGTTCTGGTGGCCGCTGCAGTTGCTGATCACGGAAAGGTTGCCACGCTTGCGCAAATGGGTGCGGAAGTTCTGGTGCTTCCCAGGCCGGGCAGCAAAGTCGATCTGCTGGCTTTGCTCAACGAACTTGCACGGCGGGGTATCAACGAAGTGCACGCTGAAGCCGGTTTCGGCCTCAGCGGCTCACTGCTGAGCGCGGGTCTGGTCGACGAGCTGTTGCTCTACCTGGCACCCTGTCTGATCGGGGATGCTGCGCGCGGCATGTTCGGTCTGCCGCCCCTTGAGTCGCTGGCCGGCAGACGCTCGCTGGTCATTCGCGACGTCCGTGCGGTTGGCACCGATCTGCGCGTGCTGGCGCGCTTCACCTGAGGTCGTCGCGCGCTCCGGCCGCACAGACCCCACAGACTCCACACTCGGGGTCCTGGCCGAACTTTACGCTGCGCCATTCCATCGACAGTCCGTCGAGCAGCCAGAGACGGCCCATGACGACTTCACCGGCGCCGGTGATCAGCTTCAGTGCTTCGGCCGCCTGCATCGCACCGATGATCCCGGTCAGCGGCGCAAAGACTCCCATCACCGCGCAGCGCACCTGGTCGGCATCTTCACCTTCCGGAAAGAGGCAGTTGTAACAGGGAGTATGCTCGCGGCGGCTGTCGAATACCGCCAGTTGCCCGGCAAAACGGATCGCTGCGCCGGAAACCAGCGGTGTTCGGTGACTGACGCAGGCGCGATTGACCGCGTGCCGGGTAGCGAAGTTGTCGCAACAATCGAGGACCACGTCCGCGTCTTCGACCAGTGCCGCCAGCGCTTCGCCAGCCAGATGGCTGGTGATGGCCTGGACCTGCACTTCGGGATTGACGCTGCGCAGAGCCGTTTGCCCGGACATGGCCTTGGCCTGGCCAAGGCGGTCCTGCGTATGCAGGATCTGGCGTTGCAGGTTGGTCAGGTCTACCGTGTCGCCGTCAGCGAGGGTAATCCGGCCGACGCCGGCGGACGCGAGATAAAGTGCGGCCGGCGAGCCCAGGCCACCGGCGCCGATGATCAGCACTTTGGCATTGACGATTCGTTGCTGGCCAGTGATGCCGATTTCGTCAAGCAGGATATGTCGGCTGTAACGCAGCAACTGCCCGTCGTTCATGGCGAAGACATTACTTGTACTCGCGCCACTCCGGCGGTGTTTCGTCGTGGTCGCCGTGCGGGTGGCGTTCCCAGGCGTGGGTGTAGGCCTCCGACTGCGAGCGCTTGAGCGGGCGGTGAGGTGCGTCGAGATTGTGCAGTTGTGTCTCCTCGACGTAGTAGATCAGTGCCCGCATCATCTTGCTCATCAGCGTATTGTCGAGGTGATAACCCTTGTCTTGAAGCGTGCCCTCGAGTTCTTCCAGGCAGTGATGGCGGAGGTCGTAGGCAACGCCGATCGCCCGTGGCTGCTCACCCCGTTGAACTTCGAGGCGCTCGATCTTGCCCAGATAGTCGGAGGCTTCCGGTACCTGACCAGGCGGGAACTTGGCGAACAGGATATTCCGCTCTTTGCGGATCGGCGTCTTCGGTATCACTGCCGGTCGTTTCACGTTTCCCATCCGAGATGATCCGGGTTCACCGAGTGTTCTTCAGGATCTGCATACCCTTGAGGAGATTCAGCGCCTGGTTCAACTGGTAGTCCTTTTTCGAGGCCAGTTCGCCACTTGGGATCTCGGATGATTCGTCGGCATCTTCCTTTGGCGCGCTCCCTTTCGGCTTGACCGGCGTTGCCTTGGGCGGTTTGCTGGGCGAGTCCTTGACCGCCGGGCTGGTGTCCTTGTTGTTGTCGAGGTGATGCTCGAGGTTGGCTTCGCGCAGGCGCTCGGTCGAGCTACCGTTGGCGCTTTCTTCGACGACGATGTCCGGAACGATGCCTTTCGCCTGGATCGAGCGGCCGGAGGGCGTGAAGTAGCGCGCAGTCGTCAGCTTGATCGCTGTATTCCCCGGCAAGGGCAGCACGGTCTGTACCGAGCCCTTGCCGAAGGTCGTGGTGCCGAGAACGACGGCGCGCTTGTGGTCCTGCAGCGCACCGGCGACGATTTCGGACGCCGAAGCGGAGCCTCCATTGACCAGTACCACCATCGGCACAGAGCGTGCCTCCGGGGGCAGGTTACGGATGTAATCGTCCCGGCTGCCGCGCAGGTAATCGGCGGGCGATGCAGAGAATCGGTGCTTGGCGTCGGGTGTGCGACCGTCGGTTGATGTGACCAGTGTATCCGGCGGCAGGAAGGCTGCGGAGACGCCGACGGCGCTGTTGAGCAGGCCGCCCGGATCATTACGCAGATCAAGCACCAATCCCTTCAGCGGGCCGGACTTGAAGAGATCGCCCAGATGTTTGACCACCGCTGCACCGGTATTCTCCTGGAAGGAAGTGATGCGGAGATAGCCGTACCCGTCCTCGACGAGTTTGGACTTGACGCTTTGTACCTTGATGACTTCCCGCGTCAGCGTGATGTTCAGCGGCTTGGCCTCGCCCTTGCGGAGGATCGACAGCTTGATCTGGGACTTCGGCTTGCCGCGCATGCGCTTGACGGCTTCGGTCAGCGTCAGTCCTTTGACCAGCGTGTCGTCGATCTTGAAAATGAGGTCGCCGGGCTTTACGCCTGCACGGTAGGCAGGCGTATCCTCAATTGGCGAAACCACCTTGACGAGGCCGTCCTCCATCCCGACCTCAATCCCGATGCCGCCGAACTCGCCTTGCGTCCCGACCTGCAGGTCCTTGAACGCGTCGGCGTCGAGGTAACTCGAGTGCGGGTCCAGATTGGAGAGCATGCCGCTGATGGCGTGAGTAATCAGTTTCTTGTCGTCGATTGGTTCGACGTAGCCGGTCTTGATGGCGTTGAACACCTCGGCAAAGGTGCGCAACTCCGCGACCGGCAGACTCGCTCGCGTTTCCTTGTCGGCGATCGCCGAGAACTGCAGGCTGAGAAGAATGCCACCAAGCAACCCGGCGCAAACCAGTCCGGCCTGTTTCAACTTACCCATTTGTCTCACTCCTGTGTGCATCTTATTTGGGGTTAACCCAAGCCAGCGGGTCGAGCGGTTTGCCTTGGTGACGAAGTTCAAAGTATAAACCGGATTCAGGATTGCCACCGCTGTTGCCCACAGTGGCAATGGTTTGCCCGGTACTGACCTCGTCGCCGACCTGTTTCAGCAGCGCGTCGTTGTTGGCGTAGATGGAAAGATAGCTGCCGCCATGGTCGACAATCAGCAGATTGCCGAAGCCACGCATCCATTCGGCAAAGACCACCCGGCCTCCGGCGATGCTGGACACCTCGCTGCCGGTTCGGGCGGCGATAAAAAGACCCTTCCAGGTGCTCCCTTCCTGTCTCGCGGTACCAAATCGATTGCTGATCGTCCCGCGTGTTGGCAGTCGCAGTTGCCCTTTCATTCTCGCCAGACTGATAGTTGAGGTGGTCGCCGCCGGATCGACGGTGCTTGCTTCCGGCGGCGCTGCGCGGGGTTCAGCTGTCTCACCCTCGGGGACTGTTCTGCTTGTCCGGGGTTTCTCCTGCCGCTGCACTTCGCGGCGGGCTTCCCGGGCTTCAGCGGCCTTGCTGGCAATAATCTTCGACAGCCGGTCGACGAGTTCGGCCAAGCGTTTTTCATCGCGTTGCAGGTTGCCTATCGCGCGCCGCTGCGTTGCTACTTGGCTCGATACCTCGTCAAACATCGCCTGGCGCTGCTGACGCTGGGCCAGCAGCCTGGTGTGTTGCTCCTGTTGTTGGGCTTCAATAGCGGAAAGCTTTTCGGCCTGTTGCCTTGTTTCGGTGGCGAGTGCTTGCTTGCGCTGCAATGTGGACTCGATTCCCAGCAGGATCTGGCTGCGCGCCCGCCCAATCGCTTCCAGATAGTGGAGATCACGAGCCAGTTGATTGGGGTCGTCGCCATTGAGAAACAGGCGCAGGGGATCCGGATTTCCGCGCAGGTACTGCCGATAGAGCAACTTTTCCAGTTGCGTCTGCTGCGTGTTCAACCCGTGTTCGAGGGCTTTCGATTGCATGTCGAGGTTCTTGAGCTCCATCTGCAGCCTGCCGATCTGTGTCGTCAGGTTGTGCAGTTCGCGCTGCGTGGCGGATATTGCGCGCTCGGCCTCCTGCAGTTGATCCCTTGCCTCCCTCCGCGAACCCTCTGCGGCGGTCATTTCCTTGCGCAGGGTTTCGATCTGGGCCCGTAGCGATCTCAGGTCGCTCTGTTTTTCCGCGACTTCACTCGGTGATGCGAGGTCCCCATCGTTGACACCTTGTTTGCTGCTGGCGTAAACGCCTTGCGCCCCCAGCATCGCCGCCAGTAGGGCGATGAACAGCACGCGCCAGTTCGCGGGTCTGGCCAGCAGGCCGGGACGCGCCGCTGCACGATCGGGTTCCAGGCTCGCTGCCGAGCGCTTAACGACGAGCACACGTTGCCGGTGGGCGGCTGGTGATCGGCTGGTGCGCGCGGGGCCTGGCGTAGGGTTATCCAGGGACTTTCCTGTGGTACTCGTCAAGGAACGAAGGATGCCTTGCAGAAACGTGAATTGGCTTACCAGGACTCGGCCCGGCGGTTGTTCGCTGGGCGCGAGGGCAGGTACAAAACACCCGCGTATCAAGCATTTGCTCTATAATCGGCAATTATATGATAAACGAGGAAGCTCGCGTATCGTGCCTATCAGGGCCAGCATCATTGACAAGCAGGAACATATCGAGCAGGCGGCACGTGCGCTGAAGTCGATATCGCATCCCTTGCGCCTGAAGATCCTTTGTGTGATCGGCGACCAGGATGCCTGCGTACAAGAGATCGTGGAGGCGGTAGGTACCTCGCAAAGCAACATCTCCCAGCATCTCGCGATTCTTCGCGACAAGGGTGTCCTGCTCGCACGCAAGGATGCCAACCGGGTCTACTATCGGGTTGGTGACGCGCGTACGTTACAGTTGATTGGCATGATGCGTGAGGTGTTTTGCGGCGATTAGGCACACCTTGGCTGTCCTGCAGTGTTGTCGTTGGCGTTGGGCGCCATCGTCGGGCAGTAGGTTAGGAGCGTCGGTTTCTGGAGCCTGGATTGGAATTCATACAGCAGAACATTTTTGTGGTGGCCGTTGCCGTCATCAGCGGCACGATGCTGCTGGCGCTTTCGGTGCGTCGGCCGGCTGGCGCGGGCGCTGTCTCGCCTGCGCAGGCCACCTTGTTGATCAACCGCGAGAATGCTCAGTTGATCGACATTCGTGAGCCGAACGAGTACATAGCAGGCCACCTCTGCGACTCGCGGAACATTCCCGCGGCATCGCTGGCGCAACGCGTTGGCGAACTGGAGCCGTTCAAGACAAGCCGGTGATTCTTGTCTGCCAGTCCGGAGCGCGTTCGTCGGCTGCATGTTCCACGCTGTCCAAGCTCGGTTTCTTGCGGGTTCCACCCCTGGAGGGAGGAGTTGCGGCATGGTCCGAGGCGGGTCTGCCGCTCAAGAAGGGGACCAGGCGATGAGCCTTGCGCCGCAGGTGTTGATGTATGCGACTGCCGTCTGTCCGTTCTGTATCCGGGCCGAGCAACTGCTGCGCGCACGCGGGGTCGTCGAGATCGAGAAGGTTCGTATCGACCTTGATCCCGCGCGCCGCAGCGAGATGCTCACAAGGACCGCCAAACGCACTGTCCCACAGATTTATATCGGCGAAACCCACGTCGGCGGTTGCGACGAGCTCATTGCTCTCGATCGTGCGGGCAGGCTCTTGCCTTTGCTCGCGGGTGAAGGCGCTTGAGATCTGCCTTCCCGCATCATTGGCTTCACTAACCATCCCACTGCATAGGTCAAAAAACCAACATGAGCGAACAAGAGAACCCTGTATTTGCGATCGAGAAGATCTACATCAAGGATCTGTCGGTTGAAGTGCCCAACGCACCGCAGATTTTTCTGGAGCGTGAGTCACCCAAGGTCAGCATCCAGCTACAAACGAATGCGCAGGGTATTGGAGAAGGCGTCTTCGAAGTGACGTTGACGACCACGGTAACTTCCAAGATCGAAGAAAAGACTGTCTTTCTCGTCGAGGTCGGGCAGGCGGGAATCTTCCGCGTGCAGAATGTGCCAAGCGAGAACATGGAGCCCTTGCTGTCGATTGCCTGCCCCAACATTCTCTTCCCCTACGCTCGTGAAGTGGTGTCCGACGCCGTCACACGTGCCGGTTTTGCCCCCGTCATGCTGCAACCAGTCAATTTCGAAGCGCTTTACATGTCCCGCCTGCAGCAACAGGAAGCCGGCCAAGAAGCCGCGGGTGAGGCGACGACCCATTAGGTGATTTCTCGATGAAACGGCTGCTGAGCTGGTTGCTTGCCGCCGGATTTTCCGGGCCGTTGCTGGCGATCGAGTACCGCACTGTCGATGCGGCAGCGGTTCTTTACGACGCGCCGTCGCAGCGCGGTAGCAGACTTTTCGTCGTCAGGCGGGGGACGCCGGTCGAGTTGGTGGTCAACCTGGAAGGCTGGTCCAAGGTGCGCGATGCCGATGGCGGTCTGGCCTGGATCGAGGCGAGGTACCTCGCCAAGCGTCGCACGGTAATCGTGACCGCGGTCCGCGCCCAGATCCGGCAGACTGCCGATGAGTCTGCGCCGGTGGTCTTCGAGGCGGAAAAGAGCGTCTCACTGGTCTATCTCGAAGCGGCGCCTGGCGGCTGGGCCAAGGTTCGCCACCGCGAGGGACAGGTGGGTTTCGTGCGTGCCAGTCAGGTGTGGGGTTTCTGAAGCGCAATTCACGAAGACGCGCCGTCAGGACGGCTCTATGCCGTTTCGTGTGGAAACGGACGAGAGGCGTGTGGTTGAGGGGAGGCGGATGTCAAGGTTGACGCAGTCCGGGCGTAGCCGGACCCTTTACATCGCCTCCCTCGCGTACGCTTCCTCTTTGCCGAGGAGGCAGTCTGCCGGCCTCGGCATGGAGGACAACAGCGGCCTTTCCTCTTCCGACCGGTTCCCGCGATTGAAACGCTGTTCACCTGAGGCCCTGGGCCTCGTCGCGCCTTGGCAGGTGGATCAAGTGACCTTTACACCGGAGGCTGGACGGATCGACTTCCAGGTGAGTTCGGCGTACAGTCATGCCTGTCCTGCTCAGATCAGCGGTGGCAACCGCTGCATCGACCGCTTGGCGCGCTCCTGGCGGCATCTGATTTCTTCGAGACGAAGCCCATCTGCATGCCGGAGGTACCGCGAGTCGCTCTGTACCGACTGTGGCAAGGTGACGCAAATCCCCACGCCCTGGGCGCGAAGGGGAGTCATTTCACGCTGTTGTCTGGAGGCGTTGACGCTGATGCTGGCACCGACCATGTCGGTACTGGCGGCGGGTCGCGTGCTGCGCGCTCGCAGTCCCAGACTGTGGCGCGTCATCGAGCATCGCGTGGCGCAGGCGCGCGCTACAGAGTCATGCCGAGGTCTGAGCCGTCGGCGTGGGATGAGACCGCCAGTAAGCGCAGCCAGACGTACATCGCTGTTTTCCATGATCTTGATGCGCCACGTCTGCTGTTTGCCACGCCCGGTCGAGATAAGGCCACTCTGGGGAAGCCCGCCAGCGATCTCGCCGAGCATGGCGGGCCAACCGAGCGCGATATTACCGATTTGAGCATGGACATGAGCCGGTGCTTTCAGCGGAGCCGCCGAGCACTTTCCGGGGCCAAGGTCTGCTTCGACCGCTTTCACGTGGTCGCTCTGAGCAGTGCCGGACGAGGTGCGCCGGACCGAGGCCGCGTGAACCTGAACTCGCGCACCCGCTGGAGCCTGCAAAAGAAACCCGCCGACTGACCAGCCAGCAAACCCGGCATCTGGCACTGGTTGCAGCGCTCGAATCTCAAGACCGGCCGCTGGCGCATCAAGGAAGCGTTGCGCGCGATCTATGCCAAGGCTTACGACGCCTGATGAGGCCAAGCCCCTCTTCTGGCGCTGGTCGAGTTAGCCAGTTGCCGCCGACTGGAACCCTTCAAGCGCCCCGGCAGGACCATCACCACCATCCTCCGGGCGTACTCAATGGCTTCAGGCCGGCAAACATACAACGCGTCGAGGCCATGAATCGGGCAGTTTCAGGAGGCGAGAGCCCGCGCCCGCGGTTATCGCCGAGTTGAAAACTTCATCGCCATGGCCTATTCCTCGTCGCTGGAAAACTCACTCCATTTGCCTGTCCCTCCTTCGCCTGTTTCCTCCTATCTCCACACGGAACGCGATTAAACCC
>JADJMH010000038.1 GCA_016709675.1 Candidatus Accumulibacter proximus
CGATCGATAACGCCTGACCGATGCTCGCCAGCAAATTCGCCAGGCAGTTTTGCGGGTCGCCACGCGTGCACGGGTCAGACGCCTGGCCGGCGTCATCGGGTGGCTCGTCGAACCGGCGCCGGGGCCGTCGATGGCTTCGGCGATCCCGGGTTCTGGGTCTCCCGCGCTCGTTGATCTCATCCATCGCCAGCGCCATCGCACAGCTCGGGTGATTTCGGCAGCAGATGGCACAAGCGGCAAAATCACCGTCTTGAGACCCATCGAGCACGAAGTGAGTGTCAAAGGCTCTCCTTGCGCGGCTTCCTGGCCATCCAGTAGCCGCGGGAATGATCCCGAACCTGCTCGACCTGCTCCTTCGACAGAGCGTGGAAGGTGCGGCTTTACCGTCCCCGAACACCGCGACGGCGTAGGAAACCGACGATCGCCCCGTTCTTCGTCTGCAGCCGGAAGGCCGTTCTGCTTCAGCGGCTCATCCATCAGATCGATTCAGACCGGACGATGTCGAAACGGTCGTTTGATCCGCCTTCGTGACCGTAGATATCCTGCACCAGGCCACTGTTGCCGGAAAGCTTCATCAAGCCCTGATAGCGGAATCGCTGGCACTGGCTACCAAGCGGGACGAGTGCGCTTCGCCCATCAGGCCGACTTCGAGGCCGAGCTGGCTGGACTGGATGACGGCAGCGAGACGCTGCGCTGCGGATCGACATCGGCGAGTTTCGGATTCAGGCGAAGGCGGTCAGCGCCACCAGACGATACGATCCGGGCTGAGATCGCCCCGGGACGACGCACGGGCGACTTCGCCCTTGAACTGTTCGGCATCACCGGAAACGAGACCGCATTGGCCGGCGTTCCCTGACGGGACTTCTGCAGATTGCGCAAGGTTTGTGACATAGTTTTCTCAAAAAGAAAGGCCGGAGACACCCTGTCGCCCAAAGCGGGGACTGGTTCCCCGCCGGGGTGGATGAACTACAGAAAAGGGCCGCTCAGGCGGCGTCGAACGCGAAGGCTTCGGCGTTGGCGGCCCAGCGCGGCAGGGAGATCAGTTCGACCTCGCCCGCCGGCTGGTACGCCGGCCAGGTGCCGGATTCCTGGCACCACTTCAAGAGCTGCAGCGCGGCCTGGTACTTCCTGCGACCAATCTCTATGATTTCCGGATCGGCCCGATACACCGCGACGGCATGCGGTGGCTCCTTCTCGACGGCGACGAAGAGAAAGGTAGCTCCTGCCGGTCACGCGCCCGAGTTCATCGACGTAGAACGCCGCCTGGACGTCGTAGCCGAGGTTGGCGATGGCGCGGGAAAAGCCGCGGCTGCTGGCATCGAGACAGCTCTTGAGATCAACGATGGCTGTCTCGTTGAACCAGTCGGGACGACACCGGCAGGCGATGCCGGTGGCTGGATCGCTCCAGAAAGCCGATAGCTCGGCTTCTCCCTGCTCGAGCAGTCTGGCCGCCCCCTGGTGGGCGAGCACGGCAGCGCGCATCCGGCCCAGGGTCGCCAGATCCTCGGGGGGGATCAGGGTCTTGCCCTGGGTGGCCTCCTCGAACCGGGCAGCGGCTTCCTTGCCTTCCTTGGTGCGGCGATCAAACTTCTCGGCCACCACGAACTCCTCGGAAAAGCGGTCCGGCTCGAGGACGTAGGGTGGAACCGCGCTGCCGAACGCCATCGCCGGCGTCGGTGGCGGCGGATGGTCCAGCGTTTCGCGCAGATGCGCGGGACTCTTGAGCATCTTGAGGATGCCGGAGTGTCCGATCGACTGATCGGCGTGATACTGCTTGGCCGGCAGGTGCAGCAGGCCAGGATGTCTCGGATGCATGGTGCCTCCAGAATGAGAATGCCGGAGTCACCTGCCCCTACCGGGGAAAGCGTCCCCGGACGGGTGGATGAATTGCTGCTTTTTTTGTGCGGCCAGCGACCGCGACTTGCTCGGGCGCATGAGAATGCATGGCGCTCGCTCAAAGACTGCTTTCCGGAAGGTGCTCAGCGAGCGCCCTCGGGAAAGCCCCGGCAGGCCGGGGCGGGGTTCAGGCGACTATTCGCGCTGGCTGCGAAAGGGCGAGTGCCCTGCGCAGCAGCGTGCGGGTTTCCGGATCGGTACGGCCTGCCTGGAGTCTCTGGTGGAGATCACAGGCAGGTGCGATCGGGAGACTCCTGATCAGATGGAGCACTCCTGGCACGACGCTGGGCCTGACCAGACGCTGGTGCATCGTTCGTGGACGGGCGAGCGCCGAGCATCTGCATGTCGCTGGCGACGATCTCGGCCGTGTAACGATCCTGACCCGCCTGGTCCTGCCATTTGCGGGTCTGGATGCCGCCGTATCCTGACGGGGCGACCCCGCCGGGGGTGGAAGAAAATGCTGTTTGTGACGAAGGCCAGCTACCTTCACTTCGATCGGCCTGGGCGGAACGAGAGATGGTTGAATTCTGTGGCGCGGCCGGTGTCGCCGAAGCGTGAAAAGCGTTCGCTTGGGTTGCTTTTCGAACATTGCCACCGCGGTTCAATGGATACGCTGCAGCTGGTCGACATCACCGGAGACAGGCCATGGCGCAAAGGCAGCGCAGCGTATCGACGCAAATTCCGTCGGTCAGGCAGGACCACAGCCGGCCATTCCTGACGCAGAAGGCGATGCTGAGTTCGCTGCATGCGCAGCAGGTCTTCGACCGCGGCTACGAGATGTGCGCCAACGCGCTGTTCTCGTTGAGCGTGGTTCTGCGGTTCATCGGATCGGAAGCTCAGGCGCAGGAAGTCGACGCCCTGGTCGATGCGCTGATTGACCAAACCCTGGAGGATCTGCGCAAGGAATCGCTGCGCATCCGGGAGATCGTCGAGAGCAACGGGATCGAATCCGCCATCGGCTACACCAGCGCCAGGACCGTCGAGGCGCAGATCACCTCGCCGCGGGCAATCCGCTATCTGGCGATCATTCGTGAGTTCGACAGCATGCTGGCCCAGATGGATGCGCTCTGGCTGTCATCGGTCGTCACGGACAGCCAGTACGCACGCGGAGTGTACGAGTGGAAGCGGCGGATTCTTCGTCTGGCTGGGCAGATCCGGCAGATGGCGAGTCGGGCGGTGCTGGCGGCGCGGAGGAAGGAGGCGGGGGAAATGGTGGCTGAAGGCGGCGAGCCTCCGCTTGGGGAGGATGGAAGCGTGGTGACTGAGGGCAGCACCGAGGAGCGCTCGAAAAGCGAGTAGAGCGCAGGCGCAACCCCCTTCCAAGAACAGGCGGGCTGCGAATGCCCACTGCCAACGGTTCCTGTCCCCGCAAACGCATTTTCCACCGCCAAGCGTACGGGTCGGCCCCTCGCTGCGGTTGAGGTGAGGCGCCAACCTCTCGCCGCGAGCCGGAGACAAGGTCGACAGGCATCCCGCGACTGCCCTTGCAGATTGAGGTGTCTTCGCAGCTGCCCATGGCACAGGAACAAAGTCGCGCCCGTGCCAACGACAACACGACGGAAGAGTCGTCGCTCGTCGTCGGACTACTGGCGCCTCGTCCTTCGGTATCGAAGCCATCGCTCAGCACATCGGCAGGGGGTTAGTCCTGCAGCCGAAATGGCCAAAAGGGCGTGGTGGCTGGGTTGCGGAGGCGCATCTGCACTCCCTTGCCCCATTTGTTCGCGAAGCCCGAATTCGCAGGGCCTGACCGATGATGGGACGCTTCTTGCTTACCGAAGGTCTCTATCCCGTACTTCTTCCCGACTCTCAACTGGTTTCACTGCGGGACGATAGCTGACATATGATTCATCCAGCGGCCTCGCGCCTCCTCCGCCCCCCGGTCACTCTCCTGACCAGCATGGAGGCGCCATCAATATTCCACCCACGTCACGTCGGCGGGACTCGTTGGAGGATGGCTTTTTGTGGGTGATATTGCGAGTCAGCAGGCAATTGATTGATAATTATACTTATTAATCAATCGGTTAGAACAATATACTGGCGGAGAGAGCGGGATTCGAACCCGCGGTGGGATGTTATCCCACACACGCTTTCCAGGCGTGCGACTTAAACCACTCATCCATCTCTCCGGAAGGAGGCGAATTCTAGCAGAAGGCATCGGGAACACCAAACTTGGAGCGGCGAGGTTTAACATTGCGGTGAGGATTCATCCCGGATGACCCCTATATCGCCCAGAAGCCCTTTTTCCGAAGGAAGTCCGATGCCCAAAACCACCAGTGCCGCCGATTTGGCAGCGGCAGTCCGGCTTGCTGAACAGACTGCCGAGGCGATGTACAGCCGCGACGCGGCAAGCAGGCTGATTGGCCTGGAGATCATCTCCGTCCGTCCAGGTTACTCGCGTCTGATGATGGTCGTTCGACCGGACATGGTCAACGGCCATCACATCTGTCACGGCGGTTTTCTCTTCACCCTCGCCGACTCGGCTTTCGCCTATGCCTGCAACGCCTACAACCGGAACACGGTTGCTTCGGCCTGCCACATCGACTTCCTTACCCCGGCCAGGGAGGGCGAAGTTCTCGAAGCCGAATGCGAGGAACGATCTCGTTCAGGCCGGACCGGCGTTTACGACACCACCATCCGCAACCATAACGGCAAGACGATCGCCCTCTTCCGCGGCAAGTCATACCTGATCACCGGCGAAGTCATCGCCGGACTGGAGGCCGAAGAGGCGCGCCCGGCCTCAGCCAGCCCGCCAGTCAGCAGGGTCGAGGGGAATCCGCAGTGAGCCGGGCTGTCAGGCCAGGAAACGGGCCAGCCATGCACTCGCCAGGTCGACGGTGCTGGCCCATTCCTCTGGCTGCATGAAATGCGACGCTCCCGCTATCTCCCGATGGCACAGACGATCAGGACGCGCGTGATAGCGAGGGCCGAGCTTCTGGTGGAGGATGCGGGCAGCCGCCGGTGGAACAACGGTATCGTGTTCGGCGGTGATCGACAGTAGAGCGGTCGGGAAGAAGCGCTCGACGGCCAGATCGGGAAGTTCGGCAAGCGTCCATTCGGGGGAGCCAAGAAGCGCCGCCGCCGCGCACAGGCGCCGATCAGCGGTGATCGCTCCGTAAGCGATGCAGCCACCCATCGACACCCCGGCGACGCCGATGCGTTCCTCGTCGGTCAGGCCAAGTTCGACGAGCCGGTCGATCAGTGCCGGCAACTCGGCCACCGTCCCGTTGACGATCCGCTCGAAGAGTCGAGGAGTTTCCCTCGGCGGCCGGCAGGCGTGCTGCGCCAGATTGGCAAACTGACGCTGGCCATGGCCGATGGCATCGACGCCGACGGCTAGTAGCCCACGCTCGGCAAGGCGGCACAATTCGGGCAGGTGGACTTCCTTGTCTGCGCCAAAGCCATGAAACCATAGCACCGTCGGCAAGGGTGAACACGTGCCCGCAGGGCGTGCGATCAGCAGCGGTGTCTGTGCAAATCGTGCGTGCTCGACGGCGACATTCATGGCGGAATCTCTATCGCGGCACAGGCCAGCCGCAACTGCGCGGTCAGCCCCCTTCTTCCGCGCGCCGCGAACGACCGGGAGTTGCATTGCGGTGCTCCTCGGCTGAACCAGCCGTATTCCGGCTGGCGGCTGCCATGACAGTCGCAGAATCGGATCACAACGTTTCAGCGCTGCCCAGGGCTTGGCTGTCCACCGCCGCAGGCACCAGTGGGTCAGTGCTGCCTGGTAGCCACTGCGGCGGAACGGCGCACGTCCATCCGAGACGATCGATCAAGCGCGCAAAATCGGCTGCCAGCGGTGCGGTCAGCGTCAGCGACGCGCCTGTCACCGGATGCACCAGACGTAGCTCGGTGCTCGCCAGCAGCAGGCGGTCGCAGGCAAAGAGCCGCTGGAACAGGCGATTGTGGGCACCCTTGCCATAGGTGGCATCGCCGATGATCGGATGCGCAATATGCTTGAGGTGCCGGCGCAACTGGTGGCGGCGCCCGCTCAGGGGTTCGAGCTCAACCAGCGCATAGCGGCTGGTCGGATAGCGGTCGACGCGGTACGGTAGTTCGATCGTGGCGAGACGCCGGTAGCGGCTTATGGCTTCCTGCGCGGCGGCAGCCAGCGCTGCTTCAGCGACACGTTCGACGGCGTCGAAATGGCGCCGCAGTGGGTGATCGATCTCACCGGCAGCATCCGGGTAACCGCGCACCACCGCGAGATAGCGCTTGCCCACCAGCCGCTGCTCGAACATCGTGCTCAGCATGCGCCCAACCTCTCTGCTCAAGGCGAACAAGAGAACGCCCGACGCCCCCTTGTCGAGCCGGTGCACCGGATATACCCGGCAACCGATCTGCTGGCGCAGCATCTGCAGTGCAAAGCGTCGTTCGTGCGCGTCGAGCGCGGTCCGATGCACCAGCAGGCCTGCCGGTTTGTGGATGGCGACCAGATGCTCGTCGCAGAAGACGATGGGAAGCATGTCGTTGGCGGCCGTGAGCAATCCGCGCGATCAGGAAGCCGCAACGACCGAGGCCGCCTCGCCGCTGAGCCGGCCAGGGAAGTCGCCGTCGACGTAGTACCAGCGTTCATCTTCTCGCACGAAACGGCTGACTTCGTGCTGTCGTTCGGCGCGGCCGGCAAGACGGTAGCGAGCAATGAACTCGACGATTGCCGTGTCGGGGCCGGTGACGACATGCCGCCGGATATCGAGACCCAGCCAGGTCGGTGAAGGCTGGAAGTCGAGGTCCAGCTGCAGCGGGCGGGTGGAGGAGTGCCAGGTTTCCCGGACGTAGGCGTAGGCGCCGATGACGTAGGCAGTGTAGCGCGAGCGCATCAATGCCTCAGCGTCAGGCGCCTGCAGGCCCTCGTGAAGCGGCTGGCAGCAATCGGCGTAGGGACGCCGGCTGCCGCAGGGGCAAGCGTCGAATTGACCTGGCCCTTCGCGCAATGCAGCACCGCGGGTCCGCCTTTTTCTCGTCATACTTTGCTTGCAGGATGGTTTCTCGACCGGCAAAGCATGCCACAGCGCAATTCACGACGCCAGGCGTCCCTTCCGCGGCGCGCGCCGCCGCCATCTGCTTCGCTGCGGAACTAGCGGTGGCGCATGCCGCCACTGCCACGTGCCATGGCTTCGTTCACGCGCAGCGGCTTGCCGTGTAAATCCTTGCCGTCAAGGGCGGCAATCGCGGCGAGCGAATGCGCCTTGCCCGGCATTTCGACAAAGCCGAAGCCCTTTGATGCGCCGCTGAACAGCTCGCGCATGATCTGCACCGATTTCACCTGGCCGAAGGCCTTGAACAGATCGGTGAGTGCTGTTTCGTCCGTCTCGGGTGCGAGATTGCCCACGAAAATATTCATTGCCGGCTCCTGTTCTGAAGTTTGTGTAAAAGGTTTCCAGCGTGTGCCGCTGCTTAGCTGCCGCGCCGGGTGGGGCTACGGAACAACGCCGGCAGCGCCACAACCGCGCCCGCTCTGGCGCGCTGCGGGGCCCGCTGGGCGCTGCCCGGCTGGGGTGCCGGATTGCTCTTGCGCGCCGGCTGCGCCGCTGGTGGCCCAGGGCGCGCCGCAGCCGGCTTGCCCGGGCGACCGGTGCCGCGGCGGTTGGCGTCGCGGGCGGCTCGTTCCGCAGCGGCCTGAGCTTCGGCTGCGGCCGGCGGCTGCACCTGGCCCGGTTCGAAACCGGACACCATCTGGCGCTCAATGCGGCGCGTCAGCAGTTTCTCGATATCGGCGAGAAACGAGCCCTCCTCGGCCGAAACCAGCGAAATGGCGACACCGGTACTGCCGGCGCGACCGGTTCGGCCGATCCGATGAACATAGTCCGCAGGCACGTTTGGCAGCTCGAAGTTGACGACGTGTGGCAGTTCTTCGATGTCCAGGCCACGCGCGGCAATGTCCGTCGCTACCAGGACACGAACCGTTCCCGCCTTGAAGCCAGCCAGCGCACGCGTGCGCGCCGGCTGGCTCTTGTTGCCGTGAATCGCCGTCGCCTCGATGCCGGCCTTGCACAGGTACTCCGCCAGGCGGTTCGCGCCGCTTTTCATGCGCGTGAAAACCAGCACCTGGCGCCAGTCGCCCGACGATACCAGATGGGTCAGCAGTTCGCGCTTGCGCCAGCCGTCGACCGGATGCACGAGCTGCGCCACCAGTTCCGACTCGGCGTTGCGGCGGGCAACGTCAATCAGCGCCGGTGCGTGCAGCAAACCGTCGGCAAGCTGACGAATTTCATTCGAGAAGGTGGCGGAGAACAGGAGGTTCTGGCGCCGCGCCGGGAGCAGCGCAAGGATGCGCCGGATGTCGCGGATGAAACCCATGTCCAGCATGCGGTCGGCTTCATCGAGCACCAGAATTTCGACATGTGTCAGACTGGCCGTCTTCTGCTGCAGGTGGTCGAGCAGACGGCCTGGAGTGGCGACCAGAATGTCGACGCCTCGCCGTAGCGCGTCGATCTGCGGGTTGATGTTCACGCCGCCGTAGATCAGGGTGGATTTGAGGGTCAGGTACTGACCGTAGGTCCGCACACTCTCTTCGACCTGCGCGGCGAGTTCGCGCGTTGGCGTCAGGATCAGCGCCCGGACGCGCCGCGGCGTGTGCGCCGCAGGAGCGGCGCCGGCCACCGGGATGGACAACCGCTGCAACAGAGGCAGCGTGAAACCAGCGGTCTTGCCGGTACCGGTCTGCGCTCCGGCGAGAACGTCACGTCCCGCAAGGATGACCGGAATGGCCTGCGCCTGTACCGGCGTCGGTTCGCTGTAGCCTTGTTCGGCGACAACGCGGGTTAGTTCGGCCGACAGGCCGAGCATGGCAAAGGATTGGGACAAGAAAATCTCCTGCGAGCGACCTGCTGCGGCATGACGCCAACAGAGCCGGTTCAGGCGGAACTACTTTTTGGGATGGGAGGCTTCGGGGCGTTCGGCATTTGCCGGGAGGAAAACAACCGCGAGGGGAGCGAACTGCCGACCGGATGACACACAGCTCGTTTCCGGGGCGGACTATACACGGTTTGCGGTTGCGCAAGCAGAATATCGTCTTGCGCCTTCCCGGCCCTCTCCTGCCCCGGCACGGCACTGACCAGGCACTTGTCCGGCGCCGAGACCGTCCACCAATGACAGTTTGCCGCTTCGGCCCGGGGCTGCCTGCTGCTCGCGAAAACACACTCTGTTACAATTTGGCGTTTTTTCTAACACAGGCTAGCGGACCTTCGGGGCAGCGCTATCCCTCGCTTCCTTTTCCCCAGATAGAGGCAATCATGCAACCCACAGCAAAACCAAAGAACCCCAATTTCTCCTCAGGGCCTTGCAGCAAGCGGCCCGGCTATGACGTCAGCACCCTCCAGCTCAACACCCTGGGCCGCTCGCATCGCTCGGCGCTGGGCAAGAAGGCGCTTGGCCTGGCGTGTTCGGAGACGGCCCGCATTCTCGGCCTGCCGGAGGGCTACCGCGTCGGCGTGGTACCGGGATCGGACACCGGCGCGGTTGAAATGGCCATGTGGTCGCTGCTGGGGCAACGCGGCGTCGACGTTCTGGCGTGGGAGTCCTTTGGCTCGGGCTGGGCGACGGACGTGGTCAAGCAACTGAAACTTGCCGACGCCAGGGTATTGAAGGCAGACTACGGCCAGATCGTCGATCTTTCGCAGGTCAACTTCGACAACGATGTGGTGTTCACCTGGAACGGCACCACCTCGGGTGTCAAGGTGCCGAATGGTGACTGGATCCCGGATGACCGCGCCGGCCTCACCATCTGCGACGCGACATCGGCCGTCTTCGCGATGGATTTGCCGTGGAACAAGCTGGACGTCGTGACCTTCTCCTGGCAAAAGGTGCTGGGTGGCGAAGGGGCGCACGGCATGCTGATCCTCAGCCCGCGCGCGGTTGCCCGCCTCGAAAGCTACAGTCCGCCATGGCCGTTGCCCAAGGTCTTCCGGCTGACCTCGGGCGGCAAGCTCAGTGAAGGCATCTTCCGGGGTGAGACGATCAACACCCCTTCGATGCTCTGCGTTGCCGACTATCTCGACGCCTTGCAATGGATCGAGACGATTGGTGGCATCAAGGCAGCGATTGCGCGCAGCGAAGCCAATCTGGCGGTGATCGCAGATTTCGTCGCCGCCAATGAATGGATTTCCTTCCTGGCCACGGATCCGGCAACGCGCTCGAATACCAGCGTCTGCCTGAGCGTCAAACTTGACGCGGAGCAGGTCAAGAAGCTCGTCAAGCTGCTCGACAGCGAAGGGGTGGCCTTCGACATCGGCTCCTACAAGGACGCGCCGGCGGGCATTCGCATCTGGTGTGGGGCAACCGTCGACACCGCCGACCTGCAGGCGCTCATGCCCTGGCTGGCCTGGGCTTACGAGCAGGTCGCCGGCTGAATCCTCCCGCTTTAGCCGCCTTACCATCACCATCACTCTCTTTGAGTCATATTGCCATGTACAAGGTCAGAACCTACAACCAGATCTCGATCAAGGGCCTCGATCGGTTTCCTCGTCAATCCTATGAAGTGGGTAGCGATATCGCCCACCCCGACGCCTTTCTCCTGCGCAGCCAGAAGCTGCAAGGCGTTGAAGTCCCTGTTTCGCTGCTGGCCGTCGCTCGCGCTGGAGCCGGCGTGAACAACGTGCCGGTCGCCGAGTATGGCAAGCAGGGCATCGTCGTCTTCAACACCCCGGGGGCAAATGCCAACGCCGTCAAGGAACTGGTGATGGCCGGCATGTTGCTCAGCGCGCGCGGGATCATCGACGGCATGAACTATGTGCAGTCGCTCGCCGGCATCAAGGATCCGGGAGAAATGTCACCTCTGGTGGAAAAAGCGAAATCCCGTTTTGCCGGCAACGAGCTTCGCGGCAAGACGCTCGGGATCGTCGGGCTTGGCGCGATCGGCTCGATGGTCGCCGACATGGCGCTGGCCATGGGCATGACAGTGGTCGGTTTTGACCCGGTATTGTCGATTGACGCTGCTTGGCGCCTGTCGAATGAAGTCAGCCGGATGGAGAACCTGCAATCGCTGCTGGCCCGTTCGGATTATGTCTCCCTGCACGTGCCGGCGGTCGATGCCACGCGGCACATGATGAACGACGACACCCTGGCAGTGATCAAGCAGGGTGCGGTATTGCTCAACTTCGCCCGTGATGCGATCGTGGATTCGGCGGCGGTCCTGCGCTGCCTCGAGGCTGGCCGGCTTGGCAAGTACGTCTGCGATTTTCCGGAACCCGTTCTGCTCGGGCACCCGAAAATCATTGCCATGCCGCACATCGGCGCCAGCACCGAGGAGTCCGAGGAGAACTGCGCGGTGATGGCCGCCAACCAACTGGTCGATTACCTGGAAAACGGCAACATCGTGAACTCGGTGAATTTCCCGAAGATCAGCATGGAGCGTAGCCCCGGCACCTCGCGCATCACCTTTTCGAACGATAACGTTTCCGGAGTCCTTGGCCGTGTGCTGTCGGTTCTGGCAGACAACAAGGTCAACGTCGTTGACATGATGAACAAGAGCCGCGGCGAACTGGCTTTCAACATCGTGGATGTCGAGCAAGCACCTGGCGAAGAGGTGATCAATGCCATCAAGGCGGTTGACCACGTGATTCGCGTTCGCGTGATCTGAGCCTGCGAGCCACACGGCGAGCCCTTCGGCTCGCCCGCTCGGTTCCCGGTCGAACAGCCACTGCCCGCCGCCGGAACCCGGACAGACCACCGGAGGTCATAGGCTGATCGATACTGCCTGGTGCGTGTTGCCCGAGGAATCGCCGCCTTGACGACTGGAGAAAGCCATGACAACTCAACTGCTCGCAAGCCTCAGCTGGCAGGAGCTGCCGATCCTGATCTTTGCTCTCCTCCTGGCGCTTGTCTTCTTCCTCGTCATCCGACAGAACCAGAAGGATTTGCTGGAAATCGAAGCCTGGCTGGCTGAAGAGAAGCCCGGATTCTAGCGGCCGTTGGCGGCACGCTCAACGCTTGTCGAGCTTCTTTTCCAGCTTCTCGACCAGCTTGCGCAGAGCCTTCTCGTCGAGCAGTCGCCGGGCTTCCTTCGGGTCGAGCCAGCGCCGTTCTCGGTGGCTTTCTTCCCATTCGTCTTCGGGGATGCTTTCACTGACCGCCATCGGGAATACCGCCACCTGGCAGACCCCGCCCCACTTGCTGTAGTCGTAATGACCCAGCGGCTCATCGTCGATCCGGCCGCGGATGCCGCCCTCCTCGAGCGCTTCCTTGCTGGCTGAATCACGCAGCGACAGCTCCGGCTCCTTGACACCCTTTGGAATCACCCAGCGGGTCCCTCTGCGCGAGGCGATGACCATGATCTCGAGCTTGTCACCGACCCGGCGATAGGGAAGAACGGCCGACTGGGTAAAGAAGTAGTCGGGAACCGGACCATACTCCACCTCCTCGGCGGCCTCGGCGGCCAATTCGTCCGGCACTTGTCCGGGTCGGGTGACCGAGATCAGCGTGGCACAACCACGTTCCAGGTCCTGCCACTCCTCGACCATCTCCAGTTGGGCGAGTGCCGACGTTGGCAGCACCTTGCCATCCGCAGGCATCTCGACGCGGCCTTCGGCCAGGTAGTGGATCAGGTCTTCCAGGCCCGGATTGTGTCCGACCACCATCACGCGCCGGGCACTTTTCGGACAAGCGGCCAGCGCCGCGAGCAGGTCTTCGACCGGCGCGGCATACATCCGCTCGTCCCAGCGTACTGTCTTCAGCGGCAGGCCCATCGCTTTGCACGCCGCCACCGTCGTGGCTCGCGCGCGCTCTGCAGGCGAGCTGAGCACCACATCCGGAACCAGCTTCTGACGCTTGATCCAGGCCCCCATCTTCCGGCTGCCGAGACGGCCACGGTCGACCAGCGGGCGGTGATAGTCTTCGTGACCCGTAGTCCAGTCCGATTTCCCGTGCCGCAAGACCAGCAATGTCCTTCCCTTCATGGCGCAACTCCTTATTCCCCCAGTATTGATCAAGAACGGTCGCAGGACGACCCCGGCTACCGGCGTGCCGCTCCCTGCCGCAGGGCGTATGATAATCCATCGCGCGATGGCCCACCGTCCACAGTCCCCGATGAGGCCGCTAGGCGCTGCCGCCGCGCAAGGCCTCCAGGGGCGCAGCCTGCAACAGCCGGCTCGCGGCAAACCAGCCGGCCGCGGTGACCAGCAAAGCCCCGCAGCAGACCGCTACCGGTGGCAGCCAGGGATTGATCGCCACCTCGAACCGGAAAACCTGGCGCGCCAGAAACTGACCGACGCCGATGGCCCCGAGCGCGGCTATCAGACCAGAAAGTCCGCCGATTGCTGCGAATTCGGCCAGCAAGGCCCGCCGTAGCTGCTCCCGGCGCGCGCCGAGCGCACGCATTACCGCCAGCTCGTAGCGTCGCTCCTCGGCCGCTGTCGCCAGTGCGGCATAGAGAACAATCACGCCGGCGGCCAGTGTGAACAGAAAGACAAACTGGACTGCCCGCGCCACCTGATCCATGATCGACTGCAGCTGGCGCAGGATCGCCGCGACGTCGATCACCGTCAGATTCGGAAAGTCACGGATCAGGCGATTGACGAACTCGGCCTTTTCCGGCGACAGGTAGAAGCTGGTGATCCAGCTGGCCGGGTAGCCCTCGAGAACCGCTGGCGGCGTCAGGACAAAGAAGTTCGCTCGCATCGTGTCCCAGTTAACCTTGCGCAAGCCAACCACCGTCATGACGATCTTCTCGCTGGCGACGACAAACTCCATCTGGTCGCCGACGGCCAGCCCCAGCGTCTTCGCCAAGCCGTCCTCCACCGAGGCAACCGCATCCTTTCCCTGGGCGGCCAGATCGGCGCCCGAAAACCAGCGCCCGGCCGTCTGGCGGTTGCCTTCCGGCAGGTCAGGACGCATCGACAGATTGAACTCGCGGTCGATCAGGCGCTGCGCACGATCGTCGGTGTAGCTGGCGGCGCTGACTTCGACGCCGTTGATCCTGGTCAGGCGCCCGCGTACCATCGGTGCCAGTTCCGACGCCAGCCCCTGCGCCACGAGGGCCGCGCGAACCGGCTCGACCTGGTCGGGCTGGATATTGATCACAAAGCGGTTCGGCGCCTCCGGAGGAACCGCACGCCGCCAGGCGTCGAGCAGGTCGCCGCGAACGACGGTCAGCAAGAGCAGCGCCATGAAGCCGAGCGCCAAGGCGACAATCTGGACGACGCTGGCGCTCGCTCGCCGCTCCAGGCTCGCCAGACCATAGCGCCAGCCAACTCCAGCCGCTCTTCCGGTCGCCGCACGACCGCCACCGCGCAGCGCTGCCGCCAGCCGGACGGCGACACGGGCAATCAGGGCAAAGACGATCAGTGCAATGCTGAAGCCACCAACCACGTAAGCGCCGAGTTCGACCTCGCCAGCGACCCAGAACATGAGCCCGGCGAGCGCCAGAAAGCCCACCAGATAGCCACCAAGCAGACCCGTGCGCGGACTCCCCAGCTCGCGCCGAAGAACGCGCAGGGTCGACACCTTCTTGAGTTGCAACAGGGGCGGCACGGCGAAGCCGAAGAGCAGCAGCAGGCCGACCGCGACGCCCTGTACCGCCGGCAGCAAGCCAGGCGCCGGCAGCGGCGTCGCCAGCAGCTGAGCCAGCCAGGCGTGCAGGGCGAAATGGGCCACATAGCCGAGGGCACAGCCGCAGGCGGCAGCGAGCACGCCGAGCACGGCAAACTGGCCCAGATAGAGGCGCAGCAGCAGGGTCTGGGTCGCGCCGAGGCAGCGCATCACGGCACAGGGATCGAGATGACGCTGGACATAGCGCCGCGCGGCAAGCGCCACGGCCACCGCCGCCAGCACCACCGTCAGCAGCGCTGCCAGGCCGAGGAACTTCTGCGCCCGGTCGAGCGCCGTGCGGATTTCCGGCCGGCCGTTCTGCGGATCTTCTATCCGCTGCCCACGCCCCAGCTGTGGTCCGAGCTCCCGCTGGAAGCGCTTCACCAACGACGTATCGCCGGCCAGCAAAAGGCGGTAGGCGACGCGGCTACCGACCTGGAGCAGTGCCGTTGCCGGCAGATCGTCGAGGTTCATCAGCAGGCGCGGCGCGACGCTGAAGAAATTGATGCCACGATCGGGCTCCAGGGTCAGCACCGCCCCGACACGCAGCGAGCTTTGCCCGACTGCGATCCGGTCGCCGACGCTCGCGCCAAGCGCCGAGGCCAGGCGCTCGTCGATCCAGATGGTGCCCGGGCCGGGAATACCGCGCGCCGGCGCATCCGGGACATTGAGCGCCGGCGCAGTGCGCAAGGAACCCCGCAGCGGATAAGCCGCCCCGACGGCCTTGATCTCGGACAACTGCGCCCTGAGTTGGCCGGCCTCGCCGCGTGTCACCATGCTCGGAAAAGTGCGTGTCTCGACCACCTGCAGGCCAAGTGCGCGCGCCTGGTCGGCAAAAGTTGCCGGCCACGGATGGTCAGCCGTCAGCAGAAGATCGGCGCCGAGCAGTTGGTGAGACTCTCGGTCGAGCGCTTGCCGCACGCGATCGGCAAAAAAACCGACAGCCGTCAGGGCAGCGACGGCAACGACCAGCGCCGCCGCCAGCAGGCGCAGCTCGCCGCCAAGCGCGTCGCGGCGCAGCATTCGCCAGGAGAAGGACCATACTTGCATGGCTTGTTTGCAGCTCCTCTTTCCAGCCTCCAGACGGCAGTATGACGCAGCGCTGTACGCCCGCGTAGCTGTATCGATCGTCGCCCCGATGACTGCTTGCGATGAGCCCGACACCAGAGATCGGTCGCCCTCGCAGGGTGCCGACCCTACCGTGATTCTGCCACCATGACAAGCACCGGTCGCCGACCAGGGGCAAGTCCTGCCACTCGCCCGGGGCCAGCCGGGGCGGGGCGCCCCCCCCGGCGGCGGGGGGGGGGGGGCCCCCGCCCGGCCCGCGCCGCCCGGGGGGGGGGGCGGGGGGCCCAAGGGGGGGGGGGCGCGGGGGGGGGGGGGGGGGGGGGGGGGCCGCGGGGGGGGCCGGGGGGGGGGGGGGCGGCGCCGCCCGCGGGGGGGGGGGCCCGGGGGGGGGGCGGGGGGGGGGCCGGCCCCCGCCCCCCCCGGGGGGGGGGGGGGGGGGGGGGGGGGGGGGGGCGCCGGCCCGGGCCGGGCGGGGGGGGCGGCCCCCGGGGGGCCCGGGGCGGGGGGGGGGGGGGGGGCGGGGGCCGGCGCGGGGCCCGCCCCGGGCCGGGGCCGGGCGGGGGGGGGCGCCCCGCGCGGGGCGGGGGGCCCCCCGCCCCCGGGGGGCGGGGGCGGCCGCCCCCCCCGGCGGGCGGGGGGGGGGGGGGGGGGGGGCGCGCCCGGGCCCCCCGGCGGGGGGGGCCCCGGGGGGGGGCGGGCCCGGGCGCGGCGGGGCGCCGGGCGGGCGGGGGGCGGCGGGGGGGGGGGGGGGGGGGGGGGGGGGGGGCGGCCCCGCCCGGCCCGCGGGCGGGGGGGGGCGGGGGGGGCGGGTTTTCGGCGGGCTACCAACCGGCAGCCCGCCAGGCTGTGCTGCCGGGATCTGGCGTCATTCGATCCCACGCAGCCGAGCGACAGCTTCTTCGACCCGTCGCACCGGGATCACCTCGATCCCGGCCAAATGCTGCCTGGGGGTATTGGCTGCGGGAATCATCGCACGCGTGAAACCGAGCTTGGCGGCTTCCCTGAGGCGCTCCTGGCCGCGTGGTGCCGGGCGGATCTCACCGGCCAGCCCGACTTCACCGAATACAACAAGTTTTGCCGGTAATGATCTGTTTTTTAGTGAAGAAACGATTGCCAGCAATACCGCCAGGTCGGCTGCAGGTTCACCGATCTTGACGCCGCCGACGGCATTGACGAACACGTCCTGATCGAAGCAGACGATTCCGGCATGGCGATGCAGGACCGCCAGCAGCATCGCCAGACGCTGCGCATCGAGGCCCACGGTCAGACGTCGCGGGTTGCCGTGCGCCTGATCGACCAGCGCCTGAACCTCGACCAGCAGCGGCCGCGTGCCTTCCTGGGTAACCAGCACGCAGGAACCCGGAACATCGGTCCCATGCTGGGACAGAAAAATCGCCGAAGGGTTGCTGACTCCCTTCAGACCACGGTCGGTCATCGCGAAGACGCCAATTTCATTGACCGCCCCGTAGCGGTTCTTGACCGCCCGGATCAGGCGGAAGCTGGAGTGTGTGTCGCCCTCGAAATAGAGGACGGTGTCCACGATGTGTTCGAGGACTCGCGGGCCGGCCAGGGCGCCCTCCTTGGTCACGTGGCCAACCAGGATGACCGTGATGCCGCTCTGCTTGGCCAGCCGGGTGAGCTGCGCGGCACACTCACGTACCTGTGCCACCGACCCGGGGGCCGAACTGAGCTGGTCCGACCACAGCGTCTGGATCGAGTCGATCACCGCCACCTGCGGCTGCGCCGACTGCAGGGTAACGAGGATCTTTTCCAGATTGATCTCGGCGAGCAGTCTGAGGCTTCCTGTTTCAAGAGACAAACGCCGGGCCCGCATCGCAATCTGCTGGCCGGACTCCTCGCCGCTGACGTAAAGCACATTGTGCGCCGAGGACAGCTCACAAAGCGCCTGCAGCAGCAGGGTGCTCTTGCCGATTCCCGGATCGCCGCCGATCAGCACGACGCCGCCGCTGACGAGCCCGCCGCCAAGCGCTCGATCGAATTCGCCGATGCCGGTCGGCAAGCGGTCCTCATCGCGGGCTTCGATCTCGGAAAGCGTCTGCAGTCCGGCACTGCCTCCGAGAGCGGCAAAGCGTCTCTGGCTGCCGACGGTGGGCGCTTCTGCAATCGTCTCAACCAAGGTATTCCATACTCCGCAGCCGGGGCACTGTCCCTGCCATTTGGCCGCACTGGCGCCGCACTCGGTACAGGCAAAAACGGCTTTTTGGCCGCCTGCTGCGCGCGCCATGCTCAGACTTCGACCACCGGCACGCGGCGTGCCAGGGCGCAGAACAGCTCGTAGCTGATGGTCTCGGCAGCAGCCGCCACTTCATCGGCCGGCAGCCCTTCGCCCCAGAGTACAACCGGACTGTCCACCCCGGCCGACGGAATGTCGGTCAGGTCGCAGGCCAGCATGTCCATCGATACCCGGCCGAGCGTCTGCGTCCGCCGGCCAGCAACGACGATCGGCGTCCCACCCGGCGCATGCCGCGGGTAGCCGTCGGCATAACCGCAGGCAACGACGCCGACCCGCGTTGGCCGTTGTGCGACAAAGGTGCCGCCGTAACCGACCCGCTCACCGACCGCGATTTCCTGCACTGCCAGAATCCGGCTGCGCAGGGTCATCACCGGCTTGAGGTCAAGGCTCGCGGCATCCACGGTGGCAAACGGGCTGCCGCCGTAGAGCATGATGCCGGGCCGCACCCAGGCGTGAGCGGTCTGCGGGTAGCGCAGGATGGCCGCCGAGTTGGCCATCGAGACGGGAAAACTCGCCGCCGCCGGCCAATCAGCGGTCATCCTGGCAAAGCGCTCGAGTTGCCAGGCGACGCAGGCCTCACCGGCGTCGGCGTCCGCTTCGGCGAAGTGCGTCATCAGCGTCACCGTGCCGAGTGCCAAGGTCATCGCCGCCAGCTCGCGCCTGACTGCCGGTAGCTGGTCGCCGGTCAGACCCAGGCGATTCATACCGCTGTTCAGTTTGAGGTAGATTGACAGGCGACGCGGCAGCGCAGCCCGGCGCAGCATCTGCAGTTGCTCGAGGCGATGGATCACGAGGGTCAGGTTGTGCTCGGCACAGACGGCCAGATCCGCCGCTTCGAAAAAGCCTTCGAGCAGCAGAATCGGCTGGCGAATGCCGGCCTCACGCAGGGCAACCGCCTCCTCGATATCGAGCAGGGCAAAACCATCGGCAACGTCGGCCAAGGCGGCAGCAGCGCGCAGCAAGCCATGGCCGTAGGCGTTGGCCTTGATCACTGCCCATGCCTTCGCCCCGCCGCCGCTGATGGCTGCATGCCTGCGGGCGACCAGGTAGTTGTGACGCAGCGCGGCAAGGTCGATGCGCGCTTCGATTGGACGCGGCATCAGGCAGACAGCTCGTGCAGCTTGTTCCGGGCGAATTCGACGAAGGTCAGCACGACCTTGGAGCGGAAACGCTCCTTTGGATAGATCAGCGA
This sequence comes from Candidatus Accumulibacter proximus, assembly GCA_016709675.1. GTDB lineage: Bacteria > Pseudomonadota > Gammaproteobacteria > Burkholderiales > Rhodocyclaceae > Accumulibacter > Accumulibacter proximus. Next base: position 18,936 of record JADJMH010000038.1, read on the forward strand.
CAAGGTGCGCTTCAGGCGCGGGCGCAGCGGAATGGCGACCAGAGTCCCCAGTTGCCGCTCCTTCTCGAAACTGGCTCGTGACACGATCGAGCAACCAAGACCGGTCGCAACAACGCCCTTGAGGGCTTCCGGGCTCGACAGCTCCATCAGCGTTCTGAGCCTTTCAGGGTCGACGCCGCAGGCGCGAAAATAGTCGTCGGTTACTTCGCGGGTGCCCGAACCTTGCTCGCGAGCGATGAAGTCGTGCGCCAGCATGCTCCGCGCATCGACCTCGCTGTGCCTGGCAAGCGGATGAGTCGGGGTGCACACGACCTGCAGTTCATCATCGCCACAGATCTCGGACTGCAGGCTCGGATGATTCGTCTGTGATTCGATCAGACCGATATCGAGCGTGTGCGCGGCGACGGCATTGCTGATCGTTTCCGAGTTGGCCACGGTCAGCCGCGCCCGGACCTGTGGATAACGCACGTTGAACTCACCGAGAATGGGCGGCAGCATGAACTCTGCAATTGTCGTGCTCGCCCCGACGAGCAGGCTGCCGCTCATCTGCCCCGTCATTTCGGCAACGCGGATATCGAGTTCGCTCGACAGTCCAAGAATCCGCTCGGCATAGTCGAGAACCAGATCGCCGGCCGGCGTGAGCGAGATTCGCCCTCCGCCGCGCTCAAAAAGGCGCGTATTGAAGCGTTCTTCGAGTTGTTTGATCTGAAAAGTCACGGCCGGCTGGGTCATGTGCAGCGCCTCGCCAGCCTTGGTAAAGGACAGGTGCCTTGCCACGGCGTGAAATACCTGTAATCGACGGTCAGCCACAAGCCCCCCTTTTTGCTTTTTGAACCTAGATTCAAACACAAAACTACGCCGCCGGCCAGTGACGAGCCCGCTCAACGAGCCATCGGTGGCAGCTAACAAGTTGGCTCCTTTCATGGTATAAGGCCAACATACCAAGAACAGCCGTATTCAGAATACCTTATGCCCTTCGGCTTCTACATCATCATGGCGGCGCAGTTCTTTTCCGCGCTGGCCGACAATGCCCTCCTCATCGTCGCCATCTCGGTGCTGCGTGAAATGCATGCGCCGAGCGAGTACGAACCGCTACTGAAAACCTTCTTCACGGTTTCCTATGTCGTCCTCGCTGCTTTCGTCGGCGCCTTTGCCGATTCGATGCCGAAGTGGCGGGTGATGTTCATCAGCAATGGCATCAAGATCGTCGGCTGCACGATGATGTTCTGGCACGTGCACCCCTTGCTGGCCTATGCCGTCGTCGGGCTCGGAGCCGCCGCCTACTCGCCGGCCAAGTATGGCATCCTGACCGAATACCTGCCGCACGGTCTGCTGGTAGTCGCCAACGGCTGGATAGAGGGACTGACGGTCGGCGCGATCATTCTTGGTGTCGTCGTCGGTGGCATGTTGATCCAACCGGAGACTGCCCGCAGCTTGCTCGCCTTCGATTTTCCGCTGATTGAGACGGGAGTCGACACGGCCGGCGAAATGGCGCTCTGTTTTGTCGCGGCCTTCTACCTGCTCGCGGCGTTGTTCAACCTTTATGTTCCCGACACCGGCGTCGATCACCGCGTGCTGCACAAGAACCCCTGGTATCTGCTGCGCGAGTTCCATCATTGCCTGATGCTCCTCTGGCGTGACCGGCTGGGCCAGGTGTCGCTGGCCGTGACCACCCTGTTCTGGGGCGCCGGCGCCACCCTCCAGTTCATCGTCATCAAGTGGGCCGAAACGGCGCTGCAACTGGACCTCTCGAAGTCAAGCATGCTGCAGGGTGTGGTCGCGGTCGGCGTTGCCCTGGGCGCTATCGGCGCGGCGCGAATGATCACCCTGCGCAAGTCGGTGCGTGTCATCCCGCTCGGCATCGCCATGGGGAGTCATCGTGCTGGTGATGAACTTCGTCGAGCACATCTGGCTGGCGGTTCCCCTGCTGGTGCTGATCGGTGCGCTCTCAGGTTTCTTCGTCGTACCCATGAACGCGCTCCTGCAGCATCGCGGTCATATCCTGATGGGCGCCGGCCACTCGATAGCCGTGCAGAACTTCAACGAAAACCTGTCGATTCTGGCAATGACCGGCCTGTACTTCCTGATGATCCGGTCTGATGTGTCGATCTACCTGGTGATCACCCTGTTCGGGATGTTTGTCAGCGGCGCGATGTGGCTCGTCAAGGGTCGTCATGAGGCCAACCAGGAGATCCGGGATGATGTGAGCCAACTCGACGACAGCACGCACTGAGCGCCGCAGAGAATCCGGCTGCATTGTAGCAAAGAATGCTTATAATCTGCACACTTCATGCATGAATCAGGCGAATCATGTCAAAAATCACCATCGACCGTTACGATCTGGCGCTTCTCGACGCACTGCAGCGCAAGGGCAATGCGACCAACGCGACGCTCGGCGAACAGATCCGCCTTTCTGCGTCGCAAATCAGCCGCCGCATCCAGCGGCTGGAAGAGGACGGGGTCATTACCGGTTACGTCGCCCTGCTCGCCCCCTCAGCGCTTGGCCTGGGAGTCACCGCTTTTGCCCAGGTGATTCTGGAGCGGCACGGAAACACCGCCAACGAAACCTTCGAAGCTGCTGTCGCAGCGATGCCGGAAGTAATGGACTGCCTCTCGGTGAGCGGCGACTGCGACTACATGCTGCGCATCGTCGTTCCCGATCTGGCCACGTTTTCCGAACTGATGCTCAAGCAGTTGCTGCACCTCCCCGGCGTTGCCCGCATCAAGACCAGCATTGCCCTGCAGACGGTGAAACAGACGCATGCGCTGCCGCTTGATCACCTGACGCAGCCAAGCAAGTCGAGCAAGCGCGTACGCTATGCCGAAAGCTAGAGGACCAGCGGCGCATTCGGCAACTCGTCCGGGTTTTCATCAACCGCCGCGAAGTGTTCGCGCAAGGCTAGTGTAATCGTGCTCAACGCCGATAGCGTACCGCCTTCAAAATCCCCAGCGCGAAAAGCAGTCTCTAGCCGGCGGCAGACGCCGTCCCAGAAGGCCTGACCAAGCCTGGCGTTGATTCCACGATCAGCAACGATCTCGACGCGCCGGTCGATCAACTGCAGGTAAACAAGCACGCCGCTGTTGTGCTCGGTGTCCCAGACCCGCAACTGCGAAAACAGCTCGATTGCCCGCGCGCGCGTCGAGCGACCCTGCAACAGATCAGGCAACGGCAGATTGGCCTCGACCACTACCCGCAGCTCGCCGCCATGCGCCGACTCCGAGGCCGCGATGGCCTCCTCGACCCGACGCAGGAGCTGTTGCGGAAACGCCCGCAGCATCCACCAGTGTGGCAGAAGCAGATGGCGGAACAGTCTCTTCAATTGCATCACCAGTCTCCCGAAGCGCCGCCGCCGCCAAAGCTGCCACCGCCACCCGAAAAGCCACCGGAGCCGCCACGACGGCCCCCACCCCCACCCCACGAAACGCCGCCCGAGGACCAGCCAGCGCCGCCCACCATACCGAGAAACAGGGAAATGACGCCGGCCACCAGACCAAGGATCACCGCGACCAGCAGCGACGAGATCAACAACGATGCGATCACCCCGGCAGCAACACCGATCATGCCGGCCGCCAGGAAACGCCCAAAAATGGCCCGCAACACGCCGCCAACGACAAAGACCAGGACGAAACCGGCAAACAGCAGTGTTTCGAAACCGTCGTCGACGTCGGCACGCCTGCTCGCTCCGGCGCTTGGCGCCGGCAGCGCTTCGCCGGAAATCACCTTGATCATCGCGTCGACGCCGGCGTCAATGCCGCCGGCGAAATCTCCCTGCTTGAAACGCGGGCCGATGGTCTCGCTGATGATCCGCTTCGCGGTCGCATCGTTGAGCGCTCCCTCGAGGCCGTAGCCCACCTCGATGCGCATTTTCCTGTCCGCAAGGGCCACCAGCAGAAGCGCGCCATCGTCGACGCCCTGGCGTCCCAGCCGCCAGGACTCGGCGACGCGCAGTGCGTATTGTTCGATGGTTTCGGGTCTGACCGTCGGCACGATCAGAACGACAATCTGCGAGCCTTTCGCGCTCTCCAAGGCAGCCAGCTTGGCCTCCAGCGAGCCCCGCTGCTCCGCGGCAAGGGTGCCGGTCAGGTCGGTCACGCGCGCCCTCAGGGGTGGAATCGCCTGCGCCTCGTCGGCGCGGGCGAAGCCAGCCACGACGAGCAGCAACAGGCTCAGCAGCCAGGCTGCCAGGCGCGCTGTATGACCAGACATCGACTAGTAACCGGGTGCTGGGGCCGGCTTTCCGAAGTCAACCCTGGGCGCCGTCGAGATCGCTTTCTCGTTCTCGACACTGAAGTTTGGCTTGACCGTGTAGCCGAAGATCATCGCCGTCAGATTGTTCGGGAAAGTGCGTACCGAGACGTTATAGCTTTCGACCGACTTGATATAGCGGTTGCGTGCCACGGTGATCCGGTTCTCTGTCCCTTCAAGCTGTGCCTGCAAGTCCCGGAAAGCGGCATCGGCCTTCAACTGCGGGTAGTTCTCGGCAACCACGAGCAGTCGCGACAGCGCACTCGAAAGCCCAGCCTGCGCCTGCTGGAACCTGGCGAAAGCCGCCGGATCATTGACCAGTTCCGGCGTCGCCTGGATCGCACCGACCTGCGCCCGCGCCTGCGTCACCTGGGTCAGCACTTCCTTTTCGTGACTGGCGTAGCCCTGCACTGTGGCGACCAGATTGGGAACCAGGTCGGCGCGCCGCTGGTACTGGTTGAGCACCTCGGACCAGGCCGACTTGATCGCTTCGTCGCCGGTCTGGAAGGTGTTGTAGCCGCAACCGGAGAGCAGGCCCGCAAGCAGCACCAGAATGGACACGATTCGCAAACGCATGACATTTTCCTTCACGGGGATGAACAGAGCATGATTCAGATGGAGGCTTTCGACGATTTCTCAATGGTGCGCGAGGTACGCAGCCGCTCAAGTGGGCCGGGTGCCGGACGGCGGGGCCGATTCTGCAGCCGAGGCCTTGGCGGTACGCATCAGGGCTCGGGCGCGGCACAGGTCCTCCCAGGCCTTTGCCTTGTCCGGCAGCGTGCGCAACAGGTAGGCCGGATGATAGGTCACGACGACCGGAATACCGCGGGCGCTGCCCGCGCGCGCGGGATAGGCGAAGGACTGGCCGCGCAGGCTGGCCAGCGAGCCAAGGTCGCCGAGCAGCGCGTGCGCTGCCGCCCTACCCAACAGAACAATCAGCCGCGGCTGAATCAGCGCAATCTGCCGTTTCAGATAGGGCGCGCAGGTCGCGATCTCGGCCGGATCAGGCGTCCGATTGCCGGGCGGACGGCACTTGACGGCATTGGCGATGTAAACATCGTCGCCGCGCTGCAGGTCAATGGCCGCCAGCATCGCATCGAGCAGCTTGCCAGCCGGGCCGACGAAAGGCTCACCGCGGGCATCTTCCTCGGCGCCAGGTCCTTCGCCGATGAACAGCCAGTCAGCAGTTACGTCGCCGACACCGAGTACCGCCTGCCGCCTTTCCTGGCAAAGCGCACACGCACGGCAGGAGGCAACGCTTTCGCGCAACTGCGCCCAACCCATCGCAGCGATCTCTTCCGCCCGGCCATCGGCAGTGGGAACCAGCGGTTGGGCGGGGGCGACGGCGGCTTTCTCTGCTACCCCCCGGAGGGCGAGCGCTGCCTCTGGGCTGGCTGTCACGGCCGGCGTCGCACCAACCGCCACCGTCGACTCTCGCAGTTGCCACTGCGGTGACAGGCCGATCTCGCGCAGCAGTTGGACGCGCGTCAGTCGGGTACCGGGCCGGTTGCTGGCGATCATGCCGATACCTTCGCCAGGACATGTCTCATCACCAGCGCATCTTCCGGTCCCTTTTCTGCCGGGTAGTAGCCGCACCGGACGCCGATCTGCTGGAAGCCGAAGTGCCGATAAAGGGCCAGGGCTGTGGTGTTCGAGGGTCGCACTTCGAGCAACAAGCTCGTCGCTCCGGCCTGCTGTGCCACCCTCATGGCGTGGCACAGCAGGCGTGTCCCGAAGCCCGCGCCCTGCCGCTGCTCGGCGATGCTGAGGTTGAGCAGGTGCCCCTCGTCCATTGCCATCATCAGGACGAAATAGCCGACCAGCTCATCGGCAAGGCGGCAGCCCCAGACCAGGTAGCCGGAAGCGAGTGAATCGACGAAGTTTCCGCGAGTCCACGGAAAGGGATAGACGCCGTTTTCGATAGTCAGGATCTGGTCAAGGTCACGGTGACCCAGCGGCACCATCCTGAGCCGCGACGCGAGCACCGCGCTCACGCCCTCCCCCCGTTGGCAAGGCGCTCGCCCACCGTCAGTGCCACCTTGTTGCGCACGTATACCGGCACGGCCGCCGCCGCATCAACCGACTCGCCGCATGCCAGACGTGGCGCCGCGAGGCGGGCGACGGCGCCGGCGTCAGGTATCAGCTCGGGCTGCCACTGCTGTACACAGGTCGATAATCGCTGCCGCAGAACGGGATAGGCAATCAGCCCGTTACCGCAGGCCAGCCAGCCAGTCGAGTCGGGAACCGGCAACACCGTCGGCGAGCAAACGATTACGGGGGCAAGCGGTATGGCAGCGGAGAACCGGCCGTGATAGACCTCGCCCATACGCGCATCAAGCAAGACGATCACCTGTTCGCCACCGCTGGCCAAGGCCATCGCATCGAGCGTACCAACCGGGACAAGCGGCAGCTGGTGGGCGAACGCCAGACCTTGCGCGACACCGCAGGCAACGCGCAGGCCGGTAAACGAGCCGGGGCCGGCAGCGAAAGCCAGCCCGTCGAGATCGGCGAAGCGCAGGCCGGCCTCGCGCAGCGTGGCGCTGATCAGCGGCAGCAGCGTTTCCGAATGAGCAATGCCAGGCGGGCATCGGCGCGTGAGCAGATCGCCGTCGCGCCAGATGGCAATCGAGCCAAGCTCCGTTGACGTGTCGATGGCGAGCAGATTCATGCCGGGTATTCTACCCGTCCTGATCGCCGACGTCGCCCGTCGATAGTGCGGCTTGCCAACTATTCAGGCACGGCCAACTGACAGCGGCGGGCGTTGTGCGTCGCAACAAAACTGCTCGCCACGCCTAATGCCGTGGTCGCCAAACGGCTTTCCCGATACAATGGCAAGGAATACAAACGACGCGCCGACCGCGCGTTCACCTCACAACCACAGCATAGAAAGTGCCGCGATGAAAGTACTGCTACTGACGCGAGAATATCCTCCGTATGTCTACGGCGGAGCCGGTGTTCACGTCGAGTATCTGTCTGGCGAACTGGCCAAACTGATGCATGTCGAAGTCCGTTCCTTTGGCGATCAGGACACCGTAACAGACGGGGTGCGGGTCAAGGGCTTCCCGTTCGGCAAGGGCAGTTTCGCCCACGTCGACAAGAAGCTCAGTGGCGCGCTGGACACCTTCGAGACCAACCTCGAGACCCTGAGTGAGCAGGTGGACGCCGATCTGGTGCACGTGCACACCTGGTACGCGCACCTTGGTGGCATCCTCGCCAAAACGCTCTACGGCATCCCGCTGGTGCACACGGTACATTCGCTCGAACCCCTGCGTCCGTGGAAGCGCGAGCAACTCGGCTGCGGTTACGACATGTCATCGTGGATCGAGCGCACCTCGCTCGGCATGGCCGACGCGGTGATTGCCGTTTCGCAGGGCACGAAGAACGACATTCTTGAGCATTTCGACATCGACCCGGCCAAGATCACGGTGATCTACAACGGCATCAACGTCGACCAGTACCATCCAACGGAAGAGACGACTGCGCTCGAAAAATTCGGCGTTGACCCGCTCAAACCCATTGTCCTCTTTGTCGGCCGCATCACCCGTCAGAAAGGCATCGTCCACCTGGTCAACGCGGTCAAGTACATCAATCCCGACGCACAGGTCGTGCTCTGCGCCGGTGCTCCCGACACCAGGGAGGTCCTGGTCGAGATGGAAGCCGCAGTCAAGCATGTTCGACAGGAGGGCTGCCGGAACGTGATCTGGATCCAGGAGATGGTGACCAAGGAAGAGGCGATCGAGCTCTATTCGCACGCCACGGTCTTCTGCTGCCCATCGATCTACGAACCCTTCGGGATCATCAACCTCGAGGCCATGGCCTGCCGCACGGCCGTCGTGGCAAGTGCGGTCGGTGGTATCAAGGAGGTCGTCATCGACGGCGTGACTGGCTATCTGGTACCGCTTGAGCAGTTGCACGTCGCCCCCTTCGAACCGGTCAACCCAGACGCCTTCTCGCGCGACCTGGCGACAGCCATCAACAAGGTTCTCGACAACCCCGAACTTGCCGAGGCAATGGCCGCCGCCGGCCAACAGCGCGCAAGAGACGTCTTCAGTTGGTCGAGCATCGCGCAGCAAACCAAGAGACTTTACGACTCGCTGGTGAAATGAGGAAGAACATCATGGTTCCCCAAAACTACCCCCGTGTGATCATCGAAGCGGTTGAGCCGCAAGTGGACGGCGGCCGCTTCCCCATCAAGCGCGTGGTTGGCGAGAAGGTCGCCGTCACCGCCGACATTTACAAGGAAGGCCACGACAAGCTGGCGGCCGTGCTCAAGGTGCGCAGGGTTGGCGAGAAGAGGTGGCACGAAAGCCCCATGACCCAGGGCGACAACGACCGCTGGTACGGCGAGTTCACCGTCAACGCCATCGGTCGTTGGGAGTACACCATCGAAGCCTATGCCGAACGGTACCTGTCATGGGCCGACGAGATCACCAAGAAGAACGTGCCGGGGGCAAACCTCAACAGCGAGCTCCTCGAGGGACTGGTGATCCTGAAGACGTCTGCGGCTTTGGCGCCGGGCCCGGAGCGAACCCGCATCACCGGCCTGATCAACGCGATGGAAAGCGCGCTGGCAGTCGGCGAGCAGCAGGGCGCCATCGATCTCGGGACTGGCGCCGTGATGCGCAGCCTGATGGCGGGTTGTCCCGACCGCAGCGAAGGTTACGAACTGGCGCCGGCGCTGACCATCATGGTCAATCGGCCAGTGACCCGCTTTGCCGCCTGGTACGAATTCTTTCCGCGTTCGCAAGGCACCATGCCGTACCGGCATGGCACGCTGCAGGACAGCATTCGTCGCCTGCCCCAGATCAAGGCGATGGGCTTCGATGTCGTCTATCTGCCGCCAATTCACCCGATCGGCCACAGCTTCCGCAAGGGCAAGAACAACAGCCTGGTTGCTGTACCCGGCGACGTCGGCAGTCCATGGGCGATAGGCAACGAGCATGGTGGCCACATGGCGCTCGAACCGCAGCTTGGTACCTGGAGCGACTGGGATCAGTTTGTCGCCGCCTGTCGTGAACTGGGAATCGAGATTGCTCTCGATTACGTGATGAACTGCTCACCGGATCACCCCTACGTGGCGGAGCATCCGGACTGGTTTTTCCATCGCCCGGACGGCTCGATCAAGTACGCCGAAAACCCGCCGAAGAAGTACCAGGATGTCTACCCGCTCAATTTCGGGACCAGCGACCGCGCCGGGCTGTGGCAGGAAATGCTGAAGATTTTCCTGTTCTGGGTCGACAAGGGCGTCACCACCTTCCGCGTCGACAACCCACACACCAAGCCGGTGCCGTTCTGGGAATGGGTGATCGGCGAGGTGCACCGACAGCACCCTGAGGTCATCTTCCTCGCCGAAGCCTTCACCAAGCCAAAAATGATGCGCCTGCTGGCGAAAGTCGGATTCGCCCAGTCCTACACCTACTTCACCTGGCGCAATCACAAGCATGACCTGAGCGAGTACGTCAATGAGCTGACCAGTGGCGAGATGAAGGAGTACTTCACCGGCAACTTTTTCGCCAACACCCCGGACATCCTGCCGCCGATCCTGCAATTCGGCGGCCGGCCAGCCTTCATCATGCGCGCCGTTCTGGCCGCTACGCTGTCCAGCGTCTACGGCATCTACAGCGGCTACGAGTTGTGCGAAAACGAGGCCATCCCGGGCAAGGAAGAGTACCTGGACTCCGAAAAGTACGAGATCAAGGTTCGCGACTGGAAGGCACCGGGCAACATCGTCGACGTCATCACCCGGATCAACCAGATTCGCCGCGAGTCGCCTGCGCTGCAGACCTACAACAACGTGCTGTTCCTGGCAACCGAGAATCCCAACATTCTTGCTTACGCCAAGATGAACGAGGATCGGTCGGACATCATCGTCTGCGTCGTGAACCTCGATCCCTTCCACAAGCACTACTCGATGCTGCACATTCCGGTCGGCGCCTTCGGCATCGACGAGGACGAGCAATACCAGGCACACGACCTGCTCTCCGACGAGCGCTACCGTTGGCGCGGTCCGACTGCCTACGTGGAACTGAGTCCGAGCACCAAGATGGCGCACATCATCAAGATCCGCCGCTGGTAGACGGCAAACCGGCAGCCCTCGGGCTGCCGGTTTGCCGCAGGTGCTGCCCACAGAAAGCCGGCGGCGCTGCACGCCGGTCCCCGCACCCGGCCGAGGTAGAAGGAAACTCGCCGGTCCTGCTTCAGTCTGCGCCCGCTACCGCGCGTTTGAACGTCATGTCCTCGCCCGAGAGCTCCGTCAGCTTAATACGTACCGGCTTTACCTTCCATATCTCATTGCAGTACTCGCAGATGGCCCGATCGGAAGAGAAGAACCCGGAACGTGCGACGTTGAGAATCGACATCCGAGACCAATGGTCGGGATCCAGGTAGGCCTGCGAGACCTTTTCCTGGCAGTCAATATACGACTGGAAGTCGGCAAGCAACATGTACTCGTCGTGATTGAGCAGGTGATCCACCAGAGGCCGGAAAACCTCACGGTCGCCCTTGGAGAAGAAGCCGCTGGCGATCAGGTCGATGACTTCCCGCAAGTGCGGGTTGGCGTCGTAGTACGCCCGTGGCCGGTAGCCTGAGCGTCGAAGAGCCTGAACCTCCGGCGTGGTCATTCCGAACAGGAAGAAGTTCTCGTCGCCGACTTCATCGCGCATTTCGACATTGGCACCGTCGAGCGTGCCGATGGTCAGCGCACCGTTCATCTGGAACTTCATGTTGCCAGTCCCGGATGCTTCCTTGCCGGCCAGTGATATCTGCTCCGAGAGGTCAGCAGCGGGGAAAATCCATTGCGCGTTCTTGACGTTGTAGTTCGGGTAGAAAATGACCTGCAGCTTGCCGCGCATCACCGGGTCGCGGCTGATCACATCGGCGACGGCGTTGATCAGCCGGATAATCAGCTTGGCCATGTAGTAGCCAGGCGCGGCCTTGCCGCCGAAGATCACGGTGCGCGGGGCGACTGCGAGGTTCGGATTGTCCTTGAGGCGCTTGTACAGGGAGACCACGTGCAGCAGGTTCAAGTGCTGTCGCTTGTACTCGTGCATGCGTTTGACCTGGACGTCGAACATCGTCGCCGGATCGGCGTCCACGAAGGCGAAGCGTTTGATCTCGCTGACCAGCCTGTGCTTGTTGCGCATCTTGACCGCACGCCAGGCCTCGCGGAAGCCTGGGTCGTCGGCAAACGGTTCGAGATCGCGCAGTCGTCGCATGTCTTTAGGCCAGCCGCCGCCAATGGTTTCGTCGATCAGCGTCGACATCGCCGGATTCGCAAGGAGGACGAAGCGGCGTGGCGTCACGCCATTGGTCTTGTTGCTGAACTTCTCCGGCCACATCTCGTAGAAGTCCTTGAGCACGTCGGACTTGAGCAGTTCGGTGTGCAGTCCTGCCACGCCATTGACGGCGAAGCTGCCGGCGACCGCCAGATGCGCCATGCGCACGTAGCGTGGTCCGTCCTCGTCGATCAGCGACATCCGCCGCAGCCTGGCGTCATCGCCAGGGAAGTGAATTCGCACGTCGTCGAGGAAACGCTCGTTGATCTCACAAATGATCTCGAAATGCCGCGGCAGCACGCGCTTGAACAAGTCCAGTCGCCATTTCTCGAGCGCTTCGGGCAGCAACGTGTGGTTGGTATAGGCGAAGGTCTTGCGGGTGATCGACCACGCCTGACCCCATTCCATGCCGTACTCGTCAACCAGCAGGCGCATCAGCTCGGCCACCGCAATCGACGGATGCGTGTCGTTGAGCTGGACGACGAACTTCTCGTCGAAGTAGTCGAGATTCTTTTCGCGCTGTAACTGCAGGCGGATCATGTCCTGCAGCGAGCAGGAAACGAAGAAATACTGTTGTTCGAGTCGCAGCATCTGGCCAGCTTCCGTTTCATCGTTCGGATACAAGACCTTGGTGATGGTTTCGGAGGAGATCTGCGCATCAACCGCCTGATCGTAATTGCCGGCATTGAAAGCCGCAAAATCAAACGACTCCGGCGCCTCGGCACTCCACAGCCTGAGCCGGTTGGGCGTGTTCACCCCGTAGCCGAGCACGGGCATGTCCCAGGCGGTACCCCGCACAAGCTTTCCCGGGACCCACTGGACCCGCAGGCGGCGATTGGCGCTGGCATCGTACTGGTACTCGGTATAGCCGCCAAGCTTGATATCGAACGCAATGTTGGGACGATGGATCAGCCAGGGGCTTCCGGCACGCAACCACTTGTCGGTCAGTTCTACCTGCTGGCCGTCACGAATTGCCTGGGTGAAGATGCCGAACTCGTAGCGGATGCCGTAACCGATGGCAGGAATTTCGAGGGTTGCCAGGGAGTCGAGGTAACACGCCGCCAGGCGTCCGAGACCGCCGTTGCCAAGCCCAGGTTCCTCTTCCTGATCAAGCAGGATGTCTAGGTCGAGTCCGAGTTCGCTCAGGGCCTGCCGGGCGTTCTCGTAAATGCCAAGGTTGATCAGGTTATTGCCGAGCTGTGGACCGATCAGGAATTCGGCGGACAGGTAGCAGACGGTCCGGCTGCCCTGCTCCCGATACGTCCGGGCGGTCTGCACCCAGCGTTGCAGCAGGCGGTCGCGCACTGCCTGCGCCAGGGCGTGGAAGCAGTCGCGCCGCGTTGCCACGGCTGGAAAACGGGCCTGCACATAGACCAGCTTGTCGAGCAGGGCGCGCTTCAGCGCGTCCGCGCTGAGTCCGGTGCGCCGGTCTTCGCGCCCTACCAGAAGCCCGGGATCCTCTTGCACCGGCTGCTCACTTTCAGATTTCGGTTTACCGTTCATGTCAACACCCCCGCGATTTTCCTGTCCTGCCTTCGATGAGAAATCGTGAATCCGTACTCGATGATCCACGCCAGCGGCGAGTCTATAGGATTGTGCGCAACTGCGCACGCGCGCCTGAATTTCCCTTGGCGAAGCGCACAACCCATGGGCGAGATAGTGGCCGAGCAGGCCAACCGCAGGCATGGGCAGCAAGCGCCAACCCGTCGGCTCTTTCAGGGACGGTCGGGAGAAGAACGCGCCTGCCCGTCGCGAAGCGATCGCCTTGAGTGGGCAAGACCACCGTGGCAGTCGCGAGAGTTGGCCTCCGTCGAACCAAAGTCGTACCATTGCGGGTCCGCGAAGTCCAGTGGACATTGCGGCAGCAATCCTCGAATGGCTGCCGCTCGCCGGCAACGATCAATCAGCCCACCCTTGAAACAGGAACCTGCAACCAGGAAAGGAAGCTTCATGCCCCATCTGCTGCTCATGGCCGCCCTCGCCGCTCTTGTCCTCAGCAGCTGCGCGTCGGCACCACCGCCACCGCCAACGGCTATCAAGCCGGTCAAGCTGGGACTGGCACTGGGTGGGGGTGCAGCGCGCGGCTTTGCTCACGTCGGGGTCATCAAGACACTGGAAAGCCAGGGCATCTTCCCCGACATCATCGTCGGCACCAGCGCCGGCGCGGTAGTCGGCGCGCTTTACGCCGCCGGCCACAACGGCTTTGAACTGCAGAAGCTGGCGCACCGGCTCGACGAAAAGAAGATCAGCGACTGGTCACTGCCGGATCGCGGCGTGCTCAAGGGCGAGTCGCTGCAACAGTTCGTCAACGAAGCCGTTGGCCAACGTCCGTTGGAAGCGCTGAAGAAGCCCTTCGGGGCGGTGGCCACCGATCTCCACAGCGGCGACAGCATCGTCTTTCGCACCGGCAATACCGGCATCGCGGTACGCGCTTCGGCAACCGTGCCGGGGGTCTTCCAGCCGGTCAAGGTGAGCGGGCGGGAATATGTCGATGGCGGCCTCTCCAGCCTGATTCCGGTGCGCGCGGCCCGCCAGATGGGCAGCGACGTCGTCATTGCCGTCGATATCTCGGCGCGTCCCGGCAACCAACCGGTGCGCAGTACCTTCGATATTCTGATGCAGACCTTTACGATCATGGGCCAGAGCCTCGGCCGCTATGAGCTCAAGGAAGCCGACGTGGTCATCCGCCCGCAGGTGGGCAGCGTCGGTTCGACCGATTTCCAGGCGCGCCATGACTCGATCCTCGAGGGAGAAAAGGCTGCCCAGGCGGCCCTGCCGCAGATTCGCGAGGCGCTGCGCCGAGCCGGTCGGATCTGAGGCCGTGCGCCACTGCCGACAGCGCCCCCGCCTAGCCTTCCGGCGAGGAAGACGATGCGCCTGATTGAAGATCTTTCGATCTCAGCCCTGATCGCCGGCTTCGTTGCCGTCCTCGTCGGCTTCACCAGTTCGGCGGTGATCGTTTTCCAGGCCGCACAGGCACTGCAGGCGACGCCCGCCGAGATTGCCTCCTGGATGTGCGCCCTCGGTCTGGGAATGGGTTTGACCAGCATCGCCCTCTCGCTTCGCTTCCGCGTGCCGGTGCTGACTGCCTGGTCCACCCCTGGCGCAGCCATGTTGATCACCAGCGCAGCGGGCGTCTCAATGCCCGAGGCAATCGGCGCCTTTCTGGTTTCGGCGGCGCTGATCACGATTTCGGGATTCAGCGGCTGGTTCGAGCGGATGATCGGCCGCGTCCCGATCTCGATCGCCTCCGGTATGCTGGCCGGCGTCCTGCTGCGTTTCGGTCTCGACGCCTTCATCGCCATGAAGAGCCAGTTCGTGCTCGTCTTTCCGATGTTCTGCGCCTACCTCATCTGCCGCCGGCTGCTGCCACGCTACGCCATCGTCCTGACGCTGCTGCTCGGCGTCGGCATCGCCGCCACGCAGGGGCTGCTCCACGTCCATGGGCTGCGACTGGAACTGGCAAGGCCGGTATACACGACGCCGGAATTCTCGTGGCGAGCGCTGATCGGCATCGCGCTACCGCTGTATGTGGTCACCATGGCGTCACAGAACATTCCGGGCGTCGCCGTCATCCGTGCCTCCGGCTACCAGGTCCCGATCTCGCCGCTGATCGGCTGGACCGGTGCCGCCAACCTGCTGCTCGCTCCCTTCGGGGGCTTTGCCTTGAACCTCGCAGCAATCACCGCGGCGATCTGCATGGGTCGTGAAGCTCACGAGAACCCCGGAAGGCGTTACGTTGCCGCCATCGCCGCCGGCATTCTCTATGTGTTGATTGGACTTTTCGGCGCCACGGTCGGCGCCCTCTTCCTGGCCTTTCCGAAGGAACTGGTCCTGGCAATCGCCGGCTTCGCCCTGCTCGGCACGATCGGTAGTGGTCTCGCTGCTGCCCTTGGCCAGGAAGCCGAACGTGAACCCGCCTTGCTGACTTTCCTGGTCACCGCCTCAGGCATCGCTCTGGCCGGCATTGGCTCCGCCTTCTGGGGGCTGCTGGCCGGTCTCGCGGCGCTGGTCGTTCTGCGGGTGACGCCGCGGCAACGGCCGTGATTCGCTGCCCGCCAGCCGACTCTGGGAGACCAATGCCCGGGAGGCTGTACGGGAACTGCGCCAGTTGCTGGAACGTGAGCTGGTCAGCGGCGAGGTGGGCGATTGCTTCGGTGGTGTCCAGGCGCGACTCAACCGGCTTCAGCAGGCCACGAAGCCACCCGATCAAGGAAACGGCACGCTCGACGATCGGGCGGCTCGACGGGTGGCTTCGCCCGGTTGACGGTGGTCAAACGGATCCCCGCACTGTTGCCGCGCTTCAGCGAACCATGAGAGTCGTTTCCGAGGCCGCTCCTGCGTAGTACAGGCGAACGCCGATCTGGTAATCGCGTCCGCTGCTCAAGGGCGCCTGGATGCTGGCGTTGGCATCGGTACCGCTGTCGTCGTCGGCCGCGATCTGAACGTTGCCCGATGGCGTGACCGCGAAGAGCACCATCACCGTATCCGAGTAGCCCGAGGTCGCGAGGAGGTAGGTCCGGGTCTCTTTTGGCGAGAAGCGGAAGACTCTGGTCTCACCAGCCTTGATCGCCAGCTTCTGCGCCACACCGACTTCGAGCGACGGGATCTGCGGCTGCGCTGGCGTCCCCGGGTAGGTCCGCGCTATCCATTCCTTGTCCGCTGCCGACAGCCCACCCTTCGGTTTCAGGCCGCTGCGATAGGCGGCAGGTTCGATGATCAGACCCGGGCCGAAGGCATACTCCATGACCGAGTCGGGATCCCAGGTGCTGCCCTTGACTTCCGCCGGGTGGATCTTTCTCAGCACGTTCCACTCGATGTACTTGGCATCCCAGTTGTTTGGCGGACCCTGGAAGTAGCGGCGGACCGCGTCGCTATCCCAGGTGATGCCGGCGTACGGGTTCTGGTGTTCATGCTCCAGTCCCAGGGCGTGACCGATTTCGTGCATCGCGGTATCGCGTCCGTAGGGGGTATTTAGCGCCCAGCCAAAGTTCATCGTCCGTTGCCGCGAGTCACGGATGGTCAGATTGTCCCGCCCGACGTAAGACCACGATCCACCTGCCTGGTCGAAAGCGATGCGGATCACCGCTTCTTCGGGACGGGCCACCTCCTTGAAGCTGATCCCTATCCCGAGATTGAACCACGCCTGAAACGCCTGTCGAACTTCCGCGATATCGGTCGCGCTGCCCCACCACGCGCTGACGACGGCATCGCCCGCCTGGTAACAATGGAAACTCAATTGCGTGCCGTTGACCCATTTCTTGCCGCCAGCAACGATGGCACGCACGCGTTGCGGATCGACAGCCGCCTCGAACTGCCGCGGCGGCTGTATCGGCTGACAGCAATAGCGCAACGCGGTAGCGGCATCTGCCGCCGCTGATCGTTCTCCAGTCCTCGGATCATTGGGCATCTCGTTCTCCTTACCAATCGATTGATCAAGCCACCATTCGCACCCGTTCTACGCGCCAACGACATCGCGATGCCTGCCGCAAGTCAGCAGGATGCCGCCTGCCCAGGCCATGGTCAAGTCTTGCTTCAAGCCGGACGGCAAGCGATCAGCCAGCAACCGACGTCGTGCCCCCTATTCCTGAATCGAGTCGACTGTCATTGACCATGAGGATGCCAGATTGTAGAATGCGCCCTTTCTCGGGGCGTAGCGCAGCCTGGTAGCGCATCTGCTTTGGGAGCAGAGGGTCGTGAGTTCGAATCCCACCGCCCCGACCAGTTCGACAGGTATCAGTTGCAAGAGCTTCAAGATGCGGTACCGGCGGGAAGCAGTTGCCAGGACGTGTCGTACTTGCGCCCGTAGCTCAACCGGATAGAGCACCGGCCTTCTAAGCCGGGGGTCGTGAGTTCGAGTCTCGCCGGGCGCGCCAGATTAGCGGCGGTGTTAGCTCAGTTGGTAGAGCACTGGATTGTGATTCCAGTGGTCACGGGTTCGAATCCCGTACATCGCCCCATTAAATCAAGCGCGTAGAGAAATTATCAAAGCGACACCAAGAACAAGGCAAGCACGGGCAGCGACCGGTATT
Organism: Candidatus Accumulibacter proximus; assembly: GCA_016709675.1. Lineage (GTDB taxonomy): Bacteria > Pseudomonadota > Gammaproteobacteria > Burkholderiales > Rhodocyclaceae > Accumulibacter > Accumulibacter proximus. The sequence goes on from JADJMH010000038.1 coordinate 36,488, forward strand.
GAGACCTGTGGCCCGCATCGCGCAGGCGGATGTGCATTTCACGCGCCAATTCCTGGTCAGCATAAGCGTGAGATAAGAAGTCCCTTGCGATCCAAGTTCCTCCCGGGCCATTCGCCATTGGTGAAGGGTGTCCAACGTTCAAGCTCACGGGCGCGGCGCGGCTTTGTTGCTCAGCGTACCTCGGAGCGCCGTGGCAGGCTATGCGATTGAGACGATCGCCGTCTCGCGAGCGCAGAACCTTTGGAAACCCCAGGGAAATCCTTTAAAAGGCGCGGACAACCGAGCCCCCTTTCCCTTTGTCTGCCTTCCAGATCTGCTGCAGCAGCTTGCTCCAGGTACCGTCTTGCCACGACAATGGCCAGCAATCATCAGCCAGGAGAGTTCCCATGAACTACACCGCCTTCACTTTGCTGCTCACCCTCGTCTTGTTCGTCGGCATGGTGCTGCTGCTCGAACTCGGCCGACGGATCGGCGTTCGCCGGATGGCCAACGATCCCGAAGGGGCGCAGGCCGGGACCGGAGCGGTCGACGGGGCGGTGTTCGCCCTGCTCGGCCTGCTGATCGCCTTCACTTTCTCGGGCGCAGCGACGCGGTTTGACGAACGGCGGAACCTGATTGTCCAGGAAACCAACGACATCGGCACCGCCTACCTGCGGCTCGACCTGTTGCCCGCCAGCGCGCAGCCGGCGCTGCGCGATCTCTTCCGGCGCTACGTCGATTCCCGGCTCGAGGTCTATCGCAAGCTGCCCGACATCGAAGCCGCCAGGGTAGAGCTGGTCCGTTCGAACCAACTGCAGGGCGAGATCTGGAGACAGGCAGTGGCAGCCGGCCGGATGAGCGAGGCGCCGCCGGCAGCCAACATGCTGCTGCTGCCGGCGCTCAACCAGATGATCGACATCACCACCACCCGCACCATGGCCGCACAGGTCCACCCGCCGCTGGTCATCTTCGTCCTGCTCTTCGGACTGGCACTGGTCGCCGCGCTGCTCGCCGGCTACGGCATGGCCGGAGGCAAGAAGCGCAGCTGGATTCACATGATCGGCTTCGCCGCAACCATGGCGCTGGCGGTTAACATCATCATCGACATCGAGTATCCACGCCTCGGCCTGATCCGGGTTGACGCCTTCGACCAAGCGCTGGTCGAGCTGCGGGCGAGCATGAACTGATTTCCGTGGCTCCGAGTCTTGCGCCAGGGCCTGCTTAGGCGATTTCCAGAGATAGAGGTACCGATAAACGACAGCCGTCATCCCCGCGAAAGCGGGGATCCACCGTTCGGCCCGATGTAGGACAGAGCCTGGACTGGATTCCCGCTTGCGCGGGAATGACGGAACTCCTGGACGGTTTGGGATGGCAATCCATGGAATTCGCCTTAACCCAGCGCTATTTCCGCGCATGATCAGGCCCACTGATGCAAGACCTGTCCTTCCGGGAGAGCGCCGCCGACGATAGGGTGCCCAGAATCCTTGCGTCGCTCGAATTCATCGCGACTATACAGGAGCAAATCCTTGGGCCTCGCCAGCCTGCGCAGGGCCAGGTACAAGCGCGCAGCCTCCTGGAGGCGACTGCGCTTTGGACTGAAAGGCTCAGGCTCGACGATCAGGAGATCGACGTCGGAGTCCGGCCTGGCGTCACCGCGTGCCCGCGAACCGAAAAGGATCACGATGTCGGGATTGGCTTCACGAACGATCGTATCGACCATTTCGCGGATCAGGCTGTCATCTTCGCTTTGCATCCAGAACCCCTCATCCATCCAACGCACCGACCGGCCGAAGACCCAGCGGCGTTCGCAGAGATTTCCCCCGGGTCAGCCATGAACCGCAGCGTCGTTCAAGCGATTCCACTCCAGAGACCGCTTACGCCAGTGCCCTGCAATCTGCTGCGTGAAGTCCGCCCGCACCAGCTTGGCGCGCTCCAACAGCCAGCACTCGTCCTCGTGCCGAATCACAACGCCTTCACCACCGGCGTCATGCCTTCTCCCCTGCGGCCTGACGCTTGATCGCCTCAAGAGTGCGCGCCGCGATATCGCCCATCTCGTCGCCGAAGAAATTCTCCGGCCAGTTTTCGATCTCGCCGAAGAGGTTGAGACGCAAGGCCTCCAGCTCCGCGCCCGCACCCTCGCGCTTGACGAAATACACCGCTACATCGGTCGCCTCGATCCTGCGCTCAGCCACCCGCCGCTGAAGACGCGTGAGGAAATGCTCGGAGTGCGTCTCGATGATCAACTGGGTACCGCGCGGGCTGCCGTTTTCGTTCGACTGGACCGCACTGATGAAAGCATCCGCAAGATTGGCCTGGGCGGATGGATGCAGATGGATTTCCGGTTGCTCCATCCAGACCACGGAATTGGGCGGTGAATAGAAGGCCTGAACCAGTGCCGGCAGCACTTGCGAGACGCCCACTCCGACGTCCGTCAGCTTGACCACCGGGGATTTGGCAAGGGTCCGTACCAGCACCTCGTATTCCTTTCGCCCCTCGGCCACCGGGTGAACCTCGAAACTGTCGATCACCCCCAGGTCGCGCAACCAGCCAGCGATGAACACGTCAAACGGCTGCAGCTTCTTGTTGGGGCCGCGGTTCAGTTTTCGCCCCTGCTCGGTCGCCGCCAGCAGTGCGGCGATGGTATGTTCGCCCAGCGCTCCGACATGCGGCGGGGTCTCGCCCGACCATTGGTAGACCCGCCGTGCCGACTGGCGCAGCGGTCCGAGGTAATACATCCGCTCCAGCATTTCCTCGGCCTGCAGGGCAAAATCCGCCAGAAAGTCGGCGTTCTGATAACGAAGGAGCGTGCGATCCGCAAAGCGGTAAAACTTCTCCGGCGGCTCCAGCGGCCACTTGCGGCCCACTGCCATCACCAGCTTCAGCGGCCTGCAATCAAGCGAAGTCCTGTCGCCGCGCCGGTGCGTCACCGCCAGTGACTCGGCGTCGCCCTGAAGCAGACGATAGGTAAACGACTCGGTTTCCGGCTGGCCGCTCTTGTCCGCGCGCAGCGTCGACGACAACTCCAGTTCGCTGCCCTTGAACACCTCCGACGAATTCAACGGGTTCTTGACGGTCACTACCTGCGGCAGCCGCCAGCGGAGGGAAAACATGATCTTCTGGCCCAGATCGTGCCCATGGACGCAATCGGCGAAGGTGCCAAGATCGATCAGAGAATTCTCGTCTCCCAAGTGCAAGGCGCGCTTGCGGTCGGCCAGCTGTACCGTCTGCTTCAGGGCCAGCAAAAGGTGGCCGAGGCTGGACTTGCCGGAACTGTTGGTGCCGAAGATCACGGTCAACGGCGCCAGCGGCACCACTTTCGTGTCTTTCCACGCCTTGAAGTTCTGAATCTGCATTCCGGTCAGCATGACGGTTCCTTTCGTTCAGCGCACATTATGCAGCGCATCGCACGCCGCAAGCACTGGGCGGGGGGTACGGCATTGGCTGAATTCACGGGTTTCATTTTTCATCAGAAAGCGGCAGGCTTCGGTGCTTGTCGGCCGCAAGCACGATGGCTGCGATCAGCGCTTCAGCCCGTTTTGAATCTCGCGGGCAAGCAGCGATGGCAACATCGCTGTGACTATCTCCGACTGGCTAAAAGCGTGACTTCAAGATGGCTGATCAGCTCATCCAGCAGTTGTGATTTATTGGCACTCCTGCACCGGTTATAGTGATACGACAACTCACCGATGACATCGGAAACCACATGCGGTCTGAATCTGATCCACTTCTTCCGGCCGTTCTTGAGGTCCGCCTGTGTCATTTCATCGGTCACCCAGAAACCGGCAAGCTCCAGGATGAGCTTCTTTTCATCGGCATGTAAATCCACTTCAATGAACTCATCCGAGCTATTCATGTGCCTCACTCCGGCAAATAGAGACCCATCGACAGCGGGCAGCGTCTGCAACCGTCTGGAACGCCCATCCAGCCGCAGGCATGCCGCACCCACGAACCTTCAGCAGACGGAGACGCGCCGCAGCCCGAGCCGCCCAGTGCCTTCGTCTCACTTGTTACCCCCATTATTACCTCTTTGAAAGCGGTATTACCCTTTCTTCCTCCACGCGGCGGCAGGTCCTCGCCCGAGACACTCTACTCGACCTTGCTTCTGCTCGTCGCGCAAGACCGTTCGCACCATGTCGCGGCTAACGCCCGGGCTGGCGACCGCTTCGGGAAAGGCGCCGACGTTCAGGTCACTGAGAAATTCGACGTTGAGGGCATGGATGTCGATGGCGAGGTAACGCGAGGGGCCGCCAGCTTCGTCTTCCCGCTCGCGGATCAGGCTTTCTGCGCATGACGGTCTTGCCTCCCCGGGCCGATGTGCACGACCGACCGCCGCACTCCGGTTTCCTCTACCAGATGGGCAAAATGGGGCACGTAGTCGCGCCGGGGGGTCAGGCCACCGCGTCGCCGTCGATAGCGGCACCGGCTTTCCACCAGGGGTTATCGATGCTCAGGCGGCGCTGGACTCCCTGCAGAGGGATTTCGAGTGCTGACAGCACAAGCGGTTAAGGGCAACTCCAGGATGTCAAATTAAGCATGATGAAAACTGCCTAATTCAACCGCTGCCAGTAATTCCAATGAATACAGAGCGTTGGGTGGTAACGATCGCATTCGTGGCTTTTGTGTAACATTTCTTACGCTATTGCGTGTAGCAGACAAATCGTTCAATAAAACAGAGGGTTGGGCGATAATTTGATCAAGCCGGCAGCAGTACGAAGACACCCATCACATCAACCGGCAGACCAGGAGTGACGCGGTATTCGCCGCTGCACGGGCAGCCTTGAGCATGCGGTGGTCCTCAGGCCTCGTCCGGGCACACTGGCGGGCCAGGTTTTCGAGGGTGGTGCCGGCCCCGGCAACTGGTCAAGCAATTCTTGCTGGTGATGATCGCGCAGCAGCAGCAGCGGTTGCGTGCGGGTTAGGCCTCCAGCAGGGCGCGTACGGCATTGCCGGTGAGCAGTCCGCCAGGCTCGACGGCCGGCAGCACGACGGTCACCGTTTCTTCGCAAAGGAGCAGGCGCGACTGCTGGCGGTGGGTGATGGTGAGCTGATGGCGCAGGCGCAGCAGGCGGACGGCGGTGCGGCGGGCGCGGCAACCGTGAAGATGGCGCCGGCGCGCGAAACGTTGGCGGCGTCGCCGTCTGCCGCCGGGTTGTCGGGCGGCCATTCGAGCAGATGGTCGGCCAGGCATTTGACCAGCGGATCGGTGCGGTGGATCAACAGCGCGCCGGGGACGGGAGGCGGGTGGAAGCTGCGCAAGCTACCGACTGGTGCGCACCGAGCGCATCGGTGGCAAGGTCCGTCAGATCACGGTGTTGAACCTCGGCCGCCACTTTCCGATCAAGCAGGAAGACTGGCCGATCCTGTGCAGCCGCCTCGAGCAGTTGCTCAATCCGCAGGCGGTGATCCTGCCTTTGGAATGTTCGGAATCGATCGAGCGCACGGCGCAGCGTTACCATGCGCAGCTGGTTGCCCGCGCACCGACGATTTTGTCGGCGACGGAGGGTACGGCCGGATCGGCCGGCGAACCTCGCCCGCCTGCGGACTTCCAGGAAGTCGATGTGGACTCCCTGCAGATGACGCAACCCCGGTCGGTGGGCGTCGAACACGTCGGTCTGCATGCGGCAAGCGAGCTGGGTTTGATCGAGACGCTGAACGAACTGGGCGTCAATGGGGTGGTGCAGGCATCGATCCTGGGCAACCTGATCGGCAGAATGAGCCAGCCGGGGTCGGAGTTGGCGACCTGGAACTGGTTGCAGCAGCACAGCGCCCTGGGCGAGTTGATCGACGTCGACTTCCTGTCGATGTCGCACATGGGCCTGTATCGCGCCTCGGACGTCCTGATGAAACATCGGGAGGTGATCGAGACGCGTTTGTTCAGCACGGTCCGGACGCTCTTTGATCTGCCGGAGACGGTCACCCTGTACGACCTGAGCAACACCTATTTCGAAGGCGAAGCCAAGTTCAATCGCAAGGCCAGGCGAGGGCGTTCGAAGGAGAAGCGCAGCGACTGCCCGTTGGTGACGCTCGGTTTGGTGCTCGACGGCAGCGGCTTCGTCCGGCGCTCACAGACCTTCGCTGGCAATGTCTCCGAGCCCGGCACGCTGGCGTTCATGCTGGCTGGGCTGGGGACGCCGGCGGGCGCGCTGGTGGTCATGGATGCCGGCGTTGCCACCGAGACCAACGTCGCCTGGCTGGTCGAGCACGGCTATCGCTATCTGGTCGTGCGTCGCGGGGGGATGCGGCAGTTCGATGCCACACGCTCGGTGAGCATCGAGACCGCTGGCGAGGAGTGGCTGCATCTGCAGAAGGAGCTGAGCCCGGGTGGCCAGGAGCTTTGCCTGTATTGCCACTCACCGACCCGGCAATTCAAGGAAGAGGCGATGCTCGCGCTATCCGGTGGGCGTTTCGAGGCCGGCCTGCAGCAAATGAGCGATGGCCTGCAAAAGCCCAAGAGCGAAAAAGGCCACGACAAGCTGTTGGAACGTCTCGGCCGACTCAAGCAGAAGAGCCGTGGCGCCAGCCAGCACTACCAGGTCAATCTGGTCACCGATCATTCCGGCAAGACGGTGACGGCGATCACCTGGCAGAAGGTGCCGGTTCCCGGCACGATGGCGAAGCATCCCGGCGTCTATTGCCTGCGGACCAACGAACTCGCCTGGGATGAAGAGAAGCTCTGGCGGACCTACACGATGCTGACCGACCTAGAGAGTGTGTTTCGCAGTCTGAAAAGCGAGCTCGGCTTGCGACCCATCTACCACCACAAGGAAGTGCGCTCGGACGGACATCTGTTCATCACCGTGCTCGCCTACCAGTGCGTTCAGTTGCTGCGCGTGAAACTCAAGGCCGCGGGAATCACTGACAGCTGGGCGACCCTGCGCGACATCCTCTCGGTGCAGCGCCGGGTCACTGCGACCTTCAATCAGCGCGACGGGCGATCGCTACATGTGCGCAAAGCCACTGTCGCCGAACCGGATCTGCTGGCGATCTATCGTGCGCTGGGCATCAGCGCCGCACCCGGAGGAACCAGAAAACTGATCAGCTGAATCAGAAATTACCGGCTTGTAGTGCCACTCGATATTTTTGCAGCACGCAAGCAATTGATTCAGCGATAGGTTTTTCTTAGTCTGTTAAACATCGGTTAAGCGGTTACACGGTCCTGGGGAGCCGTGTAGGACGTACGCTTCTCCAATAGCTCGAGAAAGCGGCTGGGCAAAGATGGGTGCCGGCCGCCCACTGGAGCCTTTCTCCAGTGGGCGACCAAGCGTAGAATTCCGCTTATGAAAGACATAGCAAAACAAGAAGGGCCGGGGAGCCATTTCTCCGGCCACGAAACCTTTCCGCTGCGGCAGATGTGGCTCAAGAAAGCCTTCGATTGTGCCCATTCGGATTGGACCATACCAAAGTCCACGTTCTCCAACGCCGATGCGATTGCCCTGTTCGGGGTCGGTAAGAATATGGTCGCATCGATCAAGCATTGGGCGCTTGCGTGCGAAGTTATGCGCGAGGAGAACGGCTCCTTCAAAGTCACGGAAATCGCTCGAGAAATCTTCAACGATGATGGGTGCGATCCATATTCAGAGAATCCGGCCACCGCTTGGTTCGCCCATTGGCAACTTGCCGGCCGTGGCTTCCGATCGACCACGTGGTTCTGGCTGTTCAACCATGTCCTATCGCCCTCCTTCACCCGTGACGACCTCGAGACACCATTGGCCGAATACGCGTTGCGCATCGACAAGAAGCGCAGACTCTCAGCGTTGACACTGTCCCGCGACATCGAAACCTGTCTGCGCAGCTACGCCCCGCGAGCAACCGGAGCGTCGCCGGAGGATTTTGCCGAACCAATGCTCGGGGAGCTCGGTCTGATCGGCGAGGAACGGAAAGGCCATTTTGCGTTCCGCAGGGGCCAGAAGACCACACTGCCAGACGGACTATTCGCCTACGCTTTGCTCGACCATTGGGACCGGACTGCTCGGGGTGTGACGACGATGTCGTTCGAAGCCGTCGCCTACGGCGAGGGCTCGCCCGGGCGCGTGTTCAAACTCGACGAAGACTCGATCGCCGAGCGCTTGTTCGCATTAGACGACCTTACCGGCGGAATCCTTTCGTGGACCGACACGGCGGGCCTTCGCCAAGTGCACCGCAAGAATTTCGAGTCGCAAGAACTCCTCTCGACCATGATTCGAAAAGCGTATGACTGATCCTCGGGAAAGGCAGCTCTCAGAAATCGTCCGCATATCGAGGCATTACCAAAGGTCGATACGGATCGACACGGACCTTGGTCGCGAGGATGCGTTGGACGGGTTTATCTGCCACGGGACGGCTTCCACCGCGCTCGAAAGCATGTCCAAGCAACTACGCGAAAGCCGACAACGCGCATTCACGTGGACGGGCCCGTACGGTGGCGGAAAATCCTCCCTGGCGGTGGCCCTCGCAAGCGCCCTGTCCCCCGAACTAGGACTTCGTTCGAAGGCCCGAGCAATACTCAGCGCAACCGCGCATCCGTCGTTCCAAAAAGCTTTCCCCGCGAAGAACGGATGGCTAGTCGTTCCTGTCGTTGGCAAGCGCGGAAGCGTGGTGCAGGACATCGCCAAGGCCCTGCGCAAGGCGCGCCGACAAGGCACCGACAACCGAAAGGCTTCGGCCACTACTGTGATCGCTGACCTGTGCTCGGCAGCGGGACAGGATGGGTTTGACGGAACGCTGCTAATTCTCGACGAACTCGGAAAGTTCCTCGAAGCTTCCGCCCTTGGTTCCGGCGACGACATCTATTTCTTCCAGGAGTTGGCCGAGGCAGCAGCTAGAGCGGAGGAGACCGTCGTTGTCATTGGCATCCTCCATCAGTCGTTCGGCCAATACGCAGCAAGACTCGGAATCGACACCCGCGACGACTGGGCGAAGATTCAGGGGCGATACGCGGACATTCCGTTGGTGGCGGGTAGTGACGAGGTCGTGGAACTAATCGGTCGAGCCGTGGAAACCGATGCCCGGCCCGTATGTTCCATGGCCGCCGCCGCGACGATCGCCGAGGCGATCCGTGCCCGCCGGCCGTCGGTAGGCGCTAGATTCGCACATTCCCTAGCGCTTTGCTGGCCGCTACACCCGGTCATGGCCGCCCTACTCGGCCCCATCTCCAAACGGCAGTTTGGGCAAAACGAACGCTCAACCTTCGGCTTCCTTTCCTCCTCTGAACCCCACGGGTTCAGGGCCTATCTGAATTCGAGCGCGACGCGAGATGAGACGTGGTATGTGCCGTCGAACTACTACGACTACCTTAAAGCGAACCTCGAACAAGCGATTCTCGCCTCCACCGACGGACACCGTTGGGCGCAGGCCGTCGAGGCTGTTGAACGAGCGGAGGCGAAATCTGACGACCCGCTGCATGTCGCCCTTATAAAGACCATCGCGGTCCTTGACCTGTTCAAGAACGGGTCGGGCTTGGCTGCGGAGCCGATAGTCCTAGAATCAATCTTCACGGGATATCCCGCAGGAAAAATCGCGGAGGCCCTCGAAGACTTGGCTAAATGGCGGGTGACACTCTTCAAGAAACACACCGGGGCTTGGTCGGTATTCGAGGGGAGCGATTTCGACATCGAGCAAGCTATCACGAAAGCCCGTGCGGCGATGCCCGGAACGGACTTCGACCTGCTGACTAACCTGTCGAATCTCTACCCTGTGATCGCCAAGCGGCACTACCACGAGACCGGCTCGTTCCGCTGGATGAGCGTGGCGCTCTGTCGACTAGAGGATGCCAAACGGATTGCTGCCTCTTTCAAACCGAAGGGCGGCGAGTTCGGACTGTTCCTGCTCGCATTGCCCGCTCACGGAGTCAGCGAGAAGGCCGCCAAGCGCTTCTGCGCAGACCACTCCCGCTCCGGTCCTTGGCCCGTGGTGATCGGTATACCGCACAACCATGGACGCATCGAAGACCAAGGAGCGGAACTCCTAGCCCTACAGGAGGTACAGTCCCGGCACGAACTCCAAGGCGACCCGGTCGCCCGTCGTGAGGTTTTTGCCCGGGCGAGCGAGGTTAGGACGACCCTCGAGGAGCACCTGGCCGCGGCCTTGGCCAATGCCCATTGGTTTGCGGGAGAGCTCGAACTGGAATCCGGAGCAAAGCTCTCCCCGATTGCCTCGTTCCTTGCCGACACCGTCTATTGCGAAGCACCGGCCCTGTGGAGCGAGTTGGTCAACCGCAATAGCCTTTCGAGCAACAGCGTGAAGGCCCGGCGAGATCTGCTTTACCGGATGCTCGACCACGAGGCCGAACTGCATCTCGGCATCGAGGGTTATCCCGCCGAAAGGGGGCTGTACGAGACTCTTCTCCAAAGGACGGGCCTCCACCGCCAAGACGCTGACGGGAGCTGGCGTTTCCTTCCTCCCGACTGCAACGGAACGAACGCGTTCATTTCCCTATGGGCGAAAACCCGTCAGCTGTTCAAGGACTCTGGCACCCGCGTAGACGCAGTAGACATCCACGAAATCTGGGCCGCCCCTCCCCTTGGGCTGAAGAAAGGCGCGATGCCGGTTGTCTTTACTGCCTTCTTGCTTGCCCACAAGGGTAACGTTGCGGCCTACAAGGACGGGATATTCATTCCCCGGATCACGGACGCAGACATCGACGAATACTTGCAGGACGAAAGGCGATTTTCGCTGCGCTGGATCACCATCGACGACGAGAAAAAACGGATCCTCAACGGGATCGCCGAAATCCTCTCGTCGATCGGCGCGGCGGCGGCGGCCGACGACCCGCTGGAGGCTGCAAGAAGTCTGGTCGCTCTTGTTATCGGACTGCCCGCATGGACCCAGCGGACCGCGACACTCTCCTCCGAAGCCAAGTCGGTGCGAGACACCCTGCTTAAAGCCAGCGACCCGCACAAAGTCTTGTTCGTTGATCTGGTCGCCGTTCTCGGCACGGCCGACGGCGACGATTACGTGCGAGCCTTGCGCGGCCCCGTCGGGGAACTGTGGGGCGCTTACGAGGCGCTGCTGCTGCGCATTGAGTCGACCATGCTTGAAGCCCTCGATGCCAGGTCTGAGGACTCCGGGAAACTTCGGCAGCGCGCCGAAACACTCGCGGGAGTCACGGGGGACCTACGCCAGGACGCGTTCTCCGCTCGTGTGGCCAAGCACGACGGAAGCCAAGAGAGCGTCGAAGGCATCCTGAGCCTTGCAGCGAACAAGCCTCCCCGTGACTGGAATGACCGGGACATCGACTCCGCCCTACTGGAAATCGCCCGGTTCTCGCTGCGCTTCCGCCAGTGCGAAGCGCTGGTTTCCGTGCGGGGTCGAAAACCGCGCAGCGAGGCGTTCGCGGTTGTCGTTGGAGCCGGCGCCCAAGCGCGCACCTTCTCTTGGGAATTCGACGTTCCAGAGCGGCACCGCGAGGAAGTCGAGAGCCTCGCAGACGAGCTTGCCGCAAGATTGCGCTCGGAAGGGTTGCGCACGGAAGTTCTTATGGCCGCGTTGGGTCGGGCCTGCGTGCGTTTAGCACAGGAGGGCGGGGAGGAACACAATGGCTGAACGGCACGTTTTGGGAATTTCCGGCGGCAAAGACAGCGCCGCGTTGGCTGTGTTCGTCCGGCAGACCCGACCGGAACTGGACGTCGACTACTTCTTCACCGACACAGGGAAGGAACTGCCCGAAGTCTACGAGTTCCTTGGCCGGCTCGAAGGCTTTCTAGGGAAACCCATCGCAAGGCTCAATCCCGGTCGTAATTTCGACTTCTGGCTGCGCGAGTACAACCACTACCTGCCCTCGCCGCAAACCCGCTGGTGCACCCGGCAGTTGAAGCTGGCCCCCTTCGAGCAATGGATCCGCCCGATGCTGGTGGTCGGCAACAAAGTCACGACCTATGTGGCCATCCGTGCCGACGAGGAATACCGGGAGGGATACAGTTCCAAGCACCCGAACCTCAAAGTGAGCCTTCCGTTCCGCGAGGCTGGCATCGACCGTAAGGGGGTCATGGACATCCTGGACTCGTCCGGGGTCGGTATTCCAAAATACTACGAGTGGCGTTCACGCAGCGGCTGCACCTTCTGCTTTTTCCAGCAGAAGATCGAATGGGTAAAGTTGCGCGAGCGTCACCCAGAAGCTTTCGAGGAGGCCAAAGGCTACGAGAAGAACGCCTTGGAGCACGGATCCCCGTTCACTTGGACCAAGGGCGAGCCGTTGAGTGAACTGGAGAATCCCGAGCGAATCGCCCAGATCGTCGCAGACTTCGAAAAGCGCAAGGCCAGCGAACAGGCCAAGAGACCCGTCAATCCGCTGCGCCCGGTCGAAACGACCATCGACATCGACGACCTATACGGCGAGGATGAAGGTGGTGGTTCCTGCAATATTTGCCACAAGTGAAGTCAGTGGCTGGCGAAGCGGAATTGCCTTTTGGAGTTGCGACCTAATACCCTATTGCATGAACCACAGCAAGCCGGAATTCGTCCGCCGTGGAATAACGACGGCCCAAGGAGTGCTGTAATCCTCGCGAGACCGGTTCATAGAGGGATTCGGCACCGATCCAGTCTTCACGCGCCAAGATTCCGCTCGGGTGCCTACGATTCACGACCCACCAGAAGACAGCGGCCAGTTGAAACACATCGGATGCACAAGTGATCTCTTCCGGCAAACCAACTGCTTTGTTGTTGCCCTCTGGGGACATCCAGAATCGCGGCCCAGGAACCTGCCATCCGGGCGTCAAATCCTGCCCTCCGCAACCGTCAAGAAGTGAGCACAATCCGAAATCGCTAATCACCCACCGCTCTCCAACAACAAGGATATTGTCTGGTTTGATGTCCCGGTGGATCGCCTGCTGGTGAAGCAACGCCAAGGCGCTAACCAAGCCTCGAAATTGAGCCGCATAGATCTCAAACTCGATGGGAGTTCTCTCATTCTTCACGAACTCCCTCAGAGAGCAGTTCGCTCGCTCCATGATCACAAAAGGCAAAGTCGTTTTGTTTTCGTTACGCTTACTGTCAAAAAACGATGCTTTAACGCAACCGCTTGTGACATAACCGATAAGGTGGCTATGTCGCACAGTGGAGAGGTCCTCCATTAGCTTCCGTTCGATCTCAAATCGTTCCGCTCTGCTGTCACCACTCGAATTGGTCAAGAACTTGACAGCATACTCCGCCCCGTCCGATTCATCGGCACATTCGCAGACGACGGCATTTCCCCCTGATGCAATCTGATCCTGTACCGTGTAGAGATTTCCGTTCTCACCTGCAATCCGTTCAGGAAGACGGAACCTCTTTTTATGGAAGAGAATATCAACAAACATGTTGGCGCTTCCCTAAAGCAGACTACTTTGCTGCCCCTGATCGGGGTTAAATAAACTGACCTGCTGCCCTGACTCTGGGTCAAACAGGCCCGGGCGACTCCTCTTGGTCGAAGGTCAAGTCTTTGTCCGAATCCTCTCCCGTGATGAAGCACCACTTCGAAGTCTCCCCGCACTCGCGATGAATCCGAGTTGCGTTGCTCATTTGGAAGACGGAGGCGTTCTTGTGCCAAGCAATAATCTCTTCCAATTTCGGATCAATGGAAACATCGCATTCGGAACACTCATGCTCAGGAGGGGGACACATTCCCCCACCGAAATCAGTGGTCGAGATTCGGTAGAAAAGGACCGCACCATCGCCTAAGGGCGGTCGCCGCAAATAGGTCCCCCCCAGAACGTTTTTCAGAAAACCCATTCGCCAGCGTCGACTGGAATACGAATTGGCCTGTGAAACGCACTTGATCGCGTAATCTCGGCAATCCTTGCACTCTGACTCCGGAGCAATCAATTGGTCGAGAGTTTTGAGATCTTCTCTTAGCGGCGCTAGATCAAGACCTTCGATGCTTCCTCCTGATCTCCTTAGCTCATCAACCGCAAGAGTAAGGGAATAAAAATCGGCCTTCTGCCTGAATCGAGTCGAATGGATTACAAGATCGTCGGAAAAAATCATGCCAAGGTCCGCCAACACCCCCATAAACCTATTCTTAGCCGCATCCTTCTGCTGAATATCCCAAGACGAATAGGACAGGTAGAACGAGTCGAGTGTGTCGCGTTTATCTTGTGGCCCGGCTAGCAACCCTGCCAACAATTCAGAAACAAACTCGACATCAGCAGAGCGCCGCCTATTCGCCACTGTGAATATCTTGCTGGTTTCAAAAAAGTCGAGAAGAGCCAAACTCTCCGATAATCGCAGGAAGTCCCCCGGAAAATCCGCCCTCCGCAGCTCTTGTTTAGTCAAGGCTACGGAGTATTTGTTGAGCCGCGAGTAAGTCTCGCGAAGCTCCTCGTCAGAGAACTCAATGGCTTCGTTGAAATCGATTCGATATTGGAGAAACGAATTTCTCACGCCCGTCGGTAGTTGAGAAAAAAATAGTCCCCGAAACTCTCCCACGTAGGGCTTTTCGAGTGGAAATGCATCTCTTAGGAAAGACAAAATAGCACTGGTGCGTTGCTGCCCGTCGATGACCGTTCGGTATACCTGATCGTCTTTCAAGGTAGATGAGACGAAAATCTTCGGCATTGGAATCGCCCGAATAATGGTGTCCATCAACATTATCTTTGCAGCTTCGCTCCATACCTCCTTGCGCTGAAAGTCCGGCCTGATTTCGAGGCGACCGGAGTTTTGCCATTCTCTGATGTCCGAGATGGGATGCGGACTCGAATTCCAGCTTTTCATGTTCTTAACCTGTCGCCCTTTTCTCGTTGTCAGACCGGATGGCCTCAACTGCCAACCCAATGTCGTCATCACATAGGAATGGGGCCTGCGCGAACACCAGCCCCTGTTCCCCGTTGAGTTTCGCGGCCAAATGGCCCTTACCCAATAGCAACTCCGCTCCCGGTCGGTCGAGGGCGATCTTCGAAGTTGCCTCGCTAGCGACTCTCAGAATCAACCGGTTCCCCAAGTTCTCTCGCAACTGCATCGGCATCACATCCTTGTCCGGCCGCTGCGCCGCGAAGATCAGATGAATGCCAGCGGCTCGGGCTTTCACACCCAACCGCTGAACCACCGACCCGACCGCCGATTTGTATTCGTCGTCGAACATCCAGTCCGCGAACTCATCGTGGATGAGGAAAACCATCGGAAGGCGGCTTTCCTTGCTGACCTTCGAGTTGTAGGTCGGCAGATCCCGCGCCCGAGCGGCGGCGAAGAGCCGATAGCGCCCTTCCATCTCCTCGACGAGCCCCTCTAGAATCTCGCGCGAGCGTTCCTTGGTCGTGACGATCTTCTCGCGCATGTGGGGAAGATCCTCCAAGGCCGAGTAATCGACGCCCATCTTCGGGTCGATCAGGACCATTTGGGTTAGGTGGCGAGAGTTGGTCGCGGCGATGTCCAGAAGCATCGCCTGAATCAAGACGGACTTGCCGCTGCCGGTCGCACCAGCCACCAAGGAATGCGGATCGTGGGACGACAGTCCCGCGAACTCGGAGCCGAGGTTAAGATACAGCAAAGCTCCGTTGATCTCTTGGACCCCGAGCAGAATAGAAGTGTTAATACCGGCCGCGTTGCGGTTGAGCGACCGACGAGACCACAGTTCCCAGAGGGAGACGGATTGTCTCTTGCTGCCCGCCATCGTCACGACGATCTCGCCCGGCTTGGGTTGGACGGTGACAAGATTGATCGCGTGCGTGGTCAGCAGTTGGGTGCGCTTGGCCTCGACGTCCTCTACGCGGAGCCGATCAGAACCCGCCAGCCTGACAAGACAGCCGTTCGGGGTAAGACGGGTGCCGAGAACCGCCGCTTGGAGGCCGTATCCATTGAGCGCTGTTTTGAGCTTCTTGGTCGTCTCATCTGCCCAAGCCTGCCGTTCGTCCTCGGCGGCCCCCAGGGCAGCCGTCTTTGAAGCAACCAAGGCCGCGAACGACAATTCGCCGTCGGGAGCCGTCGAATGTTGCGTTCTGTCCAAGGGGGACTGGATTGGTTTCGCCGTTGCCGGAGCGATGGGTTCTGACGGCGCGACCGTGGGTTCGACGAGGGGCGCCAACGATTCCAACTGCGGCGTCGCCACGTCTCCAGCCGTCACAACCGCGTCGGCCGGCTCGGCCGCCTGCTCAAGCATTTCGACTAAAGCCCCCCAAACTACGCGTGCGGCTGGGAACTTCGGAGCGGCTTGTTCCCACGGCCGACCTGAACCAAGTGTTTCCCGGATCGGGCCGCAATCAGTTCCCTTGGCATAGGCCGTCGCAAGGAGCCGAACCTCGGGACGTTCGAACACTTCCTGCCACGCCTCGATTCCGTCCGTGTCGTCGACGAGGATTTGCTCCGAAGAGGCCGGACCGGCTGCCGGATCCGTGGAATGGACGAATACGTGCGAATAGCCGCGTAAGGAAATTCTTGCTTTCCCGTCGCGCAAGTTCGCCCGCGTCCGCTCAAGCAACCCGGAGCAACCCGGCGGGATGTCGGCGTCGACGAGCAGATCGGCCAAGCGGGCAAGCCAAACGTCTCGATCCAAACGCCCCGGGTCGCCGAACAGCGCGGTGCGGAAGGTCGAGAGGGTCGCCATCAGTTGAGCCTTCGAGGAACGTTTGGCCTCGGCAGCGCCGCCGGGAACCACGTATTTGGATTCGATTACCGCGACATGCAGGGTAGGACCGTCTTCACCCTCCTCCACGCAAAGGCCCAGGATGTCGGCGATGCGGCTTTCCTTCTGAGCAAGCCAATCGGCGTAGTCATCCAGCAGGAAAAATACGCTGAACGAAGGGCGCTTTCCGTTTCCTGCAAGGCTGCGAAACTCCTCCTCAAGAAGCCGCCGGCTCAAAACCAACCCGATCATCTCCCCGGTGGAGACGCCGCGCTTGGCGGCACGCAGGACGATGTCCCCGGAAACTGACAGAGCATCCTTCTTCATGCGGTTTGCGAGAGCCGAGACTTCGTCGGTGGATAGGGACAAGCCTAGCTCGCCCAGGCGCCTTTTCCCGAGGACGCCGAGCAGGCGCAACTCCGAGGTAGAACTGACGATTGTGTTGCGTCCGTTGGTCGAGCCCCGGCGGTAGCGCACAACGGTGACACCGTTCGCCTGCAACTGGCGCTTGTCGAGCAACTCGTCGTAAGTGGCAACCCATTCGGCCAAAGCGTGCGCGTCGTCGAGCGTCGCCTTGAGCTCCTCGTTTTGGAGCGAGATGCGCCTGGCGGGAAGGAATTGTTCCCCCGGGGCAGCGTCAGCCTGCCGGACGACGGAAGCGACGGCCCCGACATAGGCCCAGCCCGAGGCGGTCTGGCGCGGACAGGCCAGGAACGTGGTCGATTTGAGCTCGTGCTCGCCGGAGACGCTCCGGTAGGACCAGCGCGAAGGCACGTGCTCCAAGGTCGCCCGGTCGTTGCTCCAATCCACACGGATCCATTCCTCGGCTGCCGTCCGCGACACAACGTCGTGGAGGAAGGCCACGTCGAAGGGACGGAATCCGTCCCCTGTCCCCGGCGGAGTCGCCGACGGCGGAGCGACCGAAATGCGCAGCCGCGACATGAAATTCGCGGATGTTTCGCTGACCACCGGAAGGTCCGGATCGTCGCCAGTCTTGCTGACCAACTCTGCATACACCCGGCGCAGTTTCGCCGGGTCGCGGTGGCGCACAGAGACGTTGCACTGGAAATCGTTATCGGGCTGCATGCCCGAGAGTTCGCGAACGACTGCCAAGGGTAAATCGGCCGCGTCGGCGTTGTAGAGCAGGACGCTGAGGTTCGCCGCCTCGTGTGGCTGAAGCCCCACGTAGCGCTCGAGAAGGTCGCGGGCCTGCTTCGACGCCTGCGACGGGTCGGCGTCGGTGAGTTCGTCATCTGCCGATCGAACGGGACGTTCGAAAAGGCTGTATCCATTGACCGTACTGCTTTCGCTGACGAGCACCGGAGCACCGCCCTTGAAGGCGACGGCGATCTCCGGATAGAACGCGTGGGCAAGTTCCTCGGAGAACTCGCGGAAGAAAATACCGCGGTCGCCGAAAAGGACGTTTTTGCCGGCCAGGATGTGAGCGACCAGGCCCGCGACGCGGCGGGTCTTCACCGCCAACGCCTTCATGCGTTCGGGATGCCACGGTGGGATGATCAGCGAGGGTTGATTGCCGGCCACGCGAACGGTGCCGATGGTCAGGACCTCGGAGACCAAGCGGGCACGGCAAACGTCGCCCCGCGCATGGATCGTCAGGGAACGGAGCAAAGCGGCGAAAGAGTCGGCCTGCCGCAGGACAGCCTCTCCGTGCAGACCCACGCTGACGAAATCGTCGACGGCCTTGGCGTAGTCGGTCTCGAACGCGTCCCAAGCCGCTCGGATTTCGGTCCGCTGCTCGGGCAGGATCCGCCCCTCGCCCGCCAACTCGTCGATGCGACGCTTGATCGCGGCGCGCAGGCTGCGCAACTTGCTTGCCTGCGGCACCAAAGAACCGGCGTCGCGCGAAAACGTCGCCTCGAAGGTCGATGTGTCCAACAAGGAGACGCTTTGCACGCCGCCCTTCTTGCTGACAAGACGGCGGGGAACCGCCGTGCTGCCGATCGACCCCTTCTCCTGGAGACGCTTCATGTCGTCAAGCAGGGACAGGCCGATGGATTCGGGCTGGAAACTCCACACGAGCTGTGTTTTGTCAAGGACGGTCTCGGTGTCACCGGAAGCATGTTTCTCAACCAGTGCCACCTCGAACTTGATCTGCACCGCGTTCTTCGCAAGTGATGAGCATCCCCTGAACTTGCCCCCGCGAATTTCCTTTTCCCGGGCTACGAACGCGGGATGGTCGAACAAGGGGTCCGGCAGGTTTCCGGCGCCCATCCTCGTTACGCGCCACTCGACGCGCGAGCCCATCAATTCCTTGATGCCCCGATACATCAAGGAGAAGTAAGCCCCGACATCGCCGCTGAAGCGTTCACGCCATTCGGTTCGACCTTTTGTGACGGTGAAGCGCAGCACCCGCTCTCCGGCAGGCTCCGCCGCTCCGACCGCCAGCCGATGAGCTACTCCCGAGAAGCCCTCGAGGAAGTCGTTGCATTCGACGGGCTTTCCGAAAACCACCTTTTCCCAGCGCGCGTTCAGTTGCCGACTCTTGTCGATGTGGCTGCGGTGTAATTCGAAAAAGCTCTCGTCCTCGTCGTTCCACTCGGAGCGTTTCTCCCGCGCGCGCAAGTCTTCGAGGTGTTTGCGCCAGACTGGGGCGAGGATGTCCTGATCGTCGCAGTCGTTGTCGAAGAAACACAAGGTCGAGTCCGCAAGACCCTGCTGGCGCTGGCGAGGTTTATCGAAGATCAGGTGGATGCCGTCCATTTCCCATTCGAGGTTGGCGACTTCGGCCAATGTCACCGGATCCCCTGGCTGCGCCGCGACGAAAGCCTCCAGGGTGACGAGTGCATGATCCGGAATCGTTGCGGCGTTGTCTGCCAGACGCTGGGCCAGTTCCTCTGGATCGATCGGCTGCCCGTTCGGACGCATCTTCGTCAAGAGCGGCGCGCGGTTGGCGTAGAGCTTCTCGAAGGCCTTGCGCCAAGGGCCAATGGCCTGTCCGTAGGTTTTCGCGCTCGAAAATAGGGAAGTGTCCCTCGGCAACCCCGCACAGGGGAGAGCCCAGCCGATCGATTCCCGAATCGGTAGACCGCGGACATTGCTCGCCTCGCTCGCCAACGCGCAGAATTCCCCGAGTTGGTTGAGCGAAAGCTCGGCGGCGGACATCAGTCCCCTGATCGCGGCGCGGAACACCGCCCGATCGTCCGGGGTCGGAGCGATCCCCGCAACGTGACAGGTTGCCTCGACCCACGCATCCTCGTAGGAACGAAACTCCTTCGCACCCAGGGCCGTGACGTGGCCGAGCGTGTCAGCAAGGTTGTGCTCGTTTCCGTTCGCGGTTAGCAAGGCCTCGTAACGATCGCTTGCCATGTGGCGAATCGCCCCTGCGTTATGGTCCGTCACCGCGTCCGGTGGAAGACCCTCTCCTTCCACCAAGGTGGCGGGAATTTTCACCTCGACGCGCGAAGCCAACTCGGGGGTTTTAAGTATCTCGCGGACAATCGCCGCAACCTGAGCAGGCGCCAGCTTGTCGAGACGGAAAAGGGACGCCGACTCGGATCGAGATCCGTCACTCTGGCGAGAATCTTCCAACCTGCGTTGGAGAATGTAGGCTCCGACGCGCCCAACGATGCGGTCGGCGATCATGCGGCTTCCCCTTTATTGACGAACGGGTTTTCAACGAATGAGCACGAGTCGGAAAGCCTGCGAACCAAGCCGAGGCCGACCAGGCGGGCCTCGAGGTTCGCGCGGTTCTCGCTTAGAGCCTCCTGGTCGACGAGCTTCGCCTTGACCAGATGGGCCCCCTCGGCGTCCCCAATGACGAACCCGTAACGGGAGCGAATCTCGTGGAGGAACTCGTCGAACTGCATGCGTTCGTCGACCACGGAAATGACCAGCGTTTTGAGAAGGCGGTCGTTCGGGGCGTAGCGGGTCCGCCTCGACAGACGCCGGGAGCTCAAACCGATCGCCCGGGACCAGGCCATGTGAATCTTCCCGACGTGCTGCGCGTGTCTAGACTCGGCTTTCTCCGCGAGCCGCTTGACCAGTTCGTCGCCAGACATCCGTGAGAAGTCTGGATCTTCGGCTTCCGGCGCCGCCGGGGGCCACTGGAACCGCGAGCGCATCAAGCTCCCGCACTCGCCGGACGGGTCTTCGGAGGCCAAGGCCGCCGCCCACTCAGGCATCAGGCGTACACCTTCGACTGCCGAGCGCACCGCTCGTACCGAAAGGGCTTGGTTAGCCTGGTAGGACTCGCCGGAAAGCGCACGGACCTTAGTGCGCTCTCGCGAGACGATCTCACAAGTGATTTCGACTGATTCGGTATCGCCAGTCTGCTCCTTCCCTCGTTCGAGGAAGTAGAGCAAGAGATTTAGGCCCGCGCTGGCGATCAGGTGCTCTAGGGCGTCGTAGATCGGCATGTCGCGTGAGAGGATTGCCGTCCAGTCGGCACACAATTGGTCGAATCGCGGGTGCGAGGCCGGCGGCAGGTATCCGGTGTCGCGTTCGGTTTCCGCCCTTTGCGGCTGCCCTTGAAGGACTCGAACAAGGCGATTCATCGGAGCAGAGGGGTCGAACAGCCGCGAAACCAGTGCTTTACCGAGCTCCGGCCCGCCCTTGGCACGGCAAAGCATCAGGTAAAGCAACTCGCCCGTGCGAGCGAAGAAGCGCCGGTCGTTCGACACGCCATTCGGCCCGAAGCGAAGATCTTCATACAGGGCATCCGGTCCGAAAGGGAACACAAACTTCGAACTCCACCGCTTGTTGCTTCGGACCTCGAACGCTGACGAGCGCAGCAGCTCGATTGCCTTAGCGAAATCGTCGAAGCACGAGAAGGCGGCGCGCAGGTATTCGAGGTTGCCGCCTTCGAGCCCGGTGGCGTCGACGACGAACGCCTCACTCCATGCGGACCACTTGTCCGCATCGGGGACGGCACGGGCGCGGATTGCCTCGACATAGGGGTTGTTGAACAACAGTGAGCGCAAGCGGATCTGCCGCTGGGGCTTGTAGCGGACTTTCTCGTCAACGGAAGCCGCCAGAGGTTTATCGGCGTTGGACGCTAGCACGCCCAAGAACTCAAGGACGGCCAAATGCGGAAGTTGCTCGTCGTAAAGACGATGCCCCCAGATGTGTTCGTCGACGGCGAAGTCGACCCCGTCGATACGCTCCGTCATAACCCGATCCTCACAGTGACTGGCCTCGAGAACCCGTGCCCACTGCTTTCGATTTCGATGAAATTGAGCGTCAGGGCCCCGCCGTCGTCATCAGCATCGTCGTCGTCCGCCTTAGAGGCGGCGCGGACCAGTTCTGCCTTGCGTAGCAACTTGGCTTTAAACGCGAGCATGTCCTCCAGGCATTCGTTGGAGAAACTACCCGGCAGCGCCCCCTCGGCGACGCGGCAGAGGAACTCGAACCGGACCGGAGTGAGGTTAAACCCAACCGATCCGGATCCTCCGGAGACGAGCGACACCTCGATCATGGGACGTTCGGTCTGCGGATCAATCCGCACCTGCATCCCTATCCCGCCCAGCCTTCTGGCCGGCACCTCGGTGTCGCAAAGGACGCTGATCCTGGATTGCGTGAAACCACCCGAACTGGCTACGAAGATGCGGTCGAAGTTCTCGACCAGAAGCCCGGTCATGACGCGATTGAGGCCCTTGGCCAGGCGACCCCGGACGCTCTCGCTTATTGTTCGTCTCTCGGCCAGGGCCGCGATCAGGTCGAGGTAGTCCCCTGCGAAGTTGAACGCGCTCATGCCCCAGTGTGCATAGTCTGACTCGTTGTTGGGCAGCGTAAAGAACAGACGGCGACGCTGCGATTCGAGCCGCTCGAGGAAATCCGCCGCCCCACCGGGGAGACGCGCCTCTTCGTCGCCCTCCAGATAGCGTGCCTGAGCGGACAGATAGGCTGCGGTGGCGCCGTAGACAGTATCGGCCCTCACCAACCGGTCGAAGGCATTCGCGAGTTTGAAGTCGTCAGCCCCGTAGACGAGCAGGCCGTCCGACCCGTTGGTCGTCTCCGCCCCGATACCAAAAGCGGCTAGGGCCCGGAACACTTGGCGGTCGTTGGCTCGGCGCCTCGGAAGATTCGCCCCGAAGACGTTATCGTAGACGCTACCGCCTTCGGTCGTTCCGCCGTCCTGGACCTTCGCCACTTCGGAGCAGGACAGCAAGCCCTCCTTCGCGTCGCGGTGTCCCAACACCATATTCGCCGTCAGCGCAAGCAGATCACGCACGGGCAGGTGCCATCCGTTGTGGCGCGACACCTCGACCAAGTCGCCGAGACGCTGAGCGAAGAGTCCACCGTCGCGATTGCCAAGAAGCCTCTCCTTGTTCTCAAAGATCGGGCAGATGCGTGCACCTTCCCTCCATTGACAACCCGAGCATTTTTCCCACTCCGGGTGAGCGGCGACAGCCGCGATCACCTCGACGAGGGAGTGGCGTCGGGCGGTGCGGCTAAGATCGAAGATTGCGAGCCGCCCGGGGGCGGAACCCGCAAGCAAGAAGGAATCCTGGATGGGCTTGCGCAACGGATGAACACGCCCTTGCCGCATGCCCAAGTCTCTCAGCCGCTCTAGGATTTGGCCGTGGTTGGCCGCCACAACCATAATGGTCGAGTCTTCACTTCCGAGAACACTTCGTTCCAACAGTCCCAAGGTTTGGTCACTCTGACGCTCGTCGCCGATCTCACTCAAATCCTTGACGAACACAGCGGTTCGACCATCGGGCAAGACCAGATGCTTGATGATCGGTTCGGCAACAGCCCATTCCGTTGCGTCGCCTCCGAACGCCGCCCATAGGCTACGGCAGTGGTAGGTCTTTCCATCTCCGGCAGTGCCGGCAATGAGAATCGATCCGGGAGTGCCTGAAGCCACCCTCGCCTTCATCGCCGCAAATTGTGGGCTGTCCAAGACAATGGGGCGAACCTTCGCCCGCCCGAGACCGCGCGTAACATATTCGTCGAAGAGATTCAAGTCGTTCGGAATGGGTCCGTACGACCGCAAGAAACGCACCCAAGCCATGGCGGGCGGAGCTCCGGCGCCTGGTTGGCCTGAGGAGGAAGGATTGATCATTGGCAGCACCCGTTGTTGTTCTTGCAAGAGCCCGCCTGGATTGCCTCTAGGGGCCCTCACCAACGGGCGACGATGCACGGAGGATTATATGCGCCCGGGCGAAGCCGGATGCAAACTCGGATTCAGACGGTCCGTTTTCTGGCTTCTCGTGGCGTGGATCTGACGCACAGGGCTCCATAGCGTGCCATCAGCTAGGACTTAGCGACGGATCCTCTGCGGGATGCTCGGCGTAGTTCCATCACACCGGCGGAAGGCGGTGGGCCCCCGGCGCTGCTTGACGAGTGACTCGGCTTTCGTCATTGCGCCGGCAGGGCTCATGAAATGCGCCTGGCCGGCCGCATTTCACTTTTTGCTTGCTGTCGAATACGGCCTCGGCACCCGCCGCCCGCCCCTCGTCAGATCCATGCGAAAGGCAATCCGCCTGTTTTCGGGGCCATAACTGACGTGGACGGGACTGTCCCGACCGTAATAGTAGAGGCGATCGAAGGGAAGATTTGCGATGATCCAATCGGCAACTTCGCTCATGTCCTCGTCCTCCACTAGGAAGTCAACTGCCGATCCGAGTCTTTTGCACACTGGATTGCCGTCACGCTTTCTTTCGTGGCTGGCATGCTGATCTAGTTCTGGGGCAATCCGCCCTGGAATTATCTTGGCGAGCTCTCTTGAGCAGAAGCCATAGGTAAGCCGGAGCATTCCGAAGTATTCGATGACAGGGTCAAGGACATTGCTGGCGAGTTCAAACAACGCCGTGTACGAGTCCGCCTCCTTCGGCAAATTGGGAATCTGGCTTCTGAGCTGTGTTTCACCGCACTCAATGAAATCACGATAGGTCAGAAACCGGCCACATGGCTCGCCAGGGTCAGGAACTCGTCGGCTACGGATGAGGTTGAAGCCGTCCACCTGCCACCGCGCGGCATCGAGCCCGCGATGAAATTGCGACTCGCTCGGACCATAGCCACTCAGGTCAAGTAACGCCAACGCGTCGAGTTCTTGCTCAAAACGGACCTGCTCCGCATACCCCGGAAACTCCTCATTGATGTATCTCGACTTGTAGTAGAGCAAAGTCGGCGGATAGTCATCCCCATAAGAGAACAGATCCTGATCCTGATCCCTGAGCTTTACCTTGACGCGCTCGACTAGCCGGGGCAAGGGCACGCCCTCGAAGTCCTCGTACTTGAGGAGGGTCACCTTTCCCGAGCGAACGTGAATTTTTACCAGGTCGAAGTTGGTGATGTCGCCACAGAGAACGGCTGCGCACTCCACATAGATCCGGAGTATTGCGGGGAGTCTGCCGAGTAAACTTGAATGGAGTTGCAGTGACTGACCATCGTCAAGGTAGCCATAACCTTTGCTTGCTGCCTCACGGCATGCCTGGTCAATTGCTTCAAGGTTGGCCAGTCCGAACAAGGCCTGCCTGGCGGACGCTTGAGCGTTCGCATAGTCGCCAAAGAAGTATCGGATGTCCCGTTGAATGCCCGCTTCAAGATGGCGGTAGGGTCGCCGTTTCTGGAATTGTTGGAGCGCGAGAAACACAATCAGGTCCGAACTCCGGGCATCCCGCGCCCGAGCGACGGTGCGGGCATCGAGTCGACTTTCTGCGAGCTTCAATGCCCTCGCTAATGAACCAAGCTGCTCCTCGATTCGCGCGATGAGCTCAAACGAAACCTCGTCTCTCTGCGGTGGCCTGCCAAGCTCCAGGTAGGTCGACGAAAGGTGTTCGAAGAGCTGGCGATTGGTCTCAACGATTGTCGCTGTGCGGTCGGTGCGCTGACGAGAGGACGACTTTGGCCTTTCATGGCTCCAACCTCGCGCGAGAACGGTCTGTACCCGATGGCGATAACGCATGGAGAGGAATCTCTGTTCGAGATCCTTGTCCCGAAAGACAAAAAAGACCCCTGGACCTGCCGCGATCGCGCTCTCGTCGAGGGTGTGCTCAATGAAGTCACGCAACTGTGCCTGCGTAAAGTATTTCTGGAAAGTGTTCCTCGATGAGAGATACCCATCCCCGTAGGGCCTTCCATCAAGCGGGGCCTTGCTAGAAAGCATCGCTGCTACCGACAAGACGCCCCGAACGTGAGAATAGGCTCCCCGAAGCGCCTCGACCCGCTCGTCGAAGTTCTCGATGACGTTTACGACAAAGCCAATATTGACTACGTCTGCTGCCCGCTTGGCTGCCTCCGGCGCATAGTGCGGATCCCAACCGCTGGCATCGATGCCATTTGCGAGCAAGCCGCGAACGTCGTCGCCACGCCCACAGCCATAGTCAAAAAAAGTGGTCGCCCCATGAATTAGACCATGCCGTGAAAGGGCCTGCACCGGCGCCGAGAAGTTCGATCGTGCCAGTGCAGTACGATGGCGGTGGACCGACGCCTGCTCCTCCATGGACACGTCGCTTTGGTACGTGTCCCCGCCGGCGTTTGCCAACGGCACGAACTGTCCCCCCATCAGCTCATAGCCATGCCTAGCGATGAGCTGGCACCAGTATTCACGGAAGCCGATACGATTCGGCTCATCAAATAGCCCGATCTCGATGGCCGTATCGGTCACCTCTCGATATGCAGGAATTCTGAGGTCATCAGGGACGAGAAGAAGTTCCTTTCTGTGAAGTATCGGCGGGTTCCGCGACTCTTCATAGGTGCGAAACACGCTCGTGCCTCGCGAAAGAGAAACCTTCCAGCTTCGCCCCAAGGCGGGGAAAGCGTCATCGAAGAAATCAACGTAGTCGAGAAGCGATATCTCGTCACCGGAACGGTGCAGCTTGATTACGTTGAACTGCTGCTCTGGCACAGCGCAAGCGATTCGAGCTGCCATTTCCATCGACCCACGCCATTCAGCAGGCAGCAGATGCAGAGCAGAGACGTGAAGGTACAAGTGTTCAGCGACCTGTTTGCCAACATCTGGCGGCCAAGGTGACCGCACACACCCGGCAGAGGAGTCAGTAGTTTCGAGCATAGACGGAGAACGGGTGAGTAAGGGCAGGTTGACCTAGGCCTAGCTTGATGACTCAGGTGTCTTCGATCAACCCAGCACTCAGTATCAGCAGGAATACCGGCAAAAGGAGGATCATCGGATCAGGAGACAAGATACGTCGCGCACCAGCACCGTCGACCGGACGTCGAGCGCCTCAAGATCGGCAGAACACCACCAGACCGACACTTTAACCTGGCGCTGGGCGTCGACGAAACGCACGACACTCCTAACAAGCGCGATAGACGACGGCTGGCCTCAAAGATGATAACCCATCCAGTATCGGTGCTCACACAGCGCTGCTTCGAACTGGTCAGCTTGTCGGGAAGCGTCATGACTAGCAGGTCATCGGAGAGCAGTAGGGGGTTCAGAACCTAGTGCCGAAACTTGGTGCGCTCGGAGCGTTTCGCGATCGCGGTCAGATCGCGAATCTCGCGTTCGACCAGGCGCTTGAGAAGGATCTCAACTTGATGCCGTCTTGGTGCTGACTTGGTGCTGAGCTGTTTCTGCGGGATCTGCCCTATTGGGTTCCGGTGTTGCGACGAGCCCAAGAGCGTCGCCGTCGAAAGACCAAGACTGGCGGCCCGTCGCGTTGATCGGTATATTAACGGCTTAAAACTACCGCTTACAGCCACAGAAAGCCATTAACCGCCTTATATGTACCGCCTTGCTCATCAATGAATACCTTGTCCTTCACCACCCCGCACGAACTCCAGGTCCTCCTCGGTGAGCGGCTGCGGCGCCTGCGTCTGAACCGCAACCTCGATCAGCTCACCACCGCCGAGAAGGCCGGCATTTCGGAAAAGGCCTTGCGCAATCTCGAAGCCGGCCGGGGATCGACTATCGAAACGCTGCTGCGCGTGCTGAAGGCGCTCGATTCGCTGCAGGGGATCGACCTGCTCGCGCCCGAAGCCACGGTCAATCCGCTCGACCTGCTGCGCCAGCCGCGGCTGCCACAGCGGGCGCGCCGGCGCGCGAAGGAGAAGGGATGAACACGCCGGTGATCGAGGTCCGCATCTGGGGCCAGCGGGTCGGCGCGGTCGCTCCCGATCCGCGCCTCGGCTGCTACGTGTTCGCCTACGACCCCGCCTGGCGGCGCAGCGGCATCGAGCTGGCGCCGATGACCATGCCGCTGGCTGACCCGCGCCCGAGCTTTGCCTTTCCCGAGCTGAGCGACGCGGGCTACAAGCGCCTGCCCGGCCTACTCGCCGATGCGCTGCCCGACGACTTCGGCAACGCGCTGATCGACGCCTGGATGAGTGCTCGCGGCGTCGAGCGGCGCGCGGTCACCACCCTCGACCGCCTGGCCTACATGGGCCGACGCGGCATGGGTGCGCTCGAGTTCAAGCCGGCGCGTGGCGCGCACCGCGAGAGCGCCGAGCCGCTGGCCATGAAGAGCCTGGTCGAGAGCGCGCGCAGGATCATCCGCGCCGACCTGTCCGGTGACCTGCAGGCGCAGGCGGCGCTGGCCAACATCATCCGCGTCGGCACCTCGGCCGGCGGCGCGCGCGCCAAGGCCGTCGTCGCCTGGCATCCGCAGACCGGCGAGATACGCAGCGGCCAGTTCGACGCCGCCCCCGGCTTCGAGCACTGGCTGCTCAAGTTCGACGGCGTCGGCAAGGATGCCGAGCTGGGCGGCAGCGCCGATTACGGGCGCATCGAGTACGCCTACCACCTGATGGCGACGGCCGCCGGCATCCGCATGTCGCCCTGCCGCCTGCTCGAAGAGAGCGGGCGCGCCCACTTCATGACCCGCCGTTTCGACCGCGACGTCGTCGATGGCGTCACCATCAGGCACCATGTGCAGACGCTCTGCGCCATGAGCCATGTGGACTACAAGCAGCGCGCCACCCACGCCTACGCCCAGCTCTTCATGGCCGTCGCCGGGCTCGGGCTGGGCGACGAGGCGATCGGGCAGACGTTCCGGCGCATGGCTTTCAACGTCATGGCGAGGAATTGCGACGACCATACCAAGAACTTCGCCTTCCGCCTGAAGCAAGGTGGAAGCTGGGAACTGGCGCCGGCCTACGACGTGACCTACGCGCACAATCCCAAGGGCCAGTGGACCTACCAGCACCTGCTGAGCGTCAACGGCAGGTTCAGCGGCATCACCCGCGCCGACCTGCTGGTCGAGGCCGACCGCTTCGGCATTCGCCGGCCGCTCGACGCCCTTGCCGACGTGCGCGCCGCCCTCGACGCCTGGCCCGGGTTCGCCCGCCAGGCCGGCCTCGCCGAGCCAACGATCGCCGCTGTCGGCAGCGACTTTGAGGTGTTATGAAAGATTCCGGGAGACTCCGATGAGCAACATGGGACGCATCTACCAGATCGACCAGATGCTCGGCGCGCAGCGCTTCGTCAGCCGCGGGGAGCTGCAGGAACGTCTCGGCGTCTCCTGGGCGACGCTCAAGCGCGATATCGCCTACATGCGCGATCGTCTCAACGCGCCGGTCGTTTTCGACCGCGCGCTGGGCGGCTACCGCTTCGCGAAGATCGAACAGCGGCTTGGCCCGCCGTATGAGCTGCCCGGCCTGTGGTTTGCCGCCGAGGAGATCCATGCCCTGCTGACCATGCAGCACCTGCTCTCGAATCTCGACACCGGCGGCCTGCTCGGGCCGCAGATCCAGCCCCTGCTCGCCCGCCTCACCGGCCTGCTCGGCGCCGCCGACAATCCGGTCGAGGAAGTGCAGCGCCGCATTCGCATCCAGGCGGTCGGCGCGCGTGAGTTGCATCTCGATCACTTCCAGGCGGTTGGCTCGGCGCTGTTGCGAAGGAAGCGCCTGCTCATCCGCTATCACGCGCGCGGCACCGACGAGGTGACCGAACGCGAAGTCTCGCCGCAGCGACTCAACCACTACCGCCACAACTGGTATCTCGATGCCTGGTGTCATCTGCGCGACGGCCTGCGCGCCTTCTCGGTCGACGCCATCGAACACGCCGAAATCCTCGACACCCCGGCGATGGACGTTGCCGATGAGCGACTCGATGAGGTGCTCGGATCCGGCTACGGCATCTTTTCTGGCGACCAGGTCTCCTGGGCCGTGCTGCGCTTCACGCCGGAGCGGGCGCGCTGGGTCGCTGCCGAGCGCTGGCACCCGAAGCAGGAAGGCAGGCTGCTCGACGATGGCGGCTACGAGCTGCGTGTGCCCTATACCGACGACCGCGAACTGATCATGGACATCCTGAAGTACGGCGGTGACTGCACGGTCATCGAGCCGGCAGGGCTCAAGGCAAGAGTGGCTGAGGAATTGCGGCGCGGACTGGAAAATTATTTGGCGTAGCGCGTCTCAAGCTCACTCTGTGAGCCCGGGAGGGCGCACACTGGCTGCCATCAACCCTGACGGAGCCCTACCATGCCCTCTCACGACACCCCCTTCTTCGACCGCCTGCAGGCCGTCTTTAACGTTCTCGTCGGCGTCACCGATACGCGTTCGCTACCGTACGCCTTTCGCGCGCCGGCCCCCTGGGAAATCGACCCGGAGGCGCTGCAGCGCCCCGCGATCTGGCGGCGGACCCGGCTGGTGCGCTGACTGGCCGCCTTTGGCCGCATGCGGGCTGTCCGGGGTGTTCGTCGAGCCGGCACCCAATTGCCTGATGGCAGCCGGAGCGGCCGGAGGCCGCGCAGCCAGCCGCATTCACCCCGCGCTCCTCCCGATTCGGCAACCGAAAGCGGGCGAACGCTGCGCTTGGGCAACAACAATCTGCCCCACCAGCGGCCGGCGCGCCTGGGGGCTTACCTCTGGTGCCGGCGCCGGCGTGATGCGGCGATTCCGAAGAGGCCGGCACCCAGCAGTGCCAGGGAGGCCGGTTCCGGCACCTCATTCAGGAAGCCGCGGATTTCACCGCCTGGAACAAAGTGGTGTGAATGTTCAGGTACGCCCTGCCTTCAGCAAGCCCCAGGGCGAGGGCGGCTTCCGCACCTGCTGCGGTGCCGCCATTGGCGGCCAGAAATGCCGCATTGAAGGAGGCGGCCTTGTTCAGGTCGAAGGTATTGTTGTAAGCGCCGCTCGTAACCCCGGCAGGAAAACCGGGAAACGTTGGCGTCGTGGTGGCCACACCTACATTGCCGGGACTCGCGATGCAGCAGTGGATATGCGCTGCCGTGACGTTGCCAGTCAGGCCGCTGAACGTGACGTCCAACGAAAGCGTATGCAAGACGCTATCGTAGATCACGAGGGCCGTACCCTGGCCCGATGACGCATTCGGGGGATTTTCCGACGCGCCGTCGAGCACGGCGTAGTAACGAATTGGTGTGGCCTGCGCCGACGGTACGGCGCCGAGAGTCAGTAGTGAGAGGACGACTGCCGTAATGGCGGAAGCAAACGAGCGAGATTTGGTCATGGTTTCCTCCGGTTTCAACCAGTGCGGGTTGTCAGGCAAAGAGCGCCGATCATTAGCACGCAAGATTCGTGCTCACTTTAAGTTGACAATATTATTCAGGTATTTGGGGCAGCGAGCGATTTGCTGACTGCGGCAACTGTAAAGAATTCCGACAGGCTGGACTCGCTTCTGCCCGCGGGCAGGCTCCGCAACGGGATGCACGGCGATGGCGGCGCCAGCGCGGTGAATCGTCGGGTGGATGCTGAGAGTCGCGGTCCGGAGCCGATTCCGGTACCGCCGGCGAAGATCAGTCGCCGTTTTTGCCGGGCCCACGGCCGGGTTGTTCCAGCTTCGACCGCGAGACCTGCCGCGCGAGCCGCAGGGCCATCCAGGCCAGCAGGGCGACGCCAAGCAACAGGCTGCCCCACAGGGTCCAGCGCTGCCAGTCGATGGCCGCGCGCGTCGCGCTCTCGCTGGCCAGCCGGTGGGGGCTGCCGCTGCTGGCGCGGCCGATCGGCAAAGCGCCAGCCTTGTCCTCGTCCCCGGCGCGGTAGCCGGGTACCAGCGTCGCGATCGGGTAGGCGGCCGGCCCGGCGCTGCTGCTGCCATAGGCGAGTTGAAACGGTGCCGCGCCGCGGGCGGTAAAGACCAGGCCCTGTGGCACCCAGCCGGCGGCCAGAACCGGTACCCCGGCACCGAGGCCACCGCCGCGCTGATCGACGCGCAGCAGCCAGTAGCGATGGGTCACGGTTGCAGTGACGAGGTCCGGGTTGACCACCTCCTGATCAGCCGCGCCGAGCCGGTAAACGCTGCTCAGCGCAACCCGCTGCCAGGGATCGTTGCTGCGCGCGCGCGACAGGACTTCGACCGAGGCGACGGTATTGGACTGCGGCAGGAGCAGACGCAGGCGGTCCACCGGGAACTGGCCACCGAGGTCGAAAGCGTATTCACCGGCCTTGTCGCTGACCGCGCTCCCGGCCACCTGTTTCCACTGCCGTGGTGCCTCGACCACCGCCTCGCCCGGCTCGCCAGCAAGACCGGCCAGTTCCACGGCTTGCGCGGTTGCCGGCCAGGACAGACGAAAGTACTTTGCCCGACGCGGCAGGAACTCCACCCGCAGTTGCTCCAGCTCTTGCCCTGCCGCCACCAGCCGTAGCACGGGCGCGTCGGCCACCAGCATCTGCCAGCGCGCCAGGTCATCGCTGGCATCGACGCGCACCCTGCTGACGACGTTGTCGGCGCCGCGCGGCAGTTCCAGAACCAGCGCCTGCAGCGGCTGCTGCAGCGCCGCGGCATCGACCAGGTAACCGAGCAGCATGGCTTCGCGCTGCCGCCTCGGCTCGCCGCCGTGCATGGTGACCACCGCCCTCCCCGTCTGGCGCTCAATGCGAACTTCGAGCCCCTCGACACCGCTGCCGGCATCGCCGCGCAGGGCGAAGAACGGCAGCGGCAACAGCGGCTGCTTCTCGCGCAGGGCGACCGGCCGCGGCTGGAAGGCATGCGGCACGGGCTCGCCGGCGCCGTTGAACACCCGCAGGTCGGCGAGGTCGGCGCGCACCACGCCCTCGTAGACGGCCGGCGGCAATTCGACCTGAAGCAGCGCCTGCGGGCCGCTGGCCTCGAGCGGGACGCCGAAGGCGAAGTCGGCCGGTGCCTCGGCAACCGCCAGGCCAGTCAGCAGAAGCAACCCCCATGCACCCCATGTACCGGGCAATCTCATTCCGCAGGTCCTTCCCTGATCGGTGGCACCGGTGCCAGGTAGCCAATGACCAGCATCAGCACGCCGACACCAAGGAATGACACGATGCGCTCGATCGTGCCCGCGTTCGACAGGTCGACGAGCAGCAGCTTGCCCACGACCACAGCCATCAGCCCGGCCCCCGTCAGCCACAGCGGGCGCCAGGCACGGCGGGTGGCGACGACCATCGCGGCCAGCGCCAGCAGCGTCCAGAACAGCGACAATGAAGCCTGCACCAGATCCGAGCGCAACAGCGGCCCGGGATCAAGCGGTACCCCGGCCCAGTGGTGCAGCGTGCGCAGCAGCACCGCGTTGGCCCACAGGAACGCCGCTGCGCCAGCCACGCTCCAGGCCACCGGCAGTGACAACGCGGCGACGGGCGGCAGGCGGCGACGGCGCACTTCGACGAACCAGGTGCCGACTGCCAGCAAGGCGCCGGCCTGCGCCAGGTCGAGCGGGTTCAGCACCGGCAGGTAGGGCAGCGGCCAGGGATTGCCGTCAGAAACGACGTTGCCGAAGACGAACCAGGCGGCGAGAAAAGCCGCCAGCGGTACCGCTCCAGACACCAGGTAAGTCGCCAGGTGCGCCGCGACCGGCCAGCGGATACGCTCGCCGCGCAGCGCCAGCAGGGCGAGCAGCGCACCGGGCACCAGTGCCCAGGCGATCAGCGGCCACGCCGCCCGCCCGGCCACCCAGTGGTCGATCGCCCAGGCCACTTGCCACGCGCCCAGCGCCGCCAGCAACCACAGCCCGGCGGCGTGCAGCCACGCCAGGTGGCGCTGGCCCGGCGCCTCATGCCGGTAGAGCAGGTAGAAGTGGGCGGCGAAGGCCAGCGGCCAGGCGAGGTAGCCGAGATGCGCGAAGGGATGGGCATCCTGGAAGCTGCTGGCGAGCGCCAGCAGGATCATCAGGGGCAGCAGCGCCAGCGCCGGGTAGCGGGCCTGCGGCCAGTGCAGGCGCCGCTCGAGAGCGCTGAAAGCCAGGCACGAGGCGGTGAAAAAGGCCAACGCTGCATTGCCCTGCAGCGCGTACCGCACATGGCGATCGATCTCGCGCAGGCCGCCGGCAGCCCACCAGGCGACGCCCCAGGCAAACAACAGCGGGGCGAGCCAGTGCTCTGCCCGGTGCAGATCCTGCCGCTGCCGCTGCAGCAACCAGGCGCAGAACAGCCCGGCCAGCGCCAGCAGCAGGGCACCGAGGCAGGCGCTGTTGAGCAGCGGCCACTCGCCCGTCGCCGTCCGCAGGTCGTGCAGGTAGAAGGCACCGGCAAGAAACTGGAGCAGGATGCCGAACAGGCGCGGCGGCAGCCGCTTCTGGCGGACGCCCACCCAGAGCATCGCCGCTCCCTCGATCGCCCATGCCGCCGAGGTCCAGCGCCCGTCGAAGGCGAGCGGGATGGCGAGTGTCGTGAACACCACGCCGAGGGCGAGAAATGCCTCGACCAGCAGGCGTTGCCCCTCGCCGCGGCGCGACCACAGCGTGCGCGCCAGCAACAGGTAGAAAGCGCCCAGGGCGAGCGCGCTCCAGGCCGATCCGTAGGCAAACTCGCGCACCAGGGCGACCTGCAGAGCAAAGGCGATCAGCGGCACGCCGAAGATCAGCGTGGTATCCAGGTGCCGCTCGACCAAACCCGCATCCGGGCGCGAAAACAGCACCGGGATGGCCACATACATCAGGAAGAACAGAACCAGGAAGGGCTCGGTAGACGCATAGAGGTCCGGCCGGTAACTCAGCACACCCCAGACCGTCGCAATGCCGAAGGTGAAAGCGAAGCCGACCAGGTTGAGCAGCCGCCAGGCCCTGAACCAGGCGATCGCCAGGATGCCAGCATTGAGTACGGCGTAGTAGCCGAACAGCGCCACGTGACTACCCTCGCCGGTCGAGGCAAGGATCGGCGCGAGAAAGCCGCCCGAGGCGCCGAGCACTGCCAGGGCCAGCGAATTCTGCAGCACCGCCAGCAACGCCGAGAGCGCCGCCACGGCGAGCAGCAGAGCGAAGGCCGGCCCCGCCGGAAGCAGCCCGAATAACCGCAGAGCACCAAAGATGGTCAGATAGAGCAGGCCGACGCCACCTCCCTGCAGCGCCAGCGCGTAGCCTTCCCGGCTGAGCCGAAGGCGCCAGCCGATGAGCAGCAGCGCCACGGCGGCAAGCGCCACCCCGGCCAGGCGAAGTTCGAGCGGGACGTGTACATGCTGATAGGTGTACTTGAGCAGGAAAGCGACGCCGAAGAACAGGATCACGACGCCGGCGCGGGCCATGACATTGCCGCGCAGTAACCAGTCCCGGACCGGCGAGGGCCGGCTCTCCCGCAAAGCCGGCTCCTGGCCCCGAAACGGCGGTCGCGACGCGGGTGGCGGCACAGGCGGCGGCACGCCTATCGGCGCGGGTGTCGGCGAGGGTGGCCGGGGCCCCTGCCCCGCCGCGACAGATTCGGCAAGCCCGACGGCTGCCGCTGCCGGCTGGTCGCCAACCGACGCCGCGGCAGACACAGCGGCAGAAGGTTGAGCCGCGGCGACCGCGGCAGCCCGCGCCGGCTCGCGCGCCGGGGATCGAACCGACTGCTCCGGCACCGCCGCCGGCCGCCCGCTCACGTCCGGTGCCGCCGGCCGCTGATCGAGGCGATCGAGCATGGCTTCGACCCGCTGCAGGCGTTCGTCGATCAGCCGGAAACGCTCGTTCTCGGCTTGCCGCGCCCGGCTGCCGAGCGACCAGCCGAGGATCCCGCCGAGCAGCGCACCAATGATCCACAGGCCGGACCAGATCTGCCCGGCCAGAAGCGCCCCCAGTACTGCCCACAAGAACCACATCCGCACTGCCCTCCCCGATGCCTGCGGCCCGCTCGCCGCCGGCACGCCAACCAGCCCAGCCGCCGACGTCTTGGTCGACGCCGGTCGCGAAGGTGAAGTCTAGCAGCGAAACGCTCTTGATCCATCCGCCAGAGCCGATGCGGGAGCGCGGCGGCAGCAACCGACATGGCCGGCCGGCGCTGGCGAACACTGCCCGCGCGCAATTGGCCCGCGTCAGGCACAATGACACCACCCACCCAACTGCCGGAGTCCCGTCTTGCTCACCGCCCTCCACCGCTGGTTTGCCGACAACATCCTTGAACTCGGCCGTGAAATGCGGCTTTCCTACCTGCCGCCGCTGATGGTCTATGTCGCGGCCGGGGTGTCCGGCCTGACGGGAATCGTCGGGACCTTCTTCGTCAAGGAGTATCTTGGACTCTCGGCGGCCTTTCTCGCGGCACTCGGCTTCTGGGCCGGGATTCCGTGGGCGCTGAAGATGCCGCTCGGCCATCTCGTTGACCTGATCTGGCGGCACAAGGCCGGACTGGTGTGGCTGGGTGCGGCACTGATCGCGGCCAGCCTGCTGATCATGCTTGGGCTGGTGGCCAACCCGCTGCGCATGGGCGAGCTGATGTCGCTCGAAGCCTGGTTCGTGCTCTCCGCTCTGCTCTCACCGGTCGGCTACGTCCTGCAGGACGTGGTCGCCGATGCGATGACCGTCGAAGCCGTGCCACGGGTGGACGAGCACGGTCAGCCGCTGCCACCCGAGCAGCGGCGGCTGATGAACACCACGCTGCAGACGCTCGGCCGCGTGGCGATCATCGGTGGCGGAGTTGCTGTCTCGCTGGTCAACGTCGTCATGTTCCAGGGCGTCGAAGGTTTGCCGAAGGCGGCCAAGGCGGCCGTCTACGCCCAAGTCTATGGCATGGCGCTGGTCATCCCGGCGATCTCGGTCGCCGGCGTGCTGCTGGCGGCGCTGCTCAGGCGGCGCGACGCCCGGCAGCTGCGTGCCCGCGGCTTCGACGAGGCCGCGCTGCGCACCATGCTTCAGCCCACGCTCGACCCGGTCAGGCCCAACTGGTGGATCCTTGGCGGCAGCCTGCTCTTCGTTGCCATCAGCCTCTCGGTCGGCCTCGCGCAGGTCGAGTTCAGCCAGGAAATCGTCTTCCTCAGCTCCTTTGCCGTCATCACCTTCCTGATGGCGAAGCTGCTCCGGGAACTGGACGAGGACGCGCGGCGCACGCTGCTCGGAACAGCGATCGTGATCTTCGTCTTCCGTGCCATGCCCGGTCCCGGCGCCGGCTCCACCTGGTGGATGATCGACTCGCTGGGCTTCGATCAGTCCTTCCTCGCGCAGCTCTCGCTGATCGGCAGCGTGCTGACCCTGTTCGGCCTGTTCCTCTTCCGCCGCTTCATGGGGGAGCGTTCGATCGCCTACATCGTCGGCTTCCTGACGCTCACCGGCACGCTGCTCAGCCTGCCGACGCTCGGCATGTACTACGGCCTGCACGAATGGACCGCGGCACATACCGGTGGCGTCGTCGACGCGCGTTTCATTGCGCTGATCGATACCGCGCTCGAATCACCCCTCGGGCAGATCGCCATGGTGCCGATGCTGGCGTGGATCGCCAACTCGGCGCCTGCCAACCTGAAAGCCACCTACTTCGCCGTGATGGCCTCGTTCACCAACCTGGCGCTGTCGGCCGCCCAACTCGGCACCAAGTACCTGAACCAGATCTTCGAAGTCACCCGCGAGGTGCGAGACCCCCTGACCAACGCGATCAAGGTGCCAGCCGATTACGGCGACCTTGGTGCGCTCTTCATGGTAGCGATTGCCTTGGGCCTGATCCTGCCCTTCATGGCGATCTGGGTGACGCGGCTGCTGAAGCTGCGCAGCGCCTGACCGTCTGGACCGCGTGCGCCGGCCGGGCCTCCGGCGAGGAAATCCGGGATTGACCATGGCTGCAATCGCCAGCCATACTTGCTGACACCACATTGACTTTCTCACCCCTGGAGACCCGGGACATGAACAGAATCATTCTTACCCTGACGACCGTCAGCTTCGCGGTCAGCTCGCTGGTAGGTTGCGCCGGCATGACCGAAACCCAGCGTGACACCACGACCGGCGCCGCAATCGGTGCTGTGGCTGGTGCCGTGGTCGGCCGCGCGACGGCGGGCGGCAGCAAGGGCAAGAGTACCGCCACCGGGGCTGCCGTCGGTGCGGCCCTCGGGGCGGCCGGCGGCTATCTGTGGTCGCAGCGCATGCAGGAACAGAAGGCGACGATGGAGCAGGCGACTGCCGGCACCGGGGTGCAGGTGTCACAAACGGCCGATAACCAGCTCAAACTCGACATCCCGAGCGACATCTCCTTCGATGTCGGCCGCTATGACATCAAGCCGGACATGCGCCCGGTGCTTGATCGCCTGGCCAACAGCCTCAATCAGCACCCGGTGACGACGATCAGGATCATCGGCCATACCGACAGCACGGGCAGCGATGCGGTGAACAATCCCCTGTCGGTCAACCGGGCGGCAGCGACGCGTGACTACCTGGCGATGCGTGGCGTGTCGTCCAGTCGCATGGCGATCGACGGTCTTGGTTCGCGTCAGCCCATCGCCGACAACGCGACTGCGGCTGGTCGCGCGATGAACCGTCGCGTCGAAATTTTCATCGCGGAACCGCCTCGCTAAGCCTCCGCGCGGATCGGAACATCATGTCCACGGCAGCGAAAAAAACCGTAACCAAGGGCACAACGAACCCTGCCGAAACCTCGGCGAGGGCCGAGCCCCACATGCGCTTCCATCATTCGCAGGCGCTGCGCGACAAGGCCGATGCCGTGCTGGCCGCGCTGGAAGTCACCCCCGACGATACGCGGCATGGCGCAGCGGTCGCGGATCTGGTCGCCGATCTCACTGAAGCGGGGATGGACTATTACTTCCTGAAGGCGCTCAGGCGTGCGCAGGTCGGCATGATCGCCGAGCAATCAGCACGTCTGGCGATGGCCGGCGCGGTCAAACTGGTCAGTACCGTCAGCCGCAAGTACATCGTCCGCATGGACCAGGCCCAGCTGCTGCAAGTTGCCGCCCACATGCGGGACCTCTCCCGATAGCGTTCATTTCGGGGACCCGGGGGGACACCGGGGGGAGGGGAAGGAAAGGACTCATTTCGGGGACAGTATTGTAAATACAGGGTCACGCTGACCACAGCGCTCGCCTCTGCGATCGGCGAGCCGGAGCGCCAGGGCGCGCCGGGTTCGCCGAATTTCTCGCCGAGCGTGAACTTGCAGCCGCGCGCGAAGACTCGCCTTGCGGCGGATGGCGGTACACGCACGCGTCGACGGACTCCGGACCACGGCGACAGCCGCCATGGCGAGGGGACTCGACCAACTGCGGGGTGAGCGAGTGGGCTGGTCGCGGCGACCCGGTGCGGGGGCCACGGCCGCCATCCATCGCCTGCAGCGGTGCCGGAGAAAAGTTTCGCGGGGTCGCGGATGCCGTGATCACTTCAGCGGCGCAGGCCACGGCGGGGAGCACGGCCGCCGGCAGACACCAGTTTGGTGGGCCAGACTCATGGACGGTTTCGGCCAAACCGCTCTGCAGTTCGCCTACCCGCTGGCCGTGTCGGGAGAGAATGCCGCCGGTGGCGAGGTGGTGACCGCGCCGACCTGCGGTGCCTACGGCGTGCTGCCCGCCGTCCTCTTTTTCCTGCAACAAAATGCGCGGCTGCCGGACGAGAAGGTCCATCGCGCGCTGGCAACGGCCAGGATGATCGGCAACATCGTCAAACGCAACGCGTCGATCTCGGAGGCGGAAGTCGGCTGCCAGGGCGAGGTCGGGACGGCCTACGCGATGGCGGCCGGCGCCGCCCCCAACTCCTGGGGGGTCGGTGCGGCAGATCGAGTATGCGGCGGAGATGGGTCTGGAACATCACCTGGGCCTCACCTGCGACCCGATCGGCGGCTACGTGCAGATTCCCTGCATCGAAGGCAATGCCATCGCCGCCGTCCGCTCGGTCGACTGCGCGGCCTACGCCCTGCTCTCCGACGGCCATCACATCGTCTCTTTCGACGAAGTGGTTCGTACCATGTGGGAGACGGGTCGCGACCTGAAGGCGGGTTACCGCGAGACTGCTCGCGGTGGCCTGGCCAGGGTCCACGCCCTGCGCACGAAGGACGCCAGGGGTTTCCACGGCATGGGCAGTTAGCGCTGCCGCCGGGTCGACGCTTGTGCGGTGACGGCCGCTGGACAGTTGGCCTAGTTGTCTGCCAAATGCGTAAACCGGCTAATTGCCTATACTGTCACCGAAATGTGAACCGAAATGTACACCGAAATGTAGAAATGTACGGCGCGGCTACCCCGTTAAGTTCCCTTACAATGCGCGAGGGGAGCAGTCTTGACGAGAGGGCAACTGAAAGTGATCGATGATACCCGCCAGCGTAAGTCCTGGCTCGACGGATTCATGGCTTACCCGATGCCGGTCGGCTCGGCCGAAGCCCAGGTACGGCGCAACATATCGCACCTTGATCAGCGACTCTATTCGTTGTGGAACCTCGGCGAGAATCTGATCTACGCATGGACTTTGCTGCCACGCGGCTTGTTGCTGCTGCTCGCGCCGCATACGCTGCTCATCGAGTTCGTTGGCGAGGCGACCGACGAAGCCGAATCCCGGCGCCGATCGGCACTGCTGCAGCAGCTGCTGGCGCGGCGGACGCATCTGCCGCCAGACGACTTCGCTCAGATCGCCAGCGAACTGATGGTGACGCCGCAGTCGGTCGACCTTCCATTCGCGCCGCTCGATGACCTGGGCCTGCCACTGCTGGCGGCGCTGGTCGAGCGCTACGGACTCCGCCTGGTCGAAGACCGCGCCGTGATCCTGCTCGACGCGGTGGGCTTTTCGCTGCTCGCGCCGTTGCAGCAGGTGGTCCAGCTCAACAGTCTGTCGTGCTCGGTCAATTCCGCGTACGCCAAGCTGCTCGATCGCGAAATCAACATCAATTTCGCAAGGACGACGACAGGTGACGGCTTTTACATCTGGAACCGCATGCGCGGCCTCACCGCCAACGTAGAGCTTTATCAGCTCATGCAATTCATTCTGGCCGACAACGCGCTGGCGCGCGAGCGAGCCTCGCTGCCAGGAGCGGTGCCACAATTGCGATCCTGCTTTCATGTCGGTTCGCATTACGAGTTCCACCAATCCGAGGGGCTGAACCCGACGTCGTTCAGCTACCTGGTCGGCCCGGTGACGATCGAGCTGGCGCGCATGATCGAGCGTGCACTGCCAGGGCAGATTCTGGTGGGCAAGTTCGAGACGCAGATGATCGACGAAGCGGACGGACACACCGTCACTCTCGACAGCCTCGACTTTGTGCAGCGTGCGCGCGAGCCGACGCGGCAGCTCAACGGTGTCAGCCTGGCTGGAGCCGAGATCGATTCCATCATCTGCTACCTTACCGGACCACCGAGGCGCGCCGCCGAAGGCCAGCTTGGAGATGCCTACCATATTCGCGAGTACGAGCTCACCGACAAGCACGGCCAGCCGCATCGAGTCTTCAACGCCAAGATCAACATCCATCGCCGCGCCGGCCGACCGATTCTGCTCGGCTTGCGCGACGCAGACCTGCAGGGCTTCGCCGCCAGGTCGCTACCTTGTGGTGAGATTTGTTGAAACTGGCGAGTCGATTCGCGATCGACGCGCCGCGGATTCCTGGCCGCCAGTGAGTCGGCGCAGCGATCTGCAGCGAGAACTGCTTGGGTGGCGGCGCGGCCGGAGTTTTCAACCCCGATCGGACGGTGTCGTCGTGTGCGGCGGTGCTGGCGAAAGGCGCCGCGAGGGCTGCAACCGCGGCGGCTCGCGCTGCTAGCCCTTTTCCGGTTTGCGGAGCCGCAGCCCAAGGTCAATGGTCCCGCGATCGGCGCCGGTCGTCAGCTGAAAGCCAAGGTGTTTGGCCAGCCGCTGCATGCGCAGGTTGCCGTCGAGCGCTTCGCCACGCAACTCACCGATGCCGCGCCCGCGGCAGTAGCTGATCAGGCTCTGCATCAACAGCCGTCCGAGTCCCTGGCCCTTGAGTGCAGATCTGACGACGACGGCAAAGTCAGCAAAGGCATTGCCCGGCTCGGCAACGGCGCGCACCTCGCCGAGCGCATGCTCGACACCGTCGCTGTCGCGCTCAATTGCCACCAGCGCCATCTCGCGATCGTAGTCGATCTGACTGAACCGGGCGAGGCGAGCACGTGGCAGGCTCCTGATCGAGTCAAAAAAGCGCATGCGGGAATCTTCGGGATCCAGCGAGTTGAGCAGTTCGCCGAGGGTGGTCTCGTCCTCCGGTCGAAGCGGCCGGATCAGGAGCGTACGGCCACGCCATTCCACTGGCTGCTCGAGTTCCTTCGGGTAGGGTCGAATCGCAAAGCG
The DNA here is from genome assembly GCA_016709675.1 of Candidatus Accumulibacter proximus. Taxonomy (GTDB): domain Bacteria; phylum Pseudomonadota; class Gammaproteobacteria; order Burkholderiales; family Rhodocyclaceae; genus Accumulibacter; species Accumulibacter proximus. Next base: position 78,218 of record JADJMH010000038.1, read on the forward strand.
GCGCAGGCCCGTCCTGCGCGCCGCCCTGCCAATGCCGATGTGCGCTTCCAGCACAACCACACCCGAAGTCTCGACATGTAGCGGATCAAGCGTGACGCTGGTCACCTCATCGAGGTCCGTGAGCAGTTGCGACAAGCGAACGAGCGCATTGCTGACCGCTGCCTGCAGCGCCTCCCGATCGTCTTCGGGCATCCCTTCGGCAAAGCGGCTGCGCGTGACCAGATCGCGGGCCAGTACCAGGTTGAGCGGCGGCAGCGCGACGACGACGCGGCCCGTGCGGCCGCCCGCGACCGACGCCAGGCCAAGGAAGATCACCGGACCGAACACCGGATCGTCGGCCACACCAAGGCGCATTGCCGGCGCACGGCTGTGGGCGACGCTCGATCGCAGTCGATAGCGGCTGACCCGGCTGCCCGGCCGCTGCGTCCGCGCACTGCTGCGCAGCCCGCGGGCGGCGATCCGGATCTCGGCCGGCGAGCGCAGTCCCGACGCGACCTGAGCAAACTCGGCCCCATCGGCGAGCACCAGCCCCAGATCGACCGGATAGCCGAGATCGCCCGCAGCCAGGATCGCCGCATCGATGCTGCCGGCCAGCGGCGAGTCGGCGACGGCAATCCCGTAGGCCTGCAGCAGACGCCGCGCCTGGCGGGGCGACAAGGCCCCTGCCCCGCCATCGATCGCCTCCGTGAGCACGCTGCGGGCGGCGTCGACATCCGGCGAGAAACTCTCCGCCAGCGACGGCGGCATCTGCTGGAGCAACCGGCGATTGCGCCGGTAATTGACGACACCGAGAAAGACCGCGATCGCCTTTTCCGGCGAGTCATGGCTCAACACCGCGTTCGCCGCCGCAATCCGTTGCGCTTCGAGCATTGCGGCGCCGCCGACCCAGCAGGTGAAGACGCTGCGCTCGGCTGTGCCGGACACCTCGCATATCGCCGTAGCAACATCGGCGCTGGCGGCGAACGGCGACGGCGAGCAGACGGTCAGCACGGTGTCGGTATTGCTGTCGGCGAGCACGGCCGAGAGCGCTGCTGCCCAGTGGCTCGGCCTGACATCGGATGGCAGCGCCAGCGGGTTGGACAGCGATGAACGGGTCTGCAGCAGTTCCTCGAGGTGCTTGACGGTGTCGCGGGAGAGGCTGCCCAGCTCGCCGCCGGAACGTAGGAGCGTGTCGCCGGCAATCCGCCCGAGGCCGTGGCCGTTGGCCAGGATGGTCAGGCGCTCGCCGCGCAGAGGGCGCACCCGCGCCATCGCCTCGATGGCTTCAAACACATCGCCCAGGGTGTCGATGCGCACCCAGCCGGCGCGTTGCAGGGCCGCTTCGTAGACGTCGTCGGCATTGAATGGCGTGGTCACCGGGTGCCGTGGCTTCACCGGTCCGCCGCGAATGGCGACAACCGGTTTGTTGCGCGCGGCGCCACGTGCCGCTGACATGAACTTGCGTCCGCCGGAGATTTCGTCGAACTGCACGAGGATCGACTGGGTGTCCCGGTCTACCGCCAGCCAGTCGAGCACGTCGGCCAGATCGACATCCATACTGGCGCCGAGGTGCAGTACCGTCGAAAAACCGATGCCCCGGCTACCGGCACGATCAAGCACGGCAGCGGTGATGGCCGTCGATTGGGTGATCAGGGCAACCTTTCCCGGCATGATCGAAACCGGGGCGGCGCTGGCGTTGAGACCTCGCGCCGGAACGACGAGGCCACCGCTGCCCGGGCCGAGGATGCGGATCAGGTACGGTCGCGCTGCCTCAAGGATGGCCTTGCGCGCCGCCGCGATCTCGTTGCTGCTCATCCTGTGCCATAGCCAGGGCCCAACGATCACGCCGCGCGTGCCACGTGCTCCCAGTTGCTTGATGATCGACGGCACCATATCCAGCGTCGCGCAGATGATCGCCAGGTCGGGCACGACCTCGAACTCGTCCAGGCGGACATCGGTACCGATGCCGAACAGCGAGCGTTTCCTGGCGCCCACGGAAATGACCGGACCGGCAAATCCGCCGGCAACCAGATTGGCAATCACCACCTCGGCATAGCGACTCGGCTCGTCGGGTTCGGCGACAACCGCGACCGACCGGGGACGAAACAGGAATTCGAGGTTTCGGACAGTCATTGTGGTCTCGTCAGCACGGCATGTTTTCGGCCAACAGTATGCTTGATTTTCTCCGCAGCGTCGCGCGCCAGTTCAGCAAGTGAGCCGGCGGTGAAAACGGCTGTTGGCCGCAGTCAGGCCTCACTGCATCAGGGGAACGCAAAATTGCCGTTGTCCATCTGCATCAGCGAACGCGTCGGCGCCAGCGCGCTGGTTCGGTGTGCATCGGCACGTGGCAGCAGACGGTCAAAGTAGAACTCTGCGGTCTGGATCTTGGCGCGATAGAAATCCGCTGACTCTGCCCCCTGGCCACTGCGCAGACGCTGACGGGCCTGGTCGGCCTGCAGGGCCCAGAAGTGGCCCATCATTACGTAGCCCGAATACATCAGGTAGTCGACGCTCGTCGAGCCGACGAGATCCCGATCTTTGGCCGCCCGCCACATGATCCTCAGGGTGAGTAGATTCCACTCGATGGCATGCCTGGTCATCGAGCGAGCCATGCGGCCCCCCGATCCGCGTGCAGCCAGCTGCGGCCCGGCAAAGCGCAGCATGATGCGAGTGAAGTCGCGGACGCATTTTCCCCTGCTGCCGATCAACACCTTGCGGCCCAGCAGGTCAAGTGCCTGGATGCCGGTGGTCCCCTCGTACAGGGTCGCGATGCGTGCATCACGAGCAATCTGCTCCATTCCGTGCTCATGGATGTAGCCATGCCCGCCAAACACCTGCATGCCGAGGTTGGCCGCCTCGAGACCCATTTCAGTCAGAAAGCCCTTGAGGATCGGCGTGTAGAAGCCGAGCATGTTGTCGTACTGCGCCTGCGCTACACGATCGTCTTCGAGCACCGCATTGAACATCAGGTCGGCGGTCTGAGCGGCCGCATAAATCATCGCTCGGCCGCCTTCCGCGATGGCTTTCTGGGTGAGCAGCATGCGCCGTACATCGGGGTGCCAGATCAAGGCGTCGGCAATCGAGTCGGGTTCCTTTTTCCCCGACAGCGCTCGCATCGAGCGGCGATCCCGGGCATAGGACAGCGCACCCTGAAACGAGGCCTCTGCGTGCGCGATGCCCTGCAGCGCGATACCGATGCGCGCGGTGTTCATGAAGGTGAACATGGCTTCCAGCCCCTTGTTGGGCTCGAAGATCAAATGGCCGACCGCGGCATCGAAATTCAGCACGGCCGTTGCCGAGGCGCGGATGCCCATCTTGTGTTCGATCGATCCGCAACTGACCGCGTTTCGCTGGCCAGCCGAACCGTCCGCATCGACGAGGAATTTCGGTACGACGAACAGCGAGATGCCGCGCGTTCCCGCCGGGGCATCGGGCAGGCGGGCGAGGACGATATGCACGATGTTCTCGGCCAGATCGTGGTCGCCCGCCGAGATGAACATCTTGGTGCCGGTGATCCGGTAGCTGCCATCGGGCTGCGGTTCAGCCTGCGTTCTGATCTGCGCCAGATCGGTGCCGCATTGTGGCTCGGTCAGGCACATGGTGCCGGTCCACTCGCCGCTGACCAGAGCAGGCAGATACTGCGATCTCTGTGCCTCGCTGGCGTAGCGCAGGAGCGTGTTGATGCAGCCCAGGCTCAGCCCCGGATACATGCTGAACGACCAGTTCGCCGCACCCATCATCTCGGCCTTGAAGACACTGAGCGAGGTCGGCAGGCCCTGGCCACCGTATTCGACCGGAAACGAGAGGCCCTGCCAGCCACCGTCGACGAACTGTCGGTAGGCTTCCCTGAATCCGGCCGGGGTGCTGACCTTGCCGGCATTGAAGTGGCAACCCTCCTGGTCTCCGGGCAGATTCAGCGGTGCAAGTACCTCTTCACACCAGCGTGCCGCAGCTTCGAGTATCGCCTCGACCATCTCGGGCGTTGCTTCGGCACCGTTCGCCAGCCGGGCATAGTGCGCGGGATAGTCGAGCACCTCGTTCATCAGGAAGCGCATATCGCGCAGGGGGGCTTTGTAGGTGGGCATGGTGCGGTCTTTCACAAAATTGGACAGAGTGCCTCGGCACCGCCCGCCAATGGCGGCCAGCGGCGTCTACTCAGTATTTTCAGGATACGACAGTTTGTGTACGAGTGTCCACTGAATAAATAGGTATGTAACTCAGTTTTTTCTCGTCAGACCTAACCGAACCATTTTGCAGAAGACAAGACACTGTCAAACCCATGTCATTTTGGATACAACTGTTCTAGAATGCCAAGCCATGAACACTATCCAGCCACCCGGAAGAAGTGCCTCGAGGAATCCCGAGCCCCTGTCTCGCAGCGCGCGCAAGGATCTGACGCGCGCCAGTCTCCTGCAGGCGGCGTTGACCCTGATGGGCGAGGGACGCAGTTTCACCAGCCTTGGCCTGCGCGAAATCGCCCGCGAAGCTGGCGTCGTACCGAACGCCTTCTATCGTCACTTTCGCAACACCGATGAACTGGGCCTGCTGCTGGTCGAGGAAGCCGGAATCACCCTGCGCCGTCTGTTGCGCGAGGCACGCAAGATGGAGGTGGCGCCGCGCGACATGCTGCGCCGTTCGGTCCAGGTTTACCAGGAACACGTGAAACGCAACCGCCTGCAGTTCGTGTTCATCTCGAGTGAGCGCTCAGGAGGCAGTCGCATCCTGCGCCTGGCGATTCGCAATGACGTGACCCACTTCACCAATGAAATGGCGCAGGATTTCCGGCTGCGTGGCCTGTACACGAACCTGCCGACGGCAAGCCTGCAAATGGTTTGCAGCATGATCGTGATGACCATGCTCGCGGCGGCCACGGACATTCTCGACCTGCCCCCCGACCAACCCCTGCTCGAAGCCGAAATGTCGGAGAACTTCGTGCAACAGCTCAAGATCATCCTGTTTGGCGCAACACGCCTGAACGAATCGTTTGCGGCGTCGGCATGAGCACGGCAACCAATCCTCAACGCCTGCTTCTCGTAGGCAGCACGGGTGCCGTCGACCAGCAGGTCCTGCGACTCGCATTGGCTGGTGTACGTGTCGTTCACGCTCATACCACGTCAAACAGGGCTACAGCTGCTGAGTGTTTGCGACACCGGGCGCCTGCGCGCTCCGGGAAAAGGCGAGAAAATCGCTCAACTTACGGTACGATAATGACTGATTGCGCCGCGGGCATCGCGACGCAATCGTGTGCAACCACTACCCAGGAGAGCGACCATGAACAAGAACGCAGAACTGGCACTGCCAAAGGAAGCGCAATCTGAGACCAGGCCTACCGTGTTGGCCACCGAGCCGCTGAACACACCGACGAGCCAGATTCCGGTCATCGAACCGGAGATGGCCCGGCTGCTCGAATTCACGCGGGCAAACGATTCCAGCCTGACGCCAAAGGAGATCAACGCGCAGCTTGACCGTGTGCTGCGCGACTACGACGAGCTGACAGCGCTGTACGCCGAAAACAACCGCCGTATCGACAGTGCGCTGGCCGAACTTCGCCAGTCCGGTGGCGCAGTATCGAGCGAGGTACACCGACTCGGCGCCGACCTGCAGCAGCAGAACCGGTCATTGGCTGCGCATGCCGCCGCGACCGAACAGCGGATCGATGCGCTTCGGCGAGAGGCTCGTGGTTGGCTGGCCGACGCCGAGCAGCGCTGGGACATTCGGCTCGCGAGCAACAATGTACGCATCAGTGCCGACGTGGCGCGGCTCGATGCCGGTATCGGCTCGCTGGAAGATCTGTTATCAGTGCAGGAGCAAATCGTTGCCGAGCAGCGCGCGCGTCTTGATCAGTTTGACGTCACCTACGAGCTGCTGGATACCGCGACCCGCGGCAACAAGCGCCGCATCGAAGAGGTGCGTGTGCAAGCGGAAAAACAACACGCCATCGTCGAGGCGCGGATCGAGGGTTTGAGCGCCCTGCAGCGCGAGCACCAAGCCGAGGTTCGGACCTTGCAGGGTCTGGTCGGCGTTCTGCAATCGGAAACGCAGCGCCTGGACGCGGCAATCGCCGAGCTTGCCGCGACGCTGGTCGACCATCAGGGTGCCACCCGGGACAGCTTCAAGTGGACCCATCTCGCCATCGCCGGCCTGCTGCTGCTGACCGTATTAGGCTTCGCCCTGGTCAAGTGGGTGCCAGCCTTTGCCCCCGCAAGCAGCGAAGCGGCGATCGCAGGGAGCGAGGCCCGCATCACCGAGGTCAGCGGTCAGCTAGCCGCACTCGCTGCTGGCGACGCGGCGCGGCAGGAGACCGATGCTCAGCAGCAAGCGCGCATCGAGCAAGTGTCAGGCAAGGTTTCGGGTCTGGAGAAAAGCCTCGGCGACTTGCGCGCCGCGATGCGTAAAATGCGCGTGCAGAGCGCCGGAGCTGCGGTCGTGCATGATGGCCAGTGGTTGCTTCAGCAAAAGCCCAACGCCTACACCGTGCAGCTGGTGATGTCCCCGAGCCAGGCCGACATGGCGCGCTTCATCGACCGCAACGTGGAACATCTGATGCTGAATTCGCTGGCCTTTTCCGTCACCGAACACGACCAGCGTGAGCGCTACAACCTGTTCTTCGGCGTGTTCGATACGGTCACCCAGGCGCGCGCTGCCATTGCCGCGCTGCCGACTGAGCTGCGCGCCAACCGGCCGTGGGTACGGCAGCTCCAGTCGGTGCAGGAGTCCTTGCGCTAGCGGCAGCGCGAAAAGGCCCAGGCACAAGCCAGGGAATCCATGCCCGATGGGCTCCGGCGTCAAGCACGCAGCCGCCTGCCGATCATTCGCAGGGCGGTACAACACCCTGCTGCGGCTTCGGATTGTAGCCGGCCCCCTTACCGACAAAGGCCTGTGCTCCCGGGGCAGCCGCCGCTTTCATGGCGGCTGGGAGTACCTTAGCCAGCTTCTCACGCTGCCCATCGAGGCACTCATGATTCAATGGTACCTGCTGCGAACAGGCAACGCCCTCGGCGATGGCCGACTGCACTTCCGGGACAGTGGCATGGTGCGCCGCCCACTTGAACTCAACGAAGAAAGCACTGGCGCAGTCGACGTCCGACAAGCGTCCTGCGCAGGTTTCTGCGCTGTCATCATCGGTCACGCCAGGCGGATTGCACTTGACATAGCCACAACTGCTCCGCACCCAGGCTGAGAGAGTACGCAGCGGATCGTCCCGCAACTCGTCGATTTTCGAGGGCAGGTCCTGCGGTGTGATCGGCTGTCCGTCCGGACTCTTCAACCAGGTCAGGTTCTCCTTTTCCATACTCTTCCAGAAGGCATCCTCCTTCATCCCGGACCAATCCTTGAGCACGTACGCGTACAGCCTCTTATGCTTGTCCGGGATGTCGGCATTGAGGACGGCGGTCGACAGGTGATGATGATCCGTCAGATAGAACTTGCCGCCCGGACCCCGTACCAGGGGAACCCACCGGTTGTCCTCGAGCAGCCAGTCGCTCAGCTTCCCGTCCTTGGCCTTGCGCGTGATCTTGCCTGACTTGCACGCCGCCGCGCCCATGCCCACCGCCGATTGCGTCGGGTGGAGGTCTTGCACGTCGATCCAGCACCCCTTCCTTTTCTTTTCCTTGAAGGTGACGATCCTGATCGGAGCGCCGCCGGCAGCGCTGGTGTCTTCGTCATAATCGACAAGTTTGACGACCTTGGTGTCCTTGCCGCACTCGGGAATCCGCTTTCTCCAGTCGCCCTTGCCACTGCTGGCGACAGCTGTCGCCGCCAGGACCGTCATCAGACATCCTGAGAGCATCATAGTGATCGTGCGCATGCCATTCCTCCTTGATTACCCCGATAGGGAACGAAAATGATACGAATGTGCATTTCAACCGCACCGGGTGGAGTATCCACAGCCGCTGCACGGCAGTCAATCGAACATTTTTATGATGATCGCCAGCCCAAGGCAGCACGGGCGGGCTCGTCTCAGCGATGCACGCCCTTGAACACGCGCGGAATCTTTGCTCACCCGAAGTCTGCGATGCCTGGGAGAATCCGTCATGGAAGCCGCCATGTGCGAGGTTGCGATCATCGAGGACGACCCGCCGACCAGCGATCAATTGCCACTTGACATACGTACGTATTAGCGTACTACTTTGGCTCCCTCGAAGGAGCACGCAATGAACACGCTTACCGCCAGCGAAGCTCGCGCAAACCTCTACCGCCTCATTGACCAAACAGCTGAGTCGCATGAGCCAATCATCATTTCCGGAAAACGCAGCAGTGCCGTGCTGCTCTCCGCAGAAGATTGGAGCGCAATTCAAGAAACCCTGTATCTACTGGCGGTTCCTGGCATGCGCGAGTCCATCAAAGCTGGAATGGCCGAGCCTCTGGCAAATAGTTCGAAGGCGCTTGCGTGGTGAGTTTGGAAATTGTTTATACCAGGCAAGCAATGAAGGATGCAACAAAACTCGCTGCACGCGGCCTCAAGCCAAAGGCACAAGAACTGCTGACGGTTCTTGCCGGCAACCCGTTTCAAAATCCACCGCCCTTCGAAAAGCTGGTCGGGGATTTTGCTGGTGCATACTCTCGCCGCATCAGTATTCAGCACCGCATCGTCTACGAGGTCTTTGCCAAAGAGACAATAGTTCGCGTCTTGCGCATGTGGACTCACTATGAGTGACATTAGCGGCCTACCCCGGACCACCTTTATTGGCGCCAACTGGATGTGGATCTGTCAGTCGAGTCGGTTCGGCATCCGGAACGTTTCCCTCTCGTGTCAAAGACGTCGGCTAATCGGGTAGCCGGGGGTTTCTGACCGCCAAGACCCCACACCAGCCGGGGTTGCGGCCGAGGGCAGCGTGGTCATGCTGATCTATCTCGACGACCTCTGCGCCGGCGTCATGGAAGGCGCCGTCGAGCGCGTCCGGCCGAAGATGATGGCCGTGGTGGCGATCATGGCCGACCTGCTGCCGATCATGTGGGGAACAGGTACCGGTTCGGAAGTGATGAGCCGCATCGCGGCGCCGATGGTTGGCGGCATGATTTCCTCTACAGTCCTCAAGCTCGACGTCATTCCGGCGATCTACGCGCTGGTCAAGCAATGGTCCCTGAAGCCGGGACGCGAGCAATCAACCGGTTTGTTTTGGCTCCAGGGAGACACTGATGAAAAGACTACAAGAACCACAGCTAACCGGTAACTCGCTTACGAGTGCCGCGGCTTGGACCCTTGGCCAGACCGGTGGCTCTCGCCAACTCAAGAAGCCCACGCAGGGCATCATTGACTGCCTGCGCGTTGGGAAACGCCTTCTGCACGTCAGGTGATATGACCACGACGTTGGATACCTCCCGGCAACGCAGTGCATACTTGCCACGTACCATTTCGCCAAAGTCTTCGCGCCGATACTCGGGGCGAAGTTCGTCGCTTTCCGCCTTAGTCTTCTTCATACATTTTCCTTTCCATCCGCGTGGCAAATCTCGCGCTGATGCACAGGGCCGGCCCGTATCACTACGAGCTGGTCGTGGCCAGGATAACAAGAGCGCGAAGGAGAATCCGATTGTCGTCAATCTTACCGACCACGCGGGCAAAACAGTTCGAGTGCCGGTGCGACCGGCAGCGCAACCTTGCTTGCCGGCAGGATCAAGGCGGCGGCCAGCCTTGTTCCCGGACGGCGACAATCGGCTCGAGGGCTTTGCCCAACTGTGCCTCGGTGGCGAACATGAAAGTCGTTGTCTCGATCACATTTCCGGGCAAGAACGCCGAGCAGCGGCACGCTTCACGCGCGCTGGCAGCAGCGTCGACGCCCCGCAGCGGACAACAAGACCAACGCCCTCCCCTGGGGGCCCTCGCCGCCCCAGTGGGGGCAGCGTCAAAGGCTTGGACGAGCAAGACCTCGGCGACAAATCGACTCCCATATACACAGCAACAGCACCATGAATCCGGCGAGGGTCCAGCGCACCAGGGCAATGCGGCCTCGCCACCCGTAAACGCGGCGTCCGACCAGCAGGGCACGAAGAT
>JADJMH010000039.1 GCA_016709675.1 Candidatus Accumulibacter proximus
CGGCAACGCTGCGAAACCCCGGTCGCGGCGGCTGATCCGCGGCCAGGGCCACGGGTGGCGCGCGGCTCCACGGTCGCGCGCAGGCAACCCGCAGCGGCAACCCTGGGTTCGCTGCGGCTCTGGACGCTGGAGGTTGTCACGCTGCCGAGTTAGTCCGGCGGAGGTTCGGTACGCTGCGCCTCGGCGCGTGCAAAGGCTTCGGTGTAGTTCCAGGGCATCCAGGCCGCCGGATCGAGCGCCACCTTGGCCGCGTGGCGCTGCAGGGAAACGAGGTAGTGAAACGGCTCGATCTTGTGGAGTTCGGCCGTGTGGATCAGGGTCATGAACAGATCGCCGACGCGCGCGCCGTTCAACGTCCGATAGAAGAGCGCGTTCTTCCGATGCAGAATGGCCTTTTTCAGTATGCGTTCGGTGATGTTGTTGTCGAGTGGGGCGCCCGGCACGCGCAGAAACAGGCTCAGTTTCTCCCAGTGGTTCTGCATGTATGAGATCGCCTGGCCGAGTCCCGAGTGGGGCTCCACGGTGTGCTCCGCGAACTGTCTGGCCATCCAGTCTTGCAGCGCCTTCATCCGTGGGCCACTTTCCTTCTGGTGCAGGAGCAGGCGCTCGGCGGGCGAGAGGCCCTGGCGCTTGGCCTGCGCGTCGGTGTGGAAGACGGCGCGCAGCGTGTGCAGGACAAAGGCCACTTCTTCCGGAAAGGCCTCGACCACATCGACGTAGTTGCGTCGCGCATGCGGAATACACGAGGCGGCCAGCGTCGAATGATCGCCCGGCCGGTTGCGCGTCGAGGCATCGGACATGTGGATCGGCGGATCGGTCACTTCCCGCAGATCGAGTACTTCGGCAAGGTGCTCGCCCGCATGACAGGGCCCGGTTTTGAACAAGGCGATCAGACCATTGGGCGTCTCGGCGACGACACCGGAAGTGAACACGCCAGTGCGATCGGCGGACGCGCCTGCCGGCAGCGCTTCGGCGCGCGCCTCTTGCGTCAAGGTCAGGATGCGCATCGTCGTGTCATCGTTGTACACCACGGTTCCTTGGGCTGCCTGCCGTGCCAGTTCGTCGAAGACCGGGATGAGGGGGCGGCAGCGGCGGCCACGACTTCCCATTGCGTGCCGACCGGCATCGGGATGGCCAAACCCTGTTCCAGCCGCTCGATGCGGTGGAACGGCAGACCGCAGCCGTATTTGAGGAGCGCGATCATCGCCGCGGCGGTGTCGTCGTACTTTGCCTTGCCAACGCCTGGCGGGGGGTCGGCGGTAAACACGGTGCCACACAAGCCGCAACGCAGCCGTTCGAGTTCGTAGACCTTCGCGAGTAGCGGCGCGACGCCGGTGATACGAACCAGGACCGCTGGCTCTCCTCGTTGCCCATACACCCGACCGGTACACCCGGCGACGGGACACGGATCGCCGTGCCGTAACGTCGCATGCGGTACGGCAATATGCGGCGCTCGCGGATAATCGGCCGCCCCATTCCTTCCGTGCCCTGGGCGCTTCTTCTTGGGCTCGGCTACCGTGGCGTCCGAAGTCGCCTGGCCGGCGGCTTTCTCGTCGCCGCCTTCCGCCGATGGACGGGTCGCCATGTCCGCTGGCGGCGTGTCGCCCTTCTCCGCTTCCCCGAGCACATTGGCCGTGCTCTCGGTCGGCGCGCCGAAGAGAATCCGCCGTAGCCGTGCCAGCGTGGTTTCCTTCGTCTCGAGTTCGGCGGTGATCCGCGCGAGGGTGCCCACCGCTGCCTTCAGCGTCGCCTGTTCGGCCTCGGTCAGCGGTCTGGCTCCGCTCTGCTCGACGATGGCCTCGATCTCCTGCACCGGGATGGCCATCCGCTGCGGCGGGTTGTGTTCAGGCCGCTTCCGGTGGGATGCCCGCTGCCGGCTCCGGCTCATGGCCGTACGCCAACGAGCTGGCCGAAGTCCCCCCGCAGCCGCTTCCGGGAACGCTTCGAGCTCTGGCGGGGGTCCATGCGGCCACTGACCGCGGCGGCGCGGCTGCTCGCAACCTCCGCGGCGCGGAACTCCCGTCTGCCGTAAGCCCAGCTTGGCGAACTCGCCAGCTGCATTCTCAGTCCTCCAGCAGTGACTCTTTCTACCCAAGGTATTCTGCCAAAGACCGGCGACGCTGTCTAGTCCTTTCGCGAAAGGTCATCTTCGGTATCCCCGTTGCGGTGGGTGACGACCAGCTTTCGGAAGTTCTGTTTGCGGGCTGCGCTCGCGAAGGTCAGGCGACCGCTCGCCACTCCGGGATTCCGCCGGCCGCGGCGTAGTCGCCTCCCGAGAGCAGGACCGCCAAGGCGTGCGGCGCGAGGAGCTTCCCCGGTGACGCCTGCGGCCAGAAGCGGTAATGCCCCTGCGACAGCCGCTTTTGACAGAGCCAGAAGCCTTGCCCGTCATAGACCAGGAGTTTGACCGCCGTGCGCCGGCGATTGCAGAAAACGAACACGCCGCCGCTGAACGGGTCTTGGGCCAGTTTCTGCCGCACACGTCGGGCGAGACCGTCGATGCCGCACCGAAAATCCGCTGGCTCGGCAGCGACCCAGACACGCAGGCGCGCGTTCAGCGCGAGCATGGTTGGACCTGCCAGAGGCTACGCGCGACCTCGGCGAGGTGGCTACTGGCCGCTGGCGGCAGTTCGATGCGCAGCGCACGGCCCGCCCGGTCGGTGAGAACCAGGACGCAAACGGGTGGCGCCAGCGGCAGGCCGAGATCGAGTTCGACGAAACTCGATGACACGGGCGCGCTGCGCGCGTCTTCGGCGGCGTTCCTGGCGGTCAGGCGGTGCTTCAGGCTCTTGTAGTCGAGCTTCAGGGCGACGGCAACCTTGGCGATGCCGTACCGCTCGGCAAGTTCGGTCGCTTGCGACCACAGCTCCTCCGGAATGCGAGAACTGCGGCGGCGGGTGCTCCGCCATTGGGCAAGCGCAGCGGCGGTTTCGGCCAGTTGCGGGGCGGTTGCAGGTAAAGACGGTGACATTGGTAGGCCTCTCGAACGGTCGTTACGGGCCTACCAAGGTACCAGCCCAGCGCAGGGATTTCACGCAGCATTGCCGAAAGGACACATTCAATTCGCGGAACGCAACATTCTGAAGGATCCGCTCCTGTGCCCATTGCGGCCAATGGATCATCGATCACTGTTAGCCAAGGCCGCTGCTGCAGGAGGCGGCCAAGCGCCGGATTACGGGCAGTGCTTGCCCAGCGATTCTGGGGGTCTTCCGCCATTAGCGGCTCATGTGGGCGCGAAATTGGCGATTGACTGCGGCACAATACGTCAGCAATGCATCTTGAAGGCTGGTTGCATTTCCTATCGTTGCCGATGCATCGACGACAAAGACACGTGAAATGATTGCTCTGCTGCAGCGCTCGCTCAAGACCCGGGTGACCCTGTTCACACTTTCCATTTTCGTCATCAGCATCTGGGCGCTGGCGTTCTACGCGAGCCGGGTGCTGCGCGAGGATATGGAGCGCCTGCTGGGCGAACAGCAGTATTCGATCGTCTCCCTACTCGCCGCCAACATCAATCAAGAGTTGGGTGACCGCTTGAGTGCGCTGGAAAAAGTTGTCGAAAGACTTACCCCGGCCATGCTGGGCGACGCGGCGACCATGCAGCGATTCCTCGAAGACCGCCCGGTTCTTCAGGCCCTCTTCAACGGCGGCGTCCTCGCCTACCGGACGGACGGTACCGTGATTGCCGACAGTCTTCCCGCCGCCGGACGGATTGGCGTCAATTATCTCGACATCGATACAGTGGCGGCTGCGTTGCAAGAGGGCAGATCGACCATCGGCCGACAGGTGATGGGCAAGAAATTGCGGGCGCCAGTCTTCGGTATTACCGTGCCCGTTCGTGATCATCAGGGCAAAGGTGATTGGCGGTCTGGGTGGCGTGGTAAATCTTGGGACGCCCGGCTTTCTGGACAAGATCACCGAAAGCACCCACGGCACGACCGGCGGCTACTTGATAGTTGCGCGGGAACACCGGCTGATTATCACTGCCACCGACAAAAGTCGCATCATGGAAACACTTCCTCCGGCCGGCGTCAATTGGTTGGTTGACCGCTTCATTCAAGGCTACGAGGGGTCGGGTGTCGTCGTCAATCCACGGGGTGTGGAGGTGCTATCCTCGGCCAAGGGCGTTCCTGCAGCAGGCTGGTACCTTGCGGCTTTCATGCCCACCGCGGAAGCCTTTGCCCCGATTCGCGCGATGCAAGAGCGCATGCTGCTGAGTACCATTCTTCTTACGCTGCTGGCCGGAAGCCTGACCTGGTGGATGCTGAGACGCCAACTTGCACCGGTGGTGGCGACCGCCCAGACATTGGCCGCTCAGTCGGCTGCGGGCCTGCCGCTCCAACCCTTGCCCATCACGCGCCAGGACGAAGTCGGCGAACTGTTCGGCGGCTTCAATCGCCTGCTGCTAACCCTGGGCCAGCGCGAAGACGCTCTGAAGGAAAGCGAAGAAAATCTCGCCGTCACCCTGCACTCCATCGGCGACGCAGTGATCGCCACGGATACTGTCGGCCGGGTGACCCGGATGAATCCCATGGCGGAGCGTCTTTGCGGATGGATGCTGGCCGACGCCCTGGGTCGGCCCTTGTCCGAGGTCTTCCGCCTCTTCAATGCCGATACTCGCGAACCGGGGAGTCAGTCCGGTGCAATCGGTCCTCGCGCATGGTCAGGTGGTTGGCCTCGCCAACCATACGGTATTGCTGGCCAAGGACGGGCAGGAGTACCGGATTGCCGACAGCGCTGCCCCTATCCGCAATGCTGCAGGAGAAATCGTCGGCGTGGTGCTGGTGTTTAGTGATATCACCAAGAAGTATCGCTCGGAGGAAGCGCTGCGGGATAGCGAGTAACGCTTTCGCAATCTGTATGAAGAAGCACCACTGGCCTATCAGTCTCTCGATGCGGCGGGCAACATTCTGCAAGTCAACAACGCCTGGCTGAAGTTGTTCGGCTTCACGCATGACGAGGCAATTGGACGTTTCATCGGAGATTTCCTCGACGAGGGTCCCGACGGCAGCACCCGCCTGGTTGACATCAACGGTCGAATTGGCTATGACAGAGAAGGCAATTTCTGCCAAACCCACTGCATCCTGGCCGACATTACCGAGCGCAAGAAGGCCGAGGCGGCATTGCTGGAAAGCGAAGAGCGCTGGAAGTTTGCACTGGAAGGGGCGGGTGAAGGCGTTTGGGATTGGAACATCCAGACTGGTGACGCGGTGTACTCCAGACGATGGAAAGAAATGCTCGGTTTTGCCGAAGGTGAGATCGCGAATAACTCCTCCGAATGGTCGAGCCGCGTCCACCCGGAGGACATGCCCAGGGTGATGGCGGTAATCCAGGCCCATATCGACGGCAAGACACCCTCGGCCGCGATTGAGTTTCGCATGTTGTGCAAGGATGGCACTTGGCTATGGACGCTTGGCCGCGGCATGGTGGTAAGCCGCGATGCCAACGGCAAGCCTTTGCGGCTCGTTGGCACCAACGCGGACATCAGCGAGCGCAAGGCGACGGCCGACAAGATCGAACGTTTGGCCTTCTACGACCCGCTCACCGATCTGCCCAATCGGCGGCTCCTGCTCGACCGGCTGGAAAAGGCACTAGCCAGCAGCACCCGCCACAATCGCCATGGCGCATTGATGCTGCTCGACATGGATGATTTCAAGACCCTCAACGACACCCTGGGCCATGACGTTGGCGACCAGTTTCTGGTAGAGGTGACAAGCCGCCTTCAAGCCGCCGTTCGTGAAGGCGACACCGTCGCGCGTCACGGCGGCGACGAGTTTGTGGTGATACTCGAAGATCTCAGCGAAGATGCGCTCGCCGTCACGCAGGCAGAAAGCGTTGCCGTGAAGATTCTGCACGTCGTTAGCCAGCCTTACCTGCTCGATCTGACTCTTCGAGCGGACTTGAAGAACACGCTCAGCTATCACTGCACATCGAGTATCGGCATCACCCTGTTTCGAGGCCACTCCCTCTCGGCCGATGAGTTGATGAGACGCGCCGATACGGCCATGTATCAGGCCAAGGCCGGTGGCCGCAACTCGCTGCGCTTCTTCGATCCGGAGATGCAGGCAGTCGTCGCTGCCCGCGCCACCCTGGATCGCGATCTGCGCGAGGCGGTGCGGGAGGGGCAGTTCTGCCTTTACTACCAACCCCAGGTGGACAGCGCCGGAAACCGGACGGGTGCCGAGGTCTTGGTGCGCTGGCGGCATCCCCGGCGCGGCCTGGTGCCCCCGGTCGAGTTCATTCCCCAGGCCGAGGCAACGGGACTGATCATTCCCATCGGTCGTTGGGTACTTGAAACTGCATGCGCCCAACTGGTGGCCTGGGAAGCCCTGCCGAAGATGTCTCATCTCACGGTGGCGGTCAATGTCAGCGCCCGCCAGTTCCGCCATGGGGATTTCGTGGATCAGGTACTGGCGATAATCGACAGCACCGGAGTTAACCCTCAGAAGCTGAAACTGGAACTGACCGAGAGCCTGCTGCTGGATGATGTGGAAGACATCATCCGCAAGATGACCGTGCTGAAAGGCAGAGGCATCGGCTTCTCGCTGGACGACTTTGGCACGGGCTATTCTTCGCTGTCTTATCTGAAACGCTTGCCGCTCGACCAACTCAAGATTGACCAGTCCTTCGTCAGGGATGTGCTGACGGATCCCAACGACGCCGCCATCGCCCGAACCATCGTGGCCCTGGCGCAAAGCATGGGTCTGGCCGTGATCGCCGAGGGCGTAGAAACAGAGGCACAACGTGAATTTCTTGCCGCCAATGGTTGTACTGCTTACCAGGGCTTCCTGTTTGGCCGGCCAATGCCTCAGTGGGAGTTTTCGCTGCCGACCGGAGCCACTGCAAGGGAAGTGTAAGCCGTGATGCACGGTGTCAATGGCAACACAGGGGTTTGGCTCGGTAGCGTCCACCAGCCGCAGAACCTGTGCGTCGGCAACCAGTCTTGAGCGGACCGACAGTTTCCTCAAGCGCGCGTCTCTTAATGACCGATAGTACTCGTTGGCGCCTGCATCCACGAAGCTGACGTAGGCGCACATTGCCAGCTTTCACAGCAATAGCCCCCGAGGTCGATCCGGAGAAGTTCCCGTCGGAGGGGCCCATAGCCAGCATGGTTCCGCGCACAGCCACCCCGCCCAGATCAGGATGCGACTGATCAGTCTTGCAGTCCCTCGCCACCAACACCGATCCGCTCCCGTTGCTCCTCCCACAACACCGGGGGACTGATCGCAAGATCATGCACCTTCATGTTTGTTCGCATCAGCGGTTGGAGATGCGCCTGAGCGCCTCGGCTGCATCGACGATGGGAATGCCTTGATGGCTGCTCAGTGGCAGCAAGTACTTGCGATCTCCCGAGGCAATCAGATCTGCGCGGGCCGAGACAGCGGCGGCGATCACTTGATCTTCATCGAGGTCGCCCGCCACCACGCGCGGCACGCTGGCGGGTTCGACCAGCTCGATGATCTCGACGTAATCGGCCAGCACGTCGCGGGCCGTCTTACCGGTCAAGGCCAGGCGCTTGCTTGCTGATGGTCGCGTGAGTACGTCAGCCAACTCTTCAAGTAGCGCTGTGCTGCTACAGATCTGGACACCGTGTT
Organism: Candidatus Accumulibacter proximus; assembly: GCA_016709675.1. Lineage (GTDB taxonomy): Bacteria > Pseudomonadota > Gammaproteobacteria > Burkholderiales > Rhodocyclaceae > Accumulibacter > Accumulibacter proximus. Next base: position 7,596 of record JADJMH010000039.1, read on the forward strand.
GTTGGCCGATCGCAGCCAGCAAGTGATGCGGAGTGCCGCGCCACAATAGCGCCGACAGAACCACGTTTGTGTCAAGAACGATCCGCACCCGATTCCTGCTGGTTGATCCAGCTTCCCCGGACGCGGCGCTCAGCGCGCACCGCATCCACCTCAGCGGCAACATCGCCCTCGCTCATTGGCGCGGCGCCGACGGCTTCGAGTGCCGGTGCGATAGCGAGCAGACGATCCAGCGCTCTCCGCTTCCTGACCTTGGTAGCCAGGAACTCCACGAAGTCTTCCACCTCGGCCACCTGCTGCGGCGAGAGTGTTCTGATCTTCGACATCAAGCTCTGTTCAACCGTTACATTCTGATTTTCGGCGGGCTTTGTGCTTGGTAACATCAGCGCAGCATTGCCGATGTCCTTTCCCCACCCTGGAGAGCAAGCCCATGACGGCCCTTGATTCCATTGCTCGAGCACGCTCAGCGCGGCGCAAACGCGATCTGGAAATGGTCGCCGCCTGGGCAGCGGGGCAGTCCCATGCCGAGATTGCCCGGGCGTTTCAACTCTCCACGGAAAACGTCAAGGACCGGCTCGAGCGGCATTTCCGAGCCAAACAGCGGGAGGCAAGCAGCGACCCGTTCGACAAGATCAGCCTCGCCTGCGAACGCGGCTCCTCAGGGAAGGCCTGACGACGGTCGATGAGGTGGTTGGAGGGTACAGGGAGCAAAGCACTTTTCCAGATCCGAGGCATCGGCCGCAAGAGCATCCAGGAAATCGAAATGTGGTTCCCTGTCAATCGGCTGTACCAGCACTACGCTGCAGTCTGTCCCTATATCACCAAGGATGGCTCTGAAATCCGCGAGCTGATGCACCCAGCGGTGCAGGGTAACCGCAACCAGAGCCTGGCCGAAGCCACGCTTCCCGCCGGAACCAGAACGATGCTGCACAGGCATCTCGTGACGGAAGAGATCTACCACATTACAGCCGGCGAAGGGCAGATGATTCTGGGAGCGGATCTGTTCAAGGTCGGGGTTGGCGACACCATCTGTATCGCGCAGGGAACGGCACACTGCATTGAAGCATCGACGACCGGTGCGCTGGTGTTGCTCTGCTGCTGCTCGCCAGCCTACTCGCATGCAGATACGGAGATTCTCGAAACTGCTGAGGAGGATTGAGAATGGAGCGATCATCGGCTCGACGATCCGTTTCGATGTCTGACAGGACGGCGAAAATCTGCCGGCGAGCAGCTTATTTGTCGTATCTGATCCTTTTCGGTGCTTTGTCGGTAACCACTCAAGCTGGAGATCAAGTCATGGACATGACCATCACCTCAAGTGCGTTTGCACACAACGGGTCGATCCCGAAACTCTACACCTGCGAGGGCAAGAACATATCCCCGCCGCTGGCCTGGAGTGGCGTGCCGGTGGGGGCGAAGAGCCTGGTCGTGATTGTCGACGATCCCGATGCACCGGATCCCGCTGCGCCCCGTATGACCTGGGTTCATTGGCTGCTGTACAACCTGCCGGTTACCACCTCCGGGTTGCCCGAGGCCGTGCAATCGCTTCCTGCCGGTACGCTGGATGGATTGAACGATTGGCAGCGCGCTGGCTACGGTGGCCCTTGTCCTCCGATTGGTCGACACCGCTACTTCCATAAGCTGTACGCGCTGGACGTCGTGTTGCCCGACTTGAAAAGGCCCAACAAGAACTTCTTGGAACAAGCGATGAAGGGACACATCTTGGCAGAAGCGCAGTTAGTCGGCACCTATCAAAAGGGGCGTTGATCTCGTTGCGCACTTACACCGAGGCCATCTGTCTGGCCGATGACGGAACGCTGTCGCCCATTACGAGCGGTTGGTTGCCACCGTGCCTCCCTCGCCGACGTTGATCTGAAGCCAGCAGCCGTAAGCGGCCATTCGACGGAGAATGTCAATCTTGCTTGCCTGACGGGCCGTTACGCCGCGGGAAGCGGTCATTGGGTGCAGGATATCGGCGGTCGGCAGCCGGCCACCATCGGCCGCCCGGAAGATTGCTCGAAAGCTGCCATTCGATTCAAGGCTCACTCCGAACCGGTCATTCAATCGAAGCCAACTGCCATCAAGTCAACCGGCCTAGATTTGTGCCGGGATGGACGATCGGCGTAGGATGTCGGACAAGTTCCCCGAGACCCTCGCGATGCGCTTCTCGTTGCAATCCTTCGCCCTGCGCCTTCCTGGCAATCCCGCTGGTCATCGTCCTCGGCGTCCTGGCGCATCAGTTGATCGATCCCGAACTCGCCCGCGGCACGGCTGACTACGTCGGCACCTACGCGCTGCTCGAACGCCTACGCCATGCCTGCCTGGTTCTATCTTTCACCTTGCCGGCGGCCTCTGGTTTCTCTCCTTTGGACTCCTGCTGGAGGCCCGGCAGCGCTCGCTCCTCTGGCTCATCCTCGCCTTTCTCGGGCCACTCCGGGCTGGTTGCCGTGGCCGTCGTCGGCCGTGCCCCGGCGGCTGGCGGCGAGCAGGCCGCGTGGCCGTGGCGACTGGCGCGCGAGGCTGCGATCTTTGTCGCTGTCGTTGTCCTGGCGCACTTTCTGGTTCACGCCAAGAACGAGGTTTGGATCGCCTGGGCCGCAGCATCACGTGGCGTCGAGACTGCCGTTATCATTGCCGAGCAGATGGCGTCGAGCGGCATGTGGGCGTTTGGCGAGTTCCTGCAAGTCCTTTCCTGACCGGCCTGTTCTACCTCGTTCACCCACTTGTTTGGCGCCGGAAGTCGACCTGAGCAGTCGCCTCAGGCTGATGGTCTGCGCTTTCTATCGCGGATCCTTTCATCGGCAGAAGATGGATAGACTGTCCGGGGCGGCGGCGTTCAAGGCGGCTGCGGTCGGTGACCGGCAACAGTGCTGACTGGAGCGAGTTGGCAAAGGACTGCATTGCCCTTGCCAACTCGATGGGCGGTCGCCTGCTGCTCGGTATCGAGGATGAGCAGGACCAGCCGCCTGCAGGCCAGTTAATCCCTGCTGATCTGCCTGACACCATCCGGCGCAAGATTGCTGAGCGCACCGTCAATGTCAGGGTGCTGCCCGTGGTCACTGCGCCGAATCGCAGCCGGCACGTTGATCTCGCCATCCCCGGTCTATCGTGGCATCCACCACCGATGGCCGCAATTTCCTGCGTCTTGCCGACCAAAGCAAACCGGTTACCGGCGACGACGTGCTTCGTTTTGCTGCCGAACGTGCGGCTCTGCCGTGGGAAACCCAAACCACGCTGCAAGTACCGCGTGCCGACGCCGATCCGCCCAAGGCCTCGAAACTGGTCAGCGCGCTGCGGGCATCCGCCCGCGTCAAGCCATCCGTAACGGAAAAGACGGACGACGAGTTGCTTGATCACTACCAGCTCACCCAGCGTGAGCGCATTGCCTTGGGCCTGCTGCGCAGTCTCAACTTCACGGGTGAAACCACTCTTCAGCGCACCGAGCCGCATCGCTTGCCTGCGCTGGTACTCGAAGACCTGCATCGCTACCCGAGTCCGCCATCAGTGACATTCACCAGCGGATTGGCGGCGAGATTCCCCGAGCAAGCCAAACGCGCGCTGGAAGAGTTGAACGAGCGCGGCGTTGTGCGCTTTGAAGGCAACAACCGCTGGCGGCGCTACTGGGCGGTGTCATGAACAGGCTAGTGGACAACTTGGGCGATATCGTTGATTGTTCATACCGTTGTATGCGATATTCCGAGTCAGTTCTCAGATTGTAGGAGTCACTGATGAGGGTCGCCACGGTAACTGAAGAGAAAGTTTCTCTGGAAGCCAGTCATCTTGAAGATATCCGGCTTGCGTCGAGCAAGATGACGGGGTCGGAGCGAAGGGCGTTTCAGGCGGAGATGGCATTGAAGTACTGTAGTGGCAGCGCTCGGTGCGCAGAGGACGTTTTCGGCTGGAGTCGGCAGGCCGTGCGGCTTGGTCTGCATGAGAAACGCACCGGGATCGTTTGTGTGGGGCATCACGCGTTTTGCGGTGCGAAATTATGGGAGAAGAAACACCCGGAGGTGGCGGAAGCGCTGTGGAAACTGGCGGAGAGTCATGCCCAACAGGATGCGACTTTTCGCACGACCTTGTCGTTCACCCGCCTGACGGCCGAGGAAGCCATCAAGCAGTTGCGAGCGCTGGGATTTGCCGACGAGGTACTGCCTTCCCGAAGCTGCATGTCGGAAGTGTTGAACCGGAACGGGTACCGGCTGCGTCCGGTGCTCAAGGCCAAACCCCAAAAAAAGTCCCCGAAACCGACGCCATCTTCGCCAACATCCGGGAACATGACCGAGATTGCCAAGGCGAAGCCGTCATGCGCCTGAGCATGGACTGCAAGGCGACGGTGAATATTGGCGACTACTCGCGCGGAGGCAAGACGCGGGGTGACAACCGAGCGGCCGACCACGACATGGGGTGCGAGGAAAAACACACGCCGTTTGGTGTCGTCAACGAAGACAGTGGCTCCCTTCATCTGTCCTTCGGGAGCTCGTCGAAAACCAGCGATTTCACCATCGACAGTCTCTACGCCTGGTGGGAGCGTCAAGCCCCGGAGGAGTGTGCTCACGTCACACACATCCAGATCAAGGCCGACAACGGACCGGAGAGCAATGGCCGGCGCACGCAGTTTCTCAAACGCATGGTCGAGTTCGCCGATCACATCGGCAAGTCCATCCGCCTCCTTTACTATCCGCCGCACCACAGCAAGTACAACCCCGTGGAGCGCTGCTGGGGAATCCTGGAAAAGCACTGGAACGGCGCCAAGCTGACCGATGCCCAAACGATGCTGGAGTGGGCCAAGAGCATGACCTGGAAAGGCGTGTGAGCGGCGGCGTGAATTTCGGTTGAAATGGGCGGTTTGAAATTCGTAATGGATGAGCGAGTGGGAGTCTGTGCAAAGGGCAGTTTGCTCGGACCTTTCGGGCGCCTGTGCAGCGCTGAAGCGCATGTTCGGCCGCTCGTGGCCAAGCATCGACCTGGGGCGAGCGTGCGGTAACTGTTTGCGGAGTGCGATGGACGGCGCGCGGTGTCAGACGTCAGGGAGCGTGCTGGCTTCGTCGTTTTCCATCAGGCTGCGCCATTGCGTGACCGTCACGAAGCCGTACCTCTGGCCGAAAGCAAGCCATGCCCGACGGGCACAAAGGCGAGCCGGCTCGGATGCCTCAACCCGCCCCAGAAGATCCAGCAGCGCGCGCAGTGGCGCGTCCGTCTCCTCGCCGATGGCGTCGATGGCCGTTCTCTTGTCGCGCATCCGCTGGGCACGCTTGCGCTCTCTGTCCGTCATCGGCCGCTCACCTTTGAGCGGCCGGCCAGGCTTCGTGACCGTCACGACGTGGTCCGTCATCTTCTTTTCCCGATTTGGTGACCGTCACGAACGGTCGAGGAGGCTTGGTTGTCAGGTGGTGCTGGTCATGTCTCGATCTGCTCTTTCATGCGATAGCTTTTGCCCTCGATGAGGACGGTTTCGGCATGATGGAGCAGCCGATCCAGGAGCGCTGACGTGAGGGTGCTGTCGTGGTTGAAGATTTCCGGCCAATGCTTGTAGGCACGATTGCTGGTGATGATCAAGGCGCCACGCTCATAGCGTTCGCTGATGATCTGGAAGAGCAGATCGGCGCCGTGCTTGTCGATGGGAAGGTAGCCGAGTTCGTCGACCACGAGCAGTCGCGGCTGCAGATACTTGCGCAGTTCACGCTTGAGGCTGCCCTGCGCCTGGGCGGCGGAGAGCGAGTTGATGATATCGACGGCGGTCGTGAACAACACCGAGTAGCCGCGCAGGCACGCGGTGTGCGCCAGCGCGATCGCGAGATGACTTTTGCCCAGGCCGACGTTGGCAATGAAGATCACGTTGCCCTTGTCCTCGATGAAGCGCAGTCGGAAGAGATTCTGAATCTGGGGTCGGTTGATTTTGGTCGGCCAGCTCCACTCGAACAGATCGAGGGTCTTGACCACCGGAAAGCGGGCCAGCCCCACCCGTCGCTGAATACTGCGGTCTTCGCGGGCATGCGCCTCGCCTTCGATCAGTTGCGCCAGATAGTCGACGTGCGACCACTGCTCGGCGCCTGCTTGCTGGGCCAGGAGCTCAAAGCGTTCGAGCAGATGGGACAGTTTGAGGCTCACCAACTGGCCGCGTAGCGCATCGGTGGTAGCCTGGCTATTGGCAGCGAGGCGTCGGTCAGCCCCCATCGCCATGCCTTTCGTAGGGGGAGAGATCGGGGGCGGCGATCTCGATGTCCAGGAGATCCTGGCGGCGGGTGAGATGCAGGGCCCCGGGCTCGGGGGTTTCGCGGGCTCGCATCTCCAGGATGTTGGCGACGTACTCGCAACTGTAGGCGGCGAACGCCATACCGTCCTGGATGGCCCGATCAACGGCGTCGACGCCGTAGATTTCGCTCAGGGCGACGATCTTGCGGAGGTGATGGCGCGGATTGACGCGGCGTTGCTCGATGCCTTCGAGATAGGCCTGAGCATCCCGCGACAGGCTCAGGAACTGCACCAACAAAGCGCTGCTCCCGCGCGTTGCGCCGTTGGGCGAGCAGCGCCTTCGGATGATCGGGGTCCTCGATATCCTGACGCCGATCGTAGCTGCGGACATGGCGCGCAACGAGCTGGTCCTGGTGGTAATGCACACCCGATCCGGGTAAGCTTTCAGCGTCACGCGCTGACTCGCCAACTCGGCCGGTACCGAATAGTGATTGGTGTCGAGCGCGACACGGAACTGCTTCGAAGCGCGCTGGCTCTGGATGCGACCGATATCGTAGGGCATCGGATTGAGGGGCTGCAGCAGCGCTTGCTCGTCCTTTGAACCGGTCCACGGGTCGCTGGTGCGTTTCCCATGGATGCGGACATTGGCGATGGTCGCCAGCCAGACCTCAGCGGCCGGATTGACCGCGCTGAAGCTAAGCAGGTCCAGACCGTTCAGGAAATTTTTTGACATAGCCCACCCCGTTTTCGACGCGTCCTTTCGTTGCCCTTCGCGACGTTGCAGGGCAGATGCCAAACCCCCAATGCCGAGCGAAATCGACATAGCGGGGATTGAACGCCGGCGCTTCCCCGACGACACGGGAGAGGACGGCCGACTTGAGGTTGTCGATCATCAAGCGACCCGGACAGCCCCGGAACGCGGCAAAGGCGTTCTCGTGGGCGGCGAGGAAATGTTCCATGGTTTGCGAGACGGTGAATTCGACATACATCAGGCGGCTATGGCACAGCACCATGACGAAGAAGGACAGTCGCCGGCGCGTCGAACCGACGGCGATCGTGCCGTATTCACCCCAGTCCACCTGGGCGCATTCGCCGGGGGCAAAGACCAGCTTGAGGAAGGCTTGTCGGCGCACCGGCCGGACCTTGGAGACGTAGGTCTTGACCATCGTGTAGCCCCCCGCGAAGCCTTCCTCGCGCAGGCGCTGGTAGATCTGCTGCGCGCTGTACGGGTGGGTTTCCAGCAGGCGAATGATGCGGTTCTTGAAGGGGTCGAGCCGACTGCTGCGCGGCGCCGACTGCCGGGCATGGAACTGCGGGCAGCCCACCCACTTCAGGCCACGGTGTCGGGATGCAGATCGAGGGCGCGGGCGGTCTGGGCGATGGTCAGTTGCTGCCGATCGTGGCAATCCTGATCTTGCAGTACATCTCGTAATTGATCATGGCGTCCGGCCCAGGACGGCCCGCAGCGCTCCGATTCGCAAAGCGATTGGTCCGCCGCGAGTTCGCGCGCTTCGAACTGCGCGGGCCATCCAAGGCCAGGACCTGGTAGAGCGGCCGTTGATAGGCGATGAGTCCGGCGCGGATGAGCCCCTCGCGGGCCTGACTCAGGCGGACGGACGCCATCGACAGGCAACGAGTCAGCGTGGCATCCGAGTAGTAACTCAACCCCTGGACATCGGCGACGGTCACCAGGAACAGATAGAGCGCGGCCGCCGGCGGATCACAGCGATCGAGATAGCGTTCGCGGACCAGGCGGTGGTCGATCCAACTGAATTGCCGGGGATCGTTCGGATCCGTTGCGGACAGAGCACTCGTTTGAGGGTCATTACCAGTCCTTCCAGCCACAAAAATGTCATGTCCCAGTTTTAACAGCTGCCGGGTGCTCCTGGCTATGTCATCTTGCAACGTGCTACCGGTAAACTGGGCACAAAGCCAATCAAAACAGCCGGTTGATGTCGCCGAGCATCTTGTAACGCATCTTCCGGCGCTGCTGAATCGCTAAGGATTTCAACCACTTGGGCTGGGCAGATATCTTGTAACGCAAGCGCCGTTTCCCGCTCGGTCTCGCTTTCCTTCCGCGATCGTCGCCAGTATCCCGGGTGGGCCGCCCGCCATAGCTGTACGCGAACGACATTTTCCGGTCCGCCTATTTCTGGCGCGCCGCGTTGCGCGCATCGGCTTGGAAGATTTCGCCGCAAAACAGACAGTTGGGTGGCTCGTGGTGTGCCATCGCTCACCTCCTTGCCGCGCATCATGCAACGCCAAAGCGCGCGCCGAGGTGCAATACAAGGATTCCCGGAACGACGGGAAAGCCAGGAACGAAGAAGACAGAAAACTGCGGAAGAAAACTTAGAAAACCATTGAAATGAAAGCCATCGAAGAAAATCAACGAAGAAAAAACACGACTTTCAAACCGCCAGGTTTACCGGACTTTGAGAATGGCGCTGACAAAGGCGTTCATCCCGTCGTCGAACCGAGCCGAATGGTCTATGAGAAAGAGTCACGGTGGCCAAGGATGCCATGCAAGCTGTCGAGTCCCGGCTACAACGAAACCCGCTCCTACCCAAATGGGATATCCTGATCCGACTGGCCTCGACGGGATGACTATTTGTGGCAATCACCCCGTGCCTTGTCGGCGATAGCTGGGCAATAGAAAGTGGGCGATACGCCGGCGCCTGCCCAACCATTCAAAGAGTTGTATCGACCGCAGGCGACTCAGCATGGGCAATACCGCACGCACCGCGCAGGGGGCTGGGAGGACGGTAGGGGCTTTCGCGGTCGCGAGCGATGGGGAAGGAGTTTCTGAAGGTTGAGTGCGATCTCGGCGAGCAGGACGCTGACCGCTGTGGGAGGACGCCGACGCGTGCACCAGCTAACGGCCCATCTGGCGTTTCACCTTGTCAAAGGCGAAGGCTAGCGTCTGTTAGGTCCCGCCCTATTCGAGACTCTTCGTCCCGAGCTATTCCGGGGTGAGACAAGAGAAAAGTCCCACGCTGTAGCCGGGCGGATTTTCCCCGGCATTAGCGTGGGACAAGGGGCCTATCGGGATCGGGGATCGCTGGGCGGGAAGCGCCAGGTTCCCTCGGGATCGTAGAGGTTGGTTTGGCGATCGTGATGGCGGCGCAGTTGTGCAAGGTAGTGGCTCTCGCAGGCGGTGGCGAGCTGGTAGAGGAAATCGCAGAGCGCCACGGCGGCTTCGTCGGAGGCGTCGTCGGGGAACGGGCTGTTACGGCGGCGGCTCATCGGAGTTCCTCGATGGCCAATTGCAACAGCTCGTCGGGCAGATGATTGAGCCCGCGTGGTACCGCCAGACGCATGGCGGTACGCAGAATGCGCGCCGCATGCCGGGCAGCCCTTGCTCGCCTGACGCAGGATCTCCAGGCCCGAATCGGTGAGCAGCGTCTGGGTGCAGCCGCGCGCTTGAATCCATGCTCGATCAGTCGCGCGAAGCGTTCGCGCTCGAACACCGGCGCCGGTGCACACGCACCTGGATGCGTCCGGCGAGCGCCGCATAAGGGGCTCGTTCCAGAGTCTGCGCAGCACCGGATGACCGACCAGCCAGACCGTCATCAGATCGCGCGAATCGAAAGCGAAGTTGAGGAAGGCCGAAGTCGCGGAAGAAGTCGGGCGGCAAATTCTGTGCCTCATCGAGGATCCACACCGGCAGGAGCTGCTTGGCATCCGCCAGATGATGGATGTGCGCCTTGATCTCCCGCCACAACAGCGCCCGGCGATAGCTCGGCGCCAAGCCCAGCGACTGCGCCAGACAACGATACAGATCGAGGCGCCCGAAGTCCGTCTCCGCGTGGTAGATCACCTGATAGCGATGCGGATTGAGTTTCGCCGTCAAAGCCCGCAGCGCCGCCGTCTTGCCCACCCCCGCCTCACCGGTCAGCAGCCCGACGCCCGGCGATTGCAGCAACCACTGGAAACGCTCGTGCAAACGCGCCAGCACCCCGTCATCCACAGCTGGCTGGTCTCCTTGCCCAATGGGGGAATGGCGCAGCCCAAAAATGTTGCAGTTCCATCTTTAGTCTCCTTGGCAGCCGTAATACTGTTGATACACTAACTCGACCAGATTCGGCCCAGCGCTCGGGTGCTTGACCGGTACGACCGGCAGCGGATCGGGTTTGCGTCGACGCCGATCGCGATTGGCCAACGAATCGGAGCGGCGTCGCCTGACCGATCGATTCGCCGGCGTCGTTCTCGACGCCGACCACCGTCTCTGTGTGCGGATCGACGCGCAGGCAAACGGTCTTGCCGGCGAGCTCGAAAGGCACCTCAAAGCGTCCGCCCTGATACGACACCGTGCCATCCTTGCGCACCAGACGGCGGACGCGGTGCAGGAACAGCGCATCGAGCTTCGCCGCCAGCGGTCCCAGCGAACGGATCTTCGGCAGATCCTGCTGGTAGCGGGCAAGTGGCGTCTGGCCATCGAGACCGTCATGCGGGCTGCGGTGATAGACCTGCTCCAGCCAGGCCCACAGCCGCGCGTTGAGATCGTCGAGACTCAGGATCTGGCGTTCATCGACCTCGCTGAGAAACTGATCGCGGCAGGTGCGGTGCCAGCGGCTCGAGCTTCCCTTGCTCTCCGGTGAGTAGGCCCGGCAATGGACCAGCACGATGCCCAAACGGCACAGATCCCTTGCAGGTGTGCGCGACATAGCGGCGCCGTTATCGACGACCAGCTTGACCAGGACGCCCCGTTTGAGGAGCGCCTGCTTGAGGACGCCCTCGATGTCGAGTGCTGTCTCGCGCACGGCAGAAGGCGCCGTGGGCAACGAGCCTTGCCGCGTCGTCGAAGAGCGACACCAGATAGCTGCCCAAACGACCGCCGATCGGCACGCGCGGGCCGTGCATCACGTCGCTGTACCAGATGTCGCCGACGCAGCGGCGACGAAACTGCGTTTCTCCTCTGGCAGACTCGCCGAGCCGGCGATCCGGGACAGGCCGTGTTGCTGGAGCAGGCGGTGGATGCTCGAACGCGACAGGGTCCCCCCGTGCGACGGTGCCGGCGACCTCAAGCAGGCGCTGGATCCGGCGGATCGAACGGCGGGGGTTCGCGCTTGGCGGCGAGAATCGCCGTCTGGATGGCGGCGGAGAGTTTCGACTGGCCGCGATCGGCCCGCACCTTGGGGATCAGTCCGTCGAGTCCGCGAGCGCGGTAGCGGTAGTACCACCCCTCGATCGTCTTCTCGCCCAGCAAGCGCCGGTCGGTGCCGGGGATGACGTACTCGCGAGCAGCCAGCTCACGCAGGCTCTTCTGCAATTCGCCCCGCGGCAGCCGTCGCCGGCTGATCAGCGGACCGAGGACAGAGAAGCGAAACAGGGCTTGCGGATCGATTTCGTGCTGACGACACCTCGTGAAAAAGGGAGTCGTCATCAAACCGCAATCGCCGCGTCAATGACAGCTGCAGGGTCTAGGGGCCCCGCCCGTTCGGCCCTGCTATCTGCCGCCGCTCCGGGATCAGCCGATCAAGGGACGCTGATCTCCTGATCCAGCCACGCCATGGCAGGTGGCAGGCCAAGCGAAGAGAACACTTGCCGCCAGAAGTCGGAGAATTCACTGGCTCGACCCAACTCCGAAAAACGTGCCCGCAGATGAAACGCGAAGATCGGTCCGCGATCCTGGAGCCAGCACCACCAGCGGCTGACACTCCGTGCAGCAGGCGCTCCGTCATCAGCACCGCATTCGGCAGACGTTCCGTCGAGTCGATCCGACAGCGATCGCTGTTGCACCAACCAGTGGTACCAACGCCGCGGGGCAATACACTCGGGGAGTCGCGAACAGGTGCGCCGGCAGCCAGCGCAACGGTAACGACAGATGGGCACCGGGTTGAGCAAAGGTCGCGTTACTCGCCGATCGGCTTTCCGCGAATACCGTCCGTGCTGCCAGAGAATCTTGAGCCCGCAATGCGGGCAACACCGGGGTCGATAGGTCTCAGGCTGGCTGCTCAGGACCTCCAGATGCTGCTCAAGTGTCGTGATGCCGGCTACAATTCGGTGCATGGGCTGGGCTCCTCTCCCTCCGGGTGGTCGTCAAGCTTCCCACGATAGCAGAGGTTGTCCAGCCCTCCCTTCTCCCGACGTGTCCCAGACTCCCTCAGGACGCGGTTCTTCTGAAGCCCTCTGCGAACGCGCGATGTTCGTCCGCCTTGGTCCTTTCAGACAGACGGACGTAACAGCGTCCGGTTGATCCGGAAGCGAGGTCGAGGTGGGCATTGGTCGCGGCGTACGCAGCCAGGGGGTTGAATTTGTCGCAGACCCTCCTGGCGCGCAATCCCACTCTGCTGGTCATCTGGCCCTCGTCGAGCAGGCGCTGCCAGTGGAAGGCACGCGACAGCGCAGTGAGGATCGGTTCGTGGTGCTCGGGCGCTTCGCTTCCGGTGATTCCGGCGCCGGGATCACCACCTCACGACCTCCGTGTCGCTTCGATGCGCACCGGGATGACCGTAGTGAGCTTCGGTTCGCCGCTGGATGGTGGCGTCGCCAGTCTGGATGATCTGCGTCATGCGAGCCTTGCGGATCGGCATATAGTAGCGATACATCGCCCCATTGGCCTTGCGGGTAAAGGCGGACGGGGAAGCGTTCCCCGTTGTCGGTGAAGAAAACGCCCAGGAGCAACGACGGCGGCTGTCGGCGCGGGCGTGTCGCCAAAGCCCGCTGCCGGTTGTTCTCCCGAGGATCGGACGGCATCCCAGAGACCCTGGTCGTTGATCGCCGGATGCTGGCCCGCATAGTACGTTCCTGCGGAGGATCTCGCCCCGGTAGATGCGGTTGTGCATCATCTTGTAGAGCGTCTGCTTGGTAGACACCGCCTCGACTTGGTGGTGTGGCCATCAGCGGCGAGCTCCCGAACCATCTCGGTCGCTGAGCGACAACGTGTGGAATCCTTCAAGATGCGCCGGGCCAGGCTGGCCTCGGCTTCATTGACGACGAGCAATCGGTTCTCCACGTCGTACCCCAGGGGCAACGCCCCCCCCATCCACATCCCCTTGGTCTTGCTGGCAGCGATGTGGTCGCGGATGCGCTCGGCGGTAACCTCGCGCTCGAATTGCGCGAAGGACAGCAGGGCGTTCAGCATCAGCCGGCTCATCGAGGTCGTGGTGTTGAACTGCTGGGCGACGGCAACGAATGACACTTTGTTGCGCTCGAAGACTTCAATCAGCCGGGAGAAGTCGGACAGCTCCGCGCCCGACCTTGATCTTTGACAGGCGCTCGCCGCAGTCGGCGAGCTGCTCCTTGATTGCTTTCGGCAGGCCGCCGTAGGCGACTTCCTGCAGCCGATGGGCAAGGCGACTTTCGAGGTAACGCGGGGTGAACGCGGCGGCCGGCGGGGAAGTGCTGATCGATCCCACCGGCGATCGAGCGGCATGGGCAGTGCCGCGAGCGGTGCGGTGACGGAATGCGATGTCATCGCGGTACTCCCGGTGGTGAGGGAGTTGTATCAACGCGCTTGGCCAGATCCAGTATGGCGACGAGGTCGATCTATCGGTCCGGCGGTTCTCACGGAGCGGCTCTTCCTGCTCGGCGGGCCCTACTTGAGACTCGCCATATCAATGACGAATCTGTATTTCACATCGCTCTTAAGCATGCGCTCATAGGCAATGTCGATGCAATCCATGGGGATCATCTCAATGTCTGAAACAAGTCATGTTTAGCGCAGAAATCCAGCATGTCCTGTGTTTCACGGATTCCGCCGATGAGCGAACCCGCGATCTGGCGGCGCTTGAAGATCAGATTAAAGACATTGGGTGAAGGATGTGTATCTGCAGGAGCGCCTACCAGGGTCATCGTGCCGTCGCGCTTGAGCAGTTGGAGATAGGCATCCAGGTTGTGGGAGGCCGCCACCGTGTTCAGGATGAAATCGAGCTGGTTTGCATACGCAGCCATTTGCTCGGATTGCGGAAATACATACTTCATCAGCACCAAGGCGCTTGCGGTTGCGACCTTGCTTGAAGAGGTGGTGAACAACACCACCTGGGCTCCATGGCGTGGGCGATCTTGACGCCCATGTGCCCAAGGCCGCCGAGACCGACAATCCCAACCGTCTGGCCTGGTCCTGCACCCCAATGACGCAACGGAGAGTACGTGGTGATTCCAGCACACAACAAGGGCGCCACACTCGCCAGATCCTTTTCTGCGTGTTTGATGTGCAAGACAAAGGATTCTTTGACGACGATGGTTTGGGAATAACCGCCGTAGGTATTCTCACCGCCAAAAACCGGGCCATTGTAAGTTCCAGTGAAACCACTCTCGCAGTATTGCTCTTCGCCAGCATGGCAAGAATAGCAATGCCCACAACTGTCGACCATGCAGCCCACACCAGCGAGGTCTCCTGCCTTGAAGTTGCGAACCTTGTCGCCCACGGCGACCACTCGCCCAACGATTTCGTGTCCAGGGACTGAAGGATACAAAGTGTTGTGCCACCCCCGCGAGCGTGTGCAAATCCGAGTGACAAACCCCGCAATACAAGATCTCGATCTGCACATCTTCTGCTCCGGGGCTGCGGCGGTCCAGTTCGAAAGGGGCTAGTTCGTCGTCGAGCTTTGGGCTGCGTACGCTTTGGTTTTATCATGATTCAATCCTTTGTGCAATGTTGAGGGAACAACCGGTTGGCGTTGTCCGACAACTGTTTGGGAAACAAGTCTTTCGACTCTTGGATAAATGGAACTGACCTACCTGGCGCTGTCAGTGGTGCTCAATGGTAACCGAAGCTACCGCGCCCGCTGCTCTGGCAACCGATGCACGGCGAAGCGAACCGTCAGAGGGTGTTACCAGGGCGACTACGAGCGCTTGAAATCCCGATAGAAATTCTCGTGGGGGGCCGACGGTTTCGAGATACCCAGGCGAACCTCCTGGTCGACGGTATAGCCCAGCCGGGTACAACTGGTTCTGGCCTGAAACCTGTGACGAAGAGGTCGGCCAGGTCGCCCTTTTCCGCTCGCCGATGGCCGGATTGTCCGCAACGACCTCGGTCGCCACATCGACATCGGTGGCCAGGCTGTCGTTCAGCTTCTTGTAAGCGCGGGCGAAACGTCGGGTCTGCCTGAGCGAATAGCTCATACCCGGCGAGAGCGGGCCACGAAGGCAGTGGCTCTCCGCGCGGCTCCGCCATCGATGTCAGTGATTCGGCAATGAAGCTGACCGGCAGGTCGGGATTGTCCAGCGCCGCGCGCCCCAACTTGGCCCCAGTACTCGACCTGACCGGCGATGGTGCGATGTTCTGCCGCGGCTTCAGCGCGAGCCTGATCGTAAAGCGTCTGGTCGATGCGAATGGATGTCGAGCTGGTCATGGCCGCGCTCCCAAGAAAGTCCGCTTAACGGATCGAAATGGCGTACCACAATTGTAATCATGCCTGTTGAGGACTTCAAGTGATGCTTCGTCGCATCTGGCCTCCCGTCGCCATGGGACGTCCCTTCTGCCCGCCCAGGTCAAGCTCGATTTCCTGGGATACACCTTTTGGCGGTGCTACAACCGCGACACCGGGCGCGCCTATATCGGTACTCGGCCCTCGCGAAAGATCAGGGCTTGCTCATGGCCGGGAGTTGCCAGGGATGGCGCACAGCCGGTCGCGACTATCGGTGCAGAGCGGTTTGACCCACACCTGGCGGGGCGTGCTGTGATACGACTGGCCGGGCGGGCCAGCCCGCGCCCGCTGGTCTCTCCGAGCAACTGCCAACCGGCGGCACGGTAACAGGTGCCGGCATGGTGACGCGGGTCGACGAAGGTCCCCAGCAACAAGGGCTCGAAGCCCCAGTGATCGAGCCAGTCAGCGCGTGTACGGCGCGCGAGCTGTCCCAGGACGTGGCTGGCCAGATGCGGCACCCGGACGTGGGGAAAGATCAGGAAGCGGCTGTTGTTCACCACCCGCGCCACGTTCTCGCGACGGGCGTGGGCCGTCCAGCCGATCCAGCGGTCGCGCACGGCCACCGCCCGGGCAGCACCGGCCAGGACGAGGCAACCGAGCCGCCGGTCGCCCCCGTGATGAAGTAGCGCAGCCGGTAACCGAAGGCCCCTGGAAACCCAGCGGTGCCAGCGCCACCAGCGCATCCCACTGCGCCGCCAGGGTCGTCTCGCGCACGATCTCCAGGCGCACCAGGCCAAGCACCCGCAACGGACCGTGAATCGGTGCTTCGTCAATCGGCTCCAGCGCTGGCAAGAGGGGGGCCGGACGGACGGGCCGCGCCGGACGGACGGGTGCCGCTAACGCAAGGGGCGGCAGTACCAGCAACCTGGCCGCCTGCAAGCGCTCCCAGAAACTCTTGGCAAGCGTGAATCTTCGGTGTTCCCGATAGGGTGAACCAAGCCAGATGTTCGCAGAGCGTCGCCGCCAACTCCTGCCGCGGCAATCCCGGCAGCCATGCCACTGTCGCAGAGATCAGCAATCTCCGCGGCGCTGAACTCGCTGCGGCGGGGCGTACGGTTTTGCGGGGGCATGGCGCACACATTCAGCCAGTGATTCTGAACGCGAGTGGCCGCGAATGGCCGCCTTGCTCGTCGCCCGCTCAAATGCTATTTTGATTAAGTGGTGACACTGCGTTTCTGTCTCGTGTCACCGATGCGGTGTAGCAAGAACAGCGGAGAACAGGATGCTGGTCAGGGGAGGTCACCAGGCTTATGAAGTTGAGCCGCCCGCGGCTGGCTGGTGTGCATCCCCGCGAACGCCTGTTTGTCCGCCTCGACCAATGCCTGGAACATACCGCGGTGTGGGTCGATGGCGTTCCCGGCGCTGGCAAGACGACGCTGATCGCCAGCTACCTCAGTGCCAGGAAGCTGCCAGCGCTCTGGTACCGCACAGATAGTGGCGATACCGATCCCGCCGCTGCCTGCCATTACCTGCAGGTTGCCGCCAACGGGATGGCACCACAGCTTGCTGGCGCGCTGCCCGCTGTGGCCCCGGCGCAGATGGACGATCCGAGGCCTTTTTTGCGCCGCTTCTTCGGCATCTTCTACGCCTGTATTGGCAGTGCGCGCTTCCTGGTCGTGGATAACGCCCAGGAAGCGCTCTCCTCGGCGTCGTTCCGCACCCTCCTGCTGGCCGTCGTCAGCGAGGCACCGCAGCACATCGGCGTGATCATTGTCAGCCGCAGCCGGCCGCCGGGCGATTTCGCACGCCTGCTGGCGAATGGCGAGCCTGTCGTGCTTGGGGCGGATGAACTCTTGTTCTCCGAGGACGAGTCGACTGCCGTGCAGCAACTCGCGCTGCCCCGTGGCAAAAACTCGCAGTGCCTTTCAGATGCGAAAACTGCATCAGGTGACCGGCGATTGGGCGGCCGGCCTCGCCGCTCCTGCAACTGAGAACCCCGACTCGCCTGCCGTGGCCAGCGGGCAACTCGCCAGCGAGACGGCCTTGCTCGATTACCTGGCCTGGCGAAGTCTTCGACCGCCAGTCCGAAGCCACCCGCAGTTTCCTGCTCAGGGTCGCCCATCTGCCGTACATGACCCCGACAACGGCCCGCGTCCTCGGCAAGAGTGCAGACGCGGCGCGGATTCTAGAAAGCATGCATGGCGACAACGTCTTCACCTCGGTGCATGAGGTCGGCGGCGAGATCCACTACGAGTTTCATCCCTTGCTGCGCCGGTTCCTGCTCTTGCGCGCAGGGTCGGAGCTGCCCGCTGCCGAGCGTGATCGCATCACCCGGCAGGCGGCCGCTTCTGCTCGCCGAGAGCGGTGACGTCGACGCCGCGGCGCAAGTGCTGATCGCCGGCTGCCATTGGGACGAACTGCGCGCCTGCTCATCGAGCACGCGGCCAGCCTGCTCGACCGCGGCTGGTACCGGACGTTATCGGCCTGGTCTTCGACGCCCTCCCGGGGGACAGGGTGACGGGTGATCCCTGGCTCTGCTATTGGCAGGGCGCGGCGCTGACGCCGCTGGATACGCATCTCGTGCAGGAGTGGCAAAGCGCCTACTGCCTGTTCAGGAACGCCGCATCAGCGACGGTTCCTTTCTGTCTGGTCGGCCATCGTCGACCGGATTTGTCTCCAGTGGGCCGACTTCTGCCAGCTTGACCATTGGCCCGACGAGGCGAAAGCCTGCGTGATGCCTTTTGGTCTCCCGCCCGATGAACTGCCGGGCGCTTTGCCGCCAGCATGTTCGGCGCGCTGCCCTTCGCCGGCCGCAAGACCTGGCGATTCACCCTCTGGGCGGACGCCTTTGTCGCTGATCGAACGCTGTTCCGACGCCAGCCAGCGCATCCTGCCCGGCTGCAACCCGCAGATTCATTACGTCGTCGGTGTCGGACTGACGGTCGAGCTCGACTGCCTGATGAAAGCCATCGATCCCCCGGCAGCAACCCCGCTGGCACCGCTGGCCGAGGTCTTGCTCTGGGCCCTCAGGTCGATGTACCTCTGGAGTCGGGGTCGGAGTGCCGAGGCGGCTGCAGCCGCCGAGAACGGCAGCCGCCTGGCCGGCGCGAGTGGAGTACGCGTCTGGGATGACCTCTGTTGAGCGCGCCGGCTGGCTTACGCTGTCCCTGAACAGTGGCGAGCTTGACCGCGGTCGCGCCGCCCTCAATCGATGGTGGCGCCCGATCCCGTGCGCAAGATCGACGTCGCGCACTATCACTACCTTGCCTGCCTGGCCAGCTTGCTTGCCGACGAAGGCGCGCAGGCATTGACCCAGCATCGAGATCGCCACGCCATCGCCCGCCGTTATGGCGGGCCGCAGCAGCACGCCCTGGGGAGTCTTGCCCAGGCGCAAGCGCTGCATGCCAGTAACGCACCGACGAAGCCTGGGCCTTGCTGGCGCAGGCCGCCACATCGCCCTGTCGATGCGCAGTGGCACCTGTGCTTCCAGGCCGATCTATGAGGCTTGCTTCGCCCTTGACGAAGGCGATGACGAGCGTTGCGCGAGCGCGCTGCAAA
>JADJMH010000040.1:0-187500 GCA_016709675.1 Candidatus Accumulibacter proximus
TCTTGGGTGGCGGCCCCAGGTGTGGTTGCCGGCGCCGGCGAGAACAGGTTTGATGACTTTCTCCCGGAGGATGAGCCAGCCCGCGAGAATACTGATCCCCATCGGCGGGGTCAGTAGCGGCGCGTTTTGGCGACACGCTCGATGAAGGCGCTTGCCACGGGCTTCATGAGATCGTAGGCGGCCTGCCGCCCGGTGTAGACGTCACGGGCGACTGCAGGCGGCGACGGACGCACTTCGTCAGCCAGCTCTTGTACCGTAAGACCCGTCGGGATTGGGCGCGAGATGCAGGATGGCTTCGGCGACCGAGCGCATGCGCGGCTTCTGGAGATCGACGCCGGACAAGCGGCGGTGCCACGCTCGGTCGGTTCGATGAGAGTCGAGCACGCCATCGGGAGGAAGCTGACATGTGCGGCCTGCATCGCGTTAAGAAAGTCGATCGCCATGTGCTGGAGCTTGGCCAGCATGATGATCGAAGTTTCACCAGCGAGCGCCCGCAGCCCGCAGTTCCTTGATGTTGTGGGCGATGGCCTCGGCACGCAGCACGCGCGCGCCCTTGTCGTAGAGCTTTAGCGTCAGCGCGCCGAAATGCACCTTGAACACCGTCAGATCGTAGGCCGACTGATCGACGATACGAGCCACGCCGTGGCTTCTGTCGGCACGCCAGCGGGGTCGTTGTTTGCGGCCGAACAGCGTGCGCAGGATCGGCACGTCGAGCAGACGCCGGGTACGATCAATCAAGCCCTGGAAGATCGCATCCAGGGTGGTGCCACGGACGAACAAGAGATTGCGGCTGTACTCGATTTGATAGACCGAGTAGCGGTACCGGAAGCGGCTGCGCTGTTGCTCCTCGATCGTCAGCGCGAAGCACAGGCAGCTTGAGTACACCCAACGGTCACAGACCTCGGCCAGTCGCCCTATGGCGTGCTCATCGCACACGGTATCTGCGAGCTGATCCAAAGCCTGGAACGAACCCCCGACGAAGCAGTTACCCTCCTTCTCCAAAGGAGATGGCCTGCGCGCGGGCCTGCCGTTCGACCCATTCGTGACCGTTGAGCATGATTTGGACACCGAAAGGTGGGTGTCCGCTCATTTTGATGGTGAGGTGACCCCATTGGGGGTCGATGAGGTGAAAGTGGTAATGATTGACGTAGGGCCAGGGCTTCTTGCGCTCCAGGTGGGGCGCACCGCTCTTGCAGGTCGTGACCTCCCAGACCAGGGCGGGCGCCTTGGCGACGAGGATCAGGAACAGACCGCGAAACTGTGGATCCGCGGGCAGGTACTTCTCGGCCAACTCGTGCTTGCGCTGATCGGGCGGGCAATGGATCAGGGGAATGCCGTGTTCCCTCGCCCAGGCATGAACCCGGCGGCTGAAACGGCCAGCCATTTGCATCAGGTGGTCCGCATCCAGGGTGGCGTCCGATCCGGTCAGTGCTCGCCACCAGGTACGGAAAGCGCCACCTTGCTGGCCAAGCGGAAAGTAGCCGTTGAGCACGATGCGATCGACGCAATCATAGCGGCCTTCGAGAAGTTCCTCGTAATACGCCGACAAGTCATCGGGTTGTTTCATCGGAAGAGCCTCCGCGCACACCGGAAAATCCCGTTCATCCTTTGACAGGCGCAGAGCCAACGGATTCTTTCCTCTCACCCGGCGTGAGAACGGCTGTTTGCCCTGAGCTACCCCTGACCGTAGAGTGGTCAGCTGGTCATCCAATGCGGATCCGGGCGCCATGGCATCACACCATCCCGACCACTCAGTTTTCGGCTGTTCTCCGAAGGAGAACCTCTTTTCCCAAGCGCAGTCTTGGGAAAAGCCTAGTCTTCTTCATACATTTTCCTTTCCATCCGCGCCGCAAATCTCGCGCTGATGCACAGGGCCAGCCCGTATCACTACGAGCTGGTCGTGGCCAAGGATAGCAAGAGCGCGAAGGAGAATCCGATTGTCGTCAATCTTACCGACCACGCGGGCAAAACAGTTCCGAGTGCCGGTGCGACCGGCAGCGCAACCTGCTTGCCGGCAGGATCAAGGCGGCGGCCAGCCTTGTTCCGGACGGCGACAATCGGCTCAAGGGCTTTGCCCACTATGCCTCGGTGGCGAACATGAAAGTCGTTGTCTCGATCACATTTCCGGGCAAGAACGCCGAGCAGGCACGCTTCACGCCGCTGGCAGCAGCGCTTGACGCCCCGCAGAGCACAACAAGCACTAACGCCCTCCCCCGGGGCCCCTCGCCGCCCCAGGTGGGGGCAGCGTCAAAGGCGGCCGAGCAAGACCTCGGCGACAAATCGACTGCCCATATACGCCAGCAACAGCACCATGAATCCGGCCAGGGTCCAGCGCAGGGCAATGCGGCCTCGCCACCCGTAAACGCGGCGTCCGACCAGCAGGGCAGCGAAGATTGCCCACGAGGCAAAAGCGAACAAGGTCTTGTGATCGAACACCACTGCCTTGCCGAAGATCGCCTCGGAGAACATGACACCACTGACCAGTGCAACGGTCAGCAGGCAGAAAGCGATGAAAATCATCCGAAACAGCAGCGCTTCCATGGTCAGGAGCGGCGGCAGGCTGCCAAGGCTCCTGGTCACGGCCCGTTGATGCAGCTTACGTTCTGCAAAACCCATGAACACCGCGTGCAGGGCGGACAAGGTGAACAGGCTATAGGCCAGCATCGCAGTCAGGAAATGGAGCTGGAAACCCCAGGCGCCGGCGTGGGCGACGACGCGAAGTTGCGGAAACACGGCTGGTGCTGCGGCGCTCAGCGCGGCTAGCGGCAACACCATCGGTTGCAGGCCGTCCATGCGCGAGCGAAAACTCTCCAGCCAGTAGATCAAGACTGCCAGCCAGAGCATCAGCGACAGTGCGAAACTGAACGAAAAGCGCATGCCGCCAGCGCTGAATAGCCCCTCGTAGAGTCCTAGACCCTGCACCATGAGGGCACCGAAGATGGCCGCCCGCTCCCAGGACTGCATCGGTAGGGTCACCAGCGGTTGGTCGGTTTCACGCCACCGGGTATGCCAGAAATGAATTCCCAGCGCGGCATAGAGCAGCGACGAAACGATGTGCGGCAGAAGGTGCAGTAGAATGTCGGACATTGTTTTCAGTTTACACCATGCCGGAATCCAGATGCTCGACAACCTGACCCAACGCCTTGCCCGCGTCATGAAAAACCTGCGTGGCGAAGCGCGCCTCACCGAAGGCAACATCACCGATGCCTTGCGTGAGGTTCGCCTCGCCTTGCTGGAGGCCGACGTAGCCTTGCCCGCGGTCAAGGAACTGATCGCTGCCGTCAAGGAAAAGGCAATTGGCGAGGAGGTGATCGGGTCGTTGAGCCCGGGGCAGGCACTCGTTGGCGTCGTCCATCGTGAGCTGACAACGCTGATGGGCGAGGCGCACAGCGGGCTGAATCTGGCGACCCAAGCGCCGGCGATTATCCTGATGGCTGGCCTGCAGGGTTCCGGCAAGACGACCACGGTCGCCAAACTCGCCAAGATGTTGCGTGAAACGCAGAGGAAGAAGGTTCTCGTCGTCTCCTGTGACGTCTATCGCCCGGCGGCCATCGAGCAGTTAAAGACCGTTGCCGCTCAGGTGGGAGCGGATTTCTTTCCCTCGGCGACGACCGAGAAGCCGGTCGATATCGCACGCAATGCAGTGGATTGGGCAAAGCGTCACTACCACGATGTCCTGCTGGTAGACACCGCTGGCCGTCTGGCGATCGACGAGGCGATGATGAAGGAAGTCGCTGAACTGCATGCCGCGATCAGACCCATCGAAACCCTGTTCGTCGTCGACGCGATGCAGGGACAGGATGCGATCAACACCGCCAGAGCCTTCAACGAGACGCTGCCGCTGACGGGAATCATCCTCACCAAGCTTGATGGTGATGCGCGCGGCGGTGCCGCACTGTCCGTTCGTCACGTCACCGGCAAGCCGATCAAGTATGCCGGGATAGGTGAAAAACTGACCGGCCTGGAAGCCTTCCACCCGGAGAGAATGGCCTCGAGAATCCTTGGCATGGGCGACGTGCTGTCGCTGATCGAGGACGCCAAGAAGGGGATTGACGAGGAAAAGGCGATCGAATTCGCCAAGAAGCTCAAGTCGGGCAAGGGCTTCGATCTTAGCGACTTCAAGGACCAGATCGGCCAGATGCGCAAGATGGGTGGCCTCTCGTCGATGATCGAGAAACTGCCAGCACAGTTCTCACAGGCGGCAGGCCAGTTGCCGGCCGGCGGTGAAGAGAAGGCAGTGGCGCGGATTGAGGGCATCATCAACTCGATGACGCCTGCCGAGCGTAGCCGGCCCGAGTTGCTCAAGGCCGCGCGCAAGCGCCGCATCGCGCTCGGTGCCGGCGTTCAGGTGCAGGAGGTCAATCGCCTGCTGAAACAGTTCGAGCAGACCCAGAAGATGATGAAGCAGTTCTCGCGCGGCGGCATGTCGCAGCTGATGCGTGGTCTCAAGGGGATGATGCCCGGAATGCGCTGAGCGCCGCAGGGCGCCCGCCTCAGCGCATCGCCAGCTTCCTCTTGGTGTAAGACCACTGATTCTGCCACGCCACGCGAACCACATTCGGGTATTGGGGCTGGCCAAGGCTGCCGTTGTAACGACCGAGCGCGCGGTACAGGTCACCACGCTCGATGTCCAGGTAATGGCGAAGAATGGTGCAACCGTAGCGCAAATTGGTGCGCAGGTGGAAAAGGTTGTCGTCACTGCGTCCGACGACTTTCACCCAGAAGGGCATCACCTGCATGAAGCCGCGCGCGCCAGCGGTCGAGACGGCGTATTTCTTGAAGCCGCTTTCGACCTGGATGAGACCAAGCACCAATTGTGGGTCGAGACCCGCGCGCGTCGCTTCGTAATGCACCGCGCGCAGGAATTCGAAACGCGCTTCCCGGTCAGGGATCCGCTTCTCGAGGCGCCGTGACATCTCGGTCAGCCAGTCGATGGCCTCCATCGAATCCTGAAAAGAACTCCTGGGTGGCGCCCGGTCAGAAATCGATCGCGTCAGAACCGCCTGCACGCTGGCCGAGAGGGGTTCGTATTTCTGGGCACCGGCATGCGCCGCCAGCGGCAGCAAAGAGGCGAACAGCGCCGTCAGGTAACGCATAGTCGCTCCTTCAGGAACTGGCCGATCTCTGCCCTGCCGATCATCTGTGACGCTGCTTCGACGCGTCCCTTGTATTCAAGCTTTCCCTCCGCCAGACCACGCTCACCAACCACGATACGGTGCGGGATGCCGATCAGTTCCATTTCTGCGAACATTACCCCGGGACGCTCGTTGCGGTCATCGAGTAGAACGTCGATCCCCGACTCGGTCAGCTCAGCGTAGAGGGCATCGGCAGCCGCCCGCACTCCCTCACTCTTGGCGTATGCCATCGGAACGATGCACACCTGGAAAGGGGCAATGGCTGCCGGGAAGATGATCCCGCGTTCATCATGGCCCTGCTCGATGGCAGCGCCGACGATCCGGGTGACACCAATGCCGTAACAACCCATTTCCATGATCCGGCTCTGACCGCCCTCGTCAAGAAAGCTGCATTTCAGCGCCTCGGCGTACTTGGTACGCAACTGGAAAATGTGGCCCACCTCGATGCCACGGCAGAGCTCCAGCCGGCCCCGGCCGTCGGGAGACAGGTCACCGGCAACGACATTGCGGAAATCGCCGACTCGCGTCGGCTCGGCGACATCGCGCGAGAAGTTGACTCCGGTCAGGTGGAAACCCGCTTCGTTGGCGCCGCAGACGAAGTCGCCCATCACCGCCACGCTGCGATCGGCAAAAACGGGAAGATCGACGACGCCGACTGGACCGATATAGCCCGGCTGGCAACCCAGCTTGACGACGATCTCGTCGTCGCGCGCGAAGCGGAACTCGCCAAGGGTCTTCTGCACCTTGAGCTCGTTCAGATTATGGTCGCCGCGCAGCAGGATCAGGGCAAACTGACCAGGACCACCGGCGGCTGAATTCAGAACGACGGCAATGGCCTTGACCGTCCTGCTCACCGGGATGTCCAGAAGCTCGGCGACGTCCTCACATCGGGTTCGGCCCGGCGTGGCTACCCTTGACATGGCGGCAGTGCCTGACGGGCGGCTTCCGCCCTGAGCCAGCGCTTCGGCCAGTTCGACGTTGGCGGCGAAATCCGAGTCCGGGCAGTACGCCAGAGCATCCTCGCCGGAATCTGCCAGAACGTGAAACTCGTGCGATCCGGTGCCGCCGATCGATCCGGTGTCGGCAGCGACGGCACGGAACTTCAGCCCGAGGCGGGTGAATATCCGCGTATAGGTGTTGAACATGTTGCGGTATTCGCGCTGCAGGTCCTCGAAGCTACTGTGAAAAGAGTAGCCGTCCTTCATCAGGAACTCGCGGCCGCGCATAACCCCGAAACGCGGCCGGATTTCATCGCGGAATTTCACCTGAATCTGATAGAAATGAACCGGCAACTGGCGATAGCTCTTCACCTCCTTGCGTACGACGTCGGTAATCACCTCTTCGTGCGTCGGGCCGATGACGAAATCGCGCTGGTGTCTGTCCCTGCAGCGCAGCAGTTCGGGACCGTACTTGTCCCAGCGCCCGGATTCCTGCCACAGTTCGGCCGGCTGTACAGCCGGCATAGACAACTCGATCGCCCCCGCTTTATCCATCTCGTCGCGGACAATCTGCTCGACCTTGCGCACCACGCGTAGCCCGGTCGGCATCCACGTGTAGATGCCGCCTGCCAGACGTTTGATCATCCCGGCCCGCACCATGAGCTGGTGGCTGATGACCTCCGCATCGGAGGGTGCCTCTTTCAGTGTTGATAGAAAAAACCGGGAAGTCCGCATGGCAATCAGGTCGGCAGGAGCAAAGCCCGCATTTTACTCGACAGGTGGCCAGGCTGGGGGCGCCAATTGCGCGTTACCGCTGCCGCGGCAACGCGCAGGAACACAGGCGCCGCGGACGTAGCGGGCACGGTTCGCTTTGCAACGCCGTTAAATTGTGGAAAAATGCGTTCAATCAATCAATTTGCAGGTTTGGAAAATGCTTGACCGTGAAGGCTATCGCCCGAACGTCGGCATCATTCTTTGTAACGCCAGGAACGAGGTCTTCTGGGGCAAGCGTATCCGAGAGCATTCATGGCAGTTCCCGCAGGGCGGTATCAAGCGGGGCGAAACGCCCGAACAGGCGATGTACCGGGAGTTGCATGAAGAAGTCGGCTTGCTGCCCGAGCATGTTTATGTTCTCGGTCGGACCAAGGACTGGTTGCGTTACGATGTGCCGACGCACTGGGTCAGACGCGAATGGCGCGGGAGTTACCGAGGCCAGAAGCAGATCTGGTTCTTGCTTCGTCTGATTGGGCGCGACTGCGATGTGTCGCTGCGCGCCTGTGATCATCCCGAGTTTGATGCCTGGCGATGGAACAACTACTGGGTGTCCCTTGACGCAGTCATCGAGTTCAAGCGCCGGGTCTATGAGCAGGCCTTGAATGAGCTCGCGCGTTTTCTCAATTCAGATCACCGTCGAGTGCGTCATCCGTCCACGGCTGGCCGGCCGCATGCGCCGGCTGAAATTGTGAGCAAGGAATGAAGCGCTGCCTGCCTGCACTGACAGTTTCGGCGCGATTTGGCCGGTGGCTGACTGCAGGGACGCTGATGCGCTGGCTGTTGGCTGCCGCGGGAGCCTTTCCGTTGGCAGCCTGGTCAGGGTCTGCTGAGCGTGATCTGGACGAAAAGCGCGAACCGGAAGCCGAAGTGCAGTTGCCGCCGTTTCCACAGGCCGAGCACCTGATCCCTTTTGTCGTCAGTGCGACAACCGAGAACAAGTTCCTGATAGACAGCGACTCGCTGACCTTCGCCAGCGGCGGCCTGGTGCGCTACACGCTGGTGATCATCAGCCCTTCCGGGGCGCAGAATGTCAGTTTCGAGGGCATGAACTGCGCTACCGGTGAGCGCCGGCTTTATGCCTTGGGCCGCTCGGACCAGACCTGGTCAAGGGCGCGCAGCGATCAGTGGATACGAGTCCGGGAAAACACGCTCAATCGACACCACGCGGAGCTCTTTACCAATTATTTCTGCCCGATCGGTATTACCGTTCGGGATGCCGACGAAGTGCGCCAGGCGCTTCGGCAAGGCGGCCATCCTGCGGCGGTGCGACGCTAGGGATCGGGCCATGCTTCGCCCCAACCGAAACGCCAGAGGCCCTCAATGATCAGCGACCGACTCCTCATCGAATTCGACAAGGCGCTACGTACGCTGTTTGCCCCGTCGCCCACCAATCGTCCGGTTCCGGGCAGCCACGAACCGGAAGCGGCGTTGTCCGAGCAGGAAAGAGCGCATGCCGGCGCACTGATGCGCATCAACCACGTCGGCGAGGTGTGCGCGCAGGCACTTTACCAGGGGCAGGCGCTGACCTGTCACGATCCGGACCTTCAGCATGCGCTGGAGAAAGCAGCCAACGAGGAAACCGAGCACCTGGCCTGGACCGAGCGGCGCCTTGTTGAGCTGGGCGGACGCACAAGCCTCCTGAACCCGGTCTGGTACCTCGGTGCGCTGGCCATCGGCATGGCTGCCGGCAAACTGGGCGACCCCTGGAGCCTGGGCTTTCTGGCCGAAACCGAGCGGCAGGTCGAAGCACACCTTGATCATCATCTCAGCGAACTCCCGATTCAGGACACCCGGTCCCGGGCAATCGTGGCCCAGATGCGCCTCGACGAGATTTCGCACGCGGAAACCGCTGTCCGTCTCGGCGCCCGCGAATTGCCTGCAGCGGTCATCATGGCCATGAAGTTGGCATCGCGGACAATGACCCGGACCGCTTACTACGTTTAGCACCTCAGCTTTCGACGATCTCGAAATCATGCGTGATGGTGGCGGTCTTGCCGAGCATGATCGAGGCCGAGCAATACTTGTCTTTGGATAGCTCGATGGCGCGCGCAACGGCGTCCTGCTTCAGTTGCTTACCGCTAACCCGAAAGTGAAAATGGATGTGGGTAAACACTCTTGGCTCAGCCTCTGCGCGCTCTGCCTGCAAGCTCACTTCACACCCCGTCACTGCGTGACGCCCCTTCTTCAGAATCAGGACCACGTCGAACGCGGCGCACCCGCCAGTCCCGGCAAGCAGCAGTTCCATCGGCCGCGGTGCGAGATTGCGCCCGCCGGCCTCAGGAGCCCCATCCATCACCAGCGCGTGATTGCTGCCCGTTTCGGCGACGAAGGACATCCCGTCTCCGGTCCACTTAACCTTGCATTCCATGTGCTGCTCCTATTCCCCAGATGGGCTTACCGACGCGCCGGCCTCGACAGACAAGGCCTGGTCCGATATTGCAGCGCCAAGCGGCACCAGCACAAGCCGCGTCCTGCAGACTCCTGACAGGCACCCGGCCAACGAGCAGCGCCTCTTCTTGCTCGCTGTTGATTGTAGCCGGAAGTTCCAAGACGCGTACCGCCCGCATCTACGCTGCATCGCAGCATCCAAGTTGCATCCCAGTCAAGAAATTGCCAAAAATCGCGTTGCATATTATGTAATTGAGATCTTCCAATGACACTATCGCCTTGCTATTATGATTCATTTGTCTAGATGATCGATTGCTGGATCGATCGCCAAAAAAACATCCCGCAATGCACAAGAAATAGTTGACCTCTGACCTCGGAAGAAGGATAATTCGTTCTAGTGAAGTGAGATTGCGGTTCGGTAGCACTCGGCTTCTCCCCTTGTCTCCTCCACCCTCCTCCTTTGGTGTGGATTTAGCGCGGCTCGTTGAGCCGCGCTTTTTTTTGGTGCTGCCACACTCGTCGCCCTCTCCGTGCGAGAGTTGGCACCGCGACTACCATTGGCAATCGAACCCCTGCCAGGCACCTGGACCTTGGCGTCACCGGCCGCCGCTCGCCGACCCGCGCCAGGCTCTGTCCGGCGCGCGAGAACGACTTTGACCGGCAGATGGCGAAACAGCAATTGACAGGTGTTGCAGACTTGAAATAAGATGCCGGGCTTTCCGTTATCAGGCAAAAAGGACGGCGCTTTAATGAAGACTTTCTCCGCCAAATCGCACGAAGTGACGCGCGAATGGCTTGTGGTTGATGGCACCGACAAGGTGCTCGGTCGCCTCGCGACCGAAATAGCTCGCCGCCTGCGTGGTAAACACAAGCCCGAGTTCACTCCGCACGTAGATACCGGCGACTACATCATCGTCACCAACGTCGACAAGTTGCGCGTCACTGGCAACAAGGCTGAGGACAAGAAGTACTACCGCCATTCGGGCTATCCCGGAGGTATCTACGAAACCAACTTCACCAAGATGCAACAGCGTTTTCCGGGGCGAGTCCTTGAACAGGCCGTAAAGGGCATGCTCCCCAAGGGACCGCTCGGATATGCGATGCTCAAGAAAATGAAGTGCTACGCCGGCGCAACCCATCCGCACGCTGCCCAGCAGCCGAAGGTTCTCGAACTCTAAGAGGTCACAATGGCTGACAATTACTTCTATGGCACGGGACGGCGGAAAAGCGCTGTGGCACGAGTCTTCATGAAACGCGGCGACGGCAAGTTCGTCGTCAATGGCAAACCCGTTGACGAGTTTTTCTCGCGCGTGACGGGGCGCATGATCGTTCGACAGCCGCTGCAGCTGATCGAACAGCTGACCGCCTTCGACATTCTGGTCAATGTCGCTGGCGGCGGTGAATCCGGGCAGGCTGGCGCTGTCCGGCACGGCATCACAAGAGCCTTGATTGCCTATGACGTTTCGCTCAAGCCGACACTCTCGAAAGCAGGCTTCGTCACTCGTGATGCCCGTGAAGTCGAGCGCAAGAAGGTGGGTTTTCACAAGGCACGCCGTCGCAAGCAGTTCTCCAAGCGCTAGTCGGATCTCCTGTCGCACAGCGCGAAGCCGCCCCCGGGCGGCTTTTGTGTATTCGGCAGGCGGAGACTATCATTACAGGCCAACGCGGAGGCCCTCATGATCACAGTCGGAATCGTCGGAGGCACTGGCTACACCGGTGTCGAACTGTTGCGTCTGCTGGCGCAACACACGGAAGTGCAGATCGTCGCCATCACCTCGCGGGGGGATGCGGGCACGGCTGTGGCGAGCATGTTTCCGAGCTTGCGCGGGCGGCTGAAGCTGAAGTTCGAGGATCCGGCGAGCGCCAATCTCCGGGCCTGCGATGTGGTTTTCTTCGCCACACCAAACGGTATAGCGATGGAACAGGCGCCGGCGCTGCTTGCCGCCGGCGTTCGCGTGATTGACCTCGCCGCCGATTTTCGCATCAGCAACGTTGCCGAGTGGAGCCAGTGGTACGGAATGCAGCATGCCAGCCCGGAGTGGGTGGCCAAGGCGGTCTATGGACTCCCGGAATACGATCGGGCAGCCATTCGGAACGCCCATCTGGTTGCCAACCCGGGATGTTACCCGACGGCGGTGCAGCTGGGCTTCATGCCACTGCTTGAGGCCGGCCTGGTGGAGCTGGACCATCTCGTGGCGGACGTCAAATCGGGCGTTTCCGGTGCCGGACGAAAGGCTGAGATCCCGGCGCTTTTCTCGGAAGCAGCCGACAATTTCAAGGCCTACGCCGTCCCCGGACACCGACATCTGCCGGAAATCCGGCAGGGCTTGTCGAGGATCGCCGGAGGCCCTGTCGGCTTGACCTTCGTACCACACCTGACACCCATGATCCGCGGCATTCACGCAACGCTCTACGCGCGCATCAAGCGTGCGGCCGATTTCCAGGCGCTGTTCGAGGAACGTTACCGGAGAGAACCGTTTGTCGATGTCCTGCCGCCAGGCTCGCATCCCGATACGCGCTCGGTGCGGGCAGCCAATATCTGCCGCATCGCAGTGCACCGTCCGCAGGGAGGCGACGTGGTGGTCGTGCTTGCGGTGATCGACAACCTGGTGAAAGGCGCTGCTGGGCAGGCGGTGCAGAACCTGAACATCATGTTTGGCCTGCCCGAAGGTGAAGGTCTGCGGCAACTGGCGGTACTTCCCTGACCTTGAAAGGCCCTCGACAGCACTCTCAATCGACGCATCGGAGTTTTCACGTCAAGGGACTGCCGCCTGCCATCAATGCTATCATCACCCGGACATCACGGGTTGAAAGAAGATCCCCGACTCTCTTGCCTGGCTGCCGGAACATCAATGAGGAGTCGAGGGTATCGGTCGTCGACAACCGTCGCTGCTGGAGGCGAACGAACCTCTGCTCAGCAAGCACACGGTTGTTGCTCGAAGTAGCGGCAAGCGGATTTTGGAACTCCTCTTGAATACGTGTGTCAGATTTGACGTTGAATGTTGCCCCGCTGGAATGTATCAACACGCGTCCGCAGTGAACGGCAGGTGGTCGACTCATCGGGCGCTGAAATCGTCGATTTGAGAACAACTGCCGATAACCGGCCCCGCCTGGAACAGGCTCTAACCGCAGATTTTGGAGAATAGCGTAATGAATGTAGCAACCGAAATGCCGATGCCGTTTGTTTTCACCGATAGTGCCGCCGGCAAGGTGAAAGAGTTGATCGAAGAAGAAGGGAACCCGGACCTGAAACTGCGCGTGTTTGTCACCGGCGGCGGCTGCTCGGGTTTCCAGTATGGCTTTACCTTTGACGAGGTGGCCAATGACGATGACACAGCCCTGCAGAAGAACGGCGTGACCCTACTGGTCGACCCGATGAGCTACCAGTATCTGGTTGGCGCCGAAATCGATTACACGGAGGGGCTGGAGGGGTCGCAGTTCGTGATCAAGAACCCGAACGCGTCTTCCACCTGCGGCTGCGGATCCTCGTTCTCGGTATAGCCCCTGGCGGCAGGACCGGCGACGCGGCCAGTCCTGCCTATATATGGTGACTCACACGGCAGCCGTTTCCTTTTTGTCCGTCCACGGTTGCCGTCTGAGTAACGTCGCAACGCTCGCCAGCAACGCTGCGGCGCCCACGTCATGGCTCACGGCCAGCCACAGATTGAAACCGCTGAGCACGGCCAGGCTGCCCAGAGCAATTTCGACTACCAGCAGGAGCAGCAAGACCCACGCCGCATGCCGCCGCGCGTCATCAGCCAGCGCCTGCAGTGCCGCCGCACCAAGCAGAAGGAGCGTGGCGAGAGCGCTGTAGTGGTGCAGAAGATGCAGGGTGGCGCCGCCCGGGTCGCCTGCGGTTGGTGTAGTGGCGAGGACAGCGAAAGGCTCTAGCGCTGCCCAGTCGTCCGCGCCGGGCCACCACCTGCCGCCGCAATCCGGAAACGAAGCGCAGGCAAGCGCCGCGTAGCTGGCACCCATCAGGGCGCCCAGGATCACAGTAACCGACAGCGCCGCCGCTCCCAGGCGCAGTGTCCTTGTCGGCGCGGCGTGGCTGTGCAGCGTCGACCCCGGACTGCTGGCCAGAACCACTCGCCAGGAGAAGGTCACCAGACCGAGGCCGCCCATGATGTTCAAAAACCCGACCAGCGTCAGCCTCGGATCCGAACTCCAGATACCGAGTGCGGAGAGCAGCAGCATCAGCAAGAGGAGGAGCGTCGCCGGACCCGCTGCCGACTCGATCGACGGCCGACGCCAGCACTGCCAGACCAGAGCACAGGCCAGCACCAGAGAAATGGAAGCGACCGCACGATGCAGCAGGCGAACGACTCCGAAATGCAGTTCCCCTGGTTCGCTGGCCAGCAGCCTGCCGTAACAGGCGGGCCAGTCGGCACAGCCAAGGCCGGCTCCGTCAAGACGAAGGTAGGCGCTGAGCAACACGACCATCAGGGAAAGTGCGGTTAGCAGGAATGCCGTCGCCCGGATCGTTCGCAAGCGCAGGCCGGCGCTCGCCATCAGGTGGTGCGGCCAGCGGCCGGCGCCAGCCGCAGTTCATGATTCAACCACAGCAGCAGACCCAGGACGACCATGGCCCCCCCCTGATGCGCGGCGCCCAGACCGACGGGAACCGCCAGCAGCAGCGTGGCGATGCCGAGCCCGATCTGGACGAACAACGCCACGAGCAACACCGTTGCCACTCGGCGAGCCGTACTGGACACGGCGGCGGATCGGATCTTCCACCAGAACCAGGGCAAGAGAAAAGCCAGCAGCCACGCTCCCAGGCGGTGGTCAAACTGGACCAGCGCCATGTTGTTGAAGAAATTGAGGTACCACGGATCGATAATGAAGCTCTCGGGCGGCAGCAGGTGCCCGTTCATCAGCGGAAAGGTATTGTAGGCCTTGCCGGCGCGAATGCCAGCGACCAGACCGCCGCTGACGACCATGTAGCCGACCACGATGGCCAGCCAGAAGCCAATGCGCTGCAATTGTCGCAACCCCGCGCCGTGAGCTGAACGGGCTCGCTCGGCAAGCAGGCCGAGCGCCACCCAGAACATCGCGACAAAGATCAGGAAAGCCAGCGACAAATGCGCGGTCAGGCGATAGTGACTGACCCGCGGATCGTCCACCAGCCCGCTCTTGACCATGTACCAGCCCATCGCTCCCTGCAGCCCCCCGAGGATGAAGATCCCCAGCAACTTCGGCACCAGCGACGGTTCGATCTTGCCCCGCAGCCAGAAGTAAAGGAAAGGCAGCAGGAAGACGACGCCGATCAGCCGCCCCAGGACGCGGTGCCAGTACTCCCAGAAGAAGATCCCCTTGAACTCGTCGAGCGTCATCTGGTGATTGACCTGCTGGTATTCCGGTGTCTTCTTGTATTTCTCGAAGGTCTCGTCCCATTCCGCCTGATCGAGCGGCGGGATGATGCCAACAATTGGCTGCCATTCGACGATCGACAGGCCGGAATGGGTCAGCCGAGTTACACCTCCGACCACGAGAATGCCGAAGACCATGGCACTGCAGATCAACAACCAGAGCGCAACCTGTCGGCGGGCGACTTTATCCATGATGGGTGACCGGGAAACGGAAAGGGGACGAAGGCGCGAATTATAGGCCCTTTGCCCTGCACACCGAAGGCCATGCAGACTGCGACCAACAGCCGCAGCCGCAGCGCTGCAGTGCCGATGTTTGCTGGCTTTGCGGACAGTTTCCGGGTTTCCCCGTTCTTGACTTGAATCAAATCAATTGCCTGCCGCCTGCAGGTATTCTTCGGGCAATTGTGCCTCGACAGGCCAAGGAATTCCGGTTTTTCCGCAACTTGCCATGCGCCGAGAGCGCCAATCAGTGATCTGGAGGAAACACAAATGGCCGACAACAACGATGACGACATTCCGTTCATGCAGAGACTGCTGGACAACCACTTCCTGCTTCTCTTCCTCGGCGTCGCGTCACCGGGGCTGCTCTACATCCTGTGGGGCATCATCGACATCATGAACACGCCGGTCGCCAGGTAAGCCAATCAGCCACATCAGGGAGAGACAAATATGAGTGCAATTCTGCCGCCGTCGGATCGGCTCTGGTGGAAGCAACCCATCGACAAGGTCGAATGGGCATGGATCGCGATCGCCTTCGTCTGGGGGATGGTGATGTTCGTGATGATGATTTACTGGCACGTCTACGGTAAGCAGAACCTCTCCAACGAGGCCTACAAGACGACCCCGGAGATGTTCGCTGCCAAGGCGGAGAAATTCATCGCCGAAAACACCATCCGCAAAGAAACAGGCCTGAATGGCGAGGAAATCCCGGTTGTCAAGGTTCCGGCCGGTGGCGCGGGCTACCTGATCGCGCGCCTGTGGAACTGGTACCCGATCCTCGAACTGGAAGCGGGCAAGGAGTACAAGATCCATCTTTCCTCGGTGGACTACAACCACGGTTTTTCGCTGCAGCCGGTCAACATCAATATCCAGGTCATTCCCGGCTATGAACACGTGGTCAAGATGACCCCGACCAAGGCAGGCACTTACGCCATCGTCTGTAACGAATACTGCGGCATCGGTCACCATTCGATGCTTGGCCGTATCTACGTGAAATAAGGGGGGAATCAATAGATGGCAACGACTTACCGCACCTGTCCCGTCTCCGGACTGCAATTCGAGGACCAGGCCGAGAAGCTGATGCGCTGGAACGCCGTCGCCGGCGTCCTCTGGCTGCTGGTCGGCGGCATCACCGCCCTGCTGGTGATCCTCACCCGCTGGCCAGCGATCAAGCTGCTTCCGGCAGACCAGTTCTACCTGATCCTCACCGCCCACGGCATCGACATGCTGATCCTGTGGATCCTGTTTTTTGAAATGGCTGTGCTCTACTTCGCCTCATCGACCCTGCTCAGATGCCGACTGGCCACACCGAAGATCGCCTGGCTCGGCTTCTGGCTGATGGTCGTCGGCGGCATCATGACCAATGTCGCCATCTTCCAGGGCGAGTCGAGCGTCATGTTCACCTCCTATGTGCCGATGCAGGCAGCGTGGCACTTCTACCTTGGCATCATCCTGGTCGCCGTCGGCGCTCTGCTCGGTACCGCAGTGTTCTTCGGCACGCTGGTCGTCGCCAAGAAGGACAAGACCTACCAGGGCTCGCTGCCGTTGGTCACGTTCGGCGCGCTGACCGCCGCGATCATCGCCACCTTCACCATCCTCGCCGGCGCCGGTATCCTGATCCCGACCTTCTTCTGGTCGGTCGGCCTGATCAAGGAAATCGACGCGCAGTTGTACCGCATGGTGTGGTGGGGACTGGGGCACTCGTCGCAGCAGATCAACGTCGCCGCGCACGTCTCGGTCTGGTACCTGACCGCTGCCGTGATCTTCGGCGCCAAGCCGCTGTCCGAGAAAGTGTCGCGCTTCGCCTTCCTGCTCTACATCCTGTTCCTGCAACTGGCGAGCGCGCACCACCTGCTCTCCGACCCGGGCATGAGCGCCGAGTGGAAGGTGCTCAACACCTCCTACTTCATGTACTTCGCGGTCATGGCGTCGATGATCCACGGCTTCACGGTTCCCGGCGCGATCGAGGCCGCGCAGCGGCGCAAGGGCTACACCAACGGCCTCTTCGAATGGTTGCGCAAGGCGCCCTGGGGCAACCCGGTGTTCTCAGGCATGTTCATCTCGCTGGTCAGCTTTGGCTTCCTCGGTGGCATCTCGGGCGTCGTGCTCGGTACCGAGCAGATCAACATGCTGATGCACAACACCTTCTACGTTCCGGGTCACTTCCACACGACGGTCGTCACCGGCACCACGCTGGCCTTCATGGCGATCACCTACCTCCTGGTGCCGGTGCTCTTCCGGCGCGAAATGATCCTGCCGAAGCTCTGCCAGATCCAGCCCTACCTGTTCGGCATCAGCATGTCGGTGCTCGGCCTGGTGATGATGGGCGCCGGTACGCTGGGCGTTTCCCGCCGGCACTGGGACATGGCCTTCTCCGGCGCGCCGTTCCAGTATGAATGGCCGGGTGCCGCCTACCTGATGATGGGTCTGACCGGCATCTTCGGTGTCCTCGCGGTGATTGGCGGTGGCCTGTGGATCCTGCTCGTCGTCGGTTCGCTGCTGTTCGGCAAGAAGCTTGATGGCGGCAAGGTCTCCGACCGGCCGACGCCGATCCCGCCGAGCACGCAGGCGGCTTCAGCCGTGGCGCATGGCAGCGACCACGTCGGCGTTCCCGGAACGGTGGTTCTGGCGCTGCTGCTCTTCGTCTGCTTCGTCCTCTACTACTTCGTCAACTGGAAATACCTGTCCGAAGTCTGGCTGCTGAGCTGATCCGCCCACCTCCCCCGCGCCGCAAGGCACGGGGGCCTGCCTCAATCGGGCCTCGACCACAGGCTCGATTCAAGCAGGTCCGACCCCGACCCGATCGTCCAATCGTCCGCCAACTGATCGCCACGCTATCGACGCCAATGCAATCCACACTCCCATCGAACAGCACCCCCGGCTTCCCCATCCGTGCCATTCTGGGCGTCTTCAAGCTGCGCATCGGCGTCGTCATCACCTTCACCGCCCTCGCCGGACTGGCCGTCAGCCCCGGGCCCGCCCTCAGCCCGCTGCAGTTACTCGTGCTGGCTCTGTCAGTGCTGGTTTCGTCGGCCAGCGCCGGCGCCTTCAACCAGTATTACGAACACGACAGCGATCACCTGATGTCGCGTACCAGCAAGCGCCCCTTCGTCACCGGCGAGATCCGCCATGGGCCGATCTGGCTGCTGGTCATCGGCGCCCTGATGGCGCTCTCGGTCGGCGCCGCCTGGATCGCGCTCAATGCGTGGTCGGCGCTGTTCGTCTTCCTCGGCGCCTTCTTCTACGCCATCGTGTATACCGTGTGGCTGAAGCGACGCACCTGGCTCAACATCGTCTTCGGAGGACTAGCCGGAAGCTGGGCGGTGCTTGCCGGCGCGACCGCTGCCGACCCGCAAGTAGGCGCCGTGCCCCTGGCGTTGGCGCTCGTCCTCTTCCTGTGGACACCACCGCATTTCTGGAGCCTGGCGATCGCTTTCCGTGACGACTACGCCGCTGCCGGCGTCCCCATGCTCCCGGTCGTCGTCGGCGACCAGCGGGCCGCCAACACGATCTTCCATAGCACCCTGGCGCTGGTTGCGGCCAGTCTGCTGCCGCTGGCCTTCGGCCTCGGCCTGATCTATCTTGCTGGCGCCGCCGTCGGTGGCTTCCTGTTCATCCAGAAAGCCTGGCGCCTGACACGCAACCCCAACCGCAAATCGGCGATGGTCTGCTTCCATGCCTCGCTGATGCAGTTGACGCTCGTCCTCCTGGTAGCCATCGTGGACACCCAGCTACGCTTCTGAGCAACGACGGACACCTGTCGGTGAATCTGCGCTTCTCCCGCGCCTTGTTCGCGGCCCTTTTCTCGCTCCGAGTCGCAGCTCTCTCTGCCGCCGTCTTCCTGCTGGCCGCGAACCCGCTGCTGGCCGACGATGCCGCGACTGACAAGCCCAGGCTCACCGCTCGCCCGCAGGGAGTCAATGGCGGCCTGGCACTGACCACCCTCGACGAGAAAGCCGCCTTCGCCTTGTCGCAGGGCGCGATCGGCAATCAGATCGGCGACTTCGTTCTGCTCGATCGCCAGGGGCAGCCGGTCGAGCTGTCGCGTTACCGTGGCAAGCCACTGCTCGTCACCTTCATCTATACCGCCTGCTTTCAGGTGTGTCCGACGATTACCCGCAACCTGCAGAAAGCCGTCGCCAATACGGTCAGCGTAATGGGCGCTAACCGCTTCAACGTCATCAGCATCGGCTTCAACCAGCCGTTTGACTCGCCCGCGGCACTCAAGGATTTCGCCCGGCAGTACGGCATCGACCTGCCCAACTGGGAGTTCCTGAGCCCTGCCCCGGCCATCGTCGGCGATCTGACCGCCAACTTCGGCTTCAGCTACGTCGCCACGCCAGCCGGTTTTGACCACATCAACCAGGTGACACTGGTCGACGCGACGGGCAGGATCGTCCGCCAGGTCTACGGCGAGAAGTTTACCGCCGAAGACCTCGCCGAGCCGCTCAAGCTCCTGATCACCGGCTCGGCGATCCCGCCCGAGGCCGGCACGCTGCAGGAGATCATGGAGCGCGTGCGAATCCTCTGCTCAATCTATGACCCCCTCACCGGCAGGTACCGGACCAACTACTCGCTCTATTTCCAGTTCGCCGGCTTCCTGACCTTTGTCGGCTTCATGATCTATCTGTCGGTCAATTTCTGGCGGAATCGCCGCCGCGGCGAAACCAAGGCGCACTGAGCAACCCTGGTTGAGCGTGCAGCTTTACGCTGTGGTGCTCCCCGTAGTAACGATGCCGATGCCGGCGCGGCGGCGGAATCGGCGCTGGCAAACGCTCGATCAGTTCGAGCGGCGTCAGCATTACGCTGACGCTGCCGCCGAGACCCGGCTTGATGCTCTCCTAGACCAAGTGTTGGGGGTCGATTTGACGCAAGCGCTCCAGCGCGAAGGCCGGGCGAGCGCAATAGCGCAGCAACCATTCCAGGCCTGGCCGGTTGGCACCTTCGATGCGCACGCTGGCGTCGAGTGAGAAAGCCGCCACCATGCGCCCAGGTCGCCATCGTCTCGGCGTCTTCCGGCTCAAGCACACCACGTCGGGTCAGCGCGCGCAGCAGACGCCGACGGACCTTGGCCTGCACTTCGTCGAGCAACGCCTGATCGGGCACACGGCTATCGCGAAAAGTCGCCGCTCCTGAAGCATCCGCCGCGAAGACGCCCTCGATGACGAGGCAGTGGAAGTGATCATGCGGATGGAGCAGCGCGCCAAAACGGTGGATGAAGGCCACCCTAGCGGTCCGGGAATCGGGGCCTGCAGCCGGGCAGGAGCTGCCCAATGCTTGTTCGACGACGCTCAGGAAAATGCGCAGCGCCAGTGTCTCCATCGCCGATTCGTGTTGGATGAGATAACGCAGCCGCTTGGCAACCGACAACGCCCACTGGCGGGCCGAAAGCGCCCAGCCGACGGTCACAGGTGAGTTCGAGCCACCGGGCCAGGTGCTTCTGCACGGTACTGCAGACCCGTTACGACACCGCGCTTGCGCGTGAATCCATGCGCGACGCCCTGAGCCAAATTCATTGCTTTGATGAAGGCGATAATTCCCATCTCGCCGCCGCAGCGTGGACAGACGAGCGGAAGGACCTCATAGATCCGGGCATGCAGCAGTGCCCAGGCGGTGCAGGCGGCGCGACGGTGGATCGCTTCCGCTTCCCCCGGTATTTCCTCTGTCCCCTTGGACGACCGGCTTGCCGGCTTCCGCCGCCATCCACCCCTATCCGCTTCCTGACCGACCCGTCGGTCGACCGGCCGTTCAAGTCCGGATGGCTTCGTCCAGGGTGATATCGACCATCAGGTCGTTCGACAGATTCTCCAGGTCGCGCGTCAGTTCGCTCACATCAAGCATCGACGAAGCGGTCAACTCGGCTGTCGCATGGAAAAACACCCCCGCGGACATCGGCGCACTGGCCGTATGGGTGCTGAGATCCTCCACGTTAACCGCATGCCGGGCCAGCACCTGCGAGACCTCGCGCACGATGCCGATGCGGTCGTGACCGACCAGCGAGAGCTTCAGCCGCCGATTGCCGGCCTGCGCTGCCGGCGACCGGGAAACCTCGGAGGTGATGCGCAGACCAGGCAGCGAGGCCATCGCCGCCGTGAGGACTTCAAGCTGGGCCTCGGGAACGCTGACGCAGACAATACCGGCGAACTTGCCCGACAGGTTCGACATCGACGACTCCAGCCAGTTGCCCTGATGCTGACTGATGACGGTGGCAAGCTGCTCGACGAGACCGGGACGATCATCGCCGATGACGGTCAGAACAAGGAAAACGCTCATCGTGGGCTCCATGCAAGGTGAGCGCTCATTTTACTCCCTGCGATTCGCCCGATCGGCGCTGGTATGCTCCAGACACCCGAAATCGGAACGTAGGCACGAGCCTCCACCAACCGAAAACCCGGGTACCGGGCATCGCGAGCTTCCCCACCCCAAACGTCGCTTGCTCTCCAAGACCCGCAGCCAGCGGCGGTGGCCACCGAAGCAGAGCTGGTTCTCGGCACCCGCGGCAGCAATTCAGTCGATGGTCTCTTCGGATTTCCGCGTGTGATGTTCCGACCGGTCAAGCTCAAGAGCAGCTGAGAGACTCGACTTCACGGTTTGCAGGATCTCGGACAAGTGCTGTTGTTGTTCCGGTGACAGGCTGTGCAGCATTTCCGTGCGGCTACGGAGAATGACAGCCTCGACCTGAACGAGCAATTGCCGCGCTTGGTCGGTCAAGTGGATGCCCCATACGCGCCGGTCGCCGGCGATCGGACGCCGCTCGATCCAGCCGCTTCTCTCGACCTGATCGATCAGGCGGCCGGCCGTGGATTTCTCGATCTCGAGCTTGGCCGATATTTGCGACTGGGAAAGCCCCTCCTGGTTCGACAGGATCGCCAGGATCGACCATTGCGCGCGCGTCAAGCCCAGTGGCTGCAATCGTCGGTCGATCAGTTTGCGCAGCAGTCGTGCGGATTCGGTCAGCAGGAAGCCCGGGCCCCGCTGGAAATCATCGATGATCATGGCTACGGCCTCAGTGGCGATCTAAGGAATGGACCTTGCCTGCCGGCACGACGGTGCTGTGTTCGGCGCAGGCGTTTTCCTCAGATCAAGGTGATTTCTACGAATATTCATACCGTGCAGACCGGCTCTTGGCCCGTTCCAACATCGTTTGGCTATCGGTCAGCCTGGCGCCACTCCAGTGCTCTTCCAGGATTCGCCAGCAACACTCCACTGGATGATACTTGCCATGGTGCGGCAGAGGCATGACGGCTTCGCGAGAAACCATCCTTTCAGCTACCGTGGCGACCCTCATCAGCGACACCTCCAATCTTAGAATCAACTGCAAGTATTGCATACAACGATCTGAACAATAGCCGATATCACTAGGAGAACCCCCCGGCTCGCGGCGATCGAACGGGGATTCGCCTAGACCATAATGGACTCTGTCGATGGCCGTTGAGTAAAACACCTGCCTGGCCGCAGGCAATGCCAACACGTAGTAAGCTTGCTTATGATAGGTTGACTTCCCATAGGCTAGCATAGTAGCATTCTGCTGCCAACAGGATTCCCGCACCGTCGATCTACCCCGTCTGATGATGAAGTCGGCGAGGCACTTGCGACGCTTGCTGCAACCCGATCACCCCTACCGCAGACAAAGGAGAGACATGAGCACCGCAACGAAATCCGCCAACGTTCCGACCAACAACCCTAAACTGATCGCCTGGGTCGAGGAGGTGCAGGCGCTGTGCAAGCCGGAGCAGGTCGTCTGGTGTGATGGCTCGACGGCTGAATACGATCGCCTGTGCAACCTGATGGTAGAAGGCGGAACCTTCATTCGCCTCAATCCCGAAAGGCGGGCAAATTCCTACCTCGCACGCTCGCACCCTTCCGACGTCGGAAGGGTTGAAGACCGCACTTTCATCTGCTCGATCAACAAGGAGGATGCCGGTCCAACCAATAATTGGGCGCCGCCGGCGGAAATGCGCGCCACCCTGAATGGCCTGTTCGATGGCTGCATGCGCGGACGAACGATGTACGTGATCCCCTTCAGCATGGGCCCGCTGGGCTCGCCGATCGCCAAGATCGGAATCGAAATCACCGACAGCCCCTATGTCGTCGTGAATATGGCAATCATGACCCGGATGGGCCGTGCCGTGCTTGACGTACTCGGCAGCGACGGTTTTTTCATCCCCTGCGTTCACTCCGTGGGCGCGCCGCTCGCGCCCGGTCAAAAGGACGTCCCCTGGCCGTGCGAGGCGGACATCAGTCGCAAGTACATCGTGCATTACCCGGAAACCTACGAGATCTGGTCCTACGGCTCGGGTTATGGCGGCAATGCACTCCTGGGCAAGAAGTGCCTGGCATTGCGCATCGCCTCCGTCATGGCCCGCGATGAGGGCTGGCTCGCCGAACACATGCTGATCATGGGTCTCGAATCGCCGCAGGGTGAAAAGACCTACCTCGCCGCCGCCTTCCCCAGTGCCTGCGGCAAGACCAATCTGGCGATGCTGGTTCCGCCCAAGGGCTTCGAGGGCTGG
The DNA here is from genome assembly GCA_016709675.1 of Candidatus Accumulibacter proximus. Lineage (GTDB taxonomy): Bacteria > Pseudomonadota > Gammaproteobacteria > Burkholderiales > Rhodocyclaceae > Accumulibacter > Accumulibacter proximus. The sequence goes on from JADJMH010000040.1 coordinate 23,337, forward strand.
AAGGTCACCACGGTGGGCGACGACATCGCCTGGATCAAGAAGGCACCGGACGGAAGGCTACGGGCGATCAATCCCGAATCCGGTTTCTTCGGCGTTGCTCCCGGCACCAACATGGGTTCCAACCCCAACGCAATGTTGACCATACAGAAGAACTGTATCGTCACCAACGCCGCGCTGACCGACGACGGCGACGTCTGGTGGGAAGGCATGGATGGTCCGCCGCCGGCACATGCCATCGACTGGAAGGGCGAAGATTGGACTCCCGACTGCGGCCGCGTGGCGGCGCATCCCAACGCGCGCTTCACGGCGCCGGCCAGCCAGTGCCCGAGCATCGACGCAGACTGGGAAAACCCGGCCGGCGTACCGATCAGCGCTTTCGTCTTCGGCGGCAGAATGAGCAAGGACATGCCGCTGGTGTTCCAGGCCTTCAACTGGAGTCATGGCGTCTATCTGGCCGCCACCATGGGTTCCGAAGCGACAGCCGCGGCGATCGGCCAGGCGGCGATGCGTCGAGACCCCATGGCGATGCTGCCGTTCTGCGGCTACAACATGGCGGACTATTTCAGCCATTGGCTGAACGTCGGTCGCCAGGTGCCCAATCCGCCGCGCATCTTCCGCGTCAACTGGTTCCGCAAGGGCGAAGACGGCAAGTTCCTTTGGCCGGGCTTCGGTGAAAACATGCGGGTATTGAAATGGATTGTCGATCGGGTGCACGGCCGCGGCTTCGCCATTGAAAGCCCGATGGGCTGGATGCCGCGCCACGAAGACCTTGAATGGAACGGTCTCGACTATCCCAGCGACACCTTCTATGACCTGATGTCGGTCGGCCGCAAAGCAGGCTCGGCGGAGGCGCATGCCCACGAAGAGCAGTTCGACATGTTCTTTGACCGCCTGCCCAAGGAGTTCATCTTCGAACGCGAATTGCTGCGCTCGCGGCTTTGGCGTTCGCCCGAGAAATGGGAACTGGCGCACGAAACCAATTGAGCCATTGTCGTTGACCCTACCGGCCGCGCCCCGGAGCAATCTGCTGTCGAGGGCGCTGCCGGAGCAGCGTTCAGCAGCCGGTCGGCTTGCCGGCAGGCAGGTGCGCTCATTCTTCGGTCGCCGTATCGTGGCGCGGCGTTCGATGGCCGGCACGTCGCCGCGAGCACGCGTCCACTCATGGAAAGACTCCCGTATGAAATATCTGCCTGAACTGTTTGCCGCCAATACCCGCTGGGCTGAGGACATGCAAGCAGCTGACCCCAATTTCTTTGCCGGTCTGGCCGGCTTGCAGGACCCTGACTACCTGTGGATAGGGTGTTCGGACAGTCGGGTGCCGGCCAATCAGATCACCGGCCTGAAGCCGGGCGAAGTGTTCGTGCATCGGAATATCGCCAACGTCGTGGTGCACACGGACCTCAACTGCCTGTCGGTGATGCAGTACGCCATCGATGTGCTCAAGGTCCGCCACATCATCGTTTGCGGTCACTACGGCTGCGGCGGTGTCCGGGCGGCTCTGGAAGGGCCCTCCCTGGGATTGATCGACAACTGGTTGCGCCACATCCAGGATGTGCGTGATCGGCACATTGGTTTCCTGGCGTCGCTGCCGGACAACACGACGCGCTGGCGCGCCCTGTGCGAACTGAACGTGATCGAACAGGTGCGCAATGTCGCCCGCACCACGCTGGTCGGCGACGCCTGGAAGCGTCACCAGCCCCTGATGTTGCATGCCTGGATCTATGGCCTGGAAGACGGTCGCCTGCAAGACCTGCAAGGTTCTTTCAGCGAGGAAGACGAAGTTGATTCGGTCATCGCCCAGGCGGTGGCAGCGGTCCATTCGCGTTACACGCCGAATCGAACCGTCCGCAAATAGACGCAGGCTGAACGAACAACTGGCCAACTCCCATGCCGACCCGAATCTACCTGGTGCGCCACGGCGCGACCGATCTCACCGCCGAAGACCGATTCGCCGGTTCCTCTGATGTGCCCCTCTCCGACGAGGGCCGCAGACAGGTGGCATGCCTGGCAGAGCGGTTGAAGCGAGCGAAGCTGGATGCCGTTTACGCCAGTCCGCTAGGACGCACCATGGAAACCGCGCGCACCCTGGCGCTTCCCCACGGTCTGGAGCCGATAGCCGAGCCCGGGCTGCGCGAGATCGATTATGGCCACTGGGAGGGGCTGCCACGAGCGGAGGTCGAAGGCACGTTCCAGGCCGAGTACGCCATCTGGCAGGAGGATCCGTTCGTCATCGCTCCCCTGGGTGGAGAATCCGGTATCAACGTGCTCAACCGTGCATTACCCGCAATGCGCGGGATAGTCGAGCGGCATCGCCACGGCACGGTGCTGCTGGTATCCCACAAGGGAACCAACCGACTGCTGATCAGCAGCCTCCTTGGCTTCGACCTGCGGGGCTATCGCGACCGCCTGGAGCAAAGCCCCGCAGCACTGAACATTCTCGACTTCATGAGCGAGGTACGCGCCCGCTTGAGCTTGTTCAACGACGTCTCGCATTACGCAGACGGATAGGAACTCCAACCGCACCATCGCCGGCGCGACGTTCACCTTGACCGGACTACATCGGGCCGAACGGTGGCTCCCCGCTTTCGCGTGGATGGCGGCTGTCGTTCAGCGGCATCGCCATCTCGGGAAATCGCCAAATCGACAGCGGCCGCTCAGGCGGCCTCCTGCACCACCCCGCCTGCTTCCTGCCCCGGCATCGCCGAACAGGCCCGCTGCCAGCCGGCAACCAGCTGCAACCACTCGCTCGGCCGCCGGCGGAGCAGCGCCGGCTGACCGGCAAAGACGCGTCCGCTGTGACCGTCGAGGCAGAGCCAGTCGCCTTCGGCCAGCACGCGGCCGGCGATCCGGCAGCAGCGGGCGGGGAGATCGAGCACCAGCTCGCTGCAGCCGACCAGGCAGACCTTGCCCAACTGCCGCGCGACCACCGCCGCGTGCGAGGTACGCCCACCCACTGCGGTGAGTATCCCGGCGCAGGCCACGATGCCGTCGATGTCCGAGGTCGCGGTCTCGTGCCGCAGCAACACCACCTCGTCACCGTCGGCGGCCAGCCGCTGTGCGGCTTCGACATCGAGGGCGATGCGCCCGACCGCGATGCCGATCCCGGCCGTCACCGCGTCGGCGAGAAGATCGAGCTCCGCGGGCCGGGCGAAGGCAAGTTCCTCGACGTGCTCCAGATCCACGCCGGCGAGCCGGGCGAGACCTTCCTGCGCCGAGATCAGGCCAGCCTCGACCTGCTCTACGGCAATACGCAGGCTGGCCCAGGAAGTGCGCTTGGCGCTGCGCGTCTGCAACAGGAACAGCGTCGCGTCCTCGATGGTGAACTCGAACTCCTGCGCGTCACGGAACTGCAGCTCGAGTGCCCGCGACACCCCTTCGAGCTCGCTCAACGTATCCGGCAGGAGTCTGCCCAGCGGCACTTCAGCCTCCAGCGCGTGCCGCCCCGAGACCACGTCCTCGCCCTGCGCGTTGAACAGGAAATCCATGTACAAGCCATTCGCGCCGGTCGACGGGTCGCGGGAAAAGGCCACCCCGGCGCCGGACAGGCCGCCCGCGTTGCCGAAGACCATCCGCTGCACCGTCACCGCCGTCCCCAAGCCATCGTCGATGCCACGCGCGCGGCGGTAGCTGGCCGCCTTCGCACCCTGCCACGAGCGGATCACCGCCAGCGCTGCCGCCTCAAGCTGCTGCAGCGGATCCTGCGGGAAGGGACTGCCGGTATGCTCCTCGAACAGGCTGAGGAAATCGCGGGTGAGCGCAGCAAGGCTGCGAAAATCGATCTCGCGCGTGCTGGCAGCGCCGCACTCGGCCAGACAGGCGTCAAGCCGCGCGGCGAAGGGATGCGCCGGACATTCATGCACCACCTCGGCGAAACCCTGCACCAGGCGCCGGTAGCAATCCCAGGCCAGACGCGGATTGCCGGTGCTGCGGATGATCGCCTCGACAGTCACATCGTTGACCCCGACGTCGAGCACGGTCTCCATCATTCCGGGCATCGACACCGGGGCGCCGCTGCGTACCGAAACCAGCAGTGGCCGGCGGCGCCCGCCGAAACACAGTCGGCTCTCGCGCTCGATGTGGCGGACGCCCTCGGCCAGCGCATCGCGTAGCTCGCCCGGCGCACCGCCGGTCGCCTCCTGGAAACGGCTGGCAAAGCGGGTAGACAGAACAAAGGCCTGCGGCACCGGCAGACCGGCGGCGGCCATGGCGGCCAGGTTGCTGGCCTTGAAACCCATCTCCTCGACGCTGCCCGGCTTGGCGACCGGGTTCCTGCCGCCGATGAAGAACAAGGCACGCGGCGCTGCGGGGGTTGCATTCATCGCTTCTTCTCCTAGTGTGCGGCCACGTCGCTGAGCGCGTGGTCACGAAACTTCAGGGCGACGCTCATCAGCTCGTCGGCGGCCTGTTCGAGATTCTTGCCGGCTTCCGAGAGCACGTAGAGCTCGCGGAAGTCTGCCGACCTGACGACCAACGCCGCTTCGGCAGCGCGCTGGGCATGGTCGCATTCGTGCTCGAGTGCGACGATGCGATGGATGGCTGCCAGCAGGTCCTGCATGTCCTCCCGCGAAGCGGCTTCGCGCCCCATGCGGGCGGTGGCCACCACCTTGACGTATTCCTGCGCCGCCGAAACCACCAGGCGCGACAGCGCCTCGAGCTGACGGCAGAGTTCGCCACGACCATCCGCAGGCAGCGTGGTCAGCCGAAACGCGGCATCCTCCAGGCAATCCACCACTTCGTCGGCGGCCTCGATCAGCTGCGCGACGAAGGCCGCTGAGTCGCTGCGGCGCAGCGCCGCGCGGGCGCTCTGCACGAGTTCGTCGGCCAGAGTTTCCCAGCGCTTGGCGCGCTCGGCGTTAGCGCTGAAGTGTTGCGACCAGTCAGCGAGGCGGGCCCGCAGCAGGGTGTCGCGCAGCCCGGCGGCGACTTCCCAGGTCAGCGCCGCGTGCTCGGCGGCCATGTCGAGCAGCCGTTCCTCGGCGCCGCGGAAGAAGCGCGACAGTTCGACCACCACTTCGTCCTCGATCAGCAGCACCTGCATGCCCTCGCGCAAGCCAACCGACGCCGTGCGCAGGACAAACTGCATGAACTCCCGCGCAAGATTGCGCGGCAGGAGGTCGTGCAGGAAAACGCCCGGCCGCAGTTCCCCTTTGGCAGCCAGTGCCAGGCCACGGTAGATCAGGTCCTCGCCGCCACATTTGAGGAAGCCCATATGGCCGACATCCTCGTCCGCCGCCCACTTCAGCAGTTCCACCGCTTCGCCTTTGCCCAGCAGGCTGCGCAGACGCTTGCGGGCCTTGTTCCAGTCGATCAGAAAGACCAGCCGCGACCCCAGGAAGGCGAGGAAGGAATGCAGGTCCCGGCGGTCACTCGCCACATAACGCGCAACCGCGAGGTGGTAGAGACCATCGTCCATCGCCTGGTCCTGACGCGAGACGATGTCGTCCCAGCACACTTTCCATGCCGTGAACAGCGACGCGAAAAAGGTCAGGCGCTGCAGGTGCACGTCCGAGTACAGGGTCGTGACGCTCAGCCCAGCGACGCGAATTACCAGGACATGGGCATCGGTCGTGCCAATGTCGTTCTGGATCACCAGCACACCGCCGGCGCGGGTGGCGGTCGTGGCCAGCCCCGGATGGTCGAACTTGAGCGGCTCCGTACGGTGCACCCCCTGCATGAAGGCGGCGACCAGCGAACGATCGTCCGCCTCGAGACCATAGGTCATCGCGCCCTCGACCGATTCGGTGGCCAGTGCCACCTGCAGCTCGTTCAGTTCCTTGTGCAAATCGATCACCAGCAGGTGCAGGCTGTCGCCGCGATGGCGGTCGGCGCGTGTCAGGGCGTCGATGCAGGCACCCTCCATCAGGTCGTCCTCGGTCACGGCGGCGACCGACAAGTCCTGCAGCCGTTGCCGATAGCTGCTCGCCACCGCCCCATCGGCGACCGCCTCGAGCGGTGCGATCATTTCGCGCAGCGCCGCCAGCAGATGGCGCAGGATTTCCTCCGCATGCGGAATCAGGTAGAGACCGTCGGGGTTGCGCCGCGCCAGGGCAACCACCTGGTCCAGTTCCGAGTGCTCGACCGAAGACGCCAGCCGCTCTTCACGCAAGGAGGAGAAGGGACGATCCAGATGATCGGCGCGCAGCCGCGCCGTCTGCAGCAGCGAGAAGTAGTACTTGGCGCGATTGTTGGCAGCCAGCGCATCGTTGACCAGCGCCGGCAGTAGTAGCGACTCTTCGCCGAGCGCGCCGACGATCTTCAGTTTTTCGGTCATTTTCGAACAGCCTCACAAGGGGAACCGGCACAGCATAGGCGGCAGTTGTTTCAACCGCGTGTCGCTGCGGTTTCAGCGCTGTGACATCGGCCTCGCCAGCGCTGAGTGCAGACCGTTGGCGCCGCGGATCAGCGTCACCGGAGCCCACACCAAGGTGAAGTTCCGCAACCAGCAGTTGGCCTGCCGTCGCTACGCCTGCGAGCACGGAATCGACCTGCCGGAGGTTGTCACCTGGCGCTGGCCCTGGTGAGCGTGCAAGGTGCTGACCCGGCTGCCGGTTCAGCCGGCGGTGATCGCCCCGGTGGCGGTATCAGGCGCAGCGGCGCGTCTGGGGTCGATCGTCTCCCGCCTCGCCTCCTCGGTCCCCGCAGCCGGCGTACCTTGAGGTCAGCAAGCCCCTCCTTGGCGCATCGAGGGCAGGCAAAGCCTTATTGGCTGGCAAAGCAGGTGGGGGGGTTCGAGACAGTATCAACGAAAACCTAGGCGCGGCCCTTGAGTGGAAGCAAGAGCGGAGCAAACGAGAATTAGTCGCGCCTGCGGCGGGAAAGCGTTTGTCTACCCGTTTGTCTACCCTATTGACGGGAGCCGGCTAATGGGTGATCCGACCGTGGCGCTGACCCACTCGTGGTGACCCAGGACCCGCGCTCGAAGCAGTGGCCGTTGGCGCAACGCAGGTTGAGCACCTTCATGGACAGCCGGATCTCGTCACGGGCCGGCGCTGCGACCCGGCGGCGGACTCTCCAGGACGAGCGCCTGCACCTCCCGCTTCACGATCTCGGCGTCCGGATCGGTGAACGCCGACAGGTAGATCTCCTCGACATCCGGCAGGAAGTCGGCATGGTCGGGATCGTCGAAGAAACGGCATAACCCTTCCAGCATCGGTCGAATCGCGTCGACCGCCGAGGCACCACCCTGCCCGGTGCCGAACAACGGAAATAGGATGCTGCTGCAACGCCCCTTGCCGGCAGCGGCGAGCGCGTCCTGGTGCGCGCGCTGCGGCGTGCCTTCGGGCGAAACCTGGCCGCAGGCTAGATTAATCTCACGCATCTTGCGCAGTCCCGCGAGCACGCAGTCTTCGATCTGATAGGGCTGGCTGAACGGCACGACCCGCGCCTCGGCATCCACAGCCTGCACGGCGGCCACGTGCACGATGTAGCGTACCTTGTTCTCGGCGGCCAGCCGGCTGTCAGGCCCGCCGGCGCTGGTGACGAAAGCATCGGCGGCGAGTACCGGGCGCGCCCGGTCACCGAGCTGCGCGTCCAGTTCCTGCTGGATGGCGTCGACGTACCGCCCACCGGTGAGGCGGGCGCCCTTTCGCCGCAACAGCGACGACACGGTGCGGCGCTCGAAGAACCGCGCCATCTGCATATAGTCGTTCTCCGAGTTGACGAGGATATCGATGTTGCGCGTGCTAGTCAGGTCGCCGGTGGCCACAGACAGGCGTACCGCGCGGCCACCAAGCCCGACCTCGACCGAGAGCGCGCGCTGCTGATCTCGTGCCTTGCGCGGCGCAATGCTCTTGGCCTTGGACGCCAGCGCGTTGAGGATGCTGGCCTGCGCCGTAATCGTACGCCGGCGGGCATGCTCCAGGTCAGGGCCCAACTCGTCGCGCAGGTCCTTCTCCTTGTCCCGCACTAGGTTGTTGGTGACCCTGCCCTGAAGGTGCCCCACCTCAAGCGCCTTCAGCTCCTCGGCCATCTGATCAACGCCGATGTCGTAGCCGACCGGCACCACCTCCAGCCCGATGGCGCGCGCCAGCGCGAGCTCGCGCTTCACCCATTCCGACGCCGAGGTGCCGGGCGTCACCGCCAGCAGCAGCACGTCGCTAAGCAGCAGGCGGCTGTAGATCTCGCTCTCCCAGTCCATGCCGCCGCGGATGCGCTCAGAGTCCATCCACGGGTCGAACTGATCCGGGAACTTCAGCAGCGCGCCGTGAAGATCCCGCGCGCCGCGGTTGGGGAGCTGCGTCGCCTTGCCTGAGGCGCCGCCCAGCTGCTTCTTGTAGCAGATGAAGATCTTGATAGCCTCAGACACCGCAACGTTCCTCCGCGCCGAGCATGTGCCACCCAGGCTCCCTCGCGCCATGCTGCCCCCCGATCAGGCTGTGCAGCGCGAAGACCTATTTCGCGTCCGGAGATGGACCCTGTACCGAACGCTATTCTGGTTCATCGGGTCCCATCTTGGGGACATCGACGAACTCTCCAGGCTCTATCCGGCGCGGCCCGACGCGCAGGCAATGCGCAAACAGCACCCAGACCACCCGTCAGCGCAGGCCGCCGCGTTGCAAATGTGACCAGCATTGGCCCATTCGGCGGCGGTGTGGCCGGTCTCCTAAAGACAGGAGATCTGACGCAGGCCAAAAAAGTATAGGTGTCCCGCTGCATGGCGGTCAACCAAGTGCAAGCATATTACGGCAGTTGAAGGATAAGCAACCACGCTCTGGCAGAATGACGGGCAAGGGTGGCATGGGCAGTCATTTGCGGCCCGCGTGGTGTGCCGGCAAGTGGTCTGGGCCAACCCGCGGGTCTTGCACAGCAGGCGAGGAAGCAGCGGAGACCAACCGACCACTCGCTGACCAGGGCCGGGCAGAAAAGCGGCCGGGCGGGAGGTGGCTGGTGCCACTGCGCGGCTCGCACTGGCCGGGACCGTCACCCACGACCCTTGCCCGAGACTCGCAAGCTCAGCCGAACCAGATCGGCGATGCTGCCGACCTGCAGCTTGGCCAGCAAGCGTGCCTTGTGCACCTCCACCGTGCGCGGGCTGATGTCCAGCGCATGGGCGATCTCACGATTGTGCCGGCCGGCGACCACCTGCTCCATGACTTCCCTTTCGCGTGGCGTCAGGGTATCCAGGAGACTCGCCGTAGCGGCGTCGCGCTCCTCATCGTCCTGACGTAGATCCTGGCGGGCGAATGCTTCGTCGATCGCCGACAGGAGTCTGGCGTGATCGATCGGCTTCTCGAGGAAGTCGACCGCCTCGCGGCGGAAAGCCAGCCGCGCCGATTCGACGTCGCCATGGCCGGTCATCACGATCACCGGCAGCCAGCAGCCACTTTCCCGGAGACGCTTCTGCAGGGTGAGACCATCCATGCCCGGCATGCGGATGTCGACCAGCAGGCAGCCGTACCAGTCGGGACGGCGGGCGGCAAGAAAGCTCTCGGCGTCGGCAAACAGCGCCACCGAAAGACCCTGCAGACCAAGCAGGAGTCCCAGCGCGTCACGCACCGAATGATCATCCTCGACGATGAACACGGTGTTTCCTCTATGTGACATGGGCGGCCGCCTCCTCGGTCGGCAGAAGCACTTTGAACACGCCGTGATCGGCTGCCTCGGCCCACAGACTGCCGCCGTGTGCCTCGATGATGGCCCGGCTGATGGCCAGGCCAAGTCCCATGCCGCTCGCTTTCGACGTATGAAACGCTTCGAACAGATGTTCCACCATTTCCTCCGCGACGCCTGGGCCGCTGTCCTCGATCGTGATGCAGACACTTCCAGCGCTGTCCTGCTGTGCCGAAACGCGCACCTGACGCCTTGCCTCCGGTCGTTCGGCAGCCGCCTCGAAGGCGTTGGCGAGCAGGTTGCGCAAGACCACTTCGAGCTGCAGCCGGTCGGCCCACAGCGCGCACGGGGGCGCCGGCTGCAGCAGCAGCTCGACACCTTGTTGCTGCGCTTGCGCGGCAAAGCGCGAGGCCGACGACGACAGCAGTTCGCGCAGCCAGATGCGCTCGAGCCGGGTCGTCCCGGTGCGAAAGAAGTCGCGCAGGCGACTGACCACGTCGGCCGCGCGCTGCGATTCGGCGACCACACGATCAATCACGTCGCGCAGTCGTTCGCCGCTCTCTCCTTGCGCGAGCAACTGCTGGCACGCCCGCGTGTAGGCAAGCAGTGCGGTCAGCGGCTGATGCAGTTCGTGTGACAGCGCCCCTGCCATCTCGCCGGCAGCGGCGAGCCGCAGCGTCTGCTGCAGCTCGGCACCCAGCCGCTGCTTCTCTTCGACGACGACGCCGATGAAGAATCCCGACAGAGCGAGAACCAGCACCAGCACTTCCAGTTCGATCAGGATGAGCGGGGAAAGGCCGAGCAGGTGCGTGGCCAGGATGACGCCGACCTGGGTCAGACCGATGGTCAGCACGGCGCCGGCCAGGCCCTGCCTGGCGGCTGCCCAGGCAATGGGCAGGAACAGCAGCGGGAAGTACTTGAACTCGCTCATTTTACCGGCGACAAAGGTGAATACCAGCACGCCCCCGGTAGTCAGCAGGCTCAACGATTCCCGGCCAAGCAGCAGGCGGCGCAGGCGGACGCGGCCGCTCGCGTCGAGCAGCATGGCGAGCAGGGGCATCGAGATCAGGACGCCGACCGCGTCACCTAACCAGTACGGCAGCAGCGCCTCGGCTGCCGCCCCGCGCGGCAGGTATCCGGCCAGGGTCAGCCCGGCCAGGAACAGCAGGCTGTTGATCAGCGTACCGATGGCCGTGATCATGACCCATTCGATGAGGCCACGCCGGTTGACGAACATCCCCTTGCTGCCCAGCCGGCGCCTCAGGACCCCGGCGATCAGCCAGTAGCCGGCGGTGAGTTGCAGCGCCAGGCCGCAGGCCAGCAGCCAGGGCAGCGACAGCTCGCGCGCCCAGGCGTCAGCCGCAAGGATGGCCAGCGCCAGCGGTGCTGCAGCCTGACCGCCGTAGCGCACCAGAAAGAGCAGGCCGAGAGCTGGTGCCGGGCTCCATGGCGTGACATAGAGGCCGTGCACAGGATGAATGTGGCTTGCCCAGTCAAGTGCGAGGTAGCCGCCAACGAGCAGCAAGGCGTCGCGCCAACCGAGCCGCCGGCTCACCGATTTCGACATGGGGGCCCTGGCGGGATGATCGAGTACCCATTGTGCCCCGGCGGTGGCGGTTTGGGTATAGGCGAATCACGTAGGGGTTTCCTTTACCACGGCCCCGGATGCCCGCTCCTGCGCCAGTCAACCAACGGCCCGGCGCGCACCGCGCTGGCAGGATCACTTACGTTGCCGCCCCAATTTTCAGCCGCGCGGAAGCCTGCCAAGATGGGGCATCCTGTCATCGGCAGGCGACGAATCCCCCAACCCCATACCACCCGGAGAAACTACAGATGACCTCTCGCTCGATGCTGCGCCAGCTTGCCGTCCTCACTCTCGGCGCGATGGCCGCCGCTGGCGCATCCGCCAGAACCGAGATCCAGAACAAGGGCTCGGACACCCTCGTCAATGCGGCCCAGTCACTGGCCGAACAGTACGGCAAGGTCAATCCCAAGGTGGCGGTGGCGGTCTCCGGCGGTGGTTCCGGCACCGGCATTGCGGCGATGATCAACGGCACCGTCGACATCGCCAACTCCAGCCGCAAGATGTCGGAGAAGGAGATCAAGGAGGCGCAGGCCAAGGGCCGGCAACCGGTCGAGCACATCATCGGTTACGACGCGCTCGCCATCTTCGTGCACAAGAACTTCCCATCCGACTCGATCGCCGTCACCGACCTGGCGAAGATCTACGGGCGCGACGGTGGCGCCAGCAAGTGGAGCGATCTCGGCATCACCATTCCCGGCTGCAAGGGCGAGATCGTCGTCGTCAGCCGGCAGAACAATTCCGGCACCTATGCCTACTTCAAGGAGGCGGTGCTCGGCGAGAAAGGGCAAGTTCCGTCAGGGTACGCTCGACATGCACGGCTCCAAGGACGTCGCCGACCTGGTCGAGAAAACCCCCTGTGCGATCGGCTACAGCGGCCTGGCGTACGTCACCGACCACATGAAGGCGCTCTGCGTCGCTCCAGCAGCCGGCAAGCCCTGCGTCAAGCCAACCGAACAGACAGCCTTCGACGGCACCTATCCGATCGCCCGGCCGCTGTTCATGTACACCAATGGTCAGCCGACCGGCGAGGTGAAGAAATATATGGACTGGATCAAGAGCGACGTCGGGCAGTGCATCATCGAGAAGGAAGGCTACGCACCGGTCAAGAAGGTCAAGTGCAAGTAAGCCATCAGCGGTCGGGCGCCGGCAGCTCACCGGTGCGCCGTCCAAGCCCGCGTTCCTGCGACTGAGAAAGCCACCAGCTATGAGTCATTACGAAGAACGTCTCGAAAGAGATCTGTCCCAGATCAAGCAACAAACAGCCCTGCTCGCCGGACTCGTCGAAAAGGCCCTCGACAATGCCGTGCACGCGCTGCTGGCCGACGACGACCGGCTGGCCTACGCCACGATCCTCGCGGACAACCGGATCAACGCCGTCAGCAACGAGCTGGATCGCATGCGCATGGCCTTCATCGGCGTACACCTGCCGAGCGGCAGTCACCTGCGCCTGATGGCGGCCGTCGTCCATACCAATGTCGCTCTCGAGCGCATCGGCGACTACGCCGTCACGATCTGCCGCGAGGCGGTACAGATCGCACTTCCGCAGGGGCTGCTCGAACGTGAGATCGAGCTGATGGCCAACGAATCGCGGCAAATGCTGAAGCAGGCCGTCGAGGCCTTTCTCGAAGGCAACGCGGACAAGGCAAGGGCGACGATGGTCATCGCCGACCAGGTCGAGCGAACCTTTGACATGGCTTTCGCCGACCTGGTCGGCGAGGGCGAGCACTTCAACGTCAAGGACCTGTTCGCCTACCTGACGGTGTTCAACTCGCTCGAGCGGGTTTCCGATCAGGCAAAGAACATCTGTGAAGACACGGTCTTCGCGGTCACCGGCCAGCCCAAGGGGCCGAAGTTCTTCCGTATCCTCTTTGTCGATGAAGACAACAGCCTGCTCGGCCCGATCGCCGAGGCGATCGCGCGCAAGAATTTTCCGGAGGTTGGCGAATACTACAGTCGTGGCCGGACGGCCGGTGTCACCGATCCCCAGTCGATTGCCCTGCTGCAGGAACTGGGAATCGACCTCGGCAGCCACCGGCCGCAGGCGATCCCGGCACATCATCGGGAGCTCGGCACGTTCCAGATCATCGTCAGCCTGCAGGGGCCGGTCAAGTCCTTCGTCGAACAGATTCCTTTCCATACCGTGGCGCTCGACTGGGAAGTCACCCAACCCGCTGGCGGCCAGCCTGATCTGCGGATCCTCAGTCGGGAGATCGCCCTGCAGGTCAGCAACCTGATGACGGTCCTGCGTGGCGAGGAGGCCAACTGAGATGGGCACCACCACGCAGGCGCTGCGCACCCGCGCCACGGACGCCCGCGCGGCCGAGGATTTCGACCGCCGTGACCTCGACTGGTACGTCGACAAGCTCATTGCCGTCATCGTCTTCGTCTGCGGCATCTCGGCCATCCTCTTCGTGCTCGGCATCTTCTTCTTCGTCACCAAGGAAGGAATCGGCTTCGTCTTCGAGAGGATGGACTTCCGCGAGTTCTTCCTCACCCCCTACTGGTCGCCGAGCGACGCCGAGGATCCGGAGTACGGCATCCTTGCGCTGATGGCCGGCACGGCGAGCGTCACCGGGCTGGCGATGCTGGTCGCAGTGCCGTTCTCGCTCGGTGCCGCCATCTTCATCGCCGAGTTCGCCAGCGGCAAGACGCGCGAAGCGCTCAAGGTCCTGGTCGAACTGCTGGCCGCGATTCCTTCGGTGGTCTGGGGCTTCATCGGCCTGGTCATCATGAATCCGCTGCTCATCAAGTGGTTCGACATCCCGGTCGGCCTGTGCGTCCTCAACGCCGGCATCATCCTCGGCCTGATGGCGGCGCCGATCATGACTTCGATTGCCGAGGACGCCCTCAAGGCCGTTCCCGACCGCTATCGCGAGGCAGCCGAAGCGATGGGCGCGACCCGCTGGCAGGTGATCTACAAGGTGGTGCTGCCGGCGGCCAAGAACGGCCTGCTCGGCGGCGTGCTGCTCGGTGTCGGTCGTGGCTTCGGGGAGACGATGGCGGTACTGATGGCCACCGGCCATGCGGTGAACATCCCGGACAGCATCTTCGACTCGGTGCGCGCGCTCACCGCGACCATCGCCGCCGAGCTCGGTGAGGCGGTCGTCGGCGGCGAGCACTACCAGGTGCTGTTCACCATCGGCATCTTCCTCTTCCTCGTGACCTTCATCATCAATCTGACCGCCGATCTGATCGTGCGCGGCATACGCAAGGGGTAAGCCATGGCCACCGCCAATCCAACGATGTTTCAGGCCAGCGACCTGAACCACCACAACGAGCGCGTGCAGAGACGCTATCGACTGCTTTTCGGGCTGATGACCCTGCTTCTGATCACGCCGGTGATGCTGATCCTCGGCACCCTGGTGGTGAAGGGCGGCGGAGCGATTTCCTGGGAGTTCCTGCTGACTGCGCCGACCGACGGCATGCGCACCGGCGGCGTCTTTCCGGCGCTGCTCGGGACCATCTGGCTGGTCACGGTCGCGCTGATCCTGTCGGTGCCGATCGGCATCTTCGCCGCGATCTATCTCAGCGAGTACGCCGGTGACAACTGGTTCACCCGGACGATCAACCTGGCGATCATCAATCTCGCCGGCGTTCCGTCGATCGTCCATGCCCTGTTCGGGCTCGGCGCCTTCGTCCTTTTCTTCGAGTTCGGCACCAGCATCCTCGCCGCCAGCCTGACGCTGGCGGTGATGACCATGCCGGTGGTCATCGTCGCCACGCGCGAGTCGCTGCAGGCGGTGCCGCCGGCCTTCCGCGAGGCCTGCTGGAACATGGGCGCCACGCGCTGGCAGACGATCCGCCGCGTCGTTCTCCCGAACTCGATCACCGGCATCCTGACCGGTGTCATTCTCGAGGTATCGCGCACGGCCGGTGAAACGGCGCCGATCATGTTCACCGGCGCGGTCTTCTTCACACCCTTCCTGCCACAAAGCGTCTTCGACCAGACCATGGCCCTGTCCCTGCACCTCTTCGTCACGGCGACGCAGGTGCCGGGGATTGCCGACGAGGTCCCCTTTGGCGTCGCACTCGTACTGATCGGTCTCGTGCTGACGATGAACAGCGTCTCGATCGCCTTCCGCATGTGGCTCAGGGGGAAAAAGAAATGGTAGATTCCGCAATCCTGTCGCCAACCAGCGGCACGACCACGCCGGCGGTCGACGCTGTCCCGAGCAAGCTCGAGGTCAGCGACCTGACGATCCGCTACGGCGACGCGGTGGCCCTGCGTGGCGTCAATCTGTCGATTCGCGAGCACGAGATCTTCGGCATCATCGGCCCGGCCAACGCCGGCAAGACCTCGTTCCTCAAGGCGGTCAACCGCATGGACGTGTTCACCACCGGCATGCGGGTGGCCGGCGAGATCCGCTTCAACGGCCGCGACACACGCCGCCTGAACAACGTCTATGCCCTGCGCAGCCGCATCGGCGTCGTCTTTCCGCTGCCGGTCGGTCTGCCGATGACGGTTTACGAGAATGTCGCCCTGTCGCCTCGCCTGCGCGGCATCAAGGAAAGGGCCGAACTCGACGTCATCGTGCAGCGCTGCCTGACTCGCGCCGCGCTCTGGGACGAAGTCAAGGACCGCCTGCACGCCCTCGGCAGCCTGCTCTCGGGCGGCCAGCAGCAGCGCCTGACGATTGCCAGGGCGTTGTCGCAGGAACCCGATCTGTTGATGCTCGATGAGTTCTCGATCGCCGTCGACCCGGTGACGACGATGCGCATCGAAGACGTGCTCAAGGAGTTGCGCAAGGAGGTGACGATCATCCTGGTGACCAATCTGGTGCAGCAGGCACGGCGCCTGGCCGACCGGACGGCTTTCTTCCTCAACGGCGAGTGCGTCGAGATCGGCGTCACCGAAGACCTGTTCACCGGCGAGGTCAAGGATCAGCGCACGCGCGACTATGTCGAGGGGCGCTTCGGCTAGCCGTACCGCGCCCGCCGGGAGCAGTGAGCCGCCGGTGGCTCGCCGGCGAAGCCCGCATTGCCTATCAAGGACACGATCTACAATGAACAACGAACAGACCGCTGCGCTCACGCAGCCGATCCCCCGGTATGCGATCGACAGCCGGAAGCTGAACCTGTGGTATGGCACCTTCCAGGCGCTCTATGACGTCGATCTGCACATTCGTGAAGGACTGATCACCTCGATGATCGGCCCTTCTGGATGCGGCAAGAGCACCTTCCTGCGCAGCGTGAACCGTATCAACGAGCGCCTCGGCTACGTCCGCATCGAGGGCAGCGTACACGTCATGAACGAAAACATCTACGACCCACAGGTTGAGCTGGTGCAGGTGCGCAAGCAGGTCGGGATGGTCTTTCAGCGCCCGAATCCGCTGCCGATTTCGATTCGCGACAACATCCTCTTCAGTCACCGGCTGCACGCCAAGGGTGGTGGCGAGGTCGCGCAGGGAACGCCGGACGAGATCGTCGAACAGTCGCTGCGCCAGGTCCTGCTGTGGGACAAGGTCAAGGACCAACTGAAACGCAAAGCGACCGAACTCTCGCTCGAGGAACAGCAGAAGCTGTGCATTGCCCGCCTGCTGCCGGTCAAGCCGAAGGTCCTGCTGATGGACGAACCATGCTCGGCGCTCGACCCCAAGGGCACCGAAGCGGTCGAGGAACTGCTCTGGGAACTGCGCGGCCAATATACGATCCTGATCGTCACCCACAACATGGCGCAGGCGCGGCGGGCCAGCGAGGAGTGCGTGTTCATGCTGATGGGCAAGGTCGTCGAGCACGCGCTCACCGAGGAGATGTTCGTCACCCCGGCGCACCGCGAGACGGCCGACTATATCGAAGGACGTTACGGTTAGGGGGTAGCCGCACGCGGACGCAGCCAGAAGGCTCGGGCCCAGCTCGGGGTGAATCACGATCGCTCGGGCGGCAGCGGCATCGGCGATGAACCAGTAGCTGCGCTTCCCGACGCCGCAGCGTCTAGGCTTGATGCAACAAGGCCTGACCATGAGCGACAACGTCGATGATCCGGTTCTGGAGCAGTTGCGCGCGTTGCGAGGCGGACGGGACCGCATCGAAAGCGAGTCGCGCGAGCTCGCCGCCCGGCTCGCCAGCCTTGGAACTTCGTCTATGGCCTCGCCGCCCAAATCGTCGCGAATTCGCCCCTGAGCATCTCGGTGATGAAGGAGCAAGTGCGGCTGCTGTCGAGCGCACGCTCAATCACTCCCGAGTTGTTCGAAAGAATGCAGGGACTCCGGCGAGTGGTGTACGACAGCCAGGACTATGAGGAAGGCCTGAACTCCTTCCGAGAAAAACGCAAGCCAAAGTTCCAAGGCAATTAGAACGCATTCCCGTCAGACCCTGCGGCGAAACAAGCAGCGCTGTTCAGTGGCAGCACCGGATCGGTTGCCGCGGCCCGCCCGCCGGATCTGCTGCCCACCGGGTCGAGGGGCAAGGGGGAAGAGCTGGCCCGATTTGTTGCCACTGCCCCCACTGGATCCCAAAGCGTCTAGAATCTGCTTCCACCACGCCGGTTGGGCGTCAGGAGACGATTGACATGACCCGATTCAAACTGAAAATCCAGTTCTTCCTGCTGACCTTGGTGCTGCTCGCTGGCTTCGCTGCCTTTGGGCTGTTGACCTATTCCGGCATCGGCAAGGTCAAGGTCGGCGGCCCACTCTATGAGCGCATCGTGCTTGACAAGGATCTTGTGGCAGACATCCTGCCGCCACCCAACTACATCATTGAGTCGTGGCTCACCGTACTCCTGCTTGCCGACCCGGACCGCGCGGTGCAGCAAAGCAAACTGATCGAAAAACTCGCGCTCTTGAAAAAGGACTACGACGCACGGCACGATTTCTGGCTCAAACAGGACTTGCCCGCGGCGATGAAGGCGCGCTTTCTCAAGGATGCCCATGAACCGGCGGCGCGCTTCTACGCGCTGGCCTTCAGCGATTTCCTGCCGGCAGTGACCGACAACAACGCGGCCGAGGTAAGGGCGGCGATGGTCAAACTCGAAGCTCTCTATGAAATGCACCGCAAGGCGATCGACGATGTCGTCAAACTGGCGACCGAGCACCAGACCGCGATCGAGGCCGAAACTGCAGCGGCGACGTCTCGGAACTCGATCGTACTCGCAGTCGTCTTCGTCATTACTCTCGGCACCGCGATCGGCTGCACCTCGCTACTCAGCATTTCCTTTCTCAAAGGCGTCGATTCCGCGCGCAAGCACCTCGCGGCGATCGCCGTAGGCGACTTGTCGATGCGTACTGAACATCGGCGCGCCGACGAGATCGGTGGTCTGCTCGACGCGATGAATGATGCCTCGGGACAACTCTCGATCTTGGTGAGTTCCATTCGCAGCAATGCCGATTCGCTGAGCGCCGAAGCCGAACACCTGTCGTTGACGACAGCACAAGTGGCCGATAACTCTACCCGGCAGAGCGCCGCGGTCTCGGCGATGTCAGCGACCGTCGAGAAAATGTCGACCGGCATCGCGCACATGGCGACGCTTGCCGACAGCTCAGAAGCTCGGGCATTGGCTTCGGGCGAGCAGTGCCGGACGGGATCGAGCGAGATCGAGCGGACGACGAAAATCGTCGACGAACTGGCGACCGGCGTCCAATCATCGGCAACGGCGGTGGCGGCTCTCGGCGAACGCTCGCGCGAAATATCGGCAATCGTCGGCGTCATCCGTGAAGTCGCCGACCAGACGAACCTGCTGGCTCTGAATGCCGCGATCGAGGCGGCGCGCGCTGGCGAGCAAGGCCGCGGTTTTGCGGTCGTCGCCGACGAAGTTCGCAAGCTTGCCGAACGCACCGCGCAGTCCACTGAACAGATAGCCAAAGTCGTCGCCGCGATTCGCTCGGGGATCGACACAGCGGTGGCGATGATGGAGGAGGAATCAACCAAGGCTCAGGTCAGCACCGAAGCCGTCAATCGCTCGCGCGAAACCATGCTCGGCATCGAAAGAACCGCGCATGCCCTGGTCGCCGAACTGCGCGACGTTGCCGCCGGTCTGCAATCGCAGCAGTCCGGTAGCCAGAGCATTGCCGACGAAATCGAGAGGGTGGCGCAGGCGACCGAAGAGAACTCGGCCGGCGCAGGACAACTCGCCGCCGCGGCCAGCCGTCTGACCGAAGCGGCACGCCGCATGCAGCAATCCACTGGCAGTTTCCGGTGCTGAGCGCGATCAGCCGGCAAGCCTGGGCGGCGTCCACGATATGGGTCTTCGTCTCGTTGAGACTGCGGTTCAGACGTTCCAGGACGTGAAACTCTCTCAGCAGGGCTCCACCGCTCCCCGCTTGCTGCCTCATGACGCTGCGCCGACAATCGTTCCAGCGTGTTGCACCTTCGGGCCGCCGCTGCGATCGATCGTCGCCAGCCTGAGGCGGACCTGAAGGACGCCAGCCTTGTTCGGATCGTCCCTGCTTGACTGAAGAGCGAAATTACCTTGCAGTGTCGCGTCGTTCGGCGAAATGCCAACGGCGCCTGTCGTTTATCCCGTCGAATCGAAAGGCAGACATGAACCGTCCACTCGCAGTGAAGCGATTTTTCCTGTGTTCACTGGCTGCAGCGGCTTTCGTCGCATTCACCAGCCAGTCCCTGCCGCCCGTCGTGGCCTCGCATTTCGGCGGCGACGGTTACGCCAACGCTTTCATGACCCGCTCGTTCTACACCTGGTTCATGCTGGCGTTCGTCGTCGTCCTGCCGCTCATCCTCGTCTACCTTCCCGGCACCAGGATCAACCTGCCCCATGGCGATTACTGGCTCCACCCCGAGCGCCGCGAGGAGAGCATCGCTTTCCTGGTTCGCCACACGGCGCGTCTCGGGACGGCCCTTACCCTGTTCCTCTGCTACACGCACTGGCTCATCCTTCGCGCCAACCAGGCAGTTCCGCCGCGGCTCGAGTCGTCGTGGTTCATCGGCGGCCTGGTTGTCTTCCTGCTTGCGACCGTGCTGTGGCTCAGTGTGTTCCTCAAGCGGTTCCGCAAGGCGCCGCGCAAGGACGCGTGACCCCGCCACTTGTTGATCTAGGGCAACAGTTGCACTACACTTGGTTCGATGCCGACCCTGCAGCGATTTCCCGCCTCTCGGGTGTTGATGTATGCCGACGATCACTTGCTGCCGCATGTTCACGTCAGGCGGAACGACGGTCGCGAGTGCACCGTCGATATCGACACGCTGGAAATCAAAGGGCGGATTGCCGCACGCGAGATCCGGGATGAACTGGCGTGGATTGCAGCAAACCGTGCGCTGCTGCACGATGAATGGCGGAGGTACAACCCATGAGCGAATACTTTTTCCCCAAGCTGAACGCCGTCGAGGCGATGGCGCCGTATCGGCTTCGCACAACGTGGAATACCGGTGAAGTGCTGGAAGTCGATGTCGAGAGCGTGCTGCGCAAGCATGCTGTCCTGGCCGCGATCCTGGATCCAGCGGTATTTGCCGGCGTTCACCTCGGCGAGTGGGGACACGGCATCGAGTGGATCGACGCGGAACTCGGCTCGGACAACGTCTACGCCTGGGCGAAGGAGCAGGCCGGCGAAGTCAGCCACGAGATGTTCGGTGAGTGGATGCACCGCAATGATCTCTCGCTCACCACGGCTGCCGAGGCACTGGGGATCAGTCGGCGCATGGTCAGCTACTACCGCACCGCGCACAAAGCCATCCCACGTTCCATATGGCTGGCCTGCCTGGGGTGGGAAGCCACTCGCCCGCAAGACCGAGCACTTCCGCGTGCCTTGCCGACTGCTCGCGAGTATGCAGCGCGGCATGCGTGATGACTGCACGAGTTTGTCCAGGGAGGTGCCCATGCGCATCGCCGAAGGATAGGACAGCCAACGCCACTTCCGCACGTGGTCCTGGCTCTGACCGACCCTGACAGCAGTCGTGATTCGGGGAAAGCGTACCGACGACGCCTGAAAGCCTCGCCAGAATCGCAGCGCGACCTCGGCCAGCCCCTGCAACACATTGCGCCCTTGCGCAAGGGCATTCGGGTTGAGGTTCACAACGCGTATTCCCGGTAGGCAGTCACGAGCGATGCCACTCCGCCGTTGACGACGCGTTCTGCCAGGATTCACCGCTCGGGAAGGTCGGTAACCAGCGCTGATCGCATGGGATTGAGACAGGCGACCGGGTTAGTCTCTCACGAACGCCGGCATCGGCGACGATTGCTGATGTACCCTCCACCGGACCGTTGACAAAGGGATTGGGGGTCCAGCATTTCCTCGACTCCGGCGACTGATTCGCAGTAGCGCCGCCACCAGGCATCGCAAGCTTGCGGTCCTCCACTGCGGCAGCAAAGGGGAAGACAATCGTCGCCAATCCAACTGCCCCGCAACCGATGCCATGACCAGCACCCGCCAGAACCCCAACGAGTATCCTCGCCGCATTCTCGTCGCCGTCACCGGCCTGTCGCCGCAGATCGTCACCGAGACCCTCTACGCCCTGGCCGTCGCGCCGACGGCGAGCGCCTTCGTCCCGACCGAGATCCATCTGATCACCACCCGCAGCGGCGCCGAAAAAGCCCGCCTCGCGCTGCTGTCCGATGAACCCGGATGGTTCCACCGCCTCGCCCGCGACTACGCCTTGCCGCCGATCCATTTCACCGCCGATACCATCCACGTTCTCGAGGATGCCGGCGGCAGGCCGCTCGAAGACATCCGCTCGCCCGAAGACAACCGTCGCGCCGCCGACGGCATCACCGGCATCATCCGAGAGTTCACCGCCGACCCGGACTGCGCATTGCACGTCTCGATCGCCGGCGGCCGCAAGACGATGGGCTTCTTCCTCGGCTACGCCCTGTCGCTCTACGGGCGACCACAGGACAAGCTATCGCACGTCCTGGTCTCCGATCCCTTCGAGTCCAGCCTGGGCTTCTACTACCCGACGCCGACCAGCCGCGTTCTCGAAATGCCCGGCGGCCGCCTGGTCGACAGTGCCAGCGCACAGGTGACGCTCGCCGAGTTACCTTTCGTCAGCCTGCGCCACGGCCTTCCCGAAGCCTTGCTGACCGGCCTCGCCAGCTACAACGAGACCGTCAAGGCCGCCCGCCATGCCCTCGGCCCGGCCGCACTGCAGATCGACCTCGCATCGCGCCGCGTCCGCGCCGCCGGCAAGGAGTTTTCGTTGCCACCGGCCGAACTCGCGCTGCTCAGCGTCTTCGCCCGGCGGGCACTGCGCGGCGAAGCACCGTTGCCGGCGCCAGCGAAGGAACTCCCGGATACCGACTGGAAGCAGCGCTACCTCGTCGAGCTACGCTGGATCGCCGGCCCGCTGGGCGACCTCGACGAAACCGAACGCGCCCTGCGCAAGGGCATGGACGGCAGCTACTTCTCGGCCCACCTGTCGAAGCTCAAGAAGCTCCTCAGGCGCGAGCTCGGCCCTGCCGCCGGACCCTACCTGATCAGCGACGGCGGCAGCCGGCCGCGCCGCTACAGCCTCGGCCTGCGGCCGGCGGCGGTCAGCTACGATCCCTTCCAGGCGCCACGCCAGATCGGCGCCATAATCAACAGTATTTCCCCCGGAGCATGACCATCAATACGCTCATCAGCTTTCTCGGCAAGGGCAAAGCGGACCCGCAGACCGGCTACCGCACCGCGACCTACCGCTTCGACGCCGGCTTTTCGCGCCGTGTGCCCTTCTTTGGCATGGCGTTGACCGCATACCTGCAGCCCGATCGCCTCGTGCTGGTCGGCACCGCCGGCAGCATGTGGGACGTGTTCTTCGAGCGCCAGGGCGCCGACGACGACGACGCCATGCTGCACCTGATGGCTGCCGTCGAAGCCGGACAGGTCGACCAGGAGATGCTCGACCTGCCGCGCCGGGAACTCGCCCAGCAACTCGGCATCCCGGTCGACTGTCTGCTGATTCCCTACGCACGCGACGCCGCCGAACAGGCCGAGATCCTCCACCTCCTCGCCGGCGTCGTGCAGCCCGGGGAAAACCTCTCCCTCGACGTCACGCACGGCTTTCGCCACCTGCCGATGCTGGCGCTGGTGGCGGCGCGCTATCTGTCTCGCGTCGTCGGTGTCAAGGTCGAGGAACTCTATTACGGCGCTCTCGAAATGACGACGCCGGAAGGCGAAACGCCGGTGCTGCGGCTGGGTGGCCTGCTGGCGATGCTTGACTGGGTCGACGCGCTGGCCACATACGACAAGGACGGGGACTATGGCGTTTTCGCGCCACTGCTCGCCGCCGACGGGATGGACAAGGGGCGTGCCGACCTGCTGACGCGCGCCGCCTACTTCGAAAGGACCGGCAACCCGGTCCGCGCCCGCGAAACGCTGGGCACCGTCTTCCCCTCGGTCGAGGCGCATCGGGGGTCGCTCGGCAGCCTGTTCAGCGAAACGCTGAAGAAGCGCATCAGCTGGTTCCGGCGCGGCAAGCGCGACGACTGGGAACTGTCGCTGGCCGACGCCTACCGCGAGCGCGGCGACTACCTGCGTGCCGCCACCTTCATGTACGAAGCCTTCGTCACGCGCGCCTGCAACGAACGCAGCGACGACCCCACCGACTTCGAACTGCGCAAGAAGAATTACGCCAGCGCCAGAGCGCAACAGCCTGAAGTGGCCAAGCTCGAATACCTGCGCAATTCCCTCGCCCACGGTGTCCGACCGCGCGCCGATCAGGAAGCCCGCACCCTCGACGACGAAGGCCGCCTGCGCAGCGCGCTCAAGTCGCTGCGCAACAAGCTTTTCCAGCCGTAACCCGGAGATCCTGCCGCCATGAACCTCCTCGAACAGTCCGCGCGCGTCGCGCTGGCCGCCTTCCTGCACGACATCGGCAAACTCGCCGAACGCGCCGGCATCGACCACGCAGGCCGGCTCGACGCCCACAAGACGCTGTACTGCCCGTGGCACCAGGTAGGTGCCGACACGCGCAACGGCTATCACAGCCACATCCACGCCGCCTACACCGGGCTGGCCTGGGACGCGCTCGAAGCGACCGGCCATTTCCCTGATCTGCGCAGCGACTCGCCGCCGTTTGCCAGCGGCGCCGACGGCAATCTGACCGACTCGGCGGTCAATGCCGCCAGCGCGCACCATCGCCCCGATACCTTCCTGCAATGGATCGTCGCCACCGCCGATCGCGTCGCCTCGGGCTTCGAGCGGGACAAGTTCGAAGCCGACTACAACAGCCGGAAAGAACGTCCCAACCATTACCGTGCGCGCCTGCTGACGCTGCTCGAGCAGATCGGCAAGCCCGGCAGCGTCAAGGAAGGCGAGCTGCAGTGGCGCTACGCCCTGCGGCCAATGGCACCGGAGAGCCTCTTTCCGCAGCCTGCCGCCGAGTGCACGCCACGTGACGACGAAACCGCGCGCGCCGAGTACCTGGCCCTGTGGGAAGCATTGCTCGCCGGCATCCGCCGAATCCCGCAGGCACATGTGCACGCGCTGCCGCTGTGGCTGGACCACTTCGACAGCCTGTGGCTGACGATGACGCACGCCATTCCCTCAGCCACCGCCTTCGACGTCAAGCCGGAGGTCTCGCTCTACGACCACAGCAAGGCCACCGCCGCGCTGGCCACCGCGCTCTGGCGCTGGCATCACGACCAGGGTAGCGAAGACGTGCGCGCGGTGCGCGAAGGCTGGGCCGAAGACAAGTTCCTGCTCGTCCAGGGCGACTTCTTCGGCATCCAGGACTTCATCTTCGCCGAAGGTGGCGCGACGCAGAAGCACGCCCACAAGCTGCTGCGCGGTCGCTCGTTCCAGGTGTCGCTGCTCGCCG
This sequence comes from Candidatus Accumulibacter proximus, assembly GCA_016709675.1. Lineage (GTDB taxonomy): Bacteria > Pseudomonadota > Gammaproteobacteria > Burkholderiales > Rhodocyclaceae > Accumulibacter > Accumulibacter proximus. The sequence continues at coordinate 48,154 of JADJMH010000040.1, forward strand.
AATGCGCTGCACTCAAGCTGCTCGAAGCACTCGACCTCCCGCCGACAGCGCAGATCATCAACGCCGCCGGCAAGTTCCTCATCGTCGCCCCGAACACCACCGACGCGCATGCCGCCATCGCCCGCTGCCGGCAGGAACTCAACGCGTGGTGCCTGAGGCATACCTACGGCGAGATTGGCGTTGGCCTGGCCACTACGGCGGCCTCGTGCAACGACTTTGCCGCCGGCCACTTCGGCGAACTCAGCCGGCGCCTGTTCGCCGCGCTGGACACCGCCAAGCACCAGCGTTTCGACCTTTGCGCCGATGACGCCACCAGCATCTTCGACGGCTTTCTCGACGAGTTCGACAACACCCTCGGCGTCTGCGAGATCAACGGCCACCATCCGGCCGATCCGGCAGCATCGGCACGGCGCGACTACTCGCTGTCGAAACTCGCTGACGACCAGATCCGGATCGGCGAGCAACTGACCCGGCACGCCCGGCTGCTCGTTGCCCGCCAGGCCGAAACGCTGCCGGTACTCGGCCTTGACTACTTCGGCTATCGCCTGGCGATCGTCCCGAGCGCCGACGAATCCGGCAAGTATGGCGAACTGGCCCGCAACGGCACGCTGCTGCGCGTCTGGGACTTCGACGCCGCCGAGGCCGATGGCACGGTCTGGCGGGGCTATGCCCGCCGCTTCGTCAACAGCTACGTGCCGCGCTTCGACGCCGGCGATGCGCAGACCGCCGGCAAATACGGCAAATGGGAAGGCGAAGCCGACTTCGCGCGCGACGCCGCTAACGAAGCGCAGCGCGGCGCACCGATCAAGACGCTGCACCATATCGCCTGTGAAGACCGCCAGCTGAGCGCCAGCGACCGCTGGCAGGGCGAGATCGCGCTGCTCACCGTCAAGGGCGACATCGACGATCTGGGCCGCCTCTTCCAGCAAGGCCTGGAAAAACCGACCTTCGCCAAGATGGCGTCGCTCTCGCGCCAGATCAACGCCTTCTTCGCGCTCTGGCTACCCTGGTTCTGCGAACACGGCCGCGACGACCAGGGCGTCGCCCGCTATCGCAACACCTACACCGTCTTCGCCGGCGGCGACGATTTCTTCCTGATCGGCCCCTGGGAGTCGACGCTGGCGCTGGCAACGGTGTTGCGGGAGAAATTCGCGGCCTACGTCGCCAACCCGCGTATCAGCTTCTCGGCCGGCTTGAGCATGACGCACCCGAAGACGCCGGTTCGCCAGCTCAAGCGCAGCACTGAAACCGCCCTTGCCGCCGCCAAGGACCAGCCGGGCAAGAACGCAGTCACCCTCTGGCAGAACAGCGTCTCGTGGGTCGACTGGCAGATGCTCATGGGACAACGCCGGGCGGCGCTCGAAGCGCTGATGGCACGCGCCGGCAGCCACGGCGCCGCCTTTTCCACCGGGCTCACCTACGCCTTGCTGCAGCTTTCCGACCGTGCCGAAAGCAAACGCCCGGTAGATGCCATCTGGCGCTCGCAGCTCCATTACCGACTGGCGCGCTTCTTCCGCGACCGCGTCAAGGGCGATGAAGCGGCGCGCAGGCGCCGCGAACAACTGCTCGGCGACGCCATCCGAGAAATCGGCGGCGCCCTCGGCACGTACAAGGGCGCCTACCGGCTGCCGCTGTCGGTCCTGCTCTACCGGCAACGCGAATGATCACCAGGCCGCTGCCGCAAGCTTGCCGCAGCGCACACGGAAGCAAAGCTGGCACACAATACCCCAAGGAGAAAAACCGATGACCATCAACCTCGCTACTTTCCCACCGGACGCCGAATTGTTCAATGACACGGCCGAAGCGGTCGCCAAACGCCTCGATCAGGCCGCAGCCTACCTCAACAAGCCAACGCAGATTCGCCGTTTCTACGACGAACTGGTCGGCTGGCAGGAACGCATCGACGGCGATGACGAGAAATTCCGCCAGTACGAAGCCTTCATCCGGATGCTCAACGCCAAGGTCGCCTACGCCAAAGGCCGCAAGCTGGTCGATGACGAATTCGTCTCCTGGTTCCGCCTGTGCATCAAGACCACCACCAATGCCAGGGCGCTGGACCACTTCCGCCTTCACTTCGAAGCCGTCCTCGGCTTCCTCAAGGCGCTGCGCGCCTGACCCCAGGGAGAAAACAGCATGCAACTCACCCGCATCAAGCAACTCACCGCCACCCTCATCGTCAGGACAGGCCTGCACATCGGCGCCGGCGACACCGAAATGCGCATCGGCGGCACCGACAACCCCGTTGTGAAGAACCCACTCGACGGCCAGCCGTACATCCCCGGCTCGTCGCTGAAAGGCAAAATCCGCTCGCTGCTCGAATGGCAGCTCGGCCTGGTCAGCATCACCAACGGGCATCCCTTCTCCTTCCAGCACCTCGCCCGGAGCGATACCCCGGAAGCACGCAACCTGCTGCGCCTCTTCGGCGGCGCGCCCGGCGGCGAAGTGGAGAACCTCGTCAAGGAGATCGGCCCGACCCGGATCGCCTTCTGGGACTGCGCGCTCAACACCGAGTGGCGTCGCAAGGCAGATTCACGCAACGTCCTTAGCACCGAAGCGAAGAGCGAGAACTCGATCAACCGCATTGCCGGCGTCGCAGAAAACCCGCGCTTCACCGAACGGGTCATCGCCGGCGCCGAGTTCGACTTCCGGCTATCGCTGAAGGTCATCGACGGCGAGGACCTCCTGCCGCTGCTGCTGCGCGGACTCAAGCTGCTCGAACTCGACAGCCTCGGTGGATCGGGCTCGCGCGGCTATGGCAAGGTCGCACTGGCCCGGCTGATGCTCGACGGCGAGTCGATCCAGGCTGATCTGGACGCCGTCCAGGTCTTCCCGGCCGGTGGCTGAACGATGCCGCACGCCCTCCACCGCGCCACGCTGGCGCTGCATACGCCCCTCGGCACGCCGCTTGCCGGCGACACGCTTTTCGGCCAGCTTTGCTGGGCGCTGCGCGAAGCCAGCGGCGAAGCCGAGCTGATTCGGCGCCTCGACGGTTACACACAAGGACAACCGTGGCTCGTCGCTTCCGACGGCTTCCCGGCCGGCCATCTGCCCAGACCGACGCTGCCGCGGCACTTCGCCGCGCCAGCCGACGATCCGTCGCAGCGCAAGGCGGCCAGGAAGAAACGCTGGATCCCGGTGCAGAATACCGGTGCGACGCTCGCTACGCTGCTCGGCAGCGCCGTCGATGACGCCGTCGCCTACGGCAGCGCGCCGCGCCAGGCCGTCCAGGCGCACAACACGCTCGACCGCCTGACGGGCACCACTGGCAAAGGAGCATTTTCGCCCTACACGGTGGCACAGACCTTCCACGCTGCCGGGCAGCGAATCGATGTCTACCTCGTGTTCGACACCGACCGCATCGGCGCCGATGAAGCGGCCCGTCTGCTGGCGGCGCTCGGCAGCACCGGCTTGGCCCGCGATGACGGCGTCGGCCGCGGCAAGTTCTCGCTCGTCGGCCTCGCAGCAGCGGCGTTCGCCGTCCCTGCCGGCGCCAACGCCTGCTGGACGCTGGCGCCCTGTGCGCCGCAGGGACTGGGCTTCGCCTCCTCGCAGAGCTACTGGCGCGTGCTCACCCGCTTCGGCCGCCACGGCAACGAGCTGGCGCTCGCCGGCAAGCCGTTCAAGACACCGGTGCTGCTCGCCGCCAGCGCCGCCGTCCTGACCCCAAGCGGCCGCTTCACCGTCCCGCCCTTCGTCGGCCAGGGTCTCGGCGGCGCCGGACAACTCTCAAAGGCCGAGACCGCCACCGTCCAGCAAGGCTATGCCCCCGTCGCCCCGATCGCCCTGGAGCCCGCACCGTGACCATCACCCCCCGCACCATCGTCCGCAGCCTGGCGATTTCGACCCTGTCGCCGGTCCACGTCGGCTGTGGCGAAGTCTATGAGCCCAGCGGCTTTGTCATCCATGAAGGACTGCTGCACGTGCTGGACCCGGCCGACCTGGCCGCCGCCCTGAGCGACAACGAACGCCGGCAGCTGGCCACGCTGGCCGACGACCCACGTGAACCGATCGGCAAGCTGCAGCGCTTCTTCCGCGATGCGGCGGCGCGCTTTGCCGAATTCGCCCGGCAGCAGGTGGCCGTGGCCCCGGAACTTGCCCGCGAATACACCGCCAAGGCCGGCCGGGCGACGCAGCGCGATCCGAACGGCGAAGCGACCTACAACAGCTTTCAGTTCGCCCGCACCGCCTTCCGGCCATTCGACGGTACACCCTACCTGCCCGGCAGTTCCCTCAAGGGCAGCATCCGCACCGCCTGGCTCAACTACTTGAACGCCGACAAGCCACTCCCCGCTGAGAAGGCAGACCGACGACGCGCTTCGCAGAGCCTCGAACAGCGTCTTCTCAAGTACGCTGCCGGGAAGTTCCAGGACGACCCTTTCCGCCACTTGGCGCTCGCCGATGCGCACCCCGAGGAAGAGAGCACGCCGCCACCAACGCGCGTGCTCTACGCCATCAGCAAGAAAAAGCGCCCGCCGCGTGCCGACGACCGCCTTTCGCCAGAACTGAAGGTGTTTCTCGAAACGCTCCCCGAGGCGCTGCCGGCCGCCTTTCTCGGCGAGATACGCTTCGCTCCCGGCGCGACGATTCTCTGGGACGCGCTTTGCGACGCCTGCAACACCTTCTACCGGCCGCAGCTCGAAGGCGAACTGCAGCACCCGGTACTCGCCGCGCCGCTCGACTCCGACTGGACGCGGCTGATCTTCCGTCTGCTCGGCGACGAACTCGGTGAACTGATCAAGGCACGGCAGGGCTTCCTGCTGCGCGTCGGTCGGCACTCGGGTGCAGAGTCGGTCACGCTCGATGGCCTGCGCAGCATCAAGATCCTCGGCCCACGCGAGGGCAACAGGCAAACCTTCGAGTTTCGCCCCCACTCCACCGAAAAGCGCTACGCCAGCCTCACACGATCGGGCGACAGCGGCTTGCTGCCTTTCGGATGGATCTGGATCGATGCCTGTGACGAGCGCCACCGCCACCTCTCGGACGCTGTCGGGCAGAAACTTGCAGCGCGCAGCCGGCCGCTGCGGGAGGCGCACGCCGATCGCTTGCTACGCCTCGAAGACCAGGCGGCACAGCGGGCCACTGTGGCAGCCGCTATGGCCAGCCGAAAAGCGGCAGCGGAGGCAACGGCGCGCGCCGAGATCGAGGCGCAGGCAGCGCGCGCCCGCGCCCTGGCCGAGATGAGCCCGAACCGGCGGCGTGTCGAGGAGTTCATCACCGACTTCAGCGCGCGCGCCGAGCAATTGCGCGGCAACCGGGAAAACGCCAATGCCGCCTTCCACACCCGAGCCCGGGCATTGGCGGCTGACGCTGTCGGCTGGAGCCACGCCGAGCGGATAGCCGCTGCCGACGCGATCGAGCAATGGCTGCCGCAGGTCGTCAAGGTCGACATCAAGGACGAGCGCAAGAAACTCAAGCTTGCGGCGCTGCGTGCGTCATGAACGCAGCCATCGCCTTCCCGGTCGCGCGCTACCGCTTCGAGTTTCAGGCCAGGCAGCCGATTCGCCTGCCCGACTATGCTGGTTCGATGTTGCGCGGCGCCTTTGGCCACGCCCTGCGCCAGCTTGCCTGCATGACGCGGCAGAAGGAATGCGCCGGCTGCCCGCTGATCGGATCCTGCCCTTACCCCGCGATCTTTGCGCCACTGCCGCCGGCGACGCACAGCCTGCAGAAGTTTTCCCAGATTCCCGCGCCCTACGTCATCGAACCTCCGGCATGGGGCAGCCGCGTCCTTGCTCCAGGCGAGACGCTGACTTTCCACCATGTGCTGATCGGCCGGGCGCTGCACGAACTACCGCTAATCATCCTCGCGTGGCGAAGAGCGCTCGCGCGCGGTGTTGGCGCAGGCGACGGCACGGCGGACCTCGTGCGGGTCGTTCATTGCGGCGCGGCGGGCGACGAGGAAGTCCACCGCCCGGAGGTCGGCACGATCGCTGCGCACCAGCAGGTGGTGTTCACCGTCCCGCAGACCGATGATGCGCTGACCAGCGCCACTACCCTCCGCTTCGAAACCCCGCTGCGCCTGCAGCAGGACGGCCATGCCCTGCCGCCGGAAAAGCTCCAGGCACGGACACTGCTGATGGCCCTGGCCCGGCGGGCCAGCCTGCTCGCCGAGTTCCATTGCGAGGAGGGTGTGCTGGCGGCGGATTTCGCAGCGCTGAGAGCGGCGTGCGACGAAATCCGGGAAGAAAAAAACCTGACATGGCTCGACTGGACCCGCTTCTCATCGAGACAGCAGCAGAAGATGGCGCTCGGCGGGGTCATCGGCACGTGGCGGCTCGAAGGTCAGCTCGCGCCGTTCACTCCGCTGCTGCAGCTCGGGGAATGGCTGCACGTCGGCAAGGAAGCAGCCTTCGGCTTGGGCCGGTACACGCTGGCCAACTGCCTGCCAGGAGACATCTCGGACCATCAGCCGAAAAGTTGTGAACACCCTCGCCAAGTCTCTGAAAAATATGCTTCAATTCGGTAGGTGCAGTCAGTAACCAGCCCTGTAATCAAAGGGATTGAGACTCCTGCAAAAGCGCCGGCAATTCGCTTCCAGTCCGTCAGTAACCAGCCCTGTAATCAAAGGGATTGAGACGTAGCCGATGCTGCGCCCAGATAGCCGGTAGCCGGTCAGTAACCAGCCCTGTAATCAAAGGGATTGAGACCTTGCGCCAGCCGTTTCAGTCGCTGGTCACTGTGGGTCAGTAACCAGCCCTGTAATCAAAGGGATTGAGACCGCCAGCGTCAACTTTTGCAAAACTATCAATCAGTCAGTAACCAGCCCTGTAATCAAAGGGATTGAGACGTGTCATACGGATCCGGTAATGCGATCTACAATCGTCAGTAACCAGCCCTGTAATCAAAGGGATTGAGACCCTGCGGGCCTTGTGCGCGTAACGCTGTTTGAGCGTCAGTAACCAGCCCTGTAATCAAAGGGATTGAGACAGAGCGTCTCCTTTGTTACCGCTCTCAAGAAGCGTCAGTAACCAGCCCTGTAATCAAAGGGATTGAGACACTTCTCGGGTTCCACAGCGAAGCCAAGCTCGTCAGTAACCAGCCCTGTAATCAAAGGGATTGAGACCGCCAGCGGCGAACGACGCTCTCCTGCACGACGTCAGTAACCAGCCCTGTAATCAAAGGGATTGAGACCGGCTGAATTGTCCAGCCGGTGAGCATCTCCTCGGTCAGTAACCAGCCCTGTAATCAAAGGGATTGAGACCCAAGAGCTTCATCCCAGCAAGGAATTTCCTCCGTCAGTAACCAGCCCTGTAATCAAAGGGATTGAGACGCGCTTTTGCTTCTGACCATGCAATATTTGCGTCAGTAACCAGCCCTGTAATCAAAGGGATTGAGACTCAGCCATTACAACGCCGACAGGCTCGGATTTCGTCAGTAACCAGCCCTGTAATCAAAGGGATTGAGACGTACTCATTCCCGTAGCAGTTAGCTGCTTCTTGTTGGTCAGTAACCAGCCCTGTAATCAAAGGGATTGAGACCTTTGTACACCGTGCGGCTGTGCCCGCAGGCAATCGTCAGTAACCAGCCCTGTAATCAAAGGGATTGAGACAACTCGCCAAGAACGGCCGTGATGTGGGAGCCAGTCAGTAACCAGCCCTGTAATCAAAGGGATTGAGACATCGATCCCGCTGGCGTCACAGATCGCCTCGATGTCAGTAACCAGCCCTGTAATCAAAGGGATTGAGACTCGCTGGTCCGGGCGATTTCCGCCGTCTTGAGGTCAGTAACCAGCCCTGTAATCAAAGGGATTGAGACAAGCCGGCAGCAACCGGCTTGTCCGTTGTGTTAGTCAGTAACCAGCCCTGTAATCAAAGGGATTGAGACCCTGAACTCTTCTCGCAACAAACCGAGTTCCAACGTCAGTAACCAGCCCTGTAATCAAAGGGATTGAGACATATAATTCTGTTCCAATATCTTCACCACCCCAAAGTCAGTAACCAGCCCTGTAATCAAAGGGATTGAGACTTGCCAGGTGATCTCGGCAATGGCGTCCTCAAGGTCAGTAACCAGCCCTGTAATCAAAGGGATTGAGACGGGGCGATATTCACCAATGCAGCGTCGCTATTAGCGTCAGTAACCAGCCCTGTAATCAAAGGGATTGAGACCCTTCCAACGCTCGCGACCCTGCCCCTGCTTCAAGTCAGTAACCAGCCCTGTAATCAAAGGGATTGAGACCCGAAGCAGCTGCACGAGTTGCGTGACTCGTTCGGTCAGTAACCAGCCCTGTAATCAAAGGGATTGAGACTTGCTCCTGAGTGGTTGAGATAAGCCCCGACGTTCCGTCAGTAACCAGCCCTGTAATCAAAGGGATTGAGACAAGCCAGGTTTGATCTGTGTCAGCGACAAGGCAACGTCAGTAACCAGCCCTGTAATCAAAGGGATTGAGACGCACGGGAATGGCTTTCATAGTCCAGCTATTCGGTCAGTAACCAGCCCTGTAATCAAAGGGATTGAGACGTCGGCGTTTCCGGCGTAGTCGTAATGACCGCGGTCAGTAACCAGCCCTGTAATCAAAGGGATTGAGACATACGTGGCCAGCTTGTTGTTCCCACCGGTGCCGAGTCAGTAACCAGCCCTGTAATCAAAGGGATTGAGACCGATAAGCTCACCCAACGTATAAGGGTCTCCTCGTCAGTAACCAGCCCTGTAATCAAAGGGATTGAGACGCTTTTTCCGTTCCAATAAAACCTGTCTTTTACGTCAGTAACCAGCCCTGTAATCAAAGGGATTGAGACTTGAGTACCCTCGTCGCTATTGGGATTAAAGATGGAGGTCAGTAACCAGCCCTGTAATCAAAGGGATTGAGACCCAAGCCGTCCGCCCGCGCCGCTTCCACTCTTCGTCAGTAACCAGCCCTGTAATCAAAGGGATTGAGACGCGTGTCTGTTCTGCGGCATTCTGTGCGTCGAGCGTCAGTAACCAGCCCTGTAATCAAAGGGATTGAGACGAACTCGCCGGATGTCTTGCAAGCCGTGAATGCCGTCAGTAACCAGCCCTGTAATCAAAGGGATTGAGACACGTCTAGTGTTCCGATGCGTTGCGAAATTAGTCAGTAACCAGCCCTGTAATCAAAGGGATTGAGACGGCAGGTACTTGGTTATGATGGCTTGCATGGTAAGTTAGTAACCAGCCCTGTAATCAAAGGGATTGAGACTTTCCGTGGTCCTTCACCAGAAAGGTATAAACGTCAGTAACCAGCCCTGCAATCAAAGGGATCGAAACCGCACAAGACCGACTGACCGTGTACAAGAGACGATAAGACAGCGCAGCCTCGCCTTAAGCGCGCCCGGTTGTGACGGCGGCGCGCCTGCTCGGCGGTCACTCCTGGCAAGCTTGCCGCATCTGACATCGCCGCCGGATCGCCCTATCGTGGCGCCATGAGTGATGCGGCGCGAACCCTCTTCCTGGTCTGCTACGACGTGTGCGATAGCAAGTTGCGGCGACGGGTGCACAAGTTCCTGATGGGCTACAAGATCGGTGGCCAGAAGTCGTTCTTCGAGTGCTGGCTGACCGCCGCCGAACTGCGGCAGGTGCGCTACACGCTGAGCGAACTGCTCGATCTCACCGAAGACCGGGCGCACATCTTCCAGCTCGATCCACGGATGACGCGCGACATGCTGGGCCGCGCGAAGCAGCCGGTGACCGACGTTTTCCTGATCGTTTGACAGAAGGGGCCAAGAGATGACGAGCCTGTACGTTGACCGCCGTGGCGTGACGCTCAAGGCGGACGGCGAGGCGCTGGTGTTCTACGAGAACGGCGAGCGCATCGGCACGGTGCCGCTGGCGCCGCTGTCGCGGGTGTTCATGCGCGGCGACGTGACGCTATCGTCGGCGTTGCTTGGCAAGCTTGGCGAGCGCGGCATCGGGGTGGTCGTCCTCTCGGGTCGCAAGGCCGTGCCGACCATGCTGCTTGGCCGCCCGCACAACGATGCCTCGCGACGGGTGGCACAGTACCGGCTGTCGCTCGACAGCGACTTCTGCCTGCGATTTTCACGGGCCATCGTCGAGGCCAAGCTGCGCGCGCAGGCGGCATTCCTCGCCGAACGACGCGACAGCGAACCGCACTCGCGCTACCTGCTGACACTGGTCCTCAAGCGCCTGGCGAGCAGCATCGCGGCGGTTGATCAACAGAGCTCGACCGCCTCGCTGCGCGGGCTGGAAGGGGCCGGCGCCGCGGCCTACTTCGAGGGCTTCGCCGACCTGCTGCCCGACCGGCTGAAATTCAGTGGCCGCAACCGCCGGCCGCCGCGGGATCCGGTGAACGCGATGCTCTCGCTCGGCTATACGTTGCTGCACGCCGAGGCGGTGCTGGCACTGTACGGAACCGGGCTCGATCCCTTCATCGGGTTCTATCACGGGCTCGACTTCGGCCGCGAGTCGCTGGCCTGCGACCTCGTCGAGCCGCTGCGGGTCGAGGTCGACCAGCACGCGCTGATGCTCTTCCGCTCGGAGAAACTTCGCCCGGAGGATTTTTCGACCACCGAGAGCGGTTGCCTGCTCGGCAAGGCGGGACGCGCGCGCTTCTATGGCGAATGGGAACCGCTCGCGGCGCGTCTGCGCAAGCTGCTGGCGGAGAGCGTCGCGGATGTCGCCAGCGCGATTGTCGCGGCCGGGGCGGTCGATGCGCCCTGCTCGCAAGCGATCGATGACCCAGCAGCCGACGTAGCCGCCGAGACGGATGAACTTGCCGCGGCCGGGGACGATGGCTTCTGAACGGCCGGCGCTGGCTTTCGTGATCGGCTACGACATCAGCGAGCCGCGCCGGCTGCTGCGCGTCCATCGCGAGATGTGCAAGCATGCCACGCCGCTCGAGTACAGCATTTTCCTGCTGGTCGGCAGCGACGCCGCGAAGGATCGTTGCCTCGAGGAGATCGCCGAGCTGATCAACCCGCTTGAGGACGACGTGCGCTGCTACGCGTTGCCGGCGCGTGGCTTTCAGGGCCGCATCGGCCTGGCCAGCCTGCCGACGGGAATTCTATGGACGGGGCTGCCAGCGGCGATCGCGTAAGCAACCGGGAGGCTTTGAATTCTTCCCTGGCCAAGGCAGGCATTGCCGTCGTTCCCGCGCAAGCGGGAATCCACCTGGTCCATCTGCCTGTTTCTCGGGCGCAATCAGTCACACGAACTGGTTTCCCGCTTGCGCGGGAATGACGGCTGTTTCGGCTGCAGCATCGGCCGGTCTTCCCTTTTCCCCATTGGTGGAGTTTGGTGTTCGACAGCCAGAGTCCTGCGTGCCTCTGGCGGCAAAGCCGGAAGAGGTTGGTAGCGTGCTACGCCATCGGGGTCTTGAATCTTGCGCCGCCTCGCATCGCTGCATTGCCGTTCAGGGAGCGGGAAACACGACGGCCAACTAAGCGAAATGGAAACGGCACTGCGGTTCATCCCCGCGAGCGCGTGGAACGCACTTAGGCGATTTCCAGAGATAGAGGTACCGATAAACGACAGCCGTCATCCCCGCGAAAGCGGGGATCCACCGTTCGGCCCGATGTAGGACAGAGCCCGGACTGGATTCCCGCTTGCGCGGGAATGACGGAACTCCTGGACGGTTTGGGATGGCAATCCATGGAATTCGCCCTAGAGTAAGCACCTGTTGTTAAAGATCTTTCAGGCACGTGAAAATTCTACCACGTGGTTAACTTGTTTCTTGGGTGCTTTCTGGCGACGGTGGAAGGAACGACACCAGCTTGGCGCCGTCGATTTCCACCGCTATTCGGCGGTTGCTGCCCACGGTCATGAAATCAAATCCTGCTTCGCTATTCGCTCGCCAGGCCAGGACGGCGCTCCCCTCCTCGATCCCCGATGCCACATGACTCCAGATGTGCTCTCGCACCTTGGCAGAGTAGTTGCCCACATACACCCCTGCCCGTATCTCCAATAGCCACAAGGCCAACCGACCGCGCAGCCGGGGCGGGCGTTCTCAACCACGATGACCAACATCGCCCAGTCCTTTCGACTCGGGAATGGCGGGACCAACCTGTTCGGGCGAGGCCTGGCGCGAAGCAGCGGTGCATCGCAAGGGTCAGTCCGTCATTCTCATGGTACGGATAATTCCGGCGCACGCGCAGTTCGGCCGACTGTTCGGCGAACGCCGCCTTCCAGTGGGCTGCCACCGTCACTCCTCCAGGTCCTCCTCCAGGTCGTGCCGGGTCACGCAACAAGCCGACGTCGGGGTTGCGGACCTGGCCGTCTAGGACCGGGGTGACATGGTTACGACGCAGAAGTCGCGCAGGCGCTCGGGGCTGCTGGCTGGCGGCCGAAAAAGCTCACCAGACCAGTTCTGGAAGTTCTCGAAACACCCTGCGTGTGCCCTCGCTCCAGCTCTGGTGCAGGGACGTGAAGTAAGGGTCGCCTTCGGCAATACGGCGTCGCATTCGGATTTCGAGGCTGTCACGCTCGTAGCAGATGAGGTCGATCGGCATACCAACCGAAAGGTTGCTGCGCATCGTCGAGTCGAACGACACGAGAATACATTTCACGGCGTCCGCAAGTCTTGTCGAACCCATGATGACGCGGTCGATGAGCGGCTTGCCGTATTTGGTTTCACCGGTCTGAATGTAGGGTGTGTCGACGCCGGCCTCGATGAAGTTGCCTTCAGCATAGATGCGGAACAGGCGTTGCCCTTCGCCGCGGATCTGCCCGCCGAGGATGAACGATGCGTTGAAGCTGATGTCGCTCGCTTCGAGGAACGGACCATCGCGCCGTTCAATGTCGCGCATGGCGTCGGAAACCACATTGGCCATGTCGAACATGGTACGCACGTTCCACAGCGACGCCTTGTTGTCTGGGTCTTCGCCGCGCTGGGTTAACACGCTGATGACCGCCTGGGTACCCGCGAGATTGCCCGAGCTCAGGAGGACAATCACCCGCTCGCCCTTGCGCTCGAAGACCGTCATCTTGCAGAACTTGGCGAAATTGTCGATACCGGCGTTGGTTCGCGAATCCGACGCGAAGATCATGCCCTCGTCAAGCCGTACGCCGACACAATAGGTCATCCTACCGTCCCTGAGCCACAACGTCAGACCGACGCTGCGATGCCTTTGCCATGGTCAATGATGTCGCCTGGCAGCCTCGCGTTGACACCTTGCCCAGCGCGCATGAACACAGGAAACGAAGAAGCCACCATTGGTAGCTTCTTCCTCAAACCACTGGGTAGGTGCGCCCATCAGGGTTACGGTTTCAGGGCGTCCTTGACGGCGTCTCTGGCGTCTTTGACATTCTCTTTCAGGTCGCCGATATGTTCCTGCACCTTGCCTTCAGCCTGGTTTTTCAGGCCCTTTGTCTGCTGCTCCGTGCTGCCCACCAGTTTGCCGACCTCTTCCTGGATTTTTCCACCCAGGTCTTTTGCTGCACCCTTCACTTGATCCTTGTTCATCTTAATCCCCTAACTTAGTCGTTGGTACTTCTGATATGCGAGCCAGTGTCTGCCCGTCCTGCTCATCACGCTCATCACGCAATCCATTCGTCGAGTCCATGTATCAAGACTAAACCCAAGTGACGATTGGTTCTGTGCGCTGGCCAACATACGCACCCTTCTCTGAAGAAGATGTGGTCCATCTTGCGACGCGAGCCGCGGACCTTGCGGCTCGTGAGTGTGATCACCCGTTTTGATGCTCTGATGTTTGTTAAAGGGGCACGAGTTGCCCCACGACAGGCGATGGCAGATCGTCTTGCTTGGGCATGTCGCTCTGCGCATTGACAAGTCCGCAATGAGCGGCAGCTACCAGGCGCTGCGCTGCCCGACCTGGGGGCTGCAAAAATAGCGGCGCTGCGCCGGCTTCGTCAAGCGGCCAGCCGGCGCCGGAAAACCCAGGCGCTGTCGCTGGAAGCGTGGTCGGCGTAGGCGTAGCCGTCGACCGCAAAGTCCTTCAGGCCGGCGGCATCGGTCAGGCGATTGCGGACCGCGAAACGTGCCATCAGGCCGCGCGCCCGCTTGGCGTAGAAGCTGATGACGCGGAACCGGCCGCCGCTCCAGTCCTCGAAGACCGGTTGCAGCACCGGCACCGGCAGTTTCTTCGGCTGCAGCGACTTGAAGTACTCCTCCGAGGCGCGACCCATGGTGGCCGGTTCATCCCCGCGAGCGCGGGTAAACTTGAGCAGCGCCGAGGCATCGACCACCACCGTTTTCATCCGTGCGCATCCCGATCGTCGCGCACCCAGTCTTCGCTGCGCCCAGGACTCGGTGGCAAGGAGTGGCGCATGGCCTGCATGGCTGCCCACGCTTCCCGCTGCTGCCGCCTGACCAGTTCCACCGCAAGCACGTCGTTGATGAAGCGGCTACGTTCGCCACCGGGAATGGCCTGGAAGCGCTGCCAAACGTCGTCATCCAGGACGATATTGACTCGATGAGCCATAACGCACACTCGTTGATGTGTAAGGTTGTCACACACCCATTCTAGCGATATTCAAGGACGCCTTACCAGCAACAAGCCACAGCAGAACGATTTGGCGGGACCGATGCCGTTCTTGAGAAGGCCAAGCGTTACCCGGTTCGAGACAGGCGGAGACGGCAGAACCGTACCGGCCGGGCAGCATGAGGCGACACTGGGCCCAGGAAAACACCCTGGGGATGGCGCGCAGGTTTTCGATGGCGGTGGCCTTCTTGCGCGAGGCGGGACGACTGCCGATGATCACCTCCTGCATGGCGCCGCGCGACGCGAGCAGGCGCTTGTACAGGGGCGTCGAGAACAGGCGGAAGCCGTCCGGGGTGAGTCGGCTGCACCATGTCCTACTCAGTCCCCGCAGTCTGCTCGCCGCGAACTCTTGCTACCTGAAATACCTCCTCCAGCAGATCCAGCTTGGCGCGCACCTCTGCCTCTGCCGCAGGCGTTAGGGTGGCAAGCGCAACCAGGCCGTGCAACTCCCCCTTCTTCAGCAGCATCGCCCCACCATGCTTCTTGGCCAGGCGGCGGAAGAATTCCTCGGCCAGTGTGCTGAGCTTGCGACGTTCCGTCTTGGCCTCCCAAACCAGGCGGCGAGCCTCGGCCGGCGATTCCTGCCACAGCTTGAAGTCGTCCTTATCGCCATCGAACACCAACTCCACGACCACCTCAGAGAGCGACGCCTCGGAGGCCTCCCGCTGCTCCGCCATGAACAGGTCATCGGCCGGGAAACGGCTCAGGGCATATTGGCGCAGCACTTCGGGGGTGACGAAATAGTTCTCTGCCTCGTAGCGCCGCCAGTAACGAATCTTCAGCGCCCCCTCGTCCTTGTCCTGGCGGTTTTGACCATCGTTGTCCAAGATTGCCAGGCCCCGCAACTCGGGCAGCAGATTACGGAGGCCGTTGAAATGGTCCCGCGGCGTCACGCCGAAGCCACCTTCCACCCGCTCGAGCTCGGCCAGGGCATCCTGCAAGGGGTAATTGTTCTGGACATAGAAAGAATTGACCCGCTCGTCCCACACTCTTGCCACCGGATGATCCAGGCGCTCCGCCAAGGCCCGCAGCATATCCACATCGGTGCCGCCCTCCACATACAGCACATACCCCCGCTCCCGCGCCTTCACGTAGTGTTCTGCGCCGAAGTGCTTGAGGCTGTTGCGGATGTCCTGCTTCTTCGCCAGGTCGTCGGCCTGGCCTTCCAGCAGCAGGGTCAAGTTGGTGTCAAGTGCTTCGTCCAGGATCACCTCCGAATGAGTCACCAATATCACTTGCGAGCCGTTCTCGCCGGCGATGTCCCGCAGCAGCACGTACACCTGCTTCTGGCGAAGGATCTCAAGGTGGGCATCGGGCTCGTCCACCAGGAGCACGCTACCCTTGTGCGCATACAGATAGGCGAAGACCAGTAACATCTGCAGGAAGCCCCGCCCCGCCGACGACACGTCCAGTGCCTCCTTCACCCCCGGCTGCCGGTACTGGAGGGCAATGCTGCCGCGCGCCGTCTCCACTGGGACCTCCAGCGATACGTTGAAGAGACGCTGCATCAACGCGACGATGCGCTGCCAGTCCCCTACCGACGACTTCGCCACCCCCAGGCACAGGTTGCGCAGCACGTCCGCAGTGCGCCCCTGGCCCAGTAGCACATCTACCCGGCCGGGCTGCAGGATGGGCTCTTCGGTGTCCAGGCCCGACATCGGGTAGAGCAGTTCCACCTTCAGCGTGGCCGCGTGGGCGATCAACTCCATCTCCGCGATCACATCAGCGGAGGGCGTGCAATACACCAGCTCGTCGCCCAAGTTGCGGAAGCGCATTGGCAAGGGCCGCACCTTCCCCTGGAACTCCACGCCGACGGTGATGACCAGCGGAATGTCTTTGTTGCCCTTGCGCACGTGAGTGTTGTGCCAGAAGAAGCGGGTGCGCTTCACCGGCACGGCAACAATGTTGAGGCGGTTCAACGAGGTGGCGGTTCGCTCCTTGGCGGAGGAATCCTTGCGCGCGTCGTACCAAGTACGCACCGCCTGGGACCACAGGGCCAGGGCCTGGATGGCGCTGGTCTTGCCACAGTTGTTGGGGCCGATCAGTACGGCCGGGTGATCCAGCTCGATGCGCTGTCGCTCGCCGAAGCGCTTGAAGTTCTCGATCTCAAGGTAATGCAGCAGGCGCAATATCAGGTCCTCCCTTCCATTTCGTGTTGAGCTGCCGGCGCCAGCTCGTCAAGCGGCCAGCCGGCGCCGGAAAACCCAGGCGCTGTCGCTGGAAGCGTGGTCGGCGTAGGCGTAGCCGTCGACCGCAAAGTCCTTCAGGCCGGCGGCATCGGTCAGGCGATTGAGGATTGCGAAACGTGCCATCAGGCCGCGCGCCCGCTTGGCGTAGAAGCTGATGACACGGAACCGGCCGCCGCTCCAGTCCTCGAACACCGGTTGCAGCACCGGCACCGGAAGTTTCTTCGGCTGCAGCGACTTGAAGTACTCCTCCGAGGCCAGATTGACCAGCACCTTGGCATTGGCCTCGGCGATCGACGAACGGATCGCGTCGGTGATGCGCTCGCCCCAGAAGGCGTAGAGATCCCTGCCGCGCGCGTTGGCCAGCCGGGTGCCCATCTCCAGGCGATACGGCTGCATCAGGTCGAGCGGCCGCAGCAGACCGTAGAGGCCGGAGAGAATGCGCAGATGCGCCTGCGCGAAATGTAGATCATCGAGTGACAGCGACGGCGCATCGAGGCCGTCGTAGACGTCGCCGTTGAACGCCAGGACCGCCTGCTTGGCGTTCTCCGGCGTGAACGGCGGTGCCCACTCGGCATAGCGGGTGCTGTTCAGCACGGCCAGTTGATCGCTGATCTTCATCAGACTGGCAAGCTGCGACGGCGAGAGCGGGCGCAACTCGTCGATCAGCAATTGCGACTGGTCGAGAAAGCGCGGCTGGCTATGCTCGGCGAGCGTCGGCGGCGTCAGGAAATCGAGCTTCTTGGCGGGGGAGAGGACGATGAGCATCTGCTTGTTCCAGTCGGGAGGGAATTTCCAGCGCGATAGTTTGCTAAGATTCCGCGATTGTAAACGACGGCGCTCATCCGGCATGGCGCCTCGCCCGACTTCGCCGAGGCTTCGCAGCCGCTTGCGCGGCACCCCTACCCAGAAATACCCGAGCCCGATGGAACAACTTCTTGGCCTCTTTGCCAATCCGGACGCCGATCTGACCTCCTTGCTCGCGCGGCTGGTCGACGAAATCCGGCCCGCCGACCCGCACGACTTCGAAGGCGCGCGACGGAATCTGCAGGCCCTCTGCTACCTTCTGGGCAGCCACCCCGAGCGACGTTCTGCCCTGCGCGGGGCGCTGGCGAGGCTGGCGCGAACGCATCGCCAGACCGACCTGTACACTCACACCGGCATCCTGCCGAATACCGGTTTCGTCTCCGAAGCCTTCCGCCGGATCGGCCACAAGCTCCTGCCCGACGTACTGGACCGCGGTTTGCTGCGCACTGTCCTGCGCGCCATGTTCCACCGACCGAGTGACCGCCACTGGGTGGTCGGCGTCGGCGAAGACACCTGGCTGCAACTGATTGACGCCCTGCGTTTCGACGAGGCACCGGCCAGCGGCACCCTGCCGCCCTCGCTGACGGAGCTGCTGCGTTCGCTGCGCGTGCTGTCGTACTGGATCGCCACCTGCGGCCTGGAGCCGGAACTGCTGCGGCTGGAACCGTCGCTTGAAACCTATGAATCGCCCTTCGTCGCGCAGAACAGGGAGCTGATGGCCTACATTGAGGCCTACCCCGGGAACTGGCGCCAGCCGGTGACGTGCGAAACCGACGACCGCCACCTGCGGGTCCTGTTCAGCCAGTGCCAGGACGTGATCGAGCGTGTACGAAGGAATGCCGCCAGAAACGGCACCAGCATTCGCCTGACCTATCATCTGCAGCGCCTGCGCCAACTGCTGCGGCGCAGTGAGCAGCTGCTCGACATCCTGTCGCCCCTGCAGGCCGACCCCGGCGGCGCAACGGCCTGCCCAGCGATCGTCAGCCTGTTCACCCAGCTGGTCCGCGACGAATGCCTGCGCAACAATCTGGTCAAGCACTGGCGCCAGAACACCGAACTGATCGCCTTGCGGGTGACGGACAACGCCAGCCATCATGGCGATCATTACATTACCGAGAGCGCGCAGGAGTACAGGTCGATGGCGCGCTCGGCGATGATTGGCGGCCTGGTCATCGCCGGCATGGCCTGCCTCAAGATTCTCCTGGCCAAGACCGACATGCCGCCGCTGACCGGCGCGCTCACCTACTGCCTGAACTACGGGCTGGGCTTCTGCCTGATCCATATCCTGCATGGCACCGTCGCCACCAAGCAACCCGCCATGACCGCCAACACCATCGCCGCCAGCATCAGCGAGGCGGGCGGCAAGCTGCGCGACATCGAGGCACTCTCCGACCTGATCGTGCGCACCTGCCGCAGCCAGATCGTCGCCATTCTCGGCAACGTCTGCATCGCTGTGCCGCTCGCGGCGCTGATCGCCCTGGCCATTCTCGGGATAAGCGGTGAATCGTTCACCAGCGCCGAGAAATCGCGCCATCTGCTCGCGGAGCAGAGCCTGGTGCACAGCGGTGCCGTGTTCTACGCCGCCATCGCCGGTGTCTGCCTGTTCATCTCCGGCCTGATCAGCGGCTACTACGACAACTATGCCGCCTACAACCGCATCCCGGAGCGCATCCTGCAACTTGGCTGGCCGCGGCGACTGTTCGGCGAGGAACGGATGCGGCGGGTGGCTGCATACATCGGTGACAACCTCGGCGCGCTCGCCGGCAACCTGTGGTTCGGCTTCCTGCTCGGCGGAACGACGCTCTTCGGCCAGCTCGTCGGACTGCCGATCGACATCCGCCATGTGGCTTTCTCGTCGGCCTTTGTCGGCATCGCCTTTGTCGGCCTCGACTTCACCCCGGATGCGTGGCTGTTCGCCTGGGCGGTACTTGGCGTCGCAGTGATCGGCTTCATGAACCTCGCGGTCAGTTTTGCCCTGGCGCTCGATGTTGCCCTGCGCTCGCGGCAGGTTGCCGAGTCGCAATGGAAAATCCTCGCGCGCGCGGTGCTGGCACATCTGCTTCGCCGACCGAGGGATTTTTTCCTGCCACCGAAGCCGACCGAGTGATGGCCTGGTCGGCCGCCGCGGTGTTCGCGAAAACTACCGGCGGGCAGGCCTGCGCGCTGGATTGTTGGATTCACCTTGACCGCAGTGAGTGATTTTCCTATCCTGCGAGAGTCCCCAAGGATCGACGGATCCGCAACCCGATTCACCCACCGTTTATCCGCTGCTGCTTATCCACTGCTTGACCACTGACCCACCTCTCACCAGATCAACTGTAAGGAACCATCATGACTGAAGAAAAGAGCACCACCAGGAAAACGCCCGCCGCCAAAAAGACGCCAGCCACGGTGGCGGCAAGTAGCGATTCGGCAGTAAAAGCGCCAGCGGCGAAGACTGCGGCCCCGGCTGCGGCCGAGAAGGACTTGGCAGTGAAAGCGCCAGCGGCGAAGAAGGCCGCCCCGGCGGCAGCCGAGAAGAAAGCGCCGGCGAAGAAAGCCCCGCCGGCAGCGGTCGAAACGGACAGCCCGCTGCCGGCGGCCACCGAGTGCGCGACAACGGCCGACCCGGCAACGCCAGTCCAGCCGAGTCCCGAGGACCGCTACCGCATGGTCCAGTCGGCGGCATACTTCATCGCCGAAAAGGATGGTTTCCAGCACGGCCGAGACGCGGAGTACTGGGCCCGCGCCGAGCACGAGGTTGCCGTACAGCTCGGCGAGGCGGCAGCGTGAGTTCGTCACTTTCGGCGGTGAAAACCCGGGCCACTGGCGAGGTGAGCTGATGCGCAAACGACTGATCAGCGACCGCCAGCCAGCGGCGGCACCGGCGACCACAGACTGGCTCAGGCTCGACGACCTGGCAGAGGTGGAAATCAGCTCCGAGGACGCCTCGTATCCGATCGAGTCGGCACTGTTGCCTGGCAGAGGCGCCGGTTGGCGGGCGGCCGTTCCCGGCCGGCAGACGATCCGGCTGCTCTTCGCCCAGCCGCAGGCGCTGCGCCGGATACGGCTCTGCTTTGTCGAGACCGCACTGCCGCGCACCCAGGAGTATCTGCTGCGCTGGTCGGCCGATGGCGGGCAGTCGTTCCGCGAGATCGTGCGCCAGCAATGGAATTTCAGCCCGCAGGGTGCCACCTCGCAAACCGAAGAACATCAGCTTGATCTCGCCGGAGTGAACGTCCTCGAGCTGATCATAACGCCCGATGTCGCCAGCGAGCAGGCCTTCGCTTCGCTGGCGGAACTGCGCGTGGCCTGAGGCGATCCCCGGCTGTCGCGTTGCCCAATGCGTGCCGCCGGGGTGGTCAGGCGCTCTCGATCCTGGAGATGCGCAGATCGGTGGACCGCGTGAGCTGGCAAGCCCACCGCGCGCCCGTTTCTCTTCTGCTAGTTCTTGCTGTCGGTAGTGACGTGCAGGGCCATCAATCGCGCGAGCATCACGGCAATATAGAGCTGTCCGGCGAGGGCTTCGGAGGTGGCAAGCGAACGTGCGATCGGGTGAACCGGCGTGATGTCGCCATAGCCCATGGTGGTGAGCGTCACGAAGCTGTAGTAGATCCACGTCAGCGCGCCGGGTGCGTTGCCGACCTCGCCGCTGAAAGCGTCGGGATGAATCAGATGCAGCAGTTCGTAGGCATCGGCGTAAACCAGCCCGACCAGCAGCAGCACGGCGATGGCGCCCTGGATGCGGTAATGGGTGACCGGACCGCTGCGATATGCCCGTGCTGCAACCACGCCAGCAAACAGCAGGAGCGTGACAAGGGTGGTGGCTTCGCGCCCAATGGCCAAGTCATTCGAGGGCGATCCGGCGGCCGCCCAGCGCACCAGCAGCGTGGCTGCCGTCAAGGCCACCACGGCGAGCCGCACCCGGCGCGATTCAGCAGTCGTGAAGGCGCCCGCGAGCAGCAACACCGAAAAGGCAAAATCGGCCCTCAGCCGTCCTGCCGGGTCCGGGTTCAGCACGACGGGCAGCACAAAGATGATGACGACGAGCAGAACAAGGACGATGGTCAGGCCCCGGTCAGCTTCCCAGAACCGCCGCATCCGCTCCCAGCCATGGGGTCTCATCGTGGGGTGGCCGCTGTGGGCAGCGTGTCAACGGTATGGGTCAGCACAAGATGTCTTCTTGGAAAAGGGCAGTTGGTAGCCCGTGTCGAGAGCGTTGGCCATGGTCGAATGGTAGCAGGGCAAAGAGCGTCAGAACAACCAACCGGATTCCAGGCCAGGGTAACTGGACGAATCGGTGCAGACTCGGGTCCGCAGCCGGTTCCGCTTCGCTCGAGAAACAGGACATCGCCAATCGTCGGATCAAGGCGCTGGCGCAGCAGATAGCGACCATCCAGGGGCATCGCGCCAGACGCCACCCCGTTTCAAGCGGGACGGCAGTGAGCGCAACCGTCGGCAGCGGCGACTCGCTGAAGCCATCACCGTGAGCGAAGCTCAACTCAGACAACTCCAGTCCGACACGGCCCAGTTGCCCGAGCGCGTCGATGTCACCGGGCTGTCCGACTACGGATCCTTCAAGGCCATCGACAACGAAGGGAAAAACCTCTTCGATTTCGTGGCCAGTTCACATGGGTGGTGGTGCGCCTGGGGCCACTGCAGCAACCCGCCCACCGTCACGCTCGGGAACAACTCTGCCGCCGGCGCACCGGCCTCGGCGCCAGGATCCCCGGTGGGAAATGGCCGCGCATCGAGGTGGGCGCGTCTCCGCTATGCGTGTCAGCTTCGCCTATACTGTCCAAGACTGGGCGCACTTCAGCGGGGTTTCCGGAAGGTCTGCAGTACGGGGTACGGAGATGGCAGACCAGGCTGGGAGTCCGCGCGTCAGACGCAGTACCGAGGAGTGGCGGTTACTGCTGACGCGCTTCAGCGACAGCGGGCTGAGCGTCGCGGGATTCTGCGTGTGAAGAGATCAGCGATACCAGATCCCATCGCTGGCAATGCCGCCTGCAGCTGACCGCTCCTCGCCACGGCCGCCTGGTAGCACAGACTACCGTTCGTGCCGAAGCCGGCAACCGCTGCGACGCAAGCACGCGTCACCCGCAAGGGGCCGGCGCAGACGTTTGGGCCGACAAGGGGCGCCTCAGCCGCCGAACGGCCGTACGCCGATCAGCCAGACGTGCAGCCAGAAGGCGAACGCGGCCCACGCCGCGAGACCCAGGATCACCGCCGTGAGGTCGCGCGTGATCGGCCCGGTCACGTAATCGGTGCCGGTAGCGCGGTCGCGGCGACGGGCCGAAGCGTAGTCCGGGATCGCCCAGGCAAGGAAGCTGCCGAACAGCAACACGTCGGCCAGCGTGCCATTGGCGATCAGGTGCGCGAATGCCCAGACCTTCACGCCCGCAACCATCGGATGACCGACCGCCCGCTTGATTCGCGTTCCCGGCACGTACGCCGCCGCCAGCAGGATGAACGCCGGAACGGTCAGCAGCGTGGCCAGGTGCCTGGTCCACAGCGGAGGGCTCCAGATCGCTACTGGCGTCAGGCGCGCCTCGCCGTAGCCATAGACGATCAGCACGAAACCGGCGATCGACACGATCGAGTAGACGGCCTTCCACCCATTCACCCCGAGCTTCGCCACCTGGGCGTTGCGGAAGCCATCCGCGAAGATTCGTATGGAGTGTATCCCCAGGAAAGTCGTGAGGCCGAGAATCAGCAGGGTCATGGTTGCTCCGAAGACTCGACCAGGGTGTCGAGAAAGCGATCCGCACGCTGGCGCATCGCCACCGCCGCAAACCACGCCGTGACACGCTGAACACCTGTCGATGTCGGTAGGATAAGGCGCGCATACAGAACTCCGCCGGTATTGCGCACCCACCTTCACGCTTGCAGATTGCCGACCCGCCTGAATTCGATTTGGAGCGGGCGAAGGGAATCGAACCCTCGGCTCTAGCTTGGGAAGCTAGGGTATTACCATTATACGACGCCCGCGCAGGACGCCATTCTACGACGGTTATGGCCGCATCCACAACGACGCTGTCGAGAATCGGAGATCTGGCGCTCTCGCTGCCTGCCGCAAATGACCAACACTGCGGCACAGCGCTCAAGCCAGATCGATGACGGTACGAAACAGGCGATGATCAGAAGCGACGTACTTGCGTTCAAAGGGTGTCAGTGGCTGCTCTGGTAGATAGGGCTCACAGAGAGCGGCTCGCTGCGTCAGCCTGTGCACCGCGAAGCACAACTCCATCAGGTAGACCGGCCAATTGCTTCGGCATTCGAGGACGCCACCCAGGGCAAGCAAGGTGGGGAAAACCGGATGCCCATGCCAGCGCCGACTCAGGTGGCCGACCTTCGGCCACGGGTTGGGATAAAGCAGGTAGTGGCGGTCGAGCGTGACGCCCGCATCGTGCAACAGCCGCCAGTAATCGACCACGTCGGCACGAACCAGATCGAGATTGGCTGGCCATTCGGCAGCCCTGCCCTTGCCGCGTGCCAGGCGCGACGCGGACTGGTCGACCCCGATCACGTAGTGCGCGGGAAACGCACTGGCCAGCAGGAGGCTGCTCTCCCCGACCCCGCAGCACGAGTCGAGGATCAACGGTGCGCCTGCGGCGACTCGCTGAAAACGCTCGAAGCTGGCGGCAAAAGCGCTGCGGTTGTAGTCGGCATACGGCTTGCGGAAGGGCACATTCACGTGCCGGTCGAGCAGCATCGCCAGGTGTGCGTGCACACCAGTCTGCGCGCTGGCCGGAAGGCGGGAGTTGCCGTACATCGACCGCCTACGCTGGCGCCGGCAAGCGCAGCACGCCATGCCGATCGAGCATGCGGGTGACGTCATCGGCGCCCCGCAACTCCCGGACCGCCAGGAACAGGACGTCGGCTTCGACGAAGGTGCGCCGCAGCGCACCGAGCCACAGCTTCAGGCGACCCGGCGCGTGTCGCGGCGAGACCTTGGCACACACCTGCAGCCAGAAAGACGCCAGCAGTGGCTGCAGCCGACGCCAGTCGGACGAGCGGTCGCTTGCCAGTTCCTCGCCAGCGGCCAGCGCACGAATCCGTCGGGCAAGAAAGGGATCGGCGACCGCACCCCGCCCGATCATCACGTCCGGGCAACCGCTGAGGGAACAGCAGCGGACGTGGTCATCAGTCGTCCATACCTCGCCGTTCGCCGTCACGGGGAACTGAACGACTTCGTCGATGCGGGCAACCCATTCCCAGTGCGCCGGCGGTCGATAGCCCTCGGCCCTGGTGCGCGCATGCACGACCAGCGACACCACGCCGCCGGCCGCCAGCGCTCGCGCACAATCCAGCGTTCTCGAGGTATCGCGCATCCCGAGCCGCATCTTGGCGGTGAACGGGATTTCCGCAGGCACCACGCGCCTGACCGCAGAGGCGATGCGAAACAACTGTTCCGGATCGGCAAGCAGCATGGCACCGCCCCCATGACGATTGACCGTTGGTGCGGGACAGCCGAAATTCAGATCGATACCGGCCGGCGACAGCGAAGCCAGTTGTGCCGCGTTTTCCGCCAGGCAGCCCGGATCACTGCCCAGGAGTTGAACGGCGACAGGCGTACCCGCGCGAGTGCGGCTTCCCCGGGTGAGTTCGGGACACACCCGGTGGAAAGCACGCGCTGGCAGCAGGCTACCCGAGACGCGGATGAACTCGCTGACCGCCAGGTCATACGCCCCAACCCGCGTCAACACGTCGCGCAGAATATCATCGACGAGGCCTTCCATCGGTGCCAGCAGCAGTTTTCCCATGTTCACCCCGGGTTTTTTTCGCCCATTCTACGCGAGGAGACCCCTTCGGCCCGAACTGGAACCTGAACAACTCTCGTGCGCATCAGGTAGCAAACCCTCATTATTCATAAACCCAACAAAGGGGGCACAAGGTACAATCCGCTACCGGCTGACCCATGGTTTTGTCTGACTGAATTCCTTGACCCTCGATGCTCACTTGATGATCGACACGAAAAATCCTCTCGAGATTGCACGCGAAGCGCTCAAACAACTGACGGTCCGCAAGCTGCTGCCGACGCCCGCGAACTACCAGGCCTGTTACAACGAGGTGGCAAAACTTCCCGACGTGACAGGATTTCCCGAGGCGCCGTTGCGTCGCATCGCGACCGCGCTGGCTGGCGCGAATCCAGGACGGGACCGACAGCTTGATCGCCTCGGAGCCGCGATCGGCAAGCGCAGCTGGCAGGGTATCCAGGATGCGCTGATCGCACTCACCAGCACCGAGTCGGCCGGCAGTGACAACGAAGCAAAGGCCTCGACCGAAGACAAAGCGCCAGAACACACCAGCGAGTTGCTGGCCAGGATCACACGCCTGATCGAAGACCTGCTGCCGGCACTCGGCAACGAAGATGAGTGGTTGTCCAGCCAGGCGCCAAAGCTGCTGGAAACCCTCAAAGGCCCGGCAGTGGACTTCCAGGCGCTGTTGGCCCTGCTCTCCAGCTTCAGCCAGCGGGCATCGTTGGCGGCTGAAGAACAGGGGGAGATCAAGCAGACCTTGCTCAAGCTGCTGCATTTGATCATCGATAACATCGGTGAGTTGAGCCTCGATGAGCAATGCGTCCAGGGCCAGATCGATTCTCTCGTCAGTGCCGTGTCGCCCCCGATCACCCTCCGCCGCCTGGACGACGTCGAGCGCCGACTGCAGGATGTCATCACCCGACAGCGGGAGGCAAAGAGCCGCACACTGGAAGCGCAGGAGGCGATGCGCCAGATGTTGGCGGCCTTCATCGATCAGCTGGCGATGATGAATCAATCAAGCACAGACTTCCAGAATGACCTGGAGGAAAGCTCGCGGCAGATTGCCGAGGTCAGAACAATCGAAGATCTGACGCCACTGCTGAAACGGGTGATCGATGCCACCCGCGGGATGGCTGAAGACACCGCGGCTGCCCGCGATCAGCTCCAGGAGTTGCAGGCCGGCGCCCTGGCCACCAACGCCGAGCTGGTCAGGCTGCACGAGGAACTCCAGCACGCGAGCGCTTCCGCCCGGCACGACCCCCTGACCGACGTCCTCAACCGCCGTGGCCTCAACGAGGCGCTGGCACGCGAGATCGCCAGCGTCCGACGCAAGGGCGAAATGCTATCGCTGTCCTTGCTCGACGTCGACAATTTCAAGCAGCTCAATGACCGCCTGGGCCACGCCAGCGGCGACGAGGCCCTGATTCACCTGGTGCAGGTCGTTCACCACTACATGCGACCGGTCGACACCCTGGCGCGCTACGGCGGCGAGGAGTTCGTGATCCTGATGCCGGATACCAACCTGGACGAGGGAATCGCGGCCATGAAACGCCTGCAAAGAGAGCTCACCAGAAACTTCTTCCTCGCTGGCAACGAGCGGGTCCTGATCACCTTCAGCGCCGGAGTAGCGGAACTGACTGCCGATGAATCGGGCGAAGACGTCATCAGTCGGGCGGACCGGGCCATGTATGTGGCCAAGAGGGCCGGGAAAAACCGGGTCATGGGCGGTTAGCCGGGCAAGGTACTCTCCGCTCGTCGGCGATCGAGCGCGATCTGGCGCGGTCCACGGCTGCCTTCCCGGGCCCACATTCTCCCCTCGGCGGACCGGGCGATGGTCGATCCGTCGCCGGCGGCGACGACTCTTTCAGCGACCTTGCGGGGCGGCTCCCTGCCACTCCCCTGCCAGCGGCCCCTGCTGCCCCCGACAGAGCAGCGACGGCGAATCTGCTCGTTCCAGGTACTCACTGCAAGTCCCTTCCTTGCTTTCTACACGCTCTCGCACAACTCGGGGGCAACCCGTTGATGGCGTGCGTAGGGGAGTCGCTCCATCAGGTAACACAGGCAGTCCTGCCGCACGACGCGCCGATCGAGCGTCAGCATCGCGGGCGTGGCAGCCCGCCGCAGACTGATCGTACCATCGAGACAGTCCAGAAACTCTGCCGCCACGTCGGCACCGCTTTCGTCGCGCACATCAAGCGGGGACTGCAGGCGAGTACGTCCGAAGACTGTACCGGGGTCGAGCGGCCGGAAGTTCATGTGGTCGAGGTGGGGATCAAAGTCGATATCAGCCAGCGCATCGCCAAAGCCAAAGGATGCTGCCGCTGGCACCCGCACCGTCGCGACCGTGTGATAGAGGTCGATGTCATGTTCATGGACAGCGTGCGCCGGGAACTGCGCCAGGTGCAGGCAAGCCTCGATGAAGCGCGCGACATGCGCTTCGTTACCCGGGTTGCCTGGCTTGCCGCATTCAACGGTCAGCGACGGGCAGAGCGGCGAGAAGGCGGTCGTCTGTGTTCCCGCGAGACCACGAAACCACACGACGGTCCGCGAAAAGAGCAGGGACAGGTGCAGGGCTGCCTGGTCCAGCCGACTGATCACGCAATAGTGCGGATTGAGACCGGTGTTGTTGTGGATATCGATGCTGGCGAAGACACCGCGCGCCTGCATCAGGCAGTACACTTCACTCATCGCCGCGTGCTCCGGCGTCTCCGTGTGCGCATCGCTGCCCGGCCAGACGCGGTTGTAGTCGGGTTGATGATCGAGCCGACGCAAACCTTCACGGGCAGCTGCGACATTGCCGATGAGGATCGACAGCGCCCGCGGCAGCAGCCGTTTTCCGTACGCACGCAGCACGCTCTGCAGTGCAACGACACCGCTGTCTTCGTTACCGTGCAGGAGCACAGAGATGAACAGCGGTGTCTGGCGTCGTCCAGGCAGGTGGATCAGAGTCGGGCCGGCCAACAGACGGTGGAGTTCGCGGGCGGGAGTGTCGAGAAAACGTTCGGGCAAGGCATCGAGTACGGTCAGCATGAAGGAATACAACTCATATCGGCCACTCATGCACTGGCATGAGGCGGCGCTGGTGGTCAAGATAATCGGCGGTCAGCCGGAAGAAGTCATGGTGTTTCGCATAGTGCGCCAGTTGCCAGGCGGCACCGTTCTGACGGCGGCGCAGACGTCCGGCGATCACCTCCAGGTAGCGCGCAATGTCGTCGGTGGCCAGGTCGAGCTGACTCAGCCCTTCGCGCGCCAGCGGCAACAGTTCACGTTCCAGCAATTCGGCGGCAGTCCTGCGATGTCCGCCCGGCCAGTGGAGTTGCGCAGCAAGACCGTAGCGCGCGGCACGATAGAAATTGTCACTCGCCACCGCGAAGGGTAACTGTAATTCAGGTGCCACCGTTTGCCTGGTCAACATGCGCACGACACCATAGTAAAAAGCCGCATTGGCGATCATGTCGATGATGCTTGGGCCGGCCGGCATCACCCGCTGCTCGACGCGCAGGTGTGGCCGTCCGCTTTCGTCGAAACCGATGAGCAGCCGGTTCCAGCGCCAGATGGTGCCGTTGTGCAGGCGCAGATGGGCATAGGAGTGCAGCGGCCCCGGCATTTCGAACGGCAGCAGCACGGCATAATTCGACAGATTCTCGGCAAACAGGGCAGTGGGGTCGGCAGCCAGGTAGCCCGACCCGAAAGTGACGCGCAGGTGTTGCGGATGTCCCGGATCGCAGCAATCAACCGCCTGCTCGAACAGCGGCACGCGCGTCTCGTGCCAGAGCGCGCGCTCGAACAGGAACGGGGAGTTGGCAGCCAGGGCGACCAATGGCGCGGCGAGAAGCAGTGACGCGTTGTAGGTCCGGGCCGCCTCGCTCGCTGGAGTCTGCAGGTGCACCTGAAACGATGTCGTTGCCGCCTCCAGCATGACGTCGGTGTGGGTGGTTCGCAAACTGTCGATGCCGGCAATATCAAGCGTCAGAGGCCGTCCGCCGCGTAGGGCCAGAATCTGTTCGTTGAGCATGGCGTAGCGCCTGGACGGCGTCATGCTGGCCAGCGACAGGTCAGCCTCGCAGAGCGTAGGCAGGGTGCCGATGGCGATCAGCGACGACCCGTCGGCAGCGGCAATGCACAGGCATTGCCGCCACGTTGCGGTTAGTTCGCTTTCAAGCTGGGACAGCGCAGTACCGCACAAGGACTGCGGCGTCCCGTTGAGTTCGACGTTGAACTGCGATAACTCGGGCACTACCAGCGGGCTGGCCATTCGCGCCAGAAACGACACGTTGCGCGGCGCCGGCAACAGTTTCTCGTCGATCAGCCAGGCCTCGAGTTCGAAGCCTGCCACCAGGCCGTCGTCGGCAAACTCGTCGCGGCTGTAGGCATCGTGTGCATGCTGGGTCTCCAGAGCAAGGCGGTGCCTGAAACGGACGAAGTCGTCCCCAGTGAAGCCGTCGCCGCCAATCTCCTTCCCCATCGGCCCTCTCCCCCGAGTCTGCTAGCCAAGCCCAGTGCGCAGGTAAAACCCGCGCACAATCTCACTGCGATCAGACCTTCGCGGCTCGGCGGATGCCCGATATCCTGAAACAGCGACAGGCGGTGAGAGCCGGCAAGTCAATGCCTGGTCGCCCGATGAACAAAAAAGCGTACGGGTGCCGAACGGATTAGCGCCGTGCCGGAGCCGTCCACGACGATAACCTCGAGTTGATGCTCGACACTGTCCACTGCTGCTTGCTGCCACTCCGACGGGTTGATATCGAACCGCAGCGTTCCCCGCGTGGTCGGCAGGAGGGTGTTGTCCAGCCTGACCGCAAGGGCGTCTCCCCGTTCGGACTGCAATGCCGGCTCAATCACCACGGCCAGAGAGATCTGCCCGGTATTCGAATGCACCGTGCCGCCATTTTCGGGCTGAATGATCTGCAATGCCGTGTAGGGTGCTGCTGCCCCGTGTTCGGGACGGGGAATGACGATCGGCGCCACCTGAGGTGAATCCATCAGATTGGCCGGTGGCAACTTCACCTCGCTGGCTCCCTGGCTCGGCAGATCCGAGAACATGGGACCGGCCCGATCACGCGATTCGTACACCGGTTGCGCCCCGGTGAGCGCTGCGAAGCACATCGCAGCAAGGAGGAATAAACGTCTTTTCATGGCTATTGTCCTCTGCTGTAGTCAATCCTGCCGCGACAGCGCCAGCCGCTGCATCGGGCAGCATTACGGATCCCCTGGCGGCTTGCCAGTCCCCGCCAACGCCTCGGACAACTAGCCTTCCGACAGCGTCAGTCCTTGCCTTCCTCGAAAGGAATCCGTGCGTCCTGCTCGAAGCGCGCCTTGCGCTTGTGGCCAAAGACCCAGACAACGATGGCGACGAAGGCAGCGATGAGGACGAAATGATAAATGGTCAAGTCCATGGTGTCTCCGATTGTCAGGTCAGCTGCTGATTAGGGTGCTTCTCCAGTCCGGTCAGGGAAACCCTCAGTGGCCGCTATGGCTCCGATGCCCGTTATGACCGTTGTCCTCACGACGCCGGTGGTGACCTTGCTCGCCATGACTGTCCTTGCTGTGGTTCAGCGCGAGCATCTCAGCTACTTCGGGTTCGTTCTCTTCGAGATCCGCGAGCAGCCCTTCATCAGACAGGTCCAGGGGACGGGAATTTTGCCAGTCGTGGTCAGCCACCTGCTGCAAGCGCTTGACGACCGCTTCGTCATGCACTTCGATGGCGAGTTCGCGCCGGCTGTCAAAGCTGCCCGGGGCTAGGTTGATTGATCCTATGATGGCTCGCCTGCCATCAGACAGCAACATCTTGGCATGCAACTTGAGTCCCTTCAGCCGGTGCACCTTGGCGCCCAGATCCTGGAGAATGCGCAATCCCTCGACGCCCTCAACCAACTTGCCTGCCTTGAGGAAGTGCATCGGTCGCGCCAGCACATGCAGTTTGACGCCGCGGCGCGTCGCGCGCACGAGGCGCTCGATGATCACCTCGTCCTGATAGCGTTCATTCTGCAAAAAGAGCGACTCCTCGGCGGCGTCGATAAAACGGGCTACGCGGTTGCGCCCGTTGATGTTGCACCAAATGAGATGCGCGTCGTCGCCCGGATCGAACTGTTCGCGGTTCCAGTCGGCGTCGAAACACTGAACAATCTCGTCCACCTCATGGCGGTGCGAAGTCACCACGGCGTAATCACGCGTTTCGGTGAGGTTCTTCGTTTCCCAGTTGAGCGAATGCACGAAGGCCGTCTCGTCGTCCACCACCAGTGATTTCTCGTGCGTGATGTCGAAGGCCGGATTGCTGTCCGCCACCGGTACGCCGGCGGCCTCCAGGGCCTTGCGCGTCTCCTGGTTCTCTCCCTCGCCGCTGCGCCGGGCGGGGTTGAGCATCACCCGAACCTTTACGCCGCGTTGGTGTGCGGCGATGACCGCAGCAACCAGGCCGGGATCGGAGAAAAGAAACATCTTGATGCGCAGCGACTCCCTGGCGGCGGCGATCGCCTCGACGATCGGCTGGCCCGTATCGTCTGGCAGAACAATGAGCGAACGATGCATGAGATAAAAACTCCGGAAGTTACGCGCCGGTTGGCGACGCTGGTTGGATCTGGGTTCGATACAGCTCGGCGTACACGCCACCGCGCGCCACCAATTCCTCGTGGCTGCCTTCCTCGGCCACCACGCCGCCCTTGACGACAATGATCTTGTCGGCGTCGCGGATGGTGGAAAGACGGTGTGCGATGGTGATCACGGTACGCCCCTTCATCAGTCTCTGGAGCGCGTCCATCACCAGCTTTTCGGATTCCGTGTCGAGCGCTGCAGTGGGTTCGTCCAGGATCAGGATCGGCGCGTCACGGATGACGGCACGCGCGATGCCGATACGCTGCCGCTGACCGCCCGAGAGCGTCATGCCCCGCTCGCCCACCATGGTGTCGTAGCCGTGCGCCATGCGCGAGATGAACTCATCAGCGTTGGCCAGGCGCGCAGCCTCGGCGATCTCGGCATCGGTGGCGTCGGGCCGGCCATAGGCGATGTTCTCGCGGATGGTGCCGTGGAACAACGCGGTATCCTGCAGGACGAAACCGATCTGCCGGCGCAGTGCCTGCAGATCGTAGTCGCGCACGTCCACGCCGTCTATCCAAACCACGCCGCCCGTCGGATCGTAGAACCGCGGGATCATGCTCACTACCGTCGACTTGCCGCTGCCGGTGGGGCCAACGACGCCCACGGTCTGCCCTGGGGCAATCCTGAACACGACGTCGCTGAGTACCTTGGCCTCCGCATTGTAGCTGAACGCGACGTGGTCGAAGGCGATCTCACCGCGCAGCTTCCCGGGATCCGTCGCCCCCGGCTTTTCGGGCAGAATGTCGTCGGTATCGAGAATCAGCTGGATGCGCTCGATCGCCACCGCTGTCTGGGCCATGCTGTTGCTCATCTTTGCCAGATCCTGTACCGGTTTGAAGAACTTGCCGAGGTAGGTGAGGAAGACGGTCAACGCGCCGACAGTCATCACGTCCTGCATCACCAGCCCGGTTCCACGCCAGAGAACATAGCCGGTACACCCGGCAACGGTGATCGACACCGCCGGCGAGAGCAGGGATTTCACGCGGCGCGCTGCCAGTGCCGCGTCGACCGTGGCGTGGCTGACCTTAGCGAGTTGGTTCTCCTCGAGTTCCTGCCGGCCGAAAGCCTTGACGATGCGGATCGACTCCAGCCCCTGCTGTACGACGGCGACGATGTCGCTCTGATAGCGGCGAACCTCGTGCGTCGCATCCTTCACCTCTCGGTTGAAGCGCGCGACGAACAGCAGCAGAAACGGCGTCACGCCAATAGCGATGAGCGCGAAGTCCCAATCGAGCCAGAACATGATTCCCAGCATGCCGACGATGGTCAGCAGGTCGACCAGGATACCGAGCGTTCCCGACGAAGCGAAACCCTGGATGGTCTTGATGTCAGCAGTCAGCGTGGACAGGATCGATCCCGTCTGGTGGGTATCATAGTAGCCGAGAGAAAGGCGCTGCAGGTGGTCGTATACACGCATGCGCAGATCGTGCGCGACCCACTGGCTGACACTTTCGGTGTAGTAGTTGTCGATGTAACTCGCCAGAGCCCCCAGCAGCGCGATCACGAGCACGGCTACCCCGGCGACGGCGGCGAGTTCCATCTTGTCACCAGCCAGGTCGATGAAGCGTAGCGCGTCAAGCCAGCCAGGCGGCTTGTGGTTGCCGACCACATTGTCAAGGATGATCTTGAGCGGCCACGGCCCAGCCAGCGACATCGCTGTTTCGACCAGCATGGCCGCCAGGATGACCATTACCCAGCGGCGATAGGGCCCCAGGAGATCCATCACCAAGCGGAGCTTGCTACTGGCAGTAGCTTTCCTGCCGGGAGGCTGTGTCGTCATTGTCGCGGTCCTGATTGTGGGCAAAGCGGACTCTAGCGCCCCACTGGTGACTGGTCAAGGGGAGCGGCATCGCTCGTGCCTGGGGACTCAAAAACGGACACCCGCGGCAGACACTGCAAAGCCAGGAACCCGCGGCTCTTGCCCGATGGGCGGCGCAGGTCACGGACCGGGTTCGCGGCTCACCTGCCGCCAGTGAAGTGTGAGCCTACCGAGCAGCCAGTACGACAACAGCAATGCACCGATATGATAGGCGGTATTGAGCAGCACGCCATGGCTCGCGTAGATGACAATCGTCAGCGCGAGGTAAGCCGACAGGACCGCGAACACCAGCAGGCGGCGCGCGAGTACAGACGTGGCTGGCCTGAATACACGCAGCCAGCCACCTGCTCCGGCCAGGACCAACATCAGGAGGAACTGCGGTGTCGCCCCCAAACGGCGGACATGGACTTCCTGAAGCAGGTTGTTGACCACGTCGGCATGCAGCTCGACCCCGTGGCGGAGTTCCGGGCGCAACCCCTGCAGGACCCGGAACTCGTCGTTTCCCGGCCGCGCATCCCCGACCAGGACGATCTTGCCATCCAGCTGGCCCGGCTTGATAGCGGCACTTGGCCCGGCGACTTCTTCGAAGTCATGGCGGCGCGACGGGTCGCGCCAGGCCACCAGTGGCGCCAGGCGAATCATCGCCTCGGCCACCCGATCGCCAGCACTCACCAGCGGGCAATCCTTGCTCAGCTCGCCGGAAGATTCGACCTGGGGTCTGACGTGCTGCAGCGGCCCTTGCCAAAGCGTCTGGCCACGATCGGTGACGATCGTCAGTTGCTGCAGCCCTTGGTCAATGGCAAGCGTTGCCGCGCCTGCGGCGAGCGGGCCGAGGGCGGGAAACCTGCCATTGTCACCCAGGGTACCCGAACCACCGCTCCCGGCGGCGGCAGCGATTTTTAGCACGGCCAGGGGAGCGATCGAGGCATAAGCGAGCCTGCCACCGATGCACAGCAGACCGACCCCGCTGGCCGCTTCGCTCAGCCCGTCAATGAGAACCGGGCACAGCCAGCAGTTTTCTGACGCCGACGAAAACCTGGCTGCCACGTTCCCTGGCTCGATGAATCGCTGCGAGCAGTTCGGCGTCAGCCGAACCGGGCTTCTCGAAGAACAGGTCGAAGGCAATGACCTTGGCACCGCCATCGACGAGCCGATCAATCAGCCGTGCATGTTCCTGGCGCCAGCCAGGCCCGGGACTTCCGAGTCGGGCTTCGGACCGCTGATCAAAACTGACGATCACGATCCGGTCGCTAAGCGGGACACTCGAGACCAGATCACCGAGTGCCATGGTGTAGCTCTCGATCCGGGCATCGATTCCGAACACGTCAAACAACTGCACCCAGCCGCTCAACAGCATCAGCAGAGCGATGCTCGCCGCGATTCCCTGCCGCCACTTGCGCAGCCGCTCGACACTGGCGAGCTGCATGAACTGCCGCAGCAGCGATGGTCGCCGCTCGATCGATCGAATGAGTGCGTCGAGGTCATAGTCGAAACGCGTGTCGTCGACCGGATGTGCCTGACAGCGGGCCAACGCGCCGATGGCTGCCGGCAGTTCCTTGACATTCGGCATCCTCGCGCCACCCACCAGCACCGGGATCAGGCGCTTGCCTTGCGTTAGCGCGGCAGCAAGTTCGTAGCGTACAAAATCGTCCGCCTGCTCGATTCGGCGGCCCTGGTCGTTGCTGACGCTCAACCACAGCGGTCCGATCAGTGCAATGACCACCTCGCTGCTTCGGATCCTCGCGTCGAGAACCTCGACGAAATCCTCGCCGGGCGCAATCTGGCCGATGTCCATGAAAACCCTGTCGGCGCCAAAGTGACTGCTGAGGTGATCGTAGAGCCGCCCCGCGTAGGCGACGGTGTCTTCACGGCGATAGCTGATGAAGAGACTGGGCATGCTCTTTCCTTACGCGCGAAGCACTTGCCTGTGAGGCTGGCGCATTCGACCACTCAGACCGGTGCGCACGGCAATCGCCGGCAAGGCACTTACCGCAGTCTGTCGCTGTCCTGTGGTGTTGAAGGCAGCCTTTGTCTCAGACCTGGCGTCGACGTCTGGTCCTGCTCCACGGGAACACGGCCGCGGCGGCGCAAGGAATCAGTAACGCTGCGATCAGCGTCGTCTTTAGGCGGGTCCTTGATTGGCGGCGACGTCTGGTCTTGCGGCACAGGAACGCGGCCGCGGCCGCGCGGAGGATCGGCCGGGCTGTGCTCAGCGTCGTCCCGGTGCTTGTCCTTCAGCAACCACCCCAAGCCAATGCCTGCACCAACGGCGGCACCCCCACCCAATAGTGGCCCCAGTTCTGCCGGTTCCGGAACGAGCGCATCAAGCTCCTGGATGCGCCTGCGAATGTCTTCGATCTCCGAGGGACTCGCCGGCGGAAAGCCGAGTGGCGCGTCCGAGCCGACAAGCCAGGCACCTTGACCGACGCCAAGGATGACCTTGTTCCAGCGTCCGGACCGGGAAACCAGCCCGACTCTGCCCTGGGCCACGACAACCCTGACCTGATCTCCCGGCTCAACCCGAACCAGGTATTGGGTCCCCTCCGATCCCGCCGTTGCGTAGCGTGTCTCGACCTGGAAGTAGCCCTTGACCTTCACCAGCACTTCACCGAAATAGACGAAGATCGAACCAATCCTGATATGCGTCCCCGGCTGTACGAAGACCCTGGCACCGTCAATGAAACTGAGCACGACCGCGGTCTGCGGACCTGTGCGGATCTCGTCGCCTGGCTGCATGCTCATGTTGTCCTGTGCTGGCGAGCGAACGCCTTGACGAGTGACCTCCACCCCCGGGATCGGCCCGCCAGCGACCAGCCGACCCTCCACGACAGCGTTCAGGGTAATTGAAGCGCAACCGCCCAGAGCGAGGCACGACACAACGAGCCAGCCCGCCCTGAGCCACAGCGAAAGTGCCCACCCGCTGTGGGTGATGCCTGGATGCATGGGCAATGTCATGAGCGCCTCCCTTGCGTTATACGTCGCCGGTATCGGTTGTCGCGCGGACGATCAACGTTCGGATCGAGCGTGACCAGACCAGCACAAATCACTGCGACACCCCGGCGAGCGCGCCATACACTGGACAAGACAGCGCCTGAATTATCGTCCTTCGCAATACGAAAGACAAACGACCGGTTCGACACACCCAAGTGGATGGCAAGGCCTTGCCTGGCCGTCATCTCCAGAAAGCGAAGTTTATCGCCGAGTCGCTGGACGCCGCGACCGCTTGCTTGCCATACTACGGCAACTCGCCTCAAGGAAATCGTCACTTGCCATCGTCCAACTCCACCCGGCCACGTCTCCCACTTATCGTCCTTCTGGTGACGCTGTTCGCGCTGCCGGTACGCCCAGTTTCCGTTTCTCAAGCCAAAGGCCGAGGCGCCGACGGCGGCCGCAGCAGCCGAGCCGGTCGATCCGCGCACCAAAGCCGAAGCCCAGTTGGCCGAAGCGCGCCGGCAGCAGGAAGCGGGGCAAACCAAGCCCGGTCCGGGCAGCGATGCGCAGGGTCTGCTGGTTAGCGACCGCCAGCGGATTCTGGATCGTCTGGTCATAGCCTTCATCGAGCAGCTCAGTCTGCTCGATGAACTCGATGAACTGAGGCGGTCGCCACCCGAGGACCCGAGAAAGCAGGCCTTGACCGCTGATTTCGCGGGTCCGCCGCCCTATTCGGCGTTGCGCGTTGATGCCGTGCGCGATGAACACGAGGCGGTAAAGCAGCGCTTGCAGCGGCTGATGGCGACCGAAAGGGCGCTGGAAACGCTCAAGGCGGGACAGGTCGAGGAGCAGCGGCGAGCCAGCGAAGCCATCCGCCTGGCAGAGGACAAGCTGACCCGAACCAAGGGCCAGGAAGAGGTCGAGAAAGGACGACAGACTCTGGAGATGGCTACTCTGCGCCGCCAACTGGCTGAGGCCAATCTGGCCAACATCGGCCTCAGCCAGAATCGCAGCGCTCTGGAGATGAAGGGCTTGAAGACCTTCAGCACGGAGATCGAGCATCTACTGGCCAGGGTGCTGCCAGAGCAGCGCCTGAGCAAGGACGAACTCGAGCAGCAACAAGCGCTACTGCGCAAGGAACTGAGCCGGCTGAACTCCGAGGTCGATGCCGTTGTCGCGGCCAATACCCGCCGCGCTGCCGAGCGCGAACGGCTGGTCAAAGTCGTGGCTCGGGCTGACAGCACTGCACAGGAAGCGCGCCAACTGCAGCTCGTGGAAGCGAAACTGGAAACCGAAAGGATCCAGCTGATGACCCTCACCTGGCTCCAGATCCTGGTACAGGGGACCAGCGACGCCTGGGCGCAACGCTACGTCGGCCTGCAGTCCGAGGACGCTGCCACTCGACAGGCGGTGATCACCGGGCTGAGCCAGGCCAGGGCTGAGCTCGCAAGCCGGAAGCAAATCTTTGAGGAACTGCAACAGGCAGCACGCGCGGAGGTCAGGGACCAGGAGTTGCGTGTTGACGTCGGCACCTCCGATGCCACATCCGCTGCCTACCAGGCCGAACTGCTAGCCACGATGAAGGAACGTCTGCTGGCCTACCAGCGCGTCGAGAGGATCAGTAGCCGGCTGCAGCAACAGCTCGAGCGCTGGCTGGACGACTTCGGCTTTCAGGGCAAGAGCGCCGGCTCGGAAGACTGGAAACTCGTCGCCCTGCAATTGGCGCAGACGATGAAGGGGATCTGGAACTTCGAGATGTTCGCCGTCGAGGACTCGACACTCATCGACGGCAAGACGGTCACCGTCAGCTACGGAGTGACCATCGGCAAGAGCATCGGCGCGCTGCTCCTGTTTCTGATCGGCTACTGGCTGTTCGCACTGCTCGCGAGGCGACTGCAGCGGCTGATGGTGACCCGCTTCAAGGTCGATGAGCAGGTGGCGATTGTGGTTCGCCGCTGGGCAATGATTGCGCTTGGTCTGGTGCTGCTCGTCTTCATCCTCAACCTGGCGCGCATCCCGCTGACCGCCTTTGCCTTCATGGGTGGTGCGCTGGCCATCGGCATCGGCTTTGGTACGCAGACAATCATCAAGAATGTGATCAGCGGCATCATCATTCTCTTCGAACGCAAGATTCGGGTGGGCGACATCATCGCACTGGGCGGCATGACCGGCCGTGTCGTCGCCGTTGACCTGCGCGCGTCGACGGTACGCGGCTTCGATGGCGTTGAAGCGGTGGTCCCGAACTCCAGTTTTCTCGAGAATCAGGTCGTCAACTGGACCTACTCGGATACGCGCAGACGGCGGGAGATCCGCATCGGCATTGCCTACGGCTCGCCTGTTCGGGAGGCTGCCGAAATCATCATCGGTTGTGCCGAGGATCACGGGCAGGTACTGAAGAAGCCGCCGCCCGAAGTCTACTTCGAGGATTTCGGCGACAGTGCGCTGCTGATGGTGCTGGTCTATTGGGGCGAACTGGCAAACGACTCACGCCGGATCGACAGCGACCTGCGTTTTGCCATCGAGAAGCGCCTTGGGGCGGCGGGCATTGCCATGCCTTTCCCGCAGCGCGACGTGCATCTGGCTACCTCGCAACCGCTGGCCGTGCGCCTCGCGCCAGCTGGCGAGAGCGGCGGTTCAGCGGCTTGACTGGCGACTGGACCTGCCGGAGAAGGCCTCGACCGGCTACCTGACGACAGACCACGGCCAGACGGGTGCAGGCATCAGACCGCAACCACCACCGAAAACCCTGCGATCAGGCAAAACGCCGACAGTCGCGCTTGCCCGGACAGCGCTAGCCGAGCCGTTCAGCGTTTTCCGTCACCTGACGCAGGATCGGCCGCAGGCCCTGCTCGGCAACCTCGGCAGCGCGACCGAAAACCTGATACCAGCTCAATGCGGCACCGATCATCGCCTCGCCAAGAGCCACTTGCCGGGCGCCGAATTCCTCGACGCTGCGGCTGGTGGCCACGGCCATCAGGCCGCCGGCAACCGTCAATGTTGCCTGACCCATTTCGCTGACGAACTGCTGCGTCTCGCTCTGCAGCGCCGATGTCATGGCGACCGCGGCCTCAATCGGCACGGCAATCTTCTCCGTCGCCATCAGGCCCATTTCTCGCCAGTCATGCCGTTCACGAAGCGCGGCGCCGCGAAGCAGGCGGCTGCTGCGGTAACTGATGACCTCCATCGACCCGACCATCAGCTTGTTGGCCTGCCGTCCCAGTCTGGTCCATTGGAGGACCGGGGCCAGCAATTGATCACGAACTTGCTCTCGATTCATGTCTGATTCTCCTAACGCCAGGGCAAACGTGCGAACACACGTTCCTGACTTGTTGAGGGGATGCCCCCCGGTGATCGCCGTGCCAGAAAAATGCATCGACAAGGGATGCCCGCGGTACTGGCGAGATAAGCCACGGTAAACACATCAAAGGTAGCGTGCGGCATCGTCAAAATTGATTTTTGCGGTAAAGGCAATTCGGCGCGCGGAACGCGCGCCAGCACGAATGCCCTCCGCACCGTCGGGGTACCGGTCAGGTCAGCGATGTGGAAATCCACTTCGGCAGCCAGTTCGGCACTCCCTTTCTCGCTCACCACGTTCATCGCGTTGACTCGGACCTGCCTGGGCTCCATGCGCAGATACCGCTCCGGATTCCCGAGTACCTCCTTAAGACAGCCGAGCTCCATTTCCAGCGCTGACTCACTGCTACCGATCTCGGCCAGCTGGCGTTCGTTTTCAAGCAGATCCTGCTCGAGTTTGGCCTGCTCACTGCGCGCCGACGGCGCCTGGCCGAACATCGAACCAAGACCGGGTCCCTGCTGCCGCAACAGGCGCAGGCGCGCACGGACCAGTGCCCGGTTTGCTTCCAGTTCCTGCCGTTCCGCCCGATCCTCGCCAATCTCGGCCAACGCCTGGGCAAGCAGGTACTCGTAAGCCTGGGCCCCAATGACACGCTGCAGCCTGCCCTCGTCCCGCCCGCAGAGGTGTGCCCTGTGGTCCGAAAAGCTGACGCTGGTCTGAACCACATCACGCTGAACCATGTCACCATGCAGGGCCATCCCGAAGACCCGCTGCTCGTTGAACGCCATACCGAGAACCAGACAAGCCTCATCGAGTTCGGGAAACTTGTCAAACAAGGTGCGCAGATTATCTGATCGTCCAAGCACCACCGGAATATCCGTGGGCGCAACGAAGAATGCCCGCAACGCTGGATCAGTCGCCCACGTGGTAGACGAAAGCGGGCGTGCCTCCGGCAGCGCCTTGACCATCCCACGCAGAAACTCGATCGTCGTCTCAACCGCCGGCGCCAGGCGCTGCTGGCAGGACGGAACTACGATCAGGCGAGGATTGGTGACTGTGATGGCTTTGTCTACGGCGCCGCGGATCATCTCGTCGGAAACCCTCTCCGGATCGAATTGAGCCGGTCGGTTCTTGAACCAGTCGAGAATGCCCATGTCAACCTCCCGTGCCAGCGAGCGATAGCTGGAATATTTCACCGCGGGCTGAACGTCAAAACACGCCCTGCCGCAGCCTCAGCTGCTTCCCTCCGGCAGGGGCTGCGACCAGCTCTCTTTCACCCAGCAGCGCGACCCGCCATGTCGGTCATCACATTAGAGGGTGCCGGCGAACTATGGTTTCTCGGCGCTCCGGACCGGTCGAGACAATATCCACCGGAATCCCGCACAGTTCCTCGATGCGCGCGAGGTAGGCGCGCGCCGCGACCGGCAGTGCCTCCATCGTGTTGGCGCCGACCGTGGACTCCGACCAGCCGGGCATGGTTTCCAGCACTGGCTGGCAATCGGCCACCTCATCGGCCCCCATCGGCAGCAGGTCGACGGTCGTTCCGTCGAGCCGATAGGCGGTACAGATCTTCAGTTCCGGCAGGCCGTCGAACACGTCAAGCTTGGTAATACACAGCCCGGTCACGCCGTTGATCTGAATCGAACGTTTGAGCGCTGCCGCATCGAGCCAGCCACAGCGCCGCTTGCGTCCGGTGACGGTGCCGAACTCGCGCCCCTTTTGCGACATCTGGTGGCCCGGCTGACCCGCGTGTTCGATATCGAGTTCGCTCGGGAAGGGGCCACCACCGACGCGCGTGCAATAGGCCTTGGTGATTCCCAGCACGTAATGCAGCATCCCGGGACCGATTCCCGAACCGGCAGCTGCCTGGCCAGCAACGCAGTTCGATGACGTGACAAAAGGATAGGTACCGTGATCGATATCGAGTAGAGCCCCCTGTGCGCCCTCGAACAGCAGGTTTTGCCCCGCCCTGTTGAGCGCATGCAACGCCGCTGAAACGTCGGTGACCAGCGGCTTGATCTCCTCCGCATCGGCCATCGCCTGCGCCAGAACGGCATCGAAATCGACCGCTCGGGCCCCGAGGTAGCGGGTCAGGACAAAGTTGTGATAG
The DNA here is from genome assembly GCA_016709675.1 of Candidatus Accumulibacter proximus. Lineage (GTDB taxonomy): Bacteria > Pseudomonadota > Gammaproteobacteria > Burkholderiales > Rhodocyclaceae > Accumulibacter > Accumulibacter proximus. The sequence continues at coordinate 90,049 of JADJMH010000040.1, forward strand.
TCGAGGTTTTCCTTCAGCTTTTCGGCAAAGCGACCAGGATAGAACAGGTCATAGACCCGCAACGCCCGCCGCGCCACCTTGTCTTCGTAGGCCGGACCAATACCCTTGCCAGTCGTGCCGATCCTGGCATCCGCACACTTGAACGCTTCCCGCGCGTGGTCGAGCGCCAGGTGATAGGCCAGGATGATTGGACAACCCGGACTGATCTTGAGACGAGAACGAACGTCAATGCCGCCGGACTCGAGTACCCGAATTTCGCTGATCAGGTGATGGATATCCAGCACGACGCCGTTGCCGATGAAGCAAGCGACACCGTCACGGACGATCCCCGAGGGAACCAGATTGAGCTTGTAGACCTTGTCGCCGACAACCAGCGTATGACCCGCGTTGTGACCACCCTGAAAACGTACGACACCTCCGGCATGATCGGTCAGCCAGTCAACAATCTTGCCCTTGCCCTCGTCGCCCCATTGGGTGCCCACGACCACGACGTTTCTTGCCATTATGGTGATCCGATCCGGTTGATTGCCTCAATCAGCCACTGCCCCTCACTTTCGCGCAGTTGGCGGTCGCACAGCGGTCCTTCACTGTTGGTCTCACCCGGCAGCATTTCGACGACGATCTGGCCCTGCTCGCGCAGCGCCGCAATCGAAGTAGCCAGGGCGCCGTCGGCTGCCGAATAGGGCGCCAGGATCGCCCCCCCGTTCGCCAGTCCAGCCGCAGCCAGCCGCGTCAGTTCGCGCAGATCCAACGAGAAGCCAGTCGCTGGCCGCTCGCGGCCAAAGGCCTTGCCGACGCCGTCATAGCGGCCACCGCGGGCGATGGCACTGGAAAACCCCGGGCAATAGGCAGCAAACACGACGCCGTTGTGATAGTGGTAGCCGCGCAAGTCAGCCAGATCAAACGACAGCGGCAAATCGGGCAGCGCTCTATGCAACTGCCGCAAGGTCTCCAGCGCAGCCGAGATTTCTGGCAAGTCGGGCAGCAGTCTGGTCGCCGCAGCGAGGATCTCGACGCCGCCATAGAGATCGGGCAGGGCCAGCAGCGCCGAACGAACCGGTTCGCCGAACTTTCGGCAGCGTTCGTGCAGGCTCGGCACGTCCTTGGCTTGCAGCAAAGCCAGCAGCGTTCCTTCTACATCGGCATCGAGACCGACCGCCGCCGCCAGCGCCCGAAAGACGCCGACATGCCCGAGATCGACCCGCGCCGCCGGCAAGCCGGATGCGGTCAGAACGGCCGCCATTAGCCGGATGACTTCGCGGTCTGCGGCCACGCCGGCATGGCCATACAACTCGGCGCCGATCTGGATAGGTTCGCGACTCGCCGCCAGCGACGCCGGCAAGGTGTGCAGCACGCTGCCGCAATAGCACAGTCGCGTCACCCCCTGGCGATTGAGCAGGTGAGCGTCGATGCGGGCGACCTGTGGTGTCATGTCGGCGCGCACACCGAGGGTTCGTCCGGACAATTGATCGACGAGTTTGAACGTGCGCAGTTTCAGGTCCTGCCCGGACCCGGTAAGCAGGGAATCAAGATGTTCGAGCAGGGGTGGCATGACCAACTCGTAACCGTGCACCCGGAACAGATCCAGCAGCGTCCGCCGCAGCCCTTCTATCCGGGCAGCTTCCGACGGCAGCGCATCGGCAACGCGTTCGGGCAACAGCCAGTTCATCTGAAGATCATCAACAGCACGAGGCCGATCAGCATCGACGTCAGGCCAACAAAACGTATCTGCCCGTCGGTAAAGCGTATCAGACGACGGAACGTTTCGCGCCAGGCGTTCGGCGCCACGAACGGTAGCAGCCCTTCCAGCACCAGCATCAGGGCCAGGGCAAGCAACAGGTTATCAGTCATTTGACGGCTTTGTCGCCACCCCGGCCCATGCTCTTCATGTACTTGAAGAAGTCCGAATTCGGCTCGACCACGATCAGGTCGTTCTTGCCCTTGAAGCTGCCGCGATAGGCCTCAAGGCTGCGATAGAAGGCATAGAACTCCGGGTTCTTTTCAAACGCTTCAGCATAGGTGTTGGCGGCCTTCGCATCGCCCTCACCCTTCATCTTCTGCGCGTCGCGATAAGCCTCGGCAATGATCACCTCGCGCTGTTTGTCGGCGTCGGCCCGTATCTTCTCGGCCTCCGCGGAACCCTGCGAACGCAGCTCGTTGGCCACACGCTTACGCTCCGCATCCATGCGGCGATACACCGAATCGCTGACGTCAGTCGGCAGTTCCACCCGCTTGACACGCACGTCGACGATCTGAACGCCAATCTTGCGAGCATCGAGGTCGGCCTTCTCGCGCATCTGCTCCATGATCTTGTCGCGCTCGCCCGAAACCACATCATGCACGGTGCGCTTGCCGAACTCTTCACGCAGCCCGGCATTCACGGTTTGCGTCAGGCGCGTCTTGGCCCGCGATTCATCACCGGCAACCGAAATGTAATAGAGCTTTGGATCGATGATTCGCCACTTGGTGAAGGAATCGACCAGAACGTTCTTCTTCTCCGAGGTGATGAAACGTTCCGGCTCGGCACTGTCGAGGGTCAGGATGCGCTTGTCGAAGTAGCGCACGTTCTGAATCAGGGGCCATTTCCAGTACAGACCCGGCTCCTCGATCACCTCGCGCACCTCACCCAACTGGAAAACGATGGCGTGTTGACGCTGGTCAACGGTAAAGATGGTCGCCCCCAGAACCACCAGCACGGCGACGAAAACGGCCGCAAAGACATTCATTCCGGCTCTCATCAGCGGGACTCCCGATCACGCTGCCGTAAGGTCTCGCGCGACCGCGCCTCTGTTCTTCTCGACGACCTGCGGCGGCACCTCGTTGGAAATCGCCGGCGATGGTCGAGCAGCCACCGGCTGCTCCGGGCTGCTACCGGCTGGCGACGCCGCAACCCCTCCGGCAGCCTGCATCAGCTTGTCCAGCGGCAGGTAGAGCAGATTGCCCTGCCCCTTGCTGTCGATAAATACCTTGCTGGTATTCGAATAGACCTGCTGCATCGTTTCGAGGTACATACGGCTGCGCGTCACCTCCGGCGCCTTGGCGTATTCGACATTGATCTGCCGGAAACGACTCGCATCACCCTCGGCAGTGGCGATCACCCGTTGCTTGTAACCCTCTGCCTCCTCGATCAGCCGTGCAGCGGTACCGCGTGCCTTCGGGATCACGTCATTGGCGTAGGCCTGACCCTCGTTCTTCTGCCGCTCACGATCCTGCGACGCCTTGACGGCATCATCGAACGCCGCCTGCACCTGCTCCGGTGGCTGTGCGTTCTGCATCGTGACCTTCGAAATCAGGATGCCGGTCTGGTAGCGGTCGAGGATCTCCTGCATCAGCTTCGAGGCATTGACCGCAATCTGCTCACGACCTTCATAGAGGACAAAATCCATCCTGTTCTTGCCGACGATCTCGCGGATGGACGTCTCCGCCACCTGCATCACGGCATCGTCGGGGTGCCGGTTGTTGAAAATGTACTCCACTGGATCCTTGAGAATGTACTGCACCGCAAACTGGATGTTGATGATGTTCTCATCATCCGTGAGCATCAGGGCTTCCTTGAGGACCTTGTTCTTTTCACTGCCGCGATAGCCAATTTCCAGCGTCCGGACGCCTGAGACGTTCACCAGTTCATGCGCCTGGATCGGATACGGCAGTCGCCAGCGCAGGCCGGACTCGGTGCTCTCCTTGTAGCGGCCGAACTGGAGAACGAGTCCTCGCTGCGAGGCGTCAACAATGTAGAAACCGCTCGCGAGCCAGACAACCACGACCAGAACCAGGAGCAATCCGATGCCGCCGCCAAGAAACTTCGGATTGAACTGAACCGGTGGCCGGCTGCCGCCACCACCCTCACCGCGATCGCCGCCGCCACCGGCACGCTTCCTGTCGAAGATACCGGACAGCCGCCGATTGAGGTCCCGCCACAACTGCTCGAGGTCGGGTGGCCCCTGATTGGGGCGTCTGCCACCGCCATCATCGCCGCCGCGATTGCCCCACTGTGGGTCATTGAGCGACATAAACACTCCAAGGCTAGAAATCATGGGGAATCATTTGCGTCAAGAATCATATCGATATCGTGCGAAGCAACCGCACCTGAGGAACGTTCGCAGAAGTCCCCCACCTTCGCCAGAGCAATTTCGGCCAAAGCCTCGCGCAGCAGCGGCAAACCGTCGCCGCATCTGGCACTAATACGAACTTTCACAATTTTACCATATTCGTCACGCTCGATCGCTGGCGGCAAGTCTGTAAGATCAAGCTTGTTGAGCACCTTCAGCTGCGGTACGTTGGCAGCACCAATCTCGCTCAGCACCTTGTTAACGTCATTGACCTGGTCGTCGCGCGCAGGGCTCGCCGAATCAACCACGTGCAGCAGCAGGTCCGCCTCGGCCGTCGCTTCGAGCGTGGCGTGAAAGGCTGCCACCAGTGAGTGCGGCAGGTCTCGGATGAAACCGACGGTATCGGAAAGCACGATATGGCCTGCCGTCGGTAGCCAGAGCTTGCGCGTCGTCGTGTCGAGCGTTGCGAACAACTGATCGGCGGCGAAGACGCCGGCGTGCGTCAGCGCATTGAACAGCGTCGACTTGCCGGCGTTGGTATAGCCGACCAGCGAGACGTTCAACAGGTCACCGCGGCCGCGTGCCTTGCGCTGAACGCCGCGTTGACGCTCCAGCCTGGCCAGGCGTCCCTTGAGCAGTCTGACGCGGATGCCGAGTAGACGACGATCAGTTTCGAGTTGGGTCTCGCCTGGCCCACGCAGACCGATCCCTCCCTTTTGCCGTTCCAGATGTGTCCAACCGCGAACCAGGCGAGTCGCAAGATGTTCAAGCTGAGCCAGTTCGACCTGCAGCTTCCCTTCTGAACTCTGGGCGCGCTGCGCAAAGATGTCGAGGATCAGGCTGGTCCGGTCGATGACTCGACACTGCAGCGCACGCTCCAGGTTGCGCTCCTGGCCCGCACTCAGCTCGTGATTGAAGATGACCAGATCTGCGCCGTGCGCCGCGACCTCGGCTGCGACCTCCTCCACCTTGCCCTTGCCGGCATAGGTCGCCGCATCCGGGCTGTGACGTCGGCCCTGCACCACGGCACAAATGGCCGCGCCAGCCGACCGTGTCAGCAGGCGGACCTCCTCAAGCTGCTCAGCGAGGTCTTCACGACCGAAGTCGAGCTGGACGATGACCGCACGCTCCTCGGCGGGCGAGCGCTCAGCCATGCCGATGATCTACGCAACGTGGGATCAAACCGGAGTCGTCAAGGAGTGGCAGAAAAGGCAGCTTGACGTGGTTCGGCGCCGCAGCGGCCGGCCGGAGAAAGACATCGCGGAACGTATCATCCCTCGCTGTCAGCGTCCTGAACGATGGTGACCGGGCGCGACGGCACAACCGTCGAGATGGCATGTTTGTAGACCATCTGGGTGACGGAATTCTTGAGCAGGACGACATACTGGTCGAAGGAGTCGATCTGGCCCTGCAGCTTGATGCCGTTGACCAGGTAGATCGAAACCGGCACGCGCTCGCGCCGCAGCGTGTTGAGAAACGGGTCTTGTAAGAGTTGCCCTTTGTTAGTCATCCTTCAAACTCCATATTTGTTTACGTTCTGGAAGCTTGAGGATAATTGATTTTCCTGTCGTGTGCCATATCAAGGCAGAAGATGCGATTGCGTTTGGCCTTGAGGTGACGAGCCTGGTCGACAACTTGGACGGCATTCTCGGTCAGGTGACAGCGGTCAGCAGCGAGATCAGCGACGCCAACGCGAGCTTGCTCGGCACCAGCCCAAGTACGCCGCGAACGGGCCCGCGAGGTTCTCGATTCGATGCAGCAGATCCTCGCATCGCTCGGGCAACAAATGAAGAGGATCCAGGCCGCTTCGCTTCCTCGGGCGGAATGCTGCAATCGAAAGAAACTGCGCGCGCCGGCGAGCAGGGACGCGGCTTCGCAGTGGTTGCCGACGAGGTGCGAAAATGAGGATCTTCAAATCGCTCGGCGCGGGCGTCGCTTCGTTCGCCGCGCTGGCCCTGTTCGCCGCTCAGCTCGGCCTCTTCCAGGGGACGCCGCCCAGCGACCTCGGGGTGCGCGACGGCAGGCACACGCGCAGCACCCTGCCGGGAGGCGAAAGCCGGTGTGGTGTCCGCGAAAAAGAGCTAACTTCGGCTCGCGACCGAGCTAACCCGTATAATTGCGCTTCCACTCCTGCAGGCTCAATCGTGTCCGACCGTCTCGCCGTACTGTTCCAATACCTGTTGCCCAAACAAGCACTTACGACCATCGCCGGGAGACTCGCCGAAAGCGAGGTCGGCAGCCTCACCACCCGCGTCATCCGCTGGTTCGTCAAGCGCTACGGCGTTGACCTCAGCGAAGCCGTCGATTCCGATCCGGTCAGCTACCGCAGCTTCAACGAATTCTTCACCCGCCCGCTGCGCCCTGGCGCGCGACCGCTGGCCGACGCCGATTTCGTCTGCCCGGTGGACGGCGCCATCAGCCAGTTCGGCGCCATCGAACGCGACCAGATCTTCCAGGCCAAGGGCCATCACTACTCGACCACGGCGCTGGTCGGTGGCGACAGCCAGCTCGCCAGTCGCTTCGACAACGGCGCCTTTGCCACGCTCTATCTCAGCCCGCGCGACTACCACCGCATCCACATGCCGGTCGAGGGCCGCCTGACGCGCATGATCCACGTTCCCGGCGCCCTGTTCTCGGTCAATCCGGCGACCGCACGCGGCGTACCCGGCCTCTTCGCGCGCAACGAGCGCGTCGTCTGCGTCTTCGAGACCGACTTCGGCCCCTTCGTCCTGGTGCTGGTCGGCGCCACCATCGTCGGCAGCATGGCCACCGTCTGGCACGGCACGGTCAACCCGCCGCGCAGCGCTGCCCTGCGCGAGTGGTCCTACAACGATCAGCAGATCGTCCTGAAAAAGGGCGAGGAAATGGGCCGCTTCCAGCTCGGATCGACGGTGGTCATGCTCTTCCCCCAGGACACCCTGCGCTTCAACCCCGCCTGGGCACCCGAGCGGCCGATCCGCATGGGCGAAATGATGGGCAGCAAGGTCGGCGGTGGCTGACCCGCCACCGTCGATGTCATGCCAGGCTCCAGAGTGAGGCCGAGGCGTTGGGCATTGACGCCCTGCCGGCGATCGAGCGTAGCGAAACTCTACTCCCAACTCCTGGGCGGCGGCAATGTGCAAGGCATCGGCGCCGCGCAGCCCCTGCTCAAGATCGTCCGCCAGGGCCGCTGCCGCGCGGTAGGCAATCCGCGATACCGGTGTCAAGGTCAGGCCGCCGGCGCTGAGTTGCTCGCAGAGAACGAGCACGTCCTTGACCTGCCGGCTGAGCAGCTGGCCAATTCGGGTCTTGAGGGCAATGGCGCTATGGAATTCGGTCAAGGTCCAGTCGACGCTGACCGGCGTCTCGGACAGATCTTCGAACCAGTGCTCCACCCGAGCCGTTCCTGCTTCTGGCGTCAACAAAGCCACCCAGACGCTGCTGTCGGCAGAGATCATCAGAAACGATCGGCTGTGAGAACTTCGCTGGTGCCGGCTCCTCGACTCGGGAGGTCTCTTTCTGGCACCGTTTCCGGCGTTGCTGGCAGTAGTGGTCCCCAGTCAGCAATGGCGTATTGCCGGTTGCCCTTTACGTTCACCGCCGAGTTTCAGGCGAGCTGCCTGAAACGATGGATCAACGGCGTCTGCGCGAGCAAACCACTTGCCCGCCCGATCACTGACACCACATGCGCGCTGTTCAGATGGGCGTCAGCCGCCGCCTGGTCGCGCCACTGCTCGACGGTGACAAACTCGCACGGGTCATCTTCGTTAAGGAACAGTTCGTAGCCCAGGCAGCCCTCCTCCCCGCGACTCGGGCCCGGCAGTTCCTGCAACACCTGCCGCAGTTCCCCCTCACTACCTGCCCGGGCAGTAATCCGGGCCATGATCCTGATCATCGCTTCCTCCTCCCCAGTTGATAAACGACGCCGCTTTTCGGGCGCCTGCCCGCTTTACGCCGCGCCCCCCCCGCCGGGTCCGTCACCAGGGGTGCATGCCCCCGCCGTCCGACCCCGATCGCTCTACCCCGGCGGCCCGAGCGATTCGCTATCGTAACCCGGCGGGCAGCCGGCGCGCACCCTTGGCGTTCCCCGTTCTGCGCTGCCAACAATGATGCGTGCGCCACATCGCCGCCGCAGCCGGTCGCACGCTCGGACGGCCGACCCGGCGCCGTTCTGGCGGCCAAAGCGTGCTAAGCTTCCGCCAGGAGCAGGCGTCAAGGAAGGCGCCGCTGCCGACCCCCATAACCGACATGGCCGCCCGCAAAATCTTCATCAGCCACAGCTCGCGCCTGCGCCCCGGCGAGGAGAGCAACGCACAGGCGCTGGCACACTGGCAGCAACTGCGAGAGATCTGCCAGGAGCTGGTGAAGGTCTATGGCGACAAGATCGACATCGTCGTCGATTACGACGGTCTGCGTCCTGGCGACGACTGGGAGCGATGTCTCAACCAGTGGCTCGCCGAATGCCATGCGGCGATCATCCTCTTCTCGGCGCGGGCAATCGGCGAGTCGAACTGGGTCAGGAAAGAAGCGACGATCCTCAGTTGGCGGGCGGCGCTCGATCCAGGATTCAAACTTTTCCCGGTGCTGCTCGAAGCGGAGAGCACCGCGACACGACTCGACGACGACCCGTACTTCCGGATGCTGAACCTGACGCGTACGCAGTGCGTGCAGGGAGTCACCACCGCCGGGGAGATCGTCGGCGCCTTGAGGCAGCGACTCGGCGAGCCGGAGACCCTCGGCGGAGTCAGTGAAACGCCTTACGAAACACTGGTCGATGCCGTCGCGCGAACGATCGCCGCGGATACCGACGCGACGACGCTCGCCGCGCTGTGGAGCGAACTCTTCCCCGGTGTCGCGCCACCCGCCGCTGGACAGCCCGATCGCGGGACCAGCCTTGCCAGGCAAATGGCCAGTCATCTCCTGAACCGCGGCGAAGAGTCGCTCGAGCGCTTCCAGAAGATGCTCGACCACTTGCACCCGCGACCGCTGCGCGAACGCGCCGAGGAGTTGCTGAAATGGATTCGCCCGCTGTGGATCGACATCGAAGCCGCTGGGCTGATTCCGGCGGCGCGCGCGAAAGGGAAACCGCTCGCGCTCAATGGCGAGCTGGTCGGCCAGCCCGAAGTCGAAAAACTGGGCACCCCCCACTTCACGCTCGATCGCTACCTCGAGCGCGCCTGGCCCGGCTGCGACCGGATCAAGGTCATCCCGGTTTCCGATATCAGCAGTGCCGACACGATGCAGGAACAGATTCGCCGCGGCTACCTCCCCGGCAGCGCCCGCCTGTCAGCCATCCGCATCGACAAGCAGTTGCGCGATGATCAACGCCATCTGATCGTCTTCGTTGCCAACCCGGTGCTGGCGGGCGGAATCCCGGATGACCGTCTGCTGCGCGACATCGAGCGGGTGCAGCGTGAGTACGGAACGTTGACCTTCGTCTTCCACATCGGCGAGCAGATGCCGGCCGCCCTGCCTGAGAACCTGCTGCCGGTGCTCCCGGCCGTCGACCCGGACACCGAATGCGATCACTACGCCGCGGAACTCAAGGCCCACGAACTCCTCGACAGAAAATACGGAAGAGCCACGCCATGACCCCATACCAGCCCAGGAACTTCACGCTCACGAACTACCGTTTTGCCGGTGACGAGGCTCTGGACATCCCGCCCTACCTCTTCTCCGAGCCGGCGGTGATCGCCATCGACGTCGCGCTGGCGACCGGACGGCCGCTGCTCGTCGCCGGCCCGCCAGGCTGCGGCAAGAGCCGCCTGGCGGAAGCGATGGCGGCGCTGCTCGGCTGGAACTTCCTCGCCACGACGATGACCTCGCACACGCGGCTCGAAGAACTGACCGTCGAGGTCGACCACCTGCGCCGCCTGCACGACGCCCACTGCGCAGCGATTCCTGCGCCGCTGGCAGACCCGGACAAACCACCCGCCGCAGGGCTCAAGCCCGACGCTGCCTATTACACGCCCGGCATCTTCTGGTGGGCCTTCGACCGCCGCTCGGCGAGCCGGCGGAATCTTCCGCCGGATGTCGCCGCCGGGTACCTGATCGGGCTCGACTTTCCTGGCCGCGAGCGGGCGCAGCCGAACGGCGAGGAAAACACCGTCCTGTTGATCGACGAAATCGACAAGGCCGAGCCCGACCTGCCCAACGACCTGCTCGAACCGCTCGACCGGCGCAGCGTCCGCCTGCCCGACGGCCGGACGCTGTCGGCGGCAGCCGGTCAGGAACTGCTGACCGTGATCACGACCAATCGCGAGCGCGAGCTGCCAAAGGCCTTCGTGCGGCGCTGCGTGACGCTCGTCCTGGCGGAACCCGACGCCGACGGGCTGACCGCCATCGCCCGGGCACACCAGCCGCAAGCCGAGCCGGCACGGATAAGGGCGATTGCCGAACGGATCATCGAATTCCGCGACAAGGCCGACGAGCACGGGCTTCGCCCGCCCGGCACAAGCGAGTTCCTCGACGCCGTGCGCACCTGCGAGAGGCTGCAGATCAGCGTCGATGGCGGCGACCTCTGGCGCCAGATCGAAGGCGCCGTACTGCTCAAGCCAACGATCTGAGCCGATGGACAGGCCGCAACCGGGCCGGAAGGGCGAAATCCATCTCGGCGAACTGATCGGGGCGCTCGCCGGGCTGCCGTGGAAGGATCACGCACAGGCGCAGGCGATCGCCGGCTGCCTCGGCTTCGGCCTGGCGGCGCACGATCTCGGCCGATTCGAGCGGCCGACGCCGGCGGTCTTCGACCGCAACCGGCCGCCACCGCTGCCCAGGCGCGGCGGTGACCTGGTGGCAAAGCCCCCGGCAGGCTTTGCCACCCGACCGCCGCCGCAGCCGGATCTGCCAGCTCAGGTCCTCACTTCGCAACTCCAGCCTGTCACCCCGCCACCGCCATCGAGTACCACCGCCGCCCCCGCCTGGGTCCACGGCGCCTACCAGCGCCTCGACCCCACACCCGGCACATCGCCGCCGCGCCAGACGCTGTTCCCCGGCCGCACGGCGCGCGGCGTGTTCACCGCCGCACTGGCAACGCAACGCCTGGGCCGCGAGATCGACGTCCAGGCGCTGGTCGGCTCGGTCGTCCGTGGCCACCTGCCGCGGCGCTTGCCGCGCCTGCCGGCGGCGACGCTGAGCCGCGGCTGCCAGGTCCTGCTCGACTTCAGCGAGAGCATGCTGCCATGGTGGGACGACCTGCGCGAACTGGCCGCGCAGCTCGCCGCAGTGCTTGGCGAAGAGCGCGTCGCCGCCTTCGATTTTGAGTCGGCGCCGGCCGCCGCCAGCCAGTGGCGAGCTGGCCGCGAACAGGCGACGCCCTGGCAGCCCGAGGCGGGTCGGCCGATCCTCGTCGCCACCGATTTCGGCATTCGCGGCCGCTCGCACGGCCAGCGGGCCAGCGTCCACTGGCAGGACTTCGTCAGGCTCTGCGCGGCGAAAGGCTGCCCGCTGCTGATCCTCGTCCCGTGGTCGCCGACGTACTGGCCAGACTGGCTCGGCACCTACCCCGAACTGCTGCACTGGCACCCGCGAACCAGCGCCGCGATGCTTCGCCGGCAACTCGCCCGCAGCCGCCCACCCCGGCGATGAGCTGGCTGCAGCCCACCGCCTTCGAACAGGATCTGGTCGCCGACCTGCGCCGGCGCTCGCCCGAGGTCGCGCCGCTGGCGGCACTGCTCTCGCTCGCCACGCGCGTCGAGCCGCTGCTGCTGCGCAACGCGCGGCTGCATTTCCTGCCCGGCAGCGCCACCGAAATCGAATCGCAGCTCTGGTTCAGCCCGCTGGTCGGCGCGCGCAGCAGCAGCGAGGTCATCTTCCATGCCGGCGCCGCGCGCCTGCTCGCCGACGAGCTGCACGGCGACGACGCGCTGTTCGGACAGGTGATCGAGTTTACCCGCCGCCATACCCGCCACTGGTTGCCCGAAGAACGACTCGAACAGGATCTCCGCCTCGATGCCTTGCGCGACAACCAGGCCGCCGTTCGGCAGGGCCTGCAGGACCTGCTCAAGCGCCTGCACGACGAAAACGATGAAGAGCAGCGCATCCGCCTGGCGCGCTGGAGCCGGCGCTGCCTGGCGACGGTCAGCGACCCGCACAACCCGGCGGCGGAAGCGCAACTGCTCAGCCAGTTCGCCACCTGCAGCCTCGGCGCGAGCAGCGTCCTGGCCCCCGGCAGCGCCCCGCAGCCGCTGCCCGAGTGGCTCGCCGGCAAGTTGCCGGCGCCGTTCCGGCCCGCGCGCCTGGCGGTCGAACTGCGCTACGATGCCGCGCAGCAGCGGCAGGTCCTGCACCTCATCGCGCCAAACCAGGACGGCCCGGCGATCGACCTGCCGACTTCCCTGCCCGCGAACCTGCACGTGCAGGGCGACGGCGGCGGCGGCGCCTGGCACATCGTCAGCCTCGACAGCCGCGTCGAGCTGCCGGCGGCGACCCGCCGCGTGCTGCTGACGACGATCGACGGCCGCCCTTACGAGCTGCGCACCGAGCTGCCGGACAGCCCGCCCAGCGAGGACGCCCGCGTACTGCCACCCCTCACCCTGAGCCATCTCGCCGAAGACCAGGCGGAGGCGCGGGAAATTGCCGAGTGGCTGCGGAAGCAAGGGTTGGGGGTCATTCTGCGCCAGGAAGGCACGAGTGAAGTCGAACCCGCGCCGGCCGCTGCCGCTGGCGAGCCGGCCCGGTTGTTGCGGGTGTGGACGCACGCTGCCCAGCGACGGGCCGCCAGGTCGGGCAGCGACGGACTGGCCGCCGGTACGCGCGAGGCCCTGCTGCGCATCGATCCGGCCGTGGAGCCGCCGGCGGCGGGCTACGGCGCAGGGAAGCTGCTCGACCTGCCCGACTGGCGAAACGCCGGGCAGACGACGCAGGCGGCAGGCTTTGTCGCGCAATTGCACGACTGGCTGGTCGACGAGGCACCGGCCAGCGGGGAAGAAGCTCCAGTCGCCCCCAGCGAAGTCGAGCGCCTGCTGGCCGAACTCGACGATCCACAGACTCCGCCGCCGCGCCGACTCGAAATCGGCGACCGCCTGAACGAAATCGGCGACCCCCGGCCGGGAGTCGGGGTGCGCGAGCTGGTCGTCGAGGAGCCGCTGCCGGCAAGCGAGGAAACGATCGGCGAAGCGGTGAAATCGCTTCCCGAAAGCGACCGCCTGCTCGCCGAACTCGACCAGCCCGCAACGATCCCGCCGCGCCGGCTGGCGATCGGCGATGGCTTGGCCGAGATCGGCGACCCGCGGCAGGGTGTCGGCCTCGACTCACGCGGCCTGCCCGAGATCGACTGGGTCGGGATCCCTGGCGGCGAGTTCATTTATCAGGATGGCGAACGGCGCTCGCTGGCGAGCTTCCGGATGGCGCGTTACCCGGTGACCAACGCGCAGTTTCAGGCGTTTGTCGATGCGGGTGGATATGGCAACGCGAAGAGGGGTCCATGGCAGAAGGTCAGGGCTGTCGGGCAGACTGACGAATGGTGGCAGGATCTCAAGCGACCCGAGCCGCAACCGTCTCGCTGGCCGCAGGCCAACCGACCGCGGACGAACATCGACTGGTACGAGGCGGTGGCGTATTGCCGGTGGTTGAGCGCGCAGCTTGGCCACGAGGTCAGGCTGCCGACCGAGGAGGAATGGGAACGTGCTGCGCGGGGTGTCGAGGGGCGGGAATACCCATGGGGCAAAGCTTATGAAAGCGGGCGGGCGAACATCGACGAGACTTTCGGCAATACCGGACAGTGGTATCTCGAGCAGCCGACGGCCGTCGGCGTCTATCCGCACGGGGCGTCGAGCGAAGGGGTGCTCGATCTTTCGGGCAACGTCTGGGAATGGTGTCTGAACAAGTATGATCGCCCGGATCAGATCCAGGCCGACACGAGTGGCGATACGCGCGTGCTGCGCGGCGGCTCCTGGCGCGACGATGCCGACGGCGCGCGCGGCTCGCTGCGCTACCGGTACTACCCGGTCGCCCGCCCCAACCGCACCGGTTTCCGCCTTGTGTCGTCGGCCCCCATTGCTTGATGCGCTGTTCGCTGATGACCGCCGCGCAGCGGCGGTCACGATTTTTTTGGGTCCTGCGCGACGATCTGCGATAATCCGGACGCTGGCTCGTCCAGTGGGGTGCCCCGGAATTAGACGGGCGTGCTGCGCGGCGGCTCCTGGAACAACAATGCCGACAACGCGCGCGGCTCGCAGCGCAACAGGAACAACCCGGACAACCGCAACAACAACACCGGTTTCCGCCTTGTGTCGTCGGCCCACATTCCAGCTTCCGCCAATCCCGGAGAGATCGCCGACCACGGTTTGCGATACGCGACGGCGGGGCTAAAATGGCGCAGGTGCATCCCGTCCGCACGCTTTGCGTCGGGCGCATAGCAAACCGGGAGCACCACCGGCCATCCGGCCGGGGTGCTCCGTCTCGCACCCGAGTTGCCCAAGGGCAGTGCGTGGTGGGTAGGTGGGTAAGTTGGGCTGAGGAACGAAGCCCAACACCGCCACCGTCCCGGCCTCTCTGGCCAGGCCTGCGGGACGCGACATGCACGCGCTGGCTACGCGCTGAGGCGACTTCCAGGTATTGCCATCCCAAACCGTCCAGGACTTCCGTCATTCCCGCTCAAGCGGGAATCCAGTCCAGACTCTGTCCTACATCGGGCCGAACCGTGGATCCCGGCTTTCGCGGGGATGACGGCCGTCGTTTATCGGTCTCTGTATCCCTGGAGATCGCTTTACCCGGGCCGCCGCGCTTCCTGCCTGACCCAGCCGCCGAGCAGGCGGCCGAGTTCGGCGACCTGGCGACTGACGTGCTCGTATTGACCATCGGTGAGCCATTGCCAGTGATGTGCGAGGCGCAGATAGAGACGCAACTGGTCGAGTTTTCCGTCGGCTTCCTGCAGGCGCTGACGGCGGCTGCTAGCGGTCGCCTTGCGGGCGCGGAAGAGCAGCTCCTGGAAGTCGAGCGCGCTATCGACCAGGCGCTGCACCACCGTGTAACGATGCACTTTCGGAAAGGTCTCGCTCTTTGGCACCAGCCAGGCGAGCAGATCGAAACAGCGGGTAAGGATGACCAGGTCGTCGTCCATCGTTGCAATGGCCTCGTGTGATTTCGGGAAGGTGCTGGCGTTCGCCAACCTCGTGCAGGCGTGGAAGAAAGCCGCACGCGGCAAGCGCGCGTCGTACGGCGCAGCGGCTTTCGAAGACGGACTCGCCGACCACCTGCTGCAGTTGCACGACGAACTCCATTCGGGTGAGTACCGGCCCGGCGGCTACACCCACTTCACGATTCATGAGCCGAAGCGCCGCCGGATCAGCGCCGCGCCTTTTCGCGACCGCGTCGTGCACCATGCCCAGTGCAACGTGATCGAGCCAGTCTTCGAAGCGCAGTTCATCGCCGACAGCTACGCCAACCGCATCGGCAAGGGGACGCACCGGGCGGTCGCCCGGCTGCAGCAGTTCGCCCGCCGCTACCGCTACGTGCTGCGCCTCGACATCGTCAAGCACTTCCCGGCGATCGACCACGCGATCCTGCTCGAAATGCTCGCGCCGCAGATCGACGACCCGGCGACGCTCGACCTGGCCCGCGTCATCCTGGCCAGTGGCGAAGGAGTCCTCGATCAGGAATACACGCCGCCGTTCTTTCCGGGCGACGACCTGCTGGCCACGCGGGCTGCCGATCGGCAATCTGACCTCCCAGTTCTGGTCGAACTGCTACCTGCATCCTTTCGACCTTTTCGTCCGCAAGGAACTCGGCTGCCGCGCGTATCTGCGCTACGTCGACGACTTCGCGCTGTTCGCCAACGACAAACCAACCCTGTGGGCATGGAAAGCCGCCGTGCGCGAGCGACTCGCTGCGCTGCGACTTGAGTTTCATCTGGGCAGCGCGCAGGTGCAGCCCGTGCAGGCAGGGATTCCCTGGCTGGGCTTAGGCGATTTCCAGAGATAGAGGTACCGATAAACGACAGCCGTCATCCCCGCGAAAGCGGGGATCCACCGTTCGGCCCGATGTAGGACAGAGCCTGGACTGGATTCCCGCTTGCGCGGGAATGACGGAACTCCTGGACGGTTTGGGATGGCAATCCATGGAATTCGCCTTAGTCGTTTTCCCGACGCACCGCCGCGTCAAGGCGCGCAAGGTGGTGCAGGCGAGCCGCCGGCTCGGCGAGCGCTACGCCGCCTGGCAAGCCGGCGAGATCAGCTTCGCCGAGTTCGACGCCAGCGTGCAGGGCTGGATCAACCATGTGCGCTATGCCGATTCGTGGGGCCTGCGCCGGCACGTGCTCGAACCCTTCGTCTGGTAAAAATTTTCGCGACCGCCGCTGCGCGGCGGTCGTCAGCGAACAGCGCATCAGGGAATGGGGGCCGACGACACAAGGCGGAAACCGGGGCCGCTGTTGCGGTCGCCCGGGCGGCCCCTGCGGCGCCGCGAGCCGCGCGCGAGGCCGGCATCGTCGTTCCAGGAGCCGCCGCGCAGCACGCGCGAATCGCCACTCGTGTCGGCCTGGATCTGATCCGGGTGATCAGACTTGTTTACACACCATTCCCAGACGTTGCCCGACAGATCGAGCACCCCTTCGCGCGAAGTGCCGTGTGGGTAAACACCGACCGCCGTCGTCTGATCAAGAAACCAATCTCCGACGCGATCACCACCGTAGCGCGCAGTCTCGTCAATGTTCGCCCGCCCGCTTTCATACGCCTTCCCCCACGAGTATTGCCACCCGTCGACGCCGCGCGCCGCGCGTTCCCACTCGTCCTCGGTCGGCAGCCGTACCTCGTAAGCAAACTGCGCGCTCAACCAGCGGCAAAAGGCGACCGCCTCGTACCAGTCGACGTTGGTCCGCGGGCGATTGGCCTGCGGCCAGCGCGACGGAACCGGCTCGGGCCGGATCAGCTCCCGCCACCAGCGCTCGTCGCGGTAGCCGCCAGCATCGCTGAAGGTCTGGTACTGGAGGTTGGTCACCGGGTAGCGCGCGATCCGGAAAGCCGGCAGCTTTCGCCGCTCGCCTTGCTGATAGACGAACTCGCCGCCGGGAATCGTCACCCAGTCGATGTCGGGCAGAAGAATCGTGCGTTTTCCCGTTGCCGTTGTTGCCGCCGCGGGGGTGGTCCCCTCCCCTGCCGGGGTCGCGGACTGCGGCTGGAGACGCCTGACGTCGGAGGGAGCGATCATGGTGGGCTGCGCTTGCGGAGGATGGCTGGACGAATGATAGAAGCATGCGGGTCGCACAGCAAGCGCACCCGCCACCCGGACGGCCCGGCAGCAACGCGAGGCGAGCCAGATCGACGCTCTGCCAACCGCCGACCAGACGAGGCTGCCGCCCGGCGGCAGCCTGGAATGGCGTGTACCCGCCGCCAGTCGCTGGCTTCGCTGATCCTCAAAAGCCGTGTCAGCGGGCTTGCCTGCGCCACGCAGCTTCTCCGCAGCCAAGGCGCGGCTGGCACCATTTGCCGCATTTCGAGCTATTCCTCCGGGTACCCTTCGTCATCGGTCAGGGCTTCGTCGCCATCCTGTTCATCGTCGGCCTGCACTTCTTCATCCTCGTCGTGGCGCGGCGGCTCGCCGGGCAAGGGCAGATCCTGCGGGACCGGTTCCAGGACCACCGGTCGCACCACGGTCCGGATGAGACTTCCCTCGACCTGTCCCGCGATGTGATCGACCGCGGCCATCGCCCCGGTCGCGGGGTCCTCCATCAGGCTATGCCACATGTCGTCCAGCGCGGCGTTCAGGCTTTCCCGCAGTTGCGCTTCCATCTCCGGCCGTTCCTTCTCGTGCGTCATGGCGCCGATGCCGGCCGCGCCCAGGGAAATCACCGCGCCGGCGACGCCGCCGACCGCCGCCGCGGCAGCGCTTGCCCCACCGCTGACGGCGAGCCGGGCGATCAGCTTTTCGCTGGCGCGCTTCGCAACCGGCGATATCCTGGCGTTCGATGGTCCGGCGCCGGCACCGCCAACGTCCTCGCGGATCCGGGCGAGCAGGGCCGCATAGGCCGGCAACTCACTGATCGGCAGGGCATGAACGGTCTGGTAGAGCGAAGCGCGCTGGGCGGCTGGCGGCGGCAGGACAATCGCCGGAATGTCCTTCAGCCGCCGGTCGAACTGATCGAGCGGGACACCGTAGCGCCGCTGGATTCCCTGGACTTGCTCGCCGAGGAGCTGGACGTAGAGCTTCGTCGCCTGCCCCCGCACCGCATCCGGATCGATCTCCCTGGCGACGGGGCCCAGCACCCGCTCCTGGTATTGCTCCTGCAGATAGGCGGCCAGTCGTTCCACGGCCGGATCCTTCTCCTGCCCAGCGCTCAGCTTGTACCAGGCGACCTTGATGGCCAGCCACTGCTGCGTCCAGTAGCCGGTGTACCAGGGAATGAAGTCTGCCTCGGTGCGTTGGCGAACGCGTGTCAGCCATGCCTTCATCGAGCCACGGGCGTAGTTCTCGGCGGGTCGCCGCGCCGCTGCCGAGGCAGCGCCGATGTCGCGATCGACCTGCTGCCAGGTGCTCTCCGGGACGTAGACCGGCGGTGCCAGATCCGGGACCCTTTGGGGCGTCGCGCATCCAGCCAGGATGACCAGCAGGGCGACGATGACGAAACGCGCCTGGCAGACCGCCATTCGATCAGCGCGATCGGCCGGCCGTCTCTCAGCCGGCTCTATCGGCGTCGGAAGCGGGCAGCGAGAACGGCTCATTGCTGATTCGTTGATCGTGACCATGTTGAACGGTCGTTCGCGTCGTCCCGGAAAACGGCGGTCGGGGCCGGCACCGATGCTGCGGCAGGCTCACCTCTTTTCCAGCTCGGATATCAGCCGGCCAAGATCCGCGTTGCCGGGCATGATCTCGTCGAGCTGTCTGGCGTAGCGCAGCGCGGCGCGCTGGTCTCCCGCCTCGCGACTGATCGAGAGCAGCGCAGCGAGGATGTCTACGTTGTTCGGGTGGCGCTTGCCGGCCTGCTGCAGCAGCGCCAGCGCCTGCTCCCGCTGGCCGGCGGAATGGACCGCGATCGCATGCACGTAGGCGTAGCGGGCATTGTCAGGCGCCAGCCGGGCGGCGTCGGCGAACTCCCTGAGTGCTGCCGGCTTGTCGCCCTGGCGCGTCAGCGACAAGCCGAGCGCATGGTGCAGGTCGGCGTCGCGCGGCAATTCGGCGAGACCCCGGCGCAAGACCTTTTCCGCTTCAGCTTCGCGCCCCTGCCGATGCCAGGCATCGGCCAGATTGACGTAGGCAGCGGCAAACTTCGCATCACGGGCGATGGCGCGCTCGAAGGCGGCAGCCGCCTCGTCGCTGCGTCCCTGCCGCAGGCGCAGATTGCCGAGGTTGACCTGACCCGAGGGCCAGTCGGCTTCGAGTGCCAGCGCGTGCTCGTATTCCTGCATCGCGGCCTGCCGGGCAGCCCGGCGGCCTTCGGGAAGCTGGCTGTCGGGGACGTCGGCCAGCACGTTGGCGGCCTCGATGCGCACGCCGCGCACGCCGTCCGAGAGCAGCGGCGCGACGGCCAGCACCCGGTTGGCCGGGTCGGCCGGTGCGATCATGCCGAGCGCGGCGATGCGCACGGACGGATCAGCATCCTGCAGCAGCGCCCGGGCAGCCGGCAGGTTAGCCTGGCTGACGTAGGGCTGGGCCAGGGTCGCCGCAGTGGCGCGGACGATTGCCGGGGCGCTCGGGCTGGCGGCGAGCTCGAGCAGGCCGGGCAGAGCGCGCAGGCCCTGGGTTTCGGCCGCATGCAGGGTATTGCCGTAATGCGGCCGCTCGCGCCAGCTCCTGCCATACCATTTGTCCATGGCGCTCACCGCCCACTGCGGCTTCCGGTCGGTGTGACACTGGGTACAGGCATTCGGGCTGCCCAGCGACAGCGAGAGGTCGGGACGCGGGATGCGCAGGCTGTGATCCTGGCGGGCATGGATCACCATGTAGTTCTGCGTCGGCATGTGGCAGGTGACGCACTGGGCGCCCTTGCCGCCGGCGAGATGATGGTGATGAGCGGGGCTGTCGAACTCGCCTGCGGCGTGACAGCGCGTGCACAGCGCGTTGCCCTCGGCGCGCAGCTTGTGCGAATGCGGCTCGTGGCAATCCATGCAGGTGACGCCGCTCTGATGCATCCGGCTCTGCAGGAACGAGCCCCAGACATAGACCTCCTCGCGCTGCTGACCGTCGGCATGGTAGTTCGGTGCCGTTAGCATCGCCAGGCGATGGCTGTCCTCGAGCGGCGCGCCGGCCTTTCGCTCTTCGCTCAACGTCGAGCGGCGAGCGTGGCAGGCGGCGCAGCTGTTGATGCCGGCAGGGTCGGCCGGCCGATCGCGGACGGCTGACCGAGCGCCTTGGCTGGGGAATCTCCACGCCTCGCTCCAGCGTGTCTTCAGCGACGGCAGCCCCTTGTCGTCCTGCGCGTTATAGGGCGGCCGCGCCTGCCGGGCCCACTCGACATGCGCCGATGCCGGGCCGTGACAGGCTTCGCAGGCGACGTTGATCTCGCTCCAGGTGGTGTGATAGGTCTGGCTGGCCGGATCGTAGCCCTTGCGCAGGTTGGTCGAATGGCACTCGGCACACTGCAGTGCCCAGTTGTGATAGACGCCGGTCCAGTGCAGCGGATCGCGATGGTCGACCTTTTGTTTTGCATAGAGGTGGAACCAGCGCTGCCCGCCTTCGCCCTTCGGCCGCGAATCCCAGGCGATCGGCAGCATCTGGTAGCGCCCGCCGGGGAACGGAATCAGGTACTGCTGCAGCGGATAGACGCCAAAGGTATGGCTGATTTCGTAATCGGTCAGCTTGCCGTCCGGTCCGTCGGTGCGAACCATGAACTTGTCGCCGCGCCGGAAGAAGGTCGATTCGACGCCGTCCTTGGTGAACCGGCCGTTGTCGAAGTTGCCGAGGACGCTGGCGGGCGTCGCCTCCTGCATCGCCAATTGGTGATGTGACCCCGTCCAGGCCTTGAATTCGCTCTCATGGCAGGTCTTGCAGGTTTCGGCGCCGACGTGGGTGGCGGCGATGGTTCCGGGCCCACCGGCCGGACACCGGCGGCGCCGTCGACGCCGACAGCGGCGGCACCGGGGTCGCAGTCGGCCAGGCCACGAATGCGACCACCGCGACGATCAACACCGCCAATGCCACGCCGGCAGCGAGCACGCGACGCGACAGCCTTGGTTCGGCGGCTGCCGTTGGCGAAACAATGGCGGTAGCGGTCGGGGGGGTGGCAGCGGGAGCGCGCTCACCACGCCGGCTGGCTCGTCTGCTCACGTCACCGTCCCGCCTCGGCGCGAATGGCGGCGGCGATATCACGGCTCATTCCGGCGATCGCGCGGCTGTGCGCCGCGGCGAGTGCATCGTAGCCCTGACCCTGCACCGGCTCGCGCAGCGTCGTCCGCCCGCTGGTCGTCGCCTCGCCCGCGCCCACCCGGCGTACCAGCCAGAGCGCATCGAGCGTCGCTGCCTCGCCCGGCACCGACTCGAAGCGCTGGATATCGACCGTGACCCGGTACGCCGGATCGAAGCTCGGTGCCAACGATCCGCTGACTACCCGCTGCGTGCCGAGAAGGACGACGAGATTCTCGGCAATAGTCCCCGCGACGCTGCTCGCCAGCGGCGCCGCCCAGCGATTGAATTCGTCGACGGCGACCCGATTCGGGCCCTTCTGAACGACGAACTGTGGTCGGTCCACGATGGCCGGCAGGGCGACGCTGTCGACCATGACAGCGTAGGCCGCCGGCGAGGCGCCCGCCTCCGGCCGCGCCGTCGCTGCCAGCGTATAGAACTGCGACGGCGCCGACGCGCAGCCCGACAGCGCCGCCGCTAACCCGAACGCCAGCCCGCGAATTCTCGATCCAGCACGCCTCATCACTGCAACTCCTCGCTCTTGCCACGAATCAGCGCCTCGGGATGGCGCTCGAGATAATCGGTCAGCACGCGCATCGACTGCGCCGCGCGCTTGATCTCGCTCAGCATGCCGCGCATTTCCGCCATCAACACCGAGTCGGGCGCGACCACCTTGCCCGCGGAATCGAAGCTGCGCTCGGCCGCTGCCAGCGTGCGTCGCGCTTCGACCAGCGTGCTGGTCAGTTCCGGCGTCAGTTCGCCGCCCCAGCGTTTGACCAGCGTGTCGACATCCTTCAGCGTCTCGGCGAGCGTCGCCAGCGACTGCTTCAGGTCGTTGCCGATGGCGTCGATCGGCAGGCGATCCAGCTTGGTCAGGATGTTCGTCAACTTGGCCTCGATGTCGGTGAGACCGCTCTTGGCCACCGGAAAGACCGCCGGATCGGCTTTCCAGTCGATATTCGCGCGCGCCTCGTTCGGAACGTAGGCCAGGGCGACATAGAGTTGACCGGTGAGCAGGTTGCCGGTCTGCAATTGTGCCCGCAGGCCGCGCGCCACCAGGCGGTCGAGGAGATCCCGCCGCATTGCCGGGGTGATCTCTTTGCCCCCGGTCACGTCCTGCGGGTCCACCAGCACATCGAGAAAACGCTGCGGAAAAGTGGCCACGCGCACGCGCGCCCGCATTTTCAGGTCCTTCCGGCTGCCCGCCTCGAGACGCACCGAGACGACCTCGCCGATCGGCAGGCCGAGCAGGGTTACCGGCGCGCCAGCCGACAGACCACGCACCGACTCGTCAAAGTAGAGTACGTAGTGTACGGACCGCCTCTCGGGAGCCTTCATCGCCGATGCCTGGTCACCAAAGAGCTCAAAGCGCGTGTCTGCGGGCGCCGGATCGGCCTCGGCGTTCTCCGTCGGCGTGTCGAAAGCGACCCCGCCGATCAACAGTGACGCCAGCGACTCGGTCTGCACATTGAGGCCGTCGGCGTTGAGCGAAAAATCGAGTCCGCTGGCCTGCCAGAAACGCGTCTCGGGCTTGACGAATCGGTCGTACGGCGCCTTGACGAAGATTCTGACCGTCAGCGCGCGTCCGTCTTCCTCAAGGCGGTAGGAAGCGACCTGCCCGACCTGGATTCGCCGAAAGAAAATCGGCGTGCCGTAGTCGAGCGAACCGAGGTTCCCGGCCTCGAGCTGAAAGAAGCGTCCCGGCGTATTGGCAGCGACCACCGGCGGCACCTCCAGCGCGGTGAACGAACGAACGCGCTCGCTGCCCTTGCCGATCGCCATACCGATGTAGGAGCCCGAGAGCAGCGTCCCGAGGCCGGTGATGCTGCCGCCGGCGATACGCGGGCGGACGACCCAGAAGGAGGTGTCGTCGACCAGCCACTCCCCCGCCTCCGGGGCCATCTGCACGCTCGCCAGAATCCGCTGGCGATCCGCCGAGACCTTCAGCGATTCGATCCGGCCGACGTCGACGCCGTTGTACTTGACCGTCGTCTTGCCGGCCTCGAGCCCGTCCGCCGACGCGAAGCTGATCTCGATCGTCGGCCCCTCGGACAGAAGTTTCTGGACCGCGATCCAGCCACCCAGGAGCGCCGCGATGATCGGTATGATCCACACCGCCGAAAGCCGTGTCCGCCGCTTGGGCACCGAGGTCGCCTCGGGAAGGTCGGGAAGTTCTTGATTCTCAGGCATTGCCCTGCTTCTCCTGTTGCGGAAGGTCCCAGATCAGCCGCGGATCGAAGCAATTCACCGCGACCATCGTCAGCACCACGACACCGGCAAAGAAGATCACACCGGCGCCCGGCTCGACCCACATCAGCGGCCGCAACTGGATAAGCGCCACGACGAAGGTATCGACAAAAACGTCGAGCATCGACCAGCGGCCGATGAACCTTACCATGCGATAGAGCCGTACCCGTTGCCCGGTCGATCTGACCGAACCGCGCTGCACGCTGATCAGCAGATAAGCCAGGGCAATCAGCTTGCCGAGCGGAATGGTGATGCTGGCGACGAAGACGATGATCGCCAGCGGCCACGACGACGGCGACCAGAGCTCGACGACCCCCTCCATGATGGTGGCGGTTTCAGCCCCCAGGGGCGTGTAGGTGGACAGCACCGGCAGCAGGTTGGCGGGAACGTAGAGGATCAGCGCGGCGATCACCAGGGCCCAGGTACGCTCGATACTCGCCGGCCGGCGGAAATGGAGCCGCTCGCCACAGCGCGGACAGTGCGCCGCGCCGCCATCCGGCGGCGGTCGTGAGACCAGCCCGCAGACCTCGCATCCGGCAAGGCCAAGCGACATCGCCCTGACCAGCGCCGCGCTCACCGCCGCGCCTCTGGCACGCAGGCCGTGTTGCTCTCAGCCGGCGGCGGCTGGTCCTCGGCCCACTCGATCCGGGCCCAGGCATCGTGCGGATCGAAGGCGGCGGCCATCGCTGCAAGCAGGAAGACCAGCGCGCCGAGCACGAACAGCGCGAGGCCGGGAATCACCGTCGCCAGTTCGGCGATCTTGATCAGCGCAACCAGCACACCGAGCAGCATGATCTCGATCATGCTCCACTCGCGGACAAGCTCGTAGCCGCGCAGCAGCATGCCCACCCAGTGCGGCGCTGGCGGCCGGCGCAGTGCCAGCACCACGGCGAGCAGGCAGACGATCTCCAGCGCCGGCGCGATGACCGCGGTGAACAGCACGAGCATCGCCACCTCCTGCCGGCCATCGCGCCACATCGCCAGGACGCCGCCGAACACCGTCGTGAAGGCCTCGCGACCGGCCACCGACAGTCCGAGCATCGGTACCGTATTGGCGATCAGCCAGAGGATGGCGCCGGCGAGCGCGAGCGCGAGCGTTCGATTGAGCGAGTCCGGCTTGTGTCGCCAGAGTGGCGCCTGACAGCGCGCGCACAGCGCCACCGCGCCCGCCGGAACCGGCGGCAGGCGCTGCAGGAGGTCGCAGTCAGGACAGGCGCGCAGGCCAGTATCGAAGGCGGAAGCACTGCGTATCACGGGATCCCCGCTTTGTTGCTGGTGACGAAAGAAGCTGGCTCCGGGCAGCCAACGTGGGGCCCCGGGCTGACGTGCAATATTCTACTCGTTCACGGAGTGGGCTCGGCAAATGCGGACGGCAGGACAAGGCGACTTCCAGGCATTGCCATCCCAGACCGTCGATCGCCACTTGGGCAGCGAGATCGTGCTCGGTGTCGCCGAGCTGGTGCTCACCGTCGAAGACCGGTTCAGGGTCCGGCTATCACCGGACTCGGTGCCACTGATGATCGTCGGCGACGTGGTTCGCCATATCGACAAGCTTGCCGCGTTACAACAGGGCGGCGATGCACAGATTGACGCGGCCATGATGCACCCGTCAGGCATGCGTTGATGCGGGTCGCGGTCACCGGCATGGGTGTCGTATCAGTGCGACGAAGGCCCTGCACCGACACCTGCTGCGCACCGATCACCTGGAAGCCGTCGGGCTGGATGAGTTCCTGGCTCTCGGTCCCGTCGCCCTGGCCTACGGCGTCGCGCAGCTTGCCCACGCTCTGGGATTTCTGGCAGTGTTTGCCGCCAGTCTAGCCCGGCAACGCGTCAGGGAGAACAGCGGCTCGCCGGGCGCTGCCAAAGAAGGGTCGGCCGCCTTGCCGGGCAAGACGACGCTACACCAGGCGGAGAGCCCGCCGGAGCCACCGCGCCTCAACCGGCAAGCGCCGCAACGATACGCGCTGATGGGACTTACCTGGCGATGAGCGGCGGTTTGCCGGGTGCTTCGCCAAACCGCGCCAGGGCACCATCGCGGTCGAGGGCCAGCGCTGTTCGTCAATGGCAAGAAGCCCCACACTGCGTGCGCTAGCGAACAGAGGAGCGCAGCCAAATTGCGCCAATATTCAAACCATGGCACGCACAACACAAAGAGCAAGAATCACTGGGCCAGTGGAATACCTCTTCAGCGACAGCACCCCGCGCGACATTCCGCTATCAGTATGGCCCGGCTCGCCTGACCATTGATCGGGCGCAGCGTGCTGATGGTCCATGCGGCATCGTCCAGCTTCAGGCTCGCTGCCGTCGCCCTGCTTATGGTGGGTTGCGCCTCGATGGCGCCGCCCTACGAGGTGCCCGCCTTGCCGGTGTCACCCCGCTATGCGTCCGTGACCACTCAGGGCGGTGCAAGCGTTGCGGCCATCGGCTGGCGTGATTACTTCACCGACCCGCAACTTCAGTCCCTGATCAGCCTGGCGCTGGACAACAATCGTGATCTGCGCAGCGCCGTGCTGCGCGTCGAGGAAGCGCGCGCCGCTTACGGTATCCAGCGGGCTGAGCTGTTCCCCACCATTGGCGCAGAAGCCAGAGGGGACCGCTCGCGAACACCGGCCAGGATGAGTCTCACCGGCAGGCCGCTGGTCGCCAGCCAGTATCAGGTTGGACTGGGCCTGGCGAGCTGGGAGATCGACTTCTGGGGGCGCGTCCGCAGCCTGGAGGACGCGGCGCTGGAAACCTACCTGGCCACCGACGCCGCAAGCCGTGCCGCCAGCATCGGACTGGTTGCACAGGTTGCCAATGGCTACCTCGCGCTACGCGCACTCGACGAGCGTATCGCACTGGCACGCCAGACGATCGCCAGCCGCGAGGAAAGTTTTCGCATATTCACCCGCCGCGTCGAGGTCGGCTCGACCTCGCGTTTCAACC
This sequence comes from Candidatus Accumulibacter proximus, assembly GCA_016709675.1. GTDB lineage: Bacteria > Pseudomonadota > Gammaproteobacteria > Burkholderiales > Rhodocyclaceae > Accumulibacter > Accumulibacter proximus. Next base: position 116,523 of record JADJMH010000040.1, read on the forward strand.
TGACCGAGGTGCAAACCCTGCTCACCCAGGCGCAGGCGCTTGGCGCCCAGCTTGAACTGGCGCGAGCGGCACAGTTCAATGCCCTGACCCTGCTGGTCGGGGCTCCCGTCGAGCTGCCCCCCGAGCAAGGCGAGTTCGACGAAAGCAATGTTTTTCGCGAACTGCGCCCTGGCCTGCCTTCCGATCTGCTGCTGCAACGCCCCGACATCGTTGCTGCCGAGCATCTGCTGAAAGCGGCAAATGCCAACATCGGTGCCGCACGTGCCGCATTCTTTCCGCGCATTGCGTTGCTTGGCTCGCTCGGCACTGCGAGTGTCGAACTCAATGAGCTGTTCGCCTCGGGCAGCCTCGCCTGGCTTTTTTCGCCGAGCATTTCGCTGCCGATCTTCGACGGCGGGCGCCGGAAGAACAACCTGAGCCTGGCTGAAACGCGTCGCGATCTGGCCGTGACCCAATATGAGAAGACCGTGCAGGTGGCCTTCCGTGACGTATCGGATGCGCTTTCCGCACGTGTCTGGCTAAGGCAGCAGGTGGCGATTGCCCGCACCGCGCTGGCGACGCAGGCGGAGCGCGCACGGCTTTCGCAACTGCGCTTCAACAACGGCGCCTCAGCCTTTCTCGACGTGCTTGATGCCCAGCGCGACCTGCTTGACGCCGAGCAACAACTCGTGCAGACGCGGCGCGAACTGCTCAGCAGCCAGGTCAGCCTGTATGCCGCTCTCGGCGGTGGCGCGCTGGATTTCGATTCGCCAGTCGCAGGCGACAAGCCTGACCCCCCACGAGCCACGAGCGCCCCATGAACACTACCGCCACCCCACCGGTCACCCCCTACGCCGCCCCACGGCGGGCCGCCCGCCCGCCGCCCCGGCCCGGCCGCCGCCCGCGCCCCCCCCGGCGCGGCGGGCCCGCCGGCCCCCCGCCACCCGGGTCGCACCGCCAGCCGAGCCAGCGACTGCCGCGCCGCCCAGGTCAGCGGCTGGGTCAATGCTGACGCAATGGAAAAAGTGGCTGATTCCAGCCCTCATCGTCAGCGCCGTCGTAGTGGCCGCCCTGCTGGCCTGGCAAATGCTGCGCCCAAAGGGGCCTGGTGAAGGGTTCGTGAGCAGCAATGGCCGCATCGAGGCTACGGAAATCGACGTGTCAAGCAAGTTCAGCGGACGTGTGCAGGACATCCTGGTGGCCGATGGAGACTTCGTCACGGCGGGCCAGACGCTGGCGCACATGCAGGTGCAGACCCTCGAAGCGCAACGCGACGAAGCGAGCGCCAGGCACCAGCAATCGATCACGGCGGTAGCCAGCGCCGAAGCCCAGGTCGCGGTGCGTGAAAGCGAGCGGCAAGCGGCGCTGGCCCTCGTTGCACAGCGCGAGAGCGAGCTGGACGCCGCAAGAAGGCGTCTGGTGCGCTCGGAGACACTGACCCGCGAAGGCGCCTCGTCGGGGCAGGAACTCGACGATGATCGGGCCCGCGTGCGCAGCGTGCAGGCGGCGGTCGGCGCGGCCAGGGCGCAGGTACAGGCAGCGCAGGCGACCATCGCCGCCGCCCGTGCGCAGGTCGCCGGGGCACGCTCAACGGTTGACGCTGCCCAGGCCACCATCGCCCGCATCAAGGTCGACATCGACGACAGTGCGCTCACCGCGCCGCGCGACGGCCGCGTGCAGTACCGCATTGCGCAGCCTGGCGAAGTGCTGGCGAGTGGCGGGAAAGTGCTCAACCTGGTGGATCTCAGCGACGTATTCATGACCTTCTTCGTGCCCGAAACCATTGCCGGCCAGCTGGCGATGGGCAGCGAAGTCCATATCGTGCTGGACGCCGCGCCGCAGTACGTGATCCCGGCCAGGGTCTCGTTCGTCGCCAGTACCGCGCAATTCACGCCGAAGACCGTCGAGACGGCCAGCGAGCGGCAAAAGTTGATGTTCCGCGTCAAGGCGCAGATTGGCCGCGACCTGCTGCAGAAGAACCTGACGCAGATCAAGACCGGCCTGCCCGGAATCGCCTGGCTCAAGCTCGACAGCCAGGCTCCCTGGCCCGCTGAACTGGCGGTCAAGGTCCCGCAATGAGCGCAGGCAGCAAGCCGGCGGCCAGCGGCCCGGCGCCGGTGGTCCGGCTTGATGGTGTCAACCTGCGCTACGGCAAGACTGTCGCGCTCGACGACATCACGCTGGCGATCCCGGCCAGTTGCATGGTCGGCCTGATCGGTCCCGACGGCGTCGGCAAGTCGAGCCTGCTGGCGCTGATTTCCGGCGCGCGCAAGCTGCAGCAGGGGTCCTTGCAGGTGCTGGCCGGCGACATGGCGAGCAAGCGCCACCGCGACAGCATTTGCCCGCGCATCGCCTACATGCCACAGGGTCTGGGAAGTAACCTCTACCCGACGCTGTCGGTCGAGGAGAACCTGCAGTTCTTCGGTCGCCTGTTCGGCCACAACGCCGCCCAACGCCGCCAGCGCATCGACGAACTGACCGCCAGCACAGGCCTGCAGCCCTTTCTGCCGCGCCCGGCGGGCAAGCTCTCGGGCGGCATGAAGCAGAAACTCGGGCTCTGCAGCGCCTTGATCCACGACCCCGACCTGCTGATCCTCGACGAACCGACGACCGGCGTCGACCCGCTGTCGCGCAAGCAATTCTGGGACCTGATCGACCATATCCGGGGCGAGCGCCGCGCCATGAGCGTCATCGTCGCCACCGCCTACATGGAGGAGGCCGAACGCTTCGACTGGCTGGTGGCGATGGATGCAGGCAAGGTGCTGGCCACCGGCACCCCGGCTGAACTGCACAGCCGCACCGCGACGGCGTCTCTCGATGAAGCCTTCATCGCGCTGCTGCCCGTCGAAGAGCGGCGCGGACACCAGGCCATCGTGGTGCCGCCGCTGGCCGTCAGCACTACGGGTGGCGAAGAAAACATCGCCATCGAGGCCAGGGGCCTGACGATGCGCTTCGGAGACTTCGTCGCCGTCGACCACGTCGGCTTTCGCATCCGGCGCGGCGAAATTTTCGGCTTCCTCGGCTCCAACGGCTGCGGCAAGTCAACGACCATGAAAATGCTGACCGGCCTCTTGCCCGCCAGCGAGGGCAGCGCGCTGCTCTTCGGCCAGCCGGTCAATGCCCAGGATATCAATGCGCGGCGGCGCGTCGGCTACATGTCGCAGGCCTTCTCGCTCTACGGCGAGCTCACCGTGCGCCAGAACCTGGTGCTGCATGCGCGGCTGTTTTCCCTGCCCGAAGCTGCGATCGCCGCGCGCGTCGACGAACTGGTCAAACGCTTTGGCCTGACCAATGTCGTCGACACCCTGCCCAGCGACATGCCGCTTGGCATACGCCAGCGCCTGTCGCTGGCGGTAGCGGTGCTCCACAAACCCGAACTGCTGATCCTTGACGAACCAACCTCGGGCGTCGACCCGATCGCACGCGACATGTTCTGGCAGTTGATGATCGACCTCTCGCGCCAGGACCAGGTGACGATCTTCATCTCGACCCACTTCATGAACGAGGCGGCGCGCTGCGATCGCATCTCGCTGATGCACGCCGGCCGCGTACTGGTCAGCGACAGCCCGGCCCAACTGATGCGCCAGCGCGGCACCCAAAGCCTGGAGCAGGCTTTCGTTTCGCATCTCGAGGAAGCCTCGGCAAGCTCCGAAAAAGTGGCCGTGCCGGCCGCCGTGACGCCGTCGCCGGCCGCCCTGCCCCGCTCCATCACCCCGCGCTGGGGCTTCGACCCGGGCCGCGCCTTCAGCTACACCCTGCGCGAAACGCTGGAACTGCGGCGCGACCCTGTGCGCGCGACGCTGGCGTTGCTGGGCTCGGCGATCCTGATGTTCATCATCGGCTACGGCATCAATCTGGACGTTGAGAACCTTACTTACGCCATGCTCGACCGCGACCAGACCGTGCTCAGCCAGAACTATTCGCTCAACCTCTCGGGGTCGCGCTATTTCCTCGAGAAGCCGCCGATTGCCGACTACGAAGACCTCGACCGGCGCATGCGCAACGGCGAACTGTCTCTGGCCATCGAGATTCCGCCGGGATTTGCACGCGACATCGAGCGCGGCACGCCGGTAGCGATCGGCGCCTGGGTCGACGGCGCCATGCCGACGCGCGCCGAGACCGTTCGCGGCTACGTTCAGGCCATGCACCAGATGTGGCTCGCCGACATGGCGAGACATCGGCTGGGGATCACGCTGACCTCGCCCAGCACGCTGGAAACCCGCTACCGTTACAACCCGGACGTCAAGAGCCTGCCGGCCATGGTTCCCGCCCAGCTCCCGATGCTGCTGATGATGATTCCGGCGATGCTCGCGGCGCTGTCGGTGGTACGTGAGAAGGAACTGGGGTCGATCATCAATCTCTACGTCACCCCGGTGACGCGCAGCGAGTTCCTGCTCGGCAAGCAGTTGCCCTACATCGCGCTGGCGATGGTCAACTTCCTGCTGCTGGCGCTGATGGCGGTGACGGTCTTCGGGGTGCCGATCAAGGGCAGCTTCCTCACCCTGGCGCTGGGAGCGCTGATCTTCGTCGTCTGCTCGACCGGCTTCGGCCTGCTGGTCTCGACCTTCACCCGCAGCCAGATCGCCGCGATGTTCGTGACCATGATCGGCACCATCATCCCCTGCGTGCAGTTCTCCGGCCTGCTCAACCCGGTGTCGTCGCTCGAAGGCATCGGCGCCTTCATCGGGCACATTTACCCGGCGACCCATTTCCTGACCATCAGCCGCGGCGTGTTCAGCAAGGGGCTTGGCATTTTCAGCCTCGGCCCCTCGTTCTGGGCGCTGCTCGCCGCCGTCCCGGTGATCCTCGGCCTGGCCATCGCGCTGCTCAGGAAGCAGGAGGCCTGAGCCCGTGATCAGCAGCAAGAACGTATTCCGCCTCGGCGTCAAGGAACTGTGGAGCCTGTTGCGCGACCCGATGATGCTGGTACTGATCGCCTGGACCTTCACCGTGGCAATCTACGTCGCGGCCACGGCCATGCCCGACAGCTTGCACAATGCGCCGATCGCGATTGTCGATGAGGACGGTTCGCCGCTCTCGGCTCGCATTGTGTCGAGCTTCTACCCGCCGCATTTCAAGATGCCGGACATGGTTTCGCTGGCCGAGGTGGATGCTGGCATGGACCGCGGTGACTACACCTTTGCACTCGACATTCCGCCGAACTTCCAAAGCGACGTACTGGCCGGGCGCACGCCGGCAATGCAGCTCAACATCGACGCCACGCGCATGGGCCAGGCCTTCACCGGCAACGCCTACATCCAGCAGATCGTCACCAGCGAGGTCAATGAATTCATCAAGCGCCATCGCAGCTCGGCAGTGCCGCCGGTCGATCTCGCGCTGCGCATGCGCTTCAACCCCAATCTCGAGCAAGCGTGGTTCGGCTCGCTGATGGAGATCATCAACAACGTGACCATGCTGTCGATCATCCTGACGGGTGCGGCGCTGATCCGCGAACGCGAGCATGGCACCATTGAACACCTGCTGGTGATGCCGGTAACGCCCACCGAAATCATGCTGGCCAAGGTCTGGTCGATGGGCCTGGTGGTCCTGCTGGCCGCTCTGGTGGCGCTGGTCTTCGTCGTCCAGGGGGCATTGCGGGTGCCGATCCAGGGCTCGGTGGCGCTGTTCATGCTGTCTGCTACGCTGCACCTGTTCGCCACTACCTCGATGGGAATTTTCCTGGCGACGCTGGCGCGCTCGATGCCGCAGTTCGGCATGCTGCTGGTCCTGGTGTTGTTGCCGCTGCAAATGCTGTCGGGCGGCAGCACGCCCTACGAGAGCATGCCGCAACTGGTGCAGGGCATCATGCAGGTAGCGCCGACGACGCACTTCGTTTCGGCCGGCCAGGCGATTCTCTATCGCGGCGCCGGAATCGACGTGGTATGGCCGCAGCTTCTGGCCATTCTGGCGATTGGCAGCCTCCTGTTCATCGCCTCACTGAGCCGCTTTCGCAAGACCATCAGCCAGATGGCGTGAGCACTCGGTTGCGCCGAAGGATCGCCTGAAGAGTATCGGCTTCAATTTGCTCTGGCCATCGGCCTGCGGGACGGGTCGCGCTTTCTGGACCACCGCGCCTTCACGGTGCAGGATCTGCGCATCGGCCCGCACACCCCCGCGTCCTGCTCGAGCGGCGCGCAAGCCCGGGCACTGATCGCACCGCTATTGGCCAAGGTGGCCCGGCAGAGCTAGACTGCACGCACCAGGCCGCACTCCTCGGGAAGTCAGGAGTGCAGGTCAAGCTGCCCGAAGCAGGAAGCCGGCTTTGCCAACCAACGAAAGGTCACCTCGCATGGACATGAAACTCACGAACAGGCTCGCGCTGGTCTCTGGCAGCACGGCTGGAATTGGCTACGCGATCGCCAACGCGCTTGCCGGCGAAGGCTCCCCGGTCATCGTCAATGGCCGCACGCAGGCTGCCGTTGACGCAGCGGTGACGGCGGGGTGATCAAGAGTACGTTCGGAGGGTGGCGACGATGACCCCGGCGTCTACCCTCGATGAAGAATTCGCCGCGGCCGTCAGCCGTCACGACGCCCGGATCGCTGCCCTGGGCCTGAGCATCTGGGTCGGCTCCGAGCCGACCTTTACCGACCCGTGCGCACAGTCGCCGGAATGGCTGACCAAGGCGTTGGGCGGCGCCAAGGAACAACGGGCCGAAGCACTGCTCCGCGAGTTCTGCCAGCGCCTCCCCGGTGGCCTGCTGCTGCGCAGCGTCGGACGGCAGTATCCCGGCGAGGATCGACCGCGCTGGAACCTGGGCCTTTACCGGCGGCGCAACGGCGAGCCGGTCTGGCCGGGGCCCCCCGACCCGATGCTGGCCGCACGCGCGAGCGCCAGCCTGCCCCGGCCCAGCAAAGACGCCACAAGACTCGCTCCAGCCGACCTCAGTCGCTGGGCCACCGCCCTGGCCGCTGGCCTGGCAGCGCGCGGCTGGCTGGTCACCCCGCTTGCGGTCGACGAACCGTTCGAACGACGCCTGCTGATGCGCACCGACGCCGCCGCCGTCGCGCCGGATGCCACTGATCCTCGCCTGTGGCGCAACCCGGTCGACGCCCGCCCCACCCCGGCCAGCGGTCTGCGCGATGAACTCGCCGAGTCGGGCGCCTATCTCTTCGTGCTGCACCTGCACGAGCTGGACGGAGTGCCGACGGCGCGCCTCGAACTGCCGATGATCGCCGAGGTTCCGACGTTCCTGGCGGTTCTGGAGACCGTCGCGCAGGCCTCCCTCGCCAGCCATCTGCCGACGCTGCTCCTCGCCGGCTACCCGCCGCCGGTCGATGCGACGGTCGAGTGGACCACCGTCACGCCGGACCCGGCGGTGATCGAGATCAACAGTGCCCCGAGCCAGGATGCTGCCGACTTCCTGCGGCGCAGCAGCGAGATCCACGCCGCGGCGGTGGCACAGGGTCTGGCCCCCTATCGGCTGTACTTCAACGGCACCGTCGCCGACTCCGGCGGCGCCGGCCAGATCACCCTCGGCGGCCCGTCGCCGACACACAGCCCCTTCCTGCGCGAGCCCCGCCTGCTGCCCCGCCTGGTCGGCTTCCTCAACCGTCACCCGGCGCTGTCGTATCTCTATTCGCACGACTTCGTCGGCAGCAGCGGCCAGTCGGTGCGCGCCGACGAGCGCGGCATGGACGCGGTAGACGAACTGGATCTGACGCTGGCCCTGCTCGAACGTAGCGAGAAGATCTCGCCGGAACTCCTCTGGCACAGCCTGGCACCGTTTCTCTGCGATGCCTCGGGCAACAGCCATCGCGCCGAAATGAACATCGAGAAGCTGTGGAATCCCTTCCTGGCCGGGCGAGGCAGGCAGGGACTGGTCGAATTCCGCGCCTTGCGCATGCAGCACACGCCGCAACGGGCCACCGCCCTGGCCTGCCTGCTGCGTGCCATCGTGGCCATGCTGACGCGCGAAACGTCGGCCGTGCCGCTGATCGACTGGGGCCGCGAACTGCACGAACGCTTTGCCCTGCCCTTCTACCTCGAGCAGGACCTGCGCGCCGTCCTGCAGGAACTGGCCGTCGCCGGACTGGGCCTCGACGAGGCGATCGAGGCGGTGCTCCTGCGCGACGAATGCCGCTTCTGGGGGCAGGTCACGCTGCCCGGCTGTAGTCTGGAAGTGCGACGCGCCCTCGAGTTCTGGCCGCTGCTGGGTGACGCCGCCAGCCCCGAGCAGGGCGGCAGTTCCCGCCTGGTCGACGCCAGCACGGCGCGCATCGAGCTGCGCCTGCGACCCGCCGACGGCGGCGCCTGGGATGACTGGCAGATCATCGCCGCCGGTGTTGCCCTGCCGCTGCGGCGGGAAGGCGATGGCCGCGGCGAGCTTGGCGTCTTCGGCCTGCGCTACCGCAGCTTCGTCCCCGGCTGGGGTCTGCATCCCGCGCTGCCCGCGCAGGCGCCGCTGCGGCTACGTCTACGTCATCCCGAACAGGCCACCGATCACCTCGTCACGCTGCACGAATGGCGCCCCGACGGCGCGGGCTACGCCGGCCTCCCCGCCGACCTGGCAGCCGCCGCTGCGCGCCGCGCCGAGCGCTTGACCCTCGAAGTCCTGCCGCGCGACCCGGCCGTGCCAGTACGCACTGCCCCGGTCCGCGGTCTCGGCCCTTTCTGCCTCGACCTGCGCTGCCTGCCCGACGGATGGCGTCGGTCGGCAGTCGACCATTTGCCGCCGTTCGATGATTCCGGAACGTAGCCGTCCAAACGACAGCTGCAGTTCGGAAGCGGCGGGAAGGCCACTTCACACAACTCGGCATGAACGGACGGTGACGATCGGAGTTCTCAGCGTCAGCAATAAATCGGTCAGCGGTCGCAGTCCAGGAATTCGACGCCAACGACCGCTTGGCGCCTCAGAGCCAAAGCCGGCAAAGACTGCTATCTCGTGATTTCATGCGGTCGTGGCGCTGAGATGCAACTACCTCTTGGGTTCCTCATCGGCGTTGTAAAGCTCTCGCTTGGCGAGCTCCTCGATGAGGTCGAAGACCTCAGGCTGCACGCTCAACGCGTACTGCTTTCGGCGGTTCTTCGAGACCACGCCGCTGGCCTGCAAGGCAGAGGTAATCAGCAAATGCAGGTCGTTGTTTCGTACGTCGTATTCTGTATTGACGGCTTCCCTGATCCGGTCGAAGCGCGCCAGATGTTCGGTCTCCTGGCGCAAATGCACATCGAGGGCCTGCTCGGCCATGCGGAACCCGAAGTCAACGCACGGCGTTGCGTCCCAATAGCGGTAGATCGTATCGCGTCCACAGAACACAAAGTCGAACTGATCCTCATCGATCCATCGCACGTCCCACAGCTTCCGCGCCGGTTTGGAAAAGGTCTCGAGCGTTTCGAGGTAAGACGTCTCTTCGCGCTTCATCGCAATCGAAACCGGCAACAGCAATCCCTTGTCGAGTCGTCCTGATTGGCACAACGCATGGTGAAAAAGGAAGCGCGACAGGCGGCCGTTGCCGTCCATGAAGGGGTGCAGATAGACGAAGCCGAACGACGAGATGGCGGCCGCAACGATCGGATCGATTTGCTTGGGGGCCATGTTCGCGAGTTCAAGGAATGCGGGCATCAATTCGTGTAGCAGCGCCGGCGCCGGCGGCACGTACGTTACGCTCGCCGCCCCCCGAACACCGCCACTGCGCAGCCAGTTCTGCTGGTGGCGGAAGGCCACAGCCCTATCGAGCGGGTTCGTAATCGCCGCAGACTGCAACTTGCACAGGTAGTCCTCGGTCAGCAGCATCGGCTCATGGGCTTGGTGCAACAGAGCGACGAACGCCTCCGCCTTGTTCCGCGCCGGAGCCTCACGCTCAATGGCGAACGAAGACTCGGTTTCACTCAAGTACGCCCAGCCCAAGGCCCGGTCTGCATTAACCGTCCCGATCGAGTCGAGGAAGGCCATGGTGCGCCCCAGGACGTCGCTTTGCATTGCCGCCTCGATCTTCGTGGTGCGCTCCACACTCGGGCAATAGGCAAGCGACCCCAAGCCATTGAAATTGATGCGCCACTTGCTATTTCGCTGCTTCGGTCCCGTGACATAGCGGTCAGCGTCGAACAAGTCGGTGTAAGGAGCTGTGAGGGCCGGAAGATCCTCGATCTCCTGGCCCGTAAGCGCCTCAAAGAGATAGCCCGCCTTACGCAGGTAGATGCTGTTCGGTGACTCGCGGAACCTATCGAGCAGCTGACTCACCGAAACTTGGGGCAACGCTTCCGCCAAGATCTGGAGATTGGTTCCCTCATGTTTAAGTGCAAATAAGATGTGCGCAAGAGGATCCTTCGTCTTGGGCGCCACATGCACCGGAACTTGGGACGTTCCGCCGCCAATCGATGTCACGATCCGATTGACCGGGGCGACTACAGCTGGCTTGGGCACTGAGAACGCCGACAAGGCAAGCTGTGCCTTCAGGAACGCATATCCGACCTGGTGCATCGCTCACTTCTCCCCGAAAATCTTCACGAGTATCGCATTTTCTTCAAATTGGCGATTGTAATCAAGATTTTCTTCACGGACTATATCTGTATTTGCAATGGAACGGCTACTGCCATTCGGCGCCGCGCCGGCCGCGTTACAGTATTTTCCAGTTCAGGTATGAGCCTGAAGGAGCGACGGAGTGGGAGGTGCTGTGACGTGGGTTGAAGGGTTGAAAAGGGGAGTCTAACGGATTCCGCCGAGGGGTGTTGGGATGATCCCGGCGGGTGGTTCTTGATCTTGGGGGGTTAAGGGAATATTTATTCCGGTTGTACGCTTTGCTGCCCGCAGGGCTTCCGGCGGGCAGATGGCGCAGCCATTCGTCCGTCTGGCAAGCGCAGCGCGGCAGGGTTTCGGTTGGCGTCGTCGCGGGTAGGCGTCAGGCTCGGCGCTTGGGTTTGACAAAGCTGGCAAAGAGTTCGCGTTTGGCGCGTTGCATGGCCTGCGCGGCGGCCAGGTCGGTTTGCGACTTGGCCTGAATCTTCAAGGTGTCCCGGGTGATGCCCGGCTTGAAGGTGACCAGGCCCTCGGCGTCCAACAGTAGCAAACGCTCCAGGGGCGTCTTCACATCCTCATGCTTGTAGCGCTTGACGAGCTTGCCCTTGGCGTTGCGGATCAAGGTGGGAAACAGGCACGGGCGGTGCAGATTGAGCCAGGGATTGAAGGTTTGCTGGTAGAACGCGTTGATTGGCTTTGCATACGCCTGCGGGATATGGTCGTAGCCCATATGCTTGCGCACCACGCTGGCATTCTTGCTCTCGGCCAGGGCGTTGTCGTTACTGTGCCGCGAGCGGGACTTGGTTTGTTCGATGCGCAGTTTCTCCAGCAGCTTCGCGACCTTGTGATTGATGTACTCGGAGCCGTTGTCGGAGTGAAAGCCGGCAATGACGAACGGAAACTGATCCATGATCAAAGTCAGCACGGGCAACAAAAAGGCTTCGCTGAGGCCTTGCACGCACGCCTCGACCTGCCACTGGCTGACCGCATCGACACAGGTGATGTGATACACACCTTTGACGCCGTCCTGGTCGCCCTGATGAACCGTATCGATGCGTACGAAGCCAGCCCGTCCCTCGGGGCCGGGGGCCTTGCGAACGCCGATCGCGTGGCACACCGGGCGGGTCTTGGTGAAGCTCCTGCGCTGGGCCTGATAGCCGGCGCTCTTGCGCAGGTTGTACAGGTGCGAGACAGACAGGGTCGCCAGGCGCTCGTAGCGGGGATCGTCATAGTCCCGGTAGGCCCGTTGCAGGAGGTGCGCGATCGCCGGCCCGCAGACGTCTTCATGGGCCTGGTCCATCTCGACGAGCAACTCCACGTCAAGGGCGGTGTACTTGCGCACAAAGGGCGCGGCAGGGGCACGGTAGCGCTTGACCAAGGGGACGGCAGCCAGGCGGTTACGCTGCCACCGGGTCACCAGGCGAGTGACCTGCGCCCGGCTGTAACCGCTGGTGTGCTGCAGGTACCTCAGCAGTATGCCACGCTCGCGCTTGTTGCGACCGGGGTAGTCAAAGCGTGTCAGGACGCGACTGATGTGCCCATACCGCTCGCCGTTGTCGCCTGCCGCCGAGAACTCAATCAACGTGCTGGCGCTGAGAAACTGTTCGATCTGCTCGATCGTCATCAGCCGTGCTTCGTTCATGTCGATCACCATCCTTGCGATGATCAACCCACACCTCATTTCACCCCCAATTTCTTTCGCTCAGGCTCATTCCTGGGTGGAAATACCATCCCCGTTCAGGCTCATACCACGTTGGACAAGGCTCAGTGTAGCCAAGTACGTGCAATTAGCAGACAATGCGGATGCAAGAACGATAGCATCATCGGTTGGATCGTATGAGGCGGCTTCGGCTGGAAGAGTTGAGATGTCTGCGTTTGGCACGATCTCAAGCAACTTGCGGCTTGCAAGGGACAGGTAGCCTGCAATGAACTTATCTTTCAACGCAAGGTAGTGTTTGTTCAATACGTCCACTGCCTTGTCTCGCACATGGGGCGAAACTACCGCAGTACCAGACTGCGTTCTTTCTATGTGTTCGAGAATTCGATTCGAGTGCGATTCCTTGAACAGAACGGCGCGGAGAAGCGTTCCGGCGTCTAAGAATATTCGCTGCCCCTCAAGACGTGCAACAAAATCGGGCGAGTTGCTATGGACATGCGCGGGGACGATGAGATGGGCCATTTTTGAAATGTCGCTGAATTTATGAGCAACCGGTACGGTACTTTAAGTCTGGCTGTTCACATACGTGAACGTAGTACGATCCAATGACGTACGACCGCTCCAGGGAGTTGGCTCTATCGCCCGCCCCTGGCCGGTTACCAACCGGACGCCATCCTACACCGACTGACCGCTTTCCGGAGCGTCCCGGTCGGTCACGCGAGGATATCAACATCCCCAACCGATTGACCGATTACTGTCGATCGCCCGGGGTCAACGCCCACTTCGGAGAAGAATCTCCACCGTCTGCTCCTGGCCGACTGCCGACTGACGCCATCCAAAACCCACCGGCGGCTTCCCGACACGTAGCGGCCGGTCAGGCGAGGAGATCACCATCCCCAGCCGAATGACCGCTTACGGTCGATCGCCCCAGGTCAACGACGGCTTCGGGGAAGTGGCGCGACTGTCTGCCTTCGGCCGATAGTACTCGTCGCGGGATGCTGTCGCAAAGCCGCGTTAGGCCAACTGCCCTTACCCGCCGGTCACAACCTCCCGAGTCGCCGACCAACGTCCCTTTCAGGCCGGCGCCTGGATCGGCCAGTCAGCGTGCCGTCTACCAGGCGCCTCGTGTAATCACTGATCAGCTGGTTCCAGGTCTTACGACGGGAGGCCGCGGCGCGCGCCGTGCGAGGCACTCGCCAGGCGCCCAGGCAGCGATTGCCCGTCGCCTCAGCGACGGCGTCAAGCCGGTAAGCGAAGAAGTCCTGGCGCAGCAACAGACGATTGCTGACAGCTTCTACCAATTGAAGCTGGTGCCCACAAGCAGGTCCGCGTTGCCGATGCAGCATGGCAGGCTGGGAAGAAGAGATAACAGCAAACAACAAATGAGCCCGGCGCCATTCTGGTCGGCCCGGGCTCCGACATCGGCGATGGCCTTGCCATCGGCCCCGGCACAAGATCGATCTGCTGCGAGCGGTCGTGCTGACCTGTTCCATGGCCGCAGTGGCCCGGTCGCTCGGCGTGCCGTACAAGCCTTTCACCGCAATCGCAAGGGGGTCCTGCACCCTGGCGCGCCGTATGCCGTTCAGGCGAGGAGTGCGACGGCCTTGATCTGCGCCTTCAGCGCCAGGCCGGGCCGGAATTGCAGCCTTTCGGCGGAACGGCGGGTGATGCGGGCGAGCAGCGGCTCGCCGGCGACATCGAGGCGGACCAGGACGTGGCCCGGCGTGTCGGTCGACGCCAGATCGACGACCGTCGCCTCGACGCTGTTGAGGATGCTGCTGTGCACCTGCGGCACCAGCGCCAGGCTGACATCGCGCGCGTGAATGCGGCAGCGGCGCGGCGAGCAGGGCGCGGGCGATCGCCACGCGCTGGCGTTCGCCACCGGAGAGCTGGCCGGGCGAGCGGTCGAGCAGGTGTTCGATGCCGAGCAGTTCGGCGACTTCGGAGAGGGCGAAGTGGCGCTTGCTGGCCGGCGTGCGCTGTTCGCCGAATTGCATGTTGCCGCGCACTGAAAGATGAGGAAAGAGGCTGGCTTCCTGAAAGACCATCCCCAACGCGCGCTGGTGATGCGGCACGAACAGGCCTCTTGCCTCGTCCTGCCAGACGCCGTCGCCGACTGCAAAGTAGCCGTCGGCGGCACGCTCGAGTCCGGCGATGGCGCGCAGACAGGTGGTCTTGCCCGAACCGGAATGGCCGAAGAGACCGGTGACGCCGCGACCCGGCAGCGTCAGGTCGACCTCGAGCCTGAGGTCGCGCCGTTCGATGCGCAGGCGGGCACGGATGTCCCGGCTCATGCGCCCTTCCTCCGCGGCGGGTTGAAGAGGTACAGCGCCAGCAGCACGAGGAAGCTGAACAGCACCATGCCGCCGGCCAACCCGTGCGCCTGGGCGTATTCCAGAGCCTTGACGTGGTGGTAAATCTGCACCGAGACGACACGGGTCTTGCCCGGAATGCTGCCGCCGATCATCAGGACGATGCCGAATTCGCCGACGGTATGGGCAACGCCGAGGATGGCCCCGGTGATGAAGCCGGGGCGTGCGAGCGGCACGGCAACCGACCAGAAGGCATCCCAGGGGCCGGCGCGCAAAGTGGCTGCAAGCTCCCGGCGTTGTGTTCGACCCTATTGTTCGGCATCGTCGTCCGGATAAAGCCACCTTTCATCCTCCGACCGTTGCATGTTTTCGCCAAACTCCATGCACTCCTCGGGAATGTCCCTCTGGCAGCGCCATCTCGCCGTCTTAGTCTTCCTCTATGCCAGTCTCCCTCTGTCGATTGCCGATGAGCGAATAGTGAGCGAACGGGCGTTCTGGCAACAGGAGAATTGCCGGAGATTCACAACTACGGGACGTCATTCACTCCGGCGCGTCATCCAGTAACCCGGCTCGCGTCGCAAGTGCATCACGGCCAGTACGAGCAAGCTCCTGCTCCCCGGTTCGTACAGGACACCATAGGGAAAGCGGTTGACCAATACGCGGCGAACATTGCCGGCAAGTTGGGTCCAGGCGTCGGGCATAGCGGCGGCACGTTCGATGGCAGCGTGGATTTCGACCGCGAAGTCGAGACCCAGGCCAGTTTCACGCTCTTCGTACCAATCAACAGCAGCTTCGAACTCTTCGGCCGCTTCGGGGTGAAACTCGATGTTCATCGAGCGTGGCGCTGCCGGATTCGCTCAAAAACCTGTTCCCCCGGAATCGTCTGAACCTGACCGCTGGCCACCTCCTTTTGGCGCTGGTTGGCAACGCTAACCCAGGCGGCGGTAATAGCGTCATCTTGTGGATTGAGGCTCTGCAATAGCGCTTCAGCTATCCGCGCACGTTCTTCCATGGGCAGGGAAATAATTTCGTCCATCAGGGCATTCGTTTTCATCGGTCAGTCCTCGCGTTTCCTTTTCGTTGCTGCGTTCGACTTTACGCTGATCCCAGGCGACGGACAACGAGTGCGGTGTCCACTTTGCTTTCCGTCCGCCACAGTTTGCGCAGGCCAACCTGTTCGATCATGGGGCAAACCTTTCGCCAGGATACTTCGGGGGACCACAATGGCGTCGGCGTCAAGGCGAACCCAGCCGCTCCGCAGACATTGCACGCTGGGCCTTGTTTCAATGGAAAAGCCAGGAGCACGCCAGCCCAGAAGCTGAAGCAGATGACGTCCCGGTTCGGTCAGCCCGAGTTCGATGTTTCGTTCCTTTCCTGTCTTGCCAATGCGTAAGGGGTGGGCGTGTGAGGCGGGCAGGTCGATCATCCGTGTTTCATCGGCCAGCGCGTATCCGCTGACGCAGGCATCGGGAACGGTAACCCGTTTCTCGGCAATTCGTTCGCCCCACAATCCGGCAGGTGTAATTCGCCCGCTGGCGTGAGTTGTAGGGTGTAAAGAGCTGACGCATTATCGCGGGAGATCGGTCACTGTTGAATTCTCGCTCACCTCACCGGCTGCTCCTGGCCAACTCGCAGGGTGTCGTGCACCCTGGCGCGCCGTATGCCGTTCAGGCGAGGAGTGCGACGGCCTTGATCTGCGCCTTCAGCGCCAGGCCGGGCCGGATCTCCAGCCTCGCCGCTGAACGGCGGGTGATGCGGGCGAGCAGCGGCTCGCCGGCGACATCGAGGCGGACCAGGACGTGGCCCGGCGTGTCGGTCGACGCCAGATCGACGACCGTCGCCTCGACGCTGTTGAGGATGCTGCTGTGCACCTGCGGCACCAGCGCCAGGCTGACATCGCGCGCGTGAATGCGGCAGCGGAGCGGCGTGCCGATCGGCTCGTCGCGGCGCGTGACGAGGATCTGTCCGCCGGAGAACTCGAGTCGACTCAGGTCGTCTGCCTCCTGCGCAGCAAGCCGGGTCTCGATGACGACGCCGGCATCGTCGGCGAAAGCGGCGGGCAGGTCGATGCGGCTCAACACCTGCTTCAGCGGGCCGCTGGCAACAACCTGCCCCTGCTCGAGCAGCACCAGATGGTCGGCGAGTCGCGCCACTTCGTCGGGCGAGTGGCTGACATAGATGATCGGTAGCGACAGTTCGCGGTGCAGCCGTTCCAGATAAGGCAGGATTTCCAGCTTGCGCTTGAGGTCGAGCGCTGCCAGCGGCTCGTCGAGCAGCAGGATCTGCGGCGCGGCGAGCAGGGCGCGGGCGATCGCCACGCGCTGACGCTCGCCACCGGAGAGCTGGCCGGGAAAGCGGTCGAGCAGGTGTTCGATGCCGAGCAATTCGGCGACTTCGGAGAGGGCGAAGTGGCGCTTGCTGGCCGGCGTGCGCTGTTCGCCGAATTGCATGTTGCCGCGCACTGAAAGATGCGGAAAGAGGCTGGCTTCCTGAAAGACCATCCCCAACGCGCGCTGGTGCGGCGGCACGAACAGGCCTCTTGCCTCGTCCTGCCAGACGTCGTCGTCGACTGCAAAGTAGCCGTCGGCGGCACGCTCGAGTCCGGCGATGGCGCGCAAGCAGGTGGTCTTGCCCGAACCGGAATGGCCGAAGAGACCGGTGACGCCGCGACCCGGCAGCGTCAGGTCGACCTCGAGCCTGGAAGTCGCGACGTTCGATGCGCAGGCGGGCACGGATTTCCCGGCTCATTCGCTCTTCCTCCGTGGCGGGTTGAAGATGTACAGCCCCAGCAGCACGAGGAAGCTGAACAGCACCATGCCGCCGGCCAACCAGTGCGCCTGGGCGTATTCCAGCGCCTCGACGTGGTCGTAAATCTGCACGGAGACGACACGGGTCTTGCCCGGAATGCTGCCGCCGATCATCAGCACGATGCCGAATTCACCGACGGTATGGGCAAAGCCGAGGATCGCCCCGGTGATGAAGCCGGGGCGTGCGAGCGGCACGGCAACCGACCAGAAGGTATCCCAGGGGCCGGCGCGCAAAGTGGCCGCAACCTCCAGTGGTCGCTCGCCGATGGCTTCGAAGGCGTTCTGGATCGGCTGCACGACGAAAGGCAGCGAGTAGAACACCGAGGCGACGACCAGTCCGGGAAAGGTGAAGGGCAACAGGCCGAGGCCCAGCCACTGCGTGAGCTG
This sequence comes from Candidatus Accumulibacter proximus, assembly GCA_016709675.1. GTDB lineage: Bacteria > Pseudomonadota > Gammaproteobacteria > Burkholderiales > Rhodocyclaceae > Accumulibacter > Accumulibacter proximus. Next base: position 134,119 of record JADJMH010000040.1, read on the forward strand.
CCCGACCGGCCCCTGCGGCCCCATCGCAATCAGCAGGTAGAAGCCAAGCACCGTTGGCGGCAGCACCAGCGGCAGCGCGACCACGGCGCCGACCACGCTCTTGAGCGCCGAACCTGTCCGCGCCAGCCACCAGGCGATCGGCGTGCCGATGATCAGCAGGAGAATCGTCACCACCGTCGCCAGCTTGAGCGTCAGCCAGACGGCGGCGAAATCCGCAGCAGCGCTGTCCATCCTGGCTAACCGGATTCCATCGTGACGGCGACATCACGCGGACGAGCAAAATAGGGCGCGCTGGTGACGAGAATCTGCGCGCCCGCCTCGGCGTAGGCCGCCGCGTTGCCCGCACCGAGGCCATCCACGTCGTAGCCGAAGGTGCGACCAGCGGCCATTTCTTACTCCCGATGCTCTTTGAAATCAAGCGGCTCGATGACCATGTCGCGCCACTCGCCGGGCAGGCAAGTCAACCAGGTCGGATCGTCAGGTGCGCAGCGGGTCACAGCCCGTGGCTGACCCGTGTGGTGGAGGACGGCCATGGTCAGCGCAGTTCGTAGCCGAAGGACCTGATGATCGCCCTGGCCTTGTCGCCTTGCAGATAGGCGAGCAGCGCCGTAGCCGCTGGCTTGTCCTTGCCTCTGCCGAGCAGGACTGCGTCCTGGCGGATCGGCTCGTAGAGATTGGCCGGTACGCTCCAGGCCGAGCCGGAGGCGATCCTGCCGTCCTTGATGACTTGCGAGAGGGCGACGAAGCCGAGTTCGGCATTGCCGGTACTGATGAATTGGTGGACCTGGCTGATGTTTTCGCCCTGGACGAAGCGGGATTGCAGTGCCGACAGCACACCCAGCCTGGTCATGGTCTCGACGACTGCCGCGCCGTAGGGCGCGGTCTTCGGGTTGGCCAGTGCCAGGTGTTTGAAATTGCCTTTTTTCAGAACCTCGCCGCGCGAGTCGACCAGATCCGGATTGGCCGACCACAGGACCAGCTTGCCGATGGCGTAAGTGAAGCGCGTACCGGCGACGGCGTGGCCCTCCTTCTCCAGTCGAGCTGGCGTCTCGTCGTCGGCCGAGAGCAGGACCTCGAAGGGCGCGCCGTTGGTGATCTGGGCGTAGAACTTGCCGGTCGCGCCAAAGGACGGAGAGGCTTTGTGCCCCGTATCCTTCTCGAACTCGACAGCGATCTGCTGCATCGGCGCGGTGAAGTTGGCGGCGACAGCGACCTGGACTTCGTCGGCGCTGGCGCAGACGGTGGTGAGCAGGGCAACAAGCAAGGGCGCAATTCGTTTCATCGGGGTTCTCCTGTCAGCGTCAAACGTACTTGCAAAGAATGACGGCAGAGGCCTTGAAGACGGCACAGGCCTGCTGACCGACGGCCAGCCCGAGGCGCTCGACGCTGTTGTGCGTGATGACTGCGCAGACCGTCTTGCCGCTCCTGATGTTCAAGGTGACTTCCGAATTCACCGGGCCATCGTGGATGCGCGTGATCTCGCCCCACAGGTGGTTGCGCGCCGAGGTCCTGACCTGGGGGTCGTTCAACAACAGCACCGACGACGACTTGACCAGCGCGCTGATCTCCATGCCGATGGCCAGCCCCAGGGCTTCCGCCGAGTCGCGGGTGATGACAGCGACGATTTCGTTCTCGGCGTCGAGGCTGAGGCGGACCTCGAAGTCGACGTGACCCTCGCGCAGCCCAACGATGGAGCCGGCGAACTGGTTGCGGGCGCTGGTCTTCATCGACATGCGCCTGAGCAACTGGCGGAACTGATCGAAATCGCTGGCCTGGCCGTCGTTCATGCTCGTGCTCAGGGTCTCGAGCGCGGCCTGATACTGCGCTTCCAACGCACGATACAGCGCCACGACCTTGCGCCCGTAGTCGGTGATCTGCGTACCGCCACCGCGCCTGCCGCCGGTCGAGCGCACGACCAGAGCCTGGTCGGCGAGGTTGTTCATGGCGTCGATGGCGTCCCACGCCGCCTTGTACGAAAGCGGTACCACCTTGGCGGCCTGCGAGATCGACCCGTGCGTGTCGATCGCCTCGAGCAGGCGGATGCGGGTGTCGCCAAGAAAGGTGCCGCACTCGGTATCGACCTCGAGTTTGCCGCGCAGGCGATGTGTATTCATCAGTCTCGCAATGTAGCTATCTATATAGCGAAAGCCGCCGCGCCGCTTGGCGTGGCAACCCCCCCAATAATGGCGGGTCGTTATGGTTGTGCTGATCGAAGAGCACCTCTAAGGCGAATTCCAGGCATTGCCATCTCAAACCGTCCAGGAGTACCGTCATTCCCGCGGAAGCGGGAATCCAGTCCAGACTCTGCCCTACATCGGGCCGAACGATGGATCCCCGCTTTCGCGGGGATGACGGCTGTCATCTACCGGTATCTCCATCTCTGGAAATCGCCTAAAGTGTTCGCAACCCGACACAACACGTTACCTATAAGAGTATATAGCGAGAATCGGGCCAGATCCCTCAAGCCCTCCAGGAGAAGTCGATGAAAGTCAGCGCACGCAATGTTTTCAAAGGACAAATCACCGGTTTGGTGGATGGCGCGGTGAATGCCGAGGTCGAGCTGACACTGCCCGGCGGCGACCGGATTGTCGCGATTGTTACAGAAGGCAGCGTCAAGTCGCTCGATCTGGCGGTTGGCCAGAAAGCGATTGCCTATGTCAAGGCACCGTGGGTCATCATCCTGGCCGGCGAACCGGAAGTGCGCTTTTCGGCGCGCAACCAGTTGACCGGCCAGGTGAGCAGCGTGCGCAAGGGGGCGGTGAACAGCGAAGTGGTGATTGTCTTGCCGGGCGGATCGACGGTCTATGCCGTGGTCACCAACGAGGCGGTGCTCGAACTCGGTCTGAAGGAAGGTGTCCCGGCCACGGCACTGATCAAGGCCAGCCACGTCGTCCTCGGCGTTCCGGTCTGACCGGCGGTGCTTTCAACCTCATCCATGGCGCGGACTCGGATCCCGCTGCCGATGCGCCAAGGCGCGCAGGAGCGTGTTGAGAACATCATCGAGATGCTTGCCGACATCCTCGGAGAGAAAGCGCAGCACGAGATAGCCGTTCTCCTGCAGCAGCGCGTCCTTTCGCCGGTCGCGGCGATAGGCTGCGGGGTCGGCCAGGTGTTGCGGGCCATCGACTTCGATCGCCACCCGCGCCTCCGCCGCGAGCAAATCAACCTCCATTGCGCCACGCCCGTCGAAAGGAATCGGCAACTCGACGTTGAGATGAAACTTCCCGGCGGTCTCGGGAAGCGTCTGCAAGCGCCGGTAGAGGAAGGCTTCGCTGGCACTGCGCGCGCGCTCGACACCGGTGTCCCCCTCCTCGAAGGTGCAGGCGGCGTGCACGAACAGCTCGCCGAGCGGCGCGTCCACCCCGTCGCGCAGCAGGCGCTGGACGCTGGCGGCGTAAGCGCGCTTCCATTCTGCTGCGACCGGCAGCGGCACCTCGGGCGGCCAGCCGGGCACCGCGCTGGCCGGCAGCAGAATGGTGTAACCGACCGCTTCGTAGCCCTTGCAGCGCCGGTCGAACATCCGCGCCAGCATCGGCACGTTGAGGTCGGCGTAGTCGTAGATGCGGACCTCGCGCTTGCTGTCGTGCAGACGATGCAGGCGGCCGGCATACTGGGCAATCGTTCCTCGCCACGAAACCGGCAGCGTCAGGAACAGGGTGTCGAGACGGGCGTCGTCAAACCCCTCGCCGAGGTAGCCGCCGGTCGCCAGGACGACACGTTCTTCACTCTCCGGGATGGCCACCAGCTGCGCGAGCGCATCCTGCAATTGCCGCCTGCCCATGCCGCCGCGCAGGACCACGAGGTGGCGCACGATCGGCGACAGTCGCTCGGCCAGTTGTTCGAGGTGACGGGTTCGTTCCGTCAGCACGACCGGCGAACGTCCCTCGCGAACTGCCGCCGCGACGTCATCGACGATCAGGCGATTTCGTCGGTCGTCGGCGATCAGCGCCTCGTAAAGATCATGGAACTGGACGCGCAGGTCGGGGTCGCCGGCGCCGGGCGGGTGGAAAGCCGTCGGACGCACCCAGACGTTGTGAGTAAAAGGTCGCTGTGCAGCCTGTTCGCGCGCACTGACTCGATGACGGACCGGTCCGCACTCCATGAAAACGATCGGGTGGTGCCCGTCCTTGCGGGTCACGGTCGCCGACAGGCCAAGGACATACCTGGCCTTCGCTCGCCGGACCAGCTGCTCGAAGCTCGACGCCGGCAGGTGATGGGATTCGTCCACGACCAGATGACCGTATTCCCCGACGCGGTCATCGACCACGCCCGCGCGGACGAGGCTCTGGATCAGCGCTACGTCGAGCGTGCCGTTCGGCCTGTTGCGGCCGCCGCCGATGCGGCCGATGGCCCTGGCCGGCAATCCCAGGAAGGTTGCCAGCCGTTCGACCCACTGCTCCAATAGTTGCTGGCGGTGCACGAGCACCAGCGTGCTGACGCCACGCCTGGCGATCAGCCACGCCGCGACGACGGTCTTGCCGAAAGCGGTGGTCGCCGCAAGCACCCCTTGGTCGTGACCGGCCAGAGCCTCCGCAGCAACCGCCTGCTGCGGCCGCAAGGTGCCCTGGAACGTGACGCTCAGCGGCACGCCGGGGTGGCGCTCGTCGCGCAGAACGTACTCGATCCCGAGGCTGCCGAGCAGATCCTGGATTTCGTCCAGGCAGCCTCGTGGCAGACCGAGATGCAGCGGATGCTCCTCGGCGCAGGAGATCACCCGTGGCTTGCCGAAGGTTGGCAGGCGCATCGCCTGCGCCCGGTAGAACTCCGGATTCTGGAACGCCGCCAGCCGCAGCAGGCGATTGCGCAAGGCGGCTGGCAACCCCTGCCTGGCAAGGTAGATCTCGTTGCCGAGGACCAGCTCCAGTCGCTCGGGCAAAGGCCCGACGATCGGAGCTTCGGATCGACGGCGCGAAGGCGGCGCGGTCCACGGCTCTTCGTCGCTTTCCGTGTCTTCGTCGAGCACAGGAAAGCGAACTCCGACGACGCGGCCGCGTTGTTCAGCGGCGCGGACAATGGCTTCGGCTGCCGCACGGGTGATCGTTTGCATGGTCGAGAGAAATGCCCACTGATCCGGCCAGGGAAGCAACTGTTCGTCAAGGAACACGCTGTTGTCGCTCTCCCGCGGGCGTTTCTGCAGCGGCAAGGCGATCAGATTGCCCAAGCCGCCCGTGGGCAGGGTGTCCTGGTTCGGAAAGAAACGGTCGTACGAATCCAGCCCGATGTCCGGTCGGCGTTCCATCGTCTCGGTGAGAATGTGCGCACCGAGTTTCCTCGCCAGCACAGCCGGCATGGCCTCGGCGAAGAACAACCACAGATGGCCGCCGTTGCCCGAGCGCGATCGCTCGACCGCAGCCGGCAGCCCGACTTGTCGGCAGGTCTCGCGAACGGCGCCGATGTCCGCACGCCAGTCTTGCTTGTCGAAGTCCACGGCAAGAAAGAAGCAGGTCTCATCGAGAAGCATCGGGTATACGCCGATGACAAACTCGCGACCACAGTCGTCGTGGCCGGAAAGATGCTGGCGAATGGTCTCGTCGGTCAGCGGCAGGAATCGTCGACTGGGGCAGTCCTGGCACCTGACCGCCCGTTTGTCGCACAGACCACGCACCCACTCGTTGGCACAGGCGGGGCTGTAACCGGTCTTGCCGCTGCGGAGGCTTTCGAAACGGCGCGGATAGAGGTCGTCCCGCCCCCGGAAGAGCGACCGGAAAAGGGCGATCTTGGCGGCTACGGACGAGTGCTGGGAGACTACGGCATCGGCGCTCATTGGGTGAGACGAACAGGCCAGGGGAGCCCTGACGAGTATAGGTAGCCCGCTCGCAGGCGGTCAATCCGGTGCAGCAGTGGACGGCAACTCGGCCGGCAGCGGCGACGGCTCTGCCGAATGCGGCACGACAACACCCGGCTGCAGGCACGACGCCAGCTTGCCCAGGCGGTCGGCCAGCACCTTGCGGTCGAGCGCGTCGGCCAGCGTTGCCAGGATGACGATCTGCTTGACCACCGAGTCCCAGGACCGCGCGTCCTCGATCACCGAGCTGCGCGCCTGGCGGTAGCCGTCGACCAGCGCTTCGATGGTCGTGGGCGCCTGCATGTCGTCCTCCAGCGTGCCGGCGAACATTGCCACCGCGACCTCCGCGTCGGCCGGCATCATCGCGTCCCAGTAGTCACGGCTCTCGCGAAACTTGGCGCGCGCGGCCTCGCCCGCCTCGCCAGCCTTGCGCGCGAGGCGGGCAGCGTCCTTGCGGCCCAGCAGCGCGTCGAGCATCAGCCGGTTCAGGGCGCAGTACGGGCTGAAGCCGGGCTTGCCCGCTTCGCCCTCGCCTTTCTGGTACCAGTCGCGCGCATTGTCGAGCGCGGCGCGGAATGCCTTGTCGTCGAACGCCTCGCCGGCCGCCCCCTTCTTCGCGGCCAGGTTCGCCGCCATCCGCTTGTACGCGCTGCCGATCACGCCGGAGCGTTCCGAGGTGGCGGCCAGCGCCTTCTCGGGTTTCGCCGCCACGGTCTTCGTCAGCGTCAGCAGCCGCTGGCCGCCGCGCTCGATCACGCCCAGATCGCCCGTGTCGGCACCGCTGCGCGCCTCCATGTTGGCAAGCTGTTCGATCGCCTTGATCGGCACGCGCGCGGCATCCTCCTCACGCTCGATCGCCTTCAGGTAGTGCTCGCACGCTCGTGCGAACCCGGGCTCGCCGAAGTCCGCGTACACACGGCCGATCGCATATTGCACGTCGCCCCGTTCGGCCCATCCCTTCGCGCCGCGTGCCAGCAGCGCCGCAGTCTCGCGCTCAAGGGCACGCAGCGTGGTCTGAGCGCTGCCGCCGCCGGGGCACTTGAGGCGTTCTCGCACCTGTTCGAACTGGTCCAGCAGCTCCTGCGGCGCCGCGAACTTGTCGCCGTCCCAGCGGCTGCCCGCGCGTGAACGCGCCGGGTCGATCAGGAACCCCGGGTCGCCATAGGCCTGGAATGCGCCCCAGGTATTGGTCGTCCGGTAGGCGCGATACGTATCGACCCGCGCCTCGTGTACGGCATTGCCGAACGGCCGGCCCTCGTCGATCAGGCAACGATAGAAGACCTCGGCGAAGTGCTGGCCAGCACGGTCGTCGACCGCCCAGCCCGCGACCACCACCGCGCGCACGCCCATCTCGATCAGCTCGCGCGACAGGCTGCTCGCCAGCTTGTTGTACTCGACGCCGCGCACCACCGGCTTGCCGTCGATCGTGCCAAGGTGGCAACAGTTGAGGAACACCAGGTCGGGCACCACCTCCATCTGCCCCACTTCGGCGGCGGTGAGCATCAGGCCGTCGGACAGCAGCACGCCGCTGCGCGCCTTGCCATCGGCAGCCTTGATGTCGAACTCGCCGTGCGCGGCAATGTGCAGGATGCGGTACGGCCGCTGGAACAGCCGGTTGATGATGTCGACCGCGCGCTGGTCGCTGCCGATCGACTCGACCAGCTGGTAGCCCGCGCCGCGCAGGATGCGGGTCACGGCATACGCCTCCGTCTCGGCACCCGCCAGCGACGGCGGATCGATCTCGCCCTTGTTGGCCTTGTTCGGGAACGCCTTGGCGAAGCCCTCGGTCGACGGATTGCCAACCACGAAGGCGACCTTGTCGACCGTCGAGCGCACGCGCTGCCGCCAGCGCCCGCTGACCAGCCGCCGCACCAGCGCGGTCTTCGTGACCAACGGCTCCTCGTCGGCGCACAGCAGCTCCCATGGCAGATTGGCAGTCCGGCGATCGACCAGCAGCGCCAGCGAACCGGCCTGCCGGGTGGCCTCCTTGAAGTCGAGCGGAACCATCAGCTGGAACAGCGTGCGCGACAGGTCGCGGTCGTAGTTCTGACGGTGAATCGACAGCCGTACCAGCGTCTCGATCAGGCCCGGCTGGCTCTGCACGACCTCGGCCTCGGCGCGTGCGCGCTCCGACAGGAACACGTACTTCAGCTTGTCGGGCGCGCTGGCGCGATGGTCGGGCGCGGCAGCAGGCGGCGACTCGTCGCCGTCGAGTGGCGCGTTGGCATCGGTGACGATCAACTGCGGCCAGTAGCCGGCCTGCGCCAGCACCTCGAGCCGCGGACGCGCGCCTTCGCCTTCCTTCTGGCGCAGCTCGGCCTCCGCCGCGACGCGCATGCCGAGCTGCGGTGCCTCGGCGTCGAGCCGTGCGGCGACCACGCGCAGCTCCTTGGCGGCGGTGATCGCGACGTCGAGCGAACGCTCGACGATCTCCAGCCGCACGATACACGCGCGCCGGCGGCGGCGCTGCCCGTCGGCGAACTGGCGGTTTGCCTCCAGCACGCCGCGCACGATCGCGTGCACCGAATCGCCAACGCCGATGTTGGCGGTCGAGTTGAATCCCAGCAGCAGCGTGCACAGACCGACCTCCAGCGGCGGCACGCCGTCGTCGACCTCGACGCAGACGTAGCCCTCGCGCTCGACCTTGCTCAGCAGGTAGCGCAGCGCCGCGGCCCGTACCGCCTCGGTCAGCGAGCTCGCGGTCAGCTTGCCGAACTCGCCGAGGCCGGTGACCAGCGCGCCGCGCTGCGTACCGCGCTGCCGCTCGTGCTCGTTCGGGTCCACCAGCACGACAGTGGCGGTACCGACCGCGCCCGGGTACAGACCGAGATGCTTGCGCATCGTCAGCTCATTGCAGACGACGTCGCGGTCGATCATCGCCTCGGCCCCCGAGATCGGGTCGTTCTCGTAGTGGCCGACCAGGATCGGGTCGGCCGCGTAGCGCAGGTCCATCGCCGTGCAGCCGACCTTCAGCACCGCGGGCGCGGCCGCGCGCCGCGCCCGCCGGCGGGTGGAGGCGCCGAGCAGGCCGCGCGCGGCTTCCTCGTCAGTCGGTACCGTGGCCGGGCCGGCGTCGTACACGATGGTAGCCGGCGCCGCCTCGCCGCGCGCCACCGCGCTCGGCCAGCCGCGCGGCAGGTGGGCGGTCGTCCCATCCGCCAGCAACTGGACCAGCGACTCGAAGTGCTCCTCGGTGTCGGCCAGGTCGCCGTGCGCGGCGTCCATCAGATAGGCCTCGCCGATGCCGTCGATCCGGCCCGACGCCCAGGACACCGAGCCGTCGCCCTCCGGCGTGCCGAGCATCTTCACGCGGCCACCGGTGACGGTAATGCCGCAGGCCGTGTTGTCGGCCTTGCCGCAGACGTAGATCACCTTTTCCGGGTGGTCGCCGGGAACGCGCGGCGTGCGGAGATCGGGCAGTTCCCACAGGCTGCGAGCCTCGGTGCACGCGGCGTCCAGCGGTACGCCGACCTTGCCGTTACCGAACCAGAAGTCGAACACCTGCGCGCGAAAGTCGTCCCAGACCTTCGGCTTCAGGTAGTCGTCGATGTGCGTGCCACCGTCCTTGAACCCCGGCCGCGGCAGCAGTTGCAGCCCGCCGCGGAAACCGGCGACGAGGTCGAGCACCTGCTGGAAGCTGTGGCGCGTGTCGAGCATCGCCAGCTTGCGCAGCGTGTCGCCCTTGCCGAGCAGCATCTCGACCATCAGGTGCGAGCCCTGGTTCGGCGTGCCCAGCATCACGAAGCGGCTGCCGTCGCGCGCGAGGAAGTCCTTCCACAGGTCGGGCTCGGCCGCGGCCATCGCGCGCGTGACCAGCCCGCCCATGCTGTGCGCGAGGATGCGCACCGGCAGCGGCGCCGCCGCGGTCGCGGCCAGCGCTGTACGCAGTTCGCGCGCGAGGCCCTCGGCCGCGTGCTGTACCGGCCGCCGCCAGTCGTACGGATAGCGAACCACGCGGTGCGTCCGCTCGAGGTACTCGCACAGGTCGCCGTAGAACATCTCGAACAACTTCTCGGCGTTCATCTTGTCCAGGTTCTCCGGCCTGTACGCGATCTTCTCCAGGCCACCGCGCGCGATGTCGAGCGGGTCGAACCACACACGGTCACTGCCCACCTGCAGGTGCGAGCCCATGATTCCCGGCAGCACGATCACCACCGACCGCGGGCCCTCCTCGCCGCGCACACCGCCGCGCCGCCCGGCCGTGCCGTGCGGTTCCGCGAAGCCGCGCGGCAGCGGATCGAAGCCCGGCACGGCGGCCGGATCGGCCGCGGTCAGCCAGCCGGCCAGCGCGCCGCGCGAGTCGGCGTTGCCGAAGTAGCTGAAGTGGTCGACCTTCGGCCCCTGCACGAACAGCCGCCGCGCGTTGTCCGGGCGCGCGACGCCGGTGGCCATCGAAGCGGTGTCGACCACCAGGTCGTTGTCGTTGCGCTCGTAGATCGCCCAGTCGGCCAGGAACTCGACCAGCCGCTTGAAGCGCGACGAGCCCTCGATGTCGCCGGCGATCACGCCCAGCCGCAGGTCCTTCTGCGGCCGCGCCAGCCGCAGCAGGCGCGACACCGCCGAGCCCGGCAGCATCGCCTCCAGCCCCGGCACCCGGTTGGCGTCGGCGCGGTTGCGCGCGATCTCCAGCACGATCCGCTTCAGCGCCAGGTAATAGGGGCTCGCCTGCAGCGTGGTCACCACGCCGAACAGCGTCAGCAGCCCGGACAGGAACAGGTCGAGGTTCGAACCCACCAGCAGCGTGCCGCTGACCGGCGCCGCCACCCGCACGTAGCGGCCAACGACGAAGCGCTTGTCGCGCAGTTCGGTCACCAGCGCCAGCAGGTCGCGCCGGTCGCGCGCGTCGGCCTCGTCGAGGTCCTTGACGTCCTCGTTTTGCTCGGTGCGGAAGCGTGCATAGCCGTCGATCAGCTCCTGCGTCAGCGCGGCGTCGTTCCAGTCGACACACAGCAGGTCGCCGACGATGCCGCCGCGCGAGTGCGTGACCAGATCGATCTGCGCGCCGGCCGGCAGCGTGCGCGCCAGCAGCAGCGCGTTCTCGATCGGACTCTCGGAGAACGTACGGTGCTCGAAGCCGTAGACGCGCTCGCCGTAGCGCGCCTCGATCAGGTCCCAGTCGAGCTGCGCCTCGCTCGCGACCGCCCGCAGATCGCCGAAGCTGCCGGTCGTGTGCGACCCGGTACCATGGATGAACACCAGTAGCGGACCCTGGCCCGCCGCCTCGACCAACCGGCGGTCGTTGATCGAGAACAGGTCAGTGGCCGCCTTCTGCGCGGCGACCCAGCGATACAGCCCCGGCTCGCGCAGCAGCCGACGCTCGATCGCCCACATCAGCGCGCGTGTGGCCAGGTAGTTGATGCCCCATTCGGCGCCGTCGCGCAGCTTGTCGGCCAGCGCATCACCAGCCAGCTTGCGCACCTGCTCCAGCGCCTCGTCGATGATCGCGTCGGCCACGCCGCCGCGGTCGAGGACGAACACCCTGGACACCAGCCGGCCGAGCGAATCGAGCAGCCCGCGCGAGGCTGCGCCGCGCGGCTGCACGTCGTCGAGCTTCAGTGCCCCGGCGCTGGCCGCTTCCGGCGCGACGCGCTGCAGTTCCTCCTCCAGCCGCGCGCCGCTGGTGATCAGCGTGGTGCCGTCAGGCAGCTCCAGCACCAGCACCTGGCCCGGCTTCACCGCGAGCGCGACATCGCGCTCGGCCGCCACCGACGAGCGGCCGCTCGGGCTGAGGTCGAACGCGTCGACCACGCGCACGTAGTCGTCCGGCAGGAACGGATCGGCCACCGCGCGCGTACCGCGCAGCGCGCCGGCACGCAGCAGCGCGGGCAACTCGGGTTTGTCGATGCGGGTGCCGGTGAGCTTCAGGGTCAGGGTCTGGTCGGCGTGGTCGGACATGGGGGCCTCCGGTTGCGTAAGAAACGTGGGTTGAACTGGGCGAATGAGGGACGAATGTGGATAGCGCCGCTAGGTGCTCTTGACGGCGTCGGCCTGCGAAGCAGCGAGCTGGCTTGGACGCGCCTTCAACGCAGGCCAGTTGCGCACAAGTTGGGCCAAGGTTGTTTCATCTGCCCGCCGTCGGCCTCGGGGTCTACGGGTGCGGTACGGGTGACGGTGCCGGAGGGGCGACTGTCGGAGCCCAGCGGCAGGCGAGTGCCTAGCGTGCGCTGCGCGAACAGCGCGTGGATCACGTCGTCGACCAGCACATTGCCCTGCTTGATGTCCTGCGGGCACAGGCCCTCGGCGACGCCGTCGGGCTCGTCGCGACCCTCGTCGGGCGCAGTCGTGCTGGGGTCGGAGAAGGTGATTACCAGGCTATCGCCGGCGGCCGCACCGGTGATCAGGCAGCGGATCGCGGCCTTGCCGGCCTGCGCATCGGGGAGCTTCCGCACCGCGAGGCCCCGCTCGGCCAGCACGGCGGACCAGTCATGCGCGTCATCGACGCAGCCGGCCAAGTCAATCTCGGTGCCGTGATCGTTGTTGATGCCGATGCAGACCGCCTTGCTTGCCATGCGCGATTCCTCCGTTTCTGGTCGAAGGATAGGAAATCCAATGGGCTTTACCGGAGTATGGCTGACGCCGGGTGCACCCGTCAATCGCTGATTACTGGCCGTCATGCGTCGCATCCGTCACGATTGCAGAATGCCCCGCCGAAATACTCGTCCCCGAAATACCCGTCCCCGAAATGCCGAAATGCCCGACAAACGACAACCGTGAAACTGGCGCTGTGGTCCCACACTTGGCTGCCTTCGTCACCTGGGAGAAGCGGCGTCGGCGCCCCCGGATGCGATAATCAGCCCCTGCCCTCCGACCCGCTCGCTCACCATGCTTCGGCTGACCCTGTCCAACCGCTTCGAATTCCTGCTCGAGAGCCTGCTCGAGCGTCTGGCCGAGGAAGCCTGTTCGCCGTTGACGGCGCAACAGGTGATCATCCCGAGCACTGCCTTGCGGCGCCGCGTCGAACTCACTTGCGCCGATCACCAGGGAATCTGCGCCAACATCGACTTCTCCTACCTCGCGCAGTGGCTATGGAAGCAGATCGGCCAACTGGTGGACATCCAGGAGGAATCGCCCTTCTCGCCGGCGCTGCTGGCGTGGCGAGTGTTCGAGCGCCTTGGCGATCGCCGCTTCACCGACGGTCATCCGCGCCTGGCGCGCTACCTGCGCGACGCCGACCCGGTGATGTGCCTCGAACTGGCGCAGCGATGCGCGACCTTGATCGAACACTACATCACGTACCGCCCACACTGGCTGGCGGCCTGGTCGGACGGCAAGCGCGCCGGCATTCCTGGGCTCGATGCCGGACGCGCCGAAGACGAGGCTTGGCAGTCGGCGCTCTGGCGGTGTATCACGGCCGAACTTGGCACTCCGCGCCAGCACCCGGCGGTCGCCTTTTTCCGGCGGATCAAACAACTCGGCGCCGACGCGCCGGCGCAGGCGGGCCTGCCCACCAGCGCCAGCGTCTTCTGCCCGAACACCTTGCCGCCGCTCTACCTCGACATCCTGCGTCAGTTGTCGCGCTGGATCGACATCCGGATCTTTGCCCTCAACCCTTGCCGCGAGTACTGGTTTGACGTCGTCGACGAAAAGCGCCTGAGCTACCTCGCGGCACGCAAACAGGACAGTCATCAAGAGGTTGGCAACGCCCTGCTCGCCGCCTGGGGAAAGCAGACGCAGGCGCATATCGATCTCCTGTTCGCCGACGACGACAGCATCACCGAGGAAGACAGCGTCTTCCTGCCGGCGGGCGGCGAGCACCTGCTGGCGCGGCTGCAGAACGCGATCCTCGACCTTCGCGAACTCGCACCCGGCAGCATCGAACTGGCGAGTGACGACCGCAGCATCGAGGTTCATGTCTGCCATTCGCTAACCAGAGAGCTCGAAGTACTGCACGACCAGTTGCTGGCGCAGTTCGCTGCCGGCGAACCGCCGACGCCGTCGCAGATCGTCGTGCTGCTGCCCGACCTGCCAGCTGCGGCGCCGCTGATCGACGCGGTGTTCGGCACGGCACCGGCGCCACGCCGGATCCCGTACACCATCACCGGCCTGCCGCAGACCCGCGTCAATCCGATCGCCCGCGTCCTGGACAGCCTGCTCGCGCTGTGTGGCAGCCGCTTCGCGGCCAGCGTCGTCTTCGACCTGCTGCAACAGCCCCCGGTGGCGGCGAGGTTCGCTATGGAAGCCGATGACCTGGACCGCATCCATGACTGGATTCGCGACGCCGGTATCCGCTGGGGCCTCGACGCGAGCAGCCGCAGCCGCCTCGATCTGCCGGCCACCGAACGGCACAGCTTTGCCGATGGGCTGCACCGGTTGTTCCTTGCCTACGCGCTTGGTGACGAAGCTGCTGCGCGCAATACGGTCGTCGCCGGACGGATTGCCGCCGCCAATCCCGAAGGCGACGATGCGGCAACGCTCGGCCGCTGGTGGCGTTTCCTGCACGCGCTCGCAGCCCTGCGCGACGACTGGTCGCAAGCGCGCGACGCCAGCGCCTGGCAGCACTCGCTGAACGAGGCGCTGAGCTCCTTCACCCGCGCCGACAACGACCTCGTCGACGATCTGCGCAGCATGCGCGCGACGATCAACGAACTGCACGCCAACATGCTGCGCGGCGGCGCCCGCTCGCCGCTGCCGCTGGCGGTGGTGCACAGCGCGCTGCGCACGCTGCTCGACGATCCGGGGCGAGGCGGCGTGCCCGGCGGCGTGCTCACCTTTTCTTCGCTGGCCAGCCTGCGCGCCCTGCCCTACCGCGTCGTCTGTCTGCTCGGCATGACCGACGGCGCCTTCCCGAGCGCCAACCGACCAGCCGAGTTCGACCTGATGGCGCTGCGGCCGCAGCCCGGCGACCGGCAGCGGCGCCTGGACGAGCGCAACCTGTTCCTCGACCTCGTCCTCGCTGCCCGGCAGCGCCTCTATCTGAGCTACAGCGGTCGCAGCATCCGCGACAACAGCGTTGTGCCGCCGTCGGTCCTCCTCGCTGAACTGCTCGACTACGTCGCCGCTGCCTGCGCAAGGAACCCGTCCGACCCCGCGAGCCTCGACGCCGCTCGCCGACGGCTGACCGTCGAACACCCGCTGCAGGCGTTCTCTGCCGAGTATTTCGTCGCCGGCGGCGATCGTCGCCGGCGCAGCTTCAACGCCGAGTACTGCGAGGCGCTGCGGCAGGGACTTGGCGCTACCGCCGCGCTCGCCGCTGGACCACGCCCCGCGCAGGATGCGGACGACGATGAGCTTGATGCACCGGAAAGCGAAGCTGCCCTCCCCTTCTTTGCCGGCAGGCTCGAACCGCCACCGCTCGAGTGGCGACAGGTTGGCCTCGAACAGTTACTGGGGTTTTTCAGCAACCCCTGTCGGACGCTGCTCGTCAAACGGCTCAACATGGCGCTCGCCGTTGCCGAGGAGGAGTTGTCGGACGAGGAACCTTTTCTTCCGGACTACCGGGGCCTGCAGGCACTCTCCCGGCGCCTTCTGCCGGTGGTGCTTGCCGGCAGCGACGATGACGAGGTGCTGACGCTGGCAAAGGCCGGCAACGAGTTCCCACCCGGGCCGCTTGGCGAGCGGCTGATCATTGGGGAAGTCGCGCGCATGCGCCGCTTTGCGACGGAACTCGCGCCGCAACTCGCGGAGGCCCCGCTGCCGGCGGTGCACGCGCAGTTCGGCTACCCGCTGGAGGGCGAGATGTGGCAGCTCGCCGGAGCGCTCGGCGACCTGCGCCCGGCAGGACTCGTGCGCTATCGCTACGACGAGGTGCGCCCGGCCGACTACGTGGCCGGCTGGATCAATCACCTGTTCCTCTGCGCAGCGGCACCAACGGATGTCAGTCTGCAGACCACCTGGCACTCGCGCGACGGCAGCTACCGCCTGCGGGCGTGCGAGTCGAGCGTCGCCCGCGCCCACCTGGGCGAGTTGCTTCGTCTTTACCGCAGCGGACTGTCGGCACCGCTGCATTTCTTCCCGAAAAGCGCGTGGGCCTACATTACTGACGGCCCGGCGGCAGCACGCCGGCGCTGGACCCACAGCCGCAACGCGGCTTGGGGAGAGAGCGCTGATGCCGCCTACCGCCTGGCACTCAGAGGGGTCGCCGAGCCACTCGACGGCGACTTCGAGCAGTGCGCGCGCACCGTCTTCGCCCCGCTGCTCGACCATCTCGAGGATTCGCGCCGATGAGCATAGCCCACACGGCCACTGCGATCGACCTCGACGTCTTCACCTGCCCGCTCGACGGGCTGCGCCTGATCGAAGCGTCTGCGGGCACCGGCAAGACCTGGAACCTCTGCGGCCTCTACCTGCGCTTGCTGCTCGAAAAAGGCCTAGACGCACCACAGATCCTGGTCGTCACCTTCACCAACGCGGCGACCGCCGAGCTGCGCGAGCGCATCCGCAGCCGCCTGGTCGATGTCCTTGCGTATCTGCAGCGCGACGCCAGCAGTGCCGACCCTTTCGTCGCCCGCCTCGTCGCGGCCGTCGAGAAAAACGCCGGTGTCGACCGCCCGCAGATGCGCATGCGCCTCGAAGCGGCGCTGCACGCCTTCGACGAAGCGTCCGTGTTCACGATTCACGGTTTCTGCCAGCGTGCGCTGTCGGACACGCCGTTTGCCGCCGGTTTACCGTTCAGCCTCGAAGTGCTGCATGACGACCGGCCGCTGCGCCTCGAGGCAGTCAGCGACTTCTGGCGGCGCCACGTCGCCAGCGGAGCGATCTCACCGGCTCTCGCCGATCACCTGGCGCAACGCGGGGATTCGCCCGCAAGCTGGGCGGGTCTGCTCGGCCGCCAGATGGCCAGATCCCGCTCGCGCGTCATCTGGCCGGAAGAACTGGAGGCCCAAGCGGCTGCGGTCGACACGCCTGGCCTGGCCGCTGCCTTCGAGCATGCCGGCCAACTCTGGGGCGGGGATGGCGCCAAACCAACCGACGCGCTGCTGGCCGGGCTCGCCGCTCTCAACGCCAGTTCGTACAAGGAAGCCAGCGTGCGCGCCGGGGCCCGCGCCTGGACCGAGTGGTTTGTCGGCGGCGACCTGTTCCGCGCTCCCGATCCGGAAGCAAGCAAGGCGCGTCTCTTCACGGCGGACTTCATCGCCGCCAGGAAAAAGAAGAACCAGGAGCCTCCCGCGCATCCCTTTTTCGCCGCCGCCGACGATCTGCTGGCGCAGCACGCGTCGGTGATGCAGGCGCTGCATTTTGCCCGCCTGTGCCTGCTGCGCCGGATGCTCGACGAGGCCGGCGCCGCGCTGCGCCGGCAGAAGCGCCGGCAGCGCGTGCAATCCTTCGACGATATGCTCCAGAACGTCGATGCAGCGCTTGCTTCCGGCGACTTCCCGTGGCTCGCCGAATCCTTGCGCAGCCGCTATCCGGTCGCACTGATCGACGAATTCCAGGACACCGATCCACTGCAGTACGCGATCTTCAGCCGCATCTACGCCGCCGGCGATGCGCAGGCCGCGGGCCCACTGTTCCTCATTGGCGATCCGAAGCAGGCGATCTACAGCTTTCGCAACGCCGACCTGCACACCTACCTGGCCGCCCGCCGCGAGGCCGGCGCGCCCTACACGCTGCGCCACAACCAGCGCTCGACGCCTGAGCTGATCGCCGCCAGCAACGCACTCTTCGCCGCCAATCCCGCTGGCTTCATTCTCGCTGGCCTGAACTACCAGCCGGTGACCGCTGGCGACAAGCCGCGCCCGGCGTTGACCGACCTCAGCGAGAAAGCGCCAGCGGCGCTCCACGTCTGGCGACTGCCCGCTCCCGGCGGCCAGCATCTGTTGCGCGCCGAAGCGAAACAACAGGTGCTGCAGGCCACCGCCGGCGAAGTGGCGCGCCTGCTGCGCGCGGCGCAGGTCGGTCGCATCACGCTCGGGGAGCGCGCCCTGGCGCCTGGCGACATCGCCATCCTGGTCAGGAGCCACGCCCAGGGACGACTGCTGAGGGACGCGCTGCTGCAGCTCGGTATCGGCAGCGTCGAGCTATCGCAGCAAAGCATCTTCCTCACAACCGACGCCGAGGATCTGGAACGAGTGCTGCTGGCGATTCGCGAACCATCGCGCCCCGCGCTCCTTTACAGTGCCCTGGCCACCGAGTTGATGGGCGTCGATGCTACCGGCGTCGCTGCGCTGGCTGCCGACGAAATGGGGCTCCTGCAGACCATGGCGCGTTTCGGCAGCTACCGCGAGACCTGGCTGCGCCGCGGCTTCGGGGTCATGCTGCGCGCCTGGATGGCGGGCGAAGCAGTCGCCCTCCGTCTGCTCGCGCGCAGCGACGGCGAACGGCGTCTGACCAACCTGCTGCACCTCGGCGAACTGCTGCAACAGACCAGCGCCGACCAGCCGGCACCGGACGCGCTGCTGCGCTGGCTCGCCAGCCAGCGCCGCGAGGGCGGCGCCGATGAGGTGGCCCAATTGCGCCTCGAGTCCGACCGCAACCTGGTGCAGATCGTTACCATCCACAAATCGAAAGGCCTCGAATACGGCATCGTCTTCTGCCCGTTCCTCTGGGATGGACACCAGTCGAACTTTGGCGAGTTCGAGGGCGAGGAGTATCACGACGATGACGGGCTGCCGGTGATCGACTTCCGCTGCGACCTGGATCCGGTCGAGGCGGACGAGATCACGAGGCGTCGACGCGAGGAGAAGGACGCCGAATTCATGCGCCTGCTCTACGTCGCGCTGACCCGAGCGGCGTACCGCTGCTACCTGGTCGCGGGTTGCTATGCGACGCGGTCCTTCGGCCGGCCGTCGATGGCCCAGGGCAATCGCAGCCTGCTCAACTGGCTGGTCGCCGGCAAGGAGATGCGCTACGCCGACTGGCTGGCGCACCAGCGATCGCCCGGGGAAATCGAAGAGGCCTGGCAGGCACTGGCAAGAACGGCAGGAATGTCGTTGTCGCTGCGCGACCTGCCGCGTGAAGCGCCGACGCCACTCGCCGGCGCCGGCTTGTCGCCAGCGAGCCTGGCTGCGCTCGCCCCGCCCGCAAGCATCGCTGCCGGCTGGCGAATCGGCAGCTTCAGCAGCCTGCAGCACGCCGCCGAGAGCGAAGCTTCAGCCAGCGACCACGACGGCCGCACGCTCACTGTCCTGCCCGCCGTCGGTGGCGCAACGGCGGCGGAAATCACGCCGGACGACGTCCTCCATTTCCCGCGCGGACCGGCGGCCGGCGATTGCGTACATGCGCTCTTCGAGCGGGTCGACTTCAGCGATTCGAAGCGCTGGCCAGACATCATCGACGAGGTGCTGGCCAGCCATCCCCTGTCGCTGCGGGGACTGCCGGATGCGGAATCCGGCCGTCGCCTGGCGCACATGCTGCGCCGACTGCTTGACGACGTCCTCGCGACCAGCCTACCCGGCGACATCGTCCTTTCATCGGTGGCGCACCGGCAACGTCTCGTCGAACTCGGCTTCAACCTGCCCACCACAGGGCTCACCGCACCGTTACTCAATGGTTGGCTGACGGCGCACGGCTACACCCAGCCGAGACTTGGCTTTGCCCCGTTAGACGGTTACCTGAAGGGCTTCATTGACCTGGTGTTCTGCTACGCCAATCGCTTCCATATCCTCGACTGGAAATCGAACCATCTCGGCTTCACCGCCGCTGACTATGGCCAGCAACGACTGGTGGCGGCGATGGCGGCACACGGTTACCACCTCCAGTACCTGATCTACAGCGTCGCGCTGCACCGTTATCTGCGCCGTCGGATCACCGACTACGATTACGACAGTCATTTCGGCGGTGTCCACTACCTGTTTGTGCGCGGCGTGCGCCCAGGTTGGCACGAAGTGGCCCCGGAAGGTGAGCGGATCGCCTGCGGCGTGTATCACCATCGCCCACAGAAAGAGACCATCGACTCTCTCGACGCTCTGCTGTCGGGTGCTTCGCTGGCGACCAGCGCATGAGTTCCGGCACCCCACTTTCGTCAGAGCAGCCTGCCTGCAACGATCTCGCAGAGGGTTTCGCAAGCCACCTGCTGCAATGGGCCGAACAGGCGGGTGCGCCGCCCGAGGCTCCGGCCGTACTCGCTGCGGCCGGCCGTCAAGTCAGTCTGTCGACGCAGGCCGGGCACGTCTGTGCACAACTGGCGGACCTCGTCGAGTTCTTCCCAGATCACTCGGCTAGCCAGCTGTCGCAGTGCCTGCTGGCCAGCCGAATGGTCACGGCGGCCGGCGAGACGCCGACGTTGCCCTCAATCCGGCCACTGATCCTCGACCGCGACGGACGTCTCTACTTGCACCGCTACTTTGCTTACGAGCGCCGCCTGGCGGCGAGCCTTCGGCAGCGCGCTGCACGTCGCGGATCGCCGCCGGCCGACGAGCTACGCCATCGACTCGACCGGCTGTTCGCCGACAACCGACAGCGGCTCGGCGATCGGCCGGACTGGCAGAAACTGGCCGCCGCCCTCGCCTGGCGGGGCAGGCTGACGATCATCAGCGGCGGCCCGGGCACCGGCAAGACGACCACCGTCGTCGCCTTGCTCGCCTGTCTGCTGGCCGAGAATCCCAAGCTGCGAGTCGCCCTGGCGGCACCGACCGGCAAGGCTGCCGCGCGCATGCTGGATGCACTGCGCAGACGCGCTGGCGACCTGCCACTCGAACTGCAGGCGCTGCTGCCGCGCGAAGCGCATACACTGCATCGACTGCTCGGCGTCACGCCGGAACCTGGCCGTTTCCGTCACCACGCGGGCAACCCGCTGCCAATCGATGCACTGTTCGTCGATGAAGCGTCGATGCTCGACCTGGCTCTGGCCTGCAGACTGTGCGAAGCCGTTCCGCCAGACGCCCGCCTGGTCCTCCTCGGCGACAAGGACCAGCTCTCGGCAGTCGAGGCCGGGGCGGTGTTTTCCGAGATCTCAGCCGACCCGACGCTGACCGCCGCGTGCATCACCGAACTTGCCGCCCTCACCTCGACGCCGGCGGCGCGCATCCGGCCACCGCCGGCGATCACGCCGACCCCGCTCGCCGACTGCGTCGTCTGGTTCTCCGAGAGCCACCGTTTCGCCAGCACCTCCGGGATCGGCCGTCTGGCTGCCGACATCAATGCTGGCCGCGGCGCCGAGGCCTGCGACTGGCTGGCCGGCACCACGGATTTGTCGGTCGGCTGGCTGCCTGACGGCAGCGCCGACCTCGAGGCTGCGACGCGGCAGGCGATTCGCGACGGCTATCAGCCCTATCGGGAAGCCCTCACGTACGCGCACCCTGACCCGACAACGCGCCGCCGCCAGGTGTTTGCCGCCTTTGATCGCTTTCGCGTCCTCTGTGCACAGCGCGAGACAGCGCGTGGCGTCCATGCCATCAACGCGCTCGTCAGCCAGCACGTCCAGCAATGGGTCGGCGACACTCACGCCACCTTCACCGGTTCGCCGTGGTACCTCGGGCGGCCGGTGATGGTCCTCAGGAATGATTACGTTCTGAAGTTGTTCAACGGCGACATCGGAATCTGTCTGCCGAACGATGCCGGTGAGCTGATGGTCTGGTTCCCCGGGCAGGAAGCCGGTTTCCGGCCGGTGGCGCCGATCCGTCTGCCGGAGCACGACACCGCCTTTGCCATGACCGTACATAAGGCGCAGGGCTCCGAATTCGAGTCGGTGCTCTTGCTGCTCCCTGAACAGACCAACCGGGTCGTGACGCGCGAGCTGCTCTACACCGGCGTCACGCGGGCGTCAAAACGAGTCTGTCTGGTCGCTGGCCGCGAGATCCTGGTCAGCGCCTGCGCCAACCGAACCCGTCGCCATTCAGGCCTGATCGCCCGGCTGGGTGAGACCGGACCGTGATCGATCGCGCGCAAGCGTGCCGTCCAGTCACTCCGCCATGACTCCGCCCGGGTTCGGGATTCTGGCAGCGCCACAGGCTGTTCAGTCAGGCGAAGTTGAAACGCGTTGGCTGGCGCTGCAGGTGGCATAATGATGTCGGACATACTGGGGCAAGATCGATGGACGCTGGATCGCTGGCCAACCTGGACTGGGGCGCTGTTGCACTGGTCGCCATCATCGGTGGCGGCTTGGTGTGGGGCCTTTTTTTCTTTCTGCGGCAAAACCGTGCGGACCTCGACAGCCTGCAGGAAACGCTGGCGTCTGATCGCGACAACGAGAAAACCCCATGAACTCGTGCGCGGGGGTCGGCTGCAGACCCGCGGCGCGAGGCGATTGCCTCGTTATGCGGGAAAGCCGTGGTCAATGCCGCTGGAGAAACAGGTTGAAGTCAGCCAACGGTAGCGGCCGGCTGAACAGGTAGCCCTGGTAGGTGTGGCAGCCCTGTGCCGCCAGAACGTCGCGCTGTTCGATACTCTCCACGCCCTCGGCAATCACCGCCAGGCCGAGGCTGCTGGCCAGGGCGACGATGGTGCGTGCAATGGCCTCGTCATTGGGATCGGTCAGCAAATCCCTGACGAAGGACTGGTCGATCTTCAACTGATCGAGCGGGAGCCGTTTAAGATACGACAGCGACGAATAGCCGGTGCCGAAATCGTCGAGCGAGAAGCCGACGCCCCGCTCTTTCAGAGCTGTCATCTTGTCGATGATCTCCTGGATGTTGTTCAGCAACATGCTCTCGGTCAGTTCGAGCTTGAGGTTGTGCGGGTTCGTGCCGGTGTTGCCCAGTACCCCCAGCACCTGCTCGACGAAGTTCGGCTGAAGAAGTTGGCGAGCACTGACGTTCACCGAAACCGTGAAGTCCTCTCGTCCCGCCTCAGCCGCCCAGACGGCCGCCTGCGCACTGGCAGTCTCCAGCACCCACAGGCCCAGAGGAAGAATGAGCCCGGTTTCCTCGGCAAGAGGAATGAACTCGGCTGGCGAAACGAAACCACGCTGCCGATGTTGCCAGCGGAGCAGCGCCTCGGCACCGACGATGCGGCCAGCGCTGTCGACCTGCGGCTGGTAGCACAGGAAGAACTCCTGCTTTTGCAGCGCCTCGCGCAGATCTCGCTCAAGGGCAACCCGCGCGGTCACCACGGCCTGCATCTGCGGGTCGAAGAAGCGGAAGGTATTGCGACCGGTCGCCTTGGCCTCGTACATGGCCAGGTCCGCCCGCTTCATCAGTTCGTCGATACCCTCCTGCTGGCCACCGAACAGGGTGATGCCGACACTCGGCGTGTTGTGGTACTCGGACCCGGCCAGGTCATAGGGGCGATTGAGAACACCGAGAATCTTCTCGCCGACGATCCGGCTCTGCGTCGCGGCCTCCTGCGATTGCGAGCCAAGGTCCTCAAGCATGACCACGAACTCGTCACCGCCGAGACGGGCGACGGTATCCCGGTCCCGGACGCAGCCCGACAAGCGCTTGGCGACCTGTTGCAGGAGCAGATCGCCCATGTCGTGACCGAGGGTGTCGTTGAGCGTCTTGAAGTTATCGAGGTCGATGAACAGCAAGGCACCCTGTCGGTCACGGCGGGCGCTGGCAGCCATGGCAACCCGCAGGCGGTCATGCAGCAGACGGCGGTTCGGCAGCCCCGTCAGGGGATCGTAAAAGGCCAGATGCCGGATCTCTTCCTGGGCGGCCTTGCGTAGAGTGATGTCCATCAGTGTCGACACGTAGTGGGTGACGCAGCCATCGCTGTCCCTGACGGCGGAGATCGTCAGCCACTCCGGGAAGACCTCGTCATTCTTGCGCCGGTTCCAGATTTCGCCTTGCCAAGTCCCTGTGCGCGCAAGACTCTCGCGCATCGCCTGATAGAAAGCAGCGTCGTGGCGACCCGAGCTGAGCAGCTTCGGCGTACGTCCGACGCATTCCTCTGCGCTATAGCCGGTAATCTCGGTGAACGCCTGGTTGACGCGCAGAATGACCCCGCTGGCGTCGGTAATGAACATGCCCTGCTGCGACTCAAAAGTCGTCGCCGCAATGCGCTCCCACTGTTCCGCCTGCTTGCGGTCGCTGATGTCGTGCGATACGACGACGATGCGGACCGCTTGACCCTGCTTGTCCTTGATCACCTTTCCCGACGAGGACATGTAGCGAACGCTGCCGTCCTGCCGAACGAGGCGATACTCGATCTTCTGGCCAATACCGGTTTCGGCCGTTTCCCTGAATACCCGCTGCACCCGCTCGCGGTCATCGGGGTGCACATCGCCAAACGAATCGCTGCCGCGCAGATCCCTCGTATCGCCGAAGAACTGCCGATACGAGGGGCTGTTGTACACCCGCCGTCCTTGCAGGTCGAGGACCGCGATGTGCTCGCCAATGCTCTCGGAAATCAGCCGGAAGAACTCCCGCTGTTCGCGCAAGGTGGCTTCCAGTTCCTTTCTCTCGGTGATGTCCTGGGTGGTAGCGACGCTGCGCAAAGGCCGGCCGGCCTCGTCGAACTCGACCTCCGCTCTCTGCGCAATCCAGCGAATCGTGCTGCCGATCACAATCCGCAATTCCTTGTCGAACGGCTCTCCCTTGAGTGCCGCCTCACTGGCTTGCTGCAGAGCACCGCGGTCTTCCGGATGAACCAACGCCATGAACGCATCCATGCTGCCCGTCGTGCCCTCGGGAAGACCGAAGATCCGACAGCTCTCCGCTGACAGCTCTATCTTGCCGGTCGTCAGGTCGAGAACCCCACTGCCGACATGGGCGACCGCCTGCGCGCGGTTCAGATCGGCTTCGCGCGCCTGCAAATCGGCGGTGCGCTGAGCAAGGTCACTGCTCAAGCGATCCACCTCATCGATCCTGCTTCGATACGATCGGATGAGATGGGTGATCAGCAGCAGGGCGACCACGATCCCGGCCATCTGGACCACCGCGTACATCACAATGGGAGTTGGCGGGTGAGGCAGAAAGCCCAACCAGTCGGCGACCAGGAAACCGAAAATTGCCGCCACCGTCAGCAGGCCAAGAAGCACAGCGGTGGCCGCGCCAAGCAGCCAGCCACCGGTCAGTATCAGCAAGGGATAGACAATCACCAGCAGCCCGCGCAGACCACCGAAGAAAGTCGAAATGCCAACCACCGTGAGCCACGTTCCCCAGACCAGTACAGCGAGCGACGCTCGTACCCGGCCCGTCGACATCAGCCCCAGTGCGCTTACGGCCACCAGCATCAGTACCGCCGGACCGGCGGCTCGCCATGGCTGTTCCGGTATGGCCAGCAGGATGGTGAGCAGGGTCCCCGCCGCAGCGACGACGATCGACCAGCCGGTGTATCTCAGAAAGGCGAGCGAGGGTGCCCAGAACATCGGCTGATCGTCGCGACCCGTCGTCAGCGAGGAGCTCTCAGCCCTTGCCGGTGTCTCTCGTGCAACCCCTGCCCGGTGCGCCATCAAGCCAGACCCTCTGCCACTTCAGTGACTTGCCGGAAGAATCGATAACAGTTGCGCCCCGCCTTCTTGGCCAGGTACATCGCTGTGTCGGCGCTCTTCAGCAGCTGGTTAACGTCCTCGCCATGCTGCGGATAGACGGCGATGCCGATGCTGGCCGAGATATCGATGACATGGGGCCCGATGCAGAACGGCCGCTCGAGCGCGGCAAGGATCTTTCCGGCCACCAGCACGGCGTCGGTTGCCTTGTCGATCTGGGCCAGGAGAATCACGAACTCGTCGCCCCCGAGGCGCGAAACGGTGTCCGAGTCGCGCGGCACACAGGCCTGCAAACGAAGCGCAACTTCCTTGAGCAGGAGATCACCAATGTCATGACCCAGCGTATCATTGACCGGCTTGAATTGGTCTAGATCGAGGAACAGCAGTGCCAGTGTGCCGCGGTCCCGACGCGCCTGCGCCACACACTGGAACAAACGATCGCTCAACAGCACACGATTCGGAAGATCAGTCAGCTGGTCATGGTGGGCAAGGTGCTGAACCCGTTCCTCGGTCGCCTTGCGTGCCGAGATGTCCTGCTTGATGGCGACAAAATGCTGAATCCTGCCAGTGCTGTTGGTGACCGGCGAAATGGTCAGCGCCTCGTCGTAGAGACTGCCATCCCGGCGTCGGTTGACGAGTTCGCCGCTCCATATCCGGCCATCCAGAATCGTTTCCCACATGCGCCGGTAGAACTCGGCGTCCTGCTTGCCCGAGTGGAGCAGCTCGTTCGGCTTGCGACCGACGGCTTCCACCAGCGAAATTCCGGTCATTCGCGTAAACGCCGGATTGGCCCATTCGATCGTCGCATTGACGTCGGTAATCATGATACCGTTGGCCGCGGAATTGAGCGCCGCCTCGAATAAACGCAAACGCGATTCGAGCTTCTGGCGCACCAGCGCGTGCCGGATGGCCCGACCAAGCGAATCATGCTCAAACTGGCCCTTGACCAGATAGTCCTGCGCACCGGCCTGCAGTGCCGCCTCGGCGAGCTGATGATCGTCCTGGCCGGTGAGCACGATGATCGGCACGTCGGGTACCACTCCGCGCATGACCTGCACCGTGCTCAGTCCAGCCGAATCGGGCAGCGACAGGTCGAGGAGCACGACGTCTGGACGGTGGGCCACGGCTAGCGCCACACCCTCGACCAGCGTTGTCGTCGAAACCACTGGATCCCGATCGCCGATGCGCCGCAGACCGGTACGGCCGACGTACGCCTGGATCAGCCCAAGATCGCCGGGGTCGTCTTCAACCACCAGGATTGATATATGCTGCTGGAGCGCCTTGTTCATGTGCAACTCTCCATCTCGCCCTATCGGTTCAGGGTTCACTGGTCATTGTGCCGCAAGCGCACCCGTTTGAACCAGTGCTCGACAGTGAAGCGATTGCCAGGGTTCAGCAGCTCTCCTTGGCGCATATCGCCGGCGGCCCCGCGGACGATCAGGACGATCCGGGATTGGGAGAACTGATTCATCTGTTTTTCCCTAATCTTGTTCCGGCAAACGCTCACGGCAAGCCCAGTAGGCGGTCAGCTGACGGATCTCTTCGGTGAACTCGGTGACATCAGGCGACTTGGCGATGTAGCCAGCGGCACCGAGCCGGTAGGCAGCGACCACGTCGCGCTCGACTTCCGACGTACTGAGTACCACCACCGGAATATTGCAAAGCGCAGCATCCTCCTTGACAGCGGCGAGAAACTCCCTGCCATCCATGCGGGGCATGTTGAGATCAAGCAGGATCAGGTCCGGACGCCTCGCATGCGCGAAGCGATGACCTTGCTGGCGCAGATACTCAAGCGCCTCGCGGCCGTCGACGACATGCTCCAGGTCGGCCTCGACACGGCTTTCAATCAGCGCCAGCCGCAACAGGTGGGCATCGGCCGGCTCGTCCTCGGCCAGCAGGATCACGAAGTCGAACGATGGTTGCTTCATGTTTCTCGTTTCACTGATCATCCGAACTGACCGGAAGGATCACGAACCGCCTTCTGGCGGCTGGGCTCCGGCCGGTAATTCCAGCACCAGTCGGCAGCCCCCGCCAGAGGATTCTTCGAGCCAGGCGTGGCCACCTGCACTTTCGGCAATGCGGCGGAGAATGGCGAGTCCAATGCCGGTCCCTTCTCCACCCGACGATAGCCGCTCAAAAACCCGGAACACCCGTCCGCGATACACCTCCTCGACGCCGGGACCGTTGTCGCTGATTTGATAACGAACCGACGCACCAGACTGCTCGCCGCCGATGTCGATCCGCAACGCCTGGTCGCCGCGGCCATGCCGCAGTGCGTTGTCGATCGCCACTCGAAGGATGTCCGTGAGACGTGGCGCATCGATCAGGGCGGCAGGCAGGGGGCCGACATTGACCCTGGCACCAGCCCGAGCAATGGGCTCGGCAAGTTGGGCCAGCACGTCGGCAAGCGTCCGCTCGACAGAGCAGGACTCAACCTTGCCGCGCGGCTGGTCCGCCGCCAGATAAAGCTCCACGTCCCGCAGCAACTCCTGCAGACGGCCGGCCTGCTGGCTGAGGAAATCCAGCGAAACCTGGACTTCCGCATCGTCGATGCGTCCAGCCAGTTGAGATCGCAAGCGGCCCGCGTAGCTGGCAACGCGGCGTGCCGGCTCCTGCAAATGATGCGCGGTCACTTCAGCGAAGCGCTGCAGATCGGCCGTGCGCTGTGCAACGCGCAATTCGAGGGTCCGTTCATGTGCCTTTGCCGCGGCGACCAGTTTCGCCTGCCACGCCGCCTGCCAAGCCAGGAGCAGGCAGAAGAACAAGCCCAGGGCTGACTTCCACAGCAGCCCCGAGGCATCGCTCCAGCCCTCGGCTGGCGCCACTCGCAGGGTCCAGGTGGCGTCCGGTACTGCCAGCACTTCTTCCACCGGGTCAACCAGTGCGGCCGCCGATGAGGCGCTGATCACCTCCTTTTCACGGCTGTCCGGATGCAGGCGGGCCAGTTCATAGGCGTAGCCATGCTCCTCCAACTCAGCCAGCCGCGCTGAAGCCAGTACATCCGGAAAAGCGACCAGCCCACGATCGGCGCGAAGGTGGATGGCGTAAGCACGCTCGGCCGCGACCATGGCGGCCAGGCTGCGCGCTTCGTGCACGCGATACTGCTCCTGACGCCAGATCAACCCGGCCGCTAATGCCGCAGCCAGCACGAAAACCACAACGGCCAGGTATGCCGGCCGCCAGATCGGCCTGCCACCGGCCGTCATCGGCCAGCCCAGGCGATCGCGTGTCGGCAGATTGGTACGCGGCGGCATCAGGATTTCCGTGGCAAAGGCAGTGAGACGCAGAAGCGGCTGCCCTGACCCTCGCCGGCCGACTCGGCCCAGATTCGCCCGCCGTGATGCTGGACAATCTTGCGACAGAGTGCCAGACCCACGCCAGTGCCCTCAAAATTGGCGCGGCTCTGCAAGCGCTGGAACATCTGAAACAGGCGACCAAGCTGACCCGGGTTGAGACCCACACCGTTGTCCGCGACGGCCAGGCACCAGTTGCCACCCGCCACCCTGCTCGAAACGGTGATCTCCGGTCTCCGACCCGCAACGCGAAACTTGGCGGCGTTGCCGATCAGGTTCTGCAAGAGACGCAGCATCTCGTCGGGGCGAACGAAAACGCGCGGCCATTTGCCGCGGATGCTGATGACAGCCTGCGCCTCGGCAATCGACGGCTGCAGGAAGAGCAGCGCCTCATCCAGTATCGCCCGGCTTTCAAGCCATGCCGCTGGCTCGCCCAGGCGACCGACCCGGGAGTACTCGAGCAGCGCAATCAGCATCCGGTCGAGGCGCTTCGCGCCGTCAATGGCAAAATTGAAGTATTCACGCTGCTCGGCGGCCAATTGGTCGGCAAGGCTGATGCCGAGCAGTTGCAGGTAGCTGGAGATCATTCTCAAGGGTTGGCGGAGGTCATGTGAAATGGCGTAACTGAACTGCTCCAGTTCGCCATTCGACCGCCGTAGCTCCTCCTCGACCTGCCTGCGCTCGGTAATGTCCTGCGTTGTGCCCAGGCTGCGCAGCGCCCGGCCGTCGGCGCCGAAGGCCAGGTCAGCGCGCTGGCGAACGTAGCGAATGGCATTGCCAACCATGATCCGGTGCTCGTGTTCGAAGGAGCCACCCCGCTCGAGAAACGATTGCCATGCCTGCTCGACCGCCTCGCGATCATCGGCGAAGACGCGCGCCATGTACCCCTGGAAACTGCCGATGGTCCCTTCAGGCAAACCAAGAATGCGGCAGGTTTCCGCCGACAAATGCATCCGATCGCTGGCCAGCTCGTAGTTCCAGCTCCCGACGCGCGCGACCGACTGCGCCCGGATGAAGTTGCCCTCGCTCTCGCGGAGCGCTTGCAAGGCCTCATCCAGTTCCTTCACCTTCTGCTCGAGATGCTGTTGCAGGGTTTCCTGTTCGCGCATCAGCCGATAGCCGCGAATCGCCGAATAGACCTGTACGAAGATCTGGTTCGCACTCAGTTCCGACTTGAGCCGGTAGCCATCGATCGCGTAGTCGGAGATCACTTCCCGCTGCGGTGCGTAGCCTGGCTGGCCGGTGATCAGGACGATCTGTACGCTATGGTTACCCAACTCATCTCGGATGTGGTGCACCAGATCAAGGCCCGCCTGATCGGATTCCATCACCACGTCGAGAAGAACCAAGGCAATGTCGGGATTGGCCGCAAGCACCACCCTCGCCTCTGTGGCAGACAAAGCATCAAGCAGCAGCAGCCGACCGCCTTCGATGACCACATCCTGCAGGGCCAGGTGAAGAACGCTATGGACATCGGCCTCGTCGTCCACCAGCAGTACCTTCCACCGGGGGCCATCGGGCGAAGGCGAGACTTCAAGCGGGTCCGCGGCAAACAAGACCGAAAGCAGATCGCTGTCCTCGATCCTGCTACTGCTCATCGTCGAACCTCCGGATAGAAATACGCCCCCTTATCGGGGAGACTGTCGTCCTTCTCGCCGGCAGATATTGACCCCTTCGTTCGGCAAGTGACCGCATGCACTGCACGCAATGCTCTGTATTGATGATTACGGCACCGACACCGTCTTACTTTAGGGTCTACAGGCGGTCCACGCTCATCTGGCCCAGGGTCACTGACCAACTTGCTGTACCCTGGTCACCTCAGCCCCGACCGAAGTGGGCCGGCCCGCTTCTGAGCCCAAGCGACAGGCGTAGATCCCGGTACTGCCAGAGCCCGCGCGCAATCAGCTCTGCTCCACCGGCGGCGCGACCTTGAACACCTCTGCCAGG
The DNA here is from genome assembly GCA_016709675.1 of Candidatus Accumulibacter proximus. GTDB lineage: Bacteria > Pseudomonadota > Gammaproteobacteria > Burkholderiales > Rhodocyclaceae > Accumulibacter > Accumulibacter proximus. The sequence goes on from JADJMH010000040.1 coordinate 164,390, forward strand.
GTCGTAATGCCCGCCGCAACCTTCATCGCTCCCGAGATCCGCAAAGGCTTCATTCCTTCCCGAAAAGCCAGATCGCGAATCCGGGCGATGTCCCGGTTTTCGCTGATTGCCAACTTGACGTCCGACGACAGCATCAGGATCTCGTACAATCCGACGCGCCCGAGGTAGCCTGTCATGCGACAATCGAGACAGCCTACCGGACGGTAGAAGCGAGACGGGCGGTTGGATTTCCAGGGCGAAACCAGTTGATCCCACATCGTCTCCTCGACCGGGCTGGCCGGCTGCGCCTGCTTGCAGTGCGGACAGAGAATGCGCACCAAGCGCTGCGCCATCACGCCGAGCATTGTCGCACTGAGTAGATACGGAGGAACACCGAGATCAAGCATGCGCGTGATCGCCGAAGGCGCATCGTTGGTATGTAGTGTCGACAGCACGAGGTGACCGGTCAGGGCTGCCTGAATGGCCACCTCGGCGGTTTCCAGGTCACGGATTTCACCAATCATGATGATGTCCGGATCCTGCCGCATCAGCGCGCGCACCCCTTGCGCGAAACCAAGATCGATGACGTTCTGGACCTGCATCTGGTTGAACGCCGGCTCGACCATCTCGATGGGGTCCTCGATGGTACACACGTTGACCGCCGGTGTCGCGAGTTGTTTCAGCGTCGAATAGAGCGTCGTGGTCTTTCCTGAACCGGTGGGGCCGGTGACCAGGATGATGCCGTTGGGCCTTTCCGACATCGTCTTCCAGCGTGCCTGGTCGTCGTCGCTGAAGCCGAGGTCGGAGAAACCACGCACCAGCACTTCCGGGTCGAAAATCCGCATCACCAGCTTCTCGCCGAAAGCGGTGGGCAGCGTTGACAGACGCAGTTCAGCTTCCTGACCGTCGGCTGTTCGTGTCTTAATCCGGCCATCCTGCGGACGTCGTTTTTCTACCACGTCCATGCGGCCGAGAATTTTGACACGGCTGACCATCGCCGCCAGAACACTCATTGGAATCTGGTAGACCTGATGCAGGACGCCGTCAATCCGAAAACGAACGATGCCGATTTCCCGCCTCGGCTCGATATGAATGTCGCTGGCACGCTGTTCGAAAGCGTACTGCCAGAGCCAGTCGACAATATTGACAATGTGTTGGTCATTAGCGTCGAACTGGCGGTTGGCCCTGCCGAGTTCAACCAGTTGTTCGAAAGACGACAGGTTGCCGGTCGGCCCACGCAGTTGTGCGGCTTTCTTGACCGAACGCGCCAGATTATAGAACTCGACCAGATAGCGCGCCACGTCGACCGGATTGGCAATCACCCGCCGAATTTCCTTCTTGACGATCGCCTTGATCTCCTTCTCCCAGTCGCGCAGATAGGGCTCAGTGGTTGCCACCACGAGTTCACGCACCGCGACCTCAATCGGTAGGATGCCAAAGCGTGTAGCGTAAGCACTCGACATCACTTCGGTGATAGCCGTGAAGTCGACCTTCAAGGGATCGATGTGGTGATACTCGAGTCCCACCCTGCCGTCCAGCCACTCGCCAAGGTCTTCGAGAGTCAATGGTCGGTGAGGTTCCTGTTGCGATTTCCAGTTCTGGTCGGCGATGATCACCAGCGGATGCGCCGTGAGGCGCTTGATACGACTCTCCTTGAGCAGGAGATCCGCGTCGCTCGCCGCAACCAAGCCGTCGTCAAGGAGCCAGTCGAGGACTTCCGCGAGTGTCAGACGATGTTCATGAACGGCGTTGACCGCGACTTGGCGCATATGCAGTCTTCCAGGAGGATCTGCGGTCACTATACCGGAGACTGGCCAGCCTGCTCAATGCCGCTGGCCAGACCGGGTACAGCGCGTCGATCAATCGGCAGCCATTTCCCCCAACCCCGCCGCGCGCCAGAATTCGACCTTGCGTTCGAAGGCCAGCGTGTAGGCGGGGCTGGTCGAAGGCAGGACGAGGGTCTGGTAGCCTGCCTTCTGGAACCAGACGGCAAACTTGCCGGCAGTCTGGCCGTTGAAGCAGATGCGTTGTAACTGCGGCGCTTCCTCGCGCAGGCGCAGGAAGTCATTGACCGCGGGTGACTGGATCGCTGCGTCGAGCGCGCCCTGCCGACGACACTGGCGATAGACATCCCAGACGCCGATGCGATGCCTGAGCAGCCTGAGCTGCTTGCCAGCATAGTCGAGTGCCGGCAGCGGTTCGCCGAGCAGTACCCCAAGCAGGCGCCAGAACTGGTTCTGCCGGTGCGCGTAGTAGTGCTCCGCAGCAAGTGAGGCCGGCGAAGGAAAGCTGCCCAGAATCAGGACCCTGACGCCGACATCAAGGATCGGCGGCAGACCGTGCAGTAGCGCCGGCCCGCCAACAGTCATCGCGGAGCGCCTTTCAGCGCCCGCCACCCAGAGAAAGCGCCAGCATCAGGTCGTTGATCCGCTTGACGAAACCGGCAGGATCGTCGAGCGCCCCCCCCTCGGCCAGCGTCGCCTGCTCGAGCAGCAGGTTGGCCCAGTCGTCGAAACGCGTTTCTTCGTACTTGAGGCGCTGCACCGCCGGGTGCTTGGGGTTGATTTCGAGGATCGGCTTGCTCGCCGGTGCCTGCTGCCCGGCGGCCTTGAGGATTCGCTGCAGATTGCCACCGAGGTCGTATTGATCGGCAACAAGACACGAAGGCGAGTCGGTCAGGCGATGGGTGACGCGCACTTCCTTGACCTTGTCACCCAGCGTCGTCTTGACCTTCGCAATCAGCTCCTTGTACTCATCGGCAGCCTTTTCCGCCTCTTCCTTCTCGACCACATCCTCGAGTTTGCCTAGATCCAGCCCGCCCTTGGCAACTGACTGCAACGGCTTGCCGTTGAACTCGGTCAGATGACCGGCCACCCACTCGTCAACGCGGTCGGAAAGCAGCAGCACTTCGATGCCCTTCTTGCGGAAGATCTCGAGGTGCGGGCTGTTCCTGGCGGCAGTGAAGGTTTCCGCGGTAACGTAGTAGATTTTCTCCTGGCCATCTTTCATCCGCGCTACGTAATCGGCCAGGGAAACGTTTTCGTCCGGCGTATCGGCATGCGTCGAGGCATAGCGCAGCAGCCTGGCGATGCGCTCCTTGTTGGCGAAATCTTCACCAATGCCTTCCTTGAGAACACGACCAAATTCCTTCCAGAACTTGACGTACTTCTCCCGCTCGCTCGCATCCTCGCTGTCCGCCAGGCTTTCAAGGAGGCCCAGCACCTTCTTTACGCAGCCCGCACGAATCGCCTCGATATCGCGCGACTGCTGCAGGATTTCACGCGACACGTTCAGCGGCAGGTCGTTGGAGTCGACCACTCCGCGCACGAAGCGCAGATAGAGGGGCATCAGTTGCTCTGCGTCATCCATGATGAAGACACGGCGGACATACAGCTTGATGCCGTGACGAGCAGTGCGCTCAAAGAGGTCGAACGGCGCGCGCGACGGGATGTAGAGCAACTGCGTATACTCTTGTCTGCCCTCGACCCGGGCATGGACATGCGCCAGCGGGTCCTCGAAATCATGCGCTACATGCTTGTAAAACTCGCGGTACTGCTCGTCGGTGATCTCCGATTTTGCTCGGATCCATAGCGCCGACGCCTGGTTGACGGTCTCGTCCTGGTCCGTGACGACCTGCGCCTTCGTCTCCTCGTCCCACTGCTCCTTCTTCATCAGGATCGGCAGCGTGATATGGTCAGAGTACTTGCGAATGATCTCGCGCACCTTCCAGCTCGAGAGGAACTCGTCCTCGCCCTCGCGCAGATGGAGCGTTACCTCGGTGCCGCGCTGCGCGCACTCGATGACCTCAATGGTGAAATCGCCCTCGCCGGAGGATTCCCATCTGATCGCCTGATTAGCTTCAACGCCTGCACGGCGAGAAACCACCGTCACCTTGTCGGCAACGATGTACGAAGAATAGAAGCCGACGCCGAACTGGCCGATCAGATGCGCATCCTTGGCCTGATCGCCGGTCAGCGCCGAAAAAAACTCACGCGTTCCCGACTTGGCGATCGTTCCCAGGTGCTCGACCGCCTCGTCGCGCGAAAGGCCGATGCCGTTGTCGGAGATACTCAATGTCCGGGCTTCCTTGTCCAACGAAATGCGAATCTTCAATTCGGCATCGTCGCCGTAGAGGGCGGCATTGTTCAGTGCCTCGAAGCGCAGCCTGTCGCAGGCGTCCGAAGCGTTGGAGATCAACTCGCGCAGAAAAATCTCCTTGTTGCTGTACAGCGAATGGATCATCAAGTTCAGCAGTTGCTTGACTTCTGCCTGAAAACCGAGGGTTTCCTTCTGTGCACCCATGCAAGACTCCGTGAAAAGCGTTGATGAAAAAGCGGACGAAAAACAGCCCAGCGGCAGCGGAGCCACCGACTGCGGACAATGGATCAGCAGTTGGGGACGGTCGCAGCCATTTCAAGCCCTGCCGGCAACGCGCAGCGGCCTCAGCGGCAGCACCGCATCAGGTATTCAAGGTTCGATGCTCAGGTACGCTACGCTCAACACTTCGACTTCACGCCAGCCGGCCGGGCTCTGGAAACGCACGCTGTCGCCAGCGCGTGACCTGAGCAGCGCACGCGCCAGCGGCGACACCCAACTGATCCGTCCACGGGCAGAATCGGTCTCGTCGACGCCGACAATCTGGTAAGTATTTTCAAGTCCCCGCTCGTCACAGATGGTCACCGTCGCACCAAAAAACACCTGCTCGGTATTCGCGCGCACTGCTGGATCGACGATCTCCGCCTGATCGAGGCGCTTGGTCAGGAAACGTATGCGCCGGTCGATCTCGCGCAGTCGCCGTTTGCCATAGAGGTAGTCGGCATTCTCCGAACGGTCGCCATTCGATGCTGCCCACTGTACGACGCTGACCACGTGCGGCCGTTCAACGCGCAGCAAGTGCTCGAGTTCGGCCCGAATGCGTGCGTGCCCGCCTGGTGTGATGTAGTTGTGCGTGCCTTGTGGCAGACGCAGCGAGGGGTCAGCTCCCTCGTCCTCATCTTCCCCGCTTGCGGTCTCGCTGGTGAAAGCCTGGTTCATCGCCTATCCCCGCGCATTCCCGACGTTCTGCCTCGGCTTGACGGCGCCGGAGGGAAAATGCAAACAGCACATTGTTCAGCCGTGATGGTCGAAAAAGAAACGCCGCAGGCCCCCGCATCGGCACCGCCGCGCAATGCCGGATCGATCAGTAGCCAATATTGAACGCCGCAACATCGATGCGAACGGTATCCCGCCCGAGTGCCAAAGCCGTGTAGCGGGCAAAGTTCGTCGCCCAGTCCTTGCCCTCGACAAAGCGCTGCTCGCCACCATAACGGGCAACGTTGAGAATCTTGTCTATGATCAGAACCTTGCCCATCGGATTGCTGGGCTCGCACTCGAGGTCAGCGAACTCCTTGTCAAACCAGCGGCGCGCTTCTTCGGGAGAGCCGGCAGCAAGTTCGGTGTGGGAGAACTTGTACTCGTACTGTCTCTCCCGCCCAAACGAAACGATAATGTGATAAACCATCTGCCTCCTTCCGGCGCTGTCTCAGGGTTACAATTTCAGCCTCTATTCTATTCGCAAAAGTGTCCCATGCCGCAAGTCCCGAGCAGACGCGTCGAGTTTGTTGCCGGCGTTCGCGCCTTGGCTCCAATCAGGCCTACGCGCTGACCGTGGTGCGCTGCAGGCAGACCACGGATCACCAACATCTGCATTCGTTCTTCCTGGCCTGGCCACCGAAAAGCTGCGCTGGAGAGATGAGAGTGGCTGCCACTGCCAGCGATCCGTTCGTCTGGTCGATGATCGTTGGCATCGGCATCATGACCTTCATCATCCGCTTTGCACCGATCGCCCTGCTTGCCCGTCTCGAACTGCCAGCCTGGCTGCGACAGGCCCTGCCTTACGTGCAGCCGGCGGTGATGGCGGCAATCATCGCGCCACCGTTGTTTTTTGCCGTTGGCGCGCCTACCATAGTGCCCGACCTGCCGCGAATTGCAGCTGCTGCTCTGGCAGCCCCGATTGCCTGGCGCGCGCAGCACCTTGCTGACCGTCGCTCTCGGCTTGCTCACCTTGTCGGGGCTGCAAGCCCTGCGCGGCCAGCCGAATCACAACCTGGGAAATATCGCCGACCATGCTGACCGAAGAACAGATCACTGAAACGCGCACCACCCTGCATGAACTGCAGATAGAGCATCATGACCTCAATCAGGTGATCGACCACCTGATGCTCAACCCGCCGCCCGATGATCTTCTGGTCCGACGCCTCAAGAAGCGCAAGCTGCTGCTCAAGGACCGCATCGTCCTGCTCGAGCACATGCTGGAGCCGGATGTCCTGGCCTGACCCGGCAACCCGTGCAAACCCGCCGACCACCCGCGTCGCGAAACTAACCGTCGTCAGGTACCGCTGCCGCCTGGCGTCTGGCGGCCGGCCCTTCAACCCGGATCGCTCGCCCTGACCGCCGCTCCTGCTGCTGCACGGTGCCACCCATGACCGCGACGCGTGGCAGCAGGTTGCGCGCGGTCTCACCGCAGCCGGCTGCGCCGTCCTGGTCCCTGACCTGCCGGCACACGGCCTGTCCAGCGGACCGGCGCTGCGTAGCGTCGAAGTGCTCGCCGACTGGGTACCGGCGCTGCTCGATGTGGCTGGCGTCCGCGAGGCTATCCTGGTCGGACACTCGATGGGCTCGCTGGTAACCCTCGAGTGCGCCGCCCGCTACCCACAGCGGGTCAGCGGGCTGGTACTGCTCGGCACGTCGGCGCCCATGCTGATGCTCGACACCCTGATCGCCCGCGCTGAAGCCAATCCGGATAGCGCGATCAGGATGATGAACGAGAAGCCCCAGGCAGTCGTCAAAATGATCCTCAAGTTCCTGGCCGTAAGCACTGTGTCGTCGCCTCGCCGGAACGTGCTGGACCAATGACCGCGGCAAGAACCATCGCCTCTCCGGCCAGCTGCCAGCTACCCACTGCCTCGCCAGAACATAGTGCCGCCAGGATCACGATCACCACCGCCCCGTCAACTGTCCGTTGCTAGGGTGATCGCGACAGTTCGCTGATCCTGTCCAGTAGCGGCCGCTTCTGCTCTTCAAGTTCCCGATAGCGCGCGTAGAGACGATCCAACTCCACCGCGTAGCGCCGCAGTTGCTCCTCCAGCTGCTTGCGCTGGCGCACCTGCTCATCATAGTCCGGAAAATCACCGTCGATACCGCTCACCGCCGGCAGCGGTGGCGGGGTGGTCTGTTGCATCAGCGAGCGGCGCAATTCCTGAACCATGCCAAACTGCTGATACGCTGCCTGCTGCTCCTGCTGGATGCGACTGACGGCAAAGTCCAGGCGCCGCAGCTCATCCTGATCAGCTTCGCTGGCTGCAGCAACTGCCACGGCGAGCAGCAAAATGGCGGTCAACAAAGTCCTCAACTGGGGCATCTCTTGCTCCTATCCCATCTGCCGTGGCTCGCGGCCGGCTTGGCCTTCGCATCACGCCGTACGAGATCCGGCATTCGTCCTGATGATCGCGATTACGCTCTGGCGAGCGGCGGTCGGGACACGCGCGGCCTGAACCCGAACCTTGCTTCCCTGCAACCGCATCCACGGCGAACCCTACAAGGCGACACCCAAGAACCGAACGTTCAGCCTTGCACCACACTGCTGGGTGTCGATGCCTTGCCCCCTGCTGACGCTCGCAAGTTCAACGCGGGCAGTCACTTGACTCCATGCAGAACCATAGTGCCAGATGCTAACACACGCTGGCAGCGGCTTGCCGACTGACACATTGGCTCCCCCGCCATGTTCTTGCGCCGGTTGTGGCTGTTTCCGCAAATTTCCCCGGGACAACGCTGACACATCCGGCCGTCCGAATTCTTGAGCCCCTCCCTTGGCGACTCACGGCAGCTCGACCGCTGAATTCAGGCCAGCAAACCTGGTGTGCGATGACCGTCAATCACCTGCAGCAACTGCGCGAAGACCTTTGGCGTACCCGCCACCAGATTGCCAGTCTGGAGGTAGCTCTCGTTGCCGGCAAGGTCACCCACCAGGCCGCCGGCCTCCGAGATCAGCAGCGCACCGCCGGCCATATCCCACGGCGACAGGCCGAACTCCCAGAAGCCGTCGAAGCGACCACAGGCGACGTAGGCAAGATCGAGCGCGGCGGCACCGGGCCGGCGGATGCCGGCGGTCCTGCGAGCAAGCTCCTTGAAGATCGCCAGGTAGGCATCGATGTGATCGTAGATCCGGTAGGGAAAGCCGGTGCCGATCAGTGCATCTTCAAGCCGGATGCACTTGCTGACCCGAATCCGCCGCTCGTTGAGAAAAGCGCCGCCGCCCTTGCTGGCGGTGAACATCTCGTTGCGCACCGTGTCGTAGACCACCGATTGGGTGACCTGCCCGCGGTGTGCGAGCGCGATCGAGACGGCGTATTGGGGAAATCCGTGGATGAAGTTGGTGGTGCCGTCAAGCGGATCAATGATCCACTGATACTCGCTGTCACCCGCACTGCCGGCGGTCTGGCCGGACTCTTCTGCTAGAATGCCATACTCCGGATAGGCCTCGCGCAACACGTCGATGATCGCCGCCTCGGCAGCCTTGTCCACTTCGGTGACGAAGTCGCTCTGGCGCTTGGTGGTGACCTGCAGGTGCTCGAGATCGAGTGAGGCGCGATTGATGATTTGGCTGGCGCGGCGCGCTGCCTTGATGATGATGTTGAGCGCTGGATGCATGATTTTGGGAAACCCGACGAGCGGCCGTTGCCGCCCGATTGGTGTGGAGGAGTCCCGATTCTAATATGAACCGACCTGCAGGGTCTCATCGTTCGAGTTCCCCACTCGAACGAATCCGGGTCGTCCTGTCGCAGACCAGCCATCCGGGCAATATCGGGGCGGCCGCGCGCGCGATGAAGACAATGGGCCTTTCGCGTCTGCTGCTGGTCAATCCCAAGCGCTTTCCGGACGACGAGGCGGTGGCGCGGGCGGCAGGTGCCGATGAAATTCTCGCCCAGGCGCAAGTCTGCACGAGTCTCGATGCGGCCCTGGCCGATACCGTCTTTGCCTGCGCGGTTTCCGCTCGGCACCGCAATCTTGGGCCACCGGCAATTCAGGCACGGGCAGCGGCCAGCGAAATTCTGGCCAGGGCCGACGACGGTGAAGTGGCCCTGCTGTTTGGCAACGAGACATCCGGCCTGTCGAACGCCGAGGTGCAGCGCTGCCAGCGTACGGTCTACATTCCGGCAAATCCCGCCTACAGCTCGCTGAATCTGGCTTCAGCAGTGCAGCTGCTGTGTTACGAGTTGCGCCTGACCGCCTTCGACAGCGCGCCACCGGTTGTCACCAAGGCGATTCCCTTCGCCTCGCCACCAGCAACTTATGAGGACATCGAGCGCTTCTACGACCATCTTGGGCGGGTGATGGTGAGCAGCGGCTTCCTCGATCCGCAGCGCCCGCGACGACTGCTCCCCAAGCTGCGCCGACTGTTCGGACGTGCTGAGCTCGAACGTGACGAGATCAATATCCTGCGCGGCCTGCTCGACGCTGTCGAAAAGCAGCTGGCCACCGGCAATGGCATCACCGGGCCTGCTGGCAATAGTGGACCGCAATAGTCGGATATTGTAGAATTTCGTCAGGACTCAGGCACTTTCGCTCAAGGATTCTCCCCTCATGTTCAGCCACCTGCGCGAAGATATTCAATCGGTATTCGACCGTGACCCTGCTGCGCGCACCTTCTGGGAGGTGCTGACCTGTTACCCGGGCGTTCACGCGATGGTCTCGCATCGCCTCGCACATTGGTTGTGGAGGCACCGCCTGCGCTGGCTCGGTCGACTCGTTTCGCACCTGGGACGCTTTCTTACCGGCATTGAAATCCACCCGGGAGCAACCGTTGGACGCCGTCTGTTCATCGATCACGGGATGGGTGTGGTAATCGGCGAGACGGCGGTGATCGGTAATGATGTCACGCTCTACCACGGCGTCACCCTCGGCGGAACTTCGTGGAGCAAGGGCAGGCGCCATCCGACGCTGGAAGATGGGGTCGTCATCGGTGCCGGCGCCAAGGTACTGGGACCAATCACGGTCGGTGCGCTGGCCAAAGTCGGCTCGAATGCCGTGGTCGTCAAGAACGTACCGGCGAAAGCGACGGCGGTGGGCAATCCTGCACGAATCATCGACGGTGAGCTGGCGCAGAAGCGCGAGCAGATGGCAGGGCAACTGGGCTTCTCTGCCTACGCCCTGGGTGGCGATCAGGATGACCCTCTGGCCAAGGCGATTCATGGCCTGCTCGATCATGCCGTCGAGCTTGACCGGCGCTTTGATCGGCTGCTGGGAAAACTCGAGGCGGCTGGCGTCGAAGTCGACAGCGAACTGATAACCGCCGACCAGTTCGACCCACAATACCTGAGTAAAATAGTTGACTAATGTCTGAACCATCCTTTAGTATACTAATCTGATCAACTACTACCGAGGAGAAACCATGCGCCTAACGACCAAAGGACGCTTCGCAGTCACCGCGATGATCGATCTGGCGCTGCGCTGTGCCGACGGCCCCGTATCTCTCGCCGGCATCAGCGAGCGCCAGAAAATTTCTTTGTCTTACCTGGAGCAACTGTTTGGCAAGCTGCGCCGCTACGGCCTCGTCGACAGTGTGCGCGGCCCGGGAGGTGGCTACTGCCTGGCACGCCCGACCAGCGAAATGACGGTGACCGACATCATTCGTGCTGTCGATGAACCGCTTGATGCGACCCAGTGCGGTGGGCGCGAAAACTGCCGCGACGACGAACGCTGCATGACCCATGAGCTGTGGTCAACGCTGAACGACAAGATGTACGACTTCCTGAGTTCGGTGACGCTGGCCGAGTTGGTTGACCAGCAGCTGCAAAAAAGAGGTGGCCACGTCGCCGTGATGCAGGATGCGCGACGCACACGGCAGCGGACCCGCGCCAAAACGGTCGCCGTTGGCGGCTAATCCCCTCGGCTCGTAGTCATGTTCGCGCCCGTCTATCTCGACCATAACGCCAGCACTCCCGCCGATCCGGCGGTGGTCGAGGCGATGCTGCCCTACCTCTCGGCGCACTTCGGCAACGCGTCGAGCCGGCACGAGTACGGCCGCGCCGCGCGGCGGGCGATTGACGAGGCGCGCAACCAGGTGGCGGCAGCGGTCGGTGCTCACGCTAGCGAGGTGGTGTTTACCAGCGGTGGCTCCGAAGCCAACAATCTGCTGATCAAGGGTGCTGCCGGGCGTCTCAAGCCTGGTCTGCTGGCCGTCAGCGCGATTGAACATCCCTGTGTGATCAAGCCGGCCGAGCAGCTGTGCAAATACGGCTGGACGCTCGCAAGACTGACCGTCGACGCCGACGGACGGATCGATGCCGAAAACTTCGAAGCGGTGATGACCGCCAGGCCGAAGATCGTGTCGGTGATGCTGGCCAACAACGAAACCGGCGTGCTGCAGGATGTCGAGTCGCTCGCCGAACGTAGCCGGTCAACTGGCGCCTGGTTCCACACCGATGCGGTGCAGGCAATCGGCAAGCTGCCGGTTGACTTTCGCCGTCTGAATGCGGCCGGGGTTCATGCCTTGACGCTGTCGGCACACAAGATCGGTGGTCCCAAGGGCGCTGCAGCGCTGGTGCTAGACAAGCGGCTTGATCTCGAGCCGTTGATAGCCGGCGGTGGACAGGAACGCGGCTTGCGCTCTGGCACCGAAAACGTGGCGGCGATCGTCGGCTTCGGCGTGGCCTGTGAGTTGGCGGTACAGCGCCGGGACGCTCTGGCGCAGCACCTGTTGCAGCTGCGCCAGCAGGTCGAATGCGGTCTGCTCGGGCTGGGCGCGGTGCTTTTTGGCCAGGTTGCCGAACGTTTGCCGAACACGGTCTATTTTGCCATCCCCGAAATCGATGGTGAAACATTGGTCGGGCACCTCGATCGGGCCGGCTATGCCGTGGCCAGCGGCGCAGCATGTTCGAGTGCCAACCCTGAGCCGTCGCACGTGTTGCGGGCAATGGGCGTCGCGCCCGACCTGGCTCGTGGCGCAGTACGCATCAGCCTCGGTCGCGGCAACAGTGAAGCACAGGTTGCGGCCTTCCTGGCAAGCGTACAGGCGACGGTCACCCGGCTGCAACGTTTGACCGCGATGGCTGTCTGAGCGCCGGGAATTCCCGAGAACAGAATGCCAACCTGCCACAACATGTACAACCCGGAGCAAGAGCAATGCTGAAGCTGCCTATCTATCTCGATTATTCGGCGACGACGTCGGTCGATCCCCGCGTGGCAACGAAGATGATCCCCTATCTGGTCGAGAAATTCGGCAATCCAGCCTCGCGCTCGCATTCTTTCGGCTGGGAAGCAGAAGCAGCAGTCGAAGAGGCGCGTGCAGAAGTGGCCAGGCTGGTCAATGCTGACCCGAAGGAAATCGTCTGGACCTCGGGGGCAACCGAATCCAATAACCTGGCGATCAAGGGAGCGGCGCAGTTCTACGCCGGCAAGGGCAAGCACGTGGTGACGGTGAAGACCGAGCACAAAGCCGTGCTCGACACCTGCCGGGAACTCGAGCGGCAGGGTTTTGAGGTCAGTTACCTTGACGTCCGCGACGATGGACTGCTTGACCTCGAAGTGTTCAAAGCGGCGCTGCGCCCGGATACGATCGTTGTCTCGGTGATGTTCGTCAATAATGAGATTGGCGTCATTCAGCCGATCGCCGAGATTGGCGAGATCTGCCGCGCGCGGGGAATCATCTTCCACGTTGACGCAGCGCAGGCAACGGGCAAGGTGGAAATCGATCTGGCGGCGCTGAAGGTCGATTTGATGAGTTTTTCAGCGCACAAGACCTACGGCCCGAAAGGGATCGGCGCATTGTACGTCCGGCGCAAGCCGCGGGTTCGCCTGACCGCGCAGATGCACGGCGGCGGCCACGAACGTGGTTTCCGTTCCGGCACCCTGGCAACGCATCAGATCGTCGGCATGGGGGAAGCGTTTCGGCTGGCTCGCCTGGAAATGCGCGCGGAAAATGAGCGCATCCGCATGCTGCGGGACCGCTTGCTCGCGGGGCTCTCGGACATTGACCAGGTGTTTGTCAATGGCGACCTCGAGCGGCGTGTACCGCACAATCTGAACATCAGTTTCGCCTATGTCGAGGGTGAATCGCTGCTGATGGCGATCAAGGACCTTGCCGTCTCATCCGGATCCGCTTGCACCTCGGCTTCGCTCGAACCCTCGTACGTGCTGCGGGCCCTCGGGCGGGAAGACGAACTGGCGCACAGCTCGATCCGCTTCACACTTGGCCGTTTCACCACCGAAGAAGAAATTGACTACGCCATCAAGCTCTTGCACGACAAGATTGGTCGACTGCGCGAGCTCTCGCCACTCTGGGAGATGGTTCAGGAAGGCGTTGACCTCAGTACGGTCCAGTGGGCCGCACATTGATGAATTACTGAAGGAGAAGCATCATGGCATACAGCATCAAGGTTCTGGATCACTACGAGAATCCGCGCAACGTCGGTTCGTTCGGCAAGGAAGAAGAGGGAGTGGCGACCGGAATGGTCGGTGCGCCCGCCTGTGGCGACGTGATGAAGCTGCAGATCAAGGTCGGCAAGGGCGGCGTGATTGAGGACGCCAAGTTCAAGACCTACGGCTGCGGCTCGGCAATAGCGTCGTCTTCGCTGGTCACCGAATGGGTCAAGGGTAGAACCATCGACCAGGCGCTGGACATCAAGAATACGCAAATCGCTGACGAGTTGGCGCTGCCGCCGGTCAAGATTCACTGCTCGATTCTCGCCGAGGATGCGATCAAGGCGGCAGTGGCGGACTACAAGAAGAAACACGGCGAACAGGTTGCAGGGTGATGGGCACCCCCACCCCGCTATGGATGCAAGTACAGCAGGAGGTTTTTGCATGGCAGTGACGCTTTCTCAACGGGCCGCCAACCATGTTGCCAATTACATGGTCAAGCGCGGCAAGGGCATCGGACTACGCCTCGGCGTACGCACCAGCGGCTGCTCGGGAATGGCCTACAAGCTCGAGTTCGCCGACGTCTTACATCCGGACGACATCGAGTTTGAATCGCACGGCGTGAAGGTGCTGATCGACCCGAAGAGCCTGCCCTACCTCGATGGGACCGAACTGGACTACGCGCGCGAGGGTCTCAACGAGGGTTTCCGCTTCAACAACCCGAACGTCAAGGACGCCTGCGGCTGTGGCGAGAGCTTCAACGTCTGATCGGCGGCCACCTGAGGCGTGCGATGGGCTTGACGGGCAGAAGACGGAACAACATGGAATTCAAAGCTGAACAGTTCAACGCTGACCATTTCTCGTTGTTCGACCTGCACCCAGCCTTTCGGCTCGACGCTGCCCTGCTCGACCGACGCTATCTGGATCTGCAGTCACAGATCCATCCGGATCGGTTTGCCAGTGCAACCGAGGCCGAACGGCGGCACTCGCTGCAATGGGCAACGCGGGTCAACGAGGCCTACCAGACGCTGAAGAAGCCGCTGTCGCGGGCGAAATACCTGCTGCACCTCGCAGCACACGACATCGGCGGTGAGAGCAACACCTTGATGCCGGTCGACTTCCTCGTCGAACAGATGGAGTGGCGCGAGGCCGTAGCCGAAGCGCGCGCCGCAGGCGAACACCATGAGCTCGAACATCTGCATCATAGGCTGAAGCGAGACCTGCTGGAACGTTATGAGGAAATCGCCGGGCTGCTTGACGATCAACCAGATCTGGAGCGGGCAGCTGATCGCGTCCGGCGATTGATGTTCCTCGAAAAACTGCTCGTCGAGATTGACGAGGCCATGGCGGCGCTTGACGAGTAGGCAGGGAACCCTCACACCGGACGCCGTCGCAGCACCAGAAACCCCACCAGCAACAACAGCTTCGGGACCTCATTTTCCATGGCACTCTTACAGATCGCGGAACCCGGCGAATCGGCTGCGCCGCACCAACACCGGCTGGCGGTCGGCATCGATCTCGGCACCACCAATTCACTGGTCGCTACAGTGCGCAGCGGTCTGGCCGTGGTGATCAGCGACGAACTCGGCCGTCCCCTTCTGCCATCGGTAGTCCGCTACCTGCCCGATGGGCACAGCGAAGTTGGCTACGAAGCGCAGGCCAGACAGGCACTCGATCCGCGCAACACCATCGCCTCGGTCAAGCGCTTCATGGGTCGCGGCCCGCAGGACATCGTCCATCGCGAGGCCCTGCCCTACCTTTTCGACGATGGCCCGGGAATGCTTCGCCTGAACACGGTGGCCGGACGGAAGAGTCCGGTGGAAGTGTCGGCCGAGATCCTGCGCGTCCTGCGCCTGCGTGCCGAGGCCACGCTGGGTGGACCGCTGGTTGGCGCAGTGATCACCGTTCCAGCCTACTTCGACGACGCCCAACGCCAGGCGACCAAGGACGCTGCCCGACTGGCCGGTCTGCCGGTTCTGCGCCTTCTGAACGAGCCAACCGCGGCCGCGATAGCCTACGGCCTCGATAACGCCTCGGAAGGAATATACGCGGTCTATGACCTCGGTGGCGGCACCTTCGATATTTCGATTCTCAGACTCTCTCGCGGCATCTTCGAAGTGCTGGCGACGGGTGGCGACTCCGCGCTCGGTGGTGATGATTTCGACCATCGCATCTTCTGCTGGATGCTCGAAGCCGCCCAACTCCAACCGCTGTCGGTCGAGGATGCACGCATGCTGCTGACCCGCGCTCGTGAAGCCAAGGAGTACCTGACCTTTCACGGCGTTGCCCCGATCAACGCCCGGCTCAACAGTGGCGAGGCGGTCGATCTGACCCTGACGACGGAAATCTTTACCGGGATCACCCAGACCCTGGTCGCCAAGACCATGCAGCCGGTGAAGAAAGCATTGCGCGACGCCGGACTTTCGGTGACAGACGTCAAGGGCGTGGTAATGGTCGGGGGCGCGACGCGCATGCCTCAAATCCAGCGCGCTGTGGGTGATTTCTTCAGGCAGGAGCCGCTCAACAACCTCGACCCCGACAAAGTCGTCGCCATCGGCGCGGCAACCCAGGCCAATCTCCTCGCCGGCAACGGCCTGGGCGGTGACGACTGGTTGCTGCTCGACGTCATCCCGCTGTCGCTGGGCCTGGAAACGATGGGTGGGTTGGTCGAGAAAATCATTCCACGCAATTCGACCATCCCGACCGCCAAAGCGCAGGAATTCACGACTTTTCGCGACGGCCAGACTGCCCTGGCCGTCCATGTCGTCCAGGGCGAGCGTGAACTGGTCAGTGATTGCCGTTCGCTGGCACGCTTTGAACTGCGCGGCATTCCACCGATGGTGGCCGGTGCCGCACGCATTCGCGTTACTTTTCAGGTCGATGCCGACGGTCTGCTCGCGGTCACTGCGCGCGAGCAGACCGTCGGCGCAGAAGCGAGCGTCATTGTCAAGCCCTCCTATGGCCTCTCTGATGACGAGATCGCCGGCATGCTCAAGGACTCGATGCTGCATGTCAAGGATGATGCCCTACGGCGCGCACTCAAGGAGTCGCAGATAGACGCGCAACGGCTGATCGAGGCCGTGCGCTCGGCAATCAACACCGACGGGGAATTGCTCTCGGTCGAAGAACTGTCGCGGATCGAGAATTGCGTGAGCAAGCTGCAGGCTGCGCTGCCCGGTGATAACCGCCGACAGATCATGCTGGCGATGGATGATCTCGAAGCCGACACGAAGGACTTTGCCGCACGGCGCATGGACAAGTCGATCCGCCGGGCCTTTTCCGGCCGCAACATCAACGAACTGGACAGCGAGGCTGCCGTGGCAAAAAAGGGAGAAGCCGCATGACCCAGGTGATCGTTTTACCGCACCTCGAATTGTGTCCGGATGGCGCCCTCATCGAAGCAAGACCTGGTGAATCGATCTGTCAGAACCTGCTCGAGAATGGCATCGCCATCGAGCATGCCTGCGAGATGTCCTGTGCCTGTACCACCTGCCACGTCATCGTTCGTGAAGGCTATGACTCCCTTGAACCCTCGGACGAAGTCGAGGACGACCTGCTCGACAAGGCCTGGGGGCTCGAGCCGCATTCCCGCCTGTCGTGCCAGGCAATGGTCAATGAAAGCCCATTGGTGATTGAGATCCCACGCTACTCCATCAACATGATCAAGGAGGGTAAACGATGAGATGGACCGACATCAGCGAACTTGCGGTCGAGCTTGCCGAAGCACACCCCGAGGTCGACCCGCTGAAGATCAACTTCGTCGACCTGATGAACTGGGTGCTGGCCCTGCCAGGCTTCGACGACGACGCAAAGCACTGTGGCGAAAAAATCCTCGAGGCGATCCAGCAAGCCTGGATCGACGAGATGGCATGAAACCGGACGATTCTGGCGGCAGCCAGCGCAACGTACTCGGCGGCCTGCTCGGCTCATGCAGCGAGAAGCCGATGACCGGATTTTTTCGTGACGGCTGCTGCAATACAGGCGATGAGGACTTTGGCAGTCATACCGTTTGCGTGCTGCTCACCGACGATTTTCTCGAATTCTCGAAGATACGGGGAAACGATCTGTCCACACCGCGACCGGGGTTCGGATTTCCCGGCCTTAAGGCTGGCGATCGCTGGTGCCTCTGCGCCGCACGCTGGCGCGAAGCCTGCCAAGCGGGCAAGGCACCGCGGGTTGTTCTCAATTCTACCAACGAGGCCTGTTTGGTGATCGTCAGCCTGGACGACCTCAAACGACATGCCATCGATCTCAACTGAGGCGGGTATTGGAGGCGCCAAAGCGAAAGCAGATTCCGCAGTGCTGGCACTGGAACCGGGCGCCACCGAGTTCGTCGAGTGAGAACATTCTCCAGGCCTCTCGACGCGATGATCGAGTACCGTTCATAGAGTCGCAGTTCCCTTTTTCGCTGACGAGGATTATAGTTGTTCGCGTCAGGGTTATCTCACCCTCTGAATTCCTCACTTCCCTGTTCGCCAGTCCCGATGACGCATTTTTTTGCCGATGATGGAGAAAAGATCCACGTGCATGTTTCGGGCGACGGATCGCCGATCATCATGCTGCATGGCTGGACGGCCAGCCACCGCGAGTGGTCTCCCTTTCTTGACCAACTGACACCGCACCATCGGGTCTACCGATGGGATGCGCGTGGCCACGGTGGCCATCACCTAACGCGAGACACCGTTCCAACGGTTCAGCGGATGGCGCAAGACCTGCGCAATCTCATCAATCATTATAAGCTCGATAAACTGGTAGCCGTCGGCCACTCGATGGGAGCGCTGACCCTTTGGCAGTACATCGAGGAGCATGGCTGCAACCGACTCCGCAAGGTCTGCTTCCTCGATCAGTCGCCAAAGCTGCTGACCGATGCTGAATGGCTGAATGGTATCTACGGCGACTTTGACCGAGAACGTTCCGCAGTCTTCCTGAGACATCTGGAGGACGACTTCGCCGAATCCGTTCTCCTCCTTGGTGCGATGGGGCTCAACGATCGCGCCAGAGAGAAGTATCAGGAGGGATCGAGGGGCTTGGAGAAAGCGCGCCAATGGCTAAAGGAGCAGGATCCAGCGCCGCTGATCGCCTGCTGGGAAAGCCTTACCGAGGCGGACTATCGGGCCACGCTAGACAGGATCGATATCCCGGCACTTCTCGTGTATGGCGGCGCCAGCAATTACTACCGCAGCGAAACCGCCCACTATGTCCAGAAACGAATCGCCAACGCCGTACTGCACGTGTACGAAGGGACCGATCACTCGCCACACCAGTGGGAACGAGATCGCTTCATCCGCGACTTGCGAGAGTTCATCGATTCGCCTTGAAGCGCGTGGAGAAACGCTGACGAAACTTCGCCAGTTTGGGGCTGACGACGAATTGACAGTAGCCCACCGTGGGGTTCCGGCGGAAGTACTGCTGGTGGTAGGCTTCAGCTTCGAAAAACTGGGGTACCGGAAGTAGTTCGGTGACAATCGGCTCCGCCCAGCATCCCGCTTTCTCGAGTTCCGCCATCAGCGATACTGCCTCCCATTCCTGCTCGGGTGTGTGATAGAAGATCACAGATCGATACTGGGTCCCGATATCATTGACCTGCCGGTCACGTATGGTGGGATCGTGAATCGCCAAGAAAACTCCGAGAAGTTCACGATAACTGCATTGCTCTGAGTCGAAAGTGATCCGCACAACCTCCGCATGCCCCGTCCGGCCTCCACAGACGGCCGCGTAGCCGGGGCGGCCACAACCGCCCCACAACAACCCCCCCGACCCACCCCCCCGGCCACCCGCTCCAACGCGGCCTCCAGACACCAAAAGCACCCCCGCCCGGCGGCGCCCCGCCGCGGGCCCCCCCCACCCCCCCCCCCCCCACACGCACAAGACAATGTCTCCCAAACACACACCCTTTCTTCCCCCAGGCAAAGCCCTCGGCGCTGTTGAGCGGGGAGGGCTTTGTATTTTGGGGAGCCTGGCGGTGACCTACTTTCACACATGAAGTATGCACTATCATCGGCGTACCTTCGTTTCACGGTCCTGTTCGGGATGGGAAGGGGTGGGTCCAAAGGGCTATGGCCGCCAAGCATAACGGGTTCGCACGACGCGGTGAGCGTGGTGCGCAAAATGGGAAGAAGGGGTTGTGATGCGTGTTTTGAGTTGCTGCTTAAGGTTATAGGATCAAGCCTCACGGGCAATTAGTACTGGTTAGCTTAACGCATTGCTGCGCTTCCACACCCAGCCTATCAACGTGGTGGTCTACCACGACCCTTCAGGGGGATCAAGTCCCCAGGGAAATCTCATCTTAAGGCGAGTTTCACGCTTAGATGCTTTCAGCGTTTATCTCTTCCGAACTTAGCTACCCGGCAATACGACTGGCGTCATAACCGGTACACCAGAGGTTCGTCCACTCCGGTCCTCTCGTACTAGGAGCAGCCCCCTTCAAATTTCCAGCGCCCACGGCAGATAGGGACCAAACTGTCTCACGACGTTTTAAACCCAGCTCACGTACCACTTTAAATGGCGAACAGCCATACCCTTGGGACCGACTACAGCCCCAGGATGTGATGAGCCGACATCGAGGTGCCAAACACCGCCGTCGATATGAACTCTTGGGCGGTATTAGCCTGTTATCCCCAGAGTACCTTTTATCCGTTGAGCGATGGCCCTTCCATACAGAACCACCGGATCACTATGACCTACTTTCGTACCTGCTCGACGTGTGGGTCTCGCAGTCAAGCACGCTTTTGCCATTGCACTATTAGCACGATGTCCGACCGTACCTAGCGTACCTTCGTACTCCTCCGTTACACTTTAGGAGGAGACCGCCCCAGTCAAACTGCCTACCATGCACGGTCCCAGACCCGGATTCACGGGCCGTGGTTAGAACCTCAAACAAACCAGGGTGGTATTTCAAGGTTGGCTCCACCAGAACTAGCGTCCCGGCTTCGCAGCCTCCCACCTATCCTACACAAGTCGGTTCAAAGTCCAATGCAAAGCTACAGTAAAGGTTCATGGGGTCTTTCCGTCTAACCGCGGGGAGATTGCATCTTCACAACCACTTCAACTTCGCTGAGTCTCAGGAGGAGACAGTGTGGCCATCGTTACGCCATTCGTGCAGGTCGGAACTTACCCGACAAGGAATTTCGCTACCTTAGGACCGTTATAGTTACGGCCGCCGTTTACCGGGGCTTCGATCAAGAGCTTGCACCCCATCACTTAACCTTCCGGCACCGGGCAGGCGTCACACCCTATACGTCCACTTTCGTGTTTGCAGAGTGCTGTGTTTTTATTAAACAGTCGCAGCCACCATTTCACTGCAACCCTTTCAGCCTTCACCCGCGAGGGGCTACAACCTATCAGGGCGCACCTTTTCCCGAAGTTACGGTGCAAATTTGCCGAGTTCCTTCTCCTGAGTTCTCTCAAGCGCCTTAGAATTTTCATCCTGCCCACCTGTGTCGGTTTGCGGTACGGTCTCCTTGTAACTGAAGCTTAGAGGCTTTTCTTGGAAGCATGGTATCAATCACTTCGCGGTACATGACCACTCGTTATCACGCCTCAGCATTGATCCCCCGGATTTGCCTAAGAGGTCTGCCTACACGCTTGAACCGGGACGTCCAACACCCGGCTGACCTAACCTTCTCCGTCCCCCCATCGCATTACAAAGAGGTACAGGAATATTGACCTGTTTCCCATCGACTACGCTTTTCAGCCTCGCCTTAGGGGCCGACTCACCCTGCGCCGATGAACGTTGCGCAGGAAACCTTGGGCTTTCGGCGAGGGAGCTTTTCACTCCCTTTATCGCTACTCATGTCAGCATTCGCACTTCTGATACCTCCAGCATCCTTCTCAAGACACCTTCATCGGCTTACAGAACGCTCTCCTACCATATCCTTACGGATATCCGCGATTTCGGTGCATAGTTTGAGCCCCGTTACATCTTCCGCGCAGGACGACTCGACCAGTGAGCTATTACGCTTTCTTTAAAGGATGGCTGCTTCTAAGCCAACCTCCTGGCTGTCTAAGCCTTCCCACCTCGTTTCCCACTTAACTATGTCTTCGGGACCTTAATCGGCGGTCTGGGTTGTTTCCCTCTTGACACCGGACGTTAGCACCCGATGTCTGTCTCCCAAGCTCGCACTCAACGGTATTCTGAGTTTGCAATGGTTTGGTAAGTCGCGATGACCCCCTAGCCATAACAGTGCTTTACCCCCGTCGGTGATACTTGAGGCACTACCTAAATAGTTTTCGGAGAGAACCAGCTATTTCCAAGTTTGTTTAGCCTTTCACCCCTATCCACAGCTCATCCCCTAATTTTTCAACATTAGTGGGTTCGGACCTCCAGTGCGTGTTACCGCACCTTCATCCTGGCCATGGATAGATCACTTGGTTTCGGGTCTACGCCCAGCAACTAATCGCCCTTATCAGACTCGGTTTCCCTACGCCTCCCCTATTCGGTTAAGCTCGCTACTGAACGTAAGTCGCTGACCCATTATACAAAAGGTACGCAGTCACCCCACGAAGGGGCTCCCACTGTTTGTATGCATGCGGTTTCAGGATCTATTTCACTCCCCTCCCGGGGTTCTTTTCGCCTTTCCCTCACGGTACTGGTTCACTATCGGTCGATTACGAGTATTTAGCCTTGGAGGATGGGCCCCCCATGTTCAGACAGGATTTCTCGTGCCCCGCCCTACTTGTCGCAAGCTTGGTACCACGATCGGGTTTTCGCGTACGGGGCTGTCACCCACTACGGCGCCACTTTCCAGAGGCTTCCGCTAACGCAATCGCTATCACTTGCAGGCTGTTCCCATTTCGCTCGCCACTACTTTGGGAATCTCGGTTGATTTCTTTTCCTCCGGCTACTTAGATGTTTCAGTTCGCCGGGTTCGCTTCCTCACGCCTATGTATTCAGCGTGGGATACTCCTTGCGGAGTGGGTTTCCCCATTCGGATATCTCTGGATCAAAGCTTCATTGCCAGCTCCCCAGAGCTTTTCGCAGGCTTGTACGTCCTTCTTCGCCTGTAATCGCCAAGGCATCCACCACATGCACTTATTCGCTTGATCCTATAACCTTAAGCTCTCTTGCGAGACCGGCTACAGGCAACTCATTTCGTGCCCCCCTGCATAAGGGGGTTCGATGCAATCACAACCGTATCGCTAATCCCCAATCCTCCGGGATATCAGCAATACAACCTTCTTCCATTTTGTTAAAGAGCACAGACCCGGTAAGGAGTCAGGCCTGCAGGGTCAACGACCCCACAGGCCTGACAGCTCACGTTTGACGGTTGGTGGAGGATGACGGGATCGAACCGACGACCCCCTGCTTGCAAAGCAGGTGCTCTCCCAGCTGAGCTAATCCCCCGCTTCGGCGACGACCCTCCCGACTCGTCACCGAAAAAATCTTATCGTTGCCTCCGCGCACAGTGGCCCGCCGTCGATACACTGGTGGGTCTGGTTGGAATCGAACCAACGACCCTCGCCTTATCAAGACGATGCTCTAACCGACTGAGCTACAGACCCTCCGCATGTGCAGCCTGTGACAACCGATAGGTTGTGAGTTCTCAATCCAGTTCTTCTCTAGAAAGGAGGTGATCCAGCCGCAGGTTCCCCTACGGCTACCTTGTTACGACTTCACCCCAGTCACGAACCCTGCCGTGGTAATCGCCCTCCTTGCGGTTAGGCTAACTACTTCTGGCAGAACCCGCTCCCATGGTGTGACGGGCGGTGTGTACAAGACCCGGGAACGTATTCAC